>NZ_CP176784.1:0-497500 GCF_046605565.1 Pseudomonas sp. L7
GTGGAGCTTCTGCGCGACGAACTGCCTGCCCAGCAATTCAACACCTGGATCCGTCCGCTACAGGTCGAAGCCGAAGGCGACGAGTTGCGCGTCTATGCGCCTAACCGTTTCGTTCTCGATTGGGTCAATGAAAAGTACCTCGGCCGCCTGCTCGAACTGCTGGGTGAACAAGGAAACGGCCTTGCACCTGCCCTCTCCTTATTAATAGGCAGCCGCCGCAGCTCCGCTCCACGAGCGGCACCTAACGCACCGGTCAGTGCTGCGGTCGCCGCATCGCTGGCCCAGAGCCAGGCCAAGCCGGCTGTTCAGCCAACAGCGGTTGCCAGTGCACCGGTCACGGCGCTCGAGCCTGAGTTGGTCAGTGAGGTGCAGGAATCTACGTCCCACGACGGTTTCGATGGGGTGGGTGATTCGACGCCTGCGCCTGCGGCAACCACCCGTGCCGAGCAACGGACCGTCCAGGTCGAAGGTGCGCTCAAGCACACCAGCTACCTGAACCGAACCTTCACCTTCGAAACCTTCGTGGAGGGTAAGTCCAACCAGCTGGCGCGCGCTGCGGCCTGGCAGGTTGCCGACAACCCCAAGCATGGTTACAACCCGCTCTTCCTTTATGGGGGCGTGGGCCTGGGTAAGACGCACTTGATGCACGCTGTGGGTAACCACCTGCTGAAGAAGAACCCGAATGCCAAGGTCGTCTACCTGCACTCGGAGCGCTTCGTCGCCGATATGGTCAAGGCGTTGCAGTTGAACGCAATCAACGAATTCAAGCGCTTCTACCGTTCGGTGGACGCGCTGTTGATCGACGATATCCAGTTCTTCGCCCGCAAAGAGCGTTCCCAGGAAGAGTTCTTCCACACCTTCAATGCCCTGCTTGAGGGTGGACAGCAGGTCATCCTCACCAGTGACCGCTACCCTAAAGAGATCGAAGGCCTGGAAGAGCGCCTGAAGTCGCGTTTCGGTTGGGGCCTGACGGTGGCTGTCGAGCCACCGGAGCTGGAAACCCGCGTGGCGATCCTCATGAAGAAGGCCGACCAGGCCAAGGTCGAACTGCCGCATGATGCTGCGTTCTTCATTGCCCAGCGCATCCGCTCCAACGTGCGTGAACTGGAAGGTGCATTGAAGCGGGTGATTGCTCACTCGCACTTCATGGGGCGAGATATCACCATCGAGTTGATTCGCGAATCGCTCAAGGATCTGCTGGCGCTGCAAGACAAACTGGTCAGTGTGGATAACATCCAGCGCACGGTCGCCGAGTACTACAAGATCAAGATCTCCGATCTGTTGTCCAAGCGCCGCTCGCGCTCTGTCGCGCGTCCGCGGCAGGTGGCCATGGCGTTGTCCAAGGAGCTGACCAACCACAGTCTGCCGGAGATCGGCGACATGTTCGGCGGTCGGGACCACACCACCGTGCTGCACGCTTGCCGCAAGATCAACGAATTGAAGGAATCCGACGCGGACATCCGCGAGGACTACAAGAACCTGCTGCGCACGCTGACCACCTGATGGGTGCCGGCGCAGCTCTTTGAAGGCAAGGGACTAGACCATGCATTTCACCATTCAACGCGAAGCCCTGTTGAAACCCCTGCAACTGGTCGCAGGCGTCGTCGAGCGCCGCCAGACCTTGCCGGTCCTGTCCAACGTACTGCTGGTCGTGCAAGGCCAGCAGCTGTCGTTGACCGGTACCGACCTGGAAGTCGAACTGGTTGGCCGCGTGCAACTGGAAGAGCCGGCTGAGCCTGGCGAGATCACCGTCCCGGCGCGCAAGCTGATGGACATCTGCAAGAGCCTGCCCAGCGACGTGCTGATCGATATCAAGGTCGATGAGCAGAAGCTGTTGGTCAAGGCTGGTCGTAGCCGCTTCACCCTGTCGACCTTGCCGGCCAACGACTTCCCCACCGTGGAAGAAGGCCCAGGTTCGCTCACCTGCAACCTGGAGCAGAGCAAGCTGCGTCGCCTGATCGAGCGCACCAGCTTCGCCATGGCCCAGCAGGACGTTCGCTACTACCTCAACGGCATGCTGCTGGAGGTCTCCACCGACACGCTGCGTGCTGTCGCCACTGACGGTCACCGTCTGGCACTGTGCGCTATGCAGGCGCCCATTGGCCAGGCCGAGCGTCACCAGGTCATTGTGCCGCGCAAAGGTATCCTGGAACTGGCGCGTCTGCTGACTGATCCGGAAGGCATGGTCAGCATTGTCCTGGGCCAGCACCACATTCGCGCCACTACCGGTGAGTTCACCTTTACCTCGAAACTGGTCGACGGCAAGTTCCCGGATTACGAGCGCGTATTGCCCAAGGGTGGTGACAAGCTGGTGATCGGTGACCGTCAGGCGCTGCGTGAAGCGTTCAGCCGTACTGCGATTCTGTCCAACGAAAAGTACCGTGGCATTCGTCTACAACTGGCCTCCGGTCAGCTGAAAATTCAGGCCAACAACCCCGAGCAGGAAGAAGCTGAAGAAGAGATCAGCGTCGACTACGAAGGCAGTTCGCTGGAGATCGGCTTCAACGTCAGCTACTTGCTGGACGTTCTTGGGGTCATGACCACTGAGCAGGTTCGTCTGATTCTCGCCGACTCCAACAGCAGCGCCTTGCTGCAGGAAGCCGGCAATGACGACTCGTCCTACGTTGTCATGCCGATGCGTCTGTAACCCGTAGCAGGCCAAATGTCCCTTCGACGTCTTTCGGTCACCGCGGTGCGCAATCTGCACCCGGTGACCCTCTCCCCCTCCCCTCGTATCAACATCCTCTACGGCGCTAACGGCAGCGGCAAGACCAGTGTGCTCGAGGCCGTGCATCTTCTGGGGCTGGCACGCTCATTTCGCAGTACCCGATTGAACCCCGTCATCCAGTACGAACAGCCAACCTGTACTGTATTCGGCCAGGTTGAAATCAACGATGGCGCGACGAGCAACCTCGGAGTTTCGCGCGAGCGACAAGGGGATTTCACCATTCGCATTGACGGTCAGAATGCGCGCAGCGCTGCGCAACTGGCGGAGATGCTGCCGTTGCAGTTGATCAACCCGGACAGCTTCCGTTTGCTCGAAGGTGCTCCCAAGGTGCGTCGCCAGTTCCTGGATTGGGGAGTGTTCCACGTGGAACCTCGATTCATGGCGACCTGGCAACGCTTGCAGAAGGCCCTGCGGCAGCGGAACTCATGGCTGCGACATGGTACACTTGACGCTGCTTCGCAAGCCGCCTGGGACCGGGAACTGTGTCTCGCCAGCGCGGAAATAGATGAATACCGTCGCAACTATATCAAGGCCTTGAAGCCCGTCTTCGAGCGAACCCTGAGCGAACTGGTCGAGCTGGACGGATTGACCCTTAGCTACTATCGAGGCTGGGACAAGGATCGGGACCTCAGTGAAGTCCTCGCCACCTCTCTCCTTCGCGATCAGCAGATGGGCCATACCCAGGCCGGTCCGCAGCGTGCTGACCTACGCCTGAGATTGGGCGCCAATAACGCGGCCGATATCCTGTCTCGTGGTCAGCAAAAGCTGGTCGTTTGTGCCCTGCGGATTGCCCAAGGGCACCTCGTCAGTCAGGTTCGTCGCGGTCAGTGTATTTATCTGGTGGATGACTTGCCGTCCGAGTTGGACGAGCAGCATCGACGCGCGCTGTGTCGCTTGCTTGAAGAATTACACTGCCAGGTTTTTATCACCTGTGTAGACCACGAATTACTGAGGGAAGGCTGGCAGACGGATACGCCAGTTGCTTTGTTCCACGTGGAACAAGGCCGTATCACCCAGACCCACGACCATCGGGAGTGAAGGCATGAGCGAAAATCAAACGTACGACTCCTCCAGCATCAAGGTGCTGAAAGGGCTGGATGCCGTGCGCAAGCGTCCCGGCATGTACATTGGCGACACCGATGATGGTAGCGGCCTGCACCACATGGTCTTCGAAGTGGTCGACAACTCGATCGACGAAGCGCTCGCCGGTCATTGCGATGACATTACCGTCATCATCCATCCGGACGAATCCATCAGTGTTCGCGACAACGGTCGTGGCATTCCCGTCGACGTGCATAAAGAGGAAGGCGTTTCCGCCGCCGAGGTCATCATGACCGTACTGCACGCTGGCGGTAAGTTCGATGACAACTCCTACAAGGTTTCTGGCGGTCTGCACGGCGTCGGCGTCTCGGTGGTAAACGCCCTCTCGGAGAAGCTGGTTCTGACCGTTCGCCGTAGCGGCAAAATCTGGGAACAAACCTACGTCCACGGTGTGCCACAAGCTCCGATGGCTGTGGTCGGTGAAAGCGAAACCACCGGTACCCACATTCACTTCAAGCCTTCCGCCGAGACCTTCAAGAATATCCACTTCAGCTGGGACATCCTGGCCAAGCGGATTCGTGAGCTGTCGTTCCTCAACTCGGGCGTTGGCATCCTGCTGAAGGACGAGCGCTCCGGCAAGGAAGAGTTCTTCAAGTATGAAGGTGGTCTGCGTGCTTTCGTCGAGTACCTGAACACCAACAAGACCCCGGTGAACTCCCAGGTCTTCCACTTCAACGTCCAGCGTGACGATGGCGTGGGTGTCGAAGTCGCCCTGCAATGGAACGACAGCTTCAACGAAAACCTGCTGTGCTTCACCAACAACATTCCGCAGCGCGACGGTGGTACTCACCTGGTGGGATTCCGCTCCTCGCTGACTCGTAGCCTTAACAGCTACATCGAGCAAGAAGGCCTGGCCAAGAAGAACAAGGTCGCGACCACGGGCGACGATGCCCGTGAAGGCCTGACCGCGATCATCTCGGTGAAGGTGCCGGATCCAAAGTTCAGCTCGCAGACCAAGGACAAGCTGGTTTCCTCGGAGGTGAAGACCGCCGTGGAGCAGGAGATGAACAAGTACTTCGCCGACTTCCTGTTGGAAAACCCCAACGAAGCCAAGGCGGTTGTTGGCAAGATGATCGACGCTGCGCGTGCTCGTGAAGCAGCGCGCAAGGCGCGGGAAATGACCCGCCGCAAAGGTGCTCTGGATATCGCTGGTCTGCCGGGCAAGCTTGCCGACTGCCAGGAAAAAGACCCTGCCCTTTCCGAACTGTACCTGGTGGAGGGTGACTCCGCCGGTGGTTCGGCCAAGCAAGGTCGTAACCGCCGCACCCAGGCAATCCTGCCGTTGAAGGGCAAGATCCTCAACGTCGAGAAAGCGCGTTTCGACAAGATGATCTCGTCCCAGGAAGTCGGCACGCTGATTACCGCCTTGGGCTGCGGCATCGGCCGTGAAGAGTACAACATCGACAAGCTGCGCTATCACAACATCATCATCATGACCGATGCTGACGTTGACGGTTCGCACATCCGTACCCTGCTGCTGACCTTCTTCTTCCGTCAGTTGCCGGAGCTGGTCGAGCGCGGTTACATCTACATTGCCCAGCCGCCGCTGTACAAAGTGAAGAAAGGCAAGCAGGAGCAGTACATCAAGGACGACGAGGCCATGGAAGAGTACATGACCCAGTCGGCCCTGGAAGATGCCAGCCTGCACCTGGACGAATCGGCGCCTCCCGTGTCGGGTGTTCAGCTTGAGGCACTGGTCAATGAGTTCCGCGGTGTGATGAAGACGCTCAAGCGTCTGTCGCGCCTGTACCCGGAAGAGCTGACCGAGCACTTCATCTACTTGCCGGAAGTCACTCAGGCGCAGTTGGCCGATCACACGACCATGCAAGCCTGGTTGGGCAAATTCCAGGAGCGCCTGAACAACAGCCAGAAGTCTGGGCTGACCTACCGGGCCAGCCTGCGCGAAGACAAGGAACGCAACATCTGGTTGCCGGAAGTCGAAGTTACTTCCCACGGTCTGGCCAGTTACGTCACCTTCAACCGCGAGTTCTTCGGCAGCAACGACTACCGTACGGTGGTCGTGCTGGGCGCCAAGTTGGCGACCCTGCTTGGCGAGGGTGCCTATGTTCAGCGTGGTGAGCGTCGCAAGGCAGTCACCGAGTTCAAAGAAGCCCTCGATTGGCTGATGAACGAAACCACCAAGCGCCACACCATCCAGCGATACAAAGGACTGGGTGAGATGAACCCGGATCAGCTGTGGGAAACCACCATGGACCCGACCGTGCGCCGCATGCTCAAAGTCACCATCGAGGATGCGATTGCGGCCGACCAGCTGTTCAACACCTTGATGGGTGACGCGGTAGAACCGCGTCGTGACTTCATCGAAAGCAACGCGTTGTCGGTGTCCAACCTGGACTTCTGATTACGAGCTTCAGCTACGAAAAGCCAAGGTCTAGACCTTGGCTTTTTCGTTTTCTGGGGCACGAAACACGAATGTTCCACGTGAAACACTGTTCAACGGGCGTCAGGATTCGAGGTCCTTGAGCCTTCTGTACAAGGTGCGTTCACTCATCCCCAGCTGCTTGGCCAGCTCGCGTCGCGATCCCTGGAAACTGTCCAGTGCTTGAGCGAGCGCCTTCAGTTCATGCTGCTCGCGTGACTGATGTCTCGCCGCTGAGTCCGGATCGGTGTCTTCGACCAGATGTTCACTGCGAATCAAACCATCATCGGCAAACAGCCAGGCCCTCTCCAGCATGTTCCGCAGCTCACGAATATTTCCCGGAAACGGATGCAGGTTGAGACGCTCGAGTGCGTCATGGCTGATTCGAGGTGCGCCTTTGCCCGCGATACGTTGCAGCAGGCTTTCAATCAGTAGCGGCAAATCTTCGACACGCTCACGCAGCGCCGGCAGACGAATCGGAAATCCACTGATGCGGTAATACAGGTCTTCACGGAAGGCGCCCTGCGCGACCATCGCCTTGAGCGGCTTGTGTGTGGCCGACACCAGGCGGAAATCCGAGTGCACGGTGCGCAGGCTGCCCACCGGGCGAAAACTGCCGGTCTCGATCAGGCGCAGCAGTTTGACCTGCATGGCCAGCGGCACTTCACCGATCTCGTCCAGGAACAGGGTGCCGCCATGCGCCGCCTCGGCCAAGCCGATCTTGCGTTGTGTCGCGCCTGTGAACGCGCCTTTCTCGTAACCAAACAGCTCACTCTCGAACAGTGATTCGGTGAGGCCGGTGCAATCGACCACCACCAGCGGGCCGTTGGCCCGGGGGCTACCCAGGTGCAGGGCGCGTGCGAACAGCTCCTTGCCTGTTCCAGACTCACCTTGGAGCAACACCGGAATCTGAGCCGGAGCAGCCCGTCGCAGGCTGGCGAGTGCCGACTTGAACGCCGGTGACTGTCCGACCAGCCCCTGCTGCTGCGGTTGTGCGGACGCCAGGGTGATGCTGGTCAGCCGTTCGACGAATGCCACCACCCTGCCCTGCTCGTCGAGGATCGGCCGCAGTTCGACGTCCACATGTTCCGGCCCGCGCGGGGTGTGATGAATGTGCAACACGCGCTCCGGCATCTTGCTGTCCCATGCCTTGCGCAGCGGACAGTGCTCCCCAGCCTGATCGCAGGGCACGGCGTAGTGGTGCGAAACCCTGTGACACTTTTCTCCCAGAGGGGCGCGATCCTGCGTGGCGAACTGGCGTCGATACGCCGCGTTGGCCGCAAGAATGTTGTAGTCGGTATCGAGCACGATGGCGGGCAACACATCGTGTTCGAGGTAGGACACCAGCGCGAGGATGGCAGGATGGTTTGCAGCAGGAAGCTCGGACATGGGGGCACCGGCAAAAACTACCCGGCGAGGTTAACAAGGACTGCCAATCACTGCCAGCAGCTGACAGATGACTGCCAGTCTTCTTGGCAGTCTTTAACTATCGTGTTGATACAACACCTGCAAATGCAGGAGATATCCGCCAGAAATGACCTGGCATGCATCTTGATAAAGCGTCTGTTCCTGCCGCCGCCTCTATTCAGGTGCGGCAGCGCTTTGGAGACTGTGATGATCATTGGCAACAACCTTCATGTGGAAGCCCTGTTCGACCCGGCGACTTCGACCATCAGCTACCTGCTCATGGACCGCGAAACAAAGCACTGCGCATTGATCGACAGCGTGCTGGATTACGATCCGAAGTCAGGCCGTACCAGCCACGCCTATGCCGACCGGCTGATCGCGCAGGTCGAGGCATTGGGTGCCAAGGTGCAGTGGATTCTTGAAACCCACGTGCATGCGGACCACCTCTCGGCAGCGGCCTACCTCAAGCAACGGCTGGGCGGCCAGATTGCCATTGGCGCCCACATCACCCAGGTGCAGAAAACCTTCGGTTCGCTGTTCAACGCCGAGCCTGGTTTTGCCCGGGATGGTAGTCAGTTCGATGTGCTGTTCGTGGACGAGGAAGGTTTCCGTATCGGCAACCTGCATGCCCGCGCGCTGCACACGCCAGGGCATACCCCCGCGTGCATGAGCTACATGATCGAGGATGCGGGCGAGATTGCCGTTTTTGTCGGCGACACGTTGTTCATGCCCGACTACGGCACCGCCCGTTGCGATTTCCCCGGCGCCAGCGCTCGCACGCTGTATCGCTCGATCCGTCGCCTGCTGGCCTTCCCTGACCAGACCCGGCTGTTCATGTGCCATGACTACCTGCCCGGTGGCCGTGAGTTGCGCTACGTGACCACGGTGGCCGAGCAGCGCGCCAGCAACATCCATATTCACCAGGGTGTCAGCGAAGACAGCTTCGTCGAGATGCGCGAAGCCCGTGACAAGACCCTCGACATGCCGGTGCTGATCCTGCCTTCGGTGCAAGTCAACATGCGCAGCGGGCAGTTGCCCGAGCCGGAAGACAATGGCGTGCGCTACCTGAAGATCCCGCTGAACGCGATTTGAGCGGCTCAGCACACCTGATAAGTATTCAAAGGAAACACCATGCCTGCCTTGCAGTCCCCTGCCGTTGCGCCCAGTACCGAACACCACAAGGTGTTGATCGTGGGCGCCGGTGCCGCTGGCATCGCCACGGCATCCAGCCTGATCAAACGTGATCCGTCGCTGGACATCGCCCTGATCGATCCGTCGGACGTTCATTACTACCAGCCCGGCTGGACCATGGTCGGCGCCGGGGTGTTTAGCGCCTCCTCAACTGCGCGATCCACAGCCGCGACCCTGCCAAGCGGCGCGCGCTGGATTCAGGCACGGGTGACGAGTTTCGAGCCTCATGCCCAATTGGTCATGCTCGAAGACGGGCGCGCCATCAGCTACGAGCAGTTGGTGGTCTGCCCCGGCCTCAAGCTGGACTGGGCAGCCATCGATGGCTTGGAAGATACGCTTGGGCGCAACGGCGTGACCTCCAACTACCGCTACGACCTGGCACCCTACACCTGGAAGCTGGTACAGACGCTCAAGCAGGGCCGCGCGCTGTTCAGCCAACCGCCGATGCCGATCAAATGTGCCGGCGCCCCACAGAAAGCCTTGTACCTGTCCTGCGATCACTGGCTGCGTGAAGGCCGGCTGGGCGCGATCAAGCCCGCGTTCTTCAACGCCGGTGCCGTGCTGTTCGGTGTTGCAGACTATGTGCCGGCCCTGATGAGCTACATCGACAAGTACGGTGTCGACCTCAACTACAGCCAGCGCCTGGTGGCGGTCGATGGCCCGAATCAACGGGCGACCTTCGTACGAACCCTCGCCGACGGTAGCAACGAAACACGTACCGAAGTGTTCGACATGCTGCACGTGGTGCCGCCCCAGGTTGCCCCGGACTTCATCCGGCAAAGCCCATTGGCTGATGCTTGCGGATGGGTGGATGTCGATCCGCACAGCTTGCGCCACCGTCAGTTCGCCAACGTTCATGCCCTGGGTGACGTGATCAACACCAGCAATGCCAAGACCGCAGCGGCCGCACGCAAGCAGGCACCGGTTGTGGCCAACAATGTGCTGGTGGCGCTCGGGCGCTTGCCGACACAGGTCGCCTACGACGGCTACGGCTCCTGCCCGCTGACCGTGGAGCGCGGCAAGATCGTGCTGGCCGAGTTCACCTATGGCGGCAAGCTGGCACCAAGTTTTCCGCGTTGGTTGCTCGATGGACGCAAGCCTACGCGGCTGGCCTGGTTGCTCAAGGCACGGGTACTGCCGCCGCTTTACTGGCAGGCGATGCTCAAGGGGCGGGAGTGGCTGGCGCGGCCGCAGCCTATGGCCGTCGAGGCGTCGAAGTGATCGAGCATCAGCTTCTTGGCGCCGGACTGGGCGCGATCATTGGTGCGGTGCTGGCGCTGACCGGGGCTGGAGGCGGGATCCTCGCGGTGCCGTTGCTGGTTTTCGGCCTGGGGCTGTCGATGGTCGAGGCGGCGCCGATTGGGTTGCTGGCGGTCGGCCTGGCCGCTGCCGTGGGCGCCGGGCTGGGCCTGCGGCAAGGGCTGGTGCGTTATCGCGCAGCATTGTTCATTGCGGCAATCGGTATCGTCTGCGCACCTTTCGGTCTGATGCTGGCGCACCGTTTACCGAACACACCGCTGGCGTTGGTCTTCGCCTGCGTGCTGGTGTATGCCTGCCTGCGCATCTGGCGCAAGGCAGCTCGCGAGCTACGCGGCGAATCGCCATGCGGTGAGCGGCAGATCATGCCCTGTGTGCTCAATCCCTTGCAGGGACGTCTGCGCTGGACCCTCCCCTGCGCCCGCGCGCTGGCGTTCACCGGCATGTTGTCCGGGCTGCTATCCGGCCTGTTGGGCGTCGGCGGCGGCTTCGTCATCATCCCGGCCTTGAACCGCTATACCAACCTGGACATGAAAAGCATCGTCGCCACGTCCCTGGCGGTGATCGCACTGGTTTCCACTGGCAGTGTGGTGAGTGCGAGCCTTGGTGGGGTCATGCACTGGCAGGTTGGCGCGCCCTTCGCCTTTGGTGCGGTGCTGGGCTTGCTGGTGGCCCGCCCGCTGGCCGCCAAGCTGGCCGGGCCACGCCTGCAGCAACTGTTCGTGGTGGTGGGAATCGGGGCTGCGGTCTCGCTGGCAGGCAAGGCGCTACTCGGCTAGCAACTCGTGCTGCTGCTCGGCGCAGAGCTTGAGCAGGTAGTCCCAGACCACCCGCAGGCGTACTGACTTGTGCAGCTCGCGACGCGTACAGATCCAGTAGCTGCGCTGGATGGTTTCGCTGGGCAGCACGCGCACCAGGCTCGGGTCGTGGCGGCCCATGTAGTTGGGCAACACGGCGATGCCCAGGCCCGCGCGTGCGGCCTGCTGCTGGGCGATCACGCTGGTACTGCGGAATATCACGTTCGGCGCGCGGCAGAAGCTGTTGAGGAACAACAGCTCCTGGCTGAAGATCAGGTCGTCCACGTAGCCGATCCAGCTGTGCCGGGCCAGATCGTCGCGGTTGCGCAGCGGCGGTGCGCGGTCGAGATAGTCCTGGCTGGCGTAGAGGGCCAGGCGGTAGTCGGTGAGTTTGCGGGTGATCAGCAGGTCGGCATTGGGGCGTTCCAGGTGAATGCTGATTTCGGCTTCGCGGTTGAGGATGCTGACGAAGCGCGGCACCGCGACCAGTTCGACTTCAAGCCCGGGGTAGCGCTCGAACAGGGCCCCCAAGCGCGGGGTGAAGAACATGATGCCGATGCCTTCGGTGACCCCCAGGCGGATCTTGCCCAATGGCGTGATGGCCTGGGTGATTTCCTCCTGCGCCAGCAGGGCGACGTTCTCCATGGCTTCGGCGTGCTTGAGCAGCGCCTGGCCCGAAGGTGTCAGCTCGTACCCTTGGGCATGCTGGACGAACAGCGCGGTGCCCAGGTTCTTCTCGATATTCTCGATATGGCGGGCGACGGTGCTGTGTGTGGTATTGAGGCGCTTGGCCGCCGTGAGCAGACGGCCGCTGCGCTGCAACTCGAGGAAAAACCGCAGATCGTTCCAGTCGAACATGCTGATCCCTGTGAATATCCTTTCCGGCCCGTGCAGGAGCCGTTGTGAAAAAACGCACAACGGCTGCGCAAAATCTCGTGTTTCCTCGGCGAAATTAATCAATAAGATGGGTGGGGACAAGAATAATAATCAGGCGCGAGGTTGCACATGCCATCAGCCGATTCTGTCTTCGACTACGTGGTCGTAGGGGCCGGTCCCGCCGGATGCCTGCTGGCCAATCGATTGTCCGCAGACCCTGCCTGCCGCGTCCTGCTGCTCGAGGCGGGCGGGCGCGACAACTACCCGTGGATTCACGTCCCCGTCGGTTACCTCTACTGCATCGGCAACCCCCGCACCGACTGGTGCTTCAAGACCGAAGCCCAGCCTGGGCTGGATGGTCGCAGCCTCGGCTATCCGCGGGGCAAGGTGCTGGGCGGCTGTTCCTCCATCAACGGCATGATCTACATGCGCGGCCAGGCCGCAGACTACGACCGCTGGGCCGAACAAGGCAACGACGGCTGGAGCTGGAACGATGTACTGCCGTTGTTCAAGGCCAGTGAAAACCACTTCGCTGGCGCCAGCCAAAGCCATGGCGCCGATGGTGAGTGGCGGGTTGAGCAGCAACGCTACAGCTGGCCGATCCTCGATGCGTTCCGCGATGCCGCCGAGCAGAGCGGTATCGGCAAGGTCGGAGACTTCAATACCGGCGACAACCAGGGCTGTGGATACTTTCAGGTCAACCAGCGCAGCGGTGTGCGCTGGAATGCCTCGAAGGCCTTCTTGCGGCCCGTCCAGTCCCGCCCGAACCTTACCGTGCTCACCGATGTGCAGGTTGATCAGGTCGTGCTGGACAACGCCCGTGCCACTGCGGTGAAGGCGCGCTGGCAAGGGGCCTGGCATGAGTTTCGTGCCCGCCGCGAGATCGTCCTGTGCGCAGGCTCCGTCGGTTCGCCTGGCATCCTGCAGCGTTCAGGCATTGGGCCGCGCAAGCTGCTCGAAGACCTGGGGATAACGGTGCGTCACGAATTACCGGGCGTGGGCGGCAATCTGCAGGACCACCTGCAACTGCGCCTGATCTACCAGATCCAGAACACCCGCACGCTCAACCAGATGGCCAACAGCCTGTGGGGCAAGCTGGGCATGGGCCTGCGCTACCTCTACGACCGCAGCGGGCCGCTGGCCATGGCGCCGAGCCAGTTGGGCGCATTCGTGCGCTCGAGCCCGGAGCAGGCCACCGCCAACCTGCAGTATCACGTGCAGCCGCTGTCGCTCGAGCGTTTCGGCGAACCGTTGCACCGCTTCCCTGCCTTCACGGCTTCGGTGTGCAACCTGCGCCCGGCCAGCCGTGGACGCATCGACATCCGCTCGGCAGACATGAACGCAGCGCCGCTGATCGACCCCAACTACCTCAGCGACCCACAGGACCTGCAGGTCGCCGCTGACGCTATCCGCATCACCCGGCGCATCGTCCAGGCCCCTGCCCTGGCTGCGTTCGATCCCAAGGAGTATCTGCCAGGCCCCGCGCTGCAAACCGAGGAGCAACTGCACGAGGCCGCCGGCAAGATCGGCACCACCATCTTCCATCCGGTCGGCACCTGCCGTATGGGCAATGGGCCGCTGGACGTTGTGGATAACCAGCTGCGCGTCCATGGCATACCTGGCCTGCGCGTCGCCGATGCCTCGATCATGCCGCAGATCGTCTCCGGCAATACCTGTTCACCGACATTGATGATCGCCGAGAAGGCGGCACAACTGATTCTCAAGGGGGCCCCAAGCCACAGCAACCTCAGCGATACCAGCGCGATACCGACGCCCTGACCGGGTGCGTGCAACACCGGCAGCTTGCGGTCGATGGCTGCCGACAGTGGAACAAGAAAAATAATCACTGTGGCCTGCGGGCCGAGGACAGCAACGATGTCGGATTACATTCAAGAGCAGGGCGCGGCGGCCACCAGCGGCAGCCGACGTGAGGAACGCAAGATCATTTTCGCGTCATCCCTCGGGACGGTGTTCGAGTGGTATGACTTCTTTCTCTATGGCGCGCTGGCAGCGGTGATCAGCAAGCAGTTCTTTGCCGGCGTCAACGACACCACCGCTTTCATCTTCGCCTTGATGGCCTTTGCCGCAGGCTTCCTCGTGCGGCCTTTCGGTGCATTGGTATTCGGACGCCTGGGCGACATGATCGGGCGCAAGTACACCTTCCTGGTGACCATCGTGCTGATGGGCCTGTCGACCTTCGCGGTCGGCCTGTTGCCCACCTACGCCAGCATCGGCATCGCCGCACCGATCATCCTGGTGATCTTGCGCATGCTCCAGGGCCTGGCCTTGGGCGGCGAATACGGTGGGGCGGCCACCTACGTGGCCGAGCATGCCCCGCCCGGCAAGCGCGGGTTCCACACCGGCTTCATCCAGTCCACTGCCACCCTCGGTCTGCTACTGTCGCTGATCGTGGTGCTGGGCAGCCGGTACATCAGTGGCGACCAGTTCGAGACCTGGGGCTGGCGCCTGCCGTTCCTGCTGTCGATCGTGCTGTTGGGCATCTCCACCTGGATTCGCATGAGCATGCACGAGTCGCCAGCCTTCGTGAAAATGAAGGCCCAGGGCAAGATCAGCAAGTCACCGATCCGCGAGTCGTTCACCTCCTGGCCCAACCTCAAGGTGGTGCTCACCGCCCTGTTCAGCATCAACGCCGGCCAGGCCGTGACCTTCTACACCGCGCAGTTCTACGTGCTGTTCTTCATGACCCAGATGCTCAAGATGGACCCGGCCCAGGCCAATACCCTGCTGATCATCAGCGTGGTGATAGGCGCGCCGTTCTTCGTGTTCTTTGGTTGGCTGTCGGATCGCGTGGGGCGCAAACCGATCCTTATGATTGGCCTGCTGCTGGCGACCCTCTGCTACTTCCCGATGTTCAAGGCGCTCAGCCACTACGCCAATCCGCAGATCGACGCCGCCAGCCGGCAGTCGCCGATCGTGGTCAGTGCCGACCCGCAAGGCTGCACCTTCCAGTTCGACCCGGTGGGCAAGGCACGCTTCGACAGCCCTTGTGACAAGGTCAAGACCTTCCTGGTCAAGCAGGGCCTGCCTTACAGCTCGGTTGCGGCGACGGGCAGCGACGTTTCGGTGAGCATCGGTGACAAGACCATCAACGGTTTCGATGAAGTGGCGATGCGCACGGCTATCGAGCAGGCGGGCTATCCGGCCAAGGCCGACCCTGCCCATGTGAACCAGGTGATGGTGGTGGTGCTGATCGTGGCGATGATCCTGATCGCGACCATGACCTACGGGCCACTGGCAGCGGTGATGGTCGAGCTGTTCCCCACACGTATCCGCTACACCTCGATGTCGCTGCCCTATCACATCGGCAACGGCTGGTTTGGTGGCTTCCTGCCGACGGTATCGTTCGCGCTGGTGGTGTATACCGGGGATATCTTCTACGGGTTGTGGTACCCGGTATTGATCACCGGGATCAGCCTGGTGGTGGGAATCTTCTGCCTGAAAGAGACCAAGGATGTGGACATCGACAAGGTGTAGGAGCGGGTTAACCCGCGACGCAGACACCTGCGTTGCCCAGGCATAAAAAAACCGGCGTAAAAGCCGGTTTTTTTATGCCTCGAAAAAACTTATGCACGATTTTCGAAAAAACGTCATACAGAGAAATAAATAGCTAATTCAACTACTTAGACACGATCCGAAAGCATTAATCCAAAAATTGCTAACACGTTATCCACAGATCATCAGGCGATTGATTCGGTGACGTTTTCTTCTGCCGGCGGCAGCGACCCCATGGCCCGCTGTGTCGCCTCGTTCCACGCCTGGGCACGATCGTTGAGCTCGGCGATGGCACGTGGCCCGGTGCCGTTGGCGTACATCGGCTCGCCAATCACCACCTCGATGGTGCCAGAGCGCTTGCCCCAGCCAGTCTTTGGCCAGAACTTGCCAGCGTTGTGCGCGATCGGCAGCACCGGCAGGCCGGCGTTCACCGCCAGGGCGGTGCCACCGCGGGAGAACTTGCCGACCTGACCATAGGGCACGCGCGTACCCTCGGGGAAAATCAGCACCCAGACGCCCTGCTTGAGCAGTTCGTCGCCCTTGCTCGCCACATGGCGCAGGGCTTCCTTGGGGTTGTTGCGGTCGATGGCGATCGGCCGCAGCATCGCCATTGCCCAGCCGAAGAACGGCACGTACAACAGCTCACGCTTGAGCACCTGGCTCATGGGCGAGAAGTATGCCGAGAGGAAGAAGGTTTCCCAGGTGCTCTGGTGATTGGACAGAATCACGCAGGGCTCTTTGGGCACGTTCTCGGCGCCGATGATCTTGTAGTCGATACCCAGGATCACCCGTGTCAGGAACACCGCACAGCGGCACCAGTAGACGTTGATGAAGCGATAGCGTCGCGGAAACGACAGGAAGGGCGCGATGAAGAAGCTCAGCGAGCACCACAGCAGCGAACTGGTGCCCAACAGCAGGTAAAAAAGAAAGATTCTGATCGCCTGCAGGATCGACATAGTGGCATGTACCGTTGCGGGGCTCGCCCGCCTGAGGAAGTGCGCCGAACAGGCGCACTCTTTAAATAAGTTCTCTGGCGATGGCTGCCAGATCGTCGAAAATCAATGTGTTTTCAGGGATGCCCTTTTTCAGGGTCTTCTCCCCTTTGCCGGTTTTCACCAGCACCGGTTGTGCTCCGACGGCCAGGGCGGCCTCCAGGTCACCTGTGCTATCGCCGACGAACCATACACCGCGCAGGTCGACTTGGTAATACTCGGCAATCGCCCGCAGCATTCCGGGCTTGGGCTTGCGGCACTCGCAGCCTTCGTCCGGCCCATGCGGGCAATAGACGATATGCCCGACCTCGCCGCCCTGCTCGGCGACCAGCTCGCGCAGACGCGCGTGCATGGCCTCCAGCGTGGACAGCGGGTAGTAGCCACGGGCAATGCCGGACTGGTTGGTGGCCACTGCCACCGTCCAGCCCGCCTTGCTCAACTGCGCAATGGCCTCGATCGAGCCGGGAATGGGGATCCACTCCTCCAGCGACTTGATGTAGGCGTCGGAGTCGTGATTGATCACCCCGTCTCGATCGAGAATCAGCAGTTTCAAGGCTTACCCCAGCAGCGAGATGTCGGCCACGCCCAGGAACAGACCGCGCAGGCGGCTGAGCAGGGCATAACGGTTGGCGCGTACCTTGGCGTCTTCGGCGTTGACCATGACCGCCTCGAAGAACGCATCGACCGGATCGCGCAGCGCAGCCAGGCGTGCCAGCGATTCGCTGTACTGGCGTGCGGCAGCCATTGGCTGCACAGCCTGGTCGGCCTGCTGGATCGCCGAGTACAGGGAGAACTCGTTGGCGTTGTCGAAGTACTTCGGCTCGACCTGGTCGGCGATGGCGCCTTCGGCCTTGCTCAGCAGGTTCGAAACGCGCTTGTTCACCGCGGCCAGGGCCTCGGCTTCCGGCAGCTTGCGGAAGGCCTGCACGGCCTGCACGCGCTGATCGAAATCCAGGGCCGAAGCCGGCTTCAGGGCACGTACCGACAGGTAGGTGGCCACATCGACCCCTTCGTCTTCGTAGCGTGCACGCAGGCGATCGAAGATGAACTCCAGCACCTGGTCAGCCAGGCCTGCAGCCTTGACCTTGGCGCCGTACTGCTTGACCGCGAACTCGACCGCAGCGGTCAGGTCCAGGTCCAGCTGCTTCTCGATCAGGATGCGCAGCACGCCGAGGGCGGCGCGACGCAGGGCGTAGGGATCCTTGCTGCCAGTTGGCAGCATGCCGATGCCGAAGATGCCGACCAGAGTGTCGAGCTTGTCGGCGATGGCCACGGCGGCGCCGGTGAGGGTTTCCGGCAACTCCGCGCCAGCACCGCGCGGCATGTACTGCTCGTTGAGTGCCAGGGCGACATCTTGTGGCTCGCCATCGTTGACGGCGTAGTAGTAGCCTGCGATGCCCTGCATTTCAGGGAATTCGCCGACCATTTCGGTGGCCAAATCGCACTTGGACAGCAGGCCGGCGCGGCCGGCGTTGGCTGCACTGCCGCCGATGAACGGGGCGATGTAGGCGGCCAGTCTGGAGACACGCTCGGCCTTGTCGAACACCGTACCCAGCTGGGCCTGGAACACCACGTTCTTCAGGCGTTCGTTGAAGGTTTCCAGAGGCTGCTTCTTGTCTTGCTTGAAGAAGAACTCGGCGTCGGTCAGGCGCGGACGCACGACCTTCTCGTTACCCTCGACGATTTGCTTCGGATCGAGGCTCTCGACGTTGGCCACGGTGATGAAGCGCGGCAGCAACTTGCCTTCGCTGTCGAGCAGGCAGAAGTACTTCTGGTTGTCCTGCATGGTGGTGATCAGGGCTTCCTGCGGCACTTCCAGGAAGCGCTCCTCGAACGAGCACACCAGCGGCACCGGCCATTCGACCAGCGCAGTCACTTCGTCCAGCAGCGCCGGCGGTACGATGGCGCTGCCTTCCTGCTGCAGGGCCAGCTCTGCGGTGCGCTTGGCGATCAGCTCGCGGCGCTCGGCGAAGTCGGCCAGTACGTGGGCCTTGCGCAGGTCCTCGACGTAGTTGGCCGGGGTGGTGATCAGCACGTTTTCCGGGTGGTGGAAGCGGTGCCCGCGCGATTCGCGACCGGCTTTCTGCGAGAGGATGGTGCAGTCGACGACTTGGTCGCCCAGCAGCATTACCAGCCACTGAGTGGGGCGCACGAACTCTTCACGGCTGGCCGCCCAGCGCATGCGCTTGGGGATCGGCAGGTCGTTGAGCGAGTCTTCGACGATGGTTGGCAGCAGGCTGGCAGTGGCTTTGCCCGGGATGTGCTGGGAGAAGCGCAGCTTGGCACCGCTCTGGTCGATCTCGGACAGCTCGACGCCGCACTTCTTGGCGAAGCCGAGGGCGGCCTGGGTCGGATTGCCGTCGGCATCGAAGGCGGCCTGGCGGGGCGGGCCGTCGATATTGATGCTGCGATCAGGTTGCTGTACGTCCAGTTGGCGGATCAGTACGGCCAGGCGGCGTGGCGCGGCATAGACCGACTTGCCGGCGTAGTTCAGGCCGGCGGCCTGCAGGCCTTTCTCGATACCGGCCAGGAATGCGTCGCCCAGCGAGGCCAGGGCTTTTGGGGGCAGCTCTTCGGTGCCCAGTTCAACCAGGAAATCTTGCGCACTCATTGTGCAGCCTCCAGCTTGGCCAGTACTTCATCACGCAGTTCGGGGGTGGCCATCGGGAAGCCCAGGCGTGCGCGGGCTTGCAGATAGCTTTGCGCCACGTCGCGGGCCAGGGTGCGCACGCGCAGGATGTAGCGCTGGCGCTCGGTCACCGAGATGGCGCGGCGGGCGTCGAGCAGGTTGAAGGTGTGCGAAGCCTTCAGGACCATTTCGTAGGTCGGCAGCGGCAGGTCCAACTTGATCAGGCGGTTGGCTTCGCTTTCGTAGAAGTCGAACAGCTCGAACAGTTTCTCGACGTTGGCGTGCTCGAAGTTGTAGGTCGATTGCTCCACTTCGTTCTGGTGGAACACATCGCCATAGGTGACCTTGCCGAACGGGCCGTCGGCCCAGACCAGGTCGTACACCGAATCGACACCCTGGATGTACATGGCCAGACGCTCCAGACCATAGGTGATCTCGCCGGTGACCGGGTAGCACTCGATGCCACCGACCTGCTGGAAGTAGGTGAACTGGGTCACTTCCATGCCGTTCAGCCAGATTTCCCAACCCAGGCCCCAGGCACCCAGGGTCGGCGATTCCCAGTTGTCTTCGACGAAGCGGATGTCGTGGACCAGCGGGTCCAGGCCGATGGCCTTCAGCGAGCCCAGGTACAGCTCCTGGAAGTTGGCCGGGTTCGGCTTGAGTACCACCTGGAACTGGTAGTAGTGCTGCAGGCGGTTGGGGTTTTCGCCATACCGTCCGTCGGCGGGGCGACGGCTAGGCTGCACGTAGGCAGCGTTCCAGGTCTCCGGGCCGACGGCGCGCAGGAAGGTGGCGGTGTGGAAAGTGCCGGCGCCTACTTCCATATCGTAGGGCTGAAGTACCACACAACCTTGCTCGGCCCAGTAGTTCTGCAGGGCGAGGATCAGGTCTTGGAAGGTACGCACGGCTGGCGTAGGCTGGCTCACGAAATTCACCTGTATCTGGGGATGCGGATGTAAAGAGCGGGAGTATAACCCGATTCGCCTCGCCCTCTACGTAATTGGAGCCTTATGCCACGCTGCTTTTGGTGTACCGACGATCCCTTGTACCAGGCCTACCATGACCAGGAATGGGGAACCCCGCAGCGCGACCCGGCGTTGCTCTTCGAGATGCTTTTGCTCGAAGGGTTCCAGGCGGGCCTTTCGTGGATCACCGTGCTGAAGAAACGAGAGCGCTATCGCCAGGTGCTGCAAGGCTTCGACCCAGTGCAACTGGCCGAGATGAGCGACGAGCGGATAGAAGAGCTGATGCTCGATCCAGGCATCATCCGCAACCGCCTCAAGCTCAATGCCGTGCGCCGCAATGCGCGGGCCTGGCTGGCGCTGGAAAACCCCGGCGAGTGGCTGTGGTCGTTCGTTGGCGGCGAGCCGAAGATCAACCATTACCAGGGGCGCGCCGACATCCCGGCGATCACCGACGAAGCCAAGGCGATGAGCAAAGCCCTGCAGAAAAAGGGCTTCACCTTCGTCGGTCCGACCATTTGCTACGCCTTCATGCAGGCCACCGGCATGGTCATGGACCACACCACCGATTGCGATCGCTACGCCGCGCTGGTGCGCTGAGGCGTTACAATGCGCGCCTTGCAGAAATAAGGAATTGGCCTGTGGAAAAGTTCAAGGGCGCCCTGATGGTCGGGGTGCTGCGCCTGTTCGCCAAACTGCCCTGGGGCGCGGTGCAGCGCGTCGGTGCCGGTATCGGCTGGCTGATGTGGAAAATCCCCAACGGTTCGCGCAACGTGGTGCGCATCAACCTTGCCAAGTGCTTCCCCGAGATGAACCCTGCCGAGCGTGAGCAGTTGGTGGGGCGTGCGCTGAAGGATATCGGCAAGTCCTTCGTCGAAAGCGCCTGGGCCTGGATCCGCCCGCCTCAGCAGTCGCTGGAGCTGGTCAAGGAAGTGCACGGCCTGGAAGTGCTCGAGCAAGCCCTGGCCTCTGGCAAAGGGGTGGTCGGCATCACCAGCCACCTGGGCAACTGGGAGGTGCTGAACCACTTCTATTGCAACCAGTGCAAGCCGATCATCTTCTACCGTCCGCCCAAGCTGAAGGCGGTGGATGACTTGCTGCGCGAGCAGCGGGTGCAGATGGGCAACCGCGTGGCGCCTTCGACCAAGGAAGGCATTCTCAGCGTGATCAAGGAAGTGCGTCGCGGCGGGCAGGTGGGCATTCCTGCCGACCCTGAGCCGGCCGAGTCGGCGGGGGTATTCGTGCCTTTCCTCGGCACCCAGGCGCTGACCAGCAAGTTCGTGCCGAACATGCTGGCTGGCGGCAAGGCGGTGGGGGTGTTCCTGCATGCCCTGCGCCTGCCGGACGGGTCCGGGTTCAAGGTGTTCCTCGAAGCGGCGCCCGAAGCGATGTACAGCGAGGATGTGGCGGTGGCTGCGGCAGCCATGAGCAAGGTGGTCGAGCGCTATGTGCGCGAGTACCCGAGCCAGTACATGTGGAGCATGAAGCGCTTCAAGAAGCGTCCGGCCGGCGAGCCGCGCTGGTACTGAGTTATCCACAAACTGTAGGAGCGGGCTTGTCCCGCGATCGGGCGCGAAGCGGCCGTAAAACCAGACGCCGAGATCTATCAGGAAAATCTCGGTTGCCGAGTTTGCGGCCGCTTCGCGCCCGATCGCGGGACAAGTCGCAGCGGCGAACCGCCGCTCCTACAAGGACCGCGGCGTCTGTCAGGCTTTGTTCAGCTTTTTCAGGAACACGGTCATTTCTTTCTCGGCCTGCTTGTCGCCATGGGCCTGCGCCGCAACGATCCCCTCCTCCCACGCCTTGCGCGCCGCAGCGATGTCGCCTTCGAGCTGATACGCCTTGCCCAACAGTTTCCACGCTGCCGAGTACTTCGGGTCCTGCTCGACGCAACTCGCCAGGTGCAACGCTGCTTCGGCGCCCTTGCCCTCATCCAGCCAGGCCTTGCCCAGGCCGAATCTCAGCAGCGGGTTATCCACACCCTTGGCCAGCATCTTTTCCAGCGATTCGCGCATGCCGTCTTCTCCTAGAAGAAACTCAAGCCGACGTGGAACAGCTTCTCCACATCGCGAATGTGCTTTTTATCCACAACGAACAGGATCACATGGTCTCCCGCCTCGATCACCGTGTCGTCGTGGGCGATCAGCACCTCTTCGTCGCGAATGATCGCGCCGATGGTGGTGCCAGGCGGCAGGGCGATATCTTCGATGGCCTTGCCGATCACCTTGCTCGATTTCGAATCACCATGGGCGACTGCCTCGATGGCTTCCGCTGCACCGCGACGCAGCGAGTGCACGCTGACGATATCGCCACGGCGCACATGGGCCAGCAGCGTGCCGATGGTCGCCAACTGCGGGCTGATGGCGATGTCGATGTCGCCGCCCTGCACCAGGTCGACGTAGGCGGGGTTGTTGATCAGCGTCATCACCTTGCGGGCACCCAGGCGCTTGGCCAGCAGCGACGACATGATGTTGGCTTCGTCGTCGTTGGTCAGGGCCAGGAAGATGTCGGCCTCGGCGATGTTTTCTTCGAGCATCAGGTCTTTGTCCGATGCGCTGCCCTGTAGGACCACGGTGCTTTCGAGGTTGTCCGAAAGATGCCGGCAGCGTGCCGGGCTCATCTCGATGATCTTCACCTGGTAGCGGCTTTCGATGGCTTCGGCCAGGCGTTCGCCTATCTGCCCGCCACCGGCGATGACCACTCGCTTGTTGGTCTCGTCGATACGCCGCAGCTCGCCCATCACTGCACGAATGTCCTTCTTCGCGGCGATGAAGAACACTTCGTCGTCGGCCTCGATCACCGTGTCGCCATGGGGCTTGATCGGCCGGTCGCGGCGGAAGATCGCAGCCACGCGGGTATCGACATTGGGCATGTGCGCGCGGATCTGGCGCAGTTGCTGACCCACCAGCGGGCCGCCGTAGTAGGCCTTGACTGCCACCAACTGGGCCTTGCCCTCGGCGAAGTCGATCACCTGCAGGGCGCCGGGGTGCTCGATCAGACGCTTGATGTAGTTGGTCACCACCTGCTCGGGGCTGATCAGCACGTCCACCGGAATGTGGTCGTTGTCGAACAGCTCCTCGCGGCTGAGGTAGGAGGATTCGCGCACCCGGGCGATCTTGGTCGGGGTGTGGAACAGCGAATAGGCCACCTGGCAGGCGACCATGTTGGTCTCGTCGCTGTTGGTCACTGCCACCAGCATGTCGGCATCATCGGCGCCCGCCTGCCGCAGTACCGTGGGCAGCGAGGCGCGGCCCTGCACGGTGCGGATGTCGAGGCGGTCGCCCAGGTCACGCAAGCGCTCGCCATCGGTGTCGACCACCGTGATGTCGTTGGCTTCGCTCGCCAGGTGTTCGGCCAGCGTACCGCCTACCTGGCCTGCGCCGAGGATGATGATCTTCATCCGCTACTCCCTACCTTTTGTTCTTATCCGCGCGAGGCGGCGATCTTGATCAGCTTGGCATAGTAAAAGCCGTCGTGGCCGCCTTCCTGGGCCAGTAGCTGGCGGCCGTGGGGCTGGCGCAGGCCGGCCTCGGTCGCCAGGTCGAGCTCACGGGCACCGGGGGTGCGGGCGAGGAAGGCGTCTATCACGTCGGTGTTCTCGGTCGGCAGGCTCGAGCAGGTGGCGTAGAGCAGCATGCCGCCGACTTCGAGCGTCGGCCACAGCGCATCGAGCAGCTCTCCCTGCAGTGCGGCCAGGGCCGGGATGTCCTCGGCCTGACGGGTCAGCTTGATGTCCGGGTGGCGGCGGATCACGCCGGTGGCCGAGCACGGCGCATCGAGCAGGATGCGCTGGAACGGCTTGCCGTCCCACCAGCTGGCGGTATCGCGGGCATCACAGGCGATCAGCTCGGCATCGAGCTGCAGCCGGTCGAGGTTTTCGCGCACCCGCGCCAGGCGCTTGGCCTCCAGGTCGATGGCGACCATCTGCGCCAGGCCCGGCTCGGCTTCGAGCAGGTGGCAGGTCTTGCCGCCCGGGGCGCAGCAGGCATCGAGCACACGTTGGCCGGGGGCCAGCTCCAGCAGGTCGGCCGACAGCTGTGCGGCTTCGTCCTGCACGCTGATCCAGCCGTCGGCGAAGCCCGGCAGCCCGCGCACGTCGCGGGCTTCGGCCAGCACGATGCCATCGCGGCTGAACGGGCAGGCGCTGGCGCCGATGCCAGCATCAGCCAGCAGCGCCAGGTACGCATCACGGCTGTGATGACGGCGGTTGACCCGCAGGATCATCGGCGGGTGGGCGTTGTTGGCGGCGCAGATGGCTTCCCATTGCTCCGGCCAGAACGCCTTGAGCGACTTCTGCAGCCAGCGCGGGTGGGCGGTGCGGACCACCGGGTCGCGCTCCAGGCTGGCGAGCAGTTCCTCGCCCTCACGCTGGGCGCGGCGCAGTACGGCGTTGAGCAGGCCCTTTGCCCAAGGCTTCTTGAGCTTGTCGGCGCAGCCGACGGTTTCGCCGATGGCGGCGTGGGCCGGAATGCGTGTGTAGAACAGCTGGTACAGGCCGACCAGCAGCAGCGCCTGCACATCGGCGTCGGCGGCCTTGAACGGCTTCTGCAGCAGTTGCGCGGCAAGCAGGTCCAGGCGTGGTTGCCAGCGGGCGGTGCCGAAGGCCAGGTCCTGGGTCAGGCCGCGATCGCGCTCCTCGACCTTGTCCAGTTGCGCGGGCAGCGAGCTGTTCAGCGAAGCCTTGCCGCTGAGTACGGCCGCAAGGGCGCGGGCGGCAGCCAGGCGTGGGTTCATTGGCCGAGCACCTTGCCGCTTGCGAACTTCTCGCGGCGGCTGTTGAACAGGTCGCTAAAGGCCAGGGCCTTGCCACCGGGCAGTTGCAGGCGCGTCAGGCTCAGGGCGCCGTCAGCGCAGGCGACCACCAGGCCGTCCTTGCTCGCGGACAGGATCTCGCCCGGAGCGCCGTTGCCTGTGGACAAGTTCGCGCCCAGCACCTTCACGGTTTCGCCGTCGAGGGTGCTGTGGCACACCGGCCACGGGTTGAAGGCGCGGATCAGGCGCTCCAGTTCCACGGCCGGGCGATTCCAGTCCAGACGCGCCTCATCCTTGTTCAGCTTGTGTGCATAGGTGGCCAGGGCGTCGTCCTGCACCTCGCCCTGCAAGCTGCCGTCGGCAAGGCCGGCGATGGCTTGAACCACGGCGCCCGGGCCCATCTGGGCAAGGCGATCATGCAGGCTGCCGCCGGTGTCTTCGGCGCTGATCGGCGTGCTGACCTTGAGCAGCATGGGGCCGGTGTCCAGGCCCGCTTCCATGCGCATCACCGTCACACCGCTTTCGGCGTCGCCCGCCTCCACGGCGCGCTGGATCGGCGCCGCACCGCGCCAGCGTGGCAACAGCGAGGCATGGCTGTTGATGCAGCCAAGGCGGGGAATATCCAGCACCGCCTGCGGCAGGATCAAGCCATAGGCGACCACCACCATCAGGTCAGGCGCGAGCGCGGCCAGTTCGGCCTGGGCTTCGGCGTTGCGCAGGGTCGGCGGTTGCAGCACCGGGATGTCGTGGGCCACGGCCAACGCCTTGACCGCGCTCGGCATGAGCTTCTGGCCCCGGCCGGCGGGACGGTCGGGCTGGGTGTAGACGGCCACGATTTCGTACGGGCTGTCGAGCAGGGCCTTGAGGTGTTCGGCGGCAAACTCTGGGGTGCCTGCGAAGACGATGCGCATGGAGTTCTCGCTTCAAAAAAGAAAAAGGCTTGCCGGAGCAAGCCTTCTGGAAGGTGGGGATCAGGCTTGCTGGCGGTGCTGCTTTTCCAGCTTCTTCTTGATCCGGTCGCGTTTGAGCTGAGACAGGTAGTCGACGAACAGCTTGCCGTTGAGGTGATCGAACTCGTGCTGCACGCACACCGCCAGCAGGCCTTCGGCCTCGAGCTCGAAGGGCTTGCCGTCGCGATCCTGGGCCTTGACCCGTACGCGCAGCGGGCGGTCGACGTTCTCGTAGAAGCCTGGCACCGACAGGCAGCCTTCCTGGTACTGGCCCATGTCGTGGGTCAGCTCTTCGACGCTGGGGTTGATGAACACCCGCGGCTCGCTGCGATCTTCGGAAAGATCCATCACCACGACCTGCTTGTGCACGTTGACCTGGGTCGCGGCCAGGCCGATGCCGGGCGCTTCGTACATGGTTTCAAACATGTCGTCGATCAGCTGGTGCAGGGCGTCGTCGAACTCCGTTACCGGTTTGGCGAGGGTGCGCAGGCGCGGGTCGGGGAATTCGAGGATGTTCAAGATGGCCATAGGGTCAGGCAGTCACTGTGCGTTTGGTTGAAAACTGAGCACACATAATAAAGGGAAATGGAGCGTTCGGCACCTGGGAAGCTTGGCTAGGGTCTCTATGAGCTTGATAGCTGGCGTTTCAGTCGACAGCTTTTCAAAGTGTTACCCACAAAGTTATCCACAGGATGTGCCTGCTTATTGGCCTCCTGCCGATCAAGGATGATCCACCATGAACCCATCCCGTTCGTCGCCTTGCACTCCAGCGGAACTGGAGGCGCGGCTGCGTCTGCATCGCCTTCCCGATATTGGCTTGCGTCGTTTCCATACCCTCATCGAAGCATTCGGCAGTGCCTCTTCGGCACTCAGTGCGCCGGCCAGCGCCTGGCGTGCTCTGGGCCTGAAGGCTTCCAGTATAGACGCCCGGCGCAGTGCGCAAGTACGCGATGGCGCATTGGCTGCAATGGCCTGGCTAGAGCGTCCGGGCCAGTGTTTACTGATGTGGGACGGCCCTGGATACCCGGCATTGCTGGCCGAGATAGATGATCCGCCGCCTTTGCTTTTCGTGGCCGGCGACCCTGCCTTGCTCGAACGGCCGCAGTTGGCGATCGTCGGCAGCAGGCGCGCTTCACCCCCGGCGCTGGATACGGCCGGTGCGTTTTCCTGTTGCCTGGCTCAGGCCGGGTTCACCATCACCAGCGGCTTGGCACTGGGTGTCGACGGCGCCGCTCATCGGGCTGCGTTGAACGCCGGCGGCCACACGATCGGGGTGCTCGGCACGGGGTTGCAAAAACTTTATCCACAGCGCCATCGCGACTTGGCACGGGCCATGATCGACAACGGCAGCGCGCTGGTTTCGGAGTACCCGCTGGACGCCGGGCCACTGGCCGGCAACTTCCCCCGCCGCAACCGCATCATCAGCGGCCTGTCGCTCGGCGTGCTGGTCGTGGAGGCCAGCCTGGCCAGCGGCTCGTTGATCACCGCCCGGCTGGCAGCCGAACAGGGTCGGGAGGTGTACGCGATTCCCGGCTCCATTCACCACCCTGGCGCCAAGGGCTGCCATCAACTGATTCGCGATGGTGCGCTGCTGGTGGAGAGCGTCGGGCAGATCCTCGACAGCCTGCGCGGTTGGCAGAACCTGCCTCCTGCGTCTGTGGAGAAACCGGGTCATCCACTGCTGGCGTTGCTGCATGCCGCTCCACAGACCAGCGAGGGCCTGGCCCACAGCAGCGGGCTGCCACTGGCCCAGGTACTGGCCAGTCTGACCGAGCTCGAACTCGAAGGGCGGGTCAGCAGCGAAGCCGGACGTTGGTTTGCCCGTTCCGCCTAAGTACACTGCGCATCAGGCTTAAAGCGGAGAGACAGCAATGGTGAGCAGTTGGCGTGTGCAACAAGCCGCGCGTGAGGTGAAGGCGGGTGCGGTGATCGCCTATCCGACGGAAGCGGTCTGGGGCCTGGGCTGCGACCCGTGGAACGAAGACGCGGTGTACCGCCTGTTGGCGCTCAAGTCGCGCCCTGTGGATAAAGGCCTGATCCTGGTCGCCGACAACATCCGTCAGTTCGACTTCCTGTTCGAGGAATTCCCCCAGGACTGGATCGATCGCATGGGCAGCACCTGGCCGGGCCCGAACACCTGGCTGGTGCCGCACCAGGACCTGTTGCCCGAGTGGGTGACTGGCCAGCACGATACGGTGGCGCTGCGGGTCAGCGATCATCCCCAGGTGCGCGAGCTGTGCGCGCTGGTGGGGCCACTGATCTCCACCTCCGCCAATCCTGCCGGGCGGCCGGCGGCCAAGAGCCGGTTGCGGGTGGAGCAGTATTTCCACAACCAGCTGGACCTGGTGCTCGGCGGCGCGCTGGGCGGACGCAGGAATCCGAGTGTGATTCGCGATCTGGTCACGGGCGAAGTAGTGCGGCCGGGCTGATTGTTCACACCTTGTAGGAGCGGGCTTGCCCGCGAAAGTAACACCGCGATGCATGGCACCGGCTACGCCGGTGATCGCGGGACAAGCCCGCTCCTACAGGGATGGACTGCCCCCAAGAAGTTGGACACAAATCCAACCCTTGAGGGGCAGTCCAGGGATTGGGCTGGCCTTTAGATTTTGAACAAGACAGTTGCTCCTACAACGTGCGGAGCAGCGGTGTGATCTTTCTGATTCTGATCCTTGAGGCTGCACATTTCTGATTTAGGGAAATATCCTACGCGGCCTGTCGACCGCCATTACCTTCTCAGTGGGAACGTCTACCTCTAGGCTCCAGACCGTCGCCGAACAACTTGGCGATCGGGTGTGGTAACCCGGTGTTTCTGGGGCAATGCCGCTTATGGCGGCTGTGCGCGGGAGGCTTTTGCCTGCCGGAAATGCCTCCAGTCCGGTTTACCACTCCGCGTACAGCTGCCACCCAACCGTGTGGTAACGAAAGGGTGTCAGCTCCATCACTGGAGCAATTATGAAAAAAATAGTCCCCGACCCACCCCTCCCAAAAACCACCGCCCACCCCTTCGGCCGCTGCGACGCCGGCCATCCCCCGCTCTTCACCGTCAACCCCGACATCGAACCCCACGACGCCTTGGTCCACGTCGCGCTCTACCTGCGCTGCGCCTACGATACAGGCATCAAAGCCATGGACCACTTGAGTGATGGAGGTCGGGGCATGTTCTGGTCGAACCTGCATGCCATCGAGCTGGCAGAGGGCCTGGTTGAAGCGATGCTGGATGGGATCGAGTCTAAGCCAACTCCTTGGAAAGTGCCCTGAGATTATGACCTTGAGAAATCCAGCTACCGTCGCTTTGGATGAGACTGAATATTTGCTTGCGAGTGAACGTAATACGAGTCGCCTGAATGCCTCTATCAAGCAATTCCAGAAAGGCGAATGCCTTATAGTTTGGAAGCCATCGCAGACAGTGCTAACAGGCGAGAAGTCGAGTGCGAATCACCATCGATAGCTCACTTGGAAGCATTTGTTCGTTAGCTATTCTTGAGAGCGGTGCTGGTTTCAGCGGACCCTAGGGGCACATTTCTTATTTAGGGAAATTTCCTACGCAGGCTTATGACCTGAGCAGACCCCTCCGTGGGAGCGGGTTCGGTACACCGAACCACAGCTCCCGCAAGAGTCAGGGCAACAGCACCGTCGACCCCACCGTCTGGCGCGCCGACAACGCTTCCTGCGCCTTCGCAGCCTCCGCCAGCGGATACCGCTGCTGGATATCCACCACCAACTTGCCGCTGGCAATCATCGCGAACAGGTCATCGGCCATGGCCTGGGTGTTCTCGGCGTTGTTGGCGTAGCTGGCCAGGGTCGGCCGGGTCACGTACAGCGAGCCCTTCTGCGACAGAATTCCCAGATTCACGCCACTCACCGCGCCGGAGGCATTGCCGAAGCTCACCATCAAGCCACGCGGGCGCAGGCAGTCGAGGGAGGTCAGCCAGGTGTCGGCACCGACGCCGTCGTACACCACCGCGCACTTCTGGCCTTCGGTCAGCTCCAGCACACGCTTGGCCACGTCTTCATGGCTGTAATCGATGGTCGCCCAGGCCCCCAGCGCCTTGGCGCGCTCGGCTTTTTCTGCGGAACTGACAGTGCCGATCAGCTTGGCACCCAAGGCCTTGGCCCATTGGCAGGCCAGCGAGCCGACGCCACCTGCGGCGGCGTGGAACAGAATGAAGTCGCCGGGCTGCACCGCGTAGGTCTGCTTGAGCAGGTACTGGGTGGTCAGGCCCTTGAGCATCACGGCCGCAGCCTGCTCGAAGCTGATGCTGTCGGGCAGCTTCACCAGGTTCGCTTCCGGCAGGGTGTGGTATTCGCCATAGGCGCCCAGCGGCCCGCCGCCGTAGCCTACGCGGTCGCCGACCTTCAAGCGGGTGACGCCCTCGCCCACCGCATCGACCACACCCGCACCTTCGGTGCCCAGGCCAGAAGGCAGTGATGGCGGCGCGTAGAGCCCGCCACGGAAATAGGTATCGATGAAGTTCAGACCGATCGCATGGTTGCGCACGCGCACCTGCTGCGGGCCGGGCGGTGTCGGTTCGAATTCCACGAGCTGCAGGACTTCCGGGCCGCCATGCTGGCTGAACTGAATACGCTTGGCCATCACACACTCCTGTTGTCGTCATCGCAAAGGCCCTCTATCGGACGCCTTTGCTTGACTGCCGTCAACTGCGGCGCGGCGCTGGCCGGTGGTATGCTACGCGGCGAATTCCTCCCTGCCCCTCCCAGGTGACCCGATGACCAGCCGCACCGAGGCCGTGAAGGCCTATCTGCTCGACCTGCAAGACCGCATCTGCGCCGCCCTCGAAACCGAGGACGGCGGCGCCCGCTTCGTCGAGGACGCTTGGGTTCGCGATGCTGGCGGCGGCGGTCGTACCCGGGTGATCGGCGAGGGCAAGCTGATCGAGAAAGGCGGGGTCAACTTCTCCCATGTGTTCGGCGCCGGCCTGCCACCGTCGGCCAGTGCGCACCGCCCGGAGCTGGCCGGCCGTGGCTTCGAGGCGCTGGGCGTGTCGCTGGTGATCCACCCGCACAACCCGCATGTGCCAACGTCCCACGCCAATGTGCGGTTCTTCATCGCCGAGAAAGAGGGCGAAGAAGCGGTGTGGTGGTTCGGCGGCGGCTTCGACCTGACCCCGTACTACGGCAACGAGGAAGACTGCATCCACTGGCACCGCGTCGCCGAACAGGCCTGTGCCCCCTTCGGTGCCGACGTGTACCCGCGCTACAAGGCCTGGTGCGACCGCTACTTCCACCTCAAGCACCGCGGCGAACCCCGTGGCATTGGCGGGCTGTTCTTCGATGACCTGAACGAGTGGGATTTCGACACCTGCTTCGCCTTCATCCGTGCCATCGGCGATGCCTACATCGACGCCTACCTGCCGATCGTGCAGCGGCGCAAGAACACCCCCTACACCGCGCAGCAGCGCGAATTCCAGGAATATCGCCGCGGGCGCTATGTCGAATTCAACCTGGTCTACGACCGCGGCACGCTGTTCGGCCTGCAATCCGGCGGGCGTACCGAGTCGATCCTCATGTCGTTGCCGCCGCAGGTTCGTTGGGGCTACGACTGGAAGGCCACCCCTGGCAGCGAGGAGGCGCGTCTGACCGATTACTTCCTGCAGGACCGCGACTGGCTCGGCCAGTAAATCTGTGGATAACCGAGGATTTCTCATGGACCAGTACGTCGTTTTCGGTAACCCCATCGGCCACAGCAAGTCGCCGCTGATCCACCGCCTGTTCGCCGAGCAGACCGGCCAGGATCTGGAATACAACACCCTGCTGGCGCCGCTGGACGAGTTCAGCGACTGCGCCCGCGGCTTCTTCAAGCAGGGCAGCGGCGCCAACGTGACCGTGCCATTCAAGGAAGAAGCCTACCGCCTGTGCGACAGCCTCACGCCACGGGCGCAACGCGCGGGCGCGGTCAACACCCTGACCCTGTTGGCCGATGGCACGTTGCAGGGCGACAACACCGATGGCGCAGGCCTGGTGCGCGACCTGACGGTGAATGCCGGGGTCACGCTGGCGGGCAAGCGCATCCTGATTCTCGGCGCCGGTGGTGCGGTGCGTGGCGTGCTGGAGCCGATCCTGGCGCATGAGCCGCAATCGCTGGTGATCGCCAATCGCACAGTGGAAAAGGCCGAGCAGCTGGCGCGCGAGTTCGATGAACTCGGGCCGGTGGTCGCCAGCGGCTTTGCCTGGTTGCGGGAGCCGGTGGACGTGATCATCAACGCCACCTCGGCAAGCCTTTCGGGGGAGTTGCCGCCGATCGCCGAGAGCCTGGTCGAGGCCGGGCGCACGGTGTGCTACGACATGATGTATGGCAAGGAGCCGACGCCGTTCTGCCAGTGGGCGACGAAGCTTGGGGCGGCGAAAGTGCTGGATGGGCTGGGAATGCTCGCCGAGCAGGCGGCCGAGGCGTTTTATGTCTGGCGTGGGGTTCGGCCTGAGACCGGGCCAGTGCTGGATGAATTGCGGCGGCAGTTGGCGCGGGGGTAGGGCTTACTCCTCGAACCTGATCGGACACCCGTCGATCCCCTCCAGCTTCTGCAATTCCTCCACCACCTGGGGCCTGGCCCGATGCAGGGTCAGGCTGCCGCCATTGCGTACCAGCCGCCGCGCCTCGCGGTGCAACATATCCACACCCGAATAGTCGATGAAGTTGATCTGTCGCGCGTCGATCACCACATGCGGCCCTTGGCAGCGCTGCAGGCGTACCTGCAGATAATGCGCTGCACCGAAGAAGATCGAGCCACCGACCCGCAGCACGTCCGCCTCCCCTTCACGGCTCTGCTGCACCCGCGGCCGCGAGGTGCGCTTGAGGTAGAAGAACAGCGACGCCAGTACTCCCGCGTAGATCGCCGTCTGTAGCTCCAGCAACAGGGTGGCCGCCGCAGTCAGCGCCATCACCAGGAACTCCGAACGACTGACCCGGAACAACGCGCGAATCGCCCGGTGATCCACCAGCCCCCAACAAATCAGCAGGATGCTGCCGGCCATCGCCGGGATCGGCAGGTGAGCGATGAGCCCGGCGCCGGCCACGGCGAACAGCGCCACCCACAGCGCCGAGAACACCCCGGCCATGGGGGAACGGGCGCCCGCCTCGAAGCTCAGCCCGGAGCGGGTGAACGAACCTGACGACAGGTAACCCGAGAAAAACGCGCCGACCATGTTGGAAAAGCCCTGGGCGCGGATCTCCTGGTCGGCGTCGATCAGTTGTTCCGAACGTGCTGACAACGAGCGGGCGATCGACAGGCTGGTGACCAGCCCGAGCATGCCCACCGCCACGGCGCTGGGCAGCAGGCGCAGGATCAGGTCCAGGTCGAGCAACGGCAGCGGGCTCAGGGGCGGCAGATGGCCGCTGAACGCAGGAACGCGGGGCACGTGGGCGAAGTAACCGGGCAGCAGCCACGCCACCAGGCTCACCAGCACCAGGCTGATCAACAGCGCCGGCCAGCGCGGGCGCACGAGCTTGATGGCGATGCCAATCAGCAAGGTGGCCAGGCCCAGCCCCAGCGAGGGCAGGTCCACTTCGCGGGCATGGGCGAACAGGTCCTGGGCGGTCTTGAGTGCCGTGGCCTGGCTGGGCAAGTCCATGCCCATCAGATTCGGCAACTGGCCAAGGGCAATGACGATGGCGGCACCCAGGGTGAAACCGAGCACCACGGAATGGGAGACGAAGTTGACCAGTGCGCCGAAGCGCAGCAGCCCGAGCAGCAGTTGGAACACCCCGCCAAGAAAGGTCAGCAGCAGGACGAGGGTCACGTAGTCGCTGCTGCCGGCCACGGCCAGCGGGCTGACGCTGGCGTATAGGACGATGGAGATGGCGGCGGTGGGGCCGCAGATCAGGTGCCAGGACGACCCCCACAGGCAGGCGATCAGTACCGGCACGATGGCCGCATACAGGCCGTATTCGGCGGGCAGGCCGGCAATCAGCGCATAGGCGATGGATTGCGGCAGGGCGAGGATCGCGCCGCTCAGACCCACCAGCAGGTCCTGGCGCAGGCTGCGGCCGGATTGCCGGGGAAGCCAGGTCAGGAAGGGCAGCAGATGGGTCAGGCGAGGCATGGGTTATTCACAGTCCTGAGTTTTGCCCCTGTCTGGAGCGGATTCATATCAACTGTAGGAGCGGGCTTGCCCGCGAATGCGTCAGTGAATGCACCACAGCATTCGCGGGCGAGTCAGAAATCAGAGTTTGCCCTTGACGGCCTCCAGTCCATCACCGCCAGCCTTGCTGCTCACGCCAGCGAGCCACGCTTGCAGCACTTGTGGATGAGCCTTCACCCACGCCTTGGCCGCCTGGTCGAAACTGACCTTCTTGTCCACAACCTCGGCCATGATGGCGTTCTCCATATCCAGGGTAAATACCAGATTGCCCAGCAGCTTTGCGGCATTCGGGCACGCCTGTGGATAACCGTTGCGCACCAGGGTGAACACCTCGCCCCTGCTGCCGAACCATTTTTCGCCACCGGTGAGATAGTGCATCTTCAGCTTCACGTTCATCGGGTGCGGTGTCCAGCCGAGGAAGGTGATGAACTGGTTCTTCTTCACGGCGCGGTCGACCTGCGCCAGCATTGCCTGCTCGCTGGACTCGATCAGCTTCCACTGCCCGAGGTCGAACGCGTTCGTGTCGATGATCTCTTTGAGCGACAGGTTGGCCGGCGCGCCGGAGCCGATGCCGTAGAGTTTCTTGTCGAACTGCTCGGCGTGTTTCTGCAGGTCGGCGAAGTCCTTGATACCGGCATTCCACACGTAGTCGGGCACTGCCAGGGTGAACTCGGTGCCTTCGAGGTTGCGCGACAATTGTTTCACGTCGCCGGTGGCGATGAATTTGTCATGAAAGCCCTGCTGCGCTGGCATCCAGTTGCCGAGGAAGGCGTCCACGCGGCCATCTTTCAGGCCGCCGTAGATGATCGGCACGGCCAGGCTGTCGATCTTCACCTGGTAGCCCAGGCTTTCGAACAGCAAGCGGGCGATGGCGTTGGTGGAGGCGATATCGCTCCAGCCGGGGTCAGCCAGTTTGACGGTGCTGCATTGCGTGTCGCTGTCGGCCGCCTGGGCGGTCAGGGCGCCAAGGCCCAGGGCCAGGGCGATCACGGCGGTGGAGAACTTCTGCATGGCGGCCTCTCTTCTCAATCCATGGGTGCGGGCTGTGGATAACGTGCCTTGCGCTCGAGGTCATCGAGATCGATATGGTTGCGCATGTACTGTTGGCTGGCGTCGACCAGGGGTTGGTGGTCCCAGCTTTTCAGCTTGCCGATGGCCAGGGCCTCGGCCACCAGACGGCGGCGGCGCTGGCTGGCCAGCACCTGCTGGCGCAGGCTGGAAACGTCCCAGCGCTGCCTGGCTTCATCGACAAATGCCTGCAGCAAGCCCTGGTGATCCGGGCTGCCGGTGAGGTTCTCCCGCTCGTGCGGGTCGTGGCTCAGGTCGTAGAGTAGGCACGGGTCGTCTTCGCTGTACACGAACTTGTACGCGCCACGCCGAATCATCATCAGCGGCCCGACCGTACCCTCGGCCATGTATTCGCCGATCACCTCGTCGTGTCCGCCCTGCCCTTGCAGGTGGCCGAGCAGCGAGCGGCCGTCCAGGTGCAGGCTGTTATCCACAGCCCCGCCTGCCAGCTCGACCAGGGTCGGCAGCAGGTCACAGGTGGACACGCTGGCGCTGACCCGCGCCGCGGCGAAACGCTTGGGCGCGTGGACCAGAAGCGGCACCCGCGCCGACATCTCGAACCAGTGCATCTTGTACCAGAGCCCGCGCTCGCCAAGCATGTCGCCATGATCGCCGGAGAACACGATCAGCGTGTCGTCGGCCAGGCCGCAATCCTCGAGGGTCTGCAGCAGCTTGCCGATGTTGTCGTCGATGTAGCTGCAGGCGCCGAAGTAGGCGCGGCGGGCGTCGCGGATCTTGTCCACAGGCAGCGGCTTGTCCCACAGGTCGTAGACCTTGAGCAGGCGCTGCGAGTGGGGGTCTTGCTGGTCCTGGGCGATTTCGTCGCGCGGCAGCGGGATATCCACAGACTCGTAGAGATCCCAGTAGCGCCGCGGGATAGTGTAGGGGTCGTGGGGATGGGTCATCGATACCGTCAGGCAGAACGGCCGACCGTCATCCTCGCGGACGTGGTCGTACAGGTACTGCTGCGCCTTGAACACCACTTCCTCGTCGAAATCCAGCTGGTTGGTGCGTACGCACGGCCCGGCCTGTAGCACCGAGGACATGTTGTGGTACCAGCTCGGGCGAACGTCGGGGGCGTCCCAGTTCACCGCCCAGCCGTAATCGGCGGGGTAGATGTCGCTGGTCAGACGCTCTTCATAGCCGTGCAACTGGTCGGGGCCGCAGAAATGCATCTTGCCCGACAGCGCGGTGCGGTAGCCGAGGCGGCGCAGGTAGTGGGCGTAGGTGGGGATGTCGGCGGGAAAGTCGGCGGCGTTGTCGTAGGCGCCGATGCGGCTGGGCAACTGGCCGCTGACCAGGGTGAAGCGCGACGGCGCGCACAGCGGGCTGTTGCAGTAGGCCGAATCGAAGACCACAGCCTGTTCGGCGAGGCGGGCGAGGTTCGGCATCCTGATCGGCGAGGGGTTGTAGATTGGCAGCATAGGCGCGGCCATCTGGTCGGCCATGATGAACAGGATGTTGGGTTGCTTCATGGGGTGCCCTTCCATCGTCGAACGTTATGTGAATTGCTTGCGATCGAGGATGCGGCTGTGGATAACATGGGTAAAGCCCATGGCGGGCAATGACTGGGATTAGCTGAGCTTATGTTTGAGCACCTTGCGGGCATGTCACTGGAAAGCTTGCGCGTGTTCGAGGCGGCGGCGCGCCTGCGCGGTTTCACGGCGGCGGCACTGGAACTGGGCACCACGCAGCCGGCGGTGAGCCAGCAGGTCAAGCGGCTCGAGGCGCAGTTGGGCACGCGCCTGTTCGACCGGATCTACCGGGGGATCGAGCTGACGGATGCGGGCCAGTCGCTGTTCGAACAGGTCCACCAGGGCTTGCAGGCGATGGACGAAGGCATCGCCGAGGCGAGCGGCCGCGGCCAGCACGAGGTGCTGCAGGTGGCCACAGATTTCGCCTTTGCGGCCTTCTGGCTGATGCCCCGGCTGCAGCGCTTCCACGAGGCTTATCCACAGGTGGACGTGAGCCTGGTGACCGGTGAGCGCAGTCAGGGGATGCTGCGCCCCGATATTGATGTGGCCGTGCTGTTTGGCGACGGGCGCTTTCATCAGGGCGAAAGCCGCTGGTTGTTCGATGAAGAGGTCTTTCCGGTTTGCAGCCCTCGGCTGACTGATGGCAAACCCTTGTCAGCAGTGGCTTTGGAACGATTGCCCTTGTTGCATCTACGCGGTGAACAGGCCAGTGGCTGGTTCGACTGGGCGGGGGTGTTTCGCGGTTTCGGCGTGGTCAGCCCGCCACCACCAGGGCAGTTGCGCTTCGATAATTACACCTTGTTGATCCAGGCCGCGATCGCCGGGCAAGGGGTCGGGATTGGCTGGGGGCATCTGGTCGACGGGCTGGTCGAGCAGGGGTTGCTGTGCCGGCCGGTGGAAGGGAGTTTGCGCTCGTCGCGTGGTTATTACGTGGTGTTGCCGCCACGCAAGCGGCGTGGGGCGTTGATCGAGCGGTTTGTGGAGTGGCTGGAGCGTGAGCTCAGCCTATCGAACCCATCTGTTGCTACGGATTGAGCCAAGAAATGCGCAAAAGAAGGGCGCGCTAGGCGCCCCCCTCTTATTATTTCTTGCTTGAAAGACTCAGGCCTCCGCCTTTGGCGTCCGTGTAGCGACAAATAGTGGAGGTCGAACCTTCCTGCGAGTTGACGAATTTCAACGAGGCCAGCTGAACTTCCTTGGTGCCCTTGTCATCGGCATTCGGCGCAAAGCCTTTCCATTTGCCATCTGCAGAAGTGTAGTGATAGCCACTGAAGCCATCCTCGGTGGATTGTGTCGATGCTTCCTTGATGTCCTTGGGCTCGGGGCAAGTTGCAGCAAGTGCAGTGCCTGACATGAACAGAGCAAGAAGTGCGGTTGAGAGTACACGCATATCGGCTATTCCTTCAGCAAGTTAGTGAGCTTTCAGCTTGCGATCTCTGAAGGCCTGACACAACTAGCAAAATTATCAGGTAGCCGAATGCATGTGCATGGAACTGTCGTACGCCAGTTCCCCCTCAGCCCCGGGCGCCGCGCACCCCTTCAGCCAGCGCCGAGCACAGGCTCAGCACATCGCTCACAGCCTGTTCGGGTGACTTGGCCTGGGCGATCTTGTCGACCAGTGCCGAGCCCACCACCACGCCGTCGGACAGCTTGGCGATCGCTGCGGCCTGCTCTGGCGTACGGATGCCGAAACCGACGCTGATCGGCAGGTCGGTATGGCGACGCAGGCGGGCGATGGCCTCCTTGACGTGCTCGGTGGTCGCCGAGCCTGCACCGGTCACGCCGGCCACCGACACGTAGTAGACGAAGCCCGAGCTGCGCTCGAGCACACGCGGCAGACGCACGTCGTCGGTGGTCGGGGTGGTCAGGCGGATGAAGTCGATACCCGCGGCCTGGGCCGGGGTGGCCAGCTCGGCGTCGTGCTCTGGCGGCAGGTCGACGATGATCAGGCCATCGACGCCAACGGCCTTCGCCTCGGCGACGAACTGTTCCACGCCAAAGCGGTGGATCGGGTTGTAGTAGCCCATCAGCACGATCGGCGTGGTCTGGTTGCCGACGCGGAATTCGCGGACCATCTGCAGGGTTTTCGCCAGGGTCTGGCCAGCCTCCAGGGCGCGCAGGGTGGCGAGCTGGATCGCCACGCCGTCGGCCATCGGGTCGGTGAAGGGCATGCCCAGCTCGATCACGTCGGCGCCGGCTTCAGGCAGACCCTTGAGGATTTCCAGCGAGGCATCGTAGCCAGGGTCGCCTGCGGTGATGAAGGTGACCAGTGCCGAGCGGCCTTCGGCCTTCAGGTCGGCGAAACGTTGTTCAAGACGGCTCATGCCTGTTTCTCCTGGGCAGCCATGTGGTTCATCACGGTTTGCATGTCTTTGTCGCCGCGGCCGGAAAGGCACACGACCATCAGGTGATCCTTGGGCAGGTTCGGGGCGCGCTTGATCGCCTCGGCCAGGGCGTGTGAGCTCTCCAGCGCCGGGATGATGCCTTCGAGGCGGCAGGTGGCGTGGAAGGCGTCCAGGGCTTCGTCGTCGGTGATGCTGACGTATTCGACCCGCTTCACTTCGTGCAGATAGGCGTGCTCGGGGCCGATGCCGGGGTAGTCCAGGCCGGCGGAGATCGAGTGGGCATCGGTGATCTGGCCATCGTCGTCCTGCAGCAGGTAGGTGCGGTTGCCGTGCAGTACGCCAGGGACGCCGCCGTTGAGGCTGGCGGCATGCTTGTCGGTGTGCACGCCATGGCCACCGGCTTCGACGCCGATGATCTGCACGCTTTCGTCTTCGAGGAAGTTGTGGAACAGGCCCATGGCGTTGGAGCCGCCGCCGACGCAGGCGACCAGGCTGTCTGGCAGGCGGCCTTCCTTCTCGTGCAACTGGGCGCGGGTTTCCTTGCCGATGATCGACTGGAAATCGCGGACCATCGCCGGATACGGGTGCGGGCCGGCCACGGTGCCGATCAGGTAGAAGGTGTCTTCGACGTTGGTGACCCAGTCGCGCAGGGCCTCGTTCATGGCGTCCTTCAGGGTGCCGGTGCCGGCGGTGACCGGAACGATCTCGGCGCCCAGCAGCTTCATGCGGAACACGTTGGCTTGCTGGCGCTCGATGTCGGTGGCGCCCATGTAGATCACGCAGGGCAGGCCGAAGCGCGCAGCGACGGTGGCGGTGGCCACGCCGTGCATGCCGGCGCCGGTCTCGGCGATCAGGCGCTTCTTGCCCATGCGCTTGGCCAGCAGCACCTGACCGATGCAGTTGTTCACCTTGTGCGCGCCGGTGTGGTTGAGCTCTTCACGCTTGAAGAAGATCTTCGCGCCGCCGCAGTGCTCGGTCAGGCGCTCGGCGAAGTACAGCGGGTTGGGGCGACCGATGTAGTCGCGCTGGAAGTAGGCGAGCTGCTCAAGGAATTCGGGGTCTGCCTTGGCCGCTTCGTACTCGCGGGCCAGGTCCAGGACCAGGGGCATCAGGGTTTCGGCTACGTAGCGGCCGCCGAATGCGCCGAACAGGCCATTGGCGTCGGGGCCGGGGCGGTATTGGGACTGGGACATGGGGCGCTCCATAGGGGTCTGGATTGGAAGATCGTGTCGCCTTCTTCGCGGGCAACCCCGCTCCCGCAGGCTGAATACAGCACTGCACTGGTGGGAGCAGGCTTGCCCGCGAAGAGGCCACCACTGATCGATGGGCCTACTCTACCCAGCGCAACGTCCCCTGAAAACCGATAAGATTGCGACAACTCGTCAGGAAAACTCACAAATCAAATGCCCCAGGACCTCCCTCCCCTCAATGCCCTGCGCGCTTTCGAGGCCACTGCCCGGCTGAATAGCGTCAGCCAGGCCGCCGAACAGCTGCACGTGACCCACGGCGCGGTGAGCCGGCAGATCAAGGTGCTCGAGGAGCATCTCGGCGTGGCGCTGTTCATCAAGGATGGGCGTGGCATCAAACTCACAGATGCCGGGGTTCGCCTGCGCGATGCCAGCTTCGATGCCTTCGACCGCCTGCGCAGCGTATGCGCCGAGCTCAGCCGTGATGTCAGCGATGCACCCTTCGTCCTGGGATGCTCCGGCAGCCTGCTGGCGCGGTGGTTCATTCCCCGGCTCGGGCGTTTGAAGGCCGATCTGCCTGAGCTGCGTCTGCACCTGTCGGCCGGAGAGGGCGATCTGGATCCGCGCCGCCCGGGGTTGGATGCGTTGCTGGTGTATGCCGAGCCGCCGTGGCCCGCCGACATGCAGGTGCATGTACTGGCCGAGGAACGTATCGGGCCGGTGCTCAGCCCGCACTTTCCCGGCTTCGAGCGCCTGTGCCAGGCCCCTGCAAGTGCGCTGCTGGGTGAAGCCTTGCTGCATACCACCTCGCGTCCACAGGCGTGGCCGACCTGGGCCGCGCAGCAAGGGCTGGACGCCAGTGCGCTGACCTTCGGCCAGGCATTCGAGCACCTGTATTACCTGCTGGAGGCTGCGGTGGCGGGTTTGGGGGTGGCGATCGCGCCGCAACCGCTGGTGGCGGACGATCTGCGTGGCGGACGCCTGGCGGCGCCGTGGGGTTTTTCGCCGACGCCAGCGGCGTTGGCGCTATGGGTGCCGCGGCGCGCCGCCGATGGGCGCGCCGAGCAGTTGGCGCAGTGGTTGCGCCGGGAGTTGCAGGCGCAGGCTTAGTTGCGGCGGCACAGCAAGTAGGCCGCAAGCAGGCCCAATGCGCCAACAGCCACGCCCGCGGTGGTCCAGGGGTGTTCCTGGGCGTAGTCACGGGTGGCGATGCCGGTTTCCCGGGTGCGGGTCTTCACTTCTTCGTAGGCGTCGGTCAGCAGGCTGCGCGAATGCTTGAGGGCGTTCTGGGCGTTGCCGCGCAGGGCCTTCATGGTTTTCTGCGTTTCCTCCGAGGCATCGCCTTTGAGGTCTTCCAGCGTCTTGAGCAGGCTTTCGATCTCCGCTTCCATGCTTTCCAGTGAGGTCTTGCGCAGTGCGTTACGGGCCATGTGGACTCTCCTTCGCTGAGTAGGGTGTAAAGAGTGCGACTGCGCCCTGTGCCGAAAGTGCGATCGAACTTTCGCCCGAGGCGATGGCTCGCAGGTAAACCGGGCCTGCGCTGCTAGGCTCAATCCAGCACATCATCCAAGGAGAGTGTTCATGTCCGATCATCACACCTACAAGAAGATCGAGCTCGTCGGTTCCTCGCCCACGAGTATCGAAGATGCGATCAACAATGCCCTGGCCGAAGCTGGCAAGAGCATCAAGCACCTGGAGTGGTTCGAGGTGGTCGATACGCGTGGCCATATCCGCGACAACAAGGCTGCGCATTTCCAGGTCACGCTCAAGGTCGGGTTCCGCATCGCCAACAGTTGAAACAGTAAGGGGATAGCCTGTTCCTGCGTTATGGCGTATGACTTCCAGGGGCACTTGCCTACGCAGGTGCCCTATGCTGCTTTCTTTGATTCGCACAAGGAACGATGACGATGAAGAACGTGTTTTTCGCGGTAGGCCTGATGGTGTTGGCTGGCAGTGCGATGGCGGCAGGCAAGCCCTGTGAGGAGCTCAAGGGCGAGATTGCCGCCAAGCTCGATGCCAAGGGGGTTAAGGGGTATACGCTGGAGATCGTCGACAAGGGCACCCCTGCCGGCAAGGTGATCGGCAGCTGCGAGGCCGGGACCAAGGAAATCGTCTATCGCCGGGGTTGAGGCGTAAATTCGAACACAGCACCTGTAGGAGCAACTGTCTTGCTCAAAATCTAAAGACCAGCCCAATCCCTGTGGGAGCGGGCTTGTCCCGCGAACACGGGCGTAGCCCGTGCCAGGCAGCGCGGTGTCTTTTTCTCGGGCAAGTCGGTGCGCCGAACCGCCGCTCCCACAGGGATTGGGCTGGCCTTTAGATTTCGATTAAGACAGTTGCTGCCACATATGGCATTTACTCGCCCTTCAACGCCTGCGCCAGCAGCTCGTACGAGCGCACCCGATCGGCATGCTCGTACAGGTCGCAGGTGAAGATCAGCTCATCCGCGCCGGTTTGCTCCAGCAGCACCTCCACCTTTGCCCGCACCTTCTGCGGGCTGCCAATCATCGCCAGGCCGAGGAAACTCCCCACCGCATCACGCTCATGGGGCAGCCACAGGCCATCCATGCTCTGCACGGGCGGGCGCTGCATCAGGCTCTGGCCGCGGATCAGCGCGAGGATGCGCTGGTAGACCGAGGTCGCCAGGTATTCGGCCTTCTCGTCGCTGTCCGCCACCACCATCGGGATGCCCAGCATCACGTAGGGCTTGTCCAGCGTTGTCGACGGCTTGAAATGGTCGCGGTAGATGCGGATCGCCTCGTGCATGTAGCGCGGGGCGAAGTGCGAGGCGAAGGCGTATGGCATGCCGCGCATGCCGGCCAGTTGCGCGCTGAACAGGCTTGAACCCAGCAGCCACATCGGCACTTCGGTGTCGTGGCCGGGCACGGCGATCACTTTCTGATCGTCGGTACGAGGGCCGAGGTAGCGCGACAACTCCTCGACATCGTCGGGGAAGTCGTCGGCGCTGCCAGAGCGCTCGCGGCGCAGGGCGCGTGCGGTCATCTGGTCGGAACCGGGCGCACGGCCCAGGCCCAGGTCGATGCGGCCGGGGTAGAGGCTGGCCAGGGTGCCGAACTGTTCGGCGATCACCAGCGGCGCATGGTTGGGCAGCATCACCCCGCCCGAGCCGATGCGGATGCGCGAGGTGCCGCCAGCGAGATAGCCCATCAGCACCGAGGTCGCCGAGCTGGCGATGCCGTCCATGTTGTGGTGTTCGGCCACCCAGAACCGGTTGTAGCCGAAACGCTCGACGTGCTGCGCCAGGTCCAGTGAGTTGCGTAGCGACTGGGCCGGGCCGGCATCGGCGCGCACCGGCACCAGGTCGAGGGTGGAAATCTTCAGGTCACGCAGATGCGTCATCGGAGCCTCCGCAGGAAATTGGTTGGCCAAGGGCCTTTGTGACTCTGTATGGGCACCCTGCGATGGATTCAATGGTTGACCATGGATTGATCTGAACTTGCTGTAGGCAGTGTCCTCAGAATCCGTAGTGACACCCACTGAATATCCAGGAGGCATCATGAAAAAGACAGCATCGGCGATCTGGCAGGGAGGGCTCAAGGATGGCAAGGGCCTGCTGTCCACCGAGAGTGGCGCCCTCAAGCAGAACCCCTATGGCTTCAACACCCGCTTCGAAGGATCGCCTGGGACCAACCCCGAGGAGCTGATCGGTGCGGCCCATGCGGGCTGTTTCTCGATGGCGCTATCGATGATGCTGGGTGAGGCCGGGCTGACGCCCGAACGCATCGACACCGTCGCCGAAGTCAGCCTCGACAAGCAGCCCGATGGCTTTGCCATTACCGCCGTGCATCTCACCCTCAAGGCCAAGGTCCCCGGTGCCAGTGAGGCGCAGTTCCAGGAGATCGCCAACAAGGCCAAGGCGGGCTGCCCTGTGTCCAAGGTGCTCAACGCGACGATCAGCCTGGATGCGACGCTGCTCTCGTAGGTGAGGCTTTGCTTGCTGTAGTCTGGAAGGGTCGGCAGCTTGCCTGCCCTTTGAGGAGCCGTTCCATGATCCGCGTAGCATTCGCCGTTCTGGCCTCGTTGCTGGCCACCTCCGCGCTGGCGGCAGTCAAGCCGTGCGAGGAGCTCAAGGCCGAGATCGAGGCGAAGATCCAGGCGGCCGGGGTGCCTTCCTACACCCTGGAAATCGTGCCGAACAGCGAGGTCAGTGATCCGAACATGGTCGTTGGCAGCTGCGATGGCGGGACCAAAAAGATCATCTACCAGAAGAACGACCAATAGCGGTCGTTGCAGCGGGGTCGCAGCGCGACCCCGTTGTTCATGGGATGCAGAAGATGTTGCTCGGCTCGTCCACCAGCACCTGGCGGTTGGCGTCGTACAGGTATACCTGCGGCTGCATCGCCGGGGCCCGGGCTTCGAGGCGATAGCGCTCACCGGCCTTGAAGTTGTCGAAGCGCACGGTCAGGTAGCAGGTGCGCTCGGTCGGGCTTGTGGTGAAGAGCCCGGCAGTCAGCTCGTAGTCGAAGCGCACCACCAGTTCATGGCGGCCCGGCGTGAGCTGGAAGTACCGGCCGTCGTCGAGGCGCTTGCCATCGAGCTTGTCGGCCATGATGGTACGACCGGGGGTGACGGTATAGAGGTCGACCCAGGCCTGGGCCGGGTCTTTGGGTGGCAAGGGGCTGGCGCAAGCCCCCAGTGCACTGAGGGCGATCAGCATCATGGGCTGGCGCATGACGAAACTCCGCTTGCGGGTCACAGATTACAAGCATAGCGCTGATCAGGTGCGCTGACAGCCCGCTGGCAGGCCTCGGCCTATCAGTTTCTGCTGTTCGTCATAGAGTTTCACCCAAGGCCGGAAGCCAATGCTGCCGGCTTGCAGGCTGTAGCGCTGGCCGGCGCTGAAGTCCTTGAAGGTGAGGTTCAGTTGGCAGTCGCGCCACAGTGGTTCGTCGACTGGGCCGATATTGCTCGGGGTGACCGGAAACTGGTAACGCACCGTCAGTTCGTGGCTACCCGGCGGCACTTCGAAATAGCGGTTGTCGGCCCAGTCGCGCTCGTCCACCTGCACGGCGTGCAGCGAGGTGTCGTCGTCGCGGGCGAGGTCGATCCAGGCCTGGTTGGGGTCGGGCAAGGTGGAGCAGGCGCTCAGCAGCCCGAAGGTGCCGACGGCAAACAGTGTACGCATGGCGAAAAGGCCCTCTGGCGAGATAGTCTTGGAACGCACAGGCCTTGAGCGGGATGAACAGCCCTGATGTTTCGACTTTTTCTGCTACAGCGCTCAGGCCACCGGGCTCTCGACCGCGTTTTCAGCCCTTTTGTTCCGCTGCTGGCCGCGCTCCTGCTGAGCGGTTGCGGCAGCCTCGGCTACTACGGCCAGCTGGCCGAAGGGCAATGGCAACTGCTGCGTGCACGCCAGCCAGTGGAGCGGGTGCTGGCCGACCCCACGACGGACGAACGGCTGCGTCAGCGTCTGCTGCATGCCGAACAGGCCCGCACTTTCGCCAGCGAGCACCTGAAGCTGCCAGACAATCGCAGCTACCGGGTGTACGCCGATCTCGGGCGGCCCTATGTGGTGTGGAATGTGTTCGCCACGCCGGAGCTTTCGCTGCAACCGGTCACCCACTGTTTCCCCATCGCCGGTTGCGTCGCCTACCGCGGCTACTACCGCCAGGGCGCTGCGCGCGGTGCAGCGGCGCTGATGCGCGAGCAAGGGCTGGATGTGTACGTCGGGGGTGTCGAGGCTTACTCGACCCTGGGCTGGTTCGACGATCCGATTCTCTCGTCTATGGTGGGCTGGGGCGAGGAGCGCCTGGCCACGCTGATCTTTCACGAACTGGCGCACCAGCGCTTCTACGTGAAGGACGACACCGAATTCAACGAGTCCTTCGCCACCTTCGTCGAACAGGAGGGCACGCGGCAATGGCGCATGGCGCGTGGGCTTGCGGCGGCTCACGAGGATGGGGCGCGGCAGCGTGAACAGTTCATCCGCCTGGTGCTGGCGAGTCGCGAGCGCCTGCAGGCGATCTACGCTGGGCCGCTTGCTGATGCCGACAAGCGGGTGGCCAAGCAAGCCGAGTTCGCGCGATTGCGACGTGAATACCGCGAGCTGCGCGATCGGGACTGGGCCGGTGACCGCCGCTATGACGCCTGGGTGTATGGGCCGATGAGCAATGCCAAGCTGCTGCCGTTCGGCCTGTATGACCAGTGGGTGCCGGCGTTTGCGGCGTTGTTTCGTCAGGCTGGTGGGGACTGGACGACGTTCTATCAGCGGGTCGAGCACTTGGGGCAGCAGCCGATCGATCAGCGAAAAGCGGCGTTGCAGCGGTTGATGGTCCAGCCGTGAGATGCCGGGGCCGCGCGCGGCCCCGTGGCCATCAAGCCTTGATGAACGCGTGGTGCAAATCCGCCACCGTGTCGAAATGAAACGCCGGCGCCTCGGCCACCAGCTCTTCGCGGCTGCCGAAACCGTATCCCACCGCCACGGCCTGCAACCCGTTGCTGCGGGCGCCGATCAGGTCGTGCTTGCGGTCACCGATCATCAGGGTCTGCGCCGGGTCCAGCCCTTCTTCGTCCAACAGATGGCTGATCAGCTCGACTTTGTTGGTGCGGGTGCCGTCCAGCTCACTGCCGTAGATCACCTTGAAATGCCGGTCGAAAGCAAAGTGCCGGGCGATCTCGCGGGCGAACTCCCAAGGCTTGGAGGTGGCAACGTACAAGGTGCGGCCCTGGTCGTTCAGGGCTTGCAGCAGCTCTGGCACGCCGTCGAATACCAGGTTCTCGTACAGGCCGGTGACGCGGAAGCGTTCGCGGTAGAAGTTGACCGCCTCCCAGGCCTTGGCCTCGTCGAAGCCGTAGAACTGCATGAAGGCCTGCAGCAAGGGCGGGCCGATGAAATGCTCGAGGCGGGTCAGGTCGGGCTCGTCGATACCTAGTTTGGCCAAGGCGTACTGGATCGAGCGGGTGATGCCCTGGCGTGGGTCGGTCAGGGTGCCGTCGAGGTCGAAGAGGATGTTTTGCTGGTGCATGTATGCGGGTCCACTCAAGTCTTGCGTCGACTGCTTCGCGGGCAAGCCCGCTCATACAGGATAATCACAGAGCCTGTAGGAGCGGGCTTGCCCGCGAATGGGTCATTCCGGTTGATCGTAGCCTTCGGCCAGGTGCTGGTCCTTGAGCTTCACGTAGTTGCTGGCGCTGTAGGGGAAGAACGCGCGTTCCTTTTCGTTCAGCGGCCGGGCCTGCTTTACCGGGCTGCCGACATACAGGTAGCCGCTCTCCAGGCGCTTGCCGGGCGGCACCAGGCTGCCGGCGCCGATGATCACCTCGTCCTCGACGATGGCGCCATCCATGATGGTGCTGCCCATGCCGACCAGGATCCGGTTGCCCAGTGTGCAGCCGTGCAGCATCACCTTGTGACCGATGGTCACTTCGTCGCCGATGATCAGCGGGAAGCCGTCCGGGTTGAAGGGGCCGGCGTGGGTGATGTGCAGCACGCTGCCATCCTGCACGCTGGTGCGCGCGCCGATGCGGATGCGGTGCATGTCGCCGCGCACTACGGTCAGCGGCCAGACCGAGCTGTCTTCACCGATCTGCACGTCGCCGATCACCACCGCCGAACGGTCGACGAAGGCGCGTGGGCCGACTTTCGGCGTGTGTTCCCGGAAGGTCCGGATGGCCATGATAGTGTCCCTCTGCAATGCCGATAGGCAGGCTGCCTGCTGCGGTCGGCGTCGATTGTAATTAAGATGGTCCCGTGTTTCTCCTGCCAAGGTATCCAAACCGTGAGTGCGAACAACCCGCTTCTGCAGTCCCACGACCTGCCACCCTTCTCCGCAATCCGCGCCGAACACGTGCTGCCGGCGATCGAGCAGATCCTGGCCGACAACCGCAAGGCCATCGCCGATATCCTCGCGCAGCAGGGCAAGAATCCCTCCTGGGCCGGCCTGGTGCTGGCGATGGACGAACTCAACGACCGCCTGGGCGCGGCCTGGAGCCCGGTCAGCCACCTCAATGCGGTGTGCAACAGCAAGGAACTGCGCGAGGCTTATGAGTCGTGCCTGCCGGCGCTGAGCGCCTATTCCACCGAACTGGGGCAGAACCGCGCCCTGTTCGATGCCTACCAGGCGCTGGCCAACAGCGATGAAGCCGCCAGCTTCGACGTGGCGCAGAAGACGATCCTCGACCACGCCCTGCGTGACTTCCGCCTGTCGGGTATCGACCTGCCGGCCGACAAGCAGCAGCGCTATGCCGAAGTGCAGAGCAAGCTCAGCGAGCTGGGCAGCCGTTTCTCCAACCAGTTGCTCGACGCCACCCAGGCCTGGACCAAGCACGTCACCGACGAAGCCGCACTGGCCGGCCTGACCGATTCGGCCAAGGCGCAGATGGCCGCCGCTGCCCAGGCCAAAGGCCTCGACGGCTGGCTGATCACGCTGGAGTTCCCCAGCTACTACGCAGTCATGACCTACGCCAGCGACCGCGCCCTGCGCGAAGAGCTGTACGCTGCCTACTGCACCCGCGCCTCGGACCAGGGCCCGAACGCCGGACAGTTCGACAACGGCCCGGTGATGGCCGAGATCCTCGACCTGCGTCAGGAACTGGCCGCGCTGCTGGGCTACGCCAACTACGCCGAGCTGAGCCTGGCCACCAAGATGGCCGAGTCCAGCGACCAGGTGCTGAGCTTCCTGCGTGACCTGGCCAAGCGTTCCAAGCCGTTCGCAGCTCAGGATCTGGAGCAGCTCAAGGCCTACGCCGCCGAGCAGGGCACTCCGGAGCTGGCCAGCTGGGACGCCGGCTATTACGGCGAGAAGCTGCGCGAGCAGCGCTACAGCGTGTCGCAGGAAACCCTGCGCGCCTACTTCCCGATCGACAAGGTGCTGAGCGGCCTGTTCAGCATCGTCCAGCGCCTGTACGGCATCGAAATCGCCGAACTCAAGGGCTTCGACGCCTGGCACCCGGACGTGCGCCTGTTCGAGATCAAGGAGAACGGCCAGCACGTCGGGCGCTTCTTCTTCGACCTCTACGCCCGTGCCAACAAGCGTGGTGGCGCCTGGATGGACGGTGCCCGCGACCGTCGCCGCACCGCGGCCGGTGCATTGCAGAGCCCGGTGGCCAACCTGGTGTGCAACTTCACCCCGGCCGCACCGGGCAAGCCGGCGCTGCTCACCCACGACGAAGTCACCACGCTGTTCCACGAGTTCGGCCACGGCCTGCACCACCTGCTCACCCGCATCGAGCATGCCGGTGTGTCCGGCATCAACGGTGTGGCCTGGGACGCGGTCGAGCTGCCGAGCCAGTTCATGGAGAACTGGTGCTGGGAGCCTGAAGGCCTGGCACTGATTTCCGGCCACTACGAGACCGGCGAGCCGCTGCCCCAGGACCTGCTGGACAAGATGTTGGCGGCGAAGAACTTCCAGTCCGGGATGATGATGGTGCGCCAACTGGAGTTCTCGCTGTTCGACTTCGAGCTGCACGCCACCCATGGCGACGGCCGCAGCGTGCTGCAGGTGCTCGAGGGCGTGCGCGACGAGGTCACGGTGATGCGTCCGCCGGCCTACAACCGCTTCCCTAACAGCTTTGCGCATATCTTCGCCGGCGGTTATGCGGCGGGCTACTACAGCTACAAGTGGGCCGAAGTGCTGTCGGCCGACGCCTTCTCGCGCTTCGAGGAAGAAGGCGTGCTCAATGCCGAGACCGGACGCGCGTTCCGCGAGGCGATCCTGGCCCGTGGCGGTTCGCGCGAGCCAATGGTGCTGTTCGTCGATTTCCGTGGTCGTGAGCCTTCCATCGATGCGCTGCTGCGTCATAGTGGCCTGACCGAGGATGCGGCGGCATGAGTGAGGGCGGCGTGATCAAGACCAAGAAACGCTTCATCGCCGGGGCGGTATGCCCGGCGTGCAGCGAGCCCGACAAGCTGATGATGTGGAACGAAGACGGCGTGCCACACCGCGAGTGCGTGGCCTGCGGCTTCACCGACACCCTCAACGAGCAGGGCTTGTCGGTGCCCAAGGAGCTCGGTACCCGGGTAAACCAGCAGGCGGTCAAGGCCGAGCCGGTAAAGGTGCAGACGGTTCAGTTCTTCCCGAACCCGAAGCTCAAGAAGCCGCACTGACCCTGTCCGCCTGACGGCACTGGTCTTCTGTGTAAACCCGGATTACTGTATGTGCATACAGTAATCCGGGTTTTCCACCATGAAACCAACCCCAGTCCGTGGTCGCGGCACCGCCACCAACCCCCACAATCGCTTCGCCCCCAGCCATTCGGTGGTCGAGGACGACGGCTGGCACCAGGAAGTCCCCCTCACCCAGGGCACCGAGGTGCGGATCGAAACCGCCAAGACCATCATCGCCCGCAACACCTCGCCCGACCTGCCCTTCGACCGTTCGATCAACCCCTACCGCGGTTGTGAACACGGCTGCATCTACTGCTACGCCCGGCCCAGCCACGCCTATTGGGACCTCTCCCCCGGCCTCGACTTCGAGACCAAGCTCATCGCCAAGACCAATGCCGCCGAGGTGCTCGAACAGCAGTTGAGCAAGCCGGGTTATGTCTGTGCACCGATCAACCTCGGCGCCAACACCGACCCCTACCAGCCCATAGAGCGCGAGCACCAGTTGACCCGTCGCCTGCTCGAGGTGCTGCTGCGCTACCGACACCCGGTGACCATCGTCACCAAGGGCTCGCTGGTGCTACGAGACCTGGACCTCTTGAGCGAACTGGCCAGCCAGCGCCTGGTGCGGGTGATGATCAGCCTGACCACCCTCGACGACGAACTCAAACGCACCCTCGAGCCCCGCGCAGCGGCACCCAAGGCGCGCCTGCGGGCGATCCGCGTGTTGCGCGAGGCGGGTGTACCGGTGGGCGTGCTGTGTTCGCCGATGATCCCGATGATCAACGACAGCGAGCTGGAGCACCTGCTTCAGGCCGCCAAGGAAGCTGGCGCGCAGAGCGCCGCCTACATGATGCTGCGCCTGCCGCTGGAGGTGGCGCCGTTGTTCGAACAGTGGTTGCAGGACCACTACCCCCAGCGCGCGGCCCACGTGCTGAGCCTGATTCGTCAGAGCCGGGGCGGTGAACTGTATGACAGCCGCTTTGGGGCGCGGATGCGCGGTGAAGGGGTCTTTGCCGAGCTGCTGGCGCAGCGTTTTCGCAAAGCTTCGCGGCAGTTGGGGTTCGAAGGGCGGGAGCAGGTGTCGCTCGATTGCAGCGCCTTCTGCCCGCCAGGCGGGCAGATGGCATTGTTCTGAGTCGGTGATGGTCTTGTGGGAGCGGGTTTACCCGCGAAGAAGCCACCACAGCACAGTGCTCCACTACCCTGTAATCTGACTAATACCTACCAATAATTTCATTGGAGGGTATTGGCGGCTGATGCTTTTTTGCTATTATCAAAACCTCCCCTCGAAAACCTGGAACGCCCGTTCTAGAGCCTCCGAATTCAGTTTCAGTTAAGTTTTCTCCGCTAGCGTAGGAAGTCAGTCCAGCGCGACTGTGATTTATTACCTGTGCGCGTCATCTAATTCTCCGCATAGCCAGAATCTTTCCCCGGTAAAATGGAACTTACCTACAAACCGTCAAGAGGATGAATCATGCCCGTCAAGGACCCATCCAAGCCCGTTCCGGCCGCTCCCGCCGAGAGCGCCGATGCTGCCCTGAAGCACATCGTCGACGGCTTCCTGAAGTTTCACCATGACGTTTTCCCCGAGCAGCAGGAGCTGTTCAAGAAGCTCGCCACCGCGCAGAAACCGCGCGCGATGTTCATCACCTGCGCCGACTCGCGCATCGTGCCCGAACTGATCACCCAGAGCTCGCCGGGCGATCTGTTCGTGACCCGTAACGTCGGCAACGTGGTACCGCCCTACGGACAGATGAACGGCGGTGTTTCCAGCGCCATCGAATACGCCGTGATGGCCTTGGGTGTTCACCACATCATCGTCTGCGGTCACTCCGACTGCGGTGCGATGCGCGCAGTGCTCAACCCGCAGTCGCTGACCAAGATGCCGACCGTTTCCGCCTGGCTGCGCCACGCCGAAGTGGCCCGTACCGTGGTCGAGAGCAACTGCTCGTGCGCAACGGAACACGAGAGCATGAAGGTGCTGACCAAGGAAAACGTCATCGCCCAGCTGCACCACCTGCGCACTCATCCTTCGGTCGCCGCGCGCCTGGCGGCCGGACAGCTCTACATCCACGGCTGGGTCTACGATATCGAAACCAGCCGCATCGAAGCCTACGACGTCGCGAGCGACAGCTTCCTGCCCCTGGCTGCTGACGAGCCAGTGCCGTGCGCAACTCCGAGAGGCCGCTACTAAGCGACCCCAACACCTGAAGAAACCTTGATAGCCGGCTGCGCCCACCAGGCGCGGCAGGGCTTTCTGCTGCCTTGAATTTCTCTGACCTACTTGCCGGCAATCCTGCTGGCGGCCCGCGCCTGCGCGCGATTCAGGGATCCCCGTGCCGTCGGCCAGTGGAATGGCCGTGAATCAGAAAAGGAGCGTTATGGTGAACATGACACAGATAAAAGCGGCCTTGCCGCGAGAGTTACTGGCTTCGGTCGTGGTGTTCCTGGTGGCCCTGCCGCTGTGCATGGGCATCGCGATCGCCTCGGGCATGCCGCCCGCCAAAGGGCTGATCACCGGGATCATCGGTGGCATCGTCGTGGGCTTTCTGGCCGGCTCGCCGCTGCAGGTCAGCGGCCCGGCCGCGGGCCTGGCGGTGCTGGTGTTCGAGTTGGTGCGCCAGCACGGTGTGGCCATGCTCGGACCGATCCTGCTGCTGGCAGGCCTGTTGCAGCTGCTGGCCGGGCGACTGCGTCTGGGCTGCTGGTTTCGCGTCACTGCACCGGCGGTGGTGTACGGCATGCTGGCCGGTATCGGCGTGCTGATCGTGCTGTCGCAGGTGCATGTGATGTTCGACAGCGCGCCACAGCCCTCGGGTGTCGAGAACCTGCTGGGTTTCCCCGCGACCCTGGCCTCGGCACTGCCGTTGGAAACCGCCGGTAATGGCTGGCAGGCCGGCGCCCTGGGCCTGGGCACCATCGCAATGATGTGGAGCTGGGAGCGTTGGCGCCCACAGCGCCTGCGCTTCATCCCCGGTGCCTTGCTGGGCGTGGCGATTATGACCGTGATCAGCATCTGGCTGGCGCTGCCGGTCAATCGCGTGCAGGTGCCTGCGGACCTGTCGGAGGCGATCGACTGGATTCGTCCGGACGACCTGCTCAAACTGGCCGATCCGACCTTGCTGGTGGCCGCCTTCGCCCTGGCCTTCATCGCCAGCGCCGAGACGCTGCTGTCGGCTGCAGCGGTAGACCGCATGCACAGTGGCCAGCGATCGGATTTCGATCGCGAGCTGTCGGCGCAAGGTATCGGCAACATGCTGTGCGGTGTGCTGGGGGCATTGCCGATGACCGGCGTGATCGTGCGCAGTTCGGCCAACGTCCAGGCGGGTGCGCAGACCCGTGCGTCGGCGATTCTGCATGGTCTTTGGTTGCTGGCGTTCGTGGTGGTGCTGAGCAGCGTGCTGCAGCAGATTCCGGTGGCAAGCCTGGCGGGCGTGCTGGTGTACACCGGTATCAAGCTGGTCGATTTCAAGGCCTTCCGCGGCCTGGGGCGATATGGCCGGATGCCGATGTTCACCTACGCTGCCACGGCGCTGGCGATCATCTTCACCGACCTGCTGACCGGCGTATTGCTGGGCTTTGCTCTGACCTTGCTCAAGCTGGCGTTCAAGGCGGCGCGCCTCAAGATCAACCTGGTCGAGCTGCCGCGCCCTGGGCACATGGAGCTGCGCCTGAGCGGTGCTGCCACCTTCCTCAAGGTGCCTGCCCTGACCCAGGTGCTGGAAAGCGTACCTGCCGGGACGCATCTGCATGTACCGCTGGCGAACCTGAGCTACATCGACCACTCGGTGCTGGAGTTGCTCGAGGACTGGGGGCGCGCGAGCCGCGCCGCCGGCTCACGTCTGTCCATCGAGCAGCGCGGGCTCAAGCGGCGCATCGAGGGCCGCTTGCGACGCAGCGCGCAGGTCTGAGGCGTCGTGTGCCCAAGTCTCAGGCCGACTTGGGCACCAGCTTGCGGCAGCCTTCTTTACGGCTGGGGTACTGCTCGCATTTGCGCAGTACCTGCTGTACCTGGTCGTCGGCCTTGAGTTGACGATTGGCCAGCAGCTTCTCGGTGATGAACAACTCTTCTGATCCCAGGGTCTGTTCGGCCTTGTCGATCATCCCCAGCGCTGCCTGCGGATCGCGGTTGCGCAGGTGATGACCGATGATCAGGTCATAGACCATCGGGCTTGCCAGCGTCCAGTCCTGGATGCCCTGCAGGTCGGCCAGGGCCGCGCGGCCGTTACCCTGCGCCGAATGCACGGCGAAGGCCGCACGCCGGATGCCTGGCTGGGTGCCGACCGGAGACGCCAGCGCACGGCTGACGAAGGCCTCGGCTTCGCGGGTCTTCTTCTGCTCCAGTGCGGCGGTGGCTGCGTAGGCGTCACGGTAAGCCTGCAGCGAACGCTGCACGGTCGCCGAATCGCGCACCTGTGGCCAGCTGCGACGGTTCACCCGCGCCTGGGTCTGTTGCTGGTATTCGCGGTCCAGATACTGGCGTAGCTCTTCGTCTCGCTGGATCGGCGACATATGCGAGCGGGTCAGGTACTGGCCGGTGGCGTTCAATGCCGTGCCCAGGCCTTGGTTGAGCAGGGTCTGCAGCTCCTGGGTGGTGCGGTTGAGGTCGAGCTTTTTCAGCGAATCGGTCATCGCCGTCTGGCGCTCTTGCAGGAAGCTTGCGAGCAAAGGCTTCTGCTTGCCCTGGAAGTCTTCCAGGCGTTGCAGGCTGACGCTCGAGGCCCGCGGCGCGTAGCCAGCGCGGATCATCAGGTCGGCGCCGAGCAGGTCGGCCTGGTCTTCCTGGGTGCGGCCCCAGGCGGTGCTCCAGACGTTGTCCGAGAAGCTGTTGGCCAGCGAGGTGTAGAGCACGGTGTTGCCGATGGCCTTCTGCGTGCCCACGGGGTCCTTGCTGAACAGTGCGCCGGTCTGCTTGTTGCGTCCGGTATCCTTCGCCACGGTTGCGATCACCACTGTGGTGGTGATGTTGGTGAGCAGCTGTTTCTGCTCCTGGAACGCTGCGCGACGATCATGATGGCGCAGCAGCACATGGCTCATCTCGTGGCCGAGCATGGCAGCGATTTCATCCTCGCTCTCGACGTTGTCGAGCATGCCCAGCGGCACGAAAATGTTGCCGTAGGGGTCGGCCGAGGGGCCGAAGGCGTAGCTGTCGACGATGCGTACCTGCAGGTTCGGCGCCTGCCCCGGCCAGCCTTTGGCCAAGCGGGTGACGATACCTTGCAGGTAGCTTTCCAGGGCCGGGATGCGCACCAGATTCTGCTGGCGGATCTCGTCGGCGGGAATCGCCCGACCGTCAAAGCTCAGGCGCAGTTGCTGGGTTTGCTGTGGGTCGAGCCGATAATACGAACGCACGTCCTTGTGGTCGACGTAACGCCCGTCCAGCCGCGACTGGGTCGAGGGGCCGACCAGGTTCTGCAAGGCGTCGTTGGCGCCGTTGAGTGTGTTGCAGCCGCCGAGCAGTACCAGCGACAGGGCCGCAGCGACGCGCTTGATCTTGCCCGCACTCATTTCTTGCACCCGGCGCCATAGCCGATGGTCGAGTTGTTCTGGTGGTCGTCGGAGTAGCCGCTCTGCAGGGTCTGGCAGGGGAACTTGACGATGTTCAGCGGCGGGTTCACCCGTACCGCCATGGTGTCCATCCAGACGTTACCCTCGGGCAAGCCTACCTGGATGATGTCCAGCTCCTTGTTGTACTGCAGCACCTTGGGCGCTTTTGGCAGGCTGCTGCTGTCGACCTGGTGCAGTGACTTGCCCTGTTCGTCCAGCACCGCCACCGACTTGCGCAGCCAGGCTTCGACCACCGGCTCGGGGGTGGCCATCACGCTCTGGCTGACCAGCAGCGACAGCAGCAATAGGGAGCTCTTGATCATCTCTGGGGTCCTTTGATAGAGAAATTCCGGGTGTCAGGCCCTGCTGGCGAACAGGGCCTGGATCCTTGCGCTGAACAACGTGAGCGACAACAGCAACAGGCCGAGCACGTTGGCCGGCGTGTAGTTGTAGTGCCAAAGCCCGCAACTGAGCAGGACAATGGCCGCGAGTATCAGGGCCCAGGCAGCCAGTGGTCGCAGCCTTGGGCGACGCCGCTGGATGAACAGCGAGTGGCTGAACAATGGGGCGTCCAGGCTGCCCTTGAGCAGGGTGATGCCGCCCAGCAGGAGCAGTTCGAGGATATCCAGTACATCGACGGAGCCTGCCGGAATGCCGAGGTCGGCGAGGCTGGGCGTGGCCCGGTAGTAATTCATGCCCCAGTTGACCAGGTTGTCCAGGGCCATGGCATGCCAGTAGACGCCGGGAATCTTGCCGTGCAGCGCAGATTGGGTGAGGTCGCCGGTGCCAGCGATCTGCGCGCCGACCAGGACCAGCTTCCCGCGCAGCAGCGATTCGAGCAGCTTGCGGTCGTTCGGGTCGGTGACCTCAAGGTCGGTGGGCGACAGCGTCAGGGTGTACGCGCAGGTCGCCCGTGCCTGTTTGCCCAGCTTCCAGAACACCGCCTGCTTCAGTTGCTCGAACAATCCCGGAATATTGCAGGTGCTGGTATCGGCGACCTTTTCCTGCTCGGGTGAGCGGTGCACGCCCCATTGCACGGTCATCGGTGCAAGTTCGGCAGCGCTGGCGGGGTCTGCGGGCAGGTCTGTGCATGCCTGGTGGCGGCAATAGTCGCGGTAGAGCCGCAGGGCCGGAGTTTCCAGCGTACCCAAGGGCGTCTTCACGGCGAGCGGGTACTGGTTACCGAAATCGCTCCAGCTCACCAGCGCAGGTGTGCTGACCGCGGCCAGGCGCGGCAGGGTGTTGACCGCGCCTTCGCTTGCCCGCGGCAGGCCGGTATCGGCCACGTACAGCGGGATATCCTGCTGGCGATAGCGCTCGAACACGTTGGCCAGCAGCTGGCTTTCCATGCGCGGGGGCTGCCCGGGGATTTCCCGCGAGTGGTCGTGGCTGTAGAGCAGGTCGACGAACACCGCTGCCGGCTCATAGGCAAGCAGGCGCTTGAACAGCTTGCTCTGCTCGTTGTATGGCAGCGGCCAGTAGGTGTCGTTGCGCAGCAGGTAGTCATCGTCGATCAAGACCACCACCACCTGTTGCTGGCCCTTGCCGGCGTAGGTAGCAGCCAACAGGCGGTTGAGCCAACGTGACGAGGCATCGTCGGTCGAACTTGCGATACCGAAGGGGTCGAGCAATGCGATCAGTACGACTGAAAGGCCGAACAGTGCCTGGCGCAGGGAAAAAAGGGAGAGCTTCAGCATCCATGCCTCAAACAAGGGGTTGAGGCATTTTGCCACTATTGGCAATGGATCCGAAAGCGCTGGCAACCATCAAGGGGCGCATTGCGCCCCGTCAACGATCGAATCGTCGGTCTGCGGCCTGTTACAGCGCCAGTTCCACGCTCAACTGGCGCGACAGGCACGGCCAACGCTTCCAGGCTGCGCCGGTCTCGGGGCTGCTGAGGGTGTTGCGATAGGCTTCGACCGACTCCACGGCAAAGCTTTCGTCATCGAGCATTTCTTCGACCGAGTGATGCACCACTTCATCCAGCTGGTTGGCGAAGTCCTCGCCGATCAACTGGTGGGCGATGAGGTTGGCCACGGTGGTGTCCACCGGAATCAGTGGCTGCTGGAAGTGGCGGATATACAGGTCGTTGACCTCCTCGACCAGACGATGGGCCAGATAGGCTTCATCGAGCAGGCAATCCAGGCCGACGTGTCCCTGCATCACCTCTGGGGGTTGCAGGAAATAGGCTTCGGCGATTTTCAGCACCGGCTTGATCTGCGACTCGATGCCGGCCTCGCGGGCGACGGCGTTGGCCGCTTCGAGCAATTCCGGAACCTGGCCGATGTAGGCGTGGACGAAGCGCGACAAGGTACCCTGGGCGTCCTGCGGGGGCAGTTGGATCGAATGATGCAGGTGAGGCAGTTGCTGTTCGAGGCGTTGCTTCAGTTGGCCTGTACGGCTCTCATGTTGATGGGCTTGTTCGATCTGCTCGCGTACAGCTGCGATGTTCATGACAACTCCAGGGACAAGGCGTTACAAACGGAAGACACTAAGTTAGCTCGGCTGTGTAGATTGCTAAGACGCATTTGTTATAACAACGGGGCACTTGTTCCGCCGGGTTATATCAATGTGCCACTATTATGCCCCAAGCGCTCTGGAATAATCCTTTCAGCCATTTCAGCCAATGCGTGAAGTTGTTTTCACATCACCCGTTGCGTGCGATTGGTCGCTGTCTATACTCCGCTTGAACGTGATTCGTTGATGAGGCCCGACTGCCGTTTGCAGGGGGCTCGGTCGTCGAAGCCAGGCAGTCTTGACCCCCGTTCCCCCCCTTATGCCGTAGAAAACGTCGTCCACGCCTCCGGGACTACAAGAACGATAAGGGGAACCCGCAATGATGCGACATCCACATGTCTGGATGGGCCTCCTGTTGTGGACGGTGTTCGGTCAGGCGCACGCCGCCTGGACCGTGAACATGTCTCCGGGGGCGACGGAAGTCTCCCACGCCGTGTTCGACCTGCACATGACCATCTTCTGGATCTGCGTGGTCATCGGCATCGTAGTGTTCGGCGCGATGTTCTGGTCGATGGTCATCCACCGCCGCTCCACCGGCCAGCAGCCTGCGCATTTCCACGAGCACACCTGGGTCGAGATCATGTGGACGGTCGTCCCGTTTCTCATCCTCGTCGCCATGGCCATCCCGGCCACCAAGACCCTGATCGACATCTACGACGCCAGCGAGTCGGACATCGATATCCAGGTCACCGGCTACCAGTGGAAATGGCACTACAAGTACCTGGGCCAGGACGTCGAATTCTTCAGCAACCTCGCCACCCCTTCCGAGCAGATCCGCAATCAGGCGCCCAAGGACGAGCATTACCTGCTCGAGGTCGATCAGCCGCTGGTGCTGCCGGTCGGGGCCAAGGTGCGTTTCCTGGTGACCGCCGCCGACGTGATCCATTCCTGGTGGGTGCCGGCCTTCGCGGTCAAGCGTGATGCCATCCCCGGTTTCGTCAACGAAGCCTGGACGCGCATCGAGAAGCCCGGCATCTACCGCGGCCAGTGCACCGAGCTGTGCGGCAAGGACCACGGTTTCATGCCCGTGGTGGTCGAGGTGAAGTCCAAGGCCGACTACGACACCTGGCTCGGCGAGCGCAAGGCCGAGGCGGCCCAGCTCAAGGAACTGACCAGCAAGGAGTGGACGCTGCAAGAGCTGGTCGAGCGCGGCGACAAGGTCTACCACACCACCTGCGTGGCCTGTCACCAGGCCGAAGGCCAGGGCCTGCCGCCAATGTTCCCGGCGCTCAAGGGCTCGAAGATCGCCACAGGGCCTAAGGAAGACCACCTGGGCATTGTCTTCCATGGCAAGCCCGGCACGGCGATGGCCGCGTTCGGCAAGCAGCTCTCGGAAGTCGACATCGCCGCAGTGGTCACCTACGAGCGCAACGCCTGGGGCAACAACAAGGGCGACATGGTCACGCCCAAGGACGTACTGGCGCTCAAGCAGGCGCAAAGCAAATGAGCCGGTGCCCGCTTGATATCCCGCAACGTGCAGGAGACAGGACATGAGTGCAGTGATCGACGACCACGCCCACGGCCATGACCATGCGCACGGTCCGGCCAAGGGCCTGATGCGCTGGGTGCTGACCACCAACCACAAGGACATCGGCACGATGTACCTGTGGTTCAGCTTCGCCATGTTCCTGCTTGGCGGCTCGTTCGCCATGGTGATCCGCGCCGAGCTGTTCCAGCCGGGCCTGCAGATCGTGGAGCCGGCGTTCTTCAACCAGATGACCACCATGCACGGCCTGATCATGGTGTTCGGCGCGGTGATGCCGGCGTTCGTCGGCCTGGCCAACTGGATGATTCCGCTGATGATCGGCGCGCCGGACATGGCCCTGCCACGGATGAACAACTTCAGCTTCTGGCTGCTGCCGGCGGCCTTCCTGCTGCTGGTCTCGACCCTGTTCAGCCCCGGCGGGGGGCCGAACTTCGGCTGGACCTTCTACGCGCCGCTGTCCACCACCTATGCGCCGGCCAGCGTGACCTTCTTCATCTTCGCCATCCACCTGATGGGCATCAGCTCGATCATGGGCGCGATCAACGTGATCGCCACCATCCTCAACCTGCGCGCCCCGGGCATGACCCTGATGAAGATGCCGCTGTTCGTCTGGACCTGGCTGATCACCGCCTTCCTGCTGATCGCGGTGATGCCGGTGCTGGCCGGCGTGGTGACCATGATGCTGATGGACATCCACTTCGGCACCAGCTTCTTCAGCGCGGCGGGTGGCGGCGACCCGGTGCTGTTCCAGCACGTGTTCTGGTTCTTCGGCCATCCAGAGGTGTACATCATGATCCTGCCGGCCTTCGGCGCGGTCAGCTCGATCATCCCGGCGTTCTCGCGCAAGCCGCTGTTCGGCTACACCTCGATGGTCTACGCCACCGGCGCAATCGCCTTCCTGTCGTTCATCGTCTGGGCGCACCACATGTTCGTGGTCGGCATCCCGGTGGTGGGCGAGCTGTTCTTCATGTACGCGACCATGCTGATCGCCGTGCCCACCGGGGTTAAGGTGTTCAACTGGGTCAGCACCATGTGGCAGGGCGCGATGACCTTCGAGGCGCCGATGCTGTTCGCCATCGCCTTCGTCATCCTGTTCACCATCGGCGGCTTCTCCGGGCTGATGCTGGCCATCGCCCCGGCGGACTTCCAGTACCACGACACCTATTTCGTGGTCGCCCACTTCCACTACGTGCTGGTGCCCGGCGCCATCTTCGGCATCTTTGCCTCGGCCTATTACTGGCTGCCGAAATGGACCGGGCACATGTACGACGAAACCCTGGCCAAGCTGCATTTCTGGCTGTCGTTCGTGGGCATGAACCTGGCCTTCTTCCCCATGCATTTCGTCGGGCTGGCCGGTATGCCGCGACGGATTCCGGACTACAACCTGCAGTTCGCCGACTTCAACATGATCTCGTCCATCGGCGCGTTCATGTTCGGCGCCACACAGATCTTCTTCCTGTTCATCGTCATCAAGTGCATCCGCGGCGGCGAACCGGCTCCGGCCAAGCCCTGGGATGGCGCCGACGGGCTGGAGTGGTCGGTGCCCTCGCCTGCGCCCTACCACACCTTCCAGACCCCGCCGGAAGTGAAATAGGAGACCGACGCGATGACCGGCCTGCCGCTCAAACGCCTGGTGCTGCGCCTGTTGATGCTGACGGTGGTGATGTTCGCCTTCGGCTTTGCCCTGGTGCCGATCTACGACGTGATGTGCAAGGCCTTCGGTATCAACGGCAAGACGGGCGGGCAGTACGAAGGCAGTCAGATCAGCGACCCTTCGCGCACGGTGCGGGTGCAGTTCATGTCGACCAACGCCAGCGACATGGTCTGGGACTTCTACTCCACCGCTGACCAGCTCGAAGTGAATCCGGGCGCGGTGAACCAGATGGTGTTCGTCGCACACAACCCGACCGACCGGCCGATGAGTGCCCAGGCGATTCCCAGCATCACCCCGGCCGAAGCGGCGGCGTATTTCCACAAGACCGAGTGCTTCTGTTTCACCCAGCAGGTGCTGCAGCCGGGCGAGCGCATCGAGATGCCGGTGCGCTTCATCGTCGACCGCGACCTGCCGGGCAACGTGAAGCACCTGACCCTGGCCTACACCTTGTTCGACATCACTGCGCGTCACCCGCCGGTTGCCCATGCCGCGGTACAGGACGCTCAGGGCGCCCGCTGAGGGAAGGAGAACAGCAATGGCAAGTCATGAGCACTACTACGTTCCGGCGCAGAGCAAGTGGCCGATCATCGCCACTGTCGGGCTGTTCATCACGGTGTTCGGCCTGGGCACCTGGTTCAACGATCTCAAGGCCGGACACCCGGAATCCCATGGGCCGCTGATCTTCTTCGTCGGTGCGCTGTTCCTGGCCTACATGCTGTTTGGCTGGTTCGGTGCGGTGGTCAAGGAGAGCCATGCCGGGCTGTACAGCGCGCAGATGGACCGCTCGTTCCGTTGGGGCATGAGCTGGTTCATCTTTTCGGAAGTGATGTTCTTCATGGCCTTCTTCGGGGCGCTGTTCTATGTGCGGGTGCTGGCCGGTCCCTGGATCGGCGGCGAAGGCGCCAAGGGCGTGACGCACATGCTCTGGCCCAATTTCGAGTTCGTCTGGCCGTTGCTGCACACGCCGGATCCGAAGCTGTTCCCGCCGCCGAAGGACATCATCAACCCCTGGCACCTGCCGCTGATCAACACCATCCTGCTGGTCAGCTCCAGCGTCACCATCACCATCGCCCACCATGCCCTGCGCAAGGGCCATCGCGGCGCGCTGAAACTGTGGCTGGGGCTGACCATCCTGCTGGGGCTGTCGTTCCTGGCGCTGCAGGCCTACGAATACTACGAGGCCTATGTGCACCTGGGCCTGACCCTGGGCTCGGGGATCTACGGCGCGACCTTCTTCATGCTCACCGGTTTTCATGGTGCGCACGTCACGCTCGGCACCTTGATCCTGATCGTGATGTTCGTGCGCGTACTGCGCGGGCATTTCAACCCGGACAAGCATTTCGGGTTCGAGGCGGCCAGCTGGTATTGGCACTTCGTGGATGTGGTGTGGGTGGGGTTGTTCATCTTTGTGTATGTGCTTTAGCCGCACGGTGGACCCTGTGGGTGGGGTGATTCAGAACGGCGCGTGCGAAACCAATTGCCCACTGATGAAGCCCCAGGCCACCAGGCCGACGGTCAGGACGGCCAGGGTGACGCGCAGGGTCAGGGCCTTGAGCAAGCGGGTGGACTGGTCGTCGTCCTTGACCAGGAACACCAGGCCACTGAACAGGCTGGCGATGGTGGCCAACAGCATCAGGACAATCGCGGCCTTGAGCATGGCGAAACTCCGGGGGGATGCAGTGATGTGGACAAGTATAGCGATCGACAGGGCGAGGCCGCAGTGAGGCCGTTTCGCCCGGGGCTGGTCCCGACCCTGGTGGTGTTCGCACTGCTGCCGGGGCTGATCGCGCTTGGCTGCTGGCAACTGCGTCGGGCCGAAGAAAAGCGTCAACTGCTCGACAGCTACGCCGAGCGGCGCATCGTGGCACCGGTGGCCGTGGCGCAGCTTGTGCAACTGCCCGACCCGGCCTTCTACCGCGTGCGCCTGTTCGGCCAGTTCGACCCCGAGCACAGCCTGTTGCTGGACAACCGCCTGCGCGACGGCCAGGCCGGTGTCGAGCTGCTGCAACCCTTCCACGACCAGGCCAGCGGCCAGTGGTTGCTGGTCAACCGCGGCTGGTTGCCTTGGCCGGACCGCCGCGTGCCGGTGCGTTTCGACACCCCTGCCCAGCCCCTGGCGTTGCAGGCCACGGTCTACGTGCCGCCAGGCCGCACCTTCCAGCTGCACCCCGACCCGCCCGGCGGCCGATGGCCGCACCTGCTGACCGCCCTTGATCCCGCACAGCTCTGGCAGCAGCTGGCGCGTGAAGGCTTCGCCCATGAACTGCGCCTGGAACCAGGCCCTGCCAGCTATCGGCTGGATTGGCCAATCGTCGCCATGGGCCCGGAAAAACACCTCGGCTATGCCGTGCAATGGTTTGCCCTGAGCACGGCGCTGGTGCTGCTGTACCTGTATTTCGGCTGGCACAACGACAACAAGGAGAAACGCCATGGCCGCCGCCACGAGTCCACTGGACGTGCCTGAAGGGCGCAAGTCCCGCACCCGCGGGCGCTTGCAACTGATCCTGATCCTGCTGGTGACCCTCGGCCCGATGATCCTTGCCACCAGTATGTACAAGCTCAAGTTCTGGGTGCCGGAGGGTCGCAGCTACCACGGCGTGATGATCGGCAATGGCCAGAGCCGCGCCGATATCGGCATCCAGGCCCAGGACGAGCGCTGGCAACTGCTGGTCAGCACGCCCGATGCCTGCGCCGAGGACTGCCGGCAGCTGGTCTACCTGGCCCGGCAGATCCAGGTCGGCCTTGGCCGCGATGCCAGCCGCGCCAGCCATGCGCTGGCAACCGTGACGCCCTTGAGTGGCGACTACCAGGCGCTGCTCGAGCGCGAGTATCCGCAACTGCAGCGCTATCCGCTGGATGCCGACCGCTACCGCACAAAGGTCGTCGAGCCCGGCGCGCAACTGTGGATCGTCGATCCCCACGGCAACCTGGTGCTGCGCTACGACGCCAAGGTCAAGGGCAAGCATGTGCTCGACGACCTGCGCCACCTGCTCAAGCTGTCCAACATCGGCTAGGAGGCCAGCATGGCCAGATCCGGTTACCGACTCGCTGTGTTCGCCACCCTGCTGGCACTGGTCGTCGTGCTGCTCGGCGCCTACACGCGCCTGACCCACGCCGGCCTCGGCTGCCCCGACTGGCCCGGCTGCTATGGTTTCATCGGCGTGCCCAAGACCGACGCGCAACTGGCCCATGCCGAGTTGCACTTCCCCGAGCATCCGGTGGAAGAAGCCAAGGGCTGGGCTGAGATGGTGCATCGCTATTTCGCCGGCACACTGGCGCTGGTCATCGCCTGGCTGGCGATAGGTGCGGTACGTCGTCATGGCCGCGACGGCGGGCCCTACCGGTTGCCGGTGCTGCTGCTGGCCGTGGTGCTGGCGCAGGCGGCGTTCGGCATGTGGACGGTGACCCTCAAACTCTGGCCGCAGGTGGTCACCGCGCATCTACTTGGAGGCTTCACCACCCTGAGCCTGCTGTTCCTGTTATCCCTGCGTCTATCCCGGGCCTTTGCGCCACCGCCCAAGCTGCCGTTGAGTCTGCGCCGGGTGGCTGCGCTGGCACTGCTGGTGGTGATTGGGCAGATCGCCCTGGGTGGGTGGGTGAGTGCCAACTACGCGGCAGTCGCCTGCATCGACTTGCCGACCTGCCATGGTCAATGGTGGCCTGCGGCAGACTTCAGCAACGGTTTCCATCTCACCCAGCACGTCGGCCCGAACTACCTGGGTGGGCAGCTCGACAGTGATGCGCGTACGGCCATCCACATCAGCCATCGCCTGGGTGCATTGATGGTCGTGGCAGTGCTGCTGATGCTGAGCTGGAAGCTGCACCGCAATGGCCTGTCCGGCCTGGCCCGGCTGGTGCTGGCTGCCTTGGCGCTGCAAGTGGGGTTGGGGATCAGCAACGTGCTGCTGCACCTGCCGCTGGGGGTGGCCGTGGCGCACAACGCCGGGGGCGCCCTGTTGCTGCTGACCATGGTGCTGGTGAACTACCGCATTCGGGTGGTCGACAAGGTGCGTGTCGGCCTGGGCTGGCGCTTGCGGCCGGTCACGCCTGGCGGCGTTTCCCATCACTTGAGGAACGACACGTGGCGACGGTTCTGAGCCAAGGGCGGCAGCGCGCTGGCTGGCGCGACTACCTGGAACTGACCAAGCCCAAGGTGGTGGTGCTGATGCTGATCACCTCGCTGGTGGGCATGTTCCTCGCCACCCGCGCGGGTGTGCCGTGGACGGTGCTGCTGTTCGGCAATCTGGGCATCGCCCTGTGCGCCGGCGGCGCGGCGGTGGTCAACCACGTGCTGGACCGGCGTATCGATGCCTTGATGGCACGCACCTGCAAGCGGCCGGTGGCCAAGGGACGGGTGGCGCCCTTGCCGGCGCTGGCGTTCGCCCTTGCCCTGGCAAGCGCCGGGATGGCGCTGTTGCTGGCCTTCACCAACCCGCTCACGGCCTGGCTCACGCTTGCCTCCCTGTTGGGCTATGCCGTCGTCTACACCGGCTTTCTCAAGCGCGCCACGCCGCAGAACATCGTGATCGGCGGCCTGGCAGGCGCCGCCCCGCCGTTGCTGGGTTGGGTCGCGGTCAGCGGGCACCTGAGCGCCGAGCCGCTGTTGCTGGTGCTGATCATCTTCGCCTGGACGCCGCCACACTTCTGGGCCCTGGCCATCCACCGCAAGGAGGAATACGCCAAAGCCGAGATACCCATGCTGCCGGTGACCCACGGCGAGCACTACACCAAGCTGCATATCCTGCTCTACAGCCTGGTGCTGCTGGCGGTGAGCCTGCTGCCCTATGCCATCCACATGAGCGGCCCGCTCTACCTGGCCTGCGCCCTGTTGCTGGGGCTGCGCTTTGTCCAGTGGGCCTGGGTGTTGTACCGTGGCACCCGGCCGCACGCGGCGATCGGCACCTTCAAGTACTCTATCGCGTACCTGTTCCTGCTGTTCATCGCCCTGCTCGTTGATCACTACCTGTTGCTGAACCTATGACCCGAACCCAGAAAACCGTCTTCATCCTCGTTGCCCTGGTCGCGCTGATCATGGGCTTGACCGTCAACAAGGTGCTCAATGGCCGCGGCGAGGCCAACCCGGCCGAGCTGATCGACGCCGGCATCATCCTCCTGCCGCAGAGCCGCAGCGTGCCGGATGTGACCATGAACGACCAGAACGGCCAGCCGGTGGCGCTGGATCAGTTGAAGGGCAAATGGTCGTTGCTGTTCTTCGGCTACACCTACTGCCCGGACATCTGTCCGACCACGTTGGCGCAGTTGCGCCAGGTGAAGAGCGAGCTGCCCAAGGAGGCGATCGACCGCTTGCAGGTGGTGCTGGTGAGCGTCGACCCGAACCGCGACACGGCGCAGCAGCTCAAGCAGTACCTGGGCTATTTCGACAAGGATTTCGTGGGGCTGGCGGGATCCATCGAGGATACCCAGAAGCTGGCCAATGCCCTGAGCATTCCGTTCATCCCGGCGGACACCAGCAAGCCGGGGTACACCGTCGATCACAGTGGCAACCTGGCGGTGGTCGGGCCGGACGGGCGTCAGCGTGGGTTCATTCGTGCGCCGTTCAACAACCAGAAGCTGGTGGCGCAGTTGCCGGGGCTGGTCAAGCGGGATTGATGAACCCCCAAAAGCTTCGCGGGCAAGCCCGCTCCTACGGGAACGCCATTTCCTGTGGGAGCGGCGGTTCGGCGTTCCGACTTGCCCGCGAAGAGCTCAGCGCGATCGTTCGGCTTAGAACGCCGGCACCACAGCCCCTTTGTACTTCTCGTTGATGAACTGCTTCACTTCAGGCGAGTGCAGCGCCTGCACCAGTTTCTTCACCGCGTCCGCGTCCTTGTTGTCCTCACGGGTCACCAGGATGTTCACGTACGGCGAGTCGCTGCCTTCGATGGCCAGGGCGTCCTTCTGAGGGTTGAGCTTGGCTTCGAGTGCGTAGTTGGTGTTGATCAGCGCCGCATCGACCTGGGTCAGCACGCGCGGGATAGTGGCCGCTTCCAGTTCGCGGAATTTCACGCCCTTCGGGTTTTCAGCCACATCCTTCACGGTGGACAGGATGTTGGTGTTGTCCTTGAGCTTGATCACGCCGGCCTTGTCCAGCAGCAGCAGGGCGCGGCCGCCGTTGGTGGCGTCATTGGGGATGACCACGGTGGCGCCGGATGGCAGCTCGTCGAGCTTCTTGATCTTGGCCGAGTACACGCCCAGCGGCTCGATGTGCACGCCGGCAACGCTGACCAGCTTGGTGCCCTTGGCCTTGTTGAATTCATCCAGGTACGGCTGGTGCTGGAAGAAGTTGGCATCCAGGCGTTTTTCCGCGACCTGCACGTTCGGTTGAACGTAGTCGGTGAACTCCTTGACCTTCAGCTCCACGCCTTGCTTCGCCAGCTGTGGCTTGACGAAGTTGAGGATCTCGGCGTGCGGCACCGGGGTGGCGGCGACGGTCAGGGTTTCGGCGGCATTGGCCGAGAAGGCCGCGACGGCGGCGACGACAGCGAACAGCTTTTTCATCGATCACTCCTTGTGAGGGCCGCGACGGCCCCCGAACGGGACGGCCGGGCCGACCCTGTTAGGCTTACTTACGGGAAAAATGTACGACCAGCTTGTCGCCGACGGTCTGCAGTATCTGCACCAGCACCAGCAGCAACACCACGGTGACGATCATCACGTCGGTCTGGAAACGCTGGTAGCCGAAGCGGATGGCCAGGTCGCCGAGGCCGCCCGCGCCGACCACACCGGCCATCGCGGTGTAGGACACCAGGGTGATGGCGGTGACGGTGATGGCCGCGAAGATGCCCGGACGGGCCTCCGGCAGCAAGGCATTGGTGATGATCTGGCGGGTAGTGGCGCCCATCGACTGGGTGGCTTCGATGATGCCGCGGTCCACCTCGCGCAGCGCGGTCTCGACCAGGCGCGCGAAGAAGGGCGTGGCGCCCACCACCAGCGGCGGAATGGCACCGGCCACGCCCAGCGAGGTGCCGGTGATCAGCACGGTGATCGGAATCATCACGATCAGCAGAATGATGAACGGCAGCGAACGCAGGATGTTGACGATCAGCGACAGCAGCGCGTAGACGCCCTTCTGCTCGAACATCTGCCGCGGCCCGCAGAGGAACAGCAGCACGCCCAGCGGCAGGCCGAGCAGTACCGTGAACAGTAGCGAGCCGAACAGCATGATCAGGGTGTCGCCGGTGGCGAGGGAAATCTCGGACCAGTCGACGTTGGCGAAGAAATTCAGGGCGTCCATCAGCGCAGGACCTCCATGTGTACGTCAGCCGCCTTGAAGCGGTCGAACGCTGCGTCGATGTTGCCGCCGGTGACGGCGAGGGTCAGTTGGCCGTAGGGGACATCCTTGATGCGGTCGATACGGCCGGCCAGGATGCTGTAGTCCACCCCGGTCTCACGGGCCACGGTGCCCAGCAGCGGCGCATAGGTGGCGTCGCCCTGGAACGTCAGGCGCACGATACGGCCCGGCACGTGGGCGAAGTCGTCGCGCTGGTCGCCTTCGTCGACCTGCTCGTCTTCCTGGACGAAGCGCTTGGTGGTCGGGTGTTGCGGGTGCAGGAACACGTCCGCCACCGGCCCCTGCTCGACGATCACCCCGGCGTCCATCACCGCCACGCGGTCGCAGACGCGGCGGATCACATCCATCTCGTGGGTGATCAGCACGATGGTGAGCTTCAGCTCGCGGTTGATCTCGGCCAGCAATTGCAGCACCGAGGCGGTGGTCTGCGGGTCGAGGGCGCTGGTGGCCTCGTCGCACAGCAGGATCTTCGGGTTGGTCGACAGCGCCCGGGCGATGCCCACACGTTGTTTCTGGCCGCCCGACAGCTGTGCCGGATATTTCTTCGCGTGGTCCGACAATCCGACGCGGGCCAGCAACTGGCTGGCGCGCTTGTCGATCTCGCCGCGCGACAGCTCGCCGGCGAGCACCAGTGGCAGGGCGACGTTGTCGGCCACGGTTTTCGAGGCCAGCAGGTTGAAGTGCTGGAAGATCATGCCGACCTGCTGGCGGAAGCGGCGCAGTTGGTTGGCGTCGAAGGCGGTGACGTCCTCGCCATCGACGATGATCTTGCCGCCGGACGGCGCTTCGAGGCGGTTGATCAGGCGCAGCATGGTGCTCTTGCCAGCGCCGGAGTGGCCGATCAGGCCGAACACCTGGCCATTTTCGATGGTCAGGCTGGTCGGATTCAGGGCGGGGATGTCCCTACCGGCGACGCGGTAGGTCTTGTGCACATGTTGGAACTCGATCACGTAGCGAACCTTGTGGGGCGCATGGAAATTGGGGTCAGCGGTGAGCTGGGGTGGCGCATTTTAGCCTTTTCCCATAGTTGTTCTTAGCATTTATTTCGTAATCGACCAATCCATCCGGCATAACGCGACAACCGGTAATCCCGATGGAACGCTTGGCGAAAGCGTCCAGTCACTACTTCAACAAGCCCGAAAGGGCAGCCTGAAGACTGATGAGGAGAACCGCCGATGGCCAGCAAGAAGAGCACCGCGCCGCATGCCAGCCAGGTCGCCGGGGCCGACACCCCGGACAAGGCCAACACCAACGCCAAGCTGCAGAGCCTGGAAACCTTCCGCAGCGACGCCACCGGCCAGGCGCTGCGTACCAACCAGGGGGTGAAGGTCGCCGACAACCAGAACAGCCTCAAGGCCGGCGCTCGCGGGCCTTCGCTGCTCGAAGACTTCATCATGCGCGAGAAGATCACCCACTTCGACCATGAGCGCATCCCCGAGCGTATCGTCCACGCCCGCGGCACCGGCGCCCACGGGTATTTCCAGAGCTACGCCAACCACAGTGCCCTGACCAAGGCCGGTTTCCTACAGGACCCGCAGAAGATCACCCCGGTGTTCGTGCGCTTTTCCACTGTGCAGGGGCCTCGTGGCTCCGGTGACACGGTGCGCGATGTGCGCGGCTTTGCCGTCAAGTTCTACACCGATGAGGGCAATTTCGACCTGGTGGGCAATAACATGCCGGTGTTCTTCATCCAGGATGCGATCAAGTTTCCTGACTTCGTCCACGCGGTGAAACCCGAACCGCATAACGAGATCCCCACCGGCGGCTCGGCCCACGACACGTTCTGGGATTTCGTTTCGCTGGTGCCCGAGTCGGCGCACATGGTCATGTGGGCCATGTCCGACCGCGCCATTCCGCGCAGCCTGCGGATGATGGAGGGGTTCGGGGTGCACACCTTCCGCCTGATCAACGCCGAGGGCGTGGCCAGTTTCGTCAAGTTCCACTGGAAACCCCGCCAGGGCGTACACTCGGTGCTGTGGGACGAAGCGCAGAAGCTGGCAGGCAAGGACACCGACTACCACCGTCGCGACCTGTGGGAAGCCATCGAGACCGGTGACTACCCGGAGTGGGAGCTGGGGGTGCAGATCGTTTCAGAGGAAGACGAGCACAAGTTCGACTTCGACCTGCTCGACCCGACCAAGATCATCCCCGAGGAGCTGGTGCCGGTGACGCCGCTGGGCAAGATGGTGCTCGATCGCAACCCGGACAACTTCTTCGCCGAAATCGAGCAGATCGCCTTTTGCCCGGGGCACATCGTGCCGGGTATCGATTTCACCAACGACCCGCTGCTGCAGGGCCGGCTGTTCTCCTACACCGACACGCAGATCAGCCGCCTGGGCGGGCCGAACTTCCACGAAATCCCGATCAACCGGCCAATCGCGCCTAACCACAGCGGCCAGCGCGATGCCATGCATCGGATGACCATCGACAAGGGGCGTGCGTCCTACGAGCCCAACTCCATCGATGGCGGCTGGCCGAAGGAAACCCCGCCGGCAGCGCAGGACGGTGGCTTCGAGAGCTACCAGGAGCGTGTCGACGCGCACAAGATCCGCCAGCGCAGCGATTCGTTCGGCGATCACTTCTCGCAGGCGCGACTGTTCTTCCACAGCATGAGCGACAACGAACAACAGCACATCATCAAGGCTTACAGCTTCGAGCTGGGCAAGGTCGAGCGCGAGCACATTCGCGCGCGGGAGGTTAACGAGATCCTGGCCAATATCGACCTGAAGCTGGCAGCGGCAGTCGCGCAGAATCTCGGCCTGCCGGCGCCCAAGGCCGGGACGGTCAAGGGCAAGGAATCGAAGCTCAAGTCGTCACCGGCCTTGAGCCAGATGAATCATCCGGGCGATGTGGGCATCAAGGGGCGCAAGATTGCGCTGCTGGTAGCCAATGGCGTGGATGGCGACAGCGTCGACAGGCTGGTCAAGGCGCTGGAGGCCCACAGCGCACGCCCCATGCTGCTGGGGCCGACCTCGGCGCCGGTGAAGACCTCTGACGGCAAGGCGCTGGCGGTGGATGCCTCGATGGAAGGCATGCCGTCGGTCATGTTCGACGGGATCCTGGTCCCGGCTGGCAAGGCCTCGCTGGATGCACTGGCGGCGAGCGGGGTGTCCAAGCACTTCCTGCTTGAAGGCTACAAGCACCTCAAGGCGATCGGCCTGGCCAAGGACGGCAAGGCGCTGCTGGGGGCGCTGGGGCTCAAGGAGGACAAGGGTTTGCTGCTGGGGGATGACCAGAAGACCGTGGAGGCTTTCGTGAAGGCGGTCGAAGGGCACCGGGTGTGGGCGCGGGAGGCGGCTGCAGAAGCGATTCCGGCTTGATGCCGTAGCATCTGTTCGGCGGGTTAACCCGCTCCCACAGGCTATGTACGCATCTGTGGGAGCGGGTTTACCCGCGAAGATGTCGACGCTGTTTCAGTGCTGATGCGGCACCAGCACTACCTGTGCTGGCAATGCCCGCTGGATCTCGTGCTTCTGCTTCAACGCAAAATCCGCATCGATCCGCTTCACCCGCTTCTGCAGCAGGGTCTTGAGCCACGGTGCATCCTGGGTGCGCGGCACCTGGAACACCACTTCGCATTGGTAACTCACCACATCGGCGGCGATGTCATCCAGTTGCTTGCGCATGGCAGCAATGTCCGTGGTTTTCAGCGCAATCACCGTGCTCGGTGCCGCTGGGTCGATGACCCGGGCCTGCGGCTTGGATTCTGCAGCCTTCAGCGCGGCTTCAGCCTTGTCCAGCTCGGCCTGGCGGGCGTGGGCGACGGCATCGCCGCCGGTCAGCGCCGGTGCCTGTGGCATCAGTGCGCGGGCGCGGGCCAGTGCGGTGGCGGCCGCGTTGACGTCGCCTTTCTGCAGGACGATCTGGCTGCGCTGCAGGTAGGCTTCGGCGATCTGGCGCTGGTATTGCTCGATACGCGCATCGTTCGGCGACTGTGCCTGCAGGCTGGCGAGCTGGTCTTCGGCGGTAGCCAGCTCGTTGCTGGCGATGTTCTGTTGCAACTGCTGCCAGGCGTCCGGCTGCGCAGGCGCGACGGGCTGCTCGACCGGGGCACTGGAACAGGCAGCCAGGAACAGGGAAAACGCGGCAACAAGCAGATAACGGGAGGCGAACGGCTTCATTCCTGCGACTCTCTATTTGCGCAAAAAGCGAGCAAGTCTACACCCAGGTGCGCACGCTCGAAAACAAGTCTTACAGACCCTTTACGGGCGCAAAGGTTGCAGGGTGCGTCAATGCGCACCCTGAAAATATCAGCGCTTGGGCAATGCCAGGCTCAGCAAGAATAGCACTGCGGCGCAGACCACGATCGACGGACCGGCAGGCGTATCCTTGAACCAGGACATCGCCAGCCCCCCGCAAACCGCGGCCACGCCCAGCAGGCTGGCGCCCAGGGCCATCTGCTCGGGCGAGCGCGCGTGACGTTGTGCCGCAGCGGCCGGGATGATCAGCAGCGAGGTGATCAGCAGCACGCCGACGATCTTCATCGCCACGGCGATGACCACCGCGATCAGCAGCATCAACGCCATGCGCAGGCCCGCCACTGGCAGGCCCTCGACCATCGCCAGCTCCTCGTGCACGGTGATTGCCAGCAGCGGGCGCCAGAGCACCGCGAGCAAGGCCAGCACCAACACACTGCCGCCGAGAATCCATGACAGGTCGGTGGTACTGATCGCCAGCAGGTCACCGAACAGGTAGGCCATCAGGTCGATGCGCACGTCGTGCATGAAGCTCAGCACCACCAGGCCCAGCGACAGGGTGCTGGGCGCGAGGATGCCGAGCAGGGTGTCGGAGGCCAGCGGCTGGCGTTGTTGCAGGGTCACCAGCAGGATCGCCAGCAACAGGCAGCCGACCGTTACCGCGAGCGTGGGGCTGACGTCCAGTACGAAGCCCAGGGCCACGCCCAGCAGCGCGGCATGGGACAAGGTGTCGCCGAAATAGGCCATGCGCCGCCAGACCACGAAGGAGCCCAGGGGGCCGGCCACCAGCGCCAGGGAAAGACCGGCAAGCAAGGCGTACAGAAGAAAATCAGCCATGCTTGCAGTGCTCTCCGTGGACATGGGCGCCGGGGGCGATCACCGCACCGTGCAGGTCGTGGCTGTGATCATGATGGTGGTGATAGACCGCAAGGCTTGGCGCGTTCTGGCCGAACAGCTCGACGAATGCCGGGTCGTTGCTGACCTGCTCCGGGTGGCCCGAACAGCACACATGGCGGTTCAGGCAGACCACCTGGTCGGTGGCGCTCATCACCAGGTGCAGGTCGTGGGAGACCATCAGCACGCCGCAGCCGTGGCGGTCGCGCAGGCGGGTGATGAGGTTGTACAGCTCGGTCTGGCCAACCACGTCCACGCCCTGTACCGGTTCGTCGAGCACCAGCAGCTCAGGCTCGCGCAGCAGCGCCCGAGCCAGCAGTACCCGTTGCATCTCGCCACCGGAGACCGTCTGGATCGGGCTGTCGATGACATGCTCGGCGCCCACCTCCTGCAATGCCGACAGCGCCGCGGCGCGATCCACGCCCGGCACCAGGCGCAGGAATCGCAGCACCGACAGCGGCAGGGTGGCGTCGACCTGGATCTTCTGCGGCATGTAGCCGATGCGCAGGCGCGGCTTGCGCCAGACCTTGCCACTGTGCGGCTTGAGCAGGCCGAGCACGGCGCGCACCAGGGTGGTCTTGCCAGCACCGTTGGGGCCGATCAGGGTGACGATCTGGCGCGGTGCGACCGACAGGTCGATGCTGTCGAGCACCGCCTCGCCGCCAAAGGTGACGCCGACCTGCTCCAGGCGGATCAGCGCGTCGCTCATGCGGCGCCCCGGCAGTTGCCGCACAGGCCGACCACTTCGACGGTCTGGGATTCGACGGCAAAGCCCACGGCCTTGGCACTGGCGACGATGGCGCCGCTGATGCTCTCCTGCTCCAGTTCGATGGCCACGTGGCATTCGCGGCAGATCAGGAACTGGCCCTGGTGCTTGTGTTCAGGGTGGCTGCAGCCGATGAAGGCGTTGAGCGAGGCGATGCGGTGCACCAGGCCGTTCTCGAGCAGGAAGTCCAGGGCGCGGTACACGGTCGGCGGCGCGGCGCGGCGACCGTCCTGCTCGCTGAGCACGGCGAGGATGTCGTAGGCGCCCAGCGGCTTGTGGCTTTGCCACACCAGCTCCAGCACACGGCGGCGCAGCGCGGTCAGGCGCAGACCCTGGCGGACGCACAGGGCGTCGGCTTCGGCCAGGGCGCTGTGGACGCAATGGGAATGATCGTGGGGACGGTGAGCCAGCGGCGTGATTGACATGGGCGGCGACGGTTATCGATGGAGACGTTATTATGTTACCTGTTTCTGACGAGCCGAGTATCCACCGTGTCCCGATTCCTTGCTCTCTTTGTCGCTTTCATCACTTTCTCGGCCCACGCCGACGTGCGTGTGCTGACCAGCATCAAGCCCCTGCAGCAGATCGCTGCCGCGGTTCAGGACGGTGTCGGCAGCCCCGACGTGTTGCTGCCGCCCGGCGCCTCGCCGCACAACTACGCCCTGCGCCCGTCCGACGTACGGAAGGTGGGCGACGCCGACCTGCTGTACTGGATCGGCCCGGACATGGAGAGCTTCCTGCCGCGCGTGCTGGGCAGCCGGAGCAAGCCGACTGTCGCGGTGCAGGCGTTGCCTGGCATGAAGCTGCGCCGTTTCGGCGAAGACAGCCACTCGCATGAAGAAGACCACGACGACCACGATCATGATCACCGCCCGGGGTCGCTCGATGCGCACCTGTGGCTGTCATCGGTCAATGCTCGGGTGATCGCGGCAAAAATGGCCAGTGACCTGGCGGCGGCGGATCCGGCCAATGCGGCGCGCTACCAGGCCAACCAGAAGGCCTTCGGCGAGCGCCTGGATGCGCTCGATCAGCGGATCAAGGCCCGCGTGGCCGGCATTGCCGGCAAGCCCTACTTCGTGTTCCACGAAGCCTTCGACTACTTCGAGGCAGAGTACGGGTTGCGCCATACCGGCGTGTTCAGCGTCGCCGCCGAGGTGCAGCCGGGCGCGCAGCATGTCGCGGCGATGCGCAAGCGCCTGCAGGAAGTTGGTCCGACCTGTGTGTTCAGTGAACCGCCGATCCGTCCGCGCCTCGCCGAAACGCTGGTGGCCGGGCTGCCGGTGACCTTGGCGGAACTGGATGCGCTGGGTGGGACCGATACGGTGGATGGCAAGGGCTACGAGCGCTTGCTGGAGAAGCTGGGGAATGATCTGACCGGTTGCCTGGAGCATCTCTAGCGGCTGACCCGGCCCTATCGCGGGGCAAGACGAATCGTCGCACCGCCCACAGGCAAGGCGCTGATTCTGGGGTCAGCGCTGTGTCTGTGGGAGCGGCGGTGCGACGATTCGACTTGCCCCGCGATAGGGCCGCCGCGCTTACAGCGCGAACGGCAACTTCAACGCCACCTGCTGGCGCTGCACCAAGCGCACCTCGAACTCGCTCGGATCATGGATCGTCACGTCCATGCCGGCAAAGTCCCGCGCCGCAATCAACCGCGACAGCCAGAAACGCACGCAACCCACCCGCAGCATCACCTGCCACAGCTCGGCCTCGGCGGCGGTGAACGGCCGCAGCGCGGCGTAAGCGCCCAACAGTGCCTGGGCGCGCGGCAGGTCGATGCCGCCCGCTTCGTTCAGGCACCAGTCATTCACGGTGATGGCGATGTCGTACAGCATCGGCCCGGAACAGGCGTTGTAGAAGTCGATCAGACCGGTCAGGTGGGTGCCTTCGAACATCACGTTGTCGCGGAACAGGTCGGCGTGCAGGTTGGCCCGTGGCAGGGCGAGGATCTGCGCCTTGTGCACGTTGATCTCGTCCAGCGCCGGTTGCAGCAGCGCCACCTGGCTGGCGTCGAGCCCGGCCAGCAGCTCGGCGCCGGACGCCAGCATCCAGTCCAGGCCGCGGTCGGTGCGGCGCTCGATGATGCGCTCACGGGTCGCCAGGTGGATATGCGCCAGCAACTCGCCGACCTGGGCGCAGTGCTGGTTGTTCGGCGCCTTGACGTGCTTGCCCGACAGCCGCGGCTGCAGCAGTGCCGGCTTGCCGCACAGTTCGCGCAGACCATTGCCGTCGCGATCGCGCACCGCGTAGGGGACGGGCATGTCGGCGTCATGCAGCACGTCGAGCAGTTCGATGAAGAACGGCATGTCTTCGGCCGGCCCACGCTCGATCAGCGTCAGTACGAATTCCCCTTTTTCCAGGCTTACGAAGAAATTGCTGTTTTCGGTTCCGGCGGCAATGCCCTGGAAGTCGAGCAGACGGCCCAGCTCGTATGGCGCCAGAAAGGTTTCCAGCTCAGGCCGGGACACAGGGGTGAAGACTGACATGTTGAAAAGTTGCCCATACGGGCACTTCCAGGAGGAAGTGCCTGGTTGATAAGAACGATACGCGTTACTACCTTACCATTCGAAGATCTTCCAGGACGGAATCAGCATGTCCGGCTGGTCGGATCGAATGAAATTGCCATCGGAGCCATCGGCGCGTACCAGGAAATAAGGCTTGCCGTTTTTCGGCGTGATCTTGATCGCATACAGGAAACCGTTCTGACGGTACTCCTGGATGGTTCTGTCGCCTTCCGTGCGAATGGTCACATCGGGATCTGCCGATGGGGCGTCGTCCGCCGCCAGCGTAACGACCGGCATGGTGGCCAGCAGGCTGAGCAGTAACAGGCGAATGGGTGTACGCATGATAACCTAAGTCCTTTTGTCGTCACTGATCCGGCTATTCTAGCTCCGGACCCGTCGAAAAGGTTGATTCTCCTCATGAGCCAAGCGCCCCTCGTCCTGGTGGACGGTTCGTCCTACCTCTACCGCGCCTTTCACGCCCTGCCGCCGCTGACCACGTCCAAGGGCATGCCCACCGGTGCGGTCAAGGGCGTGCTGAACATGCTCAAGAGCCTGCGCAAGCAATACCCGGACAGCCTGTTCGCGGTGGTCTTCGACGCCAAGGGCGGCACTTTCCGCGATGCCATGTTCGCCGAGTACAAGGCCAACCGCCCGAGCATGCCCGACGATCTGCGCGTGCAGGTCGAGCCGCTGCACGCCAGCGTCAGGGCCCTGGGCTACCCGCTGCTGTGCGTCGAAGGCGTCGAGGCCGACGACGTGATCGGCACCCTGGCCCGCAGCAGTGCGGCAGCCGGGCGTCCGGTCATCATCTCGACCGGCGACAAGGACATGGCGCAACTGGTAGACGGCCACATCACCCTGGTCAACACCATGACCGGCACGGTGCTCGACGTGGCTGGCGTGCACGAAAAGTTCGGCGTCGGTCCCGAGCACATCATCGACTTTCTGGCCCTGATGGGCGACAAGGTCGATAACATCCCGGGTGTTCCGGGAGTCGGCGAGAAGACCGCCGTGGGCCTGTTGACCGGTATCGGTGGCGGCCTGCGTGACCTGTACGAGAACCTCGACAAGGTGCCGGGCCTGGCCATTCGCGGCGCCAAGACCCTGCCGGCCAAGCTCGAGGAGCACCGCGACGCGGCGTTCCTGTCGTATGAGCTGGCGACCATCAAGGTCGATGTCGAGCTGGATGTCGAGGTCGATGCCCTGGTGTGCGGCGAGCCGGACCGCGAAGCATTGCTGGCGCTGTACACCGAAATGGAGTTCAAGAGCTGGGTCGCCGAGGTGCAGCGCGACGCCGCCCGGGAGGGTGACACCATTGCTCCGATCGAGGAGCCTGCGGCTCAGGTCGAGGCGAAATACGAAACCATCCTCGACCAGGCGCGTTTCGATGCCTGGCTCGAGAAGCTGCGCCAGGCGCCGCTGTTCGCCTTCGACACCGAGACCACCGGCCTGGATGCCCAGCGCGCCGAGCTGGTCGGCCTGTCGTTCGCGGTCGAACCCTATGAAGCGGCCTATGTGCCGCTGGCCCACGACTACGAAGGTGCTCCGACGCAGCTGGACCGCGACGCGGTGCTGAAGGCGCTCAAGCCGTTGCTGGAAGACCCGGCCAAGGCCAAGGTCGGGCAGAACGCCAAGTACGACATCAACATCCTGGCCAACGCTTCGCTGCCGATCCAGATGCGTGGCGTGGCCTATGACACCATGCTCGAATCCTATGTGCTCGACTCCACCGCCACGCGTCACGACATGGACAGCCTGGCGCAGAAGTACCTCGACCACAGCACCATCGCCTTCGAGGATATCGCTGGCAAGGGCGCCAAGCAGCTGACCTTCAACCAGATCCATCTGGACAAGGCTGGCCCGTACGCCGCCGAAGATGCCGACATCACCCTGCGCTTGCACCACGCACTGCAGGCGCGCCTGGCGAAAACGCCCAGCGTGCAGCCGGTGCTGATGGACATCGAGATGCCGCTGGTGCCGGTGCTGGCCAGGATCGAGCGCCAGGGCGCGTTGGTCGACGCGGAGCTGCTCAAGGTGCAGAGCGGTGAGCTGGGCGTGAAGATGGCGGAGCTCGAGCGTCGGGCGTTCGAGCTGGCGGGCGAAGAATTCAACCTGGGTTCACCCAAGCAACTGGGGGTGATCCTCTACGATAAGCTGGGCATGCCGGTACTGAGCAAGACTGCCAAGGGCCAGGCTTCCACGGCCGAAGCCGTGCTCGCGGACCTGGCCGCCGAAGGCTATCCGCTGCCGACGGTGCTGATGGAGTACCGCTCCCTGAGCAAGCTCAAGAGCACCTATACCGACAAGCTGCCGGACCAGATCAACCCGCGTACCGGGCGTATCCACACCTCCTACCAGCAGGCGGTGGCCGCCACCGGGCGCTTGTCGTCCAGCGATCCGAACCTGCAGAACATTCCGGTACGCACTCCCGAAGGCCGACGCATCCGCCAGGCCTTCGTTGCCAGCCCCGGCTACAAGCTGCTGGCCGCGGACTACTCGCAGATCGAGCTGCGCATCATGGCCCACCTGGCCAAGGATGAAGGCCTGCTGCACGCCTTCCGCAATGACCTTGATGTGCACCGCGCGACGGCCGCAGAAGTATTCGGCGTGGCGCTGGATGCAGTCACCAACGACCAGCGTCGCAGCGCCAAGGCCATCAACTTCGGCTTGATCTACGGCATGAGCGCCTTCGGCCTGGCCAAGCAGATCGGCGTGGATCGCAAGCAGTCGCAGGACTACATCGACCGCTACTTCGCGCGCTATCCCGGCGTGCTGGCCTACATGGAGCGCACCCGCACCCAGGCCGCCGAGCAGGGCTTCGTCGAAACCTTGTTCGGGCGGCGCCTGTACCTGCCGGACATCAATGCCAAGAACCCGGCCCTGCGCAAAGGTGCCGAGCGTACCGCGATCAACGCGCCGATGCAGGGTACGGCGGCCGACATCGTCAAGCGCGCCATGGTCGCGGTGGACAACTGGCTGAGCGACAGTGGCCTGGATGCCCGAGTGATTCTCCAGGTGCACGATGAACTGGTGCTGGAGGTGCGTGAAGACCTGGTCGAACAGGTGAAGGCCGAAATTCGCCCCTACATGAGCAACGCCGCGCAGCTCGATGTTCCGCTGCTGGTCGAAGTCGGCGTAGGCTCGAATTGGGACGAAGCTCACTAAACGGTACGGCGAAGAGGAGTAGGATCTGCGTCGTAGTGCCGCAGATCCGCAGGGTCGGCTCCTCGCCCCCCGGTTCTGAGGATTCATGAAACTATCGCAAATAGTTTTCAAGGCTTCGGAACTAAACCGGTGAACCGGGACTCAGAGTAACTGAATGGCTGGTGAAGCCTTTCGATGCTCCTATGTTGTGTTAAGTGTTGGCAGATATCTGGACCCCGCCCTAGCGGTCCGGACTTGGACCCCGAACTTCCCCCTCCCCATATGAAGTCCGGGGTTTTTTTTGCCCGGAATTTGCCTCATCGCTGCTGGAGAAGCCTGTGGCAGCGGACCAGCCCGCCGCCACAGATTGCAGGTGGATCTTCAAGCCACCGGCTTGTCTTCCAGCTCCATCCAATCCGCCAAGATTCGATAGGCCTCTTCCAGCCCCTGGCGCTTGGGTGCCGAGAACAGCTGGATGGACGCCGCGTCGCCCCAGCCCTTGCGAATTTCCGACTGCACCTTGAGCAGGGTGTTCTTGCCCGCGCCGTGAGTGAGCTTGTCAGCCTTGGTCAGCAGGATGTGCATGGGCATGCCGCTGGCCTTGGCCCAGTCGAGCATCATCTTGTCGAAGTCGGTCATCGGGTGGCGCACGTCCATCAGCAGGATCACGCCCCGCAGGCATTCGCGCCCGCCCAGGTAGGCCTCCAGGTGTTTCTGCCAGTGCTGCTTGAGCGGAATCGGCACTTTCGCATAACCGTAACCTGGCAGGTCGACCAAACGCCGTTCATCGTCCAGACTGAAGAAATTCAACAGCTGGGTGCGCCCCGGGGTCTTGGAGGTACGCGCCAGGCTGGCATGGGTCAGGGTATTGAGGGCGCTGGATTTACCGGCGTTGGAGCGGCCGGCGAAAGCCACCTCGTAGCCCTGGTCTTCCGGGCATTGTTCGACCTTGGCAGCGCTGAGGGCGAATTTGGCTTTCTGGCAGAGGCCGAGGATGGGGTTCTTGACTTGCATGGGATATCCGATGTGGGTGTTGCCTGATCCAGGCCGCGTTTCCGTTTGGAGGGCGGAAGTATATAATGCCCCAGTTTTTGTGTGCTCATTCTCCCAGCGAAGGAGAACGAGCATGGGGTGTCGATCACTAGCTCGCGCATCAGAACGCAGCGCGGCCCCCAACCCTGTCAGGTCGTTCCGCATGGCGAAATGGCTGCTGGCGGTCGGTATGTTCCAGCCGTTTTTCAGCGCACAGGCTACACAGGATCCCGAGGCGTTGTACAACCGCACATGTGCGGCCTGTCACGCCGGTCAGCTGCCACAGGCCCCCAGGAAGGGCGATGTGGCGGCCTGGGAACCGAGGCTGGCGCGAGGTCTGGATGTACTGGTGGCGCATGTTACCCAGGGTTTCAAGGCTATGCCGCCGCGTGGATTGTGCATGGACTGCAGTGCCGAGGACTACCGATTGGTCATCCTTTGGATGAGCGGCAGTCCCGATACATAACATTTCACCCTTAGCCGTGTTGGATTAGCTGATGAACAAACTATTCGTGAGTCTGCTGTTGACCATGGGTGTCGCAGGTGCGGCCACTGCTGCCGACCCCATCAAAGGCGATGCCGCTGCCGGCCAGGCGAAGACTGCGGTCTGTGGTGCCTGCCATAACCCCGACGGCAACAGCCTGGCGCCGAACTTCCCGAAACTGGCCGGCCAGGGCCAGCGCTACCTTGAGAAGCAACTGCACGACATCAAGTCGGGCAAGCGCACGGTGCTGGAGATGACCGGCATGCTGGCGGCCTTCAATGACCAGGACCTGGCCGATATCGCCGCCTACTTCGCCAGCCAGAAAGGCAGTGTCGGCGCGGCAGATCCCAAGCTGGTCGAACGAGGCCGTGCGCTGTTCAACGGCGGTGATCTCGAAAAAGGCATGCCGGCCTGTACCGGTTGCCACTCGCCCAATGGCGCAGGCATCGCCCTGGCCGGCTTCCCTCACCTGAGCGGCCAGCACTCGCAGTATGTCAGCAAGCAGCTCACCGACTTCCGTGAAGGCAACCGCACCAACGATGGCGATGCCATGACCATGCGCACCATCGCCGGCAAGCTGAGCAACAAGGATATCGAGGCGTTGGCCAGCTATATCCAGGGGCTGCACTGAGGCCGGGCGTTAACACTCGGTTAATGCAACATCGCTAAACATGAAAAGGGTGGCGCAGGCCGCCCTTTTTTATGGTCCCAGCCGTTACACTACAGAACTCGAGCCCTTCATGGCCTGTCACAGCATAGGTCGTGTCGAGGCGACCACTGACTGCTCAGGAGTAAAGCATGCGTAAACTGATTCTCAGCGCTGCGCTGGTCGCCGCCAGCGTATTCGGTATGGCCGCGGTACAGGCCGCAGAGCCTGTGGCCGGCAAGGAATATATCGAGCTGAGCAACCCGGTCCCGGTCTCGCAGCCAGGCAAGATCGAAGTCGTCGAGCTGTTCTGGTACGGCTGCCCGCACTGCTACCACTTCGAACCCACCATCAACCCCTGGGTCGACAAGCTGCCGGCAGACGTCAACTTCAAGCGCGTCCCGGCCATGTTCGGCGGCCCTTGGGATGCCCACGGCCAGATGTTCCTGACCCTCGAAGCCATGGGCGTCGAGCACAAGGTCCACGCCGCAGTCTTCGATGCCATCCAGAACCAGCGCAAGCGCCTGACCGACCCGAACGACATGGCCGACTTCCTCGCCACCCAAGGCGTGGACAAGGACAAGTTCCTCGCCACCTTCAACTCGTTCGCCATCAAGGGCCAGGTCAACCAGGCCAAGGAACTGGCGAAGAAGTACGAAATCACCGGCGTGCCGAGCATGGTGGTCAACGGCAAGTACCGCTTCGACCTGGGTACCGCTGGCGGGCCGGAAGGCGTCCTGAACGTCGCCGACCAACTGATCGCCAAGGAGCGTGCCGCTAAGTAAGCGGCGCAGCCATGGCCCGCTTGCGTACCACGCGAAGTGTTGGCCTGCACCAGCCGCGGGTCAACGAACATCATCTGCAGGCCCCAGGCCTGCCGGAGGATGGTCGCCTGCGGCTGCTCAGCTTCAATATCCAGGTCGGCATCAGCACCGAGCGCTACCGCCACTACCTGACCCGCAGCTGGCAGCACCTGCTGCCGCATACCGGGCGGGCCGGCAACCTGCAGAAGATCGGCGACCTGCTCGGTGACTTCGACCTGGTTGCCCTGCAGGAAGCCGACGGCGGCAGCCTGCGCTCGGGCTACGTCAACCAGGTCGAGCACCTGGCCCAGCTCGGCGCCTTCCCTTACTGGTACCAGCAGCTCAACCGCAATCTCGGGCGTTTCGCCCAGCACAGCAACGGCGTGCTCAGCCGGCTCAAGCCCCAGCACCTTGAAGACCACCCCCTGCCCGGTCCGTCCGGTCGCGGGGCGATCCTGGTGCGCTTTGGCGAAGGCGAGAACGCGCTGATCGTGGTGATGATGCACCTGGCGCTGGGCGCCAAGACCCGCGCCCTGCAACTGGGGTATGTCCGTGAGCTGATCGGCGGCTACCGCCACCAGATCCTCATGGGCGACATGAACACCCACGCCAACGACCTGCTCGAGCGCTCGCCCCTGCGCGACCTCGGCCTGATCGCCCCACAGGTCGAGGCGACCTTCCCCAGCTGGCGCCCGCAACGCTGCCTGGATCACATCCTGCTCAGCCCGAGCCTGACGCTTGAACGGGTCGAAGTGCTGTCGCAGCCAATTTCCGACCACCTGCCTGTCGCGGTCGAGATCCGATTGCCGGATGCCCTGACTGTGGATACCCTGCCGGTCGTGCGCTGACACACTCAAGAGTTCGCGCTTCGCGCCGAAATCCAGTATTCACATACTCCCTGATGCCATTACCGTTGCGGATCCAGGCATGACCGACGAAGCCGAGCGCTGGAAAGAAAAATATCTAAAAAGCATCGAACGGCAGGAGAAACTCGAGCGCCGTTGGGAAGCCCGCCTCGACCTGCTGCGCCGTGGCCTGGTCCGCAGCACGCTGGCCGCCGAGGGTAGCGACAAGGTCGTCGACCAGTGCATGAAGGAAATGCGCGAGGTCATCCGCAGCGACAGCATGGACGCGGGGCTTGCCGGGCTCATTCCACGCCTGGAAAAGGCGGTGCTGGAGTCTGAACAGCGTCGCGAAACGCGCATGAACCAGGTCAGCGATGCGCTGACCTCGCTGGTCACCCAACTGCAAGGGTTGGAACTGCCTGGCGATGTTTCCCGCCCCCTGAAGAAGCTGGCCAAGAAACTCGACGGTGGCGTCAGCCAGTCGCGTGAGCTGCCGCCGCTACTGGGTGAGCTCAGCGGGCTGCAAGGGCGAGCGTTGTCGTCGCTGCGCAAGGTGACCGAAGAGGCGCGTCCGGGCTTGTTGCAGCGGCTGTTCGGCGGTCGTGAAGACGGCTCTCAGGTCGCACCAGAGCCGGAGCAGGTGCCAGCATTGCCGCGCGCTGCGGTGCACGTCGAGGCGGTGACCGAAGCTCCGCCCGTCCATATGCCCGAGGCGCAACCGCCGGCCCCGCCCCGCTTGCTCGACGCCGACGAGCTGCAGCCTCTGCCTGCGGCGCAGCCGGCACCCGAGCCGGCCCCGGAAGTTGCGCTGCCCGCGCCGGAAGTCCCCCCGTCTGTCGAGCAGGTGGAGCCCGTCGCCGAGGCCCCCGAGCAAGCCGACCTTACCCACCCCGCACCTGTTGAAGCTGCCGCCGAGCCTGAGCCAGTCGAACCGCAGCCTGTCGCCGACGGCTCGCCACAGGAAGACGCCGACACCCCCGAGCCGCTGGAGGACGAGCCGCTTGCCGAGGACGGCCCCTACGACCTGCCGGATGCCGTGGAGCCGCCCTACAGTCAGGTTGCCGCGCACATCGAGGAAACCCTCATCGGTTTGCTCGATGACCTCAGCCTGCCTGAGCGCCACAAGGCCCAGGCCCTGGATATGCGCGAGCGGGTGGCGCGCGGTCTGAACTGGTATGAGCTGATCCCGGTGCTGGACGACCTTGCGGTGTTGATGCTGGCAATCAACGACAGCGGCCAGCATGAATTCGAAGCCTACCTGCAGCAGATCAACGAGCGCCTGGAGACCTTCCAGAGCCATCTGCAGGAGGCCAGCGAGGGACACGCCGACAACAGCACCGCCGCCCGCGAGCTGGACAGCCAGCTGCGCGAACAGGTCGATGGCCTGCAGAGCAGCGTCCAGGGCGCAGTAGACATCGACAGCCTCAAGCACCTGCTGGACAACCGGCTCGAGGGCCTGCTGGTCACCATGGATGAGCACCAGCACGAGCGTGACCGCCGTGAGCAGGAACTGGCCGGACGCCTGCAGGGCCTGGCCGAGCGAGTGGCGAGCATGGAGCAGGAGGCGCTTGGCTACCGTGAGCATCTGGAAGAACAGCGCCAGAAAGCACTGGTCGATCCGCTGACCGGTCTGCCCAACCGCGCCGCCTGGAGCGAACGGGTCGAGCGCGAGCTTGCCGACTGGCAGGAGAACGGCGGCCACCTGGCCATGGCCATCCTCGACCTCGATCATTTCAAACGCATCAACGACGGCTATGGCCATCTGGCCGGCGACAAGGTGCTGAAGATCGTTGCCGACCAATTGCGCAAGCGCTTGCGCGGGCGCGACTTCATTGCCCGCTTTGGTGGCGAGGAGTTCGTCCTGCTGCTGCCCCAGACATCACCCCCTGTAGCGCTGCAGGTCGCCGAGACGATGCGTGCGGCGATCGAGGCCTGCCCGTTCCACTTCAAGGGGGAGCGCGTGGTGATCACCACGTCCATCGGCGTCAGTGCCTTCCGTTCCGGCGAACGTGGCGACCAGGTGCTCAAGCGCGCGGACGAAGCGCTGTACCGCGCCAAGGATCAGGGGCGCAATCGCGTCGAGCAGGGATAGATAAGTACCGCTACCCCACCCCTGTGGCGTTCGACACTGTCCGTGCACTGCTGGATAGCCAGTGCACACAGACCGAACGTACGGAGGAGCACTCGATGAAACTGACAAGATTGAGCCTCGCGCTGGTGGCGGGGCTGTCCTTGCAGGCAGGCGCCATGGCCAAGGATGTGATTCATACTGCCGATGTTGGCGCTGACGGCAAGGTACTGCGCCAGTCGTCCGAATGGATCTCGAAGGTCGAGAAAGCGGCGCTGGATAATTACTACGTGCAGTACAAGCTGGTGCTCAACCCACGCATCATCCAGCAAGACCCTGATTTCTGCTCAGTGTCGGCGATCGACGCAAGCAGCTTCGACCGGCAACTGCATGGGCAGGCCAAGGTCATCGGGAAACCTGTCGCTGCGCAGGTCAATGTCATGACGCAACTGGTGGACCTCATGGGGCCGAGCGGTGACAACTCGTTGGCGTTCCAGGTGATGTGCGTCCGCTGAGTGGGCAGCGTTGGGGAATGGGTAATCGGCGATAGCACGTTATACTGTAGCGCTTATACCGACACATGACGTGCCTCCATCCGATGAAAACGCTCGCTACCGCCCTTCTCCTCATCATGCTCGCCGGCTGCTCCAGCGGTCTGCGCATCGACCGCAGCCACACCTCGGCGAACCAGGACAGCCGCATCCAGTTCGTCGTCCTGCACTACACCAACGCTTCGTTGGAGCGCTCGCTGGCGCTGCTGACTCAAGGTGAGGTCAGCAGCCATTACCTAGTTGGCGACGGCAATGCCACGGTCTACCAACTGGTGGATGAAAACCGCCGCTCCTGGCACGCCGGCGACAGCCAGTGGCAGGGCCGCACCTGGCTCAACTCGAGCTCGATCGGTATCGAGATCGTCAATCCAGGCTATACCGATACCCCGAGCGGGCGTGTCTGGCACCCCTACAGCGAGGCGCAGATCGAGGCAGTGATCGCCCTGGTCAAGGATATCGTCCAGCGCAACAACATCCAGCCGCGCAACATCATTGGCCACAGCGACATCGCGCCTTTGCGCAAGCTCGACCCGGGGCCGCTGTTCCCCTGGAAGCGCCTGGCTGACGCAGGCCTGGGGATCTGGCCGAACGCCGCCTCCGTGGCGCGCCAGCAGGTGTATTTCGAGGCCAATCCACCGAGCCCGCTCTGGTACCAGCAACAACTGGCCCGTTTCGGCTATGCCATCGAGCAGACCGGCGAGCTGGATGTCTCGACCCGCCATGTCATCGCCGCTTTCCAGATGCACTTCCGTGCGCAGCGCTTCGACGGCCTGCCAGACGCACAGACCGCGGCGATACTGCAGGTGCTCAACAGCATGCGGTGATTCAGGACCGCCCATCGCGCCGCGCCAACTGTTCATCCAGTTGCTATACCTTTGGTATTCAACTGGATGCCGCGCATGTCTTCGTTCATCGCTTCTGTGCGCCAAATTTTCTACCGCCCCTGGCTGTTGGCCTCCCTGGTCGCATTGGCCAGTGCTGCGCTGCTGCTGGCCGCCAGCTTCGGTGTCACTCTGCAGCAGATGAAACAGAGCGAAAGCGCGCAGATGAATGCCCGCGGCGAGCGCTTCCTCGAGCGCCTCGAGCAAGTGTTCGGGCAATTGCGCGAGGGGGTCGACCAGTTGCAGACGCTGCCGATACGCGGCTGTGATCCAGCGATGTTGTCTGCGCTGCGTCAGGTGGGCCTGAGCTACCGCTTTGTCTATGAGGCGGCCTATGTCGACGGTGACATCGCCTGTTCCAGCCGAGGCGCAGAGCAGGTCATGCGGCCCATGCGCGCCCCCGATATCCAAGGGCCCACCTACAGCTACTGGCTGAACACCACCACCGAGCCGAACGAAAATCTCGCTGCGTTGATGCTGGGGCGTGGCCACTTCCTGGTGTCCACCTCACGTGGCCACCTGACCGACGTGGTCGATCTCCCGCCCGGTGGCAGCCTGCTGGTGGTGCTCGACCGCGGCAGTCGGGCGATCCCGGTGCTGGGCCCTCCCCAGCCCTGGCCACCGGCGCCGGACTGGCCGCCGCCGTCGCGCAAGGCGCTGATCGAGCTCAGCGACCGCCTCGTCTACCGGATGCCGACCAAGTCGCCGGACTACCAACTCGTCCTCATCGCCCCTCGTGCAAGCCTGCCGCTGAAGCTCAACGGCATGCTCTGGTTGCTGTTCCCCGGCAGCCTGCTGCTCGCCTGCTGCATCGGTTGGCTGGTGCTGCAACTGATCCTGCAGCGTCGCTCGATGAGCTCGGAGTTGCAGCAGGCGCTGCGCCGTGGCGAGTTGCAGGTGCTCTACCAGCCGATCTTCGAGCTGGACAGTCGCCGCTGTGTCGGCGCCGAAGCACTGGTGCGCTGGCGGCGACCGGATGGCAGCCTGACCAGCCCGGAGTTGTTCATCCCGCTTGCCGAGAACACCGGGCAGATCCGCCAGATCACCGATTTCGTCCTGCAGCGAGTACTGGAGCAACTGGGCCAGCTGCTGCGGGCCAATCGGCACCTGTACATCTCGGTGAACCTGGCGGCGTGCGATGTGATGGTGCCGCGTATCGGCCGGGTCGCAGCGCGCTTGCTGGCCCATCATCGGGTGTCTGCAACGCAGATCGCGTTCGAAGTGACCGAGCGCGGCCTGATCGATGTGGTGGTGGCTCGCGACAACCTGCAGGCGCTGCGCTCGGTCGGGCATCAGGTACTGATCGATGACTTCGGCACCGGTTACTGCAGCCTCGCTTACCTGCAGACCCTGCCGGTCGATTGCCTGAAGATAGACAAGGCGTTCATCGACGCCCTGGGCCACGACGCCGCCAGCAGCGGCGTTGCCCCGCACATCATCCGCATGGCCCATGACCTGCACCTGCGGGTGATCGCCGAGGGGATCGAGTGCGAGGACCAGGCCGTGTTGCTCAACAGCGAAGGAGTCAACTATGGGCAGGGTTGGCTGTTCGCCCATCCGCTCAACGCCCGACAGTTCGCTGAGCTGATCACCCGAGGACGGCGGATGGGCGGGCGGCGGCTCGATGATGAGCCTTGAGCAGGCGCCTCACACCGGCAGTGCCATGTAGAACTGCGTCCCCTGCCCCGGCCGCGAGAACACGCCCATGCGCCCGCCATGCAGTTGCACGATTTCCTTGCACAAGGCCAGGCCCAGCCCTGCGCCACCTTTCTTGCGCCCGACCTGCACGAACGGCTCGAAGATCCGCCCCTGCTGGCCATAGGCGATGCCTTCGCCGTCGTCCTCGACGCTGATAATCACCCGCTCGGCATGCCGCCGTGCGTGCAGGCGAATGTGCCCGCCGCTGGCGGTGTGGCGGATGGCGTTGTGCAGCAGGTTGTCCAGCACCCGGTCGATCTGCGCAAGGTCGACCTGAATGTGCGGCAGCGGAAGCTCCAGCTCGCTGACCAGTTCGATCTGCTTGTGCGCCGCCGATTCGGCGAAGCGTGCCTGGGCCCGCTCCAGCAAGTCATCGAGTGTGCAGGGCGCCAGTTCCAGTTTCTGCAGCCCGCTCTGGTAGCGAGAGAAATTGAGCAGGTCGTTGATCAGTTGGGTCAGACGCTGCATTTCTTCGCCGATGGTGTCGAGCAGATCGTTTTCCCGCGCTTCGGGCGGGAAGGTGATCCGTTCGCGCAGCAGGCCGAAGGCCATGTGCATGCCGGTGACAGGCGTGCGCAGTTCATGGGAGGCACGCAGGACGAACTCGCTGCGTACGCGCTCGAAGGCACGCTGTTCGGTCACGTCATGCAACACCATCACCGCGCCGAGAATCGGCCCCTGCGGATGGCTGACGGGCGTCAGGCTGAAGGTCAGCAGGCGGGTCTCTTCGTCCACCTCGATGCTCAGGTCATCCGGTGGCCGGTCCAGGCTGCCGCCGCGCAGCACCTGGCGCATCTGTTGCTCCAGCTCCGGACGGCTCAGGGCTTCGGCCAGGCTACTGCCGAGCCGGGAGGCATCCCAGCCCAACTGCCGTTGAGCCACGGGGTTGAGGTGCTCCAGGCGGCCTTGGCGATCGATGATCAGCAGGCCGTCGTCGATGCTGTCGAGCACGGCCTGCAGGCGCTGCTGGCCGGCCAGCAGTTCGTCGATATTGGTGGCCTGGTGCTTGCGCAGGGCGTCGGCCATGAGGCCGAAACGGCGGGTCAATTGGTTGAGTTCGGTGGCTTGGGTCACAGGCAGGGTAACGTCGAAGTTGCCCTGGCCAACCTGATCGGCTGCCTTGGCCAGGGCCTCGATCGGCTGGCCGAAGCGACGGGCGATGTTATGCGCGGTGATGAAGCCCAGCACCACCACCGCAAGGCCCATCAGGCCCAATGCACCACTGACTAGCAAGGCATGGTCGCGGGCATGTTCCTCGCTGCGGGAAATGTGCTCCAACGCCTGCTTGTGCGAGTCGATCAGGTCGGTACGAACCTGGTTGAACGCAGCGCCCAAGGGGTCGTCGACGCCCATGCTGCGCGACGGAGAGGGGCTGTCGCGATAGGCCTGGAGGAAGGCCTGGTAGTTGCTGCTGGCCTTGCTGAACCCGGTACGTTCACCGCCCTGCTCTAGGCCCGATACCAGTAGCGCCTGGAAGTTTTCCTGCAGGTTCACCAGGCTTTTCGGATCGGTATCTGCATCGAGTATCAGGTTCAACTGCTCACCCAGGTTCTGCCGCAGCTTGAGCCCGACTTCCAGGGTATGGGTGGTGTCGCGCACCAGCCTCTGCTGCACCGCAGCCATCTGCAGCACGCTGACCAGCCCCAGCAGCAAGCCCAGCAGTGCGACCGTCACCAGTGCCGAGATGCTGAGAAACAGCCGCGTGCGCAGCTTCATGGGCCACTTCACAGTTTGTACTGCTTGCGCTTGCGGTACAGGGTGGAGGCATCGATACCGAGGGTCTTGGCGGCCTGGTCGAGGGTATCGCTGGCCGCCAGGACGGCACCGATGTGGGCGCGCTCCAGCTCATCGAGGCTCAACGCTGCGCCAACCTTCGGGGCGTTGCCGGTGGGCTGCTCGCCCATCCCCAGATGGCTGATTTCCACGCGTTCCTGCGGGCAGATGATGCTGGCGCGCTCCACCACGTTGCGCAGTTCGCGGATGTTGCCCGGCCAGCGGTAGTTGAGCAGGGCCGCCCGGGCCTCCTCGCTGAACCCGCGCGCCGGGCGCGAATACTCCTTCACGAAGCGGGCGAGGAAGCGATCGGCGAGCGTGAGGATGTCCTCGCTACGCTCGCGCAGTGGCGGCAGGTGCAGGGTGATGACGTTGAGGCGGTACAGCAAGTCTTCACGGAAGCGGCTTTCGCGCACCATCTCCTCAAGGTTGAGGTTGGTCGCGGCAAGGATGCGAACGTCGGCCCGACGGGTGACCGGATCGCCGACCCTTTCGTATTCCTTGTCCTGGATGAAGCGCAGCAGTTTGGGCTGCAAGGTCAGTGGGAAATCACCGATTTCGTCGAGGAACAGCGTGCCGCCGTCTGCCTGGCTGACCCGCCCGAGCGTGCTCTCGCTGGCGCCGGTGAAGGCCCCGCGGGTATGACCAAACAGCTCGCTTTCCATCAGCTCGGCGTTCAGCGAGGGGCAGTTGATGGTCACGCAGGCCTTGCGCGCGCGCTTGCTCCAGCCGTGAATGGCGCGGGCCAGCTCGCCCTTGCCGGTGCCGGACTCCCCCAGGATGAGGATATTGGCATCGGTGGTCGCCACCTGCCGCGCGGTTTCCAGCACCGCCATCATTTGCGGGCTGTGCGAGTCGAGGCCGTCCTTGGGCTTGCGCACTTCACCTTCCAGCGCTTCCAGGCGCGCCGACAGCTGGCGCACCTCCAGTTGCTTGGCGGTGGCCAGGCGCAACTGGTCGGGGCTGCAGGGTTTGACCAGATAGTCGGCGGCGCCGGCCTGGATGGCATCCACCGCGGTGTCGATCGCCGAGTGCGCGGTGACGATCACCACGCGCATCCAGGGCGCCTGGATGCGCATCTGTGCCAGCACATCGAGGCCGTTGTCTTCTCCCAGGCGCAGGTCGAGGAAGCACAGATCGAACACCTGGCGTTGCAACAGGGTCTCTGCCTGAGCGGCGCTGTTGGCGGTGGCGACGCTGTAGCCCTCGTCTTCGAGGCAGTAACGGAAGGTGCGCAGGATCGCGGACTCGTCGTCCACCAGCAGAATGCGGCCTTGGTTGTCCTGGGCTGACTCCATTTTTCCTGCGCTCCTTTGGGATTGATCTCAGTTAGTGTCGGAAAAATCGGGCAAGTTGCATGGTCGATTCTGAAGGATTCCGCCCTATGCATGCTAGCTGTTGCCCTGTTTGTTGGCTAACAGATTGAAATAAATAGAGTTTCAGGCACTCGAGAACGCTGGCACGCAGGTTGCGAAAGTGCCTGGATTTGTTACGAAAAGGAGAAGTGCCATGCCTTTGTTCATGCGTCATTGCGCCCTGGCTGCCGGCCTGCTGCTGGTAATCGGCCCTGCTGTCGCCGACCCGTTGCAGGATGCGCGACTGGAGGGGGCCGTGCAGACTGCGGTTTCCCTCAACAAGGTGCTCAATCCGTTCCGCATCGAGGTGCAGGTGGAGGGCCAGCAGGCGCGCCTCAGCGGCGAGGTGGAAAACCCCGTCGAGCGCGACCTGGCCGAGCGTGTCGCCTTGGCCACTCGCGGCATCGAGCGGGTGGACAACCGTCTGCAGGTCAATGCCGAGCTGGCGGAGCAGCCGCTTGAGCGACGTGCCTACGCCCAGCGCCTGGAGGACGCCACCCTGACCGCGATCATCCGCGCGCGCCTGCTCTGGAGCCGTATAACGCAAAAGGCGCCGATCGAGGTCGAGAGCCGCGACGGCGTGGTGACCATGCGCGGTCGCGTCGACAACGTCGAGGCCAAGGAGCTGGCCGGCGTCATCGCCCGTACCAGCGAGGGTGTGTACCTGGTCAACAACCTGATCAGCCTGGATTCCGCAGCCATGGCCCAGGCCCGTGAAAACCCGCCGACTGCGCCGACAGGGCCGCAGCCCAGCGATGCCTGGATCATCGACAAGGTGCAAAGCAGCTTGCGCTATAGCCGCAATCTCGACGGGCCGAACATCAAGGTGGCGAGCCAGGAAGGCCTGGTGCGGCTGTCTGGCGAAGTGGTCAGCCAGGAGCAGAAGACCATTGCCGTGCAGATTGCCGGGCAGATCCTCGGGGTACGCGGCGTGGATGCCGATCTGTTGAAGGTGGCGAGCAAGGTGGAAGGGTGAATCGTGCAAAACGCACGGGTCGACGAGAGGCATCGTGCAGGATACGTCCTCACCTTTTTCGTTTAATTTGGATAACTTGTTGATTAATAAGGATTTTTATCCATCTTAAAAGCTGGCATGCAGGCTGCAATAACCTCCTCAAGGTTTGGATAACAAAGACAGCAGGAGGAGCCGGCATGAATCGCCAATCCGTCAACCGCTCGCAGGATGCAGTACTGCCCTTGCATCAGTTTCTGTACCTCGCGATGGCGTTGGTCGTGACCCTTGCCGCCGGGCTGTTCTACCACAGCTGGCAGACCGCCCGCCTGGCCGATCAGGTGGCGGCGCAGACCGCGCTGTTGACGCAATTGAAGACGGCTCATGCCACCACGCTGGTCAAGGCCGCCCAGCCGCTGCCTTCGGCCAAGGCTTCGCCAGCCACCCTGGAAAGCATCGTTCCTCAGGAACGCTGGGTGTTCTAGGTGCCACGCCGACCCTATCCCGAAAAGAAAGGAGAGTCATCATGCTGAGTTGGGCCATCACATTCCTGATCATCGCCATTGTCGCCGCGGTACTGGGCTTCGGTGGTATCGCCGGCGCCGCAACCGGTATCGCGAAGATTCTGTTCATCGTCTTCCTGGTCCTGTTCGTCGCTTCCTTCTTCTTCGGACGCGGTAGAGGTTGACGCCCATGAGCAGGATGCTCTGCAAGGCCCTGGTCACCGCCCTGCTTCTGGGCGGTGGCTCTGCGGCGATGGCAGCCAATGACGGCCAGGTGCGGGCCAACCAGTTGCTGGGTTCGGATCCGGAATACCGAGAGACTTGGCAGAAGACCATAAAGAATGAAGAACGCCTGCCCGAGTGGGTGATCAACCTCAGCGGCAGCTCGGCGCAGCAGATGTCGGCTGTGACCGAGGACGGCGACAAGTATCTGGTCGGCCCTCTCTGCGAGTCGGACCACAACTGCACCTACAAGCGCCTGATCGTGGCCTTCAGCTGGGACAAGGATGAAGCCTACGGGATGCTCGTGGAGGTTCCCGAAGGCTTGCCCTCGGACAAGTCGCCGACCCGCCATGCGGATTACCGCTGGCTGGGCAAGCCGGACGACGGCATGAAGGCGCTGCTGAAGGAGCAGCTCAAGCGCGACCCGAACTGGTACTGACCAACGGTCGCGCATTGTAATCATATGGTCGCTGAACGTACTTACCGTTGCGGCGTCCATGATGCGCCGCCTCGAGGAGAGGCAGCACATGACCAGGGGGCCGGGCTGTTCTGATCGCTTCAGGATCGGAGTGGCCTAGGGGTACAGGGAGTACCTCCGACGAGGGCCGGGTCAGGAGAGACAGCGTCGGAAGATCCAGATCAGCGGTGTCGGAAAAGACATGACGGCCTGATCTGGCTTCCGAAGCGTCCACACGCAGATTTGCCTTTTCGGGCGCACTTGTACGATTTCCCCTTCAAGACACATTTTGTCGTAACCGTATATCGAATTTTTTTCCCCTCGATTGTGCGGTGCGCACAGTGCTTTTTGTTCCATTCGGATTGTCGAACAACCCTCCTCTACCCTCGAACGGATCCTGTCGTTTCTGCCTAAAAATGGCGGTTTGGCCTTGTTCGGAAAACCGAACGAATCGATTTTATGGCCGCTGAATTGGCCGATTTGCGGTCTTTTCTTATGCCGATTCGGCATGGGGTAGTCGTTTCCGGCATTAGACTGGCCCTGTCCACGTCGCAATAGTTGCCGCCTTTTTCGCTGGCCCGAGCGCTCGTTCGCTCGCTGGCGGTGACCTGAGAACAGGGTCGCCGGACGGAAGCCAATCGCTGCCCGTGACGTTGCCAACGGCTCTGGGATGCGCTTTTCCGACCTGTCGGCCATGACCACTACAACAAAGGTAACGACATGAAGAAGGCAAAACTGAGCCTCGCCTGGCAGATTGTGATCGGTCTTGTCCTGGGCGTTGCAGTCGGCGCGCTACTGAATCATTTCAGTGCAGAAAAGGCATGGTGGATCAGCAACGTCCTCCAGCCCGCCGGCGACATCTTCATTCGCCTGATCAAGATGATCGTCGTCCCGATCGTGATTTCGTCGCTGATCGTGGGCATCGCCGGGGTTGGCGACGCGAAGAAACTGGGCAGCATCGGCCTGAAGACCATCATCTACTTCGAAGTGGTGACCACCATCGCCATCGTCGTCGGTCTGGTACTGGCCAATGTGTTCCACCCAGGTGCCGGCATCGACATGAGCACCCTGGGCACCGTCGACATCTCCAAGTACCAGGCCACGGCTGCCGAGGTACAGCATGAGCATGCGTTCATCGAGACCCTGCTCAACCTGATCCCGTCGAACATCTTCGCAGCGTTGATGCGTGGCGAGATGCTGCCGATCATCTTCTTCTCGGTCATGTTCGGCATGGGCCTCTCCAGCCTCAACGCCGACCTGCGCGAGCCGCTGGTGCGTACCTTCCAGGGCGTGTCGGAGACCATGTTCAAGGTCACCCACATGATCATGAACTACGCCCCGATCGGCGTATTCGCCCTGATCGCCGCGACCGTCGCCAACTTCGGTTTCGCCTCCCTGCTGCCGTTGGCCAAGCTGGTGCTGCTGGTGTACTTCGCCATCGCCTTCTTCGCCTTCATGGTGCTGGGCCTGGTGGCGCGCGTGTTCGGCTTCTCGATCATCAAGATCATGCGCATCATGAAGGACGAGCTGATCCTCGCCTACTCGACCTCCAGCTCCGAAACCGTGCTGCCACGCGTCATCGAGAAGATGGAGAAGTACGGTGCGCCGAAGTCGATCTGCTCCTTCGTGGTGCCGACCGGTTACTCGTTCAACCTCGACGGTTCGACCCTGTACCAGAGCATCGCTGCGATCTTCATCGCCCAGCTGTACGGCATCGACCTGTCGATCAGCCAGCAACTGCTGCTGGTGCTGACCCTGATGGTCACCTCCAAGGGTATCGCCGGCGTGCCGGGCGTTTCCTTCGTGGTGCTGCTGGCGACCCTGGGCAGCGTGGGCATTCCACTGGAAGGCCTGGCCTTCATCGCCGGTGTCGACCGCATCATGGACATGGCCCGTACCGCGCTGAACGTAGTGGGTAACGCCCTGGCCGCGGTGGTGATCGCCAAGTGGCAAGGCATGTACGACAGCGCCAAGGGCGAGGCGTACTACAACTCGCTGCTCCAGGCCAACGGCAAGAAGAAAGAAGCCGTGGTGGCGGGCAAGACCGTCAACCAGTAAGCCTTGAGCTGCATGCAAGAGCCCCGACCCGTCGGGGCTTTTTGCATTCTGGAGTCCGACACGATCCCCTGTAGGAGCGGCCTTGTGCCGCGATCGGGCGCGAAGCGGCCGCAAGTCAGGCGGCCGTGATCTTCCTGGAGCATCTCGGTGCCTGGTTTAGGGCCGCTTCGCGCCCGATCGCGGCACAAGGCCGCTCCCACAGGGAGATTGGGCTGGCCTTTAGATTTTGAACAAGACAGTTGCTCCCACAGGGAGCGGGTCGGATTCAGAGCGCCTTATGCGCTATCATTCGAGCATTTTTCAGGGGGACTTCAGATGCTCAACGGCCTCTGGCTCGGCTTTTTCGTGGTGGCGGCCATCTCCGCCCTGGCCCAGTGGCTGGTCGGCGGCAATGCTGGCATTTTCGCTGCGATGGTCGAAAGCATCTTTGCCATGGCCAAGCTGTCGGTCGAGGTCATGGTCCTGCTGTTCGGCACCCTCACCCTGTGGCTGGGCTTTCTCAAGATTGCCGAAAAGGCCGGCATCGTCGAATGGCTGGCCAAGGTCCTCGGCCCGCTGTTCGCACGCCTGATGCCGGAAGTGCCGCCCGGCCACCCTGCCCTGGGGCTGATCACCATGAACTTCGCTGCCAACGGCCTGGGCCTGGACAACGCCGCCACGCCCATCGGCCTGAAGGCCATGCGCGCGCTGCAGGAGCTCAACCCCAGCAGCACCACGGCGAGTAACGCGCAGATCCTGTTCCTGGTGCTCAACGCCTCGTCGCTGACCCTGCTGCCAGTCACCATCTTCATGTACCGCACCCAGCAAGGTGCCCCCGACCCGACGCTGGTGTTCCTGCCCATCCTGCTGGCGACCAGCGTCTCGACCCTGGTCGGCCTGCTGTCGGTCGCCGTGATGCAGCGCCTGCGCCTGTGGGATCCGGTGGTGCTGGCCTATTTCATCCCTGGCGCCCTGCTGCTGGGCGGCTTCATGGCGTTTCTGGGCACGCTGTCGGCGGCTGCGCTGGCGAGCCTGTCGTCGATCCTCGGCAACCTGACGCTGTTCGGCGTGATCATGCTGTTCCTGGTGATCGGTGCGCTGCGCAAGGTGAAGGTCTACGAGGCCTTCGTCGAAGGCGCCAAAGAGGGCTTCGACGTCGCCAAGAGCCTGTTGCCCTATCTGGTCGCGATGCTGGTCGCGGTGGGTGTGCTGCGCGCCTCCGGGGCGCTGGAGCTGGCGCTGGGGGGCATCCGCCATGCGGTCGAGTGGATGGGCGTGGACAGCCGCTTCGTCGAAGGCCTGCCCACGGCGCTGGTCAAGCCGTTCTCCGGCAGTGCGGCGCGGGCGATGCTGATCGAGACCATGCAGACCCACGGTGTCGACAGCTTCCCTGCGCTAGTGGCCGCCACCATTCAGGGCAGTACCGAAACCACCTTCTACGTGCTGGCGGTGTACTTCGGCGCCGTGGGCATCCAGCGCGTGCGCCACGCGGTGGGCTGCGCGCTGCTGGCCGAGCTGTCCGGGGTGATCGCGGCGATCTTCGTCTGCTACTGGTTCTTCGCCTGAGCCTGCATCCGTGAGGCCTGGGCGACCGTCCAGTCCACCACCTGGCGCGCGAGTTGGTCACTGGCCGCGCCGAAGCCACTGACCACTGCCGGCACCTGCTTGTCGGCCAGTGGCTGGTGCACCTCGAAGCGTTGGCTGGCGAGGATGCGCTGGCTGCGCCCTTGCACCAGCCGCGCGTCGTAGCGGATCAGTACCTGCACCCCGTCTTCGCGGTATTCGCTCTGAAACGCTTGCAGCTCGCCCACCAGCTCGTAGTCAGCCTGCAGGTTGCTGTCATCGGCGCTCAGGCGCTGGACCCGGCCGTCACGCTGGAAGGCATCGAGCAGGCGATTGCGCACCAGCAGTGGCACCGGATCGCTCCAGCGCGCGCCCTTGTAGCTGCTGATCACGTCGCCTTGCGCAATCACGGCAATGCGCGGCCCGGCCAGGACCTCGCTGGCCAGCGGCTTGTTCAGGCGCAGCGACCAGTCCACCGGTGTCGCCGGGTGGCTCTGCTGGTTAACCGGCAGGCGATAGGTATCGATGGGCTCCGCCTGGGGCAGGATCGAGCAGGCGCTGGCCAGGCTCAGCAGGCTGCCTGCGACGAGCAGGCGAAGGGACGGCCTCATGGCTGGAACTCCTTGTTTGGGTCGCGGCCCAGCAGGTAGCCGCTGGGGTCGGCCTCCAGGCGCCGAGAGATGCCCTTGAGGGCATTGAGGGTTTCGCGCAGCTCGCGGATCGCCGGGGCCAGTTGGTTCAGGCCCTGGGCGCCGTCGTCGAGCGCTTCCCGGTTGTTCTTGAGCAAGTCGTTGATGGTCGCGGTGCTCTGTGCCAGCGACTGCATGGCCTGCTCCGCGCTGCCGAAGGCTTGCTTGCCTTCGCTGCCGAGCAGGCCATTGGCGTTGCGCATCAGGGCCTGGGTTTCGGCCAGGGTGGCGCTGGCCTGCTTGCCGACCTGGCCGAGTTGCTCGATGGCCTGGGCGATGCCGCCCTTCTGGCTGGCGAAGGCACCGGTGGTCTGTTCGAGGTTGGCCAGGGTGTTGCTCAGGCGCTCGATGTTGTTCTCCGAGAACATCTGGTTGGCGTTGTGCAGTAGCAGGTTGATGTTGGTCACCAGGTCGCTGCTGTCGTTGAGCAGGCGTGAGATGGGCGACGGCGAGGCGACGATCACCGGCAACTGCCCGTTCTTGCCCTTGAGCGACGGGCTCTGCGGCGTGCCACCGCTGAGCTGGATGAACGAGTTGCCGGTAACCCCGGCGAGCGTGAGCTTGGCCTGGGTGTCTTCCTTGACCGGTGTGTCGGCGCTCAGGCGGATGCGCGCCAGCACCCGGCGCGGGTCCTGCGGGTCGAGGCGCAAGGTGCTGACATCGCCGACCTTGATGCCGTTGTACTGCACCGCGCTGCCCCGGGACAGGCCCGAAACGGCCTCGTTGAACACCACTTCATAATCTTTGAAGGCGTCGTCGACGCTGGACTTGGTCAGCCACAGGCCGAACAGCATGGCGCCAGCCACCACCAGCACGGTGACCAGGCCGATGAGGACATGATGAGCTCGGGTTTCCATCGTTCAGTGCTCCTGTCCCGCGCTTGCGGCGGCCTGTTCGGCTGCACGTCCGCGCGGGCCGTGAAAGTATTCGTGAATCCAGGGATCGTCGGTGCGTTCGACCTCGGCCAGCGGGCCTGCGACCAGCACTTTCTTTTGCGACAGCACCGCCACCCGGTCGGTGATGGTGTAGAGGGTGTCCAGGTCGTGGGTGATGAGGAACACCGAGAGGCCGAGGGCATCGCGCAGGGTCAGGATCAGTTGGTCGAAGGCTGCGGCGCCGATCGGGTCCAGCCCTGCCGTGGGTTCGTCGAGGAACAGGATATCCGGGTCCAGTGCCAAGGCGCGGGCCAGGGCCGCGCGCTTGATCATGCCGCCGGACAGCGAGGCCGGGTACTTGTCGGCGGCGCTGATCGGCAGCCCAGCCAGTGCCAGCTTGACCCCGGCCAGGTGCTCGGCGTCGGCGCGTGACAGCCCGGCATGTTCGATCAACGGCAGCGCGACGTTCTCGGTGACGGTCAGCGACGAGAACAACGCGCCTTTCTGGAACAGCACGCCGAAGCGCCGTTCCACCTGCGAGCGCTGGTCGTCGTTCAGCGTGGCCAGGTCCTGGCCGAACACCTTCACCCTGCCCTCGTTAGGCCGCCGCAGGCCGACGATGCTGCGCAGCAGCACCGACTTGCCGCTACCCGAACCGCCGACCACGGCGAGGATTTCGCCGCGGTACAGGTCCAGGTCGAGCTGCTCGTGCACGCTCTGGCTGCCGAAACGGTTGCACAGGCCACGGGCTTCGATCACTGCTTCACGTGCACCACTCACCAGCCCATCTCCATGAAGAACAGCGCGGCCACCGCATCCAGCACGATGACCACGAAGATCGACTGCACCACCGCTGAGGTGGTGTGTGCCCCGACCGACTCGGCGCTACCGCTGACCTTGAAGCCCTCCAGGCAGCCGATGGCGGCGATCAGGAAGGCGAAGAACGGCGCCTTGAGCAGGCCGACCAGGAAGTGCTGCACGCCGATGTCGCTCTGCAGCAGCGAGAGGAACATGGCCGGCGGAATGTCCAGCGACAGCGCACAGACCACCGCGCCACCGACGATGCCGCAGACCATGGCGACGAAGGTCAGCAGCGGCAAGGCGATCAGCAGCGCCAGGACCCGCGGCACCACCAGCAGCTCGATGGGGTTCAGGCCCAGGGTGCGGATGGCGTCGATCTCCTCGTTGGCCTTCATCGAGCCGAGCTGCGCGGTGAAGGCACTGGCCGTGCGCCCGGCCATCAGGATCGCGGTGAGCAGCACGGCGAATTCGCGCAGGAAAGAAAAAGCCACCAGGTCGACGGTAAAGACCGTCGCACCGAAATCGGCCAGCACCGTGGCCCCTAGAAAGGCCACTACGGCGCCGACCAGGAAGGTCAGCAAGGCGACGATGGGCGCGGCGTCCAGGCCTGTCTGCTCGATGTGTGCGACCACTGGGGTGACCCGCCACTTGTGCGGTTGCAGGAGTCGGGTGGCGAGCGTGGCGAGGATCAGGCCGACGAAACCGAGCAGTTGCCGGGTGTCCTGCCAGAGTGTGTCGACGGCGCAGCCGATGCGTGCGAGCAATTGCAGCAGGACCGGTTGTTCGGCTTCCTTGATCGGGATGCAGTAGTCCTGCACCGAGCAATACACCGTCTTGAGCAAGGCCCGGCTGGCCTCGGGGAGCTCGTCGGTGCAGTGTGACAGACGCTCGGCGCCCAGCAACTCGGCCAGCAGCGAGGCGCCGGCGGTGTCCAGGCGCCCAAGCTGGCTGAGGTCGGCGATCGTGTCGGCATCGTACTGGTCGCGCAGGCGCTCGCTGTCGCGCTTGAGGCTGGTGTAGTGGGCCAGGGTCCAGTCGCCGGCGATCAGTAGGCGCGCGGGGTGCTGGCGGGTGTCGAGGGTGGCGCTGGGCTCCATGCTTTTGACTCTGCACGACGGCGGTGGGTCAGATCATAGCCTGTTGCAGCGGCAGTGGCTTCAATCGCGGGGCAAGTCGCAACGGCGAACCCTCACCCCGCCGGTACATCCTCGACCACCTTGAAGCGCAGCACGCCGATCACCTGGCCATCCTCGGTCAGCACGCGCACCTGCCACTTGCCCACTGGGTTGGGCGGGAAGTTCTGCTTGTGGGTCCAGGCCCGATAGCCTTCCTTGCGCCCACCGTGGATGTCCAGGGCGATGCGGTCGACTTCTTTGCCGTCCTGCTGCCACACGTGATAGATCCGCTCGTTCAGCCCGCGTGGGGCGTTGATTGCGGTATAGGCGTACAGCCCTGCGCTGCGAATGCGGCTGGCGGCGATCTCGTCCAGCGATTCGCCGGGCTGGCGGTCCTGCAGCTCGGTGGTCACCGCCACTTCGGTCATCCACAGGGTGGCCGGTGGCACCCATGAACGCAGCAGCCAGCCGCCGCCACCCACGGTCAGGGTCACCAGCACCAGCGCCACGGCGCGGCGCCAGGTGTTGATCGGGAAACTGCTGGCCAGGCTCGGGAACGACAGCACCATGGCCGCGATCAGCGCCAGCTTGAAGCTCTGTGCGGTGGTCAGGTGCAGGATGATCGGCAGCGCCGTGAGCAGCGCGGCGAACAGGGTCAGGGTGTGCAGCGCGAGGAACAGCCAGCGCCGCGGTGCGAGCCATTTGTAGTACAGCGGATCGACGATGGAGATCAGCCCGGCTGCGCCGAGCAAGCCGGTGAACACCAGCTGGCCGCTGTTCCAGGTGGTGGTGATGAAGAAGAACGGCAGGACGAAGAACAGGCTTTCCTGGTGGATCATCTGGGTGGCGTAACGCAGCAGCGGCTGCGGGATTTCGCGCTTGAACGTGCGCGCGAACAGGCCGGTCAGGGTGTTCTCGAGCATCAGCCAGACCCAGCTGACCAGCATCAGCACGGCGATCCAGCTGGCGAGGCCGGCCTGGCGGTCGACCAGGATGAAGCTGCCGATGCCGGACAGGAAGCCGCCAAGGGCGATGACCCCGGGGTAGCGTTTGAGCAGTTCGATGATGCGTTGGACGATGTGGGGTATGGGGGGCATGGAGATGAGCAGCGATAAGGGGTGACTGTTCTGGCCTCTTCGCGGGCAAGCCCGCTCCCACAAGTAGCCGGTGATGCTGAAGCCTACGGTGTACCTCTGGCAGCCAGTACCCGGTGATGCTGAAACCTGCGGGATACCTGTGGGAGCGGGCTTGCCCGCGAAGAGGCCGATACAGGATACCGCCGAATCAGCTGTCCCGTGTAGCGCCGCTGGGGCGATCCGCCGGCTGGCGCCTTTTGCGGATCAGGCCGATGGCGAGTATCAGTCCCAACCCCAGCGCCACCAGCCCGTACAGCTCGTCATACCCCAGCAGCGGTTTCTCGATACGCAGGTAGCCCGGTTCCTTGAGCAACAGCCGTAACGCCTCGTTGGCCTGCTTGAGGCTGACCTTGCGCAGTTTGCCGACCGGGTCGCTGAAGTGGCCGTTGTCGTAGTCGTTCAGCGCGCCCCAGTAATAGTCGGCCAGTGCACTGTTGCCCTGGGTGGTCCAGCTTTCGCGGGCAATCGCGGCCTCCTTGAGGCGGGCGAAGGTGTCCGGGTCCAGGCCATGCTTGCGCAGGTGCTCGAACAGCTCCAGCAACACCTTCACCGCCTCGTCGATGTCCTGGCGCTCAAGGTCGGCGTTGAGGCTGAGCATGCCGCTGTCGCCGAAGCTTTCGCGCCGCACCGAAGGTCCGTACGACAAGCCGTGACGCAGGCGCAACTGGTCGTACAGCGCCCAGTCGAGGTAACGCGAGAGCAGCTCGAGTGTCTGGTCGTGGTCGCTGTCGAGCACCGGTTCGATGAACAGCCAATGCAGCCTGGCGGTATCGCCCAGCCAGCCGCGGGTCAGGTCGCGGCGTTGTTCGGCCTGCTGGCTGATGCTGTCGAGGTTGCGCCGATCGCCCGGCTCGGTGGCTGGCAGCTCGCTGTAGGTACGCTCCAGATAGGCCGGCAGCAGGCGGTCGAGGCCACCGACGACGATCAGGCTCATGTTGTTGGCGGCGTACCAATGCTCGCGCATGGACTGCACCTGTTTCAGGGTCATGCCGTCGATATCCGAGCGCTCCGGGCATTTGAGCCCCAATTCCACCGCCAGCTGGTCGCTGGCCGGATGACCGATGTCCTGGCGGTCCAGCCAGCGTTGCAGGTGGCCGTAATGGCCGCCATCCTCGCGCTCGATGATTTTCTTGGCGGTGGCCAGGGCCTTGGCGTCGATCTTCGTGTCGCGCACCGCCGCCAGCAACAGGTCGAGCACCTTGCGCTGGTTGCGTGCCGGCGCCTCGATGACGAAGGTGGTATCGGCAGCGCTGGTGAAGGCGTTCCACTCCCCGCCCAGCGCCTGCAGGCGCTCTTCCAGGCCACCTTCGCCGGTTTCGTCGATGCCGCTGAACAGCAGGTGTTCGAGCAGGTGCGGCAACTCGCGCTGCTTGCACTCGAAATCGTCGAGGCCCACGCCGACCACCAGGCGGATCGACACATGGTCGCGTTCGTACCCGGACTTGAGGATCACCTGCAGGCCGTTGGGCAACAGATAGCCTTCGACCCGCGAGCGGTCGAGGGCGAACGAGGGCAGGCTGCAGAGAATCAGGCAAACGAAGGTCAGGCAACGCATGGGCGGGCTTCCGGGCCGGTCTCCAGGTGTGCGGGGGTCAGGACAGGCGGGCGTCGTCCGGCACGCTGTCGAGCAGAAGCCCGCCGGTGTCCGCGCCGCCCAGTACCACATAGGCACTGCTGCAGAACAAAGAGTTCAACCGCTTCATGTCGGCGATCAGCTCCAAGTGTAGCGAACTGGTCTCGATACTCTGCACCACTTTGCGTTGCAGGCGGCTGACATGAGCATGTGCCAGGCGCCTTTCCTGGGCGCGAAAGCGACGCTTCTCGCGCAGCAGCAGGCGTGCGCTCTCAGGGTCAGCGCTGAGGAACACCGACAGGCCCAGGCGCAGGTTGGCCAGCAGTTGCTCCTGAAGGCCCGTCAGTTCTTCCAGGCCGACCTGGGAGAACTCCCGGCGTTGTGAGGTCTTCTGCTGCTGCACCTTGCGCAGCATGCGCTCGATCAGGTCGCTGGCCAGCTTGAGGTTGATCGACAGTTCGATGATCTCGGCCCAGCGCCGGTTGTCCTGTTCGCTCAGGTCCTCGCGTGACATCTGCGCCAGGTACAGCTTGATGGCGCTGTACAGGGCCTCGGCGTCCTCGCCCAGGGCGCGGGTCTGTTGTGGCAGTGCGGTCTGGCTGCCGCGCAGGGCGCCGAGCATGGCCTCGAGCAGGCTGTCGACGATGTCGCCCAGGCGCAGGGTCTCGCGGGCTGCGTTGGCCAACGCCAGGCTGGGGGTTTCCAGCGCCGAGGCGTCGAGGTGCCGGGGCTTGGCCTGACCATTGGCGACTTCGCGTTCAGGTAGCAGGGCGGTGCACAGGCGTCCCATAGGTTTGACCGTGGGCAGCATGACCAGGCAACGCAGGGTGTTGTAGAGCAAATGGAAGCCGATCACCAGCTCTTGCGGGCTGAAACTCAGCGAGTCCATCCAGTCCACCAGCGGGTGCAGCACCGGAATGATCAGCAGCAGGCCGATCAGCTTGTACAGCAGGCTGCCCAGGGCCACGCGGCGCCCGGCAGCGTTCTGCATGCGGGCGCTGATGAAGGCCAGCATGCCACTGCCGATGTTGGCGCCAACCACCAGGCCGATGGCCACCGGCAGGCTGATCACTTCTGCACCGGCCAGGGTCGCGGTAAGCAGCACGGCCGCGAGGCTGGAGTAGGTGATCATGGCGAACAGGGCGCCGACCAGGGCGTCGAGCAGGATATCGCCGGTCAGCGAGGCGAACAGCACTTTCACCCCTTGTGCATGGGTGATCGGCGCAGCAGCCTGCACGATCAGCTCAAGTGCCAGGATGATCAGGCCCAGGCCGATGGCCACTCGGCCCATCTGGCCGAGGCGTGTCTGCTTGCGCGACAGGAAGAAGATCACCCCGACGAACACCAGCAGGGGCGACAGCCACGACAGGTCGAAGGTCAGCACCCGCGCCATCAGCGCGGTACCGACGTCGGCACCGAGCATGATCGCCAGGGCTGGGGTCATGGCCATCAGGCCCTGGCCGACGAAGGAGGTGACCAGCATGGCGGTGGCGTTGCTGCTCTGCACCACGGCGGTGACGACGATGCCGGCAATGAAGGCCAGCGCGCGACGGTCCATGTTCTGGCTGAGCACGCGGCGCAGGTTCGAGCCGTAAACCCGAAGAATGCCGGTGCGCACGATATGTGTGCCCCAGACGAGCAGCGCCACGGCGGAAAGCAGGTTGAGCAGGGTCAGCATGTTTCGAGGCCCCCTTTTTACCGATGCCCCAATGCGGGGCCAATGGGTGAAGCCGTGAGCCTGGCCCGGGGGTGGGCTTTGTATTCAGTGCTCACTGAAGCTTTAGTTGTTTTGCGCGGTTGTCGCCAGCTTGGCATGGCGGGCATTTATTTGAAACATTTCTGTCACAAGTATGTTGGGTGTTTCAGAGCCAGTGCAGACAAACGAAAAAGGCCCCGAAGGGCCTTTTCAGTGACGTCCAGTACTTACTGACCCGGAATATCCTTGCGCAGTTTCACCGGATCATGCTCCTTGCCTTCCTTGCGCGCCATTGCAGTACGCATGCGGATGTTGATCGCTTCCACTGCCAGCGAGAACGCCATGGCGAAGTACACATAGCCCTTCGGTACGTGCACGTCGAAGGACTCGGCGATCAGCACGGTGCCGACCACGATCAGGAACGACAGCGCGAGCATCTTCAGCGACGGGTGCTTGTCGATGAAGTCGCTGATGGTGCCGGCGCACAGCATCATCACCAGCACGGCGACGATGATCGCGGCGATCATCACCGGCACGTGCGAGACCATGCCGACTGCGGTGATCACCGAGTCCAGCGAGAACACGATGTCGATGATGGCGATCTGGATGATGGTGTAGAAGAACTTGCCGCCGGCGCCTTTGGGTTCGTCGCTGCCTTCGTCCTCACCCTCGAGGCCGTGGTAGATCTCCTGGGAGCTTTTCCACAGCAGGAACAGGCCGCCGAAGAACAGGATCAGGTCGCGCCCCGAAATGCCCTCGCCAAAGATTACGAACAGGTCGTCGGTCAGGCGCATTACCCAAGTGATCGAGAGCAGCAGCATGATCCGGGTGACCATCGCCAGCGCCAGGCCGAAGATCCGCGTGCGCGGCTGCATGTGCTTGGGCATGCGGCTGACCAGGATCGAGATCATGATGATGTTGTCGATCCCGAGCACGATCTCGAGTGCAGTCAGGGTGAAAAAGGCAACCCAGATTTCCGGGCTGGTCAGCCATTCCATGTGTATTCCTTCGAACGATGAAGGCGACGCGCCCGGGAGAGCGGGCGTGTCGCGGTGGGGTGGTGCTCTTGTCTTACAGACTACTGATCAGTGGGAAAACTCCCATGAGCAAGGCGGCGAGCATTATGCACAGGCACACCAGAACTGCCCACTTGAGGGTGAAGCGCTGGTGATCGCCGAATTCGATCCCCGCCAGGGCTACCAGCAGGTAGGTGGAGGGTACCAGCGGGCTGAGCAGGTGTACCGGTTGTCCGACGATCGATGCACGGGCCATTTCCACCGGGGTGATGCCGTAGTGGCTGGCAGCTTCGGCCAGTACCGGCAGCACGCCGTAGTAGAACGCGTCATTGGACATGAAGAAGGTGAACGGCATGCTGACGATCGCGGTAATGGCCGCCAGGTACGGGCCGAGCGCATCCGGGATCACCGCCAGCAGGCTCTTGGACATGGCCTCGACCATGCCGGTGCCGGACAGGATGCCGGTGAAGATACCGGCGGCGAAGATCAGCCCGGTCACGGCCAGCACGCTACCGGCGTGGGCGGCGATGCGGTCTTTCTGCTGCTGCAGGCAGGGGTAGTTGACGATCATGGCGATACTGAAGGCGATCATGAACAGCACCGGCAGCGGCAACACGCCGGAAATCAGCGCGACCATCAGGGCAGCGGTCAGGGCACCGTTGAACCAGATCAGCTTGGGGCGGCGCGCTTCGGGGAACTGCGACACGCTGATTTCGCTGTGATCGATGTCGTCGGTCGGCAGGTGCAGCTCACCCAGGCGGGCACGCTCGCGCTTGCCGTACATGTAGGCGATGGCGAGGATCGCCAGCACACCGAAGGCCATGGCCGGGATCATCGGCACGAAGATGTCCGAAGGGTCGACGTGCAGCGCGCTTGCAGCGCGGGCGGTCGGGCCGCCCCAGGGGGTCATGTTCATCACGCCACCGGCGAGGATGATCAGGCCGGCCATGATTCGCGGGCTCATGCCCAGTCGGCTGTACAGCGGCAGCATGGCGGCGCAGCAGATCATGTAGGTGGTGGCGCCGTCACCGTCGAGCGAGACCACCAAAGCCAGCACGGCGGTGCCGACCGAGACTTTCAGCGGGTCGCCCTTGACCAGCTTGAGGATCTTGCGCACGGCCGGGTCGAACAGGCCGGAGTCGATCATCAGGGCGAAGTAGAGGATGGCGAACATCAGCATCACGCCGGTAGGCGCGAGCTTGCTGATGCCTTCGAGCATCATCGGGCCGATCTTGGCGGAGAAACCGCCGAACAGCGCGAACAGGATCGGAACCAGGATCAGGGCGATCAAGGCCGACAGGCGCTTGGTCATGATCAGGTACATGAAGGTGATGACCATGGCAAAGCCAAGGAAGGTCAGCATGGCGGTACTCCAGGCAGGGCGCGGCGAAAGGATGGACGATTCGGGCGGATCAGCGCGTCAGGCGCTGTGCATGGAATAGCGTGAGGGGTACTGCGGGGAGGCGGGCACAGGAAAGCATCGGTATCACCATTGTTGTTGTTGATTGGGCCGGGTGCGCACGTTGGCGGACACCCTGGCTGGCCGGTCTGTCGCCGGAGGTGGGGCTATCCTATGGGCGCAAGCTTTCAGCCAGCTTTCGCCTCGATGAAGGCGACGGGAGGTCGTTTCATGAATGACGTACTGGAAGGCGGGTGCCATTGCGGTGCCCTGCGCTATCGACTGGAGGGTGACCTGACGGATATCGCCCATTGCCACTGCTCGATCTGTCGACGGGTCAGCGGCGGGCTGGTGGTGACCTGGCTCACCCTGCCGCGCAAGGGCTTCCAGTGGATGGCGGGGGAGCCGAAGCGTTATATGGCCCCGGCCAGTTGCACGCGCTACTTCTGCGGCGACTGTGGCGCGCATGTGGCGCTGGAGACGACGCACAGTCCGCTGAGCATCGATGTGACGGTGGCGACGCTGGACCGGCCAGAGCAGGTGCGGGCCAATCGGCACATCTGGACCGGCAGCCGACTGCCGTGGCTGCACCTGGATGAGGAGCTGCCTGGCGAGGTGGAGGAGAGTCTGTAACGAAATGCGGGGCCTGGTTACAGGCCCCGCAGGTCTTCAGATGGTCAGCGTCCAGTCGTAGTCGACGATCAGTGGCGCGTGCTGCGAGAAGCGCGGCTGACGCGGCAGACGCGCACTGCGCACGAAGCGGCGCAGACCCTGGGTGAGGATCTGGTAGTCGAAGCGATAGCCCAGGTTGAGCATCTCGGCCTGTTCGTTGTCCGGCCACCAGCTGTACTGGTCGCCTTCGCGGCTGACTTCGCGCAGGGCGTCGACATAGCCCATTTCGCCGATGATCGCGTCCATCCAGGCCCGCTCTGGCGGCAGGAAGCCCGGCGACTGCTGGCTGTCGCGCCAGTTCTTGATGTCGAGCTTCTGCTGCGCCACGTAGAACGAGCCGCAATAGATGTATTCGCGACGCTTGCGACGCTGCTTGTCCAGGTACTTGGCGAAGTCATCCATCAACTTGAATTTCTGGTTCAAGTCTTCGTCGCCGTTCATTCCCGAAGGCAGCAGCAGGCTGGCGATGCTTACCTTATCGAAATCTGCTTGCAGGTAGCGCCCGTAACGGTCGGCCGTCTCGAAGCCCAGGCCGGTGATGACTGCCTTGGGCTGCATGCGCGAGTAGAGCGCCACGCCACCTTGGGCAGGCACTTCCGCTTCGCAGGCATAAAGGAAATAGCCATCGAGCTGGAAAGCTGGGTCATCGAGTTCAAAGGCCGAGGCGCGGGTATCCTGAAGGCAGATGACGTCGGCATTCTGGGCTTGCAGCCAGCTGAGCAGTCCACGCTCGGCCGCAGCCTGAATGCCATTCACGTTCACACTGATGATCCGCATAAATGGCCCCAAAAATCTCGTGCGTGTATGATACCCGAGCTCAACTCATTTAGCTAAATCCGTGGTGTCCGGGACTTTTCATGCAGCCGTATCAGCGCGACTTCATTCGTTTTGCCATCGATCGCGGCGTTCTGCGCTTCGGTGAATTCACCCTGAAATCGGGGCGTACCAGCCCGTACTTCTTCAATGCCGGCCTGTTCAACAGCGGATCGGCCCTGGCCCAGCTGGGGCGCTGCTATGCAGCCGCCATCGTCGACAGCAAGATCCCCTTCGACGTGCTGTTCGGCCCGGCGTACAAGGGCATCCCGCTGGCAGCGGCCACGGCGGTGTCCCTGGCCGAGCAGCATCAGCTCGATGTGCCATGGTGCTTCAACCGCAAGGAAGCCAAGGATCACGGCGAGGGTGGTAGCCTGGTTGGCGCCCCGCTGGCCGGTGACGTGCTGATCATCGACGACGTGATCACTGCCGGTACCGCCATCCGCGAAGTGATGCAGATCATCAAGGGCCAGCAGGCCAATGCCGCAGGCGTGCTGATCGCACTGAACCGCGAAGAGCGTGGCAATGGCGAGCTTTCGGCGATCCAGGAAGTGGAGCGTGATTTCGGCATTCCGGTGGTCAGCATCGTTTCGCTGACGCAGGTACTGGAGTTCCTGGCCGACGATCCCCAGCTCAAGCAACACCTGCCGGCGGTCGAGGCGTATCGCGCGCAGTACGGGATCTGATCTCGGATCGGTAATGAAAAAGGCGACCCATGTGGGTCGCCTTTTTCATTGGATCGGCGGCGGGTTTTTCGCGGGCAAGCCCGCTCCCACAGGGATTGGGCTGGCTTCTAGCTTTTGAGTAAGACAGTTGCTCCAACAGAGGTCTACCGCCGCTGTGGGAGCGGGCTTGCCCGCGAAGCAGTCGCCGCTTAGTCCGTGCCGTACTTCGGCGAACGCGGCCCGTACAGGATCCCGCCGTTCGGGTTCGGCGACAGCAGGCGCGCGCTGGTGATACCGGCGATCGGATAACCGGCGTCTTCCTGCACGCTGCTGATGACCTGGTTCACTGCTGCAGTGATCAGCATGCCGATCAGACCGCCCTGGTTCTGCCGGCCCTCCTCGCTGGATGCAGTGGCGGTGCCAGTCCACAGGGTGGTGCCGGTCTTCAGGTCGACCAGCTTGGCGCTGGCGGTCACGATGGTCGCGCTGCTCAGCACCATGTAGCGGGTGCCGTAGTCACTGACGGTCACGTACAGCGCCGCGTCGGCACCGAAGATCTCGTGCAGCTTAGCGGTCGGCAGCTCGTGGATGTCAGCCGGGGTGGTCATGCCGTTCTGGCGGAAGGTCTCGGCGACCAGCGCCACCGGCATCACGTAGTAGCCCGCTTCGGCCAGCGGGTAGGTGACCTGCGCGAGCATGCTGTAGCTGGCCTTGACGTCCGGCGAGTTGTTCAGCGGCGGCACGATCAGGATCGACTTCGGACGGCTCTGCTTGTAGGCCGCGTAGTCGGTGGTCTTGCGCTCGGCACAGCCGGCGAACAGGGCCAGCACGCAGGCGCCGACGATCAATTGGGTGAGGCGCTTGATCACTGCTTCGCTCCTTGCGTGGCGTTCTTCATCAGGAAGTCCATGTACGCCGCCGATTCAGGGAACAGCGCCTTCTCGGTGCGGAACTGCTGGATCATCTGGTCGTCCTTGCCCAGGCTCGAATAGAGCAGGCCCAGTTGCGCGTGATACCCAGGCGGGACGGCGCCATTCTTGGCCTTGATCTTCTCCAGGTCGCGCTCCAGGGCGATGACCTGTTCTTCCTTGGACTGGTCGTTGAAGTATTCGCGCACTTGCGGCTGGTAGCTTTCCCACTGGTACAGCGGCTTCTGCGAGTTGCAACCGACCAGCAGGGCGCTGGCCAGCAGGAGCCCGGCGCCAGTGCGCCAGGCCGAGCGGGTGATGCTCATCTACGTGCTTCCTTGTCGTTGTCGTCTTGCTGCAGGGTCTTACTGCGCTTGCGGCTTCCACTGGCCGCTTTCGACAGCGCCGACCAGCTTGTTCACCGCTTCGCGCATGGCCAGGTCGAGGACCTTGCCATTGAGGGTCGAGTCGTAGCTGGCGGTACCGCCGAAGCCGATGACCTCACGGTTGGACAGGGCGTATTCGCCTGCGCCCTGGCTCGAGTAGACCACTTCGGAAGTGCTGATGTTGACGATGTTCAGCGCGACCTTGGCGTAGGCGATCTGAGTCTTGCCACGGCCGAGAATGCCGAACAGCTGGTGGTCGCCGACTTCCTTGCGGCCGAATTCGGTGACATCGCCGGTCACGACGAAGTCAGCGCCCTTCAGGCGTTGGACCTGGCCCTTGATGGCCGCTTCCTGCTGGATCTCACCCATGTTGTCGCGGTCCAGCACGTTGAAACGGCCAGTCTGCTGCAGGTGGGTGATCAGGATGGTCTTGGCCTGGCCGCCGAGGCGATCGACGCCGTCGGAGAAGATGCCGCGCATGTAGCTCGAACGGTTGTCGAACTTGCCTACGGCAATCGGTGCACGCACGCCGCTGTACGGGCGGCTGACGCTCTCGACCTGTTGTACGGCCACGGCGGTGGAAGTTTCGGTAGCGCAGCCGGCGATGGACCCGAGCGCGACGGCAGCTGCCAGCACGAGTCCTTGTGATGCGTATTTCACGCGAGTTCTCCAGGTAAATAGTAACTATTTGCAGCGGGCGTGCATTCTGCCACGTTGTGTCGGCAGCCTGGAGAGAAAGTTGAGGGCGGGACAGAGAAAAGCAATGGCATTGCGCCATGTTTCATTTTGGGCTTGGAGCAAGCCTGCGTGATCCTTGTAGGGGCAGGCTTGTCGGGGCGTGCTTTTCGCGGGCAAGTCGGGGCGCCGAACCGCCGCTCCTACGGGGGTTTTGCAGGAGCGGGTCAGCGATCAACGCATCAGTGACGCTTGCGGTTGGTGATCAGGGTGCCCACGCCGCTGTCGGTGAAGATCTCCAGCAGCACCGCGTTCGGCACACGGCCATCGATGATGTGCGAGCTGTTCACGCCACCCTGCACGGCTTCCAGTGCGCACTTGATCTTCGGCAGCATGCCACCGTAGATGGTGCCGTCGGCGATCAGCTCGTTGACCTGCTCGGTGGTCAGGCCGGTGAGGACCTGGCCCTGCTTGTCCATCAGGCCGGCGATGTTGGTCAGCAGCATCAGCTTCTCGGCTTTCAGGGCCTCGGCGACTTTGCCGGCGACCAGGTCGGCGTTGATGTTGTACGACTCACCGTTGGCGCCCACGCCGATTGGCGCGATCACCGGAATGAAGTCGCCCTTGACCAGCATGTTCAGCAGCTCGGTGTTCACGCCCACGACTTCGCCGACATGGCCGATGTCGATGATTTCCGGGGTGGTCATCTCGGGGGTCTGGCGGCTGACGGTGAGCTTCTTGGCGCGGATCAGCTCCGCATCCTTGCCGGTCAGGCCGATGGCGCTGCCGCCGTGGCGGTTGATCAGGTTGACGATATCCTTGTTGACCTGGCCGCCCAGGACCATCTCCACCACGTCCATGGTCGCCGAATCGGTGACGCGCATGCCGTCGATGAAGTGGCTCTCGATCGACAGGCGCTTGAGCAGGTCACCGATCTGCGGGCCGCCGCCGTGCACGACGACCGGGTTGATGCCCACCGCCTTCATCAGCACGATGTCACGGGCAAAGCCGGTCTTGAGCTCTTCGCTCTCCATCGCGTTGCCGCCGTACTTGATCACCAGGGTCTTGCCGACAAAGCGGCGGATGTAGGGCAGCGCTTCGGACAAAACTTCGGCTACATGGGAAGCGGCATCGCGATCGAGGGTCATGCAGGGCTCCAGTGAGGAACAGATAGTCGGTCAGAACGGCAGTTGCAGGCCAGGTTCGGCCCGCAGCAACTGCGTGCGGAATACAGCCTTGATACGGTCGAGTTCTGCCTCGCTGTCGGCCTCGAAGCGCAGCACCAGCACCGGTGTGGTGTTGGAGGCGCGGACCAGGCCCCAGCCGTGTGGGTAGTCGACCCGCACACCATCGATGGTGGTCAGGTTGGCTTCGCCCCAGTCGGCGTCGCGTTGCAGTGCATCAATGATGCTGAATTTACTCTCGTCGGTCACATCGATGTTGATTTCCGGCGTGGAAATATCGTTCGGGAACGCGGCGAACAGGTTTTCGGCATCCTGGTCGGCCTTGCTGAGGATTTCCAGCAGGCGCGCGGCACTGTAGATGCCATCGTCGAAACCGTACCAGCGTTCCTTGATGAAGATGTGTCCGCTCATCTCGCCGGCCAGCAGCGAGCCGGTCAGTTTCATCTTCTTCTTGATCAACGAATGACCGGTCTTCCACATCAGGGCGCGGCCGCCGTGCTGTTCGATCAGCGGCGTCAGGCGACGGGTGCATTTGACGTCGAAGATGATCTCGGCGCCGGGGTTGCGCGACAGCACGTCCTGGGCGAAGAGCATCAGCAGGCGGTCGGGGTAGACGATGCTGCCGGTGTTGGTCACCACGCCAACGCGGTCACCGTCGCCGTCGAAGGCCAGGCCGAGGTCGGCGCCGGTCTCCCTGACCTTGGCGATCAGGTCTTCGAGGTTCTCGGGCTTGCCCGGGTCCGGGTGGTGGTTGGGGAAGTTGCCGTCGACCTCGCAGAACAGCGGGATCACCTCGCAGTTCAGCGCTTCGATCAGTTGCGGGGCGATCACGCCAGCGGCGCCGTTGCCGCAGTCGACCACCACCTTCAGGCGCTTGGCCAGTTTCACGTCACCGACGATCTGCTGGAAGTAGCGCTCGAGGATCTCGACCTTTTCCACACGGCCTTCGCCGCGCGGTACGTCGTTGGTCTTGAGGCGGGTCAACAGGGCCTGGATCTGTTCATTGGCCAGCGTATCGCCAGCGATGACGATCTTGAAGCCGTTGTAGTCCGACGGGTTGTGGCTGCCGGTGAGCATCACGCCTGAAGTACCGGCCAGCACGTTGGCGGCGTAGTACAGCGCGGGGGTGGGCACCAGGCCGACGTCGCTGACCTGGCAACCGGCATCGACCAGGCCCTGGATCAGTTGCTCGACCAGCATCGGGCCGGACAGGCGGCCGTCACGGCCCACGGAGATTTTCGGCTCGCCCTGGGCTCGGGTCTGGGCACCGATGGCGCGGCCGATCCAGTAGGCGGTTTCGGCGTGCAGTGTCTTGCCGACGATGCCGCGGATGTCATAGGCACGGAAGATGCTGTCCGGCAATGCGGGTACCAGTTGGGCCATGTCGTTCATCTCTGGGGACTCCAAGGGTCAAAGGCTTCTGGGTAAGCGCAAACTGAACGCTTGGACGGTAGATAGCCCCGAGAGTTCGCCGTCCATGGCCCCGACGGTCGGCTCAGCGGGTGCCGGAGTGGCCGAAACCACCGCTGCCACGCTGGGTTTCGTCGAAGGCTTCGACGATGTCGAAATGCGCCTGCACCACCGGTACCAGGATCAACTGGGCGATGCGTTCGCCGATGCTGATGGTGAACGGGGTGTTGCCGCGGTTCCAGCACGAGACCATCAGCTCGCCCTGGTAGTCCGAGTCGATCAGGCCGACCAGGTTGCCCAGCACTACACCGTGCTTATGGCCAAGGCCCGAGCGCGGCAGGATCATCGCCGCCAGCCCCGGATCGCCGATGTAGATCGACAGGCCAGTGGGGATCAGCAGGGTCTGGCCCGGCTCGAGGACGGTGTCCTCCTTGAGCAGGGCGCGCAGGTCCAGGCCGGCGGAGCCGGGGGTGGCGTATTGCGGCAGGGGGAATTCGGTACCCAGGCGTGGGTCGAGGATCTTGGCTTGAAGAGCGTGCATGGAACTTATTGAACCTGATTGAGCCGTTCGGCGATGAAGGCGACCAGTTGCCGGGCGATCTTGCCCTTGCTGGTCTGCGCGAAGAGGGTCTGGTGCTGCTGGCGGTCGATCACGGTCAGGGCGTTTTCCTCGCTGTTGAAGCCGATGCTGGGGTTGGCCACATCATTGGCGACGATCAGGTCGAGGTTCTTGTCCTTGAGCTTGCGCGTGGCGTAATCGAGCAGGTGCTCGGTCTCGGCAGCGAAACCGACGCTGAACGGGCGGTCGGCGCGGCCAGCGAGGGTGGCAAGGATATCCGGATTGCGCACCATCTGCAGCAGCATGCCGTCGCCAGTCGTAGGGTCTTTCTTGAGCTTTTGCGGGGCGACCACCTCGGGGCGGTAGTCCGCGACTGCTGCCGAGGCGATGAACAGGTCGCACGGCATGGCGGCTTCACAGGCCGCGAGCATGTCCCGCGCGCTCACCACGTCGATGCGGTTGACCCGGTCAGGCGTTGCCAGGTGCACAGGGCCAGTGACGAGGGTCACCCGGGCCCCGGCCTCGGCGGCCGCTTCGGCCAGGGCAAAGCCCATCTTCCCGGAACTATGATTGGTGATGTAGCGCACCGGATCGATGTTCTCTTGGGTGGGGCCGGCGGTGATCAGCACGTGCTTGCCGGTCAGGGCCTGGCGCTTGAAGCTCTCGGCGGCGCACCAGGCAAGGTCGGTGGCTTCGAGCATGCGGCCCAGGCCGACGTCGCCGCAGGCCTGGCTGCCGGAGGCGGGGCCGAACACCTGGATGCCACGGCGCTTGAGCAGCTCTAGGTTGTCCTGGGTGGCCGGGTCGCGCCACATGGCCTGGTTCATGGCCGGGGCGACGGCGACGGTGGCGTCGGTGGCCAGTACCAGCGTGGTCAGCAGGTCATCGGCCATGCCCTGGGCCATGCGCGCCATGAGGTCGGCGGTGGCCGGGGCGATCAGCACCAGGTCGGCCCACTTGGCCAGTTCGATATGACCCATCGCAGCCTCGGCGGCGGGGTCGAGCAGGTCCATGTGCACCGGGTGGCCGGAGAGCGCCTGCAGGGTCAGCGGAGTGATGAACTCGGCCCCCCCGCGGGTCATGACGACACGCACCTGCGCGCCGTGTTCCAGGAGTCGGCGAATCAGCTCGGCGCTCTTGTAGGCGGCAATGCCGCCACCCACGCCGAGAACGATGCGCTTGCGATACAGCCGCTGCATAGGCTTGCCTTTTTCCAGTGAAAGCGGGCGGCGACGTTTGAAATTGCCTGCGGCAGAACGTCGCATTTAACGAGGCGAAATAGATTAACACAGGGCTTGAAGGCGCCGCAGTACAACGCAAGGAGGGGTATGAACATCAGGGAATGGCCGCTGGACGAGCGGCCGAGGGAGAAGTTGCTGGCGCGTGGGGCGAGCAGTCTGTCGGATGCGGAACTGCTGGCCGTGTTTCTAGGGTCTGGCGTGCGTGGTCGCAATGTCGTGGAGCTGGCGCGGGGGTTGCTGGCGAAGTTCGGCAGCCTGCGTCAGTTGCTTGAGGCCGACCGGGAAGCTTTCCTGGGCGAACTTGGGCTGGGGCCGGTCAGGTACAGCCAGTTACAGGCGGTGTTGGAGATAGGGCGCCGGCACCTGGCGACCACCATCGAGCGAGAATCGGCCATGGACAGTCCGACGGTAGTGCGGCGCTACCTGAAGTCCATGCTGCGGCATGAGAGCAGCGAGGTGTTCGGGTGTCTGTTTCTGGACAACAAGCACAGGCCGCTGGCGTTCGAGATCCTGTTCAGAGGCACGATCAATCGAGCGGTCGTCTATCCTCGCGAGGTCGTGCGTCGAGCCCTGGCGCACAACGCGGCGGCGCTTATCCTGTGCCACAACCACCCGTCGGGCAACAGCGAGCCCAGCCAGGATGACGTGCATTTGACCCGCACCTTGAAGCAAGCACTGGCGCTGATCGATGTGCGCGTGCTCGATCATGTGATCGTCGGCGATGGCGAGCCGTTGTCGATGGTCGAGCAGGGATGGATCGGAGCATAGGAGCAACTGTCTTGCTCAAAATCCAAAGGCCAGCCCAACCCCTGTAGGAGCGGGCTTGCCCGCGAAAAGGCCGACACCGGACGTCAGTCAGCGCTCCACCGATACCTTGCTGAAGTCCACCCGCCCGAACGGGCTCACCTGATACCCCTTCACGCGATTGCTGAGCAAGGTCGAGGCTTTCGGATGGGCCAGCGGCAGCCACAGCGCCTGCTGCTGGATCAGCGTCTGTGCCTGCTGGTACAGCCTGCTGCGCACGCTCTGGTCGTTGGTGGTACGCCCGGCATTGATCAACTGGTCGAGACGGCTGTCGCAGAACCGCGCGAAGTTGGTCCCCGACTTGACCGCCGCGCACGAGAATTGCGGGCTGAGGAAGTTGTCCGGGTCGCCGTTGTCACCCGCCCAGCCCATGAACAGCAGGTCGTGCTCGCCGGCCTTGGCGCGGCGGATCAACTCGCCCCATTCGATCACGCGGATCTCGGCCTTGATGCCGACTTTCGCCAGGTCGGCCTGGAGCATCTGGGCGCCGAGGCTCGGGTTGGGGTTGAGCAGGCTGCCCGACGGACGGGTCCAGATCGTGGTGCTGAAGCCGTCGGCAAGGCCGGCCTTGGTCAGCAACGCCTTGGCTTTCTTCAGGTCCAGCGCGTAGCCGGGCAGGTCCTTGGCGTAACTCCAGGTGGTGGGCGGGTAGGGGCCGTTGGCGGCGGTGGCGGTGCCTTCGAACACCGCCTTGAGGTAGGCCGGTTTGTCGAAGGCCAGGTTGATCGCCTGGCGCACTTCGGGTTTGTCCAGCGGCGGGTGCTCGCTGTTGATGGCGACGAAGGCGGTCATGAAGGCCGGGGTGGAGGCGACCTTGAGTTTGTCGTTCTGGGCAGCTTCGGCGATGTCCAGCGGCTTGGGCGACAGGGCCACCTGGCATTCGTTGCGCTTGAGCTTCTGCAGGCGCACGTTCGGGTCGGTGGTGATGGCGAACACCAGCGGGTCGACCGCAGGCTTGCCGTCGAAGTAGTCAGGGTTGGCGCGGTAGCGCACCAGGGCGTCCTTCTGGAAGCGCTGGAACACGAACGGGCCGGTGCCGATGGGCTGGCTGTTGAGTTTTTCGGGCGTGCCGTCCTTCATCAGCTTGTCGGCGTACTCGGCCGAGTAGATCGAGGCGAAACCCATGCTCAGGGTGGCCAGGAAGGTCGCGTCCGGGTGGGTGAGGGTAAAGCGCACGCTCTGCGGGTCGGGCGCCTCGATCGACTTGATCAGGCTGCCCAGCTGCAGCGACTGGGCGTGCGGATAACCACCAAGTGCGGTCTTGTGCCAGGCATGGGCGGGGTAGAGCATGCGCTGGAAGCTGAACAGCACGTCGTCGGCATTCAGCTCGCGGGTCGGCTTGAAGTAGTCGGTGCTGTGGAACTTCACGCCATTGCGCAGCGTGAAGTCATAGACCAGGCCGTCTTTGGAGACCGTCCAGCTTTGGGCAAGGCTCGGCACCACCTTGCCCTGGGCGGCGTCGAACTCGACCAGGCGGTTCATCAGCACGTCGGCCGAGGCGTTGGTGGTGGTCAGCGAGTTGTACTGAACCACGTCGAAACCTTCCGGGCTGGCCTCGGTGCACACCGACAGCGGCGCTGCCTGGGCAAGACCTGCGGCGAGCAGGGAAGTGAATAGAACGGAAAGGGCGGCGACGCGCATGGTGGATCCTCGGCTGGTCAGGGGCCCATCTGCCAGTGCAGTCTGGAATAGGAAACGTCCTACCCTAGTGCGCCAGTCGGGAAATGGCCACCTGATTTTTATGCCGTGCGGCGACGAGCGGTCGACAGTGCGCGGGCCTTGTCGCTATGCTGGCCGGGCGCGATCGGCCCGATCGGAATGTGCATCTTCTGTTGTTGTGGCCGACCCTTTCTGGTATAAAGCAGCGCTCTTTTCTAGGGGCTCGGTCTGTCGCTCATTTGAGCCGGTTCGATAAGACCCCCGGAAACACGGCGCCTTGGCGCCATAGACTGAGAGATTAAGCGGCCAACCCATGCCGGGTTGGGCATGTGGTTTTAGAGGGCTGAGGCATGTCGAGAGTCTGTCAAGTTACCGGTAAGGGTCCGGTAACCGGGAACAACATTTCCCACGCAAACAACAAAACCCGTCGTCGTTTCCTGCCGAACCTGCAGCACCACCGTTTCTGGGTTGAATCCGAGAATCGTTTCGTGCGTCTGCGCGTTTCCGCCAAAGGCATGCGTATCATCGACAAGCGCGGCATCGATGCCGTTCTGGTCGACATCCGTAAAGCTGGCGCCAAGGTTTAAGGGAGAACATCATGCGTGAATTGATCCGTCTGGTTTCGAGTGCCGGTACCGGCCACTTCTACACCACTGACAAGAACAAGCGCACCACTCCGGACAAGATCGAGATCAAGAAGTACGATCCGGTCGTTCGCAAGCACGTGGTGTACAAGGAAGCCAAGATCAAGTAATTGATCCGGCAACCAAAAAAACCCGCAACCGAAAGGAAGCGGGTTTTTTTATTGCTGTCTGTTCAGGCTAGTGCGCGCGCCGCAGGTTTCAGCAGTTGCGCAGGCCGGTTATGAAGCCTTCTTCGTCTACATCGATCCTGACCTGGTCGTGCTTGAAGTCCCGCAGGTCTGCACCGGTAACGACCCGGACGGTTGCCAGGCCCGTCAGCTCGAGAACATAGGCGTTCACGCTTTCAACGTAGCGCGAACCGATGACGTGGCGTGCAGGGGCGAGGATGTCGGTAGTCATATGCTGTTCCTTGTCGACTGTCCGGAAGTGGACGCTGCCATCGTTGCAATCCTCGTTCGACGGATGCGGTACTTAATCCTCGCAAGCCCTGTCACTTCTGCTCGAACATCACATAGATCTTGCGGCACGGCTCCAGCACCTCCCAGGTGCCCTTGAAGCCGGCCGGGATGACGAAACGGTCACCGGCCCGCAAGGTCTTGGCGCCGCCGTCCTGGTCGCGCAGCACCGATACGCCCTGGACGATCTCGCAATACTCGTGCTCGGTGTAGTTCACCGTCCACTGGCCGACCTCACCCTCCCAGACGCCTGCGGCAAACTGCCCGCAGGGGCTCGAATAGTGGTTGTAAACCGCCTGGTCCGGCTCGCCCTTGAGGATCTTCTCGGCCGCCGGGCGGTAGCGCTCGGCTTCGGTGAGGACCTGGGCGAAGTCGATGATGCTGTCGATGCTCATGCTGGATACCCCGTTGTTGTTTAATAAAATGCACATCAGTAGGCTTTTAAGCCATTCGTGTCAAATATATTGATAGTTTAACCGGCCTGGTTTAGGGTGTCGGATGCCCGTGTGCGCTTGTCGCCCGGCCAGAATTTCTGACAGTGCCCGTGAGTCCTCAATACGGGGCTGCACCTTAACAAGAGGAGGAGTTTCGTATGACCACCCTGACTCGTGCGGATTGGGAACAGCGTGCCCAGCAACTGAAGATCGAAGGCCGTGCCTTCATCAACGGCGAATACACCGACGCCGCCTCCGGCGAAACTTTCGAGTGCCTGAGCCCGGTCGACGGACGCTTCCTGGCCAAGGTTGCCAGTTGCGACCTGGCTGACGCCAACCGCGCCGTGGAAAACGCCCGCGCCACCTTCGACTCCGGCGTCTGGTCGCAACTGGCTCCCGCCAAGCGCAAGGCCAAGCTGATCCGCTTCGCCGACCTGCTGCGCAAGCATGTCGAGGAACTGGCGCTGCTGGAAACCCTGGACATGGGCAAGCCGATCGGCGACTCCTCCACCATCGACATCCCGGGCGCTGCCCAGGCCATCCACTGGACCGCCGAAGCCATCGACAAGGTCTACGACGAGGTCGCACCGACCCCGCATGACCAGCTCGGCCTGGTCACCCGCGAGCCGGTAGGCGTCGTGGGCGCCATCGTCCCTTGGAACTTCCCGCTGCTGATGGCCTGCTGGAAACTCGGCCCGGCGCTGGCCACCGGCAACTCGGTGGTGCTCAAGCCTTCCGAGAAGTCCCCGCTGACCGCCATCCGCATCGCTCAACTGGCCATCGAGGCCGGCATCCCGGCAGGCGTGCTGAACGTGCTGCCTGGCTACGGCCACACCGTCGGCAAGGCCCTGGCCCTGCACATGGATGTCGATACCCTGGTGTTCACCGGTTCGACCAAGATCGCCAAGCAACTGATGGTGTACGCCGGCGAATCGAACATGAAGCGTATCTGGCTGGAAGCCGGTGGCAAGAGCCCGAACATCGTCTTCGCCGACGCCCCCGACCTGCAGGCCGCTGCCGAAGCCGCTGCCAGTGCCATCGCCTTCAACCAGGGCGAGGTCTGCACCGCTGGCTCGCGTCTGCTGGTCGAGCGCTCGATCAAGGACAAGTTCCTGCCGCTGGTGGTCGAGGCCCTCAAGGCCTGGAAGCCCGGCAACCCACTGGATCCGGCTACCACCGTCGGTGCGCTGGTCGATACCCAGCAGATGAATACCGTGCTGTCGTACATCGACGCTGGTCATCAGGACGGCGCCAAGCTGCTCGCGGGCGGCAAGCGCATCCTCGAAGAGACCGGCGGCACCTACGTCGAGCCGACCATCTTCGACGGCGTGACCAACGCCATGAAGATCGCCCAGGAAGAAATTTTCGGCCCGGTGCTGTCGGTGATCGCCTTCGACACCGCCGAAGAAGCCATCGCCATCGCCAACGACACCCCGTATGGCCTGGCAGCCGGCATCTGGACCGCCGACATTTCCAAGGCGCACAAGACTGCCCGCGCCGTGCGTGCCGGCAGTGTGTGGGTCAACCAGTACGATGGCGGCGACATGACCGCACCGTTCGGCGGCTTCAAGCAGTCGGGCAACGGCCGTGACAAGTCGCTTCATGCACTGGAGAAGTACACCGAGCTGAAGGCGACCTGGATCAAGCTGTAATCCGGTCGTCTTCTTCGCGGGCAAGCCCGCTCCTACAGGCCCAGCGCCGTCCTTGAGAGCGGCGGCGTACCTGTGGGAGCGGGCTTGCCCGCGAATGGGGCTGAACAAATATGCCTGGGAGGCTGCAATGCGTTGGGGAACCTACTTTGCCGTGCTGGCGTCGGTGCTCAGTGTCGGGCTTGCGCTCGGCGTGAGCATGCCGCTGGTGTCCCTGCGCCTGGAAGGCTGGGGCTACGGTGGGTTCGCCATTGGCGTGATGGCGGCGATGCCGGCAATCGGCGTACTGCTCGGCGCCAGCCTGGCCAGTCGCCTGGCCGGCTGGGTCGGCGTGCCTTCGGCGATGCGCCTGTGCCTGTGGGGCGGGGCGTTGTCGATCGCGCTGGTGGCGGTGCTCCCCAGCTATGCGCTGTGGCTGGCGCTGCGCCTGCTGATCGGCATGTCGCTGACGGTGGTGTTCATCCTCGGCGAAAGCTGGATCAACCAGTTGGTGGTCGAGCAGTGGCGGGGGCGGCTGGTGGCGCTGTATGGCAGCAGCTATGCCCTGAGCCAGCTGGCCGGGCCGCTGGTGCTGGGCTTTCTCGGCACGGAGGATGATTTCGGTTTTTGGGCCGCGACCGGCCTGCTGTTGCTCGCGCCCTTGCTGTTGCTTGGCCGCGGTGGTGCACCGTCGACCGAGGCGTGCAGCGTGACCTTCCGCGACCTGTTCGCCTTCTGCCGGCGCTTGCCGGTAATCGCCTGGGCCATTGCGTTGTTCGCGGCATTCGAGGCGATGATCCTGACGCTCTTGCCGGTGTATGTATTGCAGCAGGGCTTCACCGCCGAAGTGGCGTTGTTCATGGTCAGCACCGTCGTGGTCGGCGATGCCGTACTGCAACTGCCGATCGGCGCCCTTGCCGATCGCATGTCCCGGCAAGCCTTGTTCAGTGGCTGTGCTGTGAGTCTGCTGGGTTCGAGTCTGGCGATTCCGCTGCTGCTGCACACCCCGGCGGTGTGGCCGCTGTGGGTACTGTTCGGTGCGAGCGCGGGGGGCTTGTTCACCCTGTCGCTGATCCTGATCGGCGAGCGTTATCGCGATGACGCATTGGTGCGTGCCAACGCCCACGTGGCGCAATTGTGGGGTATCGGTTGTTTGCTCGGGCCTTTGCTGGCGGGGGCAGGGAGCCAGTGGGTCAGTGGGCATGCCTTGCTGTTCCTGATGGCTGCAGGGGCTGCAGGGCTGGTGCTGCTGACCCGGCGTCCCGGCGCGTTCGAGCCGGCGTCTGCCTGAAGGGCGCGGGCCGTTATACGGCCCGCTACTACAGCATCTTCTCCAATCCCACCGCCTTGGCCACCCAGGCATTGAACCGGCGCCATATCCCGCCCGGCTCAGCGGTCAGGGTATGTATCTGGCCATTGTCTTCGGTCACCCAGACCATCTTCCCGTCCACCAGCTTCGGTTGGTAGCTCAACGCAGGCGCCATGCCCTGTTCAGCCAGTGCGCGGGTGTACTCGGCCAGCTCCGGGCTGTCGACCATTACCCCGACCTCGGTGTTCCACAGCACCGAACGCGGGTCGAAATTGAAAGAACCAATGAAGGTCTTGCGCCGGTCGAAGACCATCGCCTTGCTGTGCAGGCTCGAATCGGACTGACCCTTGAAGCTGAGCACGCCGCGCGCGGCGCTGGGGTCTCCGGGCTGGCGACGCAGCTCGAACAGCTCCACGCCATGCTCGAGCAGGGCGCGGCGGTAGGGCGCATAGCCGCCGTGCACGGCCGGCACATCGGTGGCTTCGAGCGAGTTGGTCAGCAGCTTGACCGAGGTGCCGGCGTCGGCGCGGCTGGTGAGGTACAGCAGGCCCGGCTCGCCCGGCACGAAGTAGGCCGAGACCAGGATCAGCTCGCGGTGTACGTTCTTCAGGTCGGGCGCCAGTTGCTGGGTCATCAGCAACTGCGGGTCTGGCTCGCCGCGGGCCAGCACCTTGCTCGGCGCATCCCACAGCGCCTGGCTGTGCGCCCAGATCAGCTCGTTACGCCAGATGTCCAGGCGTGGCTCGCTCTGATAGGCCATCAGTCGGTCGTACAAAGCCTTGCGCTGCACCCTGGCCTGCGCCAGCCAGGTTTCCAGGCGCTGGCGGCTGGCGCGCAGGTCGCTGGCGTCCGGCGTGCTCCACAGGAAGTCGCCGATCGGCCGGCTCAGGGCGCTGTTCCAGTACTGGTCGAAGCTATGCCCGAGCTGCTCGGCCACAGGCCCTACACCCAGCAGGTCGATGTCAGTGAAGTTCAGGTTGGGCTCGGCGTCGAAGTACTCGTCGCCCAGGTTGCGCCCGCCGACGATGGCCATGCTGTTGTCGACCAGGAACAGCTTGTTGTGCATGCGCCGGTGCTGCAGCGACAGGTTGAACAGCCGCCCCATGGCACGCGTCAGGCCGGTGCTGCGGCCCAGGTGCAGCGGGTTGAACACGCGGATCTGGATATGGGGGTGGGCAGCAAGGGTGCCGATCAGGCTGTCCAGGCCATCGCTGGTGGTGTCGTCGAGCAGGATGCGTACCCGCACGCCGCGGTCGGCGGCGCGCAGCAGCTCGTGCACGAGGGCGCGGGTGCTCAGGCCATCGTGGACGATGTAATACTGCAGGTCGATGCTGGTCTGGGCGTTGCGGATCAGCTCGGCACGGGCGCGGAAGGCTTCGTTGCTGTTGGGCAGCAGGCGAAAGCCGGAGCGCCCCTCATAGGGCGCAGCCTGGCGCTGGACCGAGCGGCCGAACGCCGAGTCGCTGGCCGGCAGCGCCTGGCTCACGTCGCGAGGTGTATCGATGCTGGCGCAGCCGCTCAGGCCGAGCAGCAGCACCAGCTGCAGAGGCAGAACGCGCTGGAGTCTCAAGGGCGAATCGTCCTGTACGACAGGTCACTGGAAGGTTGGACCGTGGAAGGCGCTGCAAAGTTACCCGGCGCCGCTGTCCTGCGCCAGTAGGCGATAGGCAGTTTCACCCACCTTGCGTACCGCCGCCTCGATTTCCGGGGTGGCGCGGGTGGCGAAGTTCATGCGCAGGCAGTGGCGGTACTTGCCCGACGCCGAAAAAATGCTGCCCACGGCAATCTGTACGCCCTGTTCCAGCAGCGCACGGTTCAGTCGCAGGGTGTCGAAGCTCTCGGGCAGTTCCACCCACAGCATGAAGCCGCCCTGGGGCCGGCTGGCGCGGGTGCCGGGCGGGAAGTAGCGGGTCACCCAGTCGCTCATCTGGTCGCGGGCGCGCTGGTACTGCGCCCGGACCCGGCGCAGGTGCGGCTGGTAGTGGCCTTCGGCGATGAAGTCGGCGATCGCCAGTTGGGGCTGGCAGGCGGTGCTGCCGGTGCTGATGTACTTCATGTGCAGCACCCGCTCCAGGTAGCGACCGGGCGCCACCCAGCCGACCCGCAGGCCCGGCGCCAGGGTCTTGGAGAACGAGCTGCAAAGCAGCACGCGGCCATCCTCGTCGAACGATTTGATGGTGCGTGGGCGTGGGTAGGTGTAGGCCAGGTCGCCGTACACATCGTCTTCGAGGATCGCCACGTCGTAGCGCTGGGCCAGTGTCAGCAGGGCCTTCTTGCGCGCCTCGGGCATGATGTAGCCCAGCGGGTTGTTGCAGCTGGGGGTGATCTGGATGAGCTTGATCGGCCACTGCTCCAGCGCCAGTTCCAACGCCTCCAGGCTGATGCCGGTGGTCGGGTCGGTGGGGATCTCCAGCGCCTTCATGCCCAGGCCCTTGAGCGTCTGCATGGCGCCGTGGAAGCTGGGCGAATCCACCGCGACGATGTCGCCCGGCTCGCACACTGCGCGAATGCTGGTCGACAGTGCTTCATGACAGCCGGTGGTCACCACCAGGTCGCCCGGCCCGAGGTTGCAGCCTGAGTCGAGCGTCAGGCGGGCGATCTGCTCGCGCAGGGCGTCGTTGCCGTGGATGTTGTCGTAGTACAGCCCTGGCATGTCCAGGCGTCGGCTGAGCTGGGCAAGGCTGCGCAGCAGGGGCTTGAGCGTCGGGCTTTCGATGTCGGGCATGCCGCGGCCGAGCTGGATCACGTCCGGGTGGGGGCTGGCGCGTACCAGCTCGAGCACCTGCTCCCACTGGGAGATATCCACAGGGCGTTGGGCGGGGCGGCTGATGGCGGGCAGGGCCGGCAGGCTGCGATTTTCCGTGACGAAGTAGCCGGACTTGGGGCGCGGAGCCACCAGGCCGTTGTCCTCCAGCTGACGATAGGCCTGCTGTACGGTGCTCAGGCTGACGCCGTGCTCAAGGCTCAATGAGCGCACCGAGGGCAGGCGTTCGCCAGGACGATACAGGCCTTGTTCGATCCGGGCACCGAGCAATTCGGCGAGGTTCATGTAGAGGGTCACGGCATACTCCTGCACACAGGGGGCAAGGTGAGCGATACAGATTGGCCAAAAATACTGCATTCAGCCGCCGCTTTGCCAATTCTGTATGGAAATAATAACGCTGGGTTGAATCTGTATCGTACATGGCTGCCGAGCGCATGCTTTCTCCAGCTTTCGAGGTAATCAGGAGACATGGCAATGAACGGCTTGAGCGATGTACGGCTGCAACTGTTGGCGGAAGAACTGCGCGCAGGGCAGTGGCCCAAGGTTTCCAGCGCCCCTGTGGGCTTGGGGCGCCTGGGGCTGATGGTGCATCGCTGGCGCTCGCGCAGGGCGCTGCGCGAGTTGAGCGATCAGCAACTGCTGGATATCGGCATCAGCCGCCAGCAGGCCCGGGAGGAAGGGTGCAAGCCATTCTGGCGAGCGTGATCAGAGCAGTTCCTTCAACCGGTACCAGAGCATCCCCAGCGCCAGCAGCGGCGAGCGCAGGTGCTTGCCGCCAGGGAAGGTCGCGTGCGGCACCTTGGCGAACAGGTCGAAGCGCCCCGCCTGCTGGCCGCTGATGGCCTCGCCCAGCAGGCGTCCGGCCAGGTGCGTGGCGTTCAGGCCATGGCCGGAGTAGGCCTGGGCGTAATAGACGTTGGGCTGGCTGGCCAGGCGCCCCACCTGCGGCAGGCGATTGGCGCCGATGCCGATCATGCCGCCCCACTGATAGTCGATGCGCACACCGGCCAGCTGCGGGAACACCTTGAGCATCTTCGGGCTCATGTAGGCGCCAATGTCCTTCGGGTCGCGCCCGGAGTAGTGGCAGGCGCCGCCGAACAGCAGACGGTGATCGGCGGACAGGCGGAAGTAATCCAGTGCCACGCGCTGGTCGCACACGGCCATGTTCTGTGGCAGCAACTGGCGGGCACGTGCTTCGCCCAGGGGTTCGGTGGCGATGATGTAGCTGCCGGCGGGCAGCACCTTGCCGCCCAGTTCGCGGTTGAGGTCGTTGTGGTAGGCGTTGGTGCACAGCACCAGCGTACTGGCGCGCACCCGGCCCCGCGCCGTGTGCACCTGAACTTGCGGGCCGTAGTCGATACGGGTTACTGCCGAACCCTCGTGCAGCTTCACGCCCAGGCGCTCGGCGGCGGCCGCTTCGCCCAGGGCCAGGTTGAGTGGGTGCAGGTGGCCCGAGCCCATGTCGACCAGGCCGCCGACGAAGCTGTCGGAGCCGACCACGCTGCGGATCTCGGAGGCCGGCACCACGCGGACCTCGTGGCGGTAGCCCAGGCTGCGCAGTTCTTCGGCGTTTTCAGCGAAACCGTCCAGCTCGGCGGGCTTGTATGCCAGGTCGCAGTAACCCCAGGTCAGGTCGCAGGCGATGGCGTGGCGCTCGATACGTTGACGCGCGATCTCCACGGCCTCCAGGCCCATCAACTTGAGGCTGCGTACGCCATCCTCGCCAAGCACCGGCAGGAACTGCTCGACATCGTGGCCGACGCCGCGGATCAACTGCCCGCCATTGCGACCGCTGGCGCCCCAGCCGATCTTGCGGGCTTCGAGCAGGATCACCGAAAAGCCGCGCTCGGCCAGTTCGATGGCGGTATTCAAGCCCGAATATCCACCGCCGACGATGCACACGTCAGCGCTGTGCTCGCCTTCCAGGCTTGGGTAATCCGGTTGCGGCGCGCTGCTGGCGGCATAGTAGGAGGCGGCGTGCTGCGCGCTGTGGATCATCTGGAGAGGCCCTGGAGTCGGTGCGAAGGGGGCGAGGATAAGCCGGGGTTTCGCGGTTGGGCAACCGGGCGAAGGCTTGTTCCACGAATGGCCCTATAATCCTCACAAACCCCGATGACACACCGCCCATGCCCTGCAACCACAAGATCCAGTTCCTGCGCGAACTCATCCCGTCCTTCGAATGCGAGCCGGGCTGCCACGACTGCTGCGGCCCGGTCACCACGTCCAGCGAAGAGATGGCCCGTCTGCCGCGCAAGACCCAGGCCGAGCAGGATGCCGCGCTGGAGCGCCTGGACTGCGTGCACCTCGGCCCGCAAGGCTGCACTGTCTATGAAGAGCGCCCGCTGATCTGCCGCCTGTTCGGCACCACGCCGCGCATGGCCTGCCCCCGTGGCCGTGGTCCGCAGCAGCCGATCGAGCCCGAGGCCGAGCGGCTGATCCATGGCTATATCGCCAGTACCCGCCAGGTGCTGGTCTGACGGTTCAGTCCGGAATCGGCAGGCAGAGGCTCTCCTTGACCTCTTCCATCACGATGTAGCTCTTCGATTCGCGCACATGCGGCAGCTTGAGCAGGATGTCGCCCAACAGCTTGCGGTACGAGGCCATCTCGGAAATGCGCGCCTTCACCAGGTAGTCGAAGTCGCCCGACACCAGATGGCACTCCAGTACATGGGGCAGCTTGAGGACGGCGCGGCGGAACTCTTCGAAGGTATCGCCGGACTTGTAGTCCAGGCTGATCTCGACGAACACCAGCAGGCTACCCTTGAGGTGTTGCGGATTGAGGCGGGCGTTGTAGCCCATGATGATGCCCTCACGTTCCAGGCGGCGGACACGCTCGGTGCAGGGGGTGGTCGACAACCCGACTTTCTCGCCCAGTTCGGTGAAGGAGATACGCCCGTCGTTCTGCAGGATGCGCAGGATGTTGCGGTCGATCTTGTCCAGTTCACGTTTGCTCTGGTGTTGGGTTCTCATAGGGGATGCCCCTCCGTGAAAGGCGTTTTTGCCGAGAATTCTCGCCAAATATAGGTTTTTATATAGTGAAATGCACTGGGCGGAGATTCTTATACTGCGCGCATCCATGCCATTTCAACAAAAGACTGCGGTGTACCGCGTGCGAGGGATAGACAATGCGAGTTCTGGTACTTGGTAGCGGTGTGATCGGAACCGCCAGTGCCTACTACCTGGCCCGGCAAGGTTTCGAAGTGACAGTGGTCGATCGCCAGCCGGCGGTGGCCATGGAAACCAGCTTTGCCAACGCTGGCCAGATCTCGCCCGGCTATGCCTCGCCCTGGGCCGCGCCCGGCGTGCCGCTCAAGGCCATCAAGTGGCTGCTCGAGCGCCACGCACCGCTCGCCATCAAGCTGACCGGTGACGTCGACCAGTATCTTTGGATGGCGCAGATGCTGCGCAACTGCACCGCCAATCGCTATGCGGTGAACAAGGAGCGCATGGTGCGCCTGTCCGAGTACAGCCGCGACTGCCTCGACGAGCTGCGTGCCGAAACCGGTATCGCCTACGAAAGCCGCACCCTGGGCACCACCCAGCTGTTCCGCACCCAGGCCCAGGTCGATGCCGCAGCCAAGGATATCGCGGTGCTCGAGCAGTCCGGCGTGCCCTACGAGCTGCTCGACCGCGACGGCATCGCCCGCGTCGAGCCTGCGCTGGCGGGTGTGAAGGATATTCTCGCCGGCGCCCTGCGCCTGCCCAACGACCAGACCGGCGACTGCCAGCTGTTCACCACCAAGCTGGCCGATATGGCCATCAAGTTGGGCGTCGAGTTCCGTTTCGGCCAGAACATCCAGCGCCTGGACCATGCCGGTGACCGGATCAATGGCGTGTGGATCGACGGCAAGCTGGAAACCGCCGATCGCTACGTGCTGGCGCTGGGCAGCTATTCGCCGCAATTGCTCAAGCCGCTGGGCATCAAGGCACCGGTGTATCCGCTCAAAGGCTACTCGCTGACCGTGCCGATCACCGATGCCGACATGGCGCCGACCTCGACCATTCTCGACGAAACCTACAAAGTCGCCATCACCCGTTTCGACAACCGTATCCGTGTCGGTGGCATGGCTGAAATCGCCGGTTTTGACCTGTCGCTGAACCCGCGTCGACGCGAAACGCTGGAGATGATCGTCAACGACCTTTATCCTCGCGGCGGCGACCTGAGCCAGGCCAGTTTCTGGACCGGCCTGCGCCCGGCCACTCCGGATGGCACCCCGATCGTCGGCGGTACTGCGTTCCGCAACCTGTTCCTGAATACGGGTCACGGCACCCTTGGCTGGACCATGGCTTGCGGTTCCGGTCGCCTGCTGGCCGACCTGATCGCGCGCAAGAAGCCGCAGATCAGTGCCGAAGGGCTGGATATCTCGCGCTATGGCAACAGCCGCGAGAGTGCTGGCCAAGGTAGCCCGGTGTCGGCTCACCAGTAATTTCAGCGCTGGCTTCCTCACGAGCGAGCCCGCTCCCACGGCAGGATGAGGACTTGTGGGAGCGGGTTTGCCCGCGAAAAGGCCAGCACCGTTCCTCCGTCATAAACAGATCCACCAGAAGGCTGCCCTCCATGCGCCCCGCCCGTGCCCTGATCGACCTCCAAGCCCTCCGTCACAACTACCGTCTGGCCCGTGAACTGTCCGGTGCCAAGGCCCTTGCCGTGGTCAAGGCCGATGCCTATGGCCACGGTGCGGTACGTTGCGCCCTGGCGCTGGAAACCGAGGCTGACGGTTTCGCCGTTGCCTGCATCGAAGAGGCCCTGGAGCTGCGTGCCGCAGGGATCAAGGCTCCGGTGCTGCTGCTCGAAGGCTTCTTCGAGGCCAGCGAGCTGGCGCTGATCGCCGAGCACGATCTGTGGTGCGTGGTGCACTCGCTGTGGCAGCTCGAAGCGATCGAGCAGACCGCCGTGCGCAAGCCGCTGAACATCTGGCTCAAGCTCGACAGCGGCATGCACCGCGTCGGCCTGCACCCCAAGGACTACCACGAGGCCTACCAGCGCCTGCTGGCCAGCGGCAAGGTCGCGCGCATCGTGCTGATGAGCCACTTCGCCCGCGCCGACGAACTCGATGCCTCGACCACCGAGCAGCAGGTCGCGGTGTTCGAGGCCGCCCGCCAGGGGCTGGCCGCCGAGTGCAGCCTGCGCAACTCCCCCGGCGTGCTGGGCTGGCCGCAGGTGCCGAGCGACTGGGTACGCCCAGGCATCATGCTGTACGGCGCCACGCCGTTCGAGGTCGCGCAGGCCGCAGCCGCGCGCCTGCAACCGGTGATGACCCTGCAATCGCGCATCATCAGCGTGCGCGAACTGCCAACCGGTGAGCCGGTCGGCTACGGTGCCAAGTTCACCAGCCCGCGCCCGACCCGGGTTGGCGTGGTCGCGATGGGTTACGCCGATGGCTACCCACGTCACGCGCCCACTGGCACCCCGGTGTTGGTCGCCGGCAAGCGGACTCAACTGATTGGCCGGGTCTCGATGGACATGCTCTGCGTTGACCTCACCGAAGTGCCCGAGGCGGGTGTCGGCAGCCCGGTCGAACTGTGGGGCAAGCAGGTCCTGGCCAGTGACGTGGCCCAGCAGGCGGGCACCATTCCCTACCAGATCTTCTGCAATCTGCGGCGCGTACCGCTGGATTATTACGGCGAATGAGGCGCTGAAGCGGACAGGCTGGGGTCTTGCGTGTTGTAAATACTGAACGGCATTGCCATGATATCGTTCACATTTGACCCCACCTCGACCGTTTCTGGAGGCGCAAGCTTTGGACGTCGGCGAACGACTGCAAGCCATCCGCAAGCTCAAGGGCCTGTCCCAGCGCGAACTCGCCAAACGGGCGGGCGTAACCAACAGCACCATCTCGATGATCGAGAAGAACAGCGTGAGCCCGTCGATCAGCTCCCTGCGCAAGGTGCTCAGCGGCATTCCCATGTCGATGGTCGAGTTCTTTTCCGTCGAGCTGGCCCCTGAAAGCCCTACCCAGATCGTCTACAAGGCCCACGAGCTGATCGACATTTCCGACGGCGCGGTGACCATGAAGCTGGTCGGCAAATCGCACCCCAACCGTGCCATCGCCTTTCTCAACGAGGTCTATCCACCGGGCGCCGACACGGGGGAGGAGATGCTCACCCACGATGGCGAAGAGACCGGAATCCTGCTCGAAGGCCGCCTGGAACTGGTGGTCGGGGCGGAGACCTTCATCCTCGAAGCGGGCGACAGCTACTACTTCGAGAGCACCCGCCCGCACCGCTTCCGCAACCCTTTCGAAGAACCTGCCCGCTTGATCAGTGCTGCCACGCCTTCGAACTTTTGATCCAGCGCAGCGTATTGTTTCGCCAATACCCCTTTCCTGTGTGGGGTCGTTTCACGCCTTCCGGGTAGCCGCTATACTTTTCAACGCTCGCCAACCGTGGCCGCGGGCGTGATTAGCCACCATGAGGGTGTACGCGTGAACCAAATCAAGAAGATGCTGGCCGTACCAGCAGCCGTATTCGCCCTCTGGGCACTCAATGCAACCGCTGCGACCAATGACGACATCGCCAAGCGCCTGGAACCGGTGGGGCAGGTGTGCGTTCAGGGCCAGGAGTGCAAGGGCATGGAAGTGGCCGTATCGGCCGGTGGCGGTGGCGCCAAGACGCCCGATGAAATCATCGCCAAGCACTGCAATGCCTGCCATGGCACGGGCCTGCTGAACGCGCCGAAAATCGGCGACACGGCCGCCTGGAAAGAGCGCGCCGATCACCAGGGCGGCCTCGACGGCATCCTGGCCAAGGCCATTACTGGCATCAACGCCATGCCGCCCAAGGGGACCTGTGCGGATTGCTCGGACGACGAGCTCAAGGGTGCGATCAAGAAAATGTCGGGGCTGTAGGCCGGACCGGATTTGCGCAAAGCCCGCCATCGATGGCGGGCTTTGCATTTGCGGGGGAATCTGCCCGTAGGAGCGGGCTTGCCCGCGAAAGCGCCGGCCCGCTCAGCAAATCAGCTAGGGTAATGGTCACAGCCTGTACGCCCCGAAAAAGCCACAGGAGCCCCCCATGCCCCACCGCTGCTCGATCGACCAGGCCGTCGACCAGGTCCTGGCCCGTCTCCCCGCCCATATCCACATGGGCCTGCCCCTTGGCCTGGGCAAACCCAATGCCTTCGTCAACGCCCTCTATGCGCGCATCCGAGACCTGCCCGAGCGCCGCCTGACGATCTACACCGCCCTCAGCCTGGGCCGACCGCCGCTGGGTGACGGCCTGCAGCGGCGTTTCCTCGAACCCTTCGTCGAGCGCGTGTTCGCCGACTACGAAGAGCTCGACTACCTCGCCGACCTGCGCAACGACACCCTCCCGGCCAACATCCGTGTCGAGCAGTTCTTCATGCAGCCCGGTTCGCTGCTGCACAGCGAGACCGCCCAGCAGGACTACGTCAGTAGCAACTACAGCCACGCTGCGCGCGATATCAACGCCAAGGGCCTGAACCTCATCGCCCAGATCGTCGCCGCTACGCCCGAGCGTCCGGATCACCTGAGCCTGGCCTGCAACCCCGATATCACCCTCGACCTGCTGCCGATGATCGCCAAGCGCCGCGCCGCCGGCGAAACCATCCTGCTGCTTGGCCAGGTGCATGCCGAACTGCCCTACATGCCGGGCGATGCCGAGCTTGCGGCCCAGGATTTCGACCTGCTGATCGACACTCCCGAGCAGCGTCGGCTGTTTTCCACGCCGAACATGCCGGTCACCCTCCAGGATCATTGCATCGGCCTGCACGCCAGCACCCTGGTGCGCGATGGTGGCACCCTGCAGATCGGCATCGGCGCCATGGGCGATGCCGTGGCTGCTGCGTTGCTCGCGCGTCAGGGCGACAACGACAGCTACCGCGCGCTGCTCGAAGACCTGGACCTGAACCCCTGGAAAACGCTGATCGAGCGTGAGGGTGGTATGGATGCCTTTGCTCAGGGGCTCTACGGCTGCAGCGAGATGTTCGTCAACGGCCTGCTGGCGCTGGCCGAAGCAGGCGTGGTGCGGCGTCCGGCCGACGAGCAGGGCGTGCTGGTGCATGGCGGATTCTTCCTCGGTAGCGCGGATTTCTACCGGCGCTTGCGGCAGATGCCTCTTGAACAGCGCAAGCGCTTCGCCATGACCGCCATCAGCTTCATCAACGAGCTGTATGGCGACGAAGCGCTCAAACGTCGCCAGCGCCGCGATGCGCGCTTCGTCAACACGGTGTTCGGCATGACCCTGCTCGGCGCCGGGGTGGCCGATCAACTGGAGGATGGCCGGGTACTCAGTGGCGTGGGCGGGCAGTACAACTTCGTCGCCCAGGGCCATGCGCTGGAGGGCGCGCGTTCGATCCTGCTGCTGCGCAGCTGGCGCGAGGCGGGTGGCGAGGTGACGTCGAATGTGTTCTGGCAGTACGGCCATTGCACCATTCCCCGGCACCTGCGCGACATCGTGATCACCGAATACGGCATCGCCGACCTGCGTGGGCAGACCGACAGCGAGGTGATCGCACGGCTGCTGGCGATCAGCGACTCACGTTTCCAGAAGCGTTTGATGGAGCAGGCCAAGCAGGCCGGCAAGCTGGCGCGGGACTTCGAGCTATCGGCACGTTTCACCGACAACACGCCCGAGCGCCTGGAGGCGATCAAGGCGCGGCATGCGGGGTTGTTCCCCGAGTATCCATTGGGCAGCGACTTCACGCCTGAGGAGCAGGACCTGCTGCGGGCGCTGAACTGGCTCAAGAGCAAGTTCAAGCTGAGCGAGGTGCTGGAGTTGGGCAAGGCTGCGCTGGATGCGCCGGGGCCAGAGGGTTATGCGAGGCATCTTGCGCGGATGCAACTGGATCAGCCGCAGGGACTGAAGGAAGAGCTTTACCAGCGGTTGCTGCTGGCGGGGTTGCAGGCGAGTCAAAAAAGCTAGGAGCAAACGAGGCCCCGTGGGGCTGTCAGTGCCGACCTCTTCGCGGGCAAGTCGCAGCGGCGAACCGCCGCTCCCACAGGTACAGCGCTGACCTGTGGGAGCGGGCTTGCCCGCGAAGAGGCCGTCATTGAATGGCCACAATCGAGTGAGTGTGGCGCTGCCTTACTCGATGAAGGTCACGACCCCACCTTCCAGCGACTTCACCCGAGCCAGCGATTCGACGCGATAGCCCTGGCTGTCCAGCTCGGCGCGGCCGCCCTGGAACGACTTCTCGATGACGATCCCAAGGCCCGCCACCGTGGCGCCGGCCTGCTTGATGATCGAGATCAGCGCCTGGGAAGCCTTGCCGTTGGCCAGGAAGTCATCGATCACCAGCACGCGGTCGCTGCTGTTGAGGTGACGCGGCGAGATGGCCACGGTGTTCTCGGTCTGCTTGGTGAAGGAATACACCGAAGCGGTCAGCAGGTTCTCGGTCAGGGTCAGCGACTGGTGCTTGCGGGCGAAGATCACCGGCACGCCCAGCTTCAGGCCGGTCATCACTGCCGGAGCGATACCCGACGCCTCGATGGTGACGATCTTGGTCACGCCGGAGTCTGCGAACAGGCGGGCGAACTCGTCACCGATCAGTTGCATCAGTGCAGGATCGATCTGGTGGTTGAGAAACGCGTCGACTTTGAGAACCTGATCGGAAAGCACGATGCCTTCTTCGCGAATCTTCTGATGCAGTGCTTCCACTGTGTATTCCTCGATGTAGCAAGAGTGGCCGCATCCAGAAGGTAGCGGCAAAGGTTGAAAGAGTAATGGTTGATCAGCGTTTGAGCATGGCCCGGATGTCGGCCAGCGCGTTGTTGCCCCGCGCCGCCTTCACCTCCACAGGCGCATCCTCCAGGCCTTCCCAGGCCAGGTCGTCCGGCGGCAGTTCGTCGAGGAACCGGCTGGGCGTGCAATCGATGATTTCGCCGTACTGCTTGCGCTTGGCGGCGAAGGTGAACGCCAGGGTCTGACGGGCGCGGGTGATGCCCACGTAGGCCAGGCGGCGCTCTTCCTCGATGGTGTCGGCTTCGATGCTCGAGCGGTGGGGGAGGATTTCCTCCTCCATGCCCATGATGAACACGTAGGGGAACTCCAGGCCCTTGGAGGCGTGAAGGGTCATCATCTGCACACCTTCGGCGTTTTCTTCCTCTTCCTGCTGGCGCTCGAGCATGTCGCGCAGCACCAGCTTGCCGATGGCGTCCTCGATGGTCATGTCACCCTCTTCGTCCTTCTCGAGGGTGTTCTTCAGCGCATCGATCAGGAACCAGACGTTGCCGATGCGAAAATCCGCCGCCTTGTCGCTGGCGGTGTTCTGGCGGATCCAGTTCTCGTAGTCGATATCCTTGACCATCTCGTGCAGCGCAGCGATCGGGTCTTCCAGGGCGACCTTGTGGCGCACGCCGTCGAGCCAGTGCTTGAAGCGCTGCAGGCGTTCGGTGTAGCGCGCATCCAGGTGCTCGCCCAGGCCCAGTTCCTCGCTGGCGGCATACATCGACACGCCACGCTCGGTGGCGTAGTTGCCGAGTTTTTCGAGCGTGGTCGAGCCGATCTCGCGGCGCGGCACGTTGATTACCCGCAGGTAGGCGTTGTCGTCGTCCGGGTTGACCAGCAGGCGCAGGTAGGCCATGAGGTCCTTGACCTCCTGGCGACCGAAGAAGCTGTTGCCGCCCGACAGGCGATAGGGCACCTGGTGGTGCTGCAGCTTCAGCTCGATCAGCTTGGCCTGGTAGTTGCCGCGGTAGAGGATGGCGAAGTCGCTGTACGGGCGATTGGTGCGCAGGTGCAAGGTAAGGATTTCCATGGCCACGCGCTCGGCCTCGGCTTCCTCGTTCTTGCAGCGGATCACGCGGATTTCGTCGCCCACGCCCATCTCGCTCCACAGCTGCTTCTCGAAGTCGTGGGGATTGTTGGCGATCAGCACGTTGGCGCAGCGCAGGATACGGCTGGTGGAGCGATAGTTCTGCTCGAGCATCACCACTTTCAGGGAGGGGTAGTCCTCCTTGAGCAGCATCAGGTTTTCCGGGCGCGCGCCACGCCAGGCGTAGATCGACTGATCGTCGTCGCCCACCACGGTGAACTGGTTGCGCATGCCGATGAGCATCTTCACCAGCAGGTACTGGCTGGCGTTGGTGTCCTGGTATTCGTCGACCAGCAGGTAGCGCACGCGGTTCTGCCAGCGCTCGAGCACGTCGGTGTGCTCCTGGAACAGCTTGACCGGCAGCAGGATCAGGTCGTCGAAGTCCACCGCGTTGTACGCCTTGAGCGTGCGCTGGTAGTGGGTGTAGACGATGGCGGCGGTCTGCTCGCGCGGGTTGCGCGCTTTCTCCAGGGCTTCGGCGGGCAGGATCAAGTCGTTCTTCCACGAGCCGATCATGTTCTTGATCTCGTCCAGCCCGTCGTCGCCGGAGTATTCCTTCTGCATGATGTCCGACAGCAGCGCCTTGATGTCGGATTCGTCGAAGATAGAGAAGCCTGGCTTGTAGCCCAGGCGCTGGTGTTCCCGGCGGATGATGTTCAGGCCCAGGTTGTGAAAGGTGCACACCGTCAGGCCCCGGCCTTCGCCCGGACGCAGCAGGGTGCCGACCCGCTCCTTCATCTCGCGCGCGGCCTTGTTGGTGAAGGTCATGGCGACGATGTACTGGGCACGGATGCCGCAGTTCTGGATGAGGTGGGCAATCTTGCGCGTGATCACGCTGGTCTTGCCGGAGCCTGCACCGGCGAGCACCAATAGAGGGCCGCCGACATAGTCTCGGGCTTCCTGTTGCCGGGGATTGAGTCGGGACATGCTAGAAACCGGGAGTAACCAGAAAATAGCCGCGCATTCTAGCAGGCATGGGTCGGTTATGGCGCGACCGTCTGACAGTGTGATGCAGCGCACCATTCAGATTTGCGGGCGTTGCGACTTTCGCGCAGGATGCACGGCAAAATCCGTCGAGATGCGGGGCAGGGAACGCCACATGTAAAAGTGAGAATCATTTCTACTTGTCGGTTAGGATACGGCGCATCCTCGGTCACATCGTTCAAGCCCTAAGGAGCCCGCTTGTCCACGCCCGTCGAACCGTTGCGCTTGCTGCTGTTGGCCGATGAGCCGGAATGGGCTGCATTGCTGCGCGAATGTGTCCAGCCGCTGGCCGGCAGCGCGGTGCTGTTGACTGCGCCGAGCTGGGAGGCGGTGGACAGCCTGTTCGTTCACGATCGCCAGGCTGTGGTGCTGGCCACGCCCGACCTGCAGCCGGCACCCGGGCGCTGCGACCTGCCGACCATCCTGCTGCTGGAGCACGAGCCCGAGGCGCCTCCGGTGGGGGTGAGCGACTGGCTGGTGCGCGGGCAGCTGAACAGTGATGCGCTGCGCCGCTCGTTGCGCCATGTACGCGAACGCGGTGTGCTGGTCGCCACCTTGCAACGCCTGGCCGAGCAGGACCCGCTCACCGGCATCGCCAATCGCCAGGGCTTCCAGGCACTGCTCACCGCCCGCCTGGCGGAGAACGCAGGCCGCGGCCTGGCCCTCGGCCACCTGGACCTGGACAACTTCCGCCACGTCAACGACGCCCTGGGGCACCAGGGCGGTGACCGCCTGATCCTGCAGGTGGTCAACCGTCTCAAGCAGCAACTGGAGGCCGGCGACCAGTTGGCCCGCCTGGGCAGCGATGAGTTTGCGCTGTTGATCGACACCCGCCGCGACCCCAGCCGCGCCGAGCGCACTGCCGAGCGAATCGTCGAGGCCCTCGCCGAGCCCTACTGGATCGATGGCGAAAGCCTGCTGCTCGGCTGCAGCCTGGGCCTGGCCCATGCCCGTGCGCAAGCGGGTGCCGATCCGTTGATGTGGCATGCACACATCGCCATGCGCCAGGCCAAGGGCAGCCAGGGCTGCACGTATCACGTGTTCAACGAGCGGATAAACAGCAACGCCCGCAGCCTCGCCGACCTGGAAAGCGAGCTGCGCCGGGCCCTGCGTCGTGACGAGCTGGAACTGCACTACCAACCGCGCCTGAACCTCAGGGACGGCACCATCGTCGGCCTCGAGGCGCTGGTGCGCTGGCGCCATGCCGAGCGTGGCCTGCTGCCGCCGAGCGAGTTCGTGCCGCTGGCCGAGCAGAGCGGGCTGATCGTACCGCTGGGCTACTGGGTCATCTCCCGCGCCCTGCGTGACATGCAGGCTCTGGGCGAGCACGGCCTGGCGCCGTTGCACATGGCGGTGAACCTGAGCTTCCGCCAGTTCCAGGACAGCCAGCTGTTGGCGACCCTGAGTCGGCTGATCGTCGAGCACGGTGTCGATGCGCGCTGGCTGGAGTTCGAGCTGACCGAGACCGCGGTGATGCGCCGCAACGAAGTGGTGCGCCAGACCATGGATGCACTGGGGCGCCTGGGTGTGCGTTTCTCGCTGGATGACTTCGGCACTGGTTTTTCGTCGTTCGTGCACCTGAACAGCCTGCCCATCACCTTGCTCAAGGTCGATCGCAGCTTCGTCGCTGGCATGGAGCAGCGCGAAGAGAACCGCAAGCTGGTGCATGCGATGATCAACCTGGCGCACAACCTCAACCTGGAAGTGGTCGCCGAGGGGGTGGAAAGCGACGAGCAACTGGGGCTGCTGCGTGACTTCGGTTGCGACCAGGTGCAGGGGTTCCTGGTGAGCCGGCCGTTGCCGATCGATGAGCTGATCGTCTACCTGTTCCAGGCGGCCAAGCCGCAGTTGGTGAGTGTTTAACCTGTAGCGGCCCTATCGCGGGGCAAGCCCGCTCCCACAAATACCCCGCTCAATCCAGAGCCAGCGGGGTATCTATGGGAGGGAGTGGCCCGCAATAGGGCCGCCACTGATTTCAGGCCGAAACCGCCACCCCCACGGCCGCCTTGCCCAGCAGCCGCTTCATCCGCCATTCGAACGCCAGTGTCAGCGCCACCGCCGCGCACGCCAGCCCCAGCGCCAAGCCCCACCAGATACCCACCGCACCCCCGCCGAGGGTGAAGGCGAACACCCAGGCGCAGGGTGCGCCCACCAGCCAATAGCACAGCAGGCCGATCACGAACGTGGTCTTGGCGTCCTTCAGGCCGCGGATCGAGCCCATGGCGATGGTCTGCGTGCCGTCGAACAGCTCGAACCAGGCGGCCACCATCACCAACTGCACGGCGAGCGCGAAGATGGCGGCGAACGCCGGGTCATTGCGGTCGACCAGCAGCCCCACGAAGGTTTCCGGAAACAGCCAGAACAGCACCGCGAAGGCGAACATCACTACCGCGCCCAGGCCGATTCCGATGCGCCCGGCGCTGCGCGCGGCCAGCAGGTTGCCTGCACCGTAGTACAGCCCGACCCGCATGGTCACCGCGTAGGACAGCCCGGTCGGCACCATGAACGCCGCGGAAATGATCGGCAGGGCGATCTGGTGCGCGGCCAGCTCGGTATCGCCCAGTACACCCATGCACAGGGCGGCGAAGGCGAACAGGCCGACCTCGACGATGTAAGTGCCGCCGATCGGCAGGCCCAGCCGCCACAGCTCGCGCAGTGCATCGAGCGAGGGGCGTGACAGGCCCTTGCGCAGCGGATAGGCGTCGTATGCGCGGTGCCAGTGGATGTACAGCGCCAGGGCGATGGCCATGCCCAGCGACACCACGGCAGTGACCAGGCCGATGCCCATCAGGCCCAGCTTGGGCAGGCCGAACATGCCTTCGATCAACGCGTGGTTGAACAGGTAGTTGAGCACCGTGCCCACCAGGCTGATGATCATCACCGGGGTCGAATGGCCCAGGGCACTGGTAAAGCCGCGCAGGGCCATGAAGGTCAGGTAGCCGGGCAGCGCCAGGGGCAGCAGGGTGAGGAACTGCATGGCCATATCGACGTTGTCCGGGCGTTGGCCGAACAGCAGCAACACAGGTTTGAGGTTCCACAACACCAGGGCCGCGCCCAGCGCCAGGCCCCAGGCCAGCCACAGGCCGTTCTGCGCCAGGCGCGTGGCCCCGGCGATGTCACCTGCGCCCTTGCGGAAGGCCACCAGGGTGCCGACCGCAGCGATCACGCCCAGGCAGAAGATCGACACGAACGAGTAGCTCGCCGCACCCAGGCCGCCCCCTGCCAGCGCCTGTGGGCTGATGCGCGCCATCATCAGGGTGTCGGTGAGCACCATCAGCATGTGCGCCAATTGCGAGGCGACCAGGGGCCCGGCCAGGCGCAGCAGAGCCTTGAGTTCGGTGGTGGGCGCGACATGCATGGGGCGAAGTCCTTGAGTATGAGTCCTACAGCGAGAATTGGGGATTCTGAGGCTTCGGTCAGCATTCCACAAAAGGATAAAAGCGATCGTTGGCATGAGTTCAACTCATGGATGTATGATTTCGATGATTCGCCTCATGCCCACGTATGACAGGTGTCCCATGTCCCGTCAGCTACCACCGCTGTATGCCCTGCGCGCATTTGAAGCGGCCGCGCGGCTGAGCTCCTTCACCCGCGCCGGGGAGGAGTTGTCCATCACCCAGAGCGCGGTCAGCCGCCATATCCGCACCCTCGAAGAGCACTTTGCCTGCCGGCTGTTCGTGCGCAACGGCCGCAACCTGCAGCCCACCGAGGCGGCGCGGATGCTGCTGCCTGGCGTGCGCGACGGTTTCGCGGCACTGGAGCGGGCCTGCAATACCTTGCGCGGTGAGGACGACATCCTGCGCATGAAAGCCCCCTCGACCCTGACCATGCGATGGCTGCTGGCGCGCCTGAGCCGTTTCCGCCACTTGCAGCCGGGCAACGATGTGCAACTGACCAGCGCCTGGATGGACGTCGACCATGTGGACTTCAATCAAGAGCCCTTCGATTGCGCGGTAATGCTCAGCGATGGCAGCTTTCCGGTGGATTGGGAGGTGCGCCGGCTGTTCGCCGAGCTGCTGATCCCGGTGGGCGCCCCGGACCTGCAGGCCGAGGCGCCCTGGGACGCGCGCAGGCTGGCCAGCGTCGAGCTGCTGCACCCGACGCCCGATCGTCGCGACTGGCGCAGTTGGCTGGCGCGCATGGGCCTGAGCGAAACGGTGTCGCTCAAGGGCGGGCAGGTGTTCGACACCCTGGAGCTGGGCATGATCGCCGCCGCCCGGGGTTATGGGGTGTCGATGGGTGACCTGCTGATGGTCGCCGAAGACGTCGCCCAGGGGCGCCTGAGCCTGCCATGGCCGACGGCGGTGGCCAGCGGCCTTGACTATTACCTGGTGTGGCCGCGCACCCGGCCGGGGGGCGAGCGACTGCGGCGCTTGAGTGCCTTCTTGCAGGAGGAAGCGGCGGCGATGGATTTGCCTGAGGTGGAGATCCTGGGAGCGTCTTGAGCGGGCCGACTCAGAACGTATTCGTTGCAAGATTTTTCATGAAATCCGCCCGCGAACCTTGAGCAAGTCGAAGTGGAAGTGAACAATGTTCGCTTTCGTATTCTCGCCGAGATCGCCCCATGATTCCCCGTTCCCGTCCGCTCGCCTGGTTGCCGGCCTTGTTGCTCGGTCCGGTGCTGGCGCTGTGCAGCACCCTGGCGCAGGCCGAAGCCCCCGCCGAGGCCACCAAGGCGTTGCACCTGCTGGACTATATCGGTGCCGACTACCCGCCGACCGTGCATGACGGCAAGGTGGTGGATGAGGGTGAATATCGCGAACAGCAGGAGTTCAGCGGGGTGCTGGCCGAGCTGGTCAAGGGCTTGCCCGCCAACCCCGAGCGCGACGCCCTCGAGCAGGGTGTGCAGGCGCTGCGCCAGGCCATCGAGCAACGCCAGGACGGTGGCGCCGTGGCGCACCAGGCTCGGCAGTTGGGTGCGCGGCTGGCGGTGGCCTATGAGGTCAGCCAGGCGCCGGTGATCACGCCGGATCCGGCTCGCGGTGCCGCGCTGTATGCGCAGAACTGCTCGATCTGCCACGGTGACAGCGGTGCCGGTGACGGCCCGGCGGGTGTCGGCCTGGAGCCTGCGCCGGCCAACCTGCGCGACGCCCAGCGCCTTGACCAGTTGAGCCTGTTCGACCTGTACAACACCCTCGGCCTGGGTATCGAGGGCACCGAGATGCCGTCATTCGCCGATCAGCTCGACGAGCGCCAGCGCTGGGACGTGGCCGCCTACATTGCCAGCTTCACCGCCGACCCGCAGGCGGCCAAGGGCGACAAGACCTGGAACATCGCCGACCTGGCCCGCCAGACCCCGGCCGAAGTCGGCGCCAATGAAGGCGCCGACGCCGTTGCTGCATTCCGTGCCCAGCGCGCCCAGCCACCGCAGGTCAAGCGTGGCCCGGCACAGCTGCTCGAATACACCTCCAGCACCCTGGACAAGAGCCTGGCGGCCTACCGCGAGGGTGATCACGACCAGGCCTACGACCTGTCGGTGGCCGCTTATCTCGAAGGTTTCGAGCTGGTGGAGAGCTCGCTCGACAACATCGACGCGCAGGTGCGCAAGGATACCGAGAGGTCGTTGATGGCCTACCGGCAGTCGCTGCAGGATGGCCTGCCTGCCGAGCAGGCCGCGCAGCGCCTGGCCGAGGCCAAGGTCAAGCTGGAGCAGGCTGCGAAACTGCTTGGCAGCGACGGCCTGAGCTGGTCGCTGAGCTACATCTCCGGGCTGCTGATCCTGCTGCGCGAGGGCCTGGAGGCGATCCTGGTGCTGGCGGCGATCCTCGCCTTCCTGCGCAATACCGGGCAGCAGTCGGCGGTACGCAGCGTCAACATCGGTTGGGGCCTGGCCCTGGTTGCAGGTTTCGCCACCTGGGCCCTGGCGGCCTACGTGATCGATGTCGGCGGCGCCCAGCGCGAGTTGCTCGAGGGCTGCACGGCGCTGTTCGCCGCGGTCATGGTGCTGTGGCTGGGGGTGTGGATGCATGACCGGCGCCACGCCGCAGCCTGGCAGGACTACATCAAGAGCAGCCTGCTCAGTGGCGGCGGGCGCTTCGGCTTCGCCATGCTGGCGTTCTTCTCGGTGTACCGCGAGCTGTTCGAGGTGATCCTGTTCTACGAAACTCTGTGGCTGCAGGCCGGGCCTGCCGGGCACCAGGCGGTGCTGGCCGGTGGTGCCACTGCGCTGGTGTTGCTGGTGGGGTTGGCCTGGGTGATCCTGCGCGGGTCGGCGAAGCTGCCGCTGTCGCTGTTCTTCAGCATCAACGCCGCGTTGTTGTGCGCCCTGTCGGTGGTGTTCGCCGGGCACGGCGTCAAGGCACTGCAGGAAGCTGGAGTGCTGGGCACGCGGCCGGTGCCGTTCTTCGAGTTCGATTGGCTGGGGATTCACGCCGACGCCTATTCGCTGAGTGCGCAGGCGGTGGCGTTGCTGGCTATCGTGGCGCTTTACGGGCGCTCGCGGATTGCCGAGAAGCGCAGGGTAGCAGCGAACTGAGGTCGGGGCTGGCACACTATCTCTTTTCGAATTACGGAAACATCGTCATGCGCATATGGATCGACGCCGACGCCTGCCCCAAGGCGGCCAAGGACCTGATCGTCAAGTTCGCCCTCAAGCGCAAGCTGGAAGTGGTGATGGTGGCCGGCCAGGCCGTGGCCAAGCCGGCCTTCGCGATCGTGCGGCTGATCGTGGTGCCCAGCGGCATGGATGCCGCCGACGACTACCTGGTGGAGCATGCCGAGCCCGGCGAGCTGGTGATCTGCAGCGATGTGCCGCTGGCCGATCGCCTGATCAAGAAGGGTGTGGCGGCGCTGGACCCGCGTGGTCGCGAGTTCGACGAGCGCAACATGGGCGATCGTCTGGCGGTGCGCAACCTGTTCACCGAGTTGCGTGAACAGGGGCAGGTCGGCGGCGGGCAGGCGCCCTATGGCGAGCGGGAGAAGCAGGCGTTTGCCAATTCGCTGGATCGGATCCTCACGCGGTTGACGCGTTGACCTTTTCGCGGCCTTGCCCGCGAAAAGGCTCGCCCTGATGCGTTTCAGTCCTTCTCGTGAGTCAGCTCCAGCACCCGGTCCACCAGTTTGTAGATCCCACCCGCCGCTTCGCTGATCGACTTGGCCAGCATGTAGGCCGGGGTGGTCACCAGCTTGCGCTGGGTGTCTTCGACGATGTCATGTACATCGCACTCTTCATGGGTGCCGCCCATCTTCACCACGGCTGCGCTGGTGCCGGCATCGTTGCCGATGGTGCAGACCACGCCCGGGCCGTAGATCTTCGCGGCCAACGCCGGCGAGATGCAGATCAGGCCGACCGGCTTGCACGCCGCCGCGAAAGCCTCGGCCAGCGCCAGCACATCGGGGTTCACGCTGCAGTTGGCGCCTTCGACGGCGAAGTTGGACAGGTTCTTGGCTGCGCCGAAACCGCCGGGCACGATCAGCGCGTCGAAGTCCTCGGCCTTGGCTTCGCGAATGTCCTTCACTTCACCGCGGGCGATGCGCGCCGACTCCACCAGCACATTGCGCGACTCGGGCATTTCTTCGCCGGTCAGGTGGTCGATCACGTGCATCTGCGCGATGTTCGGCGCGAAACACTGCACCTGGGCGCCGCGCTGGTCGAGGCGCAGCAGGGTGATCACGCTTTCGTGGATTTCGGCGCCGTCATAGACGCCACAGCCGGAAAGAATCACCGCTACCTTTTTCGTCATGCTCATTACTCCAGTGTCGAGGCGCTAAATGTCCTCTAGTTTGGCAGATGTGGCCATAGGGGTTGTGCCCGACGCGGCCTAGGCTCTGTATGAAAAGCCTTGATACTCGGTGATGCTGCGTTGAAAACAGCCTCGGAATGCTCATTTACAACCCGTAAACTCCGCTTCCTCGGCTGTTTTCGCCTTGCCTGACCTTCGTCTCAAGACTTTTCAGACAGACCCTAATCTCTGTGGATAACGCTTGGGATCGTCACCATGGACCTGATTCTGCTGGCCGTGCCGTTCTTCTTCGTGCTGATTGCTGTGGAGCTGGTCGCCGACCGGCTGCGCGGGCAGCGCAACTATCGTCTGGCCGATTCGATCAACAGCCTGAGCACCGGGGTGCTGTCGACCAGCACGGGGCTGCTGACCAAGGGCGTGGGGCTTGTCAGCTACGCGTTGGTCTGGGAGCACCTGGCCCTGCTGCGCCTGCCGGACAGTGCGGTTTGGGTCTGGCTGCTGGCGTTCGTGCTCTACGACTTCTGCTATTACTGGCTGCACCGCCTGGGTCATGAGCGCAACGTGCTGTGGGCGGCGCATTCGGTGCATCACCAGAGCGAGGAGTACAACCTCACCACCGCCCTGCGCCAGACCAGCAGCGGCTTTCTCTTCTCGTGGATCTTCTACCTGCCGCTGGCCGTGGTTGGCGTACCGCCGCTGGTGTTCGTCACCGTGGCATCGCTGAACCTGCTGTACCAGTTCTGGGTGCATACCCGCCACGTGCCCAAGCTGGGCTGGCTCGAGTGGGTGCTGATCACGCCGTCCAACCATCGCGTCCACCATGCGCAGAATCCTTTGTACTTGGATCGCAACTACGGCGGCGTGTTCATTCTCTGGGATCGCCTGTTCGGCACTTTCCAGGAGGAAGACCCGCGCGAGCCCGTGGTGTTCGGCGTGACCACGCCGCTGGCGAGCTGGAACCCGTTGTGGGCCAACCTGCAGTTCTATGCCCAGCTCTGGCGCGATGCGCGGCGCACTCGCAGTCTGTGGGACAAGCTGCGGACCTGGTTCATGCCCACCGGTTGGCGACCGGCGGATGTGGCGCTGGGTTATCCACAGGCCAAGGCCGATCTGGCGCAGTTTCGCAAGTTCGAGATACCGCTGGGCCGGGCCCAGCAGCTGTACGTGGCGCTGCAGTTCGCCGTGTATGCGGGCTTGGGCAGTTACCTGATGGAGGTGGCCGACCGCGTGCCGCCAGTGGCGCTGGTGCTGGGCTGGACACTGATGGCGTTTGGCTTGTTCGTGCTTGGGATGGCGCTGGAGAACCGGCCTCGGGCCGCGCGCCTTGAGCTGCTGCGGCTGGTGTCCAACGGCCCGGCGCTTTACCTGGGCGGGGCGCTGGGCCTAGGGACGGTTACGCCCTTGGCCTGGCTTCTGCTCGGGCTCTACAGCCTGCTCAGCCTGTGGGGATTGGCCTTCTGCCGCCGCCTTGCGCTCCGCACGCAGGTTGCGGAAACGTCGGCGCAGCCAGAGCAGTCCGCCCAGCACCAGCAGGCCACCGAGCACCCATAGCTCGTATTTCTTCACGTTGCCCAGCAGGCCTTCGAGGATGGCGCCGAAGTGATAGGCCGCCGCGCCCAGGGCCAGGGCCCAGATTGCCGCGCCGATGCCGTTGAGCAGCAGGTAGCGCCGCGGAGGATAGCCGGACAGGCCGATGGCCACCGGCATCACGGTGCGCAGCCCATAGACGAAACGGAAGCTCAGCACCCAGATGTCGGGATGGCGGCGGATATGCTCCAGCGCGCGGTCGCCCATCGCCTGCCAGCGCGGTTTGCGCGCAAGGATCTTGCGCCCGTGGCGACGGCCCATGAAATACCAGAGCTGGTCACCGGCATAGCTGCCGAAGAACGCCACCACCACGACCAGGCTAATGTCCATGTATCCACGGAACGCGAGGAATCCTGCAAGTACCAGGATGGTCTCGCCTTCGAAGAAGGTGCCTAGAAAGAGGGCGAAATAGCCGAAATCCTGCAGGAATTGTTGAAGCATTTTCTGAGGTGCTGGCGAAATGAACGCGCAGCCTACCCCTTCGCGCGCCTGGGGGAAAGTGTCCAAATGTGTCTCGACGTGAACATTTCCTACAAGGACAATGCCTGCGGCCACAAGTCGCAGGGTTGCCCTTCCCTGTAACCTAGGCGTCATAATGGGCGCTTATAACTGTCGCGCTAGCCCGCCTGCGCGGGCTCAGGAGTCTGCCGTGAGCTTTACCCCCGCCAACCGCCTGTTTCCTGCTACCCGCCTGCGTCGCAACCGCCGGGACGAATTCTCCCGTCGTCTGGTTCGCGAGAACACCCTGACCGTCGATGACCTGATTCTGCCGGTATTCGTGCTGGACGGCGAAAATCGCCGCGAGGAAGTGCCGTCGATGCCGGGCGTCGAGCGCCTGTCGATCGACCTGCTGCTCGAAGCCGCACAGGGTTGGGTGGAGCTGGGGATTCCGGCGCTGGCGCTGTTCCCGGTCACCCCGGTGGAGAAAAAGTCCCTCGACGGTGCCGAGGCCTGGAACCCGGACGGCATCGCCCAGCGTGCCACCCGCGCCTTGCGTGCGCGCTTCCCGGACCTGGGGGTGATCACCGACGTTGCGCTCGACCCCTTCACCACCCACGGCCAGGACGGCATCCTCGACGAAGAGGGCTACGTGCAGAACGACATCACCGTCGACGCCCTGGTGCGTCAGGCGCTGTCGCACGCCGAAGCGGGTGCCCAGGTGGTGGCACCGTCCGACATGATGGACGGTCGTCTGCAGGCGATCCGCGAAGCCCTGGAGCTGGCCGGTCACGTCAACGTGCGCATCATGGCTTACTCCGCCAAGTATGCCAGCGCCTACTACGGCCCGTTCCGCGATGCGGTCGGCTCGGCGCTGAACCTGGGCAAGGCCAACAAGGCCTCCTACCAGATGGACCCGGCCAACAGTGACGAGGCCCTGCATGAAGTGGCCACCGACCTCGCCGAAGGCGCCGACATGGTCATGGTCAAGCCGGGCATGCCGTACCTGGACATCGTTCACCGCGTCAAAACCGAATTCCGCGTGCCGACCTTCGTGTATCAGGTCAGCGGCGAATACGCCATGCACATGGCGGCCATCCAGAACGGCTGGCTCAGCGAGGCCGTGATTCTCGAATCCCTCACCGCTTTCAAACGGGCCGGCGCCGATGGCATCCTCACCTATTTCGCCGTGCGTGCCGCTCAATTGTTGAGAGGGCAGTAACGCCCTCACAGGAACGTCAGATGAATAACGAAGTGCTCACTGCTGTCGAGATCAAGGAAGCCAAGGCCCTCCCGGAGGAACTGATGCAGACCCCGCCGGACCTCCCAGCGACGCCTGCACCTGAGCCGGTGCCTGTCGTCGAGGCCGCCGCCCCGGCGCCGGCCCCGGCGATTCCGGTGCCGGGCCTGGACGACAGCAGCCTGTACATTCATCGTGAACTTTCGCAGCTGCAGTTCAACATCCGCGTGCTGGAACAGGCGCTGGATGAGTCCTACCCGCTGCTGGAGCGTCTGAAGTTCCTGCTGATCTTCTCCAGCAACCTCGACGAGTTCTTCGAGATCCGCGTCGCCGGGCTTAAGAAGCAGATCAATTTCGCCCGCGAACAGGCCGGCGCCGACGGCCTGCAGCCGCATCAGGCGCTGGCGCGGATCAGCGAGCTGGTGCACCTGGAGGTGGACCGCCAGTACGCGATCCTCAACGACGTGCTGCTGCCGGAGCTGGAGAAGCATGCGATTCGCTTCATCCGCCGCCGCCACTGGACGCCCAAGCTCAAGACCTGGGTGCGTCGCTTCTTCCGCGACGAGATCGCCCCGATCATCACCCCGATCGGCCTCGACCCGACCCACCCGTTCCCGCTGCTGGTGAACAAGAGCCTGAACTTCATCGTCGAGCTCGAGGGCGTCGATGCCTTCGGTCGCGACTCGGGCCTGGCGATCATTCCGGCGCCACGCCTGCTGCCGCGGGTGATCCGTGTGCCGGAAGAGGTTGGCGGCCCCGGCGACAACTATGTATTCCTGTCGTCGATGATCCACGCTCACGCCGACGACCTGTTCCAGGGCATGAAGGTCAAGGGCTGCTATCAGTTCCGCCTGACCCGAAACGCCGACCTGGCGCTGGACTCCGAAGAGGTCGACGACCTTGCCCGCGCCCTGCGTGGCGAGCTGTTCTCGCGCCGCTACGGCGATGCTGTGCGCCTGGAGGTTGCCGACACCTGTCCGAAGCACCTCTCCGACTACCTGCTCAAGCAGTTCAGCCTGAGCGAGAGCGAGCTTTACCAGGTCAATGGCCCGGTCAACCTGACCCGTCTGTTCAGCATCACCGGCCTGGACAGCCACCCGGAGCTGCAGTACACCCCGTTCACCCCGGCGATCCCGAAGATCCTGCAGAACGCCGACAACATTTTCAGCGTCATCAGCAAGCAGGATGTGCTGCTGATGCACCCGTTCGAATCCTTCACCCCGGTGGTCGACCTGCTGCGCCAGGCCGCCAAGGACCCGCACGTGCTCGCTGTGCGCCAGACCTTGTACCGCTCCGGGGCCAACTCGGAGATCGTCGACGCGTTGGTCGATGCGGCGCGTAACGGCAAGGAGGTCACTGCGGTGATCGAACTGCGTGCGCGTTTCGACGAAGAGTCCAACCTGCAGATGGCCAGCCGCCTGCAGGCAGCCGGCGCGGTGGTGATCTATGGCGTGGTCGGCTTCAAGACCCACGCCAAGATGATGCTGATCCTGCGCCGCGAGCAGGGCGAGATCGTCCGCTACGCGCACCTGGGTACCGGTAACTACCACGCCGGCAACGCCCGCCTGTACACCGACTACAGCCTGCTGACCTCCGATGACGCACTCACCGAGGACGTCGGCAAGCTGTTCAGCCAGCTGATCGGCATGGGCAAGACCCTGCGCATGAAGAAGCTGCTGCATGCACCCTTCACCCTCAAGAAGGGCATGCTCGACATGATCGCCCGCGAGACGCAGTTCGCGCTCGACGGCAAGCCGGCGCACATCATCGCCAAGTTCAACTCGCTGACCGATGCCAAGGTCATCAAGGCCCTGTACAAGGCGAGCCAGTCGGGCGTGCGCATCGACCTGGTGGTGCGTGGCATGTGCTGCCTGCGCCCGGGCATCCCGGGGGTGTCGCACAACATCAATGTGCGCTCGATCATCGGCCGTTTCCTCGAGCACACGCGGGTGTTCTACTTCCTCAACGGCGGCGAGGAGCAGATCTACCTGTCCAGCGCCGACTGGATGGAGCGCAACCTCGACAAGCGTGTCGAGACCTGCTTCCCGGTAGAGGGCAAGAAGTTGCTGCTGCGGGTGAAGAAGGAGCTCGAAGGCTACCTGACCGACAATACCCAGGCCTGGACCTTGCAGCCTGATGGTCGTTATGTGCGCAGCACGCCGACCGGCAACCAGAACCCGCGCAGCGCCCAGGCGACCCTGCTGGAGCGCCTGAGCAACCCGGTGCTGAACGTACGGTAGTCAGATTGCTGGGGCTGCAAAACAGCCCCAGCACACTCAAACCTTCAACGCACGCTCAGCACGAACCCGACCCGCGCCAGCCACTCAGCCTCGTTGGCGAAGTCGGCCTGGGTCAGCTGGTTCTGCTCCAGCCAGCCTTCAGGGAACACCACTTCCAGACTGTCGTCGGCAGCCTTGAGCTCGACCTTGGGCATTTGCTGGGTGCCGCGGATGTGGTGGAAGAGGATGGCGAAGCGCAGCAGCACGCACAGGCGGATCAGCTTGACGCCTTCGTCGCCGAACTCGGCGAACTTGTCCTTGGGGATGTTGCGGCGATGGCCGCGTACCAGCAGGGCCAGCATCTGCTGGTCCTCGCGGGAGAAGCCCGACAGGTCGGAGTGCTCGATCAGGTAGGCGCCGTGCTTGTGGTAGTGGTAGTGGGCGATGTCCAGCCCGACCTCATGCACCTTCGCCGCCCAGCCCAGCAGGTCGCGCCAGTTGCCGTTTTCCAGATCCCACGCCTTGGCCACCTGGTCGAAGGCGTGCAGCGCCTTGCGCTCCACCCGTGCGGCCTGGCCCTGGTCGACGTGATAGCGCTCCATCAGCGAGTTCAGCGTGCGCTCACGCACGTCCTCGTGATGATGGCGGCCGAGCAGGTCGAACAGCACGCCTTCACGCAGGGCGCCGTCACAGTGGTCCATGCGCTGCAGTTCGAGGGCGTCGAAGATCGCCTCGAGAATCGCCAGCCCTGCAGGGAAGATGGTGCGCCGGTCCGGTTTGACGCCGTCGAAGTCGATCTTGTCGACTTCGCCCAGCTTGAACAGCTTGCGCTTGAGCACGGCCAGGCCTTCGGCGTTGACTTCGCCGTTGCCATGGCCGTTGGCTTTGATCGCGGCGCCGATGGCGCGGATGGTGCCCGACGAGCCGATGGCCTCGTCCCAGGTCAGGCGGTGCAGGGCGTTCTCGATGCTCATCAGCTCAAGGCGTGCGGCGGTGTAGGCCTGGGCGTAGCGTGCCGGGGTGATCTTGCCGTCGCGGAAATAGCGCTGGGTGAAGCTTACGCAGCCCATCTGCAGGCTCTCGCGCAGCAGTGGCTCGAAGCGTTGACCGATGATGAACTCGGTGCTGCCGCCGCCGATATCGGCGACCAGGCGTTTGCCGGGCGTGTCGGCGAGGGTGTGCGACACACCCAGGTAGATCAGGCGCGCCTCTTCACGGCCTGAAATGACCTCGACCGGATGGCCGAGGATGGCTTCGGCACGCAGGATGAAGTCATTGCGGTTGCGCGCTTCACGCAGGGCGTTGGTGCCGACGATGCGCACTGCGCCGGCCGGCATGCCGTTGATCAGCTGGGCGAAACGCTTGAGGCATTCGAGGCCCCGCTGCATGGCTTCTTCGCTGAGCTGGCGGTCTTCGTTGATGCCCGCAGCCAGTTGAACCTTCTCCCCCAGCCGTTCGAGAATGCGGATCTCGGTATGGTGGGCCTTGGCCACGACCATGTGGAAGCTGTTGGAGCCAAGGTCGATGGCGGCGATCAGAGACAGGTTCTTCGCGGTGGTTTGCGGCATGATCTGGATGTTCTCGGTCGATAACCCGGCAATCCTGCCATGATCGCGGGCATACGCCAACGCGCGACATGGCGAGGATTGATGCAGGGCAATGTGCGGGTGGCCTTGATGACTGATCAACAAAGGCCTCGGACAAATCCTATGACGCTTGTATGACGGTTTCGATTCGTGGCGTCTTGCACAACTATAGTTACACTCAATCGGCCGTGGCTTCCTGTAGGGCGTGGGTGCGGCTATGATGGGCAACGTTTTTTATGCTTACGACCTGGAGAACTCCATGAGCAGCGATCTGATCAAACACGTCACCGACGCCACCTTCGAAGCCGAAGTGCTGCAGGCTCAAGGCCCGGTGCTGGTCGACTACTGGGCTGAATGGTGCGGTCCATGCAAGATGATCGCTCCGGTCCTGGACGACATCGCCTCCACCTACGAAGGCAAGCTGACCGTCGCCAAGCTGAACATCGACGATAACCAGGAAACCCCGGCCAAGCACGGCGTGCGCGGCATCCCGACGCTGATGCTGTTCAAGAACGGCAACGTCGAGGCCACCAAGGTCGGCGCGCTGTCCAAGTCCCAGCTGGCTGCGTTCCTCGACGCCCACCTGTGATGTGAAAAAGCCCCGCGAATGCGGGGCTTTTTTTGCCCCTGAGGCTCGATTTCCCCTGTCAAAACCACTAGACGTCGAAAAAAGCAAGTGTTACATTCGGCCTCGCACTGCTTCTCCAGTGCCCTCTGCACGCCGTCGCGACGCACTCCCAATTCGAATCAGTACGCGATCCTGTCGCCAATCTAGCGGCGCGACCTCATTAAGCCAGAAGCTTAATTCCCCCCTTCTTACATGATTACGTCACTCCCCTTATGAACCTGACAGAACTCAAGCAAAAGCCGATTACCGATCTGCTGGAAATGGCCGAACAGATGGGCATCGAAAACATGGCCCGTTCGCGCAAGCAGGACGTGATTTTCGCCCTGTTGAAAAAACACGCGAAGAGCGGCGAAGAGATCTCGGGTGACGGCGTGCTGGAGATTCTCCAGGATGGATTCGGTTTCCTGCGTTCGGCAGATGCCTCGTATCTGGCCGGCCCTGACGATATCTACGTCTCGCCCAGCCAGATCCGCCGCTTCAACCTGCGCACCGGCGACACCATCGTCGGCAAGATCCGCCCGCCGAAGGAAGGGGAGCGTTACTTCGCCCTGCTGAAGGTCGATACCATCAACTTCGACCGTCCGGAAAACGCGAAGAACAAGATCCTGTTCGAAAACCTGACGCCGCTGTTCCCGAACCATCGCCTGAAGATGGAAGCCGGTAACGGTTCCACCGAAGACCTCACCGGCCGTGTCATCGACCTGTGCGCGCCTATCGGCAAAGGCCAGCGCGGCCTGATCGTCGCTCCGCCGAAAGCGGGCAAGACCATCATGCTGCAGAACATTGCGGCCAACATCACCCGTAACAACCCCGAGTGCCACCTGATCGTCCTGCTGATCGACGAGCGCCCGGAAGAAGTGACCGAGATGCAGCGCACCGTGCGCGGCGAAGTGGTCGCCTCGACCTTCGACGAGCCGCCGACCCGCCACGTGCAGGTTGCCGAAATGGTGATCGAAAAGGCCAAGCGCCTGGTCGAGCACAAGAAGGACGTGGTCATCCTGCTCGACTCCATCACCCGTCTGGCGCGTGCCTACAACACCGTGATCCCGAGCTCCGGCAAGGTCCTGACCGGTGGTGTCGACGCCCACGCCCTGGAAAAGCCCAAGCGTTTCTTCGGTGCTGCCCGTAACATCGAGGAAGGCGGCTCGCTGACCATCATCGCCACCGCGCTGGTCGAGACCGGCTCGAAGATGGACGAGGTCATCTACGAAGAGTTCAAGGGTACCGGCAACATGGAGCTGCCGCTGGACCGCCGCATCGCCGAGAAGCGTGTGTTCCCGGCCATCAACATCAACAAGTCCGGCACCCGTCGCGAAGAGCTGCTGACTGCCGACGACGAGCTGCAGCGCATGTGGATCCTGCGCAAGCTGCTGCACCCGATGGATGAAGTGGCGGCCATCGAGTTCCTCATCGACAAGCTCAAGCAGACCAAGACCAACGATGAGTTCTTCCTGTCGATGAAGCGCAAGTAAGCGCAACTTTCAGGAAGCATTTGGGGCCGCTTCGCGCCCCTTCGCGGGCAAGCCCGCTCCCACAGATATCGCACAGATCCTGTAGGAGCGGGCTTGCCCGCGAAGGGGCGCGAAGCGGCCCCAACTCATTGATACGCGCCAGTAAAGAGCGCATTGCACTCTGCCATTTGGCTATCAAAGCCCGATCGGCGCTACACTCTGCACCCCGACCGATACAGCCAACACGAGGCTCACGCATGCAGTATCGCGATTTGCGCGACTTTATCCGTGGCCTGGAGCAGCGCGGTGAACTCAAGCGCATCCAGGTTCCTATCTCGCCCGTCCTGGAAATGACCGAAGTCTGCGACCGCACCCTGCGGGCCAAGGGCCCGGCGCTGCTGTTCGAAAAACCCACGGGTTTCGACATTCCGGTACTGGGCAACCTGTTCGGTACTCCCGAGCGTGTGGCCATGGGCATGGGGGCCGAGTCGGTCGGCGAACTGCGTGAAATCGGCAAGTTGCTGGCCTTCCTCAAGGAGCCCGAGCCGCCGAAGGGCCTGAAGGATGCCTGGTCGAAACTGCCGATCTTCAAGAAGGTCGTGTCAATGGCACCCAAGGTGGTCAAGGATGCGGTGTGCCAGGAGGTGGTGGTCGAGGGTGACGATGTCGACCTTTCGCAATTGCCGATCCAGCACTGCTGGCCAGGTGACGTGGCGCCACTGATTACCTGGGGCCTGACGGTCACCCGTGGTCCGAACAAGGATCGCCAGAACCTGGGCATCTATCGCCAGCAGGTCATCGGCCGCAACAAGGTCATCATGCGCTGGCTGAGCCATCGTGGCGGCGCGCTGGATTACCGCGAATGGTGCGAGAAGCACCCGGGCCAGCCGTTCCCGGTGGCCGTCGCGCTGGGTGCAGACCCGGCCACCATCCTTGGCGCCGTGACGCCGGTGCCCGACACCCTCTCCGAGTACGCTTTCGCAGGGCTTCTGCGCGGCAACCGCACCGAGCTGGTCAAGTGCCGCGGCAGCGACCTGCAGGTGCCGGCCACCGCCGAAATCATCCTCGAAGGTGTGATCCATCCGGGTGAAATGGCCCCGGAAGGCCCTTACGGCGACCACACTGGCTACTACAACGAGGTGGACAGCTTTCCGGTGTTCACCATCGAACGCATCACCCATCGGCAAAAGCCGATCTACCACAGCACTTACACCGGCCGGCCGCCAGATGAGCCGGCGATCCTCGGCGTGGCGCTGAACGAAGTGTTCGTGCCGATCCTGCAGAAGCAGTTCCCCGAGATCGTCGACTTCTACCTGCCACCGGAAGGCTGTTCCTACCGCATGGCGGTGGTGACCATGAAAAAGCAATATCCGGGGCACGCCAAGCGCGTGATGCTGGGTGTGTGGTCGTTCCTGCGACAGTTCATGTACACCAAGTTCGTTATCGTCACCGACGACGACGTCAACGCCCGCGACTGGAACGACGTGATCTGGGCCATCACCACGCGCATGGATCCCAAGCGTGATACGGTGATGATCGACAACACGCCGATCGACTACCTCGACTTCGCGTCGCCGGTATCGGGCCTGGGGTCGAAGATGGGCCTGGACGCCACGCACAAGTGGCCGGGCGAGACTACACGCGAATGGGGCCGGGTCATCGTCAAGGACGAGGCCGTTACCCGCCGTATCGATGAGCTGTGGGACCAGTTGGGAATAGATTGATGCAGGTGACCTTGCAGCCGTCCGGCGCGGTGCTGTCCATCGAGCCGGGCGAGAGGATTCTGGATGCCGCGCGGCGCCTGGGCTACGAGTGCCCGAGCAGCTGTCGCAACGGCAATTGCCATGTGTGTGCGGCGTTGCTGGTGGAGGGGCGGGTGCGGCAGGACGGTGAGGTCCGCGATCACGGCGAACTGTTCACCTGCATCGCCGAACCGCTGGAAGACTGCGTGCTGCTGTGGGATGGCGTGCTGGCCCTGGGCGAGTTGCCCGTGCGCAAGCTGGCCTGCACCGTCAGCGAGTGCGTCGAGGTCGGCGGGGATGTCTGGCGCGTGCGTCTGCGCGCGCCCGCCGGCAAGCCGCCGCGCTACCACGCCGGGCAATACCTGATGATCGAGCGTGAGGGCGCCGACAAGGCAGCCTTTTCGCTGGCGTCTGCCCCGCATTCGGGCCGTGATCTCGAGCTGCATGTGCTGGCCCGCGAAAGCAGCGCGGTAAAGCTGATCGAGCAGTTGCAGCGCAACGGTATGGCCCGCATCGAGCTACCATTCGGTGACGCACACCTGGCCGAGCTGCCGGACGGGCCGCTGGTGCTGATTGCTGCCGGGACCGGCATGGGCCAGATGCACAGCCTGGTCGAGCATTGCCGCGCCAACGGCTTCAAGCATCCGGTGCACCTGTACTGGGGTGTGCGTCGGCCCGAGGAGTTCTACACCCTCGAGCACTGGGCCGAATGGGAGCGTCTGCCCAACCTGTTCCTGCACAAGGTGGTCAGCGACCTGTGTGGCTGGGAGGGGCGTTGCGGCCTTTTGCACGAGGCAGTGTGCGAGGATATCGCCGACCTGAACAGTGTGCATGTCTATGCCAGCGGTTCACCGAACATGGTCTATGGCACGCTCGATGCGCTGGTCGAGGCGGGCATGGATGCACACCGCATGCGCGCCGACGTGTTTGCCTACGCTCCACGCGGCTGAGTAACTAGGTCTTCATGAGCGCCTGCGGCGCGCTGCAATGGCGCGCCGTGATTAATAACCAAAGTTATCGTCGTCGATTATAAGCGGTGAATTATTACTCGCCGGGTTAATAACTTTTACTATGCTTATAACAACACTTTCCAGTCGTCGGTATCGCGCGTGAAACTTTGCCAAAAGGGGTTGAGGTTTCGCCGTCATATGTCTTACGGTAGGCACATCGTCTTCAACCTCTTGCGGTACAGGCCCCGCAGCATTGGGTGCGGGCTCGCAGGCGAAGGCGTCGATCGCAACACAGCTCTCCGGTAGTTACACAGGAAATAATGGCGGCAGCCTATGTCGGCACTTGAAAGTTCTTCGTGGCAGGTTTCCTATCCTCCGTCGCTCGACTTCGGTCAACAACTGACCCCTGAGCAATTGCAGCACTCCATGACAACGACCATGTCCCGTCATGACGGTGGGCCTGTGTGGTTGTTCGCCTATGGTTCGTTGATCTGGCGTCCGGAGTGCAACTCGGTAGAGCGCCAGCGTGCGCGGGTGCACGGTTATCATCGTGGGCTTTACCTGTGGTCCCATGAGCACCGCGGTACACCGGAATGCCCGGGGCTGGTGTTCGGCCTGGATCGTGGAGGGTCGTGCAGCGGCTTTGCTTACCGCCTGGACGAGAGCTGCCTGGACGACTCGCTGATGGCTCTGTGGCAGCGGGAGATGCCCTATCCGGCCTATCGCCCGCATTGGCTGACCTGCCGACTCGATGACGGCAGCAAGGTGCAGGCCTTGGGCTTTGTGCTCGAGCGTCACTTGCCGTGCTATGCCGGCAACCTGCCGGACACCCTGTTCAGCCAGATTCTGGCCAGTGCCAAGGGGCGTTACGGCACCACGCGGGAGTATGTGGAGCAGACGCTCAACGCCTTGCGCAGCCACCAGATGCCTGATCGGGGGCTGGAGGCGCGGTTTCAGCGCTGCCATAACCTGCGCGAGGTTTGACTGCGCTGGCCTCTTCGCGGGCAAGCCCGCTCCTGCAGAGACGGTACAGTTTGTAGGAGCGGGCTTGCCTGCGAAGAAGTCATCACCGAATCACCTGGCCAACACCACCAGCTTGCCCACCGCCTGCCGCTGCCCCAGCCGTTCGATAGCCGCCCCGGCCTCGCCCAGCGCGTAGGTCTGCGACACCAGCGGTTTCAACTTGCCCTCGGCATGCCACGCAAACAGCTGACGGAAGTTGGCAACGTTGTCTTCTGGCTGGCGCTGGGCGAACGCGCCCCAGAACACCCCCAGCACTGCAGCGCCCTTGAGCAGCACCAGGTTGGCCGCCATCTGCGGAATGCTGCCGCTGGCAAAGCCCACCACCAGCAGCCGACCGTTCCAGGCCAGGCCTCGCACTGCCTGGTCGAACAGCTCGCCGCCGACCGGGTCGTAGATCACGTCCACACCCTGGCCGTTGGTCAGGCGCTTGATCTCTTCCTTGAGGCTGGCCTGGCTGTAGTCGATCAACTCATCCGCGCCGGCTGCCTTGGCCACGGCGAGCTTTTCGGCGCTGCTGGCCGCCGCGATGACCCGTGCACCCAACGCCTTGCCGATTTCCACCGCTGCCAGCCCGACGCCGCCTGATGCACCGAGCACCAGCAGGGTTTCGCCCGCCTTGAGCTGGCCACGCTGGGTAAGTGCGTGCATCGAGGTGCCGTAGGTCATGCCGAAGGCGGCTGCCGTGGTGAAATCCATACCTGCCGGAATGGGCAGCACATTGTAGTGAGGCACCGCGACCTGCTCGGCGAAGGCGCCCCAGCCGGTGAGGGCCATGACCCGGTCGCCGACCTTGAAAGCCCCGGCCTTCTCGCCGACTGCCGCCACCACACCGGCCGCTTCGCCGCCGGGCGAGAAGGGCAGAGGCGGTTGGAACTGGTACTTGCCCTCGATGATCAGGGTGTCGGGGAAGTTGACCCCGGCGGCATGCACCTCGAGTAGGATCTCGTTCTTCTTCGGCACGGGGTCTGCGACCTCTTCCAGCACCAGGTCCCGTGCCGGGCCCAGGGTTTTGCACAACACAGCTTTCATCGGGCTATTCCTTTGCGGGTGATGGCCGATAAGTGTAGGAGGGCGAAGGGGCGGGTCAACGAGCATGGCCTGCTCTGATAAGCCGGCATAAGCCCGGGCTTGGGTTTGAGCGACGCGCTGGGTAAGCTGGCGCCAATTGTATTGAGGAGCGATTTCGTGAAAGCGTGGATCTTGATGGTGCTGGCCTTGATGCTGCCGGTGGCGGCCATGGCCGAAGAGGGCAAGGAAGGCGAGCCAAAGGTTGCCTACATCAACCTGACCCCGCCTCTGGTCGGCAACTATGCCCTCGATGGCGGCCCCAGGCTGCGCGTCTACAAGGCCGACGTGGCCCTGCGCGTGACCGGCGATGCTGCTGCCGCGGCGGTCAAGCACCATGAGCCGCTGATCCGCAACCAGCTGGTGGCGCTGTTCACCCAGCAAGGCGTGGATAACATGAGCAATGTCGAAGCCAAGGAGGCGTTGCGTCAGGAAGCCTTGAAGCAGGTTCAGCAGGTGATGGAAACCGAAGAAGGCAAGCCGATCGTCGAGGACCTGCTGTTCAACAACCTGATCGTGCAGTGAGTTCCTCGGCGCGCTCCCGCACAGCGGCTGTCTGGATCACCTCGCCAGCGCGCAGATTGCCTGCCATTGCTCCGGGGTCACTGGCATCACCGACAGGCGGCTGCCTTTCTGCACCAGTGCAAGTGCTTCGAGCGCCGTCTGCTGCTTGAGCAAGCCGAGTCCAAGCACCTGACCGAACGTGCGCACATGCTCGACATCCACTGCGCTCCAAGGGTTCTTCTCGGCACTGGCCTTGGCGTCGAAGTAGTGGCTTTGCGGGTCCAGCGCCGTCGGGTCGGGGTAGGCGCCGGCCTTGATCCGGGCGATCCCGGCGATACCCGGTTGCGGGCAACTGGAGTGGTAGAAGAAGAATTCGTCGCCTACGCTCATATCCCGCAGGAAATTGCGTGCCTGGTAGTTGCGCACCCCGTCCCAGCGCGCCTGGCCGAGGCGGGCCAAGCCTTCGATGGAAAGTTCGTCGGGCTCGGATTTCATCAGCCAATAGGCCATGGATGCTGCTCCTGACAAGGTTTGAAATAAGATGTTGCATCAAACCGACAGCCGGTTGGCGTCAACATTTGCGTGGCGCGTCACGTTGTCGGAAAATGCGCCGATTTTAAAGCTATACGCTCCGGTAGCACCAAGAAGGCTGCCGAGCCTGAACAGTTTGCCTAGGGGGGCAACGATGAACAAACGCAAACCGGACCTGCTGTGGATCCTGGCCTTCATCTTCGGTCTGGGTGTCGTCACCACCGGTTATGCGCAGGGTCTGTGGGAGCGAAAGCTCGACGCCGCCTATCAGGCGCCGGCCGTATCCGCCCAACAGCAGCGCTGAAGTTTCGCGGCGCGCGGCCTAACGTTCAGGCCGGCGCCAGGTACCAGTCACGGTCCGAGACCGTTCCGCGCAAGGGTACGTCCCAACTGGCCTGCGCCAGTCGTTCCACCTTCTGGCATTCATGTGCCAGCCCCAGCAGCAGCGGTTTCTTCCACGCCTTGCGCCGCCCCTGATAGGCCAGGCTGCGATCATAGAAGCCGCCGCCCATCCCCAGCCGTCCGCCCACTTCATCGAAACCCACCAGTGGCAGCAGGATCAGATCGAGCGACCAGACCGGCCGCTGACGCTTGCGCTCGATGACTGGTTCAGGGATGCGGAAGCGATTACGTCGCAGTTTTTCGCCCTGTTCGAAGCGTTGGAACACCATGCGCGTGCGTGGCCAGGCATGCAGCACTGGCAGGTAGGTGCGCTTGCCGCGCCGCTGGGCTTCGCGCAGCAACAGGCGCGGGTCGATCTCACCGTCGTTGGGCAGGTACAGGGCGATATGCCGCGCGCGGCGAAACAGCGGGTGCTGGGCCAGTTGCCGGTACAGCCCGACGGCGGCCTGGCGTTGCTGGGCGGGCGTCAACGCGCGTCGTGCGTTGCGCAGCACGCGGCGAAGTTGCGGACGGGTGAGCGGCACGGTGTCGGTCATGGCACAGGCGATCCCGGATGCTGGCCGCCGACGGCGGCACAAACGAAATGCCCGCCGGTAAAGGCGGGCATTGAGAATTCAGGCTCCCCGACAAGACCGCTATCGGTGTAGCCCTTGAACCCGAAAGTTCAAGGTGGAGATTGCAGGAGGCGTTAAGGCTTTCCGTCGAGCGGACATGCACACCTGCCCCACGTGCAACCCCCGTGGTTGTGCGTATCGGCTCAGGGACATAACCGACTGGCGCATCCCCCAGGGAGTCGCGCCAGTATACCAATCTCAATCGTTTTTGCTAACCGCGTCGTCGGACAGCGCCTGGTCGACGCGCTCGAGCAGGTCGCGCACCTGTTCGCGGGTGGTGCCGCCGCTGGCGACGTCAGGGCGCTCCTGGCGGTGCAGCAGTTCATGGGTGATGTTCAACGCCGCCATCACCGCGATGCGGTCGGCGCCGATCACCTTGCCGCTGCTGCGGATCTCGCGCATCTTGCCGTCCAGGTAGCGCGCGGCACCCACCAGGTTGTTGCGTTCTTCCGGCGGGCAGATGATCGAGTATTCCTTGTCGAGAATCTGGACGGTGACGCTATTGCTTGAACTCATGAGTCTTGCTCCAGGGCCTTCAGACGCAAGATCATCGACTCGATCTTGTGCCGGGCGATCTCGTTCTTTTCGATGAGGTGGGCGCGCTCTTCGCGCCAGGATTTTTCCTGAGCTACTAGGAGTGCATTTTGCCGTTTTAGTTGCTCGACGCGCTCGATCAGCAACTCGAATCGGCTCATCAGCGCTTGCAGGTCATTGTCTTGCATGGGTTGCACTCGATCCGCTCCTTCGTCGATCGCCTGGCGATCATGCCTCTGCCCGAGCCGCGACGGCCAGCGCAGATGGTCTTGGCGCGCCTGCCGGTGCTAGGATACAAGGTCTTCATTCTAGTCATATGCGCCGTCTGGCGCCTAGCCGCCCATGCCCAATACCCAATCGCCTTACATCGCCTTCGCCATGCTGCTCTCCAGCAATGGCCATCCCGCCACTCCTGCCGAGCTGCACGGCCTGCTGATCGGTCGCAGTTGCGCCGGTGCCGGCTTCGATGCCGATGCCTGGCTGGCCGACGCCGCCCAACTGCTTGAGACCGAGCCCGGTGACACTGTCCGCAACGCCCTGATCGGCCTGCAGGAGATGGTCAAGGCCGAGCTGACCGGCGAAGACGTCGCCATCGTGCTGCTGCTGCCGACCGACGATGCCGCCCTGAGCGATCGCGCCACGGCGCTGGGCCAATGGTGCCAGGGCTTCATTACCGGTTTTGGCTTGAACGCCGGTGGCAAGGACCTGTCCACCGATGCCAAGGAAGTGCTCCAGGACCTGGTCGCCATCTCCCAGGTGCAAGAAGCGCTGGAAGAGTCCGAGGACGGCGAGAGCGACTACATGGAAGTCATGGAGTACCTGCGCGTCGCACCGCTGCTGCTGTACACGGAACTGGCCGCGCCTGTCGCGCCGGCGCCAAAACCATCGCTGCATTGATCGACCCGGGGGTCGTTTGCCCATGAGCCACATACCCAAGGCGGAGTACGCCCGTCGGCGCAAGGCGCTGATGGCGCAGATGGTCCCCGACAGCATCGCCATCCTGCCGGCGGCGGCGGTCGCGATTCGTAACCGCGACGTCGAGCACGTCTATCGCCAGGACAGCGACTTCCAGTACCTGAGCGGCTTCCCGGAACCCGAGGCGGTGATCGCCCTGATCCCCGGCCGCGAGCACGGCGAATACGTGCTGTTCTGCCGCGAGCGCAACCCCGAGCGTGAGCTCTGGGAGGGTCTGCGTGCCGGCCAGGAGGGCGCGATACGCGACTTCGGCGCCGACGATGCCTTCCCGATCACCGACATCGACGAGATCCTCCCTGGCCTGATCGAAGGTCGCGAGCGGGTCTACAGCGCCATGGGCAGCAACCCCGAGTTCGATCGCCGGCTGATGGACTGGATCAATGTGATCCGCTCCAAGGCGCGCCTCGGTGCGCAACCGCCGAACGAGTTCGTTGCCCTGGATCATCTGCTGCACGACATGCGCCTGTATAAGTCGGCAGCGGAAGTGAAGGTAATGCGCGAGGCTGCGGCAATTTCCGCGCGCGCCCATGTGCGGGCCATGCAGGCCTGTCGCGCCGGTCTGCACGAATACAGCCTGGAGGCCGAACTGGACTACGAGTTCCGCAAGGGTGGCGCGAAGATGCCAGCGTACGGCTCGATCGTCGCCGCCGGGCGCAATGCCTGCATCCTGCACTATCAGCAGAACGATGCGCCGCTCAAGGATGGTGACCTGGTGCTGATCGACGCCGGTTGCGAGATCGACTGCTACGCCAGCGACATCACCCGCACCTTCCCGGTCAGCGGGCGGTTCTCGCCCGAGCAGAAGGCGATCTACGAACTGGTGCTCAAGGCCCAGGAAGCCGCCTTTGCCGAGATCGCGCCGGGCAAACACTGGAATCACGCCCATGAAGCGACGGTGCGCGTGATCACCCAAGGGCTGGTCGAGCTGGGGCTGCTCAAGGGTGAGGTGCAGGCGCTGATCGACAGCGAAGCCTACCGCGCGTTCTACATGCACCGCGCCGGACACTGGCTGGGCATGGATGTGCACGATGTGGGTGAATACAAGGTCGGCGGTCAGTGGCGGGTGCTCGAACCGGGCATGGCGCTGACTGTAGAGCCAGGTATCTACATCGCCGCCGACAACCAGAGCGTGGCGAAGAAGTGGCGCGGCATCGGGGTGCGGATCGAGGACGACGTGGTGGTCACCAGAAAGGGCTGTGAAATTCTCACTTCGGGTGTGCCGAAGACAGTCGACGAAATCGAGGCACTGATGCTCGACGCGCGCAAGGACGTGGCATGAGCCGGGTCAACCTGGCGATCATCGGCGGCGGCCTGGTCGGTGCCAGCCTCGCGCTGGCGCTGCAGGCCGGGGCCAAGGTGCGTGGCTGGAAGATCCTGCTGATCGAGCCGTTCGCCCCCGGCGACAGCTTCCAGCCCAGCTACGACGCACGTTCCTCGGCGCTGTCCTTCGGCACTCGGCAGATCTACGACCAGCTTGGCCTGTGGCAGGGCATCGAGCGCCGCGCCGAGCCGATCCGGCAGATCCAGGTGTCCGACCGCGGCCGCTTTGGCGCCACCCGGCTGGATGCCCAGGAAGAAGGTGTGCCTGCGCTGGGTTATGTGGTGGAGAACGCCTGGCTCGGCCAGTGCCTGTGGCAGGGGCTGGACAGCGAGGTGGTGAGCTGGCGCTGCCCGGCCGAAGTCAGGGCCATGCAGCCCGTCGAGGGCGGTTATCGCCTGCAACTCGACGATGACACCAGCCTTGAGTGCGACCTGGCGATTCTCGCCGATGGTGGCCGCTCCGGCCTGCGCGAGCAGTTGGGCATTCATGTGCGCCGCACGCCCTATGACCAGAGCGCGCTGATCGCCAACATCTCTCCAGGCGAGGCCCACCGTGGCCAGGCCTTCGAACGATTCACCGAACAAGGCCCGATGGCCTTGCTGCCACTGCCGGAAAACCGCTGCGCGCTGGTCTGGACCCGCCAGGGCATGGACGCGCGGCGTCTGGCCGATATCGACGAGCGCGCCTTCCTGCGCGAACTGCAGGACGCGTTCGGCTACCGCCTCGGCGCTCTGCGCCAGGTCGGCGCACGGCATCTCTACCCGTTGGCGCTGGTCGAAGCCGAGGAGCAGGTACGCCCGCACCTGGTGGTGCTAGGCAACGCGGCGCACAGCCTGCATCCGATCGCAGGCCAGGGCTTCAACCTGTCGCTGCGTGACGTGCAGGCGCTGGCCGAGGCCCTGCTCGCAGGCCCGCAGCAGCCGGGCGACCTGGCAACGCTGCAGGGCTATCGCCAGCGCCAGCGCCTGGACCAGAGTCTGACCATCGGCTTCTCCGACCAGGTCACCCGCCTGTTCGGCAGCGCCCAACCGCTGTTGGCCGCCGGGCGCAACCTCGGCCTGCTGGGGCTGGACCTGCTGCCGCCGGCAAAGAGCTGGTTCGCCCGCCAGGCCATGGGCCTGGGAACCCGCCCCGACCCGCGAGGCCGCGCATGAAAGACGCCCGCAAGCTCGCGCGCCGGGCCCGCATGCTGCGCTGGTTGCTGAATTTCTACCCGCCCTACCTGGGGGCCGGTATCCGCGTGCAGCACATCAGCCCCGACATGCGCAGCGTCAAGGTGCGCATGAACCTGACCCGCTGGAACCGCAACTACGTCGGCACCCAGTTCGGTGGCAGCCTCTACTCGATGGTCGATCCGTTCTACATGCTGTTGCTGATCGAGCAGCTGGGCCGCGAGTACATCGTCTGGGACAAGGCCGCCAGTATCGACTTCATCGCACCGGGCAAGGGCCCGGTGTTCGCCGAATTCCACATCGACGACGCACTGCTGGACGACATCCGCCAGCAGACGGCCGGTGGCAAGAAGTGCCTGCCGCGTCTGCAGGTCGATATCCGCGACGGCGCCGGCGAGCTGGTGGCGCGGGTCGACAAAACCCTATACGTGCGGCTCAAGCCGCAAGCGAGGCAGGCGTAAGGCATGGACATGCGCGCGGATCTGTTGATTGTCGGTGCCGGTATGGTCGGCAGCGCCCTGGCCCTGGCGTTGCGCCACAGTGGCCTGCAGGTGCTGCTGCTCGATGGCGGGCCGCTGTCGGTCAAGCCTTTCGATGACGCCGCGCCCTTCGAGCCGCGGGTCAGTGCCCTGTCGGCCGCCAGCCAGCGCATTCTCGAGCGTCTTGGCGCCTGGGACGGCATTGCCGGGCGCCGCGTGACGCCCTATTCGGACATGCAGGTCTGGGACGGTAGCGGCACCGGTCAGATTCATTTTTCAGCCGCCAGTGTGCATGCCCAGGTGCTCGGCCACATCGTCGAGAACCGTGTGGTGCAGGACGGCCTGCTGGACCGTCTGCACGACAGTGACGTCGGGCTGCTGCCCAATGCGCGGCTGGAACAGCTGCGCCGCTCTGGCGATGAGTGGCTGGTGACCCTGTCCGATGGCCGTCGCCTGCGTGCGCCGCTGGTGGTCGCTGCCGATGGCGCCAATTCGGCGGTGCGGCGCCTGGCGGGCTGCGAGACGCGCGAGTGGGATTACCTGCACCACGCCATCGTCACCAGCGTGCGCTGCAGCGAGGCGCACCGCGCCACGGCATGGCAGCGCTTCACCGACGAAGGTCCGCTGGCCTTTCTGCCGTTGTCGCGCGATGACGGCCAGCACTGGTGTTCGATCGTCTGGTCCACCACGCCGGAGCAGGCCGAGCAGGCCATGGCGCTGGATGATGCGGCGTTCTGCCAGGCACTGGAGCGCGCCTTCGAAGGCCGCCTGGGCCAGGTGCTGCATGCCGACCGCCGCGTCTGCGTGCCGCTGCGCCAGCGTCATGCCAAGCGCTATGTGGAAGAAGGCCTGGTGTTGATCGGCGATGCTGCCCACACCATCCACCCCCTGGCGGGGCAGGGCGTCAACCTGGGCTTTCTCGATGCGGCAGTGCTCGCCGAGGAGCTGGTGCACGCGTGCGAGCGTGGCGAGCGCCTGGCGGATGTGAGGGTGTTGAGTCGCTACGAGCGCCGACGCATGCCGCACAACCTTGCCCTGATGGCGGCGATGGAGGGCTTCGAGCGCCTGTTCCAGGCTAATCCGCTGCCGCTGCGTTGGCTGCGCAATACCGGGTTGAAGCTGGTGGAAGGGATGCCCGAGGCCAAGGCGGTGTTCGTGCGCCAGGCCTTGGGTTTGAGCGGCGACCTGCCAGACCTGGCCAAGGCTTGAGGGCCCTATCGCGGGGCAAGCCCGCTCCTGCAGGTACATCACCTTCCTGAAGAGCGGGGTGGTCCTAGAGGGGCAGGCTTGCCCCGCGATTGCTTTGCAACATCTGGTAACGGCTCCAAGGGTGAGTGGGAAAATGGGATTCACTACCATTTGCACCTCTCTAACCCCGAGGAGCATCCACCATGTCGCCCCGCAAGCCCCTACTGGCCGCCCTGGCCCTGACCTTGTTTGCCGGTTCCGTCCAGGCGGCAGATGATGAAGTGGTGGTGTACTCCTCGCGCATCGACGAGCTGATCAAGCCGGTATTCGATGCCTACACCGCCAAGACCGGGGTGAAGATCAAGTTCATCACCGACAAGGAAGCGCCGCTGATGCAGCGCATCAAGGCCGAGGGCCAGAACGGCGTCGCCGACCTGCTGCTCACCGTGGATGCCGGCAACCTCTGGCAGGCCGAGCAGATGGGCATTCTGCAGCCGATCAAGTCGGACATCATCGACAAGAACATTCCGCCGCAGTACCGCGCTTCGTCCCACGACTGGACCGGCCTGAGCCTGCGTGCGCGGACCATCATCTACTCTACCGAGCGGGTCAAGCCCTCGGAGCTGAGCACCTACGAAGCCCTGGCCGACAAGCAGTGGGAAGGCCGCCTGTGCCTGCGCACCGCGAAGAAGGTCTACAACCAGTCGCTGACCGCCACCCTGATCGAGACCCACGGCGAGGCCGAGACCGAGAAGCTGGTCAAGGGCTGGGTCAGCAACCTGTCCACCGACGTGTTCTCCGACGACAACGCCGTGATTCAGGCCGTTGCCGCAGGGCAATGCGACGTGGGTGTGGTCAACACCTACTACTACGGGCGCCTGCACAAGGCCGACCCGAAGCTGCCGGTGAAGATCTTCTGGCCCAACCAGGGCGACCGTGGCGTGCACGTCAACCTCTCGGGCATCGGCCTGACCAAGCATGCCCCGCACCCGGAAGCGGCGAAGAAACTGGTCGAGTGGATGACGGGCGAGGAAGCGCAGAAACTGTTTGCCGATATCAACCAGGAGTTCCCGGCCAACCCCAAGGTCAAACCGTCGGATGAAGTCGCGGCCTGGGGCAGCTTCAAGGCCGACAGCCTGCCGGTGGAAGTGGCGGGCAAGCGCCAGGCCGAAGCCATTCGCCTGATGGATCGGGCTGGCTGGAACTGAGTTTCAGCGCTTATCCTTTCGGGGCCGTTCAAGGCCCCTTCGCAGTTGAAGCCACTCCCACACAGTGAGAGTGGCTTTGGCCGCGAACGACCGCACAGCGGTCGCAACCTGCAACCGAGATACCTGTCTTGCCCCACTCCCCCCAACGCCGCTGGTACCTTCCGGTCAGCCTTGTCGCCGCCCTGGTGCTCCTGCCCCTGAGCGTACTGGTGCTGTCGTGGCAGTCGATCGACACGCAGATCTGGTCGCACCTGCTCGACACCCAGATGAGCCGCCTGCTGGGCAACACCCTGACCCTGGTGCTGGGCGTGGGTGTCGGCGTCACCGTGCTGGGGGTCAGCCTGGCCTGGCTCACCAGTCTCTGCGAGTTTCCCGGCCGACGCTGGCTCGACTGGGCACTGATGCTGCCCTTTGCCATTCCCGCCTATGTACTGGCCTTCGTCTTCGTCGGCCTGCTGGACTTCTCCGGCCCGGTGCAGAGTGCCTTGCGCGAGGTGTTCGGGCCGATGCGCCTGCCCCGGGTACGTTCGACCGGTGGGGTCATCATCGTGCTGGTGCTGGTGTTCTATCCCTATGTCTACCTGCTGGCGCGCACCGCCTTCCTGGCCCAGGGCAAGGGCTTGATGGAGGCCGCGAGGGTGCTGGGGCTGTCGCCGCTACAGGCGTTCTGGCGGGTGGCGCTGCCGATGGCGCGGCCGGCCATCGGCGCGGGCATCGCCCTGGCGTTGATGGAAACGCTGGCGGACTTCGGTGCGGTATCGGTGTTCAACTTCGACACCTTCACCACTGCCATCTACAAGACCTGGTATGGATTCTTCAGCCTGTCCGGTGCGGCGCAACTGGCCAGCCTGTTGTTGCTGTTCGTGATGCTGGTGCTCTATGGCGAACGCCGCGCCCGTGGCGCCAGCCGCAGCGGCAACGAGCGCCCGCGCGGGCAGGCGCTCTATCATCTGCGCGGGCTCAAGGCGCTGGCGGCCAGTGGCTGGTGCCTGCTGGTGTTCGCCTGCGCCTTCGTCATTCCGCTGCTGCAGTTGCTGGCGTGGTTCTGGCAGCGTGGCCGGCATGACCTGGACGAACGCTATGGCGCTTTGATCCTGCACACCCTGTACCTGGGCGCGATGGCGGCGTTGATCACCGTCAGCGTGGCACTGTTGCTGGCCTTCGCCCGGCGTCAGGCGCCCACGCCATCGATTCGTGCCGGCGTCGGCTTGGCCAACCTGGGCTACGCCTTGCCTGGTTCGGTGCTCGCGGTGTCGATCATGCTGGCGTTCAGCTATCTGGACAATCAACTGGTGATCCCGCTTTCCACCTGGCTGGGCGGGGCCGGCAAGCCGCTGTTGCTGGGCAGTGTGGCTGCGCTGTTACTGGCTTATCTGGTGCGCTTCATCGCGGTGGCCTACGGGCCGCTGGAAAGCAGTCTGGAGCGGATCCGCCCGTCGCTGCCGGAGGCTTCTCGCAGCCTCGGCGTGGCCGGGCCGAGATTGTTTTTCAAGGTGTATCTACCGCTGCTGGTCCCGGGGGCGCTCAGTGCCGCGTTACTGGTGTTTGTCGATGTGCTGAAAGAGATGCCGGCCACCCTTTTGATGCGGCCGTTCGGCTGGGACACCCTGGCCGTGCGGGTGTTCGAGATGACCAGCGAGGGCGAATGGGCGCGCGCCTCGCTGCCGGCCCTGACCCTGGTGCTGGTAGGGCTTTTGCCGGTCATCGGCCTGATCCGTCGCTCCGCCTATCGCCCTGGGCATCCTCACTGAGGGTGCCAGCCCCCGCCCTTGCGGCTACAATGCGCGGCATTCGTAGAGGTGGGTCCTACAAGATCAGGTGCTGATTCAACAGCGCCGACCGCCTCTGCTTCGCCACGCCCGGAAGGAGAAACCCATGGGACAGCGCACGCCCCTGTACGACCTGCACCTGGCGCTTGGCGCCAAGACGGTCGATTTCGGCGGTTGGGACATGCCCCTGCATTACGGCTCTCAGGTCGAAGAACATCATCAGGTCCGCAGTGATTGCGGCGTCTTCGACGTTTCCCACATGACAGTCATCGACATCGACGGTGCCGACGCCACCCCCTGGCTACGGCGCCTGCTGGCCAACGACGTGGCCCGCCTCGAAAGCCCCGGCAAAGCCCTCTACAGCCCGTTGCTCAATGAGCAGGGCAAGGTCATCGACGACCTGATCGCCTACCGCACCGAAGACGGCTATCGACTGGTGGCCAATGCTGCCACCCGCGACAAGGTACTGGCCTGGTTGAACGCGCAGAGCGAAGGCTTTGCCGTCGGTATCGAGGTACGCCCCGATCTTGCGATCCTCGCCATCCAAGGGCCCCAGGCCCGCGAGAAGGTCGCCGCACTGCTCAGTGCTGCGCGTGCCGCGCTGATTCGCGAGCTGCGCCCGTTCGAGGGCGTCGGCGAAGGCGACTGGTTCATTGCCCGCACCGGCTACACTGGCGAAGACGGGTTGGAAATCATCTTGCCAGGCGATCAGGCCGCAACGTTCTTCTACGATCTGGTCGGCGCCGGCATTGCCCCCAGCGGCCTTGGCGCTCGTGACACGCTGCGCCTGGAAGCCGGCATGAACCTGTACGGCCAGGATATCGACGAAGCCCACACACCGCTGACCTCCAACCTGGGTTGGAGCATCGCCTGGGAGCCAGCCGAGCGCGATTTCATCGGCCGCAGCGGCCTGCTGGCGGAAATCGAGCGTGGTGTGCAGGACAAACTGGTCGGCCTGGTACTGGAGGAGCGCGGCGTTCTGCGTGCCCACCAGACAGTTCGTGTTGCCGGTATTGGCGAAGGAGAGATCACCAGTGGTAGTTTCTCCCCTACGCTAAGCAAGTCCATTGCCTTGGCGCGCGTGCCCATCGCCACTGGCGACCGCGCCGAAGTAGAGATTCGCGGCAAGTGGTATCCGGTGCGGGTGGTCAAACCGACCTTCGTGCGCCACGGCAAGACCCTGATCTGAACACTCAATTACCGGCGGTAGACCGCTGAGCCAACCGAGGAATACGACACATGAGCAATATCCCCGCCGACCTGCGTTTTGCCGAAAGTCATGAATGGGCGCGCCTGGAAGCCGACGGCACCGTGACCGTGGGTATCAGCGATCACGCCCAGGAAGCTCTGGGTGATGTGGTGTTCGTCGAACTGGCCGAAGTCGGCAAGGTGTTCGCCGCGGGCAACGCTGCGGGGGTGGTCGAGTCGGTCAAGGCCGCATCCGACATCTACGCCCCGGTCGGCGGCGAAGTCATCGCCGTCAACGAGGAGCTGGCCGAAAGCCCTGAGCTGCTCAATGAAGCGCCCTACGAATCGTGGATCTTCAAGCTCAAGCCAAGCGACAAGGCCGAGCTGGACAAACTGCTGGACGCGGCGGGCTACAAGGCTGCCATCGGCGAGTGATGGCATGCGGGAAGGGGCTGCCTGGCAGCCCCGATGACCCTAGTCCAACGCAACGCCCAAGGCCTGTGCACAGGCTTGCAGCGAACGTCGTTCGCTCTGGGCGTACAGCGCCAGTTCGTCCTGCACCTTGAGCCCCAGCGCTGCCTCGAAGGCATCGCGGTTGGCATTGCTGCCATAGTCAGCCTGGGCATCGTCGCCAAGGTTCGACTGGAAGATCCCTGCGGCACTGACCGGCAGGAAGTCCTCGTACACCAGCGCCTCGAAATGCACATGGCCAGCGTCGATCAGGCCTTGTAGCGTGGACGGTCGATCCTGGCGATCTCGCTCGGCCAGGCCTTTTTCGGTGGCGAAGTAACGGAAGTAGGCCAGCCCCTGCTCGCGCATCTGCGTCAGATCATCCGGGAATTCGGCAAAGTGCTGCGCCAGCAGCGTCTTGTAGTGCTCGGCATTGGTTTCGGCCGGCACCCCGTTGAGGGCGGCCCGGGTAGCGTCGAGCAGGCGGTCGTAGAGCGCACGGCCTTTGGGGGTCAGCGCCGCACCCCGTTGCTCGATTTCGCCGAAGCGCGCGGTGTGGCTGCCCTGGGCATCGCTGAACGCGACCTTTTCCTGCAATGCCTTGAAGCTGGTCTGACGCAGCAGTATCGGGTGGCGCCGGGTGGGTGGGCCTTCGACCACGGCTTTGGGCGGAATGCCCTTGGCCGGCATGCCGACCTGGATTGCATCGATGTCCAGGGTGCGTGGGGTCAGGTGATTGATATGCGGGCCCTTGAAGGCCACCACATCGGCGATCAGGCGGTGCTGGTCGTGCAGTTGCTGGTACTGTTCGGCGGTGACCGTGGCCTGCTGGTGCCAGCGGAAGGTGTGCAGCGCCTCCTGTACGAAGGTTTCGGCATCGGCCGCGCTCAGGCCGCCGTCGCGTTCGCACTGAGCGATCAGCTCGAGCACGCGCGGGGTGAAGATCTGGCGCTTGGCCAGGATGTCCTGGGCCAATGCGCGCAGTGGCGGGTTATCGATCAGCTCCAGGCGCAGCAGCGAGGTGAACACGCGGAACGGGCTGATGTGCAGCGCCTGTTCGTGCACCGCGCGAAAGGCGGTGGAGTGCACCGGAACCCCAGCCGAGCTCAGGTCGTAGTAGCCAACCGGCTCCATGCCCATGACGGCGAACAGGCGGGCGATGGTCGCCAGCTCTTCGGCGGTGCCGACACGGATCGCGCCATGGCGCTCCTGATCCAGGCGTTCGACTTCACCGGTCCAGCGCAGGGCCTGGGCCACTTCAGGCTGCTGGGCCATGACCTGCTGGTTGATTTCGCTCACCAGCTCCAGCAGCGTGCCGTAGAGCGGCACTTCCTGTTTGTACATGAGCGACATGGCGGCAGAGAACTGCGCGCGGATGCTGTCGGGGCTGACGAAATCGTGGGCGGGCATCGCTAGCTTCCTGAAGGTCAGTAGATACCCTTACATGAAAGCGGGGAATGGACTTTGTCCACAAGCGAAAAAAAGTGTGAGGGTCATTCCTTTTGCTATTGAATTTGCCGGCCCTATCGCATCACCCCGGCAACTGCGCGCGAATCCATTCCACCAACGCCCGCACCTTCGGCACCTCCGCCGCATGTTCGGCGAACGCCAGGTAGTGCTTGCCATTGCTCGGCATCGCATGGTTCCAGGCCACTACCAGGCTGCCTTCGGCCAATTCCTTGGCCGCCAGATAGCGCGGCACCAGGGCCACGCCGCAGCCGGACTGTGCGGCGCTGAGCGCCATGTAGAAGGTATCGAAGCGCGGGCCATGGTAGCTGTTGTCGGTGTGCAGCCCCTGTTCCAGGAACCATTCATGCCAGGCCTCCGGCCGCGAGGTGCTTTGCAGCAGCACCTGCCTGGCCACCGCACCGGGGCCGTCCAGCTCTTGTCCGCCCAGCAGCTCCGGGGCGCACACCGGCACCACCTCTTCGCCGAACAGTTCCACGCAGGTCGCACCCGGCCAGGTGCCCTGGCCGAAGAAGAACACCACGTCGGCCGAGCCCTGCAGCAGGGCGAAGGGCTCCATCTCGTTGCGGATGTCCAGGTGGATGTTGGGGTGGCGTTTGCCAAAGCCCTTGAGCCGAGGAATCAACCATCGCACGCCAAAACTCGGTTGAGTGGCTACTTTCAATACTTCGGTCTGTTCGCCATAGGTGAGGACATAGCGGCTGGACATATCCACCTGGGTGAGGATCTTGTTGACCTCGGCCAGGTACAGCGCACCCGCCGGCGTGAGCTGCAGGCGCCGGCGGATGCGCAGGAACAGGTGGTGACGCAGCATCTCTTCGAGCTGTGCCACCTGCTTGCTGACGGCGCTCTGGGTCAGGTGCAGCTCTTCGGCGGCGCGGGTGAAGTTCAGGTGACGGGCGGCGGCCTCGAAGCACTGCAAGGCTGTCATCGACGGAACCAGGCGTTTGGACATGGCACTCTCTAGGGCTGCGATACCATTCCGCAGGGGAATGATAAGAGGAATAAAGGTCGTTTGTTGCAGCAATGTAATCGGATTAATACTGATCCCCATCACCTTTTCAACCCTTCACCCGATGTAGGAGAAGCACAATGGTTGCTGCATTGCTCGAGCGCCTCGGCGTCGCCGCCGCGGATCACACCCAGGGCGACTACCCTGTTCACACGCCGATCGACGGCAGCCAGATCGCCTCGGTGAAATTGCTCGGCAAGGCCGAGACCATCGCGCGCATCGACCAGGCGCAAGCAGCCTTCGAAGCCTGGCGCAACGTGCCGGCCCCGCGTCGCGGCGAGCTGGTGCGTCTGTTTGGTGAAGTGCTGCGTGCGCACAAGGCTGACCTTGGCGAGCTGGTGTCCATCGAAGCCGGCAAGATCACCCAGGAAGGCCTGGGCGAAGTGCAGGAGATGATCGACATCTGCGACTTCGCCGTCGGCCTGTCGCGTCAACTCTACGGCCTGACCATCGCCTCCGAACGTCCGGGCCACCACATGCGTGAATCCTGGCATCCGCTGGGCGTGGTCGGGGTGATCAGTGCCTTCAACTTCCCGGTTGCGGTATGGGCATGGAACACCACGCTGGCGCTGGTAGCCGGCAACTCGGTGGTGTGGAAACCTTCGGAAAAGACCCCGCTGACCGCACTGGCCTGCCAGGCGCTGTTCGAGAAGGCCCTGAAAGCCTTTGGTGAGGCGCCGCAGGGGCTGAGCCAGCTGGTGATCGGCGGGCGTGAAGCCGGTGAAGCCCTGGTCGATGACCCGCGTGTACCGCTGGTCAGCGCTACCGGCAGCACCCGCATGGGCCGTGAAGTGGGCCCGCGGGTTGCGGCGCGCTTCGGTCGCAGCATCCTCGAACTGGGCGGCAACAACGCCATGATCCTCGCCCCGAGCGCCGACCTCGACCTGGCCGTGCGCGGCATCCTGTTCTCGGCCGTGGGCACCGCTGGCCAACGCTGCACCACGCTGCGCCGGCTGATCGTCCACCGCTCGATCAAGGACGAAGTGGTCGCCCGTGTCAAAGCCGCCTACGGCAAGGTGCGCATCGGCGACCCGCGCAAAGACAACCTGGTCGGCCCGCTGATCGACAAGCTGTCGTTCGACGCCATGCAGGGCGCGCTGGCCAAGGCGCGCGACGAGGGTGGGCAGGTCTTCGGTGGCGAGCGCCAATTGGCCGACCAGTACCCCAATGCCTACTACGTATCGCCCGCCATCGCCGAGATGCCGGCACAGAGCGAGGTGGTGCGCCACGAAACCTTCGCGCCGATTCTCTACGTGCTGGCCTACGATGACTTCGAAGAGGCCCTGCGCCTGAACAACGAAGTGCCACAGGGCCTGTCGTCGTGCATCTTCACCACCGACATCCGCGAGGCCGAGCGCTTCCAGAGCGCCTCGGGCAGTGATTGCGGTATCGCCAACGTCAACATCGGCACCAGCGGCGCGGAAATCGGCGGCGCGTTCGGTGGCGAGAAAGAGACGGGTGGTGGCCGTGAGTCCGGTTCGGATGCGTGGAAAGGCTACATGCGCCGTCAGACCAATACCGTGAACTACTCGCGTGAGCTGCCGCTCGCGCAGGGCATCGTGTTCGACTGAGGTGAATGGCCGCTCCTACAGGGATCGCGCAGGCGATGGGGATCCCTGTAGGAGCGGGCTTGTCCCGCGATTGGGCGGCATGCCGCCCCAACCGCAACAAGAACAATATTGCTGGAGCCGGGCCATGTCCGAACTGCGTCAAGAATGTCTGTGGGAATCGATCACCCGACCGACCGTCGCTTCACAGGCGCTGGCCGGCGAGCACACGGCCGATGTCTGTGTGATCGGCGCAGGAATCACCGGGCTGTCGGCGGCGATCCACCTGCTCGAACAGGGCAAGTCGGTCATCCTGCTGGAGGCCTGGAAGGTTGGACATGGCGGCTCCGGGCGCAATGTCGGGTTGGTCAACGCCGGGACCTGGATCCGTCCCGACGATGTCGAGGCGACCCTGGGGCTGGAGCAGGGCGGGCGCCTGAACAAGGTGCTTGGCGAGGCGCCCGGTGAAGTCTTCGCCATGATCGAACGCCTGGGCATCGACTGCCAGGCCCAGCACAAAGGCAACCTGCACATGGCGCACAACGCCACGGGCCTCGCCGACCTCGAGGCACGCCATGAACAATGGCGACGCCGGGGTGCCGACGTGGAGCTGCTGCGGGGTGCCGAATGCCAGGAATACTGCGGTACCGACAAGATTTCCGCCGCGCTGCTCGACCGCCGCGCCGGCACCATCAACCCCATGGGTTACACCCAAGGCCTGGCCGCAGCGGTGCAGCGTCTGGGTGGCAAGCTGTTCCAGCAGTCGCCTGTCGAAGGCCTGACGCGTGATGGCGACGGCTGGCGAGTCGCCACCAACCGTGGCAGCGTGCGCGCCAACAAGGTGGTGATTTCCACGGGCGCCTACACCGAAGGCGACTGGAGCCACCTGCAGAAGCACTTCTTCCGCGGCTACTACTATCAGATCGCCTCCAAGCCGCTGCAGGGTGCGGTGGCCGACAGGATCCTGCCCCATGGCCAGGGCTCGTGGGATACCCGCACCGTGCTCAGCAGTATCCGCCGTGATGATCAGGGTCGCCTGCTGCTCGGCAGCCTGGGCCGGGTCGACAACAAGCCGGCGTGGTTCGTGCGCAGTTGGGCCGATCGCATCCAGAGCCATTACTTCCCTGAGCTGGGCAAGGTCGAGTGGGAAATGCACTGGACCGGCTGCATCGACTTTACCCCCGACCACCTGATGCGTCTGTTCGAACCGGCGTCGGGAGTGGTAGCGGTGACAGGCTACAACGGCCGTGGCAATACCACGGGCACCGTGATTGGCCGGGCTCTTGCGCAGTTTCTGCTCAAGGATGATCCGGACCGCCTGCCGATCCCGTTCTCACCGATGAAGCCGGTGAGTGCGCCTTCGTTGCGCACGGCATTCTACGAGTCGGGCTTCTCGCTGTATCACGCAGGGCAGTGCCTGCGCGTGGTGCTGTGATTGCACTGGCCCCTTCGCGGATAAACCCGCGAAGGGGCCCGCTTATTTGTGCAGCCAACTCAGAAAGCCGCCCTTCTTCACCGCTGCCGGCTTCTGCATCAGCAGCGACTCCCGGCTCAGCAGCCTGAACCGCTGCAGCTTGTTCAACGCCTGCACCACGTCGCCGCGCTCGGCCAGGCAACTGCGCACCTGCTCCTTGTCGATCCGGTACAGCAGGCAGCCAGTCAGGGTGCGGAACTCGGCGAACGAACTGTCCTCGTCCATGATGCCCTCGATCCCCAGCACTTCCCCCGGCCCCATGCGCCCGGCCTCCACGCGCTTGTCGCCATTGCGGATCGAGGCCTGGACCACGCCGCTGCCGATCACCAGCAAGTGATCGGACTGTTGGCCGACATCCAGGATCACCTGGTCGGCCAGATACTCCACCGCCATCATGCGCTGGCTGAGGGCATCGCGTTCCTCGCTGCTCAGCGAGCGGAACACCCGCACTTCGTCGAGCAGCTCACGCTGTCGGCTACGTGGGGCGACGGCCAGGTCGAGGCTCCACATCACACCGCTGGCCTCGAGATGGCGGTGGGCGAGGTCGAACAGCAGGTTGCGTACGTCGGTCTTTTGCGCCGCGTCGGCGATGAAACCGCTGGCCTCGTATTCCACTGACTCCAGCGTCGAGGCTTTCACCGACACCTTCGCTGCGGGTGACGGCAGCAGGGCGCTGGTGCCTTGCAGGGCTTTCTCCAGCGCGTCGAACACCCGCTTGGGGCGGATTCTGGCGGGTACCACCACACTGATCGAAACCCCGTGGCGGTCGGCTGGCCGGCTGTGGTTGAGCAGGCGCGCCTTGGCCGCCACCGAGTTGGGAATCACCGCCAGGCTGCCGCTGCCGGTGATCAGCCGCGTGGCGCGCCAGTCGATATCCACCACCTTGCCCTCGGTGCCGTCGATGGAGATCGAGTCGCCGATCTGGTAGGGCCGCGTGGTGTTGAGCACGATGCCGGAGAACACGTCGGCCAGGGTGCTCTGCAGCGCCAGGCCGATGACGATGGCCATCACTCCGGAGGTCGCCAGCAGCCCTTTGACCGGCAGTTGCAGGACATAGGCCGCCGCCGCCACGGCTGCGGCAAGAAAGATCAGCGCGCCCACGACATCCTGCAGCAGGCGCCCGCCGTGACTGCCGCGGGCGATCATCAGCAGGCCGAACACCACCGTCACCGTGCGCGCTCCGAACAGCCACCAGCCGATGGTCAGCACCGTGGCGATCAGGTTGCGCGCGACATCGTCCGCCCATGGCGGCGGTTGCAGCGGGCTCATGCCGGCGGCCAGTAGGACGGCGCTGAAGATCACGAAGATGCCCAGGCGCGTGACGATACGCCAGGCGCGGCGCTCCAGCGGGATCAGTTGCCAGAGCAGCAGGTCGAGGAAGATCAGGCAGGTTCCCAGCAGCAGGGGGTAGGACTGGATGAAGGCCAGCATGGTGGTCTCGGGGGCTAGGGGAGGGCTGAGGGGTAGTAAAGAGCAGGTTGGTTGCCCAGGCAATGGGGCATCTGTGGGTGTGGGTTTACCTGTGAAAAGGGCGACATCCGTTTCATCGTTCCAAAAAAAGAACGCTAAGGCCGTTTTTCACTATCTACCGACAGAAACGCGATGTTTTTAATCTGTGCCCATGCAGTCGAGACAACAACCCACCCCACCCGAAGGAGCACGACCATGAGCCAATTCACCTACAACCGCCTGAACAAAGACGACGCCGCCGTATTGCTGGTGGACCACCAGGCAGGCCTGCTGTCGCTGGTCCGCGACATCGAGCCGGACAAGTTCAAGAACAACGTGCTGGCCCTGGCCGACCTGGCCAAGTTCTTCAACCTGCCGACCATCCTCACCACCAGCTTCGAGCAAGGCCCCAACGGCCCGCTGGTGCCAGAGCTCAAGGCACTGTTCCCGGACGCGCCTTACATCGCCCGCCCTGGCCAGATCAACGCCTGGGACAACGAAGACTTCGTCAAGGCAGTGAAGGCCACTGGCAAGAAACAGCTGATCATCGCCGGTGTGGTAACTGAAGTGTGCGTGGCCTTCCCGGCGCTGTCGGCCCTGGCCGAGGACTTCGAAGTATTCGTGGTGGCCGATGCCTCCGGCACCTTCAACGAGATGACCCGCGATGCCGCCTGGCGCCGGATGGAAGCTGCCGGTGCACAACTGATGACCTGGTTCGGCGTGGCCTGCGAGCTGCACCGCGACTGGCGCAACGACGTCGAAGGGCTGGCCGCGCTGTGCTCCAACCATATCCCGGACTACCGCAACCTGATCACCAGCTACAACGCCCTCACCGCTGGCAAGTGACCCACCCCGCCAGGCGCCACCCACGGCGCCTGGTCAAACTTTGCTCAGGTATTCAGCGATGAACAACAGCAGCGTGGTCACCCTGGTGATCCAGCACAAAGTCCGGGCCGATGCCCTGGCGCACTACGAGACCTGGTTGCGTCGTACCGTCGGTGTTGCCCGCCGCCAGCCTGGTCATCTGGACGTGAACGTGATTCGTCCGGATGACAATGGCGGCCAGTTCACCACCGTGGTGCGTTTTGCCGATGCAGGGCAACTGCGTGCCTGGGTCGATTCACCGGAGCGCCAGCGCCTGGTCGCCGAAGTGCTGCCGCTGCTGGAAGAGGGTGACCAGACCCGTATCCACGACGATCCGGAGTTCTGGTTCACCCCGTCCAGCACGCCAGCCACACAGCCTGCGCGCTGGAAGCAGGCGGTGCTCACTTATCTGGTGATCTGCCCGATGACCCTGCTGGTGCCCCAGTTGCTGGCGCCGCTGTTCGCAAAGGTGCCGCCGCTGGGCGGGCCGTTGGCCAGCAACTTGCTGGTCAACCTGTGCGTCATCCTCCCGGTGGTGTTCTTCATCATGCCGTGGGTGACGCGCCGCTGCGCCGGATGGCTGCGCCGTTGAGCGCACGCCTGACGATCCACTGCTAGCGTTCAATCGCCTGCCGATCACCCCACCGGACGGAGAGCACCATGAACCAGGATCCCACCGACAAGAGCCGCCGCCGTTTCCTCGCCAACAGCACCCTGCTCGGTGCGGCCGGCGCGCTCTGGTCCGCACTGCCCTTCACCGATTCCGCCCATGCCGACATTTCAGGAGATCCCATGACCGCAGACCTCATTCTGTTCAACGGCAAGCTGCACACCGTCGACCGTGAAAACCCCACAGCTACCGCCGTGGCCATCAAGGACGGGCGCTTCGTCGCCGTGGGCAGCGATGCCGAGGCCATGGCCCACAAGGGCAACAGCACGCAGATCATCGACTTGAAGCAGCGCACGGTGATCCCCGGCCTGAACGACTCGCACCTGCACCTGATCCGCGGCGGCCTGAACTACAACCTCGAACTGCGCTGGGAAGGCGTGCCATCGTTGGCCGACGCCCTGCGCATGCTCAAGGAGCAGGCCTTGCGCACACCCACGCCGCAATGGGTACGGGTGGTGGGTGGCTGGAACGAATTCCAGTTCGCCGAAAAGCGCATGCCCACCCTCGAAGAAATCAACCAGGCAGCGCCTGACACGCCGGTGTTCATCCTCCACCTGTATGACCGTGCCCTGCTCAACCGCGCCGCATTGCGTGCCGTCGGCTACACCAAGGACACGCCCAACCCGCCCGGTGGCGAAATCCAGCGTGACAAGTTCGGCAACCCGACCGGCATGCTCATCGCCCGCCCCAACGCGACCATCCTCTACGCCACCCTGGCCAAGGGGCCGAAGTTGCCGCTGGAGTACCAGGTCAACTCGACCCGCCAGTTCATGCGTGAGCTCAACCGCCTCGGGCTGACCAGCGCCATTGATGCCGGTGGCGGCTACCAGAATTTCCCGGATGACTATTCGGTGATCCAGCAGCTGGCCGACAACGACCAACTGACCGTGCGCATCGCCTACAACCTGTTCACCCAGAAACCCAAGGAAGAACTGGACGACTTCAAGAAGTGGACTTCAAGCGTCAAGGTCCACAGCGGCACCGACTTCCTGCGCCATAACGGCGCTGGCGAGATGCTGGTGTTCTCCGCCGCCGACTTCGAGGACTTCCTCGAGCCGCGTCCGGACCTGCCGCAGACCATGGAAGAGGAACTCGAACCGGTGATCCGTCACCTGGTCGAGCAGCGCTGGCCGTTCCGTCTGCATGCCACCTACGACGAGTCCATCTCGCGCATGCTCGATGTGTTCGAGAAGGTCAACCGCGATATCCCGTTCAACAACCTGCCGTGGTTCTTCGACCACGCCGAAACCATCTCGCCGAAGAACATCGAGCGGGTGCGGGCGCTGAATGGCGGGATTGCCATCCAGGACCGCATGGCCTTCCAGGGTGAGTATTTCGTCGACCGCTACGGCGCCAAGGCTGCAGAGAAAACCCCGCCGATCCAGCGCATGCTCGCCGAGGGCGTGCCAGTGGGTGCTGGCACCGATGCCACCCGGGTGTCGAGCTACAACCCCTGGACCTCGCTGTACTGGATGGTCAGCGGCAAGACCGTCGGCGGCCTGGAGCTGTACCCGGAAGGCCTGAGTCGCGCCACGGCGCTCGAGCTGTTCACCCATGGCAGTGCCTGGTTCTCCAGCGAGCAGGGCAAGAAGGGGCAGATCAAGGTCGGGCAGTTGGCTGACCTGGCGGCGCTGTCGCTGGACTTCTTCAGCGTCGAGGAAGAGGCGATCAAGAGCATCGAGTCGGTGCTGACGGTGGTGGATGGCAAGGTGGTGTACGGCGCGGCGGAGTTCGACAAGCTCGGCCCGGCGCAGATTCCGGTGGTGCCCGAGTGGTCGCCGGTGGCCAAGGTGCCGGGCCACTGGCGGGCCGGTGCGCCGCTGGCTGCGGCGGTACACCAGTGCGTCGGGCCGTGCGGGGTGCATGCGCACAGCCATGAGAAGGCTCGGCATTCGAGCGTGCCGGTGAGCGACTATCAGGGCTTCTGGGGAGCGCTGGGCTGCTCCTGCTTCGCGTTCTGACGCTCAAGCCATATCACTGACCGCAAACTCCTCGGCCAGATGGTCGATCAGCGAGCGCACCGAAGGCAGCAGCCCGCGCCGCGAAGGGAAGATCGCATGGACGATCCCGCAGCGCGGCTGCCACGCCGGCAACATCTCCACCAGGCGCCCCTGGGCCAGGTCCTCGCGCACCGCCACCCGCGGCAAGTGCGCGATGCCCACCCCCGCCACCACGAAATGCCGCAGCGCGAACAGATCATCGGTGACCATGCGCGGCGTGTGCGCGATCACCAGCTTGCGCGCCATGTCCTCCCCCTGAAACAGCTCCCATTGATACTTCTGCTGCGCCGCGCCCCAGTGCAGGCTCGGCAGCGTGCTCAACATCTGCGGTTCGAAACCCTCGGGCAACTGGGCGAGAAACGATGGATGGCCCACCAGGCATTGGGTGCTGTTGCTCAGCACCTTCATCACCATGTCGGTGTTCTCCAGCGGCGGGAAGCGCACCCGTAGCGCCACATCGAAGCCTTCATGCAACAGGTCGACGCGACGGTTGGTGCTTTCGATGAACAGCTCCACCTGTGGGTACTTGAGCATGTAGCGCGTGAGCATCGGCCCGACCCACGAGTTGAGCAGGGTAGTGGGGCAACTGATACGCACCAGGCCACGTGGTTCGCTGCGGTTGCGTTCGATGATCTCTGCCGCGCCCTCGGCTTCCACACGCATGGCCAGGCAACGGTTGTAGTAGGCCTGGCCGATCTCGGTCAGCGAGCAGTGGCGGCTGGTACGGTGCAGCAGGCGAACGCCAAGACGGTCTTCCAGGTCGGCGATGCGCCGGCTGAGTTTCGACTTGGGCATGTCCAGCGCCCGGCCCGCCGGGGCGAAGCCGCCATGCTCGACGACCTGGGTGAAGAAATAGAGGGAATTCAGGTCTTCCAAGATCGTTCTCCAGATAGAACGCTACAGACAATTTTTGCAGTCTACCGCATCAAAGGTGATGTTTTTAATCTGTACTCATCAACGCGCACTACCCCACCTACCGCACATCGAAGACACATTTGGGAGTACAGACCATGAGCCAATTCACCTACAACCGCCTGAACAAAGACGACGCCGCCGTACTGTTGGTCGACCATCAGGCAGGCCTGCTGTCGCTGGTCCGTGACATCGAGCCGGACAAGTTCAAGAACAACGTGCTGGCGCTGGCCGACCTGGCCAAGTTCTTCAACCTGCCGACCATCCTCACCACCAGCTTCGAGCAAGGCCCCAACGGCCCGCTGGTGCCAGAGCTCAAGGCGCTGTTCCCGGACGCTCCCTACATCGCCCGCCCTGGCCAGATCAACGCCTGGGACAACGAAGACTTCGTCAAGGCAGTGAAGGCCACTGGCAAGAAACAGCTGATCATCGCCGGTGTGGTAACTGAAGTGTGCGTGGCCTTCCCGGCGCTGTCGGCCCTGGCCGAGGACTTCGAAGTATTCGTGGTGGCCGATGCCTCCGGCACCTTCAACGAGATGACCCGCGATGCCGCCTGGCGCCGCATGGAAGCTGCCGGTGCACAACTGATGACCTGGTTCGGCGTGGCCTGCGAGCTGCACCGCGACTGGCGCAACGATGTCGAAGGGCTGGCCGCGCTGTGCTCCAACCACATCCCGGACTATCGCAACCTGATCACCAGCTACAACGCTCTCACCGCTGGCAAGTGACCCACCCATGGCCGGTCGGCACGCCTCGTGGCCGACCGGCCAGCTGTGCGATGGAATGTTCCTCGCGCCCCGTACTCAAGATCCAGACCTACCCGACTTTCAGGAGATTCCGACATGAGCACACTAGTTACCCGCGATGGCACCGCGATCTATTACAAGGACTGGGGCAGCGGCAAGCCCGTGCTGTTCAGCCACGGCTGGCCGCTGGACGCCGACATGTGGGATGGCCAGATGGAATTCCTGGCCAGCCGCGGCTATCGCACCATCGCCTTCGACCGCCGCGGCTTCGGGCGTTCCAGCCAGCCGTGGAACGGTTACGACTACGACACCTTCGCCGATGACATCGCCCAGCTGATCGAGCATCTGGACCTGCGTGACGTCACCCTGGTCGGCTTCTCCATGGGCGGCGGCGATGTCACCCGCTACATCGCCAAGCATGGTAGCGAGCGCGTGGCCGGGCTGGTGCTGCTGGGGGCGGTAACGCCACTGTTCATCAAGACCGCCGACAACCCCGAGGGTGTCGACAAGTCGGTATTCGACGGTATTCGCGACGGCCTGCGTGCCGACCGTGCGCAGTTTATTTCCGACTTCGCCGCGCCGTTCTATGGCATCAACCATGGGCAGAAAGTCTCGCAGGGCGTGCAGGCCCAGACACTGAACATTGCCCTGCTGGCCTCGCTCAAAGGCACCATCGACTGCGTGACAGCGTTCTCTGAAACGGATTTCCGCCCGGACATGGCCAAAATCGATGTGCCGACCCTGGTGATCCACGGCGATGACGACCAGATCGTGCCGTTCGAGACAACCGGCAAGAAAGCCGCCGAGATGATCAAGGGCGCGCAGTTGAAGGTATATCCCGGTGCACCACACGGCTTTGCCGTGACCCATGCGCAGCAACTGAACGACGACTTGCTGGCATTTCTGGCGAAGTGACCGGCTGAGGCCGGGCCTGCGCGACTGCGGCATCGAGGGCGACTGGAGACAGTCGCCCTTTTTGCTGTTTGTGTGGCGGGTTTTCGCAGGTATCAGGTCATGCCATTGGATAGGAAGGCTCTCACGCCTTTGACGGAAAGCTGAAACTCCCTTCCGGAACACCTTCCCTCCAGAATTGTGCGTTCTGTGTAGAGCGGCTGGTGTTTCGCTTTGTCGGCACGGATGCAGAGCTTGTGGACTATCTGGACTATCACTAGGAGGCATTGTCATGCCCATGCATAACCCCCCCCATCCGGGTGAAGCGTTGCGCGAGGATGTCCTGCCGGCGATTGGCCTGAGTGTCTCTGCGCTTGCTCGTCATCTCGGTTATTCCCGAGGTCAACTGTCCACTGTGATGAACGGGCGCGCAGCTATCTCCGCCGATCTTGCGTACCGGCTTGAGTTGGCTGGATTGGGCAGTGCCCGCCAATATCTGGCAGAGCAGGCGGCGTATGATCTGTGGCAGGCTGCTCATCGTGAGCACCCGCCTATCGCGCGGCTGGGATTTGCTTGAACCGAAGTTGATTTTCACCCTTCGTGGCTCGTCGTCGAGCAGGTGTCGTGTCGCCGCAGGGGCTGCATGAAGGCCCCTGCGGCATACAACTCAGTCGTTATCCGATTCGAACAACCGCTCCAGCTCCACCCTGGCCTCCTTGGCCGTCTGCATCACCTTCGCCCGGTCATCGCGAACCCGCCCCTGTGCCTCCAGCACCTGCTGGTCGTGCTCGGTGAAGCGCTGGATGCGGTCTGCCGCCTGGGTCTCGCTCAGGCCGAGGCCGATCAGGGTCAGGCGGGTCATCTCCAGGCTTGAGTAGAAGGTCTCGCGAATCGGCTCGGCGCCGACGTCGAGCAACTTGTGCACGTGCTGGCGGTTACGCGCCCGGGCGATCACTTTCAGGTGCGGGTACTCATGCTTGACCCGCTCGGCGATGCGGATGGTCGCTTCCGGATCATCGGTGGTGATGACGAAGTACTCGGCCTCGCCGACCTTGGCCGCATGCAGCACCTCGGGGCGCATCGGGTCGCCGTAGAACACCGGGGCCTGTTCGAAGGTGCGGGTCATCTCGATGGCATCGACCGAGGTATCCAGGGCGATGAAGGAGACTTTCTGTGCCCGCAGGATACGCGCCACGATCTGCCCCATGCGGCCCATGCCGATGATCACCACGCGCGGGGCGTCGGCCTGGATCGTGCGGTATTGCTCCGGCACTTCGCGCGCTGGCGCCGGGCGCTTGATCAGGCGCGAACTGGCCAGCAGCAACATCGGCGTCAGGGCCATCGACAGGGTGATGGTCATCAGCAGCAGGTCGTAGGTGTAGGTGTCAAACAAGCCTTGGTCCTTGCCCAGCTTGAACACCACGAAGGCGAACTCACCTCCCGCCGCCAGCACCAGCCCCAGGCGCAGTGCGCTCAGGTTGTTCAGCCCGCCCACCGCACGCCCGACCAGCATCAGCAGTGGCAGTTTCACCGCTACCAGCAGCAAGGTCAGGCCCAGCAGCAGCGCAGGTGCTTCCAGCAGCAGGCCAAGGTTGGCGCCCATGCCGACGCTGATGAAGAACAGCCCCAGCAGCAGGCCCTTGAACGGTTCGATTTGCGACTCCAACTCATGCCGGTATTCGGAGTCGGCCAGCAGCAGGCCCGCGAGGAACGCGCCCAGCGCCATGGAAATGCCGGCTTCCTCCATCAGCCAGGCGGTGCCGATCACCACCAGCAGTGCGGTGGCCGTGGACACTTCCGGCAGGCCGGTACGGGCGACGATGCGAAACAGCGGGCGCAGCAGGTAGCGGCCGCCGACGATGACGATGGCGATGCTGCCGAACACCCGCAGGCCATGTTCGATGCTGTCGCCGTGGCTGGTGTCCGGGCCGCTGGCCGCCAGCAGGGGCACCAGCGCGATCAGCGGGATCGCGGCAATGTCCTGGAACAACAGGATGGCAAAGGCCAGGCGCCCGTGGGGGGCGTTCAGTTGCTTGCTTTCGGCCAGGCTCTGCAGGCCCAGTGCGGTGGATGACAACGCCAGGCCCAGACCGAGCACCACCGCCGCTGGCAGGGACTGGGCAAAGCCGAACAGGGCGATGGCACCGATGATCGCGCCGGTCAGCACCACTTGTGCCAGGCCCACGCCGAACACCGCCTTGCGCATCAGCCACAGACGTCGTGGGGAAAGTTCGAGGCCGATGATGAACAGCAGCAGGACTACGCCCAGTTCGGAAATGTGCGCCACGCTCTCGGTGTCGCGAATCAGGCCCAACGCTTGTGGACCGATGGCCACGCCAGCCAGCAGGTAGCCGATGACAGCACCCAGTTGCAGGCGCTTGGCCAGAGGCACGGCGACGACGGCGGCAAGCAGGAATATCACTGCAGTCTGCAGGATGCTGCCTTCATGTGGCATGGGTAGAACTCCAGGAGGCTTGGATGAAGCGCTGTGTGAGCAGGCGCCGGGGACGGTAGGCATTTTCGTCTCGGCGGGGGGAGGGGGCAACCGTCGGGGGTGGGAAGCAGCGTTCAGGATTTGGAGCCTTTGCAGCCCTCAAGGGCCTCTTCGCGGGCAAGCCCGCTCCTACACATGTGGGAGCGGGCTTGCCCGCGAAGAGGCCCGTGAGGCGACTATCGTTATTGCAGATGTTCCTTCAGCGCCTGCGCCGCCTGATTCATCGCGCTACGAGTTCCGGGCACCTGCCCCAGCACGTTCAGCAATCCGAAGTCATGGATCATGCCGTTGTAGCGCACGGCAGTCACCGGCACACCGGCAGCATCGAGCTTGCGGGCGTAGGCTTCGCCTTCGTCACGCAGCACATCCATTTCGGCGGTCTGCACCAGTGCTGGCGGCAGGCCTTTGAGTTGATCCAGGCTAGCCCGCAGTGGCGAGGCATGGATGTCATCACGCTGGCGCGGGTCGGTGGTGTAGCTGTCCCAGAACCACTGCATCATGTTGCGCGTCAGGAAGTGCCCTTCGGCAAACTGGTTGTACGATGCATTGTTGAAGTTGGCGTCGGTCACCGGCCACAACAGCGCCTGGAACCGCAGCTTGGGTGTACCCGCTTCCTTGGCCTTGATCGCCACCACCGCCGCCATGTTGCCGCCGACGCTGTTACCGGCCACGGCCAGTCGGCTGCCATCCACACCGATTTCCTTGCCGTGCTCGGCCACCCAGCGGGTCGCGGCGTAGGCCTGGTTGATCGCGGTGGGGAACTTCGCTTCTGGCGATGGCGTGTAGTCGACATAGACTGCCGCCGCGCCGGAGCCGACCACCAGATCATGGATCAGGCGCTCGTGGGTCGGGTAGTCGCCCAGCACCCAGCCACCGCCGTGGAAGAACATGAACACTGGCAGCTCACCTTTCGCGCCTTGCGGGCGCACCACGCGGATGTCCAGCGGCTTGCCGTCGATCTGCAGTGTGCGACGCTCGACCTGGATACCCGAAAGATCGACCTTGACGCTGGCTTGCGCACCGCTGAGCACGGCCCGTGCATCTTTGGGCGCCAAGGTTTCCAGCGGCTTGCCGCCACCGGCGGCCAGGGCATCGAGGAAGCCTTGGGTGGTGTGCTCGACGCCGGCGCTACCGGCGGCGAAGGCGCTGTTGACGGCGAGGGCGAGCAGGCCGGCGGTCAGGGTGCGGGACAGTTTCATGGTTCAAGCTCCTCTGGGGTCGGGCCGTGGGGTTCAGTTCTGGTTGGCGGCGGTGGTTGGGTGGATGTAGCTGACCTTCTGCACCTGGCCACTGCTGTTGCGGTAGGTGAGCGTTGCGGCGGAGGCATGGCTGCGAGTGCTGTTCGGGGCATCGACCGCGATGACCTGGGCGATGTCCAGGTTCATGCCGTAGTGGTAAGGCGTGGCCTCGATGGACTGGGCGAAGGCGCCTGCAGTTGTGCCGAGGGTCAGGGTGGCGATGGCGAAGACTTTGCGAAGGGTGGTCATGATCGTTCTCCAAGGTTCGGTAAGGGATCAGCGACTGCTTGCTGCTTGAGTCGAATATTGCGCGCAAATATTTAGCGCGCAAAATATATTTCCGCTATGGAGAAGATTGAGTGGGGTTATCGGTGGTGGTGCGGGCGTCGAGTCAACTGCCAGGGCGATATTGCAGGGCCTCGGCCAGATGGGAGCGGGCGATGCGCTCGGCCTGTTCAAGGTCAGCCAGGGTGCGGGCGACCTTGAGCAGACGGTGGGCGGCGCGCAACGAAAGGTTGAGTCGCTCGCACGCGCCTTCCAGCCATGACTGGTCGGCGGCTTTCAGGTCGCAATGTTTGCGCAGGCCTGGCATATCGAGAAACGCGTTGGCACAACCCTGGCGACGCTGTTGCCGCTCGCGGGTCTGGGCGACCTGGGCAGCGACGCTGGCGCTGGTCTCGCCACTGGGCTGGTGGCTGAGAGTGGTGCTTTCCCGTGCGACGGTCAGGTGCAGGTCGATGCGGTCGAGCAGCGGGCCCGAGAGCTTGTTGCGGTAGCGCTGGATCTGCTCAGGGCTGCACCGGCAGCGGGCTGCCGGGTCGCCCAGGTAGCCGCAGGGGCAGGGGTTCATCGCCGCTACAAGCTGGAAGCGCGCAGGAAAGCGCACCCGGTCCCTGGCCCGTGAAATCACGATCTCGCCAGACTCCAGCGGCTCGCGCAGCACCTCCAGCACACGCCGCTCGAACTCGGGCAGTTCGTCGAGAAACAGCACCCCATGATGGGCCAGCGTGATTTCCCCAGGCTGTGGCCGACTGCCGCCACCGACCAGTGCCGGGCCCGACGCGCTGTGATGAGGGTGGCGAAACGGCCGCTGCGGCCAGCAGTCGATCGGTGCCTTGCCGCTGACCGACTGGATGGCCGCAACCTCCAGCGCCTCGTGCTCGTCCAGCGGTGGCAGCAAGCCCGGCAGGCGGCTGGCGAGCAAGGTCTTGCCAGTGCCGGGTGGCCCGGTGAACAGCAGGTTGTGCGCCCCCGCCGCCGCGACCAGCAGGGCGCGCTTGGCCGCGATCTGCCCCTGTACTTCGCTCAGGTCCGGATAGGGGCGCGCGCGTAGCATCAAGCCATTGGCGGCATAGGCTGGCAGCGGTGCCTGGCCATTGAGGTGCGCTACCAGCTCCTGCAGATGCCCGACCGCATACACCACCAGCCCACTGGCCAGACTCGCTTCCTCGGCATTCTCCCGTGGCACCACCAGTGCCCGCCCGGCCTCCCGCGCCGCCAGCGCCGCCGGCAGCACGCCCTGTACCGGGCGCAATGCCCCGGATAGCGCCAACTCGCCCAGGCATTCGAAATCGACCAAGGTCGCCACCGGCACCTGGCCGTTGGCGGCGAGGATGCCCAGGGCGATGGCAAGGTCGTAGCGCCCGCCATCCTTGGGCAGGTCGGCGGGGGCGAGACTCTGGGTGATGCGTCGGGCCGGGTATTCGAGGCCGGAATTGACGATGGCACTGCGTACCCGGTCCTTGCTTTCCTTGACCGTGGCCTCGGGCAGGCCGACCAGGGTGAGGTTGGGCAGACCGTTGGCCAAGTGGGTTTCGACGCTGACAGCGGGCGCCAGCACCCCGACCTGGGCGCGGCTGTGGACGAGGGCGAGAGACATGGACACTCCTTGGTCACTGGGGATGCCGCGTCCTGCGGCAGGGGCAAGGATAGCCAGGGGCGTGGGCAGTGGCGGGTGAAGAGTGCGACGAGATTTTGCCAAGGCATGGCGTTTTTTTGTTGAGTGGACACAGTCCGTCAGGCCCACCGTGGCGCAGCAGCGTGAAGATACTTTTTATGTCATATGGCAAGTATTCACTAAGAAAATTGATTTCTCAGCAATTTTAAAAAACATAACCCTGTTTCTGGGTAAATAGAACGCAATCCAGACTAAGCGCTTTCAGCATAAATTGGATCCAATATCAGATATACGCTCACCTCACCCAGCGCCAGCACGATCGCTTACAGGCCAAGGAGAACGCCACCATGATGTTGAAGAACCCTTCCACTAAATACCGCCATTTCAACGTGGTTGATCTGCCGGACCGCACCTGGCCTGGCCAGGTACAGAAAGCTGCACCGGTCTGGTGCAGCGTTGATATGCGCGACGGCAACCAAGCCCTGATAGAACCGATGAACGCCGAGCGCAAGCGCCGCTTCTTCGATCTGCTGGTCAAGGTCGGGTTCAAGGAGATCGAGGTAGGTTTTCCGGCGGCTTCGCAGACTGATTTCGATTACGTCCGTGAGCTTATCGAAAGCGGCGCAATCCCTGACGATGTCACCATCCAGGTCATGACTCAGGCGCGTACTCACCTGATCGAGCGCACCTTCGAGGCGCTCAAGGGCGTGCCGCGGGCCATTGTGCATGTCTACAACGCCACGGCCCCTGTGTTCCGCGAAGTCGTGTTCGGTGTCGACCGCGCTGGCTGTATCGATATTGCCACCCAGGCCACCCGTGAGATCAAGGCGTTGATGCAGGCCAATCCGCAAACCCAGTGGACCTACCAGTATTCGCCGGAAACGTTCTGCTTCACCGAGTTGGACTTCGGCCTGGAAATCTGCGACGCGGTCATCGCCGAGTTCCAGCCAACGCCGTCCAACAAGATGATTCTCAATCTGCCCACAACCGTCGAGGTGTCGACGGCCAACGTGTTCGCCGACCAGATCGAATGGTTCTGCAGGCATGTGAGCCAGCGAGACAGCGTGATCATCAGCGTGCACCCACACAATGACCGCGGCACCGGGGTGTCAACTGCCGAGCAGGCGTGCCTGGCGGGTGCCGAACGGGTCGAGGGGACGCTGTTCGGCAATGGCGAGCGCACCGGCAACGTCGATATCCTGACCTTGGCCATGAATCTGTATACCAGCGGCATCAGCCCTGAACTGGACTTCTCGGACATCACCCACGTTCAGCGTGAGGTCGAGTACTGCAACCAGTTACCTACCCATCCTCGTCATCCCTATGCCGGTGAGTTGGTGTTCACTGCGTTCTCCGGCTCTCATCAGGACGCGATCAAGAAAGGCTTTGCGCGCCGCCGCGCAAACCCTCACGGTTATTGGGAAATCCCCTACCTGCCGATCGACCCTGCCGACATGGGGCGCAGCTATGAGGCGGTGATCCGGGTCAACAGCCAGTCGGGCAAGGGAGGCGTGGCGTATCTGCTGGAGCAGCAGGGCATCGTGCTGCCGCGGCGTCTGCAAATGGAGTTCAGCGGCGTGGTGCAGCGGGTTGCCGATGCCGAAGGCCAGGAAGTGACCAGCGATATGATCCTGGCCTGCTTCACTGAAACCTATCTGCAGCAGGGCAGGCCCTACACCCTGACCCAGCCCATGCTCACCAGTGACCGAGCAAGCACCTACGTCAGTGCTCAATTGCTCGTTGACGGTGGCCGCCTGCCATTGACCGGGGAGGGTAACGGGCCGCTCGCCGCGCTGGTCAACGCCTTTGCCGCACTTGGCCTGAATTTCGACATCGCCGACTACCATGAGCATGCGGTACGTGATGGCGCCCAGGCCGAGACGATCGCCTATGTGGAAATTCGCGTCAACAACCAGCTGCTTTTCGGTGTTGGTAAAGACAGCAGCATTCTCCAGGCTTCGCTGCAGGCTTTGGTCAGTGCCGTGTGCAGGGCCACTCGCCAGGGCCTGCTCGAGCCCTTGGGCAATACCATCGTCACGGCCTGAGGCGATATCGGCATTGGAAGCCTTGGGAACAGACTGCGGGCATGGTGCGGTGGTGGCCAGCCACGAGGTCCGCATGGAAGGCGATGTATACATGCGGACCTTGCAGCTCAGTTCACGCATTGAACACTGTCAGATCATCCTGGTTTCCGGATTTTGGTCTTCGAACCTGGCAGTTCTTCAGTCAGGCGTGCGCTCCTGCACCTCCACCAGCCCAGCCTCCAGCCCCCGCACCATCACGCCCTCGGGCACCGCTGCACCGGTCGTCACCGGAATCTGCTCGACCGCAGCCTGTGGCGTCGCTCGATACACCACGTAGCGTCCCCCCTGGCCATCATCGCGCAATGCGTGCGGGGGAATGGCGATACCCTGTTCGTCACGCTGCAGAATGATCGACAGGCGTGCGCTCATCCCCGCGCGCATGGGGTGCTGCAAGGGCTGTGCTGGCAGGTCGATCGACACCTTCACTGGGTACTGGGCTCCGGCGCCTTGCGTATCAGCCGTCTCGCTCTGGATACCGATGGCGGTCAGGCGACCGCTCAGTTCACCGGAAAAGCCGTCGCCACTGATCTGCACCGGCATGCCTTCGTGCAGTAGGCGCAGGTCGGTCTCTTCCACCCGGCTCAAGGCCTGAAAGCGCTCCTGGCCTATCACGCCGAGCAGCGGTACCCCCTGGGTAACGGCGACACCCGTTTGCAGGGGAACGGATTTTCCGCCCTCTTGAGGGGCCGGGCGAACCACATACCCGGCCAGCGGAGCGAGCAGTTCGCGTCGTGCATACAACTGCTCGAGGGCCTGATGGCGCGCTTGGGCGTTGGCCAGTTCCATTGCCGCGATGCTGAGCTCCTCGCCGTGGCCGTGCGCAAGTGTTGTAAGCAGATCCTCGTTGGCGGCGGTCAGGTCCTGGCGCTGGGTGTTCACCTGCTGAGCCAGGCTTTCGACCTCCATTCGCGCGACGATGCCGCGCTCGAACAGCGCCTGGGTATCGCGCAGGTTATTCTCGCTGCGGGATAGGTTCTGGTTCGCGGCCGCCACTGCGCGCCGTGCGCGGGCGACTTCTGGGCTGGAGCTCCAACGTTCCAGGCGTTGCGCCTCTCGACGGGCCTTGAGCAGCTCAGCCTGTGCCTGGCGCAATTGCACTTGCAGCTGCGCAGGGTCCAGCGTCACCAGCACCTGGCCTTTCTCGACGTGCTGGCCCTCCTGTACGCGCACGTCGGCGATCAGCCCATCGAAAGGTGCAGCGAGGGTGATGTGGTCCATTGACTGCAGGTGGCCTACCAGGCCCAGGCGATTTTCCAGCAGGCGCGGTGCTACCTGCACCCACTGCGCTTGTGGGGAAGCGCCCGGCTGCTCATCCGCATCGCCGTAGCAGCCCGGCAGATTGGCGAGGGCCAGCACCAGTAGCGCGCGGCCGCCAGTGATCGAGCAAAACCTAGTCATTCAGTGCAATGTCCCAACTGTCCAGCGTGGTGCCCAGGGTCTGGTCCAGTTCGGCCTGGGCGTTCATGTAGCTGATGAGCGCACCCAGGCGCGTATTCTGCGCCGTGCGCAGGTCGTTCTCGAAACTCAGAACCTGGAAGTTGCTTGATCGGCCGACGGTGAGTTTTTCTCGTTCGATCGCTAGTTTGCGTTGCGACAATTCCTGCGCGCGCAGGGCAATCTGGTACTGGCGCCAGCGCACGCCGATGTCGCGCACGGCATTGGTCACGTCCCGCTGGAGTTGCTGACGTGCTTCCTGCAACCGGACTTCCTGGGTTTCCACCCCGACACGCGCATGTACTTCAGCCTGACGGGTACTCAGGTCACCGATCGGAATTTCCACTTGAACACCCACATAATTCTCCCAACTGCGCGCGCTGCCGTTGAGGTTGTTGCGTTCACGTACCTGGGCGCCACCACCGACCAGAGAGACGTCCCACAGGCGCTCGTTACGCGCCACCGTCAGGTTGATCGTTGCTTGCTCGCCGGCAATCAGTTCGATGAGGTAGGTCGGTTGCAGGGCCTGAGCCTGTTGAAGGGCCAAGGAGGTGTCGATATCGATCGCGTCTGCATGGACCGTGTCGCTGGCGACGATGGGGGTATCGAGATCCAGCGCCAGCATCTGCAACAGAGCCAGGCGCGCGGCTTGCTGTTGATTGCGGGCGTCTTCCAGTCCGAGCTCCTGGGTGGCGACTTCGGCTTCGGTCTGGACTATCTCGAAGGCTGCCATGCGACCGGCAGCAATCATTGCCTGGTTCACCTCGAGCAATTGATTGGCCCGCTGCAGGGCGTCGCGGGCAATCTGCAACTGCTCCTGGGTCTGCAGCAGAGTGTGATAACCGATGATGATTCGGGTGATGGTCTGCGCCACGGTGTCTTTCAACGCCAGCCGGTTGACCTGCTCGCCCAGGCGGGCCAGTTGCACCGGTGCCGTGGCGACATCCCTGCCGGCACCGCGCAGCAGCGGCTGGATGACCGTGATGTTGGCGCCGTCGTTACGGGTCAGCCCGGCCAGTTCGGCCTCGGTGTGACGATAGGTCCAGCCCAGGCTCAGGCGGGTGCCGTAAGGAGTCAGCAGGGTCGTAGTGGGTGTGATATCCCCTTGGCGATAGCGGTCGGCCTGGTTGTGATTGGACAGGTAGTTGCCGCGGATGAGCAGCTTGGGGCTGAAACGATCCTCGGCCACCCGCAGGTCGAACTTCTGAGCAATTCGATCCAGATAGGCGCTGCGGATCCCGCGGTTGTCGCGCAGACCGAGGTAGATCGCGTCGCTTAGGCTCAAATCAATGCGCTGTGCCTTCAGCGAGAGGCTGGAAACGGCTGGCGAAGGTGCGCTCGACCGGGTCGCCTGGGAAGGCGCGAGCGCCAGGCTGGCCAGGGCAGGCCCGGTGCTCATGATCAGCAGTAGCAAGGCCAGGCAGCGCTCAATCATCGCGCAACGCCTGTACCGGTTGCAGGCGGGCGGCAGACAGCGCCGGGCTCAAGCCGAAGAACAGCCCGGTGAGGACTGCGCCTCCGATGCCAAGTGGCAACGACAGGGGGGCGAGGCTGAAGTCGGCCCAGCCAGACAGCAAAGTAAACAGCCACCCCGCGCCCACGCCCAGCACTGCACCGCAAGCTGCGCCGGTCACGGCCAGTACTACCGCTTCGAGGAGAAACAGCCAGGCGATATCTTGCGGGCGGGCGCCGAGTGCCATGCGCACGCCGATCTCGCGGCGGCGTTCGGAGACGTTCATCAGCATCACGTTCATCACCCCGACACCGCCCACCAGCAGGGCAATGCCGCCCAGCCCTGCCAGCAGCCAGGAGAACAGCCGCGACTGCTGGGCGATACCGGCGAGCAACTGCTGGGGAGCCTGGACATCGATCGTGCGACCGGGCAGTGCGGTCTGCAACCGCGCCTGCAGGCGAGGGGCGACGGCAAGTGGGTCGGCACCGTCGGCAGTGCGCGCCAGAACGGTACCCACCTGAGATGCGCTGACCAGCCGTCGCATACCTTCGAGCGGGATCAGCAAGCTGTCGTCGATCGACAGCGGCAGCAGTGGGTTTTGTCCGATGCCGTGCAATACGCCGATCACCTGGAACACGTAGCCTGCGATCTGTAGCTGTGCGCCAGGCATGACCGGCATGCCCTGTGCGGCCAGATCGGCGGCAAGGCGCTCGCCCAGTACCGCATGGGTGCTGCGGCTGTCGTAAGGGCTGATGAAACGCCCCTCTATCAATCTCAGGTCGAGTACTTCGGCCAGTTGCGGATCTACCCCGGCTAGCAGCGCGTCGTGTGTTCGTCCGTGCAGACTCACGCGTACCGACGACAGGCTCAGCGGACTGATTGCACGCAGTCCCGGCTCGGCTTCGCGCACGGCTTGGGCGTCGAAGGGCTGCGTTGCCTGTGCCGACAAGTGGGCGCCTGCAGGCCATTGCACGTCGGCGACCAGCAGGTTACTGCCCATGCCCTTGAACACCGCCATCGCCTGGCGCTGGGCGTTATGCCCAATGTTCAGCAGCGCAACCACGGCTGCGCAGCCGACTGCGATACCGAGCAACGCCAGAATGGCCCGGCGTCCCAGGCGCTGGAGGCTATCGAATGGTTCAGAAAGGCGCTGAGCGAGGGATGGGCCGTAGGCTCGCGTGCTAACCATGCACGACCTCGCGTATGCAGCCCTCGACAACCTGCAGGCAGCGTTGCAGACGACGGGCAATCCCCAGGTCATGGGTGACGATGATCAGGGTGACGCCCTGCTCACGGTTGAGAGCCAGCAGCAGTTCGATGATGTCTTGTGCAGTCTGGCCATCGAGGTTGCCGGTGGGCTCGTCGGCGAGCAGCAGTTGGGGCTCACCGACGAGGGCGCGGGCAATGGCCACTCGCTGGCGTTGGCCCCCGGAGAGCTCTGCCGGGCGGTGGTGCAGCCGTTCGCCGAGGCCTACCCGCCGCAACTGCTGGCGCGCCGCCTCCCGTGCCGAGTTGCGTGGCTCGCCACGGTAAAGCAGCGGCAAGGCGACATTGTCGAGGGCATCCAGACGCGGCAGCAGGTTGAAGCCCTGAAAAACGAAGCCGATGTGCTGGTTGCGCATCACTGCGCGGGCGCCATCGGTTGCCAGGGTCATGTCGCGGCCTGCCAGGTGGAGGTGTCCTTGGGTGGGCTGGTCGAGCAGACCGATCAGGCTGAGCAAGGTGCTTTTGCCCGAGCCCGAGGCGCCAACGATGGCGCAACTTTGGCCGGCCTTGACCGACAACGAGACATCACGCAGCACGGGCCGCGCGGCGCTATGGGAGCTGTACGCATGCGTCACGCCTTGCAGGCGAATCAGCGTCTGGTTGGGTGACTCAGGCATCCATTGCCCACGATCCTTGGGAATCTGTTCAGGTATTCCCACTCAATACGATGGGCACCTGGTTGAAAAAATTCAGGTGTCTTGCGTTGCTGTCTTGTCGGTGTATTCAAGGCGTTTTGCCAAGACCAGATCGAGCAGCGATTGGAGTTGATCCTTGCTGTGCGATTGTTCTTTTTCGGCGTACTGGATGAGTTTGTTCAAATCATGTTCGTAGTTGTCGGGAAGCTGGGCTTCCATGATCGGCGGCAGGCCCTTGTAATAATCCAGGATGCCTTGAAGGGTTTTAGGTGACATGTGCCCGTCGCGGTTGTACTCGTCCATCAACTTCTGCGAAACCGCCCTGGACCAAGCCTCTTCTTGTGCACCGGTCTCCACCAGCGCTGCGCGCCGTTCGTTGACTGTAAATGCACCGCTGTCGTCATGCACGACTAGAGAGAGTTGTTCCATGGACATGCCCGCGAACGGGTTGGAACCTTTGTTGTTCAGGAAGGCGGTTGCCTGACGTGCTTGCTCGAGGCGCTGTGGGTCGTCCGAAGCGGGCGTTTCGGCATCGCGTTCGACCTTGGACTGCTCGAACGCCGGGCTGTGAATGGCGCGGGTAACCTGCTCAGCGATGGCTTTCAGGCCGCTACGGTCAGTACTGGCGTCGCGCTTTGCCGCGCGCGCTGCTGCGTCGCTGAGCAACTGCGCCAGTGGCGAGATGCTGGCGTTATCCGAGTTGCCCGTTTTCTGGGGCGCCGTGACCGAGGCCGTGGCGTCAGGCTTTTCATCTGGCTTGCCAGTGCCTTGAGTTGCGTTGAGGGTTTTTACCTGTGACGCCGGCAGGCTGTTGACACCATCCATGATCGTCTCCGTATCTCTCTGGGCAGCGGGGATGCTGCGTCTACTTTGGACCCGTTCTGCCCCGGATCGCTCCGGGGCAGAACGTTCAGCGACTTACTTGATCGTGAATTCGACGTTCCACGAATAGTTCGACAGGCTGGTCGAGGTGATGGTTGCGGTGCAGCGAGCGCCGCCGCTGGCATCGGCATCCTTGGTCCATTTCGGGATCTTGGTGATGGTGCCACCCAGCCCGCCCGGGGCAATCGTGTTGACGAACGAGGTACGGAACACGCAGGACTTGCCGCCGATGGCGTAGCGCACGAAGGCGGTGGTGATGTCTGGGCTCAGGGGGCCGGTCACGACAAAGGTGAAGGCCTGGTTCGGCAGGATCGAATCTTTGGGCTTGGGCGTTGCGCTGGCGTTGGTCAGGGCTTCGTTGTTGCCGATCATCGAGTACTTGGCTTCGGCAGTGCCCAGGTTCTTGACGGTGATCTGCACGGGAGGGCCTGCATGCGCTGCACCGGCAGCGAACAGGGAGGTAACGGCCAGGGCCGCGAAGATCCGTTTCTTGAATTGCATAGCGTATTTTCCATGTGTTGACATTTTCGTATGTCGCACGACGGACGACAGTCCGCCTTGCCCGGTCTGCAGCGTTACGGCAGCTGCATGTCCTTTCCGGTCACTTTGCATCGGTGCCTTCCATGGGTTAGCTCGACTTGCGCAAAGTCCAGCTAAATAAATCCTTCCAGTTGAGGCAGTTAACGGCACAGGGAGGGAATACTTTAGTGTCGGATTCTTGAGCGGCCTGAGACTTCAGTTCGTTGAGGTGTGCTTGTGCAGCATTTGCCTGGGCCTCGATGCCGAGGCGGTATCGAGGCGTGATCGTGAGGTTTCAGTCACCAGCGTTACGGCTGACCTCAAGATCATTCAACAACGCCTTGGCCAGGGCGCTGAGGTAGTGCAGGGCGGTGATTGCCGCAGGGTTCGCCTCCCCTGTGAACTGATCGCTCAGATCACGTGTACAGCCCACCAGCACTGAGATTTCTTCGATGGCGCGCTCATAGGGGACACCGGGCTGTACGCGAAACATCTCGAGAAAGGTGGCAACACCTGCGGTGGTGCGACCGGATTGGTTACCGCTCATGTTCATCACTCCTTGACGGGCTCAGGGTCATATCCGGTTCAGCGCATGCTCGATCAGCGCGCGCGCCGTTTCGGCAGAGTGTGCGGCGTTCGACAGCATGTGCAGGCCGGGTACACCGGCATAGGCGCGACAGTGTTCGTCGATGGTTTCGGCGACACCGCGCAACAGCTCGCTGGCGTGGGCCAGGGCGTCGGGAGGGGTCATGTCGGTGTGGATGGAGAAGTAGGGGTTGTTGATGAGCTTGAGGCGGGGTGGGTCGGGGACGAGTTTCTTCATGGTTCAACTCCTGGACGACATCTGGAGCTGCCACCAGAACCCTTCTCACGGATTAGGGTGGCAGCCGTGCACGAGGTGAGAAGTCCGTGGTCCAGGGACACGGCCAGGTCGAAACCTGCTCGCGCACGGCTACCATGACGGGAAGCCATTCCTGAAACACTTGGGCTTCTCACACCCAGTCGCCAATGTGGGCGACCCAGCGAAGTTATCCCTGAGGCATTTCCCCGACAATTAAGAGGCTTCCGCAAAGCGCGTAGGATACTTCCCAGGGATTATGGGCTGAAGGCTCCGGGTGCAATTTCAGATCTTTCATACGTCGGTTGCCCCATGGCTCGGCTTGTAACACCGGTCAGGCGGTTTTCGTGCTGTTTCAGGGCTATCTGCGTTGTCTGGTTGGCGGCCGCTGCGCGCCCGATCGCGGGACGAGCCCGCTCCCACAGGGGTTCTGTAGATCCATCGGAACCGGTGCAGTACTTGTGGGAGCGGGCTTGCCCGCGAAGCAGGCACCGCTGTGAATGGCACCTGCTGCGCTGTTGTTCGCGGCGCCTCGAAGAGTCCGCCCTACTAAGCAGGCGTTGCTGGCCTCGACCCCAAACAACACCACCAACACCACACTCAACACAAAGGTCACGATCACAAACTGCACATTGCGCTGCGCTGCGCCGGCCTGGGCGGGTGGCAGGTCGTGGGTGAGCGAGAAAGGGCTCGCTCATCACGCTTTTCAGGCGTTGACGGCGCCAAAAGGTACTTGGCCCCGGTCACCGCGTATCACGCGACCGGGGCCAAGATTCGGAATATCAGGTGACTACGCGGAAGGACGGCCTCGAAAGCGAGTCTCCTGCACTGAAGCAGAACAACCCAGATGCTTGCGATTTCCCTTCATATGACCTTGGCATGCCAGGCCTACGCAGCTCCGCCGACAAATTTTCTGCTGTCGCCGTAGTCAGGTGCCATGTTAAATCAGTGGGCGGAGCAAGCGCAAAAATGCGGGACGCTAGCCGGTTAGGCGCAGTTTTTCTCAGCCTCCAGACAACCGCGCCTCAACCCCAAACAACACCACCAACACCCCACTCAACACCAAGGTCACGATCACAAACAGCACATTGCGCCGCGCCGCCCGGGCCTGGGCGGGTGGCAGGTCGTGGGTGAGCGAGAAACGGGCTCGTTCATCAGGCTTTTCAGGCGTCATGGCAATGCTCCTCTCGCTCGGGTTGTCGTGGTTGCCTGCCGCAGATCACCTGCACACCAGCGCCGCGAGCCCTGGCCAGCAGCTCCTCGGTGTCGTCGCCCCCGGGCAGGGCGAGCAACAACTCGGGGCGGCTGTCGGTGAACATGAACAGGTTGCGCAGGCGTTCGGCCTGCTTGCCGTGCAACTGCCAGTTGGGCGGGTAGCGCACCAGGTCGGCGCCGTGCTCGCGTGCCCAGCTTTCGATCTCGCCACCGAGGAACTGGCTGCCGCCGTGAATCAACACCCGGATCGGCCGCTGGCGCTGGACATCGTCCAGGGCCTGGCGGCAGCGCCGGGTGTCGGCGTAGTTGCGTCCCGCACAGATCAGTACGCGCATGGTCTGCTCTCCCTGCTGGCTCAGAACCACTGTCCGAAGCGGCGGATGTAGAGGGTTTTCATGGTCTGAGCGACCACGCAGTAGCCCAGCAGGGTGGCGACCAGCCAAGGGAAGTATTCCCACGGCAGCGGCACCAGACCGACCATCGCGCCAACTGGCGAGAACGGGATGTAGATGCCCAGCGCCATCACCAGGCCCGTGGCCAGGATCACCGGCAGCGCCGCAGTGCTCTGGAAGAACGGCACCTTGCGGGTGCGCAGCATGTGCACCACCAGGGTCTGCGACAGCAGCCCTTCGATGAACCAGCCGGACTGGAACAGCGCCTGCATCTCGACACTGTTGGCGGCGAACACGTACCACATCAGGGCAAAGGTGGTGATGTCGAAGATCGACGAGGTCGGGCCGATCCACAGCATGAAGCGGCCGATATTGCGAGCGTCCCACTTGCGCGGTTCGCTGAGGAACTCCTTGTCCATGCGGTCCCACGGCAGCGACAGCTGGGAGAAGTCGTACATCAGGTTCTGCAGCAGCAGGTGGATCGCCAGCATCGGCAGGAAGGGGATGAACGCACTGGCCACCAGCACCGAGAACACGTTGCCGAAGTTGGAACTGGCGGTCATGCACAGGTACTTCATGATGTTGCCGAAGGTTTCGCGACCCTTGAGCACACCCTCCTCGAGCACCATCAGGCTTTTTTCCAGCAGGATGATGTCTGCCGATTCCTTGGCGATATCGGTGCCGCTGTCCACCGAGATACCGACGTCGGCGTCACGCAGGGCGGCAGCGTCGTTGATGCCGTCGCCGAGGAAGCCCACGGTGTGACCGTTGGCCTGCAGCGCCTTGAGCACGCGGGATTTCTGCAGTGGGGTGAGCTTGGCGAAGACGGTGCGTTCTTCGACCTGAATCTTCAGGGTAGTGTCGTCCATGCGCTCGATGTCCTGGCCAAGCAGCGGCAGGCCGGGCTCCAGGCCGACTTCGCGGCACACCTTGCAGGTGACCACCGGGTTATCGCCAGTCAGTACCTTGACCCGCACGCCCATGTCGCGCAGGGCGGCGATGGCCGGGCCGGCGGTTTCCTTGGGCGGGTCGAGGAAGGTCAGGAAGCCCTGGATCACCAGGTCGCGCTCGTCGTCGGTGTGGTACTGCGCCTTGCCTTCGCTTGCCGGAATGTCGCGGGTGGCGACCACCAGCACGCGGAAGCCGTCGCGGTTGAAGGCATCGGCGCTGGCCAGCAGGCGCTGGCGCCGACGCTCATCGAGGGCCACGACGCTTTCGCCTTCCTGCACATGGGTGGCGATGGCGAGCATTTCCTCGACCGCGCCTTTGCTCACCATCAGGTGATCGCCCAGGGCGTTCTTCACCACCACCGACAGGCGACGGCGAATGAAGTCGAACGGCAGCTCGTCGACCTTGGCGTAGGCGTAGGGCGCCTGGAACGCGCGGTCCTGGGCCGCGAAGTGGAGTACGGCCTGGTCCATCAGGTTGCGCACGCCGCTCTGGTGGTGGCTGTTGAGCCAGGCCAGCTCGAGGATGCGCTTGTCGCGCTCACCGTCGATGCGCACATGGTGCTCGAGGATGATCCGGTCCTGGGTGAGGGTGCCGGTCTTGTCGGTGCACAGCACATCCATCGAGCCCAGGTTCTGGATGGCGTTCAGGCGCTTGACCACCACCTTGCGCCGGGCCATGGCCACGGCGCCCTTGGCCAGGTTGGCGCTGACGATCATCGGCAGCATTTCCGGGGTCAGGCCCACGGCCACGGCGAGGGCGAAGAGGAAGGCATCGCCCCAGTCGCCCTTGACCAGGCCATTGATCATGAACACCACCGGTACCATCACCAGCATGAAGCGGATCAGCAGGCTGCTGACGCTGTTCACGCCGCGGTCGAAGGCGGTCTGGCTGCGCGAGCCGGCGATGGCCTTGGCCAGGGAGCCGAAGTAGGTGCGTCGACCGGTGGCGACCACCACGGCGCGGGCGCGGCCGCTGACCACGTTGGTGCCCATGAAACAGATGTTCGGCAGTTCGAGCAGGTTGTCCTGGTCAGCGCTGTCAGTCGTGGCGGACTTCTGCGCGACATTGCCCAGGGTGTCGTACTTCTCGACCGGCAGCGCTTCGCCGGTGAGCACCGCCTGGCTGATGAACAGGTCGCGTGATTCGAGCAGGCGGATGTCAGCGGGAATCATGTCGCCCGCCGAAAGCTGCACGATGTCGCCGGCCACCAGTTCGTCCATGGGCACTTCGCGCAGGCGCGGCGGCTCGCCGAACTGTTCGCGGCGCAGCACGGTGGCCGTGGTGCGTACCATCGCCTTGAGGGCGTCGGCGGCCTTGTTCGAGCGGTACTCCTGCCAGAAGCGCAGCAGGCTGCTGAGGCTGACCATGGTCATGATGATGATGACCTTGGTCAGGTCGGCGTCATCCGCTTCACCTGCGCTGATCGGCATCCAGTAGTCGGTGACGAAGCTGATCCCGGCCAGGGTCAGCAGGACGTAGATGAACGGGTTGTGCAGGGCCTTGAGCAGCTGCACCAGGGCGTGGGGTTGCTGGTCGTGGGCGACCTGGTTGGCGCCGTCGCGCTGCAGGCGCTTGGCGGCTTCGTGTTCGGTCAGCCCCAGTTCGCTGGCATCGAGGTTGGCGAGGGTGACCGACAGGCCATTGCGCGCTTCACGGGCGGCGCGGGTGGACAGGCGGGTTTCGCGTTCGGCCTTGGCCGGTGAGGTGTTGCGGTGTTTGACGGTCATGTTGCTGTGCTCCTGCCGCTGCGGCGGCACGACACACAGACGTTTCACTCAGGGGGTGAACGAAGGCATGTCGGGTCGCAGAAAAATGCTTGGTTTTTCCGACAGTTGTCTGTCCGCTGCCGAGAGTCGGAAGTTGTTTCGGCAGCGAACTTTCTACTCGCGCATTCCATGTTTGTATTCCTCGTTGATAAACAATGGGCAATAACCGTCCTGCGAACTTTCAAGATTGAAAGTTCGATCAGAAGTTACTGTTCTATATCAGTTGTTCAGTGGAGCGTCTGGGGGCTCAGGCGAGCGCAGAGGCGTGCCAGCAGCCCCCGTCTACCTGGAGGGTCCTGGCTGTCGTCGTGGTGCCAGTGCAGGCGCAACTGAAGTTTTCCGTGGCAGGGGTGTGCCTGCCATACGGCACGCAACTGCGGGCCGCACACGGCGGCGGAGGGTTGGGCTGGAGCGCACGGGCCACGAGGCGGCCAGGCGCGGGCCTGCAAACGCGCCAGGCAGGCGTGCAGGCGATGTGAAACGAATGACGTGAGGTTCATGAGCTTGCCTCCAACCGGCGGACACCGGCTGGGGCAAGTCACGGCGGAGCATCAGGCTCTGGCGCGGCTTGCCCGACCAGGGTGTCGGGACCGGTGTTCCGGTTCAAGTGCCTGACCGGGCCGTGCGGCGGCGGTCAGGCAGCGACTAGATACTGTGTCCATTGAATTCTTCAGTGAATGGAAAAAAGGCCCCTTTTCTCAGGGCGAGCGAACTTTATTCAAGGGTAGTATCGAAGTCAACCGGGGAGGTGAACTTTAAATAAGTTTCATCTTGTTTGAATGCTCCCTATTGTTTGTAGGAAGCGTTTGATGTTTCCGGCCGGCCTCTGCGCGGAGGCCGGCCGGATATCCCTAAGGGTGGCTAGTCCTGGGCCGGTGGCGCCATGCGCGCCTGAAGCTCGGCCACTTGCTTCTCCAGGGCTTCGAGGCGCGCGCGGGTGCGCGCCAGGACCACCATCTGGCTGTCGAATTCTTCACGGCTGACCAGGTCCAGCTTGCTGAACGCGCTCTGCATCAGGATCTTGAACTGGCTTTCGAGTTCGGCGCGCGGCTGCGCGGTGTCGCCGCTGAACAGGCGCGAGGCCTGGTCGCTCAGGGCGTCGAGAAGGGCTTTGGGCGCGAGCATGGGTCGGGTTGTTCCGTGCGTGTGAAAGGTGGGCAGTGTAGCACGGCGTATTCCGGGGACTGGATGCACACTTTTTGAGCAGCTCGCTATGACTCTATGCACCAGAATCGTGCAGCTTTCGCCGTACTGGCCATGGGCTAATCCCGAGCATTGCTCGCAAATACTTGTTTTCTGGCCTTTTGCCGGATCTGGCAAGGTTTCTGCAAAGGCCTCTGTGCGCCATGCACTGATGCAGTCCCTTGTGATCGGGCAGTGTGCAGGCGGAGCCGCAAGGGTCCCTCGTCACCCGCCGAAAACGTGCGTCGGTGGGGGAATGGAGCCGACGACGCGTTACAAAGCCAGGCGCTGCGCTTAGACTTGAGACGGGTTTGTTTTCCTGGGGCAAGTCCACCAAATCGGGAGAAGAGTTTCATGAAGCTAGTCACTGCCATCATCAAGCCGTTCAAGCTGGACGACGTGCGCGAGTCGCTGTCGGAAATCGGCGTGCAAGGCATCACCGTGACCGAAGTCAAAGGCTTCGGCCGGCAGAAAGGCCATACCGAGCTGTACCGTGGCGCCGAATACGTGGTCGATTTCCTGCCCAAGGTCAAGATCGATGTCGCCATCGATGATAAGGACCTGGACCGGGTGATCGAAGCCATCACCAAGGCGGCCAACACCGGCAAGATCGGCGACGGCAAGATCTTCGTGGTGAATCTGGAGCAGGCGATCCGCATCCGTACCGGCGAAACCGATACCGACGCGATCTAAGCGACACAACAAGCCTCACCAAACCCAAACGCCCCAGGAGAAAACAAATGACTCTGCGCAAGATCGCAGGGCTAGGAGCCCTATTGTCCCTCGTAATGCCTGGCCTTGCCCTGGCAGAGGAAGCAGCCGCCCCGGTACTGAACTCCGGCGACACCGCCTGGATGCTCACGGCCACGGCGCTGGTACTGTTCATGACCATCCCGGGCCTGGCCCTGTTCTACGGTGGCATGGTGCGCTCCAAGAACCTGCTGTCGGTGATGATGCAGTGCTTCGCCATCACCGGTCTGATCAGCATCCTGTGGGTCATCTACGGCTACAGCATCGCCTTCGATACCACCGGCATGGAAAAGGGCGTGCTCAATTTCAACTCGTTCATCGGCGGCTTCTCCAAAGCCTTCCTCGCCGGTGTGACGCCGTCTGGCCTGACCTCGGCCACCGCGCTGTTCCCTGAGGCGGTGTTCATCACCTTCCAGATGACCTTCGCCATCATCACTCCTGCACTGATCGTCGGTGCCTTCGCCGAACGCATGAAGTTCTCCGCCATGCTGGTGTTCATGGGCGTGTGGTTCACCCTGGTCTATGCGCCGATCGCGCACATGGTCTGGAGCGGTGACGGCGCACTGATGTGGGACTGGGGCGTACTGGACTTCGCGGGCGGCACCGTGGTGCACATCAACGCCGGTATCGCAGGTCTGGTGGCGTGCCTGGTACTGGGCAAGCGCAAAGGCTACCCGACCACGCCGATGGCTCCGCACAACCTCGGCTACACCCTGGTCGGCGCGGCCATGCTGTGGATCGGCTGGTTCGGCTTCAACGCAGGTTCCGCTGCAGCGGCCAACGGCACTGCCGGCATGGCCATGCTGGTGACCCAGATCGCCACCGCCGCCGCCGCGCTGGGCTGGATGTTCGCCGAGTGGATCGGCCACGGCAAACCCAGCGCCCTGGGCATCGCTTCGGGTGTGGTCGCCGGCCTGGTCGCCATCACTCCGGCTGCCGGCACCGTCGGCCCTATGGGCGCCCTGGTAATCGGCCTGGCGTCGGGTGTGATCTGCTACTTCTGCGCCACCAGCCTCAAGCGCAAGCTGGGCTACGACGACTCGCTGGATGCCTTCGGTGTGCATGGTATTGGCGGTATCGTCGGCGCGATTCTCACCGGTGTGTTCGCAGCACCGGCCCTGGGCGGCTTCGGCGCGGTCACCGATATCGGTGCGCAGGTCTGGGTCCAGGCCAAGGGCGTGATCTTCACCGTGGCCTACACCGCCATCGTCACCTACGTGATCCTCAAGGTGCTGGACGTGGTAATGGGCCTGCGGGTCAACGAAGAAGAAGAGTCGGTCGGCCTCGACCTGGCTCAGCACAACGAGCGCGGCTACAACCTGTAACCGCCCTGCAGTAAAAAACTTGCCCGGCTTGTCCGGGCATTTTTTTGCCTGATTTTTACCGTTTCGCCGATAGGCAAACGGTTTATCCGGCACGTTCGTGACGCAGGCAGAAAACTTACAGAAAAGCGGGTACTGATGGAGCTTTGTTTTTTCTCCCGGCGCGCTAGAATGCGCGCCGGAAGGGTGTTTGCAGTGCCTTCCACACACTTCGCCACGCTTTGCTAGGCTTGCCAATAGCGCAAGGCCAGCAGCGGTGGCTCAAGGATTTCGTCAGATCCCGCCAGGAGCTGGGATCTGCTGGGTGAAACGCCCTCACCAGGGGCCGTACATCCAAGGCAGTGGCCAACCCACGGCCAGTTGAATTTTCACTGGTGGCTGCCGGTCTACGGCATCACTGGTCTATAACTAACCTGCTTTTCGCAAGTCATGAGGTAGAACATGAGCGACGACGATCTGGAAAATGATGACCTCGAAGTAGGCGACGAAGACGAGGGTGATGAGGCCCTTGACGCGGCATCCGACGACGGCGCGGAAGACGCCGGCGACGACGACAGCAGCCCTGCACCTGCCGCCAAAGGCAAGTCCAAGGCGGCAGTCTCGGTAGACGAGATGCCGAGCATGGAAGCCAAGCAGAAGGAGCGCGACGCGCTGGCGCGCGCCATGGAAGAGTTCCTGGCACGCGGTGGCAAGGTCCAGGAAGTCGAGGCCAACGTGGTTGCCGATCCGCCCAAGAAGCCGGACAACAAGTACGGCAGCCGCCCTATCTGAGTGGCTGGATACAAGAAAGCCCGCCGTCGCTGCGGGCTTTTTTGTGGGTGGAATCCGACGTGCCCCGCGATAGGGCCGTCAGCGCCAGCGTGCGAGCACGTCGGGCAGTTGCGACAGGCGCTGGATCTCGGCATCCGGCGCCTGCTCGCCGGCCCAGGCCTTACCCTGGGGGTTGAACCAGATCGCGCGTAGGCCGGCGCGTTGGGCCCCTGCGATGTCGTCTCCCGGGTGATCGCCGATGTGTACCGCCGCACTGGCTTCGACCTCGCCGCGCTTGAGCGCTTCGCGGAACGGCGCCGGGTCCGGCTTGCCGATCCCCAGGTCCTCGGCGCACAGGGCGAAGCGGAAGTAGTCCGAGATCCCCAACCGCCGCACATCGGCATTGCCGTTGGTCACGACGCCCAGCACATAGTGATGGCGCAGGATCTCCAGTACCGGCTGCACTTCGGGAAACACCTCGACCTGATGCCGGGCATGCAGGAACACCTCGAAGGCTTCATTGGCAAGCTCCTGGGCGTGTTGCTCGCTGTAGCCGACGTCGGACAGTGCGTGGAACAGCACGCGCCGGCGCAGGGCGCTGATGCGGTGCTTGAGGCCCGGTTCGGCCTGCACCAGGCGTTCGCGGATGGCATACAGGTGCTCGACCGGCACACCGCCCAGGGTTGGGGCATTGGCGGCAAGCCAGTCGCGCAGTACGGTCTCGGCACTGGCGATCACCGGTGCGGTGTCCCACAGGGTGTCGTCCAGGTCGAAGGTGATCAGCTTGATACTCATGAGTCGCTGCCTTTGCTGCGTTTGGCCCGTGGATGGGCGCTGTCGTAGACGGCGGCCAGGTGCTGGAAGTCCAGGTGGGTGTAGATCTGCGTGGTGCTGATGTCGGCGTGGCCGAGCATCTCCTGTACCGCGCGCAGGTCCTGGGACGATTCGAGCAGGTGGCTGGCGAAGGAGTGGCGGAGCATGTGCGGGTGCAGGTGCTGGCCCAGTTCGCGTTCGCCGGCGACCTTGACCCGCAACTGGATGGCCCGTGGCCCCAGGCGCTTGCCTTGGCGGGTGACGAACATCGCCCCGTCGCGTGGCGCGCTGATCCCGCGCAGTTTCAGCCACGCCTGCAGCGCCTCGCGCGCCTTGCGCCCGACCGGCAGGACGCGGGCCTTGCCACCCTTGCCCTGCACCTGGACCAGCCCGCCCGCCAGGTCCAGTTGTTCGAGGTCGAGGTTGGTCAGTTCCGACAGGCGCAGGCCCGAGGAATAGAACAGTTCGAGAATGGCCTGGTCACGACGGGCGATGAAGTCGTCGTCGACGCCGCCGTCGAGCAGTTGCAGGGCGCGGTCGGTGTCGAGGGTCTTGGGCAGGCGACGCTCACCCTTGGGCGGGGTCAGGCCGTTGGCCGGGTCATGCTGGCAAAGCCCCTCACGGTTGAGGTAGCGATACAGGCCGCGCACCGCCGAAAGCAGGCGCGCCAGGCTGCGCGATGATTGGCCGTGGTGGTGCAGGCGCGCCACCAGCTGGCGCAATTGCTGGATCTGCAGGGCCTGCCAACTGGCGATGCCCTGGGTGTTGCAGAATTCGACCACCTTCTCCAGGTCGCGGCGGTAGGCCAGCTGGGTGTGCTCGGACACCTGGCGCTCGTTGCGCAGGTGCGCGCAATAAGCTTCCAGCTGGCGTTCCATCAGCGCACCGAGCGCAGCGTCTGGGTGAAGCGCGGAACCACGCGACCGAGGACTTCGGCGATGTAGGTGAGGAACAGGGTGCCGACGCTGCTCTTGTAGTGCTGCGGGTCGCGGCTGCCAATGGCCAGCACGCCGTGCAGGCCCTGGTGCTCCAGCGAGGCGACGGCACTGGAACCGACATCCTTGCGCTGGTCTTCGCCGAACAGGAAGGCCAGCTCATGCTCGCGCAGATTGCCGCTGACCGTCTTGCCGCTGCCCAGCAGGCCACCGATGGCCTGTTGCGCCTCGGCACCGCTGACCCAGCGCCCGACCGGCGCGGCGTTCTCACCGAACAGGATCAGGCTGACGAAGGGCACCTGGAACTCCTGGCGCAGGCTGTCTTCGACCGCCATCACCACCTCTTCCAGGCTGCTGGCGTCGAGCAGGTCGAGGATCAGGCGGCGGGTCTTGTCGAACAGCCGGTCGTTGTCGCGGGCCACATCCATCAATTGCGACAGGCGATGGCGCATCTCGATGTTGCGGTCGCGCAGCAGCTTGAGCTGGCGCTCCACCAGCGACACGCTGTCGCCGCGCTGGTGGGGGATGCGCTGCTCGATGAGCAGTTCGTCATGCTCGGCGAAGAAGGTTGGGTGGGCACGCAGGTAGGCGACCACCGCCTCGGCGTCGAGGTCGGCGGCTTGCTCGGGTACAACCTGTGGCTGATCGGTCATGGCGGATACTCGCTTAGAGACGAACCTGTCCTTCGTAGACGCGTACGGCCGGGCCGGTCATCAGCACCGGTTTGCCGGGGCCGGCCCATTCGATGCTCAGACGCCCGCCCGGCAGGTCGATGGACACGGGAGAATCCATCCAGCCCTGGGCGATGGCTGCTACGGCGGCGGCGCAGGCGCCGGTGCCGCAGGCCTGGGTTTCACCTGCACCGCGCTCCCATACCCGCAGGTTGGCACGGTGACGGTCGACGACCTGGATGAAGCCGGCGTTGACCCGCTGCGGGAAGCGCGGATGGTGCTCGATCTTCGGCCCCAGCTCGTGCACGGGGGCGCTGCGCACGTCATCGACGCGCAGCACCGAATGCGGGTTGCCCATGGACACCGCGGCGATCGAGTGGACCTGGCCATCGACCTCCAGTGGATAACTCAGCGCCTGCCGGTCGGCGACGAAGGGGATATCGGCCGGGATGAAGCGCGGCGGGCCCATGTCGACACAGACCTGGCCATCGTTCTGCACATCCAGCTCGATGACACCGCCTTTGGTTTCGACGCGGATGCGCTTCTTCGCGGTCAGGCGCTTGTCCAGCACGAAACGGGCGAAGCAGCGCGCGCCGTTGCCGCACTGTTCGACTTCGGAGCCGTCGGCATTGAAGATCCGGTAGCGGAAGTCCACTTCCGGATTGCTCGGCGCCTCGACGATCAGCAACTGGTCGAAGCCGATGCCGGTATGGCGGTCACCCCACTGCTTGGCATGCTTGGGCTGGATGTGCGCGTGCTGGCTGACCAGGTCCAGGACCATGAAGTCGTTGCCCAGCCCGTGCATCTTGGTGAAACGCAGCAGCATGGGTTCACTCCGGCAGCAGGCTTTCGCCGGCGAACAGTTCGGCAATGGTCTCGCGGCGGCGGACTTCGAAGGCCTGGTCGCCATCGACCAGGATTTCGGCGCAACGGCCACGGGTGTTGTAGTTCGAGCTCATGACGAAACCATAGGCGCCCGCAGACTGCACGGCCAGCAGGTCGCCTTCGGCGAGGTTCAGCTGGCGGTCCTTGGCGAGGAAGTCACCGGTTTCGCAGATCGGCCCGACCAGGTCGTAGGCACGGCCTTCGCCTTCGCGTGGCTTGACCGCGCTGACGTCCATCCAGGCCTGGTACAGCGCCGGACGGATCAGGTCGTTCATCGCCGCATCGATGATGGCGAAGTCCTTGTGCTCGGTGTGCTTGAGGTATTCGACGCGGGTCAGCAGCACGCCGCCGTTGGCGACGATGTAGCGGCCGGGCTCGAACACCAGGGCCAGGTCGCGTGCGCCGACGCGCTCGCGGATGGCCTTGATGTAGTCGGCGACCAGCGGTGGCTGTTCGTCGCGATAGCGCACGCCGACGCCGCCGCCCAGGTCGAGGTGACGCAGGTGGATACCGCAGTCGGCAAGGCGGTCGACCAGGTCGAGCAGGCGGTCGAGGGCGTCAAGGAACGGGTCGACGGTGGTCAGCTGCGAACCGATGTGGCAGTCGACACCGACCACGTCCAGGTTGGGCAACTGCGCGGCGCGCACGTAGATGGCTTCGGCATCGGCGATGGCGATACCGAACTTGTTCTCTTTGAGGCCGGTGGAAATGTACGGGTGGGTGCCAGCATCGACGTCCGGGTTGACCCGCAGCGAGACCGGGGCGACCTTGCCCATCTCGGCGGCCACCACTTGCAGGCGCTCGAGTTCGTCGGTGGATTCGACGTTGAAGCAGTGCACGCCGACTTCCAGGGCGCGGCGCATGTCTTCACGGGTCTTGCCGACGCCGGAGAACACCACGCGGTCGGCACGGCCGCCAGCGGCCAGCACACGCTCCAGTTCGCCACCGGAAACGATGTCGAAGCCTGCGCCCAGACGAGCTAGCAGGTTCAGCACGCCGAGGTTGGAGTTGGCCTTGACCGCGAAGCACACCAGGTGCTCGACCCCTTGCAGGGCGTCGGTGTAGCTACGGAACTGGCCCTCGATGTGGGCGCGCGAGTAGACGTAGGTGGGGGTGCCGAAACGTTCGGCAATGGCCGACAGGGCCACGCCTTCCGCGAACAGTTCACCGTCGCGGTAGTTGAATGCGTCCATTGGATTTCCTTACTGCGCTGGCGACTGCTCGGGCAGCGATTCTTCGTCTTGCGGGGCGGCCTTGGCCGGCTGCGCGTGCTGGTGCGACGACTTGCGTGCGCTCTTGCCGTCCTTGCCGTCTTCAGGCAGGTACAGGGGGCCTTTCTGACCGCAGGCCGAAACGAGGCAGGCTACAGCGACCAGCGCCGCAATGGAGGAAATCAGGCGCTTCATGGGTGAAATCCTTTGAAATAAGCAGTATTGCGCCCGAGTATACCGAGCGACCGCCGGATTGCCTATGCAAGGGCCGGTCCGTCGGGCGGGCCAGGCTTGCTGGTTACGAGGGTTGGGCTAGGTGCTGCCGGTCGCTAGTCTTTGCAATCAGCGCCCAGCGGTCGTATCGTGCCCGGCTTGCGTGTGTGCAGCCATTTTCGAGGTTCCTGCAATGAGTTTGAGCGAAGCGCGTTTCCACGACCTGGTCGACGCGACCCAACAGGCCCTGGAGGATCTGTTCGACGAGACCGACCTGGACCTGGACATGGAAAACTCCGCCGGTGTCCTGACGATCAAGTTCGACAACGGCAGCCAACTGATCTTCAGCCGCCAGGAGCCGCTGCGTCAGCTGTGGCTGGCCGATCGCTCGGGCGGTTTCCACTTCGACTATGACGAAGAGAGCGGCAAGTGGGTCTGCGAGAAGAGCGAAGAACTGCTCGGCGAGATGCTCGAGCGCATCGTCTGGGAGCGGGTCGGCGAGAAGCTGGACTTCGACGAGATCTGAGATGAGCGAGCAACCGCGGCCGCCCAAGCCGCTCTACAGCAATGTCAGCCCGGCCGTGCCTTCGCCGTGCATCAGCGTCTGCCGTCTCGACGAGCGCCGTGTCTGCACTGGATGCATGCGTCATGTGGAGCATATCCGCGAATGGCGTTCGGCCGATGACGAGCGGCGGCGGCAGATCTGCCGCGAGGCCGACGCACTGAGGGCTTCGACGCCACAGGCTTGAGTATTTGCCCGGCTGTGGTAGTGTCAGTCCGGTACTGGCCGCGCCAGAAGCATTCTCAAACCCCGCCCTTGGGCGGGGTTTTGCTTTATCTACAGCTTGAAATACTTCGTTGAAAGGAGTCTGACTGGACCATGAGCACCAAGCCTTCCCTCATCCTCACCCGACTGGACGTGCAGCGTCTTGAGCGTCTGCTCGACAGCCTCGACGAAAGCACGCCGGGTGTGCTCGCCCTGCAGGACGAGCTGGACCGCGCCGAACAGGTGGTCGGCCACGAGGAGGTCCCGGCGGGCGTGGTGACCATGAACTCGCGCGTGCACTGCCGCGAGGAAGCCACCGGCAAGGATTATCACCTGACCTTGGTCTACCCGAAGGATGCAGGCGGGGAAGGCAACGTCTCGATCCTCGCACCGATCGGTTGCGCGCTGCTCGGCCTGTCGGTGGGCGACCAGATCGACTGGCCGGCGCCAGGCGGCAAGACGCTCAAGCTCAAGCTGCTCGCCGTGGAATACCAGCCTGAAGCGGCAGGTGATTTCGATCTCTGAACGGCATCAGCTACAAACAAGCCTGTAGCTGCTCCAGCCCATCATTGAGCGACTGCTCCAGTTCGCGCTTGTAGCGCAGGAACAGCACCGTCGAGCCCTGTTCGTCCTCGAGCAGCTCGGACAGGTCCAGGTCGGTGATGTAGCAGCGGTAGTTCCCGGCGCTGCGGCGCTGGCGGAGAATCTGCCGGGCGACCACGGCATACAGCTGGTCGCCGTGATCGAGCTGGGAAAACTCCTGCTGGTCGCAATACAGCGTGACATGCACGTCATCCCCCGCGCCTGCCTGGAGAATCGCCTGCACTTCGTAGTACGGCTGGCCGCTCGCGACCTGTGGCGCGGGCCGAGGCTCCAGGGCACGGCATTTGCCTGGGCCGTTGGGCAGTAGCTGGTAGTAGAGGATGTCCAGCGCGGCCTGTTGCAGGCTGTCGAGCGGCAACTGGGCATCGCGGCGCACCACCACCGACTGCAGGAAGCGTTGCAGGGGCAGCAGCAGGTGGCTTTCGTCCTGCAGTGGCAGCCGCTGCTGCCAGAGTGCGTTGTATTCGTCGAGTACGTAGAGCTCGGCCCAGCCTTCGTGCAGGCGATAGAACACCTGGATGCAGCCCGCTTGACCCTGTTCCAGCACCAGTGGCAGGTCGTGGTCCTGCAGGGCATTGGCGTCCAGGTACAGCGGGCTGTACTGGCTGCGCTCCTCGCCGAGGTGGGCGAGCACGGCATCCTGATCGTCCAGGGTGGTCAGGCTGACCTGGCCAGGCACCAGGTCCAGCACATGGGTGTGCTGCGCCACTTGCAGCAGGTAGCGGTGGTTCAGGCCCTGATCCAGCAGCAACTGCACGGTCTCGAAGATGTCCTCGACGCGCTGGGCGATCGCTTGCGCACGGTTGTGGCAGAAACAGCGCACCCGTAGCCGTGGACGCTGCGTGCGCGGTCCCTGGCTGTTGAGGAAGTCACGCAGGCAGCGCATCAGCGCGTGCTCGCCGTCGTAGCGCTGCACCAGCACTTCGTTCCAGCTGTTCAGGGTGATCTGGTCGAAGGTCAGCACCAGGTTTTCGCGCACCCCGGCATAGCTCAGCGAGTCGGTGCGCTCGGTGGTCATCAGGATGTTCAGGTCGCGGTGATGACGCAGCGGGTCGATGCCAACGTTGACCAGCAGCAGGATCTCGTCGGCCACGCTGGGTTGCAGCAGGCGGATTTCGCTGACGGTTTCCAGCGGTAGCGCGATGGTCTGCTGCAGGCTGCCGAGCAGGTTGAACAGCTCGAACTCGCTCAGGTCGCTGACACCGGGGTGCAGGGCCAGACGTGTGCTGCTGTCGATCACGCCGTTGCGGTGTGCCCAGGTCAGCAGTTCGAGCAGCTCGCGGCAGCGTTTGATCGGGCTGAAATGCTCCCACTCGTGCACGCCCAGGTTGCCGTTGTACAGGCCCCAGTGGTGGGTGCCCGGCTCCTTGCGGTTGGGCGACTGGACGAGGGTGAGGGTATCTTCGGCGATGTCCGGGGCGATGCCCGGGTTGATCACCTCGATCTTGCCGGCGCGGCGCTCGAAGGCCGCGTACAGGCGCCGACCCAGCACGTTGAGGTCGCGTTGATCGGCGCGGCTACTGGCGCTCTGGTCGCGTGCGAACTGGCTGAGGAAGCGGTAGCTGTAGTTCAGCTCGGCCACCAGCTCGCGACGCTCGACCGCCACCTGGCGGACCTTCCACTGGCTGCGGCTGTCGAGCAGCGCCAGTTGGCGCTCGTCCCAGCCCCACTCGTCGGTCAGGCGCTCCAGGAGCTGGCGCTGCCAGCCGGTGCTGCGCGTGCGGGGCAGGGCGCTGAGCTTCTTGTTGACCTTCAGGTAGAGGCTGCGCCGCACCAGCTCCAGGCGTGCATGTTCGCCACGGCGCTGCAGGTACTGCTCGATGCGGCGGTAGACCATGACATATGGGTCCAGCTCGTCGAGGTCCAGGCGGTTGGCGAACACCGCGCGCTTGTAGTCCAGGCTCAGGCAGCGTACCTCGGGGTGTTCGCTGGCGTAGACCTCGGTCAGCAGCAGCTTGAGCAGCGACTTGTAGGGCGAGTCGATGCCCTTGAACAGTTGCCACAGCCCTGCGCCGACGAACTCCCCGGGCGGGATGTGTGCGAGGTGGCCGAGGTCAAGGTCGTCCTGGGCGCGAATGAAGCGCTTGGACAGCAGCGTCTGGGTGTAGGCGTGGTAGTTGTGCTCTTCGTAGACCGGCACCAGCCACCACAGCGGCGTGCGTCCGGCCAGCCAGATCGCCGTGCGATAGAACTCGTCGAGCAGCAGGTAATGCTGGGTGGTGCCGCAGTCGTCGGAGCTGAGCTGGCTGTCGCGTTCGCCCTGGACAAAGCCCTGGGGCTCGATCAGGAAGAAATGCGCCTCGGCGCCCTGGGTGGCGGCCCAGGCTTCGAGCAACTGGCATTTGCGCCGCAGCTCGGCCAGGGCGCCTTCGCCAATGCCCGGTGCATGACAGACCCACAGGTCCATGTCGCTTTGCTCGGCCTGGGCCAGGGTGCCGAGGCTGCCCATGAGGAACAGGCCATGAATCGGCCGTGGCGGGTTGCCGTGGCGGGCCTTGTAGGTGAACGACCGGGTCAGACGCTGGGCTTCGGCCAGCAGCTCGGCGTCCGGCTCGAAGCCCGAGACGCCCGCAGGCGTGCTGCCTGACACATAGCCCGGCAGCAGCGGATGATTGACGTGGAAGAACAGCGGCAGCAGCGTCAGTACCTGCTGCTGGCGGCTGGAGAGCCCTTCCTTGGCCCGCGCGAGACGGCCCTCGTTCAGCTGTAGAAAGCGCCCACGCAGGGTCGACAGCACCTTGCGGTCGATACCTTCGTGCAGATCGGGGCGGATTTCATGGGGGTGGTTCATGACGCACTCAGGCAGGCCGGGGGAGCATCGGCGAGTTTAGCCTGAGTGGCGAGGTCGGATAAGAGGGTGAGTGGCATTTTGACGCCATTTTTCCAGCGCCTTAGGGGTGTGGTGTCTTTATGGGCCTCATCGCGGGACAAGTCGGAGCGCCGAACCGCCGCTCCCACAGGGTACGGCGCTCCGACTTGTCCCGCGATGAGGCCGTTACAGTTACGCAGGCTGTGGGCTTTTCAGAACATTCAACAGCAACTGCACGCTCTCCACCGCATCGTGGCCCAGGCTGGTCAGGTAACCACCGTCTGGCTGGTCGGTCAGTTGCTTGGCATGCAGGCGTTTGGCCGCGGCGACCAGCGCTGGCGAGGCATTGGCGTGAATCTTGATCCCTTCCTGGCTGCTGTCGAGGTTGAACAGCGCAAGGACTTCCAGTTCGGCGATCAATTCGGGGGTGAAGGACATGAGCGACTCCTGACTTCCAGACAAGGACGGAAGTCAGGAGTGTAGTCAGGCTTCGTCGTCGTCGCCTTGATTTGCCTCAGGTGGCAATTCCGGCAGGGCGCGCAGGGCATTTTCGTACCACTCGGTATCGAATGCGCGATCCTCGGTGAGCAACGCGTCGATCTCGATGGCCAGCACGTGGGCCATGAGGTTGAGGATGTCCTCGCGCTCGTAGCCGACCAGGGTCAGCTTGTTGAAGGTAGCCTTGGCGGCAGGCGGATTGCCGCTCTCGATCTGGTTCTCGATGGCCTGGGTCAGCGTCGCCTCGGCGAATTCTTCGTCGTCGTTTTCGATGTCGGTTGGTTCGCTCATGGCGCTACTCCTGTGATGAAAGCGACAGTGTGCCATGCCTGTGTCGGCAATGCCCGGTCATCGACGCGCGCCATGATGCTGGTCAGGGGATGGCCAGGCGGCTATAACAGCCAGGCCAACCCCTTACGGCCTGGAGGCTGTCGTTCATGCTCAAGCTCTACGGATTCGCGGTCAGCAACTACTACAACATGGTCAAGCTGGCCCTGCTGGAAAAAGGCGTGCCCTTCGAGGAGGTGCCGTTCGTTTCCGGGCAGACGCCCGAGGTGCTGGCTGTCAGCCCGCGTGGCAAGGTTCCGGTGCTGGGAACCGAACACGGCTTTCTCAGCGAGACAAACGTGATCCTCGATTACATCGAGCAGACCCACCCCGAGCATCCGCTGCTGCCCAGTGATGCATTCGGGCAGGCCAAGGTGCGTGAGCTGCTCAAAGAGATCGAGCTGTACATCGAACTGCCGGCACGTACCTGCTACGCCGAAGCGTTCTTCGGTACGGCGGTGGAGCCGCTGGTCAAGGAGCGAGCGCGCAGCGAGCTGCTGGCAGGTTTTGCCACGCTCAAGCGCAACGGCAAGTTCGCGCCTTATGTCGCTGGCGAAAAGCTGACCCTGGCTGACCTGATGTTCTGCTTCTCGGTCGACCTGGCGTGTGCGGTAGGCAAGAAGGTGCTGGGGATCGATTTCCTGGCGGACTTCCCCCAGGCAGCGGCGCTGTTGGGGAAGCTGCGCGAGCATCCGCACATGGCGCGGATCGTGGCGGACAAGGAGGCGGCGATGCCGAAGTTCATGGAGATGGTGCGGAACAAGCGGTGATTGGAAGAGGGGCCGCTGCGCGGCCCATCGCGGCGCAAGGCCGCTCCCACAGGGGGCGAGGTGTCCTGTGGGAGCGGCCTTGTGCTTAGCGCGAAGCCAGCAGCGCCTTGCCGCGTGCCACCGCTGCACGCACCTGCGCCGGCGCGGTGCCGCCGATGTGGTTGCGCGCGTTCACCGAGCCTTCCAGGGTGAGTACGGCAAACACGTCCTGTTCGATCTGGTCGCTGAACTGACGCAGTTCCTCCAGGCTCATCTCGGCCAGATCCTTGCCGGTGTCGACGCCATACTTCACGGCGTGACCGACAATCTCGTGGCAGTCACGGAAGGGCAGGCCACGGCGCACCAGGTAGTCGGCAAGGTCGGTGGCGGTGGAGAAACCACGCAGCGCCGCTTCACGCATGATGGCGTGCTTGGGCTTGATCGCCGGGATCATGTCGGCAAAGGCACGCAGCGAGTCGCGCAGGGTGTCGGCGGCGTCGAACAGCGGTTCCTTGTCTTCCTGGTTATCCTTGTTGTAGGCCAGCGGCTGGCCTTTCATCAGCGTGAGCAGGCCGGTCAGGGCGCCGAACACGCGGCCGGTCTTGCCACGCACCAGCTCCGGGACATCCGGGTTCTTCTTCTGCGGCATGATCGAACTGCCGGTGCAGAAACGATCAGGCAGGTCGATGAACTGGAACTGCGCGCTCGTCCACAGCACCAGCTCTTCGGAGAAGCGCGACAGGTGCATCATCGCCACGCTGGCGGCCGCACAGAATTCGATGGCGAAGTCACGGTCCGAGACGCCGTCCAGCGAGTTGCCGGCCACGGCTTCGAAGCCCAGCAGCTTGCAGGTCAGCTCACGGTCGATCGGGTAGGTGGTGCCGGCCAGCGCCGCGCTGCCCAGTGGCATGCGGTTGGCGCGCTTGCGGCAGTCGACCAGGCGCTCGTAGTCGCGGCTGAGCATTTCGAACCAGGCCAGCAGATGGTGGCCGAAGGTCACCGGCTGGGCGGTCTGCAGGTGGGTGAAGCCGGGCATGACGGTTTCGGCTTCGCGCTCGGCCTGTTCCAGCAGACCCTGCTGCAGGCGGGTGATCTCGCCCAGGATCAGGTCGATTTCGTCACGCAGCCACAGGCGGATGTCGGTGGCGACCTGGTCGTTGCGGCTGCGGCCGGTGTGCAGCTTCTTGCCAGTGATGCCGATGCGGTCGGTCAGGCGGGCCTCGATGTTCATGTGCACGTCTTCGAGGTCGACACGCCAGTCGAACTGGCCCGCTTCGATTTCACCCTGGATGGTCTTCAGGCCATCGATGATGGTGTCGCGCTCGGCGTCGGAGAGTACGCCGACCTGCGCCAGCATGGTGGCGTGGGCGATCGAACCCATGATGTCGTGACGGTACAGGCGCTTGTCGAAATCGACCGAGGCGGTGAAACGGGCGACGAAGGCGTCGACGGGCTCACTGAAGCGGCCGCCCCAGGACTGGTTGGTCTTGTCGGTGCTCATGGATCCACTCATAGAAGGCGTGAATGAAAAAGTGGCGCCGATCATAGCAGGGTTGGGCTTCGCTAAGCAGGGCGCCGGTCGCGAGAAAATTGCCAGTGTACGCAGGGTGGGCGGGCGCCACAGGATATTCAACGATTGAACGGCAGTGTTCCACGGACCGTCTACAGTTGGACAGAGGACTGGCAGCGATTCTGCCAGACCAGTGAATCTTTGGCCTTCGCATGGGTCTGTAGCGTGACCGTTACAACGGTCACCGACTCCTGTCTACGCTTGTACCCACTGCGAGACTCACTCAGGAATCCAGCGCAATTATGAATGTCCTGATCGTTGATGATGAACCCCAGGCCCGCGAGCGCCTGAGCCGACTGCTCGGTGAACTCGAGGGCTATACGGTGCTTGAGCCCAGCGCCACCAATGGCGAGGAGGCCCTGGCGCTGATCGACAGCCTCAAACCCGATGTCGTCCTGCTGGACACCCGCATGCCGGGCCTCGATGGCTTGCAGGTGGCAGCACGCCTGTGCGAACGCGAGGCGCCACCGGCGCTGGTGTTCTGCCTCGATGACGACGAGCAGGAGGCGTTCAGCCACAGTGCCCTCAGCCATGTCGGCCGCACGACCCAGCCCCAGGCCCTGCGCGATGCCCTGCGCAAGGCGGAAAAGCCCAACCGCACCCAGCTCGCCGCCCTGACCCGTCCGGCCAACGAAGGCGGAGGCGGCCCGCGCAGCCATATCAGTGCGCGAACGCGCAAGGGTATCGAGCTGATTCCCCTGCCCCAGGTGATCTACTTCATTGCCGACCACAAGTACGTGACCCTGCGTCACGAGTCAGGCGAAGTGCTGCTGGACGAGCCGCTGAAATCGCTGGAAGACGAATTCGGCGAGCGTTTCGTGCGTATCCATCGCAACGCCCTGGTGGCCCGTGAACGTATCGAGCGCCTGCAGCGCACGCCGTTGGGGCATTTCCAGCTGTTTCTCAAAGGCCTTGACGGTGATGCCCTGACCGTCAGCCGTCGACATGTGGCCGGCGTACGCAAGATGATGCAGACGCTCTGACCGAGGCGAATGACGGCTGCTGCCAGGGATGGCCGGGCCAGGTGATGACCTGGATCTGCTAGCGAGGCTGGGGGAACTGTTATCATCGGCGGCATTTCTCTGCTTCGGGGCGTTAAATGTCCACTCGCGAAATCCGCATTGCCACCCGTAAAAGTGCCCTGGCCCTGTGGCAGGCCGACTATGTCAAAGCTCGCCTTGAGCAGGCCCATCCGGGCCTGGTCGTGACCCTGGTGCCAATGGTCAGCCGCGGCGACAAGCTGCTCGACTCGCCCCTGGCGAAAATCGGCGGCAAGGGGCTGTTCGTCAAGGAGCTGGAAACCGCCCTGCTCGACAACGAAGCCGATATCGCCGTGCATTCGATGAAGGACGTGCCCATGGACTTCCCCGAAGGTCTGGGCCTGTATTGCATCTGCGAGCGTGAAGACCCGCGCGACGCTTTCGTTTCCAACACCTTCGACAGCCTCGAGGCGCTGCCGGCCGGCAGCGTCGTCGGCACCTCCAGCCTGCGCCGCCAGGCCCAGTTGCTGGCGCGTCGCCCTGATCTGAAGATCCAGTTCCTGCGCGGCAACGTCAACACGCGCCTGGCCAAGCTCGATGCGGGGGAGTACGACGCCATCATCCTCGCTGCAGCGGGCCTGATCCGCCTGGGCTTCGAAGACCGCATCACCTCCAGCATCAGTGTCGATGACAGCCTGCCGGCCGGCGGCCAGGGCGCTGTCGGCATCGAGTGTCGCAGCGCTGACCACGAGATCCACGCCCTGCTGGCGCCGCTCAACCATCCCGATACCGCTGACCGCGTGAAGGCCGAGCGGGCGATGAACAAGCACCTCAACGGCGGCTGCCAAGTGCCGATCGCCTGCTATGCCGTGCTCGAAGGCGATCAGTTGTGGCTGCGTGGCCTGGTCGGCCAGCCCAGCGGCGGGACGTTACTGATGGCGGATGCCCGCGCCTCGCGTGCCGACGCCGAAACCCTGGGCGTGCAGGTGGCCGAGGACCTGCTGGGGCAGGGCGCCGAGGCGATCCTCAAGGATGTCTACGGCGAGGCGGGCCATCCGTGAGCGACTGGCGCCTGCTGCTGACCCGCCCCGAAGAGGAGTGCGCGGCTTTGGCGCAGAGCCTGGCGGCTGCTGGAATCGCCAGCAGCCGCTTGCCCTTGCTGGCGATCGACCCGCTGGCCCTGGATCGAACGGCCCAGGCGAGACTGGGTGGCATCGATCAGTACCAGGCGATCATCGTCGTGAGCAAGCCAGCGGCGCGTCTGCTGCTTGAGCGGCTCGCCGACAAGGGCATCAAGCCGCCGCCCCAGGGCTGGTTCACCGTGGGGGAGGCGACGGCGCGCATTCTCCAGGCCGCCCATCTGCAGGTGACTTTCCCTACAGAGGGTGATGATAGCGAGGCCTTGCTCGGCCTGTCTGTCCTGCGAGAGGCTATCGCGCTTCCTACAGCACGCGTCCTGATTGCCCGTGGTGTTGGTGGTCGTGAATGGCTGGCCGAGCGTCTTGGTGAGCAAGGTGCTAGTGTCGATTATCTGGAACTGTATGAACGTCGCCTGCCGGATTATCCCCCAGGCAGCCTGATGCGCCGGATCCAAGCGGAACGCTTGAACGGGCTGGTGGTCAGCAGTGGGCAGGGCTTCGAACACCTGCTCCAGCTGGCCGGTGCGGATTGGCCGCGTCTGGCGGGGCTTGCGCTGTTCGTGCCAAGCCCGCGCGTGGCCGAACAGGCCAGGGCGGCAGGCGCCCAACAGGTTGTGGATTGCCGTGGCGCGAGCGCCGCGGCCTTGCTGGCAGCCGTGCAGCGCAGCGCTGCACCTGCCTCCTAAGGCGTCGAGCGGATTGCGACGACGCCCCCATGCAAAGGATGGATACGTGAGCGAGACTGTCTTGTCCAACAACGAACAACCTTCGGCGCTCGATGCGCCGCAGACTCCCGTCGAGCAGCCGGCCAAGCGCGCCGGCAATGGCCTGGCCCTGCTGGCGCTGTTGATCGGCGCAGCCGGTGTGGCCGTCGGTGGTTGGGGCGCATGGCAGGTGCACCAGCTGCAAGGCAGCGAGCAGGGCCAGGGTGAGCATATCGAGGCGCTGAACCAGCGCGCCGAAGCGCTGCAGCAACGCCAGCAGCAGTTCGGCTCGCAACTGGCGACCCTGCCCGCAGCCAGCGAACTCGAAGACCGCCGTCGGCTGGTTGCACAGTTGCAGAGTGACCAGCAAAGGCTCAGCCAGCGCCTGGAAACCGTGCTTGGCGAAAGCCGCAAGGAGTGGCGTCTGGCTGAGGCCGAGCATCTGTTGCGCCTGGCTACCCTGCGCCTGTCGGCACTGCAGGACATCGCCAGCGCCAAGGCGCTGGTCGAAGGTGCCGACGAGATCCTGCGCGAGCAGAGCGACCCAGGTGCCTTCGCGGCGCGCGAGCAACTGGCGCGCAGCCTGGCGACGCTCAACAGCACCCAGCAACCCGACCGTACCGGGTTGTTCCTCAAGCTCGCCGCCCAGCGCGAGCAGGTACAGCAACTGAGTGCCCAGTCACCGGAGTTCAACAGCGATGCCGACGCCCTTGGTGCGCTGACCGCCGACGGCGATGGTGCGAGCCGCCTGTCCCGGTGGTGGGCAGAGATTTCCAAGTATTTCCAGATCGATTTCGACGCCGACCAGAACGTGCGTCCGCTGCTGGCCGGGCAATCGCTCAACCAGCTGCGCCTCGCGCTGAGCCTCACCATCGAGCAGGCCCAGTGGGCGGCGCTCAATGGCCAGGCCAAGGTCTACAGCCAGGCGCTGGACGATGCGCGCAGCGTGCTGCTGGCCAACTTCAACCCGGACAACCCGCAGAGCAAGGCCATGCTCGACAGCCTCAACGCACTGGCCGAGCAGCCCGTCTCGGTGGTGGTGCCTGACCTGAGCGAAAGCCTCGCCGCCGTGCAGGCCTATATCCAGCGGCGCCATCTGCCGGCCGAAGGCGAAGGGGGCAAGCCATGAAGCGTGTCTACCTGCTGGCAGTGTTGGCGATCGTCATCGCCGCGGCCTTGGGTGTGGCCATCGCCAAGCACAGTGGCTACGTGCTGATCGCCTATGGTGGCTTCCGTTACCAATCAGGGCTGTGGGCGGCGTTCGCGGCACTGGTGGTGCTGGTGCTGGCGCTGCTGTTGCTGCGTTACGTGGTTGGCCTGGTGCTGGCGTCCAGCGGGGTGGTCAACCCTTGGTCACGGCGCAATCGCAGCCGGCGGGTGCGTGTCGCCATCGAGCAGGGCCAACTGGACCTCGCCGAGGGTCGCTGGGCCAGTGCCCAACGCCACCTGCACCGCGCCGCCGAAGCCGAGCGCCAACCCTTGCTCTACTACCTCGGCGCTGCCCGTGCGGCCAACGAGCAGGGGCGCACCGAAGACAGCGACAACCTGCTCGAACGTGCCCTGGAGCGTCAGCCCCAGGCGGAGCTGGGCATCGCCCTGACCCATGCGCAGTTGCAGATGGACCGCGGCGACAGCGACGGTGCCCTGGAAACCCTGCTGGCGATGCAGGCGCGGCACCCGCACAACGCCCAGGTGCTGCGCTTGCTGCAGCGTCTGCACCGCGAGCGTGGTGACTGGCCGGCGTTGATTCGCCTGCTGCCGGATCTGCGCAAGGGCAAGGTGCTGCCGGGCAACGAGCTGGCCGAACTGGAGCAGCGTGCCTGGGGCCAGAACCTGACACTGGCCGCAACCCGCGGCGAGGACTCTCAAGCCGCCCGCCAATCGCTGGAGCGCGCCTGGCAACAGCTTACCTCGGCCCAGCGCCAGGAGCCGCAGTTGGTGCTGGCCTATGCCGAGCAACTGCGCCAGGTTGGCGCCCAGGGTGACGCCGAGCAGGTGTTGCGTACCGCATTGAAGCGTCAGTTCGAAAGCCACCTGGCGCGCCTTTATGGCCTGGTACGTGGCGATGACCCGGCGCGCCAGTTGCAGACGGCCGAAGGCTGGCTCAAGGATCATCCGCAAGACCCCAGCCTGCTGCTTACCCTGGGGCGCCTGAGCCTGCAGAACCGCCTGTGGGGCAAGGCGCGTGACTACCTCGAAAGCAGCCTGCGCATGGAGCGCAACCCGGAAACCTGCGCCGAGCTTGCGCGGCTGTTGGCCGGGCTGGGCGAGACCGAGCGCAGCAACCAGCTGTTCCAGGAGGGCCTTGGCCTGCTTGACGAGCGCTTGCTGGCCTTGCCGCTGCCTGAGGGTGTGCACGCGTCCTGAGTTCGCCAGGGCGTTGCGTAGCCCGACAGCAACACAAGGCAGCGCCCGCTGCAGGTGCTGTCTTGTGTTGCTATCGGGCACATCCGATTGGTGTTTCCCCTGGCAGTGGTAGGACAGTATCTGCGCAGTGGCTGACCTTCGGATATGTCCTACCAAGATTAGAAAACTTTCCCTTCCAATCAGCGATTTGTCCCCACTGTAGCAACTTGAAACAGCGATCCTCTTTCCTCTACCGTTTCACGCCACTACTGCTCTTCCGGGATTTCCGTCGCTCATGTCGCAGGCTCGCTCGCGCCCTTTGTTCTTTGCAGCCTTCCTCGTCTCGCTCGCCACCTTGGGCGGGGCGATCGTGCTTGAGAACTGGCTTGGCCTGGTTCCGTGCCCCCTTTGCCTGACCCAGCGCCTGCTGTTGGTGTGCTACGCGCTGGTTTGCCTGTGCGCCATGCTGCATGCCCCGGGTGCAGCCGGCACGCGGGTCTATGCGTGGCTGGCAGGTGGTTGTTCCAGTGCCGGTGTCGCCCTTGCGTCACGGCAGGTGTGGCTGCAGGGCGAGTGGCTTGCGATTACCCCCGAACCTTTCGCGCAGACACTTCAGCGCTCCTGGACACAGGCCTTGGAACGTCTGCTGGTCGGCAGCTCCGAATGTGTTTCGATCAGTTGGAGCTTCCTGGACCTCACGCTCCCCGAATGGAGCCTGATGGCCTTCCTGCTGCTCACGGCGCTGCCCTTGTACTGCCTGCTGGCGTATCGTTTCCGCAACCCTGGCGGCAGTTGACCCAGCGCAATTGCGCGACCAATGGTCCTGTGTGTGGGCATCAAACGCTTGTATGAACTTAGTCCTCTGCGTACCTTGATGGTCAGCACGCGCGGGAATAATCTCCCCTGCACGCACATTGAAAACATACGGTTCGATGCCGCTCTGCGGATGTCACCTTTGTGTCGCGCAGTTGTGACGCGAGGTGCAGCGGCATCTGCCCAGCTAGGGATGAGACTGCCATGCTCGATAGTTGCCAGAACGCCCAGGAACGATGGGGCGGGGTTCACAAGCTGATCGACCGTTGGCTGGAGGAGCGTCATGAACTGGTGCAGGCCTTCCGCGCGCTGCGCGATGCCAAGCCAGCCTTCGCCGACAAGGACAAGAACCGCGACTTCTGCGCGATCCTGGTTGACTACGTGTCGGCCTGGCACTTCGAGGTCAGCGAGCAATTGGTCACTGAAGCGAAGGCGTTCGGCGACGAGCAGGCGCTCAAACTGGCCGAGGAAATCAATCCCCGGATCAACGACATCACCCAGATCGCTCTGGCTTTCAATGACCATTGCGAGAAAGGCGAGTGCAAGGATACCGAACGTTTCGCCGACAAGCTCGGCAAGCTGGGCGGCCTGTTGCACGAACGCTTCGAGCTCGAAGACTGCCTGATCGAAGTGCTGCACAACGCGCACAAGGAAGAGGGTGCGGTACAGGCCTGACGGCCTGTCTCAGTCGCCAACTGCCAGCAGTTCGATCTCGAACACCAGCGGGGTATAGGGCGCGATCAGGTCGCCCGCCCCATCGGCGCCATAAGCCTGCGCCGACGGAATCACCAGTCGCCACTTGGCGCCTGCCTTCATGTGTGGCAATGCCACCTGCCATCCTTCGATCACCGAGCCCAGGCTGAACCACTGCGGTTGCTGGCTCTGGTCGAACACCGAGCCGTCCGGCAGCTTGCCGACATACCGAACCTGCACTTTTCCACCCGCCTTGGGTTGCGCGCCGCTGCCGCTGGCCAGCTCGCTGTAGAGCACACCTTCGGGCAGTTCATGTACACCGCTGCGGGCGCGTTCGTTGGCCATGAAGCGTTTTTCCGCGGCCAGCAGCTTGTCGACCTGCGCCTGCTGCGCGGCGGCGTTGGCCTGCTCGTCATGCTGCTGGAGAATCGCCTGCATGCGCGTCTTGTCGATGCGCGGCGGCTGGCCCTGATAGGCCTGGCGCAGCCCCTCTACCAGCGCATCGAGCTGCAGGCCGGGCATCTCCTGGTGCAGGCGTTCGCCAAGGCTTGCGCCCAGGCTGTAGGCCAGGTCCTGGTCATTGGCGGGGGGTGTTTCGGGGGCGGCCAGGGCAGAGGCTGCCAACAGGCTCAAGCCGAGAATCAGATAACGAGGCACGGGCAACTCCTGCGGCGATGAAGGCGAAGTATGCCAGCCTTTGTTGCCGGCCAATGAGTAAATGTCGGCAATCATTTAATCGACTACTACACTTGCACCGAGCTGCAAGATAACAACTTTGCCCAGGCATGCAACGCGGCGCAAACAATACTGTCAACATGCCCTAGCGGCGGTAGCAGCAGAAGCATAGTATGAGCCGCAATCTCGTCAGCCAGGAGGTAAGCCATGTCGGCTAAAAAGAAGCCCGTCAGTACGCCGTTGCATCTGCTCCAGCAACTTTCCGGTAGCCTGCTCGAACATCTGGAAGAGGCTTGCTCGCAAGCGCTGGCGGATGCAGAGAAACTGCTCGCCAAGTTGGAAAAACAACGCGGCAAGGCGCAGGAGAAACTGCACAATGCCCGTCTGAAGTTGCAGGATTCTGCCAAGGCCGGCAAGGCCAAGGCACAAAGCAAGGCCCAGGGGGCTATCGGTGAACTTGAAGCACTGCTCGATTCGCTGAAAGATCGCCAGACTCAGACGCGTACTTATATTCAGCAACTCAAGCGTGATGCCCAGGAGAGCCTGAAACTGGCTCAGGGTGTCGGCAAGGTGCGTGAAGCCGCTGGCAAGGCACTCGGCCTGCGTGCGGCAGCCAAGCCTGCGGCCAAGACTGCTGCAAAACCTGCCACCAAGGTCGCGGCTGCCAAGCCTGCCACCAAGTCTCCTGCTGCCAAGCCCGCCGCCAAGGCACCCGTGAAAACCGCCGCTGCCAAGCCTGCTGCTAAAGCCGCCGCCAAACCTGCCGCTGCCAAGGCACCGGCCAAAGCGGCAGCCGCCAAGCCTGCTGCGAAAACCGCTGCGGCCAAACCTGCTGCGGCCAAGGCCCCGGCCAAGCCAGCAGCCAAAGCAACTGCGGCCAAGCCTGCGACCAAGGCAGCTGCAGCCAAGCCGGTTGCCGCCAAACCAGCAGCCAAACCGGCAGCCGCTAAACCTGCTGCCAAGCCCGCTGCTGCCAAAGCTCCAGCCAAAGCCGCCGCCAAGCCGGTTGCAGCCAAGCCTGCAGCGGCTGCCAAGTCAGCAGCCAAACCAGCAGCCAAGCCAGCGGCAGCCAAACCTGCCGCGAAGCCAGCAGCGGCAAAACCGGCTGCGAAACCTGCAGCCAAACCCGCTTCGAAACCTGCCGCCAAGCCAGCTGCCACCAAGGCTCCTGCCAAGCCTGTCGAAGCCAAGCCCGCAGCTCCTGCTGCCAGCAGCACTCCGGCTTCTCCAGCGCCATCGGCTCCGGCCAGCACCCCGGCTCAGTCGCCGTCTTCGGCGTCCTGAAGCGCTCTGGCCGCGGCGCGCAGCTGATGCAGCGCGTCGTGGTCACGGGCCTGGTCCGGCGCCAGCCGGTCCAGCCAATCGTCGGCGTGTCCATCCGGGCTCGCCGACCACGTTGCGACGCACGTCTGCAAGCGCGCCAGCAAGGTTCGCTCCGCCTCCAGTTCCAACCCTTTCACCTGCTCCCGTAATGCCACCAGGTGCGGATCGCCTTGTGCCTGTGCACGCCACGCCTGACGCAGCGCGCGCAAGGGTGTAACCACCTCTTGCTGCCAGGGGCCGGCCAGTTGCCGCAATGCCTCCACCCGCTGCGCATCAGGGGCGACCCGCCGCGCCTGCAGCCAGGTGCCGCACAACAGCAGGCAGACATCGCCGCCCAGACCCTGCAGGGTCAGGCAGGCATTCTCGACCCCTGGACGGCCGTAGAGGGCCAGGGCGTGGTTCCATAACTCGCTGTGCATGATTCGTCTCGCGCCAATGATCGAGTGGCCTGTGTGGGCCACCCGGAAGCTGATAGACTCCGCGACCATCATGATCAGACTATCCAACCTCACTTTACAGCGTGGTCCTCAGCGCTTGCTAGAAGGCGCCGAGATGACCCTGCACACCGGTCACAAGGCCGGCCTCATCGGCGCCAACGGTGCCGGCAAATCCAGCCTGTTCGCCCTGCTGCGCGGTGAGTTGTCGCCCGACGCCGGCGATTGCCAGATCCCCGCCGATTGGCGCATCGCCCACATGCGCCAGGAGGTCGACACCCTCGATCGCCTGGCGGTGGACTATGTGCTCGACGGCGACCTGCGACTGCGCAAGGTCCAGGCCGACCTGGCCGCTGCCGAGCAGGCCCATGACGGCACGGCGCTGGCGCGTCTGCACAGTGAGCTGGACAGTGCCGACGGCTACACCGCCGACGCCCGCGCCCGCAAGTTGCTGGCAGGGCTGGGCTTCACCGCCGAGCAGATGGACCGCCGCGTCGGCGACTTCTCCGGTGGCTGGCGGATGCGCCTGAACCTGGCCCAGGCACTGATGTGCCCGTCCGACCTGCTGCTGCTCGACGAGCCCACCAACCACCTGGACCTCGACGCGATCCTCTGGCTCGAAGACTGGCTCAAGGGCTATCCGGGCACGCTGCTGCTGATCTCCCACGACCGCGACTTCCTCGATGCCGTGGTCGACCATGTGCTGCATGTCGAACAGCGCAAGCTCAATCTCTACAAGGGCGGCTACAGCGCTTTCGAGCGCACCCGCGCCGAACGTCTGGCGCAGCAGCAGCAGGCCTACGAGAAGCAGCAGGCGCAGCGCGCGCACATGGAAAAGTACATCGCCCGCTTCAAGGCCCAGGCCACCAAGGCCCGCCAGGCGCAGAGCCGGATCAAGGCCCTCGAGCGCATGGAGGAGCTGTCGGCGGCGCATGTCGATTCGCCGTTCGACTTCGTCTTCCGCGAAGCCCACAAGATCTCCAGCCCGCTGCTCGACCTCGCCGAAGGGCGCCTGGGTTATGGCGACAAGACCATCCTCGAGAAGGTCAAGCTGCAGCTCACCCCCGGTGCGCGCATCGGCCTGCTTGGCCCCAATGGTGCCGGCAAGTCCACCCTGATCAAGAACCTGGCCGGCGAACTCGAACCGCTGGCCGGGCGCCTGTCGCGCGGCGAGAACCTCGCTGTCGGCTACTTCGCCCAGCATCAGCTCGACTCGCTGGACGACAAGGCCAGCCCGCTGCTGCACCTGCAGCGCCTGGCCCCGGCCGAGCGCGAGCAGACCCTGCGCGACTTCCTCGGCGGCTTCGACTTCCGTGGTGATCGCATCGACGAGCCGGTGGTCAACTTCTCCGGTGGCGAGAAGGCCCGCCTGGCCCTGGCGCTGATCGCCTGGGAGCGGCCAAACCTGCTGCTGCTCGATGAGCCGACCAACCACCTCGATCTCGAAATGCGCCTGGCCCTGACCATGGCGTTGCAGGAATTCGCTGGTGCCGTGGTGGTCGTGTCCCACGACCGTCACCTGCTCAAGAGCACCACCAACGACTTCCTGCTGGTGGCCGATGGCAAGGTCGACACCTTCGATGGTGACCTGGACGACTACAGCCGCTGGCTGATCGACTACCGCCAGCGCACGGCTCCGGTCAGCAACACGCCGGTCAATCCGGACAAGACCGACAAGAAGGCCCAGCGCCAGGCCGCCGCCGCCCTGCGTCAGCAACTGGCACCGCACAAGAAGGCCGCCGACAAGCTGGAGAGCGAACTGGGCCAGGTGCACACGCAACTGGCCGAGATCGAGACCGCGCTGGGTGACAGTGGCCTCTACGACGCCGCCCGCAAGGATGAACTGCGCGACCTGCTGGCCCGCCAGACCAAACTCAAGCAGCGCGAAGGCGAGCTTGAAGAGGCCTGGATGGAGGCCCTGGAAACGCTGGAAAGCATGCAGGCCGAGCTGGAGGCGCTGTCCTGATGGAGCAGCTGCGCTCGCTGTTGCCCGGGCAATGGATGGATGCATTCTGGCTGGGTTTGCAGATCCTGCTGATCCTGGCGCTGGCCTTCGTGCTGCAGCGCATTGTGGCCCGTACCTTGAGCCGTCTCGGCCAGCGCTACCCGCTGCCGCCGGAGCTGCTGGTGCCGGTGCGCGGCGGTCTGCGCTGGCTGATCATGGGCAGTGCGCTGCTGTTCGTGCTGGAGCGCATGGGAGTGTCGGCCACGGTGCTGTGGACGGCCCTGTCGGGCTTCGTCGCGGTGGCGGCAGTGGCGTTCTTCGCCATCTGGAGCGTGCTGTCGAACTTGTTGTGCGCCGTGCTGATCTTCACCGTCGGGCCGTTTCGCATTGGCGACGTGGTCGAGCTGGTCGATACCCTCGACAAGCCGGGGGTGAAGGGACGGGTGATCGCGATCAACCTGCTGTACACCACGCTGATGGAAACGCCGGAGGCGGGTGGGGCGCTGGTGCAGGTGCCCAACAGCCAGTTCTTCCAGAAGTCGGTGCGGCGTTGGCGCGGGGCTGAGGTGCCGGGCGTCAGCAACGGCACATCGGCCGAGACTGATTGAGCTTCTGCCGGCCCTATCGCGGGCAAGCCCGCTCCTACAGACACCACGCTGACGCTGAATACAGCTGAGGCCTGTGGGAGCGGGCTTGCCCGCGATAGGGCCGGTACAGGCACAAAACAAACCAGGCTCCCGCCACAAATTCCGCTGGTTATTTTTTCACCAAAACCTTAGCTTAACGTTTTGCAACATTCGTTCGAGCGAGGTGTGTGATGTCGATGGAAACCTGGTTGGCCTTCTTTGCCGCGTGCTGGGTCATCAGCCTGTCGCCGGGGGCCGGGGCAATCGCCTCGATGTCCAGCGGCCTGCAATACGGTTTCTGGCGTGGCTACTGGAACGCCCTGGGCCTGCAACTGGGTCTGATCGTGCAGATCGCCATCATCGCCGCCGGTGTCGGCGCGATCCTCGCCGCGTCGGCCACCGCCTTCCAGATCATCAAGTGGTTCGGTGTCGCCTACCTCGTTTACCTGGCGTACCGGCAATGGCGTGCGCTGCCGATGGACATGAGCGAAGAGTCCGCCGTGCGGCCCATCGGCAAGCCACTGAGCCTGGTGTTCCGAGGCTTTCTGGTCAACGTCAGCAACCCCAAGGCGCTGGTGTTCATGCTCGCGGTGCTGCCGCAGTTCATCGACCCGCACCAGCCATTGCTGGCGCAATACCTGGCGATCACCGCCACCATGATCAGTGTCGACATGCTGGTGATGGCGGGTTACACCGGGCTGGCCTCGCGGGTGCTGCGCCTGTTGCGCACGCCGAAACAGCAGAAGCGTCTGAACCGCACGTTCGCCGGCCTGTTCATCGGTGCGGCGACATTCCTCGCGACCCTGCGTCGGGCGCCGATCTGAAACTACGGGGGCGTGGCTGCGCAGCGATCTCTATCGATCCTTGTCCACCAGGCCCTTGAGCAGATCCATCGGCAACGGAAACACGATGGTCGAGCTCTTGTCCCCGGCAATCGACCCCAGCGTCTGCATGTAGCGCAACTGCATCGCCCCCGGCTCCTTGCTGAGCATCTGCGCGGCCTGCATCAACTTTTCCGACGCCTGCAATTCGCCCTCGGCATGGATCACCTTCGCCCGCCGCTCGCGCTCGGCCTCGGCCTGGCGGGCGATGGCGCGGACCATCGACTCGTTGAGGTCGACATGCTTGATCTCGACATTGGCCACCTTGATGCCCCAGGCGTCGGTCTGCGCGTCGAGCACCTGGCGGATATCGAGATTGAGCTGCTCGCGCTCGGCCAGCAGCTCGTCCAGCTCGTGCTTGCCCAGCACCGCGCGCAGTGTGGTCTGGGCCAGTTGGCTGGTGGCGCTTAAAAAGTCTTCCACCTGGATGATCGCCTTCTGCGGATCGAGCACGCGGAAGTACACCACCGCATTGACCTTGACCGAGACGTTGTCGCGGGTGATCACATCCTGCGGTGGCACATCCAGCACCACGGTGCGCAGGTCGACCCGCACCATCTGCTGGATGCCGGGGATCAGGATGATCAGCCCCGGCCCCTTCACCTGCCAGAAGCGGCCGAGCTGGAACACCACCCCGCGCTCGTACTCGCGCAGGATGCGCAGCGCCGACATCAGCAGCAGCGCCAGCAGCACCAGCAAGGTGCCAAATCCGAATTGAACGAACATCTCTACTCTCCTTGCGCCGAGGGCGCACTGGCGCTGACCTCCAGCACCACGCCGCGCCGGGCGATGACCCGCACGTGCTGGCCGGGCTGCAGCGGTGTGGTGCAGCGGGCTTGCCATTGTTCGCCCTGGGCCTGTACCGAGCCGCAGAACGGGTTGTCGAGCGTTACCTGGGTGACGGTCACCAGGCTGCCTACCAGCCCGGCATCGCCGCTGACCAGCGCGCGCCGTCGAGCCTTGACGGCCATGCCCAGCACACCGCCGAGCAGCAGCGCCGACACCGCGGCCAGGGCGACGATCAGCGTCAGCGGAATGCCGAAGCCCGGCGCATCGGTGTCCATCAGGATCACCGCGCCGACCACGAAGGCGACGATGCCGCCGAAGCCGACCACGCCAAAACTGGGCAGGAACGCCTCCGCAACCATGAACGCCACTCCAAGCAGGATCAGCGCTACCCCGGCATAGCTCACCGGCAGCAACTGCAGGGCATAGAGCGCCAGCAGCAGGCAGATACCGCCGACCACACCGCCTACGCCCGAACCCGGGTTCATGAACTCGAACAGCAGCCCGTACACACCAAGCATGATCAGGATCAGCGCTACGCTGGGGTTGGTGATCACGGCCAGCAGGCGGGTGCGCCAGTCCGGCAGGTGCTCGACCACGCGGGCATTGGCGGTCTGCAGCGGGCGGGCTTCGCCAGCGGCGACCAGGGTCTTGCCGTCCAGGCGTTGCAGCAGGCCCGGCAGGTCTGTGGCGACCAGATCGATGACGTTCAGGCGCAAGGCTTCCTCGGCCGACAGGCTGACCGCCTCGCGCACGGCCTTTTCCGCCCAGTCGGCATTGCGCCCGCGCAGTTGCGCAAGCCCCCGGATGTAGGCCGCGGCATCGTTGACCTGCTTGCGCTCCAGGGTGTCCTGCTCAGCGTTGGTGGCGCCAGGCTTTTGCGTACCCTTGTCGCCAGCACCGATCTGTACCGGCGTCGCCGCCCCAAGGTTGGTGCCGGGGGCCATGGCCGCCACATGGCTGGCGTAGAGGATATAGGTCCCGGCGCTGGCGGCCCGTGCACCGCCGGGGGCCACATAGGTGACCACCGGTACGGGGCTGGCGAGGATCGCCTTGACGATCTGGCGCATGGCGATGTCGAGACCGCCCGGGGTATCCATGCGGATCACCACCAGTTGCACCTGCTGCTCCTGTGCCTGGTCGAGCCCGCGCAGCAGGTAGTCGGCGCTGGCCGGGCCGATGGCGTCGTCGATGTCCAGCAGCCAGACGTCCTGACCGGCCGCAGCCTGGCCCGCCCCGGCGACGCCGAGGATCAGCAACAGCCAGAACCTGCGCCAGCAGCGAGCGATCAGCGTGGTCATCTCAGGGCCCTCTTGTTCAAGTCTAGCTGCGCCTGTACGCAGAGGGCCTAAACTTGCCGAGGGCCTGTGGCGCTCATATCGATCGAGTCGTTGCGGCCAGGGCGCGGTCTACCGCAGGCAACCCCTAACCTGTGCAATCGAGGAGGACACATGGACGCACCGATTCACCCCTTCGCCGAGCTGTTCAAGCAACTGGGCCTGGCGGACGATGCCGTGAGCATCGACCAGTTCATCGCCTCGCACTCGCCGCTCAAGAACGAAATCAAGCTGGTGGACGCGCCGTTCTGGAGCGACGCGCAGCGAGCCTTTCTGAAAGAGAGCATCATCGAGGACGCCGATTGGGCCGTGCCGTTCGATCAGCTCAACGAGGCCTTGCGTCGCCCGCGCAAATAAAGCGCCGAGTGGCACCTGATGGTTGATTTCAGCGTTGCTATGCTCAGGAAAACAAAAAGGGGATAGCGCGATGAAAGATCCCTACGCACCAGGCTTCTGGTGCACCGTGACGATCCTGGGCACCCTGACTGCTGGCTACTTCTACGGTATCCGGCACACCCATCAGATGAACCAGGCGGTGCAGTTCCTGTATGCCGCCGCTGCGGTCACCGCGGCGGTGGCGCTCTGCGGCCTGGCGTGGATCGCCTGGCAGCAGTTGCACCTGAACAAGCGTGAAGTGGCTCAGGGCCGAACGCTGGTGGCCATCTGGAACACCAAGGTCGCCCTGCGTCGGGTCGAAACAGTGTTCGACCGCTATTTCTGGGGCAGCTACTGGCATTCGGGGCGTACCTTCGAAGAAGTCATGGGCGAGCTCAAGGGCACGCCACTGGAGCAGTGCCTGGACGCACTCAAGCGCCAGTGCCGCGAGCTGGACCGAGAAGTGCACGATCACCATCACCACTGGCTGGCCAATGCCCGCGACCTGTCGAGCGTGGCCACGGCCATGGCGCGCGAGCGCTACCAGCTCGACCTGTGCGACCCGCAGGGGCGTGACGGCGGCAATACCGCAGTGCTCAATCGTGATCTGGAAGTGCTGGTGTACACCTGGTCGGCGCGTCTGCGCAGTTTCGACCATCAGCTGGACGAACTGGAGCGCGCCTACCACTGAGCCGGCAGCTCATTCGCCGCGGATGTACTGTTCCAGTTGCAGGATCAGGTTGGCCTGTTCGGCAATGGTTTCCTTGACCAGGTCGCCGATCGACAGCAGGCCCAGCAGCTTGCCATGATCGACCACCGGCAGGTGGCGCAGGTGACGGTTGGTCATCAGGTTCATGCAGTACTCGAGATTCTGCTTGGGCTCCACGGTGACCACTGGCGAGCTCATGATCTCGCGCACGGGCGTGGCTGCCGACGAGCGGCCCTTGAGCACCAGCTTGCGCGCATAGTCGCGCTCGCTGACGATGCCTACCACCTGGTCGTTCTCGATCACGGGCAGCGCACCGATGTTCTTTTCTGCCAGCAGCTTCAGCGCGTCGAGCACCGACTCGTCAGGCCCGATGGTGTAGACGGTCTGGTGCTGGGATTTGGTCTTGAGAATCTGTTCGACGTTCTTCATGGGGGCCTCGGGGGTGGAAAAAGCGCTGTCCTGGAATAAATAAAGCATCCGGGACCGCGCTCTGCACGGCAATGCAGGAAACGGCATCGAGGCGATTGAAAAACGTCATTGGTCGAAGCGCACGAGGGCCGGCGGACGGCCCTCGCCGGGATTCGCTCAGAGCTTGGGCATCTGCCCGATGCGCGCGACCATCTCGCTGATCACCTGCAGGTCCAGCATGAACTGCTCCACGGTCTTGAACTCGTTGTCGTTGTGGCCGGTGTACTTCACGCCGGGCATCGACAGGCCGAACTGTACGCCGTTGGGCAGGTCGTGCACCGAGGTGGCGCCAGCAGAGGTGCCGAACTCGTGGGGCAGGCCGAGGTTCTCGGTGGCCACATCCAGCAGCGCCTTGACCCATTCGCCTTCGGGGTTGCGGTACATCGGCTCGTCCAGGGTGTACTCGAAGGCTACCGAGGTGTGGCTGGTGCGTGCCCACTCACCGAGCTTGTCACCCAGTTCGTCCTTGATCGTGTCGATCGGCTTGCCCTTCGGGATGCGCAGGTTCACCGCCAGCTTCAGGGCTTTCTGGTCCAGGCCGACGTAGGTCAGCGAGGCGGTCAGCGGCCCCATGAAATCGTCCTTGAAGCCGACGCCCAGTTTGCTGCCCAGGTAGTCCAGCCCCCAGTTGTCGGCGGCGTAGCGGGCAGCATCGGTGATGTGGTTGTGCTTGAGCGGCACGCGGTCGCCCAAGCCGTTGAGGAAGTCGAGCATGCGTGCCACCGGGTTGACCCCCGACTGTGGCGAGGAGGAGTGCGCGGAGACGCCGGTCACGGTCAGGATCACCTGCTTGCCGGAGACAACGGCGTCGATCTTGAAGTCCTTGCCATTGGCCTTGCGGTACAGCTCGCCGGCCTGCTTCAGGCGTCGGGCCAGGTCGGCCGGATGGTCGCCGATCAGCGTCGCCACCGAGGTGGTGGGAATCTGGTTGGTCGCCAGGCCGCCGGTGAGGTTGATCACCTCGGCGCCCTTGCCTTTACCCGCGCGCTTGCTGAAGCTGGCCATGACGGTGCCGTAGCCCTTCTCGGCGATCACCACCGGGTAGCCACCGTCCAGCGCCAGGTTGTAGTCCGGCGTGGCGTTGCGGGCGAAGTAGTAGGGAATGGCGTCGCCGGAGGTTTCCTCGGTGGTGTCCACCAGCAGCTTGAACTGACGCGCCAGTGGCAGCTTCTCGTCCTTGGCGACCTTCAGGGCGTACAGCGCGACGACGATGCCGTTCTTGTCGTCCTCGGTGCCGCGGCCGTACATGCGATCACCCACCAGAGTGACCTTGAACGGGTCGAGGCGCGTGCCGTCTTCGAGTTTCCAGTTGGCCGGATTGACCGGCACCACGTCGGCGTGGGCATGGATGCCGATCACTTCCTTGCCTTCGCCGAGGGTGATCTCGTAGACGCGGTTGTCGATGTTGCGGAACTCAAGGCCGAAGTCTTCTGCCAGCGCCTTGATCTTGTCGGCAATCTTGTGGAACTCGGGGTTCTCGTGTTGTGGCAGGCCCTCGACCTGGAAGGTCGGGATTTCCACCAGCTCGCGCAGCGTCTGGGTGGCAGCCTTGCTGTACTTGATGCGGGTATACAGGCCCAACAGGCGGTTGATCTCGTTCTGCTGCTCGGCGGCGAGCGGTTTGCCGGCGAGGTAGGCCTTCAGGGTTTCGTCGAGCTTGTCGACCTTGGCCAGTTCGCTGTTGGCCAGCTTGTCGATGAACTGCTTGAAGTCGGCCGGGTCGGTGCCGTCGTAGGCCTTGAGGATGGCGGCGGACTGTTGCGGGCTGAGGTTGGCGTGGGCGGGAACGGCGAACAGCGCAAGGCTGGCCAGCATCAGGGAGACGGCAGAAAGCTTGGGCAAGGGCATGGGTAAACGCATTCCTTCGCGAAGGGTTTAAAAGGGATGTCCATTGGTAGGAAACATGCCCACGCTAACACCAATGGGCGGTGTCGGGGGAGGGGCGAGGCGCGACCCGGCGCACAAACGAAAAAGCCCCGGGAGATTTCCCAGGGCTTTCGGAGATGGCGCACTCGGCGGGATTCGAACCCACGACCCCTGCCTTCGGAGGGCAGTACTCTATCCAGCTGAGCTACGAGTGCAACGCGGCGCAATGATACCCATCTGCGTCGATGGCGTCCATCGCCTTGATCTGTGGCTGTTTTTCCCGGGGTTTTGGACCTGTGGTGACCTTTTCGCGGGCAAGTCTGTGGGAGCGGGCTTGCCCGCGAAGAGGTCACCACAGTACTGAATGGCTCAATGCACGCTGTTGCGCGCTATCTCCAGATCATTCATCAACCCCTTGGCCAGGGCGCTGAGGTAGTGCAGCGCCGTTACTGCGGCAGGGCGCGCTTCTTCCTGGTCGCTCAGGTCACGGATGCAGCCGAGCACGACCGAGACTTCCTCCAGCACCCGTTCCAGCGGCACGCCGGGCTGCACCCTGAACATGTCCAGGAATGTGGCGATGCCGGCGGTGGTGTAGTGGTTCGATTGATCGTTCATGGACATTCCCTCAGATCTGGTTCAAGGCATGTTCAACCAGTGCCCGCGCGGTTTCGGCGCTTTGGGCAGCGTTGGCCAGCATGTTCAGGCCGGGCGCTCCGGCGCGGGCGCGGCAGTGTTCGTCGAGGGTTTCGGCAACGCCGAGCAACAGTGCGCTGGCGTGGACCAGGGCATCGGGGGCGATCATGTCGGTGTGGATGGAGAAGGCGGGGTTGGTGATGAGTGTGAGGTGGGGTGGGTCGGGAACGAGTTTTTTCATGGCTACAGCTCCTGAACGGCAGTGAAGCTGCCTGTCATCGCTGCTAAACGAATGGAGGCAGCTGTACGCGGGTTAGCAGACCGGCAAGTCAGGCACCCGGCGCACCCGAAGGTGCCCCGCGCACAGCCACCACAAGGTGAGCGCTTGAGCCTGAGAATGATGGGCTGCTAAACCCGATCGTTGATTTGGCAACGACCGGGCGAGCCTAGATCCCGTCACAGGCCGCTCGCAATGGCTTGAGTGCGGCAAAAGTGTCTTTGGGAAATGGACTACGCGCAATGGGGAAAATCTGATGTAGGCCGAGGTGGAGGGCACCGGCTTTGCCCGCGAAGAGGCCAGCCCCGTTTCCAAAGACCATTCGTTCTTTTTTTCGAACAGCCTATTGTCCAAACACCCAGCACCCGCTTAGCATTCGTTTGAGATTTCAAACGCTCAATACCCAATATTGAACACTTGGCTCGTTTGGGTGCCAGAATTCCTGACGGCAGCCCCACCAGGGGCGCCTTTCAACAATCAACAAGACGTTCCGTGCCAGCGCGGCGCGGTCAAGGGAAGCCGACATGCAGCTCAAAGACGCTCAGTTGTTCCGCCAGCAAGCCTTCATCAACGGTGAATGGCTGGATGCGGACAGCGGTCAGACCATCAAGGTGACCAACCCGGCCACCGGCGAAGTCATCGGCACCGTGCCGAAGATGGGGGCTGCGGAAACCCGCCGCGCCATCGAAGCCGCCGACAAGGCCCTGCCGGCCTGGCGTGCCCTGACCGCCAAGGAGCGTTCGAACAAGCTGCGCCGCTGGTTCGAGCTGATGATCGAGAACCAGGACGACCTGGCTCGCCTGATGACCACCGAACAGGGCAAGCCGCTGGCCGAAGCCAAGGGCGAAATCGCCTACGCCGCCTCGTTCATCGAGTGGTTCGCCGAGGAAGCCAAGCGCGTCTATGGCGACACCATCCCGGGCCACCAGCCAGACAAGCGCCTGATCGTCATCAAGCAGCCGATCGGTGTCACCGCGGCCATCACCCCGTGGAACTTCCCGGCGGCGATGATCACCCGTAAAGCCGGCCCGGCCCTGGCCGCTGGCTGCACCATGGTGCTCAAGCCTGCTTCGCAGACCCCTTACTCCGCCCTGGCCCTGGTCGAGCTGGCCACCCGCGCCGGCATCCCGGCTGGCGTGCTGAGCGTTGTTACCGGCAGCGCTGGTGAAGTCGGCGGCGAGCTGACTGGCAACTCCCTGGTACGCAAGCTGTCGTTCACCGGCTCGACCGAAATCGGTCGCCAGCTGATGGAAGAATGCGCCAAGGACATCAAGAAAGTATCCCTGGAGCTGGGCGGCAACGCTCCGTTCATCGTGTTCGACGACGCCGACCTGGACAAGGCGGTCGAGGGCGCGATCATCTCCAAGTACCGCAACAACGGCCAGACCTGCGTCTGCGCCAACCGCATCTACGTGCAGGACGGCGTCTACGACGCGTTCGCCGAGAAGCTCAAGGCTGCCGTTGGCAAGCTGAAGATCGGTAACGGCCTGGAAGAAGGCACCACCACTGGCCCGCTGATCGACAACAAGGCGGTCGCCAAGGTCCAGGAACACATCGAGGACGCCGTCTCCAAGGGCGCCAAGGTGCTGTCCGGTGGCAAGCTGATCGAAGGTAACTTCTTCGAGCCGACCATCCTGGTCGACGTACCGAAGACTGCCGCCGTCGCCAAGGAAGAGACCTTCGGCCCGCTGGCGCCGCTGTTCCGCTTCAAGGACGAGGCCGAAGTCATCGCCATGTCCAACGACACCGAGTTCGGCCTGGCCTCGTACTTCTATGCCCGCGACATGAGCCGCGTGTTCCGCGTCGCCGAGGCCCTGGAATACGGCATGGTCGGTATCAACACCGGCCTGATCTCCAACGAAGTCGCGCCGTTCGGCGGTATCAAGGCCTCGGGCCTGGGCCGCGAAGGTTCCAAGTACGGCATCGAGGACTACCTCGAAATCAAATACCTGTGCATCAGCGTCTGATGCGCTAAGGGCTTTACCTCTGCCAGCGGGGCGCGAGAGCGACGTCTCGCTGGTTTTTTTGACATGCAGTACCTGGTGGCCAGGGCGCCGGTGACAGTCGATCAACGAATACTGTTCGCAGGCACACCCAGCCACCCCCGAATAACAGCGCCGTCAGAGTCGGCGCGAATGAGGGCATTATGAGCAAGACCAACGAATCCTTGATGCAACGCCGTGTCGCCGCCGTCCCACGTGGCGTCGGCCAGATCCACCCGATCTTCGTCGAGTCGGCGAAGAACTCCACGGTGATCGACGTTGAAGGCCGCGAACTGATCGACTTCGCCGGCGGCATCGCAGTACTGAACACCGGCCACCTGCACCCGAAAGTGGTCGCCGCCGTTCAAGAGCAGCTGACCAAGGTCAGCCACACCTGCTTCCAGGTGCTGGCCTACGAGCCCTATGTAGAGCTGTGCGAAAAGATCAACAAGCTGGTCCCGGGCGACTTCGACAAGAAGACCCTGCTGGTTTCCACCGGCTCCGAAGCCGTTGAAAACGCCGTGAAGATCGCCCGCGCCGCCACTGGCCGTGCCGGCGTGATCGCCTTCACCGGCGGCTACCACGGCCGCACCATGATGACCCTGGGTCTGACCGGCAAGGTCGTGCCGTACTCCGCAGGCATGGGCCTGATGCCAGGCGGCGTGTTCCGTGCCCTGTTCCCGAGCGAGCTGCACGGCGTGAGCGTCGATGACGCCATCGCCTCGGTTGAGCGCATCTTCAAGAACGACGCCGAGCCGCGCGACATCGCTGCGATCATCCTCGAGCCAGTACAAGGCGAAGGCGGCTTCCTGCCCGCGCCGAAAGAGCTGATGCAGCGCCTGCGCGCCCTGTGCGACCAGCACGGCATCCTGCTGATCGCCGACGAAGTGCAGACCGGCGCTGGCCGTACCGGCACCTTCTTCGCCATGGAACAGATGGGCGTCGCGCCAGACCTGACCACCTTCGCCAAGTCCATCGCCGGCGGCTTCCCGCTGGCCGGTGTGTGCGGCAAGGCCGAGTACATGGACGCCATCGCTCCAGGCGGCCTGGGCGGCACCTACGCCGGTTCGCCGATCGCCTGCGCCGCAGCCCTGGCCGTCATCCAGGTGTTCGAGGAAGAGAAACTGCTGGATCGCAGCAAGGCCGTTGGCGAGCGCCTGACCGCCGGCCTGCGTGAAATCCAGAAGAAGCACCCGATCATCGGTGATGTCCGTGGTCTGGGTTCGATGATCGCGGTGGAAGTGTTCGAGAAGGGCACCCACACCCCGAACGCTGCCGCCGTGGCCCAAGTGGTCGCCAAGGCACGTGACAAGGGTCTGATCCTGCTGTCCTGCGGCACCTACGGCAATGTCCTGCGGATCCTGGTTCCGCTGACCGCCGAAGACGCCCTGCTGGACAAAGGCCTGGCCATCATCGAAGAGTGCTTCGCTGAACTGGCTTGATCGCTGATTCGCGTGAGTAGAAAACGCCCAGGCATTGCCTGGGCGTTTTTTTTCAACCTGAGGTTCAGGTGTTCGAAGGGCTGGGAGGTGTCCAGTCGGCAGCCGGGAAGAAGCGTTCGACCAGGTCGTCGTTCTTGAGCATGGCGGCGTACTCGTCGCGCTTGAATGGGTTGCCAGTGCGCAGGTCATAGACCGGATGCACTACGGGCGTTGTGCTCGGGATCTCCTTGAGCTTCACATTGACGAAGCGGAAGTCGTCACCCACCACCTCGCCGATGTCTTCGATCTCGAAACGGCACCCTGGCGGGAACAGGGTTTCCGCCTCTGTTTTTGTCCATGACAGGGGGGCTATGGGCACCCCGCTGTGGTATTGGCCCGCAGGGACTTCGAAGACCACTGATGTGTCGTCGAACGCACCCACGACGATGTCCGGCGAGGAGAGCTCATCGCTGGCGAAAGCACGTATCACGTAAGGATTCTCGGTAAAGGACGTCAGGTCCGAGTTGACCAGCACATCGCCTTTCTTGAGTCTCCCACTGCGAAAGTGCTCGCCCGAGGTGCCTCTCGATCCGTTGCCTCCGCGGTACAGAGCGACTGTGTTGCTCTTGGGCAGGGTTTCCAGCGAGTCCACCAGCTTGTCGACGAAGGTGTCCGAGTCGCAGAACGCGAACTCATGCACCCCACGGCGCAGATAGCTGTTGATCTGTGAGTCTTCATCCGTGTAGTTGCCGACGAGGCGGTTTACGTACTCTTCGTCTTCCTTGTAGGTGTAGGTAATACCTTCCTCGGTTTGCAGGTACTCGAAGTCATGCTCATCCATGCGCGCACTTTCGCCATCTTCCAGGCGGGCGATATCGGCATCGTCCAGCAATGCGCGATGACGGGCCTGGGCCTGGTTCGAGAGCAGTTCGCTTTGCGCCGCATCCTCTTTCATGTGGGTATCCCAGAAGCTCGAGCGTTCACTGCGCAGGCTGACCACGTTGTCAGCACCGGCCGCGGGTGGGGTGACGGTGTCAGGCGTTGTCACAGGCTTTGGCGTGGTTGCCTGGCCGTTGTCACCAGGGCTGCCACCACGCAACCCGCCACTGTCGACGCGTTTCCAGGTGCCATCGGCCTGGCGTGCCAATGGCTGGCGCCCGAAAAAGGCGAATGGATTGTCCGGGTCGATGATCGACCACTGTGCGGTGTGCGGATCGAATTGCACCTGGAACACCTGGGCGTCGATCTGTACGTAGGGGCGGCCATTGACCAGCGTGATGCCTTGCGCGTGTGCGCCACTGGCCGGTGTGCCACCTTCCAGCGAGATGGCGACGGCGTGCTTGTCGGGGGCAAGCTGGAATGCAGCGTTGTCCGCATGCTCCACCGGGGTCCAGTCCCCGAGCTTGTCCTGCCGGGCGTAACGTCCGGTGTCGATCAGTTCACCGCTTGCGTTACGCCTGGCTACCCGCGCCAATCCCTGTGCGGAAGGAGGCCCGAGCAGTACCGACTGGCCCTTCAGTTCGACGGGCGTGAGCTCACGCTCGGTGAGGCCGAGCACTGTCGCCTTCGTGTCTGCCCAGCGCCGTGGTTGGCTGGGCAGCCGCTCGGCATTGCGCAGCAGGCCACCAAAGCCTTTCATGCCGTGCGCCAGGTCGCCATAGGCGCCTGCGCCGTTGAGCAGCGAAGACAACAGGTAAAGGCTTGCGGTGCCGGCATCGCGGTTGATGAATGCGCTCAGTGCAGCGACATAGTCGCGCAGGGCAAGTGCGGCGCCCACTGCGAATGCAGCAGGCGGGAAGGGCAGCGTCACGATCTGGGTCACCGTTTCCAGTGTGTTCCAGACGATGCTCGCGATCATATCGGCGCGGCCCTTGGTGACATCGCGCACATCGACGATGCGTTGGCGCAGCCCGTCGTCATAGCACAGGATGCGCAGGTCGTCCGCGGGGGCTTCGGGTACGCTTGGTACCGGGCTCGGGCCGCCCTCGCGCAGGTCCTTGAACAGGAAGGCCAGCAGTTGCCCGGCTTGTCTGCGACTGCGGTCCTTGTAGTAATCGGCCATGCCCGGGGTGTTGAGCGACTGGACGAAGCTGCTGAAGGGCCGGAAGTCGATGCCGTCTGCTGCCGCGGGCGTGTAGAGCAGCGTCTGCGAAGGGTGCCCTGCCGGCGATTTGAGCAGGTAGCAACCGTGGATGATTTCTTCGCGGTAGGGCGGAGTCTTGTCCATGATCCGGTACAGCTCGTTGAACAACCTGCCGATTGTCGGCTCGCTGGCCAGGAATTCGTTGTCGATACGCACCACCAATCGGTAGAACGCATGGCGCTCACGCTCGGTGTCGGCAGTCCGGTGCATGCTCTGGATGCTCGCCAGCACCCAGGTGTGCTGGTCGGCGTCCAGATGCCCTTGCAGGAGGCTGCGCAGCGCCGCCAGTTGCATCTGCAGTTGCACGATCAACACGCTCTGCCGACGGCGCCAGGCGTAGCCGGTGTGTCTGGGCGAGAGCAGGGTTTCCTCGATCAGTCTGACGTAGCGGTCGGATACCCACTGACCGCGTATGGAGCCGGTGACCGATTGTGGCGTCAGCGCCGACAGATCGACCCCGGGTGGGCCTTCGAAGGTCGCCGTGGTATCGGCTGTGGCCGTAAGCAGGCCCAGGCTGTCGTCATAGCCGTTGCGCAGCAATTGGGTGTAGGTCAAGGTCTCCCTGGGTGACTTGATGATCACGCGGTCCGGATCGACACGCTCGTCGTTGTTCCCGAGCAACTGCTTGAGCTTGTCCTGGGCCTGGGCATGGACATACGCCTCGAAGTCCGGCAGTTGCGCATGCCTGGCCTTGGCATACTGCTGCTCTGCAGCCTGGATCTGGTCTTCCAGGCGTGTCAGCTGGCCACGCTGGGAGGCACTGGCCGATTGCAACCAGGCGGGCTCGTGCGCGGCTGTGTTGGCCTCGGCAACCTCGATGCGGTTCTGGGTCAGGGCTTTGACCCCTTCCTGGCCCGTGAAGCGCACCAGCGTCATGAATTGCTCGTAGGGCTTTTGCGGGGTAGGGATCCGCTCGCGCTGCTTGCTGATATCCAGGTACCAGGTGTTCCAGGCCTGCGTATCGGTGCTGGTGGGTTGTTGCTGTGTTTGCGGGAGTGGCTTGTCGGCGATCTGACTGATCAGGGCGGCGAACGAGGTGCGCTGCTGGGCTATCACGTTCTGCAGCAGGTAGGCCTGGGAGTCCGCCTCAGCGAACCAGCCCACCACCTCGACGAGCAACTGCCGTTCGCTGTCGAAACCCTGCACCGGCTTGTGCGGATGATGCGGGCAGCACAGCAGCAGACGCTGCAGGCCGCCCTCGGCGTCTTCCTGGCGCACCAGCAGCGCGTCGCTCAGCAGGTACTGGTCGGCCAGGAGCAGGTTGGCACTGGACAACCTGTCATAGCCCGTGCCGCTTCCTGCGACGAAGGTTGCCAGCGTCTGCTGGTCTTCGGGCGTGATCTGGCCCTGCAGGCGTGCGCACCAGGCCTGGGCCGCGATCTGCTGCAAGAGCGCGGTGTTCATCAGCGACCGGTTGGTGTCCTGCTTGTGTGCGGCTATTTGAGCGGGGGCGAACTTGCCGTGCAGCGCCAGTGTTTCGATCAGCTTGCAGACATAGGCAGGCGTGAGTGTGGCGTACGCGTCAGGCAGTGGCCGGTCTTGTTGTTCGAAGCGTGTGGCGGCGATGAATTCCGAGGCCGGCTGGTCGTCGCCATCGTGCAGCCCCTGCAAAGCCAGGTGCACAAGGCTGCGCCGGATTTCATAGGGGGTGGCGGTTTCGGGCAGCGTGCGCTTGGTCACCAGCATGATCTGCTCGGGGTCCAGATCCAGGCCCAGGTCGTTGGCGATACTGCTGCGCAGATGAGTCGCGGCGAAGCTTTCGATGCTGTCGCAGCCGCCCAGCGCACTGAGCATGGCGGCACGAGCGTGGTCGTATTCCTGGAGTGCCTTCAGGCATTGATTGGCCTGGTCCTCTGGCGCGTATCGCAGCCAGTGGGGTGCTTTGGGCGGTGTCTTGAGCGCCTCGTCGAGGGTGGCGTCGAGAGCGCTGCTCGGTCCGAGAGCAAGCGGCAGGCGCAGCGCATCCTCGACGCGTCCGGAGCGGGATTCACCAGGCATCGGCTCGACCCGCAAGGCGTACTTGATATCGTGCAGCTGCAGGCTGCGCAGTTGTCGATGCAGCTCGGCAAAGGCCTTGCGCTGTACGGGTTTGATCACCCAGTGGCGCTGTTCGTAGGGGTGCACTGCCGATGCCTGGGTCATCGCGAGGCGCTGCGCGCGGGTCAGGGTATCGGTGATGCTGGCCCTGGCCACCGGCTGGTTCACCAGCGCCGTCAGCGCGGCAAGCGCCAGGTCGCGCGTGGCGAAGGCGGCCCATTGGCGGCCAGCGATCCACACGAGGGTCGGGCCGCTGTCCAGGCTGAACATCAGGCAGCCATGCAGTGTGGCTGTGCGGCCTGCCTCGAGCTTGAGGCTCAGGGTGCTGATGGCCAGGCCATTCTGATCGAGCGAAGCGGGCAGGCAGGTGGCGTAGGTCGGGTGAATCCTGCCGGCGGCGATCTGGATGTCGAGCAATCGGCGCAGCGTGGCCTCAATATCCTCGATGTGACACTGGCGCCTCGTCATCGAGGGTTTTTCGAGCGACTCCCAGTAAGCGTGCACGGCGCTCCTGATCGCCAGCTCGATGCTCGCAGCTTCTGCGTCTGTCAATGCCTGGTCCAGATTGGCCAGCCCCATGCTCTCAAGCGAGGGGGACTGTGCAAGGCGTTGGTCGATGCGGGTGCGCAGGGTCGAAAGGGCTTGTTGCGTGGTGGATGAAAGGTCGAGCGTCATGACTTCCTCGCTGGCCGTGCTTGCTGTACGGCGTTGTGATGGGGGCATCACTAGAGCCGGTCAGGGGCCGGGCGAGGTGGTAGTTAATGCGTGCACGGATGCTGCGACGAAGATGAACAAACTGTGAACTGCATGCCATCGCGGGTTTTTTTGTGCCAATTCACGGCAGGTGGCGCTATGGTTAACCGATGGACGTGTTTGGAAGCCGCGATGGACTGCGTGTCAGGATTATTCAGGAGTTGCCCATGAGCGCTGCAGACCCCCTCCCACCCCGCGTGCTGATCGCCGAGAGCGATCCCTGGGTACGCGACATGCTTCGCGAGATGCTGCTCAGCGTGCGCTGCGATGCCCGGTTGGAGGTCTGTGCCGATGGCTCCCAGGCCCTGACGGCGCTGTCGAGCAAGCCCGACCTGATCATCGCAGCCCGTGAGCTGTCCGGTGTCGATGGCCTCGATCTGCTGCGCAAGGTGCGCGCCAAGAGCGACAAGCCTGGCCTGCCGTTCATCCTCATGAGCGAACGCACTGACAGCGCCAGTGTGAAAGAAGCGCTGCCGCTGCACCCTACCGCCTACCTGAGCAAGCCCCTGAACCTGGACAACCTGCGCAAGCGCCTGGAAAACCTGTTGCTTGAAGTCGGCGAGCAGATCGCCTGCCCGGTGCCGCCCCTTCAGCCGGGGGCCAGCCTGCCGGCCTACCTCGAGCAGCGCCGGGCTACCGCCGATGGCGGCCCGCTGTTTGCCGATGTGCAACTGGCGATCAAGCGCGCGCTCAACCCCCAGGGCCTGAACCTGCGGGTGCTGGAAGAGGAAGTGCGCAGTGACCCGCAGATCACCGGTGTACTCATCGCCGCAGCCAACAGTGCCGCCATGCATAGCGATGCGCCGGTGCAGACCCTGCTGCAGGCGCTGAACAAGTTGGGCAGCACCCAGAGCATGAACCTGATCCTGGGCCTGACGCTGAAGCGCAGCGCACGCCTGAGCGACCCGCTGCTGGCACAGCATGCCGCACGCTTCTGGAACATCTCGCTACACACCGCCGAATTCGCGCGTACTTTGGCGCGCATGCTCGAGCTGGACCAGGAGCGCTGCTACTGCGCGGGCCTGTTGCATTGCCTGGGGGACCTGGCGGTGCTGCGCACTCTGCAGGAGTGGCGTCTGGCCGGTGGCGCGCTGGACGAAGACCAGGTGCAGTTGTCGCTCAATGAGTTTGGCGCACCGTTCGGCTCGGCCCTGCGCACCCGCTGGCGCCTGCCGCTGGACCTGCGTGAGCTGATCGCTGCGATCTACCAGTTGGGCGGTGGCGTGTATTCGCGAGAGATCCTGGCGATGAACCTGGCCGGCCAGTTGTCACGGGCGTTGCCGACCCAGGGCAACGAGAAGATCGCCAGCAGCAAGACTGCACGCCTGCTCAAGCTTGGCCTGCCTGAGCTCAATCGCCTGCGCGAGCCGCCCGCGCCGCCGGTGGTGGTCACAACGCCTGAGGTCGATGCCGCGAGCGTTGAAGCCGAGGTTGTGGAAGAGGTGCCTCAGGCCCCGGATACCGACGAAGGCAGCACCGCGGCCAAACCTTGAGCGCTGTCGGTCACCCGCGCACGATCTGGTTCTTGCCCTGGCGCTTGGCCTGGTACATCGCTGCGTCGGCGCGGCCGAACAGGTTGTCCACGCCGGTATCCTGCTCGCTCAGTTCGGTCAGCCCCTGGCTTACGGTCACGCCGTAGGTCTGCTGGCCGTAGGTGAAGCTCAGGCGCTGGATCTCCCGCTGCAGGCGTTGGGCGATCTGTTCGGCGACCTGTGCCGTGCAGCCTGGGAACACCGCCGCGAATTCCTCGCCGCCAATACGCCCGAACAGATCGCCCCGGCGCAGCGCCGCCTTGCCGGTGTCGGCGATGCGCTGCAGCACCTGATCGCCCTCTGGATGCCCATAGCTGTCGTTGATGTGCTTGAAGTCGTCGATGTCCAGCAGCAGGAAGGCCATGGGCGTGCCGTCTTCGCGGGCGCGGTCGAACGCCTGCTGGGCACAGTCGAAGAAGTGTCGGCGGTTGCTGCTCTGGGTCAGGACGTCGGTGGTGGCAAGGCGTTGCAATTCGCCTTCGAGCTGTTTCTTCTCGGTGATGTCCTCGGCAATGCCGACGATGATCACCCGTTCGCCTTCGCGCTGCTGGTTGATGTAGCACTTGTCGCTGAGCCAGCGCACTTCGCCTGCGCCGTTGATGATGCGGTATTCGCGGTCCTCGACGGTGCCCTGGAGCAGTACCTGGGCCAGGCTGCGCTCGGCGTAGTCGAGGTCGTCGGGGTGGATTGCGTCGCGCCATTCGTTGTAGTCGGCCATCACCAGGCTGGCCGGGCGGCCAAAAATACGCTCGTAGGCGGGGCTGACGTAAAGCACCTGGCGGGTTTCCCAGTCGAAGGCCCAGAGCACGGCGTTGACGCTGTCGAGCAGGGAACTGTAGAGCTGCTCGCGCTCGCTCAGACGCGCCACTTCACCCTGGGCATGCAGCAGGGCGAGCAGGGTCTGGGCAGCTTCAGGGCGGGGTGGACCGGTCTGGATCGGAGGATGACGTTCTTTGGCCATGTGCACGGATCGGTTCTCGACGAATGTGCGTGCGGCCACGACCCGGCCCGCCACGCGGGCGATATGCCGATTTTGAGTCGAGCGGGGGGGTGAAGTTCCGGTCGGCATGCCCCTTGGGCGGGGCATGCCGATCAACGGCAGTCAGGCGCCGGTAGGACGCAGGGAGTAGGTCTTGAGCTGCGCGGCGAAGTCCCGCAGCGACTGGATACCACTGGCTTCGGCCTCGTGCACCCAGTCTTTCATGGCGGCCAGCATGTCGTGGCCGTTGGCGCTGGTGCGTGCCCAGATCTGCTGCAGCGCCAGGCGCTTCTCGTAGATGATCTTGAGCGTCTGGCTGTGCGTCAGCATCGATTCGATGCGTACGTGGTGGCGATCCTGCAGCAGGCTGGTCTCGCGTGACAGCAGGCGCTTGGCGCGACGGAAGTGGTGGCGCACCGAGGTGTCGACCTTTTCCAGCTCCTGCTTGACCAGTGGGCCGATCACCAGCTTGCGGTACTGGGCCATGATCTGGAAGCGGTTGTTGAGAATCGCCATGGCGGTGTCCATGTCCAGCGAGGCCTTGCCTTCGACCCGATGGGCGATCGGCGCCACGCGCTGCACCTTGGCCAGGCGCAGCAGGCACAGCAGGCGAATCCACATCCAGCCCATGTCGAACTCCCAGCGACGTACCGACAGCTTGGCCGAATTGGGGTAGGTGTGGTGGTTGTTGTGCAGCTCCTCGCCGCCGATGATGATGCCCCAGGGCACCAGGTTGGTGGCGGCGTCGCGGCATTCGAAGTTGCGATAGCCGACCGCATGGCCCAGGCCATTGACCACGCCGGCGGCCCAGAACGGAATCCACATCATCTGGATGGCCCAGATGGTGATGCCGATGGTGCCGAACAGCAGCAGGTCGAGCACGGCCATCAGGACGATGCCGCCCAGTTTGTAGCGCGAGTAGAGGTTTCGCTCGATCCAGTCATCCGGGCAGTTCTTGCCGTAGATGCGCAGGGTTTCCTCGTTGCGCGCCTCTTCCCGGTACAGCTCCGCGCCTTTGCGCAGGACCGTGCCCAAGCCCTTGTACACCGGGCTGTGCGGGTCGTCGGGGGTTTCGCACTTGGCGTGGTGCTTGCGGTGCACCGCCGTCCATTCGCGGGTGTTCTGCGCCGTGGTCAGCCACAGCCAGAAACGGAAGAAATGCTTGAGCCCGGCATTGAGCTCCAGGGAGCGGTGCGCCGAGTAGCGATGCAGGTAGATCGTGACGCTGACGATGGTCACATGGGTCATCAGCAGGGTGACCGCGACCAGTTGCCAGGCCGACAGGTCGAGCAGACCGTTGTACCACATAGTTGGAAAGACCCTCGGGAAAACAGGGGAAACAACGGGCGCATTATCCCTTGACGGTGAAATAAAACCAGTCGCGCTTGCGCCAGGATCGTCGCCACCGGTCACCTTGCCGTCGGCGAGGGCGTCGCCGAGGCAGGCTGGACGGGGCCAGGGAGGCGGGGACCGCGACTTATTTATGAGCCCGGATTTAAAGTCACGGCATGTTTCAACCTTTATACTGCGCGATTATCTTCCATGGACTGATGCACCCGACATGTCTGTTTCTGTTCGCGACGCCTTGCGCATGGCTGCGCTCTACGTTGTGTTGTCGTTCCTCTGGCTGGTGCTGTCGGAGTGGGTGTTGCGCGGCATGACCGACAACGACCTGGCGCTGACCGTCGGGCGGCAGATCAACGTGGTGGTCTGGGTGCTGCTCAGTGCCTTGCTGATCTTCGTGTCACGGGCGCGGCTGCTCAACTTCATCGGCGTCGGTGCGCGTCTGCGCAGCGAGGACCGCGAACGCCTGCGCATGGCGGCAGCGGTCTTCGACAGTACCCTGGAAGGTGTACTGGTGACCGATCGCAACGGCCTGATCGTGCATGTGAACCGGGCCTTCATGCGCATCACCGGTTACCACCAGGACGAAGTGCTGGGCCAGCGCCCGAGCAAGTTCAAGTCGGGCCGCCATGGCGCGCCCTTCTACCAGCAGATCTACGCGGCCCTGGCCGAAAAGGGCGAGTGGAGCGGAGAAATCTGGAATCGCCGCAAAAGCGGCGAGATCTATCCGCAATGGCAGACGATCTGCGCGATTCGCGATGACAGCGGCGAGCTGAGTCACTACGTCGCGGTGTTCAGCGACATCAGTGCGATCAAGAATTCCGAGGAAGAACTGGCCTACCTCGCTCACCACGACCCCTTGACCGGCCTGCCCAACCGGCTGCTGTTCAACGACCGTGCCGAGCAGGCGCTGGCAGCGGCCCAGGCGAACAAGCGCGGCTGCGCCTTGCTGCTGCTCGACCTCGACCACTTCCAGAGCATCAACGACAGCCTGGGCCACACCATTGGCGACCAGTTGCTCAAGCTGGTGGGCGAGCGTTTGCGAGAGCAGTTGGGTAGCGGCGTGACCCTGGCGCGGCTGGGTGGCGACGAGTTCGCCGTACTGCTCGAAGGGTGCCAGCAGGTTGCGCAGGCGGCGACCACTGCCCAGGGCATCCTCGAGCGCCTGCGCCAGCCGTTCGCGTTCGAAGGGCAGCACCTGTTCATCGGTGCGAGCATCGGCATCAGCCTGTTCCCCAGCGACGCGCTGAGCGCCGAGCAACTGTTGCGCAATGCCGACTCGGCGCTGTTCAAGGCCAAGAGCAGCGGTCGCGCCTGCTATGCGCTGTACACCGAAGAACTCACCGCCCACGCCCAGCATCGCGTCGAGACCGCCGGTGAGCTGCGCCGGGCCCTGGCCCAGGAAGAGCTGCGGGTGTTCTACCAGCCGGTGCACGACCTGTTCACCGGGAGCATGGTCGGGGTCGAGGCCCTGGTGCGCTGGCAGCATCCCGAGCGCGGCCTGGTGCCGCCGGGCGAGTTCATCCCGATTGCCGAACGCACCGGGTTGATCGTCGATATCGATGCCTGGGTGCTGCGCCAGGCCTGCCGGCAGATGGTGCAGTGGCAAGCCGAGGGGCGAGTGCTGGATTTCGTCGCGGTGAATCTGTCGAGTCGCCTGTTCGGCCAGCGCGCCCTGTATCGACAAGTGGCCGAGGTGCTGGACGAGACCGGCCTGGACCCGGCGCTGCTGGAGCTGGAAGTCACCGAAAGCGCGGTGATGGAAGACCCGGAGGTGGCACTGGAGCAGTTGCACCGTCTGCGTGAGCTGGGCTTGCGCCTGGCGATCGACGATTTCGGCACGGGCTATTCGTCGCTGTTGCGGCTCAAGCGCCTACCGGTGCAGAAGCTGAAGATCGACCAGGGCTTCGTCGCCGGATTGCCCCATGACGAAGATGACATCGCCATCGTGCGGGTGATCATCGCCCTGGCGCGCAGCATGGGGATGCAGGTGCATGCCGAGGGGATCGAGCAGGCCGAGCAGGCGCGACTGCTGCTGGAGCAGCAGTGCGACCTGGGGCAGGGCTACTGGTTCGGACGGCCCGTGGCGGCCGAGAACCTGCGCTGGTTGTAGGGGCGGGCCCGGCTTCCGGTCAGCGCTTGTTCAAGCCTTTGGCCAACCGGTCGCCACCCAGCTGGATCACCGCCACCAGGGCCACCAGCATGACGATCACCGTCAGCATGATCTGGCTGTCGAAGCGCTGATACCCATAGCGGTAGGCGATGTCCCCGAGGCCGCCGGCACCGATCGCACCGGCCATCGCCGAAGAGTTGATCATGGTCACCAGGGTTATGGTGAAGCCGCCGACGATACCTGGCAGCGCTTCAGGCAGCAGCACATGCCAGATGATGTGCCAGCGTCGGCAGCCCATGGCCTGCGCGGCTTCGATCAAGCCATGGTCGACCTCGCGCAGGCTGACTTCGGCGATCCGGGCGAAGAACGGCGTGGCCGCGATGGTCAACGGCACCACCGCCGCCCAGACGCCATAGGTGGTACCGACGATCAGCCGGGTAAAGGGGATCAACGCCACCATCAGGATCAGGAAGGGAATCGAGCGGAACAGGTTGACGAAGGCGCCCAGCACGCGGTTGAGCAGCGGCGCTTCGTAGATGCCGCACTTGCCGCTGGTGACCAGCAGCACCGCCATCGGAATCCCCACCAGCAGGGCGATCAACGAAGACACCCCCACCATCAGCAGGGTATCGATCAGCCCTTGCAGCAGGCGTTCAGTCCACATAACCCAGCACCTCCACGTCTGCAGCCCAGCGCCGGGCGCGCTCGAGCAGTTGATGAGCCCCGAGCCCTGAGCCGCGTACGGCCAGGACCAGTTGGCCCAGGGCGTGCTCGCCAATGGTCTCGACACCCCCTTGGAGCAGGCGCACACGCCCACCAAAGTCGGCGAACAATGCCGACAGCTCCGGCTCGCCGACCAGTTGCAGGCGCAACACCACGGCAGTGTCCTGGCTGACCGGTTGCGCCCGCAGGTTGGCCTGCAAGGTTGCGGGCAGCTTGGCCTGCAAGGGCGCGAGCAAGGTGCGGGTCACCTCGTGGCGCGGCGCGCCGAACACCTGCCAGACTTCGCCTTGTTCGACCACCTCGCCACGTTCGAGCACCACCACGCGCTGGCAGATGTCACGGATCACTGCCATCTCGTGGGTGATCAGCACGATGGTCAGGCCCAGGCGCCGGTTGATGTCGCGCAGCAGCTCGAGGATCGAGGCGGTGGTTTCAGGGTCCAGTGCCGAGGTCGCTTCGTCGCACAGCAGGATCTGCGGATCGTGCACCAGCGCGCGGGCAATGCCGACGCGCTGTTTCTGACCGCCGGACAGCTGCGCCGGATAGACATGGTGCTTCTGCTCCAGGCCCACCAGCTCCAGCAGCTCGTGCACTTTACGCTGGCGCTCGGCCTTGGCCACGCCAGCCACCTTCAAGGGGAGCTCGACGTTCTGCCACACGGTCTTGGCCGACATCAGGTTGAAGTGCTGGAAGATCATGCCGATGCGTCGGCGCAGCGACACCAGGCGGTCCTCGTCGAACGGTGCGATATCGACCTGGTCGATCAGCACGCGCCCTTCGCTGGGTTGCTCCAGGCGGTTGATGGTGCGCAGCAGCGACGACTTGCCGGCGCCGCTGCGGCCGATGATGCCGAAGATCTCGCCGCGGCGGATGTTCAGGTCGATGCCGTGCAGCGCCGGGTGTGACTGGCCGGGGTAGGTCTTGCCCAACCCGATGAAGCGGACATGGGCCTCGTTCACCTCCGGGCGCAGTACCTGCTCGCGCGCCGGGGCGGGTGTACTTTGAGGGACGGGCGCCCTGAGGGCGCTGGCGCTGCTCATCTCAGCCCTCCCAGCCGGCCTGGTACAGACTGCCGTGGGCCTTGTTCAGGGCTTCACGCACGGCCGGCGAATGTTGGTAGATATCGACGAATTTGGCCAGGCGTGGGTCGTCCTTGTTTTGTGGGCGGATCACGAACTGGATCACGTACTCCTTGTTCTCCAGGCCGTCGAACAGCAGCGCCGAGGTGGCATCGAAGCTGTTGGCCAGGCGGATGTAGGCCGGGTAGCCCTGTACCAGGTCGGCATCGTCGTAGGCACGCACCAGTTGCACCGCTTCGACCTGAAGAATCCTCAGCTTCTTCGGGTTGGCGACGATGTCATCTTCGGTGGCCTTGTAACCCACGCCAGGCTTGAGGGTGATCAAGCCGGCCTTGGCCAGCAGCTGCAGGCCGCGTCCGCTGTTGATCGGGTCGTTGGCGATGGCCACGCTGGCGCCTTCGGGCAGTTCGGCGAAGCTTTTGTACTTCTTCGAATACAGGCCCACGTTGTTGATGATCCCCGGTGCATAGGGCACCAGGTTGAAGCCTGCCGCGGCCTTGGCGTTTTCCAGGAACGGGATGTGCTGGAAGTAGTTCACGTCGATGTCGCCGCTGTTGAGGCTGACGTTGGGGGCGATCCAGTCGCTGAACTCGATCAGCTTCACCTCCAGGCCTTGCTTGTGCGCTTCTGCCACGGCCGCCTCCAGCGGAATGGCGAAGGCGGCCGTGGTGCCGATCTTCAGCGGTTCGGCGGCCAGCGCGGCGCCGGCAAGGCCCAGGGACAGCAGGGCGGCCACGACGGGCCGATAGAGTTTCTCAAGCATGGTGCGGGGCTCCGGTCGGGGCGTTGGTCGGGGTGCGATAGGTGCTGCCGGGATGGTCGGCGGGCAGGTGCGCGCTGGGGCTGGCGAACAGCTTCTGGCGCAGGCTGCCGTCGGCGTAGGCGGTCTTGTAGCGGCCACGGCGTTGCAGTTCGGGGACCACCAGGTCGATGAAGTCTTCGTAGCTTTCCGGGGTGACGGTGCGTGCCAGGTTGAAGCCGTCCAGGCCGGTCTCGTCGATCCAGCCGATCAGTTGCTCGGCGACCTGCTCGGGCGCGCCGACCAGGGTCACGTAGCGTCCGCCCAGGGCGTGTTGTTCCAGCAGGCGGCGGCGGGTCCAGGCGTTGTCCTGCAGGAGCTTGGTGGCGGACTGGATTGCGTTGCCCTGGCCTGCGTTGATCGGCTCGTCGAGGTCGAAGGCGGCGAAGTCGATGCCGGTGGAGGCGGCAAAGTGCGCCACACCCGCTTCAGCACTGGCGTGGCGCAAATACTCGGCGTGCTTGGCGCGGGCCTGCTCCTCGGTGGGTGCGACGATCACGGTGATGCCCATGAACACCTTGATCGCCTCAGGATCGCGGCCTGCGGCGAGGGCGGCCGCGCGCACCTTATCGACCTGGGCACGGGTGCCTGAGTGGGTCTGGCCGCCGATGAACACGCACTCGGCGTGGTTGCCGGCAAATGCCAGGCCGCGGGCCGAGCTGCCTGCCTGGAACAGCACCGGTGTGCGCTGCGGTGAGGGCTCGCACAGGTGATAGCCCTCGACCTTGTAGAATTCGCCTCGGTGCTCGATCTTGCGCACCTTGTCGGGCTGGGCATAGACGCGTTGCTCGCGGTCTTCGACCACGGCATCGTCCGCCCAACTGCCTTCGAGCAGCTTGTACAGCACCTGCAGGTATTCGTCGGCCTGGTCGTAGCGTCGGTCGTGCTCGGGCTGCTGTTCCAGGCCCATGGCACGGGCCGCGCTGTCGAGGTAGCCGGTGACGATGTTCCAGCCGACCCGGCCCTTGCTCAGGTGATCGAGGGTCGAGAGCCGGCGCGCGAACAGATAAGGCGGCTCGTAGGTGAGGTTGGCAGTCAGGCCGAAGCCCAGGTTGCGGGTCACCGCAGCCATGGCCGAGACCAGCAGCAGCGGATCGTTTACCGGCAGCTGGATCGACTCCTTGAGCGTGACATCGACCGAGTCGCCGTAGATGTCGTAGGTGCCGACGATGTCGGCGATGAACAGCCCGTCGAACAGCCCGCGCTCCAGCAGGCGGGCGAGGTCGGTCCAGTACTCGATATCCTTGTAGCGGGTCGAGGTGTCGCGCGGATGGGTCCACAGGCCATGGTTGATATGGCCAATGCAGTTCATGTTGAAGGCGTTGAGCAGGATCTGCTTGCTCATCAGATGGTCCCTCGCAGCGGTGGGTTTTCGCCGTTGAGGTAGTAGTTGCCGATGGCGTGGTACTTCCAGCGCACCGGGTCGTGCAGGGTGTGGACCCGGGCGTTGCGCCAGTGGCGGTCGAGGTTGTGTTCGGCCAGGGTGGCGCGGCTTCCGGCCAGCTCGAACAGGGTGCTGGCAGCGGCCAGGGAGATCTCGGTGCTGATCGCGCGGACCTCGGCGACGGCGATGGAGGCGGCGGCCACGTTGCTGGCGTTGCTGTCGCGCTGGGCCTGGTCGAGGATTTCACCGGCCCGTTCGAGCAGCGCTTCGGCGGCGTGCAGGCGGATGCTCAGGCGGCCGAAGCTGTTGAGTGTCAGCGGGTCGGCCGAAGCCTGGTCGACGCCCGCGTCGATCCATGGGCGGCTGTGGTTGCGCACGAAGTGCAGGGCGTCCTCGACTGCGGCGCGAGCGATGCCGGTGTCGATGGCGGCGTGGAGAATCTGCGCCAAGGGGCCGACGGTGGTCGGGCGCTCGAACGCGGCCTGGAAGGGCACCACATCGGCGGCCTCGACACGGACATTGTCGAACAGCACCGAACCGCTGCCGGTGGTGCGTTGGCCGAAGCCGCTCCAGTCGTCTATCACTTGCACACCGGGGCTGTCGGCGGGCACGAACGCCAGTTGCTGCACGCCCTCGTCATCGACCACCGAGGTAGGGATGCGCTGGGCATAGATCGCGCCGGTGGCGTAGAACTTGCGGCCGTTGATGCGGTAGCCGCCGCCGTCGCGGGTCAGGCGGGTGGTGCGGTCGCTGGAGGTCCTGGTGCCGAGTTCGGCCAGGGCGTTACCGAAGCGCTTGCCGGCCAGCACCTCGGCGTAGAGACGCTGCTGTTGTTCGGGGGTGCCGTTCACGCGCAGCACTTCGAGGGCGTAGAAGTGGTTCTGCGGAATCTGCCCGAGCGAAGCGTCGGCCTGGGCGATGCGGGCGATGACCTTGGCCAGGGTGACGTTCGACACTTCGGCGCCACCGAAGGCCTTGGGTACGGTGATCGCCCACAGACCGGAGCGGGTGAACAGCTCCAGTTCGGCGTGTGGCAGGCGGCGTTCGCGGTCGCGCAGGGCGCTGTCGCGGTGCAGTTGCCGGGCGATGTCTTCGGCGACGGCAAGGGCCTGGGCGTCGCTGCTGATCAGGGATGTGGTCATGTTGTTCTCCGGGGCTTTTCGCGGGACAAGGCGCAGCGGCGAACCGCCGCTCCCACAGACCTGTGCTGTCCCTGTAGGAGCGGGCTTGCCCGCGAAAGGCCCTCAAGTCAGATCCAGGAATGCCGCGCAGGCAGCGTGCCGTTGAGGTAGTAGGCGCCGACCGCGTGGTACTTCCAGCGCACCGGGTCGTGCAGCGTGTGCACCCGGGCGTTGCGCCAGTGGCGGTCGAGGTTGAATTCGGCGAGTGTCGCGCGGCTGCCGGCAAGCTCGAGCAGCTTCTCGCTGGCCTGCAGCGAAATCTCGGTGGTGAGCACCTTGGCCTCGGCCACGGCAATCGAGGCGCGTGCCGCCGCCGCAGCGTCGATGGGCGCCGCATTGACCTCGTCCAGCACCTGCGCGGCCTTGCGCAACAGGGTTTCGGCGGCGTGCAACTCGAGCTTGAGGCGGCCGATGTCGGCGATCACATAGAGGTCGTCACTGGCACGCTCGACCTTGGCGTCGATCCACGGCCGCGACTTGTCACGCACGAAGGCGATGGCGTCCTCGATGGCCGCTTCGGCGATCCCGGCGTCGATGGCAGCCTGGATCAGTTGCGAGACTGCGCCCTGGATATTGGGCTGGTCGGCCTGGCGCCAGTTGTCGATCACCAGGTCCGCGTCTACTGGCACCTGGTCGAGCAGCACCGTGCCGCTGGCGGTGGTGCGCTGGCCGAAGCCGGACCAGTCGTCGACGATGCGCAACCCCGGGCTGCCGCGGCGGACGAAGGCCAGGCGCTGGCGACCTTCGTCGTCCAGGGCCTTGACCGCCACCCAATGGGCGAACAGGGCGCCGGTGGAGTAGAACTTCTCGCCGCTGATGCGGTAGGTGTCGCCATCGCGGGTGATGCGTGCCTTGAGGGTCAAGGTGTCTTTGGTGCTGCGTTCGGGGCCGGCGTTGCCGATGCGCCAGCCGTCCAGCACCGAGCGGAAGATCAGCGCCTGCTGCGCCTCGCTGGCGGTCAGGCGCAGCAGGTGCAGCAGGCCGAACTGATTCTGTGGGATCTGCCCCAGCGCCGGGTCGGCGGCGCTGATCAGGCGAAAGACTTCGGCGATGGTCGCGAACGATACCTCCGGGCCGCCATGGGCCTTGGGCACGCTGATGCTGCCAAGCCCCGAGCGGGTGAACAGCTCGATCTCGGCCCACGGCAGCTTGCGTTGCTGGTCGCGGCGCGAGGCCTGCTGACGTGCGGTTTCGGCCAGTTCGCGGGCCGCTTGCAGGGCCTCGGTGTCATTGCGCAGCACCTTGGCCGGCAGCAGCAGGGGCGAGCTGTCGATATCGCTGTGGAATTGGGTGTTGGGTTGGCTGGACATCAGTGCCGCTCCTTGGCTGCACTCAATGCCCTGGCGTTACGCACTGGGGTGATTGTGTTCCTGACCATTCCTGAACCTCACGAAGTAGATGCGTCGCTACAGCTGATCGCGACGGATGTGTGCGGGTCCGGTGGTCCGGTCTATATACCTTATGTGCTTATAAAAAGTTTATGAACTAACGCTTTGGAATATGAATAGAAGAGAGGCATTTGCCTGGATGTGCCGGCCTCTTCGCGGGCAAGGCTCGCTCCCACAGAGAACCGCACGGGCTTGAGCACCGGTGCGGCTCCTGTGGGAGGGGGACTTGCCCGCGAAGAATCCAGCCGAGCTTTTCAGTCTTGCGAAGCAGTGGTCCCGAGGAACTTGCGCAGGAACTGCCGGGTACGCTCTTCCTTCGGATTGGCGAACAGCGCCTTGGCCTCGCCCTGTTCGACGATCACGCCCTTGTCGAAGAAGATCACCCGGTTCGCCACATCACGTGCAAAGCTCATCTCGTGGGTGACGATGATCATGGTGCGCTTCTCTTCGGCCAGGCCACGGATGGTCGCCAGCACTTCGCCGACCAGCTCGGGGTCGAGCGCGGAGGTCGGTTCGTCGAAGAGGATCACTTCAGGCTCCATCGCAAGCGCGCGGGCGATAGCCACGCGCTGCTGCTGGCCGCCGGACAGGCGCCGTGGATAGGCGTCTTCCTTGCCGGCCAGGCCGACCTTGGCGAGCAGCTTGCGACCCAGCTCCAGCGCTTGGCTGCGCGGGGTCTTCTTGACGATCACCGGCCCTTCGATGACGTTCTCCAGGGCGGTGCGGTGGGGGAACAGGTTGAAGTTCTGGAACACGAACCCGGCCTGCTGGCGCAGACGGCGGATCGCGCTTTGCTGGCCGCTGAGCGGGCGGTCGGCGTCGATGTCGATGTCGCCGATGCGGATCTTCCCGGCATCGGGCGTTTCCAGCAGGTTCAGGCAGCGCAGGAAGGTGGTCTTGCCCGAGCCACTCGGGCCGATGATGGCGACGACTTCACCGGCCTCGACCGTCAGGTCGATGCCCTTGAGTACGGTCTGGCCCTTGAACTGCTTGGTCAGGCCTTCTACTACGATCATCTTCAGTGCTCCTGGTCATGCTGGTTGACCCGCGCTTCCATGCGGTTCTGGAAGTGCGCCAGGATACTGCAGAGAATCCAGTAGATGACGGCCACGGCCAGGTACATGGTGAAGACTTCGAAGGTCCGTGCGGTGATCAACTGCGCCTGGCGGAACAGCTCCGGCACCTGGATGGTCGCCGCCAGGGCGGTATCCTTGACCAGCGAGATGAAGCTGTTGCCCAGCGGCGGCAAGGCGGTGCGCATGGCCTGGGGCAGGATCGCCCGGCGCATGGCCTGGGTTCGGGTCATGCCGATGCTGGCGGCGGCTTCCCACTGGCCGCGGTCGATCGAGGAGATCGCCGCGCGCAGGATTTCGCAGATGTACGCCGCCATGTTCAGCGACAGGCCGATCAGCGAGGCGGGGATCGGATCGAGTTCGATGCCGATCTGCGGCATGCCGAAGTAGATCACGAACAGTTGCACCAGCAGTGGCGTGCCGCGGAAGAACGACACGTAGATCCGCGCCAGCCAGTCCAGCGGCAGGATCTTCGACAGGCGCATCAGTGCCAGGGCAAAGCCCAGCACCAGGCCGAAGAACATGCCGCCGACACTGAGCAGTACCGTGTAACCCGCGCCCTTGAGCAGGAAGGGCGTAGAGTCGATTACGAGTTGCAGGCTTTCAGAGATCATTTGGTGACGTCGGCACCGAAGTATTTCTCGGACAGCTTGGCCAGGGTGCCGTCAGCCTTGAGCTTGTCCAGCGCCTTGTTCACTGCCGCGAGCAGTTCCGGCTCGCCCTTGCGCAGGGCCACGCCGCTTTCCAGGCGCGAGAAGGCTTCGCCGGCAAGTTGAGTGTCCTTGGCCTTCTGGGCGTATTCCAGGGCGGCCAGGCGGTCGATCAGGATGGCGTCGATACGGCCGTTGCGCAGGTCGGCGAACTTGCTCGGATCGTCTTCATAGGTACGCACGTCGGCCTTGGGGACGTCCTGCTTGACCCACTGCTCGTAGTTGGTGCCCAGGCCCACGCCGACCTTCTTGCCCGCCAGGTCCTGCGCGGTCTTGATGTTCAGCTGCTCGGCCTTCTTCTTCAGGATCAGCGCCTGGATGCCGGAGATGGTGTAGGGCTCGGAGAAGTCGTACTTTTTCTTGCGCTCTTCGGAGATGGTGACCTGGTTGATCACCACGTCCAGGCGCTTGGATTCGAGCGCGGCGAGGATGCCGTCCCACTTGGTTGGCTGGACCTTGGCCTTGACGCCCAGCTCCTTGGCCAGCAGTTCGGAGAGTTCCACTTCGAAACCGGTCAGCTTGCCGTTCTCGTCGACGAAGCTGAAGGGTGGGTAGGTGCCTTCCAGGCCGACGTTGATCACGCCTTTTTCCTGGATGGTCTTGAGCTGCTCACCCGCGAAGGCGTGGCTGAACAGACCGGTGCCCAGCAGGATGGCCAGGCTGGCGTTGAGAAGTGGTTTGGTGAATTTGGTCATGGCTGTCCCCGCGCTTTGTTTTAAGTAGTGGGTGGCGACTATAGGGTGGGCTTTATAGTTCAGGAAATAATAAAAAATTATCTATTATTCCTTTCAGTTATTTCGTCCCTGAAGGGCAGTGTTGAGGGTAGCCGTGAACCTGGCCCCCGTCATCGCTGCTTATGCCCGACTTAGTGCAGGATGGAATAAAGCGTTGTTTTTTCCAAGGGAAGAATTTGCCGTAGAGTAATTCCTACAAGTTGCGGCCCTAATTTTCCGACATCGCCGCAAGCCAGGAGAACACCGTGAGCGAACATCCATCGACCGGCCATTGGCAATTGCCGGGCATCGTCAGCGAACTGCGCCAGGCCCGTGACCAGTGGCGCAGCCGCAACGGCCGTTGCAGCAACAAGCAGGGCGGACGCGAACTGCCCTCGCGCGAGGCGATGCGCGAGATTCTCGAGCAACTCTGTGGGGCGTTGTTTCCCATGCGCCTGGGGCCTGTGGACCTGCGTGAGGAGAGCGAGGACTTCTACGTCGGCCACACCCTGGATGCGGCGCTGACCGCACTGCTCGCCCAGGCGCGCCTGGAACTGCGCTACGCCGCGCGGCACGGCAATACCGAGGTCGAGCCCAAGGATGTCGATGCCCACGCACTGGGCCTGATCCAAGGCTTTGCCAAAGCCTTGCCGGGGTTGCGCGTACTGCTCGACACCGACGTGCTGGCGGCCTACCACGGCGACCCCGCGGCGCGCAGCGTCGATGAGGTGCTGCTGTGCTATCCCGGCATCCTGGCGATCATTCACCACCGCCTGGCGCACTACCTCTACCAGGCCGGGCTGCCGCTGCTGGCGCGCATCAGCTCGGAGCTGGCGCATTCGGCCACCGGTATCGACATCCATCCCGGCGCACAGATCGGCCAGAGCTTCTTCATCGACCATGGCACGGGCGTGGTGATCGGTGAGACGGCGATCATCGGCGAGCGTGTGCGTATCTACCAGGCCGTGACCCTTGGCGCCAAGCGCTTTCCGTCGGACGAGTCGGGCACCCTGCACAAGGGGCTGGCGCGCCACCCGATCGTCGAGGACGACGTGGTCATCTATGCCGGTGCGACCATTCTGGGGCGGATCACCATCGGCAAGGGCTCGACCATTGGCGGCAATGTCTGGCTGACCCGCAGCGTGCCGGCCGAGAGCAACATCACCCAGGCGAACCTGCAGCTCGATTGCCAGGACAAACAGTGAGGTAGGCCCGGCGGGCCTTATCGCGGGACAAGCCCGCTCCCACAGAGTGGAGCGGGCTTGTCCCGCGATAGGGCCGGAACTGCTGGCAAAGCGCAAAGGTCAATTGGTCGCCCGCCAGCGACCACAGGTCGCATTGAAATCCGATCCATGTTTAACTTGAACGCTTGTTCAAATTAAAACGCTGGTCCGCTGCCGGTGTTCAACAGGAGGATTCCCTTTGCTGAACCCGTTCAATCCGAGCCTTTTCACTACTGTAGAGGTGCCCGTTTCATGAGTGCACCGACGCCTTCCCTTGCCAATGGCAAGATCCGCATGAACCCCCCGGTGTTCTACTTCGCGGCAAGTTTCATCCTCATCTTCGGCCTGGTGGTCATCGCCAACCCGCAAGCGGCGGGCGACTGGTTGCTGGCTGCACAGAACTGGGCGGCCAACACGGTCGGCTGGTACTACATGCTGGCCATGACCTTGTACCTGGTGTTCGTGGTGGTCACCGCAGTGTCCGGCTACGGCAAGATCAAGCTCGGCGCCGACCATGACGAGCCCGAGTTCAGCTACCTGTCCTGGGCCGGCATGCTGTTCGCTGCCGGTATCAGCATCACGCTGTTCTTCTTCTGCGTTTCCGAACCCCTGACCCACATGCTCCAGCCGCCCCAGGGCGAGGCGGGCACGGCCGAGGCCGGGCGTCAGGCGATGCAGATCCTGTTCCTGCACTGGGGCCTGCATGGTTGGGGCGTGTTCGCCTTCGTCGGCATGGCCCTGGCATATTTCGCCTACCGCCACAACCTGCCACTGGCACTGCGCTCGGCGCTGTACCCGCTGATCGGCAAGCGCATCAACGGGCCGATCGGCTATGCGGTGGACGGCTTCGGCATCATCGCCACGGTGTTCGGCCTGGGCGCGGACATGGGCTTTGGCGTGTTGCACCTGAACGCCGGCCTGGACTACCTGTTCGGCATCGACCACAGCCAGTGGGTGCAGGTGCTGCTGATCACCCTGATGATGGGCGCTGCGGTGGCCGTGGCGGTCGCCGGAGTAGAGAAGGGCGTGCGGGTGATGAGCGACATCAACCTGTTCCTGGCCTGCGCGCTGCTGCTGTTCGTGCTCTTCGCCGGGCCCACGCAACACCTGTTCAACACCCTGATCCAGAACCTCGGTGACTATCTCGGCGCCCTGCCGCGCAAGAGCTTCGACGTGTATGCCTATGGCGAGAACCGCGACTGGCTGGGCGGCTGGACGGTGTTCTACTGGGCCTGGTGGATTGCCTGGGCGCCCTTCGTCGGGCTGTTCATCGCGCGCATCTCGCGTGGGCGCACCATTCGCGAATTCGTCTTCGGTGTGCTGCTGATTCCGCTGGGCTTCACCCTGGCGTGGATGTCGATCTTCGGTAACAGTGCGCTGGACCAGGTGATCAACCATGGGATGACCGCGCTGGGGCAGTCGGCGTTGGACAACCCGTCGATGAGCCTGTACCTGCTGCTGGAAACCTACCCCTGGAGCAAGACGGTGATCGCCGTCACGGTGTTCATCAGCTTCGTGTTCTTCGTCACCTCCGCCGACTCCGGCACCGTGGTGCTGTCGACGCTGTCTGCCAAGGGCGGCGACGCTGACGAAGACGGGCCGAACTGGCTGCGGATCTTCTGGGGCGCGATGACGGCGCTGGTCACCAGCGGCTTGCTGTTCGCCGGCAGCATCGATTCGCTCAAGTCGGCCGTGGTGCTGACGTCCTTGCCGTTCTCGCTGATCTTGCTGTGCATGATGTGGGGATTGCACAAGGCGTTCTATCTGGAGAGCCAGCGGCAGATCGCGCAGATGCACTCGCTGGCACCGTTCGCTCAGTCCCGCCGCGGACGCGGTGGCTGGCGCCAGCGCTTGAGCCAGGCCGTGCATTTCCCGTCACGTGACGAGGTGTACCGCTTCATGGATGACGTGGTGCGCCCGGCGATTGCCGACGTGACCGAGGTGTTCGAGCAGAAGGGCCTGGTGCTGATCACCCAGGACGACCCGAGCCACGACAACGTCAGCCTGAAGATCGGCCATGGCGAGGAGCAGCCGTTCATCTACCAGGTGCAGATGCGTGGCTACTTCACACCATCGTTCGCACTGGGTGGGCTGGGCACGCAGGAGTTGAAGAACCGCCGCTACTACCGCGCCGAAGTGCACCTGGCCGAAGGCAGCCAGAACTATGACCTGGTTGGCTACAGCAAGGAGCAGATCATCAACGACATCCTCGACCAGTACGAGCGGCACATGCAGTTCCTGCACTTGGTCAGGTAACGCGCGGCGCTTCCATTCGCGGGCAAGCCCGCTCCCACAGGTGCACCACAGTCGTCAGCAACTGTGTTGCACCTGTGGGAGCGGGCTTGCCCGCGAATGGTTTCAGAACGGTGCGTCGCCGAGAATCGTCGCGCGATGCATCACCCGTCGCTGCGGCCGGTAGTCATCCACCGCGTAATGCTGGGTCACGCGGTTGTCCCAGAACGCCACGTCATTCTCCTGCCAGCGCCAGCGAATGCTGAATTCCGGCCGTGTGGCATGGGCGAACAGCAGCTTGAGCAGCGCCTCGCTCTCGTGGTCGGCAAGCTCGTTGATCCGCGTGGTGAACCCTTCGTTGACGAACAATGCCTTGCGCCCGCTCACCGGATGGGTGCGCACCACCGGGTGCGACAGCGGTGGGTTGTTGCGGCGGGTGGCTTCCCAGCGCTCCAGGTCCTGGGCGGTGGTGCCGAAGCGCTCGAGCGGGAATGACTTGGTGAAATCGTGGGTGGCCGTGAGGCCATCGAGCAGGGTGCGCAGTGGCGCCGACAAGGCTTCGAACGCGGCGATGCCGCTGGCCCACAAGGTGTCACCGCCGTAGGCGGGCAGTTGCTTGGCGCTGAGCACTGCGCCCAGTGCCGGGGTCGGCAGGAAGGTAACGTCGGTGTGCCAGATCGCGTTGTCGCGCACGTCGGTGACTGCGGTGTCGAGAATCAGCACCTGCGGGGTTTCCGGCACGTTGGGGTAGATCGGGTGGATGTGCAGGTCGCCGAAGCGCGCAGCGAAGCGGGCCTGCTGGGCGGGGTCGATCGACTGCTCACGGAAGAACAGCACCTGGTGCTCGAGCAGCGCCTGCTCGATGGCGTCGCGCTGTGCATCGGTGATTTCGCGTGACAGATCGACGCCGCTGATCTGCGCGCCGAGGGCCGGGCTGAGGGGAGTGATGGTCAGGCTCATGTCGGTCTCGAATGGGGGGGCGGTTGGCGGTGTCGTTGTGGACCTCATCGCGGGCAAGCCCGTTTTGTAGGAGCGGGCTTGCCCGCGATGAGGCCTAAAAGGTCAGTGACTCTGTCCATGCCAGGGTACGAGGCGGCGCTGCAGGGCGCGCAGGCCCATCTCCAGGGCAAAGGCGATCAGCGCGATCAGCAGGATGCCCAGCACCACCACATCGGTGACCAGGAACTGCGCGGCTGACTGCACCATGAAGCCCAGGCCGCTGGTGGCGGCGATCAGTTCGGCGGCGACCAGGGTCGACCAGCCGACCCCCAGGCCGATGCGAATGCCGGTGAGGATGTCAGGCAAGGCGCTGGGCAGGATCACATGGCGAATCAGTTGCACCTTGCTCGCCCCCAGCGACTGCGCGGCGCGCAGCTTGGCCGGGTCGACGGTGCGCACGCCGGTGGCGGTGGCGATGGCGATCGGGGCGAAGATCGCCAGGTAGATCAGCAGCACTTTTGACAGCTCGCCGATCCCGCACCAGATCACGATCAGCGGCAGGTAGGCCAGCGGCGGTATCGGTCGGTAGAACTCGATCAGTGGGTCGAAAATGCCGCGAGCCACGCGGTTGTAGCCGATGGCGATGCCGACCGGAATCGCGGTCAGGGTCGCCGCCAGCAACGCCACGCCGATGCGGCCCAGGCTCGCGCCCAGGTGCTGCCAGAGGCTGGCGTCCATGTAGCCCTGGGTCAGCAGTACCCAGGCCTTGGCCAGGATGTCGCCGGGGGCGGGCAGGAACAGTGGCTCGACCCAGCCGGCAGCGGTCACCAGCCACCAGACCAGCAGCAGGCTGGCCAGGGTCAGGGCGCTGATCCAGCGGGTCGGCAGCGGGCGGCGGGTCTTCACCGCCGAGGCGGTGCGGGTGTCGGTTTTGCCGGCGACCGGCAGGTCCAGGCTGCTCATGCGGACTCCTCGCGGCGGGCGGCACGTTGGGAAAACACCCGCGACAGCACGTGCTCGCGGGTTTCGATGAAGCGCGGGTCGGACTTGATCGCCCGCGCTGGTTCGCCCGCGGCGTAGCGCTGGCCGAAGTCCAGTCGCAGGCGCTCGACCACGCGCCCCGGATTAGGGGCCAGCAACACCAGTTCGCTGGCCAGGAACACGGCTTCCTCGATGTCGTGGGTGATCAGGAACACTGGCTTTGCGGTGCGCTGCCAGACCTGCAGCAACAGCTCCTGCATCTGCTCGCGGGTGAAGGCATCGAGGGCGCCGAAGGGTTCGTCCATCAGCAGTACGCGTGGGTCGGCAGCCAGGGCGCGGGCCAGGCCCACGCGCTGCTTCTGTCCACCGGAAAGCTGCCAGATGCGCCGGTCGCCGAATCCGGCCAGATCGACCAGTGCCAGCATCTCGCGCGCCTTGGCCTCACGCTGCGCGCGAGGGACGCCGGCCAGCTCCAGGCCAAAAGCGACATTGCCGAGCACGTCCTGCCAGGGCAGCAGGGCGTCATCCTGGAACACCACGCCGCGGTCGGCACCCGGGCCTTGCACGGGCGCACCGTCGAGGGTGATGCGCCCGCCGCTGGGGGCGACGAAGCCGGCGATGAGATTGAGCAGCGAGGTCTTGCCGCTGCCGGAGGGCCCGAGGGCGACCAGCAGTTGGCGTGGCCCCAGCGTCAGGTTGATGTCATCCAGCACCGGGGTGGTGGCGCCGGGGTACTGTGCGCTGATGCGCTCCAGCTCGAGCAAGGCCATGATGGGCTCCGGTTCGGGGCGCAGGGCGCCCCTGGGTTCGATCGGTTGGGCGGGTGCTTCAGTCGGGAAGGAACTTGGCCGTTACGTACGGCGAGTAATCCGGCAGCACCGCCTCGACCTTGCCCTGCTCCTTGAGGAAGGTCGCGGTGTCGGTCAGCGCCTGGGTGGTTGGCGCGCCCAGTGCCGCGCTCTGGTCGGCGGCCAGCGGGTAGACGTTGCCCTCCAGCAGGCCGGGGATATCGCCGGTCTTGGCGCCGGACAGCTTGGCCAGCTTGTTCACGTTGTCTGGATTGGCCAGCCAGGCTTTCGGGTCCTTGCGGTAGTCGGCGTAGGCGTCGAGGGTGACCTTGGCGAACGACTTGACGATCTCCGGGTGCTTCTCGGCGAAGTCCTTGCGCACGATCCAGGCATCGAAGGTCGGGGCGCCTTTCTTTGCCAGCTCGCCAGAGGTGATCAGCACCTTGCCGTTTTCCTTGGCCACGCCCAGCGCCGGGTCCCAGACGTAGGTGGCGTCGATGTCGCCGCGTTTCCAGGCGGCGATGATCGCAGGCGGCGCAAGGTTGAGGATCTGCACCTTGGCCGGGTCGATGTTCCAGCTCTTGAGCGCCGCCAGCAGGCTGTAATGGCCCGTGGAGACGAAGGGCACGGCGACTTTCTTGCCGATCAGGTCCTGTGGGGTCTTGATGCTGTCGCGGGCGACCAGCGCTTCACCGGCGCCGATCTGGGTGGCGATGAGGAACGTCTCCACCGGCACCTTGCGGGTGGTCGCGGCAGCCAGCGGGCTGGAGCCCAGGTAGCCGATCTGCACGTCGCCGGAGGCGACGGCGGCGATGATGTCGGCACCGTTGTCGAATTTGCGCCAGTCGATGCTGACGTGGCTGGCTTTTTCATAGCTGCCATCGGCCTGGGCCACCTTGGCCGGATCTACGGTGGTCTGGTAGGCCACGGTCAGGTCGGCGGCCTGGGCGAACCAGCTGGCGGTGGCCAGGGTCAGCGCGGCGAACAGGCGCAGGGGGGCGTGGGGGATCATGATCGAACCTCTCGTCAGGCATCGGGTGATGAATGACGCGAAGACTAAATGATCTAAGAATTACAAAATAAATAACTTTTCAGAATTAGCTTAGGAGACAAAGCGCTTAGCGCACGCACCTGTCGGACGGAAGGTTGTGAAATTTTTGTGAAAGGCTACGCTTTCACAACTTTTCACGGAGCGCCCTCTGGCAAAGGGCTGTAGATAACCGGAAGCTATGAGCAAGGGACGCCAATACACCAAATGACGCTGAAGGTTCCGTATTTATTCCGGAAAAATCTGACGATTTCATAAAACGGTCATTTTGGATTTATAGGATTGTCATTATCCTGTAGCGCAGGTGCATTAGACCAAAGTCGTGAAATCTCCGGTAACGATTGACTTACCAGTCACACTTTGGTGCTAAATCGCTTACCCGTGGCGAGGGGGGCAGCAGATCCCCCCGCCTTGAGAATACAAAAATTAGAACGTAGAGGAGCAAAGCATGTACAAGTCTAGCCTGGCCCTGGCCGTGGCACTGGGGGTTCTCGCCCAACAAGCGGGCGCCGCTGGCTTCATCGAAGACAGCAAGGTATCCATCAGCTCGCGCACCATGTACTTCAACAACGACGACCACGAAGTTCGCACGAACGCTCAGGGTCGTAACGGTGACCAGCGCGAAACCGCCCAAGGTTTCAAGCTCGACTACCTGTCCGGCTTCACCCAAGGCACCGTTGGTTTCGGTGTCGACGTTCAAGCTCTCTGGGGTATCCACCTCGATGGCGGCCGTGGCCGTCACCCGGATAACAACACCTTCTTCCCAAGCGACAGCGACGGCTCTGCCGTGAGCCAGTGGGCTCGCATCGGTGGTAACGCCAAGGCACGCTTCTCCAAGACCGAAGTCCACTACGGCAGCGCCCTGGCGCCAAACCTGCCGATCCTGGTCTCCAACGACGGTCGTCTGCTGCCGCAAACCTTCGAGGGCGGTACCGTCCAGTCGAAGGAAATCGACAACGTCACCCTCAACGCGGGTCAACTGACCCACGCCATGGGCCGTGCCTCGAGCAACCGCACCGGCCTGTCCGTTGGCGGCGCTTACCGCGACAGCAACAAGTTCCAGTTCGCCGGTGGCGACTGGAAGGTCACCAAAGACCTGACCCTGCAGTACTACTACTCGAACCTGGAAGACTTCTACAAGCAGCACTTCCTGGGGCTGACCCACGTCTACCAGATCGCCAACGATCAGTCGTTCAAGACCGACCTGCGCTGGTTCAAGAGCAGCAGCGACGGCAAGAACGGCGAAGCCGGCTACACCTTCAACAACAACGGTGGCTATGCCAAGAACGCAGGCGAGGTCGACAACAAGACCTGGTCCGCGATGTTCACCTACACCATCGGCGGCCACGCAATCATGCTGGGTCACCAACAGGTTGGCGACGACGGCGGTTTCGTCTGGCTGAACCAGGGTAACGTGCGCAAGGACGGCAGCACCTCGCCGCTGGAAGGCAACGGTGGCTCGAGCTTCTACCTGTTCACCGACAGCATGATCAACCAGTTCGCCCGCGCTGGCGAGAACACCACTTTCGGTCAGTACTCCTATGACTTCGCACGTCTGGGCGTACCGGGCCTGAAGGCATCCGTGGCCTACCTGCGCGGTGATGACGTCAAGAACGCCCGCACCAGCGGCACCTACAGCGAGTGGGAGCGCGACGCGCGTATCGACTACGTACTGCAGGAAGGCACCCTCAAGGGCCTGGGCGTCAGCCTGCGTCACGGTACCTACCGTGGCGGCGGCGAGAGCATCAACGATGCCGATCAGACTCGTCTGATCTTCAACTACACTTACAACTTCATGTAAGTCGTAGCTGCAACGAAAGAGCCTCGCCTGGTGCGAGGCTTTTTTGTGTGTGCAAATTCGTATTCTTTCTGGTTATAAATAAATCAGTATTCATTCTTTTTGTTTTTAATCGGAAGCAGGCACATTGAATCCCACAAGGCCAGACACAGCACAGGAGCCGCTTCCATGAGCCTCAAACTCGGCGACATCGCCCCCGACTTCGAACAGGATTCCAGCGCCGGCAAGATCCGTTTCCATGAGTGGCTGGGCAACAGCTGGGGTGTGCTGTTCTCCCACCCGGCCGACTTCACCCCGGTGTGCACCACCGAACTGGGCCTGACCGCCAAGCTCAAGGATGAGTTCGCCAAGCGCGGCGTCAAGGCTATCGCACTGTCGGTGGACCCGGTCGACTCGCACCACAAGTGGATCGATGACATCAACGAGACCCAGAACACCGTGGTCAACTTCCCGATCATCGCCGATGCCGATCGCAAGGTGTCTGACCTGTACGACCTGATCCACCCAAATGCCAACGACACCCTTACCGTACGCTCGCTGTTCGTGATCGACCCGAACAAGAAGGTACGCCTGACCATCACCTATCCAGCCAGCACAGGGCGCAACTTCAACGAAATCCTGCGGGTGATCGATTCGTTGCAACTGACCGACAACTATAAGGTCGCCACCCCAGGTAACTGGCAGGACGGTGACGAAGTGGTGATCGTGCCTTCGCTGAAGGATGAGGACGAGATCAAGCAGCGCTTCCCGAAAGGTTATCGGGCCGTCAAACCCTATCTGCGCCTCACCCCGCAACCCAATCGTTGAATCCTCGTTGCATTGCTCTTAGCCATAGCAGGGATTTCGGGCCGTTTCGACGGCCTTTTTTTATGCCTGCTCTTTGTGGGAGCGGGCTGGCCCGCGAAACGGGCGAGGTCAAAACGCTATATCTCCATAACGCATAAACAAATGAAAAAATATGATTTATAGATATATGTGGCGAGCTGCTAATGTCGGAGTCATTCACTGGGGCCACACCCCGGAACCGAATTTAAGGAAGCGCTGCAATGCTGGTTGTTTCGATAGGTGGTAGCCCCAGTACCCGTTCACGTTCCGGCGTGCTGCTCGAGCGTTCGCGACAGTGGTTGCAGGATCGTGGTGTGGAGGTGGTGACCTTCCAGGTGCGCGAGTTTCCGGCAGAAGACCTGCTCCACGCACGTTTCGACAGCCCACAGGTGCAGCACTTCCAGCAACTGGTAGCCCAGGCTGATGGGCTGGTGGTGTCGACCCCGGTGTACAAGGCATCGTTCGCCGGGGCTCTGAAGACCTTGCTCGACCTGCTGCCCGAGCGCGCGCTGGAACACAAGGTAGTCCTGCCGATCGCTACCGGCGGCAGCATCGCCCACATGCTGGCGGTGGATTATGCATTGAAGCCTGTGCTGTCGGCACTCAAGGCGCAGGAGACCCTTCAAGGGATCTTCGCCGACGACAGCCAGGTCGCTTACGCCGAAGGCAATCGCCCGGCACAGTTGGCCGAGGCCCTGGAGGCCCGCCTGCTGGACTCGCTGGAAACCTTCCACAGTGCCCTGGCGCGTCGGCCCAAGCCGGTCGCTCCAGGTGTACTCAACGAACGCCTGATCAGTGCTCGCTGGAGCATCTGAACGACCCCGCAAATGCGTCACCGTTTTTCCACCTTACTCGCCCGACAACGAGGCAAGCAGGTGCAACCCGAACCTCATTCGCACAGGAGAGCGCCATGCGCACAGTCTTCTTGCGTCGTGGTCTGGTCGCCCTGTTTGCGGCGGCTGTGTCCTTCGGCGCCATCACCCAAGCCCAGGCCGAGAGCCTGCGCATCGGTTACCAGAAATACGGCACCCTGGTGCTGCTCAAGGCCAAGGGCTCGCTGGAAAAGCGCCTGAAGGAACAGGGCATCGACGTGCAATGGACCGAGTTCCCCGGTGGCCCGCAGCTGCTCGAAGGGCTGAACGTCGGCTCGATCGATTTCGGTGTCACCGGCGAAACGCCGCCCGTCTTCGCCCAGGCCGCCGGTGCCGACCTGCTCTACGTGGCCTATGAGCCGCCTGCGCCGCACAGCGAGGCGATCCTCGTGCCCAAGGGCTCGCCGATCCAGTCGGTGAAGGAGCTCAAAGGCAAGAAAGTCGCGCTGAACAAAGGCTCCAACGTGCACTACCTGTTGGTCCGCGCCCTTGAGGACGCCGGCCTGAAATACAGCGACATCCAGCCCGTTTACCTGCCGCCTGCCGATGCCCGCGCCGCCTTCGAGCGTGGCAGCGTCGATGCCTGGGTGATCTGGGACCCGTACCAGGCGGCTGCCGAACAGCAGTTGCAGGCCCGCACCCTGCGTGATGGCAAGGACCTGGTCGACAACCACCAGTTCTACCTGGCCACCCGCAGCTACGCGACCCAGCACCCGGCGGTGATCAGCACCCTGATCGATGAAGTGCGCGCCGTGGGCGAGTGGTCCCAGGCCAACCCGCAGCAAGTGACCGACCAGGTCGCGCCGCTGCTCGGCCTGCCGGCCGACATCACCCTGACCTCGGTCAAGCGCCAGGGCTACGGCGCTGCGCCGCTGACCCCGGAGGTGATCGCCGCGCAACAGAAGATCGCCGACACCTTCCAGGCCCTGAAGCTGATTCCCAAGCCCTTGAGCATCAAGGACGTGATCTGGACCCCACCGGCCAAGGTCGCCAGCGCGCCTTGAACGATTCGCCTGCGCCGCAGCATCGCTGCGGCTTGAGCCCCCTTTGAGGAGACAACTCCAATGAGCCTTAACATTTTCTGGTTCCTCCCCACCCACGGCGACGGCAAGTACCTGGGTACCACCGAAGGCGCACGCGCCGTCGATCACGGCTACTTGACCCAGATCGCCCAGGCGGCCGATCGCCTGGGTTTCGGTGGCGTGCTGATCCCTACCGGTCGTTCCTGCGAGGACTCCTGGCTGGTCGCGGCGTCACTGATTCCGGTGACCCAGAACCTGAAGTTCCTGGTCGCGCTGCGCCCGGGCATCATTTCGCCGACCGTGGCCGCCCGCCAGGCCGCGACTCTGGATCGCCTGTCCAATGGCCGGGCGCTGTTCAACCTGGTGACCGGTGGTGATCCGGACGAGCTGGCCGGCGATGGTCTGCACCTGAACCACCAGGAGCGCTACGAAGCCTCGGTCGAGTTCACGCGCATCTGGCGCAAGGTGCTGGAAGGCGAAGTGGTCGACTACGACGGCAAGCACATCCAGGTGAAGGGCGCCAAGCTGCTCTATCCACCGATCCAGCAGCCGCGCCCGCCGCTGTATTTCGGCGGTTCGTCCGAGGCCGCACAAGACCTCGCCGCCGAGCAGGTCGAGCTGTACCTGACCTGGGGTGAGCCCCCGGCTGCAGTGGCGGAGAAGATCGCCGCGGTGCGCGAGAAAGCCGCTGCGCAAGGCCGCGAAGTGCGCTTCGGTATCCGCCTGCATGTGATCGTGCGGGAAACCAACGAAGAAGCCTGGGCTGCCGCCGATCGACTCATCTCGCACCTGGACGATGACACCATCGCCCGCGCCCAGGCCTCGCTGGCGCGCTTCGATTCGGTTGGCCAGCAACGCATGGCGGCCTTGCACAACGGCAACCGCGACAAGCTCGAAGTCAGCCCCAACCTGTGGGCGGGCGTCGGCCTGGTACGAGGCGGCGCCGGTACAGCACTGGTGGGCGATGGCCCGACGGTCGCGGCGCGGGTCAAGGAATACGCCGACCTGGGCATCGATACCTTTATCTTCTCCGGTTATCCACACCTGGAAGAGTCCTACCGCGTCGCCGAGCTGCTGTTCCCGCACCTGGACGTGCAGCGCCCGGAGCAGGCCAAGACCGGGGGCTACGTGAGCCCGTTCGGTGAAATGGTCGCCAACGACATCCTGCCCAAGTCCGTGTCGCAGAGCTGAGGGCCAGGCCATGAGTCGTGCAACTTCCTCCACCCTGACACAGCGCCTGGCGCCATGGGCCTTGCCCGTGCTGCTGCTGGCGGTGTGGCAGCTGGCGGTCAGCGCTGGATGGCTGTCCACGCGCATCCTGCCGGCACCGAGCGCTGTGGTCAGCGCCGGTGTCGAACTGGTGCGCAGCGGCGAGATCTGGACGCACCTGGCGATCAGTGGCTGGCGCGCCGGTGTGGGCTTTCTGATCGGCGGCAGCATCGGCCTGTTGCTGGGTTTCATCACCGGCCTTTCGAACTGGGGTGAACGCCTGCTCGACAGCTCGGTGCAGATGATCCGCAACGTGCCGCACCTGGCGCTGATCCCGCTGGTGATCCTGTGGTTCGGCATCGACGAGTCGGCGAAGATCTTCCTGGTCGCGCTGGGCACGCTGTTCCCGATCTACCTGAACACCTACCACGGCATCCGTAATGTCGACCCGGCGCTGGTGGAAATGGCGCGCAGCTATGGCCTGTCCGGTTTCTCGCTGTTCCGCCAGGTGATCCTGCCCGGTGCGTTGCCTTCGATCCTGGTCGGTGTGCGCTTCGCCCTGGGCTTCATGTGGCTGACCCTGATCGTTGCCGAGACCATCTCGGCCAATGCCGGCATCGGTTACCTGGCGATGAACGCCCGTGAATTCCTGCAAACCGACGTGGTGGTCCTGGCCATCGTCATGTACGCCGTGCTCGGCAAGCTCGCCGACCTCGCCGCCCGTGGCCTGGAGCGTGTCTGGCTGCGCTGGCACCCCGCCTACCAGGTGGCGAAGAAGGAGGGCGCATGACCGTGCTCAAGGAACAACCGCCGCGCCTGCTGCGTGGCATCCCGCTGGCCGCCAACGGCCTGCGCAAGACGTTCGGCAAGCGCGAAGTGCTGCGCGGTATCGACCTGCACATCCCGGCGGGCCAGTTCGTCGCCATCGTTGGCCGGTCCGGCTGTGGCAAGAGCACCTTGCTGCGCCTGCTGGCCGGTCTGGACCAACCCAGCGCCGGCGAGCTGCTGGCCGGTGCCGCGCCGCTGGCCGCTGCCCGCGAGGAAACCCGTCTGATGTTCCAGGACGCCCGTCTGCTGCCCTGGAAGAAGGTGATCGACAACGTCGGCCTGGGCTTGTCCGGAGACTGGCGGCCACGCGCGGTGCAAGCGCTGGAAGAGGTCGGCCTGGCCGATCGTGCCAATGAATGGCCAGCTGCGCTGTCCGGCGGGCAGAAGCAGCGCGTGGCCCTGGCCCGCGCGCTGATCCACCAGCCACGCCTGCTGCTGCTCGACGAGCCACTGGGTGCACTGGATGCCCTGACGCGAATCGAAATGCAGCAACTGATCGAGCGCCTCTGGCGCGAACACGGCTTCACCGTGCTGTTGGTCACCCACGACGTCAACGAGGCCGTCGCCGTGGCCGACCGGGTGATCCTGATTGAGGACGGCGAGGTCGGTCTGGACCTCACCGTCGACCTGGCAAGGCCGCGGGCGCGTGGTTCGCACCGCCTGGCGGCGCTGGAAAGCGAAGTGCTCAACCGTGTCCTGTCCGTCCCTGGCACGCCGCCCGAGCCGGAACCTGTAGCCCCTTTGCCCACGCAACTGCGTTGGGCCCACTGAATCTGCGAAGCCAATCAAAGGAATCAAGCCATGACCATCAAAGCGATCAACGTCCGCAACCAGTTCAAAGGCACCGTCAAAGAAATCCTCGAAGGCCCGGTACTGTCGGAAATCGACGTGCAGACCGCCTCCGGCATCGTCACTTCGGTGATCACTACGCGTTCCGTGCGCGAGCTGGAACTTCAGGTTGGCAGTGAGGTGATTGCCTTCGTGAAATCCACCGAGGTGTCCATCGCCAAGCTGTGATGGCGTTCGACTCCCGGGCCGTGTGAAGGCTTTCGCGGGCAAGCCCGCTCCCACAGTAACCTGTAGGAGCGGGCTTGCCCGCGAAGGCAATTTCAGCTTGTGCGCTTGGCCAGGAACGGCGGCAGATACAGCCCCAGATAAGCCTCGAACACCCGCATGCCTTCCTCTGCCATGCGCGGTGTGATCTGCTCGTGCAGCTGTATCGACCGGGCATAGACCCGGTCGCTCAGCTCCATTGCCAGGGCGAACACATCCACGTCCCCAGGCATCACCGGCAGCAGGAAATGCCGGTCGAACAGCTTGTGCAGCAAATCGCCCAGCTCCATGTCGTGCTGGCGGTCGGCCTGGACCACTTCGCTCAGGCCATGCTGGGCGAGGATCAACTGCCGGGCGGCAGTGTCCTGGTTGTAGATATCCAGCATGCGTTGCTCGACCAGGCGTGACAGACCCTGCCAGGTGCTGAAGGCGTGGCTGTCGATCGGCGCGCTCAGCGCCTCGCGAAAGGCGCGGTGCACGTCGGCGGTCAGGGCTTCGAGCAACGCCGGAACGCTGGCGAAGAAGTGATAGACCGAGGACGGCGGGATCTGCGCCCGTTCGGCCACGCTGTAGATCGACAGCCCCGCTACCCCCTCGCCCGCCAGCAGCTCGCGAGCCGCCGCCAGGATCGCTTCGATCCTGGCCTGGCTACTGGCGCGGGGCTTGCGCGGCGAGGGCGTGCGGCTCATCAGTTGCTGATCGCCAGGATGCTGGCCTGGTAGGCACCGACGAACAGGTCGAAGTCGCCGACTTCCTGCTGCTCCAGGCGCGACTGTTCGGCCAGAGAGTCGCGGGCGAGTGTTTCGAAGGCTTGCTGGCGCTCGCCAGGCAGCGCTTGCTCACGGAAGGTTTCGGCGTGCAGCTTGCTCTGGCGCAGCGAGAATTCGACGAAGCTTTCTTCGTGCTCGGTCATGCGCGCCAGGACCTGTGCAGAAGGGGTCAGCTCCGGGTCGTCGACCTTGGCCTGCTGCGCCTCCAGGGCCTTGGCGTGGTCGTCACCACCTTGCGCCTGGTCAAGCAGTCCGGCCAGCTGGCCGATGCGGGCGATCAGATCGCTGGCCCATTCGCGCAGGGCGACCGGCTGACCATCGCGCTGCAGCTCCAGGCCTGGGCGACGGCCTTCCTTGACCACGGTGAGGAAGTTGCTGGTGCACTGGCCGCATTCGCCGTTGTCCAGCGACGGGCTGTCCTCAAGCGCGCAGAACAGCAGGAAGGCGTCGAGGAAGCGAGCCTCGGTCAGGTCGATGCCCACCGGCAGGAAGGGGTTGATGTCCAGGCAGCGCACCTCGACGTACTGCACGCCGCGCGCGATCAGGGCCTGGATCGGACGTTCGCCGGTGTAGGTGACACGCTTGGGGCGAATGTTCGAGTAGTACTCATTCTCGATCTGCAGGATGTTGGTGTTCAACTGCACCCATTCGCCGTCCTTGTGCGTACCGACCTCGACATAGGGCGGGTAAGGCGTGCCAACGGCCTTGCGCAGGCTGTCGGTGTAGCTGGACAGGTTGTTGTAGCAGGGCGTCAGGCCGGCCTGGGCGTTGCTCTGGTAACCCAGGTCGCTCATGCGCAGGCTAGTGGCGTAGGGCAGGTAGAGGGTGTTGGCATCCAGCTCTTCGAGCTGGTGCGGGCGGCCGCGCAGGAAGCCTTTGTCCAGTGCTGGCGAGGCGCCGAACAGGTACATCAGCAGCCAGCTGTAGCGGCGGAAGTTGCGGATCAGCGCAATGTAGGCCGACGACTGATAGTCACGGTCGTCCTGCTCGCTGCCTTCCGCTTCACGCAGCAGGGGCCAGAGGGCCTCGGGCAGCGAGAAGTTGTAGTGGATGCCGGCGATGCACTGCATGGTGCGGCCGTAGCGCAGGGCCAGGCCCTTGCGGTACACGTGCTTGAGCTTGCCGATGTTGGAGCTGCCGTACTCGGCGATCGGGATGTCTTCCTCGGCGGGCAGCGCGCACGGCATCGACGGGCTCCACAGGTATTCGTCGCCGAGCTTGGTGTAGACGAAACGGTGGATCTCCTCGAGGTTCTCGAGCACCTTGGCCGGATCAGCCAGGGCCGGCGTGATGAACTCCAGCAGCGATTCGGAGTAATCGGTGGTGATCTGCTCGTTGGTCAGTGCCGAACCCAGGGCTTCGGGGTGTGGGGTCTGGGCCAGCCGACCTTCGTCGGTTACTCGCAGGCATTCGCGCTCAATGCCGTGCAGGCACTGCTTGAGCAGGGAGAGATTGGCGCCGAGCAAGCTCAGGCGGCGATTGAGGAGGTCGCTCAAGATGGATTCCTTCACGCGTCAGTCGCCCCAATATGGGGGTAGAAATGACGGTCTACAAGGGTAGGGACAAAGGAACTGGCGTTGTCGCCTGGTTTACGCGGTTCCGGTGCTGGTAGCGCAGATACTTCGGGGCCTTGCCGAGCCCATCGCGTGACAAGCCCGCTCCCACAAAAGCACCGAGGCACCTGTGTGAGCGGGCTTGTCACGCGATAGGGTCAGTGACAGCGCCCGACCAATACCGGCAAAAATACCGCAGTTATCACTCGGGCAGCTAGAGAACCGCGAAGGTTCCCTGTGCCTTGGCCACCAGTTTGTCGCCCTGGAGCACGTCGGCGTCGACCACCAGCGTGCGCCGCCCGGCGTGTATCACCCGGGCGGTGCACAGCACTTCGCCGTCGCTGACAGCGCGCATGTAGTTGATCTTGCACTCGATGGTCACGCTCTGCTGGTCGAAGCCATGGCTGGCCGAACAGGCCAGGCCCATGGCGATGTCCACCAGGCTGAAGATCGCCCCACCGTGCAGTTTCTGGCCACGGTTGCGCAAGTGCGGTTCCAGCGGCAGGACCACCTCGGCAACGCCTGTGTCCAGGCGTTGCAGGCGGCAGCCCAGGAGCTGGCTGAAGGCGCTTTCGACGTATTCCTTCGGGACGTCCATCACTTCTTCTTCAACTGCTTGGCGTTGGCGAACAGCGCGGCCATGGCGTTGTTGGCCGGTGCGGCGGTGGCTGTCTCGCGTGGGCGTGGTGCCTGCTGCGAACGGTTGCCGCCGTTGCCGCGTGCGCCGCCACGGTTGCCTTCGACCTTCTCGCCGGGGGTGTCGCTCATGCGCATGGACAGGCCGACGCGCTTGCGCGGGATGTCCACTTCCATGACCTTGACCTTGACTACGTCGCCGGCCTTGACCGCCTCGCGCGGATCCTTGACGAACTTCTCCGACAGCGCCGAGATGTGCACCAGACCATCCTGGTGCACGCCGATGTCGACGAAGGCACCGAAGTTGGTGACGTTGGTCACCACGCCTTCGAGGATCATGCCGGGCTCCAGGTCCTTGAGGTCCTCGACGCCATCCTGGAAGGTGGCGGTCTTGAACTCAGGGCGCGGGTCGCGGCCGGGCTTGTCCAGCTCCTGGAGGATGTCGGTGACGGTCGGCAGGCCGAAGGATTCGTCGGTGAATTTCTTCGGGTCGAGGCGCTTGAGGAAGCTGCTGTCGCCGATCAGCGAGCGGATGTCGCGGTCGGTGTCGGCGGCGATACGTTGCACCAGAGGGTAGGCTTCGGGGTGCACGGCAGAGGCGTCCAGCGGGTTGTCGCCGTTCATCACGCGCAGGAAGCCTGCGGCCTGCTCGAAGGTCTTCTCGCCGAGGCGGCTGACCTTCTTCAGCGCCGCCCGGGTGGCGAACGGGCCGTTGGCGTCGCGGTGGGCGACGATGTTCTGTGCCAGTGTGGCGTTCAGGCCGGAGATACGGGTCAGCAAGGCCACCGAGGCGGTGTTGACGTCCACGCCCACGGCGTTCACGCAGTCCTCGACCACCGCGTCCAGGCCGCGCGCCAGTTTCACCTGCGACACATCGTGCTGGTACTGACCCACCCCGATGGACTTCGGATCGATCTTCACCAGTTCGGCCAGCGGATCCTGCAGGCGGCGGGCGATCGACACCGCGCCGCGGATCGAGACGTCGAGATCCGGGAATTCGCGGGCAGCCAGCTCGGACGCGGAGTACACCGAGGCGCCTGCTTCGGAGACCATGACCTTGGTGATCTTCAGCGCCGGGTATTTTTTCACCAGGTCACCGATCAGCTTGTCGCTTTCGCGGCTGGCGGTGCCGTTGCCGATGGCGATCAGCTCCACCGAATGCTTGGCGCACAGGGCGGCGAGCACGGAGATGGTGCGGTCCCAGTCGTTTTTTGGCGCGTGCGGGTAGACGGTGGTGTAGTCCAGCAGCTTGCCGGTGGCATCGACCACCGCGACCTTGCAGCCGGTGCGCAGGCCGGGGTCGAAGCCCAGGGTGGCACGCGGGCCGGCCGGGGCGGCCAGCAGCAGGTCGTGCAGGTTGTGGGCGAAGACGTTGATCGCCTCGCCTTCGGCGTTGTCGCGCAGCTCGCCGAACAGGTCGGTTTCCAGGTGAGTGTAGAGCTTGACCTTCCAGGTCCAGCGCACCACCTCGCCCAGCCATTTGTCGGCCGGGCGGCTGCGGTTCTCGATGCCAACGTGGCTGGCGATCATCAGCTCGCACGGGTGCAGGGTGCCTGGTAGTTCCTCGCCGACCTTGAGCGAAGCGCTCAGCACGCCTTCGTTGCGACCGCGGAAGATCGCCAGGGCGCGGTGCGACGGGGCGTTGCGCAGCAGTTCGTCATGGGCGAAGTAGTCGCGGAACTTGGCGCCTTCCTCTTCCTTGCCCGGTACCACGCGCGCGGTGAGCACCGCTTCCTGCTTGAGGAAACCGCGCAGCTTTTCGAGCAGGGCGGCGTCTTCGGCGAAGCGCTCCATGAGGATGTACTTGGCGCCTTCGAGGGCGGCCTTGACGTCGGCGACGCCTTTGTCGGCGTCGACAAAGCGCGCGGCTTCGCTTTCAGGGTCGCGCTGCGGGTCGTCGAACAGGCCGTCGGCCAGTTCGCCCAGGCCGGCTTCCAGGGCAATCTGGCCCTTGGTGCGGCGCTTTTGCTTGTAGGGCAGGTAAAGGTCTTCGAGGCGGGTCTTGGTGTCGGCGAGCTTGATCTCGCGGGCCAGTTCCGGGGTCAGCTTGCCCTGCTCCTCGATGCTGGCCAGGATGCTGGCGCGGCGCTCGTCGAGTTCACGCAGGTAACGCAGGCGCTCTTCCAGGTGGCGCAGTTGCGTATCGTCCAGGCTGCCGGTCACTTCCTTGCGGTAACGGGCGATGAAGGGCACGGTCGAGCCTTCGTCCAACAGGCCCACGGCCGCCTCGACCTGCTGTGGGCGCACGCCCAGTTCCTCGGCGATACGGCTGTTGATGCTGTCCATGAGAACCACCTGACAAATAGTGAATACTAGGGCCGCAGTGGGGGTTCAGGCCCGGCGGCACTGGATGAAAGCCGCGCATTATACCCATCGCGTCCGGCTTGCGGTGATGGCGCTTGGCCATGCTCCTGGTGCGGGAAGTGGCACCCGGGGAAAAATCTGCTAACAATGCACACGGCACGCATCGCAATGGCTACGCCATAATGCGCCGCGATATCAGAGGAGTTATTGATGACCAGCACCGCAAACATTGCTGAAGGCGAAAAGATTCTCATCGTTGACGACGATCCAGGGCTGAGCAGCCTGCTGGAACGTTTCTTCACCAGCAAGGGCTTCCGTGCCCGCGCCGTGCCGAACGTCGAGCAGATGGACCGCCTGCTGGCCCGCGAAGTGTTCAACCTGGTGGTGCTCGACCTCATGCTGCCGGGTGAAGACGGCCTCTCCGCCTGCCGCCGCCTGCGCGCGGCGAACAACCAGATCCCGATCATCATGCTCACCGCCAAGGGCGACGAGCTCAGCCGCATCAAGGGCCTCGAGCTGGGCGCTGACGATTATCTCGCCAAGCCGTTCAACCCCGACGAGCTGGTCGCGCGGGTCAAGGCCGTGCTGCGGCGCCAGGCCCCGAGCGTTCCTGGCGCTCCGGGCAGCGAGGAAGAGACCGTCACCTTCGGCGACTACGAACTGTCGCTGGCCACCCGCGAACTCAAGCGCGGCGATGAAGTGCACATGCTCACCACCGGTGAGTTCGCCGTGCTCAAGGCACTGGTCATGCATGCTCGCGAACCGCTGACCCGTGACAAGCTGATGAACCTGGCCCGTGGCCGCGAGTGGGATGCCCTTGAGCGCTCAATCGACGTGCAGATCTCGCGCCTGCGCCGGATGATCGAACCCGATCCATCGAAGCCTCGCTACATCCAGACGGTCTGGGGTGTGGGTTATGTCTTCGTGCCGGACGGAAATGCCGGTAAATGAACCGCTGCCATGACACGGCAGGGCGGCCCGCAAGGGTCGCCCTGTTTTCGTCTGTGGTCCCCGCCATGCTTGTCCCCGCCGTGCAGTAATCGTCGCCAATGAAAACGCCTCTCTGGTTTCCGCAAAGCTTCTTCGCCCGCACCCTGTGGCTGGTGCTGATCGTCGTCCTGTTTTCCAAGGCGCTGACGCTGGTGTACCTGCTGATGAACGAGGATGTGCTGGTCGACCGCCAGTACAGCCACGGTGTGGCGCTGACCTTGCGTGCCTATTGGGCGGCCGATGAAGAGAACCGGGACCAGATCGCCGAGGCGGCCGGCCTGATCCGCGTGACCGGCTCGGGTGTTCCTGAGGGTGAGCAGCACTGGCCGTACAGCGAGATCTACCAGCGCCAGATGCAGGCCGAGCTGGGCGAGGATACCGAGGTGCGCCTGCGCATCCACGCGCCGCCGGCACTGTGGGTCAATGCGCCGAGCCTAGGGCCGGGTTGGTTGAAGGTGCCGTTGTACCCGCACCCGTTGCGGGGGCAGAAGATCTGGAACGTGCTCGGTTGGTTCCTGGCCATCGGCCTGCTGTCCACCGCGTCGGCCTGGATCTTCGTGCGCCAGCTCAACCAGCCGCTCAAGCGCCTGGTGTTCGCTGCCCGTCAGCTCGGGCAGGGGCGCAGTGTGCGCCTGCCTATCAGCGATACGCCCAGCGAGATGACCGAGGTGTACCGGGCGTTCAACCAGATGGCCGAGGATGTCGAGCAGGCCGGGCGCGAGCGCGAGCTGATGCTGGCGGGGGTCTCCCACGACCTGCGCACGCCCCTGACCCGGCTACGGCTGTCGCTGTCGCTGATGGGTAACGAAAGCGAGCTCAGCGACGACATGGTGCGCGACATCGAAGACATGGACGCCATTCTCGACCAGTTCCTGGCCTTCATCCGCGATGGCCGCGACGAGCCGGTGGAAGAAGTCGACCTGGGTTATCTGATTCGCGAGGTGGTGGCGCCTTATAACCAGCCCGAAGAGCGCGTGCGCCTGTGCCTGGAGCCTATTCCACCCTTCCCGCTACGACGTGTATCGCTCAAGCGCATGCTGGGCAATCTGATCGGCAATGCCCTGCACCATGCGGGCAAGGGCGTCGAGGTGGCGGCTTATGTATCAGGTGAGCAGGGCGCGCCGTATGTGGTGCTCAGCGTGCTCGACCGGGGCACGGGGATCGATGAATCGGAACTTGAGACCATCTTCAACCCGTTCATTCGCGGCGACCGCGCGCGTGGGGGCAAGGGCACCGGGCTGGGCTTGGCGATCGTCAAACGTATCGCCGCCCAGCATGGCGGCAATGTCGAGTTGCGCAACCGCTCCGGTGGCGGGATCGAGGCGCGGGTGCGCCTGCCGCTGGGGTTGTTGCTGCCGCGCGATGCGGTGTGAGGTTCTGCGGCCTCTTCGTGGATAGCCACGAAGAGGCCGCAACGGTTTCGAATCAGCCCTTGCCCTTGGTCCGAGTCTGGTTCGGCCCGCCGTTCTTCTCCAGATGTTCGATGATCATCCCGGCGACGTTCTTGCCGGTGGTGACCTCGATACCCTCCAGCCCCGGCGACGAATTCACTTCCATCACCAGCGGGCCATGATTGGATCGCAGGATATCCACCCCGGCCACGCTAAGGCCCATGACCTTGGCCGCACGAATGGCCGTCATGCGTTCCTCGGGGGTGATCTTGATCAGGCTGGCCACTCCACCGCGGTGCAGGTTGGAGCGGAATTCGCCGGGCTTGGCCTGGCGCTTCATCGAGGCGATGACCTTGTCGCCGACCACGAAGCAGCGGATATCGGCGCCGCCGGCCTCCTTGATGTACTCCTGGACCATGATGTTCTGCTTCAGGCCCATGAACGCTTCGATGACTGACTCGGCAGCCTTGGTCGTTTCGCACAGCACTACGCCGATGCCCTGGGTGCCTTCGAGCACCTTGATCACCAGCGGTGCGCCGTTGACCATCTGGATCAGGTCGGGAATGTCATCCGGCGAGTGAGCGAAGCCTGTGATCGGCAGGCCGATGCCGCGGCGTGACAGCAGTTGCAGAGAGCGCAGCTTGTCCCGCGAGCGGGCGATGGCCACCGATTCATTGAGTGGATAGACGCCCATCATCTCGAACTGACGCAACACGGCGCAGCCATAGAAGGTCACCGAGGCGCCGATACGTGGGATCACCGCATCGAAACCTTCCAGCGGTTTGCCGCGATAGTGGATCTGCGGCTTGTGGCTGGCGATGTTCATGTAGGCGCGCAGGGTGTCGATCACGACCATTTCATGGCCGCGCTGTGTGCCGGCTTCGACCAGGCGGCGGGTGGAATACAGACGCGGGTTGCGCGAAAGCACGGCGATCTTCATGCAGCACCTGTGACAGGGGAGAGAGTGGCCGGGAAGGCCGGTTTGTCCTGAACGTACTTGAGGCCGGGGTTGACGACCAGTTGACCGTGGACCAAGGCTTTCGATCCAAGCAACAACCGATAGCGCATGCTCTTGCGGCAGGCCAGGGTGAATTCCACTTCCCAGACCCGGTCGCCCAACGCCAGCGGCGTGCGGATCACGTAGCGGGTCTGGGCGTGGCCGTTGGAGCTCTTGATGGTCTTCATGGTAACCAGCGGCGCCTCGCAGCGGCGATGGCGCAGTTGCACCACCGAACCCAGGTGTGCGGTGAAGCGCACCCACGACTGGCCGTCGCGCTCGAAGGGTTCGATGTCGGTGGCGTGCAGGCTGGAGGTGCTGGCGCCGGTGTCGATCTTGGCCCGAAGCCCGGCGAGACCGAGGTCGGGCAGGGCGATCCACTCGCGCAGGCCGATCACTGTCAGATGGTCAAATGTTTTCACGAAGCACACCCTGCGAATGAGGTGGTGAACTGTAAGCATGGCGCGGACTTTTTGCATCCGACAGTTACGGTAGTACAGTTCCGTTAAAGACAGAATTCGAGGTAGAGGGATGGCACAGAAACCAGAAGACGACGATAAGGTCCGCCTGGACAAGTGGCTGTGGGCGGCGCGCTTCTACAAGACGCGTGCGTTGGCCAAGGCGGCGATCGAGAGTGGCAAGGTGCATTGCCGTGGTGAGCGCTGCAAACCGGGCAAGGAGCCGCGGGTAGGCGATGAGTTCGTGCTGCGCACCGGTTTCGACGAGAAGACCGTGGTGGTCAAGGCGCTGTCGGTGGTGCGTCGCGGGGCGCCCGAGGCGCAGACCCTCTACGAGGAAACCGCCGACAGCGTGAAGCGCCGCGAACAGGCCGCCGAACTGCGCAAGGCCGGGGCGATGGGGGTGACCACCGACGGCCGGCCAAACAAGAAGCAACGGCGGCAGATCCACCAGTTGCATGGCAGTTTCGAGTAGACCTGCGCCTTCAGTTGCGCTTAAGAGGCCGTGCGCATCACACTCATGCGCCCGATCAGCGGCAACTTGCCGAGTACCCTGAACAGCGGTGAGGTCCAGCGCATCAGTGCCGCGCTGGCCTTGGCCGCCAGCGGGGTATGCACGGTCCAGCCCAGGGCCAGTAATGCCATCCCCAGACCGCCGATGTAGTCATCCTGTCCCCAGTGCGCACCAGCAACCAGACGCGGCAGCATGAACAACACGGCCAGCCCCCAGATCACCAGGCTCTGTACCAGTCGGCGACTGAACAGGCTCATGAACAGGGCCCAGAGCAGCAGTACCGAGGCGTGATCGCCCGGGAAACTCTTGCTGGAACGGTCCTTGAGCTCCCAGTGGGCTTCGAGGTTCGGGTAGTAGTGGCTCAGGCGCACGGCGTCGTCGAATACGATCGACGGGCTGTCATGTTGCCATCCAGATGCATCCACCCACTTGGAAAACAGCGCGCGAACCACCACTAAGAGGAGCAGACTGACGAAAAAGCCGAAGAATGCCTGTCGGACCTGTACGGCCTTGAACACCCAGTCGCCTTTGATCAGCAGCAGGAGCAGGATCAGGCCGACGACGATGTCGAAGGGACGCAGGCTGCCCAAGGTCCAGATGTAGCGCCAGGTGGTGTTGTCTGCCAGCGGGCCGTTGAGTGCACGGAATAGCCACTCGTCGAAAGTCAGGAACAGGATCTGGCCAAACGGCCACAACCAGAAACACAGTAGAGCGACGGGCAGTAACGTGCAGGCTGCCAGAGGTCCCCAGGACCACTTTTCCTGGAACAGTGGTCGATTATCCATAAAATACCTCGATTGCCAGCTGAAATTCTGCGCGTCGGACGCGCTTTACGACGGGCCTTTGTAAGCTCCTGTAATCATTTTGTCACCCTTTTCAGAATTTTCAGATAGCCAAAACCATGAGCGATTTACCGGATACCGATTTCACCCAACGCTTCCTGTTCGAAGAGCGCGATGTGCGCGGCGAATGGGTCGAGCTCGACAAGAGCTACCGCGAAGTGCTTGCCCGTCACCCTTATCCGCAGCCGGTTGCCGCTCTGCTGGGTGAGCTGATGGCTGCCACCTCGCTGCTGGTCGGCGCACTCAAGTTCGATGGCCTGCTGATTCTGCAGGCGCGCTCGCAAGGGCCGATCCCGCTGCTGATGGTGGAGTGCTCGAGCCAGCGCGACATCCGCGGCATGGCACGTTACGAGGCCGATCAGATCGCCGCTGACGCCACCCTGGCGGACCTGATGCCTGGTGGCCACCTCACGCTGACCATCGACCCGGTCAAGGGCCAGCGCTACCAGGGCACCGTCGACCTCGATGGCGCCAACCTGTCCGAATGCTTCACCAACTACTTCGTGCAATCCCAGCAGCTCAACACGCGCTTCTGGCTCGACACCTCGGCGGGCAAGGCCCGTGGCCTGCTGCTGCAGCAGTTGCCGGTCGACCGCCAGCGTGATGAAGAAGAGCGCGAAGACAGCTGGCAACACGTAGTGGCCATGGCCAGCACGCTGAAGCCCGAAGAGTGGGCCGAAGGCAACGAAACCCTGCTGCACCGCCTCTATCACGAGGACGCCGTACGCCTCTTCGACATCGAGCCGCTGCGCTTCCACTGCAGCTGCTCGCGTGAGCGTTCCGGCAACGCTTTGGTCAGTCTCGGCGAGGCGGATGCCAAGGCGCTGGTCGAGGAATGTGGTGGCAAGGTCGAGATCGATTGCCAGTTCTGCAACGAGCGGTATTTCTTCGATGCCACCGATGTAGCGCAATTGTTTGCGGGTGGTGGCACGGACGAAGCGTCAGAAACTCGCCACTGAAACGCTTCACTACAGGAGATTCTCCTGTCTAATTGCGTAAAAGCGCAGTTACGACAGGAGGGGCCTACTTTTTTTGGGCGTTTCTGGCATAATCCGGCCACTTTTTTCGCTGTAGTAGTTTGAAACAGGCCACTACAAAACGTTTGGAGCACTCGGCCTCGGGCCGGATGGGGTATCTCATGACGCAAGCCAACAACACCGTGTACACCGACCTGACCGTCGACGAGCTGGTAAAACATGCGCTGCAACGCGGTGAAGGCGTGCTGGCCGATACTGGCGCACTGGTCGTGAAAACCGGTCACCGTACTGGCCGTTCGCCCGCTGACCGTTTCATCGTCGATGAGCCGAGCACCTCTGCCGCCATCGCCTGGGGCCCGATCAACCGCAAGTTCCCAGCCGACAAGTTCGATGCCCTGTGGGACCGCGTCGAGGCGTTCAACAACGCCCAGGAACACTTCGTCTCCTACGTACACGTTGGTGCTGCAGCCGAGCACTACCTGCCGGTGAAGATGACCACCCAGACCGCCTGGCAGAACCTGTTCGGCCGTTGCCTGTTCATCAATCCGGAAAAAGGCCAGTTCAACCCGGCCGGCCGCGATCAGTGGCAGATCCTCAACGTCGCCAACTTCGAGTGCGTTCCAGAGCGTGATGGCACCAACTCCGATGGTTGCGTCATCCTCAACTTCGCCCAGAAGAAAGTGCTGATCGCAGGCATGCGCTACGCCGGCGAAATGAAGAAGGCCATGTTCTCGGTGCAGAACTTCCTGCTGCCGGAAGTCGACGTGCTGCCGATGCACTGCGCGGCCAACATCGGCGAAGAAGGCGACGTGACCCTGTTCTTCGGCCTGTCCGGCACCGGCAAGACCACCCTCTCCGCCGACGAAAGCCGTTACCTGATCGGTGACGACGAGCACGGTTGGGGCGAAGGTGTCGTCTTCAACATGGAAGGTGGTTGCTACGCCAAGTGCATCGACCTGTCCGAGAAGAACGAGCCGGTCATCTGGAAAGCCATCAAGCATGGTGCGGTGCTGGAAAACGTCGTTATCGACAAAACCGGCAAAGCCGACTACACCGATGTCAGCCTGACCCAGAACAGCCGTGCCGCCTACCCGCTGGAGCACGTCGCCAAGCGCGCCGAAGCCAACCTGGGTGGCGAGCCGAACGCGGTCATCTTCCTGACCTGCGACCTGACTGGCGTTCTGCCTCCGGTGTCGATCCTGAACAACGAGCAGGCGGCCTACCACTTCCTGTCGGGCTACACCGCGCTGGTCGGTTCCACCGAAATGGGTTCGGGCGGCGGCATCAAGTCGACCTTCTCCACCTGCTTCGGCGCGCCGTTCTTCGCCCGTCCTGCAGGCGAGTACGCCGAGCTGCTGATCAAGCGCATCAATGGCTTCAACTCCAAGGTTTACCTGGTCAACACCGGCTGGACCGGCGGTGGCTACGGTGTCGGCAAGCGCTTCAGCATCCCGACCACCCGTGGTGTGATCGCCGCGATCCAGAGCGGTGCTCTGGTCGGTGCTGAAACCGAACACCTGGACATCATCAACCTGGACGTACCGAAGTCCGTTCCAGGCGTCGACACCGAGCTGCTCAACCCGCGCGCCACCTGGGCTGACAAGGCCGCTTACGACGAGGCCGCCAAAGGCCTGGCCAAGCTGTTCATCGAAAACTTCAAGAAGTTTGAAGTTTCCGACGCCATCAAGGCCGCTGGCCCACAGCTGTAAGCTGTACTGGCCGCACTGAAAGAGCCGCCCTTCGGGGCGGCTTTTTCATGTCTGGCGATCAAGGGCTGTGTTTGCGTCTATGGTTTTCCAGATCAGATGTGGGAAGCTTTCCTTTCCTGCCACCCGCCTTGGATACCCCATGCCCGAGACCATCAAGCGCAGTGCCTTTTCTCATTTCCACCCCATCCTCACCCGCCCGCAGGACAACGACCACAACGGCTACCTTGCCGGTTCCACGGTGCATGCCTTCTTCGAGACGGCCATCCAGGCGTTTCTCGTCGAACAGGCTGAACTGGACCTGCGCGACGGTGAGCTGGCGGGTTTCGTGGTCAGCTCTGCCGCGGACTTCTATGCCCTGCCTGGATTTCCCGATGTGCTGGAGGTCGGCCTGGGGGTGACGCGGCTGTCTGGCAGCACGGTGGAGTTTTGCCTGGCGTTGTACCGGCCGGGCGAGGCCGAGCCCTGTGCGGCGGGCACTGTGGTGCACGTATTCATCGAACGCGCCACGGGGCACCCGGCGGTGTTGCCGGAAACCCTGCAACTGATCCTGGCGGGGCTGTCGCTCAATCGTTGAGGCGAATGATCCCCTCGCGCACGGCAAACAGCACCAACCCCGGGACATCGTGGATCTGCAGGCGGTGCATGATCTGCGAGCGATGGGCCTCGATGGTCTTGATGCTCAGCCCCAGCCCCTCGGCGATGGAGCGGGTGCTCTCGCCGCGGGCGATCAGGCGCAGGATTTCCAGCTGACGGGTGGTCAGCGGCGCTTGTGCGGGGCTGGGCGTGCGCTTGCGACTGTGCTTGAGGGCCTGCCCGATGACCATCGGCAGCACCGTCGACGACAGGTACTGACCGCCGCTGCGCAAAGTCTGCAACGCCTGCTCGAACTCTGCCACGGTGGCGCTCTTGAGCAGGAAGCCCTGGGCGCCGAGTTGCAGGCAGCTCATCACATGCTCCAGTTCCGAGCGTGTCGAGAGCATCAGCACGCGTGTGGCCGGAACCCGGATAAACAGTTCCTGCAGCACCTGCTGACAATCCAGTGCATCGCTGTTCATGTCGAGCACGACGATCTCGGGCCGCAGCTTTTCCGCCAGACTCACGGCGCTCATGCCGTCGCTGGTGTCTCCGACCACGGTGTATTCCTTCTTCTGTTCGAGCAGGGCGCGCAGGCCGGCGCGGAAAAGTGGCGAGTCGTCGGCAAGCAGGATTCGGCAGGGCATGGGTCAAGGCCTGTTTCGCAAGGGAAGGGGGGCGGCAGGCCTGCTCGATCCACAAGCGCACTGCCGCGCGGGGGCGCGACCAGTCCTTGTCTGCCGTTCGATGCGGCAGTGCTATTCATCATAGGCGTTCGAACACCGACGGCAGTAGTGGCCGCAGGGGCAGGTCCAGGCCGTGAATGCTCTCGCTGTGGCCGATCATCAACAGCCCGCCCGGACGCAGGTGTGGCATCAGGCGCAGCAGGACATCGGCCTTGCACCGCGCGTCGAAACCCGCGAGCAGGTTACGCAGCAGGATTACATCGAACTCGCCCAGATCGGTCGGCAGCGGCTCGATCAGGTTGATCTTCTCGAAGCGTACCCGGTCGCGCAGGCTCGGTGCGATACGTAGACGACCGGCTGCTTCGTCGGCGCCACACAGGCAATGGCAGTCCAGCCAGCCGTGGGGAAAGTAGCGGGCCTGGGCGATGTCGTAGACACCGGCCTCAGCCTGTCGCAGCAGGGCGCTGTCGTAGTCGCTGGCCAGCACCTGCCAGCCGGCGGATGTGCTCTGTTGCGCGACCATGGCCAGGCTCCAGGCCTCTTCGCCGCTGGCACAGGCCGCACTCCACAGGCGTACCGGGTGAGCGAGCCTGGGGAGCCAGCGTTGCAACTGTTCGAAGTGGCGATGCTCGCGAAAGAAGTAGGTGTCCCGGGCAATGAGCAGGTGCAGCAGGTGCGTCTGTTCGCCGGGGTGTGCATCGATCAGGTCGAGGTAGGCCTCGAAGCTTGCCAGCCGGTGGAAGCGCAAGCGGGCGTGCAGGCGATGGGCAACCATGCTCTGGCGATCGTCTGCCAGTTGCAGGCCGGTGGCCTGGGAAACCCGTCGGCGGATGCGCAGGAAGCAGGCGTGGTCGAGGTGTGGCGGGCGCGTATCGTCCGTCATCCTTCTGCCTCCCCGGATTCGGGCTGGCGTGTTGGATCGACGAGGCTCGTGCGCATTCCCTGCGTCCCCTGTTGTGATGGCGGTGGGAAATGATAGCTAGTGGCTACCTGCCTCCATATCGGGGTGTCCCTTACGCCCTCGACCTGTCGGAATACAAAGGCCCCGCCGGGTGAGGGCGGGGCCTTAGGTATCAGGCGTAGGTGAGTGGACGCCGATCAGTCACGCCAGTGGCGCTTGTGCTTGCGATGGCCGTAGTGATGGCCGTGGTCCCAATGGCGACGGTCGTCGCGGCGGTAGCGCCGATCGCGATCGCGGTCGTGGCGATCGTCTTCGTCGGCCTTGTTGCCCATGTAGTTACCCAGTGCGCCACCGGCACCGCCACCTGCGGCTGCGCCGATCAGGCTACCGGTGCTGCCGCCGACCTGACGGCCGACGACGTTGCCGCCCGCCGCGCCCAGCGCACCGCCAATGGCGGCTTCACCGCGCTGGCGCTTGTCGGCACCGACGGCACTGCCCGCCGCGCCACCCAGACCTGCGCCGATGGCCGAGCCGGTGTTGCCGCCGATGGACTGGCCGACCACCGAGCCCAGTACCCCACCCAATGCGCCGCCAATGCCGGCCTCGGTGGTGCCGCCTGCCATGGCAGCGCCGCTGAGCAGACCAAAAGACAACAACAGAATCGAGGAGTACTTCTTCATCAAGAGAGCCTCAGAGGGATGACGAGGCGGAATTTGAGGCTCAGCGAAGCGGCTGGCAATGGAAATCCGACGAGTAGCACGAGTTGTACACAATTTCCTAACTTGCTGATTTTGCTGTGAAACTTTCTCTGTTTTTGCTGGTCTGAGATTACTTGAGATGAAAAAAAGCCCCGGTCGTTTGCTCGGGGCTTTTTGTTGGGTGATGGCTTTATCGCAAAACGAGCCTGCTCCCACAGGAAGTGAACAGGGTAGCGGGCTCAAGTCCGCAACGCCATGCCCTGTCACTCTGGGTCGTATTCGAAAGACTTCAATTTGGTGTGCGCGCTGTTATGGTCGATGGAGCGGATGAGCGTGACACTCTTGATGCCTGGGTGAATGACTTCTGCGGTTGTGCCCACTACCTGGCCATTGGCATTCTTCACGACAAACTGTTCGAATGTGCCTTCTTTGACAACCTTGATGCGGCTTGCCGTCCCATCAAGCGTTATCAGCGTGTCTCCCGGTTGATGATCGCGGTCGGTCCCTTCGCCCTCCAGAAGCTTTTTGCCGTTCTCCTGCTTTACCGTCCATTTCAGTTCGTTGATGACTTTCAGCTTGTAGCCAAATCTTGGGCGTTCGATGACATCGCCTTTGACGTATACCTGGCCTAGCGGCAGATCATTGAACTCGTCGATCACAGTGCTCACAGATATCCCCTCTCGACTGGCGTCGATGTTTTTTGGAGCCTTGACTCTGTGTCCTTGCTGGTTGCTGCACAACTGGCAACTTTATCAGTTGAAACGCGCAGCGAACTTATGCTGACCATTACGTCAGTGATAAATGTGCAGGCCTGAGATTATCGGAAGTACAAAAAAACCCGGTTGATTGGCCGGGTTTTCTTGTATGGGTTGTCCCGTCGTGGGACGAACCCGCTCCCGCATGGGAGCGGTGGTGGCATCAGATGATACGACCGTCCCCGCGCGCGGCTTCCAGCTTGATGGCGATGAACTTCGAGGTTGGCGTGTGGCTGCCGTCGCCGATGCTCTCCAGCGGTACCAGCGGGTTCACCTCTGGGTAGTAGGCGGCTGCCTGCCCCGCCGGAATGTCGAAGGCCAGCAGGGTGAAACCCTCCACCCGGCGCACGTGCTCATCGCCCCACAACGACACGATGTCGACCTTCTGCCCTGGCTGGAAGCCCAGGCGAATGATGTCGGCCTCGTTGGCGAACAGCACCTCGCGCTGGCCCCGCACGCCGCGGTAGCGGTCGTCCAGGCCGTAGATGGTGGTGTTGTACTGATCGTGCGAACGCATCGACTGCATGATCAGGTCAGGCACCTGGCCGCTGGCGCGCACGCGCTCGTCGAGCAAGGTGTCGGGCAGCAGGTTGGGCTTGAAGTTGGCACGGCCGCTCGCGGTCTTCCACTGGCGGCTGCCGGCGCTGTTGCCCAGGTAGAAACCACCCGGCAGGTTCAGGCGCTGGTTGAAGTCGGCAAAACCGGGGATGGTATCGGCGATCAGGTCGCGAATCCGGTCGTAGTCGGCCACCACCCAGTTCCAGTCCACAGGATGGTTGCCCAGGGTGGCGGCGGCGATGCCGGCGACCACCGCAGGCTCCGAGCGCATCTGCTTGGACAGTGCGCGCAACTGGCCGTTGGAGGCGTGGACCATGCTGAACGAGTCCTCCACCGTGACCGCCTGCGGGCCTTCGGCCTGCAGGTCGATATCGGTGCGGCCCAGGCACGGCAGGATCAATGCCTGCTGGCCATGGATCAGGTGGCTGCGGTTGAGCTTGGTGCTGATGTGCACGGTCAGCGCACAGTTGCGCAGGGCCTGGGCGGTGCGCTCGGTATCCGGGGTAGCCTGGGCGAAGTTGCCGCCCAGCCCGATGAACACCTTGGCCCGGCCTTCGAGCATGGCGTGGATCGCCTCGACCGTGTTGTGACCGTTGCTGCGTGGCACCGGGAAGCCGAAGCGCTTCTCGATGGCATCGAGCAGGGCTACCGGCGGGCGTTCGTTGATGCCCATGGTGCGGTCACCCTGCACGTTGCTGTGGCCGCGAACGGGGCACAGGCCGGCGCCAGGTACACCGATGTTGCCGCGCAGCAGCATCAGGTTGACGATTTCCTGGATGGTCGGCACCGAGTGGCGGTGCTGGGTGATACCCATCGCCCAGCACATGATCACGCGTTTGCCTTTGCAGTACATGCGCGCCGACAGCTCGATATCGTCGAGGGTCAGGCCGGACTGTTCGACGATCTGCTCCCACGGTGTGGCATCGACCACTGCCAGGTACTCGTTCACGCCCTGGCCGTGCTCGGCGATGAACACGTGGTCGAAGATCGCCGGCTCGCCCTTGGCCTGAGCCTCGCGCTCCCACTGCAGGAGGAACTTGGCCATGCCGCGCAGCAGCGCCATGTCGCCACCCAGTGCCGGGCGGAAGAACGCGGTGTTGGTCGGCCGGTCGCTGTTGAGCAGCATCTCCAGTGGATGTTGCGGGTGCTGGAAGCGCTCCAGGCCGCGCTCTTTCAGCGGGTTGACGCAGACCACCTGGGCGCCGCGCTTCACTGCATCGCGCAGGGGGTCGAGCATGCGCGGGTGGTTGGTGCCGGGGTTCTGGCCCAGGACGAAGATCGCGTCGGCATGTTCGAAATCGTCGTAGGTGACGGTGCCCTTGCCGACGCCGACGCTCTGCCCCAGGGCCACGCCGCTGGCCTCGTGGCACATGTTCGAGCAGTCGGGGAAATTGTTGGTGCCAAAGGCGCGTACGAACAGTTGGTACAGATAGGCCGCTTCGTTGCTGGCCCGGCCGGACGTGTAGAACTCGGCCTGGTCTGGCGACTCCAGCGCCTTGAGGTGGCTGGCGATCAGCTCGAAGGCTGCATCCCAGGCAATCGGCTGGTAACGGTCGCTGGCCGGGTCATAGACCATCGGCTCGGTCAGGCGGCCCTGGTACTCGAGCCAGTAGTCGCTCTGCTCGAGCAGCGCACTGACGCTGTAGCGGGCGAAGAAGGCGGCGTCGACGCGACGCTTGGTGGCCTCCCAGTTGACGGCCTTGGCGCCGTTCTCGCAGAACTTGACCATGCCGCTCTCGGGCGAGTCGCCCCAGGCGCAGCCAGGGCAGTCGAAACCGCCGTTCTGGTTGGTCTTGAGGAGTGCACGCAGGTTCTTCAGCGCGTTGTCGCTGCCGACCCAGGCCTTGGCCACGCTGCGCAGCGCGCCCCAGCCGCCGGCTGGGCCGTGATAGGGCTTGTAGCGTGGGGTGGAAGCGGGGGCGTTGTCTGGAAGTTTCTCGAAGGAGGTCACGGCTTTTACGACTCCGCCGCTGGGCTGAATACCCGCGGTGCGCTGTGTTTGGGCAGATGGATGAGGTTGAGGTTGTGCTTGCGTGCCCATTGCAGGGCAAGGCCGGTCGGTGCCGACAGGCTGACCAGGGTCTGGATGCCGGCACGCAGGACTTTCTGGATCAGCTCCAGGCTGCAGCGGCTGGTGACGATGGCCAGGCCGCCGGAGATGTCGATGCGCTGGCGCAGCAAGGCGCCGATCAGCTTGTCGAGGGCGTTGTGCCGGCCGATGTCTTCGCGGCCCAGCAGCAGTTCGCCGTTGCGGTCCATGAACAGCGCCGCATGCACAGCGCCGCAGTGCTGGCCCAGGGGCTGGAAGGCGTCGATGCGCTGGCGCAGGTCCTTGAGCCACTCCACCGGCGGCAGGGGCGCGCCGGGCAGTGCCGCGAGCTCGGGCAATGCCTGTTCCAGAGCCTCTACACCACACAGGCCGCAGCCACTGGTGCCGGCCATCTGACGCCGTTGGTCCTTGAGGTTCCAGAACGCGCGGCTGGAAATCTCCAGGTCGGCATACAGCGCCGAGCCGCTGCCGGAGAGCTTTACGTCATAGATCTCTTCGGTGCTGGAAACGATGCCACTGCCGACGCTGAAACCGACGGCGAAGTCTTCCAGGTCGGTCGGGCTGACCAGCATCACCGCCTGGTTCAGGCCGTTGTAGACGATCGCCAGGGCGACTTCTTCGGCCAGGGGCGTGCTGTCGCTCGCATGGTCGCAGAGCTGCACGTAGTCGTAGGTGTTGCTGGCGGCAGGCAGTGACAGAGGTGCTGATGCCGCGCAGACCGGAGGCTTGCTGTTCATCGGGGCGGATTACCGGCGGCTTTTTACTAGCACAAGCCTAGGCTTGTGGGCGCGCCGCGTCTAATCGCTAGGGTCGATGCCGTGATAGACCGCGTCGATTGGTCGCAGGGGAGCGGGCCGCGGATTCCTGGCCTAGACTCTCAGGTTCCGAGGAATCATCAACAAGGAGCGCGTCATGAGCCTGTTCAGTTTCGTGAAGGAAGCCGGCGAGAAGTTGATCGATCTGCTGACCCCCGGCAACGCGAATGCCGAGGAGCAGTTGAAGAAGCACGTGGAGAGCGTGGGCCTGGGCAATCCGAATATTTCGGCCACCGTAGAGGGTGACAAGGTCATCCTCAAGGGCGAGGTGGCGAGTCAGGAGGAGAAGGAGAAGATCATCCTGGCGGCAGGCAACATCGCAGGGGTGGCTTCGGTGGATGACCAGATCACCGTCACCGGGCCGGTGGCGCAGGCGGCTCGATTCGTCACGGTGAAGAAGGGCGACACCTTGAGTGCGATCGCCAAGGCTGAGTATGGCGATGCCAGCAAATACCAGAAGATCTTCGAGGCCAACAAGCCGCTGCTGTCACACCCGGACAAGATCTATCCGGGGCAGGTGCTGCGCATTCCGGACTGAGGATCGGTGTTGCGCTCATCGCGGGACAAGTCGGAGCGCCTAACCGCCGCTCTCACAGGGATATCTCCCCCGCCTGAAACCCGGGTGATATTTGTGGGAGCGGCGGTTCGGCGCTCCGACTTGTCCCGCGATGAGGCCCTCAAAGTCCCAGCAACAATTCCCGGTAATCCTCGACCGCCGCGAACTCCTGCGTATCGCGCACATCCGCCCGGCTATCGGGCTGCCGCACTGCCAGTAGATGCCCCACCCCGAACCGCTGGGCACTGCGCAGGATCGCCAGGGTGTCGTCGATGAACAGGCTGCGCGCGGGCTCGAAGCCGATATCGGCGCGCAGGGCATCCCAGAACTGCGGGCTCTCTTTCGGGTAGCCATAGTCGTGCGAGCTGATCAGCCGTTCGAAATACGGCGCAAGCTGCACTTTTTCGAGTTTCAGCGACAGTGAGTCACGGTGGGCGTTGGTGATCATCACCACACGCTTGCCGGCCTTGCCGATGGCGGCAAGGAAGGTGTCGGCGTTCGGGCGCAGAGCGATCAGGTCGGCGATCTCGCGCTTGAGTTCGCGGATCGGCAGGCGCAGTTCGCGGCTCCAGAAGTCCAGGCAATACCAGTTCAGGGTGCCGGCATGAAGCTCGAACAGCGGCCGCAGTTCCAGCTCGGCCATCGCGCGGCTCACGCCATGCAGCTCGGCGTAGCGCTGAGGCAGGTGTTCGAGCCAGAAGCGATTGTCGTAGTGCAGGTCGAGCAGGGTGCCGTCCATGTCCAGCAGGACGGTATCGATGGTGGACCAGGGCAGAACAGGCATTGGAATTTCTCGATCGGTCGGCAAGCCACGGTATAGTAACCCGTTCACGCCAAGGAGCCGCACCCATGCGCCAGAAACCCACCGTCCTCAGTCGCGAGATCGTCGCCAGCAGCCGCCTGTTCCGGGTCGAGGCGGTGCAGTTGCGCTTCTCCAATGGCAACGAGCGCACCTACGAGCGCCTGGTCGGTCGGGGCAACGGTTATGGTGCGGTGATGATCGTGGCGATGCTCGACGCCGAGCATGCGGTGCTGGTCGAGGAATACTGCGGCGGCACCGATGAATACGAACTGTCGCTGCCCAAGGGCCTGATCGAGCCGGGCGAGGACGTGCTGGCCGCCGCTGATCGTGAGCTCAAGGAAGAAGCCGGTTTCGGGGCACGGCAACTGGAGCACCTCACCGAGCTGTCGCTGTCGCCCGGCTACATGAGCCAGAAGATCCAGGTGGTGCTGGCCAGCGACCTGTACGAAGAGCGCCTGGAGGGCGACGAGCCTGAGCCGATGCGCGTCGACAAGGTCAACCTGCGCGAGCTCTCGGCCCTGGCCATGCACCCGCAGTTCAGTGAAGGCCGGGCGCTGGCGGCGTTGTACCTGGCGCGTGACCTGCTGATCCAGCGGGGGCTGCTGAGCGCATGAACGACCTGCAACTGATGCATGAAGTGGTCAAGCTCGCTCAACTGGCGGGCGAGGCGATCCTGCCAATCTGGCGCTCTGGCGTCGCAGTCACCAACAAGGCCGACGACTCGCCGGTGACCGCCGCCGACCTGGCTGCTCACCGAGTCATCGCCGACGGCCTGCAAGCGCTGGCGCCGCAGATTCCGGTGCTGTCGGAGGAAGATTGCAACATCCCGCTGGCGACACGCCAAGCCTGGACGCGCTGGTGGCTGGTCGATCCATTGGACGGCACCAAGGAGTTCATCGCCGGCAGCGAGGAATTCACCGTCAACATCGCCCTGATCGAGAACGGTGAGGTGGTGTTCGGTGTGGTGTCGATGCCGACCAATGGCCGCTGCTACTTCGGTGGCCGGGCGTTGGGTGCATGGCGCGTCGAGCCCCAGGGTGACGCCCGGCCGATTCACGTGCGCAACGCGCCACCTGCCGATGGGCGTTTCACGGTCGTTGCCAGCCGTCGTCATACCAGCCCCGAGCAGGAAGCCCTGCTGGCTGGGCTCGGTGCCGAGGTCGGCGAACTGGAACTGGCCAATATCGGCAGCTCGCTGAAGTTCTGCCTGCTGGCCGAGGGCGCTGCCGATTTCTACCCGCGCCTGGCGCCGACCTCGCAGTGGGATACGGCGGCGGCGCAGGGGGTGGTCGAAGGGGCAGGGGGCGAGGTGATCGGGCTGGATGGCCAGGCGTTCCGCTATCCGGCGCGGGAGTCGCTGCTCAATCCGTTCTTCCTGGCGCTGCCGGCCAAGGCACCATGGCGGCAAAAAGTCATTGCAGCGGCTATCGGGCAGTAATTACCGAAGCCGCCTCTCTCCTCGCCTGATCAGCGGTGCAGCACATACTGCCCGCTGAATCTCACTGCCGCCTCTTCACTCCCCGCATTGCTCACCATCGTCTCCAGGGTCAGGCGCGCCCGGCCGCGGCGCTGGTACATCGTCAGGAAGCGCTCCCAGGCCTTTTCGTCCGGCGCCGGGCAGCGTGCTACCGCCGTGCCTGTCACCGGCAATGGATAACTGATCTGCCCTTCATGGATGACGATGTGCCCGTCATCGATCCCCAACTCACGCAAGCGCAGGTGCAGCCAGCCCCAGCCGACCAGCACGGCGGCGCAGTAGAGGCTGCCGCCGAACATGGTGCTCTTGTGGTTGACGTTGGGCGCCAGCGGCAATTGCAGGCGTAGGCACTGCTCGCGCCAGTCGATGACTTGCATGCCCATTTCCCGAGTCAGCGGTATATCGCTGTGCAGGACTGCCTGCAGGTACTGGCTGTCGGTGGTCATGGCCGCGGCTCCTCGTGATCGTCATGGCTGCTGCCGTCGGCGAAGCTCAGGCCGTGCTTGCGCAGCTTGTCGTGCAACGTTTTGCGCGGGATGCCGAGGGCTTCGGCGAGGCTGCGCATGGAGCTGTGCGGCTGGTTCAGTTCGGCGGCGATCAGCGAGCGTTCGAACTGCTCGACCTGCTCGCTGAGGTTGCCGACACGTGCCGGTTCGGCGCTGTCGGTGGCAGGGGGCACCTGGCCGTCCAGGGCCAGCTCCAGGCCCAGGGCGAAGCGCTCTGCCGCGTTCTGCAGCTCGCGTACGTTGCCTGGCCATTCGTGACGCAGCAGCATGGCCCGCTGCGCCGGTTGCAAGGTGTGCGGTGCCAGGCCGTGGCGTTGGCTGGCGGCATCGGCGAAGTGCTGGAACAGCACCAGGATGTCGTCGCCGCGTTCGCGCAGGGCCGGGATGCGCAGCGGTGCGACGTTCAGGCGGTAGTAGAGGTCGGCGCGGAAACGCCCTTGGTCGGCCGACTGGCGCAGGTCTTCCTTGGTCGCGGCGATCACGCGGATATCCAGCGGGATCAGTTGGTTGCCACCCAGGCGCTCGACCACCCGCTCCTGCAGCAGGCGCAGCAGCTTGACCTGCACGTCCAGGCTCATGCTCTCGATTTCGTCGAGGAACAGCGTGCCGCCGTTGGCGAATTCGAACTTGCCGATACGGCGCTTCTGCGCACCGGTGAAGGCGCCGGGTTCATGGCCGAACAGCTCGCTCTCGACCACCGACTCGGCCAGGGCGCCGGCATTGATGGCCACGAACGGGCCGTCGCGACGGCTCGACAGGTCGTGCAGGGCACGCGCGACCACCTCTTTACCGGCGCCGGTCTCGCCGAGGATCAGCACGTCGGCGCGGGTGCCGGCCAGGGCGCCGATCTGTTCGCGCAGGCGCTGCATCGACGGTGAATGGCCGACCAGCCGTGTCGACAACTGCTGGCGATCGCTCAGGGCCAGACGCAGGCTGCGGTTGTCCAGCACCAGGCGGCGCAGCGCCAGGGCCCGGCGCACGCTGTCGAGCAGGGCGTCGCTGGCGAAGGGCTTTTCCAGGAAGTCATAGGCCCCGGCACGCATCGCCTGGACTGCCAGCGGCACGTCGCCGTGGCCGGTGATCAGCAGCACAGGCAGTTCGCTGTCCCGTGTGTGCAGTTGCTCCAGTAGTTGCAGGCCGTCGATACCCGGCATGCGGATATCGCTGACCACCACGCCGGGCCAGTCGGGCTCGATGCGCTCGGCCAGGCCCTGGGCGTCGGCCAGGGTAGCAACCTTGAGGCCTGCCAGGTCCAGGGTCTGGCTCAGGGCCTGGCGCAGGTGCGGATCGTCATCGACCAGGATGACCTGGGTTTGACTGTCGATCAGTGTCTCGGTCATGCCGAGGAATCCTCCGAAGGTTTCAGGTTGGCACCGGGTGCTGCCATGCGCAGTTGCAGGGTGAGCAGGGCGCCCCCTTCCGGGTGGTTGCCCATCAGCAACTCGCCACCGAGCGCACGCATCAGGCTCTCGCAGATCGCCAGGCCCAGGCCAAGGCCCTGGGTACGGGTCTTGGTGGTGAAGAAGGGTTCCTTGGCGTGCTCCAGCGCTTGCCGGGTAAAGCCCGGGCCGTTGTCGCGAATGTACAGGTAGACGCAGTCGTCGCGCGTCTCGGCACTCAGCCAGAGGCGGCGAGGGTTGGCTTTTTCCGTGAGTGCGTCGAGGGCATTGGCCAGCAGGTTGCCGAGCACCTGGCGCAGGCGGGTTTCACCGGCCTGGACCCATAAGGTGGCATCCGGCAGATCGCGGATCAGTTCCACCGCCATGGCCCGACGACGCTTGGCCAGCAAGGCCAGGGCATCGTCCAGCGCCGGTTGCAGGGCCACGCTTTCCGGGGCATGGCGGTCGCGGCGGGCAAAGGCGCGCAGGTGGGCGATGATCGAGGCCATGCGCCCGGTCAGCTCGCCGATCAGCTTGAGGTTGCCGCGGGCATCCTCGGTGCGCTGGTGGTCGAGCAGGATCTCGGCGTTCTCGGCGTAGCTGCGGATCGCCGCCAGCGGTTGGTTGAGCTCGTGGCTGATGCTCGCCGACATGGTGCCCAGCACCGACAGTTTCCCGGCCTGGACCAGCTCGTCCTGGGCGCGTACCAGTTCCTGCTGCGCCTGCTCGCGCTCCAGCACTTCGTTCTTCAGGCGATTGTTCAGCCATTCGAGGTCGGCGGTGCGCGCCACCACGCGGTTTTCCAGCTCCTGGCGGCCACGAGCCTCCAGTTCGATGCGATCCATGTAGTGGCGGCGGCGCTGCATCACCAGCCCGGCCAGGAGCATGGTCACCAACAGCGCACCGGCGCCGATGGCCATGACGGTCTGCACCGAGCGATCGACCAGGATGCGCGGCGCAAGGATGCTCACCTGCCAGCCGGTCTCCTTGATATCGCGGGTCTGGGTCAGCCAGGCGTCGGGTTCCAGGCGCAGCGGCTGCGGTGCCTGGGTCGGGTAGGGCTGGATGGCGATCATCGCCTTGCGTTCTGCTTCGCTCAGTACACGGGTAGCGCGGAAACGCCATTCCGGGCGCGAAGTGAGCACCACCACGCCGTACTGGTCGGTCAGCAGCAATTGTTCCGGGGTGCGGCCCCAGAGGGTTTCGGTGTGGTCGAGGTCGACCTTGACCACCAGCACGCCGACTACACGTTCGCCGTCACGCACCGCTGCCGCGAAGAAGTAGCCGCGCTTGGCCGAGGTGGTGCCCTGGCCGAAGAAGCGGCCCAGGCGCCCTTCCATCGCCTCGATGAAGTAGGGGCGGAAGGCGAAGTTGCGGCCGACGAAGCTGTCGCGCTTGTCCCAGTTGGAGGCGGCCAGGGTATTGCCGCTGACGTCCATCAGGTACATCACTTCGGCGCCGGTCTGCTGGGTGATCTCGCGCAGCAGGCGATTGGCGTTGGTCACCGCCTCCAGCCTGAACGGGTCGGCCAGCACGCCGCGCAGGGCCGGCAGGTCGCCGAGGATCTGCGGCAGGGTCTCGTAGCGGTGAAGGGTGCCGAGCAGGTTGGCGACGTAGAGGTCGAGGGTCTGGCGGTTCTGCGAGGCCAGTTGGTCCTGGTAGTAGCGCTCGGCAAGATGATGCAGCGGCCACAGCAGCGGAGCCAGGCACAGGGCCAGCAGGGCCAGGCTGCGCCAGCGGGGTCGTTGCGAAGTGATTGAAGTCGAGGTCATCGCCAAGTGCGCCAGAATGAACTGGCGCAATTATGCGCTACTTCAGGCAGTCGATCAGCGCCTGCTGCCAATGCGGCTGGCTGACCTGCCATTCGCGGGCCAGGCGTGAGCAGTCCAGGCGTGAGTTGAGCGGGCGGCGGGCCGGGGTCGGGTATTCGCTGCTGGGGATTGGCAGCAGTTCGGCGCAGGGCAGGCCGCGGGCCTTCAACTGCGCGGCGATGGCCTCGGCGAAGCCGAACCAGGAGGTTTCGCCCTGGGCTGTCAGATGATAGGTCCCCCACGCACCCGCCTGGCCGGCCTGCCAGCGCTCGATCAAGGCGCGGGTGCTGGCGGCGATCGTCCCGGCCCAGGTCGGTGCGCCGATCTGGTCGTCGACCACTTTCAGCTGCGGGCGCTCCTGCAGCAGGCGTTGCATGGTCAGCAGGAAGTTGCGTCCATGCAGCGAGTACACCCAGCTGGTGCGCAGGATCAGGTGCTGGGCGCCCACTGCGGCAATCGCCTGCTCGCCTGCGAGCTTGCTCTGGCCGTAGACACCCAGCGGATGCACCGGGTCGTCCTCGACATAGGGCATTGTCTTGTTGCCGTCGAACACGTAGTCGGTGGAGTAGTGGATCAGCGGCGTACCCAGGCGTGCGGCTTCCTCGGCCAGCACGCGCGGACCTTCGGCGTTGATCGCGTAGGCCAGCGGCGCTTCGCTCTCGGCCTGGTCCACCGCGGTGTGGGCCGCGGCGTTGATGATCAGGTCGGGGGCGAGCTGGCGCAGAGGCTCACGCATGGCCTCGGGTTGAGCCAGGTCGAGCTGGTCGCGGCCGAGCAGGTGCAGTTCGCCAAGCCCGGCCAGCGCCTGCTGAAGGGCCTGGGCGACCTGGCCGTTGCGGCCGCAGACGAGGATCTTCATGGGAACAGCTCCGCGTTCCGCAGCAGCACCCCAGCCTGGTCCTTGGCTGACAGCAGCGGTTCCGACTCAAGTTGCCAGTCGATGGCCAACTGCGGATCGTCCCAGCGAATGCAGCGCTCGGCTGCGGGGTTGTAATAGTCGGTGGTCTTGTACAGGAAGTCGGCCGACTCGCTTAGCACCACGAAACCGTGGGCGAAGCCTGGTGGAATCCAGAACTGTCGATGGTCTTCAGCGCTCAGGCGTGTCGCGACCCATTTGCCGAAGGTCGGCGAGCTGCGGCGAATATCCACCGCGACGTCCAGTACTTCACCCTGGACCACCCGCACCAGTTTGCCCTGGGGATTGTCGATCTGGTAATGCAGGCCACGCAGTACACCGTGCTGGGAGCGCGAGTGGTTGTCCTGGACGAAATGGGCATCGAAGCCGGCCTCTGCCGCGAAGTCGCGGGCATTGAAGCTCTCGAAAAAGAAGCCGCGGCTGTCGCCGAATACTTTCGGTTCGATGATCAGTACATCGGGAATGTCGGTGTGAATAATGTTCATGAGTGTTTTGGGTCGATAATAGGTTCAACGGCGCGCAAGCGCGGTACTCAGGGCTGAAATCACCCGATCCTGGCGCTCATCGCCCAGGCCGCACCACAGCGGCAGGCGTATCAGGCGGTCTGACAGTTCGTCGGTGATCTGCATCGAGCCATGTGCACGCCCATAGCGCTCGCCGGCGGGCGAGGAATGCAGAGGCACATAGTGGAACACGGCGTACACCTCTTCGTCTCGCATCCTCTGCAACACAGCCTGACGGTCAATGCCCGGGGCGAGCAGCACATAGTACATATGGGCGTTGTGCTGGCAGTCCTGCGGGATGATCGGCCTACGCAGCAGGCCGTCCGCCTCGAGGCCGGCGAGGGCGTGATGATAGCGCGCCCAAGTAGCCAGGCGGCTGTTGGTGATCGCTTCGGCTTCCTGCAACTGTGCCCAGAGGAAGGCAGCGGTCAGCTCGCCGGGCAGGAACGACGATCCGACCTCCTGCCAGGTGTACTTGTCGACCTGACCGCGGAAGAAGCGGCTGCGGTCGGTACCCTTCTCGCGGATGATTTCCGCGCGCATCACCAGCTCTGGATCGTTGGCCAGCAGGGCACCGCCCTCGCCGCTGATGACGTTCTTGGTTTCATGGAAGCTGAACGCGCCCAGATCACCGATGCTGCCCAGCGCACGCCCCTTGTAGCTGGACATGACGCCCTGCGCGGCATCCTCTACCACCTTCAGGCCGTGCCTGTGGGCGATGGCCAGGATGGTGTCCATCTCGCAGGCGACGCCGGCGTAGTGGACCACGGCGATGGCCTTGGTGCGGGGGGTGATGGCGGCCTCGATCAGGCGTTCGTCGAGGTTGAGCGTGTCTTCACGGATGTCGACGAACACCGGCACCGCGCCGCGCAGGACGAAAGCATTGGCGGTGGAGACGAAGGTGTAGGACGGCATGATCACTTCATCGCCGGGCTGGATGTCGAGCAGCAACGCGCACATTTCCAGTGCCGCGGTGCAGGAGTGAGTCAGCAGCGCCTTGCCGCTGCCGGTACGTTCCTCGAGCCAGGCATGGCAGCGCTTGGTGAACGGTCCGTCGCCGGCAAGCATCTGGCCCAGGTTGGCCTCGGCAATATGGTGGAACTCCTTGCCAGTCATGTAGGGGCGGTTGAAGGGGATCTTTTCCAGGCTCATGGGCGGTTTCCTGCAGCGTTCGCGGGCGGAAGGTCGCTGCGGATCGCGCTGATGCGCCCGCCGATCTGCGTGCCCTTGGCAAGGTTTTCGTAGAAGTACTCGGTGAAGCCAGCATGTGCCATGGCGCGTTGCGCGGCCTCGATGTCGTAGGCGATGCGATAGAGCGTGAAGCGTTGGCCATCCCAGGTGGCGAAGGCGGCCCGAGGGTCGCCGTCGCGGGGCTGGCCGACCGAGCCAGGGTTGCACCAGGCCTTTTCGCGGCCTTGCCAGAGGTACTGCACATGGCTGTGGCCGGAGGCAAAGTAGCGCCCCGGGCGTTCGGCGAAGTAGGCCTCGCTGGGCTCGAGATACTCGTCCAGTGGGTCGTTCCAGCCGCCGTGGATCAGCTCAAGGCCGTGCAGGCTGGCGCGCTCCGGCAGGCTTTCGAGCCAGCGGCGGTTGTCGGCGCTGAGCACCTCACGCTGGTAGTCCAGACAGGCATTGGCGCTGTTGGAGCGTGGGCAGGGCTGGTTGAGTGCGATGTAGGCATCGTGGTTGCCCATCAGCGAGAAGATCCCGCGAGCGCGCAAGGTATCGCAGCACTCGTTGATCTGGCTGTAGTAACCGGCGGTGTCGCCCAGGCAGATGATCTCGTCCACACCCATCCGGTCGAGCTCGGCGAGAACAGTGGACAGCGCGGCGAAATTGCCGTGGATGTCAGAAATGATCCCGATCATGAACCACGTAGTCCTCGATGTAGCGCACCGCAAAACCTGCGCGGACCTCTGGTTGCCGGGGCTTCTCGCCCTGGAGATACCAGGCCAGGCACATGGCGGCCTCGTTGTAGCCGAAAGCGGTGCGGATGGAACTGGTGGAAGAGATCCGTGGATTGATCTCCAGCAGCTTCCAGGTGCCGTCGTCTGCCCGGCGGAACTGCAGATTGGTGGGCCCGACCGGTTTTAAGTGCTGGCACAGGCGCAGCACCACGGCATCCAGGCTGGCGTCGTGGCGCACTTTGGCCTTGGCTGTGGAGCCGTCAGAGGCCAGGCTGCGCTGGAAGGTGATCGCGGCGCAGATGCCGCCCTGGCCGTCACCGAACACCGCCACGGTGTACTCCTGGCTGGCGCTGCCGATGATCGGCTGGGCCATCAGCACCTCCCCGAGAAGGGGTGCCCAGGGTATGAAATCGCGCTCTTCGCGGACCCACACCAGGCCCTTGGAGGCATAGCTGCGTCGCGGCTTGAGCAGGAACGGAAGGCCGAGTTGCTGCGAAAGCGAGGCGAAGTCGCCGGTCAGATGGCTGGGGATGCGGGCGTCGTCTTCAAGTGCCAGCAGGGCCTGGTCCATGGCGTACTTGTCGCGCGACAGGCTGATCAGTCGGGCGTCGTTGAGCACAATCCGGCAGCCGCTGGCAGCCAGCACGTCACGGTGTTCGTCGAGCCAGTGCACATCCTGCTCGATGCCGGGAATCAGCAGCTCGACCCGATACTGCTCGATCATCCGCAGCAGCCAGTCCTGATATCTGGGGTCGGCGGTCAGCGGTGCCTGTTCGAAGTGGTCGCACCAGGCCTGGCCGACCGCATCGTCGTAGATGTCGGTGCCCAGCAACGTGAGTGTCGGGTCGGCGGCGCGCAGCGATTTCAGCAGGCCATAGCCCATGATCGCGCCGACGCCGGTGACCATTGCCGTGGTCATTGCTGGGTCTCCTGATGAGCCTGCATCAGTTGCAGGCCGGTACGGATGTCAGTGGCTGGCCAATAGTCGATGGCCTGGTGCAGTTGCGCATCGGCCTGCATGGCCGGCATATCGGCGATGTCCGGCTTGTCCCGTAGGAAGTGGATTTCGGCAGGGCGGGCGCAGGCAGCAAAGGCCGCTTCGGCGATCTCGGACAGCCTGGGGCTGTGCGGGTGCACGCAGTCGAAGCGACCGACCACCGTGCGCTGCGCCACGCGTTTCACGATCTCGGCCAGGTCGTCCAGAAACAGGTAGTTGCGCTGCGCATCGTTGTTGCCATACAGCTGCACTGTCCTGCCTGCACGCGCCGTTTCGGCGATGACGTACAGCAGCCCCTGGTGTTTGCGGCAGGCACCGGCTGCATCGTAGACCTGGCTGGGGCGCAGGATGGTCAGGGCGATTTCGCGTTGCTTGCAGAACAGCTGTGCAAGCTCCTCGGAATGGCGCTTCGACAGCGAATAGATGTTGTAGTGAGGGTCGTCGGCGCTAAAGCCTGCGAACACCGAAGACACCAGGATCAAGTGCCGGGCGCCGCTCTGCGCAGCAAGCTCGCAAGCGCGCAGGGTACCGACCGCGTTGACCTGCTCGGCCTGGATCAGCGCTTGGCTGGAGGTCCCGCCGAAGGCGGCGGCCACCAGCACCGCGGTATCGAAGTGCCCGCCAGCGAAGGGCGGGTTGTCTGCCTGCTCCAGATCGAACGGGAAGTCCGCTTCGCGACGCCCCGCAGTCCTGACTTCGCCCAGCGTGGCAAGCCGGGCGGCGATGGCCTGGCCGATGACCGAGGTGCTGCCGATCAACAGGCTTCTCATGTCGGCTCGACCTGGGCCTCGAACATCAGTGCACAGCAGAGCTCGGGGTAGTCGATGCCGACCGTGCACATCCCTTCGATGATCTCGTTGGACAGCCCCAGTGGCTGCAGTTGCGAGGTCATCAGCGGCTTGAGGAACACCCCTTCCTTGCGCACGATGCGATAGCCGGCCTGCTCCAGCTCATCGGTCAGGCGGCTGACCGAGTAGGTGCGCTGGTGACCGAGTTCCAGATCGCCCTGGCCCAGCTTCATCATGTCGTCGAGCTTGCCTGCCGCATGGCCGATACGCCGGTGCAGCGACTCGCCATTGGGCACCAGGGCGAACAGCCGGCCGCCAGGCGCGAGGAAGCGGCGGAAGTGTTCCAGGACCTGCTGCGGGTTGTCGACGTGTTCGAGGATGAAGCCCATCACGATCAGGTCGAAGGTCCGCTCGGTGTCGAAATGCTCGAAATAGCTTTCGACGATCTCGACCGGGCTGTCGGGGTAGTTTTCGCGGAACTGGGCGATGACCGAGGGCGATCCGTCGATCACCGTATGCGAGGCGAAGAAGCGCGAGAAGCGGTTGGTCGAGAAACCGTGGCCGACGCCCAGTTCCAGAATCGAGTGGTGCTCCTGACACAGCTTCATGATCCGCTGGGGATACCAGTTGAGCATGATGTCGTTGTCGAAAGCGAAGCCGAAACGATCACTGTAGGCGCCGATGTAGCTGTCTAGTGCATTGCTCATGGGGAGACTCGCATGTCGGGTGCTGCGCCCGTCGGCGCGGTGGCTTCAGGAGCCGATGACCGTATGTGCTTCATGAAGCGCGGTGCGTCCGGGCCACAGTTGAACAGCAGGTCGAGGATGCTCACGCCATGGGTGAAATCACCCCACTGCTGCGGGTATTGGGGGTAGCCGCTGTAGTCGAACCAACTGACGGCGATGCCCTGTGCGGCGAACAGGCTTTCGTCCAGATAGTCGCGTGCGGCCGGGCCGGAAAGGTATTCGCTGGCACCGGCTTGCAGGCACAAGTCGACCAGGCGTTCGCTCTTGCCTTCACCCAGGCGATAGTCCCAGGAGTGGCTGATGCGTGTGCCGATGCCCAGGTAGTGGCAGACGGCCTGGAGTAGCCTACGATTCAGCGGGCTGAGATGGTCGAACTGCTCTTCGAGATAGATCGGTCGCAGCCACTGTTTGATTTCGTCGAAATACGGCGCACGCTTGTAGTTCGCTTCCAGGGACCGCCAGTGACTGGCGGCCCAGTCGTGCCCGTCGATCCGTGTTTCGCGGATCGCCTGGTGGTAGCGCCCTCTGACCTGAACCGGCACGGTCAGCCATTGCACGCCTTGGGGAGTCTTGATTTGGTTGCGATTGCGCCAGTCACGTCGGGTGAATTGCATGTCGTCGTAAAGGATGAACTCGTCCACGGCGGCGATCAGGTCGAAATAACCTTTCCAGGGGATGTAGTTCGACTGCAGGATGGCGACCTTCTTCATGCGTATGCCCCCGCGCGTTTGTGACGAACTTCTGACGCATGCAGCCTGCGCGACGATGCCCCGGCGTCAAGGAGCCGGTGCGGGAGGGGCGACAACAACAGTGGTGCAGCGGACATCGACATCGAGCTCCTGATGGACAGCGGGCGATACCAGGCCTTCTGGGGCGCGGCTTTGGCAATGATCGTTGCAGGTTGGCAACGACTGTCTGCGTCTCACCCCCTTGCTTCCGGGCAGTGGTAATGGCGATATAAGCAAAAAAGAGGCCGAGGTTCGCACCATGCCGTTGCACACCCTGATCCACCGCTCCAGCCTTCCACGTCCCGAGGTTTCCGAGGCGCAGGCCAGCCATGCCCTGCAGGCGTATTACGGCCTGCACGGCGCGCTGGTGCCCCTCGGCAGCCAGCAGGACGTGAACTACCGGCTGGACAGCGAGCAGGGGCGCTTCGTCTTCAAGCTGTGCCATGGCAGCTATGCCCAGGTAGAGCTCGAAGCGCAGCATGCCGCGCTGGCCTACCTGCGCACCCAGGGCCTGCCGGTGCCTGCGGTGCGTGCAGCGCTGGGTGGCGAGGGCTTGCTGGCGCTGGAGATCGGCGGCCAGGCCCTGCGTTGCCGCGTGCTCGAATACATCGACGGCCAGCCACTGACCCGTCTGAAGCATATGCCGGATAGGCTGATGGCCGAGCTGGGGGCGCTGTGCGCGCAACTCGACAAGGCCCTGGTCGGCTTCGAGCACCCGGGGCTGGAGCGCACGCTGCAGTGGGATCCGCGGCATGCCGAGGCGTTGATCGAGCACCTGCTGCCGGTCATCAAGGACGAGGCCCGGCGCGAGCGCGTCGAGGGTGTGGCCAGTCAGGCGCGGGCGCGTCTGCAGCCGCTGGTCGGACAGCTTCCGACGCAGGCGGTGCATCTGGACATCACCGATGACAACGTGGTCTGGTCGCTTGACGAGCACCGTCTGTGGCAGGCGCAAGGTGTGATCGATTTCGGCGATCTGTCACACACCTGGCGTATCGCCGACCTCTCGGTCACCTGCGCAGCCTTGCTGCACCATGCCGAAGGCGATCCGCTGCGCATCCTGCCGGTGGTTGCGGCCTACCAGGCGGTCAATCCGCTGAGCGAAGCCGAATTGCGCGCCCTGTGGCCGCTGGTGCTCAACCGTTCCGCAGTGCTGGTGCTGAGCAGCGAGCAGCAACTCACTGTCGATCCGGACAACCAGTACACCCGCGACAACATCGCCCATGAGTGGGAAATCTTCGATACCGCCACTGCGGTGCCTGCCGCATTGATGGAAGCGGCGATCCTGCAGACAGCAGGTTTTGCCCCCGACACCCTGGACCTCGGCGACTGCGCAGCACTGCTGCCGAGCCTGGCCGGCCAGACCGTGGGTCGGCTCGATCTCGGTGTGCTGAGCCCGCACTGCGAGGCTGGAAACTGGCAGCAGGCCGGATTCGACCAGCATCTGTTGCTTGCCCAGCCGGCTCCCGCCACCACGCTGCATGGGCAGTACCGTCTGTCGCAAACCCATTTTGACCGCCCGGACGAGCCTGCCACCTGTGCCTTGGGCGTGGAACTGAACCTGCCGAGCGGTACGGTGTTGCACGCGCCGCAAACCGGTATCTGGCTGAGCACGGGGGATGGCCGCGGGTGTCTGAGCATCGCCGGTTGGGGGCTGTGGCTGAGCGGCCTGGAGCAGGCGCCGGAGGATGGCGAATCGGTGCACAAGGGGCAGGTGCTGGGGTCGACCTGTGGCTTCCTGAGCGTGCAGTTGTGCCTGGACCCCAACATTGCGCCGCCGTTCTTTGCCAAACCGTCCCAGGCAAAGGCCTGGCTGGCGCTTTGCCCGTCGCCGACGGCACTGCTGGGCTTCGATTGCGATGCCGAGCCACTGGTGGACGCCCAGGCCCTGCTGGCGCGGCGCGATGCCAGCTTCGCCCGCTCGCAGAAGCACTACTACGCCCAGCCGCCGCATATCGAGCGCGGCTGGCGCAACTACCTGATCGACATGCAGGGGCGTTCCTACCTGGACATGCTCAACAACGTGGCGGTGCTCGGGCATGGGCATCCGCGCATGGTCGCCGAATCGGCGCGGCAGTGGTCGCTGGTCAATACCAACTCGCGCTTCCACTACGCGGCCATCGCCGAGTTTTCCGAGCGCCTGCTCGAGCTGGCGCCGGAAGGCTTCGACCGGGTGTTCCTGGTCAACAGCGGCACCGAGGCCAACGACCTGGCGATTCGTCTGGCCTGGGCCTACAGCGGCGGGCGTGACCTGCTCAGCGTGCTGGAGGCCTATCACGGCTGGTCGGTGGCCACCGATGCCATCTCCACCTCGATCGCCGACAATCCGCAGGCGTTGGAAACCCGGCCGGACTGGGTCCATCCGGTGGAGGCGCCGAATACGTTCCGCGGCCGTTACCGCGGCGCCGACAGCGCCAGCGATTACCTGCGCGATGTCGACGCCAAGCTCGCCGACCTGGATGCCCGTGGCCGCCAGTTGGCAGGGATGATCTGCGAACCGGTGTACGGTAATGCCGGCGGGATCTCGCTACCCAAGGGCTACCTGCGCGAGGCCTATGCCAAGGTGCGGGCGCGCGGCGGCGTGTGCATCGCCGATGAAGTGCAGGTGGGCTATGGTCGCCTGGGCGAGTACTTCTGGGGCTTCGAGGAGCAGGGCGTGGTGCCGGACATCATCACCATGGCCAAGGGCATGGGTAATGGCCAGCCGCTGGGTGCGGTGATCACCCGCCGCGACATCGCCGAGGCGCTGGAGGCCGAGGGCTATTTCTTCTCCTCGGCCGGCGGCAGCCCGGTGAGCTGCCGGATCGGCATGGCGGTGCTGGATGTGATGCGCGACGAAGGGCTGTGGGACAACGCCCGCGATGTTGGCCGCCACTTCAAGGCGCGCTTGCAAGCGCTGGTCGATAAACATCCGCTTGCCGGTGCCGCCCACGGCTCGGGCTTCTACCTGGGGCTGGAACTGGTGCGTGACCGCCAGACACTGGAACCGGCGACCGAGGAGACCATGGTCCTGTGCGATCGCCTGCGCGACCTGGGGATCTTCATGCAGCCCACGGGAGACTACCTGAACATCCTCAAGATCAAGCCGCCGATGTGCACCACGCGCCAGAGCGTGGACTACTTCGTCGATTGCGTGGATCGTGTCCTGACGGAGCTGAGTTGATTTAAACCGATTTATATCGATTAAATTTCCTGAAATATCTATTTCGATTTTATTTCAGGCTTTAAAAGTCGATATCTATCGGTTAGATTGGTCGTATTCGCTGCCCCTGTGGGAGCGGGCTTGCCCGCGAAGGGGCCCTGCAGACACCTGAACAACCAACCCTGGCACCAGCCTGCCGGGCCATCCAGAGGCTACTCATGAAGACCCTGAACTCGACTCCCCGCGCCGACGGTTTCCACATGCCTGCGGAGTGGGCTCCGCAAACCCAGGTATGGATGGTCTGGCCGGAGCGCCCGGACAACTGGCGCCTGGGCGGCAAGCCCGCGCAGGCGGCACACGTCACCTTGGCCAAGGCCATCGCCCGCTTCGAGCCGGTCACCGTGGCGGTATCTGCGGGCCAGTACGAAAACGCCCGCCGCCAGCTCGACCTGCCCAATATCCGCGTGGTTGAGATCAGCAACGACGACGCCTGGGTCCGCGACACCGGCCCGACCTTCGTGATCAACGATCACGGCGAAGTGCGCGGCGTGGATTGGGGCTTCAATGCCTGGGGCGGTTTCGACGGCGGCCTGTACGCGCCCTGGAACCGTGACGAAGAACTGGCCGCCAAGGTCATGGAAATGGAACGCTGCCAGCGCTACCACACCGAAGGCTTCGTGCTCGAAGGCGGTTCGATCCACGTGGACGGCGAAGGCACCCTGATCACCACCGAAGAGTGCCTGCTCAATCGCAACCGCAACCCGCACCTCACGCGTGAGCAGATCGAGGACGTGCTGCGCGAGCATCTGGCAGTGGAGACCATCGTCTGGCTGCCCGACGGCCTGTACAACGACGAAACCGACGGCCACGTCGACAATTTCTGCTGTTACGTCAGCCCGGGCGAAGTGTTACTGGCCTGGACCGATGATTCCAACGACCCCAACTATGCACGCTGCCACGCCGCCTACGAGGTGCTGAAAAACACCCGTGATGCCAAGGGACGCGAGTTCGTGGTGCACAAGATGCCCATTCCCGGGCCGCTGTTCGCCACCGAGGAAGAATGCGCCGGGGTCGACCAGGTCGCCGGCAGCCAGGAGCGTGACCCGTCGGTGCGCCTGGCCGGCTCTTACGTGAACTTCCTGATCGTCAACGGCGGCATCATCGCGCCCAGCTTCGACGACCCGGCAGATGCCCAGGCTAGAGCGATTCTGGCCAAGGTCTTCCCGGACCATGAAGTGGTGATGATCCCAGGTCGCGAGCTGCTGCTGGGCGGTGGCAACATCCACTGCCTCACCCAGCAGCAACCGGCACCGGTCAAGCGCTGATCGCCGAACACTGGAAGGGCCTGTCGAACGACAGGCCCTTTTTGTTTGCGCGAACGATTTTTCCACGCGCTGGCACAGCTCTTGTATTGCATTTCCCTGGGGTGTTTCGGGGCGGCGGTCCACGCTGTTCTGTAACAATCCCACAGTAATTTAGCCGCTCACGGCCCCGGGGAGTACGTGTCGAAATGAATGCAGCAAGTGAGTCGGCTTTGTCTCCAATGGCGATCAATCACGAATCGCTCAAGGTGCTGGCGCAATGGTTGAAGCACCATGGAAACATCCGGGTCAGGAAGACCGATACGCGCCGCCTTCTGGATGGTCGCTACCCTCAAGGCCTGCTTAGCGAAGCGGAGCTCGAGGCTCTGGTTGCTGTCTGGCGCTGAAGGCAAGGCATCGCACAACGAAAACGCCACCGTATCGACGGTGGCGTTTTTGTTTCAGCTGGCCAGCTCCGTGGCCTCCTCTTCCTCGAACCCGCGAGCGGCACGACCCACCAGCAGCGGGTCTGGCGCGTGGGCGACGCAGTGATCCTTGCCTGGGTAATCCAGCGAGTGCAGGAAGTGCCGGATGCAGTTGAGCCGGGCGCGCTTCTTGTCGTCGGACTTGATCACTGTCCAGGGTGCATCGGCGGTGTCGGTGTGGAAGAACATCGCCTCCTTGGCGGCGGTGTAGTCGTCCCACTTGTCCAGTGACTTGATGTCGATTGGCGACAGCTTCCAGTGCTTGAGTGGGTCGTCCCGCCGGGAGATGAAGCGGCGCAGCTGTTCTTCGCGATTCACCGAGAACCAGTACTTGAACAGCAGGATGCCGCTGTTGCACAGCATCCGCTCAAGATCAGGTGCCTGGCGCATGAACTCCAGGTACTGCAACGGTGAGCAGAAATCCATGACCCGCTCGACCCCGGCGCGGTTGTACCAGGAGCGGTCGAAGAACACCATTTCGCCCGCCGTAGGCAGGTGCTGGATGTAGCGCTGGAAGTACCACTGGCCCTTTTCCTGCTCGGACGGCTTCTCCAGCGCGACGATCCGGGCTCCCCGCGGGTTCAGGTGTTCCATGAAGCGCTTGATGGTGCCGCCCTTGCCCGCCGCATCGCGCCCCTCGAACAGCACCACGATGCGCTGGCCGGTATCTTTCGCCCAGCTCTGCACCTTCAGCAGCTCGATCTGCAGCGCGTGCTTGGCCTTTTCGTACTCCTGGCGGCGCATGCGTGTGCGATAGGGGTAGCTGGCCGGCAGGCGCGCGCTGGTGCTGTCTTCGTTGCTGCCTTTACGGGCGCTGGCGACTTCCAGGGCGGCAGGTTGCTGGCTGATCCGGGTGATGGATGCTTGCGGTTTGCGCTTGCGAGGGCGCGGCGTACGCAGTGGCGTAGCCGGGGCAGCTTCGACGGGGTTGGCAAGGGGGAGGGGAGAATCGTCGCTCATGGAGGTCCTTTCGGGGATCGGGTGTCCATGGCGCAGTTTAGGGCGGTGCGGTTGGTGGCTTTTTGATGCTGGTCAATGATGGCCGGTTAGGCAAGACCATTTCGCGGTAGTACACCGCCGTGGGAGCGGGCTCGTCCCGCGATTGGGCCGCGCAGCGGCCCCGGTTCTGCAAAAACCAGAATCTGATCGCAGAGATGTCGATTTACGGGTTGGCTGGCGTCCGTTCAGCTTGCTCCAGCGACTCCGCAATGGCACTTGCAACAGCTTTGGCAGCATCCAGAGTGTACTTCGCCAGCCACGCATCCCGGCTGGAAAATTCCCGTTCGCTCATGGCGGTGGCATAGATCGGCTCGTCCAGCGCGTCCAGAAGCTCGCAGAGTGTTCTTGCTGCGTCTTGAACCGGTATGCCGGGTGTTACGGTGAACAAGTGGCGGTCCTTTGAAAGGGTGCCGGTGGGGCAGAATCGATGCCCGGAAGAGAGGGTGAATTCGGTCGGGGGTGATGGGTAGGATGCTATTGGCATTGGTTGAACTCCTTGTACTGTTTACCGCCACCCACTGCCGCCAAGCAGTATGGGTGGCGGATTGCACAGGATTGGCGGACCGGCGTACAAGGAAACCGGCGCACCCGAAGGTGCTCCTGCGCAACCCGCCATGACACAGGATTGCCAGGCACAAAAAAAGCGCCGGCAACTGTGATGGGGGCGCTGCTGCGCCTTGTACTCTTCAGGCCGCCAAGCCTGGTCGCTGGTTTTGAGCGACTATCGACACCATACATTTTCGTTAAGAGGTTCGCAACGTCTCTTGCTAGTTTCGCATGAAGTTGATGAGCTCTAATAATCTATAGAAAGAGCGGCCGCTGTGTAGCGGCCAAATTTACTATGCAGCGCATCTTCCGATTTCGTAAGCCTCTGTGTCTAGCGCATTTATACGCTCGGAAATTTCACTGAAGGACTGACTGTTCTGAATCGCTACTGACTTTGTCCTCTTGGACGCCTTTGCTACCAATAGCTCAACTACAAACATAAAGAATAGAGTGCTGGTGATGATAATCGCGCCAATGCTGTTGAAAGCAATGTGTGAAAAGACAGCTATGTGCATGGATTTCATCGCTTTCTTGATTGCAGCTTTGCCCTCGCGCCCTAATTGAGAGTAAGCATCCCTTGCGCGCTTTTCATGTTCCATTCGCCTAGCTGCGTAATATGGCTGCTTTCCTGCCCGAGTTACAAGAAAGACGTCCATAAATGAGAGGTCGTGGCTGTATCGAATCATCCCGTTAAGGCTGGCTCGGGTAATTTTATAGCTCTCATCCTCAAATGAAAGCTTTCCTTCTTCGGCACTAACAAAAAGCTCGTCGCGAATCCTGAAGAGTTCAAATCTGAGTTTGTCGAGCCTGTACTTTTTCCATTCAATATAAATGATGAAGCCCAGGCCGACTGTAGTCGTAAACATCAGTGCAACGAATTGTAACTGAGTCATACGTCCTCCTGTCTGGTCATGCCTCTAGCAGTAATGTGGCTGCTACTGCGGTTTGGATCTTTCCGTTTCTCCAGCTCCGCATGTAATGGCGAGTATAGCTGAATGTAGTCACGTCGCAGCCTTGCCTGATAAAGGCCAAATAGGAGCCCTGCCACCCCAACCGATAGCCCCATCAAGTTAAGCCAGCCAGGGAAAGTCTCAGTTGCGCCCATTTGGCTAGGAAGACCCTGATCAGCTTTGGTTGCCCCGATGTTTCCGCTAGCGGAAACTTTACCGTTCACTTGGATATCGGCTTTGGTGGTTTTGCCTGCCAATTCTCCTATCATCAGATAGCCGCCTCCCATAATTACTGCGGCCAAGCCGATTCGCCCCATCTGAGTGACTATCTTTCCGCCCCAATGGTTCCGACAACTGGTCTTGCATCGTGCTAGCTCCTCCTCCAGTTGCCGAACGTGTTCCTTTGCTCCCTGCCGGCTCATCAAGCTTTTCCTCGATTTTTTGCGAACGTTAGCTAAATGCCACCATGCTGGCTACGGCGATATTCCTACGTGATGTAAGCCTTCTCTTACATGGGGCTATCCGTCGCGTTGAGACTGGCTTGTTAGGTGCTGACATCCCTGGTTGTCGCTCGGCTCGACGTCGAAGAAATTGATTCATTGATCGAGTGAGCCAACTGGGCGAGGTTGTGCTGCTAGGGGGGAGGCGACTCACTCGGCGGTCAAATACAGCCTTGTTCTTAAGGCAGGACAGCCATGCTGTGTGCAAAAAATGGACGTAAGCCAAAATTGAGGCAACAAAAAACCCGCACTAGGCGGGTTTTTTGTGTCGCTTCGGGTAACTTTGCAACCACCCGATGCTTAATGGTGGTGCCCAGAGACGGAGTCGAACCGCCGACACGAGGATTTTCAATCCTCTGCTCTACCGACTGAGCTATCTGGGCGACGGGGCGAATTAAAAAGGTTTTCAGACCTTGCGTCAACGACTTTTTGAAAATTTTTTAAATTAATTCCGTCGCTTACGCATGTTGGCTGTTTTTTGTACAGCCAACCGTCCTGATCGGGTTCACTCGCTGGGTGGAACGTAGCCTTCGGCCTGGGCGTAGTCCTCGCCGGCGAAGAACTTGTCCATTTCCGCCTGGAGGAATTTGCGGTCTTCGCCATTCATCATGTTCAGGCGCTTCTCGTTGATCAGCATGGTCTGGTGCTTCTGCCACTCGTCCCAGGCCTTCTGCGAGATGTGCTCGTAGATGTCCTGGCCTTTGGCACCGGGGTAGGGCGGGCGTGGCAGGCCTGGCAGTTCTTCGTTGTACTTGCGGCACTTCACGGTGCGGGTCATCGGGGGTCTCCTGCAGTCAATTCGTCGGCCACGCGTGCGAGCAGCTTCTTGACCGGGGCTGCGAGGCCCAGGCGCGGCGGGGTGGCGAGGTTATACCAGAGCCAGTCGGGCTCGGCCACGTGCGAGCCGAGCGGGTCGACACGCACCAGCCACGGCTCGATCGCCAGCTGAAAGTGGCTGAAGGTGTGGGTCAGGCCTTGCAGCGCCTGGCTTTGGGTCATGCGCAGGCCGTGCTGGTAGGCGAGGTCGTCGAGCTGCGCCAGGCTGTCGAGCTCCGGCAGGCTCCACAGGCCACCCCACAGACCGCTGGAGGGGCGGCGGTAGAGCAGGATGGCGCCTTCATTGTTGGTCAGCAGCGGCATCAGCGTCTTGCGCTGGGGCAGGGCCTTGCGCGGCTTGGGTTCTGGGTAGCGTTTCTCGTCGCCGAGCAGGTGCGCCTCGCAACCCTGTTGCAGCGGGCAGATCAGGCAACTGGGCTTGCTGCGGGTGCACAGCGTGGCGCCCAGGTCCATCATCGCCTGGGTGTAGTGGTTGACCCGGGTCATGGGCGTGAAGCGCTCGGCTGCGGCCCACAGCGCATTGGCCACCTTGGGCTCGCCGGGGTAACCGGCCTGGGCGGTGAAGCGCGCCAGGACGCGCTTGACGTTGCCGTCGAGGATCGGCGCGCGGATGCCCATGCTGATACTGGCGATGGCGCCTGCGGTGGAGCGGCCGATACCGGGCAACTCGGTCAAGGCCTCGACGCTGCGTGGGAACTCGCCGTCATGCTGGGCGACGACGATCTTCGCCGCCTTCTGCAGGTTGCGCGCGCGAGTGTAGTAGCCCAGGCCCGTCCACAGGTGCAGTACTTCGTCCTCCGGCGCTTCGGCCAGAGCCTGCACGGTGGGCAGGGCCTGCATGAAGCGGTCGAAGTAGTTGAGCACGGTACTGACCTGGGTCTGCTGCAACATGATTTCCGACACCCACACCCGGTAGGGAGTGATGCCCTGTTGCCAGGGCAGGTCGTGGCGGCCGTGCTGATCGAACCACGTCAGCACGGCGCTGGAGAACTGCTGGGGGCTCATCGTTTGAACAGCCCCTTGAGCGCATCTTTCAATTCTGGGCTCACCTTGTCGCCGAGTTTTTCATCGAGCTTTTCGTCGATCTTGTCTTTCAGGCGGTTGCCGGCAAGTTTTGCGGCAACCTTGCCCAGGCCGTCCTGGTCCAGGCGGCAGGCCTTGGCCCCCAGCTCGAGCGGGCCGCGGCAGCGCAGCGGCACTTCGACGCCGACATAGCGCTCATTGACCTGGCAGGCCGGGTCGGGCATGGCGCGCTGGTCGCCTTCGACCATCACGCCGACGCCGTAGTCCATGCCCAGCACGCGCAGGTCCAGATCGCCCTGTCCGTTCACGGTCAGGCCCGGGATGCGCACCTTGAGGTCGGGGTTGCTGGCCACGCCATTGCGCACCACCAGCGTGCCGCGCAGCTCCTGGAAGGGCGTGTCCTTGGCCCGTGGCTCGCCGCTGAGCTGCTTGCGGTTGAGGGTGGCGATAGCCTGGCACAACTGCTGTTCGAGGTTGGCGTTGACCAGCACACCGTCGTTGATGGTGAAGCTGGCGTTGCCGTTGAGCGTGTCGATCAGGGCCTTCTGGCTGTTGCCGGTGGCGGTCAGGTCGCTCGACAAGGTCAGCAGGCCTTTGACCGGCGGCGCCTGATCGGGGCTTTCACGCTTGATGAAGTGCTCGACCGGCACCCGGTTGATGCGGGTGTTCACCCCCAGTTGCGGCACGGCAGGGCGCACATCGACCGTACCCTTGGCCTCGAAGGTGCCGTTGTACAGGCCGCCGCGCAGGGTCTCCAGGGTGACCAGGCCGCCTTGGCCGTTGGCCTTGAGCTGTGCATCGGTGATCGGCAGCTTGTCGAGGGTCAGGGTGCCGAACGACAGGTCGGCCTGCAGGTCGAGGGCGCGCAGGCGATCGACCGGCAGCAGCTTGTCGGTGCTCCAGGCTACTTGAGTGGGGGCGCTGGGCAGTGGCGAGGTACCGGCACCTGCGATCGCACTGGCCTCCTGCTGCTTGACCTCGGCCTGGCGTGCGGCCTTGGCACCCTTGGCTTCTTCGCTCTTGGCCGGCAGGTAGCGATCGGCGTTGAGCGTGTCGCCCTTGAGCTGGAGGCGCAAGGCTTGCTTGGCGAAGTCTTCGACGGCGACGCGGCCGGTGAAGGTGCTCTGGTCGAGTTTCACCGCCAGGTCTTCCATGGCGATGGAGTTCTGGGTGCCTTGCAGGCGGCCGACCAATTCCAGCTTGGCGAAGGCGGTCGGGTCGGCGGTTGCCGGCAGCGGATGGCCGATGCCGTCGAGGAAGGTGCGCAGGTCGAACTGGGCGATGGACAGCCCGCCGCTGAGTTGTGGTGCCTTGTCCAGGTCGCGCAGGCTCAGCTCGCCGAGGGCGCGCAGCTGGTTGGCCGAGACCTTCAGGCCGCTCCAGGACGCGACGTTGGCGCCCAGGTCGACCAGCACCTGGCCTTGGGCGGCGAAGGTCACGGTCTTGCCAGCGGTCGGCTCGCCCGAGGTTTCGCCAGACAGGCGCATGTCTTCGAGGCTGTAGCGCTTGAGCTTGCGGTCGAAGCGCAGATCGCCGACCAGTTCGGTACGGGCCTTGATGTTCGGCTCGCTGGCGCTGAGGAAGGCGCTGGCCTTGATCGGGGTGTTGACCCCGTCGTGGATGGGGCCGCTGCTCAACTGGATGCTTTCGGCGCCATAGCTTTTGCCGCTCTGCTCGTCGGTGAACTGCACCCGAGCGTTGTTGACGGTCAGGCTGTCGATGTCCAGTTTCACCGTGCGTTCGTTGCTGGCTTGCGCTTGGGTCGCTGTCGGGGTGCCATCGGCAGCCGGGGTCGGCGCATCAGGGCTGGCGTTCGGGTCGGGGAGCGGCTTGCCGATATCCTCCCAGTTGCCATGACCGTGTTCGTCGCGCAGCAGCGTAAGGTTCAAGCCCTCGATGCGCACATCGCTCATCTGCACCTCGCGGCGCAGCAGCGGCAGTACGCGCACCGACAGGCCGAGCATCTGCAGGTCGGCGAACGGCTGCTTGGGGTTGTTCAGCGTGGCGATGCTCGCCTCGTGCAGTTCCAGGCCCAGCCATGGGAACAGGCTCCAACCGATGTCACCGTTGAGGGTGAGCTCGACGTGGGCCTTGTTGCGGGCCAGCTGGCGGATTTCGTCTTTGTAGTCGTTGGGATCGAAGAGGTGGGTCAGGGCGAAGCCCAGCGCCACGATGATCAGCAACAACCCGAGAAGTCCCAGCCCCAGGAATTTGCCGAACGCTTTCATGGGCGAGTCCTTGTAGTCCGATAGGTGAATTCAAGCGGCAGAGTATAGCGCCGTGACCATCGCTTCTGAGTATCGCTTCGACAGTTATGGTCAGGGCAGTTCCACGCTTGGGTCTGCTTTGGCCTCATTCGCGGGCAAGCCCGCTCCCATGGAAGCCTACGAAAAGGTCGCTGCAGATCGCAAACGGTTGCGCATCCGACCTGTACCGGTTCAGTTTTATGAAAAATAACGATGTCAGATTGATCTCACCGTCATCTTATGCTGGTAACCTTGCGCAGCTTCCGGAGTGACCGCGACCTATTGTCGCGGGGCAACGACGCCGAAAACGGTGCCAATTTCGCCTTGTGTGCCGCGAAAAAGCCAAGGATCCGGTCCGAAAGCGCAGTCTACCTATAAAAGGATCGAATCCATGAATAGCAGCATTACGGCAGGAGCAGTGGCGAGCGCGCCGGGCTTCCTGTCCAAGGAGCGCATCATCGCCCGGCCGGGGTTCAATCGCTGGTTGGTTCCACCGGCCGCCCTGGCCATTCACCTGTGCATCGGCATGGCCTATGGTTTCTCGGTGTTCTGGCTGCCCCTGTCCCAGGCCATCGGCATCACCGCACCGGTCGCTTGCTCGCCTGACATGGGCTTCATCGCCCGCCTGTTCAGCGCCGACTGCGACTGGCAGATCTCGATGCTCAGCTGGATCTACACCCTGTTCTTCGTCTTCCTCGGCTGTTCGGCCGCCGTGCTGGGTGGCTGGCTGGAACACGCCGGCCCGCGCAAGGCCGGCCTGGTATCGGCGCTGTGCTGGTGCGGTGGCCTGCTGATCTCGGCAATCGGGGTGAAGACCCATCAGCTGTGGCTGATGTGGCTGGGTTCGGGTGTGATCGGCGGCATCGGCCTGGGGCTGGGCTATATCTCGCCGGTCTCCACGCTGATCAAGTGGTTCCCGGACAAGCGCGGCATGGCCACTGGCATGGCGATCATGGGCTTCGGCGGCGGCGCCATGGTCGGTGCACCGCTGGCCACTGCGCTGATGGGGCACTTCGCCAACGGCCAGGAAGTCGGCGTATGGCAGAGCTTCGTCGCCATGGCGGCCATCTACTTCGTGTTCATGACCGCTGGCGCCCTGGCGTACCGCGTGCCGCCGACCGGCTGGAAGCCTGAAGGCTGGACGCCGCCGGCGAAGAAGGCCAACGCCATGGTCACCGACCGCCACGTGCACGTCAGCGTAGCCTGGAAGACCCCGCAGTTTGCGCTGGTCTGGCTGGTCCTGTGCCTGAACGTCTCGGCCGGTATCGGCATCCTCGGCATGGCCTCGCCGCTGCTGCAGGAAGTGTTCGGCGGCAAGCTGCTGGGCAACGACCTGAGCTTCAGCGAGCTGAACGCCGCGCAACTGGCGCAGATCGCTGCCATCGCTGCCGGCTTCACCGGCCTGCTCAGCCTGTTCAACATCGGCGGGCGTTTCTTCTGGGCGTCGTTCTCCGACTATATCGGGCGCAAGAACACCTACTTCGCCTTCTTCGCCATCGGTGTGGGCCTCTACACCCTGGTGCCGAACATGGGCCATATCGGCAACGTGGCGCTGTTCGTGGCGGCGTTCTGCATCATCCTGTCGATGTACGGCGGCGGTTTCGCCACCGTTCCAGCCTACCTGGCCGACCTGTTCGGCACGCAGATGGTCGGCGCCATCCACGGTCGCCTGCTGACCGCGTGGGCTGCGGCCGGCGTGCTGGGCCCGGTGTTGATCACCTACCTGCGCGAATCGCAGCTGGCGGCAGGTGTGCCGCGCGCGGCAGCCTACGACATGACCCTGTACATCCTCGCCGGCCTGCTGGTGCTGGGCTTCATCTGCAACCTGCTGGTGCGCCCGGTGGCCGACAAGTACTTCATGACCGACGCCGAGCTCGCTGCCGAGCGCGCGCTGAGCCACGACAAGGGCGCCGATGGCGCGCAGGCGCTGGAGTGGCATGCCGCTCCGGGCAGCCTGCCGCTGGTGCTGCTGGCCTGGGCCGTGGTGGTTATTCCGCTGGCCTGGGGCGTGTGGATCACTCTGCAGAAGACGGCAGTGCTGTTCCACTGATGCACTGATTTGCCGGGCCTGAAAGGGCCCTTTCGCGGGCAAGCTCGCTCCTGCAAGGTGATGTTGCCCTTGTGGGAGCGGGCTTGCCCGCGAATGCTTTGTGCTGCCACACGTCATCCGCGTTTCAAGCCGGCGCATTCTGGGCCTATAATGGAGCCCTTTTCGCCCAATGATTTTGCGGAGCTGGTGATGGTCGAACGTAAGGCTTCCGTCGAGCGCAATACCCTGGAAACCCAGGTCAAGGCCTCGATCAACCTGGATGGCACCGGCAAGGCCCGATTCGATATCGGTGTGCCTTTCCTTGAACACATGCTCGACCAGATCGCCCGGCACGGGCTGATCGATCTGGACATCGAATGCAAGGGCGACCTGCATATCGACGATCACCATACCGTCGAAGACGTCGGTATCACCCTCGGCCAGGCCTTCGCCAAGGCCATCGGCGACAAGAAGGGCATCTTCCGCTACGGCCACGCCTACGTGCCGCTGGACGAAGCGCTGTCGCGCGTGGTCATCGACTTCTCCGGCCGTCCCGGCCTGCAGATGCATGTGCCGTTCACCCGCGCCTCGGTGGGCGGTTTCGACGTCGACCTGTTCCAGGAGTTCTTCCAGGGCTTCGTCAACCACGCCCTGGTGACCCTGCACATCGACACGATTCGCGGTCACAACACCCACCACCAGATCGAAACCGTGTTCAAGGCCTTCGGCCGCGCCCTGCGCATGGCCGTGACGCTCGATGAGCGCATGGCCGGCCAGATGCCGTCGACCAAGGGATGCCTGTGATGCAGACTGTCGCCGTCATCGACTATGGCATGGGCAACCTGCACTCGGTGGCCAAGGCCCTCGAGCATGTGGGCGCTGGCAAGGTGCTGGTCACCAGCGACGCTGCGGTGATCCGCGAAGCCGATCGCGTGGTGTTTCCAGGCGTCGGCGCGATCCGCGACTGCATGGCCGAGATCCGTCGCCTGGGCTTCGACAGCCTGGTGCGTGAAGTCAGCCAGGACCGCCCCTTCCTCGGCATCTGCGTCGGCATGCAGGCGCTGCTCGAGCACAGCGAGGAGAACGAAGGCGTCGACTGCATCGGCCTGTTCCCCGGCCAGGTGCGCTTCTTCGGCAAAGGCCTGGAGGAAGACGGCGAGCACCTGAAGGTGCCGCACATGGGCTGGAACGAGGTCAGCCAGTGCATCGACCACCCGCTGTGGCACGACATCCCGGACCGCGCGCGTTTCTATTTCGTGCACAGCTACTACATCAATGCCGGCAAGCCGGGCCAGGTGGTCGGTCGTGGCCACTATGGCGTCGACTTCGCCGCTGCGCTGGCCGACGGCTCGCGCTTCGCCGTGCAATTCCACCCGGAAAAGAGCCACACGCACGGCCTGCAGCTGCTGCAGAACTTCGTCGCCTGGGACGGGCGCTGGTAAATGAGCAGGTCGAAGACCAAGGCCCCGGTCATCACCCTGGCCCCCGAGCAGGAGCGCGAGGCGCTCGATGTGCTCAAGCGCTTCCTTGAAGAGCGCTTCGAGCTGACGCTTGGTTCGTTCGAGGTGGCCGAGGTCCTCGAGTTGTTCAGCAAGGAAATTGCACCCCATTACTACAACAGGGCGATTGCCGATGTTCAACTGCACCTCAAGGAGCGGTTCGAGAGCATCGAAAGCGACCTGTGGGCGCTCGAGAAGCCCTGAACTCCACCGATTAGAACAGGTTTCCAAGATGCTGATTATCCCCGCTATCGATCTGAAGGACGGTGCCTGCGTGCGCCTGCGCCAGGGCCGCATGGAAGACTCGACGGTATTCTCCGACGACCCGGTGAGCATGGCTGCCAAGTGGGTGGAGGGTGGCTGCCGCCGCCTGCACCTGGTCGACCTCAATGGCGCCTTCGAGGGCCAGCCGGTCAACGGCGAAGTGGTCACCGCCATCGCCAAGCGCTACCCGAACCTGCCGATCCAGATCGGCGGCGGCATCCGTTCGCTGGAAACCATCGAGCACTATGTCAAGGCTGGTGTCAGCTACGTGATCATCGGCACCAAGGCGGTCAAGCAGCCTGAGTTCGTCGCCGAGGCCTGCAAGGCGTTCCCGGGCAAGGTCATCGTCGGCCTGGACGCGAAGGACGGCTTCGTCGCCACCGACGGCTGGGCCGAAGTGAGCTCGGTGCAGGTCATCGACCTGGCCAAGCGTTTCGAGGCCGACGGCGTCTCCGCGATCGTCTACACCGACATCGCCAAGGACGGCATGATGCAGGGCTGCAACGTGCCCTTCACCAAGGCCCTGGCCGAAGCCACCTCGATCCCGGTGATCGCCTCGGGAGGCATTCATAATCTGGGTGACATCAAGGCCCTGCTGGACGCCAAGGCCCCGGGCATCATCGGCGCCATTACCGGGCGTGCCATCTACGAAGGCACCCTCGATGTCGCCGAGGCCCAGGCCTTCTGCGACAACTACCAAGGCTGAGGACTGAACCATGGCACTGGCCAAGCGCATCATCCCTTGCCTGGACGTGGACAACGGCCGGGTGGTCAAGGGCGTCAAGTTCGAGAACATCCGTGATGCGGGTGATCCGGTGGAAATCGCCCGTCGCTACAACGAGCAGGGCGCCGACGAGATCACCTTCCTGGACATCACCGCCAGTGTCGATGGCCGTGATACCACCCTGCATACCGTCGAGCGCATGGCCAGCCAGGTGTTCATCCCGCTGACCGTCGGGGGTGGCGTGCGTACCGTGCAGGATATCCGCAACCTGCTCAACGCTGGTGCCGACAAGGTTTCGATCAACACCGCCGCGGTGTTCAACCCGGAGTTCGTCGGTGAAGCTGCCGACCGTTTCGGTTCGCAGTGCATTGTCGTGGCCATCGACGCCAAGAAAGTCTCCGGCCCAGGCGAAACGCCGCGCTGGGAAATCTTCACCCATGGCGGGCGCAAGCCTACCGGCCTGGATGCGGTGGAGTGGGCGAAGAAGATGGAAGGTTTGGGCGCCGGCGAGATCCTGCTGACCAGCATGGACCAGGACGGTATGAAGAATGGCTTCGACCTGGGCGTGACCCGTGCCATCAGCGACGCGCTGGGGATTCCGGTGATTGCCTCCGGTGGCGTGGGCAACCTGCAGCACCTGGCCGACGGGATTCTGGAAGGGCATGCCAGTGCGGTACTGGCGGCGAGCATCTTCCACTTCGGTGAGTACACGGTGCCAGAGGCGAAGGCCTACATGGCGTCGCGCGGGATCGTGGTGCGCTGAATCAGTGAAGGGGGCCGCTATGCGGCCCAATCGCGGGGCAAGCCCGCTCCTACAAAGGCCGCGTAGTATTTTGTAGGAGCGGGCTTGCCCCGCGATGGTTTCAGCCGTGATTCTTGCCCAGCAGCGCGTGATACAGCTCGCTGTCGCCCAGAATCCCGACCACTTTGTCGTTCTCCTGCAGCACCAGCTTGTTGCCGGTCTGATAACGAATCTGCAGTGCTTCGCGCATGCCGATATCGGCGTGCACCAGCGTTGGCAGACGGCCCAGGCTTTCCACATCCTGCCCCGGCACCCAGTTCTGCAGGTCCAGCCCATTCTGCCCCTGACGCGCGCGCTTGATCGAGCCGCCTTCGCCCAGGTCCAGCCACGAGTCGCCACCCGGGTCCAGGCACACCGATCCGTTGATCCGCTTGCAGTTGTCCAGGCTGCGCATCAGGCTGCGGCCGCACAGGACGTTGAGCGGGTTGGTGTGGGCGACGAAGGTGCGCACGTATTCGTCGGCCGGGTTCAGCACGATCTCTTCCGGCTTGCTGTACTGGATGATCCGGCCATCCTTCATGATCGCAATGCGGCTACCCAGCTTCAGGGCCTCGTCCAGGTCGTGGCTGACGAAGACGATGGTCTTGCTCAGCTTGCGCTGCAGCTCCAGCAGTTCGTCCTGCAGGCCCTGGCGGATCAGGGGGTCCAGCGCGGAGAAGGGTTCGTCCATCAGCAGGATGTCGGCGTCCATCGCCAGCGCCCGGGCCAGGCCCACGCGTTGCTGCATGCCACCGGACAGCTCGTCCGGCTTCTTGTTGCGCCACTGGGTCAGGCCCACCAGCTCGAGCTTCTCGTCCACCAGCTTGCGCCGCTCCTTCTCGGGGCGACCCTGCATTTCCAGGCCGAAGCTGATGTTCTCGCGCACGGTCAGCCATGGCATCAGGGCGAACTTCTGGAACACCATGGCGATACGCTTGGTGCGCATCATCTTCAGCTCTGCCGGGGAGCAGTGAGCGATGTCGATATGCTTGCCTTCGTGCTCGACGAACAGCTTGCCGCGGCTGACGGTGTTCAGGCCGTTGATGCAGCGCAGCAGGCTCGACTTGCCCGAGCCCGACAGGCCCATCAGCACGCAGATCTCGCCTTTCTCGATGTCCAGGTTGGCCTTTTCGACGCCGACCACCAGGCCGGTCTGCTTGAGGATCTGCTCGCGGGTCTTGCCCTGGTCGAGCAGCGACAGCGCTTCGCGCGGCTTGCTGGAGAAGATGACGTCGACATCTTCGAAGCGAATGATGCTCATGCTTCACTCCTTGCCGGCAGTTCCGGTTGCTTGCAGATACGGTCGAGCATGATCGCCAGCAACACGATCGCAAGGCCCGCTTCGAAGCCGAGCGAAATGTCGGCGGTATTGAGGGCGTTGACCACCGGTTTGCCCAGGCCATCGGCGCCGACCAGGGCGGCGATCACCACCATCGACAGCGACAGCATGATGCATTGGGTAACGCCTGCGGCGATGCTCGGCATGGCGTGCGGCAGTTCGATGCGCGTCAGCAGTTGGCGACGCGAGCAGCCGAAGGCCTTGCCGGCGTCCATCAGCTCCTGGGGCACATCACAGATGCCCAGGTAGGTGAGGCGGATAGGGGCCGCGATGGCGAACACTACGGTGGAGATCAGCCCCGGAACCACGCCCAGCCCGAACAGGGTGAGGGTCGGGATCAGGTAGACGAAGGTGGGGACGGTCTGCATCAGGTCGAGCACCGGACGCATAGCGGTATAGAACATCGGCTTGTGCGCGGCAATGATGCCCAGCGGCACACCGATGGCCACGCAGACCACCGTGGCGAAGCTCACTTGCGCCAGGGTTTCCATGGTTTCCTGCCAGTAGCCGAGGTTGAGGATCAACAGGAACGACAGGGCGACGAAGACGGTCAGCGCCCACTTGCGCTGGATCAGGTGCGCGAGGGCGGCGAACAGGGCGACGAGAACGAAGGGGTTGAACCAGGTCAGGGCACTGGTGACGCCATGGATCATGAACTCCAGGCCTTGGGCGATAGCGTCGAAGTAGTTGGCGCCGTTCTGGGTCAACCATTCGACAAATGAGGCGATGTACTGCCCCAGAGGTATTTTTTGATCGATAAGCATGATAGCGAGCTTCCACCTGCAATGATTGAAATCAGTCCGGGGTGAGCACGGTCCCACCCCGAGGTAGTGCCTAGGCTCTGGATGAAAAGCCTTGATACTCGGTGATGCTGCGTTGAAAACAGCCTCGGAGTACCCATTTGAAACCCGTAAAGTCGAGCGCGACCCCGGCCGTTCCTCGGCTGTTTTCGCCTTGCCTGACCTTCGTCTCAAGACTGTTCATCCAGAGCCGACAGCTACTGCGTCAACTTGGCCTTGGCTGCCTCCAGGCCTGGTTTGCCATCCACGGTGGTGACGCCGGCCAGCCAGGTCTCCAGCTTGCCGGGGTTGTCCTTGAGCCACTTCTTGGCGGCCGCCTCGGGCTTCATCTTGTCGTCCAGGACATAGCCCATCATGGTGCTTTCATCCTTGAGCTCGAACACCAGGTTCTTCAGCAGCTGGCCGACGTTGCTGCATTCCTGCGCATAACCCTTGCGGGTGTTGGTCAGTACGGTGGCCTTGCCGAATTCTGGACCGAAGAACTCATCACCCCCGGTCAGGTACTGCATCTTGAAGCGGGTATTCATCGGGTGCGGTTCCCAGCCCAGGAACACTATGGCCTCGCCGCGCTTCTGCGCCCGATCGACCTGCGACAGCATGCCGGCCTCGCTCGACTGCACGATCTTGAAACCGGCGTCCTTCAGGCCGAATGCGTTCTTGTCGATCATGCTCTGGATGGTGCGGTTGCCATCGTTGCCCGGTTCGATGCCGTAGATCTTGCCGTCCAGTTCCTTCTTGAACTTGGGAATGTCGCTGAAATCCTTCAGACCCTTGTCATACAGCGCCTGGGGCACTGCCAGGGTGTACTTGGCGTTTTCCAGGTTGGCGCGGACCGTCTCGACGGTGCCAGCGTCGCGGTACTGCTTGATGTCGTTTTCCATGGTCGGCATCCAGTTGCCGAGGAAAACGTCGAGGTCCTTGCCGGTGGCCAGCGACTTGTAGGTCACCGGCACCGAGATCATGGTGGTGTGGGTCTTGTAGCCCAGCGCTTCGAGGACAACGCTGGTGGTTGCCGTGGTCACGGTGATGTCGGTCCAGCCGACATCGGAGAAGCGAACCGTTTGACACTGTTCGGGTTCGGCCGCTTGGGCGAACACAGGTGCTGCGAGCAACGCAACCAACAACAGCGAGGGTGAACCTTTCATGGGTGGACTCCTGTGATTTTTTCTTCGGGTTCGCGTAATCGTCGTCGCATTCTGGGGCGTCGATCGATCTGGCCTGCAGAGGGCAGGTTGCGTGGCCGTGCAATACGAGTCGCTTTCGATAATCCCCCAGCGTTCGGCAATCGCCTACTGGTGGAGTCGTAACCAGTGCAGGACAGGTCGCATCCAGTACGGGCAATGTCGCTTACGGATTTTTCCACACCTCGGCCCGTGTCTTTGCGTCACCGGTTCGCCTGAAAGCGGCGAAATGATGGCTGTCGCAACAGGGCGCTGCCGGACAAAAGTACGTCGGTTGCAGACGGCGAGGGGTGGGGTAAAAGCCCGATGATGCGTGCATTCGCGGCAACTCGCCGCTATCAGCCTAGCAGCTGGCTGCGCCGCCACATGGCGCGCAGAGACAAGCCCATCAAGAGGTGATTCGACAATGGCCATCAGCGTGTTCGACCTGTTCAAGATCGGCGTCGGGCCTTCCAGCTCGCACACCGTCGGCCCCATGCGCGCCGCAGCGCTGTTCGTCCAGGGCCTGCGCGAGCGCGGCGAGCTGGAGCGGGTTCGGCGTATCGAGGTGCGTTTGTACGGCTCGTTGTCGGCCACCGGCATCGGTCACGGCACCGACAACGCCACGATCATGGGGCTGATGGGCGAATGGCCCGACGCAATCGACCCGACGCAGATGACCCCACGCATTGCCGACCTGCGCGAAACCGGCATATTGCAGCTCGACAGCCGCCTGCCCATCGAATTCATCTGGGCCCGCGACATGCTGCTGCTCGACGAGAACCTGCCCTACCACCCCAATGCCATGACCCTGGTGGCCGAAGGTGCCGAGGGCGAGCTGCATCGCGACACTTACTACTCGGTGGGTGGCGGCTTCGTGGTCGATGCCGCGCAGGCCGCGAGCGGCGTACTGGACGCCGACCAGACGGTGCTGCCCTACGATTTCAACAGCGCCGCCGAATTGCTGCGCCTGTGCAAGCAAAACGACATGCGCGTGTCGCAATTAATGATGGAGAACGAGAAGGTCTGGCGCAGCGAAGCCGAGATTCGCGCCGGTCTGCTCAAGCTCTGGGGCGCCATGCAGGAGTGCGTGAACAACGGCCTCAAGCACGAAGGCATCTTGCCCGGCGGGCTCAATGTGCGGCGCCGCGCAGCCAAGCTGCACCGCAGCCTGCAGGAGATCGGCAAGCCCAACGTGATCGGCTCGACCATGAGTGCCATGGAGTGGGTGAACCTGTTCGCCCTGGCGGTCAACGAAGAAAACGCCGCCGGTGGGCGCATGGTCACCGCACCCACCAACGGCGCGGCCGGCATCATCCCGGCGGTATTGCACTACTACATGCGCTTCTCCGACGCGGTGGACGAGTCCAATGTGGTGGAGTTCTTCCTCGGTGCAGCGGCGGTAGGCATCCTGTGCAAGAAGAACGCTTCCATCTCCGGCGCCGAGGTGGGCTGCCAGGGCGAGGTCGGCTCGGCCTGCGCCATGGCTGCAGCGGGTCTGGCCGAAGTGCTGGGGGCCACGCCGGCACAGTTGGAAAACGCTGCTGAAATCGCCCTGGAGCACAACCTCGGGCTGACCTGCGACCCGGTCGGAGGCCTGGTCCAGGTGCCTTGCATCGAACGTAACGCCATCGCTGCGGTGAAGGCGATCAACGCCGTACAGATGGCCCTGCGTGGTGACGGCGAGCACTTCATCTCCCTCGACCAGGTGATCCGCACCATGCGCGACACCGGCGCCGACATGCACGACAAGTACAAGGAAACTTCTCGCGGCGGGTTGGCAGTCAGCGTCATCGAATGCTGATGCGCTGATCTGGCCCTCCTGCGGCGGTTGTGCCGCATTATTGTGCAGCAGCCGGTTCCGACCGGCTGTCGGCTGTCGCTACCAGTGGTGTCATTGTCGGTGACACTTATGAATGTCGCTTCTGGGCAGCCTTCCCACAAGTGCTACCGAACTGCTCAGCCGTTACACGCAGAGGCGCTGGCACGCCTGTTTGCGATGATCGTCCAGCGCTCTCGGAAAAGCCCTACAACTCGCGCGCCAACGTCGTTTTTGGGTTTTTTTGGATAGCCGTTCAATTTCAGGCACGGCGATTGCGTTGAGATTGGCAAAGCCCCTGCATACGAATCGGGGCCATTACAAGAAACGGTGCCCGCCTGAGGCACACCCTGCATTGTGTGAGGAGAAACCGCGATGACGTCGTACACCTCCGGGAACCCAACCCAGAACCGCACAGCACCCCAGTCCATCGGCTTTCTCCTGCTGGACAACTTCACCCTGATTTCGCTCGCCTCGGCGGTCGAGCCGCTGCGCATGGCCAACCAGCTGTCGGGGCGCGAGCTGTACCGCTGGCATACGCTGACCGTCGATGGCGGCCAGGTCTGGGCCAGCGATGGCCTGCAGATCACCCCGGACGCGGCGATGCACAGCGCACCGGCGGTGGACACTGTGATCGTCTGCGGTGGCGTTGGCATCCAGCGCACCGTGACCCGTGAACATGTCACCTGGCTGCAGGCCCAGGCGCGTCAGTCGCGCAGGCTTGGTGCGGTGTGCACTGGCAGCTGGGCATTGGCCTGTGCCGGCCTGCTCGACGGCTTCGACTGCAGCGTGCACTGGGAGTGCCTGGCAGCGATGCAGGAAGCCTTCCCGCGGGTCAACATGAGCACCCGCCTGTTTACCCTCGACCGCAACCGCTTCACCAGCTCCGGTGGCACTGCGCCCCTGGACATGATGCTGCACCTGATCAGCCGCGATCATGGTCGTGAGCTGTCGGCAGCCATCTCCGAGATGTTCGTCTACGAGCGCATCCGCAACGAGCAGGACCACCAGCGCGTGCCGCTCAAGCACATGCTCGGCACCAACCAGCCGAAGCTGCAGGAAATCGTTGCGCTGATGGAGGCCAACCTCGAAGAGCCGATCGACCTGGACGAGCTGGCGGTGTACGTCAACGTGTCGCGGCGCCAGCTCGAGCGCCTGTTCCAGAAGTACCTGCACTGCTCGCCGTCGCGCTACTACCTCAAGCTGCGGCTGATCCGGGCACGGCAGCTGCTCAAGCAGACGCCGATGTCGATCATCGAGGTGGCGTCGGTGTGCGGGTTCGTGTCGACGCCGCACTTCTCCAAGTGCTACCGCGAGTACTTCGGTATTCCGCCGCGTGACGAGCGTGTGGGCTCCAATACCGCGCAGCAGGTGGCGATGATGCCGATTCCGCAGGCCATGGCGCTGTCACCGCACAGCGGGCCGATGGCGGCCCTGAGCCAGGCGCGCAACGAGTCGACCTTTGCCAGTGTGAGACTTTGAGGCAGCGCTGAATTCTTCGCGGGCAAGCCCGCTCCCACAGGACCTGTATCGGCCTTGTAGGAGCGGGCTTGCCCGCGAAGAATTCAGTAAAGATCCAGAATCAGCCGCGCTGGTTGAACTGCGCCAACGCTGGCAACAGCTGCTTGTCGATCGCCTGACGTACCGCCGGGAGGATGGTCGCGCTGCCGGTGTACATCTGCTCCACCATTCCCTTCAACGCCCGGGCATTGGGCTCGGTCAGCCCGCGCACCACCACCTCGCAGGCCTGCTCGGCGCTGGCCCCGGCCGGAATGTCGAAGCCGCGTGCGCGCAGGTGGCCCAGCAGGTCGTCCTGGTCGATCAAATCCGCATGCATCATGGTTGTAGTCCTTGTCTGGTGCCGTGATTTACGACTGATTCTGTGACCAGTACGACAACCTCGCAAGGGTAGACCGTCGCGATGGCCGCTTTGGCTAAGAACAGGTCGTTCCCGGCTAAATCAGGCAGAAGGGAAGTGAGCACACTGGAGTCATTCACGGCACCGAGGGTTTGGTCACCCTCACTTCACGCACAGTGGATGTTGCTCGCTCTCAGCCCCGGACGCTCACGGCTTCCGGGGTTTTTTTCGGGGGGGCACTTCATTCTGTGGGAGCGGGCTTGCCCGCGAAAAAGACACCGCGCTGCCTGGCACGGGCTAAGCCCGTGTTCGCGGGCAAGCCCGCTCCTACAAGGACCTGGGCGGGCTCAGGATCGTGCGGGCAAACCGATCACCCGGCCCACGAACTCGGCGGGTGCCTGGTCTTGCTGCTCATCCACCAGCCCTTGCAGCAACGCGGCACTGCGCTCGCTGAATGGCGCCGACTTCGGCCCTGCCAGGTCCACGTGCAGCAGCATCTGCTCGCTGGCCGACAGGGCTTCGTCGAAGCCTGCACGGTGCAGCGTGTGGTACAGGTGCAGGCGCTTCTTGTCGAAGCCGATGATCTGCGTCTGCACCCAGACCTCGGTGCCGAGCTTCACCTCGTGCAGGTAGTTGATGTGCGCCTCCAGGGTGAACAGCGAGTTGCCGCTCTGGCCACGGCTGTCGGCGTCCAGGCCGATGCGCTCCATCAGCGCATCGGTGGCATAGCTGAAGATCAGCAGGTAGAAGGCATCGCGCAGGTGCCCGTTGTAATCGACCCAGTCCTGTTGAACCGGGGTGCGGTAGGTGATCAGGGCGGGCATCGCAGTCTCCTCAGTCGCCAAAGGCCATGCCGTGCTTGGCCTTGCTGTTCTTCACAGCGTCCAGCACCGCCAGCAGGGTGTCGTCACGATAGCGCTCCAGCGCCGCGATGCTGCGTTCGCCCAGTTGCTCGGAGGTGCCGTCGACCACGTCGTCGATCAGCTTGTCGGTCAGCTCTGGTGCTGGCAGGTAGGTCCAGGGCAGCTTCAGCGCCGGGCCGAACTGCGACATGAAGTGACGCATACCGGCATCGCCACCGGCCAGGGTGTAGGTGAGGAAGGTGCCCATGAACGACCAGCGCAGACCCGCGCCAAAGCGAATCGCATCGTCGATCTCGCCCGTGCTGGCAACCCCGTCGTTGACCAGGTGCAGGGCCTCGCGCCACAACGCTTCGAGCAGGCGGTCGGCGATGAAGCCCGGGACCTCCTTGCGCACATGCAGCGGGCGCATGCCCAGCGCGGTGTAGATGGTCTTTGCGGCTTCGATGGCTTCAGGCGCGGTGTGCTTGCCGCCGACGATCTCCACCAGCGGCAGCAAGTACACCGGGTTGAATGGGTGGCCGACCACGCAGCGCTCGGGGTGGGTGGCCGACTCGTAGAATTCGCTGGGCAGCAGGCCCGAGGTGCTGGAGCCGATGATCGCATCGGGCTTGGCCGCGGCGCTGATCTTGGCGTGCAGGTCGAGCTTGAGGTCCAGGCGCTCGGGGGCGCTTTCCTGGATGAAATCGGCGTCGCGCACGCACTCTTCGATGGTGGCGACGAACTTCAGCCGCGCTTGTGCGGCGCCGGGTGCCAGGCCTTGTTTTTCCAGGGCTGGCCAGGCGTTGGCGATGCGTTTGCGCAGGGCCTGTTCGGCGCCGGGCGCCGGGTCCCAGGCGATCACGTCCAGGCCATGGGCCAGGGCGCGAGCGACCCAGCCGCTGCCGATGACGCCGCTACCGAGTGCGGCGAAGGTCTTGATGTGGGTGATGAAAGGCATATCAGTCTCTCTATGTGCTTGAGGTTGGCGCGGGCCCTGTAGGAGCGGGCTTGCCCGCGAACACCGGCGAAGCCGGTGCCATGCCCCGCGCCGTATTTTTCGCGGGCAAGCCCGCTCCTACAGGGGGCAGTGCGATCAGCGACGCTTGAGATTCATTTTTTCGCGGCCTTCGGCCGGGGTCAGCACGCGGCCACCGAGGCGCGAGATGATCTCCACCGCGCGTTCGACCAGTTGACCGTTGCTGGCCAGCACGCCACGGTCGAGGTAGAGGTTGTCTTCCAGGCCCACGCGTACGTTGCCGCCGAGCAGCACCGCCTGTGCGGCCATCGGCATCTGCATGCGGCCGATACCGAAGCCTGCCCAGGTGACGTTGGCCGGCAGGTTGTCGACCATGGCCTTCATGGTGGTGGTGTCGGCCGGCGCGCCCCATGGGATGCCCAGGCACAGCTGGAACAGCGGATCGTCGAGCAGGCCTTCCTTGATCATCTGCTTGGCGAACCACAGGTGGCCGGTGTCGAAGATCTCCAGCTCCGCCTTCACGCCCAGCTCGGTGATGCGTTTGGCGCCAGCGCGCAGTTGCGCCGGGGTGGAGACATAGATCGAGTTGCCGTCGCCAAAGTTGAGGGTGCCGCAGTCCAGGGTGCAGATCTCGGGCAGCAGTGCCTCGACGTGGGCCAGACGCTCCAGCGGGCCGATCAGGTCGGTGCCGGCGCCGAAGTCCATCGGTGCCTCGCCCGGGCCGATCTCGAGGTCGCCACCCATGCCGGCGGTCAGGTTGACGATCACGTCCACGTCGGATTCGCGGATGCGTTCCATCACTTCGCGGTACAGCGCGACGTCGCGGCTGAAGCGGCCGGTCTGCGGGTCACGGACGTGGCAGTGGACCACGGTGGCGCCGGCCTTGGCGGCCTCGACGGCGGCTTCGGCGATCTGTTTGGGGGTGACCGGGACCAGGTGGCTCTTGGCAACGGTGTCGCCGGCTCCGGTCAGGGCACAGGTGATGATGACGTCGTGGTTCATGGGGTAAATCCTTCAGGCGTGTCTGTTCTGTGAGTTCGGTGTTGGGCTTTTCGCGGGCAAGCCCGCTCCTACAGCTCATGGCATGCGCATAACCTGTAGGAGCGGGCTTGCCCGCGAAGAGGCCGGGTCAGTTGGCGGTGAGCTTGAGGTTGTCAGCCGCCGGCTTGCCGTCGAAGGTGGTCACGCCTTCAAGCCAGCGGGCCTTGTCTTGTGGGTGGTCCTTGAGCCACTGGCGTGCCGATTCCAGCGGGTCCTTGTGGTCGAGCAGCGGCTGCATCATGCGGCTCTCGTCCTCGGCGCTGAATTTCAGGTTGGCCAGCAGGCGGTTGGCGTTGGGGCAGCGTTCGGCGTAGTCGGGCGCGGTCACGGTCCAGACCGTGGCACGGCCTTCGTCCGGGCCCAGGGCGTCCTGGCTGTCACCCAGGTAGACCATGTCGATGTTCACGTTCATCGGGTGCGGCGCCCAGCCGAAGAACACCACGGCCTCCTTGCGGCGCACGGCGCGATCGACGGCGGCGAGCATGCCGGCCTCGCTCGACTCGACCAGCTGGAACTTGCCCAGGTCGAACTTGTTGCTGGCGATCATCGCCTTGATCTGGGTGTTGGCGCCCGAGCCGGGCTCGATGCCGTAGATCTTGCCGCCCAACTCCTTCTCGAACTTGTGGATGTCGGCAAAACTCTTCAGGCCCTTGTCGGCCAGGTACTTGGGTACTGCGAGCGTGGCGCGGGCGTCTTCCAGGCTGGGCTGGTCGAGCACCTTGACCTGCTTGGCGTCGACGAACGGGGTGATGGTCTGGGTCATGATCGGGTTCCAGTACCCGAGGAACATGTCCAGGCGCTTGTCGCGGATGCCCGCGAAGATGATCTGTTGCGAGGCGCTGGTCTGTTTGGTCTGGTAGCCCAGGCCGTCGAGCAGGACCTGGGCCATGGCGCTGGTGGCGATGACGTCGGTCCAGTTGACCACACCGAGGCGCACGTTCTTGCATGCGGCGGGCTCGGCGGCGAAAAGCGGGGTGACCACGGTGGTGCTGAGAGCGAGGGACAACAGGCTGCGGCGGATAAAGCGATGCATGGTGGCTCTCCATCGGCAGTGCGTATTGTTATGGGATCCGGCCTCTGCGGGCCGTGGGAAAAAAGTTACGCCCATGGCACAGTGGGCAATCGCACGCTGGCGACCAAGAGTTGCACTGCAGCGACCACCCACTTCCCAGGAGTCAGCGATGCCGGAAACGATCCAGTTTCTTCTCTTGCCGGGATTTTCTGCGTTGGGCTTCATCAGTGCGGTGGAGCCCTTGCGGGTGGCCAATCGCTTTCGCGGAGCGCTGTATCGCTGGCAGGTGCTGAGCCTGGACGGCGGCCCGGTGCAGGCCAGCAACGGCATGTCGGTCAATGCCGACCAATCGCTGTCTGACAGCGAGCGGGGAGGGATGCTGCTGGTTGTCGCCGGCTTCGAGCCGCTGGCCTGCTATGGCCCTGTGCTGCAACAGGCGCTGCGGCGCGTCGAGCATGACGGCGGCACGCTCGGCGGCATCGATACCGGTGCGCTGGTGCTGGCCGAAGCGGGCCTGCTCGACGGCTATCGCGCGACCTTGCACTGGGAGGCGCTGGAGGCGTTCAAGGAGCGCTATCCGCGCCTGCAGGCGACTCAGGAGCTGTTCGAGATCGACCGGCGGCGGATCACCTGCGCGGGAGGGACGGCGTCCATCGATCTGATGCTCGACCTGATCGCCCAGGCCCACGGCAGCGAGCTGGCGATCCAGGTGTCGGAGCAGTTCGTGGTCAGCCGTATTCGTCCGCGCCAGGACCACCAGCGCATGGAGATCGCCACGCGCTACGGCATTCGCAACAAGAAGCTGGTGAAGGTGATCGGCGAGATGGAGCGCAATACCGAGCAACCGCTCAACACCCAGGTGCTGGCCGATGCCGTGCAGGTGACCCGTCGTCAGTTGGAGCGCCTGTTTCGCCTGCACCTGGACGACACGCCCAGCGGCTTCTACCTGCGGCTCAGGCTGGACAAGGCCCGACAACTGCTGCGCCAGACCGACATGAGCGTGCTGGAAGTGGGTGTGGCGTGCGGGTTCGAGTCGGCGTCGTATTTCACCCGCTGTTATCGGGCGCGGTTCGAACGTTGCCCGCGGGAGGACAGGTTGGCCAGGGCGGTGTGATGGGGGCTGCGCTGGCCCTTTCGCGGGTTTGGCCGCGAAAGGGCCATTAGATAATCACTGCTGCCCCACCGACTGCAGATACTCCGACCGCTCATCGCTGCGCTGCGCCACGCAGGTATTCCACGCCGCCTCGAAGGCCTTGCTGCCGGGTTTCTCGGCATAGGTCTCGACCTTGCAGTCGGCATCGCGCAACTGGGTCCAGAGCTTCTCGGCCGCCTCCATGCGTCCGCTGAGCGCAACGGCCTTGTCGTTTTCGTCCGCGTACTGGTCACGGATGCGCTGGATCAGGTCGTCATAGGCGGCCTTCAGTTCGCGTTCGGCGGTCTGCTTGTTGTACGCCGCGCACGCATAGGTCTGCTGGTCGGTCTCGACGTTGTCGCAGGGCGTGCTTTCTTCTTCGGCGGCCTGGGCGCCCAGCGCCACGAACAGCAGTACCAGCCATGCCTTTGATTTCATCCGTTTTCTCCTGAACAGGCTGACGAATCGTCGAGATTCTCGCTCAGCCTCGAGCCGGGTGGTAGAGGGCGGAGAAAATGTTCATGAACGGTTCTTGTCGAGACTCGCTCTCATTGCCCAGCAGCGTGCCAGAGCATGCCATGTCGCTCATTGACGCTTTCGGCAAACCCCCTGTCGTTTTTGCATCGGGGCGACACAGGCCGCAGGCATATGCTGGCCCCAAAGCGCCGGCACACGATTCGGCGTCGCCCAACTCGACAAAAGGGGACAGCCTGATGAGCCCAGCCGAATTACACGCCGACAGCATCGTCATCGATGGCCTGATCATCGCCAAGTGGAACCGCGAGCTGTTCGAAGACATGCGTAAAGGCGGGCTGACCGCAGCCAACTGCACCGTGTCGGTCTGGGAAGGGTTCAAGGCCACGGTCGACCAGATCGCCGCCAGCCAGAAACTGATCCGCGACAACAGCGACCTGGTGATGCCGGTGCGCACCACAGCCGACATCCGCAAGGCCAAGGAGCTGGGCAAGACCGGCATCCTCTTCGGCTTCCAGAACGCCCATGCGTTCGAAGACCAGATCGCCTACGTGGACGTGTTCAAGCAGCTGGGCGTGGGCATCGTGCAGATGTGCTACAACACCCAGAACCTGGTCGGCACCGGTTGCTACGAGCGTGACGGCGGCCTGTCGGGCTTCGGCCGCGAGATCGTCGCCGAGATGAACCGTGTCGGCATCATGTGCGACCTCTCGCACGTGGGCTCCAAGACTTCCGAGGAAGTCATCCTCGAATCGAAAAAGCCGGTCTGCTATTCCCACTGCCTGCCGTCGGGCCTTAAAGAGCACCCGCGCAACAAGTCCGATGCAGAGCTGAAGTTCATCGCCGACCACGGCGGCTTCGTCGGCGTGACCATGTTCGCGCCGTTCCTGGCCAAGGGCATCGACTCGACCATCGACGACTACGCCGAGGCCATCGAGTACACCATGAACATCGTCGGTGAAGACGCCATCGGTATCGGCACCGACTTCACCCAGGGCCACGGCCAGGAATTCTTCGAGTACCTGACCCACGACAAGGGCTACGCCCGTCGCCTGACCAACTTCGGCAAGATCATCAACCCGCTGGGCATCCGCACCGTGGGCGAATTCCCCAACCTCACCGAGACCCTGCTCAAGCGCGGCCATTCCGAACGCGTGGTGCGCAAGATCATGGGCGAGAACTGGGTGAACGTTCTCAAGGATGTGTGGGGCGAATAAAGCCGCACTCCGAGCCTGAAAGCCCTTGCCAGCAACGCCGGGGCATCCAAACAAAAAATTTTATGGAGTTGAGTTTCCATGGCCAAGATCGCCCCGCAATTGCCAATCGAAGTCGACAGCGAGACCGGTGTCTGGACCTCCGACGCCCTGCCGATGCTGTACGTACCGCGGCATTTCTTCGTCAACAACCACATCGGCATCGAGGAAGTGCTGGGCGCCGACGCCTATGCCGAGATCCTCTACAAGGCGGGTTACAAGTCTGCCTGGCACTGGTGTGAAAAAGAAGCCGAGTGCCATGGCCTGGAAGGCGTGGCGGTGTTCGAGCACTACATGAAGCGCCTGAGCCAGCGTGGCTGGGGCCTGTTCGAGATCCAGGACATCGACCTCGACAAAGGCTCGTGCAGCGTCAAGCTCAAGCACTCGGCGTTCGTCTACGTGTATGGAAAATGCGGCCGCAAGGTCGACTACATGTTCACCGGCTGGTTCGCCGGTGCCATGGACCAGATCCTCGCTGCCCGTGGCAGCTCGATCCGCACTGTGGCGGAGCAGGTCTATGGCGGTTCTGAAGAAGGCCACGAAGATGGCCTGTTCGTTACAAAGCCGTTGTAAGCCGGAGAGAGCGTCATGGCATTCGAAGCAATGTTCCAGCCGATCCAGATCGGCAAGCTGACCATCCGCAACCGCGTGCTCAGCACCGCGCACGCCGAGGTCTACGCCACCGATGGCGGCATGACCACCGAGCGCTACGTGAAGTACTACGAAGAGAAGGCCAAGGGCGGCATCGGCCTGGCCATCTGTGGCGGCTCGTCGGTGGTTGCCATCGACAGCCCGCAGCAATGGTGGGCCTCGGTGAACCTGTCCACCGACCGCATCATCCCGCACTTCCAGAACCTCGCCGACGCCATGCACAAGCATGGCGCCAAGATCATGATCCAGATTACCCACATGGGCCGTCGCTCGCGCTGGGACGGTTTCCACTGGCCGACCCTGATGTCGCCGTCCGGCATTCGTGAGCCGGTGCACCGCGCCACCTGCAAGACCATCGAGGTGGAGGAGATCTGGCGGGTGATCGGCAATTACGCCCAGGCTGCGCGCCGGGCGAAGGAAGGTGGACTGGACGGCGTGGAGCTGTCGGCGGTGCACCAGCACATGATCGACCAGTTCTGGAGCCCTCGGGTCAACAAGCGTACCGACGAATGGGGCGGCAGCTTCGAAGGCCGCATGAAGTTCGGCCTGGAAGTACTCAAGGCGGTACGCGCCGAGGTCGGCGACGACTTCTGCGTGGGCATGCGCATCTGCGGTGACGAATTCCACCCCGATGGCCTGAGCCACGAGGACATGAAGCAGATCGCCGCCTACTACGACGCCACCGGCATGATCGATTTCATCGGCGTGGTCGGCTCGGGTTGCGACACCCACAACACCCTGGCCAACGTCATTCCCAACATGAGCTACCCGCCGGAGCCGTTCCTGCACCTGGCGGCCGGCATCAAGGAAGTGGTCAAGGTCCCGGTGCTGCACGCGCAGAACATCAAGGACCCGAACCAGGCCACGCGCATTCTCGAAGGCGGCTATGTCGACATGGTCGGCATGACCCGTGCGCACATGGCCGACCCGCACCTGATCGCCAAGATCAAGATGGGCCAGATCGACCAGATCAAGCAGTGCGTCGGTGCCAACTACTGCATCGACCGTCAGTACCAGGGCCTGGACGTGCTGTGCATCCAGAACGCCGCGACGTCCCGTGAATACATGGGCGTGCCGCACATCATCGAGAAGTCCACCGGGCCGAAACGCAAGGTGGTGGTGGTCGGCGCCGGCCCTGCCGGCATGGAGGCCGCACGGGTGGCCGCCGAGCGTGGCCATGACGTCACCGTGTTCGAAAAGAAGGAGCAGATCGGCGGGCAGATCACCATCGCCGCCAAGGCACCGCAGCGCGACCAGATCGCTGGCATCACCCGCTGGTACCAACTCGAGTTCGCGCGCCTGAAGGTTGACCTGCGCCTGGGCACTGCGGCAAACATCGCGACCATCCAGGACCTGCGCCCGGACATCATCGTGCTGGCGGTGGGCGGTCATCCGTTCATCGAGCAGAACGAGCACTGGGGCGCCGCCGAAGGGCTGGTGGTCAGTAGCTGGGACGTGCTCGACGGCAAGGTCGCACCGGGCAAGAACGTGCTGGTGTACGACACCATCTGCGAATTCACCGGCATGTCCACCGCTGATTTCATCGCCGACAAGGGCAGCCAGGTCGAGATCGTCACCGACGACATCAAGCCGGGCGTGGCCATGGGCGGCACGACCTTCCCGACCTACTACCGCAGCATCTACCCCAAGGAAGTGATCATGACCGGGGACATGATGCTGGAGAAGGTCTACCGCGAGGGCGACAAGCTGGTGGCGGTGCTCGAGAACGAATACACCGGGGCCAAGGAAGAGCGTGTGGTCGACCAGGTGGTGATCGAGAACGGCGTGCGCCCGGACGAGGAGCTGTACTACGGGCTCAAGGAGGGTTCGCGCAACAAGGGCCAAATCGACATCGACGCTCTGTTCGCGATCCAGCCGCAGCCGATCCTCAGCCAGCCGGGCGAGGGCTACCTGCTGTACCGCATCGGCGACTGCGTGGCCCAGCGCAACGTGCATGCGGCGATCTATGACGCCTTGCGGTTGTGCAAGGATTTCTGATCGATCTGTCGGCACACACCGGCCCCTGTGGGAGCGGGCTTGCCCGCGAAAGCGTCAGCACCAACAACAGGGGTGTCTGACCTGGCGCATTCGCGGGCAAGCCCGCTCCCACAGGGCCAGTGCAGGATTCCAGGGGCCTGAACCCCTTGCAACCGCTGTTGTGGGAGCCTCCCATGTTGAACACCCTTCTACCCATCCTGCTGTTCGCCGCACTCGCCCTGGCGGTGCTCGGCGCCCTGCGCCGGGTGCGCATGTGGCGACGCGGGCGGCCGAGCAAGGTCGACCTGCTCGGTGGCCTGCTGGCCATGCCGCGGCGCTACCTGGTCGATCTGCACCATGTGGTCGAGCGCGACAAGTACATGTCCAAGACCCACGTGGCCACTGCAGGTGGCTTCGTCCTGTCGGCGCTGTTGGCGATCCTGGTGCATGGCTTCGGCCTGCAGAGCAAGATCCTTGGCTACGCGCTGCTGGTCGCTACGGTGATCATGTTCAGCGGCGCGATCTTCGTCTTCAAGCGTCGTCTGAATCCGCCTTCGCGCCTGTCCAAGGGCCCGTGGATGCGCCTGCCGAAAAGCCTGCTGGTATTCGCCGCGAGCTTCTTCATCGCCACCCTGCCGGTGGCGGGCATCCTGCCGGCCAATACCGGCGGCTGGGTGATGGTCGGCATTCTCGGCCTTGGCGTGCTGTGGGGTGTGTCGGAGCTGTTCTTCGGCATGACCTGGGGCGGGCCGATGAAGCACGCCTTCGCCGGTGCCCTGCACCTGGCCTGGCACCGCCGTGCCGAGCGTTTCGGCGGCGGTCGCTCCACTGGTCTCAAGCCGCTCGACCTGGAAGACCCGAACGCGCCGCTGGGTGTGGAAAAACCAGTCGATTTCACCTGGAACCAGCTGTTGGGCTTCGACGCCTGCGTGCAGTGCGGCAAGTGCGAGGCGATGTGCCCGGCATTCGCCGCCGGCCAGCCGCTGAACCCGAAAAAGCTCATCCAGGACATGGTCATCGGCCTGGCCGGTGGCACCGATGCGACCTTTGCCGGCAGCCCTTACCCCGGTAAACCGGTTGGTGAGCATGGCGGTCATCCGCACCAGCCGATCGTCAACGGCCTGGTCGATGCCGAGACGCTGTGGTCGTGCACCACCTGCCGCGCTTGCGTGGAGGAGTGCCCGATGATGATCGAGCACGTCGATGCCATCGTCGACATGCGCCGCCACCTCACGCTGGAAAAGGGCGCGACGCCGAACAAGGGCGCCGAGGTGCTCGACAACCTGATCGCCACCGACAACCCCGGCGGCTTCAACCCCGGTGGGCGGATGAACTGGGCCGCCGACCTGAACCTGAAACTGCTGTCGGACGTGAAGAGCACCGAGGTGTTGTTCTGGGTCGGCGACGGCGCCTTCGACATGCGCAACCAGCGCACCCTGCGTGCCTTCGTCAAGGTGCTCAAGGCCTCGGGTGTGGACTTCGCCGTGCTCGGCCTGGAAGAGCGCGACAGCGGTGACGTGGCCCGTCGCCTGGGCGATGAAGCGACCTTCCAGCACCTGGCCAGGCGCAACATCCAGACCCTGGGCCAATACCGCTTCCAGCGCATCGTCACCTGCGATCCGCACAGCTTCCATGTGCTGAAGAACGAATACGGCGCCCTGGGCGGCGAGTACCAGGTGCAGCACCACAGCACCTACATCGCCGAACTGATCGCCGCCAACAAGCTCAACCTCGGCCAGCACAAGGGCGGTAGCGTGACCTACCACGACCCGTGCTACCTGGGGCGCTACAACGGCGAGTACCAGGCCCCGCGCGACGTGCTCAAGGCCTTGGGCATCGAGGTGCGCGAGATGCAGCGCTCGGGCTTCCGTTCGCGTTGCTGTGGCGGTGGCGGCGGTGCGCCGATCACCGACATCCCGGGCAAGCAGCGTATCCCCGACATGCGCATGGACGATATCCGCGAGACCGAGGCCGAACTGGTGGCGGTGGGTTGTCCACAGTGCACGGCGATGCTTGAGGGTGTGGTCGAGCCGCGCCCACAGATCAAGGACCTGGCCGAGTTGGTCGCCGATGTGCTGATCGAAGACGAGACGCCCGCCGCTGCGAGCAAATCGAACCTGGTAGAACGTGAACCTGCGGAGGTGCACTGATGAGCGACATCATCCGCCGCGATCCTCGCGCCGAGTGGATTGCCCGTAACCGCCTGCATCCGCTGCACGCGGCGATGCAGACGCAACAGACGCGCTGGATGGGCCCCAACGGGCTGATTCGCAAGAACCCCCACGCCATCGCTGCCGGCTTCATCGGCCCCAGCGGCCTCAAGCGTATCGACCGCAGCGGTGCCCAGCAGGGCACGGCGATCGGCGGTCGGCGCACGGCAGCCGCCGAGGTGCAATTGCCCTTGCATCAGGTGGCGGATCCGGCGTTCTACATCGCCGTGGTGCCCGACATGGTCGGTGGCCGCCTCGGCAGCCACGACCGCGACCTGCTCGGCCTTGCCCGCAGCCTTGCCGGCAGTGAGGGGGCAGTGCTTGCGGTCGTCTTTGGCGAACACAAGGAAAGCCACTTTTCCACAGCCGGTGTCGATCGCCTGCTGGTCATCGATGGCGAAGCATTCGAAGGCTATGTGCCCGAGCAGCTTGTCCAGGGCTTGCGGGCTGTGGATAACCAGTTTGCGCCGCAGCACTGGTTGCTGCCTGACAGCCGCACCGGTGGCGGCGAACTGGGGCGGCGCCTGGGGGCAGCGCTCGGCGAGCGCCCGGCCACGCGGGTCTGGCAGATCAAGGACGGCCAGTGCATCGGCCGTGCCGGCGCCGGCCAGCAGGACCTGCAGCGCGGCCTGCCGCGCCTGATACTGGCCGCCGCCGAATGCGCCGAGCCGGTCAGCGAAACCCGTCACGAAGCGCTGCCGGTCACGTTGTCCACAGGCGTGGCGCGCAGCCTGTCGCGCATCGAAGACCTCGGATCGGTGGCGGTAGACCCGGCGGCCATCGCCATGGCCGAAGCCGAATTCATTGTCTCCGGCGGCAACGGTGTGAAGGACTGGGCACTTTTCCACAGGGCAACTGCGGCCCTGGGGGCAACCGAGGGCGCCTCGCGGGTCGCCGTGGACGACGGCTTCATGCCGCGCAACCGCCAGGTTGGTGCCACCGGTACCTGGGTCACGGCGCGGGTCTACGTGGCGGTGGGGATCTCCGGGGCCATCCAGCACCTGCAAGGTATCGGTGCCTGCGACAAGGTGGTGGCGATCAACATGGATCCCGGCTGCGACATGATCAAACGGGCCGATCTGTCGGTGATTGGCGACAGCGCGGCGATTCTCCAGGCACTGATCGAGGCTGTGGACAACTACCGCAGCGGCGCTCGGCGCGACGCGGCATAAGGGCACGAGCATGAGTACGAAAGTCATCAGCCTGGTTTCCATCGGCGCTCACCCCAGCTCTGGTCGCGCTCGCCGCGCCGAGCAGGATGCACGCGCTGTCGAATTGGGCTTGCAGCTGGCTGGGGATAACTTGCAGGTGGTACATGCCGGCGACCCGCGCGAAGAGGCCCTGCGCGGCTACCTGGGCATGGGCCTGGAGCATCTGGATGTGCTCGAGCAGCCTGCGGGGGCCGATGTGCTGGGGGTGCTGGGGGATTACCTGCGCGACGCTGGTGCTCAACTGGTGCTGACCGGCAGCCAGGCCGAGACGGGTGAAGGCTCGGGCATGCTGCCGTTTCTGCTGGCCGAGAGGCTGGGCTGGCCGTTGGTGGTGGGCCTGGCTGAGGTGGAGTCGATCGAGAATGGCACCGCCCAGGTGCTGCAGGCCTTGCCGCGCGGTCAACGACGCCGGTTGAAGGTACGCCTGCCGTTGCTGGCGACTGTGGATAACGCCGCGCCCAAGCCGCGCCAGAGCGCCTTTGGCCCTGCGCGGCGGGGTGTGCTGGCGGCGCGTAACGTGGCGGTGGTGGACGATGAACTGCTCGAAGGCGACGCCTTGCAGCCTGCCCGCCCGCGGCCCAAGCGGCTCAAGGTGATCAAGGCCAAGAGCGGCGCCGATCGGATGAAGGCAGCCACGGCCAAGGCCAGTGGCGGTGGCGGCAAGGTGCTCAAGGATGTTTCCCCGCAGGAGGGTGCCGAAGCGATCCTCAAGTTGCTGGTGGAGGAAGGCGTGTTGCGCTGACTGGTTGGGGCTGTTGTAGGAGCGGGCTTGCCCGCGAAAAGAACACCGCGCTGCCTGGCACGGGCCACGCCCGTGTTCGCGGGACAAGCCCGCTCCCACAGAGAGTTGCCCACCAAATCTGTTCGCGACCCTGTGAATAAAGTGTTCGCGCTTCGCTACAGCCCTTTGAAATCAATGCGTGTAGAGCATTGATCAAAAAACATACAGCCCGCTCCGTGAATCACCCATGGCAATCCCGGGTCATTCCCATGAGGTTTCCCACAATCACTGTTGGCGGCTCTGTGGATAATATGTTGGGCAACCGCTGGATGCCTTGATTTCATTGGCCTGCAAGCTATTGGTCAATAATTGACCAAAGTCGCCTTAATCACTCTCAAGGCCATGATTGACAAGGGGTCAAGGCCATTATCCACAGCACTTTTCCACGCGGTCTGCATGTGCCCACAAAATCTGTTGGCGTATCTGTGGACAAGGTGTTCGATAATACTTGCAGGCCTCTGGATCAAAGGCTTTCAGAGAATTGATCAAATAATGATCAGCCTGTCGTCTGCCGAGGCTCGACGCCTGTCCACAGAACATCTGAACAACTCTGTGGATAACATGTTTAGTTCCTTTGGATTGCAATGTAAAACGCCACGGCCGATCGCTCGGCCGTGGCGTTTATCAACACCCGTGAAGGCTTACTGCGCCTTGACTTCCTTCAGGTATGGCGCAGGTTCCGCACCCAGGTTGGCCAGGACGCGGTCGCTGTACCAGTCGATGAAGTTGACCACACCGAACTCGTAGGTCTTCGAGTACGGGCCCGGCTGGTAGGCGGTGGAGTTGATCCCGCGCTGGTTCTCTTCGGCCAGACGGCGGTCCTGGTCGTTGGTGGCATCCCACACCTTGCGCATCTGCTCGGGGTCGTAATCGACGCCTTCGACGGCATCCTTGTGCACCAGCCACTTGGTGGTGACCATGGTTTCCTGGGCGCTGATCGGCCACACCGTGAAGACGATCATGTGATCGCCCATGCAGTGGTTCCAGGAGTGCGGCAGGTGCAGGATGCGCATCGAACCGAGGTCGGGGTTCTTGATGCGGCCCATGAGCTTCTTGCACGCCTGCTTGCCGTCCATGGTCATCGACACGGTGCCCTTGAGCAGCGGCATGCGCACGATGCGGTTACGCAGGCCATGGCTCTTGTGCAGGTAAGGGATCTTCTCGGCTTCCCAGGCGGCAGCGGAAGCGGCGACGTGGTCCTTGAACGCCTGGTCGGCGCGCGGGTCGTTGGTGTCGTCCCACTCCAGCAGGGTCTTGAGCAATTCAGGGTGCGAACCGTTGCAGTGGTAGCACTCGCGGTTGTTTTCCAGCACCAGTTTCCAGTTGGCCTTTTCCATCAAGGTGGTCTGCACGGCCACCTTGGCGTTCTCCATGTCGTACGGTTCCATGTAGTGGTCGAGCGTGGCCAGGAACTCGTCGATGGCCGGCGGATTTTCCGCCAGGCTGATGAAGATGTAGCCGCCGGCAGTCTTCACGTTGATCGGCTTGAGGCCGTACTGGTTCATGTCGAAGTCGGCGCCCATCTCGGTGCCGGCGAACAGCAGGCGGCCGTCGAGCTCGTAGGTCCACTGGTGGTAGGGACAGACCAGCTTGGCCACCTTGCCCTTTTCGCTGACGCACAGCCGCGAACCGCGGTGGCGGCAGACGTTGTGGAAAGCGTGCACCTTGCCTTCGGCGCCGCGGATGACGATCACCGGGTTCTTGCCGATCTGCAGGGTGAGGTAGTTGCCTTTCGATGGAATTTCGCAGGTCATCCCCGCGATCAGCCACTCCTTGTGGAAGATCTCCTGCATGTCGATCTGGAACAGGCGTTCGTCGCAGTAGAACGGCTGCGGCAGCGAGTAGGTCCGCTCGCGGGTCTGCAGCATCTCGGCGGTGGCCTTGCGTGCAGGTTCCAGTGGATCGCCCAGGCTCAGGGTTGCGGTGACGTCCATCGTTATATCCTCAAGGCCGTTGTCGGCCGGCGAAAGGTGGCTAATCGTTGTTGTGGTTGGCGCAAGGCTGTCAGCGAAAAAACGGCGGTTCTATTTGCCGAGGAGTGTGCGTTCGCGCCGTTCGCGAACCATATCCATGGGCGACATGGCCGAATCGAATTCCGACGCGCCAACCCTTGTACCTTGGGGCTGGTCGCGATAAGCACGCCGATGTCGCGGATGGGAATGTGCGACGTCACGGCGTTGCGCATTATCGCAGCCATAAGAAGGCCGATAGTCGGCTGCTGGAGAAGAACATGTCCGAAACCTTCCTCAATCCGGTCACCACCCAGACCTGGGCCAACGGCCGCCACATCGTGCGCTGCGTCAAGGTCATCCAGGAGACCTGGGACGTGCGCACTTTCTGCTTCATGGCCGACCAGCCGATCATGTTCTTCTTCAAGCCGGGCCAGTTCGTGACGCTGGAGCTGGAGATCGAAGGCAAGCCAGTGATGCGTTCCTACACCATCTCCAGCTCGCCATCAGTCCCCTACAGCTTCTCGATCACCGTCAAGCGCGTGCCCGGCGGGCTGGTATCGAACTTCCTCCACGACACCCTGCACGAAGGCGCAGAGCTTCCCGTGCACGGCCCGGTGGGGTTGTTCAACGCCATCGACTTCCCGGCCAACAAGGCGCTGTACCTTTCCGGCGGCGTCGGCATCACCCCGGTGATGTCCATGGCGCGCTGGTTCTACGACACCAACGCCAACGTCGACATGGTGTTCGTGCACAGCGCCCGCTCACCCAAGGACATCATCTACCACCGCGAGCTGGAACACATGGCCTCGCGCATCCCCAACTTCAGCCTGCACATCATTTGCGAGAAGCACGGCCTGGGCGAGCCCTGGGCGGGCTATCGCGGTTACCTGAACCAGCGGCTGATGGAGCTGATCGCGCCTGACTACCTCGAGCGGGTGATCTTCTGCTGTGGGCCGACGCCCTACATGAACGCGGTCAAGCGCATGCTCGAAGCGGTCGGCTTCGACATGAAGAACTACCACGAGGAATCGTTCGGCGCGACGCCGGCCGAGGCCAAGGCCGATGCGGTCGAGCATGCCGAAGCGGCGGCCGAGGCGCCGGCAGTGGATGTGGCGGACCTCAACCTGGTGGAGTTCGTCGGCAGCGAGAAGAGCATTCGCATCGCCCCGGGCGAGACGGTGCATGCGGCGGCGGCGAAAGTCGGGCTGATGATTCCCAAGGCCTGCGGCATGGGCATCTGCGGCACCTGCAAGGTGCTCAAGCTCGGCGGTGAAGTGGAGATGGACCACAACGGCGGGATCACCGAGGACGACGAAGCCGAAGGCTACATCCTGTCGTGCTGCAGCGTGCCCAAGGGGGATGTGCGGATCGAGTATTGATCCGTTGTACCGTACCTGTCGGTGCGGCGAACCGCTGCTGCCTGGCACGGGCTACGCCCGTGTTCGCGGGACAAGCCCGCTCCCACAGGGGATTGGGCTGGCCCTCAGGTTTTGAACAAGACAGTTGCTGCTGCAGGATTTGCGTGTTCAGGTCCTGAACCGCGCCACCAACCCGTTCAGATCCACCGCCAGACGTGACAGCTCGGCGCTGGCCATGCTGGTCTGGTGTGCGCCGGTCGCGCTCTGCACCGACAGGTCATTGATGTTCACCAGGTTGCGGTCCACCTCGCGGGCCACCTGGGCTTGCTCCTCGGCAGCGCTGGCGATCACCAGGTTGCGCTCGTTGATCTGCGCCACGGCGCTGGTGATGGTGTCCAATGCAAGGCCAGCGCCGCGAGCGATGTTCAGGGTCGATTCGGCTCGATCGGTACTGGTACGCATCGATTCCACCGCATGCTCGGTGCCGCCCTGGATGCTGCCGATCATCCGCTCGATCTCGCTGGTCGATTGCTGGGTGCGATGGGCCAATGCCCGCACCTCGTCAGCCACCACCGCGAAGCCTCGTCCAGCCTCGCCGGCACGTGCCGCTTCGATGGCGGCGTTAAGTGCCAGCAGGTTGGTCTGGTCGGCCAGGCCGCGGATCACGTCCAGCACCTTGCCGATATCGCGTGATTGCCCGGCCAGATCCTCGATCAGCCTGGCGGTGGTCTGCACGTCGCTGCTCATGCGCTCGATGGCGCCGACCGTCTCGATCACCAGGTCGCGGCCATCGCCGGCCGAGCGGCTGGCTTCACCCGAGGCCTCCGAGGTGCTGACGGCATTGCGGGCAACCTCTTCGACGGCGCTGGTCATCTCGGTAACCGCAGTGGCGGCCTGCTGGATCTCGTTGTTCTGCTGGGCCAGGCCGCGCGCGCTTTCGTCGGTGACGCTGTTGAGTTCCTCGGCGGCCGAGGCGAGCTGGGTGGCAGAGCCTGAGATCAGTTGCAGGGTGTCGCGCAGCTTGTCCTGCATCTTGGCCATGGCCTGCAGCAGACGGGCGGCTTCGTCGGTGCCGTCGGTGCTGACGCGCTGGGTGAGGTCGCCTTCGGCGATCTGTTCGGCGGCGCGCAGGGCGTCGTCGATCGGACGCACGATGCTGCGTGTCAGCAGCAGCGCGAACAGCAACGTGAGCACCGTGGCAGCGACCAGCAGGCCAATCACCAGCATGAAGGCGCTGTCGTACTGGCGTGCGGCTTCCTCGTTGGCCTTGCGCGTCTGCGCGGTGTTGATCTGCAGCAGGCGGTCCATGGCCTTGTTGATCTGGTCGGAGTTGGCCAGCAGGTCGCGGTTGAGCATCTCGCGCAGAGGATCGAGCTGGTCGGCCTGGCTCAGGCTGCGCATACGGGCTTCAAGCTGGCGGTACTGCGTCAGCAACTGGCCGAGCTGGTCGAATGCGGCCTGTTCCTCAGGCTCGGCGATCAGCGGCACGTAGGCGCTACGAGCCTTGTCGATCTGGGCGTTGCGTTCGTCCATCAGGCGCATGGTATCGGCCTGCGAATCCCGGTTGACCAGCAGGCGATAGGACAGGGTGCGCAGGCGCAGGTTGAGCGCGGTCATTTCGTCCAGCAGCTTGATACTCGGGACATTGACCTGCTCGATGATGATGCCCGCCTGCCGGATGTTGCCCATCTGGATGAGTGAAAAAATACCCAGGCTAAGCATCAGCACACCGATCAGGGAAAAGCCGAGCAGGGCGCGTGGGGCGATATTCAGATTGCGTAGGGACATGACGTCGAGATCCGGAGGGAAGGCTCGCGTCCATGCGAAGGAATTTGACCTACCTGCCTATCGGTCGGAACGCACGAGTCTTTAGGCAATGGGGGGCTAAACGAGGATTTACACTCGTTCTTCCTGACAGGCGGTTGATCCAGGCCGGAACAAGGTGCCCGCAAGCCTGTCAATCTGCCGGAACACACCCTCCCTTACCTGATTTTTAATGGCGGGGGCGCGAGCTTTTCTTTATCGTGTGCGCCCTTTGCAACAACCGAGATAGACGTATGTTGGAAGCATCCCTGAATCAACTGGAGCAACTGGTCGGCGACCTGATGCACAAGAACGCACAACTGACCGAGCAGAACCAGAAGCTCGATCAGGAACTGGCCCAGGCCAAGGAAGAGAACGAGACTCTGCAGCTGTCGCTGATGGAGCAGGAAGAGAAGCACGGCGCTACCGCCGCGCGCATCCAGGCGCTGGTCGAGCGTGCCAGTGCAGGTGTCGTAGGCGCATGAGACTGCAAGCGCAGCCGATCAATGTGGTGAACATTCTCGGCACCGACTACTCGCTGAAGGCGCCCGAGGGCCAGGAAGAGACGCTCTCGCAGGCCGTGCGCATGCTCAACGTCGCTCTGGCCGAGACCAAGCGCAACTACCCCACATTGATCGGCGACAAGTTGCTGGTGCTGGCAGCTTTGAACCTGTGCTCCAAGCAGATCGAGTTGCAGCGCGAGCACGCGCAGACGCTCGAACGCACTCAGGCGAAGGTGGATGCTGCGGTGGACGCTATCGCCCGGACCATCGGCGAGGCCTGAATCCAGGCTTGAGGCAGGGCAACGTCTTGCTGATGACCTTGAGTGGAGGAGCGGGCTTGTCGGGCCCCCACAAGCCCGGTCCCAAACAGCCCGCTCTCGCCGAGTGCCTTTCGATCAGCTGCCGATGATTGCGCGGATATCGGCCGCCAGCTCACGCACCCGCGCTTCTTCGGTATCCCACGAGCACATGAAGCGCGCGCCACCGCTACCGATGAAGGTGTAGAAGCGCCAGCCCTTGCCGCGCAGGGCTTCGATGGCGAATTCCGGTAAATGCAGGAACACCCCGTTGGCTTCCACCGGGAACATCAGCTCGACACCCGGCAGGTCACTGACCAGCGAAGCCAGCAACTGCGCGCAGTGGTTGGCATGCTGTGCGTGACGCAACCAGGCGCCGTCTTCCAGCAGCCCGACCCAGGGCGCCGATAGGAAGCGCATCTTCGAGGCCAGCTGCCCGGCCTGCTTGCAGCGGTAGTCGAAGTCTTCGGCCAGGTCGCGGTTGAAGAACAGGATCGCCTCGCCCACCGCCATGCCGTTCTTGGTGCCACCGAAGCACAACACATCGATGCCCGCCTTCCAGGTCAGCTCCGCCGGCGAACAGCCGAGGAACGCACAGGCGTTGGAGAAGCGTGCGCCATCCATGTGCAGGTTCAGGCCCAGCTCCTTGCAGGTGGCGCTGATTGCCTTGAGCTCGTCGGGGCGATACACGCTGCCGACTTCGGTGGCCTGGGTGATGGTGACCACGCGCGGCTTGGGATAGTGGATGTCCTGGCGTTTGAGCGCGACCTCGCGGATCGAGTCCGGGGTCAGCTTGCCGTTGACGCTGCGTGCGGTCAGCAGCTTGGAGCCGTTGGAAAAGAACTCCGGCGCGCCGCACTCGTCGGTCTCGACGTGGGCGGTCTCGGAGCAGATCACGCTGTGGTAGCTCTGGCACAGCGAGGCCAGCGCCAGGGAGTTGGCGGCAGTGCCGTTGAAGGCGAAGAACACCTCGCAGTCGGTCTCGAACAGCTTGCGGAAGTATTCCGAGGCGCGTTCGGTCCACTGATCGTCACCATAGGCACGCTCATGGCCCTGGTTGGCCTTTTCCATCGCCGCCCAGGCTTCAGGGCAGATGCCGGAATAGTTGTCGCTGGCGAATTGTTGGCTCTTGTCTGTCATGGCGCTGTCCTGTGAGCAAAGCGAGCCAGCACTTTAAACCAAGGATTCGCCAGTTGCCTATACAACGCAAAACCTGCGCAGACGCTCCCTATAGCGCTGCGCAGGTGAAGCGGTCACTCAAGTGCATTGTTCAGTTGTGCGGTCATCAGTTGCACGGGAGCACCAGAATTTGCGGTGTAGCTGCGATACATCCCCGTGGCGTACAACCATCGGCCGGCCGATCTGTGGATGATCACATCGCCGAAGCCGCCAAGGATAGGTTGTGCGGCGTAGCTCTTGATGTGAAACGTACGATTACTGAGCGTGAGCATGCGCAAGATGAAGCCCCACTCAAAATCCGAGATAACCTGGCGGGATACCACAATCTCTTCTTCGCCGTTAATGGTCACCGTCTGCCCGGTTGTCGTGAGCGCGAGGCCATCATCCTGCAACGGGGCTTCTGGGATCGCTGGCTCTGTCAGGGCATGCGTGATGACAGACGCGCCGTCGTCGTCCACGATTTTGGTCAGGTCATGAAATGCATCATTTTCATAGACAAAATCCCCAGGGGCGTAATGGGGCAGCAGCACGTCGTTCACAAGCTCAGTGTTGAATGAGCCATGCTCGGCTTGAACCCTGATGTTTTCTCCAGGGCGATCAGGGTAAAACAACCGATAGTACGTCGTTCCCGATTGATTGAGGTGCACGGACAGGTTGCGTGAACTGGCGATCAGTGCGCGGGCGTTCTTCAATGAATCAACTTCTTGTACGTTGCCGTTGGTTGCTGAAGGTGCGGTGGGCGCGAAATTAAACTCGCCGGCAATGTCGGCAGTATCGGCAGATGAGGGGGGGGTGGTGAACACGCGCGTACTGCGTTTCGGTTGTTCCTCCAGGCTGGCCAACACTATTTCCACTTCATTGGAAGAGCGCTTGCGCCGTCCTACTACCAGAGACAGCAGGTTGCTACTGTCCGGGCTGACGTAGTAATCACCTACCGCCAGTAAGGCGGGCAGCATGGGCAAGCCGGATACATTGTTCGAAGAGTAAGTGCGGCGTATGGAAGTGTCATTGATGTCCTGTGTTCTGAGGACAAGGAAAATTTCCCCGCTCGCCAACTCATACACGGTGCGATCCAGTACGGTATTTTTTTCAGCGGCGCTTGGTTGGAAAGTACCGCCACGGGTAGGGTTGTAGCTCACACGGCTTTTCGGCGCGTCAGCTGGATATGTAGTGCCGGGCGCTTCCAAGGTTTGATAGCTGTAGGACGGCTGTTCATTGCCAGCGTCGTCGACAAGCACTCTGCTGACACGGCCAAGGCTGTTGCCCTCGAATACGATGTCGTCCAACGTCAGATACGGCACGGTTTTGTCCGCAGAGACCGTGGCCACCTTGGACGAACCGTCGCCGAACAACACGGTGACGGTCGCCTGTCCTCCAGCGAGCTTGATCTGCCGATGGATCACTGGCAGCGAAGCCTGACCTTGTTTGAAAACGCTACCAACATTGGCCTGTAGGAGTAATGCCGGATTGTCACTTGGGTGAGTATTCATGAATGAGCTCCTGGCTTATTGATGGTCAGGCTCTGTACGAAAAGCCTTGATAATCGGTGATCGCTGAAGACAGCCTGATGCAACAGCCCAGTCGAAATGCTCACTTTCACCCCGTAAAGTCGGGCGCGACTCAGGCCGTTCCTTGGCTGTTTTCGCCTTGCTGACCTTTTCAAGGCTTATTCAGACAGAGCCAAGGCGACCCTCGCATTTGACTGACGCGTCACTGGTGCCAGTGAGGGTAAGCCTACGCTGGCCTGCCTGGAAACTGACAGAAATACTAGGTAGCCGACTTGTCGAAGAAAGCCAGTGAACCTCCCCGGAGCGCTATGTCGTAAACGCGCCATTGCAAGGCGCGCGCAGGCATCTGTGCCCCCCGGCCCAGTCATACCATCGCTGCAAAGGGTGAGAAGACCCTCATCAGACAAGAAGCGATCGCTGCCGGGAGAAACACGATGTTCAGCAAGCAAGACCAGATCCAGGGTTACGACGATGCACTGCTGGCGGCGATGAATGCCGAGGAACAGCGCCAGGAAGATCACATCGAGCTGATCGCCTCGGAGAACTACACCAGCAAGCGCGTCATGCAGGCCCAGGGCAGCGGCCTGACCAACAAGTACGCCGAAGGCTATCCGGGCAAGCGCTACTACGGTGGCTGCGAGCACGTCGACAAGGTCGAGGCACTGGCCATCGAGCGCGCCAAGCAGCTGTTCGGCGCCGATTACGCCAACGTCCAGCCGCACTCCGGCTCTTCGGCCAACAGCGCGGTCTACCTCGCTCTGCTGCAGGCCGGTGACACCATCCTGGGCATGAGCCTGGCCCACGGCGGCCACCTCACCCACGGTGCCAAGGTGTCGTCCTCGGGCAAGCTGTACAACGCCGTTCAATACGGAATCGACACCAATACCGGCCTGATCGACTACGACGAAGTCGAGCGCCTCGCCGTCGAGCACAAGCCGAAGATGATCGTCGCCGGTTTCTCGGCCTACTCGAAAACCCTCGATTTCCCACGTTTCCGCCAGATCGCCGATAAAGTCGGTGCGCTGCTGTTCGTCGACATGGCCCACGTTGCCGGCCTGGTCGCTGCGGGCCTGTACCCGAACCCGATTCCTTTTGCCGACGTGGTCACCACCACCACCCACAAGACCCTGCGCGGTCCGCGTGGCGGCCTGATCCTGGCCAAGTCCAACGAAGAGATCGAGAAGAAGCTCAACGCTGCCGTATTCCCTGGCGCCCAGGGCGGCCCGCTGATGCATGTGATCGCAGCCAAGGCGGTGTGCTTCAAGGAGGCTCTGGAGCCCGAATTCAAGACCTACCAGAAGCAGGTCATCGAGAACGCCCAGGCCATGGCCCAGGTGTTCATCGAGCGTGGTTACGACGTGGTTTCCGGCGGCACCGACAACCACCTGTTCCTGGTCAGCCTGATCCGCCAGGGCCTGACCGGCAAGGATGCTGACGCCGCCCTCGGCCGCGCCCACATCACCGTCAACAAGAACGCTGTGCCCAATGACCCGCAGTCGCCGTTCGTCACCTCGGGCCTGCGCATCGGCACCCCGGCCGTCACCACCCGCGGCTTCAAGGTTGCCCAGTGCGTGGCGCTGGCGGGCTGGATCTGCGATGTGCTGGACAACCTGGGCGACGCCGACGTCGAAGCCGATGTCGCCAAGAACGTCGCCGCCCTGTGCGCCGACTTCCCGGTCTACCGCTGAGTGGAGTAGAACACCATGCAACGCTATTCGGGCTTCGGCCTTCTCAAGCACTCCCTCAGCCACCACGAGAACTGGCAGCGCATGTGGCGCACGCCGACCCCCAAGAAGGTCTACGACGTGGTCATTGTTGGCGGCGGCGGCCATGGCCTGGCCACGGCTTACTACCTGGCCAAGGAACACGGCATCACCAACGTCGCGGTGGTCGAGAAGGGTTACCTGGGCGGTGGCAACACCGCGCGCAACACCACCATCGTGCGTTCCAACTACCTGTGGGATGAGTCCGCGCACCTCTACGAACACGCCATGAAGCTGTGGGAAGGCCTGTCGCAGGACATCAACTACAACGTGATGTTCTCCCAGCGCGGCGTCTACAACCTGTGCCACACCCTGCAGGACATCCGCGATTCCGAGCGCCGGGTCAACGCCAACCGCCTCAATGGTGTCGATGGCGAGCTGATCCTCACCGACCAGGTCGCGGCCGAGATCCCGTACCTGGACTGCTCGAAGAACACCCGTTACCCGATCCTGGGCGCCACCGTGCAGCGTCGCGGCGGCGTGGCCCGCCACGATGCGGTCGCCTGGGGCTTCGCCCGGGCCGCCGACGCCCTGGGTGTGGACCTGATCCAGCAGACCGAAGTCATTGGTTTCCGCAAGGAGAACGGTGCGGTGATCGGTGTGGAAACCAACAAGGGCTTCATCGGTGCCAAGCGCGTCGGCGTGGTCACTGCCGGTAACTCCGGGCACATGGCCAAGCTTGCCGGCTTCCGCCTGCCGCTGGAGTCGCACCCCCTGCAGGCACTGGTGTCGGAGCCGATCAAGCCGATCATCGACTCGGTGATCATGTCCAACGCCGTGCACGGCTACATCAGCCAGTCCGACAAGGGCGACCTGGTGATCGGCGCCGGCATCGACGGTTGGGTCGGTTATGGCCAGCGTGGCTCGTACCCGATCATCGAGCACACCCTGCAGGCGATCGTCGAGATGTTCCCGATCCTGTCGCGCGTGCGCATGAACCGCCAGTGGGGCGGCATCGTCGACACCACCCCGGATGCGTGCCCGATCATCTCCAAGACCCCGGTCAAGAACATGTTCTTCAACTGCGGTTGGGGCACGGGCGGCTTCAAGGCCACTCCGGGCTCGGGCAACGTCTTCGCGGCGAGCCTGGCCAAGGGCGAGATGCATCCACTGGCCGCGCCTTTCTCCATCGACCGTTTCTACAACGGCGCGCTGATCGACGAACACGGCGCTGCTGCCGTCGCCCACTGACCCGGAGACAATCGTCATGTTGCAAATCTTCTGTCCCCACTGCGGCGAGCTGCGCTCCGAAGAAGAATTCCACGCTTCAGGCCAGGCGCACATCGCCCGCCCGCTGGACCCGAACACCTGCTCCGACGAAGAGTGGGGCACCTACATGTTCTTCCGCGACAACCCGCGCGGTATCCACCACGAGCTGTGGGACCACGTCGCCGGTTGCCGCCAGTACTTCAACGTGACCCGTGACACGGTGACCTACGAGATTCTCGAAACCTACAAGATCGGTGAGAAGCCTCAGGTGACCGCCGCATCCAGACAAAGCGCCGCACCGGCGACCGCCAAGGGCCAGGGAGAAAAAGTATGAGCCAGGTCTATCGCCTCGCCAGCGGCGGTCGCATCGACCGCAGCAAGGTTCTGAACTTTACCTTCAACGGCAAGACCTACCAGGGTTATGCCGGCGATACCCTGGCCGCCGCGCTGCTGGCCAACGGTGTCGAGATCGTCGGGCGCAGCTTCAAGTATTCGCGCCCGCGCGGGATCATCGCCGCCGGTACCGAAGAGCCGAACGCTATCCTGCAGATCGGCTCCAGCGAAGCCACCCAGATCCCCAACGTGCGTGCCACCCAGCAGGCCCTGTATTCGGGCCTGGTGGCCAGCAGCACCAACGGCTGGCCGAACGTCAACAACGACGTGATGGGCATCATCGGCAAGGTCGGCGGCAACATGATGCCGCCGGGGTTCTACTACAAGACCTTCATGTATCCCAAGTCGTTCTGGATGACCTACGAGAAGTACATCCGCAAGGCGGCGGGCCTGGGCCGTGCACCGCTGCAGAACGACCCGGACAGCTACGACTACATGAACCAGCACTGCGACGTGCTGATCGTCGGTGCCGGCCCGGCAGGCCTGGCTGCTGCACTGGCGGCCGGCCGTAGCGGGGCGCGGGTGATCCTGGCCGATGAACAGGAAGAGTTCGGCGGCAGCCTGCTCGACAGCCGCGAGACCCTCGACGGCAAGCCGGCCGCCGACTGGGTGGCTGCGACCCTTGCCGAGCTGCAGGGGCTGGCCGAAGTCACCCTGCTGCCGCGCAGCACGGTCAACGGTTACCACGACCACAACTTCCTGACCATCCACGAGCGCCTCACCGACCACCTCGGTGACCGCGCGCCGATCGGCCAGGTACGCCAGCGCGTGCACCGTGTGCGGGCCAAGCGTGTGGTGCTGGCTACCGGCGCCCATGAACGTCCGCTGGTGTACGGCAACAACGACCTGCCGGGCAACATGCTGGCCGGAGCGGTTTCCACCTATGTGCGCCGTTATGGCGTGGCGCCGGGCCGCAAGCTGGTGCTGTCGACCAACAACGACCATGCCTACCGCACCGCCCTTGACTGGCACGATGCCGGCCTGCAGGTGGTCGCCATCGCCGATGCGCGCCACAACCCACGCGGTTCGCTGGTCGAGGAGGCGCGTGCCAAGGGTATCCGCATCCTCACCTCCAGCGCGGTGATCGAAGCCCGTGGCGGCAAGCACGTCACCGGTGCCCGTGTGGCGGCCATCGATGTGCCTGCGCACAAGGTCACCAGCCCTGGCGAATGGCTCGAATGCGACCTGGTTGCCACTTCCGGGGGCTACAGCCCGGTGGTGCACCTGGCCTCGCACCTGGGCGGGCGCCCTGTCTGGCGTGACGATATCCTCGGCTTCGTGCCGGGCGACGCGCCGCAGAAGCGTGTGTGCGTCGGTGGCGTGAACGGCGTCTATGCGCTGGGCGACACCCTCGCCGATGGTTTCGAAGGCGGTGTTCGCGCCGCCACCGAGGCCGGCTTCAAGGCCAGCGTCGGCAGCCTGCCCAAGACCGTGCAGCGCAAGGAAGAGGCCACCGTGGCGCTGTTCCAGGTGCCGCACGACAAAGGCACTGCGCGCGCCCCGAAACAGTTCGTCGACCAGCAGAACGACGTCACTGCTGCCGCCATCGAGCTGGCCACCCGCGAAGGCTTCGAGTCGGTCGAGCACGTCAAGCGTTACACCGCGCTGGGCTTCGGCACCGACCAGGGCAAGCTGGGCAACATCAACGGCCTGGCCATCGCCGCCCGCTCGCTGGGTATCACCATTCCGGAAATGGGCACCACCATGTTCCGCCCCAACTACACGCCGGTCACGTTCGGCGCGGTGGCGGGCCGTCATTGTGGCCACCTGTTCGAGCCGGTGCGCTTCACCGCGCTGCACGCCTGGCACGTGAAGAACAACGCCGAGTTCGAGGATGTCGGCCAGTGGAAGCGTCCGTGGTACTTCCCCAAGCCTGGCGAAGACATTCACGCCGCCGTGGCTCGTGAGTGCAAGGCGGTGCGTGACAGCGTGGGCCTGCTCGATGCTTCCACGCTCGGCAAGATCGACATCCAGGGCCCGGATGCGCGCGAGTTCCTCAACCGCGTGTACACCAACGCCTGGACCAAGCTCGATGTGGGCAAGGCCCGCTACGGCCTGATGTGCAAGGAAGACGGCATGGTCTTCGACGACGGTGTGACCGCCTGCGTCGGCGACAACCACTTCATCATGACCACCACCACTGGCGGCGCCGCCCGTGTGCTGCAGTGGCTGGAGCTGTACCACCAGACCGAATGGCCGGAGCTGAAGGTGTACTTCACCTCGGTCACCGACCACTGGGCGACCATGACCCTGTCCGGCCCCAACAGCCGCAAGCTGCTGGAGCAGATCAGCGATATCGACCTGGACAAGGACGCCTTCCCGTTCATGAGCTGGAAGGAAGGCAACGTCGGTGGGGTGCCGGCGCGGGTGTTCCGTATCTCGTTCACCGGCGAGCTGTCTTACGAGGTCAACGTCCAGGCCAACTACGCCATGGGCGTGCTGGAAAAGATCATCGAGGCGGGCAAGCAGTACAACCTCACGCCGTACGGCACCGAGACCATGCACGTGCTGCGTGCCGAGAAGGGCTTCATCATCGTCGGCCAGGACACCGACGGCTCGATGACGCCGGACGACCTGAACATGAGTTGGTGCGTGGGCCGCAACAAGCCGTTCTCGTGGATCGGCCTGCGCGGCATGAACCGCGAGGACACCACCCGCGAGAACCGCAAGCAACTGGTCGGCCTCAAGCCTGTGGACCCGAACGTGTGGCTGCCTGAAGGTGCCCAGCTGGTGTTCGATCCCAAGCAGCCGATCCCGATGGACATGGTCGGTCACGTCACCTCCAGCTACAAGGCCAACTCCCTGGGCTATTCGTTCGCCATGGGCGTGGTCAAGGGTGGCCTCAAGCGCCTCGGCGAGCGGGTCTATTCGCCACAGGCCGACGGCAGCGTGATCGAGGCAGAGATCGTGTCTTCGGTGTTCTTCGATCCGAAGGGTGAGCGGCAGAACGTCTAAGGCATTGGAAGACCACGCCGGACCCTGTGGGAGCGGGCTTGCCCCGCGATTGCGATGGTGGCCTCTGCGCCCCAATCGCGGGACAAGCCCGCTCCTACAGGTCGGCGCCGTTCCTGGCACAAGAATTCAAGGCAGGTAAGAAATGAGCGCTATCAACGTCTTCCAGCAAAACCCCGGCAGCGATGCCAAGGCCCAGTCGCCGCTGCACCACGCAGACCTGGCCAGCCTGGTCGGCAAGGGCCGCAACAACGCAGGCGTCACCCTGCGCGAGAAGAAATTCCTCGGTCACCTGACGATCCGTGGTGATGGCCACGATCCGCAGTTCGCCGGCGCCGTGCACAAGGCCCTGGGCCTGGAGCTGCCGGTGGCGCTGACGGTGGTCGCCAACAGTGACATGTCGCTGCAGTGGGTCGGCCCCGACGAATGGCTGCTGATCGTCCCGGGCGGCCAGGAGTTCAGCGTCGAGCAGAAGCTGCGCGATGCCCTCGACGGCCAGCATGTCCAGGTGGTCAATGTCAGTGGCGGGCAGACCCTGCTCGAGCTGCGCGGCCCGAACGTGCGCGACGTGCTGATGAAATCCACCAGCTATGATGTACACCCGAACAACTTCCCTGTGGGCAAGGCCGTCGGCACCGTGTTCGCCAAGTCGCAACTGGTGATCCGCCGCACTGCCGAAGACACCTGGGAGCTGGTGATCCGCCGCAGCTTCTCCGACTACTGGTGGCTGTGGCTGCAGGACGCATCGGCCGAGTACGGCCTGGCCATCGAGGCATAAGGAGCGCAGATCATGAGTCGGGCACCGGACACCTGGATTCTCACCGCCGACTGCCCGAGCATGCTCGGCACGGTCGATGTGGTCACGCGTCATCTCTTCGAGCAGCGCTGCTACGTCACCGAGCATCACTCCTTCGATGACCGACTGTCGGGGCGTTTCTTCATCCGTGTGGAATTCCGCGCACCTGACGGTTTCGATGAAGATGCCTTCCGTGCCGGGCTCGCCGAGCGCAGTGAAGCCTTTGGCATGGCGTTCGAGCTGACGGCACCCAATCACCGCCCCAAGGTGGTGATCATGGTGTCCAAGGCCGACCATTGCCTGAACGACCTGCTGTATCGCCAGCGCATCGGCCAATTGGGCATGGAGGTGGTCGCAGTGATCTCCAACCACCCCGACCTGGAGCCGCTGGCGCACTGGCACAAGATTCCCTACTACCACTTCGCGCTCGACCCGAACGACAAGCCGGGCCAGGAGCGCAAGGTGCTCAAGGTGATCGAGGAAACCGGCGCTGAGCTGGTGATTCTCGCGCGCTACATGCAGGTGCTTTCGCCAGAGCTGTGCCGGCGCCTGGATGGCTGGGCGATCAACATCCATCACTCGCTGCTGCCGGGGTTCAAGGGCGCCAAGCCTTATCACCAGGCGTACAACAAGGGTGTGAAGATGGTCGGCGCGACCGCCCACTACATCAACAACGACCTCGACGAAGGGCCGATCATTGCCCAGGGCGTCGAGGTGGTCGATCACAGCCACTATCCTGAAGATCTGATCGCCAAGGGGCGCGATATCGAGTGCCTGACCCTGGCGCGGGCGGTGGGGTATCACATCGAGCGACGGGTGTTCCTCAATGCCAACCGGACTGTCGTTCTCTGACGTCTGCACGGGCCTCTTCGCGGGCAAGCCCGCTCCCACAGTGTTGTAGGAGCGGGCTTGCCCGCGAATGGCCTCACCACTTTCGACCTGCCGTAAACAGATAATCCCCTGTCGCATCCAGTCACTGCGACATCCCCCATCAAGCCCACAATTCCCCTCATTCCAGTAACACAGGCCGCCCAGGGATGGCGGCGCTTCAACCACCGCTGCATAAATACAAATCAAGCGAGGTAAGAGCATGTCTGGTAATCGTGGAGTGGTGTATCTCGGCGCAGGCAAGGTCGAGGTGCAGAAGATCGACTACCCCAAGATGCAGGATCCGCGCGGCAAGAAGATCGAGCACGGCGTGATCCTCAAGGTGGTCTCCACCAATATCTGCGGTTCCGACCAGCACATGGTCCGGGGCCGCACCACCGCTCAGGTCGGCCTGGTTCTCGGCCATGAGATCACGGGTGAAATCGTCGAGTTGGGCCGCGATGTCGAGCGCCTGAAGATCGGCGACCTGGTGTCGGTGCCGTTCAACGTCGCTTGCGGGCGCTGCCGTTCCTGCAAGGAGATGCACACCGGCGTCTGCCTGACCGTCAACCCGGCCCGTGCCGGCGGTGCCTATGGTTATGTCGACATGGGTGACTGGACCGGCGGCCAGGCTGAATACGTTCTGGTGCCGTACGCCGACTTCAACCTGCTGAAACTGCCTGACCGCGACAAGGCCATGGAGAAGATCCGTGACCTGACCTGCCTGTCGGACATCCTGCCCACCGGCTACCACGGCGCTGTCACCGCAGGCGTCGGCCCGGGCAGCACCGTCTATGTGGCAGGCGCCGGCCCGGTCGGCCTGGCCGCTGCCGCTTCGGCACGCCTGCTGGGCGCCGCCTGCGTGATCGTGGGTGACCTCAATCCGCTGCGCCTGGCCCACGCCAAGTCCCAGGGCTTCGAGGTGGTCGACCTGTCCAAGGACACCCCGCTGCACGAGCAGATCATCGACATCCTCGGCGAGCCGGAAGTGGACTGCGCCGTCGATGCGGTAGGTTTCGAAGCCCGCGGCCACGGCCATGAAGGTGCCAAGCACGAAGCCCCGGCGACCGTGCTCAACTCGCTGATGCAGGTCACCCGTGTGGCCGGCAAGATCGGCATTCCGGGCCTGTACGTGACCGAAGACCCGGGCGCGGTGGACGCGGCGGCGAAGATCGGCGCGCTGAGCATCCGCTTCGGCCTGGGCTGGGCCAAGTCGCACAGCTTCCACACCGGCCAGACCCCGACCATGAAGTACAACCGCCAGCTGATGCAGGCGATCATGTGGGATCGGATCAACATCGCCGAAGTGGTGGGCGTGCAGGTGATCAGCCTGGATCAGGCGCCGGAAGGGTACGGTGAGTTCGATGCGGGCGTGCCGAAGAAATTCGTGATCGATCCGCACAGGACCTTCAGCGCTGCCTGAGGTTTTTGGGGCCGCTTTGCGGCCCAATCGCGGGACGAGCCCGCTCCCACAGGCCTGTGGGGCGGGCTCGCTGCTTGCCGACACCCGGCAGGAACAAACCTCCGGGCCCCCCAGTCCAACGCCTCGTTTCCCAGGCCATCCCGGCCTACGAGGTCCTCCGATGAAAGCATTCACCCTGGCAACCCTGATGACCCTGGCCGCAAGCCCGGTGTTCGCCTTCAACCTCAACGATGCCGCCAATGCTGTCTCGGCCATGCAGACCCCGAAAGGCCAGGTCCAGGCGCCGGCTGCCCAGGCCAATCTGCTCAACACCCTGGGCAGCGAACTGAAGATCACCCCCGAGCAGGCTGTCGGCGGCGCTGGCGCCATGCTGGGCCTTGCGCGCAACAACCTGAGCAATGACGACTACGGCCAGTTGACCAAGGCGGTGCCCGGTCTCGACCTGTTGTCCGGTGCCAACGCCCTGGGCGGGCTCAACGGGCTGGGCGAGTTGCTGGGGCAGAACAACCAGCACCCGTCGGCGCTGAGCAATGCCCTGGGCAATGTCGAGAATCGCAACGACCTGGATAACGCCTTCAAGGCGCTGGGCATGGATACCGGCATGATCGGCCAGTTCGCGCCGTTGATCCTGCAGTACCTGGGGCAGCAGGGCATTGCCGGTTCGTTGCTGCAGAACCTGGGCAGCCTGTGGGGCAGCCCGGCAAGTGCGGTGCCATCGGTCTGACAGCCAGCCGGCCCTTTCGCGGGCTTGCCTGCGAAAAAGCCGGCGCGGACACGCCGTCACCCCGCCTCGGAAAAGTCCACCAGTTGCACCGGCCGCCGGAAGCCGGCCGTCAGCACCGCCAGGTAAGCCAGCCCCAGGGCGAACCAGCACAGGCCAATCACCAGGGTCAGCGCCGACAGGCTGGTCCACAACCACAGCGTCAGCCCCAACCCGACCAATGGCACCAAGCCATAGCGCAGCAGCCCTGTCGGAGTGCGATGGGTACGCTCGTCGATCAGGTGCGTGCGCACCACTGCCAGGTTCACCACCGAGAACGCCACCAGCGCACCGAAGCTGATCAGCGATGCCAGGGTCGCCAGATCGATCACCAGTGCCAGCAGCGAAAAGGCCGAGACCAGCACGATGGCGAACACCGGTGTGCCGAAGCGTGGCGACAGGTGGCCGAAGGTGCGCCTTGGCAGCACGCCATCACGGCCCATGGTGAAGAGGATACGTGACACCGCCGCCTGGGAGGCCAGTGCCGAGCCCAGGCTGCCGGCGACGAACGCGGCCGTGAAGAAGTTGGCGAGGAACTGGCCGCCGGCCTTGAACATCACCTCGTTGGCGGCGGCGTCGACGTTGCTGAATGCGCTGCCTGGCAGCACCAACTGGCTGACATAGGCGAGCACGGTGAACAGCAGCCCGGCACCCAGGGTGGTGAGGATGATCGCCCGCGGTACGTCGCGACGGGCGTCCCTGCATTCCTCGGCCAGTGTCGACACCGCATCGAAGCCCAGGAACGAAAGACACAGCACCGCCGCCCCGGCCATCAACGCCGCGAAGCCCGGGGCACTGCCGTCGCCCCGCAGCGGAGCCAGCATCTCTACCGGTTGTCCGGCGAGGCTCTGGTAGGACAGGGCGACGAACACTCCGATGAAGACGATCTGCGCGCCGACGATCAGGTTGCTGGCCTTGGCCACCGAGTGGATGCCGATCACGTTGAGCAGGGTGACCAGGGCAATCGATGCCAGGACGATGCTCCAGGCCGGGATGGCAGGGAAGGCGAGGTTGAGGAAAAGGCCGATGAGCAGGTAGTTGATCATCGGGATGAACAGGTAGTCGAGCAGCAACGACCAGCCGGCCAGGAAGCCGATATTCGGACCGAAGGCGAGGTTTGTGTAGGAGTATGCCGAGCCTGCGACCGGAAAACGCTTGACCATGAAGCTGTAGGACGTGGCGGTGAACAGCATCGCCAGCAGGGTGACGAGATAGGCACCTGCGGTGCGCCCGCCCGTGATCTCGGTGACGATGCCGTAGGTGGTGAAGATGGTCAGCGGGACCATGTACACCAGGCCGAAGAACACCAGTGCGGGGAGGCCGAGCACGCGGCGCAGTTGTGGGGCTGGCGCCTCGGCGGAAGAGGAGGGTGTGTGGGCCATCGATCGATCCTGGCTTTTTGTAATTGTGTAGATCGATTTTTATCCAGGCGACTGGACGATGACAAACAAAGAGTTGCTTATCTCAATTATAAATATGGATTTTAATCGAGCATCTAGACGCGTATTCGCGGCCAGATCCGCGAATACGCAGAGATCATGCTCAGCGCATCTCGGCGCGCAGCTGCTCGATGCGTTGATCCTTGTCTTCCCACAACTGGTTCACCCACGCCTGAACCTGCTGCCGGAACGCCGGATCGCTCTCGTAGTCGCCTTCACACAGGGTGCGGTCCAGCTCACGCACCTGAATGTCGATGGTCACCCGGCTGATGCTGCCATTGAGCAGGTCCCAGAAGCCCGGCGCCTTGTTGCCGGGGTAGACGATGGTCACATCGAGCAGGGCATCGAGTTGCTCGCCCAGTGCGGCGAGCACGAAGGCCACGCCGCCAGCCTTGGGCTTGAGCAGGTGGCGGTACGGCGACTGCTGTTGTGCGCGCTTGGCTTCGGTGAAGCGCGTGCCTTCAAGGTAGTTGACCACGGTCACCGGCTGGCGCTTGAACAGCTCACAGGCAGCCTTGGTGATTTCCAGGTCCTTGCCCTTGAGTTCGGGGTGCTTGTCGAGGAAGGCCTTGCTGTAGCGCTTCATGAAGGGGTAGTCCAGCGCCCACCAGGCCAGGCCCAGCAGCGGCACCCAGATCAGCTCCTTCTTGAGGAAGAACTTGAAGAACGGCACCCGGCGGTTGAGGCTTTCGATCAGTGCGGGAATGTCGACCCAGCTCTGGTGGTTGCTGATGCACAGGTAGGAGGTGTTCGGGTTCAGGTTCTCGATGCCACGGATGTCCCATTGCGTGGGGATGCACAGGGCGAAGATGGCCTTGTCGATTTCCGACCAGGTCTCGGCGATCCACATCACCGCCCATGAGGCATAGTCGCGGCCACGGCCGGGCAGCACCAGCTTGAGCAGGGCGAAGACCAGCAGCGGCCCGATCAGCACCAGGGTGTTGAGCAGCAGCAGGGCTGTTGTGAGAATGCCGGTCAGCAGGCGACGCATAAGGAGACTCTTGTTGTGTGAAATTTGCGGTTGGCAATGATAAGCAGGGCGAGGCCCTACGCCAAACGTCCAGTGCCCAATGGAAGGCACAAATGTTTCACATTATGTTGGATAGGCTATGACAACGAACCTATCCTGCCCGCGTAGTCTAAGCACTGTCTCATCTCAAGGAATGTTTCCCGTGAAACCACTGCTTGCCCTCCTGTCACTGCTGGCGCTGCCGGTGCTGGCCGCCGAGCCGACACTCTATGGCCGCTACGAGTACATCAAGCTCCCCGAGATCGGCCAGACCCTCAAGGCCAAGATGGATACTGGCGCGCTGACCGCTTCGCTGTCGGCCAAGGATATCGAGACCTTCACCCGCGACGGCGAGGAGTGGGTGCGATTCCGCCTGGCGACCAAGGACGCCGACGGCAAGGTCTACGAGCACAAGGTGGCGCGCATCAGCAAGATCAAGGCCCGCTCGGGCGATGAAGAAGACGAGGACGAACCGGCCGAGGCCGCCCGCCGCCCGGTGGTGGACCTGGAGCTGTGCCTGGGCGACGTCAAGCGCACGGTGGAGGTCAACCTGACCGACCGCAGCAACTTCAACTACCCGTTGCTGATCGGCGCCAAGGCGCTGCGTGAGTTCAAGGCGGCGGTGAACCCGGCGCGGCGCTATACCGCAGACAAACCGGACTGCTGATCGTCCGGGCTGGCCTCTCGCAGGCAAAGCTCGCTCCCGCAGGTGCAGCGTCAACCTGCAATTGTGGGAGTGGGCTTGTCCGGCGGTAGGGCCCGGTCGGACAATCGACGACCAGACCCTCAGAGCCTCACCCATGCCCCACATCCTCATCGTCGAAGACGAATCCGCCATCGCCGACACCCTGGTCTACGCTCTCCAGGCCGACGGCCATACCACCACCTGGGTGAACCTGGGCAGCGCCGCGCTCGATCAGATGCGCCAGCGTCCGGCCGACCTGGTCATCCTCGACATCGGTCTGCCCGATATCAGCGGCTTCGAAACCTGTCGCCAGCTGCGCCGCTTCAGCGAGGTGCCGGTGATGTTCCTCAGTGCCCGCGATGGTGAGATCGACCGGGTCGTAGGCTTGGAAATCGGTGCCGACGACTATGTGGTCAAGCCGTTCAGCCCGCGCGAGGTGGCTGCGCGGGTGCGGGCGATCCTCAAGCGCATGGCGCCCCGGGGCGAGGCGGTGGGCGAAGCCCGGCCGTTCGAAGTCGATACGCGGGGTATGCGCATTCTCTATCGTGGCCAGGCGCTGACACTCACCCGCCATGAGTTTCGCCTGTTGCACTGCCTGCTCGAGCAACCCCGGCGGGTGTTCAGCCGCGAGCAACTGCTCGACGGCCTGGGCGTGTCCTCCGATGCCGGTTACGAGCGTACCGTCGACAGCCACATCAAGAGCCTGCGCGCCAAGCTGCGCCAGGTCGTGGCCGACGCCGAGCCGATCCAGACCCATCGCGGCCTGGGCTACAGCTACAGCCCGGACCACGCCTGATGCGCCTGGGGATCCGGATCTTTCTGGTGTACTTCCTGTTCGTCGGGTTGTCGGGTTACTTCCTGCTCAATACCGTGCGCGAACAGATTCGCCCGGTGGTGCGCCAGTCTTCCGAGGAAACCCTGGTGGACACCGCCAACCTGTTGGCAGAAATCCTTCACGATGACGTCAAGGCCGGCACGCTTGGGCAAAGTCGTCTGCCGCAAGTGCTCGAATCCTACGGGCAGCGCCGCCCGGGTGCCGATATCTGGGGGCTGGCGAAAAACCAGGTCAGTCACCGGATCTATGTCACCGACGCCCAAGGCATCGTCCTGCTCGACTCCAGTGGCCAGGCACTGGGCAAGGATTACTCGCGCTGGAACGACGTCTACCTGACCCTGCGCGGCCAGTATGGCGCGCGTTCGACCCGCAGCGATCCGGACGACGAAAGCACCTCGGTGATGCATGTGGCGGCACCGATCATGGACAACGGCCAGGTCATCGGAGTGGTGACGGTGGCCAAGCCCAACAGTTCGCTGCAACCCTATATCGACCGCTCCGAGCAACGTTTGCTGACGCTCGGCCTGGGCTTGATCGTGCTCGGGCTGCTGGTGGGCGCGGCGCTGTCCTGGTGGCTGGCGCGGTCGTTGCGCCGCCTCACCCGCTACGCCCAGGCGGTGAGTGAGGGCGAGCGCGCGGCGCTGCCGCACTACAAGGGCGGCGAACTGCTGCAACTGGCCACGGCGGTGGAGCGCATGCGCACGCAGTTGGAGGGCAAGGCGTATGTCGAGCGCTATGTGCATACCCTCACCCATGAGCTGAAGAGCCCACTGGCGGCGATTCGCGGGGCTTCCGAGCTGTTGCAGGGGCCGATGCCGGATGAGCAGCGGGCGCGTTTTGCCAGCAATATCGAGCGTGAGAGCGAGCGTTTGCAGCAGATGATCGAGCGCTTGCTCAACCTGGCGCGGGTCGAGCAGATGCAGGCGCTGGAGGATGAGCAGCAGGTGCCGCTTGCGGCACTGCTCGACGAGTTGCTGCACGGGTATGCGGCGCGGATCGACAGTGCCGGATTGCAGATCCGGCAACAGGTGCCGGGTGGTGTGTTGTTACTGTGCGACCCCTTCCTGTTGCGCCAGGCGCTGGCGAACCTGGTGGACAACGCACTCGACTTCACGCCGGCCGGCGGCACGTTGTCGTTCGAGTGGGTGCAGGAGGGCGAACGGGTTGCGTTGAGTCTGTTCAACCAGGGGGAGGCGATTCCGGATTACGCCATCGAGCGGGTCAGCGAGCGCTTCTATTCCTTGCCGCGGCCAGGGACCGGACGCAAGAGCACCGGGCTTGGGCTCAACTTTGTCGACGAAGTGATGCAGCTGCATGGTGGAGCGCTGGCGGTCGATAACGTCGACGGCGGGGTGCGGGTCAGGCTGTGGCTGCCTGCGCGGCGCATGGGCTGATTCCGGCGCCGGATTCGAGACCGGCTCGCCATCTCCACACAATCTGCACAAACCCTCCCCATTGTCTCCATGTGATGGGCGCAACCTGCGCCCATCACAACCGGAGCCAACGCCCCATGAACAAGCCCCTGAGTTTCAAGCTCGGCATGATCGTCCTGCTGATGCTGCTGTTATTGATCCCTCTGTTGATGATCGGTGGCCTGATCGATGAACGCCAGGCCGCGCGCGATAGCGTGCTGCAGGACATCGCCCAGAGCTCGAGCTTCGATCAGCAGATCAGCGGCCCGCTGCTGGTGGTGCCGTACCGCAAGTACCAGCGCCGCTGGATCGACAAGGACGGCAAGAGTGTGCAGGAAACCAGCACTGTCAGCGGCCACCTGTACTTCCTGCCGGAAACCTTCGAGGTCGCCAGCCAGGTCGATACCGAGCTGCGCGCCCGTGGCATCTACCAGGCGCGGTTGTTCCATGCCAAGAACCATGTCAGTGGCCGCTTCAAGCTGCCCGAGCGCTGGGGTATCGACAAGGACTACGACGACTACCGGTTCGACAAACCGTTCATGGTGGTGGGCATCAGCGATATTCGTGGCATCGAGAACGCCTTGGAACTGAGCCTCGACGATCAGCGCCTGCCGTTCGAAGCAGGCACCGGCCTGGACTGGATGGCCGGTGGCGTGCGCGTCGCTCTGCCGGGGCTGGATGGCCAGGCTGCCCGCGAGTTCAGTTATGCCTTCGACCTGGCGTTGCAGGGCACCGGACAACTCCATGTACTGCCAGTGGGGCGCAGCAGCCGGGTCGAGATGCGCGCCAACTGGCCCCATCCGAGCTTCATCGGCAACTACTTGCCGGCCAGCCGTGAGATCGATGCCCAGGGCTTCACCGCGCGCTGGCAGACCTCGTTCTTTGCCACCAACCTGGAAGACGCGCTGCGCCAATGCGCCGGTGCGGACAAGTGCGCGGATTTCAGTGGGCGCACCTTTGGTGTGAGCTTCGTCGATCCGGTGGACCAGTACCTCAAGAGCGAACGTGCGATCAAGTACGCGCTGCTGTTCATCGCGCTGACCTTTGCCGGCTTCTTCCTGTTCGAGGTGTTGAAGAACCTCAGCGTGCACCCGATGCAGTACATGCTGGTGGGGGCGGCGCTGGCGCTGTTCTATCTGTTGCTGCTGTCACTGTCGGAACACCTGGGTTTCGGCCTGGCGTACGGCTTGTCGGCGGCGGCCTGTGTGCTGCTGATCGGCTTCTACTTGAGCCATGTGCTGCACAGCCCGGTGCGCGGGGCGGGTTTTGCGCTGGGGTTGGCGGCGCTGTATGGCCTGCTCTACGGGCTGCTGAGTGCCGAGGACTATGCGCTGCTGATGGGCTCGCTGCTGTGTTTTGGCTTGCTCGGGGTGTTCATGGTGCTGACCCGGCGGCTGGACTGGTCGCGGGTGGGGAGGGTGGCATGAGGGAGGACAAGGCGATCGGGCGCTGGTTGGCGGTTCGGGTGGGGATGTTGTTTCCTGCCAGGTCGGGTTGAGGCATTCACGGGCAAGTCGGCGCTCCGACTTGCCCGTGAACGGGGGCTTCAGGCTACCGGCACTGTAGCCAGCATCGATGGCCGCTGGCACACCTGGGCATACCATGCAGCCAGCCCAGGCTGTTGTTCACGCCACCCGAACTCCGGCTGGCGCAGGTCCAGGTAGCCCAGCGCGCAGGCCACGCCGATCGAGGCGATGTCGAAGCCGGAGGCGATCTCTGCCAGGTGATGCTGCTCAAGATCCGCCAGGCCTCGGCGGATCTTCTCTGACTGCGCCTGCAGCCAGCCATCCCAGCGCTTGTCTTCAGGACGCAGGAAGCTTTCATAGCGGCTCGACACCGCCGCATCCATGATCGCATCGGCCTGGGAGGCCAGGGTCAGGCGCCGCCAGCGCGCCGAGCCCTCGCGGGGAACCAGCGGGTTACCGACGTGCTGGGTGTCGAGGTACTCGCAGATCACCCGGCTGTCGTGCAGCACGCTGCCGTCGTCCAGGCGCAGGGCCGGGATCTTGCCGATCGGATTGTCCTGGTTGAGCTGCTCGTCACCGCTCACCGGGCTGATGTTGACGGGTTGCAAGGTCACGCGGTCCAGCTGGCCGGTCTCGTGCAACACCACCATGACCTTGCGCACGAACGGCGACAGCGGCGAATGGAACAGGATCATGGGTCAGTTACCCTGCAGGCTGGGGGGCAGGCACACGCCGGTGCCACCGATGCCGCAGTAGCCTCCGGGGTTCTTGGCCAGGTACTGCTGGTGGTAGGCCTCGGCGAAGTAGACGGTCGGCGCCTGGTCGATCTCGGTGGTGATCTCGCCGAAACCGGCCTTGCTCAGCTCGGCCTGGAAGGCATCGCGGCTGGCCTTGGCCTGCTCCAGTTGCTCCGGCGAGGTGCAATAGATGGCCGAACGGTACTGGGTGCCGATGTCGTTGCCCTGGCGCATGCCCTGGGTCGGGTTGTGCAGTTCCCAGAACATCGCCAGCAGTTCGCGGTAGCTGACCTTGTCCTTGTCGAACACCACCAGCACCACTTCGGTGTGGCCGGTCAGGCCCGAGCAGACCTCTTCGTAGGTCGGGTTGGGGGTGAAACCGCCGGCGTAGCCGACCACGGTGCTGACCACGCCTTCACGCTGCCAGAAACGTCGTTCGGCGCCCCAGAAGCAGCCCAGGCCGAAGATGGCGAAGTCGATGCTGCCTTCGAAGAATGGGCCGAGCAGCGGGGTGCCTTTGAACACGTAGTGGAATTCGGGCAGGGACATAGGGGTTTCGCGGCCAGGCAGGGCCTGTTCCGCGGTGGGCAGGACGTTTTTGTTCACGAGGATTTCCGAGCGCAGGACCATGATTGTTCCTCTGTCTGACAGTGGGAGCGGTTGGGGCTTGCCCGCGAAGAGGCCCGCATGGCCCCTATAGTGCCCGAGGTTTACGCGCCTGTCAGGCCACCGGCCCGCGCGGATAGCGCCTGAGCTTGTCGACCAGCTCGCGCCCGGGGATCGGCCGGTCGAACAGGTAGCCCTGGCCGACGTCGCAGCGGTGGCGACGCAGGAACGCCAGCTGTTCGGAGGTCTCGATGCCTTCGGCGACCACCTTGAGCTTGAGGTTGTGGGCCATGGCCACCACCGCCGAGGTGATCTCCATATCGTCCTGGTTGGCGGGAATCTCGCTGATGAAGCTGCGATCGATCTTGATGATGTCGATGGGAAACTTCTTCAGGTAGCTCAGCGATGAATAGCCCGTACCGAAGTCATCCATGGCCAGGGTCAGACCCAGCTGCTTGAGCTCGTCGAGCTGGCGCCGGGTGTCTTCGGTGGCCTCCAGCAGCAGGCCCTCGGTCAGCTCCAGTTCCAGCAGATGCGGGGGCAGCGCTTCTTCCTTGAGAATGGCACCGATCGAGCTGACCAGCTCGGGGTCGGAGAACTGCTTGGGCGACAGGTTGATCGCCACGTGCAGATTGCCCATGCCGGCCTCGCGCAGCTCCTGGCTCATGCGGCACGACTGGCGCACCACCCATTTACCGATGGGGATGATCAGGCCGGTCTCTTCGGCCACGCTGATGAACTGGTCGGGGCGGATCATGCCGCGCTCGGGGTGGTTCCAGCGCAGCAGCGCCTCCAGGCCCAACAGGCGACCGCTGCGCAGGCACAGCTTGGGTTGGTAGAAGACCTCCAGCTCGTTCTGGGTCAGGGCTCGGCGCAGGTTGTTCTCGACGAACAGCTTGTAGCTGGCCTCGGCGTTGAGCACTTCGGTGAACACCTGGACCTGATGCTTGCCGTTGGCCTTGGCCTTGTGCAGGGCCAGGCCTGCGTTCTTCATCAGGGTCTGCGGGTCGGCGCCGTGCAGGGGCGCACAGGCCAGGCCCACGGAGGCGGTGACGTTGATCAGCTGGTTGTCGACGAACATGGGCTTGTCGAGGGTGCGCAGCAACTGCTGGGCGATGTTCTGGCCGTCTTCGAGGCCGGTGTCGTCCAGCAGCACGGCGAACTCGTTGCTGGCAAAGCGCGCCAGGCTGCCACCGCTGCTCAGGCTGTTGCGCAGACGGCGGGCCAGGCTGATCAGCAGCTTGTCGCCGGTCTGGTGGCCGAGGCTGTCGTTGATGCGCTTGAAGTTATCGATGTCGACCAGCAGCAGGCAGATCGGGCTGTCGCCGTCGCGGGCGAAGCGTTCGTCGAGGCTGCGGATGAACGCCGGGCGGTTGCCCAGACTGGTGAGGTTGTCGGTGTAGGCCAGGCGCTCGATGCGTTGCTGTGCAAGCTTGCTCTGGGTGACGTCTTCGTAGATGCCGATGTAGTGGGTCAGCTCGCGGTTGTCGCCATACACCTTGGAAATCGATAGCTGGCCCCAATAGGGTTCCAGGCTCTTGCGCCGGCTCTTGAACTCACCTTGCCAGCTGTTGCCCATGGCCAGGCTCGAGGGTGAGTCGAAGAGAATCTGGCTGAGGTTTTCCAGTGCCGGCAGCTCGGCCAGATGATGCCCCTGCACTTCGTCGGTGCTGTACTGGGTAATGGCGGTGAAGCTTGGGTTGACGTACTCCACCACGCCGTCACGGTTGACCAGCAGGAAGGCGCTGGCGCTCTGCTCTACCGCGCGCTGGAACAGGTGCAGGGCGCTGGTGGCGGTGCGGCGGTTGTGGTTGGTGATGACCTGGGCGAACTGGTCGGCCAGCTCGCCGGCAAAGGCGATTTCGTCGGACTGCCAGGCCCGCGGCTGGCCGGTCTGCTCCAGGCAGAGTACGCCGACCACCTGGCCATCGACGCGGATGCTGGCATCGAGCATGGCATTGTCGGCGGTGTTGAGCAGGCCCTGGACCATGTCACGGGTGCGAGGGTCATGGCTGGCGTTGTGGGCGTCGATGGCGCGGCTGGCGTGCAGGGCGTCGAGGTAATCGGGGTAGCGGCTGGCGTCGATCGGCTGCGGCAGGCGGTGGGCCTGCTCGTGCTGGAACCAGGCGGTGATCGGTTCCAGGCGTTGCTCGTTGAGGTACCAGATGCTGGCGCAGTCGAGTTTGTAGATCTCGCAGGCGCTGCGGGTGATCAGTTCGGCGGCTTCGAGCAGCGAGTTGCTGGCGCTGTAGCGCTGGCGTGCCAGGCGCAGGATCAGGTCCTGCTGGGCACGCACCCGTTCCAGGTGCTCGAGTTGCTCCTGTTGGGCGCGCTGGTTGAGTTGCAGGGCCAGTTGCAGGCGGCTGTTGCGTGACTCGAGATCGTTTGCGTCCAGGCCCGGGATTTCTTCTGCCTGGTCGTCCAGCACCGTGAGGTAGCCGCGCAGCAGTTGGCGATTGTGCTGCTTGTAGGCCTCGCCGACCTCCAGCAGGCGCAGGGGCCCGGAGCCGGCGTGCAGGGTATAGCGCACGCGGTAGTGGTTGCGCCGCGCCAGCTGCAGTTGGATCTCGTCGTGCAGCTTGTAGCGCGCTTCAGGCTCCATGAGACTGGCATAGGGCGAGCCGATCAGGGCACAGAGTTCGGCTGCGGGCAGACCGAACTGGCGATCGCAGCCCGGGTCGAGGTAGAGCATGGCCCAACTGGCTTCGTTCAGCCGCTCGAAACGCAGCATCCCGAGCCGCGAGGGCACGGGTAACTGCGTCACGACCTCGGCCGCCACACGGCTGGCGGCATCGGGTTGGCTTTTCATCGAAGACTCGCTTGAACAAGGCGGTTGGCGCGGTATGCCGCAGGTAAGCGGCGGCGCGTTGAGCAAGGGTGCATCATGTCCCGTGGGCTGGCAAGCGGCCATGTGGGGCAGCGTATGCAGGTTGTCGGCTGGGCGTCGGAAATCTGAAGCTTGCGCGCCTCGCGGCCCTTCATGGGAAGGTTGTTTTCAGGCAAAAAAAGCCCCGCCAGGGGCGGGGTTGAGGTACGAGCGTGGCAGCTCGAAATCGGTACCGCCTCCCCGGTGAGGGGAGGCGGGGTGCAGCATTACAGCAGCAGCGTGCGGATGTCCGTCAGCAGGTCGCCCAGGCGCTTGGTGAAGCGCGCAGCGGCAGCGCCGTTGATCACACGGTGATCGTAGGACAGCGACAGCGGCAGCATCAGCTTCGGCTGGAAGGCCTTGCCGTCCCAGACTGGCTGGATGGTCGCCTTGGAAACACCGAGGATCGCCACTTCCGGCGCGTTGACGATCGGCGTGAAGCCGGTGCCGCCAATGTGACCGAGGCTGGAGATGGTGAAGCAGGCACCCTGCATGTCGTCGGCCGACAGCTTCTTGGTGCGGGCTTTTTCAGCCAGCGCAGCTGCTTCGCCAGCCAGTTGCAGCAGGCTCTTCTGATCGACGTTCTTGATCACAGGGACCAGCAGGCCGTCCGGGGTGTCCACGGCGAAGCCGACGTTGACGTACTTCTTGCGGATGATGGCCTTGCCGCTTGGTGCCAGCGAACTGTTGAAGTCCGGCAGCTCCTTGAGCAGGTGGGCACAGGCCTTGAGCAGCAGCGGCAGGACGGTCAGCTTGACGCCGGCCTTTTCCGCCACGGCTTTCTGCGCAACGCGGAAGGCTTCCAGCTCGGTGATGTCGGCGGAGTCGAACTGGGTCACGTGCGGCACGTTCAGCCAGCTGCGGTGCAGGTTGGCAGCACCGACCTGCATCAGGCGGGTCAGGGCGACTTCCTCGACTTCACCGAACTTGCTGAAGTCCACGGCCGGGATCGGCGGGATGCCAGCACCACCGGTTGCGCCAGCGGCTGCCGGTGCTTCCTTGGCCTTCTGCATCATGGCCTTGACGTAGACCTGCACGTCTTCTTTCAGGATGCGGCCGTGCGGGCCGGTGGCGGCAACAGCACCCAGGTCGACACCGAATTCACGAGCCAGCTGACGAACGGCAGGGCCTGCGTGAACCTTGGCATTGCTGCCAGCGGCCGGTGCGGTAGCAACCGGTGCAGGGGCAGCAGCCGGGGCGGCAGCGGCGGGTGCGGCAGCCGGAGCAGCCTCGGCCTTGGCGGCTGCCGGGGCAGCAGCTGGTGCCGGAGCGGCCGCAGGCGCGGCGCCTGCGACTTTCAGCTTGAAGATCAGGTCGCCAGTGCCGACTTCGTCTTCCAGCTTGCACAGGACTTCTTCGACCACGCCGGCGGCAGGCGATGGGATCTCCATGGAAGCCTTGTCGGATTCCAGGGTGATCAGCGACTGGTCGGCTTCGACGGTATCGCCGACCTTGACCAGCACTTCGATGATCTTGGCCTTGCCCGACGAGCCGATATCCGGCACGTGGATGTCCTGCACGCTGGCGGCAGCCGGTGCTGCGGCAGGTGCCGGAGCAGGGGCGGCTTCAGCGGCGGGTGCAGCGGCCGCAGGGGCCGCAGGGGCAGCAGCAGCCGGGGCGGCGGCCGGAGCCTCAGGCGCCGCAGCGGCGCCCTCGGCTTCCAGGACCAGCAGTTCGTCGCCTTCTTTCAGGCGGTCGCCCAGCTTGACCTTCAGCTCCTTGATGACGCCGGCCTTGGGGGCCGGGATCTCCATGGAGGCTTTGTCCGACTCCAGGGTCAGCAGGCTCTGGTCCGCTTCGATGCGGTCGCCGACCTTGACGAACAGCTCGATGATTTCACCTTCACCGCTGCCGATGTCAGGTACGCGAATGAGTTCGCTCACTTAAGTTACTCCTCAGCAGTCCAGTGGGTTGCGCTTGTCCGGGTCGATGCCGAACTTGACGATGGCGTCAGCGACAACCTTCGGTTCGATCTCGCCACGGTCAGCCAGGGCTTCCAGGGCAGCCAGCACCACGAAGTGACGGTCGACTTCGAAGAAGTGACGCAGCTTCTTGCGGCTGTCGCTGCGACCGTAGCCATCGGTACCCAGGACCTTGAACTCTTTGCTTGGTACCCACTGACGAATCTGCTCGGCGAACAGCTTCATGTAGTCGGTGGAGGCGATGACCGGACCCTTGCGACCGCTCAGGCACTGCTCGACGTAGGTCTGCTGTGGCTTCTGGCCAGGCTTGAGGCGGTTGGCGCGTTCCACGGCCAGGCCGTCGCGACGCAGTTCGTTGAAGCTGGTGACGCTCCATACATCGGCACCGATGTTGAACTCTTCACGCAGGATCTTCGCCGCTTCGCGGACTTCGCGCAGGATGGTGCCGGAGCCCATCAGCTGAACGTGGTGCGCGGCTTCGCGGGTGTCTTCTTCCAGCAGGTACATGCCCTTGATGATGCCTTCCTCGGCACCGGCCGGGATGGCAGGCTGCTGGTAGGATTCGTTCATCACGGTGATGTAGTAGAAGATGTCCTGTTGCTCTTCGGTCATCTTCTTCATGCCGTCCTGGATGATCACCGCCAGCTCGTAGCCGTAGGTCGGATCGTAGGTGCGGCAGTTCGGGATGGTGCCCGCCATCATGTGGCTGTGACCGTCTTCGTGCTGCAGGCCTTCGCCGTTCAGCGTGGTACGGCCGGCGGTACCGCCGATCAGGAAGCCACGGGTGCGGCTGTCGCCAGCGGCCCAGGCCAGGTCGCCGATACGCTGGAAGCCGAACATCGAGTAGAAGATGTAGAACGGCAGCATCGGCTGGTTGTGGCAGCTGTACGAGGTACCGGCAGCGATGAAGGACGACATGGCGCCGGCTTCGTTGATGCCTTCTTCCAGGATCTGGCCCTTCTTGTCCTCGCGGTAGAACATCACCTGGTCTTTATCGACTGGCTCGTAGAGCTGGCCGACCGACGAGTAGATGCCCAGCTGGCGGAACATGCCTTCCATACCGAAGGTACGGGCTTCGTCCGGGATGATCGGGACGATGCGCTGGCCGATTTCCTTGTCCTTGACCAGTTGCGCCAGGATGCGCACGAAGGCCATGGTGGTGGAGATTTCGCGGTCGCCCGAGCCGTCGAGGATCGCCTTGAGCGTCTCCAGTGGCGGGGTAGGCACGCTGAAGCTCTTGGCGCGGCGTTGTGGCACGAAGCCACCCAGTGCGGCGCGACGCTCGGCCAGGTACTTGGCTTCGGCAGAACCTTCTTCAGGCTTGAAGAACGGCAGGTTCTCGAGGTCGGCGTCCTTGACCGGAATGTCGAAGCGGTCGCGGAAGTGACGCAGGCTGTCGACGTCGACTTTCTTGGTGTTGTGCGCGGTGTTCTTGGCTTCGCCAGCACCGGTACCGTAACCCTTGATGGTCTTGGCCAGGATGACGGTCGGCTGCTCTTTGTGGTTCACAGCCTGGTGGTACGCCGCGTAGACCTTGTACGGGTCGTGGCCGCCACGGTTGAGCTTCCAGATCTCGTCGTCGGACAGGTCTTCGACCATGGCCTTGAGCTCTGGGGTGTTGAAGAAGTTCTCACGGACGTACGCGCCGTCCTTGGCCTTGTAGTTCTGGTACTCGCCGTCGATGACTTCGTCCATGCGGCGCTGCAGGGCACCGTTGGTGTCCTTGGCCAGCAGTGGGTCCCAGAAACGGCCCCAGACGACCTTGTTGACGTTCCAGCCACCGCCACGGAACACGCCTTCGAGTTCCTGGATGATCTTGCCGTTGCCGCGAACCGGGCCGTCGAGGCGCTGCAGGTTGCAGTTGATGACGAAGATCAGGTTGTCCAGCTTCTCGCGGCCGGCCAGGGCGATCGCGCCCAGGGATTCCGGCTCGTCGCACTCGCCGTCACCCATGAAGCACCAGACCTTCTGCTTGCCGGCCGGGATGAAGCCGCGGGCTTCCAGGTACTTCATGAAGCGTGCCTGGTAGATCGCCTGGATCGGACCCAGACCCATCGAAACGGTCGGGAACTGCCAGAAGTCAGGCATCAGCCAGGGGTGCGGGTACGAAGACAGGCCGTTGCCGTCCACTTCCTGGCGGAAGTTGTTCATCTGCTCTTCGCTGATGCGGCCTTCCATGAAGGCGCGGGCGTAGACGCCTGGCGAGGCGTGGCCCTGGAAGAAGATCAGGTCGCCGCCGTGTTCTTCGGTCGGGGCCTGGAAGAAGTAGTTGAAGCCGATGTCGTAGAGGGTGGCGCTGGAGGCGAAGCTCGAGATGTGTCCGCCCAGGTCCGAGTCCTTCAGGTTGGTACGCATGACCATGGCCAAGGCGTTCCAACGCACCATCGAGCGAATGCGGCGTTCCATGAACAGGTCGCCAGGCATGCGTGCTTCGTGGGTGACAGGGATGGTGTTGCGGTATGGCGTGGTGATGGCGTAAGGCAACTGGGAACCACTGCGGGTGGCCAGTTCGCCCATGCGGGTCATCAGGTAATGAGCGCGGTCTTCGCCTTCTTTGTCGAGGACCGACTCCAGGGCATCCAGCCATTCCTGGGTTTCGATAGGATCGAGGTCTTGCATGGCTTGCTCCAGGGCGGAAAGGCAACCAGAATCGGAAGCCTGAGTTTGCGACTGGCCTTTTGGGCAGACGTCGTGAATTCTTGGATTTGCCGGACAGTCATCCGGCGCCGTGTAGTTTTACTACAAATGCTTCGGCATTTCATGCTTTTGAGCAGTCGAGGGAGTAGTAATACTACAGAAAAACGGCTTGTGGCCGCCTTTCGGGTTGTGGAGAAAAACGTTCCTGTTGGTTGGTATCGCACTGGCACAAGAGGTTTCTTGATGTTTCGTACCAATGATTCGAGTTTTTCAGCTATTTACAACTTTTGTATGACAGTCCAACCGCGGCTCGTCCCTCTTTGCCTGCACCCACCTCTCTCATTCACGCCGATCAAGGATAGACCATGCGCCTGCCTTTGCCGCTCGATCTGCCTGGCGCCCTGCAACCGCTGGTCGCCCGTAACCGACAATTCCTGCAGGAGGCGCTGGCGGCGCATCCGGATCTTGATCCAGACAGTTGGAGCCCGGCGCATCGCCTGCAGTTCGATCAGGTGGCTGCTGCCAGCGATTTCGTCCTCGAGCAGGCGCAGCGCGAGCCGGCGACGCTGTTCGAGCTGCTCGCCAGCGGCGAAATGGACCGCACCTATGCTCCCGGCCAACTACGTGCCCATATAAAAGCCGCCGCCGACGCTGCGCAGAGCGAAGACGAACTTGCGCGCAACCTGCGCCGCGCGCGCAACCGTCAGCAGGTGCGGATCATCTGGCGCGATATCACCCGCCAGGCCGAACTGGGCGAGACCTGCCGCGACCTGTCCGAGCTTGCCGACGCCTCGATCGACGAAGCCTACCAATGGCTGTACCCGCGCCATTGCCAGCAGTTCGGCACGCCGATCGGCAACCGCAGCGGCCTGGCGCAGCACATGGTGGTGCTGGGCATGGGCAAGCTGGGCGCGGTGGAGCTCAACCTGTCGTCGGACATCGACCTGATCTTCGCCTTCCCTGAAGGCGGCGAAACCGAAGGGGTCAAGCGCTCGCTGGATAACCAGGAATTCTTCACCCGCCTGGGCCAGCGCCTGATCAAGGCGCTGGACCCGGTCACCGTCGACGGTTTCGTGTTCCGCGTCGACATGCGCCTGCGCCCCTATGGCTCGGCCGGCGCGCTGGTGCTCTCGTTCAATGCCCTGGAGCAGTACTACCAGGACCAGGGGCGTGACTGGGAACGCTACGCCATGATCAAGGCCCGCGTGGTGGCGGGCGACCAGATGGCCGGGGCGCAGTTGCAGGAGATGCTGCGACCGTTCGTCTACCGGCGCTACCTGGATTTCTCTGCCATCGAGGCGCTGCGCACCATGAAGCAGCTGATCCAGCAGGAAGTGCGGCGCAAGGGCATGGCCGAGAACATCAAGCTCGGCGCCGGGGGCATTCGCGAGGTCGAGTTCATCGCCCAGGCGTTCCAGCTGATCCACGGCGGGCGCGACCTGAGCTTGCAGCAACGTCCGCTGCTCAAGGTGCTGGCCACGCTTGAAGGGCAGGGCTACCTGCCGCCGGCAGTGGTGGCCGAGCTGCGCGAGGGGTATGAGTTCCTGCGCTACACCGAACATGCGATCCAGGCCATCGCCGACCGCCAGACCCAGATGCTGCCCGATGCCGAGCTCGATCGTGAACGGGTCGCCTACATCCTTGGCTTTGCCGACTGGCAGGCGTTCCATGACCAACTGATGCAGTGGCGTGGTCGGGTCGACTGGCACTTCCGCCAGGTGATCGCCGACCCGGACGAAGAGGAAGCCGAGGGCGAGCTGGTGGTGGGCGGCGAGTGGTCGCCGCTGTGGGAGCAGGCGCAGGACGAGGAGGCCGCTGGCCGCCAACTGGAAGAGGCCGGGTTCAAGCAGTCGGGCGAGGCCCTGCGGCGCTTGGCCGCCTTGCGTGCCAGCCCGTCGCTGCGCTCGATGCAGCGCATTGGCCGGGAACGCCTGGATGCTTTCATTCCGCGCCTGCTGGCGCAGACCGTCGAGCACGACAACCCCGACCTAGTGCTGGAGCGGGTACTGCCGCTGGTGGAGGCGGTCGCGCGGCGTTCGGCCTATCTGGTGTTGCTGACCGAAAACCCTGGAGCCCTGCGTCGTCTGCTGACTCTGTGTGCCGCCAGCCCGTGGATCGCCGAGCAGATCACGCGTTTCCCGCTGCTGCTCGACGAACTGCTCAACGAAGGCCGCCTGTTCAGCCCGCCGCTGGCGCCGGAACTGGCGTCGGAGCTGCGCGAGCGGCTGACGCGCATCCCCGAGGACGACCTGGAACAGCAGATGGAGGCCCTGCGCCACTTCAAGCTGGCGCACAGCCTGCGTGTGGCGGCGTCCGAAATCAGCGGCAACCTGCCCTTGATGAAGGTCAGCGACTATCTGACCTGGCTGGCCGAGGCCATTCTCGACCAGGTGTTGGCGTTGGCCTGGCGTCAGACCGTGGCCCGTCATGGCCAGCCCAAGCGCAGTGATGGAAGCCTGTGCGACCCAAGTTTCATCATCGTCGGCTACGGCAAGGTCGGTGGCATCGAGCTGGGGCATGGCTCGGACCTGGACCTGGTGTTCATCCACGACGGCGATCCGAACGCCGAGACCGATGGCGCCAAGCCCATCGACGGCGCGCAGTTCTTCACCCGCCTGGGCCAGCGCATCATTCACCTGCTGACCACCCAGACCAACTCCGGCCAGCTCTATGATGTGGACATGCGCCTGCGTCCCTCCGGTGCGTCGGGGCTGCTGGTCAGCTCGCTCGGGGCTTTCGAGCGCTACCAACAGAACGAGGCCTGGACCTGGGAGCACCAGGCCCTGGTGCGGGCCCGTGTGCTGGTGGGCTGCAAGCAGGTCGGCAGTGCCTTCGAAACGGTGCGTGCCGGCGTGCTGGGCAAGGCCCGCGATCTCGATGCGCTGCGTCAGGAAGTGAGCGAGATGCGCGCCAAGATGCGCGCCAGCCTGGGCAGCAAGAGTACCGTCGCCGGTACCGCCGACAACGCCTTCGAGCCCGGCCAGCCGTTCGATGTCAAGCAGGATGCCGGTGGTATCGTGGATATCGAATTTATGGTGCAATACGCCGCTTTGGCCTGGTCCCACGATCATCCGGCCCTGCTGCGCTGGACCGATAACATTCGCATCCTCGAAGAGCTGGAGCAGGCCGGATTGATGCCCGCCGAGGACGCGATTTTGTTGCGCGAGGTGTACAAGACCTTCCGCTCCGCTTCGCACCGCCAGGCATTGCAGAAGCAAGCCGGGGTGATCGATGCCGGGCAGCTTGTCGATGAGCGCCGCGAGGTGCGGCGAATCTGGGGTGAGCTGGGTTTGAGCTGATTACCGCGCTGGCTTCGTTCGCGGGCAAGCCCGCTCCTGCAGGTACACCACAGCACTCAAGATCTGTGGGGGCCTGTAGGAGCGGGCTTGCCCGCGAACGAGGCATGTCAGTGGTACACTGTCCGCCACATAGCCTGAATATAAAGAGGGGAGGCCAGGTTGTAGAGCAGCCTGCAGCCTCCCCGAATGTTTCTGGATAAAGCATGAGAATACTGATCATTGGACCCAGCTGGGTCGGCGACATGGTGATGGCGCAGACCCTGTTCCAGTGCCTGAAACAGCGTCACCCCGACTGCGTGATCGACGTGCTGGCCCCCGAGTGGAGCCGGCCGATCCTCGAGCGCATGCCCGAGGTGCGCCAGGCCTTGAGCTTCCCGCTCGGCCACGGTGCCCTGGAGCTGGCCACGCGTCGGCGCATCGGCAAATCACTGGCCGGCCAGTACGACCAGGCGATCCTGTTGCCCAACTCGCTCAAGTCGGCACTGGTGCCTTACTTCGCCGGCATCCCCCAGCGTACCGGCTGGCGTGGCGAGATGCGCTACCTGCTGCTCAACGACGTGCGCAAGCTCGACAAGGCGCGCTACCCGCTGATGATCGAGCGCTTCATGGCCCTGGCCTATGAGCCGGGCGCGCCGCTGCCACAACCCTATCCCCGCCCGAGCCTGCGCATCGAAGACCAGAGCCGCGAGGCCGCCCTGGCCAAGTTCGGCCTGGAGCTGGACCGCCCGGTGCTGGCGCTGTGCCCAGGTGCCGAGTTCGGCGAGGCCAAGCGCTGGCCGGCGGAGCATTACGCCGCCGTTGCCGACGCGATGATTCGTCAGGGCTGGCAAGTGTGGCTGTTCGGCTCGAAGAACGATCATCCGGTCGGCGAGCAGATCCGCGACCGGCTGATTCCGGGGTTCCGTGAAGAGTCCAGCAACCTGGCCGGCGAGACCTCGCTGGCCGAAGCCATCGACCTGATGTCCTGCGCCGATGCGGTGGTGTCCAACGACTCCGGCCTGATGCATGTGGCGGCGGCGCTCAACCGTCCGCTGGTGGCCGTCTACGGTTCGACCTCGCCGGGCTTCACTCCGCCGCTGGCCGACCAGGTCGAGGTGGTGCGCACCGGCATCGAGTGCAGCCCGTGCTTCGAACGCACCTGCCGCTTCGGCCACTACAACTGCCTGCGTCTGCTCGAGCCTGAAAAAGTCATCGCCGCCTTGCACAGCCTGGGTGGTCCTAACCTGATCGATAGCGTGGCCGAGGTCGACTAAGTGCGGGTACTGATCATCAAGACCTCGTCGCTGGGCGATGTGATCCACACCCTGCCGGCGCTCACCGATGCCGCTCACGCCATCCCCGGCATCCGCTTCGACTGGGTGGTGGAAGAGGGGTTCGCCGAGATCCCGAGCTGGCATCCGGCGGTCGGCCAGGTGATCCCGGTGGCTATCCGGCGCTGGCGCAAGAATATCTGGCAAACGCTCAAGAGCGGCGAGTGGAAGGCCTTCAAGCAACGCCTGCGCGAGCGCAAGTACGACCTGGTGATCGATGCCCAGGGGCTGGTCAAGTCGGCCTGGTTGACCCGTTACGTCAAGGCACCGGTGGCCGGGCTCGACCGCTATTCGGCGCGCGAAGGCTGGGCCAGCCGCTTCTACGACCGGCGGCTGTCGGTAGCCGTCGGCCAGCATGCGGTGGAGCGGGTACGCCAGCTGTTCGCCTTGTCCCTGGCCTACGACCTGCCTGAAGGCATTGGCCAGTACGGCCTCGATCTGAACCGCCTGCAACTGCCTCCGACCGCCCCCTACGTGGTGTTCCTGCATGGCACCACCTGGGCCACCAAGCACTGGCCGGAAGCCTACTGGCGCGAGCTGGCCGAGCGCATGGGGCGGCGCAAGATGAAAGTCGTGCTGCCCTGGGGCAATCCTGCGGAGAAGGCCCGTGCCGAACGCATCGCCCAAGGCTTGGAAAATTGCCAGGTTCTCCCCAAATTGAACCTCGCAGGGGTCGCGCGCATACTCGCTGCGGCCAAGGCCTGCGTGGCGGTGGACACCGGCCTCGGCCACTTGGCCGCCGCGCTGGACGTGCCGACCATCTCGCTGTTCGGCCCCACCAATCCTGGTCTGACCGGTGCCTACGGACGCGCCCAGATCCACCAGGCCAGCAACTTCCCCTGCGCGCCGTGCCTGCAGAAGAAGTGCACCTACAAACCGAGCGCCGAGGACCTGCGCCGGTTCGATCTCAAACGCGAGTGGCCGCTGTGCTTCACTCGCCTGAATCCCGAGCATGTGGCGGGCCGCTTGAGCGCGCTGCTGCTGGCTGAGGATGTTCGTTGATGCAACTGGCTTTCGTGCTTTACAAATACTTCCCCTTCGGCGGGCTGCAGCGCGATTTCATGCGCATCGCCCTCGAGTGTCAGAAGCGCGGGCATCAGATCCGCGTCTACACACTCATCTGGGAAGGTGATATCCCCCCGGGCTTCGAAGTGCTGGTGGCGCCGGTCAAGGCGCTGTTCAACCACCGCCGCAACGAGAAACTCAGCGCCTGGATGGCCGCCGACCTGGCCAAGCGCCCGGTCGATCGCCTGATCGGCTTCAACAAGATGCCGGGGCTGGATGTCTACTACGCCGCCGACGGCTGCTTCGAAGACAAGGCCCAGACCCTGCGCGGCGGCCTGTATCGTCGCTGGGGCCGCTACCGGCATTTCGCCGAATACGAGCGTGCCGTGTTCGCCAAGGATGCTGCCACCGAGATCCTGATGATCTCGCAAGTGCAGCAACCGCTGTTCATCAAGCACTACGACACCCCTGTGGAGCGTTTCCACCTGCTGCCGCCGGGCATCTCTCACGATCGCCGGGCACCTTCCAATGCCGCCGAGATCCGCGCAGCGTTTCGCCAGGAGTTCGCGTTGGGCGACGACGACCTGCTGCTGGTGCAGATCGGCTCGGGGTTCAAGACCAAGGGCGTCGATCGCAGCCTCAAGGCCCTGGCCGCACTGCCGTCGAGCCTGCGCAAGCGCACCCGGCTGATGGTCATCGGCCAGGACGACCCGAAGGTGTTCCAACTGCAGAGCGCCACGCTCGGCCTGGGTGACCAGGTGCAGTTCCTCAAGGGGCGCAGCGATATCCCGCGCTTCCTGCTCGGCGCCGACCTGCTGATCCACCCGGCCTACAACGAAAATACCGGCACCGTGCTGCTCGAAGCGCTGGTCGCCGGTTTGCCGGTGCTGGTATCCAAGGTCTGCGGCTATGCCCATTACATCGCCGAGGCCGACAGCGGCCTGGTGCTCGACGAGCCGTTCGAGCAAGAGCAGCTCAACGCCTACCTGCAGCGCATGCTCGAAGACCCGCAGGCCCGCGCCGACTGGGCGCGCAACGGCCTGGCCTTTGCCGACAGCGCCGATCTCTACAGCATGCCGCAGCACGCCGCCGACGTGATCCTCGGCCAGGAGCACGCATGAAGCTGATGCTGGCCGAACCCTTCAAGCGCCTGTGGGCCGGGCGCGACCCCTTCGACGCCGTCGAAGCCTTGCAGGGCGAGGTATACCGCGAGCTCGAAGGGCGCCGAACCCTGCGCACCGAGGTCGAGGGCGAGGGCTATTTCGTCAAGATTCACCGTGGCATTGGCTGGGGCGAGATCTTCAAGAACCTGTTCAGCGCCAAGCTGCCGGTGCTCGGTGCCGGCCAGGAATGGCTGGCGATCCAACGCCTGCAGGAGGTCGGCGTGCCGACCATGACCGCCGTCGCCTATGGCGAGCGGGGCAGCAACCCGGCGGCCCAGCATTCGTTCATCGTCACCGAGGAGCTGGCACCTACCGTCAGCCTGGAAGACTTCAGCATCGACTGGCTCAGGCAGCCTCCTGAGCCGCGCCTCAAGCGTGCGCTGATCGCCGAGGTAGCGAAGATGGTCGGCGGCATGCACCGTGCTGGCGTCAACCACCGTGACTGCTACATCTGCCACTTCCTGCTGCACACCGACCGGCCAGTGACGCCGGAAGACTTCAAACTGTCGGTGATCGACCTGCACCGCGCACAGACTCGGGCGAAAATCACCCGTCGCTGGCGCGACAAGGACCTGGCCGCCTTGTATTTCTCGGCCCTGGACATCGGCCTGACGCGCCGCGACAAGTTGCGCTTCCTCAAGGGCTATTTCCAGCGCCCGCTGCGCCAGGTGCTCGGCGAGGAAGCCGCACTGCTCGCCTGGCTCGAACGCAAGGCGCAGAAACTCTACGATCGCAAGCAACGCTATGGGGATGCGCTCTGATGGCGGGTTGGACACTGGCGCCAGGCTACGAACACCTGGCGGCGGATTTCGGCAGTATCGACGCGGTGTTCGCCCTTGACGGCGAACGCCTGACCCGTGACCCGCTCAGCGAAGTCATCCGCATCGAGCGCGATGGGATCAACTACTACGTCAAACGCTACACCGGTGCCGGCAAGCACATGCGTCGCTTCCTCGGGCGCCCCCGGATCAAGGCCGAATGGCAGAACCTCAAGCAGTTCGCCAAGTGGGGCATCCCTACCGCCGAAGTGGTGGCCTGGGGGCTGGAGCGCAATGGCCTGTCGTTCGGCCGCGGGGCGATGATCACCCGCGAGCTGCCGCGCACCGAAGACCTTTCGGCGCTGGCCGAGCGCAACGATCCGCGTCTGGCCGACCGCGCCTGGGTCGAGCATGTCAGTCGTCAGCTGGCGCGCCATACCCGGGTCATGCACGATCACCACTTCGCCCACAACGACCTGAAGTGGCGCAACCTGCTGGTGGATGATCAGGCGACGCTGTTCTTCATCGATTGCCCGACGGGCGATTTCTGGCGCGGCTTCATGCTCCGCCACCGGCTTATCAAGGACCTGGCGTGCCTGGACAAGGTCGCCAAATATCACCTCTCGGCCACCCAGCGCCTGCGCTTCTACCTGCAATATCGCGGGCACGCGCGGCTCAATGCCCGTGACAAGCGACGGATTCGCCAGGTGGTGAGCTTCTTCGAGGGAAGGGAATGACCGATTACCTGGCCAGCGTCGATCAGGCGCTGCTGCAACGCCATGGCCTGAACGACTTCGAGGCGCTGTGGGCGCTGCAACTGGACGCCGTTGACGAACCCAACACCGGGCGCGGCGGCTGGAGCAGCGTGTTCCGCCTGGAGCTCGAGGGCAAGGGCTACTACCTCAAGCGCCAGAGCGACTACCACACGCGTACCCTGCATCGGCCGTTCGGCGAGCCTACCTTCGCCCGCGAGTTCCGCAATATAAGCCGCTACGAAAAGCTCAACATCCCGGCGTTGCAGGCGGTGTTCTATGGCGAGCGCAAGCAGGGCGGCAAGCACCGGGCGATCCTGATGACCCGCGCGCTCGACGAGTGGAGCGATCTGGAGAGCTTCCTCGGCCAATGGCCGCAACTGCCTGAACAGCAGCGCCAGGGCATTCTCGCGGCCTGTGGCGAGCTGGCGCGTACCCTGCACGGCGCCGGCCAGGTGCATGGCTGTTTCTATCCCAAGCATATTTTCCTTCGTGAACGCCGCGATGGCTGGCAGGCCCAGCTGATCGACCTGGAAAAGACGCGGCCACTGCTGTTTGGCATGCGTGACCGCCTCAAGGACCTCGAGCCCTTGCTGCGTCGCGCCCGTGCCTGGAGCGAGGCAGACGTGCGCAGCCTGCTCGCCGCCTACCTGGCGCAGCCGGCCGACAGCGCGCTGGTCGGCACCTGGCTGCAACGCCTGACGCAACGCCGTCGTGAAAAAGAGGCCCGCTGATGCGTTTGTCTGAACTGAAGGACGCCGGGCGCAGCCCGAGCCTGCCGCTGAATGTGACGCTCGAAGATGCTGCCGGCAGTGCCGAGCTGCAGTTGCTCAGCCTGCTGCGCGTGCTGCCGGGGCAGCGCTATGTCGGTGCCGGTATCTGGCGTGGCACGCCGGTGCTGGCCAAACTGCTGGTCGGCAGCAGCGCCGCCCGTCATTTCCAGCGTGAGCTGGAGGGTGTGCGCTTGATGGCTGCACAGGGGTTGACCACACCCCGCCTGCTGGCCGATGGCCTGAAGGATGGCGAGGGTGGCTGGCTGCTGTTCGAGTTCCTTGAGAACGCCGAGAACCTGGGCGATGCCTGGGCCAGGGTCGAGCATCTGCCGATGCTGGCGGATGAGCAGCATGGTGTGCTCGGCGAGGCACTGACCGCGGTGGCGCAGATGCACGCCAAGGGCCTGTGGCAGGAAGACCTGCACCTGGACAACCTGCTGCGCCACAAGGGCAAGCTCTACCTGATCGACGGTGCCGGCATCAAGGCCGAAACGCCGGGCCAGCAGTTGTCGCGCCAGCGCGTGCTGGAAAACCTCGGGGTGTTGTTCGCCCAGTTGCCCAAGCGCCTGGAACCCTTCATCGAAGAGGCACTGGTGCATTACCTGCTGGCCAATGGCGAGCATGCGCTTCCGCTCGAAGCTTTGCAGAAGCAGGTCGACAAGGTGCGCAGCTGGCGCTTGAAAGACTACCTGGACAAAGCCGGGCGCGACTGCACGTTGTTCAGCGTCGAGCGCAGCCTCTCAGGCTTGCGGGCGATTCGGCGCGAGGAGGTGGCTGCCCTGTTGCCGGTGCTGGAGCAGGCCGACACGCTGATCGAGCAGGGCCACCTGTACAAGACCGGCGGCGCCGCCAGCGTCGCACGTATCGAGGCCGGTGGTCGCACGCTGGTGCTCAAGCGCTACAACATCAAGAACACCGCCCACTGGTTCAAGCGTTTCTGGCGCCCGAGCCGCGCCTGGCATTCGTGGATCGAAGGCCATCGCCTGACGTTTCTCGACATCGCCACGCCACGCCCGCTGGCGGTGCTGGAGCAACGGGTGATGGGGCTGCGCAGCACCGCCTACCTGGTCACCGAATACATCGACGGCCCGGATCTGACCGCATGCTTCGCGCCCCATGTCGAGAGTGGCGAAGTGCCGGAGGCACAGGTACAGGCGCTGGTCAGGCTGATGCAGCAGCTGATTGCCGAGCGCATCAGCCATGGTGACTTCAAGGGGCACAACCTGTTCTGGCAGGACGGCCAGTGGGCCTTGATCGACCTCGATGCCATGACCCAGCACGCCACCCAGCTCAGCTTCGCTCCCGCCTACGCACGTGATCGTGCGCGTTTGCTGCGCAACTGGCCGAGCAGCAGTGCCTTGCACCAGCGCCTCGATCAGTTGCTGCCGCGGCTCACCGAATAAGCCTGCGGTAGCGGCAGCCATTCGCTGCTGCGACCGGCCTGGCGCACGCGAAGGCGCCATTGGCCGTCCTGCCAGCGCAGGATGGTCGAGGTGGGGCTTTCGCGGTTTTGCTCGGCGAGCAGCAAGTGGTAGTAATGCTTCAGCAGATGCGCGCGCAGCGGCAGGGCATGGCCACCTGCAAGCAGGTAAAGCCCTTGCTCGCTCTCGTACAGCCCGTCGGTATCCTCCCGCTTGCTCCCTGCAGGCACCTCGGCGAGGCGACAGGTGTCGAACATCGCCTTCAGGTCTGGCAGGCCGTCGTACCACAGGACGGGGGAGTCCACGACCCATTCGCCATCCTTGCGACGCTTGACCGGCACCTTGGTGTAGGTGTCCGGCTTGCGCGGATCGACCACCCGCCAGCGGTAACCATCGAACGCGACCTGGTAACTCTGGCCCGTGCTGTCCTTGATGAAGTAGAAGCTCAATCCGGGATAGGGTGAAGGCTGCTCATAGATGCCCTCCTTGTGGATGCCGTCGACCCGGTAGCGCAGCTTGCTGGTATTGACCGCACTGGCCATGGTCGGAGGCAGCGACAGCGGCGGTGTCGGCGGCATGGCTCGAATTGCCCGGCGCACCACGGTTGAGCCCGCGATGCTGTTGATGCCATCACTGGTGTGGGTAAAGGCATCGACCAGCGAGCGCAGCATGCCGATGCGATCACCTTCGACGCGCGCCTTGTGGGTGTCGATTACCGAGATCGCAGCACGGGCGAACGACAGCGGTGACAGGGCACGGTTAGGCAGAACCAGGCTGAGCAGGTCGAGGATGATCCACAGCACATGCAGGCTGAAATCGCCCAGTAACTCCAGCTTGGTGTTGGTGGCCGCGTCCACCGCTGCGAGGGCTGCATGGACTTCGGCCTGATAGCGGGCGTGCTGAAAGTCGCCGGTGATTTCCGGGCGGCTGACCCGTGAGCCCAGCCCGCCCTTGGACAGCCAGCGCTCGATCTCATCCGGGTTGGCCAACGGCATGCGCTCTTTGACATAGGCACGCAGGGCTGGCTTCTCGCGTAGCGTGCGCAGCATGTGCCGGGCGTTGCGATATTCGCGCCAGGCGCGTCGATCCGGGGCATCTGGCGTATAGACCAGAAAGCGCAGCATGCCGGCGTTCTCGGGAGTGACGAGCATGACCCCTTGCACCGTATGACCCCCGATCAGCAGTTGTCGTACGCTCAGGCGCGTGGTTTTCAGCGCCGCGCGCTGCCTGCTGTCGGGATGGTCGAGCACGGTGCTCGTCCACCTATAGCCGCGCTCGAAGGCATCTTCGAGGTAGTGGCCGGCGTATCGCGCCTTGGCCGCCTCGGCGCGCATGCGTGCTGTGCTGATAGCGGCGTAGCTGTCCTGTCGCCATTTGGCCGTCGGTGATTCCAGCAGGTGCGTGCGCAGGTAGCGGCTGTAGCTCTCGCCAACGTCCAGGGCGCGAACCATCTGCTTGATCTGCGCCGCAGTGATCTGTGTCACGGGGCTGCCGTCCGCGCGGTGTACCCGTGCTGTCAGCCAATAGTCGATGTCGAACCAGGCGATATTGAGCATGGCCAACTGATCGAGTCGGTAAGTCTGCGAAACCAGTTCGACGGTGTCGCCAACCTGAGGTCGGCTGGCGGCAGGGATGTAGCCGGTGGCGAGGCCGGGATGGAGGACGGGCCCGGTCTGGCGTGCCATTGTTACGCTGACATGGAGCTCGAGCGGATCGACATCGAATTGATACTGCTGGCGCAGGGCTGTGCGCAGTTGCTCGCAGGTCCAGGTGCGCAGGCCTTCACGGTCGAGGAACTGATCGTGACTGAGAATGCCTGGGGCGGCGGCCTTGTCGATGGCGATCACCAGCTCCTGCATGGTCTGCATGATGTGGGTCAGGCCTTGTGCCGACGTGTTCTTGAGCCAGGCGGGGCTGTTTCTCTCCAGCAGCAGGGCATAGCGCGTCTGCAGGGCCGACCGGCTGTCGGCCAGGGGCAGCAGGTCGGCGGCTGTGTCCAGTTGGGTGGCCAGGGTTGGCCAGTCGAGTGACGATGCCTGGGCAGCGCTTTCCCAAGCCTGGGTCAGGCGTGCATGTTGGCCATCTATCAGGGCTTGGGCCTGCAACTGCAGCGGATCGTCGTTGAACCACTCGTAACGCAGGCGTTCGGCATTGCGCGCAAGCTCCCGCTGGTCATCGCTGGCCATCAACTGCAGCAATGGTCTGCTCTGCTGCAGGTCGTCCAGGCGTTCGCACAGCTCGGTGTGCAGCTCTGCCAGATCGTCGAACGCCTCGATGCCGTGGGAAAGACTGCACAGCACGGCGTAGTCACTGGGGTGGTCAGGGTCGGGCGAGCTGCCCTCGGGGCCGCCTTCGACAATCACGAAGACGCCGGGCAGGAACTCGCGCCAGTGAGGGGTACCGATGTCCAGCAGTGGGCGGTACACCTGCGGGCGTTCGGCGTGGGGCAGATGCTGGCGTTGTCCGGGCAGCGGCAGCTCTATGCTGGTTCTGAGCAAATCGGCGTGGTTCGAGCCGAGGGTGTGGTCGTCGACGCGCAGGGTGATCTGTGCAAGCAGTTGTTCGCGCAACAAGGTGATCAGCCGTGCCTTGCGGCTTTCGGTGCTGGCGCCCTTGTCGAGCCAGTACTCGGCGAGGTCAGCGAAATACCGCTGGCGCGCCTTGAGCCAGGGCTGTGAGGTATCAGGCCTGGGCGGCGAGGTGAGCAGGCTGCTCAGTTGTTGGTCGAAGGCTTGGAAATGTTGCAGGCTCATGGGCTGCACTCCGCAGTGATGGAGCGATCAGCTTGGCGTGCCTGCCCGCGGTGGACGCGTTAGCCGATTACCTCATCGTCGCGACAGGCCACGCACCGCAAGGAGCGCCGGTAGGCCCAGCCCCATCCAGGACAGCACGTCCCAGGCGCCATCACCGAGCAAGGCCGCGAACAGCCCTGCAGCACTCAGGAGGGCGATGGCGGTCGGCCAGGCGAAGATCCGCCGAGTGCTTTGCGAGCGGTGGCTCATGTCCGCACCTCGCGTGGCTTGCGCTGCTTGCCCCACCACAGGTACAGGCCGCTGAGCAGGACTACGATGGTCAGCACATCCAGTGCCGCCCAGAGGATCTGCATCGGCCGGCCGCCATAGTCGCCGAAGTGCAGCGGCTGTGACAGGCCCATGGCGTCCATGTACCAGGGGCGATCGCCGACTGCGGTGACCTCCAGGGTACGGGCATCGATCAGCACCGGGGTCAGCAGGTGCGAGGTCAGGTGTGTCGCGCCTTTCATGAACACCGCGTAGTGGTGCTCGCTGGAGAAGCGTGTACCGGGAAAAGCGATGAAGTCCGCACGCATGCCTGGTGCGGCCTGTTCGGCGATCTGCAGCAACTGCGTGGCAGGCGCGCGCTCGATGAGCGGCGGGGCATCGCGGTAAGGCGCGACCATCGCCGCCAGGCTGTCGTTGCGCCAGGCCGCGATGACCAGGTCGGACAGCGCGCTGATCACCCCGGTGACACCGACCACCAGCGCCCAGGTCAGGGTGACAACGCCGATCAGGTTGTGCAGGTCGAGCCAGCGCAGGCGTCGCGACTTGTCGGTGCGGACCGTGGCGAACTGCAGGCGCCGCATGAACGGGGCATAGAGCACCGTGCCTGACACGATGGCAACGACGAACAACACGCCCATGGCCGCCAGCAAGAGCTTGCCGGGCAGCCCGGCGAACATGTCCACGTGCAGGCGCAGCATGAACATCATGAAGCCGCCATTGGCGGCGGGCATGGCCACCGCTTCGCCAGTGCGGGCATCGAGCATGAAGGTGTGCGAGGCGTTGGGCTCGGTGCCGGCGGTGGCTGCGGTGATCGCCACCACACCGTTGCGTTCATCCTCGTCATAGCCGAAGTACTGCATCACTTCGCCGGGGCGGTGTTGTTCGGCTTTCAGCACCAGCTGCTGCAGGTCCAGGTGCGGGGTGTCGGCGGGCATCTCGCGCAGTTCCGGGGCATCGCCGAGCAGGTGTTCGAGTTCGTGGTGGAAGATCAGCGGCAGGCCGGTCAGGGCGAGCAGCAGCAGGAACAGCGTGCAGATCAGGCTGGTCCAGGTATGGATCGCCGACCAGCGGCGGATGGTTTGGCTTTTCATCGCGGTTCTAGCCTGTGGGGGCTGTATTGTCTTTTGTGACGCAATCGCGGGGCAAGCCCGCTCCCACAGGACAACGGTGTACCTGCAGGAGCGGGCTTGCCCCGCGATGGGCCGCACAGCGGCCCCGGGTCGCTCAGAACTTGTAGTTGGCGCTGACCACTACGCTACGCTGGTCGCCGTAGTAGCAGTAGAACGAATCGCAGGTCGAAATGTAGTCCTTGTCCAGCAGGTTGGTGGCATTGACTGCCACCGAAGCGCCTTTGAGGCTGTTGTCCAGGCGGCCCAGGTCGTAATGCACCGAGGCATCGAACACGGTGTAGGCCTTGGCCTTGCCGAGGTAGGTGTTGCCCTGGTCGCCGTAGGTGTTGCCGGTGTAGCGCGCACCGCCGCCGATACCGAAGCCGTCGAGCACGCCGCTGTGCCAGGTGTAGTCGGCCCACAGCGAGACTTGCTGGTTGGGCATCAACTGCAGGCGGTTGCCTTTGAACTGGCCGTCCTGCACTTCCGATTTCGCCAGGGTGTAGGCCGCGATCACCTTCAGGTTCTCGGTGACATCGGAGATGGCCTCGAGCTCGAGGCCACGTACCTTCACCTCGCCGGTCTGGCTGGTGACGGTCACGTTGCCGATGTTGTTGGTGACCGCGACGTTTTTCTGTGTCAGGTCATACACCGCGGCTGTCAGCAAGGTGTTGGAGCCCGGTGGCTGGTACTTGACCCCCAGCTCCCACTGCTTGCCCTCGGTCGGCTTGAGGCTGTTGGTCGGGTCGATGTCGGCCTTGCTGCTGGGCTGGAACGACTCGGCATAGGACAGGTACGGCACGAAGCCCGAATCGAAGACATAGCTGATCGCGGCGTTACCGCTGAACTTCTTGTCGCGCTGGGTGTTGGTGGCATCGCCCTTGTTGAAGAACTTGGTGCCGGTGTGCACCCAGTCTTCACGTCCGCCCAGGGTCAGGCGCCAGTTGTCGAGGGCCATCTGGTCCTGGACGTAGAGGCCGGTCTGGCGGGTCTTCTGGTCGTAGTCGTAGAACGCCGTGGAGCGATCCGGACGGGTGATGGGCAGGCCATACGCCGGATTGTTCACGTTGATCGCCGGCGCACTACCAAAGATAGCCAGGTAGTTGTTGTTCATGCGCTGGTGATCCAGACCGATCAGCAGGGTATGGCTGATGGCTCCGGTGTTGAAGTTGCCCTGGAAGTTGTTATCGACGGCGAACTGGCTGATATCCTCGTCGACATTGGTGGTACCGCGCCCGGTGTTGCCCTGATCGTCCACCACCATCCCGAAGGTCGGGTTGTAGCTGTTGACGGTCACGGTCTGGAACGACAGGTCCGACTTGGTGTAGCGCAGGTTCTGGCGGAACTGCCAGACATCGTTGAAGCGGTGCTCGAAGGCGTAGCCGACGGCGTAGTAGGTGCGGTCGTAGAAGTCGTAGTCCGGATCGCCCAGGTTCTTGTGGTGCGAGATCTTGCCGAACGGCATGTCGATCTTGGTGCCCTGGATCGGGTAGAACTGACTGGTAACGCCAGTATCGTCGCGGGTGAACTGGCTGAGGAAGGTCAGCGAGGTGTCCTCGTCGATGTTCCAGGTCAGGCTTGGGGCGATGTTGTAGCGTTTGTCTTCGATGTGGTCGATCTGCGTGCCGCTGTCGCGGATCACACCGCTGACGCCATAGAGGAATCGGCCTTCATCGTCGATCTTGCCAGTGCTGGCGAAGTTGATCTGGCGGTGGTTGTCGCTGCCGTATTGCACTTCGATCTCATGCGCGGCTTCGGCTTGTGGGCGGCGGCTGACGATGTCCAGCAGGCCGCCGGGCGGGGTCTGGCCGTAGACCGATGACGCCGGGCCGCGCAGCAGGGCCAGGCGGTCGAGGTTCCAGGTTTCCGGCTTCGGGTTGGCGTACACGCCGCGTGGCAGTGGCAGGCCGTCGAGGAACTGGGTCGGCTCGAAGCCCCGCACGCGCATCCAGTCGTAGCGGGTATCGCTGCCGAAACTGGCGGAAACGATGCCCGGCATGTACTTCACCGCATCATCGAGGCTGTGCACGCCGCGGTCGCTCATCTGCTGGCGGGTGGCAACCGAGATCGAGCGCGGGGCCTCGACCAGTGCGGTGTCGGTCTTGGTGCCGGCAGCGGTGCGCTTGGCCAGGTAGCCATCGACCGGGCCCCAGGCGCTTTCGCTGTCGCTGGACGCGTTCACGCTGGTTTCCGGTAGCGCCAGGCTGCCTTCCGGGACGGCGACCAGGCTGTAGCTGCCTGCGCTGCCCTGCTGCAGTTGCAGGCCGGTGCCACGCAGGGCGGCCTGCAGGGCGCCGATGCCATTGAAGGTGCCACGGACCGGTGCCGAGGTCCGCCCGCTGGCCAGGCTCGGGTCCAGGGCCAGGGCGATGCCGGCCTCGCTGGCGATCCGGTTCAGGGTGCCGGCCAGCGGTGCACTGGGCAGGTCGTAGGCGCGCACGCTGGACTGCTCGGCAGCCAGCAGCATGGGGCTGACCAGGGGGGTGGCAAGGCCGATGGCCAGGGCCATCAGGCTGGGACGCAGGTAAGACTCGACAGCACGGGACATGCAGTGGCTCCTCGACGGATAAGTGCTAACTGCTTCCTTGCCGAGCGAGATTTGGAAAGTGACAGGGGCTATTTGAAAAAAGTTTGCCTGCACGGCTTCGCTGGACTCAGCGAGGCCCTACCGTCACCCACCAGGGCGTCCGCTGTTCGATCTTCACCGGCAGTGCCGGCACCAGCGAGGCCAGTGCCAGATCGATATCGGTCAGCGGGAAGCTGCCCGTCACGCGCAGGTTGGCCACCTCATCCGACACCCCCAGGTGACCGCTACGATAACGACCGAGCTCGGCGACCAGGTCTGCCAGGCGCACGTTGTCTACCACCAGCATGCCGCGGGTCCAGGCGTCGGCACCGGCCCTGACCGGGCCGACCAGGCCGAGGCCGTTGCTGTGCATCAAGACTTGCTGGCCCTCGTTCAGCACCTCTTCGTTACCCGTGTTACGCGGTTGCGCAGCAACCTGGGCCCGCAGCACCTCAAGGCGTGTGCCGGCGGTTTCGCGTTTGACCAGGAAGCGCGTACCCAGCGGGCGCAGTCGGCCATCGTCGGTGCGTACCCACAACGGGCGAGGGTCGTCGTGGCCGGTTTCCACGGAGATTTCCCCCTGGTGCAGCACGATCACCCGCTGTTCGCCCGCGTAGTCGATGTCCACTGCGGTATGGGTGTCCAGGCTCAGCAGCGTGCCGTCCTCCAGGCGCAGGGTGCGCAGCTCGCCGGTTCCGGTACGTTGATCGGCCAGCCAGTAGCTGGGCGCCAGCGATGGGGCGCCGACCCAGGCCAGCAGGCCACCGAGCAGGAACATCCCGGCCAGCCCGCCGCCGAGTTTGCCAACCCGCTGACGCAGGCCGGCGCGTGATTGCAGCAGGGCGTGGCGGGCGGGGCCTGCAGCCGCGCCCACGCGTTGATCGAGCATGCCGAGCTGGAACCAGGCGCGGGCATGTTCCTCGCTGGCGGCGTGCCAGCGGGTGAATTCGTGGCGCTCATCGGCCGTGCCGTCGCCGCCCTCCAGGCACAGTTTCCAGGCGATGGCGGCTTCCAGGACCTTGGCCGAGACCGGCGTATTGCTCACGTCGGCTCCCCGTACAACGCCACGTAGCACTGACGCATGCCTTGGGCGATGTACTGGCGCACCCGCGACACCGACACCCCCAGGCGCTCGGCGATCTCGGCATGGCCCATGCCGTCCAGGCGGTTGTACAGGAACGCCGTGCGTGCCTTGCTCGACAGTTTGCACAGCAGGCGGTCGATGGCCTTGAGGTCTTCGAGGATCAGGTGCTGGGTCTCTGGCGAAGGCTGCTCGGCTTCAGGCAGCAGCGACAGCTCGGCAAGGTAGGCCTGCTCCAGGGCGGCACGCCGGAAATGGTCGAACAGCAGGCCCTTGGCCACGGCGACGAGAAACGCCCGGGGTTCGCGAGGCGTGATCAGTTGCTCGCGGCCGAGCAGGCGCACGAAGGTGTCCTGGCTGAGGTCTTCGGCGCGCTGGCGGCAGGCTGTGCTGCGCTGCAGCCAGGCAAGCAGCCAGCTGCGGTGGTCGCGGTACAGGCTGCCGACCAGCTCGGCATGTGGGCTGTGCGCAGACGACAAAGGCGTTCCCCGGGGAAGAATGCGTTATATAACGATAATGATTCGCGATTGTGGCAGAGGAGGGAGGGGGGATGCAATTGACGCTGGTCAGAATGCCAGCAGGAGCGGATTTACCCGTGAAACGATCACCATCTGCCTACAGGCCATGGCTGTGCACAGCCCGCCGCCGCCACTGCCTCAGCCGCTGTTCCAGTTGCAACGGGCTGTCCAGTTGCTGGCGTCGTGCCTGGCTGAACAGGATCAAGGCCAGTTCGGCGGTGACCTGGGCGTCGGCGCTGGCATGATGGCGCGCCTGTACCTCGAGGCCGAAGCGCGCCACCCAATCGTCCAGGCTTGCTTCACGCAGCACCGTGTCGGGGTTGAGCATAGGCGCCAGTTCCGCCACGTCGATGAACACCTGCTGCAGACGATGGCCCAGGGTGTCCTTCAGGGCGCGGGCCAGCATGCCCTGGTCGAATGGGGCGTGGAAGGCCAGCACCGGGCTGTCGCCAATGAACTCCAGCAACTCGACGAAGGCTTCGGCCGGGTCGGTACCCGCCGCCAGGGCGCTGGGCCCCAGGCCATGGATCAGCACACTGGCGTTGGTTTTCTGCTCGGGACGCCGCAGGGTGCGTTCGAACTGGCGGCCCAGGTCGATGCCGCCGTCCTCGATGGCCACGGCCCCGATCGACAACACCTGGTCGCGATTCAGGTTGAGGCCGCTGGTCTCCAGGTCCAGTACCACCCAGCGCTGCTCGCGCAGCGTCTGCATGCTGGACGGCATCGGGCGCGGCAGCAGCGCCAGGCGCTGGCGCAGGTCGGCGTCGAGAGTGGGCGGGTTGGGGCGCAGCCAGGCGAACAGCTTCATAGCTGGTACCGCTGCGCCAGGCTGCTCTGCAGGCGCTGGGCCTGGCGCAGCGATTCACGCAGGATGCGCCGGTCCAGATGGTTGAGACTGTCCGGGTCGACGCGGTTGGAGTAGGCCAGGTTGTCGCGACTCTGGCGCTGGTGCTGCTGCATGCGGGTCTGTTGGATGAAGTGATAGGCCTCTTCGAAGGCGGCGCCGTCGAGGGCATCGATGACGCCCTTGGCCACCAGTTGGCGCAAGCGTTCCAGCGTGTTGTTGGCAGCGATGCCGTTGGCCAGGGCGAGCAGGCGGGCGCCATCGACGAAGGGGGTCAGGCCCTGGACCTTGAGGTCGAGGGTGGCAGCCTTGTCGTTGCCCTGGCGGGTCAGCACGAACTCGCGCAGGCGCCCGACCGGCGGGCGCTGGCGCAGGGCGTTGTCAGCCATCATGCGCTGGAAGATGCGGTTGTCGGCAACCTGGGCGAGGATGCCCTGGCGAAGCGCTTCGCAGCCTTGCTCGTCGCCCCAGACCACGCGCAGGTCGAAATAGATGCTTGAGCCCAGCAGGTTTTCCGGGCTGGCTTCGCGGATGAAACCGGCAAAGCGCCGTGCCCATTCGGCACGCGACAGGCACAGCTCGGGGTTGCCGGCCATGACATTGCCTTTGCACAGGGTGAAGCCGCACTGGGCGAGGTTGTGGTTGATGTATTGCGCCAGTGGCAGCAGGCGCGCGCGGATGGCATCGGCTTCGGCGCTGTCGCGGGCCTCGAAGAGAATGCCATTGTCCTGGTCGGTGTGCAGGGTCTGCTCGCGGCGTCCTTCGCTGCCGAAGCACAGCCAACTGAACGCCACGCCGGGGTCGCCGCGTTCGGCCAGCGCCAGTTCGATGACCCGGCACACGGTGTGGTCGTTGAGCAGGGTGATGATCTGGGTGATCTGCGTCGAGGAAGCGCCATGGGCGAGCATGCGCTCGACCAGTTGGCCGATCTCGCCGCGCAATGCCACCAGTACCTCCAGGCGCGGCGCGTGGCGGATGGTGCGCGCCAGGTGCACCAGGTCGACCCGCTGCAGGGAGAACAGGTCGCGCTCGGACACCACCCCACACAGGCGACCGTTGTCGACCAGGCAGACATGCGCGATATGCCGCTCGGTCATCGCCATGGCGGCATCGAATGCGCTGGCCTGGGGGCTGAGGTAGAACGGTGCGGCGGTCATGTGCCGGTCGATCGGTGCGCTGAGTTCGGCGCTGGCGTCGGCGACCACCTGGCGCAGGTCGCGCAGGGTGAAGATGCCGATGGGGAAGCGCTGCTCATCGACGATGGCAATGCTCCCCACCTGTTGTTCGTGCATCGACCTTACCGCGTCGCGCAGCGGCGTGTCGGGCGTGCATACCACCGGGTGACGCATGGCCAGCTCGCCCAGCGGCGTATTGAGCGAATACTGCGTGCCCAGGGTTTCCACGGCGCGCTGGCGCACCTGCTGGTTGACCTGGTCGAGCAGGCTGCTGACGCCACGCAGGGCGAAGTCGCGAAACACACCGGACAACGAGAACACGCGGATGAACGCCGCCTTGTTCAATTGCAGGCAAAAGGTGTCTTCGCCGGCCAGGTGTTCGGTGCGCGTGGCCCGTTCGCCGAGCAGTGCGGCCAGGGGGAAGCATTCGCCGCTGGCGATCTCGAAAGTGGTTTCCACGCCGGGGCCGGTGACATGCTGGCGCTCGCCCATCACCCGGCCCTGCTTGACAATGTAGAAGTGTTCCACGGGTCCGTCGGCAGGCTTGATGATGCTTTCGCCGCTGGCATAGAAACGCAGTTGGCACTGTTCCACCAGGTAGGCGAGGTGGCCCTGTTCCATCTGGTTGAACGGCGGGAAGCGCTGCAGAAACTGCAGCGTCCCCTGGATATTCTGCAGCACCGCTGTCCTGCCGGCCTGGGTGTAGGCGTCCTTTTTGCTCATGAAGCTGACCGTATCGCTACGCCGAACTATATATATCTATCTATAGGTATCGGCTTTGTTGTTTTCGGCCTCCATGGTCGGCTGGCTGCCCGTGGATGCCCATTGGACGTAAGTCTATCGGTGAGAGTCGCTGTCAAGGATCCGACGAAAGGTGGGTAGGCTACGCCGGTTTTCGCGGTCCTAAACCTAGCACGAGATTTTTTTGACGAGATGGCCATGGCTGAGCATGACGAAATATTGAGTGACGCCGAGCGCGAGGCGTTGGCCGTGGTGAGCGCGCCAGTGGCGCCCAGGCCGGTGGTGCTGGTGGTGGACGACAACCCGGTGAACAGCGAGGCCCTGAGCCTGTACCTGAAAAGCCGTGGCATCGACTGCATGGTGGCCGATGGTGCGCAGGAGGCGATGTTCAAGCTGCACTACGAACCGCGCATCGCGCTGATGATCACCGACCTGCGCATGGAGCCCAAGGATGGCCTGGAGCTGATCCGGCAGATTCGCGAGTCGGAGCGGGCGGCGTTGTCGATCATCGTGGTCTCGGGCGACACCGATGTAAAAGAGGCGGTGGACGTGATGCACCTGGGGGTGGTGGATTTTCTGCTTAAACCGGTGGATCTGGGAAAATTGCTGGAGTTGGTGAAAAAAGAATTGAAGATCGAGTAATGCAGGACTAGGGCTGCTTCGCAGCCCAATCGCGGCACAAGGCCGCTCCCACAGGTCCGGCGCAAGCTTCGAACCTTGCTCTGTGCCTGTGGGAGCGCCCTTGTGCCGCGATTGGGCCGCAAAGCGACCCCGTCGTAGATGTAACTTACAGCCCGTTACGCGCCTTGAACTCGCGACGGCGGCGATGCAGGACCGGCTCGGTGTAACCGTTCGGCTGCTTCGCACCTTCGACGACCAGCTCGACCGCGGCCTGGAACGCGATGTTGTCATCGAAGTTCGGCGCCATCGGGCGGTACTGGGCGTCGCCCGCGTTCTGCTTGTCGACCACCGCCGCCATGCGCTTGAGGCTTTCCAGCACCTGCGCCTGGGTGACGATGCCATGGCGCAGCCAGTTGGCCAGCAACTGGGCGGAAATGCGCAGGGTGGCGCGGTCTTCCATCAGCCCGACGTTGTTGATGTCCGGCACCTTCGAGCAGCCCACGCCGTGGTCGATCCAGCGTACGACATAGCCGAGGATGCCCTGGGCGTTGTTGTCCAGCTCGTTGCGGATTTCGTCGGCCGACCAGTTGGTGTTGGCCGCCAGCGGAATGGTCAGGATGTCGTCCACCGAGGCCGGGGTACGCGAGGCCAGCTCGCGCTGACGTGCCTGGACGTCGACCTTGTGGTAGTGCAGCGCGTGCAGGGTCGCGGCGGTTGGCGAAGGGACCCAGGCAGTGTTGGCGCCGGACAGCGGGTGGGCGATCTTCTGCTCGAGCATCGCCGCCATCAGGTCAGGCATGGCCCACATGCCCTTGCCGATCTGGGCACGGCCTTGCAGGCCGGTGGCCAGGCCGATGTCGACGTTGTTGTTCTCGTACGCGCCGATCCACTTCTCGCTCTTCATGGCGCCTTTGCGCACCATGGCGCCGGCTTCCATCGAGGTGTGGATCTCATCGCCAGTGCGGTCGAGGAAGCCGGTGTTGATGAACACCACGCGCTCGGCTGCCGACTTGATGCAGGCCTTGAGGTTGACCGTGGTACGGCGTTCCTCGTCCATGATGCCGACCTTGACGGTGTTGCGCGGCATGCCCAGCAGGTCTTCGACGCGGCTGAAGATCTCGGCGGCGAACGCCACTTCTTCAGGGCCGTGCATCTTCGGCTTGACGATGTACACGCTGCCGGTACGGGTGTTCTTGCGGCTGGTGTTGCCGTTGAGGTTGTGCAGGGCGATCAGGTTGGTGAACAGGCCGTCCTGGATACCTTCGGGAACCTCGTTGCCCTGGGCATCGAGGATCGCCGGGTTGGTCATCAGGTGACCGACGTTACGCACGAACAGCAGCGAACGGCCGTGCAGGGTGACGCTGCCGCCGTTGGGCGCTGCGTACTCGCGGTCGGGGTTCATGGTCCGGGTGAAGGTCTTGCCGCCCTTGCTCACGCTTTCGGCCAGGTCGCCTTTCATCAGGCCCAGCCAGTTGCGGTAGACGACGACCTTGTCGTCGGCATCGACGGCGGCGACAGAGTCTTCGCAGTCCATGATGGTGGTCAGTGCCGACTCCATCAGGATGTCTTTCACGCCGGCGGCGTCAGTGCTGCCGACCGGGGTGCTGGCGTCGACCTGGATCTCGAAGTGCAGGCCGTTGTGCTTGAGCAGCACGGCCGTCGGTGCTGCGGCGTCGCCCTGGAAGCCGATCAGTTGGGCGTCGTCGCGCAGGCCGCTGTTGCTGCCGCCCTTGAGGGCGACGACCAGCTTGCCGGCGTCGATGCGATAGCCGGTGGAGTCGACGTGGGAGCCGGCAGCCAGGGGCGCGGCTTCATCGAGGAAGGCGCGGGCGAAGGCGATGACCTTGTCGCCGCGTACCTTGTTGTAGCCCTGGCCTTTTTCGGCGCCGCCTTCTTCGCTGATGGCGTCGGTGCCATACAGTGCGTCATACAGCGAGCCCCAGCGGGCGTTGGCGGCGTTCAGGGCGAAACGTGCGTTCATCACCGGCACCACCAGCTGCGGGCCGGCCATGTGGGCGATTTCTTCATCGACGTTTTGCGTGGTGGCCTGGAAATCGTCGGCTTGTGGCAGCAGATAGCCGATTTCCTGGAGGAATGCTTTGTAGGTCGCGGCGTCGTGGGCCTGACCCTGGCGTGCCTGGTGCCAGGCATCGATCTTGGCTTGCAGCTCGTCACGCTTGGCGAGCAGGGCTTTGTTCTTTGGAGCGAGGTCGTTGATGATCTTCTCTGCACCGGCCCAGAACTGCTCGGCGACGATGCCGGTCCCTGCAATGGCTTCGTCGTTGACGAAGTCGTACAGGACCTTGGCGACCTGAAGGCCACCGACTTGAACGTATCCAGTCATTGCTTGCCTCACTCTGCTCAGCTATTTCGCTCTTCTGTATTAAGCCTGTAGCGCTTCTCTAAACACGCGGCCAGTACATGCCCTCGTCATGCAGCCCGAGCGCGGCTGGGTGCGGCCTGCCAGACAGGCTGGCGGGCGATTCGCGTATTTTCACAGGCGCCTTGGCAGACATCCAAACGACGTTTTGTAGTCCGCGCTGGCGCATACTACATGATGCAGTAGGCGGGTGAACATCAGACTAAAAGCATCGTTGTGCGACCTATTGGTCGCATCGGGTCACGCTGGAAGGCAGTATGTTCGCAAAAAACCTGTGGATTGTTCCAGATAAATCTATAAACGGTACACGATTTGTTGCGTGGTCTGCCCTGCGGCAGGTTGCCGCGCCTTGCCTATACTGATTCGATGCCCTTGTACGCGCAGGTAGAGGAGTGGCCCGTGGATCATCTTGTACTCACCGTGATCGCCCCTGACAAGGCCGGACAGGTCGAACGCATCGCCCAGTGCATCGCCGATCACAACGGCAACTGGCTGGAAAGCCGCATGTCGCGCATGGCCGGGCAGTTCGCCGGGATCCTGCGGGTTGCGGTGCCGGCGGAAAACTACGACGAGTTGGTCGAGTCGCTGCAGAAGCTGGGCGATCATGGCATTCGCGTGCTGATTGCCGAGAGCGGCATCGAGCCGTCCTGCACCTGGAAGCCGATCGCGATGGAGCTGGTGGGCAATGATCGCCCGGGGATCGTTCGCGATATTACCCGGCTGCTGGCGGATCAGGGGGTCAACCTGGAGCGCTTTACCACCGAGGTGCGTCCGGCACCGATGAGCAGCGAGCCGCTGTTCCACGCCGATGCCTTGCTGGCCTTGCCGCTGACCTTGTCGCTGGATGACCTGCAGCAGAAGCTGGAAAGCCTCGCCGATGATCTGATGGTGGAGTTGAAGCTCAGGCCGGAGGAATAGCAGGTTATCCCCGGTTTAACGGGGAAGCCCCTGTGGATAACCTGAGGGTACTCCCCGCCAGCCCCGACCAATCGCGGGCTGCACCGGATTGAGCAAAAAATGTCCATATTTCAGGGGGTTGTGCACAAAGCACGGGGATCAGGGTGTGGATAACCTCTGGAGACCTTGCTGCAGGCCACGCTTTCCGTGGCCTGCAGAGGCTTGATCGTTTTTTGATCAGGCGCGTTTGCGCAGGCTCAGCCAGGCATCGACGCTGTAGATCGCCAGGCCCGCCCAGATGAACATGAACGCGATCAGCGTGCTCGAGGACAGGTGCTCGCCGAACAGCAGCACCGCCTGCAGCAGCACCAGGGTCGGCGCCAGGTATTGCAGGAAGCCCAGGGTGGTGTAGGGCAGGTGGCGCGCGGCGGCGTTGAAGCACACCAGCGGCACCAGCGTGACCGGGCCCGCAGCCATCAACCACAGCGCTTCGCTGCTGCTGAAGAACGCGAGGTTGGCGCTGTTGGCCTGCGGGTGCAGCAGCAGCCAGCCCAGTGCCAATGGCACCAGCATCCAGGTCTCCACCACCAGCCCCGGCAGCGCCGCCACCGGCGCCTGCTTGCGAATCAGGCCGTAGAAACCGAACGACAGCGCCAGCCCCAGCGACACCCAGGGCAGGCCACCGACCTGCCACACCTGTTGCGCCACCCCCGCCGCCGCCAGCCCGACCGCCAGCCATTGCAGGCGGCGCAGGCGTTCGCCCAACAGGAGCATGCCCAGCAGCACGTTGACCAGCGGGTTGATGTAGTAACCCAGGCTGGCCTCGAGCATGCGACCGTTGTTCACGGCCCACACGTAGGTCAGCCAGTTGCCTGCGATCAGCGCGCCGCTCAGGGCCAGGATCGCCAGGCGCCGTGGGTTGTCGCGCAGCTCCCGCCACCAGCCCGGGTGTTTCCACACCAGCAGCAGGAGCGAACCGAACAGCGCCGACCACAGTACCCGGTGGACGATGATCTCTACCGCCGGAACGCTCTGGATAGCTTTGAAGTAGAGGGGGAACAGGCCCCAGATGATGTAGGCGCTGAGGCCCAGGATGTACCCGCGCTGCGGGTTTGCGGCGTGCATGCAGATTCCTTGCTTTGGCAGCTGATATCGCGGCGCCTATTGTAGACAGGTGACGCCTTGCAACTAGAACAATTTCAGTGGCGCTTCATCCAGTGCGGCCATCTGCTCGCGCAGGGCCAGGATCTGGTCGCCCCAGTAGCGCGGCTGGCCGAACCAGGGGAAGCTGCGCGGGAACGCCGGGTCGTCCCAGCGCCGTGCCAGCCACGCGCTGTGATGCAACTGGCGCAAGGCGCGCAGCGGCTCGATCAGCGCCAGTTGGCGCGGGTCGAAATCGTGGAACTCGTCGTACCCGTCGACCAGTTCGGCCAACTGGGCCAACCGCTCTTCGCGGCTGCCGGCCAGCATCATCCACAGGTCTTGCACCGCTGGCCCCATGCGGCAGTCGTCGAGGTCTACGACGTGATAGATGTCGTCGCGGTGCATCAGGTTGCCGGCGTGACAGTCGCCATGCAGGCGGATCGCCTCGAAGGGCGTGCGTTGGTAGATATCCTCGACCCGTTTGAGCAGGTCGCGGGCCACCGACTCGAACGCCGGCAGCAGCTCGCGCGGGACGAAATCGCCGTCGAGCAGGGTCTTGAGCGAGGCATGGCCGAAGTTGTCTACAGCCAGCGTCTCGCGATGCTCGAATGGGCGCGTGGCGCCGACGGCATGCAGACGTCCGAGCAATTGCCCGAGGCGATACAACTGGTCGAGGTTGCCGGGTTCGGGCGCATGGCCGCCGCGGCGGGGGAACAGGGTGAAGCGAAAGCCCTGGTGCTCGAACAGGCTGCGACCGTCATGCTGAAGCGGGGCGACAACCGGCACCTCGTGCTCGGCCAGTTCGAAGCTGAAGCGGTGTTCCTCGAGGATGGCCGCATCGCTCCAGCGCTCGGGGCGGTAGAACTTGGCGATCAGCGGTTGTTCACCTTCGATGCCCACCTGATAGACGCGGTTCTCATAGCTGTTGAGCGCCAGCACCCGGGCATCGCTGAGAAAGCCCAGGCTTTCGACGGCGTCCAGGACCAGGTCGGGGGTGAGGGTATCGAAGGGGTGGGACATGGGAGCTCCGGCAGGGGAATGCATGCGTGGCATGGTAACGCATTCCATGGTTGCTTCAGGTGCCAAGGCTCCCAGCATTCCTGGACGGCCCCCAAGGGTTGGATGTGTGTCCAACTTCTTGGGGGCAGTCCATCCTGTGGGAGCGGGCTCGTCCCGCGATCGGGCGCGAAGCGACCGTAAACCAGCCACTACAATGCTTCAGGCCCATCACGTCGCATGCCAGGTAGCCGCTTCGGGTGATCGCGGTGCGAGCCCGCTCCAACGCATTGCGCGTTACACCGGCACCCCCAGCAGCACGAACGACGGATGAAACTGCGCCCGCACCCTGCTGCCGACCACGATTGCCTGCTGCTGCAGCCATTGCGGTTCGGCAAAGGCGCACAGCGTCTGCCCGTTCTCCAGCGCCAGCCGCATTTCACTGCCGCCGCCTTCATCGGCCAGCACTTCGTCGACCTGGGCGTGCAGGCAATTGCTCTCGGCGTCTGGCTGATCAGCGTCAGCCAGCACGTTCACCCAGCCGGCCTTGAGCAGGGCCACCACCGTGCTTCCCAGTGTCAGCTCCAGCCGTTCGGTACTGTCCCGGGTGATCAGCGCATCGATTTCCAGGCCGCCGCCCAGTGCCAGGCTGACCCGGTCGTAACGCCCCTCGCGGCGCAGCCCGCTGATCTGCCCGCGCAATTGATTGCGAGCGCTGGTGCGCAGCATCAGGCGGCCGAGCAGGTCGAGGTCGCTGTGTTCTTCGGTGGATTCGAGGATTTCGCTTTGCAACGCCTGGAGACGCTGATACAGGCGCAAGACCCGCTCGCCCTCCGTCGACAGCTTGGCGCCGCCACCGCCACGCCCGCCGGCACTGCGCTCGACCAACGGCTGGGCGGCGAGGTTGTTGAGCTCGTCGATGGCATCCCAGGCGCTCTTGTAACTGATCCCGGCCGCCTTGGCGGCGCGGGTGATCGAGCCTTGTTCAGCGATGTGCTGCAACAAGGCGATGCGTTGCGGGCGACGGAAGATGTGCTGGGCAAGCAGGGCGGGCAGGGACATGGGGCAGGTTACCGGCGGTGTGATGCGGCGAAAGTGCCTTCGAGACCGAGTCTAGTCAACCCTGCCGGGCCTGGGCGTGCGTGCCAGGCAATACACATCGACCCGGCGCGCCCCGGCCTTGCGCAGCAGGCTCGCCAGCGCTCGGGCAGTGGCACCGGTGGTCAGCACGTCGTCGACCAGGGCCACATGGCATCCGTCGAGCGCGGCGTGCGGTGCGATGGCAAAGGCCTGGCGCAGGTTACGCCAGCGCGCCTTGGCGTCGAGGGTCTGCTGCGCCGCAGTGTCGCGTGGGCGCAGTAGCACGCGCTCGTCGCAGGGGATGTGCAACTGGCTCGACAGCCAGCGGGCGAGCATGGCGGCCTGGTTGAAGCCGCGTTGGCGCAGTCGACGTGCAGCCAGTGGCACGGGCAACAGCTGGTCGGGTTTTGTCAGGCCCTCGTCATAGCGATGCTGCAGGGCCTGCGCCAGCAGATCCGCCAGCAACCGCCCCAGCGGCCACTGGCTGCGGTGCTTGAAGCGGCTGATTGCAGTATCCAACGGATACCCGTAGTGCCACGGCGCGATCACCTGCTCGAAAGGCGGTGGCCTGCGGCTGCACTGACCACAGGTCATCGCCCGCATCGCCAGTGGCAGCGCGCAGCGCGTGCAATGCTCGTCGAGCCAGGGCAGCTCATGCTCGCAGGCCGGGCACAGGGGATATGCCTGTTGCGCAGGTTCGTCGCAGAGCAAACAGAATTGTTTAATATTTATCCACTTGTAAACCAGTGATTTTATGTTTGGTTGACAGTGCATGGGCCTTCCCTGACTATGCGAGCTATCCGTGAAGCGCTGGCGGGCTTTCCTGTCCCGGCGCCTGTCAGAGCCTAGATAAGGAAACGCCGATGAGCGCCAGCACAAATGCAACAACACGTCACGACTGGTCCCTGGCCGAGGTCAGGGCGCTGTTCCAGCAGCCGTTCAACGACCTGTTGTTCCAGGCGCAGACCGTGCACCGCGCGCACTTCGACCCAAACCGCGTGCAAGTCTCGACCCTGCTGTCGATCAAGACCGGCGCCTGCCCGGAAGATTGCAAATATTGTCCGCAGTCCGGCCACTACAACACCGGGCTGGAAAAACAGAAGCTGATGGAAGTGCAGAAAGTGCTGGAAGAAGCTGCCCGGGCCAAGGCCATCGGCTCGACCCGCTTCTGCATGGGCGCCGCCTGGAAGCACCCCTCCGCCAAGGATATGCCCTACGTGCTGGAGATGGTCAAAGGGGTCAAGGCCCTGGGCCTGGAAACCTGCATGACCCTCGGCAAGCTCGATCAGGACCAGACCCTGGCACTCGCCCAGGCGGGTCTGGACTACTACAACCACAACCTCGACACCTCGCCGGACTTCTACACCAGCATCATCACCACCCGCACCTACAGCGAGCGCCTGCAGACCCTCGCCTATGTGCGCGACGCCGGGATGAAGATCTGCTCCGGCGGCATTCTCGGCATGGGCGAGTCGCTGGACGACCGCGCAGGCCTGCTGATCCAGCTCGCCAACCTGCCCGAGCACCCGGAGTCGGTGCCGATCAACATGCTGGTGAAGGTGGCCGGTACGCCGCTGGCCAACGCCGAAGATGTCGACCCGTTCGACTTCATCCGCATGCTGGCGGTAGCCCGCATCCTTATGCCCAAGTCGCATGTACGCCTGTCCGCGGGCCGTGAGCAGATGAACGAGCAGATGCAGGCCCTGGCCTTCATGGCCGGTGCCAACTCGATCTTCTACGGCGAGAAACTGCTGACCACCGCCAACCCGCAGGCCGACAAGGACATGCAACTGTTCGCCCGCCTCGGGATCAAGCCTGAAGAGCGCGAAGAGCATGCCGACGAAGTGCACCAGGCGGCCATCGAGCAGGCGCTGGTCGAGCAGCGCAGCAGCGAGATGTTCTACAACGCCGCATCGGTCTGAGCATGGCCTTCGATCTGGCGGCACGCCTGGCCGAACGGCGCGCCGCGGACCTGTATCGGCAGCGCCCCCTGCTGCAGAGCCCGCAAGGCCCGGAAGTGGTGGTCGATGGGCAACGCCTGTTGGCGTTCTGCAGCAACGACTACCTCGGGCTGGCCAGCCACCCCGAGGTGATCGCTGCCTGGCGTAACGGTGCCGAGCGCTGGGGCGTCGGTGGCGGTGCCTCGCACCTGGTGGTCGGCCACAGTACGCCGCACCACGAGGTCGAAGAGGCCATCGCCGAGTTGACCGGGCGTCCGCGTGCGTTGTTGTTCACCACCGGCTACATGGCCAATCTGGGTGCTATCACGGCGTTGGTGGGGCAGGGCGATACGGTGCTGCAGGACCGCCTCAACCATGCCTCCCTGCTCGACGGCGGACTGCTCAGCGGCGCCCGTTTCAGTCGCTACCTGCACAACGATCCGGCCAGCCTGGCGAGCCGCCTGGATAAAGCGACCGGTGACACGTTGGTGGTCACCGACGGCGTGTTCAGCATGGACGGCGATCTTGCCGACCTGCCCGCCCTGGCTGCAGTGGCGCGTCCGCACGGCGCCTGGCTGATGGTTGACGACGCCCATGGTTTCGGCACGTTGGGCGCCAATGGTGGCGGTATCGTCGAGCACTTCGGGTTGGGCATCGACCAGGTGCCGGTGCTGATCGGCACGCTCGGCAAGGCTTGCGGTACTGCCGGCGCGTTCGTCGCGGGCAGCGATGACCTGATCGAGGCGCTGGTGCAGTTCGCCCGTCCCTACATCTACACCACCAGTCAGCCGCCGGCACTGGCCTGCGCAACGCTGAAAAGCCTGCAACTGCTGCGTGACGAACGCTGGCGGCGCGAGCACCTTGGCGCGTTGATCCGCCAGTTCCGCCAGGGGGCGCAGCAGATCGGCCTGGCATTGATGGACAGCCCGACCGCGATCCAGCCGATCCTGGTTGGCGATGCGGCGCGGGCACTGACGCTGTCGAAGATGCTGCGCGCGCGGGGCTTGCTGGTCACCGCGATCCGCCCGCCAACCGTACCGGCCGGCGGTGCACGCCTGCGGGTAACCTTGAGCGCCGCGCACAGCGAAGCGCAGGTCCAGCTATTGTTGAATGCATTGGCCGAGTGTCATGCACAGCTGGAGTCCGCCGATGCGTAACCGACTGATCCTCCTGCCCGGCTGGGGGCTGGGCACTGCTTCACTGGAACCCCTGGCTGCCAGCCTGCGGGCGCAGGATCCACGCCTGCAGATCGAACTGGCGCCGTTACCGGAACTGGCCGACGATGACGTCCAGGCCTGGGTCGATCACCTCGATCGCAAGCTGCCGACGGATGTCTGGCTGGGCGGCTGGTCGCTGGGCGGCATGCTGGCCAGCGCCCTGGCGCACAAGCGCGGCGACCACTGCTGCGGCTTGCTGACGTTGGCCAGCAACCCCAGTTTCGTGGCCCGGCCCGACTGGCCCCACGGCATGGCCGAGGACACCTTCGGCACCTTCCTCGATGGTTGTCGCAGCCACCCCCAGGTCACCCTCAAGCGATTCCGTACGCTGTGCAGCGAGGGCGCGCAGCAACCCCGCACCTTGCTGCGCCAGCTTGGCGTGGGCGTGCCGGACACCGACCCCTTGTACCTGGCCACCGGCCTGCAAGTGCTGGCCAGGCTGGACACCCGCCAGGCGCTCGAACAGTACGGCGGCCCACAACTGCACCTGTTCGCCGGCAGCGATGCCCTGGTGCCGGCGGATGCGGCCAAGGCGCTCAGCGAGCTGCTGCCGGATGTCGAAGTCGGCCTGGTCGAAGACAGTTCCCACGCGTTCCTGCAGGAGTACCCACAGGAGCTGGCGGCGGGTATCAAGAGTTTCTTGCATGAGAGTGGTGATGACTGATCTTTCCCGTCCGATCCTGCCCGGTGCCCTGCCGGACAAGCGCCAGGTGGCGGCCTCGTTCTCCCGCGCGGCGGCCAGCTATGACAGCGTTGCCGCCCTGCAGCGCGCGGTGGGTGAGGCTTTGCTCGCGCGCTTGCCGACGTCGATGACGCCGACCCGCTGGCTCGACCTGGGCAGCGGTACTGGCCATTTCAGCCGGGCCCTGGCCGCACGCTTCGAGGCTGCCCACGGTGTGGCGGTGGATATCGCCGAAGGCATGTTGGGCCATGCTCGCGAGCAGGGCGGGGCGCATCATCACGTGGCGGGCGATGCCGAGCGTCTGCCGCTGCGCGATGATGCTTTCGACTTGGTGTTCTCCAGCCTGGCGGTGCAGTGGTGCGACCAGTTCGCCAGCGTGCTTGCCGAAGCCCGGCGCGTGTTGCGACCGGGTGGGGTGCTGGCGTTCAGCAGCCTGTGTGTCGGCACGCTGGAGGAGTTGCGTGCCAGTTGGCAGGCGGTGGATGGGTTGGTGCATGTCAATCGGTTCCGGCGCTTCGAGGATTACCAGCGCCTGTGCGCCGACAGCGGCCTGACCCTGCTCGGGCTGGAGCGCCTGCCCCATGTACTGCACTACCCGGATGTGCGCAGCCTGACCCACGAACTCAAGGCGCTGGGTGCGCACAACCTGAATCCCGGGCGCCCGTCGGGCCTGACCGGGCGTGCACGCATGCAGGGCCTGCTGCAGGCCTATGAGCAGTTCCGTGATGACCAAGGCCTGCCTGCCACCTACCAGGTGGTCTATGGGGTGTTGCGCAAAGGCGAAGAGGGGTGACATGAACCAGGCCTATTTCATCGCCGGTACCGACACCGATGTCGGCAAGACCACCATCGCCGCCGGGCTGCTGCGTGCAGCACGTAACCTTGGGCGCAGCACACTGGCTGCCAAGCCTGTGGCGTCCGGATGCACGGTCAGCCCCAAGGGGCTGCGCAACAGTGATGCGCTGGCGCTGATCGACGAAAGCTCGATCAAGCTGCCTTATGAGCAGGTCAATCCCTTCGCCTTCGAACCGGCCATCGCCCCGCATGTGGCTGCACGCGAAGCCGGTGTGGCACTGAGCGTGCCGACGCTGCGTGACGCCATGCAGCAAGTACTGGCGCACGGCGCCGACTTCACCCTGATCGAGGGGGCGGGTGGCTGGCGGGTGCCCTTGTCCGATCATGCCAACCTGTCCGACCTGGCGATTGCCTTGAAGCTGCCGGTGATCCTGGTGGTGGGGGTGCGCCTGGGTTGCATCAACCATGCGCTGCTCAGTGCCGAGGCCATCGCCCGCGATGGGCTGCAACTGGCGGGGTGGGTGGCCAATATCGTCGATCCCCGGACTTCGCGGCTCGAAGAGAACCTGGCGAGCCTCGCCGAGCGTCTGCCGGCGCCATGCCTGGGGCGGGTGCCGTGGCTGAAACCTGCCGCAGCCGAGGCGGTGGCCGAGCATCTGGATCTGGACCTGCTTGACTGACCGCTCGGTGAACATCCGGTTACGAAAAATGCCCTGATTCTATTGGATGGCACTGGGCTATTAAGGATTTAAACGGGTAATTTCCTTTCCGGGCTGTTTTAATTGAGGCCTCTTCCTTCACCCAGTCTTGTGGAGTCCTGATATGGAAATCACCGGCAGCTCTGCTTTCTACGCAGGCCTCGGCGCCATCCAGAACGGGCAGAACCGTGTCGACCAGGCCGCCAGCCAGATCGCCAGCAATGGCGTCGAGCGCGCAGGCACCAGCCAGTCCACCAGCTATCAGGCCGAGCGCCTGCGTGGTGTAGACCGCAGCCAGCAGCAAGACCTGGCCACCAGCACTGTGCAGCTCGCCCTGGGCAAGCATGAAGTCGAACTGGGCGTGAAAGTCGCCAAAGCGTCCGACGAAATGCTCGGTCGGTTCATCGACACCTACGCCTGACTGTATAACCGTCGGCCAAGCACCTGTGGGAGCGGGTTTACCCGCGAACCATCCAGACACCATTGCGTGGCCTGGTTGATTCGCGGGTAAACCCGCTCCCGCAGGCGCTTTGGGCCGATGAATCAAGCGCTGGCATAAATGCCATCGTTCGCGACCGAATTGGCACCATCGTCCCTTCTTGACATTGCCCTGAGCTAAACGTAAGTTTCAAACAACTGTTTGACCGAAAGCCGCCAAGAGCTGGTCGGTACCCGCGGTCTCCCCAACGAACTCAGCCCAGAGGTTCATCGCCATGCCTGAATACAAAGCCCCCTTGCGTGATATTCGCTTCGTCCGTGACGAGCTGCTCGGCTATGAAGCGCACTATCAGAGCCTGCCGGGTTGCCAGGATGCTACGCCGGACATGGTCGATGCGATCCTCGAGGAAGGTGCCAAGTTCTGTGAGCAGGTGCTGGCCCCGCTGAACCGTGTCGGCGACCTGGAAGGCTGCACCTGGAGCGAGTCGGGCGTGAAGACTCCGACCGGCTTCAAGGAAGCCTACAAGCAGTTCGTCGAAGGTGGCTGGCCGAGCCTGGCCCATGACGTCGAGCACGGCGGCCAGGGCCTGCCAGAGTCGCTGGGCCTGACCCTGAGCGAGATGGTCGGCGAGTCGAACTGGTCCTGGGGCATGTACCCAGGCCTGTCGCACGGCGCGATGAACACCATCTCCGAGCACGGCACCCCCGAGCAACAGGAAACCTACCTGACCAAGCTGGTGTCCGGCGAATGGACCGGCACCATGTGCCTGACCGAGCCGCACTGCGGCACCGACCTGGGCATGCTGCGCACCAAGGCCGAGCCGCAGGCCGATGGCAGCTACAAGGTATCCGGCACCAAGATCTTCATCTCGGCCGGCGAGCACGACATGGCCGACAACATCGTCCACATCGTGCTGGCGCGCCTGCCCGATGCTCCGGCCGGCACCAAGGGCATTTCGCTGTTCATCGTGCCCAAGTTCCTGCCGAACGCCGAAGGCGGTGTAGGCGAGCGCAACGGCGTGAGCTGCGGCTCGCTCGAGCACAAGATGGGCATCCACGGTAACGCCACCTGCGTGATGAACTTCGACGCGGCCACCGGTTACCTGATCGGCCCGGCCAACAAAGGCCTGAACTGCATGTTCACCTTCATGAACACCGCGCGCTTGGGCACTGCACTGCAAGGCCTGGCTCACGCCGAAGTGGCCTTCCAGGGTGGCCTGAAGTATGCCCGCGACCGTCTGCAGATGCGTTCCCTGACCGGCCCGAAAGCACCGGAAAAGGCCGCTGACCCGATCATCGTCCACCCGGACGTGCGCCGCATGCTGCTGACCATGAAAGCCTTCGCCGAAGGCAACCGCGCAATGGTCTACTTCACCGCCAAACAGGTGGACATCGTCAAGTACAGCCAGGACGAGGAAGAGCGCAAGAAGGCCGATGCACTGCTGGCCTTCCTGACCCCGATCGCCAAGGCGTTCATGACCGAAGTCGGTTTCGAGGCCGCCAACCATGGCGTGCAGATCTACGGTGGCCACGGTTTCATCGCCGAATGGGGCATGGAGCAGAACGTGCGCGACAGCCGTATCTCGATGCTGTACGAAGGCACCACCGGCATCCAGGCCCTCGACCTGCTCGGCCGCAAGGTGCTGATGACCCAGGGCGAGGCGCTCAAGGGCTTCACCAAGATCGTCCACAAGTTCTGCCAGGGCCAGGAAGGTAACGAAGCCACCAAGGAGTTCGTCGAGCCGCTGGCTGCGCTGAACAAGGAGTGGGGCGAGCTGACCATGAAGATCGGCATGGCCGCCATGAAAGACCGCGAGGAAGTCGGTGCCGCGTCCGTGGACTACCTGATGTACTCCGGTTACGCGTGCCTGGCGTACTTCTGGGCCGACATCGCCCGCCTGGCGGCCGAGAAGCTGGCGGCCGGTACTGCTGAAGAGGCGTTCTATACTGCCAAGCTGCAGACCGCACGCTTCTACTTCCAGCGCATCCTGCCGCGCACCCGCACGCATGTGGCGGCCATCCTGTCGGGTGCCAACAACCTGATGGCGATGAAAGAAGAAGACTTCGGTCTGTCGATCTGACGCCTGACGCTGTACGGAAAAACGCCTGCCATTAGCGGCAGGCGTTTTTTTTTGCCCGCCCTCGTTGCATCCGGTAACGAGAAAACCTCAAGACTCTCCACCCGCCTGCCGTTAAACCCTTCTGTTGTATTCATCTATTCATGTGCGCTGCCGATGAAGTAAGGGCACAATGCCATTATTGATCTGCCGGGTCGGAGATTACCCTTGTTTCGTCTATCCGCTGTTCGCGCCAGCCACTTCCTGCCTTCGATCCTGCTGTTGCTGTCGGGGCTTGCGGCGGCCTACGTCAGGGACCTGAGCGTGTTCTTCACGTCCCTGTTCAACGTGCTGCCTACCCTGGTGCTGCTGCTCGGCGGTGCCTACTGTGCGGTGTATCGCCGCCAGCGCGAACTGTTCCTGATGGTTACGGTGTACATCGCCTACTTCCTGCTCGATACCCAGACCGATTACTACCGCGATCACGGCCAGGTCCGCGAAGACGCTGCAGTCGTGTTTCACCTGGTGTGCCTGTTGCTGCCTGCGCTGTTCGGCCTGTTCGGCGCCTGGCAGGAGCGCACCCACCTGGCCCAGGACATGCTTGCTCGCTTCGCCGTGCTGTTCGCGGTTGGCAGCGTGACCCTGGCGCTGGAGCAGAGTTACCCACAGGCGCTGCTGACGTGGCTGGCAGAGATCCGCTGGCCGTCGCTGCATGGGCAGTGGATGAGCCTGATCCAGTTGGCCTACCCGCTGTTCCTGGGCGTGTTCATCCTGCTGGTGGTGCAGTACCTGCGCGAGCCCCGGCCATTGCACGCCGCGCAGATCACCGGCCTGGTGGGGATCTTCTGGATGCTGCCGCAGACGTTCATCCTGCCCTTCACCCTGAACATCATGTGCAGCCAGGTGATGCTGATGATCGCCGCAGCGGTCTCCCACGAGGCCTACCAGATGGCGTTTCGCGATGAGCTGACCGGGCTTCCTGGCCGCCGCGCGCTGAACGAACGCATGCAGCGCCTGGGCCGCAACTATGTGATCGCCATGACCGACGTGGATCACTTCAAGAAATTCAACGACACCCATGGCCACGACGTTGGCGACCAGGTGCTGCGCCTGGTCGCCAGTCGACTGTCCAAGGTGACCGGGGGTGGGCGTGCCTATCGCTATGGCGGTGAGGAGTTCGCCCTGGTGTTCGCCGGCCAGACTGCCGAAGAATGCCTGCCGCACCTGGAGGCGGTGCGCGAGATGATCGCCAACTATGCCATCCAGTTGCGCGACCAGAACAACCGCCCGCAGGATGATTCCACCGGGCGCCAGCGACGGGCAGGGTCGGCAGGCAACACGGTGTCGGTGACCATCAGTATCGGCGTCGCCGAGCGCCTGCCGGAGCACCGCAACCCGGAAGAGGTGCTCAAGTCCGCCGACCAGGCGCTCTACAGCGCCAAGGCTGCAGGGCGCAACTGTGTGATGCTGTCGGGGCAGACCGCGCGGCGCGGGGCGGTTCGCACGGCGTGACCATATCGGACTATATGGTCGAGTGATGACCCTATGTCTCGTAAAAGTTGTTCGGTTACACTGGCCTCAACCCAGTGCGCGGCCCCTGGTGGCCGCCCCGACTCTGCTAACGAGAGGTTGTCATGGCCGACTATAAAGCGCCCCTGCGCGATATGCGCTTCGTACTCAATGAAGTCTTCAAGGTTTCCGAACTCTGGGCTCAACTGCCGGGCCTGGCGGACGTCGTCGATGCCGAGACCGCCCTGGCCGTGCTGGAAGAGGCCGGCAAGGTCACCAGCAAGAGCATCGCGCCGCTGAGCCGCGCCGCTGATGAAGAAGGCTGTCACTGGGACAACGGCGCGGTCCGCACCCCGGCCGGATTCATCGAGGCTTACCAGACCTACGCCGAAGGCGGCTGGGTCGGTGTCGGCGGGGATCCGCTGTTTGGTGGCATGGGCATGCCCAAGGCCATCTCGGCCCAGGTCGAGGAAATGGTCAACGCCTCGAGCCTGTCGTTCGGGCTGTATCCGATGCTCACCGCAGGTGCCTGCCTGTCGATCAACGCCCACGCCAGCGAAGCGTTGAAGGAAAAGTATCTGCCGAACATGTACGCCGGCGTCTGGGCCGGCTCCATGTGCCTGACCGAGCCCCATGCCGGCACCGACCTGGGCATCATCCGCACCAAGGCCGAGCCGCAGGCTGACGGCAGCTACAAGGTCAGCGGCACCAAGATCTTCATCACCGGTGGTGAGCACGACCTGACTGAAAACATCATCCACCTGGTGCTGGCCAAGCTGCCGGATGCGCCGGCCGGTCCGAAAGGCATCTCGCTGTTCCTGGTGCCCAAGTTCCTGGTCAACGACGACGGCAGCCTGGGTGCGCGCAACCCGGCCACCTGTGGCTCGATCGAACACAAGATGGGCATCCAGGCTTCGGCCACCTGTGTGATGAACTTCGACGAGGCGGTCGGCTATATCGTCGGTGAGCCGAACAAAGGCCTGGCGGCGATGTTCACCATGATGAACTACGAGCGCCTGGGTGTCGGTATCCAAGGCCTGGCGTCGGCCGAGCGCTCCTACCAGAACGCCGTCGAATACGCCCGCGACCGCTTGCAGAGCCGTGCGCCGACGGGCCCGCAAGCCAAGGACAAGGTCGCCGACCCGATCATCGTCCACCCCGACGTGCGTCGCATGCTGCTTACCATGAAAGCGCTGACCGAAGGCGGTCGGGCGTTTTCCACCTATGTCGCGATGCAACTGGACAGCGCCAAGTTCAGCGAAGACGCCGCCACCCGCAAACGCAGCGAGGAACTGGTGGCCTTGCTGACGCCGGTGGCCAAGGCCTTCCTCACCGACCTCGGCCTGGAGTGCACCGTACATGGCCAGCAGGTGTTCGGTGGACACGGCTACATCCGCGAATGGGGCCAGGAGCAGTTGGTGCGCGATGTGCGCATCACGCAGATCTACGAAGGCACCAACGGCATCCAGGCTCTGGACCTGATGGGGCGCAAGGTGGTGGCCAGCGGCGGCGCTTACTACCGTCTGTTCGCGGACGAGATCCGCGAGTTCATCCGCACCACCGACGTCGAGTTCAGCCAGCCGCTGGGTACTGCGCTGGATCAGCTCGACGGCTTGACCGAATGGGTGCTGGAGCGGGCCAAAGGCAACCCCAACGAAATTGGTGCCGCCTCGGTCGAGTACCTGCATGCGTTCGGCTACGTGGCCTATGGCTACATGTGGGCACTGATGGCCCGTGCTGCGCAGGTAGGTGAGGGCGACGAGGCCTTCTATGGCGCGAAGCTTGGGACGGCGCGCTTCTACTTCGCCCGCCTGCTGCCAAGGCTGGATTCGTTGGTGGCTTCGGTGAAGGCGGGCAGCGAGTCGTTGTACTTGCTGGATGCCGCGCAATTCTGATCGAGGGCCGGGGTTTACGCGTGCGAACAGGACGTTCTGAACACCTCGGCTTTGTAAGCTTTTTCCTACATCACGTGGTGACTTTTCTCCTCTTTCCTAAGATTGGATCCACGGTTAATCTTTCTTACATGGACGGAGCGCAGGAAGCGCAAAGGACAGAACAGGGACACGTAGGATTTCCCGCCAGGATGGTGGGACGATAAGGATGTCAGGGAAACAGTCTGGAGAACCCCGCCTCGGCGGGGTTTTCTTTGTCTGGCGTTTTTACCCGTTGCGGCCGTCCAGCGCCGGGACGCCCACCTGGCGAGCATCGCTTTCCTCCTCCAGCAGGGTGCGCAGCAATTCCACCGACGCCTGCTGGCGTTGGGCATCGCGAAATACCAGGCCCACCTTGAGCGGAACCCGTGGCTCGCTCAGGGGTTTCCAGAGCAGTGCCTGATCGTCTTCGGCCGCTTCCTTGGCACGCCCCGGAAGGATGGTCGCCAGGGCGGTATTGGCCAGGCTGTCGAGAATCCCCCCCATGTTGTTCATCTCTGCCTGCACCTGTGGCCTGCGCCCGAGATTGGCCAGTTGCGCCTTCCAGATCTGCCGGATCTGGAATTCCTCCCCCAGCATCAGCAGCGGTAATTCGGCGGCTTGTCTGATCGAGACCTTCTTGAAGTCTTTCAGTGGATGCGTATTGGGGATGACAAGCTGGAGTTCATCTTCGTACAACAACAGCCCATGCAGCCCTGGCTGACGTGGCGGCAGGTAGCTGATACCGATATCCAGGCTGCCGTTGAGCAGCCGCCGCTCGATTTCCAGCCCCGACAACTCGTAGATCTGCACGACCAGGTGTGGCTGGGCCTTGCGCAGTTTCTCCAGCAGCCGCGGCACCAGGCTCGGGCGTACGGTCTGCAGCACGCCGATGGCCAGGGTGCGCAAGGACTGGCCCTTGAACTCCTGCATGGCTTCCTGGGCGCGCTGCAGCCCGTCGAGCAGGGGCAGCGCATGGTTGTAGAGGGTGTGCGCGGCGAGGGTTGGCAGCAAGCGCTTGTTGCTGCGTTCGAACAGGTTCAGGTCAAGGCTGTGCTCAAGCTGGCGGATCTGTTGCGACAGTGCCGGTTGCGACAGTGACAGGCGCTCGGCAGCCCGGCCCACATGGCCTTCTTCATAGACCGCGACGAAATAACGCAGTTGGCGAAAATCCATAAGAAATACTTATCGAAAAAGCTGGAAAAACGAAATGGCCGCGAAGCGCCGGTACGCCTAGTCTATCGCCGTATTCCGGAGGGCTGAAGCGATCAGCCCGGTTCATTGTTACCCCGGATGAGAAACACTTTTGATAGGCAAGGCAAAATATCCGACCCCAGGCGAAGACCGGGGCGCCTTGCCCGTTCCCGTGATTGCCCTGGAGTCATCATGAACCTGTTCAAGCTGCGTCGTTCGGCTGCGGTCGTTGTCGAGCCCGTGCAGAGCACGACGCAGGAGGCGGCGCCATCGCAACTGTCCCGCGAGTGGCTGATGCCTGGCCGCAAGCGCGCACCTCAGGTGTTCGTGCGTGGCCAGGGTTCGTGGTTGTGGGACGACCAAGGGCATGCGTACCTGGACTTCACCCAGGGCTGCGCGGTCAACAGCCTCGGGCACAGCCCTGAAGTGCTGGCCAGGGCCCTCGGCAGCCAGGCCCAGGCCCTGATCAATCCGGGCGCGGGCTTTCACAGCTCGGCGCTGCTGGCGCTGGCCGGGCGCTTGTGCCAAAGCACCGGCAGCGACCAGGCGTACCTGCTCAACAGTGGCGCCGAGGCTTGCGAGGGCGCAATCAAGCTTGCGCGCAAATGGGGCCAGCGGCATCGCGGCGGTGCCTATCACATCATCACGGCCAGCCAGGCCTGCCATGGCCGCAGCCTTGGCGCGCTGTCGGCGTCCGACCCGCTGCCGTGCAACCGCTGCGAACCGGGATTGCCCGGCTTCAGCAAGGTGCCGTTCAACGACCTGGCCGCCCTGCATGCCGAGGTCGACTCGCGCACCGTGGCGATCATGCTCGAGCCGATCCAGGGCGAGGCCGGTGTGATTCCGGCAACACGTGAATACCTGCAGGGTGTCGAAAAGCTTTGCCGCGAGCTGGGCATCCTGTTGATTCTCGACGAAGTGCAGACCGGTATCGGCCGTTGTGGCGCGCTGCTGGCCGAACAGACCTACGGCGTGCGGGCCGATATCCTCACCTTGGGCAAGGGCCTGGGCGGCGGGGTGCCGCTGGCGGCCCTGCTGGCCCGCGGTACGGCCTGCTGCGCCGCGCCGGGCGAGCTCGAGGGCAGCCACCACGGCAACGCCCTGATGAGCGCGGCGGGCCTGGCTGTGCTGGATACCGTGCTGGCGCCGGGTTTTCTCGAGCAGGTGCAGGACAGCGGCCGACACCTGCGCGAGGGTCTCAGCCGTCTGGCGGGGCGCTACGGGCAGGGCGAGGTGCGGGGCCAGGGGCTGTTATGGGCGTTGCAGCTGCGTGAAGCGCTGGCTCAGGAACTGGTCGAGGCAGCACTGCAAGAAGGCCTGCTGCTCAATGCCGCGCAAGCGGATGTGGTGCGCTTCTCGCCAGCGCTGACCGTGAGCCGGGGCAATATCGACGAGATGCTGCTGCGGCTGTCCCGCGCCTTCGCCCGTGTGCATTCCCGCCAACAGGTTCGCCGCGAAGCGACGGCCTGACCACCGAATTTCAACGAACCGTCTCGCGTTCCTGCGCATCGCCCTTGGCCAGCTGTATTTGGCCCGGGGCGTTTTTTTTTGAGCGTGATATCAGTGTGGAACCTCTGACGAAGCGCACTAGTCTGTGTTGAGAACCCTCCAGGAGAGCATCACATGGACTTCATTCGTATCATCATCGCTATTCTTCTGCCGCCTTTGGGCGTGTTCCTGCAGGTTGGCTTCGGCGGCGCGTTCTGGTTGAACATCCTGCTGACTCTGCTGGGCTACATTCCAGGGATCGTGCATGCGGTGTACATCATCGCCAAACGCTAGGCCATGGTGGGGCCGTGCGCGGCCCCCTCAGCGCTCCAGCACCTGGCAATAGAATCGCCATTCCTCCTCCAGCGCATGGGCAAGGTTCTGTGCCTTGCGAAAACCATGACGCTCTTCGGCATAGAAATGCCCCACGGCCTTGATGCCATTGGCTTTCAGTGCTTCCAGCATGCTGCGGGTCTGTTCCGGCACTACCACGGCATCCAGTTCGCCCTGGAAGAAGATCACCGGCGCCTTGATCCGCTCAGCATGCAGTAGCGGCGTGCGCTGCCGGTAGCGCTCGGCATCTTGCTGCGGGTCGCCGATCAGCCACTCCAGGTAATCGCCTTCGAACTTGTGAGTCGCCTTGCCCAACGCGATGGGGTCGCTGACGCCATAAAGGCTGGCGCCCGCGCGGAATACGTCGTGGAAGGCCAAGGCGCATAGCGTGGTGTAGCCGCCGGCACTGCCGCCGCGAATGAACGCCTTGTCCGGGTCGATCAAACCTTGCCCGGCGAGAAATGCAACGGCGGCGCAGGCGTCCTGCACGTCGATCTCGCCCCAGCGCAGGTGCAATGCCTGACGATAGGCACGGCCATAGCCGCTGCTGCCCCGGTAGTTGAGGTCGGCGACGGCGAAACCGCGCTGGGTCCAGTACTGGATGCGTGCGTCGAGCACCGGGTAGCAGGCCGAGGTCGGGCCTCCGTGGATGAACACCACCAGTGGGGGGGTGTGCTGACTGTCCATGGCTGGGTAGAAGAAACCATGGGCCAGGGCCTCGCCACTGGGGTAGCTGATGGGTAGCGGGCAACTGATGCGCGTGTCCGGCAGCACCTGGCTGCCTCCCGCCAGGACCCGGCTGCGCTGGCCGTCGCGTTCGATGGCGAGGATTGCAGGCGGGCGTGTGGGGGAAGCTGCGATGGCGTAGAGGTATTGCGCGTCCATCGCCAGGCTGCGAAACCGCGTGTAGTCCTTGGCGAAGGCCTGCATAGGCTTGCCTTCGTCGTGTATCGCCAAGGTCCCGAAGCCGTTTTCGAAGCGGGTGGCGAGGTAGCGCTGCGGCCCCAAGGGTAGCCAGGTGCAGGCGCCCAGCTGCCAGGGCGCGGCAGCGTGGTCGGCGGCCTCGGCGGGCAGCGCCTGCCAACGACCGCCGACCTCGCTCCAGGGTTGCCAGAAACCGTTGCGATCGGACAGGCAGTACAGCCTGCCGTCAGCGTCGAAGCGTGGCTGCTGCAGGGACTCGTCCTGGCCGGCCACACATTGTGCCGCCCCCCAGAGCCCATCGCCTTGTCGTTCGCGGAGCATCAGGCGGGTGACCGTCCAGGGCTGTGCCGGGCGATCCCACTCGATCCATGCCAGGCGTTGGCCATCGGCGCTCAAGGTGGGCGAGGCGTAGAAGTCGGCGCCCTCGGCCAGCACCTGGCGCGTTCCGGCGGCCAGCGCCACCAGCCGATGCTCGACGCGCTCGGCATGATGCTCTTCGACCGCCAGTACCTGGCCGTCATGCCACTGCAGGTCGCCATAGCGACAGTCAGGTGCTGCGGTCAGCCCCTGTGGCTGCGAGCCGTCCAGCGCCTGGCGATAGACCTGCTGGTCTTTCTCGTTGACGAAGAGCACGGCATCCGGGCTCAGGCAAAAGCTGCCGCCGCCGTATTCATAGACTCGGCTGCGCGCGCTGAAACCATCCGGTGTCAGGCAATGGGCCTGCTGCTGGCGCCAGTGCCAGATACGGCAGGCGCCATCGGCGGGGCGGAATTCGTTCCAGAACAGCCCCTGGTCGCCGACCTTGAGTTCGGCGAAGTCGGTGCCGGCGGCCACTGCCTGGGTGGCGCTGAACTCAGCCACGGGCGATGACACGGGAGTTGCGCTCGTTGCGGAAGGTCATCTGTTCGATGTTCATCTGGGCGGTCTGCGCCTCCTCGCGGGCCTTGAGAATGATGCCGTGATCCGGCGACTTGGCGCACACCGGGTCGGCTTTGCTGGCATCGCCGGTGAGCATGAAGGCCTGGCAGCGGCAGCCGCCGAAATCCTTTTCCTTCTCGTCGCACGAACGGCAGGGTTCGGGCATCCAGTCATAACCGCGAAAGCGATTGAAGCCGAACGAGTCGTACCAGATATGTCGCAGGTCATGGTCGCGCACGTTGGGAAACTGCACCGGCAACTGGCGCGCGCCATGACAGGGCAGGGCGGTGCCGTCGGGGGTGATGGTCAGGAACAGGCTGCCCCAGCCGTTCATGCAGGCCTTGGGGCGTTCTTCGTAGTAGTCGGGCGTGACGAAGATCAGCTTGCACGGGTTGCCGTCGGCTTTCAGACGATCGCGGTACTGGTTGGTGATGCGCTCGGCACGCTCGAGCTGCTCGCGGGTCGGCAGCAAGCCCAGGCGATTGAGGTGCGCCCAGCCATAGAACTGGCAGGTGGCAAGTTCGACGAAGTCGGCTTCGAGAGCGATGCACAGCTCGATGATGCGGTCGATGCGGTCGATGTTGTGCCGGTGGGTGACGAAGTTCAGCACCATCGGATAACCGTGGGCCTTCACCGCGCGCGCCATTTCCAGCTTCTGTGCGAAGGCTTTCTTCGAACCGGCCAGCAGGTTGTTCACCTGTTCGTCGCTGGCCTGGAAGCTGATCTGGATATGGTCCAGGCCGGCCTGCTTGAAGGCCGCGATCTTCTGCTCGGTGAGGCCGATCCCGGAGGTGATCAGGTTGGTGTAGTAACCCAGGCGCCGGGCCTCGCCGATCAGGTCGGTGAGGTCCTGGCGCACCAGTGGCTCGCCGCCGGAAAAACCGATCTGCGCCGCGCCCATTTCACGGGCCTGGGCCATCACCTGGAACCACTGCTCGGTACTCAGCTCCTTGCCCTGGGCGGCGAAGTCCAGCGGGTTGGAGCAGTACGGGCACTGCAGCGGGCAGCGGTAGGTCAGCTCGGCCAGCAGCCACAACGGCAGACCGACCGGCACCTCAGGCGAGGGTGATCCAGTGTTCGGCACGGGCCACCTCCATGAACTGCTCGATATCCTCGGCCACTTCCGGGATACCGGGGAATTGCTGTTCGAGCTCGGCGATGATCGCCGCGACATCGCGTTGGCCGTCGACCAGTCCACCGATCAGGCCGGCACTGTCGTTGAGCTTGATCATGCCTTCGGGGTACAGCAGCACGTGACCCTTCTGCGCGGGTTCGTACTGGAAGCGGTAGCCGGTGCGCCAGTTCGGCACCAGTGTGCGGTCGAGACTCATAGTGCGATCCCCTTGTGCCAGACCCGTTCGCTTGTGACGCTGTGATAGGGCGGGCGGTTCAGTTCATAGGCCATGCTCATGGCATCGAGCATGCTCCAGAGGATATCCAGCTTGAACTGCAGGATTTCCAGCATACGCTCCTGCCCTTCGCGCGTGGTGTAGTGCTGCAGGGTGATCGCCAGGCCGTGCTCTACATCGCGTCGGGCCTGGCCCAGGCGGGTTCGGAAGTACTCGTAGCCGGCCGGGTCGATCCAGGGGTAGTGCTGCGGCCAGCTGTCCAGGCGCGACTGGTGGATCTGCGGGGCGAACAGCTCGGTCAGCGAGCTGCTGGCCGCTTCTTGCCAGGAGGCGCGGCGGGCGAAGTTGACATAGGCGTCGACGGCGAAGCGCACGCCGGGCAGCACCAGTTCCTGCGAGCGCAGTTGGTCCGGGTCAAGGCCCACCGCCTGGCCGAGGCGCAGCCAGGCCTCGATGCCGCCGTCCTCGCCCGGGGCGCCGTCGTGGTCGAGCAGGCGCTGGATCCACTCGCGGCGTACTTCGCGGTCCGGGCAATTGGCCAGGATCGCGGCATCCTTCATGGGGATGTTCACTTGGTAGTAGAAGCGGTTGGCCACCCAGCCCTGGATCTGCTCGCGGGTGGCGCGGCCCTGGTACATCGCCACATGGTAGGGGTGATGGATGTGGTAGTAGGCGCCCTTGGCGCGCAGGGCCTGCTCGAACTCGGCAGGGGACATCGGCAGTGCGTCGCTCATCAGGCCTCCTTACAACTCGATGCTCATGCCATCGTAGGCGACTTCCACGCCACGGCGCTGGACTTCGGCGCGCTCCGGGGAGTCTTCGTCGAGGATCGGGTTGGTGTTGTTGATGTGGATAAGCACCTTGCGCTGGCGTGGGAAGGCGTCGAGCACCTCCAGCATGCCACCTGGGCCGTTCTGGGCCAGGTGACCCATCTCGCGGCCGGTGCGGGTGCCGACGCCGCGGCGCTGCATTTCATCGTCTTCCCACAGGGTGCCGTCGACCAGCAGGCAGTCGGCGCCATGCATCATCTGCAGCAGCTTGTCGTCGACCTGACCCAGCCCCGGTGCGTAGAACAGCTTGCCGCCAGTACGCAGGTCCTCGACCAGCAGGCCAAGGTTGTCGCCCGGGTGCGGGTCGAAACGGTGCGGCGAGTAGGGCGGCGCTGCGCTGCGCAGGGGGAAGGGGGTGAATCGCAGGTTCGGGCAGGCGGGGATGACGAAGCTGCCTTGCAGCTCGATGCGGTTCCACTGCAGGCCACCGTTCCAGTGACTGAGCATGGTGAACAGCGGGAAGCCGGTGCTCAGGTCCTGGTGGACCATGTCGGTGCACCAGACCTGGTGCGGGCAGCCTTCGCGCAGGCTGAGCAGGCCGGTGGTGTGGTCTATCTGGCTGTCGAGCAGGACGATCGCGTCGATGCCGGTGTCGCGCAGGGCGCGTGCCGGCTGCATCGGCGCAAAGGCCTGTAGCTGGGCGCGGATATCGGGCGAGGCATTGCACAGGATCCAGTGCTCACCGTCGTCGGACAGGGCAATGGACGACTGGGTGCGTGCCGTCGCGCGCAGGCTGCCATCGCGAAAGCCCTTGCAGTTGACGCAGTTGCAGTTCCACTGCGGGAAACCGCCACCGGCGGCGGAACCGAGAATCTGGATGAACATGGCTACTCTCTTGCCGCGGGTCCATGAAACGAAAACGCCCCGGCGGGCCGAGGCGTTGCACTGCAGCGCTGCTTAGCGGCTGGCGAAGTACATGGTGACTTCGAAGCCGATGCGCAGGTCGGTGTAAGCGGGTTTGGTCCAGGTGGTCATGGTCGAACTCCTTCCGGATGGTGTGGGTGGATGTCAGCTATCTACTTTGGTGCCGCCTGAGTCAGGAGGTTCCATTGGCTGAGATTGCGCTATCTTACAAGAAAAATTTGTACCGAAAGGTTAATTCTTCGAAAAGCGCCCTTGCAGTACAGGTAACAATCCTCGCCTCGGACAGGGGGTATTTACTCGAAGCGCGCATCCGGCGCAGCGCTGGTGGCCAGGCACAGCCAGCCGTGGTCGGCGTCCAGAAGGCGTTTCAGCAAATGGTCCAGTATTGGCTGGTCTGTCCTGAGAATAGACCTGCGCAGACGGGCAAGGTCTGTCGGCTCTGTAGCCAGATATGTCTGCCAGGCCCATTCGGCGACTTCGCCATTGGCCATCGCCGGCTCCTCGAACTGCGCGGCCAGGGCCTGTCGGGCCGTGGGATCGAACGTGACGCCGTCGGCCAGCAAGCTCAGCAGGTGCTCGAGAATCTGGCCGGGCGTGGCCTGTGGCGATTGCACGCCGAACAGCAGGCCGCCCTGGCCTTCTATCAGACGAAAGGCGCTGAACACGGCATAGCCCAGTTGCAGTTCGATCCGCAGGCGTTGGTACACCGGGCCTTGCAGCGCTTGCGCCAGTACCCGACCTGCGCCTTCATCGTGGGCAGGAAGCGGGCAGAACAGCAGCAATGCATGCTCACTGCCGCCCGTGGAGTGCTGCACCCAGCGCCGGTTCGGTAGCAACAGAGAGGCCGGCGGGGGCGTTCCCTGCACCCCCGGTGCACCTGCCAGCACCGCGCCGAGTGCTGCTTGCGCCGCGCCATCGAAGCCGATGGCGAGCCCGTGTCGAGGGGCGCTGGCCCAGATCTGCTCAAGCACCGCCAGATCCAGCAAGCAGGCTGGTTGTGGCTGTACGGCTGCCGGGCGCAGGTGATCGGGCAGCACCTTGAGCAGTGCCCTGATCGGGATGTGCGGCGGTTCGACGGGCGCAGGTGTGCGCAACAAGTGTGGTGGAGGATGGCGCAGGTGTTCCAGGGCCAGCTCGAGGGTGCGGATCACCGCGCCAGGCATGCCCGCACAGCGCAGTTGCCAGTGCTCGCCAACGAGGGTGAAGTCCAGCTGCAGCGAGGCGCGGCGGGCGCGTTCGAGCAGTGGTTGCAACGCCTGTGACAGCACCGCATGAAAGCGCTCGCGCAGCGGCGAGGCGATCTGCCAGCGTAGATAGAGCGTTGCGAAGCCTCGCTCGATCGGCAGGATCTCGCTGACGGTCAGGTCATCCGGCAGCGCCGCGCCGCCAACAGGGAGGTCGGCCATCAGCAGAGGCTCCTCGCGCGGTTGCTGCCATTGGCCCTGATCGCCGTTCGGCAGATCATCGAGTAATGCCTGGAAGGCTTCCAGCGCCCGGGCATCCAGTGCTTCGAACGGGCGCCCGGCACTGTCCCGGCGGGCGAGCTCGAGTGCGCTGGCTGCTTGCTTGCGGCTGTGTTGCAGGCGCTCGAATTCGCTGTTGAGCGCTGCCGTATCCGAGCGGCGCAACGCGCCGAGCCAGCCGTGCAGCAGTGCGCGGACCTCGGCTGGCGGGGCGTCAGGTTGCAGTTGCAGGCGAATGTGCCAGAGCAATTGACCGGCAAAGGCGTACAGCGAGTCGCTGTGAACCTCCTGTAGCCAGCCGCGTTGACGCAGGGCATCGAGCCAGCCACCCGGGCGGCTGTCGCTCAGGCAGGCCTGCAGCAGGTCGAGGGCCTGCTCGGCGCTTGGAGGAAGGTGCTCATGGGCGAACAGCAGGTCAAGACAGCCGGTGGAGGCTTCAGGCTCGATCAAGGGGGTATCGAGTAGAGGGACGGGAGGCGTTTGCGCCTGCATTGCGCCCATGCTGAACAGGCCACCGAATTGTCGGCCCAGGGCTTCGAGCTGCATCAGCGATTGCGGGCCGCAAAGGCTCAGATGGATCTGCCCACCGCGATAGAAGCGGGCATGGAAGTCGCCCAGCGCGCGCTGGAAAGCAGGGTCCTGCAGCGCCAGGCTGTACCGGTTGCCTGCGTGGAACCCGCTCAGGGGATGGTGTGGCGATACGCATTGCAGCAGCCTGAACTGGCGCTGCGCCTCGGGATTGCGTGACCAGGCGATGAACTCGGCATGGATCACTTCACGCTCGCGGTGCTGGCGTGCAAGGCTCAGGTCCGGCTCGGCGAGCATCTGGCACAGGCGCTCCAGCGCAGACCCCAGGGCCGCCGGAGGCACTTCGAAGAAGAAGTCGGTGGTGCGTTCGCGGGTACTGGCATTGACTTGGCCGCCGAACGCCTGGACATGGCGCATCAGGCCGTCTTCCAGCGGGAAGCGCGCGGTGCCGAGGAACAACAGGTGCTCGAGGAAATGCGCAATGCCCGGCCACCTTGGCGGGGCGTCATGGCTGCCGGCATGTACCCTCAAGGCTGCGGCGGCGCGCTTGAGGCGCGTGGCGTGGCGCAGGGTCAGGCGCAGGCCGTTGGGCAGGGTGAGTGTGTTGATAGCGTCGGTCATGGAGGGATGCTAGCGCATTTGCGCTGGCCCGGCCGGTGCCATCTGCCACGGTGCCCATTTCGCCGGTGAACCCGCTCCTTGCCCGTCGGTGTCAATCCTGTGCGCGGTGAAGATCCCGCCGCAGGTCGGCAAGATACGGAAACGCCTCGCGCCCCTTCACTACCCGCTCACGCTCAAGGTCGGCCAGCAACTGGCATTCCTCGCGTCCGGCCATGGCCAGCAGGCTGCCGTCCGGGCCGATGATGCTGCTCTGCCCGCAATACTGGATTTCACCTTCAGACCCGCAGTAGTTGGCGTATACCAGATAGCACTGGTTCTCCTGCGCCCGCGAGCGCACGGTCACCTGGCAGACGAAGTCGTAGGGCGTCATGTTCGCGGTCGGCACCAGGATCAGCTCGGCGCCTTCGAGTGCCAGGCGCCGGGCGTTCTCGGGGAACTCGATGTCGTAGCAGATCAGCAGCCCCAGCTTCCAGCCATCGAGCTCGACCACCGGAAAATGGTTGGCACCGGGGCTGAACATCGAGCGGTCCAGCTCGCCGTACAGGTGGGTCTTGCGGTAGTTGCACAGGCTGCGGCCGTGGGCGTCGATCAGTTGCACGCTGTTGTGAATCGAGCCGTCCTCGGCCCGCTCCGGGTAGCCATAGACGATGGCGATGCGCTGCGCCTGGGCAATCTCCACCACCGCCATGGCCGACGGTCCGTCTTCGGGTTCGGCCAGGCGCTGCACCGCGTCGGCGCCGATGTTATAGCCGCTGAGGTACATCTCCGGGCACACCAGCAGTTGCGCGCCACGCGCTGCGGCCAGTTGCGCCTGCTGCTGCAGGCGTTCGAGATTGCCGGGCACGTCCAGTGGCCTGGGCGTGCCCTGGAACAGGGCGATGCGCATGGGCGCCTCCTCGTGTCAGTCAGGCAGGGCGATCGGGCCGATCTCGTGGAACACGTCGCCCGGCCCGGGATTGTCCGCGTGGGTCTTGCCGCCGAAGTGGTTCATGATACCCCACACCGCATTCAGCGACGTCTGCACCGCGCCTTCGACCCAGGCCGGGGTCCAGGACACGTCGTCGCCAGCAATGAAGATGCCGCGCTGCTCGGGGGGCAGGTCCTGTTGCATGAAGTGCGCGTACATGCGCTGGTTGTAGCGGTAGTGACCTGGCAGCGCGCCTTTGAAGGCGCCGAGGAAGTAGGGGTCGGCTTCCCAGGAGATGGTGATCGGGTCGCCGATGATGTGCCCGGCGATGTCGGTTTTCGGGTAGATCTTCTTCAGCGCATCCAGGGCCAGCTGCACGCGTTTTTCGGTCGGGTGCGGCAGCATCTTCAGCGCATCGCTCATCCATGCGTACGACAGGCAGATCACTCCCGGCTTGTCGTCACCGTTGTCGAACAGGTAGGTGCCGCGGGTCAGGCGATCGGTGAGGGTCATGCTCAGCAGGTCGCGGCCGGTCTGCGGGTCCTTGTCCTTCCAGAACGGGCGATCGACCATGACGAAGGTCTTCGACGACTGCATGTAGCGGGTGCGGTCCAGGGCCATCCACATCTTCTGCGAGAACAGCGACTCTTCGCAGTCGATCTGGGTGGTCAGCAGCCAGCTCTGGCAGGTGGTGAGCACGGCGGCGTAGTGGCGGGTGTCGCCATAGTTGTCGGTAACCGCCAGACGTCCATCGCTGGCGCGGGCAATGCGCTTGACCCCCGCCCGCGGCGCGCCGCCATGCAGCGAGCTGAGGCTGGTGCCGGCCGGCCAGTGCGCTGTGCTGTCCGGCACATGCCTCCAGATGCCCTGCGGCACTTGCTCCACGCCTCCGACCACCAGGTGCTGGTGATCGTCGCAGTTGGTCATGACCACACGGAAGATTTCCAGCATCGAGTTGGGGAAGTCCGAATCCCAGCCGCCGGTGCCGAAACCGACCTGGCCGAACACTTCCCGGTGTTGGAAGCTCAGCTTGGCGAAGGCTTTGGAGGTGGCGACGAAATCGTAGAAGGTGCGGTCGTCCCACAGCGGCACCAGGGTGTCCCACAGGGCCTTCAGGCGCGGCACGTCTCGCTCACGGATGGCCTGCTGAATCTCGCCGAAGCGTGCGCCGTCCTCCAGCGCGTCGGCCCAGGCTTCGGCCACCTCATGGAACAGCGCCGGCAGGTCGGCGGCCTTCTCGGCGTAGTAGGTCTGGCCTTCGAGGTCGATCACCGTGCTGCCCGAGGCCGGGGTCAGCGGGTTGGGAAAGGGTTTCGTTTCCAGGCCGAGCTTGTCGACATAGTGGTAGAACGCGGTGGACGACACCGGGAAACGCATGCCGCCCAGTTCGGCGACGATACCGTCGGTGCCGTTGAAGGCCTGCGAGCGCAGGCGCCCGCCGAGCTTCGAGGCCTCGTAGACGACGGGCTTGAGGCCCAGCTTCATCAGTTCGTAGGCCGCCACCAGCCCGGCGATACCGGCACCGACGATCGCCACTTCTTCGCCATGCCGTTCAGGGGGGATGCTGCCAAGGCCTGCGGGATGCTCCAGCCAGTCGTCGAAGGCGAAGGGAAAATCAGGGCCGAAGATGGTGACCGGCGGTTTGCCGTCGACGGGGTGGCGGTTTTTCTTGTTCATCTGATGACCTTGCCAGAGCGGCTGCGCTGAGGGCGGAGCCTGAGTATAGGAAATGCCTGGTGGTCATTTTATGAAGCGGGGCGCTCGTAATTAAGAGCAATATTGGCGTCGATCTGTAGGGGATTATGTCGATATGACGATAAGAGTTTGCATTGTGGCGATACCTCTATCCAGGCTGCCCGCGATCCACCTTGCTGCTCAGGATGATCGAGGTGGTGGTCTTTTCCACGCCTTCCAGGCTGCCGATCTGGTCGAGCAGCTGGTCCAGCTGTTCCGGTGAGTCGCTGAGCAGCCAGGCGACGTAGTCGAACTCGCCACTCACCGCACACAGTTGCTGTACCTGCCCCATTGCCGACAGGCGGCGCACCACCTCGCGTCCCGAGCGTGGCTGCACCGTGATGCCGACATAGGCCTGCAGACCACCCCCGGCCAGGCGCTGGCCCAGGCGCACGCCGTAACCGGTGATCACCTTGTGCTTCTCCAGGCGCGTCAGCCGCGAGGTGACGGTGGTGCGGGCGATGCCCAGATGGCGTGCGAGAGTGGCGACGCTTTCGCGGGCGTTGATCTGCAGCAGGGCGATGAGCTGGCGATCGATTTCGTCGAGGGCGATGGCGCGGGAGTCCGGCATGACAAATCTCTGCAATGGGTGCGCTAGCCTAGCCAGACCTGGGCTCGGGCGGCAAGGTGAGCCGTTCGCACGATGATGGCAGAATGATTTAATCGATTTCACTTCTGTCTCAGAGCGGGCGCGTATTATGATGCGCCACTTGGTATTTGATAATCATTCGCGCTATGGAATTGGCGCCAGAAATCCTCTCTGCCTAGCGGTAGGTGCCACGTGTCCAGCCTGTTCAAGTTCGACGTCGATGCGGCGTTCTGTGTTTCCTTGCGCGATCGGCAAGACAGCCGCGAGCGTTTCATGCGGGAAGTGGGCAGCAGGATCGGCAATCCGCTGGTCTTCCACCTGAGGGACAAGGACGTCAACCCGATCCGGGCCCACTACGAGTCCCATCGCGCGTTGGCGCTGATGGCCCTGGAGCAGGGCTGGCAACGCATCCTGATTTTCGAGGACGATGCCAAGGCCTACGACTGGGGCGCCGCGTCGATCAACTGGATCAACCGCTTCATCGCCACCCGCCCGTTCGAGAGCCTGCACCTGGGCTACACCATGGGCCGCACCTGGCTGACCTGGTTTCCGTTCATCGCCCGTGGCCGGGTCAGTGCGCCGCATGCCTACATTCTTTCCCAGGAAGGCTGTCGAGTGCTGGTGGCCGCACCCTACGACGGCAGGACACTGGACAGCCTGTTCAAACGACGGATCAAGCAGCACTGCGCCTACCCGATGCTGTTCCGCCGCATCAGCACCGCCGCCTCGCAGGATGCGCGTGTCGCCCGGCATGAGGATGCGCAGTGGCAGCAGAACTGGGCGCGTCACCTGCGTTCGCCGCTGAAGTATTTCTGGAAAACCTTGTTACGCTGGAGCTTTTGATAGCGCAGGGGGAAACCGGCATTGACCTTCGAACATCTGCTCGAGTGCTGGCGACTGGAAGTTTCCAATAAGAAGAAGCCGGGACGGTGGATCAGTTTGCTGAGTAATGTCCTGCGTCGGTCGCGCAGGGATAACAAGCTGCGCTTCCTGTTTTGCTACCGTCTGGCGCAGTACCTGGATGGCAAGGGAGGGCTGGCGCGCCGCTATGCCCGGGGCATGCAGCAGCGACTCAACCTGAAGTATGCCGTGGACATCGACATCGGCGCGCAGATTGCGCCGGGGTTGCGCATCGCCCATCTGCCAGGCGTTGTCATTACCCGGCATGTACGGATCGGGCGCAGTTTCTTCATTCGCCAGAACTGCACCATCGGCATCAAGACCTTGGGGCTGGAGCACTACGCGCTGGAGATCGGCGATAACGTCAGCCTGGGCGCCAACAGCTGCATCATCGCCGACCGCCTGCGCATCGGCGACAACGTGGTGATTGGTGCGATGTCACTGGTCACCCGCGACATTCCCGCCGACACGACGTTCTACAACCCACGGCAGGCGACGCTGCTGCAGCGCTGAGCGTTGCCGTGACGCTCAGCCGACCGACGCTGCAGGCGACCGATCGCTGCGACTGCCCGACAAAAGCACCATGGCCGCCGCCAGCAGCAGCACACAGGCATAGGCATTGGTGGTCACGACCAGCCCGACATGCTGGGTGGCGATGCCAGCGGCCACTGCGGGCAGGCTGAAGGCCAGGTAACTCAGCACATAGAACCCGGCCATCAGCCCGCCGCGTTCGTGAGCATGGGCCAGCGGTACGACCGAGCGCAGGGCGCCGAGAAACCCGCCACCAAAGCCCAGGCCGGCGACCGCGGTGCCGAGGAAGAACAGCCAGGCCAGGCCGCCGTCCACGCCGATCAGGGTCAGCAGCAAGCCGCTGACCAGTGCCAGGCTGCCGCGGCGCAGGATCACCTGGGCCTCGCTGTTGCGCAGGGCGAAGATGCCCAGCGCGCCGCAGCTGGTCAGCAGGAAAACCAGGGTGCCGCCGACCAGCGGTGCCTGCAGCCCTGTGACCTGGCGCGCCAGGGTCGGCCCCAGCGACAGGTAGAAGCCGCCCAGTGCCCAGAGGCTCGCATTCAGCGGAGCGATCCGCCAGAAGGCACGCCGGGCCTGCGGTGGAATTCGTACCCGTGGTCGCAGCGAGGCCCAGGCGCCGGGCTGACGGCTGATGCTTTCCGGCAGGCGCGGCAGCAATACCGCGAACAGCGCAAAGACGCCCAACAGGACCAGGAAGACCCGGTGCAGCGGCTCGCCGGAAAACTGCATCAACGCACTACTGCCCAAGGCGCCAAGGGCCAGGCCCAGCATCGGCGTCACGCTATTGAGCAGCGGCCCGCGCTCACGGTCGAAGTCCAGCAACGCCGCGCCGAGCACACTGGTGGCAAGCCCTGTGGCGCAGCCCTGCAGCAGGCGCGCGACGATCAGCGCCTCGACCGATTCTGCCCGCAGGAATACCGCCATGGCCAATACCTCCAGCGCCAAGGCCGCCGCGATCACCGGGCGCCGGCCGATGTGATCGGACAGCGAGCCGCAGACCAGCAGCGTCAGCAGCAAACCGCCCGCGTAGATGCTGAACACCACGCTCAGCAAGGCCGGCGAGAAGCCCCAGGTTTCGCGGTAGAGGGCATAGAGTGGTGTCGGCGCGCTGGCCGCAGCCGAGAAGGCGATCAGAATCGCCCCCAGCAACCACAGGGACGCGGCGCGAGACAGACCGTTGCGGCGTTCGCGCGTGCTTTTGGGTAAGGTATCGCTCATGGTTGCTCTCGCAAAGGCTAAGAGTTAGCTTTTGCAGACGATGAACCTGTTTCGAGATAAAAGCAAACTCTTTGCGTTAAGGTGCATATGGCGATCAATCAGGGCGTGCGTCCAGGCGGGCGTAGTGCGAGGGTCCAGGCCTCGGTCCACAATGCGGTCAACCAGTTGCTGGAGGAGCGCGAGCGTGGCGAACTGACCGTGCCGCTGATCGCTGCCCGCGCGGGTGTGACGCCTTCGACCATCTACCGGCGCTGGGGCGACCTCAACGAACTGCTGGGAGACGTTGCGCTGCAGCGCATCCGTCCGGACAGCGGCCCGGCCGACACCGGCAGCCTGCCCGGAGACCTGCTCGCCTGGGGCATCCAGTACATGGAAGAGACATCATCGGTGCCCGGCCGCGCCGCGGTGCTCGACCTGCTGGCGGCTGGTGGCGGCTGCTCCGGGCGCTGCCTGGAAATTGCCACGGCGCAGATTGGCGCGATTCTCGAGCGCGCAGCGGCACGTGGAGAGCCGGTTCCGAGCAACGATCGCGTGGTCGATAGACTGATGGCACCGCTGGTGTACCGGATTCTGTTTTCCGGTGAGCCGCTGGAAGCGGCGTATGTGGAGGCTCTGGTGGAGGTGACGCTGGAGGGGATTGGCGGCTGAGGGTTGTTTGCCTGACGTGGCCGTCCCACCAAACGCAAAAAAGCCGCGCTGATGCGCGGCTTTGTCGTATCTGGTGGGCCCACACTGCGCCTGTTTCTCGCTGCCGAAGATCCAGCCGGTCATGTTCTTCGTTTCCAGCACGAAAATGCCGTAAGGCGAGAGGGCTGTGATCCATTTTCTTCCTTGAGCCGAGCTGCTTGACGAGCGCCCGTGGCAGGGCGAGCAGATGTGCCGAAAACCTGATGTCTGGCACAGATCTGGATAATGGCTAATTGCTTTCAATGGCTCGAGGGGATCGCGACTATAGTCCTATGGCGCGATGACGCACCAGGGGCTGATGAGATCGGCTCAGGTGCTCAGCGTGCTATCTGGTAACGGGTGCTACGTCCACCACCGGGTAGCCGTTCGATGCAACCTTTCTCTCGCAGGTCGCTCAGATGACGGGTCGCGGTGGCTTTGGAGACTTTGGCCACGGCTTGGTATTGCCCCGCGCTGATACCGTTCTCGAAACCCTTTTCGCCACCATCGAGCAGGCGGTTCAGAACTTTGATCTGCTCTGCCGATAGCGTTTGGCTGCGGTGTGCCTGCCAAAAGCGCGCCTTGACCAGTACACGGTCGATGCGAGCGAGGGCCTGTTCCAGGCTGTTGAGTAAGGTTGCGAGAAACCACTGCAGCCAACTGGTGATATCTAGCCCACTTTTCTGACTGACTTCGAGGATGCGGTAGTAGCCGGCGCGGTCGTCGAGGATGCTCGCGGACATCGCGTAAAATCGAATGGCTTGCTGTTCGCCTTGGGCCAGCGCCAGATCGGTGATGGCGCGGGTGAGGCGACCATTGCCGTCGTCGAAAGGGTGTAGGGTCACGAACCAGAAATGGGCGATGCCAGCACGCAGAAAGGGGTCAAGGCTGGCATCGCTTCGGCTGCTCTCGAACCAGCCGAGAAAGTCCGCCAATTGCGCTTCCAGCCCTGCGCGGGGAGGGGCCTCGAAATGTACCGTAGGGCGGTCTATGCGACCGGAAACGACCTGCATCGGCTCTTCGCCGCGCAGTGTGCCGATGTGTAGCGGTCGAGCCAGTAGTTGGTCATCGGCGGGGAATAGCCAACGGTGCCAGGTGAAGAGTCGCTGTTCCTCTAGCGGTTGTTGATGCAGGCTGGTTGTATCGAGCAGCAGTTCCGCCAGGCCTTCGGAACGTGAGGTGGTGCGACCCTCTTCGCTCAGCCCCAAGCGCCGCGCCAGTGATGAACGCACCGAACCGACATTAAGTTGCTCACCCTCGATGGCTGAGGAGGTGACGATGTTCTGCAGCATGGCATCCAGGCTGCTCTGCACTTCGGTGTCACTGCCCACCGCACCTAGCATTCCCAACAAACGACCCTGAGCCTGGCTGCAGGCTCGCAACAGCGGGGCGAGCGCTTCGGCTTGCCAACTGAAGTGCGGCCAGTCGGGCTGCTGCCAGATCCAGAGCGGGTCATTCATAAGGGTTGTTCATCTGTGAGCCGATTAACGAGCCTATTCGGCTCATGCAGTGAGCCGATAATGCCGCTTATTCGGCTCACTGTCTAATTCTCAAGCCGGGCTTGCTAGGTTGATGAGCGCGTCTGATCAGGGTTGTTGCGCGCACGCTTGTTCAGCGTTTCAGAAACATCGTTGAAAGAGGTCATTTGTGGCTCTTGGGCTACAAAATGGCACAGTCCAAGCTGTCTTGTAGCTCAAGGGCTACAAGCTTCCAGGCATAGCTCTGCATCTGCGTCGGTTTCCGGTTGTAGGTTCGGTTACCGATGGCTGTTCTAAGCTGATCGCAATGAAAAGTGTACGTTCATCAAGCAGCTATGGAAGGCGAGAGCGCGCTCAAGAACGCGCAAAGCCGCGCAGTGCGCGGCTTTGAGTATGGTGGGCCCACACGGACTCGAACCGTGGACCAAAGGATTATGAGTCCTCTGCTCTAACCAACTGAGCTATAGGCCCCAGAGGTCGGCCGGATTATAACGAGGGTTTGCTAAGGGTGCCATCTGAAAGATCCGACAGTGCTATGCGAAGAAAGGTGGCGGCGAATTCGTCGGCGGGCAGGGGCAGGCTGACGATGTAGCCCTGGATCTGTTCGCACCCTTCTGCGGCGAGGAAGCGTTGCTGGGCCTGGTTCTCCACGCCTTCGGCGATGATGGTCAACTGCATGCTGCGGCCTAGGGCAATGATGGCGCGGGCGATGGCGGCGTCGTGGGGGTCGTCGGGCAGGCCGCGGATGAACGACTGGTCGATCTTGAGGATGTCCAGCGGCAGGCGCTTCAGGTAGCTCAGCGAGGAGTAGCCGGTGCCGAAGTCGTCGATCGCCAGTTGCACACCGAGGTGCTTGAGCTGATGCAGGATGGCCAGGGCTTCTTCGGCCTGGCTCATGATGAAGTTCTCGGTGATTTCCAGCTGCAGGTCGCCGGCCTTGAGGTGGAAGGTCTTGAGCAGGTGCTCGATCCGCCGGGTCAGGCTGGGCTGGCGCAATTGAGCACCTGCGAGGTTGATCGACAGCGGGCCGAACGCCTGGTAGGTGCGTTTCCAGGTGTGCATCTGCTGGCAGGCCTGCTCCAGCACCCAGTCGCCGAGCTGGAGGATGCTGCCGTTCTCTTCGGCCAGGTGAATGAACTGCTCCGGCGGCACCTCGCCGAAGGTCGGGTGGTTCCAGCGGATCAGCGCCTCGGCACCGACCAACCCCTGGGTCTTGAGGCTGAACTTGGGTTGGTAGTACAGACTCAGTTCGTTGCGTTCGATGGCGCGGCGCAGCTCATGCTCGAGGAAAATACGCTCGCTGGCCTGGGCAGTGAGGTCGAGGGTGTAGCTTTCGACGCGGTTGCGGCCCTTGGCCTTGGAGCGGTACATGGCGGCGTCGGCGTTGCGGATCAGTGTGGCGACGTCGGTGCCGTCCTGCGGGTACAGGCTGATACCGATGCTGGCACTGGTGAAGAACTCGTGCTCGCCGGCCTGAACCGGGGCGTGGAAACACGCCAGCAGCTTGTTGGCGATGGCGCTGGCGTCGCTTGGGCGATGCAGGCCGGGCAGCAGGATGATGAATTCGTCGCCGCCCAGGCGGGCGACGGTGTCGACATCGCGAACCTGTTCTTTCAGGCGTTGGGCGATGCCCTTTAGCAAGAGGTCGCCGACCGGGTGGCCGAGGCTGTCGTTGATGTGCTTGAAGCGGTCGAGGTCGAGGAACAGCACTGCGCCCTGGTGGCTGGAGGCCTGGGCGCAGGTGAGGGCAGCCTGCAGGCGGCTCTCGAACAGGGTGCGGTTGGGCAGGCCGGTGAGCGGGTCGTGGTGGGCCTGGTAGTCGAGCTTGGCCTGGGCGTGCTTGAGGCTGGAGATGTCGGCGAACACGGCGACGAAATGGGTGGTCTCGTGCTCACTGTTGCGTACGGCGCTGATGGTCAGCCAACTAGGGTAGAACTCGCCGTTCTTGCGTCGGTTGCAGATCTCGCCCTGCCAATGGCCTTCGGCGGTGAGCTGATGCCACATGGCGACGTAGAAGGCGCTGTCATGTTGACCGGAGGCGAGCAGACGCGGGGTCTGGCCAAGGGCTTCGAGCTCGCTGTAGCCGGTGATCTCGCTGAAGGCGCGGTTGACCGCGCTGATGCGCTGTTCGGTATCGGTGATCAGCACACCCTCGGCGGTGTTCTCGAAGACCGTGGCGGCCAGTTGCAGTTTTTCCTGCATCATGTGGCGCTCGGTGATGTCGCGGGTGATGGTCAGCATGCAGTCGATGCCGCCGATTGGTAGTGGCCGAGCGGACATTTCACACAGGCGGATCTGGCCGTCGCTACGGCGGATATGGCAACTGAAATCGCGCGCAAAACCATCGCGCTTGAGCAGTTCGATCAGCCGATCACGTTCGTTGAGGTCGGCCCAGATGCCCAGATCAAGGCTGTTGTGGCCAAGGCTTGGGTTGATGTCGTAGCCGGTCAGCCGGCAGAAACCTTCGTTGGCTTCCAGCAGCAGGCCATCGCTCTGGCGCGACAGCAGCAAGCCGTCGGGCGATGCGTGGAAGGCCTTGGCGAACTTCTCTTCGGAAGTCTGCAACTGTTGCTGGGTTTCCTTGAGCTGGCTGATGTCGCGCACGGCAACCACCAGCGCCGGTGTGCCGTCCAGGTCGAAGCTTTCAGCGGAGGTGAGGCCTGTGAATAACTCGCCGTTGCTGCGCCGGAAGCTCATTTCCAGATTGCGGATGCCGCCCAGTTGCATGCGCTCAAGGATCGTCGGGCCGGAGCCCGCAACGCCCCACAGGTCCAGTTCTGTGGCGGTGCGGCCTATGACCTGGGCTGGGCTCAGGCCGATCTGCTCTTCGAATGCTTTGTTGACCTCCAGCAGGCAGCCGTCGCTGTGGCGGGCGATGAGCAGGATGTCGGGGCATTGCTCAAACACCGAGGCGAACTTCTGTTCGGATAGGCGCAGGGCATCCTCGGTACGTTTGGTTTCGCTGATGTCGATCATCAGGCCGCGCATCAGCGGCTTGTGGCCTTGCTCGATCATGCTGACGATATTGCGTACCCAGAGGATGTGCCCGTCGGCACGTATTACGCGATAGTCGAGGCTGTGGTCGCGCCCGGCGGCGGTTTCGGCATCGCAGTAGGCCTGGGCCCAGAGGGCGTCTTCGGGGTGCAGGATGCCGCGCCAGAAGCCGGGTTTGAGCCATTCCCGCAGCGGATAGCCGAGCAGGCCCTCGGCGTGCGGGGAGACGTAGCTGTAGGTGAAGTCGTTGGCGTCGGCCTCCCAGGCGATGGCCGAAAGGCTCTCGATCAGGCTGCGGTAGTGGTATTCGCTGCTGCGTAGCTCTTGCTCCAAGGCGATCCGCCGCGAAATCTCCGAGCTGAGGCGGCGATTGATGCGCAGCATGGCGGCGAGGATCAGCAGCACAACGGCCAATGTCGGCAGGCCATAAATCACTAGGTCGCGCCATAAGCTCCGTTGATCGACGACGTTGCCAACCCAGCGCTCCTGAATGTCACTGATTTCGGTACTGCTCAGGTCGGCCATGACTTTGTCGAGAATGCCGATGAGGATTTTCTGTTCTCGTGGGGCGGCCATGGCCAACTGATAGCGGTAGGGCGTCTCGCCACTGACGTACAGGCCATCGAGCTTGAGCTGGCGTAGGCTCCAGATGCTCGATGCAAGGTCGCCAACCACCGCATCCACTTCGTCGGTAGCCAACGCCTGCAGGGCTGAACTCACATTGGGCAAGGCCACCAGATTGAGATCCGGGTGGTGGGTACGCAGCAACTCATGGGGGGCGTAGTTTTCCACGACCGCGATTTTCAGGCCGTACAGGTCTTTGAGGGTGCGTGGCTGAGGGCCGCCCTCGTGGGCGAGGATGACGATGGGGAAATCGAGGTAGGGGCGGGTGAAGGCCAGGTAGGATTGGCGTTCGGGCGTCGACATGATGCCTGGAAGCAGGTCGATACGGTTCTGTCGTGCTTGCTCAAGTACTTGCGACCAATTGCTGGGCTCGACCGGCTGCAGCGTGACGCCCAGGCGTTGCTGGATCAGGGCAATGTAGTCGGCGGCCAATCCCTGATAGCGACCTTCCTGGTCGCGAAATTCGAATGGCGGCCAAGACGCATCCACGCCCAGGCGCAGCTGCGGATGGGCGTTGAGCCAGGCTTGTTCTTCGTCCGTCAGGGTCAGGGCGCCGGCCGCTGTGTTCCAGATCATCAAGAGCAGCAGCAGAAGTGCCGGCATCAAGGGCATGGCGACCTCTCTCTATCAGGGGGCTGATTCGAGTGTAGACGGACGCGGGTGAAGAGTGCCGGTGAATGCGGCAGATTGCCTGCTGCTTTTTGTCGCCCATGAAAAACCCCGGCCTGGGCCGGGGTTCGTCATCACTCGTCGAGGAAGGAGCGCAGATGCTCGCTTCGCGTCGGGTGGCGCAGCTTGCGCAACGCCTTGGCTTCAATCTGACGGATCCGCTCGCGGGTCACGTCGAACTGTTTGCCGACTTCTTCAAGTGTGTGGTCGGTGTTCATGTCGATACCGAAACGCATGCGCAGCACCTTGGCTTCGCGTGCGGTCAGGCCCGAGAGCACGTCGCGAGTGGCTTCCTTGAGGCTTTCGACCGTGGCCACGTCGATCGGGGACTGCATGGTGGAGTCCTCGATGAAGTCGCCCAGATGCGAATCTTCGTCGTCGCCGATCGGGGTTTCCATGGAGATCGGCTCTTTGGCGATCTTCAATACCTTGCGGATCTTGTCCTCAGGCATTTCCATGCGCTCACCCAGCTCTTCCGGGGTCGGTTCGCGACCCATTTCCTGCAGCATCTGCCGGGAAATACGGTTGAGCTTGTTGATCGTCTCGATCATGTGCACCGGAATCCGGATGGTGCGCGCCTGGTCGGCGATCGAACGGGTGATCGCCTGGCGGATCCACCAGGTGGCGTAGGTCGAGAACTTGTAGCCACGACGGTATTCGAACTTGTCCACCGCCTTCATCAGGCCGATGTTGCCTTCCTGGATCAGGTCGAGGAACTGCAGGCCGCGGTTGGTGTACTTCTTGGCGATGGAGATCACCAGACGCAGGTTCGCCTCGACCATTTCTTTCTTGGCGCGACGGGCTTTCGCCTCGCCGATCGACATGCGACGGTTGATCTCTTTGATTTCCGCGACGGTCAGGCCGGTCTCGGTCTCAAGGTCGATCAGCTTCTGCTGGCAGGCGACGATCGCGGCGTCCTTCTCACCCAGGGCGGCGGCCCACTTGGTGCTGCGCTTGGCGAGGTCACCGCTCCAGGTCTGGTCGGTCTCGTTGCTCGGGAACAGGCGCAGGAAGTCGGCACGCGGCATGCGGGCATCACGCACGCACAGTTGCATGATCGCGCGCTCCTGCTGACGCAGGCGGTCAAGGGCACCGCGGACACGCTCGACGAGCACGTCGAACTGCTTGGGCACCAGCTTGATCGGCATGAACAGATCGGCCAGGGCCTGGAGCGCCGCAACGCTTTCCTTGCCACTGCGACCATGCTTCTTCAAGACTTTGTTGGTGGCCTGGAGCTGATCGGAGACGGCGCCGAAACGCTGACGGGCAACTTCTGGATCGGGGCCGCTTTCGCCCTCTTCCTCGCTGTCGTCGCTGTTTTCGTCGCCTTCTTCTTCGTCCTCCGACTCTTCCTTCGCCGCTGCAGTCTTGGCGCCTGGGATCGGTACTTCTTCGGTAGGCGCGGCGATATTGTCGTCAGGGTCGATGTAGCCGCTGAGAACGTCCGACAGACGGCCGCCTTCGGTCGTTACACGGTCGTACTCGCCGAGAATGTGATCGACGGTGCCCGGGAAGTGGGCGATGGCGCCCATGACTTCGCGGATACCTTCCTCGATGCGCTTGGCGATTTCGATCTCGCCTTCGCGGGTCAGGAGCTCGACGGTACCCATTTCACGCATGTACATGCGTACCGGGTCGGTCGTGCGGCCGATATCGGTTTCAACGGCCGCCAACGCTGCGGCGGCTTCTTCGGCTGCGGCTTCGTCGGTGTCGGCTTCCGCCAACAACAGGGCATCCGCATCCGGAGCACTCTCGAATACGTTGATCCCCATGTCGTTGATCATGCGGATGATGTCTTCCACCTGTTCCGGATCTGAAATATCCTCAGGCAGGTGGTCGTTGACCTCCGCGTAAGTCAGGTAGCCCTGCTCACGACCGCGGGTGATCAACTCTTTGATACGAGATTGCTGTTGCGCTTTTCCGGACATAACACCCTATCCACTGAAGGTCTTGGCGGGCAAAAAACAAGCCGAGGATTATACCCGAGCATGGACCTCACGCGCCAGATGAGGTCGGGGTTTGTGCGGGAACATTCCTGCTGAGCAGGGCGAGCAACTGGGATTTTTCCTCGGTGCTCAACTCACTTTGACGTGCTTTCCTGAGCAGATGTTCCAAGCTTCGCTCGCGCTGGCGGGCTGACAAGCTAGTTATGGTGTCGAAAAACTGTTGTTCAAGGTTATCGGCATCGATCAGCCATTCCTTCTCTGCCAGCGCCCGCAACAGACGTCCCTGTTCGGTGCCGTGCCAGCGTGCGATCAGCTGCATGGAGCTTAGCCCAGGATTCTTCTGCACGGCTTCGATCAGGGCCACCAGCAACTGGCTGTAAAGATGTTCTTCGTCGGCGAAATGGCTCGCGTCCTCGACCTTTCCGGCCAGCAGCGGATGGTGCAGCAATGTGCGCAAGGCCGCGAGCGCCGGGGGTTCGACCGGTGCCGGTGTGCGTGGAGGCGCTTCGTCGCGCTGCCAGCCCTTGCCGCCCTTGCGGTTCTTGTCCCAAGGCTTGCCATTGCCATCCCAGGGCTTCTTGCCAGCCCCCTTGTTGGGTGTCCAGGGGCGCTGCTCCTGCTGGGTGGGGGCGTAGTCGTAATGCTGTTCGCTGAAGTCCGGCGTGTAGCTGGCCATGGCATCGTAGTCATAGCCTGGATCATAGTCCGGTACGCTGGGTGCGGGCGTATTCTGCGCCAACTGCTCCATTTGTTGGACATCAAGACCAGTAATTTCCTTCAAGCGATTGCGCATTAACTGGCGCAGATTGGCGCCCGGAATCTTTTCGATCAACGGTGCAGCCAGGGTCGCCATGTGCGCCTTGCCTTCCAGCGAGCGTGGGTCGGCTTCGCTGGCCAGTTGCTCGAAGAAATAGTCGGCGAGCGGCTGGGCGTGCTGATGGATGCGGGCCTGGAAGGCGTCGGTGCCTTCGGCGCGGACCAGCGTATCCGGATCTTCCCCTTCGGGCAGGAACAGGAAGCGCGCACGCCTGCCATCCTGCAGGTTCGCCAGGGTGGCCTCCAGTGCCCGCCAGGCCGCCTTGCGCCCGGCCTGGTCGCCGTCGAAGCAGAACAGCACGTTGGGCACCACGCGGAACAGACGCTTGAGGTGCTCTTCGCTGGTCGCGGTGCCAAGGGTGGCTACGGCATTGCGCAGGCCTTGCTGGGCGAGGGCGATCACATCCATATAGCCCTCGACCACGATGATTTCGTCGAGGTTGCGGTTGTGCTTGCGTGCCTCGAACAGCCCGTACAGTTCCTGGCCCTTGTGGAACACCGGGGTTTCCGGGGAGTTCAGGTACTTGGGCTTGTCATCGCCCAGCACGCGCCCGCCGAAGGCGATCACCCGGCCTCGACTGTCGCGGATCGGGAACATGACCCGATCGCGGAAGCGATCGTAGCGCTTGCCGGTCTCGGCGTTCTCGATCAGCAGGCCGGCGTCGATCATCACCTTCTGTTGCAGGGTGTCGGCGCCAAGGTGCTTGAACAGGTTGTCCCAGCCCGGCGGGGCGAAACCCAGGCCGAAATCACGGGCAATTTCGCCAGACAGGCCGCGGCCCTTCAGGTACTCGACCGCTGCCTTGCGTGTCGGATGGTTGCGCAGCGCCTGGCGATAGAACTCTGCAGCCGCTTCGAGCAGCGGGTACAGCGGCGAATCAGTGGGCTGGCGCGGCTTTTGTCCGCGTCGTCCCTCTTCGCGCGGCACTTCCATGCCTGCGGCGCGGGCCAGTTCCTCGACCGCCTGGGGGAAGTCCAGGTTGTCGTGGTCCATGATGAAGCCCAGGGCGTTGCCCCCGGCGCCACAGCCGAAGCAGTAGTAGAACTGCTTGTCGGGGCTGACGGTGAAGGACGGCGTCTTTTCCTTGTGGAACGGGCAGCAGGCCGAGTGGTTCTTGCCGGTCTTCTTCAGTTGGATGCGCGAACTCACCACGTCGACAATGTCGGTGCGGTTGAGGAGGTCGTCGATGAAACTCTGGGGAATCAGCCCGGCCATGGCAGTCTCGTTATCTGGCTACTGGCAAGTCTAATCGCTGGAGAGAGCAACAAGGGAGATGCGTGTCTGCGTTTCACCTGCCGCATCGGGCATTCTGGTGAGGCGTATGAATTCTGCCCATGGGCGTTTGCCGGGGCGCCCAAGGCACATGACCGAGGGGGTGAAGCGACAACTGCCATTAGCCCGGCACGAGGCCGGGCTGGGCAGAAGCTTTGCGTAGAACGTCTGTATTAGTACAGACGAACGGCGCGGCGCTGTTCGCGCTGAACTTTCTTGGCGTGACGCTTAACAGCGGCAGCAGCTTTGCGCTTACGCTCGGCGGTCGGCTTCTCGTAAAACTCGCGGCTACGAACTTCAGCCAGTACACCGGCTTTTTCGCAGGAGCGCTTGAAACGACGCAGAGCTACGTCGAAGGGTTCGTTCTCTTTAACTTTGACGGCTGGCATCCAGGGCTACCTTAATTCATTACCGGGGTAGACGTGCTCCTGGCAAAACAAAGGTGTGCTGGAGAACGTCGGTTTTCAAGGGTTGCGGATGTTAACCCTTAGCGTGGCGGAATGCAAAGCCTCTGATCGAAAACCGCTGGTCGGCACTCTGCACGGGGACTAGAATGCGCGGCTTCGAATTCAGCCTCCACAAGGCACGGACCCATGCTAGTACTGGGATTGGAAACATCCTGCGACGAAACTGGCGTCGCATTATACGACAGTGAGCGCGGCCTGCTGGCCGATGCGCTGTTCAGCCAGATCGACCTGCACCGCGTCTACGGCGGCGTGGTGCCCGAGCTCGCCTCGCGCGATCACGTCAAGCGCATGCTGCCGTTGATTCGCGAAGTGCTGGATGAAGCCGGCTGCATCGCCGCCGACATCGATGCCATTGCCTACACCGCAGGCCCCGGGCTGGTCGGTGCGCTGCTGGTTGGCGCCTCCTGTGCACAGGCGCTGGCGTTCGCCTGGGACATTCCGGCAATTGGCGTTCACCATATGGAAGGCCACCTGCTGGCGCCGATGCTCGAAGAGCAGCCGCCGCAGTTCCCGTTCGTCGCCTTGCTGGTATCCGGTGGTCACACGCAGTTGGTGCAGGTCGATGGCATCGGCCAGTACGCGCTTCTGGGTGAAAGCCTGGATGACGCGGCAGGCGAGGCCTTCGACAAGACGGCCAAGCTGATCGGTCTGAATTATCCCGGCGGCCCCGAGATCGCTCGCCTGGCCGAGCAAGGTACGCCCGGACGCTTCGTATTCCCGCGGCCGATGACCGATCGCCCGGGGCTTGAGTTCAGCTTCAGTGGCCTCAAGACCTTCGCCCTGAACACCTGGCAGCAGTGCCGCAATGCCGGTGACGACAGCGAGCAAACCCGTTGCGACCTGTCGCTGGCATTCCAGCAGGCGGTGGTGGAGACTCTGACCATCAAGTGCAAGCGTGCCCTCAAGCAGACTGGCCTCAAGCGCCTGGTCATCGCCGGTGGCGTGAGCGCCAACAAGGCGCTGCGGGCATCGCTCGAGGACATGCTCGCGAGCATCAAGGGCAATGTGTATTACGCGCGTCCGAAGTTCTGCACCGACAACGGCGCGATGATTGCCTACGCCGGCTGCCAGCGCCTGTTGGCCGGGCAGCAGCAGGATCTGGCGATCAGTGTGCAGGCGCGTTGGCCCATGGAGCAGTTGCCGCCGCTGTGAGGCAGAGTTTTTCCCGCGAGTGATTCAGAAATGTCGTTCGCGGCCGGCAAACAGGTCGCGCAGGTTGCTACGGTGTCGCCAGACTATAAGTACTGTCAGCACCGTCATTGGCAGCAGCGCGGCCGGTTCGCGCCAGGCCAGCAGCGGCAGGGTCAGCGGCGTGGCGATCAAGGCCGCCAGCGAGCTGGTGCGGGTGAGGTAGAAGGTCAGCAGCCAGGCGCCGATCGCCAGCAGCGCGGCGGGGAAGTAAAGGCCCATGAGCATGCCCGCCGCAGTGGCGACGCCCTTGCCGCCCTGGAAGCGGAAGTACAGCGGAAACAGGTGGCCGATCACGGCGCACAGGCCTATCCAGGCCTGGGCCTGCAGGCTCAGGCCGGTAAGGCTCGCCAGCAGCACGGGCAGCAAACCCTTGCACAGGTCGCCGAGCAAGGTGAGGATGGCCAGCTTGCGGCCTGCCAGGCGCAGCATGTTGGTCGCGCCGGCGTTGCCCGAGCCGCTGGAGCGCGGGTCGGGGTTGCCACTGAGGCGGCTCAGGACAATGGCGAAGGACAGCGAGCCGAGCAGGTAGGCGAGCAGCGCCAATAACCAAAACATGCTAACTATTCCGGGCGGGGACGCCCTGATTCTAACGGCGCCAGTCGCCCTTGTCGTGCTGTGGAGAGAAGTGCTTGGACAGAGTGTTCATCGAGGGACTGGAAGTCGATACCGTCATCGGTGCCTATGACTGGGAGCGGGATATTCGCCAGTGCCTGCGCCTGGACCTGAGTTTTGCCTGGGACAACCGCCCGGCGGCGGCCGGTGACGACCTCAGCCTGGCGTTGGACTACGCCAGTGTCTCGGCACGTATCCAGGCCTTTGCCGAGCAGTCGCGCTTCGAGCTGGTGGAAACCTTTGCCGAGCGCCTGGCGGCGACCTTGATGGAAGAGTTCGACATTCCGTGGATGCGGTTGAAACTGACCAAGCCCGGTGCCGTACCTGCGGCCCGGGGTGGCGTGGGCGTGGAGATCGAGCGCGGATGTCTCTGAGCACGGTTTACCTGGGGCTGGGCAGCAATATCGACCGCTACCGGCATCTGTGCGCCGGGCTCGATGCGCTGGCGCTCTTTCTCGGTGACATGCGCTGTTCGCCGGCGTTCGAGAGCCAGGCGGTGGGGATCAAGAGCGGGCCGTTCATCAACTTCGTGGTCACGGGCAAGACCGACCTGCCCCTGATGGAGCTGGATCGCCGACTCAAGTTCATCGAGGCGGACAACGGGCGCTATGCCCCGGGGCGCAAGGGCTTGCCGCTGGATATAGACGTATTGATGTATGACGATCTGCAAGGCACGTTCGATGGGCTGGTGTTGCCTCGGGCCGAGATCCTGAAGAATGCGTTCGTGCTGTGGCCGCTGTCGTTGCTGGCGCCGGAGCTGGTGCATCCGGGGGCGGGGAAAAGCATGGCGCAGTTGTGGCAGGAAGCGCAGATCGATCAGGTGTTGGCGCCGATCGACTTCGAGTGGCGTGGGTTGCAACTGACGCCTGCGTAAGCCTTGCCGACCTCTTCGCGGGCAAACCCGCGAGAAGGCCGGTCGAGTCAGCTGGCTCGGTAAGCCACGAGCGCTTTCAGGCGTTGGCCTTTGAGTGCCTCCCCCAGGCCCTGGCCGGTGAGCCCCGCCTCCACCAGCGGCTTCACATCCACCGACCGCGCTGCTGCCGCAGCCCCGCGCAGATAATCGGCCTGTGGATAATCCGTATCACCCTGCGACATCGCACAGGCAGCGATGAAGTCCTCGAACCGCTGTGGCCTTCGATAAACGTCGAACTTCTGCAACATCTCCAGTAGCTCCACAGGCGTTAGCTGCAAGGCGTCGTCAGCCTGCCTGGCAAATTCCCCTACCAGCACGGCCAGTTCCTGGCATTCCCGCGGCGCCTTGAAGCGTTGGTTCAGCGCCTTGATCTGCGCTGGCTCCAGGCCGCGCAACAGGCATGCCCAGCGCACGGCCAAAGGCTGCTGATGCCGGGCTGCCTGGCGCAGCGCCGCCAACGTGCCCGCGTTATGCTCCAGTTCGGGCATGAGCTCCTTCAGGGCGCCACATTCACGCAGCACCTGGATAAACACCTGCGGCTCGCTTTCCAGTAACGCCCGTTCGATCTCCTTCCAGCTGCGTTCGGCCGTCAATGCCTGCAGCTCACCTGACTCGGTGATCTGGCGCATGAGCTCGAGGGTGTCGTCGGCAACCTGAAAACCGAGCGGCGCATAGCGGGCGGCAAAGCGGGCAACGCGCAGCACACGCAAAGGATCTTCGGCGAATGCCGGGGAAACATGGCGAAGAATGCGCTTATCCAGATCAACTTTGCCATGGTAAGGGTCGTGCAGATTGCCCTGGTCATCCTCGGCCATCGCATTGATGGTCAGGTCGCGGCGTATCAGATCTTCCTCGAGTGTGACTTCGGGGCTGGCGTGAAAGGTGAATCCGCCATAGCCGCGACCGCTCTTGCGCTCGGTGCGCGCCAGGGCGTATTCCTCGCCGGTTTTCGGGTGGATGAAGACGGGGAAATCCGCGCCTACCGGGCGAAAGCCCTGAGCCTGCATCTCTTCGACCGTAGCGCCGACCACCAGCCAGTCGATATCGCTGACCGGGCGCCCGAGCAGACGGTCGCGAACCGCGCCGCCAACTTTATAGATGTGCATGTACAACCTCCGTGACTGCCGACAGCATACCTTGTCGGCAGTCACGAGGTCTCAGAGGTGGTGGATGACGGCGAGGTCCATGCGGCCGTAGTCGCCTGGCTCTCCATGCTCGCCGCGGGGCGGCATGTGGTGGGTCTTCATCACCTGATCGCCCTGTACGGTTTCCAGGTGGATGTCGAAGCCCCACAGGCGGTGCAGGTGCTTGAGCACTTCCTCGGTGGAGTCGCCCAGCGGTTTGCGGTTGTGCTGCTGGTGGCGCAGGGTGAGCGAGCGGTCGCCACGGCGATCGATGCTCCAGATCTGAACGTTGGGCTCGCGGTTGCCCAGGTTGTACTGCGCCGCCAGTTGTTCGCGGATGGTGCGATAGCCTGCCTCGTCGTGAATCGCTGGCACCAGCAGGTCGTCGCGTTGGTCGTCGTCGAGGATGCTGAACAGCTTGAGGTCGCGGATCACCTTGGGGGAGAGGTACTGAAGGATGAAGCTCTCGTCCTTGAAGCTGCTCATGGCGAACTTGATGGTCGACAACCAATCGCTGCCGGCGATTTCCGGGAACCAGCGACGATCTTCTTCCGTCGGGTGCTCGCACATGCGGCGAATGTCCGTGTACATGGCAAAGCCCAGGGCATAGGGGTTGATGCCGCTGTAGTAGGGGCTGTCGAAGCCGGGCTGGAACACCACGCTGGTGTGCGACTGCAGGAACTCCATCATGAAACCGTCAGTGACCAGGCCTTCGTCGTACAGGTCGTTCATCAGTGTGTAGTGCCAGAAGGTCGCCCAGCCTTCGTTCATCACCTGGGTCTGGCGCTGCGGGTAGAAGTACTGTGCGATCTTGCGCACGATCCTCACGACCTCACGCTGCCAGGGCTCGAGCAATGGCGCGTGTTTCTCGATGAAGTACAGGATGTTTTCCTGGGGTTCGGCGGGGAAACGCGCGTCGTCCTTGTCGCTGCCCTTTTCCGTGCCCTTGGGGATGGTGCGCCACAGGTCGTTGATCTGCCGCTGCAGGTGTTCCTCGCGCTCCTTCTGGCGCCGGCGTTCTTCCTCGGCGGAGATGGGGTAGGGCCGCTTGTAGCGGTCGACGCCGTAGTTCATCAGGGCATGGCAGGAGTCGATGAGGTCTTCCACGGCATCGATACCGTGGCGTTCCTCGCACTGGGCGATGTACTGCTTGGCAAACACCAGGTAGTCGATGATCGAGCTGGCGTCGGTCCAGGTGCGGAACAGGTAGTTGCCCTTGAAGAAGCTGTTGTGCCCGTAGCAGGCGTGGGCGATCACCAGCGCCTGCATGCAGATGGTGTTTTCTTCCATCAGGTAGGCGATGCAGGGGTCGGAGTTGATGACGATTTCGTAGGCCAGGCCCATCTGTCCACGGCTGTAGGACTTTTCGGTGCTGAGGAATTGTTTGCCGTAGGACCAGTGGTGATACCCCAGCGGCATGCCCACCGAGGCGTAGGCGTCCATCATCTGTTCGGCAGTGATCACCTCGATCTGGTTGGGATAGGTATCCAGCGCATAGCGCGCGGCCAGGCGGCTGATTTCCCGGTCGTAGGTCTGGATCAGCTCGAAGGTCCATTCCGAGCCGGTGGAAATGGGTTGGCGTCTCTGTGCTCTGGCGGTCATGTGGCTAACCTGCGCTGGAAGAGTTCACGGAAGACCGGGTAGATGTCACCGGCCGAGACCAACTGTTGCTGGGCGAAGGTGTCGGGAAACGCTTCGCCGATACGTTCGTACTCGTACCACAGTGCCTGATGCTCACGGGGGGTGATCTCGACATAAGTGTAGTACTGCACGTGCGGCATGATCTGCTTGGTCAGGATATCGCGGCAGATGGGGGAGTCGTCGTTCCAGTTGTCGCCATCCGACGCCTGGGCGGCATAGATGTTCCAGTCGCTGGCCGGATAACGCTCGGCCATGATCTCCTGCATCATCTTCAGGGCGCTGGAGACGATGGTGCCGCCGGTCTCGCGCGAATAGAAGAACTCTTCTTCATCCACTTCGCGGGCGCTGGTGTGATGGCGTATGAACACCACCTCGATGCGTTCGTAGTTGCGCTTGAGGAACAGGTACAGGAGGATGAAGAACCGCTTGGCGATATCCTTGGTGGCCTGGGTCATGGAGCCGGAGACGTCCATCAGGCAGAACATCACTGCCTTGGAACTGGGGTTGGGCTGCTTGACCAGCAGGTTGTATTTCAGGTCGAAGGTGTCGAGGAAGGGCAGGCGGTTGATGCGCGCCTTGAGGCGTACGATCTCGGCCTCGACCTCCTGAATGTCGGTGAAATTGTCGGGTTCCTCAACTTTCAGCCGCTCCAGTTCCTTTTGCGCTGCGCGCAACAGGCCGCGGCTGCTGCCGGTCAGGGCGATGCGTCGGGCATGGGCCGAGCGCAGTGTGCGCACGATGTTGATGCGTGACGGGTTGCCCTCGTTGGCGATACCCGCGCGTACGGTCTTGAAGGTGTCGGCACCGGTCAGGTGACGCTTGACCAGGTTGGGCAGCTCCAGGTCTTCGAACATGAATTCGAGGAACTCTTCCTGGGTGATCTGGAAGACGAATTCGTCCATGCCCTCGCCGGAATTACCGGCCTTGCCGCGCCCGCCACCGCCACCACCGCCTTGCGGACGAGCGATATGTTCGCCTGCTGTGAATTCCTTGTTGCCCGGATGAACGATGGTCTGCTTGCCGCCACGGCCGTGGTGCAGCACCGGTTCGTCGATATCGCGTCCGGGGATGCTGATCTGCTCACCATGCTCCATGTCCATGATGGAGCGGCGGCTCACCGCCTCTTCGACGGCCTTCTTGATGTGCTCACGGTACCGGCGCAAAAAACGCTGGCGGTTGACCGTGCTCTTGTTCTTGCCGTTCAGGCGTCGGTCGATTACGTAGCTCATGGTGCCTCCGCTAAGAGCAGCTGCAAGCGTCAAGCTGCGAGACAAAACAGCCACCAGCACCGCAAGCCGAGGCGCAGACCTGACGGTCGCGCCATGCAGCTTGCAGCCTGTGGCTGACAGCTTGTCGCTTTATTGCGATTTCCTGACCCGCAGGTACCATTCCGACAGCAGGCGAACCTGTTTGTCGGTGTAGCCACGTTCCACCATCCGGGTGACGAAGTCGTTGTGCTTCTTCTGGTCTTCCTTGCTTGCCTTGGCGTTGAAGCTGATGACTGGCAGCAGGTCTTCGGTGTTGGAGAACATTTTCTTCTCGATCACCACCCGCAGTTTCTCGTAGCTCAGCCAGCTTGGGTTCTTGCCATTGTTGTTGGCGCGGGCGCGCAGCACGAAGTTGACGATCTCGTTGCGGAAGTCCTTCGGATTGCTGATGCCGGCCGGTTTCTCGATCTTCTCCAGTTCTTCGTTGAGGGCGATGCGGTTGAGGATTTCGCCGGTTTCCGGGTCGCGGTATTCCTGGTCCTGGATCCAGAAGTCGGCGTACAGCACGTAGCGGTCGAAGATGTTCTGGCCGTATTCGCTGTAGGACTCCAGGTAGGCAGTCTGGATTTCCTTGCCGATGAACTCGATGTAGCGCGGCGCCAGGTACTCCTTGAGATAACGCAGGTAGCGTTCGCGTACTTCGGCCGGGAATTGCTCCTGTTCGATCTGCTGCTCGAGCACATAGAGCAGGTGCACCGGGTTGGCCGCCACTTCGTGCGGGTCGAAGTTGAACACCTTGGAAAGGATCTTGAACGCGAAGCGGGTCGACAGGCCATTCATGCCTTCGTCGACGCCAGCGGCATCGCGGTACTCCTGGATCGACTTGGCCTTGGGATCGGTGTCCTTGAGGTTTTCGCCGTCATACACGCGCATTTTCGAGTAGATATTCGAGTTTTCCGGCTCTTTCAGGCGCGAGAGTACGGTGAACTGGGCGAGCATCTTGAGGGTGTCTGGCGCGCAATGGGCCTTGGACAGCGAGCTGTTGACCAGCAGTTTGTCGTAGATCTTGATCTCGTCGCTGACCCGCAGGCAGTAGGGCACCTTGACGATGTAGATCCGGTCGATGAACGCCTCGTTGTTCTTGTTGTTGCGGAAGGTATGCCATTCCGACTCGTTGGAGTGGGCCAGCAGGATGCCGGAATAGGGGATCGCCCCAAGGCCCTCGGTGCTGTTGTAGTTGCCTTCCTGGGTGGCGGTGAGCAAGGGGTGCAGGACCTTGATCGGTGCCTTGAACATCTCGACGAACTCCATCAGGCCCTGGTTGGCCCGGCACAGCGCACCCGAGTAGCTGTAGGCGTCGGCGTCGTTCTGCGGGAATTCTTCGAGCTTGCGGATATCCACCTTGCCGACCAGCGCCGAGATGTCCTGGTTGTTCTCGTCGCCGGGTTCGGTCTTGGCGATGGCGATCTGGTTGAGGATCGAAGGGTAGAGCTTGACTACCTTGAACTTGCTGATGTCGCCGCCGAACTCCTGCAGGCGCTTGGTTGCCCAGGGCGACATGATGGTGTTCAGGTAGCGCCGCGAGATGCCGTACTCCTCTTCGAGAATGGCGCCGTCTTCGGTGGCATTGAACAGGCCCAATGGCGACTCGAACACGGGCGAGTCCTTGATGGCGTAGAACGGCACTTTCTCCATCAGCTGCTTGAGTTTTTCGGCCAGCGACGATTTACCGCCACCTACCGGGCCCAGCAGATAGAGGATCTGTTTCTTCTCTTCCAGGCCTTGGGCGGCGTGGCGGAAGTAGGACACGATCTGGTCGATGCACTCTTCCATGCCATGGAAGTCGGCAAAGGCCGGATACCGGCGGATCACCTTGTTGGAGAAGATGCGCGACAGTCTGGAGTTGCTTGAGGTGTCGATCAGTTCCGGCTCACCGATTGCCAGCAACAGCCGTTCAGCGGCCGATGCGTAGGCACTGCGATCCTCTTTGCACAGCTCGAGGTACTCCTGCAGCGAGAGTTCTTCCTGGCGCGTTGACTCGAAACGTTGTTGGAAGTGGCTAAAAATGCTCATGACGTCACCTCGCTCGATACGTGGAGACGACGCCGGATCAGTCAGCTGATGCTGGCATGCAAGCGGCTTTCACCGATTGCTGTTTACCCCCCAGAACACCTTGGAACGCTACCGATGACCCGCACGCCGGTGTACCGGCTCTCCCCTTTTTTGGATGGCCTGCGCTTAAGGATAGTTGGTAATACGCAAGGTCAAGGGCGAGGGGCCGAGAAGTTGCTTTCGACCGTTCGTCAGGTAAGGCGCAAGCCCGCTGGTTGCGCGGGCTTGAGGGGAAATGAAAAAAATTATTCGGCGCTGCCTTGGGCGGTTTCGGCGGGATAGGTGGCGCGCCACAGCTCGAAGCCGCCGTCGACGCTGTAGACGTCCGAGAAGCCCTGGCCTACCAGGTAGGCGGCGGCACTCTGGCTGGAATTACCGTGATAGCAGACCACCAGCGTCGGGGCGTCGAGGTCGGCGTTGCGGATGAAGTCGGCCACCGAGTGGTTGTCCAGGTGCCGGGCACCGGTGATGTGGCCGGCAGCGAAGGCCTGGGGATCGCGAATGTCGACCACCACCGCACCTTGTGCACGCAAGGCCAGGGCCTGTTCCGGGGGGATGCGCTTGAATTCGCTCATGGGTACGCTTTCCTTCAGGTTTGATCGTTGATTCTAGTGGGTTCAGGCGCCGTACGTACGGTGCCTTCGTCGGTGCAGTCGCAGCGGTGGTATTCGCCGTTGTCCAGGTTGTACAGGGTCATGGCGCCGCCCCACACGCAACCGGTGTCCAGGGCGATGACGCCCGGCTCGTCGACCTTGCCTTCGAGGGCGGCCCAATGGCCGAAGATGATCTTCACGTGGCGCGAGCGACGATCCTTGTGGGCGTACCAGGGCTTGTAGCCTTTGGGGGCGCTGTCCAGGCCTTCCTTGCTCTTGAGGTCGAGCTTGCCGTCGGCGGTGCAGAAACGCATGCGGGTGAAGTAGTTGGTGATGACCCGCAGGCGCTCGACGCCGCTGAGGTTCTTGCTCCACTTGTTCGGTTCGTTGCCATACATGCCGTCGAGGTAGAGCTTGAGCCGGTTGTCGTCGCGCAGCACCTCTTCCACCTCTGCTGCCAGTTCCAGGGCCTTGCCCAGTGTCCACTGGGGTGGGATGCCGGCGTGGGCCATGGCGATGCCCCGGGCCTCGTCGTAATGCAGCAGCTTCTGCCGACGCAGCCAGTCAAGCAACTGGTCGGCGTCTGGCGCTTCGATGATCTCGCGCAGGGTGTCGCTTTTCTTCAGGCGCTCGATGTTCTGCCAGGCTGCGAGCAAGTGCAGGTCATGGTTGCCGAGTACGCAAACCAGCGACCCGCGGATCGCATGGAGGTAGCGCAGGGTTTCGAGCGATTCCGGGCCGCGGTTGACCAGGTCGCCCACCAGCCACAGGCGATCGACCTTGGGATCGAAGTTGACGCGTTCGAGCAGGCATTTGAGCGGTTGCAGGCAGCCTTGCAGGTCACCGACGGCGTAGGTGGCCATCAGTGCAGGGCTCCAGGCACGGCCAGGCGGAACGGTGCGATCTCGGCGTCGAAGCGCTTACCGTCTTCGGCGAACATCTGATAGCTGCCCTGCATGGTGCCGACACGGGTGCTGATGACTGCGCCGCTGCTGTAGGTATGGCTTTGCCCGGGGGCGATGGTCGGTTGTTGGCCGATGACGCCATCGCCGCGGACTTCCTCGACAGTGCCGTCACCATTGGTGATCAGCCAGTGGCGGGCCATCAGCTTGGCCTTGAGTGTGCCGTTGTTCGACACCGTGATGGTGTAGGCGAAAGCGAAACGGTTGTTATCGGGGTCGGATTGCTCTTTGAGGAAGCGGGTCACGACGCTGACGTCGATCTGGTAGCGGGGGTCGGACATGCAAGGGCCTTGGGCGAACGGGAGCATTAACGCGATTGTCGCAGTCTAGGCCATTGAGAGGGGAGAGAGCCAGCGGTGGGCACTGTCATCGGTGTTGGGTGCTTCGCGGGTAAACCCGCTCCCACGAGGGGGACGGGTTGCCCGCGAAGGGGCAGAAAAGGCTGGGTCAGCCTTGCTGCAGTGCCAGTTGATCAGCCAGACGCACGAAGGCCGCCAGGTCCAGCTGTTCTGGGCGCAGGCTGCCATCGACGCCAGCCGCTTCGATGGCTTGGCTGTCGAGCAACCCCTTGAGTGTGTTGCGCAGGGTCTTGCGGCGCTGGTTGAAGGCTTCGCGCACCACTTGCTCGAGCAGTTTCGGATCCTTGGCCGGGTGCGGCAGCACTTCGTGCGGCACCAGGCGGACAATGGCCGAGTCCACTTTCGGTGGCGGATTGAACGCGCCAGGGCCCACATTGAACAGGTGTTCCACGCGGCAGTGGTACTGCACCATGATCGACAGGCGCCCCCAGTCCCCGCCGCCCGGGCCTGCGGCCATGCGCTCGACCACTTCTTTCTGCAGCATGAAATGCATGTCGCGGATCAGTCCGGCGTGAGCCAGCAGGTGGAAGATCAGTGGCGTGGAGATGTTGTAGGGCAGGTTGCCGACCACTTTCAGGCTGCGCGGCGGAACGCCCAGGGTATTGAAGTCGAACTTCAGGGCATCGCCTTGATGCAGGCGGAAATTGTCGCGATCGGCGAACTTGTGCTGGAGGATGGGGACCAGGTCCTTGTCCAGCTCGACCACGTCGAGTTGCGCGCCGCTGCCCAGCAGGCCCTCGGTCAGGGCGCCCTGGCCCGGGCCGATCTCCAGCAGGTGCTCGCCAGCCTTGGCGTTGATCGCCCGCAGGATGCGGTCGATGATGCCGGCGTCGTGCAGGAAGTTCTGGCCGAAGCGCTTGCGCGCCCGGTGTTGGTAGTGCTCGTTCATGGTCGGTTCTCGGCCATCTGGTAGGCGGTTTCCAGGGCGACGCGCAGGCTGCCTGTGTCGACCTTGCCGCTGCCGGCCAGGTCCAGGGCGGTGCCGTGATCGACCGAGGTGCGGATGATCGGCAGGCCCAGCGTCACGTTGACTGCGGCGCCGAAGCCCTTGTACTTGAGTACGGGCAGGCCTTGGTCGTGGTACATCGCCAGCACTGCGTCGCAGTGCTCCAGATATTTGGGGGTAAACAGGGTATCGGCCGGCAACGGACCGCGCAGGTCCATGCCCTCGGCGCGCAGGCGCTCGAGCGCGGGCTCGATGATGTCGATTTCTTCGCGGCCAAGGTGGCCGCCTTCGCCGGCATGCGGGTTGAGGCCGCAGACCAGGATGCGTGGTTGGGTGATGCCGAACTTGTCGTGCAGGTCGGCATGCAGGATGCGCGTGACGCGCTCCAGGCGTTCGGCGGTGATAGCGTCGGCGATGTCGCGCAGCGGCAGGTGCGTCGTTACCAGCGCAACACGCAGACCGTGGGTGGCGAGCATCATCACCACCTGGGCTGTCTGGGTGAGGTCGGCGAGGAATTCGGTATGCCCGGAGAAGGCGATACCGCTCTCGTTGATCACGCCCTTGTGTACCGGGGCGGTGATCATCCCGGCGAAGTCGCCGTCCAGGCAACCTTGGCCCGCGCGGGTCAGGGTCTGCAGGACGAAGGCTGCGTTGCGTGAGTCCAGTTGGCCGGCAGTTACAGGCGTTGCGAGCGGTGTGTCCCACACGTAAAGACTGCCTGCGGGTGCTGGTCGGTCTGGCCAGGCATCCGGCGAGACCGGCAGCAGCACAACCGCCAGCCCCAGCTGCGCGGCCCGCTCGGCGAGCAGGTCACGGCTGGTGATGGCGATCAGGGGGTGCGGCTGAGGCTCTGCGGCGAGCAGCAGGCACAGGTCTGGACCTATGCCGGCTGGCTCACCGGGGGTGACGGCGAAGCGCAGGGGCTTCACTGGGTCGCCTGGTCGGCGCCAGGCAGCTTTTTCTCAACGTAGGCTTCGTCGCGGATCTGGCGCAGCCAGGTCTGCAGCTCTTCGTCGTATTTACGGTTGCGCAGTACGTTCAGCGCCTGCTGCTCGCGGGCCTGTTCGGTACTGTCGGTGGCGCGACGGCCGAGTACTTCCAGAACATGCCAGCCGTACTGGGTGCGGAACGGTTTGGTCACTACGCCTTGCTGGGCGTTGGCCATCTGCTCGCGGAATTCCGGTACCAGGCTGTTCGGGTCGACCCAGTTCAAGTCGCCGCCGTTGAGTGCGGAACCTGGATCTTCCGAGAAGCTTTTCGCCAGTTGGGCGAAGTCCTCGCCGTTCTTGATGCGATCGTACAGGCGTTCGGCCAGTTGCTCGGTCGCCGCATCGCTGCGGATCTCGCTGGGCTTGATCAGGATGTGACGGACATGGACTTCGTCGCGCAGTACGCTTTCGCTGCCACCGCGCTTCTCCTCGAGCTTGAGGATGATGAAGCCGTTGGGGATGCGAATCGGCTGGGTGATGTCACCGATGGCCATGCTGCTAAGCATCTTGGCGAAGTCAGGTGGCAGTTGGCCGGCCTTGCGCCAGCCCATCTCGCCGCCTTCCAGGGCGTTTTCGCTGGCCGAGCGGGCGATGGCCAACTGGCCGAAGTCGGCGCCCTGGCGCAGTTGCTGGTAGACCTCGCCAGCCTTGCGTGCCGCGGCCTGGATTGCGTCCGAATTGGCGCTTTCCGGGGTCGGGATCAGGATGTTGGCCAGGCGGTATTCTTCGGACATCTGCATCTTGCCCAGGTCAGAGTTAAGGAAGTTCTTCACTTCCTGCTCGGACACCTGGATGCGCTCGGCCACGCGACGCTGGCGGACGCGGCTGATGATCATCTCGCGCTTGACCTGATCACGGGCGTCGTCGAACGACAGACCATCGTGAGCGAGGGCTGCACGGAACTGATCCAGCGACATGCCGTTGCGCTGGGCGATGGTGCTGATGGCCTGGTTGAGTTCTTCGTCGGTGATGCGAATGCCCGAGCGCTCGCCGATCTGCAGTTGCAGGTTCTCGACGATCAGGCGTTCCAGTACCTGCTGTTCCAGGGCGCCGGCAGGCGGCACACCACCGCCGCGCTTGGCGATGGTCTGCTGCACTTCGTGGACGCGCTGGTCCAGCTGGCTTTGCATGACCACGTCGTTGTCGACGATGGCCACCACGCGGTCCAGGGGTTGCGGCGCGGCATGCACCGCACCGCTCAGCATTACGGCGCCCAGCATCAGCGGGCGCAGACGATCAATAAGCTTGCTCTTCACGGGTACGGTAACCTTGAATGCCTTGGTCCAGGAACGATTCGACCTTGTTGCCCACGACGCCGCCGAGGCCTTTGAGGACGATCTGCAGGAATACGCCGTGGTCGCCCTTTTCGTTCTGCGGCAGGGCCTGACTGAAGTCGTCGGTGTCGAGCCAGTAGCGGTTGATCAGGCGCAGCTTCCAGCAGCAGCTGTCGTACTCGAAACCGCCCATCGCTTCGAGGGTGCGGTTGCGGTTGTAGTCGTGCTGCCAGCGGGCAATGACGCTCCATTGCGGCACGATCGGCCAGATGACCGAGAAGTCGTGCTGCTGGATCTTGTAGTAGTCCTTGATGTAGCCCGGCTGGCCAGGTGTGCCGTAGTCACCGCCGCCGACTTTCCACAGACCGGTCAGGGAGTCGTAAGTAATGGTGTCGTTACGGTAGCGATAGCCGGCGTTGATCACTTTGTTCGGGTTGTCTTCAGGCTGGTAGTGGAACATCGCGCTGCCCGAACGGGTGCTGCGGCTGTCTGGATCCCAGTTGAAGTCCGAATTGAAGCGCCAGTCGCGGTTGAAGGCGTACTGGTACACCAGAGCGTATGGCGAAACGTTCGACTTAGCGTCATCGCGCTCGCGGTAGTTGATACCTGGCAACTGAACTTTGCGGTCTTCGAAGTAGTACGCCTGGCCGATGCTGAAGCGTTGGCGCTCGAAGCCGTTTTCCTCGATCCAGCGAGTCGTCACGCCCAGCGACAGCTTGTTCTCGTCGCCGATACGGTCGATACCGCTGAAGCGGTTATCGCGGAACAGCGAGTCGTAGCTGAACAGGGTTTCGCCGGAGTCGAACAGCGGGATGTCCTTCTGGTCCTTGTTAGGGACATAGAGGTAGAACAGACGTGGTTCGAGGGTCTGGCGATAGTTGGTGCCGAACAACGAGGTGTTGCGGTCGAAGTACAGGCCGCTGTCGACGCTGAAGATCGGGATGTCGCGGTTCAGCGAGCTGTGGTAGCTGCCGTACGCTGGGTTTGCCGACTGAGCGATCGCCTGGGCTTTGCCCTGGCTGTCTAGATCGAGATCGTAGCTGGTGTAAGCGTACTTGAGCTTCGGCGTGATGTAGCCATAGCTGGCTTCCATCGGCAGGCTCATCGCTGGGGCGATATTCAGGCGGGTGCCGTTCGCTCGAGCGATGCCAGACACGCTTTCGTCCAGACGACGTCCAGGGAATCCGGTGCTGTCGTCCGGAAGCCCGTCTTTGTTTCGTACGAAATCATTCTTCAGATTACGATCAAAGCGCACAGCCTCGGTATCGTAAGAGAAATCAAAGCCCGCAGGATGGTATGGCAGCATCCCGTTAACCGTAATCTGCGGCAGGCGATCATAAGGCGTGATCTGCGAAATGGTGGCCATTTCGTACGCATGCACGTTCAACCGCGCATTGTAAGTGTCGCCCCGGTACGTCAATGCCCCTTGCTGGTTGACGAAGTCGCGCTTCTGCACGCCGATCTGGTCGGTCTCGAGATCCTGGAAGTAGAACGGGTCGCTGATGTCGGTGTAGTCCACCTCGGTCATCAGGCGCTCATCCAGGCCGCCCTTGTGCTGCCAGTTGACCATCCAGCGTTCTTTCTTGTAGTCCGTCTGCAGCTTGCGGTCGTCGTCCTCGTCGTTGAGGTACGCGCCGCCGAACTGACCTTCGCTCGACTTGGTCAGGTAGCGGAATTCGCCTTCCATCAACAAGCCGCGCTTGGCCATGTAGCGCGGATACAAGGTGGCGTCGTAGTTCGGCGCCAGGTTGAAGTAGTACGGCGTGACCAGCATGAAGCCGGTGTCGCTGCTGGTGCTGAACGACGGCGGCAGGAAGCCGGACTGGCGACGGTCGTCGATCGGGAAGTAGATGTACGGTGTGTAGAACACCGGAATATCCTTGACCCGAAGGGTGACGTTGGTGCCGGTACCGAAGCCGGTGGCCGGGTTCAGGGTGATGTTGTTGCCCTTGAGCTGCCATGCGTTGCTGCCCGGCTCACAGGTGGTATAGGTACCGTCCTTGAGGCGGATGATGGCGTTTTCTGCACGCTTGGCGTACAGGGCCGAGCCGCGGATGTGCGACTTGTGCATCACGTATTCGGCGTTGTCGACCTTGGCTTCGCCAGTATCGAGCTGGACCTCGGCCTGGTCGCCCACCACCAGCGTACCGTTGTCGCGAATCTTGACGTTGCCCTTGAGCTCGCCACGGTTCTCGGCCTGGTAGAGGTTGGCTTCGTCGGCTTCGGCCTGCATGCTGCCCTGGCGCATGACCACGTCACCGGCCAGAGTAGCGATCTGCTGCTCCTGCTGGTACTTGGAGACCTTGGCGTTGAGGTAGGTCGGCGACTCGTCCTTGGGCGTGGAGTCGTTCATGCCCGGACGGATCGGCTCGACGTACGCGCCGCCGCAATACGGGCCGGTCTCGGCCAGCTGGGCAGCAGTGAGCTTCTCGCGGGGGACCCAGTCCAGATGGCTGTAGTCTTCGCTGCGCGATTTCAGGCCGCGGCCCTTGCTCTCGGTGACCAGTACCGGCTTGGGCTCGGCACTGCCAGCCGCCTCGGCGGTCTGGGCCTCGGTGCCGCCACTGAGCGCGGCGCCATCGTGCACAGGGCGTGGCGGCAAGTTGCTGGCTGCAGTCTTGGGCTTGCAGTCCCAACCACCGGAGGCGGACACTTGGCAGTCGAACTGCTCGGCAGCCACCACGTACGACGTGGCCAGAGGTTGCAGGGCCAGCAGACCGCCAGTGACCAGCAACGGAAACTTTCTACGAAACGCGGGGGATTTCAATGCCATCTTATTAGTCCGGGCTTCCTGCGTGCCATCTGCCCGCGTGTGGGGCCGCACGCCTCTCGATGGTCTGAAAAAGATGCTGGATAATAAAGCATGACCCGCTTGACGGCTAGGGGCCGTCGGAGACCCTTGTAATGCCAGATCATGATGTACGCCTGCAACAGCTGACTGTGTGGCTCGAAGAACAGTTACAGAATCTTTTTCGCGAAAACGCCTGGGGCGACGTGCCCGCGGGCAGTCTGACCGCAGCCAGCAGCGACGCGAGCTTTCGCCGCTACTTCCGTTGGGAAGGCGGCGGACACAGCTTCGTGATCATGGATGCGCCACCGCCGCAGGAAAATTGCGCACCTTTCGTCGCTATCGACCATTTGCTGGCCAGCGCCGGTATCAATGTGCCGGCGATCCATGCCCAGGATCTGGAGCGCGGCTTCCTGCTGTTGAGCGACCTGGGGCGTAAGACTTATCTGGAAATCATCGGTGACGACAACGCCGATAGCCTGTTCGCCGATGCCATCGATGCGTTGCTGGCCCAGCAGCAACTGCCGATGCAAGCGCCGCTGCCGAGCTACGACACCGCGCTGCTGCGCCGCGAACTGGAGCTGTTTCCCGAGTGGTATGTGGGGCGTGAACTGAAGCTGGCCTTCACCGAAGCGCAGCAGGCCAGCTGGCAGCGTATCAGCCAGCAACTGATCGACAGCGCCCTGGCCCAGCCCAAGGTGCTGGTGCACCGCGACTACATGCCGCGCAACCTCATGCAAAGCACCCCCAATCCAGGCGTGCTGGACTTCCAGGACGCCGTCTACGGCCCGGTAACCTACGATATCACCTGCCTGTTCAAGGATGCCTTCCTCAGCTGGCCGCAGGCGCGTGTCGATGGCTGGTTGCGGGATTATTGGGACAAGGCGCGGGCCGCAGGGATTGCGGTGCAGTCTGAGTTCAAAGAGTTCCAGCGTGCCAGCGACCTGATGGGCGTGCAGCGCCATCTCAAGGTGATCGGCATCTTCGCCCGCATCTGCCACCGCGATGGCAAACCGCGCTACCTCACCGACGTGCCGCGTTTCTTCGCCTATATAGATGAAGTGATCGCCCGTCGCCCGGAACTGGCCGAGCTTGGTCAACTGATTGGCGAACTCAAGGCCGGGGCACACCCATGAAAGCGATGATCCTGGCGGCAGGCAAGGGCGAGCGCATGCGCCCGCTGACCTTGCACACTCCCAAGCCCCTGGTGCCTGCGGCGGGCAAGCCGCTGATCGAGTACCACTTCGAGGCCCTGGCCAGGGCGGGGGTGCGCGACGTGGTGATCAACCATGCCTGGCTCGGGCAGCAGATCGAGGATCACCTGGGTGACGGCAGCCGCTTTGGCCTGAAGATCCGCTATTCGCCCGAGGGCGAGCCGCTGGAGACCGGCGGCGGCATCTTCAAGGCGCTGCCGCTGCTGGGGGATGCGCCGTTCCTGCTGGTCAACGGTGACGTCTGGACCGACTACGACTTCAAGCGCCTGTGCCAACCGCTTGAGGGCCTTGCGCACCTGGTGCTGGTGGACAATCCGGGGCATCACGGGCGTGGTGACTTCCGCCTCGATGGCACACGCGTCGTCGATGGCGACGATACCCCCGGCACCCTGACTTTCAGCGGCCTGTCGGTGCTCGACCCGAAGCTGTTCGAAAGCTGCCAGCCCGGTGCCTTCAAGCTCGCACCGCTGCTGCGCCAGGCAATGGCCGCCGGGCAGGTGACTGGTGAGCATTATCCTGGACAGTGGATCGACGTCGGCACCCTCGAGCGCCTGGCCGAGGTCGAGCGCCTGATCGGCGAGCGTGCCTGACATGTGGTGGCCGAGCACAGTGATTGGTGCCGGAGCCGGTTTTGCCGTGGCCAGCATTCCCGGCGCCTTGCTGGGCGCCTTGTTGGGGCAGGCCATGGACCGGCGTCTGCGCCTGCAGGGATGGGATGATGTGCGCGAGCGCCTGGGCGGGCGTCCGGCCTTGCGCGACGAAGAGTTGCTGTTCGTGTTGCTGGGGCGCCTGGCCAAGAGTGATGGGCGAGTCGCGGAAGGGCATATCTACCAGGCTCGTCAGGAAATGACCCGGCTGGACCTTGCAGAGCCCGCCCGCTTGCGGGCGATTGCGGCATTCAACCGCGGCAAGTCGGGCAAGGACCGCCTGGGGCAGTATCTGCGCCGTATCGGCCAGCAGCCCCACGGCGCGGAGGGTACGCTGCGGGCGTGCTGGCGCATGGTCTGGGCCGATGGCAAGGCGGGGCGGCACGAGCGTGAGCTGTTGCTGGACTGGGGCCAGCAATTGGGCATGAGCCGTAACCAGGTGCAGGCCTTGTCACAAGAGTATGAGCCGAGCCGTTCTGCGGTCGGGGGCGGGGTGATGACCTATGCCGCGGCGCTGCGGCTGCTGGGTGTCGAGGCCGATAGCGACGGCGATCGGATCAAGCAAGCCTATCGCCGACTGGTGAGCCGGCATCACCCGGACAAGCTGGTCGGAAGCGGTGCGAGCGAGGCCCGGGTGCGCGAGGCGACCGAGCGGACGCGGGAGTTGCACCAGGCCTATGCCCTGATTCGCAAGCGGCGGGGGATCTGAGGGGCAGCGTGCGGTGGTGGATTCTTCGCGGCACTCAGCCCCTTACTCCGACGCCTGCGGCATCAACCATCCCCGTACCCGCCGGAACAACTGCTCCTGCTCTGCCGCCTTGTCACCCGGCATGGCAATCAGCGACAACTGCCGATACTGACTGTCCTTTTCGCGCTTGCTGGCCTGCAGGCGCAGCTTGGCGGCGTTCTGGTCGCGGGTGCGGGTCACGAAGTAGATATCGGCGGTCGGCACCTTAAGCGTCGGCACCAGGGCTTCGAGGTCGTGCTCGACCCGTGCCGGTGTCTGCGCCGAGATCAGTGCCAGCTTCTGCACCTGTGGCGGCTGCTTCTCGCTCACATAGCGCGCGGCCCAGTAGGCCCCGCTGCCATGGCCGATCAGTACGATGCTATGGGCATTCTGCTGCTGGGCGAAGGCCACCGCAGCATCGAGGCGGGCGAAGATGCGGGTGGCGTCGGCCGAGTCGCTCTGCTCGTCGGCCTGCACGGCGTCTGTGCCCTGCGCGGTATCAGCGTCGGCGGCCGTGGCTTGGGCAACGTTGGCGTTGGCGTCGTCCGGCGTATCCTTGGCCGGTGCACTGGCACCCTTGCCCTCATCCTTGACCGGCTTCGCCGCAGGTGTGTCTGCGCTGCGCGCCTGCGGGCTGTCGGCCAGCAGGTCGGGCAGGCTGAGGCTCAGGCTGTGCCAGCCGACATCGGGAAACTTGTTGCGCAGCGGGCCGACGGCATTGGGCCAGTCGGCGGTTTCGCCGGCACCGGGAACGATGATCACGGCGCCTTTCGGGTCGCTGTCGTTGGCCGGTTTCCACAGCGCCAGGAAGTTTTCGCCGTCGGCCTGCAAGGTCTTCTGTTCGGCCTTGGGCACCAGGCGTTCCAGGGCCAGGGCGTCTTCCTGGCTGCGTTCGGCCAGGGGCGCGCGCACGGCAGTCGTTTCGGCCGCGGCGGTGGGTTTCTCGGAGTCGGCGGCGTGGGCCGCGAGCGGTAGGGCCGAGGCCAGGCAGAACATGGCCAGCGTCGTGCGATAAAGTATGAACATGGATCAACCCAAGGCCAGAATGATACCGGCAGCCTAATAGTATTTGCCCGCGACGGCCACGCAGGTGGCCGTCATTGCCAAGACGAGCGTATCGATGAAGCGAATGCGTTGCCTGTTGGTTATCGGCTGGTTGTGCCTGCCCTTGATCGCCCTGGCCAAAGCCCCGGTGCCCCCGTCGGTGGCGCTCGAGCCTGCGCAGCAGCAATGGCTCGACAGCCATCGCAGCCTGCGCGTGGGCCTGGTGCTGCAAGCACCCTATGCCCAGTTCGACCGGCGCCTGCAGCAGTTGTACGGGGCTAACGTCGAGCTGGTGAGCTGGCTGGGGCGTGCCCTGAACCTTGACCTGACCTGGCGCAACTTCCCTGACCAGGCCGCCCTGGAGCATGCGTTGCAGGCTGGCGAGATCGACTTTGCCCCGGGCCTCGTGCAAACCCCGGCGAGCCTGCGCCTGTGGTTGTTCAGCGACCCCTACATGCGTGTGCCGCAGTTGCTGGTCGGCCTGCGCAGTGGTGCGCTGGCGGTCGATCTGGAGCAGCTCGGCGCCAGTGACCGGGTGGCCGTGCGCATGCCTGGCAGCCTGGCCGATTACCTGCGTGGCAACTTCGCCAATCTCAACCTGCAGGGTGTGCCCAATGAGCGCGAGGCGCTGCAACTGGTGCTGGGTGCACAGGCCAGCTACGCCGTGCTCGACGAGGCGCAGTTCAGCCGCCTGTCGCGCGAGAGCGAGTTCGGTGATCTGGTGGTCGTGGGCGATATTGGCCTGCCGCAATTGCTGCGTATCGGCTCGCGCCGCGACTGGCCGCTGTTGGCCGACGTGCTGGGGCGCGGTCTGCAGGCGATGCCGGCCAAGGAACTGGAGCAGTTGCACCAGCGTTGGTTGCAACCGAAGTACCCGCGCCTGAGCGAGTCGGCGGGGTTCTGGCAGAACCTTGCGCTGTTGTTTGGCTTGTTGCTGCTCTGCGCGATGGCCACTTTGGCGATGCAGCGTCGTCGGCAGCGCCAGCTCGAGCGAAGCCTGCTGAGTGCGCGCGAGAGCCTGCTCGAACGCCAGACCCGTGAAGAGGCACTGCGGCTGAGCCAATTCTCCATCGACCAGAGCACCGTCGGCATCCTCTGGGTGCATTGGGACAGCCACGTGCGCTACGCCAATCATGCTGCCGAACGCATGCTTGGCCATGGCGAGGGCGAATTGCTCGAGCGACCGCTGATCGATATCGAGCCGAGCCTGCACATGGACCGCTGGCTTGAATTGTGGAAGCGCGCCCGCACGGGTGACAGTGGGGCGCAAGCGTTCGAAACCCTGTGTCGTCGTGCCGATGGCAGCGCGCTGCCGGTGGAGCTGTCACTGAGCTTCCTGCGTTTTCGCGATGCCGAATACCTGGTGGTGTTCATCACCGATATCACCGAGCGCCGCCGCGCCCTGGCGGCCCTGCGCGAGAGCGAGGCGCGGCTCAAGGGCATCGCGGGCAACGTGCCGGGGCTTGTCTTTCGCCTGGAACGTGATCCCGCCGAGGGCGAGCCTGAGTTTCCCTATGTCAGTGAGGGTAGCGAGGCGCTGGTCGGCTATGCCCCCACGCAGATCCAGCAGGCGGACATGGGGCTGCGCAATCTGGTCCACCCCGATGACCGCGCCGACTATCACCGGGTCCAGGACCTGGCGCTGGCCAGTGATCGCGACTGGTCCTGGCAAGGCCGTATTCTCACCCGCGAAGGCCTGCAGCGCTGGGCCGACATCAAGGCCAGCGCCCGGCGCCAGGCCGATGGCCGGGTGGTGTGGGACGGCATTGTCTGGGATATCACCCAGAGCAAACGGGTCGAGTTGGAGCTGGCGCGCTCCCAGGAGCAACTGCGTGAGCTGTCGGCGCATCTGGAGAGCGTGCGTGAGGAAGAGAAGGCGCGGATCGCCCGGGAAGTGCACGATGAGCTCGGGCAGATGCTCACTGTGCTCAAGTTGGAAGTTTCGATGTGCGAGCTGGCGTTCGCCGAGCTCGACCCGGGGCTCAACGAGCGACTCACCAGCATGAAGCGCCTGATCGCCCAGTTGTTCCAGCTGGTGCGCGATGTGGCCACGGCGTTGCGCCCGCCGATCCTCGATGCCGGGATCGCCTCGGCCATCGAATGGCAGGCCCGGCGCTTCGAGGCGCGCACGCAGATTCCTTGCCTGGTGCAGGTGCCGGATAATCTGCCAGCATTGAGCGATGCCAAGGCCACCGGACTGTTCCGCATCCTGCAGGAGGCGCTGACCAATGTCATGCGCCATGCCAAGGCGCATACGGTGCAGATCGAGCTCAAGCATGAAAATGACTGGCTACGCATGACAGTGATCGACGATGGCGCCGGTTTCAGTCCCGATCAGCCACGCCCCACCTCGTTCGGCCTGGTCGGCATGCGTGAGCGGGTGCTGATGCTCGGTGGCAGCGTGACCCTGGAAAGCGAGCCGGGCGAGGGCACCAGCCTGAGCGTGGCCATCCCTCTTTAGTTAGGAGAAACACCGTGATTCGAGTGCTGGTGGCCGAAGACCACACCATTGTTCGTGAAGGCATCAAGCAATTGATCGGCCTGGCCAAGGACATGCTGGTAGCGGGCGAGGCCGGCAATGGCGAGCAGTTGCTCGAAACCCTGCGCCATACACCCTGCGAGGTGGTGCTGCTGGATATCTCGATGCCGGGCGTCAATGGTCTGGAGGCGATTCCGCGAATCCGCGCGCTGAACAGTCCGCCGGCCATCCTGGTGCTGTCGATGCACGACGAAGCGCAGATGGCGGCACGCGCGCTCAAGGCGGGGGCGGCAGGCTATGCGACCAAGGATAGCGACCCGGCGTTGCTGCTGACTGCGATCCGCCGCGTCGCCGGAGGTGGGCGTTACATCGACCCGGTGCTGGCCGACCGCATGGTCTTCGAGGTGGGGCTGACCGAGACCCGGCCGCTGCACACGCTGCTGTCGGAGCGTGAGTTCTCGGTGTTCGAACGTCTGGCCCAGGGTGCCAACGTCAACGACATCGCCCAGCAGCTGGCGCTGTCGAGCAAGACCATCAGTACCCACAAGGCGCGGTTGATGCAGAAGCTCAAGGTCAACTCGCTGGCCGAACTGGTGAAGTACGCCATGGAGCACAAGCTGGTCTGATTGCGACATGCATCTATGGGAGCGTGCTTGCCCGCGAACACGGGCGTAGCCCGTGCCAGGCAGCGCGGTGTCTTTTTCGCGGGCAAGCCCGCTCCTACACCGGTTGAAGGTGTCGGGATGAGGAGTGTTCCAATCGCGTCATTCGTGTAGGGCAATCCCTACAACAACTCTTCCATCCGGATGATGGCATTCTCTCAGTACCCCCGATTTCCGGGGCTTTGCCGTTCTTCTAGTCTTTTGCCTACGCAGTCATTCCAACAAGAAGGTGCAGGGCATGAGCGAGGCGAATTCGAACGAGACGCTGGTCAGCTTCCGTGGTGTGCAGAAGAGCTACGACGGCGAATCGCTGATCGTCAAGGACCTCAACCTCGACATCCGCAAGGGCGAGTTCCTCACCCTGCTCGGCCCTTCCGGTTCGGGCAAGACCACCAGCCTGATGATGCTGGCCGGCTTCGAGACCCCAACCGCCGGTGAGATCCAGCTGGCCGGTCGCTCGATCAACAACGTGCCACCGCACAAGCGTGACATCGGCATGGTGTTCCAGAACTATGCGCTGTTCCCGCACATGACCGTCGCCGAGAACCTGGCATTCCCCCTGAGCGTACGCAACCTGAGCAAGACCGACATCAGCGAGCGGGTCAAGCGTGTGCTCAACATGGTCCAGCTCGACAGCTTCGCCAAGCGCTACCCCGGCCAGCTTTCCGGCGGCCAGCAGCAGCGTGTGGCGCTGGCGCGGGCACTGGTGTTCGAGCCGCAGCTGGTGCTGATGGACGAGCCGCTCGGTGCGCTCGACAAGCAGTTGCGCGAACACATGCAGATGGAGATCAAGCATATCCACCAGCGCCTGGGCGTGACCGTGGTCTATGTCACCCACGACCAGGGCGAGGCGCTGACCATGTCCGACCGCGTGGCGGTGTTCCACCAGGGCGAGATCCAGCAGATCGCCGACCCGCGCACCCTCTACGAAGAGCCCGCCAACACCTTCGTCGCCAACTTCATCGGCGAGAACAACCGCATCAACGGCACCTTGCTGGCGCGCAACGGTGAGCGCTGCCAGGTGCAACTGGCACGTGGCGAGAAGGTCGAGGCGCTGGCGGTGAACGTCGGCCAGGCCGGCGAGCCGGTGACCCTCTCGATCCGCCCCGAGCGCGTGCGCCTCAACGGCCACAGCGAGCATTGCGTCAACCGCTTCTCCGGCCGCGTGGCCGAGTTCATCTACCTGGGCGACCACGTGCGGGTGCGCCTGGAAGTCTGCGGCAAGGCCGACTTCTTCGTGAAGCAGCCAATCGCCGAGCTCGACCCGGCCCTGGCCGTGGGCGATGTGGTACCGCTTGGCTGGGAGGTGGAGCACGCCCGCGCGCTCGATCCGATTGCCGAAGCCCACTGATCGATTGCTTCACCAACCCTGTACTGTGGAGAGAATAATAATGCGCAAGCAGTTGAAACTGACCGCCCTGGCCCTGGGGCTGTTCACCGCGGGCCAGGCCCTGGCCGCGGACCTCACCGTGGTGTCTTTCGGCGGCGCCAACAAGGCAGCCCAGGTCAAGGCGTTCTACGAGCCGTGGGAGAAGGCCGGCAAGGGCAAGATCGTCGCTGGTGAGTACAACGGCGAGATGGCCAAGGTCAAAGCCATGGTCGATACCAAGAGCGTGTCGTGGGACCTGGTGGAGGTGGAGTCGCCAGAGCTGGAGCGCGGTTGCCAGGAAGGCCTGTTCGAGGAGCTCGACCCCGCGCCGTTCGGCAACGCGGCCGACTACGTACCCGGTGCGATCCAGGGCTGCGGCGTAGGCTTCTTCGTGTGGTCCACGGTGCTGGCCTACAACGCCGACAAACTCCAGACCGCGCCCACCAGTTGGGCCGATTTCTGGGACACCAAGAAATTCCCCGGCAAGCGCGGCCTGCGCAAGGGCGCCAAGTACACCTTGGAATTCGCCCTGATGGCCGACGGCGTAGCGCCCAAGGATGTGTACTCGGTGCTGCAGACCAAAGCCGGTGTAGACCGCGCCTTCAAGAAGCTCGACGAGCTCAAGCCGAACATCCAGTGGTGGGAAGCCGGCGCCCAGCCGCCGCAGTACCTCGCCTCGGGTGACGTGGTCATGAGCTCGGCCTACAACGGCCGGATCGCTGCGGTACAGAAGGACAGCAACCTGAAGGTGGTGTGGAACGGCGGGATCTACGACTTCGACGCCTGGGCCATTCCGAAGGGTGCGAAGAACGTGGAAGAGGCGAAGAAGTTCATCGCCTATACCGTGCAACCGGCACAGCAGAAGATCTACTCCGAGAACATCGCCTACGGGCCTGCCAACTCCAAGGCCATCGAACTGCTGTCGGACGATGTGAAGAAGGACATGCCGACCACGCCCGAGAACATCGCCAACCAGGTGCAGATCGACGTGGCCTTCTGGGCCGACAACAGCGAGCAGTTGGAGCAACGCTTCAACGCCTGGGCTGCGAAGAAGTAACGCGCCTCAAAGGAGCGCCGGGGTTTGATCGGCGCTCCCTCGTTTTCTGTGTTTTTCGGAGTTCGCCATGGCCATTGCAGTGCCCCTGAATGAAGGCGCAGGTCCAAGTCTCAAACAGCGCCTCAAGCGCGCCGAACGGGTCAACCGCTGGAAGGCCCAGGCGTTGATCGCGCCGCTGGCGCTGTTCCTGCTGCTGGTGTTCCTCGTACCGATCGCCGCACTTTTGTACAAGAGCGTCGAAAACCCCGAGGTGGTCGCAGGCCTGCCGCGCACCGTTGAAGCCGTGTTGCAGTGGGACGGCAAGAGCCTGCCCGACGAGGCGGTATACAAGGCCCTCAGCGAGGACCTGGCCGAATCGCGCAAGAACCAGACCCTGGGCGAGCTTTCCAAGCGCCTGAACATGGAACTGGCCGGCTACCGCAGCCTGCTGTCCAAGACAGCACGTGCACTGCCGTTCAAGACCGAACCGGCTTCCTATAAAGAAGCCCTGCAAACCCTTGATGAGCGCTGGGGCGACCCGGCCTACTGGCAGGCAATTCGCCGTAACACCAGCGAGGTGACACCTTTCTACCTGCTGGCCTCGCTGGATCACCGCATCGATGATCTGGGCGAACTGGCCAAGACCACCCCTGACCAGGCCATTTATCTGGACATTTTTGCCCGCACCCTGTGGATGGGGGTGGTGATCACCGTGATCTGCCTGGTGCTGGCCTATCCGCTCGCCTACCTGCTGGCCAACCTGCCGACCCGGCAGAGCAACCTGTTGATGATCCTGGTGCTGCTGCCGTTCTGGACTTCGATCCTGGTGCGGGTGGCGGCGTGGATCGTGCTGTTGCAGTCTGGCGGCCTGATCAATAGCGCGCTGATGGCCATTGGCATCATCGATCAGCCGCTGGAGCTGGTGTTCAACCGCACCGGGGTCTACATCTCCATGGTGCACATTCTGTTGCCGTTCATGATCCTGCCGTTGTACAGCGTGATGAAGGGCATTTCGCCGAGCTACATGCGGGCGGCGATTTCGCTGGGCTGTCATCCGTTCGCCAGCTTCTGGCGAGTGTATTTCCCGCAGACCTACGCTGGTGTCGGCGCCGGCTGCCTATTGGTGTTCATCCTTGCCATCGGCTACTACATCACCCCGGCCCTGCTGGGCAGCCCGAACGACCAGATGGTCAGCTATTTCGTTGCCTTCTATACCAACACCAGCATCAACTGGGGCATGGCCACGGCCCTGGGCGGGTTGCTTTTGCTGGCAACCGTGCTGCTGTACCTGATCTATAGCTGGCTGGTCGGCGCCAGCCGCCTGCGCCTGAGCTGAGGAGCCTTGTCATGCTGAGCCCTTACATGTCGCCCGTGGAGCGGGTCTGGTTCTACAGCCTGCGCATTCTCTGCGGCCTGATCCTGTTGTTCCTGGTCTTGCCGGTGCTGGTGATCATTCCGCTGTCGTTCAACAGCGGCAGCTTCCTGGTGTACCCGCTGCAAGGCTTTTCGCTGCAGTGGTACCAGGACTTCTTCGCCTCTGCCGAATGGATGCGCGCGCTGAAGAACAGCATCATCGTCGCTCCGGCGGCCACGGTACTGGCCATGGTGTTCGGCACCCTGGCCGCGATCGGCCTGACCCGCGGCGACTTCCCCGGCAAGTCGCTGGTGATGGCGCTGGTGATTTCGCCGATGGTAGTGCCGGTGGTGATCATCGGTGTGGCCAGCTACTTGTTCTTCGCGCCGCTGGGGATGGGTAACAGCTTCATTTCGTTGATCCTGGTGCACGCGGTGCTGGGTGTGCCGTTCGTGATCATCACCGTGTCGGCGACGCTTCAGGGCTTCAACTACAACCTGGTGCGCGCCGCAGCCAGCCTCGGCGCCTCGCCCTTGCTGACCTTCCGTCGGGTGACCTTGCCGCTGATTGCGCCGGGAGTGATCTCCGGGGCGCTGTTCGCCTTCGCCACCTCGTTCGATGAGGTGGTGGTGACGTTGTTCCTCGCCGGGCCCGAGCAGGCGACCCTGCCGCGGCAGATGTTCAGCGGTATCCGCGAGAACCTCAGCCCGACCATTGCGGCGGCGGCCACGTTGCTGATTGCGTTTTCGGTGATCCTGCTGCTGACCCTGGAGTGGTTGCGCGGACGCAGCGAGAAGTTGCGGACCCAGCAGCCGGCCTGATCCTGCGGCGGCTGCACCGGCCTCATCGCGGGACAAGCCCGCTCCCACGGTTGCCCCGCTGCTCATGAGGGCAGCGTTGTACTGGTAGGAGCGGGCTTGCCCGCGAAGAGGCCAGTGCAACCGTAGCCGATTTCGGGCACTGCTCGACACCAATTGATACCAATCAGCCCCCGTCCACTTCCCTGAGTTACAATGCGCGCCACCGTGATTTCCACCACATAGGTGCGCCATGCAGCCCTACGCTATTGCCCCCTCCATTCTTTCCGCCGATTTCGCCCGCCTGGGTGAGGACGTCGACAAGGTTCTGGCCGCCGGGGCCGACATCGTTCACTTCGATGTCATGGACAACCACTACGTGCCTAACCTGACCATCGGCCCGATGGTCTGCACGGCACTGCGCAAGTACGGCGTGACCGCGCCGATCGATGTGCACCTGATGGTCAGCCCGGTCGACCGCATCATCGGCGACTTCATCGAGGCCGGCGCGACCTACATCACCTTCCACCCGGAAGCGTCGCAACACATCGACCGTTCGCTGCAACTGATCAAGGACGGCGGCTGCAAGGCCGGCCTGGTATTCAACCCGGCCACCAGCCTGGACGCCCTGAAATACGTGATGGACAAGGTCGACATGGTCCTGCTGATGAGCGTCAACCCAGGCTTCGGCGGGCAGAAGTTCATCCCCGGCACCCTCGACAAGCTGCGCGAGGCCCGCGCGCTGATCGATGCCAGCGGACGTGATATCCGCCTGGAGATCGATGGCGGCGTCAACGTCGGCAACATCCGCGAAATCGCCGCTGCTGGCGCCGACACCTTCGTGGCCGGTTCGGCGATCTTCAACGCCCCGGACTACCAGGAAGTGATCGCCAAGATGCGTGCCGAACTGGCCCAGGCCCGCCCATGAGTGGCTTCGAGCAGCTGTTCCCGGGGACGCTGCCCAGGCTGGTGATGTTCGATCTGGACGGTACGTTGATCGATTCGGTACCGGACCTGGCCGCCGCCGTGGACCGCATGCTGCTCGAACTCGGGCGCCCGCCCGCAGGGCTGGACGCCGTGCGCCAGTGGGTGGGCAACGGTGCCGAGGTGCTGGTGCGCCGCGCCCTGGCCGGCGGCATCGAGCACGACGCCGTCGATGCGCAGCTGGCCGAGCGTGCGCTGGCACTGTTCATGGAAGCCTATGGTGAAAGCCATGAGCTGACCGTGGTCTACCCGGGCGTGCGCGACACCTTGCGCTGGTTGCGCAAGCAAGGCGTGGAGATGGCGCTGATCACCAACAAGCCCGAACGCTTTGTCGGCCCGTTGCTGGATCAGATGAAGATCGGTCGCTACTTCCGCTGGATCATCGGCGGCGACACCCTGCCACAGAAAAAGCCCGACCCGGCGGCGCTGTTGTTCGTCATGAAGATGGCCGGCATCGCGCCCGAGCAGTCACTGTTCGTCGGCGACTCGCGCAGTGACGTGCAGGCGGCCAGGGCCGCGGGGGTCAAGAGCGTCGGCCTGACCTACGGCTACAACCACGGCCGGCCGATCGACGAGGAATCACCGAGCCTGGTACTCGACGATCTGCGCCTGCTGCTGCCCGGTTGCTTAGTCACCGACACTGGGATAACGTGGGCGGACCTTCAAGCCTCCCAAGACAGAGACTCCACTGTGGGTGTTACCGGCAAATTCTGGATGAAAGTCATCAAGGCCCTGGCCCGTTGGCGCTGGCGCGCCTGACTCCCGCTCGCCGGCGCCTGCCGGCCCGTCCGCTTGCCCGAACCCATTGCTGCTTGCCACGAGGCTACCCATGACCCGCGAAGAATTCCTGCGCCTGGCCGCTGCCGGCTACAACCGCATTCCCCTGGCCTGTGAAACCCTGGCCGACTTCGATACGCCGCTGTCGATCTACCTGAAGCTTGCCGACCAGGCCAACTCTTATCTGCTCGAGTCCGTGCAGGGCGGGGAGAAGTGGGGGCGCTACTCGATGATCGGTTTGCCTTCGCGCACGGTGATGCGCGTGCACGGCTACCGTGTGAGCATCCTGCACGATGGCGTCGAGGTAGAGAGCCACGAGGTCGAAGATCCACTGGCCTTCGTCGAGTCGTTCAAGGACCGCTACAAGGTCGCCGACATTCCAGGCCTGCCGCGCTTCAATGGTGGCCTGGTCGGCTATTTCGGCTATGACTGCGTGCGCTATGTCGAGAAGCGCCTGGGCGGCTGTCCGAACCCGGATCCGCTGGGGGTGCCGGACATCCTGCTGATGGTCTCCGACGCCGTGGTGGTGTTCGACAACCTGGCCGGCAAGATGCATGCGATCGTGCTGGTCGACCCGTCTGAGGAGCAGGCCTTCGAGCAGGGCAAGGCGCGTCTGGAGGGCTTGCTCGACACGCTGCGCCAGCCGATCACTCCGCGTCGGGGACTGGACCTCAGCGGGCCGATGGCCGCTGAGCCTGAATTCCGCTCCAGCTACACCCGGGACGACTACGAGAATGCGGTCGGGCGGATCAAGGAGTACATCCTCGCTGGCGACTGCATGCAGGTCGTGCCGTCGCAGCGCATGTCCATCGACTTCAAGGCTGCGCCCATCGACCTGTACCGGGCGCTGCGCTGCTTCAACCCGACGCCCTACATGTACTTCTTCAACTTCGGCGACTTCCATGTGGTCGGCAGCTCGCCGGAAGTGCTGGTGCGGGTCGAGGACAATCTGGTCACCGTACGTCCGATCGCCGGCACCCGCCCGCGCGGCGCCAACGAAGAGGCCGACCGCGCCCTGGAAGACGACTTGCTGTCGGACGACAAGGAAATCGCCGAGCACCTGATGCTGATCGACCTGGGGCGCAACGATGTAGGGCGCGTGTCGTCCACGGGCAGCGTACGCCTGACCGAGAAAATGGTGATCGAGCGTTATTCGAACGTCATGCATATCGTCTCGAACGTCACCGGTGAGCTGGCCGAGGGGCTGACGGCGATGGACGCCCTGCGTGCGATCCTGCCGGCTGGCACTTTGTCGGGCGCGCCGAAGATCCGGGCGATGGAGATCATCGACGAGCTGGAGCCGGTCAAGCGCGGTGTCTATGGTGGTGCAGTGGGTTACTTTGCCTGGAACGGCAACATGGACACCGCCATTGCCATCCGTACTGCGGTGATCAAGGACGGCGAGCTGCACGTACAAGCCGGTGGCGGCATCGTTGCCGACTCGGTGCCGGCACTGGAGTGGGAAGAGACCATCAACAAGCGGCGGGCAATGTTCCGGGCCGTGGCGCTTGCCGAGCAGACGCCGCGCGGCTGATGGATGAAGAAACGGCGCTCTGGTGAGCGCCGTTTTTTTTGGTGGTGTGAGGGGGCTGCTGTGCAGCCCATCGCGGGGCCAGCCCGCTCCTACAGGTTCACTGCTATTTCTGTAGGAGCGGGCTGGCCACGCGATGGGTTAACCCTCAAAAGTCCAGGCTCACCGCCAGGCTGACGCCCTGCTGACGCAGCTCATCACTCTTGCGCCAGTTGTAGTTCCCCCGCAGGTTCACCCCCGGCACCAGTTCATGGCTGAGGCCCAGGCTTGCCCGGGTCAGGTTGCTGTGCGGCGTGTAGCCGGCCAGGGTGAAGTCGTTGCCCGGCAGGGTGGTCAGGTGCATGGTCAGGTCCTGGCGGTCATCCTCGAACTCGTGCTCGCGCGCGACCTCGGCGAACAACCGCGTGCTTGGCAGCACCTGCACAGTGCCCAGCAGGCCCGCGCCCAGTCGGCGGGACTTGCGCTCCTGATCATCGAAGCTCAGAGCCGTCGAGCGACCGCTCTTCTCGTCATAACCATCGACCTTGACCCGTGCATAGTCGGCGCTGATGAACGGAGCCAGTTGCCAACGGCTCTCGTCGGCGGCCAGGTTGTAGCCCAGCCGTCCACTGATGGCCCAGGCCTCGCCATCGGTGTCGCCTTTCTCGGTGCGTTCGCTGGCGCCGAGGGCAAAGCTGCGCTTGAGGTCGCTGTAGTCCAGGTGGCCGGCAGTCAGCGTCGCATCGGCCCACCAGCGGTTCTGGCGGAACTGGGCGAAGGCGCTGGCCAGGTAGCTGTCGAGCTTGTAGTCCGAGTCTTGTTGGCCTGCCTCCAGTTTCTGTCTGTAGACGCCCGCTGCCAGACCGACGCGCCAGGCATCATCGAGCCGGTAGCTGCCGCCGAGGGTCAGGTTGTAGCCGCGGCCATCGCCACTTGCCGAACTGCGCTGGCTGCCGAAGTCCAGGTCCTGGGCGCCGGTGGCGACGAAGGCTTGCCACTGGCCGACCGCCTGCCAGGGTGTCTGCCACTGGTTGCGCAGCTCATCCTGATGAGCACGCAAGCTGGCGTGGGCCATTTCCGGAAGCAGCGTCAGTTCCCACGGGGCGGCGAGGATGGAGTAAGCGTAGTCGGCGATCAGTTGCTGGCCGGCAATGGTCGGGTGTACCGAGTCGTTGAACAGCAAGCGGGTCGGGTCGGGGTTGGTGCCGTTGGCGCCATAGACCGGGTTTTGCACGCAGCCGTCGCCGCTGTAGCAGGTTCCGACCAGGTTCTGGTCGGCGGCCAGGCCGAATTCTGCCGGGCTGCGCAGTGCTTCGCCGAGCAGGGTGGGGATGTTCAGCGGGATGATTTCAGCGTCGATCTGGCGCAATTGGTTGAGCAGCGACTGGTTGAACACGCCCGAGAGCTGCGACAGCGGCCCCTGCTGTGGTGTCCCGCTGAAGTTCGGGGTCTGCCCCAGGTCGGGCAGCAGCCACACCATGATGTAGCGCGCCCCGCCCTGTTGCAGGGCCTGGGCGCTGGCGGCGAGGCGCGCACCTGCGGCGGCGGCATCGGCGGCGCTGTTGACGCGGCCTTGAAGGAAGTCGTTGCCGCCGCCGGTGATGTAATAAAGGGCATTCGGATCGGCCTGCAGGCCATTGGCCAGGTAGCCCGGGCGTTCGCGCAGGACGGTCCCGGCTCCCTGGTTGCCCGGCGGTACGATCAGCTCGGAAGAGTCGGTGATGGAGTCGAGGATCTGGTCGGTCCGGTAGCCGCCGACTGCCCAGTTGTTGCCGTCCGGACGAATTCCCAGGGAGGTCGACGGGTTGAGCTGGTCCGGGTCGATGCCGAGGCGCCCGCCGAGGATCATTGGCGATACCGGGGCGAAGTTGCCATTGGCATCACGATTGGTGAAGCGTCGGCCCTCGGTGCCACCGGTGAGGTCAGGGAACTGCCCGGCATCGCTGAGGCTGTCGCCGAACACGATCAGCGAAGAGTATGGCGAGGGTGCTGCCATGGCCTGGCTGCAGGCGAGGGTGAGCAGGCACAGGGCCGTGCGCAGGAAAGGTGGCTGTCGCATGTGTGAAGTTCCTTTTCATTGTTTTTATGGAGACAAGCCCGAAGACCTTAGCAAAAAAGCGCGCGGTCCGTTCGTTTCCCGGTATTTACGGCGTATTGCGCCTCTCGTCGCGGTAGGCTACTGTGCCGGGACGTATGAGCGAGAACTACCCCGTGTTGATCGTCAGCAAACTCCTGATGCGCGTTATCAAGGCTCACGCCCGTTGGCGTTGGCGCGCCTGACTCTTTCTCCTGCCGGTCCTGTCCGGCCCGTCCCCGTTTGCCCTCCTGTCGTTCCAGTTTCGCCGTCGCGGCAGAACCGCGCCCATGGCCGACGCAGGAAGGTTCGAAAGCACAGTCAGTAGATTCAAGAGGTTGCCCCCAGATGTTACTGATGATCGACAATTACGACTCCTTCACCTACAACGTCGTCCAGTACCTCGGCGAGTTGGGTGCTGAGGTCAAGGTCATTCGCAACGACGAACTGACCATCGCTCAGATCGAAGCCCTCAACCCGGAGCGCATCGTCGTCTCGCCTGGCCCTTGCACGCCCAGTGAGGCAGGCGTTTCCATCGAGGCCATCCTGCACTTTGCCGGCAAGCTGCCGATCCTCGGCGTGTGCCTGGGTCACCAGTCCATCGGCCAGGCGTACGGCGGTGACGTGGTGCGGGCCCGCCAGGTAATGCACGGCAAGACCAGCCCAGTGTTCCACCGCGACCTGGGCGTGTTCGCCGGCCTGAACAACCCGTTGACCGTGACCCGCTACCATTCGCTGGTGGTCAAGCGCGAAACCCTGCCGGACTGCCTCGAAGTTACCGCCTGGACTGCCCATGAAGACGGTTCGGTCGACGAGATCATGGGCTTGCGTCACAAGACCCTGAACATCGAAGGGGTGCAGTTCCACCCCGAGTCCATCCTCACCGAGCAGGGTCACGAGCTGTTCGCCAATTTCCTCAAGCAGACCGGCGGCCGCCGCTAAGGACCGATCATGGATATCAAGAGCGCGCTGAGCCGCATCGTCGGCCACCTGGACCTGTCCACAGAAGAAATGCGCGATGTCATGCGTCAGATCATGACCGGGCAATGCACCGAGGCGCAGATCGGCGCCTTCCTGATGGGCATGCGCATGAAGAGCGAAAGCATCGACGAGATCGTTGGTGCTGTTTCGGTCATGCGTGAGCTGGCCGACAAGGTCGAGCTCAAGAGCCTCGACGGCGTGGTCGACATTGTCGGCACCGGCGGCGACGGGGCCAACATCTTCAACGTCTCCACAGCTTCGGCCTTTGTGCTCGCCGCGGCCGGTTGCCCGGTGGCCAAGCACGGCAACCGCGCGGTGTCCGGCAAGAGCGGCAGCGCCGACCTGCTGGAGGCGGCCGGCATCTACCTGAACCTTACGCCGGTACAGGTGGCCCGCTGCATCGACAGCCTGGGGATCGGTTTCATGTTCGCCCAGACTCACCACAGCGCAATGAAGCATGCCGCTGGCCCGCGTCGCGACCTGGGCCTGCGCACGCTCTTCAACATGCTCGGCCCGCTTACGAATCCGGCCGGTGTGAAGCACCAGGTGGTTGGCGTGTTCACCCAGGCCCTGTGCCGCCCGCTGGCCGAAGTGTTGCAGCGCCTGGGCAGCAAGCATGTGCTGGTGGTGCACTCCAAGGATGGCCTGGACGAATTCAGCCTGGCCGCACCGACCTTCGTCGCGGAACTGAAGAACGGTGAGATCACCGAGTACTGGGTAGAACCGGAAGACCTTGGCATGAAGAGCCAGAGCCTGCACGGCCTGGCGGTCGAGGATCCGCAGGCTTCGCTGGCGCTGATCCGTGACGCCCTGGGCCGCCGCAAGACCGAAAATGGCCAGAAAGCTGCCGAAATGATCGTGCTCAACGCCGGCGCCGCGCTGTATGCCGCCGACCACGCGATGAGCCTGAAATCGGGCGTCGAACTCGCCCACGATGTACTGCACACCGGCCTTGCCTGGGAAAAACTCCAGGAGCTGGGCGCCTTTACCGCGGTATTCAAGCAGGAGAACGGAGCATGAGCGTACCGACGGTGCTGGAAAGAATCATCGCCCGCAAGTTTCAGGAAGTGGCCGAGCGCAGCGCGCGCGTGAGCCTCGCCGAGCTGGAGCGTCTGGCCAAGGTCGCCGATGCTCCGCGCGGCTTTGCCAACGCCTTGATCGAACAGGCCAAGCGCAAGCAGCCGGCGGTCATCGCTGAAATCAAGAAGGCCTCGCCGAGCAAGGGCGTGATCCGCGAGCACTTCGTGCCTGCGGAAATCGCGGTCAGCTACGAGAAGGGCGGCGCGACCTGCCTGTCGGTACTCACTGACGTGGATTACTTCCAGGGCGCTGACGAATACCTGCAACAGGCGCGCGCCGCCGTGTCGCTGCCGGTGATCCGCAAGGACTTCATGGTCGATCCCTACCAGATCGTCGAAGCCCGCGCCCTGGGCGCCGACTGCGTGCTGCTGATCGTCTCGGCACTGGACGATGTGAAGATGGCCGAGCTTGCCGCCACTGCCAAGGATGTCGGTCTCGATGTGCTGGTGGAGGTGCACGATGGCGATGAGCTGGAGCGCGCGCTGAAAACCCTCGACACGCCGCTGGTGGGGGTCAACAACCGCAACCTGCACACCTTCGAGGTCAGCCTGGATACCACACTCGACCTGCTGCCGCGCATTCCGCGTGACCGCCTGGCGATCACCGAGAGCGGTATCCTCAACCGCGCCGACGTGGAGCTGATGGAAATCAACGAAGTGTATTCGTTCCTGGTGGGCGAGGCCTTCATGCGGGCCGAGCAGCCGGGCTTGGAACTGCAGCGGCTGTTCTTCCCGGATCAGGTGAAGAAGACTGTTCAGCCTCTGGACTGATCAAGATAAGGAAGCCGGCTTGATGCCGGCTTTTTTGTATGCCTGTTCTGGCCCTTTCGTGGGCAAGTGGACCTAACTTCCAAGGTGGATCAATGACCGATCAACCCCTGGCCCTCACCGTCGAGCAGGGCCTGCACGCCGAACAGGAGCTGCTCGCCGCCGTCTGCCGTGGCGAGCGTGAATCTGGTGTGCTCTTCTGGCGCCCCACCGACCATGCGCTGGTCATGCCACGGCGTATGAGCCGGCTCGATAATTTCGAAGCTGCCTGTGCGGAGCTGGCGATTGCCGGCTGGCCCGTGCTGCTGCGTGAAACCGGTGGTGAACCCGTGCCGCAATCCCATTCGACGGTGAACGTGGCGCTGGTCTACGTCGCACCGCGCAGCGAAGGCGATCACGGACGCATCGAGAACGCATACGAGCGCTTGTGCCTGCCGCTTTGCGATGTCTTGCGCGAATGGGGTGGTGTGGCGTCGGTCGGGGAGATCGACGGTGCGTTCTGCGATGGTCGCTACAACGTCAATCTCAACGGCCGCAAGCTGGTCGGCACTGCCCAGCGCTGGCGCCAGGGGCTGGGCGGCAAGCGCCCGGTGGTGCTGGTGCATGGGGCGCTGCTGCTGGACAACGAGCGTGAGTCGATGGTGGCGGCGGTCAATCGTTTCAACGAATGTTGTGGGCTGGAGCAACGCTGCCGTGCCGACAGCCATATTGCCTTGCATGAAGTGGCGCCCGCAGTCCCTTGGTTCGAACGGCTGTCCCAGGCCTACGCCGAGGTGATCGCGGCGCTGCCCAAGGATTAACGGGTGCCGTAGACCACCATGGTCTTGCCCTTGACCTGCACCAGGCTGCGTTCCTCGAGATCCTTGAGCACGCGGCCGACCATCTCGCGCGAGCAGCCGACGATCCGACCGATTTCCTGACGGGTGATCTTGATCTGCATACCGTCGGGGTGGGTCATGGCATCTGGCTGCTTGCACAGGTCGAGCAGGCAACGAGCGACGCGGCCGGTGACGTCGAAGAAGGCCAGGTCGCCGACCTTGCGCGTGGTGTTGCGCAGGCGCTGGGCCATCTGGCTGCCAAGGGCGTAGAGAATGTCCGGATCGTGGCGGGCCAGCTCGCGGAACTTGTCGTAGCTGATCTCGGCCACTTCGCATTCGGTCTTGGCCCGTACCCAGGCACTGCGCTGCTGTTCGGGGCCCGCCGGTTCGAACAACCCCAGCTCACCGAAGAAATCACCATTGTTGAGGTAGGCGATGATCATCTCGTGACCTTCGTCGTCCTCGATCAGGATGGTCACCGAACCCTTGACGATGAACGACAGCGTCTCGGCTCGGTCGCCGGCGCAGATGATGTTGCTCTTGGCGGCATAGCGGCGGCGTTGGCAGTGCACCAGCAGCTTGTCGATATTCTTGATCTTGGCAGGGAGTGCTGAGGCTACCATCACGAAATCCTGTTCGAGCGACGCAGAGGCATTTTGTAGGAGGTTACTGACAGAGGGCGCCAGTGATTTGGCGTCAGCTTATCAGACACTTTGGGTTTATCGGCATGAAACCCTAACGTCTTGAGCTTTTCCGACGGCGCTACAAGGTCTAAGCTGACGGCCTTTTACGAAATCAGGAGTCCGGATAGATGAAGGCGCGCATCCAGTGGGCCGGTGAGGCCATGTTCCTCGGTGAGTCGGGGAGTGGGCATGTCGTGGTCATGGACGGTCCTCCCGAGGCTGGCGGTCGTAACCTGGGCGTACGCCCGATGGAGATGCTGCTGCTCGGCCTGGGTGGCTGCAGCAGTTTCGATGTGGTCAGCATCCTGAAGAAGTCCCGACAGGCGGTGGAAAGCTGCGAAGCCTTCCTTGAGGCCGAGCGAGCCAGCGAAGATCCGAAGGTGTTCACCAAGATCCACCTGAATTTCGTGGTCAAAGGCCGCGGGCTGAAGGAAGCGCAGGTCAAGCGGGCAGTGGAGCTGTCGGCCGAGAAATATTGCTCGGCCTCGATCATGCTTGATCGGGCGGGCGTGGAAATCACCCATGGCTACGAGATCGTGGAGCTGGGTTGAGACTGTGGGGCCGCCTGGCGGCCCCGGTTTTCAGTCACGCAGGGCTGGCAGCGCGTCCAGTAGCCATTGCGGCAGTTTTGCCCGCAACGATTGACTCAGTCGTTCACGACGCTTCTGGTAGGCCAGGCCCAGGCCGATCACGCCAAGCCCGATCAATGTGATCACCACCGGGAACAGCAGCGACTCGGCGAACACGTCATACGACAGGTAGCCCAGGTACGCAGCCACGCCCATGGCACCGAATACCATGAACATCGGGCGGCGCAGCAACACTGCACATCCCATCAAGCCAAGGTTGATCAGGCAATAGAGCGCCTTGCCCACTTCACTGTCGCTGTTCATCGAAGTCAGCCCGCCCCAGAAGGCCAGAAGCCCTGCCAGGTAACCCCAGTAGGCGTAGTCGCGGCGCGTGCGACCGTCCACCGCCAGGAACGCGGCCAGCAACAGCAGGCCGAACCACACCGAGACGTTCTGGCGCTGCTCCCAACTGAACACTTCGCCGTAGAACCATTCGCTGAGGTCCATGGACATGAACCACAGGGCCACCGCGATTGGCATCACGATGAAGGGGAAAGGCACCAGGCGCAGCATCGCCAGCCCGGCGACGACGGTTGCCGCTTCCATCAGCAGCCAGCCGCCTTGCACGTAGGTGTAGTACTGGTGGTAGTCGAACTGCACGTCATCCAGCGGCCACCAGCCGAGCAGGCGTTCGAGGGCGAACACTGCCAGCGGTACGATGCTCACGGCGACGGCGGCCAGAACCCCGGCGGCAATGGCCTGCCCGCGGCGCTGGAGTGACAGGGCGAACAGGGTAAGGCTGGCGATATAGAGCAGGGCGATGGCGAGCAGGGCCGAGTCACCAATGCGCATCCACGCCTCGGTGAGCAGCCAGCCCATGGCCGCCATGATCAGCAGTGCGCCGAAGTAGAAGGCGACATGGGCCAACTGGAACCGGCCCTGTTGCTGCGGTTGCTGGCGCAGGAATTCGAGCAGTGCCCGATCCTGGCCTGGCTGGAGGACGCCGGCGCTTACCGCGCTGGCCAGATCCTTGGCATCGAAGCGCTCGGTCATCGGTGGGTCCTAGATGCGGTAGGTGCTCTTGGTCATCACCTTGGCCAGCAGGCTCATGCCGAAACGCACCGGGGCCGGGAAACGATAGCCGCCGGCTTCCAGAGCGGATTCGGCGTGTTGCTCTTCATCGACGCGCATCTGTTCGAGGATGGCGCGGGATTTTTCGTCTTCTTCGGGGATCTGTTCGAGGTGCTCGTCCAGGTGCTTGCAGACCTGGTGCTCGGTGGCGGCGACGAAGCCCAGGCTGACCTTGTCGCTGACCAGGCCGGCGAGGGCACCGATGCCGAACGACATGCCGTAGAACAGCGGGTTGAGCACACTTGGGTGGCTGCCCAGTTGGCGGATGCGCTGCTCGCACCAGGCCAGGTGGTCGATTTCTTCCTCGGCGGCATGCTCCATGGCCTTGCGTACCTGCGGCAGCTTGGCGGTCAGGGCCTGACCTTGGTAGAGCGCCTGGGCGCAGACCTCACCGGTATGGTTGATGCGCATCAGGCCGGCAATATGGCGGGTCTGGGACTCGTCCAGCTCGGCATCCGGCTGGATGATCGCAGGCGAGGGACGGGAAGGTTGGCCGCTGAAGGGCAGCAGGGTGCGCATGGCGGTATCAGCCTGCAGCAACAAGCGGTCGAGCGGCGAATAGTGACGTTCGGTAGCCATCGGGCACCTCCACTAAAGTGATGCCCGACAGTTTAACTCAATCATGCCGGATGGGCTTGCCTTGGGTCAGCCCGGCGGCCAGTTCATCTGACGCTGGCCGAGCACGTGCATGTGAATGTGGTAGACCGTCTGCCCACCCTTGGGGTTGCAGTTCATGACCACACGGAAACCTTCCTCGCAGCCTTGCTCGACGGCCAGGCGCTGGGCGGTGAACAGGATGTGGCCAGCCAGGGCCTTGTCCTCTTCGGTCAGGTCGTTGAGGGTCCGGATGTGCTTTTTCGGGATGACCAGAAAATGTACCGGCGCTGCAGGGGCGATATCCTTGAAGGCCAGGATCTGGTCGTCTTCGTAGATGATATCCGCCGGGATTTCCCGGTTGATGATCTTGAGGAATAGATCGTCCACGTCACTTGCTCCTTGGTGAGGGTCGAAGCGCAGTGTACTCAGCGAGGCGCTGCTCGGACAGAGGTCATTCGGCGCCGATCGGGCAGTAGCGACGATGGATCACGCCCGCCAGCTTGCGGCTCAACCAGCGCGGCAGAAGGCGTGGGGCGAAGGCCAGCCAGCGATTGCGTCGGCCCGGCATGATCAGGGCGCGGTTCTTGTCCAGCGCGCGCACGGTGTAGAGCGCCACTTCTTCGGCGCTCAGGCAGCGCGAACTGCCCTCCAGGCGCGGGATGTGTCGTTTTGCCGAGTGGATCGGGCCCGGGCACAAAACCGACACCTTGACCCCGGTACGACGCAGTTCTTCGCGCAGGGCTTCCGAGAAATTCAGTACATAGGCCTTGCTGGCGCTGTAGCACGCCATCCACGGACCCGGCGCGGCGCTGGCCAGTGAGGCCACGTTGAGGATCTGGCCGCCACCGTGCACCGCCATCAGGTTGCCGATGGCGTGGCACAGGCGGGTGAGGGCGAGGATATTGACCTCCAGCAGGTCTTGTTCGTCGGCCCACTCATGGGCCAGGAAGGGCCCGTAGGTGCGCTGCCCGGCACAGTTGACCAGCAGGTCGATGCGCCGCTCGCCCTCTTCCAGCTCGAGTACGAACCCCGAGAGGCGCAAAGGCTGGCTGAGGTCGCAGGCGCGCAGCAAGACCTCGACGCCGAAGCGCTGGGTCAGCTCGACCGCGATTGGCTCAAGGGTTTCGCGGTGGCGTGCCACCAGGATCAGGTTGCGCCCGCGCCGCGCCAGGGCCTCCGCCAGGGCCAGGCCCAGGCCGCTGGAAGCTCCGGTGATCATGGCGTAACGGGTCATGCAAGGCTCCTGGGGGCGGAAGAGGGCGCCTAGTGTACAGCTTGGCTGGGGCTGTTGTGGTCTTTTGCAGGGCTTCAGCGCGCCAGTTCAGCGGTGCGAAGCTGGGCGGCTCGGTATTCGTCACGCAGGCGCTCGATCAGCGCTGCCGTATCGGGCAGGTCATGGATACCGCCCGCGCCCTGGCCCGCCGACCACACGGTTTTCCAGGCCTTGGCCTCTTCATCCAGCGGTTTGAGCTTCACCTCGCCCAGGTTGTGCTTGAGCGCGGCCATGTCGTAACCGGCCTGCTCGAGGCTCTGGCGCAGGAAACTGGCCGGCACACCCGAGACCGCCGGGGTGTGGACGATGTCGGCGGCGTGAGCATCGAGCAGCATTTGTTTGTAGGCACCTTGGGCTTGGCTCTCGCGAGTGGCGATGAAGCGTGTGCCCATGTAGGCGAGGTCCGCGCCGAGCAGACGTGCCGCGAGGATTTCGTGACCGTGGTTGATGCAACCGGCCAACAGCAGGGTCTTGTCGAAGAACTGGCGAATCTCCGCGACCAGGGCGAAGGGGCTCCAGGTCCCGGCATGACCGCCGGCACCCGCAGCCACGGCGATCAGGCCATCAACGCCGGCCTCGGCGGCTTTCTCGGCGTGACGACGGGTGGTGACATCGTGGAACACCAGGCCGCCATAGCCGTGCACCGCGTCTACCACCTCCTTCGCAGCGCCCAGGCTGGTGATCACGATCGGCACCCGGTGCTCCACGCACAGGGCGAGGTCGGCCTGCAGGCGCGGGTTGCTCGGGTGCACGATCAGGTTCACGGCATAAGGCGCAGTTGCCTGCAATTGCGCAAGGCCCGCCTCGATCTCCTCCAGCCAGGCCTTGAAGCCGGCGCTGTCGCGCTGGTTCAGCGCCGGAAAGCTACCCACCACACCGTTGGCGCAGCAAGCCAGTACCAGCTGCGGATTGGAGATCAGGAACATCGGCGCGGCGACCACGGGCAGTCGCAGGCGGTGTTCGAGTGTTGCAGGCAGGGACATGGCAAGGCTCCTTCGCTCAGGGGTTATGCTCAGAACGGTTTGACCACCACCAGAATTACGATGGCCAGCAGGATCAGCACCGGTACTTCGTTGAACCAGCGGTAGTACACATGGCTGCGGGTGTTCTGTCCGGCGGCGAAGCGTTTGCGCTGTGCGCCGCATACGTGATGGTAGCCGGTCAGCAGGATCACCAGGGTCAGCTTGGCGTGCAGCCAGCCCTGGCTCAGCCAGCCGGGCGTCAGGTAGAGCATCCAGATACCGAACACGTAGGTTGCGATCATCGCCGGGTTCATGATGCCGCGGTACAGCTTGCGCTCCATGGTGACGAAGCGTTCCTGGCTGATGCTGTCCTGGCTCTGGGCGTGGTAGACGAACAGGCGCGGCAGGTAGAACAGGCCGGCGAACCAGCAGACCACGCTGACGATATGCAGCGCCTTGATCCAGAGATAGAGCATGGGGGAGTTCCTTCAGGTTTTCACGGTGGTCAGATAGTAGTGGTCCGGCACTGCGAAGGGGTACCCAAGAGTTGTTACAGGCGTCACGTAACCCTATTATCGTGCGCTTTCCAGTGGTCTCGTTGATGAGGGGCAAGCGTTATGATCAAGGTCGGTATCGTCGGCGGCACGGGTTACACCGGTGTCGAACTGTTGCGCCTGCTGGCACAGCACCCACAGGCCGAGGTAGCGGTCATCACGTCGCGCTCCGAGGCGGGTGTCGCGGTGGCCGACATGTACCCGAACCTGCGCGGCCACTATGACGGCCTGCAGTTCAGCGTCCCGGACAGCAAGACTCTCGGTGCCTGTGATGTGGTGTTCTTCGCCACACCGCATGGCGTTGCCCATGCCCTGGCCGGCGAGCTGCTGGCCGCCGGGACCAAAGTCATCGACCTGTCTGCCGACTTCCGTCTGCAGGACGCCGTCGAGTGGGGCAAGTGGTACGGCCAGCCGCATGGCGCGCCGGAACTGCTCAAGGATGCCGTCTACGGCCTGCCTGAAGTGAACCGCGAGAAGATCCGCCAGGCGCGTCTGATCGCCGTGCCAGGCTGCTACCCGACTGCGACCCAGCTTGGTTTCCTGCCACTGCTCGAAGCGGGTCTGGCCGATCCGTCGCGCCTGATTGCCGACTGCAAGTCGGGTGTCAGTGGCGCAGGCCGCGGTGCTGCAGTGGGCTCGCTGTTCTGCGAGGCTGGCGAAAGCATGAAGGCCTATGCGGTCAAAGGCCACCGTCACCTGCCGGAAATCAGCCAGGGCCTGCGCCTGGCGGCGGGCAAGGATATCGGCCTGACCTTCGTACCTCACCTGACCCCGATGATCCGCGGTATTCACGCCACCCTCTACGCGAATGTGGTCGACACCTCGGTTGACCTGCAGGCGCTGTTCGAAAAGCGCTACGCGAACGAGCCGTTCGTCGACGTGATGCCGGCCGGCAGCCACCCAGAGACGCGCAGCGTGCGCGGCGCCAACGTCTGCCGTATTGCCGTTCATCGCCCGCAGGGTGGTGATCTGGTGGTGGTGCTGTCGGTGATCGACAATCTGGTCAAGGGCGCGTCCGGCCAGGCAGTACAGAACCTTAACATCCTGTTCGGGCTGGATGAGCGCATGGGCCTTTCCCACGCGGGGCTGCTGCCTTAACCGTCAAGCAGGTGAAAAGGCACGCCCCGTGCGGGCCTTTTGGTTTGTCTCGACCAAAGCCGCACAATTCTTGACCAATTTTCTCGGAGAAGCGGATAATGCGCGTCATCGAGTTTTATGGCGGCTTACGCCGGGAGAACCAACATGAGCGTCGAAACCTTCACCCCCACCGCTTTGGAGTTTACCCAAGGGGCTGCGCACAAGGTGAAGACCCTGGTATCCGAGGAAGGCAATGATCGCCTCAAGCTGCGTGTGTTCGTCACAGGCGGCGGTTGCTCGGGTTTCCAGTACGGCTTCACTTTCGATGAAGACGTGGCCGATGACGACACCATTGTCGAGCGCGAAGGCGTTTCGCTGGTCGTCGATCCAATGAGCTTCCAGTACCTGGCCGGTGCTGAAGTGGACTACCAGGAAGGTCTGGAAGGCTCGCGCTTCGTGATCAAGAACCCGAATGCCGCCACCACCTGCGGGTGCGGTTCGTCGTTCTCGATCTGAGTCCGGCTTCAACGAAAACGCCGCGCAATTGCGCGGCGTTTTCGTTTCTGTCGATCAGGACGGGTAGATCGCGCCCAGCACTCGCAGCCCTCTGGCCGCCGTGACGCTTGGGCGGTTCGCCGGGATGCCTTCGAGGCAGCAATGAGCCAGCCATGCGAATGCCATCGCCTCGACCCAGTCCGGGTCAATACCTTGGGCATCGGTGCTGGTCACTTTCGCGGCCGGCAGCAGGGCGGCCAGCCTATTCATCAGGGTGCCATTGCGTGCGCCGCCGCCACAGACCATCAGGGCTTCGGTGCCTTGCTGGGCATTGCGCAAGGCATCGGTGATGCTGCGGGCGGTCAGTTCCAGCAGGGTGGCCTGAACGTCTTCGTCGCGATAACGCGGCAGCCTTGCCAGGTGAGCGTCGAGCCAGGGCAGGTTGAATACCTCGCGCCCGGTGCTCTTGGGGCCATTGCCGGCGAAGAACGGATCGCTCAGCAGCGTTGCCAGCAATTCGTCCTGCACCTTGCCGCTTGCCGCCCATGCGCCATCGGCGTCGAAGGTCTGGCCGCGCTTGCGCTCGATCCACGCATCCAGCAGCACATTGCCCGGGCCGCAGTCGAAGCCATGCACTGGCGTGTCTTGGGCAATGAGGCTCAGGTTGCTGAAGCCACCGACGTTGAGTACTGCCAGGCGCTGCCCCAGGTGGGCGAACAAGGCTTCGTGGAAGGCCGGGACCAGTGGTGCGCCCTGGCCGCCTGCGGCCACGTCGCGGCGACGGAAATCACCCACCACGCAGATGCCGGTCAGCTCGGCGAGCAATGCCGGGTTGCCGATCTGCACGGTAAAGCCGCGGGCTGGTTCGTGGCGGATGGTCTGGCCGTGGCTGCCGATGGCGCGGATGGCGCTGGGCTCGAGTTTCTGCTCGGCCAGCAATTGCCGGATGCCCTCTGCAGCAAGGCTGGCCCAGAGATTTTCGGCCAGCGCTGCCCGTGCGATCTCGTCGGGGCCACTGGCACAGAGGCTCAGCAGGTCCTGGCGAAGGTCGGAGGGCATGGGCAGGTAGCAGGTGGCGAGCAACCGTGGCTGCTCACACTGTTCGATCAGGGCAATGTCCAGGCCGTCAAGGCTGGTGCCGGACATCACCCCCAGGTAGAACGCCATGGATCAGCGCTTGTTGGCGGCGAGCAGCGTGGCCTTTTCCTGATCCATGCGAGCGATCAGGGGTTGGCTTTGCTGCATGAAGCGCTGGCGCTCGGCCTTGGCGATCGGATCGGCCATCGGCACCTTCTGGCTCAGCGGGTCGACATGGACGCCGTTGACCTGGAACTCGTAGTGCAGGTGCGGGCCAGTGGAGAGACCGGTGGTGCCAATATAGCCGATGATCTGGCCCTGCTTGACGTTGCTGCCGGTCTTGATGCCTTTGGCGAAGCCTTGCATGTGGCCATACAGGGTCTTGTAGGTGTTGCCGTGGGCGATGATCACTGTGTTGCCGTAGCCGCCGCGGCGGCCGGCCAGTTCGATGCGGCCATCACCGGCTGCCTTGATCGGCGTGCCGCGAGGCGCTGCATAGTCGACACCTTTGTGGGCGCGAATCTTGTTCAGGATCGGGTGCTTGCGCCCGGCGGAGAAGCGCGAGCTGATGCGGGCGAAGTCCACCGGTGTGCGGATGAACGCCTTTCGCAGGCTGTTGCCGTCAGCGGTGTAGTAGCTGGTATTGCCCTGCTTGTTGGTGTAGCGCACGGCGGTGTAGGTCTTGCCGCGATTGGTGAAACGCGCCGAGAGGATGTTGCCAGTGCCGATCACCTTGCCATCCATGACCTTCTGTTCGTATACCACGTCGAATTCGTCGCCAGGGCGGATGTCCTGGGCGAAGTCGATGTCGTAGCCCAGCACGCGGGCCATATCCATGGTCAGGCTGTGGGAAAGACCGGCACGTTGGGCCGAGGCCGAGAGCGAGCTCTTGATGACGCCATGGGCGTAGGCGGTTCGCACCAGGGGCTTGGTGATTTCGCGTTCGAACGCGTAGCCCTTGTCGGTCTTGTTCAGGCGGATGCTTTCGAGGTTGCTGACCTGGCTGTGCAAGCTGGCCAGTTGGCCGTCCTTGTCCAGTTCGAACTGTAGCACCTGGCCGTGTTTCAGCTGGCTGAACTGCTTGGCTTGCTTGTCGCTGGCCAGAACGTCATGCACGACGTTGGCGGGCAGGCCCACTTTGGCGAACAGTGTGGAGAGGGTGTCGCCACGGGCGACCACGACTTCGCGATGACCGGGGGCCTTGTCTTGCGCCTTCTCCTGCGCGACGGGTTGCGGCTGTCCGGCGGCCTGTTCTGTAGCGGGTTCATCCCCTTCGATCTGGGCGAAGGGCGAGCCGGCGGATTCGGTGGACTGCACCAGCGGTGCGGCCTTGGATTCGTCTTTGAGTTGCTCGGCCGGGGTTTCGAGCTCGAGGTTGAGGGTGGTCTTCTTCGCTTCTACGTCGCTGGAAGGAAATACCAGCAAGGCCAGGCTGAGCAGGGCGGCGATGCCGCTGGCGGCCAACAGATGGCTTTTCGGATAAAGCGGGGGCGCTTTAGGCGTGTCGTTGGTCATAGATGAGGTGACTTTGAAAAAGTGAATGAAAAAGGTGACTGAATACGCTGAAAAACACGGTGGAAAAGATGAATGACATGATGAAGATGAAATAACTGTATAAAATATAACCAAATCCATTTTCGCGCAAGGGCGCGTAGACGCCGCAAGGCGCCTTCCGGGTCACATTCCGTTGCGAAACTTGTATTTGACGGCCGATCTTGTATGGTTGGTCCCCTTTGAATCTGAGCCTTGCGGGTCTGTCTATGAAGTCGGTTGAAGAGCAGCTGGCGCTTATCAAGCGCGGTGCGGAAGAGGTGTTGGTCGAGTCGGAACTGGTGGAGAAGCTCAAGCGCGGCCAGCCGCTGCGTATCAAGGCTGGCTTCGACCCGACGGCTCCTGACCTGCATCTGGGTCACACCGTGCTGATCAACAAGCTGCGGCAGTTCCAGGAATTGGGGCATCAGGTGATCTTCCTGATCGGTGACTTCACCGGCATGATCGGTGACCCTAGCGGCAAGAGTGCCACGCGCCCGCCGCTGACCCGCGAGCAGGTTCTGGACAACGCCGAAACCTATAAGCAGCAAGTGTTCAAGATTCTCGACCCGGCCAAGACCG
>NZ_CP176784.1:502500-825000 GCF_046605565.1 Pseudomonas sp. L7
GGGAACCGTACCCCAAACCGACACAGGTGGTTAGGTAGAGAATACCAAGGCGCTTGAGAGAACTCGGGTGAAGGAACTAGGCAAAATGGCACCGTAACTTCGGGAGAAGGTGCGCCGGCGAGGGTGAAGGACTTGCTCCGTAAGCTCATGCCGGTCGAAGATACCAGGCCGCTGCGACTGTTTATTAAAAACACAGCACTCTGCAAACACGAAAGTGGACGTATAGGGTGTGACGCCTGCCCGGTGCCGGAAGGTTAATTGATGGGGTTAGCGCAAGCGAAGCTCTTGATCGAAGCCCCGGTAAACGGCGGCCGTAACTATAACGGTCCTAAGGTAGCGAAATTCCTTGTCGGGTAAGTTCCGACCTGCACGAATGGCGTAACGATGGCGGCGCTGTCTCCACCCGAGACTCAGTGAAATTGAAATCGCTGTGAAGATGCAGTGTATCCGCGGCTAGACGGAAAGACCCCGTGAACCTTTACTATAGCTTTGCACTGGACTTTGAGCTTGCTTGTGTAGGATAGGTGGGAGGCTTTGAAGTGGGGACGCCAGTTCTCATGGAGCCATCCTTGAAATACCACCCTGGCAACCTTGAGGTTCTAACTCAGGTCCGTGATCCGGATCGAGGACAGTGTATGGTGGGTAGTTTGACTGGGGCGGTCTCCTCCCAAAGAGTAACGGAGGAGTACGAAGGTGCGCTCAGACCGGTCGGAAATCGGTCGTAGAGTATAAAGGCAAAAGCGCGCTTGACTGCGAGACACACACGTCGAGCAGGTACGAAAGTAGGTCTTAGTGATCCGGTGGTTCTGTATGGAAGGGCCATCGCTCAACGGATAAAAGGTACTCCGGGGATAACAGGCTGATACCGCCCAAGAGTTCATATCGACGGCGGTGTTTGGCACCTCGATGTCGGCTCATCACATCCTGGGGCTGAAGCCGGTCCCAAGGGTATGGCTGTTCGCCATTTAAAGTGGTACGCGAGCTGGGTTTAGAACGTCGTGAGACAGTTCGGTCCCTATCTGCCGTGGACGTTTGAGATTTGAGAGGGGCTGCTCCTAGTACGAGAGGACCGGAGTGGACGAACCTCTGGTGTTCCGGTTGTCACGCCAGTGGCATTGCCGGGTAGCTATGTTCGGAAGAGATAACCGCTGAAAGCATCTAAGCGGGAAACTTGCCTCAAGATGAGATCTCACTGGGATCTTGAATCCCCTGAAGGGCCGTCGAAGACTACGACGTTGATAGGTTGGGTGTGTAAGCGCTGTGAGGCGTTGAGCTAACCAATACTAATTGCCCGTGAGGCTTGACCATATAACACCCAAGCAATTTGCTGTGCAGATTGCGGTGGTGAAGACGAAACGAACCGAAAGTTCGAAGCGACTCACAAAGATCACATATCCGAATTGGCTGGCGTGTCTGCAAAGACGCACTGGCAACCGAATTTCTTGACGACCATAGAGCATTGGAACCACCTGATCCCATCCCGAACTCAGCAGTGAAACGATGCATCGCCGATGGTAGTGTGGGGTTTCCCCATGTGAGAGTAGGTCATCGTCAAGATTCATTTCGCAAAACCCCTATCTGCGCGAGCAGGTAGGGGTTTTGTCTTTCTGGTGTTCTGAAGCCAGACCGGACCAGAGCGCTCCTGCACGCCGACACCGCGCACGCCACAGGACAAGCCTGCCTCTACAGGGGTATGGTTCGGTCTGCGCACCCGTTCTCGCAGGGATATCCCCGCCCTTTTCCTATGCAATCCAGCAGCCCGTGGCTATCATGCCAGCCTTATTCCAAGTCGAGACTGGCATGCTGAAGTTGTTGAATCTCCTCAAGGATGGCCGGTTTCATTCTGGTCAGGCCCTGGGGGAAGCCATGGGGGTGAGCCGCAGCGCCGTGTGGAAGCAGCTGCAGCACCTGGAAAGCGAGCTGAACCTCACCATTCACAAGGTGCGTGGTCGCGGATACCAGCTTGCTACGCCATTGAGCCTGCTCGAGGCTTCGGCGATTGCTGCATTCACTCAGGGTGAGCAGTGGCCTGTTCTTGTTCATGACTCGATAGATTCGACCAATGCTGAGGCCCTGCGTCTGATCGGGCAGGGCCAGGCAGCGCCCTTCCTGGTGCTTGCCGAGCGCCAGAGTGCTGGCCGTGGTCGGCGTGGCCGACACTGGGTCAGCCCATTCGCCGAAAATCTCTATTACAGCCTGGTGCTTCGGGTGGAGGGGGGCATGCGCCAGCTCGAGGGGCTGAGTCTGGTCGTTGGTCTGGCGGTGATGCGTACGCTGCATGCCCTCGGTGTAAAAGGTGCGGGGCTGAAGTGGCCGAATGACGTTCTTGTTGGTAACAAGAAGATTGTCGGCATTCTCCTGGAGCTGGTTGGCGACCCCGCGGATGTCTGTCACGTTGTGCTGGGTATCGGCATCAATGTGAACATGCAGAGCAATGATCAGGTCGACCAGCAGTGGACGTCGATGCGTCGGGAGACTGGCGAGCTCATCGATCGCAATCGTCTGGTTGCGCAGTTGAACCAGCAATTGCAGCATGAGCTTTCGCGCCATCGTCGCTATGGCTTCGCTGCTTTCCAGGAAGAATGGGAGCAGGCGCATCTGTGGCAGGGGCGCAAGGTCTCGCTGATCGCCGGCAATCAGACGGTCGATGGCATTGTGCTGGGTGTGGACGGGCAGGGCGGTCTGCGCATGGATGTCGAGGGTGTGGAGAAGAGCTTCAGTGGTGGAGAGCTCGGGTTGAGGTTGCGCGATGATTCTTGAGCTCGATTGCGGTAACAGCTTTATCAAGTGGCGTGTGATTCATGCTGCAGATGCCACCATCGTGGGGGGCGGCATCGTTGATTCGGATCAGGCGCTGTTGGCTGCCGTCAGTGGGCTGGCTGCGGCACGCCTGGCGGGCGCACGAATGGTCAGTGTGCGCAGCGAGGAAGAAACCGATGCGCTGTGCGAGGCGATCAGGCAAGCCTTCGCGGTCGAAGTGCGGGTTGCGCGTCCTGTTGTCGAAATGGCGGGTGTGCGCAATGGCTATGAAGATCATGAGCGCCTGGGCATGGACCGCTGGCTTGCCGCCCTCGGTGCATTCCACCTGGCCAAAGGGGCTTGCCTGGTGATGGATTTCGGCACAGCCGCCAAGGCGGATTTCGTAGCGGCCGATGGTCAGCATCTGGGTGGATACATCTGTCCGGGGATGCCGTTGATGCGTAGCCAGCTGCGGACGCACACCCGCCGTATTCGTTATGACGATGCCTCGGCCGAGCGTGCGTTGAGCAGCCTTGAGCCTGGGCGCTCTACGGTCGAGGCGGTCGAGCGCGGATGCGTCCTGATGCTGCAGGGTTTCGCCCGCACGCAGATCGATCAGGCGCGCGCCCTCTGGGGTAGTGAGTTCAGCGTCTTCCTCACGGGAGGTGATGCGCCCCTGGTCCAGGTGTCTGCACCTGGTGCGCGGGTTGTACCGGACCTGGTCTTTGTTGGCCTGGCGATGGCCTGCCCCTTGAGTTGAGGTGCCTATGCGTTGGTTGTTTCTGCTGTTGGTAGTGCTAAATGCCGTCTATTACGTGTGGCGCCAGCAGGAGGCGCCGGTACGGGTCAAGGAGGTTGCACCCCTTTCCCTCTACAAGGGAAGTCAGCAGGAGATCCGTCTGCTTCGGGAGGCGGGGGCGGCAGCTCCCGCCAGGCGCAGAGATGAGTGCCTGGTGGTGGGGGGATTTGCCGGGCAGGATGAGCTGGTAGCGTTGCGTCAACGGTTGCTGAGCCTCGATATCGCCGCTCAGCCGGTGCAGGGGCAGTTGGCTGGCGCGGACGGCTTCTGGCTCAAGGTAAGCCCTGACAGCGAGCGTTTGCTGGATGAGGCGGTCCTCGCCAGTCTTTCCAGTGATTTCAAAGACTTAAAACATAAAATTATTTTCTGCCAGGGTATTGCAACTGGCGAATAGCTTGATAGAATGGCGCCCGCTTCGCAGGGAACACCGCTCAGGTGGTGGTACCGGAAGCGTAGTCAAAGCAGCTAACTTTCAGATTTAATTGAAAAAATGCTTGACTACAGGCCGGCAGGTAAATAGAATGCCCGCCACATCTGGAGGGATTCCCGAGCGGCCAAAGGGGACGGACTGTAAATCCGTTGCGAGAGCTTCGAAGGTTCGAATCCTTCTCCCTCCACCAGTTTTAGCGAGAGCCGCAAGCTCCGCGGGTATAGTTTAGTGGTAGAACCTCAGCCTTCCAAGCTGATGATGCGGGTTCGATTCCCGCTACCCGCTCCAAGTTTGCTGTTTTGGCACAAAGAGTTTTGCTCTTGTAGCTCAGTTGGTAGAGCACACCCTTGGTAAGGGTGAGGTCAGCGGTTCAAGTCCGCTCAAGAGCTCCATATAAACAAGGCAGATATGAAAATATCTGCCTTTGTTTTATCAGGGTAGTAACTATTTCTTCTGCGGAGGACTGTATCGATGGCTAAGGAAAAGTTTGATCGTTCCCTTCCCCACGTTAACGTCGGCACTATCGGCCACGTTGACCACGGTAAGACCACTCTGACCGCAGCTCTGACTCGCGTCTGCTCCGAAGTTTTCGGTTCGGCAGTCGTTGAGTTCGACAAGATCGACTCGGCTCCGGAAGAAAAAGCGCGCGGTATCACCATCAACACCGCTCACGTCGAGTACAACTCGAACATTCGTCACTACGCTCACGTTGACTGCCCAGGTCACGCTGACTACGTGAAGAACATGATCACCGGTGCTGCCCAGATGGACGGCGCGATCCTGGTTTGCTCGGCCGCCGATGGTCCGATGCCACAAACCCGTGAGCACATCCTGCTGTCCCGTCAGGTAGGCGTTCCGTACATCGTGGTCTTCCTGAACAAGGCTGACCTGGTAGACGACGCTGAGCTGCTGGAACTGGTCGAGATGGAAGTTCGCGACCTGCTGTCCACCTACGACTTCCCAGGCGACGACACCCCGATCATCATCGGTTCGGCTCGTATGGCGCTGGAAGGCAAAGACGACAACGAAATGGGCACTACCGCTGTCAAGAAGCTGGTAGAGACTCTGGATGCCTACATCCCTGAGCCAGTTCGTGCGGTCGACCAGCCGTTCCTGATGCCGATCGAAGACGTATTCTCGATCTCGGGTCGTGGTACCGTTGTGACCGGCCGTATCGAGCGTGGTATCGTCCGCGTTCAGGATCCGCTGGAAATCGTTGGTCTGCGTGACACCACCACCACCACCTGCACCGGCGTTGAGATGTTCCGCAAGCTGCTGGACGAAGGTCGTGCTGGCGAGAACTGCGGCGTTCTGCTGCGTGGTACCAAGCGTGACGACGTTGAGCGTGGCCAGGTTCTGGTCAAGCCAGGTTCGGTCAAGCCGCACACCAAGTTCACCGCAGAAGTCTACGTTCTGTCGAAGGAAGAAGGCGGTCGTCACACTCCGTTCTTCAAAGGCTACCGTCCTCAGTTCTACTTCCGTACCACTGACGTGACCGGTAACTGCGAACTGCCGGAAGGCGTTGAGATGGTAATGCCAGGTGACAACATTCAGATGACTGTCACCCTGATCAAGACCATCGCAATGGAAGACGGTCTGCGCTTCGCCATCCGTGAAGGCGGTCGTACCGTCGGCGCCGGCGTCGTAGCGAAGATTATTGAATAAGTAGTTGATTTATCTAAATCAGGCCGGCATAATGGCCGGCCTGATACAGCGTTACAGGTCAGTAGCTCAATTGGCAGAGCGACGGTCTCCAAAACCGTAGGTTGGGGGTTCGATTCCCTCCTGACCTGCCATTCACCTCGGTGTGATTGGCTTTCTTCTTACAGGATCCTCCCCGATGACTCCCAAAACTGAAGCCCAAGAATCGCGTTTTGATCTGTTCAAGTGGCTGGCTGTAGTTGCATTGGTTGTCGTAGGTGTCGTGGGTAATCAGTATTACTCCGCTGCTCCTATCCTGTACCGCGTTCTCGCGCTGCTCGCCCTGGCAGCTGTCGCAGGCTTTGTTGCTCTGCAGACTGCGAAGGGTAAGTCGTTCTTTGCGCTGGCGAAGGAAGCTCGTACCGAAATTCGTAAAGTCGTATGGCCAACCCGCCAGGAGACTACTCAGACCACTTTGATCGTTGTGGCTGTGGTGCTCGTTATGGCGCTGCTGTTGTGGGGTCTCGATTCCCTGCTCGGTTGGTTGGTTTCCTTGATTGTTGGCTAAGGGTGTCTCGTGGCTAAGCGTTGGTATGTTGTGCATGCTTACTCGGGTTACGAGAAGCATGTAATGCGCTCCCTCATCGAGCGCGTAAAGCTGGCAGGCATGGAAGACGGGTTTGGCGAGATTCTCGTCCCGACCGAAGAAGTCGTCGAAATGCGCAACGGCCAGAAGCGCAAGAGTGAGCGTAAATTCTTCCCGGGCTACGTCCTGGTGCAGATGGAAATGAACGAAGGGACTTGGCACTTGGTCAAGGACACCCCTCGCGTCATGGGTTTCATTGGTGGTACCGCGGACAAGCCCGCGCCGATCACCGATAAAGAGGCTGAGGCTATCCTGCGTCGCGTTGCCGATGGCAGTGACAAGCCCAAGCCGAAGACGCTGTTCGAGCCGGGCGAAGTGGTTCGCGTCATTGACGGTCCATTCGCTGATTTCAACGGTAGCGTCGAAGAAGTTAACTACGAGAAGAGCCGTCTGCAGGTTGCAGTGCTCATTTTCGGTCGCTCTACTCCGGTAGAGCTCGAGTTCAGTCAGGTCGAGAAGGTCTAACTGAACGATGCATCCCATACCCCGCAGCCCTATGTGCTGCGGGGTTTTGTCGTCACTGGGATAAAACGCAAGTCATCCGGGGAGCCACCAGGCGTTCGAACCCGATTTTGGAGTAGCTCATGGCTAAGAAGATTCAGGCTTATATCAAGCTGCAAGTAAAGGCCGGCCAGGCCAACCCAAGCCCACCCGTTGGTCCAGCACTGGGTCAACACGGTGTGAACATCATGGAATTCTGCAAGGCCTTCAACGCCCGTACTCAGGGTCAAGAAGCCGGCCTGCCGACTCCTGTGATCATCACTGTCTACAGTGACCGTAGCTTCACCTTCGAAACCAAGAGCACCCCTGCCTCGGTTCTGCTGAAGAAAGCTGCTGGCCTGACCAGCGGTTCGGCTCGTCCGAACACCGTCAAGGTCGGTACCGTCACCCGCGCTCAGCTGGAAGATATCGCCAAGGCAAAGCAGGCTGATCTGACCGCCGCTGACCTGGATGCAGCTGTACGCACCATCGCTGGCTCTGCCCGCAGCATGGGCCTGAACGTGGAGGGTGTGTAATGGCTAAGCTGACTAAGCGTCAAAAGGCAATCGCCGAGAAAATCGAAGCAGGCAAGGCCTACAACTTCGAAGAGGCCGCTACCCTGCTGGCTTCGCTGCCGGCTGCCAAATTCGTCGAGTCGTACGACATCGCCGTAAACCTCGGTGTTGACCCGCGTAAATCCGACCAGGTCGTTCGTAGCGCTACTGTGCTGCCGCACGGCACTGGCAAGACCGTACGCGTTGCCGTCTTCACCCAGGGCCCAGCTGCCGAGGCCGCTCTGGCTGCCGGCGCTGACCGCGTAGGTATGGACGATCTGGCTGCCGAAATGAAAGGCGGCGACCTGAACTATGACGTCGTCATCGCATCCCCTGATGCCATGCGCGTTGTCGGTCAGCTGGGTCAGGTTCTGGGTCCTCGCGGCCTGATGCCTAACCCGAAAGTCGGTACCGTGACCCCGGACGTAGCCACTGCCGTCAAGAACGCCAAGGCTGGTCAGGTTCGCTACCGTACCGACAAGAACGGTATCATCCACACCTCCGTTGGCAAGATCGGCTTTGAAGCTGGCAAGCTGAAGGAAAACGTTGAAGCCCTGATCGCTGATCTGAAGCGTATCAAGCCAGCTTCTTCGAAAGGTATCTACGTCAAGCGCGTTACCCTGAGCACCACCATGGGCCCAGGTCTGATCATCGATCAGAGCTCGCTGAACGTGTAATGCAAAGTCGGCGCGGTCTTTCGAGCGCGCCGGCTGCAACAAGATTGGGGTCCCTGCCTGGCGGGGGCTATCCAAGACCGTAGGCGACGCAAGTCTTAAAACACAAGCCTACGCAGATGGTGCTCCCGATTCGCTCGCGAATCAGACACCAAAACGACATCCGGCCTCGGCCAGATGAAACGGTAGAAACCAGGAGTAAACCCGTGGCAATTAAACTCGAAGACAAGAAGGCCATCGTCGCTGAAGTCAACGAGGCTGCCAAAGTCGCTCTGTCCGCTGTCGTGGCCGATGCCCGTGGTGTGACTGTAGGCGCAATGACCGGACTCCGTAAAGAGGCTCGTGAAGCTGGCGTATACGTACGTGTCGTACGTAACACCCTGCTCAAGCGCGCTGTTGCTGACACTGATTTCAGTGTCCTCAACGACGCCTTCACCGGCCCTACCCTGATTGCGTTCTCCAACGAACACCCGGGCGCTGCTGCCCGTCTGTTCAAGGAATTCGCCAAGGGTCAGGACAAGTTCGAGATCAAGGCAGCTGCGTTCGACGGCAAGTTCCTTGCCGCTAACCAGATCGACGTGCTGGCAACCCTGCCAACTCGCGACGAGGCTATCGCACAGCTGATGAGCGTAATCCAAGGTGCAACCAGCAAGCTGGCTCGTACCCTGGCAGCTCTGCGCGACCAGAAAGAAGCCGCTGCTGCCTAAGGCGGCGTAGCTTCTCTCGAAATCAAACGTTTAATTTGATGGCCGTGTAAGGCTGTCCCCCAATACAGGAATTCATAGTCATGTCTCTGACTAACGAGCAAATCATCGAAGCAATCGGCCAGAAAACCGTTCTGGAAATTGTTGAACTGATCAAAGCAATGGAAGAAACCTTCGGCGTTACCGCTGCTGCCGCTGTTGCCGCTGGCCCAGCTGCTGCCGCTGCCGTTGTTGAAGAGCAGACCGAGTTCAACGTTGTCCTGGTTGAAGCCGGCGACAAGAAAGTGAACGTCATCAAAGCCGTTCGCGAACTGACCGGTCTGGGCCTGAAAGAAGCCAAAGAGAAAGTCGATGGCGCTCCTCAGGTTGTAGCTGAAGGCGTTTCGAAAGAAGCCGCTGAAGACGCTAAGAAGAAGCTGGAAGAAGCTGGCGCTAAAGTCGAGCTGAAGTAATTTCGACTTTGCGACTGCAGCCTGAGCGTCAAGCGTAGGGCTGATGGCTGGTGGCCTGTGCCACCGGCCTTTTTCCGTTATTGGTGGCCGATCAGGTCGGCCCCGATAACGAGCTGCAAGACACCCATGTGGGTGGCGCAAACCAAGGGGTTTGCACGATTTTCTGGCTGCTCCCGCCGGGAGAAGCCAAACAAGCAGGTGACCAAGCTGGGGAACGCTGATGGCTTACTCATACACTGAGAAAAAACGTATCCGCAAGGACTTTAGCAAGTTGCCGGACGTCATGGATGTGCCGTACCTCCTGGCCATCCAGCTGGATTCGTATCGCGAATTCCTGCAGGCGGGAGCATCCAAGGATCAGTTCCGCGACGTCGGTCTGCATGCGGCCTTCAAATCGGTATTCCCGATCATCAGCTACTCCGGCAATGCTGCCCTGGAGTACGTAGGCTATCGCCTGGGCGAGCCTGCCTTCGATGTGAAGGAATGTGTCCTGCGTGGCGTGACCTTCGCGGTCCCACTGCGGGTCAAGGTGCGCCTGATCATCTTCGACAAGGAATCGTCGAACAAAGCGATCAAGGACATCAAAGAGCAAGAAGTCTACATGGGTGAAATCCCCCTGATGACTGAGAACGGTACCTTCGTTATCAACGGTACCGAGCGTGTGATCGTTTCCCAGCTGCACCGTTCGCCTGGTGTGTTCTTCGACCACGACCGTGGCAAGACTCACAGCTCCGGCAAGCTGCTGTACTCCGCTCGCATCATTCCTTACCGCGGCTCCTGGCTCGACTTCGAGTTCGATCCGAAGGACTGCGTGTTCGTCCGTATCGACCGTCGCCGCAAGCTGCCGGCCTCCGTACTGCTGCGCGCCCTGGGCTACAGCACCGAAGAGATCCTGGACACCTTCTACACCACCAACGTGTTCCACGTTTCCGGTGAGAAGCTGAGCCTGGAGCTGGTTGCCCAGCGCCTGCGCGGTGAAGTTGCGGTCATGGACATCACCGACGACACCGGCAAGGTCATCGTCGAGCAAGGCCGCCGTATCACTGCGCGCCACATCAACCAGATCGAGAAAGCTGGCGTCAAGCAGCTGGACGTTCCGCTCGAGTACATGATTGGCCGTACCACTGCCAAGGCCATCGTGCACCCGGCAACTGGTGAAATCCTGGCCGAGTGCAACACCGAGCTGACCACCGATCTGCTGGTCAAGATCGCCAAGGCCCAGGTCGTTCGCATCGAGACCCTGTACACCAACGATATCGACTGCGGTCCGTTCATCGCCGATACGCTGAAGATCGATACCACCAGCAACCAGCTGGAAGCGTTGGTCGAAATCTATCGCATGATGCGCCCAGGCGAGCCGCCAACCAAGGACGCCGCCGAGACCCTGTTCAACAACCTGTTCTTCAGCGCCGAGCGTTACGACCTGTCCGCAGTCGGCCGCATGAAGTTCAACCGTCGTATCGGTCGTACCGAGATCGAAGGTTCGGGCGTGCTGAGCAAGGAAGACATCGTCGATGTACTGAAGACCCTGGTCGACATCCGTAACGGCAAGGGCATCGTCGACGACATCGACCACCTGGGTAACCGTCGTGTGCGTTGCGTCGGCGAGATGGCCGAGAACCAGTTCCGCGTTGGCCTGGTGCGCGTCGAGCGTGCGGTCAAAGAGCGTCTGTCGATGGCTGAAAGCGAAGGCCTGATGCCGCAGGACCTGATCAACGCCAAGCCGGTTGCGGCGGCGGTGAAAGAGTTCTTCGGCTCCAGCCAGCTCTCGCAGTTCATGGACCAGAACAACCCGCTCTCCGAGATCACCCACAAGCGTCGTGTCTCTGCACTCGGCCCGGGCGGTCTGACCCGTGAGCGCGCAGGCTTCGAAGTTCGTGACGTACACCCGACCCACTACGGCCGCGTGTGCCCGATCGAGACGCCGGAAGGTCCGAACATCGGTCTGATCAACTCCCTGGCGGCCTACGCCCGCACCAACCAGTACGGCTTCCTGGAAAGCCCGTACCGTGTGGTGAAAGAGGGTGTGGTCACCGACGACATCGTGTTCCTGTCGGCGATCGAAGAAGCTGATCACGTCATCGCCCAGGCTTCGGCTGCGATGAACGAGCAGAAGCACCTGATCGACGAGCTGGTAGCGGTCCGTCACCTGAACGAATTCACCGTCAAGGCGCCAGAAGACGTCACCCTGATGGACGTTTCGCCGAAGCAGGTTGTTTCCGTTGCTGCCTCTCTGATTCCGTTCCTCGAGCACGACGACGCCAACCGTGCGTTGATGGGTTCGAACATGCAGCGTCAGGCTGTACCGACCCTGCGTGCCGACAAGCCGCTGGTAGGTACTGGCATGGAGCGCAACGTCGCCCGTGACTCCGGCGTCTGCGTCGTGGCTCGCCGCGGTGGTGTGATCGACTCGGTCGACGCCAGCCGTATCGTCGTGCGTGTGGCCGACGACGAAGTCGAGACCGGTGAAGCAGGTGTGGATATCTACAACCTGACCAAGTACACCCGTTCGAACCAGAACACCTGCATCAACCAGCGTCCGCTGGTGAGCAAGGGTGATGTGGTCGCGCGTGGCGACATCATGGCGGACGGCCCGTCCACCGACATGGGTGAACTGGCGCTGGGCCAGAACATGCGCATCGCGTTCATGGCGTGGAACGGCTTCAACTTCGAAGACTCCATCTGCCTGTCCGAGCGTGTGGTCCAGGAAGATCGCTTCACCACGATCCACATCCAGGAACTGACCTGTGTGGCCCGTGACACCAAGCTTGGCCCAGAGGAAATCACCGCGGACATCCCGAACGTGGGTGAGGCTGCGCTGAACAAGCTGGACGAAGCCGGTATCGTCTACGTAGGTGCCGAAGTCGGCGCCGGCGACATCCTGGTCGGCAAGGTCACTCCGAAAGGCGAGACCCAGCTGACGCCGGAAGAGAAACTGCTGCGTGCGATCTTCGGTGAGAAGGCCAGCGACGTCAAAGACACCTCCCTGCGCGTGCCGACCGGCACCAAGGGCACCGTCATCGACGTACAGGTCTTCACCCGTGATGGCGTCGAGCGCGACAGCCGCGCCCTGGCCATCGAGAAGATGCAGCTGGACGAGATCCGCAAGGACCTCAACGAAGAGTTCCGCATCGTCGAAGGCGCGACCTTCGAGCGTCTGCGTTCTGCTCTGAACGGCCAGGTGGTCGACGGTGGTGCGGGCCTGAAGAAAGGCACCGTGATCACTGACGACGTACTGAACGGTCTGGAGCACGGCCAGTGGTTCAAACTGCGCATGGCCGAAGATGCACTGAACGAGCAGCTGGAAAAGGCTCAGCAGTACATCGTCGATCGTCGCCGTCTGCTGGACGACAAGTTCGAAGACAAGAAGCGCAAGCTACAGCAGGGCGATGACCTGGCTCCAGGCGTACTGAAGATCGTCAAGGTCTACCTGGCAATCCGCCGTCGCATCCAGCCGGGTGACAAGATGGCCGGTCGTCACGGTAACAAGGGTGTCGTCTCGGTGATCATGCCGGTAGAAGACATGCCGCACGACGCCAACGGTACTCCGGTCGACGTCGTACTGAACCCGCTGGGCGTACCTTCGCGTATGAACGTCGGTCAGATTCTCGAAACCCACCTGGGCCTGGCGGCCAAAGGTCTGGGCGAGAAGATCGACCGCATGCTCGAAGAGCAGCGCAAGGCAGCCGAGCTGCGCACCTTCCTGACCGAGATCTACAACGAGATCGGTGGTCGTCAGGAAAACCTCGACGAGTTCTCCGACGCAGAGATCTTCGCCCTGGCCAACAACCTCAAGAAAGGTGTGCCGATGGCGACGCCTGTCTTCGACGGTGCCAAGGAGCGTGAGATCAAGGCCATGCTGAAGCTGGCCGACCTGCCAGAGAGCGGCCAGATGGTGCTGTTCGACGGCCGTACCGGCAACAAGTTCGAGCGTCCTGTGACCGTTGGTTACATGTACATGCTCAAGCTGAACCACTTGGTGGACGACAAGATGCACGCGCGTTCCACTGGTTCCTACAGCCTGGTTACCCAGCAGCCGCTGGGTGGTAAGGCGCAGTTCGGTGGTCAGCGTTTCGGGGAGATGGAAGTGTGGGCGCTGGAAGCATACGGCGCGGCATACACCCTGCAAGAAATGCTCACAGTGAAGTCGGACGACGTGAACGGCCGTACCAAGATGTACAAGAACATCGTGGATGGCGATCACCGTATGGAGCCGGGCATGCCCGAGTCCTTCAACGTGTTGATCAAAGAGATCCGTTCGCTCGGTATCGATATCGATCTGGAAACCGAATAACACGTGACGCGAAGGGGAGCGGGGCTGGTACAGCCCGCTTCCTGCTCCGCCAGGAGGAAAGGCCTTGAAAGACCTACTGAATTTGCTGAAAAACCAGGGTCAAGTCGAAGAGTTCGACGCCATCCGCATCGGTCTGGCGTCGCCTGAAATGATCCGTTCGTGGTCGTTCGGTGAAGTTAAGAAGCCGGAAACCATCAACTACCGTACGTTCAAGCCTGAGCGTGACGGCCTGTTCTGCGCCAAGATCTTTGGCCCAGTCAAGGACTACGAGTGCCTGTGCGGCAAGTACAAGCGCCTCAAGCACCGCGGTGTGATCTGCGAGAAGTGCGGCGTTGAAGTTGCCCTGGCCAAGGTTCGTCGTGAGCGCATGGCGCACATCGAGCTGGCCTCGCCGGTCGCCCACATCTGGTTCCTGAAGTCGCTGCCGTCCCGTATCGGCCTGCTGATGGACATGACCCTGCGTGACATCGAGCGCGTGCTCTACTTCGAGAGCTACGTGGTGATCGATCCGGGCATGACTACCCTCGAGAAGGGTCAGCTGCTGAACGACGAGCAGTACTTCGAAGCGCTGGAAGAGTTCGGTGACGACTTCGACGCCCGCATGGGTGCCGAGGCTGTCCGCGAACTGCTGCACGCGATCGACCTGGAGCACGAGATCGGTCGTCTGCGCGAAGAGATTCCACAGACCAACTCCGAAACCAAGATCAAGAAGCTGTCCAAGCGCCTGAAGCTGATGGAAGCTTTCCAGGGCTCGGGCAACCTGCCTGAGTGGATGGTCCTGACCGTCCTGCCAGTGCTGCCGCCGGACCTGCGTCCGCTGGTTCCGCTGGATGGCGGCCGCTTCGCGACCTCCGACCTGAACGATCTGTATCGTCGGGTGATCAACCGTAACAACCGTCTGAAGCGCCTGCTCGATCTGTCGGCGCCGGACATCATCGTGCGCAACGAAAAGCGCATGCTGCAGGAAGCGGTCGACGCCCTGCTCGACAACGGCCGTCGCGGTCGTGCCATCACTGGCTCGAACAAGCGTCCGCTGAAGTCGCTGGCCGACATGATCAAAGGTAAGCAAGGTCGCTTCCGTCAGAACTTGCTCGGTAAGCGCGTGGACTACTCCGGTCGTTCGGTAATTACCGTAGGCCCGACCCTGCGCCTGCACCAGTGCGGTCTGCCGAAGAAGATGGCCCTCGAGCTGTTCAAGCCGTTCATTTTCGGCAAGCTGGAAATGCGTGGTCTGGCGACCACCATCAAGGCCGCCAAGAAGATGGTCGAGCGCGAGCTGCCAGAGGTCTGGGACGTTCTCGCCGAAGTCATCCGCGAACACCCCGTCCTGCTGAACCGTGCACCGACGCTGCACCGTCTGGGTATCCAGGCGTTCGAGCCGGTGCTGATCGAAGGCAAGGCGATTCAGCTGCACCCGCTGGTCTGTGCCGCGTACAACGCCGACTTCGACGGTGACCAGATGGCCGTTCACGTGCCGCTGACCCTGGAAGCCCAGCTCGAAGCGCGCGCGCTGATGATGTCGACCAACAACATCCTGTCGCCAGCCAACGGTGAGCCAATCATCGTTCCTTCGCAGGACGTTGTACTGGGTCTGTACTACATGACCCGTGAAGCCATCAACGCCAAGGGCGAAGGTCGCGTGTTCGCTGACCTGCAGGAAGTCGACCGCGTATTCCGCGCCGGCGAGGCTGCCCTGCACGCGAAAATCAAGGTCCGTATCAACGAGACCGTGAAAGAGCGTGATGGCTCGGTGGTCAAGAACACCCGTATCGTCGACACCACCGTCGGCCGTGCGCTGCTGTTCCAGGTTGTTCCGGCAGGTCTGCCGTACGACGTGGTCAACCAGCCTATGAAGAAGAAGGCGATCTCCAAGCTGATCAACCAGTGCTATCGCGTGGTTGGTCTGAAAGAGACCGTGATCTTCGCTGACCAGCTGATGTACACCGGTTTCGCTTACTCGACCATTTCCGGCGTCTCGATCGGTGTTAACGACTTCGTTATCCCGGACGAAAAAGCCCGCATCATCGGTACTGCTACCGATGAGGTGAAGGAAATCGAAAGCCAGTACGCCTCGGGCCTGGTTACCCAGGGCGAGAAGTACAACAAGGTCATCGACTTGTGGTCGAAGGCGAACGACGAAGTGTCCAAGGCGATGATGGCCAACCTCTCGAAAGAGAAGGTCATCGACCGCGAGGGCAAGGAAGTCGAGCAAGAGTCCTTCAACTCGATGTACATGATGGCTGACTCGGGTGCGCGGGGTTCCGCTGCACAGATCCGTCAGCTGGCCGGTATGCGTGGTCTGATGGCCAAGCCGGACGGCTCGATCATCGAGACGCCGATCACCGCGAACTTCCGTGAAGGTCTGAGCGTACTGCAGTACTTCATCTCGACCCACGGTGCTCGTAAAGGTCTGGCGGATACCGCACTGAAGACTGCGAACTCCGGTTACCTGACTCGCCGTCTGGTAGACGTGGCGCAGGATCTGGTCGTGACCGAGATCGACTGCGGCACCGACCAGGGCCTGCTGATGACGCCGCACATCGAAGGTGGCGACGTTGTAGAGCCGCTGGGTGAGCGTGTACTGGGTCGTGTCATCGCCCGCGACGTGTTCAAGCCAGGTACCGAGGACGTCATCGTTCCTGCCGGCACCCTGGTCGACGAGAAGTGGGTCGAGTTCATCGAGCTGAACAGCATCGACGAAGTGGTCGTGCGTTCGCCGATCAGCTGCGAAACCCGCTACGGCATCTGCGCCAAGTGCTACGGTCGTGACCTGGCTCGTGGTCACCAGGTGAACATCGGTGAAGCTGTCGGCGTCATCGCTGCACAGTCGATCGGTGAGCCGGGTACCCAGCTGACCATGCGTACCTTCCACATCGGTGGTGCTGCAAGCCGTACCTCGGCTGCCGACAGCGTCCAGGTGAAGAATGGCGGCATGGTGCGTCTGCACAACCTGAAGCAGGTCGAGCGTGCCGATGGCAACCTGGTCGCGGTATCGCGTTCCGGCGAGCTGGCCATTGCCGACGAATTCGGTCGTGAACGTGAGCGTTACAAGCTGCCTTACGGTGCGGTGATTTCGGTCAAGGAAGGTGACAAGGTCGAAGCTGGCGCCATCGTCGCCAAGTGGGACCCGCACACCCACCCGATCGTTACCGAACTGAAAGGTACCGTGACCTTCGTGGGCATGGAAGAAAACATCACCATCAAGCGCCAGACCGACGAACTGACCGGTCTGACCAACATTGAAGTCCTGGACGTCAAGGATCGCCCTGCCGCTGGCAAGGAAATCCGTCCGGCCATCAAGATGGTCGATGCCAACGGCAAGGACCTGTACCTGCCAGGTACCGACGTACCGGCTCAGTACTTCCTGCCGGCCAACGCCCTCGTCGGTGTGGCTGACGGTGCCCAGATCGGTGTCGGTGACGTTATTGCGCGTATCCCGCAAGAAACGTCGAAGACTCGTGACATCACCGGTGGTCTGCCACGCGTTGCCGACCTGTTCGAAGCGCGTCGTCCGAAAGAAGCGTCGATCCTGGCTGAAGTCAGCGGCACCATCGCGTTCGGTAAAGAGACCAAGGGCAAGCGTCGCCTGGTCATCACGCCGACCGATGGCAGCGATCCGTACGAAGAGCTGATTCCGAAGTGGCGCCACCTGAACGTCTTCGAAGGCGAACAGGTAAACCGCGGCGAAGTCATCTCCGACGGTCCGAGCGATCCGCACGACATCCTGCGTCTGCTGGGTGTCAGCGCGCTGGCCAAGTACATCGTCAACGAGATTCAGGACGTTTACCGCCTGCAGGGCGTGAAGATCAACGACAAGCACATCGAGACCATCCTGCGTCAGATGCTGCGTAAAGTTGAGATCTCCGAGTCCGGCGATTCCAGCTTCATCAAGGGCGACCAGATGGAGTTGACCCAGGTACTGGTAGAGAACGAGCGTCTGGCGGGTGAAGACAAGTTCATCTCCAAGTTCACCCGTGTTCTGCTGGGTATCACCAAGGCCTCGCTGTCGACCGAGTCGTTCATCTCCGCGGCTTCCTTCCAGGAAACCACCCGCGTACTGACCGAAGCGGCGGTAACCGGCAAGCGCGACTACCTGCGCGGCCTGAAAGAGAACGTGGTCGTGGGTCGTCTGATCCCGGCCGGTACCGGTCTGGCCTACCACAGCGAGCGCAAGCGTCGCCGTGATGCCGACAAGCCGCTGCGTGTGAGCGCCAGTGAGGTGGAAGCCGCACTGACCGAAGCGCTGAACTCCAGCGGCAACTAAGAAGAGGCGGGGCCCCGGCCCCTTCCTCCCGAGCCTCGGTGACATGATTTGTTGCCGATGATCGGGCAGGAAGGGTCGGGGCCTTGTCTTGACTGGGTGCAAGATCCTCTTTAGACTTTTGTACCCTTAAATTTGGTGAGGCTCCGTCTCGCCAATTTTTGGCTTTCTTGCAAGACAATAGAGTCGCAAGACAATCAGTGGAGCTAGTAGATGGCAACTATCAACCAGCTGGTACGTCAGCCGCGCAAGCGTTCGGTCGAGAAGTCCGACGTTCCTGCGCTGCAGAACTGCCCGCAGCGTCGTGGCGTGTGCACCCGTGTGTACACCACCACGCCGAAAAAACCTAACTCGGCACTGCGTAAAGTATGCCGTGTGCGTCTGACCAACGGTTTCGAGGTTTCCTCGTACATCGGTGGTGAAGGCCACAACCTGCAAGAGCACAGCGTCGTCCTGATCCGTGGCGGCCGTGTAAAAGACTTGCCAGGTGTTCGTTACCACACCGTTCGCGGCTCTCTGGATACTTCGGGCGTCAAAGGCCGTAACCAGGGTCGTTCGAAGTACGGTACCAAGCGTCCGAAGTAATCGGGCGTTTGCAGACATCCATTTATTTGAGTCGATAAGAGTAAGGTCGGGCAGGGGTCGAAGACCCGCGTCCCGGGCTAACCTGAAGACCGTTTGAGGGCTTATCATGCCAAGACGTCGTGTAGCAGCAAAACGTGAGATCCTTGACGATCCGAAATACGGATCTCAGATCCTCGCCAAGTTCATGAACCACGTGATGGAAAGCGGCAAGAAGGCCGTAGCCGAGCGCATCGTTTACGGTGCCCTGGATACCGTCAAAGCACGCAAGAACAGCGACCCCCTGGAAATCTTCGAGAAAGCTCTCGACGCCATCGCTCCGCTGGTCGAAGTAAAGTCCCGTCGTGTCGGCGGTGCCACTTACCAGGTTCCGGTTGAAGTTCGTCCATCCCGTCGTAACGCTCTGGCAATGCGCTGGCTCGTAGACTACGCCCGCAAGCGCGGCGAGAAGTCGATGGCCCTGCGTCTGGCCGGCGAACTGCTGGATGCTGCCGAAGGCAAGGGTGCTGCAGTCAAGAAGCGTGAAGACGTGCACCGTATGGCCGAAGCCAACAAAGCGTTCTCGCACTACCGCTTCTAATTCAAGCATCAATCATTTTGCGAGGGCTTTATGGCTCGTACTACAGCAATTAACCGCTACCGTAACATCGGTATCTGTGCTCACGTTGACGCGGGCAAGACCACCACTACCGAGCGGATCCTGTTCTACACAGGTCTGAGCCACAAGATGGGCGAGGTGCATGATGGCGCCGCGACCACCGACTGGATGGTGCAGGAGCAGGAGCGCGGTATCACCATTACCTCCGCTGCCGTTACCACCTTCTGGAAAGGCTCCCGTGGTCAGTACGACAACTACCGCGTAAACGTCATCGATACCCCCGGCCACGTTGACTTCACCATTGAAGTAGAACGTTCGCTGCGTGTACTCGACGGCGCGGTCGTCGTGTTCTGCGGCACCTCCGGCGTTGAGCCTCAGTCCGAAACCGTATGGCGTCAGGCCAACAAGTACGGCGTTCCGCGTGTTGTCTACGTGAACAAGATGGACCGTGCCGGTGCCAACTTCCTGCGCGTTGTCGGCCAGATCAAGAACCGCCTGGGTCACACCCCGGTTCCGGTCCAGCTGGCTATCGGTGCAGAAGACGACTTCCAGGGTCAGGTTGACCTGATCAAGATGAAGGCCATCTACTGGAACGATGACGACAAAGGCACCACCTATCGCGAGGAAGAGATTCCTGCCGAGCTGGTGGACCTGGCCAACGAATGGCGCAACAACATGGTCGAGGCTGCTGCCGAGGCCAACGAAGAGCTGATGAACAAGTACCTTGAAGAAGGTGACCTGTCCGTCGAAGACATCAAGGCTGGTCTGCGCGCCCGTACCCTGGCGAGCGAGATCGTTCCTGCTGTCTGCGGCTCCTCGTTCAAGAACAAGGGCGTTCCCCTGGTTCTCGACGCCGTCATTGACTTCCTGCCTGCGCCCACCGAGATCCCTGCGATCAAGGGTATCCACCCTGATCTGATCGACGTGCCGAAGGATGAAGTCACTCCAGAGCAGTACGATGAGCGTCCTGCTGACGACAACGAGCCGTTCTCGGCCCTGGCGTTCAAGATTGCCACCGACCCGTTCGTGGGTACTCTGACCTTCGTTCGCGTCTACTCGGGCTTCCTGACCTCCGGTGACTCCGTCATCAACTCGGTCAAGGGCAAGAAAGAGCGCGTTGGTCGTATGGTGCAGATGCACGCCAACCAGCGTGAAGAGATCAAAGAAGTACGCGCTGGCGACATCGCTGCTCTGATCGGCATGAAGGACGTCACCACCGGTGACACCCTGTGCAACGCCGACAAGCCGATCATCCTCGAGCGTATGGACTTCCCTGAGCCGGTAATTTCGCTCTCCGTAGAGCCGAAAACCAAGGCTGACCAGGAGAAGATGGGTATCGCTCTGGGCAAGCTGGCCCAGGAAGACCCGTCGTTCCGCGTCAAGACCGACGAAGAAACCGGCCAGACCATCATCTCCGGTATGGGTGAGCTGCACCTGGACATCCTCGTTGACCGCATGAAGCGCGAGTTCAACGTCGAGTGCAACGTCGGCAAGCCGCAGGTTTCGTACCGCGAGAAGATCACCAAGTCCAACGTCGAGATCGAAGGCAAGTTCGTTCGTCAGTCGGGTGGTCGTGGTCAGTTCGGTCACTGCTGGATCCGTTTCTCGGAGCCGGACGTGGACGACAAAGGCAACATCACCGAAGGTCTGGTGTTCACCAACGAAGTCGTTGGTGGTGTGATTCCTAAGGAATTCATCGCCCCGATCCAGAAGGGTATCGAAGAGCAGATGAAAAACGGCGTTGTTGCCGGCTATCCGCTGCTCGGCCTGAAGGCTACGGTATTCGACGGTTCGTACCACGACGTCGACTCCAACGAAATGGCGTTCAAGATCGCCGCTTCGATGGCGACCAAGCAGCTGGCCCAGAAGGGCGGTGGCGTGGTGCTTGAGCCGATCATGAAGGTCGAAGTTGTAACCCCGGAAGACTACCTGGGTGACGTGATGGGTGACCTGAGCCGTCGTCGCGGGATGATCCAGGGTAATGAAGACTCGGTGTCCGGCAAGGTAATCACTGCTGAGGTACCGCTCGGAGAGATGTTCGGTTACGCGACCGACGTTCGTTCCATGTCTCAGGGTCGCGCAAGCTACTCCATGGAATTCTCCAAATACGCCGAAGCTCCGTCGAACATCGTCGAAGCACTCGTTAAAAAACAAGGCTAATCCCCTTTAGGCAAGAGGTTCACTGTCGTGGCTAAAGAAAAATTTGATCGTTCCCTTCCCCACGTTAACGTCGGCACTATCGGCCACGTTGACCACGGTAAGACCACTCTGACCGCAGCTCTGACTCGCGTCTGCTCCGAAGTTTTCGGTTCGGCAGTCGTTGAGTTCGACAAGATCGACTCGGCTCCGGAAGAAAAAGCGCGCGGTATCACCATCAACACCGCTCACGTCGAGTACAACTCGAACATTCGTCACTACGCTCACGTTGACTGCCCAGGTCACGCTGACTACGTGAAGAACATGATCACCGGTGCTGCCCAGATGGACGGCGCGATCCTGGTTTGCTCGGCCGCCGATGGTCCGATGCCACAAACCCGTGAGCACATCCTGCTGTCCCGTCAGGTAGGCGTTCCGTACATCGTGGTCTTCCTGAACAAGGCTGACCTGGTAGACGACGCTGAGCTGCTGGAACTGGTCGAGATGGAAGTTCGCGACCTGCTGTCCACCTACGACTTCCCAGGCGACGACACCCCGATCATCATCGGTTCGGCTCGTATGGCGCTGGAAGGCAAAGACGACAACGAAATGGGCACTACCGCTGTCAAGAAGCTGGTAGAGACTCTGGATGCCTACATCCCTGAGCCAGTTCGTGCGGTCGACCAGCCGTTCCTGATGCCGATCGAAGACGTATTCTCGATCTCGGGTCGTGGTACCGTTGTGACCGGCCGTATCGAGCGTGGTATCGTCCGCGTTCAGGATCCGCTGGAAATCGTTGGTCTGCGTGACACCACCACCACCACCTGCACCGGCGTTGAGATGTTCCGCAAGCTGCTGGACGAAGGTCGTGCTGGCGAGAACTGCGGCGTTCTGCTGCGTGGTACCAAGCGTGACGACGTTGAGCGTGGCCAGGTTCTGGTCAAGCCAGGTTCGGTCAAGCCGCACACCAAGTTCACCGCAGAAGTCTACGTTCTGTCGAAGGAAGAAGGCGGTCGTCACACTCCGTTCTTCAAAGGCTACCGTCCTCAGTTCTACTTCCGTACCACTGACGTGACCGGTAACTGCGAACTGCCGGAAGGCGTTGAGATGGTAATGCCAGGTGACAACATTCAGATGACTGTCACCCTGATCAAGACCATCGCAATGGAAGACGGTCTGCGCTTCGCCATCCGTGAAGGCGGTCGTACCGTCGGCGCCGGCGTCGTAGCCAAAATCATCGAGTAATCACTCGGTCGATTGAAAAAACCCCCGCTTAGCGGGGGTTTTTTTTATTGGGTTGACACTAAATAGGGGCGTCTATAGAATCACGCCTCCTTTTAGCGGGCGTAGTGCGTCCGTTGGGAACAGCCTGGAGTCTGAAATCCAATGCAAAATCAGCAAATCCGTATCAGGTTGAAGGCTTTCGACCATCGCCTGATCGACCAATCCACCCAGGAAATCGTGGAAACCGCGAAACGTACTGGTGCACAAGTGCGTGGTCCAATTCCACTGCCTACCCGCAAAGAGCGTTTCACCGTTCTGGTCTCCCCGCACGTCAACAAAGACGCGCGTGACCAGTACGAGATTCGCACTCATAAGCGCGTTCTGGACATCGTCCAGCCAACGGATAAAACCGTTGATGCGCTGATGAAGCTTGATCTCGCGGCAGGTGTGGAAGTGCAGATCAGCCTCGGCTAAGACTTCGGTCTGAGTCGTGTAACGCTCTGAAATGGGCGGCCATAGCGGGTGAAAGCCCCGTACACTCATGAGGTTTACAACATGACTATTGGTGTAGTCGGTCGCAAGTGCGGTATGACCCGCATTTTCACCGAAGAAGGTGTCTCCATTCCGGTCACGGTCATTGAGATCGAGCCGAATCGCGTCACCCAGTTCAAAACTGAAGAAACCGATGGCTACCGTGCAGTGCAAGTCACTGTCGGCGAGCGTCGTGCTTCGCGTGTGACTGCCGCTCAGGCAGGTCACTTCGCCAAGGCTAACGTTGCCGCTGGTCGCGGTGTTTGGGAGTTCCGTCTTGAAGAAGGCGATTTCCAGGCTGGCGATCTGATCAAAGCTGAACTCTTCACTGCAGGCCAGCTGGTAGACGTAACCGGTCAGTCCAAAGGTAAAGGCTTCGCCGGTACCATCAAGCGTTGGAACTTCCGTGGTCAGGATAACACCCACGGTAACTCCGTATCGCACCGTGTCCCTGGCTCCATCGGCCAGTGCCAGACTCCTGGTCGTGTATTCAAGGGCAAGAAGATGTCCGGTCACATGGGCGCTGAGCGCGTGACTGTACAGTCCCTGGAAGTAGTACGCGTAGACGCTGAACGCAACCTGCTGCTGATCAAGGGTGCCGTTCCAGGCGCTACTGGCGGCGACGTGGTTGTGCGTCCGGCTGTCAAGGCTCGCGGTTAAGGGGAAACTGACATGCAACTCAATGTAAATGACGCTCAGGCGATCGAAGTTTCCGAACTGACTTTCGGTGGCGAATTCAACGAGACGCTGGTACACCAAGCAGTCGTGGCCTACATGGCCGGCGGCCGTCAGGGCACCAAGCAGCAGAAGACCCGCTCTGACGTGGCCGGTGGCGGTAAGCGCCCATGGCGTCAGAAGGGTACTGGCCGTGCTCGTGCCGGTACCACTCGTGGTCCGATCTGGCGTGGCGGTGGTGTAACCTTCGCAGCTCGCCCTCAGGATCACTCGCAGAAGCTCAACAAGAAGATGTATCGCGCAGCCCTGCGCTCCATCCTCGCCGAGCTGGTGCGTAGCGATCGTCTGGTTGTGGTTCAGGACTTCGCTGTTGAAGCGCCGAAAACCAAAGACCTGCTGAACAAGCTGAACGGCATGGGCCTGAACGACGTACTGATCGTTTCGGACGCAGTTGATCAGAATCTGTACCTGGCTGCTCGTAACCTGCCGCACGTCGACGTACGTGACGTTCAAGGTTCCGACCCGGTCAGCCTGATCGCCTACGAGAAAGTGTTGATCACTGTCTCGGCCGTGAAGAAATTCGAGGAGCTGCTGGGATGAACCAGGAACGCGTATTCAAAGTCCTCCTTGGCCCGCACGTTTCCGAGAAGGCTACCGTTCTGGCTGAGAAGAAAGGCCAGTTCGTATTCAAGGTTGCTACCGATGCAACCAAGCTGGAAATCAAGAAAGCTGTCGAAGGCCTGTTCAACGTAAAGGTTGAAAACGTGTCGACTGTCAACGTTCTGGGTAAAACCAAGCGTACCGCACGTGGTCTGGGCAAGCGTAATGACTGGAAGAAGGCGATCGTCTCCCTTCAGCCAGGCCAAGATCTCGATTTCAGCAGCAGTGCTGAGTAAGGAAGGGGTGCATCATGGCAATCGTTAAATGCAAACCGACTTCCCCTGGCCGCCGTTTCGTGGTCAAGGTGGTCAACAAGGAGCTGCACAAAGGCGCTCCTCACGCACCGCTGCTCGAGAAGAAATCGAAGTCTGGTGGTCGTAACAACAATGGCCGCATTACCACTCGTCACGTTGGTGGTGGTCACAAGCAGCATTACCGTCTGGTCGACTTCCGTCGCAACGACAAAGATGGCATTCCAGCCACTGTCGAGCGCGTCGAATACGACCCGAACCGTACTGCTCACATCGCCCTGCTGTGCTACGCAGACGGTGAGCGTCGCTACATCATCGCCCCTAAAGGCGTGAGTGCTGGCGACCAGCTGATCGCAGGTGCCCTGGCCCCAATCAAGGCCGGTAACTCCCTGCAACTGCGCAACATCCCAGTAGGTAGCACCGTTCACGGCATCGAACTGAAGCCGGGTAAAGGTGCGCAAATTGCTCGTTCCGCTGGTGCTTCGGCTCAGCTGATCGCGCGTGAAGGTGCATACGTGACTCTGCGTCTGCGCTCTGGTGAGATGCGTAAAGTACTGGCTGAGTGCCGTGCGACCCTGGGCGAAGTCTCGAACTCCGAGCACAGCCTGCGTTCGCTGGGTAAAGCAGGTGCTAAACGCTGGCGCGGCGTTCGCCCGACCGTTCGTGGTGTTGCCATGAACCCGGTTGACCACCCACATGGTGGTGGTGAAGGTCGTACCTCCGGTGGTCGTCATCCGGTATCGCCATGGGGCTTCCCAACCAAGGGTGCGAAGACCCGTGGTAATAAGCGTACCGACAACATGATCGTCCGTCGTCGCAAGTAACTAGAGGGATACGACAGTGCCACGTTCTCTGAAAAAAGGTCCTTTTATCGATCTTCACCTGCTGAAGAAGGTCGAAGTGGCGGTGGAGAAGAATGATCGCAAGCCAGTGAAAACCTGGTCGCGCCGTTCGATGATCCTGCCACAAATGGTCGGTCTGACCATCGCGGTACACAACGGTCGCCAACACGTCCCAGTTCTTGTGAACGAAGACATGGTCGGCCACAAACTGGGCGAGTTCGCCGGTACCCGCACCTATCGCGGGCACGTGGCTGACAAGAAAGCCAAGCGTTAAGGGGTAAGGAAATGGAAGTAGCCGCTAAGTTGTCGGGCGCTCGAATCTCCGCCCAGAAAGCCCGCTTGGTCGCCGACCAGATCCGCGGGAAGAAGGTGGGCGAAGCGCTCAACCTGTTGGCCTTCAGCAGCAAAAAAGCCGCTGAAATCATGAAGAAAGTCCTCGAGTCGGCCGTTGCCAACGCCGAACACAACGAAGGCGCAGACGTTGATGACCTGAAGGTCAGCACCGTTTTCGTCAACGAAGGGCGTTCGCTGAAGCGCATCATGCCGCGTGCCAAAGGCCGCGCTGATCGCATCGTCAAGCGGTCTTGCCATATCACTGTCAAGGTTGCGGACAAGTAACGGAGTCGATCAGATGGGTCAGAAAGTACATCCCACTGGCATTCGCCTGGGAATCGTCAAGGAGCACACCTCCGTCTGGTACGCAGACGGTGCTACTTACGCAGATTACCTGTTGAAGGATCTGAAAACGCGTGAGTACCTCCAAGACAAACTAAAAAGCGCGTCCGTAAGCCGTATCGATATTCATCGTCCGGCTCAAACTGCACGCATCACCATCCACACCGCTCGTCCCGGTATCGTTATCGGCAAGAAGGGTGAGGATGTCGAGAAGCTGCGTCAGGACCTGACCAAGCAGATGGGTGTGCCTGTGCACATCAACATCGAAGAGATCCGCAAGCCGGAACTCGACGCCATGCTGGTTGCGCAAAGCGTTGCCCAGCAGCTGGAGCGCCGCGTTATGTTCCGTCGCGCCATGAAGCGCGCCGTACAGAACGCCATGCGTATTGGTGCCAAGGGCATCAAGATCCAGGTGAGCGGTCGTCTTGGCGGTGCCGAGATCGCCCGTACCGAGTGGTATCGCGAAGGTCGTGTGCCTCTGCACACCCTGCGTGCCGATATCGACTACAACACCTACGAAGCTCACACCACCTACGGTGTGATCGGTGTCAAGGTTTGGATCTTCAAAGGCGAAGTGATTGGTGGTCGCCAGGAAGAGCTGAAGCCGCAAGCACCAGCGCCTCGTAAAAAAGCTGCTAAGTAAGGGGTACGCCAAATGTTGCAACCAAAGCGTACAAAATTCCGCAAGCAGATGACCGGCCACAACCGTGGTCTGGCACTGCGCGGTAGCAAGGTCAGCTTCGGCGAGTTCGCTCTGAAAGCTGTCGCTCGCGGTCGCCTCACCGCTCGCCAGATCGAGTCGGCACGTCGTGCCCTGACCCGTCACGTAAAACGTGGCGGCAAGATCTGGATCCGTGTATTCCCGGACAAGCCGGTTACCAAGAAGCCTCTCGAGGTTCGTATGGGTAAAGGTAAGGGTTCCGTGGAGTACTGGGTTGCCCAGATCCAGCCAGGCAAAGTCCTGTACGAGATCGAGGGTGTTTCTGAAGAGCTGGCGCGCGAAGCTTTCGCCCTGGCTGCTGCAAAGCTGCCTCTCGCCACCTCCTTTGTTAAGCGGACGGTGATGTGATGAAAGCGAATGAACTTCGTGAAAAATCGGCACAGCAACTGAATGAGCAACTGCTCGGCTTGCTGCGCGACCAGTTCAATCTGCGTATGCAGAAAGCAACTGGCCAGTTGGGGCAGTCGCACCTGCTCTCGCAAGTTAAGCGTGACATCGCTCGCGTGAAAACTGTGCTCAACCAGCAGGCAGGTAAGTGATCATGGCTGAAGCTGAAAAAACCGTCCGTACGCTGACTGGCCGTGTCGTCAGCGACAAAATGGACAAGACCATCACCGTTCTGATCGAGCGTCGCGTAAAGCACCCGATCTACGGTAAATACGTTAAGCGTTCGACTAAGCTGCACGCGCACGACGAAACCAATCAGTGCAAGATCGGCGACAAGGTTTCGATCACCGAAACTCGTCCGCTGGCCAAGACCAAGTCCTGGGCACTGGTTGAAGTCCTCGAACGCGCTGTTGAAGTCTAAGGGCTAGGGGTCGGAGAAATTTTATGATTCAGACTCAATCCATGCTCGATGTGGCCGATAACAGCGGCGCTCGTCGCGTCATGTGCATCAAGGTGCTCGGCGGTTCGCACCGCCGTTACGCTGGCATCGGTGACATCATCAAAGTTACCGTCAAGGAAGCGATTCCTCGCGGTAAGGTCAAGAAAGGCCAGGTGATGACCGCTGTTGTCGTCCGTACCCGTCACGGTGTACGTCGCGCTGACGGTTCCATCATTCGTTTCGACGGCAACGCTGCTGTTCTGCTGAACAACAAGCAAGAGCCGATCGGTACCCGCATCTTCGGGCCAGTGACCCGTGAACTTCGTAACGAGAAGTTCATGAAGATCGTCTCGCTCGCCCCTGAAGTGCTGTAAGGAGATCCGACATGCAAAAGATTCGTCGTGACGACGAGATCATCGTGATCGCCGGCAAAGACAAGGGTAAGCGCGGTAAGGTGCTGAAGGTTCTCGCTGATGACCGTCTGGTCATCGGTGGTGTCAACCTGGTCAAGCGTCATACCAAGCCGAACCCGATGGCAGGCGTTCAGGGCGGTATCGTCGAGAAAGAAGCGCCTCTGCACGCTTCCAACGTTGCCATCTTCAATGGCGAAACCAACAAGGCTGACCGCGTTGGTTTCAAAGTAGAAGACGGTAAGAAAATTCGTGTCTTCAAGTCGACCCAAAAAGCGGTTGATGCTTGAACACTGCTAGGTAGAAGACCATGGCACGACTGAAAGAGATGTACCGGAACGAAATCGCTCCCAAGCTTAAGGAAGAACTTAAGCTGTCGAACGTGATGGAAGTTCCGCGCGTTACCAAGATCACCCTGAACATGGGTCTGGGCGAAGCGATCGGCGACAAGAAAGTCATCGAGCACGCAGTTGCCGACCTGGAAAAGATCACCGGTCAAAAGCCGGTCGTGACTTTCGCTCGTAAATCCATCGCGGGCTTCAAAGTCCGTGAAGGCTGGCCGATCGGCGTCAAGGTGACCCTGCGTAGCGACAAGATGTACGAATTCCTGGACCGCCTGCTGGCGATCTCCCTGCCTCGGGTTCGCGACTTCCGCGGCCTGAATGCCAAGTCCTTCGATGGCCGTGGCAACTACAGCATGGGCGTGAAAGAGCAGATCATCTTCCCGGAAATCGACTACGACAAGATCGATGCTCTGCGCGGTTTGGACATCACCCTGACCACCACTGCTCGTTCGGACGACGAAGGCCGCGCTCTGCTGCGTGCATTCAAGTTCCCGTTCCGCAACTGATTGGAGTAGGAAAATGGCCAAGAAGAGCATGAAAAACCGCGAGCTGAAGCGTCAGCTCACGGTAGCCAAGTACGCCAAAAAGCGTGCCGAGCTGAAAGCGACCATCGTCAACCTGAACGCCTCTCCAGAAGAGCGTTTCGCTGCCGTTGTCGCTCTGCAGAAGCAGCCTCGTGATGCCAGCGCCTCGCGCCTGCGCAACCGTTGCCGCCTGACCGGTCGTCCTCACGGTGTTTACCGTAAGTTCGGCCTGGGCCGTAACATGCTGCGTCAAGCTGCAATGCGCGGTGACGTACCAGGTCTGGTCAAGGCCTCCTGGTAATAGCTGCAGGTGTGATCCCGGCGTAGGGGGAGCAATCTTCCGACCGCCGGTGACATCGCCAACAAACAAGCCCCCTCGTGGGGCTTGTTTCGTTTCTGTCTTGTGTCTAGAATGACCGGCTCACCTGAGCCTGGGTTTTTTGCCCGGGGCGGTCAGGTGGTTGTGATAGCCGCAAGGCTAATAATTCTTGTATCAGGAGCATCTAGCCCATGAGTATGCAGGACCCGTTAGCGGACATGCTAACTCGCATCCGTAATGCCCAGATGGCTGAAAAGTCCGTCGTAAGCATGCCTTCCTCCACTCTGAAGGTCGCGGTTGCCAAAGTTCTGAAGGACGAAGGTTACATCGCTGGCTACCAGGTCAGTGGCGAAGCCAAGCCTTCCCTGTCGATCGAACTGAAGTACTTCGAAGGCCGTCCGGTCATCGAAGAACTGAAGCGCTCCAGCCGTCCAGGCCTGCGCCAGTACAAGTCCGTCTCTGACCTGCCGAAAGTACGTGGCGGTCTGGGCGTGTCTATCGTCTCCACCAACAAAGGTGTGATGACTGATCGCGCTGCGCGCGCTGCCGGTGTCGGTGGCGAAGTTCTGTGCACAGTGTTCTAAGGGGAGATAGGCATGTCTCGCGTCGCTAAGAACCCCGTTAAGCTGCCATCCGGTGTCGAAGTCAAATTCGCCGGCCAGCAGCTTTCGGTGAAGGGTGCCAAGGGCACTCTCGAACTGAACGTTCACTCGTCTGTTGAAGTTACCGAAGAGTCTGGCGAGCTGCGCTTCGTCGCTCGCAACGGTGACCAGCAAGCTCGCGCCATGGCCGGTACCACCCGTGCTCTGGTGAACAACATGGTCCAGGGCGTAAGCCAAGGCTTCGAGCGCAAGCTCCAGCTGGTCGGTGTTGGTTACAAGGCACAGGCCAAGGGCACCATCCTGAACCTGGCTCTGGGCTTCTCGCATCCAGTGGACTACGAACTGCCAGCCGGTATCACCGCTGAAACCCCAAGCCAGACCGACATCCTGATCAAGGGTATCGACAAGCAGCTGGTGGGTCAGGTGGCCGCTGAAATCCGCGATTTCCGTCCGCCAGAGCCTTACAAAGGCAAGGGTGTGCGTTACGCGGACGAAGTAGTCCGTCGTAAAGAAGCCAAGAAGAAGTAGGGCCTAGCAAATGACCGACAAAAAAGTTATTCGACTGCGTCGCGCTCGCAAAGCACGCCTGAAAATGCACGAGCTCGAAGCCGTGCGTCTGTGCGTGTTCCGCTCCTCGCAGCACATCTATGCCCAGGTCATTTCGGCCGACGGCAGCAAGGTTCTGGCAAGCGCCTCGACCTTGGACAAAGAACTGCGTGATGGCGCCACCGGCAACATCGACGCGGCCACTAAGGTTGGCAAGCTGGTAGCTGAGCGTGCGAAAGCCGCCGGTGTATCTCAAGTTGCCTTTGACCGTTCCGGCTTCAAGTACCATGGTCGCGTCAAGGCGCTGGCCGATGCTGCTCGTGAAGGCGGACTGGAGTTCTAAGTTATGGCAAATAACGATCAAAAGCGCGACGAAGGCTACATCGAGAAGCTGGTTCAAGTTAACCGCGTTGCTAAAACCGTTAAAGGCGGCCGTATCTTCACCTTCACCGCGCTGACCGTGGTAGGTGATGGCAAAGGTCGCGTCGGCTTCGGCCGTGGCAAATCGCGCGAAGTACCTGCCGCGATCCAGAAAGCCATGGAAGCTGCCCGTCGCAACATGATCCAGGTTGACCTGAAGGGCACCACCCTGCAGTACGCCACCAAGGCTGCCCACGGCGCCTCGAAGGTTTACATGCAGCCTGCTTCGGAAGGTACCGGTATCATCGCCGGCGGCGCAATGCGTGCTGTCCTGGAAGTTGCTGGTGTCCAGAACGTTCTGGCCAAGTGCTACGGTTCGACCAACCCAGTGAACGTGGTTTACGCCACCTTCAAGGGTCTGAAAGCCATGCAATCTCCTGAGTCCATTGCTGCCAAGCGCGGCAAGAGTGTTGAGGAGATCTTCTGATCATGGCAACCGTAAAAGTAACGCTGATCAAGAGCACCGCCGGCCGTCTGCCTAACCACATCCTGTGCGTTAAAGGCCTGGGTCTGCGTCGCATCGGTCACACTGTAGAAGTCCAGGATACTCCCGAGAATCGCGGGATGATCAACAAGGCTTACTACATGCTGCGCGTCGAGGGTTAATCGATGAAACTCAATGATCTGAGTCCAGCGCCGGGTTCCCGTCGCGAGAAGCATCGTCCGGGTCGTGGTATCGGTAGCGGTTTGGGCAAGACTGGTGGCCGCGGTCACAAAGGTCAGACCTCCCGTTCCGGTGGCACCATCGCTCCGGGCTTCGAAGGCGGTCAACAGCCGCTGCACCGTCGTCTGCCGAAGTTCGGCTTCGTTTCCCTGAAAGCCATGGACCGCGCTGAAGTGCGTCTGTCCGAGCTGGCCAAGGTGGAAGGCGACGTGATCTCCGTACAGTCCCTGAAAGACGCCAACGTGATTGGCCAGCATGTACAGCGTGTGAAAATCATGCTGTCCGGCGAAGTCACTCGCGCAGTCACTATCAAGGGCATCGCCGTCACCAAAGGTGCGCGTGCGGCTATCGAAGCAGCTGGCGGCAAGTTCGAGGAATAAATGGCTAAGCAAGGTGCTCTCTCTTCGCTCGGTAAGGGCGGGATGTCGGAACTCTGGGCTCGTCTGCGCTTTCTGTTCATGGCGATCATCGTCTATCGGATCGGCGCACATATCCCGGTGCCTGGCATCAATCCAGACCGTCTGGCGGATCTGTTTCGACAGAATGAGGGGACCATTCTTAGCTTGTTCAACATGTTTTCCGGTGGTGCGCTGGAGCGCATGAGCATCTTTGCACTGGGGATCATGCCGTACATCTCGGCATCGATCATCATGCAGCTCATGACCGCAGTCAGCCCTCAACTGGAGCAGTTGAAGAAGGAAGGTGAAGCTGGCCGTCGCAAGATCAGCCAGTACACCCGCTACGGCACCGTTATCCTGGCGCTGGTTCAAGCCATTGGCATGTCCATTGGCCTGGCCAACCAGGGCGTGGCGTTTTCTGCAGGCCTGGGCTTCCATGTCGTTGCCGTCTCCACTTTCGTGGCTGGCGCAATGTTCATGATGTGGCTCGGCGAGCAGATCACCGAGCGCGGTGTGGGCAACGGTATCTCGATGTTGATCTTCGCAGGTATCGTTGCCGGTCTTCCGAGAGCAATCGGGCAGTCTTTCGAGTCTGCGCGCACAGGCGATATCAACATCTTCGCCCTGGTCGCTATCGGTTTGCTTGCAGTAGCGATTATCGGTTTCGTGGTGTTCATTGAGCGTGGTCAGCGTCGTATCGCCGTTCACTACGCCAAGCGTCAGCAGGGCCGCAAGGTCTTCGCTGCGCAGACCAGCCACTTGCCGCTGAAAGTGAACATGGCGGGCGTCATTCCTGCCATTTTCGCGAGCAGCATCTTGCTGTTCCCGGCTTCGCTGGGTGCCTGGTTCGGTCAGTCCGAAGGTATGGGCTGGCTGCAGGACATCTCGCAGTCGATCGCTCCTGGTCAGCCGTTGAACATTCTGCTGTTTAGTGCAGGGATCATCTTCTTCTGCTTCTTCTACACAGCGTTGATGTTCAACCCGAAAGACGTAGCGGAAAACCTGAAGAAGTCCGGTGCCTTTATTCCGGGTATCCGTCCTGGTGAGCAGTCGGCGCGCTACATTGATGGCGTTCTGACTCGTCTGACCATGTTCGGTGCTCTTTACATGATGGCCGTCTGCCTTCTGCCCCAGTTCCTGGTGGTGGCAGCAAACGTGCCGTTCTACCTTGGCGGGACCTCGTTGCTGATTGTGGTAGTGGTTGTGATGGACTTCATGTCCCAAGTACAATCGCACCTCGTTTCGCACCAGTACGAATCCCTGATGAAGAAAGCCAACCTGAAAGGCTACGGTGGCAGCGGCCTGCTGCGCTGATAGACCCCTAAGGTTCGAGGAGTCGGTAATGAAAGTTCGTGCATCGGTGAAAAAGCTGTGCCGCAACTGCAAGATCATTCGTCGCGAAGGTATCGTGCGCGTGATCTGCAGCGCGGAACCGCGTCACAAGCAGCGCCAAGGCTGAGTGTGATCTGCGCTTCAAACCCAGCAGCTAGTGTGCTGCTGGGTTGATTATTCGTTTCTACAGCGATATTATCTCGCGCCCTATTTCTTGGCTTCCGGGGCGTAGGTAGCTGTCAATTGGAGTCCCACTGAATGGCCCGTATTGCAGGCGTCAACATTCCAGATAACAAGCATACTGTTATCTCGCTGACCTACATCTATGGTGTCGGTCGCACAACTGCACAGAAAATCTGTGCAGACGCTGGTGTAAATCCAGCCGCTAAGATCAAGGATCTGAGCGACGAGCAAATCGAAACCCTGCGTGGCGAAGTTGCGAAGTTCACCACCGAAGGTGACCTGCGTCGTGACATCAACATGAAGATCAAGCGCTTGATGGACCTGGGTTGCTACCGCGGCCTGCGTCATCGTAAAGGTCTGCCGGTTCGCGGTCAGCGCACCAAGACCAACGCACGCACCCGTAAGGGCCCGCGTAAGCCGATCCGCAAGTAATCGCCCAGGAATATAGACATGGCAAAACCTGCTGCTCGTCCTCGTAAAAAAGTCAAAAAGACAGTGGTTGATGGCATCGCCCACATCCATGCGTCTTTCAACAACACCATCGTGACCATCACCGACCGTCAGGGCAATGCTTTGTCCTGGGCGACCTCCGGTGGTTCGGGTTTCCGTGGTTCGCGCAAATCCACCCCGTTCGCAGCCCAGATCGCTGCTGAGCGTGCTGGTCAAGCTGCGCTGGAATACGGTCTGAAGAACCTCGACGTCAACGTCAAGGGTCCAGGTCCAGGTCGTGAGTCCGCCGTTCGTGCACTGAACAGCTGCGGCTACAAGATCGCCAGCATCACCGACGTGACGCCAATCCCGCATAACGGGTGCCGTCCGCCGAAGAAGCGTCGCGTGTAATCAGGAGACAGATAAATGGCACGTTACATTGGTCCAAAATGCAAACTGTCTCGCCGTGAAGGCACTGACCTGTTCCTGAAGAGCGGCGTTCGCGCTCTGGAATCGAAGTGCAACATCGAAGCAGCCCCAGGTATCCACGGCCAGCGCCGTGGCCGTCAGTCCGACTACGGTACCCAGCTGCGCGAGAAACAAAAAGTCCGCCGTATCTACGGTGTCCTGGAGCGCCAGTTCCGCGGTTACTACCAAGTCGCAGCCTCGAAAAAAGGCGCTACTGGTGAGAACCTGCTGCAACTGCTGGAATGCCGCCTGGACAACGTCGTTTACCGTATGGGCTTCGGTTCGACTCGTTCCGAATCCCGTCAGCTGGTTTCGCACAAAGCGATCAGCGTCAACGGCAAGACCGTAAACATTCCATCCTACCAAGTTCGTCCGGGTGACGTGGTCGCGGTTCGTGAGAAGTCGCTGAACCAGCTGCGCATTGTTCAAGCCCTTGAACTGTGCGCCCAGCGTGGCCGCGTTGAGTGGGTAGACGTTGATTCCGCTAAAAAGTCGGGCGTTTTCAAGAACGTTCCTGCTCGCAGCGATCTGTCCGCCGACATCAACGAAAACCTGATTGTCGAGCTCTACTCCAAGTAAGGGCTAGAAAATAGGTGCATCCATGCAGATTTCGGTAAATGAGTTCCTGACTCCCCGTCACATCGACGTGCAGGTAGTCAGTCCAACCCGCGCCAAGATCACGCTCGAGCCTCTCGAGCGTGGTTTCGGCCATACCCTGGGCAACGCGCTGCGTCGCATCCTGTTGTCCTCCATGCCTGGCTGTGCAGTAGTCGAGGCCGAGATCGATGGCGTACTCCATGAGTACTCCGCGATCGAAGGTGTACAGGAAGACGTCATTGAAATCCTGTTGAACCTCAAAGGCCTGGCGATCAAGCTGCACGGTCGTGACGAAGTTACGCTGACCTTGTCGAAAAAGGGTTCGGGGGTGGTTACCGCTGCCGATATTCAGCTGGATCACGATGTCGAGATCGTCAATCCCGATCACGTAATCGCGAACCTGGCGTCCAACGGCGCCCTGAACATGAAGCTCACCGTAGCTCGTGGTCGCGGTTACGAGCCGGCCGATTCCCGTCAGACTGACGAAGATGAAAGCCGCAGCATTGGCCGTCTTCAGCTGGACGCTTCGTTCAGCCCGGTGCGTCGTATCGCCTACGTGGTCGAGAACGCCCGTGTTGAACAGCGTACCAACCTGGACAAGCTGGTCCTCGATCTGGAAACCAACGGCACCCTGGACCCTGAAGAGGCCATTCGTCGTGCCGCGACCATCCTGCAACAGCAGCTGGCCGCGTTCGTCGACCTCAAAGGTGACAGCGAGCCGGTCGTGGTCGAGCAGGAAGACGAGATCGATCCGATCCTGCTGCGCCCGGTTGACGACCTGGAACTGACTGTACGTTCGGCCAACTGCCTCAAGGCGGAGAACATCTACTACATCGGCGACCTGATTCAGCGTACCGAAGTAGAGCTGTTGAAGACTCCTAACCTGGGCAAGAAGTCCCTGACTGAAATCAAGGACGTCCTGGCCTCCCGTGGTCTGTCTCTCGGCATGCGCCTCGACAACTGGCCGCCTGCAAGTCTTAAGAAAGACGACAAGGCGACTGCCTGATCGTCGTAATCACCGAACGTAGTGTTTGGTAAGGAATGAATCATGCGTCATCGTAAAAGTGGACGTCACCTGAGCCGTACCAGCTCTCACCGCAAGGCTATGTTCCAGAACATGGCAGTGTCGTTGATCGAGCACGAGCTGATCAAAACCACCCTGCCGAAAGCCAAGGAACTGCGCCGCGTTGCCGAGCCGCTGATCACCCTGGCCAAGGAAGATAGCGTCGCCAACCGTCGTCTGGCTTTCGACCGTACCCGTTCGAAATCCGCTGTTGGCAAGCTGTTCAACGACCTGGGCAAGCGTTACGCCACCCGTCAGGGCGGCTACCTGCGCATCCTGAAGTGCGGTTTCCGCGCTGGCGACAACGCGCCTATGGCGTACGTCGAGCTGGTTGATCGTCCGGTCGGTGGTGCTGTAGAAGCTGCCGAGTAAGACGTTCCGTCTGCTGCAAGAAACCGGGCCTAGTGCCCGGTTTTTTGTGTTTACATGAATTGTAAAAAACTATCGATATAAGCATATCTATAAATTAGATCTTGTCATGTTGCCCATCCATACTTGCTCTCAAGCCGATTAGCCGGCGTTTCGAGACCGATAAGGAGAGCCCATGAGCAAGATTCTTACTACCGCCAGCGGTGCACCTGTAGCCGATAACCAGAATTCCCGTTCGGCAGGCCCGCGCGGCCCGTTGCTGCTCGACGACTTCCATCTGATCGAGAAGCTGGCCCACTTCAACCGCGAGAACATCCCTGAGCGCCGCGTGCACGCCAAGGGTTCGGGCGCTTACGGCACCTTCACCGTTACTCGAGACATCACCCAATACACCAGCGCCCGCCTGTTCGAGAGCATTGGCAAGCAGACCGAAACCTTCCTGCGCTTCTCCACGGTCGGCGGCGAGCGTGGTTCGGCCGACACCGAGCGTGACCCGCGCGGTTTTGCCGTCAAGTTTTACACCGAGGAAGGTAACTGGGACATCGTCGGCAACAATACCCCCGTGTTCTTCATTCGCGATCCGCTGAAATTCCCGGACTTTATCCATACCCAGAAGCGTCACCCGCAGACCAACCTGAAGAACGCCCAGATGATGTGGGACTTCTGGTCGCATTCGCCCGAGGCGCTGCACCAGGTCACCATCCTGTTCTCTGACCGTGGTATTCCGGACGGCTACCGCCACATGCACGGTTTCGGCAGCCATACCTACAGTCTGCTGAGTGCGGATGGCCGGCGTACCTGGGTCAAGTGGCACTTCAAGACCCAGCAAGGCATCAAGAACCTGGCCCCGGCCGATGCGGCACGTATCGCCGGTACCGATCCGGATTACGCACAACGTGACCTGTTCGAAGCGATCGATCGCGGCGACTACCCACGCTGGACCGTCTGCATCCAGGTGATGAGTGAAGAAGAGGCAGCCACCCGCGCCGAAAACCCCTTCGACGTCACCAAGACCTGGTCGCAGAAGGACTACCCGCTGATCGAGGTGGGTGTGCTTGAACTCAATCGCAACCCGCTCAACTACTTCGCCGAAGTCGAGCAGGCCGCGTTCGGGCCGAGCAATATGGTGCCAGGTGTTGGCCTGTCTCCAGACCGCATGCTGCAGGGGCGCGTATTTGCCTACGCCGATGCTCACCGCTACCGCATTGGCACCAACCACCAGCATTTGCCGGTGAACGCGCCACGTAGCCCGGTGCACAGCTACCAACGCGATGGTGCGATGACCATGGGCAGCTACGGCAGCGCTCCGAACTACGAGCCGAACAGCTACGCCGATGCGCCCAAGCAGTCGCCCCGTCACGCCGAGCCTGCGCTGGCCCTCAAGGGGGCGGCGGATCGTTACGACCACCGCGAAGACAATGACTACTACAGCCACGCTGGTGCGCTGTTCCGCCTGATGAACGCCGAGCAGCAAGCGCTGTTGATCGACAACATTGCCGGCACCCTGAAAGGCGTCAGCGACGATGTAGTGCAGCGTCAGTTGCAGCACTTCTTCAAGGCAGATCCCGCTTACGGCGAGGGGATTGCCAAGGCCTTGGGCATCAAGCTCGCCTAAGTCGAAGTGATAAGGAGAACCGCCCTCATTTGGGCGGTTTTTCAATGAAAATCACTACGGTTTGCCCGCTTTTTTCACACAAATTGCGCATTTTTCAGTGACCTTGAAGAAATCATGGTTCACACTATATCCCTATCAAGCTTTCACTCAGGGAGAATCAGGGCGATGCAAGGTCACCCGGACGTAATCGATTACCTCAACACGTTGCTGACGGGCGAACTGGCGGCACGTGACCAATACTTCATCCACTCGCGCATGTACGAAGACTGGGGCCTGGCCAAGCTCTACGAACGTATCAACCACGAGATGGAAGAAGAGGCGCAGCACGCCGATGCCCTGATTCGCCGCATTCTCATGCTCGAAGGCACCCCGCGCATGCGCCCGGATGACCTCGACGTGGGCACCACCGTGCCGGACATGATCGCTGCCGACCTGCGCCTTGAGTACAAGGTCCGCGCCGCATTGTGCAAAGGCATCGAGTTGTGCGAGCTGCACAAGGACTACATCAGCCGCGATATCCTGCGCGCGCAACTGGCCGACACCGAGGAAGATCACACCTACTGGCTGGAGAAGCAGCAGGGCCTGATCAAATCCATCGGGCTGCAGAACTACCTGCAATCGCAGATGTAACGTCCCTGCAGAGGGCACGCATATAGAGAAAAGCCCCTGGCATTTGCATGTCAGGGGCTTTTTTCGTCAGGCCCGATCGCGTTCCAGCAAGGGCTTGAGGTAATGCCCGGTATACGACTGCTTCATCTTGGCCAGTTCCTCGGGCGTGCCGCTGGCAATGATCTGGCCTCCCTTCGAGCCACCTTCCGGCCCCAGGTCCACCAGCCAGTCGGCGGTCTTGATCACGTCCAGGTTGTGCTCGATCACCACCACCGTGTTGCCGTGGTCGCGCAGGCGATGCAGCACGTCCAGCAGTTGCTGGATGTCGGCGAAGTGCAGGCCGGTGGTTGGCTCATCCAGGATGTAGAGGGTCTTGCCGGTATCGCGCTTGGACAGCTCGCGCGACAGCTTCACCCGCTGCGCCTCGCCGCCCGAAAGCGTCGTCGCCGATTGCCCCAGCTTGATGTACGAAAGGCCCACGTCCATCAGCGTCTGCAGCTTGCGCGCCAACGCCGGGACCGCGTCGAAGAACTCGCGGGCGTCCTCGATGGTCATTTCCAGGACCTCGTGGATGTTCTTGCCCTTGTACTTGATCTCCAGGGTTTCGCGGTTGTAGCGCTTGCTCTTGCACACATCACACGGCACGTAGATATCCGGCAGGAAGTGCATTTCCACCTTGATCAGGCCATCGCCCTGGCACGCTTCGCAGCGCCCGCCCTTGACGTTGAACGAGAAGCGCCCCGGGCCATAACCTCGCGAGCGCGACTCGGGCACGCCAGCGAACAGTTCGCGGATCGGAGTGAAGATCCCGGTATAGGTGGCCGGGTTCGAGCGCGGTGTGCGGCCGATCGGGCTCTGGTCGATGTCGACTACCTTGTCCAGGTGTTGCAGGCCGTCCATGCTGGTGTGCGCTGCTGCTTCCAGGCTGCTGGCACCATTGAGCGCGGTGGCGGCCAAGGGGAACAGGGTGTTGTTGATCAGTGTCGATTTGCCCGAGCCGGACACACCGGTGACGCAGGTCAGCAGGCCGATCGGCACTTCAAGGTCGACGTTCTGCAGGTTGTTGCCGCGCGCGCCCTTGAGCTTGAGCGACAGCTTCTTGTTGCGAGGCGTGCGTTTGGCCGGCACGGCGATCTTCTTGCGGCCTGACAGGTACATGCCGGTCACCGAGTCGGGGTGCGCCATGACTTCCTGCGGCGAGCCTTCGGCGACGATCTGTCCGCCATGCACCCCGGCGCCCGGGCCGATGTCGACGACATAGTCGGCCAGGCGAATGGCATCCTCGTCGTGCTCTACCACGATCACCGTGTTGCCCAGGTCGCGCAGGTGGTTGAGGGTGGCCAGCAGGCGGTCGTTGTCACGTTGGTGCAGGCCGATCGACGGCTCGTCGAGGATGTACATCACCCCCACCAGGCCGGCGCCAATCTGGCTGGCCAGACGGATCCGCTGGGCCTCGCCGCCCGAAAGGGTTTCGGCGCTGCGGTCGAGGGTGAGGTAGTCCAGGCCGACGTTGACCAGGAACTGCAGGCGCTCGCAGATTTCCTTGAGGATCTTCGCTGCAATCTCTCCGCGCCGACCGCTCAGCGTCAGGGTGGCAAAGTACTCGCTGGCATCGCCGATCGGCAGGTTGGTCACGGCCGGCAGGGTTTTTTCGCCCACCCATACATGGCGTGCTTCGCGGCGCAGGCGGGTGCCGCGGCAGTCCGGGCACGGCTGGGTGCCAAGGAACTTGGCCAGCTCCTCGCGCACAGTCGCCGACTCCGTCTCGCGGTAGCGCCGCTCCAGGTTCGGCACGATGCCTTCGAAGGGGTGCGAGCGCTTGACGATGTCGCCGCGGTCGTTGAGGTACTTGAAGTCGACGCTTTGCTTGCCGCTGCCCTGCAGGATCACCTTCTGGTGATCGGCCGAGAGCTGGCCGAACGGCTCGTCGAGGCTGAAGCCGTAATGCGCCGCCAGCGAGCCGAGCATCTGGAAGTAGTAGACGTTGCGTCGGTCCCAGCCACGGATCGCGCCTTCGGCCAGGGTCAGCTCGTTGTTGACCAGGCGCTTGGTGTCGAAGTACTGCTTCACGCCCAGGCCGTCGCAGGTCGGACAGGCGCCAGCCGGGTTGTTGAAGGAGAACAGCTTGGGTTCGAGCTCGCTGATCGCATGGCCGCAGACTGGGCAGGCGAAGCGCGCGGAGAAGATCATGTCCTCGGCGCTTTCGTCATCCATCTGCGCCACCAGGGCGATACCGTCGGCCAGCTTGAGGGCGGTCTCGAAGGACTCGGCCAGGCGCTGCTGCAGGTCGTTGCGCACCTTGAAGCGGTCGACCACCACATCGATGCTGTGCTTCTTCTGCTTGTCGAGCTTGGGCAACTCGTCGAGTTCGTACAACTTGCCGTTGACCCGCGCACGAACGAAGCCCTGGGCGCGCAGCTCATCGAACACCGCCAGGTGCTCACCCTTGCGCTCGCGCACCACGGGTGCCAGCAGCATCAGCTTGCTGCCTTCGGGTTGCTCGAGCACCAGGTCGACCATCTGGCTGATCGTTTGCGCTTCCAGCGGAATGTCGTGGTCCGGGCAGCGTGGCGTACCGACGCGGGCATAGAGCAGGCGCAGGTAATCGTAGATTTCGGTGATGGTGCCAACGGTCGAACGCGGGTTGTGCGAGGTCGACTTCTGCTCGATGGAGATCGCCGGTGACAGGCCTTCGATGGTGTCGACATCGGGCTTTTCCATCATCGACAAAAATTGCCGGGCATAGGCCGACAGCGACTCCACATAGCGGCGTTGGCCTTCGGCGTAGAGTGTGTCGAAGGCCAGGGACGACTTGCCGGAACCGGACAGACCGGTGATCACGATCAGTTTGTCCCGGGGCAGGGTCAGGTCGATGTTCTTCAGGTTGTGGGTACGTGCCCCACGGATCAGGATCTTGTCCACTACGGCCTCGCTTGGCGGGCATAAACAAGGAAGTATACGGCGCGCTGCCACTACGCGGCAAAGCGTCGCGTAGATGCCGTCTAGCCGTCGGACTGATAGAATCGCCGCCGGTTCACACGAGGTTTATCCATGCACGACACCCACAACGAGCGCATGAGTGGCAGCGAAACCCGCGCCGCAGGCGGCCTTGCCCTGGTCTTTGCCTTTCGTATGCTGGGCATGTTCATGGTCCTGCCCGTGCTGGCCACCTATGGCATGGACCTCGCCGGTGCCACGCCCGCGCTGATCGGCCTGGCCATCGGCGCCTACGGCCTGACGCAAGCCGTGCTGCAGATTCCGTTCGGGGTGATTTCCGACCGCATCGGTCGCCGTCCGGTGATCTACCTGGGCCTGGTGATCTTCGCCCTTGGCAGCTTGCTGGCGGCCCAGGCCGATTCGATCTGGGGCGTGATCGCCGGACGCATCCTGCAGGGCGCGGGGGCGATTTCCGCAGCGGTCATGGCCTTGCTCTCCGACCTCACCCGTGAGCAGCATCGCACCAAGGCCATGGCCATGATCGGCATGAGCATCGGCCTGTCGTTCGCGGTGGCGATGGTGATAGGGCCGCTGCTGACAAGCGCCTTCGGGTTGTCGGGATTGTTCCTCGCCACTGCAGGACTTGCCGTGGTCGGCATCGCCCTGATCGCCTTCGTCGTGCCCAGTGCGCACAGTGCGCTGCAGCACCGCGAGTCTGGTGTCGCACGCCAGGCGCTCGGCCCGACCCTGCGTAATCCGGACCTTCTGCGCCTGGACCTGAGCATTTTCATCCTCCATGCGATCCTCATGGCGAGCTTCGTGGCATTGCCGCTGGCGTTCGTCGAGCGTGGCGGCCTGCCCAAGGAAGAGCACTGGTGGGTATACCTGACCGCGTTGCTCATCTCATTTTTTGCAATGGTGCCGTTCATCATCTACGGCGAAAAGAAGCGCAAGATGAAACGCGTGTTGGTTGGTGCGGTCATTGTGCTGCTGCTGATCGAGGTGTTCTTCTGGCAATGGGCTGACAACTTGCGCGGACTGGTGACCGGCACCGTGATATTCTTTACTGCCTTCAACCTGCTGGAGGCATCCTTGCCTTCGCTGGTCAGCAAGGTGTCGCCCGCCGGCGGCAAGGGAACGGCCATGGGGGTCTACTCCACGAGCCAGTTCCTGGGTGCCGCGCTGGGAGGAATCATCGGTGGCTGGTTGTACCAGCACGGTGGCCTGGGCATGGTGTTCCTGGGATGTGCTGTACTGTGTGGTATCTGGCTGGTATCTGCCCTGGGCATGAACGAACCGCCGTACGTCACCAGCCTGCGCATGCCGCTGACACCGGAGGCGGTTCGGGAAGCCGGATTGACCGAGCGCCTGATGGCTGTGCCGGGTGTGACCGACGCCGTGGTGGTGGCAGAAGAAGCCGCCATCTATATCAAACTGGATACGAAAATTTTGGACCGTGCGACCCTCGAGCGTCTGGTGAACCCAGCCCCGACGGCGTGCGAAGCCTAGGAGAACGTTATGGCCCGTGGGGTTAACAAAGTCATTCTGGTTGGTACTTGCGGCCAGGATCCCGAAGTCCGCTACCTGCCCAACGGTAACGCCGTGACCAACCTGAGCCTGGCCACCAGCGAGCAGTGGACCGACAAGCAGTCGGGGCAAAAGGTCGAGCGCACCGAATGGCACCGTGTCTCGCTGTTCGGCAAGGTTGCCGAGATCGCTGGCGAGTACCTGCGCAAGGGTTCGCAGTGCTACATCGAGGGCAAGCTGCAGACCCGCGAGTGGGAAAAGGACGGCATCAAGCGCTACACCACCGAGATCATCGTCGACATGCAGGGCACCATGCAGCTGCTCGGCGGTCGTCCGCAGGGGCAGGGCGGTGATCAGTACAACCAGGGTGGCGGCAACTACAACCAGGGTGGTGGCCAGCAGCAACAGTACAACCAGGCACCACGCCAGCAGGCGCCGCGTCCGCAGCAGGCGCAACAGCGTCCAGCGCCGCAGCAGCCAGCTCCGCAGCCTGCCGCTGATTTCGACAGCTTCGATGACGATATTCCGTTCTAGGAGTTACCTGAGCCTTTACGTGTAAAGCTGTCACCTGAAACCCCCGCCTTGCGGGGGTTTTTCATTTTCGCGCGGCATGCGCCTGGTTTCCTTTGCCCACTCTTCTGCTGCCCTCATGTGGGGCGTTACGCACCCAATGTGGTCATTGGTAGCACTGCCCTCGCTGTGCTCGTCTTGATGCTGCGCTCGCGCCAGCACGCATCCTGTTGATTCAACTCATATTCGAATGGCTGTGGGATTTCCCTTCTCGGCTGTGGCACACTTTCTGCCGTCTATTCCGTTGTTGCAAACAACGTTCCGGTATAGCGGAATAAACAATATCTGGGAGTGCCCGTCATGCAGCGTCGACTTTCCTTGTTTACAGCGTGTGCTTTTCTCTTTGCGGCTTCAGCTTCGCTCGCGGGCATTGCCCAGGCGGCGGACAGCAAGCTCGACAGCGTGTTGAAGCGTGGCCACCTCATCGTGGGCACAGGCAGCACCAACGCGCCATGGCACTTCCAGGGCGCGGATGGCAAGTTGCAGGGTTTCGATATCGACATCGGGCGGATGGTCGCCAAGGGGCTGTTCAATGACCCGGAGAAGGTCGAGTTCGTGGTGCAGTCGTCTGACGCCCGGATTCCCAATCTGTTGACCGACAAGGTCGACATGAGCTGCCAGTTCATCACCGTCACCGCCAGCCGCGCGCAGCAAGTGGCATTCACCCTGCCGTACTACCGCGAAGGCGTCGGCCTGCTGCTGCCGGCCAACAGCAAGTACAAGGAGATCGAAGATCTGAAGGCGGCGGGTGACAGCGTCACCGTGGCGGTGCTGCAGAACGTCTACGCCGAGGAGCTGGTGCACCAGGCGCTGCCCAAGGCCAAGGTCGACCAATACGACAGCGTTGACCTGATGTACCAGGCCGTGAACTCCGGTCGGGCCGACACCGCTGCCACCGACCAGTCGTCGGTCAAGTACCTGATGGTGCAGAACCCCGGTCGCTATCGCAGCCCGGCCTATGCCTGGAGCCCGCAGACCTACGCCTGTGCAGTCAAGCGCGGCGACCAGGACTGGCTGAATTTCGTCAATACCGTCCTGCACGAAGCCATGACCGGTGTCGAATTCCCGACCTACGCAGCGTCGTTCAAGCAGTGGTTTGGTGTCGAGCTGCCTAGCCCGGCCATTGGTTTCCCCGTCGAATTCAAATGACTCCGCAAGAGCGGGGCGCCTCTGTTGCACCCCGCTCCAGGTACTGCTGACCATGAACTATCAGTTGAACTTTGCTGCCGTGTGGCGCGATTTCGACACCTTGCTGGCGGGGCTCGGTCTGGGGCTCGAGCTGGCGCTGGTGTCGATCGCCATCGGCTGCGTGATCGGCCTGTTGATGGCGTTTGCCTTGCTCTCGAAGCACCGCGCATTGCGGGTGTTGGCATCGGTGTACGTGACGGTGATCCGCAACACGCCGATTCTCGTGCTGATCCTGTTGATCTACTTTGCGCTGCCAGGGTTGGGGATCCGCCTGGACAAGATTCCCTCGTTCATCATCACCCTGTCGCTGTATGCCGGGGCGTACCTGACCGAAGTGTTTCGTGGCGGTCTGCTGAGCATTCCCAAGGGCCTGCGCGAGGCGGGGTTGGCCATTGGCCTCGGCGAGTGGCAGATCAAGGCGTACATCACGGTGCCGGTGATGTTGCGCAACGTGCTGCCCGCCTTGTCGAACAACTTCATTTCGCTGTTCAAGGACACCTCGCTGGCGGCGGCGATCGCCGTGCCTGAGCTGACCTATTACGCGCGCAAGATCAATGTCGAGAGCTACCGGGTGATTGAAACCTGGCTGGTGACCACAGCGCTCTATGTCGCGGCCTGCTACCTCATCGCCCTGCTGCTGCGTTACCTCGAGCAGCGTCTGGCGATTCGTCGATAGGAGGGCCCTCATGTACGAGTCCCCAAGCTGGTTGCATGAATTGTGGAGCGCCCGCGAAGCCCTGTGGTCAGGCTTTCTGACCAGTGTGCAGTGTTCCATCCTGGCGATTTTGCTCGGCACCCTGATCGGTGTCGTTGCCGGGCTGGTGCTGACCTACGGCAGGTTCTGGGCACGCGCGCCGTTTCGTTTCTACGTCGACCTGATTCGCGGCACGCCAGTGTTCGTGCTGGTGCTGGCCTGTTTCTACATGGCGCCGGCGCTGGGTTGGCAGATCAACGCGTTCCAGGCCGGGGTGCTGGGGCTGACGCTGTTCTGCGGCTCTCACGTCGCCGAGATCGTGCGCGGTGCGTTGCAAGCGCTGCCACGTGGGCAGATGGAAGCGAGCAAGGCCATCGGTCTGACGTTCTATCAGGCGCTGGGCTACGTGTTGTTGCCTCAGGCCATGCGGCAGATGTTGCCGACCTGGGTCAACTCATCGACCGAAATCGTCAAGGCCTCGACCTTGCTCTCGGTGATCGGTGTGGCCGAGTTGCTGCTGAGTACCCAGCAGATCATCGCCCGGACCTTCATGACCCTGGAGTTCTACCTGTTCGCCGGTTTTCTCTTTTTCATCATCAACTACGCCATCGAATTACTCGGCCGGCATATTGAAAAGCGGGTGGCCTTGCCATGACTCACGTTGCAGCTTCTACCCAGAACACCAGCCAGGCCCTGCTCGAGATTCGCGGCCTGCACAAACAGTACGGTCAGCTCGAAGTGCTCAAGGGCGTCGACCTGACGATGCAGCGCGGCAACGTGGTCACGCTGATTGGCTCCAGCGGCTCGGGCAAGACCACGCTGTTGCGCTGCGTGAACATGCTCGAAGAGTTCCAGGGCGGGCGGATCCTGCTCGAGGGTGAGTCCATCGGATACCACGAGGTCAACGGCAAGCGCGTGCGCCACTCGGAAAACGTCATCGCCCGGCATCGGGCCATGACCGGCATGGCGTTCCAGCAGTTCAACCTGTTTCCGCACCTGACCGCTTTGCAGAACGTCACCCTGGGGCTGCTCAAGGTGAAAAAGCTGCACAAGGACGAGGCCGTGGTGCTGGCGGAAAAATGGCTGGAGCGCGTAGGCCTGCTGGCGCGCCGCGATCATTTTCCCGGCCAGCTCTCTGGCGGGCAGCAACAGCGCGTGGCGATCGCCCGGGCGATTGCGATGAAGCCGAGCCTGATGCTGTTCGACGAAGTCACCTCGGCCCTCGACCCGGAGCTGGTGGGCGAAGTGTTGAGCGTCATCAAAGGGCTGGCCGAGGACGGCATGACCATGTTGCTGGTGACCCACGAGATGCGCTTTGCCTTTGAAGTCTCGGACACCATCGTTTTCATGAACCAGGGGCGTATCGAAGAGCAGGGGCCTCCCAAAGACCTTTTCGAGCGCCCGCAGTCTCCGCGCTTGGCGGAATTTCTCAAAAGCACCCGCTTTTAACAGTCAATTTGCAACCAGGAGAAACACCCATGAGCATTACTCGTTATGGCACGGGTAGCACCGCCGGTGGCGGCCAGCCCCGTCCTTTCGCCCGCGCGGTCGAGGCCGATGGCTGGCTGCACGTGTCAGGCCAGGTGCCTGCAGTGGATGGCGAAATCATCGTCGGCGGCATCGTCGAGCAGACCCACCAGACCATGCGCAACTTGATCGCCATCCTCGAAGAAGCTGGCTATGGCCTCGAAGATGTGGTGCGCGCCGGCGTATGGCTGGAAGATCCGCGGGACTTCTGGAGCTTCAACAAAGTCTTTTCCGAGTACTTCAAGCCCGAGCATGCACCGGCCCGGGCCTGTGTGCAGGCAAGCATGATGGTCGACTGCAAGGTCGAGATCGATTGCATCGCCTACAAGAAAAAGGGCTGACGCGCGGCGGCGCTTGTAGGCGCCGTCGAAGGCTGCAATCTTTTGCCGATCGCAAGCACGCGCAGCCTGCGCCAGCGCCTACGAACTAGCATGGGAACACTGAAATGACCGAAGACACTATCAAACGCCGGGCTCGTGGCTTGGACCGGGCGTTCGATATCCTCGATTACCTCAAGGAAGTCGGCCAGCCCCTGCGGCCGAATGACATCGCCAATGGTATCGGCAGCCCGAAGTCCACGGTCTACGAACTGGTCGCCTCGTTGCTCGAGCGCCGGATCCTGGAGCAAGTGGGCAAGGACGGCCATGTCTACCTCGGTCGTCAGCTGTATTTTCTCGGGCAGGCCCACCTGCGGCATTTCGACCTGACGCGCGAGGCCGATCACGCGCTGCAGGAAATCGTCAGCCAAACCCGTGAAACCGCACAGATGTGCCTGCTCAACGGGCGCAAATACACCGTTGCGCTGATGCGCGAAGGGGAGCGGCACTTCCGCATTTCCTCGGACATCGGTGAAGACGCCCCCATCCCCTGGACCGCCTCCGGGCGGCTGTTGCTGGCGCACCTGAGCGACCAGGCGATCGTCGACCTGATCGACCACGACGACTTCATCCTGCCCGATGGCGAGCGCCTGCCGCTGGAGCAATTCCTCAAGGAGATCCGCCAGGCTGGCATCGACGGCTTCTTTTCCTTCGACAGTGTTGCCGACACCTTTACCCATTGCTTTGCCGCGCCGGTCAAAGACCGTGACGGCGTGGCCATCGCGACCCTGTGCATCGTCGCCCCGCGGGCTGATGCCAAGAACAACTACAACGACTATCGCCGGGTGTTGATCGAAAGCGCCAACAGCCTGGCCCGTCGCATCAATGAATGACCGTGGCCGTTAGCGGCTGCGCGTGAGGAGTGAGAGCATGTCTTCTGCCTTGAACATCGCCGCCGTGGAAAAGGGTGCAGGCCAACCCGGCGCCAGCCTGGTGCGCGACGTAAGCCTGCCGGCGCTGGTGCTGCACCGCGAAGCGCTGGAGCACAATATCCGTTGGATGCAGTCGTTCGTCAGCGACAGCGGCGCAGAGCTGGCGCCGCATGGCAAAACCAGCATGACGCCAGCGTTGTTCCGTCGCCAACTGGACGCCGGTGCCTGGGGCATCACCCTGGCCACCGCGGTACAGACTCGCGCCGCCTACGCCCATGGCGTGCGCCGGGTGTTGATGGCCAACCAATTGGTGGGGGCGCCGAACATGGCGCTGATCGCCGAGTTGCTGGCCGACCCTGCATTCGACTTCCACTGCATGGTCGATCACCCTGACAACGTCGCCGACCTTGGGGCATTCTTCGCCGCACGCGGCCTGCGCTTGAACGTCATGATCGAGTATGGCGTGGTCGGTGGCCGTTGCGGTTGCCGCAGCGAAGCCGAAGTGCTGGCGCTGGCCGAGGCGATCAAGGCCCAGCCGGGCCTGGCCTTGACCGGCATCGAAGGCTACGAAGGGGTGATTCACGGCGACCACGCGGTCAGCGGCATTCGTGCGTTCGCCGCGTCGCTGGTGCAGTTGGCCGTGCAACTGCAGGACAGCGCGGCGTTCGCCCTCGACCAGCCGATCATCACGGCGTCGGGGTCGGCCTGGTATGACCTGATCGCCGAGTCCTTCGAAGCGCAGAACGCCACGGGGCGCTTCCTCAGTGTGCTGCGCCCTGGCAGCTACGTGGCGCATGACCATGGTATCTACAAGCAAGCACAATGCTGTGTGCTCGATCGCCGCAGCGACCTGCACGAGGGCCTGCGTCCGGCGCTGGAGGTCTGGGCCCATGTGCAGTCCTTGCCGGAGCCGGGCTTCGCGGTGATCGCCCTGGGCAAGCGCGACGTGGCGTATGACGCCGGGCTGCCGATGCCATTGCTGCGCTACCGGGCCGGTGTGGTGCCGGCGGTTGGCGACGATGTCAGTGCCTGCACGGTAACGGCCGTGATGGATCAGCACGCATTCATGACGGTAGCGCCCGGGGTGCAATTACGGGTCGGCGACATCATCTCGTTCGGCACCTCCCACCCGTGCCTGACCTTCGACAAGTGGCGCACAGGGTGCCTGGTGGATGAGCAGTTGAACGTCATCGAAAGCCTGGAAACCTGCTTCTGAGGTCTGAGGCCGCAGCCCGTCCATCACCTGTGAAACAGCAGAACCATCGAGAATCCACAACCATGAACAGCATCAGCAGGCTCGGCCCCGGTACCGCGCGTATCGCGTTGATCGGCGAGTGCATGATCGAGTTGCAGCAGCGCGCTGACGGCAGCCTGCAACAGGGCTTTGGCGGCGATACCCTGAACACGGCCGTCTATCTGTCGCGGGAAATAGGCGATGGCGCCAGAGTGGATTACGTCACCGCTCTGGGCGATGACAGTTTCAGCGATGCCATGTGCCAGCGCTGGTCCGACGAAGGCATCGGCCTGGGCATGGTCCAGCGCTTACCGGGTCGCTTGCCCGGTTTGTACTGCATCCAGACCGATGCATCGGGAGAGCGTCGTTTTCTCTATTGGCGTAACGAAGCCGCCGTGCGCGATTGCTTCACCACGCCAGCGGCGGCCCCGATTCTGGCGGAACTGGTGGCTTACGACGTGCTGTATTTCAGCGGCATCACCCTGGCGGTGCTGGGTGAGGCAGGGCGCACCAAACTCATTGAAACGCTGATCGCGGCGCGACAACGGGGCGCGCGGGTGGTCTTCGACAACAACTACCGGCCGCGCTTGTGGAGCACGGTGGAGCAGGCCCGGGCGGCGTACCGCGAGGTGCTGCCCTATGTCGATTTGGCACTGTTGACGGTGGACGATGAGCAGGCCCTGTTCGGGTTTGCCGATTGCGCAGCGGTGTTCGCGGCCTATGCGCAAATCGGCACGCCTGAAGTGGTCCTCAAGCGCGGCGCTGAGCCGTGCCTGATTCGCTGTGACGGTGCCTCGTTCGAGGTCCCGGCGCAGCGCGTCGAGCGCGTCGTGGACACCACGGCGGCCGGGGATTCGTTCAGCGCGGCGTATCTGGCCAGTCGGCTGCGTGGCGCCAGCCCGGAACAAGCGGCAGAAGCGGGGCACCGCCTGGCGAGCCGGGTGATTCAACAACCGGGGGCGCTGATTCCCCGAGGCTGAATGGCCTCCGGGCCAGATGACTGGCCCGGTTTGAACCTGCCATGGCCGCGCGCAACGCGTCGAGGATGAAAATCCGCCAGGGCTAATTTCAAAAATAACGACCCGCCATGTCTCTGTGCGACAACCCTTACCTCATGACGAAAATTAGTTTCACGTCATTTGAAAAGGCTTAGCGGAAATGTTTTATGACTTTCACAAAACATTCGACGTGACCCTTTCGAGGAGTACCGCATGACCCTGTCCCCCGGCTATCCGGCCGACGTGGCGATCCCGCAGCGCGCGGCGGAAGGGATCGACGGGGTGTGGGTCAACGGTGTGTTGAGTTACCGCGACGGCCAGGCCAACGGCAGAAGGGAAGGGCGCTTCCTCGCGCGCGAGGGCGATTTGCGCGAGGGCTTCAGGTAACGCGCAGACCAGCGCAATGCGTTGAGGTTGCCAGGTGCCTGGAGGCACTCATTCATACGTGATCCATCTTTTGTCGCGGGGTGCTCCTGGAAAGGGGCATGGATGAATGTGGAAACCCTTCAGTTTTGTCAGGCGCGTGCGGGGTCGTTTGAATGGCGGCTCTTTACCCGTACTGAACGGAGCTGGTCATGACGCAAAATCACCAACCTTTGATGGGCTGCTACTTCCGATCCTGGCGCGACACTGTAAATGGGGTGGAGGGCAACTGCTGTTCCATGGCGGATCTACCCGAGGAGGTGGATATCGCCTTCGTGTTTCCCAATGGCGAAGAGTCGCCGCTGTTCTGGGAAAAGCTGGAGAGCGACTTGATTCCCGCCCTGCACGCCAAGCAGATCAAGGTCGTGCGCACGTTGTTCATCGATGAACTGATCAACCCGGACTTTGCGGATTCGCCGCAAGGTTACCAGGACCTCGCGAACCATCTGCAGCAACGTTTCCTCTGCGTCCCCGGACTGGACGGACTGGACATCGACCTTGAAAAAAAACTGACGCCCACCCAGCGTGCCAAGGCGCAGGCCGTCTCGCTGCTGCTGGCCGAGCGCTTGAAGCAGAGCGGCAAACTGTTCATCTACGACACCAGTGAATTGGGTGACATGGAGCTGCTGAGCGCCTTGGCGCCGTCGTTGGACTACCTGCTTTTCCAGGCTTACGGACAGAGCCCGGAGCGAGTGCAAGCACACTTCGACAGACTGTTCTGCGGCTTCCTCGCACCGGAGAAATTCATGGTCGGCTTCTCGTTCTACGAGGAGCGTGGAACCCGCTGGGGCGATACCGCTGCTGATTTCGACGGCAGCAGGGCGCGCCAGTACGCGGAGTGGGTTCCGACCCAAGGTAACAAGGCAGGGATTTTCTCCTACGCCGTCGACCGTGATGGCGTCACGGAGGGCGACGATAACCTGCAACCTACCGATTACAGCTGGACCCGGCGGCTCAAGCAGCTCAGCCGCTGATGCATCGCCGATGCCCGCGCAGGTGGCGCGGGCATCTTCCTGCGCTGCACTACACCGGCGCTTTATCGCTACAGCCCGTCGAGCGCGGCCTGGGCAAAGTACGCATCCAGTTCTGGGGTTGCACCGCTGATGCCGATACCGCCGATATGCTTGCCGTTCCTGTCCAGGATCGGCAGCCCGCCCTCCAGCAAGGTGAAACCCGGCAAGGATGCGTAGGGGTTGGCCGGGTGTGCGCTGCTGCGCTCGCTCAACGCGCGTGTCGACAAGGGAAAGCGGGCAGATGTCGCCGCTTTGAGTTGTGCCACCTGGATGCTGCCGCTGCTGGTGCCGTCCATGCGGTGGAAGTGCTTCAGGTTACCGTGGTTGTCGATGATGCTGATCACGATCGCGTAGCCTCGGGCGATGGCTGCACGTTCAGCGGCCGCCGTTATTTCTCGTGCCTGTTGTGAAGTGAGAGGCAGGGGCGCGTCTTGGCCAGGTGTCGCCTCCGAGGCCGCCGCGAAGCTTGGGAGAGCAGCGCCTGAGCTGGCGATGAGCATGGCGAGAAGCAGATTTTTGATACCCATTGCGAGTGATCCGTTTTTCGGAAAACCCGGCAAGTTAGCGGCTTTTCAGTGGCTTTGGTGTAGCCCATTTCCGAAAGCGCTGGACGGACAGCGGGGCTACGAGGGGACCTTGCCTTGACCGCAAAGCGCGAGCGTGCGGAGTGCCGCTCGTAGCGCCAGCGGCCAAAACCTGGGGCAAGTTTGACATGTGTCATCGCACCTTTTCGTTTCTTGGCTAGTCTTACATGTTGGCGGCCAACAAACCGCCGCCCGTGATATCCGAGAGACGCCGGCAACGTCCCGTGCGTCCAAACCTGATCAGGAGTGCACGATGGACCTGAACCGTCGGCAGTTCTTCAAGGTCGCCGCCGTCGGCCTTGGAGGCTCGAGTCTCGCGGCGTTGGGCATGGCCCCGACAGCCGCGTTCGCCGAGCAGGTGCGCCACTTCAAGCTGGCGCACACCAAGGAAACCCGCAACACCTGTCCCTACTGCTCGGTCGGCTGCGGCCTGATCCTGTACAGCCAGGGCGATGCGGGCAAGAACGTCAAACAGAACATCATCCACATCGAAGGCGACGCTGATCATCCGGTCAACCGCGGCACCCTGTGCCCTAAAGGCGCCGGGCTGCTCGACTTCATCCACAGCCCCAGCCGCCTGCAATACCCCGAGATGCGCAAGCCGGGCAGCCAGGAGTGGGTGCGGGTCAGCTGGGACGAGGCGCTCGACCGCGTCGCCACGCTGATGAAGCAGGACCGCGATGCCAACTTCATCGAGAAGAACGCCCAGGGCCAGACGGTCAACCGCTGGCTGACCACGGGCTTCCTCGCGGCGTCGGCAGCGTCCAGCGAAGCAGGCTACCTGACTCATAAAGTCATCCGTTCACTCGGCATGCTGGGGTTCGACAACCAGGCGCGTGTCTGACACGGCCCGACGGTGGCAAGTCTTGCCCCGACGTACGGCCGTGGCGCGATGACCAATCACTGGTCTGACATCGCCAACGCAAACCTGGTGCTGGTCATGGGCGGCAACGCAGCCGAGGCTCACCCCTGCGGGTTCAAATGGGTGACCGAGGCCAAGGCGCACAACAAGGCGCGCCTGATCGTGGTCGATCCGCGTTTCACCCGGACCGCTTCGGTGGCCGACTACTACGCGCCGATTCGCACCGGCAGCGACATCGCCTTCATGGGCGGGCTGATCAACTACCTGCTGACGACCGACCAGATCCAGCACGAATACGTGCGCAACTACACCGACGTGTCGTTCATCGTCAAAGAGAACTATGGCTTCGAAGACGGCCTGTTCAGTGGCTATGACGCGGCCAAGCGGATCTATGCCGACAAGTCCGGCTGGGGCTACGAGCTGGGCGAGGACGGTTTCGCCAAGGTCGACCCGACGCTGCAGCACCCGCGCTGCGTGTTCCAGTTGATGAAGCAGCACTACAGCCGCTACACGCCGGAAATCGCCAGCATGACCTGCGGCATGCCCCAGGACCAGATGATGAAGGTCTGGAAAGAGATCGCCACCTGCGCCGTGCCGGGCAAGACCATGACGATCCTCTACGCCCTGGGCTGGACCCAGCATTCGATCGGTGCGCAGATCATCCGCAGTGCGGCCATGGTCCAGTTGTTGCTGGGCAACGTCGGCATGCCCGGCGGTGGGGTCAACGCCCTGCGCGGGCATTCCAACATCCAGGGTCTGACCGACCTGGGGCTGCTGTCGAACTCGCTGCCAGGCTACCTGACGCTGGCCGGCGACGCCGAGCAGGACTACGCCGCGTTCATCGACAAGCGCGCCTCCAAGCCGCTGCGTCCGGGCCAGCTCTCGTATTGGCAGAACTATGGCAAGTTCCATGTCAGCCTGATGAAGGCCTGGTATGGCGCCAACGCCACCGCCGAGAACAACTGGGGCTACGACTGGCTGCCCAAGCTCGATGTGGCGGCCTACGACGTGCTGCGCATGTTCGAGATGATGGGGCAGGGCAAGGTCAACGGCTACATGTGCCAGGGTTTCAACCCGATCGCCGCGCTGCCGGACAAGAACCGCGTCACCGCGGCGCTGGGCAAGCTCAAGTGGCTGGTGGTCATGGACCCGCTGGCCACCGAGACATCCGAGTTCTGGCGCAACGCCGGGCCTTACAACGATGTCGACACGGCCAATATCCAGACCGAGGTGATTCGCCTGCCCACCACCTGCTTTGCCGAGGAGGACGGCTCGCTGGTCAACAGCAGCCGCTGGCTGCAGTGGCACTGGAAGGGCGCTGACGGCCCCGGCGAGACGCGTACCGACGTGCAGATCATGAGCGAGCTGTTCCTGCGTCTGCGTGAGCGCTACAAGTCGGAAGGCGGCGCTTACCCCGACCCGATGCTCAACATCAGCTGGCCGTACAAGATCCCCGACGAGCCTTCCCCCGAAGAGCTCGCCAAGGAGATGAACGGCTGGGCGGTGAGCGACATGACCGACGCCAGTGGGCTGGCCATCAAGGGCGGCCAGCAGTTGTCGGGCTTCGGTCAGTTGAAAGATGACGGCAGCACAGCATCCGGCTGCTGGATCTTCGCCGGTTGCTGGACCGAGCAGGGCAACCAGATGGCCCGGCGCGACAACAGCGACCCCTACGGCATGCATCAGGTGCAGAACTGGGCCTGGGCCTGGCCGGCCAACCGCCGCATCCTCTACAACCGCGCCTCCAGTGACCCGCAGGGCAAGCCCTGGGATCCGCACAAGAAGCGCCTGGTGTGGTGGAACGGCAAGGCCTGGGGCGGCACCGACGTGCCGGACTTCAAGGTCGATTCACCGCCTGAAGCGGGGATGAACCCGTTCATCATGAACCCCGAGGGCGTGGCGCGCTTCTTCGCCATCGACAAGATGGCCGAAGGGCCGTTCCCCGAGCACTACGAGCCGTTCGAGACGCCGATCGGGATCAACCCGCTGCACCCGAACAACAAGAAGGCAACCAGCAACCCGGCAGGCCGGATCTTCGATTCGGTGTGGGACACCCTCGGCAAGCACGAGGAGTTCCCCTACGCAGCGACCACCTACCGGCTGACCGAGCACTTCCACTTCTGGAGCAAGCACTGCCGCCTGAACGCGATCATCCAACCCGAGCAGTTCGTCGAGATCGGCGAAGTGCTGGCCGGCGAGAAGGGCATCAAGGCGGGGGATCGGGTACGGGTGTCGAGCAAGCGCGGGCATATCGAGGCGGTGGCGGTGGTGACCAAGCGGATCCGTCCGCTGCAGGTCAACAATCAGACCGTGCACCAGATCGGCATCCCGCTGCACTGGGGTTTCACCGGTTCGACCCGGCATGGCTACCTGACCAACACTCTGGTGCCGTTCCTCGGTGATGGCAACACCCAGACGCCGGAGTCCAAGTCGTTCCTCGTCAACGTGGAGAAGATCTGATGGCCCAGCAAGATATCATCGCCCGCTCGGCCACTACGACCGTACCGCCTTCGGTACGCCAGCAGGAGCAGGTCGCCAAGCTGATCGACACCACCAAGTGCATCGGCTGCAAGGCCTGCCAGGTGGCGTGCTCGGAGTGGAACGAGCTGCGTGACGAGGTCGGCCACAACCATGGCACCTACGACAACCCGCAGGACCTCACCGCCGACACCTGGACCCTGATGCGCTTCACCGAGCACGAGCGCGACGACGGGAACCTGGAGTGGCTGATCCGCAAGGATGGCTGCATGCATTGCGCCGACCCTGGCTGCCTCAAGGCCTGCCCGAGCCCCGGCGCGATCATCAAGCACGCCAACGGCATCGTCGACTTCAACCAGGACCACTGCATCGGTTGCGGCTACTGCATCACCGGCTGCCCGTTCAACATCCCGCGGATCTCGCAGAAGGACCACAAGGCCTACAAGTGCAGCCTGTGTTCCGACCGCGTGGCCGTGGGCCTGGAGCCGGCCTGCGTGAAGACCTGCCCGACCGGGGCGATCGTCTTCGGCAGCAAGGACGAGATGAAGGTGCATGCCGACGAGCGCATCGTCGACCTCAAGTCGCGCGGCTACGAGAACGCCGGCCTGTACGACCCGGACGGTGTCGGTGGCACCCACGTGATGTACGTGCTGCACCACGCCGATACACCCAGGCTGTATGCAGGCCTGCCGGACCAGCCGGTGATCAGCCCACTGGTAGGGTTGTGGAAAGGCATCAGCAAACCGCTGGCGCTGCTGGCCATGGGCGCGGCGGTCCTGGCCGGGTTCTTCCACTATGTGCGGGTTGGGCCGCAGCGGGTCGAGGAGGACGAGCATCCCGCTCCGACCGATACCAGCGTGCACCAGGTGGATCCGGCAGTGCACGTCTATGACCCGGGCAAGCCCGGCGGGCAAGGGGAGCAGCGGCCATGAACGACAACAAGCCTATCCTGCGCTACAACGCCAACGAGCGGACCAACCACTGGATCGTCGCGATCCTGTTCTTCATGGCCGGGCTGTCGGGCCTGGCGCTGTTCCATCCGGCACTGTTCTGGCTCAGCAACCTGTTCGGTGGCGGCCCCTGGACGCGCATCCTGCATCCCTTCCTCGGGGTGGCGATGTTCGTGTTCTTCCTGGGGCTGGTGATCCGCTTCTGGCGGGCCAACTTCATCACCGCCAACGACCGCCTGTGGCTGCGCCGTGTAGATCGGGTGATGCGCAACGAGGAAGAGGGCGTGCCGCCGATCGGCAAGTACAACGCCGGGCAGAAGCTGCTGTTCTGGACCTTGCTCGTGTGCATGCTGATCCTGCTGGTCAGTGGCGTGGTGATCTGGCGCGCCTGGTTCAGCCAGTACTTCGACATCGGCGCGATCCGCCTGGCCACCTTGCTCCATGCCCTGGCGGCGTTCGTGCTGGTGCTGAGCATCATCGTGCACATCTATGCCGGGATCTGGATCAAGGGCTCGGTCGGCGCCATGCTGCATGGCTGGGTCAGCCGTGCCTGGGCACGCAAACATCATGAGCTGTGGTACCGGGAAGTGACCGGCGACAAGACGCCACACAACTCCGGACGGAAAGAAGGATGAGCGCTTGAGCACGATTCTCGAACCCGGGCAGATCGAAGCATCGGCGGTAATGCCGCCGTTTCTTCACCAGCCCGCCGACAACCTGTTCGAACTGCGCGCGGCGCGACTGGAGCAGCTTGCCCAGGGCCATGCCCTTGGCGACTACTTGAGGTGGGTCGCGCGCCTGTGCCGGGTGCAGCAGCACCTGCTCGACAACCCACCGGGCGGGGTGCCGGTGGCCGAGGCGCGTCAGCGACTGTGCATCAGCCACGGCCTGCCGCCGCTGGCCGCCGACAGCCTGGTGCGAGAAGGGCCGTGGCTGGTTTGGTTGCAGGCGTTGCTCGATCGCTTCGAGGCACCGGGGCAAGGCGCCTTGGCTGATGCGTTGGAGGCTCTGCGCAACAGCGACGAGGCCCAGCGCAAAGGCTGGGGCATCGCTTTGCTGAGCGGGCAGTACGATGCCGTGCCCGCCGCACTGGTGCCTTTCATCGGCGCCGCACTGCAGGCTGCCTGGGCCAGTTGGCGCCGGGCCTTGCCCAGCGATGAACTCAAGCCCGGCGGCAGCCTCGCGCAGTGCCCCTGCTGCGGCTCGCCGGCGATGGCGGGCCTGGTACGCAACCGGGGCAAGCACAACGGGCTGCGTTACCTGGCCTGTTCGCTGTGCGCCTGCGAGTGGCATGTGGTGCGGGTCAAGTGCGTGTATTGCGAGTCGAGCAAGGACTTGCGCTACTCCAGCCTGGAAGATGACCGCCATGCACCGGGCAAGGCGCCGCTGCGGGCGGAGTGTTGCCCAGGATGCAACACCTACCTCAAGCACTGCTACCTGGAAAATGACGCGATGGGCGAGGCACTGGCCGATGACCTGGCCAGCCTGGCGCTGGATATCCGCCTGGACGAGGAAGGCTTTCATCGGCTGGCGCCGAACCTGATGTTGGCGCCGGGGGGCGGGTGAGGGTCTACACTGTCAGACCGAGTCGCCCTTTCCGCTTGTAGGAGCGGCGGTTCGCCGCTGCGACTTGCCCGCGAAAGGGCCATCACAGACACCGGATCAACCAAGGTAGTACCGCATGTCGTCAAGCCTCGCCAATCAAGCCCCACGCCTGCCCTCCATCGACACTCTGCTGCGCCACCCCGCCTGCCAACCCTTGATCGATCGCCATGGCCGCGACGCCACCCTGGCCAGCCTGCGTCAACTGCTCGACGACCTGCGCGAACCCGCTCGCCTTGGCCAGTTGAGCGCCGTCGAACTGGCTGCCGAAGTCCTGCTTGGCCGCTCCGGCGAGCGCCTGGCGATTCAGCAGCGCAGCCAGGTGCGAAGGGTCTTCAACCTCACCGGTACGGTGCTGCACACCAACCTCGGTCGCGCCCTGTTGCCGGAAGAGGCCGTACAGGCGATGCAGACCGCCGCGCGTTATCCGCTCAACCTCGAATTCGACCTGGCCACCGGCAAGCGCGGCGACCGCGATGACCTGATCGAGGGCCTGATCCGCGAGCTGACCGGCGCCGAGGCGGTCACCGTGGTCAATAACAACGCCGCTGCCGTGCTGCTGGCGCTCAACAGCCTGGGCGCGCGCAAGGAAGGGATCATCTCCCGTGGCGAGTTGATCGAGATCGGCGGCGCCTTCCGCATCCCCGACATCATGGCCCGTGCTGGCGTGCGCCTGCACGAGATCGGCACCACCAACCGCACCCATGCCCGCGACTACGAGGCGGCGATCAATCCGCGTACCGGCCTGTTGATGCGTGTGCATTGCAGCAACTACAGCATCCAGGGCTTCACCACTCAGGTGCCGACCGCGGAGCTTGCGCGCATCGCTCACCAGCATGAGCTGCCGCTGCTCGAAGACCTGGGCAGCGGCAGCCTGCTCGACCTCACCCGCTGGGGGCTGCCCGCCGAGCCGACGGTGCGCCAGGCGCTGGCCGACGGCGCCGATATCGTCACCTTCAGTGGCGACAAGCTGCTGGGTGGTCCGCAGGCGGGCATCATCGTCGGGCGCAAAGAGCTGATCGCCAGGATCAAGAAGAACCCGCTCAAGCGCGCGCTGCGTGTGGACAAGATCACCCTGGCGGCGCTCGAGGCGGTGCTGGCGTTGTACCGCGACCCCGATCGCCTGGCCGAACGCTTGCCCAGCCTGCGCCTGCTGACCCGGCCCCAGGACGAGATCGTCGCCCAGGCGCAGCGCCTGGCGCCCGAACTGGCTGCGCGACTGGGCGGGCAGTGGACGGTCACGGTCGAGCCCGCATTGGGCATGATCGGCAGCGGCAGCCAGCCGGTGGCACGGCTGCCCAGCGCGGCGCTGTGCTTGCGGCCACAGGTCTCGAAGAAGCTGCGTGGGCGCAGCCTGAGGGTGCTGGAGCGCGCCCTGCGCGAATTGCCGGTGCCGGTGCTTGGGCGCATCGATGACGATGCCTTGTGGCTCGACCTGCGTCAGCTGGATGACGAAACCCAGTGGCTGGCGCAGTTGCCGGCGCTGCAACTGGGGCCGGTGCAGTGATCGTCGGCACCGCCGGGCATATCGATCACGGCAAGACCGCGCTGCTCCAGGCCCTGACCGGCCAGGCCGGCGACCAGCGCCAGGAAGAGCGCGCCCGGGGCATGACCATCGACCTCGGCTATCGCTATGCGGCGCTGGCCGAAGGCGAGCCGTTGACCGGCTTCATCGACGTGCCCGGTCACGAGCGTTTTATCCACAACATGCTCGCTGGCGCCCAGGGTATCGACCTGGTGCTGCTGGTGGTGGCCGCTGACGACGGAGTCATGCCGCAGACCCGCGAGCACCTGGCGATCATCGAGCTGCTGGGCATTCCCCAGGCGCTGGTGGCGATCAGCAAATGCGACCGGGTCGAGGCGTCGCGGCGTCTTGAGGTCCAGCGGGAGGTCGATGCGCTGCTGGCGCCCGGGCCCTATGCGGGCGCTCGGCAGTTTGCGCTGTCCAGCGTGACCGGGGAAGGCGTCGAGGCGCTGCGCCAGGCCTTGGTCGAGGCCCGCGCGCAGGTGCAGCGGCGTGCTACGCAGGGCGGTTTTCGCCTGTCGATCGACCGCGCTTTCGCGGTTTCGGGCGCGGGGGTGGTGGTCACCGGCACGGCACTGGCCGGCCAGGTGCGTGCGGGTGACACGCTGTTGCTGGGCAAGGCGGGCAAGCCAGTACGGGTACGTGGCCTGCATGCGCAGAATCAGGCCGCGCTGGTGGCCGAGGCCGGGCAGCGGGTGGCGCTGAACATCAGTGCCGAGCGCCTGACCGTGGAGCAGGTGCACCGTGGCGACTGGCTGGTGCCCGAGTGGCTGCATGCGCCCAGTTCGCGTATCGATATCGAGTTGTCATTGTTGCCGGGCGAGACGCGCACCTTCGAGCATTTCAGCGCGGTGCATGTGCACCTCGGCACCCAGGACGTGACGGCGCGGGTGGCGCTGCTGGAGGGCGAGGCTCTGACGGCAGGCCAACGCATGTTCGCTCAGTTGCTGCTCAACGCACCGTTGCAGGCTGTGCATGGCGACCGCCTGGTGCTGCGCGACCAACGCGCCCAGCGCACCCTCGGCGGTGGCCAAGTGCTTGATCCTTTCGCCCCCAGCAGACAGCGCCGCAGCGAGTCGCGCTTGCGCCAACTGCAGGTGCTGCGCGATGCCTGCGATCTGGAGCAGGCCCTGCCGGCCCTGTTGGCGGCGGCTCCCGCCGGGCTCGACCCGCAGCGCCTGGAGCGACAGTTCAACCGTCTGCGTGACAGTTGGCGGTTGCCCGATGACGTCCAGGTGATTGCCACCCGCCAGGGGCCGTTGCTGTTCGATCGTCAGCAATGGCAGGCGCTCAGGCGTGAAGTGCTTGAGCAACTGGCGCGTTTCCATGAGCAGGAGCCCGACCAGCTTGGCCCTGACCGCGACCGCTTGCGCCGCTTCTGCGCCTTGCCTCTGGAGCGTGCCGCTTTTGTCAGCCTGCTGGACGAGTTGCTCGGTGAGGGCGCAGTCGCCAGCAGCGGCCCGTGGTTGCACCTGCCGGATCACAAGGTGCAGTTGAGCGACGTCGATACTGCGCTCTGGGAGCGTCTGCAACCGCGTTTGCTGGAAGGCGCGTTCGATCCGCCCTGGGTCAGGACCTTGGCTGCAGCCGAGCAGGTGGAGGAAGCCCAAGTGCGCCTGCTGATGCGCAAGTTGGCGCGGCTGGGAGTGCTGCACCAGGTGGTGCGCGACCTGTTCTACCCGCAGGAGACGATCCTGCGCATGGCCGAGATGTTGTTGCGGCAGACACAGGACACGCCGGTAGTGCAGGTGGCGGCGTTTCGCGATATGTTGGGCATCGGTCGCAAGCGCAGTGTGCAGATTCTCGAGTACTTCGACCGGCTCGGCCTGACCCGCAGGGTTGCCGAGCAACGTCACATCCGCGCCGACAGCGCGCTGGCCCGGCAGCAGGCCAGGCCCTGAGTTCAAGGAAGGCAATCGCGCCCGGTGGCGCGGCCGGGCTTCAAACCCGGTTGGGGACGGCAGCCGTTCCCGGGCAGGTTCGACTCCCGCTGCCTTCCGCCATTTTCGCCAGGCCCATTCGCGGGCAAGCCCGCTCCCACAGGTACAGCACAATTCTCAAGAGCTGTGGAAATCCCTGTGGGAGCGGGCTTGCCCGCGAAGAGGCCATGACAGGCTGAAACCTAAGCCCGCTCCCCACACAGGTCCAATGCAAACCACCGCTCTGCGGCCTCCACATCCAGCCCCGCCCCCAGCAGCGCGAACATCTTGCCCAGCGCCGCTTCGCGAGTCATCCCGCCACCACTGACCAGCCCGGTATCGCGCAACTTGCTGCCAGCGGCGTAAGTATCGAACACCACTGCACCTTCGGGACACTGGCTGATCGCGACGATCATCACCCCACGCCGACGCGCGTCATGCAGCGCATCGAGCAGTGCCTGGTCATCGGAGGGCCCGGTGCCGCTGCCATAGCACTCCAGCAGCAAGCCCTGCACACCGGCCTCGCAGAACCCGCGCAGGTAATCTGCACACAACCCCGGGAACACCGGCAGCACCGCCAGCTTCACTGGTTGGCGCACCTGGCGGTAGTCCAGGCTGGCCGGGATCTGTGCTGCGCGCTCGCCTTCGCGATGGCGCTCCATCACGGTGAACGCATCGAAGGCTTCGCTGCGCAGTTTCGAGGCGCGGCAACCGTGCAGCAGGTGGCCGTGGAAATACAACTGCACGCCGTTGCCCAGGCCCTGCTCGAAGTGACGCAAAGCACCGACCAGGTTGTCCCAGGCGTCGCTGTCCGGCGCACCGGCCGGCAGCATGGAGCCGGTGAGCAGGACCGGCACCTGCAGGCCGAGCAGCAGGAACGACAAGGTCGCGGCGCTGTAGGCCAGGGTGTCGGTGCCATGCAGCACCAGCACGCCGTCATGGCCGTCATGCTCGACCGCCTCGACGATGGCATCACGCATCGCCAGCCAGTTGGCCTGCTGCATGTTGGCGCTGTCGATCAGCGGGTTGAGCTCGCGCAAGGTCCATTGCAGTGTCGGCGCGTCCTTGCGCTGTGCCAGGTGGTCACGCATGCGTGCATCGAAGCCACCCGCCGGCGCCAGGCCCGCGGGGGTCTGCAGCATGCCGATGGTGCCACCTGTGTAGAGAACGAGGAGATTCTTGACTGCACCCATGGAAGGATTCCGAAGCGAGGAGCGAAGGAAAGCCGGCCGCCCACGAGCGGGGCGGCCGGACAGGGCAGGGTATCAGCGCTGGTGCTGAAGTTCGCCAGCAGCTTTGTCAGTGGCTGTTTCAGCCTGAGGATTGGCTGGCCAGGCGGCACGGTCCAGGTCCAGGTCGGCAAATTTGCTGGAGTCGAACACTGGTTGCTTGATGCCAGCCTTGCGCTGTACGTCGTAGTCGCGCATCACGCGCAGGCCGACCTTGAACAGCAGGGCCAGGGCGACCAGGTTGACGAAGGCCAGGCAGGTCATGGTGATGTCGGCAAAGGCGAACACGGTCGACAGGTCCTGCATCGAACCCCAGACCACCAGCGCCAGCACCAGGCCACGGAAGACCATCAGCACGACACGGTTGCGGCTCAGGAACTGCAGGCTGTTCTCGCCCAGGTAGTAGTTGTAGAGGATGCAGGTGAAGACGAACAGCGACAGCGCGACGCTGACGAAGATGCGGCCCCAGTCACCGACCACGGCGGCCAGCGAGTTCTGGGTCAGGACGATACCGTCGCCCTCGAAGCCCGGAGTGTAGAAGCCCGACAGCAGGATCAGCAGCGCGGTGCAGGTGCAGATCACGAAGGTGTCGAGGAACACGCTGAAGGCCTGCACCACGCCTTGGGCGCCCGGGTGCTTCACCGCAGCCACGGCCGCGACGTTCGGGGCACTGCCCAGGCCCGCTTCGTTGGCGAACACGCCGCGCTTCACGCCCATGACGATGGCGCTGCCGAGCAGGCCGCCAAAGGCTGGGTCGAGGCCGAAGGCGCTCTTGAAGATGGTTTCCAGCATGGCTGGCACGTGTTCGATCTGGGTGCCGATCACGTACAGGGTCACACCGATGTAGGCCAGGGTCTTGATCGGGACCAGCAGGTCCGAGACTGCGGCGATGCGCTTGATGCCGCCGATGAAGGTGATGGCCAGCAGCACTGCCAGGACGATACCGGTTTGGCGTGGGTCGAAGGCAAAGGCGTTCTGCAGCGAATGGGTCACGGTGTACGACTGCAGGCCGATGAAGGCGAAGCCGTAGGTGACCAGCAGCAGGATCGAGAACACGATCGCCATGCTCTTGAGCTTCAGGCCGTGCTGGATGTAGTAGGCCGGGCCGCCGCGGTACAGGCCGTCGCCGTCGGCGCGCTTGTACACCTGGGCCAGGGTACATTCGAAGAAGCTGCTGGACATGCCCACCAGTGCGGTGACCCACATCCAGAACACCGCGCCTGGGCCGCCCAGGGTCACGGCGATGCCGACACCGGCGATGTTACCTGCACCGACGCGGCCGGCGAGGCTCAGCATCAGGGCCTGGAACGAGCTCAGCTGGCCAGCCTGGCCGCGCAGGGATTCCTTGAACACACCGAACATGTGGCCGAAGTGGCGGAACTGGACGAACCGGGAACGAATGGTGAAGTAGCTACCGAGCCCGACGATCAGGACGATGAGCAGTTTTCCTGAAAGGAAATCGTTAAGTGCTTCGAGCATTGGAAAATGACCTCGATTCTTATTCTTCGTGTGGAGTGACCAGCGGCGGCAAGGACGCGCGCTATCGTTGGCGCGCATGGTTGGTCATGACACCTGTGGTTACAATTTCGCGGGTTGCTCTGTTTTGGTGCGACTTGATGCTAGACTTGCACCACTCGCATCACCTGGAACGCCGTTCATGGCCGATTTTCTAGCCGCCAATCTCAAACTCGCCTGCAGTCACTACCGCTCTATTTCAGAGGTTTGCCGACAGCTGTCGATCAATCGCGCGCAATTCAACAAGTACCTGAGCGGGCAGAGCCAGCCGACGACCTACAACCTCAAGCGCATCGGCGATTTCTTCGGGGTCGAGGATTACGAGCTGAATCTGCCGCCGGAGCAGTTCGCCCGGCTGATCGGTGCGCGCAACCCGTCGGTGTCGTCAGGCCCGCAGGACGACCCGATCAGCGAGCTGTTCAAGCCCTTGCATGCCCAGGCCGGCAATCTGTCGCGCTATTGCGGCTACTACTTCGAATACTCCAACTGCATGTCGGTACCGGGCTCGATCCTGGTGTCGCTGGTGCATCTGTGGGAGGAGCGCGGCAGCTTCCTGTTCGAGCGCCAGGAACGCCAGGAGCGCAGCAGTGCCAGCCAGCATGCGGAAGTGCGTTGCCGCTACCTGGGTGCGGCGTTCCAGTTGCAGGACCGGATGTTCCTGATCGACTACGAGTCGCTGACTCTCAACGAGATGAGCCAGACCGTGCTCATCCCCAGCTTCAAGAGCCGCATCACCCGCCTCAACGGTCTCAAGACCGGGGTTTCCAGCGGTGACCGGCGCAACCCTGCCTGCACTCGCGTGGTGTGGGAGTTTCTTGGTGAGGAGATCAACCGAATCAATGCCTATCGCCAGGTGAAGCTCTATCGCCCGGATGATCCGCGCATCGACGACGACATTCGCGACCGGCTCGGCGCCGGGGCGATCAGCAATGGCTTGTTCGAGATCGAATAGGGCATCGGCTCTACTTGCCCGCGAAAAGCAAGCCACGGTGCCCAACCTGTCACCCCTGGTCGAGAATGAACGCCGCCACCGCATCGGCCACCTGATCGGCAATTTCCGGTGCATCACGCAGGTGCGCAGCGATGCCGTGGTCGCAGTCGGTCAGCAACAGGCACTCCACATGGGGCGCCGGCACCGAGCGCAGCAGCGCATGGGTGACTTCCTCCGGGATCGGGCTGTAGCGCTGCACACCGCGCAGCAGACGGGTGCCGGCCGACGTGCCGGGGCCCTGGCCGTGGGTCTGGGAGTTGAGGCCGTCGTACTCGCCGATCACCAGCAGTACCCGCCCCTGGAACTGGCGCAGGAAGGCGTAGCTGTCGCAGTCGAGAAAGGCGTAGGGCTTGCGGATCGCCGCGCTGAAGGCCGGCCCGAACGGCGCGTCGTGGGCGTCATCGGGGTAGACAGCCGGGCAGATCAGCACCAGCTTGTCGATGTCTGGCAGTTGCGCCGCAAGCTTGAGGGCAATCGCGCCGCCCAGGCTGTGGCCGACCAGGGTGCGGCAGCGCTCGGCGATATGCCGGTGGAAGCGCCGGGCCTCCTGCAGGTTGATCGCCAGTGTCGGTGCGCTGGCGCCGGGCTCGCTCGCCTTGCTGTGGCCGGACAGGTTGCCGGTCAACGAGCCGATGCCCTGGCGTTGCAGGCGATAGAGCAGCGGGTTGAGGCGGGTGAAGTCCGAGCGTGCACCGCCGACCACGAACAGCGGCGGTGCCCGCTCGCTGTCGGGCAGCAGCAGGCGTGCCTGTTGCTGATAACCGTCGAAGGCTTCGTCGATGAAGCCTTCGGTGCCCGGCGCGGGTTCGTCGTACTGCCAGGTGCTGCGTTGCTCGGAGGTGTTCGCGAAGTCCATGGCGCTCCTTAGAGGAACTGATGTTGCAGCCATTCGCCGAGCGGGTTGCCTGCGCCAAGCAGCAGCTTGAGGGCCATGATGCAGCACACGCAGACCAGCAACGGCTTGATCAGCCTGGGCCCGAAATGCACCGCGCAGCGTGCGCCCAGTTGCGCACCGATGAACGCGGCACAGGCCATCGCCAGGGCCAGGGGCCAGATGATCGCCCCGCTCAGCGAGAATACCGAGAGGGCGCCCAGGTTGCACGCGGCGTTGAGCAGCTTGCTGTTGCACACCGCGCGCAGCAGGTGCTGGCCGAGCAGGATCACGCAGGCGAGCATGAAGAACGAACCCACCCCGGGACCGAACACGCCGTCATAGAAGCCGATCAGCGGTGCGGCGGTCAGGCAGAACACCGCGTTGGAGATCTTCGCCTTGCGCTCGTGCTCGTCGGGCTTGGGGCTGAAGGCGAAGTAGGCCGCCACCAGGATCAGCAGCACCGGCACACAGGCCTGCAGGAACGTCTTGGGCACCAGGCTCACCGACAGCGCCCCGAGGGCGCCTCCGGTGAAGGCCATGGCGGCCATGGGCAGGCCGCGTTGCCAGTCGATCATGCCCTTGCGGGCGAAGGCGACGGTGGCCGACACCGTCGCCGAGGCCGCCTGGAACTTGTTGGTGGCGATGGCCGCCAACGGGTCGATGCCGGCGACGAACAGTACCGGCAGGGTGATCAGCCCGCCGCCACCCGCGATGGCGTCGAAGAAGCCGGCCATCAGCGCCACCGACGCCAGGGTCAGCAGCAGGGAGACATCGATTTCCATCATTACCGCACGTTCCTTTTATTCAGCCGCGCACCAGCAGCGGATCCGGAGTGATCACCCGAGGTTGGGCGAAGGGGGAGTAGCCGAACAGCCGCACCAGCAGGCGACGGTTGTCCTGGACGATGTCGCGACCATGCAGGGCGCGGTTGTTGTTGATCACCAAAGCAGTGTCCGGTTGCAGCACGAAGGGCCGTGGCCGTGTCTCGGCGACCCGTTGCTGGAAGGCGTCGAAGGCCTGGGCGGCGAGGTCGCTGGCCTGGTCGTTGAGCGAGAACCGGTACGAGTTGTAGCGCAGGGCGAAGCCGCCATTGGCGTCGAACTGCAGCATCGCGGTGGCCTGCTCCGGTTCGCCGCTGCCGGCGACGAAGCAGTCGCTGCGTGTGAAGTCGAACGATGCCGAGGTCAGCGCCAGCGCATGCAGGCTGCCCAAGCCTTCGATGACCTCGCGCATGGGGATGACGTGGGTAGGCTCGTTCGCCGGGTTCCAGCGCGCGGTGAGGATCAGTGCAGAGGGCGCAGGCGAATGGTCATCGCGAGCGATCACCGAGCAGTTGTACGGAGCTTCGGTGTGTGGGCCCAGGCGCAGACCGGCGTGGGAGCTGAGTTCCACGCGGGTGTCGCGGGTTTCCTCCGGGCGCGGCTGGCTGCCGCCGCCCTTGAAGTTGCCGACCAGACGCACCTGCTTGCCTTCGTTGTCGATATCGAAGGCGAACGCCCGGTAACGCACCAGTTCCAGCAGGATCTGGTTGCGCGAGGCCAGGTAGAGGCAGCGGGGGTCGTGCTCCAGGCCCTGCAGTTCAGGCAGGTATTCGGGAATGGGGTCGTCGTCCGGGCTGGTCATGCCGCGGTACATCAGTGCAGACAGCGTGCCGTCGGCGAAGCGCCGCAGTGTTGCCTGTTGCTGGGGGGCGAGCGATCCTGCCAGCGTTTCGGCAGATTGCCGTGCCTTGCCAGCCGCCCCGAAGACTTCCGGGCCGCCAAGTCGGGCGAGGGATTGACTGGCGACGAACAGCGCATCGGCTTGGTCCTGGGTAAATTCCAGGTACGCGACTTCGGAATCCTGCATGGGAAACCTTCCTTGTTATTGTTGTGTTGGCGTTCCGTGCCGGCCGACAGCTGGAGTGCGTTGGCCTGACTGCGGTGAATACAGTCTGTAGTGGCCAACTGCCGCGCAGTATCGAGTAGTTTCCGAAGGCGCAAAAGAGGGGCGAGAAAATTTCACGGCTGTGAAGCGTTGTGAAGAACGAAGCAGGCACGCCATGGTGATTCTCCTGATTGTCGGGTGCGCACACGGGGCTGCCATGCCCCGGCTTCTGCTATTAGTTCAGGGTTTTCGCCTGCCGTGGTGCAAGACCGGTTTTATGCGAGCGACAGAGAAATCTTCGATGCCTATTGGAAATTTCCCACACAAAGACAAGCGAACCCCAAGGGTTGGACTTCCCCAGGCGGAAACCGCAAAATGGCCCCTTTCCCTTAATCGATCTGAGCGGACCTGCTGACTCTATGCGTATGCGCCTGATGCTGTTGGGTGGTGGCAATGCCCTCGGGCAAGCGCTGATTCGTCTTGGGGCCGAGGAAGACATCGCGTTCCTGGCTCCGCGCCCGCCGGACGAGGGCTGGGATCCGGCCAGCCTCACCCAGTTGCTCGACGATCACCGCCCCGACACCCTGGTCAACCTGGCCTATTACTTCGACTGGTTCCAGGCCGAGTCGGTCAGCGAACAGCGCCTGGCCCTTCAGGAGCGTGCCGTGGAGCGTCTGGCCGAACTGTGCCAGCACCACGAGATCACTCTGGTCCAGCCCTCCAGCTACCGCGTGTTCGACGGTTCGCGCGCCACTTCCTACAGCGAGAAGGACGAGCCGGTGCCGCTGGGCCTGCGTGGCCAGGCGCTGTGGCGTATCGAGCAGAGCGTGCGTGCGGCCTGCCCGCAACATGTGCTGCTGCGTTTCGGCTGGGTGCTGGACGAAAGCCTTGACGGCGCACTCGGGCGTTTCCTGACTCGCGCCGAGCAACCGCAGGAGCTGCTGCTGGCCGATGACCGCCGCGGCAACCCGACGCCGGTGGACGACGCTGCCAGGGTGATCCTCTCGGTGATCAAGCAGCTGGACTGCGACGCGCCGCTGTGGGGCACCTACCATTACGCCGGCAACGAGGCGACCACACCCTTGGCGCTGGGGCAAGCTATCCTTTCCGAGGCGGCGCAGTGGCACAAGCTGGCCGTGCAGGCCCCCACCGCACAGGCCCACGCCGCGCGCCCGGATGCCAGCGAGGAGCCGCAGCATGCGGTGCTGGCCTGCAAGAAGATCCTTCACACCTTCGGCATCAAGCCCCGTGCCTGGCGCGCCGGCTTGCCGCCCTTACTGGACCGTTTCTATCGTCATGGCTGATGCCCCCATCCTCATTACCGGCGGAGCTGGTTTCATCGGCTCCCACCTGTGCGATGCGCTGCTCGACAAAGGCTATGCGGTGCGCATTCTCGATGATCTGTCCACCGGCAAGCGCAGCAACCTGCAGATCGACCATCCGCGCCTGCAACTGATCGAAGGTGATGTTGCCGACACTGCACTGGTTACCCGTGCAGCCGCCGGCTGCGCGGCGGTGGTCCACCTCGCTGCGGTTGCGTCGGTGCAGGCGTCGGTGGACGACCCGGTCAAAACCCACCAGAGCAACTTCATCGGCACCCTCAACGTCTGCGAGGCGATGCGCATCAACGGTGTGCGCCGGGTGTTGTTCGCCTCGAGCGCGGCGGTCTACGGCAACAATGGCGAAGGCCAGTCGATCACCGAGGACACGCCCAAGGCGCCACTGACGCCTTACGCCGTGGACAAGCTGGCTGGCGAGCAGTACCTGGACTTCTACCGCCGCCAACATGGGCTGGAGCCGGTGGTGTTCCGCTTCTTCAATATCTTCGGACCGCGCCAGGATCCCTCGTCGCCGTACTCGGGGGTGATCAGCATCTTCTGCGAGCGTGCGACCAAGGGCTTGCCGATCACCGTGTTCGGCGATGGCGAGCAGACCCGCGACTTCCTCTATGTCGGTGACCTGGTGCAGGTGATGGTGCAGGCGCTGGAGCAGCCGCAGGTGGAAGAGGGCGCTGTGAACATCGGCTTGAACCAGGCGACTTCGCTGAATCACTTGCTTGCGGCATTGCAGCAGGTGGTTGGCAGCTTGCCGACGATCAGCTATGGCCCGGCGCGCGCGGGGGATATCCGCCACTCGCGGGCGGACAACCACCGGCTGTTGGCGCGTTTTGATTTTCCCCAGGCGACCCCGATCGCCGAGGGGCTGGCGCGTTTGTTGGGCAAAGACTGACAAACACGCTGGCCTTGCAGGTACTTCACTGATCTCCAGGACAGTGGAGTACCCGCGAACAGGCCCTGACAGGCCAGAGCACCTTCAAGCCCGCCGACAATCCTCTGGCCTCAGCAACCGCCCATCCCGCGCCCGCACTTCCAGCTTCGCCACAGGTTCGCCCTTGGCTTTGTCCAGCAGCACCGAGCGCGCCTCGCCCGCCTCGAACTGAAAGCGCTCCCCCCACTGACGCAGGCCCACCACGATCGGAAACACCGAGCGGCCTTTCTCTGTCAGCACATATTCCTTGTACGCACTGCCATCCGACGCCGGCTGCAGTTCCATGAGCCCTGTTTCCACCAGCAGCTTCAGTCGCGTGGCGAGGATGTTCTTCGCCAGCCCCAGGTTCTTCTGGAACGCGCTGAAGCGGCGCAACCCATCGAACGCGTCGCGCAGGATCATCAGTGCCCAGCGGTCGCCGAGCACTTCGAGGGCTCGGGCCACGGGGCATCGGCTGTTGTTTTCGTCGAGCATCGCTCATTCCGGATCTGTCACTGTGGTTGCAGACTAAAACCAGATTTGCTAGAAATCCAGCCTGCGGTTTCATTTTAAAACCAGATTTCCAGGAGTCTGCATGTCATCTGCCCACGAAGCGCCGTCGTTTCAACTCACGCGCGGCCTGACCCTTCTGCTGGCTGCAGCCTGCGCACTGGCGGTGGCTACGGTGTACTGCGCCCAGCCGCTGCTGGAGTCCATGGCCCAGAGCCTGGGCGTGCCGAGTGGTCAGGTCGGGTGGGTGGTCGGCGCAATCCAGGCAGGTTATGCGCTGGGATTGCTGCTGATCGTGCCGCTGGGTGATCTGCTCGACCGCAAGCGCTTGATCCTCGCGCAGTTGCTGCTGTCGGCACTGGCGCTGGTTGCGGTCGGCCTGGCCCAGCATTGGGCGGCGCTGTTGGCGGCCATGGGGATGGTCGGGCTGATGGCCGTGGTGGTGCAGTTGATGGTCGCCCAGGCAGCCACCCTGGCGACACCGGCGCAGCAGGGGCAGGCGGTGGGCGCGGTCACCAGCGGCATTGTGCTGGGCATTTTGCTGGCGCGGCTGGTGGCGGGTGTCGTGGCTGACCTGGCCGGCTGGCGAGGCGTCTATTTCGCAGCTGCCGGGCTGGTGCTGCTGATGGTGGCGCTGCTCGGCTGGCGTATGCCCGCTGCACGGCCGCCGGGGCAGCGCCAACGGTACCGGACGTTGTTGTGTTCGATGGTGGTGTTGCTGCGCGATGATCGGCTGCTGCGCCAGCGGGGTGTGTTCGCGCTGCTGATCTTCGCGGCGTTCAGCGTGCTGTGGAGCAGCATGGTGCTGCCGTTGAGTGCGCTGCAACTGACCCACACCCAGATCGGCCTGTTCGGCCTGGCCGGTGTCGCCGGCGCCCTTGCCGCCTCGCGTGCCGGGCGCCTGGCCGATCGCGGTGTGGGGCAGCGCACCACGGGGCTGGCGCTGGGGCTGCTGACACTGTCGTGGCTGCCGAGCCTGTTCGTCGAGCAGTCGTTGCTGGCCCTGGTGGCCGGTGTGGTGATGCTGGACCTGGCCGTGCAGGCGGTGCATGTGACCAACCAGAGCCTGCTGCTGGCCGGGCGTGCACAGATGGCCAGTCGCCTGGTTGGCGCGTACATGTGCTGCTATTCGGTTGGCAGCGGGGCAGGGGCGGTGGCAGCGAGCTGGGTCTACGGGGCGTGGGGGTGGGGCGCGGTGTGTGGGCTGGGGGCTGGGATCAGCGCGTTGGCGTGGGGGTATTGGTGGAGGCTGCATCGCTGAGGATTGCTGCGCTCGTGTAGGAGCGGGCTTGCCCGCGAAAAAGACACCGCGCAGTCTGGCACGGGCTACGCCCGTGTTCGCGGGCAAGTCGGGGCGCCGAACCGCCGCTCCCACAGGGAGATTGGGCTGGCCTTTAGATTCTGAACAGGACAGTTGCTCCTGCAGGTGTGCAGGAGCGGCGTGTCAGAACTTGTAGCCGATACCTACCATGTAGACCCATGGATCGACATCGACGCTGACCTTGGTCTTGCCCACGCCCAAGGCGCTTGGGCCGTCGATGGTGGCTTTGGTGTCGATGTCGACGTACCAGACTGCGGCGTTGACCAACAGGTTGTCGGTCAGCATGTAGTCCATGCCCAGCTGGCCAGCCAGGCCGATGGAGTCCTGCAGCTTCATGTTGCTGAAGCCCTGCTGTTTGCGGGCGCTGCTGAGGTCTTCATCGAAGAACAGCGTGTAGTTGATGCCGATACCGGCGTAGGGCTGGAACTTCGACGAGGCTTCCATCGGGTAGTACTGCAGCGACAGGGTCGGTGGCAGTTGCTTGATGTCGGCCAGCTTGCCGTCGAGCCCACCACCCAGGCCCTTGACGCCCACGGTGTGCTTGAACGGCGTGGCGGCCAGCAGCTCGATACCGATGTGGTCGGTGAGCATGTAGGCGAAGGCCAGGCCCAGTTGGGTGTCGCTGTCGAGGGTGGCCTTGGTGCCGGAGACCTTGGCGCCGTCGAGCTTGAGATCGCTGCTGCTTTCGTTCGGCGCGGTGGTGATGGCGCCAGCACGGAGGATGAAGTCGCCCGCCTGGTGGGCGTGGGCAACGGGGGCTGCGAGCGCCAGCGCGACGAGCGAGGCACCGAGCAATGTCTTGTTCATGGAAGCTCCCAGAGGACGTGAGTAATCGAGTAGTCCAATGGTAAGGAGCCGTCCAAACACATTGTTTGACTCAGCTCAACGAAGCGGGCTTCACACGGGCGACACAGTTCTCATTTCAGCTCATATGCGTAGATTTTCTCGGCTTCCATCTGGTATCCGGCGTCGGCCAGCTCGCTACTGGTGTTCTTGACCTGCATGCGTCCCTCGATCCAGTAGGGCTGGTACAGGTCTTCGACGCGCACGCCCATCTCGCTGAAGATGTGCACGATCTGATTGGACGGCGGCGGCGGCACGTGGATGCAGGCGCCGTAGTAGGGCACCAGGAGAAACTCGGTGGTGCGGCCTTCTTCGCTCACTTCCAGCGGCACGATGTAGCCGGGCAGTTTGATCTGCTGGCCATCCAGCGCTTTCACCACCGGGGCGTCGGGCGCCTGCTGGCGGGCTGCCGGAGCAGACTCGGCGGCCAGGGCGTCACCCAGCGAGTTGCCCATCTGCGAGAGGTCATGCAGCGGGGTGAGCTGTGGGGGGATGACGGGCGCGCCCTCGGGGATCAGTGCCGGCCAGTCCAGCTCGCGCGGCTCGTCCGCCCAGGCCGGAATGATCAGCACCAGCAGCAACAGCAGGAGGATCTGTAGTGCTTTCTTCGCGGACAAGCCCGCTCCCACAGGGATCGACATGACAAACTCTCAGAGGTGGATCGACAGGCCATCGGCCAGCGACTGCCGGTAGGCACGCCAGGCCGGAACACTGCCCATCAGCAGTGCCGCGCCGAGGATGATCGCCAGCAGGGTCCATTCGTGCGGGCTTGGCCAGGCCAGCGGCAGGAACAGCCCGTAGTTGGACTGTACCGCGTCCTGGGCCAAGGCGATCCCTCCATAGAGCAACCCCAGCCCGGCGACGATACCACTGACCGACAACGCCAGCGCTTCGAGCACCAGCAGCCCGGCGATATGCCAGGGGCGCGCACCCACCGAACGCAGGATGGCCATCTCGCGTCGCCGTTCGTTGAGGCTGGTGAGAATCGCCGTGAGCATGCCGATCAAGCCGGTCAGCACCACGAACAGCGACACCACGAACAACGCCTGCTCGGCGATGCCCATCATGCCCCACAGCTCCTGCAGTGCCACGCCCGGCAGGATCGCCAGCAGCGGCTCACTGCGAAAATCGTTAATTTCGCGCTGCACGCTGAAGGTGGCGATCTTGCTGTTCAGGCCCAGCATGAAGGCCGTGATGGCCGTGGGGCGCAGGTCCATGGTGCGCGCCTGGTCGGCGCTGATGCGTGCGGCGCCGCGAGCCGGTACGCCGTTCTGCCAGTCGACGTGGATGGCCTCCATCCCCGCCAGGCTGATGTGCAGGGTGCGGTCCACGGGCGTGCCGGTGCGCTGCAGGATGCCGACCACGGTGAAGGGTTTGTCGTCGTGCTTGACCAGGCTGATGGTGGCGATGCCGTGGGCCAGCACCAGGGTGTCGCCGAGCTTGTAGTGCAGGGCTTCGGCCACTTCGGCGCCCAGTACCACTTCGAATGGGTCGTTGGCGAACTGGCGGCCCTGGCTCAGCTGCAGGTGCTGCTGGCGCCCGTACTGGTAGTGGGTGAAGTAATCGCTGTTGGTGCCCATCACCCGGTAGCCACGGTGCGAGTCGCCCAGGGAGATCGGGATCGCCCACTTGACCCGCGGGTCCTTGGCGTAGTGCTCGAAGCTGTCCCAGCGGATGTTGTTGGTGGCGTTGCCGATACGGAACACCGAGTACAGCAGCAGGTTGACCGACCCCGAGCGCGCCCCGACGATCAGGTCGGTGCCACTGATGGTGTTGGCGAAGCTGGCGCGGGCTTCGGTACGCACGCGCTCCACGGCCAGCAGCAGGCACACCGACAGGGCGATGGCGAAGGCGGTGAGAAACGCGGTGAAACGGCGGTTGGCCAGGCTGGCCAGGGCTAGACGGAGCAGGTACATCAGGCCTCCCGAGGCTTGGCGGCGCGGTTGAGCTCGGCCAGCGACAGGTCGCGGTCGAACAGGGGCGCCAGGCTCTGGTCATGGCTGACGAACAGCAGGCTGGAACCTGCAGCGCGGCATTCGTCGAACAGCAGGCGGATGAACACCTCGCGGGTGTCGGCGTCGAGCGCTGAGGTCGGCTCGTCGGCGATCACCAGTTCCGGCTGGCCGATCAGCGCGCGCGCAGCGGCGACGCGTTGCTGCTGGCCGATCGACAGGGTGTCGGCGCGTCGGGCGAGCAGGTCGGGGTCGCTCAGGCCCAGGTGGGCAAGCAATTGCGCCGCCGCCTGGTGGATGCTGCCATGGCGCTGCGCTGCGCGTTCGGCGCGGCTGCGCGAAAATCGGCAGGGCAATTCGACGTTTTCCTGCACCGAGAGAAACGGCAGCAGGTTGAACTGCTGGAAGATGTACCCGGTATGGTCGACGCGGAAACGGTCGCGAGCGCCCTGGCCCAGCTCGGCCAGGTTCTGCCCGAGCAGCCGCACTTCGCCCTGGTCGGGCAGGTTGACCCCGCCCAGCAGGCCGAGCAGGGTGGTCTTGCCGCTGCCGCTGGGGCCTTTGAGGAACAGTGCCTCACCGGCCTCCAGGCGGAACTGGGGGATGTTCAGCAACGGCTGCTGACCTGGCCAGGCGAAGACCAGGTCATGCAGTTCGATCAGCGGCTGGCTCATTCAGAACGCAACCACGGCCTTGGCCGGGGTGCTTTCGAAGCCCTTCTGGCCGTTCGGGCCGACCAACTGCACATTGATCTTCTGGGTTTGCGGGTAAGCCTTGTACAGCGGCGACAGGTCGATCTGGGTCAGCTTGGCCGGAGCTGCGCAGGTCAGTTGGTAGTGCGCGTGGATCTCGCTGTGCTGGTGTTCATGCGCGTGGTCATGGTCGTGATCGTCGTCCCCGTCGTCGTCCTTGGCCGATGGCTCGTCACCGAACAGCGGGCTTTCCAGCTCCTGCTGGTCTTCCTTGCAACCGGCCGCGCTGGCCAGGCCGAACAGCTTGAGCGGCTGTTCGAGTTGTTTGCGCACAGCCTCGACCTTGGCCTTGTCGGCATCGCTGCCAGGCATGTGCTCGAAGCCGACCAGGTTCATTGCCGGGCTCTCCAGCGCCAGCTCCAGGGTATTGCCATCCAGGCCGACGTTCAGGCGTGCGACGCCGTGCTCGTGGGCAGGCAAGGTGCCGTGGGCATGATCGTGGTCGTGATCGTGATCTTCATGGGCCTGGGCAACGGCCAGGGGCAGCAGGGCGAAGGGCAAGGCGAGGAGCAGGCGGCGCATGGGCGACTCCGGAAGCGGACGGGAAAGATTTGGTAATGTTATAACAACTTTTCTGGTCGATGCCACACGCTTGGCGCAGGTTTCATGTCGTGGGAGCATGCACGTCATCGATCCGCGATTGAAGGAAGGCAGCGTGAGAATCCGAGGACAGATCGGCGACTGGCCGGTAGACCTGACCATCGAACTGGACCCGGCGGAGTGGGCTCAGCTTGGGCGCAGGCCCGAAGAGGCGCCTGCGGTGGCAGAGGTGGCGAGTACGCCTGTGACTGCGCCAGCGCGGCAGGACGATAGCCAGTGGTCGGCGGCGCGCGAGGTGCTGCGTCAGGCCGGAGCGCTCAGTGGGCCTGAGTTGCTCGAGCGGCTGGAAGGGTTGGCCGGCAGTGTTGCGGCAGGCAAGCGGCTGCTGGTGCGGTTGCGCCACAGCAGTGAAGTGAAGATGGAAAGCGGGGCGGATGCGCCGGTATATCGCTGGGTAGGCTAGTTACCGAGGGCGGTGCGTGGCTGGATGCCACCTCCTGCAGGAGGTGGCTGCGCCTTGGGGCTCAGAACATCGCCGAAGACAACCGGCGGCGGTACACACCCACCAGCGGATGGTCGCCGCCGAGCAGGTCGAACACCTGCAGCATGGCCTTCTGCGGCAGGCCGTTCTCGTAGGCGCGATTGCGCTGGAACAGCTTGAGCAGCCCGTCCAGCGCGGCTTCGTACTGCTGGCGCGCCAGTTGCTGGATGCACAACTGATAGGCCGCATCGTCATCCTGCGGGTTCTGCGCCAGGCGGCTCTTGAGCTCGGCGGCCTCCGGCAGGCTGGCGGCCTGGCGCAGGAAGGTCAGCTGCGCCTTGGCACCGGCCAGCGCGGCCTTGTGTTCATCGCTCTTGACCGCGTCCAGCACCTGCTGCGCGGCGTCCAGGTCGCCGCGCTCGGCCAGGCAGCGGCCGTAGTAGATCAGCGCTTCGGCGTTGCTGTTGTCTTCACCGAGCAGGGCCTGCAGCAGTGCTTCGGCTTCGCTGAAACGGCTTTCGGCGAACAGTGCCTTGGCCTGCTCCAGTGGCGAGGCGGTCGGCGCGGCAGGCATCTGCACATGAGGTTCGAGCATGGCGCGGATGGCCGACTCCGGCTGGGCACCGGCAAAGCCGTCGACCGGCTGGCCATCCTTGAACAGCACCACGGTCGGCAGGCTGCGGATACCGAACTGGGCCACCACCTGCTGCTCGACATCGCAGTTGATCTTGGCCAGCAGCAGCTCGCCCTGGTAGCCCTCGGCGATCTTCGCCAACAGCGGCATCAGCGCCTTGCAGGGCGCGCACCATTCGGCCCAGAAGTCCACCAGCACGGGCTTGTGGAAGGAGTTATCGATCACCAGCTGCTGAAAATTCGCATCGGTGGCGTCGAAGATGTAGGGCGTGGCGGTGTTAGAGGAAGCTTGGCTCATCGCAACTCTCGCAGCTTTCGCAAATTCGGAATGGCACCACTATAAAGGCTCGCGGCTGGCGTGGTACAGGCTGACCCGGCGGAATTCGTGCGGCTCGGCCAGGTCTGGCAGGGTCAGGGCGTCGAGCACGCCGAGCTGGCGATAGAGCGGGTGGCTGAAGTCACGCACCCGCGAATCGGCGACCAGTGCCTGGCGACCCCGACCGAGAAAGGCATCGAGCAAGGGCAGGTTGGCGCGGTCGTACAGTACGTCGGCGACGAGGATCAGGTCGAAGCGGTCGGCTTCGGCGAAAAAATCCTCGCTGTAGCCCAGCGTCACGCCATTGAGCGCGGCGTTGGCGCGGCATGCGTCCAGGGCCAGTGGGTCGAGGTCGCAGGCGACCACTTCCCGCGCACCGGCGCGGGCTGCAGCGATGCCGGCGATGCCCGAACCTGCGCCGAAGTCCAGCACACGCTTGTCACGTACCCATTCGGGGTGCACGGCCAGGTAGCGGGCCATGGCCAGGCCGCTGGCCCAGCAGAAGCTCCAGTAGGGTGGCTCGTCGAGGATGCGCCGGGTTTCGTCGGGGCTGAATGCCCGGTCCATGTTCTCGGCGTCGATCAGCCACAGCTTGAGGTCGCAGCCCGGCAGTTCGCTGATGACCAGGCGCGCCTCGCCAATCAGGCCGCTGAGGGCCTGTTGCAGGTGTAGCGGTGTCACCTTATGGCGCCTTCTCGAAACGCAGTGGGCCGGTGGCCTGGGTTTCGGCCTGGACGATGCGCTGCGGCGGCAGGTGCATGATCAGTTGGCCGGAGCGGCTGGCGCGACCGCGCAGCTCGACCCGGGCACCGGCCGGGAAGGCCTCGGGGTTGAAACGCAGGTGATAGGGCAGAGCCTGGCCGGTGCCGGTCAGGTCGCTGCTGGCCAGCAGGCGCTGGGGACGGCCGCGTTCGTCGATCACCAGCAGTGCCAGCTCGACTTCGGCGCCCGCGGGGATTTCCATCAGGGTGCCGCTGAGTTCGCGCTGGTAGGCCGGCAGCGGGCCCGGTTCGTCGCTCTTCTTGACCGTCTTGGGCGCGGGGGACGCCGCAGGCTGTTCGGTCTTCGGCCGGTCGCTGCCGCAGGCGGCGAGCAGGCCGGCCAGGCACAGGACGACGAGGGCTCGATGGTGCATGGGGTAATCCTTCACAGGCAGATTTCTCTGGATGGTAACCCCTTTGGCTTGTCTTGCCAGTGGGATGCGCTACCATGGCCCTCCCTTTTTTTGTTGCCTGCCACCATGCACTGTCCCTTTTGCGGTGCCAACGACACCAAGGTCATCGATTCGCGACTGGTCGCCGAAGGCGAACAGGTCCGTCGTCGCCGTGAGTGCGTCGCCTGCGGCGAGCGCTTCACCACCTTCGAGACCGCCGAACTGGTCCTGCCCCGGCTGATCAAGCAGGACGGCACACGCCAGCCCTTCGACGAAGACAAGCTGCGCGCCGGCATGCAGCGGGCGCTGGAAAAGCGCCCCGTCAGCGTCGAGCGCCTGGAAGCGGCGCTGGCGCACATCAAGAGCCGTCTGCGCGCGACCGGCGAGCGCGAAGTGAAGTCGCTGGTGGTCGGTGAGCTGGTGATGTCCGAGCTGCGCAAGCTCGACGAAGTCGCCTACATCCGCTTCGCTTCGGTGTACCGGCGCTTCCAGGACCTCGACGAATTCCGTGAAGAAATCGACCGCCTGGCCCGTGAGCCAGCCAAAGAGTAAGCATGTCCAGCCAGACCGCGTTGCTTGACGCCCATTACATGGCCCGTGCCCTGGAACTGGCCCGCAAGGGCCTGTACACCACCCACCCCAACCCGCGCGTGGGCTGCGTGATCGTTCGCGACGGCGAAGTGGTCGGTGAGGGCTGGCACGTGCGTGCCGGCGAGCCGCATGCCGAAGTGCATGCCCTGCGCCAGGCCGGTGAACGCGCGCGCGGCGCCTGCGCCTACGTCACCCTCGAGCCCTGCAGCCACCATGGCCGCACGCCACCGTGTGCCGAAGCGCTGGTCAAGGCAGGGGTGGCGCGGGTGGTGGCGGCGATGCAGGACCCGAACCCGCAAGTGGCCGGGCGCGGCCTGGGGCGGCTGGCCGAAGCCGGTATCGCGGTTGCCAGTGGTGTGCTCGAGGCCGAAGCTCGCGCACTCAACCCGGGCTTTCTCAAGCGCATGGAGCATGGCCTGCCATTCGTTCGGGCCAAGCTTGCGATGAGCCTGGACGGGCGTACCGCCATGGCCAATGGCGAGAGCCAGTGGATTACCGGCCCCGCGGCGCGTGCTGCGGTACAGCGCCTGCGCGCCCGCTCCAGCGTGGTGCTGACCAGTGCCCAGAGCGTGCTGGCCGACAACGCACGGATGACCGTGCGCGCCGCCGAGCTTGGCCTGGACGAGGAAATGACCGCACTGGCCGTGTCGCGCCCGCCGCTGCGGGTGCTGGTCGATGGCCGTCTGCGCCTGCCGCTGGACGCCCCGTTCTTCCAGGCCGGTCCGGCGCTGGTGGTCACCGCCGCCGCGCACGACCCGCGCTACGCCGCCGCCGGCCATGAGTTGCTGGTGCTGCCCGGCAGCGATGGCCAGGTCGACTTGCCGGCGCTGCTGCGCCTGCTGGCCGAGCGCGGTGCCAGCGAGGTCCTGCTCGAAGCGGGCGCCGGGCTGGTCGGCGCCTTCGCTCGCCACGGCCTGATCGACGAGTACCAGTTGTTCGTCGCCGGCACCTTCCTCGGCTCCCAGGCCCGCCCGCTGCTGGACTGGCCCCTGGAGCACATGAGCGAGGCGCCGCGGCTGAAAATCATCGAAATGCGCGCCGTGGGCGATGACTGGCGAGTCACAGCCATCCCCTTGCCCGCGCCCGGCGTATAATGCCGGGCTTGCTTCGCGCAGCCCGTACCTGAGGAGAACATCATGTTCACCGGCATCATCGAATCCATCGGCACCATCCGCAGCATGACCCCCAAGGGTGGTGACGTGCGCGTCTACGTCGAGACCGGCAAGCTCGACCTGGGCGACGTCAAGCTCGGCGACAGTATCGCGGTCAACGGCGTGTGCCTGACCGCCGTGGAGCTGCCAGGCGATGGCTTCTGGGCCGACGTCAGCGTCGAGACCCTCAAGCGTACCGCCATGGTCGAGCTCAAGAGCGGCAGCCGGGTCAACCTGGAAAAGGCCCTGACCCCGACCACCCGCCTGGGCGGCCACCTGGTCAGCGGTCACGTCGACGGTGTCGGCGAAATCGTCTCGCGCAGCGATAACGCCCGCGCCATCCAGTTCCGCGTACGCGCCCCGAAAGAGCTGGCCAAGTACATCGCCCACAAGGGCTCGATCACCGTCGATGGCACCAGCCTGACGGTCAATGAGGTCGATGGCGCCGAGTTCGAGCTGACCATCGTCCCGCACACCCTGTCCGAAACCATCATGGCCGATTACCGTGCAGGTCGTCGGGTGAACCTTGAGGTCGACCTGCTGGCCCGTTACCTGGAGCGTCTGCTGCTGGGCGACAAGGCCGCCGAGCCGAGCAAAGGCAGTGGCATCACCGAAAGCTTCCTGGCCGCCAACGGCTTCTTGAAATCCTGATTGAGAAGGGGGTGCCGCGTGGCGCTCAACAGCATCGAAGAACTGGTCGAAGACATCCGCCAGGGCAAAATGGTCATCCTCATGGATGACGAAGACCGCGAAAACGAAGGCGACATCATCATGGCAGCCGAGTGCTGCCTGCCCGAGCACATCAACTTCATGGCCAAGCACGCCCGTGGCCTGATCTGCATGCCGATGACCCGTGAGCGCTGCGAGACGCTCAAGCTGCCGCTGATGGCGCCGCGCAACGGCTCCGGCTTCGGCACCAAGTTCACCGTGTCGATCGAGGCCGCCGAGGGTGTCACCACCGGCATCTCCGCCGCCGACCGCGCCCGCACCGTGCAGGCTGCCGCCGCGAAGGACGCCAAGGCCGAGGACATCGTCAGCCCGGGCCACATATTCCCGCTGATGGCCCAGCCAGGCGGCACCCTGGCCCGCGCCGGGCACACCGAAGCAGCCTGCGACCTGGCGCGCATGGCCGGTTTCGAGCCCAGTGGCGTCATCTGCGAAGTGATGAACGACGACGGCACCATGTCGCGTCGCGCCGAGCTTGAAGTGTTCGCCGCCCAGCACAATCTCAAGATCGGCACCATCGCCGACCTCATCCACTACCGCATGATCCATGAGCGCACCGTGCAGCGCGTCTCCGAACAGCCGATCGAAAGCGAGCTGGGCCAGTTCAATCTGGTCACCTACCGTGACTCGGTGGAAGGCGACGTGCACATGGCGCTGACGCTGGGCAAGATCTGCGCCGAAGAGCCGACCCTGGTGCGTGTGCACAACATGGACCCGCTGCGCGACCTGCTGATGGTCAAGCAGCCAGGGCGCTGGAGCCTGCGCGCGGCCATGACCACCGTGGCCGAGGCCGGCAGCGGCGTGGTGCTGCTGCTGGGCCACCCGCTGGACGGCGACGTGCTGCTGGCGCATATCCGTGAAAGCGCAGGCGACGTGCAGGCCAAAGTGCCGAGCACCTACAGCACCGTCGGTGCCGGTTCGCAGATCCTGCGTGACCTTGGTGTACGCAAGATGCGCCTGATGAGCTCGCCGATGAAGTTCAACGCGATATCCGGATTCGATCTGGAAGTTGTAGAATACGTGCCCTCCGAGTGACACAGGTGCGCCAGCGTTGTCCTGGCGCTCGTGTCCGAACCCTCCCGAAGGCCGCCCGGTGCGGCCTCGCTCTTTAATATGAGAATACCGGAATGACCCTGAAGACCATCGAAGGTACCTTCATCGCCCCCAAAGGTCGCTATGCTTTGGTGGTTGGCCGCTTCAACAGCTTCGTCGTCGAAAGCCTGGTGAGCGGTGCCGTCGATGCCCTGGTACGCCATGGCGTCAGCGAAAGCGACATCACCATCATCCGTGCCCCGGGCGCTTTCGAGATCCCGCTGGTGGCACAGAAAGTCGCCCAGCAAGGTGACTACAGCGCGATCATCGCCCTGGGTGCGGTGATCCGTGGTGGTACCCCGCACTTCGAATACGTGGCGGGCGAGTGCACCAAGGGCCTGGCCCAGGTGTCCATGGAGTTCGGCGTTCCGGTCGCCTTCGGTGTGCTGACCGTTGATTCCATCGAGCAAGCCATCGAGCGTTCCGGCACCAAAGCCGGTAACAAAGGTGCCGAAGCTGCCCTGTCCGCCCTGGAAATGGTCAGCCTGCTGGCGCAGTTGGAGGCCAAGTGATTAGCGACGACAGCGATCGTTTCAACCCGCGCGATCCAAAACCTGCGGATGCCGGCAAGCCCTCCAAGAGCGCCAAGCGTCGCGAAGCCCGCAAGCTCGCCACGCAAGCGCTCTACCAGTGGCACATGGCGCAGCATTCGCTGAACGAGATCGAGGCTCAGTTCCGGGTCGATAACGATTTCTCCGATGTCGATGGTGCCTACTTCCGCGAAATCCTCCACGGGGTTCCGGCAATCAAGGGCGAAATCGACAGCGCACTCAAGCCTTGCCTGGACCTGGCACTGGATGAGCTCGACCCGGTCGAGCTGGCCGTGCTGCGTCTGTCCACCTGGGAGTTCATCAAGCGCGTCGACGTACCGTACCGCGTGGTGATCAACGAAGGTGTGGAACTGGCCAAGGTCTTCGGTGCCACCGACGGCCACAAGTTCGTCAACGGTGTGCTCGACAAGCTCGCGCCCAACCTGCGCGAAGCCGAAGTCAAGGCCAACAAGCGCTGATCCCGGCGCTGACGAGCCATGGGTGAGTTCGAGCTGATCCGCCGCTTCTTCGCTGCCGCGCCCTGTGCGCAGGGCGGCGAGGGCGTGGCCCTGGGGATCGGCGACGATTGCGCCCTGCTGGAGCTGCCGGCTGGCGAGCAGCTGGCGGTCTCCACCGATACGCTGGTCGCAGGTGTGCATTTTCCGGCGGTCTGCGACCCCTCGCTGCTCGGCCAGCGCTCGTTGGCCGTGGCCGCGAGCGACCTGGCGGCCATGGGAGCGACCGCCATCGGCTTCACCCTGGCCCTGACCTTGCCCGAGGTCAGCGCGGATTGGTTGCGAGCCTACGCCGAAGGCCTGGGGCGCATGGCCCACCGCTGTCGCATGAGCCTGATCGGCGGCGACACCACGCGCGGCCCCCTGAGCATCACCGTGACCGTGTTTGGCCGGGTTCCGGCCGGGCAGGCCTTGCGCCGCGATGGTGCCAGGCCGGGTGATCTGCTGTGTGTCGGGGGCAACCTGGGTAGCGCGGCGGGGGCCTTGCCGCTGGTGTTGGGCGAGCGCCAGGCGCCGGCTGAACAGGCCCAGGCGCTGCTTGCGCAGTACTGGTCGCCGATGCCGCAGCTCACCTTGGGCGAGCTGCTGCGTGGCCATGCCACGGCGGCGCTGGACATTTCCGACGGCCTGCTTGCCGACTGCGGTCACATCGCCCGGGCCTCGGGCGTCGCCCTCGAAGTGAACCAGCACCAGGTTCCGGTATCTACCGAGCTGGAGGCCTTCCTCGGGCGTGACGCTGCGGTGCACGCGGCGCTCACCGGCGGCGACGACTATGTGCTGGCCTTCACCATCCCGGCCGCGCAACACCAGGCATTGCAGCTGCCGGGGTTCATCCATGTCCATGTCATCGGCCGCGTCCTGGACGGGCAGGGCGTCACCCTGCGTGATCACCAGGGTCGTGACATCACCCCGACGCAACGGGGCTATCAACATTTCAGGGAGACACCGTGACCGACCACCCCAATCAGGTGCCTGCGGAGTTCGTTCCGCCTTCGGTCTGGCGCAATCCGTGGCACTTCATCGCGTTCGGCTTCGGCTCCGGCACCCTGCCCAAGGCGCCGGGCACCTGGGGCTCGCTGGTGGCGCTGCCGTTCATTCCGCTGTGGCAGATGCTGCCGGACTGGGGCTACTGGCTGCTGCTGGGGATCACCATGCTGTTCGGCTTCTGGCTGTGCGGCAAGGTGGCGAACGACTTGCGCGTGCACGATCATGAAGGCATCGTCTGGGACGAGATGGTCGGCATGTGGATCACCTTGTGGCTGGTGCCCGAGGGTTGGCAGTGGCTGCTCGCAGGGTTCCTGATGTTCCGCTTCTTCGACATCCTCAAGCCCTGGCCGATCCGCTGGATCGACCGTCATGTGCACGGCGGTGTCGGCATCATGCTCGACGATATCCTGGCTGGCGTGTTCGCCTGGCTGGGCATGCAAGTGCTGGTTTGGGCGGTAGCCTGATACAGGGAGCGGGTCGATGGCCATACGGACTGTGCTGCTGGCGCTGATGCTGGTTTTCCTGCCCTGGAGTGCCGGGGCCGTTGAGTTGCCGAAGCAGGTGCGACTGGTCAGCGAGGAATGGATCGACTACACCAACGCCGACGGCACTGGCGTTGCCTGGGACGTGCTGCGCAAGGTGTTCGAGCCGGCCGGGGTGAAGGTCGAGGTAACGAGCGCGCCTTACAGCCGTGCAGTCGGGCTGGTCAAGCGCGGCGAGGCCGACGCCTGGGTGGGTTCGTACAAGGAAGAGAACGAAGACAACCTCTACCCGCGCTGGCACTTCGACCTGGATCATATCTATGCCCTCGGCCTGGCCAGCAAGCCAGTCCCGGCACTGAACAGCGTCGGCCAGTATCGCCTAGCCTGGGTACGTGGCTATGGCTACGACAGATATCTGCCGAATGTGCATGAATTCCGCGAGATCCAGCGTCGCGAAGGCATCCTGCCGATGCTCGAGCATGACCGGGTGGATTTCTACATCGATGCCGAAACGGAAGTGGACTACGTGCTGCATCAAGCCAGCAAGCCGCAGGACTTCCGCCGCACCCACATCGCTGAATTGCCGCTGTACCTGGCCTTTACCCGCAGCGATCAAGGCAAGGCCTTGCGCGACCTGTTCGACCAACGCATGGCGAAGCTGGTGCATAGCGGCGAACTCGAGGCCATCTTCGAGCACTGGAACCAGCCGTACCCGTTCGCGTCCGACAGCCAGCCGCACTGAACGAGCGCGCGTCTGGCAGGCCTATGCATCGAACTTTTCGATCTTAAGCGGCGAGATTCAGCCTGCGCATGCCCGCTGGGCTGCTGATACAATCTGGCCCATTGAAATTTCCTACTTATCAGGAGCACAACGTGCCCGTCGTCTTTGTTGCCGCCTCCAAACTCCCAACGCCTTTTGCGACATTCACCATGCATGGCTTTCTCGACGAAGCCAGCGGCCGCGAGCATGTGGTGCTCAGCCTGGGTGATATCGCCGACGGTGAACCGGTGCTCGGGCGTCTGCACTCCGAATGCCTGACCGGCGACGCGCTGTTCAGCCAGCGTTGCGACTGCGGTTCGCAACTGGAAGCCGCGCTGCAGGCCATCGCCCGTGAAGGCCGTGGCGTGCTGCTGTACCTGCGTCAGGAAGGTCGAGGCATCGGCTTGTTGAACAAGATTCGCGCCTATGAACTGCAGGATGGCGGTGCCGATACCGTCGAGGCCAACGAACGCCTGGGCTTTGCTGCCGACCAGCGTGACTACGCCATGTGCTTGCCGATGCTCGAGCACCTCGGCGTCAAGTCGCTGCGCCTGATGACCAACAACCCACGCAAGGTCAAAGCCCTGACCGACATGAGCATTGTGGTTGCCGAGCGCGTGCCGCTGCACACCGGCCACAACCCGCACAACCGCCTGTACCTGGCCACCAAGGCCGACAAGCTCGGTCACATGATGGGCAACCGTCACCAGGGCGAGGCGCCCCAGGCGTGACCCGTGGCCAGGTGAAGCGGCGTCTGGCGCTGGCCTGGTGGCAATACCTGGCGGTCGGCCTGGTGCCGCTGCCGGTCATGGCCTGGGCCTTTGGCGGTGGTCAGGCATTGATCCCGGTGCTGGCAATGCCGCTGTTCATCGCCGGCGCCGCGACCCTGTTTCTCAGCCTGCCGCGCTTCGGTGCCTACAAACGGGCGCTGATCGGCACCTCCAAGGTACTCGACACCCCCGAAGAACCCGCTGCCTGGATCGAACTGGCGCGGGTTCGTCGCCTGGCCATGACCTACGCCTGCTTCCCGGCCTGGATCGCCGCACTCTCGGTGCTGGTGGGGCTGGAGGCGGTGCCTCAGGTGTTGTTGGCGTTGTCTACCGTGATGCTGCTCTACCTCTATCGCATCCCGCGCCAACTGGGCTGATGCGCGCCTTTTTCGTTGCCGTGCTGCTGTCGATCGGTGCATTTGCCGAGGCTGGGCCGCGTGTAGTCAGCCTCGGGCCGTCGATGACCGAGATCGTCCTGGAGCTTGAGGCGGACGATCTGCTGGTGGGCGTGCTCGACAGCGGCGAGCGGCCGCAGCGTCTGAAAAATCTGCCATCGGTCGGGCGCTACGGGCAACTGGACATGGAGCACCTGCTGGCGCTCAAGCCCGACCTGCTGCTGCTCTGGCCCGGCAGCGTGCCCCCGGCCCAGCGCGACCAGTTGCGTCAGTTGGGGATTGCCACGTTCAGCAGCGAGCCCCACGACCTGGCGCAACTGATCGAGCAGATCCAGGCCATCGCCGTGCGCCTGGGGCGTGCCGAGCAGGGACAGCGCTACGCTGACAGGTTGCGCGAGCGCCTGGCCGACCTGCGCGAGCGCTATCGTCGCGAGCAGCCGCTCAAGGTGTTCTATCAGGTCTGGGACTCGCCGCTGTACACCTTGGGCGGCCGTCAGGTGGTGAGTGACGCACTGGCGGTCTGCGGTGCGCGCAACGTCTTTGCCGATCTCGAACAGCCTGCGCCGCAGGTGAGCGTCGAGTCTGTGCTGGCGCGTGACCCTGAGGTGATCCTGGCCGGCGACGCTACGCAGTTGGCCGGTTGGAAGGCCTGGCCACAGCTCAGCGCGGTTGCCGGCGGACACTTGCTGGTGGTGCCCGACAAGGGCCTGGAGCGCCCCAGCGGGCAGATGATCGAAGCGACGGCGCGCCTTTGTGCGCTGCTGGCGTCTAGAGCGCCGGTGTCCAGGTAAGGCTCAGCAGCCAGGTGCGGCCTTCTTCGCGGTAGCCATAGTCATTGCCGTCATAGTTGTAGAGCGCGCGGCTGTAGCCTTTGTCCAGCAGGTTATCCACCTTGACCTCGAACTTCAGCGCATCGCTTGCCGCCCAGCTACCGCGCAGGCCCAGCAGTGCGTAACCGCCGAGCCTGTTGCGGTTGGCCTCGTCGTCATAGCTGCTGCTGATCGCTTGCCAGCTCGCGCCTGCACTGAAGCGCTCGAACTGTCGGTCCAGGTCCAGGCTCAAGGTCCGGCGGGCGCGGCGAGCCAGGGTATGGCCGGTGTCACGGTCGCGTGGATCGATCAGTGCCAGGCCGAGCTGGCTGCGCCAGGGGCCCCAATCCTGGCTAAGCGCCATCTCCATGCCGTTGATCCGCGCCGAGGCAACGTTCCGCGGGATCGAGCCCTCGCCGAAGATGATCGCATCGCGCAGGTCGGTGCGGTACAGCGAGGTTTCCAGGCGGCTGCTGGCGCTCAACTGGCTGCGCCATTGCAGCTCATAGCTCCTGGAGCGTTCGGGGTCGAGGTCTGGGTTGCTGTACTGCGGGTAGTACAGGTCGTTGAAGGTGGGCGCGCGAAACCCTTCGCTGTACGACAGCAGCAGGTCGTTGTCGGTGTTCATCGGCAGGGTCAGGCTGGCGCTCCAGGTGGTCTGGCCGCCGAACTGCTGGTTCTGGTCGCGCCGCATGCCCAGTTCGGTGGAGAAGCTTTCGCCGCTATAGCGATGCTGGATGAAGGCTGCACGGTTGTAACGGCTGTCCTCGGCGAAGTCGGTGCTGCCGTGCACCCGGTCCTGGTACCAGTCGGCGCCCAGCGAGAGGTTGTTCCGTGCATCGAGGGCGAGGTCGTTCTGCCAAGTGATCTGGTTGCGATAGGTGTTGAACACGCTGCCATCGTCGCTGAGCTTGTCGCGCTTGCGGTCGCGATTCTCGCTGTGGCCGATCTCCACGCGCGAGTGCCAGAGGTCGCTGAGCTGGGCATCGATATAGGTGCCCAGGCTGCTGACGGTGAAGTCGGTGTAGGGTTTCTGGCCGAAGCTTTCGAAGCTGACTGGGTCGAATCGGCCGAAGGGGTTGTCGTATTCGCTGCGCCCCCGGCTGTCGAGCAGGTTCACCCCGGCCTCGAAGCGCTCACCGAAGGTATGGCTCAGGCTCAGGTTGAAAGACTTGTTGCGGTAGGCGTCGTGATCGCCATCGCTGGCGAAGGACGGCCCGGTCGAATCGATGCCTGCGGTTTCGTCGAGGCTGGCGCCAAGGTTGACGCGTGTCTGGCCATCGCCCCCGGACAGCCCCAGGCTGCGCTGGAAGGTCTGGTTGCTGCCGGCCGCCAGGCGCAGCCGCGGTTGCAGGCCGGGGCCGCTGGCGCGTCGGGTGAAGATCTGGATCACCCCGCCGATGGCGTCGCTGCCGTAGACCGCAGAGCGCGAGCCGCGCAGCACTTCGACGCGCTCTATCTGATCGACGTCGAGAAACTGCAGGCCGCTGTCGCCGGAGGTGGCGTTGGCGATGCGCACGCCATCGACCAGCACCAGGCTCTGCGCGGCCTTGGTGCCGCGGATGAAAATACCCGGCAGGCTGCCACGACCGCCGGTCGGCGCGACCTGCACACCAGGCACGCGGCTCAGCAGGTCGGTGACGCTGGTGGGTTGCAGGCGGTCGATGTCGTTACGGGTGAAGACGCTGTTGGCGGCGCTGGTGGCGCTGCGCGATTCGACTTCGCGGTTGGCGCTGATCAGCACGTCGGGGAGCTTCAGGGCGTTGTCGCGTTCGGCGGCCAGCAAGGGCAGGGGGAGGCAGAGCAGCGGTGCAAAGGTCAGGATTTTCATGGGCAGTACAATAGCATTCGCGGGCGAGCCCGCTCCCACAGGGGTTCTACAGTACTCGAATACTGTGCAATCCCTGTGGGAGCGGGCTTGCCCGCGAAAGGGCCTTACAGGCCGAGCTTGGCCATGCGGGCTTTCACCGAGGCCTCGATGCCAGCAGCATCCAGCCCGCACTCGGCCAGCATCTGCGCAGGCTTGGCATGCTCGACATAGATATCCGGCAAGCCCAGGTGCAGCAGTGGCTTGACCACCGCCTCACGCGCCAGGAACTCGCTGACCGCAGCGCCGGCGCCGCCCATGATGGCGTTTTCCTCGATGGTCACCAGCAGCTCATGGTTGCCGGCCATCTCCAGTACAAGCGCCTCGTCGAGCGGCTTGACGAAGCGCATGTCGACCACCGTGGCGTCGATCTGCTCGGCCACCTGCAGCGCTTCGGTCAGTTGCACGCCGAACACCAGCAGCGCGACTTTCGAACCCTGGCGGCGGATCACGCCCTTGCCGATTTCCAGCGGCTCCAGGTCGCCGTCGATCGGCGCGTTGGGGCCGGTGCCACGCGGGTAGCGCACGGCGGCCGGGCCTTTGTACAGGTGCCCGGTGCTGAGCATCTTGCGCAGCTCGTTCTCGTCGCTCGGGGTCATCACCAACATGCCCGGGATGCAGCGCAGGTACGAGAGGTCGAAGCTACCCGCGTGGGTCGGGCCGTCCTCGCCGACCAGGCCGGCGCGGTCGATGGCGAACAGTACGTCGAGGTCCTGTACCGCCACGTCGTGGATCAGTTGGTCATAGGCGCGCTGCAGGAAGGTCGAGTAGATCGCCACTACCGGCTTGGCGCCTTCGCAGGCCATGCCGGCTGCGAAGGTGACGGCGTGCTGCTCGGCGATCGCCACGTCGAAATAGCGCTCCGGGAAGCGCTCGCTGAAGGCGACCAGGTCCGAACCTTCCTTCATCGCCGGGGTGATGCCCACCAGGCGGTTGTCGGCGGCGGCCATGTCGCACAGCCATTGGCCGAACACTGCGGAATACTTCGGGCCGCTGGGCTTTTTCGGCGCGGCGGGCTTGTCGGCGGGCTCGAGCTTGGTGATGGCGTGGTAGCCGATCGGGTCGACTTCGGCGGGGGCGAAACCCTTGCCTTTCTTGGTGACCACGTGCAGGAACTGCGGGCCCTTGAGGTCGCGCATGTTGCGCAGGGTGGCGATCAGCGTCGGCAGGTCATGCCCATCGATCGGGCCGATGTAGTTCCAGCCCAGTTCCTCGAACAGCGTGCCGGGCACCAGCATGCCCTTGGCATATTCTTCGGTGCGGCGGGCGATCTCCCAGGCGCCGGGCAGGCGCGACAGCACTTTCTTGCTGCCTTCGCGCATGCTCGCGTAGGTGCGGCTGGAGAGGATCTTGGCCAGGTAGTTGGACAGCCCGCCGACGTTGCGCGAAATCGACATGTCGTTGTCGTTGAGGATCACCAGCATGTCGGCATCGACTTCCTGGGCGTGGTTCAACGCTTCGAAGGCCATGCCGGCGGTCAGCGCGCCGTCGCCGATCACCGCGATCGACTTGCGCGGGTCGTTCTGCAGACGGGCGGCGATGGCCATGCCCAGGGCGGCGCTGATCGAGGTGCTGGAGTGGCCGACGCCGAAGGTGTCGTATTCACTTTCGCTACGGCGCGGGAAGGCGGCGATGCCGTCTTTCTGGCGCAGGCTGAGCATGCGGTTGCGCCGGCCGGTGAGGATCTTGTGCGGGTAGGCCTGGTGGCCGACGTCCCACACCAGGCGATCGTCCGGGGTGTCGAAGACGTAGTGCAGGGCAATCGTCAGCTCGATGACGCCCAGGCCTGCGCCGAAGTGCCCGCCGGTCTGGCCCACGGTATAGAGCAGCTCCTGGCGCAGTTCGTCGGCCAGGCTCTCCAGGTCGGCTTCGGCCAGCCGGCGCAGGCCGGCTGGCGTGTCGGCGCGGTCCAGCAGAGGCGTGACCGGGCGTTCGCGGGGGATCTCTTGAAACGTCGTGGGCATCAGGCGAGTCGTTATAGGTTTGAAGACGCGGCAGTTTACCCCATTGTGGGAAAAGCTGCCCATTCACGCGCGGGTGGCGGCTGCTGTTGTAGGAGCGGGCTCGCCCGCGAAAAGCCCAGCTGCAGCCCCTTAGTGACGGCGCTCGACGATATAGCGCGCCAGCGCCCGCAGCGGCTCGGCGCTTTCACCGAACCCTTCAAGTGCGACCAGCGCCTGGTCGCGCAGTTCGATCGCATAGCCCTTGGCGGCCTCCAGGCCGAGCAGCGCCGGGTAGGTCGGTTTGTCGCGGGCGATGTCGGCGCCCTGGCGCTTGCCCAGGGTGGCGGTATCGCTCTCGACGTCGAGGATGTCGTCCTGCACCTGGAAGGCCAGACCGATGGCCTGTGCATAAGTCTGCAAGGCATCCAACTGGGTGGGCTCGGCACGGCCGCTGGCCAGGGCGCCGAGGCGCACGCTGGCCTCGATCAACGCGCCGGTCTTGTGTCGGTGCATGTACTCCAGTGCGTTCTGGTCGAGCTTCAGGCCGACCGAGCCGAGGTCGATGGCCTGGCCGCCGACCATGCCGGCGGGGCCGGCGGCCTTGGCCAGGGCCTGGACCATGGCCAGGCGAATGGCATCGGTCTGCGGGCTCAGGCGGGTATCGAGCAGGGCGCTGAAGGCCAGGCTCTGCAGGCCGTCGCCAGCGAGAATGGCGCAGGCTTCGTCGAACGCCTTGTGGGTGGTCGGCTGGCCGCGGCGCAGGTCGTCGTCGTCCATGGCCGGCAGGTCGTCATGCACCAGCGAGTAGGCATGGATCAACTCCACTGCGCAGGCCGCGCCGTTGGCCTGCTCGGGCGCAACGCCGAAGGCTTCGCAGGCGGCGTAGGCGAGCAGCGGGCGCACGCGCTTGCCGCCGTTCATCACGCTGTAGCGCATCGCCGCGTAGAGCCGTTCGAGCTCCTTGGACGGCGCCACGAACAGCGGTTCGAGGGCCGCGTCGACGCGTGCCTGGCACTGGGCCTGATAGGTGCTGATCATGCCTCCGGTTCCGCATCGAAGGGCTGGGCGGCCAGTTCGCCGTCTCGCTCCAGGAGGATCTGCACTTTCTGTTCGGCCTGGGCCAGTGCGCCCTGGCAGTCGCGGGTCAGGGCAATGCCCTGCTCGAACGCTGCCAGCGACTCTTCCAGCGACAGTTCGCCGGTCTCCAGGCGCTCGACCAGGGCTTGCAGGTCGGCGAGGGATTGTTCGAAATCGATGGAGGTTTTCTTGCGGGCCATGGCGACTGTCTCGGTGGCGTTTTTAACGGCGCGACACTAGCAGAGCGGGGCGGGGGGAGCAAATTGCGGTGCCTCCCGGAAAGCCATTCCTTGGTAGTATTTTGTTGCATTTGTGCTTGAGTTTTCTTATTGCAATTTGAGACGTGGTCGGATTGTGACCCCACTGGGGCTCTGCCATAATCCCGCCCGCTCTGGCCTGGGCATCTTGATGGCCTCGGGCAATCCCCCCTTCTCGACGTCACGTAACGGACTACGTTGTGAGCTTCCTTTCGATCGAATTCGGCCTCTGTTTCACGCTCTTCTTCATTGTCTACTGGAGCCTTTGCTGGAGCCTGCGCCTGCAGAACCTGTTGCTGCTTGCGGCCAGCTACGGGCTGGTGGCGAGTTTCAGCCTGCAATCGTTGTACATCCTGCTTGGCTACAGTGTGCTGGTGTACCTGCTGGGGTTGCTGGCTGCGCGCCAGCCCGGGCGCTGGTTCAATGGCGTGCTGCTGCTGGCGCTGGTGTTGGGGTGTTTCTACCTGTTCAAGTACCAGGAGTTCTTCGCCGCCAGTGTGCAGGGCGCATTCGCGGCTGCCGGGCTCGAGGTGTCGCTGCCGGTGCTCGAGCTACTGGTGCCGATCGGCCTGTCGTTCTATGCCTTCCATTCGGTCAGCTACCTGGTGTCGATCAACCGCGGTGAGATGGCCTCGGCGCCGCCACTGGACCTGGCCCTGTACCTGGCCTTCTTCCCCAGCCTGATCGCAGGTCCGGTCAATCGTGCGGCGCACCTGCTGCCACAGATCCGCCCGCAGGCCATGCGCGAAGTACTGGAGCCGCAACGGGCGCTTGGCTTGATTGCACTGGCGGTGGTCAAGCTGTTCCTGCTCAGCGGCTGGCTGGGCAGCCAGTGGGTCGATCCGGTGTTCGAAACCCCGGGCAGCTTCACCCCCGAGCAGGTGCTGCTCAGCGTCTATGGCTACAGCTTCCTGATCTATTTCAACTTCAGCGGCTACACCAACCTGGTCACCGGCATCGCCCTGCTGCTGGGTTTTCGCCTGCCGGACAACTTCAACGCGCCTTATGCCGCGCGCAATCTCAAGGAGTTCTGGGGGCGCTGGCACATCAGCCTGTCGCGCTTCATTCGTGACTACATCTACATCCCCCTGGGCGGCAATCGCAAAGGGGTGTGGCGCGGCAACCTGAACATGCTGCTGGCCATGCTGATCTCCGGGCTGTGGCACGGCGCGAGCCTGAATTTCATCCTCTGGGGCGCGCTGCATGGAGTGGGGCTGGCGCTGTACAAGCTGTTCGAGCAGTTGTGGCCGGGCTTTGCGCGCCTGCCGGGCAGCGGGCTGCTGGCCCGCTTGCTGACGTTCCACTACGTGGCCTTCGCCTGGATCTTCTTCCGCAGCCCAACCCTGGATGGCGCCTGGGAGATGCTGGGCGATATCGCCCAGGTCAGCCTGGTCGGGCTCGACTCGGCCACCGGTGTAGCGCTGCTGGCCTGTGTGCTGTACGTCGCCACGTATCCACAGTGGCTGGCGACCCTGCGCCAGGGCTTTTCTGCCAGCCAGCGCCTGCCCTGGCAACTGTACCCACTGCCACTGGCGATCTTCGTGTCGCTGGTGATCTTCGCGTCGCAATCGGGTGTGCCGGGGTTCATCTATGCAAGCTTCTGATATCCGCCAGCTGTTCCAGGTGCAGATGGGCGCGGCGCGCACGCTGTATGCCCTGGTGGTCGCCACAGGGCTGCTGTTCTGGCTGAACCAGGACTCGATTAGCCTGTATTGCCAGCAGAAGTATCACGACAGTTGCGAACTGCCGGTGCTGGGGCAATTGCCAGCCTGGCGCCTGGGTGCGGGCCTGACCGCTGCGCTGGAGCAGGGCCGTGACAGCTTCCTCGACAGCCTGAGCGGGCAAGCCACGGTGGCGCAGGCGCCGCCTGTGGTCGAACTGCCGGCGCCGATGCCGGTGGTGAGTGTCGATCTGCAGGCCCCTGTTGCCAAGCCTGTGCATGTCGCCGCAACTGCCGCGCACCCTGTCGCGCCGGTGCAGGTGCCAGCGGCGGCTCCCGTGGTCGTGAAGCCGCCGGTGGCGCAGATGGTCGCACCGGGCACCCTGGCGTCCCTGGCGGCGGGCGATGAAGTGTTCCTGGTGGGCGATTCGCTGATGCAGGGCGTCGCCCCGCACCTGGCCAACAGCCTGCGCAAGCGCTACCAGATCCATACCATCAACCTCAGTCGGCAGAGCACCGGGCTTGCCTACCCGGGCTTCTTCAACTGGCCGAAGACCGTGGCCGACACCCTCGCCAGCGCGCCGAAGATCCGCCTGATGGTGGTGTTCCTCGGCCCTAACGACCCGTGGGACATGCCCCAGGGCAAGGGCAAGCCGTTCCTGCGCTTCAAGTCGCCGGAGTGGGAAGTGGCCTACCGTGAGCGCATCGACGCGATCCTCGAGCAGGCCCGCGAGCACAATGTCCAGGTGATCTGGGTCGGCCCGCCGAACATGGAGAAGTCGCGGCTGTCGACGGCCATGAACTACCTCAGCGGCCTTTATCAGGAGCGCACCGCGCAATTCGGCCAGCACTACGTCTCGGCCAACCCGATTCTCGGCTATCCCGACGAGCAGTTCTCGTATACGGTGCAGACGCCGGAGGGCAAGCGGGTCAAGGTCCGGGTCGACGACGGCATTCATTTCACCATCACGGGCCAGAAGATGATCGCCGCGCAGGTACTGTCACTGATCAGCTTCCCGGTCCTGACTGCAACAGGACATTGAGATGCGCCTATGGCATCACCTGCTGGGCGTGGCGCTGCTGATCAGCGCCTTGCCCGCGTGCAGCACCGGCGCCAGCGCGCCACCCCAGCCTGCGGCCAAGCCCGCCGTTGTCGCCAAGGGGCGCGACGACGGCAACCTCGCGCTGCTCGCCGGCAAGTTTCGCAACGCCGGCCGTGCGCCCATTTCCATCGTTCAGCTGGGTGATTCGCACACCGCTGCCGACCTGTTCAGCGGTGAGCTGCGCAAGCTGCTGCAGGCCCGCTATGGCGACGGTGGCATTGGCCTGGTGCCGGCTTCGCCGGTGCCGGGAATTCGCAACGACCGGGTCATCGTCACCAGCGAGCGGCGCCAGTGGGAGCTGGTTTCTGCGCGCAACCAGCAGAGCAGCCAGTTTCCGTTGGGTGGCTACCTGTCGCTGCCGGTGGTCGATCGCCCTGGCGTGAAGATCCAGGCCCGCGACCCCGACGAACAACGCTACCGGATCTCGGCGCTGTACCAGGCAACGCGCAGCAGCACGCTGGTGGCCAATGGCAGCCAGCGCCGCATGTTGCCGGCTACCAATGGTGAGTGGCGCTTCAGCCCGGCCTTCATCAATCTTGGGCTGCCGTTGCAACTGAGCGTGGAAGGCGCCCAGGGCGTGGCGCTGGGCGGCTGGTATATCCAGGGGCAGAAGAACGCCGGGGTCACCTATTCATCGTTGGGTATCAACGGTGCACGGCTGGAGGTGGTGGACAAGTGGCAAGCGGGTTGGCAGGGCACGCTCAAGGCGTTGCGGCCTGACCTGGTGATCCTCGCCTACGGCACAAACGAAGCCTTCGATGACAAGCTCGACCTGGCGCTGTACCAGTCGCAGCTGGACGCCACCCTGGCCCGCTTGCGCCAGGAAATGCCCAAGGCGGCCATCCTGCTGGTCGGGCCGCCCGATTCGATCAAGCAGCGCAAGGCCGCCAGTTGCGCGGCGCGCCAGCCGCAGCCGCTGGCGAGCGTGATCCGCATCCAGCGCCAGGCGGCGCAGAAGTACAAGGCGCTGTTCTGGGATTGGCAGGCAGAGATGGGCGGGCCGTGCTCGATCGCCGCCTGGCAGGCCAGCGGCCTGGGGCGGCCTGACCTGGTGCACCTGACCGCCGATGGCTATCGCAAGAGTGCGGCGATGTTATACGCCTACCTCAAGGGGCAGCTGGGGCTGCGCTGAGCGCCGCCCTTAAAGATACAGCGCGGCTCCTGCAAGGGGCCGCGCTGCAGGTCAGGCGGGCTGCGCCTCAAGTTCGAGCATCGCTTGGCGATAGCGTGCCAGCTCCTCGATGGTCACCAGCGGCAGGTTGTACTGGCGCGCATACACCGCCACCTGCTCGCCCCGGGCCATGCTGCCGTCGGGGTTCATCAGCTCGCACAGCACCGCCGCTGGCCGCAACCCGGCCAGGCGCGCCAGGTCCACCGAGCCTTCGGTATGGCCGCGGCGGGTCAGCACGCCACCATCACGCGCACGCAACGGGAACACATGGCCAGGGCTGACGATATGACGCTGCTCGGCGGTCGAGCGCAGTGCGGCCTCGATGGTGGTGATCCGGTCCTGGGCCGACACGCCGGTGCTCACGCCCTCGGCCGCCTCGATGGTGACGGTGAAGCCGGTGCCGTGGCGGGCCTGGTTGTTCTGCACCATGGGTGCGAGCTGCAGGGCATCGACCGTGGCTTCATCCAGGCACAGGCAGACGATGCCGCTGCAATCGCGAATCATCATGGCCATGGTCTGCAGCGACAGGTTCTCGGCTGCGGCGACGATATCGGCTTCGTCCTCGCGATCGTCGTCGTCGAGCAGCAGTACGGGGCGCCCGGCCTGGAAGGCGGCGATGGCGGCGGTGACGTTGGGGAATTTCGAGTGGTGCAAGGTGGACATGAAACGCTCCTCGTGAATGATCGATGAACGTCTCGGGGCGAACAAAATGCGCGCGCAAGGGCGCCCGATGGCCCCGCGCTTGCGCCTTCTTTCATCCGGACTATGACCGTCGGCTCTGGAGTCTCACCAGATCTGCTGACCCCCGGCATGGCCGGGGCGCTCGCGGGCTCATCTTTCGATTTACCGCCGGTGGGGACTTTCACCCCGCCCTGAAGACCGGCGGAGCATACCGCAAACCGACCGTTTGCTGGCAAGCCCTGCTTAAGTCGATGCCCGCCTTCCCCTTAATCCTTGTAGGAGCAACTGTCTTGCTCAAAAAATCTGAGGCCTGCTCAATCCCCTGTGGGAGCGGGCTTGTCCCGCGATCGGGCGCGAAGCGGCCGCAATCCAAGCGACGATCTTTTCCTGAAAAACCTCGGGGCCTGGTTTTACGGCCGCTGCGCGCCCGATCGCGGGACAAGCCCGCTCCTACAGGGGTTAGGCCGGTCTTTGGGTTTTGAGCAAGACAGCTCAGTGCAGCCTGCCGCGCTCGACATCCGTCATCAGTGCTTTGGCAAAGGCGCTCAGGTAGTCGGCGGCGGTCAGCAGCCGGTTGTCCTGCTCCATCAACCCTTCGTGCAGCAGGTGGCGGATGCAGGCGAGCAGGTTCATCACTTCGTCGTAGGCGTGTTCGGCGGGGATGCCGGGCAGGATGCGGAACATGTCCACAGGCGGGTTGCCGGACTCGTGGAACGTTTCCAGGCCAGCAGTCAGGAGAGGTGGGTCGGGGACGATCTTTTTCATGGCTTTACTCCTTTAGGCAAGGGAGCCGCCACAATCTTTCTCAAGGATTTTGGGTGGCAGCCGTGCGCGGGGTGAGAAACCGAGGGAGTAAAAAACTCGGCCAGACCGAAGTCTGCCCGCGCGCGGCTGCCATAAAGACATGCTCTTTTACTCATCAACGGGTTCTCACACCCAGCCGCGAACATCGCGACCCAGGGACGTTATTCCTGAGGTGATTTCCCGACAACAGAGAAGCTTCGGCAAGGCGCGTAGGATACTTCCCAAGCCGCTTTGACTCGAAGCATTTGGTTTCACATTGGGAAATGTCCTACGGCCTAGCTGTCACCCCTGACCCTTCACCTGCTGCCAATCCAGGCCGAATCGCGCCAGGTATTTGCGCAGGCGATCGGCGTCGTTGGGGTTGGCCTTCTCCTGGCGCGACACAGCGAACAATTGGCGCCCGGCCTCGGACAGGCTTGCTGCGCGGCGACAAACGTCGATCACCGCCTGCAACTGCACCTGGTCGAACAGGTCCAGTTCGCGTCCGGCCAGTACCGGCTCGCTCTGCGCCTCCAGTCCCCAGGCATGACGCAAACGGTCGATCTCCTCTGCCACCAGGGCTTCGTCTATTCGCCCGCTGTCGGCCAGTGTCGCCATGCGCGTGATCGAGGCCGACAGCTCGCGGAAGTTTCCAGCCCAGCGGGCTTCGCTGGCATGGGCGAAGGCCATGTAGCTGCGCTTGGCCTCGAGGTTGAAACGCACCTGTCGGCCTTGTTCGCGGGCATGGCGCTGCAACTCGAAGTCCAGGTTCGGCTCGATGTCTTCGCGCCGCTGCGCAAGCCCCGGCAGGGCGAAGGTCCACAGGTTGATACGGGCGAACAGGTCTTCGCGAAACGAGCCTTCGGCGACCTTGGCGCGCAGGTCGCGATGGGTGCCGGCGATCAGTTGGAAGTCGCTCTGCACTTCGCGATCCGAGCCCAGCGGGAAGAAGCGCTTCTCTTCGATGGCCTTGAGCAGCATGGCCTGCTCGTCGGCGCCAAGCTCGCCGATCTCGTCGAGAAACAGCATGCCGCCGTCGGCAGCGCGCAGCAGGCCATCGCGGGCGTTCTGCGCACCGGTAAAGGCGCCCTTGGCATGGCCGAACAAGGTCGACATCGCGCCATCGCCGCGCAAGGTCGCGCAGTTGACCTCGATGAACCGCCCCTGCAACTGGTGACGGCCGCGCTTGAGCTCGTGAATGCGCCGGGCCAGGAACGACTTGCCGGCGCCGGTAGGCCCGACCAGCAGGATCGGTGCCTTCGAGCGCAGGGCGACGCGCTCGATCTGTTCGATGGTGCGGTTGAATGCCGCGTTGCGCGTGGCAATGCCCGACTTGAGCAGCGATTGCGCCTCGACCTGCTCGCGGCGAAAGCGCGAAGCGATCAGGTCGTAGCGCGACAGATCAAGGTCGATCAGCGTGGCGATACCGGCCGGATCGCTGGCTTCGTCGTGCTTGCGTGAGGGCGAGGTCTGCACCAGGCGTGCGGGCAGGTAGCGCGCTTCGGTGAGCAGGAACCAGCAGATCTGCGCGACATGGGTGCCGGTGGTGATGTGCACGAGATAGTCCTCGCGCTCGGTGTCGAAGGGGTAGCCGCTGGAGAAGTCGTGCAGGGCGCCATAGACCTCTTCGAAATCCCATGGGTTACGCAGGCTGAGCGGGTGCAGTCGCACCTCGGTGTGGGGTGATACCTGCTGTACGTCGGTACGGATGCGTTCGGCCAGGCTGATGTCACGTACACCGGGGCCGTGAATCAGTTCCAGGCGATCGAGCGGCAGGTCTGGCTGGCGGCACAGGCCGATCGTGGGGCGCCAGCGGTTCCAGCGTGCGGCGCCCTTGCCATTGCGGTCGAGGGTGGTGCCGAGAAAACCGATGGCAACACGGGCTTTGCTCATGGAGTTATCCCAAAAGATAAAGTCTTATCCAAGCATATATGAATAATCGAGTTTTCTGCCGCCACTAAAATTGCCTGAAAATCAGATTAAAAAATAAATCGTTAAAAATCAGTTACCTAAAAAATAAATGGAGCAGTTGCAAAAAGCTGGCATGCCGCTCGCTATATCCCTCTCGACCGAATCGCCAGGCAGGCCCAAGGGCAAGGGGGTGAGACCCCGCTGGTGCACGTACCCACTCAGGTGTCGGTGTCGTGCATACCGCCGCTGCAACGATCGGTCGCCCTGTGCAAGCCGCCACCTGCAGACGCAACTGCCGGGCAGCGGTCTGGAAATCAGCAGCCTCGGGGTGCGCGACATCATCCTGCCGGGCGAGATGAAGACGCTGCTGGCGCAAGTAGTGGAGGCGGAAAAGGCGGCGCAGGCCAACGTGATTCGTCGCCGTGAGGAAACCCAGGCGACGCGCTCGCTGCTCAACACCGCCAAGGTGATGGAAGGTAGCCCGACGGCCCTGCGCCTGAAGGAGCTGGAAACCCTGGAGCGGGTGGCCGAACGCATCGACCGGATCTCGGTATTCGGTGGTCTGGATCAGGTATTGAATGGCTTGGTCAGCCTCAAGGCGGGCTGAGCGAACGCGAGGAACAAGGACATGAACCTGTTGGAAGTGGCCGGCGGCAAGCCGATCAAACTGTGGACCGATGGCGTGCCGGTCGAGGACGACGCGCGTCGGCAATTGATGAACACCGCACGCATGCCGTTCATCTTCAAGCACCTTGCGGTGATGCCGGACGTGCACCTGGGCAAGGGCTCGACCATCGGCAGTGTGATCCCCACCGTGGGTGCGATCATCCCGGCAGCGGTTGGCGTGGACATCGGTTGCGGCATGATCGCCGCACGCACCTCGCTGCACGCGCGCGACCTGCCGGACAACCTGCATGGCCTGCGCAGTGCCATCGAGAAGGCCGTGCCCCATGGCAAGACGTTCGGTCTTCGTGACCAGGGCGCCTGGGGCGAAGTGCCGAGCCAGGCCGACCAGACCTGGGGCCGCCTGGCCGGACGTTTCAAGGTGATCACCGACAAACATCCGCAACTGGAGAAGACCAACAACCGCAGCCACCTCGGCACCCTGGGCGGCGGCAACCACTTCATCGAAGTCTGCCTGGACGAGGCCGACCGGGTCTGGTTCATGCTGCACAGCGGTTCGCGTGGAGTGGGCAACGCCATCGGCAACCTGTTCATCGGGCTGGCCCAGGCCGACATGCGTCAGCACCTGGCCAACCTGCCGGACAAGGACCTGGCCTATTTCGAGGAAGGTAGCCGGCATTTCGCCGACTATGTCGAGGCGGTGGAGTGGGCGCAGGACTTTGCCCGGCAAAATCGCGAACTGATGATGCAGGCGGTGGTGGCGGCGACCCGCAAGGTGCTGGGCAGGCCTTTCGAGGCCAGCCTGGAGGCGGTCAACTGCCATCACAACTATGTGCAGCGTGAGCAACACTTCGGGCGCGAAGTGCTGGTGACCCGCAAGGGCGCGGTATCGGCGCAGAAGGGTGAGCTGGGCATCATTCCTGGCTCCATGGGCGCGAAGAGTTTCATCGTCCGAGGGTTGGGCAACGAAGAGGCTTTTTGCTCGTGCAGCCACGGTGCAGGGCGGGTGATGAGCCGGACCAAGGCCAAGAACCTGTTCACCGTCGAAGACCAGCAGCGTGCCACGGCCCATGTGGAGTGCCGCAAGGACAAGAGTGTGATCGACGAGATTCCGATGGCCTACAAGGATATCGATGCGGTCATGCATGCCCAGCGCGAGCTGGTGGAGGTTGTGCACACCCTGCGTCAGGTGGTGTGCGTGAAAGGTTGAAGCAGGCGCCAGGGGCGCCCTGACAAGGAGTGAAAGTATGTACCAGGACGACCCACATCCACTGTCCGAAGCCATGCGCGTACGGGTGCTCGAAGAACTGCAGCGCATCGAGCGCGAGCATGACGTGACTGTGCTGTACGCCTGTGAGTCCGGCAGCCGCGCCTGGGGCTTCGCCTCGCCGGACAGTGACTACGACGTGCGTTTCGTCTATGTGCAGCGTGCCGAGTGGTACCTGCGCGTGGAGGAGCCGCGCGATGTGATCGAGCGGCCCCTGAGCGAAGAGTTGGACGTCAGTGGCTGGGAGTTGCGCAAGGCCTTGCGTTTGCTGCGAGGTGCCAATCCGAGCCTGCTCGAGTGGCTGGGCTCGCCGTTGGTGTACCGGGCCGACGAGCAGGCCCGTGAGCAATTGAGCGCGCTGGCTCGTGCGTTCTATTCGCCACGCGCAGTGCGCCATCACTACCTGTCGATGGCCCGTAAGAACCTGCGCGGCTATCTGCTGGGTGACACGGTGCGGCTGAAGAAGTACCTCTACGTGATCCGCCCGTTGCTGGCGGTGCGCTGGATCGACCAGGGCTTGGGTATGCCACCGACCGCGTTCACGGCACTGCTCGAGCGAACCGTCGATGAGACGGATGTGCGCCAGGCAATCGATCAGTTGCTCGAGCGCAAGCGCCGGGCGGGCGAGACGCAGCACGGGCCGCGGGATGACGTGTTGCACCGGTTCATCGAGGCCGAGCTGGCGCGGGCCGACACGGTCGAGGTGGCGCGTGGCGAGCGCAGCGACACTGGAGTGCTGGATCGCTTTCTGCTGGAGACGGTCGGGCGGTTTCAGGCGCAGTAGGGTTGAGCCTGTGATTTCGGGGCTGGCGCAGCATCTGTGGGAACGGCGGTTCGCCGCTCCTACAGGAATTGGGCTGGTCTTTAGATTTTGAGCAAGACAGTTGCTGCTACAGGTGTCGGGTCGGGTTGTGGGTGCTCATTCCATACAGCGGCTCCCAGGCCCGGATGCCGCTGTTGATGTTCACGCTGCGCTCCAGGCAGACCCGCTCGCCTTCGAAACTCAGGCACACCCGATCGCGGAATGCCGAGCGCGGGTACACCCATTCCAGCTCCAGTCGATTCGCCGCCACCCAGCGGGCCGTCGCTACCACGGGTGCATCACGCAATGCATAACCATGGTGCAGTTGTGCCCCCGGCAACGAGCTGGTGCCCGCAACCCAATGATCGATCCCGGCTTCGATGCGCTCGCTGCCCGTCGCCTCCACCCACTCCATCACCAGCCGCTCGCCCGCCTGCAACAGGTTGAGCGTTTCGATGCCATGCGGGTTGGCCTCGAGGGCGAAACTCATCCGCGCAGGCAGCGGCTGGGTCGGGCGTGCGAGCGAGCGCAGTGGTCGCTCCTCGGCAAAACGCTGGAGCACCTCGCGTAGCCGTTCGTCGGCCGCGGCCCCGGCTTGCTCGCCGCGCAGCGCCGCGCCTAGATGACGATCGATGAAGGGCGTCACCTGCGCCGACTTCTCCATGGCGCCGAACACTGCCAGCGTGGCGCGCTCGCCGGGGATCGCGGCGGCCATCTGGGCGAACACGCCTACGGCGCTGTAGCCGTTCGCCGGGCGGTCGGTCCACCAGTGATAGCCATAGCGGCTGCCTTCGCCACCCTGGGCGCGCGTTGCCGCCTCCACCCACGCGTGTGGCAGAACCTGCTCGCCATTCCAGCGCCCGCCGTCGCGGTGCAGCATGGCCAGCTTGAGGACATCCACAGGCCGCGCCGTCAGGCCGTTGCCGCCGGGGTTGATGCCTTCCGGGCTGATGTCCCAGTGCTGCGCCTGGAAGCCCAGCGGTTCGAGCAGGCGCGGCTTGAGGTAGTCATGCAGGGTGACGCCTGCGACCTGGGTCAGCACCGCCGAGAGCATGTAGCTGGCGGCGCTGGTGTAGACGAAATCGGTGCCCGGCGCGCTGGTCAGCGGAATACGGAAGAACTCCTCGACCCAACTGCCGTCGATGCCGCGCCAGATCGAGCCGGAAGTGTTGCCGCCGTGGCCGGTGCGCATGGTCAGCAGGTGCTCGACAGTGATCTGTGCGGCGCGTGGGTCGGTGGCGCCTGCCGCCGCTTGCGGGAAGAACTTCGCCAGGGTGTCGTCCAGGCGCAGCAGCCCTTCGTCGATGGCCAGGCCGATGGCACAGGCGGTGAAGCTCTTGGTGATCGAGTGGGTCACCCGTGGCGTCAGCGAATCGTACGGCCAGCGCCAGGCGTCCACCACCAGTACGCCGTCGCGCTCGAGCATCACCCCGTGCAGCTCGAGCCCGGCGTGTTGCACCGCCTCGAGAAAGGCGGCGACCTCGAAGCCATCGATACCGACGGAGGAGGGCAGCCCACGGGGCAGGTCATGGGCGGCAAGCTGATCGACGGTGATTGGCTGGGGCATGGGTAGTCCTCATGATGCGGGGCGTTGTTCAGTCGGCGGTGCGCGGGTGGACCAATCGGCTGTAGGACACCAGCATGCCGATGAAGACCTGGGCCACGCTGGTCAGCGTCGCGTTCTTGCGGGTGATCAGGGCCACGTCGCGGTGGCTCAGGCGCTCCTCGATGGGGATTCTCACCAGCGAGGAGGAGAACAGTTTCAGCGACGGAATGATCGCCGGCTCGATGGTCAGGTAGTCGGTCTCGGCGACGATGTGCAGGGTCTCGAGCAGCGATTCGGTGGTGATGCCGATCTTCGGCATGCCCAGCCCGTGGGCGCGGAACAGTTCGATCAGGCGGCCCTCGGTGCCACCGACCAGGCCGTCGCGTCGCACGCTGATCCATTTGCACTGGGTCAGGTCGCGTACCGAGCGGGCTTCGCGCAGCGGGTGATCCTTGCGGGCGATCACCCCGGCGCGCGAGGCGTGCAGGCGCTGGATGGACAGATCGATTTCATCGACATGCGCAGGCAGGGCGCAGAGGGCGAAGTCCAGGCGGCCTTCGCGCAGCTTCTCGATCAGGATCTTGGTCGATCCGCTGGTCACTTCGAGGCGGGTCTGCGGGTGCTGGGAGGTAAAGCTTTCGAACACCGGCACCAGCAGTTCGGCCAGCGGTTCGGAGGTGACGCCAAGGGCGACATGGCCCTGGGGTTCGACCAGCGCACGGACGTCGGCCACGGCGCGGTCGCAATCCATGAGGATGGCGCGGGCATGGGCGATGAAGCGCTGGCCGGAATCACTGAGCCGGATGCCCTGGTTGGTACGGTGCAGCAACGGGCCGCCGAGTTCGCGCTCCAGGGCCTGGACCGACTGGGTGAGGGTGCTTTGCGCGATGTTCAGTGCGCGGGCCGCAGCCCGGAAGCTGCCCATGTCGACCACGGAGCAGAAGGCGCGCAGGTGGGTCAGGGTCATTGTTGTTCGAACTCCGCCAGGGATGCGTGGGGCCGTGCTTTGTGCGGCCATGTTAGAGAGCGATCGAATAGACCGTCAGTGCGCTTTTGCTGATCCCGATAGCTTTACTGGATCATGCGTGCCGATGTGCTTGTCGCCTGACGACCAGCACAGCATGGCCTTTGCCGAAGGTTTTTGGCAGTGGCGTAGAGCAGATGCTCAATTCATGCGATTGGGCTCACCGCTCATGATCGGAATTTATGTGCTTACGCAGCGGCGCCACCTGAGACAGGATGAGCCAGGCATCGCTACCGGGCCTCGGGCGTACGTCGCACCAGGCCACGGCCATAACAACAACAACGAGTTCTCGGATCGGAGCGCAACCTTTCACGACTCTGCCGCCGACTGCACTGGATCTCGAGCCCGAGGGGAATAACTTGAACAAGACTCTGATTCTGATGACTGGCCTGATGGCCTCCATCTGTGCCAACGCTCAGACACAAAACACCCTGAATGTCGCCCTCAACGCCGACATCCGCAGCACCCAGCCAGGCGTGAACCGTGACACCAACTCCGATGCGGTGGTGTTGCACCTGTTCGAAGGCCTGGTTGCCTTCCGCGAAGACGCAAGCGTCGGCCCGCTGCTGGCCAAGGAAGTCGTCACCTCCGACGACGGCCTGACCTACACCTTCAAGCTGCGCGACGGCGTCACCTTCCACAACGGCAAGCCGCTGACCTCCAAGGAAGTGCTGTGGACCTGGCAGCGCTACATGGACCCGGCCACCCAGTGGCGCTGCACCGCGTCGTTCGACGGCCACAGCGGCGCCAAGATCGTCGATATCAAGGCCCCGGATGCCCAGACCGTGGTCTTCACCCTCGACCAGCCCAACGCCCTGTTCCTGGCGAGCATGGCGCTGCCCGAGTGCGGTGGCAGCGGCATCATGCACCCCGACTCGGTGGTCAATGGTGAATGGACCACGCCGATCGGCACTGGCCCGTTCAAGCTGGCGACCTGGAAGCCGGGCCAGTACGTCGACCTGGACCGTTTCGCCGAATACAAGGCGCGTGACGAAGCTGCCGATGGCTATACCGGCAACAAGTCGACCACCCTCGACCGCGTGCACATGACCATCATCCCCGACCCGGCCGCCGCCAAGGCTGCGCTGTTGTCGCGCAACGTCGACATGCTCAACGACGTCAGCGCCCTGGAAGCCAAGGAGCTTGAAGCGCTGCCTGGCGTGCGCATTTCGGCGAGCACCACCATGTCGACCAGCGCCGTGCTGTTCCAGACCAAGGACCCGCTGTTCTCCGACGTGCGCATGCGCCAGGCATTGGCCCATGCCCTGGACACCAGCACCATCGTCACCGCGCTGACCGAAGGGCGTTCCAAGCCCAACCCGTCGATGGTCGCCCTTGGCAGCCGCTACCACACCGCTGCCCAGGACAAGGGCTGGGGCTACTCCCCCGAAGAAAGCAAACGGCTGCTCAAGGAGGCCGGCTACAAAGGCCAGCCGATCCAGCTGATCACCAACAAGCGCTACCCGAACATGTTCGACATCGCCGTCTATGTGCAGGCCATGGCCAGCCAGGTCGGCCTGAACATCCAGCTGCAGACCATGGAATGGGGCACCCAGCTCGAGCGCTACCAGAGCGGTAACTACCAAGTGATGGTTTCCACCTATTCCGAGCGCCTGGACCCGGCGCTGAACTACGACGCCGCCACCGGCGACAAGAGCAAGGAGCCGCGCAAGGTCTGGGATGACGCCAAGGCCCGCGAGCTGATCGCCGAGGCCCGCCGCGAAGGCGAGCCGGCCAAGCGCCAGGCGCTGTTCGACGAGCTGCACAAGGACATGCTGCGCGACCTGCCACTGATCCCGCTGTACAACGGCAATGCCATCACCGTGACCCGCGAGTACGTCCAGGGCCAGCGCCCATGGCCGGTGTCCAAGCCGCGCCTGTGGATGATCAGCGTCGATAAACAGGGGAAGAGCTGACATGTTTCGGTACATCCTTCAGCGGCTGGGCATGGCGATCCCGACCCTGCTGCTGATCGCGGTGGCGGTGTTCACCATCATTCGGCTGATTCCGGGCGACCCGGCGCTGCTGATGCTCGGTGACATGGCCGACGAACAGAGCCTGGCGAGCACTCGCCAGGCCCTGGGGCTCGACCAGCCGATGGCCGTGCAATTCGTGATCTGGTTCAAGGCGGTGCTCAGCGGCGACCTTGGCCATTCCATCACCACCCGCGAGGCGGTGCTGCCAATGATGCTCGAGCGCTTCGGCGTCAGCTCCAGCATCGTGCTGATCGCAGTGCTGCTCGCCAGCTTGATCGCGGTGCCCGCCGGCATGCTGGCGGCGTGGAAACAGAACGGTTCGCTCGACCTGTCGGTGGTGGCGGTGGCCACCCTGCTGCTGTCGATCCCCTCGTTCTGGCTGGGCCTGCTGCTGCTCTACGGCTTCGGCATCAAGCTGGGCTGGTTGCCGATCGTGGGCTACGTGAGTTTCGACCAGGACGCCTGGCAGTCGATGCGCTACATGATCCTGCCGGTGGCGACCCTGACCCTGGTGGAGATCGGCGCGATCACCCGTATGGCCCGGGCCAACGCCATCGAGGTGCTGCGCCTGGAGTACATCACCCATGCCCGGGCCAAGGGTCTGTCGGAAAGCGCGGTGCTGTGGAAGCACGCCCTGCGCAACGCCTTCGCCCCGACCATGACCCTGATCGGGCTGATCCTGGGCAACCTGCTGGGCGGTATCGCGGTGCTGGAAACGGTGTTCACCCTGCCCGGTATCGGGCGCCTGATGGTCGATGCGATCTTCGGTCGCGACTACCCGGTACTGCAGGGCTGCCTGTTGCTGGTCACCTTCATCTTCGTACTGGTCAACCTGCTGGTGGACCTGCTGTACCCACTGTTCGACCCAAGGGTGAAGCTATGAGCAAGCCTCAGACTCCGACCCTGTCCCCTGCGGACATGTCATCCACGCCGGCACCGCGCGCACGTCGCCGCCGGCCAATGCAACTGAATGCGCTGGTCGGCCTGACCCTGCTGGCGATCCTGACCCTGGTCGCCTTGCTCGGCCTGGTGTGGACACCCCACGACCCGGTGCGCCTGGACCTGCTGACGCGCCTGCAGCCGCCTTCGGCCGCGCACTGGCTGGGCACCGACGAATACGGCCGCGATGTGCTCAGCCGCTTGATGGTCGGCGCGCACACCAGCCTGTGGGTAAGCCTGCTGACGGTGATCGTCGCGGTGACCTGCGGCACCATTCTCGGTCTGCTCGCCGGCTACCTGCGCGGCAACGTCGACCGGGTGCTGATGATGATCAACGACACCCTGCTGGCCTTCCCCGGCATTCTCATGGCGCTGGCGCTGATGGCGATCATCGGCCCGAGCCAGTACGGCATCATCCTGGCCCTGAGCATCGCCTACACGCCATCGGTGGTGCGGGTGGTGCGCAGCAGCGTGCTGTCGCTGCGCGAGCGTGAGTTCGTCGAGGCCTCGCGGGTGATCGGCAACTCCGAGCTGTACACCATGTTGCGCCATGTCGCGCCCAACTGCGTGGCACCGGTATGCGTGATCGCCACCAGCATGTTCGGCTGGACCATCCTCGCCGAAAGCTCGCTGAGCTTCCTCGGCCTGGGCGTGCCGCCACCTGCTGCGACCTGGGGCAACATGCTTGCCGCCAGCCGTCCGTTCATTGCCTCCGCGGGCTGGCTGGGGCTGTTCCCCGGCATGTGCATCGCCCTTTCGCTGTTGGCCTTCAACCTTGCCGGCGACGCCCTGCGCGACCGCCTCGATCCGCGCATGAGGACGCTGCAATGAGCCAGACCCAACCCTTGCTGGCCGTCGAGGGCCTGAAGATCCGCGCCGGTGTCGATGGTCCGGTGGTGGTCGATGACCTGGCGTTCGATATCGCGCCGGGCCAGATCGTGGCGCTGGTGGGCGAGTCGGGCAGCGGCAAGACCATGGCTGCACGTGCCGCCATCGGCCTGTTGCCGCCGCCGATGCGTGTGTGCGGTGGCAGCATCCGCTTCCAGGGCCAGGACCTGGGCAGCCTGAGCCCGCAAGCCCTGCGCGAGATTCGCGGGGCGAAGATCGGCATGGTGTTCCAGGAACCCATGGTGTCGCTCAACCCGGCACTGCGCATCGGCGAGCAGATGGCCGAAGGCATGCGCCTGCACACCGAGTTCGACGAGCAGACCATCCGCCAGAAATGCCTGCAGATGCTCGGCGACATCGGCATCCGCGACGCCGAGCGCTGCCTGCAGGCCTACCCGCACGAGTTCTCGGGCGGCATGCGCCAGCGCATCATGCTCGCCTCGGTCATGCTGCTGCGCCCGGCGCTGCTGATTGCCGACGAGCCGACCACTGCGCTCGACTGCCTGGCCCAGTTGGACGTGCTCAAGCTGATGCTCGAGCTGACCGCCAAGCAGGGCACCGCCGTGCTGTTCATCAGCCACGACTTGTCGCTGGTGGCGCGTTATGCGCACAAGGTGGTGGTGATGCGCAATGGCAAGGAGGTCGAGCAGGGCCCGATCGACCAGGTATTGCTCAACCCCCGTGCCGAGTACACCCGTCAGTTGCTCGAAGCACTGCCCAGTCGTGGCGAGCTGCCGCCGCTGCCGCAGGCCAACGCGCCGCTGCTGCAGATCGATGGCGTGCAGATCGCCTATCCCGGCCCGCGCCGCCTGTGGCGCAAGAGCGAGGCGCGGCGCGTGGTGCATGGCGCCAACCTGCACATCGCACCGGGCGAGACGCTGGCGCTGGTGGGCGGCAGTGGCTCGGGCAAGACCACCTTGGGCCGCGCCATCGTCGGGCTGGTCAAGCCCAGCGCTGGCGAGATCCGTTTCCAGGGCCACGATATCGCCCAGGCGGCCAATCGCAGCCATCGCCTGCAATGCCAGATGATCTTCCAGGACCCGTTCTCGTCGCTTAACCCGCGCATGAGCATTGGCCAGATTCTCGCCGAGCCACTGCGCCATGTGCCGGACATGAGCCCGGCCCAGCGTCGCGCCCGGGTGCTGGCGACGCTGAACGACATCAACCTGCCGGAGCGTCTGATCGACCGCTTGCCGCACGAGCTGTCCGGCGGCCAGCGCCAGCGTGTGGCGATCGGCCGGGCGCTGGTGCGCAGGCCCAGCCTGGTGGTGGCCGACGAGCCGATCTCGGCGTTGGACATGACCGTGCAGAAGCAGATCCTCGAGCTGTTCGAGCGCCTGCAGAAGCAGTACGGATTCGCCTGCCTGTTCATCTCCCACGACCTGGCAGCGGTGGAGCGCATCGCTCACCGGGTCGCGGTGATGTGCCAGGGCGATGTGGTGGAAATCGGGCCGCGCGACGAGATCTTCGATCGCCCTCAGCATGCCTATACCCGGCAATTGCTGGCAGCGTCGTGCCCGTTGGAGAAGCTCGAAGGTGGCGGTTTCAGGCTGCGCCAGACGCCTGCGACGAGCTGATCCACAAACCTTGATTCACCTTCCTCGAATGGCGCCAACCCCGGTTGAGCGCCCAGGGGGAAGTCATGCCTTCAAAACATCCAACAACGAAAAAAGCAAGAAGGTGGGGAGCACAGACATGAACCGAGATTTCAAGAAAATCCTGATGGGCGCGAGCGTCGTCACGGTCCTTCCGGGGGCGGCCATGGCCGACTTCTTCAAGGACTCCAGCGCCAACCTGGATACCAAGAACTACTACTTCAACCGCGACTACCGCGAAGCGGCCAAGCAGTCCAAGCGCGATGAGTGGGCGCAGGGCTTCACCTTCAACTTCATCTCCGGCTACACCCCGGGCACCGTCGGCTTCGGCCTGGATGTCACCGGCATGCTGGGCGTGAAGCTGGACTCCAGCCCCGACCGTTCCGGCACCGGCCTGCTGCCAAAGGGCAGTGACGGACGTGCCGCCGACGAGTACTCCAAGCTGGGTGTGGCCGGCAAGGTGCGCATCAGCAAGACCGAACTGCGTGTCGGCGAGCAGGTGCCCAAGCTGCCGGTGTTGCAGCCCAACACCAGCCGCCTGTTCCCGCAGACCTTCCAGGGCGCGACCGTCAGCTCCAAGGACATCTCCAACCTGACCTTGGGCCTGGGCCAGTTCGACCGCATGCGTGACCGCGAGTCGACCGACCGCGAAACCATGAGCATGACCGCGCAGAACGGCGCCTACAAAGCCGCCACCAGCAATCAGTTCCGCTACGCGGGCGGTGACTACAACCTGCTGCCGGACCTGCAGCTGAGCTACTACTACGGCGAGCTCGAGCGCCTCTATCAGCAGCATTTCTTCGGCCTCAAGCACGCCTTCAAGTTCGGCCCCGGCACCGTGCGCAGCGAGCTGCGCTACTGGGATGCCGACAAGGACGGCGCAGGCCTGGCCGGCAAGGTCGACAACCGCGCGCTGAGCACCCGCTTCAGCTACGAGTGGGCTGGCCACAACTTCGGCGTGGGCTACCAGAAGCAGTACGGCGACACCCCGTTCCCGTATGTCGATGGCGCCAACACCTACCTGTTCACCGAGTATCAGCTGGTCAACTTCTCGCAGACCAACGAGCGTGCCTGGCATGCCCGCTACGAGTACGACTTCGCCGCCCTTGGCGTGCCGGGCCTGACTTTCGGCATGCGCTACGCCCAGGGCTGGGGGATCGAAACCACCAGGCTGGTCGGCGAGCAGGGTCGTGAGTGGGAACGCGACCTGGATATTAGCTACGTGGTGCAGTCCGGCCTGGTCAAGGGCTTGTCCTTGCGCTGGCGCAACGCCCAGCTCAACTCCAGCTATGCCAACGACATCAACGAGAACCGCTTCATCGTGGGGTACACCTGGGCGCTCTGGTAGCGCCGGGTTTCCCGCGGGAGGTGGCCTGCCTTCTGCTTCATGAACGACGCCGCCCGCGGCCATGGAATACTGTATGAAACGAATCGCACATCCACTGCTCACTGCCACGCACGGCACCCAACGCGAGATCGTCAGCGAGCACTTTGGGCCGGACGTCTACACCAGGAAGGTGTACATCCAGGCGTGCCTGCACGCCGACGAAACGCCGGCGATGCTGGTCGCCACCGACCTGCGCCAGCGCCTGCTGGCGCTGGAGGCGGCTGGCCGGCTGACGGCACAGATCGTCCTGGTGCCGGTGGCCAACCCGGCAGGGCTCGCCCAGTTCGTCATGGGCGCGCCGAGCGGACGTTTCGAACTGGGCAGCGGGCGCAACTACAACCGTGACTTTCCCTTCCCGCTCGAGGCGATCCTGCAGCGGGTGGAAGGGGAACTCACCGACGATGCCCAACACAACCTCAAGGCTGTGCGCGCCGCCTGGCAGCTAAGCCTGGAGGCGATCGCCCCGCGCGATGAAATGGCGTCGCTGCAGCGTCGGCTGATGCTGCTGGCACACGATGCCGACCTGGTCCTGGACCTGCACTGCTCGCGTGAGGCGGTGATGCACCTGTACACCTCCGAATGGAGCTGGGAGCAGGTCGAGCCGCTGGCCCGCTACATCGGCTCGCAAGCTTCGCTGCTGTCGGTGGATTCCCAGGCGTTGTCGTTCGACGAGGCGCTGAGCCTGATCTGGTGGCGCCTGCGCGAGCGTCTGCAAGGCGCCTACCCGATTCCGCTGGGCAATGCCTGCGTCACCGTCGAACACCGCGGCCAGCGTGATGTAGACAGCGCACTGGCACAGCAGGACGCCAGCGCGATCATCGACTACCTGTGCCATGCCGGCTTCATCAGCGGCGAGCCGGCGCCCCTGCCGGAACTGCTGTGGCCGGGCACCCCGCTGGCTGGCAGCGAGCAGTTCATCGCCCCGGTCGGTGGCGTGCTGGTGCACCGCGTTGCCCTGGGCGCCCGGGTGCAGCCGGGCGAACCGATGTTCGACCTGATCGACCCGCTCAGCGGCGAGGTGACCACGGTCCGCAGCGCCACTGCCGGCGTGTTGTACATGCGCCGCGACGTGCGCTTCGTGCGCCCTGGCGATCCGCTGGGACGCGTCACCGGCACCACCCCCATTCGCACCGGCAAGCTGCTCAGCGCCTGATCAGGAGTTTTCATGAACATCACCCATATCATCGACCGTGAACAGCGCTTCGGCGCCAACAATTACTCGCCGCTGCCGGTGGCCATCAGCCGTGCCCAGGGCGTCTGGGTCGAGGACTGCGACGGCAAGCGCTACCTGGACATGATGTCGGCCTACTCGGCGGTCAGCCATGGCCACGCCCACCCGCGGATCGTCGCTGCCGCCATCGCCCAGTTGCAGAAGGTCAGCGTGGTATCGCGGGCCTTCCACTCCGAAACCCTCGGTCACTTCCTCGAAGCCCTGTGCGAGATCGCCGGCTTCGAGGCCGCCTTGCCGATGAACAGCGGCGCCGAGGCGGTGGAGACCGCGATCAAGGCCGCGCGTCGCTGGGGTTATCGGGTCAAGGGCATCGCCCGTGACAAGGCGCGTATCGTCACCGCCACCGACAACTTCCATGGTCGCACCACTACCATCGTCGGGTTCTCCACCGAGCCGCAGTACAAGGATGGCTTCGGCCCGTTCAGCGACGGTTTCGACACTGCGACCTTCGGCGATATCGACAGCTTCCGTGCTGCCATCGGCCCGAATACCTGCGCCGTGCTGATCGAGCCGATCCAGGGCGAGGCCGGCATTCGCGTGCCGCCACAGGGCTTCCTGCGTCAGTTGCGCGAGCTGTGCGACGCCACCAACACCCTGCTGATTCTTGACGAGATCCAGTCCGGCCTTGGGCGTACCGGCAAGACCTTCGCTTTCGAGCACGAGGGCATTCGCCCGGATGGCCTGATCGTCGGCAAGGCGCTGGGCGGCGGGATCCTGCCGGTCTCGGCGTTTATCGCCGACCATGCGCTGATGGACCTGTTCGATGCCGGCAGCCATGGTTCGACCTTTGGCGGCAACCCGCTGGCGGCAGCGGTGGGCCTGGAGGCGCTGCGCGTGCTGCAAGACGAGCAACTGGCGCAGAACAGTGCCGAGCTCGGCGCCTACCTGCAACAGCGCCTGCGTGAGATGGCGGTGCCGTTCGTGCGTGATATTCGTGGCCGTGGGCTGTGGGTCGGGATCGAGCTGGACCGCCCGGCGCGGCCATACTGCGAGGCGCTGATGGCGCTGGGCGTGCTGGCCAAGGAAACCCACGAGACCGTGCTGCGCATCGCGCCGCCGCTGTGCATCAGCCGCGACGAGTTGGACTGGGGGCTGGAGCGGATTGCCCAGGTGCTGGTTGATTGCTAGCCGAGTGGCTTGGACCGCGGTGTTCTTCTCGCGGGCAAGCCCGCCCCCACGATCTTGCTATTGATCCTGATTCGGCTGTTTCCCTGTGCGCGGCCCTGTTCCCGATCACTTAATCGGCTGCGCTACCGCCAGTCAGTTTGAGCGTGCTCAAGGCCGCAACGCCGCTGTGGGCTGAAGTTGGAGTTCGATATGTCGAGAATACGCAAGTCAATCTGCGTTTCATTGACCGTGTCCCGGCAGGCGACAGCGTGACCTTGAGCGCTATCCTTTTAAGGGTTGGGGCTGCGCTTGCACGATCTCGATCAAGGCCCTGCGGTCCTGGATATGCGACTGTATGACGCCTTGAGCTTCACTGTCGCAGAATCAGGCGTGCGGCTAACTCGGGCAGTGCGGGTTGTCATGGTAAGTGATCAATCTCCTGCATTTGGACGCTATCAGCCCCATGTGCAGCCGATCATCGATTATCTCTGAAGGTTCTCGCTCAGCGCTATTGCGTTATTGCGGCGTACCGCAAAGACCATTGCCTGCGCTGTTCTAGGTGTCATGTGTCGGCCGTCAGGTACGAAGCCCGCTTATTGGGCGTTGTCAGGAAAACTGACGAGTTTCTATGCAGTAGGCCATCAGCTCTTGATCACTGTCGATCTCCAGCTTGCGCATGGCCGACACTTTTTGTGCACTCACCGTCTTGTTGCTGCGGCACAGTTGCCGCGCAATGTCACTCACCGACAAGCCAGTCACGAACAGGCGCAGCACCTCCATTTCACGAGGCGAGAGACTTTGAAAGCGATCCTCTATCTGGCCGGGGCGGACCAGCACCGAGCGCGCCTCGGGTTTAGGGCTGGTGTAGCGACGCTGCGAACTCAGAGCGGTCAACGCCTTCTCGATCTCTTGATGCAGGTGGTTTTTCTGGATCACGCCGACAACCCCCAGTTCCTGCAGGCGTGACAGGATCAGGCTGTTGGAAATCATCGTCAGCACCAGGACCTGCGTCTGTGGGAAATTGCGCAGCACGTACTCGATCAACTTCAGGCCATCGCCATAGGTGGCATCGCCGGGCATGTTGAAGTCAGTGATAAGCAGCTGCGGGTTGTGCTTGCGCAGCTGCTCAATCAACTCACTGGAGCTGACCGCCTCGCCTACTACGGTGTAGCGCCCATCGCGCTGGATGATTTCGCGCACGCCGAGTAGCACTATGGGATGGTCATCGGCGATGACGATCTTCAATTGAGACATTGGTGGAATCTCTTGCAGTAGATGGTAGGCATCATTGAGTTTGCTCGCCCAAAGATTGCGCCAATGCCGCGAGGCGGGCGCAGAGGGCTCTGATCTGTACGATCAGCGGCGCGTCGAGCGGACCCGCATGCAACGCTTCTTCCAGTTGCTGGCAGAGGTGGTGGAGTGCCTGTGCGTGCACACTGGCCAGAGCTCCACTCATGCTGTGCAGGCGTTGACGCACGACAAGTGCATCTGACGCCTGAAGCCCTTGCTCGATCTGAGAAATGTCCGCCACCAGCGTCTGAGCCATCAGCTCACGCATGGCAGGCGACAGCTCGATCCAGCCTTCCTGATCGTCCTTTGCCGACGGCGCCAAAGGCTGCAACTGCTGGCTATTGGCTTTACGGCAGTGCGACATCAGGGCTTGGCGGAGCATGCCCAGGCTCAGCGGCTTGACCACCCAGGCGCTCATGCCCATGGCCAGGCAATGCTCGCCTTCTTCACGTAGGGCGTTGGCGGTAACGCCGATGATCGGTACATCCACGCCCTGCACGCGCAGGGCTTGCGCCAGCTCATAACCGTTGAGACGTGGCATGTTGATGTCGGTGATGACCAGGTCGAATGTCTGGGTATGCCACAGTTTCAGTGCGTGTTGACCGTCGTTGGCAACCGTCGGGTGGGCACCCAGCGCTTCGAGCTGCTCGCGCAGCACCGCTTGGCTGACCGGATTGTCCTCTGCAACCAGTACGCGCACGTTCAGGCAGGGCTCATCCAGGCATGTAGGCAGCAGTGAGGTCGGCGGTGGCGGTGGCGCAGTGTGAACGATAGGCAGGGTGATCAGCAGAGAGAAGCTGCTGCCCAGCCCGGGCTCGCTCACAACCCGCATGCTCCCGCCCATGAGTTCGCTCAACTTTTTGCAGATCGACAGACCCAACCCTGCACCATTGCCATCCTGGCCGGGCGCGACCTGATAGAACGGCTTGAACAGTTGCTCAATCGCTTGCTCCCTGATGCCGACGCCGGTATCGGTGACCTGCCATTGCAGCGAAACGCAGTCGGCGTTGCGCGATTGCACAGTCAGACGCAGGCGAACACGGCCCGAGTCGGTAAACTTGATGGCGTTGCCCAACAGGTTGTGCAGTATCTGCCGCAGCCGCCCGGCATCACCCAGGATCTGCTTGGGGATCTGCGGATCTATCTCCGCTTCGATATCCAGGCCTTTGTTGCGTGCGGTTGCGCTGAAGGCAACCACTGCATCCTCCACCAGTTGAGCGGGGTCAAACGGCGCCTCCTCAACCGGCATCTGGCCCGATTCGATCTTGGATACGTCCAGTACGTTGCTGATCAGTTGGAACAGCACTGTTGACGAGCCCTGGATGACTTCCAGGTAGTGGCGTTGACGCTCGGTCATATCAGTCAGCGAGAGCAGTTCCAGATTGCCCAGCACGCCATAAAGCGGCGTGCGGATTTCGTGACTCATGGTCGCCAGGAACACGGTCTTGGCTTCGTTGGCGGCAGTGGCGCGGCGGTGTGCCTGGTTCAGCATCAAGGTCTCGTCTACATGCCGTGTGATGTCATTGCAGCCACACAGGAACACGTCCTGGCCCTCGTAGCGGGCGGCCACGACCACGACCTGAACATAGCGACCGTCGACCAGCAGGCAGGTCTCCCCGGGCGCCTGATCGCCATCATGGCTTTCCAGCAATTGGAGGACGGCTGGGGTGGCAGCCAACTGCGCAGCGCGCTGGTTTTCCAGCAGCAGCTTGCGGTCACTGCGACGCAGAACACACAACCCAACGGGTGCGTTGTGCAGCATCAGGCGGTTGAATGACTCGTTCTCGAACAGGCGTTCTTGCGCCTTTTGAGCTGGTATGACGATACGGGTCTGGTACCAGCGGTTGATCCACAGGCCGACCAGAATCGCCGCAATAAACGTCAGCATCAGCCCCATCAACGGCCATTTGGCATAGCGCAGAAAGTCCTGATAGCTGATTGCATAAAGGCCGGTCCAGCGCTCCCCGGAGTTCGATATCAACTTGAAACGCAGCCCCTGCTGATTGAAGCTCAGCCCCAAAGGAGCAGTGGTGCCTGGCTCCAGAGTGCCGAGCACTACGTCGTCCTCAGGCGAGATCAGGGTGAACTGGTTGTACACCGGCAATTGCAGCACCCGCTCGAACTCATCGACCTGGGCGGTATCGACGGTGGCGGCTAGGACCAGCAGGCCATTCGCTTTGCCGGCAGGAAGCAGGGCACTGGCAGCGTCCAGGCCGATCATCGCGACAATGCTGCGGTGCTTCTGGTACAGCTGCGAGGGCGCGCGCATCCAGCGCACACGATGATCGTTCAGCAGGGTCTGTGAGGGCAGGATTTGCTGCAGACGGTTGATGACAGAGCTGTATTGCTCTTGCAGCAGCGGCAGATGCTGGCGAGGTGCATCTGCGGCGGGAATTGCCAGGCTGGCTTCGCCGGCCGGGCTGAGAATGAACAGTTGTGGTGAAGAATAGAATGAACTGGCCCAGAACCCGCCAAAGTAGTCGGTCATCTGCACGCCCAAGGCCAGCGCTCGGCCTTCGTCTTCTTTGCTATAGCCTGGGCCATGGGCCAGGGAGAACGGCAACGAAAGGTCGAAACCTTTGGCCTTGAGCAACACCTGATCACCAATAGGCTGAGTCTGGATCACTGAAACGGACTGTACCGAGTGCAGGGGCGGCGAGCTGCTGTAACGGTAGCCGGTCGCTACATTTCGCATAAACGACTCGTGCTCGTGGATGATTTCCACGACCCGAGCGAAATGAAATTCGACGCGCTGTTGTTCGGCCTCCAGCAGCCGCGACACCGCCCAGTAGCAGGTGCTGGACAGAAGTATCAGCAAGCCTGTCATCAGCAACAGAGCTTTGTTCAGGCGTTGGGAACTCAGCGCCAGGGCGTCCAGGTGTAGGCTCGCGTGTTTCATGGGGGTAGGGCTCGGCTAAAGGAAGAAAATAGACCGACGCTAAAGGTGCGCAAATAGCGTCTATCGTCCTTGAACAGTCAGCACTTCCCTGAGCTGAATCGTTTGACCGTGAGGTTTCAAATTAGTGCTGGCCGTGGGCCATCTTCCCTTAATAAATTGGCCAAGTCATCCCGCGCGACGGCTGGAGAGATGATAAAACCCTGCACGTGGTCACACTTGATTCGGCGAAGCACTGCCAATTCGGCTTGGGTTTCTGCACCCTCGGCGACCGTGATGAGGCCAAGCTTGCGTCCCAGTTCGGTGATGCTGAGCAAGGCTGACGCCAAGCCGTCGTTTTCGCCGCAGCCTGATACCAGCGAGCGGTCGATCTTGAGCTCCGTGAACGGCGTCGACACCAGATTGAAGTACGAGCTGTACCCCCTGCCGAAGTCGTCCTGAGCGAGGCCGAACCCCATCAGCCGCAAGCGACATGCACCGGCGTAGTAGCTGCTGGACAGTTGGGTGGTAGAGGTCTCGGTGAGCTCGAAGGTGATCTGGCGGGGGTCGGCCTGGTTGATCCGTACCTGGGCCAGCAAGCGGTCGACCAGGTCGGCATGATCGAGCAGGTGGGTCGGCAGATTGATCGATACAGGCAGCGGATGGCCCATGCGCTCCCACTGTGCCTGGGCGCCAAGGGTTTGACCCAGCATGCAGGTGAGCAGCTCGATTTCCAGTTCGGCGTTTTCGATCTCATCGAGAAAAGCGCCGGGCATAAGCAAACCTTCGGCAGGATGTACCCAGCGCGCGAGCGCCTCGGCACCGACGATGCTTCCGTCATGCAGCGACATCTTCGGCTGGAACCACGCTTGGATTTCACCGTTCTCGAGGGCCTTGGCCAAGGTGCTGCGCGAACGGCAGCCTCGCGGTCTGCTGCTGAATGCTCGGGCCTGTTCGGTGAGGTCATCGAGTCGTTCGCGCAAACCGACAACTTCAGCCTCTCGGACCGGCTTGGAGATCAGGCCGGCGACGCGCAGCCCAAGATTCTTGGCGACCTGGCCGGAGCCAACCAGCATGCGTCGCGATGCTGCGGTCATCAATGCCAGGGCAGGGGGACGATGCAGTTGCGCCAGTTGCTGTATCAGTTGCACACCGTCCATATGCGGCATCATCAGGTCAGTCAGCAGCAAGTCATATCGGCTACTTGCCAGGCGCTGCAGTGCAGTGGCGCCATCCCAGGCCAGTTCCACCTCAAAGCCGCCTGCCGCCTGGAAGACAGTCGTCAGGTACTGGTGTTGAAACGGATGGTCCTCGACTATTAGCACGCGATACACGTTCACGACACGCTTCTCTGGTAAGGCTGCAAGCACTGGTACAAGGCGTGCAGCGTGAAGGGTTTGACAAGCAGGTGTGCCATGCCTGCCCCCAGGCAACGCTCTGCCTCATCCAGCATGGCGTTGGCAGTAGCACCGATGATCGGTACGCTGCAGCCCCTTGCGCGCAGCTCTCCGGTGAGTTGATAGCCGTTCATGCGCGGCATGTTGACATCGGTCAGGACGATGTCGAAGTCGGCGTCTTGCCACAGCGCCAGGGCCTCGACACCGTCGCGCGCCAGCACCACGGTGCAGCCTAGTTCCTCGAGTTGGTCGCGCAGAATGAGCTGATTGATCATGTTGTCTTCTGCCACCAGCAGGTGCAGATTCAGCCGGCCTTTCTGAACCGTGACAGGCTTCATCGGCTCGTCTTGCAGTTCTATGCCCAACGCTTGGCCGACGGCACGATTGAGTGCCTGAAGGTTGTTCAGCCCCACGCGCCAGGTGCGCTCGTCGACCTGGACAATGCCGTGTGCATCCTGCGCCACCACGACCCGATTACCATTCCAGTCATCTTTGAGGGTGGTACTGGCCTGACCTGGACACAGCTCGACCAGCGTCGCGCCAGTATCCAGTTGACTCGTATCCTGGCCTGTCAGCTGTGCCCGTGCCCCCCAGCGGCGCAGCCAGCCCGCAGTGTGCTCAGCCAGTTCCTGCACCTGCGAGTGGACATAGATGCGCTCACTGACCAGTGGCTGAGCCCAGGCGTACTGCGTGTGCGCTGAGACCTGCTCGAGCGGCAGGGTGAACGTGAAGCTGCTGCCCAGGCCCGGCTCGCTGAACACCCTGAGCGAGCCATTCATCAAGTGCACCAGGCGCTTGCAGATGGACAGGCCCAGGCCGGTGCCAGCGACCACATTGGCGGTCGGGCTGCTTTGAAAGAACGGCTCGAACAGCTGTTGTTGATCCTGCGTAGGAATGCCCTTGCCGGTATCGACTACCTGCCACTGCAACATGGCCCGTTCGCCCTCGCGGGACATCAGCAGCAGGCGCACCACAATGCGTCCGGTCTCGGTGAATTTGACTGCGTTGCTCAGCAGGTTGCCGAGAATCTGACGAATCCGGGTGACGTCCCCCAGCACGTGCTCGGGCAGTCGCGGATCAATACAGGCGAACAGCTGCAGGCCTTTGCTCTGGGCCGCGCCGGTATAGTTCTGGATTACGTCCTGAGTCAGCTCCAGCGGCGCAAAAGTCGTGAGCTCCAGTGCCAACTGGCCGGCTTCGATCTTCGACACATCCAACACATCGCAGATCAATTGCAGCAAGGATGCCGAGGAGCCTTCGATCGCGGTGAGGTAGCCGCGCTGCTGTGTGTCCAGCTGAGTCCGGGAAAGCAGTTCGAGCGTTGCCAGCACGCCATACAACGGGGTGCGGATTTCGTGGCTCATCGTTGCCAGGAACAGCGTCTTGGCTTCATTGGCTGCGTCGGCCAGGGTGCGAGCCTGCTGCAAGGCCATTTCGGTGGTTTTGCGTTCGGTGATGTCACTGAATGCACAGATCAGTACATCTTCGCGCTGATAGCGCGTTGGAGCATAGCTCAGGAACAGATGTCGACCGTCCGCCATCTGTAGTTCATCGGTGCTGCTTCGCTCTGTTTCGGAGCCAAAAGCGCGGTCAATCCATTGATGGCATAGCCGCGTTCGCTCATCGCCCATCCCCAGCCACTGTGTCGATAGTTGATTTTCCAGCACCACCGCGCCATCGCTGCGGCGCAGCACGCACAAGGCCACAGGGGCGACGTGAATCACTGCGCTGCAGAACGCCTCGCTTTCTATCAGGGCGTCAATACGCGCGGCGGCCGGCACGATCAACCGCTGGTTGATCCGCTTGACGCACCAGAGCATGAACACCGTGGCCAGAAGGCAAATAAGAAGCGCCGCCGCAAGCGGTATTGCCAAGCTGGGAAGCAAGGATTTCAGTTGTATGCTGTAGATGATTTGCCAGTTGGAATAGTCCAGATGTTTGCGGATAGTCAGCCTTTCCGGCAACCAGAACCCGCCCTCCCAGCCGAAGCTGTTGGACGTCGGGACGTTATCAGCCCGTCGCGTGCTTGCAGGCGGGAGCGGGGCGTTGCTCAGAATCAGTTGACCATTGGCATCCAGCAACTTGAAGTCACCAGCCTGCTCGTGCTGCAGGGCTTTGATCAGGTTTGGGCCATCGACCTCGAGCCCCAGCCAGCCTGAGGTGGCCTTGCGTTCGTCCATTCTGATGAAGATATACAGCGGTGAATCCAGTCGGCCGGGATCGGTCAGCCAGAGTTCATCTTGAGACGCCTGGATATCGTTGGCCGACCGCACGCGCTCAAGCACCCGCGAGGGCATGCTCTCAGCATGGGTGGCGGCGGTGAACAGGCGTTGCACCTCTGCGCCTGGCGTTTGCGGCACATAGATCAGGTTGACCTCGTTGGTCCGCAAGTAATCGAGCATGCGCCGGGTCAGCCATAGGCTCCAGATTTCATGGTCCTGGCCGAGGATGATATGAATCTCCTCTTCCGGCACATTGTTGGTTTCGGCGGCGGCAAGCGTGGGTTGCCTGACCGTAGACAACCCCAACCCTTTGAGCAGCGTCTGGCGGCTGACGAAGAAACCCTGAGCATCAAAGATCGCTTCGTTCATGTAGCTGCGGCGGGACGATATCTCCTGATTCAGCGTTACACGAAGGTAGCTGTAAGCACCGATGAACACTCCCGCTACAAGGCTGAAGGCGAACAGGCACAGGAGCTTGCGCGCCGCCTGCGGCGTCGAGAGCGAGGAGTGGAGCGTCGGGATCAGGTGGTCAGGTCTCATCGGCGCCAGCCTAGTTTGCGGCTGCCGTGTCCTGAATAGGACGGATCTCAATCTCTAGTCGGCAAGCCTTGGTCAGCGGCTGCTGAGCATGGGGGGATGCTTAGGCATGCTTCAAAGCACTTTCTGGGTAATCACATAGCGGCCTTGTTCGACCGCGCTGCCCGTGGCGTTGATCAGTACATACTCCTGATCCATCTTGGTTGAGGGCTGCGGCAATGGCTGGATGCTGATGTGCTGGGGCGGTGTGCTCGCAGCGGCTTGAACCGTCAAGGTCGAAAACGTCGCATCCTGCGCACATGATTCCCACACCCTGCCTTGGCTGTACGTGGTGACATTGCAGAGTCCAGTCACCACCGCTCCAGTGAAGCGCACAGTGCCATGCAGCGGCGTCCTATCTTCGGCCTGGCTCAATAGGGGCAAAGAGCAGAGCACCGCAGCAACGAAAAATCCTTTCATGTTTGCATTCCAATTTTGAGTGACTAATCGGCTTATCGGCTGGCGGCCAAATAGGGTGAGAGCTGAATCCTTTCACCAGACGAATGGTCCGGCATGCACGATTCCCTGCCGCGAGGATTTTTCCATCAAGTCAGTACAGACCCCCTTAGCGGGGCTGAAATAGCACTCTGATCAACTGCCCGGGCATGGTGCCGCGGCGAATGTGGCCGATGTAGCGGCGCCCGCCACCTGTTGCATGGCTAGGAAAGTGTTATCTGTGCCGAAGCGGGTCATACCGGCGTGGAGAAACGGCCGGCGCATCAAGGGCGACCCGCGATCTGGCAGATTGCGGCTCGTCGCAGGTACGCTGGCAATCATTTCGTGGTGTGGGGGGCTGTGCACCAGAGGCAGATAACCAAAGCGTTGCATTGGTCCTCCAATAAAATCAGCACCTGAACATCGGGCTTTTCTGCATGCCCATGCCGCCCATTTCCGGTTGGTCAGAAACTTCGCTTGGGGTTTCCTAACGCCTGAAGGCCAACTATTTTTCCGTGGAAACCTATTTGCTGAATGGCGCCTCTGCCGCTATTAGTTGGCCTGTGCTGGGCAGATTGGCTTTTGAGATTCGTCTTATGTTGATCACGGGTGAGCTAAGTGATAGTTCAATCCCCTGCTGACAGTATGCGTTGCCAGGGACCTATCACTTATAAAGCGAGGCCTGTCATGTCTGTTCGTTCAATCAAATACTCCGCATTGTCCTGCGCTGCCCTGGTAACTTCTTTCATGCTCACCGCTGCGCAAGCGGCCGATGGTCAAATCGAGTTCACAGGCGTGGTCAATGACAACGCGTGCACAATCAATACTCAAAGTGCTACTCAGTCTGTCGATATGGGTCAAGTGCGTATCGCAGACTTCCCAAATACCGTCGGTGCCCTGGCTGCCAATGGCGGTACACCTTTCAGCATTTCGCTGGAGAACTGCAGCGGGCCGACACTGCATAACGCAACCGTGAAGTTCAGCGGTCAGCAAGCCGCCAGCGATGCGACGGTATTGGGCATGGTCGGCAGCAATCAGGTTGCAGGCGTGGGTATTCAGATCGCCGATGCCCGCACCGGTGCCAAGCTGCCGCTCAACACTGAAAGCGCTGCCTACAGCCTGCGCCCAGCCAGCAACACCTTCGACTTCACTGCCTCTTACGTGCGCTTGGTAGCCGACACGGTAGACACCGACGGTGCCGTCACTGCGCGTGGTATTGGCACCGGTCGCGTCAATGCCATTGCCAGCTTCGACATCACTTATCGCTAATTACGCTGAATCACCAGGGTCCACGTGCAGCGTGGATCCTGGGCCAAGGGTGTGACATCAGATGAAATCGAAACTCGCAGGGTTGTTCGCCCTGGTACTTAGCCTTAGCAGCGTGCTGGCGCATGCGGGTGTCAATGTAGGCGCCACGCGGGTCGTCTATCAGGCCAAGCAAAAGGAAGCGAGCCTGTCAGTAACCAACTCCGCTGAAGACAATATTCCTTATCTGATCCAGTCCTGGGTCAGTGAGTACGGTGGCAGTGAGAGCAGCAGCGATGCCTTTCTGATTACGCCTCCATTGTTCCGTCTCGATCCCGGTAGTCAGAACATGCTGAGGATTATGGCCATCGATAAAAGTGTCTTCGCCAGCGATAAAGAAAGTTTGTTTACGGTCAATGTAAAAGCTATTCCCGCAAAGTCCACCGATCCGGCCCATCAGAACGTGCTGCAGATTGCCGTTAAAACCAGTATCAAACTGTTTTATCGCCCTGAGGGGTTGCAAGGCAATTTAGTTGACGCTGTGGCAGGGCTAAAAGCTTCAGCTGGACAGGGCCGTCTGCATATTCAAAACCCGTCTGGCTACCACGTGGTCGTCAGCAAGCTGGTGGTCAATGGCATCGAGCGTAAAGGGCTGCTCGAACTCATCAAGCCAGGCGAAAGTAGGATCGTTGACCTCCCTGTACGCGCAGGCGACACGATTAACCTTACTTACATCAATGAGTACGGCAGCGCAGTCGAAGCACCGGTAAAGACCCTGGTCAATTAATTCATTTGCTTGCATGAGGGATACGCCATGGCAACGGGGCGCATGAGTCAGCGGCTGCGTCACACCCCGGCTGCCTGTCTATCCTTGGTTTTCGTTTGCGCTGGTCCATCCAGTGCGCTGGCTGCCATTGATTTCGATCCCAGCTTTCTGGAAATCGGCGGAGGACGCGGCGGTGAGGCTGTGGTTGCGCAAGTTGGTGCGCTCAGTCAAGGCCAATTGCCCGGAATCTACCAGGTGTCGCTCAGCTTGAACGGCAAGGCGCTGGATGTGCGGGATGTGCAGTTCATCCGCACGCCGGCAGACCAGCCGGCGAGCATCACCGCGTTGTACCCTTGCTTTACCCTGGCTGCGTTGCAGGAGTTGGGCGTCGATACTGACCGTCTTGCGAGCGCCGAAAGTTACGAACATGGGTGTATAGCGTTTTCCGGCAGCTTGGCTGGCGTGACGTATGACTACAACTTCGGCAAACAGCAGTTGCAGTTGCAAGTCCCTCAAGCGTTCATTGGTGAAGTGCCCTTCGAGTTGCGGCGTCGGCGTTGGTCGGACGGTGAGTCTGTGGCGTTCGCCAACTACACGTTCACCGGCAGCGATAACCGCAACGACAACAGCCGCCGGCAAGCAGAATTCGGCAGCCTGCGCAGTGGGATCAATGCCGGTGCATGGCGTCTGCGTAATTTCTCTACGTACCAGAAAAGTACTGGCACGGCAGGCCAGTGGAAGTCGGTGGATACCTATGTCCAGCATGCGCTCGGCGACAGCATGGCCATTGCGACCGTTGGCGAGGGTGCGACCAGCAGTGACTTGTTCGATGCGATTTCCTATCGCGGCGTCAGTGTCGCGACGGACTTGGACATGCTGCCGGATGATGCGCGTAACTTCGCCCCAGTGATCCGCGGGATCGCCAACGGTCGCTCGTTGGTGACGCTGCGTCAACGTGGTTATGTCATTAGCGAGCAGTGGGTGCCGTCTGGCCCGTTTGCGCTGAAAAACCTGTATTCCACACCCGGTAATGGTGACATCGAAGTGACCGTGGAGGGGCCCAATGGCGATCGTCAGGTCTACGTTCAATCGTTCTCGTCGGTGCCTTACATGCTGCGCGAAGGGCAGCAGAGCTATGAATTCACCGTGGGCCAGTATCGTTCCGCCAACTCGACGTCCGGCCTGCCAAAACCGACCTTCGCCCAGCTTAGCTACCGCCGCGGCGTGGCCAGCGGCACGACGCTGCTGGCCGGCAGCATCTTGAGCGCTGATTATCGTTCCGCGCTGTTCGGCATCGCGCAGGACATCGCAGGCTTTGGCGCAATTTCTCTTGACGTGACTCAGGCAGCGACGCGTGGTATCGATGCGCGCAGCAGTTCTGGCCAGTCGTATCGCTTTCGCTACTCGAAGTCCGTAGAGGCGACCGACACCAATTTCAGTCTGGTTGGCTACCGTTATTCCACAGCGGGCTATTACAGTTTCAACGAGGCGGTCAACTTGCGTGCCAAATCGCCTGCGACCGCAGTGATTGATGACGAACACCTGCTCGACAGCGCGTTGTTAGCTTCCGAGTACTTTTCCGGGCATATGAAAAGTGCGTTCACCGCCAATATTTCGCAGCAGTTCGGCGCGTATGGCGGAATGTTTGCCAACCTTAGCAAGACCCAGTTCTGGAACCAGACACGCAGTACCACCTCGCTTCAATTGGGCTATAACTTCAGCGTCGGCAGTGCAGCCTATACCCTGAGCCTGGCCCAAGCGCGCGGGGCAGGGCAAACCCAGAACAGTGTATCGATAGGGGTCAGCCTGCCGCTCGGCGGTCCAGGGTCGAGTCGCAGGGTAAGTGCGGGAGCCAGCCGCGACAATGCTGGCAACGCCAACCGCAACCTCAATTTGAGCGACTCGCTGCTTGCCGACAACGCATTGACCTACAACCTGGGCCTGGAGCAGCGCGATACCCAGGGTGACCGCTTGACGGGACATTCGCTGGCCGCGCGCTACAACGCCGCCAATGCCGTTTGGCACGGTGCCTACAGCTCTGATCGGCAAAGCACGCAATTCGACTATGGCGTCGAAGGTGGCCTGGTCGCCACCAGCGATACTGTCATGTTCACCCAGCCATTGGGCGAGACCAACATCATCGTCTCTACGCCGGGCGCCGCTGGCGTTGGCGTTAAGTCGCGCAGCGGCATCCGCACCAATCAGTCCGGCTATACCATCGTGCCGTCAGCTCAGCCTTATCGGGCTAACAAAGTGTCGCTCAACACCGACACCTTGTCTGACACCACTGACATCAGTGATCTGGTCCAAGAAGTCTTGCCTACACGCGGCGCCTTCATCAAGGCGGCTTTCGAAACCCGTAACGGTCGACGTCTGTTGGTCAGGCTGGTGACACCAGACGGTGAGGAAGCGCCGTTTGCGGCCCAGGCCACTCTCAGTGACCAGGCCGGCCATTTGCTCAGTAGCGCCATGATTGCCGACAGCGGCCGGGTATACCTCACGGGGGTGCCGGATGTATCGCAATTGATCGTCGAGGTGGACGGCAAACCTTGGTGTCAAGCGCCTTTGGATCTCGAACACTTCGCGCTCAAGGGCGAAGGCATCGAGCAGATAGCGATCACCTGCGCGCGTTCACCGATGAGCTCCTAAGGATTCTTGATATGAAGCTTCTTACCTCAACCCCTCGCCCGAACATGGCCCAGACGTGCTGGACAGCACTCATCATGATCATGGCGGTGCTGTTTCACCCCGCTGCGCAAGCGTTCGTCGGCAACAACTTGACCTGCGCCAGCACGCCTTTGCAAATGGACAGAGGCACCTTGGCTCCGGGCGATATATTCACGATTCCCGTGAGCCTTGATTGCAACATCACTCGGCGCTTCCCCGTCGGTGCCAACATCACTTACACCGCGCAATATTCGAACGGTACACCCCTTGGCACATTTGTGGTCATGGCCAACGGTCAGCAAGTCAGTCGGGGGGGGCTTGGAACTACCGGTACGACTTGCATGCCTAACGGCTGCACCGCGCTGCCTGTCGGCACGCGATTCACGATTTCGACCACTATCTACACGAGGGCGGTGGACAGGCCTGGGCCCTACTTTCTGCTGTTCAACTACGCAATCACTTCCATTGGCGGCTACGAGAATTGGTCGGAGTGGGTTTATTCCGGGTTGGTGCAATACACCGTGGCAAACCCGGCCTGCAGGTTGAACTCCACCGCACCTTCCAACGTGTACTTCGGTACGCTGTCGAACGCTGAAACTGCAAGCGCCAGTCAGGTAGCGAACATCGCTGTCAACTGCCAGTCAGCATCGACCATTCGTGCAACCCTCACACCCACGCAAGCTGTCGTGAACGCGGCACAAGGACTTTCCGCGACCACCTTGTCCGGCTTGTCCATGGCCAGCACCTGGGCTGACACGAACAGCCCGGTCGCACTTGGCAGCGCGCGAAGCATCGCGCTGGCAGCGGGCACTAACAACCTGAGTTTGCGCTTTCAGCCGAGGTTGAATAATGCGGGCGCTCCGCCAACAGGCAATTTTTCCAGCCAGTACACCCTAACGCTAACGTACCCCTGATCTTCCGGAGCTGAACCATGAGAATTCCATTTTTTTGTGCTGCGGCTGCCCTTGTAATGAGCGCATCAGCTAACGCCGCTACCGAGTCGGTGACCATCAACGTGAGTGGCACTCTCACGCGACCGCCGTGCACCTTGACCAGCGCCAGAACCCTCACCGCCAATTTTGGCAGTATCGAATACGACAAAGTGGCCGCAGCGCCGGCAATCGATCTGCCCCTGGCGCTCACCTGTCCAGCTAACTCATCGTTCACGATCGCAATTACGGCTTCGAGCGCGCTGACCGACACCATCGCATCTGCCGGCCGAGCGAACCTCGGCTACCAGCTGCTGCGCAAGGACAACAACACCGCCATCAATGTGCGCGGGGTGGCGCGGACGGTGAGCAATGTATCGGGGGCAGTCGATCTTGGTATGTCGGCCAGGCTGGTTGCGCAGGGCGCGCTGACTGAGGGAGCCTTTTCGGCCTCGGCGGTCGTGAATATTGTTTATCTATAAATCGACGGGGGCTGGGATGAGGGGGATCATTGCACTGTGCCTGCCTGTGTTGATGTGCCAGGCAAGCCTGGTCCGCGCCGACGCAGCGAGTGAGCTGCAAGTTACCGGCGCGTTGGTACGGCCTTTGTGCACCACACTGTTCCCGCAGAGCCAGAGCGTTTCGTTGCCAGCGATAAGCCGCAACGAACTGACGGCTGGCTCATCTCCTTGGACCGACGTGCCGCTGGCGTTTCGCTGCGCCGACGATACTCGGGTGAATCTGCGCCTGGTGCCGGCTGATGCGGCATACGACGACGCCACCCTCAAGACCACCCTCAATGGACTGGGTTTGCGTCTGCGGCTCCGTGACCTGACTTCGGCCTCGCCGACATCTGCTTTGCGGCTCAACGAAGTGTTGGCGTTCACCGTTTCCGGTGGAAATCTGCAGCTTAGTTTGGGAGCCAAGGCGATCAAGATGGGGGATCAGACTCCAGCGGTTGGGGGGTATCAGACACAGTTGCTGATGGTTATGGAGTATTTGTGAGGGGAAGGCCGATGAGTACTATTGGATTTCTTCGGACAAATAAAAAGCCGGCTTGTGGCCGGCTCTCGGGGACGGGCTTGGCTAATTTTTGGTAAGCCGCAACCGCCTTAACAGGTTGGCCATCGAGGCCTGAAAAAGATGACAAACGGCCGTGTGGGGCGTCGTCAGGTGCTCTGGGATGCGGCTTGTGCCGACCCTCGGCTAAATGTGCCGCGTAGCATACTAGGGCTCGCCAGGGATGCCCAGCGAAAATTGGCACCGGGTGTGTCATACGGGCCGCTGACGGCTGAACCACGACCACCAGAATACCCAACCCAATACCTGCATGCCCTGGGCGTGGCGCTGGGCCGGGGTGTAGCGCTCGACGGCGTAGTTGCGTCGGTCGTGGCTGTGCAGGCACAGCGTGCCGTTCTGCCCCACGCTGAGGCTGTGCACCCGCAGCCGGCCCTCGTGCAGCAGCGCGTAGGTCTGCCCGTCGACCACGCGGGTCAGGCTGCGGTCGATGGCCAGGGCGGCGCCAATGGGGATCAGCGGGGCCATGTTGGCGTCCGGCATGTCCAGGCAGATGGCATTTTCCGGGAGGATGCCGAGCGTCTCCAAGGCCTGGGCCGACACCAGCAGGTGGCGGTCCGGATCCGGTATGAGCTGGCCGTCGAGCAGGCGGTGGAAATCGACGCAGATCTGCCTGCCGCCATGGCCGGGTAGCGTGGTTTCGGGTTGAGGCAGGCCAGGACGCAGGATCGGGCTCGGGTGCTTGGGGCCTTCGCCGTTGCGCAGCCAGCGGCGATGGACGCAGAACAGGTCGGCGAGTTCGTCCAGGCGCGCCAGGGGAATACCCCGTTTGAACCAATTGTTCACGTGCTGGGGCGTGACCTTGCGCTGGGCGGCGAAGTCGGAAGCGGTCAGGCCACATTCCTGCAGAAGGGTCTTGAGACGGTCACCGGAATTGTTCATGGCGGCGAGTCTAGATTGTGGCGCGAGGCGAGGGAATAAACAGGGTGTTTATGCTGATGGTGGGAATCTGGAGTTTTTGTCGGCCGTTTTTGCAGGCTAATGTGGGATTTTTCTCTTATTTATGGATGAGGCATTTGAAGACCCCGCAAGAAAACGGTGTCTGTATCTGGCAGGCATAAAAAAACCCGGCACACATGGCCGGGCTTTTTCATGGCAAGGCGGTCATCAGCCCTTGTAGGCGGCAACCGACTTGGTGATCGCGGCGCGGGCGGCGTCAGCGCCTTCCCAACCTTCGATCTTGACCCACTTGCCCTTCTCCAGATCCTTGTAGTTGGCGAAGAAGTGCTCGATCTGCTGGATCAGCAGGGCCGGCAGGTCGGTGTACTCTTTCACGTCGACGTACAGCTGCGACAGCTTGTCGTGCGGTACGGCGATGACCTTGGCGTCGCCGCCGCCGTCGTCGGTCATGTTCAGCACGCCGACCGGACGGGCGCGAATCACCGAGCCTGGGGCGACCGGGTACGGGGTGACGACCAGCACGTCCAGCGGATCACCGTCGTCGGCCAGGGTGTTGGGGATGAAGCCGTAGTTGGCTGGGTAGAACATCGGGGTTGCCATGAAACGGTCGACGAACAGGGTATCGCTGTCCTTGTCGATCTCGTATTTGATCGGCGCGTGGTTGGCCGGGATCTCGATGGCGACGTAGATGTCGTTCGGCAGGTCCTTGCCCGCAGGAATCTTGCTGTAGCTCATTGGGCTTTGCCCCCGTGATTGACCAAAAAAGTGGCGGCGATTATAGGCACATTCCGCCAACGCATGCCACGGTCGGCCTGATGTGCTGGCAGATCAGACGGAGGCGTCGCGGTACTGCGGGTGCTCGGCTTGCAGGCGTGTCAGGCGGGCCAGCGGGTCCTGGCGGTAGAACAGCGACAATTGCCGGTACACCTGTGGATAACTTTCATGCAGCAAGTCAGGGGCACTGAAGAAGTATTCACTGGTCACGGCGAAGAACTCGGCCGGGTTTTCCGCTGCGTAGGGGTCGATGGCCGTTTCCAGGTCAGGGTTGGCGTCGAGCTGGCGGTTGAGGTCGTCGTAGGCCTGTTGCATGGCCTCGGCCCAGGCACTGACGTCCATGCCTGGGTGCAGGGGCGGCAGGCCATTGGCGTCGCCGTTGAGCATGTCGAGCTTGTGCGCCAGCTCGTGGATCACCAGGTTGTAGGCTTCCCAGCCGCCGCTGGCCTCGACGCCGGCCCAGGCCATGATCACCGGGCCCTGCTGCCAGGCCTCGCCGCTGTGTTCGGCGTCCCACACGTGCTCGACACCACTGGCGTCGCGGTGGCGCTGCGGGCTCTTGAAGTCGTCGGGGTAGAGAATGATCTCGTGAAAGCCCTGGTACCAGTTCAGATCGCCCAGGTGCAGCAGCGGTAGCTGGGCCTGGGCCGCGAGGAACAGACGCTGCTCGTCGTCCAGCTCGACGCCGGGCAGGGTGGTGAGGTGCTTGTCGTAGAGAAACAGCACGCTGGCCTCGCGCAGCCAGCGGTCTTCCTCGTCGCTGATGCCGTCGAGCAGGGGCAGACGGTCACGGATCGCCTGCCACAGCGCTTGATCGACCTGGTAGCGCGCCAGGGTGCGCTTGCGCCGCCAGGCGCTGAACGACCACATGGACGGTCAGTGGGCCTTGGCGGTACGGCCCAGCCGGCCACGCAGCAAACCGAGGATCATCGGCACCAGCGACAGGACGATGATGGCCACGACCATCAGCGACAGGTGCTGCTTGATGAAGGGCACGTTGCCGAAGAAGTAGCCCAGGGTGACCAGGCCACCGACCCACAGCAGGGTGCCGGCGACGCTGAAGCCGAGGAAGCGCGGGTAATGCATGTGGGCGATGCCGGCGACGAATGGCGCGAAGGTGCGCAGGATCGGCAGGAAGCGCGCCAGGGTGACGGTCTTGCCGCCGTGGCGTTCGTAGAATTCGTGGGTGCGCTGCAGGTAGTCGCGGCGGAAAATCTTCGAGTTGGGGTTGCGGAACAGGCGCTCCCCGGCCGTGCGTCCGATCACGTAGTTGGTGCTGTCGCCCAGGATCGCCGCGACCATCAGCAGGCCGGCGAGCAGTACCGGGTCCATGCCACCGCCCGCGGCCACGGCGCCGGCGATGAACAGCAGCGAATCGCCCGGCAGGAAGGGCATGACCACCAGGCCGGTCTCGCAGAAGATCACCGCGAACAGGATGGCGTAGATCCAGGGACCATAGTTGGTCACCAGCAGGTCGAGGTAGGCATCGAGATGCAGGATAAGGTCCAGCGGGTTGAATTCCATGTACAGCACCTGTTGTCTTGACCCGCTTCCACGGGCGCGCGATGACGGACGACGTCATTTTGCGTGGGCATGTTCACCGGTGGATGGGTAACTTTTCACACATGACGAATGGGGCATTATACGGCGAAGTCGGGAAGATGCCCGGGGAGTTTGTAGCGGCGGGTTACGGGACGGCAGGTGCCGTCCCCACAGGCCAGAAGCCCGGCTGGTCAATCCTGGCTGATCGGCAGGACGTAGTTCTCGAACTCGGTATCCTTGCGAAAGCCCATGGACTCGTAGGTTTTCATCGCCACCTCGTTGTTGCTGCTGGTGGACACGCGCATGCGTACGGCGTTGGTTTCCTTCGCCATCTTCTTGGCTTCGCGCATCAGGTGGTCGGCCACCAGCATGCGCCGGGAATCCTCGGCTACGTAGATGTCGTTGAGGATCCACACGCGCTTGAGCGACAGTGACGAGAAGCTCGGGTAGAGCTGGCAGAAGCCCAGCAGCTTGTGGTCGTCGTCATCCGGCAGGGCCAGGTAGATCACTGACTCGCCGCGTTTCAGTCGCTTCTCGAGGAAGGTGCGCGAAGTATCGGGGTAGGGCAGTTGCCCGTAGAACTCGCGATAGGTGACGAACAGCGGGGTGAGCAGGTCGAGGTGTTCCAGGGTTGCCTTGATGATGCGCATGAGCAGGCCTCAGAGTCCATGTGGGAACGGGGGGATGCAAGCTGCCTCGTACCGGCATGCTGCCCCAAGGCAGCCTAGAAGCGCAATCCGCCTTGGGTTACATGTTTTTTACCCTTCACCGAGCAGGAAGTTTCCGCATTTTTTGGGGGAATTTTCGCTGTCGATGCTGTGGACCTCGGCTTCATCCTTCAGGTTCACCCCTGAAAGCTGCCGGCGACAGGCCTCGCGCATCAGGTACAGCAGGCGATGCGCGGCCATGCCGTAGCTCAGGCCTTCCAGGCGTACGTTGGAGATGCAGTTGCGGTAGGCGTCGGTCAGGCCCACTTTCGGGGCGTAGGTGAAGTACAGGCCCAGGCTGTCGGGTGAGCTCAGTCCGGGGCGTTCGCCGATCAGCATCACGGTCATCCGCGCACCGAGCAGCTCGCCGACCTCGTCGGCCACCGCGACCCGTCCCTGCTCCACCAGGATCACCGGGGCGCTGCTCCAGCCATCGGCGGCGGCCTGTTCCTCGAAGCGACTCAGCAACGGCAAGGTGTGGCGATGCACGGCCAATGCCGAGAGGCCGTCGGCCACCACGATTGCCAGATCGACGCCGCCCGGATTGGCCTGGGCGTGTTCGCGCAGTTTCAGCGCCGAGTCGTCGCTCAGACGACGGCCCAGATCGGGACGCTGCAGGTACTGGTGACGATCGGCAGCGGCGCTGTGCAGCAAAAGACTGTCACGGCCACGGTCGCTCAGTTGCTGGCGCAGGCCGGCATGGTCGAAGGGCAGGTGTACCGCATCGCGAGCCTGGGCGTGGGCGAACTGGAAGTCCAGTTGCGCGCCGGTCGGCAGGCTTGTGCCGGTACGGCCCAGGGCAATGCGCGCGGGCGTCAGGTTGCGCAGGGCCAGCCAGGGATTGTCATGTGTGGGGGTATGTCGGTCCATGCTCATCCCTATGCGAGCTGCGCCAGCGCGTGGCGGAAGGCCGGAGGCAGGTTGTCGCCGAAGCGCACCCGGCCGTCGGCCTGGGTGAAGATGCCGGTGCGTTCCAGCCAGGCTTCGAATTCCGGGCCGGGTTTCAGGCCGAGGGTCTGGCGCGCGTAAAGCGCGTCGTGGAACGAGGTGGTCTGGTAGTTGAGCATGATGTCGTCGGAGCCAGGGATGCCCATGATGAAGTTGATCCCGGCGACACCGAGCAGGGTCAGCAGGGTGTCCATGTCGTCCTGGTCGGCTTCGGCGTGGTTGGTGTAGCAGATGTCGCAGCCCATCGGCACGCCGAGCAGCTTGCCGCAGAAGTGGTCTTCCAGGCCGGCGCGGATGATCTGCTTGCCGTTGTACAGGTACTCCGGGCCGATGAAACCGACCACGGTATTGACCAGGAATGGCTTGAAATGCCGAGCCACGGCGTAGGCGCGGGTCTCGCAGGTCTGTTGATCGACGCCGTGGTGGGCGTTGGCCGACAGCGCGCTGCCCTGGCCGGTCTCGAAGTACATGAGGTTCTGCCCGAGGGTGCCGCGCTTGAGCGACAGCCCGGCCTCGTAGCCTTCCTGAAGCACGTTGAGGTTGATGCCGAAGCCGGCGTTGGCGGCCTCGGTGCCGGCGATGGACTGGAACACCAGGTCCAGCGGCACGCCTCGGTTGATCGCCTCGATCGAGGTGGTGACGTGGGTGAGCACGCAGGCCTGGGTGGGAATGTCGTAGCGCTGGATGATCGCATCGAGCATTTCCAGCAGGGCGCAGATCGAAGCGATGCTGTCGGTGGCCGGGTTGATGCCGATCATGGCGTCGCCGTTGCCGTACAGCAGGCCGTCGAGGATGCTGGCGGCGATGCCAGCCGGCTCGTCGGTGGGGTGGTTGGGCTGCAGGCGGGTCGACAGCCGCCCGCGCAGGCCCATGGTGCCGCGAAAGGTAGTGACCACGCGGATCTTCTGCGCCACCAGCACCAGGTCCTGGACACGCATGATCTTGGATACGGCGGCGGCCATTTCCGGCGTCAGGCCGGGGGCCAGGGCGCGCAGGCTGGCTTCGTCGGCCGCCTCGCTGAGCAGCCAGTCACGCAGGCCGCCGACGGTGAGGTGGCTGACCGGGGCGAAAGCGGCGGCGTCATGGGTGTCGATGATCAGCCGGGTGATCTCGTCCTGTTCGTAGGGGATCAGCGCTTCGTTGAGAAAGTGACTGAGCGGGATGCTGGCCAGGGCCATTTGTGCGGCGACCCGCTCACCGTCGTTGCTGGCGGCAACACCGGCCAGGAAGTCGCCCGAGCGCGCCGGGCTGGCCTTGGCCATGACTTCCTTGAGGCTGTCGAAGCGGTAGACCAGATTGCCTACCGTGTGTACGAAACTTGCCATACAGAATCTCCAGGGCGCCGCAGGGCTGGCCTGCGGCGTAAGTCGGCGATCAGTGCAAGGCCTCTTCGGCCTTCTGGATCGCGGCGAATTCCTCTTCCGGCGTCCCGGCCACCAGATGGTGGCGACTGTAGAAAGCAAAGTAGGCAATTAATACCGCATAGATCACGGCAGCGCCAATCACCACGCGTGGGTCGACCAGGAAGCCGGCGACCACGGCGATGCAGGCCAGCACCAGCGCCACGCCCGAAGTGAAGATGCCGCCGGGCGTGCGGTACGGGCGCTCCATCTTCGGTCGGCGGATGCGCAGGGTGATGTGCGCGGCCATCATCAGCACGTAGGACAGGGTGGCACCGAACACCGCGACCAGGATCAGCAGGTCACCCTGGCCAGTCAGCGACAGGGCAAAACCGATGATGCCGGGGATCACCAGGGCCAGTACCGGCGCCTTGCTCTTGTTGGTTTCCGAGAGCTTGCGCGGCAGGTAGCCCGCGCGTGAAAGTGCGAAAATCTGCCGCGAATAGGCGTAGATGATCGAGAAGAAGCTGGCGATCAGCCCGGCCAGACCCACCAGGTTGACGAAGCCGCCCATCCAGGTCGAGCCGCCGTACGCCTTCGACAGCGCCTCGACCAGCGGGTTGCCCGAAGCCTTGAGCGCTTCGGAGCCGGCGCCGCCGGGGCCGACCACCAGGATCAGCAGGGCGAAGGCCAGCAGCACCAGCATCGCGCCGATCAGGCCGCGGGGCAGGTCGCGCTTGGGGTTCTTGGTCTCTTCGGCGGCCAGGGGCACGCCTTCGACGGCGAGGAAGAACCAGATCGCATAGGGGATTGCCGCCCAGATGCCGACATAGCCAAATGGCAGGAAGCTGCTGGCGCCGACGGCGTCGGTCTTGGCGATGTCGAACAGGTTGGCTGCATCAAAATGGGGCACCATGCCGATCAGGAACACCGCCAGTGCAATCGCAGCGATGGCGGTGATGATGAACATTAGCTTCAGCGCCTCGCCGACGCCGAAGATGTGGATGCCGATGAAGACGATGTAGAACGCCAGGTAGATCATCCAGCCGCCGATGCCGAACAGCGATTGGCAGTAGGCGCCGATGAACACGGCGATGGCGGCAGGGGCGATGGCATATTCGATGAGGATCGCCGTGCCGGTGAGAAAGCCGCCCCAGGGCCCGAACGCGCTGCGCGCGAAGCCGTAGCCGCCGCCCGCGGTGGGGATCATCGAGGACAGCTCGGCCAGCGAGAAGCACATGCACAGGTACATGGTGGCCATCAGCAGCGTGGCAAGGAACATGCCGCCCCAGCCGCCTTGGGCGAGGCCGAAGTTCCAGCCGGCGTAGTCGCCGGAAATCACGTAGGCCACGCCCAGGCCCACCAGCAGGACCCAGCCTGCGGCGCCTTTTTTCAGTTCACGTTGCTGGAAATAGTCGGAGCCGACTTTCTCGAAATCTACGGAGGAACTTGCCGGCGTGCCGGCGGAGTGATCGCTTGGCATGGTTTCACCTGTTGTTTTTTTGGTGGCCGGAAGGGATTCCGGGCCTTGGTGATTTGTGTTGCAGGAAGCGAGCCAGAGCGGTTGGGGCCGCTTTGCGGCCCATCGCGGGGCAAGCCCGCTCCTACACACAGATTGCGCAATTTCTGTAGGAGCGGGCTTGCCCTGCGATGGGCTGCGCAGCAGCCCCAACGCACTGTTTTAGAAGAAGCCCAGCGGGTTGATGTCGTAGCTCACCAGCAGGTTCTTGGTCTGCTGGTAGTGGTCGAGCATCATCTTGTGGGTTTCACGACCGACGCCGGACTTCTTGTAGCCACCGAACGCGGCATGCGCCGGATACAGGTGGTAGCAGTTGGTCCACACGCGACCGGCCTTGATGCCACGGCCCATGCGGTAGGCGCGGTTGATGTCGCGGGTCCAGACGCCGGCACCCAGGCCGAACTCGGTGTCGTTGGCGATCGCCAGGGCTTCGGCCTCATCCTTGAAGGTGGTGACGCTGACCACCGGGCCGAAGATTTCCTCCTGGAACACACGCATCTTGTTGTTGCCCTTGAGCAGGGTCGGCTGGATGTAATAGCCGGTGGCCAGCGAGCCTTCGAGCTGCTCCACTTTGCCGCCGGTCAGCAGCTCGGCGCCTTCTTCCTGGGCAATCTTGAGGTAGGACTGGATCTTCTCGAACTGCTGCTGCGAGGCCTGCGCGCCGACCATGGTGTCGGTGTCCAGCGGGTCGCCGCGCTTGATCTGCAGCACCTTCTTCATCACCACTTCCATGAACTGCGGGTAGATCGATTCCTGCACCAGGGCGCGGGACGGGCAGGTGCACACCTCGCCCTGGTTGAAGAAGGCCAGCACCATGCCTTCGGCCGCTTTCTCGAGGAAGGTCGGCTCGGCCTGCATGATGTCTTCGAAGTAGACGTTCGGCGACTTGCCGCCCAGTTCCACGGTGGATGGGATGATGTTCTCGGCGGCGCACTTCATGATGTGCGAGCCCACCGGGGTGGAGCCTGTGAAGGCGATCTTGGCGATGCGCTTGCTGGTGGCCAGCGCTTCACCGGCCTCGCGGCCGTAGCCCTGGACCACGTTGAGCACGCCCTTGGGCAGCAGGTCGCCGATCAGCTCGAGCAGTACGGTGATGCCCAGCGGGGTCTGCTCGGCGGGCTTGAGCACCACGCAGTTGCCGGCGGCCAGGGCCGGTGCGAGTTTCCAGGCGGCCATCAGCAGCGGGAAGTTCCAAGGGATGATCTGGCCGACCACGCCCAGCGGTTCGTGGATGTGGTAGGCGACCGTGTTTTCGTTGATTTCGGCGGCGCCGCCTTCCTGGGCGCGGATGCAGCCGGCGAAATAGCGGAAGTGGTCGACCGCCAGCGGGATGTCGGCGTTGAGGGTCTCGCGGATTGGCTTGCCGTTGTCCCAGGTTTCGGTGATGGCCAGCACTTCGAGGTTCTGCTCGATGCGGTCGGCGATCTTCAGCAGGACGTTGGAGCGGTCCTGCACGCTTGTGCGGCCCCAGGCGTCGGCGGCGGCGTGGGCGGCATCCAGGGCCTTGTCGATGTCTTCGGCAGTGGAGCGGGGGAATTCGGCGATCAGCTTGCCATTCACCGGCGAGGTGTTCTCGAAGTATTGCCCTTTGACCGGAGCTACGAACTCGCCGCCGATGTAGTTGCCGTAGCGGCTCTTGAACGAGACCTTGGCGCCCTCGGTACCGGGATGTGCGTAACGCATGGTGTGTCTCCTGGCTATTGTGTTTGTTGGGGAGTTGAAAAGCGTAGAGCAAAGGTCGGGCCAGCGTGGTGGGCCCTAGCCAAATCAATGACTTGGGTCACGCGCAGGGCGGCTTCGCTGGGTGTGTGTGCCAGTGCTGGCACGGCCAGGGTGACACTTTGTACCGTTTGCGGTACGTGCTTGACCGGGCGGTCGCTGCGGAGGATGCTGGCTGAAATCTCTATCTGCGGAGAACAACAACAAATGCAGAGCAACGCATTCAGCCGCCATGCCCAGCAAGTGCATACCGTTGCCCGTGGCGAAGCTGGCAGCGACCCTTCCATTGCACGCTCCTGGCTGCGCTGCCTGGACGACTATCACCTTGACCCGTCTGTGCTCGAGGCACCGGTAGTGCTCGAGCACGGTCGTCTGCTGGAGAGTCGCGAGCGCCTGCGCAAGGTGCTGAAGATCGCTGACCATGAAATGAACAGCCTGCACCAGCAGCTGTCCGGCGCCGGCCATGCGGTGTTGCTCACCGATGCCCGCGGCGTGATCCTCAATTGTGTCACCTCGCCCACCGAGCGGCGCAGCTTCGAGCGTGCCGGGCTGTGGCTGGGCGCGGACTGGAGCGAGGCCCGCGAGGGTACCAATGGCATCGGTACGTGCCTGGTCGAACGTCAGGCCCTGACCATTCACCAGGACGAGCATTTTCGTGGTCGGCACACCGGCCTGACCTGCTCGGCGAGCCCGGTGTTCGACCCGCACGGCGAGCTGCTGGCAGTGCTCGATGTGTCCTCGGCGCGGCCGGACCTGTCGCGCCAGAGCCAGTTTCACACCATGGCGCTGGTCAACCTCTCGGCGAAGATGATCGAGAGCTGTTATTTCCTGCGTCATTTCGAGCAGCAATGGTTGCTGCGCTTTCATGTGCAAGCCGAGTCGGTCGGTCAGTTCAGCGAAGGGTTGCTGGCGTTCGATGGCGATGGCCGCATCTGCGCCGCCAACCAGAGTGCTCTGAACCTGTTGAGCACCATTCGTGGCGCTGTGCTGGGCAAGCCGCTGGAGATGTTCTTCGCCTGCAGTCATGACGAGCTATTCAGCCGTGCCACGCCAGTCGGCAGTACGGTCTGGCCGTTGCGCACCCGCGATGGCCGCCAGGTGTTTGCCAGCCTGCGCGGGCAGGCGAGGGCGCCGCAATGGACCGTACCGGCCAGCCTGCCCCGGGGCATTCCCGCTGCGCAGCCTGGCATCTGCTTGCTGGACCCGGCCTTGCAACACGATTTCCAGCGTGCCGTGCGCGTGTTCGAACGCGATGTGCCGCTGCTGCTGCGCGGCGAAACCGGCTGCGGTAAAGAGGCCTTCGCCCTGGCCGTGCATCAGGCCAGCCAGCGCCGTGGCAAGCCGTTCGTGGCGGTGAACTGTGCGTCGATCCCCGAGAGCCTGATCGAGAGCGAGCTGTTCGGCTATCGCGGTGGCAGCTTCACCGGGGCGCGCAAGGAAGGGATGCGTGGCAAGCTGCTGCAAGCCGATGGCGGTACCTTGTTGCTGGACGAGATCGGCGACATGCCGCTGGCTTTGCAGACCCGCCTGCTGCGGGTGCTGGAAGAGCGCCAGGTGGTGCCGATTGGCGGTGAGCCGCAGGCGGTGGATGTGCGTATCGTTAGTGCCACGCACCGCGACTTGCTGGAGCGGGTGGAGCAGGGCAGTTTCCGTGAGGACCTGTACTACCGGCTCAATGGCATGGAGGTGGCGCTGCCGGCGGTGCGCGAGCGCAGTGACAGGGGGGCGTTGCTGGACTTCCTGTTGCGCCAGGAGGGGCAAGGGCAGGTGGTGCAGTTGGCTCCCGAGGCGCGCCAGGCGCTGCTGGACTTCGCCTGGCCGGGGAACGTGCGACAGATGCGCAATATGCTGCGCACGCTAGTCGCCTTGTGCGAGGGCTCCCTGATCCGGTTCCCGGACCTTCCCTCTGTTGTCAGGACTCGCGCGAGCTCTGTGGGAGCGGGCTTGCCCGCGAACGAGGGCAACGCCCTCGCCTTGCCTTGTCAGGTCGGGCCTCTTCGCGGGCAAGCCCGCTCCCACAGGTCCGGTGTCACGCCTGAGAGATCGGTGGGCGTCGATGTATTGCAGGGTGCAGAACGCCAGGCGCTGCTGGACGTGCTGGAGGCAAAACACTGGCACATGACCCGTGTCGCCGAACACCTGGGCATCAGCCGCAATACCTTGTATCGAAAACTGCGCAAACACGGTATCGCCAGGGCCGGTTGAGCGAAACAGCGGGTGCGATTTCCCTCGCCCTGGGCTACCCTGCCTCGATGTTTTGCGAGGTCGACCATGCACATTCACATTCTCGGTATTTGCGGCACTTTCATGGGTTCGCTGGCGGTGCTCGCCAAGGAGCTCGGCCATCGCGTCACCGGTTCCGACGCCAACGTCTATCCGCCGATGAGCACTCAGCTCGAGGCTCAGGGCATCGAGCTCACCCAAGGCTACGATCCGGCCCAGCTGGAGCCGGCTCCTGACCTTGTGGTCATCGGCAACGCCATGTCGCGTGGCAACCCTGCCGTGGAATACGTGCTGAACAAGGGCCTGCCCTATGTCTCCGGCCCGCAGTGGCTGGCCGACCACGTGCTGCAGGGCCGCTGGGTGCTGGCAGTGGCCGGCACCCATGGCAAGACCACCACCAGCAGCATGCTGGCCTGGGTGCTGGAGCATGCGGGCATGAGCCCGGGCTTCCTGATCGGCGGCGTGCCGCAGAACTTCTCGGTCTCGGCGCGCCTGGGCGGCACGCCGTTCTTCGTGGTCGAGGCCGACGAATACGACAGCGCCTTCTTCGATAAACGTTCGAAGTTCGTGCATTACCATCCGCGTACCGCGATCCTCAATAATCTTGAGTTCGATCATGCGGATATCTTCCCGGATCTGGCGTCCATCGAGCGGCAGTTCCACCATTTGGTCCGTACCATTCCGAGCGAAGGCCTGGTCATCCACCCGACCACCGAACAGGCGCTCGAGCGGGTCATCGGCATGGGCTGCTGGACCCCGGTGCAAACCACCGGCGAAGGTGGCCAGTGGCAGGCGCGCCTGCTCAGTCCGGACGGTTCGCGCTTCGAAGTGCTGTTCGACGGTGAGGTGCAGGGCGTGGTGGACTGGGCCCTGACCGGTCAGCACAACGTCGCCAATGCCCTGGCCACGCTCGCGGCGGCGCGCCATGTCGGCGTGGTGCCGGCCATGGGCATCGACGGCCTCAGCGCGTTCAAGAGCGTCAAGCGGCGCATGGAGAAGGTCGCCGAGGTGCAGGGTGTGACCATCTACGACGATTTCGCCCACCACCCGACCGCCATCGCCACCACCCTCGACGGCCTGCGCAAGCGTGTGGGCGAGGCGCCGGTGATTGCGGTGATCGAACCGCGCTCCAACTCCATGAAACTGGGCGCACACCGCGATGGCCTGCCGGAGAGTGTCAACGATGCCGACCAGGTGATCTGGTACGCCCCGGCCAACCTGGGCTGGGACCTGGCCGCCACGGCAGCGCAGTGCTCGGTGCCGAGCGTGGTGGCCGACAGCCTCGAGGCGATCATCGAGCGGATCAAGGGCCAGGCACGTCCGGGCACCCATGTGGTGATCATGAGCAATGGCGGCTTCGGTGGCCTGCACGGCAAGCTGGCCGAGGCCCTGAAGTGAGCGGCCCGGAGCGCATCACCCTGGCGATGACCGGTGCTTCCGGGGCGCAGTACGGGCTGCGCCTGCTCGATTGCCTGGTGCGCGAGGACCGCGAGGTGCACTTCCTCATCTCCAAGGCTGCGCAGCTGGTGATGTCCACCGAAACCGACGTGGTGCTGCCGCCCAAGCCGCAGGCGATGCAGGCCTTTCTGACCGAATACACCGGCGCTGCCGACGGGCAGATTCGCGTGTATGGCAAAGAAGACTGGATGTCGCCGGTGGCTTCGGGCTCCGGCGCACCTGCGGCGATGGTGGTGGTGCCCTGTTCGACTGGCACGCTGTCGGCAATCGCCACCGGTGCCTGCAACAATTTGATCGAACGGGCAGCGGACGTCACGCTCAAGGAGCGCCGCCAGCTGATCCTGGTGCCGCGTGAAGCGCCGTTCTCCACCATTCACCTGGAGAACATGCTCAAGCTTTCGCAGATGGGCGCGGTGATCCTGCCGGCAGCGCCGGGCTTCTATCACCAGCCGCAGACCATCGATGACCTGGTGGACTTCGTTGTCGCACGGGTGCTCAACCTGCTGAACATACCCCAGGACATGTTGCCGCGCTGGGGCGAGCATCATTACGGGGTCGATGATTGAAGCGCGCGCTGGCAGGCTTGCTGCTGCTGGGCAGCCTGGGTGGTTGCGCGACAGTACGAACGCTGGACGCCAACCAGCCTGGGGCGCCGGTGGTGTATGCCGGCACTCGCCTGGACCTGTATGTGATCAATGGTGGGTGCTGCCCGCGGGATCATTTCGGCGCGGATGCGCCGGCATATCCACGGTTGGATCTGCCTGGGAGCATGTTGCTGGATACTGTACTGTTGCCGCTGTCGTTGCTGACGGCGGTCGGGGTGGGGTTCAACGCCCGCGGCGGCCTGTAACGGCCCTTTCGCGGGTAAACCCGCTCCCACAGGGACCGCACCGTCTTTGAATTCTGTGCGGTCCTGGTGGGAGCGGGTTTACCCGCGAAGAGGCCTCTGAAGGTATTGCTATTTCTTGCCCAGCTTGCGCAACTCGTCGGACTCGACCACCCGAATTCCGTCCTCTTCCTCCAACGCCAGCCGCCACAGTGCCCGGGCCAGGGTGCAGGCCTCGATGCCGCGGTACTTCCCGGGAATCAGCCTTGCGAAAGGCCCGGCCAGTTGCTCGGCCAGCCGTGGCTCGAGCCGCTCACCCAGCAGCAGCGATGGTCGCACGATGGTCAGTTGCGGCCAGTCCTGAGCCTTGAGCGCCTCTTCCATCTCGCCCTTGACCCGGTTGTAGAAGATCGATGATTTGGGGTCTGCACCGAGCGCGCTGATCACCAGCAGATGGCGTGCGCCCATCTCGCGGGCGCGCTTGCTGAAGGCCACGACCATGTCCAGGTCCACTGCACGGAAGGCGGTTTCCGAACCGGCCTGCTTGAGCGTGGTGCCCAGGCAGCAGAAGGCGATATCGACGCGCCCGGCCAGTTGCGGGAGAAACATCGCCGGGTCACCCACTGGGTTTTCCAGGTGCGGATGCTTGGCCAGCGGCCTGCGGGTAGGCGCCAGCACACGGCTGATGGTGGGTTCGTTGAGCAGGCGGTCGAGCAGGTGTTCACCCGTAAGACCCGTGGCTCCGGCAAGCAGGACATGCTGAGGCGTCAAGTACATGATGTCTCTCCCTTGTTACAGCTCAGCTTAGCGGGTTCCAGGCTTTTTTGCCTGCTCCGGCGCGGCTGGCTGGGCCTTGTTTTTCAAGGCCTCCTCGGCTTGTTGCCGGCGCAGGCGCTGCCAGTGCGCGAGCACCTGCGGTGGTGCCCAGATCTGCGGCTCGGAGGCTTCGAAACCTTCCCTTCGTTCCCGTTCGGCAACGCTGTTGCGCGCCAGTTCAAACGCTTGTTTCAGATCGTCGGTCTGATTCAGTGCCTGGGCGAACAGGGCATCGCCGAAATAGGTGAAGTCGGCTTCTTCGGAGCAGCCGAACGAGACCCGGTCAGGGCGCGCTGCAGTCATGATCAGCGTGCGATCATCCTTGAGCGGGGCGATGTAGCCACCTGAATAGCAGGCGGAGATGACAATCACCTTGTCGCGATCTTTCAGCGGGGCGAGGGCGTTGGCCAGTTCGTCGGCAGACAGGTCGGCCAGTTGCAGGCGCGGCTGGTCGAGCACCAGTTGGTGGTCATGGCTGCCGTGGCTGGTCAGGTAGACGAACACGATATCTTCCGGGCCGCTGCGTTCGGCCAGAGTGCGGGCGGCACGGGTGAGGTTCTCGCGGGTGGCCATTGGCCGGTCGGCCAGATGGTCGCGGTGATTGACCAGGGTCACCTGGCCACGGGCGCCGAAGCGCACTCTGAGCATGTTGCTGACATAGTCGGCTTCGCGCAGGAACACGCTCTGCTGGCCATCGCCGGCCAGCACCAGGCTGTACAGCTGGATGGGTGGGGCCGAGCGTGGCACCTTGGCCAGGGCCTCGTCGAGCAGCTTGCCCTGGTTGAGCAGGGCCAGGTCCAGCGGGTCGGGCAGCAGCGTGCCCTTGTCGTCGCGCACGCGCACGCCGTTGATCCACTGGCCGGCCTCGACACGGCCATCGGCCTGGATCAGCCGGCCGCTGCCCTGGTAGGCATCGTTGTCGAAACCGCCAATGTACTGGCTGCCGTCGGCCAGGTGCAGATGACCCTGGCCAGAGAAGCGCCAGTCCTGGAAGCCGCCCTTGTAGCGGCTGCCATCGCTGCCCAGCAGCTCGCCCTGGCCGCTGAGCGCGCCATCCTTGAAGTCGCCGATCCACACGTCGCCGTCGGCGTTCTCGTAGCGGCCGCGGCCTTCGAGGCGGTTTTCCTTGAATTCACCGATGTACTGCTCGCCTTCGACGCTGTCGTAGGTGCCGGCACCTTCGAGCTGGCCGTCGATGAAATGGCCGCTGAACTGGTTGCCGCTGGCATCGCTGCGCACTCCGGCGCCATTGGGCTTGCCCTTGGCGAACAGGCCTTGGTAGCGGCTGCCGTCAGCCAGCTCGAGCTGACCGGCGCCGTCGTACTGGTCGTCCTTGAACTGGCCGCGGTAGGTCTGGTCGTGCTGCTTGAGGGTGCCTTCGCCGTCGCGCCGGCCATGCTTGAAGGTGCCGGCGTAGTGGCTGCCGGGGGTGGTCAGGTCGCCCAGGCCTTCGAACAGCCCAGCGACGAATTGGCCGCGATAGACCTCGCCGTTGCTGCCGTGCCACTCGCCCTGGCCGTGCCACTGACCGTCCTTGAACGTGCCCGCATACCAACTGCCGTTGGGGTAGTCGATGCGGCCTTCGCCCTGCAGCAGGCCATTGACCACTTCGCCCCGGTAGCGCCCGCCGTCGGGCAGGCGCGCGTCCGGCGGCGACAGCGGTTCGCCTTCGCCGCAGGCAGCGAGCAGCAGGATCAGGGTCAGGGGCAGCAGCGGGCGCATGGCGTAATCCGGGCACAAAGGTGCGCCGAGTATGCCGCAGAATCGGAGCGTGAGACAGCCGTGGCCGGGGCCGCCGAACGGCCCCGGTGCTGCCTCAGACGAAGCAGAGCGACAGTGGCTCGGCGATGTAGGCCGGTTTTTCCTGGCCTTCGATCTCGAGGGTCACGGTGGCCTTGAGCAGCCACTGGCCGGGCTTCTTCTCGGTGGCGTCGGTGAGGTCCACCTTCAGGCGCACGCGGCTGTCGACTTTCACCGGCTGGATGAAGCGCACGCTGTCCAGCCCGTAGTTGACCACCATCTTCAAGCCCTCGGGCAGCACGAGGATGTCTTCCATCAGCTTGGGAATCAGCGACAGGCTGAGGAAGCCGTGGGCGATGGTGGAGCCGAAGGGGGTCTTGGCGGCTTTCTCCTGATCGACATGGATGAACTGGAAATCGCCGGTGGCCTCGGCGAACAGGTTGATGCGCTGCTGATCGATCTTCAGCCATTCGGAACGTCCCAGTTCCTTTCCAACGTACTGCGAAAGCTCTGCAACAGGTACATAGGGCATCGCGACTCTCCAGGTTGTCTTTTGGTACGAAGGTACAAGATCACCACGGCGCACCGTTGCGGTCAAGTTCTTCCCTTTTCGGCGAATATCGCCTTATACAGGCAGGACGCGTGCTTATAATGGCGCCCGATGCCCCAAGGAGATGCTTATGCTGTTGCGTGGATTGACCTGGCTGGTGATGTTCCAGTTGCTGGGCACGGCGATCAATCACCTGGTACTGCCCATGTTGCCGGGCCCGATCATCGGCTTGCTGTTGCTGCTGGCCTGCCTGATGATCCGCGGCGAAGTTGGCAAACCGCTCAACGAGGCCGCCAGCAGCCTGCTGCGTTACCTGCCGTTGCTGCTGGTGCCGCCAGCCGTCGGCGTGATGGTCTATGCCCGCGACATCGCCGCCGACTTCTGGGCTATTGCCGGTGCGCTGGTGATCTCCTGCCTGGTCACCCTGGTGTTCGTCGGCGTACTGATGCAGAAGCTGATCCATCGCCACGGCAAGCACGAGGAACAGCCATGAGCCTCGACTGGCAGGGTGCATTGCAAGCCGTCATTCACCACCCGTTGTTCGGGATTGGTATCACGCTTGGGGTTTACCAACTGGTACTTGCCGGCTACGAGCGCACCCGTTGGATCTTCCTGCAACCGGTGTTGGTGTCGATGCTGGTCCTGATCGGTGTGCTGCTGGCGTGTGGCATCGACTACAGCGAGTACAAGCGCAGCACCGAAATCCTCAATATTCTCCTCGGACCGGCCACTGTGGCCCTGGCGGTCCCGCTCTATCTCAACCTGCGGCGTATCCGCCAACTGTTCTGGCCGATCTTTACTACGCTGGTAATCGGGGGAGTGTTCGCCACCTTGGCCTGCGTGACGCTGGGCTGGTGGTTCGGCGCCGAACACATGATCCTGATGACCATGGCGCCCAAGTCGGTGACCTCGCCCATCGCCATGCTGGTGGCCGAGCAGATCGGTGGCGTAGCGGCATTGGCGGCGGTATTCGTGCTGATCACCGGGGTGATCGGCGCCATCTTCGGCCCGGCCCTGCTGACGCGCTGTGGTGTGCTCAGCCCCGAGGCGCGGGGTATGGCCCTGGGCGTCACCGCACACGCGGTGGGCACCTCGGCGGCCTTGCAGGAAAGTGATGAATGCGGCGCTTTCGCCGCACTGGCGATGAGCCTGATGGGCGTGGCCACGGCGGTGTTCCTGCCGCTGGCAGTCAGTCTGGTGGCTTGAGGAGTCGAGATGACGTTACCGCTGTTCCCCCTCAATACCGTGCTGTTCCCCGGCTGCCTGCTGGACTTGCAGATCTTCGAGGCGCGTTACCTGGACATGATCGGCCGCTGCATGAAGCAGGGCGAAGGTTTCGGGGTGGTGTGCATTCTCGAAGGCGAGCAGGTCGGCAAGGCGCCGGCAGGCATCGCTGCGTTCGGCTGCGAGGCGTTGATCCGCGACTTCGTGCAGCAGGACAACGGCCTGCTGGGCATCCGCGTCGAAGGTGTGCGGCGCTTCAGGGTGGAGCAGACCGATGTGCTCAAGGATCAGTTGATGGTCGGCGAGGTGCAGTGGCTGGCCGAGCTGAGCGACAGCCCGCTGGGCGAGCAGGATGATGACCTGCTGGCGCTGCTGGTCGCGCTGGGCGAGCACCCGATGGTCGAGGCGCTGGACATGCCGCGCGAGGTGGACGGGCGCCAGTCGCTGGCCAACCAACTGGCGTACCTGCTGCCGTTCATGGAAGAAGACAAGATCGATCTGCTGGCGATCGACTCGCCGGCGCAGCGGCTGGAGGCGATCCAGGCGCTGCTGGAGCGGATTCAGGGCGAGTTGTTCGCCTGAAGTTGCGGGTTGCCAGCGTCAGGGCCGGCAACCCGCGCATCACTTCAATACTGATAGCGCAGCAATGCCTTGGGCAACGAGTGCATGGCGAAGAACGCCAGCAGCGCGATACACGCTGGCAAGATCAGCCACCATACCTTCTGCGGCATTGCCCTCAGTGGCTCGCGATACTGCACCAGCGTCAGACTGGCCGCACACACGCAGCACGCCAGCAAGGCCCCGGCCAGGATGTCGGTGGGCCAGTGCACACCCAGGTACACCCGTGACAGCGCGATCGACAGCGCTGGCAGCACCCCCAGCAGCACCCAGGTCAGGCGCATGCGCGGCGGCTGGCCGCGACCGGCCAGCACCGCCAGTACCAGGAAGAACGCAAAGGATGCCGAGCTATGCCCGCTGGGCATGCTGTAGCTGGTCAGTGGATCGGCCAGCACTTCCGGGCGCGCCCGGGCGAACAGCCATTTCAGCGAGCCGTTGCACAGCGCGGTGCCGATCAGTGCGCCCCCGGCGAACAGTGCATGGCGCCATTGCCGCGCCAGGAGCAGGAGCCCGGTCAGCAGGCCGCCGAGGAAGAACTGGGTCTTGAAGTCGCCCAGGCGGGTGACGATGACCACGGCGCTGTCGAACGCCTTGCTGCGATGCTCCTGGACGAGGGTCATCACGCCCTGGTCGAACTCGTGCAAGTAGGGCCAGCCGAGAAATACGCCCGCCAGTGCTACCAGGCTCAGGCCGGCGATCAGGCGGGTGCCGTGGCGCTGGTCGCGGATGCTGGCGTTGAAGCTCAGGGCCACCAGCACCGCCAAGCCACCGGCGACGATCCCCGCATCCAGCCAGAAGCCTTCCGGCAGCGGCAGGCGCATGGCGGCACCGGTGGCCCAGCCAGGCAGCAGGTAGGCCACCGACCAGCCAGCACCGGCCACCAGGCTGACGGCGATGAAGCGCGGCAATGGCATGTCGAACATGCCAGCAACCATCGGCAGCATCGGCCGCAGCGGGCCGATGAAGCGGCCTATCAGCAGGCTGGCGATACCGTAGCGCTGGAAGTAGGTTTCGGCGCTGCCGATCCATTCGGGGTGGTGGCGCAGCAGCGGCAGGCGCCGGATGTTCTGGTGGAAGTACTTGCCGATGGCGTACGACATGGCGTCACCGAGCATGCCGCCGAGAAAGCCCAGCAGCAGCGTCTCGCCCAGGCTGAAGGTGCCGCTGCCGGCCAGCACCGCTACAGCGAACAGCAGCACCGTGCCGGGCACGATGATGCCGGCGATGGCCAGGCACTCGATGCAGGCAATCAGGAAGATGGCCAGGCCAAGCCACTGCGGGTTGGCGCTGAGCCAGCCGGTCAGGCTGTCGAGCCATTGGCTCATGGTGTCAGTTTCCTTGTTCCAGAATGAAGAAATCCCGTCCTTCGACCTGGCCCCGGCGTAGCGGGTTCCGGGTGCAGAAACGGGCGAATTCGGCGTCCACGAAGCGGTACGGCAGGTGCTCGTCGCGGCCGTGGGGGATGCCCAGGCGGGTGGTCTGGATCACGCGTGGCACATTGATTGCGCAATCTTCGACATAGAGCCCCTGCGGGTCGAAACGGCGGGCGTCCCAGTCCGGCACCTTCAGGCCCAGGGCGCGGCACAGCAGGGTCTGGCCGGCGCACAGGCGCTCTGCCGGGCGCAGGTTGCCGTTGGCGTCCGGGTTGTTCAACTGCATCTGCGCCAGGCTGTTGTCATCGGAGAGGGCGTCGACCCAGGGGTAGGCCGACTTGATCAACACCGCGTTGCCCGGCCCGTGGGCGCTGAAGTTCAACGAGTCGCCGCCGCGGGCGTAGTACATGTAGATGTGCCCGCCGTCGAGGAACAGCGCCTTGCGCTTTTCCGTATAGCCGAGCGAGGCGTGGCTGCCCTTGTCGGTGAGGTAGTAGGCTTCGGTCTCGATGATGCGGGCGGCCAGCCACAGATCGCCGTGGCGGTGGCGGATGACCTTGCCGAGCAACTCGCGGGCGAGGGTCTGGGCATCGCGGTCGAAAAAGCGGTCGGGCAGGGCGCGGGCCGGGCAGGGGACGGGCATGTTGGCGGTTCGTGGTGGCGAAGGCGGGGATGATAGCAATGAAAGGCTTAATCGAGGCTGAACCAGGTTGTAACCGGGTTGATCTTCCCAGGGTTTAGTCCGCGTCGCCCCAGGCTACGCCACTCCCGGTAGGAGCGGGCTTGCCCGCGAAAAGGTCGACGCCGAAGTGGGTCAATTCCGATACCCTCAGTTACATCTTTCCTACATATTTCCGCTGCCATCTTCTACCATCCGCCACCCGCCGCTGGGCGTACCCGAGCGCGGCAGTTATAATCAGCCGATTTCCCCTTCGCCAAGACACCGAACCCATGACCGAGTCCGTTCTTGACTACATGACCCGCCTGGGTCGCGCCGCCCGTGAGGCCTCGCGGGTGATCGGCCGCGCCAGCACTGCGCAGAAGAATCGCGCCCTGCAGGCCGCTGCCGACGCGCTCGACGCTGCCCGCGCCGAGCTGACCGCAGCCAACGAACAGGACCTCGCCGCAGGCCGTGCCAATGGCCTGGAGCCAGCACTGCTGGACCGTCTGGCCCTCACCCCGGCGCGCATCGATGGCATGATCACCGGCCTGCGCCAGGTGGCTGCGCTGCCGGACCCGGTCGGTGCGATCCGCGACATGAGCTACCGTCCGTCGGGCATCCAGGTTGGCAAGATGCGCGTACCGCTCGGTGTGATCGGCATCATCTACGAGTCTCGCCCGAACGTGACCATCGACGCTGCCAGCCTGTGCCTGAAGTCCGGCAACGCGACCATCCTGCGGGGCGGCTCGGAAGCCATCCACTCCAATCGCGCCATCGCCACCTGCATCCAGCGCGGCCTGGCCGAAGCCGGGCTGCCACCAGCCGTGGTACAGGTGGTCGAAACCACCGACCGCGAAGCCGTCGGTGCGCTGATCAGCATGCCGGAGTTCGTCGATGTCATCGTCCCGCGTGGTGGCCGTGGCCTGATCGAACGTATCAGCCGCGATGCGCGCGTGCCGGTGATCAAGCACCTGGACGGCATCTGTCACGTTTATGTCGATGCCCACGCCGACCTGGAAAAGGCCGCGCGCATCGCCTTCAACGCCAAGACCTACCGCTATGGCATCTGTGGCGCCATGGAGACGCTGCTGGTCGACGCCAGCGTGGCCCAGGCGTTCCTGCCGGACATGGCCCGCCGCTTCGAAGAGAAGGGTGTCGAGGTGCGTGGCTGCGAGCGCACCCGGGCGATCATCGCCGCCAAGCCGGCCACCGAGGACGACTGGCACACCGAGTACCTGGATGCGATCCTGTCGATCCGCATCGTCGATGGCCTGGATCCGGCCATCGAGCACATCAATCACTATGGCTCGCACCACACCGACTCGATCGCCACCGAGCACCAGGGTAACGCCCGGCGCTTCATGGCCGAGGTCGATTCGGCGTCGGTCATGCTCAACACCCCGACCTGCTTTGCCGATGGCTTCGAGTATGGCCTGGGTGCGGAGATCGGGATTTCCACCGATAAGCTGCACGCCCGCGGTCCGGTCGGCCTGGAAGGGCTGACTTGTGAGAAGTACGTGGTGATCGGCGACGGTCAGTTGCGCGGGTCCTGCTGAGTTGAGCAAGGCCCCGGCAGTCCGGCGTATCGGCATTCTTGGCGGCACATTCGACCCGGTGCACATCGGCCACCTGCGCAGCGCGCTGGAAGTGGCCGAGTTCATGGGGTTGGACGAGTTGCGCCTGCTGCCCAACGCCCGACCGCCGCACCGCGACACCCCGCAGGTGGCCGCCACCGACCGGCTGGCCATGGTGCGTAGCGCGGTACAAGGGGTCGAGGGCTTGAGCGTGGATGCCCGGGAGCTGGCGCGCGACAAACCGTCGTACACCATCGACACCCTGGAGTCGATCCGCAGCGAACTGAACACGCACGACCAGCTCTACCTGGTGCTGGGCTGGGATGCCTTCTGTGGTCTCCCGGGCTGGCACCGCTGGGAAGAGCTGCTGCAACATTGTCACATCCTGGTGCTGCAGCGCCCGGATGCCGATGTCGAACCCCCCGACGAGCTGCGCAACCTTCTGGCTGCGCGCTCGCAGAGCGATCCCACCGCCATGTCCGGCCCGGCGGGGAACATTTCGTTCGTCTGGCAGACGCCGCTTGCGGTGTCCGCCACACAGATCCGGCAGCTGCTGGCCAGCGGCAAGTCGGTTCGGTTCCTGGTGCCGGACGCAGTACTGGCCTACATCGAGGCGCACGGTCTGTACCGTGTGTCCAACTGAGGGCGCTGCAGGGCGCCTCATTACAACGAGTTGAACGAGTTTTATATGACCAAGCAGAAAATCAATGGCGAAGAACTGGTCGAACTGACCAAGGCCGCGCTGGAAGACGTCAAGGCCCAGGACATCCAGGTCATCGACGTGCGCGACAAGCACAGCCTCACCGACTACATGATCATTGCCACCGGTACCTCCAACCGCCAGATCAACGCGATGCTGGAAAAGGTCCGTGAGGCCGTCAAGGCCAAGGGCGCGCAGCCGCTGGGCGAAGAAGGCAAGGGCGACAGCGACTGGGTGCTGCTGGACCTGAACGACGTCATCGTGCACATGATGACCGCCGCTGCCCGTCAGTTCTACGACCTGGAGCGTCTGTGGCTGGGCGCCGAGCAGAGCCGTGCTGCTGATGCCAAGCACCACAGCCCGGAAAACGCCAGTGACTACTTCACCGACAAGCTCAAGGATCGGGAATAAGGAACCGCCGTGCGTCTGCGTCTGATCGCGGTCGGCTCGCGTATGCCGAAGTGGGTCGAGGAAGGCTGGCACGAGTACGCCAAGCGCCTCCCCGCCGAGCTGTCGCTGGAGCTGGTTGAAATCCCGCTGAACACCCGTGGCAAGAACGCCGACGTTGCCCGCCTGATCCGTCAGGAAGGCGAGGCGATGCTGGCCAAGGTCCAGCCCGGTGAACGGATCGTCACGCTCGAAGTCCATGGCAAGCCGTGGAGCACCGAGCAACTGGCGACCGAGCTGGATCGCTGGCGCCTGGATGCGCGTACGGTCAACCTGATGGTGGGCGGCCCGGAAGGGCTGGCGCCGGAAGTCTGCGCCCGTGCCGAACAGCGCTGGTCGCTGTCGCCGCTGACCCTGCCGCACCCGTTGGTGAGGATACTCATCGGTGAACAGATCTACCGCGCCTGGACCGTGTTGTCCGGGCACCCTTACCACAAATGACTTCGTAAGCCTGTCCGATGCCGCAGCAGATCCGCCTCAAGGACCACGAGAAAGACGCACGCCTGGTGCGCAACCGCGTCGTGGTCGGCGCGGTGGCGATCATGCTGCTCGTGTCCGTGCTGATCGCGCGCCTGTATTACCTGCAGATCATCCAGTACGACTACCACTCGACGCTGTCGGAGAACAACCGGGTGCATGTGCAGCCGATTCCGCCGACCCGTGGTCTGATCTTCGATCGCAACGGTGTGATCGTCGCCGACAACCGCCCCAGTTTCAGCCTGACCATGACCCGCGAACGCGCGGGTAAGTGGCAGGAGGTGCTGGACACCATCATCGAGGTGCTCGAGCTGAGCGAAGATGATCGTGCCTTGTTCGAGCGCCGCATGAAGCAGGGGCGTCGGCCATTCGAGCCGGTGCCGATCCTGTTCGAACTGAACGAGGAGCAGATCGCCCGCGTCGCCGTGAACCAGTTCCGTCTTCCCGGGGTGGAGGTGGCGGCGCAACTGGTGCGGCATTACCCACAAGGTGCGCATTTCGCTCATTCGGTGGGCTATGTCGGGCGGATCAACGAGAAGGAACTCAAGTCCCTCGATCCGGTGAACTACAGCGGCACCCACCATATCGGCAAGACCGGCATCGAGCGTTTCTACGAGGACGACCTGCATGGCCAGGTTGGCTACGAGGAAGTCGAGACCAACGCTCGCGGCCGTGTCTTGCGGGTGCTCAAGCGCACCGATCCGATTCCTGGCAAGGATATTGTCCTGAGCCTGGACATCAAGCTGCAGGAGGCCGCCGAAGAGGCGCTGGCAGGCCGCCGTGGGGCGATCGTCGCCCTCGACCCGCGCACCGGCGAAGTGCTGGCGATGGTCAGCCAGCCGAGCTTCGATCCCAACCTGTTCGTCACCGGCATCAGCTTCAAGGCCTATGCCGAGCTGCGCGATTCGATCGATCGCCCGTTGTTCAACCGCGTGCTGCGCGGCCTGTATCCTCCGGGCTCGACCATCAAGCCGGCAGTGGCCATCGCCGGCCTGGACAGCGGTGTGGTCAATGCCAGCAGTCGGGTGTTCGACCCGGGCTATTACCAACTGCCCAACTATGACCACAAGTACCGCAACTGGAACCGCACCGGCGATGGCTGGGTGGATCTGGATGTGGCGATCATGCGTTCTAACGACACCTATTTCTACGATCTTGCGCACAAGATGGGGATTGATCGGCTGTCGGCCTACATGAACAAGTTCGGCATCGGCCAGAAAGTCTCGCTGGACATGTTCGAAGAGTCGCCCGGGCTGATGCCTTCGCGTGAATGGAAGCGCGCCACCCGCCGCCAGGCCTGGTTCCCCGGTGAAACGCTGATTCTGGGCATTGGCCAGGGCTACATGCAGGCAACGCCCCTGCAACTGGCCCAGGCCACCGCACTGATCGCGAACAAGGGCAAGTGGAACCGTCCGCACCTGGCCAAGACCATCGAGGGCAAGCAGCCGGTGGATGAGAACCCGGTGGAAGACATCGTGCTGCGCGACAAGAACGACTGGGCCCGGGTCACCCATGGCATGGAGCAGGTGATGCACGGCGCGCGCGGCACGGCGCGCAAGGCCGCGCTCGGCTCGCAATATCGTATCGCCGGCAAGAGCGGTACCGCACAGGTGGTGGCGATCAAGCAGGGCGAGAAGTACGACCGCAACAAACTCCAGGAGCGTCACCGCGACCACGCGCTGTTCGTCGCCTTCGCACCCGCCGAAGATCCGAAGATCGTGGTCTCGGTAATGGTCGAGAACGGCGAGTCCGGCTCTGGTGTCGCCGCCCCCGTGGTGCGCCAGGTCATGGACGCCTGGTTACTCGACGAAAACGGCCGGCTCAAGCCCGAATTTGGCCCTGCCACTGTCACTGTCGCCCAGGAAACGGCCCCGTGAAGAACAATTTCGATCGCATGCTCTCCAGCGAAGACGTGATGCGCAGGCGCGCCAGCTTCCTGCAGCGCATCCATGTCGACGGTCCTCTGCTGCTCATTCTGCTGACGCTCGCCGCCGGCAGCCTGTTCGTCCTCTATTCGGCCAGCGGCAAGAACTGGGACCTGCTGATGAAGCAGGCCAGTTCCTTCGGCATCGGCCTGGTGTCCATGTTCATCATCGCCCAGCTCGAGCCGCGCTTCATGGCGCGCTGGGTGCCGCTGGCCTACGTGGCGGGGGTGCTGTTGCTGGTGGTGGTGGATGTGATGGGCCACAACGCCATGGGCGCCACGCGCTGGATCAACATTCCCGGGGTGATTCGTTTCCAGCCCTCGGAATTCATGAAGATCATCATGCCGGCGACCATCGCCTGGTACCTGTCCAAGCGCACCCTGCCGCCCCATCTGAAACACGTGGCAATCAGCCTGGTGTTGATCGGTGTGCCGTTCATCCTTATCGTCCGACAACCCGACCTTGGCACGGCGCTGTTGATCCTTGCCTCCGGTGCGTTCGTGCTGTTCATGGGCGGCCTGCGCTGGCGCTGGATCATCAGCGTGGTGACGGCGGCCGTACCGGTGGCCGTGGCGATGTGGTTCTTCGTGATGCATGACTATCAGAAGCAGCGGGTCCTGACCTTCCTCGACCCCGAGAGCGATCCGCTGGGTACTGGCTGGAACATCATCCAGTCCAAGGCCGCGATCGGTTCGGGCGGCGTGTTCGGCAAGGGCTGGCTGCTGGGCACCCAGTCGCACCTGGACTTTCTGCCCGAAAGCCACACCGACTTCATCATCGCCGTGCTGGGTGAGGAATTCGGCCTGGTGGGCATCTGCCTGCTGCTGATCATCTACCTGTTGCTGATCGGTCGCGGCCTGGTCATCACCGCGCAGGCGCAGACCCTGTTCGGCAAGTTGCTGGCCGGCAGCCTGACGATGACCTTCTTTGTTTATGTGTTCGTCAACATCGGTATGGTGAGTGGCCTGCTGCCCGTGGTGGGTGTGCCGTTGCCCTTTATCAGCTATGGCGGAACTTCGTTGGTGACGCTGCTGTCAGCGTTTGGCGTTTTGATGTCGATCCACACGCACCGCAAATGGATCGCGCAGGTTTGAAAAAGGTGAAGAATTTCATGCAAGCAGTGCGTGGCTGGGCTGCCCGTTGTATGCCGTGGATCGGCGCGATGGGGCTGTTCGGCGCTGTCCAGCAGGCCAATGCCGGCGACTATGACGGCTCGCCCAAGGTGGCCGAATTCGTTGGCGAAATGACCCGCGACTACGGCTTTGCCGACGAGCAACTGATGGCCGTGTTCCGCGAGGTGCAGCGCAAGCAGGCGATCCTCGACGCGATCTCGCGTCCGGCCGAGCGGGTCAAGCCGTGGAAGGAATACCGCCCGATGTTCATCACCGATGCGCGCATTGCCCGCGGTGTGGACTTCTGGCGCCAGCACGAAGCCGTGCTGGCCCGCGCCGAGCAGGAATACGGCGTGCCGGCCCAGTACATCGTCGCGATCATCGGCGTGGAAACCTTCTTTGGCCGCAATACCGGTAACTACCGTGTCATCGATGCCTTGTCGACGCTGGGCTTCGACTACCCGCCGCGAGCCGAATTCTTCCGCAAGGAGCTGCGTGAGTTCCTCCTGCTGGCGCGCGAGGAGCAACTCGACCCGCTCACGCTCAAGGGCTCCTATGCTGGCGCCATGGGCCTGCCGCAGTTCATGCCGAGCAGTTTCCGCAATTACGCCGTGGACTTCGACGGCGACGGCCACATCAACATCTGGAACAACCCGGATGACGCCATCGGTAGCGTGGCCAGCTATTTCAAGCGCCACGGCTGGATCGCCGGGCAGCCGGTGGTCAGCCGGGCGCAGGTCAGTGGTACGCGTGTCGACGAGGGCCTGACCACTGGCATCGAGCCTGTGAAGACAGTCGGGGAGTTGCGAGCGCTGGGCTGGTCGAGTCATGATGCGCTGCGCGATGATCTGCCGGTCACGGCGTTCCGGCTCGAAGGCGACAATGGCCCCGAATACTGGATGGGCCTCAAGAACTTCTACGCGATCACGCGTTACAACCGCAGCGTGATGTATGCCATGGCGGTGCATCAGCTCTCGCAACAGCTGGTCCAGGCACGGGGCGTCAAGTAATGCGCGAATTGTTCAAAGCCAATACCTTCAAGCTGCTCACCTGTGCCGCCATCGGCCTGGTGCTGGTCAGCTGTTCTTCCAGCCGTCCGACCTCGCAGGCGGGCGGCAACACCGTTCGCTCGCAGCCGGGCCTGGACATCAACCGTGCCCACAAGGACGGTGCGCCCTGGTGGGACGTGGACGTCAACAAGATTCCCGACGCCACCCCGACCGTGCACACCGGCAACTACAAGGCCAACCCGTACACCGTGCTTGGCAAGACTTATTACCCGATGCAGGACTCGCGCAACTATCGCGCCGAGGGTACTGCGTCGTGGTACGGCACCAAGTTCCACGGGCAGAACACCGCCAACGGCGAGCTTTACGACCTCTACGGCATGAGCGCGGCGCACAAGACCCTGCCGCTGCCGGCCTATGTGCGGGTAACCAACCTGGCCAACGGCCGTAGCGTGATCCTGCGGGTCAACGATCGCGGGCCGTTCTATTCGGACCGCATCATCGACTTGTCGTATGCCGCGGCGAAGAAGCTCGGTTACGCCGAGATCGGCACCGCCCATGTGCGCGTCGAGGGTATCGACCCGCAGCAGTGGTGGGCGCAGAAGGGCCAGCAGCCGCCATCGATGCTCAAGGAACCGCAGGTCGCCCAGGCGCAGCCGATCCCTGCCAGCACCGGGCGCATCGAGCAGTGGACCCCGCCGCCGCAGCAGCACGCGGCACCCGTGGTGCCGGTGCAGGTTGCCGGCAACAAAGTACCGGGCAACGGCGGCGGCAGCTTCCTTCAGGTGGGCGCCTTCGCCAACCCGGACGCGGCCGAGCTGTTGCGTTCCAAGTTGAGCACCATGGTCAGTGCTCCGGTGTTCATCAGTTCCATCGTGCGCAACCAGCAAACGCTGCACCGGGTACGTCTGGGGCCGATCAGCAGCCAGGGTGAGATCCAGCAGGCGCAGGACAGCATTCGCCTGGCGAACCTGGGGCAGGCCAAGCTGGTCACAGCAGACTGACTGCGCAGTATCTTGCCGACCTGTCGGTTTGTTCATGATTTGCCAGGTTCGGCCATGTACAATGGCGGTTTTGCCCCTTGGGGCATGGGGTTGTCCGCCAGCCCTGAAGCAGACTGAAACGCCGTGGTATCCCCGCGGAACATCAGACCATTAGCGATTTACGAGAGACGGATGAACATCACCAACCTTGCCAAACGACTTTGCCTGCCCGTACTGCTGATGATCGTGCCTGCTGCCTTTGCAGCCGAGCAGATGATGCCAGCACCTCCGCAGTTGGCAGCCAAGTCCTATGTACTCATGGATGCGTCCAGCGGCAACGTGCTGGTCGAGAACAACGGTGACGAGCGCCTGCCGCCAGCCAGCCTGACCAAGCTGATGACCGCCTACATCGCCACTCTCGACATCCGTCGTGGCCAGATCGGCGAGAACGACCCGGTGACCGTCAGCGAGAACGCCTGGCGTACCGGCGGTTCGCGCATGTTCATCAAGGTCGGCAGCCAGGTGACCGTCAGCGACCTGCTGCACGGCATCATCATCCAGTCGGGCAACGATGCCTCGGTAGCCCTGTCCGAGCACATCGCCGGCAGTGAAGACGCCTTCGCCGACATGATGAACAAGACTGCCGGCGACCTGGGCATGTCCAATTCGCACTTCATGAACCCGACCGGCCTGCCGAACCCTGAGCACTATTCCTCGGCCCACGACATGGCCCTGCTGGCGCGCGCGATCATCAACGAAGATCCGGCCCACTACGCGATCTACTCGCAGAAAGAGTTCTACTGGAACAACATCAAGCAGCCTAACCGCAACCTGCTGCTGTGGCGCGACAAGACCGTCGACGGTCTGAAGACCGGCCACACCGAGGAAGCCGGCTACTGCATGGTGGCGTCGGCCGTTCGCGACGGCCAGCGTCTGATCGCGGTGGTGTTCGGCACCAACAGCGAGCAGGCCCGTGCCGCCGAGACGCAGAAGCTGCTGACCTACGGTTTCCGCTTCTTCGAAACCCAGACCTTCTATCAGAAGGGCACCGAGCTGACCCAGGCTCCGGTCTGGAAGGGCGCCACCGGTCAAGTCAAGGCCGGTCTGGCCAACGACCTGACCATGACCATGCCTAAAGGCCAATTGAAACGCCTCCAGGCTTCGATGACCATGAACCCGCAACTGACCGCTCCGATCGCAAAAGGTGACGTGATCGGCAAAGTGGAAGTCAAACTGGACGAGAAAGTGGTGCACAGCGCCGACCTGATCGCCCTGGATGGCGTCGAGGAAGGTGGTTTCTTCCGCCGTATGTGGGATAGCATCCGCCTGTTCTTCTACGGTTTGTTCAACTGATACGTGACCGGCCATGCCCCCGTGCAACCACGCGGGGGCATTGTTGTTGCCACGCCTTACGAGGGCGTATGCGCCATGAGCGAAGCTGACGTTAAGTCGCACAAAATCGAATTCCCCTGCGCCGATTACCCGATCAAGGTCATCGGCGATACTGTTGTCGGCTTCAAGGACATGGTCATCGAAGTCCTGAGCAAGCACGCCAAGGTCGACCTTTCCACCCTGGCCGAGCGCCAGAGCAAGGAAGGCAAGTACACCACGGTGCAACTGCACATCGTCGCCGAGAGCGAGAATCAGCTGCACGATATCAACAGTGCCCTGCGTGCCACCGGCATCGTGAAAATGGTGCTGTGATGCCCGCGTGTCTCGGTTTTCGCGATCTTGGCCTGCAGCCCTATGAACCGGTGCTGGAGGCCATGCGTCGTTTTACCGAGCAACGCAGCCCGGACAGCCAGGACGAAGTCTGGTTGGTCGAGCATCCTGCAGTCTTCACCCAGGGCCAGGCCGGCAAGGCCGAGCATCTGCTGATTCCGGGCGATATCCCGGTGGTGCAGACCGACCGCGGCGGCCAGGTCACCTACCACGGCCCCGGCCAGTTGGTCGCCTACCTGCTGCTGGACGTGCGCCGCCTGAGCATTGGCGTGCGCGAACTGGTCAGCCGCATCGAGACTACGCTCATCGAACTGCTCGCCAGCTATGGCGTGCAGGCGGTGGCCAAGCCCGACGCCCCTGGCGTCTATGTCGATGGGGCGAAGATCGCGTCACTTGGCCTTCGAATCCGCAATGGCCGTTCGTTCCACGGCCTTGCCCTGAACGTGGACATGGACCTCGCGCCATTCCGCCGAATCAACCCCTGCGGGTATGCGGGGCTGGCCATGACCCAGCTGCGCGACCTGGCAGGTCCGATCGAACTCGACGAGGTCAGGACAAGGCTGCGCGGACAGCTGGTCAAGCACCTCGACTATGCTGAGCAGACGACCCTCACGGGCGGAATCGACTGAATATGACAACTGTGCAAGAAGCCGTGCCGAACCTGATCGCGACCCAAGACGTCACCCCGCGCCCCGCCCCCAAGAAAGTGGAAGCCGGGGTCAAGCTGCGTGGCGCCGATAAGGTCGCGCGCATCCCGGTGAAAATCATCCCCACCGAAGAACTGCCGAAGAAGCCCGACTGGATTCGCGTGCGCATCCCGGTTTCGCCGGAAGTCGATCGCATCAAGCAACTGCTGCGCAAGCACAAGTTGCACAGCGTCTGCGAAGAGGCATCCTGCCCCAACCTGGGCGAGTGCTTCTCCGGTGGCACCGCGACCTTCATGATCATGGGTGACATCTGCACCCGCCGCTGCCCGTTCTGCGACGTTGGTCACGGCCGTCCGAAGCCTCTGGATCTGGACGAGCCGAAGAACCTGGCGGTCGCCATTGCCGACCTGCGCCTGAAGTACGTGGTGATCACCTCGGTAGACCGCGACGACCTGCGTGATGGTGGCGCCCAGCACTTTGCCGATTGCATCCGCGAAATCCGCGCCCTGTCCCCGGGCGTGCAATTGGAAACCCTGGTGCCGGACTACCGTGGGCGTATGGACGTGGCGCTGGAAATCACCGCGCAAACGCCGCCTGATGTGTTCAACCACAACCTCGAGACCGTGCCGCGTCTGTACAAGGCCGCGCGTCCGGGTTCGGACTACGACTGGTCGCTGGACCTGCTGCAGAAGTTCAAGCAACTGGTGCCGCACGTCCCCACCAAGTCGGGCCTGATGCTCGGCCTGGGCGAGACCGACGAGGAAGTCATCGAAGTGATGCACCGCATGCGCGAGCATGACATCGACATGCTGACCCTCGGCCAGTACCTGCAGCCTTCGCGCAGCCACTTGCCGGTGCAGCGTTTCGTGCACCCCGACACCTTCGCCTGGTTCGCCGAGGAAGGCTACAAGATGGGCTTCAAGAACGTCGCCTCCGGCCCGCTGGTGCGCTCGTCGTACCACGCCGACCAGCAGGCTCACGAAGCCAAGATCAAGCTCTGATCCGGGCTTGCGCTGAACATGCCGATGCGCGCCGAAAGGCGGCATCGGCATTTTTGTTTTCTGGGGCAACGCGCCCTGTGTGCGCCTTCCAATACGCCCGTTAGAGTGGCAAGCCCCTGTACGCAAGGAGTCGCCCGATGAACTGTCTTGAAACCCCAACCTTCCGCCTGCCCAAGGCATTACCCGGTAACCCCTGCTTCGCAATTGTCGCGCCGGCGGGGCCTGCACGGCTGGATGTGGACAAGGCGCGGCAATGGTTCGAACAGCGGGGCTTGCGCTGCCGCGTCTATCCGGGTGCGCTGCAGGCCGACGGCTATCTGGCAGGCAGCGACGAGCAACGCCTGCGTGACTTGCACGACGCCTTCGCTGACCCTCAGATCGACGCGATCCTGTGCATGCGGGGTGGCTATGGCAGCATGCGGCTGCTGGATCGGCTGGATTTCGAGCTGATTCGTCGTCACCCCAAACCCTTGATCGGCTACAGCGACATCACCGCCCTGCACACGGCAATCCAGCGCCATGCCGGGTTGCTCACCTTCCATGGCGGGATGCTCAATGCCGACCTGCTCGGTGCCAAGCTCGAGCCGACCGTCAGTTCGCTATTCCAGCAGTTGCAGGGGCAGGTCGGGCGAGGCGATGCCATCGGGCATCCTGCGGCGTTCGGCCTTACGACCGTGGTCGGTGGTGTTGCCAGCGGACGTTTGGTGGGTGGCAACCTGTCGATGCTCGGAGCGACCCAGGGCACTGTGGCGCAGATCGATACCCACGACAGCATCCTGTTCATCGAGGACGTCAACGAGCCCCTGTACCGAGTGGACCGTCTGCTGACCCAGTTGCGCTTGGCCGGCAATCTGGAGGGAATCAAGGGGGTGCTGGTGGGGGACTTTGCGGGGATCACGGTGACGGCGCTTGAGCCGTTGCTCAGGGATATCTTCGGGCCACTGCAGGTGCCGGTGCTGGCAGGATGGCGCAGTGGGCACTGCGATCCGAATGTGTGCCTGCCGTTGGGTGCGCAGGTGCGGCTGGACAGTGATGCACAGCAGCTTGTGCTGGAGCAGGCGTTGTTCACAGCCTGAAGCTATAGGGGCTGCACAAGCAGCCCCGATATTCTCTAGCGCCGCAGGCTATCGAGCAGCTTGTGTGTTGGATAGCCATCGGCCGGCCAGCCCTGAGCTTGCTGGGCATTGCGAATGGCCTTGCGGGTGTTGGCGCCGATGATGCCATCGGCGTTACCGGCTTCGTGCCCGCTGGCGTTGAGCAGGTTTTGCAGCTCCATGCGCTCGCTGCGGCTCAGCGGCAGGTCGTCCTTCGGCCACGATCCGGCAATGAAGCCCCAGCCCGAGAAGCGATCGCCCAGCAGGCTGACCGCCAGGGCGTAGGACGAGGAATTGTTGTACTTCAGGATTGCACGGAAGTTGTCCAGTACCAGGAATGCCGGTCCGCGTGCGCCTGCTGGAAGCAATAGCGCTGCCGAGAGCTGGCTGCTGCCGCTGGGCAGTTGGGTGCCGGTTGGCAGTGTCACACCGAGGCTCAACCATTCGCTGACCGACTTGCGTTGAGCGCCGTCTGCCAGCCAGTAATCGAAGCCTGCCGGCACCTGAACCTCGAAGCCCCAAGGTTGGCCACGCTTCCAGCCCGAGCTTTGCAGGTAGTGCGCGGTGGAGGCCAGCGCGTCTGCCGTGCTGTTCCAGATGTCGCGGCGACCATCGCCGTCGAAGTCCACCGCGTGGGTGTTGTAGGTGGTAGGGATGAACTGGGTCTGCCCCATTGCACCGGCCCAGGAGCCGCGCATGGCCTCGGGCTGGATATCGCCGTTCTGCAGGATCTGCAGGGCCGCGATCAACTGGTCCTGGGCGAAGGTCGGGCGGCGGCCCTCATAGGCCAGGGTAGCCAGCGAGCGGATCACCGACTTGTTGCCCTGGAACTGCCCGAAATTGCTCTCCATGCCCCATACGGCAACCAGCACCTGGCGGTCGACGCCATAGCGTTGCTCGATACGACCGAGCAGCTCGGCGTGCTGTTCCAGCAGTTTCTTGCCGTTGCGCACGCGCAGCGGCGACAACGCACCGTCGAGATACTCCCAGACCGGGCGGGAGAATTCAGGCTGGCTGCGGTCGGCCTTGATCACGTCCATGTCGGGTGTGACGCCAAGGAATGCACGGTCGAAGGTATTGGGGCTGATGCCAGCCTGCAGGGCTTGCTGGCGGAAGCTCGCCTGCCATTGGGCGAAGGTCTGCAGCGGCTGGATTTCGCTGCTGGTGTCAGTGGCGGTGCCGGGCAGGGTAACGTTCGGAGCAGGCTGGGCAGGAGCCAGCGGCAGGGCGTCGGCGGCGGTGGGTTTTTCCGCGCAGGCGACGAGCAGGATGAAGCTGGAGGCCGCGATCAGCTGGCGGGGGCGCCAGCGCTGGGAAAGACTGAAGGACATGCACAGATCCAGTTTTGCAGTTCAGGTGCCGACCATATCATGCCTGCGCCTTTTTCAGGCGGCCAGAAAGCAAGAAGCCTCCCAATCTCTCGATTGGAAGGCTTCGCGGCGGTAGCTGCCCTTGCCCTTTTCCGGTCGTTCCTGACGGCAGCGGAACAGGGGTTGGGCGATGATCGACTTGGCCTTGTTGGGGCCGTGTTTTTTCGGCTTCTTGCTCATGGCGGGGTTCCCGGGTTGGATGAACTTGGGGCGGACTTTATGGCCTGGGCGAGCGGGGGGCCAATTGATTGTGTGTATGAGCTGTGACACCCCTGTGGGAGCGCCGAACCGCCGCTCCTACAGTAGTCCCAATTATTCCGAAGGAAGCGTCAGGCGCTGGCCGGCCATCAACAGCGACAGCCGCGACAACCCGGTCCACGGCGAGCCCTCGGCCTGGCCTTTGATCTGTGCGTCGATACGCTGGGCATCCTGCAGCAGTTGCGCCCAACGTAGCGCTGACAGGCGCTGCAGAGCCTTGCTGACCAGGGGGCGGCGTTTGTCCCACACTGGTGGGCGCGCCTGGCTGAAGGCCTTGTCCAGCGGTACACCCTGGCTGAACTGCTGGGCCAGCCCCGCCAGCAGGCGCAGCTCGCGGGCCAGCGCCCATAGAATGACCGGCGGCTCGACGCCCTCGCCACGCAGCCCTTCGAGCATGCGCAGGGCATGCCCGGCCTCGCCGTTGAGGATGGCATCGACCAGGCCGAACACATCGAAGCGAGCGCTGTCGGCGACCGCGGCCTGGACGGTCTCGACGGTGATCTGGTTGCCCTCGGCGAGCAGCTTGAGTTTCTCGATCTCCTGGGCGGCCGCCAGCAGGTTGCCCTCGACCCTTGCGGCGATCAGGTCGATCGCATCGCGCTGCGCCGACAGCCCGGCCTGGGACAGGCGCTGGTTGATCCATTGCGGCAACTGCTGGGCGTCCACCGGCCAGATCTGAATGAATTGGCAGTGTTCACCCTCGATGAGGGCCTTGCCCCATTTAGTCTTCTGCGCACTGCCGTCAAGCTTGGGCAGGCTGATCAGCAGCAGCGTGTCCTCGGCGGGATTGGCGCAATACTCCATGAGCGCAGCAGCGCCCTTGTCGCCGGGTTTGCCCGACGGCAGGCGCAGCTCCAGCAGACGTCGTTGGGCGAACAGCGAAAGGCTGGCACCGGCCAGCAGCAGGCTACCCCAGTCGAAGTTGGCATCGGCGCTGAACACCTGACGTTCATCGAAGCCCTGTTGGCGCGCGGCGGCGCGAATGGCGTCGGCGGCTTCCTGGCACAGCAGAGGGTCGTCGCCGCTGACCACATAGACCGGGGCCAGTGTGCCTTGCAGGTGCTTGTTGAGTTGGGCGGGAGAAAGCTTCATGGGATGGGCGGGGCACCAGCGGTGCCCCGTTCAGGCTCAATGGGCCGGGACTTCCAGCGGCGATTGCTGGGGCGTGTTGTCCTGGATGCGCTGGGCCTCTTTCAGGGCTTCGGCTTCGGCGCGGGCGCGTTCGTCAGCCTTGCGCTGAAGGTGCGCCAGGTGCTCCGGGGTCAGCTGCTGCAGGCGGACCATCATGCTCTGGACCAGGTCACGACGCATTTCCTGGCGAACCTGAGTGGCTTCCTGGGTGGAGCCGGTGATGTTGTTGCCGTCGTATACGTAGATCTTGCGTACTTCCAGCTTGTCTGTGAGCAGTACCGCATCGTTCTGCCCCTGAACTTCGTAGTTCAGCACGGTAGTCAGCTCGTATTCAGCAGAGCGGCTGCCGCCGGAGTAGGTCGCCGCGCGCTGGCTGTCCTGCTCGTTGGTCAGTACCAGCTTGTAGGGCGCGCCGGCCTGAACCTTGACGCCACTGTTCTGCAGAGTCTGGCGCAGTTGGGTGACGGTCTCGCCATAGGCATTACGCGCGCTCAGATCCAGTTCCTTGAGGGCGATCTCGTTGGTGCCGGTACCGCGCAGCTGGAAACCGCAGGCGCTGAGCACGACGGCCAGGCCTATTACCAGCAGATTGCGTTTGATCATGTTGTTGCTCCCTTGTGGGCCTGTTCCGCCCGCCCCGTGTCTAAGGGGCGGGCGTTGCCATCAGTTGGCGACGATATTGACCAGCTTGCCCGGTACCACGATGACCTTGCGGATGGTCAGGCCATCGATGAAGCGCAGGACATTGTCGTTGCTGCGGGCGGCGGCTTCGATTTCCTCGCGGCTGGCGGCGGCAGGCATTTCGACCTGGCCACGCAGCTTGCCGTTGACCTGCACTACCAGGGTGATGGTGTCTTGTACCAGCGCGCTTTCGTCGACGGCCGGCCAGCCAGCGTCGATCACCGCCTGGGTGTGGCCCAGTTCCTTCCACAGTGCGTGAGAGAGGTGCGGGGTGATCGGTGCCAGCAGCAGGGTGACGGCCTCCAGGCCTTCCTGCAGCAGGGCACGATCCTGTTCGCTGGCTTGCGGAGCTTTTTCCAGTACGTTCATCAGGGTCATCACCTGGGCGATGGCGGTGTTGAACTTGTGGAACTGACCCACATCGGTGCTGGCTTGCTTGATTGCAGCGTGGATGCCTCGGCGGATGACCTTCTGCGCGTCGTCCAGGGCGGCGATGTCCAGCTTGCCTGGCAGGCCCTGGGCAACATGGCCCTGGGCCAGGCGCCAGACACGGCGCAGGAAGCGGCTCGCGCCTTCGACACCGGAGTCGGACCATTCCAGGCTCATGTCGGGCGGTGAGGCGAACATCATGAACAGACGGCAGGTGTCGGCGCCGTAGGCGTCGATCATGGCTTGCGGGTCGACGCCGTTGTTCTTCGACTTCGACATCTTCTCGGTGCCGCCGATTTCCACCGGCAGGCCGTCGGTCTTCAGGCGTGCGCCGATGATCTTGGCCTTGGCATCACGCTCGACCTCGACATCGGCCGGGTTGAACCAGTCACGACCGCCGTTGCTGGCGACGCGGTAGTAGGTTTCGGCGACGACCATGCCTTGGGTCAGCAGGTTCTTGAACGGCTCGTTCGAGGTGACCAGGCCTTCGTCGCGCATCAGCTTGTGGAAGAAGCGCGCGTACAACAGGTGCAGGATGGCGTGCTCGATACCGCCGATGTACTGATCGACCGGCAGCCAGTGGTTGGCCGCTTTCGGATCGACCAGACCACCCTCGTAGTTGGGCGAGGCGTAGCGGGCGAAGTACCAGGACGATTCGACGAAGGTGTCCATGGTGTCGGTTTCGCGCTTGGCCGCAGTGCCGCATTTCGGGCAGGTGCACTCATAGAACTCGGGCATGCGCGCCAGTGGCGAACCGGCGCCGTCCGGCACCACGTTCTCCGGCAGCACGACCGGGAGCTGGTCTTCCGGCACCGGCACGTCGCCGCAGGACGGACAATGGATGATCGGGATCGGGCAGCCCCAGTAGCGCTGGCGGCTGATACCCCAGTCGCGCAGGCGGAACTGGGTGCGCGACTTGCCGAGGTCCTTGCGGATCAGCGCGGCTTCGATGGCGTCGAAGGCGCCGGCGAAGTCCAGGCCGTCGAACTCGCCGGAGTTGATCAGTTGGCCGTGCTCGCCATAGGCGGCCAACCACTCGCTGCCGACTTCATCGCCCGCGCTGGTGCGCACCACAGCCTTGACCGGCAAGTTGTACTTGTGGGCGAACTCGAAATCGCGCTCGTCATGGGCCGGAACAGCCATTACCGCGCCATCGCCGTAGTGCATCAGCACGTAGTTGGCGACCCAGACCGGCAGTTTCTCGCCGGTGAGCGGATGCTCGACCAGCAGCGAGGTGGCCATGCCTTTCTTCTCTTGCGTGGCCATGTCGGCCTCGGCCACGCTGCCGCTCTTGCATTCGTCGATGAATGCTTGCAGCGCCGGGTTGCCCTGGGCGGCCTGGGTGGCCAGCGGGTGTTCGGCGGCGACGGCGACGTAGGTGGCGCCCATCAGGGTGTCGGGGCGCGTGGTGAAGACCTTCAGCGTGCCCTCGTGACCGATGCTCGCCTGGTCGTAGGGGAACTGCACTTCCATGCCGCGCGACTTGCCGATCCAGTTGCGCTGCATGGTCTTGACCTGCTCGGGCCAGCCCGGCAGCTCGTCGAGGCTTTCCAGCAGTTCGTCGGCGTAGTCGGTGATGCGGAAGTAGTACATCGGGATTTCGCGCTTCTCGATCAGCGCGCCCGAACGCCAGCCGCGGCCGTCGATGACCTGCTCGTTGGCCAGCACGGTCTGGTCGGCCGGGTCCCAGTTCACGGTCCCGTTCTTGCGGTAGATCACGCCTTTTTCGAACAGGCGGGTGAACAGCCACTGCTCCCACCGGTAGTAGTCCGGCTTGCAGGTGGTGACTTCCCGCGACCAGTCGAAGGCCAGACCCAGGCTCTTGAGCTGGGTCTTCATGTATTCGATGTTCTCGTAGGTCCACTTGGCCGGGGCGACGTTGTTCTTCATCGCCGCGTTTTCCGCCGGCATGCCGAAGGCATCCCAACCCATCGGCTGCAGGACATTCTTGCCCAGCATGCGCTGGTAGCGGGCAATGACGTCGCCGATGGTGTAGTTGCGCACGTGGCCCATGTGTAGCTTGCCGCTCGGGTACGGGAACATCGATAGGCAATAGTACGTATCCTTGCCTTGCTGTTCGGTGACAGCGAACGATTGTTGCTCGTCCCAGAACTTCTGGGCGGCGGCTTCTAAATCACGGGGCTGGTATTGTTCGTGCATGGCTACTTTTGCTGAAAGTGAAAGAGACCTTGTTTCCAGGCAGCGCAACCTCGCTGCGTCCGGCACTCCGGTGTCGATGAGAGTGAACGGCCTAGCATACATGAGCGTCGCGCGTCGTGGGAAACCCAGAATGCGATTGGCGCCGTGCGGGCCGTTTGTCGCGGCGGGCGGCTGCTTTTTTCAGTGCCGCTAAGCTCATCTGTGGGGGGGATATTCTTACCTTCAATGAGGTGAACGGATGGGAGAGTCGCAGCTAACCGCAATCAAACCGGAGCTATACGAACGCCTGATCGACCGACTGGGCCTGGCACTCGAAGTGGCCAGAACCTCGGTGCGATTGCGCGACGAAATGCCAGCAGAATTGGAGCTGCGCGGCCTGAGCCCCGCGGAGTTCCAGGTGATCAAGGCTTATCTGGACACGCTTCCTGAGAGCCGTTTCGCCAGTGCCGGCGCCTACCCTCAGCCGGAGTCCGGCAAGGGCAAGATCGTCTGGCTCAAGGACCGGCAGCGCCCCGCTGCAATGGACAGATCCAGAACGCAACCTTCCCGATAGCCGTTCAGGACACCAGGCCCACGTCGTTTCGTGACGCTTCTTCGATTAACCACTCTGATCGACGCCGGTCGTGCACTTGTTGCCCGGCGTCGATCCTCTTAGGCTGCACCTCTTCCATGGAGGTGCGCGCATGCCGATTCGTTTTTTCATCAAGCAGTGGCTTATGCCTCCGGGCTTGCTGTTCCTGTTACTGTTGGCGGCCTGGTGGCTGCGCAAGCGCCGCCCGCGCCTGGCCGGGTTGTGCTTTGTCATCGGGCTGGGTGGCTTGTGGCTGATGAGCCTGCCGCTGGTGGTGCAGGAGTCGGCACGGGCATTGGAAACAGAGGCGGCCCTGGGGCTGGATGAGTGGGCCGGTTTGGCCGCGCGTGCCGATGCCATCGTGATTCTCGGTGCAGGCCGGGAGCGCGGCGATCCGGCCTGGGGTGGGCAGGACCAGCCCACAGGCACGGCGCTGGAGCGCATGCGCTATGCGGCACAGTTGTCCAAGGCTTCGGGCTTGCCGGTGCTGACCACGGGTGGCCTGCACTACGGCACGCCGCCGAGCGAGGCACAATTGATGGCCGATCGGCTCAAGGCTGACTTCGGGGTGGAGGTAGCCTGGAAGGAAGAGGCCAGCCGCACGACTTGGGAAAACGCCCGTTTCAGCGCCGATGTTCTGCAGCCGTTGGGGTTGCGCCGTGTGGTGGTGGTGACCCAGGCCTGGCACATGCAGCGCTCACGCTGGAGCTTCGAGCAGGTGGGCTTCGAGGTGGTGCCGGCGCCAGTGGGGTTTCTGGGGGGCGATCATGCGCGACCGTTTGCCGGCTTGCTGCCGGAAAGCCGGGCGATCTGGCAGAGCGGGCAGTTGCTCAACGAGGCGGTGGGGCTGCTGGGATATCGACTGTTCTATTGATGTGGCGAACGCTGTGCCGGCCTCTTCCAGGGCAAGCCCGCCCCCGCAGGCACTGAGTCCTGAAGACCCTGCAGGAGCGGGCTTGCCCGCGAAAAAGCCCCTCTACAGGGCCCTGGCGATCCGCCCCGCCAGCAGCGCCCAGCCCATCAGCAGCGCGCAGACGATCGCCAATGGCCACGAGCGCCATTGCAGGTAGGGCGTGAGCTGCTGCATCGGCACCACATCACCATACAGAATCGCCTTCTGGAACTGCGGAATCTGGGTGGTGATCCTGCCGAACGGGTCGATCAGCGCCGTTACGCCATTGTTGGTGGCGCGGATCATCCAGCGCCCAGCCTCGAGCGCGCGCATCTGTGCCATCTGCAGGTGCTGCAACGGGCCGATCGAGGTGCCGAACCAGGTGTCGTTGCTGATGGTCAGCAGCAGATCGCTCTGCGCTGCCAGCTCTGCGGCGAATTCCGGGTAGACCACTTCGTAGCAGATGTACGGCGCTATCTGATAGCCCTTGGCCTGTAGCAGCGGCTGGTCTTCCGGCCCGCGGGCGAAGTCCGACATCGGCAGGTTGAAGAACTCGATCAGCCCGCGCAGCACGTCCTGCAGCGGAACGTACTCGCCAAATGGCACCAGCTTCTGCTTGAGGTAGGTGCCGTCGCCTTCGCCGGTCACGGTGATGCCGTTGTAGTAGCGGCGCTGGTGGTGCACCACTTCGCGGATCGGCACCCCGGTGATCAGCGCCGAATGACGGTCAGAAGCGAAGCTGCCCATCATGTCGATGTAGCCCTGGGCCTGGTCCTTGAGCACCGGTACCGCGGTCTCGGGCCAGACCAGCAGGTCGACCGGCTTGGAGCTCAGGCTCATGTCGCGGTACAGCGCCAGTTGCGCGTTGACGTGGGCCGGATCCCATTTCAGATCCTGCTCGACGTTGCCCTGCACCGCGGCCACTTTCAGTGGCTCGCCGGCCGGTTGGGTCCAGGCGTGGTACTTGAGGCTCAGGCCGATGCCCCAGGGGGCGACCAGCAGCAGTGCGCCCACGGCGAGGAAGGCCGGGCGTGCCCGCAAACGGTGCAGGTTGCACAGCAGTGCGGCAGACAGCGCCAGGGCGAAGGAAATCAGCCAGACGCCCCCCAGCGGCGCAAGCCCCGCCAGCGGACCGTCGAGCTGGCTGTAGCCGGCATAGAGCCAGGGGAAACCGGTCAGGAACCAGCCGCGGAAGGCCTCCTGCAACAGCCACAGGGCAGCGAAGCACAGGGCATCGGCCAGCGGCGCCTCGTTACGCCGCAGCCAGCGTGCCCAAAGCCAGGCGGGCAGGGCGAAGAACCAGGCGATGGCGGCGAAGAAGGCCACCAGCAGCAGGGTCGCCAGCAACGGCGAAGCCCCGCCGTAGGTGTTGATGCTGACGTAGATCCAGCTGGTGCCGGCGCCATACAGGCCGAACCCATAGCACCAGCCGCGACCCAATGCCTGGCGCGGGCTGAGCTCGCGCAGGCCGAGGTAGAACAGCATGATCGCCAGCAGGGCGATCGGCCAGATGTCGAAGGGCGCCAGGGCCAGGGAGGTGGAGGCGCCGGCCACCATGGCCAGCAGGTTACCGGGCCAGCCGGGGCGGGTGATCCAGCGCATGTTCGTCCTTAGCGAGTGATCGGGGTCAGGCGCAGCAGGTGTATCCGGCGGCTGTCGGCATTGAGAATGCGGAAGCGATAGGCGCCGATTTCGGTGGTCTCGTTGCGCTTGGGCAGGTGGCCAAAGGCGCTCATGACCAGGCCGCCGACAGTGTCGAACTCATCGTCGGAGAACTCGCTGTCGAAGAACTCGTTGAAGTTCTCGATCGGTGTCAGCGCTTTTACCAGGAAGTCGCCGCTGGGCAGTGGCTTGATATAGCTGTCTTCCTCGACGTCGTGCTCGTCTTCGATGTCGCCGACGATCTGCTCGAGCACGTCCTCGATGGTCACCAGGCCCGCGACGCCGCCGTATTCGTCGATGACGACGGCCATGTGATTGTGGTTGGCGCGGAACTCGCGCAACAGCACATTCAGGCGCTTGGACTCCGGCACGAAGGTGGCCGGGCGCAGCAAGTCCTTGATGTTGAAGCTGTCGCCGTTCTCCTTGAGGATCAGCGGCAGCAGGTCCTTGGCCAGCAGGATCCCGAGCACATCGTCATGGCTTTCACCGATCACCGGGTAGCGCGAGTGCGCGGCGTCGATCACCGCCGGCAGGAATTCGCGTGGCGACTGGCTGGCCTTGATGCTGATCATCTGCGAGCGCGGGACCATGATGTCGCGCACCTGCAGGTCAGCGACCTGGATGGCACCTTCGACGATGGTCAAAGCTTCGCTGTCGAGCAGCTTGTTCTGATGGGCTTCGCGCAGCAGCTCGAGGAGCTCCTGGCGGTTTTTCGGCTCATGGGCAAAAGCCTGGGTCAGTTTACCCAGCCAGGACTTCTGCCCGTTGCTCGATCGATCTTCGCTCATGGCGGTTTACTCGTGTTCCTTTGCAGTGATCAAGGGTTGATTGAATCGGTGTCGTCATCGGCGTACGGGTCGGGGTGACCCAGTTCGGCCAGCAATTCGCGTTCTAGGGCTTCCATTTCCTCGGCCTCATCGTCGTCGATGTGGTCGTAGCCCAGCAGGTGCAGGCAGCCGTGAATGACCAGGTGCGCCCAGTGTGCTTCCAGCGCCTTGCCTTGTTCGTTGGCTTCGCGCTCGACCACCGGCACGCAGATGACCAGGTCGCCCAGCAGCGGAATATCCAGCAGATCGTCGGGCACGTCAGCAGGGAAGGACAACACGTTTGTCGCGTAGTCCTTGTGCCGGTAGGTGTTGTTCAGCTCGCGGCCCTCGGCCTCGTCGACCAGGCGGATGGTCATTTCCGAGTCGGCGCTGCGCTGGCGCAATGCCAGTTCGCACCAGCGGCGGAATGCCGCGTCGTCCGGGGCGGGACTGTCGGTGGCCCGTTGCAGATCGAGTTCAAGCATCTTTGGCGGGCGCCTCGGGCTTGGCCTGACGGGCTTCGAAGCGATCGTAGGCTTCGACGATGCGCTGCACCAGCGGATGGCGTACCACGTCCTTGGGCTGGAAGTGGGTGAAGCTGATGCCCGGGACGTCCCTGAGTACTTCGATCACGTGGGCCAGGCCCGACTTGGTGCCGCGAGGCAGGTCGACCTGGGTGATGTCGCCGGTGATCACCGCGGTCGAGCCGAAGCCGATGCGGGTGAGGAACATCTTCATCTGCTCGAGGGTAGTGTTCTGGCTTTCGTCGAGAATGATGAAGCTGTTGTTCAGCGTGCGGCCGCGCATGTAGGCCAGCGGGGCGATCTCGATTACCTGGCGCTCGATCAGCTTGGCCACGTGCTCGAAACCGAGCATCTCGTAGAGTGCGTCGTACAGCGGGCGCAGGTAGGGGTCGATCTTCTGGGCCAGGTCACCGGGCAGGAAGCCGAGCTTCTCGCCGGCTTCGACCGCCGGGCGCACCAGCAGGATGCGGCGCACCTGTTCGCGCTCCAGCGCATCGACGGCACAGGCCACGGCCAGGTACGTCTTGCCGGTGCCGGCCGGGCCGATGCCGAAGTTGATGTCGTTGGCCAGGATTTCCTTGACGTAGCGCTGCTGGTTGACCCCGCGCGGGCGGATGTTGCCCTTGCGCGTGCGCAGCGAGACGCTGACTTCGTTGACGGCGGGGTTGTCGATGTTCTCGACCGCCGACTCCTGGAGATAGAGGTGGACCGTTTCCGGCGACAGGTCGGTGGCCTTGGTCTCGCGGTAGAGACGGCGCAGCAGCTGTTCGGCAGCGGAGGTGGTCTTGGGTTCGCCGATCAGTTCGAACTGATTGCCGCGGTTGCGGATCTCGATGGCCAGGCGTTGTTCGATCAGGCGCAGGTGCTCGTCGAACTGGCCACACAAGTTGGCGAAACGGTGGGCCTCGAAAGGTTCGAGGGTGAAGCGATGGGGTTGTATGGGTGCGTTCAAGGTCGGTTCAAGGCGCTCGACGAAAGATGTGAACTCAAGAATAACCCTTGAGCGACAGTGGCGAAAGATCTGAAACGATCAAGGGCAAGGCTGACAGTCTGCCAGCAAAATTTGACGGTTGGGTGATCGGATCAGGGCAGCGGCGAGAACGGCGTGCGCCCTTCGGCGCTTTGCAGCTCCAGCAGGTACTTGCGGAAGATCTGTCCGAGCACTTGCGTGGCATGCTCGAGTTCGTCGCGGGGCATCTGCTCGGTGACTTCGTCGGCCATGTCCAGGGCGTCTTCGGCGCCGTTGACCGCAGCGATCTTCAGCAGGATGTAGGCCTGGACGTTGTTGGCCTTGACCCCTTCGCCGTGGAAGAACATGCCGCCCAGACGGTACTGGGCCTGGGCGTGGCCCTGCAGCGAGGCTTTTTCGAACCAGTTCAGTGCCTTGTTCAGGTCCTTGGGGGCCTGGTTGCCGGTGTAGTAGAACTCGCCCAGTTCGTACTGCGCCTGGGCATCGCCGGATTCCGCAATTTGCGCGCAGGCTTTCAGTGCGTTCTCCAGGTCTTGCGGCTGGGCGTTGAGAGTGCAGCGGCCCGTCGCTGGAATCAGCAACGAGTTACCGCCCTCCGCCAGGGCCAGCAGGGGCTGAAGAAGCAACAGGCAGCCCAGGATGAGGGCGCGGCCGGTGCGGTTCATGGGGATCGACTTACCTCTGCAAAGCTGCGGCCAATGTCTCTGGTGGCACATTATGGGATAAGCAGCGCCAACCTTACAAAGTTTTACTCGAAATTCTGCATCGAGGGGTATTTGTGCGACTTGTGATGGGGCTCACGTTTTGCTCTGAAGCAGCCTCATCGGGGTACAACCCTGCCCGCACAGACGGTAGCAGTGGGGGTGGGCTTGTCCCGCGATGAGGCCATCAGGTGGTCACTTCAGCTTGGCAAATGCCTGCTCGGCCGCATCCAGGGTGATCTGCAGCTCTTTCTCGCCATGGGCGATGGAGGTGAAGCCCGCTTCGAACGCACTCGGTGCCAGGTACACACCGCCCTCGAGCATCAGGTGGAAGAAACGCTTGAAGCGCTCCGCGTCGCTGGCCATCACATCGTCGAAGGTGACGATGTCGTCGGCGCCGGTGAAATACAAGCCGAACATCGCGCCCGCCTGGGTGGTGACGAACGGTACGCCGGCTGCATCGGCGCGCTGCTGCAGGCCGTCGAGCATACGGCTGGTGAAGGCGCTCAGTTCGTCGTGGAAGCCCGGGCGGCTGATCAGCTTGAGGGTGGTCAGGCCGGCGGCCATGGCCAGCGGGTTGCCCGACAGGGTGCCGGCCTGGTAGACCGGGCCGAGCGGGGCGATGCAGCCCATGATCTCGCGCTTGCCGCCGAAGCAGCCGACCGGCATGCCGCCGCCAACGATCTTGCCGAAGGTCGACAGGTCCGGGGTGATGCCGTAGTAGCCCTGGGCGCCGCCCAGCGATACGCGGAAACCGGTCATCACTTCATCGAAGATCAGCACCACACCGTGCTTGTCGCACAGTGTGCGCAGGCCTTCGAGGAAGCCGGGCGCCGGCGGTACGCAGTTCATGTTGCCGGCCACCGGCTCGACGATGATGCAGGCCACTGTCTGACCAACATCGGCGAGGGTCTTCTCGACGGCTGCGATGTCGTTGAACGGCAGGGTCAGGGTGTGCTTGGCGAAGTCGGCCGGCACGCCTGCCGAGCTCGGTACGCCCTGGGTGAGCAGACCGGAACCGGCCTTGACCAGCAGGCTGTCGGAGTGGCCGTGGTAGCAGCCTTCGAACTTGATGATCGCGTCGCGACCCGTGTAGCCACGGGCCAGGCGAATGGCGCTCATGGTGGCTTCGGTGCCCGAGCTGACCATGCGCACCATCTCCATCGACGGCACGATCGAGCAGACCAGGTCGGCCATCTCGGTTTCCATGGCGGTCGGTGCGCCGTACGACAGGCCGTGCTCCAGTTGGCGGCGCACCGCGTCCAGCACGTCCGGATGGCCGTGGCCGAGGATCATCGGCCCCCAGGAGCCGACATAGTCGACGTAGCGCTTGTCGTCTTCATCGACCACATAGGCGCCTTCGGCATGCTTGAAGAACAGCGGTGTGCCGCCGACGCTCTTGAAGGCGCGCACGGGCGAGTTGACGCCGCCGGGGATGTGCTTCTGGGCTTGGGCGAACAGGGTTTCGGAACGGGACATGGGATCTTCTCTCGAAATCAGGAAGCGAACAGGGCGTTGAAGGCGCGGGCGCGGCGGGTGACTTCCTGCGCGCTGTCGGCACCGAACAGGCCGTGGATCACCGCCAGCAGGTCGGCGCCATGGGCGACCAGCGGGGCGGCGTTGTCGAGGGTGATGCCACCGATCACCGCGATCGGCAGCTTGACCTGGGCGCGGGCCTGCTCGATCAGGTCGAGGTTGGCGGCCGGGGCGCCGGGCTTGGTCAGGGAATTGAAGAAGCGGCCGAAGGCCACGTAGCTTGCGCCTTCGCTGGCGGCCTGTGCAGCCAGGTCGAGGCTGGCATGGCAGGTTGAGCCAATGATGGCTTTGCGCCCGAGCAGGGCACGGGCCGGCGTGAGTGGGCCGTCGGTCTGCCCCAGGTGCACGCCGACGCCCAGGCGCGCGGCCAGCTCGGCGTCATCGTTGATGATCAACTGGGTGCCGTAGCGTTCGCAGAGTTGCATCAGCGCTTCGGCCTCGCGCAGGCGTCGCGCCGCATCGTCACCCTTGTCGCGGTACTGCAGCAGGCAGACACCGCCTTCGAGCGCTGCCTCGACATGGGAGAGGAAACGGCCGGCGAGCAGCTGGCTGTCGGTGATCGCGTACAGGCCGCGTAGCTTCATGTGATGGCCTCGTATCAGGAGCAGAAGTCCAGGGGCAGGCGGCGTGGCACGTACTGGCCCTTGCCCAGTTGCTCGGCGTCGCGCAGCGTGCGCCAGGTGTAGTCCAGGGCACTGCGCACGGCGCTTTCGAGCTGCTCGCCCAGCGCCAGCCGGCCGGCCAGGGCGCTGGCCAGCGTGCAGCCTGAACCATGGTAGCTGCCGGGCAGGCGCTGGCAGGTCCAGGTGTGTTGCTGGCCGCTGCGGCTGTACAGGCGGTTGTGGATTTCCACCTCGTCGCCATGGCCGCCGGTAATCAGAAGATGCTCGCAGAACGGCAGAAGTTTCTCTGCGCATTCGTCGGCACTGCCGTTCGGCAGTTCGGCAAGGATGCGTGCCTCGGGCAGGTTGGGCGTGGCGATGGTAGCCCGCGGCAGCAGACGCTCGCGCAGGGCGTAGCCGACCTCGTCCTTGCCCAGGCGGCCGCCACCACCGGCGCGCAGCACCGGGTCGCAGACCAGCGGCAGGTGCGGATGCGCGGCGAGGAGTTCGGCGACGGTGTCGACCATCTCGATCGAGCCGAGCATGCCCAGCTTCACCGCTGCCACGGTGGAGTCGGCCAGCACGGCATTGGCCTGGGCCAGCACCCACTCGCGGTCGAGTACGCGGAAGTCGGAAACGTTGACGGTATCCTGAACGGTCAGGGCGGTCACGGCAGGGGCGGCGTGACAGCCTTGGGCGATCAGGGCTTCGATATCTGCCTGCAGGCCGGCACCGCCACTGGGGTCGTGGCCGGAGAGACAGAGGACAACGGGGCGGGAGCTGTAGGTATTCATGGTCGGCGAGCTTACCACCAAACCCCTTTGCGCGAATCGGCGAGTGCGGCAATTTTGCTGACCAAATGGTCAGGTTGTACGTTTGGCGTTGCCTGAAATGTCCGTTCTAGAGGGCTTTCTTTGAAATTGGCAGTGGCTGCTGGACGGCTCCGAAGGCTATGCTAGAGTGCTCGGATAACTCGATTAACGGCGCTGCCGGGTTTCGTCGTCTCAAAGGGATGGGAGGCAATCACGACGCAACCGCGCAGACCATGCTGGGGCTGTATGCGCTATTTGCTGATTGTGCTCTTGGGCTGCCTGCCCCTGCTCGCCGGAGCGGTCGATTTCGACGATGCTACCCGGCAACTCCCCTTGGGCAAGCTGATGCAGGTCTACGAAGACGTGGATGGCAGCACCAGCATCGACCAGGTCAGCGCGCCAGCGTTCGCATCGCGCTTTCGTACGCATACCCACGACGTGCTCAATGCCGGTTATTCGACGTCGGTGTTCTGGCTGAAGCTCGACCTGCGCCCTGTCGGTCTGCCGGCAGCGGCGCCCCGCCAATGGTTGCTGGAACTGGCGTACCCGCCGCTGGATCATCTGGAGCTCTATCTGCCTGACGGCGAGGGCAGGTGGCGCCTGGCGCAAAGCACTGGCGACGCTTTACCCTACGCCAGTCGGCAGATCCAGCAGAACAACTACCTGTTCGAACTGCCGTTGCCCCGCGAGCAGACCACCACGGTCTACCTGCGCCTGCACAGCCAGGGATCGGTGCAGGCGCCGCTGACCCTCTGGTCGGCCGAGGCCTACATCGAGTCGCAGCCGGGGCGCTTCTACATACTGGGCATGATCTACGGCGTACTGCTGGTGATGCTGGTCTACAACCTGTTCATCTATCTGAGCGTGCGCGATGTCAGCTATCTCTACTACATCCTTTATATAGGTGCGTTCGGGCTGTACCAGATCTCGGTCAACGGTGCCGGGGTCGCTTACTTCTGGCCTGAAAACCCCTGGTGGACCAACGCCGCCACGCCGTTGTTCATCGGTGCGGCCGGCCTGTTCGGTTGCCAGTTCACCCGCCACTTCCTGCAGGTGCGTCGCCTCAGCCCGGGGTTCGATCGGTTGTTGTTGCTGTTGATGGCCGGGGGTGTGCTGGTGATGCTGCTGGCCGTCAGCCTGTCCTATGGCGTGGCGCTGCGCATGGCTACGGCGCTGGCGCTGGCCTTCACGGTGACTGTGTTCGCTGCCGGTGTGATGGCCTGGCGGCGCGGCGTGCGCGTTGCGCGCTGGTTCGTCATCGCCTGGACGGCGTTTCTACTCGGCGGGTTGGTCAACACGCTAATGGTGCTGGGTTACCTGCCAAATGTGTTCCTGACCATGTACGCCAGCCAGCTCGGCGCGGCACTGGAGGTGGCGTTGCTGTCGCTGGCCCTGGCCGATCGCATCAACAGCCTGCGCGAAGAGCAGTCGCGGGCGCTGCGTGACAGCGGCCGAAAACTGGAGCAGCTCAATCAGCAACTGGCGCGCAGCAATCGGCTCAAGGATGAATTCCTCGCCACCGTCACCCACGAGTTGCGCACACCGATGAACGGCGTGATCGGTTCGCTGGAACTGATGCAGACCCTGCCCATGGGCGCCGAGCAGGCGCAATACCACCGCACGGCCGTGGGCTCGGCACAGGACATGATGGCGATGGTCGACGACATCCTGATCCTCACCGAACTCCAGGCGGGCCGTCTGCGCGCCCACGGCGCACCGTTCAGCCTTCGGCGACTGTTGCAGGAGCTGCGGGCAGGGTATGCCGGGCAGGCACTGGGCAAGGGGTTGTACCTGAGCCTGGACGTGCCTGCGGACCTGCCCGACAGCCTGGTGTGCGATGCGCAGAAACTTGCCCGCTGCCTGGCCTGCCTGGTGGACAACGGGCTGAAATTCACCCATCAGGGCGGTGTGATGATCCAGGTTCGTGGCCGCTGGATCGCGCCCGACAGCCTGGCGTTGAGTGTGACGGTCAGCGACAGCGGCATCGGCTTCGACGACCTGGACCAGGCGATCCTGTACCAGCGTTTCTTCCAGGTCGATGGCTCCATGACCCGGCGCTATGGCGGCCTGGGGATCGGTTTGTCGATCTGTCGTCAGTTGGGCGAGCTCATCGGCGCGCGCCTGTCCCATGAGTCGACGCGTGGCCTGGGCAGTCGCTTCGAACTGGTGATGACGGTGGCCGTGGCCCAGGTGCAGGTCCCTGTCGGGCGGATCGCTTCCGGACCTGGGACGCTGTAGGTCGGGTCGCCAGAATCGGCGCTTTTGCCACTTTGACTCAAGGGTAATGAGTGCTTCACTGGACCTTCCAGGCCACTTCGGATCCAGGAGCCGCCATGAACCTGCACCAGTACGCCGAAACCCACGAAGTCACCAACCAACCGCCGCCGCTCGACGGTGCCAACCTGTACCGCCTCGATGTACCGCTGCAGGAGTGGTCCAAGCGTTTCGGTGCAGGGTGGGCCGAGGCACGGATCGATGCCTATGGTGCATTGGCGGGTGGGCCGCTGATGGCAGCAGGGTTCCTGGCCAATGCCCACAAGCCCGAATTCAGCAGCCACGACCGCTATGGGCATCGCATCGACCTGGTGACCTTCCATCCGGCCTACCACGAGCTGATGCGTACTGCGGTCGAGCATGGCCTGCCCTCGCTGCCCTGGTCCGAGCCGCGCGCCGGTGCCCATGTGGCCCGGGCCTCGATGACCTACCTGCACAGCCAGGCCGAGGCCGGCACAGGCTGCCCCTTGACCATGACCTTTGCCGCCGTACCGGCATTGCGCCTGCAGCCGGAGCTGGCCGAATACTGGCTGCCCAAGGTGCTGGCGCGTGAATACGACCCACGCAACATCGGTGACCGGCACAAGGCCGGGGTGACCATCGGCATGGCCATGACCGAGAAGCAGGGCGGCACCGACGTGCGTGCCAACACCACCCGTGCTTATCCGGTCGGCATGCCCGGGCCGGGGCAGGCCTACGAGCTGGTGGGCCACAAGTGGTTCTGTTCGGCGCCGATGTGCGATGCCTTCCTGACCTTGGCGCAGACCGAAAAAGGCCTGAGTTGCTTCCTGCTGCCGCGTCATCGACCGGACGACCAGCGCAACCAGTTCTACATCCAGCGCTTGAAGAACAAACTGGGCAACGTATCGAACGCCTCCAGCGAGGTCGAGTTCCGGGGTGCCCTGGCCTGGATGATTGGCGAGGAGGGCCGCGGCGTGCCGACCATCATCGAGATGGTGGCCATGACCCGCTTCGACTGCATGGTCGGCTCCAGTGCCTTGATGCGTCAGGCCCTGACCCAGGCCACCCATCACTGCGCGCACCGCAAGGTCGGCGGCAAGCTGCTCAGCGAGCAGCCCCTGATGCAGAACGTGCTCGCCGACCTGGCCCTGGAAAGCGAAGCAGCGCTGGCCCTGAGCCTGCGCATGGGCCAGGCGCTGGATCAGCTCGACGATCCGCAGCAGGCGCATTTCGCGCGGCTGGTCACGGCGGTGGGCAAGTACTGGATCTGCAAACGTGCCCCGGCGATGATCAACGAAGCCGCTGAATGCATGGGCGGCGCGGGTTATGTAGAGGACAGCATCCTCCCGCGGCTGTACCGCGAGGCGCCGGTCAACTCCACCTGGGAGGGCTCGGGCAATGTGCAGTGCCTTGACGTGCTGCGCGCGCTGTCCAAGGAGCCGGGGGTGCTCGACGCCCTGTTCGTCGAGCTGGGGGATGGCCATGGCGATCCTCGGCTGGCCGCGCACATCGGCAATCTCAAGGGCGCCTTTGCCGACACCAGCGACATCCAGTACCGGGCGCGGCAGTTGACCGAGGACATCGCCGTGGCGATTCAGGCCAAGCTGCTGCTCGAGGCGGGCAACGCCGCAGTGAGCGATGCGTTTATCGGCAGTCGCCTGGGCACTGGTGGTCGGGTGTATGGCGCGTTGCCGCGTGGCGTCGATGCCCAGGCCCTGGTGGCGCGGGCCACGCCGCTTTGATCGCGTTGGCCCCTTCGCGGGTAAACCCGCTCCCACAGGTACTGCGCTGTATTTGAAACCAGGGAGCGGGTTTACCCGCGAAGAGACCACCGGGGATGTTTTTAGCGCCGAAGGCAGGCAAGATGGAAACCCTGCATGCCCTCGAAGACAGGAAGCCCAGCGTGAGCCAAGCGTTTGTAGTCGTTGATACCCCCGAACAGGCCGTCGATCGTCTGGCGGCCCTGCATGAACAGGCCACCGGGGCCCTCAGCCAGGCCCTCAAGCGTTACCTCAAGGACCGCACCGAACCGGACGAAGGCCAGCGCGCCCAGTTCCGCTATCCGGCGTTACGCCTCACCTACTTCAGCCAGGGCGAAGTCGCCGCTACCACGCGTGCCTATGCCAAGGTGCAGGTCGCCGGGACCTACAGCGTCACCGTTACCCAGCCGGCCGCCTTCCGCGGTTATTTACTGGAGCAGCTACGCCCGCTGATGAACGACTACACCGTGACGGTGGAAGTGGGTGTCAGCGAGCAGAGCATCCCGTATCCCTACGTGGTCGACCAGGGCGACGAACTGGCCGGCAGCGGCATCACCGCCGCGCAGCTGGCGCGGGTGTTCCCCAGCACCGACCTGTCTGCCGCCACCGACAACATTGCCGATGGCCTGTACGACTGGGAAAGCGCCGACACTCTGCCGCTGGCGCTGTTCGACGCCGCCCGTGTGGACTTCTCGCTGCGCCGCCTGGTGCATTACACCGGCAGTGACTGGCGCCACATGCAGCCGTGGATCCTGCTGACCAACTACCACCGTTATGTCGACCAGTTCATCGCCCACGGCCTCGAGCAGTTGCGCCAGGACCCGCGTTTCGTGCGCATGGTGCTGCCGGGCAATGTCGTGATCGAGAAGGGCATGGACAACGGCGAGGCCCAGGCTCTGGTGGCTGGCGTGGTCTGGCATCGCTACCAGATGCCGGCCTACCACCTGATCGCCGCCGACGGTGATGGCATCACCCTGGTCAACATCGGTGTCGGCCCGTCCAACGCCAAGAACATCACCGACCACCTGGCCGTGCTGCGTCCGCACTGCTGGCTGATGATCGGCCACTGTGGCGGCCTGCGTCAGTCGCAGACCATCGGCGACTACGTGCTGGCTCACGCCTACATGCGTCGCGACGGCATCCTCGATCGCGTGGTGCCGCCGAACATCCCGATCCCGGCCCTGGCCGAGGTGCAGTTGGCGCTGCAGGAAGCGGCGGCGCAGGTGACCGGCGAGCGCGGCGAGCAACTGAAGAAGCGCCTGCGTACCGGCACCGTGCTCACCTACGACGACCGCAACTGGGAGCTGCGCTGGGCCCAGGAGCGCCCGCTGATCAACCTGTCGCGCGCCGTCGCGGTAGACATGGAGAGCGGCACCATCGCCGCACAGGGTTATCGCCTGCGAGTGCCCTACGGCACCCTGCTGTGCGTTTCCGACAAGCCGCTGCACAGCGAGATCAAGCTGCCGGGCTCGGCGAACGCCTTCTACAACCGTGCGGTCAGCCAGCACCTGAAGATCGGCATCGCTGCCCTCGATCTGCTGCGCACCGAGCTCAACTCGCTGCACTCGCGTAAACTGCGCAGCTTCGATGAGCCGCCGTTCCGCTGAGGATCCATGCCCCTGCCACCCCGCTCCAAACCGCGCCGCCCGGCGGCGCGTCCTGTCGGCCCGCGTCGCCCGCCCAAGGCGCCGCCGGCCGAGCCGCGCCTGATTCTGTTCAACAAACCCTTCGATGTACTGACCCAGTTCAGCGACGACCAGGGGCGCGCCACGCTCAAGGACTTCATCGATATCCCGGGTATCTACCCCGCCGGGCGTCTGGACCGCGACAGCGAGGGCCTGTTGCTGCTGACCAATGACGGCGGTTTGCAGGCGCGCATCGCCGACCCGAAGCACAAATTGCCCAAGACCTATTGGGTGCAGGTGGAGGGTGAGCCGAGCGAGGAGCAGTTGCGGCAATTGCGTGAGGGCGTCGAACTCAACGATGGCAAGACCTTGCCAGCCGAGGCGCGCCTGCTCGATGAGCCTGCACTGTGGCCGCGCAACCCACCGGTACGCTTTCGCAAGAGCATTCCCACGCAGTGGTTGGAGCTGGTGATTCGCGAAGGGCGCAACCGCCAGGTGCGGCGGATGACGGCGGCAGTGGGGTTGCCGACCTTGCGTCTGGTGCGGGTCAGGATCGGTAGCTGGACCCTCGATGGACTGGAGCAGGGCTGCTGGCGCGAGGTGCCGGCACGGCTGTAGGGCTGCGCTACACCCCTTCGAGAAACCCCACCACCACGCTCTTGATGATGAAGGCCAGCACCCCAAGCCCCAGCACGAAGAACAGGATCAGCGTGCCGAAGCGCCCGGCCTTGGACTTTTTCGCCAGGTCCCAGACGATGAAGCCCATGAACCCGATCAGCACGGTGACCAGGATGATCATCATCCATTCTTCGAATACGGCAGGATCCATCTTCAAGCTCCAGGCGGTTTGAAGGCCCGATCATACGCCGGGCCTGGCAGGGTTCAACGGAGGTGGGTCAATGGCATCTCGGTACTGGCCAGTACCTGGTTGAGCACGAAGCTCGAGCGCACGCTGGTGACGCCTTCGATGCGGGTCAGGCTGCCTAGTAGTAATTTCTGATAGTGGTCCATGTCCGGTACCACCACCTTGAGCTGGTAGTCGGCGTCCATCCCGGTTACCAGGCTGCACTCGAGCACCTGGGGCAGGTTGCGGATGGCGGCTTCGAAGGTTTCGAAACGTTCGGGGGTGTGGCGGTCCATGCCGATCAGCACGTAGGCGGTGAGGCTCAGGCCGAGCTTCTTGCGGTCCAGCAGGGCCACCTGGCGCGAGATATAGCCGTCGTCTTCGAGCTGCTTGACCCGCCGTGAGCAGGGCGAGGGGGACAGGCCGATGCGTTCGGCCAGTTCCTGGTTGGAGATACGTGCATCGCGCTGCAATTCGGCAAGAATGCTCAGGTCATAGCGGTCGAGCTTGCTCATCAAGAAGGCCTTTTCTGTTCGGATTGCGGCGAATTATCGATCCTGAGTGAAAAATTGCGCAAGTGCTATTTATCAGAGCAATCTTCGCAATCCTCTGTCGCACCCATTCCTCTATCTTTATCAACAGAATCACTGCCCGGACTCAAGTCCACGGCGACGCGCCCTAGGCGGGCGGTCGCGGCCAGCCATCCAACCGGATCACCTGGCCCCCGGGCTGCACAGCGTCCAGAAGACACTGTGAGGTGAGCCGACGCCACAAGCGTCGAGCACGGACGACAATTCCCAAAGGGAGGCCCAACGGCCTCCCTTTTTTATTGCCCGTGTACCTGGGGGATTTCATCTGCCTGCCCCCGCCTCAGGTTAGACTGCTGCCATCAAGCGCTGTGGTTATCGAGAGGACGAGCATGAGGTCACGCATCTGGCAGTGGGCGGGTGTTGGGTTGCTGGGCATGGGCATCAGCCTCGGGGCGCTGGCCCAGGGGCCGGACGACGGACGTGGCTGGGGTGGCCAGCAGGAGTCCAACGGCCCAGGCCAGGGCAGTTCGCCGCTCAACTCCCGTGACGAAGTGCGCCAGACCCAACCTCCGCGCCAGGGCTACTATCAGGATATTCCGCGCCGCAACGGCGACAACCGCCACTGGGAAGCCGGCGGCCCGGGCCAGCGCCCTGGCGGTGATTGGCGGGGCCGGCCTGACGGCCATGGCAACGGCTGGGGACCGGGGCCGCAATACCGCCCTGGCTACACCACCGACCGTTTCCCGGACCGTTACTGGAAAGTGCCTTACCGCGGGCAGGACTATTTCTATTCAGGCGGCTACTGGTACCGCCCGCACAGTGGCGGCTACATCGTGGTGCGCCCGCCCTACGGCGTGCGGGTCAACTACCTGCCTCCCTATGCCCAGGAAGTGTGGTTGAGCGGATTGCTGTACTTCCTGGTGGCCGATACCTACTACCAGTATCAGCCCGACAGCCAGGAGTACGTGGTGGTCAATCCGTCCGCCCCTGCATATGCACCGCAACCCCAGCCCCAACCGGACAATGGTTATGACGTGGTCGCGTACCCGGCGAACGGACAGGGCCCCGAGCAGCAGGAGCAGGATCGCTACCAGTGCCATCGCTGGGCCGTCAGCCAGTCCGGGTTCGATCCGGCCACGGCCACCTATGCGCCACCGGCCAATGTGGCCAACGGCTACCGCCGTTCGCTGGCGGCGTGTCTGAGTGGTCGGGGGTACAGCGTCAACTGAGGGGGCGCGCGGCTTGGGGAGCAGAGCAAATCTGCTCCTGCCGCTAGACAGGGTCGGCGTGGACCATGACATCCGCGCGCGGATAACGCTGGCGGATCGCTTCCGATGCCTTCACGCACAGGGCATGGGCGTCATGCAGCGGCAGTGCGCCGGGCAGTTCCAGGTGCAACTGGACGAACCAATGGCTGCCTGACACCCGGGTACGCAGGTCGTGCACGCCCTTGACGCCGGGAATGGCCAGGGCCAGTTCCTGCATGCGTGCGCCGATGTCGGCGGGCAGCTCCTGGTCCATCAGGATCGAGGTGCTCTCACGGGCAATCTGCAGGGCGCTCCAGAGGATGTACAGCGCAATCCCCAAGCCGAACAGGGCATCCAGTTGTGGCCAGCCAAAGCCGGCCAGCAGCAGGGCGAGCAGGATGCTGCCGTTGAGCAGCAGGTCGGAGCGGTAATGCAGCGAGTCGGCACGTACCGCAGTGGAGCCGGTGATGCGGATGACCTTGCGCTGGAATGCCAGCAGCGCCACGGTCAACACCAGCGACAGCAGCATCACCGCAATGCCCGCGCCCGTGTCGCCCAGCGGCTGCGGCGTCTGCAGGCGCTCCACCGCCTGGAATCCGATCAATACCGCACTGACCGCAATGAAAAGCGCCTGGGCCATACCGGCCAGGGCCTCGGCCTTGCCGTGGCCGAAACGGTGATCGTCGTCGGCCGGGCGCAAGGCGTAATGCACCGCCAGCAGGTTGAGGAAGGAGGCGACGGCGTCGAGCGCCGAATCGGTCAGGCCTGCGAGCAGGCTCACCGAGCCGCTCAGCCACCAGGCCACGGCCTTGGCCAGCACGAGAATGCCAGCCACCGTCAGCGAAGCACGGGTGGCCAGGCGCAGCAGGCGTAGATGTTCGGCGGTGGCAGTCATGCGTGGCGTGTCGTTCCGGTGTCGGTCAGGCGGCCGGGACCAGGCCGAAGGCGGCCAGTTGCTCAACGCTGCCACGATGCTGGATCAGCCGTGGATCGTTCAGCGGCAGGCGCTGGCCCAGTTCGCTTTCGAGAATAGCCTGCAGCTTGAGGTTGTCGATCTTGCCATCGGTACCTACCGCAGGCTTGAGCTTGGCCGGGTCGACCTGAGCGGTCTTGCCGCCAGGGTAGTAGATGGCGCCCGTGGCGAAGTCGACGCCGAAGGCGATCAGGCCAGGGATGACGTAGAAGAGGATGCCGATCGCGTCCATGGCGGCGACCACCGGGTCGATCTTGCCTTCGATCTGGCCACGGCGATCGGGATAGAAAAGGGTGCCGCAGGCCGTCAGCTGGGTCAGCAGGGCGGCGATGAGGGCGCCGCCGATGACGCGGGAATGGATGCGCATTTGAATCTCCGGAAAAGATGACTGCAGGAGGTCGGGCAAAAAACGCCTGCACCTGATGCTCAGACCATGACGAAGCGGCCTCGGTTCGCCGTTATACTCGCTCGTTCGTTTGAGGACCACCATGAATTCTTTACCGATCGATGCTGTCTTGCCCGCCCTGCGCCAAGCCTTGGGCCAACGCCACGAAGCTGTGCTCGAGGCGCCGCCTGGCGCGGGCAAGACCACCCGCGTGCCACTGGCCCTGCTCGACGAGCCATGGCTGGCCGGGCAGCGCATCGTCATGCTCGAGCCGCGTCGTCTCGCGGCCCGGGCTGCCGCCGAGCGCATGGCCAGCGAGTTGGGGGAAAAGGTCGGTGAGACGGTCGGCTATCGCATCCGGCTGGATAGCAAGGTCGGGCCGGATACCCGCATCGAAGTGGTTACCGAAGGCATTCTCACCCGCCGCCTGCAGGCCGATCCGGCGTTGGAGGGCGTGGGGCTGGTGATCTTCGATGAATTCCACCTGAGAAACCTCGATGCTGACCTTGCCTTGGCGCTCACGCTCAATGGTCGTGAACTGTTCCGGGACGATACGGCGCTAAAAGTGCTGCTCATGTCTGCGACTCTCGAAGGAGAAAGGCTGTCGCGCCTTCTGGAAGACGCTCCGATCATCACCAGCGAGGGGCGGATGTTCCCGGTCACGACGATCTGGGGCAAGCCGCAGCAAGCCGGCGAGTACATCGAGCCGCGAGTGATCAGCACCTGTCTCGATGCGCTGGCCGAGCAATCGGGAAGTCTGCTGGTGTTCCTGCCGGGCCAGGCTGAAATCCGTCGCGTCCTGACAGGGCTTCAGGACAGCCTCGATGCCTCCCCGTCCCTGAAGCGCAATACCTTGCTTTGCCCGTTGCATGGAGAGCTCGACCTGAACCAGCAACGGGCCGCGATCGACCCTGCGCCACCGGGCATGCGCAAAGTGGTGCTGGCCACCAACATTGCCGAGACCAGCGTCACCATCGATGGCGTGCGGGTGGTCATCGATGCCGGGCTTGAGCGTGTTCCGCGCTTCGATCCACGCAGCGGCATGACTCGTCTGGATACCCAGCGGATCTCCAGGGCCAGCGCTACCCAGCGGGCAGGGCGTGCCGGACGGCTGGAGACCGGCGTTTGCTATCGCTTGTGGTCCGAAGCGCAGCACGATCAGATGGCAGGCTTCGCCACCGCCGAAATCCAGCAGGCGGACCTGACCGGGCTGGCGCTGCAGTTGGCCAAGTGGGGTGTCCAGCCGAATGAGCTGGCGTGGCTCGATGCCCCCCCTGCGGCTGCGTACGCACAGGCCAACGACTTGCTGCGCCGCCTTGGCGCGCTCCAGGCGGACGGGCAACTGACCCGGCACGGGCAGGCGATGGCCGAGCTACCGAGCCATCCTCGAATCGCCCATCTTCTACTGCGAGGTCACGAGCTGGGGCTGGCCGAAACCGCGTGCACTATCGCGGCCCTGCTGGGAGAGCGGGATATACAGCGTGGCGCGGGCGCTGACCTGCACAGCCGGCTGGCCATTCTCAGCGGTGAGCAACGTGCCCAGCGCGGTGAGCAGGGGGGCGCCCAGCGCGCCAGGCAACTTTCCAGGCAATATCGATCCTACCTGCGTGGCCCTGTGTCGCAAGCCGTCGCCGATCCTCATCATCCACGTTGGGTGGGCTGCCTGCTCGCACTGGCTTATCCCGACCGTGTCGCCCAGCAGCGACGTGATGGCGGGGCCGAATATCGCCTGGCCAATGGCCGGGCAGCGATGTTCACCGAGCCGGACGCCTTGATGAAGCATACCTGGCTGGTCATCGCGGACCTGGGCAGCCGACAGGGCCAGCGGGAGGAGCGGATCTATCTGGCCGCCGACCTGGACGCGGCGCTGTTCGACACCGTCCTGAAAGAGCAGGTCCGCACGGTGGACGAGCTTGACTGGGATGAGCGAGAGGGCGCCCTGCGCGCCGAGCGACAAACCAAGGTTGGCGAGCTCGTGCTGTCGCGCACGCCCCTGGCCTCTCTGAGCGATGAGGCGCGCGTGCAGGCGCTGCTTGACTATGTTCGACGCAAAGGTCTGGAGCTTCTGCCCTGGACGCCTGACCTTCGTCAGTGGCAGGCGCGTGTGGAGCTGTTGCGGGTACTGGATGAGGAGGCGGGTGTCGTCGGCCAATGGCCCGACCTGCGGGATGAGACGTTGCTGCAATCATTGGACGAATGGTTGGGCCCCTATGTCGGCAAGGTCGCCCGGCTCAGCCATTTCGCCCTGCTCGATCTGTCTTCGATCCTGCGCAATCTCCTGCCCTGGCCGCTGCCGCAGCAACTGGATGTCCAGGCACCCCAGACGATGGCGGTGCCCTCAGGATCCAGTATTCGTATCGACTACAGCGAGCGCCCACCCGTGCTTGCCGTTCGACTTCAGGAGTTGTTCGGGCAGGCCGACACGCCACGCATTGCCAACGGCAGGCAGGTGCTCAAGCTGCACCTGCTGTCCCCAGCCCGGCGCCCGGTCCAGGTGACCCAGGACCTGGCGAACTTCTGGCGCTCGACCTACCTCGAGGTGAAGAAGGATTTGAAGGGCAGGTACCCCAAGCATTTCTGGCCAGATGACCCGTTGGTCGCGCAAGCCACTGCCCGCGCCAAACCAAGGGGTACTTGAGTTAGGCGACGGTGCGTTGAGGCGTTTCAATACACGTGTAGCCAGGACGTGCCTTCAACTGAACCCGGCACATCCACCTTATGGATCACGAACTCGGCAGGTTGGGTATCTTGAATACTCAGATAGTGCATCTTGTGCCCCTCGATTTCCGTATGTTCGCTACAGACGCCTACGCGAATGCCACGATGGTCTCTAGGCTCTGTATGAAAAACCTTGATACTCGGTGATGCTGCGTTGAAAACAGCCTCGGAATGCTCATTTACAACCCGTAAACTCCGCTTCCTCGGCTGTTTTCGCCTTGCCTGACCTTCGTCTCAAGGCTTTTCATACAGACCCTAAGATGGCAACGCATTTAGCCGTCTGCCCAATCCAGTAGCTCGATCTTCCAGGGATAGGTTGTGCTGTTGTGGTCATAAAGTCCCAGATAACCATTTTTGCTGAAGCCCAGGTGTCCAAGGTTGTCGCCGTAACCTGTGGCCATCAGCTTGAACCAGAGGCGGTCGGGCGTTTTGGAAAGGAACTTCATCGAAAACAAGGGTAATTCACCCATGCCGCCCGCTTGAAGCCAGTTCGCTTCGTTGAACACACCCCAAGCAAGGTGTTCGTTGGGGCGACTGAAGCGTAACGGCACCTTTTCTTCGTTTTGCAACAGGTAGATTCTGGCGTTGGAGTCTTCGATGGTGGGGGCGGCAAGAACTGCCTTGATTTCTTAATTGATCATTGGTCTCTAATCTCCTGCAGAGTTGGGGGCGTGTCCGGAACGGATACACACCCTCTACTCTGCAGTTGCTTCATCGATGGCAGCAGCGTGAAAGCGTTCCTGCAAGGGCGAAGCATGTCGCGCAGGTCACTGACTGCTGGCAACCTTGTCCACGGCCTGCAGGATCACCTTGGCCACTTCGGCCGGTTGCGACTGCTGCGGCACGTGGCTGGTCTGCAGTTCGGTGGTCTGTGCCCCCAGCTTCTTTGCGAAGTCGCGTTGCAGGCCTGGATCGATCATGCGGTCCTGACCGGCCACCACGTACCAGGATGGCTTGGTGCTCCAGGCTGCGGCGCTGGTGCGCTCCTCGAAGGCCGAGGCGCGGATCGGGCCTTGGGTGGCGGTCATGATGTCAGTCTGGGCCTTGGGCAGGTCCTGGGCGAAGTCGGTAGCCATGCCTTGAGGCGTCAGGTACAGGTAGCCGTTGCTGTCGGCCGCGATCTGGCTGATGCCGGGTGGGGTCGGGTAACCCTGGGCCAGGTCCTTGCTGGCCTGGCCGGCATCGGGTGCGAATGCTGCCACATAGACCAGCCCGCGAACGTTGGCGTCGGTACCCGCCTGGCTGATCACCGTGCCGCCCCAGGAGTGGCCGACCAGGACCACGTCCCCTTGCTGGTTGTTCAGCACGCGCCGGGTGGCGGCGACATCCTCGGCCAGCGAGGTCAGCGGGTTCTGCACCACGGTGACCTTGACGCCATGGGCCTGCAGCAGCGGTACGACCTTGGCCCAGTCCGAGCCGTCGGCAAAGGCGCCGTGGACGATGACCACCGACGGTTTGGCGGTGTCGGCGAAGCTGCTGCCCAGGGTGAAGATCGAGGCAGTCATTGCGATTGCGGTGGCAAGCTTTTTGAATTGGAACATGGCGTGGTCTCCCGTGAGTGATGGCTGTATTCTCGGCAGGATGTGCCTGTACGGGTATCGGTCGAATGACCGAGCTTCCAATTCACTCAACTGTGGACCGCTCATGCCTGCTATCGACTGCATCCCCCTGGAAGATGCCATCCTTGCCCTGTCGATGGTGGGTGACCTGAGCATGGGTCAGCCTATAGATCAGTCGCGCCGCACGGCGCGGCTGGCGCGCAGGCTCGCGCACGCCTGCATGGGCGAGGGCGACCACCTGCAGGTGGCAGCTGATGTCGCACGGTTGCGCTGGTCCGGCTGCACTGCCAACGCCGAAGATTTCACCCGCCTGCTCGGTGACGACGTGGTTGGCCGCCAAGCCATGCTTGCGCAGACCCTCGACGCCGCCGGGCAGCGGGCGATGCTGCAGACCGGGCCGCTGGCGCGCGTGCACTGCGAGGTGGCAGGCGAGGTGGCCGCGGCTCTTGGGCTGGGCGCGCCAGTGGAGCAGGGGCTGCGGCATGTGTTCGAGCATTTCGACGGTAGCGGCCGACCATACGGCCTGCGTCATCCGCAGGTGCCTGAGGTGGTCTATCAGGTGGTGCTGGCAGGTGATCTGGAGATTCTTTCGCGGGCGCGGGGTCTTGAGGCGGCGCTGGCCTGGATCGAGGGGCAGGCCGACCAGCGGTACCCGCGCAGCCTGGTGAGGGAGCTGCAGTGTCAGGCGGCGGACTGGTTGCATGACTTGCAGGAGGCTGAACAAGCGACTGTCCTGAATACAGCCTGCTCCGACGTGCCTTTGACCTTGGTTGCCGATGTCATCGACCTCAAGTTGACCTGGCTTTCGGGCTATTCGCGTGGTGCGGCTGCGCTGGTGCATGACGCCGCCGCGCTGATGGGCATGCCGGAGGCGCTGCAGGGCGTGCTAAGACAGGCGGCCCTGGTGCATGGCATCGGCCGCGCCGCGGTGCCGAACCGGGTATGGAACCTGCCAGGTGCATTGCTTGAGGGCGACCGCGAGCAGATTCGCCTGGTGCCCTACTGGACTCAGCGCGCTTGCGCGCAGATACCGGCATTGCAGCGTGCGGGCAAGCTTGCAGCACACGCCTACGAGCGTCTCGATGGCAGTGGTTATTTTCGTGGCGTGGAGGGTGATGCCCTGGCGCCGGAGCAGCGCTTGTTGGCCGTGGCGCTCGCCTGGCAGGCGCTGCGGGCCGAGCGTCCATGGCGAGCGGCGCTTGGCCAGCAGGAGGCCGAGCAGTTGCTCAGGCAGGAGGCGCAACAGGGGCGCTTCGACCTGCAGTGTTGTGAAGCCGTGTTCGCTGCCGAACGCGGGGAGCGCAAGCTGCCGATAGCCAAAGGGGGCGGTGGCCTGTTGAGTGAACGCGAAAGCGAGGTGCTGCGTCAGATCAGCCTGGGTCACAGCAACAAGGAGGTCGCGCGGTTGCTGGGCATCAGTCCCAGTACTGTGCGCACCCATGTCGAGAGCACCTTCCGCAAGCTCGAATGCACCACGCGCGCTGCAGCAACGCTCAAGGCACTGACCCTCGGGTTGTTGTGAGCGCTGGGGTTCAGGTTGTGGGAACCACGAGGAACTCGGCGTCGTTCCCTTCGTAGGTGTTCAGGAAGTGGTAGGTGACATTATCGAAATGGGGGGAGTCCTGCCAGGTCTTGACGCCATGCCCTTCGTGATCACGCAAACGGCAGACCCAGCCATTGGGCGCGTGCCGCAACGGTTCCAGCTTCCAGTAGTCGGTCACCTCGCTGACCTTATAGAGCCCGAGATAGCCGCCGACGCTTCGCCCAAGCCTGATCAATCCGCTCGACCTGCTGATCATGTAGTGCAGGCGGTCTTCGGTCTTGGAGTGAAGCTCGAAGTCCAGAATCAGAGAAGGTTGGTCACCTCCTGCCTGCAGCCAGTCGTCCCCCGGGACTAATCCCCAGCTGAATTTATCCGTCGTTTTGCTCCGCCTGATCGGGACGAGCACGTCCCCCTTCATCCAGTAGATCGTGGCTTTGAAGTCACGCTGTAGCTCGGTTGCGGAATCTGTTGTCATACCCATTGCATGCATCTCCTGAGGGGGCCCGCGACTGTCGGGCGTCGTTCAGGAGTGTCGATGCAATACGTTGGGCAGGGCACCGCGAACGCTTTCCAGAGCGTAGCCGTCATCCCGTGCAGCTTTCAGTTTCCCGCAGCGGCGCCGGCCTCGCTCTCCAACAGCATGAACAGGCGGTACAGCACCACGCTGCTGAACAGTTGCAGGAAGCCGCTCAGGCTGTCCAGCGCCAGTTGCGCGCCCGGCTGTGGCTCTGGGAAGGCCATCAGCAGCAGGCCATCGAGCAGCCATAGCGGCGCGAGCACCGACAGCACGCAGATCAGGATGCGCATGAAGTGCCCGGTGGTCATGCGTGCGCTCTCGCGCATCGACTGCACGGCAGGCAGGCCGCGCAGCACCAGCAGGTACTCGGCGAACACCAGGTTGATCATGATCCATACGCCCGGGAAGATGAACAGCGCCAGGCCCGCCATGATCAGCAGCGAACTGATCAGGATCAGCAGGGCCAGCGCCGGCCACAACTGTACGGCGCGCGCGAACAGGTTGCGCTTGCTGATCTGCTGGCCGTTGCTGCGGGTGTCCAGGTAGAGGATCAGCGCGGCGCTGTACAACGGGTAGAACAGCAGGCTGACCAGCATGCCGTAGGCTGGCGAGGCGTCGTCACCCAGCTGGCGGTACAGCAATTGGCTGAACAGGGCTTCCAGCACCACCAGCGGCAGGCACAGCTGCAGGATGCTGGTGAAGTGGCGGCGGAAGAAGTAGAGGGAGTCGCGCAGTATCGTCAGCGGGTTCATCGGTCTATATCGCAGGAAAAAGCAGTGCGTCACTTTAGCCCAGGAGCGAGCGATGCTGAAAAAAGTTTCATCGGCCCCGTAATTGAATCCGGCCCTGGCACGCCCCATCTTTGACCTTGTCCGATGTTCCGCATGGCCCAAGAGGTAGCCCATGAACACTGAAGAACAAACCCTGATCGACGGCCTGTTCGGCCGCATCAAGCAGGCCGAGGATCCACAGCAGCCGCGCGATGCCCAGGCCCAGGCGCGGATCGAGGAGCATCTGCGCCAGCAGCCGGCGGCCCCGTACTACATGGCCCAGGCGATCCTGGTGCAGGAAGCGGCGATCAAGAAGCTCGACGAGCAGAACAAGCAGCTCGAGGCCGAGCTCAGACAAGCCCGCGCCCAGACCCAGCAAGAGGCGCCGAAGGCCAGCGGTGGCTTCCTGTCGAGCATCTTCGGCAGCAGTACGCGTAGCCCGGAGGCTCAGCGTCCGGTCGCGCCGCCCCCAACCTCCGGTTCCGGTGGCTGGCGCGAGCCTGCGCCCCAGGCCTATGCCCCGCAGCCTCAGGCGCAACCGCAACCACAAGGTTTTGCTGCGGCCCCGGCGCGCAGTGGTGCGAGCAGCTTCCTCGGGGGGGCCATGCAAACGGCTGCGGGGGTGGCGGGTGGTGTGTTGCTGGCGCAAGGCATCAGTAGTTTGTTCAGCCATAACTCGCAACCCAACGAGGTGGTCGAGGTGATCCGCGAAGAACCGGCCCCAGCCAGCGACAATGGTGGCTGGAATGACCAGGACAACCAGCGCCAGGTCGCTGACAACGGCGATTGGGGCAACGATCAGGGCGGCTACGTGGACAGCGACTACGACAGCGGCGGCGGTGGCTTCTTCTCGGACGATGACGACACCTTCGTCTGATGCGTCTGGCATAATCGCGGGATTCCCAGGGGCGCACTGCGCCCCTTTCGCCGTTATCCCGGGGCCACCAGGTGAAAAAGATCGCGCTGTTCGCGGATGTGCAGAACCTCTACTACACCGTGCGCCAGGCCCATGGCTGTCACTTCAACTACAGTGCCCTCTGGTCCCAGGTCAGCCGCGATGGCGACATCGTCGAGGCCGTGGCCTATGCCATCGACCGGGGTGACAGCAAGCAGCAGCAATTTCAGCAGATCCTGCGCAACCTCGGCTTCGAGGTGCGCCTCAAACCTTACATCCAGCGCAGCGACGGCTCGGCCAAGGGTGACTGGGACGTGGGCATCACCCTGGATGTGTATGAGGCCGCCGGCCGGGTCGACCAGGTCGTACTGGCCTCCGGTGATGGCGACTTCGACCAGTTGCTCGAGCGGGTGATGCTGCGCCATGGCGTCGAGACGGTGGTCTACGGCGCGCCAGGGCTTACCGCGCTGTCGTTGATTCGCGCAGCCACGCGCTATGTCCCGATCGAGGGTAATTTGCTGCTGCGTCACTGAACCGGCGCACTCATCCCTTCCTGCCATTGCCCTGCAAGTGATCCAGCGGCACCCGCCGTTCCACCGCGCTGGACAGAATGATCGACGTCTTGCTGAACCCCAGTTGCGACACCTGGTTGATCAGCGCTTCGAGCTCATGCATCGAACCCACCGCCGCCTGCATGATCACGCACGGGTCGCCCGTGACCCGATGGCATTCGGTGAGCTGGGGGATGCGCGCCAGGGCGTCATAGGCCTGCTGGTTGCCGTGGCTGGCCAGACGCAGTTCGATGATGCACTGGATGGGCAGGCCGATCTTTTCCAGGTCGACCTTGGCGGTGTAGCCGGTGATCACTCCGCTGGCCTCGAGTTTGGCGACTCGTTCGGCCACCGCCGGCGCCGACAGGTTGACCTGGCGGGCGAGCTGGGCGTAGGTGGCGCGACCGTCTTCGAGCAGGGCGGCGAGCAGCATGCGATCGTACTTGTCCATGGGCTTCTCGGTGCGGATATGTAATCAACGGAAAAACAGGTGAATTACCGTTCATTGCAAAGTGTATGGGTCTATTAAACGTGTTTTGTAACTTATGTTTACGGGATTGCCTTTCTAAACTAAGTCACCCGTAAACGGATTTCGAGTCTTTTGTCATGCCTGCCTCCCGTCGTTTTCCCTGGCTGCTGATCGGCGCCTTCATCGCCCTCTATCTGGTCTGGGGGTCTACCTACCTGGCCATTCGCATCGGTGTCGAATCCTGGCCGCCCTTGCTCATGGCCGGGGTGCGTTTTGTCATTGCCGGCAGCCTGTTGTATGGCTTCCTGCGCTGGCGCGGGGTGCCGGCTCCGACCTGGGCGCAATGGCGGGCGGCGGGGGCGATCGGGTTTCTGCTGCTCAGTTGCGGCAACGGTGGCGTGACCCTGGCCGAGCATGCTGGCGTGGCATCGGGCGTTGCAGCGCTGGCGGTGGCCACGGTGCCGTTGTTCACCTTGCTGTTCGGGCTGCTGTTCGGTCATCGCAATTCGCGTCTGGAATGGGCGGGGATTTTCCTCGGACTTGCCGGTATCGGGCTGCTAAACCTCGGTTCGAACCTGCAGGCCAGCCCCATGGGGGCGGTGTTGATCCTGTTCGCAGCGGCGGCCTGGGCGTTCGGCTCGGTGTGGAGCAAGAACCTGCCCTTGCCCCAGGGCGCCATGGCCAGTGCTGCCGAGATGCTGGTGGGCGGCGCTGCGTTGTTGATCGGCAGCGCCCTGAGCGGTGAGCGCCTGACCCAGATGCCGACGGCGGCGGGCTGGGGGGCACTGGCCTACCTGATCTTCTTCGGTTCGATCGTGGCCTTCAGCTCGTACATGTACCTGCTCAAGCACGTGCGGCCGGCGGCTGCGACCAGCTACGCGTACGTCAACCCGGTGGTGGCGGTATTGCTCGGGATTGTCTTTGCCGGTGAGCAGATCGGCGCCGAGGAATGCCTGGCCATGGGGGTGATCGTCGGGGCGGTGGTGCTGATCGGGCTGCCACAGTGGCGGCGTGCGCCCCGGCAGGTGGCCTGAGGGGCCGGTGCATCCGGTGGTAGCGGTGGGCGGCAAAGCCAGCGCAACTCCAGGGGGCTTGCGGTAAACTGCCGCCTTCGCTGAACCCCCTGACGGTATCACCATGAATTTCGCCAAACTCGGCCTGATCGAACCCCTGCTGCGCACCCTGCAGCAGCGGGACTATTCCACCCCGACCCCGATCCAGGCCCAGGCCATCCCCGCCGTGCTGGCAGGGCGCGACCTGATGGCCGCTGCCCAGACCGGCACCGGCAAGACCGCCGGTTTTGCCTTGCCGGTGTTGCAGCGCCTGGCGCTCGAGGGTGAGAAGGTGGCCAGCAATTCGATTCGCGCGTTGGTGCTGGTGCCCACCCGCGAGCTGGCCGAGCAGGTGCACGCCAATATCCGTGAATACGCCGAGCACCTGCCGTTGAGCACCTACGCGGTGTACGGCGGCGTCAGCCTCAACCCGCAGATGATGCGCCTGCGCCGTGGCGTCGACTTGCTGGTGGCCACGCCGGGCCGCCTGCTCGACCTGTTCCGCCAGAACGCGGTGAAGTTCGGCCAGGTTCAAACCTTGGTGCTCGACGAAGCCGACCGCATGCTCGACCTGGGCTTTGCCGAAGAACTGCAGGCGGTGTACGCCGCCTTGCCACGCAAGCGCCAGACCTTGCTGTTCTCGGCGACGTTCTCCGACCAGATCCGCATGCTCGCCGGCCTGGCCCTGAACGATCCGCTGAGTATCGAAGTCAGCCCGCGCAACGCCGCCGCCACCACCGTCAAGCAATGGCTGGTGCCGGTAGACAAAAAGCGCAAGGCCGACCTGTTCTGCCACCTGATGCGCAAGCAGCGCTGGAAGCAGGTGCTGGTGTTCGCCAAGACCCGCAACGGCGTCGATCAACTGGTCGAGCGGCTGCTGGCCGAGGGGATCAATGCCGATGGCATCCATGGCGATCGTCCACAGGCGACCCGCCAGCGGGCGCTGGATACCTTCAAGGCGCGTGAAGTCCAGGTGCTGGTCGCGACAGACGTCGCTGCTCGCGGCATCGATATCGACGACCTGCCGCTGGTGGTCAACCTCGACCTGCCGATCGTTGCCGAGGATTACGTGCACCGCATCGGTCGTACCGGGCGAGCGGGTAACAAGGGCGAGGCGATTTCGCTGGTGTGCGCCGACGAGGTGCAACTGCTGTCGGCGATCGAGGTGCTGATCCGCCAGACGTTGCCGCGTCATGAAGAGCCGGACTTCATCCCCGATCACCGGGTGCCGATGACCGATGCCAGCGGCCAGGTGCTGAAGAAACCGAAAAAGCCCAAGAAACCCAAAGAGAACAGTGCCAAGCGCGGGCTGGGCAAGTGGATGGATAGCTCGGAAGATTCGGCACCGACGGTCAAGCCGGTGCGCAAGGTGCCGAGTTTCAACAGCGGGCCACGCAAGCGCAAACCCTAGTGCGGGGGTTCCTGTAGGAGCGGGCTTGTCCCGCGATCGGGCGCGAAGCGGCCGTAAACCCAGCTACCGCAGTCCCTCAGGAAAAGCACGGTCGCCTGAGTTACGGCCGCTTCGCGCCCGATCGCGGGACAAGCCCGCTTCCACAGGGATTGGGCTGGCCTTTAGATTTTGAACAAGACAGTTGTTCCTACAGGGACGCGGGCTGGCGCTCGGACAACCACTTCAGCGCCGCCCGCCCGGCGCGCAAGCCGCTGGCAAAGCACGCCGTCAGCAGGTAGCCCCCGGTCGGCGCTTCCCAGTCCAGCATCTCGCCGGCACAGAAGACGCCGGGCAGTTGCTTGAGCATCAAGCCCTCGTCCAGTGCCTCGAAACGTACGCCACCGGCACTGCTGATCGCTTCATCCAGCGGCCGCGTACGCATCAGTTCGATCGGCAGCGCCTTGATCGCCTGGGCCAAGCGCATGGTGTCGGTGAAGGTGTCCTGGTCGGTCAGCTCGCGTAGCAGCGCGGCCTTCACCCCGTCGATCCCGAGCTGCCCGTGCAGGTGCTTGGCCATCGAGCGGGAGCCACGGGGCTTGGCCAGGGCCTGAGCGATTTTATCCACAGGACGATCCGGTAGCAGGTCGAGCAGCAAGGTGGCGTGTCCGTCGCGCTCGATGCTGGCGCGTACCGCCGCCGACCAGGCGTACACCAGACTGCCTTCCACGCCTTGGGCGGTGAGGATGAACTCGCCCTTGCGCGGGGTGCTGCCAGGCACGCTCAGGGCGATGTTCTTCAGCGGCGCGCCGGCGAACTTGTTCTTGAGCAGATCGCTCCAGCCCTGCACCTCGAAACCACAGTTGCTCGGGCGTAATGGCGAGATATCCACAGCGCGCTCGGCCAGCAGTGGCACCCAACTGCCATCCGAGCCCAGGCGCGCCCAACTACCGCCACCCAAGGCCAGGATCACGGCAGTGGCGCGCACCAGGCGTTCGCCCTGTGGATAAGCGATCCGCAGTGCGCCTTCCGTGTCCCAGCCGAGCCAGCGGTGCCGGGTGTGGATAACCACGCCGGAATCGCGCAGGCGCTTGAGCCAGGCGCGCAGCAGCGGTGCCGCTTTCATGTCAGTGGGGAAGACCCGCCCCGAGGTGCCGACGAAGGTCTCGATGCCCAGGCCGTGGATCCACTGGCGCAGGGCGTCGGCATCGAAATCACGCAGCAGCGTGTCGATGGCCTCGCGGCGTTCGCCATAGCGGCCGATGAAGGCCGGGTAGGGCTCGGAGTGGGTGATGTTCATGCCGCCAACGCCTGCCAGCAGGAACTTGCGACCCACCGACGGCATCGCATCGAACACCTCGACCGCCACGCCGGCCTGGGCCAGGGCGTCGGCAGCCATCAGGCCGGCGGGGCCACCGCCGATCACGGCGACGAGGGGAGGGGAGGTGGGGTGGGAATCGGTCATGGTGGCGGCAGGCTGTGGAAAAGAGTCGGCATTCTACCCCAGAGGTGCCTGTACAGGTACTGTTCAAAAAATGAACAAATCTTTGCAGGTCAGGCAGTTAAAGGGCTCCAGGGGCTTTCCCGCAGGTTATCCACAAGCGGTTCCACAGTCATTGTGTGTAACCCAGCACCCGCGCCGCGCTGTGGTGAAGGATGCCGTGCCGCCGCGCCAGCGCCGCCCGGTCCTTGCTGTAACCGCCGCCGATCACCCCGACCACCGGAATATCACGGCCAAGACAGTGGCGCAGGACCGCTTCGTCACGGGCGGCGACGCCTGCATCGGTCAGTTGCAGATAACCCAGGGCGTCGTCCTTGTGCACATCGACGCCGGCGTCGTACAGCACGAGGTCGGGCTGGTAGAGCGGCAGCAGGTAGTTCAGTGCATCGTTCACCACCTTCAGGTACGCCGCGTCGTCCATGCCGCGCGGCAGGGGGATGTCCCAATCGCTCTGGGCCTTGCGTGCGGGGAAATTCTGCTCGCAGTGCAAGGACACGGTGATCGCCTCTGGTGTGTCGTGAAGGATGCGTGCGGTGCCGTCGCCCTGGTGCACGTCGCAGTCGAAGATCAGCACGCGGTGCACGCGTCCGGCTGCGAGCAGGTAGCGGCTGATCACCGCCAGGTCGTTGAAGATGCAGAACCCGGCGGGGTGGTCGTAGTGGGCATGGTGGGTGCCGCCGGCCAGGTGGCAGGCGATACCGTGACGCAGGGCCATCTCGGCGGTCAGCAGCGAACCGCCGACGGCGCGCACGGTGCGCCGTGCCAGGGCCTCGCTCCAGGGCAGCCCCAGGCGGCGCTGGTCTTCGCGTGAGAGTTCGCCGTTCATGTAGCGCTCGATGTAGGCGCGGTCATGGGCCAGGGCGAGGATGTCGTTGGGGCAGAGTTCGGGGCGCAGCAAGGCCTGGTCGGTGGTCAGCCCGCTGTCGATCAGGTGATCGTGCAGCAGGCGGAACTTGTCCATGGGGAAACGATGTTCCGGCGGGAACTCGGGGCTGTAGTCTTCGTGGTAGATCAGCGGCAGGGGCATGGGCAGGATCGCGGCTGGAGGCAGCGTTGATCTTGCCAGTGGGCCGGAATGCCACGCAACTCAAACACTCATCAGCGTTGTGCCGACGCCAGCACCCGTCGCCAGTCCGGCTCGTTCATGCGCCCAAGGATACGGGCCTTGCCGCTGCCATCGACCGACACGAACAGCGCGCTGGCGTAGCCACTTTCGCGCTCGCCCGGCGCAACCTTGAGGGTGCGCTGGAAGTGATCGACGCAGCCGTTGTGGGTCACCAGCACAAGATTGTGCCCTGCACGCTTGTGCGCCATGGCCTGGCCTGCGAAGCCGCTCTCGCAGCCTTCGAGCCAGTCCTCGCTGGTCACCGTGTCGCCGACGATGAAGTGCGCGGTCTGTCGGGTGCGCAGCTTCGGGCTGCTGAGCAGGTCGGCACCGTTCAGCCCCAGGCGCTGCAAGCCTTCTCCGACACGCTGGGCGGCCTGGCTGCCGGACACGGTGATGCCGGTTGGATCGTCCAGGCAAGGGCCGGGCGCGCTGTCGCAGCGCTCGGCGTGGCGAATCATCACGATCACGCTGCCTTCGGCCCACTTCTGCAGCAGGCCGCTGGCGTTCAACTGCCGTTCATTGCCAAGGTTCACGATGTGCGTCCTCGTTGACGACCACAGCATCAATCCCGCCGCGACCAGCACCAAGGCGAGGCCGACTGCCCAAGCCTTGCGCAAACGTCGGTGTCGCTTGCGGCGTGTTGGGATGGCCAGGTTTTCCAGGATGTCGCTCGACAGCATGCTCGGGCTCCGGCAAGAGGGGGCCGCGCGCAGGGCGGCGGCAGGTGGTGGCATTCTGTGAAGTGGCCTGTCTGCGCCGAGTGAAGCCGTTGTGAAAATTGCATTGGGCCTGGGGTGCAGGTGAAAAGCGCCCCCGGCGCCTAATCTGTAGACTGCAGGACTGAAAACCTGGAGCCCGCCCCGATGACCCCGATCCTCAAGCTCGAAAGCGCCCGCCTGGTGTTGCGCCAATGGCGGGACGACGATTTGCAGGCGTTTGCCGAGATGTGCGCCGATCCGCAGGTGATGCGCTATTTCCCGGCGCCATTGACGCGCCTGGAGGCCGCCGCGCTGATCGGACGCATCCGTGGCCATTTCAACGAATACGGCTACGGTCTCTGGGCATTGGAGCGCATGGACAGTGGCGCCTTCATTGGATTGACCGGGTTGCTCAACGTCAATTTCGACGCACCCTTCGCGCCGGCGGTGGAGATCAGTTGGCGTCTGGCCCGTCGTCACTGGGGCCAGGGCTTTGCCAGCGAGGCGGCCTGGACCTGCCTGCGCTGCGCATTCGCACAGTTGCGCCTGGATGAGGTGGTGTCGTTCACCACTCAGGACAACGTACCCTCGCAGAAGGTGATGCAGGCGATCGGCATGGTTCAGGACGAGGCAGGCAGCTTCGAACACCCGCGGCTGCCCGAGGGGCACCCGCTGCGTCCGCACGTGCTGTATCGCATCGACCGGCCGCGCTGGGAGCGAACCCTGCACGCCTGAATGGGGCGCCATGCACGGAGGCGATGACAAATTCTGTATGATTTGCGCCAATGCCCGAATTGCCGTGACACCTGTCAGGAGTAGCCCCCGATGAGCCATGTGTTGGACGACCTGGTCGACCTGTTGAGCCTCGAATCCATCGAAGAGAACCTGTTCCGTGGCCGTAGCCAGGACCTGGGCTTTCGTCAGTTGTATGGCGGCCAGGTGCTGGGCCAGTCGTTATCGGCGGCCAGCCAGACGGTCGAGGACGCGCGCCATGTCCATTCCCTGCACGGCTATTTCCTGCGCCCTGGCGATGCCAGCATGCCAGTCGTCTATTCGGTCGATCGGGTGCGCGACGGCGGCAGTTTCAGCACCCGCCGGGTCACGGCGATCCAGAAGGGCAACCCGATCTTCACCTGCAGCGCGTCGTTCCAGTACGACGAGGGCGGTTTCGAGCACCAGGTGCAGATGCCCGATGTGGTCGGCCCCGAGAACCTGCCCAGCGAAGTCGAACTGGCCCGCGTGATGGCTGACAAGCTGCCCGAGCGTATCCGCGACAAGGTGCTGTGCGCCAAGCCCATCGAGATCCGCCCGGTGACCGAGCGTGATCCGTTCGACCCCAAGCCGGGCGACCCGGTGAAGTACGCCTGGTTCCGCGCCGACGGCAACCTTCCGGACATCCCGGCGCTGCACAAGTACCTGTTGGCCTACGCCTCGGATTTCGGCCTGCTGACCACCTCGCTGCTGCCCCACGGTAAATCGGTGTGGCAGAAGGATATGCAGATCGCCAGCCTCGACCATGCGCTGTGGTTCCACCGCGACCTGCGTGCCGACGACTGGCTGCTGTACGCCACCGACAGCCCGTGGGCCGGCAACGCCCGCGGGTTCACCCGCGGCAGCATCTTCAACCGCGCCGGGCAACTGGTGGCCTCGTCCACCCAGGAAGGCCTGATCCGCCATCGCAAGGACTGGGCATGAGCCTGCACGAAGTACGCAACTGGGTGTTCGACATGGACGGCACCCTCACCGTGGCGGTGCACGACTTTGCCGCGATCCGCGAGGCGCTGGAGATTCCGCCCGAGGATGACATCCTCACCCACCTCGCCGCGCTGCCTCACGAGGAGGCCACGGCCAAGCACGCCTGGCTGCTGGAGCACGAGCGCGACTTGGCGATCGCCTCGAAGGCCGCGACCGGTGCAGTCGAGCTGGTACGCGAGCTGTCGGCGCGTGGCTGCCGGCTGGCGATCCTCACCCGCAACGCGCGGGAGCTGGCGCATGTCACGCTGGAGGCCATTGGTCTGGCCGACTGCTTCCCGGTCGAACACATTCTGGGACGTGACGAGGCGGCGCCCAAGCCCGACCCGGATGGCCTGTTGCAGATCGCCCGGGCCTGGGGTGTGAATCCGTCAGAACTGGTGATGGTGGGCGACTACCGCTTCGACCTGGATTGCGGACGTGCGGCGGGGGCCAGGACGGTCCTGGTAAACCTGCCCGACAACCCCTGGCCGGAGCTGGCGGACTGGCATGCGGCGGATTGCCGGGTGCTCAGGGCGATGCTTGGTTGAACTGTGGGAGCGGGCTTGCCCGCGAAGAACTCACCGCTATCCCATGTAATGAACAGTAACCCATGACGATTCACTGACATCCCACTACATTCCCGGACACTGGCAAGGGCAGCCCCCTGACTAGAATGCCCGGTCTTGAATGAGACCGATTCTCTGTCACGCATCCGCTGTTGCCAGGAGCCCTCCGATGCCCTCCATTCTCCGTTCCGCGCGGCGGCTGCTGCCGCTGCTCATGCTGCTGGTCGCAGGCCTCGGCACTCTCCAGACCGCCAGCGCCGCCCAGGTCACCGACGTGCTCGGGCGCAAGGTGGAAGTCGATCACGCGCCCCAGCGCATCGTCCTCGGCGAGGGCCGGCTGTTCTTCGCCCTGGCCCTGCTGGATCGCGACAACCCGTTCCAGCGCGTGGTCGGTTGGCAGAACGACATGCGCCTGCTCGACCCGCATACCTACGACGTCTACGCCAAGCTTTATCCCCAGGTGGCCAAGCTGCCGCTGATCGGCCAGGCCTCGGAGCAGAGCGTCAGCGCCGAGCAGATCCTAGCACTGAAACCGGACCTGGCGATCTTCAGCATCGCCGGCGAAGGCCCAACCCAGCACAGCCCGGTCGCCGACCTGCTGGAACAGGCCGGCATCCCGGTACTGTTCATCGACTTCCGTGTGCACCCGATCAAGAACACCCGCGTCAGCCTCGAAGCCCTGGGCACCTTGCTGGGGCGCGAGCAGCAGGCGAAGGAATACCTGGACCTCTACGACAGCCACCTCAAGCACGTCACCGATCAGGTGGCGGGGCTCAAGGACAGCGAGCGGCCGAAGGTCTTCCTCGAACTGCTGGCGGGCGTCTGGCAGGCGCCGGGGCATACCACCGGCAAGAGTGGCCTGGGCAGCGTGGTCGAGGCGGTCGGTGGGCACAATATCGCTGCCGACGTGGTGCCTGGCGCGCTGGGTGACGTCAGCGTCGAATACGTGCTCAAGGCCGATCCGGACGTCTACATCGCCACCGGTAACCGTGCCCCCGGCGTGCTGCTCGGCGCCGGCGTGAGTGCCGATACCGCGCGCCAGAGCCTGGCCAGGATCATCGCGCGCCCCGAATTCGCGCCGCTGCGCCCGATCCGCGATGGCCAGGCCCACGGCCTGTGGCATGACTTCTACAACTCACCGTTCAACATCCTCGCCATCGAAGCCATGGCCCGCTGGATTCATCCCGAGCGCTTCAAGGATCTGGATCCGCAAGCGACCATGGCCGACATCAACCACCTGCTGAAGGTCGGCCTGGACGGCCACTACTGGATCGACGCCAAGTGACCGCCCAGGCTCTGGACGGCGCCGCGCTGGCGGCCTGGCGGTATCGGCGCCTGCTCTGGCGGCGTGCCGGGCTGGTCGGCGGGCTGGCCGTGCTGCTGGCGCTGGCGGTGCTCGGCGACCTGGCCAGCGGCGCCTCTGGCATGGGGCTCGGACAGCTGCTGCATGGGGTGTTCGATCCGAACGCACTGAGCGCCACCGAACGGGTGATCATTTGGAACGTGCGCCTGCCCTACGCGCTGATGGCGGTGCTGGTCGGGGCCGCGTTGGCGCTGGCTGGCGCGGAGATGCAGGCGATCCTCGACAACCCGCTGGCCAGCCCTTTCACCCTGGGGGTGTCCTCTGCCGCTGCCCTGGGCGCGTCGCTGGCCATCGCCTATCCGCTGTCGGTGGCCTGGCTGGCGCCGAGCGCCCAGGTGACGGTGATGGCGTTCGTCTTCGCCTGCCTGTCGGTGCTGTTGCTGCAGGCCATGTCGCGGCTGCGCGGTGCCGGGGTCGAGAGCCTGGTGCTGTTCGGTATCGCCCTGGTGTTCAGTTGCAACGCATTGGTGTCGTTGCTGCAGTTGCTGGCCACCGAGGATGTGCTGCAGCAACTGGTGTTCTGGACCCTCGGCAGCCTGGCGCGGGCCAACTGGCAGAAGCTGGGCATTCTTGCTGCGGTGCTGGCGCTGGTGCTGCCGTTCTCGCTGCGCGCCGCCCCGGCCATGACTCTGCTGCGCATGGGCGAAGACCGCGCCCGCAGCTTCGGCGTGGACACCCGGCGCCTGCGCGTCGCCTCGCTGCTGCGCATCAGCCTGCTGTCGGCGACCGCCGTGGCCTTTGTCGGCACCATCGGGTTTATCGGCCTGGTCGGCCCGCACATCGCCCGCCTGCTGGTGGGCGAGGACCAGCGCTTCCTGCTGCCGGCGAGTGCACTGGTCGGGGCGTTGCTGCTGTCGCTGTCGTCGATCGCCAGCAAGCTGATCCTGCCGGGGGTGATCGTGCCGGTGGGGATCGTCACTGCCCTGGTGGGCGTCCCGGTGTTCGTGGTGCTGGTGTTCCGGCGGGGGAGAAGGTTGTGAGCTTGCGTATCGAAGGGCTGTCGGTCACCTATGGCGCGCGTCGGATCATCCAGCAACTGAGCCTGCCGCCGTTGCCGGCGGGCAGCCTGGTGGCGCTGGTCGGGCCCAACGGGGCGGGCAAGTCCACCCTGCTGCGCGCCCTGGCCGGACTGGAGCGGATGCAGGGCGCTGTGCACCTGGGCGATGAGGACGTTACCCGCCTGAGTTTCGCCGAGCGCGCCCGGCGCCTGGCCTACATGCCACAGCAACTGCCGCCGGGGCTGGCGCTCGGGGTGCTGGAGAGCATCGTCGCTGCGCTGCGCGTGGGGGCTGCCGATGACCTGTTGGCGACGGCCTTCGATGCGCTGCGCCAGTTGGGCATCGAGCACCTGGCCGAGCAAGGCTTGGACAGCCTGTCCGGCGGCCAGCGCCAACTTGTGGCCCTGGCCCAGTTGCTGGCGCGCAATCCACAGGTGCTGTTGCTCGACGAGCCAACCAGCGCCCTGGACCTGCACTACCAACTGCGGGTGATGGATGCAGTGCGTGAGCGGGTGGTTCGCCATCGGCTGTTGGCGGTCGCGGTGCTGCACGACATCAACCTGGCGGCCAGCCATGCCGATTGCCTGGTGATGCTGGAGAAGGGCCGGGTGGTGGCCTGCGGCACCCCGGCCGAGGTGCTCGAACCGCAGTTGCTGGCGCAGGTGTACGGCGTCGAGGCGCGGGTCGAACAGTGCTCCCGCGGCCGCCTGCAGGTGCTGGTGGACCGGGCGCTGCGCTGAGCCTGCCGGCCCGGCTGCACGCCCGCTCCATCAGATGCAGTCAGGCGAAGACGAAGTACTTGCGTACGGTCTCGACCACCTCCCAGGTGCCTTTCATGCCGGGCTCGATGACGAACACATCGCCGCCCTTGAGGTGCTTGGGCTCTTCGCCTTCGGGGGTGATGATGCAGTAGCCCTCGAGGAAGTGGCAGAACTCCCACTTCTCGTAGTTGACCTCGAACTTGCCTGGCGTGCAGATCCAGGTGCCCATGATCTTGCTGCCATCGGCCGACAGGTAAGCGTTGAGGTTGACGGTGTGCGGGTCGCCGCCGATGCGTTTCCACTTGGTCGCATCGACCACCGGGGTCGGACAGGTTTCGCGCAGGACGGTGATGAAGTCGGACATGGCAAGGCTCCTGATGACGGGCTGAGTGACCCGTCACCTTAGGGCGTTGGCGTGACATGTAGTTGCCTGGATTCGACGCCTATCTGCCTGGTCGCGCTATGGCGGTCACGCCCACCAATAGCGCACGAAGTGGAAGAACACCGGCGCGGCGAAGCACACCGAATCCATGCGGTCGAGCATGCCGCCATGTCCTTCGATCATGTGCCCCCAGTCCTTCACCCCGCGATCGCGCTTGATGGCCGACATCACCAGCCCGCCAAAGAACCCCATGGCGTTGACCGTCAATGCCATCAGCGCCGCCTGCCAGAAGTTGAACGGGGTGATCCAGCACAGCAGCGCGCCGACCAGCGTGGCCAACGCCACCCCGCCGGCCAGGCCTTCGACGGTTTTGGACGGCGACAGGTTGGGCGCCACCTTGCGCTTGCCGAACAGCTTGCCGCACACGTACTGCAGCACGTCGCTGATCTGCACCACCAGGATCAGCCAGGCGATCAGCAGCAGGTTGCGGCCCTCGTAGCCGGGGATGTCCAGGGTCATCAGCGCGGGCACCGCCGACACGCAGTACACCGCGATCATCAGGCCCCACTGTACCTTCGAGGCGCGCTCGAGGAAGCGCGTCGTATCCCCGCCGAAGCTGGCCAGGATCGGCAGCAGCAAAAACAGGTACACCGGAATGAAGATGCTGAACATCCCGTACCAGTCCATGGCGATCAGCAGGTACTGCACCGGCAACGCTACGTAGAACGCCGCCACCAGCGCCGGGTAGTCGCTGCGCCGGGTCGGGGTGAGGGTCATGAACTCGCGCAGGGCATAGAACGACACGCAATAGAACAGCACGATCACGCCGTACTTGCCGAACACGAAGGCAAGGCCAATCACCAGCACCATCACCCACCAGGCGTTGATGCGTGCGTTGAGGTTGTCGATCACCGCGTGCGGCGCGGAACCTGCGCGCCACTTGAGCAGGCGGCCGATGACACTGGCCAGGAGCAGCAGGGCGCCGATGCCGGCGAACAGGGACAGGGTGTTGTGATCCATCTCAGGCTTCCTTCGGGGCCAGGTTCAGCAGGGCCTGACGGGCCCGCTCGAGAAACGCCTGCTTGCTTTCGTCAGGCAGCACCTGCAATGGCTCGCCGAAACTCAGCGTGCACAGCAGCGGCAACGGCAGGGCGCGGCCCTTGGGCATCACCCGGTTGAGGTTGGCGATCCACACCGGCACCACTTCGATGTCTGGCTGGGCGGATGCGAGGTGGAACAGGCCGCTCTTGAAGGGCAGCAGTGGATCGTCGCCAAGATTGCGTGTGCCTTCGGGGAAGAAGATCAGCGAGTCACCCTGGGCCAGCGCATCGAGTACCGGTTGCAGCGGATTGTCCTGGCCTTCGCTGCGCTGACGGTTGATCAGGATGCCATTGAAGACATTGTGGATGACGAAGTTGCGCAGGCCTGGCGTGTTCCAGTAGTCGGCGCCGGCCACGGGCCGCGTGCGGCGCCGCAAGGGTTCGGGCAGCGAGGCCCAGAGCAGGACGAAATCGCCGTGGCTGCTGTGGTTGGCGAAGTACAGGCGCTGCACCGGTTGTGGCGTGCAGCCGAGCCAGAGGGCCCGAGCGCCGGTGATCAGGCGCGCGGCGGAGGTGATGGCGAAGGCGGTCAAGGCGGCGAGCATGGTGCAGGGTCATCCGGTGAAGGGCAGTGTCAGCAGGGTAGCCAAGGTCAGCAGTAGCTGCAGGCCCAGGCACAGGCTCTGGCGGCGCAGCAGGGCGAGGGCGGCCTGGCTGCGGGTTGGCCAGTCGCGTGGATCGTCGGCCTTGGCCTTGAGGTTGAGGTCGAACAGGGCGCGGTCCAGGGCGCGAGTATCGTCGGCACGTTGCGGGCTGGCGGCCAGGCGTGCGAAGAGCTCGGCGTCCAGGGCCACGCGAATGGCCCAGTATTTGTGGGCGAGGCCGAGGATCAGCAGCAGGATGCACAGGACGCTGGCCAGCGGGTGCAGGTGCAGGCCGAGCAGCGGTGCCAGGCCGTAGGCGATGGCCAGCAGGGTCAATGCATCGGACAGGCGTTCGAGTTGCCGACCACGAGCTAGCAGGGTCGCGACCAGGTACAGGTTCATGGCTGGACTCCGAGTTGCAGCAGGGCCTGGCGGTGGCCGGCGTGCAGTACCACGCCCGGGCGGGCCTGGCGGATGAGGGCTTCGGCGGCGTCGATGTCGGCGCAGCGGCCGGTGTGGATCAGCCAGGCGGCTACGGCGCTGGCGCTGCGTGAATAGCCCAGGGCGCAGCAGACCAGCAGCGGGCCTTGCTGGCGCAGGCGGTCGATGGCTTCGGCGGCTTGGAGCAGCAGGGCGGGGCTCGGGGGGATGAGGTCCAGGGTGGGCAGGCTGAGGTAGGTTGCCTGTTCTGGCCCATTCGCGGGCAAGCCCGCTCCTACAGGGGTATTAGGCGCTGTGGCTGGCCATGGGCAAGGTAGCTCAGCACACAAATCCACCACCGCCGCAAAATCACCTGCCTCTCCCAATCCGGGAATCCGCCCCAGATACACCCCGTCGCATATTTCATCTGCCTGCGGATGTCGCCAGGTCCAGGCCCGTGAGTTGATCCAGGCGCCAACCAGATAGGGCGCCAGCAGCCAGGCCGCGGCATTCGACAGTCGTCCATCCGCTCCCTTCTGGAATCCGCCGGCACCGAACAGCACATAGTTCAGCGCTACCACCAGCAACGCCACTGCCGGCCATAACAAGCACAGCCATACACCACCGAGCTTGAAGGCCAGCCCTGCACACAACAGCGCGCCGATGCCATAGCGCAAGCCAAGCCGCCAGCGTTTCGGCTCACGCGTCAGGCGCGCCTCGCGCAGCGGCAATGCGCCCTGGTGCGGCCATAGCCACAGGCACAACAACCCCACCAGCGCGCCGCTGGGCAGGTCGATGAAGTGGTGCTGCCAGGTGGTCAGCACCGACAGCCCGATCAACGCCATCCAGCCGTGCACAGCCCAGCGCCAGAGCGGCTTGTGGGTATGCCGGGCGAACATCGTCCAGATGATCACCAGCAGCGCGATATGCAGCGACGGGGCCTGGTTGTACGGCTTGTCGAAGCCCATCAGCACATCGAACAGCCAGCCGAACACACCTGCCAGTTCCGGTCGCTCGAAGGTGAAGCGCAGCGGCCAGAGCAGGAAGCAGGTCACGCTGACCACCTGTGCGGTCAGCAGCGCCAGGGCATGGCGGTCCATCTCGCGGCGAGTGAGCGGCAGCAGGAATGACAAACCGTACAGCAGGTCGATCGACCAGTACGGGATGATCGTCCACGGCCACAGCGGCATATGCTGCTCCCAGCCGAATACCAGGCTGCCGACATCGTCGCGCCCGGCGGTGTAGCTGTTGGCCAGGCCGTAGCTGAGGAAGAAGAACGGCCCGAGCAGCAACAGCCACAGCACGCCGCGCCGGATCAGCCCGGCTTCGCGTGTCATCAGCGTACCCGCTGGGCCAGGCTGACGCTGAAGATGCCCCATTCGTCGATGCGCTGGGCGATCTTGCGAAAACCGGCCGCTTCCACCAGTTGGTCCATCTCGGCCTGGCTGCGCCGACGCATCACCCAGGCGTCGCCGCCGCGGTGGCTGGTCAGGGCGCGGGCGATCATCTCCAGCTGTGGGTGCCAGGGCTGGCCGGTGTAGACCAGGTAGCCGCCGTCTTCCACGGCATCGGCCAGCCCGGCCAGGGAGTCGCCCACCAGTTGGTTGCTGGCGAACAGTTCATAGAGCCCGGACACCACCGCCAGGGTGGGGCGCGGGTCGAGGCTGGCCAGGCTCTGGCGGTCGAAGGCATCGCCCTGGACGAAACGGGCAATCTCGCCCAGGCCCTTTTCGTTGATCAGCGCGCTGCCCTGTTGCACGTTCAGCTCGCTGTAGTCGCGCAGCAGGATCGAGTCCGGCAATTGCTCCTGCAGCGCTTCGAGGATGTAGCGGCCGTGGCCGGCGGCGATATCGACGATGTGCACAGGTCGTGCCTGTTCGCGCAGGCGAGCGATGGCCAGGCGCAGCAGTTCCTCGACATGCACCTTGCGTTGGCGGATGCCACGCCAGCCAATGGCGTCGAGGTAGTTGCGATCGATCAGCTCGCCCAGTTTGCCCTTGCCGGTGGCCTGGTTGCGGTACACGTAGTCCAGGGTGCTGCCGGAGTCGAAGCCAGTGTCGAAACCCAGCTTCACCCCTTCGGACAGCCCCTTGCCCAGGCGCAGGCTGGCGCGGTAGCTGCGCCAGTAGAGGTCGCGCGGCGAGTTGCGTGGCAGCGGTGCGGCCAGGCACTCGGCCTCGGCGCAGCTGGCGCCGACCTTGTCTGCATCGAGCAGCGACGGTGCAGGCAGCGGTGCGTCGAAACAGTGGGCGATGAAGCGCTCGATCCGCGCCAGGGCGTGGGCGCGGTCGCGTTCGCCGAGGGTGTCGTGGAAGAAACCGGGCAGGATGTGCATCTCCTTGCGCGGGCTGCCCAGGCGCTCGAAGAAGCGCTCCTGCGGGCCGCGTTCCACCACGAAGTCTGCGCCGGACACCAGCAACTGAGTCGGCACCTGGATGGCCTGGGCATCGGCCACCACACGGTCGGCAGCCTCGTACAGGCCCAGCAGCACGGTCACCGAGATCGGTCGGCTGATCAGCGGGTCTGCGGTGTACGACATCACCCGTTCCGGGTCATGGGTGAGCAGGCGCGGCTTGACATAGCTGTTGACGAAGAAGTTGCCGCGCAGGGCCTTGAGCAGTTTCAGGCCGGGGCGGGCGAAGGGCACGTAGAGCTTGACCTTGAACGCCGGCGAGGCCAGCAGCAGGCAGCGCACCTTGGGCGCGTAGTCGTGGGCCCAGGTGGCGATCAGCACTGCGCCGACGCTCTGCGCCAGCACTGCCATATCGGGCTCGGCGATGCCGTGCCGGGCCTGGATATGTTCGATGAAGGTCTGCACGTCGCGCACGCTGGTGGCGAAGCTCGGGCTATCGCCCCGGGCCCCTGGCGAGAGGCCATGGCCTCGGGCGTCCCAGGCGAAGATGTCGTAACCGGGCAGGTCCAGTTCGTCGGCCAGGTGCGCCATGCGCCCGCCGTGCTCGTGCCCGCGATGGAACATCACCAGCGCCCGGCGTGGCTGGTGCTCGTTGCGGGTGGCCGGCCAGTGCCGGTAGTGCAGCTCGACGCCGTCGTGGGTCGAGAAGTGCAGCGATTGCGCTTGGCGCATGGTGAAAGTCCTTGTCCTGCGGCGGTGGGGTCAGCGGGTTTCGGCCAGCCCGTGGCGTACCCGGTTGTAGAGGGTATAGAGCGAGAGCAGCAGGATGACCAGCAGCAGGCCGTTGATCCACGTCGGATTCAGCACGCCGAAGGCCACGCCGGTCCCCAGTACGCCGAAGGCAAAAGCCCGGTCGCTCTTGCCCATCGGACCATCGTAACGCCGCGAAGCACCGGCCAGCGGGCCCATCACCCCGGCGTATTCACTGATGACGGCAAGCAACACCACCAGCACCACCAGTGTCGGCGACACCCCGACCAGCAACGCGAAGGGCAGGTACAGCGCCGCGTCGGCGATCACGTCGCACAGCTCGTTGAGGTAGGCGCCGAGGGTCGATTGCTGGCCGAACTCGCGGGCCAGCATGCCATCGACGGCATTGAGCGCCATGCGCAGCAGCATCCACACCGGGATGAGGATGAACAGCCAGGTGACGTGGGGCAGCCAGGTGAGCAGCAGCCCCAGCAGCACCGACACCAACGCTGCGGCGACGGTGACCTGGTTGGCAGTGACGCCGCGATCGTAGAGACGCTGAACCGATGGGCGCAGCAGAGCCTGGAAGCGGGGTTTGAGCTGATAGATGGATGGCACGGTGAGTTCCCTGTCGTGGTGCGGCGTGGAGGGGATTGTGGGGAAAGAGATTGGCGGGCGGCAAGGTGCATCTGTCCTACATGTGAACCAGATAAAGCCTTCACCTCAGAGAGCTTGCCACCGCTCGTCAGGGGTTGTGTGGGTAGTGTGTATTACAGACTGATTGAAGTTAAATAGATGTGTATCATACACATCAGCTGCCACAGGAAGAATGGATGCGCAGTCGGGATGTAATCCAGATCCTCGAGGCAGATGGTTGGTATGAAGAGCAAGTCAAGGGAAGCCATCATCAGTTTCGGCATCCCTGGAAGCGAGGACGGGTCACCGTTCCCCATCCCAATGCCAATCTTCCAAAGGGAACCGTGCGCAGCATTTTGAAACAGACAGGTCTCAAGTGAGTAGACAGCTTCGCTGCACATCTTGCAGACCCATGGAGTGAGTCGATGAAATTTCCAGTTGTTTTGCACAAGGACAAAGATTCCGACTACGGCGTGACCGTACCCGATGTCCCTGGGTGTTTTTCCGCCGGCGTCACCGCTGCCCAGGCGCTGGATAATGTCCAAGAGGCACTGGCGCTGCATTTTGAAGGCCTTGTCGCTGATGGCGAGCCTTTACCCCAAGCGCAGGAGATCGACGTGCACGTGGTCAATCCGGATTTCGCCGGTGGTATCTGGGCGGTAGTGGATTTTGATGTAACGCCCTACCTGGGCAAGGCGGTGCGTTTCAATGCGACGCTGCCAGAGAACCTGTTGCAGCGCATCGACGAGAAGGTGAAGCGCGATAGCCGATATGCCTCGCGCTCCGGTTTTCTGGCTTCAGCGGCGCTACGCGAGTTGGCTATCGCCTATTGAACCGGCCATCGCGGCTACAACGCATCCCGCGCCTTGCCGCGATACACCCGCAGCACATCCGCCATCACCGCCAGGGCGATTTCCGCTGGCGACTTGCTGCCCAGGTCCAGGCCGATCGGCATGTGCAGGCGCTCGATCTGCTGGGCTGACAAGCCGCCGATGCGCTGCAGGCGTTCGGCGCGGCGTGCGGAGGTGGTCACCGAGCCCATGGCGCCGATGTAGAACGCCGGGGTGTGCACGGCCTCCATCAGCGCCAGGTCATCGATCTTCGGATCGTGGGTCAGCGCCACCACCGCGGTGGCGGCATGGCAGCCACCTTCGGCAATGAACTCCGAGGGCAGCACGCGGTGCAGTTGAGCACCCTCCAGATGCACATGGGCCATCTCCTCGCGCGGATCGCAGGCGATCACTTCGCAGCCCAGCGTACGGGCGATATCGGCGCAGGCTTCAGCCACCGGTGACAACCCCGCCAGCAGTAGGCGCAGGGCCGGGCCGATGGCGATATGTACGGCATCCTCGCTCAGGCGCACGGCAACGCTGCTATCGCTTTCCAGGCCAAAGGTGCCATCCATCAGCCCCACCCTGCGCGTCACCCGGCGCTGGCCAAGCAATGCGCCGCGCAACGCCTGCAAGTGCTCCAGCCAGGCCGCACTGGCCTCGCGCCGCTCGACCAGCACCACCAACACCCCCCCGCACGGCAGGCGCAAGCGCCGACTTTGCGCCTGTCCATCGCCATAGCGCACCACCTGCGCAGCACAGTGGAATGCACCCTGTGCGAGGCTGTCGAGAAACTCCTCCTCCACGCAGCCTCCCGACAATGATCCGACATACTCCAGCCCGCCACGGCAGACCAGCATCGCTCCCGGTGCACGGGGTGCCGAGCCGTAGGTGGAGAGCACCGTGCACAGCCATACCGTGTCGCCGGCACAAGCCCATGCCAGCGCCTTGTCGATCACTTGCCGGTCGAGATGCTGCATGTTTGGTTACCCCGTTCCAATCGTTGGCGCCACACCCCATGTCTGTGGCAGTGTTGGCTATCTGGCCAGCCCCACAGGGACCGACATGCAGACTCGCAAAACCGGTGTTCGCGCCCAGCAGGCCGACCGCACCAAGGACAACATCCTCAAGGCCGCGGTGAAGGTCTTCAGCAAGGAGGGCTTCACCGGCGGGCGCGTCGAGCAGATCTCCACGCTGGCCAAGTCCAACGACCGGATGATCTATTACTACTTCGGCAACAAGGAAAAGCTGTTCATCAGCGTGCTGGAGCATATCTACGCCAGCTTCAACCAGGCCGAAGCCAAGCTGCGCCTGGACCTGTCCGACCCCGAGCTCGCGCTGCGCCAACTGGTGGCGTTCATCTGGGATTACTACGTGCGCCATCCCGAGTTCGTCACCATCCTGGCCACCGAAAACCTTCACCAGGGCCAGCACGCGCGCAAGTCGCAGAACCTGCAGGCGCTGTCCGGCGAGGCGGTCGGCGTGCTGCGGCCGATCATCGAGGCTGGGCAGGCCAAGGGCCTGTTCCGCGACGATATCGACATCACCCACGCCTACCTGATGATTGCCTCGCTCTGCTATTTCTATAACTCCAACCGCCATACGCTCAGCTCGTTCCTCGCCGTGGACCTTGCCGACAAGCAGGCCAAGGCCGACTGGCTGGACTTCATCAGCGATCTCGCCCTGCGCGGTCTGCGCCGCTAGCCTCAGTGGCTGCCGGGGTTGGCACGCACTTGCGCGCTCTTCGCCGTCAGCCCTTGCCAGGCCGGTTTGTCTGCGGCGAAACGCTGGCGCAGGTAGGCGGCCAGATCCGCCACCTGGCGGTCCGAGAGGCTATCCCTGAAGCCGGGCATATAGCCCAGGTCGCGGGTCGCAGGCGTCGGAATCCCGTGCAGGATCACGCGCAGCAGGTTGTCCGGCACATCGCTGTGCACGTTGCTGTTGACCGCCATCGACGGGCTGACACCGAACAGCTTCGGGCCCAGGCCATCGCTGTGGCAGGCCATGCACGCACCCTTGAACACCCGCTCGCCATTGCTGATGGACAGTTGCGTATCGACCTGGGGCGCAGCCGGGGTCGCGACTGGCTGCGGCGCGCCGTCCAGTGAAGTCAGGTAGTGGGCAATGGCCCGCACGTCGCTCTCCGGCAAGGTGGCCAGCTCGCTGACCACCGGCCCCATGGGCCCGGCGGCGACACCGTGCTTGTCGGAGAAGCCGGTGCGCAGATAAGTGAACAGCTCGCTCTCGCTCCAGGGCGTGGACGACTTGCCCAGGGCGTTGAGCGCTGGCGCTTCCCAGCCATCGACCATGCCCCCGGCCAGGTAGCTTTTGCCGGCTTTTTCCGCGCCCATCAGGTTGCGCGGCGAGTGACAGGCGGTGCAGTGCCCGAGGCCATCGACCAGGTAGGCGCCGCGGTTCCACTGCGCACTGCGCTGCGGGTCGGGCTGGTACTCGCCGCGCTTGAGGAACAGTGCGTTCCAGCCGGCCATCAGCGGGCGCTGGTTGAACGGGAAACGCATGTCGTTGGCGGGCGCCTCCTGGCGCACCGGTGTCTGCGACATCAGGTAGGCGTACAGCGCCTGCATGTCACCGTCGGTGATGTTGCGAAACGAGGTGTAGGGAAAGGCCGGGTACAGATGTCGGCCGTCGCGGCTGATGCCCTCGCGCATGGCGCGCTCGAAGGCGGCGAACGACCAACGGCCGATGCCGGTTTCCGGATCGGGCGTGATGTTGGTGCTGTACAGCGTGCCGAACGGCGTTTCCATCGCCAGGCCGCCGGCATTGACCTTGCCGCCGCTGACCGTGTGGCACACCGCGCAATCGCCGGCCGCCGCCACCTGGCGCCCACGTTCGAGCATTGCCGCTGACCAGCTGCCGGCCGCCGGAGGCGTCACCGGCGCGATTTCCGCGCGAAAGGGCAGGGCGGTCGCGAGCATGCCCAGGGCGGCACCGAACACGCCGGCGATCGAGCCGAACCACCACTTCGAGCGTTTCGACGCGGGCTGTGCTGGCGCAGACGAATCCTCGCCGTTGCCGCCAAGCGCGGCGCGCACCCGTTCGGCAGTGATCGGCAGCTCGCGAAAGCGTATGCCGGTGGCGTCGAAGATCGCGTTGGCGATGGCCGCCGCGCTCGGCACCGAGGCCGATTCGCCGCTGCCCATCGGTGGTTCGTGCTGGCGCGGCAGCATCATCACGTCGATGGCTGGCAGCTCCGGGAAGGTGAGGATCGGGTAGCCGCCCCATTCCTTGCTGGCCACCGTCGATTCCTCGAAGTGCACCTGTTCCTTGAGCACGCGGCTGGTGGACTGGATCACGTTGCCGTGGATCTGGTGGCGCACGCCCTCAGGGTTGACCATCATGCCCGCGTCATGGCCGATCACCACCCGCGTGACGGCCACCTCGCCGGTACGTCGGTCCACCGCCACATCGGCGACCCAGGCCGCCCAGGCCGCGCCGAAACCCGGGAACTTGCTGTGGATGTAGCGCGCATAGGCAAAACCGCGACCGCGCAACACATCGCCTTCGGCGGGCGTCTGCATGGGCTGGGTGTGCGCCTGCCACTGGGCGCGCTCGGCGGTGGCCTTGACCAGGTCGATGGCGCGCGGATCGGACAGGTGGCGCAGGCGGTACTCGACCGGGTCGACCCCCGCCGCGAAGGCCAGCTCGTCGATATATGACTCGTGGGCAAAGCTGTTGGGCATCGCCGACACGCCGCGCATCCACGACGCACGCACCAGCGGCGTCATGTCATTGATGGTGACGCGCATGTGTTCGTAGTCGTAGGGCGGAATCGAGGTGCGGTCGCCCATTTCGAATAGCGCCGGCACCGGCTCCACCGCGCCGGTCAGCAGCAGGGCGAGGGTGGGGGCGCCGTTGGAGGGGTAGCTGGTCTGGAAGTCATAGGCGGCGACCGTCCCGTCGGCGTTCAGGCCGCCGTCGATCTCCATCAGTTGCGCGGTGCCTTTGGGCTCCCAGACATGCTCCTGCTCGCGGGTCAGCTGTACCCGCACCGGGCGTCCGACCGCGCGCGACAGCAGCACCGCATCGGCGCACACGTCGTCGGCGCAGTTGCGGCCGTAGCAGCCCGCCGCCTCCATGCGGATGATCTCGATGCGTGCTTCGGAGCATTCCAGCAACCAGGCGAGGTCGGCGCGCAGCAGGTGCGGATTCTGGGTGCCGGACCAGACGCGGATCTGGCCTTCGGTGAAGTCGGCCAGGGCGCAGGATGGGCCGATCGAGCCATGCAACTGGTAGGGCCACAGGTAGCTGCGGCTCAGACGCTGGCTGGCGTTGGCGATGCCCGCGTCGACCTCGCCCTTGTCCAGCACGGTGCGCTGCACCCTGGGGTTGTCGCGGATGGCCTGGGCGACGTCGCTGAGATCGGGCAGCTTGCCGGTGAACGGTTTCCAGCTCAGCTTGAGGTCGTGGGCGGCGCGGATCGCCTGTTCCTCACGTTCGGCCACCACGCCGACGAAGTCGCGTATCACCACCACGGCGACCACGCCAGGCACATGGGCGATGGAGCTTTCATCCACCGCCAGCAGGCTGTTGCCGACGAAGTCGCCGCTATCGTGGCCGGCATAAGGTGGGCGGATCACCCGGCCATGGAGCATGTCGGGCAGGCGCATGTCGTGCACGTAGGTCAGCTCGCCGGTGGCCTTGCCGGGGATGTCCACCCGCGCGGTACTGCGTCCGACCAGGCGGTAGTCCTCGACGGCCTTGAGCGGCGCGTCTTCGGCGATGCGCAACTGCTGGTTGTGCCCGCGCACCAGGTCGGCGAAGGGTAGGCGACGGCCGTCTTCGGCGATCACCGCGCCTTCTTCGATTCGCAACGCATCGGCTGTGCAGTCCAGCTCAAGGGCGGCCTGCTGCAGCAGGAAGCGTCGCGCGGTGGCTGCTGCCTTGCGCAGCGGCACGGCGGAGATCTGCAGTGTGGCGCTGGCGATGGTCGCGCCCTGGTTCGGCGCACGCTCGGTGTCGCCGAGCACCATGTGCACCTGGTCCATGCGCAGGTCCAGTTCCTCGGCGACGATCTGTGCCAGCGAGGTGCGGATGCCGGTGCCCAGGTCGACGTGGCCATTGAAGGCATACACCAGGCCGTCGTCGCTCACGGCGATGAACAGTGCCAGTTCGCGGTCCTTGACCTGGGGTGTCACACCCTTGGCAACCGGCCCCGAGGGCGGGGTGATTTCGTCGACGATCAGCAGCACACCGTTGCTGGCCAGCAATTGCTCGCGTGAAGGCACCTGTTGCGAGTGGTTCATGGGGTTCTCCGGATCTCAGGCCTGGCGGCCGGCGGCGCGGCGCACCGCGCGCAGGATTTCGACGTGGGTGCCGCAGCGGCAGAGGTTGCCGGACAGTTCGTTGCGGATCTGTTCGTCGGTGGGATTGGGGATGCGGTCGAGCAGGGCCTTGGCGGTCATGATCATGCCGTTCATGCAGTAGCCGCACTGGGCTGCCTGCTCGTCGATGAACGCCTGCTGCACCGGGTGCGGCGCGGCTTTGTTGCCGAGGCCTTCGAGTGTGGTGACCTCGCGGTTTTCAGCGCCGGCCAGCGGGATCACGCAGGAGCGCGCGGCCACCCCGTCGATGATCACCGTACAGGCGCCGCACTCGCCCAGGCCGCAGCCGTACTTGGGGCCGTTCAGGCACAGGTCGTTGCGCAGCACCAACAACAGGGGGGTGTCGGGTTCAGCGGCGACCGTGACGGTCTGGCCGTTTATCCGCAGGGCGATGTCTTCTTGCATGGCTCGCTCATCTCTGGGGCGCTACCAAAGGACTCAAACGGTGCGCTTTTTCGGTAAGTGCTCACTACATGAAATGAGTAGGCAAGAAGCAGGCCAGGCGGGTTGCAGGGGGGCGTCAGCGACGGTGGTGGGCAGGTCAGACGCAATCGCGGGGCAAGCCCGCTCCCACAGGTCCCCCACCGTTCTCGAGGGCAGTGATTAACCTGTGGGAGCGGGCTTGCCCCGCGATAGGGCCGGTAACGACGGTGAGGGTTTTGTTGAAGGGCGCGATCAGCCCGCCGCCTCGTCGCTGTCGATCATCTTGCGCAGCAGGAACAGGATCGCCACCCGCTCCCCGGCATTGAGGCTGCCCATGCTCAGCTCGCTGATCTGCCGTGCGCAGGGAATCATCGCATCGAGCAGCGCCGAGCCGCTTTCGGTGAGCTCGACGATGACCTTGCGCCGGTCGTCCGGGTCTGGCGACAGTTGCACCAGTTCGCGCGCCTTGAGGCGCTCGACGATGCCACGGATGGTCGCCTGGTCCACGGCGGTGGCCTTGATCAGCTCGGCCTGGGAGCTGGGCCCGTGGTCGCGCAGGGCGCACAGGGTGACGAACTGGATCGAGGTGAGCTGCGGATCGCACGCTTGCTGCTGGAAGATCGCCGTATGCCGCTGGTACGCCTTGCGCAGCAGGTGGCCGATCTGTTCGGTGACGTCATACGGCGTGGTGTCGAGCGGGGTGGCAACGGGGGTGGTTTTCTTCGGCATGTGATGGCTTGGGCTGTGTGGGTTGGCTGGCCGGCCCCCGAAAGCGGAGCGCCGGGCCAGTATACCCGCTATCGGGCCTTGGACTCCTCGGGCGCGACCACCTCGCCGGCCAGCACCACGGGCTGGTCGTCCAGGTAGATATCGCAGTTGCGCAGCGGTATATCCAGGTGGCACGGAGTCTTGCGCTTGCCGCCGACCTCGGTGTTGGGGCCGGTGGAGAACAGGAAGTTGCCGTAGAAGGCGCGGGCGTCCATGCACATGCCGTCGTTGCGGTCGTGCAGGCCCATGGCGGTCCACTGTGCGCGGGGTTGCAGGCCCCAGCCGATGTGGGAGATGCCGTACACCTCGGGGTCGTTGAAGTACTTCATGTAGTCGCGCAGGTACTCGGCCTCGAAGCCGCCGTGGATACCGGTGATGAAGCCTTTCTCGATCTCCAGGGTGATGCGCTCGCGGCAGTAGTTCTTGAACGGCAGGATGATATCGCCGACATCCAGCACCAGCGTGCCTTCGGCGCTGTCCTCGTTCGGCCAGGTGAACAGGAAGCCACTGGGCCAGTGGTCCCAGCGCCCTGGCTCGTCGGCGTAGCCGTATTCGGTGACCGCCGGATACTGGCCGAGCGGGGCGTGGAAGTCGCTGCCGGCCTTGGAGCGCACGTGCATGCTGCGCGCTTGCTTGAGCAGGGTCTCGGCGGCCAGCACGCGACGTTTGTCGTCCTCGGTGGGCAGCATGCGCGCCAGTACTTCCGGGGGTTCGACCGCCAGCAGGATGCGCGTGCCGGTCTTGAGGATCTGCTCCTGCTCGGGGGAGTGCAGCAGCATCATGGTGTCGACGATCAGGTCGGCCGCCTCCAGCGCCCGCTGGGCGGCGATGTTGCCGGTCAGCGCGGTGTCGCCGCAGTAGGCGGTCATGTCGTTGCCCATGGCGGTGGGATGGTTGAACGACGGCAGCTCCACCGCATAGACCTTGGCTTTCAGGCGCTGCGCCGCCTCCATCGCGGCGTTGACCGTACGCGGATCGGAATAGTGGCTCTTGAGCACGGCGACGCTCTGGGTTTCGTCTACCCGGGACAGTTTCAGCACGTGTTCGAACATCTGGGTCAGCTCTGCATTGCTCACCGGCATGGGGGTTCTCCTGGTCAGGACTCAAGGGTCGAGCGGCTGCACCACGGCGGTGCCGGGCGCGTCATCTCGGTGCAAAAAAATAGTGTGTACGCCATATTTGCTCAGATGAAAGCGCATCCCGTCGATAAGCGCAAGCGGTGCGATCAAACGTTACCTATCCACACATATTCCAATGTTTGCGGTAACAATGGCCGCGTTATCGCCATTGATCCGGGGCCGATAAAATATTTTTCGCTGCCTCTTCCAATTAAAAAAATAGAGCGTATACACTCTAAATCGTCGAGCGGCCGAACCGCTGGCAACACATCAGAACAAGAGGAGACATACCCATGCGGGGTAGGCAGAAAATCGCAATCGTCGGTGCGGGTCTGGGTGGGGCGGCCGCCGCCACGTTGCTGCAGCAGGCCGGGTTCGACGTCGAGGTGTTCGAGCAGGCGCCGGAGTTCACCCGCCTCGGTGCGGGCATCCACATCGGCCCCAACGTGATGAAGATCTTCCGTCGCATGGGCCTCGAGCAGAAGCTGGAGCTGATGAGCTCGCACCCGGACTTCTGGTTCAGCCGCGACGGCAAGACCGGCGACTACCTGTCGCGCATCCCGCTGGGCGAGTTCGCTCGCCGCGAGTACGGCGCCTCGTACATCACCATCCACCGTGGCGACCTGCACGCCCTGCAGATCGAAGCGATCAAGCCGGGCACCGTGCATTTCGGCAAGCGCCTGGAAAAGATCGTCGACGAGGGTGACCAGGTGCGCCTGGACTTCGCCGACGGCACCCATACCGTGGCCGATATCGTCATCGGTGCCGACGGCATCCACTCGAAGATCCGCGAGGAACTGCTGGGCGTCGAAGCGCCGATCTACAGCGGTTGGGTCGCCCACCGTGCGTTGATTCGCGGCGACAAGCTCAAACAGCACGCGGACGTGTTCGAGGACTGCGTGAAGTGGTGGACCGACGATCGTCACATGATGGTCTACTACACCACCGGCAAACGCGACGAGTACTACTTCGTCACCGGCGTACCGCACGAGGCCTGGGACTTCCAGGGCCCGTTCGTGGACAGCAGCCAGGAAGAGATGCGCGCCGCCTTCGAGGGCTATCACTCGACGGTGCACAAGCTGATCGACGCTACCGAGTCCATCACCAAGTGGCCGCTGCGCAACCGCAACCCGCTGCCGCTGTGGAGCCGTGGCCGCCTGGTGCTGCTGGGCGATGCCTGCCATCCGATGAAACCGCACATGGCGCAGGGCGCCTGCATGGCCATCGAGGACGCGGCGATGCTGACTCGCTGCCTGCAGGAGACCGGGCTGTCCGACCACCGCACCGCCTTCGCCCTCTACGAGGCCAACCGCAAGGAGCGCGCCTCGCGGGTGCAGTCGGTGTCCAACGCCAACACCTTCCTCTACACCCAGGAAGACCCGGCGTGGGTCTATGGCTACGACCTGTACGGCCAGGAACTGAAAAGCGGGGAGGCGGCATGAGCAGCTTCGTCGCCGGCGGCAACGTCAGCGCCAACGGCATCCGCCAGCATTACCTGCGCTACGGCGGCAAGGGGCCGGCGCTGATCCTGGTGCCGGGGATCACCAGCCCGGCGATCACCTGGGGATTCGTCGCCGAACGCCTCGGTCAGCACTTCGACACCTATGTGCTGGATGTGCGCGGGCGTGGCTTGTCCTCCAGCGGCCCAGGCCTGGACTACGGCACCGACGCCTGCGCCGCAGACATTCCGGCCTTCGCCGCAGCGCTGGGGCTTGGCAGCTATCACCTGGTCGGTCATTCGATGGGCGCGCGCTTCGCCATCCGCGCTGCCGCCCAGGGCGCGCCGGGCCTGCAGCGCCTGGTGCTGATCGATCCGCCGGTGTCCGGCCCGGGCCGGCGCGAGTATCCCAGCAAGCTGCCGTGGTACGTCGATTCGATCCGCCAGGCCACGATCGGCATGACCGGTGAGGACATGCGTGCCTTCTGCGCTACCTGGAGCGACGAGCAACTGGCCCTGCGCGCCGAATGGCTGCACACCTGCCACGAGCCGGCGATCGTGCGGGCTTTCAACGATTTCCATGATGTGGATATCCATCAGGACCTGCCTGCCGTGCGCCAGCCGGCGCTGCTGATGGTGGCCGGGCGTGGCGGTGTGATCCAGGCACAGGACATCGCCGAGATCCGCGAACTCAAGCCGGACATCCAGGTGGTTCAGGTCGAAAACGCCGGCCACATGATTCCCTGGGACGACCTCGAAGGCTTCTTTGCCGCCTTCGGCGATTTCCTCGACCATTCCCTCGTCTGAAGGAGCACGAGACATGACCAAGCTGTACCGCATCGGCCAGATCGTGCCGAGTTCGAACACCACCATGGAAACCGAGATCCCGGCGATGCTCACCGCGCGCCAGGCGATCCGTCCCGAGCGCTTCACCTTCCACTCCAGCCGCATGCGCATGAAGCAGGTGAAGAAGGAAGAACTGGCGGCGATGGATGCCGAGTCCGATCGCTGCGCGGTGGAGTTGTCCGACGCCAAGGTCGATGTGCTGGGCTACGCGTGCCTGGTGGCGATCATGGCCATGGGGCTGGGCTATCACCGCCAGTCGGAGAAGCGCCTGCAGAAAGCCACCGCCGACAACGACGCGCTGGCGCCGGTGATCACCAGTGCAGGTGCCTTGGTCGAGGCGCTGCACGTCATGAAGGCCAAGCGCATCGCCATCGTTGCGCCCTACATGAAGCCGCTGACCGAGCTGGTGGTGAACTACATCCGTGAAGAGGGCTTCGAGGTTCAGGATTGGCGTGCGCTGGAGATCCCCGACAACCTCGCCGTGGCGCGCCATGATCCGGCCAACCTGCCGGGCATCGTCGCCGGCATGAACCTGGAAGGCGTCGATGTGGTGGTGCTGTCGGCCTGCGTGCAGATGCAGTCGCTGCCCGCCGTGGCCAAGGTCGAGGCACAGACCGGCAAGCCGGTGGTCACCGCAGCCATCGCCACCACCTACGCCATGCTCAAGGCGCTGGACCTGGAGCCTGTGGTTCCGGGGGCCGGTGCCCTGCTGTCGGGCGCCTACTGAAAACGGGAGACGAACATGAGCGACGCACAGAGCGCCCATGACAACTATCAGGGCGTGTGGGGCCAGCGCATCGGCTTCGGGCGCAAGGCGGCCCTGCTGATGATCGACTTCATGCAGGGTTACACCACCCCCGGTGCGCCGCTCTACGCCCCCGGTGTGGTGTCGGCCGTCGAGCAGGCCAGCGGCCTGCTGGCGCTGGCGCGGGACTGCGGTACTCTGGTGGTCCACACCAATATCCGCTACCAGCCCCCGCACTTTGCCGATGGTGGCGTGTGGGTGCGCAAGGCGCCAGTGATGAAGGACATGGTCGAGGGCAACCCACTGGCCGCCTTCTGCGAGGCGGTGATGCCGCAGGCGGATGAAGTGGTGCTGAGCAAGCAGTATGCGAGCGCCTTCTTCGGCACCAGCCTTGCACCGCTGTTGCATGCACAAGGGATCGACACCGTGGTGCTGGCCGGCTGCTCCACCAGCGGCTGTATCCGCGCCAGTGCGGTGGATGCGCTGCAGCACGGGTTCCGGACCATCGTGGTGCGCGAGTGCGTCGGCGATCGCCACAACGATCCGCACGAAGCGAACCTGTTCGACATCGACAGCAAGTACGGCGATGTCGTCAGCCGTCAGGAGGCCATGGAGCAACTGACGCGCCTGGCCGACTGAGCCGGACGCTTTGTACCCATAACAATCGAGGAACGGTGCAGGAACGCCCGTTCCATCGCCGTCCGCTGTGCGGACGGTCGCCCCGCAGGAGCACTCGGGGTCTTGTGACGCTGCCCTGGACAGCCGCCTGTAGTGTGCGGCGCTCTTGGAGCGTCGAAAACTGCTGGCCTAAAAACAACCACAAAGTCGCCGCCAGGAGACAAGAAATGCCAATTGCGAATGCAACCGCGGTCCACAGTGCAACCGACCATGGCACACAAGCGCTCTACCGCAAGATCACATGGAGGCTCATTCCTTTCCTGTGCTTCTGCTATCTCGCGGCCTATCTGGACCGCATCAACGTCGGCTTCGCCAAGCTGCAGATGCTCGAAGACCTGCAGTTCAGCACCGCAGCCTATGGCCTGGGTGCCGGACTGTTCTTCGTCGGCTACATCATCTTCGAGGTGCCGAGCAACCTGATCCTGGAGCGCGTCGGTGCCAAGCTCTGGATCGCACGGATCATGATCACCTGGGGCCTGCTGTCGGCCTGCACCATGTTCGTGTCCACCACCACCCAGTTCTACATCCTGCGCTTTCTGCTCGGGGCCGCCGAGGCGGGCTTCCTCCCGGGCGTGCTGTACTACCTGACCATGTGGTATCCGACCTACCGGCGTGGGCGCATCATCGCGCTGTTCATGATCGGCTTGCCGCTGTCGAGCGTGATCGGCGGGCCGATCTCTGGCTGGATCATGGGCCACTTCGACCAGGTCCACGGCCTGCATGGCTGGCAGTGGCTGTTCCTGCTCGAGGCGATCCCCAGCGTGTTGCTCGGCATCCTGACCTTCTGGGCCCTGCCGAACAATTTCCAGCAGGCCAAATGGCTGTCGGACGATGACAAGGCGCAACTGGCCAGTGACCTGGCTGCGGACGATGCCGAAGGCAAGGGCAGCAAGCACAGCTTCCGCGATGGCTTCTTCAACCTGAAGGTGTGGATGCTCGGTGGCATCGATTTCTCGATCCTGCTCAGTGCCTATGCCATGGGGTTCTGGATGCCGACCTTCATCCGCGATGCAGGGGTCAGCGACACCTTCCACATCGGCTTGCTCACTGCGATTCCGAGCCTGGCCGCGCTGCTCGGGATGCTGATGATCGGCGCCAGTTCCGACCGTCATCGCGAGCGTCGCTGGCACATCATCGTGCCGTTCATCATCGGCGCCATCGCCATGGCCAGCAGCACCCTGTTCAGCCAGAACCTGGTGATGACCGTGGCGTTGTTTGCCATCGCATCGGCGGCGATCATCGGCGCGGTGCCGGTGTTCTTCAGCCTGCCGGCGACCTTCCTCAAGGGCACTGCCGCGGCCACCGGTTTCGCCCTGGCCTGTTCGCTGGCCAATATCGCGGGCCTGGTGAGCAACTCGCTGATGGGCATCGTGACCGATCTCACCGGCACCTCCCATGCGGCATTGTGGGTGTTCGCCGGCTGCCTGATCCTGAGCTGCTTCCTGGTGATCGCGCTGCCCGCGAAGCTGGTCAACCGCTAGCGGTCGACCGCTTTTCGCAACGGTAGCTTGGCGGGCCCTGGCGCCCGCCTGATCCCTTCATCACGCCATCCGCACGTCGGCGGCCTTCAGGCTGCCGCGGTGGATCGCTGTTGCCCGAATCCAGGAGTCGCTCCCCATGCACGTACAGATTTCTCAACGTTTTTCATCGGCTACCCGACTGGCCGGTGGCTGTGTCGCCGCGGCGCTGTGCCTCGATGCTTCTGCCGAAGACAGCGGTTTCATCGAAGGCGCCCGCGCCACCTTGCAGGCGCGCAATTACTTCTTCAGCCGCGACTATGCGGATATCAAGGGCGCCAGCACCCAGTCGCGTACCCAGGAGTGGGCGCAGGGTTTCATCCTCAATGCCAGCTCCGGCTATACCCAGGGGACGGTGGGCGTCGGCCTCGATGTGACCGGGCTGCTCGGTTTCAAGCTCGACAGCAGCCCGGAGCATTCGAAGTCGGGGCTGCTGCCGAGCCTTGCCAGCGGCAAGTCGGCGGACGAATACAGCCGCCTGGGTGCGGCGATCAAGTTCAAGGTGTCGCAGACCGAGCTCAAGGTCGGTGAGCTGATGCCCAACCTGCCAGTGCTGTTGTTCAGCGACCTGCGCCTGCTGCCGCCGACGTACCAGGGGGCGATGCTCGAGTCCCGCGAGATCGCCGGGTTGACCTTGAACGCCGGCCAGTTCCGCTCCACCAGCCTGCGCGACTCGTCCAACAGCCAGAAGATGTACGCGCTGGTCAACGACCCGATCAACCCGTCGCGGCTGGCGCGCTTCACCAGCGACCGCTTCAACTACGTCGGCGCCGACTATGCCTTCAACGACAACCGCACCAGCGTCGGGGTGTGGCAGGCGCAACTGGAGGATATCTACCAGCAGCGGTTCTACAGCTTCAAGCACGCCGAGCCGGTGGGCGACTGGACGCTGGGTGTCAATGCCGGGTACTTCGATGCCCGCGAGGACGGCCGCAAGATTGCCGGTGACTACGACAACCATGCCTTGTTCAGCCTGTTCTCGGCCAAGACCGGCGGGCATACCTTCTATGTGGGCTACCAGCAGATCGGCGGCAAGGATGGCTTCATCCAGGTCGGGGCCAACACCAACCCGATGGGCAACACGCTGCCGACCTACGAGTTCTCGGCGCCAGGGGAACGTTCGTGGCAGGTGCGCCATGACTACAACTTCGTGGCCCTGGGCATTCCCGGCCTGACCTCGACCCTGCGCTATGTGAAGGGCGGGGATGTGGACACCGGGCTTGGCTTCGAAGGGCGTGACCGGGAGCGCGATCTGGACCTGGCATATGTGGTGCAGAGCGGGCCGCTGGCCGGGCTGGGAGTGCGGGTGCGCAATGTCATGGCGCGGTCCAACTACCGGACCGACATCGATGAGAACCGGTTGATCCTGAGTTATACGGTGAAGTTGTTCTGATCGAGGTGTGCTGAGTCAGTACCGGCCTCTTCGCGGGCCAGTCGCAACGGAGAACCGCTCCCCCTGTGGGAGCGAGGGCTCGGCGCTCCGACTTGTCCCGCGAATAAGACAACGCGCTGCATGGCACCGGCTTCGCCGGTGATCGCGGGACAAGCCCGCTCCCACAATTAACACCGCAGTATTCAGAAGTTGCAGAGCTCTTGTAGGGGCAACTGTCTTGCTCAAAATCTAAAGACCAGCCCCAATCTCTGTGGGAGCGGGCTGGTCCCGCGAACACGGGCGTAGCCCGTGCCAGGCAGCGCGTCGTCTCCCACAATTAACACCGCAGTATTCAGAAGTTGCGGAGCTCTTGTAGGGGCAACTGTCTTGCTCAAAATCTAAAGACCAGCCCAATCCCTGTGGGAGCGGGCTGGTCCCGCGAACACGGGCGTAGCCCGTGCCAGGCAGCGCGTCGTCTGCCTCGCGGGACAAGTCGGGGCGACGAACCGCCGCTCCCATAAGCTAACTCAATCCCCAAGCCCAAGCCGCTCGACCAGCGCCGCCGCATACCCCGGCAACCCGGCAAAATCCCGTGAACACAGCTGCAGCCGACGATTGGCCCAGTCTTCCTCCAGGGCCACCCAGCGCAAGGGCAGCACCCCCTCCCAGCGTCTCACCGAGGCCAACGGCACCACGCCGACCCCGGCACCCCCGGCCACCATGCGGATCACACCGTCAAAACCTTCGGCCCGCACCCGCACCTGCATCCGCCGCCCAAGGCGTAGCGCCTGTTCTTCCAGGTGCAGGGCGAGGGCGCTGTTCGCTGCCAATCCCACATGACCGTGCACCAGGCTGTCGACGAATCGCGGCGACGGCTCTGCCGCCAGCGGATGGGCCAGGGGCATGATCAACACCAGCGGATCCTGCCGAAATGGCCGCACCTGCAAGTGCTCGCTTGGTGCCGCGGTGGAAATGATGCCCAGGTCCGCAGTCCCCCGGGTGATCGCCTGCACGATGCGCAGGCTCGGCTGCTCCTGCACATCGACGCTGACGCCCGGGTACTCCACCAGGTATGCAGCCAGCAACTCCGGCAGGTACTCGGTCAGCGCCGCGGTATTGCACAGCAGGCGCACCTGCCCCTGTTGGCCCTGGGCGTACTGGCCGAGGTCGTATTGCAGCCGCTCGACCTGCTGGGCAATCAGCCGCGCATGCTGTAACAACGCCTGGCCCGCTGGCGTTGGCTGTACCCCTCGGCGGTTGCGCTCGAGCAAGGGGATGCCCAGCGAGGCTTCCATGGCACGGATGCGCGCACTGGCCGCAGGCAGCGAAAGATGGCTGCGACGGGCACCGGCGGTGATGTTGCCGCATTCGAGGGTATGACGGAAAAGGCTGAGGTCGATCAGGTCGAAATGCATGTGCCTCTGTCCTGGCAAGAGTCTGGCTGAGTATATGGCAGATTTTCACTGTGCTCGCGGCAGCCCAGGATAGCGCCATGAATACCTTTATCGCGTTGTATCAGAACATGGGGCCGGCATTGTCACTGCTGGTGATCATCACCTTTGCCATGGCCGGTGCGGTCAAGGGCGTGATCGGCCTGGGGATGCCGACCATCGCCATGGGCATGCTGGGGCTGGCTATGCCTCCGGCGCAGGCAGCGGCACTGCTGATCGTGCCCTCGACCCTTACCAACCTGTGGCAACTGGCCTCGGGCGGGCACTTGCGCGGGCTGCTCAAGCGCCTGGGCAGCATGCTGGTGATGATCGTCGCCGGTACGCTGCTGGGCAGCCTGTGGCTTGGCATCGACAGCGGCCCCTGGGCGGCGCATGCGCTCGGTGGTGCGCTGTTGATATATGCCCTGTACGGGCTGGTGGGGCCGGGCTTGCGCGTCCAGCCACAGTGGGAGTGGTGGCTGGGGCCGCTGTGCGGCCTGCTGACTGGTGTGGTGACGGCGGCAACCGGGGTGTTCGTGATACCGGGGGTGCCCTACCTGCAGGGGCTGGGCCTGGATCGTGACGCGCTGGTCCAGGCGATGGGCCTGTCGTTCACGGTCTCGACCCTTGCGCTGGCGCTGGGCCTGGCCGGGCAGGACGCGCTCGACGGCCCGGCCCTGGGTGCGTCATTGCTGATGCTGGCCCCCGCCTTGCTGGGCATGTTCGCCGGCACCTGGCTGCGCCAGCGCATCAGCGCGGCACAGTTCAGGCGCTGCTTCTTCGTGGGCCTGGCGCTGCTCGGCGGGCACCTGCTGATCAACGGCTAGCGGAGGAAGCGCTGAGCATCTCGATCATCTGGATATCGAAGTCGCGCTCCAGGTAGTCCATGCGCTTCTCGAAGAACGCGGCCATGTGCGGCAGGGCCGAGTGCACGTCGAGGGCGGCCTTGTCGGCCCAGACCTCGTAGAACACGAACAGGCTCGGGTCTTCCTTGTCGCGCAGCATGTGGTACTCGATGCAGCCGGGCTCCTGGCGGCTCGGTTCGACATAGGCGCGGAACAGGGTTTCGAAGGCTTCGGCCTTCTCAGGACGGGTCTTGGCTTTGAGGATGAAAGCGAACTGCTCACTCATGGCGATGGCCTGTGCGGGGGAAAGTGAGCAGATTGTATTGCAATAATCTGATGTCTATTCGTGACTTTAAGGCAAATGTATTTTGCCGCCAGCCGGCTTTTTCCTGCGCCTGCGACTGCCTAGTCTGCCGCCATCACTTTTGACTCGGTCGGCAGGCGTCCTTGCCTCGGACCGACCCAGACCTACGAGGCTCCCCATGAAAAAGATTCTTCTACTCAACGGCGGCAAACAGTTCGCTCATTCCGACGGCCGCCTGAACCGCACCCTGCACGAGGCCGCGCTGGCCTATCTGGATCGTGCCGGTTTCGACGTGCAGCAGACCTTCATCGACGGTGGCTATGACGTCAAGGAAGAGGTGCAGAAATTCCTCTGGGCGGACGTGGTCATCTACCAGATGCCGGGTTGGTGGATGGGCGCGCCCTGGACCGTGAAGAAGTACGTCGATGAGGTCTTCACCGAAGGCCACGGCAGTCTGTACGCCAGCGATGGTCGCACCCGTTCCGATGCCTCGCAGAAGTACGGCAGTGGCGGGCTGATCCAGGGCAAGCAGTACATGCTCTCGTTGACCTGGAACGCGCCGCAGCAGGCTTTCGACGATCCGACCGACTTCTTTGAAGGCAAGGGTGTGGATGCGGTGTATTTCCCGTTCCACAAGGCGAATCAGTTCCTTGGCATGACCGGCCTGCCGACCTTCCTGGCGGTGGATGTGATGAAGCGCCCGGATGTACCGGCAGCGCTGGCGGCGTACGAAGCGCACCTGAGCAAGGTGTTCGGCAAGGCTGAGTGACGAGGCGGCCACACTTGCGCCGTGACCGCCCAGCAGCTATCAATCAGCACTACCCCAAGCCCAAGGCCACCGCGTGAAAACCCGATCCGAAGAACTCCAGGTATTCGTCGCCGTCATCGACTGCGGTTCGATCTCCGCCGCCGCCGAGCAGATGGGCCAGACCCCGTCGGCGGTCAGTCGTACCCTGTCGCGCCTGGAGGGCAAGCTTGGGACCACGCTGGTCAATCGCACCACCCGGCGCATGGACCTGACCGAAGAAGGGCGTTTCTTCCTCGAGCGTTCGCGGGTCATCCTCGAACAGATGGACGATATGGAAGAGCGCCTGTCGATGAACCGCCAGACCCCGTCCGGGCGTCTGCGGATCAACGCCGCCGCGCCGTTCATGCTGCATGCCATCCTGCCGTGGATCGGCGAGTTTCGCCGCCAGTACCCCGGCATCGAACTCGAGCTCAATACCGACGACCTGATCATCGACCTGCTGGAACAGAGCACCGACGTGGCCATTCGCATCGGTGAGCTGGCCGATTCCAGCCTGCACGCGCGCTCGCTGGGGTGCAGCCCCGTGCAGGTGCTCGCCAGCCCGGATTACCTGGCCCGGCGCGGTACACCGCAGAAGGTCGAAGACCTCAGCACGCACTGCCTGCTGGGGTTCAGCGCACCCGAGACGCTCAATCAGTGGCCGTTGCGCCATGCCCAGGGGGACCGCTGGGCGATCCGTCCGGCGATCCTCGCCTCCAGCGGCGAGACCTTGCGCCAGTTGGCACTGGCCGGTGAAGGCATCGTCAGCCTGTCACATTTCATGACCCACGAAGACATTCGTGCCGGTCGGCTGCAGGTGGTGCTGGCCGAGGCCAACAACGGCTATCGCCAGCCGATCCACGCGGTCTACTACCGCAACACCCAACTGGCGCTGCGCATCCAGTGCTTCCTCGATTTCATCCAGCGCAAGCTATCGATGTACGCCTGCTGAGTTGCCTGAACGCGACAGAGTTGCCCAAAGACGCCCCCCTTCCCATGTGTCGTTTGCTTAGTCGCAACGCTTGAGCCTTAAATGAGTGCTCGACAAAAACAACACCAAGGAAGTGTCATGCGTATCGTCATGTTCCAGTCCCTGGCCCTCGGGGCCGCGATCCTGAGCTGTTCTTCCGCCTATGCCGTGACACTCGAAGGTGGCGCGGTGGCGGCGCCCGATCAATATGGCGCACAGGTAGCCGCCGACATTCTCAAGAAAGGCGGCAACGCGGTGGATGCCGCGGTCGCCACTGCGTTCACCCTGGCGGTCACCTACCCCGAAGCCGGCAACATCGGCGGCGGTGGCTTCATGACCCTGTTCGTCGACGGCAAGCCGTACTTCCTCGACTACCGTGAAGTCGCGCCCAAGGCCGCCACGCGCAACATGTACCTGGACGACAAGGGCGAGGTCATCGAGAACCTCAGCCTGGTCGGCGTACGCGCTGCTGGCGTGCCTGGCACGGTGATGGGCCTGTGGGAGGCGCACCAGAAGTTCGGCAAGCTCAAGTGGAGCGAGCTGCTCACCCCGGCCATCGGTTACGCGCAGAATGGCTTCAAGATCGCGCAGAAGCAGTACCAGTATCGCGACGATGCCCAGGGCCTGTTCAAGACCGCCACCAACTTCAACGACTACTTCGGCGACATGAAGGTCGGCGAGCTGTTCAAGCAGCCCGAGCTGGCCAAGACCCTGGAACGCATCGCCGACAAGGGCGTCAGCGAGTTCTACCAGGGCAAGACCGCCGACTTGCTGGTGGCGCAGATGCAGGCCGACAAGGGCCTGATCACCAAGGAAGACCTGAAGGACTACAAGGCCGTGTGGCGCGACCCGATCGCCATCGACTGGCGCGGCAATGTGGTCTACACCGCGCCACCGCCAAGCTCTGGTGGCGTCGCCCTGGCTCAGCTGTTGGGCATCAAGGAAGACCGTGCGGCCGATTTCAAGGGTGTCGAGCACAACTCGGCCAAGTACATCCACCTGCTGGCCGAGATCGAGAAGCGTGTGTTCGCCGACCGCGCCGACTACCTGGGCGACCCGGCCTTCACCAAGGTGCCGGTCAAGGAGCTGGTGGCCAAGGACTACCTGGCCAAGCGCGCGGCGCAGGTCAACCCCAATGCGATCTCCGACACCGACAAGGTCAAGCCGGGCCTGGAACCGCACCAGACCACGCACTTCTCCATCGTCGACAAGCAGGGTAACGCGGTGAGCAACACCTACACCCTGAACCTCGACTATGGCAGCGGCGTGGTGGTCAAGGGCGCGGGCTTCCTGCTCAACGACGAGATGGACGATTTCAGCGCCAAGCCTGGAGCGGCCAACGCCTTTGGCGTGGTGGGTGGTGATGCCAATGCCATCGAGCCGGGCAAGCGTATGCTCTCGTCCATGAGCCCAAGCCTGGTCACCCGCGACGGCAAGCTGACCCTGGTGGTCGGTACGCCGGGTGGTTCGCGGATCTTCACCTCGATCTTCCAGGTGATGAACAACCTGTACGACTATGGCATGCCGCTGGAAAAAGCCGTGGCCGCCCAGCGTGTGCACCACCAGCTGCTGCCCAAGGACACCATCTATTTCGACAGCTATGCACCGCTCGAAGGGCAGGTGGCAGAGGATCTGAAAAAAATGGGCTACGTGCTTGAGGACCAAGGCTGGGAAATGGGCGATATCCAGGCGATCCGGGTCACCGGCGAGAAGCTCGAGACCGCGTCCGATCCACGCGGGCGCGGGGTTGGTTTGATCGTCAAGTAATACCGTGCAAGCCCGCTTCCACAGGCACCCCACCGCGCTCAACGGCAGTGGGGAACCTGTGGGAGGTGCTTCAAACGCGGAAGTGGCTGACCATCGTCTGCAACTGCCCACCCAGCCGCGCCAGCTCCACGCTTGACGCTGCTGTCTCCTCACTGGCCGCCGCCGTCTGCTCCGACACATCGCGCACATTCATGATGCTGCGGCCGATCTCGTCGGCCACGGCGCTCTGCTGCTCTGCCGCAGCGGCAATCTGCTGGTTCATCGCCTGAATTCCCGACACAGTGCGGGTGATGCTGGCCAATGAGGTGCCAGCCTTGCGTGCCAGTTCCACGCTGCTGTCGGTCAGCCCGCTGCTGCCTTGCATGGCGGTGGCCACGCGCTGGGTGCCGTTCTGCAGGCTGGCGACCAGCTCTTCGATCTCTTCGGTGGACTTCTGCGTGCGCTGGGCCAGGGCCCGGACCTCATCGGCGACCACCGCAAAGCCGCGCCCGGCTTCACCGGCACGCGCCGCTTCGATGGCGGCATTCAGTGCCAGCAGGTTGGTCTGCTGTGCCACCGACTTGATCACGTCCATGACGCTGCCGATCTTCTGGCTTTCCTGTTGCAGCAGGTTCATCGCCTCGGTGGAGTGCTGTACTTCAGCGGCCAGGCGTTCGATCTGGCCGATGGCCTCGTTCACCACCCTGTCACCGGCACGGGCCTCGCCATCGGCCTGGGTGGCGGCTTGGGATGCCTGCTCGGCATTGCGTGCGACTTCCTGCACGGTCGCGGTCATCTCGTGCATGGCAGTGGCGACCTGGTCGGTTTCGACCTTCTGATTGTTGACTCCGGCACTGGTCTGCTCGGTCACTGCCGACAGTTCCTCGGCGGCGCTGGCGATCTGGGTGACGCCGTCGCGGATACCGGTGATCAGTGCGCGCAGGGTTTCGCCCATGCCCGCGATGCCCTGCTGCAAGGTGCCGAGTTCGTCACGCCGGGTGATGTGCAGGCGCTGGGTGAGGTCGCCTTCGGCGATCTTCTTCACCACTTCGAGGGTTTCCTGCAAGGGGCGGGTGATCTGGCGGGTGATGATCACGGCGCCGAGCAGGCCGAACACCAGCGCCAGCAGCGCCACGCCGAGTTGCAGGTTGCGCGCCTGGGCGGTATCGACATCACGCCTGCCAAGTTCGATCTTGTACAGCTCGTCGCTGCGCTTGGTGATCTGCGCCTGCTCCTCGATCATTTCCTGGCGTGCCGTGGCGATCGCCGCCCGGGCGTCGCGTACCTGCTGCTCGGCGTCGGGTTTGCTGGCGATGGTGCGATAGCCCTGGCGCATCTTGTCCAGCGAGGCGCGGTACTGGTCGATGTAGGTGGCCTGTTCGCGCAGCAGTTGCAGGCTCTGGGGATGGTCGAAGCTGGCGAGCAGTTCCTGCTTGTGCTGGTCGAAGGTGTCCAGGCGGGCTTGCACGGTGGTGGCGGCGCTTTCGTCGCCGTCGGCGAGCATGTATTGCAGGCGTGCCACGCGCAGGTTGTTCAGGTGCGTGTTGAACTGGGTGATCTGCCCCATCGAGTTGCTGCGTGCGACGAGGTTTTCCAGGCTGTTCCAGCCGGTCAAGGCCAGTGCGGTGGTGAGTAGAAGGACCAGGCTGAAGCCCAGCATCAGTTTGAGTTTGACGCTGATGTTGGCAAACCAGTTGCTCATGGAGGTTCCCCGGGGAAAGCGCCTGCTCGCGGGACTTCGCGTCATTCGGCTTTTGTTTTTGTGATGGGCCCTCCGTTGCCGCAGAAGAGATATCGGCAATGTCTGCAGGAGCTGAAACGCCGTTCAGCAGATTTTTTGGGGGAAGGATGGGGGCCGCGACGCGGCCCCGGAAGGCGTGTGGTCAGACGCGGAAATGGCTGACCAGGGTTTGCAACTGCCCACCCAGCCGCGCCAGCTCGACGCTGGAGGCCGCCGTCTCGTCGCTCGCAGCGGCGGTCTGTTCGGACACATCGCGTACGCTGAGGATGCTGCGGCTGATCTCTTCGGCCACAGCACTCTGCTGCTCTGCGGCGGCGGCGATCTGCTGGTTCATCGACTGGATGCCCGATACGGTGCTGGTGATGTTCTCCAGCGACGCGCCGGCCTTGCGTGCCAGTTCCACGCTGCTGTCGGTCAGGGTGCGGCTGCCGAGCATGGCGTTGGCCACCTGCTGTGTGCCGTTCTGCAGGCTGGCGACCAGCTCTTCGATCTCTTCGGTGGACTTCTGCGTGCGCTGCGCCAGGCCACGCACTTCGTCGGCGACCACGGCGAACCCACGTCCCGCCTCACCGGCGCGAGCCGCTTCGATGGCGGCGTTGAGCGCCAACAGGTTGGTCTGCTCGGCCACTGACTTGATCACGTCCATGACACTGCCGATCTTCTGGCTTTCCTGTTGCAGCAGGTTCATCGCTTCGGTGGAGCGGTTGACCTCGGCGGCCAGGCGCTCGATCTGGTTGATCGCCTCGCCCACCACTTTGTCACCGGCACGGGCTTCGCCGTCGGCGTTGGTCGCTGCAAGCGACGCCTGTTCGGCGTTGCGCGCGACTTCCTGCACGGTGGCAGCCATTTCGTGCATGGCGGTAGCGACCTGGTCGGTCTCGACCTTCTGGCTGTTGGCACCGGCGCTGGTCTGCTCGGTCACCGCCGACAGCTCCTCGGCCGCACTGGCGATCTGGGTAACACCGTCACGGATGCCGCTGATGAGGTCACGCAGGGTCGTACCCATGCGCGCAATACCTTGCTGCAGCACGCCCAGCTCGTCGCGGCGAGTGACTTGCAGGTTGTGGGTCAGGTCGCCACCGGCGATCTTCTCCACCACGGCGAGGGTCTCGCGCAGCGGGCGAGTGATCTGGCGGGTGATGATCACGGCGGCGAGTACGCCGATGAGCAGGGCCAGCAGCGTCGCGCCGATCTGCAGGGTGCGGGCCTCGGCACTTTCGATGTCACGGCGTTCGAGCTGGATCTTGTAGAGGGCGTCACTGATCTTGACGATATCGCCACCCTGGGTGGTCATCTCCTGGCGTGCCAGGGCGATCTGCGAGATGGCATCGCGGAACTGACGTACCGAATCACCATAGGCGCGCACGGCGACGTCGAATGCCTGGATACGCGTGCCGTCGTTCGGCAACTGGCGCTTGAGGCCGTCGATCTCGGTCAGGGCCAGGTCGAGCTGGCGCAGGGCGGCCTGTTCGTTGGCGTTGCTCGGATCTGAAATGTAGTTGCGCACGTCCAGGCGTACCTGGGTCAGCTGTTGGCGAGCCTTGCTGACGGTCAGGTACTGTTGCAGGCGGCTGGCATCGCTTTCCTCGCGGGTCAGCACATCGTTGCCGATGGCGGCGACGGCTTCCACGGCCTTGGTGCCGTTCTGGTTCATGCTGTCGCGGGCGCCAAGGGTGGTCTTGTAGGCGGCACGCATCTTGTCCAGCGATACGCGGTACTGGTCGATGATACCGCCCAGCTCGCGCAGCAGCTTGACGTTTTCCGGACTCTTGAAGGTGGTTACCAGGTGCTGCTGCTGTTTGTTGAAGATATCCAGCTTGGTCAGCACGTTGGCTGCCGCGGTGTCGTCGCCGTCGGTCAGCATGTATTGCAGACGCGCCACGCGCAGGTTGGTCAGGTCAGTGTTGAGGCGGGTAATGTCGCTCATCCAGTTGCTGCGATTGATGAGGCTGCCCAGGCTGGTCCAACTGGTCAGGGCCAGCAGGCCGGTCAATACCAGGACCAGACCGAAGCCCATCCCGAGTTTGAGGTTCACGCTCTTGTCGGCAAACCATCTGTTCATGCACGCTCTCCAGAAAATGTGTCTTGCAAAATCTCACGTCGCCGGGCGTTGTTCTTATAGGGGCCAGCTGAAGGGTCCATGGGTTATCGGCCGAATTGGCTGTCGCTGAAACGTTTTTCAGCAGAAAAATGACCCATTGGTCGTATTGCGTTCTGGAGGGGCTCTGCAACGCCCGTTGCAGCGGGGCGTTACAGATTGCGTGCGCTGAAGGTGTCGCAGCGGTTCAGGTCGCCGCTGGCAAAGCCAGCCTTGAACCAGCGTACCCGCTGCGCCGAGGTGCCATGGGTGAAGGAGTCGGGCACCACGCGTCCCTGACCCTGTTGCTGCAGGCGGTCGTCGCCGATGGCGTTGGCGGCGTTGAGCGCCTCTTCGACATCGCCGGGCTCCAGCCAGTTGAGGCGTTTCTGCGCCTGGTAGGCCCAGACACCAGCCAGGCAGTCGGCCTGCAGTTCCTGGCGTACCAGCAGGCCATTGTCGCCTTCCAGGCGCTGGCCGCTGCGGCGCGCGGCATCGACCTTGGCCGAGACGCCGAGCAGGGTCTGCACGTGGTGACCAATCTCGTGGGCGATCACGTAGGCCTGGGCGAAGTCGCCGGCGGCGGCGAAGCGGGTTTCCATTTCACGGAAGAACGACATGTCCAGGTACACCCGCTGGTCAGCCGGGCAATAGAAGGGGCCGACCGCCGAGGAGGCGAAGCCGCAGGCGGAGCTGACCTGGCCGCTGAACAGCACCAGCTTGGGATCGCGGTACTGCTTGCCGGCCTGGGCGAACAGGGCTTTCCAGGTATCCTCGGTGTCGCCGAGGATCGAGGCGACGAACTCGGCCTGTTGGTCATTGGCCGGCGGTGCCTTGCCGCCAGCGCCGCTGGGCGCTGCCTGCTGCTCCATCTGGCCGGCAAGCTGGCCGAGGATCTGCAGCGGATCCTGGCCGGTGAGCCAGCCGATGCCGACGATCAGCAGCACAGCACCCAGCCCCAGGCCCTTGCCACCGCCGAAGCGCATCCCACCGCCACCGCCTTCGCCGCGTGCATCCACTACATTGTCGCTGCGTCGGCCTTTTCGCCAGTCCATAGAAGTTCTCCGCTGTGAGGGTCGTGCCTGGCTGAAGGGCCGTTGGGCTCTGCGCAGCCAGCACCGCAGTCCATCCAGAATAGTCCAGCGCTTCAGATCGGGAGGTCTGGTGAAAAGTTGCATAACCAAATGGTTATGTCTGGCGCGCATGTTTTCAGTTTTCGCCCTGCGCGACCTGCCGGAAACTGCACGTCCGCCTGCCACGCACAGGTGGTTCGAACAATTCCAAGAGAGGAAAACGGCATGCCCGCCCAGGACACCAGCCGCTTCGTGATCCGTGATCGCAACTGGCACCCCAAGGCCTTCACGCCTGATTACAAGACATCCATCGCCCGCTCGCCGCGCCAGGCGCTGGTGAGCATTGCGCAGTCGGTCAGCGAAAGCACCGGCCCGGATTTTTCCCACCTGCGCTTCGGCGAGCACGACCATGACCTGTTGCTGAACTTCAACAATGGTGGCCTGCCGATTGGTGAGCGCATCATCATCGCCGGGCGGGTCGTCGACCAGTACGGCAAGCCGGTGCCCAATACTCTGGTGGAGATGTGGCAGGCCAACGCTGGTGGTCGCTACCGCCACAAGAACGACCGCTACCTGGCCCCGCTCGATCCGAACTTCGGTGGCGTCGGTCGCTGCCTGACCGACCGTGACGGCTACTACAGCTTCCGCACCATCAAGCCCGGCCCCTACCCCTGGCGCAACGGCCCCAACGATTGGCGTCCGGCGCACATCCACTTCTCCATCAGCGGCCCTTCGATTGCCACCAAGCTGATCACCCAACTGTATTTCGAAGGTGACCCGCTGATTCCGATGTGTCCGATCGTCAAGTCGATCGCCAACCCGGACGCGGTGCAGCGCCTGATTGCTCGGCTCGACATGAGCCACGCCAACCCGATGGACTGCCTGGCCTACCGCTTCGACATCGTGCTGCGTGGCCAGCGCCAGACCCACTTCGAGAATCGCTGAGGAGATCCGTCATGCCTATCGAACTGCTGCCGGAAACCCCCTCGCAGACTGCCGGCCCCTATGTGCACATCGGCCTGGCCCTGGAAGCGGCCGGTAACCCGACCCGCGATCAGGAAATCTGGAACCGCCTGGCTCGTCCGCAGGCCCCGGGCGAGCACATCCTGCTGATCGGCCAGGTGTACGATGGCAATGGCCATCTAGTGCGCGATTCCTTCCTCGAGGTGTGGCAGGCCGATGCCAACGGCCAGTACCAGGACGTGTTCAACCTGGAGAACGCCTTCAACAGCTTCGGCCGGACCGCCACCACCTTCGATGCGGGTGAGTGGACCCTGCACACGGTCAAACCAGGTGTGGTGAACAATGCCGCCGGGGTGCCGATGGCACCGCACATCAACATCAGCCTGTTTGCCCGTGGGATCAACATCCACCTGCATACCCGCTTGTATTTCGATGACGAGGCCGAGGCCAACGGCAAGTGCCCGGTGCTCAACCTGATCGAGCAGCCGCAGCGGCGCGAGACACTGGTCGCCAAGCGCTGTGAGGTGGATGGCAAGACAGCCTATCGGTTCGACATTCGCCTCCAGGGGGAAGGGGAGACGGTGTTCTTCGATTTCTGAGGGGCGCTACTCAACAAAAATGGGCGTAGCGCCAGGCGCTACGCCCAAAACAGGAGCGGTGCGGTTACAACGGGGTGTTACTTCTTGACCGGCTTCAGGTCGAACTTGTCAGCCTGGTACTGGAACAGCAGGCAATCTGCTGCAGCGGTGCAGCCGCTCTCGTGAACCAGGTCGGCGGGCAGCTTGTAGTACGAACCTGCCGGGAATTCGGTGCGCTTGCCATCGATCACGGCATAGAAGGTCCCGTCGAGTACTACGGTCGGCAGGGTCTCGGTGTGCTGGTGCAGGCCGTTGTCGACGCCCTTCTTGAACTTCACGTAGGCCGAGTACGGGCCCTCGCCAAAGATGTCGCCTTCGACGTTGGCGTAGCTGACCGCGCCCTTGGTGTTCGGCACGTCCTGCCATTTGAGTTCGGCGCTGTTCGGGACAGAGACCAGTTTGGTTTCGACGGCCTGCGCGGTAAGGGCGAGGGTGCCCAGGGCGAGGCCGGCAATCAGGGTGTGCAGTGCTTTCATGGAGAGGCTCCTTCGCCGATCAATGTGAGTGAGCGAAGGTTAACCAGATGTTCTAAGCACAGATACGGCACAAGTTAGCCATGACTTGTGCTTTTGTTGCACCAATCAATCTTCCCAGCGCGGCGTTCCGTAGTAGTGCTGCACGTAGTCGAGCAGTGCGCGTACCTTCGGTGCCAGATATCGGCTCTGCGGGTAGACGGCATACAGGCTGCGCCCCGGCAATCGCCAATCGGCCAGCACCGGCACCAGGCGCCCGTCGCGCAAGGCGTCATGCACGATGAAACGGTCGAAGCTGGCGATACCCAAGCCACCGATGGCGGCTGCACGCAGGGCCATGGGCGAGTTGGCGCTCAGCCGCCTGGGCATCAGCACGTCCTGCTGGGCACCTTGCGGACCGCTGAGCTGCAGGCGCTGGGGATGGGTGAGGCGGCTGTAGCCAAGTAGCGGATGGTCCTTCAGTGCGTCGGGCGTGGTGGGTGTGCCTTGGCGTTCGGGGTAGCCCGGTGCGGCCACCAGCATGACCGGGCTGGGCGCCAGCAGGCGTGCGACCAGGCTGGAGTCGGGCAGATGGTCGGTGATCCGCAGGCAGACATCCACTTCCTCCTCGATCAGGTCGACGAAGCGATCGGTACAACTGAGCTCGATCTGCAGGTGCTCGTACCGTGCCGCGAAATCCGGCAGCCAGTGGCCCAATTCGAGCTCTCCGAAGGCGGTGGCAACGCTCAGGCGCAATGTGCCAGTGGGCTGTTGCTGGTGCTCGGACAGCTCCAGGTTCATGGCCTGCATCTGTTCGAGAATCAACACACAGTGGCGATAGAACAGCATGCCCGCTTCGGTGGGTTGCAGGCTGCGGGTGGTGCGGTTGAGCAGTTGCGTGCCGAGTTCGCGCTCGAGGTTCTTCACCTGGCGCGACAGCACGGTGTGAGACACGCCCGCCTGATGGGCGGCGGCGCTGAAACTGCCGAGGTCGACGACTCGGCGGAAGGTCTGCATGGCGCTCAATTGGTCCATCGGCACATCGCTCCTTGGGTGCGTGCGGCGGGGTCTGCTCGACCCCGCAGTGCGCGGATCAGCGCCTGACCAGCAGGACCCCGCTTTCCATGTGATGGGTGTAGGGGAACTGGTCGAACAGCGCGCAGCGTTCGATACGGTGGCTATCGTGCAGTTGGGCGATGTTCTGCGCCAGCGTCTCGGGGTTGCAGGAGATGTACAGGATGCGCTCGAAACGTCGGGTCAGCTCGCAGGTGTCCGGGTCCATGCCGGCGCGCGGTGGGTCGACGAAAACGGTGCCGAAGTCGTAGCTTTTCAGGTCGATGCCTTCCAGGCGACGGAATGGGCGAACCTCATTCAGCGCCTCGGTCAGTTCCTCGGCCGACAGGCGCACCAGACGTACGTTGTCGATGCCGTTTTCGTCGAGGTTGTGCAGGGCGGCGTTGACCGAGGTCTTGCTGATCTCGGTGGCCAGCACCTGGCGCGCGCGGGTGGCCAGGGGTAGGGTGAAGTTGCCGTTGCCGCAGTACAGCTCCAGCAGGTCGTCGCTGCGCTCGCCCATTGCCTCGCAGGCCCAGCCGAGCATCTTCTGGTTCACCGCGCCGTTGGGCTGAGTGAAGGCGCCTTCAGGCTGGCGGTAGCTGAAGGTGCGGCCGGCGATATCGAGTTTCTCCACGGCATAGTCACGACCGATCACCACGCGCTTGCCCTTGGAGCGACCGATCACGCTGACGCCCAGTTGCGCGGCCAGTTGCTGCGCGGCGGCTTCCCAGGCCTGGTCGAGCGGGCGGTGATAGCACAGGGTGACCATGGCATCGCCAGCCAGTGTGGTCAGGAACTCGACCTGGAACAGACGATTGCTCAGGTCTTCGTTGCCCTGCCAGGCGGCCTTCAGGCGGGGCATCAGGTCATTGATGCGCTGGCTGGCGATAGGGAAGTCGTCGATCAGAATTGCCTTGTGCTTTTCGCCCGGGGCGAACATCGCGTAGTGGCGTTGACCCTCTTCGCGCCACAGGCGGAACTCTGCGCGCAGGCGATAGTGCTCGCGCGGCGACTCGAACACTGCAGGTTGCGGTGCATCGAAGGGCGCCAGCAGCTCGCGCAGGCGCTCGACCTTGGCCTGCAGTTGGGTCGTGTATTGCGAAGGGTCGAAGACGGCACTCATGCGTTGAACCAGCCCAGCTTGATGACGAACAGAATGGACAGGATCACCAGGGCCGGGTTCAGGTCGCGGTGACGACCGGAGATCAGCTTGATGGCGGTCCAGGCGATGAAGCCGAAGGCGATGCCGTTGGCGATCGAATAGGTCAACGGCATGGCCAGGGCGGTAACCACCACCGGCGCGGCCTCGGTGACGTCGTCCCAGTTGATCTCGGCCAGGCCCGAGGCCATCAGCACGGCAACGAACAGCAGTGCCGGCGCGGTGGCGTAGGCCGGCACGCTACCGGCCAGGGGCGCGAAGAACAGGGCCAGCAGGAACAGCACGGCCACCACGATGGCGGTCAGGCCGGTGCGTCCGCCGGCACTCACGCCTGCGGCCGATTCGATATAGCTGGTGGTGGTCGAGGTGCCCAGCAGCGAGCCGGCCATGGCTGCGGTGCTGTCAGCGATCAGCGCACGGCCCATTTTCGGCATGTGGCCGTCCTTGCCCATCAGGCCGGCGCGCTTGGCCACGCCGATCAGGGTGCCGGAGTTGTCGAACAGGTCGACGAACAGGAAGGCGAAGATCACGCTGATCAGCCCGACGTCCAGTGCGCCCTTGATGTCCAGTTGCAGGAAGGTCGGGGCCAGCGACGGCGGCATGGAAACGATGCCGACGAACTGGCTGGCCCCCACCAGGATCGACACCACTGTCACGGCGAGGATGCCGATCAGCACAGCGCCGCGCACTTTCAGCGACTCGAGGCCGACGATGAGGAAGAAACCGAGGGTGGCAAGGATCGGTGCAGGCTGCTTGAGGTCGCCCAGGCCCACCAGGGTGGCCGGGTTATCGACGACGATGCCAGCGTTGTGCAGGGCGATCAGCGCCAGGAACAGGCCGATGCCCGCAGCGATCGCCGAGCGCAGCGGCAGCGGGATGCTGTTCACGATCCACTCGCGGATGCGGAAGATCGACAGCAGGAAGAACAGCACTGCCGAGAGGAATACCGCGCCCAGTGCCACCTGCCAGGTGTGGCCCATGTGCAGGACCACGGTGTAGGTGAAGAAGGCGTTCAGGCCCATGCCCGGAGCGAGGGCGATCGGGTAATTGGCGATCAGGCCCATGGTGACCGAGCCGATGGCCGCGGCCAGGCAGGTGGCGACGAAGATCGCGCCCTTGTCCATGCCGGTTTCGCCGAGAATGCTCGGGTTGACGAACAGGATGTAGGCCATCGCCAGGAAGGTGGTGACGCCCGCGAGGATCTCGGTGCGCACGTTGGTGTTGTGTGCTTTTAGTTGAAACAGCCTTTCCAGCATGCCTGCTCCCATGGCGCCGCGGCGCCGTGAATGTATTCGACCCCATCAGCAAAGCACAGACCGTACCGGTTGCCGTGGTTTTGTGGGGGCGGAAAAAAGCCGCGCATCATACCAGTATGGGGGGCGGGGGCCTATGGCTGTTGGTCTTTGTGGCGTGGCGCCCGCTGTCGGCGCGGCCTGGTGCCGCGAAAGGGCTGCCAGGCAGCCCCATGAAGACTATTGCGGATTGTGCATGCGGTCGCGGTTGGCCAGGGTCGGGAACAGCTTCATCCACACGCCAGTGACCACCAGCGTGCCCACGCCACCCAGCACCACCGCCGGAACTGTGCCAAACCAGTGCGCAGTGACCCCGGATTCGAACTCGCCGAGCTGATTCGAGGCGCCGATGAACAGCCCGTTCACCGCGCTGACCCGGCCGCGCATTTCATCCGGTGTCTCCAGCTGCACGAAAGCACTACGGATGACCATGCTGATCATGTCTGCCGCGCCCAGTACCACCAGCACCGCCAGCGAGAACCAGAACGAGGTCGACAGGCCGAAGGCGATGGTCGCCACGCCGAACACACCCACGGCGGTGAACATGGTCCGGCCGACCTTGCGCTCCACCGGGAAGCGCGCCAGCCACAGCGACATCAACAAGGCGCCCACCGCTGGGGCCGAGCGCAGCAGGCCCAGGCCCCAGGCGCCGGTGAGCAGGATATCCTTCGCGAACACCGGCAGCAGCGCCGTGGCGCCGCCCAGCAGCACGGCGAACAGGTCAAGCGAGATGGCGCCGAGGATGTCCGGGCGACTGCGAATGAAGCGGATGCCGGCCAGCAGCGATTCCAGGCTGGCACGGCCGCGCTGGGGTGTCTGCTGGCGCGAGTCGAGGCTGAGCATCAGCAGGCAGGCAATGGCGTACAGCAATACCGTCGGGCCATACACCCAGATGCTGCCGAAAGCGTAGAGCAGGCCGCCGACCGCCGGGGCGACGATGGTCGCTGCCTGGGTCGCCGACGCCGACGCAGCGACGGCGCGCGGGAACAGCCCTGGCGGCACCACGTTGGGCAGCAGTGCCTGGGTTGCGGGCATCTCGAAGGAGCGAGTGGCACCGAGCAGGAACGCCAGCACGAAGATCAGTTCGCGGGTGACGCTGTCGGTGGCACTGCCCAGCGCCAGGGCCAGGGCGATGAGCCCTTGCAGGCACTGGCACAGGGCGGCGACCTTGCGCCGGTCGTAGCGGTCTGCCACATGCCCGGTGTGCAGCATGAACAGCACCCGGGGGGCAAACTCGACCAGGCCGACCAGGCCCAGGTCCAGGACGTTGCCGGTGAGCTGGTAGAGGTGCCAGCCGATGGCCACGGTGAGCATCTGGAAGCCGCTGGCGGTGAAGACCCGCGCAAGCCAGAAGGCGATGAAAGGACGGTGGTGACGCAACAGCAACGGTGCGGACTCAGACATCAGGGGCCAACGGCAGCGGAGGGAGGGGGCTGCAGATTAGCATTTACTTGTAACAAATGGTTGCGGGCTGTTGGGCAATAGCCTGGGTAGCCGCTCCCATTGTAGGAGCGGGTTTACCCGCGAAAACGACACCGCGCTGCCTGGCACGGGCTACGCCCGTGTTCGCGGGACAAGTCGCAGCGGCGAACCGTCGCTCCCACAGGGATTGGGCTGACCTCAGATAGCTCGTGCGCGCGTCACCCGGTCCACCAGATAGACCAACCCGTGATAGTCGATACCACTATGGTTCGACAGCCCGATCTCGCAGGTCCGGCTGGTGGAAATCCCTTCGCTGCAGTACTGCACGGCATCTTTCAGGCTGCGCAGGGAGTGGGCATTGAGCTCCGGCGTGGTGAAGCCCTTGTCGCCAGCGAACCCGCAGCAATGGATACCCTCGGGAATCACCACCTGCTTGCTGCAACGCCGCGCGAGGTCGATCAGCGCCTGGCTTTCGCCCAGGTGCTGGGTGCTGCAGGTGACATGCACGGCCACAGGTTCCTCCTGCGGGGTGAACTCCAGCTTGTCGAGCAGATGCGTGCGGATGAAGCGTACCGGGTCGTAAAGATCCAGTCGGGTTTCCCCCAGGTCCTGTACCAGGCGCAAGGTGCAGGGGCTGGTGTCGCAGTAGATCGGGTCGAGGCCGCCGCGGCTGGCATGCAGCAGGGCGGCGATCAGTTCCTGGCGTTTGTGCTCGGCCTGTTCGGCATAGCCCTTGGAAGCGAATGGCTGGCCGCAGCAGAGGTTGTCGGCGTTGTCGGGGAAGATCACCTGGTAGCCGGCCTTTTCCAGCAGGGCCCGGGTCTTGTCCAGCAACGAGCGCTGCTCGCGATCGCCATAGGCCGGGCCCATGACGCGCGACACGCAGGCCGCGAGGTAAACCACCCGAGGTCGTGCATCGTGGCTTGCCGGGCCGAAGTCGATCGGTTTGAGCGGTTGCGGCATGGCCGGTGTCCACTGCGGCAGGCGACCGTTGCTGACCTTGCGCAGGCCGCTGCTGAGGCGCCCCAGGCGCGGGGCACCGAGCAGCTTGCGGGCGCCGTTGGCTGCGGCGAGGGTCAGGCGTGCGCCGCTGAGGGCCGAGTGGAAGTGCTCGGCCAGCCAGTCGGCGGTCTTCAGATGGCCGGCGGCCTCGCCGCGAAGCTTTTTCACCAGCTCGCCGGTGTTGATCCCTACCGGGCAGCGCTGGGCGCACAGGCCGGTCGCGGCACAGGTGTCGAGGCCCTGGTATTGATAGGTCTGCAGCAGCTCGCGGGTGTCGAGACCGGCACGGCGCCTGGCCTGGATATCGCGCCACATGACGATGCGCTGGCGCGGGCTGAGGGTCAGCCCTTTGGACGGGCACACCGGCTCGCAGAAGCCGCATTCGATGCATTTGTCGACGATCTCGTCGGCCGCCGGCAGTGGCTTGAGGTTTTTCAGGTGGATGTCTGGATCGCTGCTGAGCACCACATCCGGGTTGAGGATGCCGTTGGGGTCGAGCAAGCGCTTGAGTGCCCACATCAATTGGTAGGCGTCCTTGCCCCATTCCAGCTCGACGAAGGGCGCCATGTTGCGTCCGGTGCCGTGCTCGGCCTTGAGCGAACCGCCGAATTCCACCGCCACCAGTTGCGCAACGTCCTCCATGAAGGCCTGGTAACGCGCAACTTCTTCGGCGCTGTTGAAGCCCTGGGTGAAAACGAAGTGCAGGTTGCCTTCCAGCGCGTGGCCGAAAATGATCGCCTCGTCGTAGTGATGCTTGTCGAATAGCTGGATCAGGCGGTTGACGCCTTCGGCCAGTTGTTCGACCGGGAAGGTTACGTCTTCGATGATCACTGTGGTGCCGGTCTGGCGTACGGCGCCGACAGCGGGGAAGGTGTCCTTGCGAATCTTCCACAGCAGGTTGTACACCGCCGGATCTTCGCTGAACTCGACCTTCTGCTCGAGCGGGAACTCGGCGATGGACCCCATCACCTGCGCCAGTTGTTCGTGCAGTAGGCTCTGGCTGGCGGCGCGGGACTCGATCAGCAGGGCGCAGGCGTTGTCTGACAGGCCCTTCACCCAGGCCGGCATGCCTGGCATCTCCTGCACCGAGCGCAGGCTGCGGCGGTCGAGCAGCTCGACCGCCGACACGGGCTGGCGCTTGAGCACGGTCACCGCTCGGCAGCAGCTTTCGACACTGGGGAACACCAGCAGGGCGCTGGCCTTGTGCGGGTGGTCGGGCACGGTGTCGTAGGTGACTGCGCTGATGAAGCCCAGGGTGCCTTCGGAGCCGACCAGCAGATGCTGAAGGATGTCCAGCGGCTGGTCGTAGTCCACCAGTGCGTTGAGCGAGAGGCCGGTGGTGTTCTTCAACCGGTACTTGTGGCGGATACGGTCGGCCAGTTCGGTGTTGGCGCGGGTCTCACGGCCAAGGCGGGCAAGTTCGTCGAGCAGCGCGGCGTGGCTTTGTTCGAAGGCGGCGACGCTGGCCGGATCCTCGCTGTCCAGGCGAGTGCCGTCGGCCAGCACCAGGCGCAGGCCGGCAAGGGTGTGGTAGGTGTTCTGCGCGGTGCCGCAGCACATGCCGCTGGCATTGTTGGCGACGATGCCGCCGATCTTGCAGGCATTGATCGACGCCGGATCTGGCCCGATCTTGCGCCCATAGGGGGCCAGCCAGGCATTGGCCTGGGCACCGATGACCCCGGGCTGCAGGCGGATCTGTTCGCCCTGGTTGCGAATCTCGCGGCCGTTCCAGTTGTCGCCCAGCACGATCAGCACCGAATCGCTGATGGCCTGGCCGGAAAGGCTGGTGCCAGCGGCACGGAAGGTTACCGGCACGCGCTCGCGCTGGGCCAGGCGGATCAGCTCGACCACCTCGTCCTCGGATTCGACGCGCACCACCAGCTTGGGGATCAGCCGGTAGAAACTGGCGTCGGTGCCGAAGGCCAGGGTCGAAGTCGGGTCGTCGAAACGGCGTTCGGCAGGGATCAGGCGCTCGGCATCACGCAGGAACGCAGCGGGCAGGCTCATGCAATCTCCTCGCGGGGCCGGCGCGTCTGGCGCGCGACGTGCCCCGGACTATCAGGCGTTTGTTTCGTAAGGGCTCAGGCGCCCAGCTCGCGTACCAGCGAATCGCGGCTGATCTCGCCGATCGACTTGGCGCCGGTCAGTACCATGGCCACGCGCATTTCTTTCTCGAACAGCTCCAGCAGGTTCTTCACCCCGGCCTGGCCATGCACGGCCAGGGCCCAGAGGAAGGCGCGGCCGATCAGTACCGTGTCGGCGCCCAGGGCGATCATGCGCACCACGTCCAGGCCGCTGCGGATGCCCGAGTCGGCGAGGATCTTCAAGTCACCCTTGACCGCGTCGGCAATGGCCGGCAGGGCGCGGGCGCTGGACAGCACGCCGTCGAGCTGGCGGCCGCCGTGGTTGGAGACGACGATGCCGTCGGCACCGAACCTCACGGCGTCGCGGGCGTCATCGGCGTCGAGGATGCCCTTGATGATCATCGGGCCGTCCCAGAATTCGCGGATCCACTCCAGGTCCTTCCAGGAAATCGACGGGTCGAAATTGTTGCCCAGCCAGCCGATGTAGTCGGCAAGGCCGGTCGGGTTGCCGCGATAGGTGGAAATGTTGCCCAGGTCGTGCGGGCGTCCCATCACGCCGACGTCCCAGGCCCATTCAGGGTGGGTCATGGCTTGCAGCACGCGACGCATCGGGCCGTTGGCGCCACTCATGCCGGAATGGGCGTCGCGGTAGCGGGCGCCGGGCACGGGCATGTCGACGGTGAACACCAGCGTCTTCACCCCGGCGGCCTTGGCGCGCTCCAGGGCGTTGCGCATGAAGCCGCGGTCCTTGAGGACATACAGCTGGAACCACATGGGCCGGTCGATGGCCGGCGCCACTTCCTCGATCGGGCAGACCGACACCGTGGACAGGGTGAAGGGAATGCCGTGCGCCGCCGCCGCGCGCGCCGCTTGCACTTCGCCACGGCGCGCGTACATGCCGGTGAGGCCGACCGGGGCCAGGGCCACGGGCATGCTCAGGGTTTCGTCGAACAGCCGGGTCTGAAGGCTCAGCTCCGACATGTTTCTCAGGACCCGCTGGCGCAGGGCGATGCTGGCCAGGTCCGAGACGTTGTGGCGCAGGGTGTGCTCGGCGTAGGCGCCGCCGTCGGCGTAGTGGAACAGGAAGGGGGGCAGCTTGCGCTGGGCCGCGGCGCGATAGTCGGTGGAGGCGGAAATGATCATGGATTCTCGCAGCGTGGGTTGAGGGAGCTGCCGGGCGCATGAGGGCGCCCGGCCCCTGTCACTTTAGTGATGAACCAGCATACCGGTCAGCCAATAGGCCTGGACCAGGGTGATCAGGCCGACGATGGTAGCGAAGAACAGGCTGTGCTTGACGGTGAAGCGGAACAGGTCCGACTCCTTGCCGACCAGGCCGGTGGCGGCGCAGGCCACGGCGATCGACTGCGGCGAGATCATCTTGCCGGTCACGCCGCCGCTGGTGTTGGCGGCGACCAGCAAGGTGTCGCTGACGCCGATCTGGTGCGCGGTGGTGGCCTGCAGCGAGCTGAACAGGGCGTTGGACGACGTATCGGAGCCGGTCAGGAACACGCCCAGCCAACCCAGGAACGGCGAGAAGAACGGGAACGCCGCGCCGGTGCCGGCCAGGACCAGCGCCATGGTCGAGGACATGCCCGAGTAGTTGGTGACGAAGGCGAAGGCCAGCACCATGCCAATCGACAGGATCGGCCAGCGCAGTTCCCAGAAGGTCTCTTTGAAAGTGGTAAGACCAGTTTTGAAGTTGATCTTCAAGACCCACATCGAGATCAGTGCCGACAGGAAGATCGCGGTGCCGGTGGCGGAGATCGGGTCGAGCTTGAACACCGCCGGCATTGCGGTCGGCGCGGTCACGATCGGCGCGGTCTTGATCACCAGTTGATCGAGGTGCGGGATGGCGAAGTTGAACACGAAGTTGTACATCGCACCGCCCGGCGCGAATGCGGCCTTGAAGGGCTTGAGGGTCCAGATGGTCACCAGCACGGTGAGAATCAGGAATGGCGACCAGGCCTTGAAGATCTCGCCGAAGCTGTACGGCGAAGGCTGGCTGCCGCCACTGCTGACCACGGCTGCACCGACACTGCCCTTGGCCTCGGCGAACGCGCGCTTGGGCTGCCAGACTTTGAGGAACAGGGTCAGGGCGATCAGGCTGGCCAGGGCCGAGGTGATGTCCGGCAGTTCAGGACCGATGAAGTTGGAGGTGAAGTACTGGGTCACGGCGAAGCTCAGGCCGGCGACCAGCGCGGCGGGCCAGGTCTCTTTCACGCCACGCAGGCCATCCATCATGAACACCAGCCAGAACGGCACGAACAGCGACAGCAGTGGCAACTGGCGGCCGGTCATGGCGCCAATGTGGAAGGCGTCGATGCCGGTCACCTGCCCGGCGACGATGATCGGGATACCCAAGGCGCCGAAGGCGACCGGCGCGGTGTTGGCGATCAGGCACAGACCGGCGGCATACAGCGGGTTGAAGCCCAGGCCCACCAGCAGTGCGGCGGTGATGGCCACAGGGGCGCCAAAGCCCGCTGCACCCTCAAGGAAGGCACCGAAGCAGAAGCCGATCAGCAGCACCTGCAGGCGCTGGTCGTCGGTGATCGACAGCACCGAGCTGCGGATGACTTCGAACTGGCCGCTCTTGACCGTGAGTTTGTACAGGAACACCGCGGCAACGATGATCCAGGCAATCGGCCAGAGGCCGTAGAGGAAGCCATAGCCTGCCGCGGCAAGGGCCATGTCGACAGGCATCTGGAAGGCGAAGATCGCCACCAGGATCGACAGGCCGAGGGTAATGCTGCCTGCCACGTGGCCCTTGAGGCGGAACACGGCGAGGGCGAGGAAGAAGAACACGATGGGGATGACCGCCGCCAGTGCGGACAGGCCGAGACTACCAAGCGGTGTGTAGAGTTGTTGCCAGGTTTGCATATGGGGTGACCCCTAATTGTTGTTGGTCAGCACTGGCATTGGATAATTGGTAAGACCAATTTACAATGACTGGTCGCTAGGTTAAAAGCCGGATACGGGGTGTGTCAATTTGTCCCAAGCAAAACTTTGGTCGAGTGCCGATGAGCGGATGGCGAGATCGCGTCGGATCAATCGAGGAATATCTGTCGGGCTGCCGCGGATAGGCGCAGAATAGGCGCCCCGAAATCGGTGCCGGGGTTTGTGGAGAGCATGTGATGGTTTTTGATCAGGTCCGCCAACGGCGCCTGTCCGACGATATCGTCGATCGACTGGAAGGGATGATTCTCGAGGGGACGTTGACCTCAGGGCAGCGCCTGCCCGCCGAACGCGCCCTGGCCGAGCAGTTTGGCGTTTCCCGCCCGTCGTTGCGCGAGGCGATCCAGAAACTGGTGGCCAAGGGGCTGCTGGTCAGCCGCCAGGGGGGCGGCAACTATGTGGCCGAGTCGCTGGGATCGACGTTCAGTGATCCCTTGTTGCAGTTGCTCGAGCACAACCCTGAGGCTCAGCGCGACCTGCTGGAGTTTCGTCACACCCTTGAGGCCTCATGCGCCTTCTACGCAGCCCAGCGTGCTACCGAGCCGGATCGGGCGCGGTTGAAGGCCGCCTTCGATGCGCTGCAGGACTGCTATGCCCGCGTCGATGAGGTCAGTCGTGCAGAAGAAGGCGCTGCGGATGCGCGTTTTCATCTGGCGATTGCCGAAGCCAGCCACAATGCCGTGCTGCTGCATACCATTCGTGGCCTGTTCGACCTGCTCAAGCGCAATGTGGTGACCAACATCGGGGGCATGTACCAGCAGCGCACGGAGACGCGCGACATGCTGATCAGTCAGCATCGCGAACTGTACGAGGCGATCGTCGAGGGGCGTGCGGAAGATGCGCGGGAGGTGTCGAGCCGGCACATCCTGTATGTGCAGGAAGTGCTGGAAGAGGCGCAGCAGGAAGCTCAGCGCGTGGCGCGTGCGGAGCGACGCAGCGGGCGCTAGACAGGTGTTGCAGCATTCGCGGGCAAGCCGAAGCGCCGAACCGCCTCTGCGACTTGCCCGCTGAAGAAGATCTACTCTTCCTTGCCCTTGTTGCGCACCGCACGCTGCAGCTCGCGGTTGGAGTCGCGCTCGCGCATCGTGTCGCGCTTGTCGAACTCCTTCTTGCCCTTGCCGAGCGCGATTTCGCACTTGATCAGGTGCTTGCTCCAGTACAGCGCCAAGGCCACGCAGGTGTAGCCTTTCTGCGCCACGGCAGCTTCCACGCGCTCGAGCTCGCGCTTGTTCAGCAGCAGCTTGCGGGTACGCATGGGGTCGGCGATGACGTGGGTGCTGGCGGTGTTCAGCGGGGTGATGTGGCTGCCGAACAGCCAGGCTTCGCCATCCTTGAGCAGCACGTAGCTGTCGGTCAGGTGCGCCTTGCCGGCCCGCAGGCTTTTTACTTCCCAACCGGACAGGACCAGCCCGGCCTCGAACTTGTGTTCGATGAAGTAATCGTGTCGCGCTTTCTTGTTCTGCGCGATGGTCCCGGTCGGATGTTTCTTTTGCTTAGCCATAGGGGCGGCATTATAGGCAGTCGCCACGTCCTCTGGCTATGGGGTTCGGTGCGCTTGAGCCTGCAGGATGAATCCCGGACAATGCAGGCCTCGTTCCGTTGCACGGAACCGTTCCGAAGCGCTGCGATGCGCTGCCGCCCAGCTTGGAAGTGATGCCTGGATGACTACCCATATTCAACGCTCCGCCCTGCTGCCATACCCTGCCCAGGCGCTCTACGACCTGGTCAACGACGTGGCCAGCTACCCTGAGTTTCTTCCCTGGTGCTCGGACTCGACGGTGCTCGAGGCGAGTCACACCCACATGCGGGCGAAGCTGGAGGTGGCCAAGGGCGGCATGAGCCAGCAGTTCGTCACGCGCAATGTGCTGGTGCCGGGGCAATCCATCGAGATGAACCTGGAAGAAGGACCCTTCACCCAGTTGCATGGCGTATGGGTGTTCAAGGCGCTGGGCGAAAAAGCCTGCAAGATCAGCCTCGACCTGTCGTTCGATTATGCCGGGCCGCTGGTGCGCGCCACCCTCGGGCCATTGTTCAACCAGGCAGCCAACACCCTCGTCGATGCCTTCTGCCAGCGAGCCAAGCAGCTGCATGGCTGAGACGCTGGGTATCGAGGTGGCTTACGCGACTGCGGCACGCCAGTGGCTGCTGGCGTGCCGGGTGCCGCAGGGTGTGACGCTGCGTGAGGCTTTGCATTTGTCTGGTATCGCTGCGCAAGTGCCAGGGCTGGATATTGAAAGCTGCCCGGTGGGCGTGTTTGGCAAGGTCGTTGCCGAACCGCATCAGCGTCAGGTCGAGGAGGGTGAACGCCTGGAAATCTACCGGCCGCTGCTGGTGGACCCGAAGGCGATGCGCAGGCAGCGAGCCGAAAAGGCCAAGGCTGCACGCGGGTAAGGTTGTTGCTGTATATGCTGCGCAATAAAAAGCCCGGACCATGTCCGGGCTTTTTCATGGGCCATGCCGTTATTGCGGCGAGGTCTCCAGTGGCGCCGGCGTAGGCACCGGGGTCGTCTCGATGGTGTCGATTTCGCGCTGGATCGACTCTTCCGTCGAGCCAGCCTTGGCTGGTTTTTCCGGCTGTTGAGACGGCTGGTTGGCCGGGCTGACGGTCGTGGTGCTGCTGCCGCCCAGGATTTCCTGGTCGCGGCTTACGCCCGGCATGAAGTCGCCGGAAAGGCTGACCAGTTGGTCGCTCTCGTTGAAGAAGATACTCATGCGCTCCTGCTGGCGCTTACCGCCGCCAGGCTGGATGCTGTAGAGATAATCCCAGCGATTGGTGTTGAAGGTGTCCTGCAGGAGTGGGTTGCCCATGATAAACCTTACTTGCCGTCGGGTCATTCCGGGGCGCAATTGGTCTATCATGTCCTGCGTGACGACATTGCCCTGCTGGATGTCGATTTTGTAAACCCCGGGAAACGAGCAACCGGCGAGTGCGAGCAGTCCCACGAGGGTGAGGCTGGTTAGCAAGAGCTTGGTGTTTTGCATCGGTGGGCGACTTCCACTATCTTGGCTGGACAACGTAAACCCCGATCATACCCGTATTAAGAGAAGCTGCGAAGCAGCATCGGCGAGAAAGCTGACCATGGTTGAAAATAGCGAATTGCGCAAAGCCGGTCTCAAGGTGACCCTGCCTCGAGTCAAGATCCTTCAGATGCTCGATTCGACCGAGCAGCGTCACATGAGCGCCGAGGATGTTTACAAGGCGCTGATGGAAGCGGGTGAGGATGTCGGTCTGGCGACCGTCTACCGCGTACTGACCCAGTTCGAAGCTGCGGGTCTGGTGGTTCGCCACAACTTCGATGGCGGCCACGCGGTGTTCGAGCTGGCCGATGGCGGACACCACGACCATATGGTCAACGTGGACACCAGCGAAGTGATCGAATTCATGGATGCGGAGATCGAGCGCCGCCAGAAAGAGATCGTCGCCGAACATGGCTACGAGCTCGTGGACCACAATCTGGTCCTGTATGTGCGTAAGAAAAAGTAACGATTTCGATCGTTATTAACAGCAAAGGCGACCTTCGGGTCGCCTTTGTGCTTTCTGGCGCGGGTCGAGGAGTGAGCTGCCTCAGGCCTTGCCGCTGACTACCATCTTGCGCGCATGCGCCAGGGACTCTTTGGTCAGGTCTATCCCACCCAGCATGCGTGCCACTTCTTCGACCCGCTCGCGCTTGCCGAGGCTGGCCACGGCGGTATGGGTGGTATCGCTGTTGCGTACCTTGTGCACGAACAGGTGATGGTGCCCTTGGGCTGCAACCTGCGGCAGGTGGGTGACGGTCAGGACCTGGCCGCGCTCGCCCAGGCGGCGCAACAGTTGGCCGACGATCTCGGCGGTCGGGCCGCCGATGCCCACGTCCACTTCGTCAAAGACCAGTGTGGGAATGCGCGAGGTTTGTGCGGTGATCACCTGAATGGCCAGGCTGATGCGTGACAGCTCACCTCCCGAAGCCACTTTGGCCAGCCCCTTGAGCGGTTGGCCGGGGTTGGCGCTGACCAGCAGCTCGACCTGCTCCAGCCCGTGGGGCGAAAGCTCACCGCTCTCGTTGGGCGACAGCTCGATACAGAAGCGCCCGCCGGGCATGCCCAGGCGCTGGATCTCCTGCTCGACCGCCACCGCCAGTTGCGCTGCGGCCTGCCGGCGCAGATTGCTGAGCTCGACGGCCTTCTCTTTATAGTGCTGTGCATAGGCGGCCAGCTCGCCGCCCAGGCGCTCGATGGATTCATCGCTGGCGTTGAGCCCTTCGAGCTCTTCCATCAGGCGCTGTTGCAGGTGTGGCAACTCGCTCGGGTGCACGCGGTGCTTGCGAGCGAGGGTATAGAGGGTGTCGAGCCGCTCTTCCAGCGCTTGCAGGCGCAGAGGGTCGGCGTCGAAGTGATCGAGGAAGCGGTTGAGCTCGCCAACCGCTTCCTCGATCTGGATCTGCGCACTGGCGATCAGGTTGACGGCTTCGCCCAATGCCTTGGGGGCGTTGTTCACGGCGGTCAGGCGATTGAGGCTGACCGTCAGGGCGCTGAGCACGTTGCCGGAGTCGCTTTCGCTGCATTGATCGATGACCTGGCGGCAGATGCCGAACAGGGCTTCGGCATTGGTCAGGTTCTTGTGCTCGTGCTCAAGCTGTTCCAGCTCGTTTTCGCCAAGGCCCAGGTTGTCGAGCTCTTCGAGCTGGTAGCTCAGTAGCTGATGACGGGCGCGTTGCTCGTCGCCGGAGTTGGAAAGGCGCTCCAGCTCCAGGCGGGTCTGGCGCCAGCGCTGGGCTGCCAGTTGCACCTGGCGGGCGAGGTCGACGGCGCCGGCGTACTCGTCGACCAGACGACGATGCGTGTCGGTCTTGAGGAGCGACTGGTGCTCGTGCTGGCTGTGGATGTCGATCAGTAGCTCGCCGAGTGCCTTGAGGTCGGCAAGCGGGCAGGGAGTGCCGTTGATGTAGCCGCGGCTGCGGCCTTCGGCGGTGATCACCCGCCGCAGGATGCACGGGCCGTCGGTGTCGAGGTCGCGTTCTGCCAGCCAGGTGCGGGCTTCGGGGATATCGACCAGGTCGAAGGTGGCAAGCAGGTCGGCCTTGTCGGCGCCGGGTCGTACCACGCCACTGTCGGCGCGGTCGCCCAGCGCCAGGCCAAGCGCGTCGAGCATGATCGACTTGCCAGCGCCCGTTTCGCCGGTGATCACCGACATTCCGCGGGCGAGTTCGAGGTCGAGGTGCTCGACGATGGCGTAGTTGTGAATGGACAGGTGCACCAGCATGAGGGCCACTCCCGAAGGTCATGTCTGGTTATTTATACAGTACTTTTTTCCTGCCTGCCAATGCTCGCCTGATGAATGTGGAAATGCCGCTCGCCCCTTGAACCTGTTTTTTTCGACCCCATATAACCGGCAGACAAGGCAGGCGTGACCTGTACACCAGAAATTGCGGAGGAGAGACCCGATGGCTGACGAACAGCTGGATGAACAAAACCTTAACGCCGAAGAAGCCGGCTCCGAAGACCTCGGTGCCCGCGTCCAGGTGCTCGAGGAGCAGCTGGCCGCCGCCAAGGATCAGTCGCTGCGCGTGGCTGCAGACCTGCAGAACATTCGCCGTCGTGCCGAGCAGGACGTCGAGAAGGCTCACAAGTTCGCCCTGGAGAAATTCGCCGGCGACCTGCTGCCGGTGATCGACAGCCTGGAACTGGCCCTGGCCCACTCCAGTGCCGATGACGAGAACGTCAAGCAGATCCGCGAAGGTGTCGAGCTGACCCTGAAGATGTTCCAGGACACCCTCAAGCGCTACAACCTCGAAGCCGTCGATCCCCATGGCCAGCCGTTCAATCCTGAGCATCACCAGGCCATGGCCATGCAGGAAAACGCCGAGGTAGAGCCGAACAGCGTGCTCAACGTGTTCCAGAAGGGTTATCTGCTCAACGGTCGCCTGCTGCGCCCCGCCATGGTGGTGGTCAGCAAGGCGCCGGCAGCGCCACAGCCTTCCATCGATGAAAAGGCTTGAAATCCGCCGGGGCATCCCCATCTAGGTGTCAAGCCTTCAAGTATTACCGCAGTTGGCCAAAGTAGTCGCTGCTACCAAATTCAAGTTTCGGGAGAGTTAACATGGGCAAAATCATCGGTATCGACCTGGGGACGACCAACTCGTGCGTCTCCATTCTGGAAAACGGTAACGTCAAGGTCATCGAGAACGCCGAAGGTGCGCGTACCACCCCTTCGATCGTGGCCTACGCCAACGACGGCGAAATCCTGGTCGGTCAGTCGGCCAAGCGCCAGGCCGTCACCAACCCGCACAACACCCTGTTCGCAGTGAAGCGCCTGATTGGCCGCCGCTTCGAAGAAGACGTCGTGCAGAAAGACATCAAGCTGGTCCCGTACAAGATCGTCAAGGCCGGCAACGGTGACGCCTGGGTCGAGGCCGCTGGCAAGGAAATGGCTCCGCCGCAGATCAGCGCCGAAGTCCTGAAGAAAATGAAGAAGACCGCCGAAGACTACCTCGGCGAGCCTGTCACCGAAGCGGTCATCACCGTTCCGGCCTACTTCAACGACAGCCAGCGCCAGGCTACCAAGGATGCCGGTCGCATCGCCGGTCTGGACGTCAAGCGCATCATCAACGAACCGACCGCCGCTGCACTGGCCTATGGCATGGACAAGGCCAAGGGCGACCACACCGTCATCGTCTATGACCTGGGTGGTGGTACTTTCGACGTGTCGGTCATCGAAATCGCCGAAGTCGACGGTGAGCATCAGTTCGAAGTACTGGCCACCAACGGTGACACCTTCCTGGGTGGTGAAGACTTCGACATGCGCCTGATCGACTACCTCGTCGACGAGTTCAAGAAAGAGTCCGGCATGGACCTGAAGAACGATCCGCTGGCACTGCAGCGTCTGAAAGAAGCTGCTGAAAAGGCCAAGATCGAGCTGTCTTCCGCCCAGTCGACCGACGTCAACCTGCCGTACATCACTGCTGACGCAACCGGTCCGAAGCACCTGAACGTGAAGATTTCCCGCGCCAAGCTGGAGTCGCTGGTCGAAGACCTGGTCAGCCGTACCATCGAGCCTTGCCGCATCGCCCTGAAAGATGCCGGTATCGACGCGAGCAAGATCGACGACGTGATCCTCGTCGGTGGCCAGACTCGTATGCCGCTGGTGCAGAAAGCCGTTGCCGACTTCTTTGGCAAGGAAGCGCGCAAGGACGTTAACCCGGACGAAGCCGTTGCCATGGGGGCCGCCATCCAGGGTGCAGTACTGGCCGGTGACGTGAAGGACGTCCTGCTGCTCGACGTCAGCCCGCTGACCCTGGGTATCGAAACCATGGGTGGCGTGATGACCGCGCTGATCGAGAAGAACACCACCATCCCGACCAAGAAGTCGCAGGTGTTCTCGACTGCCGACGACAACCAGGGTGCAGTGACCATCCACGTCCTGCAGGGCGAGCGCAAGCAAGCTGCGCAGAACAAGTCGCTGGGCAAGTTCGACCTGGCTGACATTCCGCCAGCCCCGCGCGGCGTTCCACAGATCGAAGTGACCTTCGACATCGACGCCAACGGCATCCTGCATGTCGGCGCGAAAGACAAGGCCACCGGCAAGGCGCAGTCGATCGTGATCAAGGCCAACTCCGGCCTGTCCGACGAAGAAGTCGAGCGCATGGTGCGTGATGCCGAGGCCAACGCCGAGGAAGACCGCAAGTTCGAAGAGCTGGCCGCTGCCCGCAACCAGGGTGATGCGCTGGTTCACTCGACCCGCAAGATGGTCGTCGACGCCGGTGACAAGGCGACTGCCGAGGAAAAGGCTGCGATCGAAGCTGCCGTGGTTGCCCTGGAAGCTGCCGTCAAGGGCGACGACAAGGCTGCCATCGACGCCAAGGTCGAGGAACTGTCCAAGGTCTCCGCGCCAGTTGCCCAGAAGATGTACGCCGAGCAACAGGCACAGCAGCCTCAGGACGGCGCTCAGCAGGCCGAGCCGGAAGCCAAGCACGATGACGTGGTTGACGCCGAGTTCGAGGAAGTGAAAGACAACAACAAGCAGTAATGCCTGCATGTTGTCGGCCGGTTCATCGCCATTGGTCGGTGAACTGGTAGGATGTCGCCGCGCGGGGGCTTGCTCCCGCGTTGGCGTGTCTGGAACACGGGAAATATTTCCAGCATCTGTCAGGGCGCATCAGGCGTGTTGCGGCAGGTGCTGACGGCACGGTGCACAGATGCCGAAAGCCCTCAAGAGTGCAAATGACCTATGGCAAAGCGTGATTTTTATGAGGTCCTGGGTGTCGAGCGCGGCGCCAGCGAAGGTGACCTCAAGAAGGCCTATCGCCGCCTGGCGATGAAATTCCACCCGGACCGCAACCCGGGCGACAAAGAGTCGGAAGAGAGATTCAAGGAGGCCAATGAGGCCTACGAAGTGCTCTCCGATGCCAGCAAGCGCGCGGCCTACGATCAGTACGGCCATGCCGGCGTCGACCCGAGTATGGGTGGCGGTGGCGCCGGTTTCGGCGGCGCGAACTTCTCCGATATCTTCGGCGACGTCTTCAGCGACTTCTTTGGTGGTGGTCGCGGCGGCGGCCGTGGTGGTGCCCAGCGGGGCAGTGACCTGCGCTACACGCTCGAGCTGAACCTGGAAGAAGCAGTGCGTGGCACCACGGTCAACATTCGTGTGCCGACGCTGGTCAACTGTCAGCCCTGTGACGGTACGGGCGCCAAGAAGGGCTCTACACCGTCGACGTGCCCGACCTGCGGTGGCATCGGTCAGGTGCGCATGCAGCAAGGCTTCTTCTCCGTGCAGCAGACCTGCCCGCGCTGTCATGGCCAGGGCAAGATCATCACCGACCCTTGCAACGCCTGCCATGGCGAAGGACGGGTCGAGGAATACAAGACCCTGTCGGTCAAGGTGCCGGCAGGCGTCGATACCGGTGATCGCATCCGCCTGTCTGGCGAGGGCGAGGCGGGGGCCCATGGTGGTCCGACTGGTGACCTGTACGTGGTGATCAGTGTGCGCGAGCACGCGATCTTCCAGCGTGACGGCAAGCACCTGTTCTGCGAAGTGCCGATCAGCTACACCGATGCGGCGCTGGGTGGCGAGCTGGAAGTGCCGACGCTGGACGGCCGGGTCAAGTTGAAGATCCCCGAAGGCACCCAGACCGGCAAGCAGTTCCGCCTGCGCGGCAAGGGCGTGGCGCCGGTGCGCGGTGGTGCGGCGGGCGATTTGCTGTGCCGTGTTGCGGTGGAAACGCCGGTCAACCTGAGCCGTCGCCAGCGCGAACTGCTCGAAGAGCTGCGTGACTCGCTCGAAGGCGACAGCTCCCATTCGCCCAAGGCCAGCGGCTGGTTCGAGGGTGTGAAGCGCTTCTTCGGCGATCTCTGACAAGGAACAGGCTATGCGACGTATTGCGGTAATGGGCGCGGCAGGGCGGATGGGCAAGACCCTCGTCGAAGCCGTGCAGCAGCAGGCTCCCCAGGCTGGCCTGACGGCGGCGATCGATCGTCCGGACAGCACCCTGGTGGGGGCCGACGCCGGCGAGCTCGCGGCGCTGGGTCGTATCGGCGTGCCGATCTCCGATGACCTGACCAAGGTCGCTGACGAGTTCGATGTGCTGATCGACTTCACTCACCCGTCGGTGACCCTGAAGAACCTGGCGTTCTGCCGTAAGGCGGGCAAGGCCATGGTGATCGGCACCACTGGCTTCTCGCCAGAAGAGAAGCTGCTGCTGGTCGAGGCGGGCAAGGAGATTCCGATCGTCTTCGCTGCCAACTTCAGCATTGGCGTCAACCTGTGCCTCAAATTGCTCGATACTGCCGCGCGGGTGTTGGGTGACGAGGTGGACATCGAGATCATCGAGGCTCACCACCGCCACAAGGTCGACGCTCCGTCGGGTACCGCGCTGCGCATGGGTGAGGTGGTTGCGCAGGCGTTGGGTCGCGACCTGCAGGAAGTGGCCGTCTATGGTCGCGAAGGCCAGACCGGCGCGCGTGATCGCCAGACCATTGGCTTTGCCACTGTGCGTGCCGGTGACGTGGTCGGTGATCACACTGTGCTGTTCGCGGCAGAGGGCGAGCGCGTCGAGATCACCCACAAGGCCTCGAGCCGCATGACTTTCGCCAAGGGTGCCGTACGTGCGGCGCTGTGGCTGGATGGCCGCGAGCCTGGGCTGTACGACATGCAGGATGTGCTCGAGCTGCATTGAGGCGTCAGTGCGGCAGTGGCTTGTTCGCGGGACAAGTCGCAGCGGCGAACCGCCGCTCCCGCAGGAAATACACGAACCTGAAGGCTTGCAAAAATCCAGTGGGAGCGGGCTTGCCCGCGAAGAAGCCACCGCCGACGCCAGTCTGTCGCAATCATGTGTTTTAGAGGCACATATACGGTAGACCGAAACCTCACTTTTCTGTAGACTACAGCTTTAGTGTATCCACTAAAAGCGCGCAGAGAATTGAATTCAGCACATAAAAGCGGGGTGACGTATCCATACGGCACTCCGCTTTTTTGCAACCTGCGATCGCCCCTTCATGCGTCATTTACGGGAGGTCTTCTTGACAAAGCCAGCCATACTCGCCCTTGCTGATGGCAGCATTTTTCGCGGTGAGGCCATTGGGGCCGACGGACAAACCGTTGGTGAGGTGGTGTTCAACACCGCTATGACCGGCTACCAGGAAATCCTTACAGACCCTTCCTATTCGCAGCAGATCGTCACCCTGACCTACCCGCACATCGGCAATACCGGCACTACGCCGGAAGACGCCGAATCGAACCGTGTATGGTCCGCAGGCCTGGTCATCCGTGACCTGCCGCTGCTGGCCAGCAACTGGCGCAACACCCAATCGCTGCCGGACTACCTCAAGGCCAACAACGTCGTTGCCATCGCTGGCATCGACACCCGTCGCCTGACCCGTATCCTGCGTGAGAAAGGCGCCCAGAACGGCTGCATCCTGGCCGGTGACAACATCACCGAAGAGCAGGCCATCGCCGCTGCCCGTGCCTTCCCGGGCCTCAAGGGCATGGACCTGGCCAAGGTCGTCTCCACCAAGGAGCGCTACGAGTGGCGTTCCAGCGTGTGGGAGCTGAAAACCGACAGCCACCCGACCATCGAGGCCGCCGACCTGCCGTACCACGTCGTCGCCTACGACTATGGCGTCAAGCTGAACATCCTGCGCATGCTGGTCGCTCGTGGCTGTCGTGTGACCGTGGTGCCTGCCCAGACCCCGGCGAGCGAAGTGCTGGCGCTGAATCCGGACGGCGTGTTCCTGTCCAACGGCCCAGGCGATCCTGAGCCGTGCGACTACGCGATCCAGGCGATCAAGGATGTCCTCGAGACAGAGATTCCAGTCTTCGGCATCTGCCTCGGCCACCAGTTGCTGGCCCTGGCCTCCGGTGCCAAGACCGTCAAGATGGGCCACGGCCACCACGGTGCCAACCACCCGGTCCAGGACCTGGATACCGGTGTGGTCATGATCACCAGCCAGAACCACGGTTTCGCCGTCGACGAAGCCACCCTGCCGGGCAACGTGCGTGCCATCCACAAGTCGCTGTTCGACGGCACCCTGCAGGGTATCGAGCGTACCGACAAGAGCGCGTTCAGCTTCCAGGGCCACCCTGAAGCGAGCCCAGGCCCGACCGACGTCGCGCCACTGTTCGATCGTTTCATCGATGCCATGGCCAAGCGCCGCTGAGCATCCTGCATCAAGGCCCCGGACCGGCATGCGCCGCGTCCGGAAGCGCCTGACCCAGATTGTTCAAGACGGCTTGCCGACTGACCCGCGGATTTGAGTGACAACCATGCCAAAACGTACAGACATCAAAAGCATCCTGATTCTCGGCGCTGGCCCGATCGTGATCGGCCAGGCCTGCGAATTCGACTATTCCGGCGCCCAGGCCTGCAAGGCCCTGCGCGAGGAAGGTTTCCGCGTCATCCTGGTGAACTCCAACCCGGCCACCATCATGACCGACCCGGCCATGGCCGACGCCACCTACATCGAGCCGATCAAGTGGCAATCGGTGGCCAAGATCATCGAAAAAGAGCGTCCTGACGCGGTGCTGCCGACCATGGGCGGCCAGACTGCACTGAACTGCGCCCTGGACCTGGAGCGCCACGGCGTTCTGGAGAAGTTCGGCGTAGAGATGATCGGTGCCAACGCCGACACCATCGACAAGGCCGAGGACCGTTCGCGTTTCGACAAGGCGATGAAGGACATCGGCCTTGAGTGCCCGCGCTCCGGTATCGCCCACAGCATGGAAGAGGCCTACGCGGTTCTCGAGAAGCTGGGCTTCCCATGCATCATCCGTCCTTCGTTCACCATGGGCGGCACCGGTGGCGGCATCGCCTACAACCGTGAAGAATTCGAAGAAATCTGCACCCGAGGCCTGGACCTGTCGCCGACCAAGGAACTGCTGATCGACGAGTCGCTGATCGGCTGGAAGGAATACGAGATGGAGGTGGTCCGTGACAAGAAGGACAACTGCATCATCGTCTGCTCCATCGAGAACTTCGACCCGATGGGCGTGCACACCGGTGACTCCATCACCGTTGCTCCTGCACAGACCCTGACCGACAAGGAATACCAGATCATGCGCAACGCCTCGCTGGCGGTGCTGCGTGAGATCGGCGTCGAAACCGGCGGTTCCAACGTGCAGTTCGGTATCTGCCCGAACACCGGCCGCATGGTCGTGATCGAGATGAACCCGCGGGTTTCTCGTTCGTCGGCCCTGGCCTCGAAAGCCACTGGCTTCCCGATCGCCAAGATCGCCGCCAAACTGGCTATCGGCTACACCCTCGACGAGCTACAGAACGACATCACCGGTGGTCGCACCCCGGCGTCCTTCGAGCCGTCCATCGACTACGTCGTGACCAAGCTGCCACGCTTCGCCTTCGAGAAATTCCCGAAAGCCGATGCCCGCCTGACCACTCAGATGAAGTCGGTCGGTGAAGTCATGGCCATTGGCCGTACCTTCCAGGAGTCCCTGCAGAAAGCCCTGCGTGGCCTGGAAGTCGGCGCCTGTGGCCTGGACCCGAAAGTCGACCTGGCCAGCGCCGATGCTTCCAGCATCCTCAAGCGCGAGCTGACCGTGCCGGGCGCCGAGCGCATCTGGTACGTGGCTGACGCCATCCGCTCGGGCATGACCATCGAAGCAATCTTCGAGCTGACCGGTATCGACCTGTGGTTCCTGGTGCAGATGGAAGATCTGATCAAGGAAGAAGAGAAGGTCAAGACCCTGGCCCTGTCGGCCATCGACAAGGACTACATGCTGCGCCTCAAGCGCAAGGGCTTCTCGGATCAGCGCCTGGCCAAGCTGCTCGGCATCACCGACAAGAACCTGCGTCGTCACCGCCACAAGCTGGAAGTGTTCCCGGTCTACAAGCGCGTCGACACCTGTGCGGCCGAGTTCGCCACCGACACCGCCTACCTGTACTCGACGTATGAAGAAGAGTGCGAGGCCAACCCGTCGACTCGCGACAAGATCATGATCCTGGGTGGTGGCCCGAACCGTATCGGCCAAGGCATCGAGTTCGACTACTGCTGCGTACACGCAGCCCTGGCGCTGCGTGAAGACGGTTACGAGACCATCATGGTCAACTGCAACCCGGAAACCGTCTCCACCGACTACGACACCTCCGACCGCCTGTACTTCGAGCCGCTGACCCTGGAAGATGTGCTGGAAGTCTGCCGCGTCGAGAAGCCGAAGGGCGTGATCGTCCACTACGGCGGCCAGACCCCGCTGAAGCTGGCCCGTGCCCTGGAAGAAGCCGGGGTGCCGATCATCGGTACCAGCCCGGACGCCATCGACCGCGCCGAAGACCGTGAGCGCTTCCAGCAGATGGTGCAGCGCCTGAACCTGCTGCAGCCGCCAAACGCCACTGTGCGTAGCGAAGAAGAGGCCATCAACGCTGCTGGCGGTATCGGCTACCCGCTGGTCGTGCGCCCGTCGTACGTACTGGGCGGTCGTGCCATGGAGATCGTCTATGAGCTGGACGAACTCAAGCGCTACCTGCGCGAAGCGGTCCAGGTGTCCAATGACAGCCCGGTCCTGCTCGACCACTTCCTCAACTGCGCCATCGAGATGGACGTGGATGCGGTCTGCGACGGCACCGACGTGGTGATCGGTGCGATCATGCAGCACATCGAGCAGGCTGGTGTTCACTCCGGTGACTCGGCGTGTTCTCTGCCACCTTACTCGCTGAGCCAGCAAGTGCAGGACGAAGTCCGCGAACAGGTCAAGAAAATGGCCCTGGAGCTGGGCGTCGTCGGCCTGATGAACGTGCAGCTGGCCCTGCAGGGCGACAAGATCTACGTGATCGAAGTCAACCCGCGCGCCTCGCGTACCGTACCGTTCGTGTCCAAGTGCATCGGCACCTCGCTGGCGATGATCGCGGCTCGCGTCATGGCCGGCAAAACCCTCAAAGAGCTGGGCTTCACTCAGGAAATCATCCCGAACTTCTACAGCGTCAAGGAAGCCGTCTTCCCGTTCGCCAAGTTCCCGGGGGTTGACCCGATCCTCGGCCCTGAGATGAAATCCACCGGTGAAGTCATGGGTGTCGGCGACAGCTTCGGTGAAGCCTTCGCCAAGGCCCAGATGGGCGCCAGCGAAGTGCTGCCGACCGGCGGTACCGCGTTCATCAGCGTGCGTGACGACGACAAGCCACAAGTGGCTGGCGTTGCCCGTGACCTGATTGCCCTGGGCTTCGAAGTGGTTGCTACTGCAGGCACCGCCAAGGTTATCGAAGCGGCGGGTCTGAAAGTGCGCCGTGTGAACAAGGTGACCGAGGGTCGTCCGCACGTGGTCGACATGATCAAGAACGACGAAGTGTCGCTGATCATCAACACCACCGAAGGCCGCCAGTCTATCGCCGACTCCTACTCGATTCGTCGCAATGCGCTGCAGCACAAGATCTACTGCACGACCACCATTGCGGCAGGTGAAGCCATCTGCGAGGCGCTGAAATTCGGTCCCGAAAAGACCGTTCGTCGCCTGCAGGATCTGCATGCAGGATTGAAAGCATGAGCATTACCAAGTACCCGATGACCGTCCAGGGCGCTCGCGCCCTGGAAGAAGAGCATTTGTTCCTGAGCAAGACCGAGCGTCCACGTCTGAGCCAGGCGATCGGCGAGGCTCGTGAGCTCGGCGATCTCAAGGAAAATGCCGAGTACCACGCCGCCCGTGAGGAGCAGGGCATGGTCGAGGCGCGTATCCGCGACATCGAAGGCCGTTTGCAGAACTCGGTGGTGATCGACGTCACCACCATCGCCCACACCGGCAAGGTGATCTTCGGGACTACCGTAGACCTGGAAAACACCGAGACCGGCGATCAGGTCACCTACCAGATCGTTGGCGAGGACGAAGCGGACATCAAGAAAGGCAAGCTCTCGGCGAGCGCGCCTATCGCCCGTGCCATCATTGGCAAGGAAGAGGGTGATACGGTCGTGGTCAAGACGCCGAGCGGCACCGTCGAGTACGAGATTGTCGAAGTCAAGCACATCTGATCGGCGCCAGCGCGCGCCGTCCCTCGAGGGCATCCTCTGGCAACTGGCCCAGGTATTCTGGGTCGGTGGCCTGTGGGTGTTTCATGTGGGGCTGGTGCCGGCGCTGAAGGTCAGCGGCCTTGCGCCATTATTGGTGCAGGACATCGCCGGGCAGATCGATCGCTGGTTGATCGGCGTGGCGCTGCTCGGGCTGTTGACCCAGTTGGCAGTGCTGGCGAGGGTGGATGGTCTGGCGGCCTGGTGGCGGCAGTTCCGCGGCCAGATGCTGTTGCTCGGCTTTGGTGCCTGTGTCGGCTACTACACGCTGCGCTACGGGATTTCCGTAGGGGAGCGCTGGCAGATGTTCTGTTTCCTGGTGCTGGGCTTTTCCGGCATCGTGCTGGTGGCCCAGCCGGTCCCGGTCAGGGTGCGCAAGGCGCGCCACTGACCGGCGCCACCCTTACTTGTAGCGGTGGATGTTGGACAGCTGCTTGTTCGGCTGTGGGTTCTTGCGATAGATCAGTGCCTTCTTGCCAATGGTCTGTACCAGCTCGGCACGGCCCGCCTTGCACAGTTCAGCGATAGCGGCGGCGCGCTCTTCACGATCGTCCGAGCGAATTTCGACCTTGATCAACTCGTGATCGGCCAGCGCACGCTCGAGTTCGGCGATCACGCCTTCGTTCAAGCCGTTACCGGCAACGATCAGGACCGGTTTCAGGTCGTGACCAATAGACTTGTACTGTTTCTTCTGCTCGTTATTGAGCGGCATAATCTGACCCTTTTCGTCTGATTCTGTAAAATTGGTGGCCATTTTACCCGAGGGCCACTGGCTCCGCCCAGTCAATCACGACGCTAATCATCGAGGTGCCCCGTGGCGCAGCGTTCCAAAAGCAGCCATAACTGGCTGAGAGAGCATTTCAACGATCCTTTCGTCAAGCAGGCGCAGAAGGATGGCTACCGCTCGCGTGCGAGCTACAAACTGCTGGAGATCCAGGAAAAGGACCGCCTCATCCGCCCCGGCATGAGCGTGATCGACCTTGGCGCAGCACCGGGAGGCTGGTCGCAGGTGACCAGTCGTCTGATTGGTGGGCAAGGGCGTCTGATTGCCTCCGATATCCTGGAAATGGACTCGATCCCTGACGTGACCTTCATCCAGGGCGATTTCACCCAGGACTCGGTGCTCGAGCAGATTCTCCAGGCGGTCGGCGATTCACATGTGGACCTTGTGATTTCCGATATGGCCCCCAATATGAGTGGTACGCCCGCTGTGGACATGCCGCGCGCCATGTTCCTCTGCGAGCTCGCCCTGGACCTGGCAACCCGTGTGCTCAAGCCCGGCGGCGACTTCCTGATCAAGATTTTCCAGGGAGAAGGCTTCGATGTGTACCTCAAGGATGTGCGCAGCAAGTTCGACAAGGTGCAGATGCGCAAGCCGTCGTCCTCTCGGGATCGCTCCCGTGAACAGTACTTGCTGGCCAGGGGGTACAAGGGCGAGTGACTGTGGAAGGGCGGGGTGCCGATAGTTATTTCCAATCGGCCGCGGCCTCTGGATCGTCCGAACTTCGTGTAGTCTAGGTTTCACAAAGGGTTACAGACGGTGCCTGCGGATGCGCAGGTAATGTAGTAAGTTAGGGCGGTGAATATCATGCGAGGCACGGCTGCGTCGTGCGCCGACCTCAGAGGGTAGCTAATTGAACGACATGGCAAAGAATCTGATCCTGTGGTTGATCATCGCGGCTGTCCTCGTGACGGTGATGAACAACTTCTCCAGCCCTAACGAGCCGCAGACCCTCAACTATTCCGACTTCATCCAGCAGGTCAAGGACGGTAAGGTCGAGCGCGTGACCGTCGACGGCGCCGTCATCACCGGCAAGCGTACCGATGGCGACAACTTCAAGACCGTTCGTCCGGCCATCGCCGATAACGGCCTGATCGGTGATCTGGTCGACAATCACGTCGTGATCGAAGGCAAGCAACCCGAACAGCAGAGCATCTGGACCCAGTTGCTCGTTGCCAGCTTCCCCATCCTCGTGATCATCGCCGTGTTCATGTTCTTCATGCGCCAGATGCAAGGCGGTGCAGGTGGCAAGGGCGGGCCGATGAGCTTCGGCAAGAGCAAGGCGCGCCTGCTCTCCGAAGACCAGGTGAAAACCACACTGGCCGATGTCGCCGGTTGCGATGAAGCCAAAGAAGAAGTCGGCGAACTGGTCGAATTCCTGCGTGACCCGGGCAAGTTCCAGCGCCTGGGTGGTCGTATCCCGCGTGGCGTGCTGATGGTTGGCCCGCCCGGTACCGGTAAGACCTTGCTGGCCAAGGCCATCGCCGGTGAAGCGAAAGTGCCGTTCTTCACCATTTCCGGTTCCGATTTCGTCGAAATGTTCGTCGGTGTCGGTGCCAGCCGTGTCCGTGACATGTTCGAGCAGGCGAAGAAGCACGCGCCGTGCATCATCTTCATCGATGAGATCGACGCCGTCGGTCGCCACCGTGGCGCCGGCATGGGTGGTGGTCACGACGAACGCGAGCAGACCCTGAACCAGTTGCTGGTCGAGATGGATGGCTTCGAGATGAACGATGGCATCATCGTCATCGCTGCCACCAACCGACCTGACGTGCTCGACCCGGCGCTGCTGCGTCCCGGTCGCTTCGACCGCCAGGTGGTGGTCGGCCTGCCGGATATCCGTGGGCGTGAGCAGATCCTCAAGGTGCACATGCGCAAGGTGCCGGTCGGCGAGAACGTCAATGCCGCCGTCATTGCCCGTGGTACCCCAGGCTTCTCCGGTGCCGACCTTGCCAACCTGGTCAACGAGGCGTCGCTGTTCGCTGCTCGTGCCAGCAAGCGCCTGGTCGAGATGAAGGAGTTCGAACTGGCCAAGGACAAGATCATGATGGGCGCCGAGCGCAAGACCATGGTCATGTCCGAGAAAGAGAAGCAGAACACGGCCTACCACGAAGCGGGTCACGCTATCGTTGGTCGTGTCGTGCCTGAGCACGACCCGGTGTACAAGGTTTCGATCATTCCGCGCGGTCGTGCGTTGGGTGTGACCATGTTCCTGCCCGAGGAAGACCGTTACAGCCTCTCCAAGCGCGCGCTGATCAGCCAGATCTGCTCGCTGTACGGCGGCCGTATCGCCGAGGAGATGACCCTGGGCTTCGACGGCGTCACCACGGGTGCGTCCAATGACATCATGCGTGCCAGCCAGATCGCACGGAACATGGTCACCAAGTGGGGCCTGTCCGAGAAGCTCGGTCCGTTGATGTACGCCGAAGAAGAGGGCGAGGTGTTCCTCGGTCGCAGTGCTGGCAGTCAGCACGCCAGCGTCTCCGGTGAGACTGCCAAGCTGATCGATTCCGAAGTGCGCAGCATCATCGATCAGTGCTATGCCACTGCCAAGCAGATTCTCACCGACAACCGCGACAAGCTTGACGCGATGGCCGAGGCCCTGATGAAGTACGAAACCATCGATGCCGACCAGATCGACGACATCATGGCGGGCCGCACACCGCGCGAGCCGCGCGACTGGGACAACGATGCCGGCACCTCCGGCAACCAGGCCTCCCAGGGCGATCGCCCCGAGTCGCCGATCGGTGGTCCGGCGGCTCAACACTAAGGGTTCATATGACCTCTCAGCAGTACCCGACCCGGTTGCCTTGCGGCAACCGGGTTCTTGATTTGTCCCGTACCCATGTCATGGGTATTCTCAATGTCACCCCTGACTCATTCTCCGACGGCGGTCGCTTCAATCGCCGTGACGAGGCCCTGCGCCATGCCGAGGCCATGGTCGCGGCGGGTGCCACGCTTATCGACGTTGGTGGCGAGTCCACCCGCCCCGGTGCTCGCGCAGTGTCGCCCGTCGAGGAGCTGGAGCGGGTCGCGCCGATCGTCGAGGCGATCAGCAGTCGCCTCGATGTCATCATCTCTGTCGATACCTCTACGCCTGCGGTGATGCGCGAGACGGCTCGGCTCGGTGCCGGGCTGATCAACGATGTGCGCGCCCTGGAACGCGATGGCGCGCTGGACGCTGCAGCGGACACTGGCCTGCCGGTATGCCTGATGCACATGCGTGGTGAGCCGGGTAACATGCAGGACAATCCACGATATGACGATGTCACCGAGGAGGTGGCTAGCTATCTGGAGCGGCGCATGGCTGCCTGCGCGGCAGTTGGCATCGGTGCAGAACGAATCATTCTTGATCCGGGCTTCGGGTTCGCCAAGAACCTGGCGCACAACCTGAGCCTGTTCAAGCATATGGAAGTACTCAACCGCCTTGGGCGGCCGCTGCTGGTGGGCGTCTCGCGCAAGAGCATGATCGGCCAGGCGCTGGATCGTCCGGTCGGAGAGCGGCTGTACGGCAGTCTCGCGCTCGCGGCATTGGCCATGACCATGGGAACGAGCATTCTGCGCGTGCATGATGTGGCCGAGACTGTCGACGTGGTGCGCATGATCGCTGCGGTACAGAGCGCCGAATAAGAACGTTTGGAGTTTCTATGAGCAGAAAATACTTTGGTACCGATGGTATCCGTGGCCGCGTTGGCGAATATCCGATCACTCCCGACTTCATGCTGAAACTCGGCTGGGCGGCAGGCATGGCCTTCCGCAAGCAGGGCAACTGCCGCGTTCTGGTGGGCAAGGATACCCGTATCTCCGGCTACATGTTCGAGTCTGCGTTGGAGGCCGGCCTCTCGGCCGCCGGTGCCGACGTGATGCTTCTCGGGCCCATGCCGACCCCGGCCATCGCCTACCTGACCCGCACCTTCCATGCCGAAGCGGGTATCGTCATCAGTGCTTCGCATAATCCGCATGATGACAATGGCATCAAGTTCTTCTCGGGTAACGGTACCAAGCTGCCAGACGAGGTCGAGTTGATGATCGAGGAACTGCTCGATCAACAGATGAGTGTGGTTGAGTCGAGCAAGTTGGGCAAGGTTTCTCGAATCAATGACGCCGCGGGCCGTTACATCGAGTTCTGCAAGAGCAGCGTGCCCAGCAGCACTGATTTTGCAGGCCTCAAGCTGGTCGTCGATTGCGCACATGGCGCCACCTACAAGGTCGCTCCCAGCGTGTTCCGCGAGCTGGGCGCCGATGTCACCGTGCTGCACGCCCAGCCTGACGGTTTGAACATCAACGAGGGCTGTGGTTCTACGCATATCGAGTCGCTGCAGGCGGCCGTGCTGGTGGGGCATGCCGATCTGGGTATCGCCTTCGATGGCGATGGCGATCGCGTGCTGATGGTCGATCACACCGGGGCCATCGTCGACGGTGACGAACTGCTGTTCATCATTGCCCGTGACCTGCAGGAGCGTGGCAAGCTGCAGGGTGGGGTGGTCGGCACGCTCATGAGTAACCTGGGTCTGGAGCTGGCGTTGAAGGACCTCGATATTCCGTTCGCACGCGCCAAGGTCGGTGATCGCTATGTCATGGCCGAGCTGCTTGAGCGCGAATGGCAGCTTGGTGGCGAGAACTCCGGCCATGTGGTGTGCTGCAACCACACCACCACAGGCGACGCGATCATTGCGGCGCTGCAGGTGCTGATGGCGCTCAAACGTCGTGGCGAAAATCTTGCCCAGGCCCGTCAGGCAATTCGCAAATGCCCGCAGGTACTGATCAATGTCCGGTATGCCGCCGGCAGCGCCGATCCGCTGGAAAACCCAGCCGTGCAGGAAGCCAGTGCCAAGGTGACCGAGGCAATGGCAGGTCGTGGTCGTGTGTTGCTGCGCAAGTCCGGGACCGAACCGCTGCTGCGGGTGATGGTCGAGGGTGACGACGAAAATCAGGTGCGCAGCCACGCCGAAGCCTTGGCCAAGGTCGTTGCAGAAGTTTGTGCCTGAAAGATGCTTGCCAGCGTGATTCTGGTTGGGTAAGATCTGCGCCCACTTTGACCGACGAGGTAGAGCATGCGTCGCCCCATGGTAGCTGGTAACTGGAAGATGCACGGTACCCGCGCCAGCGTCGCTGAGCTGAGCCTGAGCCTGAGTAATCTGGCTCTTCCGAGTAGTGTCGAAGTTGCGGTGTTTCCACCGTCGCTGTTCATCAATCAAGTTGTTGATGCGCTGAAGGACAAAGGAATCATCGTTGGAGCACAGAATTCTGCAGTACAGCCCGAGCAGGGTGCGCTGACGGGTGAAGTTGCACCCAGTCAGTTGGCCGACGTCGGTTGCAAGTTGGTCTTGATTGGTCACTCGGAACGCCGCCAGATCATTGGTGAGTCGGACGAAGTGCTGAATCGCAAGTTTGCAGCTGCACAGGCAAGTGGTTTGAAGCCGGTGCTTTGCGTAGGGGAAACCCTCGAGGAGCGCGAGGCTGGCAAGACGCTCGAAGTTGTAGGGCGTCAACTAAGCAGTGTTATCGATGCATTCGGTATCAGTGCTTTTGCCAATGCAGTAATTGCCTATGAGCCTGTATGGGCCATTGGTACTGGTTTGACGGCCTCGCCTCAGCAAGCTCAGGATGTGCATGCTGCCATCCGTGCTCAGCTGGCGGCGCAGGACGCCGAAGTTGCAGCGAATGTGCAACTTCTCTACGGCGGTAGCGTGAAGGCGGCCAATGCGGCCGAACTGTTCGGCATGCCGGATATTGATGGGGGGCTCATTGGTGGAGCATCCCTGAACGCAGACGAATTCGGTGCAATTTGTCGCGCCGCAGGAAACTGAACATATGCTGGAAACAGTCGTAGTTGTTTTTCATCTGTTGGCTGCGCTGGCGCTGGTAGCGCTGGTTCTGATGCAACAGGGTAAAGGTGCGGAAGCAGGTGCATCTTTCGGCGCAGGTGCTTCAAATACTGTGTTCGGAAGCCAAGGTTCTGCTACCTTCCTGAGTAAATTTACTGCTATACTTGCTGCCACTTTCTTTTTGACTGCACTTGGGTTAGGATACTTCGCCAAGCAGCAGGCACACCAGCTGACTCAAGCCGGTTTGCCAGATCCAGCGGTGCTGGAAGTCAAAGAGCAAAAGCCGGCAGTAAATGATGATGTACCGGTGCTCCAGGAACAGAAGAGTGAAGCCGCCCCAAAAGGTGATGTCCCTCCTCCTACCGAAGAGCAGAAGTAACGGGTTTCAAGATGTAATATTGCCGAGGTGGTGGAATTGGTAGACACGCAACCTTGAGGTGGTTGTGCCCATAGGGTGTAGGGGTTCGAGTCCCCTTCTCGGTACCAATTGAAGCATGAGAGCCCGCTTTAGCGGGCTTTCTTGCAGGTGGAGGTCGGATTGACCCTGCAGAGGGTTCGGTCTTATACTTTCGCCCCAGCTTTGTCGCGGGGTGGAGCAGCTTGGTAGCTCGTCGGGCTCATAACCCGAAGGTCGTTGGTTCAAATCCAGCCCCCGCAACCAGCTTCAGCGGAGCCCCTTTTCAGGGGCTTTTTGCTAGCTGAACAGTTCTTCGCGTCGTTGTTCAACGGCGCTTTCAGGGATGGGCGCTTCGCCCATTTTTTATTTGCACAGCATGCACGAGGGGGTTCAGGTGTCGAGCAAGCTAGAACAGTTGCAGGCCTTGTTGGCCCCGGTTGTCGAGGGTCTGGGCTATCAGTGCTGGGGGATCGAATACGTTTCCCAGGGTAAGCATTCGGTACTGCGCATCTACATCGACAAGGAAGACGGGATCCTGGTGGACGACTGCGAAGCGGTCAGCCGTCAGGCCAGTGCGATTCTTGATGTGGAAGATCCGATCAGCAGTGAATACACCCTCGAGGTGTCCTCTCCAGGCATGGATCGCCCGCTGTTCACTCTGGAACAGTTTGCTTCGCATGCCGGCGAACAAGTGAAGATCAAGCTGCGTACGCCCTTCGAGGGGCGTCGTAACTTCCAGGGCCTTCTCCGCGGTGTGGAGGATCAGGATGTGGTGGTCCAGGTGGACTCCAACGAATTCCTGCTGCCGATCGACTCGATCGACAAGGCCAATATTATTCCCAGTTTTGACTGAGACGTGCCGGGCCCGGCGGACATTCCGGGTCTAATGGCTTGCGCAAGGCGAGGCGTACGATGAGCAAAGAAGTACTGCTGGTTGTTGAATCGGTATCCAACGAAAAGGGTGTACCGCCCGGCGTCATTTTCGAAGCGCTGGAAGTGGCCCTGGCCACTGCAACCAAAAAACGTTTTGAGGACGAAGTCGACCTGCGTGTGGAAATCAACCGCCACACCGGTAGCTACGAGACGTTCCGCCGTTGGACCGTGGTCGATGAAAACGACCTTGACGATCCGGCGATCGAAACCTGGCTGGACAAGATCAAGGACACTCACCCCGAAGCCAAGATCGGTGATGTGATCGAAGAGAAGATCGAGTCGATCGAGTTCGGTCGTATCGCCGCCCAGACCGCCAAGCAGGTCATCGTGCAGAAGGTCCGTGAGGCCGAGCGCGCACAGGTGGTCGATGCCTATCGCGAGCGTGTTGGCGAAATCATCTCCGGCACCGTCAAGAAAGTCACCCGTGACAACGTCATCGTCGACCTGGGCAACAACGCCGAGGCGCTGTTGGCCCGCGAAGACATCATCCCGCGTGAGACTTTCCGTGTTGGCGTGCGCCTGCGTGCCCTGCTCAAGGAAATTCGCACCGAGAACCGCGGTCCGCAACTGATCCTGTCGCGTACCGCACCGCAGATGTTGATCGAGCTGTTCCGCATCGAAGTACCGGAAATCGCCGAAGGCCTGATCGAGGTGATGGCAGCGTCCCGTGATCCGGGTTCGCGCGCCAAGATCGCCGTGCGCTCCAAGGACAAGCGTATCGACCCGCAAGGCGCCTGCATCGGCATGCGTGGTTCGCGCGTTCAGGCTGTCTCCGGTGAACTGGGTGGTGAGCGTGTGGATATCGTCCTGTGGGACGAGAACCCGGCGCAGTTCGTCATCAACGCCATGTCGCCGGCTGAAGTCGCGGCGATCATCGTCGATGAAGATGCCCATGCCATGGACATCGCCGTTGCCGAGGACAACCTGGCCCAGGCCATTGGCCGTGGCGGTCAGAACGTTCGCCTGGCCAGTCAGCTGACTGGCTGGACCCTGAACGTGATGACCGAGAAGGACATCCAGGCCAAGCAGCAAGCCGAAACAGGTGACATCCTGCGTAACTTCATCGAGGAACTGGAAGTCGACGAAGAGCTGGCACAGGTGCTGGTCGACGAAGGCTTCACCAGCCTCGAAGAAATTGCTTACGTACCGTTGGAAGAAATGCTCAACATCGATGGCTTCGACGAGGAAATCGTCAACGAGCTGCGTGCTCGTGCCAAGGACCGTTTGTTGACCAAAGCCATCGCTACCGAAGAAAAACTGGCAGACGCCCATCCGGCCGAAGACCTGCTCTCCCTCGAGGGCATGGACAAGGATCTGGCGGCGGAACTGGCGGTGCGCGGCGTGGTTAACCGCGAAGACCTGGCCGAGCAGTCGATCGACGACCTGCTCGACATCGACGGCATCGACGAAGAGCGTGCCGGCAAGTTGATCATGGCCGCCCGAGCCCACTGGTTCGAGTAATTAGGCGCGGCCTGAGGAGAGAAGTGCATGACGCAAGTCACGGTGAAAGAACTGGCCCAAGAGGTCGAGGCACCGGTAGAGCGCCTGCTGCAGCAGATGCGTGAGGCAGGTCTGCCGCACACCGACGCCGGTCAGGTAGTGACCGACAATGAGAAGCAGGTTCTGCTGACTCATCTGAAAAGCAGCCACAAGAGCAAGGCGGAAGAGCCACGCAAGATTACCTTGCAGCGCAAGACCACCAGCACCCTGCGTGTCGCCGGTAGTAAGAGCATCAGCGTAGAAGTACGCAAGAAGAAAGTATTCGTACAGCGTAGCCCGGAAGAGATCCAGGCCGAGCAGAAGCGTGAGGCTGAAGAGCGCCGTGCTGCGGAAAACGCTGCGCGTGAGAAGGTCGAGGCCGAGACTCGCCAGCGCAACGAAGAGCAGGCTCGCCGTCAGGCCGCCGAAGCTCCGGTTGCAGCGACTGCTCCACGTGCCGAGCCGGCTCCGGTTGCTGCCGAGCCTGTCGTGGCCGACGCCCCGGTGTCCGACGACGCCGCTGTACGTGCCGCCGAGCGCAAGAAGGACGAAAACCGTCGCAACGAAAACCGCACCCGTGACGACGACCGTCGTGGCGCCGGTGGTGAGCGTCGCGGTGAAGCCCCTCGCGTTTCGATCAAGGTCAAGGTCAAGGAGAAGGAAAAGGCTCCGACTCCGCGCGCTGCACCGCGCACCACTGACGAAGAGAGCGATGGCGCACGTCGTGGCCGTGGCGGCAAGAGCAAACTGAAGAAGCGTAACCAGCACGGTTTCCAGAGCCCGACCGGCCCAGTCATCCGTGACGTCAGCATCGGCGAGACCATCACCGTCTCCGAGCTGGCTCAGCAGATGTCGGTCAAGGCTGCCGAAGTCGTCAAGTTCATGTTCAAGCTGGGTACTCCGGTCACCATCAACCAGGTGCTCGACCAGGAGACCGCTCAACTGGTCGCCGAAGAGCTGGGCCACAAGGTCACCCTGGTCAGCGATACCGCCCTGGAAGATTCCCTGGCCGAATCGCTGAAGTTCGAAGGTGAAGTCGAGTCCCGTGCGCCGGTCGTGACCGTCATGGGCCACGTCGACCACGGCAAGACTTCGCTGCTCGACTACATCCGTCGTGCCAAGGTTGCCGCTGGCGAAGCCGGTGGTATCACCCAGCACATCGGTGCCTACCACGTGGAAACCGACCGCGGCATGGTCACCTTCCTCGACACCCCAGGCCACGCTGCGTTTACGCAAATGCGTGCCCGTGGTGCCAAGGCGACCGACATCGTCATCCTGGTGGTGGCGGCGGACGACGGCGTGATGCCACAGACCCGTGAGGCGGTTCAGCACGCGAAAGCTGCTGGTGTTCCGCTGGTGGTCGCAGTGAACAAGATCGACAAGCCGGGTGCCGACCTCGATCGCATCCGCAACGAACTGGCCGTCGAAGGCGTGACCTCCGAGGACTGGGGTGGTGACACTCCGTTCGTCAAGGTTTCGGCGAAGATGGGTACCGGTGTCGACGAACTGCTCGAAGCTGTCCTGCTGCAGGCCGAGATTCTCGAACTGACCGCTACCCCGACCGCACCTGGTCGTGGCGTTGTCGTCGAGTCGCGTCTGGACAAGGGCCGTGGTCCGGTAGCCACCATCCTGGTTCAGGACGGCACGCTGCGTCAGGGCGACATGGTTCTGGTCGGCTCCAACTATGGCCGCGTACGTGCCATGCTCGACGAGAACGGCAAGCCTGTGAAGGAAGCCGGCCCGTCGATCCCGGTCGAGATCCTCGGCCTGGATGGCACTCCGGAAGCCGGTGACGAGCTGTCCGTGGTCGCTGACGAGAAGAAGGCACGTGAAGTCGCCCTGTTCCGTCAAGGCAAGTACCGCGAGGTCAAGCTGGCCCGTGCTCACGCAGGCAAGCTGGAAAACATCTTCGAGACCATGGGTCAGGAAGAGAAGAAGACCCTCAACATCGTCCTCAAGACCGACGTGCGCGGCTCTCTGGAAGCACTCCAGGGCTCGCTCGGCGGCCTGGGCAACGACGAAGTTCAGGTACGCGTCATCGGTGGCGGCGTCGGTGGTATCACCGAGAGCGATGCCAACCTGGCGCTGGCTTCGAATGCAGTACTGTTCGGCTTCAACGTGCGTGCCGATGCCGGTGCGCGCAAGATCGTCGAGCAGGAAGGTCTGGATATGCGTTACTACAACGTGATCTACGACATCATCGAAGACGTCAAGAAAGCACTGACCGGCATGCTCGGCAGCGATGTTCGCGAGAACATCCTGGGTGTCGCCGAAGTGCGTGATGTGTTCCGTTCGCCGAAGTTCGGCGCCATCGCTGGCTGTATGGTCATCGAAGGTACCGTGTACCGCAACCGTCCGATCCGCGTACTGCGCGAGGACGTCGTGATCTTCGAAGGCGAGCTGGAATCGCTGCGTCGCTTCAAGGACGACGCCGCCGAAGTGCGTAACGGCATGGAGTGCGGTATCGGCGTGAAGAGCTACAACGACGTCAAGGTCGGCGACAAGATCGAAGTCTTCGAGAAAGTCCAGGTTGCCCGTACCCTGTAAGGGATGGGCGCGGCCCAGGCCCCGTCGCAAGGCGGCTGGCTGGGCCTCTGAAGGTAACGCCCGGTCAGGCACACCCGCCTGACCGGGCGTTTGCCGCTTTAAGATACAGGTAGCAAAAATGGCAAAAGAATATAGCCGTACCCAACGCATCGGCGATCAGATGCAGCGCGAGCTGGCCGAGCTGATCCGCCGTGAAGTCAAGGATCCACGCGTGGGCCTGGTGACCATCACCGCGGTCGACGTCAGCCGTGATCTTGGCCACGCCAAGGTCTTCATCACCGTGATGGGCCAGGACGACGCCGACGCAGTCCCCCAGACCCTCAAGGCGCTCAACAGTGCCGCCAGTTTCCTGCGCCTGCACCTCGGCCGGGCGATGCAACTGCGCAGTGTTCCACAACTGCATTTCCACTTCGATGAAAGTGTCAGCCGGGGTGTTCATCTCTCGGCACTGATCGAGCGTGCGGTGGCCGAAGATCGCCTGCACAAGGATGCTGACGAGCTGGACACCAAGGAGTAAGCGGTGGCCCAGGTCAAACGTATCCGTCGTAACGTCAGTGGTATCATCCTGCTCGACAAGCCCTTGGGGTTCACCTCCAATGCAGCCTTGCAGAAAGTCCGCTGGCTGCTCAATGCAGAAAAGGCCGGCCATACCGGCAGCCTCGACCCACTGGCCACCGGTGTGTTGCCGCTGTGCTTTGGTGAGGCGACCAAGTTTTCGCAGTACCTGCTCGATTCCGACAAGGGCTACGAAACCGTCATGCAGCTGGGGCAGACTACCAGCACAGCGGACGCCGAAGGCGAGGTGCTGCAGACTCGCGAGGTGACCGTTGGTCGCGCTGATATCGAAGCCGCGATCCCGCGTTTTCGCGGTGAAATCCGCCAGGTGCCGCCGATGTACTCGGCGCTCAAGCGTGACGGCCAGCCGCTTTACAAATTGGCGCGTGCAGGAGAGGTAGTGGAGCGCGAGGCGCGTTCTGTTACTATTAACCGCTTGGAGTTGCTCGAGTGCGAAGGCACCCGTGCGCGCCTCTCGGTCGGCTGCAGCAAAGGCACCTATATCCGCACGCTGGTCGAGGATATCGGTGAGGTGCTGGGCTGTGGTGCCTATGTCGCAGAACTGCGTCGCACCCAGGCCGGGCCTTTCGCCCTGGCACAGACCGTGACGCTCGAGGAGCTCGAGCAGGCGCATGCCGAAGGTGGCAACGAAGCACTCGATCGCTTCCTCATGCCGTCCGACAGCGGGCTGCAGGACTGGCCGCTGGTGCTGTTGTCCGAGCACAGCGCGTTCTACTGGCTGCACGGTCAGGCAGTGCGAGCACCGGACGCGCCGCAGTTCGGCATGGTCCGGGTACAGGATCACAATGGCCGTTTCATCGGTATCGGTGAAGTGAGCGAAGACGGGCGCATTGCGCCGCGTCGACTGATTCGGTCGGAATGACCGAAACCACAGGGCAGGGCTTCGGTCATGCGCTGTGGAACCGAGGATGGCTGTCAGTAGGCACGGTCAGACCTCTTTTTATTAATACAGGGATTTCAGTCCCTGGCCTATTGGACCCCGCTTGCGGGATCCGTTTATCAGGAGAAGCCAAATGGCCCTCAGCGTTGAAGAAAAAGCTCAGATCGTTGCCGATTACCAGCAAGCCGCCGGCGATACCGGTAGCCCGGAAGTGCAGGTTGCTCTGCTGACCGCCAACATCAACAAGCTGCAAGGCCACTTCAAGGCCAACGAAAAAGACCACCACTCCCGTCGTGGTCTGATCCGTATGGTCAACCAGCGTCGTAAGCTGCTGGATTACCTGAAGGGCAAAGACACCACTCGTTACAGCGCCCTGATCGGTCGCCTGGGCCTGCGTCGCTAATAGCGGCCTGGCAGTGGTGTGCATGGCGTGTCGCATGCTTGGGGAGCGCTGCTTGTCAGCGCTACCCTTGGACACGCCACGCGTATCTCCGAGGTTGGCAGCCTGATGCCGTCGAGCGATTTTTTCGCAAGACGCCCAGGCTCCCAGCCTCGTGTTGTATCTGGACGGTCAACGGAGTCGACACTCCCTTCCGCCCAAGAATTCGCAAGATCCCAGTTTTCCCAGTTCCCCCAAGAGCCACTGAAAAGGTAGGAAACCGTGAACCCGGTAATCAAGACGTTCCAGTTCGGTCAATCGACCGTCACTCTCGAAACGGGCCGCATTGCCCGTCAGGCCACCGGCGCCGTGCTGGTCACCGTCGACAACGATGTCACCGTGCTGGTGACCGTGGTCGGTGCCAAGCAAGCTGATCCAGGCAAGGGCTTCTTCCCGCTGTCCGTGCACTATCAGGAAAAGACCTACGCCGCTGGCAAGATCCCTGGCGGTTTCTTCAAGCGTGAAGGCCGTCCTTCCGAGAAAGAAACCCTGACCTCGCGTCTGATCGACCGTCCGATCCGCCCGCTCTTCCCCGAAGGCTTCATGAACGAAGTGCAGGTCGTCTGCACCGTGGTTTCCACCAGCAAGAAGACCGATCCGGACATCGCTGCGATGATCGGTACCTCGGCTGCCCTGGCCATCTCCGGCATTCCGTTCGAAGGCCCGATCGGCGCTGCCCGCGTTGCCTTCCACGAAAGCACCGGCTACCTGCTGAACCCGACCTACGAGCAACTGGCTGCCTCGAGCCTGGACATGGTCGTTGCCGGTACCTCCGACGCCGTACTGATGGTCGAATCGGAAGCCCAGGAGCTGACCGAAGACCAGATGCTGGGCGCCGTGCTGTTCGCCCACGACGAATTCCAGGCTGTGATCCAGGCCGTCAAGGAACTGGCCGCCGAAGCCGGCAAGCCAACCTGGGACTGGAAACCTGCCGTCGCCAACACCGCACTGTTCGACGCTATCCGCGCCGAGTTCGGTGAAGCCGTATCCCAGGGCTACACCATCACCGTCAAGGCCGACCGCTACGCGCGCCTGGGCGAGCTGCGCGACCAGGCCGTCGCCAAGTTCTCCGGTGAAGAAGGCCAGCCATCGGCGAGCGAAGTCAAAGACATCTTCGGCGAAATCGAGTACCGCACCGTTCGCGAAAACATCGTCAACGGCAAACCGCGTATCGACGGTCGTGACACCAAGACCGTGCGTCCGCTGAACATCGAAGTCGGTGTTCTGCCTAAGACCCACGGTTCGGCGCTGTTCACCCGTGGCGAAACCCAGGCCCTGGTGGTTGCCACCCTCGGCACCGCCCGTGACGCCCAGCTGCTGGACACCCTCGAAGGCGAGAAGAAAGACCCCTTCATGCTGCACTACAACTTCCCGCCGTTCTCGGTAGGCGAGTGTGGTCGCATGGGCGGTGCTGGCCGTCGTGAAATCGGTCACGGCCGTCTGGCACGTCGCTCGGTCCAGGCCATGCTGCCTGCTGCCGACGTATTCCCGTACACCATCCGTGTCGTTTCGGAAATCACCGAATCCAACGGTTCGAGCTCCATGGCTTCGGTCTGCGGCGCTTCCCTGGCCCTGATGGACGCTGGCGTTCCAATGAAGGCGCCGGTTGCCGGTATCGCCATGGGCCTGGTCAAGGAAGGCGAGAAATTCGCGATCCTGACCGACATCCTGGGTGATGAAGACCACCTGGGCGACATGGACTTCAAGGTTGCCGGTACCGCCAAAGGCGTGACCGCGCTGCAGATGGACATCAAGATCAACGGCATCACCGAAGAGATCATGGAGATCGCCCTGGGCCAGGCCCTGGAAGCGCGCCTGAACATCCTCGGCCAGATGAACCAGATCATCGGTCAGTCGCGTACCGAACTGTCGGCCAACGCCCCGACCATGATCGCGATGAAGATCGACACCGACAAGATCCGTGACGTCATCGGTAAAGGCGGCGCCACCATCCGCGCCATCTGTGAAGAAACCAAGGCCTCGATCGACATCGAAGACGACGGCTCGATCAAGATCTTCGGCGAAACCAAGGAAGCGGCAGATGCTGCCAAGCAGCGCATCCTGGGCATCACCGCAGAAGCCGAGATCGGCAAGATCTACGTCGGCAAGGTCGAGCGTATCGTCGACTTCGGCGCCTTCGTCAACATCCTGCCTGGCAAGGACGGTCTGGTGCACATCTCCATGCTCAGCGATGCGCGTGTAGAGAAGGTCACCGACGTGCTGAAAGAAGGTCAGGAAGTCGAAGTACTGGTACTGGACGTGGACAACCGCGGCCGTATCAAACTGTCGATCAAGGACGTCGCCGCTGCCAAGGCATCGGGTGTCTAAGCCTTATCGGCCCTGATGAAAAGGACCTCTTCGGAGGTCCTTTTTTTATGTGCGCAGAAAAACCTGTCGGACTTGCATCTTGCATGCAGGTTTTTCGCCGGGCTTGCAAATTGCACGACACCAACAAGATGAATGTTTTCGTAAGTCATTGTTTTTAAAGGAATCAAGCGAAGCGGAAAAACTGGCACAGCCCCTGCAACTACCTTCATACCTGCAGCCAGGAACCACGGCGCAGATCTTTCGAATAAACAGGAGTGACCCACATGAAGAAGTTTGCCATTGCTGCCGCTACTGCTACCGCCCTGACTCTGTCGATGGCTAACGGCGCATTCGCCGCAGAGGCTACCCAAGCTCCAGTGATGCTGGCTTCCAACCAACCGGTGGCCGATGCCAAGCAAGAAACCTCGGACACCTGGATCACCACCAAGGTCAAGGCTGATCTGCTGACTGAAAAAGGCATCCCGGGCAGCGATATCAAAGTTGAAACCAGCCACGGTGTTGTCTCCCTGTCTTCGGACACGAAGGTCACCCCATCGCAGAAAGAAACCGCGGTGAACATCACCAAGAAGATCAAAGGCGTGAAAGACGTAACTGCTGAAGCGCTGAAAACCGAATAAGGATTGTCCCGTCGGTCAGAAGGATCTGGCCACCCAAAGAGAAAGCCCCGGCATCTGCCGGGGCTTTCTCTTTGCGCATCTGAAATCGTTCAGGGATTACTCTGCGTCAAGATGCATCGGGGTGATCACTCGCCCGTCGCTTTCGGCCTGCCCCAGGGTGGTATCGATGAAGTACACCCGGTCATCCTCCAACTTGCCCTTGTCTACCAGGTAGTCCTTGATGCTGCTCGCCCGATCCTGGCCGAGGTTGCGCAGCAAGACCGCGCTTTCGGCCCAGGATTTGATCACCGCCTCGCGCAGCTTGGTGGTGCGTTCGTCGCGGCTGAGCTTCTCCCATTCCGCAGGTGGCTGCTGCTTGAGACGGGTGCGGTAGATGCCCTCGAGCATGGCCGGCTTGTCGCTGCCGTCGACCACCAGCATCGAGGCATTGGCCGGCACCTTGTCGCCGCGACGCTGCAGGATCTTGTACCAGGTCGTCTGGTACTCGCGCTCCAGGCGTTGCTGGGCGATCAATGGGCCGTCGCTGCTCTGCGCGCTCGTACCTTCGATCTCCAGGCGCAGTTCCGGCCGCTGTTGCAGGGCCGAGGCCAGCTTGTCCAGGGCCGACTGGGCCTCGCTGCTGAGGTCGCTGGAACCGGGAGCAAAGGATACGTTGCCCAGATCTTCCGAACCGCCCCCGGCAATCAACCCGCCGATGAACTTGAACGGCGCCTGCGCTGCACGCAGCACCAGGTTGCGCAGGGTCTGCCAGACGATCGGCATGACGCTGAACTGCGGGTTGTTGAGATCGCCCGTGACAGGCAGCTCGATGGAGATCTTGCCCTCGGTATCCTTGAGCAACGCGACAGCGAGGCGAATAGGCAGGTCGACGGCATCGGGGCTGTCGACTTTTTCACCCAGTTGCAGTTGCTCCACCACGACCTTGTTCTCGGCCTTGAGCTGACCCTTGGTGATCACATAGTGCAGGTCGAGATTCAGGCGTCCCTTGCGGATCCGGAACCCGGCGAACTTGCCGGAGTAGGGCGTCAGGGTGGTCAGTTCGACGCGCTTGAAGCTGGTGGCGATGTCGAGGCTGGCCATCGGGTCGAACGGATTCAATGCGCCCTTGATGGTCACCGGCGCGTAGCGATCAACCTTGCCTTTGACGTCAACCTTCGCCGGCAGCGGCTTGCGGTTGTCGATGGTGCCGATCTGGCCGTTCAACTGTTGCACGGCGGTGGCGAAGTTGGGCGTCAGTGTCAGGTCGGCGAAGTTGGCCGAGCCATCGTTGATATCGATCTGGCCGATTCGGATGCCCAGCGGCTTTTCATTGCTGGCTGTGGCCGGTTTCGCTTGGCTGGCGGCTGGTCCGTCAGCAGGTTGCGGGATGAGAAGGTCGTCGACACTGGTGGTGCGGTCTTCGTTGATGATGAAGCGCGCGTAGGGCTGCAACAGGGTGATCTTGTCGATCGACAGGGCATCGCCGTGCACATAGGACAGCCCATCGACGTTCACCTGCTGCCATTTCACGAAGTCGCGCCCCTTGATCGTGTCGAGGGTGTGCAGTTGGTTGACCTGGGCCTTGCCCGCCACGCTGAAGGCCAGTGGCTCGGTGCCCTTGAGATCGACCTTGAGATCGCTGGCGAGCATGCCGCTGCGCAGCTCCAGGCGAATGAACGGGCTGATGTAGGCCTGGGCTACGCGCAGGTCGATGTCGCGGGTACTGACGTCCAGCTTGGCGGTGACCGGTGCCAGGTTGACCTGGCCGGCAGCCTGCAGCTTGCCTTGGCGGCCAACGCCGGTGTCGAGCTTGAGCGTGAAGGGCGACTTGTTGAGGCTGTCAAAGCCTTGCATGTCCAGGTTGAGCGGCCCGACATCGAGCGCTACGGGCTCTTTCTGGCTGCGGTCGGCCAGGTGAATCATGTAGTTGCGTGCCTGAACATCCTTGAGCAGTACCTGCCAGGGTTTGCTGGGCTGCTTGGCGGCGTTCTCCTCAGGGGGCGGCGCTGCGGTGGCGGGCTCGGCCTTTTCCTTGGGGGTGGCTTTGGCGGGCTGACTGGCGAAGAGTTTCTGCCAGTCGAGCTGGCCGTCACGTTCGAGGGCCGCCCAGGTTTCGAGTTTTTCGCTGCGGATCTTGCCGACGGTCACCAACTGCTTGGCCAGGTCGATGGAGGTTTCGCTGACCTCAAGGCTGGCCAGGCGCGCCAGCGGGCGGCCGTCGGGCGCCTTGATGGCGAAGGGCGCGACGCGCACGGAGGCGTTATCGAGCAGCAGCTCGGTTTCCTTGGACAGGTTCAGTTTGTAGTGGGTATCGAGGCTGAGCACGCCGTCTTCCAGCACCAGCGGTACGGCATCACGTACGTAGGGCCAGAACAGCTTCATCTTGCTGTCGGTGATCTTCAGCGTGCCTTCGGAGGTGATGGGCGACAGGCTCAGGTTGCCGCTCCAGTCGATACGCCCGCCGTTGGGGCCGTTGGCGACCAGCGTCATGTCGGCGCTGTCGTCCGGCAAGGTGCTGAGGTTCTTCAGTTCGAGGTTCATCGAGTCGTAGAGGAACTCGATGGGTTCGCTCGGGCGCAGGTCCTGGAAGTGCAGGTAGCCTTCGTTGAGCTTGATGCTGGCGATCCGCAGCGGGAACGGATCGCTCGGCGGCTCGTCCGGTTTTGGCTCGCTCGGCGGCAGCTTGAACAGCTGACTGAGGTTGAGGCTGCCGTCCTTGGCGAACAGCAGCTCGGTACGCGGCTTGTCCAGCTCTACCGCGTCCAGGTGCAGGGCGCCGCTCCATAGGCTGTCGAGCGAGAGGTTGGCGTAGAGGCGTTCGAAGGCCACCTGCTCCTTGCCCGGCTCGCCGATCTGCAGGCTCCACAACGTCAGCTCGAGGCTGAACGGGTTGAACTCGATACGCTGCAGGTGCGCCGGCGCGGTGGCGTACTGCGCCAGTTGCTGGTTGGCGATGCGCAGGCCCACACCGGGAAGAATGAAGAAGCCAAGCAGGCTGTACAGGGCCACGATGGCCAGCAAGGCGCCAATGGCGCGATTCAATCCTTTGGGCATGTGCGGCGTCGTCTGTCTCGAGCGGAGGTGCTTGGAGTATGGCACGTCAAATCAGTTCCGATACATCGGAGAACTCTTAGAGCAAGCCCATCCGCCGCCGGGCGCGGTGCGCCGAACCGTCACGCATGGCCCAGCGCAACACGGGCGCTGTACGCTCCACGCCCAGGCGCACCATGCGACGCTGCAGGGGGCCTTGGTGCAGATTGAGCAGGGCGCTGGCCCAATCGGGCAACAGGTCGATACCTGCGTGCAGCATCAGCTTGCCCACAGGCTCTGCCAGGCGACTGGGCGCCGGGGCTTCGAGCAGGATGTCGACCACTTCCAGGCTGCGAGCATCACAAAGCAGTTGTGCGCGCATGTGCTGCAGGTAGTCGTCCACCTGGCGGCATGAGCGCGGGACGTTGCGGGCGCCCAGGCGTTCGGCGATCAAGGCGATCTCGTCGTAGTAGGCGTCCTGGTCGGCCACTGACAATCGCGGGTTGCGGTAGCGCAGGTGAGCGGCGAGAAAACTGCTGACCTCGGCCACGTGTACCCAGGTCAGCAGGTCCGGGTCGCTGGCGGCGTAATGACGCCCATCGGGAGCGGTGCCGACCACCTTGAGGTGGATGGTGCGGACCTTTTCGATCAGCCATTCGGCATCTCGGGTCGAGCCGAAGGTGGTGCCTGAGATGAACTGGCTGGTGCGGCGCAGTCGGCCGAGCAGGTCTTCGCGAAAATTCGAGTGATCCCAGACCCCGGCCAGTGCCAGCGGATGCAACAGTTGCAGCATCAGTGCGCTGATGCCGCCGATCAGCATGCTGGGGAAATCACCATGTACTTGCCAACTGACGCTTTGCGGGCCGAACAGGCCCGGGTCGCCTTTGGGGGACTCCAGGTCGAGCTGGCCGAGGGCCAGCCCGGTAAGGCTCATGACCTGGGTTTCGATGCGGCGACGTAAGGCTTCCATGGCGACCTGTGCTGGCCGCTTGGCGGCCGTCTATTGGTTGAGGCGTGTGTCGATGAGGCCCTGGACCACGCTGGGATCGGCGAGGGTCGAGGTATCGCCGAGGTTGTCCAGCTCGTTGCAGGCGATCTTGCGCAGTATACGCCGCATGATCTTGCCCGAGCGGGTCTTGGGCAAGGCCGGTGCCCACTGGATCAACTCGGGTTTGGCGAAACTGCCGATCTCTTTGCTGACCAACGCCAGCAGCTCGGCCTTGAGCGCATCGTTTGGGGTGATGCCATTCATCGTGGTGACGAAGGCATACACGCCCTGGCCCTTGAGGTCGTGGGGGTAGCCGACCACCGCAGCCTCGGCGATGCTGTCATGCAGCACCAGCGCACTCTCCACCTCGGCGGTGCCGATGCGATGGCCGGATACGTTGATCACATCGTCGATACGCCCGGTGATCCAGTAGTCGCCGTCGGCATCGCGGCGTGCGCCATCACCGGTGAAGTAGTAGCCGGGCATGGGCTTGAAGTAGGTGTCGACCATCCGCTGGTGATCAGCATAGACGCTGCGGATCTGCCCGGGCCAACTGGCCTTGATCGCCAGCAGGCCGGCGCCGGGGCCTTCGATCAGCTTGCCTTTTTCGTCCAGCAGCACCGGTTGCACACCGAACATCGGTTGCGTGGCGCAGCCGGGCTTGAGACGTGGTGTTCCGGGCAGCGGGGTGAGCATGATGCCGCCGGTTTCGGTCTGCCACCAGGTGTCGACGATGGGGCAGCGCTTTTGCCCGACGGCTTCGAAATACCATTCCCAGGCTTCAGGGTTGATCGGCTCGCCGACGCTACCGAGCAGGCGCAGGCTCTCGCGCGAGGTGCCCTGCAACGGTTTGTTGCCTTCGCGCATCAAGGCGCGCAGCGCTGTGGGCGCGGTGTAGAAGATGTTCACCTGGTGTTTGTCGACCACTTGCCAGAAGCGCGAGGTGTCCGGGTAGTTGGGCACGCCTTCGAACATCAGCGAGATGGCACCGTTGGCCAGCGGGCCATAGACAATATAGCTGTGGCCAGTGACCCAGCCGACGTCGGCTGTGCACCAGAAGACTTCGCCGTCGCGGTAATCGAATACCACCTTGAACGTCATCGTCGCCTGCAGCAGGTAACCTGCCGTGCTGTGCAGCACGCCCTTGGGTTTGCCAGTACTGCCGGAGGTGTAGAGGATGAACAGCGGGTCTTCGGCGGCCATTGGTTCGGGGGCGCAGTCGTCGCCTGCGCGCTCGGTGGCCTCGTGGTACCAGAGGTCGCGTCCTTCGCTCCAGGCCACATCACCCCCGGTGCGCTTGACCACCAGCACGCTGCTGACATTCGGGCAACTGGCCAGGGCTTTGTCGACGTTCTGCTTGAGAGGGATGCGTTTGCCGCCACGCACGCCTTCGTCGGCAGTGATCACCGTGCGACAGTCGGCATCGAGGATGCGGTCGCGCAGGGCATCGGGGGAGAAGCCGCCGAACACCACCGAATGAATGGCGCCGATTCGCGTGCAGGCGAGCATGGCGTAGGCGGCTTCGGGGATCATCGGCATGTAGATGCAGACCCGGTCGCCTTTCTTCACGCCGCGTGCTTTCAGGGCGTTGGCCAGGCGACAGACCTGGCGATGCAGTTCGCGGTAGGTGATCGGTTTGGCGTCTTTCGGGTCGTCGCCTTCCCAGAGCAGGGCGGTCTGCTCGCCACGCTTGTCGAGATGACGGTCGATGCAGTTGTAGCTGACGTTGAGCTGGGCGCCCTCGAACCAGCGTGCGGTGCCGGTCTTGAGGTCGCACTGTTGCACGCTCGACCAGGGTTTTATCCAGTCCAGGCGCCTGGCCTGCTCGGCCCAGAAGGTATCGGGGTCATCCACCGACTGGCGGTAGAGGCGGCGGTAATCTGCGTCGGAGAGTTCGGCGGCCTGGCTGACGGCCAGGGCCTGGGGGTAGTTGCGGATATCGAACATGGCGGGTTGTCCTGCTCTTGTCGGAGGGACTTCAACGGCTATTCGATGGACAGTGTAGCTGGAACTGTTGTTCAACCTGTGCTGGCCTCTTCGCGGGCGAGCCCGCTCCTACAAGGGCCCGTAGGAGCGGGCTCGCCCGCGAATGCAGCCTTCAGGTCAGCCGCGATGACGGCCGCGGAAGTAGTTGATCAGGCCCTGGGTCGAGCCATCTTCAGCGCTGTCTTCCAGGCTGCCGACCAGGCGCTGGTACACGCCCTTGCCCAGCTCCTTGCCCAGCTCCACGCCCCACTGGTCGAAGGCGTTGATGCCCCAGACCACGCTCTGCACGAAGACCTTGTGCTCGTACATGGCCACCAGCGCGCCGAGGCGGCGTGGGCTGATGCGCTCGACCACCAGGGTGTTGCTCGGGCGGTTGCCCGGGATCACCTTGTGTGGTGCCAGCTTTTCGATATCTGCTTCGTTCAGGCCCTTGGCGCGCAGCTCGGTCTCGGCTTCCTCGCGGGTCTTGCCGAGCATCAGCGCCTGGCTCTGCGACAGGCAGTTGGCATACAGCCACTGGTGATGGTCGGCCACCGGGTTGAAGCTCACCACTGGCACGATGAAGTCGGCCGGGATCATCTGGGTGCCTTGGTGCAGCAACTGGTGATAGGCGTGCTGGCCGTTGCAACCAACGCCGCCCCAGATCACCGGGCCGGTCTCGGTTTTCACCGGGGAGCCGTCGGTCAGTACACTCTTGCCGTTGGACTCCATGTCCAGCTGTTGCAGGTGCTTGGTGATGTTACGCAGGTAGTGGTCGTACGGCAGGATCGCGTGGCTGCTGGCATTCCAGAAGTTGCCATACCACACGCCGAGCAGCGCCAGCAGGACTGGCATGTTCTTCTCGAACGGCGCGGTCTGGAAATGCTGGTCCATGGTGTAGGCGCCGGACAGCAGTTCCTTGAAGTTGGCAGTACCGATGGCCAGGGCGATCGGCAGGCCAATGGCCGACCACAGCGAGTAGCGCCCGCCCACCCAATCCCACATCGGGAAGATGTTTTCTTCACGAATGCCGAAGGCCACGGCGGCGGCCTTGTTGCTGGAGACTGCGATGAAGTGGCGATAGAGCTCGGCTTCCGAGCCGCCCTGGGCCAGGTACCAGGTGCGCGCAGCCATGGCGTTCTTCAGGGTTTCGAGGGTGTTGAACGACTTCGACGAGACGATGAACAGGGTGGTTTCGGCGCGCAGGTTGGCCGACAGTTCGTGGAACTCGCTGCCGTCGATGTTGGCCAGGTAGTGGCAGCGCACGCCGCGCTGGGCGTAAGGCAGCAGGGCCTCGGAGACCAGTTCGGGGCCGAGGAAGGAGCCGCCGATGCCGATGTTGACCACGTCGGTGATCGGTTTTTCGCTGTAGCCGCGCCACAGGCCGTCGTGGATGCGTCCGACCAGTTCGGTGATCTGGTTGAGGACCTTGTGCACTTCGGGCATCACATTGACACCACCGACATTCAGCTTGTCACCGACCGGGCGGCGCAAGGCCGTGTGCAGCACCGGACGGCCTTCGGAGCCGTTGATGATCTCGCCGCTGAACATCGACTTGATGGCGTCAGCCAGACCGACTTCCTGAGCCAGTTCGACGAGCAGCTCACGGGTCTTTTCGTTGATCAGGTTCTTCGAGTAGTCGAGGAACAGGCCGCAGCTGCTGAGCGAAAACTGCTCGAAGCGCTTGGGGTCGGCGGCGAAGGCGTCGCGCATGCTGAAGCCCTGCATGGCATCGCGGTGTTGCTGAAGCTCCTGCCAGGCGGGCAGGGCCGTCACATCGTGGGGAGTGCGGTAATACGCCATTGCGGATGGTTTCCTTCGGGCATGGTCAGGCTTTGACACTGGCAGGCTTTGCCAGTTGCAGGAGAGGCCCATTATAGGCATTGGCCGGTCGGCGGGAATGGGGCGGGCGGGCGGGGCGTGAAATATTTGCGTGGGGTTGTCAGTGCTGGCCTAAACGCGGGACGAGCCCGCTCCCACAGGTACAACGCCGTATTCAGTGGCGGCGCTGTACCTGCGGGGGCGCCGCGATCAGGCGGTCTTTTCGTCCAGGTGCAAGTACAGGTTGTCGATCAGCCGAGTGCTACCCAGATACGCCGCCCCCAGGATCACCAGGTCACGATCGTCGGCTTGCGCCGGTTTCAGGCTGACGGCATGACGCACTTCCAGGTAGTCCGGGCGGAACCCGGCGGCTGTCAGCTGCGCCTGGCCTTCAGCCAGCAGCGTCAGATAATCGCGCTGACCCCGCCGGACCGCCTCGGCCAACAGGCTCAGCACTTTGTATAGCATCGGTGCCGCAGCGCGTTGTTCAGCGCTCAGATAACCGTTGCGCGACGACAGCGCCAACCCATCCTCAGCCCGCACGGTCGGCTCGCCGATGATCTGGATCGGCATGTTCAGGTCTCGCACCATGGCGCGGATGACCGCCAGCTGCTGGTAGTCCTTTTCGCCGAACACGGCCAGATCCGGCTGGACCATGTTGAACAGCTTGCTGACCACAGTCGCCACACCCTCGAAGTGCCCGGGGCGGCTGGCGCCACACAGGCCTTCGGACAGTTGCGGCACGCTCACCCGGGTCTGCACGGTCATGCCGTCGGGGTACATCTCTTCGACAGTAGGCGCGAACAGCAGATGGCAACCGGCCTGCAACAGGGTTTCCTGATCGGCAGCGAGGGTGCGTGGGTATTTGTCGAGGTCTTCGCCTGCGCCGAACTGCAGCGGGTTGACGAAGATGCTGGCAACCACGAAGTCGGCGCGCTGGGCGGCCTTGGTCACCAGGGCGGCGTGGCCGCTGTGCAGGTTGCCCATGGTCGGGACGAAGGCGATACGCTTGCCTTCGCCCCGGGCGCGTGCCACGGCGGCGCGCAGTTCGCGGACAGTCTTGACGGTATTCATGCGCTGAACCCGTGTTCGGGGGCCGGGAAGCTCACATCTTTGACCTGCTTGACGTAGGCCGCCAGGGCGCTCTGGATATCGGGCTGGCCGGCCATGAAGTTCTTCACGAACTTCGGTACGCGGCCGCTGAGGGACAAGCCCAGCATGTCGTGCAGCACCAGTACCTGGCCATCGGTACCACTGCCGGCACCGATACCGATCACTGGAATGCTCACCGCCTGGGAAATCTCCGTGGCCAGCTCGCTGGGCACGCATTCGAGCAGCAGCATGGCGGCGCCAGCCTGCTCGAGGGCGATGGCATCGGCGCGCATCTGTTGCGCCTGGGCTTCCTGGCGACCCTGGACCTTGTAGCCACCGAGCACGTTGACGGTCTGCGGGGTCAGGCCCATGTGCGCGCACACCGGCACGCCGCGGTCGGCCAGCAGGCGGATGGTCTCGGCCAACCAGGCTGCGCCCTCGACCTTGATCATGTGCGCTCCGGCGCGCATCAGCTTGGCGCAGTTGACGAACGACTGCTCGAGCGTGGCATGGGCCATGAAGGGCAGGTCGGCCAGGATCAGTGCACCGTCGTTGCCGCGTTTGACGCAGGCGGTGTGGTAGGCCATGTCGTCGGTGGTGACGGGCAGGGTGCTGTCATGGCCCTGCAGGACCATGCCGAGCGAATCGCCAACCAGCAGCACCTCGACGCCGGCCTGGCTGGCGGCCTTGGCGAAGGTGGCGTCGTAGCAGGTCAGCATGGTGATTTTCTCACCCTTGGCCTTCAGGCCATGCAGGGTGGTCAGGGTTACTTCAGGCATGTAGCGAAATCCTCGTTCAGGCGCTGTGAAAAACGACTGCGTACAACGCGTGTATTCATCTTCCGGAGCGGCACATCATCGTGCGTGATGTTCGGGTCACAGGGCTGTCCGGGCCTAAATGGGTGTGATGCGGCATACGGGCGCCGCGGGACGCCTATAGTCGTGAGCGATGGGGGGGAAGTCAATGACCCTGTTACCGCATTGTTACGCTCAGGGTGTTACTGGCGTTACCGATGGCTGAAACGCCCGGATTACAAGCGTTCCAGCCCGACGAACGGGCAGTCCTGGAGCAGTTGCGCGAGGCTGCGGCCATCGGCCAGATGGAAGTCTTCAGGGACCAGCTCGGCCAGCGGATAAAGCACGAAGGGACGGGCATGCAGGTGGTAATGCGGCACTTTCAGACGTGGCACATCAATGACCTGGTCGCCGAACAGCAGCACATCCAGGTCGAGTGTACGCGGGCCCCAGCGCTCCTTGCGCACCCGGCCCTGATCGTTCTCGATGCCCTGCAGGGCATCGAGCAGCGCCAGCGGCGCCAGCTCGGTGTCGAGCGCTGCGACCGCATTGGTGTAGCGAGGCTGGCCGGGCAGCAGGGAGTCACTGGTGTACAACGCCGAAGCGGCCACCAGGTGCGTCCCGGCGATCTGGTCCAGCGCCTGGAGGGCGCTGCGCAGTTGCTCGGCGGGGGCGTCCAGGTTGCTGCCCAGGCCAATATAGGCGCGTACCGGCATGCTCAGTCGAAGGCCTCGTCGCCACCGGCCTTGCGCTTGCTATTGCTGCGCTTGCGTTTGCGCGGGGCCGGCCCCGAACCTTCGTCACGGCTGCCCAGCTCGCGGATCATGTCGCGGCGTTCGCTGTCGTGGGCGTCCTGGTAGTCGGTCCACCACTGGCCGAGATCGTCGGTTTCCTCACCGGCACTTTCGCGCAGCAGCAGGAAGTCGTAGCCGGCGCGGAAGCGCGGGTTGTCCAGGAGCATGTCGGCGCGTTTGCCGCTGCGCCGTGGCAGGCGCTCCTGCATGTCCCAGATCTCGCGGATCGGCAGGGTGAAGCGCTTGGGAATAGCAATGCGCTGGCACTGTTCGGCGATCAGGTCGTGGGCGGCTTCGTTCATTGCCGGGATCGGCGGCACGCCCTGGCTTTGCAGGTACAGGGCACGTGCTGGCAGGGCAGGCCACAGCAACGCGGCGAACAGGAAGGCCGGGGTCACCGGTTTGCCCTGCTTGACGCGCAGGTCGGTGTTGGCCAGCGCCTGGCTGATCAGGGTGTGGGTGTAGTTCGGGCGTTCATCCAGGGCGTGGGCGCTGGCCGGGAACAGGGGTTCGAACAACTCGAGGTCGACCAGCATTTCGAAGGCGATCGCCCCCTGGCCGGACAGGAACAGCTTGAGCACTTCCTCGAACAGGCGCGCCGGCGGGATTTCGCGCAGCAGCTTGGCCAGTTCGCGGATAGGCTGGACGGTGTGCTTCTCGATGCCGAAGTCGAGCTTGGCGGCGAAACGCACCGCGCGCAGCATGCGCACCGGGTCTTCCTGGTAACGGTGGGTCGGATCGCCGATCAGGCGCAGCAGGCGATTGCGGATATCGTGGACGCCATTGGCATAGTCCAGGACGCGCTCGCTGACCGGGTCGTAGTACAGGGCGTTGATGGTGAAGTCGCGACGCTGGGCATCGTCTTCGAGGGTGCCGTAGACGTTGTCACGCAGGATTCGCCCGCTGGCATTGTGCGACGAACGGTGGCTGTCACCCTGGTCATCTTCGCTGTGATGAGCGCGGAAGGTGGCGACTTCGATGATTTCGCGGCCGAAATGGATGTGGACCAGCTTGAAGCGCCGGCCAATGATCCTGGCATTGCGGAATTCGGCACGCACCTGTTCGGGCGTGGCGCTGGTGGCGACATCGAAGTCCTTGGGGGTGATGCCCAGCAGGAGGTCGCGCACGCAGCCGCCGACCAGGTAGGCCTGGTAGCCGGCGCCCTGCAGGCGCTCGACGATGCTCACGGCGTGGCGGCTGAACTGGCTGCGCTGCAGCGAGTGTTGGCTCTTGTTGATCACTTCAGGCGTGGTGCGCCTGTGGTGTTGACCACGGATGGGAGGACGGAACGACTGGAACAGCTTCTTCAGCATGGGATGCACTGTTTGAAGGAATGTTCGGCCAAGACTAGGAGAATGGCCGCATGATGGCGGGGGATTCTAGCATTTACTGGCGGAATGGTGTAGGCGGTGCCGAAAGGCGATTAAGGCGGGGAGAAACGACATGGGGAGCCTAGGCTCCCCATCAAGTCGTTGCGTGCTCTTATTGTTTTTTTGTCGGGCTTCTTGTTTTTGTTGAGTGCCCTGTCCACACAGCTTGAAGCGTGTGGACGACCCCAGATTCAGGGGTGAAGAGCAAACGGATTGCTTTGGTCGCTGATGCTATGCTGATCAATCGATCCAACCAGTTCAGGCGCTGCTTTAGTGCAGTTTTTGTTGTTCTCTGCCTGGTTGTGGGGCAAGCCCCAAACACAACTCCTCTCCAAAAGAATCAGTTAGCTGCGCCTCCGCCGTCTTGTTCTTGTTGTGCGTGAGCCGTTTCGTCTTGTTCTTATTCTGAGTAGCAGTGCTTGTTATTGTTCTTGTACGAAAGATATAGCAGGTGGCGTGCCAACTTTCGCAAACCCAATTAAATCAATGGGTTGCGGATTTTCGGGCCGCGCGCAAGGCGGGAAAATGTAGAAATTTCGTTACCGTATGCCTCGATTTGTTACGTCGCGGACGGTTGAGGTAACAGATTTTTCACGGTAACCGGGTGTTACCTGCTGAAGGGGCGGGGTGTGGTAGGGCTCACCGTGGGCAAGCCCCTGAACGCAAAGCGCCGACCCAGGGTCGGCGCTGTAGAGCTATGGACGTATCAGTTCTCGCTGGCGACGTTGCTTTTGCGCCGTGGAATACCCAGGCGCTGGCGACGCTCCCACAGGCACTTGCGGCTTACACCCAGCTTGCGGGCCAGTTCCGTCTCGGTCATGTGGTCCTGGTGTTCGAGGACGAAGTGCTGGAAGTAGTCTTCCAGCGACAGGTCTTCCGTCGGCTCGTGGCTGGCGTTGTTACCACCGACACCTGCGACCATCGGCAGGCTGTCGGGGAGGTCGTCGTCTTCCAGGCCGCTCAGTTCGATGTCGATGCCCAGCAGGTCGGCGGATATTTCCGGGCTTTCGCTGAGAATGACCGCGCGCTCGACGGCGTTCTCCAACTCGCGGACGTTACCCGGCCAGCTGTAGTGGCGGATGGCTTGCTCGGCATCGCTGGAGAAATGCAGGTCGTCACGGCCGATGCGCGCGCTCTGCCGGGCGAGGAAGGCGTTGGCAATCTCGTTGACGTCGCTGCCGCGCTCGCGCAAGGCGGGCAGTTTGAGGGCGATGACGTGCAGACGGTAATAAAGGTCTTCGCGGAACTGGCCGGACTTGGCCAGGTTTTTCAGGTCGCGGTGGGTCGCAGCGATCAGGCGCACATCGACCTTTTGCGACTGCACCGAGCCGACCCGACGAATCTCGCCTTCCTGCAGCACACGCAGCAGTCGAGCCTGAGCCTCCAGCGGCAGTTCGCCGATCTCGTCGAGGAACAGGGTGCCGCCGTCCGCTGCCTCGACCAGGCCGGCACGGCCAGCGCTGGCGCCGGTGAACGCGCCTTTCTCGTGGCCGAACAGCTCGGATTCGATCAGCGTTTCCGGAATGGCCGCACAGTTCACCGAGATCATCGGGGCCTTGGCGCGTCGCGAAAGGTTGTGCAGGGCGCGGGCGACCAACTCCTTGCCGGTGCCGGATTCGCCCTGGATCAGGACGTTGGAGTCAGTCGGAGCGACCTTGCGGATCTTGCTGTACAGGTCCTGCATGGGGGGGCAGGAGCCAATGATACCGATTTCGCCGTTGGCCGAGGCGCCGCTCTGCTTGTCTGCGCCTGGTGCCTTGCCGTTGCTGCGCACTTCGGCCGCGGCCGCAGTGGCGACCGGGGCATTCTGCCGGTCGCGCAGGATGCGCGCGACAGCCTGGAGCATCTCGTCATGGTCGAAAGGCTTGGCGATGTAGTCCACCGCGCCCATTTTCATCGAGTCGACCGCCGAGCGCAGGCTGGCGTAGCTGGTCATGATCAGCACCGGCGTGCCCTGGCCGAGCTTGATCAGCTCGGTGCCCGGTGCTCCGGGCAGGCGCAGGTCGCTGACGATCAGGTCGAAGGTGGCAATGCTGAAGCGTTCCTGGGCTTCCTGCACCGAGCCGGCTTCGCTGACCTGGTACTGGTTCCGCTCGAGCAGACGACGCAGGGCCGAACGGATGATGGTTTCGTCTTCGACGATCAGAATGTGCGGCATTGATTCAATTCTCTCGACGGTCTCGAATTTCAGGGGACGTCGCTACGACATGCCGGGGCAGGGTCACGCGGATCCGTGTGCCACGTTGCCGATCGAGATCGGCCGGGCTGTCGATGGTGATTTGCCCATAATGCTCTTCCACGATGGAATAGACCAGAGCGAGCCCCAGTCCGGTTCCCTCGCCCGGATCCTTGGTGGTGAAGAAGGGCTCGAACAGGCGATCCATGATGTTCTTCGGAATACCGCTGCCCTCGTCTTCGACGATCAGGTCGACGGTGTGCTCGCTCGCTTCGCTGCGCACACGCACGGCGCTGCCAGCTGGCGAGGCGTCGCGGGCGTTGGACAGCAGGTTGATCAGCACCTGGGCCAGGCGCTGCGGGTCACCCTCGGCCCAGTGGTCCGGGTCACAAAGGTTGAAGAACTGTACTTCGAAATTGCGCCGGTTCAACGCCAGCAGACCGATGGCATCCTGCGCCACCTCGGCCAGCGACACGGGCTCTTCGGTATTCTGGTGGCTGCCGCCGGCGTGGGCGAAGCTCATCAGCGACTGGACGATGCGCGAGACGCGCTTGGTCTGTTCGAGGATCTGGCTCGACAGCTCGATGATCTCGCCGTCGCCTTCGCGTTCCTCGCGCAGGTTCTGCGCCAGGCAAGCGATGCCGGTGATCGGGTTGCCGATCTCGTGGGCCACGCCTGCAGCCAGGCGGCCGATGCTGGCCAAGCGCTCGGAGTGCACCAGCTTTTCTTCGAGGGCCTGGGTCTCGGTGAGGTCTTCGACCAGCAGCACCAGGCCGCTGTTGCCCGGGGCCAGCGGCTCGTCGATGGCCGCCTTGTGCAGGTTGAGCCAGCGCGGCTGGCCGTCCAGGGCCAGGCGTTGCTTGTGCAGGTGCTCGTCGGGAAGGTCGATGAAGCCTTGCAGCAACCCGCGCCAAGGTTCGGCGATGGTCACCAGGCGCGAACCGACCACGTGCTTGGCGGCGATGCCGGTCAGCTCCTCCATGGCTCGGTTCCACATCAGGATTTCCTGGTCCTTGGCCAGCGAGCAGACGCCCATGGGCAGTTCCTGCAGCGTTTGACGGTGGTAGCGGCGCAGCGCATCGAGCTCGGCGGCAAGGCCGGTCAGGCGCGAGTGATAGTCCTCGAGACGGCTTTCGATGAAGTGGATGTCTTCGGTGACGTAGTTCTCGTTACCAGACTTGTAGGGCAGGAAGGTCTCGACCATGTCCTGGGCTACGCTGGGACCCATCAGCCCCGAGAGGTTGGCCTCGATGCGGTCACGCAGGCGCCGCAGGGCGTAGGGGCGGCGTTCGTCGAAGGGCAGGTAGAGGTCGCGCAGGGCCTGCTCGACTTCTTTCTGCGCGGCCTTGGCGCCCAGTGGCTTGGCCAGTTGGGTGGCGAATTCCTGGGGGGAGGCCGCATGCAGTTCACGGCGTTGCGGGCGGCGCACATTGTCGACTGCGCAGGCCTCGGCGGCGCTGACCTCCTCGCTGCTGGCGTTGGTGAACAGCGAGATCAGGGTGAACAGCAGCACGTTGGCCGCCAACGAGGCAATGGCCGCCATGTGCCAGCTTGTGTCGTCCAGCACGTAGATCATGTTCAGCAGCGGAATGTAGAAGCCCTGCACATTGCCCAGCAGCGGCAGCAGCATGGTGACCATCCACACCAGCGTACCGGCCAGCAGGCCGGCGATGAAGCCGCGCCGATTGGCGGTTGGCCAGTACAGTACCGAAAGCACGCCCGGCAGGAACTGCAGCGTGGCGACGAAGGCGACGATGCCCAGGTTGGCCAGGCTCTGGTGGGTATTCTGGGTCAGGTAGAAGACGAAGCCTGCGGTGATGATTGCCACGATCAACGCGCGGCGGGTCCATTTCAGCCAGCGGTAGATGTTGCCCTCGGCAGGGGGCTGGTAGAGCGGCAGCACCAGGTGGTTCAGGGCCATGCCCGAGAGCGCCAGGGTGGTGACGATGATCAGGCCGCTGGCCGCTGACAGGCCGCCGACATAGGCGAGCAAGGCCAGCGCCTCGTTGTTGGCGGCGATGCCCAGGCCCAGGGTGAAGTACTCCGGGTTGGTGCTTGCGCCCAGGCGCAAGCCTGCCCACAGCACCAGCGGCACCGCCAGGCTCATCAGCAGCAGGAACAGCGGCAGGCCCCAGCTGGCGCTGACCAGCGAGCGCGGGCTGAGGTTCTCGGTGAAGGCCATGTGGTACATGTGCGGCATGACGATCGCCGAGGCGAAGAACACCAGCAGCAACGTGCGCCATGGGCCTTCCTGCAGCGGCGTGTGCAGTGCGGCCAGTGCCGTCTGGTTCTGCAGCAGCCAGACTTCCAGTTCGTGCGGGCCGCCGAACACCCCGTACAAGGCGTACAGGCCGATGCCGCCCAGGGCCAGCAGCTTGATCACCGACTCGAAGGCGATGGCGAACACAAGGCCTTCGTGCTTCTCGCGGGTGGCGATATGGCGTGAGCCGAAGAAAATGGTGAAGAGGATGATCAGCACGCAGAAGGCGAAGGCCACGCGCGCCTTGACCGGCTCGCCGGTCAGGATGCTGATGGAGTCGGCCACCGCCTGGATCTGCAGGGCCAGCAACGGCAATACGCCGATCAGCATGATCACCGTGGTCAGTGCCCCGGCCCAGGTGCTGCGGAAACGGAACGCCAGTAGGTCGGCGAGGGAGGAGAGCTGGTAGGTGCGGGTGATCTTGAGAATCGGGTAGAGCAGCACCGGCGCCAGCAGGAAGGCCCCGGACACACCCAGGTAACAGGCGAGGAAGCCATAGCCGTACTGGTAGGCCAGGCCTACCGAACCATAGAACGCCCAGGCACTGGCATAGACGCCCAGCGAGAGGGTGTAGGTCAGGGGGTGGCGGATGACCGAGCGCGGGATCAACCCGCGTTCGCTGACCCAGGCCACGCCGAACAGCACCAGCAGGTAGGCGGCGCTGATCAGGATCATCTGGGTCAGGCTAAAGCTCATCGGCATCTCGTTGGCTCTGCAGGATGAAGGTGACGACGATCAGGATCAGCCAGAGCAGATACGGGCGGTACCAGGCTCCGGTCGGTTCGATCCACCAGTCCATGATGGCCGGGGAGAACAGATAGATCCCCACGACCAGAAGCAGGACCAAGCGATAGATATACATGCGGGCCTCGATGGCAGGGCGCTGCGGGTTTGAGCTTCTTATTATTGGCGCAAATGGCTGGGGCGATGCTAGCGGGATTCTGGGGTGTTCGCCAAGGGTTTGAATTCGTTGGGGTTTTGAATGTGCGCAGCTTGCCCCGCAAGAGGGCCGGCCGCGTCAGCGCAAATCCGCCTCCGGCACCGTCAACTGCTGTGCAATCGCCCCAGGTTTCCACTGCCTGCGCGCCACCGTCAACACCTCGGCCGGACTGGCACCTTCCAGCGCAGGATCACTCGCCTGCCCCAGGGCTCGTAACGCCCGCAACAGCAGCGGCGTGGCCTGGTCCGCCTGCAGCGGTGGTGAACGGTACGATTTGCCCAGCTTGTGCCCATCCGGCTGCACGATCAACGGAATGTGCAGGTAGCGCGGCTGCGAGAACCCCAGCAGTTCCTGCAGGTACAGCTGGCGCGGGGTGTTGTCGAGCAGGTCGGCGCCGCGCACGATGTCGGTCACGCCTTGCCAGGCATCGTCCAGCACCACTGCCAGTTGATAGGCATACAGCCCGTCGCGGCGCTGGATGACGAAATCCCCCACCTCGCGTCCAAGGTGCTGCTGGAATTCCCCCTGCACACGGTCGTTGAAGCGGTAGAGCAGTTCGGGCACCCGAATGCGGATGGCGGCATTTTCGCGGGCATGGCCAGCGTTGCGGCAGAAACCGGGGTAGATGCCGCCGTATCCTTCCAGTTGCTTGCGCGAGCAGGTACAGGCGTAGGCCAGGCCCATGCTGAACAGGCGATCGACCACCGTGGCGTAGGCCTCATGACGCTGACTCTGGAACACCACTTCGCCATCCCACTCCAGGCCGTAGCGTTCGAGGGTCTGCAGGATGGCGTCACGGGCGCCGGGCATTTCCCGGGGCGGATCGGTGTCCTCCATGCGCAGCAGCCAGCGCCCGTCGACGGCGCGGGCATCGAGCCAGGAGGCGAGGGCGGCGACCAGCGAGCCGAAATGCAGGAAGCCACTGGGGGTGGGGGCGAATCGCCCGATATAGCGGGAGTCGTTCATGGATGTGCTGGGCATATAAATGAAACGGGGCGCTCGATGCGCCCCGTTCGGAGGGAAGAAGGATCAGCCCTTGCCGACTGTCTTTTCCTTTTTCTCGGCAATTTCCTTGCAGTCGAAGCACAGGTCTGCGGTGGGACGGGCTTCCAGTCGGCGCAGGCCAATCTCGATGCCGCAGGAGTCGCACCAGCCGTATTCTTCGTCCTGGATCTTCTGCAAGGTCTTGTCGATCTTCTTGATCAGCTTGCGTTCACGGTCGCGGTTACGCAGCTCCAAGGCGAACTCTTCTTCCTGGCTCGCGCGGTCCGCAGGGTCCGGGAAGTTGGCGGCTTCGTCCTTCATATGGGTCACGGTCTGATCGACACTGGTCATCAGCTCGAGCTTCCATGCACCCAACAGCTTGGTGAAGTGCTTGCGCATGGGTTCGCCCATGTACTCTTCACCCTTGGTTTCCTTATAGGGCTCGACACCGTACATGGTCTGATTGGTTTTTTGCTTTTCTACGGTGGACATGAATAGACCGCCTCTCACTCATCTGATCCAATGCGCAGGATGCTCCATCTCCGGCGACCGCCGGCCCTGCGACTGCGAGCCGCCGAACTTACCAGATAGATCGGGGGTGCGCTACCCCGCCCGATCCGAGGTATTGACAGCAACCTGCGTCGCCCGTTCGGTGTTTCTCGACAGTAGAATCACCAGTTTAGACCCAATTGAGAGAAGGTCATGGCCCACTCCTACAGTGCGCGCAGCCGCGCCATCGAACCCTTCCATGTCATGGCGCTGCTGGCGCGTGCCAACGAGCTGCAGGCGGCAGGCCATGACGTGATCCACCTGGAGATCGGCGAGCCGGACTTCACCACGGCCGCGCCGATCGTCGAAGCCGGGCAGGCCGCGCTCGCTGCAGGGCATACCCGCTACACTACCGCCCGTGGCCTGCCTGCGTTGCGCGAGGCGATCGCAGGTTTCTACGGCCAGCGTTATGGCCTGTCGGTGGATCCCGAGCGCATCCTTGTGACGCCTGGCGGTTCCGGCGCGCTGCTGCTGGCCAGCAGCCTGCTGGTGGATCCGGGCAAGCATTGGCTGCTGGCCGACCCAGGCTACCCGTGCAACCGCCATTTCCTGCGCCTGGTCGAAGGCGGCGCGCAGTTGGTGCCAGTAGGGCCGGAGGTGAATTACCAGCTCACCGCCGACCTGGTCGACCGGCACTGGGACAAGGATACCGTCGGTGCGCTGGTGGCTTCGCCCGCCAACCCGACCGGCACCGTGCTCGACCGCGAGGCCCTGGCCAGCCTGTCCCGGGCCACCCGTGAGCATCACGGGCATCTGGTGGTGGACGAGATCTACCATGGCCTGACCTACGGTATGGATGCGCCGAGCGTGCTGGAGGTGGACGATGACGCCTTCGTCCTGAATAGTTTTTCCAAGTATTTCGGAATGACCGGCTGGCGTCTCGGCTGGCTGGTCGCACCGCCTTCGGCCGTGGCCGACCTGGAAAAGCTGGCGCAGAACCTCTACATCAGTGCGCCGAGCATGGCCCAGCATGCTGCGCTGGCGTGCTTCGAGCCCGGCACCCTGGCCATCTTCGAGGAACGCCGCGCCGAGTTCGCCCGGCGTCGCGACTACCTGCTGCCCGCCTTGCGCGAGCTCGGTTTCGGCATTGCCGTGGAGCCGCAGGGCGCCTTCTATCTATACGCCGACATCAGTGCTTTCGGCGGCGATGCCTTCGCTTTCTGTCGTCATTTCCTGGAAACCGAGCATCTGGCCTTCACGCCCGGGCTGGACTTCGGCCGCCACCAGGCCGGGCATCACGTGCGCTTCGCCTACACCCAGAGCCTGCCGCGCCTGGAAGAGGCGGTGCAGCGCATTGCCCGTGGCCTGCGGAGCTGGCAACCCTGATGCGTTTCCTTCCCGAACTCGAGCGAGCGCGTCTGCTGCGCCGCTACAAACGCTTCCTGGCCGACATCGAGCTGGCCAATGGCGAACAGATGACCATCCATTGCCCGAATACCGGCTCCATGCTCAATTGCATGCGCGACGGCGGGCAGGTCTGGTTCAGTCGTTCCAACGATCCCAAGCGCAAGCTGGCGGGCACCTGGGAGATCAGTGAAACGCCTCAGGGGCGCCTGGCCTGCGTCAATACCGGCAGGGCCAATGCCCTGGTCGAGGAAGCCCTGCGCGCTGGCGTGATCACCGAGCTGGCCGGGTTCGCCGCGCTCAAGCGTGAAGTGGCCTATGGCGAGGAGCGCAGTCGCGTGGATTTTCGCCTGGAGTTCGCCGAGGGCCCGGCCTATGTCGAGGTCAAGAGCGTGACCCTGGGCTATCCCGACACCGCGGTGGCGGCCTTCCCTGACGCGGTGACCCAACGCGGCGCCAAGCATCTGCGCGAGCTCGCTGCATTGGCCCGCCAGGGTGTTCGCGCCGTGCAGCTGTATTGCGTCAACCTCACCGGCATCGAGGCGGTACGCCCGGCCGAAGAGATCGACCCTGGTTATGCCCAGGCACTGCGCGATGCGGTGGCCGATGGTGTCGAGGTGCTGGCCTATGGTGCGCGCCTTGATGCCGAGCAGATCATCATCGATCGCCGCCTGCCGGTATTGCTCAACCCTTGAGCCAGATGCCCTGGCTGTCTTCGTGGCAGTCCAGGGCCTGCAACGACTCGCCCTCGCAGGGGCCCGACACGCATTCGCCGGTTTCGATCAGGAACAGCGCGCCATGATGGGCGCAATGAATCAGGCTGGCGCTGTCATCGAGAAAGCTGTCCGGTGCCCAGTTCAGCGTGATGCCGCGATGCGGGCAATGGTTGCGGTACAGGTACACCCGGCCCTGGCGGCGCACGCCGAACAGCGTTTCACCAGCTACGCTGAAGGCGCGGCTGCGGCCTTCGGCGAGGGCTTGGGAGGAGCAGAGGAAATGCATTGCAGATAAGACTCTTGAAACCAATGGTGGCTTGACGCTTCAATGCGAATAATTATCAAATTGCCCGCATCCACTGCGCCAGCCCGTCCATGGTGCGCAGTTCCGTCAGGTGCCACAAGGTGTCTGGCCGCCTTCTGCAAAGGAACCCGATGATGCGCCGTCCTGTTGCCCTGATCGCCTTGTGCGCCGGTCTTGTCCTTTCCTCCCCGTTGCTGGCCGCCGACCTGCCGCAGCGCTGGGTCAGCGCCGGTGGGGCACTGAGCGAATGGATCAGTGCCCTGGGCGGCGAGGCGCGGTTGGTCGGCGTCGATACCACCAGCCAGCACCCGCAGTCGCTCAAGGCACTGCCGAGCATCGGCTACCAGCGTCAACTGTCAGCCGAGGGTATCCTCAGCCTGCGCCCGGATGTACTGGTCGGCACCGAGGAAATGGGGCCGCCACCGGTGCTGGCGCAGGTACGCGGGGCCGGGGTGCGTGTCGAGCTGTTCTCCAGTGAGGCCGACCTGGCGGCAGTGGACCAGAACCTCAAGCACCTGGGCGAGCTGCTCGGTGCGCAGCAAAAAGCCAGTGAGCTGAGCACTCGCTACCACCAGCAGCTCGATGCGCTGCAGGCAAAGATCAAGCAGGCCCAGGCCGGTCAGAAGGCTCCAGGTGTGTTGCTGCTGGTCGGTCATGCCGGTGCCAAGCCATTGATCGCGGGGCAGGGCACCTCGGGCGACTGGCTGTTGCGTCAGGCTGGGGCGCGCAACCTGGCGGATCACCAGGGGTACAAGAACTTCTCTGTCGAAGCGCTGGCCGCGCTGGATCCGGACGTGGTGGTGTTTTCCGACCGAGCACTGGACGGCGAGCAGGCGCTCAAGGCGCTGCTCAAGGAAAATCCGGCGCTGGCCGCTTCGCGTGCGGTACGCGACAAGCGCCTGGTGTCACTCGATCCGACGCTGTTGGTCGGTGGCCTCGGCCCGCGGCTGCCGGCCACCTTGCATGAGCTGGCCGGTGCTTTCTATCCCGCAGCCAAGGCCAGCCTCAACCAATGAAGCAGCGGGTCCAGCCGCGTACGCTGTTCATCTGCCTGACATTCCTGTGCCTGCTGGCGGTGTGGCTGTCGTTGGCGCTGGGGCCGGTCAGCTTGCCGCTGACCGATATCCTGCGCGCCGGATTGCGGCTGCTGGGGATGCCCATCGACCGGACGGGGCTTGAGCAGGCTGAGCTGATTCTTGGGCAGATCCGCCTGCCGCGCACGCTCCTGGGGCTGGCCGTCGGTGCGGTGCTGGCGCTGTCCGGTGTGGCCATGCAGGGGCTGTTTCGCAACCCGCTGGCCGATCCTGGCCTGGTCGGGGTTGCCAGCGGCGCGGCGCTCGGCGCTGCCGTGGCCATCGTCGGCGGCGCCTGGCTTGGGGGCATACCGGAGTGGTTCGCACCCTATCTGCTGTCGCTCTGTGCCTTCATCGGCGGGCTTGGTGTTACGGCATTGGTCTATCGCCTGGGGCGGCGCAATGGTCAGACCGACGTGGCCACCATGCTGCTGGCCGGTATCGCCATGACCGCCCTCGGCGGCTCGGCGGTCGGGCTGTTCACCTACCTGGCCGACGACGCCACCTTGCGCACTCTGACGTTCTGGAACCTGGGCAGCCTCAACGGCGCCAGCTATCAGCGCCTGTGGCCACTGTTGCTGGTGGCACTGGGGGTAACCTTGTGGCTGCCGCGCCGGGCGCAGGCGCTGAACGCGTTGTTGCTGGGCGAGTCGGAGGCGCGTCACCTGGGTATCGATGTAGAAGGGCTCAAGCGTGAACTGGTGTTCTGCACTGCCCTGGGTGTCGGCGCAGCAGTGGCGGCTGCGGGCCTGATCGGCTTCATTGGTCTGGTGGTTCCGCACCTAGTGCGTCTGGTTGCGGGGCCTGATCATCGCGTGTTGTTGCCCGCGTCATTGCTGGCGGGGGGAACCCTGCTGCTGTTCGCTGATCTGGTGGCTCGCTTGGCGTTGGCGCCGGCGGAGCTGCCGATCGGGATCGTGACGGCCTTCATTGGCGCTCCGTTCTTCCTGTTCCTGCTGGTCAGGAGGGGGCGCTGATGCTCGAAGTCAAAGGCTTGTCGCTCAAGCGCGGCGGCACCGAGGTGCTGCACGGTATCGACCTGCACCTGCGGCCTGGGCAGGTGCTGGGCGTGCTCGGCCCCAACGGGGCGGGCAAGAGCAGCTTGCTGGGGGCATTGTGTGGCGAACTGGCGCCGAGCCAGGGGCACGTCCTGCTGCAGGGGCGAGCGCTGGCGCACTGGCCGGGGCAGGAGCGTGCGCGACGCCTGGCAGTGTTGCCGCAGGTGTCCAGCCTGGGCTTTGCCTTCAGTGTCGAAGAGGTGGTGGGCCTGGGCCGTTTGCCCCACGGCAGTGGCCAGCAGCGCGACCGGGAGATCGTCGAGGCGGCGCTGAAGGCGGCCGATGCCTGGCACCTGGTCGAACGCAGTTACCTCGCGCTGTCCGGCGGCGAGCGTCAGCGTGTTCATCTGGCCCGGGTGCTGGCGCAACTGTGGCCAGGAGAGGAGGGGGCGACGTTGCTGCTCGATGAGCCGACCTCGGCCCTCGATCCGCTGCACCAGCACACCACGTTGCAGGCGGTGCGCAGTTTTGCCGACCGCGGCGCAGCGGTGCTGGTGATCCTGCACGACCTGAACCTTGCCGCGCGCTACTGTGACGCTATTCTGCTGCTGGAACAGGGTCGCAGCCACGCGCTCGACACACCGGCCCGGGTGCTGACGCCACAGGCGCTCAAGGCAGTATTCGGTATCGATGTGCTGGTGCAGGCCCATCCGGAGCGCGGCCATCCGCTGATCATCACCCGCTAGGAGCCTTCGATGCGCTATCCCTTGCTGTTCGGCCTGTCGATGGGGGTGTTCTTGACCATGGCGGGTTGCCAGGTGCATCGGCCTGCGCTGCCAGCGTTGCCGGCCTGGCAGAGCAGCCAAGGGTTGAACGAGCCGACGCTCGGCCAGATACAGGCGTTGCCCAGTGGCCGTGTCCTGACGCCCGATGAGCTGATTCGGGCGCTGAGCGATGTGCCGCGAATACTGATCGGTGAAAAACACGATAACCCCGATCACCATGCGCTGCAGCGTTGGCTGCTGCAGGCCTTGCAGGCCGTCAGGCCACAAGGCAGCGTGGTGCTGGAGATGCTCCAGCCTGCGCAGCAGCCCCTGATCGACAAGGTGCAGCGTCAGGCGCAGCTACCGAGCGACTTGCCCACAGCGCTGGACTGGCAGAAGGGTTGGGATTGGCAGATGTACGCGCCGATCGTGCGTGAAGCCCTGAAAGGCCCTGGGGTTTTGCTGGCTGGCGACCTGAGCCCCGAAGCAATGCGTGAGGCCTATCGCCGACAGCCCGTCCTGACTGGCGTGCGGTCGAATGCACCGCAGGTAAAGGCTGCCTTGCTCGAGCAGGTGCGTGAGGGCCATTGCGGGTTGCTGCCGGAAAGCCAGTTGCCAGCCATGTTGGTCATCCAGCAGCAAAGGGACCGACATATGGCCGAGCGCCTGCTGGCGGCACCGCAGCCTGCACTTTTGCTGGCCGGCGCCTATCACGCGCGCAAGGACCTGGGTGTGCCGCTGCATCTGGCTGATCTGCAGGCGCAGGGCGAAACCCGCGTGCTGCTGCTGGCCGAAGTCGGGCAGAAGGTCGAGGCAGGAATGGCGGACTATGTGTGGTACACCGCGGCGCTGCCTGAGCAGGATTACTGTGCCCAGTTGCGCGGTGGGTAGTTACCACGGGCAGCTTCCCGATTTGCAGGCAAAAAAAGACCCGGCAAATTGCCGGGTCAATAACCGTGATTAGCCTGATGAGGAGATAATCTGAGAGTCCGAACCAGGGGCTTTCAGTTTATCCAACCAGTCTCGCGACCAGTTGTGATAATCATAACGATTCTCATTTGGAGGTCAATACCCTTTCTTCGATTATTCTGCTTTTTTTTGCGGCGGGGTCTTGGCATCCAGTTGCTGGTTCAGTGCCTGCTTGCGTTCGGCGGGCAGATCGTTCCAGTGCATATCCAGCAGTGCGCCCTCGATGGCGTACAACAACACTTTCGAAGCGCGGAAGCCCCGCGTCCTCACGGCCTGGTAAGCCCCGACCGCGCCCAGGCGGCGCAAATCCGAAGCGCTGTGGATACCAGCGGCATGCAACCATTGCGCAGAGGTCTTGCCTAGATTCTTCAGATGCTGCAACTCATCGTTCATCGAGCCTCCTTGCGATGGCCGAACGGGTCTGTGGATAAATCGCGAGCAGGTCAGAGAGGAGTGTAGCGGGGCTGGGCGAATACGCGGCCTTTTGCCATGTGCGGGCGACGGGATGCTGTGTCCAGAAATGTCAGGCTTAGCCTTTCGGACGATAACGCATGCGCGTACCGAACTTCAGGGACATGAGGATTTCGTCAGCGCTCAGGTCGCCCGGGAAATAGGTCCCGGAGATCTGTGCGTGGGAGATGCTGGCGCCTTCCATGCCCGTTTCGCGCAGATCCAGCCCACGCAGGTCGGCGGCATGAAAGTAGGCGTCGGTGAAATCGATGCCGCGTACATCGAGGTTGCGCAGGTCAAGGCCCCGGAAGTCACCACCGCGAAAATCAATGGGGCCGTCGACTGGCTTCTCGCGGTTGAAGGTGGCGATCTGTTCATCGCGCACCAGGGTGTACAGGGCGTTGTCCAATTGCCGGGGCTGGTTCATGACGGCGCCTCCTCAGGGGTGTGATGATATTGTAATGCCATCACTGAGGTGGCGCCGAAGATCAGGCGCGAACTGTGGACTGCTTCACGCCTTGCAGGTCAGAGACCGGGCAGGCGCTGGCGGATCTGCTCGATAAGTTGGTCCATGCTGGCGCTTTCATGGGTGTCGACGCGCTTGCCATGCGCGGCCTCCTCTTCGTCCAGTGGGTCGCGGTTGGCTTGCTGGGCCTTTACCACTTCCAGGGTGGCGTCGGACGGATCGACATTTTCTGTCTGACGCTGCTCCAGCCAGCTGATGATGACCGCTTCGGGCGCCTGGCAGTCGAGGATCAGGAAGGGGACACCAGTGCTGTTGGCCACTTCCGCTGCGGCCTTGCGCTGCTCGCGCTTGAGATAGGTGGCATCGAGCACGACAGGGAAACCGGCGCGCAGGATGGTCGCTGCCAGCTCGTTCAGGCGCTTGTAGGTGGCAGTGCTTGCGTCCTGGTCATAGATGCCCGCTTGCAGTTGGCCGGAGTTCTGCGCCTGCTGCTCGCCGTACAGCCGCTTGCGCTCGACATCCGAACGTACGCGGATTGCCCCCAGCGACTCGACCAGGCGCATCGCCACATGGCTCTTGCCGACGGCGGACACGCCATGGGTGATGGCCAGCAGGCGCGAGGGGATGGCGCTGTAGCTCTCTGCCAGGTTGGCGTAGTTGCGATAGGTGCGCAGGGTCGTGGCGCGCTGCACGCCGTCGGCATCGGGCGACAGGCTGAACAGGGCAACCTTGGCGCGTACCAGGGCGCGGTAGGCCTTGTAGAAATTCAGCAGTTCCAGGCCTTCGTAGTCGCCGGTCAGTTCCAGGTACTGGCTGACGAAGCGCCGTGCCAGGCACTTGAGGCCGCGGTCTTCCAGGTCCATGGCCAGGAATGCGGTATCGGCGTACACATCGGTCAGGCGGAACGGCTCGTTGAACTCGATGCAGTCGAAGATCACCACCTTGCCGTCGATCAGGGTGGCGTTGCCCAGGTGGATATCGCCGTGGCATTCGCGGATGAAGCCATTGGCCTTGCGCGCCTCGAGCAGGCCATGCAGGCGCTTGAAGCTGTCCTGGGCCCAGGCTTGCAGGTTATCCAGTTGCTGCAGGTCGGCCTTGTCGGTGAGGAATGGGCGGATCTGCTCGAAATTCTGCTCCACCGGCGCCATTACCGCTTCCGGGGTGCCCAGCGCGTGCTCGACTGGCACTTTCGGCGCTTGCAGGTGGAACTCGGCGATCTGTCGGGCCATCTGGTCAATGTGGCCGGCATTCAGCTCACCGTTGGCTTGCAGGGTGCTGAGCATCTGGCCTTGGGGGAACTGACGCATCTTCAGGGCGAACTCGATCGGCTCACCTTCGCCACCGAGCTGCGGTGCTTCGGCACTGCCGGTGATCGGCAGCACTTCCAGGTACAGGCCCTCGGTCAGGCGCTGGTTCAAGCGCAATTCTTCGTTACAGAAATGCTGGCGCTGGTCCAGGCCAGTGAAATCGAGGAAACCGAAATTCATCGGTTTCTTTATCTTGTAGGCATATTCGCCAGTGAGCAGAACCCAGGAGATGTGTGTCTCGATGAGCTGGAAGCCTTCTACGGCGTGGGGGTAGAGGGCGGGGTTCTGCAGCGCGCTGATCAGGGCTTGGCTCACGGAGATCCTTCCGGGGTAAGGGAATTCGGAGGCGACATTATGGTCAATGGAGCCGCCCCTGCCTACCGCCTGAGGGCGTCCCCTGCCTTTGCAAAGTGCGTATAATCCGCCGCCATGACTCGTACCCGAAATTCCCGAACCCCCAAGAAACGTCCGCCCAGCCGCTCCCGCGCCTGGCTGGGCTGGGCACTCAAGCTCAGTCTGGTCGGTCTGGTGGTGATCGCCGGCTTTGCGGTCTACCTCGATGCCGTCGTCCAGGAAAAGTTCTCTGGCAAGCGCTGGACCATCCCGGCCAAGGTGTATGCCCGGCCGCTGGAGCTGTTCGTCGGCCAGAAGCTGAGCAAGGATGATTTCCTCACCGAGCTCGATGCCCTGGGCTACCGTCGCGAGGCAACGGCCAATGGTCCGGGCGAGGCCTCGGTCAACGGTGGCAATGTCGATCTGAATACCCGCGGCTTCCAGTTCTACGAGGGCATGGAGCCTGCGCAGTTCGTGCGTGTACGCTTCTCCGGCGACTATGTCGCCGGGCTGGCGGGGGCCAACGGTGGCAAGCTCGACGTGGTTCGCCTGGAGCCGCTGATGATCGGTGGTATCTACCCGAAGAATCTCGAAGACCGCATCCTGATCAACATCGACCAGGTGCCGCCATACCTGCTGGAGACCTTGATCGCCACCGAAGACCGCGATTTCTACAGCCACTTCGGTGTTTCGCCCAAGTCGATCGCGCGGGCTTTGTGGGTCAATACGTCGTCCGGGGCCATGCGCCAGGGCGGCAGTACGCTCACGCAACAGTTGGTGAAGAATTTCTTCCTGACCAACGAACGCAGCCTCAGCCGCAAGCTGACCGAAGCGATGATGGCCGTGCTGCTGGAAATGCACTACGACAAGCGCGAGATTCTCGAAGCCTATCTGAACGAAGTCTTCGTCGGTCAGGACGGCCAGCGCGCGGTGCATGGTTTCGGCCTGGCCAGCCAGTTCTTCTTCAGCCAGCCGCTGTCGGAGCTCAAGCTGCACCAGATTGCCCTGCTGGTGGGCATGGTCAAGGGACCGTCCTACTACAACCCGCGCCGCTACCCTGAGCGCGCTCTGCAACGGCGCAACCTGGTGCTCGACCTGCTCGCCGAGCAGGGCGTGGCCAGCCAGGAAGTGGTCGATGCGGCGAAGAAGATGCCACTGGGCGTGACCAAGCGCGGCAGCCTGGCCGACAGCTCCTTCCCGGCCTTCCTCGACCTGGTCAAGCGCCAACTACGCCAGGACTATCGCGACGAAGACCTGACCGAAGAAGGCTTGCGCATCTTCACCAGTTTCGACCCGATCCTGCAGATGAAGGCCGAAACCGCGATGAGTGAAACCTTCAAGCGCCTGGCCGGCCGCAAGGGCGCCGACGAGGTCGAGTCGGCGATGGTGGTGACCAACCCGGAAACCGGCGAAGTGCAGGCGCTGATCGGCAGCCGTCAGTCGGGCTTCGCCGGCTTCAACCGCGCCATCGACGCGGTCAGGCCGATCGGTTCGCTGGTCAAGCCGGCGGTCTACCTGACGGCGCTGGAGCAGCCGAGCAAGTACACCCTGACCAGTTGGGTGCAGGACGAACCGTTTTCGGTCAAGGGCGCCGATGGCCAGGTATGGCGCCCGCAGAACTACGACCGGCGCTCTCACGGCACTATCTACCTGTATCAGGGGCTGGCCAACTCCTACAACCTGTCCACCGCCAAGCTGGGCCTTGAGGTGGGCGTGCCCAACGTCATCAAGACCATCGGCCGGCTGGGTGTCAAGGTCGACTGGCCGGCGTTCCCGTCGATGCTGCTGGGCGCTGGCGGCATGTCGCCGATGCAGGTCGCGACCATGTACCAGACCATCGCCAATGGTGGCTTCAATACACCGATGCGCGGGATTCGCAGCGTGCTGACCGCCGAAGGCGAGCCGCTCAAGCGCTACCCGTTCCAGATCCAGCAGACCTTCGATCCGGGTGCGATCTACCTGGTGCAGAACGCCATGCAGCGGGTAATGCGCGAGGGTACAGGTCGCTCGGTGTACAACGTGCTGCCGAACAATCTGACGTTGGCGGGGAAGACCGGTACCAGCAACGACTCGCGCGACAGTTGGTTCTCAGGCTTCAGCCAGGACCTGCTGGCAGTGGTCTGGCTCGGCCGCGACGACAACGGCAAGACCCCATTCACCGGTGCTACCGGTGCATTGCAGGTCTGGACCAGCTTCATGCGCAAGGCTGACCCGCTGCCGCTGGACATGCCGCAGCCGGATAACGTGGTGAAGGCCTGGATCGATCCGCACAGCGCCCAGGGCTCCGACGGTAGCTGTCCGGGAGCGGTGCAGATGCCGTATATTCGTGGGAGCGAACCGCCTGCCGGTACTGCCTGCGGTGGCGAGCAGAATCCTGCCGAGTCGGTCATGGACTGGGTCAAGGGCTGGATGAATTGAGCGGCCTGTATTGAAGAGGGTGTGAAGTGAACAAGTGGTGGTTTCCTGCCTTGACGGCGCTGGCCGTGCTGCACGGCTGCGCCAGCGTCCCGCGTGGCGCCATTCCGGTGGTTGATTCGAGTACACGGGTCTCGAACAGCGAGCGTGTCACGGCCAACCGTGGCGCGCCGGTCTACTCCGGCAGCAATGGTACGTCCCAGGCCCAGTCCCTGCCTGAAGATTCCGGGGTCACGGTGATGATCCCGCAGGGCGCGGGTGCATCGCCGATCCAGACCTTCCCGGCGCAAACCGGTTCTGCACCGCTGAGCACCGGGCCGATCACCCCAGGGCCGGTCAGCAGCGGCCCGATCACCACCAACCCCAATCCGGCAGGTGATGAACCTTTCGACATCGCGTCGATGAACAGTGCGCCGACCGCTGCCACGCGTGCGCCTACCGGTATCCCACGCAGCAACGGCGGCGGGTTGTCCGCCGATGAGCAACTGGACGGTCCAGTCCTGGCATTGCTGACCACCGCCCAGCAGCAGCAGGGCAGTGGCGACCTCAACGGTGCTTCGTCCAGCCTGGAGCGCGCCCAGCGCATCGCACCGCGTGAGCCGCAGGTGCTGTTCCGCCTGGCTCAGGTGCGTCTGTCGCAAGGTGATGCTGCACAATCCGAGCAACTCGCCCGCCGGGCACTGACGTATGCCAACGGTCGTCCTGATCTGCAGGCCGAACTGTGGAACATCATCGCCCAGGCTCGCGAGAAACAGGGTGACAGTGCCGGCGCCGCCCTGGCACGGCAGAAGGCGCGGACCGCGTCGTGATGGAACAGCGCATTCTCGATATTGCCGACCACCTGCTGCTGATCGAGCGCGAGCTTCAGGTCCGTGGCTGGTGGGACCATGAGCCACCCAGCGCAAGCGCCCTGGCCAGCACCGTGCCGTTCGCGGTCGATACGCTTTCGTTCGAACAGTGGCTGCAGTGGATTTTCCTACCGCGCATGAAGCTTATTCTTGAGCATGGTCACCCTTTGCCTAATGCATCGGGGATCCTGGTCATGGCCGAGACGGTATTCACCGACCGTCCGGAAGAAAGCCGCGAACTGCGGCGCCTGCTGGCAGCATTCGATCAATTGATCGCTGCTTGAGCCTGATTTCTTCTCTTTTTCCTTCAAGGGCCGCAGATTGTGGCCCTTTTTTATGGAAATCTTTGCTTTCCTGCTGCTGGCGTCGTTTTTCGTGGTGGTAGGAATTCATCTCAGGGAAAAATTGGCAATAATTTTTCTTGACTTGAGGGCGGCGAATCAGAAGAATCCAGTTTCCGCTGTAGGGGGACTGCCAGAAGCAGACCCGCTAGGCAGATCATGAGGCGCACACCCGCGCCGACTCGCTACACCCCGCAACGCGTTACCTCGCGCTGGGTGGGAAAACCCCGCAACACTCTGGGGCGCTCCCAATACTTGCTCAGTCAGTGCTGACGTTCGCTCATGCTCTGCTTGGCAGTAAACCTATTAAGACCCGCCCGGATGGGGCGGTATTCTGGCGTTTTAGAGGTGAACAACGTGGAGCTTTTATCTGGCGCTGAGATGGTCGTCCGCTTCTTGCGTGACGAAGGCGTTAAGCACATTTACGGGTACCCTGGTGGTGCTCTCCTTCATGTTTACGATGCCCTGTTCAAGGAACCGGAAGTCCAGCACATCCTGGTTCGTCATGAGCAGGCTGCCACGCACATGGCAGACGGTTATGCCCGTGCCACCGGCAAGGCTGGCGTGGTCCTGGTGACCTCCGGTCCCGGTGCGACCAACGCCATTACCGGTATCGCCACCGCCTACATGGATTCCATCCCGATGGTCATCCTGTCTGGCCAGGTGCCCAGCACCATGGTCGGCACCGATGCCTTCCAGGAAACCGACATGATCGGGATCTCCCGGCCGATCGTGAAGCACAGCTTCATGATCAAGAACCCGACCGAGATCCCGGAAGTTCTGAAAAAAGCGTTCTACCTGGCGCAATCCGGTCGCCCAGGTCCAGTCGTGGTCGACATTCCAAAAGACATGACCAACCCGGCCGAGAAGTTCGAGTACGTCTACCCGAAAAAGGTCAAGCTGCGCTCCTACAGCCCTGCGGTCCGTGGCCACTCCGGCCAGATCCGCAAGGCCGCCGAGATGCTCCTGGCCGCCAAGCGTCCGATCGTCTACTCCGGCGGCGGCGTGATTCTCGGTGGTGGCTCCGAAGCCCTGACCGAAATCGCCAAGTCCTTGAACCTGCCGGTCACCAACACCCTGATGGGGTTGGGCGGCTTCCCAGGTACCGATCGCCAGTTCCTCGGCATGCTGGGCATGCACGGCAGCTACACCGCCAACCTGGCGATGCACAATGCCGACGTGATCCTTGCTGTTGGCGCGCGCTTCGACGACCGTGTGGTCAACGGCCCGGCCAAGTTCTGCCCGAACGCCAAGATCATCCACATCGACATCGACCCTGCGTCGATCTCGAAGATGATCAAGGCCGACGTGCCGATCGTGGGGCCGGTCGAGAGCGTGCTCAGCGAGATGCTGGCCATCTTCAGGGAGATCGGCGAGAAGCCTGAAAAGGCGGCCCTCGATACCTGGTGGAAGCAGATCGATGAGTGGCGCGGTGACCGCGGCCTGTTCCCTTACGACAAGGGCGACGGCAGTGTCATCAAGCCTCAGCAGGTCATCGAGACCTTGTGCGAAGTGACCAATGGCGACGCCTTCGTCACCTCCGACGTAGGTCAGCATCAGATGTTCGCGGCGCAGTACTACCGCTTCAACAAACCCAATCGCTGGATCAACTCCGGCGGCCTGGGCACCATGGGCTTCGGTTTCCCGGCAGCCATGGGCGTCAAGCTCAATTTCCCGGACCAGGACGTGGCTTGTGTCACTGGCGAAGGCAGCATCCAGATGAACATCCAGGAGCTGTCCACCTGCATGCAGTACGGCCTGCCGGTGAAGATCGTCAACCTGAACAACGGGGTGCTGGGCATGGTTCGCCAATGGCAGGACATGTCCTACAACGGTCGTCACTCGCACTCGTACGTCGAGTCGCTGCCTGACTTCATCAAGCTGGCCGAGGCCTATGGCCATGTGGGTATCCGCATCACCAGCCTCAAAGACCTCAAGCCAAAACTGGAAGAGGCCTTTGCGATGAAGGACCGCCTGGTGTTCATCGACATCGCGGTCGACCGGACCGAGCACGTCTACCCGATGCAGATCAAGGACGGCTCGATGCGTGACATGTGGCTGAGCAAGACGGAGCGTACCTGATATGCGGCACATCATTTCCCTGCTGCTGGAAAACGAACCTGGTGCCTTGTCGCGCGTGGTCGGTCTGTTCTCCCAGCGCAACTACAACATCGAAAGCCTGACGGTTGCACCAACCGAGGACCCGACCCTGTCGCGCCTCACCCTCACCACCGTGGGTCATGACGAAGTGATCGAGCAGATCACCAAGAACCTGAACAAGCTGGTAGAGGTGGTCAAGCTGGTCGACCTGTCGGAGAGCGCCCATATCGAGCGCGAACTGATGCTGGTAAAGGTCAAGGCTACCGGCGCCCAGCGCGCCGAAATCAAGCGCACCACGGATATTTTCCGTGGGCAGATCGTCGATGTCACCGCCAGTGTGTATACCGTGCAACTGAGCGGCACCAGCGATAAGCTGGACAGCTTCATTCAGGCGATCGGCACCGCTTCGATTCTCGAAACCGTGCGCAGCGGCGTCACCGGCATTGCCCGTGGCGACAAAGTACTCAGCATCTAACTTCACCAATTAGCGAAGGTCCTGCGGGGCCAAGATATAACCAGGGGTATTTCCATGAAAGTGTTCTACGACAAAGACTGCGACCTCTCCATCATCCAGGGCAAGAAAGTCGCCATCATCGGTTACGGCTCCCAGGGTCACGCCCAGGCGTGCAACCTGAAAGACTCCGGTGTAGACGTTACCGTCGGTCTGCGTAAAGGTTCGGCCACCGTTGCCAAGGCAGAAGCCCATGGCCTGAAAGTCGCTGACGTCGCTACCGCCGTCGCTGCTGCCGACCTTGTCATGATCCTGACCCCGGACGAATTCCAGGGCACCCTGTACAAGACCGAGATCGAGCCGAACATCAAGAAAGGCGCCACCCTGGCCTTCTCCCACGGCTTCTCGATCCACTACAACCAGGTCGTTCCGCGCGGCGACCTCGACGTGATCATGATCGCGCCGAAGGCTCCGGGCCACACCGTGCGCTCCGAGTTCGTCAAGGGTGGCGGCATTCCTGACCTGATCGCGGTCTACCAGGACGCTTCGGGCAACGCCAAGAACGTCGCACTGTCGTACGCTGCTGGCGTCGGCGGTGGCCGTACCGGCATCATCGAAACCACCTTCAAGGACGAGACCGAAACCGACCTGTTCGGCGAGCAGGCCGTTCTGTGCGGCGGTACCGTAGAGCTGGTCAAGGCTGGCTTCGAAACTCTGGTCGAAGCAGGCTACGCGCCTGAAATGGCCTACTTCGAGTGCCTGCACGAGCTGAAGCTGATCGTTGACCTCATGTACGAAGGCGGCATCGCCAACATGAACTACTCGATCTCCAACAACGCCGAGTACGGTGAGTACGTGACCGGTCCTGAGGTCATCAACGAAGAATCCCGCAAGGCCATGCGCAACGCTCTGAAGCGCATCCAGGACGGCGAATACGCGAAGATGTTCATCAGCGAAGGTGCTACCAACTATCCTTCGATGACCGCCAAGCGTCGTAACAACGCCGCCCACGGCATCGAAATCATCGGCGAGCAACTGCGCTCGATGATGCCGTGGATCTCGGCCAACAAGATCGTCGACAAGACCAAGAACTGAGTCTTGCCTCGATAGATTAAAAACGCGGCTTCGGCCGCGTTTTTTCGTTTAGGCAGTCAGCTTCTGGTATAAAGCGACCAGAGATCTGCCGTTAGAACCTGTTTCGCCGGCCTCTGTCGAACTTATTCCACCCAGTTGCAAGGTGCATTTCATGAGCGAACGTCCCGAAGAGCCGAACAAGCCCTCCGACGCCGAAAGCCTGCTACCTGTCGATGAGCATGTTGAGGAAGGTCACGACGCCGAAGGGCGCAAGGTCCGGCATCGCGGTATCTACCTGCTGCCCAACCTCTTCACCACCGCTAACCTGTTCGCCGGTTTCTACTCGATCATCAACTCCATCAGTGCGCAGAGCGCCCTGAGCGCGGGTGATCCGCGCGAGGCGAGCAAGTACTTCGCCTTCGCTGCGATCGCCATCTTCGTCGCCATGGTCCTGGACAGCCTCGATGGCCGTGTGGCGCGGATGACCAACACGCAAAGCGCCTTCGGTGCCGAGTACGACTCGTTGTCGGACATGGTTGCCTTCGGTGTGGCGCCTGCGTTACTGGCCTTTGGCTGGGCGCTGGGCGACATGGGCAAGGTCGGTTGGATGGTCGCCTTCATCTATGTGGCCGGTGCCGCGTTGCGTCTGGCGCGTTTCAACACCCAGGTCGGCACCGCCGACAAGCGCTACTTCATCGGTCTGGCCAGCCCGGCCGCGGCAGGTGTGGTCGCCGGTACCGTGTGGGCCTTCAGCGATTACGGTATCCAGGGTTCAAAACTGTCGTTCCTGGTGGCGCTGCTGGTGGCGGCTGCAGGCATGCTGATGGTCAGCAACATCAAGTACAACAGCTTCAAGGAGCTGGATCTCAAGGGGCGCGTACCCTTTGTTGCGATTCTGGCCGTGGTGCTGGTGTTCGCCGTGGTGTTCAGCGATCCACCACGGATTCTGCTGCTGATCTTCCTCGGCTATGCGGTTTCAGGCCCAGTGCAGTACTTGCTGCGCGGTCGTCGTCGAAAAGTCTGAAAAAAGATTTAATGCTGGAATAACCCTCCGGCTCCATAGTCTTACTGGTACATCCGCCACCAGTGCTGTGGAGCCGCCATGCTCATCAAGCTTCCCAAGTCGTCCGATTGCAACGAATCGGACGTTACCCCTGAAAGTGTCTATTTCTCTCGCCGCTCTGTATTGGGTGCCTCTCTAGCCGGGTTTGCGTTGGGCGCTTTGCCTGTGCTCGGCCAGGCCGCCGAACCTTCGCGCTATGCCGACGTGGAGGCGGGTTCGACGCCTGGCTGGTTCAAGGACAAGCTCGGTGCGACGCGCTGGCAAGCCGTGACGGTCAAGGATGAGGCAATCACGCCATTCAAGGATGCTACCCACTACAACAACTTCTACGAGTTCGGGCCCGACAAGGGGGACCCGGCGGCCAATGCCGGCAGTCTCAAGACCGAGCCCTGGAGCGTGGTGGTCGATGGCGAGGTGGGCAAGCCCGGGCGCTACGCGCTGGAAGACTTCGTCAAGCCCCTGCAGCTTGAGGAGCGTATCTACCGGCTGCGTTGCGTCGAGGCCTGGTCGATGGTCATTCCCTGGCTGGGCTTTCCGCTGTATGAGGTACTCAAGCAGGTCGAGCCGACTTCGAAGGCTCGTTATGTTCGTTTCGAAACGCTGCAGGATCCCAAGAGCATGCCGGGTCAGCGCTCGGGCTTTGCGCTGATCGACTGGCCCTACGTGGAAGGATTGCGCCTGGATGAGGCGATGAATCCGCTGGCTATCCTGGCGGTGGGCATGTATGGGCGCGA
>NZ_CP176784.1:830000-4800000 GCF_046605565.1 Pseudomonas sp. L7
TAAGCTTCAGATAACTGGGAACCGTACCCCAAACCGACACAGGTGGTTAGGTAGAGAATACCAAGGCGCTTGAGAGAACTCGGGTGAAGGAACTAGGCAAAATGGCACCGTAACTTCGGGAGAAGGTGCGCCGGCGAGGGTGAAGGACTTGCTCCGTAAGCCCATGCCGGTCGAAGATACCAGGCCGCTGCGACTGTTTATTAAAAACACAGCACTCTGCAAACACGAAAGTGGACGTATAGGGTGTGACGCCTGCCCGGTGCCGGAAGGTTAATTGATGGGGTTAGCGCAAGCGAAGCTCTTGATCGAAGCCCCGGTAAACGGCGGCCGTAACTATAACGGTCCTAAGGTAGCGAAATTCCTTGTCGGGTAAGTTCCGACCTGCACGAATGGCGTAACGATGGCGGCGCTGTCTCCACCCGAGACTCAGTGAAATTGAAATCGCTGTGAAGATGCAGTGTATCCGCGGCTAGACGGAAAGACCCCGTGAACCTTTACTATAGCTTTGCACTGGACTTTGAGCTTGCTTGTGTAGGATAGGTGGGAGGCTTTGAAGTGGGGACGCCAGTTCTCATGGAGCCATCCTTGAAATACCACCCTGGCAACCTTGAGGTTCTAACTCAGGTCCGTGATCCGGATCGAGGACAGTGTATGGTGGGTAGTTTGACTGGGGCGGTCTCCTCCCAAAGAGTAACGGAGGAGTACGAAGGTGCGCTCAGACCGGTCGGAAATCGGTCGTAGAGTATAAAGGCAAAAGCGCGCTTGACTGCGAGACACACACGTCGAGCAGGTACGAAAGTAGGTCTTAGTGATCCGGTGGTTCTGTATGGAAGGGCCATCGCTCAACGGATAAAAGGTACTCCGGGGATAACAGGCTGATACCGCCCAAGAGTTCATATCGACGGCGGTGTTTGGCACCTCGATGTCGGCTCATCACATCCTGGGGCTGAAGCCGGTCCCAAGGGTATGGCTGTTCGCCATTTAAAGTGGTACGCGAGCTGGGTTTAGAACGTCGTGAGACAGTTCGGTCCCTATCTGCCGTGGACGTTTGAGATTTGAGAGGGGCTGCTCCTAGTACGAGAGGACCGGAGTGGACGAACCTCTGGTGTTCCGGTTGTCACGCCAGTGGCATTGCCGGGTAGCTATGTTCGGAAGAGATAACCGCTGAAAGCATCTAAGCGGGAAACTTGCCTCAAGATGAGATCTCACTGGGATCTTGAATCCCCTGAAGGGCCGTCGAAGACTACGACGTTGATAGGTTGGGTGTGTAAGCGCTGTGAGGCGTTGAGCTAACCAATACTAATTGCCCGTGAGGCTTGACCATATAACACCCAAGCAATCTGCTGTGCAGATTGTGGTGGTGAAGACGACACGAACCGAAAGTTCGAAGCGACTCACAAAGATCACATATCCGAATTGGCTGGCGTGTCTGCAAAGACGCACTGGCAACCGAATTTCTTGACGACCATAGAGCATTGGAACCACCTGATCCCATCCCGAACTCAGCAGTGAAACGATGCATCGCCGATGGTAGTGTGGGGTTTCCCCATGTGAGAGTAGGTCATCGTCAAGATTCATTTCGCAAAACCCCTATCTGCGCGAGCAGGTAGGGGTTTTGTCTTTCTGGCGTTTACTAAATCGCACCTGCAGCAGCTTGCTGGACACCAATCGTAACGTCCTTTGCAGAGCACCATCTCCCACATTTCGGGTCGGAACACTAGAATAGAGCCGAGATTCCCAGCAGATCCCCCTATGCCCAACCCTGTCGAACCCGAAGCGCTGGCACGCCTGCCGTTGGAAGAGCTCGTGGCTTGCCACGAGTGCGACCTGCTGCTGCGCAAGCCCGTGCTGCAGCATGACGAAAAGGCGCAGTGCCCGCGCTGCGGCTATGAGCTCTACGCCCACCGCCACAATGTCGTCAATCGCAGCTTGGCCCTGGTGCTGACGGCGTTGTTTCTCTACATTCCGGCCAACTTCCTGCCGATCATGCAACTGCACCTGCTCGGTCAGACCTCTGACGACACGGTGTGGAGCGGTGTGCTGGGCCTGTACAACTCACAAATGCGTGGCATCGCCGTGGTGGTGTTTCTCTGCAGCATGGCTATTCCGTTGCTCAAGCTGCTGTGCCAACTCCTGGTACTGCTGAGCATTCGCCTGAATATCGGTCGTGCTCATGGCCTGCTGTTCTATCGCATCTATCATCACCTTCGGGAGTGGGGGATGCTCGAGGTGTACTTCATGGGCGTGCTGGTAGCGATCGTCAAGCTGGTCGACCTGGCGCAACTGACCGTCGGGCTGGGTTTGTTCTGCTTTATCAGCCTGTTGCTGGTGCAGGTGTGGCTGGAGGTGGTGATGTCGCCGCATCAGATATGGGTAGCGCTTTCCGGGGAGGACACCCATGCGGGCGATTGATGCCGGTATCCTGGTCTGCAATGAATGTCATGAGCTCAATCGCCAGGAGCCGGGCAGCGACTCGCAGACCTGCACTCGCTGCGGTGCCATCGTGCATGCGCGTCGCCCCAACAGTATCGTGCGCACCTGGGCGCTGCTCGTCACTGCGATGATCTTGTACATCCCGGCCAACCTGCTGCCGATCATGACGGTCAGTACATTGGGCAAGGGCAGTCCGGACACCATCATGTCCGGGGTCATCACCCTGATGAAGCATGGCATGCTGCCCATTGCTGCGGTGGTTTTCATCGCCAGTATCCTGGTGCCGACGTTCAAGCTGGTGGGCATTGGCCTGCTGCTTTACTCGGTGCAGCGTCATCAGCCGCTCTCGGCTCGGCAGCGGATCCTGATGTACCGCTTTATCGAATTCATCGGTCGCTGGTCGATGCTCGACATCTTCGTCATCGCCATTCTGGTGGCGGTGGTGAATTTCGGTCGTATCGCCAGTGTCGAAGCCAACCTGGGCGCCGTCGCCTTTGCCAGTGTGGTGATTCTGACGATGCTTGCTGCTTTAACTTTCGATCCCCGACTGATCTGGGATAACACGGAGTCGGACGACGACCATGAGTGACTTGCCAACGGCCAAAACACGCCCAGCCTCGAACTGGTCGGCCATCTGGATTCTGCCGCTGATTGCCCTGATGATCGGGGGTTGGCTTGCCTGGCAGGCCTATCGTGACGCTGGCGTGGAGATCCAGGTACGTTTCGAGACTGGCGAGGGTATCGTCGCCAACAAGACCGAGGTGATCTACAAAGGCATGTCGGTGGGCAAGGTTACCAGCCTGGTGCTGGATGCCGAGGGCAGCAACACGGGTGTGATCGCCACCATCGAGATGAACAAGGCGGCGGAGCCGCACATGAATAAAGGCACGCGCTTCTGGCTGGTCAAGCCGAGTGTCAGCCTGGCCGGGATCTCCGGATTGGAGACACTGGTTTCCGGCAATTACATCGCCGTTGATCCGGGGCAGGGCGAGCCGACACGCCGCTTCACCGCGCTGGCCGAGGCGCCACCGCTTTCTGACAGGGAGCCTGGCCTGCACCTGACGCTCAAGGCCGAGCGCCTGGGCTCGCTCAATCGTGAGAGCCCGGTGTTCTACAAGCAGATCCAGGTGGGCAAGGTAAAAAGCTATCGCCTGTCAGACGATCATGGAACGGTCGAGATCAAGCTGTTCATCGAGCCTGAATACGCAAGCCTGGTACGCAAGCACACGCGTTTCTGGAATGCCAGCGGCATCAGCATCGATGCCAACCTGTCAGGCGTCAAGGTGCGCAGCGAGTCGCTTTCGAGCATCGTGGCGGGCGGCATCGCCTTCGCCACCCCAGAGCATCGCAAGGACAGCCCGCCCACCGATCCGAGCCTGCCGTTCCGTCTCTATGAGGACTTCGAGGCGGCTCAGGCCGGTATCCGCATCAAGGTGCACCTGACCGATTACGAAGGCCTGCAGGCTGGGCGTACTCCGGTGATGTACAAGGGTATCCAGGTGGGTTCCATGAAGACGTTGAAGATCGATGATGGTCTAGACGGCGCCATGGCTGAACTCACGCTGGACCCGCTGGCTGAGGACTACCTGGTGGAGGGCACCCAGTTCTGGGTGGTCAAGCCGTCCATTTCATTGGCGGGCATCACCGGCCTTGAGGCACTGGTAAAGGGTAACTACATCGCCATCCGACCGGGTGAGAAAGGTGCGCGACCGCAGCGTGAGTTCGAGGCTCGGGCCAAGGCGCCACCGCTCGATCTCAAGGCACCGGGCCTGCACCTGGTGCTGTTCGCTGACACGCTCGGCTCGCTCGAGGTCGGTAGCCCGGTAACCTATCGCCAGGTCAAGGTCGGTAGCGTGCAGAGCTATCAGTTCGCTCGCAACAGCAAGCGTATCCTGATTGGTGTGCATATCGAGAAAGAGTATGCCGGCCTGGTGAACGGTTCGACGCGCTTCTGGAATGCCAGCGGTATCACCCTTACCGGCGGCCTGTCGGGTATCAAGATCAAGAGTGAGTCGTTGCAGACCCTGATGGCCGGCGGCATCGCCTTCGATACACCACAGCAGAATGTACCGCTCAAGCGACACATTCCGCGCTTCCGCCTGCTGGAGAACGAGGAGGCGGCCAACCGCGCTGGCACTCTGGTGACCATCCGTGTAGACCGTGCCGATGGCCTCAAGCCCGGTACGCCGATTCGCTTCCGTGGCCTGGATGTAGGCAGCATTGAAAGCGTCGACCTGACCTCCGACCTGCAGGCGGTGCTGCTGCGAGCGCGGATCACCGATGCCGCGGACCGTATTGCCCGGGCAGGCACGCAATTCTGGGTGGTGAAGCCGGCATTCGGGCTGGTGCGCACAGAGAACCTCGACACCCTGATCGGCGGCCAGTACCTGGAGGTACAGCCGGCACTGAAGAGTCAGGGCCCGCAGCGGGACTTCATCGCCTTGCCCGAAGCGCCGGAGGTGGTTGGTCAGGAAGTCGGGCTACCGCTGACGTTGAGTGCCTCGCGTCGTGGATCGATAAAGCCGGGTGTGCCAGTCACCTATCGTGAAGTGCAGGTTGGCAAGGTCACGGGCTACGAGCTGGGGCAGAGTGCGGATCGGGTGTTGATCCATATCCTGATCGAGCCGCGTTATGCTGCCTTGGTGCGTGGCGGCAGCCGTTTCTGGAACAGCAGTGGCTTCGGCTTTGACTGGGGACTGTTCAAGGGGGCTACAGTGAGGACCGAATCGCTGGAAACCCTCATCGATGGAGGGATCGCCTTCGCCACGCCGGATGGCGAGCAGATGGGCAATCCCGCACGGCCGCAGCAGACCTTCGCTTTGTTCGACAAGCCGGATGATGCCTGGCTGCAGTGGGCGCCGAAGATCCCGGTGGGCAAGTAGCAATGAAGTCGGGCCGCTTATCGCGGCCCGGTTTCATTGGGTAGCCTGACGCTGGCCACATAAATCGCAGGCAACAAAAAACCGACCCTGAGGTCGGTTTTTGTTAAAGCGCGTCGCTTAGGCAGCTGCAGCTTCTTTCAGTGCCTTGATGTGGCCATTCAGACGGCCTTTGTGGCGAGCAGCTTTATTCTTGTGGATGATACCTTTATCGGCCATACGGTCGATTACAGGTACAGCCAGAGTGTAGGCAGCTTGCGCTTTTTCGGCGTCTTTAGCGTCGATGGCCTTGACTACGTTCTTGATGTAGGTACGGACCATGGAACGCAGGCTGGCGTTGTGGCTGCGACGCTTCTCAGCCTGTTTTGCACGTTTCTTGGCGGAAGGTGTGTTGGCCACCGTCGAGCTCCTCGAAAGACTTTTGGGTAAATAGCAAACAAATAAGGCCGCGAATCATGCCGATGAGTCGGACGGATGTCAAGGCCAGTTGCAAGGATCTGCCGAGTGGCATGTGCGCGCGTAAGGAGAGATTCCTTTCTACGCAACGACCTGTAAACTCGGGAGTTTTTGGCACCCCTGCAAAGAAGCGGGATTATCGCACACTCGGGCGCCAACTGGCAGCGCTCTCAAGTCCCAGGCGTAAAACTTTTCGATGAACCTGCTCAAATCCCTGGCTGCAGTCAGCTCTATCACCATGATTTCGCGGGTGCTGGGCTTCGTGCGCGACACCATTCTGGCGCGGGTCTTCGGTGCCGGCATCGCCACCGACGCCTTCTTCATTGCCTTCAAACTGCCCAACCTGCTGCGGCGTATCTTCGCCGAGGGCGCGTTTTCCCAGGCTTTCGTGCCCATCCTTGCCGAGTACAAGACCCAGCAGGGCGAGGAGGCCACGCGCACTTTCATCGCCTATGTCAGTGGCCTGCTCACGCTGGTCCTGGCTCTGGTCACTGCCCTGGGCATACTCGCCGCGCCCTGGGTGGTGTGGGTCACAGCCCCCGGTTTTGTCGACAGTGCCGAGAAATACGAACTCACCACCGCACTGTTGAGGGTGACATTTCCTTATATATTGCTGATATCTCTGTCGTCGCTCGTCGGGGCGATCCTCAATACCTGGAATCGCTTCTCTGTACCTGCCTTCACGCCAACGCTGCTGAACGTGGCGATGATCGCCTTCGCCGTATTCCTCACCCCGTACTTCGATCCGCCGATCATGGCCCTGGCCTGGGGCGTTCTGGCGGGCGGCCTGGCGCAGTTGCTGTACCAGCTGCCAGCCTTGAAGAAGATCGGCATGCTCGTGCTGCCACGGCTGAACCTGCGGGATACCGGGGTATGGCGCGTGCTCAAGCAGATGCTGCCGGCGATCCTCGGGGTGTCGGTGAGCCAGATTTCGCTGATCATCAACACCATCTTCGCGTCCTTCCTGGTGGCCGGCTCTGTATCCTGGATGTACTACGCCGACCGCCTGATGGAGCTGCCCTCCGGTGTATTGGGCGTGGCGCTGGGCACCATCCTCCTGCCCACGCTGGCCAAGACCTACGCCAACAAGGACCGCGAAGAGTATTCGCGAATCCTCGACTGGGGCCTGCGCCTGTGCTTCCTGCTGGTGCTGCCCTGCACGCTGGCCCTGGCGATCCTTGCCGAACCACTGACCGTGGCGCTGTTCCAGTACGGCAAGTTCACCGCCACCGATGCGGCCATGACCCAGCGAGCGCTGATCGCCTATTCGGTGGGGCTGCTGGCGATCATCCTGGTCAAGGTTCTGGCGCCTGGCTTCTATGCGCAACAGAACATCCGTACGCCAGTCAAGATCGCCATCTTCACCCTGGTCTGCACGCAATTGTTCAACCTCGCCCTGATCGGTCCGCTGCAGCACGCCGGTCTGGCCCTGGCCATCAGCCTGGGAGCCTGCCTCAACGCCGGGCTGCTGTTCTGGAAACTGCGCAGCCAGGGCCTGTTCCAGCCCCAGGCGGGCTGGGCGATGTTCCTGCTCAAGCTGGTACTGGCAGTTGGGCTGATGTCCGTTGTGCTGCTGTTGGGCATGCACTTCATGCCGCCATGGGCGCAGGGCGGCATGCTCGAGCGCTTCCTGCGTCTGGGCGCATTGATTGGCGCGGGCGTGGTGACTTACTTTGGTTGCCTTTTCCTGTGTGGTTTCCGGCCCCGGCATTTCGCTCGCAAGGCACTTCACTAGGGCGCGGACAGGGTCAGGCGTCGGTTTTTCGCATTCCATGGCCCACAGTGGCACTGCTGCCTGTCACCAGCGCCCCGGTGTGGTTATAATCGGCCACTTTATGAGCAAGAAGCGCGTTATGCAGCTGGTTCGAGGTCTTCACAACCTGCGCCCCGAGCACCGGGGCTGTGTCGCCACCATTGGCAACTTCGACGGGGTTCACCGGGGCCACCAGGCCATCCTGGCGCGCTTGCGTGAGCGCGGCCAGGAGCTGGGCCTGCCCACCTGCGTGGTAATCTTCGAGCCGCAGCCACGTGAGTACTTCGCCCCGGACACTGCGCCGGCCCGGTTGGCGCGTCTGCGCGACAAGGTCGAGCTGCTGGCCGGCGAAGGCATCGACCGGGTGCTGTGCCTGGCCTTCAACCAGCGCCTGAGCAAGCTCAGTGCCGATCAGTTCGTCAAGGCGGTGCTGGTGGACGGCCTGGGCGTGCGGCACCTGGAGGTCGGTGACGACTTCCGCTTCGGTTGTGATCGCGCAGGTGACTTCGATTTCCTGGTCGAGGCCGGCCAGCAGTACGGGTTCACCGTCGAGGCGGCCAACACCGTGATCCAGGACGGCCTGCGCGTCAGCAGCACCGAAGTGCGCAAGGCTTTGGCCGAAGCCGACTTCGAGCTGGCCGAGCACTTGCTGGGCCGTCCGTATCGTATTACCGGGCGCGTGTTGCACGGCCAGAAACTGGCCCGTCAGCTCGGCACGCCCACCGCCAACATCCAGCTCAAGCGCCGTCGCGTACCGCTGTCCGGGGTCTACCTGACCAGCATCGAGATCGACGGCACGCCCTGGCCGGGTGTCGGCAACATCGGGGTTCGTCCTACCGTCAAGGGTGATGGGCGTCCCCACCTGGAAATCCACCTCCTGGACTACACCGGCGACCTCTATGGCCGGCGTCTGACAGTGGAGTTCCACCACAAGCTGCGCGAGGAGCAGCGATTCGCCTCCCTGGAGGCGCTGAAGTCGGCGATCGACGCGGACATCGCCGCCGCGCGTGCCCACTGGCACGCTCAACCGCTAACCAAGAGCCTGAAATGACCGACTACAAAGCCACGCTTAACCTTCCGGACACCGCCTTCCCCATGAAGGCCGGCCTGCCTCAGCGCGAACCGCAGATCCTGCAGCGCTGGGACAGCATTGGCCTGTACCGGAAGTTGCGCGAGATTGGCAAGGATCGTCCGAAGTTCGTCCTGCACGACGGCCCGCCCTATGCCAACGGCAAAATCCACATCGGTCACGCGCTGAACAAGATTCTCAAGGACATGATCGTCCGCTCCAAGACCCTGTCGGGCTTCGACGCGCCCTATGTACCGGGCTGGGACTGCCATGGCCTGCCGATCGAGCACAAGGTCGAGGTCACCCATGGCAAGCACCTGACGCCCGACCAGACCCGCGAGCTGTGCCGCACCTATGCCGCCGAGCAGATCGAAGGGCAGAAGAGCGAATTCATCCGCCTGGGTGTGCTGGGTGACTGGGACAACCCCTACAAGACCATGGACTTCGCCAACGAAGCTGGCGAGATCCGCGCCCTGGCCGAGATGGTCAAGCAGGGCTTCGTGTTCAAGGGCCTCAAGCCGGTGAACTGGTGCTTCGATTGCGGTTCGGCCCTGGCCGAGGCCGAGGTCGAATATGCCGACAAGAAATCCCAGACCATCGATGTGGCCTTCCCGGTAGCCGACCAGGACAAACTGGCCGCCGCCTTCGGCCTGGCTTCGCTGGCCAAGCCTGCCGCGATCGTGATCTGGACCACCACCCCCTGGACCATCCCGGCCAACCAGGCGCTGAACATCCACCCGGATTTCAACTACGCCCTGGTCGATACCGGCGAGCGCCTGCTGGTGCTGGCCGAGGAGCTGGTCGAGTCGTGCCTGAAGCGTTATGCGCTGGAAGGCTCGGTAGTGGCCACGGCGCCAGGCAAGGCGCTGGAGCTGATCAATTTCCGCCACCCGTTCTACGAGCGCTTGTCGCCCATCTACCTGGCCGAGTACGTCGAGCTGGGCGCCGGTACTGGTGTGGTCCACTCCGCACCGGCCTACGGTGAGGACGACTTCGTCACCTGCAAGCGCTACGGCATGGTCAACGACGACATCCTCACGCCAGTGCAGAGCAACGGTGTGTACGCGCCATCGCTGGAGTTCTTCGGTGGTCAGTTCATCTGGAAGGCCAATCCGGCCATCGTCGAGAAACTGCAGGAAGTCGGTGCGCTGCTGCACACCGAAACCATCAGCCACAGCTACATGCACTGCTGGCGCCACAAGACCCCGCTGATCTACCGTGCCACCGCACAGTGGTTCGTGGGCATGGACAAGCAGCCCAACAACGGTGAAAACCTGCGCGAGCGCGCGCTCAAGGCCATCGAGGACACCAAGTTCGTGCCGTCCTGGGGCCAGGCGCGCCTGCACGCGATGATCGCCAACCGTCCTGACTGGTGCATCTCGCGCCAGCGCAACTGGGGCGTCCCTATCCCGTTCTTCCTCGACAAGCAGACCGGCGAACTGCACCCTCGCACCGTCGAACTGATGGAAGAAGTGGCCAAGCGCGTCGAGAAAGAAGGTATCGAGGCCTGGTTCAAGCTCGACGCCCAGGAGCTGCTGGGTGACGAGGCCGGCCAGTACGACAAGATCGCCGACACCCTCGACGTCTGGTTCGACTCCGGCACCACCCACTGGCACGTGCTGCGTGGCTCGCACGACATCGGCCACACCACCGGTCCGCGCGCCGACCTGTATCTGGAGGGCTCCGACCAGCACCGCGGCTGGTTCCACTCCTCCTTGCTGACCGGTTGCGCCATCGACGGCCACGCGCCGTACCGCGAGCTGCTGACCCACGGTTTCACCGTGGACGAGAACGGCCGCAAGATGTCCAAGTCGCTGGGTAACACCATCGAGCCGGAAAAGGTCAACAACACCCTGGGCGCCGACATCCTGCGCCTGTGGGTCTCGGCCACCGACTACTCTGGCGAGATGGCCGTTTCCGAGCAGATCCTGCAGCGCAGCGCCGACGCCTACCGGCGTATCCGCAACACCGCGCGCTTCCTGCTCTCCAACCTGTCCGGCTTCGACCCGGCGCGTGACCTGCTGCCGGCCGAAGACATGCTGGCGCTGGACCGCTGGGCGGTCGACCGCACCCTGCTGCTGCAGCGCGAGCTGGAAGAGAACTACGCCGAGTACCGCTTCTGGAACGTCTACTCCAAGGTGCACAACTTCTGTGTGCAGGAGCTGGGCGGCTTCTACCTCGACATCATCAAGGACCGCCAGTACACCACCGGCGCCAACAGCGTCGCGCGCCGCTCCTGCCAGACCGCGCTGTACCACATCAGCGAGGCGCTGGTGCGCTGGATCGCGCCGATCCTGGCCTTCACCGCTGACGAGATCTGGCAGTACCTGCCGGGCGAGCGCAACGAGTCGGTCATGCTCAACACCTGGTACCAGGGCCTGAGCGAGCTGCCGCAGGACAGCGAGCTGGATCGCGCCTACTGGGACCGCATCATGGCGGTCAAGGCAGCGGTCAACAAGGAGCTGGAGAACCAGCGCGTGGCCAAGGTCATCGGTGGCAACCTGCAGGCCGAAGTCACGCTCTTCGCCGAGGAAGGCCTGAGCGCCGACCTGGCCAAGCTGGGCGACGAGCTGCGCTTCGTGCTGATCACCTCTGCCGCCAGCGTGGTGCCGTTCGTCCAGGCGCCGGCCGAGGCGGTGACAACCGAAGTCGAAGGCCTCAAGCTGAAAGTGGTCAAGTCCGGCCACGCCAAGTGCGGCCGTTGCTGGCACTTCCGCGCCGACGTCGGCAGCCATCCGGAGCACCCGGAGATCTGCGCTCGCTGCGTCGACAACATCAGCGGCAACGGTGAGGTGCGCCACTATGCCTAATCCTGCAGCGGGGCGCTTCGGGCGCCTTGCCTGGCTCTGGCTGAGCCTGGTGGTCCTGGTCCTCGACCAGGCCACCAAGCTGTACTTCGATAACGCCCTGACCATGTATCAGCAGATCGTGGTCATCCCCGACTACTTCAGCTGGACCCTGGCCTACAACACCGGCGCGGCCTTCAGCTTCCTGGCCGACAGCTCGGGCTGGCAGCGCTGGCTGTTCGCCCTGATCGCCGTGGTGGTCAGTGCCGTGCTGGTGGTCTGGCTCAAGCGCCTGGGGCGCAACGAGACCTGGCTGGCGGTCGCGCTGGCCCTGGTGCTGGGCGGTGCCATCGGCAACCTGTGGGACCGCGTCGTGCTGGGGCATGTGGTCGATTTCATCCTCGTCCACTGGCGCAACACCCACTACTTCCCGGCCTTCAATCTGGCCGACAGTGCGATTTCCGTTGGTGCGGTGATGCTGGCGCTGGACATGTTCAAGAGCAAGAAAACCGAGGAGCCGGTCCATGACTGAGACCCGTATCGGCCAGAACACCGAAGTCACCCTGCACTTCGCGTTGCACCTGGAAAACGGCGACACCGTCGACAGCACCTTCGACAAGGCGCCAGCCGTGTTCAAGGTCGGCGATGGCAACCTGCTACCGGGCTTCGAGACTGCACTGTTCGGCTTCAAGGCCGGCGACGAGCGCAAGCTGACCATCGCCCCTGAGCACGCCTTCGGTCAGCCTAACCCGCAGAACGTACAGGTGATGCCCCGTTCGCAGTTCGACGGCATGGAGCTGTCCGAGGGCCTGCTGGTGATCTTCAACGATGCCGCCAACACCGAGCTTCCGGGTGTGGTGAAAGCCTTCGATGACAACCAGGTGACCATCGACTTCAACCATCCGCTGGCTGGCAAGACCCTGAACTTCGAGGTCAAGATCCTCGATGTGAAGGCGCTGTGAGCCTGGAGCCGAGCATGCAAATCAAACTCGCCAATCCACGTGGCTTCTGCGCGGGTGTCGACCGGGCGATCGAAATCGTCAACCGTGCCCTGGAAGTTTTCGGGCCGCCGATCTACGTGCGCCACGAAGTGGTGCACAACAAGTTCGTCGTCGAGGACCTGCGCAACCGTGGCGCGATCTTCGTCGAAGAACTGGATCAGGTCCCGGACGATGTGATCGTCATCTTCAGTGCCCATGGTGTGTCCCAGGCGGTACGCCAGGAAGCCGCCGGGCGTGGCCTGAAGGTGTTCGATGCCACCTGCCCGTTGGTGACCAAGGTGCATATCGAGGTTGCCAAGTACAGCCGCGACGGCCGTGAGACCATCCTCATCGGCCACGAAGGGCACCCGGAAGTCGAAGGCACCATGGGCCAGTATGACGCCAGCAATGGCGGCGCCATCTACCTCGTCGAGGACGAGAAGGATGTCGCCACCCTGCAGGTCCGCGACCCAGACCACCTGGCGTTCGTCACCCAGACCACCCTGTCGATGGACGATACCAGTCGCGTCATCGATGCCCTGCGTGCACGCTTCCCGAATATCGGCGGCCCACGCAAGGACGACATCTGCTACGCGACCCAGAACCGCCAGGATGCGGTCAAGCAACTGGCCGACGAGTGTGATGTGGTACTGGTGGTCGGCAGCCCGAACAGTTCCAACTCCAACCGTCTGCGCGAGCTGGCCGAGCGCATGAGCACCCCGGCCTACCTGATCGACGGTGCCGAAGACCTGCAGCGTGCCTGGTTCGACGGCGTACAGCGCATCGGCATCACCGCAGGCGCTTCTGCGCCCGAGGTGCTGGTGCGTGGGGTGATCGAGCAGCTCAAGGCCTGGGGCGCTACGGGCGCTGAAGAGCTCGACGGGCGTGAAGAGAACATCACCTTCTCGATGCCCAAGGAGCTGCGGGTTCGCTCGCTGATCTGATCAGGGGGCTGCGCAGCGCGGTGCTTCGCTCGCCCCGCTGCGCAGGCTGACTCGCCCGCTAGGTGCGACAACGACCCGATGCTGACTGTTGCCCTGCGCGCGTTGGCAGACCTGCAAGGTGCCGCCGGAAAATGCGCCATTGTCGCGCAGGGGGACGCCCAGGCCACTGAATCTCAGCTTTTCCAGGTTGGCAGCGATCCTCACGGATCGGCCCAGCCGATGCTCGCGCAGCAGTTGCTGGTCTCCCTCTTGCACTGTTTGCCAACCCTTCCCCCAATCCCCCTCCAGTGGTTGCACCACAACGCTCCGGTTCTGCAGCAGGGCGTGGTTACGTGCACTTCGCAGGCTCTGCGCCAGGTCACGGGCGGCTGCGGCCTGGCGAAGGTCTTCGGTCAAGTTGGCGTAGGCCGGTGCCGCGAGCTGTGTCAGAAGCGCGAGCATGGCCAGTACGCTCATCATTTGTATCAGTGTTACTCCCTGTTGCCGCATCGTGCATTCCTCCCTGGAAGTGCTTCGCTGTAGCTTCGGTGCTGCGGACCAGGAGGTCCAGTCAGCCAGGCCGGTCATGCTTGGCGGGAAATTTCGCAGGAGGCGAAACCATGGTGCACAGGGAGCGGGGCATGACCTTGCTGGAAGTGGTGTTGGCAGTGCTGGTGCTGTCGCTCGGGCTGTTCGCCGCGGCGGCATCGCAGATACGCGCAGTGCAGGTCGGCGAAGGGGCGCGGCGCGATGCGCAGGCCGTGCAGTTGGCGCACTTGTTGTTCGAGCGGGTGAGGGCGAGCGGCACCCTTGAACCCGAGGCGCTGCACAGTTGGCGCGCCCTGATCGGTTCGCTGCTGGGCGAGAGCGGCGAGGGGCGGGCGGTGGTGACCGGGGAGTGGTTGCAACTGGAGATTCGCTGGCACGACCCACGCGGCAGCGAGGCGCAGGTCATCGCGCTGCAGGGCCGGGTGTTGCCATGATGAGCCGACAGCAAGGCTTCGGTCTGTTGGAGGCCTTGCTGGCACTGGCCTTGGGCTTGATGCTGCTGGCCGCAGCGGGGCAGGCCCTGGTCTCGGCCCAGCAGGCCTGGCGCATGCAAGGCGCGTTGTCGCGGATGCAGGATGACGCGTCGCTGGCCTTGCACCGGCTGGCGCAGGACATTCGCATGACCGGCATGTTTGGTTGCCTGGCAGCCGAAACCCTCGAGTTCACCGACCCATCTGCTGCACAGGCCTTTGCCCAGCCCTTGCAGATATCCCACGCCGGCAATAGCCGCGAGGCCACGCTCAGCCTGGTGACCGCCGATGTACCAGGGGCCGGAGGAAACCCGGACTGGACGCTGCTCACCGACTGTCTCGCCTGGGCACAAGTGCATCCGGCACGCCAGCTCGGCAGCGGCACCACGCTGGCTTTCCCGCTGCGGCGGCAGACCTACCGCTTTCAAGGCGACAGCCTGATGCTCAGCGGCGGCGGCATGAATGCCGTGCTCATCGACAATGTGCGTGCTTTTCGCGCCACCCGTGTCGTGGGCAATGACGGGGAGCGTGTGGACCTGCAGTTGACCCTTGTCGACCCTGTGCTGGACATCGAGCGGGACTACGCGCTGAGCGTTGCCCTGCGCAACCGGTTGCCACCGTCATGAGCGCCCAGCGCGGAATGGTCTTGCTGCTGGCCCTGGTGCTGAGCCTGCTGCTTGGTCTGTTCTCCATCTCGGCCCTGCGTGACACGCTGCAGCAGATAGCGTTGGCGGGCAGCGCGCTGGCGGCGGCGCGCGCCTTTGAAGAGGCCGAGGCGAGCCTGCTGGCGGGCGCGCTGCAGCTTGCCCTGGCGCCCCCCTCGCCCTGCCAGGTGTGCGCCCCACCGCCCGCACCCCATGACCTGATTGATGGGCGCCCACCTTGGCAGGCCAGCGAGCACGGTTTCTTCCAGGTGCAGCAACTGGGCGTGAGTACTCGCGCTGCGCACATGCCGGAAGGGGCAAGGGTGGTTCTGTTCCGGATCACTGCGGTAAGCCGTCAGGCCCGCGCACGGCAGGTACTGGAGGCGATCTATGCGGTCGAGCCCGGACAGGCCCAGGCACCCCGGCGTATCGCCTGGCGCCAGCGATTCAGGGGGTCTTGAGATGCAACGTGGCCTAAGCCTTATGGAGCTGTTGCTTGTCGTGGCCGTGACCGGCATTCTGGCGAGCGTTGCCTATCCCAGCTACAGCGACCAGCTTCGGCGTGCCGCGCGCGGCGAAGTGGTCGGCCTGCTGCACGATGCCGCCCAGCGTCTGGAATATCACTACGCCCGTACCGGCCAGTATGCCGACAGCGAGCAGTGGCAGACACCGCTGCCCGAGGGTAGCCGTTTCTACCGCCTGCGAGCCTGGCGCGAGCACGGCCAGTATCGGCTACTGGCCGAGCGTCAGGCCCAGGGGCTGATGGCGCGTGATCGTTGTGGCGACTACCAGCTTGACCAGGCCGGTGTGCGCGCAAACCCCGGGGCGTTGGATCAGGCGGATTGTTGGTGAGGCGTTTTTACTTCAGGTGTTGGATCGACAGATGAGCAAGCACGTAGTGATTGTCGGTGGCGGGGTGATCGGTCTGCTGACTGCGTTCAACCTGGCCGCAAAGGTTGACCGGGTGGTGGTGTGCGACCAGGGCGAGGTCGGCCGTGAGTCGTCCTGGGCCGGCGGTGGTATCGTCTCGCCGCTGTATCCGTGGCGCTACAGCCCGGCGGTGACCGCCCTGGCGCATTGGTCGCAGGATTTTTATCCACAGTTGGGCGAGCGCCTGTTCGCCAGCACGGGTGTCGACCCTGAAGTACACACCACCGGTCTGTACTGGCTCGACCTCGACGATGAAGCCCAGGCCCTGGCCTGGGCTGCGCGCGAACAACGTCCCTTGAGCGCCGTGGATATCTCGGCGGCCTATGACGCCGTGCCAGTCCTCGGCCCAGGCTTCCAGCGCGCCATCTACATGGCTGGCGTGGCCAACGTGCGCAACCCGCGCCTGGTGAAGTCGCTGAAAGCCGCGTTGCTGGCGCTGCCCAACGTCAGTCTTCGCGAGCACTGCCAGATCAGCGGTTTCGCCCAGGAAGGCGGGCGTGTGACCGGTGTGCTGACGAATGAAGGCGTGCTGAGCGCCGACGAAGTGGTGCTCAGTGCCGGTGCCTGGAGTGGCGACCTGTTGCGCACCCTGGGGCTGGAATTGCCGGTGGAGCCGGTAAAGGGGCAGATGATCCTGTTCAAGTGCGATGCCGACTTCCTGCCAAGCATGGTACTGGCCAAGGGGCGTTATGCGATTCCGCGGCGTGACGGGCATATCCTGGTGGGCAGCACGCTTGAGCACGAGGGCTACGACAAGACCCCGACCGAGGCAGCGCTGCAAAGCCTGCGGGCTTCGGCGATCGAGCTGTTGCCGCAACTGAAGGACGCGCCAGTCGTTGGGCATTGGGCCGGGCTGCGACCGGGCTCTCCTGAAGGCATTCCCTACATCGGGCCGGTGCCTGGGCATGCGGGGTTGTGGCTCAACTGCGGGCATTACCGCAACGGTCTGGTGCTGGCGCCTGCTTCGTGCCAGTTGTTTACCGACCTGCTGACCGGGGCCGAGCCGATCATCGATCCTGCGCCCTACGCGCCGGCCGGGCGTCTGGGCTGAAAACATGCAGCGGCCTTGCGTTGCGCAAGGCCGCTGCGGACTCTGCCAGCCCTCAGTGCCGGTGCGGCGCCTGCAGGTGCCGACTCGGGTAATGCTGCTCGTACACCTTGCACACCCTGAGCACCTGTTCATCGGCAAAGCGCGCGCCCACCACCTGCAGCCCCACCGGCAACCCCTCGCGCGTGAAGCCGCAGGGGACCGACGCCGCAGGCTGCTGGGTCAGGTTGAACGGGTAGCTGAACGGCGTCCACTCCATCCACTGCGCCATGCCCGACCCTGGCGGCACGTTGTGCCCGGCTTCGAACGCGACCAGCGGCAGCATCGGTGACAGCAGCACGTCATGACGCTGGTGGAAGGCGTTCATCTGCGCGATCAGCTCGGCGCGTGCTTCCAGGGCCTGGGTGTAATCGGCCAGGCTGATGCCGGCCCCCTGTTCGGCGATGCCGCGCAGGCCCGGGTCGAGCAAGTCCCGCTGTGCCTCGCTCAGTCCACTGGCCAAGCGTGCCGCGCCAGCGAACCACAGGGTATTGAAGGTCTGCAGCGGGTCGCTGAAGCCTGGATCGACTTCCTCTACCGTTGCCCCCAGGCGCGCCAGGCGCTGCACGGCTTGGGTCACTAGGGCCTGGATCTGCGGATCGACCTTTATGTAGCCGAAGTCGGCGCTGTAGGCGATGCGCAGGCCGCGCAGGTCGGTCGAGTCGTCCAGCCAGGGCGACTGGCGCGGGGCTCCGGCCAGGCCGTCGCGCGGGTCGGGGCGGGCCACGCAGTCGAGCATCAGCACGGCGTCATCCACCGTACGAGTCATCGGCCCCAGGTGCGACAGCACGGTCATGGCGCTGGCTGGCCACTGCGGTACGTAGCCGAAGGTCGGCTTGATGCCGAAGGTGCCGGTGAAGGCGCAGGGGATTCGAATCGAGCCACCGGCATCGCTGCCCTGGTGCAGCACGCCGAGGTTGAGCGCCGCTGCTGCTGCCGCACCGCCAGACGACCCGCCCGCGGTCAGACGGGTATCCCAGGGGTTGCGGGTGATGCCGTACAACGGGTTGTCGGTGACCCCTTTCCAGCCGAACTCCGGCGTTGTGGTCTTGCCCACCAGCACTGCGCCAGCCTCGCGCATGAAGGCGCTGAAGGGCGCATCGACTTCCCACGGCCCGGCGCCTGAGCTGGTGCGCGAGCCTTTGCGGGTCGGCATGCCGCGGGTCAAGGTCAGGTCCTTGATCGACGCGGGCAGGCCGTCCAGGCGCCCGCACGGCTCGCCACGCTGCCAGCGGCGTTCGCTGGCGCGGGCCGCGGCGCGCGCGCCTTCACCGTCGACATGGCAGTAGGCGTTGACGGCAGGGTTGTGCAGGTCGATGCGGGCCAGCACGTCGTCGATCACTTCGAGCGGCGACAACTGGCGGCGGCGGTACAGTTCGAGCAGCTCGGTGGCACTGAATTCACCGATGGCGGTCTTGCCTGTCATCTCAATGGGCTCCCGGGTTGGCGGCCTGGACCATGGCGCGCAGCAGCACATCGCAGCCGTCTGCCAGGTCCTGCGGCGCGGCGTTCTCGATTTCGTTGTGGCTGATGCCGCCTTCGCACGGCACGAAGATCATCCCGGCCGGGCCCAGCTCGGCGAGGAAGATCGCATCGTGGCCAGCGCCACTGACGATGTCCATGTGGCTCAGGCCCAGCGTGCGCGCACCCTGGCGTACCGCATCGACGCACTGCTCGGCGAAGTACAAGGGTGGGAAGTCGGCGGTGGGGGTCAGCTCGAAACTCAGGCCATGGCGGGCGGCACTGGCCTCGATCACCTCGCGCACCTCGGCGACCATCGCATCCAGTTGGGCGGGGTCGAGGTGGCGCAGGTCGAGGGTCATCTGCACCTGGCCGGGAATCACGTTGCGCGAACCAGGGTGCAGGTTCAGGCAGCCGACGGTGCCGCAGGCATGGGGCTGGTGGGCGTGGGCCACGCGGTTGACTGCGGCCACCACCTCGGCAGCGCCAACCAGCGCATCCTTGCGCAGGTGCATCGGCGTCGGGCCTGCATGCGCCTCGACGCCAGTGAACATCAGGTCGAACCATTTCTGGCCCAGGCAACCCTGAACCACTCCGATAGTGGTGCGCTGGTCTTCCAGCACTGGTCCTTGCTCGATATGCGCCTCGAAATAAGCCCCGACCGGATGCCCGGTGGGCACCCGCGGGCCGGCGTAACCGATGCGCTGGAGCTCCGCGCCCACCGAAAGGCCTTGTTCGTCGACCTTGTCGAGGGTCTCCTGCAGGCCGAACTTACCGGCAAACACCCCCGACCCCATCATGCACGGTGGGAAGCGCGAGCCTTCTTCGTTGGTCCACACCACCACTTCCAGTGGGGCCTCGGTCTGCAGGCCAAGGTCATTGAGGGTGCGCACCACTTCGAGCCCGGCCATGACGCCGTAGCAGCCGTCGAACTTGCCTCCGGTGGGTTGGGTATCGATATGGCTGCCGGTCATGACCGGCGCCAGTGCCGGGTTGCGTCCTGCGCGGCGGGCGAAGATGTTGCCGATGGCGTCGACACTGACCGTGCAGCCGGCCTCCTCGCACCAGCGCACGAACAGGTCGCGGGCCTGTCGGTCGAGATCGGTCAGCGCCAGGCGGCACACGCCGCCCTTGGCCGTGGCGCCGAGCCGGGCCAGGTCCATCAGCGATTGCCAGAGGCGCTCGCGGTTGACCAGGGCGCCCTGGCCGAGCAGGTGTTGCGAGGGATCGATGCGGGTGTTCATGGGGCGTCTCTCCTGTAGCAAATAGGGGGCTTCTTCGCGGCCGGCGCGTGGCGATATCCCAGTGGGAGCGGGCTTGCCCGCGAAGAGGCCGATACAGAGCAATGCCTGAAATCAGGCACTCAGCGCCAGGTAGCGGTTCTTGATGCTCGGGTCGTCGCGAAACTGTGCGGCGGTTCCCTGGTAGGCCACGCGACCCTGTTCGAGCACGTAGTGACGGTCGGCCAAGGCATCGCAGACCATCAGGTTCTGCTCCACCAGCAGGATCGACAGGCCCTCGTCCTTGATCCGCCGCAGGATCTTCACCAACTCGTCGACGATCACCGGCGCCAGCCCTTCGGTCGGCTCATCGAGGATCAGCAACCGCGGGCCATTGAGCAGGGCCCGGGCGATCGCCAGCATCTGCTGCTCGCCACCCGACAGCGCGAAGCCGCCGTTACGGCGGCGCTCTTCCAGGCGCGGGAACATCGCGTAGACGTCACGCAGTTGCCAGCGGCTCTCCTTGCGCGTGGCGATCTTCAGGTTTTCCTCGACACTGAGCTGGCGAAAGATGCCGCGGTGCTCCGGCACCAGGGCGATGCCCCGGCGGGCGATATCGAAGATTTCGCGGCCGACCAGAGGCTGGCCATCGAAGCTGATCTGGCCCTGGCGTGGCCGCACGATGCCGAGGATGCTGCGCAGGGTGGTGGTCTTGCCGGCGCCGTTACGCCCCAGCAGGGTCACCAGTTCGCCGGCACCGACCTGCAGGGAGACGCCTTCGAGCACGTGGCTTTTGTCGTAGTAGGAATGGATCGAGTCGACGTTGAGCATCAGGCGGCCTCTCCAAGGTAGGCGGTGCGCACGCGTTCGTCGTTGCGCACGAATTCCGGGGTGCCCTCGACCAGGATCTGGCCGTGGCTCATGACGGTGATGCGTTGGCTGATCGACATGACGATGCTCATGTTGTGCTCGATCAGCAGCACGGTGTGGTCGCGGCCCAGATCGCTGATCAGCTCGGTCATCAGCGGAATGTCGTCGATGCCCATGCCGGAGGTGGGTTCGTCGAGCATCAGCAGGCTTGGCTTGGCGCAGATCGACATGCCGACTTCCAGTACGCGCTGCTGGCCATGGGAGAGTTCGCCGGCGAGGGTGTCGGCACGGCCTGTGAGTTTCAGGCGCTCGAGCACCTGGTCGGCGGTGTCCCAGTGGCTGCGCTTGTGCTCGACGCTACGCCAGAAGTTCAGCGCGCCCAGGCCATCGCGGCCCTGGGCGGCCAGGCGCAGGTTCTCGCGTACCGAGAGGTTCTGGAACAGGCTGGTGAGCTGGAATGAGCGCGCCATGCCCAGGGCCACGCGGCCATGGGAGGGCTTGCGGACGATGTCGCGCCCATTGAACAGGATGCTGCCGGCGGTGGCCTGGCGTTCGCCGGTCAGGCAGTGGAACAGGCTGGTCTTGCCGGCGCCGTTGGGGCCGATGACCGTGTGGATGGTGCCAGGGCGGACTTTCAGGTCGACACCGCCGACTGCGCGGAACGGCCCGTAGGCCAGCTCCAGGTTGCGGGTTTCCAGCAGGAACTCGCTCATCACAAGGTCTCCTTGGTCTTGGTCGACAACGTACGCCCCGGACGCAGGCGCTTGCCCAGCTCGGCCAGGCCGCCCCACAGGCCGCCACGCATGAACACCACCACCAGGATCAGGATGAGCCCGAGCAGCATCAGCCAGCGTGGCCACAGCTCCGACAGCACGTCGCCCAGCACAACGATGGCGCCGGCCCCCAGCAGCGAGCCGAACAGCGAGCCCGTGCCGCCGATGATGGTCATGATCAGGATGTTCTCGCTCATCATCAGGTCGATGTTCGACAGCGGTGCAAAGTGCAGCAGCATGGCGTACAGCGCGCCGGCGATACCGGTGATGGCGCCGGACAGCATGAACACCAGGATCTTGAAGTGGCGGGTGTCGTAGCCGATCGCCGCCGCGCGGGTCTCGTTCTCGCGGATCGCCAGCAAGGTGCTGCCGAAGGGCGAGCGGATCACCCGCAGGGCGAAGGCGAAAATCAACAGGAACAGCAGGGCGACGAAGGCATAGAAATGCCGAGGGTCGGCCAGATCGACCAGTACATGACCGAAGACCTCGATATTCGGCCGCGGCACGTCGAGCAGGCCGTTGTCGCCACCGGTCCAGCCGCTGAGGGTGTAGGCCAGGAAGTACGCCATCTGGCTGAAGGCCAGGGTCAGCATGACGAAGTAGATGCCCTTGCGCCGGATCGCCAGTGCTCCGACCAGCAGCGCCAGCAACGCACCGAATACCGCAGCGCCCAGCAGCGCGGCGAACAGCCCCCATTTCAGATGGATCATCAGCAGTGCCGCGCCATAGGCACCCACGCCGAAGAAAATGCCCTGGCCGAACGACAGCAGGCCGGTGTAGCCCAGCAGCAGGTTGCAGGCGAGCGCCGCCAGGGCAAAGATCAGGATCTCGGTGGCCAGCGTGGCCGAAGGCAGCACCAACGGCAGCAGCACCAGGCTGGCGACCACCAGCAACAGCAGGACGGGCGTGCGCGGCCCGACCGGTAATGGATTCTTCTCGCTCATCAATCATGCTCTCCCGAACAGGCCATAGGGACGGACCAGGATCACCGCGGCCATCGCCCCGTAGATCATCAGGCTGGCGCCTTGCGGCCAGAGGCTGGTCATCATGCTTTGCACCACGCCGACCAGCAGTCCACCGACCAGCGCGCCGCCGAACGAACCCATGCCGCCGATCACCACCACTACGAAGGCGATGCCGAGGATCTCCGGGCCGACGAAGGGCTGGGCACCGCGCAACGGCGCGAACAGCACCCCGGCGACACCGGCCAGGCCCACACCGAGGGCGAAGGTCAGGGAGAACAGGCGGAAGATGTTGGTGCCCAGCAGCGACACGGTTTCGGTGCTTTCACTGCCGGCGCGTACCAGGGCACCGAAGCGCGTGCGTTCGAGCAGCAGCCACAAGGCCAGGCCGATCAGCGCGGCGAAGCCGATCAGGAACAGGCGGTAGTAGGGGTAGATGAAGTCGCCCAGGATCACCACGCCACGGAGCTCCGGCGGTACGGCGATGTTCTTGCCCACCGGCCCCCAGATCAGGACCGAGGCTTCCTGGATGATCAGGGCGATGCCCAGGGTGACCAGGATCTGGAAGGTGTGCGGCAGGTGGTAGATGCGCTTGATCAGCAGGCGCTCCACCGCCCAGGCCAGCACTGCCACGACCAGCGGGGCGATCAGCAATGCCAGCCAGAAGTTGCCGGTCAGAGCCACGGCGGTGTAGCACAGGTAGGCGCCGAGCAGGAAGAACGCGCCGTGGGCGAAGTTGACGAAGTTCAGCAGGCCGAAAATGATCGTCAGGCCTACGGCGATGAGGAAGTAGATCATCCCCAGGCCCAGGCCGTTGAGCAGTTGGAACAGGTACAATTCGAGCATGAGCGTGCCCTCGACAGCGCGCGGCGCGGCTGCCTGTACAGGTGTGTTTGACTGGCGGCGCGGCCTCAGGCCAGGGCGCAACCGGTGTGATCGACCTCGACGAACGAGCGGCCCGAACTGATGACTTCAGCCAGGTCGTCCTCGTCGCGCAACTGACCCTGGGGCTTGCCGCGCAGCAGGTAGTAGTCCTTGAGCACCTGGTGGTCGCCAGGGCGGATCAGCTCTTCGCCGGTCGGGCCCTGGAAGCGCATGCCCTGCAAGGCCCTGGCGACGCTGGCGCCGTCGAAGGTGCCAGCCTGGACGATGGCGTCGAGCATGACCTTGGTGCCGATGTAGTCGGCGGCCAGCGGATAGTTGGGGTTGATTCCATAGGCCTTCTGCGTGGCGGCGACCAGCGCCTTGTTCAGCGGCGTATCCACCTGATGCCAGTACTGGGCGCCCAGGTAGACCCCTTCGAGCACATCGCTGCCCAGCTCCTGGAACTGGTCGAGCCCTGCCGACCAGACCAGCAGCACCTTCATCCGCTCCTTGATGCCGAAGTTGACCGCCTGGCGCAGGGCGTTGGACGACTGGCTGCCGAAGTTCAGCAGCACCAGCACGTCGGGCTTGGCGGCGATGGCATTGGTCAGGTACCCGGAGAACTCCTGTTCCTGCAGCGAGTGGTAGCTGTTGCCGATGTGCTCGACACCGAACTCGGCAAAAACCTTGCGCGCATTGTCCAGCAGCGCATCGCCGAACACGTATTGCGGGGTGATGGTGTACCAGCGCTTGGCTTGCGGCAGCTGGCGGATCATCGGCACCAGGGTTTCGCGAATCGCGCCGTAGGTCGGCACCGACCAGCGGAATGTCGAGAGATTGCAATCCTTGCCGGTGATCTCGTCGGCGCCGACCGGGGTCATGAACACGCCGCCGGCCTTGTTGATTTCCTTGGACACGGCCAGGGCGGAGGAAGACAGGGTGCAACCCTGGAAGAATCTCGCACCGTCCTGGCCGATGGCTTCCTGGACCTTGCGCACGGCCTTGCCGGCATTGCCTTCGGTGTCGATGACCTTGTACTGCAGCGGCCGCCCCAGCAGTTGCGGATGCTCGGCGATGGCCAGGCGCGAGCCCATGTCGGCGTACTTGCCGTAGCTGGCGAAGGCGCCGGACATCGACTTGAGCCCGTAGAAGACCAGCGGCTGTTCGGCGAATGCCCGCTGCGCTCCCAGTGGGAGGCTGCCGAGGGCACCCAGGGCAAGACCTGCCTTGAGCAGGGTACGTCTTTGCATGGATAACTCCTTGATTCTGGTTATTAGGCAGGAGTGGCAATGGCAAAGCGGGTACGGCGGGGCCTGTAGGCAGGCCTCTGTGCAGGCTGGATCAGTGGTGGTGCTCGAACTCCAGCAGGAAGTTGCGTTCGACCTCGCCCTCCAGCGCGGTCATGTGATGTTCGGCGTCGCACATGTGCTCGTGCATCAGCCGGCGCACGGCCTTTTCATCGCTGGCGCGCAGGGCGACCAGCAGTTGCTTGTGGTAGTCGATGTTGGCCGCGGCGAACTGCTGGCGCTTGGGCAGGTAGGCCTTCTTCAGTACCACCAGGTCGCGCAGCAGGTCGTTGAGGAACACCGCCATGAAGCGCAGCAGCGGATTGGAGCAGCGGCGTGCCAGCAAGGTGTGGAACTCGATTTCCGCCAGGCGCTGTTCGCGCTGGCCCTGCTCGCTGTCTTCCGGGGTGCTGCAGAAGTCGATGTTGGCCTGCAGTGCGGCATAGTCGGCGTCGCTGAGCTGCCCCATCACGGCCACTGCCAACTCGACCTCGATGACCTTGCGCAACTGGTAGACCTGTTCGCCGTCCAGATGCTGGAAGTGCAGGTAGTTGCGCAGCGCGCGACTGGCCGGCTCGGTGCCCACTTCAGCGAGATAGGCGCCGCCCGTCGGGCCGGTGCGGGTGTTGACCAGCCCTTCGACCTCCAGGGCCTTGAGTGCCTCGCGGGCGGTCCCTTTGGAGCATTCGAAGTGCTCCATCAGCTCGCGTTCGGTGGGCAGGCGATCACCGGGGCGCAAGGCTTCGGTGACGATCGAGCGCTTGACCGATTCGACGATCAGGTCCGAGAGCTTCTGGCGCTTGCGTTTGGGCTTGAGCATTTCGCTATTTTTCATATTTATGCGGATAAATAGGATTTAGCGAGTTTTGTCGGGCAGGGTCAATGGTGGCGGGGGAGAGGGGTCGCAAATGGAGCTAAAGGGTCGGGGAGGGATAAGCGGGCCTTGCCCAGGAATCTGAAAACTGGCCCCCTCCTGCACTGGGGGGAGCCAGTTGTCGGCAATCAGCCTTGTCGGCCAGGACCCTGCTCGAGGTGGGCCTGGCTGCAGTACCAGTCCTTGCCGAGCTTGAGCGCCCGGTCGTTGGGCAGGTGTACGCCGCAATGGGCGCAGCGCACCATGGTCAAGGGGTCTTCGAGGCGTGGCTCGGGGCGTGATTGCTGGCTGATCTTGAATTTGCGCCACAGCCAGAACGCGGCGGCGATCAGGGCGATCCAGAAGAGTAGACGAACCATGGTGTCCAGCTTGTCGTGAATGAAGAGGCCACAGTCTAGGACGCGGCCATGAAAAAAGGGAGGCCTGGGCCTCCCTTTCTGTCGTTGCGCGATCTGTCAGTCGAACAGACCGAAGGTCAGGTAGCTGAACCAGGAACGATCCTCTTCGGCTTCCTTGGGGCCAGCCGGCAGGATCGGATCGCCGTTCTCGTCCTTGGGCAGCAGGTCGGCCGGCATTTCCGAGCGGGCGTCCTTGAACTGACGGACCACGTCCTGGTTGGCGCGGGTTTCACCCGGTGGCAGCGGGGTGTCGGTCTCGATCAGGCCCAGGGTAGCCTTGGACAGCCAGGAGCGACCGTCGGACTCGCTCTGCTTGGGTACGAACTGACCGTCGACCAGGCTCGGGTGGTTCGGGTAGTTGAGCTTGAGGGTTTCCAGGCTGGTGGCGGCCAGGTCGTCCAGGTGCATTTTCTGGTAGGCCTCGGTCATCACGGCCAGGCCGTCGGCAACCGATGGCGTTTCCTGGAAGTTCTCCACCACGTAGCGGCCACGGTTGGCGGCGGCAACGTAAGCCTCGCGGCTCAGGTAGTAGTCGGCGACGTGGATTTCGTAGGAGGCCAGCAGGTTGCGCAGGTAGATCATGCGCTGCTTGGCGTCCGGGGCGTAGCGGCTGTTGGGGAAGCGGCTGGTGAGCTGGGCGAACTCGTTGTACGAGTCGCGCGCCGCGCCCGGGTCACGCTTGGTCATGTCCAGCGGCAGGAAGCGCGCCAGCAGGCCGCGGTCCTGGTCGAACGAGGTCAGGCCTTTCAGATAATAGGCGTAGTCGACGTTCGGGTGCTGCGGGTGCAGGCGGATGAAGCGTTCGGCAGCAGACTTGGCGGCCTCCGGCTCGGTGTTCTTGTAGTTGGCGTAGATCAGCTCGAGCTGGGCCTGGTCGGCGTAGCGGCCGAACGGGTAGCGCGATTCCAGGGCCTTGAGCTTGTTCACGGCACTGGTGTAGCTGTGGTTGTCCAGGTCGGCCTGCGCCTGCTGGTACAACTCGGCTTCGCTGAGGTTCTCGTCAATGACTTCCTTGTTCGAGGAACAGGCAGCAGTGAGCCCGAGGATGGCGATCAGCAGCAGGTGTTTCACTTGCATGGCGGCTTGCGTCCTTTGACGGCCGCTGTCTTGGGCGGTGCCGTCCTGTTATGATGAGCGCCCCCGGCCAACCCCGGGGCAAAAGAAGCCGTATTTAACCACAAGCACGCAGCTGAAACCAAAGGCTGTAAGCCCATCGATTCGAGCATGTCCGAGATCATTCAACTTAGTGCAGAGGTCCCGTCCGAGCTGGGCGGCCAACGCCTCGACCAGGTCGCCGCCCAATTGTTCGACGAGTACTCGCGTTCGCGCCTGACTTCGTGGATCAAGGAAGGCCGCCTGACCGTCGATGGTGCGGTGCTGCGCCCGCGCGATACCGTCCACACCGGCTCCGTTCTCGCCCTGGAGGCCGAACAGGAGGCCCAGGGTGAATGGGAGGCAGAGGAGATCGATCTGGACATCGTCTATGAAGACGACCAGATCCTGGTGATCAACAAGCCTGCCGGGCTGGTGGTCCACCCGGCTGTCGGGCATGCCAGCGGGACCCTGCTCAACGCCTTGCTGTACCATGTGCCGGACATCATCAACGTGCCGCGCGCCGGCATCGTCCACCGCCTGGACAAGGACACCACCGGTCTGATGGTGGTCGCCAAGACGCTGCAGGCGCAGACCAACCTCGTCGACCAACTGCAGAAGCGCTCGGTCAGCCGCATCTATGAATGCATCGTGGTTGGCGTGGTGACGGCCGGTGGCAAGATCGACGCACCGATCGGTCGCCACGGCGGCATGCGTCAGCGCATGGCGGTCACCGATGGCGGCAAGCCGGCGGTCAGCCACTATCGCGTGCTCAAGCGCTTCCGCTCGCACACCCATGTGCGGGTCAAGCTGGAGACCGGGCGTACCCACCAGATTCGTGTGCACATGGCCCATGTCGGTTTCCCGCTGGTGGGTGACCAGACCTACGGCGGTCGCTTCCGCATCCCGCCGGCGGCCAGCGTGGCCATGGTCGAGGCGGTCAAGCATTTCCCGCGTCAGGCCCTGCACGCGCGCTTCCTGGCGCTGGACCATCCGACGACCGGTAAGCGCATGGAGTGGAAATCGCCCTTGCCGGACGACTTCATGTGGCTGCTGTCGCTGCTCGACCAGGACCGCGAGAGCTTCATCGGATGAGCGAGCTGACGCAATCGCTGATCTTCCCCGACTGGCCGGCCCCGGCCTCGGTTCGCGCTTGCGTCACCACGCGTGAGGGCGGCGTCAGCCTGCCGCCCTACGACACCTTCAACCTGGGTGACCACGTGGGCGACGACCCGGCGGCGGTTGCCGAGAATCGCCGCCGCCTGGGCGATGAATTCGCTATCCAGCCGGCCTGGCTCAAGCAAGTCCATGGCCTGGTCGTGGCCGACGCCGATCCGGCCGTGGTGGCCGAAGCGGATGCCAGCTGGACCGACCAGCCTGGTATCGCCTGTACCGTGATGACCGCCGATTGCCTGCCCGCGCTGTTCTGCGATCGTGCCGGCACGCGTGTGGCGGCCGCCCATGCGGGCTGGCGCGGGCTGGCCGGTGGCGTGCTGGAGGCCACCCTTGATCGTCTGGCGCTGGCACCTGAACAGGTGCTGGTTTGGCTGGGCCCTGCCATCGGCCCGCAAGCGTTCGAGGTGGGCCTGGAAGTGCGCGATGCTTTCACCGCCGTGCATCCGGAGGCTGCCAGTGCCTTCGTCGCGGGCGAGCGCCCCGACAAGCTGATCGCCGACATCTATGCCCTGGCGCGTATCCGTCTGGCCGCGCGCGGCGTGACGGCCGTGTATGGCGGCGGTTTCTGCACGGTCAGCGATCCGCGTTTCTTCTCCTATCGACGCACCCCACAGGGCGGGCGTTTCGCCTCGCTGGTCTGGCTCGAACCTCGCTGAGCCTTTGCGCCCTTGCCGGGGCGGTCTGTGCTATGCCGTGCAATAGATCTCACTGATGTCCATCAGTGTTGTTGCTTTTTGTCGTAGTCTTTTCCCTCTCAAGCGTTTCGATTTTCTTCAAATGCGCCGCAATAGCCGTTAGTCTCGCAACAATCCGTACCGCCGTGATCTTCCAACCAGAACGAGTCGGCCATGACAGATTTGTCCCGTACGCATGGAGTCGCCAGCCAGGCCCTGGGTCTGCTGGACGGGCGTTTCTTCCGGCCACCGCTGCCGGACGGGCATGTGCTGCGCGCGCGCTTGTGCCAGCGTCTCGAAGCGGGTCTGGATGGGCGGCTGCTGCTGGTCAACGCACCGGCGGGGTTCGGCAAGAGTTCGCTGGCCATCGAGTTCTGCCAGCAACTGCCCAGCCACTGGCGCAGCCTCTGGTTGGGCCTGAGCCAGCGCGATGCCGACCCCGGTCGTTTCCTCGAGCGTCTGCTCGAAGGCTTGCAGCAGTTCTGCCCGGCGTTGGGTGGTCAGGCCATGGGCTTGCTGAAGATGCGCCAGCGCCATCAGCCGTTCGCCTTCGAAGAATGGCTCGACAGCCTGCTCGACGAGCTGGCGCTCTACCTGAATAGCGATACGCCGCTGCTGCTGGTGCTGGATGACTACCATCTTGCCCAGGGGCCGGTTCTCGATCGCTGCCTGCAGTTCTTCCTCAACCATTTGCCGCCGGGTCTGGCATTGCTGGTCACCAGCCGTCAGCGCCCCGACTGGCATCTGGCGCGGCTACGCCTGTCGCGCCAGTTGGCCGAACTCAACGAACAAGACTTGCGCCTGACCTCCGACGAAGCCCTCGCCGTGATTGGCCGCCAGCCCACCGGCCTGCGTGGTCAGGCGCTGGACAACCTGATCCAGCGCAGCGACGGCTGGGTCGCCGGGCTGCGTTTCTGGCAACTGGCGACCAGCGAGTCTGGCGAGGACCATGCCTTGCCCCAGGCGCTGCACGGTGGTGAAGGGTTGATCCGCGATTACCTGCTTGAAGAGGTCATCGAGATCCTGCCGGTAGAAGTCCAGGCCTTCCTCTATGACACCGCCTGCCAGGAGCGCTTCTGCATCGAACTGTGCGACGCCCTGCGCGAGCGCGAGGACAGCGCGGCCATCCTGCGTTACCTGCAGGCTCACCAGGTGTTCCTGGTGCCGCTGGATGAGCACGGTCGCTGGTTCCGGTATCACCACCTGTTCTCCGACCTGCTGCGCAGTCGCCAGGCCAGCGAGCCTTCGGCGGCGCTGCATCTGCGTGCCTGTCGCTGGTTCGAGCGCCAGGGGCTGCTCGACGAAGCGGTGGAGCAAGCCTTGCGTGCGGGTTCTCTGGATGTCGCCGCCGATCTGGTGCAGAGCCTTTCCGAAGAGCAACTGCTGGCCGAACAGAACGTCGGCATGCTGTTGCGCTGGAAGATGGACCTGCCTGACAGCCTGCTGATCAGTACGCCACGCTTGATCGTGCTGTACAGCTGGGCACTGGGCCTGGCCTGCCAGTTGGATGCTGCCGAAGAACTGGCGGCCTATCTCAGCCGTTTCCTCCCAGCGCCCTCGGCGACCGCCCAGAAATCCATGCTCGCCCAGTGGCTGGCGCTCAGCGGCGTGATCGCGCGCGGCCGCGGCGATCGCGAGCGCACCCTGGCCTACTGCGAGGAGGCCCTGCAGAGCCTGCCCTGCAAGCGCTACGGCCAGCGTCTGGTGTGCCTGTCGACGCTGTCCAACCTGGCCATTGCCGACGGTGACTTCTGGCGGGCGCGGGGCTGGAACCGTGAGGCGCTGGAGTTGGCCCAGCGTGTTGGCAATCCATTGTTCGAGGCCCTGGCCCATTACGATCGCGCCAGGGTATTGCACGCCCGCGGCGAGGTGTTGCGCGCCCTGGACGAGGTGCGTCAGGGGTTGCAGCGTCTGCAGGGGTTGTCGGGGCAGCGCCTGTACGCCGTGCGCGCCCGCTTGATTCTCTACGAAGGCTACCTGTATGCCTCGCGCCTGCAACCAGGCCAAGGGCGGGCGCGGTTGCGCGCCGGGCTGAGCGAAGCGCGGGCGTGTCGTGATATCAGCGTACTGATCGGCCACTGCGTGATCGCCTCGCTGGAGGGGCGCGACGGTCGCTTCGCCGAGGCTTTTGCGGAGCTCGCCGAGGCCGAGCGGCTGATGCACATCTGGGACGTGCCGCCGATCTTCTACCTGGCCATGATCACGCTGGTGAAGTGCGAACTCTGGCTGGCCCAGGGCCGCACCGACCTTGCCGAGTCCTGGCTGCTGCGCCTGGGGCAGACCTACGGCGGAGAGCAACCGGCCGCTGCACCGGAATTTCATCCATTGCTGCCACTGCATATCGAGCTGCAACAAGCGTTGCTGGAGCGCACCCTGGCACGACCGGAGCCCGCCGAGCAGCGCCTGCGGGCACTGGTGGCACAGGGGGAGGCCAGTGGTGGAATGATGCTGGCGGTCAGCGCGCTGTGCCAGTTGGTTGATCTGTTGCTGGCGCAGGGGCGCGAACAGGAAGCGGGCAAGTTGCTGGCCAAAGCACTCGAGGCTGCGCGTGGCGGGGCATTGCACGCTTTCCAGCGGCTGCTGGAGGAGCGCCCGATATGGTTGCGCGAGCAGCTCGCGGCAAGCCCTGCGTGCCCGGCACAGGCCGAACTGCTGGCACGCCTGCCACAAACCCAGCCTGTCAGCATGGCCAACAATGAGGCGCTCAGTGGCCGTGAGCTGGCGGTACTGGAACTGATCGCGCAAGGCTGCTCCAACCAGCAGATCAGCGAGCGCCTGTTCATCTCCCTGCATACCGTCAAGACCCACGCCAGCCATATCAACAGCAAGCTGGGCGTGGAGCGCCGCACGCAAGCAGTGGCACGGGCCAAGTCGCTGGGCCTGCTGGTCTAGAAAGCGCCTTGCAGTTAAAATGATGGCTAGTTGCCATTATCTCGTCATGCGCTGACTTCCCGGTCTCATCTTTCCCGCCGCCCGGCCGATACAGCATTCGCCGGGCCCAGTCGCCGCAGGCCTTTTTCCACTTCTTCTCAATACAGGTCGTGTTGATGCTGCAGTATGGGCAAAAAAGCTTTCTGATCGTCGACGACTTCACCGACTTTCGCACCTCGACGCGCTCCATGCTGCGCGAGTTGGGTGTGCGCGACGTGGATACCGCCGACAGCGGCGAGCAGGCCCTGCGCATGTGCGCGCAGAAGCGCTATGACTTCATCCTCCAGGACTTCCACCTGGGCGATGGCAAGAAGAATGGCCAGCAGGTGCTCGAGGACCTGCTGCTGGACAAGCTCATCAGCCATGAATGCGTGTTCATCATGGTCACGGCCGAAAGCAGCCAGTCGATTGTCCTCAGCGCCATCGAGCATGAACCGGATGCCTATCTGACCAAGCCGTTCAACCGCCTGGGCCTGGCGCAGCGCCTGGAAAAGCTGGTGCAGCGCAAGACCTTGCTCAAGCCGATTCTCCAGGCGCTGGACCGTGGGCGCCCGGCCGAGGTGCTGGCGGCCTGCGCCGAGCTGTGCAAGCAGGATCCGCGTTTCGCGCCGTTGTGCCTGCGCTACCGGGCCGATGCACTGCGCGACCTCAATCGCTTCGACGACCTGGAAAAGTTTCTCACCAACATTCTGGCCAGCCGCCCGCAGCCTTGGGTGTATGCGGCGCTGGGCAGCCTGATGCACAAGCGTGGCCAGTACGAACAGGCCCAGGGCGTCTATGAGCAGGCGCTCAAGGCCTTCCCGATCATGCCAGGGCTTTACGACGGGCTGGCTGAAGTGCTGGTGGCCAAGGGCGACAACAAGCGCGCCCAGCACATGCTCGAGGAAGCCGTGCGCCTGTCACCGCTGGCGGTGCGGCGCCAGGCGGCGCTGGGCAAGCTGGCCCTGGACAACGAAGACTACGAAGGCGCATCCAAGGCCTACCGGCACGCCGTGAGCCAGGGGCAGAGCTCGCGCTACAAGAGCGCCGAGAGCAACTTGGGCCTGGTCCAGGCGCTGATGAACAAGAACGCCGGCAATGGCCTTGATGCGCGTACGCGGGTCGAGATCAATACCGTGCTCAGCGAAGTTGCCAAGGAACACACCGAAGACCAGGGCCTGCAAGTTCGCGCCCGCCTGATGAAGGCTGCCAGCCTGCAGCAGGCCGGCGATGCGGAAACCGCGGCCAAGCTCACCGAGCAGGCCATGCAGCGTCTGGAAAAGATGGATCAGTTCTTCTCGGTCGATGCCGCGCTGACCGTGGCCAAGCAGCTCAAGGACCTGGGGCAGGAGTCGGCCGGGACTTCGATTCTCAAGGGGTGCGTGGAAACCTACGGGGATGACCCGAAAGTCATGCAGAGCGTGGCCAAGGTCACCGACGATCCGACGGTGCTCGGAGCCGTCACCGAGGCTGTCGACCTCAACCGCCAAGGGGTGCGCAGCTATCAGGGCGGCCAGTTGAACGAGGCCCTGGAGATGTTTCGCAAGGCCCTGTCGCTGCAACCGAAGAACATCAGCATTGCCCTCAATACCGCCCAGGCGCTGCTGCGTATCGGCGGCGAAAGTCCGTCGGAGTCGCTTATGCAGGAATGTCGCAACTGCCTGAACAGCGTGGCTGGCATCCCCGCCAGCGACAGCCGTTTCGACCGCTACCGCAAGCTGCACGTGCGGGTGTTCGGCGCATGAGCCGGGATGAGCAGGGGCTGGATTTCTCGACGGTGATCGCCTCCACCGTGCACGACATGAAGAACTCGCTCTCGGCGCTGATCCAGGCCCACGATCAGTGGCTGGCGCGTTTGCCCGAACAGGCCCGCAGTGGCAGCGAACAAGGGGTGATGGAGCATGAGTTCCGCCACCTCAACGGGATGCTGGTGCAATTGCTGGGGTTGTACAAGCTGGGCATCAACCAGTTGCCGATCTGCCCCGACTACCACGAGCTCGAGGATTTCGTCGAAGCCCAGTTGGCGGCGCATCAGGAAGTCATCCGCCACCGCGACGTGCTGGCGACCTGGCGCATCGACACCGAAAGCCCGCTGGGCTTCTTCGACCGCGAACTGGTCGCCTCGGTGGTCGCCAACGTACTGACCAACGCCATCCGCTATGCCGGGCATACGTTGCTGATCAGTGTCGAGGAGGAGGGCGAGCAGTTGGTGATCAGCGTCAACGATGATGGTCCCGGTTATCCACAGCGCATGCTCGAGCGACAGCAGGACTACGTGCAGGGCATCGACCAGCAGAGCGGCAGCACCGGCCTTGGCCTGTACTTCGCCGCCAGGATCGCCGCCCTGCACGAGCGCAACGGCGTACGCGGGCGGATCGAAATCGCCAACGGTGGTGCGCTGGGTGGCGGGTTGTTCAGGTTGTATTTGCCTTGACTCTGGCTGTTTGAGTGTCACTTCCCACTGCGTTGTGGGATAGCTCCTGACTTCGGTTTCATGACTTCAGAAGCAGCGCTTCAGATGACAATGTAGACACGTTGTTTCTACAAGTTACTTGCAATCATCTGGAGGGTTTCTACTATGTATCTACCTTTGGAGATACTTATGGAAGTCAAGATTCAACAATGGGGCAACAGTGCTGCCATTCGCCTGCCATCGACCATTCTCAAGCAGATGCGCCTGAGCGTGGGCTCCGTCCTCTGCCTGGATACCGCCACCGGGTCGCTGGTTTTCAAGCCCGTCCGATCAAAACCCAAGTACAAGCTTGAGGATCTGATGGCCCAGTGCGATCTCGATGCACCTGAGCCGGATGAGCTCGCGGCGTGGAACGCCATTCGTCCTGTCGGTCGTGAGGTATGAGGCGGGCGGGATTCGCCAGGGGCGATATTGTGCGAGTCGATCTTGAGCCTGTGGTCGGTCGCGAGCAGCAAGGTGCGATGCGCCAGGTGCTTGTACTGACGCCGGCTGCCTACAATACCGCGGGCCTGGCCGTGGTCGTCCCGATTACTCAAGGTGGGGATTTCACCCGGCATGCCGGGTTTGCAGTCACGCTCAGCGGGGCAGGTACGCGAACCCAGGGCGTGGTGTTGTGCAACCAGTTGCGTACGATGGATCTCGAGGCGTCTGGTGCCCGGCGTATCGAGTCTGTTCCCGACGCCGTCATCGATGATGCGCTGGCGCGCGTACAAACCTTATTCGAATGAGCGTGAAGTCGCTTGGAGCTGGACTCCCATGACCCATATCCCTGTATCGCTGATCCGCGAAACCTTCCCCGTAGGCCCCCTGCAATGCAACTGCACGCTGATCGGCGACCCGGTCAGCAAGAAGGCCATCGTCGTCGACCCCGGTGGCGACGAGCAGAAGATTCTCGCACGCCTGCAACAGCATGGCCTGACGCTGGTGAGCATCATCCATACCCACGCCCATTTCGATCATTTCCTGGCCTCCGGCAGGCTCAAGGAGCTGACCGGTGCGACCTTGCACCTGCACAAGGACGACCAGCCGCTGTGGGACAACCTGGAGATGCAGTGCCAGATGTTCGGTGTGCCCTACACGCCCGTCCCTTCCCCCGACCGCTGGCTCGCCGATGACGAGGCGCTGGCCTGCGGCTGTGGCGTGGCGCTGCACACACCCGGGCATACGCCGGGCTCGATGAGTTTCTGGTTTGCCGAACACAAGCTGCTGATCGCCGGCGACACTCTGTTCCGGCGTGGCGTGGGGCGCACCGATTTGTGGGGGGGCGATCAACGAGCTATCGTTCGTTCCATCAAGGAGCGGCTGTACCGCCTAGATGAAGAGGCGATCGTGGTGACCGGCCATGGTCCGGACACTCGCCTCGGCGAAGAGATGCGTGAAAACCCGTTCGTGCGGGCGTGAAGTTTCATGGAATTTTTCCGCGTCGCTGCAATCCAAGGCTGGCACTGATCCGTATACGATCCGCTGCACTTTCGAATTTCACCAGGAGCTTGTCCATGTTCACCATGCGTCGTCTGATTATCGTCGCTACCGCTGCTGCCCTGATGACCGGCTGTGCCGGCCAGAACCCCTACGACAACCAGGGCCAGGCGCAGGGCGGCTCCACAGGGATGAGCAAGACTGCCAAGTACGGTGGCCTGGGTGCACTGGCCGGTGCCATCGCCGGTGCGGCCATCGATCACAACAACCGTGGCAAGGGTGCGCTGATCGGCGCTGCTGCGGTAGGCGCCGCTGCCGCCGGTTATGGCTACTATGCCGACAAGCAGGAAGCCGAACTGCGCGCGCAGATGGCCAACACCGGTGTCGAAGTGCAGCGCCAGGGCGACCAGATCAAGCTGATCATGCCAGGTAACATCACCTTCGCTACCGATTCGGCGAACATCGCCCCAAGCTTCTACTCGCCGCTGAACAACCTCGCCAGCTCGTTCAAGCAGTTCAACCAGAACACCATCGAAGTGGTCGGCTTCACCGACAGCACCGGCAGCCGCCAGCACAACATGGACCTGTCGCAGCGTCGCGCGCAGGCCGTCAGCACCTACCTGACCTCGCAGGGCGTCGATGCGTCACGGGTGTCGGTTCGTGGCATGGGCCCGGACCAGCCGATCGCCAGCAACGCCGATGCCAATGGCCGGGCGCAGAACCGTCGCGTCGAGGTTAACCTGAAGCCGATCCCTGGCCAGCAGTATGACCAGCAGGGCACCGTTCAGCAGTATCCCTGACCTGTAACGCAGCCGCTTTGCGGCCCTGTCGCGGGACAAGTCGGTACGCCGGCTTGTCCCGCGATGCGTTTCAGCGCACGTGACTGGCCTGGATCGCCGTCAATGCGATGGTGTGCACGATATCGTCCACCTGCGCACCGCGCGGCAAGTTGTTCACTGGCTTGCGCAGCCCCTGCAGCATCGGCCCCAGGCTTACGCAGTCGGCACTGCGTTGCACTGCCTTGTGCGTGGTGTTGCCGGTGTTCAGGTCCGGGAACACGAACACCGTGGCGCGACCCGCTACCTGGCTGTGCGGTGCCAACTGCCGGGCAATCTCCGGGTTGGCTGCGGCGTCGTACTGCAACGGCCCGTCGATCAGCAGATCATGTTCGGCCTGCTGCGCCAGGCGCGTGGCTTCGCGCACCTTTTCCACTTCCTCGTCACTGGCCGCCGAGTCGCTCGAATAACTGAGCATCGCCACACGCGGTGCAATCCCGAAAGCCTGCGCCGATTCGGCGCTTTGCCGTGCGATTTCCGCCAGCTCCACGGCGCTGGGGTGCGGGTTCATGATGCAGTCGCCGTACACCAGCACCTGCTCGGGGAACAGCATGAAGAACACCGACGACACCAGGCTGCAGTCTGGCGCGGTCTTGATCAGTTGCAGGGCCGGGCGGATGGTGTTGGCGGTGGAGTGCACCAACCCTGAAACCAGGCCGTCGACCTCATCCAGCGCCAGCATCATGGTGCCGATCACCACTGGATCCTCCAGCTGCTGCTCGGCCATCGGGGCGTTGAGGTTGCGGCTCTTGCGCAGCTCGACCATCGGCTCGACGTAGCGTGCGCGAATGAGCTCGGGGTCGAGGATTTCCAGGTCGGCGGGCAGGGTGATGCCCTGAGCGCGGGCCACCGCCTCGACTTCCTCGGGCTTGGCCAGCAATACGCAGCGGGCGATGCCACGCGCCTGGCAGATGGCGGCGGCCTGCACCAGCAACGGTTCGGCGCCCTCGGGCAGGACGATGCGCTTGTTGGCCTGCTGCGCGCGTTGGATCAGTTGATAGCGGAACACCGCTGGCGACAGGCGCATCTCTCGCGGCGTACCGCAACGCTGGTGCAACCAGTGGGCGTCGAGGTGGCTGGCGACGAAGTCGGTGATGAACTCGGCGCGCTCGCGGTCGTCCACCGGGATCTCGCGGTTCAGCGAGTTGAGCTGGTTGGCGGTGTCGTACGAGCCGGTGCTCACCGAAAGGATCGGCAGGCCGGCCTGCAGGGCGCCGCGGCACAGTTCGAGGATGCGCGGGTCAGGCTTGCTGTCGCTGGTCAGCAGCAGTCCGGCCAGCGGAACGCCGTTGATCGCTGCCAGGCTCACGGCGAGGATGATGTCGTCGCGATCCCCGGGCGTCACCACCAGGGTGCCCGGCTTGAGCAGCGGCACGGTGTTGGCCACGGTGCGCGCGCAGATGATGATCTTGTTCATCCGCCGCTGTTCGTAGTCGCCGGCATTGAGCACCTGGGCGCCGAGCAGCTCGGCCACATCGCGGGTGCGCGGGGCGTTGAGGTCGGCCTGGTAAGGGATGCAGCCGAGCAGGCGGAAGTCGTTGCCGCGCAGCAGTGGCGAATGCTCGCGCAGGCGCGTGGCGAAATCGGCCATGCTTTCGTCGGTACGGACCTTGTTGAGAATGACCCCGAGGACTTTCGGGTCGCGTGGGCCACCGAACAGTTGGGCCTGCAGTTCGACCCGCCCGGACAGTTCGCTGAGCACCTCGTTCTCCGGTGCCGAGACCAGGATCACCTCGGCGTCCAGGCTCTTGGCCAGGTGCAGGTTGACCCGCGCCGCATAGCTGGCATGACGGGTCGGCACCATGCCCTCGACCACCACCACGTCGTTGCCGACGCAGGCTTGCTGGTACAGGCGGATGATTTCTTCGAGCAGTTCGTCGAGTTGGCCATCGCCCAGCATGCGCTCGACCTGGGCCAGGCTCAGCGGCGTGGGTGGCTTGATGCCGTGGGTGCGTGCGACCAGCTCGCTGGAGCGCTCAGGGCCGGTATCGCCGGGATGCGGCTGGGCGATCGGCTTGAAGAAACCGACTTTCAGGCCGCCGCGCTCGAGGGCGCGTACCAGGCCGAGGCTGATGGAGGTCAGGCCGACACCAAAGTCGGTCGGCGCGATGAAAAATGTCTGCATGCGTGCTTCTCGGAATAAGCGGTGCAAGGGATCAACGGCCAAGGGTAGCGCTATCGGCCCCCTGCGCGCACCAGCCGCAGGCAAAAGCCTGGCCGATGCGCCGGGTGCGCTCGTGCGCATCGAGCACCCAGGGGCGTGCCTGCCACGGCGGCTGGTGGCGCAGGTGCTGGGTATGGCCGCAGGACAGCTCGACCACCCATTGGCCTTCCTCGTCCTGGTGAAAGCCGATGATCCGACTGATGGGCCGTTCGCCACCCGCCGCGCGTTCGCAATCGGGCGAGGCCTTGGTTACACTTGTGCGCTCTACATTCTTTTGCAAAAGGTCTTGCCCCATGCTGATCGCCGCCAACAAGGCAGTCTCCATCGACTATACCCTGACCAACGACGCCGGGGAGACCATCGACAGCTCCGCCGGTGGCGCGCCACTGGTTTACCTGCACGGTGCCGCCAACATCATCCCGGGCCTGGAAAAAGCCCTGGAAGGCAAGCAGGCCGGCGACGAACTGACCGTTGCCATCGAGCCGGAAGACGCCTACGGCGAGTACCTGGCCGAGCTGGTCAGCACCCTGAACCGCAGCATGTTCGAAGGTGTCGACCAACTGGAAGTCGGCATGCAGTTCCACGCTTCGGCGCCGGACGGCCAGATGCAGATCGTCACCATCCGCGACATCGACGGCGACGACGTGACCGTCGACGGCAACCACCCTCTGGCAGGTCAGCGCCTGAACTTCCAGGTCAAGGTGGTCAACGTGCGTGACGCCAGCGAAGAAGAAATCGCTCACCGTCACATCCACGGTGAAGGTGGCCATCACCACTGATTTCTCAGCTAAGCTCTGAGAGTCGTCAGGCGCTCGAGCAAGCCGACCTACCCTCTGCGGGCGGGTACACGGCTTGATCGCGCGCCTTTTTAGTGGGCGCAATTCGCCCCAGCGGCAACCGGCAACCTGAGAGGGGAATCAAGATGAGTGCATTTCACGATCTGACGCTCAAGGCGCTGAACGGCCAGGACCTGCCCCTGGCACCGTTCAAGGGTAAGGTGCTGCTGGTGGTCAATGTCGCCTCCAAGTGCGGCCTGACGCCTCAGTACGCGTCGCTGGAGAAGCTGCACCAGCAGTTCAAGGGCCAGGGCTTCAGTGTGCTCGGCCTGCCGTGCAATCAGTTCGCCGGCCAGGAGCCAGGGAGCGAAGACGAGATCCAGAAGTTCTGCAGCCTGAACTATGGCGTCAGCTTCCCCTTGAGCGCCAAGCTCGAGGTCAACGGGCCTGAGCGTCATTCGCTGTACCGCCTGCTGGCAGGCGAGGGCGCGGAGTTTCCCGGCGATATCACCTGGAATTTCGAGAAGTTCCTGGTGGGCAAGGACGGCCGCGTCCTGGCGAGGTTTGCGCCCCGCACTGCGCCGGACGATCCGACGGTGGTTCAGGCGGTCGAGAAGGCACTGGCCTGATGCATGCTGGAGCGGCGAACCGCCGCTCAGTTTTCCCACAGGTGCAGGAGCAAGCTGCGCCATATCGTGCTCAATCACCCAAATCAATAATGCTGTGCCCGCCACTCGGCTGGCTCTAAGCTCAGGCGCATTTCCTTACCCTCATCGGGAGCGCCGTATGTCCAGCAACCCACTGTTCCAGCCGTTCACCCTGGGCTCCCTCGAGTTGCCGACCCGCGTGGTCATGGCGCCGATGACCCGTACTTTCTGCCCTGGCGGCGTACCGCACGACGGCGTCATCGAGTACTACCGGCGCCGCGCTGCGGCTGGCGTGGGCCTGGTCATCACCGAGGGCACCACGGTCGATCACAAGGCTGCCAACGGTTATCCGAATGTGCCGCGCTTCCATGGCGAAGACGCCCTGGCTGGCTGGAAGAAGGTGGTCGATGCCGTGCACGCCGAAGGCGGGCGCATCGTTCCGCAGCTGTGGCATGTGGGCAGCGTTCGCCGCCTGGGCACCGAACCGGACGCCAGCGTGCCGGGCTATGGCCCGAGCGGTAAAAGCAAGGATGGCCAGGTGGTGGTTCATGAAATGACCCACGATGACATCCGTGAGGTCATCGCCGCCTTTGCACAAGCGGCCCGCGATGCCAAGGCCATCGGTATGGATGGCGTCGAGATCCACGGCGCGCACGGCTACCTGATCGACCAGTTCTTCTGGGCCACCAGCAACCAGCGCAGTGACGAATACGGCGGCGATCTGGCGCAACGCTCGCGCTTCGCCATCGAACTGGTCCAGGCTGTGCGTGCTGCGGTGGGGCCTGGTTTCCCGATCATCTTCCGGTTCTCCCAATGGAAACAGCAGGACTACAGCGCGCGTCTGGTCGAAACGCCCGAGGCATTGGCAGCCTTCCTTAAGCCGCTGGCCGATGCCGGTGTGGATATCTTCCACTGCTCCACCCGCCGTTTCTGGGAGCCGGAGTTCGACGGCTCGCCACTGAACCTGGCCGGTTGGACCCGCAAGCTCACCGGCAAGCCGAGCATCACCGTTGGCAGCGTCGGTCTGGATGGCGAGTTCCTGCAGTTCATGGTCGACACTGACAAGGTGGCCAAGCCAGCCAGCCTGGAAGGCCTGCTGCAGCGCCTGGGCGATGAGGAGTTCGACCTGGTCGCGGTCGGCCGTGCGCTGCTGGTGGATGCCCAGTGGGCGCAGAAAGTCCGCGAGGGCCGTGAGGACGAGATTCTGCCGTTCAGCCGCGAGGCGCTGTCGAGCCTGACTTGATCGTCAGTGGCGTGGCCGCGCGCTCACCCTGGGCGGCGGTCTGCCGACAGGCGCTGTACAAGTGCCCCTCGAACTCTTCGACGATCGCCTGCCAGCCCTGGCGACTGGCGTGCTGGCGGGCATTGAGACGCACCCTGCGCAGGGTCTCGGCGTCCTCGAGCAGCCAGCATGCGGCGTCGATGAATGCTGGCTGATCCCCCGGCATGGCCAGCGCGCCGCTGTGTCCGTGGCGAATATGCTGGGCTGCGGCGGCCTCGTCGTACGCCACTACCGCAAGGCCCGAGGCCAGTGCTTCGAGCACCACGTTGCCGAAGGTTTCGGTGAGGCTGGGGAACAGGAACAGGTCGCCGCTGGCGTAATGTTCGGCCAGTGTTTCGCCGCGTTGCACGCCACAAAACACCGCATCGGGGAACTGCTGCTGCATCTGCGCCCGCAGTGGCCCGTCGCCGACCACGATCAGGCGCAGGCGTCGCTGTGGATAACTCTTCTGCAGCTCCTGCATGCAAGGCAGCAGCAGTGCGAGGTTCTTCTCCGCCGCCAGGCGGCCGACGTGCAGCACCGCGACGTCATCCGGGCCAAGGCCCCACTGCTCACGCAGCGCCTGGCTGCGCCGTGCCGGGTTGAACAGTTGCGCATCGACGCCACGCGCCATCAGTGCCAGGCGTTCGAAACCACGGCGCTCCAGTTCCAGGCGCTGGCTGGCGCTGGGGACCAGGGTGGTCGCGGTGCGGCGGTGGAACCAGCGCAGGTAGTGGGTGAGCAGGCGTGCCAGCAGACCCAGGCCGTACTGGCCGGAATACTGCGGGAAATTGGTGTGAAAACCACTGACCACGGCAATCCCCAGGCGCCGTGCGGCGCGCAGGGCGCTGAGCCCGAGCGGGCCTTCGGTGGCGATGTACAGCACATCCGGGCGCAACCGACGCCAGCGTCGCCACAGCTTGTGCATCGATACCTCGCCCCACTGCAACCCCGGGTATCCCGGCAGTGGCCAGCCACGGCACAGCAGTAGCGCGTCGTCGGCGTTGCCCGGCGCATCACCGACTTGGCGCGGGCGCACCACTTCCACTTGGTGGCCGCGCAGGCGCAGCCCTTCGCTGAGGCGACCAAGGGTATTGGCCACACCGTTGATCTCGGGCGGGAAGGTTTCGCTGACCAGGGTGATGCGTAGGGGCGGTGTATTCATATCAAAAAGTTTCCCCCTGCTGGGTTGCCGTTATGTGACATCCAGATGATCCCCCGGTGACGCCTGTTTTCCAGGTTTTTCCGGCCCCTGGAATATTTCCTTGCCGGGCACTCAAGAACCTCCTGCCCGCAGCCGATGAAGATGCATTCGATGGATGGATTGCGCTCCGGGAGAGCGGTGATGTTCAACAGCAAACTGAAAAAAGAAATCCAGCAACTGCACGAGGAACTGCAATCCATCGAGCAGGTGAAGAACAGCCTCGACAGCGAGATGCTGGTCTTGCAGCTCGACCCTCAGGGACGGATCGAAGTCGCCAACGGCAACTTCGAAAAAGAGATGCTCTACAGCAGCGATCGTCTGATCGGCCGCAACATCGAAGAGATCGTCCCGGAGCACGTGAAGAAGCTGGATTTCTACCAGCGCATGAAGGCCGCAATCACCCGCGGCGAGCACCTCAACGGCGCGTTCCGCCTGCTGCGTGGCAATGGCGAAGAAGCCTGGCTGCGCTCGATCCTGCAACCGGTCAAAGGTGTCGACGGGCGGATCAAGTACTTCACCCTGCATTCGAGCGACCTGACCCGCACCATCGAGACTTCGCGCGAGCATGAAAGCCTGATCAAGGCACTGATGCGCTCAACGGCGGTGATCGAGTTCAACCTCGACGGCCAGGTGCTGACCGCCAACGACCGTTTCCTGCAGACCATGGGCTACAGCCTGGAGCAGGTGCGCGGCAAGCATCACCGCATGTTCTGCGAACCCGAGGAAGTCAGCTCGGCGGGTTACCAGCAGTTCTGGGACAAGTTGCGCCGGGGCGAATACGTGGCCGAGCGCTTCAAGCGCATCGACGCCCATGGTCGAGTCGTCTGGCTGGAGGCTTCGTACAACCCGATCATCGATGCCCATGACGTGCTCTACAAAGTGGTGAAGTTCGCCACTGTGATCACCGACCAGGTCAACCAGGAAATCGCCGTGGCCCAGGCCGCCGATATCGCCTACAGCACCTCGCAGGACACCGACGCCAGCGCCCGCAAGGCCACCGGCGTGGTCACCCAGACGGTCGAGGTGATGCGTGGCCTGGAAAGCTCGATGCAGGAGGCGGCCGAGGGCATCCAGGCGCTGGACAAGCAGTCCAAGGTGATCGGCTCGATCATCAAGACCATCAGCGACATTGCCGGGCAGACCAACCTGCTGGCGCTCAATGCCGCCATCGAAGCCGCCCGTGCCGGTGAGCAGGGCAGGGGCTTCGCAGTGGTTGCCGACGAAGTGCGCCAGCTTGCCTCGCGTACCAGCAGCGCCACCGAGGAGATCGCCCGGGTGGTGCAACAGAACGAGCAACTGGCCCAGGCGGCGGTGGACATCATCGACACCAGCAAGCGCCAGGCCGAGCAGGGCCTGACGCTGGCCGGGGAAACCGGCAGCGTGATCGTCGAGATCCAGGACGGGGCGAAGAAGGTGGTCAATGCGGTGGGGCAGTTCTCCAGCCAGTTGAGTCACTGACTACCGGGCGGTGCCCCTTACTGAAGGCGGTAGGCGAAAAAGGCCAACCCAATCCCTCTGTAGGAGCGGGCTTGCCCGCGAACACGGGCGTAGCCCGTGCCATCCAACGAGGGTGCCAGTTTCGGCACAAGAGCCGGACGCCTCAGTTGCGCTCCCGCACCCAGAACAACGTCGCCCCCGCCACCGCCGCCGGCATCATCAGCACGTTCACCCCCGGGATCATCAACGCCAGGTAGGTGATGCCACCAAACCCCATCGACTGCCAGCGCTTGCTGCGCAACCAGGCGAGCATGTCCTGCCAGCTCATCTTGTTGTTGTCCGCCGGGTAGTCGATGTACTGGATGGCCATCATCCAGATGCCGAACACCAGCCACAGCGGCGCGGCCACCACGTTCACCACCGGGATGAACGACAGGATGAACAGGCCGATGGCGCGCGGCAGGAAGTAGCCGAGCTTGCGCATCTCGCGGCTGAAGGTGCGCGGCACCATCGCCGCCAGTTCACCCCAGCTGAACGCCGGGAAGGTGTCTTCACCGCGTACCACCACCTCGACCTTCTCCGCGAGAAAACCGTTGAACGGCGCAGCGATGATGTTGGCGAACAGGGTGAAGGTGAAGAACACCATCAGCACCACCAGGGCGACGAACAGTGGCCACAGGATGTAGGTGAGGAAACTCAGCCAGCTGGGCAGGGTCGGCATCAGTGCATCGACCCACAGACTGAACTGGTGGCCGGCAAAATAGATCAGGCCGCCGAACAGCAGCAGGTTGACCGCCAGCGGCAACAGCACGAACAACCGCAGGCTCGGGCTCAGGACCAGTTTCAGGCCCTCGCGCAGGTACTGGGGGCCGGACAGGACGGGGGCTTGCATCGGGATGCTCCACAGAAGGAAAACGGGCTGACATTACCGAGTTTGAGACGCCGACGAAAGGCGCGACACCGGCTGTAACAAAGCATAGGGACAATCGCGGATCGGATTCGTCCCTGGATAGAGCCTGTCTATAAGGTGGATTGTCGAAGGATATTTCCTTAATCTTTGCCACCTCGCTACAGTGCGCTCAATTTCTGAACGCCGTGAAACGCCGCGAGCCCTCAGTGGGAGGTGGCACCCAGGTTTTCGGACCTGTGCGTTGTAGCCTTCCCCAAGTGCTGCGCAGGTCCTTTTTCATTTCCAGCCGGCGTCGCCGGCACACTGGTGTCGGCCTCATGTGGCCGGCTCGACAGGAGCACGACATGTCCGAAGTTCGTCATTCCCGGGTCATCATTCTCGGTTCCGGCCCTGCCGGTTACAGCGCTGCGGTCTACGCTGCCCGTGCCAACCTCAAGCCGCTGCTGATCACCGGCATGCAGGCTGGCGGCCAGCTGACCACCACTACCGAAGTCGACAACTGGCCGGGCGACCCCCATGGCCTGACCGGCCCGGCACTGATGCAGCGCATGCAGGAACACGCCGAGCGCTTCGAGACCGAGATCGTCTTCGACCACATCAATGCCGTCGACCTGGCCAGCAAGCCGTTCACCCTGACCGGCGACAGCGGCACCTACACCTGCGATGCGCTGATCGTCGCTACCGGTGCCAGCGCCCGTTACCTGGGCCTGCCGTCGGAAGAAGCGTTCATGGGCAAGGGCGTGTCGGCCTGCGCCACCTGCGACGGTTTCTTCTACCGCAACAAGCCGGTTGCCGTGGTCGGTGGTGGCAACACCGCCGTGGAAGAGGCGCTGTACCTGGCCAACATCGCCAGCAAGGTGACCCTGGTGCACCGTCGCGATACCTTCCGCGCCGAGAAGATCCTGATCGACAAGCTCAATGCCCGTGTCGCCGAAGGCAAGATCGAGCTCAAGCTCAACGCCACCCTGGACGAAGTGCTGGGTGACAACATGGGTGTGACCGGTGCGCGCCTGAAGAACAACGATGGCAGCAGCGACGAAATCAAGGTCGACGGCGTGTTCATCGCCATCGGTCACACCCCGAACACCTCGCTGTTCGAGGGCCAACTGACCTTGAAAGACGGCTACCTGGTGGTCAACGGCGGCCGTGAAGGCAATGCCACTGCCACCAACGTCGAGGGTGTGTTCGCTGCCGGTGACGTGGCCGACCACGTCTACCGCCAGGCAATCACCTCGGCCGGTGCCGGCTGCATGGCGGCACTGGACGTGGAGCGCTACCTGGACGGCCTGGCCAACGCCTCGTTCTGAGTCGCTGCCTGATCACGAAAGAACCGGCCCTCTGGCCGGTTCTTTCGTTTCAGCCTGCCACCGCCATACTGCGAAACGCCGTGAGCGACGGCCTGCTCAGCCGCTAAGTCATTGCTGAAAGCGCAAGCATTGGTCGGCTGACGGGCAGCGGAATCAGAGGCTCAGGCGCATCGACAGGTCGACGGCTTTCACATCCTTGGTCATCGCGCCGATGGAGATGTAGTCCACACCGGTTTCGGCGATGACCCGCAGCGTGGTTTCGTTGACCCCGCCGCTGGCTTCGAGCTTGGCCTTGCCCGCAGTGATGCGCACTGCTTCGCGCATTTCGTCCAGGGTCAGTTCGTCGAGCATGACGATATCGGCACCGGCCGCCAGTGCCTGACGCAGTTCGTCCAGGCTTTCCACTTCGATTTCCACTGGCTTGCCCGGCGCGATGCGGTGCGCGGCGGCGACGGCTTCGGCCACGCCGCCGCTGGCCGCGATGTGGTTCTCTTTGATCAGGAAGGCGTCATACAGGCCGATGCGGTGATTGTGGCAACCCCCGCAGGTGACCGCGTACTTCTGCGCAAGACGCAGGCCCGGCAGGGTCTTGCGGGTATCGAGCAAGCGTACCTGGGTGCCCTCGACCAGGTCGGCGAGAAAGCGTGCGCGGGTGGCAACGCCCGAGAGCATCTGCAGGAAATTCAGTGCCGAGCGCTCGCCGGTCAGCAGCGAACGGGCCGGGCCTTCGAGGTGGAACAGCACCTGGTTGGCAGTGGCGCGTTCGCCATCGGCCACCTGCCAGTGCACCGCCACCCGTGGGTCGAGCTGGCGGAACACGGTATCGACCCAGGCGGTGCCGGCGATCACGCAGTCTTCGCGCGTGATGATGGTGGCCTTGGCCAGCCGCTCGGCCGGAATCAGCTGGGCGGTGATGTCGCCGCTGCCGACGTCTTCCAGCAGCGCGCGGCGCACGTTGGATTCGATTTCGGCGGTGAGATCGGCGAGACGTAGGTTCGGCATGGTCGGCTCCACAAGCTAGATGCCGGCGATTATAGGGCAGGGGGGCGCGGTGTACAGCCGTCGACCCTGCAGTCGGGAAGTGTGCGCCTGGTCGCGTCCTGTAAATGGCGTGTTGGCAGCTTTCATCTTTTTCACTGATAATGGCGCCTTGTATTTGGCGTCATAGCTTTGACGATGTTTCCTCGCCAGTCGACCAATACCCTGCAAGGAGTTCGGGATGCATGAAGAAGGCAAGATGGGGCCCTTGGTGGCCGCCATCGACAGAGGGGTGCGTACGCCCTTGCCTTGCCTTCCCGTCGTGCTCCTGCAAGTGCGTGACAAAGCTGCACTGCACCTGCGCCAGGGGCTGCGTGCCCTGTTCGACAACGCTGACGACACCCTCTTCGAAATGGCCGACAAGGCCTGCGCTGGCGATCAGCAACACCTCTATTTCGAAGCCATGCGCGACTTGCGTCTCAAGCGCAAGAGCATCGAGCGGGCCTTCCTCGACACCTTCCACGACACCTTCAGCCGCATCGGCCAGGCCGACCCGCTAGGCGCGCTGGGCAGTATCGACCTGCCCGTCGGCAAGGCCCAGCGCGAACGAACCCTGGCCGTTGGGGCCATGGTCGAGCGCGTGCTGGCGCGCGACGGCTTTGCCCTCGAGCAACTCGGCCAGCGCCTCGCCGCCCTGCTCGAAATCCCCCTGGATGCGCGCTGCAATCCGCTGGGGCCTGCGTGCCTGTGTGGCTACTTTCTGGACGCCGGACGCAGCCTGGGGGTAGACCTCAAGGTCAAGCTGGTCCTGCTCAAGCTGTTCGAGCGCTATGTGCTGCGCGACGTCGACCTGCTCTATGGCGAGGCCAACCAGCTACTGGCCGCGGCGGGCGTGCTTGGCGAACTTGCCCCCGCCCCGCGCCGGCGAGCCGAGGACCGCAGCCTGGCCGCACGCCGCACCCAGGCCTCGTTGATCGCGGGTGAAGACATTGGTGCGGACAGCGCCGGCCAGGCGTACTTCGCCTCGCTGGAAGGCCTGCTGGCACCGGTACGTGGCAGGCTGGCGCCGCGCTTGCAGAGTGTCTCGACGGCGCAGCCGATCGGTAGCGCCGACCTGCTGCGCCTGCTCACCCACCTTCAGCACTACGTGCCTGGGCCGTTCGAGGCCGACGACTTCGACCTGGGCCAGCAGCTCGAGCAACTGTTGCTGCGGGTCAGCGTTCGCAGTGGCACGCGCCGCCGCCTGGTCACCGCTGACGAGGACATGATCAACCTGGTCGGCCTGCTGTTCGATTACATCGAGCGCGACGATAACCTGCCGCCGCCCCTGCGTGCCCTGCTTGGACGCCTGCACATCCCTCTGCTCAAGGTCGCCCTGCTCGACAAGAGCCTGTTCAGCCGTGCCAGCCATCCGGCGCGCCGCCTGCTCAACGAAATCGCCGCCATGGCCATCGGTTGGGAAGGGGCGGGTGAAGGGCTGCAGGCGCGGGTGGAGCGTATCGTCCTGCGGCTGCTCAGCGATTTCACCGACGATGCTCGGCTGTTCGCCGAGGTGCTCGACGAGTTCCTGCTCTTCAGCACTGAAGAGCGCCGGCGCAACGAGCTGCTGGAGCAGCGCACCCGCGATGCCGAAGAGGGCCGGGCGCGGACGCTGCAGGCACGCCAGCAGGTCCAGCACGCGCTCAACCAACGCCTGCGCGGGCGCGTATTGCCGCGGGTGGTGGTGCAGATGCTGGTGGACTCCTGGAGCCAGGTGCTGCTGCTGGCCTGGCTCAAGCAGGGCGAGGCATCGGCGGCCTGGATCGATGGTCTGGCGACCATGGACGCGCTGCTGGCCAGCATCGCCCCGCACCCGGGGGCGCAAGCGCGCCAGGCCCTGCTCGAACAGGTGCCGGGCCTGCTCAAGGCGTTGCGCGATGGGCTGGCGGGGGTGGCACTGGACTCGGCCGCGCTGCGCGAGTTCTTCCTGCAACTGGAGCGTCTGCACCTGCGCGCCTGTGCCGAGCCTGGCCACTGGCAGGACGAGTCTGACGATGTGCGGGTCGAGTCGGACATCGTCCTGGCCGTCGCCGAGGAGTCGGCAGGTGGCCTGATGCCGGTGCTGGACGAACACAGCCCGCAACTGCGCCAGGTCCAGCGTCTGCGCCTGGGCACCTGGATCGAGCTCAGCGACGAGGACGAGCCGCTGCGCTGCAAGCTGGTGGCGCGTATCGACAGCAGTGATCGGCTGGTCTTCGCCAACCGCACCGGCATGAAGGTGCGCGAGTGGAACAGCATCGGCCTGGCCCTTGCCCTGCACCGTGGCGAGGCACGGGTGCTGGACGACGGGCTGCTGTTCGAACGCGCCCTGGATGCAGTGCTCGACAGCCTGCGCATCGCCCAGGTACGTTGAGGCGCCAACAATCATTTACATGCAAGCGCGCGGTTGGCGGGGCATACTGAAGCCTCGTATCCGGCGTTTTTCAGGATCTGCCCATGCAATTGGACCGCGCCACTGGCTGGTTCTCCGGTGTCACTCACTGCCCGTCGCCGAACTTCAACGCCCGCCCCGACGGCGAGGCGATTTCCCTGCTGGTGATCCACAACATCAGCCTGCCGCCGGCCTGTTTCGGCACGGGCAAGGTTCAGCAGTTCTTCCAGAACCGGCTTGATCCGGCCGAGCATCCCTACTTCGAAAGCATCCAGCACCTGACTGTGTCGGCGCACCTGTTCGTCGAGCGCGATGGCGCGGTCACCCAGTTCGTGTCGTTGTTCGACCGCGCCTGGCATGCCGGGGTGTCGTGCTTCGACGGGCGCGAGGGATGCAATGACTTTTCCATCGGCATCGAGCTCGAAGGCACCGACGATATGCCCTACACCGATGCCCAGTACACCGCCCTGCAACAACTGACGCGGCAGATCCGCAGCCGCTGGCCTGCGATCGGTCCCGAACGCATCCAGGGCCACGACCATATCGCGCCGGGGCGCAAGACCGATCCCGGGCCGGCCTTCGACTGGCCCCGCTACCGCGCCGCGCTGAACGAGGACAAGGCATGAGTTTCCTGGTGTTGGTACTGGTGTTGTGGGTCGAGCAGTTCTCGTCCCTGCGCCATCGCTTGCAACGTGACGGATTCTTCCTGGGGGAGTTGGTGCGTCTGGAACGCAGCGGCAAGGTGCACCCCTGGTGGAGCCTGGCGATCCTGGTGTTGGCTCCGGTGGTGGTGCTGGCGTTGCTGCTGCACGTGTTGCAGCCGGTGGCCTACGGCCTGCTGGCACTGCCGGTGCACCTGCTGGTGCTGATCTACAGCCTTGGGCGCGGTGATGCCAAGGCGGCGCTCGGCCCGTTCCGCGATGCCTGGCGTCGGGGTGATGAACAGGCGGCGCTGCATGTGGCCGAGCGCGACCTGGGCCTGGCGGCATACGATCCGCGCGACCTGCTGGCACGGGTGCAGGGCAACCTGGTGTGGCAGGCGTACCAGAGCTTCTTTGCCGTGATTTTCTGGTACTTCCTGCTCGGTCCGGCCGCAGCGCTGGGGTATCGCTTGCTGGCGCTGAGTGCGGCGAACAGCCGTCAACCGGCGCTCAAGGAGCGCGCGGCGCAGCTGCGCCATGCCATGGACTGGCTGCCGGTGCGGGTGCTGGCGCTGAGCTTCGCGCTGGTCGGCAACTTCGTTTCGGTGACCCGGGTGATGCTGCACGAAGTGCTCAACTGGCACATCAGCGCCGGGCAGTTGATCGCCCGTGTCGGGCGGGTGGCCGATGACATTCCCGAGGAAGAAGAGGCGCAGAGCGCGCTGGCGCGCCTGGACAGCCTGTGGGAGCTGCTGCTGCGCAGCGCGGTGCTGTGGTATGCGGTGTTTGCACTGTGGACGGTGCTGCTCTGAGGTGAGCGGCGAGGCTGCTTAACCTTAAGTTACAAACCTTGGATTGATTCTGCGCTATACAGAGCCTCGGCCAGTTATGGCCTTGTGCTACCCCGCAGAACAATAAAAATCCAAGGAGGTGACCCATGAAGCGCCTGCTCCATCCGGCCATCGCGTTGATGAACCGGCTGAGCTTCGGCATGAAGTTCAGCCTGATCAGCGTCCTGTTCTTTCTGCCCATGCTGGTCACCAGCTTCTACCTGGTTCGCGATGCCTATCGCCAGTTCCATGTCACAGGCGTCGAGCTGAACGGCCTTGGCCCCGTGGCTGGCAGCCTTAGCCTGCGGGGCGATCTCGAAAGCCTGGGCAATCTCCTGCAGATCAACGCCGTGCTCGGTCAGTCGGGCCAGGCAGGGGATGTCGAAGCGCGTATCGATGCTCTTGAGGACAAGGTCCAGGCCCAGCTCCAGGCCCTGGCGAGCCAGGATCCGCAACTCGAAGCCAAGCGCGTCGAGCTGGCCGACGCCTTCGCCAGGGCTCGTGCCGAAACCTCCCTGCAAAACAAGACCGCACTGTTCGACAAGCTGCTGGCCCAGGCCCAGGTGCTGGGCAAGCTGGTGGCCAGCCAGACGGGGTTGACCCAGGACAACCAGGCATCGGTACGCCAGTTGAGCGACCTGATCGGTGCCAGCACCGCACAGGTCACCCAGATGCTCGGCGAAGGACGGGCCATCGGCGCCGTTGCCCTGGGCCGCGGTTTCATCGATTCGGCGGGGAGTGCCCGTTTCGAAGACTTGCTGCAACGCCTGGAGCGTCTGTCGGCTGACTACGCCCTGCGAGTGGACGACGCCTTGGCAGCCGATGCCGAGGCCAAGGCCAGCCTCGGTACGCAGGCCCAGCTCAGCCAGGCAACGGTGCGCCGGGCTGCGGCGCTGTTCGAGGAACAGGTCGTGGTGGCCGAAACCCTCGACGCACCCTGGCCTGCGTTCTACGAGCAGGTCAGTGCCCTGATGGGCGAAACCTACCGGCTCAACGACGCAGTGGTCGCCCACCTCCAGCAGCAATTGCAGGCGCGCCTGGACGAGCACCGCTTGCACATGATCGCGTTGGTTGCGGCGCTGGCCAGCGTGTTCCTGTCGATCCTCTATCTCTACAGCGGTTTCTATGTGTCGACCCGGCGCACCCTCGGCAATCTTGGCGCGGCCATGGACAGGGTGGCCGGTGGCGATATGACGGTCAGCTTCGAGGTACGCAGCCAGGATGAGCTGGGCGAGCTGGGCCAGGGCTTCAACGAGACCGTACGACGCATCCGGGGGCTGATCGAGCAGGTCGGGCGTACCGTGGCGACCGTCGAGGAGCAGGCCGGGCAGGTGCTGTCGGTGTCGACACGCAGCAACCAGGCCGTGAGTGGCCAGCGCGAACAGATCGAGCAGGTGGCCACGGCCATGAACCAGATGAGCGCCACCGCCCAGGAGGTGGCCCGCAGCGCGGCGCTGGCCGCCGATGGCGCGCAGCAGGTCAACCGCGAGAGTGCCAACGGGCGTAGCCTGGTGGCGCACCAACAGGACAGCATTGCTCGCCTGGCCGGCGAGATCGACCAGACGGTGGCTGCGGTCAACCAATTGGTCGGCGACAGCCAGGCCATCGGCCGGGTACTGGAAGTGATCCGCAGTATTGCCGAGCAGACCAACCTGCTGGCCCTGAACGCGGCCATCGAGGCGGCGCGTGCGGGCGAGCAGGGCAGGGGCTTTGCCGTGGTTGCCGATGAAGTACGTACCTTGGCACGCCGCACCCAGGACTCCACCGAGGAAATCGCGCAGATGATCCAGCGCCTGCAGGAGGGGGTTGGTGCTGCGGTGCGCGCCATGGGCAGCAGCCACCAGATGGCGGCGGGGACCGTGGATGAGGCGCGGCAGGTGCAACAGGCACTGGCCAATATCCTGGGCGCGGTGGGTGGCATCGTCGAGCAGAACCAGCAGATCGCCGCGGCCGTCGAGCAGCAGACGGCCGTGGCCCATGACATCGACCAGAACATCGTGGCGATCAACCGCGCGGCGCAGGACACCACTCAGGGTGCCTGCCAGACGGAGGACGCCAGCCGCGCGCTGTCGAGCCAGGTGGTGGAGTTGAAGCGGCTGATCGGGGCCTTCAGGGTCTAGACGACGCCTGTCAGCCCTGCGGCGCCGTGATCTCCACGGGTTTGCGCAAGTCCCTCAGGCTGCGGGTCACGGTGCCGGTGTTGCACTTGGCCGCAGCCTGCTCCGGGGTCATGTCGCGGATGGTGCGGTAGAACAGTTCGCAGGTCTGTTTTTTCTGGGTTACCTGCCATTTGTTCGAGCAGGCCTGCAGCGTCAGCTTGGCGTCCGCCTGCGGGTTGCGGCCCATGCCGGCCTGCCAGCAGGCGGCGCTCAGGTCCTGGCCCATCATCTTCAGGCCCGCAGCGTCCGCCTTGTCCTGATCTCCGCCGGTGTTGTTCTTGTCGGCCGCATACCAGATCGCGCTCGGGTGGTTGGCGCCCAGCACCGGTACCTGGGTGCCGGCTTCAGGGCTGATGCTGACCAGCCCCAGCACATTGACCTTCGGCCCGTACTGCTGCTGGATCCAGCTGCGCACCGGGGCGCCGAAGGCCACCATTGGCAGGGGCTTGGCGTCGTGGCGCAGGGTCATCTCCTTGACCATGCGCGTCTGATAGTCGGCGAAGTAGCTGTAGGTGCCTTCCAGGTCCTTGCCGGCGCTGGCGGGCGCGGCGATCGGGGCGATGTCGACGATGGTCTGGTAGGCCGGGGTCTGGCTGGCCTCGACACCGTTGAAGGTCAGCAGCTGTGCCCAGCGATCGGTGGTGTTGGAGCGCAGGTAGTCCTGGGCCTGGGTCAGCGAATAATCCGGCGGGAAGTGCAACAGCTCGATGCTGCGGCGATTTTCCAGGGCCATCCCCAGTGGCAGGAACAGGTACCAGTCGTAGGCCCACTTGCCATCGTTGTTCAGGCGCGTGGCGCCCTGGTAGGCCAGCTCGCCGCTGTCGAGCAGCTTGCGCAACGGCTCGGCATAGCTGGGCGGAACGTCGCTGATATGGGCATGCAGCCTGTCGTTGTCGCGACGCACCTGTACCTGGGCGTTGGCATAGCCGTCGCGGCGTACGCTCTGGGTCAGGTAGTGCTCGACGGTCTGTTCCAGCGTCCAGTCGCGAAAGCAGATCACGTGGCAGTTGTTGGGGAAGGCGAACAGGCGGGTGACCCGTTGCGCATCGCCCAGGTCGACCTGAGCATCCGCCAGTGCCAGGCCGCTGAAGGCGAGGGCGGCCAGGCCCGATACAGCCATCTTTTGCATGCTTAACTCCTTGTCAGTGGCCGCCAGGATCGGCGGGCTGCTCATACTGGATGAAGAGGTGGGGGATGAAAAGCGTCGGAACATGGCTGTTGGCGACGTCGCTTTTGGCGATGACAGAGGTCTGCGCCGATGAGCGTGATGTGCGGATGTTCGCCCATTGGGCGGGCGATCACGAGACCCGCGCGTTTCGCCAGATGCTGGTGGATGCGCGGTTGTACGGAGTGGTGCCGATCCACCAGTTGCTGCGCTCGGCGTCGGACTGGCGTCTGTGCCGCGCCTCCCCGTTCGCCGTGGCGCCCACCGCGCAATGGCCGGCGGTGCGCTCGACCCTGGCCCTGATCCGCACCCTCGATGAGCAGGGCATCCTGCGCCGGTTCGAGGTGGTATCCGCCTACCGCGACCCCAAGCTCAACGCCTGTGCCGGGGGCGCGGTGGGCAGCGCCCATACCCGCGCCTTCGCTGTCGACCTGTTGCTGCCCGACTGGGCCGATCCCAATCCGCTGTGCGTCTTCTGGCAGCAGCACGGACAGGCCTGGAACATGGGGCTGGGGCGCTACCCTTCAGGCCGTATCCATCTCGATACCGCGGGCTACCGCACCTGGGGTGGCGACGGCAGCGCAGGTTCGTCGTTCTGTGCCAGGCCCAGGTGATCGAGACTGCCCTGGCACTGGCACAAGACCCATTCGGCGAAGCGCTGGCGCTTGCTGTCATCGTCCAGGGGCTGGGGGCTGAGCAGATGATAGGCCGAGCCGTCGCGCATAAATCCGTAGGGCGCCTGCAACTGGCCGCTGTGTAGTTCATCGCCAACCATCAGGGCCGAGGCGATGGCCATGCCCAGCCCGGCACTGGCGGCCTGGATTGACAGATAGAAATGCTCGTAGTCGCTGCGTTCCATATGGGTGACGCTGTTGCCGCTCAGGCTCAGCCAGGTGTTCCAGGCTGTGGTGCGGGTGTGGCTGTGCAGCAGACGCTGGCCATCGAGCGTTGTGGGCGCGCCCGCGCGGACGACCGGGCCGATCCATTCCGCGCAGATCTTCAGGCTGTGCAGTTGGCGATCCCAGCGGAAGTCGTCACGGCGTAATGCCAGGTCGATACCGCCGCGGGTGAAGTCGACCGGGCCGCCCGCGGCCACCAGGTGCAATTGCAGGTCCGGGTGGCGGGCATGGAAGTCCGGCAGGCGCGGGATCAGCCAGCGCATGGCGAGGGTGGGCTCGCACGACAGCACCAGGACGTTGTCCTGGGCGTGTTCCTGAAGGCGCTGCACCGTGCTGGCGAGCTGTTCGAAGATCGTTTGCGTAGTGTCGAACAGGGTGCGACCGGCGGCGGTGAGAAAGACTGCGCGGTTGCGGCGTTCGAACAGTTCGATCCCCAGGCCCTCTTCGAGCAGGCGGACCTGGCGGCTGACCGCGCCATGGGTGACGTGCAGTTGCTCGGCGGCGCGCACGAAGCTTTCGCTGCGAGCGGCACTGTCGAAGTAGCGCAGGGCGGTGAGGTGGGGGAGTTTCATGGGGGAGTCCGCTGTCTGTTCCGGGCTGCCGCTGGAGTGGCTGGCGTGAACAAGCCATGTGCGTCAAAGAATAGGTGATGAAAACTAGCAGATAAAGCCGCGATAAAATCGATTTTTACTCGTGCCAGCGCCTTCGATAATCGTCCCTCCTGTGTACTGACGTCACCTATCGAGGCCTCCTGCATGACCGAACTGATCGCCGTTGCCCTGTTCACCCTCCTGGCTGTCATCAGCCCCGGCGCCGACTTCGCCATGGTCACTCGCAGCAGTTATGCACAAGGGCGTCGGGCCGGATTGGCGGCAGCGCTGGGGATCGCCCTGGGGGTTCAGGTGCATGTGTTGTACACACTGTTCGGCATCGCGGTGCTCATCAGCCGCAGCCCGACGCTGTTCGTGCTGATGAAAACCCTGGGGGCGGGGTATCTGGTCTACCTGGGGTACAAGTCGCTGACCAATACTCAGCGCATCCGGCTCGACAGCCAGAAGCCGGCGAATGCGAGGGGCGCATTCGCGGCCCTGCGCACGGGCTTTCTCACCAACGCACTGAACCCCAAGACCATGCTGTTCGTGATCAGCGCCTACACGCAGGTGGTAAAGCCGGGCAGCGAACTGGCGATAAACCTGGGCTATGGTGCCTTCATGTCGTTGGCCCATTGGGCGTGGTTCAGCCTGGTGGCGGTGTTTTTCTCCAGCACCGGGCTGCGCAAGGCGATGATCGAACGACAGATCGTGGTGGATCGGGTGATCGGCGTGGCATTGATTGGCCTGGGGGTGGCCGTCGCCATGGCGGGAATACGCTGAAGGGGATTCTCGAGGGCAAAGAAAAAAAGGGCCTACCTTGCGGTAAGCCCTTTTCGTATTTGGTGGCTACACAGGGACTTGAACCCCGGACCCCAGCATTATGAATGCTATGCTCTAACCAACTGAGCTATGTAGCCAATGGCGCGCATTATTCTCTTGTGATGACCCTCTGTCAACACTCATTTCAAAAAAAATCTACACGCTTTCAAAAACTTAGCCGGAAGGCCCGCTTCAGCGGACGATCAGCCACTGCCCGAGCAGGTTGTTGACCCGCAATTGTTGGGCGGCGGCGAGCCTGTCGAGGGTTTCGCCTGCGCGGTCGAGGTTGAAATCACCGCTGATGCGCCGATAAGCAGTTTGCTCGTCCATCAGCCACACCCGCTGCCCTTGGTAGCTGGCTAGCCGCTCCAGCACTTGCTGCAACGGCATGTCCCGGGCGACCAGTTGCCCGCTGCGCCAGGCATCGGCAGTCTTGATGTCGGCCTTTTCCACCGCATCGATACGCACCGGGTTGAACCTGACCCGCTCGCCCGCCGACACCATGCGCTGGTCGCCGCCCTGGCTGACCATGGCCTTGCCGCTGAGTACCACCAGTTCGTCGTAGTCGCTGTTGCGGGCGATCATCAGGCGGGTGCCGAACACCTGGATCCGCGCGGCGTCCACCTGCACCTCCAGCGCACGCCCATCGAGCATCACTTCAAGGTACACCTGGCCCTGCACCAGTTGCAGTTGCCGGGTGCGGCTGCGCAGGTCAACGTTCATGGCGCTGGCGCTGTCCAGATGCAGGGTCGAACCGTCCGCCAGGCGCAGGCTGCGGCGCTCGCCTGCAGCGGTGTGCAGCTCGCTGCCCAGGCGCTGCATCAATGGCCAATAGAGGTAGGCCAGCGCGGCCAGCAGCAACAGGAACAACGCCCCCAGTGCCTTGCCCCAGTGACTGCGACGTACCGCCACCTCCCGCGGTCGCAGCCGCGCAGGCGGGCTCTGCAGTTGCTGCCAGCGGCTTTCCAGCGCCGCAAAAGCGCGGGCATTGTCCGGATCCTGGCACCATAGCGCGAAGGCCTTGCGCTGCCGCTCGTCACCGCCCGGCTGGCGCAGGCGGGCGAACCATTCCAGTGCTTCGCGTTGGGGGTCGTGATCGAACTGCACGGCGGGCATCGGGTTCATGGGATCGGTCTGCTCGCGAGAAGGGCGGTGTGCCCTGTGTTTGCGGAGGGAATGAGCTGAGGATGCTAAATATAGTGAGAACCATTTGCAAGTGAGTGGGCGATGGGTGGTCTTGTGGTTTAAGCGTCTTTGCGCTTTTTTCAGGCATGTCTTTCAAGGTGTTCGCATGTGATTGCGTGAGGGCTGAGAGGTGCTTGCCGAAAGTTTTTTAGTGCCTATGAGATCGAGCGCCGCCCGCGCGGCGCTTCGCGGGCAAGCCCGCTCCTACATTTGTTTCGGGCCAATGAATCCTGTGGCATTTTCGCGCCCCCCCTTTGGCGCACGGCGCGTTACCGAGTCGTACACACCAGGCGTCGAGCGCCTATAGCACAGGCATAACTGGCCCGAAACAAACTGTAGGAGCGGGCTTGCCCGCGAAGCGCCGCGCGGGCGGCGCTCGATCTCACAGGCACTAAAAAACTTTCGGCGAGCGCATGGAAAAAACAAATTAAGGGTGGCTTCGTATCGGGATGTTTCTAATAATCGGATCCCAACCTGAGCACGGATGTCGAGCCCATGGCCATCAGCAGTACCTCGTCCAGCCCCACGACCAGCAGTGCAACGCCGACTTCCGGCAGCAGCCCGCTGGTGATGCGGATCATCACCTTCTGCGCACTTGCGCACCTGATCAACGACCTGATCCAGTCGGTGTTGCCGGCGATCTATCCGATGCTCAAGGCCAACTACGACCTGAGCTTCGCCCAGATTGGCCTGATCACCCTGACCTTCCAGGTGACCGCCTCGCTGCTGCAGCCATGGGTCGGCTTCTATACCGACAAGCGGCCGACGCCGAACCTGCTGCCGCTGGGCACGCTGTGTACCTTGGTGGGTATCGTCATGCTGGCGTTCGTCGGCAGTTTCCCGATGATCCTGCTGGCCTCGGCGCTGGTGGGGATCGGCTCGTCGACCTTCCACCCGGAAACCTCGCGCATCGCCCGCCTGGCCTCCGGCGGACGCTTCGGCCTGGCCCAGTCGACGTTCCAGGTAGGGGGCAACGCCGGCTCGGCCTTCGGCCCGCTGCTGGCGGCGGCGATCGTCATCCCGTTCGGCCAGACCCACGTCGCCTGGTTCGGCCTGGCGGCGTTGTTCTTCTTCGGTGTGACCTTGCTGCTGCGCCGCTGGTACAAGGATCACCTGAACCAGTTCAAGGCGCGCAAGGCCGGTGCCGCCACCCATGGCCTGTCGCGCCAGCGCGTGCTCGCCGCGTTGATCGTGCTGGGGCTGCTGGTGTTCTCCAAGTACTTCTACATGGCCAGCTTCACCAGCTACTTCACGTTCTACCTGATCGAGAAGTTCGACCTGTCGGTGGCCAGCTCGCAACTGCACCTGTTCCTGTTCCTCGGCGCGGTGGCGGCGGGCACTTTCTTCGGAGGGCCGATCGGTGACCGTATCGGGCGCAAGGCGGTGATCTGGTTCTCGATCCTGGGCGTGGCACCGTTCACCCTGGCGCTGCCCTACGCCGACCTGTTCTGGACCACGGTGCTGAGCCTGGTGATCGGCTTCATCCTCGCCTCGGCGTTCTCGGCGATCGTGGTGTATGCCCAGGAGCTGGTGCCGGGGAACGTCGGCATGATCGCGGGCATCTTCTTCGGGCTGATGTTCGGGTTCGGCGGGATCGGTGCCGCGCTGCTGGGTTATCTGGCCGACCTGCGCGGGATCGAGTACGTGTACGGGCTGTGCTCGTTCCTGCCGTTGTTCGGGTTGCTGGCGGTGTTCCTGCCGTCTACCGGCAAGCGTTGAGCCCCCGGCACCTGCTGCGCCCCTTTCGCGGGTTCGCCCGCGAAAGGGGCTCTCCAGTTGACTGAACGATCAGCCCTGGCCTAGAGTGCCGCCTCCTTCATTTTTCCCTGCGATTCCAGCAATGCGCCGCCCACACCCCCTCAGCCACACATGCCTGCCTGTCGCCCCGACAGCGCGTCGCGCGTGGCCGAGCGACACGGTGCTCAAGCGCCGGCGCAGCGTCCTGTTCGCCTTCACCTTCTCGCCACACACCGCGCACTGAACTGATCAGCGCCCCTGTCTGCTGCGCCGCCTCGGCGTGGCCGCGGGCGCCTGCGTTTGCACGTCTTTTTCAGTGGAGTGGTACATGAACATGCGTTTGCTGGCGGGCCTTCTGTTCGCCGTGTCGGTGGTGGGCTTCAGCCTGGGGGCCAGCCTGCCGCTGGTGTCGTTGCGTCTGCACGAGGCGGGGGCGGGCACCCTGGAAATCGGCATCGTCTCGGCCATTCCGGCCGCAGGCATGATGCTCTCGGCGTTCATGGTCGATGCCTGCTGCCGGCACCTCACCCGGCGCACCATCTACCTGCTGTGCTTCAGCCTCTGCGCCCTGAGCATCGGCCTGCTGGAGTGGTCGTTCGCCTCGATCTGGTTGCTGGCGCTGCTGCGCCTGGCGCTGGGGATCGGCATGGGCATCGCGATCATCCTGGGTGAGTCGTGGGTCAACGAACTGTGCCCGGAGCACAACCGCGGCAAGATCATGGCCCTGTACGCCACCAGTTTCACCGGCTTCCAGGTGCTGGGTCCGGCGATGCTGGCGCTGGTCGGTGCCAACAGCCCCTGGGTGACGGGTGTGGTCACCGCCTGCTATGGCCTGGCGTTGCTGTGCATCCTGCTCACGGTGCCGAACGATTATGTCGAGCATGGCGAGGAAGACGACAAGAGCTTCACCCTGGGCGGCTTCTTCCGTGTTGCCCCGGCCCTGTGCGTGGCGGTGCTGTTCTTCTCGTTCTTCGACGCCGTGGTGCTGTCGTTGTTGCCGGTGTATGCCACCAGCCATGGCTTCGCCATAGGCGTGGCTGCGCTGATGGTGACGGTGGTGTTCGCTGGCGACATGCTGTTCCAGTTGCCGCTGGGCTGGCTGGCGGACCGGGTGGAGCGCACCGGGCTGCACCTGGCGTGCGGGCTGGTGGCGATGGCGATCGGTATCGCCTTGCCGTGGCTGTTGCAGGTGACCTGGCTGCTGTGGCCGTTGCTGGTGGTGCTCGGGGCCGTGGCAGGGGGGATCTATACCTTGGCGCTGGTGCTGATCGGGCAGCGCTTCAAGGGCAAGGACCTGGTGACGGCCAACGCCAGCGTCGGCTTGCTTTGGGGTGTAGGTAGCCTGGTCGGTCCGCTGGTCAGCGGCGCGGCAATGGACGTCGCGCCGCACGGCTTGCCCATGGCAATGGCGGTGATGGCAGGGTTGTTCGTGTGCTTTGCACGGCAGGCCTGGCGGCGGGCCGGGCGGGTTTCTGTGGAAGCCAGCCCGGGCCAGTGAGGCTTCTTGGCGGGCAAGTCGGGACGGCGAACCGCCGCGAACAGGCCCATTCAGGTCGAGGCGATCAGAAGCTCCCGCGCAAGGTCACCGACACATTGCGCGGATCGCCCCAGTAGTAGCCGGTCGGTGTCGGTGCCACCTGGCGGTAGTACTGCTTGTCGAAGATGTTGTTGGCGTTGACCTGCAACGAGTAGTGGTCGTTGAAACGGTAGTTGACCATCGCGTTGTACACCGCATACCCCGACTGCGTGGCGACCGCAGTGCCGCTGCGGTTGTAGATGTCGCTCTGGGCCTGCACGCCACCACCAATGGTCCAGGCGTCCAGCTCACCCGGCAGGCGGTAGCTGGTGAACAGCCGCAGCATGCGCTTGGGGTCGGTGGTGCGGATCGCATTGCCGGTGTTGCTGGTGGTGTCCTTCAGGTACTCGGTGGTGTTGTAGGTGTAGCCACCGGTCACGTTCCAGCCCGGCAGCACTTCGCCGGAAATCTCCAGTTCGAAGCCCTGGCTGCGGTTCTTGCCTGCCGCAACCTTGCAGTAGCCACTGGTGTAGTTGGGTGGGCAGGGATTTGGCCCGCTGATGTCGTCCAGCGGGTTGCCGACCTGATAGATGCGGAAGAACGCCAGCGAGGTATTCAGCCGTCCGTCATAGAACTCGCCCTTGATGCCAGTCTCGTAGGCCTCGCCGGTGACCGGCGCGAGCACCGAGCCAGTGGCGTCGGTGGCGGTCTGCGGGTTGAAGATCTCGGTATAGCTGACGTAGGTGCTGAAGTTGTCGTTGAGGTCATAGATCAGCGCCGCGTAGGGCACCACTTCGTTGTCGACACTGAACTTGCCGTTGGAGCGGTTGTTGTTTTCCTGCTCATAGTCGTACCAGTTGGTGCGCGCGCCGATGATCGCGGTGAGCGGGTCGGCCAGGGAAATGCGCCAGGTGGCGTAGGCGCCTTCCTGGGTGGTGCGGGTGCGCACCGGGTGGGCGAGGATGTTGATAGGCGGGTTGGCCAGGCTGGTCTTGGGGTCCCAGTTGCGGATGTCGAACACCCCCGACTGAACGTTGTTGGTGGCCGAGGCGTAGGAATCGTTGCGGATGCGCTCGACGCCCAGCATCAGCTCGTGGGTGCGGCCCAGCAGGTCGAACGGGCCATTGAGGGTCGCGCTCAGGTTGTTCTGCAGGCTCTCGCCGCCATCGCCTTCGGTGACCTGGTAGCTCATCAGGTACGGGTTGTTGGTGGGGTTGGCGGCGCCGGTGGCCCGGGTGAAGTAGGTCTGCTTGAAACCATCGTCGGCCAACTCGAAGTGGGTGCGTTGTGCCATCAGCTTGAGCTTCCAGTCGTTGTCGAAACGATGTTCGAGCTCGGCGAAGGTTTGCAGGTTGCTGCGGTTCCAGCGGTTCCAGTCGGCACCCAGGTAGGTGCTGCGGCCAAACGGCAGCGGCGAGCCGTCGTAGTTGGCGGGCAGGTTGCCCCAGGCGCCGGTGGCGTCGAGCTTGGTCCATTCAAGGCCGGTGGTGAGGGTGGTGCTGTCATTCAGGTCGAAGGCCAGTACGCCGTACAGCACGTCCTTGCGTTCCTGGCGCGACTCCTGGAAGTGGTCCTTGTCGTCGTGCACGGCGATGATCCGCCCACGCACGTTGCCGGTTTCGGTCAATGGCCCGGAGATGTCGGCGACATAGCGCTGGGCGTTCCAGGTGCCCAGGGTAATGCTGCCGCTGCCCTGGTATTCGTAGGTCGGGCGCTTGCGCACCAGGTTCACCGTGCCCGAAGGGTTGCCCGCCCCGCGCAGCATGCCGGTGGCCCCGCGCAGGATCTCGGCGCGGTCGATGATCGCCGAGTCGCTCTGGATGAACGAGCCGCCGCCGCTGCTCTGCACCACGGTGGCGCCGTCGTACTGGATGGCGTCGATCGAGTAGCCGCGCGAGTAATACTGCACGCGCTCGCTGTCGGTCAGGTTGACCACCACGCCCGGGGTCTGCTCGAGCAGGTTGGTGAGGTTGGTGATGTTCTGGTCGTCGATGCGCTGGCGGGTGACCACGGTCACCGATTGCGGGGTGCGGCGGATGCTTTGCGGAGTCTTGCCGATGGTCACCGCGCCGGTGGTGTAAGAACCGGTGTTCTCGGTGGTCTCGCCCAGGCGGTCGCTGGAAATGCTGGTGGCGCCAAGCTCGAGTGCATCACCGACGTCCAGCGCCGGGATCAGCATGAAGCTCTTGTCGCTCTGTTGCTGAACTTGCACGTTGCTGCCCTGCAGCAAAATCGACAGGGCCTGGGCGCTGTCGTAGCTGCCTTGCACGCCACGGGTGGTCTTGCCCTGGAGGCTGTTCGCGTCGAACGACAGGTTCAGGCCGCCCTGGCGGGCCATCTGGTCCAGCGCTGGGGCCAACGGGCCGGCCGGGATGTTCCAGGCGAGCTGCTGGTTTTGGCCTGCCGGGGCGGCGAAAGCTTGGGCCGAGAGCGTGGCGCTGGCAAGGCCCAGGCCGAAGGCAGCGGCGTGGATGGCATTGCGCAGCCTGTCGTTGCGGGGGGAACACGGGCGAATCATGAAGCGCTCCTGAAGGTTGGGGGAGACCACTTTTCGGGCTTTGTTCCTTCAGGCCGGACGAGAATGAGATTCCACCTCATTTATTTTCGTCGATGCATGTTGACTGGCCAAACGTCCCAGGGTCAGGCCAGGTCGATGCTCACCCAGTAGCGCGTGCGGTAGTCGATGCGCACCGGCAGGGTTCGTGCGATCAACAGCAGGATCTGATCGATGTCTGCCAGTTGATAAGTCCCCGAGACCTTCAGCCCGGCGACCTCCGGTGCGCATCTGAGCAGCCCCGGCCGATACCGCGAAAGCTCGGCCACGAACTCGCCCAGTGGCATCTGCTGCACACTGAGAACGCCATCGGTCCAGCCCCACGGGTCGCCATGCAGGGTCGCCACCTCGGTTAGCCCCGAGGCACTTACCTGCAGCACCTCGCCGGTCTTCACCCACCGTGGGCGAGCGGAGGAGGGGAACAGCAGCACCTCGCCACGGCGAACCGCCAACAGCAGGCCGTCGTCGTTCTCGCGCAGCAGCAACTGGCCGTTGCGGGTGTCCATGTCGGCGATGGCGGTGTCGATGTGGAAGGTGCGGTTGTCGCTGGCGTTGCTGTCCAGGCTGACCTCGCCGCGAATCAGTGTCAGCAGGCGCTGGTCGGCGCTGTAGCGCAGGTCGATGGCGCTGGCGGTGTTGAGCTGGATGCGGCTGCCGTCGCTGCCTTGCAGGTCGCGGCGCTCGCCGGTGGCGGTGCGGCTGTCGGCCATCAGCGCGGGCAGGCCCAGGGGCTCGCGCGCGGTCCAGAGAGCCCCCCCGGCAACCGCGAATCCGACCAGCAGCTTGAGGTTGTCGCGCCGGCTCATGCGTTGCCGCTGGCTGCCCTCGAGGGTGCGTCGGCTCAGGTCGGGGGGCAGGCCGGCCAGTTCGTTGCCCAGGCTGTTGACCCGCTGCCAGGCCAGGGCGTTGTGCGGATGGCTGTGCAGCCAGTGCTGGAATTGCTGCTGGTGGTGCGCCGATGGATCGTCGAAGCGCAGTTTCACCAGCCAGTCGATCGCCTCGTCGACCTGGGCCTGTGCAGGGATGCGCTCAGGCGTCGGCATAGCGCAACCGATAGCAGGTGCCCAGCGCCCGGGCCAGGTCGCGCTCGACCGTGGCCCGGGACACCTCCAGGCGCATGGCGATCTGCGGGATGCTCAGGCCATCGAGCTGGGCCAGCAGGAACGCCTGGCGCACCCGGGGTTTGAGCAGGTGCAGGGCGCGGTCGAGGCGTTCGAGGGTGTCGAGGATCACCAGGCGATGCTCCTCGCTGGGCGCTTCGCTTTCGGGCAGGCAGGCCAGGCTTTCCTGATAGGCGCGTTCCAGTGCGCGGCGCCGGAACTGATCGATCATCAGGCCGCGGGCGATACTGCTGAGGTAGGCGCGGGGCTCTTTCAGCGGTGAAACCTGACGCGCGCGCAGCAGGCGCACGAAGGTGTCCTGGGCGAGGTCCGCGGCATGCTCCCGGCAGCCGACCCGGGCCCGCAGCCAGCCGCGCAGCCAGGCATGGTGGGTCTGGTAGAGCAGATCGATTTCGGCAGGCTTGAGCATGTCGTTCATCTGCATCGTGGCTGCGGCCCTGGTTGCGAGGAAAGAGTGGGGGAGTGAGTGTGAATAGTTCTCAATTCTATGCGGGGCAATGCTGTCGGAGCAATGGCATACCAGGAATTTGTCGCGCAAGATTCGGCGATCTGGCGATGAACGGTTGGTCTAACATGGGTCTTTCAGCTCATTCCACGGGTAACGTGCCATGATCCATGCCGATCTCTCGCCGCACGCCTATCAGCAGGCGATCGACTTCCTCAGCGGGCTGGACCCGGACTGGGCCCGGCATATCGCCGCGGTCGGGCCGTGCCTGCACCGCGCTACGCCTGGGCGTGAGCCGTTCGAGGCGCTGGTGCGGGCGGTGGCGTACCAGCAACTGCATGCCCGGGCGGCCGAGGCGATACTCGGGCGCTTGCTGGCGTTGTATCCGCAGGTGGCGTTTCCTGCGCCGGAGCAGTTGCTCGCCACCGACCCCGAGCTGTTGCGCGGTTGTGGCTTCTCGGCGAGCAAGCTGGCGAGCATCCTGCACATCGCCCAGGCCCGTCTCGACGGGGCCGTGCCCGGGCGCGAGGAAGCGCTGGCGATGAAGGATGAGGCGCTGATCGAGCGGCTGGTGGCCTTGCGTGGCGTGGGGCGCTGGACCGTGGAGATGTTGCTGATCTACAGCCTGGAGCGTTCGGACATCCTGCCGGTGGATGACTTCGGGGTACGCGAGGGATACCGTCGCCTGAAGGGGTTGGAGAGGGCACCGACACCGGCGCAGATGCGCTCGCTGGGCGGGGTGTGGAGCCCGTATCGGACGGTGGCGGCCTGGTATCTCTGGCGGGCTTGAGGTGGGGGCCTTTTCGCGGGCAAGCCCGCTCCTGCATGGGCGCGCTGTCTCTTGTAGGAGCGGGCTTGCCCGCGAAAAGGTCAGCACAAAATAGCCCCGCAAGAACCGGAGAGCCCGCTCCAAGAGAACCTGGCACCCTGACAGCCAATCACCCCAGAGGCCCCGCCCATGCCAGCCACCCCCTACAACACCGATGCCGCCCGCTGGCAGGCCGTCCAGGCCCGCGATCCACAAGCGGCCGGTCACTTCGTCTATGCCGTGCGCACCACGGGCATCTATTGCCAGCCCGGCTGCAAGTCGCGGATGGCCAAGCGCGAAAATGTCGAGTTCTTCGATGATGGCGCCGCCGCTGAAGCCGCCGGCTACCGCCCTTGCAAACGCTGCACGGCAACCCTCGTCGACCCTGGCGCCAAGCGTACCGCGCTGGTCGCGCGTGCCTGCCGGCTGATCGAATCCCACGACAGCGCTCCTCAACTTGAGCAGCTTGGCGCCGAACTGGGTGTCAGCCCCTTCCACCTGCACCGCTTGTTCAAGGCCGAAACTGGCCTCACGCCCAAGGCCTATGCGTCGGCCTTCCGTGCCCGGCGCTTGCGTGAAGGGCTGGAGCAGGCAGGCAGCGTTACCGATGCGATCTACGACGCGGGCTACAACTCCAACAGCCGCTTCTATGCCAGCGCGGGCCAGCGCCTGGGCATGCAGCCGCGTGAGTACCGGGCTGGCGGGGTGGGCGCGACCATCCGTTTTGCCCTTGGCCAGTGCTTTCTCGGGGCGATCCTGGTGGCGCAAAGCGAGCGCGGCATCTGCGCGATCCTGCTTGGCGATGACCCGCAAACGCTGCTCGAACAACTGCAGGACCAGTTCCCCAAGGCCCATTTCATCGGGGGTGACCCCGATTTCGAGCGCTTGGTTGCCGAGGTGGTGGGTTTTGTCGAGCAACCGTCGCTGGGGCTGCAACTGCCCCTCGATGTACAGGGCACCGCGTTCCAGGAGCGCGTCTGGCAGGCACTGCGCGAGGTGCCGGCGGGCGGCCGGGTCAGCTACAGCGATATCGCCGAGCGCATCGGCGCCCCCAAGGCGGTGCGTGCCGTCGCCCTGGCCTGCGCGGCCAACCGCATTGCCGTGGCGATCCCCTGCCACCGAGTGGTGCGGCGTGATGGGGATATCAGTGGTTATCGCTGGGGTGTGGAACGCAAGCGTCTGTTGCTGGCGCGAGAAACGGTCATCACCTGATCGCCGCGGCAGCGTAGAATCCTCCGCCTGTCGAGTTGTATAGAGGGGATTTCGATGAGGCGTGTAAGCCTTGAGCGTTTTTACGTGGGGATTTTGGCCTTGTTGCTGTGGGTGGCCACGCCCGCCTGGTCGGCACCGGCCACCCCGGTATCGAGCCTGGCCGCTGCCGAACAGCAGGTGCTGGACGAAGATGCCAGCCTGGATCAGCTGAGCGACCGGCTCGACCAGATCCGCCAGGGCGTGACCAGCAATGCCAATGACGACCTGCTCTCGCAACTGCGTCAGTCGGCGCTGCAGGTGCAGCGCCAGGCCGATGCCCTGGCCACGCAGCGTACGGCGGATGTCGCCCGGCTGGATGATCAGCTCAATGTGCTGGGGCCGGTGCAGCCCGAGGAGGCCGAGAGCCTGACGCGCCAGCGCCAGCAACTGGACAAGCAGAAAAAGGCCCTGGTGGCCGAGCAGACCGAAGCTACCCAGCTCACCCAGTCGGCGCGTGACCTGTCTACGCAGATCGTCAACCTGCGCCGCAGCCTGTTCAACTCGCAGATCACCAGCCGCGCCGCCAGCCCGCTGAGCCCGGCGTTCTGGTCGAGCCTGATCCGTCCTACCGATGAAGACGTGGCGCGCCTGCGCGACCTGCGCGGTGAGGCGGCAGATGCTGTGGCCAGTGCCCTCAGCGCCGAGCACCGCTGGTTGTTCATCAGCGCGCTGGTGGCTGCCGTGCTGGTCTGGACCTTGGTGCGCAAGGTGCTCGAGCGCCTGCTGGCCGACGCGATGATCCGCTGGCTGCCCGAAGGCCGCTTGCGCCGCAGTGCCCTGGCCCTGGGCGTGGCGTTGGCCACCCTGGCGACCATCGCCGGTTCCGTGTCGTTGCTGCGCTGGGGCCTGGAAAGCAGTGCCGAGGTAGGGCCGGACCTTGCCAGCCTGACCAATCATGTTCTCACCCTGGTGGTGTTCAGCGCCTTCATCTCGGGCCTGGGCCGCGCCATGCTGATGCTGCAGCGCCCGTCTTGGCGCCTGCCGCCGATCCCCGACGAAGTGGCCAGCGCCCTGGGCTGGTTCCCGCAGGCCCTGGCCCTGGCGTTGGTGCTGCTGCTGACCCAGGAGCGGATCAACAGTGTCATCGGCACCAGCCTGGCACTGACCCTGGCCACCAACGGCCTGACCGCGCTGGTGGTATCGCTGCTGTTCGTCGCCGTACTGGTACGCTATCGCCGCACTCGTCGCCAGCACGGGTTGGAGCGCCCGGCGGGCCTGGCGGGGCTGATCCCCTTCGTGGTGGTGGTGTGGGTCATCGCGATCCTGCTGGCGCTGCTCACCGGCTACCTCACCCTGGCCTACTTCCTGACCGCCAAGCTGCTGTGGATCAGTGTCGTGGCGGTGTGCGCCTACCTGCTGGTGACCGTGTTCGGCGACCTCTGCGAAACCTTGCTGTCGCCGCGTCAGCCTGCTGGCCTGGCGCTGGCCTCGGCGCTGGGCCTGCAGCAGCGTCACCAGGCCCAGGCCAGCACGGTACTGGCCGGTATCGGTCGCACCGTACTGCTGTTCATCGCTGCGCTGCTGGCGTTCATGCCTTCGGGCACCAGCCCCGGCGAGCTGCTGCTGAGCCTGGCCGACTGGGATGGTAGCGGTGGCAAGATCCTCGGCAATCTGAACATCGTGCCCCAGGATATCTTCCTGGCGCTGGCGATCTTCCTCGGTGGGCTGTTCGCCATTCGTGTGGTCAAGCGCTGGCTGAGCGAGCGTCTGTTGCCGGAAACCGACATGGACGCTGGCATGCGTGCCTCTTTGGTGACGTTGGTTGGCTACCTGGGCTTCCTGTTCCTGGCCATGCTGGTGATGTCGACCCTGCACATCAACCTGACCAGCCTGACCTGGGTGGTCAGTGCGCTGTCGGTGGGTATCGGTTTCGGTCTGCAGCAGATCGTGCAGAACTTCATCTCCGGCCTGATCCTGCTCACCGAGCGTCCGGTGAAGGTGGGTGACTGGGTCAGCCTGGCGGGGGTGGAGGGTGACATCCGGCGCATCAACGTGCGTGCTACCGAGATCCAGATGTCCGATCGCTCGACGGTGATCGTGCCCAACTCGCAGTTCATCTCGCAGAACGTGCGCAACGTGACCATGGCCAATGCGCTGGGTGTGGTCGGTGTGACCTTGACCCTGCCACTGGAGACCGATGCCAACCACGTGCGCGAGCTGCTGCTGCAGGCTTACCGCGACCACGAGGCGATCCTCGATGCTCCGGCGCCGTCGGTCACCTTCAAGGATTTGACCGCCAGCGGCATGGTGCTCAGCGCCAGCGGCTACGTGGCCGGGCCGCGGCAGGTGTCGGGCGCACGCAGTGACCTGCTGTTCGCCATTCTCGGGCGCTTGCGCGAGGAAGGTATCGCGCTGTCGTCGCCGCAGAGCATGGTGTTGCTGCAGGAAGGGACGCGGGCGGCAGACGAGTCGGTGTGATGCAGCGGGCCCTCTTCCACAGATGTTTGTGGGGGAGGGGGCTCGCATGTGATTGTGTAGAGGCTGACAGGCGCTCGCCGAAAGCTTTTTAGCGCCTGTGAGATCGAGCGCCGCCCGCGCGGCGCTTCGCGGGCAAGCCCGCTCCTACAGTTTGTTTCGGGCCAATTATTCCTGTGCAAGTACCGGCGCCTGCCTTGGTGCATGTCTTGAGTCATGTGGAGCGGCGGCAAAGCCCGCACCGATACCGCGTCGGATCACCAAAGCGGACCCAGTGATGGCTCAGGAGAGACTGGCCCGAAACAAACTGTAGGAGCGGGCTTGCCCGCGAAGCGCCGCGCGGGCGGCGCTCGATCTCGCAGGCGCTAGAAAACTTTCGGCGAGCACCTATCAGCCTCTACGCAAACACCTTGAAAGGGATGCGTATGAGAGCGGCTGTCTTGTTCCAAATCTGACCAGCCCGTTCCTACGGATATTGGGCAAAGCTGTTATCTGTGGTTGCCATCACCCAGCACATGTTCAGCCAATAGCCTGCCCATCTGCACGCTGTGCGCAGTATTCACCAGCATCCCGGTCCCAGGCACTCCGGCATTGGCACAGCAGTATTCATCGAGGGTGTCTTCGATTCCGTGCATCAGTTGGATGAGGTGGACGAGGGCGTCGGTGGCGGGCATGTCGTCGTTGATGGTGAAGAAGGGGCGTTGTGCGGATTTTGCGGTGGGTGGATCGGGGGCGATCTTTTTCATGGAATGCACTCATTTCGATTGAAAAGGGTGCCGCCTCCAGACCCCTCTCACAGGGTGAGGGTGGCAGCCGTACGCGGGGTGAGAGACCGGTCGAAATGAGCAAATGCCGGCCAGGCCTGGGCCTGCCCGCGCACAGCTGCCATGGCAGTGCTGCGTGCTTCATTTCGACGACGGCAGGCTCTCACACCCGGTCGTCATTACGACGACCCGGGGAAGTTAGTCCTGCTGGTGCTGATCGACAATGCCGAAGCGTCTGCAGAGCGCGTAGGGTAATTCCCAAGCTGAGAGGCTTTGAAGCACTTTGCTTCAGGTTCGGAAATGTCTGACAGGTAGATGGAGGTCGCCATCCATGAAGAACGTGGGAGTGGGCTTGTCCCGTAGTTGGTTCTGCATGAGATCGCGACAGGGCTGGCAGGTGCTCGTCACATATTTTTCAGCGTCTGTGAGATCGAGCGCCGCCCGCGCGGCGCTTCGCGGGCAAGCCCGCTCCTACAGTTTGTTTCGGGCCAATTATTCCTGTGCAAGTACCGGCGCCTGCCTTGGCGCATGTCTTGAGTCGTGTGGAGCGGCGGCAAAGCCCGCACCGAAACCGCGTCGGATCACCAAGGCGGACCCAGTGATGGCTCAGGAGAGACTGGCCCGAAACAAACTGTAGGAGCGGGCTTGCCCGCGAAGCGCCGCGCGGGCGGCGCTCGATTTCACAGGCGCTAAAAAGCTTTCGGCGAGCACCTGTCAGCCTCTACGCAAATACCCTGAAAGGGATATCTACCAGGCCACCGAGCCCCCCAACCCTCGAAAAGAGCGCTTAAAAACTCACCCTAAACACCGCGTCACATGCTTCACCGACAGATACCCCGACAACCCCCAAGGCCCAAGCTCGCGCCCGATGCCGCTGCCCTTGGTGCCGCCCCACGAGGTTTCGACGAACACCGCCTGCACCGAGTTGATCCAGACATGCCCGACCTCCAGCGCATCGGCCACGCGCTCGGCGCGTTCGAGGTCCGCCGAGCATACCGTAGCCACCAGGCCGAAGCGGCTGTCGTTGGCCTGGGCGATCGCTTGTTCCTCGGTGGAGAACCGGCGTGCACACAGCACCGGGCCGAAGATCTCTTCGCTCCACAAGCGGCTGGTCTCGGGCACATCGACGTACAGTGTCGGACTGACGAACCAACCTTCGGCATCCAGCGCCTTGCCACCGGCCAGGCACTTCAACCCTTCTTCACGCGCCCTGGCGAAATAGCTGGCAACCTTGAGCCATTGCGCCTGGCTGGTCAGCGGGCCCATCTCGACGTCTTCGACCAGTGGATTGCCCACGCGCAATTTCTCCAGCGCCGCCTGCAGGCGTGGCAGCAGCGTGTCGGCGATACCGTCCTGCACCAGCAGGCGTGAGGTGGCCGAGCACATCTGCCCGGCGTTCCAGGTAATGCCGGCGACAATCCACTCTACCGCCTGGTCCGGATCGCAGTCGTCGAAGACCACGATCGCCGACTTGCCGCCCAACTCCAATGTCACTGGGCGGCACTGCGTGGCGGCGCTGCGCATGACCTGGCTGCCGACGGCATTGCTGCCGGTGAACGACAGCTTGTCCAGACCGTTGTGGCCGCTCAGCGCCGCGCCGGTCTCGGCCTTGCCGTTGACGATGTTCAGCACCCCGGCAGGCAGCCTCAACTGCTCGGCGATCTGGCCGTAGGCCTGTTCGATCAGCGGGGTGACCTCCGAGGGCTTGAGCACCACGGTGCAGCCGGCGGCCAGGGCCGGGGCGAGCTTCCAGGCACTGGTCACCAGCGGGAAGTTCCACGGCACGATCAGGCCGACCACGCCGACGGCTTCCAGGCGGGTGCGTGCGGTAAAGCCTGGGGCGGCCAGGGGCACGTCGCAGTTTTTCTGCGGCAGTTGTTCAGCGAGCTCGGCGTAGTAGGCGAAGGTTGCCACCGCGTCGTCCAGATCGATCTCGGCCTCGTGCCGTGGCTTGCCGTTGTTGCGCATCTGCAGCGCGATCAATTCCTCGCGGCGGGCACCGAGCTGTTCGGCAAATCCGCGCAACAGGGCCGCGCGCTCAGCGGCGGGGCGGCTCTTCCAGGTGGGCAGCGCACGGCGTGCGGCTTGCACCGCCTCGTCCACCTGGGCGCTGCTGGCCGATTTCAGCTCGGCGAACGGGACGCCCAGAGAGGGATCGCAGACGCTGATGCTGTCGTTGCCTTGGCCTTCGACCCAGCGGCCGTCGATGTAGTGGGGGGTGGTCATGGTCGGATTCCAGTCAGGCCATTTCGGCAGTGGTCACGGGTGTCACGGGAGCGTCTTTGCAGCGTACCCAGCGCGGGCCGCGCGGGCCGTAGACACCGGCAGGTTCGGGGAACAGGTTGAGCAGGATCAGGTACAGCACGCCGGCGATGCCGAGGGTGACCGGCAGGCTCAGGTCGATGCCGCCAGCCAGGTCACCGAACGGGCCGACGAACTGTCCCGGCAGGTTGACGAAGCACAGGCCCACGGCGGCGCTGGGGATCCAGGCACCCATGCCGCGCCAGTTCCAGCCGTGCAGGAACCAGTAGTGGCCGCCACGCTGGCCGCGGGTGAACACCTGCAGGTCGTCGGCGTGGTAGAAGCCACGGCGGGTGATCAGGCCGAGGATCATGATCACCATCCACGGGCTGGTGCAGGTGATGATCAGCACGGCGAAGGTCGATACGCTCTGCACCAGGTTGAAAGCGAAGCGGCCGATGAAGATGAAGGCGATCGCCAGCACACCGATCAGCAGGGTGGCGGCCGCGCGGCTGAGCAGGCGCGGGAACACGCTGGACATGTCCAGCCCGGTGCCGTACAGCGCGGTGGTGCCGGTGGACATGCCGCCGATCACGGCAATCAGGCATACCGGCAGGAAGAACCAGGTCGGCGAAATCGCCAGCAGGCCGCCGACATAGTTGTTGGCGGCGATATAGTCCGGCGCCTGGCTGGCCACCAGGGTAGCGGTGCACAGACCGAACAGGAACGGGATCAGGGTCGCGGCCTGGGCCAGGATCACCGCCAGCATGATGCGCGATTTCGGGGTCTGGCGCGGGATGTAGCGTGACCAGTCACCGAGGAACGCGCCGAAGGACACCGGGTTGCTCATGGCGAGGATCGCGGCGCCAACGAAGGCGGCCCAGAAGCCCGGCTGGCCGAGGTTGACGCTGCCGGCGAAGCTTGCGTCGAACGGTCCGGCGAAGGCGGCGACGCCGAGCAGGAACAGCAGGCTTGAAGCCCATACCGCAACCTTGTTGACCCACAACATGAAGCGGAAACCAAAGATGCATACCACCAGCACCAGCACTGCGAACAGGCCATAGGCCAGACCCAGGGTGAGGTCGGTTTCGGGCAGCCCGACCAGGCGCTTGGCGCCGCCGATCAGGGCATCGCCCGAGCTCCACACCGACAACGAAAAGAACGCCACGGCGGTCAGCAGCGACAGGAACGAGCCGACGATCCGTCCGTGTACGCCAAAATGCGCACCGGACGAGACGGCGTTGTTGGTGCCGTTGAGTGCGCCGAACAGCCCCATGGGGGCAAGGATCAGCGAACCGACCCCGACGCCGAGCAGGATCGCCCACAGCCCCGCCTGGAAGGACAGCCCGAACAGTACCGGGAAGCTGCCGAGCACGGCGGTGGCGAAAGTGTTGGCGCCGCCGAAGATCAGGCGGAAAAGGTCAAGGGGAGTGGCGTCGCGTTGATCGTCGGGGATCTGTTCGACGCCATTGGTCTCGATACCGGTCGAGTGGCTCATGGTGGTGCTCCAGCGCGTGTGTTGTTGGCCTGAGGCAGGCCTTGTTGTGAGTGCGATGGCAGTGCGGCAAGACCGTTAGGCGCAGGAGGCGACCGACAAGTGTTCATGGCACGCCAGCCAGCGCTCGCCTTGCAGGCGGAACACGATGGTCTCGCGCTCGTTCAGCGCTTGTTCCTGCTCGGCAATGCGAATGCGTGTGGCCACGTCGTGCATGAAGATCGCCAGATCGCCCTGCAGGCTCACGTGGGCATTGCTCGAGGTGCAGCCGAGCACGGCAAAGCCGTCGGCTTTCCACTGGGCCCAAAGGTCTTCATAGGCGCGGCGAGACAGCAGCGGTTGGGGCAGCGTATGGAACAGGAACGTGGCGTCTTCGCTGAAACAGGCGAAATAGCGGGCGGTATCGTTACTGGCAAAGGCGTCGACGAGGTCGGCGGCAGCTTGCCGTACCTGGAGGGTCTGGTCCACGGGAGTGGCCTCACGGTTATTGTGATTGTGGTGAGGCGATTCTGGAGAGGCGTGTCAGGGGGAAAAATCGGCAGGGGCAAATAATCAGTTCAGAAAATCATGAACTGATTATTTGCCCCTGGCGGGAGGCCATTAACCGGCGTTGAGTTCGCTACGGTAGTTTTCCAGGTACACCTGACGCTCGTGGCTGGCGGCATTGCGGTCGGCTGCGATCATGTCCAGCTTGCCCGCCGCCTGGGTAAGATAGGCCGGCAGTTCGTCGTTGGTGATGTACTTTCCGGACAGCGTGTTGAGCTTGCTCCAGCCGTCCTTGAACGTCAGGGCGAAATGATCGGAGACAATGCCGACGGCGATCCACTGCCCGGTCTGGCTGATGAAGAATGCGTCGGTGGACTCACACAATTGCGAGAAGAGGTAGTCGCGGCTCGAGTCGATGTCTTCGGCATCTTCGAACTCTTCGATCTGCTCTTGGGCATCCTGGCGAATGATCTCCATGAAGTCGCAGAACGAGCGGAAGAAGAACGCAATTTCCACGACGATTTCGCGGGTGCGCTTGAGGGCGCTCACGCTCAGGTTCAGTGACCTGATGGCAAGCTCGATGATCTCCTGCTCGCTGCCTTTGCCTGCCATCAGCACAGAGACTTCCGCCAGTTCGGCTGCCTGTTCGCGCCGGGCGGTTTCGTACTTGTCGGCATTATCGAGCATATGCAGCTGCATCTGGCGCAGGTTGTCGGCCTGTTCCCGGCTGGCATCGCTGATCTCACCGGCTGCCGAGGCCAGCGTCTGGAGCGCGGAATCCAGTGTTCCAAGGTGCTCCTTGGCCAGGTTGTACTTGACCTTGGCCTTGGCCAGAAGCTCTTGGGCTTCGGTGATCCGGTTCTCCAGCGCCTTGAGCTTGCCGGTGTCGCTCTCCTGGCCTTTCTGCTTCTGATAACCGGAGATCGACGTCTGCAGTTTCTCCACATCCTCCTGTATCAGGGCCAGTTCCGCGCGCTGCTCGGAGCGTTCTTTCTTCAGGCGAATGAGATCGCCAGTGGTGTCGCTGTTGGCGCCTTTACCGACGCTGGTAGCGACTGAGGCGGCGGCGATCAGCGACGAGCCGCCGCCGCTGGCGGCCATGGCCACCAGTGGCATGGCGGCCGATACCACCTGCGCCGCACCACGCAGCATGCCTGACCAGAAGGCGCGCTCCTCGGAAGACTTGGCTTGGGCTGCATAGTCGCGGGCAAGCGCCTCGTAGCGCTGGACCTGTTGTTGCATGTCGGCTACCAGCGATTCCAGTGCCTTGCTGCGAGCCTTGTGCTGAAGAATTTCCTGACGAATTTTTTCGTTGGCCTCAAGTGTCAAGCTCAAGGCCATTTCGCTGCTGGCGGTCACTTCGTTGGTGTCATTGATGATGCAATCGTAGCGGTCGACGATGGTTTGCAGGTTCGCGTTGACCTCCATGGCCGATTTTTTGATCTCGTTGGCCATCTCCATCAGTTCTTTGCCGACGAAGCGCTTGATCTGCGTGATGTCGCCGCTTGTCTGGGCGGCGGTCCAGCCGGTCAGGCCGCGGTTGAGCCTTCGGGTGAGACGGCTGGCGGCATTGCTGGCGGCCTTGATCTGGCGTTCACTCTCCTGCTGCGCTTTGATCAGGCTGTTCATGATGCTGCTGATCTTGACGCGGATGTCGCCGTTGCGTTGGGGCGTGGTGTTGTAGGCGATGTAGAGCAGGTCGATGGCGTGGTCCGTATCGATCCTGGCGCGCGACGAGTCGTAGGAGCCCTCGATCCTGTTCACGTAGTGAGTCACGAGCGGGCTGTGGACGGTTGGCAGGCTCAACGGTTGGGATGCGCCATGAGTTGTCAGTTCCTTACGGATGTTTTTCTCGATCAGGGCTCTGCGGCTGATGAATGGGGTAGATTCAGACACGGTGGACCTCTTCTGTGGATTGGGAGAACTATCTAGCGGGGGTTTGGAAATCGGGGGATGGCTGTCGGCCGAATCCCGAGGGGGCTGTCGGCGCGCAGTCGTCTATCCATGTCATCGAATAGAAGGCAATGTTGCTGAGCTGTGACCAGAGCGTTTTGAGCAGCGCATGGGTGTCGTCGAGTGCCGACTGCAGCAGAGGGTGCAGAGGCACGACCTCCTCGGCGTAGCACTGAGGGCTGTGCTGGGGGGATTCACAGTCATGGCGTGCGGCGGTGAATGCGTCCAGTTGCTGGAGTACGGCGCTCTGTTGCAGGCGTGTGCTGCTGAGTGCCGGTTTCATCACCGTCAGGTTGCGCTCGTCGAACTGGGTCGAACGGATGGCGCTCTGATTGGTCCAGATTTCGTTTTCAAGCGCTTGCAGACGTATGCGGTGCTCTGGGCGCCACGGCAGTTTTTCGTAGTCCTGGAGCTCCTGGTCCAACTGCTGGCGCAGGCGGGCTATACGACGTTCGATTTCGGGAATCTGCCGCAGCCTTTCACCCATGGTGGGCTCCAGGCGATGGATGCTGTCGATGAGCAGCCGCTCCAGACTCTCCAGATGCGGCACGCACTGCGCGGCACGGCGTTCCAGTTGCAGAGTCTCGGTCTGCGGATCGGCTGGCTGTGCGCTGGTGAGCCCTGTGTATAGCAAGGCCACCGCCAGACCTGGCAATTGCATGGACGCGTTGATAAGTGGCATGGGACGCTCCGTTCCTGGGGGAAGCGGAGCGTCTGCGACGGACCGCTGTCGGCATTAGAGCGTCGGGGCACAGCTCGAAAAAGAAGGAACGGATGCCTTTCAGGGACGGTTTACCAAAGCAGGTGGCATTGCCTCAGATATTGATGAAACCCCCGGACTTCACCTCGTTGAGCACGAAGAAGGTGCGCACCTGCCGCACTCCGGGAAGGGCGATGATCTGCGTATTGTGCAGTTGGTTGAAGGCCGGCAGGTCACGCACGCGGATCTTCAGGAAGTAGTCCACATCCCCCGCCACCAGCCAGCATTCCAGCACCTGCTGCAGGTTGCGCGCGGCCGCTTCGAACGCGGCGAAGCTCTCGGGGGTGGAGCGATCCAGCACCACGCCGATGAGTACTACGGTGCCTTGCTGCAGCACGTTCGGATCGACGTGGGCATGCACCCCTTTGATCACGCCCGCATCGAACAGCCGCTTGGTGTGGTTCCAGCACGCAGTGGTGCTCAGCCCGACCTTCTTCGCCAGTTCCGCGTTGCTGATTCGGCCATTGGCTTGCAATGCACGCAGGATCTTGCGTTCGTGGGCGTTGACCTCGATGGACTTGGAGGGTTCTTTCATCGCGCTTCCTCGGTCTGGCGTGGGGCCCGCTGCCGCCAGGCTTGGGCGGTTGCCGGAATGATGGTCTGTTCTGCAAAGCAGTCACGGGACGGTCTTCACTGGGTGCTAGGAAACGGGAAGGATGTTCCCGATCAAGCTTGAGAATAGGTATGAAATTCAAACCTGCGCTGAGTATCGTTTTGGAGCAGGTTTCATGCGCACAGGCCCGACGAGAGGGAGCAGGTCATGCTGGCGATTTCCAGGTTCGCAAGGTGGGTGAAGGCGCCATCGCAGGACGTGGCGGTGGTGGTGGTGTCCAGTGCAGCGTTGCCCGAAAGCCTGGGCAGCGGGCTGCACGCCGCGCTCGATGGCTGGAACGAAGTTGCCCATCTGCACGTGCAGGACATGGACGGCCTGCAGGCCAACTGGCTGGCCGCCGGGGAGGGGCAGCGCACGCTTGCCGCCGAGTCGGTGTGCGAGGCCAGCGCGCTGCTGCGAGCGGTCTCCAAGCGGTGCTACCTGCTAGACCTCGAGAGCGACGGGCAGGTGCGCCTGGCATGGCTAGGCTCAGTGTGTGGCCATGAGCTGCGCTGCCTGCAGCTCGACCCCGCGATCAGTCGTCAGGGCTCGCCCGTGACACAGGTCGAGCAGGTCGTCGAAGTGGCGCGGATGCTGGTCAAGCGGATTCTCGAGGAACGCTTCCTGGCGGTCTGAAACCCCACCCAACACACACACCGAGGTGCAAGCGCTGTCATGAGCATCCATCAAGCCGCAGGATCGTTGCGCGAGCCGTCCGCCGAGGACGATATCGACTCCCAGGGCCTGGACGAGTGGCGCGACGCGTTGCTGTCGCTGCTCGAACACGAAGGCGCACCGCGCACGCGGGTGCTGCTCGACAGGCTTGCGGCGCTGGCGCGGCGTCACGCAGTCGGCTGGCAGCCAGGGCATGGCACGCCCTATATCAATAGCATCGGCGTCGAGCAGCAGCCGGTTTTCCCAGGCGACCTGGCGACCGAGGAACGCCTGGCCTCGATCATGCGCTGGAACGCGCTGGCCATGGTGGTGCGCGCCAACCAGGCCTACGGCGAGCTGGGCGGTCATATTGCAAGCTACGCCAGTGCCGCCGACTTGTTCGAGGTCGGCTTCAACCACTTCTTCCGTGGCGGCGATGCACCGGGGGCGGGTGACCTGGTGTTCTTCCAGCCGCACTCGGCGCCGGGTGTCTATGCCCGGGCCTTCCTCGAAGGGCGCTTGCAGGTTGAGCAACTGGAGCACTATCGACAAGAAATCACTGCGCGGCGCCGCGGTGTGCAGGGTCTGTCGAGTTATCCACATCCCTGGCTGATGCCTGATTTCTGGCAGTTCCCCACCGGCTCCATGGGCATCGGGCCGATCAGCTCGATCTACCAGGCGCGCTTCATGCGCTACCTGGAGCACCGGGGCCTGCGCCAGAGCGCCGGGCGTCGGGTGTGGGGCGTGTTCGGTGATGGCGAGATGGATGAACCGGAAAGCATGTCGGCGCTTACCCTTGCCGCGCGCGAGCGTCTGGACAATCTGGTGTGGGTGGTCAACTGCAACTTGCAGCGCCTGGACGGCCCGGTGCGCGGCAACGGGCGCATCATCGACGAACTGGAGGCGCTGTTCAGCGGTGCGGGCTGGCGGGTGATCAAGCTGGTCTGGGGATCGGATTGGGATGGCCTGTTCGCCCGCGATGCCTCCGGCGAGTTGGAGCGCACGCTGTCGGCCACCGTCGATGGGCAGTTCCAGACGTTCGCCGCCAAGGATGGGCGCTACAACCGCGAGCATTTCTTCGGCCAGAGCGAGGCGCTGGCACAGATGGCCCAAGGCATGAGCGACGAACAGATCGACCGGCTCAAGCGCGGTGGTCACGACATGGTGAAGATCCATGCCGCCTACCATGCCGCCCAGCAAGGTGATGGTCGCCCGACCGTGGTATTGGCGCAGACCAAGAAAGGCTACGGCATGGGTGAGGCCGGGCAGGGCAAGATGACCACGCACCAGCAGAAGAAGCTCGACCGCGAGGCGCTCATGGCCTTCCGCGATCGCTTCAACCTGCCATTGAGCGATGAGCAGACCGAGTCCCTGGCCTTCTACAAGCCTGCCGACGAAAGTCACGAGATGCGCTACCTGCATGCACGCCGCCAGGCACTGGGCGGTTACCTGCCGTCGCGGCCACGCCAGGCCCAGGGGCTGCCGGTGCCGGCGATGGCGAGCTACGCGGCATTCGCCACCCAGGCCGATGGCAAGGAAATGTCCACCACCATGGCCTTTGTGCGCATGCTCGGCGGGTTGCTCAAGGATCCTCGGCTCGGGCCGCGAGTGGTGCCTATCGTCGCCGACGAGGCGCGCACGTTCGGCATGGCCAACCTGTTCAAGCAGATCGGTATCTATTCCAGCGTCGGCCAGCGCTACGAGCCCGAAGACATCGGTTCGATCCTTTGCTACCGCGAGGCGCTTGACGGGCAGATCCTCGAAGAGGGCATCAGCGAGGCGGGGGCGATCAGCTCCTGGGTGGCGGCGGCCACCAGCTATTCGGCCCATGGCTTGCCGATGCTGCCGTTCTACATCTACTACTCGATGTTCGGCTTCCAGCGTATCGGCGACCTGATCTGGGCCGCCGCCGACCAGCGCGCCCGTGGTTTCCTGCTGGGCGCCACTGCCGGGCGTACCACCCTGGGCGGCGAAGGACTGCAGCACCAGGACGGCCACAGCCTGCTGATCGCCTCGACGGTGCCCAACTGTCGTGCTTACGATCCGGCGTTTGCCGGCGAGTTCGCGGTGATCCTCGACCACGGCATGCGGCGCATGCTCGAAGCGCAGGAAGATGCGTTCTACTACGTCACCCTGATGAACGAAAACTATCCACAGGCCAGCCTGCCGGAAGGGGTCGAGGACGACATCATCCGGGGGCTCTACCGTCTGGAGCAACACCTGCCCGAAGGGGCGAGTGGCACGGTGCGGTTGCTGGGCTCAGGTGCGATCCTGCGCGAAGTGCAGGCGGCGGCACGCGTGTTGGCGCAGGACTGGGGCGTGGCCAGTGAAGTGTTCAGCGCCACCAGTTTTAGCGAGCTGGCGCGCGAGGCAAGGGAGGTGGAGCGCTGGAACCGGCTGCATCCGCAGGAGTCGGCGCGGGTCAGTCACCTGGTGCAGTGCCTGCCCAAGGGCGCGCCGGTGATTGCCGCGACCGACTATGTCTGCGCCTGGCCGCACCTGGTGGCGCCATACGTGCAGGATCGCTTCGTTGCCTTGGGCACCGATGGCTTCGGACGCAGCGACAGCCGCGAGCGGCTGCGTGGCTTCTTCGAGGTGGACAGCCGGCAGATCGTGCTGGCGGCCTTGTCGAGTCTGGCCGATGAAGGCGTGCTGGAGCGCCAGCGGTGTGCCGAGGCGATCGTGCGCTATGGCATCGAGGCCGAGGCGCCGGTGCCGTGGGGGTGTTGAGATCGTGGCGTGAAGTGTTGTTCTACAACACAATCCGAGTCGTCGAAAGCACCTGGCGCAGGCCCATGAACGAACGGATCTGCCGCACCCCCGGCAGATACAGCAACTGCTCGGCATGCAGGCGGTTGAAGCTCTGGCTGTCGCGGGTGCGCAGCAGCATGAAATAGTCGAACTCCCCCGTCACCACATGGCACTCCATGCACCCGGAGACCTTCTGCGCAGCCGCTTCGAATGCGGCGAAGGACTCCGGGGTGGAGCGGTCCAGTACCACGCCGATCAACACCACCATCCCCGCATCCAGCCGCTCGCTGTCGAGCAGGGCGACGATGCCCTTGATCAATCCCGCCTGCTTCAAGCGTTCGACCCGTCGCAGACAGGCCGGGGCGCTGAGCTTGACCTTGTCGGCCAAGGCCACGTTGGCAATCGAGGCGTCCTGCTGCAGGGCACGCAGAATCGCGCGGTCGATACGGTCGAGCTGTGGCGGCCCGGACAGGGGAGGGGTTTTCCGCTCGCGTTCATTTATTGCTTTCAATGCCTGAACCTCACAACAAAGCGAAGGGAAATGATCGATCAATAAAACAATAGCTCGAAATTCAGGGAAAACTTGCAACCCGTTTTTCCACCAACCTCCCTAGCATTGACCCTATCGGAGCCCGCGATCCGCGTGTTTCGCAACTGGGAGCACAACCATGAACCTGAGTCGCTACGAGCGTTACCCGCTGACCTTCGGTCCCTCCCCGATCACCCCGCTCAAGCGCTTGAGTGCCCACTTGGGGGGCAAGGTCGAGCTCTATGCCAAACGCGAGGACTGCAACAGCGGCCTGGCCTTTGGTGGCAACAAGACACGCAAGCTCGAATACCTGATCCCCGAGGCGCTGCAACAAGGCTGCGACACCTTGGTGTCGATCGGCGGCATCCAGTCGAACCAGACGCGCCAGGTCGCCGCAGTGGCCGCGCACCTGGGCATGAAGTGCGTGCTGGTGCAGGAAAACTGGGTGAACTACTCCGACGCTGTGTATGACCGTGTCGGCAATATCGAGATGTCACGCATCATGGGGGCCGATGTGCGGCTCGACAGCGCGGGCTTCGACATCGGTATCCGCCCCAGCTGGGAGCAGGCGATGGCGGATGTTCGCGCCAAGGGCGGCAAGCCGTTCCCGATTCCGGCAGGGTGCTCCGAGCACCCCTACGGCGGGCTGGGCTTTGTCGGCTTTGCCGAGGAAGTACGCCAGCAGGAGGCGGAGCTGGGCTTCAAGTTCGACTACATCGTGGTGTGTTCGGTTACCGGCAGCACTCAGGCGGGCATGGTGGTCGGTTTTGCCGCCGATGGGCGCTCGCAGCGGGTGATCGGCATCGACGCTTCAGCCAAGCCGGAGCAGACCAAGGCGCAGATCCTGCGCATCGCACGTCACACCGCCGAGCTGGTGGACCTGGGGCGCGAGATCACCGAGGACGATGTGGTGCTCGATACCCGCTACGCCTACCCCGAATATGGGCTGCCGAACGAGGGCACGCTGGAGGCGATCCGCCTGTGTGGCCGGCTGGAGGGGGTGCTGACCGACCCCGTGTACGAGGGCAAGTCGATGGCGGGGATGATCGGCATGGTGCGCGATGGCGAATTCCCCGAAGGTTCGCGGGTGCTGTATGCGCACCTGGGCGGTGTGCCGGCACTCAACGCCTACAGCTTCCTGTTCCGCAACGGCTGATCGAGCGTCGCCTGAACGGATCGCGTTGCACTTAGCGCCCGTGCCACAACCTGTGATCCAAGGCAAAGCGTCCGCCGCCCCGGATGGCCATGTACAACGCCAGGCTGCCGAGGATCACCGGATATTCGATGCCCCGGTCCACCCACGGCCAGGTCGGACCGAGGGCGTAGCTGATCCCGACCATCTCCGCGGCCATGGCCAGGGCAACGGGCCGGGTCAGCACGCCGACGACGAGCATCAGCGCGCCGACGGTTTCCAGCAGCATCACCAGAAACGCCAGTTCGGCGGCGAACGGCAGGCCCATCACGTTGCCGATCAGGTGGGTCGAACTGGCCATCGGATCGGCTATAGAGCCATGTGAGTCACCCAGCAGCTTGGGCAGCCCGTGGGTGAACATGACGTTGCCCAGTACAGCGCGCAGCAGGGCATAGAAGACCGGCTCCAGGCGTGCCTGAAGATTGCGGACGGATGACGGGGTGTCGCGGGGAATGCTGGTCATGTTCGAGCCCTCGCAGTGTTGCTTGCGTCGATGGTCGGCAGTGGAGCGGTTGACTCAATGATGGTGGTTGATGCCGGCGGGATAAAGCGGACGGATTGGACTTGTCAATTCCAGCTGCATTAACAGTAGCCGTGATGTTCGCCTAGCGGCCCCTCGCCCATCGAGGCTTCCAATAGCCAATAAAAAACCGCGCAAAGGCGCGGTTTTTTATTGGCTCGGAGTGAGACGGCGTACCGAATGCTCCTGCAGCGCGATCAGACGTTGAAGCGGAAGTGCATCACATCACCGTCCTTGACGATGTAGTCCTTGCCTTCCAGGCGCCATTTGCCTGCTTCCTTGGCACCGCCTTCACCCTTGAACTGGATGAAGTCGTCATAGGCGACCACTTCGGCACGGATGAAGCCTTTCTCGAAGTCGGTGTGGATGACACCGGCGGCTTGCGGGGCGGTGGCGCCGACGCGGACGGTCCAGGCGCGCACTTCCTGTACACCGGCGGTGAAGTAGGTCTGCAGGTTGAGCAGCTCGTAGCCGGCGCGAATCACGCGGTTCAGGCCGGGTTCTTCAAGGCCCAGGGCCTCGAGGAACATGTCCTTCTCCTCACCGTCTTCCAGCTCGGCGATCTCCGCTTCGATCTTGTTGCACACCGGCACCACGACCGCGCCTTCTTCCTCGGCGATGGCTTTCACCACGTCCAGGTGCGGGTTGTTGTCGAAGCCGTCCTCGGCAACGTTGGCGATGTACATGACCGGCTTGCTGGTCAGCAGGTGGAAGCCGCGGATGGCCGCCTTCTCGTCGTCAGCCATATGCTTCATCAGGCTGCGCGCAGGCTTGCCTTCGGTGAAGTGCGGGATCAGCTTTTCCAGCAAGGCCTTCTGTGCGAGGGCTTCCTTGTCGCCGCCCTTGGCGTTGCGAGCGACCTTCTGCAGTTGCTTCTCGCAGCTGTCGAGGTCGGCGAAGATCAGTTCGAGGTCGATGATCTCGATGTCGCGCTTGGGGTCGACGCTGTTGGAGACGTGGATCACGTTCTCGTCTTCGAAGCAGCGCACTACATGGGCGATGGCGTCGGTCTCGCGGATGTTGGCGAGGAACTTGTTGCCCAGGCCTTCACCCTTGGAAGCACCGGCGACCAGACCCGCGATGTCGACGAACTCCATGGTGGTCGGCAGGATGCGGTTCGGCTTGACGATCTCGGCCAGCGCCGCCAGGCGTGCGTCGGGCATTGGCACGATGCCGCTGTTCGGCTCGATGGTGCAGAAGGGGAAGTTCTCCGCCGCGATACCGGATTTGGTCAGGGCGTTGAACAGGGTGGACTTGCCGACGTTGGGCAGGCCGACGATGCCGCAATTGAAACCCATGGGAATTCCCCTTTCTAGAAAGTCAGGCCTTCTGGCTGTGCAGTTCGCGCATGGCCTTGGCGAAGTCGCCGGCCAGTACGTCCGGCAGCACGCCGAGGGCAAAATCGATGCTGGCGTCGAGCTTCTCCTGCTCGGCGCGCGGCGCGCGGCCCAGGACGAAGTTGGAGACCAGTTTGGCGTCGCCCGGGTGGCCAATGCCAAGCCGCAGGCGGTGGAAGTCGTTCTGGTTGCCGAGCTGCGCGATGATGTCGCGCAGGCCGTTGTGCCCGCCATGCCCGCCGCCACGCTTGAGCTTGGCGACGCCGGGAGGCAGGTCGAGTTCGTCATGCGCCACCAGGATTGCTTCCGGCTTGATGCGGAAGAAATTGGCCAAGGCCGCCACGGACTGGCCGCTGCGGTTCATGTAGGTGGTGGGAATCAGCAGGCGAACATCGTTGCCTTGATGGCTGAACTTAGCCGTCAGGCCAAAATACTTTTTGTCAGCAGACAGCGAAACGCGCTGGGCGCTGGCAATGCGTTCAACGAAAAGAGCCCCTGCGTTATGCCGGGTCTGTTCGTATTCGGGGCCGGGGTTACCCAGGCCGACGATCAACTGGATGGCGGTCACGTCAGGGGCTCTTTCCTTGGAGTTGGTGGGTTACGGTGCGCGCGGCACTGTAACCCGATCAACGCCGGCGTGCGAGTGGATTACTCGGCAGCGCCTTCTTCAGCAGCTTCAGCGGACACGCGTGGGGCGTGAACGTTGGCAACGGCTTTGTCATCACCGTGGGCCAGAGCGACGAACTCTACGCCTTTCGGAGCTTTCAGGTCCGACAGGTGGATGATGGTGCCGATTTCGGCCTTGGACAGGTCGACTTCGATGAACTCAGGCAGGTCTTTGGCTTCGCAGGAAACTTCGATCTCGGATTCTACGTGGGAGATCTCGCCGCCTTTCTTGATCGGGGCTTCTTCACCAACGAAGTGAACCGGAACCTTGGCGGTCAGCTTCTGGCCAGCAACGACGCGAACGAAGTCGGCGTGCATGATGAAGCCTTTGGCCGGGTGGCGCTGCAGAGCCTTGACGATGACGTCTTGCTTGGTGCCGTCGACGTTCAGCTGCAGAACGTGGCTGAAGGCAGCCTCGTCTTCGAACAGCTTGGTGATTTCCTTGGCCAGGATGGTCAGGGACTCGGCGTCCTTGTTACCACCGTAGACAACGGCTGGGATGTTGGCGGAGTGACGCAGGCGGCGGCTCGCACCTTTCCCCAGGTCAGTACGCACTTTGGCGTTCAGGGTGAAATCAGTCATTTTGTTTCTCCAAAATAGCCCCCCGAGGGCGTTTGCGACCAGCGCCGGACGGGGATGGCAAAAAAGCCCCGCCCCGACATCGATGCCGGGGCGGGGCGCTTTTCGTCAGCGTGCGTTCCGCTTAGCGGAACATCGCGCTGATCGATTCTTCGTTGCTGATGCGGCGGACCGCCTCAGCGACTACCGGTGCGATATCCAGCTGGCGGATACGGTCACAGGCTTGAGCAGCGGCGGACAGCGGGATGGTGTTGGTCACCACCAGCTCGTCGAGCACCGACTTCTCGATGTTCTCGATCGCACGACCCGACAGAACCGGGTGGGTGCAATAGGCGTAGACCTTGGCTGCGCCGTGGTCTTTCAGGGCCTTGGCCGCGTGGCACAGGGTGCCGGCGGTGTCGACCATGTCGTCTACCAGGATGCAGGTGCGTCCTTCGACGTCGCCGATGATATGCATCACCTCGGAGTGGTTCGCTTTCTCGCGGCGCTTGTCGATGATACCCAGGTCGACGCCCAGCGACTTGGCGACGGCGCGTGCACGCACCACACCACCGATGTCGGGGGAGACGATCATGAGATTATCGAAACGCTGGTCTTCGATATCGTCGACCAGTACGGGCGAGCCGTAGATGTTGTCGACAGGAATATCGAAGAACCCCTGGATCTGGTCAGCGTGCAGGTCGACGGTGAGAACACGGTCGATACCCACGACAGTGAGCATGTCAGCGACGACTTTGGCGCTGATGGCTACACGTGCCGAACGCGGACGGCGGTCCTGGCGGGCGTATCCGAAGTAAGGAATCACAGCGGTGATTCGGGAAGCTGAGGAGCGGCGGAAGGCGTCGGCCATCACTACCAGTTCCATCAGATTATCGTTGGTCGGAGCGCAAGTCGGCTGAATGATAAAGACGTCTTTACCGCGGACGTTTTCATTAATCTCAGTGCTGATTTCGCCGTCGGAGAATTTACCGACAGAAACATCACCCAGTGGGATATGCAGCTGACGTACTACACGCCGAGCCAGATCGGGGTTGGCATTCCCCGTGAAGACCATCATCTTGGACACGCGCAGTACCTGAAGGCTGAGGGTAACCTGGATGAGTATAAGGAAAATGGCAGGGGCGGCTGGATTCGAACCAACGCATGGCAGGATCAAAACCTGCTGCCTTACCGCTTGGCGACGCCCCTGTATCTGTTGCTGCGAACGCTTATGCGCTCGACTTCTTGATCAGACCTTGCAGCTTGCGATGCAACATCGAAACATTGCTTCCTTTTGCCACAAACCCTGTTTGGGTCTCTGAAAGAAGGGCCAGAACTCTATCAGCTTCGGCTTTGCTTGGGAAGGCCCCAAACACGCAACTTCCAGTGCCGGTCATTCGAGCTTCCGTAAATTTACCCAGCGAATTCAGCGCATTGCGAACTTCTGGATAACGTTGCTCTACTACCGGTTGGCAGTCATTTCGACTGTTTCCCTCGGGAACGGGGCGCATCTTAAGGGGGAGGGAATCACGTGTCAACTCTGGATGCGAAAAAATTTCCGCTGTGCTGACAGACACTTGCGGCACCAGCACGACATACCAGGGTTCTTCAGGATCAACCGGGGTCAGCTGTTCGCCGACACCCTGGGCGAAGGCGGCGTGACCGCGTACGAACACCGGCACATCTGCGCCCAGTGTCAGCCCCAGCGCAGCGAGGCGGTCGACCGGCCAGTCGAGCTGCCAGAGATGGTGCAGGGCGAGCAGGGTAGTGGCCGCATCGGAGCTGCCGCCACCGATACCGCCGCCCATGGGCAGGATCTTGTCGAGCCAGATGTCGACACCCAGTTGCGTGCCGGACTGTTCCTGCAGCTTGCGCGCTGCGCGCACGATCAGGTTGCTGTCGTGGGGGACATCGGCGATCTCGGTGTTCAGGCGGATCAGGCCATCGTCGCGCAGCTCGAAGCTCAACTGGTCGGCGTGGTCGAGGAACTGGAACACGGTTTCCAGCTCGTGGTAGCCGTCGGCGCGTCGGCCGGTAATGTGCAGCCACAGGTTGAGCTTGGCCGGGGCGGGCAGGGTGAGCCTGTGCATCGGATCAGTGTCCCAGCTGGCGGGGTTGCCAGTCCTTGACCACCAGGGTGACGTCGAGGTTTTCGCCGCGCAGCTTGAGGCGCTCGGGCAGCCAGTAGCCGTTCTGCTCGATGTAGCTCAGGTATTCGACTTCCCAGCCGTCCTGGGTGAGGCGGGCCAGGCGGCTGTCGCCATCGAGGGTCAGCTGGCTCTTGCTGTCGGGGGCCGGAAGGCCGCGGACCCACCAGACCAGATGCGACACCGGCAGGCGCCAGCCGAGTTGCTCTTCGAGCAAGGCTTCGGGGTTCGCTGCTTCGTAGCGACCCTGGTTGGCCACTTCCAGCACCACGCCGCCGGGGCGGCCGGTCAGGCGTGCGGCGCCACGACCCAGAGGACCTGCCAGGCGAATGTCGTAGTAGTCCTGGCGCTGCAGCCAGAACAGCGTACCGCTGCCCGAGTCACGCGGGGCACGGATGCCGACCTTGCCGTTGATCTGCCAGCCGTCGAGGGTGCTCAATTGTTGCTTGTGTTCGCGCCACTGTTGCGGGCTGCCCTTGCCCTGGACGGCTTCACGGGTGCCAAAACCGGCGCAGCCGGTGAGCAGGGCGATGAGGGCGAAGGTGATGAGATGACGCAAACGCATGATTTAGAGGTTCTCGGATCCGGTCAGGCGCAGGACGGTCTTGCGCAGGATAGGGCTGTCGGGCTGCTCGGCGAAGGCCTTGGCCCAGACCTGGCGGGCTTCGCGGCGTTTGCCGTTGGCCCACAGCACCTCGCCCAGATGGGCGGCGACTTCATGGTCGGGGAAGCGCTCCAGCGCCTGGCGCAACAGGCGTTCGGCCTCGTCCAGGTTGCCCAGGCGATAATTGACCCAGCCCAGGCTGTCGAGCACTGCAGGATCGTCCGGGGTGAGCTGGTGGGCTTTGTCGATCAGTGCTTTGGCTTCGCCATAGCGTGTGGTGCGGTCGGCCAGGGTGTAGCCCAGGGCGTTGAGGGCCATGGCGTTTTCCGGCTCGCGGGCGATGATGGCGCGCAGGTCTTTTTCCATCTGCGGCAGGTCGTCGCGCTTCTCCGCCAGCATGGCGCGGGTGTAGAGCAGATTGAGGTCGTCGGGGTAGCGCTTGATGGCCTGCTGCAGTACCTGGTCGGCCTGGGCTTCCTTGCCATTGTTACCCAGGGTCTCGGCCTCGATGAGGTAGAGCTGGATCGCATAGTCGGGCTGTGCTTCGCGGGCTTCGGCCAGGTGGCGCGAGGCCTCGGCGCTGCGGCCGTTGGCGATCAGGATGTCGGCTTGGCGCAATTGCGCGGCCAGGTAGTCCGGGCCTGGGCCGACCAGCGCATACTCGCGCAGGGCCGCTGCCGGCAGGTTGCGTTCTTCGCGAATGCGGCCGAGGTTCAGGTGCGCGGCGTCGACGTTGCTGTCGCGCTCGACCAGTTCCTGCAGATAGCCTTCGGCCTCGTCCCAGTTCTTGTTCTCCATGCTCACCAGGGCCAGCGAATAACGCAGCTCGTCGTCATCCGGGTACTGTTGCAGCAGGTTCTCGAACTCGGCCTTGGCGTCGGTGATGCGGTCTTGCTCGACCAGCGTGCGCGCATAGGTGAGGCGCAGGCGCTTGTCGTCCGGATTGTCGCGAATCGCCCCGCGCAGCAGTGGCAGGGCCTCGTCGCCACGGTCCAGGGCCTGGAGCAGGCGCGCGCGCAGCAGGATCGGCGCAATTTCGCCATTGCGTGGCGGGTGGCTTTCGAGCAGTTCGAGTGCTTGTTCGGTCTTGCCGTCCTGGTTGAGCAGCAGGGCCTTGCCGAAGACCAACTGGCCGTTGTCCGGGTACTTGACCAGCAGTCGGTCGAAGCTTTGCATCAGCCCGTCGCGGGTGCTCTGGTCGGTTTCGGCGGCAGACAGGGCGAGGAAGTCGAAGTGGGTGTCGCCCTGGCCCTGAAGCACTTTCTCCATATAGGCCATGGCGTCGTCGTAGCGCCCGGAACGGGCCAGCTGGATCGCTGCGGCGCGCTGGGCGTCGAGGCTCTGCGGGTCGTTGCGGGCCCAGATCAGCGCGGTGTCGAGGGCCGGTTCGTCGGCTCCGAGGTACTCGGCGATGCGGTAGGCGCGCTCGGAGACGGCCGGATCCTGGGTCTTCTGCGCCTGGTCGACATAGTTGGCCAGGGCAATGTCGAAGCGATTGCGCTGGCCGGCGAGCTCAGCCACCAGCAGGCTGTAGAGTGTGTCCTGCTTGAACGATCCATACACCACAGGCGCTTTCGCCTCGGGCTTGTCGGCTTCGGCAACAGCTTGCTGATCCTCGCTCTTGTGCGGGGTCAGGCTCTGGCAGCCCTGGAGCAGGGCGAAGGCAAGCAGCAATGCGTAGGGTCTGTTCATAGAGGCTTTGGTGGACTAACCGGCGGTCGGAGCATGATGACACAAGCGCGGGGGCAAACCCACCCGCGAAGTGTGTGACCGCGCCGGGCGCGGGATGTTCGGCGGGCAGGCCCGCTACCACAACTGGTTGCGGCAGGTGCCTGGCCTTGATTCGCGCCTTGTCCGCAGGCCTCGAGATAGCCCAGGCTCATCACGACAATAGCGAACGGTGGTTGTCCTGAATCCTGCGAAGTAGGACAATTATCGGCTTCCCGTCCCAACCAGCGACCTTGCATGGCCTTTCTCGCCCTCGGTATCAACCACAAGACTGCCTCGGTAGACGTACGCGAGCGCGTGGCGTTTACGCCCGAGCAACTGGTCGATGCCCTGCAGCAGCTCTGCCGACTGACCGCCAGCCGCGAGGCGGCGATCCTGTCGACCTGCAACCGCAGTGAGCTTTATATAGAGCAGGACCAGCTCAGCGCCGACGCCGTGCTGCAATGGCTGGCCGCCTACCATCGCCTGAGCCTCGACGAACTGCGTGCCAGCGCCTACGTTCACGAAGAGCACGATGCGGTCAAGCACATGATGCGTGTCGCCTCCGGGCTCGACTCGCTGGTGCTGGGCGAGCCGCAGATCCTCGGCCAGATGAAGTCGGCCTACGCAGTGGCCCGCGAGGCCGGCACCATCGGTCCGCTGCTCGGGCGCCTGTTCCAGGCCACCTTCAGTGCCGCCAAGCAGGTGCGCACCGACACCGCCATCGGTGAGAACCCGGTTTCGGTCGCCTTTGCCGCGGTCAGCCTGGCCAAGCAGATCTTCGCCGACCTGGGCCGCAGCCAGGCCTTGCTGATCGGTGCCGGTGAAACCATCACCCTGGTCGCCCGCCACCTGCACGAGCAGGGGGTCAAGCGGATCGTCGTCGCCAACCGCACGCTCGAGCGAGCCAGCATCCTCGCCGAGCAGTTCGGTGCCCATGCCGTGCTGCTGGCGGACATCCCCCAGGAGCTGGCCAACAGCGATATCGTCATCAGTTCCACCGCCAGCCAGCTGCCCATTCTTGGCAAGGGTGCGGTCGAGAGCGCGCTGAAGCAGCGCCGGCACAAGCCGATCTTCATGGTCGACATCGCTGTGCCGCGGGACATCGAGCCGCAGGTGGGCGAGCTGGACGACGTCTACCTTTATACTGTCGACGATCTGCACGAGGTCGTCGCCGAAAACCTCAAGAGCCGCCAGGGTGCAGCCCAGGCCGCCGAAGAGCTGGTCAATCTCGGTGCCGATGATTTCATGGCGCGCCTGCGCGAGCTGGCTGCGGTGGACGTGCTCAAGGCCTACCGTCAGCAAAGCGAGCGGCTACGCGATGAGGAACTGCAAAAAGCCCAGCGCCTGCTGGCCAACGGCGGCAACCCCGAAGAAGTACTCGCCCAACTGGCCCGCGGCTTGACCAACAAGCTGTTGCACGCGCCCAGCGTGCAACTGAAAAAGCTCTCTGCCGAAGGCCGCGTCGATGCGCTGGCCATGGCCCAGGAACTCTTTGCCCTCCACGAGGGCTCGACGGACAAACCCACGCAATGAAAGCGTCGCTGCTGAAAAAACTGGACATCCTCCAGGACCGCTTCGAAGAACTCACCGCCCTGCTGGGTGATGCCGAAGTCATTTCCGACCAGACTCGTTTCCGCGCCTATTCCCGTGAATATGCCGAAGTCGAGCCGGTGTTCGTCGCCTACAAGGAGTGGTGCAAGGTCCAGGAGGATCTGGAGGGCGCCCAGGCGCTGCTCAAGGACAGCGACCCGGACCTGCGTGAGATGGCCGTGGAGGAAGTGCGCGACGCCAAGGAGCAACTCGTCGTCCTGGAGTCGCAGTTGCAGCGCATGCTGCTGCCCAAGGACCCCAACGACGGGCGCAACGTGTTCCTCGAAATCCGCGCCGGCACCGGCGGCGACGAGGCTGCGATCTTTTCCGGCGATTTGTTCCGCATGTACTCGCGCTACGCCGAGAAGCGTGGCTGGCGCCTCGAGATTCTCTCCGAAAACGAGGGTGAGCACGGCGGCTACAAGGAAATCATCGCCCGCGTCGAGGGCGACAGCGTATACGGCAAGCTCAAGTTCGAGTCTGGTGCGCACCGCGTGCAGCGGGTGCCGGAAACCGAATCGCAGGGTCGCATCCACACGTCCGCCTGCACCGTGGCGGTGCTGGCCGAGCCTGACGAGCAGGCCGCGATCGAGATCAACCCGGCCGACCTGCGCATAGACACCTACCGCGCCTCCGGTGCCGGTGGTCAGCACGTGAACAAGACCGATTCGGCGATCCGCATCACCCACTTGCCGACCGGTATCGTCGTCGAGTGCCAGGAAGAGCGTTCCCAGCACAAGAACCGCGCCCGCGCCATGTCCTGGCTGTCGGCCAAGCTCAACGACATGCAGACCAGCGCCGCGCAGAATGCGATTGCCAGCGAGCGCAAGCTGCTGGTGGGGTCGGGCGACCGCTCCGAGCGCATCCGCACCTACAACTACCCGCAGGGTCGGGTGACCGACCATCGCATCAACCTGACGCTCTACTCCCTCGACGATGTGCTCGCCGGTGGCGTCGATGCCGTGATCGAACCCTTGCTGGCCGAATACCAGGCCGATCAACTGGCCGCCCTGGGGGACTGATGACCATCATCGCCAGCCTGCTGCGCAACGCGCAATTGCCCGATTCGCCGACCGAGCGCCTGGACGCGGAGTTGTTGTTGTCCGCTGCCTTGGGCAAGTCGCGCAGCTACCTGCACACCTGGCCCGAGCGCATCGTCAGCAGTGAGGCGGCGCAGACGTTCGCGGCTTTTCTCGAGCGCCGTCGTGCAGGTGAGCCGGTGGCGTACATTCTCGGTCAGCAGGGCTTCTGGAAGCTCGACCTTGAAGTCGCGCCGCACACCCTGATCCCTCGGCCGGACACCGAGCTGCTGGTGGAGGTCGCGCTCGAACGGGTGCCTGCCAAACCTGCCCGGGTGCTGGATCTTGGCACCGGCAGCGGCGCCATCGCTCTGGCCCTGGCGAGCGAGTGCCCGGCCTGGCAGGTGACGGCGGTCGATCGCATCGACGAGGCCGTGGCTCTGGCCGAGCGCAACCGCGAGCGTCTGCACCTGGCGAATGTCCAGGTGCGCAGCAGTCACTGGTTCGACGCCCTGGCCGACGAGCGCTTCGACCTGATCCTCAGCAACCCGCCCTACATTGCCGCCGAAGATCCACACCTGAGCGAGGGCGATGTGCGTTTCGAGCCCAGCAGTGCGCTGGTGGCCGGCCCCGATGGCCTTGACGATCTGCGCCTGATCATCGCCCAGGCGCCGCAGCACCTGTTGCCCGGCGGCTGGTTGCTGCTCGAGCATGGCTACGACCAGGCGGCCGCCGTGCGCGACCTGCTGGTTGGTAGCGGTTTCATCGACGTGGACAGCCGCCGCGACCTGGGCGGCCACGAACGTATTTCCCTGGGGCGCCTGCCATGCTGAGCGACCAGGAGCTGTTGCGCTATAGTCGGCAGATCCTGCTATCGCAGGTCGACATCGACGGCCAGTTGCGGCTCAAGCAGAGCAAGGCCCTGGTGGTCGGGCTTGGTGGCCTGGGGTCGCCGGTCGCGCTCTACCTGGCGGCTGCCGGCGTGGGTGAATTGCACCTGGCCGACTTCGACACGGTCGACCTGACCAACCTGCAACGCCAGGTCCTCCATGACAGCGGCAGCGTCGGCATGAGCAAGGTCGATTCGGCGCTGCAGCGCCTGCAGGCGATCAACCCGGAAGTCACGCTGGTCGCCCATCGCCATGCCCTGGACGACGACTCCTTGGCTGCGGCGGTGGCGGCGGTGGACCTGGTGCTGGACTGCTCCGACAATTTCGCCACCCGTGAGTCGGTCAACGCCGCGTGCGTGGCGGCCGGCAAGCCGTTGGTGAGCGGCGCGGCAATTCGCCTGGAAGGGCAGTTGTCGGTGTTCGACCCCCGCCGCGACTACAGCCCTTGCTATCACTGCCTCTATGGCCATGGCAGCGAGGCCGAGCTGACCTGCAGCGAAGCCGGCGTGATCGGTCCTCTGGTAGGGCTGGTCGGCAGCTTGCAGGCGTTGGAAGCGCTGAAGCTGCTGGCCGGGTTCGGCGAGCCCCTGGTGGGCCGCCTGCTGCTGATCGATGCCCTCGGCACGCGCATGCGTGAGCTGCGGGTCAAGCGTGATCCGGCCTGCACGGTGTGTGGCGATCGCCATGGCTGATCGCTCGGCGCCGGTGGGCGTGATGGATTCGGGGGTCGGTGGCTTGTCGGTGCTCGCCGAGATTCGCCGCTTGCTGCCCAACGAGTCGCTGCTCTACGTGGCCGATTGCGGTCACGTACCCTATGGCGAGAAATCCCCCGACTACATCCGTGAGCGCTGCCGGCGCATCGCCGAGTTCTTCCATGCTCGCGGTGCCAAGGCCATGGTCCTGGCGTGCAATACCGCGACCGTGGCGGCCGTGGCCGACTTGCGCGAACGCTACCCCGATTGGCCGTTGGTGGGCATGGAACCTGCGGTCAAGCCGGCCGCCGCGGCGACACGCTCCGGCGTGGTCGGCGTCCTGGCCACCACCGGCACCTTGCAGAGCGCAAAATTTGCCGCGTTGCTCGACCGATTCGCCAGCGATGTACAGGTCGTGACCCAGCCGTGCCCGGGGCTGGTGGAGTTGATCGAGACAGGCGATCTGGGCAGCCCGAAGCTGCGTGCAATGCTGCAGGGGTACGTGCAGCCGCTGCTGGCGGCGGGCTGCGACACGCTGATCCTCGGATGCACTCACTACCCCTTCCTGCGCCCGCTGTTGGCCGAAATGGTGCCCTCGGATGTGGCTATCATCGACACGGGCGCTGCGGTGGCGCGCCAGTTGCAGCGCTTGTTGAGCGCCCGCGACCTGCTTGCCGAGGGGCCTTCACGCGAGGCGGCCTTCTACAGTAGCGCTGCGCCGCAGCACCTTCGCGAAATCCTGCCGGTGCTGTGGTACGGGTCTGTAGAACAGGTCAGCGCGTTCGACCTGTAAAAAATAGCTGAAATCTCCCGCACACAAGCTGAACTATCGTCCTAATGTCGATTTCTATCATTTTGCCTGGTTCACAGGCGGACACTTGATAACAACACCAGGAAGAAGGACGAGCTCATGAGGCATTTGCTTGGAATGGCGGCGGTTGCCGCGTTGGCATTGGGGCAGGCGGTGTCGGCACAGGCGGCTGATGTTTCGTTGTCGGTGGGGCAGACTGGCGACAGTACCATGGTCTATCGACTGGGGTTGCAGTCGAACTGGGATGCCAGTTGGTGGCAGACCAGCGTAGGCCGAATCACCGGGTACTGGGACGGTGCCTACACCTACTGGGATGGCGATGAGCGGGCAAGCAATCATAGCCTGTCGTTCGCCCCCGTGTTCGTGTACGAGTTCGCCGGGGACTCAGTCAAGCCCTACATCGAAGCGGGGATCGGTGTGGCGGCATTCTCACGGACCAAGCTGGAAAGCAATGACCTGGGCTCGTCGTTCCAGTTCGAGGACCGCATCGGTTTTGGCCTGCGCTTTGCCGGTGGGCACGAGATCGGGGTTCGCGCGATCCACTACTCCAACGCCGGGATCAAGCAGCCCAATGATGGGGTCGAGAGCTATTCGCTGCATTATCGAATGGCGCTCTGACCCGGATCACCGGGGCGTGCAGCGCCCCGGGTTTACTTCAGGCTTCCCAGGGCAGTGGCCACAGCAAGGTCGGGTCCAGCACTTCGAGCACCAACTCGGCCTGTGGGTGCTTGAGCCTGCGCGCCAACTCATCTGCTGCGCTCTGCGCCGTCCAGGATTCAGGTATCGCCATGCTGTTGCTGACCGGTGCCTTGAGCGACTGTGGCGCGACCACCGTAAGCTGTACCGCCAGATTGTCGAGGACCTTGCGTTGCTCACGGAACCACTGGGGCAGGCTGTTGTGGCCCGCCGGGGTCTGCGCTGGCGCAAACAGTTGCAGCGTCGAATAGCGGCTGAACAGTGCCATCACCTGTGGCCTGTCGCCTCTGGCCAATAACGACAGTGCGCTGGCCAGGACATGCTCGCTGGCGCGCCGGTTGCTGCTGACGATCTCTTCCATTACCGCGTTGGCAGGTAGATCGTTTGCTAGGTAATCGCACGTGCCGGCATTGACGATCAAGACGTCCAGTGCCCCCCAGTGCGACTGCAGCTGCTCGGCCGCAGACTGCGCCCCGACCAGCTCGTTCAGGTGCGCTGGCAGGCGCAGCAGGCGTGCCTCGTGCAGCTCGGCCAAGGTATCGAGCTCCTGGCAATCCATGCCGCTGGCCGCGACCCGATGGCCCTCTTCGAGCAATCGTTCGACCAAGGCGAGGCCTACTCCATTGCTGGCCCCTGTTACCCAGAACCTTCGCGTACTACTCAATGCTATGCCCTTCAGTTGATGGAGGCGGGTAGCGCCTTGAATGCTGCCAGTGCCCGATGGCGGCTGCTGTCCAGATCGACGATCGGGCTGATGTAGCCACTTGTATCAAATAGTCCGGAAGATTTCACAGGCAAATGAATGTATTTGTCATCCAGATGAGTGAGTTCCGGTAGCCAATGGCGTATGAAGCGTCCTTGGGGGTCGAAACGCTGCGACTGGGTCACCGGGTTGAAGATCCGGAAATAGGGCACCGAATCGGTGCCGGTGGAGGCGCTCCACTGCCAGCCGCCGTTGTTTGCCGCCAGGTCGCCGTCGATCAGGTGTCGCATGAAATGCCGCTCGCCCTTGCGCCAGTCGATGAGCAGATTCTTGCTCAGGAACATGGCGACGACCATGCGCAGCCTATTGTGCATCCAGCCGGTATGCAGCAGCTGGCGCATGGCCGCGTCGATCAACGGGAAGCCGGTGCGGCCTTGTTCCCACGCCTGGAGATCATCGGGCGCGTCACGCCAGGGCAGAGCCTCGGTGGGGGCGCGGAAGGGGCGGTGGCGCGAGACCTGTGGATAGCCCACCAGGATGTGCTTGTAGAACTCGCGCCAGAGCAGCTCGTCGATCCAGGTGCGTACACCTTGGCTGCCGCTGTCGAATTCGCCACGGTTGCTCGACAGTGCGGCGTGCAGGCATTGGCGCGGCGAGATCACACCGGCGGCAAGGTAGGGCGAGAGCTGGCTGGTGCCGGGCCTGGCCGGCAGGTCACGCAGGGTCTGGTAGTCGTCGATGGTTTCGTCGACGAAGCGCGACAGCCTGCCCTGGGCTTCGTCTTCACCGGCAGGCCAGTGCTCGCGCAGGCTCTGCTCGGGCGTGTCGAAGCCTTCTATGTGCCGGGGGATCGGGTCGCTGGCGATGCCTAGGGAAGCCTGTGGTTTCACGGGCTGGGCAAGGGTTGGCAGGCTGCGATGCAGATGTTCCAGGCAGGTCTTGCGAAACTGGCCGAAGACCTGGAAATAGTGGCCCGCCTTGGTCAGCAGGGTGCCGGGATGGAAGAACAACTGATCCAGGTGTGTGCGGGCGGTCACGCCGGAGCGCTCCAGCAAGGATTGGGTCCGCCGGTCACGCTGGCTTTCGTTGACGCCGTACTCGTCGTTCCAGTGCACGGTCTGCACCTTGTGCGTGCGGCAAACCTCGAGCACGGTTTCGGGCACCTGTTGCCAGGTGTCGGTATGGCGGATCAGCAACGGGATGTTCAGGCGTTCGAGGGCGTGGCGCAGGTCGCGCAGGTTGCGCAGCCAGAAGTCAACCTTGCTCGGCGCATCGTCATGCGCCTGCCATTGCCCGGGGCTGGCGATCCACAGGGCAATGGTCGGCCCCTGTGCGGTGGCGGCGGCGAGGGCGGTGTTGTCGTTGATGCGCAGGTCGCTGCGCAGCCAGATCAATTGCATCTCAGGATCTCTGACAGTCGGGTTCAGCGTGATTGCTGAAGCAGGCGCAATGCCCCCTGCGGTGTCTCGAAGAGCAGCAGCGCCGGAAGTTCCAGGCTGCGCAGTCGCTCCTCATGGATGAAGACACTGGCGCCCCCGAGGAGTTTCGTCAGCGTTACATCCCGCAGGGGGGCCAGTGCTTGGAGGTCGATGCGCGGCCCCAGGTGCAGCACCAGGGCGCGCGGGGCGAGTTGGGCGATCGCGTGCAGCAGTTGCTTGCCGCCGACCGGTTGTTCGAGCACCTCCACGGCAAAACCGCTGCTGCTGAGCAGCCAGGCGGCGAGCCACAGTTGAGCATCGAAGGGGGCGTCAAGGGTCGTGGCCAGCAGTACCGGCGGCCCCTCGAGCGAATGGTTGTCGTGGTAGACCCGCGCGCCCAGCTTGCTGCGCAGCCAGGTGTGGAAGAAGGCCTGCTCGAGGATGGCGTCGAAGTGCTTGCGCCAGCGTTGCTCCAGGCGCTCGAGCAGCGGCAGCAGCAGTTGCTCGCACAGAGTCGAGGCGGGATAAAGCGCCATGGCCTGGTTGAGTTGCTGGTCCAGCGAGCGTTGGGCGAGATTGGCAATGGCCTCGACCAGTTGCTGGCAGCGCGCTTGCCAGTCACCCTCCAGCCTTGGCGAGGCTTCGCTGCGGTTTTCAAGCAGGTCACGCACCTGGCTCACCGAGGCGCCGCGTTCCAACCACTGCAGGATCGCCTGCACCTTCTCGACATGCTGTGTGCTGTACAGGCGATGGCCCTTGGGCGTGCGCTCCGGCACCAGCAGGCCGTAGCGTCGCTCCCAGGCCCGTAGGGTGACCGGGTTGACCCCGGTGCGCCGGGCCAGTTCGCCGATCGGCAGGCTGTCTTCAGAGTGCATTGCGCAGGCCCAGGCTTTCCGGGTGCGGTTGCAGGTAAGCCTGCTGCATCAGGTAAGGGTCGGGGTGAACGCGCAGATGGTGCTTGAGCAGGGTCAGCGGGACCACCAGCGGCACGCTGCCCTGCTGGTACTGGCTGATCAGACGCTGCAGTTCGGCTTTGTCGCTGCTGTCCAGGGCATCGCGCAGATAGCCGCACAGGTGCTGCAGGACGTTGCTGTGGGTGCCGCGGCTGGCGCAGCGGCGCAGAGCCTGCATGAGTTGGCTGAAGTAGCGCGGGCCTATCTGCAGCGGGTCGTCGTCGCGGCTCATGCTGCCCAGCAGGCGCCCGAGTTCGCGATAGGCCTGCGGGTTGTGCGCCATCAGCAGGTATTTGTAACGTGAGTGGAAGCGGATCAAGGCGCCGCGGCTCAGGCCTTGTGCCAGCAGGTGCTGCCAGTCGGCATAGGCGTAGACGCGGCTGATGAAGTTCTCGCGCAGCACTGGGTCGTGCAGGCGGCCTTCTTCTTCCACCGGCAGGTCCGGGCGGCGCTCGCAGAACGCCTGGGCATAGGCGCCGCGCCCGCCCAGCAGCGAGGGGCGGCCATTGTTCTGGTAGACCTTGACCCGCTCCAGCCCGCAGGAGGGTGACTTCTGCATGAACACATAGCCGCAGATATCGTCGAGCGCTTCGGCCATCTGCTGGCCGTAGGCACGCAGGGGAGGGGCGAGGTCGGTACCGGGATTGCGCGGGTTGATCACTTCCGGGGCCTGGGGATCGCCGACCAATCGAATGGCGTCGCGAGGAGTGCCCAGGCCAATGGCAACTTCCGGACACAGCGGCAGCCAGTCGAAATGCTCATCGAGTGACTGGCACAGGTCCGAGGCTTTGTGCCCGCCGTTGTAGCGCACATCCTGCCCGGCCAGGCAGGCGCTGATGGCGATGCGGGGTTTGCCTGTCGAGTGGGGAGCGTTCATCGTGGCCTCCGTAGACCTGTACAATCCGATAATTTTGTACAGGTCTATTCCAGCACATCGAAAAACTTATGCAAGACAAATTTTTTGTACAACTTTACTCGAGGTGCTCGAGCAAGCGACGCGCCGCCTCCTGGCCGCTGAGCCAGGCACCTTCCACGCGTCCGGACAGGCACCAGTCGCCGCAGGCGTACAGGCCCTGGTCGGCGTCGGCGAGGGTGCCCCATTCATGGTTGCCGACGGGGCGGGCATAGAGCCAGCGGTGGGCGAGGGCGAAGGTCGGTGCTGGCACCACGCAGCCGACCAGTTCGGCAAACTCGCCCCACAGCTGCTCGATCACTTCTTCTCGGGGCAGGTCCAGGTGCTGGCGACTCCAGCTGGAGGTGGCGTGCAGCACCCAAGTGTCGAGGTGCTCGTCGCGGCCGGGTTTGCTGCGGTTGCGTGCCAGCCAGTCGAGCGGATTGTCCTGCACGAAGCAGCCTTGCATCGGGGTATCGAGCGGTGTCTGGAAGCCCAGGGCGATGGCCCAGGTGGGTTCCATCTGCACGCCGGCGGCGACCGCTGCGAGCTTGGGTGTGGCCGCCAGCAGGGGAGTGGCCTGGGGGGCTGGCACGGCGATCACCACCTGGCTGAACGGCCCGTGGCTGCAGCCTTCGGTGTCCTGCAGATGCCAGTACTGCTTGCCGCGGAAGACCTCGGTGATACGGCACCCGAAGTTGACCGTGACATCCTTGAGCAGGCCGCGGGTGATGGCGCTCATGCGTGGCACGCCGACCCAGCGGGTCTGTTCGTCGGGGGAGGGGGTCAGTTCACCGTCGCGGTAGTTGTAGAGCTGCGGCTTCCACTGCGCGGCCCAGCCGGCGGCGACCCATTGCTGGACCTGCTCGACGAAGCGTCGGTCGCGGGCGGTGAAATACTGGGCGCCCAGGTCGAGCGCGCCGGCATCGCTGCGCTTGCTGGCCATGCGCCCGCCACTGCCGTGGCCCTTGTCGAACAAGTGGACGTTCTGTCCGGCCTTCTGCAGGGCCTGGGCGGCGGACAGGCCGGCGATACCGGCACCGATGATGGCTATAGGTACTGTCATGATGGCCTCTTCGAACCTTGCTTTAAGCAGACTACGCTGTCAGACAAACCTGTACAATGCAGAAGTTTTGTATAAGGCTATTCCGCTCGATAGGACAGGTTGGCCTATGTTTATCCGAGAGCTATCGGTTTAAAAAGTGCCTTGATCTTAAAAATAGACCATGGCCGCAGCTTGCGAGGACACAGCCATGCATATATTGCTGACGGGCGGTACTGGATTGATCGGCCGGCACCTGTGCCAGCTCTGGCTCAGCCAGGGCCATCGCCTGACGGTGTGGAGCCGCGAGCCTGCCCAGGTGCCCAAGCGTTGCGGCAGCGGCGTGCGCGGTATCGCTCGGCTGGAGGAGCTGGAGGCGGACGATCAGCTGGACGCGGTGGTCAACCTGGCCGGCGCGCCCATCGCCGACCGACCCTGGACGGCCGCGCGCCGGCAACTGTTGTGGGCCAGTCGTGTCACCCTCACCGAGCAGTTGCTGGGCTGGCTGGAGCGCCGCGAGCAGCGTCCCGGGGTGCTGATTTCCGGCTCGGCCGTGGGCTGGTATGGCGATGGTGGCGAGCGGGAGTTGACCGAGGCCTCGCAGCCGGTGAAAGAGGACTTCGCCAGCCAGCTGTGCATCGCCTGGGAAGAGACTGCGCAACGTGCGCATACGCTGGGCATGCGCGTGGTGCTGGTGCGTACCGGGTTGGTACTAGCCAGCGACGGGGGCTTTCTTTCGCGCCTGCGCCTGCCCTTCAAGCTGGGGCTTGGCGGGCCGATCGGCGATGGTCGGCAATGGATGCCCTGGATCCATATAGAGGACCAGATCCGCCTCATTGATTTTCTCTTGCAGCAAAACGACGCCAGCGGTCCCTATAATGCCTGCGCGCCAGAGCCGGTACGCAACCGTGAGTTCGCCAGGCGTCTGGGACGTGCATTGCATCGCCCGGCGTTGCTGCCGGTGCCTGCGCTGGTGCTCAAGGCTGGCCTGGGCGAGTTGTCGACCCTGCTGCTGGGGGGCCAGCGTGCGCGCCCGGTGCGCCTGCTGGCTGAAGGTTTCACGTTCCGCTTCAACGATCTGCAATCGGCGTTGGACGACCTGTCCGACCGCCTCTGACATAGGACGCTGCATGACCGATCATGCCCTGCTGCTGGTCAACCTGGGTTCACCGGCATCCACCTCGGTCGCCGATGTGCGCCGCTACCTCAACCAGTTCCTCATGGACCCGTATGTGATCGACCTGCCCTGGCCGGTGCGGCGCTTGCTGGTGTCGCTGATCCTGATCAAGCGCCCGGAGCAGTCCGCCCACGCCTATGCGTCGATCTGGTGGGACGAGGGTTCGCCGCTGGTGGTGCTGACTCGGCGCCTGCAGGCGGCCATCACCCCGCATTGGCCGCATGGGCCGGTGGAAATCGCCATGCGCTATGGTCAACCGGCGCTACCAGAAGTGCTCGAGCGCCTTGCCGCGCAGGGTGTGCGCAAGGTGACCCTGGCACCGCTGTACCCGCAGTTCGCCGACAGCACCGTGACCACGGTGGTGGAGCTGGCTCGCCAGACAGTCGCCGAGCGCGACCTGCCTGTCGAAATGCGCGTGTTGCAGCCGTTCTACGATGAACCTGAGTACATCGATGCGTTGGTCACCAGTGCCCGTCCTTACCTGGAACAGGACTACGATCATCTGCTGCTGAGCTTCCATGGCCTGCCGGAGCGCCATCTCAAGAAACTCGATCCGACCGGTTCGCACTGTTTCCAGAGCCCGAATTGCTGCGAGACTGCCTGTGCCCAGGTGCGCAAGGTTTGCTACCGCTCGCAGTGTCTGGCCAGTGCTGCTGCGTTCGCCAAGGCGGCAGGAATTCCCGAGGGCAAATGGTCAGCCTCGTTCCAGTCGCGGCTGGGGCGAGCCAAATGGATCGAACCCTACACCGAGACGCGTCTGGACGAGTTGGCCAAGGCGGGAGTGAAGAAGCTGCTGGTGATGTGCCCGGCGTTCGTTGCCGATTGCATCGAGACGCTGGAGGAGATCGGCGATCGCGGCAAGGAGCAGTTCATCGAGGCCGGCGGCGAGGAGCTGGTGCTGGTGCCGTGCCTGAACGATCACCCGCAGTGGGCGCAGGTATTGGCGGGGATGTGCGAGAGGGCTTGAGTCGGTGATGACTTCTTCGCGGGTAACCCCGCGAAGAAGTCGACTCGGTTCAACGCCTGGTCAAGGCAACTGGTCATCCAGCTTCTTGTTCTTCCAACCGTCGTTGCCCGGCAGGATCAGGTTCAGGGCAATGGCGACCACGGCGCACAGGGCGATGCCCTTGAGGCCCCAGTCGTCCGGGCCGTCGCCGCTGCCGATCAGCACACCACCGATACCGAACACCAGGGTCACCGAAACGATCACCAGGTTGCGTGCCTCGGCGAGGTCGATCTTGTGGCGGATCATGGTGTTCATGCCCACTGCCGCGATCGAGCCGAACAGCAGGCAGAGAATGCCGCCCATCACCGGCACCGGAATGCTCTGCAGCAGCGCGCCGAACTTGCCGATGAACGCCAGGGTGATCGCGAACACTGCAGCCCAGGTCATGATCTTCGGGTTGTAGTTCTTGGTCAGCATCACCGCGCCAGTGACTTCGGCGTAGGTGGTGTTGGGCGGGCCGCCGAACAGGCCTGCAGCGGTGGTGGCCAGGCCGTCACCGAACAGGGTGCGGTGCAGGCCGGGCTTTTTCAGGTAGTCGCGACCGGTCACGCTGCCGACCGCGATCACCCCGCCGATGTGCTCGATCGCCGGCGCCAGGGCCACTGGAACGATGAACAGGATCGCCTGCCAGTTGAACTCCGGCGCGGTGAAGTTGGGCAGTTCCAGCCAGGGGGCTGCGGCGATTTTCGCGGTGTCGACCACGCCGAAGGCGAACGACAGGGCAAAGCCCACCAGCACGCCAGCAATGATCGGCACCAGGCGGAAGATACCCTTGCCGAACACGGCGACGATCAAGGTGGTCAGCAACGCCGGCATGGAGATCAGCATGGCGGTCTTGTACGGCATCAGCGCGGCGCCGTCGCCACCCTTGCCCATGGCCATGTTCGCGGCAATCGGCGCCATGGCCAGGCCGATGGAAATGATCACCGGGCCGATGACCACAGGTGGCAGCATGCGGTCGATGAAACCGGTGCCCTTGATCTTCACCATCAGGCCCATGAAGGTATAGACGAAGCCTGCGGCCATCACGCCGCCCATGGTCGCGGCCAGGCCGAACTGGCCCTTGGCGAGGATGATCGGGGTGATGAAGGCGAAGCTCGAGGCCAGGAATACAGGCACCTGACGGCCCGTGACCAGCTGGAACAGCAAGGTGCCGAGGCCCGCGGTGAACAGTGCCACGTTAGGATCCAGGCCCGTGATCAGCGGCATGAGCACCAGCGCGCCGAATGCCACGAAGAGCATCTGCGCGCCCGAGACGACCTGGCGCCACAGCGGGTCGTTGAAGCCGTCCTGCATGTTCAAGCGTCCTTCTGCTTGGTGCCGAAGATCTTGTCGCCGGCATCGCCCAGGCCCGGCACGATATAGCCATGCTCGTTCAGGCGCTCGTCGATGGACGCGGTGTAGATCTGCACGTCCGGATGGGCTTTCTCGACCACCTCGATGCCTTCGGGCGCCGCGACCAAGACCATCGCGCGGATTTCCTTGCAGCCGGCTTTCTTCAGCAGCTCGATGGTGGCGACCATCGAACCGCCGGTAGCCAGCATCGGGTCGATGATCAGCGCCAGGCGCTGATTGATGTCGGGGGCGAGTTTTTCAAGATAGGTGTGCGCTTCGAGGGTTTCCTCGTTGCGGGCTACGCCCACGGCACTGACTTTGGCGCCCGGGACCAGGCTGAGCACGCCGTCGAGCATGCCGATACCGGCACGCAGGATCGGGACCACGGTGATCTTCTTGCCGGCGATCTTCTCGACCTGGACCTTGCCGCACCAGCCGTCGATCTCGTAGGTTTCCAGCGGCAGGTCTTTGGTGGCTTCGTAGGTCAGGAGCGCACCGACTTCCTGGGCGAGTTCGCGAAAATTCTTGGTGCTGATATCGGCACGGCGCATCAGGCCGAGCTTGTGGCGGATCAGCGGATGGCGGATCTCACGAGTAGGCATAGGGGAAGGCTCCGGGGGGCGGGCAAAAAAACCGCGCTAGGTTAATCTATTCAGTCCTTGCTGTCGTGCAGTCATTGAGCACGTTAGTCCATAAATGCTTGATCTGGGACGAGCGGATGCGTACCTTTGCCCGCTTTTCCAAAATGCACCTCCTGGAGAGCGCCATGTCCGCCGATCTCGAGCATATCCGCCAAGTGATGAGCGAGGCTGATTGCCTGTACAACGAAGCCCAGGTCGAAGCGGCCATCGCCCAGGTCGGCGAGCAGATCTGCAAGGACCTGCACGACAAGAACCCGGTAGTCTTCTGCGTGATGAACGGCGGCCTGATCTTCGCCGGCAAGCTGCTGACCCACCTGCAGTTCCCGCTGGAGGCCTCGTACCTGCACGCGACCCGCTACCGCAACCAGACCAGCGGCGGTGAGCTGTTCTGGAAGGCCAAGCCGGAGATCTCGTTCATCGATCGCGATGTGCTGATCGTCGATGACATCCTCGACGAAGGCCACACCCTCAGCGCCATCATCGACTTCTGCAAGCATGCCGGCGCGCGTTCGGTGTACACCGCGGTGCTGATCGACAAGGACCACGACCGCAAGGCCAGCCCGGACTTGAAGGCCAACTACGTCGGCCTGCCGTGCGTCGATCGCTATATCTTCGGTTATGGCATGGACTACAAGGGTTACTGGCGCAACGCCAATGGCATCTTCGCCGTAAAGGGCATGTGAGCCATGCGCCAGCCTGCCTTCATCGACAAGACGTTGTTCGACGGGCTGGCCGCCAAGGCTGCCAGCAACCCGCGTGGTCGCCAGCACCACAATTTCCATGAGATGGAAGAGCCTTGCCATCGCATGGCAGTCGGCTTGCAGACGAACACCTACATTCCGCCACACCGTCATCTGAAGGATGACAAGGCCGAGGCGCTGGTGGTGCTCAAGGGGCGTCTGGGGCTGCTGATCTTCGATGAGCAGGGCGCGGTGTGCGACAAGCGTGTGCTCGAAGCCGGCGGTGATTGCCTGGGGGTCGACCTGGCGCCCGGCACCTATCACGGGTTGGTGGTGCTCGAAGATGACAGCATCCTGTTCGAGTGCAAGTCCGGCCCCTACCGCCCGGTGGGCGAGGGCGAGCATGCCTACTGGGCACCGCGCGAGGGCGAGGACGGGGTGGCGCAGTACCAGGCCTGGATGCGCGCGCAGTTCGATTGAGCGCGCGCTGACAGTAGCGGTCGATCAGGCGTGCTAGAGTGCTCCCCTCTGCCAAGGAGCCTCTCATGCGTGCGATCTTTCCCCTTCTGCTGGCGCTGAGCCTGCCGCTCTCGGCAGCCCCCTTGCACAGCCAGTTCCTTCCGCCTGATGACCTCTCGCTGCGCCAGGAAGAACCCGAGTCGCAACAACTGCTGCAGGTCACCGACTACTCGGTGGTGGTCGGTGCCCAGCGTCAGTCCAACCAGCAGCCGATTCCCATCACCTCGTCCCTGACCTTGCGTCTGAAGGGCAAGCCCTTGAGCAAGGGGGCAACTATCGGGCAGGTGCTGGTCACCTTCGACGGCGAGGGCGGCAAGAGCCTCAAGCGGCCGACCTACGATGACAAGACCCGCACCCTGACACTGAATTATCCACAGGCCGATTACCGGGTGATCATGGACCTGCTGCGCAACGAGACGCTGTACGTGCAGTTCCTCAGTTACGCCAACGGCCATGTCTGGGCCGACCTGCACACCGGAACCGTACGTACGCGTTGAGGCCCATGGGCTGCCAGCGGTACACTGCCCGCCTTTGAAATGCCCGTGATGGCCCAGTTGGAGTCGGCAATGCGTAAAGACAAGAAGCAGGTTATCGGTGACGAGATCAGCGACGACTACATCAAGACGTTCCTTCAGTTCGAGCCGGCCGATGGCCTGACCTCGCCGTCGCACCACAAGCTGATCAAGGCCTACCGTGGCCTGCGCATCGACGACTTCGAGCGTTTCGTTGGCTTCTTCGTCGAGGCCGGATACGACGTCGATGGCAAGGACGAGCACGGCAAGACCTTCGCCGAAACGATCGCCGACCAGCGCAATGCGCCGGAGTACATCGAGGTCATCGCCAACGCCCGCGGCTGATCCTTCAGTCTGCCCTTTTCGCGGGCAGGGATTGCAGGCACAAAAAAACGCCCCTCGGGGCGTTTTTTCGTTTCAGCCATTTCAGGCGTAGTGCTTGGCCGGGCTGTTTTGCGCCAGGTCCAGGGCCACGTCGTTGTCGGCGCTGATCTTGTGGTACAGCGCGGCATCGGTGGCCAGGGCCTTCTCGCGAGCCGGGAAGATTTCCTTGAGCTTGGCAGCCCAGGCGCCCTTGGCTTGCTCGGGGAAGCAGCGCTCGATCAGTTCGAGCATGATCGAAACCGTCACCGAGGCGCCCGGCGAGGCGCCAAGCAGCGCAGCCAGGCTGCCATCGGCGGCCGAGACCAGCTCGGTGCCGAACTGCAGGATGCCGCCTTTCTTCGGATCCTTCTTGATGATCTGCACGCGCTGGCCGGCCACTTCCAGGCGCCAGTCCTCGGCTTTGGCTTCGGGGTAGAAGCGGCGAAGCGATTCCAGGCGCTGCTCCATCGACTGCATCACTTCGCTGACCAGGTACTTGGTCAGGTCCATGTTGTCGCGGGCTACCGCCAGCATCGGACCGATGTTGCCCATGCGCACCGACAGCGGCAGGTCCATGAACGAGCCATGCTTGAGGAACTTGGTGGTGAAGCCGGCGTAAGGCCCGAACAGCAGGGATTTCTTGCCGTCGACCACGCGGGTGTCGAGGTGTGGCACCGACATTGGCGGGGCACCGACCGCGGCCTGGCTGTAGACCTTGGCCTGGTGCTGCTTGACGATTTCCGGATTGTCGCAGCGCAGCCACTGGCCGCTCACCGGGAAACCGCCGAACCCCTTGCTTTCCGGGATGCCAGACGCTTGCAGCAGCGGCAGCGCCGCGCCACCAGCGCCGAGGAAGACGAAGCGGGCGTCGACTTCACGGCTGTTGCCGCTGTTGACGTCCTTGATGCTCACGGTCCAGCCGTCGCCTTTACGGCGCAGGCCGGTGACCTTCTTGCTGTACTTGACCTGGGCATTTGGGCTGTCGCCCAGCAGCTTGAGCAGCTTGTTGGTCAGGGCGCCGAAGTTGACGTCGGTGCCCTTGAGCACGCGGGTGGCCGCGATGTGCTGGTCGGCCGGGCGACCAGGCATCATCAGGGGCATCCATTCGTTCATCAGCGCCTTGTCTTCGGTGTATTCCATCTCGGAGAACGCGTGGTGCTGCTTGAGCAGCTCGAAGCGCTTCTTGAGGAATTGCACACCCTTGTCACCTTCGACATAGCTCAGGTGCGGCACGGGATTGATGAAGTCGCGCGCCGAGCCGAAGCCGCCTTTTCTGCTCAGGTAGGCCCAGAACTGGCGGGACACCTCGAACTGGGTATTGATGTGCACGGCCTTCTTGATGTCGATGCTGCCATCGGCGGCCTGGGGCGTATAGTTCAGCTCGCACAGGCCGGCGTGGCCGGTCCCGGCGTTGTTCCAGGGGTTGGAGCTTTCCGCGGCCCCGGAGTCCATCGCCTCGACGACTTCCAGCTTGATCGCAGGGTCCAGCTCCTTGAGCAGTACGGCCAGGGTGGCACTCATGATGCCCGCGCCTACCAGTACCACATCAACCGATTCGTTCTGCGCCATTAACGCGTCTCCACAATCTACAGCACCTAATTGACAGCATAGGACCCCTGGGTTGGCCAGGATCGCCATGTCCGACTCTTCGCAGTTCTTGCAACTTCCGCGGACACCGCCAATCAGTCTTGGGTGTTCGATAATTGAACGCCATTTGCCACGGGTGCGGCAATTCGACTTATGGTCAAGTGTTCCGTCGTGCGTTATGGACCGGCCTCAGGCTCCCATCCAGGATGAGCGCTTTTGCCGTCTGTTCAGGGCTGTTCGAGACGTATCTGCCGCTTTTGCACATGCCAGACTGTTCATTTGCTCGCCACACTCTCGTGAAGTTGTGAAAAACCGTTTTTTCACGCTCTTTTGGAGTCGTGAACCTCAAAAGTGGACTGCGCGGTGGCAACCCGCAGGTTCATGCGCAGCAGACGGCCAGAGACAGCAGGCACGACAGCCAATGCAAGACCTGAGTGGAAGGCTCTCTGTGGGCGAAGCGGTGAAGGTGCCGGGGTCAAGCGGCGAGTGCGGGGCCCGATCAGGAGACGTCCTTATAATCGGGGGGAGATTATAACGAGGTCGCGGGCAGAAAGGTCGTTCTTCTTGGGTTTTTATTGCAGCGTTTGTCAGGCAGGGAGGATGCGTTGCTGCCAACGGCGGCTTGCAGGTACGCAAATCCGGGCACTGTTGGGCAGCGGATGACCCAGCCAGCCCAGGTGTGCTTCGCTGACCTGGACCCAGCCACTGCCGCTGGGTGCCTGGTGGCACTGCTTGAAGGCCAGGCATTTGCCGTCGCTGTCGAGACGGGCGTAGGTGGTGTGGCGCGGGCGTTGGAAGAGCAGAGTCCAGAGCGAGGCCATGGCGGCGAGTCCTGTTTGATCGGGCTGGGGCAAGGATAGCGCCGTGGCCATGAAACCATTGTGACAGCAGCTGCGGGCCGATGACTGGCTTGCTCCAGGCTGGGTATACTGTGGGCCTTTGCCGCTTTTTCTGGAGAAATGCGCATGCTGCAACGTCTGTTGTTCGGTTTGATGGCGGTGGCCACCCTGAGCCTGGTCGGCTGTGCACACAGCCCGCAGCAACTCAGCCCGCAACCCAAGCTCACCGCTCAGCTCAATCCGGTAGGTCGTGGCCAGCCGGTAGTCGTGCGGGTGGTCGACGGCCGTGCTTCGCAGTCGCTGGGCACACGGGGTGGCATGTACCCGGAGACCAGCACCATTACCGTCAACGGCAATGACGTGGTGCCCAAGCTGCAGGCCCAGGCCGAAGCGGCAGTACGCCTGCTCGGCTTCACCCCCACCTCGGGTGCCGGCAGCGCGCCACAGCTGACCGTGACCCTGGCCGAGCTGAAGTACCAGTCGCCCAAGGACAAGATGTACGTGACCGAGGCCACCATCGGTGCCACCTTCCGTGCCGACGTGTCCAACGCCAACCGCCGCTACAGCGGCCGCTATGGCGCTTCTCTCGACCAGCGTTTCGGCATGGCGCCGAACCAGGAAACCAACACCAAGCTGGTCAGCGACGTACTCAGCGATGCGCTGACCCGGCTGTTCAAGGATCCGACCATCGGTCAGGTCCTGGCTGAATAAGCACGCGGCCTGAATGAACAAAACCCGCTGCCTGGTCACAGGCAGCGGGTTTTTCTTTGGCTGGACCAGGGCTGAGGCTCGCTCAAACCCTGGTTGGTGCGGCACCTGGGGTCACTTCTCTGTAGGAGCGGGCTTGCCCGCGAACACCGGCTTCGCCGGTGCCAGGCACCGCGATGTCTTTTTCGCGGGCAAGCCCGCTCCCACTAATCGCACGAGCGGGCAGGTCAAGCCGCCTCGATTCCAAAGTCCAGCACACTCAGCCCGGTGTCTTGATCCACTTCCGGCAGGTCCTGGTGCGCGTGTCCGCCCAGGGCGCAATACACCAGCCAGCGCTGGTCGTGGACATTGATCGCGAACCCGTCGATCAGCGCCTGCTGCTCGTCGCTCTGCGAGACGAGGTAGAGACGGTCCTGGTTTTCGGCGTGCAGCATGACAAGCTCCGGTCTGCAAAGGCCGACAGGGTGGCCTGTCTGGATGACGAGCGTGTGACAGATGAAATTTAGTGACCCTTGGTCGCAAAAAACGAGAGGGTGGGTCAGGCTTGGGTAGAATGCCGGGCTTTGCTTATCGTCGTTACGAGGTTGCGCGATGTCCCTGCAAGTCCTCTGGGGGTTCCTGGCCGCCCATCCCGCCAAGCTGATCAATGTCCTGGCGCTGTTCATCACCTGCCCGGGCGGCCTGTTGCTGCACAGTGCGCGGCGTCGCCAGAGCGATGCGCGTGAAAGCCTGGCTGGCGAGGAAGGGCTGGTCGATGCGTTCGACCTGCGTGTACCGCGCTACTACTACATCCTGGGCTTCTCGTGCCTGGCGATGGCGTTGTTGCTGTCGTGGTTCAGTACCTGGATCTGAACTGCCTACCTGTCAATTCTGCCAGTTGTCGCTTGTGATGCGTGCACGTACGTTGGATCGGCGTGTCAACCATCTCAAGGAGGCAACATGTCGCGTTCAAGCGAAGCGTTTGATGCGGACGTCCTGAAGAAGGCCAAGGCGACCGGAAAGGTCGTTCTGACCGTCAAGGGGACGCCATATGAGATGACCGGCGAACTGAAGTTTGACCAGAAGTCATTCTCCGCCGTGCAGCCGCGGCCCGGTGGCAAACCACTCAAGCTGGTGTTCAAGTGGACCAACGCCAATGTGTTTGCGCCGGGCACCACCAGCCTGTCTGCTGGTCAGGCGCATGTGACCACGGTCGGTGTTGTGGGGCTTGGCGAAAATGTTCCCGTCCACTCAGGAACACTGCAGATCAGCGAGTTTGTCGATAACCGACGTCTTAAAGGGGTACTGCGGCTGAACCCTGGCAGTGGTTCGGATGCTCTGGAAGCTGATTTCGATCTCACCGTCGTGTAGCGAACATCAGCTGTGCAATCGCCGGTCCCCCTACGAACCGGCGCTTGCACCAGGCTCAGACCGCCTCGGCCTGCACCTTCACCTGATACTGGTTGCGCACTGGCGTCGCATACTGCTGCACCAGATACGGCCGGTGCTCCGCAGGGCAGGCTTCCAGGCGGCGCTGCCACTCCTCCTTGGCCCGTGCCAGTTCCTCGGCCGCAAACACCTTCTCTGCAGCGGGTACTTCCAGCGCTGCGTCCTGCCCGTCCCACATCGCGTAGGCCAGGTAGTGCACCGGGAACAGCCGGTAGCCGCCGAGAATCTGCCGGTCGATGGCCTGGGCCAGTTGCTTGGTGTCCTCGTGGTACTCGGTCACTGGCGGTGCGAAGTTGATGTGCACCCGGCCTTTGTAGCCGGTGATGCCCTGGGCGATGCTGTTGTCGTCTTCGCCAGGCACTTTCTTGTAGGTGCCGGTGGTGGCGCGGATGTACAGCTCGCGGGCCTTGGCCTGGTCGCACGGGTCGTATTCGTAGCTGATCGACACCGGGATCAGGTTCAGGCTCTGGATCACGGCGCCGAACGGCTCGTCCTTGCGGCTCATGTGGAACATCTTGAGGATCGCCGAATCGGTGCGATCGTCACCATCCTTGGCGCGGCCTTCGGCCTGGGCGATCCAGATCGAGGCGCCGTCGCTGCGGATCGAGTGGTTGATGTAGGCCGACAGCAACTGGTATGCCGCAAGCTTCTCGCGACGACCGCTGATCGAGCGGTGCACGATGAAGCTCTTGTTCAGACGCATCATGTCGCTGACGAACGGCTTTTGCAGCAGGTTGTCGCCGATGGCGATACGTGGCGTCGGCAGGCCAGCGTGATAGACCGCATAGTTGACGAACGCCGGGTCCATGACGATGTCGCGGTGATTGGCCAGGAACAGGTAGGCACTGCCCGACTTGAGCTGCTCGACGCCGGTGTAGGTGACCCCGTCGGTGGCACGGTCGATGGTGCGGTCGACGTAGTATTCGACCTTGTCCTGCAGGGTCGAGACGCTGGTCACGCCAGCGAACTCCTTGCGCAGGCGCCGGGCGATCAGCGGCTTGAGCAGCCAGCCGAAGGCACCTGCGATACGCGGGAAGCGGAAGTGGGTGAGGATATCGAGGAATGCCGGGTCGCTGAGCAGGCGCGCCAGAACGGCAGGCACTTCAGCGTCGTCGTAAGGTCGGATGGCATCGAATTCGCCCATCATGCTCTCTTGTTGGAAACGGCTAGAGTAATAAAGTAGGGGCGGGGCCGAAAAAAACGGCTCGGACACACACGGACCCCGTAAACAGACCGGCAATTATACGCATAAGTCACTGCGCAGGCCCCCGATGCTCGAAATCGACTTTTATGACTGCCCTTATTGCGGTGAGCGTGTGGAGACCACGGTCGATATTTCCGCTGGCGACCAGCTCTATACCGAGGACTGCCAGGTGTGCTGCCAGCCCATCGTGTTCATCCTGCAGGTGCATGGTGACGAATGGATGCTCGAAGTGCGCCGCGAGGACGATGCCTGATGCGTCGGATCTACGAACCGGAAAGCCTGATGGAGGCGCAGATGCTGGTAGGCATGTTGGCCAGCGAAGGCGTCGAGGTGCACCTGATCGGCGGCGATCTGGTCGGTGCCATGGGCGATCTGCCGATGCAGGGCCTGCTGGCCCTGGCGGTGGCCGATGAGCAGGCCGGGTACGCACGGCAGCTGATCGATGAGTACAATGCCGCCCAGCCCCTTGCCGGGGACGAGCCGGAGAGTATCCCCGGTACCCTGATCTGCTAGGTTTGCTGTCTTATGTGTGGACGTTACGCCCTTTTTCGCTGGTCCCAGGCTTTTGCCGCCCTGCCCGGGTTTCCCGCCGACCAGCAGGCCCAATGGAACATCTCGCCTGGGGCCTCGGTGCTGATCCAGCGCCGACTCGACGGCCAGTTGCAACTGGCCAGGGCGCGCTGGGGCCTGACCCCGGCCTGGCTCACCGACCTGTCCCGCACCCCCGCCCATGCCCGCGCCGAGACACTCGCCGAGCAGCCGATGTTTCGCGAAGCCTTTCGCCAGCGCCGTTGCCTGATGCCGGCCAACGGTTTCTACGAGTGGCGCGGCACGGCGCGCAAGCGCCCGTACTGGGTGACGCCGGGGGAGGGCGCGTCGTTGTTCTATGCCGCGGTATGGGAGGTGTATCCGGTGCAGGAGCAGGTATGGCTCAGTTGTGCGGTGGTCACCCAGGCGGCGATGAACCAGCGCCGGCCGCTGATCCTCGACGAGGCCGGGCAGGCGGCCTGGCTGGACCCCGACACACCGCTGGCGCGGCTGCATGAACTACTGGCCAGCCCGCCAGCGGCGTTGCGCGAGCGGGCGCTGGCGCATCTGGTCAACGATCCGAAGCTCGATGGGCCGGAGTGTCTGACCCCGGCTTGAGGTCGGTGTCGAGCTTTTCGCCCCACAGGCTCGCGAAAAAAACGACGCGGTGGGTGAGTCAAACCCTGAACTGATTGATCAACCGCCGCTGCTGCTCGGCCAGCTTGGTCAGCTCGGCACTGGCCTGGCTCGATTCGTCGGCCCCGCCGGCCACTTCGCCGGCCACCTGGCCGATGTTGATGACGTTGCGGTTGATATCCTCGGCCACCGCGCTTTGCTGTTCGGCGGCGCTGGCGATCTGGGTGTTCATGTCGTTGATCACCGACACGGCCTGGGTGATGCTCTCCAGCGCTTCGGCGGCGCGGCTGGCCTGCTGCACGCTGTCGTCGGTCTTGCCCTGGCTGTCTTCCATCACCTTGACCACATCGCGGGTGCCCTGCTGCAACTGCTGAATCATCTGCTGGATTTCCTGGGTCGCCTGCTGGGTCTTCTGCGCCAGGTTGCGCACCTCGTCGGCAACCACGGCGAAGCCGCGCCCTTGCTCTCCGGCGCGGGCAGCCTCGATGGCGGCGTTGAGCGCCAGCAGGTTGGTCTGTTCGGCGATGGCGCGGATGGTCACCAGGATGGCATTGATGTTCTCGCTGTCGCGGGCCAGGGTCTGCACCACGGTCACTGCGCGGCCGATCTCGCTGGCCAGGACGCTGATCGACTGCGAGGTGTCGCGCACGATCTGCATGCCCTGGTTGGCAGCCTGGTCGGCGTTGCTGGCTGCGTGGGCGGCGTGGGTGGCATTGCGTGCCACGTCCTGAGCGGTGGCGGTCATTTCCTGCACGGCGGTGGCTACCTGGTCGATCTCGGCCATCTGCTTGTGCACGCCCTGGTTGGTGCGGATGGCGATGTCGGCAGTGTGCTCCGAGGAGTCGCTGACTTTCTGCACCGAGGTCACCACCTGGCTGATCATCGCCTGCAGCTTGGCGAGGAAGGTGTTGAAGCCTTTGGCAATGGCGCCCAGCTCGTCGGCGCGATCGCTCTGCAGGCGGCGGGTGAGGTCGCCTTCGCCCTGGGCGATGTCGTCGAGCATCGCCACCATCTGCTTCAGCGGACGGGCAATGCCGTGGGCCAGCAGCCAGATCACCAGCAGGCCGAGGGCGGCGATGCCCAGGCCGACCAGGGTCATGCCGGCGATGTCGGTGCGGCGCTGCTCGCCAAGGTCTTTCTGCAGTTGGTTGACGTCGGCCATGACCGTGCTCAGCGGCATTTCCAGCAGCAGGACCCAGCGCGCGTCGGTGCTGGCGACCTTGAACGGCAGGAACAGCTCGATACGGTCCTTGGCGGTGTCGACTTTATATTGCAGGTCTTCGCCGCTGATGCTGGCCAGGGTTGCGGCTTCGGCAGGGTCCAGCACGTCGCTGGCCTTTTCGCCGAACTTGGAGGCGTCCTTGGTGTAGGCGACCAGGCGACCATTGCTCGACACCAGTGCCAGTTCGCCAGCGCCGTTGTACAGCTGGCGGTCGGCGGCGTTGAGCAGGTCCTGGATGAAGTTCACCGACAGATCGGCCCCGGCGATGCCCTGGAACTGACCGTTGACCATGATCGGCTCGACGAACGAGGCGAGCATCACCATCTTGTCGCCAACCTTGTAGGGCGCCGGGTCGATCACGCAGGCCTTCTTGGTTTCCTTCGGGCATAGGTAGTACTCACTGGCGCGTACCCCGGTCGACAGCACGGTGTGGTCGTTGACGTCCACCAGGCGGTCCTGGCCGAGACTGCCGTCGGCGTTGCGGAACCACCAGGGCAGGTAGCGTTCGCCATTGATGTCGGCGTGATCCAGTGCGTTCGGTTCCCAGCCCAGATACGCACCGAGCACCGTCGGGTTGACCTCCACGGTGCGCTTGAGCAGGTTGTTCAGGTAGGCGCGGTCGATTTGCATCAGCGGTTTGCCGTCGGCGTCCTGCATGCCGAGCATGGCGTTGACCGTGGCCAGGCTGCGGCTGATCAGCAGCGGCGCTTCCAGGCCACGCTGGATCTCGCTGACCTGGGTGCGGGCCAGCGCCGACAGACGCTGTTCGATCACGCTTTCGAACTGCTGCTGGGTGCGCTGCTGTACCAGGTCCTGGGTGCGGGCCCCGGAGTACACGGCGTACAGCACCAGCGCCGCGACAATGCTCAATACAATGGCACCGGCCAGGGCCGCCACGGAAAACTGGATCGACTTGAACTTCATTACCGGAAAGCTCCACGCAAGGAGGTCGTTTTCTTTTGTTATCGGCGTGGTCGAGGGAAAGCATGAGGGGGAGATGAGAGAAATCTTCCCTGCGGCTCTGGCAGGGTCAGGCGAGTGGGCCTAGGATACGCGGCATGTAGAAAGGGAGTGTTTTCATGCGTAAGTCTTTCGTGATCAGCCTGTTGAGCGCCAGCGTTCTGCTGGGTGGTTGCCAGGCGGTCAATACCACCAGCGGCGGAGCGGTTGGCGTCGAGCGCAAGCAGTACATGTTCAGCATGCTGTCGACCGATGAGGTCAACAAGATGTATGCGCAGTCGTACCAGCAGACCCTGGGCGAAGCATCGAGCAAGGGCGTGCTGGACAAGAGCAGCGTCGATGCCAAGCGTGTGCAGGTCATCGCTGACCGCCTGATTGCCCAGGCCCCGCAGTTCCGGCCGGATGCCGCGCAATGGAAGTGGGAAGTCAACGTGATCAAGAGCGACGAGCTCAACGCCAACTGCGGCCCGGGTGGCAAGATCATCGTCTACACCGGGCTGATCGATCAGCTCAAGCTCACCGACGCGGAGCTGGCTGCGGTCATGGGTCATGAAATCGCCCACGCCCTGCGCGAGCATGGCCGCGAGGCAATGTCCAAGGCATACGGTATCGAAATGGCGCGCCAGGGGGCCGGTGCGATCTTCGGCCTTGGCCAGGACAGCATGGCGCTGGCCGACACCGTGGTGAACTACTCCATGACCCTGCCCAACAGCCGGGCCAATGAGAACGAGGCCGACCTGATCGGCCTGGAACTGTCGGCACGGGCCGGTTATGACCCGAATGCGGCGATCACCTTGTGGAACAAGATGAGCAAGGCCTCCGAAGGCGCGCCGCCTGAGTTCATGAGCACCCACCCGGCCTCGGCCAGTCGCATTGCTTCGCTGCAGGCGGCGATTCCGAAGGTGATGCCGCTGTACCAGGCGGCGAAGAAGTAAAGCGCTCTGCGCTGTGGGGTAGTTGTCTGGTTCAACTATCCCGCGGCTGGAGCAATTCCTGTGGGAGCGGGCTCGTCCCGCGATCACCGGCAAAGCCGGTGTCAGGTGCTGCGGTGTCTGGCACCGGCTTTGCCGGTGATCGCGGGACGAGCCCGCTCCCACAGTCAGGACCGCTCTCACGGTCCAGTCCTGTCTTCGTTGCCCTAGCCAATCCACCCGCTGGTCTTCATCGCCGAGTACACCGCGACCGCTGCCAGCACGAAGAATGCTGCCGCCGCCAGTCGGCGGATCAGGGCCAGCGGCAGTTTGTCTGCTGCGAAGTTGCCCGCCAGGACCACTGGTACGTTGGCAATCAACATGCCCAGCGTAGTGCCGATGATGACCATGATCAGGTGCGGATACTGCGCGGCCAGCATCACCGTGGCGACCTGGGTCTTGTCGCCGATCTCCGCCAGGAAGAACGCGATCAAGGTGGTCAGGAACGGGCCGAAGCGGCGTGCATTGCTGGTTTCGTCATCGTCCATCTTGTCCGGGACCAGGGTCCACAAGGCGGTGGCGGTGAAGCTTGCCGCCAGGATCCAGTGCAGCACGCTTTCGGTGAAGAACCCGCTGACCCAGGCCCCCACGGCGCCAGCGGCCGCATGGTTGGCGAGGGTGGCGGCGACGATACCGGCGATGATCGGCCACGGCTTGCGAAAGCGCGCCGCGAGAATGAGCGCGAGCAATTGCGTCTTGTCGCCGATTTCAGCGAGCGCAACGATGGCGGTGGGAACGAGCAGGGATTCGAGCATCAGGCTTCCTACGGGGGCGGGTCGACACGGCTATGACACGTACAGCCTCCCCGCCCCGGGTAAGGTGTGCGTGTCATAGGTCTTGTCAAACCCCGGGCTCATCTGTGTGAGCCGTGAGGTCGCACGCGCCATGGCCTGTGGGCCAAGTGTGTTGACGCGTACCGGGCAAGCAGAGGGTGCTTGCGGGAGACTACTCCCCTAGGACGGAGCGGATTCTGCCTAGCCGAATCGGTTTGGGCAAGCGTTAATTTTTTAACCGCGTGTTGCCCGATAGATTCGGAAGCCATCCCCTTCGGCGCGGATTTCGCAGTTGCCCAAGGCCTCCTGGAGCAGCGGCTGATAGCGCAGGAAGCTATTCGCTACCAGGCGTATTTCCCCGCCTTTTTGCAGAATTTGTCTGCTTTTTCGCAGCAGATTTTCTGCTGCCTGATAGTCGGTGTGGACCCCGGTATGGAAGGGTGGATTGCTCAGGATCACGGTCAGATTATCCGGTGCTGCGTCAATGCCATCACCGCTGATCACCTCACCTTGCAGACCGTTGGCAGCCAGGGTCAGTCGACTGGCTGCCACGGCAAAGGCATCGACATCGAGCAGGGTGACACTGCTTTGCGGATAACGTCGCTTGATGGTCGCACCGAGCACACCTGCACCACAGCCGAAGTCCAGCACATGGCCGATCGGCAGTTGTTCGAGATGCTGCAGCAGCAGCGCGGTGCCGCGATCCAGGCGACCGTGGCTGAACACGCCCGGCAGGCTGACCACCTGCAGCGGGCCGTCCTCGAGTGGTAGCTCGAAGCGTTCGGCCAGGCTCTCCAGGGGCGTGGCCTTGGGCGCATTGACCACGGTCACCTGCCACAGTTGGCAGTGGCGGGCGCTGTCGAGCTTGCGCGGTTTGCCGAAGGCCTGCAATTGCTTGGCCGCGCCCTCGATTCCGCCACGTTTCTCGCCGACCAGGTACAGCTCGCGTCCGCCCAGGCGCGAGGCCAGCGCATTGAGCAGGTAGGCAGCGAGGTCACGGGATTTGGGCAGGAACAGGACCGCCGCGTCGAACGGAACTTGCGGGGCCTCGACGCCGTAGTGGCTGCGGCCCGTGAAACGCTGCTCCAGCAGCGCCTGATCGCCGGCGTGCCAGGTCCAGGCCTGCGCGTGCGGCAGTAGCCCGAGCAGGCCATCGGCGGCGGCACCGGCGATCAGCAGCGGGCCCTGGAACAGGTCCGCTTGGCGGAGCAACACTTCACTGCGCGGGTCCATCGGCGGACGCCTCCTGAAAAAAGCGCGAAGTGTATCACCTGGCGTATCGGGGCGCGGCGCCGACGCTGCAGGAGCGACTGTCTTGTTCAAAATCTCAAGGCCAGCCCAATCTCTGTAGGAGCGGGCTTGCCCGCGAACACGGGCGTAGCCCGTGCCAGGCAGCGCGGTGTGTTTTTCGCGGGCAAGTCGGGGCGCCGAACCGCCTCTCCTACAGGTGCCGCACCGGCGCTGAGGACCGTGCACGGCTTGGCAGGAGCGACCGAGCGGGTTTGCGCTTCAGCCCACCACCCGGCGTGGCTGGCCAGCGAAGTACGCCTGGGCGTTTTCGGCCAGTTGCCCGACGATGCGTTGGCGCGACTCCACCGCACCCCAGGCGCTGTGCGGGGTGATGATCAGGCGCGGGATGTCTGCGTGCAGCAATGGATTGCCATTGACTGGCGGCTCGACGCTCAGCACATCGGTGGCTGCGCCGCCCAGGTGGCCGCTGCGCAGGGCATCGGCCAGCGCCTGCTCATCGATCAGGCCTCCGCGAGCGGTGTTCACCACCAGCGCACCCGGCTTGAGCAAGGCCAGTTCACGGGCGCCGATCATGTGGCGGGTCTGCTCGTTCAACGGGCAGTGCAGGGTCAGGGCGTCGACCTGTGGCAAGAGGTCGTCCAGCGCCAGGCGCTCGGCGCGCGCCGGTCGCCCAGGGATCTGCCCGCTCAGCACACGCATGCCGAATGCCTCGGCCAGGCGCGCCACCGCGCCGCCCAGCTCGCCGTGCCCCAGCAGGCCCAGGGTCTTGCCTTCCAGCTCGACGATGGGGAAGTCCAATAAGCAGAACTGGCTGGCCTTGGCCCATGCACCGTCCTTGACTGCCTGCTGGTAGTCGCACAGCCGGGTGGCCAGGGCCAGCAGCAGCGCCAGGGTGTGCTGCGCCACCGAAGGTGTGCCGTAGCCCTGGCAGTTGCACACGGTGATGCCCTGGGCACGGGCTGCGGCAAGGTCGACGTTGTTGGTGCCGGTGGCGGCTACCAGGATCAGTTTCACTTGTGGATTGGCCGCGAGCGCCGCAGCATCGAGCATCACCTTGTTGCTGATCACCACGCTGGCGCCTTGCAGACGTTCGCTGACCTGTTCCGGAGCGCTGGCGGCATGCAGTTGCAGGCTGTCGAACTGCTGTTCGAGCGCAGAAAGGTCGAGATCTCCCAGGTCAAGGGAGTGATGATCGAGAAAAACTGCATGACGCGACATTGGCGGCTCCGTCGGCAAAGGCCAGAGGTGGGGAGCGCATCGGCTCCGGATTCTGCGGCGCTGTAACGCCCTGTTCGCACATTGCCACTCATACTTTGCGACGCCAAATCATTCCTTCGGCTGATTTGACTGCCGCGTCACCGATCTACAGTAAATCCTTGAATATCCGGCACGCTTTTCAGAAAAGGGATACCCATGCTGCAGACCCGCCTCCTCAAGCCCGCCGACGGCGCCTACACCTACCCGCTGCTGATCAAACGCCTGCTGATGTCTGGCAGCCGCTACGAAAAGACCCGCGAAATCGTCTACCGCGACAAGGTGCGGCTCTCCTATCCCGAACTCGGCGAGCGCATCGCCAGGCTGGCCAACGTGCTCACCGAAGCCGGGGTCAAGGCCGGCGACACGGTGGCGGTGATGGATTGGGACAGCCACCGCTATCTGGAGTGCATGTTCGCCATCCCGATGATCGGTGCGGTGGTGCACACCATCAACGTGCGCCTGTCGCCCGAGCAGATCCTCTACACCATGAACCACGCCGAAGACCGCTTCGTGCTGGTCAACAGCGATTTCGTCGGCCTCTACCAGGCCATCGCCGGGCAACTGACCACGGTCGACAAGACCGTGCTGATCACCGATGGCCCGGACCAGACCGCCGAGCTGCCGAACCTGGTCGGTGAGTACGAGCAACTGCTCGCCGCCGCCAGCCCGCACTACGATTTCCCCGATTTCGACGAGAATTCGGTGGCCACCACCTTCTACACCACCGGTACCACCGGCAACCCCAAGGGCGTGTACTTCACCCACCGCCAACTGGTGCTGCACACCCTGGCCGAAACGTCGGTGCTCGGCAGCCTCGACAGCGTGCGCCTGCTCAGCACCAACGACGTCTACATGCCGATCACGCCGATGTTCCACGTGCATGCCTGGGGCATCCCCTACGCAGCGACCATGATGGGCATCAAGCAGGTGTATCCGGGGCGCTACGAGCCGGACATGCTGATCAAGCTGTGGCGCGAAGAGAAGGTCACCTTCTCCCATTGCGTGCCGACCATCCTGCAGATGCTGCTCAACTGCCCGTCCGCCAAGGGCCAGGACTTCGGTGGCTGGAAGGTGATCATCGGCGGCAGCGCACTCAACCGGGCACTGTATGAGGCTGCCCTGGCGCGGGGCATCCAGCTCACTGCGGCCTATGGCATGTCGGAAACCTGCCCGCTGATCTCTTGCGCGCACCTGAACGAAGAACTGCTGGCCGGTGGTGAAGACGAGCGTGTCAGCTACCGCATCAAGGCCGGTGTGCCGGTGCCCTTGGTGGAGGCGGCCATCGTCGACGAGCACGGCAACTTCCTGCCCGCCGACGGCGAGGCCCAAGGCGAGTTGGTGCTGCGCGCACCCTGGCTGACCATGGGCTACTTCAACGAACCGGAAAAGAGCAACGAGCTGTGGGCCGGAGGCTGGCTGCATACCGGCGATGTCGCCACCCTCGACGGCATGGGCTACATCGACATCCGCGACCGCATCAAGGATGTGATCAAGACCGGTGGCGAGTGGATCTCGTCCCTTGATCTTGAAGACCTGATCAGCCGTCACGGGGCGGTGCGCGAGGTGGCGGTGGTCGGCGTGCCCGATCCGCAGTGGGGCGAGCGGCCGTTCGCGCTGCTGGTGGTGCACGAAGGCCAGCAGCTGGACGCCAAGTTGCTCAAGGAGCATCTCAAGCCGTTCGTCGAGTTGGGGCACATCAACAAGTGGGCGATTCCGAGCCAGATCGCCGTTGTTACTGAAATTCCCAAGACCAGCGTGGGCAAGCTCGACAAGAAGCGTATCCGCGTGGACGTCACCCAGTGGCAGGCCAGTAACAGTACCTTCCTCTCTACCCTGTAACACCTGCCCGGGTCACGTCTGTTCTGGCGTGACCCGCGTGTTAGAGGTATCGCGCCTTGTCAAACGGCGAAATTGAGCCATGCTTCTGCACTGCCAGCGATCGAAGTGGCCATTTGCGATGCCTCTGCTTGCGAGACGCAAATCACACTTTAGAGGGATCAAGCGCGAGTGGCCGCTGGCTATAGTCGGGTCAGGGGATTTTCAGGAATGGGGGAGGGCGCACGCGCATGCCGTGCTGCCTCTGGCAGGAGCCTGCTCGCAGCGCTCGGGGCCGTTTCTGAAAGGACTCACTGCCATAACAAAAAAGTACATGGAGTAGCGTCGATGACATCTGCAAACCCGTTCTGGCGCCGGGCCAAGCTGCCCTTGGCCGTCAGCCTCGCTTCCACGCTCGCAAGTCCCGCATTCGGTGTGAGTTTCAACATCGGGGAAATCGAAGGTCAGTTCGACTCATCGCTCTCCATCGGGGCCAGCTGGTCGACTGCCAATCCAAACAAGAACCTGATCGGCGTCAACAACGGCGGCAAGGGCCTGTCCCAGACCTCCGACGATGGCCACCTCAACTTCAAGAAAGGCGAGACCTTCTCCAAGATCTTCAAGGGCATCCACGATCTCGAGCTCAAGTACGGCGACACCGGCGTCTTCGTCCGTGGCAAGTACTGGTACGACTTCGAGCTCAAGGACGAGGGCCGCGAGTTCAAGGATATCAGCGACTCCGGGCGCAAGTCGGGGGCCAAGTCCTCGGGTGCACAACTGCTCGACGCGTTCATCTACCACAACTACGCCATCGCCGACATGCCCGGCTCGGTGCGCTTCGGCAAGCAGGTGGTGAGCTGGGGTGAAAGTACCTTCATCGGTGGCGGTATCAACTCGATCAACCCGATCGACGTCGCAGCCTTCCGCCGTCCTGGCGCCGAGATCAAGGAAGGCCTGATCCCGGTCAACATGTTCTACATCTCCCAGAGCCTGACCGACAACCTGTCGGCCGAAGCCTTCTACCAGCTCGAATGGGACCAGACCGTCACCGACAACTGCGGGACCTTCTTCTCCCAGCCGGACATCATCTCCGACGGTTGCACCGACAACCTGCGCGTGCTCAACAGCAGCCGCGCGGTGCCGGGCGCAGCGCAGCAGTTCCTCGCCACCCGTGGCGTGAACATCAACGAAGAAGGCGTGATGGTGCGCCGTGGCCCGGACCGCGACGCGCGTGACAGCGGCCAGTTCGGCGTAGCCCTGCGCTACATGTTCGAGCCGCTGGACACCGAGTTCGGTGCCTACTTCATGAACTACCACAGCCGTGCGCCGATCTTCAGCGCCACCGGCGCCTCGCCTGCGGTCTTCGCCGGCATTCCGTCGCTGCCGGCCAGCCTGCGTCCGCTGGCGCCGCTGATCGTCGCGGGCAACTCGCAGTACTTCGTCGAGTACCCTGAAGACATCCGCCTCTACGGCCTGAGCTTCTCCACCACCCTGCCCACCGGCACGGCGTGGAGCGGTGAAATCAGCTACCGTCCCAACGCGCCTGTGCAGCTGAACACCACCGACATCCTGTTCGCCGGTGTCCGTCCGCTGGGCGGCGCCCTGGCCAACGCCTCGCTGCTCAGTGGTACTCCGGGCCAGGACCTGCACGGCTATCGCCGCAAGGAAATCACCCAGTTCCAGACCACCCTGACGCACTTCTTCGACCAGGTGATGGGCGCCAGCCGCATGACCGTGGTGGGCGAGCTGGGCGTCACCCACGTGGGCGGCCTGGAGAGCGCGCACGACACCCGTTATGGCCGCGACCCGGTGTTCGGCCCAGGCCCGCTGCCGGCCACCGGCGGCGCCAACACCTGCCAGGCACTCAACGCCAGCACCATCGCCGGTGCCGGGGCTGGGGCGTCGACCACCAACCTCAACCGCAAGTGCGAGAACGACGGCTACACCACCAGCACTTCCTGGGGCTACCGCGCCCGGGTGATCTGGGACTACAACGACGTCTTCGCCGGGGTCAACCTCAAGCCCAACGTGGCCTGGTCCCACGACGTGTCCGGCTACTCGCCGGGCCCTGGCGGCAACTTCGAGGAAGGCCGCAAGGCGATCAGCCTGGGCCTGGACGCCGAGTACCAGAACACCTACACGGCGAGCCTGTCGTACACCAACTTCTTCGATGGCAAGTACAGCACCGTGGATGACCGCGACTTCGTCGCCCTCAGCTTCGGCGTGAACTTCTAAGAACTCTGATCCAGGACGACAACGATGAAGATGACCACAAGTCTGCTGAAAGCCGGTGTGCTGGGCATGTCCCTGCTGGCGACCAGCGTCATGGCTGCGGTTTCCGCCGATGAGGCGGCCAAGCTCGGTACCACGCTCACGCCGATGGGCGCAGAGAAGGCCGGCAACGCCGATGGCTCGATCGGCCCGTGGGAGCCGCTGTCCAAGACTGCCGGCAGTGTCGATGCCAGGGGCTTCCTGTCCGACCCGTACGGCAGCGAAAAGCCACTGTTCACCATCACCGCTGCGAACGCCGACCAGTACAAGGACAAACTGTCCCCCGGCCAACTGGCGATGCTCAAGCGCTATCCGGACACTTACAAGCTGCCGGTGTACAAGACCCACCGCGGCGCGACCGTGCCGGATGCCGTGTACGCCGACATCAAGTCCAACGCCACCCAGACCACCCTGGTCGAAGGCGGCAACGGCCTGAACAACTTCCGCGGCGCGATCCCGTTCCCGATTCCCAAGAGCGGGGTCGAGGTAATCTGGAACCACATCACCCGTTATCGCGGCGGTAGCGTGTCGCGCATGGTGACCCAGGCTACGCCGCAGCAGAACGGCTCCTACAGCCTGGTGTACTTCAGCGACCAGTTCGTGTTCCGCGACAAGATGAAGGACTACGACCCGAACAACCCGGGCAACGTGCTGTTCTACTTCAAGCAGGAAGTGACTGCGCCAGCGCGCCTGGCTGGTACCGTGCTGCTGGTGCACGAGACCCTCGACCAGGTCAAGGAACCGCGCAAGGCGTGGATCTACAATGCCGGCCAGCGTCGTGTGCGCCAGGCGCCGCAGGTCTCCTACGACGGCCCGGGAACCGCCGCCGACGGCCTGCGTACCTCCGACAACCTGGACATGTACAACGGCGCACCCGACCGCTACGACTGGAAGCTCGAAGGCAAGAAGGAGATGTACATCGCCTCCAACGCCTACAAGCTCGACGATCCGAAGCTCAAGTACGCCGACATCATCAAGGCCGGCCACATCAACCAGGACCTCTCCCGCTACGAGCTGCGCCGTGTGTGGCATGTGGTCGCGACCCTGAAGCCAGGCCAGCGCCATATCTATGCCAAGCGTGACTTCTACATCGACGAAGATACCTGGCAGGCCGCGGTGATCGACCAGTACGACGGGCGCAACCAGCTGTGGCGCGTGTCCGAGGCGCATGCCCAGCCGTACTACAACAACCAGGTCCCGTGGTACACCCTCGAAGCCATCTACGACCTGCAGTCGGGCCGTTACCTGGCACTGGGCATGAAGAACGAGGAGAAACAATCCTACGACTTCGGCTTCAAGGCCAGCAAGGCTGACTTCCAGCCTGCGGCCCTGCGTCAGAGTGGCGTGCGTTAAGCGTTCAAAAACCAACTCCGTGTAATCTCCCAGAACGCCCCGGCTTGCCGGGGCGTTTCTGTTTCTGTCGGTTCACCAGGCTGACCCCGGTCAACCCCGCTAAGCTTGAATCTTCCAGAATCAGCCTTATCTATTGGTCATCTCAGGCAGGTTCTTCATTACAGGTGCTGTCCATCGCTCCGCCTGCCCTTTAAAGGAAGGTATCCCCATGCGAATAGACCGACTGACAAGCAAGCTGCAACTGGCATTATCCGATTCCCAATCCCTGGCCGTTGGCATGGACCATCCGGCCATTGAACCTGTGCATCTGCTGCAGGCACTGATCGAGCAGCAGGGCGGTTCGATCAAGCCCCTGCTGATGCAGGTAGGCTTCGACATCAGCAGCCTGCGCAAGGCGCTGACCAAAGAGCTCGACCAGCTGCCGAAAATCCAGAACCCCACGGGCGACGTGAACATGTCCCAGGACCTGGCGCGCCTGCTCAACCAGGCTGACCGCCTGGCCCAGCAGAAGGGCGACCAGTTCATTTCCAGCGAACTGGTGCTGCTCGCCGCCATGGATGAGAACAGCAAGGTCGGCAAGCTGCTGCTCGGCCAGGGCGTGAGCAAGAAGGCCCTGGAAAACGCCATCAACAACCTGCGCGGTGGCGAGGCGGTCAATGATGCCAACGCCGAGGAGTCGCGCCAGGCGCTGGACAAGTACACCGTCGACCTGACCAAGCGTGCCGAAGAAGGCAAGCTCGACCCGGTGATCGGCCGTGACGACGAAATTCGCCGTACCGTGCAGGTGCTGCAGCGCCGCACCAAGAACAACCCCGTGCTGATTGGCGAGCCCGGCGTCGGCAAGACTGCCATCGCCGAAGGCCTGGCCCAGCGCATCATCAATGGCGAAGTGCCCGATGGCCTCAAGGGCAAGCGCCTGCTCGCCCTGGACATGGGCGCGTTGATTGCTGGCGCCAAGTATCGCGGTGAGTTCGAAGAGCGCCTCAAAGGTTTGCTCAACGAGCTGTCCAAGCAGGAAGGCCAGATCATCCTGTTCATCGACGAACTGCACACCATGGTCGGCGCCGGCAAGGGCGAGGGCGCGATGGACGCCGGCAACATGCTCAAGCCGGCCCTGGCCCGCGGTGAGTTGCACTGCGTTGGCGCCACCACGCTCAACGAGTACCGCCAGTTCATCGAGAAGGACGCAGCGCTGGAGCGACGCTTCCAGAAAGTGCTGGTCGAGGAGCCGAGCGAGGAAGACACCATTGCCATCCTGCGTGGCCTTAAGGAGCGCTACGAAGTGCACCACAAGGTGGCCATCACCGACGGTGCGATCATCGCTGCGGCCAAGCTCAGCCACCGCTACATCACCGACCGCCAGCTGCCGGACAAGGCCATCGACCTGATCGACGAAGCCGCCAGCCGCATCCGCATGGAGATCGACTCCAAGCCAGAGGTGCTCGACCGTCTTGATCGTCGTCTGATCCAGTTGAAAGTGGAGTCCCAGGCCCTGAAGAAGGAAGAGGACGAAGCGGCCAAGAAGCGCCTGGAAAAACTCACCGAGGAAATCGAGCGCCTTGAGCGCGAATATTCCGACCTTGAAGAAATCTGGGCGTCGGAAAAGGCCGAGGTACAGGGTTCGGCGCAGATCCAGCAAAAGATCGAGCAAGCCCGCCAGGAGCTGGAAGCCGCCCGCCGCAAGGGTGACCTGAGCCGCATGGCCGAGTTGCAGTACGGGGTGATCCCCGACCTGGAGCGCAGCCTGCAGATGGTCGATCAGCACGGCAAGACCGAGAACCAGTTGCTGCGCAACAAGGTCACCGAGGAAGAGATCGCCGAGGTCGTGTCCAAGTGGACCGGCATCCCGGTGTCGAAGATGCTCGAAGGCGAGCGCGAGAAGCTGCTGAAGATGGAAGGCCTGCTGCACGAGCGGGTGATTGGCCAGGACGAGGCGGTCACTGCCGTGGCCAACGCTGTGCGCCGGTCGCGTGCCGGACTGTCCGACCCGAACCGCCCGAGCGGCTCGTTCCTGTTCCTCGGCCCAACCGGCGTGGGCAAGACCGAGCTGTGCAAGGCGCTCGCCGAGTTCCTCTTCGACACCGAGGAGGCCATGGTGCGCATCGACATGTCCGAGTTCATGGAGAAGCACTCTGTCGCTCGCCTGATCGGTGCACCACCAGGCTATGTGGGTTATGAAGAGGGCGGCTACCTGACCGAGGCGGTGCGTCGCAAGCCCTACTCGGTGGTATTGCTCGACGAGGTGGAGAAGGCGCACCCGGATGTGTTCAACGTGCTCCTGCAGGTGCTGGAGGACGGCCGCTTGACCGACAGCCACGGGCGTACCGTTGATTTCCGCAACACGGTCATCGTCATGACCTCCAACCTGGGCTCGGCGCAGATTCAGGAACTGGTCGGCGACCGTGAGGCGCAACGTGCGGCGGTGATGGATGCGGTGGGTGCGCACTTCCGTCCGGAGTTCATCAACCGGATCGACGAAGTGGTGGTGTTCGAGCCGCTGGGCCGCGAGCAGATCGCCGGTATCACCGAGATCCAACTGGGCCGCCTGCGCGGTCGTCTGGCCGAGCGCGAGCTGTCGCTGAGCCTGAGCCCGGAAGCCCTCGACAAGCTGATTGCCGTTGGCTACGACCCGGTGTATGGCGCACGGCCGCTCAAGCGTGCGATCCAGCGCTGGATCGAGAACCCGCTGGCGCAACTGATCCTCGGTGGCCAGTTCGTGCCAGGTGCGGCGCTCACGGCGAAGGTGGAAGGCGACGAGATCGTCTTTGCCTGACGGTGTTGCCATCGCGGGCTTGCCCCGCGATGGCACCTGCGCAAACCCCGCAAACCCCTGATTTTTCGGCGCGGGATCTAACTCGCTGAAAATTTTGAAAAAAATGCTTGCACAAAAAAACGAGTGCCCCTAATATTCGCACCGCTGTCAGGCACTACGCAGATCACCGGCGGTAAAGATGATCTGAAAACAACTTACAAATCAGTAAGTTGGGTAAAAAAAAGTGGTTGACAAGCAAAACGAAGAATGTAGAATAGCCGGCCTCAGCAGCGACAACGCTGAAGAGATCGAAGCTAACACAAACTTCGAAGCTGTAAGAGTTGTACGAAGTTCAGTTCCGCGATAGCTCAGTCGGTAGAGCAAATGACTGTTAATCATTGGGTCCCTGGTTCGAGTCCAGGTCGCGGAGCCAATTTCGGGGTGTAGCGCAGTCCGGTAGCGCGCCTGCTTTGGGAGCAGGATGTCAGGAGTTCGAATCCCCTCACCCCGACCATTTTCCGGGTCGTTAGCTCAGTTGGTAGAGCAGTTGGCTTTTAACCAATTGGTCGTAGGTTCGAATCCTACACGACCCACCATGTAAAAAGGGCATCTCGAATGAGATGCCCTTTTTCTTTTGTCTCGAGAAAATCATTTCGTAACTCGCGGCTGTTTTACTGGGGTTGCAACTGTCCTGTTCAAAATCTGAAGGCCAGCCACAGTCTCGGTGGCAGCGGCCGACTTGGCGCGCGAGGGGCTGCTGGATATCTTCCCAGCGATTATCATTCGACCAGCCTGCTGCCGCGTTCATTCTCGGCACCGCCGGGCACAGCGGCATCGGTTTGCCCCGGGCCGTGCAAAGGATCAGTGCTGCGAGAGTCGCATGACCGTGGCGATATCCGCGTCGGTGCGGCAGGTATGGCGAGAAGCGAAGAGGGTGTACTGATGGCAGGCAGGTTGATTTACCTGATCGGGCCGTCCGGATCCGGCAAGGACAGCCTGCTGGACGCCGCCCGCGAACAACTGACAGCGCGTGGCTGTCGCATTGCCCGGCGGGTCATCACCCGGTCTGCCGAAGCGATGGGCGAAGCCGCCCTGGCGGTGAGCGCCGCACAGTTCGAGCAGATGCGCGAGGACGGTGCATTTGCCCTGCACTGGCAGGCCAACGGCCTGCACTACGGCATTCCACGGGTCATCGACCAGTGGCTGGAAGAAGGGCACGACGTGCTGGTGAACGGCTCGCGTGGCTACCTGAATACGGCGCGGCAGCGTTATCCGAATTTGCAGGTGGTACTGCTCAGTGTCGAACAGGACATCCTGCGCCAGCGCCTGCTGGCGCGGGGGCGTGAGTCGCAGGAGGAAGTGCAGGCGCGCCTGGCGCGTAATGCCCGCTTTGCCAGCGAAGCGCGCGAGGCCGACCCCGACTTGCTGGTGCTCGACAACTCCGGGCCATTGGCCGACACCGTCTCGCGTCTGCTCGCGCACCTGGAGCGGCCATGCAACTGACCCTGCTTGGCACTCTGCCCTGCCGATCACGCCAGAGCTTGCGGCCAATGCGCGGCGACGTGCTCGCAAAAAGGGCCGCAAAGCGGCCCTCGTGATCTCAGCTGATCAGTGCAACTTCAGGCGCGGCTCGGTGCCGCGGCCGATCTTGCTGCCGATCATCAGCATCGCCGTGCGGAACACCCCATACAGCGCCATCTGGTGCATGCGGTACAGCGATACATAGAACATCCGCGCCAGCCAACCCTCCAGCATCACGCTGCCGGTCAGGTTGCCCATCAGGTTGCCCACCGCCGAGAACCGCGACAGCGACACCAGCGAGCCGTAGTCCTTGTACGTGTAGGTTGGCAGCGGCTTGTTCTCCAGCCGCGCCTTCAGGCTCTTGGCCAGCATCGATGCCTGCTGGTGCGCCGCCTGCGCCCGCGGCGGCACATTGCGGTCGCTGCCCGGCTGCGGGCAGGCAGCGCAGTCGCCGAAGGCGAAGATGTCGTCATCCCGCGTGGTCTGCAGCGTAGGACGCACCACCAGCTGGTTGATCCGGTTGGTCTCCAGGCCGTCGATATCCTTGAGGAAGCCCGGCGCACGAATACCCGCCGCCCACACTTTCAGGCTCGCCTGGATCACTTCGCCGGTCGCGGTCTTCAGGCCTTCCTCGGTCACTTCGCTGACCGCGGCGTTGGTCATCACCGTCACCCCGAGTTTCTCCAGGGTCTTGTGCACCGGCACGCTGATGCGCTCCGGCAAGGCTGGCAGCACGCGCGGGCCGGCCTCGATCAGGGTGATGTGCATGTCCTTGGGCTGGATGCGGTCCAGGCCGTAGGCGGCCAGCTCGTGCGCAGCGTTGTGCAGCTCCGCCGCCAGTTCCACGCCGGTAGCACCGGCGCCGACGATGGCCACGCTGATCTGCTCGCTGGCCTGATCGCCGGCGTGGGCGCGCAGGTAGTGGTTGAGCAGTTGCTGGTGGAAGCGCTCGGCCTGCTTGCGGCTGTCCAGGAACAGGCAGTGCTGCGCCGCACCCAGGGTGCCGAAGTCGTTGGTGTTGCTGCCCACGGCGATCACCAGGGTGTCGTAGCCCAGAGTGCGCGCGGGCAGCAGCTCGCGGCCTTGTTCGTCGAGGGTCGCAGCCAGCTGGATCTGCTTGCCTTCCCGGTCCAGGCCGCTCATGCGCCCCAACTGGAAGTTGAAGTGGTTCCACTTGGCCTGGGCCACGTAGTTCAGCTCGTCTTCCGAGGAGTTCAGCGAGCCGGCAGCCACTTCGTGCAGCAGCGGTTTCCAGATGTGCGTCAGGTTGGCGTCGACCAGAGTGATCTCGGCGCGTTTGCGCTTGCCAAGGCTCTTACCCAGGCGGGTCGCCAGTTCCACGCCGCCGGCGCCGCCGCCGACAATCACGATGCGATGAGTCATGGGGATATCTCACAAGTTTTACGGAATTCTTGGACACAAGGTCCGGCCGCTGCGTGCGAGAGAGGAGGGCGAGCGCAAGGCAGCTCATAGCACCAGTCCACTCAGCAAGCGGCTCAACAGGCCCAGACCAATGGTCACGATCACCACCAGGGCAAGGAGCAGCCAGGGCCTGAAAGGCTTGCGCTCGACTTGATGCTGGGGGGCTCGCAGATACTCATCGACGCGACGCTGATCTTCCGGATTCAGGCGGCTGGTCATGGTGGGCCTCGTGGGTAGACGCTTGGGATGACGAGAACGCTACAACCTTTGCTGCAGCGTTATCGCAAGCACGTGCAACAAATGATAATACCTTTCATCTCCGCCGCCGAGTGTACGCCATCGCAAAGACACCCGGCACGCGATCAAAGACTGATACCGACATCGAACAGAATGCTGCGCCCCAGGTTGCCGCGCAGGAAATCCGGCGCGTCCGGGTGGGCGAACAAGACCCGGGCGAAGGTCGGCCCCACCAGCGACAGCGAGCGCCAGCCCTGGCGCAGGTATTCGGTGGGTGGCGGGAAATGGCTGTTCAGGTCGAGCACTTCGCGCTTGAGGCTGGCGAAGGCGATGATATCCAGCTCGCTCAAGTCCAGCCCGCGCTCGCGGTAGTTGTGCGCCTTCTTGCGCAGGGTCGGGGCCAGGCGCGCGAGCAGCTCCTGCGCGCTGATGCGCCGGGGGCGCGCCTCGCGGCGCACCAGTTGGGCCAGGGAGAAGGCACTGCGCCGGCGCTGCAGTTCCTCGCGCCATTCGTCGTTGAGCCGACGCCCCTCGTCGAGGACGAAGAACACCTCGAACGCCGCATCGCGAAACAGCACGTCTGGCGGCTCTTGCCCGGCCGGGGTGAAGTCTTCGCTGCGGTAGGGAATGTTCAACCCTTGCAGCAGCCGTTGGCAGACCCAACGCTCACGCTCCCATTTGCGGGCATTGGACAGGAACGCGTTGGCTTGTTCGGCCTGGATGGTAAGCAGGCGCAGGTAGTCTGAGTCATCCATGGGAACAAGCTTAGCCTGCAATTGTGAAGGATAAGGGCTTGTTTGTTCGTGGGAATCGTCATCAGGGAATGGGTGTAGACTCGAAAGCATCCGACATGCACGCGAGGTCGCGATGATCAGCGCACAGGTCCTGTCCTCCACCAGCCTCACGCTTGGCTGGCTGGCCTACGTGCCCCTGTTGATCTGGGCGGCCAGCCGCACTCGCTGGGTCGAGCTGTTCAGCGACCCCCGCCGCCAGCACCTGCTGTTCGGCACCGTGTTCTGCCTGTTCGCGCTGTGGCTGGTGCGCCGCGATTTCGACACCGGCGTGTCCTACCACTTCATCGGCATGACTGCCGTGACCCTCCTGCTGGACTGGCCGCTGGCCATACTCGGCGGTTTTCTTGCCCAGCTCGGCCTGCTCGCCCTCGGCCGTCAGGACCTGGCCGCGCTGGGCGTCAACGGCCTGTTGATCATCGGCTTGCCGGTGCTGGTCACCGAGGTGTGCGCGATCCTGGTCGAACGCGCCCAGCCGCGTAACCTGTTCGTCTATATCTTCTGTTCAGGATTCTTCGCCGCCGCCCTGGCGACCTTGCTGTGTCTGATGGCCGCGCTGGGCGTGCTATGGCTGGACGGTCTGTTCGCCATGCCCGAGTGGCTCAGCGATTTCGTCGGCTACCTGTGGCTGATGATATTCCCCGAGGCCTTCATCAACGGCACCGTGATCAGCGCCCTGGTGGTGTTCTGCCCCGAGTGGCTGGAAACCTTCAACCGCACCCGCTATCTGCAGGCCCCATGGAAGGATGACGAGGGCCAGGGGAAGGGCTGAATCGCCTCTAAAAACCTCTGTGGAACCCCCTTTGGAAGTCACCTGTGGGGAACTGTCTTGTTGAAAATCTAAAGGTCAGCACAGCCCCTGTGGGAGCGGCGGTTCGGCGCTCCGACTTGTCCCGCGATCACCGGCAAAGCCGGTGCCATCCCCACCCCCTCATCAAATCAATGCCGAGGCTCAAGATCCCCCGAATACAGCTCATCCTCCGACTCCGGCGCCGCTGGAATCTTGTGTTCCTCGGCCGCCCAGGCCCCCAGGTCGATCAGCTTGCAGCGATCCGAGCAGAACGGCCGGTTCGGGCTCTTCTCGCTCCATTCCACAGGTGCGCCACAGGTCGGGCAATCGACGGTCATTGGCTGGCTCAAGGCTGGCCTCCTCGCAAAGTCAGGTAAAAGGCATGCAACTGGTCGATCTGCTGATGCAGCCACGGCAGGTCGCGGTCATTGACCACCACATCGTCGGCATGGCGCAGGCGCTCTTCCCGCGCCAACTGCGCCTTGAGAATCGCCTGCACCTGCTCCTCGCTGATGTTGTCACGCTGCAGCGTGCGCGCGATCTGCACCTCTTGCGGCACATCGATCACCAGGATGCGCTGGGTCTTCTGGTACTGCCCCGACTCGATCAGCAGCGGCGATACATACACCGCATAGGGTGACTCGGCCTTGGCCAGGTAGCTGAAGATCTCCTGCCCGATCAGCGGGTGCAGCAGTTGCTCGAGCCAGCGCCGCTGCGCAGGGTCGACAAAGATCTGCTGGCGCAGGGCCGAGCGGTCGAGGGTGCCGTCATCCAGCAGCACGCCCGCACCAAAGCGCTCGACGATGCTCGCCAGCGCCGGCCGACCCGGCTCGACCACCCAGCGCGCCGCCTGGTCGGCATCCACCAGGTGCACGCCAAGCTCGACGAAACGCTCGGCAGCAGCGCTCTTGCCGCTGCCGATGCCGCCGGTCAGTCCGAGAATCCAGGGGGTAAATGCAGCAGTGGTCATCAGTATCCGAGCAGTTGCATGTAGGAAGCGTATATTTCATCACCCCAGAGCCATGCGATCCAGCCCGCAATTGCCAGATAGGGCCCAAAAGGCATCGTCGTCCCCAGCGAAGCCTTGCGCAGGCGCAGCAGACACAGCCCGATCACCGCCCCCACCACCGACGACAGCAACAGTGTCAGCGGCAGCACCTGCCAGCCGCCCCAGGCGCCCAGCAGCGCCAGCAGCTTGAAGTCGCCATAGCCCAAGCCCTCCTTGCCGGTGACCAGCCGAAACAGCCAATACACCGACCACAGGCTCAGGTAACCGACCACCGCCCCCCACAGCGCATCGGCCAGCGGCACGAACAGCCCGAAGGCATTGACCACCAGCCCCAGCCACAGCGTCGGCAGCACCAGCACATCCGGCAGCAATTGATGTTCCGCATCGATCAGGCTCAGGGCCAGCAGGCACCACGTCAGCACCAGCGCCAACAGCGCTTGCACGCTCACCCCGAAATGCCACGCCACCACCAGCGACAGCCCCGCGCAGACCAGCTCCACCAGCGGATAACGCGGGCTGATCCGCCCCTTGCACGCCGAGCAGCGCCCGCGCAGGGCAAGGTAACTCACTACCGGAATGTTTTCCCACGCCCGAATCCGATGCCCGCAACTGGGGCAGTGCGAGGCCGGCAGGCACAGGTCGAAACGCTCATGCGCCTGCACCGGCATCCCCAGCACCTCCCGCGCCTCGTTCTGCCACTGGCGTTCGAGCATCACCGGCAAGCGATGCACCAGCACATTCAGAAAACTGCCCACCAGCAGCCCGAGCACGGCTGCACTCGCCAGGAAGAACCCTGGCTGGTCGGCAAGAAAAGTCCACAGATTCATGTCAGATCAGGCTACCCAACTGGAAGATCGGCAAGTACATGGCCACTACCAGGCCACCTACCAGAACACCGAGGATCAGCACGATGGCTGGCTCCAGCAGGCTGGTCAACTGCTCCAGCGCCTGCCCGACCTGCTCCTCGTAATGACAGGCCGCCTTGTTCAGCATCGCCTCCAGCGTGCCGCTGGATTCACCGATCGCCGTCAACTGCACCAGCAGTGGCGCGAACAACGGCTCCAGCGCCATCGCCTGATGCAGCCCCAAGCCATTGGCCATGCCTTGGCGCAACTGGCGAATCGCCCGCTCGTGCAAGGCATCGCCGCTCGCCGCCGCTACGGTTTCCAGCGCATCGAGCAGCACCACCCCCGAACCATAGGCCGTCCCCAGGCTGCGTGCGAACCGTGCCAACGCCGCATGGCTCAACAACCGCCCGAACACCGGCACTCGCAGCGCCTGGCGAATCATCCACAACCGCCCCGGCAGATGCTCCCGGTACAGCTTGCGCAACGCCAGCCCCGCCACACCGAATACCCCCAGCACACCGAGCAGATGGCGCCCCAGCGCGTCAGACAATTCGATAACCCACCGGGTAAATGCAGGTAGCTCCTTACCCACCCCCGCAAACACCCCCTCGAAGCGTGGCACCACCTCCAGCAACAGCAACGCCGACACCCCAAGCCCCGTCAGCAGCAGAATCAGCGGATACAGCATCGCCTTGCGCACCCGGCGCCGCAGCGCCTGACGCCGCTCCAGCAGGTCTGCCAACTGCTCCAGTTGCCGATCCAGCGTCCCCGACTGCTCTCCGACCCGTACCAGGTTGCAGTACAACGCATCGAACCAACGCGGGTGCCGCTGCAACGCATCCGCCAACCCCAGCCCCGCAGAAACATCCTGCTGCAAGCGCCCCAGCAACCCCACCATCCCAGCGTCAGCACCACTGCGCCCCATCACCTCGAACGCCTGCAGCAGCGGCACTCCCGCCTTCAACAGCGTCGCCAACTGACGCGAAAACCCCGGCGCATCCACCTTCTCCCGTCGCACCGGCAGTTTCCAACCCCGCCCACCCGCAGGCCACACTCGCGCGCCCTCGATGCCCTGGCGTAACAACCCCGCCTGCACGAATGCCGGGCTACGTCCCAGCATCTGCCCACTGACCCGCGCCCCCTGCGCATCCACGCCCTGCCACGCATACAACCGAGTCGAACCCTTCATTCACCAGCTCCTTGCTACACCCCGACAAGCTCCGTAACAGCTTGCCGCGCCCCACCCAGGGCAGAAACTCCAGACGCCCACTAGAGTAGTCGAGCGGACATGACGTCCAGCCACGCAGGGGTGACAAAAGGTGTCCGTTGGGCTCTACTGCGCCCCAGCCGGCCCCGGCCCGCCCAGCGGCTCGCGGCCTGAACGAATCGACAAGGAACCTGTTATGAAAGGCCAACGCGGTATCACCCTCATCGAACTGATGATCGTCGTCGCGATCATCGGCATCCTCGCGACCATCGCGATCCCCATGTACACCAACCACCAGGCCCGCACCAAAGCAGCGGCCGGCCTCCTGGAAATCTCCGCGCTCAAGACCCCGATGGACCTGCGCCTGAACGAAGGCAAGGACGTCGCCGACGTTACCGCGCTGGGCGGGCAACCCACGACCAACCACTGCGCCATCGTCGCCAGCGGCAATGCCGCTGCAGGCACCGGCAGCATCGTCTGCACCCTCGCGGATGCGCCTGCGAACGTGGTGGGCAAGCGCCTGACACTGACCCGCGCGGCGACCGGGTGGGCGTGCACCACCGACATCGAAGAGGATCTCGCGCCCAGCGGCTGTGCAGGTTCGGCGGGGCAGGGTGGGGCGCAGGGTAATAAGTGAGGGGAAACAGGGGTTTGCGTATGGATGGCGGCGGTGGTAGCTTTGCGGACACGCCGGTGTAGCTCAGTCGGTAGAGCAGCGCACTCGTAACGCGAAGGTCGCAGGTTCGATTCCTGTCTCCGGCACCACATCCAGCTCCACTGCATTCCGCTGAATGCTTTGGAAGCCCTCTAAACCGGCCTTCTGGCCGGTTTTTCATTTCCACGACCCTCCGTCGGGAACCAACAAAATCCCCAATAACCGGGGGTATTTTTGGGGTACAGCGTCTTTCCTGAATGGAGAACGTACCCCAATGCCACGCCTAGCCACTCCGCTCAGCGACCTCAAATGTCGCACGGCCAAACCGCGTGATCGCGCCTACAAACTGTTCGACGGCGGGGGCATGTACCTGTACGTCGCGCCCAGTGGCTCGAAGACTTGGCGGCTGCGGTATTTCAAACCCAACGGTAAGGAAGGCACGCTGATCATCGGCAAGTACCCCATCGTTTCGTTGGCTGTCGCACGGACCAAGCGTGATGAGGCCAAGGCACTGTTGCTCGACAACCTTGATCCGATGGAAGAAAAGCAGAAGGCCAAGATCGCAGCCCAGCGGGCGAGTCTTCTCTTTGAAGCTGTCGCCTTGGAGTGGCATGTCGAAATGTCCCGGCGCTGGACTGAGGGGCACGCCAAGACGGTGCTGAGCAGGTTGCGTACCCATGTGTTTCCACTAATCGGCCAGCGGCCTATCGCTGAACTCGACACCCATGATCTCCTTGAGGTCACCCAGCGGATCAAGGATCGCGGCACCATGGATGTAGCCCTGCGTGTGCAGAACTGTCTATCCACGATCATGCGGGGTGCGAAGCGGGCGCGGCAGATCACTCAAAATCCGGCGCTCGATCTGGCCGGCTCGATTCAAGCGCCACGTACCGTGCACCGTCCTGCGCTCTCGCTGAACCGCCTTCCTGAATTGTTGAGCCGAATCGACAATTACACCGGTCGCGAGCTGACTCGGCTCGCAGTGCTGCTGACGCTGCATGTGTTCGTGCGCTCCAGTGAACTGCGCTTCGCTCGGTGGAATGAATTCGACCTGCAACGGGCGATGTGGGAGATCCCGGATACCCGTAAGCCGATTGAAGGTGTCCGCTATTCCACACGCGGGACCAAGATGAGTGGGGACATTCAGATAGTGCCGCTGTCGCCTCAAGTCATCGAGATCCTTGAACGGCTGCGCAGCTTGAATCGCTTCTCTGAATTGGTGTTGCCCGGTGATCACAGGTACTGGAAACCCTTGTCGGAGAACACGGTTAACCAGGTGCTGCGCAATATGGGCTACGACACCACCAAGGACGTGTGCGGGCATGGGTTCAGGACCATGGCTTGTAGTGCCTTGCTCGAATCAGGGTTGTGGACGGATGCGGCGATTGAGCGGCAGATGAGCCATCAGGAGCGTAACCGCGTTCGCGCCGCTTACATCCACAAAGCCCAATTTCTGGAGCAGCGTCGGTTGATCATGGCGTGGTGGAGTAACTACATCGATGCCAACAGATCGGGTCATGTCACCCCGCATGAGTTTGCCCATCCGGTAGGCGACAACGTCACCGTCTTGCCAAATGGGCATGGCGCATTCAATCGCGGGTGAGTCTGAAAGATCGGCGCTGGCGGCTCTTTCACGCGGGTCCATCCAAACAGGGCTGCAAAGCCGCCCTGTTTGGATGGACCTCACTTTGAAGAGCTAAAAGCCACGACGTTATCCGGGATGTACCACGGAATTCTACCGGTGGATAACCGCTTTTCAGGTCCCAAGTAGCGCTGAATTTCGGCCCTTGACCGGGTTTATCCACAGGCGTAGAACTGGCCGTGCAAGCGCTGTCGATGACAGCATCCCAGGTGGCCCGAACCTTCAAGGTCACGCCGCTCTCGCGGTGGTTCTCCCCAAAGGCGATTCGCATCCGGCAGCTCGCCCGGTCACTACCCATGTGATGGATGCTCTTACACATATAGCGCTCGTGCGCCAGACACACCGTACCTCGCTGCCCTGCAGCAACCTATCCGCTTGGCCGAATATTGCGCCAACCTGTGCCCGTCTCTTTCTTCTGGAAAGAGACGGGCACTTCTACCACTGCTGCAGCCCTGATCGCACAAGGCTTTGCGGCAATCCCCCTCGTGACAATCGGCGTGACAAACGCCGATGTCACCAGCAACAGCGATGTAGATGACGGTGCCGCAGACCAGGGAATGGACTGCACCTGACTGACAGTCAGGCATGCCCCGGTCATCGCATTGCTGCTTGCACATGGCTCAGGATCTTCAGGCGCTTGTCTCGTCAGCCAGTGCTGCCTCCACCCGCCCACCGGTAACGGTGTTCAGGAGGCCAGATCATGAGATGCCCGTGCTCCCGGCCGTAAGGAGCCGCCAGTCCCGCGTTAAAGGACATCCCCACAGGTCGCAGGGGCCTTGATCCCTGATAACACTCAGCATTCTTGGCGGGATGACGTGGGGGCTCAACACATGGTCAATGAAGGGGGCTGAATCGAAATAGGCTGCTATGAGAGTGGTGTGATTTTGAAACCCTATGGGCTGTTCAGTTGCGAGATCAATGTGCCATCATTGCGGCTAGGAGAATTTCTTCAATGGTGAAATTTAGTAGGATGCTATGAACATCATCGAAAGTGTATACATAAAGGGTTTCTGGGGAGATCATGAGGTTTCGATCAAAACCAATGACTCCTACAATTTTATAATTGGACCTAATGGTTCAGGGAAATCTACAACTTTAAAATTGATCGCAGGGGTGCTGTTTGCCGACCAAAGTTACTTGGCAACTCTTGATTTTGATTACATAAAGATTGCACTAAAAGATCCGGGCTCAAGAAAAAAACCCTACATCGAGGTAACTCGAAACAGAGATGCACCATTCTTCCATTGTGACTACAAAATATTTGAAACCTCTTCTGAGAAGCCGTACGCATACGTCCTAACAGAAAATGATGGTTATGATAACGCGCTCAGAAGAAACTATTTCCTCAGAATGCAATTAGCCGGCAAGGCAGCTGCCGGAAAAACTCTGACCACGCATCTAAAAGAGATGGTTTCACTGACCTGGCTCTCAGTCCAGCGCATAAATACAATTGCGAACGAAAATTCCTCAGATCCATTGGACTCAAGGCTCGAAGACTTTTCCAATAGACTAGTCAGGTATTTATCAGCGCTGAGCAAAAAAATAAACGTACTAAACGAAAACTTTCAAGAACAAGTTTTTCTATCGTTACTTGTCATTGATGAGGATAAACAATTTCCCATTCCAATTGCGACAAAGCTTGAGAGTGAAAAAGCTGCTCTTGTACAAATATTTTCTGAGTTTCGCGTTGATAAGAAAAACTACACAAAGAAAATTCAATCTCACTTCGGGGTTCTTGATCGACTTAGAAAAAAGATGGAGGCCAGCGAGGCCCCTACTAGCACAGAAATAATGGCTTTATTCTCTTTGCATAGGATTGAGAGTACAGTAGATTTTTGGGAGGACATTACATCAAACAAAAGAAAGCTTCTCGCGCCTAGAGACTTATTTATTAGTCTGCTAAATGAGCTTATGCAGCGGAAAACTCTGCATATAAATGAAAGGAATGAAATAGTTATAACCACGAGCTCTGGGAAAACCCTAAAGCCAAATCAGTTGTCATCTGGCGAAAAGCAGATACTAATTATTCTTGGTGAAGCATTACTGCAAGAAGGCAACACCTTTATATACATGGCAGACGAGCCAGAGATTTCGTTGCACGTAGCATGGCAAGAAACTCTTGCAAAGAACATAAAAAGCCTAAATCCGTCCGCTCAGATTATATTTGCTACCCACTCCCCTGACGTTGTAGGTGAACACCAGGGGAATTTGATAAATATGGAGCGCTGCATAAAATGACTTTTGTGCGGACCAACTCAGGGCTCTCAAATTTCCATGCCTTCTTTGGTGTTGAGTATATAGTTTACTCGGAAGGTGGTGACCCGAAAAAATCAAAAAAAAATGAACATTCCGACGATGCAACAATTGATGAAGTATGGTCTATCGACTCTATTTTCTGGCGTAGTGTGTTCTCAAAATTCCTACCAGGAACTGCAATCAAGATTAAGTCACTTGGTTCAAAAGATTTTGTGCGCCCTTATGCAGAAAAAATTCAAACTAATTCGATAAAAAATTCTATTGCCGTATTCGATCGTGACTACGATTGCTATAGAGGTGAAATAATTAATCACCCAAGGGTCCTCTACACTTATGGATACAGTTGGGAGAACGACTCATGCCGACCAGAGTTCCTCATATCCATTTTGGGATCAGTGCATCCTAGCGGCACGATCCCCGCTAAATTCTCAGAGGAAATCAGGTTTAAATTTGATCTTTTCCTAAAAAGCATAAATAGAGTAGTTTTTGTCGATTTACTATGCGGGCTGAAACGCATCAAGGGCGTGGACAGAGAGCAATACTGGGGTTTAATAGACACCTCTTCGCCTTCAGGCTATAAGGTCAAAAAAGATAAATTTAAGGCTCTCATACAGGACATCAAACTTCGTCGAACCGTCCCGCTAAGGTACTCCGGTCATAATCGTATATCAGCTTACAATGATTGCTATGGAAAGATGGTGTCTATGTTCTGCTATTCGGTATTTTGCGACTACTACAAGTTAATTACTGGCCAAAAAAACATCCCTAGGCACTTTGCAGACAACATGATGGCTCAAGCCCTGAGTAAAGGCGACTTGAACTCGCTTCCAGAGTTGAGAGACTACTATCAAAGTATGATGGCCCGCATAAATGTATAGTCTTCAAAGCTGTCCATATATCCGGCTAGTGTCTTTGGCTGCATCGGACTCAAAGGGGCAGATTTATTTTTTGTGATGTTCGCTGATGAAACATAAACTTTGGGCATGTGCCGCTTCAAGATGCGGCACTCGAATCGCTCCCTCGAAGGTTGTGACGTTCATTCTCCAGACTAATGGGGAGCTAGCCGAGCGTTTCGGATACGCGTCAGGCTTCTTGGCCGATCTGCCAAAAGTCGGTGTCTGTACCGATGAAGAGGCTGCCGAATGGAAATTTCAACTCCGCCAAGCGAAGGATGAGGCCTCTGAAAGATTGGTAGATCTAGATTGATAGGGTCATGGACTTAGAACAACAGTACTGGTTTGATTTTTTATCAATGGGGATTGGTAAGTGGACAGCGCGCTGCTTGGGATTTTAGGTGTGATCATCGGGATCGTTGCAAATGAATGGATTCGCCGGAGAAACCGCATAGAAAGCTATGCTCAAAAGACTTTTGAAAAGCGACTTGAAATTTATGAAGTTCTGTTTCAGCTCGTCAACGCAGGCGGTGCAGCAGGCACTAAAGCCATCAAGGACTCATCGCTTTGTTTTGAAGATCGATTTGATTTGGTCAATGGGGCTATCGTAGACATTGTCCAGTGGTGCGATGAACACAGTCTTTATCTAGATGAGGAAGTTACAATTCAATGTGTAACTCTACTCATGGGTGTCGAGGACGTACAGGACATGGTTGATGAGGCCGAAAAGGGAGAGAAGATCGAAAGCTTTTATCTCCAATTACGCTATACAAAGGACATGTTGAAAAAAGCCTCAGGAATTCAGGATGTGAACAGTTCGTTCACACTGATGACGAAAGCGAAATTTAGAAGCCCGGTGCTGGATTATTACAATCAGCAGAAAAAGGCTATGCGTAAGGCCAACAAAAAGAAAACCGCCTGACCAATCCAACGATAGTACTTGAAAACAAAAAGACGCCTTAGTAGGGCGGTTTTTCTTTCACAGGGCACTTCAACGAGAGCTTCATGTTACAGACTGCTTCGTCGGTTCAAAGCGTGACAGATCCCAGCGCCGCCGACCAGAACAGCTTTCGCAGCAACTTCCGCCGCATTCAGACGGCGAGTTGGAGCCATGCACGTGGCCAGTGATCTGCGTATTCGTGTCCTCGACCAGTCGAGCAGGTCGCTAAGCACCTGCCGCTGATGAAACATAAGTTTTTAGCCTGCCCAGCGCCAACGAACGTCAGGAGGTGATGCTCGATTAGGCTACCACAACATCATTACGCCACTACACCCTCAATTCTGTCGTGGTCAAGCGGGCGTAGCACCCGTAGGGCATTAACGATTCGAGTGGTTCGTATAGACCGGTGGTGTGGGAGGCGGTAGATATTGGCTAGAAACGGTTGATCTATAGGCGACTTTGAGTCGTTTTCTGCCGATCCCTATAGAGGATTTGAAGCGGGTGGTCGTAGCTCTCACCGGAGCCAAAATTTTCCCAGTTCGATTCCACGGACAGCCATAACCAGCTGATTTTTTTATAGACACCCTATGAGGTACATCAAAAAATCCACCAAATTCCAGCCCCGCGAAAACCGTGCCCTCACGCCCAACAACCGTCCGTCTGTCTCCGCACCAGTCCCACCCCTTTCCCCCCCCAGGCGCATCTCCGAACTTCCCCACCCTCTACCAGCGCCTACCTCCCTTGAAGGTTTGCGCGAGCCCACTGCTCGGCGGTCGTGACGTTAATCGCTTGCTGTTCATTAAATGTGCCCGCTTTCGGCCAGGCCACGCCTCGGCCCTGGGCAAACACGGCCCGGTACTTCTTGATGTGATGAGTCGGGTCTTTTTCCAGTTCGTCCATCAGATACGGAACCGTCCATTCGTTACGTTTGAAAGGTCGTCCAAGGACACGTTCGAGCAGCCCAGCAACTTCATCGTAAGTAACCGTGTCGCCCGAGAGATACACGATTTCGTTGCGCAAGCGGGGCTCGAAGAAAACGATCTCTGCTGTCAGCGCCCCGATGTCATCGGGTGTGGTCAGTGTGACGCTGTTATCCAGCCCGCCCAGCGCGTTCACCGTGTCATTCTCGAAGTCCACCACTTCAAAAATGGGCTCAAACATGAAGCTGGTGAACATGCCCGTCGAGATGATGACCCACTCAGTCTTGTCTTGAGCCCTCAGCAACTCGCGAACGTCAAGCTGGGCATCGAAAAGGTCCTGCGGGCTTCCGCGTCCAATCACCTCAAAATCCACGCCGAACTGCCACGGGAAATAGCGCTTGACGCCGGACTTCAGAGCCGCAGTGGCAAGCTTCATCGGAGTTTCTCGGCCTGCAACCATCCCTGCGCAGCCAATGACGGTATCGAATTGAGCGAATACCGCCGCAAGCTGGTCGATGGAGTCGCTCACCAGATCGGCAGCGACCATCTGAATGCCGAGGCTACGAAGTTCATCGATTTCGGCTTTTTTCGCCGGGACTTGGGTGTTGATGGTGGATTCGCGCAGCAGCACGCTGACCGTTGAGCCTGGGGCTCGTTCTGCAACCCGAGCAAGGTTGCGAAGCACGGGCAGCCCAAGCTCTCCTGCGCCTAATACGAGGATCGATTGAGGGGTTGGCTGGGTGGAATGGGTCATGATTTGTCCTGGTTAAAGTTGCCTGTAAGATGGACAAATGCTTGCACGACTATGCAGCGCTCGTAAGAAGGCACACGCGTGATACCAGGGGGAAGCATGGCCGATCATGAAGCTTTGAGGCAGGCGCAAGCCATCTGCCAGACGCTTAGAGAGGATGACGATGGGGTCAGGCGTGAGGTACTTGCACATGCGGGCAGTCGCTGGTCTCTGGGCATTCTGCATGCGCTAGGTGTCTACGGCACGATGCGCCACGCCGATATCAAACGGCAGTTGCGTGGCATTACACAGCGCATGCTGACCAAGACACTGCGATCACTTGAGCGGGATGGCTTGGTCAGCCGCCACGAGTTCCAAGAGATTCCGCCCCGTGTTGAATATGACCTGACTGCGCTGGGGATGCAGCTGCTTGTCCGCATGTCACCTATTTGGACGTGGGTGGTTGAAAACGTGGAGCAGATCCGCGAGGCCCGCCACAGGTTCGACAGTCAGGACGGAAAGACACCGTTCTGGCAAGAGCCCGTTCCGATGCCTGCAAGTTCGGTTACTGGCTATGACAGCCCGCTGATAGAGCAGGCTATAACAGCGAAGAGAGACAAATGATTGTTGCGGAACACATCGAGAGTTCACCTCGAAAGTGTCTGGTCCGCGATACCCTCATGGCGGCTAACGCTTCCGCTTTCAACGTCTACAGCCACGTCCTGTCCACATGGCGGGGCTTAGCGCTGTAACCTGTAGATCGGATCTGTGCTCGATCAGCAAGCAGGTCGAGCACTTGAATCTGGCCTACACCTTAGCCCGCCCGTGCCGAAATCAGCTCGAACGGCGCCTCGTTCAATAATCCGCGGGCTATGTCCAGGCGTATCGCGTATGGTGCCCACGTGTGCCTGTTCTGGTACAACAGTTACTTTCGACTGCTGCGGAGTCACAGTCGCACCCCGCTTGTCCCATGACTCACCTAATCTTTCGGAAGATCGGGCAGTCGGGCGCTGCTAATAGCCAATTACACCAGGATTTTTATGACCCTGCAGAAGCGTAGCAACGTCCATATTGTTGGGGACGGAGGGGTAACCTTGATCCTGGCGCATGGGTTTGGCTGTGACCAGAGCATGTGGCGGTTGCTGGTGCCGCATTTCTCCAAGAGCTTCCGCGTTGTTACCTATGATCTGACCGGCGCTGGGCAGTCTGAGCTTGAGGCGTACGATCATGGCAGGCACGCGTCGCTGTGGGGGCACGCAGCGGATCTTAACGAGATCATCAACGCGTTTGCGAAGGGCCCCGTGATCCTGGTGGGGCACTCGGTCAGCTCGATGATCTGCGCCTTGGCCACTGTGCAGTCGCCAGAGCGGATTGCTGCGCTGGTGATGATCGGCGGTTCGCCTTGCTACGTAGACAAGGGTGACTACACCGGCGGATTCTCGCCGGATGAAGTGCTGCAAATGCTGGCAACCATCGACGACAATTATCTCGGCTGGGCCGGGACCATGGCGCCTGTCTTGATGGGGGCACCGGGGCAGCGGGGGCTTCACGAAGAGCTGCTGGAAAACTTTGCTCGCACCAACGCCTTTATCGCCAGGCATTTTGCCCGTGTGATCTTCCTGTCCGATCACCGGCAGGACATTTGCGGGCTGTCGACACCCACGTTGATCCTGCAATGTCCCGGCGACGTGGTCGTGCCAATGGAGGTTGGCGATTATCTGCACCAGGTGCTGCCCGACAGTACGTTGAGCATCATCAACAATATCGGCCATTTCCCGCAGCTGAGCGCGCCCAGTGCATGCACGGCTGCAATGGATGCTTTCTTCGTAGAACGTGGGTTCAGTGATGGATGACACCGCGCAGTTGCTCACAGCAGCGTATTTCGAGAACGCCCCGTGCGGACTGGTTGTCATGGCCGCGGATGGCACCATCATCCGCGCCAACCAAACGTTCTGCGATTGGCTGGGATACGACTCGACGCTGATGCACGCGTGCAGTTTCGAGCAGTTGCTGACGGTGGCTGGGCGTGTGTTCCAAAGCACACACTGGAAGCCATTGATGGACATGCAGGGCTCTGTTGCGGAGGTTAAGGTCGACCTGCAACATCGCAATGGAACAGCCGTTGCCATGTTGCTCAATGGTGTCCGGCAGGCAAGTGACGACGGGGTCGTCTACCAGTTGGCGTTGTTCGGCATTAGCCAGCGAGACCGCAATGAGCGGGGGGTATTCTTGGCAATGCAGCGCGCCGAGGAACTGCTGGCACAGAAGGCCGCCGCCGAATCAGCTTTGCAACGCGCCCAAGTCGAGTTGGCCGCAGCCTATGAAGATGTGCAGCATCGGGCACTGCTCGCCGAACGAATGGTCGCTGTGGCTAGCCATGACCTGAAGAATCCGATGACGGCCATCAAGATGGCTACTGAGCTGCTTGCACGCGATGTCCAATCCGACCGGGGGCGTCGCCTGCTGGGCAGCATTGGCACTTCTGCCGAAAGAGCGCAGCGCATGATCGTCGATCTTTTGGATTTCGCTTCGATCAAACTCGGTCAGGGCATCGGTATCCGTCGCCAACAAGTTGATCTTCTGAAGGCCATGGACCAATCCGTGAGTGAGCTCAGGATTGTTTTTGGCAACGCAAGCATTCGTCATTTGTCTCGGGGGCAAGGGACATTCGAGGTGGATCAGGACAGGTTGCATCAGATGATCGGTAACCTGGTCGCCAACAGTGCGGCATATGGCGACCTTCGCTATCCCATCACGCTCACTACTGAGTTCTGCGGCAACGGTGTGGTTTTGAGCGTTCACAACCACGGCCCTGCCATCGCCGAGGAATTGCTGCCGAAGTTATTCGAGCCGATGACGCGTGGTAGCGACCGGCAAGATACGCTGCGTTCGCTCGGGCTTGGTTTGTTTATCGTCAAGCAGATCGCCGAAGCCCATGGTGGCCGGGCTACCGTGACGTCCAACCCAATCTATGGCACCACTTTCATCATCCACTTGCCCTATTGAACTGCCGGCACTGCCGAACATTCCCTCACGGATTAAGCAACACTCCAGAGCCTCAGTCGTCAGTCAAACCTTTCCCCATCGCTGTGTATTCAAGCGTATGCCGTTGGCCTTTGGAGTCTTCGTAGATCATGCGCGCGGGTACCAATTCGCGCACGTCGGGCACTTCGCTCACGGAGATCACTCGGGCAATGTCCAGGTGCTGCGAGTAGTTGTACCGTTCAACCGGCGGCTGCTTGAAATCCTGCGCCACTTCATTGGCCATTGCCGTGCTGCAAAGGCCGCCAAACACCAATGCCACTAACGCTTTCATTTTCAAGTTACCTGTCTGTAGTGAGGGGGCTTGCGGCGCCGCGAGCGCCGAGTTGCACCCAGTGTTCTACAGGCGGATTAGTTGAGGGTTAACAGAGCAGGGTCGCCGGCCCTGGGCGTATGTCGGACTGTTCCCAAAATGCGGTTCACGGCTTCTTCGGGCTTCGCCGCGCCTTGCACTGATGCCCCGTTAGGCATAAATTCCCTCCAGTCGCGGCAACCTCCGCGACCGGGTTTGGCGACCCGTACGAAAAGGCGCATCGGCGCCCCGATCACGATTGCAGGCGCTTTTTTTGTGTCCGCAGTTTCGTGCAATGGCGGCTGTGCGTGGGAGACCCTCGGGTCTGCCGGGTTCCTTTTCCTCGGTTCGCCAACCTGCGTACAGCTGCCACCCAATCGTTTGGCGACGATTGACGTGGTGCTTCAACTGAAAAGGATCTCATGCATGCTTATCGCTATCCCTTACAGGATCCTCGCATCCGCTCTCCGCCGCTGTTCATCAGCGCCGGTATCTCGACCCCATCGCTTTTACCCTGTCCACAGTCAGTCCACCCGCGAACTGAGGCAGGTGTCCCATGACTGACCACGAGCGCCTTTCCACAATCCAATCCTATGCCTGGACCCTCGAACTCCTGGGCGAGGCACTGGCTCAATACGATGAACTGCTTGAGTGTGAGCACAACCCGCAGTTGAGCGGTCGAGGTGCGGCGGGGATTCACCAGGCCATCCGCATCATCGGTCGGATGACGGCGGAGGAGTGTGGGAGGTTGATTGATTTGGCGGGGGAGGCTGTGTAGCTGTTGGAGGTGTTGTTGGCCCTCGACCGCCGGGGCCGCTTTGCGGCCCTTTCGCGGCACGAGGCCGCTCCCACACCGACTGGGCTTGAGCTACCGACGGAGCTTTTCATAGGCGATCCATTCCTCGCGCATTCGCCGGATCACTTGAAGTCTTTTGCACATTTGGCGGTAGCGGCGGCTGTTGTAGCAGGCGAGGGCCGAGGTGGCCGAGAGCATGCCCACCAACGAAAACAACTCTAATCCAGGCTTGAAGTAGCTTATGCAGTTGGCTGCAAGGCATATCACCAATACCCCTACAATCCACCATGTGAATTTTCCTCTGCCACGGATTACCGAGTACTGAGCGCACCCCAGCACGGTCGTGCCCAACATCAGCAGAGTAAAGGAGTACTCAAGGTAGTTTGGATGCTTGCGAAAGTAGACATCTGCTATGGCGCCTGCTCCCGTAGAGATGGCGATAATTGCCAGCAACATTGCCAGCGCAAGGATCGGGAAAAATCGTTTGAGAAAGGTGCCTAAACAAAAGGTAAGAAACATCATTCGCTGATTTCCTCTATCAGCATTACAGCAAGGTTCTGGACCATCCCGTTCCCGATGATGCCGATGCCGCTAAGGATGGACTCACTGATAAGTGCAATGGTCGATTTCCTGATTTGTGCGGGCATAAAGCGTTTGGGAAGGGTACCGAGACGTTGTTTGAGTTTTAGTTGTTTACTCGTCAGCGACGGGTGTTTGATCGAGAGGATTTCTCTCATCAGCGTGCTGCGTTGCTGGCGACTCAGTGTTCTACTCAACGAGAACCATCCTGCACCTGTCAGGCTTTTGCGCATCTGGAGATATTTGATCGTGTTCAGAGAGGCGCTGGCGATTCCGAGCAAAGAGATGATGTCTAGCAGCGGTGCAACAATCTTGAACCAAGTTTGATTATCGAGTTCATCATTGCTTTCCGGGGCGTGAAGCTCCAAGTGAACACGGCGCACTCCAATCGCACACTGGGCGGCAGATGCCAATAAAGCTCCGTAACCAGCAATGCTGATAGCAATCCCAGGGCCACCGGTGATAGCAGTCAAAACACCTCCATTCACTATCAACAGCAACCCGCCGATAAATCCCGTACACGCCACCCCAGTATTCCAGAGATCCGAAATCAACCTGGACTGCCGCGGATCCTTCACCTGCTGCTCAAGATGCTGCTCAGCCGTAACCGGCCTAGGCAGCTCCTGCAACACCACCCTCTTCGGCAGCACACTGCAAACAGGCTGAAACGCCCGCAAGGTAATCGCGTTGTAATGAGTATCGACATAAACCACCCCCGCCCCAACGATGGCGGGATCGCGGTCGATTGCGGCATACAGTTTGGGAAGATCGATCGAGCTTTCGATCCGCGCTCGGGCGAAAGGCTTGAACGGGTTGCCACCTAATTCCGTGATGGGCGGGCGAGGCATGACGGGTCCTGAGCAGGGCGTCAGGAGAGACCGTTGGGTCAGCCGCTAGCCCGCAATTGAGGGACTCGCGAGCATAAGAAGGCGCTATTGGCGGGTATGTCGGACCGTTCCGATATGATTGTGGGAGAGCGCCGCCGCGAGCTTTGCCCCTGGTCGTGGGACACGTCGCAACGACGCGGACTGTTGCCAGCGAAGTTTCATCATCTTCCGTAACCACTACCGGTTTGAGGTGGTGCGGTCAGTCTGTTCGTCCTTGAAGCGCAGCATCCCTTGCCCGGGCACCATGGGCATGAACTCGTCATGCGCGTGGGCCCTAGTTTCGTAGGCACAGTCGGTCCGGAGGCTACCTCACCACCTGGGCCAGGTTGCCGATGAACTGCCGCAGCCATTCATGATGCGGTTTGTTGTGCCGGGCAATGTCCCAGACCATGAAACAGCGGAACGACGGCACCGGGAAGGGCACCGGGCTCACGGTCAGGTCGGTCATCGCCGCATAGCTCTCGGCGGCGAAGCTGGGGATCGTGGCGATCACTTCGCTGTTCATCAAGGTGCTCAGTGCACCGCTGAAATGGGTGAACGAGGCGGTGACATGCCGCGCATAGCCTGCCGCCTCGAACATGTCGTCGATGAAGCCGCGGCGGCCATCGTAGGAAATCCGCACGTGATTGGCGGCGAAATAGTCTTCCAGGGCGATGGGGTCGTTTGCCGCTCCATTGCGTGGACGGTAGAGGCAGGCGTAGGACGAGGAAAACAGCACCTGCGAGGAATAGCTGGTGTTGAAGTCCTTGGGTTCGGCACAGATCACCAGGTCCATGTCGGGGTCTTGCAGCGACTGTTTCCACAGCGAGCTGTTGCTCTGGTGGAAGGCGAAGGTCACGCCCAGGCCTTCGGCCGCTGCGGCGTTGACGATGCGCGGCGCAAGGCAGGCCTCGATATCGTCAGACAGGCCGATATTGAAGACATAACTGGAATCGTGCGGCGAAAAGTCGGGTTCTGTGCCCAACAGGCCGGATATGGAGGTCAGGGCTTCGGTGATCTTCGGCGCCAGCTCCATGGCCTTGCGCGTGGGTTGCATGCCCGAGGCGGTGCGGATGAACAGCTCGTCGCCGAAGTGTTCGCGCAGGCGGCGCAAGGCCGAGCTCACTGCGCCCTGGGTCACGTGCAGCATGGCTGAGGCGCGGGTGGCGCTGCGTTCGGTCATCAGGCAGTGAAAGGTCAGCAGCAGGTTCAGGTCGATCCGAGAAATATTACGTACGTTAATCCGGCTCATATTTCCTAATCGTTTGCCCCGTGGTCGGTGGTGTTTCTAGTCTGGTGCCCACAACAGATAACAACACATAGGTGGATCCGGTGGGCACGATTTCGCATAGCGTGGGTGAAAGCAATACCCATACCAGGGGTGGGCAGGTGGATATCCGCAAGCGCGCCATCGCGGTAGGGATCGGCAACTTCATGGAGTGGTTCGACTTCGCCGTTTACGGCTATTTCGCGGCGGTGATCGGGATGCTGTTCTTCCCGTCCAGCGCGCCTGGCGTGTCGCTGCTGTCGTCGCTGGCGGTATTCGCCGTGGGCTTTCTCTCGCGGCCGTTCGGGGCGCTGATCCTGGGGCCGATCGGTGACCGTTTCGGCCGCCGGGCGGTGCTGATCATCACGGTGTTCGGCATGGGGGTGTGTACCACGATCATCGGGTTGTTACCCACCTACGAGGCGATTGGTATCGCAGCGCCCGTGCTGTTGATCGCCATGCGCTTCGTGCAGGGGATGATGGTTGGCGGCGAGTGGTCGAGCGCAGGCATCTATATTGTCGAGAGTGCGCCGGCGAATCGCCGCGCCACGGCGGCCAGCGTGATCACCGGGACTGCCGGGCTGGCGTTCCTGTTCGGCACCTTCGTCGCCGCGACCATCACCACCACGCTCAGCGACGCGCAACTGACGGCCTGGGGCTGGCGCCTGCCGTTCGTGGCCTCGATCGTCATGACCGGCATCGCCATCTTCATTCGCCGCAAGCTGGGCGATACCCCGGTGTACGAAGAGATGGTGCGCCAGCGCGATTCGGCGCAGGCCCCGAGCAAGGCGGTGCGGCGCCGGGCGTTCATCACCACCTTTGCCTTTTCGGCGCTGTTCGGGGTGTCGCTTTATTACTTCGTCACCTACGCCAACAACCACCTGGTCACCACCGTGGGGCTGCCGCGCAGCATGGCGCTGTGGCTGTGTAGCATCGCGCTGGTGGTGTACGTGATCGTCAACCCGCTGATCGGCCGGCTCAGTGACCGCATCGGCCGGCGCAAACTGTTGCTGGGTGCTGCCGCGGCGCTGACGGTGCTGGCGTTTCCGATTTTCCTGTTGATCAACAGCGGCAACAGCGCGGCGATCCTGCTCGGCTTGATCATCCTGGGGGTGCTGGTGGCGGTCACGGCAGTGATGGACGTGGTGCTGCTGGTGGAGGTCTTCCCGGCCTCGATCCGCTCCACCGGCGCAGCGCTGGGGCACAACCTGGCGCTGGCGATTCTGGCAGGCCCGGGGCCGTTCATCGCCGCGGCGCTGATCCGCATGACCGGCGACGCCAACCTGCCCGCTGCCTACCTCGCCGGGGTCTCGCTGCTGTGCTTGCTGGTGCTGTGCAAGACCTTGCCGGAAACCCGTGACAACGACATCAGCCGTTTCTAACCACAGACAGGAGTCATCATGACCCGTGTAGCAATCATCCAGGCCGCTTCCGTTCCTTATGACGCGATGGCCAGTGTCGAGAAGGCCGCCGGCATCCTGCGGCGGGTGGCGGAGCAGGGCGCACAACTTGCGGTGTTCCCCGAAGCGTTCATCGGCGGTTATCCCAAGGGCGCGGCATTCGGCAGTGTGGTGGGCAATCGCAGTGCTGCCGGGCGCGCGCTGTACCAGCGCTACGTCGAGGGAGCCGTGGCCCTGGACGGCCCGGAGCTTGCGGCCTTTGCCGAAAGCGTCGAGCAGACGGGGGTGACCGCGGTGGTCGGCATCATCGAGCGTCATGGCCGCACCCTGTACTGCACCGCTGTCACCCTCGCGCCGGGCCGGGGCATTGCCGGTTATCACCGCAAGCTCATGCCGACCGGGCAGGAGCGCCTGATCTGGGGCTTCGGCGACGGCTCGACCATTGAGCCGGTGCAGACCGACTTCGGTGTGCTCGGCAGCGTGATCTGCTGGGAGAACTACATGCCGGCGCTGCGCCAGGCCATGTATGCGCAAGGGGTGCAACTGTACTGCGCACCGACTGCCGACGATCGACCGTCGTGGGCCAGCTCCATGGTGCATGTGGCGCTGGAGGGCCGGGTGTTCGTGCTCTCGGCCTGCCAGGCGATTCGCCTGGGCGAGTATCCGCAGCAGCACCGCGAGGCGTTCGGGCTGGACTTCGCCGACGACGACTACGTGATGCGCGGGGGGAGCATGATCGTCAGCCCCTTGGGCGAGGTACTGGCCGGGCCGGTGTTCGATTGCGAGACCGAGTTGTACGCGGATCTGGACATGAGCCAGTTGAGCCAGGGCAATCTCGACTTCGATGTGGTGGGCCATTATGCGCGGCCGGATGTGTTCGAGCTGAAGGTCAATACCGCGCCGTTGCGGGCGGTGAGTTTCGACGGCTGAGATCGCCGGGGCCGCTTTGCGGCCCAATCGCGGGACAAGCCCGCTCCCACAGATACGTGCGCTGAGTCCAGTGTCAGCGCAGGTATCTGTGGGAGCGGGCTTGTCCCGCGATTGTATCGCCCTGTATCTCATCCCTGATCCTGCGTACTTGCATACAAATCCCTCCCTCCCCGGATACGCCCCCGATACACGCTGACGTTCAAATGGCTCCACCCGAACGAACGGGGCCAGGCGCCCCGGTTCATCGGCTCTCTCGCCCTAGGGGCAATGAACCCAGCGGTACGACCGCACTGACATCCGGAGAAACGCCATGTCCCATACCCCGATTTCCAGCAAGGCTCGCATCGGCCTGTTCGCCATCGCCCTGGCAGGCGGTATCAACGTCACCAGCTCCGCGTTCGCCGTTGAAGCACTGCCGCAGGGCTACCAGCTCGCGGCCAACGACAAGGCCCCGGAAGGCAAGTGCGGGGAAGGCAAGTGCGGCGCCAAGGGCAAGGCCACCCAGGCCGAAGGCAAGTGTGGGGAAGGCAAGTGCGGTGCCGAGGGCAAGGCCACCAAGGCCGAAGGCAAGTGTGGCGAGGGCAAGTGCGGTGGCCAGGCGAAAGCCACCGGGGCGGAGGGCAAGTGTGGTGAAGGCAAGTGTGGCGATGCCTCCTTCGCCCGCACCGACACCGACCACGATGGCCGCGTTTCGCGTGCCGAGCTGCTGGCCGTGGCACCGAAGGCCAACGCCGAGTTCGATGCGATCGACGCCAACCACGATGGTTACCTGTCCGAGGCGGAGGTGTATCGGTTCCGCAAGCATCAGTTCGACGCCAACGGCAAACCGTTCCCGTCCGACCTGTACAGCCGCCTGAGCCAGGCCAAGCAGTAACGGCCATCCGCGCCCTTCCCGCACCCTTGGTCGGGGAGGGCTGTGCGAAACGTCCTGATCGGCAAGAAGGAGATGTACCGTGATCACCCCTTTGACAACCACCCTCTACACCGCCCGTACTCACACCACCGGAGGCTGCGACGGCCGCGGTCGCTCCAGTGATGGTGCGCTGGACCTGCCGTTGAGCCCGCCAGGCTCCGGACGTCCAGGCACCAACCCCGAGCAATTGTTTGCCATCGGCTGGTCGGCCTGCTTCATCGGCGCACTGCGTCGTGCGGGGCAGAAGTTCGACATCCGCCTGCCCGAGGGCGTGGCGGTGGAGGCTGATGTGGCGCTGGGCAATACCGCCGATGGCGGCTTTGCGCTGGCCGCTCAGTTGACCGTGCACTTGCCCGGGCTAGCCCTGGAGGACAAGCAGAAGATGGTGGCCGAGGCGCACCAGATCTGCCCTTACTCCAAGGCGACGCGGGGCAATATCGAGGTGGGGTTCGTGATCCTGTGAGTTGGGATGGCGCCCGTCAGGTTCGTACCACTGCCGGCACCACCCGCACGTAGATCAGTTCGCTCACCAGTTCTACCAGGGTCTGGGTTATCACCGCCGCTGCCGCCAGCACCCGCAACTCTTCCGGCAAGGCCAGCGCCAGCGGCAGTACCACCAGCGAATTGCGGGTCGCGGCGCTGAACGTCACCGATCGCGCTTCGCGCGCCTGCAGCCGGAACAGCCGCGCCGAGAGCAGCCCCAGCAGCGGTGCCAGCAGCGCGAACCCGACATACACCGGAATCACCGGCAACAGGCGCTGGAAGTCGCCCAGCACCACGGCGATCTGCGAGCCGATCACGGCAATCAGCACCAGGGCCATGGCCGGCACCGGCATCCACGCCCAGGCGTCGCTCCAGCGGGCGATGGCCTGCGAGTGGCGTGCACCGACGCTGGTGAGCACGGCCAGCAGCATCGGTAGCACGATCAGCAGCACGAAGGCTTCCACGAACGGCGCGATGGAGAGTGCCACAGGGTTTTGCGCGCCGAGCATCAGGGTCAGGTACAGCGGCAGCAGGGCCAGTTGCGCCAGTAACAGCATCGGCGTGGCGGCGAGGGTCAGGCGCGAGTCGCCTTTGCCGATGTGGGTGAACACCACCACATAGTCGATGCAGGGCGTCAGCAGTACCAGCAGTGCACCGATCAGGATCGCCGGATGCTCGACCAGACCGCGCGTGGCCGCCCACACCAGCAGCGGTACCAGCACGAAGTTGGCAAGCAACAGCGCGCCCATGAAGCGGCGGCTGCCCAGCCCCTGACGCAGGTCGAGAAAGGGGACCTGCAGGAACATCGCGTACATCAGCACGGCAATCGCCGGAGTCACCAGCGCTTGCAGGTGGCTGGCGGTGTCGGGAGCGAGCAGGCCTGCGGCGATGGCCAGGACCACGGCGGCGAAGTAGAGGGGGATCTGCTGGGTTTCAAGTTGCGCTCGGGTCACGCGGCGGTCCTGTGGGCGAGTGTAGGGCGATGGCCGCTCAGGATAGAGGCTGTCGGGCCCCCTGTGCCAGAGCTTGCCGAGTCGCTCCTACAGGTCCGCGGCCTCGGGTTGCGGGCGCTTGGCGCGCGCTGCGGGTTGTACTGGGGTTGGCTCGGCGAACCAGCGCGGCCAGGAGCTCTGCTGGCGCCCACCCACCTCGACGCAGGGGATCAGCTTGTCCCTGAGTACGTCTGTCTGCCCGACCGACACCGCCGTGCGGTATTTGCGGCTGTGGATGCATTCCCGGTCGCCGAACTCGCAGCGGTTCAGTTGCGTCCCGCCGCAGGGCCCGTTGGCCAGGCCCTTGGGGCAGGTTTCCGGGCAGATGTACAAGGTGTCTTCGAGCCGGCATTGACCGCAAGTATCGCAACCGACCACCGGCCGCTTGAGGCCGCGCTCCACGCGGTGCAGAACGCGCGCCGCGGCTGGGGTCGACCACAGCGACCGGCGCACGCTCCAGCCGAATGCCTTGCTCAACAGCGTTTCGCGGCTGAACAACTGGTGGTGCATGGCCGACAGCAAATGGTAGCGGGCCTTTTCCGTAAACGACGCCTGGACCTGGCGCTGGCCTTGCTGCCAGTGATGCCCGGGTGGGTGGAAAGTGACCGGTGCAACGCCGGGCATCTGCCAGGCGGCGTCCCAGGCGCTGCGCCATTGCTCGAGGCTGTTGATGCGTGGCAGCCAGTCTTCCAGAGCTTGTTCCAGTTCGAGAAACTGTTCGAGTTCGTGCACGCCGGAGAGGTTGATCCCGGCGTAGCCCAGCAGGCGCAGGCCGATGATCTGCAGGGCCAGGCGCTCCGTGGCACGCTGCCGGGCGTGGGCCTTGGACACTGCCGCCTCGGCGGCGAGCAGCGCACGCATCGCGGGGCTTACGGTGACCCCCGCCACATGCTCGAGCATCCCGGCGCGGCCCTCGGTCAGCCCCATGATGCAGGCGAGCATGGGCCGAGGCGTGGGCTGGCGCTGCATCCAGTGCATGGCCTCGCGGTATTTCTGGAAGTCGAAACCCAGTTGCAGGATGAAGAAGTCGACGCCGGCGGCGAGCTTCTTTTCGGCCTTGAAGTATTGTGCGCCGCCTTCTTCCTCGCGGTACTTGAACGGATTCAGTGCCGCGCCGAGCAGCCAGTCGGGGCGCGCCTGGCGCACGATCTGCAGGGCCGCGACAGATTCGAGGTAACGCACCGGACGCTGGCCTGGCGTGTGGCCGGGCAGGCGGTCGCCGGTCAGCAGCAGGAGCTGGTCCAGGCCTGCGGCGTCCATGTGTGACAGCTGGGCGAGCAGGTCCTGGCGCTCGCGGTCCTTGCCGGAGAAATGCAACAGGGTCGGGACCGGTGTGTTGAAGCTGCGGCAGGCGTCGAGCGGCGACATGTCGAGCGCACTGCCGACCCGGTCGGCGATGGACACCGCCAGTGGCCAGCCGCACAACTGCGCACGCGCCATGATGCTCTCCAGTGCAGCGAAGCGCTGGGCAGAAGGCTTGGGGACGAACTCCATGATGCAGACGAAGGATTGATCGTTCAGGGCTTGTCTGAGCAGGCTCATGGCGGGTACCGGGTGCGGGCAGGATGACAGTGTGGCTGGATTGGGGGGCGGTGGGTTGTCTGCAAGCGTACGGCATTGATCTGAAACAGACACGCGCCGCGGTTTACATCTGGATACAAGCCAGGCTTTGTCATCGAGCTGGCGGGTTGCTTGGATGCTGCGCTAGTGGATCGAATCTACTTTTGGCGGTGACCTTTTCGCGGGCAAGCCCGCTCCTACAGGCCCTGCGGCTCGGAAGACTGTGGAGTACCTGTGGGAGCGGCGGTTCGGCGCCCCGACTTGCCCGCGAAAAGGTCACCGCTGTCCCGGCCTCTTTCCCCAAACCTCGATAAATGGAGTTATTGATGAAAACCCTGGTAATCGGCGCCAGCAAAGGACTGGGCAAGGCCCTGATGCAAGGCCTGGGCAACCCCGGCGACACCCTGATCGGCGTCGCCCGCGCCATCCCTGCGCACGTCCCTGCCATCACCGGTATCGACACCCGCTGGATCGAAGCCGACCTCACTCAACCCGCAACTGCCGTCGCCACCATCACCAAGGCTGTGGCCGATCAAGGCATCGACACCCTGATCTACAACCTGGGCATCTGGGAGCCCCTGGCGTTCCACCCCGCCTACGATTTTCTCGACGACCAGGACGCCCAGATTGAAACCATGGTCGGTTGCAACATCACGGCGACCATCCTGCTGATCAAGCGTCTGCTGCCCCTGTTGCTGCAAAGCCAGCACCCACGCATCCTGCTGACCGGCTCAACCTCGGGCCTGCCGCGCAGCGGGCGCCCTGAGGTGACCTTCGGTGCCAGCAAGTTCGCCCTGCAAGGCATCGCCGACGCCCTGCGCGAGGGCTACCGCGATCGGCATCTTGGCGTGACCTGTCTGAACCTTGGCTATCTCAATACCGAGGACGGCCTGGAGGTGCCGGTTGCTGAGGCTGCGCGGCGTGGGGAAGGGCAACTGATACCGGTGCACGATGTGGTGCAGGTGGTCAGGATGATCCTGTCACTGTCGCCGGCCAGCTTTGTCAGGGAGCTGAGCTTGCCGGCGATCCTGGATGAAAGATTCTGAGATTAGCGGTGAGTGCTTCGCGGGCTCGCCTGCGCAGCACTCACCCCAGACTCATCGCTCGATCGTCAACGCGACACCCTGGCCACCACCGATGCACAACGTCGCCAGGCCTTTCTTCGCATCACGCTTGATCATCTCGTGCAACAAGGTCACCAGCACCCGGCAACCCGAGGCGCCGATCGGGTGGCCCAGGGCGATGGCACCGCCGTTGACGTTGACCTTCGCCGCATCCCAGGCCAGCTCCTTGCCCACTGCCAGGGCCTGGGCCGCGAAGGCTTCGTTGGCCTCGATCAGGTCCAGGTCGGACAACTGCCAGCCCGCCTTCTGCAGGCAGCGCTGGGTCGCCGAGACCGGGCCGATGCCCATGATCGCCGGGTCTACACCGGCACTGGCGTAGCCGGTGATCCTGGCCAGCACCGGCAGGCCCAGGGCCTTGGCCTTGTCGACGCTCATCAGCAGCACGGCAGCGGCGCCATCGTTGAGGCTCGAGGCGTTGCCAGCGGTGACGCTGCCGTCTTTCTTGAAGGCTGCACGCAGCTTGCCCAGCGATTCGGCGCTGGTGCCTGGGCGAGGTTGTTCGTCGGTGTCGAACACCAGCGCATCGCCTTTTTTCTGCGGGATGTGGATGGGGGTGATCTCGTCCTTGAAACGACCGCCTTCGATAGCCGCCACGGCCTTGCGCTGGGACTCGGCGGCAAAGGCGTCCTGCTGTTCGCGGGAGATGGCGTACTTGTCCACCAGGTTCTCGGCGGTGATGCCCATGTGGTAGTCGTTGAAGGCGTCCCACAGGCCATCGGTGATCATGGTATCGACCAGTTGGCCATGGCCCATGCGCTGGCCGGTGCGGGCCGAGGGCAGCACGTACGGCGCCAGGCTCATGTTCTCCTGGCCGCCGGCGATCACCACCTCGGCGTCGCCGCAGCGGATCGCCTGGGCCGCCAGATGCAGGGCCTTGAGGCCCGAACCGCAGACCTTGTTCAGGGTCAGCGCCGGCACCGCGTGGGGCAGGCCGGCCTTGACCGCGGCCTGGCGGGCGGGGTTCTGGCCGGCGCCTGCGGTCAGCACCTGGCCGAGGATCACCTCGTCGACTTGCGCGGGGTCAAGGCCGGTCTGCTCCAACAGGCGCTTGATCACCGCAGCACCGAGGTCGATGGCCGAGACATTGGCCAGGGTGCCCTGGAAACTGCCGATGGCAGTACGGGTGGCGGCGACGATGGCGACTTCGTTCATTGTTGTTCTCCGGGAGGCGAAGTGGATCGCGACAGCATCACTGCCCGGGGCTCATTTGAGAAGTTTGTTTTTCTTTGTGATTGATCGGGTTTGCAAATGAATAGGGTGTCTGTGCCGGCCCTATCGCGGGGCAAGCCCGCCCCCACAGAACCTGAATGCATCGGGGTCTATGGGATCGGGCTTGCCCCGCGATAGGGCCGGTACTCACACCGCTGGACAATGGCTGGTCACACAATGGATGCCGCCACCTCCCGCCGCGATGGCATCGATATCCAACTGCACCACGTCCCGATCCGGATACAACTCGGCCAACAACGCCCGGGCCTTTTCATCGGCCTCGCGGTCGCCGAACTGCGGGGCGATGACCGCACCGTTTATCACGAAATAATTGATATACCCCGCCGCGAAATCCGGGTTGCCCTTGTTGAATGCACTCTTGCGTGGTTTCAGCGGCGGCGACACGGTGTGCACCTGCAACGCCCGGCCATCGGCATCGGTGGCCTGCTTGAGTATCTCCAGATGCCGCAGCGTCACTGCGTGGTCATAGGAATCGGGGTCGGTGTCGAGGTTGGCCAGCACCACGCCGGGGCGCACGAAGCGCGCATAGAAGTCCACATGCGCGTCGGTGATGTCCTTGCCCTTGATGCCCGGCAGCCAGATGATCTTGCGCAGGCCCAGGCGCGCCTTGAGCTCCTGCTCGACTTCGGCCTTGCTCCAGCCGGGGTTGCGGTTGCCGTTGATCCAGCTGCTCTCGGTCATGATTCCGGTGCCATGGCCATCGACCTCGATACCGCCGCCTTCGCCGACCAGTTCGCTGCGCTGGTAGGCAGCGTTCGCCCGCGTGGCCACCTGCTTGGCCAGCTTCGCGTCGAAGCGGTGCCGTTGCTTGCCGCCCCAGCCGTTGAAGTTGAAATCCACCGCGCCCAGCTCGCCGTCGTCGTCGACCACGAAGTTGGCGCCGATGTCGCGCATCCAGATGTCGTCCAGCTCAGTGATCACGAACGTGGTGTTGTGGCTGGCGCAGTGTTCCTCGGCCAGGTCGCGCTCGCCCTCGCGGCAGAACACCGTCACTGGCTGGTAGTTGGCGATGGCGCGGGCGATGCGGCCCAGCGCCGCCTGCACGTCTTCGGTGAAGTCTTCCCAGATCGCGTCCTGGGCGCCGAAGGCGAGGTAGGCGCACCGCTGCGGCTCGCCCTCGTCGGGCATGAACCAGCGGCCCGCCTCGCTGGCGCGGGCGCTGCCCAGCGGCAGGCCGATGCTTGCGGCGGCGCCGAGGCCGGCGGCGATCGACAGGTGCTGGAGGAAGGTACGACGGGTTGGCATGGGTCAGTCCTGGGCAGTCTTGAAACGGGTCCAGACGCGCATGCGCGCACGCATGTCGGCCTGGGGAATATCCTTGCCCGGAATCAGCCGGGCATAGGTGGCGGCATCGAGGTAGATGTCGGGGTTGTCGCGCATGCGCGCGTCCACCAGCGGACGGGCCTTGGCGCTGGCCGTGGGGTAGCCGGTGAAGTTGCTGATCGCGGCCATGTTTTCCGGGCGCATCACGAAGTTGATGAAACGATAGGCGTACTCCGGATGGCGTGCATCGGCGGGGATCGCCATGGTGTCCATCCATACCGTGGTGCCCTCGCGCGGCACGCGGTATTGGAAGTCGATGGCCTTGCCTGCGGCCTCGGCGGTGCGCTGGGCCTGGATCACGTCGCCGCTGTAGCCCAGCGACAGGCAGGTGTTCTCGTTGACCAGTTCGGTCACCGGCTGCGACTGCAACTTGCGCACGTAGGGCCGGATCGACTTGAGCAGCTCGCTGGCGGCAGCCAGGTCTTCGCGCCTGGCGCTGCGGGGTTCACGCCCCAGATAGTGGAGCACCACGGCGAGCACTTCGTCGGGCGAGTCGATCATCGAGATGCCGCAATCGGCGAACCTGGCGGCGAGCTCCGGTTTGAACAGCAGGTCGAGGCTGTCCAGCGGTGCGTCGGGCATGCGCTCGCGGATCTTGGCGGCATTGAAGGTCAGGCCGATGGTGCCCCAGGTGTAGGGCACTGTCGCTTCGCTGGCCTTGGGGTAGCGCGCGTGCAGGGCGCGCAGGCCAGGGTCGATGTCGTCCAGCGCGGTCAGTTGCTGGCGGTCGAGCGGCTGCAGGCTGCCGGCGCGCATCAGGCGCTCGGCCACGGTGTCGCCGGGAAACACCAGGTCGTAGCCGCTGCGCCCGGACATCAGCTTGGCCTCGAGCACTTCACTGCCGTCCATGACGTCGTAGATCACCGGGATGCCGGTTTCGGCGGTGAAGCGCTTGAGGGTGTCTTCGGCAAAATAGTCGGCCCAGTTGTACAGGCGCAGGGCTTCCTGCTGTGCCTGGGCGACGGACGCGCAGCAGGCCAGGGCGAGGGCGGCGAACAGTTGTGATGGACGGCGTGGCATGGCTCAGGCCCTCGTCGGTTGTGGGGTGCGGCCGTCGAGGGTCATCAACGGTGCGTACAGCTCGGGACGGCGGTCGCGGTAGACGCCCCAGCTCAGGCGGTCTTCACGCATGCGCGCCAGATCCAGGTCGTGCAGCCATACGCCGCTGCTGTCGCGATCGGCTTCGGCGAGCATCGCGCCCTTGTGGTCGCAGATGAACGAGGAACCATAGAAACGCATCGACAGGTGCTCGTCGCTGCGCGCCACTTCCTGGCCGACGCGGTTGGCGGCCACCACCGGCAGCAGGTTGGCTGCGGCATGGCCACGCATCGCCATCTGCCAGTGGTCGCGTGAGTCCAGTTCGGCGGCACCAGGCTCCGAGCCGATGGCTGTCGGGAACAGCAGCACCTCGGCGCCGAGCAGCGCCAGGCAGCGCGCGGTTTCCGGGAACCATTGGTCCCAGCAGATGCCGATGCCCAGGCGGCCGAAGGCGGTGTCCCAGACCTTGAAACCGGTATCGCCGGGGCTGAAGTATTCCTTTTCCTGGTAGCCGATGGCGTTGGGGATGTGGGTCTTGCGGTAGATCCCCAGCAGGCGACCGTCGGCGTCGGCCACGGTCAGCGAATTGAAGAAGGCGTTGCCGGCGCGCTCGTACCAGCTCAGTGGCAGCACCACCCCCAGCTCTTTGGCCAGCGCGGCGAAGCGGCGCAGCAGGGGGCTGTCGTGATAGTCCTGGGCCAGCGCCTGGTGGCTGTGGCACTGCTCGATGCAGAAATACGGCGTAGCGAACAGCTCCTGCAACAGGATTACCTGTGCACCCCGGGCGGCGGCCTGGCGCACCAGTTGCTCGGCGCGGTCGAGGTTGGCCGCAAGGTTCCAGTCGCAACTCATCTGCGTGGTGGCGATGCGCAGCAGGCTCATGGGCGGTCCTCCGTCACAGGCCAGGCCGGTTGTTGCTGGGTGATGCAGTGGATACCGCCGCCGCCGTGGGCGATGTGGTCGATACGCACTGGCACGATCTCGCGGTCGGGGAAGGCCAGGGCCAACTGACGAGCGGCGGCCTGGTCGGCGTCGATGCCATAGGCCGGCATGATCACTGCGCCGTTGGCCAGGTAGAAGTTGGTGTAGGAGGCGCAGAACACTTCGGCGTCCTTGTCCACTGCGGCGCTGGCCTCAAACAGGTCGAGCAGCTCGAAGCGCCGGCCCTGGGCGTCGCGAGCCAGCTCCAGGGCGCGGCGGTTTTCCCGGGCGACGTCGGCGTAGACCGAGCCTTGCTCGTGGGTGGCATCGACCAGCAGCACGCCGGGCCGGGCGAAGGCGCAGACGCCGTCGACGTGGCCATCGGTCATGTCGCCGGTGACATACTGCGGATCGCCGGGCAGCCAGATGGTCTTGCGGATGCCCAGCAGACGGGCGAAGCACTCCTCGAAGTCCGCCTTGCTCAGGCCGGGGTTGCGGTTGGGGTTGAGCAGCACCGACTCGGTGGTGATCAGGGTGCCTTCGCCGTCTACATGAATGGCGCCGCCTTCGTTGCACAGCGGCGTGCTGAAGCCTTCCAGGCCCAGGTGGTCGAGGATGCGCCGACCGAGGCTGCGGTCCAGGCCGTGCTCGGACTTGCCACCCCAGGCGTTGAAGCGCCAGCTCAGGCCGGCCAGGCCGTGTTGCGGGTGAGCGATGAAGGTCGGCCCGCTGTCGCGGCACCAACTGTCGTCCACGGCCAGTTCGATCAGCTCGATACCGGCGCCGCACAGGGCGCGGGCGCTGGCCATGGCGGACGGCGCGACGACCATCTTCACCGGCTCGAAACGGGCGATGGCGCTGGCGACCCGGGCGTAGTCGCGCTGTACGTCGGCCAGGGTCACGCGCCAACCGGACTCCCATAAGGCTTGGTTGTGCGGCCAGATCATCCAGGTGGCGGCGTGGCGGGCCCATTCGGCGGGCATGCGCCAGCCGCTGGCGATGGACAGGTCCATGGTTAGCTCCAATGTATTAGTGATTTTTATCAACGAAGCCCGCCGTTGCGGGTGTTGGTGCCCATGATATGGCTATGAATGGGCGTGGACTAACGATAGATTTAGCGTATTTCTGATTAGAATGGCTTATCAATCATGCTCAAGCACTGGCCGCCCCTGAATGCCCTGCGTGGCTTTGAAGCCGCTGCCCGCCTGGGCAGTTTTCACAAGGCCGCCGAGGCGCTGAACCTCACCCAGTCGGCGATCAGCCAGCAGATCCGCAGCCTGGAAAGCTACCTGGAGCAACCGTTGTTCCACCGGACCGGGCGCAGTGTCAGCCTCACCGACGCGGGCCATGACCTGCTCAGCACTACGCAGGTCATGCTGCAACAATTGGCGGTGGGCATCCGTCGGCTGGACCAGTACCGCAAGCCCAACCAACTGGTGGTCAACACCACCCCGGCCTTTGCCCGGCACTGGTTGTTGCCGCGCCTGGCGGACTTCCATGCGCGCTGCCCGCAGGTAGACCTGTGGCTGTTCACCAGTTTCGAGGTGCCGGACATGAGCAGCCAGACCATCGACCTGGCGATCCGCGATGATCTTGGCCCGCAGGCCGAGTGCAGTTTCAGCGTGTTGCACCAGGACCGCCTGTACCCCGCCTGCCATCCCGCCTTGCCCGAAACCGGGCGCACCACCTTGCACGGCGAACGGGAGATGGACTGGAGCCACTGGCAACTGGAGGGCGGCGAAGCGGTGGGGCAGCAGGGCAAGGGGCTGAATTTCTCCGACCCGGGGCTGCTCCTGGACGCGGCGGGAGAGGGCCTGGGGATTGCGCTGGTCAGTCAGTTGCTGGCCCAGGGGTTGGTGGACGACGGGCGTTTGCAGGCGTTGTCGGCGCAGCGGGTGCGAGGCCCGGCCTGGAGTTGCCTGGTGCACCGCGACAGCCAGGACGATCCGCTGGCGCGGCAGTTCCTGGCGTGGTTGCGCGCGGCCTTGGATTCCCACTGAGTAGCCAATTCTTGTAGGAGCGGGCTTGTTGTGGGAGCGGGCTTGCCCGCGAAAAGCACACCGCGGTGCCTGGCACGGGCTACGCCCGTGCTCGCGGGCAAGTCGGGGCGCCGAACCGCCGCTCCCACAGGGATTGGGCTGGCCTTTAGATTTTGAACAAGACAGTTGCTCCTACAGGGAGCGAGTCGCTTTCGGATTCGGGTTTTGCTCGGGCCATTGACCCCGTAATATGTGTCGGATGACTTGCGGGGGTAGTCTCACCCTCTGATCAATCGGAATCGCCCCTGCGGCGCTTCCCCAGCATAAACCTGACGAGGTACAGACATTGGCCATCATTCATCCCAAGGTACGCGGATTCATCTGCACCACGACTCACCCCAAGGGCTGCGAGCTCAACGTCCGTGACCAGATCGAAGCCACCCGCAAACTGGGCGTGCGCGAAGATGGTCCGAAGAAAGTCCTGGTGATCGGCGCCTCCAGCGGCTACGGCCTGGCAGCACGCATCACCGCCGCCTTCGGCTTCAAGGCCGACACCCTGGGCGTGTTCTTCGAGAAACCGGGCACCGAGACCAAGGCCGGCACCGCAGGCTGGTACAACGCCGCCGCCTTCGACAAGTTCGCCAAGGCCGAGGGTCTGTACAGCAAGTCGATCAACGGTGACGCCTTCTCCGACGAAGCTCGCGCCAAGGTCATCGAGCTGATCAAGAACGAGATGGGTGGCAAGGTCGACCTGGTCATCTACTCCCTGGCCTCGCCCGTGCGCAAGCTGCCGCAGACCGGCGAGCTGATTCGCTCGGCGCTCAAGCCGATCGGCCAGCCGTACAAGTCGACCGCCATCGACACCAACAAGGACACCATCATCGAGGCCAGCATCGAGCCGGCCACCGAGCAGGAAATCGCCGACACCGTCACCGTCATGGGTGGTCAGGACTGGCAGCTGTGGATCGACGCCCTGGCCGGCGCTGACGTGCTCGCCGAAGGCGCGCGCACCGTGGCCTTCAGCTACATCGGCACCGAAATCACCTGGCCGATCTACTGGCACGGCGCCCTGGGCCAGGCCAAGCAGGACCTGGACGAAACCGCCCTGCGCCTGGACAAGAAGCTGGCCGGTGAAGTGAAGGGCGGCGCCAACGTTGCCGTGCTCAAGTCGGTGGTCACCCAGGCCAGCTCGGCCATTCCGGTGATGCCGCTGTACCTGTCGATGGTCTTCAAGATCATGCAGGAGAAGGGCGTTCACGAAGGCACCCAGGACCAGCTGGACCGCATGTTCCGCGACCGCATGTACCGCGCCGACGGTGCTCCGGCCGAGGTGGACGAAAAGGCCCGCCTGCGCCTGGACGACTGGGAACTGCGCGACGACGTGCAGGACGCCTGCAAGGCCATGTGGCCGCAGGTCACCACCGAAAACCTGTTCGAGCTGACCGACTACGCCGGTTACAAGAAACAGTTCCTCAACCTGTTCGGTTTCGAGCGCGCTGACGTCAACTACGACGAAGACGTGGCCACCGACGTACGGTTCGACTGCATCGAGCTGTAAGCAAGCCCTTGACCGCGCAGCCGTTTGGTTCGGCTGCGCGGTTCCCTCCGGGGCCTTGTTAACATTCTGCAACAAATCCTCCGCTGGCCCTTTGCCATGGCCGCTTTCTCCCTGATCTATACAGCAGCTATTGGTCCGGCAATTTCGCCTGGGCCGGGGAGGCAGCATGCGCGTATTGCAAAAACTACAAGAACGGATCCGCCAGAAGGGGCTCAAGCGTACCTTCAAGACCCTTGTCGAACGCTACGTATTCTTCCACTGGGAATTGCTGTGGATGGAGCGCGACCTGGTCACCCCCGTGCCGCCCCACAAACTCAAGGAACACCCGCCGGTGACCCTGGTGGATATCACCACCGCCAATGCCGACGCCTTTGCGCGCTATTTCGGCGACCGTGTCGAAACCATGCGCGAACTCGCTGCCGAAGGCCATACCGGGCACATGTACCTGGATGAGCACGGCGATGCGGTGGCCTTCATCTGGGCGAGCGTGGTCGACTACCATGACAAGCACTATTACGGCTGCACCTTCCCGGTGAAGCCCGGCGAGTTCTTCGAGTTCGGCGGCGAGATGACCCGGCGCTACTTTGGCAGCGAGCTGTCGGTCACCGCTCAGGTCGAGTTGTGGAACACCATGCATGCCAAGGGCTGCCGCAAGGTGGTGGATGTGGTGGAGACGCATAACGTGCCGGCCATGAAGCTGCACCTGCGCATGGGCTATCACGAGCAAGGGCGGGTGATGCATGTGTATGGCCTGTTCGGGCGCTGGAAGTTGTTCCGCGAAACGCGTTATCACGGTTCGCGCCTGGAGGTGCTGCGCAAGCCTGGCGTGGCGCGGGCGTTGTCGACCACCTGAGGCAGGTACAGCCAGCGAAAAATTTGCTAGCGTGGGCGGATGACAAAAAACGCCGCCCGCCTCCCGGCGCGACGGCGCAGGGAGCCCGCCATGAGCAGCCTGACCCAACCTGCGACTGCCTTTCGCCATCAAGCCGCCGACGGCTACAGCCTCGGCGGTTTCCAGTGGCGCCACGCCGAACCCGACCCCCAGCGCCCGCTGGTGATCATCAATGCGGCCACCTCGGTGCGCTGCCGCTATTACGCTCGCTTTGCCGATTACCTGTTCGCCCACGGCTTCGACGTGCTGAGCTACGACTACCGTGGCATCGGCGAGTCTCGCCCGGCATCGTTGCGCGGTTTCCAGGCGTCTTGGAGCGACTGGGGCTGCCTGGACTTCGAAGCTATCCTGCAACGCGCCGCCAGCGAATTCCCCGGGCAGCCGGTGAATGTGGTGGGGCACAGCTTCGGTGGCTGGGCAACTGGCCTGGCGCCGTCGGCCGGGCAGGTGCGGCGGCTGGTGATGGTCGGCGCACAGTTTGCCTACTGGCGTGACTATGCGGCCGAAGGCCGCTGGCGGATGGTGGGCAAGTGGCATGTGGTGATGCCATTGCTGACCCGGCTACTGGGCTATTTCCCCGGCAAGCGCCTGGGCTGGATGGAGGACACGCCGGCCGGGGTGGTGCGTGACTGGAGCACGCCGGCGCCGCGCTACGAGCAGCGTCCCAGTGGACGGCTGCTGCAGGCGCGTCCTTTCGCCCAGGTCCAGGCTGCGGCCCTGGCGGTGAGCCTGAGCGACGATCCTTTCGGCACTGTGGCGGCGACGGATCGCTTGCTGGGCTACCTGGAGCACGCCCAACCTCGCCACCTGCGCGTGGCACCTGTGGATATCGGTGAGCAGGAGGTCGGACATTTCGCGTTCTTCCATGATCGCTTTCGGGCAAGCCTGTGGCCGATTGCGTTGGAGTGGTTGCGCGAGGGTGTGCTGTCGGAGCGGATACCGGGGCAGCGCATGAGGTGATGGGGGCTGTGTCGGCCCTTTCGCGGGCAAGTCGCAGCGGGCGGCGCTGCGACTGCTGCTCTGACCGCTTTGCTCAGGCGTTGCGGGTCAGCGGCTGCTCGGCGAACTTCACGCCGGCCAGGCCGTGCTTGATCAGCGCGCGGATATTGCCATGGTCGCTGCCCTCGGGGGTGGCGAGCACGCTGCGGTAGTGTTCGCCAAAGGCCAGCAGCGCTTCCTGATCGCTCAGCCCTTCCAGCAGCGCCAGGCCCAGGGTCTTGCACGAACCCTCGTTCTGCCCGGCAGCGTTTTCCACGCCGCCGTTGTTGAAGGCCTGGGGCTGGTAGCTGTAGTTGGCGGCAATGAAGCCCAGGGTGTCGGCAAACACGTGTTCGCCGCTGGCGAGGCTGCTGCGCAGGGTGTTCAGGTCAGTCACGGGGTTTTCCTTGTTCGAACGCCGCTTGTTGTTCGGCGCTGGCTTCTTTCTGGTATTGGGCTTTCCACTCGGCGTAGGGCATGCCGTACACCGCTTCGCGGGCGTCGTCCAGGCTCAGCTCGACCTGGCGCTCGTCGGCGGCGGCCTTGTACCACTTGGACAGGCAGTTGCGGCAGAAGCCGGAGAGGTTCATCAGGTCGATGTTCTGCACGTCGGTACGCTTTTGCAGGTGTTCGACCAGGCGCCGGAACGCGGCGGCTTCGAGTTCGAGCTGTTGTTGCTCAGTCATGGGCTTACCTCAGGTCATGCGGTTCTTCAGATGGCGGCCACCGTTGATGACCACCTGGCTGCCGGTGCTGTACTGGCTTTGCAGCAGGAACATCACCGCTTCGATCAGCGGCTGTGCACCCGGTTCGAATTCCAGCAGGGCCTTTTTCAGGGTCTGCCGGCGGTACTGTTCGTCGCCGCCTTCCTTAAGGATCAGCAGGCCCGGCAGGATACCGTTGACACGCACCTTGGGCGCGTATTTTTCGGCGAAAGACAGCACCATGTTCTGCAGCGCGGCCTTGGTTGCGGCGTAGCCGATATGGCTCTTGCTGCCGCGCGAGGAGGTTTCGTCGCAGATGTGGATGATGTCGGCCTTCTCGACCTTGGCCAGGTGCTCGCCCAGCGCCAGGTTGAGGTGGTAGGGCGCCTCGACGTGCAGGCGGAACATGGTGTCGAGGCTCTGCAGGTCGTCGTCCAGCCACAGCGAGGCGTTGTGGATGATTGCGCGCAGGCCGTCGTAGTTGTGCTGCAGGTGTTCGATCAGCGCCAGGCGGTCGGCCTCGCGGGTGAGGTCGGCCTGGAACTGGATGATGTTCGGGTGTGCGGCCTGCGCATGAAGGCTGCGGCTGGCGCTGACCACCTGATGGCCGGCCTTGGCCAGCTCCAGGGCCAGAGCCAGCCCGACGCGCTGGCTGGCTCCGGTGATGAGGATAGGGCTGTTCATGTTCGGGGCAGTCTGTTCGTCTGTTCGTTCGTGCCCCAGCATACCCGAACTGCGCAGGCTTGCGTGCCCGCTCCTCAGCGGCTGCGCAACCCTTCGCGGCGCTGTGACGCCGTGCGTGCCGAGGGATTGAGCCAGCCGGCCAGCAGGCGGGTGGACAACGGAATGAACAGGTAGACCATCAGCGGCGTCAGTACCAGGGTGCTCAGCAGTACCCGGGGCAGCAGGTCCAGCGGTGCCAGCCAGTGGCCGAACAACAGGTTGAACAGCAGCGACACCGGGAAGAACGCCAGCCAGATGGCGGTAGCCTGCTTCCAGCGCGGCGGTTTATGCACCGTTTCGGTGCCGAACCAGGCGTCGATGCCGCTGACGCGCCGCTCTTCGGGGCGCTCGAACAGGCCGTCGCCACGCTGCAACCAGGCGCGTCGCGAGGCTGAATGTTCCCAGGCGTGCAGGGTCGGTTCGTCGTTGAAACGGAAGATGATCTGGAAGGCGTCGCTGTCGGCCGGCGGCGCGAGGATGCCCGAGCCCAGGTAGCCGGGGAAGTCGGTGGCCAACTGCTCGCCTTCATGGAGCCAGGCCAGCAGGTCCTGGTAGCGTCCATTGGCGGCGCGGCGCGACACCATCAGGGTGACGGGTGCGGTAGACATCGTGTATCTCCTTACGACGGGGCTGGCGGGTAGCCGGCCCCTTGGCCTGTGCCCGGGGTGGTGGGCGACGCAGGCGTGGATGCAAGAATCGGGCGCGGATTATCGCGTAAATTTCGTGACCGGTCAGTGTCGTGATCGAGCCGTTGCGCTGACCCCTGGCCGATCCCGGCGTAGAATGGCCACCACGAATCTACGAGACAGAGTTGCCACTCTCATGAAAGAGCCACAAGCGAGTGCCCTGATCGAACATGGGCTGGTGCATCAGGAGCTGTTTCCGATCCGCGAAGTGTCGCGCCTGACTGGCGTCAATCCGGTGACCCTGCGCGCCTGGGAGCGCCGCTACGGGCTGATTCAGCCGACCCGCACCGAGAGTGGCCATCGTCTCTATTCGCAGGCCGACATCGACGCCATCGACAGCATCCTCGGCTGGTTGCGCCGTGGGGTCGCGGTGAGCAAGGTCGGCAGTATCCTGGCGCGTAGCCAGGGGCCGGCGGAAGGGGCCTGGGTCGGTGCCACGGTTGGCGATCGCTCGCGCTGGCAGGCCCAGGTACGCGAGGCCGTGCGCCAGTTCGATGCTGCGCAGTTGGGGCGGTTGTTCGAGCAGGTGTTTGCCAGCCATGCCCTGGAGCAAGTCTTCGGCGAGGTGTTCATGCCGGTATGGCAGGCCCTGCGCGCCGGCCAGGCGGGGTATGGGCAGGTCAGCGAGTGGCTGTTCTTCGATCAGTTCCTGCGCGCGCGGGTGCTGTTGCGCCTGCAACTGGTGCGCGAGCCCAAGAGCCGTCGGATCCTGCTGTCACCGTTGTCGGCACAGGGCCAGGAGCTCGAATTGCTGGTGGCGGGACTGCTGCTGAGCAGTGACGAGGTAGCCGTCACGGTGCTGGCGCCAGGGCAGCCTGTCGAAGAGCTGGCGTTGGTCTGCGAGCGGTTGGCGCCGGATGCGCTGGTGCTGTTCGACAACCATCGCCCTGCCAGCGACCTGGACAAGCGCCTGGCGCGTCTGGCGCAGCGGGTGAATTGCCCGCTGCTGCTGGCGGGCGAGGCTGCCGAAATGGCCCAGGACAGTCTCGAGGGCGGGCCGGTGGGCTGCCTGGGCGCCCAGGCCTTTTTGATGAAGCAGCGGTTGCGCCAGTTCCTCGCCGGTCAGATCGAGACCTGAGCGTGCAACTCTGGGTGCGCCTGGCGGTGGGCCTGGAGAATGTACTCACGCAGCCGGTCGATTTCCTCGTCCGGGCTGTGGCTGAGGTCGTAGGCCGCCAGGTCCGGGCCGATGCGGCGGCGCAGCGTGCCGTGCAGTTCGATCGGCTCGATGCCCGGTGGAGCGAAGAACAGCTCGAAGTGGCTGGGTGCCTGGTCCTGGCCGTTCACTTGCAGCAGTACCCCTTTGAACGAGATATCGCGCACCCACAGCTCGCTCTGCGTGCCGCGGGCGTCGACCAGTGCCGCCGGCTGGTCCAGCGACAGGCGCCAGGGCCGCAGCATCGGGCCGTCTTCGTAGATTTCCGGTGAACCCAGTTGCAGGTGCAGGGCGTGAAACTCGTCTTCGACCAGTTGCAGGGGAATGCTGATCTGCTGGTTGTTGAATTGCGCCTGCAGCGTGACCTGCTCGTTGGCCACCAGGCGGGTGAGCAATTGCTGCAGACGACGATCGCCATTGACCAGCAGGCTCGAGGTGGGATCGGCCAGGTTCAATTGGGGCGTATGCTGCATGTCCTGAATGAAATCCAGCTCATCCTGAGTAAGGAGGGCGTCTGCTTGCATGATCGGACTCGGGTCGGGCGTCGTCGGTGGGTTCTTCATTGCCATGGACTGTGCCCGGGGCGTTTGGTTCAGGTCATTGGACGGATGGTTGCCCGCCCAGTCGGGTGTGTGCGTCGGCCAGCTCGCGTTCGAGTTCGACCTGACGGCTGACATCCTTCTGGATGCCGATGAAATAGGTGCGTTGATCAGCCTCGTTGTACACCGGGGTGATCGACAGTTCGTTCCAGAACCCGCTGCCGTCCTTGCGGTAGTTGCGCAGTACCTCGCGACACGGCCGACCTTCGGCCAGGGCCTTGCGGATACGGGCGCGACCCAACTGGTCGCGATCGTCGCCCTGGAGGAAGCGGCAGTCCTGGTAGAGGATCTCGTCGCGCGCGTAGCCGGTGAGGCGTTCGAAGGCCGCGTTCACGTAGATCAGGATGGTGTCGTCACCTTCCTGCTCGGCGACCACGATGCCGTCGTTCGATGCGTCGATCATGGCGTGCAGCAGTTGCGCGTTGATCATGTTCCTGGCCACGGGAGTCAAGTGGAGCGGCCTTTTGCCACTGTCGAATGGTAGTATCCTACGTTTTCACTCAGTTTCGGAATCCTCTCCTGATGAAAGTCGCCATTATTTCAGGCTCGGTCTATGGCACCGCCGAAGAAGTCGCCCGCCATGCCGAATCCTTGCTCAAGGCTGCCGGGTTCGAAGCCTGGCATGCGGCGCGTGCCACCCTCGACGATCTGCGCGGTTTTGCCCCCCAGGCGCTGCTGGCGGTGACCTCGACCACCGGGATGGGTGAGCTGCCCGACAACCTTATGCCGCTGTACAGCACCATTCGCGATACGCTGCCGGGCGAGTGGCGCGGTTTGCCGGGCGCGGTGCTGGCCCTGGGCGATTCGAGCTATGGCGACACCTACTGCGGCGGGGGCGAGCAGATGCGCGAGCTGTTTGCCGAACTGGGCGTGCAGGAAGTGCAGCCGATGCTGCGACTGGATGCCAGCGAGACCGTCACCCCGGAAACGGACGCCGAGCCCTGGCTGGCAGAGCTGGTGCAACGGCTCAAGGGGTAAGCCCCGGGTTCTGCGCGATCTTTTCGTGAGCGGCGATTCGCCGCTCACTCTCCCTTTCGTTCCCGCACCAACGCCAGCCACGCCTGTGCCGCTCGCGACAGGTACGCCCCGCGCCGCCAGATGAAGGCGATGTCCCAGCGTAGATGATCCGGCTCCACCAGCGGCACCCTCACCACACCATCACGCTCCAGCCCACGTGCCACCACGCTGGGCAGCAGCACCACGCCCTGTCCGGCGGCCACCAGCGCGGTGAGGAAATCCGCCTGGCCGCTGCGCCCTCCTTCCTTCGGGGTGAAGCCGGCCTGTTCGCAGGCGCTGAGCAGTTTGTCGTTGAGCATGAAGCTGCGGTGATACAGCAGGAACGGCGTATCGGCCAGTTGGCGCAGGCTCACGCCGTCGCGTCCGGCCAACGGATGATTGTCTGGAAGCAATGCATCGAGCGGTTCGTTGCAGAACGGTTGGTAGTCGAAAGCCGGGTCGCTCGGGGTGACACTGCCACCAAGTTCGAGTTCGCCACTTCTGACGCCCTGTTCGACGATCCGGCTGCCGCCTTCAACCAGGTGAACGCTGATGTTCGGATAGCGCTGCCGATATTCGGCGAACAGGCTAGCGAACAGGGCCTCCCCGCCGACCACCGGCAAACCCAGGCGCAGTTCGCCACGGGCCATCTGGCTCAGGTCGTCGAGCTCGGCCAGCAACTCATGGCGCTGGCGCAGCAAGGCTTCGCCGCGTTCGAGCACGATGCGTCCGGCAGCAGTGAGGTGTAATTGCGAGCTCTGGCGCTCGAGCAGGAGCTGGCCGAGGTCTTCCTCGAGCTGGGCCACCTGCTTGCTTACCGCCGACTGGCTGATGTGCAGCGTCTGTGCGGCCTGGGTGAAACCGCCCCGGTGAACCACTTCGATAAAGCTGCGCAGCTGCTTGAATTCCATTGCGTGAATTCCAGATTGGAATGGATAACAGTCTAACAATTCGCTTTTGGCCTTGGCAGCGGCTTTTTAAAATGGGGCATCCCGAGGAAACCCATCATGAAAGCCACCGTATCGAATGCGTTGCCCCGCCTGCTCGCCGAGCTGTGCGCGCTGTTTGTCCTGTACTTCGTGGGCGGTCAACTTGTCGCCTGGCTGGGCTGGCCGATCCCGGCCGGAGTCATGGGCATGGCGCTGTTGCTGATGCTGTTTGCCGTGGGGGCCTTGAAGCCCGGAACCTTGCAACGTGGCGCCGGTTGGCTGATGGCGCAGATGCTGCTGTTTTTCATCCCGGCGCTGATGAGCCTGCTCGATTACGGCAGCCTGATGCGCAGCGAGGGGTGGCGCATCCTGCTGGTGATCGCCCTGAGCACCCTGGTGGTGATGGTGGTCACGGCGCTCACGGTCGAACTGGTCTGCCGCTGGAGCCTGCGCCATGAAGCTTGAACCCATGTCGCTGTTCTGGCTTGCGCTGACAGTGGCGGCCTACCTGTTCAGCCGCTGGCTGTATGGGCGCACTGGCCGTTATCTGCTGTCGCCGCTGGTGCTGGTCCCGGCGCTGCTGCTGGCGGTGGCGATTCCGCTGCACACCGCCTACGCCGAATATGCTCGCAACACACATTGGCTGATCGGTGTGCTGGGGCCGGTGACCGTGGCCTTCGCCGTGCCGATCTGGCAGCAGCGGGCGATGCTGGCACGACATTGGCCGGCGCTGTTGCTGGGGATGCTGGCGGGCAGCCTGGCGTCGATCTCCACTTCCTGGGGGCTGGCGCACCTGCTGGCGCTGGATGAGTCGGTCAGCCTGTCACTGGTGCCGCGCTCTATCACCACGCCGTTCGCCATGCCGCTGGCCCACGACCTGGGCGGCGTGCCCGAGCTGACGGCGGTGTTCGTGATGTTCACCGGTGTGCTGGGGGCTGTGTTCGGCGGCCTGCTGTTGCGCGTGCTGCCGTTGCGTACGTCACTGGCGCGCGGCGCACTGTTTGGTGTCGGTGCCCATGGCGCCGGGGTCAGCCGCGCCCATGAAGTGGGCGGGGAGGAGGGCTCGGTGGCGGGGCTGGTGATGGTGCTGACCGGCCTGCTCAACCTGTTCGCCGCGCCATTGCTCGCCTGCCTGCTATGACCGTTCGTGCCAGTGTCCTGCAAGGTCATCAAGCTGGCTGCCAAGGTAAGTTCCGCCATTCAAGGCGCTGACTAGACTCAGCCTCGACACAGAGAGCACATGCAAGTGCCGAGGTGACATGCAATGAACGCAGCCTTGCCCTATACCGTCAACACCTGATCAGCGGGACGATTCCGATGCCTTTGGCCGAAATTCCATTGTGCGTCTGGCGTACCCGGGGACAGAGTTTTTCCTTCCGGGGCCAGAGCATCCGTTACTGGACAGCGGGGCAAGGAGAGCCCTTGCTGCTGTTACATGGCTTCCCAACCGCCAGCTGGGACTGGCACTACCTGTGGGCGCCCTTGGCGCAGCGCTTTCGCGTGGTGGCCTGCGACATGCTTGGCTTCGGCGACTCGGCCAAGCCTGCCGACCACGAGTACAGCCTGATGGAGCAGGCCGATCTGCAACAGGCGCTGCTCAAGCACCTGAGGATCGAACGGCCGGTGCACCTGCTGGCGCACGACTACGGTGGCAGCGTCGCCCAGGAGTTGCTCGCGCGTCATCACGAAGGACGCGCCGACATCGCCAGTTGTGTCTTTCTCAACAGTGCGCTGTTCCCCGAGCTGTGTCCGTTGCTGCTGGTGCAGAAACTGCTGCTCAGCCCGCTGGGCTGGCTGGTGGCGCGTTCGTTCGGGCGGGATGATCTGGTGCGCAATGTCAGCCAGGTCTATGGCCCTTGCACCCACCCCAGCGAAAGCGCGCTGGACGATTGCTGGAGCCTGATGGTGTCGAACCGCGGGACGCGCATCCTGCACAAGTTGATGGCCTATGTGCCGGAGCGGCAGGCACAGCGACAACGCTGGGTCGGTGCACTGCAGGCGGAGGGGGTGCCGTTGCGCCTGATCAATGGTGCGGTCGACCCGCTGTCGGGTGCGCACATGGTCGAGCGCTACCGGCAACTGGTGCCTGATCCCGATACCGTGGTGCTGCAGGGGATCGGCCACTATCCGCACACCGAAGCGCCGGTGCAGGTGCTGCGTCATTACCTGGCGTTTCGCGAGCAGCCCCTGCGCTATATACCTCAGCGGGTTGCCTGGTCCTGAGCGCGGCGATCATCGCCCTGTGTTATCGCCTGCCATTCAGCGTCACTGCGCTTGATTGTCCGCTGCCGATGGCTGTCGGACACTCCAGGTATCCCAACCCTTGCCTGGAGCCTTGAGCATGAGCGAGCCGGTAAATCTGCAAGACCGCGTAGTGATCGTCACGGGGGCCGGCGGTGGCCTGGGCCGGGCCCACGCGCTGCTGTTCGCGGCCCGTGGTGCACGTGTGGTGGTCAACGACCTGGGCGGCTCGACCCATGGCGAAGGCGCCAGCGCCTCGGCGGCCGACCGGGTGGTGGAGGAGATCCGCGCCGCTGGCGGCACGGCGGTGGCCAACCATGACTCGGTGGCCGAGGGGGCGCGTATCGTCGAGCAGGCGCTGGACAGTTTCGGGCGGGTCGATGTGCTGGTGAACAACGCCGGCATCCTGCGCGACAAGACCTTCCACAAGATGGACGACGCCGATTGGGACCAGGTCTACCGGGTTCATGTCGAAGGTGCCTACAAGGTGACCCATGCCGCCTGGCCGCACCTGCGCGAGCAGAACTGGGGACGGGTGATCTTTACTGCCTCCACCTCCGGCATCTACGGCAATTTCGGCCAGGCCAACTATGGCATGGCCAAGCTCGGCCTCTACGGGCTGACCCGCACCCTGGCCATCGAAGGCCGCAAGTATGGGATTCTGGTCAACGCCATTGCGCCCACTGGGGGCACGCGCATGACCGAGGGCCTGATTCCGCCGCAGGTGTTCGAGCGTCTCAAGCCTGAACTGATCAGCCCGGTGGTGGTGTACCTGGGCAGCGATCAATGCGAGGACACGGGGCAGTTGTATGAAGTGGGCGGGGGCTGGGTTGGCAAGGTTCGCTGGGAAAGAAGCCTTGGTGTCGGATTTGATCCGATCACCGGCTTCACGCCTGAACAGGTGGCCGAGCAGTGGGGGCAGATCGGCGACTTCGAGGGGGCGATTCATCCACAGGATACGTTGCAGGCCTTGCAGCAGATGATGGCGAATCTGCAGAAGCATCCGCAGGGGTAGCGTGCTTCGGGCGCAAAAAAAAGGCCGCTGCACAGGCAGCGGCCAATCGAGACGTCAGATCAAGGAGCTTCAAAATCAACGTCGTTCACACGTGGCGGCCCGAACGACGGGGGAGTGCCTTTCGCGCCAGCCAGTGAAGACAGAATAAGCCTCTGATCCCACGGGAAAAATAGCCCTGGGTGACATTCACCTTTACGTTTCGGGTAAAAGTGCCCCAAAAGCAGTCAGGCCGCGTCACGACAGTGCGGGCCTTGAAACCCCGGCCCGGCTCAGGCTTCGTAGCCCATCCGCCAACTGACAGTCCGCGCCGCGGTCAGCAATTGCCGGGCGGCCGGGCCATCTTCATCGGCATGGAAGATCGACGTCGGGCCAACGACCGTCATCACCGCTGCAATCTGGCCCATGGCGTTGAACACCGGCGCCGACAAGGCATCCACCCCCGGCATCAGCAAACCGTGAACATGGTGCAGGCCGCGTGTGCGGATCTGCGTCAACAGGTCCATGTAGTCCTCGACCCGTTGCCCCCGTGCGGCCAGTTCTCGGTCGCGCAACTCGTTGGTTTCCCGCTCTGGCAGATGGGCAGCGAATACCAGCCCGGTGGAGGAACTCAGCAGGGGCAGCACCGAGCCGATCTGGGTCACCACCGTCACGGCGCGCACCGCAGGCTCGATGTTCACCACGGTTGCACCCTGGTTACCCCACACGGCGATGAAGCAGCTCTCGTTGAGCGCGTCGCGCAATTGCGACAGCGGCAGGGCAGCGACCTTCAGCACATCGATGCTGCCCAGCGCCGCCATCCCCACGCGCAAGGCTTCGCGCCCGAGCCCGTAGTGATTGGTCGCCGCATCCTGCTCGGCGAAACCGCTAGCGATCAAGGCCTGCAGGTAGCGATGGACCTTGCTGGCGGGCATCTGCACATGTTCGGCCAGGCGCGACAGCGAGGTGGAGGGCGACAGTTCGGCCAGCGCCTTGAGGATGTCAGTGCCGACTTCAGCGGAACGGACCTTCTGTTTGCTGTTGTCAACTGCGGTTTTGTCTCTGGACATCGTAAGACGCTTCCGGAATTCATTCTGGCCGACTTTATAGCTTGACGCCCCTTACCGAGCAAATTACGTTATTCGTAATCGGATTACGATAAATATAAATTCAGATGCGCTGTGTATCCCCTGGCAGTGGTCGGTCCGTCCGCCGATTCGGGGCTGCAGCTCTCTGCCATCAACGGCTCCACCGAGCCCGGAGGCCCCGATGACCCGCGACACCTTCCCCGAACTCAGCTACCTGAGCGGCTTCGGCAACGAATTCGCCAGCGAAGCCTTGCCCGGCGCGCTGCCGGTCGGGCAGAACTCGCCACAGAAAGCACCCTATGGGCTGTACGCCGAGTTGCTGTCAGGCACCGCCTTCACCATGGCGCGCAGCGAATTGCGCCGCACCTGGCTGTACCGTATCCGCCCCTCCGCGTTGCACCCGCGCTTCGAGCGCCTGGCGCGTCAGCCACTGGTCGGCCCGCTCGCTGCGGCGAACCCCAATCGCCTGCGCTGGAACCCGCAGCCAATCCCGTCCGAACCGACCGACTTCATCGAGGGCTGGTTGCCCATGGTGGCCAATGCGGCCGCTGACAAACCGGCCGGGGTGAGCATCTATATCTACCGCGCCAATCGCTCCATGGAGCGGGTGTTCTTCAACGCCGACGGCGAGTTGCTGCTGGTGCCGCAGCAGGGGCGGCTGCGCATTGCCACCGAACTGGGCGTGTTGCAGGTCGAGCCGCTGGAGATCGCGGTGATTCCACGTGGCATGAAGTTTCGTGTCGAGCTGCCTGACGGCCAGGCGCGCGGCTATATCGCCGAGAACCACGGCGCGCCATTGCGCCTCCCGGACCTGGGGCCGATCGGCAGCAACGGCCTGGCCAACCCGCGGGACTTCCTCACCCCCGTTGCGCATTACGAAGAAGCCAGTGGCCCGGTGCAGCTGGTGCAGAAGTTCCTCGGCGAGCACTGGGCCTGCCAACTGCAGCATTCGCCGCTGGATGTAGTGGCCTGGCACGGCAGCAACGTGCCGTACAAGTACGACCTGCGCCGTTTCAACACCCTCGGCACGGTCAGCTTCGACCACCCGGACCCGTCGATCTTCACCGTGCTGACCTCACCCTCCAGCGTGCACGGCCTGGCCAACATGGACTTCGTGATCTTCCCGCCGCGCTGGATGGTGGCCGAGAACACCTTCCGTCCCCCATGGTTCCACCGCAACTTGATGAACGAGTTCATGGGTCTGATCGACGGCGCCTACGATGCCAAGGCCGAGGGCTTCCTGCCCGGTGGCGCGTCGCTGCACGGGGTGATGAGCGCCCACGGGCCGGACGCCGAAACCTGCGACAAGGCGATCGCCGCCGAGCTGGCGCCACACAAGATCGACCACACCATGGCCTTCATGTTCGAGACCAGCCAGGTGCTGCGCCCGAGCGAGCAGGCCCTCGAGAGCCCGCAACTGCAGGCCGACTACGACAGTTGCTGGGCAACGCTGCCGAGCACCTTCAATCCGAACCGGAGATGACCGATGAACCAGACCGCCACTGCCCGTAGCTGGGTCGAACACGCCAACGGGCACCGCGATTTCCCGCTGCAGAACCTGCCGCTGGGCATCTTCAGTCGTCCGGGCCAGGCGCCGCGCTGCGGCGTGGCCATCGGCGACGCCATCCTCGACCTGGAAGCCGCGCTTGCCGCCGGTGTGTTCGAGGGGGCGGCCAAGGCTGCTGTCGAGGCCACTCGCGGCGGCGCCCTGAACGCCTTCTTCGCCCTCGGCCGTCCGGCCCGGGTGGCCCTGCGCGAGCGCTTGCTGGTTGTACTCGGCGAGCACAGCGAGCATCAGGCCGTGTTGCAAGCGGCACTGTATCCTGCTGGCGAATGCACCTTGCACCTGCCGGCCCGGGTCGGTGACTACACGGACTTCTACGTCGGTATCGAGCACGCCAAGAACGTCGGCAAGCTGTTCCGTCCTGACAATCCACTGCTGCCCAACTACAAGCACGTGCCGATCGGCTACCACGGCCGTGCCTCGACCTTGCGCCCGTCCGGCACCGACGTGCGCCGCCCCAAGGGCCAGACGCTTCCGGCCGGGCAGACCGAGCCGAGTTTCGGCCCATGCGCGCGGCTGGACTACGAACTCGAGTTGGGCATCTGGATCGGCCAGGGCAATGACATGGGGCAGCCGATCGCAATCGGTGATGCGGCCGAGCACGTGGCTGGCTTCTGCCTGCTCAACGACTGGTCGGCGCGCGATATCCAGGCCTGGGAGTACCAGCCGCTGGGGCCGTTCCTGTCCAAGAGCTTCATCACCAGCGTCTCGCCCTGGGTGGTGACCGCCGAGGCGCTGGAGCCGTTCCGCTGTGCGCAACCGGCACGTCCGGAAGGCGATCCGCAACCCCTGGCTTACCTGCTCGACCAGCGCGACCAGGCCGGCGGCGCCTTCGATATCGAACTGGAAGTGCTGTTGCTGACCGAGCGCATGCGTGACGAAGGCTTGCCGGCGCACCGCCTCACACTGAGCAACACCCGCAGCATGTACTGGACCGTGGCACAGATGGTCGCCCACCACAGTGTCAACGGCTGCCAGTTGCAAGCCGGTGACCTGTTCGGTTCGGGCACCTTGTCCGGGGCCGTGCCGGGCTCGTTCGGCAGCCTGCTGGAGATCACCGAAGGCGGCAAACAACCGGTGCAACTGGCCAATGGTGAGGTGCGCAAGTTCCTCGAGGACGGCGACGAAATCATCCTGCGGGCGCGTTGCGTGCGCGATGGCGTGGCCAGCATCGGTTTCGGCGAATGCCGTGGCACGGTGGTCGGGGCCAACTGAGAGGGCTGGGCGATGGAGCTGTTCACCTACTTCCGTTCCACCTCTTCTTACCGGGTGCGCATCGCCTTGGCGCTCAAGGGCCTGGATTATCAGGCCCGGCCAGTCAACCTGCTCAAGGGCGAGCACCGTGCTGCGGATTACCTGGCGCTCAACCCCCAGGGGCGGGTACCGGCCCTGCGCACGGACAGCGGCGAATTGCTGGTGCAGTCACCAGCGATCATCGAATACCTGGAAGAGCGCTTCCCGGGCACGCCGCTGTTGCCCAAGGGCGAGCAGGCCCGCGCGCGGGTGCGCGGCGTTGCGGCGATCATCGGTTGCGACGTGCACCCATTGCACAACGTCAGCGTGCTCAACCAGTTGCGCCAACTGGGGCACGATGAAACCCAGGTCAATCAGTGGATCGCCCACTGGATCGGCCAGGGGCTGGCGGCGGTGGAGCAACTGATCGGCGATCAGGGCTTCTGCTTTGGCGATACGCCGGGGTTGGCGGATGTGTACCTGCTGCCGCAGGTGTACGCGGCCGAGCGGTTCAATGTGGACCTGGAGGGTTACTCGCGCATTCGCCGGGTCGCCGCCCTGGCTGGGGAGCATCAAGCCTTCGTCAAGGCACACCCGGCGAACCAGCCGGATACGCCCTGACCACCGGGCCGGCATTGCCCCCGCACCTCTACAACAAAAACAACCAGGTACCTTGCGATGCACAACCAGATAGCCAGCTTTCGCGCGGCCCTCGATGGGCGTCCTGTGTCCTCCTACCAGTGGCGCCTGCTGGCGCTGCTGATCCTGTTGCTGGTGACCGACGGCTATGACGCCCAGGTGCTGGGCTACGTGATTCCGGCCCTGGCCCAGGACTGGGGCCTGGAGAAGGCAGCGTTCGGGCCGGTGTTCAGCGCCAACCTGCTGGGGCTGACACTGGGCTCGCTGGCCGTCACCCCGTTGGCCGATCGCTTCGGCGTGCGCAGGGTGCTGCTCTGGTGCGTACTGCTGTACGCGAGCCTGACCCTGCTGATGGTGTTTTCCACATCGCTGAACAGCCTGATGCTGGCGCGCTTTCTGTGCGGGATCGGCATGGGCGGGGCGATGCCCAGTGCGATGGCGCTGATGGCCGATTATGCACCGCCGCGCCTGCGCACCTTGATGGTGACCCTCGCGGCCTGCGGCTTCTCCCTCGGCGGCGCGGCGGGGGGCTTCGTCGCGGCAGGCTTCATCGACAGGTTCGGCTGGGAGGCGGTGTTTCTTGCCGGTGGCGTGGCGCCGCTGCTGCTGTTCCCCTTCCTGGTGATGTTCCTGCCCGAGTCCTTGCCGCGCCTGTTGCGCGATGCGCCTCCCTACGCCCGTCTGCAACGCCTGGCTGCGCGCATGCTACCCGGCTGGCAAGTACCTGCGGCACAGGGTGCGGTGGATGAACCGGCGGCAGACCAACTGACCGTGTTGGGCTTGTTCCGCGATGGCTTCGCCCGGCCGACGCTGCTCATCTGGGGCACCTTCTTCGTCAGCTTGATCCTGCTCTACTTCATGATCAGCTGGTTGCCGTCGCTGTTGCTGGAGAGCGGGCTGGCGCTCAAGCATGCCAACCTGGTGACCTCGCTGTTCCTGTTCGCCGGGACCTTCGGCGCGATATGCCTGGCGTGGTGCGCCGATCGCATGGTCAACAAGGTCAGGCTGCTGGCGGCGGTCCTGTTGGGCGCTGCGGTCTTCAGCGTGCTGGTCGGGCTGAACCACGCCGATCCGCGCTGGTTGGTGCCGAGCGTGTTCGCTGCAGGCTTCTGCATCATTGGCGGGCAACTGACGCTCAATGCCTTCGTCAGCAACTTCTACCCGGCTCAGGTTCGGGCGACCGGCACCGGCTGGGCGTTGGGCGTCGGGCGTTTCGGTTCGATCCTCGGGCCGTTGTTCGGCAGCCTGCTGCTGGCCATGCACATGCCGGTGGAGTGGATATTCTTCTTCTGCGCGATTCCGGCAGTCATCGCGGCGCTGCTGATCAGCCAGGTGCGTGCGCCGGGCAAGCGGGCCGATACGCAGGCGGCCAAGGTCGATGCGCTAGTGGATTGAACGGTTTGTCGAAGGCAACTGGGCGAGGCGCTCGCCCAGCTTGAGGCGCTGCACCGGATCGTCGCTCAACAGCAATGCGTGCTCCAGGTCGAAGCGCTCGGCCTGGGGGCAGTCCAGGTTCTGGTAGAGGGTGGCGCGGGCCAGATAGTCGGCGACCTGCACTGGCCCTAGTTGCATCACCCGTTCAGCGTCGATCAGCGCAGCCAGGTCGTTGTCGTTGCTACTGTGCAGCTGGCGCAGGTTGCGCGACAGGCGCTGTAGCATCTGCATCGGGCTGGCGCTATGCAGGTGTTCGGCGGTCAGGGTCATGTGCGGGCCGTACTGGCGGTTGAGTAGTTCGCGGCAATCCGCGGGGTACAGGCGTCGACCGCCGCAGGGGTCGAGCAGATGATCGGCGCCGGGCACGCGCAACAGGAAATGGCCAGGAAAGTTCACCCCCTCCAGTGGGATCGACAGGCGCTGCGCCATCTCCAACGCCAGGATCGCCAGCAGCAACGGCTGGCCTCGACGGCGTTGCAGCACCTTGTCCATCAATGCTGCTTGCGGACGTAGCGGGTGGTATTCGTCCTGCTGGAAGCCCAGGGCATTGAGTTGGCGCAGCAATGGCTGGGCGAGTTCGCCGACGGGAAGCATCGGCAGGCGCGCGTTGATTTCTCGATGCAGGTCGTGCAACTGCGCGAGGTTGGCGGCGGGATCGACCTCGCGGTCATGCTCGGCGGCGATCCAGAGGGTGGCTTCCAGCAGGGCGACCGGGGTGCGGTCGAGGCAGGCCAGGCAGGCTTTACGTGGGTTCATCGGACTTCTCCACACACACTAGATTTTTAGCTCCGGTGCACCGATTCGTCCAGTGGTCCGCCCAGGCCCTGGACCGTCGCGGGCTGCCTATACTGATGGGAGCACCTTGTGGGGAGCCCGTCGATGTTCGCGCTCATGCAAAGCACCCGTACCCAGTCCCTGCACCTGTGGAACGACCCTGCCACCGGCTTGAAAGCCGTGGTGGCGATTCATAGCGAGCATCTGGGGCCAGCCATGGGGGGCTGTCGCTACCTGCCGTACGCCGACGATGAAAGTGCGATGACCGATGCCATCCACCTGGCCCAGGGCATGAGCTACAAGGCGGCCCTGGCCGGGCTGGCGCTGGGCGGCGGCAAGGCGGTGATCGTGCGCAACCCTCATGTGGAAAATCGCGCGGCGCTGTTCGAGGCGTTCGGGCGTTTCGTCGACAGCCTGCAAGGGCGCTTCATCACCGCCGTGGACAGCGGCACCTCGACGCTGGACATGGACTGCATCGCCCAGTCCACCCCTCATGTCACCAGCACCACGGCCTCGGGCGACCCTTCACCGCACGCGGCCATGGGCGTGTTCGCCGGCATTCGCGCCACCTCGATGGCACGGCTGGGCAGCGATAATCTCGAGGGGTTGCGCGTGGCGGTGCAAGGGCTGGGCAATGTGGGCTATGCACTGGCCGAGCAGTTGCGTGCGGCAGGGGCAGAGTTGCTGGTCAGTGACCTCGACCCCGGGCGGGTGAGGCTGGCGGTGGAGCAGTTCGGGGCGCATCCGGTGACCAACGATGCGCTGATCAGCACGCCCTGCGATATCTTCGCGCCCTGCGGGGTAGGGCCTGTGCTCAATGGCCAGAGCGTGATGACGTTGCGTTGCGCGGCGGTGGCCGGCGCCGCCAATCATCAGTTGACCACCTTGCAGGTGGCCGACCAGCTCGAGAGCCGCGGGATTCTGTACGCCCCGGACTACGTGATCAATGCCGGTGGGCTGATCTATGTGGCGCTGACCCACCGAGGCGCTGACCTGAGCACCATTACCGCGCACCTGGCGCGCATCCCCACGCGCTTGACCGAGGTGTTCGCCCATGCCCAGGCCGAGAAACGCTCGCCTGCGCGCGTGGCGCAGATGCTGGCGGAGCGGCTGTTGTACGGTTGAGCGGACAGCGCCAGCATCCACGCCGCCGTGTACAGTCGGCGCAGATGCTGCTGCAGGAGCCTTACTCGGCTGCCTCGCCTGCGAGCAGCTCGGCCAGCGCATCGGGCTGGCTCTTGAATGCCCGGGCGAACACGTCGCGGTTCTTGGCCATGTAGATGCCCGCTTCCTCGACCTGCTGCTCGCTCAGCGACGGCACGGCCTTGTGCAGTACTTCGGCCAGCCGTTCGGCCAGCTCGAGCATCTTGTCGTGACGATCTGCTTCGGCCTTATCCATGAACAAGCGCTCCGGGTCGCGGCTGCTGCGGTACACCACTTCGACGGCCATTCATCACCTCTGTGCCTTTTGTGTATGTGAGTTGGATAACAACTGTATCTTTATACAGTATCGAGCATAGCGGATTCTTTGGCAATCGGATAGTGGCGTTCTGATTTACCCGGATGCACGCGGCGAAGCATAGTTCATAGGTGCCTTGCGGCAATCGGTCACCTTCCAAGTACGGGGCCTGGCCCTTTAACTGCATGTCAAAAGCGTCACATCGGTGGCGCATCATCCTTCATGTCGTATCGAGGAATCCTGCATCGTGAAATCCAAATGGCCAGAAAAGCTGCGCAAGGGCCTGCATGCGCCCGCCGACGCACTGGGAAATCTGTTCGTCGAATCGTTCCACTACCTGGCCCTGTTCGGCATCGGTGCGATCACGGCCTATGCCGCCGTGGCGACCTTCATCGAGATGCTCGAGAAGGGCGGCATCAGTGTCGATGACATTCTGCTGCTGTTCATCTACCTCGAGCTGGGGGCCATGGTGGGGATCTACTTCAAGACCAACCACATGCCCATCCGCTTCCTGCTGTACGTGGCGATCACCGCACTCACACGCCTGCTGATCGGCGATGTCTCGCACCACAAGGCGCCGGACGTGGGGTTGCTGTACGTGTGTGGCGGCATCCTGCTGCTGGCCTTCGCGATCCTGGTGGTGCGTTTTGCCTCGTACCGCTATCCGTCGACGCGGGTGATCGATGCCAGCGGCAAGGATATGGATGACGGCAAGGTCTGATCCATCCGGCAGCGACTTGGGCAAGCTGGACGGCTGGGTGATGGGAAATACTTACTGCGCGGGCGCCTTGCTCAATGGCAGCGCCTACACTCTGGCGCCCGCACTCTGAAGTGCTGACGTCGTGGTTGCAGCATCGCTGCGACCTGCCGATTCGCTCTATCGAGCGACCCCCGCACCCCGCCAGACCTGATCCCGTCCCGCACTGTCGGTCATCCCCGCCAGCACTTGCAGGGCATCTTCCCCTTGTTCGATGGCCAGCCCCAGGCGAATGCTGTCCACCACCCGGCGCAGGCGCGTCGGGTCATTGCGTTGGGCGGCGCTGATCAGTCGCTTGGCGACCACGCCGGTATCGTTGGAGAGGGTCAGCATGATGCTGCCGTCGAGCCGCTCGATGCTCAGGTTGACCCGGTAATACGGGGCGAAGGCGTCGCTGATGAGGTCGAAGGGATTGGTCATGGGCTGGCATCTGCAAAGAATGTTCACCGATTGACCGGGAGACAGCAGGGATGGTTCAGCGACGTTGATCAATTGATGCCGTGTGTGGCTGGTGCCGGCCTGGAACCCTGGAAACGAAAACGCCCGGTGCCAGGCACCGGGCGTCTGTGTGTCACCGATCACTCTTCTTCGGTTTGCTGCACCACGCTGCGCTTGCTGCGCAACTTGCCGTAGAAATGTTCCAGCGCGTTGTTCAGCTTGCTGGCCGCACCGTCGATCGCGTGGTCCAGCGAGGTGGCGGTATGGCTGACGGAAATCGGTTGATGACCTTTGGGGCGAGCCTCCATCTGGCAGCGTTTGTCATGCGGGCCGGGCTTGTCGCCGTTCTCGTCACGCAAGTGGACCTCGATGCGGGTAAGGTCGTCCTCGTAGCGCTGCAGCGTGCTTTCCAGCGTACTGCGGACCCATTCGTTCAGACGGCTGCTGCTGTCGATATGGTTGCTGCTGTTGACCTGGATTTGCATGATTCAATCCTTACTCAGCTTGCTCGCATGGAGGCGTGCCTAGGCCCTTGAGGCCCTTGGGGAAAGCATCGCCTCTTGACTCTAAGGTCAGGGATTGGCGCGCCGAATTCAAGCCCCTTTTCCGATAAATTTTTTGTAGCAATTCGCAAGGTTGACACTGTTGCTGCAGGAGCGACTGTCTTGTTCAAAATCTAAAGGCCAGCCCAGGCTCCCTGTGGCAGCGGCGGTTCGCCGCTGCGACTTGCCCGCGAACACGGGCGTAGCCCGTGCCAGGCAGCGCGGTGTCTTTTTCGCGGGCAAGCCCGCTCCTACACAGGTACCGCACTGGTACTGAGGACCGTGCCATCGTCAGAACGCGACCGAAGTCTGCACATACAGCGTGCGCGGCTCGCCCACGTACTTGCCCTTGTTGTTGTCGTCGAACGAACGGGTGTAGTACTCGCGGTTGAACAGGTTCTTCACCCCCACCGCCACCTTCAGGTTCGACAACTGCGGCCCGAAGTCGTACCCGGCGCGGGTGCTGACCAGCATGTAGCCCGGTATCCGTCCGGTGCTGCCATCGGCGCTTTCGCTGGCGGTGTTGGCGTTGTCGGCGTACTGGCTGCTCTGGAAGCTGCCATCCAGGTTCAACTGCCATGGCCCCTCGGTGTAGCCGAGCCCCAGCGTGCCCTTGTGGCGCGAGGAGAACGGCACTTGATTGCCCTTGTTCGGGCCGTCCTCGCGGATGGTGGCGTCGACGAAGGCGTAGCTGGCGTGCACATCGAAGCCGGCCAGCGCCGGGCTCAGTCCGTCGAGGGCATAGCGCACGCTGGTCTCGATGCCCTGGTGGCGGGTTTCGCCGCGGGCGATCACCGAGTCGTTGGTCTGGTTGCTTTCGTACTGGTTGTCGAAGTTGATCAGGAAGGCGCCGATCTCTGCCTGCAGGTCGCCGCTGTCGTAGCGGGTGCCGACTTCCCAGGTGCGCGCCTTTTCCGGCTTCACTTCGCCGCTGCTGACACGGTTGGGCATCTGGCTGTACTGCACGCTGCCGAACGAGCCTTCGGTGTTGGCGTAGAGGTTCCAGGTGTCGGTCAGGTGGTACATCACGTTCAGGGCCGGCAATGCGGTGTTGTAGCTGCCCTGGTAACGCTGGTTGCTGAGCTTGTTGCTCTGCTCGGAGTCGATCATCTCGTAGCGGATGCCGGGGGTGATGGTCCAGCGGCCGATGTCGATGCGGTCGTCCAGGTAGATCGCGTGGGCTTCGGTGGCGCCACGGGTGTCGCGGTCGTTGCGGCTGGCGGTGGTCGGCAGGTTGCCGGTCACCGGTTCACGGAAGCGCAGTTCGTGGCCGGCTTCGTTGATGTAGCGGTAGCCCACGCCCAGTTCGTGCCAGCTGTCGCCCAGTGCCACACCTTGCGAGAAGCGGGTCTCGATGCCACGTACCCAGTACTCGCGTGGCGACAGCGAGACGAAGCTGCCCTGGTCGAGGTAGCCGCTGCGCAAGGTCTTGGTGAAGAAGCTGTTGACGCTGAACTGGCGGTCGTCCTGCTTGTAGTCGTAGCCGAAGTTGACCAGGGTGCGACGGCCCCAGAACTTGTCCTTCAGGCGGGTCGACTGGTACGGGTCTTCATCGAACGCCGCCTTGCTCAGGCCGCCGGGCATGTCGGCCTCGCCCTCGTAGTACTGGGCCATGGCGTGCAGGCTGTTGGCCTCGTCCAGTTGCAGCTTGCCTTTGAGAATGAGGTCGTCGATCTGTGTGTCGCTGTGTTCGCGCCAGTCGCCGCCGCGGGTGCCGGAGTAGAGCAGGGCGCCGCCCAGGCCGTTGTCGTTGGTGCCGCCGACCAGCAGGTTGGCGCTGTTCTTGAAGCCGTCGTGGCTGGACGAGGGGCTGATCTGGTTCTGCATGGCGGCCTTGAAGGTCGCCTCTTCGGGGATGGCACGGGTGACGAAGTTGACGATACCGCCGACGTTCTGCGGGCCGTAACGCACTGCGCCGCCGCCGCGCACCACATCGACCGCATCCATGTTGCCCAGGCTCAGCGGGGCCAGCGACAGCTGTGGCTGGCCGTAGGGGGCGAAGGGGACCGGGATGCCGTCCATCAGCACCGTGGAACGCGAGGCCAGGCGCGGGTTGAGGCCACGGATGCCGAAGTTCAGTGCCAGGTCGTGGCTGCCGGTGCCGTTGTTTTCCGGGGCATTGACGCCGGGGATGCGGTTGAGCACCTCACGGGCGTTGTTGGCGCCACTGCGCTCGAACGCTTCGCGGCGGACCACGTCACGTGCGCCGGGGTGTTCGAAGACGTTGTCCTGACGTGCCTCGGCCAGCCAGTCGCCAACCACGGTCGAGGCACCCAGCTCGATTGCCGCATCGCTGCCGGACGTGGCGAGCGGTTGCAGGCTGTAGGCATTGTCGGCCTCCTGACGCGCCTGCAGGCCGCTGCCATGCAGCAATGCCTCCAACCCTTGCTGCACGCCGTACTGGCCTTCCAGGCCGGGGCTGCGCAAGCCTTGGGTGACACTGGAGCCGAACGAAATCAGCGCACCGCTTTCGCGGCCGAACTGGTTGAGGGCGTCTTCCAGGGTGCCGGGCGCGATGTGATAGGCGCGCGGTTCGGCAGCCTGGGCGAAGTTCAGGCTGGTGGCGAGCAGCAGGGCGATGGCGAGAGGCGTGGGGCGCAGGGGCATGGGGTTGGGTCCTGTAAGGAGGGTTCTGCCTGCTCTGTCACGCGAGGGAAGCGAAATGGCTCAGGTTGGAAGAAAAATAGTTGTCGGCACAGGCTCAAACCGCCTCGACCTTGACCCAGTACCGGGTGAACCGCCGCACCCGCACCGGCAGCGCCACCTCCAGCATCTCCAGGATCCGTTCGCTGTCATCCAGCGGGTACGACCCGGAAATCCGCAGCCCTGCGACCTGCTCGCTGCAGCCCAGCTGTCCGTGGCGATAACGTGACAGCTCGGCGAGAAACTCGCCCAGGCGCATCTGCGAGACCACCAGCATCCCATCGACCCAGGCGCCGATGTTGCGATCCAGCGCGCCGATACCTTCCCAGTGGCCCGCTGCCAGACGGGCTTGCTGCCCCGCGAGCAGCACCTGGCCCTGTAGCCGAGCCATGCCGCTGAACACCGAGACCTGGCTGAACCCCTCGAACTGGCGCACGTTGAAGCGGCCGCTTTCGAGTTGCAGGCTGCCATCGTCGGTGCGCAACACCAGCGGGCGGGTATCGCGGGCGACGTCTAGCGACAACTCACCGTCGAGCAGGTGCACGTAACGTTGCTGCCCATCGAACCGCACATCGGCGGCGCTGCGGGTGTTCAGTCGCAACAGGCTGCCGTCGTCCAGCGGCAGGCGTCGGCGCTGGCCCACGGGGCTGCGGTAGTCGGCCATCAGCCCTGGCAACGGATTGTGCGATTGCAATCCCAGTCCGGTGGCACTGGCCACGCCCGCCAGCAGCAACGCCTTGAGCGCGCGACGCCGGGCCGGGGAGGGTGGTGCCTGCAAGGTGGCGTGCACCACGGGCGAGGTCGCGCCACGCAGACGCTGGTTGACCTGCTGGATATGCGCCCAGGCGCGCTGGTGTTCGCCGTCCGCCTGTAACCAGTGTTCGAGTGCCTGCTGCTGGGCCGGATCGAAATCGGCCCCCTGGGATTCGATCAGCCAGTGCACCGCCTGCTCGGCGACCTGGGGCGAGATGCCTGCGCTCACAGGGCGAAATAACAGCGCAGGGCTGCCTTGTGCAGGTAGCGTTTGACCGTTGCCAGGGAAATACCCAGTTCACGGCCGATCTCGGCTTGGCCCAGGCCATCGACCTGGGCCAGCAGGAAGGCGCGTTTGACCAGCGGCGGCAGGCCATCGAGCAGGCGGTCGAGTTGGAGCAGGGTTTCGAAGATCAGCGCCTTTTCTTCCTCGCTTGGCGCCAGGCGCTCGGGCACCTGGGCCAGGGCTTCGAGGTAGGCGCGCTCCAGCTCCTGACGGCGGAAATGGTTGCACAGCACGCGCTTGGCGACGGTGGCGAGAAAGGCCCGGGGCTCGATCAACTGTGGGGTGTCGCGAGCCTGGAGCAGGCGCACGTAGGTGTCCTGGGCCAGGTCGGCGGCGCTCTGCGGGCAGCCCAGGCGACGGCGCAGCCAACCGGTCAGCCAGTTGTGGTGGGCGTGGTAGAGGCCTTCGACGGTGGAGGAGAGGGCACTGGACACCGAGGTGACTCCGGCGTCCGATGACGCGATTGGGAGTAAGAATTGTTCGCATTATATTCAGGGTGGTGTGGTGTCGCAATCCTGTTGGGCCGGGCACAGCTCATCCCCAATCTTTGCTTATGAGAATTGAAATCATTACTATTGCACCCCTCTCAACCTGTCCCCGGACCGTCGCCCCATGAAAAGCAAAGCCGCCGGCCTGCCCCTGAGCTACCGCCTGGCCGTGACCTCGCGCAGCCTGGCTGCCTTGCTGGGTGGCTACCTGCTGGCCTCGGCGGCCAGCGTCTGCGTCAGCCTGCTGATGCCCGGCGCCCAGGTCGATGCGGCACTGACCGGGATGATGCTGTCGTTCGTGTTCTATCTGCTCGCCTTCATCTGGTGCTTCGCCTGCCGCAGCGCATTGCGCGCCTGGCTGGGCGTCTTGCTGCCAAGCCTCGTGCTGGGCGCGATCGGCGGGCTGGCTTATTGGATGAAGAACCCATGAAAGAGGGCTTCCGCCAGGCCATGGCCTGGCTGCACACCTGGACCGGCCTGATCTTCGGCTGGCTGTTGTTCGCCATCTTCCTCACCGGCACGCTTGCCTACTTCAAGGAAGAGATCAACCACTGGAGCAAACCGGAGATCCACAGCCATCCGCTGAACCCGGCGGCCAGCCTGGAGATGGCGCAGCGCTACCTGCAAGCCAACGCCGCTGATTCCAGCACCTGGTTCATCCGCCTGCCCAGCGAGCGCGAGGCGGCGCTGAGCGTCGGCTATCGCGACCCCAACGCCGGTGGGCGACGCGGCTTCACCAGCAAGGAGCTGGACGCGGCCAGCGGCGAGATGGTCGAGGGCCGCGACAGCCGTGGCGGCGACTTTTTCTACCGTTTCCACTTCCAACTGGAGATGCCGCACCCCTGGGGGCGCTGGCTGTCGACCTTCTGTGCCTTCATCATGCTGCTGGGGCTGGTGACCGGGATCATCACCCACAAGAAGATCTTCAAGGAGTTCTTCACCTTCCGCCCCGGCAAGGGCCAGCGCTCCTGGCTCGATGGCCACAACGCCATCGGCGTGCTGGTGCTGCCCTTCCACCTGATGATCAGCTACAGCAGTCTGGTGATCTTCATGTACATGGTCATGCCTGCCGGGATCATGGCCAGCTATGGCAGCGCCAACGGTTACTTCAACGACCTGTTCGGCCGCGACGAAGTGCCGAAGGTGGCTGGTGTGGCCGCGCCGCTGGTCCCCCTGTCGAGCCTGTACGCCAAGGTCCAGGAGCAGGCGCCAGGCGCGCGCATGGGCTTCATCCAGGTACAGAACCCTGGCGACCAGAATGCCCGCGTCACCTTGAGCCGTGCCTCGGCCGACAGTGTCGCGTACAAGCGCAGCGCCAACTGGACCTTCGACGGTGCCACCGGTGCACTGCTCACCCAGGGTGCGCCGGAAAGCGCGGCGATGATGACCTCCTTCACCTTCGTCGGCCTGCACATGGGCAACTTCGCCGGGCCCTGGCTGCGCTGGTTGTACTTCGTCTTCGGGGTCGCCGGCACGGCGGTGATCGGCACTGGCCTTGTGATGTGGCTGGGCAAGCGTCAGCTCAAGCATGCCAAGAGCGAGCGCATGCCCGCGGAGCTGCGCCTGGTCGAGGTGCTCAACATCGCCAGCATGAGCGGCCTGCTGCTGGGCGTGGCGGCGTTCTTCTGGGCCAATCGCCTGCTGCCGGTCGGGCTGCAAGGGCGGGCCGACTGGGAGGTCAATGCGTTCTTTCTGGTCTGGGCACTGTCGCTGCTGCACGCCATGCTGCGCCCCGGGCGTCGCGCCTGGGGCGAGCAGTTGGCGCTGGGTGCCCTGGTGTTCGCTGCGTTGCCGTTGCTCAATGCCGTGACCACAGGCCAAGGCCTGGATCATTCGCTGATCGTCGGTGACTGGGCGATGGCTGGGTTCGATCTCACGGCCCTGGCCACCGGCCTGTTCCTCGGCTGGGCGGCCGGCAAGATGCTGCGCGCGCCCAAGCCGGTCGCCAAGCGCTCGGCCAAGGTCAAGGCCCGCGCCGAAACCGTGGAGGCGAATTGATGCTGAGTCTGGCGCTGTTCACCTTCGCCGGCCTGGCTGCCCTGTGCCTGGCCATGGAAAAACACTTCACCGACCTGCTGGGCCGCAAGCCGCGGCAGGCCCAGTTGCGTGCCTTGCGCATCGTCGGCTGGCTACTGCTGGTGCTGTCGGCGGTACTGGCCGTGCACCTGCGTGGCTGGGCGCTGGGGCTGGTGGAGTGGACGGCCGTGTTGATGGCCGGGCTGACCCTCTGGGTGTTCGGCCTGCCGTACCAGCCACGCCTGCTGCTGAGTCTGGCAACGGCGAGCCTGGTGCTGGCGCCGGTCGTGGCGGTGTTTGGCGCGTGAGCGAGCCTGACCTCGACGAGGCCGGTGGCCGGGCGCGCTTCCTGCAGGTGTTCCTGGCCCAGCGCGGACGCATGGAGGCGCTGGTCAGCCGGCGCGTCGGCTGTCGTGCCACCGCCTCGGACCTGGTCCAGGAACTGTTCCTGCGCTTCTGGCGTCGGCCTGCGGTCAAGGTCGAGGCGCTCGACACCTACCTCTTGCGCTGCGCCGGCAACCTGGCGATCGATCACCTGCGCAGCGAGGGCAGTCGCGGTCGTGTCACCGAAGGGCTGTCGATCAGCGACGAGGCGCTGTCGGCCCAGGCGCCAGAGCAGGCGCTGGAGGTCGATCACGATCTACGGCGCATCGAGCAGGCGCTGCGCGCCTTGCCGGAACGTACGCGACAGATCTTCCTGCTCAACCGCATCCATGGCTGCAAGTACGGCGAGATCGCCAAGGCCATGCAGGTGTCCCAGAGTGCGGTGGAAAAGCATATGATGCGCGCCCTCGAAGCGTGCAAGGCGAGTGTCGCCGAGCCCGCTACCCCATTGCGCAGGCCAGGGAGCGACCGTCGATGAGCCAGCCCTATCCGATCACCGCCGAACAGTCGCGCATGGCCCTGGGCTGGCTGAGCCGCATCAACGAGCATCCTCCGGCAGCCGAAGGCGCCGAGTTCAAGCGCTGGTTGCTGGCCGATCCTGCGCACCGCGCCGCCTATGCCGAGGCCCAGGCCCTGTGGCAACTGAGCGAGGCGCCCGCCGCGCGCCTGGCCGAAGAGGAACGCGAGGGCCTCGAGCAGTACCTGCAGGCCATGCGCCGGCCGAAGGCCCGCTGGGGACGGCGTAGCGGGGCACTGGCGGCAGCGGCCTGCCTGGTGCTGACACTGGGCAGCTTGGCCGGTTGGCAGCCGCAATACTGGCTGCAGGACCTGCGTGCCGACTATCGCAGTGATGAGCATGTGCGCCACATCACCCTGGCCGACCAGTCACGCCTGACCCTGGATGCCAACAGCGCCGTGGTGGTGGATTTCGACCATGGCGAGCGGCGCGTACGCCTGCTGCGTGGCGCGGCGTTCTTCGAGGTGACCCACACCGGTGCGCCGTTCCTGGTCGATGCGGCGGGCGGCGAAGTGCGGGTGCTGGGCACTCAGTTCGAGGTACGCGGGCAGGGCGACGGCGCCCAGATTACCGTGCGCAGCGGACGGGTGGCGGTGACACCGATTGCCGGTGCCGTGGCGCGTGAGCTGACCGCCAACCAGCAACTGACCTACGCCGAGGGCGTGGCGGGGGCGATCAGTGCCGTGGACAGTGACAGTCGCCTGGCCTGGCGCCAGGGCTGGCTGAACTATTACCAGGTGCCGCTGGCGCAGGTGGTCGAGGACCTGGAGCGGTATTACCCGGGGCGCATCCTGCTGCTCGACGATGCCTTGGCGCAGCGCAAGGTCAGCGGCAGTTTCCCGGTGGAGGAGCCCTTGCTGGCGCTGGCGTCGCTGGGCAAGGTCATGGGCTTCGTGCCGCAGACGCTGTTCGGGCGGGTGACGGTGGTGCGCTGAAGCCGACCCCATAACGGCAAAACCCCACCGGCACCCTGGTGCCGGTGGGGTTTTTCGCATATGCGAGGGCTTCAGTTCCCCGCTTTGATGCTGGTCCAGATCCGCGTGCGGATGCGGTCGATCTTCGCTGGCATCGCTTCCAGGGCAAACAGCTTGCCCATCACGTCCGGGCTCGGGTAGATCATGGTGTTCTGCTTGAGTGCCGGATCGACCAGGGCGTCTGCCTTGGCATTGCCGTTGGCGTACTGCACCGAATTGCTGATGTTGGCCATCACCTCAGGCTGCAGCAGGTAGTTCATGTAGGCGTAGCCGGCTTTCTCGTCCGGTGCATCGGCTGGCATGGCGACCATGTCGAACCACAGCGGCGCACCTTCCTTGGGAATCGAATAGCCCACCTTCACCCCGTTCTTCGCATCTTCGGCGCTGTTCTTGGCCTGCAGCACGTCGCCGGAGAAGCCGACCACCACGCAGATATTGCCGTTGGCCAGGTCACCGGTGTACTTCGAAGAGTGGAAGTAGTTGATGTACGGACGCACCTTCATCAACAGTTCCTTGGCTTTCTCGTAATCCTCAGGCTTCTGACTGTGCGGCGGCAGGCCCAGGTAGTTCAGGGCGATCGGCAGCAATTCCGGGCCGTTGTCGAGCATGGCCACGCCACAGCTCTTGAGCTTTTCCATGTTCTCGGGCTTGAACACCAGGTCCCAGGAATCGACCGGTGCCTTGTCGCCGAGCACGGCCTTGACCTTGTCGATGTTGTAGCCGATGCCGGTGCTGCCCCACAGGTACGGGAAGCCGTACTGGTTGCCCGGGTCGTTCACTTCCAGCGCCTTGAGCAGCACCGGGTTGAGGTTCTGCCAGTTCGGCAGCTGGCTCTTGTCGAGCTTCTTCAGGGCCTTGCCCTGGATCTGCCGGGCCATGAAGTGGTTGGAGGGGAAGACCACGTCGTAACCGGAGTTGCCGGTCATCAGCTTGCCGTCGAGGGTCTCGTTGCTGTCGTAGACATCGTAGGTGGGCACGATGCCGGTGGCTTTCTGGAAGTTCTGCAGCGTGTCCGGGGCGACGTAGCTGGACCAGTTGTAGATCTTCACCGAGTCGGCGGCGCTGGCGACGCCAGCAGCCAGCATCAGGGGGGCGAGGAGGAGTTTGCGCATGTCCGGTTTACCTTGCTTTGTCTGTTGTTATCGAAGAACGGCAGGCGATCAGCGGATCAGAAAATCAGTACGTAGGTCTTGCGCACGGTTTCCTGGATATCCCAGATCCCGGTGCTGTTGGCCGGTAGCATCAGTGCGTCTCCGGCTTCTATGACCAGGGGCTCGCCACCGTCTGGGGTGAAGGTGCAGCGGCCCTTGATGAAATGGCAGAACTCCTGTTGCACGATCTGCCGGCGCCAGCGCCCGGGGGTGCATTCCCAGATACCGGTTTCGACGCCATCGTTGCGTTCGACGCAGGTGACCGAGGTCACTGCGACGGGTTCTCCGAGGGGGACGGCGACCGGGTTGGAGGTTTCCAGCGCGGCGCTGTCGGTGTGCTTGAACTGGGTGATGCTCATGACTGCAGGATCTCTTGTGGTAGTGGGTGCAACTCAGTGCATGAAACCTTCCATGAACCCGGCCAGGCCGCTGGCCAGGCGTCGCCGCCAAGCCGGGCTGGCCGGGTTGGCGAGGGTGCGGTCCTCGTGGACGAAACTCTGGATGATCGCGTTGTAGCCTAGCCAGCGGCAGGGCTCGGGCGGCCAACTGGCGAGGCTCGACAGCGGGCGGTTGTCGTGGACCCAAGGCTGGGCGGTCAGCTCGTTGTGCTGGCCGAGAATCAGTGCCGCGAGCGTGCGCCCGCCCAGGTTGGTGGCGCCGACACCTTCGCCGCCATAGCCACCCGAGAGCGCCAGGCCGCGTTGGCGGTCGCACAGCATGTGCGGGCGGAAGCGCCGCGCCATGCCCAGGTTGCCGCCCCAGGAGTGGGTGATGCGCACGTTCTTCAGGTGGGGGAACAGTTCGCCGAACAGATAGCGGCGCAGCTCGATCTCGGCGTCGCTGAGGCTGAAGTCCTCGCGCAGACGGCCACCGAAGCGATACCCGCCGCGGGCGCCGAACACCAGGCGGTTGTCGGTGGTGCGCTGACCATAGGTGACCTGGCGGCTGCCTTCGCTGAAGGCCTGGCCCTGGCTCAGGCCGATCTGCTCCCAGGCCGATTCCGGCAGCGGCTCGGTCGCCACCAGCAGGCTCTGCACGGGCAGTTGATGGCGATCCAGCGGCGGCAGGCTGGCGGCGTAGCCTTCGACCGCCGGCACGACCCATTGGCAACGGACCTTGGCCTGGGCAGTGCGCACCTCACCGGTCTGCCAGTCGCTGGCCGGGGTGTTTTCGTAGATGGGTACGCCCATGCCCTCGACCACCCGTGCCAGGCCGCGCACCAGCTTGGCAGGCTGGATGGTTGCGACGTGGGGGCTGAAGATCGCGCCGTAGGCATTGCTGACCCGCAGTTGGCCGGCCAGTTGTTCGGGCTTGAGCCAGCGATAGTCGTCCTCGTTCATGCCTTGGCGGTACAGGTCGTCGAGGTAGGCGCGCAGGCTGCGCTCCTGCTCGGGGTAGCGGGCGGCGCAGTAGATGACGCCACCCTTGCGGTAGTCGCAGTCGATGCCTTCGCGCTGCAGCACGCCGTGCACTTCGTCGGGGATGGCGTGCAGCAGGTCGACGCTGGCGCGGCGCTGCTGTGGGGAAAGGGTGGCCAGCAGGCGGTCTTCGCCCAGCAGGTTGCCCATCAGCCAGCCGCCATTGCGCCCGGAGGCACCGAAGCCTGCGGTGTTGGCCTCGAGGATGGCGATGCGCAGGTGCGGGGCCTGGCGCTTGAGGTAGTAGGCCGTCCACAGGCCGGTGTAGCCGGCACCGATGATGCACACGTCGACATCCAGGTCCTGCTGCAGCGACGGGCGGGCGTCGAGCGGCTCGTCGAGCTGGTCCATCCAGAGGCTGATCGTGCGCCAGGCTTGCATCAGGTACTGCTCCCACTTCCGTTCAAGGTTCTGGGAGCGATGCTAGTAGGGCGGGCGCTTCGCTGTCTTACGTGCGTGCACGCAGAGAAATCTGCTTCACGTAGGCCTTGGGCGAGAGCCCGGTGTGTTCGCGAAAGCACTTGTAGAAGGCCGACAGCGAATTGAAGCCGGCGGCAAAGGCCAGTTCGTCGATCGGCGCCCTGCAGCCCGCGTCATCGAGCCCGGCGAGCAGGTGCTGCAGGCGGGCCTGGTTGACGTAGCGGTAGAAGCTCTGGCCGAGCACCTGGTTGAGCAGGTAGGAGATCTGGTTGCGGCTGTAGCCGCTCTCCTGTGCGACCTGTTGCAGGTCCAGCTCAGGGTCCAGGTAGGGGCGCTGGGCCTGGAAGTAATGTTCCAGGTCCTGGGCCATGGTGCTCAGTTGCCGTGGCGACAGGCCCAGGCGGCTGGTCGCGGGACGCGGCCCGGAGGCGCTGGCGCCCTTGCCGTCGCGGCGGATCAGCGTGCCGTATTCGTTGACCCGCCAGATCAGGTTGTCCTTGACCGTGATCGCCTCGCTGGACTGGAAGGCCACCAGGCCTTCACCGCCCTGGACCGTCACCTGGTACTGGATGAAGGCTGTGCAACCGTCGACCCGGATGCGGTCGCTGTGGACGATGTCTTCCCCGGCTTCGTGGGGCAACGAGACGCGCACGTATTCGCGCAGCTCGTCGAAGCCGAGCACGCGGTTCTGGAAAAAGTCGTGGTACTGGATCTCTGGGTGATACAGCGCCATGACCCCATCCAGGTCGCGATGCTTCCAGCACAAGTGGTAGCGCATGACGACTTCCGCAGTGAGCGGTGTCTGGGCGGGGCCGTCTGGAAGGAGAGTGGCGGTCATGGGCCGATAATGCATCGGGCCGCTCCGGGCGACAAGGGCGCACGGCCTGGCCTGAGAAGCCACAGGGCTGCGGGGACTGCATAACGCCCAGTTCGAATGGGTGGGTTCGGGCGATTCGCACGATCCTAGGAAGTGGTTTTCAGCTAAGTGATTGATTTAGTTGGATGTCATTTTTTGTCACAACTGGCACGCGCACTGCACTGATCCAGTGGCAAACAAAAAGGAAGTTTTGCTCACCCTCATAAGGCGCGAATCATGATTACCACTGCCGATCTGCCAACCGTTGTTTCCGAGGCCCCGAACCGCTCGGGCGTATCCTGGGCCGCCATCTTCGCCGGTGCCGCTGCTGCGGCGGCGTTGTCGTTGATCCTCGTGATACTGGGCGCGGGCCTGGGCTTTGCCGCCTCATCTCCCTGGGCCAACGAAGGTGCCAGCGCCAAGGCGCTGGGGATATCCACCATCGTCTGGCTGCTGATTACCCAGATCCTCGCCTCCGGGCTGGGCGGGTATATGGCGGGTCGCTTGCGGGTGAAGTGGGCCAACCTGCATGGTGACGAGGTGTATTTCCGCGATACCGCCCATGGCTTCCTGTCCTGGGCCATCGCCACCCTGGTGACTGCGTTGCTGGTCGTGTCCTCTGCTGGCGGACTCGCCAGTGCCGGTGCCTCGGCAGGCGCTGCTGCCGCTTCCGGAGCCGTCGCCAGCGTTTCCATGGCGGATGACAAGAGCAAGCCGTCGGGCGCCGCCGACCCCATGGGTTACTACGTCGATCGTCTGTTCCGTGGGGATGGTCCGGTCGCGGTGAGCGAGGATGCGGCCAATGGCGTGGCCAGCCGAATCCTGGTCCGTGGCCTGGCTGCCGATGGCGGGATGGCTGCCGAGGATCGCACCTACCTGGCCCAGTTGGTGGCCCAGCGTACCCGACTGACCCAAACCGAAGCCCAGGCGCGGGTCGAGCAAGTCTATGAAGAGGCGCGTCAGGATGCTGCGCAAGCCAAGCAGGCGGCCCAGGAAGCTGCCGACACTGCGGCCAAGGTCGCGGCCTGGACCGCCATCTGGACCTTCATCGCCTTGCTGTGCGGCGCGTTCTTCGCCAGCTTCGCAGCCCTGTTCGGTGGCCGACTGCGTGACGGTGCGCGGTGGGTCGAGCAAGACCACCGTGCGCTGCATGCTTCGACCACTGTTGTCCGCTAATTCGAATTCACGACTGGAGGAACCATCATGCGCTCGATACTGCTCTGGATGCTTGGGGTGCCAATCCCGGTGATCATTCTGATCGCGATCTTCATGCACTAATAGAAAAGGGCCGCTACTGCGGCCCTTCTTGCAACTGTTGTCCTACGGTAGCGGCTTCATGCTGCTTACAGAAACTGCTCCGCGTAGTGACAGGCCACCTGCCGCGTTCCGACCTGCCTGAACGCTGGAATCTCCTTGCCGCAACGCTCCGTGGCATAGGGGCAGCGCTTGTGGAAGGCGCAGCCGTCTGGCGGATTCAGCGGGTTGGGCAGCTCGCCGGCGATACGGATCTTCGGTTTGAGCGGATCCGGGTGAATGGCCGGGGTCGCCGAGAGCAGCGCTTGCGTGTAGGGGTGCAGCGGCTTCTCGTAGATGTCTTCCTTGGGCCCCATTTCCGCCGGGCGGCCCAGGTACATCACCAGCACCTGGTCAGCGACATGCCGCACCACCGCGAGGTTGTGCGAGATGAACACGTAGGCGGTGTTGAACTCTTTCTGCAGGTCCATGAACAGGTTCAGCACCTGGGCCTGGATCGACACATCGAGCGCCGAGGTCGGTTCGTCCGCCACCAGCACCTTGGGCTGCAGCATCATCGCCCGAGCCAGGGCGATACGCTGGCGCTGACCGCCGGAGAACATGTGCGGGTAGCGCTGGTAGTGCTCAGGGCGCAGGCCGACCTGCTGCATCATCTTCTGCACCTTGTCGCGGCGCTCGGCCTTGCTCAGCGACGTGTTGATCAGCAAGGGCTCGGCCAACTGATCGCCGATCTTCTGCCGCGGATTGAGCGAGGCATAGGGGCTCTGGAAGACCATCTGCACGTCACGGCGCAACTGCTTGCGCTGGGCTTTGTCGGCGCCTTTGACCTCGGTGCCGGCAATCTGCAGCGAGCCCGAAGAGGGCTCTTCGATCAAGGTCAGGGCACGGGCCAGGGTGGACTTGCCACAGCCGGATTCGCCGACCACGGCCAGGGTCTTGCCGGCCTCCAGTTCGAACGACACGCCATTGAGCGCGCGCACCAGTGCATGGCCCTTGAACAGGCCGCGGGAGACTTCGTAGTGACGGGTCAGTTCACGGGCGGACAGAACGACAGTCATCACGCCACCTCCTGGTTCAACGGGTAGAAGCAGCGCACCAGGCTGTGGGCCTGGGGATCGAGGGCCGGACGCTGTGCCCGGCAGTTGTCACGTACATAAGGGCAGCGAGGTGACAGCAGACAACCCTGGGGGCGGTCATAGCGCCCGGGCACGATGCCAGGCAGGGTGGCCAGCCGTTCGGCGCCGATGCTGTGCTCGGGGATCGCTGCCAGCAGCGCTTCGCTGTAGGGGTGTGCGGGGATGTCGAACAGCTCCGGCACCTGGCCCACCTCCACCGCCTGCCCTGCATACATCACGCACACACGCCTGGCGGTTTCGGCAACCACGGCCAGGTCGTGGGTGATCAGGATGAGCGCCATGTTGCGCTCCTTCTGCAGGTTGACCAGCAGTTCCATGATCTGTGCCTGGATGGTCACATCGAGGGCGGTGGTCGGTTCGTCGGCGATCAGCAGCTTGGGTTCGCCAGCAATCGCCATGGCGATCGCGACGCGCTGGCTCATGCCGCCGGAGAGCTGGTGCGGGTAGGCGTCCAGGCGGCTTTCGGCGGCCGGGATCTCGACTTTCTTGAGCAGCTCCAACGCGCGCTGGCGTGCAGCCTTGCCCTTCAGACCGAGGTGTTGGCGCAGCACTTCCTCGATCTGGTAGCCCACGGTGTAGCTGGGATTGAGTGCGGTCATCGGGTCCTGGAAGACCATGGCGATGTCCTTGCCCACTACCTTGCGGCGCTGACGACCGCTGAGCTTGAGCATGTCGATGCCGTCGAAGGTGAGGCTGTCGGCGGTGATGCGCCCAGGGGCGTCGATCAGGCCCATCAGGGCCATCATGGTCACCGACTTGCCGGAGCCGGACTCGCCGACGATGGCGAGGATCTCGCCGGCGTCTACCGACAGGTCGAGGCCGTCCACCACGGGGACGGCGTTGGCGTCGCCGAAGCGCACGTTCAGGTTGTTGATCTGCAACAGTGACATGGCGCTCTCCTCAGGCGGCGTTCTTGAGTTTCGGGTCCAGCGCATCGCGCAGGCCGTCGCCCATCAGGTTGATTGCCAGCACGCTGAGCAGGATCGTCAGGCCAGGCAGGCTCACCACCCACCAGGCGCGCTCGATGTAGTCGCGGGCAGAGGCCAGCATGGTGCCCCATTCGGGGGTGGGCGGCTGGACACCGAGGCCGAGGAAGCCCAGGGCGGCGGCGTCGAGGATCGCCGAGGAGAAACTCAAGGTAGCCTGCACGATCAGTGGTGCCATGCAGTTGGGCAGCACGGTGACGAACATCAGGCGCGGCAGGCTGGCACCGGCCAGGCGTGCGGCGGTGACGTAGTCGCGGTTCAGCTCGCCCATCACCGCGGCGCGGGTCAGGCGCACGTAGGAAGGCAGCGAGACCACGGCGATGGCGATCACTGTGTTGATCAGGCCAGGGCCGAGGATGGCGACGATGGCCACGGCCAGCAGCAGTGAGGGCAGGGCCAGCATCACGTCCATCAGGCGCATGATCGACGGGCCTAGCAAGCGTGGGAAGAACCCGGCGAACAGGCCCAGCAGGATGCCGGGGATCAGCGACATCACCACCGACGACAGGCCGATCAGCAGCGACAGCCTTGCGCCCTGGATCAGGCGCGAAAGCAGGTCGCGGCCCAGTTCGTCGGTGCCGAGGATGAATTGCCAGGTGCCGCCCTCGAGCCAGACTGGTGGGGTCAGCAGGAAGTCGCGGTATTGCTCGCTGGGGTTGTGTGGTGCGACCCATGGGGCGAACAGCGCACAGAACACGATCAGGCACATGAAGGCCAGGCCTGCCACTGCGCCCTTGTTGCGCGAGAAGGCCTGCCAGAACTCCTTGTACGGGGAGGGGTAGAGCTGGCTGTGGTCGGCGGTTGCAGCCTGGGTCACAGCGTTGGAAGTCGGATTAGTCATGGCGGGGACCTCAGCGCTGATGACGGATGCGTGGGTTGGCCAGGCCGTAGAGGATGTCCACGACGAAGTTGACCAGGATCACCAGACAGGCGATCAACAGGATGCCGTTCTGGACCACGGGGTAGTCACGGGCGCCAATGGCTTCGATCAGCCATTTGCCGATGCCCGGCCAGGAGAAGATGGTTTCGGTGAGCACGGCACCTGCGAGCAAGGTGCCGACCTGCAGACCGAACACCGTCAGCACCGGGATCAGCGCATTGCGCAGGCCGTGCACGAAGACCACGCGGGCCGGCGACAGGCCCTTGGCGCGGGCGGTACGAATGTAGTCTTCGCGCAGCACTTCGAGCATCGAGGAGCGGGTCATGCGGGCGATCACCGCCAGCGGGATGGTGCCGAGCACGATGGTCGGCAGGATCAGGTGCATGAAGGCATCCTTGAACGAGCCTTCATCGCCCACCAGCAAGGTGTCGATCAGCATGAAACCGGTCACCGGCTCGACGTCGTACAGCGGGTCGATGCGCCCGGACACGGGTGTCCAGCCCATGCTCACCGACGAGAACATGATGAGGATCAGGCCCCACCAGAAAATGGGCATGGAGTAGCCGGCGAGCGAGACGCCCATCACCCCATGGTCGAACAAGGATCCGCGCTTGAGCGCCGCGATCACCCCGGCCAGCAGGCCGAAGACGCCGGCGAAGATCAACGCGCAGAACGCCAGCTCCAGGGTGGCGGGGAACAGCGTGGTGAACTCTTTCCACACGCTCTCGCGCGAGCGCAGCGATTCGCCGAGATCGCCTTGGGCAAGCTTGCCGATGTAGTCCATGTACTGGGCCGGCAGGGGTTTGTTCAGGCCAAGGCGTTCCATGGCCTGGGCGTGCATTTCAGGGTCGACCCTGCGCTCGCCCATCATCACTTCCACCGGGTCGCCGGGGATCAGGCGTATGAGCGCGAAGGTCAGCAGGGTGATACCGAAGAAGGTCGGTATCAGCAGGCCCAGGCGCCGGGCAATAAAACTCAACATCGTCGGAGGTACCTCATCGGCCGGTCAAGGCAGCCGCCGGCCCTTGCAGAGGCCAGCGGTCATGTTTTTCTTCTACTTCACCTTGGTGGTGGCGAAGTTGTTATTGGTCAGAGGGTTGATGACATATCCCTCTACGTTGTCGCGCATGGCCGTGAACATCTTCGGGTGGGCCATGCTGATCCACGGTTGATCCTCATCGTACACCGCCAGCGCCTCGCTATAGAGCTTGGCGCGTTCATCGTTGTCGATGATCTCGCGGGCACGGGTGATCAGTTCCTGGAACTTAGGGTTGCACCAGCGCGCATAGTTCTCGCCGGTCTTGGCGGCATCGCAACTGAGCATCGGGGTCAGGAAGTTGTCCGGGTCACCGTTGTCGCCGGCCCAGCCGGCGGAGACCAGGTCTGCTTCACCCTTCTTGGCGCGGCGCAGCATCTCGGCCCATTCCATCACGCGGATGTCGAGCTTGAGCCCGATCTTGGCAAGGTCGGCCTGCAGCATCTCTGCCGAAAGGCGTGGATTGGGGTTGGTCGGGCCGCCACCGTTGCGGGTGAACAGGGTGATGACGGTGCCTTCGGGAACGCCGGCTTCCTTGAGCAGGGCGCGGGCCTTGTCGAGGTCGCGCGGCGGATTCTTGTTGGCGGTGTTGTAGCCGATCATGGTCGGCGGGTAGGGGTTGACCCCGACCAGCGCGTTGCCCTTGCCGAACAACTGGTCGACGTGAGTCTGGCGGTCGAAGGCGATGTTGATCGCCTTGCGCACGCGCACGTCGCTCAGGTACTTGTGCTCGGTGTTCATGGCGATGTAGCCGGTGACCAGGGCCTCGATCTCGGCGACCTTGAGCTTGGGATCGGTCTTGATCGCCGGGACGTCGTCGGGTTTGGGGTACAGGGCGATCTGGCATTCGTTGGCCCGCAGTTTCTGCAGGCGCACGTTGTTGTCCGTGGCGATGGCGAACACCAGCGTTTCGCTGGGCGGCTTGCCGCGGAAATAGTCGGGGTTGGCCTTGAAGCGGACCTGGGCGTCCTTGTTGTAGCGCTGGAACACGAATGGCCCGGTGCCGATCGGCTTGCTGTTCAGGTCGCCGGTCTTGCCGGCCTTGAGCAACTGGTCGCCGTATTCGGCGGAGTAGATCGAGGTGAAGGCCATGGCCAGGTCACGCAGGAACGGCGCTTCCGGGCGGGTCAGGGTGATCACCACGGTGTGGTCGTCGGTCTTGCTCACCGACTTGAGCAGTTGCCCGAAGGCCATGCTCTCGAAATAGGGGTAGCCAACGCTGGTCTTGTCGTGCCATGGGTGCTTGGCATCGAACTGGCGGTTCAGGCTCCACAGCACGTCGTCGGCATTGAAGTCACGGGTGGGAGTGAAGTAGTCGGTGGTGTGGAACTTCACGCCCTTGCGCAGGTGGAAGGTATAGGTCAGGCCGTCGGCGCTGACGTCCCAGCTATCGGCCAGCGCGGGCTGGATATCGGTGGTGCCGGGCTTGAAGTCGACCAGGCGGTTGAACACGGTTTCGGCCGAGGCGTCGGCGGTGACCGCGGTGGTGTACTGGACGATATCGAAACCTTCGGGGCTGGCTTCGGTGCACACCACCAGGGGCTTGGCCGCGAGGTTGCCTGCGGCGCCCAGGATGATCGCTGCCAGGGCAGCGCGTAGCGGTAGCGATTTCATGGAACCTCCCTGCGAATGACTCCAGCGTAGACGTCACGGCCCGGAAAGCCCGGGCCGTGACCGTGGCGGTCAGAGAATGTTGAACGGAATGGTGGTCACGATGCGCAGCTCGTCCAGGCTGCCGTCGGCCTGGGCCTTGCTCGCGCGGTGGGCGGTATAGGTGGCGCGGATGCTGGTGTCCTTCAGCATGCCGCTCTGCACCGCATAGCTGGTGCCGATGCCCCACTCGTAGTGGGTCTCGCCATCCATGCCACGCACGTCGTAGGCGGTACCGCGGTAGTGGGTACCGTCGATGCCCCAGCCGCGGGCGTTGTACAGGTTGAACTTCAGGCCTGGCACGCCGTACTGGGCCATGTTCAGCACGTAGGAAATCTGCAGGGATTTCTCGTTCGGGCCGTTGAAGTCCGACAGCAGGGAGTTGGCCAGGTAGATACCGTTGGTTTCGTGCAGGTAGTCGAAGTACTCGTTGCCGTTGACCTGCTGCCAGGAGGCGGTGAGCGTGTGCGCCTGGTGGGTGAGGCCGAACGACAGGCTGTAGGTGTCGTTGTCGATCTCGCCCATCTTCTTGCTGCCGGCATCGACCGTCTTGTAGTAGTTCAGGCCGGTGGTCAGGCTCAGCACCGCGCTGTCACCCAGCACGTGGTTGGCACCGAAGTAGTACTGGTTCCAGAAGTCGTCGACCTTGGTGGCGTACAGGCTGGTGGTCAGGCTCTTGAACGGCTGGTAGTTGATACCGGCGGTGCTGGCACGGTCGGTTTCCACGCCGGTGGCGCTGTATTCGGAGCGGAATTTGCTCAGGCTCTGTTCGGTACGCGGCGAGACGCGGTCGAAGGTGCCGATGTCGAACGACAGGTTGTCGAATTCGGCGCTGTGCAACGCCACGCCCTGGAAGCTCGAAGGCAGGGCACGGTTGCCGATGTAGGCGATCATCGGCGTGTCCAGGGACTGACGGCCGACGGTGAGGGTGGTGTTGGAGATGCGCGCCTTGACGTTGGCCAGGCCCGCCTTGCTCCACTGGCCGACAGGGTCGCCATCGCTATGGGTCAGGGTGCGGTTGTTCGGCCCGGCAATCGCTGCGCGACCACGCTCGAGGGCGATGGCGTTGTAGGCGGCGACTTCGGTGGCGAAGCCCACGGTGCCCTGAGTAAAGCCCGAACTGTAGTTGAGGATGGTGCCCTGTACCCAGTTGTCACGGCTGTGGGTGTCGTGGCGGGTGCCGTCGCTCTTGTAGTACTTCCACAGCGGCGCACGGGTGGCGCGTTCGCGGGCGTACCAGTTGCGGGTGCTGCCGCTCAGGCTCTGGCCTTCGAAGAAGCCTGATGCATCGGCCTGCTCACTGCCTGACTTGAGGCTCAGCGGGTAGAAGTCCTGGCTGACAGGTTCTGCCTGGGCGGCGGCGCAGAAGGCGCCGATGGATAGGGCCAGCGCGGTTTTGGTGGTTCGTTTCAAGGTTAAAGCTCCCTTTCTATTCTTATATCTGTGGCCCGATCTTGTGGGTCGGGCTTGGCTCGGTGACGCGGTACTGCGGGTGTTCACCTGGGATTGCCAGGCAAATCCGGGCTGCACGCGGTCGCGGGAGTGGGGGGTACTCCCGGTCTGGCGATACAGGGTCAATCGATGCTGACGCCGGAGAAAACGTTGCGTCCGAAGGGGCTGACCTTGAAGTCTTTCACACTGATGCTGAGGGGTTGGTTGACCGTCGAATGGGCCACCGGGGTAATCGGTACCTGCTGCTTGAGGCGTTGCTGGGCCTGCTGGTAGAGGTGGGTGCGCTGTTCGCGGTCGGTGACCTGCTTGGCCTTCTTGACCAGTTCGTCGTACTGGCTGTCGCACCACTGCGAGTAGTTGTTGCTGCCAATGGCATCGCAACTGAACAGGGTGCCGAGCCAGTTGTCCGGGTCACCGTTGTCGCCGGTCCAACCGATCAGGGCGATGTCGTGTTCGCCATTTTTCATGCGCTTGAGGTATTCGCCCCATTCGTAGCTGACGATACGGACCTTGAAGCCGAGCTTGCTCCAGTCGGCCTGGAGCATTTCAGCCATGAGCTTGGCGTTGGGGTTGTAGGGGCGTTGCACCGGCATGGCCCAGAGGGTGATTTCCGTGCCTGGCTTGACCCCGGCCTGCTCCAGCAACTGCTTGGCTTTTTGCGGATCGAACGGCGCGTCCTTGAGCGTATCGTCGTAGGACCATTGGGTGGGCGGCATGGCGTTGACTGCCACTTGCCCGGCGTCCTGGTAGACCGCCTGGATGATCGCCTGCTTGTTGACCGCCATGTCCATCGCCTGGCGCACTTCAAGTCGATCGAACGGTGGATGCTGGGTGTTGTAGGCGATGTAGCCGAGGTTGAAGCCGGGCTGCGTCATGATCTGCAGCTTGCCGTCCTGCTTGAGCGCAGGGAGATCGGCCGGGCGTGGATGAAGGGTGACCTGGCACTCGTTGCGGCGCAGTTTCTGGATACGCACTGAAGGGTCGATGTTGATAGAGAACACCAGGTTGTCGATCTTCACCCGGTCAGGGGCCCAGTAGTCCTTGTTGCCCTTGAAGCGGATCTGCGAGTCCTTCTGGTAGCGCTGGAACACGAACGGGCCGGTGCCGATCGGCTTCTGGTTGATATCGCTGGGCCTGCCGGTCGCCAACAGGTGCTCGGCGTATTCGGCGGAGAGGATGGACGCGAAGGCCATGGCGATGTTCTGGATGAACGCGGCATCGACCTTGTTGAGGGTGAAAACCACCGTGAGCGGGTCGGTTTTCTCGACCTTGGCGATGTTCTTGTCCAGGCCCATGCTGATGAAGTAGGGGAACTCGGTGGGGTAGGCCTTACGGAACGGATGCTCTTTGTCGAGCATGCGATTGAAGGTGAACAGCACGTCGTCGGCGTTGAAGTCGCGGGTGGGCTTGAAGTCCTTGTTGTGGTGGAACTTCACCCCAGGCCGCAGGTGGAAGGTGTAGCGCAGGCCGTCCTCGGACGCCTGCCAGTCGGTGGCCAGGCCTGGCTGCACAGCGGTGCCGCCACGCTCGAATTCGACCAGGCGGTTGTACAGGGGCTCGGCGGCGTCGTTGTCGGTGGCCGAGGTGTATTGGGCGGTGTCGAAGCCAGCCGGGCTGCCTTCGGAGCAGAACACGAGGTTGTTGGCCTGGGCAGCGATGGCCTGGCCGAGCAGGCCCAGGCCCAGCATGGTGCCAAGTAGTGTGGTACGGCGCATGGCGATCCTTTCCTCATCTGTTTGCGCTGCCGCGTACTGAACAGGCGGCAACAGAAGCCCGTTCCTGACGTTAGCGGCATCAGGAAGGGCGAGACAGGTAATGAATATGTCTAGTGGCGTAAGAAACTTCGGAATGTTGCCGAGAAATTTCGACAATTCGCCGAACCCATGCCAGCCCCGTCACATGGCGGGGCTGGCTGGGCGCTATTTCTCCACGCTTACTCCATAGAAGGAGTTCAGGCCGAACGGACTGATCTTGAAGTCCTTCACTTTTGCACTCATCGGCTGATAGACCGTGGAGTGGGCGATGGGGGTCATCGGCACCTGCTCCTTGATGATGTGCTGCGCCTGCTTGTACAGCTCGGTGCGCTTGGCCTGGTCGGAGGTGGCCTTGGCCTGCTTGATGATGTCGTCGTAGGGCTTGTAGCACCACTTGGAGAAGTTGTTGCCCTCCAGTGCGTCGCAGCCGAACAGGGTGCCGAGCCAGTTGTCCGGGTCACCGTTGTCGCCGCTCCAGCCAATCAGCATGGCGCCGTTTTCGCCGCCCTTGGAACGCTTGATGTATTCGCCCCATTCGTAGCTGACGATCTTGGCCTTGATGCCGATCTTGGACCAGTCCGATTGCAGCATCTCGGCCATCAGCTTGGCGTTGGGGTTGTAGGGGCGTTGCACCGGCATGGCCCACAGGGTGATCTCGGTACCTTCCTTGACGCCGGCTTCCTTGAGCAACTGCCTGGCTTTTTCCGGATCGTACTTGGCGTCCTTGATGGTGGTGTCGTAGGACCACTGGGTCGGTGGCATGGCATTGACTGCCAGCTGGCCGGCGCCCTGGTACACCGAATCGATGATCTGCTGCTTGTTCACCGCCATGTCCAGCGCCTGGCGCACCTTGAGCTGGGCCATGGGGTTGGGCTCGTTGCTGCCCTTGATCTTGTCCATCACGTTGTAGGCGATGTAGCCGAGGTTGAAGCCGGCCTGTTCAGGCATCTGCAGCTTCGGATCCTTTTTCAGTGGCTCGATATCGGCCGGGCGCGGGAACAGGGTGACCTGGCACTCGTCACGCTTGAGCTTCTGCATGCGCACCGAGGCGTCGGTGCTGATAGCGAAGACCAGGTTGTCGATCTTCACGTCGTCCGGTTTCCAGTAGTCCTTGTTGCCCTTGTAGCGGATCAGCGCGTCCTTCTGGTACCTGTTGAACACGAACGGCCCGGTGCCGATCGGCTTCTGGTTGATGTCGGCGGCCTTGCCCTGCTTGAGCAACTGGTCGGCGTACTCGGCGGACTGGATCGAGGCGAAGCTCATCGCCAGGTTCTGGATGAACGCGGCGTCCACTTCGTTGAGGGTGAACTTGACGGTGTGATCGTCGAGCTTCTCGAGCTTGGCGATGTTCTTGTCCATGCCCATGTCGGTGAAGTACGGGAATTCGGTGGGGTACGCCTTGCGGAACGGCATGTCCTTGTCGAGCATGCGGTTGAAGGTGAACAGCACGTCGTCGGCGTTGAATTCGCGAGTCGGCTTGAAGTAGTCGGTGGTGTGGAACTTGACCCCTTCACGCAGGTGGAAGGTGTAGGTCTTGCCGTCGTCGGAAACGTCCCATTTGGTGGCCAGGCCGGGTACGACGGCGGTGCCGCCACGCTCGAACTGGGTCAGGCGGTTGAAGATCGTTTCGGCCGAGGCGTCGAAGTCGGTTCCGGTGGTGTATTGGCCCGGGTCGAAACCGGCGGGGCTGCCTTCGGAGCAGAACACCAGGTTGGACGCGGCGAGGGCTGCAGGGGCGCCAGCCAGCAGGCCTGCGCCTACCAGGAACGGAATGACTGCGTGTTTGAGCATGGTGGCCTCATTGTTGTCATTTTTGATTTGAGGTGGCCTCGTGAGCCGACCTGCGGATACTTATGCAGGGGGTGTACCCATTGCAACACTCAACAGGATAGTCGGCGCCAGAAATGTGGCACGGTCGTACATGGATGTCGCATTCATGTAAATTTTGCGCAGGTTGAACGTTTGCGCAAGAAAAATGCTGGCATTTTGCGACATGTTTCGAAGCGATAAGGGATGTAGGTTGCACCGAAATAGTGCGTAGGAAGATTCAGATGAAGGGTGGAAATGACGATTGCCCCCGCTGTCGTTGCGACAGGTGCGGTGGCCAGGAGGGGGCCACCTTGCAGGTGGCCCCGGTCGCTCAGTCGAGCGCAGCCGCGATTACGGCATCTGTACTTCGATTAGCCCGTCGGCATTCATGCTGACTTCGCTGGTGCCGGCTTCGATGTCCGGCGAGGCGGCTTCATCCGCAGCCATGGCTTTCATCGCCATCGGTGCGCTGCGCATGTAAGGGCGCGGGTAGCCGCTGCTGTTGAGGTTCAGGCTGACCACTTTGTAGCCTTTGCCGCCGAGGGCTTCGGTGGCCAGTTGGGCGCGGGCCTTGAAGGCGTTGACCGCATCCTTGAGCAGCTCGTCTTCACTGGCCTTGCGGGTGGCCGGCGCGATGGAGAAGTCCATGCCGCCCATCTTCAGTTCCTGCAGCAGCTCACCGGTGAGTTTGGACAGGGCCGGGAAGTCGGCGCTTTCCAGGCGCAGCTCGGCGCGCTCGCGCCAGCCGGTGATCTTCTGGCCCTTGGTGTCGTAGACCGGATAGCTGTTACGGCTGCCCTGGCTGATCTTCACGTCCTTGACTTCGCGGGCCTGCTGGACCGCCTTGTTCATGGTTTCGGTGATCTGCTTGGCGAGCTTGCCCGGGTCGGTGTTCTGCGCTTCGCTGTACAGGGTGACGACCATCAGGTCGCGGGCCACTTCCTTGCTGACCTCGGCGCGCAGCGATACCTGGTTGTAGCGCGGCTCGTCGGCGGCCAGGGCCGGCAGGCTGGCGAGCATGCCACAAGACAGGACTAACGCGGCGCTGCGACGGGAAATGTGCATGTATGACTCCTTCAAGTAGAAAGCGTGGGGATGACGTCCATTCCACGCATGGCCCATCAGACCGGAAACAGTGTAGTGGGTTCAACAATGCCATCATGACTTTGTGACAGAGTGTGGCGCTTTGCCGCATTGCTGCAGCGGGGCGCCTGGCTTCGGTATACTCCAGCCGATTGTCCTGGAGCACTCATCAGGAGAGCTCATGCTCGCCCCCGCACACCCAATGTCCGCCACCCGTCAGAACCTCTGGCGCCTGACCATTATTCGCATCCTGGTCCTGGCCGCCCAGGCCGGCTCCGTGGGCGTGGCCTACTGGACCGAGCTGCTGCCGCTGCCGTGGCTGTCGCTGGCGGCAACGCTCGCGCTGTCGTCGCTGCTGTGTGCCTTTACAGCCTTGCGCCTGCGCCTGACCTTGCCGGTCACGGAGATGGAATACGCCCTGCAACTGGCCTGTGACCTGCTGATCCACAGCGCCCTGCTGTACTACTCGGGGGGCTCGACCAACCCCTTCGTGTCCTATTACCTGGTGCCGCTGGCGATTGCCGCCGTGACCCTGCCGTGGATCTATTCACTGGTGTTGTCGGGCATTGCGCTGGTTGCCTATAGCCTGTTGCTGGTGCAGTTCTACCCGCTGGAGACGCTGCCGTTGGCACGTGACACCATGCAGGTGTATGGCATGTGGCTGAGCATCGCCCTGGCCGCTGCTGTCATTACCTTCTTTGCCGCGCGCATGGCCGAGGAACTTCGCCGCCAGGAGCAGATGCGTGCCGAGCGGCGCGAGGATAGCCTGCGCGACGAACAGTTGCTGGCCGTGGCAACGCAGGCCGCCGGGGCCGCCCATGAGCTGGGCACGCCGCTGGCGACCATGAGCGTGCTGATCAACGAGATGCGCCAGGACCATACCGATCCGCAGTTGCAGGAAGACCTTGCGGTGCTGCAGGACCAGGTCAAGCTTTGCAAGGAGACGCTGCAGCAACTGGTGCGTGCCGCCGAAGCCAACCGACGCATGAATGTGCAGGAGCAGGATGTCACGGCATGGCTCGACGAGGCGCTCAATCGCTGGCACCTGATGCGTCCGGAAGCCAGTTACCGTTTCCAGCGCCTGCGCGATGGCGAGGTGCCGCGGCTGACTCCGCCACCAGACCTCACCCAGGCGCTGCTCAACCTGCTGAACAACGCCGCCGATGCCTGCCCGAACGACCTCGAAGTGCGTCTGGACTGGGATGCCCAGGATATCCTGATCAGTATCCGCGACCATGGCGCCGGCGTACCGGTAGCCATCGCCGAGGCGATCGGCAAACCCTTCTTTACCACCAAGGGCAAAGGCTTCGGCCTGGGCCTGTTCCTGAGCAAGGCCAGCGTTACCCGCGCGGGGGGCTCGGTGAAACTCTATAGTCATGAAGAGGGCGGCACCCTGACCGAGCTGCGCCTGCCCCATGGCAAGCGAGGAGATGAACGATGAGCGATGAGAACCAGATCGAAGGCGAAGAGCTGCCGCACCTGCTGCTGGTGGATGATGACGCCACCTTTACCCGGGTGATGGCCCGTGCCATGAGCCGCCGCGGTTTTCGGGTGAGCACCGCCTCGAGTGCCGAGGAGGGGTTGATCCTGGCTCAGCAGGACTTGCCGGACTACGCCACGCTCGACCTGAAGATGGAAGGTGATTCGGGCCTGGTCCTGTTGCCCAAGCTGCTGGAGCTGGACCCGGAGATGCGCGTGCTGATCCTGACCGGCTATTCCAGCATCGCCACTGCGGTCGAGGCGATCAAGCGCGGCGCCTGCAACTACCTGTGCAAGCCGGCCGACGCCGACGATGTGCTGGCGGCGCTGCTGTCCGAACATGCCGACCTCGATACCCTGGTGCCGGAAAACCCGATGTCGGTGGACCGCCTGCAGTGGGAGCATATCCAGCGCGTGTTGACCGAGCACGAAGGCAATATCTCGGCGACGGCGCGGGCGCTGGGCATGCACCGGCGCACCTTGCAGCGCAAGCTGCAGAAGCGGCCGGTGCGGCGCTGATCGGACGACAGACCGCGGCGCCTGCTTCGACTTGCCCGTGAAGCAGGCGCCGCGAAAATCAGCCCCCGATCACCGTCCGATCCATGCGCACCGCCAGCGCACCTGTGCCTGGCTCGACCGCGAACGACACCTCTCCCTCCCGCGCCACCTGCGCTCGCCCGATCACTTGCCCATCGCGCAGCAGCTCCAGCGGCATCCCTTGCAGCGACTGGCCCGAAGCCAGTTCCAGTTTGATCCTGATATTCATCGGTGACCTCCTTGTCACGCGTTACGGTCGATGTAAGTGGTGGCCTGCCCGTCTAGGCGCGCGATCAGCTCCGGTGCGCCATCGCGGAACTGGCGGAACAGGTTGCGCCCACGACGTTGGGCATCGAGCGGTACCTGCACGGTCGGGTGGAACTGCTCGCCCAGCTCGGTATAGGGGTTCCAGGGGCCGATGTAGGATTCGTTGACGCCATCGTCGACACTGAAGGCATAGCGCACGGCATTACCCTGGCGCCAGTTCAGGCCATCCGGCTCGCGGCGCTGCCAGCCGCCGGCAACGATGGTCGGTGAAGTTGCCGGGGCATCGATGAAGCCCGTCGGGCGGTTGGGTTTGTAGTCCTTGAGCAGCAGGTAGGTGCTCCAGCCCCACCAGTCACTGGTGTACTGGCGGTCGTTGAGGTCGGCCACATTCTTGCGCCGCAGTACCGTGGAGCCTTGCTGGCGGTAGAGCGCAGCGAAATTGCCGGGGACCAGGTCCTGCTCGGCTGCCTGCAGGTCTGGCGTCAGACGCAGGGCGGCGTACTGCTCCGGCGATGCGGCCCGCCCCTTGTCGAAGGCCTGGAACACTTCGTCGGCCGAACGCTGTACCGCGCGCCCGACCTGGCGCCGGTTGGCCACATCAACGCTGTCGAAATAACGCTTGTCACCATAGGCACGCCACTGCTCGCCTTCGGCATTGCGCACGCGCAGGCCGTACTTGCTGTCCTCGTCGTGCATGAAGCGTGACACCAGCGAGCCGATGTCGCTCGGCGTGACCGTGTCGGCCAGGGCCTTGCGCGGTACACGCAGGTGGCCGGCGGAGAACAGGTCGGTAAGGAAGTGGTCGGCGAAGGCGTTCATGGCATAGGCCAGTTGCAGGTCGCGTTCGTCGCCGCTGTCACGGGCGCGCAGCGCCTGTTGCAGTGCTGCGCCGTGACCGGCCTGGTAGGCCAGCAGGGCCGACCGGCCGAAATGGTCCCAGTTACTGGCGGCCAGTTTCAGGTAGCGACCCAGTGGCAGGAGATCCGAAGCCACGCTACCGCCCCCGGTGATGCGATTCCAGCGCGCCGACAGGCTGTCGCCCAGTGCGTCATAGGCTTCATGGGGTTGACGGCCGTCCTTGATGGCGCGGTTGGCCGCCGAGATCTCTTCCTGCATGACCGCCAGAATTTCCTGGGCTTCGGCACGGGAGGCGGGCAGGCGGGCCAGCGAGTCGAAAGCCTGGACGAAGCGTTCGATGCGCTCGGAGGGTGTTGTTCCATCGGCGATGGGGCGTTCCGGCACGCCGTAGAAGTCACCTCCCAGCGCAACCACCTGACCGTAGGTCAGGCTCAGGCCGTTGGGCAACGGCAGCGGAGACTGGTGCGCCACGATCGGTGGTTGGTTGGCCGTGAAGCGCAGCAGGACGTTGTCGCCGATGGCGGTGTGCTCGCCGCCCTCGAAGCGCAACTCGGGCCCGGTGGGCTTCGGTGCTTCGAGTGGTGGCAGGCGGTGGTACTTGATGGTGTGATGGCCGTCCACCACCAGCACCAGATGCGTGTGCTCCCCCTCCAAGGGGATGCCTTCGGGGTCGAACAAGCGGTCGAGGTCCGCGACTTGCAGATTGGCTTGGCCGGTTGCGGGCAGTGATTGCATTTCTGACATTGGTTGCTCCATGCGATGTCTGAAAAGTCCTAATTAACTGTATGTATATACAGTTGTTTTGATAATAGGGTGGAAATTTCCTACGTCAAGATCTGTTTGTGGGCAGATCCTTCATCCATGGCGGACGCAATCACCTGGCACTGACGTATGATTAGCTCCCTATCGGCAACCTTCTCAGGATCGCGCGCAATGCTCGCCCTTCTCATCCAGACGTTGAACATCACGGCCCCGGTTTTCGCCATGCTGTTCATGGGCGTGCTACTCAAACGCATCCGCTTGATCGACGACAATTTCATCAAGGTCGCGTCCTCGCTGGTGTTCAACACCTGCATGCCGGCGCTGCTGTTCCTGGGTATCTATCACGCCGACCTGTCGACGGCAGTCAAGCCCGGGGTCATCCTCTACTTCATCCTCGCGACCCTGGTGTGCTTTGCGCTGTCCTGGGGGCTGGCGATCTGGCGCAGCCCGCCAGAGGACCGCGGCATCTACACGCAAGGTGCGTTTCGTGGCAACAACGGGGTGATCGGCCTGGCGCTGGCGGCCAGCCTCTATGGCGACTACGGGATTTCCCTGGGTGCGGTACTCGCCGGGTTGGTGATCCTGCTCTACAACTCGCTGTCGACGGTGGTGCTGGCGGTGTACAGCCCGAGCCTGAAATCCGACCCGTGGAGCCTGTGCAAGAGCATCTTCAGCAACCCGCTGATCATCAGCGTGCTGGCGGCGACGCCCATGGCGTATGGGCAGGTGCCCCTGCCCAACTGGTTGCTGACTTCAGGCGACTACCTGGCGCAGATGACCCTGCCACTGGCGCTGATCTGCATTGGCGGCACCCTGTCGCTGGCTGCCCTGCGCGACAGCGGCAAGCTCGCGGTGGATGCCAGCCTGGTGAAGATGGTCTGGCTGCCGCTGGTGGGTACCCTGGGCGCCTGGCTGTGCGGGTTTCGCGGCGCGGAGCTGGGGATTCTGTTTCTCTACATCGGCAGCCCGACGGCGGCGGCCAGTTATGTCATGGCCCGCGCGGCCAATGGCAATCACGAGCTGGCTGCGTCTATCATCGTGATCACGACGCTAATGGCGGCGATCACCACCAATATCGGCATATTCATCTTGCAATGGGGCGGATGGATCTAGATGCTCGCCGCACAACACAACAACACTGCCTCCTGAACTAAAGGACACTTCATGCAAGACCAGAGCACGCCCGCGGGGTTGCAACGCGGGCTGAAGAATCGCCATATCCAGTTGATCGCGCTGGGCGGCGCCATCGGCACCGGCCTGTTCCTGGGGATCGCCCAGACCATCCAGTTGGCCGGCCCTTCGGTACTGCTGGGCTATGCGATCGCTGGCCTGATGGCTTTCCTGATCATGCGCCAGCTTGGCGAGATGGTGGTCGAGGAACCGGTCGCAGGCAGCTTCAGCCACTTCGCCCATCAATACTGGAGTGAGTTCGCCGGCTTCGTCTCCGGCTGGAACTACTGGGTCGTCTACGTGCTGGTGGGCATGGCCGAACTGACGGCCGTGGGTATCTACGTGCAGTACTGGTGGCCGGACTTTCCGACCTGGGCCACAGCGACGATCTTCTTCGTGGTGATCAATGCCATCAACCTGACCCAGGTGAAGGTCTACGGCGAGATGGAGTTCTGGTTCGCCCTGGTCAAGGTGGTGGCGATCGTCAGCATGATCGGCTTCGGCGCCTGGCTGCTGGGCAGCGGTCATGGTGGCCCGGATGCCAGCGTGGCCAACCTGTGGCAGTACGGTGGCTTCTTCCCCAATGGCGTCACCGGGCTGATCATGGCGCTGGCGGTGATCATGTTCTCCTTCGGCGGCCTGGAGCTGGTGGGTATTACCGCTGCCGAGGCGGACAATCCGCGCCAGAGCATCCCCAAGGCTACCAACCAGGTGGTCTACCGCATCCTGATCTTCTACATCGGCGCGCTCGCTGTGTTGCTGGCGTTGTACCCGTGGCAGAAGGTGGTGCAGGGCGGCAGCCCGTTCGTGATGATCTTCCATGAGCTGGACAGCGATGTGGTCGCCACCGTGCTCAACGTCGTGGTGCTGACCGCCGCGCTGTCGGTCTACAACAGCTGCGTCTACGCCAACAGCCGCATGCTGTTCGGCCTGGCCAGCCAGGGCGATGCGCCGCGCCAGTTGCTCAAGGTCAGCCGCAGCGGCGTACCGCTGGTGGCGCTGGGGGTTTCGGCTCTGGCCACCGGTCTTTGCGTGGTGATCAACTACCTGATGCCGGGGGAGGCGTTCGGTTTGCTGATGGCCCTGGCAGTGTCGGCGCTGGTGATCAACTGGGCGAGCATCAGCATCACCCACCTCAAGTTCCGCAAGGCCAAGCTGGCGGCGGGCGTCACGCCGTTCTACCGCAGTTGGGGGCATCCACTGACCAACTACCTGTGCCTGGCGTTCATCGTGCTGATCCTGGTGGTGATGTACCTCACCCCGCCAGTGCGCATCTCGGTGATGCTGATTCCGCTGTGGATCGCTGCGCTGTGGGTAGCGTTCCGGGTGAAGAAAGCGCGTCAGGCCAGGGGATGAATCTGCGCTGATGCGTCGTTCTTTTCGCGGGTAAACCCGCTCCCACAGGGGCCGCATAGTGGCGTGCCTGTGGGAGCGGGTTTAGCCGCGAAGAGTCCGGTGCGATCTCAGGCCTGGTAGCTGTCGATCACTTCCTGCGCCGCGCGGAATGCATCGATCGCTGCAGGCACCCCGGCATACACTGCGCAATGCAGCAGTGCTTCGCGAATTTCCTCCACCGTGCAGCCGTTGTTCAACGCCCCGCGCACATGGCCCTTGAGTTCCTGTGGGCACTTCAGTGCGGTCAGCGCCGCCAGGGTGATCAGGCTGCGGGTCTTCAATGGCAGCCCCTCGCGGGACCAGACGCTGCCCCAGGCATGCTCGTTGACGAAGTCCTGCAGGGGCTGGGTGAACGCGGTGGCATTGCCCAGGGCACGATCGACGAAAGCGTCCCCCATTACCTGGCGACGAACCTGCTCGCCGGCCTTCTTGTTGTCGGTCATTGCGTAATCCTCAGTGTTGGCGGCGCCAGGCACGAACCGTGGTGTACAGCAACACCACAGCCAGCACCGGCATGACGTAGAACAGCATCAGACGCTCCAGTCGCCCGGCCAGTGGCATGCCGGTGGTGAAGGCCACCACATGCAGGCCGTAGGCCAGGTAGAGCGCCAGGAACACCAGCCCTTCGGCGCGGGTGATCCGGTAGCCGGAATAGAACACGGGCAGGCTCAGGGCGGCGACCCCAAGCATCACCGGCAGGTCGAATGCCAGTGCGTTGGGTGAGATGGTCAGTGGCTCGGGCGTGGTCAAGGCGGTCAGCCCCAGCACTGCCAGGAGGTTGAACAGGTTGCTGCCGATCACCGTGCCCACGGCGATCTCGCGTTCGCCCCGCAGGGCGGCGATCAGCGCGGCGGCCAGTTCCGGCAGCGAAGTGCAGACCGCGACCACGGTCAGGCCGATGATCCGCTCGGACAGGCCCAGATCCGTGGCGACCTCGACCGCCGCCTCCAGCAGCAAGTGCCCACCGAGGCTGAGCAGCACCAGCCCGAACAGGGTCTGCAGCACCACGGTGCTCCAGAAACGGCCCGGGCTGCGGCGCGCGGCGTCGGGCGCCGGATAGGTGCGGGCATAGTGGCGTGACTGGTGCCAGAGCATGCCCAGGTAGCCCAGCAGGCCCAGCAACAACAGCCCGCCTTCGAGCCTCCCCAGTTCGCCGTTGGCCGCCAGCAGGTAGACCACTGCACTGGCGGCGATCATCAAGGGGATGTCCAGGCGTACCAGTTGCCGCGAAACGCGTAGCGGGATGATCAGCGCGGCAAGCCCGAGGATCACCAGCACATTGAAGATGTTGCTGCCGATCACACTGCCCACCGCCACGTCCGGGGCACCCTGGTAGGCCGCCTGCAGGCTGACCGTCAGTTGTGGTGCGGTACTGCCGAAGGCCACCAGGCTCAGGCCGATGATCAGCGGCCGCACATGCAGGCGCGTGGCCAGGCGCAGGGCGGCGCGCACCAGCAGTTCGGCACCGATGACCAACAGCACCAGGCCCAGGCCCAGTTGCAGGAGGCTGAAGGTGGGGAGGGTAGCGAGGTCGAAAATGGCAGGGCTCCAGTCAGGTCAGTCGCTCAGACCTTGTACCCGGACTCGCGCCGTTCCGCTACGGAGCATGCCGATTTTTTCTGCGGCAGCGCGTGACAGGTCGATCAGTCGGCCACGGGTATGGGGGCCGCGGTCGTTGATGCGTACCACCACGCTGCGCTGGTTGGACAGGTTGGTCACCAGTACCTGGCTGCCGAACGGCAGGGTGCGATGGGCGGCGGTCAGGCCGTGCTGGTTGAAGGCTTCGCCGCTGGCGGTGCGTTTGCCGTGGTGGCGGGAGCCGTAATAGGAGGCGGTGCCGGTTTCGTCGTAGCCGCGTGGGTCGATGTCATGGCTGGCACAGCCGGCCAAGGCAGAGAAAAGAGCCAGGGCGGTGAGGTTTTTTTTCAGCAAGGCAGGTGCTCTCCGGTGCTTCCATTCGCGGGCAAGTCGGCGCCCCGACTTGCCCGCGAACGAGGGCGTTCAGGTCACCCTTCGAGCTTGGCCTTGAGCAATTGGTTCACCTGCCCCGGGTTGGCCTTGCCTTTGGAGGCCTTCATCGCCTGGCCGACGAAGAAACCGAACATCTTGCCGCGCTTGGCCTCATCGGCGGCGCGGTACTGTTCGACCTGCTCGGCGTTGGCCGCCAGCACTTCATCGAGCATCTTGTCGATCGCGCCGGTGTCGGTCACCTGCTTGAGGCCCTTGCTCTCGATGATGCTGTCGGCATCGCCTTCACCGGCAGCCATGGCCTCGAACACGGTCTTGGCGATCTTGCCGCTGATGGTGTTGTCGCGGATGCGCTGCAGCATGCCACCGAGCAGCTCGGCACTGACTGGCGACTGGTCGATTTCGACACCCAGCTTGTTCAGCAGGCTGCCCAGCTCGACCATGACCCAGTTGGCCGCCAGCTTGGCGTCGCCGCCGATACTGGCCACCTGCTCGAAGTAGTCGGCCTGTTCGCGGCTGCTGGCCAGCACGTTGGCGTCGTAGGCCGACAGGCCGTACTGGCTCTGGAAGCGCTCGACCTTCTGTGTCGGCAGCTCGGGCAGCGAGGCGCGGACGGTCTCGAGGAAGCTTGGCTCGATGACCACCGGCAGCAGGTCCGGATCGGGGAAGTAACGGTAGTCGTTGGCTTCCTCCTTGCTGCGCATGGAGCGGGTCTCGTCCTTGTTCGGGTCGTACAGGCGGGTTTCCTGGACCACCTTGCCGCCGTCCTCGATCAGGTCGATCTGGCGCTGGATCTCGCTGTTGATCGCCCGCTCGATGAAGCGGAACGAGTTGACGTTCTTGATCTCGCAGCGGGTGCCGAACTCGACCTGGCCTTTGGGGCGAACCGAGACGTTGCAGTCGCAACGCAGCGAGCCTTCGGCCATGTTGCCATCGCAGATACCCAGGTAGCGCACCAGGGCGTGGATGGCCTTGACGTAGGCCACGGCCTCTTTTGCGCTGCGCATGTCCGGCTCGGAAACGATTTCCAGCAGCGGTGTGCCGGCGCGGTTCAGGTCGATCCCGGTGGCGCCGTTGAAATCTTCGTGCAGGCTCTTGCCGGCATCTTCCTCAAGGTGTGCGCGGGTGACGCCGATGCGCTTGAGGGTGCCGTCTTCCAGGGCGATGTCCAGGTGGCCCTTGCCAACGATCGGCAGGTCCATCTGGCTGATCTGATAGCCCTTGGGCAGGTCGGGGTAGAAGTAGTTCTTGCGCGCGAACACGTTGCGCGGCCCGATCTCGGCATCGATGGCCAGGCCGAACATGCAGGCCATGCGTACGGCCTCCTGGTTCAGCACCGGCAGTACGCCGGGCATGCCCAGGTCGACCAGGCTGGCCTGGGTGTTCGGCTCGGAGCCGAAGGTGGTGGCGCTGCCGGAGAAGATCTTCGACTGGGTGGCGAGCTGGGTATGAATCTCCAGCCCGATCACAACTTCCCATTGCATGTGTGAATTCCTCAGAAGCCGTTGGGGGCGCGGGTGTGCCAGTCGGTGACTTGCTGGTAACGGTGCGCGACGTTGAGCAGGCGGCCTTCCTGGAAGTACGGGGCCAGCAGTTGCACGCCCACCGGCAGGCCATCGACGAAGCCGGCCGGCATCGACAGGCCGGGCAGGCCCGCGAGGTTGGCGGTGATGGTGTAGACGTCCTCGAGGTAGGCGGCGACCGGGTCGGCGTTCTTCGAGCCGAGTTTCCAGGCCGGGTTCGGAGTGGTCGGGCCGAGGATGACGTCGACCTGTTCGAAGGCGGCCATGAAGTCGTTCTTGATCAGGCGGCGGATCTGCTGGGCCTTGACGTAGTAGGCGTCGTAGTAGCCGGCCGACAGGGCATAGGTACCGACCATGATCCGGCGCTGCACTTCAGCGCCGAAGCCTTCGCCACGCGAGCGCTTGTACAGGTCGGTGAGGTCTTTCGGGGCTTCGCAGCGGTAGCCGAAGCGCACGCCGTCGAAGCGCGAGAGGTTGGAGGAAGCTTCGGCCGGGGCGATCACGTAGTACGCCGGGATGGCGTGCTGCATGTTCGGCAGGCTGATTTCCTTGACCACCGCGCCGAGCTTCTCCAGTTCCTTGACGCTGGCCTGGACCAGTTCGGCGATGCGCGGATCGAGGCCGGCGCCGAAGTACTCCTTCGGCAGGCCGATGCGCAGGCCCTGCAACGAGGCATTGAGGTTGGCGCTGTAGTCGGGTACCGATTCGTCGACGCTGGTCGAGTCCTTGGCGTCGAAACCGGCCATGCCTTGCAGCAGCAGGGCGCAGTCTTCGGCGGTGCGGGCCATCGGGCCGCCCTGGTCGAGGCTCGAGGCGTAGGCGATCATGCCCCAGCGCGAGACACGGCCGTAGGTAGGCTTGAGACCGGTGAGGTTGGTCAGCGCGGCTGGCTGGCGGATCGAGCCGCCGGTGTCGGTGCCGGTGGCGACCGGCAGCAGGCGCGCGGCCACGGCTGCGGCGGAGCCACCCGACGAGCCGCCTGGCACGTGTTCGAGGTTCCAGGGGTTCTTTACCGCGCCGTAGTGGCTGGATTCGTTGGCCGAACCCATGGCGAACTCGTCCATGTTGGTCTTGCCCAGGGTGACCATGCCGGCCTCGGCGAGCTTGGCGACCACGGTGGCGTCATAGGGGGCGGTGAAGCTGTCGAGCATCTTCGAGCCGCAGCTGGTGCGCACGCCCTGGGTGCAGAACAGGTCCTTGTGGGCAATCGGTGCGCCCAGCAGTGCGCCGGTTTCGCCATTGGCGCGACGGGCGTCGGCAGCGCGGGCCTGCTGCAGCGCCTGCGCTTCGGTGATGCTGATGAAGCTGTTGATCTGTGGGTCGAGCTGCTTGATGCGCGACAGCAGCGCGCCGGTCAGCTCTTCGGAAGAAAACGACTTGTCGGCGAGTCCGCGGGCGATCTCGGCCAGAGTGAGTTGATGCATGGCAGGCTCTATCCCTTACTCGATGACTTTCGGAACCAGGTACAGACCGTTTTCGGTCGAGGGTGCCACCGCTTGGTAGCGATCGCGCTGGTTGCTTTCGGTCACCTGGTCGGGACGCAGGCGCTGGGTGGCTTCGAGCGGGTGGGCGAGAGGCTCGATGCCGGTGGTGTCGACGGCTTGCATCTGGTCGACCAGCCCGAGAATACTGTTCAAGGCATCGGTAATGCGTGGCAGTTCGCCTTCATTAAGGCCCAGGCGGGCCAGATGGGCGATCTTTTCCACGTCACAGCGTTGAAGCGCCATGGGGATCTCCAGGAAAAACAGAAACAGAATGCTTCCGTAATGAGGAACATGCCGGGATTCTGGCGGTCATACGGCCGCGATCATCGGCTGGCGTGCTCGGAAAAACTGCCAATTTAACATATTGGCTCCTTGCCCAAAATCCCTGCCATTGTTAGAGTTTGCCGCACTTTTTTACCCACGCTTTCCCCAGGGTCACTTTCCCATGTTCAAGAAACTGCGTGGCATGTTTTCCAGCGATCTGTCCATCGACCTGGGTACTGCCAACACCCTTATTTACGTGCGTGAGCGCGGTATCGTCCTGAATGAGCCCTCGGTTGTTGCCATCCGTACCCACGGCAACCAGAAAAGCGTCGTGGCCGTCGGTACCGAAGCCAAGCGCATGCTCGGCCGCACTCCCGGCAACATCGCTGCCATTCGTCCGATGAAGGACGGCGTGATCGCCGACTTCAGCGTCTGCGAGAAGATGCTGCAGTACTTCATCAACAAAGTGCACGAAAACAGCTTCCTGCAGCCCAGCCCTCGCGTGCTGATCTGCGTGCCGTGCAAGTCCACTCAGGTCGAGCGCCGTGCCATCCGTGAATCGGCGCTGGGCGCCGGTGCCCGCGAAGTGTTCCTGATCGAAGAGCCCATGGCCGCCGCCATCGGTGCCGGCCTGCCGGTCGAGGAAGCCCGCGGTTCGATGGTCGTCGACATCGGTGGTGGTACCACCGAAATCGCCCTGATCTCGCTCAACGGTGTGGTGTACGCCGAATCCGTGCGTGTCGGCGGCGACCGTTTCGACGAAGCCATCGTCACCTACGTGCGCCGTAACTACGGCAGCCTGATCGGCGAATCCACCGCCGAGCGCATCAAGCAGGAAATCGGCACCGCCTACCCGGGCGGCGAAGTCCGCGAAGTCGACGTGCGTGGCCGCAACCTGGCCGAAGGTGTACCACGTGCCTTCACCCTGAACTCCAACGAAGTGCTCGAAGCGCTGCAGGAATCGCTGGCGACCATCGTCCAGGCGGTCAAGAGCGCCCTGGAGCAGTCGCCGCCGGAGCTGGCCTCCGACATCGCCGAGCGCGGCCTGGTGCTGACCGGTGGTGGCGCGCTGCTGCGTGACCTCGACAAGCTGCTGGCCCAGGAAACCGGCCTGCCGGTGATCGTTGCCGAAGACCCGCTGACCTGTGTCGCCCGTGGCGGTGGTCGTGCGTTGGAAATGATGGACAAGCACGCCATGGACCTGCTCTCCAGCGAGTGAGTCCTGGCGCTGTCCAGCCGTCGCTGAAGATCGTCTGGTTTACAGGTGGCACGCACAGTGCTACCTGTATGCGCTGTTGACGTCCGTCGGGCGTCGTTTCCGTCAATCCGCAGGCTGGTGGTTGCATTGACCTCGTGCAATGACCGCCTGAATCGTCGTCCACGAGGAACGGCCCATTAAACCGCTTTTCTCCAAGGGCCCTTCGCTGGGCGTTCGTCTGCTCGTGCTGGTGGTGATGTCGGTCGCGCTGATGGTGGTCGACTCGCGCTTTGACGTGCTCAAGCCGGTACGCAGCCAGATGGGGCTGGTGCTGATGGAATCCTATTGGGTCACCGATTTGCCGCAGCGTCTGTGGCAGGGCGTGGCCGGGCAGTTCGGCAGCCGCACCGAGCTGATCGCCGAAAACGAGAAACTCAAGACCGAAGCCCTGCTGTTGCAGGGGCGCCTGCAGAAGCTGGCGGCGCTCACCGAGCAGAACGTGCGTCTGCGCGAGCTGCTCAATTCTTCGGCACTGGTCAACGAAAAGGTCGAAGTCGCCGAGCTGATCGGGGTCGATCCCAATCCCTTCACTCATCGCATCCTGATCAACAAGGGCGAGCGCGACGGGGTGTTCCTCGGCCAGCCGGTGCTCGATGCCCGTGGCCTGATGGGCCAGGTGGTCGAGCTGATGCCCTACACCTCGCGCGTGCTGCTGCTGACCGACACCACCCACAGCATTCCCGTACAGGTCAACCGCAACGGCCTGCGCGCCATTGCCAGCGGCACCGGCAACCCGGAACGCCTGGAGCTGCGTCACGTGGCCGATACCGCCGACATCAAGGAAGGCGATCTGCTGGTGAGTTCGGGCATGGGGCAGCGTTTCCCGGCCGGTTATCCGGTGGCCACGGTCAACGAGGTGATCCACGATTCCGGTCAGCCGTTCGCCATCGTGCGCGCCATTCCTACCGCCGCCCTCAATCGCAGCCGCTACATGCTGCTGGTGTTCAGCGATCGTCGTACACCTGAGCAGCGTGCCACGGATGCAGCGATCGCCCAGGAAGAGGCCGACCGTCAGGACGGTGCGAGTGCCAAGCCGACAGCTGCGCCAGCACCGGCAACTGCGCCAGCGAGCGGCGCGCCGGCCCACGCACCCGCACCTGCCGCACCGGCTGCCACTGCGCCGGCCCACGGTACGTCCACCTCACACCCGCCAGCCGCACCCGCGTCGCCTGCACAGCCCCGGAGAGAATGATGGCCAGTACCCGTAGCAGAAACGGCTGGGCCATCTGGCTGACCTTCGTCATCGGCCTGCTGCTCAGCGTCACGCCGATGCCGCAGTTCATGGAGGTGTTCCGCCCCATGTGGCTGGCCTTGTTGCTGGCGTTCTGGACCCTGGCCGTACCCAGCAAGGTCGGGATGACCACCGCCTTCGTGCTGGGCCTTGCCGAGGACGTGCTCTACGGCACCCTGCTGGGGCAGAACGCGCTGATCCTCACCTTGATCACCTTCCTGGTGCTGTCCCTGCAGCAACGCCTGCGTATGTTCCCCATGTGGCAGCAGAGCCTGGTGATCCTGGTGGTGTTCGGCATCGCCCAGTTGATCCAGCTGTGGCTCAGCGCCCTGACCGGCAATCGCCTGCCGACGCTTGCGCTGGTGTGGTCGGCGGTGATCAGCGCGTTGCTCTGGCCCTGGATCAGCTTCGCCCTGCGCGGCATGCGCCGACGCCTGCATATCCACTGACGCGTCGCCACTGACAGGGAGATGTCCACATGACTCGACTGCACCTGGCCTCCGGCTCCCCGCGCCGGCGTGAGCTGCTGACCCAGATTGGCGTGCCATTCACCGTGGTCAGCGCCCCCATCGACGAAACCCCGTTGCCCGACGAAGCCGCCCAGGCCTACGTCGAGCGCCTGGCGCAAGCCAAGGCGGTGGCCGGTTTCAATCTGCTCGATGCCCCGGGTGTGGTGCTCGGCGCGGATACCGCCGTGGTGCTCGACGGCCAGATCCTCGGCAAGCCTGAAAACCGCGAGCACGCCCTGGCGATGCTCGGCGACCTGTCCAAACGCGAGCATCAGGTGCTTACGGCCGTAGCTGTGACCGACGGCCAGCGCTCGCTGAGCCTGTGCGTGGCCACCAAAGTCCGGTTCCGTACCATTTCCTTCGATGAAGCATGTCGCTACTGGGACAGCGGTGAACCGCTGGACAAGGCCGGCGGTTATGCGATCCAGGGGCTGGGAGCGGTGTTCGTCAGCGCCATCGAGGGCAGCTATTCGGCCGTGGTCGGCCTGCCCCTGAGCGAAACCGCCGAGCTGCTCGAACAGTTCGCCATTCCCTGCTGGCAGCAAGAGGATAACGCCCAGCGCTAGCCAGCCGCCCGACAGCGATCCATCATTACCGAAGACCTTTGACGAGAGCCTGCCATGAGTGAAGAGATCCTGATCAACATCACGCCAATGGAGTCACGTGTGGCAGTGGTGGAGAACGGAGTGCTGCAGGAGGTGCATGTCGAGCGCACCCAGCGCCGTGGCATCGTCGGCAATATCTACAAGGGCAAGGTGGTGCGTGTGCTGCCTGGCATGCAGGCCGCCTTCATCGATATCGGCCTGGAGCGTGCGGCGTTCATCCACGCCTCGGAGATCTCCCAGCGTGAAGGCTCGGCGGTCGAGACCATCACCGCGCTGGTCCACGAAGGCCAGGCTCTTGTGGTGCAGGTGACCAAGGACCCTATCGGCACCAAGGGCGCGCGCCTGACTACCCAGCTGTCGATTCCGTCGCGCTACCTGGTGTACATGCCGCGCAGCAGCCATGTCGGCATTTCGCTGAAGATCGAAGACGAAGCCGAGCGTGACCGTCTCAAACAGGTGGTCAGCGATTCGATGACGCAAGAGAACATCAAGGATGCCGGTGGCTTCATCCTGCGTACCGCCGCCGAAGGCGCGCGCGCCGAAGACATCCTCCAGGACATCCGCTACCTGCGTCGCCTTTGGGAGCAGATCGGCAGCCAGATCCAGACCTGCGGTGCGCCGACTGTGATCTACGAAGACCTCGGCCTGGCGCTGCGCACCTTGCGCGACCTGGTCAATCCAAAGATCGAGAAGATCCGCATCGACTCGCGGGAGACCTTCCAGAAGACCACGCAGTTCGTCGGCGAGCTGATGCCCGAGATCGCCGACCGCCTGGAGCACTATCCCGGCGAGCGGCCGATCTTCGACCTCTATGGGGTCGAGGACGAGATCCAGCGCGCCCTGGAACGCAAGGTGCCGCTCAAGTCCGGGGGCTACCTGGTGGTCGACCCCGCCGAGGCGATGACGACCATCGACGTCAACACTGGCGCTTTCGTCGGCCATCGCAATCTCGAAGAGACCATTTTCAAGACCAACCTCGAAGCAGCCACGGCCATCGCACGGCAACTGCGCCTGCGCAACATCGGCGGCATCATCATCATCGACTTCATCGACATGGAAGACGAAGAGCACCGCCGCCAGGTTCTGCGCACGCTGGAAAAACAGCTTGAGCGCGACCATGCCAAGACCAACATCATCGGCATCACCGAGTTGGGCCTGGTCCAGATGACCCGCAAGCGCACCCGTGAAAGCCTCGAGCAGGTGCTGTGCGAGCCCTGTCTGGCCTGCCAGGGGCGTGGCAAGCTGAAGACGCCAGAGACTATTTGTTACGAAATCTTCCGCGAAATCCTCCGCGAGGCGCGGGCCTATCAGGCAGAAGGCTACCGGGTGCTGGCCAATCAGAAGGTCGTCGATCGTCTGCTCGATGAAGAGTCGGGTAACGTCGCCGAGCTGGAGGCCTTCATCGGGCGAACCATTCGCTTCCAGGTCGAGTCCATGTATTCCCAGGAACAATATGATGTGGTGCTGCTCTGACGCGTTCTGAAATCGTTCGCCCAGTGGCGAAAATGCCGCTTGCGGCCATAGTTAATGGACGACTCGGAGGGCAATGGCCATGGAACGTCTGACCCGCGTTCTTGGCGCGTTGACCCGCTGGGGGCTGGGGCTGTGTGCCCTGCTGGCAGTGCTGGTGGCGCTGTATGTCAGCCTCGGTCGGCAACTGGTGCCGCTGGTGGCCGAATACCGGGCCGACCTTGAAGACAAGGCCCAGCAAGCCTTGGGCCTGCCCGTGCATGTGGGGGCGCTCGAGGGGCGATGGAGTGGCCTGGCCCCGGTGCTCAGGCTGCGCGACCTGCAATTGGGCGAGGGCTCGGCGGCCTTGCGCCTGGATGACGTCAAGCTGGTGCCCGACCTGTGGGCCAGCCTGAAGGCCCGAGAAGTGCGGTTGGCGCATGTCCAGCTAGGCGGCCTGCAGCTGATCCTGCATGAGGACCAGCAAGGCGCCTGGACCCTTGAAGGCCTGCCGAACAAAGACGATGCGCCCATCGACCCGGCCCAATTGCTGCAACGCCTCCAGCAACTGGGCAGGGTCGATGTGTTCGACAGCCAGGTCACGTTCCAGCCGTGGCGCCGTGATTCGGTCACGCTCACTTATGTCAGCCTTGGCCTGCAGGCCGGTCCGTCGCGCCAGCGCCTTGAGCTGCGCGCGACCTTGCCCGACGGCCAACCCCTGGCGTTGAACCTGCGCAGCCGCGCCACCCCTGACGCCTGGCGTGACGGGCGGCTGGAGGCCTACGCCAGCCTGCCGCAGAGCGATTGGGCGCGCTGGGTGCCGCCAAGCCTGCTCGGCCAATGGCGAGCCAAGACGCTGCGTGCGGGGGGCGAATTCTGGATCGACTGGAACAAAGGCCAGTTGCAGCACGCCGTCGCCCGCCTGAACGCGCCGCAACTGCGCGGCGCCTATGTCGGGCGCAAGACCGTGACCCTCGACAACCTGGCGCTGTCCAGTTGGGTGCGCCGGGGCAAGGAAGGCTACGAGATCGTGGTCGATTCGTTGGCGGCGAGTATCGGTGAAACCCGCTGGGAAACCCACCTGCAAGCGCGCCAGCGCCGTGGGCAGGAGGCCGCCGGGGAGACGTGGCAGGTCCAGGCCGATCGCCTCGACCTGACGCCGTTGACCCCACTGATCGATGGCCTGGCACCGCTGCCGGACAACCTGATGACCGTGGTCGATGCCCTGAACGTGACCGGTACACTGCGCAATGTTCAGCTCGACATCCGTCCCCATGCCGAAGGTGACCAGCGCCTGCAGTTCGCCGCCAATCTCGACAAGATCGGCTTCGATGCGTATCACGGCGCGCCCGCAGCGGGCAATGTCAGCGGCAGCATCAGCGGCGATCTCGGGCACGGTGAACTGCGCCTTGATACCGATGCCTTCATGCTGCACCTGTACCCCATCTTCGGCAAACCCTGGCACTACCAGAAAGCCAATGCCCGCCTGACTTGGGCGCTGGACAAGGACGGCTTTACCCTCATCGCGCCCTACATCAAGGTGCTGGGCGATGAAGGCAAGATCGCCGCCGATTTTCTCATTCGCTTCAGGTTCCACGAGGAGCAGGCCGACTATATGGACCTGCGCGTCGGCCTCACCGAGGGCGATGGCCGCTACACGGCCAAGTACCTGCCGGAAGTGCTCAGCCCGGCGCTGGACGAGTGGCTTCGCAGTGCCATCGTCAAGGGGGCGGTCGACGAGGGCTACTTCCAGTACCAGGGATCTCTGAACCATAACGCGCCGGCGCATTCGCGCAGCATCAGCCTGTTCTTCAAGGTGCATGATGCGGCCCTCGATTTCCAGCCGGGCTGGCCGCAGGTGCAGCAGGTGGACGGCAATGTGTACATCGAGGATACCGGTGTGCGCATCCAGGCCAGCAAGGGCCTGCTGCTGGACACCCGAGTCAGTGATGTCAGCGTCAACATCCCCCATGTCGAGGGCGACCAGCATAGCCGCCTGTACCTGGACGGCGAGTTCGACGGCAGCCTGGGTGACGGCCTGAAGATTCTGAAAGAGGCGCCGATCGGCACTGGCGAGATCTTCGCCGGCTGGGAAGGCGAGGGCCCGCTGCAGGGCAAGGTCAAACTGGACATCCCGTTGGAACACGGTCTGCGTCCCAAGGTGCTGGTGGATTTCTCGACTTCCGATGCCCGGCTCAAGGTGGAGCCGCCGGAGCTCGACCTGAGCCGCCTGAAGGGCGACTTCACCTTCGATCTCGACAAGGGCCTGAGCGGCAAGGGCATCAGTCTCCAGGCCTTCGACAGGCCGGTGACCGCGCAGATTCTCGCCGAAGGGCAGGGTGGCCAGATCCAGACCCGGATCAACGCCACCGGCCAGGTGCCGCTCAAGTCGTTGACCGACTGGCTGCAGTTCAAGCAGGCACTGCCGGCCTCGGGCGACATTCCCTACCAACTGCAGGTCAGCCTGGGTAGCCGCGACAATCGCCTGAGCGTCAACTCGTCGCTCAAGGGCCTGACCATCGACCTGCCAGCGCCCTTCGGCAAGACGGCGGCCGAGTCACGCAACAGCAGCTTCAGCATGAACCTGCAGGGTGGTGAGCGGCGCTTTGATGCGAGCTACGCCGATGTGGCGCGGTTGGCCTATGCGGCCTCGCTCGACAAGCTGGCCCAGGGACGCGGCGAGCTGGTGCTGGGCGGTGGCGATGCGCTGGTGCCGGGCGGCCAGGGTCTGCGGGTGCGCGGGCGGCTCGAATCGCTGGACCTCGAGCCCTGGCAGCAGCAGTTGGACAAGTATGCTGGCCAGGATCCAGGTGGCAGCGCTCGTCAGAGCCTGCAGGGTGTGGATGTGAGCATTGGCCAGTTGAAGGCATTCGGCACCGACCTCAACCAGGCGGTGGTGCGCCTGGCGCGTGTTGCCAGCGCCTGGGATCTGCGCCTGGACAGCAAGGAAGTGATCGGCAATGCGCGGATCCCGGATGCCAAGGCCGCGCCCATGGTGGTGAAGCTGCAGACCTTGCGCCTGCCGCCTGCCGATCCGCAGGAGGCCCAGGCCGAAGACACGCCTGATCCGTTGGCCACCTTCGACCCGCGCAAGGCGCCGGCCCTGGATCTAAGCATCGACAAGTTGTATCGCGGCGACGACCTGTTCGGCAGCGCCTCGGTCAAGCTGCGGCCGAATGCCCGTGGTGTGTCCCTGGGCGACATCGACCTCAATCTCAAGGGCCTGCACATCGACGGCAGCGGCGGCTGGGAAGGTGTTCCCGGCAGCACCAGCAGTTGGTACAAGGGGCGCCTGGACGGCAAGGACCTGGGCGATGTGCTCAAGGCCTGGGGCTTCGCGCCCACGGTCACCAGCCGCGACTTCCGCATGGACGTCGATGGCCGTTGGCCGGGTTCGCCGGCCTGGGTCAGTCTCAAGCGATTCTCCGGTAGCCTCGATGCCTCGCTGCGCACTGGCCAGTTCGTCGAGGTCGAGGGCGGCGCCCAGGCGTTGCGGGTGTTCGGCTTGCTCAACTTCAACTCGATTGGTCGCCGTCTGCGCCTGGACTTCTCCGACCTGTTCGGCGAGGGGCTGGCCTATGATCGGGTCAAGGGCCTGCTGGTGGCCAGCGAGGGCGTCTATGTGACCCGTGAACCGATCGCTGTCACCGGCCCCTCCAGCAATTTCGAGCTCGATGGCACACTCGACTTTGTGCGCGACCGTATCGATGCCAACCTGCAGGTGACCCTGCCGGTCACCAACAACCTGCCGTTGGCGGCGCTGATCGTCGGGGCGCCTGCGGTCGGTGGCGCATTGTTCCTGGTCGATCGACTGATCGGTGATCGGGTCGCGCGCTTCGCCAGCGTGCACTATCGGGTCGAAGGTCCGGTCAAAGAGCCTAAAATCACCTTTGTGAAACCTTTCGATAAATCGCGTTAGGAGTGGTCATGAAGTCAGCAGTGATCCAGATGGTCAGCCAGGACGGCGTACTGGCCAACCTGCAGCGGGCTCACGTGCTGCTGGAACAGGCGGCTGACAGCGGCGCACGGCTGGCGGTGCTGCCGGAGAATTTCGCGGCCATGGGCCGGCGCGATGCCGCGGCGATCGGTCGCGCCGAAGCGCTTGGCGAAGGCCCGATCCTGCCCTGGTTGAAACGCGCCGCACGCGACCTCAAGTTATGGATTGTTGCCGGCACCTTGCCGTTGCCCCCGGTCGGTCAGCCCGAGGCCAAGTCACATGCCTGCTCGCTGCTGGTCGACGACCACGGCGAGATCGCCGCGCGTTACGACAAGCTGCACCTGTTCGATGTGGACGTGGCCGACAACCGTGGGCGCTACCGCGAATCGGACGATTACGCCCATGGCGCGCAGGTGGTGGTGGCCGATACACCGGTTGGGCGCCTGGGCTTGTCGGTGTGCTACGACCTGCGCTTTCCCGAGCTCTACAGCGCCCTGCGCGCTGCCGGGGCCGAGCTGATCAGCGCTCCGTCGGCGTTCACTGCGGTGACCGGCGCGGCACATTGGGAAGTGTTGATCCGTGCCCGCGCCATCGAAACCCAGTGCTATATGCTGGCCGCCGCGCAGGGCGGCAGCCATCCAGGCCCACGGGAAACCCATGGCCATGCGGCGATCGTCGACCCTTGGGGGAGGATCGTCGCCGAACATGCGCAGGGCGAAGCGATATTGCTCGCCGAGCGCGACGCTGAAGAACAAGCGTCCATACGGGCGCGTATGCCGGTCGTTTCGCACCGGCGCTTTTTCTCGCAGGACGCCTTGCGGCCTGCGCACACCTCGGAGTGACTATGAGCCAGATGTTATCCACCGTCAGCGAGCAGCTCCTGGCCCCGGGCGGACTGACCCTGGACAGCCTGCAGGCTGTGCTGGGTGAGTTGGCAGGGCCCGGCATCGACGCTGCCGACCTGTATTTCCAGGGGCAGATCTCGGAAACCTGGGCACTGGAAGACGGTATCGTCAAGGAAGGCAGTTTCAACCTCGACCAAGGTGTCGGCGTGCGTGCGTTGTCCGGCGAGAAGACCGGCTTCGCCTACAGCAACGCGATCAATCTTGAAGCCTTGACGTCAGCGGCGCGCGCCGCCCGCTCGATTTCCCGCGCTGGCCAGAACGGTAAGGTGCAGGCCTTCCGCAGTCAGGACGTGACCGCCCTGTATGCACCGAACAACCCACTCGATGTCCTGAGTCGGGCCGAGAAAGTCGAACTGCTCAAGCGCGTCGATGCCACCACCCGTGCCCTCGATCCACGCATTCAGCAGGTCAGCGTGAGCATGGCGGGTGTGTGGGAGCGCATCCTGGTGGCGGCGGCCGATGGCAGCCTGGCCGCGGATGTGCGGCCGCTGGTGCGTTTCAACGTCAGCGTCATCGTCGAACACAACGGTCGCCGCGAGCGCGGCGGCCAAGGCGGGGGCGGGCGTACCGACTACCGCTACTTCACCGAAGAGCGGGTGATGGGCTACGCCCGCGAGGCGCTGCGCCAGGCGCTGGTCAACCTCGAGGCGCAGCCCGCGCCGGCCGGCACGTTGCCGGTGGTGCTCGGTCCCGGTTGGTCGGGCGTACTGCTGCATGAAGCGGTCGGCCACGGCCTGGAAGGCGACTTCAACCGCAAGGGCAGCTCCGCCTACAGCGGCCGGATCGGTGAGGCGGTGGCGTCGAAGCTGTGCACCATCGTCGATGACGGCACGCTGGAAGGCCGTCGCGGTTCGCTGAGCGTCGATGACGAAGGCACCCCAACCGAATGCACCACCCTGATCGAGAACGGCATCCTCAAAGGCTACATGCAGGACAAGCTCAATGCCCGCCTGATGGGCATGGCGGTTACCGGCAATGGTCGGCGCGAATCCTACGCGCACCTGCCGATGCCGCGCATGACCAACACCTACATGCGTGCCGGCGAGAGCGACCCGCAGGAGATCATCGCCTCGGTGAAGAAGGGCATCTACTGCGCCAACCTCGGCGGTGGTCAGGTGGACATCACCAGTGGCAAGTTCGTGTTCTCCACCAGCGAGGCGTATCTGATCGAAGACGGCAAGATCACCGCGCCGGTCAAGGGCGCGACCCTGATCGGCAATGGTCCTGAGGCGATGAGTCGGGTGTCGATGGTCGGTAACGACCTGGCCCTGGACAGCGGCGTGGGCACCTGTGGCAAGGATGGGCAGTCGGTGCCGGTTGGCGTTGGCCAGCCGACCCTGAAGCTGGACGCGATCACCGTGGGCGGTACCGGGGCCTGATGGCACGCGCTGCCTGCAGGAGCGGCCTCGTGTCGCGACGCGAGGCCGCTCCTGCAGGCGGTCAGTGGCGGGGCTCAGCGCAGGCCGCGCTGGAGCTCGTCGAGGTCGCGGATGTACTTGAACACCTTGCGCGCAGCGGCTGGCGGTTTGTTCCGCGCCTTTTCGTGCTGGGCATGGCGGATCAGCGAGCGCAGTTGCTGGCGATCGGTATCGGGGAACTCCTGGACGAAGCGCTCGAGGTCTTCGTCGTTGCCGTCGATCAGCCGGTCGCGCCAGCGCTCGAGGCCGTGGAAACGTTCGTTGTACTGGCGCGTGGAGCTGTCTATCTGCTCGAGCAGCGCATGGATGGCATCCAGGTCCTGTACGCGCATCAGCTTGCCGACGAACGACATGTGGCGTTTGCGGGCACCGTGGGCAGTGTGTTTGGACGCTTCCTCCAGTGCTTTGCGCAACTCGTCGGTGAGTGGCAGGCGCGCGAGGATATCGGGCTTGAGCGTGGTGAGGCGCTCGCCGAGTTCGACCAGCGCATGCAGCTCGCGCTTGATCTGGGTCTTGCTTTTTTCGCCGTCGAAGGCGTCGTCGTATGAATCAACCATGGTGGCAGTCCGCAGGAAATCGCCGCCATGATAACCAGTCGGGGGCCGCTTTGTCCGGCCCGGTCGAAGAATGGCCCTCGCCGAACGCAGAATTTGAGTGGAGAAAACCATGAGTGCAGTCCAGAGCATAGGTCCGAAGGACCTGCCAGCGTTGCAGGAGCAGGTCGAGGCGATCGTTGCCGAAGCACGCCGCCAGGGCGCCAGTGCCTGCGAGGTGGCGGTTTCGCTGGAGCAGGGCCTGTCCACCAGCGTGCGCCAGCGCGAGGTCGAGACGGTCGAGTTCAACCGTGACCAGGGCTTTGGCATCACCCTCTACGTGGGTCAGCGCAAGGGGTCTGCCAGTACGTCGGCGAGCGGTCCCGAGGCCATTCGCGAAACGGTGGCTGCTGCACTGGCAATCGCCAAGCACACTTCCGAGGATGAGTGTTCGGGCCTGGCTGACGCGGCGCTGATGGCGCGCGAAATGCCTGACCTCGACCTCTACCACGACTGGGACATCGAGCCCGAGCGTGCCATCGAGATGGCCCTGGAGTGCGAAGCGGCCGCCTTCGATGCCGACAAGCGCATCCTCAATGCCGACGGCACCACCCTCAACACGCACCAAGGGGTGCGGGTGTATGGCAACAGCCATGGCTTCATCGGCGGCTACGCCTCGACCCGCCACAGCCTGAGCTGTGTGATGATCGCCGAAGGCGAAGGGCAGATGCAGCGCGACTACTGGTATGACGTCAATCGCCAGGGCCAATTGCTGGCCGACCCGCGCAGTATCGGCCAGCGCGCTGCCCATCGTGCCGCCAGCCGTCTTGGTGCACGTCCAGTGCCGACCTGCGAGGTGCCGGTGCTGTTCGCTGCGGAGCTGGCCGGCGGGTTGTTCGGCAGCTTCCTGTCGGCAATCTCCGGCGGCAACCTGTACCGCAAGTCGTCGTTCCTCGAAGGCACCCTGGGCCAGCGTCTGTTCCCAACCTGGCTGACCCTCGACGAGCGTCCGCACATTCCGCGCGCGCTGGGCAGTGCCGCGTTCGACGGCGATGGCCTGGCCACCTATGCCAAGCCGTTCATCGACAAGGGCGAACTGGTGTCCTACATCCTTGGCACCTATGCTGGTCGCAAGCTCAAGCTGCCAAGCACCGCCAACGCTGGCGGCGTGCATAACCTGTTCGTCACCCATGGCGTCGAAGACCAGGCCGCACTGATCCGTCGCATGGGGCGCGGCCTGCTGGTGACCGAGCTGATGGGGCATGGCCTGAACATGGTCACGGGTGACTACTCCCGTGGCGCTGCGGGTTTCTGGGTGGAGAACGGTGAAATCCAGTTCCCTGTTCAGGAAGTGACCATCGCCGGCAATATGAAGGACATGTTCCAGCAGATTGTCGCGATTGGCAGCGATATTGAAACGCGCAGCAATATTCACAGCGGTTCGGTGCTGATCGAACGGATGACCGTCGCCGGTAGCTGACGGTGCACGTCTGACCTACGCGTTACGACAAACCCGGCCATCGCGCCGGGTTTTTTGTTTGTGGTCTCGCTCTTGAAGTGATTCTATTTATCAATTAATAATGAATATCATTATCCAGTAACCCTCGGCGATGATGTTCATGAAAACCGTCCTCCACGAATTGCCCTACCTGGAAAACTGGCGCTGGTTGAGTCGGCGCATCCGCTGCGCCCTCGAGCCGGACGAGCCACGGCTGATCGAACATTACCTGGCCGAGGGGCGCTATCTGGTCTGTTGCACCGAGACCTCGCCCTGGACCGTGGCGCTGACCTCCTTCCGCCTGCTGCTGGATACCGCCTGCGACCGCATGTTGCCCTGGCATTGGCGCTGCCAGTGCCTGGATCAGGCCTGGCGCCCGCTGCTTGACCTGCGCAACCTCGACCGTTGCGAGCAGAACGAGCGCTGGCAGCCTTATGCGATGCAACTGGCCAGTTGCGTGTTGCTGCCTTCGATTTCCCCCGATGAACTGATGCAAGGATCCGATGATGAGTAATACCCGTATCGAGCGTGACAGCATGGGCGAACTGCAGGTGCCGGCCCAGGCCCTGTATGGTGCCCAGACCCAGCGCGCGGTCGACAACTTCCCGGTCAGCGGCCAGCGCATGCCGCTGCAGTTCATCCGGGCACTGCTGTTGGCCAAGGCCGCAGCAGCCAAGGCCAACATCGCGCTGGGGCAACTGAGCGCGGAGCAGGGCGGTGCCATCGTCAAGGCGGTCGAGCAACTGCTGGCCGAGGACTTCATCCAGCATTTCCCGGTGGACGTGTTCCAGACCGGTTCCGGCACCAGTTCCAACATGAACGCCAACGAGGTGATCGCCACCTTGGCCAGCCGGGTGCTGGGTGACAAGGTCAACGCCAACGACCATGTCAATTGCGGTCAGAGCAGCAACGACATCATTCCGACCACCATTCACGTCAGCGCAGCGCTGGCCTTGCACGAGCAACTGCTGCCGGCGCTGAGGCATCTGGTCCAGGTGATCGAGGCCAAGGCTGTCGAGGTTCACCGTTACGTCAAGACCGGCCGCACCCACCTGATGGATGCCATGCCAGTGCGCATGAGCCAGGTGCTGGGGGGCTGGGCGGCACAGATCAAAGGCGCCCAAGCGCATCTGGAAGCGACCCTGCCTGCGCTGCAGGCGCTGGCCCAGGGCGGTACAGCGGTCGGCACTGGCATCAATGCCCACCCGCAGTTCGCCGTGGGCTTTGCCCGTGAACTGAGCGACTTGACCCGCATTCCGTTCACACCTGGCGAAAACCTGTTCGCCTTGATCGGCTCCCAGGACACGGCCGTGGCGTTGTCCGGCCAGCTCAAGACCACCGCTGTCGCGCTGATGAAGATCGCCAACGACCTGCGCTGGATGAACTCCGGCCCCCTGGCCGGGCTTGGCGAAATCGAGCTCGAGGGGCTGCAGCCGGGCTCTTCGATCATGCCAGGCAAGGTCAACCCGGTGATCCCCGAAGCCACCGCGATGGTTGCCGCGCAGGTCATCGGCAACGACGCGACCATCGCCGTTGCCGGCCAGTCGGGCAACTTCGAACTCAATGTCATGCTGCCGGTGATCGCTCGCAACCTGCTGGAGAGCATCGAGCTGATGGCCAACGCCAGCCGCCTGCTGGCAGACAAGGCTATTGCCAGCTTCAAGGTCAATGAGCCGAAGCTCAAGGAGGCGCTGTCGCGCAACCCGATTCTGGTCACGGCACTGAACCCGATCATCGGCTACCTCAAGGCCGCCGAGATTGCCAAGACCGCCTACAAGCAAGGTCGCCCGATCGTGGAAGTGGCGCTGGAGCATACCGACCTGTCGCGTGACCAGCTCGAGGCCCTGCTGGACCCGGAAAAACTCACCGCTGGCGGTATCTGATCCACGGTCCTCGCCCAGGAGACACGTCATGCAGCATTGGAAACGCACCACGGAAACCGCCAATCGCCTGTTCGAACAAGGTGAGCTGGTAGACGCCCGGGAACACTACCTGCAAGCCCTGGCCCTGGCCCAGGTGCTGTTCGAGCGCTGGCATGACGTCGATGAGGCGGTGGCGGCCTTCGTCATTGCCCATCACAACCTGGCTGACCTGCACCTGCGCCTGAACCAGCCCCACGAGAGCGCCGATTACCTGTGTGCGGCCCACCAGCGGCTGCTCCAGGCCAGTCAGGAGCCGCGCCTGCCCCAGGCGCTGCGTGATGCCGCGTTGCGCCACAGCGGGCGCACCTACACCGAGCTGTTGAGCTTTATCGCCGAATACGGCCAGTACCCACGCACCGAGCGCCTGCTCAATCGCCATGTGCCTGAAGCGAGCGAACTGGCTGCCCGGCCGGATGCCACTCACCGTTCACCTGCATACGGAATTCACTGACATGCCCCACACCTTGCCTGCTCTGCCTTACGCCTACGATGCGCTGGAGCCGCACATCGATACCCAGACCATGCAGATTCACCACAGCAAGCACCACCAGGCCTATGTGAACAACCTCAACGCCGCCATCGAAGGGACCGAGTGGGCCGAATGGCCGGTCGAAAAATTGGTCGGCGCGGTCAAGCAGTTGCCCGAAAAGCTGCAGGGAGCGGTGATCAACCAGGGCGGCGGCCATGCTAACCATGCGTTGTTCTGGACCGTGATGTCGCCCAAGGGCGGTGGCCACCCCCAGGGTCAGGTGGCCCAGGCCATCGATACGCAGCTCGGTGGCTTCGAGGCGTTCAAGGACGCATTCACCAAGGCTGCGCTGACCCGTTTCGGCAGCGGTTGGGCCTGGCTCAGCGTCACCCCGGCCAAGACGCTGGTGGTGGAGAGCAGCGGCAACCAGGACAGTCCGCTGATGCACGGCAACACACCGATCCTGGGGTTGGACGTGTGGGAGCACGCCTACTACCTGAAGTACCAGAACCGTCGTCCCGAATATATCGGTGCCTTCTACAACGTCGTCGACTGGACGGAAGTGGAACGTCGCTACCTTGAAGCCCTGAAGTGAGTCGATCTGCCATGCGCTCCGAGGTGATGTCTGTCAGCAGTGTGCGCCTGTTCCGACTGGCGCTTGGGACTTTGCTGTTGCTGGTCGGCACGGCGCTGTTGGTGGCGCGGGGCATCGCCTGGCTGGGCCTGGAACCGCGCATGTTACGTGCGCTCGAAGGCGGCGCACTGTGCGCGCTGGGCACGGCGTTGGGCGCGGTACCGGTGCTGGTGATCCGCAACATGCCGGTAGCGGTGGCTGACACCTTGCTTGGCTTCGGCGCCGGGGTGATGCTGGCGGCCACCGCGTTCTCCCTGATCATCCCGGGTCTTGATGCGGCGCAGTCCATCGGCTTCAGCCCTTGGGGCGCCGGTGGTCTGGTCAGTGCCGGGTTGTTGCTCGGGGCGCTGTGCCTGTTCCTGGTCGACTTGCGAATCTCCGGGGTTTCGCCGGAATCCATGGTCGGGCAGGGCAATCAGCCGGTGATCGCTGCGCGTATCTGGCTGTTCGTGGCCGCGATCATTGCGCACAACATCCCGGAAGGTATGGCCATTGGTGTTTCAGCGGGGGGCGGCATGCCGGACGCTGACAGCCTGGCCATGGGCATTGCCCTGCAGGATGTGCCTGAAGGGCTGGTGATTGCGTTGGTGTTGGCGGGGGCAGGGATGTCGCGGTTCAAGGCCTTCCTGATCGGTGCAGCATCCGGGCTGGTGGAGCCGGTGGCGGCGGTGATCTGTGCCTGGCTGGTGAATGTCGCCGAACTGCTGCTACCGCTGGGGCTTGCGTGTGCGGCGGGAGCGATGTTGCTGGTGGTGACCCAGGAAATCATTCCCGAGTCGCGCAGCAATGGTAATCACCGACTGGCAAGCCTGGGGCTATGCATCGGTTTCTGCCTGATGATGGTGATGGACACGGCGATGTCCTGAGGCTGCCAGGCCAGAGGCGGGGCGAGGGCTTACTCGCCTTCGTCGAAATAGTTGTTGATCAACGCCACCAGCGCATCCAGTGCGTCGTTGTCCTGCTCACCCTCGGTATGCAGGTGCACCTGGGTGCCTTTACCTGCGGCCAGCATCATCACTGCCATGATGCTCTTGCCGTCCACCAGCTTGTCGGGGGCTCGCCCGACTCGAACCTGACAGGGAAACTTCCCGGCCACGCCGACGAACTTGGCTGCCGCCCGGGCGTGCAGGCCCAGCTTGTTGATGATGGTGATTTCGCGGGCGGGCATCGTGGGGTGGATCCTGTGGGTTAGAGGTCGCGGTGACGGACCTGGACGTTTTTCAGGGTTTGCTGCAGCAGTTGTCCGAGGCGCTCGGTGATATAGACAGAGCGGTGGTGTCCGCCGGTGCAGCCGATGGCGATGGTGACATAGGCGCGGTTGCTGGCGGCAAAGCGCGGTAGCCATTTAAGCAGATAGCTGGAGATGTCCTGGAACATTTCCTCGACGTCCGGTTGTGCGGCCAGGTACTCGATCACCGGAGCTTCAAGGCCCGAGTGCTCGCGCAGCTCGGGTTTCCAGTAAGGGTTTGGCAGGCAGCGCACGTCGAACACCAAGTCGGCGTCCACCGGCATGCCGCGCTTGAAACCGAAGGATTCGACGAGAAAAGCGGTGCCGGGCTCAGGCTGGTTAAGCAGGCGCAGCTTGATCGAGTCACGCAGTTGGTAAAGATTGAGGCTGGTGGTATCGATCTTGAGGTCGGCAAGGTCGGCGATGGGGCCGAGCAGCTCACTTTCGACGCGGATGGCTTCGGCGAGCGAACGGTCCGCGTTGGTCAGGGGGTGGCGACGGCGGGTTTCGGAGAACCGCTTGAGCAGCGTGTCTTCGTCGGCGTCCAGGTACAGCACGTCACACTGGATGTGACGGGCGCGCGCTTCCTCGAGCAATTCGGGGAAGCGCGACAGATGGCTGGGTAGATTGCGCGCATCGATGGACACGGCGACCTTGGGTTGCATCAGTTCGGTGTTGATCAGCGCGTTTTCCGCCAGCTGCGGCAGCAACCCGGCGGGCAGGTTGTCGATGCAGTAGTAGCCGTTGTCTTCCAGCACATCGAGCGCGGTGCTCTTGCCGGAGCCGGACCGGCCGCTGACGATGATCAGGCGCATGTTCAGTGCTCGTTCTGTGCGTCCAGGACTACCTGGTAGAGGGCTTCGCTGCTGTCGGCGGCACGCAGGCGATCACGGACTTCCTTGCGATCGAGCATGCTGGCGATCTGGCGCAGCAGTTCGAGGTGGGCATCGGTGGCCGCTTCCGGGACCAGCAGCACGAACAGCAGGTCCACGGGGGCGCCGTCGATGGCGTCGTAGTCGATGGGTGCGTCCAGGTGCAGCAGGGCGCTGACGGGGGCGGTACAACCTTCCAGACGGCAGTGGGGAATGGCGATGCCATTACCGAAGCCGGTGGAGCCCAGTTTTTCGCGAGCGATGAGCTTTTCGAAGACGTCTTGCATCGCAAGCTCAGGTACTTGCTCGGCAATCAGGGTGGCGACCTTTTCCAGGGCGCGCTTCTTGCTGCCGCCCGGCACGTTCACGAGGGAACGGCCGGGGGTCAGGATGGTTTCAAGTCGGATCATGGATGAGGGGGATCAGCGGGCAGCTGCACCTTGCAGCAGGCTTTGCTGTTTTTCCTTGTGTTTTTTCAGTTGGCGGTCGAGCTTGTCAGCCAATGCGTCGATCGCGGCATACATGTCTTGGTGTTCAGCGTTGGCGACCACTTCGCCGCCGGGAATCTGGAGTGTTGCTTCAACCTTCTGCTGCAGCTTCTCGACCTTCATGATCACCGTTGCATTGGTGATCTTGTCGAAATGCCCTTCCACGCGGGCGAGCTTCTCGAGCACGTATTCGCGCAGTGGTTGGGTGACTTCTACATGCTGGCCACTGATGTTGACTTGCATACAGCTTCTCCTTTGTTGCCCGTGCATAAAGAGGCAGGTATTGCACCTGCCACTGAAACGCTGTGGCACATCCCGGGGCTACATCAATCGCTTGCGCTCGCTCGACGGGGCAATCCCCAGCGATTCGCGGTACTTGGCGACGGTGCGGCGGGCTACCTGGATGCCTTGTGCCTCCAGTAAACCAGCGATCTTGCTGTCACTCAATGGCTTTTTCTGATTTTCCGCGGCCACCAGTTTCTTGATGATCGCGCGGATCGCCGTAGACGAGCATTCGCCGCCTTCGGCGGTGCTCACATGGCTCGAGAAAAAGTATTTCAATTCGTAGATGCCACGGGGAGTGTGCATGTACTTCTGCGTGGTGACCCGCGAAATGGTCGACTCGTGCATGCCCACCGCCTCGGCGATGTCATGCAGCACCAGGGGCTTCATGGCTTCATCGCCGTGGTCGAGGAAACCACGCTGGTGTTCGACGATCTGGGTCGCCACTTTCATCAGTGTCTCGTTGCGGCTTTGCAGGCTCTTGATGAACCAGCGCGCTTCCTGCAACTGGTTGCGCATGAAGGTGTTGTCCGCGCTGGTGTCGGCACGGCGGACGAAGCCTGCATACTGCGGATTGACCCGCAGGCGCGGCACCGCTTCCTGGTTCAGTTCGACCAGCCAGCGGTCGCTGTCCTTGCGCACGATGACGTCTGGAATCACGTACTCCGGCTCGCTCGATTCGATCTGCGAGCCCGGGCGCGGATTGAGGCTTTGCACCAGCTCGATGACCTGGCGCAGCTCGTCTTCCTTGAGCTTCATGCGACGCATGAGCTGGCTGTAGTCGCGGCTGCCGAGCAGGTCGATGTAGTCGGTGACCAGGCGCTGGGCCTCGGCCATCCACGGCACGCTCGCCGGCAGTTGGCGCAGTTGCAGCAGCAGGCATTCGCCCAGGTTGCGGGCGCCGACGCCGGCCGGCTCGAACTGCTGGATGCGGTGCAGCACGGCTTCGACTTCATCCAGCTCGATGTCCAGCTCCGGATCGAATCCGGCGCAGATTTCCTCGAGGCTGTCTTCCAGATAGCCCTGATCGTTGATGCTGTCGATGAGAGTGACAGCGATCAGGCGGTCGGTGTCGGACATCGGTGCCAGGTTGAGCTGCCACAGCAGATGGCTCTGCAAGCTTTCGCCGGCCGAGGTGCGCGTGGTGAAGTCCCACTCGTCGTCATCGTTGCTGGGCAGGCTGCTGGCGCTGGTCTGGTAGATGTCTTCCCAGGCCGTGTCGACCGGCAATTCGTTGGGGATGCGCTCGTTCCACTCGCCCTCTTCGAGGTTTTCCGTGCTGACGGTGGTTTCCTGGAAGCTGTTGTCCTGGGCTTCGGTGGCAGGTTTGCTTTCGCCGTTTTCCGCCATCGGATCGCTGTTGTCGAAGTCGTCGCCGTCTTCCTGACGTTCGAGCATCGGATTGGACTCCAGCGCTTCCTGGATTTCCTGTTGGAGGTCCAGGGTGGAGAGCTGGAGCAGACGGATGGCCTGTTGCAACTGCGGGGTCATCGTCAGTTGCTGGCCCATTTTTAGGACGAGCGATGGTTTCATGGCTGGGGCTTAATACCTTGTTCGCCGGCGCGCATGCGCCATCCACTACAGGGCGCCGGAGCGCCAAATCTTAAGCAAGTTATATGCCTGAAATTGTAGCGTTTGCCTAGAGCACTGTAACACTTAAGCCCGTTTCACCAGGCTTTTCCAATGCTCCAGGCAGGTCCCGGGGATCAGAGTCGGAACTCGTGGCCCAGGTAGACTTCCTTGACCAGCTGGTTGGCCAGGATGGTCTCGGCGTCGCCTTCGGCGATCAGTTGACCATCGTTGACGATGTAGGCGGTCTCGCAGATGTCGAGTGTTTCGCGCACGTTGTGGTCGGTGATCAGCACGCCGATGCCCTTGGCCTTCAGATGGTGGATGATCTGTTTGATATCACCCACGGAAATCGGGTCGACGCCAGCGAAGGGTTCGTCCAGCAGGATGAACTTCGGTGCGGTCGCCAGGGCGCGGGCAATTTCGACGCGGCGGCGTTCGCCACCGGACAGGCTCATGCCGAGGTTGTCACGGATGTGGCTGATGTGGAACTCCTGCAGCAGGCTTTCCAACTCCTTGCGCCGTCCATCGCGGTCCAGGTCCTTGCGCGTCTCGAGGATGGCCATGATGTTGTCGGCGACCGACAGCTTGCGGAAGATCGACGCTTCCTGCGGCAGATAGCCGATGCCTGCCTGGGCCCGGCCATGCATGGGCTGGTGGCTGACATCGTGGCTGTCGATGAGCACGCGCCCTTGGTCGGCCTGGACCAGCCCCACGATCATGTAGAAGCAGGTGGTCTTGCCGGCGCCGTTAGGGCCGAGCAGGCCGACGATCTGGCCGCTGTCGATCGACAGGCTGACGTCGCGGACGACCTGGCGGCCCTTGTAGCTCTTGGCCAGGTGCTGGGCTTTGAGGGTTGCCATTTACTCGGCCTTTTTCTTCGGTTGGATCACCATGTCGATACGCTGACGAGGTGCAGTCACGTTGCCACCACGACCGGCGGTCGCCACCTGGGTCTTGGTGTTGTAGACGATCTTCTCGCCTTCGGTGGTGTTGCCTTCGTTCTCGACCTTGGCGCGGTCAGTGAGGATGACGATATCCTTTTGCGCCTGGTACTGGATGGTGACGGCCCAGCCCTTCATCTTGTCGGGCTTGGCGGCGCTCTGCTGCTGCTCGAAGTAGGCCAGGTTGCCCACCGAGGTCACGACGTCGATGTCGCCCGAGGCGGCGCGAGTCATGGTCACGGTATTGCCTTTGATCATCATCGAGCCCTGAGTGATGATCACATCGCCCGTGTAGGTGGCAACGCCCTGTTTGTCGTCCAGGTGCGCGTTGTCCGCCTGGATGCGGATCGGCTGGTCACGGTCGTTCGGCAGGGCGAAGGCGCTCGCGCTTCCCAGTGCTGCGCTCAGGCTGAGCAAAAGGGGGAGGGTTTTAACGAGCCTCATACTGTCCTCTTACGTTGGACAGCAGGTCCATCCTGCCGTCTTCCAAATATGCTTTCATTCCTACGCCCGTAGTCGTGCCACCGGCGCCGTCGATTCTAACGGCTTGATCGGTCTGCGCATATTGCTTCTGCGGGAACACGGTCATCCGGCTACTGGTGATCAGGGTGTCGCGTTGTTTTTCGTCGGTGCGGGCGATCCGCACGTTGTCGATCAGTTCGACCTCGGTGCCGTCCGGATTGACCTCGGCGCGCACGCTCTGCACGTGCCATGGGAATGCTGTCCCACGGTAGATGTGCATGTCTGGCGTGGTCACCAGGGTGACTTCGCTGGCTTTCAAGTGTTCGACCTTGTCCGCGGTCATTTCGTATTGCAGCCTGCCGTCGGGCAGGAACTGTACGCTGTGGGCGTTGATCGCATAGTAGTCGATGGCGCTTTCGTCGACCTGTGCCGTGGGCTTGTCGAGGAAGCTCTCAGGGCTGATGTTCCAGTAGCCGATCGCAACCAGCAGCGCAGCGATGGCTGCCAGCAGCACGGCGTTTCGAAGTTTCTTGCTGAGCATGGCGTGGCCTACAGGTAATGGGCGTTGGCAGCGTCCAGGGTGCCCTGGGCCTGCATGATCAGTTCACAGAACTCGCGGGCTGCGCCTTCGCCGCCGCGCGCCTGGGTGACGCTGTGGGCGTGCTCGCGGACGAAGGGCGCCGCGTTGGCCACGGCCATGCCCAGGCCCACCCGGCGGATTACCGGGAGATCGGGGAGGTCGTCGCCCAGGTAGGCGACCTGCTCGTAGCTCAGGCCCAGTTCGGCGAGCAGGCCGTCGAGCACCACCAGCTTGTCCTCGCGCCCCTGGAACAGGTGTGGAATGCCCAGGTTCTTAGCTCGACGCTCGACCACGGGGGTCTTGCGCCCACTGATGATCGCGGTGGTCACGCCCGAGGCCATGAGCATCTTGATGCCGTGGCCATCGAGGGTGTTGAAGGTCTTGAATTCGCTGCCGTCCTCGAGGAAGTACAGGCGGCCGTCGGTCAGCACGCCGTCCACGTCGAAGACGGCCAGCTTGATGGCCTTGGCGCGTTGCATCAGGTCCTGGGTCATTTACATCACTCCGGCGCGCAGCAGGTCGTGCATGTTCAGGGCGCCGGTCGGGCGATCCTGGTTATCGACCACCACCAGTGCGCTGATCTTGTGGTCTTCCATGATCTTCAGGGCTTCGGCCGCGAGCATTTCGGCGCGGGCGGTCTTGCCGTGAACAGTCATGACTTCGTCGATGAGCGTCTTGTGCACGTCGATGTTGCGATCCAGGCTGCGGCGCAGGTCGCCGTCGGTGAAGACGCCGGCCAGGCGGCCGTCGTGCTCCATGACCACGGTCATGCCCAGGCCCTTGCGCGACATCTCCAGCAAGGCGTCCTTGAGCAGCGTGCCGCGCTGTACCTGGGGCAGTTCGTCACCCGCGTGCATGACGTTCTCGACTTTCAACAGCAGGCGACGGCCCAGGGCGCCACCCGGATGGGAGAACGCGAAATCCTCGGCGGTGAAGCCGCGTGCCTCGAGCAGGGCGATGGCCAGGGCATCACCCAGGACCAATGCAGCGGTGGTGGACGAGGTGGGCGCCAGGTTCAGCGGGCAGGCTTCCTGGGCGACACTGGCGTCGAGGTTGACTTCGGCGGCCTGTGCCAGCGGTGAGTCCGGCTTGCCGGTCAGGCTGATCATCTGGATGCCCAGGCGCTTGATCAGCGGCAGCAGCGTGACGATCTCGGCGGTGCTGCCGGAGTTGGACAGGGCGAGGATGACGTCGTCGCGGGTGATCATGCCCATGTCGCCGTGGCTGGCCTCTGCCGGGTGCACGAAGAACGACGGGGTGCCGGTACTGGCGAGGGTGGCGGCGATCTTGTTGCCGATATGGCCGGACTTGCCCATGCCCACCACGACGACCCGACCCTTGCTGGCCAGGATCAGCTCGCAGGCCTTGACGAAATTGTCGTCGATACGGGCCCGCAGGCCTTCTACGGCCTCGAGTTCCAGGCGCAGGGTGCGCTGGGCGGATTGGATCAGCTCGCTGGATTGGCTCATGTCGAAAAAGCAATGCCTGATGAAAAGGCGCCGATTATAGCGGCAATGTGTGAAACGCTCACCTTCGAGTTGTCGTAGGAAGTTGCAAAATAGCTGTACGGTGCCTGAACGACTCGGGGAAATGGCCTTGGGGACAACTTTGCGCGGTGCTATAGTTCGCCGCTATTCGGCCCGCCAGGGATGCGTGTGCCTTCACGATGAAGGCAGGCGTCCATGTAGACGAGGCTGCATTGCAAGGAGTCTAGATGAGTTCGGATAGCGCCTACGCGGTCGAGTTGAAGGGGGTCACCTTCAAACGCGGTTCGCGCAGCATTTTCAGCAATGTCGACATCCGTATCCCCCGCGGCAAGGTCACCGGCATCATGGGACCTTCCGGGTGCGGCAAGACAACCCTGCTGCGCCTGATGGGCGCGCAGCTGCGTCCCTCCAGCGGCGAAGTCTGGGTAGGCGGGCAGAACCTGCCGGCCCTGTCGCGCAGCGACCTGTTCGATGCGCGCAAGCAGATGGGGGTGCTGTTCCAGAGCGGTGCGCTGTTCACCGACCTGGATGTCTTCGAGAACGTGGCCTTCCCGCTGCGGGTGCACACCCAGTTGTCCGACGAGATGATTCGCGACATCGTCCTGATGAAGCTGCAGGCCGTGGGCCTGCGCGGTGCCATCGACCTGATGCCGGACGAGCTGTCAGGCGGCATGAAGCGCCGTGTGGCGCTGGCCCGGGCGATCGCGCTGGACCCGCAGATCCTCATGTACGACGAGCCTTTCGTCGGCCAGGACCCGATCGCGATGGGCGTTCTGGTGCGCCTGATCCGTCTGCTCAACGATGCCCTGGGCATCACCAGCATCGTTGTCTCCCACGACCTCGCCGAAACCGCGAGTATCGCCGACTACCTCTATGTGGTGGGTGATGGGCAGGTATTGGGGCAGGGCACGCCTGACGAACTGATGGGGTCGGACAATCCGCGCATCCGCCAGTTCATGAAGGGCGACCCGGATGGTCCGGTGCCATTTCATTTTCCTGCGCCAGACTACCGCGCCGATCTGCTGGGAGCGCGTTGATGCGCAGAAAATCCTTACTCGAACGCATTCGCCTGTTCGGGCGTGCCGCCATCGACGTGCTGGCCGTGCTCGGGCGCTCGTGCCTGTTCCTTTTTCATGCCCTGGCCGGGCGTGGCGGCATCGGTGGCGGCTTCCAGCTGCTGACCAAGCAGCTCTATTCGGTGGGCGTGCTGTCGCTGGCGATCATCGTGGTGTCCGGCGTGTTCATCGGCATGGTGCTGGCCCTGCAAGGCTATAGCATCCTCACCAAGTACGGTTCCGAGCAGGCTGTCGGGCAGATGGTCGCGCTGACGCTGCTTCGCGAGCTGGGCCCTGTCGTCACGGCGCTGCTGTTCGCCGGGCGTGCGGGTTCGGCACTGACCGCCGAGATCGGCAACATGAAGTCCACCGAGCAGCTCTCCAGCCTGGAGATGATCGGTGTCGACCCGCTCAAGTACATCGTTGCCCCACGCCTGTGGGCCGGCTTCATCTCGCTGCCGCTGCTGGCGCTGATCTTCAGCGTGGTCGGCATCTGGGGTGGATCGTGGGTGGCCGTGGACTGGCTGGGGGTCTACGAAGGCTCTTTCTGGGCCAACATGCAGAACAGCGTTTCTTTCAGCGATGACGTGATCAACGGGCTGATCAAGAGCCTGGTGTTTGCCTTCGTCGTCACCTGGATCGCCGTATTCCAGGGGTATGACTGCGAACCCACTTCAGAGGGGATCAGCCGTGCCACCACCAAGACCGTGGTCTATGCCTCGTTGGCAGTCCTGGGTCTGGACTTTATTCTGACCGCCTTGATGTTTGGAGATTTCTGATGCAAAACCGCACCCTGGAAATCGGTGTCGGCCTGTTCCTCCTGGCCGGGATCCTGGCGCTGCTGCTGCTGGCCCTGCGTGTCAGTGGATTGTCGGCCAGCCCGAGCAGCGATACCTATAAAGTTTATGCGTACTTCGACAATATCGCCGGTTTGACTGTCAGAGCTAAAGTGACCATGGCCGGTGTGACCATCGGCAAGGTCACGGCCATCGATCTGGATCGCGACTCCTACACCGGTCGGGTCACCTTGCAGTTGGACAAGTCGGTCGACAACCTGCCGACCGATTCCACTGCCTCGATCCTGACCGCCGGGTTGCTCGGCGAGAAGTACATCGGCATCAGCGTGGGCGGTGAAGAGCAGGTGCTCAAGGATGGCAGCACCATCCACGACACCCAGTCGGCGCTGGTGCTGGAAGATCTGATTGGCAAGTTCCTGCTCAACTCCGTTGGCAAGGAACCGAAAGAAGCCCAACCAGCTAATTGAGGAGTTTCCATGATTTCGATCCTGCGACGTGGCCTGCTGGTCCTGCTGGCGGCCTTCCCCCTGATGGCCCTGGCGGCGCCGGGCCAGTCCCCGCGCGACGTGGTTCAGGGCACCACCACTGAGCTGCTGTCCGACCTCAAGGCGAACAAGGAACAGTACAAGTCCAACCCCGCAGCCTTCTATGATGCGCTCAACCGCATCCTTGGCCCTGTAGTAGACGCTGACGGCATTTCCAGAAGCATCATGACCGTCAAGTACTCGCGCAAGGCCACGCCCGAGCAGATGCAGCGCTTCCAGGAGAATTTCCGCCGCAGCCTGTTCCAGTTCTACGGCAATGCATTGCTGGAATACGACAACCAGGGCATTACCGTCGATCCCGCCAAGCCGGATGATGGCCAGCGTGCCTCGGTGGGCATGAAGGTGTCCGGCAATAATGGTGCCGTGTATCCGGTCCAGTACACCCTGGAAAACATCGGGGGCGAATGGAAGGTGCGCAATGTCATCGTCAACGGCATCAACATCGGCAAGCTGTTCCGCGATCAGTTCGCCGACGCGATGAACCGTAACGGCAACAACCTCGACAAGACCATCGACGGCTGGGCTGGCGAAGTGGCAAAGGCCAAGGAAGCTGCCGACAGCTCTCCCGAGAAGACTGTCAAATGAGTGAAGCCGACATGACTATGGCCGAGCCGGGTGTCCTGCGCCTGGCCGGTGTGCTGGACTACCGCAGCGGGCCGGCACTGCGCAAGCAGGGCAAGGCGCTGATCGCCGCCAGCCGCGAGCAGCGGCTGGTGCTCGACTGCTCGGCCGTGAGCAAGTCCAGCAGCGTGGGGCTGTCGTTGCTGCTGGCGTTCATGCGTGATGCCCAGGCCGCTGGCAAGGCCTGGGAAGTGCGCGGCATGCCTGCAGACATGCGTGAAATCGCCGAGGTCTACGACCTCGATGAAGTACTGGCGGGCTGATGACCCGTCAACAAGGGAAGGCCCCTCGGTCAGCGCGTCCTCGTATGGGCTTCGCAGGCGAGGGGCTTTTTTGTATCATGGCCGACCCGCGCGCACTGGGCGCCGATTGAGGTTGAGCATGCAGGCCGTAGAAGTTAAGAGCTTCCTTGAAGAAAAACTGCCGGGAACCCGGGTCGAAGTTGAAGGCGAAGGCTGCAACTTCCAGTTGAACGTGATCAGCGACGAGCTGGCTGGCCAGAGCCCGGTCAAGCGTCAGCAGGCGATCTATGCTCACCTGAATCCGTGGATCGCCAACGGCAGCATCCATGCGGTAACCATGAAATTTTTCAGCAGCGCAGCCTGGGCTGAGCGCACCTGAGCCAACGTTGGCGGCGAGATTGAAATGGACAAACTGATTATTACTGGCGGCGCGCGCCTCGACGGCGAGATCCGCATTTCCGGCGCGAAGAACGCTGCCCTGCCGATTCTGTCGGCTACGCTTCTGGCCGATGGCCCGGTCACCGTCGGCAACCTGCCGCACCTGCACGATATCACCACCATGATCGAGCTGTTCGGGCGCATGGGCATCGAGCCTGTGATCGACGAGAAGCTGGCGGTGGAGATCGACCCGCGCACCATCAAGACGCTGGTCGCGCCCTACGAGCTGGTCAAGACCATGCGCGCCTCTATCCTGGTGCTCGGCCCGATGGTCGCTCGCTTCGGTGAGGCCGAAGTCGCCCTGCCAGGTGGCTGCGCCATCGGTTCGCGCCCTGTTGACCTGCACATCCGTGGCCTTGAAGCCATGGGCGCGAAGATCGAAGTCGAAGGCGGCTACATCAAGGCCAAGGCCCCTGAAGGTGGCCTGCGTGGCGCGCACTTCTTCTTCGACACGGTCAGCGTGACCGGTACCGAGAACATCATGATGGCCGCTGCGCTCGCCAAGGGCCGCAGCGTGCTGCAGAACGCCGCGCGCGAACCTGAAGTGGTCGACCTGGCCAACTTCCTGATCGCCATGGGTGCGAAGATCCAGGGCGCCGGCACCGACACCATCACCATCGATGGCGTCGAGCGCCTGCACTCGGCCAGCTACCGTGTGATGCCCGACCGTATCGAGACCGGTACCTACCTCGTGGCTGCTGCTGTCACCGGCGGCCGTGTCAAGGTCAAGGACACCGATCCGACCATCCTCGAAGCCGTCCTCGAGAAACTCAAGGAAGCGGGTGCCGACATCACCACCGGTGAAGACTGGATCGAGCTGGACATGCACGGCAAGCGGCCCAAAGCCGTGAACCTGCGTACCGCGCCGTATCCGGCATTCCCGACCGACATGCAGGCACAGTTCATCTCCCTCAATGCCATTGCCGAAGGCACTGGCGCTGTGATCGAGACCATCTTCGAAAACCGCTTCATGCACGTGTACGAGATGCACCGCATGGGCGCGCAGATCCAGGTCGAGGGCAACACCGCCATCGTCACTGGGGTCAACATGCTCAAGGGCGCGCCCGTGATGGCGACTGACCTGCGCGCTTCGGCGAGCCTGGTGCTGTCTGCGCTGGTGGCCGAGGGCGATACCCTGATCGATCGCATCTACCACATCGACCGTGGTTACGAGTGCATCGAGGAAAAACTGCAGATGCTGGGCGCGAAGATCCGTCGCGTACCGGGCTAGTCGCGCTATCTGCCTGTGATCGGCACACGGACGTGCCAGCCGAATCGAACACGGCCAGGTCGATGACCTGGTCGGCTGTAGCCGCTTAAGGACCGACGTTGCAATGTTGACCATCGCGCTTTCAAAAGGCCGTATTCTCGACGATACCCTGCCGCTGCTGGCCGAGGCCGGTATCGTGCCGACCGAGAATCCGGACAAGAGCCGCAAGCTGATCATCCCCACCACGCAGGACGATGTGCGCCTGCTCATCGTGCGTGCCACCGACGTGCCGACCTATGTCGAGCATGGTGCCGCCGACCTGGGTGTAGCCGGCAAGGACGTGTTGATGGAATACGGCGGCCAGGGCCTGTACGAGCCGCTCGACCTGCAGATCGCCAAGTGCAAGTTGATGACCGCTGGTGTCGTCGGCGCACCCGAGCCCAAGGGGCGTCTGCGTGTGGCCACCAAGTTCGTCAACGTAGCCAAGCGCTATTACGCTGAACAAGGCCGCCAGGTCGACATCATCAAGCTCTATGGCTCAATGGAACTGGCCCCGCTGATCAACCTCGCCGACAAGATCATCGACGTGGTGGATACCGGCAACACCCTGCGCGCCAATGGCCTGGAGCCACAGGAGCTGATCGCCACGATCAGTTCGCGCCTGGTGGTGAACAAGGCCTCCATGAAGATGCAGCACGCCCGTATCCAGAGTCTCATCGACACCCTGCGCAAGGCTGTCGAATCGCGACACCGCGGCTGACTTCTGCGCGCGACCTTCGCTGTCGCGCCCGTCTATCCGCGTCATAGCCACTTTTCTCGGGTGCCCGCGCGGATGGACTGGTAGCCTAGGGCGCCTGAGCATTCGCCAATAAAACGAGGCCCTCGTCATGACCGTGTCCACTGCAATTGCCCGTCTCAACGCCGCTGATCCGGATTTCGCGCGACATCTGGATCATCTGCTGAGCTGGGAAAGCGTGTCCGATGACGCGGTCAACCAGCGGGTTCTCGACATCATCAAGGCCGTTCGCGAGCGTGGCGATGCGGCGCTGGTGGAGCTCACCCAGCGTTTCGATGGCGTTGATGCCAAGTCCATCGATGACCTGATCCTTGGTCGCGAGCGCCTGGAACTGGCCCTGACCCGCATTTCCGCAGCCCAGCGCGAGGCGCTGGAAACCGCCGCCAACCGCGTGCGCAGCTACCACGAGCGGCAGAAACAGGACTCCTGGCAGTACACCGAAGCCGATGGCACCGTGCTCGGCCAGAAAGTCACCCCGCTCGATCGCGCAGGGCTGTATGTGCCTGGCGGCAAGGCGTCGTACCCGTCGTCGGTACTGATGAATGCCATCCCCGCCAAGGTCGCCGGTGTCGGCGAGGTGGTCATGGTGGTGCCGACCCCGCGTGGAGAAATCAACGAACTGGTGCTGGCTGCAGCCTGCATCGCCGGTGTCGACCGCGTGTTCACCGTTGGTGGCGCCCAGGCAGTCGCGGCGTTGGCCTATGGCACCGAGAGCGTGCCGCAGGTCGACAAGATCGTCGGTCCCGGCAATATCTACGTAGCCACCGCCAAGCGTCACGTGTTCGGCCAGGTTGGCATCGACATGATCGCCGGGCCGTCGGAAATTCTCGTGGTATGTGATGGCCAGACCGACCCGGACTGGATCGCCATGGACCTGTTCTCCCAGGCTGAGCACGATGAAGACGCCCAGGCAATCCTGGTCAGCCCCGATGCGGCTTTCCTCGACCGCGTGGCGGCCAGCATCGGCAAGCTGCTGCCAACCATGGAGCGCGCCGAGATCATCGAGAAGTCGATCAACGGCCGAGGCGCCCTGATCCAGGTGCGTGACATGCAGCAGGCCATCGAGGTCGCCAACCGCATCGCCCCCGAGCACCTCGAACTGTCGGTCGCCGACCCGCAGGCCTGGTTGCCGCAGATCCGTCATGCCGGCGCGATCTTCATGGGCCGCCACACCAGCGAGGCCCTGGGTGACTACTGCGCAGGTCCCAACCACGTGTTGCCGACCTCCGGCACCGCGCGGTTCTCCTCGCCTCTGGGGGTGTATGACTTCCAGAAGCGTTCGTCGATCATCTTCTGCTCCGAGCAGGGCGCGTCCGAGCTCGGTCACACTGCATCCGTACTGGCCCGCGGCGAGTCGCTGACCGCCCACGCCCGTAGCGCCGAATACCGCATCCTCAACGAGAAGGGGAACTGAACATGAGTCGATTCTGGAGCCCCTTCGTCAAGGACCTGGTGCCTTACGTGCCGGGCGAGCAACCCAAGCTGGCACGCCTGGTCAAGCTCAATACCAACGAAAACCCCTATGGGCCTTCGCCCAAGGCGCTGGAGGCCATGCGTGGCGAGTTGAACGACAACTTGCGCCTGTATCCGGACCCGAACAGCGACCGGCTCAAGCAGGCCGTGGCTGACTACTACAAGGTCACCCCGCAGCAGGTCTTCGTCGGCAACGGTTCGGACGAGGTGCTGGCGCACATCTTCCACGGCTTGTTCCAGCACGGCGCGCCGCTGCTGTTCCCGGATATCAGCTACAGCTTCTATCCGGTGTACTGCGGCTTGTATGGTATCGACTTCGAGCAGGTAGCGCTGGACGAGCAGTTCCAGATCCGCATCGAGGACTATGAAAAACCAAACGCCGGGATCATCTTCCCCAACCCCAACGCACCGACCGGCTGCCTGTTGCCGCTCGAGGCGATCGAGCAGTTGCTAAAGGCCAATCGCGACTCGGTGGTGGTAGTGGACGAAGCCTACATCGACTTTGGCGGCGAAACCGCCATTGCCCTGGTGGACCGCTACGACAACCTGCTGGTGACCCAGACCCTGTCCAAGTCGCGCTCGCTGGCTGGCCTGCGGGTGGGGCTGGCAGTGGGACACCCGGACCTGATCGAGGCGCTGGAGCGGATCAAGAACAGCTTCAACTCCTATCCGCTGGATCGCATGGCGATCGTCGGCGCGGCGGTGGCGTTCGAAGATCGCGCTTATTTCGACGAGACCTGCCGCAAGGTCATCGACAGCCGCGAGGCACTGGTCGAGCAGTTGACGGCGCGGGGCTTCGAGGTGTTGCCATCGGCGGCCAACTTCATCTTCGCCCGTCACCCGCAACAGGACGCGGCTGAACTGGCGGCGCGTCTGCGTGAGCAGGGTGTGATCGTGCGGCACTTCAAGCAGGCGCGGATTGCGCAGTTCCTGCGGATCACCGTAGGGACGCCGGAGATGAACCAGGCCTTGATCGATGCGTTGAACGGATAGTTCGCGGCGTCTCTATCGCGGGGCAGGTCGGATCGCTGCATTGCCACTCCGACTTGCCCCGCGATGCTTTTCAGCGCTATTGTCACAACTTGTAAATTCATCCGATGACTGGACGTTAATATGTCCCTGTTGATCAAGCGCTCCCTGGTGGAGCAAGCCGTGGACCAATTGCGCGAGCGCATCGCCCAGGGCGCATGGGCTGTGGGGCAGCGTCTGCCTACCGAGCCGGAACTGGCCCTGGAGCTGGGCATCAGCCGCAATACCGTGCGTGAGGCCATGCGCGTGCTGGCCTTCAGTGGTCTGGTCGAAGTGCGCCAGGGCGATGGCAGTTACCTGCGCGCCGCCCAAGACCCCTTGCAGGCGGTGCAGGCCATCTCGCGCTGCACGGTCGAGCAGGCTCGCGAGACCCGCTGCATCCTCGAAGCCGAGGCTATCGGCCTCGCCGCCTTGCGGCGTACCGACGATGATCTGCGCGGCTTGCGCGAGGCCCTGGAGCACAGTTGCGGGCACTTCCACGGCGACCTGGACACCTATGTGGCCTGTGACCTGGTGTTCCACCAGCGCCTGGTGGACGCTGCGCACAACCCCGCACTGAGCGAGTTGTACCGCTACTTTTCCAGCGTCGTCGCTGCAGCGGTACAGCACAACATGAGTGCGCTTCCCCGCAGTCAACGGGTGTTCGATCTGCACGTGCAGATCCTCGACGCCATCGAACAACGCGACCCGGACACGGCCAAGCGCCTGAGCCGGGCCCTCATCGAATCCTGAGCCCGAGTGCCCCATGCCTGAACAACTGACGCCCAACCGTTCCAAGCACGACCCCGAACTCGATGAACTGCTGATCGATGCCGAGGCCGACGACGAACAGGTCCAGCAGCAACCGGTGGTGCTGCGTCGACCTTGGTTGCTGCTGCTGGGGCTGGTGCTGGTCGCGCTGAACCTGCGCCCGGCGCTGTCGAGCATGGCGCCAGTGCTGGGCCAGGTGTCCGAGGGCCTGGGGCTCAATGCGTCCGCTGCAGGTCTGCTGACGACCTTGCCGGTCCTGTGCCTGGGCCTGTTCGCACCGCTGGCGCCGATCCTGGCGCGTCGTTTCGGCAGCGAGCGGGTGATTCTGGGCATCCTCCTGACCCTGGCGCTGGGGATCCTGCTGCGCAGTGCGCTCGGTGCGACCGGTGTGTTCGTCGGCAGCCTGATCGCCGGTGCCAGCATCGGCATCATCGGCGTGCTGCTGCCGGGTATCGTCAAGCGTGACTTCCCGGCTCACGCCGGCACCCTGACGGGCGTCTACACCATGGCCCTGTGCTTCGGTGCAGCGATGGCCGCAGGCAGCACCGTGCCCTTGAGTCGGTACTTCGGCGACAGTTGGGCCATGGGGCTGGGCTTCTGGCTGCTACCGGCGCTGCTGGCGATGCTGGTGTGGTCGCCCCAGGCGCGCCATGGACATGGTGCGCACCAGGTGGCCTATCGGGTACGCGGGCTGTGGCGTGATCGGCTGGCCTGGCAGGTGACCCTGTACATGGGGTTGCAGTCCTCGCTGGCCTACATCGTGTTCGGCTGGCTGCCGTCGATTCTCATCGGTCGTGGGCTGAGCCCCACGGAAGCTGGGCTGGTGCTCTCGGGGTCGGTGCTGGTGCAGTTGATCAGTTCGCTCAGTGCGCCTTGGCTGGCGACCCGCGGCAAGGACCAGCGCCTGGCGATCGTGGTGGTGATGCTGGTCACCCTCGGTGGTCTGTTCGGATGCCTGTATGCGCCGATCTCGGGGCTGTGGGGTTGGGCGATACTGCTGGGGCTGGGGCAAGGCGGTACCTTCGCTCTGGCCCTGACCCTGATCGTGTTGCGCTCGAAGGATTCGCACGTGGCGGCGAACCTTTCGAGCATGGCCCAGGGGGTCGGCTACACGCTGGCTTCGATGGGCCCGTTCGCTGTCGGCCTGGTACATGACCTCACCGGCGGCTGGGCAGCGGTCGGCTGGATTTTCGCGGTACTGGGGTTGGGGGCGATCGTCTTTGGCCTGGGCGCTGGGCGGGCACTGCATGTGCAGGCCGTTAGCGAACGGGTGTGAAGCCGGTACGACGCTGGATGCATTCATGGCGCAAATGACCATGGCGCGAAGGCGTGGCGCGGATTATCGTGCAGCTCTCGATTCCCAGGACGGACCTGCCCCATGAGCGACGCCAACAGCGCCCTGATCACCCGTTTCTACCAGGCGTTCCAGCGCCTGGACGCCGAGGCCATGGTGGCCTGCTACAGCGATGACATCGTCTTCAGCGATCCGGCCTTCGGTACTTTGCGCGGCCAGGATGTGGGCGATATGTGGCGGATGCTGACCACTCGCGCCAAAGACTTCTCCCTGACCTTCGACAGCGTGCACGCGGACGCACGGGGTGGCAGTGCCCATTGGGTCGCCACTTACCTGTTCAGCCAGACCGGACGCACCGTAGTCAATGATATCCAGGCTCGTTTCGTGTTTCGCGACGGCTTGATCTGCCAGCATGACGACAGCTTCGACCTGTGGCGTTGGTCGCGCCAAGCCCTTGGTACGCCCGGCCTGTTGCTGGGATGGAGTCCCCTGGTCAGAAACAAGGTCCGCCAGCAGGCCAACAAGGGCCTGCGGGCATTTCAGGCGCGCTGAGCGTCTTTTCAGGACGTGGGAACCGCCTGCTCTTTGCTGTGATAGCTGAATGTGGCCTTGTCGTGGGCCTGCAGGGGCATGCGGATGCGAATGATCGGGATGTAGGTGCCGTAGGTCCTGTGCCAGTCCTTCTGGTCGGCCTGTGCCTGCTCGAGCGCCCCCCACATCCCTTCGATATGGAAGAACGACTGGATCGGCAGTCTGTGGGACTGGTCTTCCTCCCAAGCCTGAACGATGACTTCGTTCCAAGGGAATGGCAGTTCGGAGGCGAACATTCGCTGTGCCATCAGACTCTGGTAAAAGGCTTCGGCGCGCTCGCTCTTGCGGGTGTCACGGACATCGAATGCGCATTGGCGTCTGTAGTCCCCGGTGCGGCGGAACTGGTCGATCCAGGCCTGCGCGGTCATGATGCCTTGCTCGTGGCACAGGCGTTCGTTGAAGGTAGTTTCGCTGTTGTTGCCACACCCTTGTTGTTCACGGGTCCAGGTATCGCCATCGGTTGGCCAGGCGCACAGCACTTGATAGCTGATCGACCCTGCCGGGCGCTGCATGCGTGGGTACAGGGTAAAGCCGCTGCGGGCGTCGGCAGCCAGACGCGTGATTGGCAGATCGGCGCGCAGATAGGAGAACGAGACGCCGCCTTTTTCCTTGTTGTTCGGGCTATGATGCCAGGTGTGGTATTTGGGGGAGGGTTTGGTCGCGCGAATCAGTACGCCCGAACAGCCGTGGGCCGGAATGGCCGAGCCCCCGCAGTCAATCAGTGCGGCATCATAGTTTTCCTGCATCTGTGCAGCGGTTCGCTGCCCCAGGGACGCCTGGGCCAAATGTGAGGTCAGCAGCGCAGCTGCGGCCAGGAGCAGCCGGGAAGATTCTTTCAACATGGTAGAGCCCTCGAGATGGATGGGCTCTCCAAACTAATGACACTCAGGATCCCTGTGGTGAGTGAAGAGATTCCCGAACGGGAGGCCAAACCCTGGTACGTCTACCTCGTGCGGGCGGCCAATGGCTCGTTGTATTGCGGCATCAGTGACGATCCGCAGCGACGCTTCCAGAAGCATCGGAAAGGGCAGGGCGCACGTTATTTCAAGACCAGTCCGGCGCAGGCGCTGGTCTATGTCGAGCAGTGGCCGGACAAGGGCGAGGCCTTGCGCCAGGAACGGCTGGTGAAAAAACTGCGCAAGTCGGCAAAGGAGGCGCTGGTCGCCTCCTTTACTGTTGGCGAGGTGTAGCGGGGGCGTGATCAGTCCTTGCGGCGTTTGAGCTGGTCGACCAGTTGGGTCGGCAAGCCTTTGATCACCAGGGTTCCGGCTTCTTCGTCATATTCGATCTTCGAGCCCAGCAGGTGGGCCTCGAAGCTGATCGACAGGCCCTCGGCGCGGCCGGTGAAACGGCGGAACTGGTTGAGGGTGCGTTTGTCCGCGGGGATTTCCGGCGACAGGCCGTAGTCCTTGTTGCGAATATGGTCGAAGAACGCTTTGGGGCGGTCCTCGTCGATCAGGCTCGACAGTTCCTCCAGGGTGATCGGCTCGCCCTGCTTGGTCTGGCTGGTGGCGTAGTCCACCAGGGTCTGGGTCTTCTCGCGCGCAGCCTCTTCGGGGAGGTCTTCGCTTTCGACGAAGTCGCTGAAGGCCTTGAGTAACGTGCGGGTTTCGCCCGGGCCGTCGACACCCTCCTGGCAGCCGATGAAGTCGCGGAAGTAATCCGACACCTTCTTGCCATTCTTGCCTTTGATAAAGGAAATGTACTGCTTCGAGTGCTGATTGTTCTTCCACTCGGACAGGTTGATTCGCGCGGCCAGATGCAGTTGGCCCAGGTCCAGGTGCCGCGACGGAGTGACGTCCAGTTCGGCGTTCACTGCCACGCCTTCGCTGTGGTGCAGCAGGGCGATGACCAGGTATTCGGTCATGCCTTGCTGGTAATGGGCGAACAGCACGTGACCGCCGGTGGACAGGTTCGACTCTTCCATCAGCTTCTGCAGGTGCTCGACCGCGATGCGGCTGAAAGTGGTGAAGTCCTTTTCCTCTTCCTGATACTGCTTGAGCCAGCCGCTGAGCGGATAGGCGCCGGACTCTCCGTGGAAGAAGCCCCAGGCTTTGCCTTGTTTGGCGTTATAGCTGTCGTTGAGGTCGGCCAGGAGGTTCTCGATGGCGTCCGACGCCGCCAGCTCGGTGTCTCGCGCATGGAGCACGGCGGGGCTGCCATCGGGCTTCTTGTCGATCAGGTGAACGATGCAATGACGGATTGGCATGGAATTCTCTGAAAGGGTGGGCGGAGCGAAACCGCGCTGCAAAGTGGCTCAGTTTACCGCAGGGCAGGGGTGATGCAGTGGCCATATGTTGGCGGAAATGTCAGTTGTTCGTTTTTTGTTCAAAAATCTGCGTTTTTCGGGCAACCCCCCGAAAAACCTGAATAAAATCACGGTCGACAGCGGATATTTCCTGATTCCTGTGTTAGCTTTGCGCCGTCTTGCGCCCCTTGGGGTGGCGCATTGCTGGCAGCTCGCTTGCGTCGTGTCGAACCAAACGCTGATTTTCGTATCTACATACGCGATTGGCGAGGCTCGCCGGACCTTCCGCGCAGCCCGATAACGATGAAGCACGCTGCATACCTCTGATTTGATAGGGAAGGAACACCACCATGGCATTGACCAAAGACCAACTGATTGCCGACATCGCCGAAGCCATCGACGCGCCGAAAACCACCGCGCGCAACGCTCTGGAGCAACTGGGCCAGATCGTCGCCGACCAACTGGAAAACGGCGCTGAAATCACCCTGCCAGGCATCGGCAAGCTGAAAGTCTCCGAGCGTCCTGCCCGTACTGGCCGCAACCCTTCGACTGGCGCTGCCATCGAAATCGCTGCCAAGAAAGTCGTCAAGTTCGTACCGGCCAAGGTCCTGAACGACGCCATCAACAAGTAATTGTCGATGCTTCATTGAAACCGCGCCCGGCTTGTCCGGGCGCGGTTTTTTCATGTCTGGGCCTTGCCCCGCGCGGCATGCCAGGCGCCGCGCATGGCGTCGTCCTGGAAGCTCCAGGCCACCATGCGGCTCTGTTTCTGGCCCTGGCCCATCTCGACGATGCGCTGGGCTTTCACGCCTGCTTTCTTGAGCACCGCTTCGATACCCGGCAGGTTGCCGGCCTTGGACACCAGGCTGGTGAACCACAGCACCTGCCCGCCGTACTGCACGCTTTCGTTCACCAGTTGGGTGACGAAGCGGATCTCACCGCCTTCGCACCACAACTCGTTGTTCTGCCCACCGAAGTTCAGCACCGGTAGCTTGCGGCTGGGGTCCTGCTTGCCCAGGTTCTTCCATTTGCGCTGGCTGCCACGGGTGGCCTCCTCGCGCGAACTGTGGAAGGGTGGGTTGCACAGGGTCAGGTCGAAGCGCTCGTCGTCCTGCAGCAGGCCGCTGAGGATGTGCTTGCGGTTGGCCTGCTGGCGCAGGGTGATGGCCTTGGTCAGGCCATTGGCCTGGACGATCGCCTTGGCCGAAGCCAGCGCCGTGGCGTCGATATCCGAGCCGAGGAAGCGCCAGCGGTAGTCGCTATGGCCGAGCAGCGGGTAGATGCAGTTGGCGCCGACGCCGACGTCCAGCGCGCGCACCTGGGCGCCGCGTGGCACCTGCCCGCCGTTGTCTTCGGCCAGCAAGTCGGCCAGCACGTGGATGTAGTCGGCCCGCCCAGGGATCGGCGGGCACAGGTAGTCAGCGGGGATGTCCCAGTGCTGGATGCCGTACTGGGCCTTGAGCAAGGCACGGTTGAACACCCGCACGGCCTCGGGGTTGGCGAAATCGATGCTGGGTTTGCCGTGGGGGTTGGTCAGGGTGAAGCGGCCAAGGTCCGGGTGCGCCTTGATCAGCGCGGGGAAGTCGTAGCGGCCCTGGTGGCGGTTGCGCGGGTGCAGGGTGGGTTTATTCTGGGTCATGCTCGTGTCCGGTGTTGCGTGCACTGGCCAGAGGCCGCAGGGCGGCCCATTCGCGGCCAAGGCCGCTCCCACAGGATAGTGGGGCTCCTTGAAGACAGCCCATTCCTGCGGGAGCGGCCTTGGCCGCGAACGAGGGCGGGGCCCTCGCCGGTCAGTTCAGCAATGTCAGGTTACAGCGCTGCAATCCGCGCATGCTGCTCGGTGAAGTTGGCCAGGGCCTGTTCGGACTCGGCCAACTTCGCGCGTTCCTTCTCGATCACCGCAGGTGGTGCCTTGTCGACGAAGGCGGCGTTGGACAGCTTGCCGCCGACACGCTGGACCTCGCCCTGCAGGCGCTGGATTTCCTTGTTCAGGCGTGCAAGCTCGGCATCCTTGTCGATCAGGCCGGCCATCGGCACCAGCACCTGCAGATCGCCCACCAGTGCGGTGGCCGACAGCGGTGCTTCGTCCTGTTCGCCGAGTACGGTGAAGGTCTCGACCTTGGCCAGTTTCTTGAGCAGCGCTTCGTTTTCCTGCAGGCGACGCTGGTCGTCGGCATTGGCGTTCTTCAGGAACAGCGGCAGCGGCTTGCCCGGGCCGATGTTCATCTCGGCGCGGATGTTGCGCAGGCCGACCATCAGCTCCTTGAGCCATTCGATGTCGCCTTCGGCGCCAGAATCGATGCGGCTCTCATTGGCCACCGGCCAAGGCTGCAGCATGATGGTCTTGCCCTGGACGCCCGCCAGCGGCGCGATGCGCTGCCAGATCTCTTCGGTGATGAACGGCATGAACGGATGCGCCAGGCGCAGTATCACTTCCAGCACGCGGACCAGGGTGCGGCGGGTGCCGCGGGCGCGTTCGACCGGAGCGTTCTCGTCCCACAGTACCGGCTTGGACAGCTCCAGGTACCAGTCGCAGTACTGGTTCCAGACGAACTCGTACAGTGCCTGGCTGGCCAGGTCGAAGCGGAACTGCTCGAGCTGGCGGGTCACTTCGGCTTCGGTGCGTTGCAGTTGCGAGATGATCCAGCGATCGGCCAGCGACAGCTCGTAGGCCTCGCCGTTCTGGCCGCAGTCCTCGCCCTTGTCCAGCACGTAGCGGGCGGCATTCCAGATCTTGTTGCAGAAGTTGCGGTAGCCTTCGACGCGGCCCATGTCGAACTTGATGTCACGGCCGGTAGAGGCCAGCGAGCAGAAGGTGAAGCGCAGGGCGTCGGTGCCGTAGCTGGCGATACCTTCGGGGAACTCCGCCTTGGTCTGCTTGGCGATCTTCTCGGCAAGCTTGGGCTGCATCATGCCGCTGGTGCGTTTTTCCAGCAGCGCTTCAAGCGTGATGCCGTCGACGATGTCCAGCGGGTCGAGCACGTTGCCCTTGGACTTGGACATCTTCTGGCCTTGGCCATCGCGCACCAGACCATGCACGTAGACGGTCTTGAACGGAACCTGCGGGGTGCCATCCTCGTTCTTGATCAGGTGCATGGTCAGCATGATCATCCGGGCGACCCAGAAGAAGATGATGTCGAAGCCTGTGACCAGTACGTCGGTGGAGTGGAATTTCTTCAGGAACTCGGTCTGCTCCGGCCAGCCGAGGGTGGAGAAGGTCCACAGGCCCGAACTGAACCAGGTGTCGAGCACGTCGTCGTCCTGGCGCAGGACCACATCGTTGCCCAGGCCATGCTTGGTCCGGACTTCTTCCTCGTTGCGGCCGACATAGACCTGGCCGGCCTCGTCGTACCACGCCGGGATGCGGTGGCCCCACCACAGCTGGCGGCTGATGCACCAGTCCTGGATGTCGCGCATCCAGGAGAAGTACATGTTCTCGTACTGTTTCGGCACGAACTGGATGCGACCGTCTTCCACCGCGGCGATTGCAGGCTCGGCCAGTGGCTTGGTGGAGACGTACCATTGGTCGGTCAGCCACGGCTCGATGACGGTACCCGAGCGGTCGCCCTTCGGCACTTTCAGGGCGTGGTCATCGACGCTGACCAGCAGGCCCTGGGCGTCCAGGTCGGCAACCATTTGCTTGCGCGCCACGAAGCGGTCGAGGCCGGCGTACTGGGCAGGCAGCGAGGTGTCGAGGTTTTCGTTGACGCTGCCGTCGAGGTTGAAGGCCTGGACCGCGGCGAGCACGGTGGCGTTCTTGTCGAAGATGTTCAGCAGCGGCAGGTTGTGGCGCTTGCCGACTTCATAGTCGTTGAAGTCGTGGGCCGGGGTGATCTTCACGCAGCCGGTGCCGAATTCTGGATCGCAGTAGTCGTCGGCGATGATCGGGATGCGGCGTCCGACCAGCGGCAGTTCGACGAACTTGCCGATCAGCGCCTGATAGCGCTCGTCGGTCGGGTTGACGGCAACGGCGACGTCACCGAGCAGGGTTTCCGGACGGGTGGTGGCGACGACCAGGTGGTCCTTGCCTTCGGCCGTGGTGGCGCCATCGGCCAGCGGGTAGCGCAGGTTCCACAGGTGGCCTTTCTCGTCGTGGTTTTCCACTTCGAGGTCGGAAATCGCGGTGTGCAGCTTGGTGTCCCAGTTGACCAGGCGCTTGCCGCGGTAGATCAGGCCGTCCTCGTGCAGGCGCACGAAGGCTTCCTTGACTGCCTCGGACAGGCCGTCATCCATGGTGAAGCGTTCGCGGCTCCAGTCGACCGACGAACCCAGGCGACGGATCTGGCGGCTGATGTTGCCACCGGATTGATCCTTCCACTCCCAGACCTTCTCCAGGAACTTTTCGCGGCCAAGGTCGTGACGGTTCTGGCCTTTCGCCTCGAGCTGGCGTTCTACCAGCATCTGCGTGGCGATGCCGGCGTGGTCGGTGCCTGGCTGCCACAGGGTGTCGCGCCCCTGCATGCGGCGGAAGCGGATCAGGGCGTCCATGATCGCGTTGTTGAACCCATGACCCATGTGCAGGCTGCCGGTCACGTTCGGCGGTGGGATCATGATGGTGTAGGACTCGCCTGCACCTTGCGGGGCGAAATAGTTCTCGGACTCCCAGGTGTTGTACCAGGAAGTTTCGATGGCGTGCGGCTGGTAGGTCTTATCCATGCGCGGGGGGACCCTTAGGCATTAATTCGGGAAAGCCGAGAAGTATACAACGGGCAAGGCGAAGGGGACATGGTGTCGTTATGTTGCAGACGATGGTGTACTTTTCGCGGGCAAGCCCGCTCCCACAGGCACACCACAGTTCTCGAGGGCTGTGGTGTGCCTGTGGGAGCGGGCTTGCCCGCGAAAAGGACGCCGCAAAAGGCGAGTGTTACTCGGAACGCTTGATCAACCGTTCCATCCGCGCTTCAAGGCGACGCTTGACCTCGGTCTCGATGTGCGGAACGAAGTCGTTGATCACGTCCTGCATGATCGATTGCGCCGCAGCGCGCAGTTCGGTGTCCAGGTGCAGAAGGGTGTCCTGGCGGCGAGTCTGGGCATCCTCTATCGGTGCGCTGGCCGCGGACGGTTCGACGGCGCTTGGCGCTTTGCCGACCGGCTCATCGAGCAGCAGGGGAATCTGTTCGACCGTTTCGGTCAGCAGCGGCGGTTGCAGGTCGGCGTCGCCAAGCAGTTGGCGGATCGACTCGAGATCGTCGAGCAGGTGGGCGGATTGGGTCAGTGAAGAGGGTTTGTCCATCGTCGTCAAAGTCGCTGTAAGCGGTGGTCTTGCAGAGCATAGCCCTGTTCGCGGTAGAAACGGAACCGCTCGCGGGCCAACTGGCGTATGGACGCCTCCTCGACAACGATCTCGGCGACCCGCTCGAACTGGCCGACGAACCCCGGCACATCGCCGCCCAGGTTGATCAGCAGGTCGCGGTGCTCGCCAGCCGTGCCACCAAGGCCCAGCGCGACACTGGCATCGGCATGTTGCTCGGCCAGGTCGTGCGGCACGAAGGCCTCGCCCTTGAAGCACCACAGGCGTTCGTCCAGTGCGTTTCGCTGTTCGTCGTCCTGGCAGTGCAGGTAGACCCGGTGGCCGAGGCGCCAGGCCTTTTCGCACAGCTTGCAGGCGAAATCCAGGCGTGCGGCGAGGGAGTCGGTGGGGAGGATGTAGAAGTCGACTTTGCCCATGGTCAGGTACGTTGAGCTGGAAGGTGGGTGTCCGTGACGGCCCTATCGCGGGGCGAGCCCGCTCCCACAGGTTCGCTGCAGTGCTGAATCTGTGGGAGCGCGCTTGCCCGCGATAGGGTCGCCATGGTCTTACGTCATCAGATGCCCGCGCGGTCCAGCAGGTACTGGGTCAGCAGCGGAACCGGGCGGCCGGTGGCGCCCTTGTCCTTGCCACCGCTGACCCATGCGGTACCGGCGATGTCCAGGTGGGCCCAGCTGTAGTTCTTGGTGAAGCGCGACAGGAAGCAGCCCGCGGTGATGGTGCCGGCCTTGGGGCCGCCGATGTTGGCGATGTCGGCGAACGGGCTGTCCAGTTGTTCCTGGTACTCGTCGAACAGCGGCAGTTGCCAGGCGCGGTCGTCGGCGCGCTTGCCGGCGTCGAGCAACTGGCCGACCAGGTCGTCGTTGTTGCCCATCAAGCCCGAGGTGTGGCTGCCAAGGGCAACGATGCAAGCGCCGGTGAGGGTGGCGATGTCGATCACCGCCTGCGGTTTGAAGCGCTCGGCGTAGGTCAGCGTGTCGCACAGCACCAGACGGCCTTCGGCGTCGGTGTTGAGGATCTCGACGGTCTGGCCGCTCATGGTGGTGACGATGTCGCCCGGGCGAGTCGCGCCGCCGCTGGGCATGTTTTCGGCGCACGCCAGCAGGCACACCAGGTTGATCGGCAACTGCAGTTCGAGCACCGCGCGCAGGGTGCCGAACACGCTGGCGGCACCGCCCATGTCGTACTTCATCTCATCCATGCCGGCGCCGGGCTTGAGGCTGATGCCGCCGGTGTCGAAGGTGATGCCCTTGCCGACCAGCACGAACGGCTTGTCGGTCTTCTTGGCACCTTGGTACTGCATGACGATCAGCCGTGGCGGCTGGTCGCTGCCCTGGCCAACGGCATAGAACGCGCCCATGCCCAGGTCCTTGATCTTCTTCTCGTCGAGTACTTCGACCTTCAGGCCCTTGTGCGCCTTGCCCAGTTCCTTGGCCTGCTCGGCGAGGAAGCTCGGGTGGCAGATGTTCGGCGGCAGATTGCCCAGGTCGCGGGTCAGGCTCATGCCGGTGGTGATCGCGGTGGCATGCTTGACCGCGCGCTCGACTTCAGCCTGGCCGGCCTTGTCGGCGAGCAGGGTGACTTTCTTCAGGGCGCGCGGTTCGGCCTTCTGGCTCTTGAAACGGTCGAACACATAGGCGCCGTCGAGCAGGGTTTCGGCCAGCAGGCGATATTTGCCGTAATGACCGTCGCGGTTGGCCACGGCGATGTCGTCCAGGGCCAGCACGGCGTCACCGCCTGCCAGGTTGCGCAGCACGCCGGCAACGCTGGCGATCAGCTTGCGCCAGGCACGATCGCCCAGCGCTTCATCCTTGCCGCTGCCAACCAGCAGTACGCGCTCGGCCTTGAGGCCCGGCAGGCTCTGCAGCAGCAGGGTCTGGCCCGGCTTGCCGGCCAGGTCGCCGCGCTTGAGGATGGCGCTGATGGCGCCATCGGTCGCCTGATCAACGGCCTTGGCCACGGTGCCAAGCTTGCGGCCTTCACCGACTGGCACGACCAGGGTGGCGGTTTTCACGGATGCTGCGGCTACGGTCTTTACAACCAGTTCCATGTCAGGTTCCCCGAATGATCTCTGTTGTTGGCCACTGCCGCACACGGGGTACGACAGGCCTGGCCGCGTGCTTGCGTGCCAGTTGAAAAGCAGCCAGTTTGAGCCTGCCGCCGCCTCGCTGACAACCCCGGTCTATGCTTTTGCGGGGCAGTGTCTGCTTCAATGATGGGGCTTTGCCGCATTTTTGCGGGCATGACATCCACTGTCATGCGCCGCCAAGTGACAGGCGCGCCCAATCACAGGATAATGCGCGCACTTTTACATGGAGGTTCGCTTGAGGCGAACCGGCATAGGTCTTGGCTGTACTCAGTCATTGTCTGGCAATCCGCCCCTGACAACCCAGGAGTGTCTGGTTTGATCGTCTTTCGTTATCTGTCCCGCGAGGTCCTGGTGACCTTGAGCGCCGTCAGCGCTGTGCTGTTGGTGATCATCATGAGCGGGCGCTTCATCAAATACCTGGCCCAGGCGGCCCAGGGTGCGCTCGATCCGGGCGTGCTGTTCCTGATCATGGGCTTCCGCCTGCCGGGCTTCCTGCAGCTGATCCTGCCGCTGGGCCTGTTCCTCGGTATTCTGCTGGCCTATGGACGCCTGTATCTCGAAAGCGAGATGACCGTGCTTTCGGCCACCGGCATGAGCCAGCAGCGACTGCTGACGCTGACGCTGGCGCCGGCTGCGCTGGTCGCGTTGGTGGTGGCCTGGCTGAGCCTGAGCCTGGCCCCCCAGGGTGTGTCCCAGGTGCAGAAGATCATCGCCCAGCAGGATGCCCTGACCGAGTTCGACACCCTTGTGCCGGGGCGTTTCCAGACCCTGCGTGACGGCACCCGTGTCACCTACACCGAGCGGATGTCCGACGATCGCGTCAATCTGGGCGGGGTGTTCATTTCCGAGAAACGCTTCAACCAGGACAAGACCAAGGACCGTGCACCGTCGGTACTGGTGGCAGAAAAAGGCCACCAGGAAGTGCAGCCTGATGGCAACCGCTACCTGATCCTGGAAAACGGTTACCGTTACGACGGCAACCCTGGCCAGGCCGACTATCGGGCGATCAAGTACGACACCTACGGTGTGCTGCTGCCCAAGCCTGAGGTCAGCGAGGAGGTCACCGAGCGTGAAGCCATCCCGACCACCGACCTGTTCGGGCATGATGGCCTGCGTGAGCGCGCCGAACTGCAATGGCGCCTGTCGCTGCCGTTGCTGGTATTCATCGTGACCCTGCTGGCGGTGCCGCTGTCCAAGGTCAACCCGCGCCAGGGCCGCTTCCTCAAGTTGCTGCCGGCGATCCTCCTGTACATGGCCTACCTGACGATGCTGATTTCCGTTCGCGGCGCCCTCGAGAAGGGCAAGTTGCCGATCTCTCTGGGCATCTGGTGGGTGCACGCGTTGTTCCTGCTCATCGGCCTGGCGCTGATGTACTGGGAGCCGCTGCGCCTGAAGATGGCCGCGCGCCGAGCGGGGGTGGCCCATGGTTAAGATCGACCGGTATATCGGCCAGAGCGTACTGCTGGCCATTCTGGCCGTGCTGGGGATCATCCTCGGCCTGGCTTCGCTGTTCGCCTTCATCGACGAGATGGGCGATTTGAGTGATACCTATACCCTGCTCGACGCCGGCAGCTACGTGCTGCTCACCGCGCCGCGTCGGCTGTATGACATGCTGCCGATGGCTGCGCTGATCGGCTGCCTGATCGGCCTGGGCAGCCTGGCCAGCAGCAGCGAGCTGACCATCATGCGTGCTGCGGGCGTGTCCATCGGTCGTATCGTCTGGGCAGTGATGAAGCCGATGCTGGTGCTGATGCTGGTCGGTCTGCTGATTGGCGAATACGTCGCCCCGGTCACCGAGAACAAGGCCCAGGCCGAGCGCTCGCTGGCCCAGGGCGGTGGTGAGGCGCAAAGCTCCAAGCGCGGCATGTGGCACCGCCAGGGCGAAGAGTTCGTGCACATCAACTCGGTACAGCCCAACGGCTTGCTGCTCGGGGTGACCCGCTACCGTTTCGACGAGCAACGCAAGATCGTCGCTTCCAGCTTCGCCCGCCGCGCGCTGTACCAGGATCAGCGCTGGGTGCTGCACGACGTCAGCACCACGTTCTTCCGTGGCGACCACACCGAAGTGGTGCAGGCACCGGAAGAAATCTGGGACGTGTCGGTGACGCCGGAATTGCTCAATACCGTGGTGCTGCCACCCGAGTCGTTGTCGATCACCGGGTTGTGGGAATACATCCACTACCTGGCCGACCAGGGCCTGAACAACGCCCGTTACTGGCTGGCGTTCTGGACCAAGATCCTGCAACCCGCGGTGACCGCTGCACTGGTCCTGATGGCGATTTCCTTCATCTTCGGCCCGCTGCGCTCGGTGACCCTGGGGCAGCGCGTGTTTACCGGCGTGCTGGTGGGCTTCGTGTTCCGCATCGCCCAGGACCTGCTGGGGCCGTCGAGCCAGGTGTTCGGTTTCCCGCCGCTGTTGGCGGTGGTGATTCCGGCCGGGATCTGTGCGCTGGCCGGTGTGTGGTTGTTGCGTCGGGCAGGGTGATGAGCCAGGCGTGAATGAGAAAGCCGACCCCAGGGTCGGCTTTTTTGTGGCTCGAAGTTGGCTTTATCGCAGCCCAGGGTCATTTCTTCTGCTTCGGAATCCGCACCAACTGGGTTTCCGAGTAGATGTCATGCCAGCTGCGCTTGCGCTTGTCGATCAACGACCAGACGAACCCCAGCCCCAGGCACAACCACGACGCGATCGACACCACGAAGCGCAACAGCGCCTGCCACAAACTGATCGCGCTGCCGTCGGCATTCTGTACACGCACGCCCCACACTTGCATGCCCAGGGTCTGGCCGCCGTGGGTCCAGAATTTGGCGAAGAAGCCGAACAGGGCAAACAACAGGACGGTGGACAACAGCGGATCGCCATCGAGCGCCCCGGCGTCGGTCAGCTCACGCATGCGGGCCTCGCCGATGATCGACATCTGCACCAACTTGTAGACACCTGCCGTGACGATCAGCAGGGCGGTGCACAGTAGGAAGTCATAGAACATTGCCGCCAGACGGCGCCCCAGGCCTGCGGGCGGGAAATCGCCCTGGGGGGTGAGAGAACGCTTGGACATGCAGGAGGGCTCCGGGTGGAAAGTCCTCATTCTATGAAATTGCGGGCACAAAAAAGCCCCTGCGCGTCAACGCAGGGGCTTTTTCACAGAAATCAGCCTTCTGCTTGTACTTCGTCAGCCTGCATGCCTTTCTGGCCCTGCACTGCAACGAAGGTGACTTTCTGGCCTTCTTTCAGGCTCTTGAAGCCGTTGCCTTGGATGGCGCGGAAGTGAACGAACAGATCCGGACCGCTCTCTGGGGTGATGAAGCCGTAACCTTTCTCGTCATTGAACCACTTGACGGTACCGTTCTGACGCTCAGCCATTTTCTTATTTCCTATGAATCTTTAGATAGTGATTTCAGTTTCTTTCGCATCACAGAGCGAAAGAGTACTGGGCTGGGTTGCAGGAAAGTAAGAGACGTCGAACGGGTTGTAGCAAATTGCGGCTACTGGCCCAGGTCACGAACTGTTGCGACCCATGCAAACACAGTGAGACGACTCTACGCCAACTCCAGCGACAAAAACAAGCCCCGTTCGGTGCACGGATCAAGGCTTTTGCCGATTACCGACAAAATTGTCGGAAACGGCATGGCGCCTGGCCTGGCGCCATGTTCAAAAGTTATTGCGCAGGTTCGTAAACGAATAAGCGCAGTGTTGTGAGATCGCTTTCAACCTCGGTAGTAACGTTGCGCCACGAAAGGCATTTTGCTGACTTTCAAGGCAACTTGTTTGCCGCGCACGACCGCAAACAATGGCGTTTCCAGTGCGGCATGTTCGTTATCGACATACCCCATTGCAACCGGTGCGCCCAAGGTTGGGCCGAAGCCACCGCTGCAGACCTTGCCGACCGCCTTGCCGTTCGCATCGACGATCTCGGCCCCTTCGCGGACCGGTGTGCGCTCCTGTGGCAGCAGGCCGACGCGCTTGCGTGCCACGCCTTGTTGCTGTTGCGCGAACACCGATTCGGCCCCCGGGAAACCACCGGCACGAGCACCGTCGGCGCGACGAACCTTGGAGATTGCCCACAACAGGCTGGCCTCGATCGGCGTGGTCTGGGTGTCCATGTCGTGGCCGTACAGGCACAGGCCGGCTTCCAGGCGCAGCGAGTCGCGTGCACCCAGGCCGATCGGCTGCACTTCAGGCTCGCTCAGCAGGCGTCGGGCCAGGGCTTCGGCGGCAGTGGCGGGAACCGAGATTTCGTAGCCATCCTCGCCGGTGTAGCCCGAGCGGCTGACGAAGCAGTCCTCGCCCGACAGCTGCACCGGGCGGAACTGCATGAAGGTCATGCCGGCCACTTCCGGCGCCAGGCGCTCCAGCACCTTGACGGCGGCTGGGCCCTGCAAGGCGAGCAGGGCACGCTCCTCGAACAGGGGCTGGATCTCGCAGCGCTGGCCGATGTGTTTCTGCAAGTGAGCCAGGTCCTGATCCTTGCAGGCGGCATTGACCACCAGGAACAGCGTGTCATCGCCCACGTTGGCCACCATCAGGTCGTCGAGGATGCCACCTTGCTCATTGGTGAACATGGCGTAGCGCTGCATGCCCACCGGCAGGTCGATGATGTCTACCGGCACCAGGCTTTCCAAGGCCCTGGCCGCGTCGCTGCCACGCAACACGATCTGGCCCATGTGCGACACATCGAACAGGCCGGCCTGCTCGCGGGTGTGCAGGTGCTCCTTGAGCACGCCCAATGGGTACTGCACCGGCATGTCGAAGCCTGCGAACGGCACCATGCGCGCGCCCAGTTCCAGGTGAAGGGCGTGGAGCGGGGTCTTGAGCAACGTTTCGGACATCGGTAACTCCTTGGTTTTTGTTCGGGTCAACATTCGATGATGTTGACGGCCAGACCGCCGCGGGCGGTCTCCTTGTATTTGCTTTTCATGTCGGCGCCGGTCTGGCGCATGGTGCGAATGACCTTGTCGAGCGAGACGAAGTGCTGCCCGTCGCCGCGCAAGGCCATGCGCACGGCGTTGATCGCCTTGACCGAGCCCATGGCGTTGCGTTCGATGCAGGGCACCTGGACCAGCCCACCGATGGGGTCGCAGGTCAGGCCCAGGTTGTGTTCCATGCCGATTTCGGCGGCGTTCTCCACCTGCTGCGGGGTGCCGCCCATGACTTCGCAGAGGGCGCCCGCCGCCATCGAGCAGGCCACCCCCACTTCGCCCTGGCAGCCGACCTCGGCGCCGGAAATCGAGGCGTTCTCCTTGTAGAGGATGCCGATGGCGGCTGCGGTGAGCAGAAAACGCACCACGCCGTCTTCGCTGGCGCCGGGAACGAACCGCATGTAGTAGTGCAGCACCGCGGGGACGATACCCGCCGCGCCGTTGGTCGGTGCGGTGACGACGCGTCCGCCATAGGCGTTCTCTTCGTTGACCGCCAAGGCGTAGAGGTTGACCCAGTCGAGTACCGACAGCGCATCGCGCAGACTGGCTTCGGGGTGTCGGCTGAGCTGGCGGTACAAAGCAGGGGCGCGGCGCTTGACCTTGAGGCCACCCGGCAGAATGCCCTCGTGGCGACAGCCCGCTTCGACGCAATCCTGCATGACCTGCCAGATGCGCAGCAGGCCTGCACGGGTTTCATGTTCGGGTCGCCAGGCGGCTTCGTTGGCCAGCATCACCTGGCTGAACGACAGGTGCTGCGCGACGCAATGGCCGAGCAGTTGCTTTGCCGTCGTGAAGGGGTAGGGCAGGGCGGTGTTGTCTTCGACGATACGGTCCTGGCCGGCTGCATCCTGGTCGACGACGAAACCGCCGCCCACCGAGTAGTACTCGCGGCTGCGGATCTGCAGGCCGGCGGCATCGAAAGCACGGAAGATCATGCCGTTGGGGTGGTAGTCCATTGGCTTGCGGATCATCGCCAGGTGCTGCTTCTCGACGAAGTCGATCCTGTGTTCGCCAAGCAGCTGCAGGTGACCGCTGGCGCGGATCGCCTGCAGGCGCTCGGGGATGGATTCGGTGTCGACGGTGTCGGGGTGTTCACCCTCGAGCCCCAGGAGCACAGCCTTATCGCTGCCGTGACCCTTGCCGGTGGCACCGAGCGAGCCGTAGAGCTCGGCCTTGACGCTGGCCGTGCTGGCCAGCAGGCCATCGCGCCGCAGCCCCTCGGCGAAGCGCGCGGCGGCGCGCATCGGGCCGACCGTGTGCGAACTGGAGGGGCCGATGCCGATCTTGAACAGGTCGAAGACGCTCAAAGACATGGTGACCTCCTGCCAGGTTGGTTGGGCAGATGCTGAACCCTGTGGGAGCGGGCTTGCCCGGTCCCACAGAGGAACACACCTCTATCAGAGGGCGGGCCGAGGGCTATCAGACGTCCTGATAGCTCTCGATCGACGGGCAGGCGCAGACCAGGTTGCGATCGCCGTACACGTTGTCGACCCGTCCGACCGGTGGCCAGTACTTGCCTTCCACCAGGCTCGGCAGCGGATACACCGCCTGCTCGCGGCTGTAGCCGTGGGACCATTCGCCAACCAGCTCCGCCGCCGTGTGCGGGGCGTTCTTCAGCGGGTTGTCGTCCTTGTCCAGGCTGCCGTTCTCCACGGCGCGAATCTCTTCGCGGATCTGGATCATCGCATCGCAGAAACGGTCCAGCTCTTCCTTGGACTCGCTTTCGGTCGGTTCGATCATCAGCGTGCCCGCCACCGGGAAGGACATGGTCGGGGCATGGAAGCCGAAGTCGATCAAACGCTTGGCCACGTCATCCACGCTGATGCCGCTGGTGTCCTTGAGCGGACGCAGGTCGAGGATGCATTCGTGGGCAACCAGACCGTTGCCGCCGGTGTACAGCACAGGATAGTGCTCTTCCAGGCGACGGGCGATGTAGTTGGCGTTGAGGATCGCCATCTGCGATGCGCGCTTGAGGCCTGCGCCACCCATCATGCGAATGTACATCCAGGTGATCGGCAGGATGCTGGCGCTGCCGAACGGTGCAGCGCAAACCGCACCGGCAGTGTTTTCCAGGGTGGCATGGCCGGGCAGGAACGGCGCCAGGTGCGACTTGACGCCGATTGGGCCGACGCCCGGGCCGCCACCGCCGTGGGGGATGCAGAAGGTCTTGTGCAGGTTGAGGTGCGACACATCGCCACCGAACTTGCCCGGCGCACACAGGCCGACCATGGCGTTCATGTTGGCGCCGTCGATGTACACCTGGCCGCCGTTGTCGTGAATGATCGCGCAGATCTCGCCGATCGCCTCCTCGAACACACCATGGGTCGAGGGGTAGGTGATCATGATGGCTGCCAGGCGCTCGCGGTGCTCGAGGGCCTTGGCGCGCAGGTCGTCGATGTCGACGTTGCCCCGGGCGTCGCAGGCGGTGACCACCACGCGCATGCCGGCCATGTGTGCGGTGGCCGGGTTGGTGCCGTGGGCCGACGAGGGGATCAGGCAGATGTCGCGGTGGCTATCGCCGCGGCTGCGGTGATAGGCGCGGATCGCCAGCAGGCCCGCGTATTCGCCTTGGGAGCCGGCATTGGGCTGCAGCGACACGGCATCGTAGCCGGTGGCGGCGCAGAGCATGGCTTCAAGCTCGGTGGTCATCTGCAGGTAGCCCTGGCTCTGGGCGGCCGGGGCGAAGGGGTGCAGGTTGCCGAACTCGGCCCAGGTGACCGGAATCATTTCGCTGGCAGCGTTGAGCTTCATGGTGCACGAGCCCAGCGGGATCATGCTGCGGTCCAGCGCCAGGTCCTTGTCGGCCAGGCGGCGCAGGTAGCGCATCAGTTCGGTTTCGCTGTGGTAGCGGTTGAACACCGGGTGCTCGAGGATCGCCGATTGGCGCACCAGCGCAGCCGGCAGGCGCGGGCTGTGGTTGGCGGCGAGGGCGGCGAAGTCCGGCAGCGCCTGGCCATCGGCGAACAACGCCCAGAGCGCCTCGACATCGGCCTGGCAGGTGGTTTCGTCCAGCGAAAGGCCAAGGTGCGTGGCGTCGACCTGGCGCAGGTTGAAGCCCTTGGTACGGGCTTGCTCATGAAGGCTGGTGGTATCGGTGCCAGTGGCCAGGGTCAGGGTGTCGAAGAACTCGCCAGTGATGACCTGAACGCCGAGCGACTTCAGGCCGCTGGCGAGGATGGCCGTGAGCGCGTGGGTGCGTTCGGCGATGCGCTTGAGACCGGCCGGGCCGTGGTAGACGGCGTACATGCTGGCGATGTTGGCCAGCAGTACCTGGGCGGTGCAGATGTTGCTGGTGGCTTTCTCGCGGCGGATATGCTGCTCGCGGGTCTGCATGGCCAGGCGCAGGGCGGTCTTGCCGAAGCGGTCGATCGAGACACCGACCAGGCGGCCTGGCATGTCACGCTTGAAGGCATCGCGGGTGGCGAAGTAGGCCGCGTGCGGGCCGCCGAAGCCCAGCGGTACGCCGAAGCGCTGGGCGCTGCCGATGGCCACGTCGGCGTCGAATTCGCCCGGCGGGGTCAGCAGGGTCAGGGCCAGCAGGTCGGCGGCCACGGCCACCAGGGCACCGGCGCCGTGCAGGCGCTGGACCAGCTCGCGGTAGTCGAACACATCACCGTTGCTTGCCGGGTATTGCAGCAGGGCACCGAAGAAGGCGCTGACATCGCCCAGTTCACGCTCGTCACCCACCACCACTTCGATGCCCAGCGGCTCGGCGCGGGTACGCAGCACGTCGAGGGTCTGCGGGTGGCAGTGCACGGAAGCGAAGAAGGCATGGCTGCCCTTGTTCTTCGACAGGCGTTTGCAGAAGGTCATCGCCTCGGCGGCGGCGGTGGCTTCGTCGAGCAGCGAAGCGTTGGCGATCGGCAGGCCGGTGAGGTCGCTGATCAGGGTCTGGAAGTTCAGCAGTGCTTCCAGGCGACCCTGGGAGATTTCTGGCTGGTAGGGGGTGTACGCGGTGTACCAGGCAGGGTTTTCCAGGAGGTTGCGCAGGATCGGTGCTGGGGTGTGGGTGTTGTAGTAGCCCTGGCCAATGAAGCTCTTGAACAGCTGGTTCTTGCCGGCGATCGCCTTGAGGGCGGCGAGGGCATCGGCCTCGCTCTGGCCGTCGGCGTTACCGAGCACGCTGGTGCCCTTGATGCTGTCGGGAATGACGGCGGCGGTCATGGCGTCGAGAGAGTCGAAGCCCAGGGTGGTCAGCATGGCCTGTTCGTCGGTGCTGCGCGGACCGATGTGACGGGCGATGAATTCGTTGGCGGTGCCGAGGTTGATGGTCATGGTCGTGGTCCTCAGGCGTCGTCGTTGGCTTTGAGCAGGCGGTCGTAGGCATCCTGGTCGAGCAGGGCGGTCACCTCGCTCATGTCTGCAGGAACGAAGCGGAAGAACCAGCCTTTGCCCAGCGGGTCTTCGTTGACCTGCTCGGGGCTGTCGTTGAGGCCTTCGTTGACCGCGACCACTTCACCGTTCAGCGGCATGTATACGCCGCTGGCAGCCTTGACCGATTCGACGGTGGAGGCTTCGGCGCCTTTTTCATAGTGCTGCAGTTCCGGCAGTTGCACGAAGACCACATCGCCAAGGGCGTTCTGAGCATAGGCGGTGATGCCTACGGTGACGCTGCCGTCAGCTTCGACGCGTAGCCATTCGTGATCTTCGGTGAAACGCAACTCGCTCATGGGAAATCCTCGGGAAGCAGGGGGCGTTGGGCGCGGTCGGTCCGCGCTCTTGAGATTGGATTTCCCTAAGCAATAATGCGGCCATTTATTTAAATCACTATAAAATCAATGACTTATTTATTTGTTGGCGAACGCTTGCCACATCTTTGGAATGAAAACGCTACAGTGCGGGCTTAGAAGAAAAGGCTCGAGTGATCAAACCCTTGGAGATGGGGATGCAAGATGCCTTGTATCGAAATGATTACGGTGTATCGATATCGATACAAGTCGGCAGGCAGGTTATAGCGGGGTAAAGAAGGGCAACGCCAGGTACAGCTTGATCACGATGACATTGACGATGTCGATGAAGAACGCCCCCACCATGGGTACGACGAGAAAGGCGATCTGCGATGCACCGTAGCGCTGGGTCACCGCTTGCATGTTGGCGATGGCGGTGGGTGTGGCGCCGAGTCCGAATCCGCAATGCCCGGCTGCCAGCACCGCCGCATCATAATTGCGCCCCATGACCCTGAAGGTGACGAAGATCGCGAACAGTGCCATGACCAGTGTCTGTGCACCCAACAGGATCAGGAAGGGCAGTGCCAGGGCGGCCAGGTCCCAGAGTTTCAGGGACATCAACGCCAAGGCCAGGAACAGCGACAGTGCGACATTGCCCAGTACCGAAATCTCGCGTTCGAACACCTGGTACCCACCCCCGGCGGACAGTCCGTTCCTCAGCACGACACCCACGAACAGCACGCAGACGAAGGTCGGAAGTTCGAACGCGGTGCCGCGCAACAGGCTGTTCAACAGGGTGCCTGCCAACAGGCTGACCGAGATCAGCGCCAGGCTTTCGATCATCGAGAAAGGGGTGATCAGGCGTTCCTTGTTGGGCTGTTCGAAGCCTTTCGGTATGCGAGGTGTTTCAGGTTCGAGGCCGGGGGCCTGGACGCGGCTGACCAGCAACCGGGCTACAGGACCACCGATCAGTCCGCCCAGCACCAGGCCGAAGGTGGCCGAAGCCAACGCCAGTTCGCTGGCCGAGGGTAGTCCGTACTGGGTGCTGAAGGTCGAGCCCCAGGCGGCCCCTGTACCGTGGCCGCCCGAGAGCGAGATCGAGCCTGCCAGCAGCCCCATGAGTGGGTCGAGGCCCAGCAGTTTTGCCAGGCTGATACCGATGGCGTTCTGCACGATCAGAAACCCGGTAACGACCAGTAGGAAGAGTCCGACAGTTCGTCCGCCTTTTTTCAGGCTGCCGAGGTCGGCGCTCAGACCGATGGTAGCGAAGAAGGCCAGCATCAGTGGGGCTTGCAGGGAGGTGTCGAACTGGATGTGTATGTCCAGGGCCCGGAGTGACAGCAACAGCACGGCAACGACCAGGCCGCCTGCGACGGGTTCGGGGATGTTGTAGGTACGCAGGACGTTGACGTGGGCGACAAGACCGCGTCCGAGTAGCAGTACCAGTGAGGCGGCCACGAGAGTGCCATAGAAATCGAGTTCGAGCATTGAAACGCCACTCTTTGTCACTGTGAGAGAGGTGTTCCTGAGCGCGCTTTCGATCGTGCGCAGGGGCTTTATCGAAGATGCACCCGGAACACGCGTGCGGTGGTACGGCCGCCATTCTAAGTGGGAGGGGCTTGGTTCAATATGTAGGAAAAATCTGCAAAAACGGGGTTATCTGGTGCGCTCCAAGCTCAGGACTTGCCTGGAATTCCGTACTTGCGCAGCCGCTGGGCGATCGCGGTATGTGATGTCTGCAGCCTTCCCGCCAACTGTCGGGTCGAGGGATAGCTGGCATACAGGCGCTGCAATAGCTCACGCTCGAAGTCGCCTACCGCCTGTTCCAGGCTCGCCACCTCACCATCCTGCCCACGTGCCACTGAGGTTCCGGCGATATCCAGGTCGCCGATATCCACCAGGTTGCTCTCGCAGATCGCCGCTGCGCGGAAGATCACGTTCTGCAACTGGCGCACGTTGCCCGGCCAGGGGTTGGCCAGCAGTGCCGGATGGGTGGCCGGGGTCAGGCGGCAGGGCGGGCGCTGGATCTGGGTGCAGGCCTGCTGCATGAAGAAATGCGCCAGTGACAGGATGTCCTGGCCGCGCTCACGTAGTGGCGGGACTTGCAGGTTGAGGACGTTCAGGCGGTAGAACAGGTCTTCGCGGAAAGTGCCTTCGGCGACCATGCGTTCGAGGTCGCGGTGGGTGGCGCTGATGATGCGCACATCGACCTTCACCTCGCGGTCGCCCCCCACCCGGCGAAAGCTGCCGTCGCTGAGAAAGCGCAGTAGCTTGGCCTGCAGGTAGGGCGACATTTCGCCGATCTCGTCGAGGAATACCGTGCCTTGGTTGGCCAGCTCCATCAACCCGGGTTTGCCGCCACGTTGTGCGCCAGTGAAGGCGCCGGGGGCATAGCCGAACAGCTCGCTCTCGGCCAGGCTCTCGGGCAATGCGGCGCAGTTGAGTGCCAGGAATGGCGCGGCATGACGGCTGCTGACGGCATGACAGGCGCGTGCTACCAGCTCCTTGCCGGTGCCGGTCTCGCCGTGCACCAGCAAGGGGGCATCGAGGGTGGCCACGCGCAGGGCGCGGGCCTTGAGCGTGCGGATCGCCGGAGAGTCGCCGAGCAGCGCATCGAAGCCTTCGGCGTGATCATGGTGCAGCGCCGACAGGCGTTCGCCCATGCGGTTGGGTGGATACAGGGTAAGCAAGCCGCCAGCGTTGGTGATCGGCGTGGCATCGAGCAGCAGGCTCTGGCCATTGAGCTGCATCTCGCGCATCGGCAGGTGGAAGTTGTTGTCGAGCAGGGCCTGGAGCAGGTCGCTGTCAGCAAACAGCTCGCCCACCGATCGACCGGCCGATTCGCGTCCGCACAACGCGATCAACGCAGGGTTGGCCAGCAGCACCTTGCCGGCGCTGTCCACTGCCAGCACCGGGTCGCTCATGGCCGCGAGCAGGGCGTCGAGCTGCAGGTGGCGACGCTGGCCGGGGAGGATGTCGACCACTTCCACCGACTGCACGCCGCGCACCTCGAACAGGGCGTCGTGCAGCTCTTCGAGCACGGCGGGGCTGAGTGTGGGGGCGTCGATGTAGACGTTCGGCGGGACCATCTCCACGGCATCGAGGTTGAGGTTGCGGGCACCGAGCAGGGCCAGGACTTCCTGGGTGATGCCGACGCGGTCGATGAAGCTGACGTGGATGCGCATGGGGGCAACGGGCGTGGGGGAAAGGGCGTCAGTATGCCATTGGCGAGGTGGAAGGCCCAATCGCGGGACAAGTCGGGACGCCGAACCGCCGTTGCGACTTGTCCTGCGATGGTGGTATTACGGATTACCCAGATGCTCGGGCTTGATCGGATCCCCGGACTTCACGTCCAGCTTCTGGCGGATGTCCTCGAACATGTGGTCGTAGAGCTTGTGCGGCGAGCTCAGGTTCTCGAATTTCTTCGGCGCCGGCAGGTGCGCCTGGGCCCTGCGGCTCAACTGCATCAGAAAGCTGGGCAGTACCTGGTCCTTGGCCAGGAAGAATTTTTCGTCGACCGTCTTGCCTTCGATGCTGCCATGCATGCGGAACTGGATACCGCGGCCTTCCGTGGGATCCTGAGTGGCTTCGTACTCGATGTTGAGGTCGTAGCTGTGATCATTCTGGTTCAGCGCCGTGCGCTCGATATGAACATGACCAGGACTGTACTGGGCCATGATGGCGTCCTCCGCAAGGTTGGAAATGGCCGGCGCCGTGCACCGGCCAACTGCACTCAACGGTAGCTGATACCTGGCTTGGCGGTCGATACCCGCGTACCGGCAGTACCCTTGACGATCTCTTCGATATTTTCCAGCGAGCTGATCACCGCAACCTTGCCCGTGTGGCGGGCGAAATCGCAGGCGGCCTGTACCTTCGGCCCCATCGAACCCGCTGCGAAGCCGAGTTTTTCCAGCTCGTCGGGATGCGCCTGGGCAATGGCTTTCTGCGTCGGCTTGCCAAAGTCTATGTAGGCGGCATCGACATCGGTGGCGATGATCAGCAGGTCGGCGCCCAGTTGCTCGGCCAGCAGCGCCGAGCACAGGTCCTTGTCGATCACCGCCTCGATGCCCTTGAGCTTGCGGTTTTCGTCGTACATCGTGGGGATGCCGCCGCCACCGGCGCAGATGACGATGCTGCTTTTTTCCAGCAGCCACTTGATCGGACGGATCTCGAAGATGCGCTTGGGTTTGGGGCTGGCGACCACACGGCGGTACTTGTCGCCGTCGGCCTTGACCACCCAGCCTTTTTCCTTGGCCAGGCGCTCGGCCTCGTCCTTGGCGTAGACCGGGCCGATGAACTTGGTCGGGTCCTTGAAGGCCGGGTCGTTGGCGTCGACCTCGACTTGCGTCAGCAGGGTGGCGAAGGGCACTTCGAAGTCCAGCAGGTTGCCCAGTTCCTGTTCGATCATGTAGCCGATCATGCCTTCGGTCTCGGCACCGAGCACGTCCAGCGGGTAGGCTTCGTCGGGCTTGTAGGCCTGGCCCTGGAGCGACAGCAGGCCGACCTGCGGACCATTGCCGTGGGCGATGACCAGTTCGTTGCCAGGGTGGATCTTGGCGATCTGCTCGGTGGCAGTACGGATATTGGCGCGCTGGTTGTCGGCGGTCATTGGCTCGCCGCGGCGCAGGAGGGCGTTGCCGCCCAGTGCAACAACGATACGCATTGGGAATGTCCTTTCTGAAGGGCTGCGCAAAACCTCTGTGGGAGCGGGCTCGTCCCGCGATGGCGACCTGCCTGACACACCGTCATCGCGGGACAAGCCCGCTCCCACAGGGGATGGGGCCAGCCCGGAAGTGGGGGTCAGAGATCAGCCAGGGTCGATACCAAGATCGCCTTGATCGTGTGCATGCGGTTCTCCGCTTGCTCGAAGGCGATGCAGGCTGGTGACTCGAACACGTCATCGGTCACTTCGATGCCGTTGGCCAGGTGCGGGTATTTTTCGGCGATCTGCTTGCCGACCTTGGTCTCGGAGTTGTGGAACGCCGGCAGGCAATGCATGAACTTGCTGCGCGGATTGCCGGTGGCCTTCATCAGTTCCTTGTTCACCTGATACGGCAGCAGTTGCTCGATGCGCTCGCCCCAGGCATCCACAGGCTCGCCCATCGATACCCAGACGTCGGTATGGACGAAATCGACCCCCTTGACTGCCGCCTTCGGGTCTTCGGTGAGGGTGATGCGCGCGCCGCTTTCCTCGGCGTACTGCTTGCAGCGCTGCACCAGGTCGTCATGCGGCCACAGCGCCTTGGGCGCGGCGATGCGCACGTCCATGCCGAGCTTGGCACCGATCAGCAGCAGCGAGTTGCCCATGTTGTTGCGCGCATCGCCCAGGTAGGCATAGCTGATGTCGTGCAATGGCTTGTCGCTGTGTTCGCGCATGGTCAGCACGTCGGCGATCATCTGGGTCGGGTGGTATTCGTCGGTCAGGCCGTTGAACACCGGTACGCCGGCGAACTTGGCCAGTTCTTCGACGATCTCCTGCTTGAAGCCGCGGTACTCGATGGCGTCGTACATGCGCCCGAGCACGCGGGCGGTGTCCTTCATGCTCTCCTTGTGGCCGATCTGCGAGGAGTTGGGGTCGATGTAGGTGACGTTGGCGCCCTGGTCGTAGGCGGCGACTTCGAAGGCGCAGCGGGTGCGGGTCGAGGTCTTCTCGAAGATCAGGGCGATGTTGTTGCCCTTCAGGTGCTGCTGCTCGGTGCCGGTGTACTTGGCGCGCTTGAGGTCGCGGGAGAGATCCAGCAGGTAGCGCAGCTCACGGGTGGTGTGGTGCTCGAGGCTGAGCAGGTTGCGGTTGTGGATGTTGAACGCCATGACAGTGTCTCCTTGAATGCGGTGAGTGCCCGGCCCACGCCTCGTAAGCGCGGGCCGGATCGAGGGCGTTAGTAGTCGATAGGGTCGCGTACGATCGGGCAGGTCATGCAGTGGCCGCCGCCACGACCACGGCCCAGTTCACCGGCGCTGATGGTGATGACCTCGATCCCGGCCTTGCGCAGCAATGTGTTGGTGTAGGTGTTGCGGTCGTAGCCGATGACCACGCCAGGCTCCAGGGCCACCACGTTGTTGCCGTCATCCCACTGTTCGCGTTCGGCGGCGAAGCTGTTGCCGCCAGTCTCGACCACGCGCAGCTTGACCCCGAGCTGCTCGCCGACCACCTCGATGAACGACTTGTTCTCACGGCGTACATCCATGCCGTAGGGCTTGCTTTCGTCGGGGCGGATGATGAACGGCACGATCTCGCGCACCACTTCCGGGAAGACCGTGACCAGGTCGCGGTCGCAGAAGCTGAACACGGTGTCCAGGTGCATCGCGGCACGCGACTTGGGCAGGCCGGCGACGATGACTTTTTCCACTGCGCCCTTGGCGAACAGGTTCTGTGCCAGTTGGCCGATGGCCTGGCGCGAGGTGCGCTCGCCCATGCCGATGAGCACGATGCCCTTGCCGATCGGCATGACATCGCCGCCTTCGAGAGTGGCGCTGCCGTGTTCCTTGTCAGGGTCGCCATACCAGATCTGGAAGTCGGCGCCGGTGAATTCCTTGTGGAACTTGTATACGGCGGTGGTCAACAGGGTTTCCTGGCGTCGCGCCGGCCAGTACATCGGGTTCAGCGTGACGCCGCCGTAGATCCAGCAGGTGGTGTCGCGGGTGAACTGGGTGTTGGGCAGGGGCGGCAGGATGAAGCTGGAGTGGCCGAGGTAGTCGTTGTACATCTTCACCACATCGGCGCCTTCGCTCTGTGGCAGGTCCTGGCCGGCCACGCCGCCGATCAGGAACTCGGCCAGGTGGCGCGGATCGAGGCCTTCGAGCCAGCTGCGCACTTCATTGGTCAGGCCAACGCCAACGGTATTGGGGGTGATCTTGCGATCGAGGATCCAGGCCAGGGCCTCCTTGTTCTGCACGATGTCGGTCAGCAGGTTGTGCATTTCCAGCACATCGACGCCGCGTTCGCGCATCTTGGTGACGAAGTCGAAGTGGTCGCGTTTGGCCTGGTCGACCCAGATCACGTCGTCGAATAGCAGTTCATCGCAGTTGCTGGGGGTCAGTCGCTTGTGCGCCAGTCCCGGGGCGCAGACCATCACCTTGCGTAGCTTGCCGGCTTCGGAATGCACGCCGTATTTCTGTTTATCCGTGGACATGATGATTCCTCCAATCATACGAAGACGTGGTCAAAGGGTCAGGAAGCCGTCGTATAACCCGTAGGCCGCCACCAGGGCGCCGACGATCACAGCGGCGAAGATCAGTTTTTCCACGTTGGTGAAAATCGGTTGGCCGACCTCGCGCTTGGCCTTGGCGAACAGGATCGCGCCAGGGGCGTAGAGCAGGGCCGACAGCAGCAGGTATTTCACGCCTCCGGCGTACAGCAGCCAGATCGCGTACAACAGGGCGATACCGCCGATGATCAGGTCTTTCTTGCGTTCGGCGAGGGCCTGTTCGTAGGTTTCGCTACGCACCGCCAGCAGTACCGCGTAGGCCGCCGACCACAGGTAGGGCACCAGGATCATCGAGGTGGCGAGGTAGATCAGCGACAGGTAGGTGCTGTTGGAGAACAGGGTGATGACCAGGAAGATCTGCACCATGGCGTTGGTCAGCCACAGGGCGTTGGCCGGCACCTGGTTGGCGTTCTCGCGGCGCAGGAACTCGGGCATGGTGTGGTCCTTGGCGGCGGCGAACATGATCTCCGCGCACAGCAGCACCCACGACAGCAGTGCCCCCAGCAGCGAGATGATCAGGCCGACGCTGATCAGCACCGCGCCCCAGTGACCGACCACATGCTCCAGCACCGCGGCCATCGACGGGTTCTGCAGCTTGGCCAGCTCCGGCTGGGTCATTACGCCCATCGACAGCACGTTGACCAGCACCAGGAACAGCAGCACGGTGATGAAACCGATGACCGTTGCCTTGCCCACGTCGGAGCGTTTTGCCGCCCGCGAGGAGAAGATGCTTGCGCCCTCGATGCCGATGAACACCCATACGGTGACCAGCATCATGTTGCGCACCTGGTCCATCACGCTGCCGAGGTCGGGCGAGCCCAGGCCCCAGATGTCGGCGGTGAACACGTCGAGCTTGAAGGCGAACAGGCAGATCAGTGCGAACAGCGCCAGCGGCACGACTTTGGCCACGGTGGTGACCAGGTTGATGAACGCCGCCTCCTTGATGCCGCGCAGGACCAGGAAGTGCACGCCCCACAGCAGCAGTGATGCGCCGATCACTGCTGCCGGGGTGTTGCCTTCACCGAAGACCGGGAAGAAGTACCCCAGGGTGCTGAACAGCAGGACGAAGTAGCCGACGTTGCCCAGCCAGGCACTGATCCAGTAGCCCCAGGCCGACGAAAAGCCCATGTAGTCGCCAAAGCCGGCCTTGGCGTAGGCGTACACGCCACCATCCAGATCAGGTTTGCGATTGGCCAGGGTCTGGAACACGAAGGCCAGGGTGAGCATGCCGACGGCCGTGATGGCCCAGCCGATCAGCACGGCACCTACGCCCGCGCTGGCGGCCATGTTTTGCGGCAGGGAGAAGATCCCCCCACCAATCATCGACCCCACGACAAGTGCAACTAATGCGCCGAGTTTAAGTTTTCCGGGAGAATCAGACATTTAACAACTCCATGCCAGGAGAAAGTTGACGACAGAATAAATCCGGCGCTGTAGTCATTCGCTGATGTGGATCAGTTCATGGCGCAACAGCGTGAGAGAAATTCTTTCTCGCGTCTCCTGGAGAGTGCCGACCGCTTTGCTGCAAGCCTTGTGCGCTGGCACCTCCATGTACTTCTAGAGCAAACGCTCTGTTTGGCTTGCGAACTCTCAAGCTAGTCGCTTTTACCGGTTTCGCAAATTTTTCACGGGCCTTTCGACAGGGTGTCGCGAATTTGCGAGTTGCTCGACAATGTGCACATTGGCCGCCGTCGTCATATAGACAAATGCGTTATGAGTGCTATAGCTTTAATGGCTTTGATTAATAAACAAGCTGTAACATTTATATGTAATGGCCGTTATGTTTCATACAGGCGACAGGCGTGAGGGAGCAGCAGATGGGCGAACCGGGACATAAGCTTCGCCTGGGGGCGCTGATCGCCCTGGTGGTCGGTTCGATGATCGGCGGCGGGATCTTTTCATTGCCGCAGAACATGGCCGCCCGTGCCGACGTTGGCGCGGTCCTGATCGGCTGGGCCATCACGGCCGTCGGCATGCTGGCGCTGGCCTTCGTGTTCCAGACCCTGGCCAACCGCAAGCCTGACCTGGACTCGGGCGTCTACGCCTATGCCAAAGCCGGCTTTGGCGACTACATGGGCTTCTCGTCGGCCTGGGGTTACTGGATCAGTGCCTGGCTGGGGAATGTCGGCTACTTCGTCCTGTTGTTCAGCACCCTGGGTTTCTACTTTCCCGTGTTCGGTGAAGGCAACACGCCGATAGCCATCGGCTGCGCTTCGCTGTTGCTGTGGGCGGTGCATTTTTTGGTGCTGCGCGGCATCAAGGAGGCGACCTTCATCAACCAGGTCACCACGGTGGCCAAGGTCGTGCCACTGCTGATCTTCATCGTCATCGCGGCCTTCGCCTTCCGCGCGGATATCTTCACCCGCGATATCTGGGGGCTGGGCAATCCGAAGTTCGGCAGCGTGCTGGAGCAGGTGCGCAACATGATGCTGGTGACGGTGTTCGTGTTCATCGGCATCGAGGGCGCCAGTGTCTACTCCGGGCGTGCGCTGCACCGGTCGGATGTCGGCAAGGCCACGGTGATCGGCTTTCTCGGGGTGCTGGCGCTGCTGGTGCTGGTCAACGTGCTGTCGCTGGGGGTGATGACCCGGCCTGAACTGGCCGGGTTGCAGAACCCGTCGCTGGCCTCGGTGCTGGAGCATATCGTCGGGCCCTGGGGGGCGATGCTGATCAGTATCGGGTTGGCGGTGTCGCTGCTTGGGGCGCTGCTGTCATGGGCGTTGCTGTGTGCCGAGATCCTCTTCGCCACCGCTCGCGACCAGACCATGCCGCGTTTTCTGGCCAGGGAAAATGCCAATCATGTGCCGGCCAATGCCTTGTGGCTGACCAACAGCATGATCCAGGGCTTCCTGCTGATCACCCTGTTTTCGGCCGGCACCTATACCAGCCTGATCTACCTGGCGTCGTCGATGATCCTGGTGCCGTACTTCTGGTCAGCGGCCTACGCCGTGCTGCTGGCCTGGCGGGGCGAGAGTTATGCCGGGCAGGCGGGGCTGCGGCGCAAGGATCTGGCGGTGGCGTTGCTGGCGCTGGTCTATGCGTTGTGGTTGCTGTATGCCGGGGGCCTCAAGTACCTGCTGCTTTCGGCGCTGTTGTATGCGCCGGGGGTGATCCTGTTTGCCCGGGCCAGGCATGAACAGGGGCAGGTGGTGTTCAGCCGCTGGGAGAAGCTGATATTCGCGGCGGTGCTGGTGGGGGCGGCGGTGGCGGCTTACGCGCTGTACTCGGGGGCGCTGAGTTTGTAAGTGGGTGGAGGTCGTAACCGTCACCAACGCGCTTGAGCCGAGCCCAGCTCGCATGCCCCGCGTGCCCAGTGCATATGGGCAGGCCCAACCTTCAACGGCCCCCTGATCCTTTGCGCGGTCCCCCAAGGTGTCCGTTCCAGATGCGGGTCGAGATCCTCGGGCGTTTCTGCTGCCAGGGGCAAGTCATCCCCCATCGTTCCATGCTCCACCAACAGCTTGGCGGTGCGTGCCAGGGACAGCCGTGCCCGGTAACCGGCCCTTCCAGCCAGGCGCTGCTCCAGCCCACGGATCGCTTCGGCCGCCATCAGGTACCCGGTTGCATGGTCGAGCGCCTGCACCGGCAAAGGCACGGGTTTTTCCGTTTGTTTCCAGCGCATGCCTTCGCGGGCGATGCCGCTGCTCATCTGCACCAGGCTGTCGAAGCCGCGACGTTCCTGCCAGGGGCCGCTCCAGCCGTAGGCGTTGAGGCTGACGTCGATCAGCCCGGGGTTGAGCTGACGCCTGCGCTGTGCGCCGAAACCCAGATGTTCCAGTGCATCGGCGCGATAGCCATGCAGGAGGATGTCGGCCTCACCCAGCAACCGCTCGAACACCTTGCGGTCAGGCGTCGCGCGCAAGTCCAGGCGTGCACAGCGCTTGCCCAGGGTGACTTCGGCGACCACCGCCGGTTCGTCCCAGCCGGGTGGGTCGATGCGCAGCACGTCGGCGCCGAAGCCTGCCAGCAGACGGCTGGCTGTAGGGCCGGCGAGAATGCGGGTGAGGTCGAGCACCTTGATGCCGGCCAGCGGACGTGTTTCACAGCCTTGCCAGGCCAATGGCGCTGCCGCGTCGAAATGCTCGCGCAACACCAGTGGCTCCATGTTCACTGCCCGCCCCTGCGGGTGCTCGCACCATTCGGCCCAACTGCGCATCTTCGCCGCACAGCCTCCGGCTTCGACCACGGCGCTTTCCAGCGCCTCGCCGTCCCAGCGCCGGACCTGCTCGGCGACCGCCTGGCGATCGGCCGGGGTGCCCAGCACGCCGAGTGCGGCCTGGCGATGATGGGGAGCGTTGGTGTGCAGGCGAATCCAGCCATCGCGGGTGGGGTAGTCGCCGGCGACGGCATCCCACAGAGGCGGTGTCTGCCAGCCCTGGGGGCGCAGGCTGGTGGCAAACCAGAACGAGGCCAGGCGCCGATCGATGCTGACCAGCGGGCAGTGGTCGGTCTGGCGCTGCAGCAGGCTGGCCAGTGCCAGACCGGCGGCGGCCATGCTCGCGGCGGCCAGGTCGGTGACGGCGAAGGTCGAGGGCAGCCCGCCGACGCCGTGCCAGCGCAGGGCGGCATGGTCGAGTTTCAGTTCACGGGCGATGGTGTCGAGCAACTGGGGCATGCAGGATCCTCCTGAGTGGATCCCATTGCAGTACATCCCGCGCAAGGATGCAAATGCTCAGCGTTGCAGTTGGGCGGGCAGTGGTGCGGTGGGTTGTTCGGGGCGCGACCAGATCCACAGGTTGCCCAGGGTCATCCCGGCGATGGCAAGAAACACTGGCCAGTGGTGTTCGAGAACGGTGAGCATCAACCCTGCGCACAGCAGCATGCTGATGGTCGCGCTGACCTTGGCGCGGCGCTGGATCACCTTGCCGTTGCGCCAGTTCCACAGGATCGGCCCGAACAGACGGTGGTTCTCCAGCCAGGCGGACAGGCGCGGCGAACTGCGGGTCGCGGCCCAGGCGGCCAGGAGGATGAACTCGGTGGTGGGCAAGCCAGGAATGACGATGGCGACCAGACCTATCCCGAGGCTGACATAAGCCAGGATCGCATACAGCAGGCGGGACAGTCGGGAGCGGGCAAGTCGGGTCATGGTCTCACTGCAAAGCGGTCCGGCCACCCGAATGGTGGCCGGCAGGTGCGTCTCAGGCCAGCGCGGCATCCGTGGCGTAGGCATGCTTGAGCAGCTCGGTGAAGCGCTCGAAGGCAGCGACCGCGCCACGCTCGGCGGCGGCGTCCTCTTCGGCCGACAACTCCAGGCTGTCGAGGATGCGGGTGAACTGTTTCCAGCCCTCTGCACGGCCGCCGGCCGGCTCGCCCAGGTGACGGGCGCCGAAGGTGTCGGACAGCTCCAGGGCCACGGCACGCTTGATCAGGAACGCTGCGCCCAGTTTGGAGCCTTCGGAGACGAAGATCCAGCCCAGGGCTTCGCCCAGGCTTGGTTTGACCAGAGCGCCGGCAACCGGGGCGGGTACTTCGGTGTTCAGGTCGGCCAGGTCCAGGCGCGCCTGTTCGGCCCGGCAACGCTCGGCCAGGTCAGGGACGATGGCGATCAGTGCAGGGTCGGTGTACAGCGCCTGCAGCTCGGACTGGAACAGGTACTGGGCGACGACGAAGCGGGCGAAGCTCTCGCGGCTGTCGAACGGCGCGTGCGACTTGACCAGAGCGTCCAGCTCGGTGTGCGGTGCGTGGGTGACCTGGTTCAGGCGTTGCGAGCGCAGGGCGGCGCGCTCGGAGGTGTGGCTGGTCATGGGTGCATCCTTGGGAAATGGGGCTGTCTAGGTACAAGACGAAAGAGAAGACGCAGGACAGTAAAAAAACCTCACCTGGGAGTGGGAGGCATTTGTGTTCGGGCGGGGGAGAGGGATGCCCCTTGCGGGAGCGGCACAGGGCCACTCCCGCAGGGATGCTGGCCTGGATCAGATGTCCCAGATCACATTGATGGCAAAGTTGCGTCCCGGCATGGTCAGGCGGTCGAGGTTGGCCGGCTGGGTCACTGCCGCCTCGCCAAGGCCGTCGTAGCCGCGCACATCATCCCACTGCCAGTACTTCTTGTCGGTGAGGTTGTAGAGACCTGCGTTGACGGTCACGTCTTCGGTCACCTTGTAGAAGCCGGTCAGGTCCAGCACGCCGTAGCCTGGGGTGCGGAACTGCTTGCTGGCGCCGTCGGGGGCGAAGAAGGTGGAGTCGTCGACACGGTTCTTGCGCTTGACCAGTGTCCAGCTGAGCAGGCCGCCGTAGTTCTGCTGTTCGTAGCCCAGGCCCATCACGGCGGTCAGTGGGTTGACGCTGTTCAGCGGCTGGCCATTGTCGTCGTTGCGGCCATGGGCGTAGGCCAGGGAGCCCTGGGTGTAGAGGCCTTGCGGCGCGCCGAAGTGATCGAGGTTCAGGCGACCCTTGAACTCGGCACCCTTGATGGTCGCGTGCTTGATGTTGTTGGCCTGGAAGGTCGAGCCCAGGTTGGCCGACTGCACGGCGTCTTCGTTGATGAAGTCGCGGTACTTGTTGTAGAACACCGCCACGTCGAAGTTGCCGGCGTCGAAGTTGCCGCGCAGGCCGGTCTCGTAGCTCTTGCTCTTCTCGGGTTCCAGGTTCGGGTTGGGTTCGACGCGATAGCCCAGGGTCGGGTTGTCGAAGCGCCCGTACATGGCCTTGGCGGTTGGGGTGCGGAAGCCTTCTGCGTACTGGCCATACCAGGTGTAGTTGTCGTTGAAGGCGTAGGTGATGCCGAATTTGGGTGAGACGCGGTGCCACTTCTTGTCCGAATCGTCGACGCTGGACGGTGCCGCGCCGGTGCCCTGGATGCCCCGCAGGAATTCGGCGGTCATCTTCGGTTCCATGCGGGTGTAGTCGTAACGCGCACCCGGCAGGAAGGTCCAGTTGTTCCAGCGGATCTCGTCCTGGGCGAACAGGCTGTAGGTGTTGATGGTCGGGTCCGGGAAGTCGCTGACCAGCGCCTGGCTATCACTCGCGCTGTTCTGGCCGATGGCGCGGCAGGTGCCGCCGATGTTCAGGCAAGTGCCGGTACCGCTGCGCGAGCCGGTGACCTTCTCGTGCTTGATTGTGGTGCCATAGGTGAGCAGGTGGTCGGTCTCGCCGATGCTGAAGGCTTTGTCCAACTGACCATCGAACACCCACTGGCGGTCCTTGTAGGTGGTCTGGCGGTCGCGGAACACCTGGCGACCGGAGGCGAAGTAGAGCTCGTCGGTACGTTGGTCGGTCTTGGCGATCTGGTAATTCAGGCTCCACTTGACGTGGTCCGCGACCAGGCTGTCGAGGCCGAACTCGTGGTTGATGCCGAAGCGCTCGCGGGTGACGGTGTCATTGCCCTGGCGCATGCGATAGGAGTTCATGGCGCCGAAGCCAGGGATGAACGGGCCGCCCACCGCGCTGAGGATGTTCTGGTCGCGGTCGTCCTTGTAGTGTTCGTAGGTGAAGCCCAGGCGCGCGTCGTCAGCGTAGTTCCAGCCCAGCTTGGCCAGCACGTTGGTGGTGCGCACGTCTTCCGGGTTGGCTTCGGTGCGGGCAAGGCCGGTGCCGCCGTGGCCACCGTAGGATTCGGTCTCGTGGCCGTTGCGCTGGCTCAGGTGCAGCAGACCGTCGAAGTCGCCCTGGCGGCCAGCGACGGTGGCGGAGGTCAGCCAGCTTTCGTCGGCCGAGCTGTAGCCGGTCTTCAGCCGGGCGCCGACGTCCTTGCCGGGCTTGATGATGTCGTCCGGATCAAGGGTGTAGTAGCTGACCGCGCCGCCGATGGCGTTGCTGCCGTACAGCACCGAGGCCGGACCACGCAGGATCTCGACGCGCTTGACGATCTCGGGGTCGACGTAATTGCGCTGGGTCTGGGCGTAGGGGCCGTAGAAGAAGCTGTCGGGGATCGACACGCCATCGACCTGGGTGAGGATCCGCTCGCCGTCGATGCCGCGGATGTTGTAGCCGTTCAGGCCGCTGCGCTGGCCGACACCGCCCACCGAGACGCCGGGCTCGTAGCGCACCAGTTGCTTGATGTCGTTGACGTTCTGGCGGTCCAGTTGCTCGCGGGTCTGCACGCTGACCGTGCTCGGCACCTGGCTTACGTCCTGGGCGCTGCGGGTAGCGCTGACGGTCAACTGTTGCAGGGCGATGGCGTTGCCTGCGGTCTGGCGCTCGAGCACGACGTTGCCGTTGCCGATCTTGCGAAAGCCCAGGCCGGTGCCGTGCAGCAGTTTCTGCAGTGCCGCTTCCGGTGCCAGTGCCCCTTGCACGCCCGGCGAAGCCACGCCCTCGGCCAGCTCGGCGGAGAAGCCGACCTGCCAGCCAGTGACTTCGCTGAACGCATTGATTGCCGAGACCAGTGGCTGCTGGGCAATGGCGAAACGGTAGTCGCCCATGCGTGGGCTGGCGGCCTGGGCAGGCTCTGCGGCCAGCGCGGGCAGGCTGCAGGCGCCACTGGCCAGCAGTGCCAGGGTCAGCAGGGACAGTTGCCCCATGCGTCGGGAAGAGGGGGAAGGGCGGGTTGAACCTGAGGACATCGGAAGCGCTCCCTGTCGCGCGAACTGTTATAGGTGAGTGCAGTTCTTGTTTTCGAACAAGAATCAGTTGCATTGGCTATGACGAGACGGACGTGGTGTGGGAGTCGCGTAAAAATAATTTAGTGGGAGCGGCGGTTCGACGCCCCCACAGGCTTCACTCAGTTGAGAATCACCACCGCCGGGTATTCGTGCAACTGCGCCGAGGTGATATGGGCCAGGGCCCGCAGGGTCTCCAGGGGCTGGTCCAGGCGGTAGTTGCCGGTAACGGCCACCTGTTCCAGGTGGTCGTTGCGGTTGATGATCCAGCCCGGGTAATAGCGGCGCAGTTCATCGAGTACCTGGCTCAACGGGCAGTTCTCGAACACCAGGCGGCCATCGATCCAGGCCAGTTCCTTGTGCAGGTCGGCGCGCTGGCGTTGACCGAAGCCATCAGGCCCGACGCTGATGCTGTCACCGGCGCTCAAGCGGATGCGCTGGTCGCTGGCGGCCTGCAGGTCGACGTCGCCGCGCTGCACGCGCACCTGCGCCTGGCCATCGAGGTAGCGTACGGCGAAGTTGGTGTCGCGTACCTGGGCGCGCAAGGGGCCGGCCTGGACTTCAAGCGGCGGCTGGTTGCCGCCGGGCACTTCGAAATAGGCTTCGCCCTGCAACAGCCGCGCAACCTGGCGCCCGTCGCGCAGGTCACTGGCAAAGGCCGAGTTGGTGTTGAGCAGCACCTTGGCGCCATCGTCCAGTTGCAGCCGCTGGCGTTCGCCGACCACCGTCAGGTGATCGGCCTGCAGGCGCACTGGCAGGTTGCCAAAGGTGAACAGCCCGACCAGCAGCATGGCCGCCGTGGCCAGCGGTTTCCAGTGGCTGCGCAGGCGCCCGCGCAGCGAAGTGCGGCGCTGTTGGTGCAGATCGCTCGCCAGGTGGCGCAGGCTGACGCCGTTCCACAACGCTTCGACTTCGACATAGGCTTCGGCGTTCTGCTCGGCGGCGCCCAGCCAGGCTTCGAAGTCCTGGGTGTCCTGCTCGGTGGGGCATTGCAGGCGGATCAGCCAGTCCTGCGCTTCGTCCATGGCGCGGGCGCGGGCGTCTGGCTCGGCGGGCGATGGGCGAGGGGCGGGGTTGCTCACGGGGGATCCTTGCATGGCGTTTTTTGCAGATGATCGGCGGTGTGCGCAGGCATGGCAAGAGCCAGCACCTGCCCAGGTGGCGAGCGGTCGCTTACTTGAGGCGGTCGGCCACACCCATGCAGATCGCCATGATCAGCTTCAGTTCCTTCTGCACGGTGCTGGCCGAGACCTGCAACTGCTCGGCGATTTCCAGGTAGCTGGCACCGTGCAGGCGGCTGAGAATGAAGATGCGCTGCTGGCGTGCCGTGAGCTGGCCGAGGCTGACGCTCAGGCGCTTGAGCAGTTGCTCGGCATGCACCGCATCCTCGCTGTTGCCCAGCGGCGCGGCGACATTGTGCAGCACCTGCTCGGGCACATCGTCGACCAGAGTGCGCGACTGCACGCGGCGCGCGCGCAAGTGGTCGAGGGCAAGGTTGCGGGCGGTCTGGAACACGAAGGGTTCGAGGTGTTCGATAGGGCGCTCACCCAGCGCGCGGGTAACCCGCAGGTAGGTTTCCTGCAGCAGGTCCTCCGCCGTGCTGGGGTTGCCGACCATGCGCTGCAAGGTGCGCAGCAGGGTGAGGCGCTGGGTGAGGAAGACTGAGTTGAACCGGGACTGACTCACGGGGAAACCTGGCCGATGAGGGGTGAATGATAATGCTTATCATCCATGCGCCAGGTCAAGCGGAGAAATGTCATGAAGGGGTAAAGGTGGGGCCGCCAGGCAGCCCCAAGGCCTTTCACTGCGCCCTGAACAACGCCAGGCAGTTGTCGAGCATGCGGTTGGAGAAGCCCCATTCGTTGTCGTACCAGGCCAGCACCTTGAGCATGCGGCCATTGGCGCGGGTGTGGTTGGCGTCGAAGATCGACGACAACGGGTTGTGGTTGAAGTCGCACGATACCAGCGGCAGGCTGTTGTAGCCGAGCACGCGCGAATGACGGCTGGCTTCGAGGAACAGGCGGTTGACCTCGTCGGCACTGGCTTCGCGCTTGAGGTTGACGGTCAGGTCGACCAACGACACGTTGATCACCGGCACCCGCACCGCCATGCCGGTGAGCTTGCCGGCCAGTTCTGGCAGCACCAGGCCCACGGCCTCGGCGGCGCCGGTCTTGCTCGGGATCATCGATTGGGTGGCCGAGCGGGCCCGGTAGGGGTCGCTGTGGTAGACGTCGGTCAGTACCTGGTCGTTGGTGTAGGCATGGATGGTGGTCATCAAGCCCTGCTCGATGCCGAACTCGCGGTGCAGCACCTGGGCAATCGGCGCCAGGCAGTTGGTGGTGCACGAGGCGTTGGAGATGATCTGGTGCGAGGCGCGCAGCACATCATGGTTGACGCCATACACCACGGTAGCATCGGCGCCCTTGGCCGGTGCCGAGATGATCACCTTGCCGGCGCCGGCGGTGATGTGGGCCGCCGCCTTGGCGCGGTCGGTGAACAGCCCGGTGCATTCGAACACCACATCGATGGCTTCGGCTTTCCAGGGCAGTTCGGCGGGGTTGCGGATAGCGCTGACCGCGATGCGATCGCCGTTGACCGTCAGGCTCTCATGATCGGCCTCCACGGTGGCATCGAAGGTGCCATGTACGCTGTCGTACTTGAGCAGGTGGGCGTTCATCGCGCTGTCGCCCAGGTCGTTGATGGCGACGACCTGCAGGTCCTGGCGGTAGCCTTGGGTATAGAGTGCGCGCAGGACGTTGCGTCCGATGCGGCCGAATCCATTGATCGCGATGCGAAGGGTCATTGGCATTACCTCTGGCAGTCTGGGTGAAGCCTATGGCACAAAATGGGCAGAAGCTTCACTGAAACGGTTTTGTTATTGGAATTACAAGATTATTCACTCCAAGATAGAAAACAAGCATTTTTAGTGGCAATATTTTGGTAAACCTACAACGAGTGATCGAGCCTTCCACGCCAACGACCTTTCCGGCCCCTGCCTTGAGCCTAGGTCGCAACCGTTTGGAGTGGAAATGCCGGTTCAGGTCGCCCTTACACATAGCCTGGAGTCCAGTACATGCATCCGCGCATCCTTGAGGTCACCGCAAGGCTGACCGAACGCAGCCGTGCCACCCGTGAACGCTACCTTGAGCTCATTCGCGGCGCGGCCAGCGACGGCCCGATGCGTGCCAGCCTGCAGTGCGCCAACTTCGCCCACGGTGTGGCCGGTTGTGGCAGCCAGGACAAGCACAGCCTGCGGATGATGAACGCCGCCAACGTGGCCATCGTCTCTGCGTACAACGACATGCTCTCGGCGCACCAGCCGTACCAGCACTTCCCCGAACAGATCAAACAGGCGCTGCGCGAGATCGGCTCGGTCGGCCAGTTCGCCGGTGGCGTACCGGCCATGTGCGATGGCGTGACCCAGGGTGAACCTGGCATGGAGCTGGCGATCGCCAGCCGCGAAGTGATCGCGATGTCCACCGCCATCGCCCTGTCACACAACATGTTCGATGCCGCGCTGATGCTGGGCATCTGCGACAAGATCGTGCCTGGCCTGATGATGGGTGCGTTGCGCTTCGGCCACCTGCCGACCATCTTCGTTCCTGGCGGGCCGATGCCTTCGGGTATCTCGAACAAGGAAAAGGCCGACGTGCGCCAGCGCTACGCCGAAGGCAAGGCCAGCCGCGAGGAGTTGCTGGAGTCGGAGATGAAGTCTTACCACAGCCCTGGCACCTGCACCTTCTATGGGACGGCCAACACCAACCAGCTGGTGATGGAGGTCATGGGCCTGCACCTGCCGGGGGCCTCGTTCGTCAATCCCTACACCCCGTTGCGCGATGCCCTGACCGCCGAGGCGGCCCAGCAGGTCACGCGCATGACCAAGGCCAGTGGCAGCTTCATGCCCCTGGGCGAGATCGTCGACGAGAAGGCGCTGGTCAACTCCATCGTCGCCCTGCACGCCACCGGCGGTTCGACCAACCACACCCTGCACATCCCGGCGATTGCCCAGGCTGCCGGGATCCAGCTGACCTGGCAGGACATGGCCGACCTCTCCGAGGTGGTGCCGACCCTGTCGAACGTGTACCCGAACGGCAAGGCCGACATCAACCACTTCCAGGCTGCAGGCGGCATGAGCTTCCTGATCCGCGAGCTGCTCGACGCCGGGCTGCTGCACGAGGACGTCAATACCGTGGCCGGCCACGGTCTGCGCCGCTACACCCAGGAACCGTTCCTCGACGACGGCAAGCTGGTGTGGCGCGAAGGGCCGCAGCACAGCCTGGACGAAAACATCCTGCGCCCGGCCTCGCGGCCGTTCTCGGCCGAAGGCGGCCTGCGGGTGATGGAGGGCAACCTCGGCCGTGGCGTGATGAAGGTCTCTGCCGTGGCCCCCGAACACCGGGTGGTCGAGGCGCCGGCGCGTGTATTCCACGACCAGCAGTCGCTGGCCGATGCCTTCAAGGCCGGCGAGCTGGAGCGCGATTTCGTCGCCGTGGTGCGTTTCCAGGGTCCGCGTTGCAATGGCATGCCCGAGCTGCACAAGCTGACGCCGTTCCTCGGCGTGCTGCAGGACCGCGGCTACAAGGTCGCGCTGGTTACCGACGGGCGCATGTCTGGTGCGTCGGGCAAGATCCCGGCGGCGATCCACGTGTGCCCCGAAGCGTATGACGGCGGGCCGCTGGCACGGGTGCGCGATGGTGATATCGTGCGCGTCGACGGTGTCGAAGGCACGCTGCAACTGATGGTGTCGGCCGAGGAGCTGGCCGGGCGCGATCAGCCTGATGCGCCCCTGGGTAATGACCTGGGGTGCGGGCGCGAGCTGTTCGGCTTCATGCGCGTCGCGTTCAGCCCGGCAGAGCAGGGCGCCAGCGCCTTTACCTCTGCCCTGGAGCGTTTCAAATGAAGGCCTCGCTGGTCGGTGACATCGGCGGTACCAACGCCCGCTTTGCCCTGTGGCGTGACAATGACCTGCACGCGGTGCAGGTGCTGGCGACAGCGGACTATTCCAGCCCCGAGCAGGCCATCGAGGCCTACCTCAAGGACCAGGGCCTCAAGCGTGGCGATGTCTCGGACGTGTGCCTGTCGGTAGCCGGCCCTGTCGATGGCGACGAGTTTCGCTTCACCAACAATCACTGGCGCCTGAGCCGCTCGGCCTTCTGCAAGGTGCTGCAGGTCGAGCGCCTGTCGCTGATCAACGACTTTTCCGCCATGGCCCTGGGCATGACCCGCCTCAAGCCTGGCGAGTTCGTAGAGGTGTGCCCCGGGCAGGCGGACGCCGCGCGCCCGGCGCTGGTCATCGGCGCGGGTACCGGCCTTGGCGTCGGCACCTTGCTGAGCCTTGGCGAGCAGCACTGGATGGCGCTACCGGGCGAAGGCGGGCATGTCGACCTGCCGGTGGGCAATGCCCGCGAGGCGGCGATCCATCAGCAGATCCACGGGCAGATTGGCCATGTCAGCGCCGAGACGGTGCTCAGTGGTGGCGGGCTGGTGCGGCTGTACCAGGCCATCTGTGCACTGGATGGCGACACACCCCGTCACAAGACCCCGGCGCAGATCACCGATGCCGCGCTGGGCGGCGAGCCGCAGGCCCTGGCGGTGATCGAACAGTTCTCACGTTTTCTCGGGCGTGTCGCGGGTAACAATGTGCTGACCCTGGGGGCGCGTGGCGGCGTCTATATTGTTGGCGGCGTGGTGCCGCGCTTCGCCGAGCTGTTCCTGCGCAGCGGGTTCGCGGCAAGCTTTGCCGACAAGGGCTGCATGAGCGGCTACTTCCCCGGTGTGCCGGTATGGTTGGTGACGGCGGAGTTTTCCGGGTTGCTCGGGGCCGGGGTGGCCTTGCAGCAGAGGCTGGACCACTGACGGTCGGTTGTGGTGCCATTCGCGGGCAAGCCCGCTCCCACAAAAAACTGTAGGAGCGGGCTTGTCCGCGAAGGGCATCGACGCCGATAGAATGTCGCCACAACAGGCATCAAGACCTGTACCGACCCAAGGGAATTCATTGTGAGCACTGCCGGTAAAACCATCCTGATGGTCGATGACGATCAGGACATTCGCGAGCTGCTGCAGACCTACCTCAGCCGCTCCGGCTTCCAGGTCCATGCCGAACCCGACGGCCAGGGCTTTCGCCGCGCGCTGGATGCCGGCAACTACGACCTGGTGATCCTCGACGTGATGCTGCCCGACGAGGACGGCTTCAGCCTGTGCCGTTGGGTGCGTCAGCATCCGCGTCAGTCGCGGGTGCCGATCATCATGCTCACCGCCAGCTCCGATGAAGCCGACCGTGTCATCGGCCTGGAGCTGGGCGCCGACGACTACCTGGGCAAGCCCTTCAGCCCGCGCGAGCTGCAGGCGCGGATCAAGGCCCTGCTGCGTCGCTGTGACTTCACCACGGCCACCCCCGCCAGCGCGGTGCTCACCTTCGAAGACTGGCGCCTGGATACGGTCAGCCATCGCCTGTTCCACCGCGATGGTGAAGAAGTGATTCTCTCCGGTGCCGACTTCGCCCTGCTCAAGCTGTTTCTCGACCATCCCCAGCAGATCCTCGACCGCGACACCATTGGCAATGCCACCCGCGGGCGTGAACCGATGCCGCTGGACCGCATCGTCGACATGGCGGTCAGCCGCCTGCGCCAGCGCCTGCGCGACACCGACAAGCCACCGCGGCTGATCCGCACCGTGCGCGGCAGCGGCTACCTGCTTGCAGCGAATGTCAGCTGTGCCGGCTGAGCAGGCCACCGAGCGCCGCTGGCGCCTGTTGCCGCGCTCGCTGCTCGGGCGCATGTTGCTGCTCACCTTGCTGGTGGTGCTGATCGCCCAGGGGCTGTCGAGCGTGATCTGGGTCGCCCAGCTGCGCGCCAGCCAGTTGCAGGGGCTGCGCGCCAGCGCCAGCAGCCTTGCGCACTCGATGAGCGCCAGCGTCAGCTACTTCCGTTCCCTGCCGGTGGCCTACCGGCCGATGGTGCTCGACCAGTTGCGTAGCATGGGCGGTACGCGCTTTTTCGTCTCGCTCAACGAAAAGCCGCTGGACATGCCGGTGCTGCCCATCACCCCGCGCAAGCAGGCGGTGATCGAGGTGTTCCAGCAGGTGCTGCACGAACGCCTGGGCCAGCAGATGGAAATCTCCGTCGAGTTCGTCAGCCCCGACGACCTGCGCATCTTCAACAGCGGCCTGAAGCTCGACGAGCTGCCGCGCTCCTGGGCCCACTACGCGCTGACCCTCGAACCGCTCAATCCGCCGGTGCTGGTCACCCAGATCCGCCTGGACGAAGGCGAGTGGCTGTACATCGCCTCGCTGCTGCCCGAGCCCTATACCGGCCTTGAACCCGAGCGCCTGCCGCGCCAGCAGATCGGCTTCATCGCCCTGACCACCCTGTTGCTGCTGTTGTTCATCGGCCTGCTGGTGCACTGGCAGAGCTGGCCGCTCAAGCGCCTGGCGCGGGCGGCGCGGGAGATGTCACTGGGGGCGGACGTGCCGCCGGTGGCTGAAGGTGGCGGCAGCGAAGTGGTCGAGGTGGGGCGCGCGTTCAATGCCATGCGTGAGCGCATCAGCCGCTACCTGACCGAACGCTCGCAGCTGTTCAGCGCCATCTCCCACGACCTGCGCACGCCGATCACCCGACTGCGACTGCGCGTGGAACTGCTTGAAGACGAGCACCTGCAGGCCAAGTTCAGCCGCGATCTCGACGAGCTGGAGCTGCTGGTCAAGGGCGCGCTGCAATGCGTGAAAGATACCGACATCCACGAAAACATCGAACCGATCGACCTCAACCAGGTACTGGAGATTCTTGCCGAACCCTACCTGGGCGATGGGCGCATCACCTTGGAGGGCCGCGCGCTGGCGCCGTACCCTGGCAAGTCGCTGGCGCTGCGCCGCTGCATCGGCAACCTGATCGACAACGCCATCAAGTACGGCGAGCGTGCGCACCTGCGCATCATCGACAGCACCGAGGCCTTCGTGCTGCAGGTCGACGACCAGGGGCCGGGGGTGCCGGAGCAGCGCCTGGAGCAGGTGTTCGAGCCGCATTTCCGCCTGGCGGGGCAGCAGCAGGGGTATGGGCTGGGGCTGGGGATTGCGCGCAATATCGCCCATAGCCATGGCGGGGAGGTGAGCTTGTTGAACCTGCGTGAGGGTGGGTTGCGGGTGACCTTGTACCTGCCCCGGAATATCGATTGATTGGGCCAGCCTCATCGCGGGACAAGCCCCACAGGGCCCCGCTGATTTCGAAACCAGCGGGGCCCTGTGGGGCTTGTCCCGCGATGAGGCCACTGCAAGTGTCACAGGATGGTGACATTCAGGCAGGCCTTCGTGACATGCCCGCCGGGGCGGCTGGCTAGAATTCGCTGACGACAGGCACCCGGCCTGTCCCTGGCAAGGATTGAGCAGGTGATGGACAGCGTTGATTTCCCTTTCTGCAGTTGGCTCGACTCCCCGGTTCACAACGCCTGGCTGGTCGCCGAGGGCCAGCGCCTGGTGACCTTCGCCAAGGCCTCGCGCCTGCCTGACGGTTTCGGCAGCCTCGATGCCCATGGCCTGCTGCCTGACGGTGCGATCGCCGAAACCCTGCACACTGCGCGCATGACCCACTGCTTCGCCATGGCGCATGTGCAGGGCATTCCTGGTTGCCTGCCGCTGGTGGAGCACGGCGTCGCAGCACTGCTCGCAGGGCCGTTGCGCGATGCGCGGGATGATGGCTGGTTCGCCCGCGCCGACGGTGAGGGCGATACCGGCAAGACCGCCTACCTGCATGCCTTCGTCGCCTTGGCCGCCAGTTCTGCGACAGTCGCCGGTGCACCAGGCGCCGAGCAGTTGCTCGGCGCGGCCATCGCGATCATCGAGACGCGCTTCTGGAGCGAGGAGGAGGGCGCCCTGCGCGAGTCCTTCGCCCGTGACTGGACGCAGCCGGAAGCCTACCGTGGCGCCAACAGCAACATGCACGCCACCGAGGCTTTCCTTGCCCTGGCCGATGTCACTGGCCACACGCACTGGCTGGACCGTGCCCTGCGTATCGTCGAACGGATCATCCACACCTATGCCGCTGGCAATGACTTCGCTGTCATCGAGCATTTCGACGTCAACTGGCAGGCGCTGCCCGAGTACAACCACGACAACCCCACCGACGGCTTTCGCCCCTACGGCACCACGCCCGGTCATGCCTTCGAGTGGGCACGCTTGGTCCTGCACCTGGAGGCTGCGCGCCAGCGTGCTGGCCTGCCCGCCCCGCAGTGGTTGCTGAGCGACGCGCGCGGGCTGTTCGCCAATGCCTGTCGTCACGCCTGGCACGCTGATGGCGCGCCGGGCATCGTCTACACCCTCGACTGGCAGAACCGGCCAGTGGTCCGGGCGCGCCTGCACTGGACCCACGCCGAAGCCTGTGCGACGGCTGCAGCGTTGTTGCGTCGTACCGGGGAAGGTGAATACGAGCAGTGGTACCGGCGCTTCTGGGACTTCATCGACAGCCATTTCATCGATCGCGTCCACGGCAGCTGGCACCATGAGCTGGACCCGCAGAACCGCCCTGGCGCAAGCATCTGGGGCGGCAAGCCCGATCTCTACCACGCCTACCAGGCGGTGCTCCTGCCGCGCCTGCCGTTGGCACCAAGCCTGGCCACTGCGCTGGCCCTGGGCAATGTAACCAAGTGATGACATTCGCGCATCGCTTCGTTACCTGCCCTGGTCTGCGCGCTCATTAGACTTCATGCAACGCAAGCGAACGACTTGCACCGCATAACAACAAGAAAGGTATACCGATGAATTCCACTCTGCGCCTCGCCGCCGCTATTTCCCTCGCCTCGCTCATGCCCCTCAGCGCCTTGGCCGCCGAATCCAAAGGCAGCGTCGAGGTGGTGCACTGGTGGACCTCCGGTGGCGAGAAAGCTGCCGTTGATGTCCTCAAGGCCCAGGTCGAGAAAGACGGCTTCACCTGGAAGGACGGCGCTGTTGCCGGTGGCGGTGGTTCCACCGCGATGACCGTGCTCAAGAGCCGCGCCGTCGCCGGCAACCCGCCAGGCGTTGCCCAGATCAAGGGCCCGGACATCCAGGACTGGGCGGCCACCGGCCTGCTCGACAGCGATGTGCTCAAGGACGTCGCCAAGCAGGAGAAGTGGGACAGCCTGCTCGACAAGAAGGTCGCCGACACCGTCAAGTACGAAGGTGACTACGTCGCCGTGCCGGTGAACATCCACCGCATCAACTGGCTGTGGATCAACCCTGAGGTGTTCAAGAAGGCCGGCATCGACAAGGCGCCGACCACCCTCGACGAATTCTATGCCGCAGCCGACAAGCTCAAGGCCGCAGGCTTCATTCCCCTGGCCCACGGTGGCCAGCCATGGCAGGACAGCACCGTGTTCGAGAACGTGGTGCTGGCGGTGATGGGGGTGGAGGGCTACAAGAAGGCCCTGGTCGACCTCGACGAAAAAGCCCTGACCGGCCCGGAGATGGTCAAGGCCCTGACCGAGCTGAAGAAGGTCGCCACCTACATGGACCCTGACGGCAAGGGCCAGGACTGGAACCTCGAGGCCGCGAAGGTCATCAACGGCAAGGCCGGCATGCAGATCATGGGCGACTGGGCCAAGAGCGAGTGGACCCTGGCCAAGAAGACCGCCGGCAAGGACTACCAGTGCGTACCCTTCCCCGGCACTGATAAAGGCTTCCTGTACAACATCGACTCGCTGGCGGTGTTCAAGCAGAAGAACGAAGGCACCACTGCAGGCCAGCAGGACATCGCCAAGCGTGTGCTGGGTGAAGACTTCCAGAAGACCTTCAGCATCAACAAGGGCTCGATCCCGGTGCGCAACGACATGCTGGCCGACATGAGCAAGTATGGCTTCGACAGTTGCGCCCAGACCGCTGCCAAGGACTTCCTGGCAGACGCCAAGTCGGGTGGCCTGCAGCCGAGCATGGCGCACAACATGGCGACCACGCTTGCCGTGCAGGGGGCGTTCTTCGATGTGGTGACCAACTACATCAACGACTCGAAGGCCGATCCGGCCGATGCGGCGAAGAAGCTCAACGCAGCGGTCAAGGCCGCCCAATAACGGCCCAATCGCGGGACAAGCCCGCTCCCACAGGTTTGGCGCCATGCGCTGAACCTGTGGGTGGGCCAGATCTTTGTGGGAGCGGGCTTGTCCCGCGATGCGGTGCGCAGCCCCGCCCTCGTTCCGGTATCTGAAATCATGACTACGACCACCGCCCAACTGCGGGCCTCACCCCTGGACGCGCTCCAGCGCTGGTTACCGAAACTGGTACTGGCGCCGAGCATGTTCATCGTGCTGGTGGGCTTCTACGGCTACATCCTGTGGACCTTCGTCCTGTCGTTCACCACCTCGACCTTCCTGCCCACCTACAAGTGGGCAGGCCTGGCCCAGTACGCGCGGCTGTTCGACAACGACCGCTGGTGGGTGGCGAGCAAGAACCTGCTGGTCTTCGGCGGAATGTTCATCGGCATCACCCTGGTGATCGGCGTGCTGCTGGCGGTGTTCCTCGACCAGCGTATCCGCCGCGAAGGGGTGATCCGCACCATCTACCTGTACCCCATGGCACTGTCGATGATCGTGACCGGCACCGCCTGGAAGTGGCTGCTCAACCCGGGCATGGGCCTGGACAAGCTGCTGCGCGACTGGGGCTGGGAGGGCTTTCGCCTGGACTGGCTGATCGATCCGGACCGGGTCGTCTACTGCCTGGTGATCGCCGCGGTATGGCAGGCCTCGGGCTTCATCATGGCGATGTTCCTTGCCGGGCTGCGCGGTGTCGACCAGTCGATCATCCGTGCTGCGCAAATCGACGGCGCGAGCATGCCGCGCATCTATTGGACCGTGGTGCTGCCAAGCCTGCGCCCGGTGTTCTTCAGCTCGCTGATGATCCTCTCGCACATCGCCATCAAGAGCTTCGACCTGGTGGCCGCGATGACCGCCGGTGGTCCTGGCTATTCCTCGGACCTGCCCGCGATGTTCATGTACTCGTTCACCTTCAGCCGCGGGCAGATGGGCATGGGCTCGGCCAGCGCGATCCTGATGCTCGGCGCGATCCTCGCGATCCTCGTGCCCTACCTGTATTCCGAGCTGAGGACCAAGCGCAATGACCACTAATCTCGACAAGCCGGCCCTCAGCCTGGGTCGCATCGCCATCCACGCCGTGCTGCTGCTGGCGGTGCTGCTCTACCTGGTGCCGCTGGTGGTGATGCTGCTGACCAGCTTCAAGACCCCGGAAGACATCAGCACCGGCAACCTCTTGAGCTGGCCGGAGCTGTTCACCGCGATTGGCTGGGTCAAGGCCTGGGGCACGGTCAGTGGGTATTTCTGGAACTCGATCCTGATCACCGTTCCGGCGGTGCTGATCTCCACGGCCATCGGCGCGCTGAACGGCTACGTGCTGTCGATGTGGCGCTTCCGTGGCTCGCAACTGTTCTTCGGCCTGCTGCTGTTCGGCTGCTTCCTGCCATTCCAGACCGTGCTGCTGCCAGCCTCGTTCACCCTCGGCAAGCTGGGCCTGGCCAGCACCACCTCGGGGCTGGTGCTGGTGCACGTGGTCTATGGCCTGGCCTTCACCACGCTGTTCTTCCGCAACTACTACGTGAGCATTCCCGAGGCGCTGGTCAAGGCTGCACGCCTGGATGGTGCCGGGTTCTTCACCATCTTCCGCCGCATCATCCTGCCGATGTCGACGCCGATCATCATGGTCTGCCTGATCTGGCAGTTCACCCAGATCTGGAACGACTTCCTGTTCGGCGTGGTGTTCTCCAGCGGCGATTCGCAACCGATCACCGTGGCCCTGAACAACCTGGTCAACACCAGCACCGGTGCCAAGGAATACAACGTCGACATGGCCGCGGCAATGATCGCCGCACTGCCAACCCTGCTGGTCTATGTGGTCGCAGGCAAGTATTTCGTGCGTGGGCTGACCGCCGGCGCAGTCAAGGGGTAAGTCATGGCAACGCTCGAACTTCGCAATGTAAACAAGACCTACGGCACCGGCTTGCCGGACACCCTCAAGGATATCCAGCTGGCGATCAAGGACGGCGAGTTCCTGATCCTGGTCGGCCCTTCCGGCTGCGGCAAGTCCACCTTGATGAACTGCATCGCCGGCCTCGAGAACATCACCGGCGGGGCGATCCTGATCGATGACCAGGACGTTTCCGGCATGAGCCCGAAGGATCGTGACATCGCCATGGTGTTCCAGTCCTATGCGCTGTACCCGACCATGAGCGTGCGCGAGAACATCGAGTTCGGCCTGAAGATCCGCAAGATGCCGCAGTCGGCGATCGACGAGGAAGTCGCGCGGGTGGCCAAGCTGCTGCAGATCGAGCACCTGCTCAATCGCAAGCCGGGCCAGCTCTCCGGCGGACAGCAGCAGCGCGTGGCCATGGGCCGGGCCCTGGCGCGCAGGCCGAAGATCTACCTGTTCGACGAGCCGTTGTCGAACCTCGACGCCAAGCTGCGGGTCGAGATGCGCACCGAAATGAAACTGATGCACCAGCGCCTGAAAACCACCACGGTGTACGTGACCCACGACCAGATCGAGGCCATGACCCTGGGGGACAAGGTCGCGGTGATGAAGGACGGCATCATCCAGCAGTTCGGTACGCCCCAGCAGATCTACAACGATCCGGCCAACCTGTTCGTCGCCAGCTTCATCGGCTCGCCACCGATGAACTTCATCCCCGTGCGCATCAGCAAGCAGGACGGGCGCCTGTTCGCCCTGCTCGACAGCGGCCAGGCCCGCTGCGAACTGCCCCTGGGCGCGGCCAGCGAAGCGCTGGACGGCCGTGAGGTGATCCTCGGCGTACGCCCCGAGCAGATCGCACTCGGTAGCGCCGAAGGCAACGGCTTGCCGGCGGTGCGTGCAGAAGTGCAGGTCCTGGAGCCCACCGGGCCCGACCTGCTGGTGTTCGTCACCCTCAACCAGACCAAGGTCTGCTGCCGGTTGGCGCCGGATGTCGCCTGCAATGTCGGTGACAGCCTGAACCTGCAGTTCGATCCGGCGCGGGTCCTGCTGTTCGACGCGAGCAGCGGCGAGCGCCTGGACCTGCCGGCAGCGGACGCGCCAGTCAAGGACAACGTGACACGTATCAAGGGACGTTGAAGCAGCAAACCATCGATAACAAGAAAAGAGGAAACAAGGGATGGACCATCGCAAGCGTATCAAGGCACTAGGCTCGCTGACCCTGCTCGCCCTCGTGGGCAGCAATGGCGCGCATGCTGCCGAGGCTTTCTCCAGCGAGTCGAAATGGATGACTGGCGACTGGGGTGGGGCTCGCACCGAGCTGTTGGAAAAAGGCTACGACTTCACTCTCGACTACGTGGGTGAAGTGGCCGGTAACCTGCACGGTGGCTACAACAACGACAAGACCGCGCGCTACAGCGATCAGTTCGCCCTCGGCGCGCACCTGGACCTGCAGAAGATCCTTGGCTGGCACGATGCGGAGTTCAAGCTGGCGATCACCGAGCGTAGCGGACGCAACCTGTCCAACGACCGCATCAGCGACCCGCGCGCCGGGCAGTTCAGCTCGGTGCAGGAAGTCTGGGGCCGTGGCCAGACCTGGCGCCTGACGCAGATGTGGGTCAAGCAGAAGTACTTTGACGGCGCGCTGGACGTGAAGGTCGGCCGCTTCGGTGAAGGCGAGGACTTCAACAGCTTCCCTTGCGACTTCCAGAACCTGGCGTTCTGCGGTTCGCAGGTGGGTAACTGGGTGGGTGGCATCTGGTACAACTGGCCGGTCAGCCAGTGGGCGCTGCGGGTGAAGTACAACATCACGCCGGAGTTCTTCGTCCAGGTCGGTGCCTACGAGCAGAACCCGTCCAACCTCGAGACCGGCAACGGCTTCAAGCTCAGTGGCAGCGGGACCAAGGGCGCGATCCTGCCGGTGGAAATGGTCTGGTCGCCGAAGGTCAACGGCCTGCCGGGCGAATACCGCCTGGGCTACTACTACAGCACCGCCAAGGCCGACGACGTCTACGACGACATCAACGGCAACCCGCAGGCGTTGACTGGCCAAGCCTTCAAGTCGCACTCGAGCAAGCATGGCTGGTGGGTCGTGGCCCAGCAGCAGGTCACTGCGCACAACGGCGATGCCAACCGCGGCCTGAGCCTGTTCGCCAACTTCACCGTGCACGACAAGGCCACCAACGTGGTGGACAACTACCAGCAGGTGGGGATGGTCTACAAGGGCGCGTTCGATGCACGGCCCAAGGATGATATCGGCTTCGGCATCGCGCGCATCCACGTCAACGACGACGTGAAGAAGCGCGCCGAACTGCTCAACGCCCAGAGCGGTATCGACGACTACGACAATCCGGGCTTCGTGCCACTGCAGCGCACCGAGTACAACGCCGAGCTGTACTACGGCTTCCACGTCACCAACTGGCTGACCGTGCGCCCGAACCTGCAGTACATCAAGAGCCCGGGCGGTGTGGACGATGTCGACAACGCGTTGGTCGCAGGCTTGAAGATTCAGTCGTCATTCTAAGAAAAATTGTTGTAAATTTACGCCATCCACCCCCACACCCCGAGATCCACTGTTCTGCAGTGGATCTCGGGCTTGGGTAAAGACAGCGCTATCTCAAACAACAAGAGCTTTCTGAACATGTCTGAACATCCGCTCCATCGCTTTTTCACTTCGCAACGGCCGCGGCCGGTTTTCGAGTGGGAGCGTCACCAGCAGCGCGATGTCCTGATCATCGATCACCCATGCTGCCAGGCGGTGTTCAGCCGCCAGGGCGCACAATTGCTGCACTTTCAGCCGACCGGCGAGAAACCCTGGCTGTGGTGCGCCGAACAATGGCCACAGGTCGGTGCGATCCGTGGCGGCGTGCCGGTGTGCTGGCCCTGGTATGGCCGTCATCCCAGCGAGGACCTGTGGCCGGCTCATGGCTGGGGGCGCTTGCTGGACTGGAAGCTGCTCGACAGCCGCGAAGACGAGGAGGGCGTCACGCTCAAGTGGCGTCTGGACCTGTGCGACTGGCAGGTCGACTTGCACGCCCGGCTGGGCTCGAGCATGGAACTGCGCCTGTGCACCGAGCACCAGGACAGCGAACCCTGCCAGCTGAGCCACGCATTGCTGGCGTTCTGGCGCATCAGCGATGTGTCGCAGATCGCTTTGTCGGGCCTGGAGGATATCGACGGCTACGACCGCCTCAACCGACAGGCATGCCGTGAAGATGGCGTGCTCACGCTCAAAGGGGGTTGCCAGAAGGTCTACCCGGGCACGCCGAAGGTGCAGTTGCATGACTCGGCCTGGGCGCGCGAACTGTGCATCGACACCAGCGACAGCGACGACACGGTGGTCTGGCACCCTGGCAATCGCCCATTGATGGGGGTGAGCGGGCGCGAGAGCCAGGGGTTCGTCTGCGTCGAGGCTGCCAGTGGCAGCGGCGAAGGATTGAGCCTGGCGCCCGGGCAGCGCGCGCAGTTGCGGCTGCAGGCGCATCGGCTCAGTTGAGTCAGCTGTCTTCGGCGGGGTAGCGGCTGGCGTTGAGGCTTTCCTTGATCTTGCGCAGGTGTGGCTGGAAATCCGAGCCGCGGCGCAGGGTCATGCCGGTGGCCAGCACATCGAGCACCGTCAACTGGATGATCCGCGAGGTCATCGGCATGTAGATGTCGGTGTCTTCCGGCAGCGGAAGGTGCAGGCTCATGCTGCAGGCCTTGGCCAGGGGCGAACCGGCGGCAGTGATACCCAGCACCGAGGCGCCGTTTTCCCTGGCCTGTTTCGCCACCTCGACCAGTTCGCGGGTGCGCCCGGTGTAGGAAATGATCACGAACAGATCGCCGGTGTGCGCGACCGATGCCAGCATGCGCTGCATCAGCACGTCGGGGTGTGCCGACACCGCCAGGTTGAAGCGGAAGAACTTGTGCTGGGCGTCCATGGCCACCGGCGCCGAGGCGCCCAGGCCGAAGAAATGGATCTGCCGGGCCTGGATCATCATGTCCACGGCGCGGCTGACCTGCTGCGGGTCGATCTGCTGGCAGGCGCTGTCGAGCGATGCGATGGCGCTGGCGAAGATCTTCTGGGTGTAGGCGGCAGGATCGTCGTCGGCTTCCACCGCGCGGCTTACGTAGGCCGCGCCGCTGGCCAGGCTCTGCGCCAGTTGCAGCTTGAGCTCGGGGTAGCCGCTGACGCCGAACGAGCGGCAGAAGCGGTTGACGGTCGGTTCGCTGACCTTGGCCGCCTGGGCCAGGGCGGCAATGCTGAAACGGGTGGCCTGCTGCGGGTTGAGGAGGATGACTTCGGCGACTTTGCGTTCGGCCTTGTTCAGCTCGTCGAGGCGTCCCTGGATCTGTTCCAGGAGGTTTCGCACACGGTCCATGGGATGTCCTTGGGTCGGAAAGACGGCCGGCTGAGGGAACAGTCGGCTTTTTGCACGGTTGTCTATCGTACTGATGGTGGGATTGTCATACCACTTGTCTGTAATCGCTGTACGAGATGTTGTTATTTTTACTACATCACGCTTGAAAATTGTCATCGAAAACGGTATTTCTAGGCCAACTTTAATAAAAGAACCAACATCATGGTTGCTATCAGTGTAGAACCTTGCACATTCGCCCTCTTTGGCGCCCTTGGCGACCTGGCGTTGCGCAAGCTGTTTCCTGCCCTCTACGAGCTGGACCGCGCCGGCCTGCTGCATTCCGACACCCGGCTGCTGGCCCTGGCCCGCGAAGCTGGCACCCCCGAGCAGCACCTGGCGAACATCGAAGCCCAGTTGCGCCGCTTCGTGCCGGCTGCCGATATCGAACCCCAGGCCCTGCAACGGTTTCTCGACCGCCTGAGCTACCTGCACCTGGACTTTGTCCAGCCCGAAGGCTACCAGGCCCTGGCCGAGCAGGCCGGTGAAGGACAGCCACTGATCGCCTATTTCGCCACTGCGGCGGCGGTCTACGGGGCCATCTGCGAAAACCTCGACAAGGCCGGCCTGGCATCGCGCACCCGCGTCGTGCTGGAAAAACCCATCGGGCACGACCTGGAGTCGTCACGTCGGGTCAATGACGCCGTGGCGCGCTTCTTCCCCGAAAGCCGGGTCTATCGCATCGACCACTACCTGGGCAAGGAAACGGTACAGAACCTGATCGCCTTGCGCTTTGCCAACAGCCTGTTCGAAACACAGTGGAACCAGAACTCCATCTCCCACGTGGAGATCACCGTTGCCGAGAAAGTCGGCATCGAAGGGCGCTGGGGCTACTTCGACAAGGCCGGCCAACTGCGCGACATGATCCAGAACCACCTGCTGCAGCTGCTGTGCCTGATCGCCATGGACCCGCCCAGCGATTTGTCGGCCGACAGCATCCGCGACGAGAAGGTCAAGGTCCTCAAGGCGCTGGCGCCGATCACCGGCGAGGGGCTGAGCACCCGTGTGGTGCGCGGCCAGTACATTGCCGGCTACAGCGACGGAACCCCGGTGCCGGGCTACCTGGAAGAAGAGAACGCCAACGCCCAGAGCGACACCGAAACCTTCGTCGCCCTGCGCGCCGACATCCGCAACTGGCGTTGGTCGGGCGTGCCGTTCTATCTGCGTACCGGCAAGCGCATGCCGCAGAAGCTGTCGCAGATCGTCATCCACTTCAAGGAAACGCCGCACTATATCTTCGCCCCGGAGCAGCGTTTGCAGATCGGCAACAAGCTGATCATCCGTCTGCAGCCCGACGAAGGTATCTCGCTGCGGGTGATGACCAAGGAGCAGGGGCTGGACAAGGGCATGCAACTGCGCAGCGGCCCACTGCAACTGAATTTTTCCGACACCTGGCGCAGCGCGCGGATTCCGGATGCCTACGAGCGTTTGCTGCTCGAAGTGATGCGCGGCAACCAGAACCTGTTCGTGCGCAAGGACGAGATCGAGTACGCCTGGACCTGGTGCGACCAGTTGATCGCCGGCTGGAAGAACGCCGGTGACGCGCCCAAGCCTTATGCGGCCGGGTCCTGGGGGCCCATGAGCTCGATTGCACTGATTACACGCGATGGGAGAGCCTGGTATGGCGATATCTGAACTGCAACTGCCGGCGACCGCGAAGGTTCACGCGCTGACAGACGCCAAGCGCCTGGCCGCGACGCTGGCCGGCGATGTGGCCGAGCGCCTGCGCGCCGCCATCGCCAGCAAGGGTCAGGCCTGTGTGGTGCTGTCTGGCGGGCGTAGCCCGGTCCCGTTTCTCGAGCAACTGGCCCTGGAAAAACTCGACTGGTCGAAGGTGACCGTGTCGCTGGCCGACGAGCGCTGGGTGCCGGTCGAGCATGCCGACAGCAATGCCGGGCTGCTGGCCCGGCACTTGCTCAAGGGCGAGGCGGCCAAGGCGCGGTTCATGGGCCTGTACCAGCGCGCCGACAACCTCGACGCGGCGGCGCAACAGGCCGACCAGATGCTGGCCGACCTGCCGCCGATCGACGTGCTGGTGCTGGGCATGGGCGACGATGGCCATACCGCATCGCTGTTCCCGGACAGCCCGAACCTGGTCGAGGGCCTCGATCCAAAGAGCGCGCGCCGCTGCCTGGCATTGCTGGCACCGAGCGTGCCGCACCAACGCCTGTCGATGACCCGCGCGCTGCTGTCGAGCGCTGCTTTCGTCGCACTGTCCGTGCAGGGGTCAGGCAAACTCGCTACCCTGCGCGCCGCTCTGGCTGGCGACGACCTCACGCAAATGCCCATTCGCGCCTTTCTTCACGACCCCCTGGACATCTACTGGTGCCCATGAGCCAAGGATCCACTGTCATGACCACGCTTGAACGCCCACAACCTCTGCTCTCGATGGCCGAGAAAGCCGCCCGGATCGATGAGATCTGCGGCAAGGCGCGCATCCTGCCGGTGATCACCATCGCCCGCGAGGAAGACATCCTGCCGTTGGCCGATGCCCTGGCAGCCGGTGGCATCCGTACCCTGGAGGTGACCCTGCGTTCGCAGCACGGTCTCAAGGCCATCCAGGTGCTGCGTGAGCAGCGTCCTGAACTGTGCATCGGTGCCGGCACCGTGCTCGATCCTGCGATGTTCGCGGCCGTCGAAGCGGCGGGGGCGCAGTTCGTGGTGACGCCGGGGATTACCCGCGAAGTGCTCGAGGCTGGTGTGCAGAGTGATATTCCGCTGCTGCCAGGCATCAGCACGCCGTCGGAAATCATGGCGGGCTACGCGCTGGGCTATCGTCGCTTCAAGCTGTTCCCCGCCGAGATCGTTGGCGGCGTGGCGGCGATCAAGGCCTACGGCGGCCCGTTCGGCGATATCCGCTTCTGCCCGACCGGCGGGGTGAACCCGGCCAACGCGCGCAACTACATGGCATTGCCGAATGTGATGTGCGTAGGCGGGACCTGGATGCTGGATAGCAGCTGGATCAAGAACGGTGACTGGGCGCGGATCGAAGCCTGCAGCGCCGAGGCGATGGCGCTGCTGGACTGATACGAATTTCGTTGTGTGCTGTACGGCTTGTGGGGCGCTTGGTCGGCGCCCCTTTTTTTTATGTGCAGGTTTTGCCTCCATCATGGCCCGCCATGAAATGAAAAAGCCCGCATCGACCGATGCGGGCTCTGTGTGCTGCGCGTGCCGTTACGCCGCCTTGGCGGCCTGCTGGCTCAGCGAGCGGTTCAATGCACTGAACAGCGCCTTGAAGCTTGCGGTGGTGATGTTCTCATCGATACCCACGCCATGCACCGGACGACCGCCGGCCACGCGCAGTTCGATGTAGGCCGCGGCCTTGGCATTGGTGCCGGCACCGATGGCGTGCTCGTTGTAGTCCATGATCTCGACTGCAATCGGCAGCCCGGCTACCAGGGCTTCGAGGGCGCCGTTGCCCTTGCCGCGCCAGTGCAGGGTGGTCTCGCCTTCACCGGCGACTTCCACTTCCACGGCACTGTTGCCGTTCTCTTCCTGCAGGCGATGGCTGACCAGTGCATAAGGGGCGTTGGCCTGCAGGTACTCTTTGTGCAACAGGCTGTAGATCTGCTGGGCGGTCATTTCCAGGCCGAGACGGTCGGTCTCGCCCTGGACCACCTGGCTGAATTCGATCTGCATGCGGCGCGGCAGGCTGATGCCGTATTCCTGTTCGAGCAGGTAGGTGATACCACCCTTGCCGGACTGGCTGTTGACGCGGATGACCGCTTCGTAGCTGCGGCCGATGTCGGCCGGGTCGATCGGCAGGTACGGCACTTCCCACAGCTCGCCGTCCTGCTGCTTGGCGAAGCCCTTGCGGATGGCGTCCTGGTGCGAGCCGGAGAAGGCGGTATGCACCAGATCACCGACATATGGATGACGTGGGTGCACCGGCAACTGGTTGCACTCTTCGACGACCTTGCGCACGCCGTCGATGTCGGAGAAGTCCAGTTGTGGGTCGATACCCTGGGTGTAGAGGTTCAGCGCGAGCGTGACCAGGTCGACGTTGCCGGTACGCTCGCCGTTGCCGAACAGGCAGCCTTCGGCGCGGTCGGCGCCCGCCATCAGGCCCAGCTCGGTGGCGGCGATGCCGGTGCCGCGGTCGTTGTGGGTGTGCAGGCTGATGATCACGCTGTCACGGCGGTTGACGTTGCGGCAGAACCATTCGATCTGGTCGGCGTAGACGTTTGGCGTGGCGACTTCCACGGTGGCCGGCAGGTTGAGAATGATCTTGTGCTCGGGGGTCGGATTCCACACCTCGATCACCGCGTCGCACACTTCCTTGGCGAACTCCAGCTCCGTGGCGCTGAAGGTTTCCGGCGAGTACTGGAAGGTCCAGTGCGTTTCCGGCTGCTGGGCGGCGTACTTGACGAACAGCTTGGCTGCGTTCACCGCGATGTCCTTCACGCCTTGCTTGTCCTGGTTGAAGACGATGCGGCGGAACGCCGGGCATGTGGCGTTGTACAGGTGGACGATGGCCTTCTTCGCGCCACGCAGGGACTCGAAGGTGCGGGCGATCAAGTCTTCACGGGCCTGGGTCAGTACCTGGATGGTGGTGTCGTCCGGGATGTGGCCGTCTTCGATCAGGGTGCGTACGAAGTCGAAGTCAGTCTGCGAGGCAGACGGGAACGACGCCTCGATCTCTTTCACGCCAACCTGCACCAGGGTTTTCCAGAAACGCAGCTTCTTCTCGGCGTCCATCGGCTCGATCAGCGACTGGTTCCCGTCACGCAGGTCGGAGCTGCACCAGATTGGCGCCTGGGTGATGGCCTTCGACGGCCAGGTACGGTCTGGCAGGTCGATGGTCGGGAAGGCGCGGTATTTCTTCGACGGGTCTTTGAGCATGGTCATTTGGAGCAATCCTTTAATGTGCGGCCTGATCGGGCCTGCCAAGCGATAACGAGATGAAGAGGCGAGGCGACGCGGTTCACCCAGGTAGTCGTGCACTGACCAGGCAAAGGCTGCGGTGTTGGCGGAGCAGAATGAGGGTGATCGAGGTTTTCATGCCCTCAACCCTAACCAGTGGGAGTGGGAGATGGCAAGTGTTCGAAAAAAATTGAGAGGAATGCTTAAAAAAAGCTTATGGGTGAGATTTTATGGCTGTGTTTTGATTGTTAGTGATTTTTTATTGTGCCGAGGTTTGCTGCTGCGCAAGGTGATGCGACTGCGGCGCGGCCATCGCGGGACAAGCCCGCTCCCACAGGAAATCCCCGGTGTGAGCGGGCTTGTCACCGATCTCAGGGCTGGAACGCTCCGATGAAGATCGCCGGGTCCACTCGAGCATCGTTCAGGCTGACGTTCCAGTGCATGTGCGGCCCGGTTGCCCGGCCCGTGGAGCCGACCTTGCCGACCACGTCGCCGCGGCGCAGCACCTGCCCCGGTTGCACATCGACCTTGGACATGTGGCAGAACATGCTGATGAAGCCCTGGCCATGGTCGACGAACACCGTGCGGCCATTGAAGAAGTAGTCGCCAACCAGGATCACCTTGCCGTTGGCCGGGGTCTTGATCGGGGTGCCGGCGGGCACGGCAAAGTCCAGCCCGGCGTGGGGGTTGCGCTCCTCGCCATTGAAGAAGCGGCGCACGCCGAACTTGCTCGACAGGGGGCCGTTGACCGGTTTGTCGAGGATCAGGTTGCTCGGCATGCCCGGGCTGAAGCTGCGGTATGCCTTGACCTGCTCGGCCAGCTCGCGGTCGATGCGCTTGAGGTCATCCGGCTCGGGATTGACCTGGCGCTTGTTCTTCAGCGTGATGTGCTGCTCGGGGTATTTCTTGCTGCCCACGCTGAAGGGCAGGGAGCGTGCGCCCTGGGTGAGGGTGGCTGTGCCGGGTTTCTGCGTCAGCGGGATACCGACGATGGCCAGCCAGGTGTCCTGTTCCTTGACCACCAGCACCGGCTTGCCGTCGAAGCGCGCGCTCGGCGCACTGGCGGCGGGGCCGAGGTCGACCACCGCCACGCCACCGGGGACTGGCTTGTTGAGGGTGCGGGTGATGTAGCTGGCCTGGGCCGTGCTGGCCAGCAGCAGGGCGCAGAGTGCGAGCAGGGGGGCAAGCAGACGGGGCATGTGTCAGTCCAGTAGAGAGAGGGTGACCGGAGTCTGGTGGTTGTCTTCGACCCTGACCTGCAGATCGCCTTCGTTCAGGCGCGCGGTCAGGCGCTGGCCGTTGCGGGTCTGGGCGGCGCTGCGGATGGCCTGGCCGCGTTCGTCGAGCAGGATGCTGTAGCCGCGGGCCAGGGTGGCCAGCGGGCTGACCACCTGCAGCGTCTGCAATTGCGCCTGGAAGCGCTGGCGGCGGTCCTTGAGCGTTTCGCGCATGGCCCGCGGCAGACGCTCGGCGAGGCTGTCCAGGCGCTGTCCGAGCAGCTTGAGGGTGCGCCCGGGATGCTGCGCGGCCAGGCGCGTGTCGAGGCGGCCCAGGCGTTGCTGGCGCTGGTTCATGTCGAGCATGAAGGCGCGGCGCAAGCGCATGTCCAGGTCATCCAGGCGCTGGGCCTGCTGGCGCAGGCGTTCGCCGGGGTGACGCAGGCGACGGGCCAGGCCTTCCAGGCGCAGGCGATCGTGGCTCAGGCGGTGCTGCATGCGCAGTAACAGGCGCCGTTGCAGGCTGTCGAGGCGTTGCTGCAGGCCGCTGTTGTCAGGTGCGAGCAATTCGGCGGCCGCCGAAGGGGTCGGGGCGCGCACGTCGGCGACGAAGTCGCTGATCGACACGTCGGTCTCATGGCCCACCGCACTGACGATAGGCGTCACGCAGGCGGCGATGGCACGTGCGACGGCTTCTTCGTTGAAGCACCAGAGGTCTTCCAGCGAGCCGCCGCCACGGGCCAGGATCAGTGCATCGAAACCAAGGCTGTCGGCCAGTTGCAAGGCGCGGACGATCTGGCCGATGGCTTCGCGTCCTTGTACTGCCGTGGGGACCAGGTTCAGCTCGACTTGCGGTGCACGGCGGGCAAAGACGCTGATGATGTCGCGGATCACCGCGCCGCTTGGCGAGGTGACGATGCCGATGCGGCGCGGGTGAGCCGGCAGCGGCTGCTTGCGTTCGGCACTGAACAGCCCTTCGTTGCCGAGCTTTTCCTTCAGCGCCTCGAAGGCCAGGCGCAAGGCGCCGTCACCGGCGGGCTCGACGGTATCGACGATCAACTGGTAATCGCCGCGCCCCTCGAACAGCGAGACCTTACCGCGTACCTTGACCGCCAGGCCGTCACGCAGGGCCTGGCGGACCCTGGCAGCGTTCTGCCGGAACAATGCACAGCGGATCTGGGCACCGCTGTCCTTGAGGGTGAAGTACAGGTGGCCGGAGGCCGGGCGGGCGAGGTTGGATATCTCGCCTTCCACCCAGACACTGCGGAACACGTCTTCGAGCAGCACACGGGCGCGGCCGTTGAGCTGGCTGACGGTGAGGACCTCGCGGTCCAGGCCGAGTCGTTCGAAAGGGTCTCTGATCATGGCGGGCATGATAAGGGGGAGGGTGGGGGGGGTATCAAGGGGCAGAGGGGGTTGGGCGCAGATAGCATCTGGGCGGTCTGTGGCCTGGCTTGGGATTTTCGGGGATCTTGAGATCGAGCGCCGCCCGCGCGGCGCTTCGCGGGCAAGCCCGCTCCTACAGTTTGTTTCGGGCCAGTGAATCCTGTGGCATTTTCGCGCGCCCCCCTTCGGAGTACAGCGCGACATCGAGTCGTACACACCAGGCGGTCGCGCGCCTGTGGCACAGGAATAATTGGCCCGAAACAAACGTAGGAGCGGGCTTGCCCGCGAAGCGCCGCGCGGGCGGCGCTCGATCTCAAGAGCGCCGCAGAATCTAAGCCAGGCCCCTTGAACCCCCTCACACCTCTCGAGCCCCCGCCAATTCCTGTAAGCTCCAGCCCACCCCCAAAGGACTGCCTCAGGACCCGGCACGATGCTCGAACTTCTCCCCGCCACCCCACTGGAATGGCTCCCGATCCTGCTGGCCATCGCCGCCGCCTATGTCGTCTTCGGCATCGCCGGCTTCGGCACCGCGCTGGTAGCCGGCCCGGTGCTGATCCACTTCATGCCGTTGTCGCGGATCATCCCCCTGCTGGTGCTGCTGGATTTCGTCGCCGCCTTCGGCAACCTGCTGCCTTCGCGCCGCGATGTGGTTCGCGGCGAACTGCTGCGTTTGCTGCCGTGCATGGCAGTGGGCTGTACCCTGGGCGTGGTGTTCCTGTTGCACCTGAAATCCGACCTGCTGCTGTTGCTGATGGGCCTGTTCGTCACCGCCTATGCCATCTACAGCCTGGCGGTGAAGGTCCGGCCGGCCAGTCTGTCGGGCCTGTGGGCGGTGCCGATGGGCACGATTGGCGGGCTGTTCGGTGCGCTGTTCGGCAGCGGTGGCTTCCTCTATGCGATCTACCTGAGCGCCCGGCTGGAGGTGAAGGAGCAGGTACGCGCCACCCAGAGCGCGCTGATCAGTTGCAGCACCCTGGTGCGCCTGTCGCTGTTCCTGATTGCCGGGGTCTATGCCGACGCCAGCCTGTTGATGCTGGCAGCCTGCTTGCTGCCTGTGATGTTCGCAGGGCTCTGGGTCGGCAGGCGCCTGAGCCTGAAACTGTCCCGCGAAGCCTTCGTGCGGCTGGTCACCTGGCTGGTGCTGGCCAGCGGGGTGGCGCTGATCGGTCGCTACCTGAGCGGCTGAGCAGGGCGTAGACTTACGCGATTACCGCAGTCTCAGGCCCGTCCCGTTCATGAACACCCAGAGCATCATCGTCCCCAAGCAGTCCACCGTTCCGGTTCACGAGGCCCGCGCACGGGCGATCCTGCGCTGGCTGGTGCGCGAGAAGATCGTCGAGGAGCAACTGAGCACCTGCGGGCGCACCGGCAATCGCATGGGCCACGCCCTGGCCCAAGGCGCGCGCAAGGTGGCGCTGCATCCCGAGAAACTGCCCTTCGGCGAGCCAGTCAACGGCCTGGAGGTGATGCTCAAGCGCTGCATCTATACCCCGACCGACGGTTTCCTCGAAGAGGCGGGATGCCCTGAGTGTCGGCGCGAGGTGGGCGAGCCGCTGTTCGAAAGTCTGGAAGAGTGGATGCCGGGCGTCAGCGACAACTTCACCTGCCCGCTGTGCGGCTTCGAGGATGACATCAACGGCTTTCTGTATCTGCAACCCTGTGCCTTTTCCAACCTGGGGTTCATCTTCAACAACTGGGGCGAGGCCGGGTTTACCCAGGCGTTCCTCGACAGTTTCGCCGACTGGCTCGACCAGCCAGTGGCCGTGGTGCAGGTGAAGGTGGCCTGAGCGGCAGGAACTGGACCGAAGGCCCCTTTTTTGCATTGAGCGGCGCGCCATGGATGAGTATAATGGCGCGCTTCCATTTTTCCCGCCCGGGAGCCCCCGCGATGCTGCGTATCAGCCAAGAAGCCCTGACCTTCGACGATATCCTCCTTGTACCTGGTTACTCCGAGGTACTGCCCAATGAAGTCAGTCTCAAGACCCGTTTGACCCGTGGCATCGAGCTGAACATTCCACTGGTTTCCGCCGCCATGGATACCGTGACCGAAGCGCGCCTGGCCATCGCCATGGCTCAGGAAGGCGGCATCGGCATCATCCACAAGAACATGACCATCGAACAGCAGGCCGGCGAAGTGCGCAAGGTCAAGAAGTTCGAGGCTGGCGTGGTCAAGGATCCGATCACCATCGATGCCGACGCCACCGTACGCGACTTGTTCGACCTGACCCGCCTGAACAATATCTCTGGTGTTCCGGTGCTGGAGAACGGTGACCTGGTCGGTATCGTCACCTCCCGCGACGTGCGTTTCGAGACGCGTCTGGAAGCCAAGGTACGCGACGTGATGACTCCCAAGGAGCGTCTGGTCACCGTCCGCGAAGGCGCCGACAAGAACGAAGTCCGCGAGCTGCTGCACAAGCACCGCCTGGAAAAAGTCCTGATCGTCGACGACAAGTTCGCCCTCAAGGGCATGATGACCGTCAAGGACATCGAAAAAGCCAAGGCCTACCCACTGGCCAGCAAGGACGACCAGGGTCGCCTGCGCGTCGGCGCTGCAGTCGGCACCGGCAAGGACACCGGTGAGCGTGTCGCGGCACTGGTTGCCGCTGGCGTCGACGTGGTGGTGGTGGACACCGCACACGGTCACTCCAAAGGCGTGATCGACCGCGTTCGCTGGGTCAAGGAGAACTACCCGCAGGTGCAGGTGATCGGCGGCAACATCGCCACCGGTGCCGCCGCCAAGGCCCTGGCCGAAGCCGGCGCCGATGCGGTCAAGGTCGGCATCGGCCCGGGCTCGATCTGCACCACCCGTATCGTCGCCGGTGTCGGCGTGCCGCAGATCAGCGCCATCGCCAACGTCGCCGCAGCACTGGAAGGCACGGGTGTGCCACTGATCGCCGACGGCGGTATCCGTTTCTCCGGTGACCTCTCCAAAGCCATCGTCGCTGGCGCCTCGTGCGTGATGATGGGCTCGATGTTCGCCGGTACCGAAGAAGCCCCGGGTGAAGTCGAGCTGTTCCAGGGCCGTTCGTACAAGGCATACCGTGGCATGGGCTCGCTGGGTGCCATGGCACAGGCGCAGGGTTCTTCGGACCGTTACTTCCAGGACTCCTCGGCCGGTGCCGAGAAGCTGGTTCCGGAAGGTATCGAAGGCCGCGTCCCTTACAAGGGTGCCCTGGCTGCGATCATCCACCAGCTGATGGGCGGGCTGCGTTCCTCCATGGGCTACACCGGCAGCGCGACCATCGAAGAGATGCGCACCAAGCCGGAGTTCGTGCGCATCACCGGTGCCGGCATGGCCGAGTCCCACGTGCACGACGTGCAGATCACCAAGGAAGCCCCTAACTACCGCGTAGGCTGAGGCTTCAGCAACAACCGAGAGCGGGGCTGTCACGAACAGCCCCGCGTCGTTTCCGATTTCCACTGACGAGATTGAGTCATGGCCCTCGACATTCACGCTCACCGAATCCTGATCCTCGATTTCGGTTCCCAGTACACCCAGCTGATCGCCCGCCGCGTGCGCGAGATCGGTGTCTACTGCGAACTGCACCCGTTCGACATGGACGATGAAGCGATCCGCGCCTTCAACCCGCGCGGCATCATCCTGGCCGGTGGCCCCGAGTCGGTCCACGAAGCCAACAGCCCGCGTGCACCGCAGGCGGTGTTCGACCTGAACGTACCGCTGCTGGGCATCTGCTACGGCATGCAGACCATGGCCGAACAACTGGGCGGCAAGGTCGAAGGTTCCGAACTGCGCGAATTCGGCTACGCCCGCGTCGATGTGGTCGGCAAGAGCCGCCTGCTCGACGGCATCGAAGATCATGTCGACGCTGACGGCGTACTGGGCCTGGACGTGTGGATGAGCCACGGCGACAAGGTCACCCAGATGCCGGGCGACTTCCACGTGCTGGCCAGCACCCCGAGCTGCCCGATCGCCGGCATGTTCGACGATGCCCGCGGCTACTACGGCGTGCAGTTCCACCCGGAGGTGACCCACACCAAGCAGGGTGGTCGCATCCTCTCGCGCTTCATCCAGGACATCTGCGGCTGCGAAGCCCTGTGGACCCCATCCAACATCGTCGAAGACGCCATCGCCCAGGTGCGTGAGCAAGTCGGTTCGGCCAACGTCCTGCTGGGCCTGTCTGGCGGCGTCGACAGCTCGGTGGTTGCCGCGCTGCTGCACCGCGCCATCGGCGACCAGCTGACCTGCGTATTCGTCGACAACGGCCTGCTGCGCCTGCACGAAGGCGACCAGGTGATGGCCATGTTCAAGGAGAACATGGGCGTCAAGGTGATCCGTGCCGATGCGGAGCAGCAGTTCCTCGACAACCTAGCCGGTGAGGCCGACCCGGAGAAGAAGCGCAAGATCATCGGCCGTACCTTCATCGACGTGTTCGATGCCGAAGCCAGCAAACTGGAAAACATCCAGTTCCTCGCCCAGGGCACCATCTATCCCGACGTGATCGAGTCGGCTGGCGCCAAGAGCGGCAAGGCCCACGTGATCAAGTCGCACCACAACGTCGGTGGCCTGCCGGAGGAAATGAACCTCAAGCTGGTCGAGCCGCTGCGTGAACTGTTCAAGGACGAAGTGCGCAAGATCGGCCTGGAGCTGGGCCTGCCGTACGACATGGTCTACCGCCACCCGTTCCCGGGCCCGGGCCTGGGCGTGCGCATCCTCGGGGAAGTGAAGAAAGAGTACGCCGACATCCTGCGTCGTGCCGACCACATCTTCATCGAAGAACTGCGCAAGGCCGACTGGTACCACAAGACCAGCCAGGCATTCGTGGTGTTCCAGCCGGTGAAATCGGTCGGCGTCGTCGGCGATGGCCGTCGCTACGCCTGGGTCGTCGCGCTGCGCGCCGTCGAGACCGTGGACTTCATGACCGCACGCTGGGCGCACCTGCCGTATGAGCTGCTGGAGACTGTCAGCGGCCGTATCATCAACGAGATCGACGGGATCTCGCGGGTGACCTACGACGTGTCGAGCAAGCCGCCGGCGACGATCGAGTGGGAATGATGTGAAGAGGGCGCCGCAAAGGCGCCCTTTTTATTGATCCTTTGAACTCATTGGCCGGCTTTGGGAACACCTGCCCGTCGCTGGAGCCGAGCGTTACGAGATATTAATGCTCATGACGTACACAGGTATCCTTTTGTCGGCATAACCATATTTCCCTACGCAGTGATCAGTGCACGCAATGTGCTCGGACACCAAGCTCAAATGGGCGCCTTCGGCAAATAGCACCTCGTTTTCATGCCCAAGGTTTGTTCCCTTTCGTTTGAAGACAAAGGCATGGCTTCGAGGAGCCGTGACACGCAGTACCCACAAATCGATTCGCCCAGCATCAAAGGCTTTGGCGTTATGGTACGCATTGCTCAGTGCCACCTGGGGGCATAGAGACGTAGAAAGAGGACGGTTTGTGATGAGGCTATCTGCGCCTGGCCAGAGTCCTCCATGGAACAGGTATTGACCTTCGCTCAGCCGTTGTTTCAGGGCATTGATTTGCGCGGATACTGTTTCAAGGTCGTAGAAGGGAAAAGAGTTTCGATAGCGGGACAATTCGGTGGGCGTTGACGATGGCATTGCTTTGCGCCAGGCAGTAAACGCCAAACTTTCATCAAGGCGCCTATTTATGAAATTCCGTAAGGCATTGTCTTTTCCCTGCGCGGCGAAGAATGCCGCCTCGACAGCATTGGACACCGTCGCCCTTAGTCTGACGGGAACGCGATGATGGAAACTGCCTGCCTGTAGTGCTTCTTGCACAGTAGGGTCCCGTGTTTCCCAATCTTCAAAGGCGGGAGTGAAGGTATCTACGATTGGAAGATTCATTTTGGTGGACCTGAGTTGTTGCTCTGCCGATGGGCCGTCTACAGGCGCGTTCATTCAACCTACCTTCGCGCAATATCCGAAAAGTAGAACTTGTCCAGCGTATGCCGCGACTCGGTGTACTCGAATTGCCGCCCATCCTGCAGGAACGTCTGGTTGCTCACCACGATCACGTGACTCTGCCCGTCCAGGTCGAGCAGAGCCTTGTCGTCCTTGCTGCGAGGCTGCGCCTCGATGGTACGGCGGGCGTAGCTGATCTGCAGTTGCAGGGTCTGCTCGATGTAGGCGTAGATCGACTGCCCGGCAATCGCCTGGTCCAGCCCTGGGATCAGGTCGGCAACGAAATGGTTGATGTCCAGGATCACCCGCTTGCCATCGATGCGCCGCACCCGCTTGATGCGGGTGATCAGGCTGCCGGGTTCGGCTTCGATGTGCTGCAGCAGGGCACCTTCGAGCGGCAGTTGGCTGAACTCCACTACTTCGGTGCCGACATCGTCGCCCAGGTCCAGGTGCGTCTCGTGAAAACTGACGATGCCGCCGAGCTGGAACTCGATCGGGTTGGGTGAGAGCACGAACGTGCCCTTGCCGTGGATCTTCTGCGCGAAGCCGCGCTCCTGTAGTTGCTCGATGGCCCGGCGGACGGTGCCGCGGCTGGCCTGATAGGCGTCCATCAACTCGGTTTCCGAGGGCAGGCGGGTGCCGCGCTCAAGGCGTTCGGTGGTGATGCTGGCAAGCAGATCGCTGTAGATCTGGTTGTATTTGCTCATGAGATGGCTCTGTGCCGCGTCCGCGTTCAAGCCAGGAACCTTAAGGGGGCCGGGGCCGTTTTGTCCATGGCCGAGGTGTCGTTGTGCCCGGTTGAAAATGACATTTTACAACTCGTACAGACGAGTTGTTGCTTTAACTCGTCTGTACGAGTACTTTTGCTCTCGGCGTGCTGCCACAGAACTCTGCATAACAAGAATTCCAAGAATGGAAGAACAAGCATGAGCCACGATTACCCGCAGATTGCCCGCGACCTTCTCGAGAGCCTCGGGGGCCGCGACAACCTCGAACAAGCTGCCCATTGCGTGACCCGCCTGCGTCTGGCGGTGAAGGACACGGCCCAGGTCGACCGCGCCGCGCTCGCCCGCATCGACCTGGTCAAGGGTTCGTTCTTTACCGGCGGGCTGTTCCAGATCGTCATCGGGCCCGGCGAAGTGGAGCGGGTCTATGCCGCGCTGCGCCAGGAAACCGGGATGGCGGCCTCGACCATCGCCGACGTGAAGAAAACCGGTGGCGACAAGGCCAACGCCATGCAACGCCTGGTTCGGGTGTTCTCCGATGTGTTCATGCCGATCCTTCCGGCGCTGATCATTGCCGGCCTGCTGATGGGCGTGAACAACCTGATGGGCGCCAAGGGCATGTTCATCGAGGGCAAGACGCTGCTGGAGGCGTACCCCAATCTCGACGGGCTGTGGAGCCTGATCAACCTGATGGCCAACACCTCGTTCGTGTTCCTCCCGGCGCTGGTTGGCTGGTCGGCGGCCAAGCGCTTCGGCGGCAGCGAGATCCTCGGCATCGTGCTGGGCCTGATGCTGGTGCACCCCGATTTGCTCAACGCCTGGAACTACGGCAAGGCCGTCGCCGGTCTCGACGGCCAGAGCCTGCCGTACTTCGATATTTTCGGTTGGTTCCAGATCGAGAAGGTCGGCTACCAAGGGCAGATCCTGCCGATTCTGATGGCCGCCTACGTAATGAGCGTGATCGAGAAATGGCTGCGCGCCCGGGTGCCGAATGCCATCCAGCTGCTGGTGGTGCCGATCACTACCATCGTCGTCACCGGCGTGCTGGCGCTGGCGATCATCGGCCCGGTCACCCGCCACCTGGGCATCCTCATCACCGAGGGCGTGGTGACCTTGTTCGACCTGGCGCCCATGGTCGGCGGGGCGATCTTCGGCATGCTCTATGCGCCACTGGTGATCACCGGCATGCACCACATGTTCCTGGCCGTGGACCTGCAACTGATCTCGACCCAGGGTGGCACCTTCATCTGGCCGATGATCGTCATGTCCAACCTGGCCCAGGGCAGCGCTGCGCTCGGGGTGTTCTACATGAGCCGCAACGCACGGGACAAGAGCATGGCCTCGACCTCGGCGATCTCGGCCTATTTCGGCATCACCGAGCCTGCCATGTTCGGCGTCAACCTGCGCTTCAAGTTTCCCTTCTACGCCGCCCTGCTGGGCTCGGCCCTGGGCAGCATCGTGCTGTCGCTGAACAAGGTGCAGGCCTCGGCCATTGGGGTGGGCGGGCTGCCGGGCTTCATCTCGATCATTCCGCAGTACATCCCGATCTTCGTCCTCGGCATGTTCGTGGCCATTGTCGTGCCCTTCGTCCTGACCTGCGCGCTGAGCGTGAAGATCGTCCGCCCAGGCTATCGCGTCGCCTGACCCTGCAACCGTCGTCGAGGAATCCACCATGCAAGACTGGCAACACCAGGTGATCTACCAGATCTACCCGAAAAGCTTCCACAGCCACGGGGGTAACGCCACCGGTGACCTGCTTGGCGTGGTCGACAAGCTCGACTACTTGCAGTGGCTGGGGGTCGAGTGCCTGTGGCTGACACCCTTCCTGCGCTCGCCCCAGCGCGACAACGGCTATGACATCAGCGACTACTACGCCATCGACCCCAGCTACGGCAGCATGGACGATTGCGACCTGCTGATCCGCGAGGCCGGCAAGCGCGGCATCAAGCTGATGCTCGACATCGTGGTCAACCACACCTCGATCGAGCACGCCTGGTTCCAGCAGGCACGCAGCAGCCTCGACAACCCTTACCGCGATTTCTACATCTGGCGCGACCAGCCGAACAACTGGGAATCCAAGTTCGGCGGTTCGGCCTGGGAATACGAAGCGCAGACCGGCCAGTACTACCTGCACCTGTTCGACCACACCCAGGCCGACCTCAACTGGGACAACCCCAAGGTCCGCGCCGAGGTGTACAAGCTGATGCGCTTCTGGCGCGACAAGGGCGTGGGCGGCTTCCGCCTGGATGTGATCAACCTGATCTCCAAGCCCGCCGACTTCCCCGAAGACCACAGCGATGGCCGACGTTTCTACACCGACGGCCCGAACGTGCACGACTACCTCCAGGAAATGCACCGCGAAGTCTTCGAAGGCCACGACCTGATCAACGTCGGCGAGATGTCCTCGACCACCCTGGAGCACTGCGTGCGTTATTCCAGCCCGGCGTCGAAGGAGTTGTCGATGACCTTCAACTTCCATCACCTGAAGGTGGACTATCCCAACCTGCAGAAGTGGGTGAAGGCCGACTTCGACTTTCTGCAGCTAAAGCGGATCCTCTCCGACTGGCAGGTGGGCATGCAGGCCGGCGGCGGCTGGAACGCCTTGTTCTGGTGCAACCACGACCAGCCGCGGGTGGTCTCGCGTTTCGGCCACGACGGCGAATACCGCGTGGTGTCGGCGAAGATGCTCGCCAACGCGCTGCATTTCCTTCAGGGCACGCCCTTCATCTACCAAGGCGAAGAGTTGGGCATGACCAATCCGGGCTTCGAGCACATCGACCAGTACCGCGATGTCGAGACGCTGAATATCTTCCGCCTCAAGCGCGATGCCGGGGTTTCACAAGCCGACAGCATGGCGGCGATCATGCAGAAGTCGCGCGACAACGGCCGTACGCCGATGCAGTGGACTGCCGGGGCGCACGCCGGTTTCAGCAGCGCCGAGCCATGGATCGGTGTTGCAGCCAATGCCGCGCAGATCAACGTCGAGCAGCAGTTGGACGATCCCGACTCGGTGCTGCACCACTACCGCGCGCTGATCGCCCTGCGCCGTCGTGAGCCGCTGATCCAGGACGGGGTGTACAGCCTGTTGCTGGACGACCACCCGCACGTCTGGGCCTACCTGCGCGAGGGCCAGGGCGAGCGCCTGCTGGTGCTCAACAACTTCTACGCCAACCCCTGCCAGATCCGTCTACCGGACGGCCTGATTGTCGATGGCACCGAGCAGCGCGTGTTGATCAGCAATTACGCCGACTGCCCGCAGCGTACCGCCAGCATTGCTCTGCGGCCCTACGAATCGTTCGTGCTGCACCTGAAGGACTGAGCCTTTGCAATACCCCCGTCCGGGAGTGCGGGGGGCTGGAACACCATAATAAAAATACCGGAGTGCTTCATGAGAACAACAATAAAGCTCGGCCTCGTCGCGTCCTGTTTCTGTGTTCCCGTTGCCGCCCAGGCCCTGGAGTTTGCCGGCTACCTGCGCAGCGGCGCCGGCACCTCCACCGGCAGTGGTCCGCAGCAGTGCTTCCAGTTGCCGGGTGCGCCTTCGAAGTACCGCCTGGGCAACGAGTGCGAGCAGTACGCCGAGCTGGAATTGCGCCAGGACCTGCTGACTTTCGACGACGGTTCGGTGCTGAGCGTCGATGCCATGGCCTCGCTGTACAACAAGTACGACCGCTCGCTGCAGTTCCAGGGCGACGACCACGGCAGCGCGCGCATGCCGCAGATGTATGCGCAGTGGTCGAACCTGCCCAGCCTCAATGGGGGTTCGATCTGGGCCGGGCGGCGCTACTACAAGCGCAACGACATCCACATTTCCGACTTCTACTACTGGAACCAGAGCGCCACGGGCGGCGGGATCGAGGATGTGAAGATCGGCGACCTCAGGTACAGCTACGCGATCTCGCGCAAGGACAACCTGTACCAGAAGGAATACGCCACCCGCCACGACTTCAACGTCGCCGGCTTCAAGACCAACCCTGATGGCGAGCTGGAACTGGGCCTGAGCTACATCGACAAGGCCGGAGGTCGCGACACCCATACTGGCTGGGCGATGACCGCGCAGCACGTGCAGAAACCCTTCCTTGGTGGCCGCAACAAGTTCGCCCTGCAGTACGGCGAAGGGCCGGGCACCGGCCTTGGCTACACCGGCAATACCGCACTGGACGACAGCAGCAAGAGCTACCGGGTGGTGGAGTTCTTCGACTGGCAGGTGACGCCGCGCTTCGGTGGCCAGGTCGAGGCCGTCTACCAGAAGGATATCCGCCCTGGCAGCCAGGATCAGACCTGGATGTCGCTGGGCGTGCGCCCGGCCTATGCCATCAGCGAACAGTTCAAGCTGGTGGCCGAGCTGGGGCATGATCAGATCGATGCCAGCGGCGGTACCCGCAAGCTCAGCAAGTTCACCTTCGCCCCGACCTGGTCGCCCAAGGGCCCCGAGTTCTGGGCGCGCCCGGAAATCCGCCTGTACTACACCTACGCCACCTGGAACGAGGCGGCCAAGCGTGCAGCCAATGAACTGGCGGCGGGTTCCGCCTTGTCCGATACCGGCTCGTACGGCACCGCGCGCCATGGCGCCAACGTCGGTGTGCAGATCGAGTACTGGTGGAAGTAGACCGCTCCGATGACTTTCAAGAACACGACAGCAGGTGACGTCATGACCTCATCCCAACCGCTGGAACTGCTGGCTCCCCTGTCCGGGGTGCTGCTTGCCCTGGACAAGGTGCCCGATCCTGCCTTCTCCAGCCGCCTGGTCGGCGATGGCCTGTGCCTCGATCCGACTTCCTCGGTGCTCTGTGCGCCGCTCGCAGGCACGGTCAGCAATATCCAGGACAGCGGCCATGCCGTCAGTATCACCGATGACCAGGGCGTGCAGGTGCTGTTGCATGTCGGCCTGGACACCGTGAACCTGGCGGGCAAGGGCTTCACCCGCCTGGTCGTGGAAGGCCAGCGGGTCGAGGCAGGGCAACCACTGATCGAGTTCGATGCCGACTATATCGCCCTGCATGCGCGCAGCTTGCTGACGCTGATGCTGGTGGTCAGTGGCGAGCCGTTCACCGTGCTGGCCGACGACGGCAGCCTGGTGCAACAGGCGCAGCCGGTGTTGCGTGTGGCCCTGCAGGCGGGTGAACAGCAGGCGCAAGAGGAGGAGGGTGAGGCACTGTTCACCCGGCCACTCATGCTGCCCAATGCCAACGGCCTGCATGCGCGTCCGGCGGCGGTGCTGGCCCAGGCGGCCAAGGGTTTCAAGGCGAGCATCTGCCTGCACAAGGGCGTCGAGAGCGCCAATGCCAAGTCGCTGGTGGCGATCATGGCGCTGCAGACCTCGCAGGGGGATGCCGTGCAGGTCAGTGCGGCAGGCGAGGATGCCGAAGCAGCGCTCGCCGCATTGACCGCACTGTTGCTGGAAGGTTGTGGCGAAGCGGTGAGCGTTGTTGACGAGGGGCAGCAGGTGCTGGCGGACAGCGAACAGGAAGCCCTGTTGCGTGGCGTCTGCGCCTCGCCCGGCTCGGCGTTTGGACAGGTAGTCCAGGTTGTCGAGCCTGAGCTGTCGATCAGCGAGTCGGGTGCCGGGCAGGCGCTGGAGCGCGCCACGCTCGACCGCGCCCTGCAAGAGGCCGATCTTGCACTGCAGGCGATGCAAGCCAAAGCGGGCAGCGCGGCCCAGGCCGAGATCTTCCGGGCCCACCAGGAACTGCTGGAAGACCCGACCCTGCTTGAGCAGGCCCATCAATTGCTCGGCGAGGGCAAGAGCGCGGCGTTCGCCTGGAACCATGCCACGCTGGCCACCGGTGCGCTGTTCCAAGGGCTGGGCAGTGCCTTGCTCGCCGAGCGTGCCGCCGACCTCACGGATGTCGGGCAGCGGGTGCTGAAGTTGATCCTTGGCGTTGCGGACAGCGCCTGGACCCTGCCCGAGCAGGCGATCCTGGTGGCCGAGCAGTTGACCCCGTCGCAGACCGCGAGCCTCGACCCCGACAAGGTGCTGGGCTTCGTCACCGTTGGTGGTGGTGCGACCAGCCATGTGGCGATCCTCGCCCGGGCGCTGGGGCTGCCGGCGATCTGTGGCGTGCCAGCGAGCGTGCTGGCGCTGGCCGATGGGACTCAGGTGCTGCTCGACGCCGACAAGGGTGAGTTGCTCTTGAGCCCGGACCCCGCGGCCATCGAGCGCCAGCGTATCGATCGCCAGCAACAGGGCCTGCGGCGCGCCCAGGACCTGCAGCAGGCACAGGCGCCTGCGATCACCCGGGATGGGCATCGGATCGAGGTGACGGCCAACGTCGCCTCGCAGCAGGAGACACAACAATCGGTGGAGCTGGGCGGCGAAGGCGTCGGCCTGCTGCGTTCGGAGTTTCTCTACCTGGACCGCAACCGTGCGCCCAGCCCGCAGGAGCAGGCCGATACCTACAGCGCGATCGCCCAGGCATTGGGCCCGGAGCGCAACCTGGTGGTGCGCACCCTGGATGTCGGCGGCGACAAGCCGCTGGCCTATGTGCCGATGGCGGTCGAACAGAACCCCTTCCTCGGTCTGCGCGGTATCCGCCTGTGTCTGGAGCGCCCGCAACTGTTGCGCGAGCAGTTTCGCGCCATCCTCGCCAGTGCAGGCGTGGCTCGCCTGCACATCATGCTGCCGATGGTCAGCCTGCTCTCGGAACTGCGCCAGGCCCGCAAGATCCTGCAGGAGGAAGCGCATGCCCTCGGCCTGGCGAACCTGCCCAAGCTGGGAATCATGATCGAGGTGCCGTCGGCGGCGCTGATGGCCGATGTGTTTGCGCCTGAGGTGGATTTCTTCTCCATCGGCACCAATGACCTGACCCAGTACACCCTGGCCATGGACCGCGACCATCCGCGCCTGGCCGGCCAGGCCGACAGTTTCCACCCGGCGGTGCTGCGCCTGATCGCCACCACGGTCAAGGCGGCCCATGCCCATGGCAAGTGGGTCGGGGTGTGTGGCGCGCTGGCGTCGGAGTCGCTGGCGGTGCCGGTGCTGCTGGGGCTGGGGGTGGACGAACTGTCGGTCAGCGTACCGCTGATTCCGACCATCAAGGCCCGGGTACGCGAGATGGACCTGCAGGATTGCCAGCAACTGGCGCGTCAGGTGCTGGGGCTGGAGGAGGCCGATCAGGTGCGCGAAGCCCTGCGCGGCTATCAGGCACGTGACGTCGAAACCTCATTGGCCGTGGAGGGCTGAGCATGTTCGAGAAATTGCAACGGGCATTCTGGAAGGCGCTGACGCCGGACCTGATTGCCGAGGAGCCCGCGCCGGCGGCGGTCGGTGAGCTGTTGCCAGACGTGCTGGCGGCATTGGGTGGGGCGGGGAATCTCAAGTCGCAGCAGCGCGTCGCGTTGACCCGCGTGCGCGTGCAGTTGCTGGACCCGGCGCGGCTGGACGAGGGCGCGCTGAAGGCGGCCGGTGTGCCCGGGGTCATGGTGCTGGCGGGTGGGGTTGTGCACCTGCTGGTGGGAGTTGTGTAGCCTGATCCGGCCCTATCGCGGGACCAGCCCGCTCCCACAGGCGCAAGATCATGGTGCCTCTGAACTGCCCCCAAAGGTTGGATTGGTGTCCAACTTCTTGGGGGCAGTCCATTCTGTGGGAGCGGGCTGGTCCCGCGATGAGGCCCGAACCGGCATGCCCGGCTCCGTCATTCTTTTGTAATGACCGGGTCATGCCCCGGTTTCCCCTGGCTTCGTACAGTGAGCTCACTCCCGTACGCACCCAGAGGAACACCCATGAAACTCCGCTCGCTCGTCCTTGCCCTGTCACTCGCCGGCGCTGCTTTCGGCGCCACCTCTACCTGGGCCGCCGATACCGCGCCGCAGGAAGTGAAGAACATCGTGCTGGTTCACGGCCTGTTCGCCGATGCTTCCAGCTGGTCCAAGGTGATTCCGCTGCTGCAAGCCAAAGGCCTGCACGTGACCGCAGTCCAGAACCCGACCACCTCGCTCGACGACGACGTCGCGGCCGTCAATCGGGCGCTCGCCCAGCAGGACGGCCCGGTGATCCTGGTCGGTCACTCCTACGGCGGCATGGTCATCAGCCAGGCCGGTGATGCCGAAAAGGTCAAAGGCCTGGTCTACATCGCCGCCCGTGCCCCGGAAGCGGGCGAAGACTACCCTGCATTGACCAAGCGCTTCCCGGCAGCGCCGGCTGGGGCTGGCCTGCAGTGGTCGGCGGACGGTTACGGCATGCTCAGCGAAAATGCCTTCGTCAACGACTTCGCCGGCGACCTGCGCCTGGATCTCGGCAAGCACCGCTGCGAACGCGCAGGCATTCGCATCGACCTGACCAGCAAGGAGTTCAAGTTGCTGGCGTGTTTTCTCCAGCATCCTGAGCAGGTGCTGTCGCGCACCTTCCTCGCGTCGCGGGTGTGGGACATGAATTTCGACAGCGACACCAATGTGGTGGACGTCGCGGTGCGGCGCCTGCGGCAGAAAGTCGACGAACCCTTTGCGGTGCGCCTGATCCATACCGTGCACGGCGTTGGCTATCGCTGCGAGCTCGAGGCATGAGGCGCCTGTCGCTGACCGTGCGGCTGGCGGTATTGCTGGCAACCTTTTCCTTCGTCGCCCTGGCTCTGCTGGGCGGCGCACTGTATGTCGCACTCGGGCAACAACTGGCGCTGCGTGACGACGGCGCGCTGCTGACCCGCGTCGAGCAGATCCGTACCTTGCTGCGTGACATGGACGCCCGAGAACTGGTGCGTGACAAGCCGCAGCTGTTTGCCAACATGCTGGGCAATACCGAATCCTTGCTGGTTATCCGGCCGGTCGCCGGGGCGCCACTGCTGGAGGTCAACCCAGGGCGCCGCGAAGTGCCGCAGGTCACGCCTCTGCCCGCCGGGGACGCGCTGGGGCTGGACGCGGTGCAGCGCAGCACCACCGCCGATGGCACGCCTTTCATCTATACCGCAGTGCTCAGCGCGCCACCGGGTGGCGGCGCGGCGCTGGAGATTCTGTCGGGGCGCTTGCTGACCGAGCGCACCCGCATCCTGCGCGAGTACCGCGACAACATCATCTTGTTCTCGTCGGTGATGGCCGTGCTGGCGGCAGCCCTGGCCTATCTGCTCGCCCGCCGCGGCATGTCGCCACTGCGCCGGTTGGCGCGCCAGACGGCAACCATTGGCGTCGGCACCTTGTCGCAGCGGCTGCAGCGCGACGATGCACCCGCCGAGCTGGATGCCCTGATCGAGCAGTTCAATGCCATGCTGGCGCGGCTCGAACGCGGTTTCGAGCAGCTCAAGCAGGTCAGTGCCGACATGGCCCACGACCTGCGTACACCCATCAACAACCTGCTGGGCCAGACTGAGGTCGGCCTTGGTCAGGTGCGTGAACCGCATTACTACCAGCGCCTGCTGGGCTCGCACTTCGAAGAGTTGCAACGGCTGTCGCGGATGATCGACAACATGCTGTTCCTGGCCCGCGCCGAACATGCCGACCACCCCATCGATCGCACCGGGCTTGAATTGGCCCAGGAGTTGGGGCGTCTGTGCGATTACTTCGAAGACCTCGCCTGCGAGCGCGACGTGCGGCTGGTATGGCATGGCGAAGGCACGGTCTGGGCCGACGCCGCGTTGCTGCGCCGGGCACTGGCCAACCTGCTGGCCAATGCGGTGCGCTTTGCCGAGCCGGGCAGTGTCATCGAGGTGACCGCCGGTGAGCAGGGCGATGAGGTGTTGATCCAGGTGCGTAACCGTGGGCAGGCAATTGCGCCTGAGCACCTTGAAAGCGTGTTCGAACGTTTCTACAGGGTCGATGCCTCGCGCCAGCATTCGTCACAGTCCAGTGGGCTGGGCCTGTCGATCGTGCGGTCGATCATGCAATTGCACCAGGGGCACTGCTGGGCCGAAAGCAGCGAGGGTTCGACCTGTTTCACCCTCGCGTTCCCGCGTGTCAGCCACGATAGGCCACCCAGCCCTTGAAGGACAGCGCGCAATAGACCATCTCGATACCGCTGAAGCCGGCCTGGTGCAGCAGCGCGACAACAGTTCACTTAATCTTTCTCAATTGCAGGTGTATCGTATTCGCCCTTCATTGCCAGCGGTGCTGGCAGCTTGATTGCGCAAAACGAGGTGCCTGCACGTATGTCCTTTACCCGTCGACAAATGCTCAAGGGCCTCACCGGCCTCGTCGTGGTTGGCCTGGGCGCCGGAGGCGCGGCTCGCTACTGGCTGGGCAAGGTCGAGGACGACAATGCCGGGCACGACTACGAGCTGATCGCGGCGCCCCTGGATGTCGAGCTGGTCCCCGGATTCAAGACCGAAGCCTGGGCTTTCGGGCCGTCGGCACCGGGCACCGAGTTGCGGGTGCGCCAGGGCACCTGGTTGCGGGTACGCTTCATCAATCACCTGCCGGTGGAAACCACCATCCATTGGCACGGCATCCGCCTGCCGCTGGAAATGGACGGCGTACCTTATGTGTCGCAACTGCCGGTCAAGCCGGGCGAGTTCTTCGACTACAAGTTCCGTGTGCCGGATGCCGGCAGCTACTGGTATCACCCGCATGTCAGCAGCTCCGAAGAGCTGGGGCGCGGCCTGGTCGGGCCGCTGATCGTCGAGGAGCGCGAGCCGACGGGTTTCCGGCATGAACGCACCCTGAGCCTGAAGACCTGGCACGTGGACGAACAGGGCGAATTCATGCCATTCAGTGTGCCTCGCGAAGCGGCGCGCAATGGCACGGCTGGCCGCTTGATCACCATCAACGGCAAGGCCGAGGCAGTCACCGAGTTGCCTGCGGGCCAAGTGGTGCGCGTGCGGCTGCTCAACCTGGACAACACCTGGACCTACCGCATCAACCTCAAGGGCAACTACGAGGCGATGGTCTATGCGCTCGATGGCAACCCAGTGACCCCGAGGCCGCTCGAGGACGAGTACTGGCTGGGCCCCGGCATGCGCATCTGCCTGGCCATCCGAATTCCCGAGGCCGGCGAGGAGATTTCCCTGCGCGACGGTTTCGTGCGCCTGGGCACATTGCGTTCGGTCGCCAGCAGCGAGGCGCCGGGCGACTGGCCCAAGGCGTTGCCGCCGAACCCGATCGCCGAGCCGGACCTGGAGAACGCCGAGAAGCTGAACTTCAATTTCGAGTGGGCGGGCAAGGTTTCGGTGAACACCGACAATGGCAAGCCACCGAGTCTGTGGCAGATCAACGGCCAGGCCTGGGACATCACCGACAAGACCTGCGCCGACCGGCCGATCGCCACGTTGAAAAAGGGCAACAGCTATATCTTCGAGCTGAAGAACATGACCCAGTACCAGCACCCTATCCATCTTCACGGTATGAGTTTCAAGGTGATCGCCTCCAATCGCCGCAAGATCACCGAGCCCTGGTTCACCGACACCTACCTGCTGGGCAAGAACGAACGTGCCCAGGTGGCGCTGGTGGCGGATAACCCGGGCACCTGGATGTTCCACTGCCATGTGATCGACCACATGGAAACCGGCCTGATGGCCGCGATCGCGGTGGTCTGATGCGTCCGCGGATCATCGATCGCAGCGGCGATCAGGCATTCATGCAGTTGGCCCTGGAACTGGCGGCTGAAGGCGCCTTGCTGGGCGAGGTGCCGGTAGGTGCGGTGCTGGTGCAGCAGGGGCAGGTGATTGGCCGAGGTTTCAACCGGCCCATCACCGACAGTGACCCCAGCGCCCACGCCGAAATGGTCGCCATCCGCGATGCGGCCAAGGCTGTCAGCAACTACCGGCTGCCGGGCAGCACCCTGTATGTGACCCTTGAACCCTGCAGCATGTGTGCGGGGCTGATCGTCCATTCGCGAATCGAGCGGGTGGTGTATGGGGCGCTGGAACCCAAGGCCGGGGTGGTGCAGAGCCAGGGGCAGTTCTTCACCCAGGGCTTTTTGAATCATCGAGTGATGGTGGAGGGAGGCGTGATGGCGCAGGAGTGCGGGCAGATCCTCAGCGATTTCTTCAAGGCGCGCCGGGCCAAAGCTTAGCTGACACGATCCCTGTAGGAGCAACTGTCTTGTTCAAAATCTAAAGGCCAGCCCAATCCCTGTGGGAGCGGCGGTTCGGCGCCCCGACTTGTCCCGCGATCACCGGCGTAGCCGGTGCCATGCATCGCGGTGTTCCTTTCGCGGGCAAGCCCGCTCCCACAGGGACCTGCGGTCCTACAACGGGAGGCGGGATGTCACATCGGCGGTGATTGTTCCGCCGGCTTGTCCTTGTTGACCCCCGGCACATGCAGGTTGCCCTCGGCCACCTGGCCTTCGAGCTGCGGCTGGGTCACCCAGGTGAGGATGTCGTAGTAGCGACGGATGTTGGCCACGAAGTGCACCGGCTCGCCGCCGCGGGCGTAGCCATACTTGGTCTTGCTGTACCACTGCTTTTGCGACAGGCGCGGCAGCATCTTCTTCACGTCCAGCCACTTGTTCGGGTTCAGGCCTTCACGCTTGGCGAGTGTGCGGGCGTCCTCGAGGTGGCCGCTGCCGACGTTGTAGGCGGCCAGGGCGAACCAGGTGCGGTCCGGCTCCTGAATGCTGTCGTCCAGTTGCTCCTTGATGAGCATGAAGTATTTCGCCCCACCCATGATGCTCTGCTTCGGGTCCAGCCGGTTGGACACGCCCATGGCCTGGGCGGTGCGCTGGGTCAGCATCATCAGGCCGCGTACGCCGGTCTTGGAGGTCACCTCGGGCTGCCACATCGATTCCTGGTAACCGATCGCCGCCAGCAGCCGCCAGTCGACCTGCTCGACCTTGGCGTAGCTCTTGAAGTGCTTTTCATACTTGGGCAGGCGCTGCTGCAGGTGCTGGGCGAAGGTGTAGGCACCGACGTAGCCAAGCACGTCCACATGGCCGTAATAACGGTCTTTCAGACGCTGAAGCGTGCCGTTCTTCTGCGCCTTGTCGAGAAACTCGTTGATCTCGTTGAGCAGGCTGTTGTCTTCGCCGGCCGCCACGGCCCAGCGCTGGTCGCGGGCATCACCCAGGTCGAAGGCCACGCGCACGTTGGAGAAGTACACCTGGTTCATCGCCAGCTCGTTGGAGTCGACCAGTGTCAGGTCGATCTGGCCTTCGTCGACCATGCGCAGCAGGTCGACCACCTCCACGGCGTCGGACACTTCGTATTCAAGCGTCGGATACTGTTTCTTCAGTTCGGCCAGCTGTTCGGCGTGGCTGCTGCCCTTGAGCACCATGATCTTCTTGCCGATCAAGTCCTTGGGTTCGGTGGGGCGGGAGCGGCCGTTGCGGTAGATGACCTGGGGGGTGACTTCGAGATACGGGTGGGAAAACTTCGCCTGGGTGGTGCGTTGCTCACTGCTGACCAGGCCGGCGGCGGCCAGCACCGGGCCGGAAGGCTTGCCCAACTGGTCGAAGAGATCGTCGAGGTTGTCGGCGGTCTCGATCTCCAGCTTGACGCCGAGATCGTCGGCGAAACGCTTGACCAGCTCGTATTCGAAACCGGTTTCGCCGTTGCGGTCCTGGAAGTAGGTGGCCGGGCTGTTGCGGGTTATGACGCGCAGCACGCCGTCCTCCTTCACGCGCTCGAGGGTGCTGGGTTTTTCAACACAGGCACCGAGCATCAGCAAGAGTCCGGTTGCGAAGAGCCATCTGGCGCAGCGCTGGCGCAAAGCAGTGTGGGCGAACATAGGTTGCAGTATACGCAAAGGACCGCCCGCGCCATATCTCGACAACCGGTAGCTTGTCTGGTAGCGGGTTTTGGGTTGCGAGGGGGAGGCGCGGGTTGTGGTGGGGCGGGGAGGTGTATGCCTTTGGAGGGTGGGGGAGCTGGGAGGTACATGTCTTTGGAGGGAGGGTGTCTGAAAGATCGAGCGCCGCCCGCGAAGCGCCGCGCGGGCGGCGCTCGATCTTTCGGACGAAAAACCCTTCAAGCCTGGCGCTCAACAGGCGAAAAATCCCCCAAGCCAACCCGGCAGAATTCTGACCCTCAGGTCCGGTTCCGCCGCCCGGCAGCATTGCCCTCTGGCGGGTGCCGAAAGCCGTCGAATTAGGCTAGAATGCACGGCCTCTAAGCACACCCCTTCCTGAGGCTGTCCCGACGATGTTGATCCTGCGCGGCGCTCCTGCCCTTTCTGCCTTTCGCCACGGTAAATTACTCGAGCAACTGAGCCAGAAAGTCCCCGCTGTTACTGGTTTGTATGCCGAATTTGCCCACTTCGCCGACGTCGACGGCGAGCTGACCGCCGACCAGCAGCAGGTGCTGGGGCGTCTGCTCAAGTACGGCCCGAGCGTGCCGGTACAGGAGCCGAGCGGCCGCCTGTTCCTGGTCGTGCCGCGTCTGGGCACCATTTCGCCCTGGGCTTCCAAGGCCAGCGACATCGCCCACAACTGCGGCCTGCAGTCGATCCAGCGCCTGGAGCGCGGCATCGCCTACTACGTTGCCGGCTCGCTCAGCGACGCCGACGCCGCGCAGGTCGCGGCCGAACTGCACGATCGCATGACCCAGCGCGTGCTGACGCAACTGGAACAGGCCGCTGACCTGTTCAGCCACGCCCAGCCCAAGCCGATGACCTCGGTCGACATTCTCGCAGGTGGCCGCGCCGCCCTGGCCCAGGCCAACGTCGACCTGGGCCTGGCCCTGGCCGAAGATGAGATCGACTACCTGGTCAACGCTTTCCTGGGGCTCAAGCGCAACCCGAACGACATCGAGCTGATGATGTTCGCCCAGGCCAACTCCGAGCACTGCCGCCACAAGATCTTCAACGCCAGTTGGGACATCGACGGCCAGGCTCAGGAAAAGAGCCTGTTCGGCATGATCAAGAACACCTACCAGATGCACAACGAAGGTGTGCTGTCTGCGTACAAGGACAATGCCTCGGTGATCGTCGGCAACGTCGCCGGCCGCTTCTTCCCGAACCCTGAAACCCGCCAGTACGGTGCGGTGCAGGAGCCGGTGCACATCCTGATGAAGGTCGAGACGCACAACCACCCGACCGCCATCGCCCCGTTCTCCGGCGCCTCCACCGGCTCCGGCGGCGAGATTCGCGACGAAGGCGCCACCGGCCGGGGCGCCAAGCCCAAGGCCGGCCTCACCGGCTTTACCGTCTCCAACCTGCGCATCCCGGGCTTCGAGCAGCCATGGGAGCAGGCCTACGGCAAGCCGGAGCGTATCGTCGACGCCCTCGACATCATGATCGAAGGCCCGCTGGGCGGCGCTGCGTTCAACAACGAATTCGGTCGTCCGGCCCTGACCGGTTACTTCCGCACCTTCGAGCAGTCCATCAACACCCCGCACGGTGAAGAAGTACGCGGCTACCACAAGCCGATCATGCTCGCTGGCGGCATGGGCAACATCCGCGAAGACCACGTGCAGAAGGGCGAGATCACCGTTGGCGCCAAGCTGATCGTGCTCGGTGGCCCGGCCATGCTGATCGGCCTGGGCGGCGGCGCTGCCTCGTCGGTGGCCACCGGTGCCAGCTCGGCTGACCTGGACTTCGCCTCGGTACAGCGCGAAAACCCGGAAATGGAGCGCCGCTGCCAGGAAGTCATCGACCGCTGCTGGCAGTTGGGCGACGCCAACCCGATCGCCTTTATCCACGACGTCGGTGCCGGCGGCATCTCCAACGCCTTCCCGGAGTTGGTCAACGACGGTGGCCGCGGTGGCCGCTTCGAGCTGCGCAACGTGCCCAACGACGAGCCGGGCATGGCCCCGCACGAAATCTGGAGCAACGAATCGCAGGAGCGTTACGTGCTGGCCGTCAGCGCCGTCGATTTCGAGCGCTTCAAGGCCATCTGCGAGCGTGAGCGCTGCCCGTTCGCGGTGGTCGGCGAGGCCACCGAAGAACAGCATTTGACTGTCACCGACAGCCACTTCAAAAACACGCCGGTCGATATGCCGCTCGACGTGCTGCTGGGCAAGCCGCCGCGCATGCACCGTTCGGTCACTCGCGAAGCCGAGCTGGGCGATGATTTCGACCCGAGCGAGCTGGACCTCGACCAGGCTGTGCAGCGCGTGCTGAGCCACCCGGCCGTGGCCAGCAAGAGCTTCCTGATCACCATCGGCGACCGCACCATCACCGGCCTGGTCGCCCGCGACCAGATGGTCGGCCCGTGGCAGGTGCCGGTGGCCGACTGCGCCGTCACCGCCACCAGCTTCGACGTCTACACCGGTGAAGCCATGGCCATGGGCGAGCGTACACCGCTGGCACTGCTGGATGCCCCGGCGTCCGGGCGCATGGCCATCGGCGAAACCATCACCAACCTGGCCGCCTCGCGCATCGACAAGCTGTCCGACATCAAGCTGTCGGCCAACTGGATGTCCGCTGCCGGCCACCCGGGTGAAGACGCGCGCCTGTACGACACCGTCAAGGCTGTCGGCATGGAGCTGTGCCCCGAGCTGGGCATTACCATTCCGGTCGGCAAAGACTCGATGTCGATGAAGACCAAGTGGAGCGAAGAGGGCGTCGAGAAGAGCGTCACCTCGCCGATGTCGCTGATCATCACAGGCTTCGCCCCGGTCACCGACATCCGCAAGACCCTCACCCCGCAACTGCGCATGGACAAGGGTGAAACCGACCTGATCCTGATCGACCTGGGCCGCGGCAAGAACCGCATGGGCGCCTCGATCCTGGCCCAGACCTACGGCAAGATCGCCGCCCAGGCACCGGACGTCGACGACGCCGAAGACCTCAAGGCGTTCTTCGCCGTGATCCAGGGCCTGAACGCCGACGGTCACCTGCTGGCCTACCACGACCGTTCCGACGGCGGCCTGGTCACCACCGTGCTGGAAATGGCCTTCGCCGGTCATTGCGGCCTCGACCTGCAACTCGATCCGCTGACCGACAGCAAGGGCGACGTGCCGGCCATCCTCTTCAACGAAGAGCTGGGCGCGGTCATCCAGGTTCGCCAGGACGCCACTCCGGACGTATTGGCCCAGTTCAGCGCCGCCGGCCTGGGCGAGGAGTGCGTCGCGGTGATCGGCAAGCCGGTCAACAACGGTGAGGTGTCCATCAGCCTGAACGGCGAAGTGCTGTTCGACGATGACCGCCGCATGCTGCAGCGCCAGTGGGCCGAGACCAGCTACCAGATCCAGCGCCTGCGCGACAACGCCGACTGCGCCGACCAGGAGTTCGATGTCCTGCTCGAAGAGGACAATCCAGGCCTGTCGGTCAAGCTCGGCTACGACGTCAACGACGACGTTGCCGCGCCTTACATCAAGAAGGGTGTGCGGCCGCAAGTGGCGATCCTGCGTGAGCAGGGCGTCAACGGCCAGGTCGAGATGGCTGCGGCCTTCGACCGTGCAGGCTTTGCCGCCATCGACGTGCACATGAGCGACATCCTCGCCGGTCGTGTCGACTTCGAAGCCTTCAAGGGCCTGGTCGCCTGCGGTGGCTTCTCCTACGGCGACGTACTGGGTGCCGGTGAAGGCTGGGCCAAGTCGGCGCTGTTCAACAGCCGTGCCCGCGATGCCTTCCAGGCCTTCTTCGAGCGTACCGACAGCTTCGCCCTGGGCGTGTGCAACGGTTGCCAGATGATGTCCAACCTGCACGAACTGATCCCGGGCACCGAGTACTGGCCGCACTTCGTGCGCAACCGCTCGGAGCAGTTCGAAGCGCGTGTAGCCATGGTCGAGGTGCAGAAGTCCAACTCGATCTTCCTGCAGGGCATGGCCGGTTCGCGCATGCCGATCGCCATCGCCCACGGTGAAGGCCATGCCGAGTTCGCCAGCGAAGAGGCGCTGCTGGAAGCCGACCTGTCCGGTTGCGTGGCCCTGCGTTTCGTCGACAACCACGGCAAGGTCACCGAGCAGTACCCGGCCAACCCGAACGGTTCGCCACGGGGCATCACCGGCCTCACCAGCCGCGACGGTCGCGTCACCATCATGATGCCGCACCCTGAGCGTGTGTTCCGCGCCGTGCAGAACTCCTGGCGTCCGGATGACTGGCAGGAAGACGCCGCGCTGATGCGCATGTTCCGCAACGCGCGGGTGTGGGTGAACTAAGCGGTGCACAAGCTCGCCTTCTTCGTCCCCGCCAGCCATGTCGAAGTGGTCAAGGCCGCCGTGTTCGCTGCTGGAGGCGGACGTATCGGTGACTACGATCACTGTGCCTGGCAGACACTTGGCCAGGGTCAGTTCCGCCCGTTGGATGGCAGCCAGCCATTCCTCGGGCAGGTTGGCCAGGTCGAGGTGGTGGAGGAGTGGAAGGTGGAGCTGGTGGTGGCCGATGAGCGGGTTCGTCAGGTGGTTGCTGCATTGAAGCAGAGCCATCCTTATGAAACGCCGGCGTATGAGGTCTGGCCTTTGCTCGACGTCTGAATGCGCTGAAGTTTCGCTGCTGCAAACCGACAAGCCCCGGCAGTCTCCTGCCGGGGCTTGTCGTTTCTACAGGTTTTAACTGAACAGCCCTTTCAGACGTTCCCAGGCGCTTTCATCCACCGCTGGCGCCTCATGATGGTGATGGAGCTCTTCGAAGACGGCTGGGTTGCTGGATTTCTGGATTTCCTTGGGATGCTCGCTAGCCCATTTGCTGACCAGCTCGTCCTGCCACTCACTGTCATTGGGGTGGGTAAAGTAGCTGCGCGCTACCTTGACCGGATCGCGCAACCGGCCGCCCTGCCAGTATTTGTACATGGCGAAGCCGACATCGCGCACCGCAACCCGGGCCATCAGAGTGGCCAAGGTATGCAGCGGATGCACGTCATGGTCCTTGGCAAGCTGGGAGTGGGTCGGATTGGTCGAACCGGTGAGCATGGGATTGCCCATCCTGTACGTCTGGATATCGTCGACCGAGTTGCCGATCAGGTTGAGGATGGCGCGATAGCCGATCTTGGGCAGGTCGGTTGCAAGGCGCAGCGGTGAGCCCGTGATCCAGGAAACGCGCCTCGCCACATTGAACCCGGGAAGGTCCGCCAATGTATCGCGAATTTCCAGTGCACTGTTCAGGTGTTCCTGCCACTGCGGATCGGGGTGATCCTGAAGCAGGATCAGCAGCGCCAGTTCAGTGTCCGAGCGTTGCCCTGGCGTGATGTTCTCGAAGTCGCCGGAGGGCGCGAAGAGTACTTTGGCCATCGGCTCGGCCAGGCTGGCTATCACATCGCTACCGGCGAACATGCCAGTGACAATGGGCCAGCCGTGCTTGCAGTCGGCTTGTGCGGTCCAGGTCAGTACAGTGTCGTGACCCTGCTTGTGCAGGCTCAATTCGGCGTAGTTGGAGTGGGCGAAGTAATCTTCCAGCACGTGTAGTGCTGCACCGAATTTGCGCATGCCCTCAGGGGTCGGGCCGGCCGCCATTGCCTCGCGTAGTCGTCCGCACATGTAATCGACGGAACTGAAGATTTGGCGCTTCATGGACGTATCCGGATCGACCTGCAACCGCGGATCGTCCTGTGCCACAGGCGGCTCGAAGTCTGCATCGATGGTGCGCGGATCAGTCACTGACGGGCTGGGGTTGTAGGGATTGTCGATGTGCTCGGTAGGACGATACACCCCGAGCATCTGCGGTGTGATCACGTAGTGCGCGCGCTCTTGCGGCGTGGATTGCAGGCTGGGGAATGCCTTGAGCGCCAGCAGGTCTACGAGTTGGGTCAGGACTTTCCGGGAGAGCTTGCGCGGGAACTCTTTGGGCGCGTCCTCGGCGCGGACCAGCTTGGGATCGAGCAACTGCGAGTAGTCGCGCAACCAGTTGCCGAAATAGATCGCCTTGCGTTGTTGCTCATTGAACCCGGCGTACTTGAGGTCTTCCTCGATCGACTCATGCCCCCAGGACATTTCAGGGTTTTTCTTGTCGCCCTTGCCCGCAGAAAAGCCCTCGGTGCTGCCTTCATTGGTGTTGGCGCGTTGCGCATGTTCATCCTGGCTCTGGCGGATGAACATGCGCATGGCCTGGTCATCGGCTCGCAGGGTGATGGTTCGGCCTGCTTCGGTCAGTTGGGCGATCGGCAGATCACCGCTCGGGCCTGACTCCATGCAGCCGATCAGGTAGGCGAAGCGCGCACCTTCCTCGAGTTCTGCATCCTCGGCCACCGAGGCTAAGCCATCGTCCAGGCCTTTCGCGAAGTCTTGGCGCAGAAGGTTGTCCAGGTGATGACCGAACTCGTGCAGCAGGATGGTCGCCAGTTCACAGGCTGCCTGTGGCTGCAGCAGCGCGCCAGCGATCACCTCGGGGTGCAGGTGGATGATACGCGTGGCATTGTCGTAGCAGGCTTTGCCCGCCACCTGTTGGCTGACCTGGTGTACAGGGTTGCTCAACGTGCCGTCGCGCAGTGCGTCCTGCAGCTGCTGGTAGCAACTGTCTGGCAGGTCGTCACCGAACACAGGGATGAGCATTTCGCGAAAGGCCTGTGCTGAGAGTGGCCGGCTGATTTCGGTGAGTCGATCAAGAGCGAAGCGGGTGTGCAGACTTAGTGGGATCATGCTGGGGACTCATCAACTGACGGAGCCCCCAGCATGTGAGCCGCGTGGTGCAAGAGGGAGCAGGCAACGCCTCCCGCTGTAGGCGCTACGAAAGGCAGGAGCGGTTTTGAAGGGCCCCGCAGGCCAGCAGGCCGATCTCGAACAGCAACCACATCGGGATGGCGAGCATGGTCTGGGAGAACACGTCAGGAGGCGTGAGGATCATACCGGCCACGAAACAGCCGACGATCACGTAGGGCCGGCTACGGCGCAAGCTGGCAACATCGGTCATGCCTGCCCAGACCACGATGAAGGTCGCCACCGGAATCTCGAATGCCAGGCCGAACGCCAGGAAAAGCGCGAGGATGAAGTCCAGGTACTGGCTGATGTCGGTCATCATTGCCACGCCTTCGGGCGTCACGCTGGCGAAGAAACCGAACATCATCGGAAACACCAGGAAGAACGCGAATGCCATGCCGCCGTAGAACAGCAGGATGCTCGACACCAGCAGCGGCAGGGCGATGCGTTTCTCCCGCCGATACAGCCCCGGCGCGATGAAGCCCCAAGCCTGATGCAGCAGCACTGGCATGCTGATGAACAGCGCGCACATGGCCGTCAGCTTGAAGGGCGTGAGAAACGGCGAGGTGACGCTGGTCGCGATCATGCTCGCGCCTTCGGGCAGGAAGCGGCGCAGCGGTTCGGAGACCAGGGTGTAGAGGGTCTGGGCGAAGGGGAACAACCCGGCGAACGCCAGGGCGATGGCCAGCAGGCAACGCACCAGGCGCTTGCGTACGTCTCGCAGGTGTTCGGTCAGCGGCATTGCCGACCTTCCGTGGATAGCGAAGCTCATGATCTACCTTCCCTGGCGGGGGCTTCATCGAGGCTGACACCCTGGCGGATATCCTGCTCCAGTTTGCGCAGCGCCGCATCATCCAGGGCTGGCATGTCGATTTCCCGCTCGACCTGGGCGCGCAGCATGTTCATGGCCTGCCGCGCCTGCCCAAGGCCGCGCCCGACGGTGCGCATCGCCACCGGCAGGCGTTCGGGCCCCAGGACCAGCAGAGCGACGACGCCAACCAGCAGCAGTTCGCTGAAACCGATCTCGAACATCAGCCTTGGCGATCCGTTGGCTGCTGTTGAACCTGTGCGCTGGGTGATGCGCTGCTGTTGTCGTCACCGCCCATCGACTTGCGAAAACCCTGGATCGCTTCGCCGACATCGCTGCCCAGGCCTTTGAGGCGCTTGGTGCCGAACAGCAGGAAAACGATCAGCAGCACGATCACCAGTTGCCAGATGCCTATACCGCCCATTTGTGAGAACCCCTGTAAGGTCATGAAAAGGAAGGCCAATCCTGCCTGCTTCAGATGACGCCAACGTGACTGTCGGGAAACATTGCCATGTGCTTGCAACACGCACCGTGTTGACTGTCGCCTCCACGGATGAAGAGGCGCGGTGCAATGGGTGGCGGGCGACAACAGGGTGCAGCGTTGCTGATGGTGATGGTGGCGCTGGCGATGCTTGCGGCGGGCCTGGCCTGGCTGGTGGAGGAGGGGCGTCGCCAGGTCGATGAAACGCGCTTGCTGCGTCAGCGCGTGCAGGTGCGGGCGATGGAGCAGGCTGGCCTTGCCTATGCCAGCCAGGCCCTGCGCGATCCGGCCTGGCGCGCCAGCCCTCTGTTCTGGCAGGCCCTGCGCGGCCAGGCGCTGGAGTATGACTTTGGGGCAGGCAAGGCACGCCTGCGGGTGCGCGACCAGCACACCTGCTTCAACGTCAATGCCTTGCTGGGCGAAGACGCCGAGCGTGCCGAGCGTCAGCTGCGCCGGTTGCTCGGCGACGACTTGGCGGCCGAGCGATTGGTCGACGCCCTGGCCGATTGGCTGGACGCTGACAGCGACACGCGCCTGCAAGGTGCCGAGAGCGGCCAGTACCTGCGTCAGCAGCCACCGCGTCTGGCGGCCAACCAGGCGATGCTCGACCCGAGCGAACTGAACCTGCTGCTCGAGCCCGATGCCGGGCGCCAGGGGCGTTATCCGATGCTGTGCGCATTGCCGCAGACCAGCGGCTGGCGGCTCAATGCCAATGCCTTGAACCTGGAGCACCTGCCGTTGCTGGAGGCGCTCTACGAGGGGCACTTTTCCCGATCGCTGCTCAGCCGGATCATCAGTAATCGGCCGGCTTCGGGTTATGTCGATGCAGGAGCGTTACGCCAGGCGCTGGGCGCTTTGGATGACGAGAGCTTCGCCCGGTTGAGCGAGGGGTTGTTGCTCAACAGCGGGCTCTTCCTGTTGCAGCTTTCGTTCGAGGAAGAGGGGCGGTCGGTGCGCAGTCAGTTTCAGATCGAGGCGCTGGGGGTGGTGCAGTGGCATGCGCGGGTGCCGGCGCAGCAGGTGCGGGTGCTGGGGCGGGAACCGATGGCCTGGTAAGCCTGACCTGCCCGCGAAGAGGCCGGTGCAGCCAGCACAAGGCTGACTGCCCGGCCCAGGCTCAGGCGGTCCCGATTTCCCCGCCATCATTACGTTGAATCACCACGGTAGATGCCCGTGGTCGCACCCGGCTCCCTGCCGGGGTCACATCTGTCGCCTTGTCGGTATACGGCCAGTTCCCCGGGTGCTGGATGTTGATGAACAGCGTCTTGTTGTCTGGCGTGAAGCTGATCCCCGTCACCTCGCAGCCGTTAGGGCCGACGAAGAAGCGCCGCAGGTCCACCTGGTTCTGGGCGTTGACCGGGATCTGCTTGCCGGTGGCATCGACCAGGTCGGTGGGGATCACCGCCAGCAACTGGTCATTGGTGTAGCTGGTCAAGGTGGTCTCGCCGTTGTCGGTCTCGAACCACAGCACCCCACGGCTATCGAAGCTCATCCCGTCTGGGCTGGCGAACTGGTTCAGTTCGGTCAGGCCCGAGCGGTTGATGTCCGGTGTACCGGCAGCGTTGGCGCCGAACACGAAGATGTCCCAGGTGAAGCTCTTGTGATCGTCGCTGTCGTGCCAGCGGATGATGTGGCCATGGCGGTTCGGGCCGCGCGGGTTGGCCGCATCCACCTTGGCGGCAGTACGCGCGCTGTTGTTGGTCAGCGTCAGGTAGACATCGCCATTGAGCGGGTTGACGGCGGTCCACTCAGGGCGGTCCATCGGCGTCGCGCCGACTGCGTCAGCCGCGCCGCGGGTGTTGAGGATGATGCCCGGCAGATCACCGTACAGCGCCCCCAGCGTGCTCCCGGCGGTGGTGGGGGTGGCCACGTCCAGCAGCAGCCATACGCCCTTGCCGTCGGCATTGAAGCGGGCGACGTAGAGCTTGCCCTTGTCCATGTACTTGGCACCGGTAGCCAGACGGTCGGCCGGGGTGGCGTCGGCTGGATCCCATACGGCGTCGGAGACGAACTTGTACAGGTACTCGTTGTTCGAGTCGTCGCCGGTGTACCACACCAGCGGCTTGCCCGCGACCGGCAGGCCCGGGCAGCAGCCCTCGTGGCGGAAGCGGCCAAGGGCGGTGCGCTTCACTGCCAGGGTGGCACTGTTGTACGGGTCGATCTCGACGATGTAGCCATAGGTGCTGGCTTCGTTGCGGTAGTCGTCGGTGGCGCTGGCGCCGGTCGGGGTCACGTTGAAGCGGGCGAACTCGCCGTTGACCTCGCTGGCGTCGCCAGCAACGGTTTCCCACTTGTACTGGCCGCTGCTGGCACTGACGCCGATGCGCACCTGATCAGCCGGGCGCACACCCTTGTTGACGAAGATGCCAGGCCAGTTCTCCTCGCAGGTCAGGTAGGTGCCCCACGGCGTGTAGCCGTTGCCGCAGTTGTTGTTGGTGCCGCGCGCCTGGGTGCCGGTCGGCGAGAACTTGGTCTTGACGTGATCGGTGCCGCGCATAGGGCCGGCGATGTCCATCAACGAGGCAGTGGTGAAGCGGCGGTTGAGCGGGTCGTTCTGCATCACCTGCCAGCGGCCGTTGACCTTGCTCAGGCGCACCACGCCGGCGCCGTGGGCGTTGATCTCCTTGCGCACTTCTTCGACCGGGCGCTTGCCGGTGCCATCGGTGGTCGGGCCGTTCGGGTGCAGCGCGTCGGCTTCGATGTATTCGAAGTTGATCGCCAGCAACCCATCGTCGGAGCTGCCGTTGATGGGGAAGAAGTGCATGCCGTCATGGTTCATGCCCATCGCGTTGGCCTGATCGGTCGAGGTATTGCTGCCGTCGGACTTCCACGGATTGCCGTTGCTGTTCAGCGGCGTGCCCCACGGCGCGATCACATAGGCGCTGTAACCGGGGGCAATGACGCAGGCGTCGGTGCGCGAGCCGGCGATGGACTGGAAGCCCAGCTTGAGCTTGGCTGGCGGTTCGGTCACAGGCGGCTCGGTGGCCGGGTCATCGTGATGTGAGCTGCCGCCACCCCCGTCGAAACAGGCGGTCAGGCCGGTGCCTGCGATCATCGCGATGGCCGCGCCGAGGCTGCCGCGCATCACGGTACGACGGCTCAGGTAGGTATCCATCACGCTGGCCATCGGCAGGTTGCCGCTCTGGTTCCGGTCCAGGTTATCGCCGGTTTCTCGACTCATCAGGGTGTCCTTGTAATGGCTGAGTAAGAGGAACCGAGACTGTAGGGGGCAAGTATGATGATTGATTGGCAAAAATGTTAACGAGGTTTTAAAACCAACCGCTATTAGTAACAAGATTTTTCAGATCTTTCCGGCATGGCCTGTCGGATTTCTGCCATCAAACTGTCACGCAGCCACCCCAATATCCGGGGCCGAACGTGAACTCAGGTTAAGGATGGCGGGGGCGATGGCGAGCAGTGTGCGCAGACGCGAAGTGATTGGCTGGATGGGCGTCGGGGCCTTGGCGCCTTTGTTGGGCGCCTGCTCCGCGATCCCCGGTCAGCGCGGCGGCGACGCCTCGCTCGAACTGCTCTATGTCGCCGACACCCTCGATGCCCGCGAGCCTGGCCTGCCAGTGGTGCCGGCCACGCGCCTGGGGCCGGTCAGCCATCTGGGACGTGCTCCGTGGATGACCGGCAGCCATGCCAGTAGCGGCCATGCCGAGCTCGCGCCATTGCTCGATGCCGGCCAGGCCAGCCAGGCGCGCCTTGGCGGTTATGCCGTATTGGCCGCACTGATGGAGCAGATGCGCAACGAGGCCGGCGCCGAGCGCTGCCTGACCCTGGAAAACGGCCAGAACTGGAACGGCAGCGGCCTGGCCTACCTGACCCAAGGCGATAGCGGCGTGCAAGGCAGTCGGATGCTGGCCAGCGACGTGCGTGTGAGCAGTGATGAGCGCGTGCTGTGGCCGCAACGCTGCGCCGGTCTTTATCGTCAGTCCCCTGCGATTACCCTCGGCGCCGGGCTTGGCGTTGAACAGGCCAAGGGCCTGGGTGTCGAGCCCCTGCGTGTGTTCGAGCGCGGCGGCGTGCGCATTGCGGTGGTCGGTGTGACCGACCCTTACGCCCAGGATCAGAAAGCCTCGCTCAAGCAGTGGTACCAATCATTGCTGCCAAGTTTCCAGCAAGCCCGGCGCGAGGCCGACCTGGTGGTCGCCCTGGCGGATGTCGGTACTGGCCCCGGCCTTTGGCTGGCCGAGCGGATCGACGAAATCGATGTCCTGCTGTGTGCCCGTGGCCAGGATCTATGGCCGACACCGGTGCCTGTCACGCAAGCGTCGGGCCGTCAGGTGCCGGTGCTGTTCGCTGGGTGCCGCGCCAGTGGCGTCTATCGCCTGCGTTGCCAGCAAACCGCGGGGCAGTGGCAATTCGAGGCGCGTTTCGTGCCTGCTTTCGAGGATCGACTTTCGCCAACTGCCCAAGCGCGCGCCAGCCAGTTACGCACCACGCTGCGCCAGCAGCGCGCCGGTCATGCGGCCTGGCTTGACCAGCCGCTGGCGCGCGCGCCGCAGGCCTTGTGGCGCCGTGATACCCGTGGCGGCAGTTGGGATCGTCTCTTGCATCAGGCCCTGGCCGACGACTCGAGCATGCCGGTGCTGCTGCCGGGGCTGCGTTACGACCATCCACTGCCTGCTGGCCAGGCGATCACCCGCGAGCATCTGATCAGCCTCACCGGCGGCTACTCGGCGCCTGTGGTCGAGGCCCCTGCGCGCCAGGTGGAACAGGTGCTGGAGAATGCCGCCGAGCAATTGTTCGGCGACCCGCTGCTGCTCGACAACAGCCAGGACCTGCCGCGCTGGCAAGGCCACGCCTGGCAGGTCAGCTACAGCCCGATGGGCAAGCGCGTCGCCGGGCTCCCCACGGTGCAGGGCCTGTGCCGCACCTTCGGCCTGCACTTCGATGCCCAGGCCGGCGAGCCGCTGTGGCAGAAGGTCGAGGCCTGGCTGGCGCGCCAGGCGCCGAACTGGCAACTGGCGCCGTTGCAATGGCCCGAGGTGCGCTATGTACAAGGGCATCCGGGGTGGCACCCGCGCCAGGTGGCGTCGTGATCGGGCTGTCGCGCCTGCCCAACGTGCTGCTGCTGACCTTGGCCGGCTGGCTCGCCGCCCAGTGCATCCTGCAACTGAGTCGCCAGCCGCAACCGCTCGGTGTCCCGCGTGAACAGGCATCGACCTTGCCAGGCCTGATGGCTGGCCACTGGCAGGCGCCATCCGATGAGGGTGGCATCCCCCTGACACGCCTGCCGCTGCACTACCTCGGCGGGCTCAAGGCCGAGCCGCTGTCCGCCACGGTGGTGGTGCTGCGTTTCGGCCAGCAGGTCCGCACCCTGGGCCGTGGCCAGCGACTGGCGCCAGGGATCGTGCTGCAGGACATCGATGCCGATGGCCTGATTTTCGACAACCAGGGGCGGCGCGAGCGCCTGCCCTGGCCGCCACGGCCCGCCGTGACCGGCTTCAAGCGGCAAGGATGAGCAATGATCGCAAGATACGCTGTGGCCTGCGTGCTGAGCCTCGGCCTGTGCTCTGCGCAGGCCTGGGCCGAAGACCCTGAGGTCGACGAAGACGGGGTGCCGCAATACGAGGTGAACTTCGTCGACACCGACATGGGCGAGTTCATCGACAGCGTCTCGCGCATCACGGGCACCACCTTCATCGTCGATCCACGGGTCACCGGCAAGGTCACGGTACGCACCGTCGATCGCCACGACGCCGAAGCCATCTACGACATCTTCCTCGCCCAGTTGCGTGCCCAGGGCTTTGCCGCCGTGGACCTGCCCAACGGCAGCGTGAAGATCGTCCCCGACCAGGCCGCGCGCCTGGAGCCGGTGCCGGTGGAGAACGCCGGCAAGCAGAGCAAGGGCAGCGACGGCGTGGCGACCCGGGTATTCAATGTGCGCAACGCCGCCAGCGAACAGATGCTCGGCATTCTCAAGCCGCTGATCGATCCGCGCGTCGGGGTGATCACCCCATACCCTGCCGCCAACCTGCTGGTGGTCACCGACTGGCGCAGCAACCTGGAGCGCATCGACAAGCTGCTACGCCAGCTCGACCAGGTCAGCGACGAACCCTTGCAGGTGATGCCACTCAAGCATGCCAGCGCCGCCGACACCGCGCCCCTGGTCACCCGCCTGCTGGCACGCGAGCAGGGCGCCGACAGTGCCCAGGTGGTGGCCGACCCGCGCAGCAATGCGCTGCTGGTGCGTGGCAGCGCCGACAGCCGCGAGCGCGTCCGTGCGCTGCTCGGCCAGCTCGACCGACCCAGCGACAACCTGCACAGCAGCAACACCCAGGTGATCTACCTGCGTCACGCCAATGCTGCGGAAGTGGTCAAGGTGCTGCGCGGTCTCGGCCAGGACGGCGGGGTGCCCGATGCGCCCGCCGGCGAAGGCAAGGAGGCGCCAGTACGCACCGCCAGCGATTCGGGCGTGCGCCTGGAGTATGAAGAGGGCGCCAATGCGGTGGTCATGGTCGGCCCCGACAGTGAGCTGGCGGCCTATCGCAACATCGTCGAGCAACTCGATATCCGCCGCGCCCAGGTGGTGGTCGAGGCGATCATCGCCGAAGTGTCCGACAGCAGCGCCCAAGAGCTGGGCGTGCAGTGGCTGTTCGCCGACGAGAAGTTCGGCGCCGGTATCGTCAACTTCGGCAGCAACGGGGTGAACATCGCCAACATCGCCGGCGCTGCCGCCAGCGGCGACAACAAGGAGCTGGGCAAGCTGCTCTCGGCCACCACGGGCGCCACCGCCGGCATCGGCCATTTCGGCGGCGGTTTCAACTTCGCCATGCTGATCAACGCGCTCAAGGGCAAGAGCGGTTTCAACCTGCTGTCGACCCCGACCCTGCTGACCCTGGACAACGCCGAGGCGTCGATCCTGGTCGGCCAGGAAGTCCCTTTCGTCACCGGCTCCGTGACCCAGAACAACGCCAACCCCTACCAGACCATCGAACGCAAGGAGGTGGGGGTGAAGTTGCGCATCAAGCCGCAGGTCAACAGCGACAACAGCGTGCGCCTGGACATCGTCCAGGAAGTGTCCTCGATCGCCGATTCGCGCGCCGCCAGCGACGTGATCACCAACAAGCGGGAGATCAAGACCAAAGTGATGGTTGACGACAATGGCCTGGTGATTCTCGGTGGCCTGATCAGCGACGAGTCCACCACCAGCAATCAGCGCGTGCCGTTGCTCGGTGACATTCCCGTGCTCGGCCGTTTGTTCCGCTCCGACAGCAACCGCAACGTGAAGCAGAACCTGATGGTGTTCATCCGCCCGCGGATCATGCGTGACGGGCCGAGCCTTGCCGGGCTGAGCCAGGAAAAGTACCGCAGCCTGCAGCAGGACACGGCCTTGCAGATGCCGGAACTCGCCGAGGGTGGCGCCTTGCTCAAGGCGTTCCCGGCCAGCCGCGCGCGGCTTGAAGGCGGTAACTGGTGATGCTCGGCTACCGCCTGGCGCGTCAGGCTGGCGTGGCCATGGCCCCGGACGACCAGGGCTGGCAGCTATGGTTGCGCGAGGATGCCGACAGCGACCAAGTGCAAGAGCTGCTGCGCGTGCATGGCCAGCCACTGCGCCTGGAGCGCCTCGATCGCGCCGCTTTCGACGAGCGTCTTGGCCAGCTCTACCAGGCTGCCGACTCGGCCACCGCCGCATTGATCGAAGGCATCGGCGAGCAGGTTGACCTCGACAGCCTGATGAGCGAAATGCCACGCATCGAAGACCTGCTCGAAAGCGACGACGAAGCCCCGGTGATCCGCCTGATCAACGGCCTGTTCGGCCAGGCCCTGCGCCTGCGTGCCTCGGACATCCACATCGAGACCTTCGAGCAGAGCCTGGTGGTGCGCCTGCGCGTCGATGGTCATCTGCGCGAGGTTCTGCGCCCGCCGCGAGCGCTGTCGGCCATGCTGGTGTCGCGAATCAAGGTCATGGCGCGCCTGGACATCGCCGAGAAACGCCAGCCCCAGGACGGACGCATCACCCTGCGCGCCGCCGGACGCGAAGTGGACGTACGGGTCTCGACACTGCCCGGCATCCATGGCGAGCGCGTGGTGATGCGCGTGCTCGACAAGCAGGCCAGCCTGCTGGCGCTGGACAACCTCGGCATGCCGGCCGCAGCGTTGCAGGGCCTGCGCGCGTGCCTGGCGCGGCCCAATGGCATCGTGCTGTCCACCGGCCCCACGGGCTCGGGCAAGACCACCACGCTGTACGCCAGCCTCAACAGCCTCAACGACGGCAGTCGCAATATCCTCACCGTCGAAGACCCGGTGGAGTACGCCATTGCCGGTATCGGCCAGACCGCGATCAACCCGCGTGCCGGGCTGACCTTCGCCACCGGCTTGCGCGCGATCCTGCGCCAGGACCCGGACGTGATCATGCTCGGTGAGATCCGCGACCAGGAGACGGCGCAGATCGCCGTGCAGGCCAGCCTGACCGGCCATCTGGTGCTCTCGACCTTGCACACCAACAGTGCGATCGGCGCGGTGACGCGCCTGCGTGACATGGGCATCGAACCCTTCCTGATCGCCTCCAGCCTGCGCGGGGTGCTGGCCCAGCGCCTGGTCCGGCGCCTGTGCAGTTGTGCCGAGCCACGCCCGTTGCTTGCCGCCGAGCGGCGCCTGTGGCCGGAGTTGGCCGCCTTGCAGGCCACCCACCATCCGGTGGGTTGCGACAGTTGCCAGGGCAGCGGTTATGTCGGGCGCTTGGGCCTTTATGAATTCATCGAGCTGGATGCAGGCTTGGTCGCCCTGCTTTATGAGGGCGCCAGCGAAGTGACGATGCAGGCCCACCTGGCCACACGCCGGCAGAGCCTGGTGGCCATGGCCAGTGACTGCCTGGCCCGTGGCGAGACCAGCCTGGCCGAAGTGTTGCGCGTGGTGCAGGGCTGAGCATGCCGACCTATCGCTACCAGGCCCTGGACCTGGCAGGCAAACCGCACAAGGCCAGTGTGCAGGCCGACAGCGAGCGCCATGCGCGCCAGTTGTTGCGTGAGCAGGGCCTGTTCGCACGCAAGTTGCAACGCCATGAAGGCAGCTTGCGGCAACCGCGTCGCCAGCGCCTGAGCCGTGCCCAGCTGTGCGAGCTGACCCGCCAGTTGGCCACGCTCACCGGTGCCGGCATTCCCCTGGTCGATGCCCTGGCCACGCTCGAACGGCAATTGCGCGCGCCAGCCTTGCAGGCCGTGCTGGTGTCGGTGCGCGGCGCGCTGGCCGAAGGCCTGGGGTTGGCCCGCAGTCTTGCGCGGCAAGGCGCGCCGTTCACCGGGTTGTACTGCGCACTGGTCGAGGCGGGCGAGCGCTCCGGGCGCCTGGCGCAGGTGCTGACGCGCCTGGCTGATCACCTGGAGCAGGTCCAGCGCCAACAGCACAAGGCGCGCACTGCGCTGATCTATCCCTGCGTGCTGATGGGTGTGTCGCTGGCGGTGGTGGTCGGTCTGATGACGTTCGTGGTGCCCAAGCTGACCGAGCAGTTCGCCCATTCCGGACAGGCGCTGCCGCTGATCACCTCGTTGCTGATCGCCATCAGCCAGGGCCTGGCCAACGCTGGGCCCTGGCTGCTGGGTGCGGCGATCCCGCTGACGCTGCTGTGCGGTTGGCTGTTGCGCAAGCCGCACTGGCGCCTGCGCCGCGACGACCTGCTGCTGCGCCTGCCGCGTGTCGGCAGCCTGCTGCAGGTGCTGGAGAGCGCACGTCTGGCGCGCAGCCTGGCGATTCTCTGCGGCAGTGGCGTGGCCCTGCTCGAAGCACTGCAGGTGGCCAGCGAAACGGTCGCCAACCAGCGTATCCGCCTGGCCCTGGAGCAGGTGCGCCTGCAGGTCCAGGGTGGCACCAGCCTGCATCGGGCGCTGGATGCCAGCGGCCAGTTTCCACCACTGCTGGTGAACATGGTCGGCAGCGGCGAGGCCAGCGGCACCCTGGCCGACATGCTCGAGCGCGTGGCCGACGACCAGGAGCGCGGCTTTGCCCGTCAGGTCGACACCGCCATGGCGCTTTTCGAACCTCTGATGATCCTGGTGATGGGCGGCGTGGTGCTGTTCATCGTGCTGGCGGTGCTGTTGCCGATCATGCAGCTCAACCAGGGTCTGCAACTGTGAAAAGGAGTCTTTGCATGCAGTATCGCGCCAGGCGTCAGCGCGGCTTCACCCTCATGGAAATCATGGTGGTGATTTTCATCATCGGCCTGCTGATCGCGGTGGTCGCGCCCAGCGTGCTGGGCAACCAGGACAAGGCCATGCGCCAGAAGGTGATGGCTGACCTTGCCACCCTCGAGCAGGCGCTGGACATGTACCGGCTCGACAACCTGCGCTTTCCCAGCAGCGAGCAAGGCCTCGCCGCATTGGTGAAGAAGCCGGGCCAGGAGCCGCTACCGCGTGCCTGGCGCAGCGATGGCTACATTCGTCGCCTGCCGGAAGACCCATGGGGCACGCCTTACCAGTACCGCATGCCGGGCGAGCATGGCCGTGTCGATGTCTATTCGCTCGGCGCCGATGGCGTGGTCGGTGGCGAAGGGCTGGATGCCGACCTGGGCAACTGGGACCTCTGACTTGCCTTCCCAGCGCGGCTTCAGCCTGCTCGAATTGCTGGTGGTGCTGGCCATCGCCGGGCTGATGACCGGCTTGAGCGTGGCCTGGCTCGACAGCGGTCGTACGCGGGTCGACCAGGCCATGCAGCGGCTGGTCGCCGCGACCCGCGAGCAGTCCGCCGTGGCCCGGCATACCGGCCAGTTGCGTGGCCTGCGCTGGAGCGGCAAGCGCCCTGAGTTCGTTCGCCATGACGGCACCGGCTGGGTGCTGGAGACGGTCGCGTTGGGGGATTGGCCGCAAGACCTGCGCCCGGACTGGCAGGCGGCAGCAGCGCCGCAACTGGTGTTCACCCCCGAAGGTTGGGCAAGGCCCGGCAAGGTGAACTGGCGTGGCGCCGAAGGCGGGCAGCGCTGGAGCTGGGGGCGCGAGGGGCAGTTGCAGGTCGTGGCGCTTCCATGAGGCGGCGACAGCGCGGTTTCACCTTGCTTGAAGTCAGCGTGGCGCTGGGTATTGCCGCCGTACTGGCGGTGATCACCAGCCAGGTGTTGCGCCAGCGCCTGGCGGTGCAGGAAGGCGTGCAGCAGCACCGCCTTGGTGCCCTGTGCGCCCGTGAGCTGCAGGCACGGTTTGCGGTCGAGCAGTATTGGCCGGGCAGCAATCGCACCGCCGGGGCGCTGCAACAGGGCGCGCAGGTGTGTCACTGGGACCTGCAACTGCGCAGCACCGGCGTGCGCGATCTGCGCCGTGGCGAGCTGCGCCTGTTCGCCGACCGCGATCAGCGTGTGCCGCTGGGTTTGTACACCCTGTTTCTGGAGCGCCCATGAAGCGTCGCCAGACGGGGTTGACCCTGATCGAACTGATGGTGGCGCTGGCGCTGACCGCGGTGCTGGGCATCCTGCTGGCGGCCTTGGTGCATGGCTGGCTCACGGTGCGCGAGCGTCTCGCCGAGCAGCAGAACGAGCCCGGTGTGCTGGAGTTCTGCCTGGCGCTGGAGCGGCGGTTCGACAGCCCGGTGCTGCGCCAGGTGTACGAGCAGCGCCTGCCACTGGCCATGCGCTGGCTCGATTGGCAGGCGCAGAACCAGCAGTTGCTGTGGGTCGCTGCTGCGGCCTGGCCCCAGGCCGAAGGCGGTTCCCGCTTGCAGCGTCAGCGCCTGCGTTTCGAGCCGAGGGAGCAGCGCGTGCTGCTGGAAACTTCCGCCGATCTCTACGCCGCCGACAAGCCGCGTTGGGTGGTACGCGAGCGCCTGGAGCGGGTCAGCGAGATGAGCATTCTGTATTTCCAGGGCGGCAGTTGGCTGGCCTGGCCTTCCGATCAACCGACGCACCCCGGCCGTGGCGTGCGCCTGCATCTGCAGCGTGACGGAGCACCTTATGTCTGCACATTCGTCCTGCCCTGGGGGCGCTCATGAAGCTTGAATGGCGGCGGCGCTCGCCTGCGCGACCCTGGTTGCTGTTGCGTCCGGAGGCTGATGGAGGTTGGCACTGGTGCCTGCTGGAAAGCGGCATGCTGCGTGACGAAGGGCAGGGGCGCCCGCCGCAGGATCTGATCGCCCGGGTTGCCCTGGTGGTGCCGGGCGAGGCGTGCAGCCATTTCCAGTTGCCGGCGCCGCCCGGGCTCAAGCGTGAGGAATGGCCGCTGCTGCTGGAGGACCGTCTGTTGCAGGGGAGCGATGAGGTGCACTGTGCATGCATCGGTCGCACGGCAGGGCAACTGCGGTTGGTGGTCGTGGCGCGGGATCGGCTCGATGGCTGGTTGGCCCAGTGCGTGGAGTGGGGGCTGGAGGTAGAGCGTTGCTGGTCGCAGTTCCAGCTGTTGCCGACACTCGACCCGGGCTGTGGATGGCAATGGCGACAGGCACGGTCGACCCTGTACGCGCGGGTTGACGAAGAGGGCAGCGAGCACTGGCTGGCCTGGCCACAGGTGTTGGGCTCTGCACCTGCGCCGTGGGATACGCAGGCGCTTGAGCCGGTCGATGGACACTGGCCACAGCGGATTGCCGATCTCGATACCTTGCCAGCGCTGCGGGAAACGCGTCGTCCGCGCCAATCATTGAAGGTCACGGGGCTGCAAAAGCGCTTGGTAGGCGCCTGCCTGGTGCTCGCCGCCGTCTGGGGCGGTCTGTGGATCAGTCAGCAATGGCGTCAGGCCCAGCTGTATCGGCAGCAGGTGCTGGCGGTTACCGGCCCGCAGGCCACGCCACGCCAGGCAGCGCAGGCGCTCAGGCGGCTGCGTGACGCCGACGGCGAGCGGGTTTTGCGTCTGCGTCGGCTCGACGGTTTGCAAGGGCAGTTGCAGGGCTGGCTGCACGAGCACCCGCAGTGGCGCCTGCGCGCCGTGCGCTTCGATGGGCAGCGCTGGCATCTGCAATTGGACGGCGACGGCACGGTGCCGCCGTGGGATGAAATGGCCGCAAAGGTCGGGGCGGCGGTGCAGGTGCAGGCACAGGGCGTGGTGTTCGACCTGGGGAGCCGTTCATGATCCGCGTCTTTTTACAGCGCCAGCGTATGCGTCTGGCATGGGGGCTGATCGCGCTGTTGCTGATCGTCATCCTGGTGCGTGAGGCGAGCGCACGCTGGGCCGAGATGAGCCAGTGGCGCGGGCTGGCAGAAGCGGCGATCAGCCTTGAGGGCGGCCCGGTCTTGAGCCTGGAGCGTCTGCGTCAGTCTGCCCAGGCCCGGCACATCGAGCTGACAGAGGTCGAGCCGCAGGAGCAGGGCTGGCAGGTGCGTGGCTCGGTCGCGGACGAGCAGGCGCTGCTGGGGTGGTTGCAGGCGTTGCAGATCGATGGCGCACAGCCGCTGCAATGGGGTATGGAACAGGAGGGCAAGCGCCTGCGCTTCGACCTGCGGGTCCGGCCATGAGGGCGCGCGTGCTGCTGTGGCCGGCGCTGGTGTGTGCTGTCACGCTGCTCGTCGAGTTGCCTGCACACTGGCTGGTGCCAGGCAGGGCCGTCAGCGGCAGCCTCTGGCACGGACAGGCCGAGCAGGTGGGCGATGTCGGGCCGCTGAGCTGGCAGTGGCGACCGTGGCAGGCACAGGGCGAAATCCGCCTGGGTTATCAGGGCCAGGATTGGCTGATGCGGTTGAGCGGTTGGCCCTGGCGCTGGCGGGCGGATGTCGAGGCGCTCGAGGCTGCGGCGAGTGTGCCGGTGGCTTATCGCCTGGCGGGGCATTGGCAGGGGCGTGTCAATGTGAAGGGTGCGTGGCGACAGTGCGTCGGTGCCGAGGGGCGTTTGCAGGTGAACGACCTGGCGCTGGTATCGCCATGGTCGCTGGGGTTGGGGCAGGGCTGGCTCCAAATGCGCTGTGCAGGTGACTGGCACTTGCAGGGCGCGCTGGCCCTGCAAGGTCAACACCAGCTCGATCTTGACGCCGACCTGCTGGCTAGGCGCGCCCAGGTCCGTTTCGAGGTCCAGCCTGATGCTGCGCTGACGCCCTTGCTGCGTGGCGCCCAGTGGTTGGGGCCGGAGGCTGCCAAGGGCGAGCGGCAGCTCAGGTGGTAGTGCCCCAGCTTGCCTGTTTCTTGCCGAAGCAACGGTCTTATCTAAAACTTGTGGGAGCGCCGAACCGCCGCTGCGACTTGTCCCGCGATCACCGGCCAAGCCGGTGCCATGCAGCGCGGTGTCTTTTTCGCGGGCAAGCCCGCTCCCACAGGGATTGGGCTGGACCTTTAGATTTTGAGGCAGACAGAATCTCCCACAACCAACTCAACTCCAGGTCCGATAACCCCGCTTTTACCGGCCCATCCCCAGCTCCGCATCGTCCATCAATGCCTTGGCCAATGCGCTCAGGTAGTACGAAGCCCAGACCAGTTGCGGGTTCTCATCCATCACCCCGCTCAAGGTCATGTCGCGCACGTACCCCATCAACTCCGAAGCCTGCTCGCGTGCACGCTCGCACGGGATGCCCGGCTCGATGCAGAACAGCGGCTGGGTCAGACCCTTGCCTTGGTAGAACCGAGTCTTGCCAACGGTGGTGTTCGGTGTGGTGTCGCTTGTATCCATCCCTTCATCTCCCGAAAACCGCTTAGTGAGCTGTCTGCGGCTCTGCCGGCATCTGAATCTGTATCAAAGCCGACTCCAGCAAAATCCTTAGCGCTTCCATTTCATGAATGGCAGCCATTACCAGGAGCGAGACGGGGGACTTGGGTTGGAGGAGGACCGCTTGATGGGCCACGGTTTGTGCGCAGAGTGCGTACTCGGTGGCTTGGATGATGGTGTCTTCGAGAGAGTGGTTGTTGTGAGGTGGGTCGGGGACGATCTTTAACATAGCTATTTACCTTCATGTGCGGCCACCTACCTGCTGTCAAACAGAAGGGTGGCAGCTGTACGTGGGTTGACAGACCGGCGGAAATAGCAAAGTTCCGGCGCACGCGAGCGTGCCCGCACGTACAGCCGCCATCAAGGTTTGGCCATACGCTATTTACCGTCACAGCCTGTCAAAGCTGTGTCGTTGATGTGCAACGACGCGCCGAGACTAGAGCGCTGCCCCAGGAGCCGCAACGGAAAAAAGGCGCCGGGAGTATCTTTGGGAAATGGACTACAGGAAAGGCGTATTTTCTGATTTTCGAAGGATGCGATACGCATAGGCGACGCCAGGAATACCAGGCACCTACGCCACCCCCTTGTAGGAGCGGGCTTGCCCGCGAACACCGGCATAGCCGGTGCCATCCACCGCGGTGTTGCCATCGCGGGACCAGCCCGCTCCTACAGGATCTCCCTGCTCCTGCACTCAACGATCAGCGCGCACCCTTGCTCCCGACATTCGACACCCACTCCTCACTGCGGCTATGCCCGCTGGTGCGCAGCAGCCCCAGGTCCAGCGCATTCTCACCATCCGCCGCGCCCTTGCTCTTGGACAGTTCCGCAATGGCCGTACCCATGTCGACCGGCGAGTTGGAGAAGTCCACCGAGACATTGCGCTGGTAGTCACGACCCGTGAGCGTTTCGCGGCTGACCGACTGGGCCTGCAGATCGACGTCACCAGCGCTCGACTGGATCCGTGCCCCGACCAGACGCGCCTGGCCACCGACCTTCAGCTCGACGCCTTCATTGCCCTTGAGCGTGGCCTGGTGAGCGACGGTGTCGCGCTGGGTGTGGGACACCTCGACTTTCACGGTCGGCGACAGCTTCGGGTCCACCTTGCTCAGCGTCGGGCCAACCTTCTCGGTGACCTTGCCTGCCGCTGGGCCGGAGAGGGCTCCGGCAGCATCGAGATAACCCTGGGGATTCTTCTCGTGGCTCAGACGGGCGTCGGCCTTGACGACCAGTGTGTCGACGCGATCCTTGCGGCTGGCCAGCAGCAGATCGCCACCGATGTCGCCGCGGATCCGGTCGGCGTCCAGGCTTGCGCCTTCGATGCGGGTGTCACCTTGGCTTGCCAGCTCGATGCGGTCAGCGCGCAAGGTGCTGGCATTCCAGGTCTGGTTGTCGCGCTTGTCGAGATTGACCTGCACCCGCCCGTGCAGGCCGCGGATATCCTTGTCCGGGGTTTCGCCGCGGTTGAGCCTGAAACCGGCACCGGCAGTGATCTCCAGGTTGTCGCGCTGCTCCTTGTCGGACGAGGCTTCGACCAGCATGCCACCCTTGCTGGCCTCCAGCTTGATCTGCGCGGCCGAGGCTTGCAGGCCTTGGAGATGCAGGGCGATATCGTCGCGTGCACGGCTACTGATCTGCAGGGTGCCTTGGGTGTCGAAGCGGGCATCGACTGCCTGGCTGGCCTTCTCGTTGAGCTTGCCATTGGCGAAGTGACCGCCCAGTGCGCCGCCTTTGCCCGTGCCGAACTTGGCTGCCAGCTCGAGCCCGCCGCCGAGGTTGTGGCCGCTGGCCTGCTGGCTGTCGTGGGCCGCCTTGACCTGCAACAGCCCGGCGCTGTCCAGTTCGATGCCGCCAGTCGGTGCTTCGCGGCTGCCGATGCGAGTGCCTTCGAGGATAAGGTCGGCGCCGCTGCTGAGCAGCACCTTGCCCTTGGCGTCGATCTGGCCGACCTGGGCCTTGCTTTTCTGGCGCTGGAGCTCGGTCAGGTCAAGGTAGCCGCGACCCTCGACACCGGTACTGCCGGGGCGGTTGCCCACCTTGGCCCAGGCATTGCCGTCGGTCTGGCGCTGGTGTTCGGAGCGCTGGTCGTGAGCTGCGCTCAGCAAGAGCTTGCCGTTGCTGGTGATGCTGAGGTCGCCGTTGCCGGCGTTGATGCGCGTACCTTCGTACAGGCCGTCGGCGCCCAGTTGGACCTGGATACCCGTTTGCCCATAGAGGCTGCCGACCCGGGCGTTGCGGGTGCTGTCTTCGCTGTTCGACGAGCCACCTTTAGCGCTGGCGCGCACATTGAGGTCGTTGCCGGTACTGGTGTCGACCCGCATGTCACCGCCAACGGCCAATTGCTCGACGAGGCGCGACTGCTCGTCGACCGCCGCACGTTGATGATGCTGGTTGGCGGTGATCGCCAGGAGGCCCTCATTGGCGCGCCAGGCCGTGCCTTGATCGTCGATGCGCTCGGCTTCGACCTTGACGCTGGCACCGGACAGCTCGCTGACCTGGGCGATACCGCGGCGCTGGTTTTCCAGGCGCTTCAGATGGTCCACGGTCATGTCGCCGCCGACGCTGGGTGCGGCCATCGCGTCCTCGGGCGAGGCCTGCTGGAAGCGCGCGGCTTCCTCGCCGAGTATCAGGCGCTCGATGGGCCGGGTCAGGTCGCGGTATTCGAGGCTGGCACCGAGGGTGCCACGCCAGTTGTCATTGCGCTGCTCGCGTTCGTGCACATCCTGTACCGCTCGGTTCTCGATCTCCTTGGCCTTGACCAGCAACGCCTTGCCAGCGTCGACGCGTGCGGCCTCGGTCACCAACGTCCCTGTGTCGATCTTCACATCGCCACCTGCCTGCAATTCGCTGCGTTGTACCTTGCTGTCGCGCTCACGCACGGTCTCCTTCTGATGATGCCCCTCGAAGAGGCTGCCGATTCGGTCGATGCCGCCGGTCACGACCAGGCTGCCACCGCTGTCGGTGCTCTGGGTGTCTGTCTGGTGGTCGTTGTGGGTGGCGCCGAGTGTGATCCGTTGCCCTTGCAACGCGAGGTCGCCAGTAGTGGCGGTGACTTTCGAGCCATTGACCTGCAAGTGCGCACCGCTTTGCAGTTCGACCGAGCCGCCCTTGAGCTCGCTGGCCACCTGTTCGGTCACGCGTTGCTGGCTGTGTGTGCTGACGACCGCATAGCCGACTCCAGCCTCGTACTGGCGAGATCCGGGCTTGTCGTCCTTGGCGTTGGCGGTCTGGCGGGCGCTGGCGGTGAGTGAGCGCTGTTGCGTGTCGGTCTTGCTGTCGCTGCGCGCCTGCGCACTCTCGACGATGAGGTCGCCCTTGGCTTCGATCTTGAGCTGCCGACCGGCCTCGACCTTGGCGCCCTGGATGCGCAACTCTTCGGCGCTGGCCAGGCGCAGGTCGCTTTTCGAACTGACGTCGCTTGCCAGCACCTTCTCCTGGTTGGCGCTGTGGCTGCGGTCGTGGCCGATCAGGCCGAACAGCTTGCTGTCGCTCTGTTTGTCGGTGGTGCTGGAGCGGCTGTGGTCGGCTTCGATCACCAGCTTGCCCTTGTCACCGTAGAGCACCGATTCGCCTTCGCTGGCGATGGTGCTGCCCTTGACCCTGACCTGTCCGGCGGTGACGTTCAGGTTGGCGCCCGAGGTGATCACACTGCCGGCGACCTGCTGGGCGGTATTGTCCTTGCCTTCGCGGTCGCCGAAGAAGCTGCCGGAAACCAGGTCGCCCCGGTAGTCGCGTTGTGTGCCGCGTGCCTCCAGGGCCGTGGTGGCGATGTCGACCTGGCTTGCCGACAGCGCCATGTCGCCCTCGCTGTGCATCCGGCTGCCCTGGACCTTGAGTGCCTCACCAGCCTTGGCGATCAGCGTGCCCCCCTGCAGATCGCTGGGTTTGGCGGTCTCCTGGTACTGGTCGCTGTCGCTGTCACCCCGCCACAGGTGCTTGCGATGGCGTACCTGCTCTTCGACACGTCGGCTCTGCTTGCCGGCTTCGATGCTCAGGTTGGTCGCGCTGTCGAGGTTGAGTTCGCCGCCGGCCTTGAGGGTGGCCGCTACCAGTTGCATGTCGCCGCCGGACTTCAGCGCCAGGCGGTCATCGGCTTGCAAGTGCGTGCCGGTAAGCGTGCGCTCGGTCTCGGTGGTGTTGCGTTCGTAGGTCTCGGTGGTGACGAACAGCCACTTCTTGTCCCATGACTTACGGTCACGTTCGATGTTTTCCCGGGCTGTGGTATCCAGCGTGAGTTTCTGGCCCGCATTGACGTTGATCGATTTGCCCTCGCCCGTGACGGCCTGCAGCCTCAGGTCGCCGCTGGCGCTGAGGTCGAGGTCGCCCTGTCGGCTGCGCAGTGCGGCGTTGCGCGTGCCGTCGTCACCGATGTGCAGCCCGCCGGCCGACTGGACGTGGATGCCATCGTACCCGTGCATGTCGATCGCGCCGATTCGCACGCCCGCGCCCTCGGCCGTGCTGACCACGCGGATGCGGCCGGCGTACATGGCGCCGAACAGGCTGGCATCGATGCTCGCCGGGGTGCCTGGCAGGTGTTCGAGGACCTGGCCGTTGCTGGCGTCGATGCGGTTGCGTCCGGCAATCAACTGCAGGTCGTCGCGGGTCTTGAGCGTACCCTTGCTGTCGATGCGCGGGGCGATCAGTTCGAGGGCGCCGCCATCGTTGCTCTGGCCACCGTCGAGCACGCTGAGCATGCCATGGGCGTTGCGTGAGTCGAGCAGGCGCACGCGGCCGTCCTCGAGCTGCACATCACCGACCAGGAAACCGGCGCGGGTCGTGTTGATGAAGCTGCCACCATTGAGGGTGATGCCATTGCTGTTGGCGAGGATGTAGTCGGCGGGGCGGCCGAAGATTTCCTGTGGGCCTTCGATCAGCGAGGCGTTGCGGCTGATCACTTCGTTGAGGATGGTCGAGGCAGCCTGCCCCTGGAACTGCGGGTTGGCGGCCAGGGCGCCTGCCAGTTGCGACTGGCCGGCCTGCAGGGCGTTGTTGAGCACCGCACCCGCCTGGCCGATGTTGTAGTGGAGGAACTGGTTGTGCGACAGGCCGCTGGCGTTGGGTGCGACGATCTCGATGACCGGCACGCCATGGGCGTCGTTGATCAGCGGGGTGCCGCCCGGTCCAGGAGCCGGTTGCAGGCTGCCCTGGGCGAGCAGGGCCGGTGAGGCGGCTGCCAGTGTGAGAAATATGCTCCAGCGCAGGGCGTCGGGAGTGGTCGCTTTGCGGGGCTTTTTATCGTTCACGGGGTTGTCTCTCTTGTTGTGGGTGAATCAGATCGTCAAGGTCCATTCGAACACCCAGAAGCCCGGCTCCAGGGTGCTGCGTGATCGGTCGCTGGCACTCAGCGCGCGCTGGTAGTCCAGGCGCAGGCGATTGCCCGGCGTGCCCAGTACCACGCCGAGCACGGCCCCGCTCAGGCGTTGCGAGCTGCTGCCGTGATCGAAGCGCGTCCAGCCCAGGTCCAGCCCGAGGTGCGGGCGGATTTCCAGGGGCAGGCTGAGGGGAAGGGTGTGGCTCAAGGTGTTGCGCCACACCGCACCGCTGGCGCCGGAGACGCTGTGCTGGCGAAAGCCGCGCACGGCGAGGTCGTCGGAGAGGGCAAGCTGTTCGATGGCCGGCAGGCGGTCGGGGCTGTATTGCAGGTTCAGTTCGCTCTGCCAGCGCCAGGGCCCCGGGTGCAGGTACAGGAGGTTGGTGCGGTACTTGCGAAAACCAGGCTCGGAGCTCTTGCGGCCAAGCGGTGCGCGGTCGGCACCGAACAGATCCACGCCTTGGGCGACGCCGACATAGGCGTTCCACAGGCCGCCTTCGAGCCAGAGCAGGTTGAGGCCCGCCTCGAGGGTGGTGAGTGTCGGGCTCTGCTGGGCGATCTTCAGCGGGCCGAGCCAGTTGCCCACGCGTTTGTGGTCAAGGCGCAGGCTGGCGTTGAGCATGCCCTGCTGGTTGCGCCACAGCATGCGGTCGGCACTCAGCCCTTGCAGGCTGCTGCTGCCCCGGCTGCTGAGGCGGTTGCCGGGTAGTGGTGCGCGGTAGCTGAGCTGGCTGGCGTTCAGGGCGAAGGTCCAGGGGCCGTAGGGAACGCTGTAGTAGAGGCTGGCACCCTGGCTGCGCCCCGGTGCCTGGAAGACACTGGAGTTCAATGACAGGCGCAGGTCGTCGTTCAGCCCCAGCGGGCTGTCCAGGCCGAGGCTCAGGTTCAGGCGATGGCGGCCGGTGAGTGCGCTGCCGCGGTTGTCGAGGCGGCTGTCCAGATGCCAGCGCGAACCGATCCGGCGTGGTTCGAGTTGTATCCGCGTACCGCCGGGTACGTCGCCGGGCAACAGGTTGGCGCCCAGGTCATAGGCGCGCAGGCGGTTCAGTTGATCGAGCCCTTGCTCCAGGTCGGGCAGGTACAGTGGATGGCCGAGCATGTCGGGAAAGGCACCGGCCAGCGACAGCGGCAGCGCGGTATCCAACTCGATACTCTCGACGAAGCCTTCGACGATGACGATGTCGAGGGGGGCGCCAGCCTTGGGGGGATGTCTCAGATAAGGGCGGCTTGCCGGATACCCCGCCCTTACGTAGCCTTCGGTGATTGCCAGGAGCAGTCGGTTGATGGCGTGCGCAGTCATGCACGAGTGCAGCAGCGGGCGCAGGCTCTGTTCGAGCGTGGCGTTGGTGATGCGCACGTTGCCGCTCAGGCGCAGGCCGCTGACCGGCCAGCATTGGGCTGAAGGGGTTGCCGATGGTGTCGGCTGCCCTGATCCTTGCGGGGCAGGGCGGCGCTGCCAGTGCTCCAGCCGCTGCTGTTGCTGCAATTGCTGAAGCTCGCGTTGCTGGTCGCGTAGCTGCTCGCTGGCGGTATCGGCTGCAAGGGCAACCGAGCTGGTCAGCAGCGCGAGCAATGCACTGATGATTGAAAGGCAGATAGCCGGAAACGGGGTGTTCGCCATCGAAGAATTCCGCAGAGGTCGTACGGTTCAAGTACTCGTTTGCGTGGATTCTAAAAATTCGAACAGTCGTTTGGATGCGATACATTGCCTGTATGGGTATCAGGCAAATAACCTTTTTGAGTCGGGATATTCTGAGGACTTGCTGAAAATGTAGGACGCGCCGTCAGCCTGCGCCGTCTTTCTCAGGCGCGGGCGGGCTCCACGCTGGGGAAGTGGGAGCTGCAAGGGTGAGCCCGAGGGCTCAGGGGCGAATCTCGATCATGGTCCCGTCCTTGACCATGCTCCACACTTCACGCATGTCGTCGTTGCGCATGGCGATGCAGCCTTCGGTCCAGTCGAGGGTGTGGAAGTACCACTCCGGGTATTCTTCGTTGATCGGTGTGCCGTGGATCATGATCATGCTGCCGGCATTGACCCCTTCGCGGCGCGCCTTGGCGGCGTCGCTGATGTTTGGGTAGGAGATGTGCATGGCCAGGTTGTAGCGGTCGCTGACCTTGCGCCAGTCGAGCCAGTAGAAGCCTTCAGGGGTGCGCTTGTCGCCTTCGCGCTCCTTGGCGCCCTTGGGTTGTTTGCCCAGGGAGATGCGGTAGGTCTTGAGTGGCTCGCCGCGGCTGATCAATTGCAGGCGCCGCTCTGACTTGAGCACCAGCACCTTGTCGATCTGCGGCTGGCTGCTGCTTTGCACAGGCCTGGCCTGGGGCTGCGTGCCCTGTGACGTGGTCGCGGGCAGGGGCTTGCGAATGATGGTCTCGGTGAACGCCGCCTGGGACACCGATGCAACGCACAAGCAGAAGAGGGCAAGCAACCAGCGCATGAAACGTATCCTGAAATAGCTAGGTGGACGACGAAACGTTCATCGGCGGCAGGTATTCATGGCCTATGGGGTACTGCTGCCCGATGCGGTCGCGATAATAGCATTCTAGTGTCCGCGTGACGGTGCGGAAAGCCAGTTCGTTCCAGGGTATTTCATGCTCTTCGAACAACCGCACTTCCAGGCTCTCGACACCGACGTCGAAGTCCAGGTCGGCGAGCTCTGCGCGGAAGAACACGTGCACCTGGTTGATGTGCGGCAGGTCGAACAACTGGTAGAGGGTGGTTGGGCCCACGCGTGCGCAGGCTTCCTCGACGGTCTCGCGACGAGCGGCCTGGTCAAGGGTTTCGCCGTTCTCCATGAAGCCGGCGGGCAGGGTCCAGAAGCCGCGGCGGGGCTCGATGGCGCGGCGACACAGCAACACCTGGCTGCCCCAGATCGGCAAGACGCCTGCGACGATGTTGGGGTTCTGGTAGTGGATGGTCTGGCAGGAGGGGCAGACGTACCGCAGGCGGCTGTCGCCCTCGGGAATCTGCTGAATGACCGGTTGGCCGCACGCGCTGCAGAATTTCATGCTTTTATTCCTGTGTGAGCGGCTATCTTGGCGCGGCTGACGGGGTTGTCGCAAGCCGTCGGGGCTTGGGTGCCTCGCGGCTTTGGTGCATCATGCAAGGCAGGCCTTGGAATCGAGAGTGCGTAATGCTGGACGAGCTTCTTCGCCGAATGAGCAACCATACCCCTGCGTCACTGGAGGCGGATCGCCGTTTTCCCGAGGCGGCGGTGCTGCTGCCCATTACCCGTAGCGAAGAGCCCGAGCTGGTGCTCACCCTGCGTGCCAAGGGGCTTTCCACCCATGGTGGCGAGGTGGCCTTTCCCGGAGGGCGCCGCGATCCGGAAGACCCGGACCTGGTGTTCACCGCCCTGCGCGAAGCCGAGGAGGAAATCGGCCTGCCGCCGGGGTTGGTCGAGGTGATCGGCCCCCTGAGCCCGCTTATTTCGTTGCACGGGCTGAAGGTAACGCCGTTCGTCGGGCTGATTCCGGATTACGTCGAGTACCAGCCCAACGATGCCGAAATCGCCGCGGTCTTCAACGTCCCTCTGTCGTTCTTTCGCCAGGACCCACGCGACCACACCCATCGCATCGACTACCAGGGGCGCAGTTGGTACGTGCCCAGCTACCGTTATGGCGACTACAAGATCTGGGGGCTGTCGGCGATCATGATCGTCGAGCTGGTCAACGTGCTGTTCGACGCCGGTATCAGCCTGCACCAGCCGCCAGAGCGCTTTATCCAGAACTGAGCGGGGTTCACCCGCCGACTGCGTTCAACCGTGAGGAACACGACATGAAATACCGCTTGGGCGACCTGCGGGTCGAAGCCCATCCCAGCAGTTGGGCTGCCCCCACTGCCACCTTGATCGGCAAGGTGCGCCTGCAGGCCCGGGCCAGTGTGTGGTTCGGCGCCGTGCTGCGCGGCGACAACGAGCTGATCGACATCGGCGAGGACAGCAATGTCCAGGACGGTACCGTCATGCACACCGACATGGGGTCGCCGCTGACCCTGGGTAAGGGCGTGACCATTGGCCACAATGCCATGCTGCATGGCTGCAGCGTCGGCGACTACAGCCTGGTCGGCATCAATGCGGTCATCCTCAACGGTGCGCGGATCGGCAAGCACTGCATCATCGGCGCCAATGCGCTGATCCCGGAAGGCAAGGAGATTCCCGACGGTTCGCTGGTGATGGGCTCGCCCGGCAAGGTGGTGCGCGAGCTGACCGAGCAGCAGAAGCGCATGCTCGAAGCCAGCGCCGCGCACTATGTGCACAACGCCGAGCGCTATGCGCGGGAGCTGGTGGTCGATGAAGACTGACGAGCGGCCGGTCGCCTCGCCGTGCGTGAACGTCTGTGCGCTGGATGAGCAGGACATCTGCATCGGTTGCCAGCGTACGGTGCAGGAGATCACCCGGTGGGCACGGATGGCCAATGACGAGCGCCGGGCGGTGCTCAAGCTGTGCCATGAGCGGGCCGTGGCGGCGGGGTTGGTGATCGGTTGAGCTAGCGGCGGTTTGCCGCTGCGACTTGTCCCACGATGGGGCTGGCGCTAATCTGTCGGGCTTGCCCCTCGAATCTCCGGATCATGTTCTACCTCATCGCCTACATCAGCAGCGTGGTGCTCATCAACTACGCCTTCTCCAGCGCTCCGCACCTGGACGTGATCTGGTCCGCCTGGGGCGGGCTGGTGTTCATCCTGCGTGACATGGTGCAGACCCGTTACGGGCATGGCGCACTGATCGCGATGCTGGCGGCGCTGGTGCTGTCCTACGCGACTTCGGAGCCGGCCATCGCCCTGGCCAGCGCTACGGCGTTCTTCGTGTCCGAACTGATTGACTGGCTGGTGTTCAGCGTCACCCGCAGACCCCTGCGTGACCGCCTGTGGCTGAGCTCGGCGCTGAGCATCCCGGTGGACACCTTCATCTTCTTCGGCATGATCGGTGCACTGACGCCTGCCGTGATCGGCACAGCGATGGCCTCGAAGTTTGCTGGTGTGACGGCGGTCTGGCTGATCATGGCGTGGCGGGCGCGACGCGCGCTGGCGGTGGGTTGATCCGCGCCCGATTGATGTAGAATACCGGTCCTTTTTCAGCGGGCAGCACCAGCCGGCGCGCCCCGGACGCCTTCGAGGACCTGAAATGACCCGTATCGGAACCCCATTGTCGCCGACCGCGACCCGCGTACTGCTGTGTGGCTGCGGCGAGCTGGGCAAGGAAGTGGTGATCGAGCTGCAGCGCCTGGGCGTCGAGGTGATCGCCGTGGACCGTTACGCCAACGCGCCTGCCATGCAGGTCGCGCACCGCAGCCATGTGATCAACATGCTCGACGGCGTCGCCCTGCGTGCGGTGATCGAGGCTGAAAAACCGCACTACATCGTGCCGGAGATCGAGGCCATCGCCACCGCCACGCTGGTCGAGCTGGAGAACGAAGGTTTCAACGTGGTGCCGACCGCCCGCGCCACTCAGCTGACCATGAACCGCGAAGGAATTCGTCGCCTGGCTGCCGAAGAGCTGGAACTGCCGACCTCGCCCTACCACTTCGCCGACACTTATGAAGACTTCGCCAAGGGCGTGGCCGATGTTGGCTATCCGTGCGTGGTAAAGCCGGTAATGAGCTCGTCGGGCAAGGGCCAGAGCCTGCTGCGCAGTGATGCCGACCTGCAGAAAGCCTGGGACTACGCCCAGGAAGGCGGGCGTGCTGGCAAGGGCCGGGTGATCGTCGAGGGTTTCATTGATTTCGAGTACGAAATCACCCTGCTGACCGTGCGTCATGTGGGCGGCACCACCTTCCTCGCGCCGGTCGGTCACCGTCAGGAGAAGGGCGACTACCAGGAGTCCTGGCAGCCCCAGGCCATGAGCCCGAAGGCGCTGGCTGAGTCGCAGCGTGTGGCTCAGGCGGTCACCGATGCGCTGGGTGGTCGTGGCCTGTTCGGCGTCGAGCTGTTCGTCAAGGGCGACCAGGTGTGGTTCAGCGAAGTGTCGCCACGTCCGCATGACACCGGTCTGGTCACCCTGATTTCCCAGGACCTGTCGCAGTTCGCCCTGCATGCCCGTGCGATTCTTGGCCTGCCGATCCCGGTGGTGCGTCAGTTCGGTCCGTCGGCCTCGGCCGTGATCCTGCCCGAAGGCCAGTCGCAGCAGACCAGCTTTGCCAACCTCGGCGCAGCGCTGAGCGAGCCGGACACCGCCATTCGCCTGTTCGGCAAGCCGGAAATCAACGGCACCCGCCGCATGGGCGTGTGCCTGGCCCGCGACGAGTCGGTCGAAGCGGCGCGCGCCAAGGCGACCCGTGCTTCGCAGGCGGTGAAGGTCGAGTTCTGATCTGAGATCGCACGGGGCTGCTGCGCAGCCCATTCGCGGGCAAGCCCGCTCCTACGGATTCCTGCGGGAGCGGGCTTGCCCCAACTGCTCAAAGCTCGGTATGGCGAGTTTCCTTCAGGCACAGCACTGCAATCAGGCTGATCACCGCCGCCACCGACACATATCCCCCCACCCAGCTCAAACCTCCCATGCTCACCAGTTGCTGGGCAAAGAACGGTGCCGCCGAGGCGCCGACGATGCCGCCCAGGTTGTAGGCCGCCGAGGCCCCGGTGTAACGCACGTGGGTCGGGAACAGCTCAGGCAGCAGCGCGCCCATCGGGGCGAAGGTCACGCCCATCAGGAACAGTTCGATCGCCAGGAACAGCGCCACGCCGGCGGTGGAGCCCGAGGTCAGTAGGGGTTCCATGGTGAAGCCTGAGGCAATGGCCAGCAGCCCACCGACGATCAGCACCGGCTTGCGCCCATAGCGGTCGCTGAGCCAGGCCGACAGCGGCGTAGCCAGTGCCATGAACACCACGGCGAAGCACAGCAGGCCGAGGAAGGTTTCGCGACTGTAGCCGAGTGTGGAGACGCCATAGCTGAGCGAGAACACCGTGGAGATGTAGAACAGTGCGTAGCACACCACCATCGCCGCAGCGCCCAGCAAGGTGGGCATCCAGTACTTGGCGAACAGGTCGACCACCGGCATTTTCACCCGCTCTTGACGGGCCACGGCCTTGGCGAAGACCGGGCTTTCCTCGAGCTTCAGGCGTACGTAAAGGCCCACCAGCACCAATGCAGCGCTGAGCAGGAACGGAATGCGCCAGCCCCATTCACGGAACTGCTCGTCGCTGAGCACCAGTGCCAGGGTCAGGAACAGACCGTTGGCGGCGAGGAAGCCAATCGACGGGCCCAACTGCGGGAACATGCCGAACCAGGCGCGCTTGCCGGGCGGTGCGTTCTCGGTGGCGAGCAGGGCTGCACCGCCCCATTCGCCGCCCAATCCCAGCCCCTGGCCGAAGCGCAGCACGCAGAGAATGATCGGGGCCCATACGCCGATGCTGTCATAGCCTGGCAGGACACCGATCAGTGTGGTGGACACCCCCATCAGCAGCAACGAGGCGACCAGGGTCGACTTGCGCCCGATGCGATCACCGAAGTGGCCGAACAGGGCCGAACCCAGCGGCCGGGCGAGGAAGGCGATACCGAAGGTGAGGAAGGCTGCAAGCATCTGCGCGGTGCCTGAGCCGGACGGGAAGAACACTGGACCGATCACCAGCGCCGCAGCCGTGGCGTACACGTAGAAATCGTAGAACTCGATGGCGGTGCCGATGAAGCTGGCGGTGGCGACCCGGGCGGGCGAATTGACCGGGGTCGCCGAGACAGGTTCGGCGTAGGTGTTGCTGGTTGTCATGCGTAGGTCCCTGAACAGTCGTTCGCGCGGCCGATCAGGCGGGCCGCAGCGTATTGTTGTGGTTCGCCAGGCTGACGAGGGCCCCGGGATGGCAGGGCGCGGACGCTGTTCGGGATAGGACGCAGGGCCGCTGGCACGTCAGTGAGGCGGACTGGCCGTGGGGCGCCGGGTGCGGGTAGCAGGCGGGACGGCAGGGCTGGGTAAGCGTGGCCCGAGTATAGCTATCGGGTTACGGTCCAGACCAGTACCTTGCTGGCGCAATTGTCCTCGGTTTCGAGGATTTCCAGGCGGTAGCGTCCGACTTTCAGGCAAACCGCGCTTGCCGGGATGCTTTCCAGTGCTTCGGTGACCAGGCCGTTGAGGGTTTTCGGGCCGCCGTCGCAGGGCAGGTGCCAGCCCAGGCTGCGGTTGAGCTCGCGCAGCGAGGCGGTGCCTTCGATGATGAAGCGGCCATCGGGCTGGGGATGGATATGGGGGTTGTCCAGGCTCTGCTCGTCTTCGAACTCGCCGACTATTTCTTCAAGGATGTCTTCGAGCGTCACGATCCCCAGCACTTCGCCGTACTCGTCCACGACCACGCCCATGCGCCGCTGCTGCTTGTGGAAGTTCAGCAGTTGCAGTTGCAGCGGGGTGCTTTCCGGGACGAAGTAGGGCTCGTAGCAGGCGGCCTGGAGTTTCTCCAGGGTCAGTTCGGCGCGTGGCAGCAGGTGGCTGATGAGCTTGGTGTTGAGGATCGCTTCGACCTGGTTGATGTCGTTGTGATAGACGGGCAGGCGGGTGTGGCGGCTGAGGATCAGCTGTTCGATGATCTGTTCGATCGGGTCGTCGAGGTTGATGCCATCGACTTCGTTGCGCGGGACCAGGATGTCGTTGACGGTAATCCTGTCCAGCGCTTGCAGGCCCTCGATCAGGCCCTGGCGTGGGGTTTCGTGCGGCTCGTCGTCATCCAGGGCGTCTTCGTCCTGTGGGTGCAGGGCGACGGCGGGAGGCTGCACGCGGAACGGGCGCAGGATCACTTTGGCCATGCCGTCGAGCAGGCAGGCCAGCGGCTGCAGCGCTGCCAGTGGCAGCTTGAGCAGGCTGCCACCGAGGCTGGCGAAGGCGTGCGGGTTGCGTCGTGCCAGGCGCCGCGGCAGGTACTCGGCCAGCACCAGCAGCGTCAGCGTGGCACAGAGCCCGGCCAGCCAGAAGCCATGTTCGCCGCTGTAGCGCTGACCGATCAGGCAGGCCAGGCCCAGCACCAGCAACTTGCCGAGGCTGGCGCAAAGGACCAGTGCCTGGGCGGGCAGGGTGGGGGCTTCTGTCTCGCTGGAGCGGACGTGGCCGTTGAGTTGCTGGCGGGCGGCCTCGACCGCACTGAACAGCGCTGACCACAGCAACGCCAGTACCAGGGTGCCGAGCAGCGGGGCGTACGGCAAAGTGTCCATGATTGCCCGTCAGATGTGCAGGATGAATTCGCGGACCAGCTTGCTGCCGAAGTAGGCCAGCATCAGCAGGCAGAAACCCGCCAGGGTCCAGCGGATCGCCTTGTGCCCGCGCCATCCCAGGCGATTGCGCCCCCACAGCAGGACGCTGAACACGATCCAGGCCAGGCACGACAGCGAGGTCTTGTGCACCAGGTGCTGGGCGAACAGGTTCTCGAAGAACAGCCAGCCGGAGATCAGCGACAGCGACAGGAGGATCCAGCCCGCCCAGAGGAAGCCGAACAGCAGGCTTTCCATTGTTTGCAGTGGGGGGAAGTTGCGGATCAGTCCCGAGGGGTGCTTGTGCTTGAGCTGGTGGTCCTGGAGCAACAGCAGCAGGGCCTGGACCACGGCGATGGTGAACAGGCCATAGGCGAGGATCGACAGCAGGATATGCGCCAGGATGCCGGGCTCTTCATTGACCAGCGGCACGGTGCCGGCTGGCGCGAACTGTGCCAGCAGCGCTGTCACTGCACCCAGCGGGAACAGCAGCACCAGCAGGTTCTCCACCGGAATGCTCAGGCAGGCGAGCAGCGTCAGGGCGATCACCGCGGTGGCGATCAGGCTGGCGGCGCTGAAGAAGTCGAGGCTCAGGCCCAGTGGGGTGAGCAACTGGAAGAACAGGGCGCCGGTCTGTGCGACAACGGCAATCACGCCCAACAGGCCGAGCAGGCGTTTGTCGACCTTGGCACCCTGTGCCAGGCGCGAGCCTTGATAGGCGGTCGCGGCAATATAAAGGATGGCCGCGATCAGGTTGGGGATGAGGCTGGGTGAGGAGAGCATAGGTCCTGGTAGGCGAGCCCTAAAGGAGGGGAGTTTGGCATAGAACGCGGTTGCCTAGGAAGACTGCAGGCCGTGTCGGCCTTTTCGCGGGCTCAAGGTTTCATGGAGGCGGCGGTTCGGCGCTGTGACTTGCCAGCGAAAAGGCCGCCGCCGCTGCCGCTCAGCGCCAAGGTGTGCGCCGTCGCCGCTCTCCGTTATAATGCCCGGCTTGCTGTGCCCTGCGCGTGTGGATATCCGCCAGGGCGCCTGAACAACCTCGGCTTTAATTGGGCCTGAAAGGATCACCATGTTCGAAAACCTGACCGACCGCCTGTCACAGACGCTGCGCCATGTCACCGGCAAGGCCAAGCTGACCGAAGAGAACATCAAGGACACGTTGCGTGAAGTGCGCATGGCCCTGCTCGAGGCCGACGTCGCCCTGCCGGTGGTCAAGGACTTCGTCAACAGCATCAAGGAGCGCGCGGTCGGCACAGAGGTGTCGCGCAGCCTGACGCCGGGCCAGGCCTTCGTGAAGATCGTCCAGGCCGAACTGGAAAGCCTGATGGGCGCGGCCAACGAAGACCTCGCGCTCAATGCGGCTCCGCCAGCCGTGGTGTTGATGGCGGGCCTGCAGGGCGCCGGTAAGACCACCACCGCCGGCAAGCTGGCGCGCTTCCTTAAAGAGCGCAAGAAAAAGACCGTCATGGTGGTGTCCGCCGACGTATACCGCCCGGCGGCGATCAAGCAGCTCGAAACCCTGGCCAACGACATCGGCGTGACCTTCTTCCCGTCCGATATCAGCCAGAAGCCGGTCGATATCGCCGAGGCGGCGATTCGCGAAGCCAAGATCAAGTTCATCGACGTGGTCATCCTCGACACCGCCGGCCGTCTGCACATCGACGCCGACATGATGGACGAGATCAAGGCCCTGCACGCGGCGGTCAAGCCGGTCGAGACGCTGTTCGTGGTCGATGCCATGACCGGTCAGGACGCCGCCAATACCGCCAAGGCCTTTGGCGAGGCGCTGCCGCTGACCGGCGTGGTGCTGACCAAGGTCGATGGTGATGCCCGTGGCGGTGCCGCGCTGTCGGTGCGCGCCATCACCGGCAAGCCGATCAAGTTCATCGGTATGGGCGAGAAGACCGAAGCCCTCGAGCCTTTCCACCCTGACCGCATCGCCTCGCGCATCCTCGGCATGGGTGACGTGCTCAGCCTGATCGAGCAGGCCGAGCAGAACATCGACAAGGCCAAGGCCGACAAGCTGGCCAAGAAGCTGAAGAAGGGCAAGGGCTTCGATCTCGAAGACTTCCGCGACCAGTTGCAGCAGATGAAGAACATGGGCGGCCTGGGTGGCCTGATGGACAAGCTGCCCAGCATCGGTGGCGTCAACCTGTCGCAGATGGGCAATGCCCAGGGCGCGGCCGAGAAACAGTTCAAGCAGATGGAGGCGATCATCAACTCCATGACCCCTGCCGAACGTCGCGACCCCGACCTGATCAGCGGTTCGCGCAAGCGCCGTATCGCCCTGGGCTCCGGCACGCAGGTGCAGGATATCGGCCGACTGATCAAGCAGCACAAGCAGATGCAGAAGATGATGAAGAAATTCTCCGCCAAGGGCGGCATGGCCAAGATGATGCGTGGCCTGGGCGGGATGCTGCCGGGCGGCGGCATGCCGAAGCTGTAACCGAATCCGCTTGGTCGCCTTGATTTCAAGGCGGCCAGGCAGACCCCGCCTCGGCGGGAAAGCGCCGCAAAACAGCGGCTTAAGCGGCAGGTCTGGATTGCTTTGCATGGCTCTTGCGAAAAAGCCATTTGCAAATGTCCGTGTATTCCCTGAGAATATGCGGCCTTTTGGGCACCCGTGTGCCTATTTGGCATTCAGATTTGCAGCACTGACTGCAGTACCGACTATAGGAACGATGTTCACATGGTAACCATTCGTCTGGCCCGTGGCGGCTCGAAAAAGCGCCCTTTCTACCACCTGACCGTGACCAACTCGCGTAACGCCCGTGACGGCCGTTTCGTTGAGCGCGTTGGCTTCTTCAACCCGATCGCCTCGGGCGCCGAAGTCAAGCTGTCGGTCAACCAGGAACGCGTCACCTACTGGCTGAGCCAGGGCGCGCAGCCGTCTGAGCGTGTTGCTCAGCTGCTGAAGGACGCTGCCAAGGCTGCTGCCTGAGCAGTATGAACGCGACGCCAGAAAAGGCTGACGACCTCATCGTCGTTGGCAAGATTTTTTCGGTTCACGGCGTTCGCGGCGAGGTGAAGGTGTATTCCTTTACCGATCCGATTGAAAACCTGTTGGATTATCCGCGCTGGACGCTTCGGCACGAAGGCAAGGTAAAGCAGGTCGAGCTGGTCAGCGGTCGTGGCTCCCAGAAGGGCCTGGTCGTGAAACTGAAAGGCCTCGACGATCGCGATGAAGCCCGTCTTCTGAGCGGTTACGAAATCTGCATTGCGCGGAGCCTTTTGCCCAACCTGGCCGCCGACGAGTACTACTGGTACCAGTTGCAGGGCCTGAAGGTCATCAACCAGGACGAACAACTGTTCGGCAAGGTCGATCACCTGTTGGAGACCGGTGCGAACGATGTAATGGTGGTCAAGCCTTGCGCTGGCAGCCTGGATGATCGCGAGCGTCTGTTGCCCTATACGGAGCAATGCGTGCTGGCAATCGACCTGGAAGCAGGTGTGATGCGAGTCGAATGGGACGCGGATTTCTAGACGATGGGTAACCTTCGCGTAGAAGTCATCACGTTGTTCCCCGAGATGTTCTCGGCCATCACGGAGTACGGCATTACCAGTCGTGCGGTGAAACAGGGGTTGCTGCAAGTGACCTGCTGGAACCCACGGGACTACACCACTGATCGTCACCACACGGTGGATGATCGGCCGTTTGGCGGTGGTCCGGGCATGGTGATGAAGATCAAGCCTCTGGAAGACGCCCTGGCCAGTGCCAGGCAGGCGACCGGAGCATCGGCGAAGGTGATCTACCTCTCGCCACAAGGCCGCAAGCTGACTCAGCAGGCGGTCAAAGGCCTGGCCGAACAGGAATCGTTGATCCTGATCGCCGGTCGTTATGAAGGCATCGACGAGCGTTTTATCGAAGCTCATGTCGATGAGGAGTGGTCGATTGGTGACTATGTACTTTCCGGTGGCGAGCTGCCGGCCATGGTACTGATCGATGCGGTTACGCGGCTGCTGCCCGGAGCTTTAGGGCATGTGGACTCGGCGGAGGAAGACTCCTTCACCGATGGTCTGCTGGATTGCCCGCACTACACCCGACCTGAGGTGTATGCGGATCAGCGTGTACCCGACGTGTTGCTAAGTGGCAACCATGCACACATCCGGCGTTGGAGAATGAAGCAGTCCCTTGGTAGGACCTTCGAACGACGCGCCGATCTTCTGGAAAGTCGCTCGCTTTCTGGAGAAGAGAAGAAGCTGCTCGAGGAATACCTCCGCGAGCGGGACGATAGTTAACGTATCGATGGTGGATCAAGTTATCCATCTTAGGAGCACAGCATGACCAACAAGATCATCCAGCAGCTCGAAGCCGAGCAGATGAGCAAGGAAATCCCGACCTTCGCACCAGGCGACACCATTGTCGTTCAGGTTAAAGTGAAGGAAGGCGATCGCTCGCGTCTGCAGGCGTTCGAAGGCGTTGTTATCGCCAAGCGTAACCGCGGTCTGAACAGCGCCTTCACCGTGCGCAAGATCTCCAGCGGCGTTGGCGTAGAGCGTACCTTCCAGACCTACAGCCCACAGATCGACAGCCTGGCCGTGAAACGTCGTGGTGACGTGCGTAAAGCCAAGCTGTACTACCTGCGCGACCTGTCCGGCAAAGCCGCTCGCATCAAGGAAAAACTGTCCTGAGTGCAGTTTGACCGGCGGCCTTGGTCGCCTTGCGAGAGAAAAAGCAGCCTTCGGGCTGCTTTTTTGCATTTTGTGGTATTGGTGTTGCCTGCTTCGCGGGTCGCCCCGCTGCCATTCCCTTGCGATTCGAGTACCCCATGACCACCACCCCAAGAGACCAGGAAATCCAGCGCCGTACCGAGCTGTCGATCACTCGCGTGACCAAGGCCGTATTTCCCAATACCACCAATCACCACAACACCTTGTTTGGCGGCACCGCGCTGGCCTGGATGGATGAGGTGTCGTTCATCGCCGCTACGCGTTTCTGTCGCCTGCCGCTGGTGACCGTGTCCACCGACCGCATCGACTTCAAGCACCCGATCCCGGCGGGCTCGATCGTCGAGCTGGTTGGCAGCGTGATCAAGGTGGGCAATACCAGCTTGCAGGTACAGGTCGATGTGTTCGTCGAGAACATGTACCTCGACGGCCGCGAGCGTGCGATTCATGGGGTGTTCAGCTTTGTCGCCATCGACGAGGACAAGCGACCGGTGCCAGTACTGGCTCAGGCCTGAGTTCTCCAGTGCGGGCGCTTTCGCGGCTAAAGCCGCTCCCACAGGCGCTGCGCGATCCCTGTAGGAGCGGCTTTAGCCGCGAAGAGGCCGGTACAGACAACAATTATGCGGCTGTGAAACACTAAGCCCACTTTCAACACCCAGCAGCCCTCCGAATGCCCGCCCTGGACCACCCCCTGATCGATCAGTTTCTCGATGCCCTCTGGCTGGAAAAAGGCCTGTCCGACAACACCCGCGTTTCCTACCGCAGCGACCTGGCCCTGTTCAATGGCTGGTTGCAGGAGCGTGGCGTCGCGTTGCCTGAGGCTGGCCGCGATTCGATCCTCGACCACCTTGCCTGGCGCTTCGATCAGGGTTACAAGCCGCGCTCCACTGCGCGGTTTCTCTCTGGTGTGCGTGGCTTTTATCGCTATCTGCTGCGGGAAAAACTCATTGGTGTCGATCCGACCTTGCAGGTCGATATGCCGCAGCTGGGTAGGCCTTTGCCCAAATCCCTGTCGGAAGCGGATGTCGAAGCGCTGCTCAAGGCACCCGACCTGGCCGAAGCCATCGGCCAGCGCGACCGAGCCATGCTCGAGGTTCTCTACGCCTGCGGCCTGCGGGTCACCGAGCTGGTGAGCCTGACCCTCGATCAGGTCAACCTGCGCCAGGGGGTACTGCGGGTGATGGGCAAGGGCAGCAAGGAGCGTCTGGTGCCGATGGGCGAGGAGGCGGTACTGTGGATCGAGCGCTACGTGCGCGACGGTCGCGGCGAGCTGCTCAACGGTCGCCCCAGCGATGTGCTGTTCCCCAGCCTGCGGGGCGAGGAAATGACCCGCCAGACGTTCTGGCACCGCATCAAGCACCACGCGCGCGTGGCCGGTATCGACAAGCCACTGTCACCGCATACCTTGCGTCACGCCTTTGCCACCCATCTGCTCAACCATGGTGCCGACCTGAGGGTGGTGCAGATGCTGCTGGGGCACAGCGACCTTTCCACCACGCAGATCTACACCCACGTCGCCAAGGCACGTTTGCAGCAGTTGCATGCCCAGCACCATCCGCGTGGATGAATGATTTTCATGTTCCGCCCGGCGGCCATCAGACAGTGATTTCGTCGCGGCCTGATGTGGTAGGCTTGAGCGGTTTGCACCAGGGACTGTCTGGTCGCCGCGATTTTTTCCGCAGGCGACGTCCTCCGGTCCCCGTCCGCCTTCAGGAGTACCCCATGCGCGTGACCCAGATGTTTGCCGCCGCCGCCCTGGCGCTGGCCAGTACCTTTGCCGTCGCTGCGGCCACCGATGTCAACGCCGGTGCCGAGCAAGCCATTCGCAACACACTCAAGACACTGGAACTGGAAGTCCCGATCGAAGGCGTCGCCACCAGCCCGGTCGGCGGGCTCTACGAAGTCAAGCTGCAGGGCGGCCGCGTGCTCTATGCCAGCGCAGATGGCCAGTTCGTCATGCAGGGCTACCTGTACCAGATCCAGGATGGCAAGCCGGTCAACCTGACCGAGAAAACCGAACGCCAGGGCATCGCCAAGCTGATCAATGGTATTCCTGCGACTGAAATGGTGGTTTACCCGGCCAAGGGCGAAACCAAATCGCACATCACCGTGTTCACCGACACGACCTGCCCGTACTGCCACAAGCTGCACGCCGAGGTGCCCGAGCTTAACAAGCGCGGTATCGAGGTGCGCTATGTCGCCTTCCCGCGCCAGGGCCTGGGCTCGCCGGGTGACGAGCAACTGCAGGCTGTCTGGTGCTCCAGTGACCGTCGCGCGGCGATGGACAAGATGGTCGACGGCAAGGAAATCAAGGCGGCCAAGTGCGCCAACCCGGTCAGCAAGCAGTTCCAGCTCGGCCAGTCGATCGGTGTCAACGGCACGCCGGCGATCGTGCTCGAAAGCGGCCAGGTGATCCCGGGCTACCAGCCGGCACCGCAGGTGGCCAAGCTGGCCCTGGCCGGCCAGGCGCAAGCCGCCAAGTAATTCATTCAATACGCCGTCGTCATGGGGTGACGGCATGTTTCACGGTCGGCGCAGGTGCCGGCCGTTCAATGGGGAGTTCACAGTGAAACCGGTCAAAGTAGGCATCTGTGGGTTGGGGACCGTCGGTGGCGGTACCTTCAATGTACTTCAGCGCAACGCCGAGGAGATTGCCCGCCGTGCCGGGCGCGGTATTGAAGTGGCCCAGATTGCCATGCGCTCGCAGAACCCGAACTGCCAGATTACCGGTACCCCCATTACCGCTGATGTGTTCGAAGTCGCGACCAACCCCGAAATCGACATCGTCATCGAGCTGATCGGTGGCTACACCATTGCCCGCGATCTGGTGCTCAAGGCCATCGAGAACGGCAAGCACGTGGTCACCGCCAATAAGGCGCTGATTGCCGTGCACGGCAACGAGATTTTCGCCAAGGCCCGTGAAAAGGGCGTGATCGTGGCCTTCGAGGCGGCGGTTGCCGGCGGCATCCCGGTGATCAAGGCGATCCGCGAAGGCCTGTCGGCCAACCGCATCAACTGGTTGGCCGGGATCATCAACGGCACCGGTAACTTCATCCTCACCGAAATGCGTGAAAAGGGCCGTGCTTTCCCTGACGTGCTGGCCGAAGCCCAGGCGCTGGGCTATGCCGAGGCCGACCCGACCCTCGACGTCGAGGGCATCGATGCTGCGCACAAGCTGACCATCCTGGCCTCCATCGCCTTCGGTATTCCGCTGCAGTTCGACAAGGCCTACACCGAGGGCATCACCCGCCTGACCACTGCTGACGTCAACTACGCCGAAGCCCTGGGCTATCGCATCAAGCACCTGGGTGTGGCCCGCCGCACTGCCGACGGCATCGAGCTGCGCGTGCACCCGACGCTGATCCCGAGCGACCGCCTGATCGCCAACGTCAACGGCGTGATGAACGCGGTGATGGTCAACGGCGACGCTGCTGGCTCGACGCTCTACTACGGCGCCGGTGCCGGCATGGAGCCGACCGCTTCGTCGGTGGTCGCCGACCTGGTCGATGTGGTGCGTGCCATGACCTCCGACCCGGAGAACCGCGTTCCGCACCTGGCCTTCCAGCCGGATTCGCTGTCGGCGCACCCGATCCTGCCGATCGAGGCGTGCGAAAGCGCCTATTACCTGCGGATCCAGGCCAAGGATCACCCAGGCGTGCTGGCCCAGGTCGCCAGCATCCTGTCCGAGCGTGGCATCAACATAGAGTCGATCATGCAGAAGGAAGCCGAAGAACAGGACGGCCTGGTGCCGATGATTCTGCTGACCCACGGCGTGGTCGAGCAGCGTATCAACGATGCCATCGTCGCCCTTGAAGCCCTGCAGGATGTGGTCGGCAACGTCGTGCGTATTCGCGTCGAACAGCTCAATTAATTCAGCGGCGGGCCGCGACGGCGGCCCGCGCCCAGAACCGAAGGTTTGCACAATGCGCTATATCAGTACTCGCGGCCAGGCTCCGGCCCTGAATTTCGAAGACGTCCTGCTGGCAGGTCTTGCCAGCGACGGCGGCCTGTACGTGCCGGAAAACCTGCCGCGCTTCACCCAGGAAGAAATCGCTTCCTGGGCCGGCTTGCCGTATCACGAACTGGCGTTCCGAGTGATGCGCCCCTTCGTCACCGGCAGCATCGCCGATGCCGACTTCAAGAAGATCCTCGAGGAAACCTACGGTGCCTTCGCCCACGCCGCGGTGGCACCGCTGCGCCAGCTGAACGGCAACGAGTGGGTGATGGAGCTGTTCCACGGCCCGACGCTGGCGTTCAAGGACTTCGCCCTGCAACTGCTCGGCCGTCTGCTCGACCACGTGCTGGTCAAGCGTGGCGAGCGCGTGGTGATCGTCGGTGCCACCAGCGGTGATACCGGTTCCGCCGCCATCGAAGGCTGCCGCCGTTGCGACAACGTCGACATCTTCATCCTGCACCCGCACCAGCGCGTGTCGGAAGTTCAGCGTCGGCAGATGACCACCATCCTCGGTGACAACATCCACAACATCGCCATCGAAGGCAACTTCGACGACTGCCAGGAGATGGTCAAGGCCAGCTTCGCCGACCAGTCCTTCCTCAAGGGCACTCGCCTGGTCGCGGTCAACTCGATCAACTGGGCGCGGATCATGGCCCAGATCGTCTACTACTTCCATGCGGCACTGCAGTTGGGCGGCCCGGCGCGCTCGGTCGCGTTCTCGGTCCCGACCGGCAACTTCGGCGATATCTTCGCCGGTTACCTGGCGCGCAACATGGGCCTGCCGATCAGCCAGCTGGTGGTGGCCACCAACCGCAACGACATCCTGCACCGCTTCATGAGCGGCAACCAGTACGTCAAGGACGCGCTGCACCCAACGCTCTCGCCGTCGATGGACATCATGGTCTCGTCCAACTTCGAGCGCCTGCTGTTCGACCTGCACGGTCGCAACGGCGCGGCGATCGCCGAGTTGATGGCCAACTTCAAGCAGGGTGGTGGCTTCAGCGTGGAGCAGGATCGCTGGACCGAGGCGCGCAAGCTGTTCGACTCCCTGGCAGTGAGCGACGAGCAGACCTGCGAGACCATCGCCGAGGTGTTCAAGGCCACCGGCGAAGTGCTTGATCCGCACACCGCCATCGGCGTCAAAGCCGCTCGTGAGTGCCGTCGCAGCCTGGATACGCCAATGGTGGTGCTGGGCACCGCGCATCCGGTCAAATTCCCCGAGGCAGTGGAGAAGGCCGGTGTCGGCAAGGCCCTCGAGCTGCCTGCGCACCTGAGCGACCTGTTCAGCCGCGAGGAGCGTTGCACGGTCCTGGCCAATGACCTGAAGACGGTCCAGGCCTTCGTCAGCCAGCACGGCAACCGCGGCAAGCCGCTGTAAAACGCGGTACTCGAGGGCATTGGCGGGGCAAGTCGGAACATCGGCTTGCCCCGTTTGCGTTTGAGCGGTTCTTTAATTACAGAATCATCCTTCGTCTTTTCAGGCTTTTCCTATTTGAGTCCCTATGCTGCTTTTCTAGAGTGGGCGCCCTGTCCATCAGGGCTCGCAGCCCTCAGGAGCGGCTCATGCACCGGCTCAACATTCTTATCGTCCAGTCTCATCCCGCCCAGCAGATCGCTTTGCACCAGGCCTGCAATGCCCTGGGGGTTTTCAACGTGCGCATCGCCTGCGATCTGGCCAGCGCCAAGGCAAGCATGGCGCAGATGCGAGCCTTGGACATGCTCATCATCGACCATGGCATGCCGGCGCTGAGCGCCCAGGCACTGTTGAAGCACGTGACCAGGCAGGGCCATGCGCGTGCGCTGCTGTTCGTCGGACAGCCCCCTGTGCGCGGCCCTGATCTCGCTTCCGAGGCCCAGCGTCAGGGGCAGTGGGTCGTTGCCCAATTGCCCTGGCCGTTGTCGATGAGGGGGTTGCAGGCGGCATTGCAGCGGCTGCGTCGACCGCCGCGCAGGCACTCCGGGCGGGATATCGAAACTGTCATGTTGCCCACGCATGCTGGCTGATACAGGTGCGAGCGAACTTTCCCAAGTGCCTGACGGTCAGTTCCGATAGGTCCCCGACAAAGCGAGTACGCCGGATGGAAAGAATCTGCTCCCTGCTCAACGATGCCCTGTCCCCTTATCACACCCGACTCGACGATGCGGATGCGCGCGGCAATCGCCAACTCACCGTGCTCGATGCGCAGGGCAACGAGGTATTGCGCCGCGCCGTGAGCGTTCGCCAGCTACAGGAGCAGCGCTTGCTGGTCGATCTGGTCGACGGTCTGCACCGCGACCTGCAGATCGTCGAAGGGCGTCTGCAGCCCTGTGTGATCGCGGCATTGCAACACCGGCATCAACCTCAGGGAACCTTTGCCTGAGTGTCTCGTCAGATTTTATAGGGTGCTCGAACGCTGCTTTGCTCCGGTAGCGTTGGATCGCCGTACAGAGTCCATTCAAGGGCTTTGCGTTGACCCCGGATGTCTTCCCCAGCATCCGGGGTTTCTTTTGCCTGCGTCATGGCTTGATGCTGGTCGGAGCGGGAGCCTCCTCGACCAGGCGTCGGGTCTGTTCCAGGTACTCTGTGCGCAGTTCGGGGTCAAGCCAGTTGGCGTAGAACTCAGGGAGGACTTCCTGGCGCAGGTGTGGCAACAGCTTGTCGATATGGGCGATGGCCTCGCGTCCTAGTGGGGTGTCGGAGCAGCCCACATGCAGAAACTGGTAGCGATTCGCCCCTTTGATCGGGTGGAACTGGTAGCTGTCCAGCGAGCCGCCCTGCTGCTGGACCAGGTAGCGCACCTCTGGCCAGTAGCCAAGCACCAGTTGCAGGCGCCCCAGCTGCTGCATCTGCAAGAGGTTGGCGGTGGCATCGTTGCCGTAGTGGCGGCTCAGCGTGGCTTCTGGCAACAGCCGCAGGATATCGTCGACCACTGCCCCGTAGCTGCGCTGGGCCACGATTCCCAGTTTCAGCCCGGGACGCTCCAGCAACTGCTTCAGGTCCACAGGCGAGCCTTCCCCGGGATCGTCCAGCAGCCTCTGGTCAGCCTTGCGGATGACTAGCCCGCCACTGAGGATGGGCAGCGAGGGTTGGGAAAAGTGCACGAAACGGGCGCGTTCCGGCGTCCATAGCAGGGTCGGGTCGCAGGTGAAGCTGTGCTCTTGGAGCATCTGGATGCCACGGGCGCGATTCACCCGAAGGACTGTGTGATCGTATTCTGGCATCTGCTCGATGAGCAGAGGCAGCATGCGGTCGACCACGCCCTGGCCCTTTTCCTGGCCTTCGAGAATGGTGAACGGCGGCAGGTCGCGCACCAGCCAGGTCAGGCGCTCACGGGCCTGGCCCTGCTGCCAGGGCAGCAGCAGGGCGCAGAGCAGCACACACAAGCGCATCATGCTGGTTCGGCGCCCGATCAGACCGCCCCCTGCTCGCGCAGGCGTGCCACCTGGGCATCGCTGTAGCCCAGCCCGGCGAGCAGCGTCGCCGTGTGCTCCCCCAGCGCAGGCCCGACCCACTCCGTGGAGCCTGGTGTCTGCGACAGCTTGGGCACGATACCTGGCATCTTGAAGGGCTTGCCGTCCGGGAGTTTCGCCTGGAGGAACATTTCCCGGGCGAGGAATTGCGGGTCGCTGAACATGTCCTCGGCCGAATAGATGCGGCTGGCAGGCACGCCGGCATCGTTCAGTGACTGCATCACCTGTTCCAGCGGCAGGCTGTTGACCCAGCGGTCGATCACCCCGTATAGCTCGTCGCGACGCAGGTCACGACCATCGTTGCTGGCCAGGGTCGCGTCCTCGGCCAGGTCGTCGCGGCCGATGGCCTGCATGAAGCGTTTGAAGATCGCATCGCCGTTGGCGCCGATCTGCACGTGCCGCCCGTCGGCACTGGTGTGGATGGAGGAGGGGGTGATGCCCGGCATGATGTTGCCGGTGCGCTCGCGAATGAAGCCGAACACGTCGAACTCCGGCACCATGCTTTCCATCATCGCAAAGATTGCCTCGTACAACGCCACATCCACCACCTGCCCTTCACCGCCATTGACCTCGCGATGTCGCAGGGCCATCAGCGCGCCGATCACGCCCCAGAGGGCGGCAATCGAGTCGCCGATGGAAATGCCCGTGCGCACGGGCGGGCGATCCTCGAAACCTGTGATGTAGCGCAGCCCCCCCATGGACTCGCCGACTGCACCGAAGCCCGGCTGGTCCTTCATCGGCCCGGTCTGGCCGAAGCCTGACAGGCGCACCATCACCAGGCGTGGGTTGAGGGCATGCAGCACGTCCCAGCCAAGGCCCAGTTTCTCCAGCACGCCAGGGCGGAAGTTCTCGATCAGGATGTCAGCGCCGGCCAGCAATTGCTTGAGGATCTCGCGCCCTTCGGGGTGCTTGAGGTTGAGGGTAAGCGATTGCTTGTTGCGTGCCTGGACGAACCACCACAGCGAAGTCCCTTCATACAGTTTGCGCCACTTGCGCAGCGGATCGCCGCCATCAGGTGATTCGACCTTGATCACCTCGGCGCCGAATTCGGCGCAGATACGCGAAGCGAAGGGACCGGCGATCAAGGTGCCGAGCTCGATGACCTTCAGACCGGCGAGGGGTTTGGCGGGGGTGGGCATGGTGCGTCCGTGGCGACAGAAAAGAGGCTTGGTTTTATCACAGCTGGTCAATGGCAGATACTGTTGCAAGGCAGAGTCTAGTGCACGCAGATGCGCAACCACCCACCCCAACAAACTCGGATCGGTTAAACTCTGCGACTTTCTCCAAAGAAGCCCCTTTCCCATGGCCCAGCCTTCCACTACCTACAAGTTCGAACTGAATCTGACCGACCTCGACCGCGGCGTGTACGAAAACGTCCGTCAGACGATCGCTCGTCACCCGTCGGAGACTGAGGAGCGCATGGCCGTCCGTCTGCTGGCCTACGCCCTTTGGTACAACGAGAACCTGTCGTTCGGCCGCGGTCTGTCGGATGTCGATGAAGCTGCCCTGTGGGAAAAAAGCCTGGATGATCGCATCCTGCACTGGATCGAAGTCGGCCAGCCCGACGCCGAGCGCCTGACCTGGTGCTCGCGTCGCACCGAGCGCACCAGCCTGCTGGCCTACGGCAGCTTGCGGGTGTGGGAGAACAAGGTGGTCGGCGCGGTCAAGGGCCTGAAAAACCTGAGTATCGCTGCTGTTCCGCAGGAAGTCCTGGAGGTTCTGGCCACCGACATGCCGCGTACCATCAAATGGGATGTGATGATCAGTGAAGGCACGGTATTCGTCACCGACGACCGTGGCCAGCACGAAGTCCAACTGCAGTGGCTGCTCGGTGAGCGCGGCTGACCTGATCCGATCTGACCGCCGAAGACCCCATGCGTATCGAACCCCGCCCCCTGCCATCGGCATTGCCCTTCCTCGGTAACCTGCCGCCCCTGTTGACCCGCCTGTATGCCGCGCGCGGCGTGCAGAGCGAGTCCGAGCTGGACAAGAGCCTGGCGCGCCTGTTGCCGTACCAGCAACTTAAAGGAATCGAGGCGGCCGTCGACCTGTTGGTCGAGGCCCTGGACCTGCGTCAGCGCATCCTGATCGTTGGCGACTTCGACGCCGATGGCGCCACCGCCAGCACCGTGGGTGTGCTGGGGCTGCGACTGCTGGGTGCGGCCCATGTGGATTACCTGGTGCCCAATCGCTTCGAGTACGGCTATGGCCTGACCCCCGAGATCGTGCAGGTGGCATTGCAGCGTCAGCCACAGCTGCTGATCACTGTCGATAACGGTATCTCCAGCGTCGATGGCGTGGCGGCGGCCAAGGCGGCCGGGCTCAAGGTCCTGGTCACCGACCACCACCTGCCTGGCGAGCAGTTGCCCGACGCCGATGCGATCGTCAACCCGAACCAGCCAGGCTGTACCTTCCCCAGCAAGTCGCTGGCTGGCGTGGGGGTGATCTTCTACGTGCTGATGGCCCTGCGTGCCCGCCTGCGCAGCCTTGGCCGCTATGAGACGCAAGCCCAGCCGAACATCGGCGAACTGCTCGACCTGGTGGCGCTGGGCAGTGTCGCCGACGTGGTGCCGCTGGATGCCAACAACCGTATCCTCGTGCACCAGGGCCTCGAGCGCATTCGTGCCGGGCGCGCTCGCCCCGGGCTGAAGGCAATCCTCGAAGTGGCGCGCCGCGATCACCGGCGCATCACCTCGACCGACCTGGGTTTCATCCTCGGACCACGGCTCAATGCCGCCGGTCGGCTGGACGACATGAGCCTGGGCATCGAATGCCTGCTGTGCGAAGACGCCGCCGTGGCGCTGGACATGGCCGGGCAACTGGACGGGCTCAACCAGGATCGCAAGTCCATCGAGCAGGGCATGCAGCGTGAAGCCCTGGCCCAGCTCAAGGACTTGCCGGTCGAGTCCATGCCCTATGGCCTGTGTCTGTTCGACGCCGACTGGCACCAAGGTGTGATCGGCATCCTCGCCTCGCGCCTGAAGGAGCGCTACCACCGGCCGACCATTGCCTTTGCCGATGCGGGCGAGGGTATGCTCAAGGGGTCGGCGCGTTCGGTGCCGGGCTTCCATATCCGTGATGCGCTGGATGCCGTGGCCGCGCGCCACCCGCACCTGATCAGCAAGTTCGGCGGCCATGCCATGGCCGCAGGCTTGTCGCTGCCGGAGGCCAACTTCCAGGCCTTTGCCGATGCGTTCGACGAAGAGGTGCGGCGCCAGTTGTGCGAGGACGACCTGACCGGGCGCCTGCTGTCCGATGGCACCCTGGCGGTCGAGGAATTCCATCTGGACCTGGCTCGTGCCCTGCGCAATGCCGGCCCTTGGGGGCAGCATTTTCCCGAGCCGCTGTTCCATGGCGTGTTCCAGTTGGTCGAACAGCGCGTGGTAGGGGAGCGGCATTTGAAAGTGGTGCTCAAGAGCGAGTGCGGCTCGGTGAAACTTGATGGGATCGCTTTCGGCATCGACCGCGAAATCTGGCCCAATCCGACAGTGCGTTGGGTGGAGGTGGCCTACAAGCTCGATGTGAACGAGTTTCGCGGCAATGAAAGCGTGCAGTTGATGATCGCGCACATGGAGCCGCGCTGACACGGGGCAGGTGTCAGCGCGCGGCGTCCATCCGGCGGAACTTCCCCCCAAGGTAATCTGGTCTAGTCTCAACAAAGACCGGTACCGGGCCACGGCCGCACACGAGTGTCCGGGTCGGATGACCATTGGAGTCCTTGGGAGGTCCCCTCATGAGCCTGCTGCTTGAGCCGTATACCCTGCGTCAGCTGACCCTGCCCAATCGCATTGCGGTATCACCAATGTGCCAGTACTCGAGCGTCGATGGCCTGGCCAACGACTGGCATCTGGTCCACCTGGGCAGTCGCGCCGTCGGTGGCGCCGGGCTGGTGATCACCGAAGCGGTGGCTGTCACTGCCGATGGAAGAATCACTGCCGAAGATCTCGGGTTGTGGAACGACGACCAGATCGCCCCGCTGCAACGTATCACCCGCTTCATCACCTCCCAGGGCGCCGTCCCGGGCATCCAGCTGGCGCATGCCGGGCGCAAGGCCAGCACCCATCGTCCCTGGCTGGGCAAACACGGTAGCGTCAAGATCGAGGACGGCGGCTGGCAGCCGGTCGGGCCTTCGAAGATTGCCTTCGACCCGGAGCATACGCCGCCGCGCGAGCTGAGCCACGATGAAATCCAGGGCGTCGTCCAGGCCTTCGTCCAGGCCGCCGAGCGTGCGAAGACGGCCGGGTTCAAGGTCGTCGAAATCCATGCGGCCCACGGCTACCTGCTGCATCAGTTCCTCTCACCTCTGAGCAACCAGCGGCGTGACGAGTACGGCAGCTGCTTCGAGAACCGTATTCGTCTGACGCTTCAGGTGACCGAGGCCGTACGTAATGTGTGGCCGCAAGAGTTGCCGCTATTCGTGCGGGTCTCGGCCACCGACTGGGTCGAAGATGGCTGGAACCCCGACGAAACGGTCGAGCTGGCGCGTCGTCTGAGGGCGCTGGGGGTCGACCTGATCGACGTGTCCTCGGGCGGTACCTCGGTCAATGCCGAGATCCCCACCGGCCCGGGTTACCAGACTCGCTTCGCCGAGCGCGTACGCAAAGAGTCGGAAATTGCCACCGGCACCGTGGGCATGATCACCGAACCCGCCCAGGCCGAGCACATCCTGCGTACCGGTCAGGCCGACGTGATCTTCCTCGCCCGCGAACTGCTGCGCGACCCTTACTGGCCGCTGCATGCCGATGATGACCTGGGTGGCAACAAGGCAACCTGGCCTGCGCAGTACCAGCGTGCGACCAGCCGGGCCAACCCGATTCATGAGTCGGACTTGCGGGATTGACAGATCCGCACGGTGGAAACGCTCGACGAGACTAATGCAACATCCCGAAGCAAATGCATTAAGCGAGAATTCAGGCTGCGGGCCTAATCTGGAGCTTCCCTATCCGTCCAGGAGTCATCCAGATGAACACCCGTGGTCTGCTCGATCAATTGCTCAAGTCCGGCCAGTCGCTGCTGCAGAACCAGCAGGGCAAGGTGCCCGGTATTGGCGACCTGCTCGGGGGTGGCCAGGGCAAGGGGGCAGGCCTTGGCGGCCTGCTTTCCGGTGCCGGAGGCGGGGCGCTGGCGGCCGGTGCCATGGGCCTGCTGCTGGGCAGCAAGAAGGCGCGCAAGTACGGTGGCAAGGCACTTACCTATGGTGGCCTCGCTGCGCTTGGCGTGCTTGCCTACAAAGCCTATGGCAACTGGCAGGCGCGCCAGGGCCAGGCTGCGGCGCAGGAGCCACAGACCCTCGATCGCCTGCCGCCGGCCCAGGCCGAGCAACACAGCCAGGCGGTGCTCAAGGCGCTGGTGGCGGCGGCCAAGTCCGATGGCCATATCGACGAGCGCGAGCGTGAACTGATCGAAGGTGAATTCGTGCGCCTGGACAACGATCGCGAGCTACAGGCCTGGCTGCATGCCGAGCTGAACAAGCCGCTCGACCCCGCCGAAGTGGCCCGTGCCGCGCAGACGCCTGAAATGGCCGCGGAGATGTACCTGGCCAGTGTGATGATGGTCGATCAGGAGCACTTCATGGAGCGTGCCTACCTTGATGAACTGGCCCGCCAGTTGCGCCTGGACCCGAACTTGCGCGAGGAACTGGAGCGCCAGGTGCGGGACGCTGCAGCGCAGTGATGTGGCGATTGGCCATTTAATCGGCAGGGATGCCTGAATACTCCGCAATTCAACCGATAAAGCGCCTGGCGGCTAGGCTATACTTCGACGATTTTCCCGCTCGTGAAGAATTCCTGAGGGCTGATTGTGAAGAACTGGACCTTGCGCCAACGGATCCTGGCAAGTTTCGCCGTGATCATCGCCATCATGCTGTTGATGATCGTAGCGGCGTATTCACGCCTGGTGACCATCGAAGCCAGTGAGCAGGCAGTGGGTACGGACAGCATTCCGGGGATCTACTACAGCTCGATGATCCGCAGCGCCTGGGTCGACAGCTACGTCGCCAGCCAGCAGTTGGTCGGCTTGTCCGACCATCGCGAAGTGACCTCTGCCGATATCGAACTGTTCAAGGGTTTCCACGACCGACTCAGGGCGCAGATGACCAACTACCAGGGCACGATCCAGGATGCGCAGGACCAGGCATCCTTCGACACCTTCGTGCGCCTCGAGGAGGATTACGTCAAGGTGGTCGACCAGGTCCTGGCAGCCTACCGCGAGAAGAACTACCCCGAAGCCGAGCGTCTGATCGCCGAAGTGCTGACACCGGCCTGGACCGCCGGGCGCAAGCACCTGAACACGGTGATCGACCGCAATACCGAATCCGCCAATGCCGCCACCCGCGAGATCGTCAGCGCCGTGGCCACCGCCAAGGGCAGCATGATCGTTTCGCTGATCCTGGCGATCGTCGCCGCCGGCATCTGCGGCCTGCTGCTGATGCGCGCCATCAGCGCACCCATGCAACGCATCGTGCACGCCCTCGACAAGCTGCGCTCGGGTGACCTCAGTGCGCGCCTGAACCTGGACCGCAAGGATGAGTTCGGCGCCATCGAGAACGGCTTCAATGAAATGGGCGAGGCACTTGCCAACCTGGTGGCCCAGGCCCAGCGCTCATCAGTGCAGGTGACCACCTCCGTCACCGAGATCGCCGCCACCTCCAAGCAGCAGCAGGCCACCGCCACCGAAACCGCGGCAACCACCACGGAAATCGGCGCCACCTCGCGCGAGATCGCCGCGACCTCGCGTGACCTGGTGCGCACCATGACCGAGGTGACCAGTGCCGCCGACCAGGCTTCGAGCCTTGCCGGCTCCGGCCAGCAAGGCCTGGCGCGCATGGAGGAAACCATGCACCAGGTGATGGGCGCCGCCGACCTGGTCAACGCCAAGCTGGGCATCCTCAACGAGAAGGCCAGCAACATCAACCAGGTGGTGGTGACCATCGTCAAGGTCGCCGACCAGACCAACCTGCTGTCGCTCAACGCCGCCATCGAGGCGGAAAAAGCCGGCGAGTACGGTCGTGGTTTTGCCGTGGTGGCTACCGAAGTGCGTCGCCTGGCCGACCAGACCGCAGTGGCCACCTACGACATCGAGCAGATGGTGCGCGAGATCCAGTCCGCAGTGTCGGCTGGGGTCATGGGCATGGACAAGTTCTCCGAGGAGGTGCGCCGTGGCATGTTCGAGGTGCAGCAGGTCGGCGAGCAGCTCAGCCAGATCATTCATCAGGTGCAAGCGCTGGCGCCACGGGTGCTGATGGTCAATGAGGGCATGCAGGCACAGGCCACCGGCGCCGAGCAGATCAACCAGGCGCTGGCTCAGCTCAGTGATGCCAGCACGCAGACGGTCGAGTCGTTGCGCCAGGCCAGTTTCGCCATCGACGAACTGAGCCAGGTGGCTGCCGGGCTGCGTGGCGGTGTGTCGCGCTTCAAAGTCTGACGGTGATGAACGATCTGCAACCGCGTGATCAGCGTCAGGCCGAAGCCAAGGGCGTGTTGTACCTGCTGTTCCATATCGGCGGACAGCGCTTTGCCCTGGATGTGCGCGAGGTGATAGAGGTGCTGCCGTTGCGTCCGCTCAAGCCCATCGCCCAGGCACCCGCCTGGGTCGCCGGGATCCTCGGGCATCGTGGCGCGCTGGTGCCGGTCATCGACCTGTCGTCCCTGAGCTTCGGTGAGCCTGCGCCGCAGCGCACCAGTACGCGCCTGGTACTGGTGCGTTATGGCGCTGACCTGCAACTTGGGCTGGTGCTCGAGCAGGCGACCAACACCTTGCGTTGTCAACCCGACGAGTTCCAGCCCTACGGGGTGGACAACGGCGAGGCGCGTTACCTGGGGCCTGTGCGACAGGATGCACAGGGGCTGTTGCAGCGCATCCAGGTCGACGACCTGTTGAGCGATGCCGTGCGCCTGCTCTTGTTCCCTGATCAATCCACGCAGGTGGCAGGATGATCGAACAACGCTTCTTCCGCTTCCTGCAGGAGCGCATCGGCCTGGATGTGGAGTCGGTGGGCGCGCCGATGGTCGAGCGGGCCTTGCGCCAGCGATGTGTGGCACTCGCCGCGCGTGACCTCGACGATTACTGGCTGCGCTTGCAGCAATCGTCCGGTGAGCAACAGGCGTTGATCGAGGCGGTGATCGTTCCCGAGACCTGGTTCTTCCGTTACCCCGAGTCGTTCACGGCATTGGCCGGGCTGGCTCGGAAACGCCTGGTCGAGCTGGCCGGATCACGGCCGCTGCGTATCCTCAGCTTGCCGTGCTCGACCGGCGAGGAGCCCTATTCGATTTCCATGGCGCTGCTCGATGCGGGTCTGCCGCCATCGGCCGTGCGCATTGATGGGATGGACATCAGCCCCAGTTCCCTCGCCCGTGCCGAGCAGGCCGTGTATGGCCGCAACTCGTTCCGCGGCAGTGAACTGGCGTTCCGTGAGCGGCATTTCGACTGCGCCGATGACAGTTACCGCTTGCATGAGCGCGTGCGTCAGCAGGTCAGCCTGCAGCCTGGCAATGTGCTCGATCCTGCCCTGCGCAGCCGCAAGGGGGTCTACGATTTTGTCTTTTGCCGCAACCTGCTGATCTATTTCGACGTACCCACCCAGCAGCGGGTCTTCGAGGTGCTCAAGCAACTGCTCCACGACGATGGCGTGCTGTTCATCGGCCCGGCCGAGGGCAGCTTGCTGGCGCGTCTGGGCATGCGGCCGATCGGCATCGCGCAGTCGTTCGCCTATGTGCGTCAGGACCAGGTCGGCGTGCAGCCGCCGGTCAGCCCGGTGCCGCCGGCACGACCCAGCGTCCCGCCGGTAGCTGCGCCGCGTCCTGTCGCCATGCCCGTGGTGGCGCCATCCCTGGCCCGTGCTGCTCGCCCGCCCGCCAGGCCGGTTGCGTTGCCGACCGTGAACGAGAACGAAACCGAACTGCTGGCAGCCATCGCCCGTCAGGCCAATGCCGGGGCCAGCGAGCAGGCCCGCGCCAGTTGCGAGCGCTACTTGCGTCTGTTCGAGCCCAAGGCGCAGGTCTACTACTGGCTGGGGCTGCTCAGCGATACCCAGGGCGATGCCGGCGAAGCACTCAAGCATTACCGCAAGGCCCTGTACCTGGAGCCCCAGCACACCGAGGCGCTGCTGCACCTGGCCACGCTGTTGGCATCCCAGGGGGATGTCACAGGGGCACGGCGTCTGCAGGAAAGGGCGGCGCGGGCGGGCAGGGAGTCTGAACGATGAGCGGTGCCTACTCGATGGACCTGATCGCCCAGGACCATGACGATATCGACGATTGCTGGAATCGCATCGGTGTCCATGGCGACAAGCAATGCCCCCTGCTGGACCGGCACATCCACTGCCGCAATTGCGAAGTGTATGCCGCTGCGGCTACCCGCCTGCTCGACCGCTACACCTTGCTGCAGGACGAGCATGTCGAGATGGCGCAGGTGGAGCAGGGCACTGCCGGTCGCTCCATGCTGCTGTTCAGGCTGGGCGAGGAATGGCTGGCCCTGGCCACTGCCTGCCTGGCGGAAATCGCGCCGCTGCAAGCCGTTCACTCGCTGCCGCACCAGCGCTCGCGGATGCTGCAGGGGGTCGCCAACGTGCGGGGTGCGCTGGTGCCGTGCCTGTCGTTCGCTGACCTGCTGGGTATGGAGCTGGCGCCAGCACAGGAGCGCAGTGGGCGGGTGATGCCGCGGATGTTGATCCTGGCTGCCGAAGGTGGGCCGGTGGTATTGCCGGTCGACGAGATCGACGGCATCCATCGCCTGGACCTTTCGCGCTTGCACGAGGAGCACGACACGGCCCATTTCACACTGGCGGTGATGCAGTGGCGTGGCCGCAGTGTGCGCGTACTCGATGACCAACACCTCCTGTCTGCCGTGAAGCGGAGCCTGTCATGACCCCGGAGCAAATGCGCGACGCATCGTTGCTCGAGTTGTTCAGTCTCGAGGCCGAGGCCCAGACCCAAGTGCTCAGTGCCGGGCTGCTGGCCCTCGAGCGCAATCCGGCCCAGGGCGATCAGCTGGAAGCCTGCATGCGTGCGGCGCACTCCCTCAAGGGCGCGGCGCGTATCGTCGGCATCGATGCCGGTGTCAGCGTCGCCCATGTCATGGAGGATTGCCTGGTCGCGGCCCAGGAGCGGCGCCTGTTGCTGCGCCCCGAACACATCGATGCCTTGTTGCAGGGCACTGACCTGCTGATGCGCATCGCAACGCCCGGGGACACCCAGGGCGAGGCGGCGGTGCCGGCGTTCCTGGTACAGATGGCCATGTTGCTCGACCCTTCGGCGCCTGCGCTGGACGCTGTCGGCGCATCGGCTGAGCCTTTGCCTCTCGCGATGCCGCCCGAAGTGCCCGCGATGCCTGTGGAGCCTGAGCCGGAAGTGGAGCCTGCTCCCGCACCCAGGAGCGGCAAGCGCACAGGCGAAGGCGGTGAGCGCGTGCTGCGGGTCACCGCCGATCGCCTGAACAGTCTGCTCGACCTGTCGAGCAAGTCGTTGGTGGAAACCCAGCGGCTCAAGCCCTATCTCGCCAGCCTGCAGCGCCTCAAGCGCATGCATGGCCAGGGTATGCGCGCCCTCGACGGGCTCAAGACCCAGCTCGAAGGCAGCGGCCAGAGCGCCGAAGTGCTCGACGCCCTGGCCCAGACCCAGCGCCTGCTCGCCGAAACCCAACAGATCCTCCAGCAGCAGGCTGCCGACCTCGACGAATTCGGCTGGCAGGCGAGCCAGCGCGCGCAGTTGCTGTACGACACTGCGTTGGCCTGCCGGATGCGCCCCTTCGCCGATGTGCTGACCGGGCAGAGCCGTATGGTGCGCGACCTGGGGCGCTCCCTGGGCAAGCAGGTGCGGCTGCTGATCGAGGGTGAGAAGACTCAGGTCGACCGTGATGTGCTGGAAAAACTCGAGGCGCCGCTCACGCACTTGCTGCGCAATGCTGTCGATCATGGCATCGAGCAGCCCGAGGGACGCCTGCTGGCGGGCAAGCCCGGTGACGGCACGCTGCGCCTGCGCGCGTCGCATCAGGCCGGGTTGCTGATTCTCGAACTGAGCGACGACGGTGCGGGTATCGACCTTGAGCGCCTGCGCCGCAGCATCGTCGAGCGGGCACTGTCGCCCGCCGAGACCGTGGCGCAGATGAGCGAGGCCGAGTTGCTCACCTTCCTGTTCCTGCCCGGTTTCAGCCTGCGTGACCAGGTCACCGAGGTGTCTGGCCGTGGGGTCGGCCTGGACGCGGTGCAGCACATGGTGCGCGAACTGCGCGGGTCGATCGAGCTCACTCAGGTGGCAGGGCAGGGCTGCTGCTTCCACCTGGAGGTGCCGCTGACCCTGTCGGTGGTGCGCAGCCTGGTGGTCGAGGTCGGTGGCGAAGCCTATGCCTTCCCGCTGGCGCATATCGAACGCACCCTCGACGTACCGGCCGAGGCCATCGTGCAGATCGAAGGCCGCCAGCACTTCTGGCACGAGGACCGCCACATCGGCCTGGTCGCCGCGAGCCAGTTGCTCAACCGTCCGGCCGCGCAGGACGAGGCGGACAGCCTGCGCGTGGTGGTCATTCGTGAGCGCGAGCAACTGTACGGCGTGGCCGTGGAGCGCCTGATCGGCGAGCGGGTGCTGGTGGTGATGCCGCTCGACCCGCGTCTGGGCAAGGTCCAGGACATTTCCTCTGGCGCCTTGCTCGACGATGGTTCGGTGGTGCTGATCATCGATGTCGAAGACCTCTTGCGCTCGGTGGACAAGCTGTTGAGCACCGGGCGCCTGGAGCGTATCGATCGCGGTGCACGGGCGGGCCGGGGTGTGGTGCGCAAGCGCATCCTGGTGGTCGACGATTCGCTGACGGTACGCGAGCTCCAGCGCAAGCTGCTGGGTACGCGCGGATACGACGTAGCGGTGGCGGTCGATGGCATGGATGGCTGGAACGCCCTGCGCAGCGAAGACTTCGACCTGCTGATCACCGACATCGACATGCCGCGCATGGACGGTATCGAACTGGTCACCCTGGTGCGTCGCGACAGTCGCCTGCAATCGCTGCCGGTGATGGTGGTGTCGTACAAGGACCGGGAAGAGGACCGCCGACGTGGACTGGATGCCGGCGCCGACTATTATTTGGCCAAGGCCAGCTTCCATGACGATGCGTTGCTGGATGCGGTGGTGGAGTTGATCGGAGGAGCCCAGGGATGAGGATCGCCATCGTCAATGACATGCCCATGGCTGTCGAGGCGCTGCGCCGTGCGCTGGCCTTCGAGCCCGCGCACGAAGTGATCTGGGTGGCCAACAATGGCGTCGAAGCCGTGCACAAGTGTGCCGAGCAGACGCCGGACCTGATCCTCATGGACCTGATCATGCCGGTGATGGATGGCGTGGAGGCGACTCGCCGGATCATGGCCGAAACCCCTTGCGCCATCGTCATCGTCACGGTGGATCGCAAGCAGAATGTGCACCGGGTGTTCGAGGCCATGGGCCACGGCGCCCTCGATGTGGTCGATACGCCGGCACTGGGTGCGGGCGATGCCCGGGAGGCGGCGGCGCCTTTGCTGCGCAAGATCCTCAACATCGCTTGGTTGATCGGCCAGCAGCGCTCCAGCGCAGTCCGCTCCGTGGCGGCGCCGGTCCGCAATCTAGCGCGTCGTTGTGGCCTGGTGGCCATTGGCTCGTCCGCAGGCGGGCCAGCCGCGCTTGAGGTACTGCTCAAGGGGCTTCCGCAGGATTTTCCGGCGGCCATCGTGCTGGTCCAGCATGTCGATCAGGTGTTCGCCGCCGGCATGGCCGAATGGCTGAGTGGTGTGTCCGGGCTACCGGTACGCCTGGCACGTGAGGGTGAACCACCGCAGCCGGGGCAGGTGTTGCTGGCAGGCACCAACCACCACATCCGGCTGTTGCAGAATGGCCAACTGGCGTATACCGCCGAGCCGGTCAACGAAATCTACCGCCCCTCGATCGACGTGTTCTTCGAGAGCGTGGCGCGCTTCTGGCGCAGCGATGCGGTGGGCGTGCTGCTCACCGGCATGGGCCGCGATGGCGCGCAGGGGCTGAAGCTGATGCGCGAGCAGAGTTTCCTGACCATCGCCCAGGACCAGCAAAGCAGTGCGGTGTATGGCATGCCCAAGGCCGCCGCAGCGATCCAGGCGGCGGTCGAGATACGACCGCTGGAGCGAATTGCCGGGCGACTTATGGAAATCTTTCCGAAATGACGATATGTATTGAGTCACGCCGCCTGGCCGGTAGTGACCTGGTGAATAGGGATGAATGACCTACCGATCGATGGTTTCACGACGATCAACGAAAGCGCCGCGATGGTCCTGCTGGTCGACGACCAGGCGATGATCGGCGAGGCGGTGCGTCGTGGGCTGTCCCACGAGGAGAACATCGACTTCCACTTCTGTGCCGATCCACACCAGGCAGTGGCCCAGGCCATGCGCATCAAGCCGACGGTGATCCTCCAGGACCTGATCATGCCGGGTCTGGACGGCCTGACGCTGGTGCGCGAGTACCGCAACAACCCGGCGACCCAGGATATCCCGATCATCGTCCTGTCGACCAAGGAAGACCCGCTGGTCAAGAGTGCGGCCTTCGCCGCCGGGGCCAACGACTACCTGGTCAAGCTGCCGGACACCATCGAGCTGGTGGCGCGTATCCGCTATCACTCGCGCTCCTACCTCACCCTGCTACAGCGTGACGAGGCCTACCGCGCCCTGCGCGTCAGCCAGCAGCAGTTGCTCGACACCAACCTGATGCTGCAGCGGTTGATGAACTCCGATGGCCTGACGGGGCTGTCCAACCGCCGCCATTTCGACGAATACCTGGAGCTGGAGTGGCGCCGCGCCATGCGCGAGCAGCAGCAGTTGTCGCTGCTGATGATCGATGTCGACTACTTCAAGGCCTACAACGACGGCTTCGGCCATCTGGCCGGTGACGAAGCGCTGCGCCAGGTGGCCGAGGCAATCCGCGGCTCCTGCTCGCGCCCAAGCGACCTGCCGGCGCGCTATGGCGGCGAGGAATTCGCTCTGGTGCTGCCCAACACCTCGCCGGGTGGTGCACGGCTGATTGCGGAAAAACTGCGCCAGACCGTGCTCGCCCTGAATATTCCGCACAATGCCCCCCAGTCCGATGCGCGCCTGACGGTAAGCATCGGATTGGCCACCCAGACACCGGTGGTGGGCAGTCACTGCCGGCAGTTGATCTCTGCCGCAGACAAGGGGCTTTACCTGGCCAAGAACAGTGGGCGTAACCAGGTTGGCATTGCATGACGCGGTTCTGCATGAAATGAATCTGCACCTGCCCGCCCTCAAGGCTGAACGGCCTGATCGGCTTTGCTGTAGCTGAACGGTGAGTGGGTGAGCTGTCGCAGGTTCAGCGCCACTACCGGTACCCATATCCCGGTGTTGGCCTTGAACTTGGTCTGGAATGACTTGGCATTGTTGAGCGAAGCGGTGTTGCCGACCTTGTAGAAGAACGCCTCGATTGGCAGCTGGGCACCATAGTTCTGCGGCCAAAGATTCACCATCAACTCATTCCAGGCCGCTTTGATGTTCGGCGGTGGATTGCTGCGTACCTTGTAGCTGATCGCGAACTGTGCGGCATTCTGGGTACTCAGTGAGCATTGATAGTTTCGGTCGGGCAGTTTGCTGGAGTACGCATACCAGGTGGCCTCCGTTGTCACGTTTACACTGGCGCAGGTGCTGAGGTCTGCCGCTGCCACGCTTCGCGGTTTCAGGCCACAGCCCTTGCCAGAGCGAACGCCGACTGCCGTCGCTGCATCATAGGCGTAGATGCACAGGTACTCCATACCCTTGCCTTGTGCGGCAGCCTCGGCTTGCGGAAGGAAGATGAAGCCTGCATCCCGGTAGAAATTGCTCACAACGGAATCGACGCGAAAGTAAGAGAAGGACACGGCACCCAGTTTAATTGCGGATGGGCTCGGGTCCCACGGGTTGAAGGGGCCGTCGTCCACTGAGCGAATGATGATGCCATTACAGTAGTAGGCAGGCATATTTCCCGGGCAAGTATTTTCCCTGGCGTTGTAACGAGCATTCAGATTAGCGGCAATTCTTGAACCGGGGTCGGTACCGGTTTGTGTCACCCGAACGTTGAACGGCGGCGAGATGAGCAGCGGATTACCGCCGACACCGACACTGCCCGTGACCACGGCGGTACTTCCAATATCCTTGGCGATTTCGCTTCTGGGAATCTGGAACATCAGCGGTACATTGGGGGTCTTGACGACCTGAGTTTTTGCAAGCCATTCGCTGCGACCTTTCCAGCGCATGCCCACCGTATCGTTCAGCGTCATGGGCTTGTAGAGAAAGCTGACGGTGACCGAATCGCCAATGGCATCGACATCCACCGTGCTGGAACCGGAGTTGGGGAAGCGCGGGCGGTACAGTTCCAGTTGAGTCGCCGCCTGAGTCGATGACTGGATCGCCGCCACCGCAGGTGTTTCTGCCTGGTGAGTCTGGCAAGCGGTCATCGCCAGCAGCGCCAACAACAGAGCACTTGGGCCTATGCGGTAAGTACATGGCTTTACTGGCATTATCATCATGACTTCCTTGTTCGTGAGATAGAAGCGGTCATGGTGACGCTGACGTTAGTTTGGCGTGTACGCCAGCGCTCCACGAAATCAGAAGGGCGCAATAAAGTTGAGGGTGAGCAGGCTAATGACTTTGTTGTGCCCTCCGGGTATTAAGATTTTTTATCTTCTGATTCAAAAACCCGGACTTCGAGTGTTTTGCTGATCGACAGCGGCTTCCCAGGAATACCTACGCTGGCCGTCAGTTTTGATGTCCATTTGTTGCCGAGGTCTGTTTTGACCACACCATAAGGAATGACGAACGTCATGACTTTCTCATCTTTCACTTTCTGCAGAGGCAGGTCGTACGTCGCATTCCCACGCCAGCGCATGCCTACTGTGTGGCCTTCCGCAATGTCGTCATACTCGAAGGTGACCTTGAGTTCTTCTCCCAACTTATCCAAATAGATCTTGTTATCCTTGAAGTCCGGAACCTCAGGGGGGTTGTATACATCTTCTTCATTCGCTGCTTTAGTTACACTGTTCATTGTATGTCTCCTTGCGCAACTGCGCCTGACCTTAAATGTTGGTGGTGCCTGCAAGCTCATTAGTGCATAGGCTGTGGTACTTATCTACTGACAAAAATACTAGGTCGAAGAGGTTTGCAATCGACGTTCCCGCGCTCGCTCGTTACCCCCTGCCAGCGTTCGGTGCTGATCGCTTTTGCCGAAGTGCGGCGCCCGACGGGTCTGCCGCCGTGGCTCGGACTGGGTTATACTCGCGGGCTTTTCACCGAATTCGTGCGAGTAGCCAGAAGCCATGGAAATCCAACCGATCCTGAACACCATCAAGGACCTCACCGAACGTTCCCAGTCCATTCGGGGGTATCTTTGACTACGATCACAAAGCTGATCGTCTGATCGAAGTCAACCGCGAGCTGGAAGACCCCAACGTCTGGAACAAGCCGGAGTACGCGCAGGCCCTGGGCCGCGAACGTGCCATGCTGGCGCAAGTGGTCGAGACCCTCGACAAGCTGTCCAACGGCCTGGGCGACTGCCAGGACCTGCTCGACATGGCGGTCGAGGAAGGTGACGAAGCTGCCGTCGGCGACGTTGTGACCGAACTGGAAGGCCTGGAAGAAAACCTTGCCCAGCTCGAGTTCCGTCGCATGTTCAGCGGCGAAATGGACATGAACAACGCCTACCTGGACATCCAGGCCGGCTCCGGTGGCACCGAGGCGCAGGACTGGGCCAACATCCTGCTGCGCATGTACCTGCGCTGGGCCGACAAGCGCGGTTTCGACGCCACCATCATCGAGCTGTCCGAAGGTGAAGTCGCCGGTATCAAGGGCGCCACCGTGCACATCAAGGGCGAGTACGCCTTCGGCTGGCTGCGTACCGAAATCGGCGTGCACCGCCTGGTGCGCAAGAGCCCGTTCGACTCCGGTGCCCGTCGCCACACTTCTTTCTCGGCGGTGTTCGTCTCGCCCGAGATCGACGACAAGGTCGAGATCGAGATCAACCCGTCCGACCTGCGCATCGACACCTACCGTTCCTCCGGCGCGGGTGGTCAGCACGTCAACACCACCGACTCGGCGGTGCGTATCACCCACGTGCCGACCAATACCGTGGTGGCGTGCCAGAACGAACGCTCCCAGCACGCCAACAAGGATACCGCCATGAAAATGCTGCGGGCCAAGTTGTACGAGCTGGAAATGCAGAAGCGCAACGCCGCCTCGCAGGCGCTGGAAGACAGCAAGTCGGATATCGGCTGGGGTCACCAGATCCGCTCCTATGTACTCGATGACTCGCGTATCAAGGACCTGCGTACCGGTGTCGAGCGCAGTGACTGCCAGAAGGTCCTCGACGGCGACCTCGACCAGTACCTGGAAGCCAGCCTCAAGCAGGGGCTGTAAACCGCACACCACCGCCGCGATACGAGGCCATGGGCCCGTATCGCGTGCCCTGCCCGACAGGGGCACCGAATACCTGATGGAAACAATGACGACATGAGCGACCTCAAGACCGAATCGCAAGACCTGCAACAGGAAGAAAACACCCTGATCGCCCTGCGCAAGGAAAAACTTGCCGCCGAGCGTGCCAAGGGCAACGCCTTCCCCAACGACTTCCGTCGCGACAGCTACTGCAACGACCTGCAGAAACAGTACGCGGACAAGACCAAGGAAGAGCTGGAAGCAGCCGCGATCCCGGTCAAGGTTGCCGGTCGCATCATGCTCAACCGTGGCTCGTTCATGGTGATCCAGGACATGACCGGGCGCATCCAGGTCTATGTCAACCGCAAGACCCTGCCCGAAGAAACCCTCGCCGCGGTCAAGACCTGGGACCTGGGCGACATCATCAGCGCCGAAGGCACCCTGGCTCGCTCGGGCAAGGGCGACCTGTATGTCGAGATGACCGACGTGCGCCTGCTGACCAAGTCGCTGCGTCCGCTGCCTGACAAGCACCACGGCCTGACCGACACCGAGCAGCGCTATCGCCAGCGTTACGTCGACCTGATGGTCAACGAGGAAACCCGCCACACCTTCCGTGTGCGTTCGCAGGTGATCTCGCATATCCGCAAATTCCTGATCGAGCGCGACTTCCTCGAAGTCGAGACGCCGATGCTGCAGACCATCCCTGGCGGCGCTGCGGCCAAGCCGTTCGAAACCCACCACAACGCCCTGGACATGGCCATGTTCCTGCGCATCGCGCCGGAGCTGTACCTCAAGCGGCTTGTTGTCGGTGGTTTCGAGAAGGTCTTCGAGATCAACCGCAACTTCCGTAACGAAGGCGTTTCGACCCGGCACAACCCCGAGTTCACCATGCTCGAGTTCTACCAGGCCTACGCCGACTACCGCGACAACATGGACCTCACCGAGGAGCTGTTCCGCGAGCTGGCGCAGTTGGTCCTGGGGACTACCGACGTGCCATACGGCGACAAGGTATTCCACTTCGGCGAACCGTTCGCGCGCCTGTCGGTGTTCGATTCGATCCTCAAGTACAACCCCGAGCTGACTGCCGCCGACCTGCAGGACGTCGACAAGGCCCGCGCCATCGCCAAGAAAGCCGGTGCCAAGGTGCTGGGGCACGAAGGTCTGGGCAAGCTGCAGGTGATGATTTTCGAAGAGCTGGTCGAGCACAAGCTGGAGCAGCCGCACTTCATTACCGAGTATCCGTTCGAAGTGTCGCCGCTGGCCCGTCGCAACGACGACAATCCGGCCGTGACCGATCGCTTCGAGCTGTTCATCGGTGGCCGCGAGATCGCCAACGCCTACTCCGAGCTCAACGATGCCGAAGACCAGGCCGAGCGCTTCCTGGCGCAGGTTGCCGAGAAGGACGCCGGTGACGACGAAGCCATGCACTACGATGCCGACTTCGTGCGTGCCCTGGAATACGGCATGCCGCCGACCGCCGGTGAAGGCATCGGTATCGACCGCCTGGTGATGCTGTTGACCAACTCGCCGTCGATTCGCGATGTGATCCTGTTCCCGCACATGCGTCCGCAGGCTTGAGTGAATTGAAAAAGCCGCCTCCAGGGGCGGCTTTTTCTTGCTTGGCTGTGTAGTGTCTGTACCGGCCCTATCGCGGGACAGACAATGAACATCCCCCAGACAGACACCGAGGTCCCCACCGTGCCCCCCGCAAACGCCCAGCAAGGCGCCGCCGGCGTAGCCAACGCCGTCGCCGAGAGCGTGCAGTACCAAGGTCGCAAGACCAGTCGCCAGGGCAGCGAGCAACGCCGCCAGCAGATTCTCGACGCCGCCATGCGCATCGTCGTGCGCGACGGTGTGCGCGGTGTGCGCCACCGTGCAGTGGCGGCAGAGGCCGAGGTGCCGCTGTCGGCCACCACCTATTACTTCAAGGATATCGAAGACCTGCTCACCGATACCTTCGCCCAGTACGTCGAGCGCAGCGCCGCCTACATGGCCAAGCTGTGGGCCAACACCGAGGTTGTGCTGCGCCAGCTGCTGGCCCAGGGCGACGGCAGCCCGCAGTCCCGTGCACGTCTTGCCGACGAAGTGGCGCGCATGACCGCCGACTACGTCACCCGCCAGCTGTGCAACCGGCGCGACTTCCTCATGGCCGAGCAGGCCTTCCGCCAGGAGGCGCTGCTGTGCCCGCGCCTGGCCGAACTGGTGCGGGCCCACGAGCAGATCCTGCTGCATGGCGCGCGGCAGATGCTTCAGGTGGTCGGCTCGCGCCAGCCCGAGCAGGACGCCCTGGTGTTGACGGCCATCATCGAGCAGATGGAATATCAAGGGCTGCTCAAAGAAGCGAATGCCCAGGCCGATGGGCAGATGCTCGCTATCCTTACCCGTTACCTGCACCTGGTGCTGGCCGCGGTCTAAGGCGCAGCCGACCTTTTCAAGGAGAACCTGATGAAAGCCTGGCGTGTGCTGTTGTTGACCTTGTCGTTCCTGCTGCTGGGCGGGTGTCTGGTGACCTTCGACGAACCGCTGGCCAGTAACGAACCAGCCCCCAAGGCCTTGCTGGGCCAATGGAGCAGCAAGGACGCCTGGGGCCAGCCACTGAAGCTGACCATCAGCCGCGTCGGCGGCAACACCTACAAGGCCGTGGCCCGCGCCCAGGGCAAGGCGCCCGAGGATTACACCTTCAGCGTTTCGCGCCATGGCAATCGCTGGTATCTGTCGGCAGGCGTGCCCAAGCGCCTGGGCGGCAAGTTCCTGATTGGCGGTTTCGAAGTCGTCGATGGCAAGCAGTTGGTGCTCTACAACCTCGATGTCGAGCAAGTCCAGCAGGCCGTGGACAACAAGGAATTGAGCGGTCGCAGTACCGAGGTGCCCGAAGACAATGGCCCAGGCGTACTGATCGACAGCCCCGCCGAGCGGGTGCTGGCCTATCTGGACGACCCCGCCAACTCCGACCTGTTCGTCGAGGTGGCGCGGTTCCAGCGGGCCGGCAAATAGCGGATACCGCGTACCTGTAGGAGCGGGCTTGCCCGCGAATAGGCCCTTGCAAGGAGTCTCCGTTGGACGAATACCAGCAAACCATCCGCACATTGTCCGACCGTATCGTCGCGGCCCAGACCCCGATCCGGGTGCTGGACGCGGTGAAATGGGACGACGGCATTCGCCAGGGTTTTCTCAAGGCCAAGGGCAAGGAGCCGCCAGCGGTAGACCATGCGTACTACCACAGTCGCCCTCTGTCGTTCGACTCCAGCGCGGTGAAGGCCGAGTTCCAGGCCATCGAGCGCGACATCATCCGCCAGCTCGGCCAGTTCAACCCGGTCGGGCAGATCATGAAGCGCATGTGCCGCGAGTACCGCATGGTGGTGCGCATGCTCGAGGCGCGCGGCACCGAGGATTTCGGGCTGATCTCCCAGGAGCTGTATGGCGCCGCCTCCGACGCCTTCCACGCCGGTGACCCGACCCTGGCCGACCTGGGGCTGATGCTCTCGGACTACCTGAACAACATCGATGGGCGTGGCGATCTGAAGGACGAGCCGAAAAACCTTACTGCCAAGGAAGCGGTGGAGATCCTCCAGCGCCGCCTGAACAAGGTCTTCGGCGAGGCGGAAGAAACCATCCGCGTGTTCGAGTCCGATGGCATCGTCGCCGATGCGGCGGCCGGTGCCGACTACATCAAGGTGCGTGCCGACGCCATGTTCAACAGCCGCGACGTCCGCGCGCTGGAGGTTCACGAAGGGCTGGTGCATGTGGGCACCACGCTCAATGGCCTCAACCAGCCGATCTGCACCTTCCTGGCCAAGGGCCCGCCCTCGTCGACCGTGACCCAGGAGGGCCTGGCCATCCTCATGGAGGTGATCGCCTTCGCCTCCTATCCCAGCCGCTTGCGCAAGCTGACCAACCGCACCCGCGCCATTCACATGGTGGAGCAGGGCGCGGACTTCCTGCAGGTATATGAGTTCTTCCGGGGCCAGGGTTTCGAAATGGCCGAAAGCTATGGCAATGCCAGCCGAGTATTCCGCGGCTCGGTGCCCAATGGTCTGCCGTTCACCAAGGACTTGTCCTACCTCAAGGGTTTCATCATGGTTTACAACTACATTCAGTTGGCCGTGAGGAAAGGCAAGCTGGAGCAGATTCCGCTGCTGTTCTGCGGCAAGACCACGCTGGAAGACATGCGCACCTTGCGCCAACTGGTCGAGGAGGGCCTGGTGGCGCCGCCGAAGTACTTGCCCGAACAGTTCCGTGACCTCAACGCGCTGTCGGCCTGGATGTGTTTCTCCAACTTCCTCAATCACCTGAGCCTGGATCGCATTGAAGCCGACTACGCGAACATTCTCTGAGCGCTGCCGCACCCTGTTGCTCGGGCTCGGGTTGTCTTGCCTGGCCGGTTGCAGCAGCCTGCTGTTCTATCCAGAGCCGGGCCAGCCGTTCACCCCCGAGCGAGCGCACCTGCAGTACCGCGATGTCACGCTGACCACCGAGGATGGCACCCGCCTGCATGGTTGGTGGCTGCCGGCCAAGGCGGGCGTCGAGGTCAAGGGCACGGTGCTGCATCTGCACGGTAATGGTGGCAACCTGGCCTGGCACCTGGGAGGCAGTTACTGGCTGCCCGAGCAGGGTTATCAGGTGCTGATGATCGACTACCGTGGCTATGGTTTGTCCCAGGGCACGCCGACGCTGCCGGCGGTGTACCAGGATATCGATGCTGCGCTGGGCTGGTTGGGCAAGGCGCCCGAAGTGCAGGGCAAGCCGCTGGTGCTGCTGGGCCAGAGCCTGGGCGGTGCGATGGCCATCCATTACCTGGCCGGCCATCCCGAGCAGCGCCAGCGTTTCAGTGCGCTGGTCTTCGATGGGGTGCCGGCGAGTTACCGCGACGTCGGGCGCTTCGCCCTGAGTACGTCATGGATGACCTGGCCGCTTCAGGTGCCGCTGTCGTGGCTGGTGCCCGACGCGGACAGCGCGATTCACTCCATCGAACGCCTGGACAGCCCGCCCAAGCTGTTCTTCCACAGCATCGATGACAACCTGGTGCCCATGGCCAACGGTATCCGCCTGTACCAGCATGCCCCGCCGCCGCGCGTGTTGCAGTTGACCCGTGGCGACCATGTGCAGACCTTCGCCGACCCGACCTGGCGTCAGGTGATGCTGCGCTTCCTCGACGACCCCAGCCACTTCAACGGCCTGCGCCGATTGGCGGAGGTCCCGAACTACCCTGACGAGAAGAATGCGCAATGAGTGAAGAACGCAACGCCATCCCGCTGATCCTGACCGGTGTCGGCAGCATCATCGTGACGGTGGGGGCCTTGTGGTACTACGGCTACCTGCATTTCGCCAAGCCCGAGGATGCCCTGCTGCTGCAGGACTACACCATGCTCAAGACGATTCCGGGTGAGGACTACCGGGTTTCCCTCGATCCATCGCCGCAGGTGGCGCAGTGCGTCGAGGGTGTGCTGGTGTTGTTCGACACTCAGCAGAAGGGCCTGACGGGCGTGCTGGTCGATAACCGCAAGCGGGCGATCCGCTGCATGGGCCAGGACACGCCGCAGCAGGTACAGTGAATCTGATCTTGCGCACATGAAAAACCCGCCATCAAGGCGGGTTTTTCATATCACTCACAGCGCGTATCAGCGAATCGCAGCACGTGGCTGGACCGGTTGGTTATCGTTGGAGATGGTCACCTCCACACGACGGTTCTGCGCACGGCCCGAGGCGCTGGAGTTGTCCGCGACCGGATACTCCTTGCCATAACCCTGGGCGACTACGCGGGATGGGTCGATGCCGGCACGCACCAGCGCACGGCGTACGCTTTCGGCGCGACGCTCCGACAGGCCTTGGTTGTAGTTCGCCGAACCGACGCTGTCGGTGTAGCCCTCGACAATCACCTTGCGCTCAGGGTTTTCCTGAAGGAAGTTGGCCAGGGTGGTGATGTTCGGCAGGGCGCTGCTCTTGAGGTCGGCCTTGTTGAAGTCGAACAGCACATCGCCGAAGGTCACCAGCGTACCGCGGTCGGTCTGCTTGGCGTTGAGGCTGTCCTGCAGTTTCTTGATCTGCGCGTCGCGGGCGTCCAGCTTGGCCTGGGCGCGTTGCGCCGCAGCGTTTTTGATATCGGCTTCTGCGGTGCGCAGGGCGATGGTCTGCTTGGCGACTTCGACACGCTGGTTGGTCAGGTAGGCCAGTTGATCGACCTTCTTCTCATCTTCGCGATCCATGTAGGCCTTGTCGGCCTTGTTCAGCCAGTCCTGGGCGTCCTTGGTCTCGAGGGCTGCCAGCTTGCTCGACTGCGGATCGCTCTGCAGCGCCGAGAAGTTGGTGCGGGCCGATTCGAGGTTGGCGTTCGGGTCGTGCGAGCACGCAGCCAGACCGACGCTCAGGGCCAACAGGGCAGGGATCATTACGTAATTGCGCATAGTGTTCATCCTTTGATCGATAACGAAGGCAGGGGAATACCGGGCAGGCCTCACTGGGCGCTGCGCAGGCCTTCCTCACGTACGTCCTGAACGCCTTGGCGGGCATCCTGCACGGCTTTCTGGGCCTTGGCTGCCTGTGCCTTGCGCTCGGCGACGCGGGCGTCCCATTCGGCCTGTTCGGCCAGTCGCTTGGCTTCGTCGTACTTCTTGTCATGCATGGCGATTTCCGCCTGCTTGAACTTGTCTTGCGCCGCTTTCATCTCCACGGCGGCAAACTCGGTGCCGCCTGCGCTGACGGCAGAGTTCACGGCAGACTGGGTCACCGCGTACTGCTCGGTCGGCGGGTTGCCAGCACAGCCAGCCAGTACCAGGCTGCTGCCAAGCGCCAGCGCGGCCAGCTTGAGCCCGCGCAGAGAGTTGGACGGGAATTTTTCGGTGCGGGTCTTCATGGTGGTCAACTCCATTGGATCACTCCTGATAACGATGTCCGTAGCAGTCCATCGCTCCCTGACATACACATGTGCTCGAGTCCAAGGCCAAACACCATGCGTGCAGGGTTTTTGCGTGATGGCTATTGGCTCCGACTTGAGCGTTTTCAGAATAGTTCAGAAAAAGTTGCGTAGGCTTCGTAATTATTTCTGACTGGTCGGTCAGTGCTTTTCCTACGGAACTATTGCCGCGCGGGGCAGTATTCGTGGGCCTTGCGGCTCAGGCGTCGCGCTTGGGGAGTGGCTGGCTGAGGTCGTGCAGATGCCGCCGCGACAGGCTTAGGAAGCGTGGCGTGGGGCCGATATCTTCGGAAAGCGGGGCTACAAAGGAAATTTTTCGCAGTCGAGGTAAGCCAGCACAGCTCAGCTTAGACCAAGTCTGTGGAAAGCAGTGGTCTCATCAGGGTGACAAGCTCAGCACCGTTTCGTGGTGTGCCTGAGCGTTCGATGTTAAAACGCCTGTATAGGATTCCTTCTGAATGATGGCGAGCTACGAGCGATGGCACCAAGGAAGAGCAAGACGGTTGAGGTCATGGGAGAAGGGCCGAGCGTTGGCACCCGTGATGACTTTTCTGAAACCACCAAAATCGAGCTACTGGTAAGAGCTGCAAACCTGTGTTCGCGTTGCCGTGTCTTCACGGTCGGCTCAACTCATGCTGGTGACAGGAAAAACAGCATTGGAGTCGCTGCACATATTTGTGCCGCTGCCTCTGGACCGGGGGCTAAACGGTATGACCCAAACCAAACCAAAGCCGAAAGAAAACACTTCGATAACGGCATCTGGATGTGTTATTCGTGCTCCAAGCTGATCGATAACGAAGAAAACTTCCATACGGCTGATCGTTTAAGAGAAATGAAGGCTGCTCATCAAGCCTACGTTTCGTCTTTGGTTGGCGTAATTCCGATGGCGCCGTTTGAGGCTGAAAACAAAATTCGTGCTGGTATTATCGAAGCTACTACTTTTTTAATTTGTAAATCTGGTAATCCAGCTAGTTTTGACGTTTCAGCCGTTGTTGAAGGTTATGAGGATTCCATAAATAGCCTTGATCCAAATTTTAGAGTGGAGGTTACTGCTACGAGTGATGCGGTGGTGCATCAGTTGATTCCCGTAGTAAGTCCCGCTCCAGAAATTCAGATGGTTTTCAATGATGATGCAGTTGAAGCCGCTGATTTGGCATGGCAAAACATGAAAGAATTGGGCGACTCCATCCACATACCCACCAAAAATTTTAAATTTGTCGGGTCTAAGCTTTTTGAGCATCTTAGTGAAGTGAGTGATGGAGGGACGTTGACACTGACCCCTCTTAAAAGACGACTTGAGACGACCATCTATTTTAAAGGTGATGGGCAGGAGTTCGAGTTTGCCTCTACTGAATCTCTGATGGGAAGAGGCTCCAAGCAATTCGATATCGAAGGCTCTGCGTTAGGTGGTTTTTTCACATATCGCTACTTCATTCGTAGTGAGTCCACGGTAGATGCAAGCTTTACGTTTGATGTTGCTGGATGGTTGGGGCAGTCGCTTGATAACTTGAGTCATTATTATCGTATTAAGCGGGCCTATGATTTCTTGCTGAGGTATCCAAATTCAAGTGTGGTAATCGAGATTGTGTTAAACGGAAAGCCTTTGCGGCTTTGGGAGGGAACTGAAACAGACTACTCATCATTATTTTCCCGATTGAAAGAAATTGTGGAGATAGCTGAGTTTTCCCGAACGATAGCGTCAAAGCTCTCGAAACAGGTGGTTTTGAAAAGGTTGGAGTTGACAAGACAAGATGAAAGATTTGTTCAACTATACGGCAATCTGTACAAGGGGGAGGTTGTACGTAAGCTTGATTATGGCGAAAAGATATTCACTGCTCGTATAGCTGATGCACAGCGTGAGAGCATTAAGGTGTTCTGCTCAGAAGAAGAGTCAGAAGTCAAAATTCAGAAAGCTCCCATAATAGATTTATTTGGCAACTTAATTAGAATGCCAATTATGACTAAAAGGGTTTCATGTTTTGACATGGTTTTTTTCTCCAGTATCCGTCAAGATGATAGGGGGAGTCTATGGTGCATCGGATTGGCAAATCATTCTAGTGAATCGATAATCTCAATTACTCCCGATGAAATTCCCCTGCTTTGCGATGATGAGGATTTTGCACATGGATGAGGTTACGCTGATGGATCGAAGTCGCGTCCTTCATGAAGCACTTGAACAGTGTGGGTGGGAGAACCCAGAGGAAGTTATCCAACGTGTGAAGCGTCTCGACCTAGGGCTACCAGCCGAGGATGAATTCGCCGTCATCTGTAGCTGGCTCGGGAAGTGTTCGCTGGTCCATAAACTGGATCAGCAGCAAATTCCGAAATCTTCCCGAGAAACCTATCAGGTTCCCGATTTACTGGCAGTTTTCAACACTGCAAATAATCAGTATAGGGTTCTCGTCGAAGTCAAAACTAAGCAAGAAAAAATCCTCACTCTCAGAGCGAAAGACAGGGAGAAATTACTCAAGTATGGTGAAATGCTTGGGCTACCTGTCTTGTTTGCGTGGAAGTATCACGGCCTTTGGATGTTGTTTGACATTTCGTTGTTCGAGCGATTTAACAAAAATTATCGAATCGACTTTTTCACCGCTATATCTAATAGCTTGATGAGTCTCCTAGCGGGTGACATGAATTATCAGCTAGGGGAGGGTGTAGGTCTTTATCTAAAATTAAAAAAAGACAAGATGCATGGCAGTGATGAAAGTGTGGAGACTTGGAAAGCAAAAATTGAAGACGTTTATCTTCGTGATTTCAATGGTGAAAAACAATACAGATTTTCGCCCAAAACCCTTTCGATTCTGAACACTTGCGAGATTGAAGAAAATACGGAAGTAGATGATGAGTACATCAGTCAAAGCTTCGTCGTCCGTCCAGATACAGGGAATATGGCACATAGAGCCATGGAAAAACTACTGAAGATGGCAGATGGTCACACAAACATTCATTGGCGGTCTCTGGTGGTTGATGAGTCACCTCTTCATTCTATAGCTGATTTTCAAAGTGCCTTAAATGAAGCTTTGAAGCAGAAATTTGTAAAATACATTCTTATCCAGCATCCTCGGCAATATCCGGCTTTCATAAGGGATGATGATAAAGCTCAAGGGGTTAATTGATGTCTGTTATTCAGGTTGAAAAAGCATTACATGATTTCGCCGTTAGGAAAACGGGTTCTGCAATTGTCTTGAAAGGGGAGTGGGGGACTGGTAAGACTTATCTTTGGAACTCCATAATCAAGAAATATAGCTCAAATTTTGGTCGTGGTAATTACTCATATGTGTCATTGTTCGGTATTAACTCACTGGCCGACTTGAAGCGTTCGATTTTTGAGAATACGGTGCCATCTGCTAAGGCGAATACTGTCACCAGTAAAGATTCTGTCATCGAAAATCTAAAAAAGTTAGATTTTAGCGATGCACTAGGCGGGCTGAGAAAAATATTTAGCTTTGGGAAGGAAGCTAAAATTCCATTTGTGGGAAGTTTTGGTGGTGTAATTGATTCAATTCAGTATTCTTTGGTGTCAGATACCATCATCTGTATCGACGATTTTGAACGTCGAGGTAAATCGCTATCAGCGAGAGACGTTTTAGGTTTGGTTTCAAATCTGGTTGAGTCTAAAGATTGTTCAGTTATCCTCATTCTTAATGAGGGGTCTCTGGAGAAGAGTGATGAGTTTTTTACCTTCAGCGAAAAGGTTTTTGATTACGAGGTTTTGTATGGTCCATCAACTAAAGATTCGGTTGGTCTGATTTTTGATGCAAATAACACTTTGCTAAAAAAGATTAGCGAAAATTGCGAATTTCTTGATATAAATAATATACGCTTGCTCAGGAAGATTGAGCTGTTTGCAAGTCTGCTTAGTGAGAAATTGAAGGGCTGTCAAAGTCTTGTGATTGAACAGGCGTGTAGAATATTGCCATTAGCGGTTTTGGCTATTTATGGTGAGCGAAACTCAAAAGTAGATTTAGAGTTTATTCTCTCTCACGGGCATTCGGGACGTCTACGGTTACCAGACCCAGAATCTACAGGTGAGGATGCTGAAGCTGCTCGACTAGAGGCAGAAAAAACTTCATTTCTTCAAGAGTATGGATTTGCAAGATGTAGCGAATTTGACTTGGCTATTATAAATCTCGTCAAGAAAGGTTATGCAGACGAAGATTTGATAAAGAAAATTGTAGAAGAAATCGAAAGAGAGATTCGCCACAATAATGACATAGCTGTTCTTCGTGATGCTTGGAAACTTTATAATTCTTCATTTTTCGATAATGAGCCAGAGGTTTTGCTGGCGTTCGATAAAGCTATCAAGGTGGGGCTTGATAAGTTTACATTGGAAGACTTGGATTCTGTTGCTTTTCTTTATTATGGTCTTGGTAAGGAAAAAGAAATACAACCGATAATTGATAAGTTCTTCAGTGATTTTTATCCGGCTCATGGGGTTCTAGATAAAGATAGTGTTTTTCAGTGGCCATCTAACCCTTACGTTGGTCAGTCTTTGGAGAAATATTTTGAAGGTCTGGTGTTTAAAGGTAGCTTTTCTGAGTTGATGAATGCTGCTTTCGAAAGCCCTAATAATAGTTATGAAATTATAAAGGGGCTTGCTGAAAAAAATGAACTCGAATTTTATGACTATTTTTCACGCCTGAATGATCAGGCTTTCACTTACCATGCTCGCTTGCTACTGAAGCTCGGCAATACTTCTTTCTCGAATCAAGAGGATGCTTTGGTCTATAGGGATATTTTTGTTAAAACCTTTGCCGCTCTAAAAAGGCTCTCAGAAACAACGGCTCTAAATAAGCTGCGAATGAGTAAGTTTGTTTCTTATGAGCAATTATATCTCAGGGAGTTGAGGCGAATTCAGAAGGAGAAAGAGGAGGCCGCTGCAGCCGCTGCAGCCCCAAAGTCAGAATGATAAGGTCTAACTTTGCTTGGTTGGAGTATTCAAAGATTTAGAGATTTTATTCTCTGCTTCCACAAATGCAGGTGTCTTACCGGCATCTGCATAAACCTCTTCACCTTCCTCAATCCTGATGACCTGTGAACCTTTCACATAGGGAATGGCTTGCTCCGCTTCCTTTATAGCCGCTTGCAAAAGGCCCTCAGTGATGGTGGCTTCATCGAGTTCATACGTCTCTGCGAAAGCCTTAATTTTGATCAAGTCATGCTTTCTGAGGGTCAGGGTGTACTCCACTCGATCAGCGGTTTCCTGCGATTTGCTTTCCCACTGACTGAGCATTTCCTTGAAGGTGTTCATGGCCTACCTCTATATATGCTGTGATTCCAAATCTGACCGAAACAGCGGGGGCAGTTGGGGCTGGACTCAATCAACGCCCCGGAATACGTGCCCTAGACTGACTTTCGTGTTTTTCCTATCGTGTGCTCGCTTTCTTCGTACAGCGGATCACCTTCTTCATCGGTGGCGATCACCTGCTGGCCCTTCACGTAGGGGAAGCTGGCTTCGAGTTCTTCGAGCGCGGCGGCGACCAGCTCGCCGAGCAGTTCTTCGGTGGTGCGCTTGGGGTACATCTCGACCAACGCGGCCAGGCGCGCCTCGGATTCCAGGTCAAGGTGCAGGTGGTGCCCGGTGGGGCTGAGGGTGCCAGCGGCGTTCTGTTCCCAGTGTTGTGCGAGCTCGCGGATTTTCATGATGACCTCTGTAGAACCGTGACATGAGCTGTGAGGGCCGTCTCTTCACTTTAGTTGCATTGGCCGATCCCGGCTTGCCTTGCGGGGGCGCCTGTGGGCACTCTTGGAGCAATGACCTGGGCGGCGGCGCGGGTGGACCGCGCGATAAGGAGAGCCAATGACCGATATCGATGTGCGCTTGCGTGAGGATGTCCATCTGTTGGGTGAACTGCTGGGCGAGACCATCCGCCAGCAGCATGGCGAGGCATTCCTGCAGAAGATCGAGGATATCCGTCACAGCGCGAAGGCCGATCGCCGTGGCGCGGCCGAGCAGTTGAGCTCCACGCTTGGCGATCTTGCAGACGATGACCTGTTGCCGGTCGCCCGAGCCTTCAACCAGTTCCTCAACCTGGCCAACATTGCCGAGCAGTACCAGTTGATCCATCGCCGTGGCGCCGACCAGCCGGCACCATTCGAGGACCGCGCATTGCCCGAGTTGCTGGCGCGGCTCAAGCAGGCCGGGCACGCCGACGATGCCTTGGCCCGGCAACTGGCCAAGCTGGACATCCAGCTGGTACTCACCGCCCACCCCACCGAGGTGGCGCGGCGTACGCTGATCCAGAAGTACGACGCCATCGCCGCGCAGCTTGCCGCCCAGGACCATCGCGACCTCACGCCGGCCGAACGCCAGCAGGTGCGCGAACGCCTGCGTCGGTTGATCGCCGAAGCCTGGCACACCGAGGAGATTCGCCGCACCCGTCCAACGCCGGTCGATGAGGCCAAATGGGGCTTTGCGGTGATCGAGCATTCGCTGTGGCAGGCGATTCCCAGCCACTTGCGCAAGGTCGACAAGGCGTTGTTCGAGGCCACGGGCCTGCACCTGCCGCTGGAGGCGGCGCCAGTGCGTTTCGCCTCGTGGATGGGCGGCGACCGCGATGGCAACCCCAACGTCACCGCCTCGGTCACCCGCGAGGTGCTGTTGTTGGCACGCTGGATGGCGGCCGACCTGTTCCTGCGCGATATCGACTACCTCGCCGCCGAACTGTCCATGCAACAGGCCAGCGACGCCCTGCGCGCCAAGGTAGGTGACAGCGCCGAGCCCTACCGCGCCTTCCTCAAGCAACTGCGTGATCGCCTGCGTGCCACCCGGGCCTGGGCCCATGCCGCATTGGCCGGCCCGCAGCCTGCAAGTGCCGAAGTGCTTGTCGACAATCGCCAACTGATCGAGCCCTTGCAGCTGTGCTATCAGTCCCTGCATGCCTGTGGCATGGGGGTGATCGCCGATGGTCCGTTGCTCGACTGCCTGCGCCGGGCGGTGACCTTCGGCCTGTTCCTGGTGCGCCTGGACGTGCGTCAGGATGCGGCCCGGCACCGCGACGCGCTGTCGGAGATCACCGAGTACCTGGGGCTCGGGCGTTATGCCGAGTGGGATGAAGAACAACGTATCGCCTTCCTCCAGGCCGAGCTGAAAAACCGCCGGCCGCTGCTGCCCGCCCACTTCCAGCCCCAGGCCGAGACCGCCGAGGTGCTCGCCACCTGTCGCGAGATCGCGGCGGCGCCCGCGGCTTCTCTGGGCTCCTATGTCATCTCCATGGCGGGCGCCGCCTCCGATGTGCTGGCGGTGCAATTGCTGCTCAAGGAGGCCGGGCTGACTCGGCCGATGCGCGTGGTGCCGCTGTTCGAGACCCTTGCTGACCTGGACAACGCCGGCCCGGTGATGGCGCGCCTGCTCGGTTTGCCCGGCTATCGCTCCGGGCTGCACGGGCCGCAGGAAGTGATGATCGGTTACTCGGACTCGGCCAAGGATGCCGGTACCACGGCGGCAGCCTGGGCGCAGTACCGGGCACAGGAAAACCTGGTACGCATCTGCCGTGAACACCAGGTCGAGCTGCTGCTGTTCCACGGCCGCGGTGGCACCGTCGGCCGTGGCGGTGGCCCGGCCCATGCGGCGATCCTTTCCCAGCCGCCAGGGTCGGTGGCGGGGCGTTTCCGCACGACCGAACAGGGCGAGATGATCCGCTTCAAGTTCGGCCTGCCGGGGATCGCCGAACAGAACCTCAATCTCTATCTGGCGGCGGTGCTCGAGGCGACCTTGCTGCCGCCGCCACCGCCCGAGCCTGCCTGGCGCGAACTGATGGACCAGCTCGCCGCCGATGGGGTGAAGGCTTATCGCGCGGTGGTTCGCGAGAACCCTGATTTCGTCGAGTACTTCCGTCAGTCCACCCCGGAGCAGGAGCTTGGGCGCCTGCCGTTGGGCAGTCGGCCAGCCAAGCGCCGGGCGGGCGGCATCGAAAGCCTGCGGGCCATCCCGTGGATCTTCGGCTGGACCCAGACGCGCCTGATGCTCCCTGCCTGGCTGGGATGGGAAACCGCGCTGGGCAATGCCCTGGCGCGTGGCCAGGGTGAGCTGCTGGGGCAGATGCGTGAGCAATGGCCGTTCTTCCGCACTCGCATCGACATGCTGGAGATGGTGCTGGCCAAGGCCGATGCGGAAATTGCCAAGGCCTACGACGAACGTCTAGTGCAACCGGCGCTGCTGCCTTTGGGGGCACATCTGCGCGACCTATTGTCGCAGTCGTGCCAGGTGGTGTTGGGCCTGACCGGCCAGCCGGTGCTACTGGCGCACAGCCCGGAGACCCTGGAATTCATCAGCCTGCGCAACACCTATCTGGACCCGCTGCACCGCCTGCAGGCGGAACTGCTGGCGCGTTCGCGGGTGCGCGAAGCCGCTCTGGACAGCCCGCTGGAGCAGGCCCTGCTGGTGACCGTGGCCGGTATTGCCGCCGGTTTGCGCAACACCGGCTGAGGCCGTCGGGCAGCGCCGCACCGGGTTGTACGGTGGTGCAGCCGGGGGATGCATCGGGGTAGGTTGCGATGGGTGCAACCTGCTCGGCAGAAGGGCGCCAGATGGGCGTTCGTGCAATTTTGGAACGCTTGTCTGGCTGCCGGGCGCTGTGTATCTTGAGCAGCCTTTTGACCGATTTTCCGGTCTGATCCGATTTTCCGGACTTGGCCCTGAACGCCGAATCCATTGATTTGCAATAAAAAAATATGAGGAGCACAAGATGCGCGTAATTCTGCTGGGAGCTCCCGGGGCCGGTAAAGGTACTCAGGCAAAGTTCATCACCGAGAAGTTCGGTATTCCACAGATCTCCACCGGCGACATGCTGCGTGCCGCTGTCAAGGCCGGCACCCCGCTGGGGCTGGAACTGAAGAAAGTCATGGACGCCGGCCAGCTGGTTTCCGACGATCTGATCATCAGCCTGGTGAAGGAGCGCATCGCTCAGCCAGACTGCGCCAAGGGCTGCCTGTTCGACGGTTTCCCACGCACCATCCCGCAGGCCGAAGCCATGGTCGCTGCCGGTGTCGACATTGATGCCGTGGTCGAAATCGCCGTGGACGACGAAGAGATCGTCGGTCGCATGGCCGGTCGCCGCGTGCACCTGGCCTCGGGCCGCACCTACCACATCCAGTACAACCCGCCGAAAGTGGCAGGCAAGGACGATGTCACCGGCGAAGACCTGATCCAGCGCGACGACGACAAGGAAGAAACCGTGCGTCACCGCCTGTCGGTCTACCACAGCCAGACCAAGCCGCTGGTGGACTTCTACCAGAAGCTGTCGGCCGCCAACGCCGGCAAGCCCAAGTACGCCCACATCGAAGGCGTCGGCTCGGTCGAGTCGATCACCGCCAAGGTGCTGGCAGCCCTGAGCTGATCGCCCTCTGCGTTTTACAACGGCCCGCTTGCGGGCCGTTGTCGTTTATACTGCCGCTCTTTTCCCTTTCGCCTGGATACACGTTCGATGACCACCCTGCTGGCCCTGGATACCGCCACCGAAGCCTGTTCCGTCGCCCTGCTGCATGACGGCAAGGTGACCAGCCATTACGAGGTGATCCCGCGCCAGCACGCGCAGAAGCTGCTGCCGATGATCAAGCAGTTGCTCGCCGACTCCGGTGTCGCCCTGAGCGCAGTGGATGCCATCGCCTTTGGCCGTGGGCCTGGGGCCTTCACCGGTGTGCGCATCGCCATCGGTGTGGTCCAGGGGCTGGCATTCGCCCTCGAACGGCCGGTGCTGCCGGTGTCGAACCTCGCCGCCCTGGCCCAGGGGGCGCTGCGCCAGCATGGTGTGCAGCAGGTGGCCGCGGCCATCGATGCACGCATGGATGAAGTGTACTGGGGCTGCTACCAGGCGCACGATGGCGAAATGCGCCTGCTCGACCAGGAGCGGGTGATCGCCCCTGAGCGGGTCGTACTGCCCGAGGGTGGCCAGTGGTTCGGTGCGGGCACCGGCTGGGGCTATGGCGAGCGTCTGGGCGTTCAGGTCGAGCGCTGCGATGCCCAGGCCCTGCCGCATGCCCTGGATATCCTCAGCCTGGCCGGTCATGCCTGGGCGCGGGGCGAGGCGGTCGTCGCCGAACAGGCGCAACCGGTCTATCTGCGCGATAATGTCGCCACGCCCAAGGCGCGCTGAGTGCAGTTCGTCGGCTATTGCCGTTCGAGATAAAACCTTTTGCGCGATCTGTGGTCCAGTTATCACACGCGCATTGGTGATGGACGCCTGATGCTGCTAGATTGCCATCATTGCTCCCGAGTGCACCCATCATGCGCATCGACGGTTTCTCCTCACAGTCCTACCCGGTCAAGCGCGCACCGCGCAAAGCATCGGTGCGCGACGAGAGCATCGACGATGCGCAGGTCATCGAGGACGTCGAAGACCACGAAGCCGAGCAGATCGCCCGCGCCAACCGCCGCAGCGCTGGCCTGCCAGCGCGCCAGCAGGACATGGTGTTCCCCCGCGCCCGCGACAGACGCACCGCCACCGCGTTGGCCAGCTACCTCAGCACCGCGGGTTTCACCGACTGGGAGATGGAAGTGCTGGGGTTGGACCTGTACATTTGATGGATGAATCCATCGCCTCTGCCTTATCACCTCGGTTGTCCGTCCTGGAGCGAGAACGCCTGGCGCGACTACCTCTATCCCGCCGACGCTCGCCCTGCTGAGTACCTTGGCCTGTACAGCCAGGTGTTCAATGCGGTCGAGGGCAACACCACCTTCTACGCCCGTCCTGCGCCTGCCACGGTGGAGCGCTGGGCCCAGGTCATGCCCCGGCAGTTTCGCTTCACTGCGAAGTTTCCCGGTGACGTCAGCCATGCTGGCGACCTGCGTGATCAGCTCGAATCCGCGCTGGACTTCACCCGCCTGCTGGCGCCGCTGGGCGAGCGAGTATCTCCCTACTGGCTGCAGCTACCGGCGCTGTTCGGCCCGTCGCGATTGGCGGAACTGAGCCACTTCCTCGACGAGATCGGTGTGCCGGTGGCCGTCGAGGTGCGCAACGATGCCTTCTTCGCCCGTGGCGATGAGGAGCGTCTGCTCAACCGGCTGTTGCATGAGCGCGGTGTGGAGCGAATCTGCCTGGATCCGCGGGCGCTGTTCAGTTGCACGTCGCGCGACCCAGCGGTGCTACACGCGCAGGCCAAGAAGCCCAAGGTGCCACCGCGTCCGGCCGCCTTCAGCCAGCACCCGCAGGTGCGCTTCATCGGTCATCCGGAGTTGGCCGCCAACGAAAGTTTTCTCACACCCTGGGTGGACAAGATCGCTGGCTGGATCGAAGAGGGGCGTTGCCCGTACATTTTCCTGCATACCTCCGACAACCGCCTGGCTGCTGCGCTGGCCCAGCATTTTCACCAACGCCTCATGGTGCGGTTGCCGGGCCTGGCGGCCTTGCCGGAATTGCCGCGCGCACCTGAGGTCGAACAGCTGGGACTACTCTGACCCCCAGACCCTGCCGGAGACCTGATCATGGATGTGCAAACCCTGCGAGCCGAAGCCTTCAAGAAGTTGCACGAGCGTGATGGCGCCTTCGTCATTCCCAACCCGTGGGATGCCGGGTCCGCCAAGCTGCTGGCGGCGCTGGGCTTCGAAGCTCTGGCCACCACAAGCGCAGGATTGGCCTTCAGTCTGGGCCGGCCTGATGCCGAGGGTGCACTGAGCCTCGACGAAACACTGGCCAATGCCCAGGCCATCGTCGATGCCACACCCCTGCCGGTGGCCGCAGACTTGGAGAACGGTTTCGGCGACCTGCCCGAAGACTGCGCGCAGACCATCCTGCGCGCGGCCGAGGCTGGGTTGGTGGGCGGCTCGATCGAGGACGCCACCGGTCGCAGCGAAGCCCCCATCCACGATCTTGGCCTGGCCGTCGAGCGTGTCCGCGCCGCAGTTCAGGCGGCCCGCGGCCTGCCATTTCCTTTCACCCTGTGCGCCCGTGCGGAAAACCTCCTGCACGGGCGCCTGGACCTGGATGACACCATCAAACGCCTGCAGGCGTTTGCCGAGGCGGGCGCCGATGTGCTCTACGCCCCAGGCCTGCGCAGTGTCGACGAGATTCGTGCAGTGGTGCAGGCGGTGGCGCCCAAACCGGTCAATGTGCTGCTGGGCATGGCGGGTGTGCCGCTGTGCGTGAATCAGTTGCAGGACCTGGGGGTGCGCCGGATCAGCGTCGGCTCGTCGCTGGCGCGTGCGGCACTGGGCGCGTTCCAGCGTGCGGCGCTGGAGATTCGGGATCAGGGCACCTTCAGCTATGGCGAACAGGCGATGCCGTTCGCCCAGCTCAACGACCTGTTCCGACGCTGACCGGCCATGCGCTTGCTGGCGATGGTGCTGGGCGGGCTGATGGCCGCAGGCGCGCTTGCCTGGTATCTGGGTTGGCGTCCACCGGCAGCGTGGAATCCCTGGGCGGCGCTCGATGTGCGTCAGCCGCCGAACCTGCTGACGGCCTACAAGCTGTCACGTCTGCGTGACGACCCGGCTTTGTGTCGACAGGCGCTGCAAACGTCTGCGCTGCGTTATCGAGAACAGGCCGACAGCCCGGAAACGGCGCGTTGCCCGTTACGCAATGTGTGGCGTATCGAAGGTGGCGAGGCGCGCCTGAGCAGCAGCTTTCTCGCCAGTTGTCCGCTGGCGGTGGCCTATGCGCTGTTCGAGACCCACGGCTTGCAGCCTGCGGCGCAGCGTGTGTTCGGCCAGTCGGTGGCACAGGTGGATCACCTGGGCAGCTTTGCCTGTCGCAATATCTATCATCGCGAGCAGGGGCGGCTCAGCCAGCACGCCACGGCCAATGCCCTGGACATCAGTGGCTTTCGCTTGAAGGATGGCCAACGCATCGTGCTGGCGCGAGACTGGCAGGCGGGGGGAGCGAAGGCGCAATTCCTGCGCGAAGTGCGCGATGCGGCCTGCGAGAGCTTCAGTACGGTGCTGGGGCCTGACTACAACGCTGCCCACGCGAATCACTTTCATCTGGACGCGGGGCTTTGGCAGGTCTGCCGCTGACTCAGGCGTGTACGCGCACGTTGTTCAGCACCACAGGGCGGGCCCAGTGGGTATCGAATTCCAGGTCGTTTTGCTGTTTGGCGAGGGTCGCGTCGTCGAAGGGTTCCGGAGCCGGTTCGAGCAGGTACTTCTCCAGTTCGGCGATCGGCAGGTGCAGCGGACGCGGCGAAGGCGCCGGGCCCGGCTCGGGCGAGGGATGGCCCTGGTTCATCACCAGCGGGCGCAGCCAGCTGCCATTGAGGTCGAGCTGGCGCTGCTGCTCGATCAGTTCGCTGGCGCTGAAGGGTTCGGGCGCCGGCTCCAGCAGGTTGGCTTCCAGTTCTGCCTTGGGCAGGAACAGCGGCTCGGGCGGACGCACCTCGGTATCCTGAACCGGCAGCGCGCGCTGAATCTCGATCAATGCCAGCGCCTTGGCGCCGCCCAGTGGCTCGCCGCTGTCCTTGTCGTACTGGCGGGTCAAGGCCTGGCTGAAGCTGTCCTGCTCTTCTGCGGACTGCTCGGCCATCGCGCGGGCGAAGAAGTCCTGCCACAGGTGGCTGACGCCGCCCAGAGCCTGGGTATTCTGGCGACCGTAGTTGCCGACTGGCGACAGGTAGGTCAAACCGATGGGAAGAGTATCTGACATGGCAGTCGCGCGCGTTGTGCTCTGGCAGAATAGCGGATAGAGCTTTTATCGGCCGTGGCCGGGGTTTCATTAATTTTTTCGAGTGCGGGATCGGATGGCAGAGCAAGAGCAGGGCACAGGTATCAGGGTCGAGGCGCTGTCGGCGCCGTTCCAGGCGCAGGCGCAGGATTGGGCGCAGCGTCTGGGCCTGCCGCAGGAGGATGACTCGGCGCAGTTCGCCGTGCAGATCGGCGCTGATGGTCTGCAGATCCAGCAATTGGGGCCGCAGGCCCCCGGTCCGGTGCGGGTGGATTTCGTCGAAGGGCAGGCGGCGCATCGACGCCTGTTCGGCGGCGGCAATGGGCAGATGATCGCAAAGGCGGTCGGTATCGCCCAAGGCGTTCGGCCTCAGGTGCTGGATGCCACCGCGGGGTTGGGCAAGGATGCTTTCGTGCTGGCGAGCCTGGGCTGCCAGATGACCCTGATCGAACGCCAGCCGCTGATTGCTGCGTTGCTCGAGGATGGCCTGGCGCGTGGGCGCCTGGATGCTGAAGTGGCGCCGATCGTCGAGCGCATGCGCTTGCTGACGGGCAATGCCATCGAACGCATGCGCGATTGGCAGGGCGAGGCGCCGCAGGTGATCTACCTCGACCCGATGTTCCCGCACCGTGACAAGAGCGCACTGGTGAAGAAGGAAATGCGCGTGTTCCGCCCGCTGGTGGGCGACGATCTGGATGCTCCGGCATTGCTGGAGGCCGCGCTGGCGCTGGCCAGCCACCGGGTCGTGGTCAAGCGCCCACGCAAGGCACCGATCATCGACGGGCCAAAGCCGAGCCATAGCCTGGAGGGCAAGTCCAGTCGCTACGATATCTACCCGAAGAAGGCGTTGAAGGCTTAGGGTAAGCGGGCGCCGAATCGCCGCGAACACCGGCAAAGCCGGTGCCATGCATCGCGGTGTACTTTTCGCGGGCAAGCCCGCTCCTACAGGTGGCTGCTATACGCCCGCATGAACACCCCGACCACCTCGCGCACATGCTGCTCGGCTTCCTCTCCGGCCAGCGGCGGTGCGCAACCGAGCAACAGCCGGTAATCGGCGGCGCCCTTGATCAGGCAGAAGAAATGCTCGGCCGCGCGCAACGGATTCTCCATCCGCAGCAACCCGCGTGCATCGACGCAGCGCAGCAGCGCCTCCATTTCGGCCAGCACCCGCTTGGGCCCCACCTCGTAGAAGAACTGCCCAAGCCCCGGGTCCTGGCTCCCCAAAGCCATGATCAGGCGCGTCAGCTTGACCGACTCGTCGCTGCTGATCAGCGCCTGGAAGCCCCGGGCAATTTTGAGCAGCACGTCTTCGATCGGCACGCCCTCGGGCAGCTCGAAGATCAGGTCGGGCAGTTGCGTCTGGCAGGTGGCCATGACCGCCGAGCCGAACAGGGTCTGCTTGTCGTTGAAGTGGCTGTAGACCGTGAGTTTTGAAACACCTGCCGCCGCAGCGACCGCATCCATGCTGGTGTTGGCGTAGCCAAGGCTGAGGAACAGCGACTTAGCGGCTTCGAGGATGGCCTCGCGCTTGGCGAGATCCTTGGGCCGGCCAGGGCCTGTGGGTGCGTCGATGGGCATTGGAGTCCGTGTCTGTCTGATGAAGCGCTCATATTACCGAGTCGCGCGGCTCGCGGCTGCTACGCACGTCGCGGGATAAATACATTTTTTCTGTCTGGCACCCGCTTCCCGGCGTCGGTTCCCTGACTTAATATACCCGCCAGTATAATTATTCGATGCGTCCTCTGCGAAAGGTTATTCATCATGTTGCGTCGTGCGTCGCCCCTCGTCCTGCCCCTTGCCTGCGTCTTGCTGCTCACTGCCTGTGGCCAGGAGGCCGCGGCACCTGCGGCCCCGCGTCCGGCACTGGTGATCCAGCCCCAGCCCACCGGCGCTTCGGCCAACAGCTATCCGGGCGAAGTACGCGCCAGGTTCGAGCCGGAGCTGGCGTTTCGTATCGGCGGCAAGGTCAGCAAGCGCCTGGTCGAGGAAGGGCAGCGGGTCAAGGCCGACCAGCCACTGGCCGAGCTCGATCCGCAGGACGTGCGCCTGCAGTTGGAGGCCAACCGCGCGCAGATGGCCGCCGCCGAGGCGAACCTGTCGCTGGTGCGTGCCGAACGCGACCGTTACCAGAAGCTGCTTGACCGCCAGATGGTCAGCCATTCCCAGTTCGACAATGCCGAGAACCTCTACCGTGCGGGTCTTGCCCGCCTCAAGCAGGCCAAGGCGCAATTCGACGTGGCCGGCAACCATGCGGAATACGCTGTGCTGCGGGCGCCGCAGAACGGTGTGATCGCCAAGCGCCAGGTCGAAGTGGGCCAGGTGGTTGCGGCTGGGCAGACAGTATTCACCCTGGCAGCCGATGGCGAACGTGAGGTGGCCATCGGCCTGCCCGAGCAACAGTTTGCCCGCTTCACGGTGGGGCAGGCGGTAACTGTCGAACTCTGGTCGCACCCCGAGCAGCGCTTCGAGGGGCGTATCCGCGAGCTGTCGCCGGCCGCCGATCCACGCTCGCGCACCTTCGCTGCGCGAATTGCCTTCACATCGACGCAAGCCCCGGCAGAGCTGGGCCAGAGCGCCAGGGTGTACATCGCCCATGCCGAACGCTCGCCGCTGTCGGTGCCGCTGTCGGCGGTGACTGCCGAGCAGGGCCAGGCCTATGTCTGGCGAGTGGGCAAGGACAATCGGCTGGAGCGTGCGCCTGTTCGTCTCGGCCCCTATGGTGCCGACAGTGTGCCGGTGCTCGAAGGGCTGGGCGCCAGCGACTGGGTGGTCGCCGCAGGTGGCCACGTGCTGCGCGAAGGCCAGGAGGTACGGCCGGTCGATCGCAGCAACCGTGTGGTGAACCTGGCGAGCAAGGAGTAAGTCCCGATGGGGTTCAACCTTTCCGCCTGGGCGCTGCGCAATCGCCAGATCGTACTGTTCCTGATGATCCTGTTGGCGGCCATTGGCGCTATGTCCTACACCAAGCTGGGACAGAGTGAAGATCCGCCCTTTACCTTCAAGGCCATGGTCGTGCGTACGCTGTGGCCTGGTGCCACCGCTGAAGAGGTGTCGCGACAGGTCACCGAGCGCATCGAAAAGAAGCTGATGGAGACCGGCGAGTACGACAAGATCGTCTCGTTCTCCCGTCCGGGGGAGTCCCAGGTCACGTTCATGGCTCGCGACTCGATGCATTCGGACGAAATTCCCGAGCTGTGGTACCAGATCCGCAAGAAGGTCGCGGATATTCGTCACACCTTGCCGCCTGAGGTGCAGGGGCCGTTCTTCAACGATGAGTTCGGCACCACGTTCGGCAATATCTACGCCCTGAGCGGGGCTGGCTTCGACTATGCAGTGCTCAAGGATTATGCCGACCGCATCCAGATCCAGCTGCAACGGGTCAAGGATGTGGGCAAGGTCGAGCTGATCGGCTTGCAGGACGAGAAGATCTGGATCGAGCTGTCCAACACCAAGCTGGCGACCCTGGGGGTGCCGCTGGCCGCGGTGCAGCAGGCGTTGCGCGAGCAGAATGCGGTGAGCACCGCAGGCTTCTTCGAAACGCCCAGCGAGCGCCTGCAACTGCGGGTCAGCGGGCGCTTCGACAGCGTCGAGCAGATTCGCCAGTTCCCTATCCGCGTAGGCGATCGTACCTTCCGCATCGGCGATGTTGCCGAGGTCCATCGCGGCTTCAACGACCCACCTGCGCCGCGCATGCGCTTCATGGGCGAGGATGCCATCGGCCTTGCTGTGTCGATGAAGGACGGCGGTGACATCCTGGTACTGGGCAAAGCGCTGGAAGCCGAGTTCGCCCGGCTCGCGCACGATCTGCCGGCGGGCATGGAGCTGCGCAAGGTGTCCGACCAGCCGGCAGCGGTCAAGGCCGGGGTCGGCGAGTTCATCCAGGTGCTGGTCGAGGCACTGGTCATCGTGTTGCTGGTGAGCTTCTTCTCGCTGGGGGTGCGCACGGGGTTGGTGGTGGCCCTGGCGATCCCGCTGGTGCTGGCCATGACCTTCGCCGCCATGCACTACTTCGGCATCGGCCTGCACAAGATTTCGCTGGGGGCGCTGGTACTGGCCCTGGGGCTGCTGGTGGACGATGCGATCATTGCCGTGGAGATGATGGCGATCAAGATGGAGCAGGGCTACGACCGGCTCAAGGCGGCAAGCTATGCCTGGTCGAGTACCGCCTTCCCGATGCTGACCGGAACGCTGATCACCGCCGCAGGCTTTCTGCCGATCGCCACGGCCGCGTCGAGCACCGGCGAATACACCCGTTCGATCTTCCAGGTGGTGACCATCGCGTTGCTGACTTCGTGGGTCGCGGCGGTATTGTTCGTCCCCTATCTGGGCGACCGCCTGCTGCCGGACCTGGCCAAGCGCCATGCGGCGCGTCACGGCAATGGCGAGCATACGCCCGACCCTTATGCCACGCCGTTCTACCAACGTGTGCGCAAGGTGGTGGAGTGGTGCGTGCGTCGTCGCAAGACGGTGATCGTGCTGACCATTGCCGCCTTCGTCGGCAGCATCGTGCTGTTCCGCTTCGTGCCCCAGCAGTTCTTCCCGGCATCGGCGCGGCCTGAGCTGATGATCGACCTGAAGCTGGCCGAAGGTGCTTCGCTGGCCAACACCGCCGAGCAGGTCAAGCGCCTGGAGGCGCTGCTCAAGCAGCAGGATGGTATCGAGAACTACGTGGCCTACGTCGGCACCGGTTCACCGCGTTATTACCTGCCGCTGGACCAGCAACTGCCGGCAGTGAGCTTCGCCCAGTTCGTGGTGCTGGCCAAGTCGCTCAAGGACCGCGAAGCCCTGCGCAGCTGGGCCATTACCACCCTTGACCAGGAATTCCCGCAATTGCGCTCGCGGGTCACGCGCCTTGAGAACGGCCCGCCCGTGGGTTACCCGGTGCAGTTCCGGGTCACCGGCGAACACATCGAGAAAGTGCGCGCCCTGGCCCGAGAGGTGGCGGTCAAGGTGCGCGAGAACCCGCACGTGGTCAACGTGCACCTGGACTGGGAGGAACCGAGCAAGGCGGTGTTCCTGGCAATCGACCAGGACCGCGCCCGCGCGCTCGGCGTGAGTACCGCGCAGCTGTCGAGCTTCCTGCAAAGCTCGTTGACGGGCACCACGGTCAGCCAGTACCGCGAGGACAACGAACTGATCGAAATTCTCTTGCGCGGCACTCGCGAGGAGCGCAGCGACATGGGGGGCCTGGGCAGTCTGGCGCTGCCGACCGACAACGGCCAGAGCGTGGCGTTGTCACAGGTGGCGACGCTGGAGTACGGCTTCGAGGAGGGTGTCATCTGGCACCGCAATCGCCTGCCGACGGTGACCGTGCGCGCCGACATCTACGACAAGGAACAGCCGGACAGCCTGGTCAGGCAGATCCTGCCGACCCTGCAGCAGGTGCGCGAGCAATTGCCCGACGGTTACCTGCTTGAGGTCGGCGGCACGGTGGAGGATGCCCAGCGCGGCCAGCGCTCGGTGAACGCCGGCATGCCGTTGTTCATCGTGGTGGTGCTGAGCCTGCTGATGATCCAGCTGCGCAGTTTCTCGCGCACGGTGATGGTGTTCCTCACCGCACCGTTGGGGCTGATTGGTGTGACCTTGTTCCTGCTGGTGTTCCGCCAGCCGTTCGGCTTCGTGGCGATGCTCGGCACCATCGCGCTGGCAGGGATGATCATGCGTAACTCGGTGATCCTGGTGGACCAGATCGAGCAGGACATCGCCGCTGGGCTGGACCGCTGGCAGGCGATCATCGAGGCCACGGTGCGGCGCTTCCGGCCCATCGTGCTGACGGCATTGGCCGCGGTGCTGGCGATGATTCCACTGTCGCGCAGCGTGTTCTACGGGCCGATGGCAGTGGCGATCATGGGGGGCTTGATCGTGGCGACGGCCTTGACGCTGCTGTTCCTGCCGGCGCTGTATGCGGCCTGGTTCAGGGTGAAGAAGAGCGCCTGAGGTCGACCGTCAGACCGCCGCGATTTCCTCGGCGGTCAGGGCCCTGAACGCGCCTGGCGTCAGGGCCGGGTCCAGGCTGATGGGCCCCATGCTTTCGCGGTGCAGGCCGATCACCTTGTTGTCGAAGTGGCCGAACATGCGCTTGACCTGGTGATAGCGGCCTTCGACGATCGCCAGTCGCGCGCTGCGCGGGCCAAGAATGTCGAGTTGGGCGGGCAGGGTGGTGAGGTCTTCGAAGGCGAAGTAGAAGCCTTCGCGGAACTTTTCGATGTAGTGCGCGCCGATTTCGTCCTCGGTCTCGACCTGATAGACCTTCGCCTGCTTGGTGCGCGGTTGGGTCAGGCGGCGTGACCATTGGCCGTCATTGGTCAGGATCATCAGCCCGGTGGTGTTGTAGTCCAGGCGCCCGGCGATGTGCAGGTCGTCACGCAGGTCGGCCGGCAGCAGGTCGAGTACGGTGGGGTGCTGCGGGTCGCGGGTGGCGCTGACGCACCCCGCGGGCTTGTACAACATCAGGTAGCGTGCCGGGCGCCCGGCCTGCAACAACTGCTCATCGACCTCGACCCGGCTGAATTCACGCACCTCGTGTCGCGGATCTATCACCGGCTTTGCGTCGACCCGCACACGGCGCTGCACCAGCAGCAAGCGCACCTGCTGGCGGTTGTACTGGGGGAAGTTGGCGAGAAATCGATCGAGGCGCATCGTAGCAATCTTAAAGAGGCTGCCGCTGGTCGGCTGCCTTGAGCTGTTCGTCGACTGCTGCGCAGCGAGGGCACAGGCAGGCCTTGTTGCGCAGTTCGTCGGGAAGCGCTTCGAGCACAGCGGCATCGATGCTGACGCTGAAACACCAGCAGGCCTGGGTGGCTCTGCGCGGGTCGGCCAGGGCGCACTGGTTGGCGGCGCCGCAGGCGGGGCAGCGCTGGCTGTCGTTCATGGTGGCTTCCGGGTTCGCGGTATGTCTGCACCGAGGCGCGCAGTATATCCGTTGGAGGCTTTTGTCGCGCCTCTGTCTATTTGTATTTCCGGATCGTTCTGTCTGTTTCAATTTGTTGCGCAAATGGCACCGGACCTTGGGCGCACTGTCTTACTCAGTGTCGATCAACGTGTTGCGATCGACGTCCGCCAGCGCCGCTGTGCCGGGCAATCCAGCGGTCCAGGAGGCCGCCATGTACCCTCGAATCCTGTTGGTCGTTCTGCTTGGCCTGATGACCAGTGCCTGTGCCCCTTACTACGGGGGCGGGGGCTATTACCGCAGCGAGTACTACACCGCTGACCGCTACGCCTACCCGGGTTACTACTACCGTCAGGACCGTTACTACGTCGCGCCGCAGCCTCGGTATTACTACCAGACGGCACCGCGTTACTACCGTCCGGCGCCGGCACCTTACTACCGGCCCTACACGCCACCGGTGGTGAACCAGTGGCATGGCAATCCGCGTCATGACTACGGCAACCGCCAGCGCTACGACTACGGGCGTGACCGCGATCGCCAGGACTACCGTGGCGGCGGGGGGGATGATCGCTGGCATTCCAATGGGCAAGGCGATCGGGGGCGTGGGGATCGCAACTGGCAGCGATAGGGTCAGCCCAGATCCGCCAGCGGGTGTCGCCCCTCCCAGACTTTGACGAAGTGCGCTTCGACCACCGCTGCTGGCACCTTGCCGATATCCGGCCAGTGCCAGTGCGGTTGGTTGTCTTTGTCGAGCAAGCGAGCGCGCACCCCTTCGCTGAATTCCGGATGCCGACAGCAGTTCAGGCTCATGGCGTATTCCATCTGGAACACCTGGGCCAGCGACAGGTGACGGGCGCGCTGAAGCTGTTCCCAGACCAGATGACCGGTAAGCGGGCAGCCTTCATGCAAGCGCTCGCCCGCCTTGGCCAGCAGTGGATCGGTGTGGTGTCTCAAGCCGCACACGGCCCGCCAGGCGGCTACCGGGTCAGCGACATCGAGCAATGCGTCGATCACGGCGCGGCGAGGCAGCCACTGCGCTTCTGGAAGCTCGGCCCAGGCGCGATGCTGCTCGGCCTTGAGCAGGCTGTTCAGTTGCAAGGCGGTCTGTTCCTGCCAGTTCAGTTGCAGCAGTTCTTCGATCAGCGAAGCCTGCTGCTGCTCGCCGAGGAAACGGTCGGCCAGCCCCAGATCAAGGGCGTCACGGGCATTGATCGGCGCGCCGGTCAGCCCCAGGAACAGCCCAAGCTTGCCCGGCAGGCGGCTGAGGAACCAACTGGCGCCGACATCCGGATACAGGCCAATGCTCACTTCCGGCATCGCCAGCCGGCTGCTGGGGGTGACGATACGCACATTGGCGCCCTGCAGCAGGCCCATGCCGCCGCCCAGCACATGACCGCGGCCCCAGCACAATAGCGGCTTGGGGTAGGTGTGCAGCAGATAGTCGAGGCGATATTCGGCGGCGAAGAAGGTTGCTGCCAGCGGTGGCACGCTGCCGGGATGCTCACGACAGGCCTGCACCAGCGCGCGCACATCGCCGCCTGCGCAGAAGGCCTTTTCGCCGTTGCCGCGCAGCAGCACACAGACGACGCCCGGATCGCGCGCCCATTCGCGCAGGTGCGAATCGAGCATCTCGATCATCGGCAGGGTCAGGGCGTTCAGGGTCTTGGCGGCATCCAGGGTGGCGATGCCGATACGGGCGCCATCGGCGCCGGTGAGTACCTCGCAATGAATGGACATGGACAACCTCGCGCAAGTCGTCGCACAAGTATGGCTTGCCTGACCGATCGTGCCTGTCACCGGTCGGAGCGATTGACAAGCGGGGGCGGCTTTCCTAGTGTCGCGCCCACTCTGATTCAGGATTGCTCCATGACCGACGACGATCGCATCAAGCTCGAACCCAGCTGGAAGGCCGCGCTGCGCGCCGAGTTCGACCAGCCCTACATGCACCAGCTGCGCGAGTTCCTGCGCCAGGAGCATGCCGCCGGCAAGGAGATCTATCCACCTGGGCCGCTGATCTTCAATGCCCTCAACACCACGCCGCTGGACAAGGTGAAGGTGGTGATCCTCGGCCAGGACCCTTACCACGGCCCGGGCCAGGCCCATGGCCTGTGCTTCTCGGTGCAGCCGGGGGTGCCGACGCCGCCTTCGCTGGTGAATATCTACAAGGAGCTGCAGCGCGACCTGAACCTGCCGATCCCCAATCATGGCTACCTGCAGAGCTGGGCCGAGCAGGGGGTGTTGCTACTCAATACCACCATGACCGTCGAGCGCGCCAATGCCGCGTCGCATGCCAAGAAGGGCTGGGAGTTCTTCACCGACCGCATCATCCAGCTGGTCAGCGAGCAGTGCGAGAACGTGGTGTTCCTGCTGTGGGGATCGCATGCGCAGAGCAAGCAAAAGCTGATCGACGGGACCAAGCATCTGGTGCTCAAGTCGGTGCATCCGTCACCGTTGTCGGCGTATCGCGGGTTTTTGGGCTGCGGGCATTTCAGCCGGACCAACAGCTTCCTGCAGCAGCGCGGATTGGAGCCCATCAATTGGGCGGTGCCGCCTTTGTAAGGGCTTGCGGTCGGGTTGGCCTCTTCGCGGGCAAGCCCGCTCTCAGCCAGTGGGGGCGGCGGTTCGGCGCTCCGACTTGCCCGCGAAGAGGTCGACCGGTCAATCGTCCTGGCGTACCCAATACCTGAACATCGGTTCTGCCAGGAACAGCACGAACAGCAAGCGCATCACCTGCAGCGCCGTCACCAACGGCACCGACAGTTGCAGGGTCTCCGCCGTCAGGCTCATCTCGGCGATCCCGCCCGGCATCATCCCCAATGTCAGCGAACGCAGGTCCAGGTGGCTGAATAGGCTCAGCACCCAGGCCGCGCCGCCTGCGATCAGCATGCACAGGGCCGTCGCCACCAGGGTGCGCCCCAGAAAGGCCGGCGCACGGCGGAAGAACGCGCGGTTGAAGTGACAGGCCAGGCCGCTGCCGATCAGCCACTGGCCGATCTGGCTGGCGCCGTTGGGCAGGCCGATCTGCAGGTTGTTGGCCAGGCTGATGCTGGCAGCCACCAGCAGTGGCCCGAACAACCAGGGGTTGGGCTGGCGCAGGCGTTGCCAGAGCAGCGCCACGCCAATGCTCAGCGGCGCGATCAGCGCCAGCCAACCCCAACTGACGCTGCCGGCATGGTTCAGCGCCACGCCATCGCCCAGCAGCAGCTTGAACAGCGCCGGTACGCACAGCACCACCGCCAGTACGCGCAGGCTCTGCGCCGCCGCCACTTGGCTGAGCACCGCACCATTGCGCGCGCCCAGGTTGACCATCTCGCCCGAGCCGCCGGGCATGCTGGCAAAGAATGCCGTGGCACGGTCCTCGCCGGACCGGCGCAGCAGCCACACGCCGACGCCGCTGGAGACCGTGGTCAGCAGTGCGCCGAAGAAGATCAAGCCGAAATGGCTGGCAACCTGTTCGATCACTTCCGGGGTGAAGTGCAGGCCGATACCGATACCGATGACCCATTGCCCGCATTTGCGGCCGTTGGGGATTTCCGACAGTTGCCAGGGGGTGAGGCAGCGCACCGCAATGATCGCCAGCAGCGAGCCGACCATCCACGGCAAAGGCCAGCCGACCTTGCTGGCGATGAAACCGCCAGCAAGTCCGACCAGCCCGGTAGCCCAGAACAGCGGCAACGACCGATCAGGCATCGGCCATGGCCCGGCGCTGCAGGCTGCGGCGGCGCCAGATGCGCAGCAGCGGCAGGGCCAGCATGCAGACCACCAGTGCCCATACGCTCATGCTGATCGGGCTGGACCAGAGGATGCCCAGCTCGCCGTTGGAGATCGACAGCGCACGGCGCAGGTTCTGCTCCATCAGCCCGCCGAGGATGAAGCCCAGCAGGATCGGCGACAGCGGGAAGTCCAGCTTGCGCAGGATATAGCCCATGATGCCGATGCCGACCATCAGGAACAGGTCGAAGGTGGTGGCGTGCACGGCGTAGACGCCGATCGCGGTGATGATCGCGATCACCGGCACCAGCGCCCAGTTCGGTACGGCAAGGATGCGGGTGAAGATGCGGATCATCGGGATGTTCAGGATCACCAGCATGATGTTGGCGATGAACAGCGAGGCGATCAGGCCCCACACGATGTCAGGCTGCTGTTCGAACAGCAGTGGGCCGGGGGTGATGTTGTACAGGGTCAGTGCACCGATCATCACGGCGGTGGTGCCCGAACCTGGCACGCCCAGGGTCAGCATTGGCACCAGGGCGCCGCAGCAGGATGCACCGATGGCGGTTTCCGGGGCGGCGAGGCCACGGGCGTCGCCCTTGCCGAACTTGCCGCTGGCACCGGCGATACGCTTCTCGGTCATGTACGCCACGGCGCTGGCCAGGGTGGCACCGGCACCGGGCAGCACGCCCATGAAGAAGCCGAGCAGGCCGCAGCGAATGTTGACGACGAAGACCGAGGCGGCTTCCTTGAGGTTGAACAGCATGCGCCCGGTGGCCTTGACCGCCTGGTGGCCATGGTGGGTCTTCTCCAGCAGCAGGAGAATCTCGCTGATGGAGAACAGGCCCAGTACCAGCACCACGAACTGGATACCGTCGGCCAGGTGAACGCTGTCACCGGTGAAGCGGTACACGCCGCTGTTGGCGTCGATGCCCACGGCCGACAGGAACAGGCCGATCAGTGCAGCGATGAAGGTCTTCAGTGGCTTGTCGCCGGCCATGCCGCCGAGGGCGACGATGGCGAACACCATCAACACGAAGTATTCCGCCGGTCCGAAGGCGATCGCCCATTTCGCCAGCAGCGGCGCGAACAGCACCATGCCGCAGGTGGCGATGAGGGCGCCGATGAACGAGCTCCAGGCCGACAGCGACAGGGCGACACCGGCCAGGCCCTGGCGGGCCATGGGGTAGCCATCGAGAGTGGTCATCACGGTCGAGGCTTCGCCCGGGATGTTCAGCAGGATCGAACTGATCCGGCCGCCGTATTCGCAGCCCAGATACACCGCGGCCAGCAGGATCAGCGCCGACTCCGGCGGCAGACCGAGGGCAAAGGCGATGGGGATCAGCAGCGCCACGCCGTTGATCGGGCCCAGACCTGGCAACAGGCCGACCACGGTGCCGATCAGGGTGCCGCTCAGGGCGGTGACCAGGTTGTAGGGGCTCAGGGCGACGCCGAAGCCCTGGCCGAGGTAGCTCAAGGTATCCATGTGTCAGTTCTCCAGTACGTCGAGCAGGCCGAGGGGCAGGGGGACATCCATCACCCGGTCGAACAGCCAGTAGAGGAAGATGCTCATGCCCACCACCACGATCGCGCTGTGCAGCCAGCGGCCGCCATACAGGCGGGCCATGGGCAGGCCGGCGAGGACGGCGCTGAGGATGAAGCCCAGCGACTCGAAGGTGGCGGCGAAGACGATCAGCAGGCCGACGCAGGCGGCGATCTTGGTGAGGGTCTCGCGGTCCAGGGGGACTTCGTCGTCCTTGTGCACGATGGGCGTCGGACGAATCGCCAGATACAAGAGGCCCAGGCTCATCAGGCCGAGCATCAGCAGCGGGTAGGCACGCGGGCCCACCGGCTCATAGGAAAACGCCGCCTGGTACGGCCAGGCCATAACGGCCAGGGCGGCGCAGACCGCCAGCAGCACCAGGGCGAAGATGCGTTGCAGGATCATGAAGGAATCCTCGATAGAAGCGGCTTTCATGCTTCCTTCGTGGGGGCGGGCAAGCCCGCTCCCACAAGGGCCGAGATTACTGGATCAGGCCGAATTCCTTGGCCAGGGTCTTGTAGTCGGCGACCTGCTTCTTCACATAGCCATCGAGCTCTTCACCGGTCATGGCGAACGGGAACAGCTCGCGCTGGTCACGCAGCTTGGCGAAGTCTTCCGAGGCCAGCAGCTTGTCGAACGACGCTTTCCACCAGGCGTACTCTTCGTCGCTCACCTTCGGGCCGAGGTAGAAGCCGCGCACCACCGGCCAGACGATGTCGTAGCCCTGCTCCTTGGCGGTCGGGATGTTCTTCATTTCAGGCTCGTCCAGGCGATTTTCCGAGAACACCGCGAGGATGCGCATGCTGCCGCTCTGGATGTGTGGCATGGAGTCGGAAATGTCGGTCGAACCCACCTGGATATGGCCGCCGAGCAGCGCGGTGGCGATTTCGCCGCCGCCTTCCAGGGCCACGTAGCGCAGGTCGCGCGGGTTGATGCCGGCAGCCTTGGCGATCAGCGCGGTCTGCATCCAGTCCTGGCTACCGACGGTGCCGCCGGAACCGATCACCACCTTGCTCGGGTCTTTCTTCAGTGCGGCAACCAGGTCATCGAGGGTCTTGTAGGGCGAGTCGCTTTTCACTGCGATGGCGCCATAGCTGGTGCCGACGGCGGCCAGCCATTTCACCGCGTTCTCGTCGAAGCGGCCGAACTTGCCCTGGGCCAGGTTCAGCAGCGAGCCGCTGGACCAGGCCACCAGCGTGCCGCCATCGGCCGGACGCTGGGCTACCACGGCGTTGTAGGCCACCGCGCCGACACCGCCTGGCATGTAGGTGACGCGCATGGGCTTGCTGAGGATCTTCTCCTCGACCAGTGCGCTCTGCACCAGTTTGCAGGTCAGGTCAAAACCACCGCCGGGCGAGGCCGGGGCGATGCATTCGGGGCGTTTCGGTTCGGCGGCCAGGGCGTTGCCGGCCAGCAGCAGGCAGCCGGTGGCCAGGACGAGTCGGCGCAGTGAAAGGTTCATCGTCTATCTCCGTGAGCGTTGTTGTTATGGGTTACCACAGGGCCACGCTGTAGCTGACCAGCAGGCGTACTTCATCGGCATCGCGGGCGAAGTTGGAGCGGAAGGTAGCGTTGCGCAGGCGCACCGCGACGTTCTTCAGCGGACCGCTCTGCACCACATACTTGAACTCGGTGTTGCGTTCCCATTCCTTGCCCTCGCTGCCATCGGCGCGGCTGACGTTGTCGCCGTTGATGTAGCGGGTCATGAAGGTCAGGCCAGGAATGCCCAGGGAAGCGAAGTTGTAGTCGTAGCGTACTTGCCAGGAGCGTTCGTCGGCGCCGGCGAAGTCGTTGATCTGGACGAAGTTGACCAGGTACGGGTCGGCGCCGTCGACATAGGGGAAGGCGCTGTCGCCGGACAGGTGCTGGTAGGCGGCGCTGAACTTGTGGCCGCTGAGCGCGTAGCTGAGCATGCCGTTGACCGTGGTGTTGTCGATCTTGCCGGCCAGGGCCTTGCCCTGTTCGTCGCTCTTCGAGAGGCGCAGGTCGGCGCCGAAGGTGCCCGGCCCCCAGGGCTGGGTGGCGACCATGCCGACGAAGTGCTGGCGGTAGATGTCGTCGAGCTGGGCGAAGTGGTAGCTGCCGGTGATGCGGTCGGTGAACTTGTAGTCCAGGCCACCCAGGTCGAAGTGGTCGGCGCGGAACGTACCACCGAAGCGGCCGTTCTTGTTGTTCAGCGCCAGGTCTTCCCAGTTGGTGTCGTCACGGTCCTTGGCCTTTTCAAGGCGCCCGCCAGTGAAGGTCAGGTTCTTGATCTCGCGGGAGGTGAGCAGGCCGCCTTCGAAGGTCTGCGGCAGGATGCGCCCGTCGTTGGGCTGCAGCGTCGGCAGTTCCGGGATCAGGGTGCCGACTTTCAACTCGGTCTGGGAGATCTTGACCTTGCCGGTCAGGCCGAGCTTGGAGTACTCGTTGGCCGCCTTGCCGTCGTCATGGGTCGGCAGCAGGCCGGTGCCTGTGCGGTCCTTGCTGGAGTCGAGCTTGATGCCGAGCATGCCCAGGGCGTCGAGGCCGAAGCCCACGGTGCCGTCGGTATAGCCGGATTCGAAATTGAGCATGAAGCCCTGGGCCCATTCGTCGCGTTTGGATTGTTGCGCGCTGGTGCCATCGCGGAAGTCGCGATTGAAGTACATGTTTCGGGTTTCGAAGGTGGCCGTACTGTCTTCGAAGAAGGCGGCCTGGCTCATCGGAGCAATGCCGGCAAGGGCAATGGCGCTGGCGAGCGTGGAAGGGCGGGCGGAAAGGGACCGGCTGGGCTGCATTGACAGCATCGTCGTCTGACTCCGTTTTATTGTTCTTATTCGTTGCACCTTGCTGGTGCTTTTTTCGGCGCGTGGAGCGACCGTGGTGCGATGCTAGGTGGCGAACCTTTCGCTAACCTTTCAGCGCGAAAGGTTTGTCACAAGGGCTTCACAGTGCCTGCGAGGGCGTTACACTCCGCGCCACCGCCCAACCCGAGCAGGGAGAATCCGATGCGTGTGTTGCTGGTCGAAGACCATCTGCCGTTGGCTGAAAGCGTGGCCCAGGCCCTCAAAAGCCAGGGCTTGACCGTGGATGTGCTGCATGACGGCGTGGCCGCCGACCTGGCCCTGGCCAGCGAGGACTATGCTGTCGCCGTGCTGGATGTCGGCCTGCCGCGCATGGACGGTTTCGAAGTGCTGGCGCGCCTGCGCTCGCGGGGCAAGACCCTGCCGGTGCTGATGCTCACCGCGCGCAGCGACGTCAAGGACCGCGTGCACGGCCTGAACCTTGGGGCCGACGACTACCTGGCCAAGCCTTTCGAGCTCACCGAGCTTGAGGCGCGGGTCAAGGCACTGCTGCGCCGTAGCGTGCTCGGTGGCGAACGTCAGCAACGTTGCGGGCCCCTGGTGTATGACCTGGACACGCGGCGCTTTGCGCTGGGTGACGAGCCGCTGACCTTGACCTCGCGCGAACAGAGCGTGCTCGAGGCGCTGATCGCCCGTCCCGGGCGGGTGATGAGCAAGGAGCAATTGGCCGCACAGGTGTTTGGCCTGGACGAAGAAGCCAGCCCCGATGCCATCGAGATCTACATCCATCGCCTGCGCAAGAAGCTCGATGGCCACCCGGTGGCGATCGTCACGTTCCGCGGCCTGGGCTACCTGCTCGAGCATCGCGATGCGTGACAACGGCAGCCTGCGCGCGCGCCTGCTCGGCAACCTGGCGCTGTTGCTCGTGGTGCTGATGCTGGCCAGCGGCCTGAGCGCTTACTGGAATGGCCGCGAGGCCGCCGACACCGCCTATGACCGCACGCTGCTGGCCTCGGCGCGGACCATTGCCGCCGGCCTTTCCCAGCGTGATGGCACGCTCAGCGCCGATGTGCCCTATGTGGCGCTGGACACCTTCGCCTACGACAGCGCCGGACGCATCTACTACCAGGTGCTGGATATCCACCAGAGGCTGATTTCCGGTTACGAGAAGCTGCCGCCGCCGCCCCCTGGCACGCCGCGCACCGACGACTATCCGGCACTGGCGCGCTTCTACAACGCCACCTACCTGGGCCAGGATGTGCGCGTGGTGAGCCTGCTCAAGGCCGTCAGCGAACCGAACATGAACGGCATGGCCGAGATCCGCGTGGCCGAGACCGAAGAGGCGCGGGTGAGCATGGCGCGCGGACTGATGGCCGACACGTTGCTGCGCCTGGGCATGCTTGCGCTGGGCGCGCTGGTGATGGTGTGGTTCGCGGTCAGTGCTGCACTGCGTCCGCTGGAGCGTCTGCGCACGGCGGTGGAGGCCCGTCAGCCCGACGATCTACGGGCCCTGCCGGTGGTGCAGGTGCAGCATGAACTGGGGCCGCTGGTGCGGGCCTTGAACCACTTCACCGAGCGGCTGCGCGGCCAGTTCGAGCGCCAGGCGCAGTTCATCGCCGATGCTGCCCACGAGTTGCGCACACCACTGGCGGCGCTCAAGGCTCGGGTGGAGTTGGGCTTGCGCTCGCGGGAGCCCGAGGAGTGGCGCCAGACCCTGGAGTCTGCGGCTCAGGGGACTGATCGCCTTACCCACCTGGCCAACCAGTTGCTGTCGCTGGCCCGTGTGGAAAATGGCGCCCGGGCAATCGCCGAAGGCGGTGCAAAGCGCCTGGATCTCAGCCAGCTGGCCCGCGAACTGGGCATGGCCATGGCGCCGCTGGCCCATGCCCGGGGTGTTGCCCTGGCGCTGGAAGCCGAGGCGCCGGTTTGGCTGAAGGGCGAGCCGACCTTGCTCAACGAGCTGCTCAGCAACCTGGTGGACAATGCCCTGGCCCACACACCGATGGGCGGCAACGTGATCCTGCGCGTGCTGGCCCCTGCGGTGCTGGAGGTCGAGGACGATGGGCCGGGGATTCCACTGGATGATCGCGAGCGCGTGTTCGAGCGCTTCTACCGGCGCAGTGCCCAAGGCAGTGGGCTAGGGTTGGCGATCGTCGGCGAAATTTGCCGTGCGCATCTGGCGCAGATCAGCCTGCATGATGGCGACAACGGCGGTTTGAAGGTGCGGGTGAGCTTCATCGCGGATTGACCGCCGCACCCGCGGCAGTCAGCGCAACATGTCTCGTGCCTCGACCAGCTCCAGCAGATCCAGCTCTTTGCCCTCCGGCAGGCGCAGCAGCTTGTAGGCGGGCAGGCTGGTCAAGGGCTGGCCGCGCCCGCGCAGGCTGAGCGAGCGGGCGATCTGGACGATGCCGATGTAGTCGATCTTGTCGGTCTCGCGCTCCAGGTCCTGGACCTGGCTGGGCAGGTTGACCAGTTGCTCGGGAAACTCCCAGGCGCTGAGGATCTTGTCGCCCAGCACGGGATGGATCTGTTCGATCACGAAGTGCAGGCACACCGGGTCGGACAGCAGCTCGTTGTGCTCTTCGGCGTAGATCAGTACCGGCAGGGCGCCGATCTGGTGCACAAGACCACCCAGGGTGGCCTGGTCGGGTTTGAGGTGGGTGTAGCGTCTGCAGATTTCGTAACTGATGCCCGCCACTTCCAGGCTGTTTTCCCAGATATCGCGCAGCTTGTGTTCCACCGCCGGCGATCGGGCATGGAAGATCTGTTCGATCACCAGGCCGATAGCCAGGTTGCAGCTGTAGTTGACGCCCAGGCGTGTGATCGCGGTGTGCAGGTCGGTGACCTCCACCAGTGCGCGCAGCAGCGGGCTGTTGACCACCTTGATCAGGCGCGCCGACAGCGCAGCATCGCGACCGATCACGCGGCTCAAGGCGGCCACGCTGATTTCGCTGTCTTCGGCGGCTTCGCGGATGCTCAGGGCAACCTCGGGCAGCGTGGGCAGGACCAGGTCGTCGTTGTCGATGGCAGCGAGCAACTGCGCTTGAACCATCTCGGCCAGCTTGTTCATGGACTTCTCTACCGCAGTGGTGGGGCTGCCCCGCCGCAGCGGCGGGGCGGGCTGGTCAGCGCTGGATTTCCCGATCGCGGTCCAGTTCGTAGGGCAGGTCGAGCAGGGTCAGGCGTGGGCCTTCGAGGCTGCCCAGGTGCAGGTTGTCATCTTCCACCGAGTCGGCGCTGAGCACTGCCAGCAGTTCGACACCTTGCTCGGCCGGTGCCGCGATGACCACCTCGCCGACCGAGGAGCCGTGGGTGGGCGAGAAGATCTCTGCGCCGGGTGCGGGGGCTTCGTCCACGGGCAGCGAGAGACGATACTGGCGACGCTTGAGCTTGCCCAGGTACTGCATGCGCGCGACGATTTCCTGGCCGGTATAGCAGCCCTTCTTGAAACTCACGCCGTCGACGGCCTGCAGGTTGATCATCTGCGGGATGAACAGTTCACGGGTCGGGCCCATGACCTGGCCGATGCCGGCGCGGATCTGGCCCAGCAGCCAGGCATCCAGGGTGCCTTCGGGCAGTGCGGCGGCGAGGACTCCGCGCACGTTGGCGGCCTGTTCGGCGGGCACCCACAGTTCGACGCGTGCAGGCGAGACAGCGATGGCGACAAGCCCTTCATGACGCACGGTGGCGCCGGCTGCCTGTGGTGTTTCAAGCCCCAGCGCGTGCAGCGCGGCATCGCCCTGCTGCAGGCCGAAGCGTACCCAGGCGGGGCTTTCGTCGGTCAGCGTGGCCTTGGAGAACACCGCGTACTTCTTCAGGTCCGCCAATTGCGCCTCGAGCAGTTCGCTGGCCATGGCAAGCAGATAGCCATTGCCTTCGGGCAGGATGCGGAAGCTGGATTGCATGCGGCCTTTGACCATGCAGCGAGCGCCGAGACTGGCGTGCTGCGGATTCAGATAGTCGAGGTTGCAGGTCAGCTGGCCTTGCAGGAACTTGCCGGCGTCGGAGCCGCGGACAGCGAGGATGCCCTCGTGGGACAGGGGACAGAAGAAAGCGGAGTCGGCCATGGGTCATCGCGGTAGCTATAAAGACTGGCGGCCATCATAGAACGCCAGTAACAAAATAGGTAGGTGACTAGACCAATGCCTCGTGCCGCTGTGGTTGCAGCGCGGTATACTGCGCGACCATTCGAGGAGGGCCCCATGGTCGAACAAACTGAACTCAACCGGCTTTTCTGGCACAGCCGCCGCGGCATGCTGGAGCTGGACGTGCTGCTCGTACCCTTCACCCAGGAGGTTTACCCGAACCTGAGCGAAGCGGATCGCGAACTGTACCGCCGCCTGTTGACCTGCGAGGACCAGGACATGTTCGGCTGGTTCATGGAGCGTAACGAATCCGAAGACCCTGAGCTGCAGCGCATGGTCCGCATCATCCTGGACCGTGTCCAGCCCAAGTGAGAGCTTCGAGTGCCGTTGGCAGGGCTCGCGCCTGCTGCTGACGGCCTATCTTGCCGGGCAGGCGCTGGCGCTCGCCACTCTGTGGTTCAGTGCCTTGCCCTGGTGGTTGGCAACCGGCGTGCTGATTGCCTGCCTCGCCCATGCCTGTTGGGTGATTCCCCGTCGTATCCTCCTGACCCATCCTGATGCCGTGAGCGGTCTGCGCCGTGATGCGCGTGGCTGGCAGGCGTTCAGCCGTGCCCGTGGCTGGCAGCGGGTTAGGTTGTGCCGTGACAGCGTCGCGCTGCCGGTGATGGTGGTGTTGCGCTTCGTGCGCGAAGGGCGGCGGGTTGCCCAGAGCCAGTGCATTCCAAGGGATGCGCTGACGGCGGATGAGCACCGACAGCTTCGTGTGCGCTTGAAGTTCAGCCGACGCCGATGGGTGATGGCTGTAGAGTGAAGTGGGTGTTGCCGACCTCTTCGCGGGCAAGTCGCCGCGGCGAAGAGGCCGGCGCCAGGCTCAGGTCGGGCTGAGTATCGTATCCCTGGCCTCACCCAGCATCCCCGGGTAGTCCAGGGTGTAGTGCAGCCCACGGCTTTCCTTGCGCTGCATCGCCGAGCGAATCATCAGCTCGGCCACCTGTGCCAGGTTGCGCAGCTCGATCAGGTCGCGGCTGACCTTGTAGTTGCTGTAGAACTCGTCGATTTCGTCCAGCAGCAGGCGCACCCGGTGCTCGGCGCGCTGCAGGCGTTTGCTGGTGCGCACGATGCCGACGTAGTCCCACATGAATCGCCGCAGTTCGTCCCAGTTGTGCGCGATGATCACGTCTTCATCCGAATCGGTAACCTGGCTGGCATCCCAGCAAGGCAGGGCCTGAGGCCTGCCGACTTGATCCAGGTGCGCCTCGATGTCCGCGGCAGCCGCGCGGCCGTAGACGAAGCACTCCAGCAGCGAATTGCTGGCCATGCGATTGGCGCCGTGCAGGCCGGTGAAACTGGTCTCGCCAATGGCATACAGGCCCGGTACGTCGGTGTGGCCGCGCTCGTCGACCATCACGCCGCCGCAGGTGTAGTGCGCTGCCGGTACCACCGGGATCGGCTGGCGAGTGATGTCGATGCCGAAGGTCAGGCAGCGTTCGTAGACCGTGGGGAAGTGGCTCTTGATGAACTCGACCGGCTTGTGGGTGATGTCCAGGTACACGCAGTCCACGCCCAGGCGCTTCATCTCATGGTCGATGGCGCGAGCGACGATATCCCGTGGCGCCAACTCTTCGCGCGGGTCAAAGCGCGGCATGAAGCGCTCGCCGTTGGGCAGGCGCAGCAGCGCACCTTCGCCACGCAGGGCCTCGGTGATCAGGAAACTTTTGGCTTGCGGGTGGTACAGGCAGGTTGGGTGGAACTGGTTGAACTCAAGGTTCGCCACCCGACAGCCGGCGCGCCAGGCCATGGCAATGCCATCACCGCAGGCGCCGTCGGGGTTGCTGGTGTAGAGATAGACCTTGGCCGCGCCGCCTGTCGCTAACACCGTGAAGCGTGCGCCGAAGGTGTCCACCTCGCCGCTGTTGCGGTCGAGCACGTAGGCGCCCAGGCAGCGTTCGCCGGGCAGGCCCAGGCGCCGCTCGGTGATCAGGTCCACGGCTACACGCTGTTCGAGCAGGTCGATGTTCGGGCGCTGGCGCGCCTGTTCCAGAAGCGTGGTGAAGATCGCGGCGCCCGTGGCATCGGCGGCATGGATGATGCGGCGGTGGCTGTGACCGCCTTCACGGGTGAGGTGGAACTCGAAGCCGCCGTCGTCGACGCTGTGGTGTTCATCGCGGGTGAAGGGCACGCCCTGCTCGATCAGCCACTCGATGGCTTCGCGGCTGTGTTCGACGGTGAATCGCACGGCGTCTTCATGGCACAGGCCACCGCCTGCGTTGAGCGTGTCCTCGACGTGCGATTGCACCGTGTCGGTGTCGTCCAGTACCGCGGCGACACCGCCCTGGGCCCAGAAGGTAGAGCCGTTGGCGAGGTCGCCCTTGCTCAGGACCGCGACGCGCAGGTGGCCGGGAAGGTTCAGTGCCAGGCTGAGACCGGCGGCGCCACTGCCGATCACCAGGACATCATGTTGGAATTGTTGGCTCATGTCGGGACACTAGTAACTAGGGAAGGGGAGCGGCACAATAGTCATGCGTATATGGCATTGTGAAACTATCGTGAAAGATGCCGGGCTGCCTTTATAGCAGCCCCCGGCGTCGGATTTCCAATGGCGGTTGCGCAGGCGTGGCGACTTTGTGGGAACTTTCCAGTACCCCTGCAAATCTCAAGAAGGCTGCCCGTCTGCCACGATTGCCGAGGCGACGCAGGACAGCGGCTCTACCCGGGCTGAAACCTGTGTATTCGAGACACCGATTATCGACGCAGCCGGCTGCGACCGCGCTGTGTCTTTTTCGTGCGAGCCGACCAGAGGCCGCAGGAAACTTGCTTGGAGGGGAGAACTTTTGCGCAAAGCCCGAGTCTATGGTTGCAAGCCTGAACGATGGCTGTCGCAACGCTCCTTTGAGTTCACTGAGGAGTGTTCATGCTAACCCAGGAAGAGGATCAGCAGCTTGTCGAGCGCGTGCAGCGCGGTGACAGGCGAGCGTTCGATCTGTTGGTGCTGAAGTATCAGCACAAGATTCTCGGGTTGATCGTGCGTTTTGTACACGACACCCATGAAGCGCAGGACGTGGCGCAGGAAGCTTTCATCAAGGCCTACCGTGCGCTTGGCAACTTCCGCGGTGACAGTGCGTTCTACACGTGGCTGTACCGCATCGCCATCAACACGGCGAAGAATTACCTGGTGTCCCGTGGAAGACGGCCGCCAGACAGCGATGTGAGCTCCGAGGATGCGGAGTTCTACGACGGCGATCATGGTCTCAAGGATCTCGAGTCCCCAGAGCGCTCGTTGTTGCGGGATGAAATCGAAGGCACTGTCCATCGCACCATCCAGCAACTGCCCGAAGACCTGCGCACGGCATTGACCCTGCGCGAGTTCGACGGGCTGAGTTACGAAGACATTGCCAGTGTCATGCAATGTCCGGTGGGTACCGTGCGCTCTCGAATCTTCCGCGCTCGGGAGGCCATAGACAAAGCCCTGCAACCCCTGTTGCAGGAAACCTGAGACAGCGGCGACAGCCAAGAGAGGAACCGCCATGAGTCGTGAAGCTTTGCAGGAATCGCTGTCCGCGGTAATGGATAACGAAGCGGACGAACTGGAATTACGTCGAGTGCTGAACGCGGTCGATGATGCCGAGACACGTGCCACCTGGTCGCGTTACCAGGTCGCTCGCGCAGCCATGCACAAGGAGCTGCTGCTGCCCAAGCTCGACATCGCGTCGGCCGTTTCTGCCGCGCTGGCCGACGAAGCCGTCCCGGTCAAGGCCAAGCGTGGCCCGTGGCGCAGCATTGGTCGCCTGGCCGTTGCCGCTTCGGTGACCGTCGCTGTGCTGGCAGGCGTACGCCTGTACAACCAGGATGAGATCAACGGCGCGCAACTTGCTTCGCAGCAACCTGTGCAGCAGGGGATCACCGTACCGCAGGCTCAAGGTCCAGCCGTTCTGGCAGGCTATAGTGAGAGCAGTGAGCAACCGACCGGGCCGATGGCCAACGGTGTGCTGCAGAACCAGGCCGGCTGGGATCAGCGTCTGCCAGGTTACCTGCGCCAGCACGCTCAGGAGTCTGCGCTGAAGGGCACTGAAACCGCTCTGCCTTACGCACGCGCCGCCAGCCTGGAAAATCGCTAAGTAAGGAGGATCATGCGCGCGCTACCTCTTCTGTCGCTGCTGCTCGGCAGTTGCATCACGGTGCCGGCATTGGCGGCCAACTCTTCGCCTGAGGCGAGCGAGTGGCTGAACAAGCTGGCACAGGCCGAGCAAGGGCAGAGTTACCAGGGTTCTTTCGTCTACGAACGTAACGGCAGTTTTTCTTCCCACGATATCTGGCATCGCGTCCAGGACGGCAAAGTCAGCGAGCGGTTGTTGCAGCTCGATGGCGCCGCCCAGGAAATCGTGCGAGTCGACGGCAAGGTGCAGTGCGTCAGTGGTTCCCTGGTCAGCGGGGTCGGTACGCCGCCCGATTCCGCCCCGCGAGTGCTCGATCCTCTGAAGCTGATGAGCTGGTACGACCTGGGTGTGGCTGGCAAGGCACGTATCGCCGGGCGCGACGCGGTGATCGTCACCCTCACTCCACGCGACCAGCACCGTTACGCCTTTGAACTTCACCTGGATCGCCAGACCGGCCTGCCGCTGCGGTCGTTGATGCTCAACGACAAGGGCCAGTTGCTCGAGCGCTTCCAGATGACCCGCCTGGATACCGATGACGTTCCGACCGATCGCGACCTGCAGGCCAGTTCCGCGTGCAAGCCGGTGCAGCCTCTTGCGGCGGCGAAGCCTGAAACTGTCGCTGGCTGGCGTTCCGACTGGCTGCCGCCTGGCTTCGAGCTGGTCAACAGCGCCGTGCGCCGTGATCCCGAACGCAACAGCACCGTCAGCAGCCTGATGTACGACGATGGGCTGGCGCGGTTCTCCGTCTTTCTCGAGCCGATCAAGGAAGACGCCGGTACCGATACCCGTGCGCAACTGGGGCCTACCGTCGCTGTCTCACGGCATCTGAACACACCCAAGGGCAAGGTCATGGTCACCGTGGTCGGAGAGATTCCGCTTGGGACCGCCGAGCGCGTGGCATTGTCGATGCGCGCCCAGGATGTCCAGGCGCGGTAATGACCGTCCCAGACCCTTCCTACAAGCTGTCAGGCGCGCAGCTGACATGAAATTAAAGCATTGTCATTTGCAATCAACTGGTAAATTTTCTATAGGTCAGACTTCCTGGAGTCTGGCCTTTCCTGCATCTGCAGGGGCCCTTCTGCTAACTACGCTCGTTGTGACGGGAGCCGTATGTCAATACCACGCTTGAAAACCTATCTATCGATGTTCGCCGCCGTGCTGATGCTCGGCCAGGTGCTTACCGCCCAGGCCGAGGAAGCCCTGCCGGACTTCACCACCCTGGTCGAGCAAGCCTCGCCGGCGGTGGTCAACATCAGTACCAAGCAAAAACTGCCGGACCGTCGCGTCGCCGCCGGGCAGATGCCCGACCTGGAGGGCCTGCCTCCGATGTTCCGCGAGTTTTTCGAGCGCAACATGCCGCAGCAGCCGCGCTCCCCGCGTGGCGATCGCCAGCGTGAGGCTCAGTCGCTGGGCTCGGGCTTCATCATCTCCAGCGATGGTTATGTCCTGACCAACAACCATGTTGTCGCCGATGCCGACGAGATCATCGTCCGCCTGTCCGATCGCAGCGAACTGCAAGCCAAGCTGGTTGGCACCGACCCGCGCACCGACGTGGCACTGCTCAAGGTCGATGGCAAGAATCTGCCGACCGTCAAGCTGGGCGATTCCGAGAAGCTGAAGGTCGGTGAGTGGGTGTTGGCCATCGGCTCGCCGTTCGGTTTCGATCATTCGGTGACCAAAGGTATCGTCAGCGCCAAGGGGCGTACCTTGCCCAACGACACCTACGTGCCGTTCATCCAGACCGACGTCGCGATCAACCCGGGTAACTCCGGCGGCCCGCTGTTCAACATGAAGGGTGAGGTCGTGGGTATCAACTCGCAGATCTTCACCCGCTCCGGCGGCTTCATGGGCCTGTCGTTCGCCATCCCAATCGACGTGGCGATCGATGTCTCGAACCAGTTGAAGAAAGACGGCAAGGTCAGCCGCGGCTGGCTCGGCGTGGTGATCCAGGAAGTGAACAAGGACCTGGCCGAGTCCTTCGGGCTCGACAAGCCTGCCGGTGCGCTGGTAGCCCAGGTGCTGGAAAACGGCCCTGCGGCCAAGGGCGGCCTGCAGGTCGGTGACGTGATCCTGAGCATGAACGGCCAGCCGATCGTCATGTCCGCAGACCTGCCACACCTGGTCGGCGGTCTCAAGGATGGCCAGAAAGCCAAGCTCGAGATCATCCGCGAAGGCAAGCGCCAGACCCTGGACATCACCATCGGTGCACTCCCTGAAGACGATGCCGACATTGGCACCGCTGGCCAGGCAGGCGTGGAGCGCAACAGCAACCGCCTGGGCGTCTCGGTCGCCGACCTCAGCGACGAGCAGAAGAAGTCGCTCGAGCTCAAGGGCGGTGTGGTCATCAAGGAGGTTCAGGATGGTCCGGCAGCACTGATTGGCCTGCGTCCGGGCGACGTGATCAGCCACCTGAACAACCAGGCGATCAGCTCGGCCAAGCAATTCACCGAGATCGCCAAGGACCTGCCGAAGAACCGTTCGGTATCGATGCGTGTGCTGCGACAGGGCCGCGCCAGCTTCATCACCTTCAAGTTGGCTGAATAGGCTGAGTGAAGGGTAGGAAAGGGCAGCTTCGGCTGCCCTTTTTCATGAGCGTGTCATGATGTTCTGTGGGAACATCAGCGAGTCGAGCAAATTCATGTCGCATTTGCAGGTGTGCGTGGCGATAGAGGAATCTCCCATATCCCTCCGGCTTGAGGTACAATTCCCGGCTATTTTTCCGCGGGCGTCCGGCTCGCAGCCTTTTCGAGTGTTGACCCGTGAGTGATTTGAGTCATATCCGCAATTTCTCCATCATCGCCCACATCGACCATGGCAAGTCGACGCTGGCCGACCGTTTCATCCAGATGTGCGGTGGCCTGTCGGCGCGCGAAATGGAGGCCCAGGTCCTCGACTCCATGGACCTCGAGCGTGAACGCGGTATCACCATCAAGGCCCACAGCGTCACCCTGCACTACAAGGCGCAGGACGGCAAAACCTACCAGTTGAACTTCATCGACACCCCCGGCCACGTCGACTTCACCTACGAAGTCTCGCGTTCGCTGGCCGCGTGCGAGGGCGCGCTGCTGGTGGTCGATGCCGGTCAGGGCGTCGAGGCGCAGTCGGTCGCCAACTGCTACACCGCCATCGAGCAGGGCCTCGAGGTCATGCCGGTACTGAACAAGATGGACCTGCCCCAGGCCGATCCGGACCGCGTCAAGGACGAGATCGAGAAGATCATCGGCATCGACGCCACCGAAGCCGTGGCCTGCAGTGCCAAGAGCGGCATGGGCGTGGACGAGGTGCTCGAGCGCCTGGTGCAGACCATTCCCGCGCCAGAAGGCGAGATCGACGCCCCTCTGCAGGCGCTGATCATCGACTCCTGGTTCGATAACTACCTGGGCGTCGTGTCGCTGGTGCGTGTGCGCCAGGGTCGGGTCAAGAAGGGCGACAAGATCCTGGTCAAGTCCACCGGCAAGGTGCACCTGGTCGACAGCGTCGGCGTCTTCACCCCGAAACACACCCAGACCGCCGACCTCAAGGCTGGCGAAGTGGGCTTCATCATCGCCAGCATCAAGGACATTCACGGCGCGCCGGTCGGCGACACCCTGACGCTGTCCTCGACCCCCGAGGTCGAAGTGCTGCCAGGCTTCAAGAAGATCCAGCCGCAGGTGTACGCCGGCCTGTTCCCGGTCAGCTCCGACGATTTCGAGGACTTCCGCGACGCCCTGCAGAAGCTGACGCTCAACGACTCGTCGCTGCAGTACATGCCGGAAAGCTCCGACGCCCTGGGCTTCGGCTTCCGTTGTGGCTTCCTCGGCATGCTGCACATGGAGATCATCCAGGAGCGCCTCGAGCGCGAATACGACCTGGACCTGATCACCACGGCGCCGAGCGTGATCTACGAGCTGGAGCTCAAGACCGGCGAAACCATCGTCGTCGACAACCCGTCGAAGCTGCCGGATGTCTCGGCGGTCGCGGACTTCCGCGAGCCGATCGTCACGGCGACCATCCTCGTGCCGCAGGAGCACCTGGGCAACGTCATCACCCTGTGCATCGAGAAGCGTGGCGTTCAGCGTGACATGCAGTTCCTCGGCAGCCAGGTGCAGGTGCGCTACGACCTGCCGATGAACGAAGTGGTGCTGGACTTCTTCGACAAGCTCAAATCCACCAGCCGCGGCTACGCTTCGCTGGACTATCATTTCGATCGCTACCAGTCGGCCAACCTGGTCAAGCTGGACGTGCTGATCAACGGCGACAAGGTCGATGCCCTGGCATTGATCGTGCATCGTGACAACGCGGCCTACAAAGGCCGTGCGTTGACCGAGAAGATGAAGGAACTGATTCCTCGGCAGATGTTCGACGTGGCGATCCAGGCAGCTATCGGCGGCCAGATCATTGCGCGGACCACTGTCAAGGCGCTCAGAAAGAACGTACTGGCTAAGTGCTATGGCGGTGACGTCAGCCGTAAGAAGAAGCTGCTGGAGAAGCAGAAGGCCGGTAAGAAACGCATGAAGCAGGTGGGCAACGTGGAGATCCCACAGGAAGCCTTCCTCGCTGTGCTCAGGTTGGATAGCTAGGTCCTATGTCGCTAAATTTCCCGCTGTTGCTAGTCATCGCCGTCGCTGTCTGCGGCCTGTTGGGTCTGATCGATCTGCTGTTCCTGGCTCCGCGCCGGCGAGCGGCGATCGCCAACTACCAGGGCAGCGTCAGCCAGCCCGAGGTCGCGGTGGTCGAGCGCCTGAACAAGGAGCCGTTGCTCGTCGAGTACGGCAAGTCGTTCTTCCCGGTACTGTTCATCGTGCTGGTGCTGCGCTCGTTCCTGGTCGAACCCTTCCAGATTCCGTCGGGTTCGATGAAGCCGACCCTGGAAGTGGGCGATTTCATCCTGGTGAACAAGTTTTCCTACGGTATCCGCCTGCCGGTGATCGACAAGAAGGTCATCGAGGTCGGTGACCCGCAGCGCGGTGACGTCATGGTGTTCCGCTACCCGAGCGACCCGAACGTCAACTACATCAAGCGTGTGGTCGGTCTGCCGGGCGACCGGATCCGCTACACCAACGAGAAGCATCTGTACGTCAACGACCAGCTGGTCGCTGAGCAACTGGTGGGCACCGAAGCCGGATCCTTGGGTAGCGCCGAGTTGTACAAGGAGAAGCTGGGCGAAGCCGAGCACCTGATCCGCAAGGAAATGAGCCGCTATCGCATGCCGCCGGACCAGCAGTGGACCGTGCCGGCTGGCCATTACTTCATGATGGGCGACAACCGCGACAACTCCAACGACAGCCGCTACTGGGACGACCCGAGTATCCCGCGCGAGCTGCAGGGCATGGTCCCGGACCGTAACATCGTCGGCAAGGCCTTTGCGGTCTGGATGAGCTGGCCCGAGCCCAAGCTCAGCCACTTCCCCAACCTGTCACGGGTCGGTCTGATCCATTGATACCCCTCGGCGCTGTCCACAGACAGCGCCGAATGCATTTCTGACATAGGCTGTGTTCTCAGGGATGGGTAAATTCGCCGCTGCATGACGGCGTGACACAGCCAAACAGTCTTTCAGGATGTTGATTTGAACGCGTTTAACAACGAAGGGGTGGCTGCATGAGCGCTTCCCTCGAACGCCTGGAGCGCAAGCTCGGCTATACCTTCAAAGACCGGGATCAGATGCTCCTGGCACTTACGCACCGCAGCTACGCCGGGCGCAACAACGAGCGCCTGGAGTTTCTCGGCGATGCGATTCTCAATTTCGTGGCTGGCGAGGCGCTGTTCGAGCGTTTCCCGCAGGCTCGCGAGGGCCAGTTGTCGCGCCTGCGCGCTCGCCTGGTCAAAGGAGAAACCCTGGCCCGCCTGGCCCGTGGCTTCGACCTGGGCGACTACTTGCGCCTTGGCTCGGGTGAACTCAAGAGCGGTGGTTTTCGCCGCGAGTCCATTCTTGCCGACGCCCTCGAAGCGCTGATCGGCGCGATCTACCTGGACGCCGACATGCAGACTGCCCGCGAGCGCATCCTGGCCTGGTTGGCCGGTGAGTTCGATGGGCTGACCCTGGTCGACACCAACAAGGACCCCAAGACGCGCCTGCAGGAATACCTGCAGTCGCGTGCCTGCGAGCTGCCGCGTTATGAAGTGGTGGATATCCAGGGCGAACCTCATTGCCGCACCTTCTTCGTCGAATGCGAAGTGGTGCTGCTGAACAACAAGAGCCGCGGTCAGGGCGTGAGCCGGCGTATCGCCGAGCAGGTCGCCGCTGCCGCCGCACTGATCGCCTTGGGCGTGGAGAATGGCAATGACTGAGAACAATCCGACCCGCTGCGGTTACGTGGCCATCGTCGGCCGCCCCAACGTGGGCAAGTCCACGCTGCTCAACCACATCCTCGGGCAGAAGCTGGCGATCACCTCGCGCAAGCCGCAGACCACCCGTCACAACATGCTCGGCATCAAGACCGAAGGTGACGTGCAGGCGATCTACGTCGACACCCCCGGCATGCACAAGGCCAACGACAAGGCCTTGAACCGCTACATGAACCGCAACGCCTCGGCAGCCCTCAAGGATGTCGACGTGGTGATCTTTGTGGTCGACCGCACCCGTTGGACCGATGAGGACCAACTGGTGCTCGAACGTGTGCAGTACGTCACTGGCCCGCTCATCATCGCGGTCAACAAGACCGACCGTATGGAAGAGAAAGCCGAGCTGATCCCGCATCTGCAGTGGCTGCAGGAGCAACTTCCGAACGCCGAAGTGATGCCGATCTCGGCCCAGCAGGGGCACAACCTGGACGCGCTGGAAGCTCAGATCGCCAAGCACCTGCCGGAAAACGAGCACTTCTTCCCGGAAGACCAGATCACCGACCGCAGCAGCCGTTTCCTGGCGGCCGAACTGGTACGCGAGAAGATCATGCGCCAGCTCGGTGCCGAGCTGCCGTACCAGATCACGGTCGAGATCGAGGAATTCAAGCAGCAGGGGCATGTGCTGCACATCCACGCCTTGATCCTGGTCGAGCGTGATGGCCAGAAGAAGATCATCATCGGCGACAAGGGCGAGCGTATCAAACGCATTGGTTCCGAGGCCCGCAAGGACATGGAGGTGTTGTTCGACTCCAAGGTCATGCTCAACCTCTGGGTCAAGGTCAAGGGCGGCTGGTCCGATGACGAACGCGCCCTGCGTTCGCTGGGTTACGGCGACCTCTAAGCCTCGCCGCGCACCTTGTAGGAGCGGGCTTGCCCGCGAACACGGGCAACGCCCGTGCCATGCATCCACGGTGCCTGGGCTGGCCTCTTCGCGGGCAAGCCCGCTCCTACAGGTGTGCGCTTTGCCTGAGACCGAGTGACCGCTCATGGACCAACCCACCCCGCAACCCGCCTACGTCCTGCACAGCCGCGCCTACAAGGAAACCAGCGCGTTGGTGGACTTCTTCACCGCCCAAGGCCGTGTGCGGGCGGTGCTGCGGCGCGCGCGCGGCAAGGGCGGCAGCCCGGTGCGCCCCTTCGTGCCGCTGGAAGTCGAGTTGCGCGGGCGAGGCGAGTTGAAGAATGTCGGTCGGTTGGATACGGTCGGCCTTTCCGGCTGGCTGCATGGCGATGCGTTGTTCAGCGGGCTGTATCTCAACGAGTTGCTGATGCGCCTGCTTCCTGCCGAGGCGCCGTTCCCTGCACTGTTCGAGCACTACACCCTCACCCTTGAGGCGCTGGCTGCCGGTCGCCCGTTGGAGCCGCTGCTGCGCGCCTTCGAATGGCGTCTGCTGGACGAGTTGGGTTATGCCTTCTCGCTGACTCACGACGTGAACGATGACGCGGTCGTCGCCGAGGGGCGCTACCGACTCCAGGTGGACGCCGGGCTGGAGCGGGTCGAACTGCTTCAGCCTGGTCTGTTCATTGGCACAGAGCTGTTGGCCCTGGCCGATGCTGACTGGGACGCACCTGGCGCGCTGCTTGCGGCCAAGCGCCTGATGCGCCAGGCGCTTGCCGTTCACCTGGGGCCCAAGCCGCTGGTCAGCCGGGAACTGTTTCGCAAGCGCTGAGCACGTCGTATGCTGTGTGGCTCAATCTTCAGGAGAGCCTTTCGTGACTCACAGCAACCGCATGCTTCTCGGCGTCAACATCGATCACGTGGCCACTCTGCGCCAGGCCCGGGGCACCCGCTATCCGGACCCGGTCAAGGCCGCGCTGGACGCCGAGGAAGCGGGTGCCGACGGCATCACCGTGCATTTGCGCGAAGACCGTCGGCACATCCAGGAGCGTGATGTGCTGCTGCTCAAGGACGTGTTGCAGACGCGCATGAATTTCGAGATGGGCGTGACCGAGGAAATGATGCTCTTTGCCGAGAGGATCCGCCCTGCGCACATCTGCCTGGTGCCCGAGACCCGTCAGGAGCTGACCACCGAAGGTGGCCTGGACGTGGCCGGCCAGGAGGCGCGGATCAAGGCTGCGGTGGAACGCCTGGCGCGTACCGGGGCCGAGGTGTCGCTGTTCATCGATGCCGACGAGCGGCAGATCGAAGCGTCGCGTCGCGTGGGCGCACCGGCCATCGAGTTGCATACCGGTCGCTATGCCGATGCACAGACCCCGACCGAGGTGGCCGAAGAGCTGAAGCGTATCGTCGACGGTGTGGCCTTCGGCGTGGGGCAGGGGCTGATCGTCAATGCCGGGCATGGCCTGCACTACCATAACGTCGAGGCCGTGGCAGCGATCGAGGGTATCAATGAGCTGAACATTGGCCATGCGCTGGTGGCCCATGCATTGTTCGTCGGCTTCAAGGCGGCGGTGGCAGAGATGAAGGCCCTGATCGTGGCGGCCAGTTCCCGCTGATCAGTGCCGGCCCAATCGCTCCCACAAGTACCCGCTGTCCATGAGAATAGCGGGTACTTGTGGGAGCGGGCTTGTCCCGCGATTGGGCCGGTGTGACCCCCTCATCATTCCGCCCGAAACACCAGGGTAAACCGCGTAGGCCCCTGAGCCTGGCTGCTCACCTCGACCCGGCCGCCATGCAGTTGCATGATCGACTTCACGATCGCCAGCCCCAGCCCGGTTCCACCCTCCTGTCGCGAGCGCCCACAGCCGACCCGGTAGAAACGCTCGAACAGATGCGCCAGATGTGCTTCGTCGATCCCGGGCCCCTGGTTCTGCACCCATAACCACACCTGGTCCTGGCGCCGCTCGATGCCCAGTTCGATCACCTGGTCTTGCGGGCTATGGCGAATCGCATTGCTCAGCAGATTCGACAGCGCCCGCTGGAACATCAACCGGTCGGCCAGTGCCGTGCCCCAGCCGTGTGCACGCAGCTCGATACCTTTCAGTTCGGCGCTGAAGTCGAACAGCGCCATCACCCGTGCGGTTTCATCGGCCAGGGACAGCGGCTTGAGCATGGCCAGCGCCTGGGGTTGGCTGACCTGGGCCAGGAACAACATGTCATTGATGATGCGGTTCAGGCGGGTGAGCTCCTCGACGCTGTCCTCCAACGCCTCGCGGTAGCGGTTGCCGTCGCGCTCGCGGGACAGGGTGACCTGGGCCTTGCCCATCAGGTTGCCGATGGGAGTGCGCAGTTCGTGGGCCAGGTCGTCGGAGAACTGCGACAGCTGGCGAACGCCCTGGTCGAGGCGATCGAGCATGATGTTGATGCTGCCTGCCAGCTCCGCCAGTTCCTGGGGCAGGCCACTGGTCGGCAGGCGGTGCGCCAGGTCGTGTGTGCAGATCTGCCCGGCGATGCGGCGGAACCGGCGCAGGGGGTCGAGCCCGCGCTGCACCAGTTTCCAGGCACCGATGCCGATCAGCAGCAAGAGTATCGGCAGCGCCAGCAAGGTCGAATTCAGGTAGGCCTGGAGCAGCGCATTGTCGTCGGCGCGGTCCAGCGACATCATCACCCGCACCGGCTGGTCGTCGCGCAGGCGCATCAATTGAGTGACGGTGAGGATCTGCCGCCCGTCGCTGTCGCGCCATTGCGTGAAGCTTGGTTGCTGCCCCGCCGGTAGCTGGCGCAAGGCCTGTGCCTCGAGCGCCGGGCCCAGGCTCAGCAGCGACGGATGCCGCCCGTTGATTGCCAGCACATTGAGGCTAAGGTTGTCGTGCCCCATCACCAGGTCGAGCAGGGGATGAGCGCGAGCGCCGAGGTCGTCGCTGCGCAGGTCCACCCGCAGGTTGTGCTCGACTTGCATCATCTTGCGCGCCAGGTCGCGACGGGCGCGGCTGTCCAGTTCGTGGTCGAGGGCGAACACTGCCAGGCAGGCCAGCAGCAGCACCAGCGCGGCGCCCATCAGGGTGACCGAAAGCCCCAGGCGCAGCGACAGGGTGCGGCCTTTCACGTGCGTGCCTCGAGTACATAGCCCACGCCGCGCAAGGTGTGTATGAGTTTGTTGTCGAAGGGGTCGTCGATCTTGGCCCGCAGGCGGCGGATCGATACTTCGACCACATTGGTGTCGCAGTCGAAGTTCATGTCCCACACCAGCGAGATGATTTGCGTACGTGACAGCACTTCGCCGCTCTGGCGCATCAGCAGGTGCAGCAGGGTGAACTCCTTGGCGGTGAGGTCGATGCGCTGGCCGCCACGCCAGGCGCGATGCCGGCCTGGGTCGAGCTCGAGGTCGGCGACTTTCAGGGTGTCCGGTTGCAGGTGCTGGTCGTTGCGCCGCAGCAGGCTGCGGATCCGTGCCAGCAGCTCCGGGAACTCGAAAGGTTTGAGCAGATAGTCGTCGGCGCCCAGGTCCAGGCCCTTGACCCGGTCGGCCAGGCGACCGTGGGCGGTGAGCATCATGATCCGAGTGGACGATTCGGCACGCAGGCGCTGCAGCACGCCCCAGCCATCGAGCTCTGGCAGGTTGACGTCGAGGATCACCAGATCGTAGCTGTGCTGGCGCGCCAGGTGCAGGCCATCGGTGCCCGTATATGCGCAATCGACCACGTAGCCGTTTTCGCGCAGGCCCTGCTGCAGGTAGTCGGCGGTGCGGGGTTCGTCCTCAATGATCAATAGACGCATGGGGGGCTCTGTGGGGTGGAAAGGGCGCGATTCTCAAGCCTGTAGGGGCTTTAGGGTCAAGCTGCAGGATGTTACGGCATGAGAACGCGTTGTCGGCGCAAATAACCGATTTGTAATGCGGGCGTCATCTGGCTGCTTGTTCGAGCTCCGTCGCGGGTAAACACAGCCCACAGGACCACATTGCAAGACTGTAATGCCCACCTCACCTTGGCGTTAGCTGCCCCTCGCTAGGATGGCGCTGTCTGAACGGTGATCATGAGGCAAGCACGATGAACCTGACCAAATACCTGCTGCTGGCGATTCTCGCCGTGGGTAGCACCAGCGTTTTCGCCGAGGGTGGCGCGGAGCGTTCGCAGCGGTTCGTGGATACATTTCTCAAGGAACAGCAGCGGCTGTTCGGCGATCGGCAGGAAGTGCTGGTCAAGCGTGAGCGCCAGGCGCAGGAGACGGCCCGTGAGGTGGCCAAGGAATAGTCTTGGTGAGGCACCGGCGCTGCGACAGCTCCCCGTCGCCGGTGAACTTGGGCGCCCCTCGGGGCGCCTTTTTTATTTGCGCGCCAGCAGCGTGGCGCGGCGGGGGGCCGGGAGGCCTTCGATGGTCTTGCTGTGGTCGTTCGGGTCGAGGAAGTCGGCCAGCGACTGGTAACGCATCCAGTCGGTGCTGCGCTGCTCCTCGACGCTGGTGACGCTGACATCCACGCAGCGCACATCGCTGAAGCCGGCGCGGCGCAGCCAGCGCTCCAGCGCGGGCACCGACGGCAGGAACCAAACGTTGCGCATCTGCGCGTAGCGGTCTTCCGGCACCAGCACGTGCTGCTCGTCGCCTTCGACCACCAGGGTCTCGAGTACCAGCTCGCCGCCTTTGACCAGGCAGTCCTTGAGCGCCAGCAGGTGCTCGATGGGCGATCGACGGTGATAGAACACGCCCATCGAAAACACGGTGTCGAAGCCTTCGAGGTTGGCTGGCAGCTCTTCCAGGGCGAAGGGCAGGTGCCAGGCGGGCAGCTCCGGCAGGTACTTCTGCACCGCCTGGAACTGGCAGAAGAACAGCCAGTTCGGGTCGACACCGACCACCATGTCGGCACCGGCGCCGAGCATGCGCCATTGGTAGTAGCCGTTGCCGCAGCCGACATCGAGCACGCGTTTGCCCTTGAGGTCCAGGTGCGGGCCGACCCGCGACCACTTCCAGTCCGAGCGCCATTCGGTGTCCACGTGCACGCCGAACAGGTCGAACGGCCCCTTGCGCCAGGGCGAAAGCCCCATCAGCGCCTGGTGTACCTGGGCGCGGGTGGCGGCATCGCAGTCGCTGTCCAGGCGCAAGCCGTCGACCAGGTCGATTTTCTCGGGCGTCAGGTCCGGCAGCGCATCCAGCGCGCCGCGCCAGCGCTCGAGGTCGCCATGGCCTTTTTCCAGCTTGGTGTCGAGTTGTGCTTGCAGCCCTTGGGACCAGGAAGCCAGCGGCGTGCCCGCCAGACGGCGGACGAGAGGGGACAGATCGATCATGGCAGGGCTATCAGCGAGGCGAAATTGAGGCATTGGAACCAGGGCACGACTTTCGAGAAGCCGGCGGCGCGCAGGCGCTCCTGGTGGGCTTGCAGGGTGTCGGGCTTCATTACGTGCTCGATGGCGCTGCGCTTCTGGGCGATTTCCAGGTCGCTGTAGCCATTGGCGCGCTTGAAGTCCAGGTGCAGGTCGTTGAGCAGCGCCTGTTCCTGTTCGTCGTCGAAGCGCAGTTTCTCGGACAGGATCAGCGCGCCGCCTGGCAGCAGGGCTTGGTGAATGCGTGCGAGCAGGGCCAGGCGTTGCTCCGGGGCGATGAACTGCAGGGTGAAGTTCATCGCCACCACCGAGGCAGGCTCGAAGGGCAGGGCGAGGATGTCGGCCTCGAGCACCTGCACCGGCAGCAGTTCCTGGAACATCGAGTCCTGGGCGGTGAGGTACTGCCGGCAGCGTTCGACCATGGCCGCGGAGTTGTCCACGGCGATCACCCGGCAGCCATCGTGGCGCACGTGGCGGCGCAGCGACTGGGTCACTGCGCCCAGCGAGGCGCCGAGGTCGTACAGGGCGGTGTGTGGCTGGGCGAAGCGCGCGGCGAGTACGCCGAGGTTCTCGACGATGGTCGGGTAGCCGGGTACCGAACGCTTGATCATGTCCGGGAACACGCGCACCACGTCCTCGTTGAAGACGAAGTCGGGCACTTGCTCCAGGGGTTGGGCGAAGAGGCGGTCGGGGTCTTTGCTCACGGCGGATCCAGATTCAGCGGGTGATGTCGAGGGGCGGCATTCTAGCCAAACCGGGCCGAGGATGCATGGCCGGCTGACCAGTGTGGCGCGTTCATTTCACCCGGATGGCGCAATCGAAGGTTTCCACGGGCTGGACTTCCGGGGCCCAGGGCTGCTGGTAGACCAGCACCAGGTGCCCTTCGCCGGCACTGACCGCCTGGAAGCGCCAGGTGGCGACACCGGCACTGCCAACGATGCCAGCTTCCTCGGGCGAGTTGTAGACTTCCGGGCCGAGGCTGCGCAGCAGGCCCGAGGCCGGATCCTGGATGCTCCAGCGATACCCGGTGGAGGGGTTGCTGGCCAGCGACAGCGACAGGGTCTGGCCGACGTGCAGGCGCTGGGGGCATTCGCTGTCGGCATCCAGCTCGACGGTCTGCCGCGATTGCTGGGCGCAGGCGGCGAGCAGGCTGAGGCTCAGGGGGAGCAGCAGGCGGGATAAGGTCATGATGGCTCCTGAGGCGGACGATGGCCCTGAGGATAACCGATGCGCTGGAGTGTGTGGGGCCTGTGAGGGCCCATCGCGGGGCATCGCGATAGGCCCTGGGTTTATCAGAACAACACTTTCGCCACGTCGGCAAAGCGCTTGGCGAAGTGGACGGTCAAGCCTTCGCGCAGGTACTCGGGCAGTTCTTCGAAATCACCTCGGTTGGCTTCCGGCAGGATCAGCTCGTGAATCTTCTGGCGCCGCGCGGCGATCACCTTCTCGCGCACTCCGCCAATCGGCAGCACCTGCCCGGTAAGGGTCAACTCGCCAGTCATCGCCACACCTTTCTTCGGCGCCTGGTCCCGCGCCAGTGACAGCAATGCGCTGGCCATGGTTACGCCGGCACTGGGGCCGTCCTTGGGCGTGGCGCCCTCGGGCACGTGCAGGTGAATGAAAGCTTCGTTGAAGAAGCCTGGATCACCGCCGTACTGCTTGAGGTTCGAGCTGACATAGCTATAGGCGATTTCTGCGGACTCCTTCATCACGTCACCCAGCTTGCCGGTGAGCTTGAAGCCGCGGTTGAGCGTATGAATGCGCGTGGCCTCGATCGGCAGGGTGGCGCCGCCCATGCTGGTCCAGGCAAGGCCTGTGATCACGCCCTTGCCCGCCAGTACTTGCTCGCTGCGGAACACCGGCATGCCCAGTGCTGCCTCAAGGTCCTTGGTGCCGATCTTGAGCTTGGCGTCCGGGCTCTCCAGCAACTTGACCACTGACTTGCGCACCAGCTTGCCGAGCTGTTTCTCCAGCTGGCGGACCCCGGCTTCACGGGCATAGCCCTCGATCACCATGCGCAGGGCGCCGTCGCTGATGCTCAGGCTGGTCTTGGCAACGCCGGCCTTGTCCAGTTGCTTGGGCCACAGGTGGCGCTTGGCGATGGCCAGCTTTTCTTCGGTGATATAGCCGGACAGGCGAATCACTTCCATGCGGTCGAGCAGCGGGCCGGGGATCGAGTCCAGAGTGTTGGCGGTGCAGACGAACAGCACCTTCGACAGGTCCAGGCGCAGGTCCAGGTAGTGGTCGAGGAAGTCGACGTTCTGCTCTGGATCCAGCGTTTCCAGGAGTGCCGAGGCCGGATCGCCCTGGTAGCTCTGGCCCATCTTGTCGATCTCGTCGAGCATGATCACCGGGTTCATCACCTCGACATCCTTCAGCGCCTGCACCAGCTTGCCGGGTTGGGCGCCGATGTAGGTGCGGCGGTGGCCCTTGATCTCGGCTTCGTCGCGCATGCCGCCGACGCTGAAGCGGTAGAAGGGACGCCCCAGGGATTCGGCGATGGATTTGCCGATGCTGGTCTTGCCGACACCCGGCGGGCCGACCAGCAGCACGATCGAGCCGCTGATCTCGCCTTTCCAGGCACCTACGGCGAGGAACTCGAGAATGCGCTCCTTGATGTCGTCAAGCCCGGCGTGGTGCTGGTCGAGTACCTTGCGTGCGTGCTTGAGATCGAGCTTGTCCTGGCCGTACTGCCCCCACGGCAATGCGGTAGCCCACTCGAGGTAGTTGCGTGTGACGGCGTATTCCGGCGAGCCGGTTTCCAGGATCGCCAGTTTGCCCATTTCCTCGTCGATGCGCTTTTTAGCCTGCTCGGGCAGGGTCTTGCCTTGCAGGCGCTGTTCGAACTGTTCGAGGTCGGCGCTGCGGTCGTCTTTGGTCAGCCCCAGTTCCTGCTGGATGACCTTGAGCTGTTCCTTGAGGAAGAACTCGCGCTGGTGCTCGCCGATCTGCCGGTTCACTTCGGCGGAAATCTCGTTCTGCAAACGCGCGACCTCGACTTCCTTGCGTAGCATCGGCAGGACCTTCTCCATGCGCTTGAGCATGGGGACGCAGTCGAGCACTTCCTGCAACTGGTTGCCGGTGGCGGAGGTCAGGGCGGCGGCGAAGTCGGTGAGCGGCGAGGGGTCGTTGGGGCTGAAGCGGTTGAGATAGTTCTTCAGCTCTTCGCTGTACAGCGGATTGAGCGGCAGCAGCTCCTTGATCGCATTGATCAGGGCCATGCCGTAGGCCTTGACCTCGTCGGTGGGCTGCGCGGGCTGATGCGGGTACTCGACCTCGACCAGGTAGGGTGGTCGATGGTGCTTGAGCCAGGTGCGGATGCGTACGCGGGTCAGGCCCTGGGCGACGAACTGCAGCTTGCCGTTCTCGCGGCTGGCATGGTGCACCTTGACCAGAGTGCCGTATTCCGGCAGCGCCTTGGTGTCGAAGTGGCGATGGTCTTCGGGCGGGGTGTCCATGAAGAACAGGGCCAGGGAGTGGTGATCGGTCTTGGCGACCAGGTCGAGGGTTTCGGCCCATGGCTCTTCGTTGACAATCACCGGCAGCACTTGCGCGGGGAAGAACGGACGGTTGTGGATCGGGATCACGTAGACCTTGTCCGGCAACTGCTGGCCGGGCAGCGCGAGGGCGCGGCTGGTCTCTGCCTTGGCATCGAGGTGTTCGACTTCGCTGTGTGCGTTGGGGTGTTCCGGGAAATCCTGCTGGTCGCTCATGGGGCACCTGCGTGAATGACTATGGTGCTTAGATGGGGCGGGGGGGGATGGGTTTCAATGGTAGACGAAGGCAGCGGGGGGAGGCTTTCATCTTTGTCGGCCTGTGCCGGGCCGCTCGCGGGCTTGCCCGCGAAGGCGGCGGTGAGGCCACCGCCGCCTTCGAAGGTTACTCAGCCAGTTTGTAAGCGATGATGTAGTCGCCCATCCTGGTGCCCAGCGAGCCATGCCCACCGGCCACGATCAGCACGTACTGCTTGCCGTCCTTGCCGCTGTAGGTCATCGGCGTGGCCTGGCCACCGGCTGGCAGGCGAGCGCTCCACAGCTCCTTGCCGTTGTGCACGTCATAGGCGCGCAGGTACTGGTCCAGGGTGCCGCTGAGGAAGCCCACGCCACCGGCAGTGACGATCGAGCCACCCATGCTCGGCACACCCACCGGCAAGCCGATCGGCACAGGGGTGCTGTCACGGGTGGTGCCGTTCTTGCGTTTCCACACCACCTTGTTGGTGAACAGGTCGATGGCTGCCACATAACCCCAGGCCGGTGCCTGGCACGGCACGCCCAGTGGCGACATGAACGGGTGCATGGTCACGGCATACGGGGCGCCGGTATTCGGCTGCACGCCGCTGGTCTCGCTTTCGCGCTTGCTGCCTTCGGCCACCTGTTCGCGCGGAATCATCTTCGACACGAACGCCATGTAGTTCGGCGAGGTGAACAGCAACTGACGCACGGGGTCGACCGATACGCTGCCCCAGTTGAACACGCCGACGTTGCCGGGATACACCAGCGTGCCCTGCTCGGACGGCGGGGTGTACTGGCCTTCGTAGCGCAGCTCGCGGAACTGGATACGGCACAGCATCTGGTCGAACGGCGTGGCGCCCCACATGGCCTGCTCGGTCAGCTCGGGGCCGAGCAGGTTGAGGTCGGAACGGGCCTGGGTCGGTGCAGTGTGGTCACCCTTGACCGCGCCTTGCGGGACCGGAATCTCGCGGATCGGCACGATCGGGGTGCCGTCACGGCGGTCGAGCACGTACAGGCTGCCCTGCTTGGTCGGCACGATGACCGCAGGCTTCACACCATCGTCGGTCTTCAGGTGCACCAGGGTGGGCTGGCTGCCCACGTCCATGTCCCACAGGTCGTGATGGGTGAACTGGTAGTTCCAGCGTGCCTTGCCGGTGGCCAGGTCCAGGGCGACGACGCCAGCGCTGTACTTCTCGGCGCCTGGGGTGCGGTCGGCGCCCCATTGGTCAGGGGTCTGGTTGCCCAACGGCAGGTAGATCATGCCCAGCTCTTCATCGACGCTGGCCAGCGACCACATGTTCGCCGAGTTGCGGCTGTAGGTCTTGCCCGGCGCCAGGGGCTTGGTGTCGTCGGGGTTGTTGCTGTCCCAGTTCCACACCAGACGGCCGTCGTGCACGTCGTAGGCGCGGATCACGCCGGACGGTTCGTTGGTCGACTCGTTGTCGGTGACATGCCCGCCGATGATCACCAGATCACGGGTGATCGCAGCTGGCGAAGTGGAGTAGTAGCCGCCGGCGGTGAACGGGCCGATGCCGGTGGTCAGGTCGATCGCACCCTGGTTGGCGAAGCCTTCGCAGACCTTGCCATTGTCGGCATTGATCGCGATCAGGCGGGCATCGGCAGTGGGCAGGTAGAGGCGTCGTGGGCAGGCCTGGGCAACGACCTGGCCGGCATCGGAGATCTTCGGCGCAGGGCTGCCGTCACGGCTGACGTAGCGGTTCTCGTCATAGTACGAAACGCCGCGGCAGGTCATGTGGGCGAAGCCCTTGAAGGTCTTGACCGGGCTCTTGACCTGCGGGTCGAAGCGCCAGATTTCGGCACCGGTGTCTGGGTCCAGGGCCAGCACCTTGCTGTGCGCGGTGCAGGCATAGAGCATGCCGTTGGCCTTGAGTGGGGTGTTCTCGTTGGTCAGCTCGACCGGGTCGTTGTCGGTCGGCAGGTCGCCGGTGCGAATACGCCAGGCTTCTTCCAGGCGATAAGCGTTCTGCGGGGTGATCTGGCGCAGTGGCGAGTAGCGGTCGCCGTGCTCGGTACGCCCGTAGGCCTGCCATTCGCCATCCGGCATGGAGGGAGCGGCACTGGCCATCTCGCTGCTGTCACGCCCCAGTTCGCCGAAGATTTCCCCGGGATGGGTGAACTGGCTACCGACTGCGGTTGCGCCGGAGGCGACCACCGCGGCGGCCAGCAGGGCGCCGTTGACCTTCGATGCAGGCCCAAGCAGCGGGCGGCGCGCCCAGGGCAGCAGCAGGATCACGCCAAGGGCGAACCAGATGGCCAGGCGTGGCACCAGTTGCCACCAGTCCAGGCCCACTTCCCACAGCGCCCAGGCGGTGCTGGCCAGCAGCACCACGCCATACAGGCCAAGGCCGATGCGGCGCAGGGCGATCAGCAGGATGCCCGAGAGGGCAAAGCCGATCCCGCCGATCAGGTAGTACAGGGATCCGCCCAGCTGGCTCAGCTTGATGCCGCCTGCGATCAGGGCCAGGCCCATCAGCAACAGCAGCACGCCTACGAGGCGCGGTAGCCAGCGGGTTCCATTCTTGGCACCGTCAGTGCTCATCGTATGTTCTCCGTTCGTTCAAGGTTGGGTTCAGAAACTGCTCTGGATCTTCAGGCCGCCGACCAGCGCGTCATCGACCTGCGACACCCCGCCCGGATGGCGGATGTACTGCAGGTTAGGGCGCACGGTAAGCCAGTCGGCCAAGTGAATGCCGTAGTAGAGTTCGGCGCTGTATTCGGTGTCCTGGACGGGCAGGAAGCCGGGATTGTCGTAGTCGGCGACGGTGTTGGCCTGGTTGGCCAGGCGCGCGTTCTTGCGATAGGCGGGGTTGACGTGCACGCGGGCGAGGGCGAAACCGATATCGTCCTTGGCGCGGGCATCGAAGGGCCCCTTGTACACCACACCGGCCTGAACATAGTTGTCGATGGCATTGGTCTTCTTGTCGTGCATCGTGGCATTGGCGAACAGGCTGAGCCCGCGTGAGGCGTCCGAGGCGCGCGAGGTCACCTGCTGCTGGGCGCCGAGCCAGAAACCATGCTTGCTGGCGCTGCTGCGGTAAGCCTGGCCGCTCAAGGCCGCCGGTTGGCCGTTGCCGTCCTTGTAAACATCCTGTGCCTTGGCATTACTGTAGTAGTAGCCGGCGCGATATTCCCCTTTCAGGCCATTGACCCGTGGGGTCCACACCAGTTCGATCGGCATCAGCGCACCTTGCGTGCCGCTGCCACTGAGCTTGAAGCCATTGCTGGATTCGAGGTTGGAGGGGTTCTGTTCGAAGACGCCGACCTGCGCGTAGAGATCGTCGGCGAGGTTGTACTTGACCCGCAGCGCCCATTGGCTGACCGGCCAGTTGTACCAGATGCCACCCACCCAGTTGCCCACCTGCGAGCCACAGAACGCCAGGTTCTGGAAGTCACAGGGGAAGCTGTTGAAGTCCTCGCCTTCACCGAAGCGGCCGACCTTCACGTCCAGTGCGCCATCGAAGTATTTCTGCTTGATCCACATCTGCGTCAGGCGCCAGGTTTCGCCACGGCCCCAGACTTCCTGGGCGGAGGTGAAGCCGCCCACGCGCGGGTCGTTGATGCGGTCATTGCTGATGTTCTGGCCGTGGCGTTCGGTGACCGTCAGCTGGAATTCGCTGTCTCGCCAGCCCAGGATCTTCTGCAGGTCCAGGTGCGCACCGAGGGTGAACTGGTCGCTGTAGCGCGAAGTGCGATCGTGATCGAAGCCGCCGTGCAGGTTGCTGCCCATTTCGCCGGTGTAGCCGAAGGTGAAGTCGTAGCCCTGGGCCTTGAGTGAGGTGCGGGCGCCGCCCCAGTCGCCGAACATCCAGGGCGAGTCGTTCGCGAAGGCTGCGGTTGCGCTGACGCTGGGCGAAAAGCCGCCAAGCAGGGCAGTGAGGGCAAGGCCCGGGTATGGATTCTTCGGCAGTTGGAGCATGAGATAGCGCTGTCTTTTGATTATTGAAAAAAACGCAAGCGCATCGAGGAGCGAACGCTTCGATGGAAACGGCTGGAGGATTTATCAGTGAAGCGTTTCAGCTTGCGGTGCGGAGGATATAGGGGAAGTTGTAAGAAAAAAAGACAAAATGTCGCAGGGGATTGTTGTCGCAGAGGTAACAGTCGGCGCGGTTTCTGTAGGAGCGGCGGTTCGGCGCTCCGACTTGCCCGCGAAAAAGACACCGCGCTGCCTGGCACTGGCTACGCCCGTGTTCGCGGCGGTTCGGCGCCCCGACAAGCCCGCTCCCACAGGGGGATTGGGCTGGCCTTTAGATTTTGAACAAGACAGTCGCTCCTGCACGCAGGTCAGAAGCTGGTGCGCAGCCCGACTTCGACGCTACGCCCCGGTGCCGGCGCGATGTCGCGCAGGATGGAGCTGGCGTAACGCACGGTCTGGTCTGTCAGGTTTTCGCCACGTACGAACGCCAGCCACTGGCTCTGGCCAATGTCAAAGCGATAGCCGACGCTGGCGCCGAGGGTGGTGTAGCCGTCGGTGCTGTGTTCGTTGTCCGGCTTGCGGTGCTGGGAGGCGGCGTGTTGCACGTCCACCCGCGCCTGCCAGCGATCCAGCTCCCACAGCAGGCCTGTTCCCAGCCGCAGCGGGGCGATGCGTGGCAGTGGCTCGCCGGTGTCGAGGTTCTTGGCGCGGGTATAGTCGCCGGACAGCTCCAGGGCGAAGCTGCCGTAGCGGTTCTCCACCAGCTTCCAGCGATCCTGGGCCTCGATACCGTAGAAGCGCGCACGCACGCCTTGATACAGGTACTCAGGAATCCCGCCGTCGTCGTGGTCATGATCATGATCATGATCATGGTCGTGGTCGTGGTCGTCGTCACCATGGCCATGATCATGCCCTTCGCGCAGATTACCGCTGCCGATCAGGCCGATGTAGTTGCGAAAGTGGCTGTAGAACACGCCGACACTGCCCTTGTGCGTGCCGTTGTCGAAGCGCAGTGCCAGGTCGCCGGAAATCGCCTTCTCCTTGTTCAGGTTCGGGTCGCCCACTTCATAGGCGCCGGTGGCGACGTGCGCGCCGTTGGCATACAGCTCGTAGAAGGTCGGTGCGCGCTCGGTGTAGGCCAGGCTCGCCGCCAGCGCCCAGACCGGGTCGAGCTGGTACACCGCGCCCGATGACAGGCTTGCGGCATTGAAGCTGGTCGATTTGTCGGCACCGACGAAGTTTTCGTTACCCTTGGCATCCGGATCGATGCGGGTGTGCTCCAGGCGCGCGCCCAGGCTCAGGTTCAGGCGTTCGGTAGCCTGCCATTGCTCGAGCATGAACAGCGCCAGGCTGTCGGTGTCGGTGTGCGGCACAAAGGCTTCTTCACCCAGCGCCGAGAATTCGTTGCGGCTGACGTGGGCACCGATCACCCCTTCGACCGGGCCGATGGGCTGGTGGCGGGCCTCGATGCGTGCCTCATAGCCTTTGTTCTTGAAGGTGGTGTGGACCTCGCCCTCTTCGATCTCGCGGTGCTGGTAGTCGGTGTAGCCAGCGTCGACCTTGACCGAGCTGAACGGCCCTTCGAGATCGCGCAACTCCGAGGCGAAGGCGTAGTGATCCTGCTGCATGTCCAGGCGCACACCGGGCTCGGCCACCGAGCCGTAGTTGCTGTCGTAGCGGCTGTAGGACAGGCCGGCATAGCCATGATCCCAATGGTAGGCCCCGCCGATGGCGCCGCCGTCCTGGCGGCCGTCGCTGTTTTCCAGGCGATGCTTGCTGCCGGGGTCATCGGCGTCGCGCACCTTCGAGCTGCGGGCGTAGCCGGGGATGCGCAGGTCGTTGAACTGACGGCTGTTGGCGTCCAGGTGCAGGGCGAAGTTGCCGTCACCGGCTTCGAGCTTGCCGGCGCTGCTGCGTGTGGTATCGGCGCCGCCGTAGCGCAGCTCGCCGGCGCCATGGATGCCCTCGATGGGCGAGTCGGGAATGCGGTTGTCGAAGGTGTTGATCACACCGCCAATGGCGTTGCCGCCATAGAGCAGGGCGGCGGGGCCGCGGACGATCTCGACGCGGTCTACGGTGACCGGGTCCAGCGGCACGGCGTGGTCATAGGACAGCGACGAGGCATCGAGGGCACCGACGCCGTTGCGCAGGATACGGATGCGGTCGCCATCCAGGCCACGGATCACCGGGCGACTGGCGCCTGGGCCGAACCAGGTGGAGGCGACACCAGGCTGCTTGTTGAGGGTTTCACCGAGGCTGCCGTGCTGCTGTTGCAGCAGGTCGTCGCCTTCGAGCACGGTGCTTGGCGCGGCGAGTTGGCGGTTGCCGAGTGGGTTGGCGGTGATCACCTGGGGTTCGAGCTCCACCGCCTGGCTGGGCGATGACGCCAGCCACAAGGCGACGGCGAGGGGAGAGAGACGCAGGGGCTTGGACAACATGAGCGTGTGACGTTCCTTGGCAGATACTTATAGTAAAGATACGTATGGATACAATATAACATTACTATTTCATCACAGAGGTTGCGTCCTGGCCAGGGGGGGCGTGCTGTGGAAGGCTCTGGCCTGGGCTGGGAGCACAGGCGGTCCGCATCCTTGCACACCGGCCCACTACACTCGTGTAAGGTGCGCATCTTTCAACGCGGGAGCACTGCATGAGCACGGCCCAACACAACGCACTGCACGGCAAGACGCTGGAGCAGATCCTCATCGAGCTGGTGGCCCACTACCAATGGCAGGGGCTGGCCGAGCGCATCGACATCCGCTGCTTCAAGAGCGACCCGAGCATCAAGTCGAGCCTGACCTTCCTGCGCAAGACGCCTTGGGCGCGGGAAAAGGTCGAGCAGCTGTACATCAAGCTGTCGCGCAAGGCTTGAGGGTGCCGCGTCCCTGGCTGACCCTGGCCGCGCTGCTCGGCTGGACGGGGTTGGCGGTCCAGTTGTACCTGGTGCTGCTGGCGCGCTGGCAGGAACAGGCCAGCCTGATCGGTGGCATGGTCAATCTGTTCGGCTATTTCACCGTGCTGAGCAACACCCTGGTGGCCACGGTGCTGAGCCATGCGGCGTTCGGCCGTGAGACGGCGGCACGGCGTTGGTTCCTGGCGCCGGCGGTGAGCTCCGGTGTGCTGGTCAGTATCGTGCTGGTGGCGCTGGCCTATAGCCTGCTGCTGCGGCACCTGTGGCAGCCCGAGGGTTGGCAATGGCTGGCCGATGAGTTGCTGCACGACGTGATGCCACTGGTGTTCGTGCTGTACTGGTGCGTGGCGGTGCCCAAGGGGCGCTTGCGGCTATGGCACCTGGGGGCCTGGAGCCTGTATCCGCTGGTGTATTTCCTGTTCACCTTGTGGCGAGGGCATGAGATCGGGGTCTATCCCTATCCCTTCGTCGATGTGGCGAGCCTGGGGTATGGGCGAGTGCTGCTCAATGCGCTGGCGATGTTGGCGGGGTTCTGGGGGATAGGGTTGCTGGTGATTGGGGTGGATCGGTGGTGGGGGCGGGTGAAGGGATGAGTCGGGACGAGTCGCTGCGACTCGTCCCGCGACAGGGCCGGATCGGTCTTACTCGCTACTCATCATCCGCAGTGCCCTCTGCACGCCAGTACGCAGCAGCTTTGAGCGCATTCTCTGGCACACCCTTTTCAAGCAGCAAGGCCTTGGCCTGCCGGGTCAGGCCTTTCTCCAGCGCCACCCAGCCATACAGACGGCCCTGGGGCAATGCCAGGTGTTTCACCTGCTCAAGCAGGTTCTCTTTCTGCCGACGTACCCAGATCACCTCCACCTGCGCCTTGCTGGGCAGCGGCTGGCGCTCCTGTTCATCCTCGATCTGGATGACCGCCAGCACCTGGCGTCCGGCTGGCAGTTCTTCGAGCCTTCTGGCAATGGCGGGGATGGCGGTTTCGTCGCCGATCAGCAGGTAACTGTCGAAGATGTCCGGCACCACCATCGACGCGCGTGGGCCGGCGATATCTAGGTGCTGACCCGGCGCAGCCTGGGCAGCCCAGGTCGAGGCAGGGCCGTCGCCATGCAGAACGAAATCGATGTCCAATTCCAGGGCTGTCAGGTCGATGCGTCGCGGTGTGTATTCGCGCATGGTCGGCCGCACGCCGCCGTCGCGGCCCAGGTTGCGGGCGTCGATCGCCTGTTGCTCCTCGGGCGTGCAGCCGAACAGAACCTTGACGTGGTCGTCCGTGCCCACGCTGGTGAAACCTGCCAGTTCCGCACCGCCCAGGGTGATGCGGCGCATGCGCGGGGTCAGGTCGGTGACCCGCAGCACCTGCAGGCGACGTTGGCGGATCTCGTGGTTGACGCGGTGAATGGTGTCGCTCATGGGGTGTTCTCCTGAACGGAATCGCTCGGCCCGCCTGCGATGGCCTTGGCCGTGTCGTTGAGCAGATCGCGCACCCGCTCGATTTCCTCGGGTGTCCAGCGGCCGCTGTGCATGTGCAGGGCGTGGCGCAGATTGCCGACCGCCTCGTTGATCTCTGGCGGGCGGTCATGTCCGCGCAGGGCACGCTTGCTCAGCTCGATGCGCATGCGTACGCCGTCGAGGGCGACGGCTTGTTCGGCGAGTGAGTGGCGGCCGACCTCGGTGATGACATAAAGGCGTTTGCTGCCCTGGATCCGGCCACTGATCAGCTCGGCTTCCTCGAGAAAGTTGAGGGTCGGGTAGATCACTCCGGGGCTGGGGCTGTAGCTGCCATCGAAGAGTCCTTCGATCTGGCGGATCAAGTCATAGCCATGGCCCGGTTGCTCGGCGAGCATCGACAGCATCAGCAGTTTCAGATCGCCAGGGGCGAACACCCGTGGGCCGCGCTCACCGCGACCGGGGCGGCGCTCGAAAGGGTCATGGGGGGCGTGGTCACGCATGGTGAAGAGGTTCCTTGTGTTTCGATATATCGCAAGATATTACTCAAGATATATCTAAACACAAACCATTAAATGCAGATGATTATCATCTTGTTTTTTGATGGGTCGGCCATCTCAGTGCATCGCCAATTGCGGCGCCTTGCATTCATTGGGGTTTCCCGGCTCCAGGTACGGCATGAGAATCGGCGCCATGCCCTTGAGCACCTGCACGGGCAGGGCCGAGGTGAACTTGAACGACTCTGCCGTGCGCCCTGGTACGAAGGCGGTGAGCGTGCCGAAGTGGTTGTCGCCGAGGAAGAACACGAAGGTGGCGGTGCGGTTCAGCGAGCGTGAGCCGATCAGCCGTCCACCGGCGCCGTAGCTCTGCAGGCGGTTGTCACCGGTACCGGTCTTGCCACCCATCACCAGCGAGGTGCCGTCGTGCAGCTTGAAGCTGCCGGAAATGCGCCGCGCGGTACCGGCATCGACCACCTGCGACATGGCGCCTTTCAGAGCCCGCGCCACTTCTACCTTGAGGATCCGCTGGCCGCGGTCGGGATCGCTGATCAGCTTGGTTTCATAGGGCGTGCCGGCGGCGAAGTGCAGAGTGTCGATGCGCAGGGTCGGCAGGCGTACGCCATCGTTCTGGATGATGCCCACCAGTTCGGACAGCGCCGCAGGGCGGTCGCCCGAGCTGCCAATGGCCGTGGCCAGCGACGGTACCAGGTGATCGAAGGGGTAGCCGACGCGCTTCCAGCGCTGGTGGATGTCGAGAAACGCCTCGATTTCGACCATGGTACGGATGCGACTGTCACGGGCGCCCTGGTGACGGCTCTTGAACAACCAGCTGTACACCTCCTGACGCTCGAAACGACTGGCGTTGACCATGTCGGTAGGGGTGGCGCCAGGATTTTTCAGCAGGTAGCCGAGCAGCCACAGGTCCAGGGGGTGGACCTTGGCGATGAAGCCCTGGTCGGGCAGGTCGTACTTGCCGGGACCGTAGGCGGCGTACATCTCGGAGAGGCGGCCGTCATTGAGCTTGGCCATGGCGGCCTTGTCCTTGGCACTGTGCGCGCGGACGAAGGCGTTGAAGGTTTCCTGGCTGGCCTCGGGGAACAGGTAGCGGTGCACCGCCGCCAGGCGCTGGGGGGTGACGCGCATGCTGTCGAGGAAGGTGTCCAGGCGTTGCTGGGAGGTCTTGCGCTGGTACTTGCGCCAGAAGCGCATCAGGTAGTTGGTGCCCTCGCGATCGGCGAAGCGCGCCAGGTATTCCTGGCGGCGCGGATCGGCGTCATCCTTGAGCAGTGGCTCGCGGTTGTAGGGTTGCTGGTAGGTGACGTAGCGCACCAGGTCGCGCATCAGGCGGATGAACGGCAGGTTGATCGACTCGCGCAATGCGTCCTTGAGGGTCGGGTTGCGGCCGTTGTCCTCCTTGCGGAAGTTGTTGAACACGTGCATGCCGCCGCCGGTGAAGAATGCCTCGCCGGTATTGGCCGAGTATTTGCGCTCCAGCGCGGCGTCGAGCATGGCGTCGAGGTTCTGGTTCTTGCTGTTCTGCATCAGCCATTCCAGCGACCACTGGGTGATGCGGTCGAGGTCGGCCACTTCCACTTTCTTGAGCTCGGCCACCGGCTTGCCGGCGTACTTGTCGTGCAGCTCGGCGACGATCTCAAGGTAGGTGGTCAGCACCCGCAGCTTGGCGGTCGAGCCCAGTTCCAGCTTGCTGCCCTCGTTGATGTCGAACGGCTGGTTGGTGCTGTCGGTCTGCACCCGAACCCGCGAGCCGTCGGCGGTGCGCTCGAACAGGGTGAAGCTGTAGCTGACCTGGTCGGTGGTCTTGCTGGTCAGCAGGCGCTCGCCGATCAGGCCCATCTGCGCGGCGAACTCGGGGTCGGCGAGGTTTTTCAGGTACTGGCTGACCTGGGTCTGCAAGTCGGCCTGCAGGGTGCTGGTGGCGGAGAGGTCGAGGCGATCGAGGTCGTACAGCGGGCGGTTGAGCATGGCCGCCAGGCGGTTGCGGGCCAGGCTGATGCCCTTGTTGGTGATGATCGGCACGATGGTCGGCTGGGCCACCCAGTCGCGGTACACCGCCTTGCTGGCCAGCGCGGCGTCGGCCAGCGGGCGATCGATGATGCCGTTGGTGGCGAGCACGCGGATATGCGAGTCGGTGAGCTCGGCCAGCTCGACGCGGCCTTTGGACAGGTAATGCGAAGGCCGGCGCTGGGCGATCATCAGCGACAGCACCTCACGCAGGGCCAGGCCGCGAGCGGCCATGCTCTGGGGGTCGGTTTCGGTCGAGTTGAGCGCCTGGTTCACCTCGGCGAAGTCGGCGCCGTACCAGACCCTCAGCCCTTCTGCCATGCCATGCACTTCACCGTGCCCGGGTACCGCCGAGAGCGGCACGCTGTTCAGGTAATCGCGCACGATGCGCTGGCGCGCCTCGGTGGTGTCCGGCCCGCCCTGGTAGGCGCGTACGCTGGCGGAAATCATCTGGCGGATCTTCTCGGCGCCATTGACCGTCAGCCCGTCCGGCGAGTGACGGTATTTTTCCAGTTGCGTGGCCAAGGTGCTGCCGCCTGCCGACTGGCCGGGCAGGGCGAGGTACTTGGCGACCTGGCTGTAGGCGGCCTTGGCGAAACGTGGCCAGTCCACCGCCGGGTTGTTCTGCGGATCCTTGCTGTCGAGCAGGTCGCGGTTCTCGATGAACAACAGGCTGTTGACGATCACCGGCGGGATCGAGGCGAAGTCGCCGTACAGGTGCTGGGGGTAGTGATACTGGTAGAGAGTGTCGCCGCGGCAGTCGGTGATCGACAGGCCGGCCTGGATCTTCTCGACGTAGGGCACGAACAGGCCGTGGTCGACGTAGCGCATCAGCGCTGGCGAGAAACGGACCTGCTCGCTGATCAGGTAGTCGCGCTTGAGCAGACGCGGCAGGAACTGGCCCAGGGCGCTGTAGCCCAGGCGCTTGTCAAAGGGGCCGTCGCCTGGGTAGACGATCGCGTCGCTCGGTCCGCGCTCCAGCGAGTAGGTGAGGGTGCTGGCCAGGCGGCTGAACTCACGCGATTGCAGGTCCGAACTCTGCATCTCGTCATAGACGGCAAAGCCCACCGCAACCATGGCCACCAGCACGATCAGGATGATCAATCGCCACCACAACCGACGCTGACGAGGAGTCTTTGGCTGTGGGGGCTCGGCCAGAGGTGTTTCGGGTGCTTCCGTTCTGGTCTGTTCCGATTGCCACAGTGCGCCCATAGAGTTCAGTCCGGCCAAGTATTTTCGTCTTGCTTGTCTGAAGCTTAGACGCTGGCCGGACTTGGTGAAAAAATTGTGAGGGCGATGATCGGTGTATTCGGATCAGGCTGCGGCTTCGCTGTGCGGCTCGAAACTGTCGGCGCGGGCCAGTTGCCACATCCGCGAGTAGAACTGCCCGTCCACCTCGCCGGTCAGCAGCTCGCCGGGCTTGAGGAACACGTGCATCTGCGAGAACAGCTTGATCTCGGTGGCGGAAATACGCCGCACCAGGTGCTTGGCCTCCAGTTGCGCGGGGTGCTCGAGGCCTGCAGCGGCCAGCATTTCGGCCAGGGCGCGCAGGGTGTTGTGGTGGAAGTTGAGCACCCGCTGGGCCTTGTCGGGCACCACCAGTGCGCGCTGGCGCAGGGCGTCCTGGGTGGCAACGCCGGTCGGGCACTTGTTGGTGTGGCAGCTCTGCGACTGGATGCAGCCGATGGCGAACATGAAGCCGCGTGCAGAGTTGGCCCAGTCGGCGCCGATGGCCAGCACGCTGGCGATGTCGAAGGCACTGACGATCTTGCCACTGGCGCCGAGCTTGATCTTGTCGCGCAGGTTCAGGCCAACCAGGGTGTTGTGCACGAACAGCAAGCCTTCACGCAGGGGTACGCCGATGTGGTCGGTGAACTCCACGGGGGCCGCGCCGGTACCGCCTTCCTTGCCGTCGACGACGATGAAGTCGGGCAGGATGCCGGTTTCCAGCATGGCCTTGGCGATGCCCATGAATTCCCATGGGTGGCCCAGGCAGAACTTGAAGCCCACCGGTTTACCGCCAGACAGCTCACGCAGTTGGGCGATGAACTGCATCATCTCGATGGGCGTGGAGAAGGCGCTGTGGCGAGACGGCGAGATGCAGTTCTCGCCCATGACGATGCCGCGGGTGTCGGCGATTTCCTGGGTCACCTTGTGCTTGGGCAGGATGCCGCCGTGGCCGGGCTTGGCGCCCTGGCTCATCTTGATCTCGATCATCCGCACTTGCGGGTTGGCGGCCTGCTCGGCGAAGCGCGTGGGGTCGAAGCGTCCGTCCGCGGTGCGGCAGCCGAAGTAACCGCTGCCCAGCTCCCAGACCAGGTCGCCACCGTGCTCGCGATGGTAGGGGCTGATGCTGCCTTCGCCAGTGTCATGGGCGAAGTTGCCGAGCCGGGCACCTTCGTTGAGGGCGCGGATGGCGTTGGCGCTGAGCGAACCGAAGCTCATGGCCGAGATGTTGAAGATCGACGCCGAGTAAGGCTGGCTGCACTGCGGGCCGCCGACGGTGATGCGAAAGCCTGCCGGGTCGGCCAGGGGGGCGGGGCGCATGGAGTGGCCGATGAACTCGAAGCCCGACTCATAGACATCGATCAGGGTGCCGAAAGGTTTGTCGGAGGCTTCGTTCTTGGCGCGGGCGTACACCAGCGAGCGCTGGGCGCGGGAGAAGGGCAGGGCATCGCTGTCGGATTCGAGCAGGTACTGGCGGATCTCCGGGCGGATGCCTTCGACCAGGTAGCGGATGTTGCCCAGGATCGGGTAGTTGCGGCGTACCGCATGGCGTTTCTGCAGCAGGTCGAACAGGCCGATCAGGCTGAGCACGGCGGTGGTCAGGGTGAAGGGCCACAGCCATTCGTGGTGCAGGAAGGGTAGGCTGGCCAAGGTGAACAGCACGCAGGCGGCGAACACGGCGTAACGGCTGAGGAGTGACAGACTCATGCGAAAATCCTTGCGAATGCTTCGGTCAATCAGGCTCAGGGGCCTGGGCAAACCCCGACCATAGCCCGGTCGGGTGACAAATGGCCAGCGGACGAAAGGCGAGGAAAAATGAAATTTCGGGTATCGAAAATCATTCTCAATATAGTATGTTATAAAGTATCAATTTTATGAGCGAGGTGATTTTCATGAAAGCAGGTATCCATCCCGAGTATCGTCCGGTGCTGTTCCATGACACGGCGGCGGATGTGTTCTTCCTGATCGGGTCGACCGTGGAAACGGATCGCACCCAGGTCCACAGCGACGGCCAGACCTACCCCTACGTGGCGCTGGATGTCTCCAGCGCATCGCACCCGGTGTACACCGGGCAGCAGCGCAAAACGACCGTCGAAGGGCGAGTGGCTGGGTTCAACAAGCGTTTTGCAGGGTTTGCCGGGAAGGCGAAGTAACGCTCGGTTCGCGCGGCGGATTACCCGCAAAAGGCCTCATCAGGTATCCTCGCCAGCCTCTGTCCAGGAATGCCCCCATGACCAAGACTATCCACATCGCCGCCGCCCTGCTCATCGACCCGGCGGGCCGTACCCTGCTGGTACGCAAGCGCGGCACCCAGGCCTTCATGCAACCGGGTGGCAAGATCGATGCGGGTGAAACGCCGGTTCAGGCGCTGGTGCGGGAGCTGCATGAGGAGCTGGGCGTGCGTGTCGATCCTGAGCAGGCGGTGCACCTGGGGTGCTTCAGCGCTCCGGCGGCCAACGAGCCGGGGTTCGAGGTGCAGGCCGAGCTGTTTCGTGTCGAGTGTGCCGAAGCGGTGTCCCCAGCTGCGGAAATCGAAGAAGTGCATTGGCTGGCCGCTGATCAGGCGCCAGCGCTGGCCCTGGCACCCTTGACCCGCGACCTGATCCTGCCGCTGTGGCGTGAAGGCCTCAGCGCACCGCGCTGACACCGTCGAGGGTGGCGAACGAGGTATCCTTGGCGGTCAGCAGGAAATCACGCATGTACGGTGCATCGAGCATGTCGGTGCGCACCGCGGCATAGAGCGTGGCGAACAGGCCTTTTTCGCCCAGACGCTTGCCCTTCACGTAGCCACGCGAGCTGTACTCGTGCAATGCCCAGTGCGGCATGCCGCACACCCCGCGACCGCTGGCGACCAGCTGCATCATCATCACTGTCAGCTCCGAGGTGCGTACCGCGGCCGGTTCGATATCGGCCGGCTCGAGGAAGCGGGTGAAGATGTCCAGGCGATCACGCTCCACCGGGTAGGTGATGAGGGTCTGCTCGGCCAGGTCGTCCGGAACGATGTAGGGCTTGCTCGCCAGCGGGTGCTGGTTGGCCACCGCCAGCATGGCTTCATAGGTGAACAGCGGCACGTAGGTGATACCCGCCAGGTCCAGCGGGTCGGAAGTCACCACCAGGTCGAGATCGCCCCGGGCCAGGGCCGGCAAGGGGGCGAAGGCAAAGCCCGAGGCCAGGTCCAGCTCGACTTCGGGCCAGGCATCGCGGAACTGATCGATGGTCGGCATCAGCCACTGGAAGCAGCTGTGGCATTCGATGGCCATGTGCAGGCGGCCCGCGGTGCCGCCGGCGAGGCGGGCGATGTCGCGTTCGGCGCCACGCAGCAGCGGCAGCGTGGCGTCGGCCAGTTGCAGCAGGCGCAGGCCGGCGCTGGTGAAGCGGATCGGCTTGGTCTTGCGCACGAACAGTTGCATTCCCAGGCGCTCTTCCAGCTCCTTGAACTGGTGCGACAGCGCCGACTGGGTCAGGTGCAGGCGCTCGGCGGCCTCCACCAGGCTGTCGGCTTCGCGCAGGGCATGAAGGGTTTTCAGGTGACGGATTTCCAGCACTCGCAACTCCGGGAGAAACACTTGGTAATAGATCGATTGGGTTGAGTTTCTCTCATGTTGGAGTGTCTGTCGACAGAACCCTGCAGATGACCGTTCGGCGACATTAATCAAACTGTCACGCAACTGTGGCAGCGCCACCGAATGGATTTCATCAGACTCGCGCTCTACTGGGGATTTGCATTCTGGTGTTTCCTTCCATGCGGGTTTTTCTGATCTTCTTTCTTTTGTTATGCGGGGTGCCGACAGGCTTCGCAGCCGGGCGTTGCGATGCCCATGTACCGGTGCAGCGTGCCGAGCTGGGTGAGTTGAGCCTGGTCTACCAGAGCATTGGTGCGCCGGGGGATCCGGCACTGCTGCTGGTCATGGGGCTGGGCGGGCAATTGATCCACTGGCCGGATGATGTGGTCGAGGCGTTGTGTCGCCAGGGTTTTCGGGTCATCCGTTATGACAACCGCGATGTCGGCCTGTCGCGCTGGAGCCAGGCGCCGGCTTCGGCCAACCTCACCGTCGAGTTGCTGCGCTACAAGCTCGGCCTGCCAGTGGCGGCACCCTACAGCCTGACTGACATGGCCGGTGACGGCCTGCACCTGATGGATGTGCTCGGGATCGAGCAGTTCCATGTGCTGGGGGTCAGCATGGGTGGGATGATCGCCCAGCACCTGGCCGCCATGGCGCCGCAGCGTGTGCGCAGCCTGACGCTGATCATGTCCAGTTCCGGGGCCGAAGGCTTGCCGGCGCCGAATCCTGCATTGGTGCAGTTGCTGGCCCGGCGCAGCGCACCGAGCCGTGAGGTGGCGCTGGAGCAGCAGGCTGACCTGCTGGCGGCGTTGGGTAGCCCGGCGGTGCACGATGATCGCGCGGTGCTGTTGCAGCAGGCGGCGTTGGCCTATGACCGGGCGTTCAACCCGGAGGGCGTCAAGCGCCAGATCATGGCGATCCTGGCGGAGCCGAGCCGAGTGGCGCTGCTCAACCAGTTGCGTGTGCCGACGCTGGTGGTGCACGGCACGGCCGACCCGCTGCTTCCGGTGATGCATGGGGTGCATCTGGCGGCGCATATCCAGGGCAGCCAGTTGCGCTTGATTCCTGGGTTGGCGCATCGCTTCCAGGAACCGTTCAAGGCGCCGTTGCTGGCAGCGGTGCTGCCTTACCTGAAGTCGCATCGCCAGGATGTGACGCACCTGGCAGGGCTTTGAGTCGGGGGCGCGGCTCCCCCTCAGCCCAACCCGTACTTCTTCACCTTGTCGAACAAGGTGGTCTTGGCCATGCCCAGCTCCTGGCTGGCCTGGCTGAGGTTGCCGCCAGTGCGCTGCAAGGCATCGCTCAGCAGGTTGCGCTCGAACGCTTCCACCGCCTCGGCAAAGCCCAGCCCCTGGCTGGCACCGCCACCGGCCTTCTTGAACGCCGGCAAGCCCAGCGCATAGCGCTCGGCGACATTGCGCAGCTCGCGCACATTGCCGGGCCAGTCATGGGCCATCAGCCGCGACAAGGTCTGGCTGTCCAGCTCGGGGACTTCGCGGTCGAAGCGCAGCGCCGATTGCTGCAGGAAGTGCTCGAACAACTGCAGCACGTCCTCGCGGCGCTCGCGCAATGGCGGCAACTCGAGGGTGACCACGTTGAGGCGGTAGTACAGGTCGCTGCGGAACTGCCCGGCCTGGCCCATGGCGTCCAGGTCCGACTTGGTGGCAGCGATCACCCGGCAGTCCACCGGGATGCTCTGGTTCGAGCCCAGGCGTTCGAGGGTGCGCTCCTGCAAGACGCGCAGCAGCTTGATCTGCAGGTTGATCGGCATGCTCTCGACTTCATCGAGGAACAGTGTCCCGCCGTTGGCATGCTCGATCTTGCCGATCCGCCGTTTGCCGGCGCCGGTGAACGCGTTGGCTTCGTGGCCGAAGATTTCGCTCTCGAACAGGTTTTCCGGCAGGCCGCCGCAGTTCAGGGCCACGAAGGGGGCTGCCTGGCGACGGCTGAAATCGTGCAGGCAGCGGGCGACCAGTTCCTTGCCCGTGCCGGTCTCGCCTTCGATCAGTACGTTGGCCGAGGTGTCGGCGACGTTGGCGATCAGTTCGCGCAGGTTCTGCATGGCGGGCGAACGGCCGATAATGCGCCCTTCCAGCGAGCTGTGACCGGCCAGTTGCCGGCGCAGGGCGACCACTTCACGCGACAGGCCGCGCTGCTCCAGCGCCCGGCGCACGACATCGACCAGTCGTTCTGGCGAGAACGGCTTTTCCATGAAGTCGTAGGCGCCGTTGCGCATGGCACCGACAGCCATGTCGATGTCGCCGTGGCCGGTGATCAGCACCACCGGCAGGCTGCGGTCGCGGGCCTTGAGGCGATTGAGCAGCTCCAGGCCGTCGATGCCCGGCAGGCGAATGTCGCTGACGACGATCCCGGCGAAATCGTCGCCGATCCGCTCCAGGGCCTGCTCGGCGCTGCCGACGCCTTCGCAGGCGATATCCTCGAGCGCCAGCGCCTGCTGGCAGCCGAGCAGCACGTGGGGGTCGTCTTCGACGATCAGGACCGTCAAGGGTGCTTGGTTCATGGGGACCCTTCGTTCATGGGGCATCGGCCGAGTCGGTGGGGGAGGTGACCAGGGGCAGGGTGAGGATGAAGGCCGTGCCGCCGCCAGCGGGGTGCTCGACGCTCAAGGTGCCCTTGGCGGCTGTGGCGAGGCTGGCCGACAAGGTCAGGCCCAGACCCAGGCCATGCTCGCCCGGTTTGGTGGTGAAGAACGGTTCGAACAGGTGCTTGCGTGCCTCGACGTCAATGCCGTGGCCGTTGTCGCGAACCCTCAGGCGGTATCTGTCGCCCATCAGTTCGCCTTCCAGCCACAACTGCGGTTGGGGTTGGGCGGTCATGGCGTCGAGGGCGTTGCCGAGCAGGTTGACCAGGATCTGCTCCAGGCGCGTCTGGTCGATGGCCAGCGGCTGATCTTCGAACTGGCGATGCAATTGCAGGTTGCATGCGCCGATGCGATTGCCGAGCACCTGCAGGGACGCTTCCACCGCCACGCCCAGCGAGGCGCGACCGCTGTCCTCGCCGCGCCGGGCGAAGGAGCGCAGGCTGGCGGTGATACGCCCCATGCGATCGATCAGGTCATTCATGGTGCGCAGGTTGGTGCTGGCGGTCTCGAAGGCGCCGCGCTCGAGGAAGCGCACGGTGTTGCCCGACAGGGTACGCAGCGCCGCCAGCGGCTGGTTCAGTTCATGGGCGATGCTGGTCGACATCTGCCCGATGGCCGCCAGCTTGCCGGCCTGGACCAACTCGTCCTGGGCATGGCGCAGGGTCTGCTCGGCGTGACGTCGTTCGCGGATCTGCCCCTTGAGCCGTTCGTTGCTGGCACGCAGGTCGGCAGTACGTTCGGCGATCCGCCGCTCCAGCAGGCTATTGGCCTCTTCCAGGGCTTCGCGGGCGGCCAGGCGGGTGGCGATCACCTTGCGCCGTTCGTTCCAGGCGATGCCGAGGATTGCCAGCAGGGCGAAGGCAACGCCGACCAGAATGCCCTGCACCATCGACTCGCGATGCAGATCCTGCAGCGGGGTAAGCAGGGTGAAGTCCCAGGGGGTGTCTGCCAGACGCCGCGTCTGAGCCAGGTAGGCGACTTCTCGCACTTTGCCCTGGACAGTTTCGCTGCTGGTCGGGAAGGTCAGCTTTTCTACACCATCGCCCAGCGTCTCGCGAGCCAGCGGTTGCAGTTCGTTGAGTGGCCACCAGTAGTACTGCAGGCTGCGCGCCAGCTCTTCCTTGATCTGCGGGGTAAGCGGGCGCACCGACTTCAACCGCCGGGCGGGGTCGCTGGAAAGGATGATGATGCCGTTCTCGTCGCTGACGAAAGCTTCGAGACGGGCGCGCTGCCAGCGCTCTTCCAGGGTGTCCAGGCGCACCTTGATCACCGCGACGCCGATGATCTTGCCGTGCTCCTCCAAGCCATGGGCCAGATAGTAGCCGGCTTCTCCGGTGGTACTGCCGATGCCATAGAAACGCCCAGGCTGACCGCGCACGGCGTCCTGGAAGTAGGCGCGGAAGGCCAGGTCTTCACCCAGGAAGGAGTCGGCGTCGCGCCAGTTGCTGGTAGCTTGCACTCGGCCGCTGGTGTCCAGTACGTAGATGGCCCGGCTGCGGCTGCGGCGGTTCAGGCCTTCGAGGTATTCGTTGACGACCTGCCGCGAGCCGCCGTCAGGGTCGGCGAGCAGTTGCGAGACGCTGTCTTCGAGCTCCAGCAGGCTTGGCAGGTAGGTGTACTTGCTGATTTCGCTTTCGACCGTGCGCGCGTGCAGCTCGAGCTGGCGCTCGCCGTTCTCGCTCAGGGCGCGGATGCCGTTGTTTTCGCTGATCATGTAGCCGACCAGACCCAGCCCGACCATCAGCAGGACGATCAGTGGTGGGAGGAACAGTTGGCGGATCAGGCGGGATTTCACGGCAGGCTTGGCAGGGCGAAGTAGCGAAGGATCGCATTTCATCACAGTGGCCTTGTCACGACCAGCGTCCGCTGCCCTGGCAGGCAGCGGACACCGGGATCATCAGTGCTGCAGGATCTTGCTGAGGAAGTGCTGGGTGCGTTCGTGGCGGCCTTCGGGGTTGCCGAAGAAATCTTCCTTCTGGCAGTCCTCGATGATGTTGCCCTTGTCCATGAAGATCACTCGGTTGGCGACCTTGCGGGCGAAGCCCATTTCGTGGGTCACGCACATCATGGTCATGCCTTCGTGGGCGAGCTCCACCATTACGTCCAGTACTTCGTTGACCATTTCCGGGTCCAGTGCCGAGGTTGGTTCGTCGAACAGCATGACGATCGGGTCCATCGACAGGGCGCGGGCGATTGCCACGCGCTGCTGCTGGCCGCCGGAGAGCTGGCCGGGGTGCTTCTTGGCATGGGCGCCGAGTCCGACCCGGTCGAGCAGGGCCAGGCCTTTCTTGGTGGCCTCCGCCTCGCTGCGGCCGAGCACCTTGCGCTGGGCGATGGTCAGGTTCTCGGTGATCGACAGGTGGGGGAACAGCTCGAAGTGCTGGAACACCATGCCCACCCGCGAACGCAGTTTGGGCAGGTTGGTCTTCGGATCGGCGATCGAGGTGCCGTCGACCACGATGTCGCCCTTCTGGAACGGCTCCAGCGCGTTGACGCACTTGATCAGGGTGGATTTGCCCGAGCCGGACGGGCCGCATACCACCACCACTTCACCTTTCTTGACCTCGGTGGTGCAGTCGGTCAGCACCTGGAAGTCCCCGTACCACTTGTTGACATTCTTGATGGAAATCATACGGCGATCCTTTTTTGCAGACGCTTGACCAACCAGGAAGCGGAGAAACTGATAATGAAGTACACGACGCCGGCGAAGATCAGGAACTCGTGGGAGCGTCCGATGATGTCGCCGTTGGCGCGTGCCGAGTTGAGGAAGTCCACCAGGCCCACGGTGTAGACCAGCGAGGTGTCCTGGAACAGGATGATGCTCTGCTGCAGCAGCAGCGGGGTCATCTTGCGGAACGCCTGGGGCAGGATGATCAGGCGCATGCACTGGCCGTAGGTCATGCCCAGTGCCTGCGCGGCGCCCATCTGGCCCTTGGAGATCGACTGCACGCCGGCACGCACGATTTCGCAGAAGTAGGCTGCCTCGAACATCATGAACGCCACGACGCAGGAGGTGAACGCACCGATCGGGGTGTCTTCGCCGGTAATCCAGCGCAGCACGAAGGGCACGGCCAGGTAGAACCAGGTGATCACCAGCAGCAGCGGGATGGAGCGGAAGTAGTTGACGTAGGCGCCGGCGATATTGGCCAGCAGCTTGCTCGACGACAACCGCATCAGCGCCAGGACGGTCCCCAGCGCGATACCACCGACCACACCCATGACCATCAGTTGCAAGGTCATGACCATGCCGTCCCACAAGGCGGGCAGGGCAGGGATGATTTCGCTGAAATCCATGTCCATTATTTACCTCCCACGGAAATCAGGCCAGGCACGGCGACTTTCTTCTCGACCATGCGCATCAGCAGCATCAGGCCCATGTTCAGGGTGAAGTAGATCAGCGTGGCCAGGGTGAAGGCCTCGAACAGGTTGGCGGAGAATTCGGCGGTCTGCTTGGTCTGGGCCAGCAGCTCCATCAGGCCGATCAGCGACGCCACCGAGGAGTTCTTGAACACGTTCAGGAATTCGGAGGTGAGCGGCGGAATGATGATCCGGTAGGCCTGCGGCAGCAGCACGTTCATGTAGATCTGCGGAAGGCTGAAGCCCATCGCGCGCCCGGCAGACTCCTGTCCGCGGGGCAGGGCCTGGATACCGGTGCGCACTTGTTCACAGACACGCGCGGCGGTAAACAGGCCAAGGCAGATGATCACGCTGATCAATGCCGAGGTGGTCGGGTTGAGGTCCTGCTTGAACCACTCCTGCAGGCCCTCCGGAAGCAGGTCCGGTACCAGGAAGTACCAGATGAACAGCTGCACCAGCAGCGGTACGTTGCGGAACAGTTCCACGTAGGCAGTGGCGATGCCCGAAACCAGGCGGTTCGGCACGGTGCGCATGACGCCAAGCAGCGATCCCAGCAGCAAGGCGATGATCCAGGCAGAGATGGCGATGGCGATGGTCCAGCCCAGGCCGGTGATGTACCAGTCCAGATAGACTTCGCTGCCCACGCCGGTGGACTTGAAGAACACGCCCCAGTCCCAGTTGTAATTCATCGGGATTTCCCCTCAGACGGTTGTTTCACGGGCACCTTTGAACTTCCAAGGGCGCGGGCGCCCTCGGAAGTAAAGGTTAGACACTTATGCGTGGCCCGTCGGTTCGATTCGTGCTCGTCGGAGCACACGGGCCATTTCAGCAGGGGATCAGGACTGTTTGTCGTCCGCAGCCTTGTCGGTAGGCTCTGCGATCAGTTTCTTCAGCTCATCGCTCATCGGGAACTGCAGGTTCAGGCCTTTCGGTGGGATTGGCTGCTGGAACCACTTGTCGTAGCTCTTCTGCACTGCGCCCGACTTGTAGTAGGCGATGATGGCGTCATCGACCGCTTTCTTGAACTGCGCATCGTCCTTACGGACCATGCAGCCGTAGATTTCGTAGGATTGCGGGGTGCCGGTGATGACCCAGTCGGTCGGTTTCTTGGCCTTGGCCATTTCGCCGGCCAGCAGGGCGTCGTCCATCATGAAGGCTACGGCGCGGCCGCTTTCGAGCATGTTGAAGGCTTCACCGTGGTCCTTGGCGGAAATCACGTTCATCTTCATCTGCTTGTCGGCGTTCATGGCCTTGAGCAGGCGCTCGGAGGTGGTGCCGGCGGTGGTCACGACGTTCTTGCCAGCCAGGTCCGGGAAGTCTTTGTAGGAGGGCTGACCGTCCTTGACCTTGGTCAGCAGGCGGGTGCCGACTTCGAAGATGCCGACCGAGAAGCCGACTTGCTGCTGGCGCTCGACGTTGTTGGTGGTGGAGCCGCACTCAAGGTCGACGGTGCCGTTCTGCACCAGCGGGATGCGGGTCTGGGAGGTGACGAGGTTGTACTTGACCTTGATGTCGGTGCCCAGTTGCTTTTTCAGGGCCTCGACCACAGCCAGCTGGACGTCGTGGGAGTAGCCCACGGGCTCAGTGCTGCCAGCCAGGTAGGAGAACGGAATGGAGGAGTCACGGTGGCCCAGGGTGATGGTGCCGGAGTCCTTGATCTTCTTCAGGGTGCCGGTCAGTTCTTCGGCCATGACCGGCGAAGCGATAACGGCGGCGGCGATTGCAGCGCCCAGCAATTGACGAACGATACGCATCAAATTTTCCTCGACGTTTGTTTTTTTTATGGAGCCGTTGGCGGACTCTTCGTTCAACGAACACAACAAGAAGCGGTGTGCGTTCGGCTACCAAGTGTAGAGCATGACTCGTGCCAAGCCCCCATATTCATCATAACGCCGCGAATTTTCTGGAAATTAATCTTTTCTGACGAATTATTTCCAAGGGAAGGCGTGCGGGTTTCCGAATGGCCGGGCTGGTGTCGTTCGGAAATCCGAATGGATGGGCGCGGGGTGCCATACCGGGATCAGGTGGTACAGGGCTACCGACGTCGCCCACCGTGAAAGCGGTCAACTGGCGCTCCTTTCCAGGAGTGTGCGCCATGACCTACGCCCCCCACCCCGAGTCCATCGATAGCCTGATTGCCTCTCGCCTGCCTGCCTGGTTGACCGGTGCCTCCCTCGACCGCCTCAGGGCCCTGCAGGCGGCGATGACCCGCCAGGCCAAGGCCAACGAAGCCCTGAAGCCCATACTCGATGCCATCCCGTCTCTGGATGCCTTCGCCGAGCCCTTGATCGACGCTGCGCTGCGCAGGCGCGCGATTGCACGGCCGGATGTCAGGTACAGCACCGTGAAAATTCGCCAGCGCATCGTCACGCCCAGCATCTCGGCGGCCCTGCCTGCGCCGACCTTCACCCATGTTTCCCGGCAGACGCTGCTGGCTGCGGCACTGCACAACTACCATGTCACCGAAACCAAGCCGGCACCCGGGCGCACGGGGCAACTGATCGATGCCACCGGCAAGCACTTGGGAATGGGCTTCGAAGCGTTTGCCGGGCTGTGTCGCACGCTTGACCTGGGCAAGGCGTACCAAGCCGTGTTGGCGCAGCAACTGCGCCCGTCGGATTCGCCAGCCAAGGTGCATGGTCTGTTCGAAGAGAGTCTGGCCGCGCACCTGGAGGTCGCGGTGCGCGTGGCCGTGCTCAAGGGCGAGCTGGACGAGCAGAGCTATCTGGAACTGTTGCCGTTGATCGCGCCCAGGCCGATCGTTCCGCCGGTCTCGTCGTCGGTGATTCCACGCCAATTGTACCTGCTGGGCAAGTGCATCCGTGGTGTGGTCACGTTGGAGGTGCGCGCCAGTCCAGACGCCGCGGTGAGCGGGGTGATCGCCTGGCTACCAGGCGATGCGCGGCAGCCAGTGGCGCGATACCCTTCATGGGCCGCGCTGTACCAGGCGTTGGCCGAGAAGTTGACTGACAAATCCTATCGCACGTTCTTTTCCCGGTTTGTCAGTGAGCGTGATCGACCTCGTTTCTTCTCCCGCCTCCTCGAGTTGAACCGGGCGCTGGGCACAGGTGAAACGTTGGCGCTGGATGGACGCCATCAGGCCATCGACGGAAAGCTGTTCGCCTACTTGCGTGAATTGCACATCGCCAAGCTCTTCGACGACGCGCGGGTACTGGCGGTGCCCACCGGTGATGAAGATGAGGAGGATCGGCGCGAGCGTCTGGATGCCTACCTCGGCCTGGGGCTCGATGTACTGAACCTGGCCGGGCTGTTCGTCCCACTGCTCGGGCAGGCCATGCTGGTGGTGGGGGCCCTGCAGATTGCCGATGAAGTGTACGAGGGCTACCTGGATTGGAGCGTCGGTGATCGGCAAGGTGCGCTGGATCACCTCTTCGGTGTGGCTGAAAACATCGCGGTCGGCGTAGCCGTTGGCATTGGGGCTTCGGCAGCGAGGGAGGCGCTGCAGCGGGTGGCCTTCGTCGATGCCCTGGTGCCGCTGCGTAACGAGGCGGGGGCGTTGCGGCTGATCGATGGGCGCTTGCCGGGCTATCACGCCGGCAGCGAAGTGCCGGCGGACGCTACGCAAGGGCGGATGCTGGCGCTGCCCGATATGACCTTGCAGGTGATCGATGACCCGAAGGATCGCATCGCACGGGCTCGGCACCCGGTGCGTGAGTACGCTCATCGGCCGCAGGTGCATGAAAACGGCAGAGGCGGCTGGCGCCATGCCTACGAGCAGCCCCAGTGCTGGCAGGGGGCCGGGCTGATATTGCGGCGCTTTGGCATTGCCTTCAGCCAGGTGACCGATCTGCTTGCCGAGCAACTGCTGCAGGTGACCGGCTTCGAGCAGGCGCAGTTGCGTCGGCTTCACCTGGAAAACGCGCAGGTGCCTGCCCGCCTTCACGAGGTGCTGGAACGCTATCAGATCCATGAGCAGTCGCCCGCATTGAATGCCGCAGACCTCGATGCGCAGTTGATTGCGCGGCAGCCGCTGGCAACTGCAGAAGACAAACTGGTGCTCGCCGCCTTCGCAGGGCTGCCGATTCGCTGCGTGCGTGAGGTGCTTGCCAACGCCAGCAGTGCGGAGCTTGACGAGATGGTCAGCCGTCAGCGCTTGCCGCTGGCCCTGGCGGAAAGGGCGCGCTGGAGCCTGCGCGAACACCGTATCGATCGTGCGTGCGCGGGCGTGCGCTGGCCCTGGGCGAGCAACGCCGACAGTGAGCGTCTGGTGCTGGGGTTGATCGACCAGGCGGCTGCCTGGCCCTCGTCGGTGCGTATCGAGTTGCGCCAGACAACGGCCGATGGTGCGCTGCTGGCGAGCCGGGGGGCGACGGATGCAGCGACTGTCGAGTACGTGTTGCGCAGCGCACAAGGCTATCAGCGCCAAGGCTCGTCGCTGACGTCAACTGACCTGCTGGAAGTCGTGTTGCCTAGCCTGCACGACACCCAACGCCAGGCGCTGATGCCCGAGGGCGACAGCCTGGCCACGCTGCGTGAGCATCTGATGACCCTGGCGTTCGCCGATCGCGCCAAGGTGGCTGAACTGATTGGCCTGACGCCCACCGCTGCCGGGTTGCGCCCGCCGCGGCGTTTTGCCGACGGGCGTCTGGGGTATGCCCTCAGTGGGCGGGGTGAAAGCAGCCGTGAGGCGATCCGCAGAGGTATCCAGCAGGTCTTTCCGTTGCTCAACGAGACTCAGCTCACCGCGTACCTGGAGAACTTGACCCGTGCAGGAGAAGGCCTATGGGAGCATTACAGTCGATTGCAGCAGCAGTTGGGTCGATTACGCCAGGGGCTGGAGCAGTGGCGTGGCCAACGGACCGGCCCGCTGGATGCGCTCAGGCGCCGCAGAGTCGCCGCGGCGATCCGGCGCAGCTGGCGACGCAAGCTCACCGATTCGGCGGATGACTATGTGCTTGAGCTTGATGGCGAGGTGCTCGACAGCTTGCCCGTGCTGCCGGTGGGCATCGACTTCGGGCATGTTCGGCGCTTGCGCCTGAGAAACATGGGTTTGCAGCGGGTCGAGGACGATTTTCTTTCACGTTTCTCGAACCTCGTGGAGCTCGACTTGTCCGGGAACCGGCTGGCGACCATTCCTTCGGGTGTTGCGCGCCTGGGGCAGTTGCAACAGTTGCGGTTGGCTTCCAATCGTATTGTCCTGGATCAGGCCGCAGACGACCTGCTGGCCAGGTTATCCACGCTGCAACTGCTCGACCTCGATCGCAACCCGCTCGGACGCCCGCCCGTGTTGCCCGCACGCTCGCGCCTGCGCGATGTCCGGTTGCGCTCGACCGGTCTTGAGGCCATGCCGCAGAACCTGCCATTGCGCGGCATCGTCGATCTGCGTGAAAACAGTATTCGCCAGTTGCGCCAGGACCTGGCGAGCTTGCGCGATCAACTTGAGGTGGTCGCGCTGCACGACAATCCACTGGACCAGGCCAGCGAGTCACTGCTGGACCAGGCTGCTGCCGGTTCTGCCACCGATGCGCATCGGCTGCCGTCGTTCAAGCACCACAGCCTGGACGATTCGGTGCGCGATGCATGGACCGGATCGGTCGCGGACGACATCCGTAGTCAGCGTCAGCGACTATGGCACACGCTGCAGGGCGAGACGGGGTCGCAGGGATTGTTTCGGTTTCTGGCCGATTTCTCCAATAGCGAGGACTTCAGCGATGCGCCTGAGCGTTTTCGCGCGAGGGTCTGGCGTATCCTGGAGCAGTGCGAGCAGCACGAGCTGTTGCGTGACCGGGTGTTCCTCGAGGCGGCCGGACCACGGACCTGCGAGGACCGCTTGCTGCTGGTGCTGGAGCAGATGGAGATCAGCATCCTGGCCGAACGCGCCACCTGCGATCTACCTGCCAGCCAGACGGAATCGGCGTTGCTGCGTCTGGGGCGAGGGCTCTTTCGCCTGGATGAACTGGACCGGATCGCGGCCAGGCATGTCGAGTCCATGCGTCTGCACGCCTGGGCATTGGTGGATGAGGTGGAGATTCGTCTTTTCTACCGGCTCAAACTGGCTTACGCCCTGGACCTGCCGATCGAACCCGAGACGATGCATTACCAGAGTTTCGCCAACGTCAACACCAGCGACTTGTTGCGGGCCCGACGGGAGGTCCTGGCGGCCGAGAACACCCAGTCGCTCGCTGATTCCCTATCGCAGCGTCCGTTCTGGGAAGCCTATGCGCGACATCATTACAACGACAGGTTCGGCGAGGTAGTAGAGCGCTTTCATACGCGCTTGGCCGATCTGGAGGCTTACGTAGGCAAGGGGGCGATCGACGAGTGGACGTTCGATCTGCGCAGCAGGGCCCTCAAGGACGAGTACGCTATCGCCGAACGCAAGCTGCTGCGCGAACTGGCCGAAGAGGCGTTTGCTCGTGTGTAGAAACAGGGACGGGCTGGCGCGGCGCCACCCCGTCGATGGACTCAGGCCGCGCGGACCCGGGCCCGGTTCGAGGCGGCCTGCTGCAGGTAGTCGGCCAGAGCCTGTTGCTCGGCAGCACTGGTGAACAGGCCCAGTTTGGTGCGACGCCAAAGGATATCGTCCACGCTGACGGCCCATTCCGCGGCGCACAGGTAGTCCACCTCGCGGCTGAACAAGCCGCCACCGATCGACTGACCAAGGTCGTCCGGCCCTTGTACACCTTCGAGCAGACGCCAGACCCGACTGCCGTAAGTCAGTACCCAGCGCTTGGCGATGTCCACCGGCAGCCAGCCGTGGCGCGCCAGAACGGCATCGACCAGGGCCTGCACGCTGGTCATGCCTTCGCCGCCTGGCAATGGCGCACAGGCAGTCCAGCTGCCGCGCATCTGGGAGAAGAAGGGCTTGAGTTCGGCCATGGCCGACTCTGCCAGCTTGCGGTAGGTGGTCAGCTTGCCGCCGAACACCGAAAGCAGGGGCGCCTGCCCCTCGCTGGCGGACAACGCCAGGGTGTAGTCGCGGGTAACGGCCGAGGGGTTGTCCGACTCGTCGTTGCACAGCGGGCGTACGCCGGAGTAGGTGTGCTGGATGTCGGCGCGTGACAATTGATGATTGAAATGTTCGTTGACCACCTTGAGCAGGTAGTCGGTTTCCGCGTCGGTGATCGCCACCTTGGCCGGGTCGCCGCTGTATTCACGGTCGGTGGTGCCGATCAGGGTGAAGCGGTCCAGATAAGGGATGCAGAAGACGATGCGCTGGTCTTCGTTCTGCAGGATGTAGGCGTGTTCGCCTTCGTACAGCCGCGGCACGATGAGATGGCTGCCCTGGATCAGGCGGATGCCGTAGGGCGCATCCAGCTTGAGGTCGTCCTTGATGAAGCTTGCCACCCAAGGGCCGGCGGCGTTGACCAGGGCGCGGGCGCGGATGGTCTGCAGGCTACCGTCGGCATGCTGCAGCTCAACCTGCCACAGGCCATCGACACGTTCGGCGCGCAAGCAGCGGGTACGGGTGTGCAGGTGGGCACCTTTTTCGCGGGCAGCCATGGCGTTGAGTACCACCAGGCGAGCGTCATCGACTGCGCAATCGGCATATTCGAAACCGCGGGTGATCGTGGGCTTGAGCGGATATCCGGCACCAAAACGCAGGCTGCGCGAGGCGCCCAGGCGTTTGCGCTTGCCCAGATGATCGTAGAGGAACAGGCCGGCGCGAATCATCCAGGCCGGACGCAGGTGCGGACGGTGTGGCAACACGAAGCGCATGGGTTTGACGATGTGCGGCGCCTTGGCCAGCAGCACTTCCCGCTCGGCCAGAGCTTCACGTACCAGGCGGAATTCGTAGTGTTCCAGGTAGCGCAGGCCACCATGGATGAGCTTGCTGCTCGCCGAGGAGGTGTGCTGGGCCAGGTCGTCCTTCTCGCACAGGAAGACCTTCAGGCCGCGCCCAGCAGCATCGGCGGCGATACCGACGCCATTGATGCCACCGCCGATCACGGCGAGGTCATAGCAGTCGGCGAGGGGCGGCTGGGGCTGGACGGGCTGGGACACGGGCAAGGCCTCCTGGGAGCGGTTCACAGCGAATGTGAACATCTATGTTCGTTTCCGAAAATAGTAGCGCAACAAAATGGCCATCGCCAGTCGCTGATCATAGAAAATACTGATCAGATGGCAATAAAGTGAACATTAGTGAACATTCCATGGCGCTGTCTCACCGGCGGATCACCACCGGCGAGGTGCAGCGGTGCGCGCTCAGACCACTTCCAGGCGGATCTTGTACTGGTTCAGCAGTTGCGTGAGCGTGGGAGTGGGATGCTGGTCGGTCACCAGGCAGTCGATCAGGTTGATCGAGCCCAGGCGCACCATGGCGTTGCGCCCGAACTTGCTGGAGTCGGCAGCAAGGATGACCTGCCGGGCATTGGCGATGATGGCCTGGGATACCCGTACTTCCTGGTAGTCGAAGTCCAGCAGGCTGCCGTCTTCGTCGATGCCACTGATGCCGACCAGGGCGAAATCGACCTTGAACTGGCTGATGAAGTCGACGCTGGCCTGCCCCACCACACCGCCGTCACGGCGAACCGTACCGCCTGCCACCAGGACTTCGAAGTCATCCTTGGCACCGAGGATCGACGCCACGTGCAAGTTGTTGGTGATGACCTTCAGGTGGCTGTGGTTGAGCAGGGCCCGGGCGATGGATTCGGTGGTGGTGCCGATATTGATGAACAGCGAGGCGTGATCGGGGATCTGCCGGGCGACGGCCTCGGCGATGCGTTGTTTCTCGTCGCGCATCTGGTCGGCGCGCATGGCGTAGGCGGTGTTCTCGACGCTCGAGTCATAGGCGGCACCGCCGTGATAGCGGCGCAGCAGGTTGACCTCAGCGAGCTGGTTGATGTCGCGACGGATGGTCTGGGGCGTGACGACGAACAACTGCGCCATTTCCTCGATACTGACGTAGCCGCGTTCGCGCACCAGTTCGAGGATTTGTTGTTGGCGAGGGGGCAGATTCATGGGCGGTCCTTTGGAGCTGCCAGACAAATGCTGCAATGATGCCGTAGGAAGGGGATGACGACCAGTAGACTGTTGTCGCTAGCCTGTGCTGGTACTTCTGTGGAAGCGGCCTTGCGCCGCGATCGGGCGTGCAAGGCCGTTCCTGAACGGATCAAGTGAGAGGCTGACGTCAGCCTTCGTGATCTTCCCAGTCGCGGGTGCGCTCGATGGCTTTCTTCCAGCCCGCGTACAACTTTTCTTTCTGCGCGTCATCCAGTTGCGGGCTGAACTCGCGTTCGATGATCGCCTTGTCGCGCAACTCGTCGAGGCTGCTCCAGAAGCCACAGGCCAGGCCTGCCAGGTAGGCGGCGCCGAGGGCGGTGGTTTCGCGCATTTTCGGACGCTCCACGCAGGTGCCGAGGATGTCGGCCTGGAACTGCATGAGGAAGTTGTTGGCCACCGCGCCACCGTCCACGCGCAGCTCCGAGAGGCGCTGGCCGCAGTCGTGCTGCATGGCGTCGAGCACGTCGCGGGTCTGGTAGGCGATCGATTCCAGGGCGGCACGGATGATGTGGTCGACCTTGACGCCACGGGTCAGGCCGAACAGCGCGCCGCGGGCGTACGGATCCCAGTAGGGGGCGCCGAGGCCGGTGAAGGCAGGCACCAGGTAGACGCCGTTGCTGTCCTTCACCTTGCTGGCGAAGTACTCGGTGTCGAGCGCGTCGTTGACGATCTTCAGCTCGTCGCGCAGCCACTGGACCGTGGAGCCACCGTTGAACACTGCGCCTTCGAGGGCGTAGGCCACTTCGCCACGAGGGCCGCAGGCGATGGTGGTGAGCAGGCCATGGGACGAGGTGACGGCCTTGTCGCCGGTGTTCATCAGCAGGAAGCAGCCGGTGCCATAGGTATTCTTGGCCTGGCCCGGCTCCACGCACATCTGGCCGAACAGCGCCGACTGCTGGTCGCCGGCGATACCGGCGATGGCGATACCGCTCTTGGTGTGGCCGTAGACCTCCGAGGACGGGCGCACCTGGGGCAGCATCTGCCGCGGGATGCCGAGGATGTCCAGCAGCTTGTCATCCCATTGCAGGGTGTGAATGTTGAACATCAGCGTGCGTGAGGCGTTGGTGTAGTCGGTGACGTGCACCTTGCCGCCGGAGAATTTCCAGATCAGCCAGCTGTCGACGGTGCCGAACAGCAGTTCGCCCCGTTCGGCACGTTCGCGGGCGCCTTCGACGTTGTCGAGGATCCACTTGAGCTTGGTGCCGGAGAAGTATGGGTCGGTGACCAGGCCGGTGGTTTCGCGGATGTACTGCTCGTGGCCGTCACGCTTGAGCTGGGCACAGATCTCGGTGCTGCGGCGGCACTGCCAGACGATGGCGTTGTATACCGGGCGACCGGTTTCCTTGTCCCACACCACGGTGGTTTCGCGCTGGTTGGTGATGCCGATCGCTGCCACCTGGGCGTGGCTCAGGCCTGCCTGCGCCAGGGCCTCGACCATGGTCGCGCTCTGCGTGGCGAAGATCTCCATCGGGTCGTGTTCGACCCAGCCAGCTTGCGGATAGTGTTGGGCGAACTCGCGCTGGGAGGTGCCGACCACATTGGCGTCGCGGTCGAAGATGATCGCCCGCGAACTGGTGGTGCCCTGGTCCAGGGCGATGATGTAGTTCTTATCCTGGGTGTCTGTCATGGTCGTTGCCTTGCACGAAAAGGGAGTGAGTCAAGGAGGGCGGGCGAGATCGCGCAGCGCCGGTCTCAGGAAGTTTGAGTATCGCCCTGGGTAGCAGCATCTGTCTGTGGGTTCGTGGCGTCGGCCGTCGGCAGGTTGCGGGCAATCAGGACGCGATAGCCCGCAGCCCCCAGGCACGCGCCGAGGATCGGTGCGAACACCGGAACCAGGAAGTAGGGAATGTCCCGTCCACCCGTGAAGGCAATTTCGCCCCAACCCGTCAGGAATGTCATGAGTTTGGGCCCGAAATCCCGTGCCGGGTTCATCGCGAAGCCGGTGAGCGGCCCCATGGCGCTGCCGATCACCGCGATCAGCAGGCCGATCAGCAGCGGTGCGGTGGCGCCACGCGGCAGGCCGTTGTTGTCATCGGTCAGCGCCATGATCACGGCCATGAGAATGGCAGTGATCACTACTTCAACCAAGAACGCCTGGCCGATGGACAGCGACGGATGCGCATAGGTGGAAAACACCGACGCCAGCTCGAGACTGGCCTGGCTGCCCCTGACCATGCTGTGCGCCTGTTCGAAATCGAAGAACAGCGTGCTGTACAGGGTGTAGACCAATGCCGCACCACAAAACGCGCCGCAGACCTGGGCGAGTATATAGAAAGGCAGTTTGCGCCTGTCGAAACCGGCGAACAGGGTCAGCGCGATGCTGACGGCCGGGTTCAGGTGCGCACCGGAAACGCCAGCGCTGAGGTAGATCGCCATGCTGACGCCGACACCCCAGATGATGCTGATTTCCCAGAGTCCGAAGCTGGCACCCGCGACCTTGAGCGCGGCCACGCAACCGGTACCGAAGAAGATGAGCAATGCTGTACCCAGGAACTCGGCCATGCACTGGCCGGAAAGCGTTGGTTGTCGTAGAGCTGTCGTCATGTAGGACCTTCGGTTCTTGTTGTTGTGAGGCGCTGGGCGCTCGGGTGTCGACGCCGGTTGTCCATCCCCATGAACGACCGGCGAGTGTACGGGTGTGCACTATTTATGTGCGCATTTTCTTCATAAACGAAAAAATATAGACAAGAAACGCTGATGTCAAAGGTCGAAAGTGAACGGTCGGCCACATTCTGACCCACGAACATGAACCTGCCTGCACAGGTCCGGTGCACGCCCCGAAGTCCGCTGGCTGGCCCCCGGGATTTGCCCTAAAGTAGCCGGCAAGCTGTCATTGACTGGAGCTGTACATGACCCCCGCACTCGACCTGCTGAAGAAGGCGCGCGCCGAACATCGCGTGCTCAGCTACGAACACGACCCCAAATCCGCCTCCTATGGCCTGGAAGCCGCCGAGAAGCTCGGGCTCGATCCGCAGCAGGTGTTCAAGACGCTGCTGGCCAGCAGCGAGAAAGGTGAGTTGCTGGTGGCAGTGGTGCCGGTGATCGGCACGCTCGATCTCAAGGCGCTCGCCCAGGCTGCGGGGGTAAAGAAGTGCGAGATGGCCGACCCTGCCGCGGCCCAGCGGGCCACGGGTTATCTGGTCGGTGGCATCAGCCCTTTAGGGCAGAAGAAGCGCCTGCGCACCTTCATCGATGAGTCGGCGCAGCAGTTCGCCAGCATTCATGTCAGCGCCGGACGGCGCGGGCTCGAGGTGGAGCTGGCAGCCGCGGTGCTGGCCGAGCATACCCAGGGCACGTTTGCCGGGATCGGCAGAGGCTGAGGGCGTGCAGGAAAGCGGCTTCAGGTCGCCGAGCTGTAGCGGCGCACGCCGTTTTCCTGTATCTGCAACTGCGCCGCGACACTTCCCGGTACGGCGAACAGCACCAGATGGTCAGCCGCTACGGCGATGCCTACGTCCTGGCCGACCTGGTGATCGACATGACTGGGGAAAATCGCCTCCAGCTGGCTACCGGTGGGCAATTCCAGGCGATAGAGCGTCGAGGCGCCCAGGAAGCTCTTGCCATTGATGCGCGCGCGCAGCGTGCTGTCTGGTGCGTGCACGATGTCGTCCGGACGCAGCAGGACATCCACCGAACTGCCCACCGGCATCAGGTAGGCACGATTGCCGCGCAGTTCACCGAGCTCGGTGTTCACCGATTCCGGGCTGCTCATCTGGCCACGGATGAAGTAGCCCTGGCCGATGAAGCTGGCCACGAACGGCGTCTGTGGCTCGTGATAGAGGTTGTAGGGCGTATCCCATTGTTCCAGGCGACCTTCCTTGAACACGCCGACATGATCGCTGACGGCGAAGGCTTCTTCCTGGTCGTGGGTGACCAGGATTGCGCTGGTGCCGCGGCTCTTGAGAATGTCGCGCACCTCGTGGCTCAGGCGTCGGCGCAACTCCACATCGAGGTTGGAGAACGGTTCGTCGAGCAGCAGCAATTGCGGCTCTGGCGCCAGCGCGCGGGCGAGGGCGACGCGCTGCTGCTGGCCGCCGGAAAGTTCATGGGGGTAGCGTGCGCCCAGACCGCCGAGCTTGACCAGCTCGAGCATTTCCTCGACCACTTCGCCTTGGCGCGGATGCTTGCCGATGCCGAAGGCGATGTTCTGTGCCACGGTCAGGTGTGGGAACAGGGCGTAGTCCTGGAACACCATGCCGATCCGGCGCTTTTCGGGGGCGAGGGTGAAGCCTGCTCGGGAGATGACGTCTCCGGCCAGCTGGATCTCGCCGTCATGCACCGGCTCGAAGCCGGCGATGGCGCGCAGGGTGGTGGTTTTGCCGCAACCCGATGACCCCAGCAGGCAACCAATGTCGCCTGCGTTCAGGTGCAGGTTGAGGTTCTGGACGATGCGCTGCTCGCCATAGCCACAGGCGAGGTTGCGCAGGTTGAGCAGCAGGGGTTGACTCATGCGTGGTGGTAAGCCGGTTCTACAAGGAATTCAAGAAGGGCCTTCTGTGCATGCAGGCGGTTCTCTGCCTGGTCCCAGGCGACCGAACGTGGGTCGTCGAGCAGGTCCTGGCTGATTTCCTCACCGCGGTGGGCGGGCAGGCAATGCATGAACAGGGCGTCGGGTGCCGCCAGGTCGAGCAGTTCGCGGGTGACCTGGTAAGGCGCGAAATGCGCCAGGCGCCGTGCAGTTTCCTCTTCCTGACCCATGGAAGTCCAGACATCCGTGGTCACCAGGTGCGCACCGCGTACCGCTTCCTTCGGATCACGGATGATCCGAACGCGCTCGCCACCGAGCTCGAGGAAGCGTGGATCGGGCTCGTAGCCCTCCGGGCAGGCAATGTGCAGCTGGAAATCGAACTGGCGGGCCGCCTCGATGTAGGAGTTGCACATGTTGAAGCCATCACCGATCCAGGCCACGGTCTTGCCCTGGATCGAGCCACGGTGTTCGACGAAGGTCTGCATGTCGGCCAGCAGTTGGCAGGGGTGCGATTCGTCGGACAGGCCATTGATCAACGGCACCTTCGAATGCGCGGCAAATTCGGTCAGGGTGCTGTGGGCATGGGTGCGGATCATCACCGCGTCGACCATGCTCGAGAGCACGATGGCGCTGTCGCTGATCGGCTCGCCGCGACCCAGTTGCGTGTCGCGCGGGGACAGGAAGATCGCCTGGCCGCCGAGCTGGATCATGCCCGCTTCGAACGATACGCGGGTGCGGGTCGATGACTTCTCGAAGATCATGCCCAGCACGCGGTTCTTCAGGGGTTCGAAGAGCACGCCTCGCTTGCGCAGGTCCTTCAGCTCGATGCCTCGACGGATCACGCCGAGCAATTCGTCAGCGGTGAAATCCAGCAGGGAGAGAAAGTGCCTGGTGCTCATGATTGACTACCTTATCTGCAACGGTTTGCAGGTCGACCGTATGGTTTTTTTTGACAACGGGAGTGACCTGCGGCGTAAGCCGCACGGGGCGGACGGAATAGGGAAAGGCGCAATACTATAATTAAATGTCGCCTGAAACCAAGAGGGGAAACAGCGGGGCTGTTTCAAAGGGTGTCGTAAACCCTTGTGGAAGGTCTGTTTTTTATTTTCTACAGGGGGTTGTACACGGCTTGGCAGGGCTTTGGCAAACGCCGTGTCGCGAATCGTGTGCCTGATGACGTCCGATTCACACGACTAAGCGGCGTGGCATCGGTGATCGGCCGGGGGCATAGTCGGAGCTTCCAGAACAACAAGGCAGAGGCGGCCATGACCAAGACCCTGCATCACCGTGCCTGTCACCTGTGCGAGGCCATCTGCGGCCTCAACATCGAAGTCAGCCATGCGCCCGATGGGCGGGCGTCGATCAGCGCGATCAAGGGCGATCCGCAGGATCCGTTCAGCCGTGGGCACATCTGTCCCAAGGCGGTGGCGCTGCAGGACATCCAGGAAGACCCTGACCGCTTGCGCCAGCCTCATCGGCGCGTGGGGGAGCGCTGGGAGCCAATCGCCTGGGATGAGGCATTTGCGCTGGCTGCCGAACGCTTGTGGAGCATCCAGCAGGCGCATGGGCGCAACGCCGTGGCGGTCTACCAGGGCAATCCCAGCGTGCACAATTACGGGTTGATGACTCACAGCAACTACTTTCTGGGGCTGCTCAAGACGCGCAACCGATTTTCCGCCACCTCCGTCGACCAGTTGCCCCAGCACCTGACCAGCCACCTGATGTATGGCCATGGCCTGCTGCTGCCGATCCCCGATATCGACCACACCGATTTCATGCTCATCCTCGGCGGCAACCCATTGGCGTCCAATGGCAGCATCATGACCGTGCCGGACGTGGAAAAACGCTTGAAGGCGCTGCGTGCCCGCGGCGGGCGGCTGGTGGTGATCGACCCCCGACGCAGTGAAACGGCGGCGATGGCCGATCAGCATCTGTTCATCCGTCCTGGCGGTGATGCGGCGTTGCTGTGTGGCCTGCTCAACACCTTGTTCAGTGAAAACCTGGCGCGCGGCTCGCATCTGCCGATCGATGGGCTCGAGCAGGTGCGCGAGGCGATCTCGCCCTTCACGGCGCAAGCCATGAGCCCGCTGTGCGGCATCGAGGCCGGGCAGATTCGCCAGCTGGCGCGCGATTTCGCTGCGGCCGGCAGTGCCGTGTGCTACGGGCGCATGGGTGTCTCCACCCAGACCTTCGGCACGCTCTGCCATTGGCTGGTGCAACTGATCAATCTGGTCACCGGCAACCTCGATCGCCAAGGTGGGGCACTGTGCACCGAGCCTGCGGTTGACCTGGTCGCCAGTACCTCGGGCGGTCACTTCAACCAGTGGCAGAGCCGGGTCTCTGGCCTGCCGGAGTACGGCGGGGAGCTGCCAGTTGCGGCGTTGGCCGAGGAAGTGCTGACACCCGGCGAAGGTCAGGTGAGGGCGCTGGTGACCGTCGCCGGCAACCCGGTGTTGTCCACGCCCAACGGCCGCCAGCTCGACGGGGCGCTGGCGGGCCTTGAGTTCATGCTCAGCATCGACCTGTACATCAATGAAACCACGCGCCACGCCGACCTGATCCTGCCTTCCACGTCGGCGCTGGAAAACGATCACTACGACAGCACCTTCAACCTGCTGGCAGTGCGCAACGTCACCCGTTTCAACCGAGCGATCCTGGCCAAGCCAGAGGGGGCGCTACATGATTGGGAGATCTTTGTCGGGCTGGCGCGGGCGTTCGCCGAGCGTGCGGCGCTCGAGTTAAAGCCGACCCTGCCTCCGGCGCAGATGATCGACCTGGCGCTGCGCAAAGGCCCGCGCGGCGAGGCGTCGCCATGGGGGTTGTCGTTGCAGGCGCTGGACGCCTACCCTCATGGACTCGACCTGGGGCCGTTGCAACCCAATCTTGCTGCTCGGCTGCGTACCCCAGGTCAGGTTGTGCAGGCCGCGCCACAGGTGCTGCTCGACGATCTCCAGCGCTTGGCGCGGCAGGTGCCGATGGCGCACGACCAGTTGTTGCTGATTGGCCGTCGGCATGTGCGCAGCAACAATTCCTGGATGCACAACTTCCATCGCCTGGTCAAAGGCAAGCCACGGCACCAATTGCTGATGCATCCGCAGGACTTGCAGCAGCGCCAGCTCGAGGACGGGCAATGGGTAAGGGTTCGCTCGCGTACCGGTAGCCTGGAGGTGCAGGTTCTGGCCAGTGAAGAGGTGATGCCCGGGGTGGTCAGCCTGCCGCATGGCTACGGGCATGGTCGCCAGGGTGTTCGCTTGCAGATTGCCCACGCACAGCCGGGGGTGAGTGCCAATGACCTGACCGATGAACGGCTGCGCGATGCGTTGTCGGGCAATGCCGCGCTCAATGGAGTACCGGTGCAGGTGGAGGCGGCCTGATTGCGAAATGGGGCGGCTTGACGCCCCAGGTCCATTACCAAGCACGACACTCGGCTTTCCGATACAATGCGTCACCGTGCCGACGACCGTGTCGGAAAGTTCAGCCGAGGTGCTCCATGGATATCATCGAAACAATCAAAGAGCAGATTGCCAACAACACCATTCTGCTTTACATGAAAGGCTCGCCGAATGCCCCGCAGTGCGGCTTCTCGGCCCGTGCTTCGCAGGCTGTGATGGGTTGTGGCGAGAAATTCGCCTACGTCGACATCCTGCAGAACCCGGAAATCCGCGCCAACCTGCCCAAGTATGCCAACTGGCCAACCTTCCCTCAGCTGTGGGTAGGTGGTGAGCTGGTGGGGGGCAGCGACATCATGCTGGAGATGTTCGAGAAGGGTGAGCTGCAGACCCTGATCAAGGAAGCAGCCGCCAAGGCCAAGGCTTCCGAGGCCTGATCCAGGTTTACCGCCGGCATGAAAAAGCCCCGCCTAGGCGGGGCTTTTTCATGGGTGCTATCCAGGGAGGCTTATTCTTCGCCCATCTGCGACTGCAGGTAGTTCTCGATGCCGATCTTGTCGATCAGGCCCAGCTGGGTTTCCAGCCAGTCGATGTGCTCTTCCTCGGACTCGAGGATGTCTTCGAGCAATTCGCGGGAGCCGAAGTCGCCGACCGTTTCGCAGTGCGCGATGGCGGCTTTCAGGTCAACCAGGCCTTTCTGCTCGATCTTCAGGTCGCACTCGAGCATTTCCTTGGTGTGCTCGCCGATCAGCAGCTTGCCCAGGTCCTGGACGTTGGGGATGCCTTCGAGGAAGAGAATACGCTTGATCAGCTTGTCAGCGTGCTTCATCTCGTCGATGGATTCCTTGTACTCGTGCTTGCCGAGCTTGTTCAGGCCCCAATCTTCGTACATGCGTGCGTGCAGGAAGTACTGGTTGATCGCGACCAGCTCGTTTCCGAGGATCTTGTTGAGATGCTGGATGACGCTTACGTCGCCTTTCATGATCGGGTTCCTGCCCTGTAGAAGTGTGCCAATGCAGGAAGTTTGAGCCCGACAACTTCGCGTGTCAAACCTAAGTTCTTGAATAATAAGTGAAAATTAATAGGAATAAGAATGTTTGTGAACCGCGTTCGAAGGCTAACTTATTGAATTACAGGCATAAAAAAACCGGACACGAGGTCCGGTTCTTCAAAATCGGGGTGTTTCAGGCGGCGTTAAATTCTACCGGATAAGGCAGGGCGGCCGTTTGACTGAGCTGAAGGTCTGTCAATGTTTCACGGACCACCTGCTTGGCGAGGCACGCACACTTGCCGCACTGGCTGGCGACGTTGGTGGCGGCACGGACTTCCTTGTAGCTGCAGCATCCTTCGTAGATCGCATCACGGATCTGTCCATCGGTTACGCCGACGCAGAGACATACATACATAAGGTCAGACCATCGCTGGTTGAGTCGATGGGGTGGAGCTTAATGGTAATGAGAATGCTTGTCAAAGCACTTGAAGAAAGCTTCATCTTCCCGCGACCGGTGGTTCGATTCGGCCTGTCACGATAAGCCGTGTATGATGGTCGGCCTTTGTTGGATGCCGGGCGTGCAAGCCTCGCCCGGGCAACGGTTTTTCACCATCATCAGGAGATAACGAATGAGCGTGCTCGTTGGTAAACAAGCCCCGGACTTCACCGTTCCAGCCGTGCTGGGCAACGGCGAGATCGTCGACAGCTTCAACCTGGCTTCGGCCATCAAGGGCAAGTACGGCCTGGTGTTCTTCTACCCGCTGGACTTCACCTTCGTCTGCCCGTCCGAGCTGATCGCCCTGGACAACCGCATTCCTGACTTCGAAGCCCGTGGCGTGGAAGTGATCGGCGTGTCGATCGACTCGCACTTCACCCACAACGCCTGGCGTAACACCCCGGTCAACAACGGCGGTATCGGTCAGGTCAAGTACACCCTGGCGGCCGACATCACCCACGAAATCTGCAAGGCCTACGACGTCGAGTCCGAAGGCGGCGTAGCCTTCCGTGGTGCCTTCCTGATCGACAAGAACGGCGTTGTCCGTTCGCAGATCGTCAACGACCTGCCACTGGGCCGTAACATGGACGAGCTGCTGCGTCTGGTCGACGCCCTGCAATTCCACGAAGAGCACGGCGAAGTCTGCCCGGCCAACTGGAAGAAAGGCGACAAGGGCATGAACGCTTCGCCGGAAGGTGTTGCGGCCTACCTGAGCGAGAACGCTGGCAAGCTGTAATCGCCACGCGTAAAAAAACCGGCCCATGTGGCCGGTTTTTTTGTGTCTGGCATCCTGGAGCGCTGCGCACCCCAGGATTTCGACTCAGTCGTTGAAGTCGCGCCAGCCGCCCATCTCTTTCCAGCGGTTGACGATCCCGCAGAACAGCTCGGCGGTCTTCTCGGTGTCGTAACGTGCCGAATGCGCCTCGCGCCCATCGAAGTCGATATCGGCACTCTGGCAGGCCCGCGCCAGTACGGTCTGACCATAGGCCAGCCCCGCCAGCGTCGCGGTGTCGAAGCTGGAGAACGGGTGGAAGGGGTTGCGCTTGAGATCGTTGCGCGCCACCGCGGCGTTGAGGAAGCCCAAGTCGAAGCTGCTGTTATGGCCGACCAGGATCGCCCGCTTGCAGCCATTGGCCTTGAGCGCTTTGCGCACGCCGCGGAAGATATCGGTGAGCGCGCTTTCTTCGCTCACGGCCATGCGCAGCGGGTGGTCCAGCTTGATGCCGGTGAATTCCAGCGCCGCCGCTTCGATATTCGCGCCTTCGAAAGGCTCGACACGGTAGAAGTAGGTGTGTTCCGGGAACAGGAAGCCCTTCTCGTCCATGCCGATGGTGACGGCGGCGATTTCCAGCAGCGCGTCGGTGGCGCTGTTGAAGCCGCCGGTCTCGACGTCCACGACCACCGGCAGGTAGCCACGGAAGCGCTCGGCCATCGGGTGGCGCGAGCTGCTGCCTACCTGACCGTCCTGGTCGTCATCGTAAAGGTCTTCGCTCACGCGTTGTCCTCCAGCAGGCGCCAGCGCAGCGTTTCGCCAGCGCGCAGCGGAACCACGGTGGTGTCGCCGAACGGCAGGCTCGCCGGGGCGGTCCAGTCCTCGCGCACCAGGGTGATGGTGTCGGTGTTTGCCGGCAGGCCGTAGAACGCCGGGCCATGCAGGCTGGCGAAACCTTCCAGCTTGTCCAGGGCGTTACGCTGTTCGAAGGCTTCGGCGTACAGCTCGATCGCCGCGTAGGCGGTGTAGCAGCCTGCGCAGCCGCAGGCAGCTTCCTTGGCGTGCTTGGCGTGTGGCGCCGAGTCGGTGCCGAGGAAGAACTTCGGATTGCCACTGGTGGCCGCGTCCAGCAATGCCACCTGGTGGGTGTTGCGCTTGAGGATCGGCAGGCAATAGAAGTGTGGGCGAATACCGCCGACCAGCATGTGGTTGCGGTTGTACAGCAGGTGCTGGGCGGTGATGGTTGCACCGACGTGGGCTGGCGCCTCGGTGACGAACTGCGCGGCATCGCTGGTGGTGATGTGCTCGAACACCACCTTGAGTGTCGGGAAGCGTTCGACCAGGCGACGCATGTGCTCGTCGATGAAACGCTTTTCGCGGTCGAACACGTCGATCTCCGAGCGCGTCACTTCACCGTGGACCAGCAGCGGCAGGCCAGTCTCGGCCAGTGCCTCGATCGCCGGGAAAATGTTGTCGATGCTGGTCACGCCCGAGTCGGAGTTGGTCGTGGCACCGGCCGGATAAAGCTTGGCGGCATAGACGATGCCGCTGGCCTTGGCTGCGCGGATGTCCTCGGGGCTGGTACGGTCGGTCAGGTACAGCACCATCAGCGGCTCGAAGCGACTGCCGGCCGGACGGGCGGCGAGGATGCGCTGGCGGTAGGCGTCGGCTTCAGTGGCGTTGCGTACCGGCGGAACCAGGTTGGGCATGATGATGGCGCGGGCGAAGGTGCGCGCCACGTCGCCGACGGTATGTTGCAGCACAGCACCATCGCGCAGATGGATGTGCCAGTCGTCGGGACGCAGGAGGGTCAGGCGATCGGACATTGGGGTTTCCAGGCGGTTCGAACTCAGGCGTCAATGCTACCGGAAAACCCAGTGGGCAGCACGGCTATCAAGTTTTCGGACGAGCGTCCGATAGCCTGCAGGTAAGCCGTCAGAATCTGTGGAGCCGCCCGTGCGCCAGCGTTACCTACTCCTGTTCAGCCTGTGTGCCAGCCTGCCGGCTGGGGCACTCACCTTCCAGACCCGCATGGAGAACATCGCCTGGAAGGTCGAGGGCGACCAGTTCGAGTGTCGGCTGATCCAGCCGATCGACGGCTTCGGCAGCGGTGAGTTCGTGCGTCGTGCAGGCGAGCAGCCAGTCTTCCAGCTGCGCTCGGACAGCAATGCGTTGGGCGCAGGTTCCGCAACGCTGCTGGCCGCCGCTGCCCCATGGCAGCCCGGGCGTGGCGACATCAACCTGGGTGCGGTGCGCATGAGCCGCAATGGCGTGCTGTTCAGCTCTTCGCAGGGCCAGGCCAGCCGGCTGATCAATGGTCTGCTGGACGGTCGCAGTACGGTGGTGCGCAACTATGCCGGCGAGGGCGGGCGGCCGATGGAGGTGCATGTACTGCCGGTGAGTTTCGCCAAGGCCTATGGCGATTACCAAGTGTGTGCCGCGAAACTGCTACCGATGAACTATGACCAGATTCGCCAGACCCAGGTGCCGTTCCCCGGCACCGGTTTCGATCTGGACAGTGCGGCCCGTGCGCGTCTGGACGTGATCCTCGACTACCTGAAGGCCGATCCTACGGTCAATCACATCGAACTCGACGGCCATTCCGACAACAGCGGTAATCGCCTGACCAACCGCGATGCCTCGCGGCGTCGTGCGTTGGCGGTGGCTGAGTACCTCAAGGCCCATGGCGTGCCGGACGAGCAGATCACCGTGCGCTTCCACGGTGAGCGCTATCCCTTGGCCAAGAACAACACGGCCGCCAACCGGGCGCGCAACCGTCGGGTGAACATTCAGCTCGACCGCGTCACGCCGATCGAGAAGCCCGTGGAGAAACCTCACGACGCGGCGCCCACCGCCCCGGCCCAGCCTGCAGCACACGCGCCTGCGGCGCCGGTGCCGACGACTCAGGCTCCGCCCCCGGCATTGCCAGCGGGCGCGAAGAAAGCCTGAGTGCGGCGACGGGTCGCGCTCACGACATTTCCTGTCGCTTTGTCATCACAAGCTGTCGCCCCACTGTAAATTCTTCACCGAGGTCGGTAGAATCGACGGCTTTCCGTACAACCCCGTGGAGTGATGGCATGGCGGACGTAAAAAAGGTCGTATTGGCGTATTCCGGCGGCCTTGATACTTCGGTGATTCTCAAGTGGCTGCAAGACACCTACAACTGCGAAGTGGTGACCTTCACCGCTGACCTGGGCCAGGGCGAAGAGGTCGAGCCGGCCCGTGCCAAGGCGCAGGCAATGGGCGTCAAGGAAATCTACATCGACGATCTGCGCGAAGAGTTCGTGCGAGACTTCGTCTTCCCGATGTTCCGCGCCAACACCGTGTATGAAGGTGAGTACCTGCTGGGTACTTCCATCGCTCGTCCGCTGATCGCCAAGCGCCTGATCGAAATCGCCAACGAAACCGGCGCCGATGCCATTTCCCATGGTGCCACCGGCAAAGGTAACGACCAGGTCCGCTTCGAGCTCGGCGCCTACGCGCTCAAGCCAGGGGTCAAGGTCATCGCACCATGGCGCGAGTGGGACCTGCTGTCCCGCGAGAAGCTGATGGACTACGCCGAGAAGCACGGTATCCCGATCGAGCGCCACGGCAAGAAGAAGTCGCCCTACTCGATGGACGCCAACCTGCTGCACATCTCCTATGAAGGTGGTGTCCTGGAAGATACCTGGACCGAACACGAGGAAGACATGTGGCGTTGGAGCGTCTCTCCGGAGAACGCGCCTGACCAGGCCACCTACATCGAGCTGACCTATCGCAACGGTGACATCGTCGCCATCGACGGCGTCGAGAAGACCCCAGCCACCGTGCTGGCAGATCTCAACCGCATCGGTGGTGCCAACGGCATCGGTCGCCTGGACATCGTCGAGAACCGCTACGTCGGCATGAAGTCGCGCGGCTGCTACGAGACGCCTGGCGGCACCATCATGCTGCGTGCCCACCGCGCCATCGAGTCGATCACTCTGGACCGCGAAGTCGCTCACCTGAAGGATGAGCTGATGCCCAAGTACGCCAGTCTGATCTACACCGGCTACTGGTGGAGCCCTGAGCGTCTGATGCTGCAGCAGATGATCGACGCTTCGCAGACCAATGTGAACGGTGTCGTACGCCTGAAGCTGTACAAGGGCAATGTTACCGTGGTGGGCCGCAAGTCGGATGACTCGCTGTTCGACGCCAACATCGCGACCTTCGAGGAAGACGGCGGCGCCTACAACCAGGCGGACGCCGCAGGCTTCATCAAGCTCAACGCACTGCGCATGCGCATTGCCGCCAACAAGGGCCGTTCGCTGCTCTGAGTGTCGGTATGTGGTGAGAAACCCGGTCATTGTTGGCCGGGTTTTTTTTTGCCTTCCTGTACCTACAGCGCAACCTTTTCTCCTTTCTTGATGGCCCGCACCGACAGCTGAATGCAGGAGTGGGCGCTCAGGTTGTAGAGCGTCCAGCGGCGCTCGCGCTGCGGGGGTTGAATCAACTCGGGCAGGATCTGGGTTTCGATGGCTTGGCGCACATCCTGCCCTGGCAGAGTGATGACCGTGGCTGCTTCGCTGTCGCCACGATCGTCGAGTGGCGGGTGTATGGCCCTGTGTTCCGGAATGTAGAGCGATTCGCAGTTGAAGTTGAGGGTCAGGAAGAACAGGACGGTCAGAAAGAAGGGGAACCCCATTAGAAACCAGGTGTAAATGGCCTGGCTCTCTGGATTCAGGAACGGTAGCGAGGCGAGCGCCGACGCTTCGATGATGCTAGCGAAGATGGCGATAATTCCCAAGGGTGTGATCTTTGCGGGACTGTTCATGGCATTCGATCTCCTGGCGTTAGCGCATCTGTATCGCTTCTGGCGCCCCGTGGAAAATGTCTGCTGTTTCCTCACCAGTAAAGTATTCCCGCTTATATGGCGGGTGATAAATGTTTCTTTATCAAAAGGTAGAAATATCCCACCGCTTTGAAGCGCTATCCCCACCTGCTGCTTTCCCGGTTCATGCTAGCTTTCACGAGCATCTGGTCGAACGGATGGACATCGATTCGAGTCACGCAATGAATGTAGGAAGTTTCTATTAACGATGTAAGTTTCATCTTTGAATGCCCTCTGTCAGGGAATGGCTGCGCCATTACGCTATTGGCTCGGTTATCTTGGCGCGTCACAACTAGAATAATGGATCAATGGATATCCCATGAATAAAGTACTTATCGTGGATGATCATCCGGTCATTCGCTTGGCCGTACGTATGTTGATGGAGCGGCATGGATATGAAGTGGTGGCGGAAACGGACAATGGAGTGGATGCGCTGCAACTGACTCGAGAGTGTTTGCCGGATATCGTGGTGCTCGATATCGGCATACCCAAACTCGACGGGCTTGAAGTGATCGCGCGGATGACTGCTGCCAGTCCCGGCAGCAAGGTGCTGGTTCTGACATCGCAGGCGCCGGGGCATTTTTCCATGCGTTGCATGCAGGCCGGCGCCGCAGGTTATGTGTGCAAACAGCAGGAACTGACCGAGCTGCTCAGTGCAATAAAGGCCGTGCTGTCGGGCTACAGCTACTTTCCCAACCAGGCGTTGCACAAGACCCGCAGTGGTGTCAGTGGCGGAAGTGAGACGGAGATGGTCGAACGCCTTTCGGGACGCGAAATGATGGTGTTGCAACAGCTGGCGAGGGGACGTACGAACAAGGAGATCGCTGACAGCATGTTTCTCAGCAACAAGACGGTCAGCACCTACAAGACCCGGCTGTTACTCAAGCTCAATGCTCGGTCACTGGTCGACCTGATCGAGCTGGCCCAGCGTCATGGCTTGGCCTGAAACACAAAAGCCTCCTTTGCGGGAGGCTTTTTCGCAGGGCTACAGGTCGTAATCGAAATCAGCCAGCTGCCGTTGCAGGCGCCGCTCTTCCAACAGATTGTCGATGGTGCGGCGCTTGCTGAGGTTGGTCTTTGCAGGTTCTACCTGAGGTTCGTCTTCGTCCTGCGCAGGGAAGTCGTCTTCGATTAGCTCGTCTTTATCGGTGCTCATGTGTCACTCCAAGCCAAAGGGCCATTGGCCGTCCTTATAGCGAGAATCACGGAGTCGGTAAAAAAGATTTTTTCAATCGAATTGGTTGATTTTTCGCTATTGCCTCAATCGTCAGAGGTCTTGCCCCTGTACTCGCACAAGTCTTCGATCCTGCAGCTGCCGCAGCGTGGCTTGCGGGCCTGGCAGACATAGCGGCCGTGGAGGATGAGCCAGTGGTGGGCGTCGAGCAGGTAATCCTTTGGTACGAATTTCATCAGCTTCTTCTCGACGTCCAGTACCGTCTTGCCCGGCGCGATGCCGGTGCGATTGCTGACGCGGAAGATGTGAGTATCGACCGCCATGGCCAGTTGGCGGAAGGCTGTATTGAGCACCACGTTCGCCGTTTTGCGCCCCACGCCGGGCAGTGCCTCGAGTGCTTCACGGGTTTGCGGGACTTCGCTGCCGTGTTGCTCTATCAGCAAGCGGCAGGTCTCGATGACGTTCTTCGCCTTGCTGTTGTAAAGGCCGATGGTCTTGATGTATTCGCTCAAACCCTCCACCCCCAGGGCATAAATAGCCTCGGGCGTATTGGCGATAGGGTAGAGCCGCGCGGTCGCCTTGTTGACGCTGACATCCGTTGCCTGTGCGGAAAGGATGACGGCGATCAGCAATTCGAAGGGCGTGGTATAGGCCAGTTCGGTTTTGGGTTCAGGATTGTCTTCGTGCAGCCTGCGGAAGATCTCCAGGCGTTTGGCGGCATTCATGGGGTCAAAGCGTTCCTTGACGGCTTGAGGTGGCAGGGGCCGGACGCAGGCGATTGTACAAGGCCAGGAGCAGGCCGAGCAGTATCAATGCGCCGGGTGCCAGGTTCGCCAGGTGGATGCCGGCACTCTGTCCCAGCCATTGGCGGCAGGCGCCCAGTATCAGGCACAGGCCCGTCAGGCCAAGCAGGTGCCGGATGAGCGCCGACCAGCGTCCAGGGTGCGGTGCCAGCGCATCCACCGCGAGGCAGTGCAGGCTCAGCAGGGCAGGGTAATGGCCGAGGCTCAGGGCAAGGGGCAGGGCCCAGGCGTTCAGGCCCAATTGCAGGCAGCTCGCCAGGGCGGCGGCGAGTATCAGGCTGACGATAATCCGCGGCGCGCCGATCATGCGGTGCAGAGGTCGCATCAGCGCCTGGTGGCCGAGTACCAGCAACAGGGCGGACAATCCCATTGCCAGCGCGTTCGCCAGGGTCTGGGTGGCGCCCAGCAGGGGAGCCAGGGCACTGCCCAGGAGCCAGAATCTATTCATCGCTGGTGTGCTCCAACAGGCTGCTGCGCTGTGCATCGAAGTAGCGCAGAGCGTCCTGCAAGGCCGCCATTACTGCGCGTGAGGTGACGGTGGCACCTGCCAACTGGTCGAAGTCGCCCTTATCGCGCTTCAGCGCCCAGTTGGCCGCTGCGCCCTGCCGGTCGAATTGCTCAAGCCAGTGGCTCGCGGGGTCGCCAAGTTGACCGCCAAGCCCTGGGCTTTCTTCCTGCATCAGCACCCGGGTAGCGATCAGGCGGCCATTGGGATCGATGGCGATCGACAGCATGATGGGCCCCGCATACCCCTGGATCTGGCTGCGCAGCACGATGGCACTGGTCGTGCCGGCGAGGGTTGCGCGGTAGCCGCCCAATAGCTGACTGTGCTGCAGTTGAGCGCTGGCGATCGGCAGAGGCGCTTGCAGGGGAGCGTTGTCGTACCGTTGCGGGGGCAGCACCGCGAGCCATTGTTGTTCTTGCAGCTCTCGTGCGGCATCGGCAATGGGGGCCGCGGTCCACTGCCGCCAGGCCAGGGTGGCGGCAACGGCCAGGGTAGTGACCAAGGCAAGCAAGAGCAGGTCGCGCACTCTGGCGTTCATGAGGCGAGTGCCTGGCGTCGGGCTGCAATGCGATCGAGCGCCGGTGCTCCCAGGTTCATCAGCAGCACTGCGAAGGCCGTGCCGTCCGGGTAGTTGCCCCAAGTGCGAATCAAGTAGATCAGCAATCCGCAGCCGATGCCGAATAGCAGACGGGCCAGCGGCAGGCGAGGGCCGGACACCGGCTCGGTGGCGATGAAGAAGGCTGCAAGCATGGTCGATCCGCTGAACAGGTGCAGCAACGGTGAGCCGTGGGAGTCCGACCCTGAACCATTCCAGCACAGCAGGCTGACGACCAGCAACGCACCCAACAGTCCCGCTGGGGCATGCCAGCTGAATACGCGACGCTGCAGCAGGAACACGCCGCCCAGCAGGAACGCTAGATTGATCCATTCGCTGGCGCGCCCACCGAGGTTACCGAAGCCTGAGTTACTGGCGAACAGCTCGTCGAGGGTCAGGCTGCGGTTGTGGCGCAGCACGTCGAGTACCGTGGGGCGGGCCCAGGCATCGATCTGCGTGCCGTGGCCGAACACCAGGCTCAGGCTGTCGGTCAGGTCGAGGTGGCCCGCCGGCCAGTGGGTCATCTGCAGCGGGAAACTCAGCAGCACGAAGGCGTATCCCAGCATGGCCGGGTTGAAGGGATTGCGGCCGACGCCGCCGAATACGTGCTTGCCCAAGGTGATCGCCACCAGCGCAGCGGTTATCGGCAGCCACCAGGGCGCCAGTGCGGGCAGGGCGATTGCCAGTAGCACGGCGCTGACCAGGGCGCTGCCATCGCTGAGGAAGGGGCGTATTGGCTGACCACGCAGATACAGCGAGAGCGATTCGCAGGTCAGTGCTGTTGCGCTGCACAGCAGCAGGTTGAACAGCACGCCCCAACCCTGCAGCCAGAGCAGGCACAACAGGCCGGGAACACAGGCCAGCAGCACAAGGCCCATGGCGTTGCGCTGTCGGCGGTCAGGCGCCTGCATGGCCCGGTCCGGCCAGCAGAACGTCCAGCTGTTGCTGCGCTTCTTGCGCTGCCGCCTCCAGTCGCTGGATTTGCGCAAGCTGTGTCTGGTCCGCTGTCGCGCCCAGGGCGCTACGTACAGCGTTCAACTGCGCGCGGCTCATCGCCGCCGCGACCTTGGCCCGCTTCAGTGCGCTTTCCTGGGCAGTCCCTTGGGCGTAGGTGCTGCGCTGAGCCCGGGCTTGGCGCTCGGCCTGGCGTCGTGTCTCTTCGCGCTGCAGACGTGCGGCTCGTTGCTCGTGGCGCAGTCGTGCCTGATTGCGACGATGGCTGCGCGCGATCAGGTGCTCGGCGGTCTGCGCCAGCCCGCCAACGATCGGCACCAGGTTGTCCGGCAGTGGCAGCAGCTCGATGCAATCGACCGGGCAGGGCGCCAGGCACAGGTCGCAGCCGGTGCATTCGCTGGCGATCACGGTATGCATCAGCTTGCTGGCGCCAACGATGGCATCTACCGGGCAGGCCTGTATGCACTTGGTGCAGCCGATGCACTCGGCTTCGCGGATGAACGCGACCTGCGCAGGCGCTGCACGGCGCTCGGGGTCCGGGGCGATCACTGGCACCAGCAGCAGTTGGGCCAGGGCGGCAATGGTTTCGCTGCCGCCAGGCGGGCATTTGTTGATCGCTTCGCCCGCCGCGAGGCCTTCTGCGTAAGGCCGGCAGCCTGCGTGATCGCATTTGCCACACTGGGTCTGCGGTAGCAGGGCGTCGATGCGTTGAATCAGGTTCATTGTGTGAACAGTCCGTTGAAGCCGGAAAAGGCCATGGCCATGATCCCGGCACCTATCAGTTCGATCGGCAGGCCGCGAAAGGCGCGGGGCGCATCAGGATGATCGAGACGTTGGCGCAGGTCGTCGAACAGTGCCAGTGCCAGCCAGAACCCCATTCCCAGGCCCAGCGCCCAGGCGACAGTGGCGGCTGGACGGGATTGCGATGTGGCCATGTGCAACAGCAAGCCTAGCACCGCGACATTGCTCAGCAGCAGCGTCGGCAGATTCTGTGTAGGCCAATGAGGGCGCAAGCGCGTCAATGCCGTCGGGATGCCCCACGCCAGCACTGCCAGCCATGACAAGCCCAGCAGCGGTTCCAGGCCTTCGAACTGCGGCTGGCGCAGCAACAGGGCCGCGGGCACCAGCAACAGCATCGACAGTGCGCTGCTTAGGCCAAGCAGGTGCAGGCGTGCGCGGTCGGGCGTGCCGCTGTGCAGGATCAGGTGATTGACCAGCGCAGCGCTGACCAGAACCAGGACGAAATCGTTCATGGAGGTGCCGAGGGCCGGGGATGGAACGATTATCCGGCAAGGGGGCAGGCATTGGAAATGCCCAAAGAGGGGAGGCAAGCCTGGGGATCGCAGGACGATCCCCAGGGCAAGCGGGCCTTACTTGATGCGCTGACCGGGCTTGGCGCCGCTGTCCGGGCTCAGCAGGTAGATCTCTTCGCCGCCAGGGCCGGCGGCCATGACCATGCCCTCGGAAACACCAAAGCGCATTTTCCGAGGCTTGAGGTTGGCCACCATCATGGTCAGACGGCCTTCGAGCTTCGAGGGGTCCGGGTACGCCGACTTGATGCCGGAGAACACGTTGCGACGCTCGTCGCCGATGTCGAGGGTGAGTTGCAGCAGCTTGTCGGCACCGGCCACGGCCTCGGCCTTGACGATCAGCGCCACGCGCAGGTCGACGGCGGCGAAGGTGTCGAACTCGATCTCGGCCGACAGCGGGTCCTTGCTCAGCTCGCCGTTGCCGGCTGGTGCCTTGGCTTCGGCGGCCAGCAGGTCTTCCTTGCTGGCGGCGACCATGGCTTCGACCTTGGCCGGCTCGATGCGGCTCATCAGGGCCTTGAACGGGTTCAGCTTGTGGTTTTCCAGGCGCGACTGCAGGTCGTTCCACTCGAGCGGTGCGACGTTGAGGAAGGCCTCGGCGTCGGCAGCCAGCACAGGAAGTACCGGCTTGAGGAAGATCACCAGTTGGCGGAACAGGTTGATACCCTGGGCGCAGATGGCCTGGACTTCATCCTGCTTGCCTTCCTGCTTGGCCAGCGACCACGGTGCCTTGTCGGCGATCCAGGCGTTGGCGCGGTCGGCCAGGGCCATGATTTCGCGCATGGCGCGTCCAAAGTCACGGGCCTCGTAGGCTTCGGCGATCGACGGTGCGGCGGCCAGGAAGGCTTCGGTCAGCTCCGGTGCCGCGTCGCCGGCAACCATTACGCCTTCGTTGCCCTTGTGGATGAAGCCTGCGCAGCGGCTGGCAATGTTGACCACCTTGCCGACCAGGTCGGAGTTGACCTTCTGCACGAAGTCCTCGAGGTTCAGGTCGAGGTCGTCGACCCCGCGGCCCAGCTTCGCGGCATAGTAATAGCGCAGGTATTCGGGCTGCAGGTGGTCGAGGTAGGTGCGCGCCTTGATGAAGGTGCCGCGCGACTTGGACATCTTCGCGCCGTTGACGGTCAGGTAGCCGTGCACATTGACGGCGGTCGGCTTGCGGAAGCCTGCGCCTTCGAGCATGGCGGGCCAGAAGAGGGCGTGGAAGTTGACGATGTCCTTGCCGATGAAGTGGTACAGCTCGGCCTTGGAGCCTTCGTTCCAGAACGCGTCGAAGTCCAGGTCCGGGCGGCGGTCACAGAGGTTCTTGAAGCTCGCCATGTAGCCGATCGGCGCATCCAGCCAGACATAGAAGTACTTGCCCGGCTCGCCGGGAATCTCGAAGCCGAAGTACGGTGCGTCTCGGGAAATGTCCCACTCCTGCAGACCGGAATCCAGCCACTCGGCGAGTTTGTTGGCGACCGCGTCCTGCAAGGTGCCGCTGCGGGTCCACTGCTGCAGCATGGCCTGGAAATCGGGCAGCTTGAAGAAGAAATGCTGGGAGTCGCGCAGTACCGGCGTGGCACCGGAAATCGCCGACTTGGGGTTCTTCAGCTCGGTGGGGGCGTAGGTGGCGCCGCATTTTTCGCAGTTGTCGCCGTACTGGTCCTCGGTCCCGCACTTCGGGCAGGTGCCCTTGATGAAACGGTCGGCCAGGAACATGCCCTTCTCGGGGTCGTAGTACTGGGTCACGGAGCGATTGGCGATGTGCCCGGCTTCACGCAGGCGCGTGTAGATCAGGCTCGACAGCTCGCGGTTCTCTTCGCTGTGGGTGGAGTGGAAGTTATCGAACTCGACCAGGAAGTCGGCGAAGTCACTGCTGTGCTCGGCCTGGACGTTGGCGATCAACTGCTCGGGCGTGATGCCTTCTTTCTCTGCGCGCAGCATGATCGCCGAACCGTGGGCGTCGTCGGCGCAGACGTAGATGCACTGGTTGCCACGCATTTTCTGGAAGCGTACCCACATGTCCGTCTGGATGTACTCAAGCATATGGCCAAGATGGATGGATCCATTGGCATAGGGCAGGGCGCTGGTGACGAGAATCTGGCGTGGCTCGGACATGGTGGCTCGGCTACTTATCTGGCGACGGGTAAAAATTGAGGGTGATCGGCCACTATAAAGGGCTGGGAAATATATTTCACCCCGCAGACGCATCTGCTGACGGTTGACGGGTTAGCATAGGCGCCTGATTCACTTTTTCGGAATGCCACGGGAGTCTCCATGAGTGCCGTCACACGTGCCGCCATTGAAGGCGTGCTTCGCCAGTACACCGACCCCTACCTGAACCAGGATCCGGTCAGCGCCGGTTGCGTGCGCGCGATCGACATCCAGGACGGGCAGGTCAACGTGCAGTTGCAACTGGGCTATGCCGCTGCACTGTTTCGAAATGGCTGGGCCCAGGTGCTGCAGACGGCGATCGAGAACCTCGAAGGCGTGACGGCAGCACAGGTGAGCATCGACACGCTGATCGCCACGCACAAGGCCCAGGCCCAGGTGCCTGCGCTGGCCAATGTGAAGAATGTCATTGCCGTGGCCTCTGGCAAGGGCGGTGTCGGCAAATCGACCACTGCCGCCAACCTGGCCTTGGCCCTGGCGCGCGAGGGCGCGCGGGTCGGTATCCTCGATGCGGACATCTACGGCCCAAGCCAGGGCGTGATGTTCGGGATCCCCGAAGGCACCCGCCCGCAGGTGCGCGAGCAGAAGTGGTTCGTGCCGATCAAGGCCCATGGCGTCGAAGTGATGTCGATGGCGTTTCTGACCGATGACAACACGCCGATGGTCTGGCGCGGTCCGATGGTTTCCGGCGCCCTATTGCAACTGGTGACCCAGACCGCCTGGGACGACCTCGACTACCTGGTGATCGACATGCCGCCGGGCACTGGCGACATTCAACTGACCCTGGCGCAGAAGGTGCCGGTAGCCGGTTCCGTGATCGTCACTACCCCGCAGGACCTGGCGCTGCTGGATGCGAAGAAGGGTGTGGAGATGTTCCGCAAGGTCAACATCCCGGTGCTCGGTGTGGTGGAGAACATGGCGGTGCACATCTGCTCGAACTGCGGCCATGCCGAGCACCTGTTCGGTGAAGGCGGCGGTGAGAAGCTGGCGGCGCAGTATGGTGTCGAGTTGCTGGCGTCGTTGCCGTTGTCGATGCTGATTCGCGAGCAGGCCGACAGCGGCAAGCCGACTGCGATCGCCGAGCCGGAAAGCCAGATTGCCATGGTCTACCAGGAGCTGGCCCGCCAGGTGGGCGCTCGGATCGTGCTGCAGGAAGCGGCGGCGCCCGCAATGCCCAGCATTACCATCAGCGAGGATTGATCCGCTGCTGGCCGCTCCTGCACTGGGGCACAAAAAAACCCGCCGGAAGGCGGGTTTTTTTTGAAAGCGAGGAAGCTAAATCGACTTAGGCGATTTGAACTTCTTCAGCCTGCATGCCTTTCTGGCCGCGGGTAGCGACGAAAGTAACAGCCTGGCCTTCTTTCAGGGTTTTGAAGCCGTCAGCCTGGATGGCTTTGAAGTGTACGAACAGGTCGTCACCCGACTGAGGAGTGATGAAGCCGTAGCCCTTCTCATCGTTGAACCACTTAACAACACCGGATTGGCGATTGGACATGTGTCTGTCTCCTTGGACAAAGTAGATTTCGGCTCAGGAATTGCCCTGGCCGGGACTGAGTGCAAAGAGAGCGGAAAATTCAGCGATGGGCCGATCAGGATCGTGCATCAAACAGATTCTCGGTGTCACGTGCAGCACAGTGGCGCCACCTTACCCCACTTTCCGCAAGCTGCCAATGGCCAACAGCGGCTTTGATGAAATTCGGATCGACGGGTGGCCCAGCCCCCGTCCGGCGCGGGATAGGGCGCGGAACTTTAACGCGCAGGCCAGGACCGGTAAGATGCGCATCTCGTTTTTTCACCTCGTACTTTCAGGACATCCCGCCATGAGCATCAAATCGGACAAGTGGATTCGCCGCATGGCGCAGGAACACGGCATGATCGAGCCGTTCGTCGAGCGCCAGGTGCGTGGCGAACAGGACAGCCGAGTCATCTCCTTCGGCGTCTCGAGCTACGGCTACGACGTGCGCTGCGCCGATGAATTCAAGGTGTTCACCAACATCAATTCGGCCACCGTCGATCCGAAGAATTTCGACGCCGGCAGCTTCGTCGACATCAAGAGCGACGTCTGCATCATCCCGCCGAACTCCTTCGCCCTGGCCCGTACCGTCGAGTATTTCCGCATTCCACGCGATGTCCTGACCATCTGCCTGGGCAAGAGCACCTATGCCCGCTGCGGCATCATCGTCAACGTCACCCCCCTGGAGCCGGAGTGGGAGGGGCACGTCACCCTCGAGTTCTCCAACACCACCACACTGCCGGCGAAGATCTACGCCAACGAAGGCGTGGCGCAGATGCTGTTCCTGCAGTCCGATGAAGAATGCGAAGTGTCGTACAAGGATCGCGGCGGCAAATACCAGGGCCAGCGCGGCGTAACGCTGCCACGTACCTGAGCCGACGAGCCGGGGGAATTAGTTTCCCTTTTGCCACTCCAACGAGGTAAGTCCCCGGCGTGCATGACGTACGCCGGCCCTCGTCAGGAGCAGCCCATGAAACTCGATCCTGCAATCAGCGCGAAGCTGGCCGTCCTGCAGCCGAACCAGATCGGCATGATGGCCTGGACTCTGCTCGCGCACCCCCATCCGCCGACGGATTTGCACGCCGGTGGCGTCCCGCACCAGCCTGATCCCGATACCCCGCAACCCCCCGAGCCTGGCGAGCACCCGCCGATGGAGCCGGGCGAGCCGACCTTGCCCGACGAGCCGCCTCCAGCGCCAGTCGCCTGATCAGGCCGGCACTGCCCAGACCCGTTGATCGCCCACGACGAACAGGCGGGCGCCGGGCTCTGGTTGCACCGTCCAACCGCCGGTGAATTCGCCGAACGCCGGCAGCAGGCTGACCTTTGGGTGGAACATGAAGCACGCCAGGCGCAGGCGTTGGCGGCCACGACCGCGCAGGACGCACGCCGGATGGACATGGCCTGCGATCACCGGATGCTCAGGGTGAGCGCCGGTCTCGTGCTGTAGCGCGAATGGCGGCAGTAGCAACGGTTCGTCGACGACTTCGATAGCTAGCTCCTGCGGCGGATCGCCAGCATGACGGTCGTGATTGCCTCGCACCAGGACCACCCGTAACCCTGGGTGCCGTTCGCGCCATGCAGCTACACGGGCTAGGGTGGCTGGTGCTCGCGCAGTACGGGCGTGGAGAAAGTCGCCGAGCACGATCAACTGCTGGCAATCGTAATGCTGCAAGAGCGTGTCCAGGCGATTCAAGGTCGCCTGGGTAGTGCCGCGTGGCACCGGCTGGTGCAGGGCGCGGTAGCTGGCAGCCTTGCCAATGTGCAGGTCGGCAACCAGAAGGGCGCGCCGGGCTGGCCAGTAGAGCGCTTTTCCAGGTAACAGCCACAGCGTTTCGCCGCAATGTTCGATCGCCAGGTGGTGCACGTTCAGGATTTCCTCCGTTCAGTCCCCGCAAGGTCGCTCATGGTTCGGCTCGCCGCCTTTTCGAGATCCGCCACCATCCGGGCGATGCGGTCTGCCAATTTTTCCGTGCTCAGGGTTTCGCGCATGCCCTCGACCAATAGGGCGAAGGCCAGCGGCCCGGGCCGGCGCAATGCGTGCAGATCGAGGCGCAATCCTGCCATTTTCTGCAACTGCTGATGCAGGCGCTCGATCTCCAGCTCCTCACGCAGCACCTCGTCACGCGCCTGGCCCAGCAGCAGATTGCCAGCGTCATGCTTGCGAAACACTTCGTAGAACAGACCGCTGGAGGCCTGGAGCTGGCGCGTGCTTTTCTGCGCGGCGGGATAGCCGCCGAATACCAGCCCGGCGATCTGGGCAATTTCACGAAAGCGCCGCAATGCCATCTCGCCAGCATTCAGGCTGGCCAGTACATCTTCCAGCAAATTGTCCGCAGCCAGTGCAGCGGGCAAGTGCGCGGCCCAGTCCACAGGGCTTGCTGCGAGCAGTTCGAAGCCATAGTCATTGACCGCGATCGATACCGACAGCGGCTGCACGCGGCTGACCCGCCAGGCGATCAGGTTGGCAAGGCCCAGATTGGCCATGCGCCCGGCAAAGGGATAGAGAAACAGGTGCCAGCCCTGGCGCGAGTGCAGGGTTTCGGCCAGCAATGTGCGCTGGGTGGGCAGGGCGGACCAGCTTGCCTGAAGTGTCAGCAAGGGGCGAACGGCATGCATTTCCGCGCCTTCGTAGCGGCCGTGGGCAGCAGCATCCAGACGCTCGACCAGCGCCTGCGCCAGCTCGCTCGACAGCGGCATGCGTCCGCCATTCCAGCGTGCTACCGCTGCTTTGCGCGCGGTGCTGCGGCGCACGTAGGCGGTCATGTTCTCGACCCTTACCAGCTCCAGGATACGTCCGCCGAACAATAGCGCGTCACCGGGCTTGAGACGGGCAATGAAAGATTCCTCCACGCTGCCCAGCGACTTGCCACCGCCCCCTTTGCTCCAGTACTTCAACTGCAGGCTGGCGTCGCTGACGATGGTGCCGATACCCAGACGATGACGCCGGGCGAGGCGCTCGCTGGCCACGCGCCAGATGCCGTCGGGGTGCGCTGCGACGCGCTGGTAGTCCGGGTAGGCGGTGAGCGAGCTGCCGCCATTGCGCACAAATGACAGTGCCCATTGCCACTGGCTCTCTTCGAGATCGCGAAAGGCCCAGGTGCTGCGAACCTCCTCGAACAGTTCGGCCGGTCGGAAACCACTGCCCAGCGCCATGCTGACCAGGTGCTGGACCAGCACGTCCATGCTCAGGCGCGGCGAATAGCGTGCCTCGATATGCCCGCAAGCCAGCGCCTGGCGTGCTGCGGCCGCTTCCACCAGTTCAAGGCTGTGGGTTGGTACCAGGGTCACCCGCGAGGTACGCCCAGGTGCGTGCCCAGAGCGGCCTGCACGTTGCAGCAGGCGGGCGATGCCTTTGGCCGAGCCAATCTGCAGGACGCGTTCGACGGGCAGGAAATCCACACCCAGGTCGAGGCTTGAGGTGCAGATCACCGCCTTCAGCGTGCCCTGCTTGAGGCTGCGCTCGACCCAGTCACGGGCGTGCCGGGCAAGCGATGCGTGATGCAGAGCGATCAGTCCCGCCCACTCGGGATGCGCCTCGAGCAGGGCCTGGTACCAGAGCTCGGCCTGGGCGCGGGTGTTGGTGAACACCAGGCTGTTGGCGCTGGCCGCGATCTCGGCGCTGACCTGAGGGAGCATCTTCAGCCCCATGTGCCCGGCCCAGGGGAAGCGTTCGATCGCGCTCGGCACCAGGGTGTCGACCAGGATGCGCTTGTCCTGACGGCCCTGAACCAGTCGCCCGCCTGCAGGCAGCAAGACCTCAAGGGCGTGCGGCAGGTTGCCCAGTGTGGCCGACAGCCCCCACACCACCAGTTGCGGTTGCCAGCGCCGCAGCCGGGCCAGGGCCAGTTGCAACTGCACGCCGCGCTTGTTGCCGAGCAGTTCGTGCCATTCATCGACCACCACCAGGCGCAGGCTGGCGAAGTCGGCGGCAGCCTGTTCGCGGGTGAGCAGCAGGGTGAGGCTTTCGGGAGTGGTGACCAGCGTGCTGGGCAGGCGCCGGGCCTGGCGTGCACGTTCGGCACTGGTGGTATCACCGCTGCGTACGCCGATGGTCCAGTTCAGCCCCAATTCGTCCAGCGGTGCTTGCAGCGCGCGCGCGGTATCGCTGGCCAGGGCGCGCATCGGTGTGATCCACAGCACTTGGAGTGGCGCCGGTCGGCGTACGTCGTGCAACTGTGCGAAAGCGCGCAGGGCGCCGAGCCAGACGGCGTAGGTCTTGCCGCTGCCGGTGCTGGCATGCAGCAGGCCCGACTCGCCGCGCTGGATCGCCGCCCAGATGCTGCGCTGGAAGGCGAACGGCTTCCAGTTGCGGGAGGCAAACCAGGAGCTGGCGAGGTCGGAAGGGGATGGCATCGGCGGCCGGTCTCGTCGAAGGCTGTGCTTCTACAGACCGGCCGCAGGTGCTTTGGTTTGATCGGGATCAGTTGGCCAGCAGATAGCCGCTGCGGCAGACTTTTTCCCCTGCGACATGGGCGATCACCATGCCGGTGGTGGCCATGCGCCGGACGCTGCGGGCGTAGAGCAGCCCGCCCTGGACGTTGCGGATCGGGGTCACCCGGTCGCTGAGCGGATCGATGACCTCGGCGATCAGTTGCCCAGGCTCCAGGTACTGCCCCGGTTTTGCGTGGAACACCAGCAGGCCGCCCAGCGGTGCGATCAATGGCTCCACGGCAGCCAGCGGGGTGGCGGGGTGGCGCAGCGGCGGCAATGCTGCGGGCTGACCTTCGATCACACCGCTGTGGGTGAGGAAATCGAGGATTGCCTGGCAGTCCTGGCTTGCCAGCTCGTGGTTGACGTCGGCCTGGCCGCGCAGCTCGACGGTCACCGAGAGGCTGCCCATGGGGATCGGGAAACGCTTGGCAAAACGCTGCTGCAGTTGCCACCACACCAGGCTGAAGCATTCGTCGAACGACTGCCCTCCGGAGTCGGTGGCCAGCAGGCTGGCCTGGGCGCCGAGGTAGCGTGCCAGCGGCTCGACCTGGGGCCAGGCGTCGGGAGTGGTGTAGAGGTGTTCGACGGCTTCGAAATCGCAGTGCAGGTCCAGCACCATGTCGGCATCGCAGGCCAGGCGCTGCAAGGCCAGGCGCTGGGATTGCAGGGGGGTGACGGCGGGGTGGCTGTCGAGCCCGCGGCGTAGATATTCACGGATCAGCGAGAGGTTGCGTGCCGGGTCTTGCGTGAGGTGGCTTTCGATCTGGTCGCCGATGCTGTCGGACAGGTCGACGAAATTGCGATTGAAGTTTTCCCCACTCTGCAACTCGAAGCGCCCCAATGGTGCGTCCAGCAGCACCTGTTCCAGGCCCACCGGGTTGGCCACTGGCACCAGCACCACCTCGCGGCGCAGCAGGCCTTGCTGGTGCAGTTCGTTCAAGCGCCGCTTGAGGTGCCAGGCCACCAGCATGCCGGGCAATTCGTCAGCGTGTAGCGATGCCTGGATGTATACCTTGCCGCCACCGCGCGGGCCGAAATGAAAGCTGTGCAACTGGCGGCAGATGCCGGGTACGGGGGACAGCAGTTCGTGGGTCGAGTGGTGCATGGGGGGCCTGATCTGCGCTGGGTTGTGAACGTGGACGACTGGAAATAGAAGCATAAACCAGGGATTTGTGCATGCGGGTGTGCGCAGAAGCGGCCACGGGCCTGGTTATACAGGGCCCAGCAAGCTCTGCAGGGTGGCCAGGTCGTCGGCCTCCTCGACCGGTTTGTCGAGCCGCCAGCGCAGCATGCGCGGGAAGCGCACGGCGATGCCGCTCTTGTGTCGCTTGGACAGGGCGATGCCTTCGAAACCCAACTCGAAGACCAGCGTCGGGGTGACGCTGCGCACCGGGCCGAAGGTGTCCACAGTGGTTTTGCGGATGATCGCATCGACCTTGCGCATCTCTTCGTCGCTCAAGCCTGAATAGGCTTTGGCGAAGGGCACCAGGTTGCGTTGCGCTGCTCCTGGTGGAGCATCCCAGACGGCGAAGGTGTAGTCGCTGTAGAGGCTGGCGCGTCGACCATGGCCGCGCTGGGCGTAGATCAGTACCGCATCGACGCTGAAGGGGTCGACCTTCCATTTCCACCACAGGCCCAGGTCCTTGGTGCGGCCGACGCCGTACAGGGCATCGCGCTTCTTCAGCATGAGCCCCTCCACCCCGAACTCGCGCGACTGCTCGCGTTGCTCGGCCAGGGCTGCCCAGTTCGATGCCTGCAACAGGGGTGAAAGCCGCACAGGGGCCAGGGGGTGTTCGACCAGCACGCGCTCCAGTTGCCTGCGGCGCTCATGCTGTAGGCGGTTGCGCCAGTCCTCGCCGTGCCATTCCAGCAGGTCGTAGGCTTGCAGCACCACCGGCGCATCGGCCAGCAGCTTGCGGCCCAGGGTCTTGCGGCCCAGGCGCTGCTGGAGCAGGGCAAAGGGCTGCACCGCCAGGGTGTCGTCGCAGATGCCAGGCTTCCATACCAGAATCTCGCCATCGAGCACGGTGCCGTCAGGCAAGGTCTCTGTCAGGCTGTGCAATTCGGGAAAACGCTCGGTGACCAGTTCCTCGCCCCGTGACCAGATCCACAACTGGCCGTCGCGCTTGACCACCTGGGCGCGGATGCCATCCCACTTCCATTCCGCCTGCCAGTCCTCGACCGGGCCGAGCAGTATCTCGAACTGTTCCAGCGGCGCCTGCAGGGCGTGGGCGAGAAAGAACGGGTAGGGCTGGCCGCCGCGCTGGGCGTGTTCGTCGGCGGACTCGGGGGCGATCAGCTTCAGGTAGCTTTCAGCAACGGGGCGATGAGCCAGGTCGGTGTAGCCGACCAGGCGCTGGGCTACACGCTTGGCATCCAGCCCCGACAACTGCGCCAGCGCCCGGGTGACCAGCAGCTTGGAGACGCCGACACGGAAGCTGCCGGTAATCAATTTCAGGCACAGCATCAGGCTGGGGCGGTCCAGCCGTTCCCACAGTGCCGGCAAGCGCTGGCGTACCTCGTCCGCAGGTTGCCCGCGCAAGGGCAGCAGGTGCTGCTCGACCCACAGGGCCAGGCCCTCGTCGGTATCGTGTCGGTGCTGGGGCAACAGCAGGGAAATGGTCTCGGCCAGGTCGCCGACAGCCTGGTAGCTCTCTTCGAACAGCCAGTCGGGCAGGTCTGCCAACTGTGTGGCCAGCTCGCGTAGCAGACGGGTCGGCACCAGTTGGCGCGGGCGGCCTCCGGCCAGGAAGTACACCGCCCAGGCCGCATCGGCGGCGGGAGCCTGGGCGAAATAGTCGCGCAGGGCCTGCAGCTTGGCGTTGCTCGAAGTGGTGGCGTCCAGGCGCAGGTAGAGTTCGGCGAAGGCCTTCATGTGGCGCTCTCCGACGGGGGCGTGTCGTCTTCCTCGCCGTATTCGGTGGCGAAGGCCCGGGCGTCGAGGCCCTGTTCGCACAGGTAGCGCACCAGCACGTTGACCGAGCCGTGGGTGACCATTACCCGTTCGGCACCGGTTTCGCCGATTGCCCACAGCAGCCCAGGCCAGTCGGCATGGTCGGAGAGGACGAAGCCGCGATCGACGCCACGCCGGCGTCGAGTGCCACGCAGCAGCATCCAGCCACTGGCGAAGGCATCGCTGTAGTCGCCGAAACGACGCATCCAGCTACTGCCACCTGCCGAGGGTGGTGCCAGCACCAGGGCTTCGCGCAGCCGTGGGTCGTTGCGTGGCAGATCTCCGGCGTACAGGGTGTCGGGCAGGGCGATCCCGGCTTCGCGATAGACGCGGTTGAGCGGCTCGACCGCGCCGTGCACTACGATCGGCCCTATATCTGCGTCCAGCCCGTGGAGAATGCGCTGGGCCTTGCCGAAGGCGTAGCAGAACAGCACGCTGGCCTTGCCCTGGTCACGATTGGCGCGCCACCAGGCATTGATGCCGCTGAACACCTCGGCCTGCGAGGGCCAGCGATAGATCGGCAGGCCGAAGGTGGATTCGGTGATGAAGGTGTGGCAGCGCACCGGCTCGAACGGCGCGCAGGTGCCGTCGGGCTCAACCTTGTAGTCGCCCGAGGCGACCCACACCTGGCCCTGGTATTCCAGGCGCACCTGGGCCGAGCCAAGTACATGGCCGGCAGGGTGGAAGCTCAAGGTGACACCGTGATGCTGCAGACGCTCCCCATAGGGTAGGGTCTGCAGGGCGATATCCTGGCCAAGACGGCTGCGCAGGATACCGGCGCCGGGCTCGGCGCACAGGTAATGGCCGTTGCCGGTGCGCGCATGGTCGCCGTGCCCATGGGTGATCACCGCACGGTCAACCGGGCGCCAGGGGTCGATGTAGAAGTTCCCGGGCGGGCAGTACAGCCCTTCGGGGCGGGCGATGACGAGGTCCATGGCGTTCGCGCTGGCTGGGGTTACCAGTTAGGAGCGCAGCGCTGGCCTGGAAGTTCGGATGGCGTGGTGCTGGCGAGCGGCCCGGACGGGCCGCTCGGGGTTACTGCCTACTTGCCCGGCACCAGCGTCAGGCGCTGGCTGCCATAGGCGCGGGCAAAGTTCTGCGGTTGCAGCGGCAGGCTCATGAAGCGCCCCTTGAACCAGGCGTCCAGGCCGTCACCGTAGTGAGGGCTGGCCGGGTTGCCGGACTGGCCGCTGCTGGTCAGGATCTGCAGCGGTTCGGTCTGGCCGAAGTCGACGACCATGCGCGCGGAGGCCGGCAGGCTGGTTTCGAAACCGTTGCCCCAGGCGTAAGGGGTCAGGGCCAGGGTGCTGAAGTCACCGCCAGTGGCCATCGGCGCGCGGCTGAGGCTGTCGCCGAGCCCGTGGTAGCTCGGTGCGGGCCAGCGGTACTGGTGCAGCTTGCCCCATTGCCAGGCACGCCGGTCGGCGCCCATCTGGGCGACACCGGCATCCACAGCAGCGGCCAGGCTGCGGGCAAGGATGGTCGGTTTGTCTTCTTTCTGCGGCGTGTTGCGGTCATCCCAGAACGGGCTGTCTTCGCGGCCAAGCAGGTGATCGGCCTGGGCCGAGTAGGACAGCCGGGCGTTGCTGACGAACGCTTGCCAGGCCGGGGAGGACTCGGGGCCGAGCTCGTCGAGGAAGGTCTGGCGGGTGACGGCCTGGAGGAACAGTTCGTACAGCGCCGCATCGGCCGAGACCGGGCTCAGGCGGCCATCGAAGGCCTTGAGCCGGGTGAGGGCTTCGCGGGCCTTGTCGCGCTGTTCGGCGGGCAGGGCATCGATGGCCTGTTTGAGCGGCTGGGCCATGCCAGGGGCGTCGAACATGCGCTTGAGCTTGTCGGCCAGCAGGGTGACCTGGTCGTTCTGCAGGGCCATCAGGCTGCGGCTGTCATGACGCCCGTTGGCGGCCAACTGGCCCAGGCGCTCGGCGCGTTCGGGATAGTACCAGGTGCTGGACAACTGCATGCCGTAGCCCTTGGGCAGGCTACGTTGGTTGGCATGGCCGATCCAGCCGCTGGGCGGATCCTGGTCGTAGGGGTGAAGCATTGCATCGGCGAAACCGTCCCAGTCGAAGCGTCCGTCCCAGCCCGGCGAGGGCAGCAGGCCCTGGCCTTCGCGGCGATTGGGGTAGCGGCCGCTGACCTGCCAGCCGATGTGCTCGGGCTCGGCGAAGACGAAGTTCAGCGCAGCGGCGCCGATCTCGCGGGTGCTGTCGAAAGCACGTTCGATGTTGCTGGCGCGGGTAAGGTCGAACAGCGCATCGAGGCTTTTGTCGTCCTTGAGCTGCGGCAGGTGCAGGGCCAGGCCATAGCCGTTGCCGGGTTGTCCGAGCAGGGTGCCGTGGCGGGTGTCGTACAGCACTTCGCGCACCGGGCGCTGGCCGCGCACGAAGAAGGTTTCGTTGCGCGCGCGGGCCGGCTGCCACTTACCGTCGGCCAGGTAGGTGAGTTGGCTGCCCTGGCGGCGCAGTTGCTCGAGGAACAAGTCCTGGTTGTCGGCCATCACCGCGCTGCTGCTCCAGGCCAGCTTGCCGTTGTAGCCGGCCAGCACGATCGGCAGGCCGGGCAGCGACAGGCCGGCGACCTGGTACTTGCCGGTATGGATCTGCACCGGGCTCAGCGCCCAGGCGGCGCGGCTGTCGCTGGCCAGCAGGCTCTTGCCGCTGCGGCTGCGCAGCGGGCCCAGGGCCAGGTTCGAGGAGCCGGGGCTGCCCAGCAGGTCGAGGTCGGCAAGCTTCTGGCTGGCGGCGGCGACGTCGTTCAGGCCGGGGATCTGGCTGGCCAGGTTGATGCCCTTGAGCTTGTCGGTTTCGCCCTCGGCCAGAGGCTCGTCGGGTGCACCGGGCAGCAGCCAGGCAAGCTTGTCGCTGCCGATCTTCTGCGCCAGGGTCAGGGCCGAGAGTTCTTCCTGCAGGTTCACCGACTGGCTGAAGGCATAGAGGCTGAAGATCAGCGCCGAGTCTTCGGGCTTCCAGTATTCGGGGCGATAGCCGCTGCGGGCGAGTTCGGCCGGCAGCTTGTCGCGGTAGCGGAACAGATAGGCGTTGACCCCGCGGGCATAGACCTCGAAGAAGCGCTTCAGGCGCGGCGAGGCGTCGGCATACAGCTGGCCGGCGCTCTGCTTGAGGTTGGCCGCGCGCATCAGGCGGTCGATGTCCAGGGCTTCGCTGCCCGCGATCTCGGCCAGTCGCCCCTGGGCGAGCAGGCGCATGGCGACCATCTGTTCGATGCGGTCGCCAGCATGGACGTAGCCGAGGCTGAACAGCGCGTCATGGAAACTGCTGCTCTCGATCAGTGGTGCGCCCATGGCGTTGCGCCGTACCGAGACGTTCTGCGCCAGGCCTTTGAGCGGCTGGACGCCGGTGGTCGGTGGCACGCTGTCCTGGTAGCCGCCCATCTGGCAGCCGGCAAGCCCGAGCATGCCGAGCAGCACGGCGCTGGTGCCGAACCGAGGGCGGAAGGGAGGAAACACGGGGGCGGCCATGACGAGGGCTCCTGGGCGGCGTGGCGGGGTCGGAAAGGCGCTAAAGGTAGGGCGGCGCGCGTCGGGCTGCAAGCGGCAAACGCAGCGCCACCCGGAGTCGCGTTACGCGCCGTGGCACTTCTTGAATTTCTTCTCGCTGCCGCATGGGCATGGATCGTTGCGTCCGACGTCCTTCAGGGCGTTGCGCACCGGTTCCTGGTGGCCGTGGTTGCAGTGCGGGCCGTGCACATGGCCGTGCTCATGATCATGGTGATGATCGTGACCGTGGTTGCAGTCGGGGCCATGGACATGGGGTTGCTGGGTCATTGCGGGTTACTCCGGTTGAAAATCGCCGGGGATTATCTCACCACTGCGCGACAAGTGCAGGTCCCGTTGACTGATCAGGCCGGTATTGAGTTCGCCTTGCAGGGTGTAGTGCAGCGGATCGCCGCTTTTCAGCAGCTTGGCGAGGGGCTTGAGGTGCTGCCACAGGTTGGTGCGCGCGGTGATCTTGAAGGTACGCCGGGCATGGCCGCCGACACTGCGCCAGATACTGGTCTCGTCCTGCACCAGCAGCAGGTCGTTGAGCCGGATTGCGTACGACAGGCTGCGGATGAACAGGCGGCTGTCGTTGGGGTTGTCGATGCGCAGGTGCAGGACGAACTCCTGCTGGTGCAGGCGCGCCTTGACGGTTTCCACCCTGACCAGGTGCACCTCGGGCTCGCGCCAGTGGTTGCCGCCCCATCCCGCACAGCCCCCCAGCAAGGCCAGGGTGAGGCCGAGCAGGAGCAGGCGGGCCAGGGCATTCATCATTGATTACCGAGGTAGCTGGCGCAGCATTTCTTGAATTTCTGCCCGCTGGCACAGGGGCAGGGGTCGTTGCGTCCGGCCTTGAGCTCGACGGTCGGGTCGATGAAGTACCAGCGCCCGCCATTCTGTACGAACGCCGAGCGCTCGCGGTGCTGGTGGTCGCCCTGCTGGTCGTGCCAGCGTGCGGTGAAGGTGACGAACGCATGCTCCGGCTGCCCGCCCAGGACCTGTGCGCTTTCCACCTCCAACCCCAGCCAAGTGCTCTGTGCACTCCAGGCGGCAATGCCGGCACGGTCCAGCCCGGCCTGTTGGGCGGGAAGCGTGGTAGCTACCAGGTAATCCACCAGCCCCAGCACATAGGCGCTGTAGCGCGAGCGCATCAGTGCCTGGGCATCCGGTGCCGGGGTGCCGGCATGGTAGTGCCCGCAGCATGCGTCGAGAAGATTGCCGCTGCCGCAGGGGCAGACCGAGACACTCATGAAATCACCACCAGTACTTGCCAAAGTTTTGCGGATTCGCCCAGAACTTGGCATTGAGCCAGTCCGGGACCTGCTTGTAGTCATGTAGATCATAGGTGAACAGGCTCAGCACCTGTTCGTCGCGACGGAATTTCTCGCTGGCCGACAGCGCCAGGGCGAAGAAATCGGTGTCCTGCCAGCCACAGGCGGACAGGTCGGCCAGTACCGCGACCCTGCTGGCATTCAGATTGCGAATGCCGCCGAGCAGTTCCAGCCCACTGCGCTTGGGCAAGTGCTCCAGGCAATCGACCAGCACCGCGAGGTCGAAACGTTGCGCTGCCAGGTCGGCAGGCAGCGGGCCTGGCAGCGCCTCTGACAGCACTACCGCCGGGTGGGCTGCGGCGAAGGCCTCCAGGGCCGGGAAACGTGTGCCGACCAATAGCAGGCGCGCGGGGGCGAAGCGCTCGAGAAGGGCCGCCAGGGCCTGTTGGGGGGTACGCTGGGAGAAACCGTCGGTCATTGCCAATCCTCGTTCAGGTCGCTCAAGACTAGCGGTCCCAGCCCTGGCGGCAAAGAGGCGCGGCGTCGCGTCGTGGCCTATTGCTGGCAGAGAGGGAATAGGCGGTCTTTACTCCCAGAGCATCGGTTTTGCACCGATCCCCCTAGGAGAAGCAACGAAAATGAGCATAGTACGCACAGCGATACCCCTGGTTCTGCTCACCAGTGTGTTGACTGGTTGTGCAGGTTTGCAAAAAACCGACTGGCCGAAGTGTGCTGCCGTCGGGGGCGTGGGAGGCGCAGCCCTGGGCGCCATCGAAAGCTCCAGTTGGGCCGGCTGGGGCGCGTTGCTCGGCGGTGGCCTGGCGGCGGGCTACTGCTGGGCCCATGGCGACGGTGACGAAGATGGCGATGGCGTGCCCGACAGCCGTGACAAGTGCCCTGGCACCCCCGCGGGGGGTGCAGGTCGATGCCAACGGTTGCCCGCCCGAGCCGGTCGCCGTGGTCGAGGAAGTCGTCGTGGTCGAGAAGGAGGAAGTCATCGTCATTCGTGACGTGCACTTCGAGTTCGATTCCGCGCGCCTGACTGCCACCGACAAGGAACGCCTGAACACCATTGCCACGCGCCTGAAGCAGGAAGCGCCGAGCGCTCGTCTGAGCGTGACCGGCCACACCGACAGCGTCGGCTCCGACCGCTACAACCAGAAACTCTCCGAACGTCGTGCCCACTCGGTGACCGACTATCTGGTGAGCAGCGGCGTGCCACGCAGCAGCTTCGTTTCGGTAGTGGGGGCAGGCGAGGCCCAGCCGGTGGCTGACAATGCCACGGCTGATGGTCGTGCGATGAACCGGCGCACCGAGATCAAGATCCAGCGCTGACGGCCCGCGCCCACGTCTTTAGCCGTGGCGTGGGCGCATTCACCGGGGACATGATCCATGAATACCTTGTCGAAGACGGCTGTGTCGCTGCTGCTGGCCTCCAGCCTGCTGAACGGGTGCGCCACCCACAGTGATGGCAGCGCCCCCCTCAATCAACGGACCTGGCCGGTCTGCAGTCTGCTCGGCGGGCTGGTCGGTGGTGGCCTGGGTGCGATCGAAAGTTCCAGTTGGGCGACGGGTGCCGGTGTTGCTGGAGCCATCGCCGGTGGCCTGATCTGTTATGCCCAGGACGGTGACGAAGATGGCGATGGGGTGTTCGACCGTCGTGATCGTTGCCCGGACACCCCCAAAGGTACGGCGGTCGACCACATGGGCTGCCCGCTTGCGCAGTATCCGCCTTCGACGCCCAAACCCGAGGCTCCAGCACCTGCGCCTGAGGTGATCACCCTCGACGATCAGGGCCAGGTGCTGTTTGCGTTCGACTCTGCACAGTTGTCGGCCGCTGCCCAGCAGCGCCTGCAAGCGCTGTTGCCGAAGCTCGGCGATCCCGGCGTGACCGCCATCAGGGTGATCGGGCATACCGATAGCGTAGGCACAGACCGCTATAACCAGGGCCTGTCCGAGCGCCGCGCGGCCAGTGTTGCGCAGTACCTGATCGGCCAGGGGCTGTCGCCGGCCAAGGTGACCAGCCAAGGTCGCGGTGAAAGCGAGCCGGTGGCCGACAACGACACCGACGAGGGCCGAGCGAAGAACCGACGGGTGGAGCTGCACCTGAACTGAATCGCCTCTGGCGCGCGCCCTGGCGCGGCGGTACTGTTGTGCGCACGGCCCGCTCGAACGGGCCGCGTGCACATAACAAGACAGTACAAGACAGTCGGGGGGCGGGGTATGAAGTTCATCCTGGGCCTGGGCAAGGCCCTGACGGTGGTTTTCTGGTGGGTGGTGCTGGTCAATCTGTTGATGCCGCAGCCCCTGCCGTTCAATCTGCTGATCAATGCGGCAGGCATCACGCTGCTGGGCTTGCATGTGCTGGAGGTGTTTTTCTTCAACGCCAGCCTGCGCGGGCGCAGCCATCGCTGGTTCGATCGCTTGCAGATCCTGCTGACCGGCATCTTCCATGTCATGTCCATTCCCCGTCCGCAGGAGGCTTCGCGCCATGCGTAAGTTGATGTTGCTGGCCGCGCTGGCCACCCCGCTGGCCCAGGCCGAGAGTCTCGAAGTCGCTGCCCATTCGATGCTGCGCCTGCCGAACAAGTCGTCCAGCGTGCACCTGGAGCGTGTGCAGGTGGCCGACTCGGCGACCCTGCTGCTGCCGGCCACGCTCACCGCGCTGAAGATCGATCATCTTGAACTGGGACGCGATGCGCGCATTGCCATCGCCCCGGCGCAAAGCGCCTTGAGCATCGAGGCGAGCAGTGCCGTGCTGGGCGTCGGTAGTGAAATCAGCGCGCCGGGGGCGCCGGGCAGCTACGAGCGTGCGGCGCGCCCCGGTCGTGACCTCGACCTGCGCCTGCAGACGCTGGAGGCCGAGCAACTGTCGATCGACGCCCGTGGCGGCGCTGGCGCACCGGGCTATGCTGGCCTCGATGGGGGGAATGGCACGTCTGGAGGTTGTACCTGGGGCACTGCCAGCCGCGGCGCGAACGGTGACAACGGCGGCAACGGGCATGACGGCGCGGCCGGAGGAAGGATTCGCCTGGCCCTGCCGGCAGATTTCCCGCAGGAGCGCATCCAGGTACGCCTCGATGGCGGTGCACCGGGCAAGCCGGGCGCTGCCGGCAAGGCCGGGCAGGGTGGTGCGAGCAAAGGGTGCCTTGTGTATCGCACCGAGGCCGGTGCCAACGGTCGTCCGGGCCTGCCAGGGCAACCGGGGCTTGCCGGTACGGCGGGGGAGTTGATTCTGCAGCGGCTTTGACACACGCGCTTTACGCGCCCGAGCGTTTGCGTTTCCAGGGCTGCGTCGCGGCCCTGGGTCAACGACTTCAGAACATGACGCGAGCGCTGGCCACTGCCACCACGGCAATGCCCAGCAGCAGGTTGATCCCCACCATCCGTCGGATCCTGCCCAGCACCCCGGCACCCGCCGGCCAGTCCTCGGCCTGCACCGCAGCGCGCAGCTCCGGCAGCAGCAGCGCGTGCACGCGCAGGAACAAGGCAAACATCACGATCCCGCCGCCCATCATCAGTTGTACATAGCGGGGCGCGGTCTCGAAGCCGGAAAATCGCAGGTGCAACATGCCGATACCACTTATCGCCAGCACCGCTATCGCCAGCCAGACCCATCCGAAGAAGCGTCGGAATACTTCCACCCACAGCCGCAGCCGCGCGGGCCCTTCCAGCGCTGCGACAGTCGCCGGGCGCAGTACCAGCCAGGCAAAGAACATCCCGCCAACCCAGACAAGGGCGGCCAGGACATGCAGTGTGTAGGGCAGGGCAAAGGCGAGCATCCGGATCTCCATGCGGCATAAAGGGCAATAGCGGGGTATGATAGCCGCCCCATGCGAAACACTGAAAATATATCCAGCCCTTTGGGCGCCCGCAGACCATGATCAGCAACGAACTCAAAGCCACCATCCAGGGCGCCTATTCGCGTTTTCTCGAAGCCAAGAGCCTCAAGCCGCGTTACGGCCAGCGCCTGATGATCGCCGAAGTGGCCAAGGTACTCGGCGACATCGCCTGCGATGATGAAGGCCGTCGGGCCGGCGAGCCTGCCGTGGTCGCGGTCGAGGCCGGCACCGGTACCGGCAAGACGGTCGCCTACAGCCTCGCCGCGATTCCCGCCGCCAAGGCCGCCGGCAAGCGCCTGGTGATCGCCACCGCCACCGTCGCCCTGCAGGAGCAGATCGTCTTCAAGGACCTGCCCGACCTGATGCGCAACAGCGGCCTGAACTTCAGCTTCGCCTTGGCCAAGGGGCGTGGCCGCTACCTGTGCCTGTCCAAGCTCGACGTACTGCTGCAGGAGGGCCACGCCCAGTCGGCGACCGCCCAGCTGTTCGAGGAAGAAGGCTTCCATATCGAAGTCGACGAACGCAGCCAGAAGCTGTTCAACAGCATGATCGAGAAACTGGCCGGCAACCGGTGGGACGGCGACCGCGACAGTTGGTCGGAAACCCTCGAGGACCAGGATTGGGCGCGCCTGACCACCGACCACAGCCAGTGCACCGGCCGGCATTGTCCGAACTTCCAGCAGTGCGTGTTCTACAAGGCGCGCGAAGGCATGGGCAAGGTCGATGTGATCGTCACCAACCACGACATGGTCCTGGCCGACCTGGCGCTGGGCGGCGGCGCGGTGCTGCCCGACCCGCGCGACACGATGTACGTGTTTGACGAGGGCCACCACCTGCCAGACAAGGCCATCGGCCATTTCGCCCATTATTCGCGGCTGCGCTCCACGGCCGACTGGCTGGAGCAGACCGCCAAGAATCTCACCAAGCTGTTGGCCCAGCACCCGTTGCCAGGCGACCTGGGCAAGCTGATCGAGCAGGTGCCGGAGCTGGCGCGGGAAATCCGTACCCAGCAGCAGTTCATGTTCACCCTGTGCGAGCAGGTCGCCGATTTCCGGCCCGGTGAAGACATGGAAGGGCGTGATCGTCCGCGCTACCGCTTCGAGGGGGGCGTGGTGCCCGAGCAGATCCGCGAGGTCGGCATCGAGCTGAAAAAGGGCTTCGCCCGCCTCAACGATCTGTTCACCCGGCTTGCCGACCTGCTCAAGGAAGGCATGGACGGTGAAGTCAACATCGGCATCGCCAGCCACCAGGCCGAAGAGTGGTACCCGCTGTTCGGCAGCCTGGTCACCCGTGCCCAGGGCAACTGGGAGCTGTGGACCGCCTTCACCGCCGAAGACCCGGAAGACAGTCCGCCCATGGCGCGCTGGCTGACGCTGGCCGAGAGTGGGGCGCTGTTCGACATCGAGGTCAACGCCAGCCCGATCCTCGCCGCCGAAATGCTGCGCCGCAGCCTGTGGAGCGTTGCCCATGGTGCACTGGTCACCTCGGCGACCTTGACGGCCCTGGGCAAGTTCGATCGCTTCCGCATGCGCTCCGGCCTGCCGCGCGATGCGGTGACCTGCGTCGTACCCAGCCCATTCGTGCATGGCGATGCCGGCTTGCTGCGGGTGCCCGATCTGGGTGCCGACCCGCGCGATGCGGCGGGCCACACGGCGGCGATCATCCGCGAATTGCCGAACATCGTCGAAGAAGCCCGTGGTGCGCTGGTGCTGTTCTCTTCGCGCAAGCAGATGCAGGACGTGTTCGATGGCCTGGACCGCGACTGGCGCAAGCTGGTGCTGATCCAGGGCAACCTGTCCAAGCAGGAAACGCTCAACAAGCACAAGGCGCGGGTCGATGACGGTCAGCACAGTGTGTTGTTCGGCCTGGCCAGTTTCGCCGAGGGCGTCGACCTGCCAGGTGCTTATTGCGAGCACGTGGTCATCGCCAAGATTCCGTTCGCCGTGCCGGACGATCCGGTCGAGGCGGCCCTGGCGGAGTGGATCGAGGCGCGTGGCGGTAACCCGTTCATGGAAATCGCCGTACCCGACGCCTCCCTGCGCCTGATCCAGGCCTGCGGTCGCCTGCTGCGTACCGAGCAGGACCGTGGCGTCATCACCTTGCTCGATCGACGCCTGGTCACCCAGCGCTACGGCAAGGCTATTCTCAATGCGCTGCCGCCCTTCCGGCGGGAGATCCAGTAACGGCCGGAGCATGATGCTCCGGCCCGTTGTCCATGACTCGATCAGGCCCATGAGGGCCTTGAAGGAGAGCCACGTCCACATGATCCGCCGTACCTTGCCCGTCGTTTTCACCCTGCTCTTCAGTACCCCGTTGCTGGCAGCCCAGCAGACGTTGTTCAGCTTCGTACGCCCGACTTCGGTCGTCACCGTGACCACCGAGGACACGGGCATGCCGCAGTACAACGCGGAGCAAACAGCCGAAGGCGAGGTGCTGCGGCGCGTGGTGTTCAACCCGGTGGAGCGTCCGACCCTGCGCCTGAGCCCGCAGGCCGGTACCTGGGATTGGTCGACGGGGCAGTTTCTGACGCTACGCCTGCAAAGTGCGATGGACTGGGCCTTGACCGTGGACGTCACGCTGCTGGGCAGCGACGGGCGTACGCTCACCAGCCGCATCGACCTGCCAGCGGGCCCGGCACAAACGGTGATGGTGCCGCTCAAGGCCAGTTCGCCGTTGAGCCAGGGCATGCGTGCCGGTCCACCGATGCCCTGGACGTACGAAGGACAGCGTGTGCTGTTGACCAGCAGCGAGGGTGAGGTAGACCTCAAGCAGGTGGTTTCGATCAGCCTGAGCATTCCGCGACCCAAGGTCGCGCAGAACCTGCTGATCGAAAAGGTCGGGATACAGGATGATGACCAGGCATACCGGGCAGCCTACGGCGATCTGATCGACGCCTATGGCCAGTCCACCCGCGCACGCTGGCCGGAAAAAATCGTCAACGATGAACAACTCAAGGCCGCCGATACGCGTGAACGGCAGCAGCTCAAGGCTTGGCTGGCCGAGCGCGACAGGCAGAAACTGGACACCTACGGCGGCCTGGTGGCCGGACCGGCCTTCGAAGCCACCGGCTTCTTCCGCACTGAAAAGCGCGATGGCCGCTGGTTCCTGGTGACCCCGCAGGGGCACCCGTTCTACTCGCTGGGCGTCAACGCGGTGGCCGCCGATGGCGGGCGCACCTACGTCGCGGGCCGCGAATCGATGTTCAAAGGGTTGCCCGGGGAGGGTGACCCGCTCGCGGCGTTCTATGGTGAGGGCAACAATGACGACGGCAATGCGTCTTCCCAGGGGCGCGGGTTCAAGCAAGGGCGTTGGTTCGACTTCTATGCTGCCAACCTGCAGCGTACCTATGCCAAGCCCTGCGCCCCTGCGGCCGAGGGCCAGCCGCCAACGAACTGCCCGGCAGCCGGTGTCGATGCCGAACGCTGGCAGGTGCACAGCCTCGATCGTTTGCAGGCCTGGGGTTTCAACACCCTGGGTAACTGGAGTGATCCGGCCCTGGGTCAGGCCAAGCGCATGCCGTACACCCTGCCACTATCGATTGTCGGCGACTATGCCAGCATCAGCACTGGCATGGACTGGTGGGGGCGCATGCCCGACCCGTTCGACCCACGATTTGCCATGGCCACCGAGCGCGCCGTAGCCATTGCCGCGCGGGACCATCGCGACGACCCCTGGCTGATCGGTTATTTCGCCGACAACGAACTGGCCTGGGCGGCGCCGGGCGATGACCCCAAGGCACGCTATGGCCTGGCCTACGGCACCTTGCGTCTGACCACCGATGTGCCGGCCAAGCGCGCCTTCCTCAAGCAGTTGCGTGACAAATACCGAAACCAGGAGGGGTTGTCGAAGGCCTGGGGCATCGAACTGAAGGCCTGGGAGCTCATGGAGGACCCGGGTTTCGAGGCGCCCCTGCCCAACCCGGAGCATCCGGAAATCGAGCGTGACTACCAGTACTTCCAGCAGGTGTTCGCACAGACCTACTTCAAGACCATCTCCGATGCGCTGAAATGGCATGCGCCCAACCATTTGTTGTTGGGTGGACGCTACGCGGTCAGCACGCCTGAGGCGGTGAAGGCCTGCGCCGAGTTCTGCGATGTGCTCAGTTTCAACTTCTATACCCTCAAGCCCGAGGATGGCTACGACTTCGCCCGGTTGGTCGAGCTGGACAAACCGGTGTTGGTCTCGGAGTTCCAGTTTGGCTCCCGAGACCGTGGCCCTTTCTGGCCAGGGCCGCTCGAGGTGGCGCGTGAAGAGGACCGTGGGCCTGCCTACCGCAATTTCCTCAAGGCAGCCCTGGCTCAGCCGATGATCGTTGGCGCTCACTGGTTCCAATACCTTGACCAGCCCGCCAGCGGGCGCCTGCTCGATGGGGAGAATGGGCATCTGGGCTTGGTCGCTATCACCGATGTGGCGTATTCGGGTTTTGTCGAGGCCGTGCGTCGGAGCAACCAGCAGGCCCTGGAGCAATTGCGCGCGGGGCTTGAGGTCAAGGCGCCCTGAAGGTGACAGTTGGTTCAGCCAAACCCCAAGGTTTTCCTTACAACCTTCCAGCCACATTCAGTATGCAAACCCGCCAACTACTGAAACAATGCACGACTTTGTAAGACAGGTCGTACGGAGATTAGGCGGGTGCAGATCCAGGGTCACTATGAGCTGAAGTTCGAAGCGGTGCGCGAGGCATTTGCGGCATTGTTCAATGATCCCCAGGAGCGTGGCGCGGCGCTGTGCATCCAGGTAGGGGGCGAAACCGTCATCGATCTTTGGGCTGGAAGTGCCGACAAGGACGGCCAGCAGGCCTGGCACAGCGATACCATCGCCAACCTGTTCTCCTGCACCAAGACCTTCACTGCCGTGACTGCGTTGCAACTGGTGGGCGAGGGCAAGCTGGCCCTGGACCTTCCGGTGATTCGGTACTGGCCGGAGTTTGCCCAGGCGGGCAAGGAAGGCATTACCCTGCGTCAGTTGCTCAGCCATCGCGCCGGCCTGCCGGCAATCCGTGAGCTGTTGCCCGCCGAGGCCCTCTACGACTGGCAGGTCATGGTCGATGCCTTGGCTGCCGAAACCCCGTGGTGGACCCCTGGCAGCGAACATGGCTATGCCGCTATCACCTATGGCTGGCTGATCGGTGAACTGATCCGCCGCGCCGATGGCCGCGGCCCTGGTGACTCGATCGTTGCCCGCACTGCGCGCCCGTTGGGCCTGGACTTCCACGTGGGGCTAGCCGATGAGGAGTTCCACCGCGTGGCGCATATCGCCCGTGGCAAGGGTAATCCTGGTGATGCCGCCGCCCAGCGCTTGCTGCAGGTGACCATGCGCGAGCCCGAGGCGTTGTCGACCCGCGCCTTCACCAACCCGCCGGCAATCCTCACCAGCACCAACAAACCCGAGTGGCGACGCATGCAGCAACCGGCTGCCAATGGCCACGGCAATGCCCGCAGCCTGGCGGGTTTCTATGCCGGCCTGCTCGATGGCAGCCTGCTGGAATCCGAACTGCTCGATGAGCTGACCCGCGAGCACAGCCTTGGACAGGATCGCACGCTGTTGACCCAGACCCGTTTTGGCCTGGGCTGCATGCTCGACCAGCCGGATGTCGCCAACGCCACTTTCGGTCTGGGGGCTCGGGCCTTCGGTCATCCGGGGGCGGGCGGATCGGTTGGTTTCGCCGACCCTGAGCACGACGTGGCCTTCGGCTTCGTCACCAATACCCTGGGCCCTTACGTATTGATGGACCCCCGTGCGCAGACGCTGGTGCGGGTACTGGGCAGTTGCCTTTGATCGGGTAATGCGGGTAATGCCCGATCCCTTTGACTATCCTCAATGCCAACGCCTCGCGTGCGTGGGCAAAATTTCTTTCTAATTCATGGTGTATCGCTGATGTCCTCACAAAAAACCTTAGCACTTGCCCTGTGCCTGGCCATGACCGGCTGCGCCAGCCACTCCCAGGACGCCTCGAAGGACGGTGGCCTCAGCTGGTGGCCGTTCGGTTCGGACAAGGTTGCCGAACAGGACGTGAAGGACGCGGTGACCGAGAAGGTCGCCCAGGCCGATGCCAAGTCCGAAAGCAGCAGCCGCTGGTGGTGGCCGTTCGGCTCCAGCGACAAGCAGGCCGAGGCGCCCGCGGTACCCAAGATCGACCAGAAGGCTACCCAGGCCTGGCTGGACGAGTATGAACCGAAGCTGCGCGAGGCGGCCAAAGACAGCAAGCTTGAAGTCGAGCGTCGTGACAACGTGCTTGCAGTGACCCTGCCGGTCGACGGCTCCTACAACCCGGACCGCCCGAACATGCTGCTGCCGTCTTCTCTGGGCCCGATCACCCGCGTGGCCAAGATCGTCGAAGGCGATCCGAAGACTGCCGTGCTCGTGCTCGGTCACGCTGACACCAGCGGTGTTGCAGTTGCCAATCAGAAGCTCAGCCTCGAGCGTGCAGCCTCGGTCTCGGCGATTTTCCGCTTGAGCGGCCTGCAGCGTGACCGCCTGACCCTCAAGGGCATGGGCGCAGTGATGCCGCGTGCCGCCAACGACAGCGTCGAGGGCCGTGCCTTGAACCGCCGGGTGGAAATGCTGCTGACGCCGCAGAACACCATGGTTGCGCTGTTGGCCAAGTACCAGCAGGCCGCGCCAGCGTCCGTACCGGCAGCGATGGTCGCCACCCAGGACGCCAAGGCCCCGGCCAAGGCCGTTGAGGCCAAACCGGCCGCCAAGCCAACTGCCAAGGCTGCCGCCAAACCGGCTGCGAAGAAGGCCGTGGCGAAAACCGCAGCCAAGCCAGCCGCGAAAAAACCAGCGGCCAAGCCAGCAGCGAAGAAGACAGCTCCAGCTGCCGACAAGAAAGTCGCCGCCAACAGCCCTGCGAAGACCAATTGATCGTCTGAGGAAACGCAGTCATGACTCAATCCCTGGCCGATATGCGCCGCGACTACACCCGTGATGGCCTGGCCGAGGCCCAGGCCCCGGGCGAGCCGTTCGCGCTGTTCCATCACTGGTTTGGCGAGGCGGTGAAGACCGAGCAGCCACCGGTGGAGGCCAACGCCATGACCCTCGCCACCGTCGATGGCGAGGGGCGTCCGCACTGTCGTGTGCTGTTGCTCAAGGGGCTCGATGAGCGCGGCTTCACCTTTTTCACCAACTATGACAGTGCCAAGGGCCAGCAACTGCTGGCCAACCCGTTCGCGGCCATGACCTTTTTCTGGCCAGCGCTCGAGCGCCAGGTACGGATCGAGGGACGGGTGGAAAAGGTCAGCGCTCAGGAGTCGGACGACTACTACCAGGTACGTCCGCTGGGCAGCCGTCTGGGCGCCTGGGCGTCGCCGCAAAGCCGGGTGATTGCCGATCGTGCCGAGCTCGAAGGGTTGGTCAAGGCCACCGAGGCGCGGTTCTCCGACACCCAGCCGCATTGCCCGGAACATTGGGGCGGCTACCGCCTGCTGCCTGAACGGATCGAATTCTGGCAGGGGCGCTCCAGTCGCTTGCACGATCGCCTCAATTACCGCCTGGTCGATGGTCAGTGGCTGCGTGAGCGGCTGGCACCGTGATCATCAGGGGCCGCTTGCGGCCCCGCCATTGCTCGGCAGGGCGTGGTCCCCATCCAGCCATTCAGCGGCAAAATACCGACCTGCAACGCCTGTCACTGCGACGATGAAGTAATCCACGACTATTCTTGGTCTCATTGGTGAAGTGGGCGGCAAGTCGCTTGGCGCCTGTACTCGAGCTGAATGAAAACAATTTAATAACGTTTGTGTCGTGACACCCATCTACACGGGGAGTCTAATGGACACCTGACTTATGGAGATTCCCCATGCGTAAATCCGTTTTGATGGTGGCGAGCTTCACCACCATGGCGCTGTTGCTCGGCGGCTGCCAGTCCAGCCTGACCGGTGACAGCTATTCCCGAGATGAAGCCCGTCGCGTGCAGACCGTGCGCATGGGCACGATCGAATCCCTGCGCCCGGTCAAGATCGAGGGTACCAAGACGCCGATCGGTGGTGGTGCCGGCGCCATCGTCGGTGGTGTCGCGGGCAGTGCCGTCGGCGGTGGTCGTGGCAGTATCGTCGCTGCGGTGATCGGCGCCGTGGCCGGTGGCCTGGCAGGTTCGGCTGCTGAAGAAGGCCTGACCCGCACCCAGGGCGTTGAAATTACCGTGCGTGAAGACGACGGCAGCATGCGCGCCTACGTGCAGCAAGTGCAGCAGAACGAGATCTTCCGCGTGGGCGAGCGCGTGCGCATCATGACCGTCGACGGCACCAGCCGCGTCACTCACTGATTTCGCAGGGCAAAGAAAACCCCGATCCGGCGAGGCCGGTCGGGGTTTTTTTGTGCCTGGTGCTATCAGCTGGCTGCAACCGCCACTTGTCGCTTGCGGCTGGCCGCCGCAGTCACGGCATAGCCGATCAATGCTGCGAAGAGCGAGCCGGTGAGGATGCCCATGCGGTCCTCTCCGGCATACTCGCTGACACCGGATGGGAAGGCCAGGGAACCGACGAACAGGCTCATGGTGAAACCGATGCCGCAAAGAATCGCGACGCCAAGCACCTGGCCCCAATTGGCGCCCGCCGGCAGGGCGGCCAGGCGCAGCTTGATGGCCATCCAGGTCAGGCCGAACACGCCGACCGTCTTACCCAGCAGCAATCCGATGGCGATGCCCATGGGCACCGAATGCGTGAAGCTCTCCGCGCTGGCGTTGACCAGGGAGACTCCAGCATTGGCGAAAGCGAACAGCGGCAGGATCGCGTAGGCCACCCAGGGGTGTAGCGCGTGCTCCAGGGTGAGCAATGGAGAGGTACTTTTCTTGCCGCCAGCGCCCAGCGGGATGAACATTGCCAGGGCCACGCCGGCGAGGGTGGCATGCACGCCGCTCTTCAGCACGCAGACCCAAAGTACCAGCCCCACGATCAGGTAGGGTGCAAGCTTCTTCACCCCTAGACGGTTCATGCCCAGCAGAGCCAGCAGACAGCCCCCTGCAAGCATCAATGCCATGCTCGAAAGCTCGCCGGAATAGAACAGGGCGATGATGATGATCGCACCCAGGTCGTCGATGATCGCAAGGGTCATCAGGAACAGTTTGAGCGACACAGGCACACGCTTGCCGAGCAGCGCCAGCACGCCAAGGGCGAAAGCGATGTCGGTCGCGGTAGGGATGGCCCAGCCGGCGAGTGTCGCGGGGTTGTCACGGTTGATGAACCAGTAGATCAGCGCCGGGACCAGCATGCCACCGACTGCGGCGGTGGCCGGCAGGATGATCTGCGAAGGTTTCGACAGCTGGCCCTCGAGCACTTCGCGCTTGACCTCCAGCCCGATCAGCAGGAAGAACAATGCCATCAGGCCGTCGTTGATCCACAGCAGCAGCGGCTTGGCGATCTCCAGGGGGCCGATTTGCACAGCGACGGGGACGTCGAGAAAACTGACGTACAGATGCGACAGCGGGGAGTTGTTGACGATGAGGGCGATGATCGCCGCGATGATCAGCAGCAAGCCGCTGGCGGCCTCCAACTGAAGGAAACGATTGATGAGGCTGCGCACGGGGATGGGTCTCCAGTACGTTGATCGAACGGAACGGGAGTACACCCTAACGCGCAACGATATTCTTTAAAACAAAAATTATATTCTTTTTTGTTATAAGTGGTTTCACTTTGGCCTTGTGAGTCTTGCGCGGAAATATTCGCTTGGATTTTAGGATTACTCAGACAACTAACGGGCCTTTCTACCATTGAAATGCACGTTGAAATACTCGTGGGAAAACGTCGCAGCCGAACATGCACGACGGAAGGAAAGTTGGAGGTCGCACAGTAACCTACATCCTGCTTGGATCGTTCACCCGCAAGGTTGGCTACGACAAACCGCGTTCAGGCGACGTGGCGCCTGAGTTTCTCGAGTTCTACTGGGGCAACTGGCTGCGGGGGGCGTTGCCGCTGGCAGCTTTCGATCTTGATGAGCGCAGCGGTTATCGGCAGGCAGTTGCGCCAGCGGCTAGCTTGATGGTGACGCTGGCTCCGCAGCAGCTTGTGGGCGACAGCGGCTTCACTGCGCGCCAGATGGGAGGTTATCGCAGCGTGACCGCAAGGAGCTGGACAACACTGCGAGTCGCAAGCTGGGCTATGTGGCCGAGTACCGCAAGAACCGCAGTGCTCGGCAATAGCCGCAACCTCGTGCAACTGGCCTGGCTTGGGGCGTCAGGCCTTGATTCCGAGTATGCCGCGCGCGACCGCTTCAGCGATCCGAATGCCATCGACGCCGGCCGACAGGATGCCGCCGGCATAGCCTGCCCCTTCACCGGCCGGGAACAGGCCCTTGAGATTCAGGCTCTGGTAGTCCTCGCCACGGGTGATGCGCAGCGGTGATGAGGTCCGCGTCTCGATACCGGTCAGCACTGCATCGTGCAGGTTGTAGCCCTTGATCTGGCGATCGAAGGCCGGTAGCGCTTCGCGAATCGCCTCGATGGCGAAGTCTGGCAGGCTGGGGGCCAGGTCCCCGAGGGTGACGCCTGGTTTATAGGAGGGTTCGACGCTGCCCAGCGCCGTGGACGCACGACCTGCGACGAAATCGCCGACCAGTTGCGCCGGCGCCTGGTAGTTGCTGCCACCCATGACATAGGCGTGGGCTTCCAGGCGTTCCTGCAACTCGATACCAGCCAGCGGGCCGCCCGGGTAGTCACGCTCAGGATCGATGCCCACGACGATGCCAGAGTTGGCATTGCGCTCATTACGCGAATACTGGCTCATGCCGTTGGTGACTACGCGCCCCGGCTCACTGGTGGCCGCGACCACGGTACCACCCGGGCACATGCAGAAGCTGTAGACCGAACGACCGTTCTTGGCGTGGTAGACCAGCTTGTAGTCGGCGGCGCCCAGTTTCGGGTGGCCGGCATACTTGCCCAGGCGCGCCTTGTCGATCAGCGATTGGGGATGCTCGATACGGAAGCCCACCGAGAATGGCTTGGCCTCCATGAACACGCCCTTGGCGTGCAGCATGCGGAAGGTGTCGCGGGCGCTGTGGCCCAGGGCCAGCACTACATGGCGTGAGTGCAGCTGTTCGCCGCTTTCCAGCACCACACCGGTGAGCTGTTCGCCCTCGATCAACAAGTCGGTAACCTTTTCCTGGAAGCGGATTTCACCGCCCAGGCTGATGATTTCCTCACGCATCTTCTCGACCATGCTGGTCAGGCGGAAGGTGCCGATGTGTGGCTTGTTGATATAGAGGATTTCTTCCGGCGCACCCGCCTTGACGAATTCTTCGAGCACCTTGCGGCCATGGTGCTGCGGATCCTTGATCTGGCTGTACAGCTTGCCGTCGGAGAAGGTGCCGGCGCCGCCTTCGCCGAACTGCACGTTGGATTCGGGGTTGAGCACGCTCTTGCGCCACAGGCCCCAGGTATCCTTGGTGCGCTGGCGCACTTCCTTGCCGCGTTCGAGCACGATCGGCTTGAAACCCATCTGCGCCAGCAGCAGGCCTGCAAAGATGCCGCACGGGCCGAAGCCGACCACGATCGGACGCTGCTGAAGATCGGCAGGTGCATGTCCGACGAACTTGTAGCTGACGTCCGGTGCCACGCTGATATTGCGATCATCGGCGAACCTGTGCAGAAGCTCGGCTTCGTTGCTGGCTTCAAGGTCGATGGTGTAGATGAACAGCAGCTCGCTGTTCTTCTTGCGCGCATCATAGCTGCGCTTGAACAGGTTGAAGCCGAGCAGTTGCTCGTCGCGGATCCCCAGGCGCTGGACGATAGCCTCGCGCAAGGCTTCTTCGGGATGGTCCAGGGGCAGCTTCAGTTCGGTGATTCGTAGCATGGCAGGGTCCAGTATCCCGGCCATGGGCGGCCGGCGGCTTTACTCAAACCGCCAAGTATAAGCTGTTCGCCGGCCTGACTGGCAGGATAAAAGTACCCGATGATCAGTTGTCGCGCGCACCGCCGTAGTAGGCGCAGCCTTGCAGGGTCTGGCCATCGATGCGCAGTTCGGCGCGTAGGTGGCGCACGGCACCGGTGCCAGGCTCGACGCAACGCTGCGGCGCGACCCACAGCTCGACGCGCTGGCCGTTGGCTTCACTGGACAGGCTAAGGCCGCCGCCGGGCATCTGCTCTTCGAGGAACGGCAGCGGCAGTGGATCCTTGTCGGCACGGTTGATCACCATGCCCTTGCCGCTGGCTTTGATGTCCCAGTCGGGTGCATGCCCGCCGGCACGCAGAGTCAGTTGCTTGAAGTTGGGGTCTTCGCAGGCGCTGGCGGAGTTTTCGACGCGGTACAGCCGGGTGACGTCCAGCTGGCCGTCACTGTTGGCTTCGCGGCTGCCGGCCAGGCGCCCGCGGAGGTCGGCGAACAGTGCGGCCTTGGGGCCATTGGCGAGGTTGGCGGCTTCCTGCAGGATACCGGTGCCGGCGGCATCCTTGACCACGAAGCGGCGTGCCTCGCTGCAAGGCTTGAACAGCAACTGACTGTTGGCTGCGCTCAGTTCGCCTTGCATGCGCGTGGTGCCGACGTTCGGGTCGCTTGGTTGCTCGGCGAGCATCTGGCAACCGGCGAACAGGGGCAGCAGGGCAGCGAGCAGCAGGGGAGGGGTGAGGCGCATCGGTGGACTCCGGGGTCGCGGCGGGTTGAAGTTGGCCACGTTACCCAGCGGGGAGCGGCTTCACAAGGGGCAGGCCGCAGGAACAGTACCGGCCACCGAACCTCCACCCCCATGAAAAAAGGGCCCGCAGGCCCTTTTTTCATTCAACCACCCAGGTACGCGTCCCGTACCTTCGGATCGGTCAGCAGTGCTTCCCCGGTCCCTTGCATCACCACCTTGCCGTTCTCCAGCACATAGGCGCGGTCGGCGATCTTCAGCGCCTGGTTGGCGTTCTGCTCAACCAGGAACACCGTCACACCATCACGGCGCAGCTGTTCGATGATATCGAAGATCTGCTGGATGATGATCGGCGCCAGGCCCAGCGACGGCTCGTCGAGCAGCAGCAGCTTGGGCTTGCTCATCAGCGCCCGGCCGATGGCCAGCATCTGCTGCTCGCCACCGGACATGGTGCCGCCGCGCTGGGTGAAGCGCTCCTTCAGGCGCGGGAACAGTTGCAGGACCTTGTCCATCTGCTCCTGGTAATCGCCCTTGTCGGTGAAGAAACCGCCCATGGCCAGGTTTTCCTCGACGGTCAGGCGGGCGAACACACGGCGGCCTTCCGGCACGACGGCGATGCTCTTGCGCATGATATGCGAGGAGGGCTGGCCGACCAGCTCTTCGCCCAGGTACTTGATGCTGCCGCTGTGTGCCTGTGGCGAGCCGCACAGGGTCATCAGCAGGGTCGACTTGCCGGCGCCGTTGGCGCCGATCAGCGTGACGATCTCGCCCTGGTTGATTTCCACGTTGACGCTGTGTAGCGCCTGGATCTTGCCGTAGAAGGTGGAAACGTTCTCGAACTTCAGCATTTACGCTTCCCCCAGGTAGGCCTTGATCACATCAGGATTGCCGCGAATCTGTTCCGGCGTGCCATCGGCCAGCGGCGTGCCCTGGTTGATCACCACGATGTGGTCGGAAATGCTCATCACCAGTTTCATGTCGTGCTCGATCAGCAGCACGGTCACGTTGTGCGATTCGCGCAGGTAGCCGATGAGGGCCTTGAGGTCTTCGGTTTCCTTGGGGTTCAGGCCTGCTGCCGGTTCGTCGAGCATGATGATCCGTGGCTGGGTCATCATGCAGCGGGCGATTTCCAGGCGGCGTTGCTGACCGTAGGCCAGGGTGCCGGCGGTACGGTTGGCGAATTCGGTCAGGTTGACCTTCTCCAGCCAGTACTGGGCCCGCTCCATGGCTTCCTTCTCGCTGCGGCGGAAGGACGGGGTCTTGAACAGGCCGGCAAAGAAGTTGGTGTTCAGGTGCCGGTGCTGGGCGATCAGCAGGTTTTCCAGCGCGGTCATTTCCTTGAACAGGCGTACGTTCTGGAAGGTCCGCACCACACCCTTGCGGGCGATCTGGTGGCCGGCCAGGCCCTGGATCGGCTGGCCGTCGAGCAGGATGGTGCCGCCACTTGGCTTGTAGAAGCCGGTCAGGCAGTTGAACACCGTGGTCTTGCCAGCGCCGTTCGGGCCGATCAAGGCCACCACCTGTTTTTCCTTGACGGTCAGGCCCACGCCGTTGACCGCCAACAAGCCGCCGAAGCGCATGCTCAGGCCGCTGACTTGCAGAATTTCGCGGCTCATCGACGCAGCTCCATGTGTGGACGTTGCATAGGCAGCAGGCCTTGCGGACGCCAGATCATCATCAACACCATCAGCGCACCGAACATCAGCATCCGGTATTCGCTGAACTCACGCATCAGCTCAGGCAGCAGGATCATCACGATGGCCGCTAGAATCACGCCCAGCTGAGAGCCCATGCCGCCAAGCACGACGATGGCGAGGATGATCGCCGACTCGATGAAGGTGAACGACTCCGGGGTCACCAGGCCCTGGCGCGCGGCGAAGAAGCTGCCGGCGAAACCGGCGAAGCAGGCGCCCAGGGTGAAGGCCGAGAGCTTGATCACGGTAGGGTTCAGGCCCAGCGCGCGGCAGGCGATCTCGTCTTCGCGCAGCGCTTCCCAGGCACGCCCGATCGGCATGCGCAGCAGGCGGTTGATCACGAACAGCGCCAGCAAGGCCAGCAGCAGGGCGACCAGGTAGAGGAAGATGACCTTGTTGATCGAGTTGTATTCCAGCCCGAAGAACTCGTGGAAGGTCTGCATGCCCTCTGCCGCGCGGCGCTCGAAGGTGAGCCCGAAGAACTCGGGTTTGGGGATGTTGCTGATGCCGTTGGGGCCGCCGGTCCAGTCGGTGAGGTTGCGCAGGAACAGGCGAATGATTTCGCCGAAGCCGAGCGTGACGATCGCCAGGTAGTCACCGCGCAGGCGCAGTACCGGGAAGCCGAGCAGGAAGCCGAAGGTCGCGGCCATGAGGCCGGCGATCGGCAGGCAGACCCAGAAGCTCCAGCCCAGGTAGTGCGAGAGCATGGCGTAGCTGTAGGCGCCGACGGCGTAGAAACCGACGTAACCCAGGTCGAGCAGGCCGGCCAGGCCGACCACGATGTTCAGGCCCAGGCCCAGCAACACGTAGATCAGGATCAGGGTGGCGATGTCGACCGCGCCGCGCGAGCCGAAGAACGGCCAGATCAGGGCGGCCACGATCAGGCCGAGGATGATCCAGCGCTGGGTCTTGGGCAGGGTCAGGAAGTTGCTGACCGAAGGCGGGATCAGTTTGCGATCCGAGCGCCCGCCCATCACCGAACTCCACTGCTTGTCGAACAGCACGCGCAGGAACATCAGTATCGAACACACGGCAATGATGCTGATGGTGAAGCTGCCCTGGCTGTGCACGATCAGGCTGATGCCGTCGATGCTCAGCTTCAGGCCCAGCACCGGGAAGGCGACGGCCCAGACCAGCAAGGCGCTGAAGAACGCCTGTTTGAGATTTCTGTTCATACTTTTTCAACCTCCGGACGGCCCAGGATGCCGGTCGGCCGGAACAGCAAGACGAGAACCAACAAGCCAAACGCCACCACATCCTTGTATTGGTCGCCGAAGATGTCGGCGCCGAAAGCTTCGGCCACACCCAGCACCAGCCCGCCGAGCATGGCGCCCGGAATGCTGCCGATGCCGCCCAGTACCGCCGCGGTGAAGGCCTTCAGGCCCACCAGGAAACCGGCGTTGGGGTTGATCACCCCGTACTGCATGCTCAGCAGTACGGCCGCCACGGCCGCCAGGGCAGCACCGATGACGAAGGTCAGGGCGATGATGTTGTTGGTGTTGATGCCCAGCAGGTTGGCCATCTTGATGTCCTCGGCGCAGGCGCGGCAGGCGCGGCCCAGACGGGAGCGGGAGATGAACAGGGTCAGGCAGGTCATGGCCACCAGAGTGACCACGAACACCAGGATCTGCATGTAGGACACCAGCACTTCCTCCGCACCGCCCGGGCCGAACGAGAAGGCGCCCGGAATCAGGTTGGGGATGGATTTGTCCTTGGAGTCCTGCGACAGGAGCACGGTGTTCTGCAGGAAGATCGACATGCCGATGGCGGAAATCAGCGGGATCAGGCGGTTGCTGTTACGCAGCGGTCGGTAGGCGACCCGCTCGATGCTGTAGCCATAGGCACTGGTGACGCAGATGGTGGCGACGAAGGCCACGGTCATGAGGATCGGCAGCGAGTGAATGCCCATCATGGCCAGCCCCGCGAGGGCGATGAAGGCCACGTAGGATCCGATCATGTACACCTCGCCGTGGGCGAAATTGATCATCCCGATGATGCCGTACACCATCGTGTAACCGATGGCGATCAAGGCATAGGTGCTGCCGATGGTCAATCCATTAACCAGTTGTTGGAAGAAATGGTAGATCTCAGGCATTACAGCGCTCCTAAAAACCTGATTTGCATTTCGCTGGCGGGCGATGGGCCCGGCCCGTTTCGTGGTCTTCGCCAAGTCAGTGGGCACAGCCAGGAAACCGCGGGTGACGGTTTTAAGATTTTCAGGTGAACCGGCTCCCGGATCGCGGGAATCAGGTCCATGAACCTCGTAAAACAAAGCCCACTGCTCGCACAGTGGGCTTCTCGGTCAGCTATTAGTCACGCAGTTACTGAGGGGAGACTTCGGTCTTCGGCTTGCCGAAGTGCCATTCGTAGACCACGAACTTGAAGTCTTTCAGGTCGCCTTTCTCGTCGTAGGACAGCTCGCCGGTCGGGGTCTTGAACTTGCCGGCGTGGATGGCGGCTGCCACCTTGTCGGTGTCTTCGGACTTGGCGGCTTCGATACCCTTGGCGATCAGCTCGACAGCGGAGTAGGCCGGGAACACGAACGGACCGCTAGGATCCTTGCCGTCAGCCTTGATGGCGTCGACGATGGCCTTGTTCTCAGGGTCAGCGTCGAACGACTTCGGCAGGGTGACCAGCAGGCCTTCGGAAGCGCCCTGGGCGATCTGCGAGATGGAGTCGTTGCCGACACCTTCCGGCCCCATGAACTTGGCTTTCAGGCCCTTCTCTTGCGCCTGGCGCAGGATCAGGCCCAGCTCTGGGTGGTAGCCGCCGTAGTAGACGAAGTCGACGTTGTTCTGCTTGAGCTTCTGGATGATCGAGGAGAAGTCCTTGTCACCGGCGTTCAGGCCTTCGAAGACGGCGACCTTGGTGCCTTTCTTCTCGAGGGTCTGCTTGACCGCGGTAGCGATGCCTTCACCGTACTGCTGCTTGTCGTGCAGGACGGCAACGACCTTGGGCTTGACGTGGTCGGCGATGTAGTTGCCGGCCGCCGGGCCCTGGGCGCTGTCCAGACCGATGGTGCGGAAGATCAGCTTGTAGCCACGCGCGGTGATTTCCGGGGAGGTGGCGGCAGGGGTGATCATGATCACGCCTTCGTCTTCGTAGATGTCGGACGCAGGCTGGGTGGAGCTGGAGCACAGGTGGCCGATGACGAACTTGACGCCGTCGTTGACCACTTTGTTGGCGACTGCAACGGCCTGTTTCGGGTCGCACGCGTCGTCATATTCCTTGGCCTCGAGCATCTTGCCGTCGACGCCACCCTTGGCGTTGATGTCTTTGATGGCCTGTTTGGCGCCGATGAACTGCATGTCGCCATATTGCGTGACCGGACCGGTCTTGGGACCGGCGATGCCGATCTTGATGGTGTCGGCGGCAAACGAATGGCTGGCTACCCCGGCCAGGACCATTGCGGCGAACAGCTTGGAAATCTTGATCATAGTGCTCCACTCATTCTGTTGTAATTCTTATAGTCCTGGCGGCCAGGGCTACAGACCGGGCGGGATTTGCGGCACGCTCGTGCCATGTCGCAAGCCCACCTTCCCCCGGAACATGTCCCGGAACTGTACCGGTACAGTGTAGAGCGCTGTCCGAGCGCTTGAAAAGCGGGCGAAAAGCGCCTGTTTCCCGGGGTGTCGCATGATCGACATAAAGATATAGAAAAGCGCCATCACTTTGCCTCTATCCCGAGCCCAACCCCATATAACCGGGGCCCGTCGATCAAATTACGTATTTGAAACCGGGTTTTTCTGCAAAAATGCCGGCCTTTTCAAATGGCCATTCTGTCGGCAGGAAAACCCATGACTGATCACACAAGCACCCTCTATGCCAAATTGCTCGGCGAGACCGCGATTATCGAGTGGAAAGCCTTGGAGCGTTTCTGGGCCAAGGGTGACCTGATTTGGGTCGACTCCAGCCTGGATCTGATCGCCGTTGCCGAGGCGATGGCCGAGAATCGCAGCGAAATCTTCGCCAAGTGGCGTAACGATGGCGTTGTCGGACCGCTCAGTGCAGAGCAGGCGCTAGACCTGCAAAGCCGCGATCCCGAGATCTGGGCGGTGGTGGTTTCGCCGTTCATCGTGATCCAGGTGAAGAAAGCGGAATAACTGCGGGCTTTTTTAGTGCGTAAAAGTAGTTGATTGCACCTTGTTGGTGCGTGTTGACGCTGACGTAAGGTGGAAGTAAGTAACAAGTCGCCGCTGCGTTCGCCACTGCGGTAACAGTTTACGGGATGCGTAATATCCCGGTAGGAGCGGGCTTGCCCGCGAATGCGTCCGCGCCGTCACTATTGCATTCGCAGGCAAGTCGCAACGGCGAACCGCCACTCCTACAGGAATCATGTGCAAGACCTCAGTAATCCACCCGCCCGGTATGGCTGTTGAGCGAAATCACCCGGGTCTTGCCGATCCGATGCCTGAAGATCTCGCGCAGGTACTTCACCGCTTTCTTCACGCATTCGCGCGACAGGCGGATGTCGTTGATCGAGACGAAGCGGCTCTTGTCGTTGATCAGCTCACGGTACTTCTTCTCGTACATCGGTTTGATCGCGTACCAGTTGGTATCGAGGATCTTCGCCGGGTTCTCGAATTCGTTGAGCAGGTCGTCGATACGGTCTTCATCGAAATGCTCGCTGGTGATGAACTCCAGGATGGCGTTGTCCAGCGTGTCGTCGAAACGGTAGGGCGCGCGTGCGAAGCAGCGCTTGATGAAGGCCACGATCAGCGTCAGGAAGTCGTCCGACAGGCAGGGGCTCTTGGCGATCAGAGTGGTCAGCGACAGGTTGGCCGAGGCACCGATCACCAGCGCGTAGCGCTTGAGCGTGGTGTTGGGGAACAGGCTGTTGAGGTGGGTCTTGAGCCGGTTCAGGTCCATGTACGACAGCTTGTAGTCCTTGGGCAGCGATACGATCGATACCACCGACGAGCAGTTCTTGAAGAAATGCAGGTCGTGCAGGGCCGCTGCGTCGAAGCCCGAGGCCTGGTACTGCTCCAGTGCCGCGCGATAGCGACGCGACTCGATGGGCAGCAGGCTGATGCCCTCGATGGCCTGGGTCTGCTTGTTGAAGTGGGGCAGGTCGATGGAGCGCAAGAACAGGTCGTCGATGTCCAGGCGCGGCGATTCGCGTTCGAACACCTTGAACTTGTCCGAGCCCTGCGCGGGCGCCTCCGGCACTACCGATTCGGCATAGGCGATGGCGACCGGGCCCGCGAGGCTCATGAACAGGTCGTTGGCATCCAGGCGGATGGTTTCGCCAATGTCGATGCCGGCACGGCGGAAGTAGTTCTGGTCGTAGTCGGTGGTCACGGCCTGGGCGGTGAGGATGTTGAAGATCTGCTGAGAGATGTACTGGTTGGCATGCTTCTCCATGGCATTGACGTCGATGTTCTGGATCGTCCCGTCATCGCTCTCTTCGGCGTAACGCATGATGTCGTTGGAGATCAGCATCATTGCGTTCCAGGGGCGGATGCGCCCCATCACGCTGGCCTCGCTGCTGTCTTCGTTGTCGAAGTTGTACGAGAAGTCCCATTCTTCGGACAAATACTTGCACAGCAGGCGCCCGGCATTGATGTGCAAGGCTTCGGACATTTCGCTGCGGTGGTCGGAGGCATTGGGCAGTACGCAGATGCCGCTGGTGAAGATCGGCTCGAACACGAACGAATGCCCGCCCTTGCCGTCGTTCTCGTCGGCCGGCTTGGTGTCGAAGGTCTTGTTCATGTACGAGTACTGCTGGGCCAGGCCGAACTCCGAGGCCATCCCTGAGCCGGTCCCGCCGCCGGCGCTGAAGATGTAGAAGTACAGGCGCGATTGGTTGGCCTTGATGCCGCAGGAATCGATCAGGTAGGAGTGGATGAGTTTCCAGTCGGCGCTCGAGAAGCGCTGGGTATCCTTGTTGAGGATGATCTTGGCCAGGTACTGGCCGAGGATCGGCGCATTGCCGGCGCCACCGGCGTGCACCTCGGACAGGTCCATGATCTTCATCTTGCTGTAGTCGCGCAGGAAGCCCCCGCGCTCACCCTTGCGCGAAAAGCGGATGCGTCCGGCGATGTCCTTGTCCAGGTCGCCGAGCATCACCAAGGGCTCGACCAGAAATACCGGCTTGGCGCCCTTGTTCTGCACCAGGCGCAGGTTCTGTCGGATCCAGCGTGCAGGGCTGTAGCCGCCTTCGCTTCTGTTGCGGTCTTCGTTGTTGAATTCGTTGAGGAAGAAGGTACGTGCGTTGTACACCAGTTCCGCCACGTCAAGTGCAATGTTCGAACCGCAGCGCCCCAGGCCGATCAGGCATACCGAAGGGAACTGCTGGTCCAGGCGCAATTGGCTTTCGTCTTCCGCGTGCAGGCCCTGCGGGAACACCAGGTCACGCAGGCCGTCGAGGTTGTCGAGGATGCGTTGGATATCGTTCTCGGTGAAGTACAGATATTGCGCGGGGACGTTGCGGGTGGCCTGGCCGCCACCGAGGGTCAGCGAGGTGATGCTGGTCGAGGGCTCGGGCACTGCATTGGCAGAAGTATTATTGGAGGTCATAGTGCGCCATTTGCCTGGAGTGGTGGACGGTCGGAAGATATGTCATCTGGCCATTACGTAAATCCGGCGACTGTAGCAGTGCGCCTTTTGCCCATGCGATAGGGGTTTACCCTATGGTCGATAGTGGTTTTACGCTGGCACCTGCACTGCATCGCCCGAGAGCCACGCTTCTTTAATCCTTGCCTGGAGTCATTCATGAGTACTGCATTGCCTTCCCTGGGGTTTGCCGGCATCGGTCTGATGGGGCTGCCGATGTGCCGTCGCCTGCTGGCTGCCGGCTATCCGCTGACCGTGTGGAACCGTAGCCCGCAGAAGTGCGCCGAATTGGTCGCCGCCGGGGCACGTCTGGCCGAGAGCCCGGCAGCGTTGTGCCGTGACACTGAGATCGTGCTGCTGTGCCTGGCCGACACGGGCGTAGTACGTGAGGTGGTGTTCGGCGAGCAAGGCATCGCCCAGGGCGGTCGCAGTGGCCAGTTACTGGTGGATTTCTCCAGCCTTGAGCCAACCGCCACCCGCGAGATGGCCGCGGAACTTGCGGCGCTGTGCGGCATGGCCTGGCTGGACGCACCAGTGTCCGGCGGTACGCCAGGCGCCGAGGCGGGAACCCTGGCGATCATGGTGGGTGGTGACGCTGCAGACCTGGCGCGCGTACGCCCGGTGTTGCTGACCCTCGGCCAGCGCGTGACGCACATGGGGGCGGTTGGCGCCGGCCAGGTGACCAAGGCCTGCAACCAGATGATCGTTGCTTGTAATGCCCTGGTGATTGCCGAAGTGGTGGCCTTGGCCGAACGTTCAGGGGTGGATGCCAGCCTGATCGCCGAAGCACTCTCCGGCGGGTTCGCCGACTCTCGGCCGCTGCAGATCCTCGCGCCGCAGATGGCGCAAAGCTGCTACACCCCGGTCAAATGGCATGTACGCACCTTGCTCAAGGACCTCGACACTGCGGTGAAGTTTTCCCGCGAGCAGGGTTCGGCAACGCCGATCAGTGGCCTCGCCGCGCAACTGATGCGCCTGCACGGCAGCCAGGGGCATCTGCAAAACGATCCGGCGACCCTTGTAGAGCTGTTCCGCGCTCGGGAATGAAGTCGCTGTCCAGATTGTCGAGGCGTTCCAGCACTGGCTGCAGGTCGGTCAGCGGGACCGGACGGCTGAGCAGGTAGCCCTGAAGGAAGTCGCAGCCTTGGGCGGCGAGAAACGCGCGTTGTTCGTCGGTCTCCACGCCCTCGGTGACGACCTGCAGGTGCAGGGTATGGGCCATGATGATGATGGCCTGGACGATCTCACGGTCTTGCTGGCTGCCCGGCACATCCTGGATGAACGAACGGTCGATCTTCAGCACGTCCAGGGGAAGGCGCTTGAGGTAGGCCAGCGATGAATAGCCGGTGCCGAAGTCGTCGATCGACAGGGCCACGCCCTGGGCGCGAATGCGTTTTAGCAGGTTGATGGTGCGGTGGATATCGCCCATCAAGGCGTTTTCGGTGACTTCCAGTTCCAGTTGGCGAGCCGCCACACCGGCCTGGAACAAGGCCATCTCCACCTCGCTGGCCAGTTCCTCGCGCCCCAGCGTCACCGCGGAGCAGTTCACCGTGACCTTGAGATGTCCGTAGCCAAGGCGGTTGAGTTCGGCGAGGTCTTCGCAGGCGCGGCGCAGTACCCACAGGTCGAGTTCGGCGATCAGGCCATTGGCTTCGGCAATTCCGATGAAGCGGTCGGGGCCGAGCAGGCCATGCTGCGGGTGCTGCCAGCGTACCAGGGCTTCCAGCTTGGCGACCCGTGTGCTGTGCAGGTCGAAGATCGGCTGGTAATGCACGCGCAGTCCGCGCTCTTCGAGCAGCGCCACGCGCAGTTCCTCTTCCAGTTGCAACTCCAGCGTGGCGCGGGTCTTCAGGCTGCTGTTGAAGAAATTCAGGTTGTTGCGCCCGCCGCCCTTGGACTGGTACAGCGCCAGGTCGGCATTCTTCAGCAACTCCTCAACGCTGCGCCCGTCGTCGGGAAAGATGCTGATGCCGATGCTGGTGGTCATGACCATGCGTCGCCCGCCCAGGTCGATCGGCTCCTTCATGCGTTGCATGATGCGTTGCGCCAGGTGGCGGGCCTCGTCGCGGTTGTGCAGGCTGGTGACGATGCAGAACTCATCGCCGCCAAAGCGTGCCACCACATCCTGGGAGCGGGTCGCCGCCTTGATGTGCCCGGCGATCACCTTGAGCAGTTCGTCGCCGGCAGCGTGCCCGAGGCTATCGTTGATGCGTTTGAAGTGGTCGATGTCGAGGAACATCACGGCCAGCATGCCTTCGCTCGCGGTCTGCTCGGCCAGGCGTTCGGCAAAGACCTGGTTGAAGCCGCGGCGATTGACCAGGTTGGTCAGGGCATCGTAGTGGGCGGCCTGTTGCAGCGAAGCCCGGGCCTGATCGAGCTGGCTCAGCAGTACGTTGACCCGACGCAGATCATGTTCCTTGCTTTGCAGTTTCTTGTCGGCCAGGGCCGCGCTGATGCTGCTGCCACTGATCAGCAGGGTGATGAACGCGATGGTCAGCCCCAGCTGCAGGCTGTTGTTGGCTGAGGGCAGTTGCAGGGGCATGTTGTCTGGGATCACCAGCGACAGTGCAGCCATGCCGGTGAAATGGGTAAGGACGATGCCCGCCGCCATCATCAGGCTGGCGCCGTATTTCATCACCAGGTGCAGGGTCCCGCTGCCACTGCGAAAATGCCGGGCCATCAGCAGCGCCACCAGGCTGGTGACAGTGGCGATGCCCAACGAGGTGAGCAGCAGTGGGGTCTGGTAGTACTGCAGGGCGCTGGTCTGCAGCGCGGCCATGCCGACGTAATGCATCACGGTAATGCCGAGGCCGATCGCCAGTGCGGCCTGCAGGTAATGACGCCACTGCATCACCGTGCGATCGAGGCTGTTCATCGCCAGCCACGCGGCGAGCAGGGCGATGATCAGCGAAAGGGCGGTCAGCGGCATGTCGTAGTGCACTTCAAGTGGCGCCTGGAACGCCAGCAGGCTGATGAAGTGCATGGCCCAGATACCGCTGGCCAGGCAGCAGGCACCGAGGATCCGCCATTGGCGGCGGGCGTTGAGCGCCTCGCTGTGACTTTGCCGCTCGGCCATGTCCAGGGTGGCCAAGCATGCAGCGCAGGCCACCAGGTAGGCGAGCATGACCAGGAAAGGGTTATGACGGCAGTCGAGGATGATTTGTCCGTTCGCCGGAAGCTCGGCGAACAATTGAAGTCCCAGCCACTCCATTGCCTGTCTCTTCGTCGAGTTTGCACTCGTCTCCTAACAGCGTGGTGGAGACCGTTGAAACCCGAGTATAGGAAAGGGAAACTAGGCCTTCCTGATTAATGGCAATTTGATCTCTACCATTTGGACATGGAGTCGATAGCGGAAGGTTATAAAAAGGGTGGGGCGACCTGGATTCTGATGTCGTCTCTTTCGCGGGCAAGCCCGCTCCTGCAGCTGCAGGAGCAGGCGAGCGAAAGGGGCCGCAGTTCTATCAGCCGGCCACCAGCACGCGAATCGCTTCCAGACGCAGTGCGGCCTTGTCGAGCATTGCCAGGCCTTCTTCGCGCTGCTTGCGCAGGGCGTCGATCTCGCTGTCACGCACGCTCGGGTTGACGGCCTTGAGCGCCGTCAGGCGCGCCAGCTCTTCGTCGGCTTCAGCCGCCAGGCGGCGCTGCGCCTCGGCGACACGCTCGTCGTGCACTGGCAGTACCTTCGCCTCGCCAGCGGCGATGCGCTTGGCCAATACATCGCGCTGGGCCTGGATGAACTTGTTGGCGCTGGCCTTGGGCACGCTCTCGAGCTGGTCGTTGAGGGTTTCGAAGGCAACCCGCGGCGCCAGGTCGTTGCCGTTGGTATCGAGCAGGCAGCGCAAGGCGGCCGATGGCAGGTAGCGACCCAGTTGCAGGCTGCGTGGCGCCACCACTTCGCTGACATAGAGCAGTTCGAGCAGCACGGTGCCAGGCTTGAGCGCCTTGTTCTTGATCAGCGCCACCGCGGTGTTGCCCATCGAACCGGACAGCACCAGGTCCATGCCGCCCTGGACCATCGGGTGCTCCCAGGTCAGGAACTGCATGTCCTCTCGTGACAGGGCCTGGCCACGGTCGTAGGTGATGGTCACGCCTTCGTCGTCGCCCAGCGGGAAGCTGGCGTCGAGCATTTTCTCGCTGGGCTTGAGCACCAGCGCGTTTTCCGAATGGTCTTCGCTGTCGATGCCGAAGGCGTCGAACAGGGTTTCCATATAGATAGGCAGGGCGAACTGGTCGTCTTGCTCGAGAATCGCCTCGACCAGTGCCTCGCCTTCGCCAGCGCCGCCGGAGTTGAGCTCCAGCAGACGGTCACGGCCGCTGTGCAGCTCGGCCTCCAGGCGCTCGCGCTCGCCGCGGGCCTCGGCAACCAGGGCGCTCCAGGCCGCATTGTCGCCGCCGACCAGTTGCGCCAGCAGGCGTGGGCCGAACTGGTGCTGCAGGGCGTTACCGGTCGGGCAGGTGTTGAGGAAGGCATTCAGGCCTTCGTGGTACCACTGGAACAGGCGCTCTTGCGGGCTGTCCTGCAGGTACGGGATGTGCAGCTGGATCGTGTGTTTCTGACCGATCCGGTCGAGACGGCCGATGCGTTGCTCGAGCAGGTCCGGGTGCGCCGGCAGGTCGAACATCACCAGGTGGTGGGCGAACTGGAAGTTGCGGCCTTCACTGCCGATCTCCGAGCAGATCAGCACCTGCGCGCCAAATTCTTCGTCGGCGAAATAAGCAGCGGCGCGGTCACGCTCGAGGATGCTCATGCCCTCATGGAAAACCGTGGCGGGGATGCCGGAGCGCACGCGCAGGGCGTCTTCCAGGTCCATGGCGGTTTCGGCGTGGGCGCAGATCACCAGCACCTTGGTGCGCTTGAGCATCTTCAGGGTGTCGATCAGCCAGTCGACCCGTGGGTCGAAGCGCCACCAGCGTTCGTCGTCGCTGACTTCGCCCTGGGCCTGGAAGGCCACTTCCGGGTACAGCTCGGCACGCTCGCCGGCAGGCAGCGCGCTGTACGGCTCGGGGTTGGCGAGCGGGTAGGGGTGCAGTTGGCGCTCGGGGAAGCCCTGGATCGCGGCGCGGGTGTTGCGGAACAGCACGCGGCCGGTGCCATGGCGGTCGAGCAATTCGCGGATCAGGCGTGCGCTGGCCTGGCTGTCACCATCGCTGACTGCGGCCAGCAGGGCTTCGCCCTCGGCGCCGAGGAAATTGTGAATGGTGGCGTGCGCCTTGGGCGACAGGCGGCCTTCGTCGAGCAGTTCCTGCACGGCTTCGGCTACCGGGCGATAGTGCTCGCTCTCGGCGCGGAACGCGGCCAGGTCGTGGAAACGGTTGGGGTCGAGCAGGCGCAGGCGGGCGAAATGGCTGTCCTGGCCGAGCTGCTCGGGGGTGGCAGTGAGCAGCAGCACGCCAGCAATGACCTGGGCCAGTTGCTCGACCAGCGCGTATTCGGCGCTGGCCTGTTCCTCGTGCCAGACCAGGTGGTGGGCTTCGTCGACCACCATCAGGTCCCAGCCGGCGGCGAACAGTGCGTCCTGGGCCTTTTCATCGTCGACCAGCCATTCCAGCGCCACCAGCGCCAGTTGGGCATCTTCGAACGGGTTGCTGGCATCGCTCTCGATGAAGCGTTCGGCGTCGAACAGTGCCACCTGCAGGTTGAAGCGCCGGCGCATTTCCACCAGCCACTGGTGCTGAAGGTTTTCCGGGACCAGAATCAGCACACGGCTGGCACGGCCCGTCAGCAGTTGGCGGTGGATGACCAGGCCCGCCTCGATGGTCTTGCCCAGGCCCACTTCGTCGGCCAGCAATACCCGCGGGGCGATACGGTCGGCGACTTCACGGGCAATGTGCAACTGGTGGGCGATCGGCTGGGCGCGGCAGCCGCCCAGGCCCCAGAGCGTGGAGAGCATCTGCTTGCTGCTGTGCTGCAGCGTGTTGTAGCGCAGCGAGAACCACGACAGCGGGTCGATCTGCCCGGCGAACAGACGGTCGCTGGCCAGACGGAACTGGATGAAGTTCGACAGTTGCGTCTCAGGCAGGGTACGCGCCTCGTTCTGCCCGTCCAGGCCATGGTAGACCAGCAGGCCGTCGACATCCTCGACCTCGCGCACGGTCAGCTTCCAGCCATCGAAGTGAGTGATCTGGTCTCCCGGCGAGAAGCGCACGCGGGTCAGCGGCGCGTTGCGTAGCGAGTACTGGCGGGTATCGCCAGTGGCCGGATAGAGCACGGTCAGCAGGCGGCCATCCTGCGCCAGGATGGTTCCCAGGCCGAGCTCGGCTTCGCTGTCGCTGATCCAGCGTTGCCCCGGTTGATACTGCTGCGCCATACTGCCTGAACTCCCGCGATGAAAAAGCGCACTATCTTAACGGATAGGCCCGGCGGACCAAAGCGTTCAGCCACTTCATCGACGAATACCCTTTAGTCAACGAGGGCCTCGCGCCAACATGCCTGTCACGCACCGCTGGTTGAACCTCTCCCTGGCCGTGGGCAGCGTGGCGCTGCTCGCGGCCTGTGACCAGAAGAAGTTCGAGATCCTCGCGCCGATCCCGGTCGAGCAACTGGAAGTCCTGGGCGTGCAGACACCGCTCAAGAGCGTGCATTTCCACGACCGCGAGGGCGAAGGCCTGCTGGTGCTCAGCCGTGTCGACGGCCAGGCGACCGATGCCGAGAGCGAACAGGAAGTCGACAAGGTCGTGCTCAAGGCCACGCTCTATGGGCGTGCGAGCGAAAGCGAGGCGTTCAAGCCACGCTGGCAGATCGACCAGGAAACGACCTGTCCCGGGCTGGACCTGGATGTCGATTTCTATACCGATGTCAGCGACGTCACCGACCTGAACAAGGATGGTGTCGCCGAAGTCACCGTGGCCAGCCACGCTTTCTGTGGCGGCGGCATCGACCCGCACGACATCAGCATCGAAATGCGCGAAGGCCAGGCGATCTACAGCATCAGTGGCCAGTCGCAGATCAGCCCGGCGGGCGAGGAGCCCATCGGCGGCGAGCGCGAGGACAGTGCGTCGCTCAAGAGTGCGCCGCAGGTGCTGCGCGAGCACATGGACGCGGTCTGGCAGCAGGTCTACAAGAGGCCCTGGAGCGAGACCAGCCAGCCCGCGGACGACGATCCCGACGACGAAGGCGAGTGATCGCGGTCTATACTTTGCAAACGGTATTGTGACCAGCCGCACAAACCCTTGCGCACGCGCTCAAGGGGCACGCTGGCTGGCCGACACAGTGGCTACAGGAGAACCGACTCATGCTGCCGCCGATCATTCCGCTCAGTGCCGTCCCCGTGACCTCGCAACAAGACCCCGTCAAGCAGACCCCCAATATTCCTCCGGTGGTTCCGGCCCAGCCTGCCTCCAGTGATGGCACCATCGACCTCAAGCAGCAGCGCGACCCGCAGGATGAGGCCTATCGGCTGCGCGAAGAGCAGCGCCGCCAGCAGCAACGTCGCCAGCAACGCCGACAGGACGAGCAGGAAGAGCTCTACAGCGCCATGCCTGGCGATGAACTCAATGCCGACAACACCGTGCCGGTGGCGCCGCTGGGTGAGCGGCCGCGCCAGGGGCTGCTGGTGGATATCGAAGTCTGAGGCGGGGCTGTTCAGCGTCGCCATCAGGCTTCATCATGGGCGCATCCGCTGTCAGTCGAGCCCGCCCATGAGCCAAGACAACCTGATCGACTTCGGCGCCGAGCGCGCCAAACGTATCCACGACATCAAGGACAAGCGCCTGGATGAAATGCGCCAGGCCTTCGAGCAGGCCATGCCGTTGGCGAAAAGCAAGAAGAAGAAAAGCAAAAGCAAGCCCAAGAAACGCTGAAAACTGATGCAGGTCAAACCTGCGCCCCCTCTTGTGCCCGGTCCCGGGCCCTATTGACCCTGGTCAATTTCTCCTCCCCGCATATTCGTTACCTTGCACACATCGGACAACGGCAACGAATCGGGAGGCCGACATGTTCTTCGACAACGTGGTGATCGCCGGTGTGGTGACAGTCGGGTTGATGTTGACGTTCTTTGCCGGTCTGGGACTTTTCATCTGGAAGGATGCGAACAAGCGCAAATCGCGCTGATTCTTCCGGGTATACGAGCACGCAAGGCATTTAGGGCGACTTCGGTCGCCTATTTTTTTGCCTTTTTAAAAGATGATTAGCTAGCTAATTAGTTGATTGCATTTTATTCTTCCATCCGTTGTCTATCTTTCTACTCAATATCCCCCTGCAAGGTCCGCTTCGTGCCCATCACCCTCCAGGCCCTGTTCGCACCCACCAGCCCTGCTCTGAAGTTCGCCATCAAGACCCTGCTGGGCGGTGGACTGGCGCTGTGGCTGGCGCTGCGCTGGGGGTTGGAGCAACCCGCCTGGGCCTTGATGACTGCGTTCATCGTCGCCCAGCCGCTGTCGGGCATGGTGGTGCAGAAGGGCCTGGCGCGACTGGCCGGCACCTTGGTCGGTACGTTCATGTCGGTGGTGTTCATTGGCCTGTTCGCCCAGACCCCGTGGTTGTTCCTGCTGACCCTGGCCTTGTGGCTGGCCCTCTGTACCGCCGCTTCAACCCAATTGCGCAGTGCCTGGGCTTATGCCTTCGTGCTGGCCGGCTATACCGCAGCGATCATCGCGTTGCCGGCAATCGACCATCCCTTGCAGGTGTTCGACCAAGCGGTGGCGCGCTCCACCGAAATCTGCCTGGGCATCGTTTGCGCCACGGCCACCAGCGCGCTGATCTGGCCCATGCGCGTCGAGCAGCAACTCGGCGGCCAGGCGAGGCAGGCCTGGCAGAACGGCATGCAGACCGCCAGCGCCATGCTCGGCGGCGAAGACGAAGCGCGCCAGGGCTTGCTGGATATCCTTGGACGCATCGTCGCCATCGACGCTCAGCGTGAACATGCCTGGTTCGAAGGCAGTCGTGGTCGCCAGCGGGCCCGGGCGATCCGTGGCCTGAGCCAGAAGCTGATGGTGCTGCTGCGCATCTCGCGTTCGGTGCGTCGTCAGTGGCGTCAGCTTGACGAACATCAAGCGGCGCACCTGGCGCCTTGGCTCGAGGAGGTTCGGACCCAGTTGGCCAGCCCCGACCAACCCAGCCTTCTGTTGTTGCGCCAGCGCGTCTGGGACGCTGCTCACGATGAACAGATCAGCCCCGCCGAGCATTTCTGCCTGGCGCGCCTGGCCTTGCTGCTGGATTTCGCCATGGCCGCCACCCAGGCGTTGCTCGATGTGGAGGAGGGGCGAACGCCCAAGGATGTATCGCTGGGCCTGGCGGCGCATCGCGACTTGCCGCTGGCGCTGCTGTTCGGCTCGCGCAGTGCGTTGGCGTTTCTGGTCATGAGCAGTTTCTGGCTGGCCACGGCCTGGCCCTCGGCCCCCGGAGGCCTGGTGCTGACCTGCGTGGTCTGCAGCCTGTTCGCCAGCCGCGAGAACGGCGCACAGATCGGCTTGAGCTTTTTGCGTGGCATCTTGCTGGCGATTCCGGCGGCGTTTTTCGTCGGGCAGATCCTGTTGCCGCAATGGAGCAGTTTCGCCTTGCTGTGTCTGGGCATGGGCGTGCCGCTGTTCTTCGGTGCGCTGGGCATGGCCCATCCGCGCACGGGGCCGACGGCGACCTCGTACTGCCTGCATTTCATCGTGCTGGTGGCACCCCTCAACGCCATGCACTTCGACGTGGCCAGCATGCTCAACAGCGCCCAAGCCATGCTCATCGGTGTGGGGGCGGCGGTACTGGCGTTTCGCTTGGTCGTGCTGCGTAATCCGAAGTGGCTGGGGCGGCGCCTGAGGGCCGCCACCCAGAGCGACCTGGTTCGCCTGACCCATCGCGACCTGCGGGGTGCTGACAGTTGGTTCGGTGGACGCATGGCCGATCGCCTGATGCAGTTGGCCCGTCATGCCAGCGAGTTGCCCGAGGCCGAGCGCAAGCGTTGGGACGATGGCCTGCATGGCTTGGACATCGGTGACGAGCTGGTGCACCTGCGCATGTGCCTGGCGGTGGCCCAGGTGCCGCTGGCCGGTGCCGAGCGCCAGTATCTGCAGCAACTGGAGGCGGTTCTGGCCAGTGGCCCTGCGCCTGGGCGCGGCCAGCGTCTGGATGCCGCCAGCGAACAGTTCATCGAGGCCCTGCGCCGCCAGCCGTCGAGCGACCCGCTGCGCCTGGCCATCGGCGCGGTCCTGCAATTGCAGAAAAGCTGGGGCAAGTGGTGCCGTTGGCAGGAGGAAGTCCATGGGGTTGCGTGAGTGGGCGCTGGGCGGCGTATTGCTCAGCCCGTTTCTGATCTATGTGCTGATGGCGTTGGCGCTTACCGGCCTGTTGCGCCTGGTGGTGCAGGCGACGCCGCTAGGGCGCTGGATCTGGCATGAAGCGCTGTTCGATGCGGCGTTGTTCGTCTGTGTGCTGTCGTTGGTGGTACATCTGTTGGGACCTTTGTAAGGAGTCAGTCCATGCGTACAGCGGTACGTACCCTGGTCACCCTGTGCGTGGTGGCCATTGCCGTGTTTGCCGGGTATCACCTCTGGCAGTACTACATGCTCACCCCCTGGACCCGCGATGCGCGGGTGCGGGCCGATGTGGTGGTGATCGCCCCGGACGTGTCCGGCTGGGTGCGCGAACTGCGGGTACACGACAACCAGCCGGTGAAGGCCGGCGATGTGTTGATGACCATCGACCACGAGCGCTTCCAGGCCGCTTTCGACCAGGCCAGTGCCGTGGCTGAAACCCGCACCCAGCAGTTGCGCCTGCGTGAGCGCGAAGCGGCCCGACGCACGGCCCTGGGTCCGGAGGCGATCAGCGCCGAGCTGCGCGAGAACGCCCAGATCAACGCCGCAATCGCCCGTGGGGAACTGCACGAGGCGCAAGCGCAACTGCAAGTGGCGAAGATCAACCTGGCCCGCAGTGAAGTGCGCGCGCCGCGCAGCGGCCACATCACAAACCTGCGGCTGGCCCAGGGCAACTATGTCAATACCGGGCAATCGGTAATGGCGCTGGTGGACGAGTCGACCTTCTATATCCAGGCCTATTTCGAGGAAACCAAGCTGCCGCGCATACGTGTCGGCGATCCGGTGAAGGTCTGGTTGATGGGCGCAGGTGAGGCCATGCATGGGCATGTGGAGAGCATCAGCCGGGGCATCACCGACCGCAACTCGACGCCGGATGGACAGTTGTTGCCGGAGGTGGAACCGACCTTCAACTGGGTGAGGCTGGCGCAACGGATCCCGGTGCGAATCAGGCTGGACGAGATTCCTGCAGGGGTGAACCTCAGTGCCGGGATGACGGCGAGTGTGCAGGTGCGGGAGGATGAGGTGCAACGCTGAACAAGCCCCCACAGGCACCCGGGTACCTGTGGGAGTGTTTGCCGATCAGGGTTGCTGGGCAGTGGCCGCCAGGACGATCTCGCGGATGCACACATACTGCGGCTGCTGGTACGCCCAGACGATCGCGCCGGCCACATCCTCGGCCTTGAGCACTACACCGCCCATGTCATTGGCTTTCCACGACTCGTAGTCGCGCTTGATGCCCTCGTCGGTGGTGTGGCCGAGCAGCTCGGTCTCGACCGCGCCCGGCGCGATGGTGACGACACGCACGTTGTGTGGCGCCAGCTCTTCGCGCAGGTTTTCCGACAGGCCATGCACGGCGAACTTGGTGCCGACGTAGGCGACATGGTTGGGGAAGGTCTTGCGCCCGGCGACGGAGCTGACGTTGATCAGGGTGCCGGCGCGACGCGCGACCATGCCGCTGGCCAGGGCATGCACGCCGTTTAGCAGGCCCTTGACGTTGATGTCGATCATCCGGTCCCACTGCTCGGGATCCTGCTCGTGCACCTGGCCCAGCAGCATCACGCCGGCATTGTTCACCAGCGCGTCGGCCGGGCCGTACAAGGCTTCGGCTTCGTTCACGGCCGCGACCAGCGCAGCACGGTCGCGAATGTCCACGGCGCGGCACAGGCAGTTGGGCAAGGCCAATGCTTCGAGACGTTCCAGGCGACGAGCGATCAGCAGCAGCGGGTGGCCTGCGGCCGAAAATTGCTGAGCCGTGGCGGCGCCGATACCGGAGCTGGCGCCAGTGATGATGATCAGAGGTTTGTTCATGAGCGCCTCCAAGGCATAATCGTTTTCGATGGCCAGGATTGTAGGCGTCGATCCAGGCCATGAAAAACGGCTTATTCCTCTGGCTGGTATCGGTTCTATCTATGGATATTCGTCATCTCAAGGCGTTCATCGCCGTGTTCGAAGAACGCAACATCACCTTGGCCGCCCAGCGCCTGTGCGTGGCCCAGCCGACATTGTCGGTGACCATACGGCAACTCGAAGACAACCTCGGCGTCAGTCTGTTCCTGCGCCAGGCCCGCGGGGTGGACGTCAGCGAGCAGGCGCGGGCGCTGTATCCCCAGGCGTGCCGCATGGTCGCGGAAGCCGAGGCGCTGCGCCTGCGCTTTCGCCAGGAGCAGGAGTGTGTCCCGCTCGCGCTGGGTATCGAGGCCGATATTGCTCCGGCCCAGGTCGAAGCATGCGTGCGTCTTGCGGCTCAGGCCGTGCCCGGGCTGCAATTGACGTTGCTGGACGGTTGCGAGGGCGATGCGCGGCTGGCCGATGAAGCCGAGCGCTGTGAGGATGAGCTCTTCCTGGCGCTGTGGGAAGAGTCGTTTGTCCTGGTCATGGCCACCGGCAGCCAGGCCGACGGTCGCTGGATCACCTGCCCGCAGCACCCTTCGCACCAGCGCCTGATGGGGCTGTATGGCGAGGGTGAGCAGGTGGCACAGGCCGGATCGTTGCAACTGGCGTTGGCGCTGGTCGCCGCCGGAATGGGCGCGGCCTGGTTGCCACAGTCGCTGGTCGAGCGCCACCCGGGGGTCTACTGGCAACCAGGGCCCGGCCCGGCGCTGCGGCGTCGGGTCGGGTTGTGCTACGCCGCCCAGGCTTTGGCCATTCCTGCCTTGGCCAGCTTGCAGCAGGTGCTGAGCGGCAGCAGCCTGGGTTAGAGGAGCATGCCGTCGGAGACTTCCAGGCGCTGCCCGGTTATCCAGCCATTACCGTCCTCAAGCAGCAGAGCGATGGCTGCGCCTATATCGTCGGGCAGGCCGGCGCGGCCCAGGGCAGTATTGCTGGCCACGAAGGCGTTGACCTGCGGATTGTCACGTATGGTGCCACCAAAATCGGTCTCGATGGCGCCCGGATGCCGCGCTAGACACCCAACTCCTTGGCCTGGTAGCGGGTGAGCAGCTCCATGTCGGCGGGCCCGGGCCATGCCAGTGACGATGCTGTACCTGCGCCAGCGGCATGTTCCGCGCCGGGTACAGGCGTTCATGGGATGGATGGAGGCGCTGTTGACCGATCAGCTCGATCCGGCGGTATCCGGCGCTCGCTGAAAAACCTTGGCGAAGGCGGCGCAGGTTGCGTTAGTCTGCGCAACAAACGATCTGCGCGTTGCCCGACAGAGGCAACCGTTCCCGCCCGGCGTGCGTTCCTTCCGATTTCATTGCGAGGTAGCGTCATGGCCATTACATCCCAGGATATCTGCACAGCTGCCGAGCAGCTCAACGGCTTCGTCGGTTTTCATGGCAAGCGTGGCACGCATATCGTGCGCTTTTCCGAGGACGCATTCGGTATGGATGTCGCGGATGCGAGCATTACACCCTGCAGCGAGTTCGTCTGGCGTCCCGAGTCGGGGCAGCGCATGGCGCTCTGCCGTGAGCGCCTGGCACTGTTGGTGCAGCAGCATGTGGACGATCGCCTGAACATTGGCGAGCCACTGCGGATCTATCTGCGCCGCACCGACCTGCCGGAGATCGTCGCCGAGCGTAGCCTGCGCTGAGCCTGCGGTTCAGTCGGGGTAGGCCAGCTTGAGAGGGCCAGCCTCGCTGCGAGCGACGTTGACCTGGTTGCGACCTTGATGCTTGGCGGTATAGAGCGCCTTGTCGGCGTCTTCAAGCCACTGCTCGGGCGTCTTCAGCCCAGGGTGATAGGCCGAGAGGCCTATGCTCAGGCTGATGCGCAATTCCGGCAGTTGTGGGTTGCGATAGGCGCCGACCTGTTCACGCAGGCGCTCCATCGCAACACCGGCCTGGATCTGGTCGGTGGCAGGCAGGATCAGGCAGAACTCGTCACCGCCGTAGCGCCCGGCCAGGTCATCTTCGCGCAGGATGCGCTTGAGCTCATGGCTCAGCTGGCGCAGCACGCAATCACCGACCACGTGGCCGAAGGTGTCGTTGATGGTCTTGAAATGGTCGATATCGATCAGGGCGATGACGGCCGGTGCTTGCTGTTGCTGGCAGATCTGGAACCTCAGCAGCAGCAAGTCTTTCCATGAGCCGTGGTTTAGCAGCCCGGTGAGGCTGTCGGTGCGGCTCAGGGCGCTCAGTCGACGCTTGTGGTCGGCCAGCTTGATCGCCAACTGGTAGCAGACCCATCCGAGCGCCAGCGGGTAGAGCGTCAGCATTGGCAGGCAGGCATAGACCTGCAATGTCGTGGCTTGCAGCTGCAGCCCGGGGCCGAACAGCGCCATGGCCAGCAGCATGCCTGCCAGTTGCGCCAGCAACCCGCGCAGCACCAGGCGCTTGCCGCCTGCGGCGACGTTGTTCATGGTCATCATCGACAGGATGGTCACGGTCGGCAATGGATTGAAATGAATGGCCGCGGCCCAGAAGCCGCCGCTCAACGAATCGAGCAACAGGTTGCGCTGTTCGGCGCGGTAGGGCGCAGGGGAGCGGATCGCCCATTGATAAGCCAGGTGGGGCCAGGCCAGACCGTTGAGCAGCATCAGCAGCCACGCCCAGGTGGGCGGGTGCAGCGGGGCAAGTGCCGCCATGACGCTGAACAGGCCGATGCCCATGCCGATGGTGCGCGGCAGGTAGATGCGTCTGACGAATGAGAGCCCCTTGCCGCTTCTGTTGTCGATCATGTCTATCGTTCTTTTTCTGCAGAAGCCGTTTATCGCATAAGTTGCATGAATATTGTTGAACAATGATTCATCGCGGAAAAATGACCTTACAAGCCAATTCACGGTTGATCCGATCATTGTGAGGTAGCATCAAGCCTATCTTCCTCCTCGGAGTGTTCCTGCTGATGGCCCCCATGGCTTCCCTCGCCGGCGAGCCGGCACCTTACAGAGATGGGCGTTTCCACAATCAGGCCGAGCTGCCCAAGGATGGCGTGCTCAAGAAGTTGCGCATCGGTCTCAAGTACCTGCTGCTGCGCAAGCCTCCCGAAACACGACCTGCCACTCCCCCGAGCCTGCAGCCGATGACCCGCCAGCAGGTACTCGATGCTCCCGACCACAGTCTCTGGCGTCTGGGGCACTCCACTGTACTGCTGAAACTGCGTGGACATTTCTTTATTACAGACCCGGTGTTTGCCGATCGCGCCTCGCCGGTGCAATGGGCCGGCCCGCTGCGCTTCCACGCTTCGCCGCTGGCGATCGACCAGTTGCCGCCGCTGGCTGCAGTCATTCTGTCCCACGATCACTTCGATCATCTCGATGAGTCGGCCATACGTCAGTTGGCGCCAAGCACCGGCCAGTTTCTTGCGCCGCTGGGCGTGGGCGACCGTTTGGTCGAGTGGGGCGTGCCGAGCGACAAGGTGCGTCAACTGGATTGGTGGCAGGAAACCGAAGTCGCAGGCGTGCGCTTCGTCGCCACACCCGCGCAGCATTTCTCGGGGCGCGGCCTGTTCGACAGCAACAGCACCTTGTGGGCGTCGTGGGTAGTGATCGATGAAGGGCTGCGACTGTTCTTCAGTGGAGATACTGGATATTTCGAGGGCTTTCGTGAAATCGGCGAGCGCTTCGGTCCCTTCGACCTGACACTGATGGAGACCGGCGCCTACAACCTGGCCTGGCCCAATGTGCATATGCAGCCTGAGCAGAGTTTGCAAGCGCACCTCGATCTGCGCGGACGCTGGATGTTGCCGATCCACAATGGAACCTTCGATCTGTCCCTGCACAGCTGGCAGGAGCCGTTCGAGCGCATCGTCGCGCTCGCCGCGCAGGCCCAGGTTCCGTTGAGCACGCCACAGATGGGCGAGCGCGTCAGTCTCGATTCGCCCCATGCCGGGCAGAACTGGTGGCAGCCCAGGCCTTTGCGTCAGCGAGGCGACAGCACTGAGCGTGCAGTGGCGGTGCGCTGAGTATCAGCTTTCACGGCCCTTCTTTATTGGCGACTCTTGTTCATCATCCAGCAGCTTCGACGGCGGCTTGCCGCTGTCGCTGCGTACCTGCGCGTGGCTGATGAGGGCGAAGATGAAGCTGCCACCGATGATGTTGCCGGCCAGGGTCGGCAGGGCGAACTCCAGCCAGAAGCTGCGCCAGGTCTGCTCTCCGGCCCAGACCAGATAAGACACTTCTACCGAGCCGACGACGATATGGGTGAAGTCGCCCAGGGCCATCAAGTAGGTGATCATCAGGATGATCCAGATCTTGGCGTTCTCCATGGACGGGATCATCCAGACCATGGTCGCGATCATCCAGCCCGAGACGATGCCCTTGGCGAACATCTGGCTCGGATCGTTGTGCATCACCTTGCGCCCGATTTCGAGGAAGGCCACATCTGTCTTGCTGTCGAAGATCGGCAGCTCGAGCATCACCCACGCCACCAGCAAGGTGCCGGCGAGATTGCCCACAAGCACCACGGTCCACAGGCGTAGCAGGCGACCGAGGTTGGCGAGCGTAGGGGAGGTCATTACCGGTAGCACGGCGGTCAGGGTGTTTTCGGTGAACAACTGCTGTCGAGCGAGAATCACGGCAAGAAAACCAGCGGCGTAGCCGAGGCTGGCGATCACCTGACTGCTGTCGTTGTCTGGCAGGCGTGCATAGAACAGCCCCATGGCCATCAGCGACAGGCCCATGGTCAGGCCGGCAGCCAGTGCCGACCACCACAGGGCCGCGAGGGTGCGCTCCAGTTCCTGATCGCCCTGGGCGCGGATGATCTCGTGCAGTACTGCCGCGCGGGGTGGCTGGTTATGGCTGACTTCCTGCTCTTCATCTGCCGACAGGCCTGGTGTTTTCTCGTTCTGCGCTTTGCTCATCGTGGTGCGCTCCAGGGGGTGTTTCTCTACAGATCGATTGCGCTCGGATTAGTTGCCAGTGAGCTCCTGAGGGCAGATAAAAGTTTTTTTGGATCAAAGTGTTGACTGTGATTTCAAACCACGTATTATTCGCCTCCTCGCAGCGATGAACGCAGCGGGGCAGTCGGTAAGTCGTTGACGTTGAAGGCTTTTGAAAGAAAGCGGTTTGAAAAAACTTCAAAATAAACGCTTGACAGGCAATGAGGAAAGCGTAGAATGCGCGCCTCGGTTGAGACGAAAAGCTCTTAACCAAACGCTCTTTAACAAATTGAATCAAGCAATTCGTGTGGGTGCTTGTGAGTATGGACTGATAGTCGCCAAGATTATCAGCATCACAAGTGGCCATGCGAGAAATCACATAGTCATTTGAGATTGCTGAGCCAAGTTTAGGGTTTCTTAAAAACCCAAGCAGTATTGAACTGAAGAGTTTGATCATGGCTCAGATTGAACGCTGGCGGCAGGCCTAACACATGCAAGTCGAGCGGATGACGGGAGCTTGCTCCTTGATTCAGCGGCGGACGGGTGAGTAATGCCTAGGAATCTGCCTGGTAGTGGGGGACAACGTTTCGAAAGGAACGCTAATACCGCATACGTCCTACGGGAGAAAGCAGGGGACCTTCGGGCCTTGCGCTATCAGATGAGCCTAGGTCGGATTAGCTAGTTGGTGAGGTAATGGCTCACCAAGGCGACGATCCGTAACTGGTCTGAGAGGATGATCAGTCACACTGGAACTGAGACACGGTCCAGACTCCTACGGGAGGCAGCAGTGGGGAATATTGGACAATGGGCGAAAGCCTGATCCAGCCATGCCGCGTGTGTGAAGAAGGTCTTCGGATTGTAAAGCACTTTAAGTTGGGAGGAAGGGCAGTAAGTTAATACCTTGCTGTTTTGACGTTACCGACAGAATAAGCACCGGCTAACTCTGTGCCAGCAGCCGCGGTAATACAGAGGGTGCAAGCGTTAATCGGAATTACTGGGCGTAAAGCGCGCGTAGGTGGTTCGTTAAGTTGGATGTGAAAGCCCCGGGCTCAACCTGGGAACTGCATCCAAAACTGGCGAGCTAGAGTATGGTAGAGGGTGGTGGAATTTCCTGTGTAGCGGTGAAATGCGTAGATATAGGAAGGAACACCAGTGGCGAAGGCGACCACCTGGACTGATACTGACACTGAGGTGCGAAAGCGTGGGGAGCAAACAGGATTAGATACCCTGGTAGTCCACGCCGTAAACGATGTCAACTAGCCGTTGGAATCCTTGAGATTTTAGTGGCGCAGCTAACGCATTAAGTTGACCGCCTGGGGAGTACGGCCGCAAGGTTAAAACTCAAATGAATTGACGGGGGCCCGCACAAGCGGTGGAGCATGTGGTTTAATTCGAAGCAACGCGAAGAACCTTACCAGGCCTTGACATGCAGAGAACTTTCCAGAGATGGATTGGTGCCTTCGGGAGCTCTGACACAGGTGCTGCATGGCTGTCGTCAGCTCGTGTCGTGAGATGTTGGGTTAAGTCCCGTAACGAGCGCAACCCTTGTCCTTAGTTACCAGCACGTCATGGTGGGCACTCTAAGGAGACTGCCGGTGACAAACCGGAGGAAGGTGGGGATGACGTCAAGTCATCATGGCCCTTACGGCCTGGGCTACACACGTGCTACAATGGTCGGTACAGAGGGTTGCCAAGCCGCGAGGTGGAGCTAATCTCACAAAACCGATCGTAGTCCGGATCGCAGTCTGCAACTCGACTGCGTGAAGTCGGAATCGCTAGTAATCGCGAATCAGAATGTCGCGGTGAATACGTTCCCGGGCCTTGTACACACCGCCCGTCACACCATGGGAGTGGGTTGCACCAGAAGTAGCTAGTCTAACCTTCGGGAGGACGGTTACCACGGTGTGATTCATGACTGGGGTGAAGTCGTAACAAGGTAGCCGTAGGGGAACCTGCGGCTGGATCACCTCCTTAATCGAAGACATCAGCCTGCTGATGAGCTCCCACACGAATTGCTTGATTCATTGTCGAAGACGATCAAGACCCTATATAGGTCTGTAGCTCAGTTGGTTAGAGCGCACCCCTGATAAGGGTGAGGTCGGCAGTTCAAATCTGCCCAGACCTACCAATATGCGGGGCCATAGCTCAGCTGGGAGAGCGCCTGCCTTGCACGCAGGAGGTCAGCGGTTCGATCCCGCTTGGCTCCACCACTTTCTGCTGTACCTTGATCAAACTCAGAAATGAGCATTCGCATCGAATGTTGATTTCTGGCTTTTGTCAGATCGTTCTTTAAAAATTCGGATATGTGATAGAAATAGACTGAATGCCAGTTTCACTGCTGGTAGTTCAGGCTAAGGTAAAATTTGTGAGTTCTCACGAATTTTCGGCGAATGTCGTCTTCACAGTATAACCAGATTGCTTGGGGTTATATGGTCAAGTGAAGAAGCGCATACGGTGGATGCCTTGGCAGTCAGAGGCGATGAAAGACGTGGTAGCCTGCGATAAGCTTTGGGGAGTCGGCAAACAGACTGTGATCCAGAGATCTCTGAATGGGGGAACCCACTCAGCATAAGCTGAGTATCTTGTACTGAATACATAGGTGCAAGAGGCGAACCAGGGGAACTGAAACATCTAAGTACCCTGAGGAAAAGAAATCAACCGAGATTCCCTTAGTAGTGGCGAGCGAACGGGGACCAGCCCTTAAGTTGATTTGAGATTAGTGGAACGCTCTGGAAAGTGCGGCCATAGTGGGTGATAGCCCCGTACACGAAAGTCTCTTTTCAATGAAATCGAGTAGGACGGAGCACGAGAAACTTTGTCTGAACATGGGGGGACCATCCTCCAAGGCTAAATACTACTGACTGACCGATAGTGAACCAGTACCGTGAGGGAAAGGCGAAAAGAACCCCGGAGAGGGGAGTGAAATAGAACCTGAAACCGTATGCGTACAAGCAGTGGGAGCCTACTTTGTTAGGTGACTGCGTACCTTTTGTATAATGGGTCAGCGACTTATATTCAGTGGCGAGCTTAACCGAATAGGGGAGGCGTAGCGAAAGCGAGTCTTAATAGGGCGCTTTAGTCGCTGGGTATAGACCCGAAACCGGGCGATCTATCCATGGGCAGGTTGAAGGTTAGGTAACACTGACTGGAGGACCGAACCGACTACCGTTGAAAAGTTAGCGGATGACCTGTGGATCGGAGTGAAAGGCTAATCAAGCTCGGAGATAGCTGGTTCTCCTCGAAAGCTATTTAGGTAGCGCCTCATGTATCACTGCTGGGGGTAGAGCACTGTTTCGGCTAGGGGGTCATCCCGACTTACCAAACCGATGCAAACTCCGAATACCAGCAAGTGCCGAGCATGGGAGACACACGGCGGGTGCTAACGTCCGTCGTGAAAAGGGAAACAACCCAGACCGTCAGCTAAGGTCCCAAAGTCATGGTTAAGTGGGAAACGATGTGGGAAGGCTTAGACAGCTAGGAGGTTGGCTTAGAAGCAGCCACCCTTTAAAGAAAGCGTAATAGCTCACTAGTCGAGTCGGCCTGCGCGGAAGATGTAACGGGGCTCAAACCATGCACCGAAGCTACGGGTATCACCTTTGGTGATGCGGTAGAGGAGCGTTCTGTAAGCCTGTGAAGGTGAGTTGAGAAGCTTGCTGGAGGTATCAGAAGTGCGAATGCTGACATGAGTAACGACAATGCGAGTGAAAAACTCGCACGCCGAAAGACCAAGGTTTCCTGCGCAACGTTAATCGACGCAGGGTTAGTCGGTCCCTAAGGCGAGGCTGAAAAGCGTAGTCGATGGAAAACAGGTTAATATTCCTGTACTTCCAGTTATTGCGATGGAGGGACGGAGAAGGTTAGGCCAGCCTGGCGTTGGTTGTCCAGGTTTAAGGTGGTAGGCTGAAATCTTAGGCAAATCCGGGATTTCAAGGCCGAGAGCTGATGACGAGCGCTCTTTAGAGTGCGAAGTGGTTGATACCATGCTTCCAAGAAAAGCTCCTAAGCTTCAGATAACTGGGAACCGTACCCCAAACCGACACAGGTGGTTAGGTAGAGAATACCAAGGCGCTTGAGAGAACTCGGGTGAAGGAACTAGGCAAAATGGCACCGTAACTTCGGGAGAAGGTGCGCCGGCGAGGGTGAAGGACTTGCTCCGTAAGCCCATGCCGGTCGAAGATACCAGGCCGCTGCGACTGTTTATTAAAAACACAGCACTCTGCAAACACGAAAGTGGACGTATAGGGTGTGACGCCTGCCCGGTGCCGGAAGGTTAATTGATGGGGTTAGCGCAAGCGAAGCTCTTGATCGAAGCCCCGGTAAACGGCGGCCGTAACTATAACGGTCCTAAGGTAGCGAAATTCCTTGTCGGGTAAGTTCCGACCTGCACGAATGGCGTAACGATGGCGGCGCTGTCTCCACCCGAGACTCAGTGAAATTGAAATCGCTGTGAAGATGCAGTGTATCCGCGGCTAGACGGAAAGACCCCGTGAACCTTTACTATAGCTTTGCACTGGACTTTGAGCTTGCTTGTGTAGGATAGGTGGGAGGCTTTGAAGTGGGGACGCCAGTTCTCATGGAGCCATCCTTGAAATACCACCCTGGCAACCTTGAGGTTCTAACTCAGGTCCGTGATCCGGATCGAGGACAGTGTATGGTGGGTAGTTTGACTGGGGCGGTCTCCTCCCAAAGAGTAACGGAGGAGTACGAAGGTGCGCTCAGACCGGTCGGAAATCGGTCGTAGAGTATAAAGGCAAAAGCGCGCTTGACTGCGAGACACACACGTCGAGCAGGTACGAAAGTAGGTCTTAGTGATCCGGTGGTTCTGTATGGAAGGGCCATCGCTCAACGGATAAAAGGTACTCCGGGGATAACAGGCTGATACCGCCCAAGAGTTCATATCGACGGCGGTGTTTGGCACCTCGATGTCGGCTCATCACATCCTGGGGCTGAAGCCGGTCCCAAGGGTATGGCTGTTCGCCATTTAAAGTGGTACGCGAGCTGGGTTTAGAACGTCGTGAGACAGTTCGGTCCCTATCTGCCGTGGACGTTTGAGATTTGAGAGGGGCTGCTCCTAGTACGAGAGGACCGGAGTGGACGAACCTCTGGTGTTCCGGTTGTCACGCCAGTGGCATTGCCGGGTAGCTATGTTCGGAAGAGATAACCGCTGAAAGCATCTAAGCGGGAAACTTGCCTCAAGATGAGATCTCACTGGGATCTTGAATCCCCTGAAGGGCCGTCGAAGACTACGACGTTGATAGGTTGGGTGTGTAAGCGCTGTGAGGCGTTGAGCTAACCAATACTAATTGCCCGTGAGGCTTGACCATATAACACCCAAGCAATTTGCTGTGCAGATTGCGGTGGTGAAGACGAAACGAACCGAAAGTTCGAAGCGACTCACAAAGATCACATATCCGAATTGGCTGGCGTGTCTGCAAAGACGCACTGGCAACCGAATTTCTTGACGACCATAGAGCATTGGAACCACCTGATCCCATCCCGAACTCAGCAGTGAAACGATGCATCGCCGATGGTAGTGTGGGGTTTCCCCATGTGAGAGTAGGTCATCGTCAAGATTCATTTCGCAAAACCCCTATCTGCGCGAGCAGGTAGGGGTTTTGTCTTTCTGGCGTTCTGAAGCCAGGCCGGACCCGCCCATGCCACGGGACAAGCCTGCTTCTACCGGGTATGGTGCACCTCTATTCTTCCCTGACCCGGCCCGCATGCGCTACGACCTTACCAGCCTGGACCTGTTCATCACTGTCGCCCAGGAGCGCAATCTGACGCGCGCTGCGGGTATCAAGCACCTGGCGGTCTCGGCGATCAGCAAACGCATCAGCGAACTTGAGGCGCAGATCGGTTCGCCGCTGCTGATTCGCAACGCGCGCGGTGTCGAGTTGACGCCTGCCGGTCAATCCCTGCTCTATTACGCCCGTCAGCTCAAGCAGACCCTGGCACAGCTGGACAACGAACTCAGCGAGTTCGCCGCAGGGGTCAAAGGCCATATCCGCATTCACGCCATCACCTCGGCGCTGTCGCAGTTCCTGCCCCAGGACATGGCTGGCTTCACCCAGCTTTACCCACAGATCAAGTTCGATATCGAGGAAGGTGTAGGCTCGGCGGTAGTCCGCGCTGTCGCGGATGATCACGCCGACCTCGGTATCATCTCGTCGCACACAGCCCCACAGGGGCTTGAAACCCTGCCTTACCGGCACGATGAACTGGTGCTGGTGGTGCCGGTAGAGCACGAGCTGGCCAAACGCCGCACCGTACAGTTCAGCGAGGTGCTGGCATACGAGTTCGTCGGCCCGCACCTGGACAGCACCCTGCACAGCCTGCTCACCGAACAGGCCAAAGAAATGGGTCAACCGCTCAAGTTGCGTATTCGTATCAGCAGCTTCGACTGCATGTGTCGCATGGTCGCCAATGGCCTGGGTATTACCGTGCTGCCACGTAGCGCGGTGGAGCCCTACGTGCGCAGCCACAGCCTCAAGCGTGTGACCCTGTCAGAGCCCTGGGCCCACCGCTCATTGCTGCTGGTATTCAAGAAGTACGAGCTCGCCTCGCCGACGCTCAAGACCTTCATCGACCACCTGGGCGCTCCCTCCCAGCCATAACCTTCCTTTCGAGCGTTCTCCGATGGAGAACGCTGACGTGATAATCGATCAATTTTCACCCCTCGCTCCAGCGCCTAGCATTGGCTCACCTGCAGCGTCGTCGCCTGAACGACGCCATGATGACAAGAAGCCGAGCGACACGCGCATGATCGACAATGCCCACCTGATGAGCCCCCTGCAGATCGACCAGGATCACTTCACCTACCTCGATCTCAAGAAACTGCTGACGCCCACCCAACTGCAGCGCTTGCCCTACGCCATCCGCATCCTTCTGGAGAACGTGGCACGCTGTTCTCCCGAGGCGCTGGACGCCGTGCTTGCCCGCGCCATCGGCGAGGGGCCGGACTGCGAGGTGCCATTCCAGCCCAACCGCCTGATGTTCCATGACACCACGTGCCTGCCAGCCCTGGCCGACTTTGCCGGTATGCGCGATGTGGTCGCCGAACTCGGCGGCGACCCGGCGGCGATGAACCCGCTGATTCCTGCGGTGCTGACCATCGACCATTCGGTGATCGTCGAACACTACGCAGAAGCCGATGCGGTGGAGCAGAACCTCGAGATCGATTTTCGTCGTAACAGCGAGCGCTATCGTTTCATCAAGTGGGCGCAGAAGAGCCTGGACAATTTCGGTGTCATTCCGCCGGGGACTGGCATCATCCACCAGATGAACATGGAGGCCCTGGCCAAGGTGGTGTGGGAAACCCGCACCGCCGAGGGGCAGCGTTTGCTGCACCCTGACGACATGGTCGCCACCGACAGCCACACGCCGATGATCAACGCCATCGGTGTGCTCGGCTGGGGTGTCGGCGGTCTGGAAGGACAGGCGGCGATGGTGGGTGAGCCGGTACCGATCAACTTCCCCCAGGTTATCGGTTTTCGCGTCAGCAACGCCCTGCGTCCTGGAGTGACCGCCACCGACCTGTCGCTGCACGTGGCCGAGATCCTGCGCCAGCGCTCGGTGGTGGGCAAGTTCGTCGAGTTCACAGGCCCGGGTCTATCGAACCTTGGTTGGGCTGCGCGTGGCACGGTATCGAACATGGCGCCCGAGTATGGTGCCACCGTGGTGTTCTTCCCCTTCGACGACCAGACCCTCGATTACCTCAAGCTCAGCGGTCGCTCCACCGAGCTGTGCCTGCAGGCCACCACCTACCTGCAGGCCCAGGGGCTCTATCGCCACGACGCGCTGCCGGAGCCTGAATTCGACGAACTGATCGAGCTCGACCTTGCCAGTATCGAGCCCAGCGTCGCAGGCCCCTACCAGCCGCACCAGCGTCAGCCGCTGTCGCGCGCCGGTGAGTCGTTCCGCGAACAGGTGCTGGGCGGTAGCGAGCTGATCGGCAGCCGCTACCTCGCGCCCAGCTTCGGCGAGGCCATCGACCATGGCGCGGTGGTGCTCTCGGCCATCACCAGTTGCACCAACACCGCCAACCCCGCGCAGATGATCCAGGCCGGTCTGCTGGCCCGCCGCGCGCGGCGGTTGGGGCTCAAGCGCAAGCCCTGGGTGAAGACCTCGTTGTCGCCCGGTTCGCAGGTGGTGGCTGATTACCTGAGCGAAGCCGACTTGCTGCAGGACTTCTCCGCGCTGGGCTTCGACCTGGCCGGGTTCGGCTGTATGACCTGCATCGGCAACTCCGGCAAGCTCGAGGCACATGTCGAGGCCTTCGCCGACCAAGGCCTGAAGGGGGTGGTGGTGCTTTCAGGCAACCGCAACTTCGAAGGTCGGGTAAACCCCAAGGTGCCTGCGGGCTACCTGGCATCGCCTGCGCTGTGCGTAGCCTTCGCCATTGCCGGGCGCATCGATATCGACCTGACCCACGAGCCGCTCGGTCAGGATAGCGCCGGTAACCCGGTTCACCTGCACGACCTGATGCCCACTGATGATGAAGTGCAGGCGCTGGTGGCCCAGGTGGTCAAGCCCGAGTTCTTCCAGCAGCGCCTGGCCACGGTGTGGGACGGCACCCATCATTGGCAGGCCCTCTCGGCCGAGGGCAGCGTGCAGTTCCCCTGGGATGCACGCTCGACCTACCTGCGCCGCCCGCAATACCTGGCCGATATCCAGGCCGAACCCAAGGCCAGCCTGGCAATCGAGAACGCCCGTACCTTGATGGTGCTGGGGGACAATGTCACCACCGACCACATCTCTCCAGCCGGCGCCATTCCCGCCAGTAGCCTGGCCGGCCAGTGGCTGCTGGACCGCGGCGAAGACCCGCAGGACCTCAATCAGTATTCGACCCGGCGCAGCAACCACGAAGTCATGCTGCGTGGTGCCTTCACCAACAAGTCGGTGAAAAACCGTCTGCTCGGTGATACCCAGCCTGGCGTCGGCGCCTGGGCCTGGAATGCCGACCACAATCAGTGCCTGCCGCTTTACGAGGCCGCGCAGAGCTATGTCGGCACCCCCATGGTGGTGTTCGCCGGTATCAACTACGGCGCAGGCTCCAGTCGCGATTGGGCGGCCAAGGCCCAGGCGTTGCTTGGCGTGCGAGCTGTGGTGGCGCGCGGCATCGAGCGTATCCACCGCAGCAACCTGATCGGCATGGGTGTGCTGCCTTTGCTGTTCCCGGCAGGGCAGGGCGTCGATGACCTGCAGCTCGACGGCAGCGAGCAGTTCGATTTCATCGGCCTGGACGAACTGAGGGTCGGTGACAACCGCATCCGCCTGCAGGTGCGTCGCGTCGATGGCGGTGTCGATGAGGCCGAACTCATCGCACGGCTCGACTCGCAGCAGGAGATCCGCTATCTCACCAATGGCGGTGTACTGCCTTACGTGATCCGCAAGGTGGTGCAGCGCACCCGCGGCTGAGGCCCCGGCATCGTTTGCACATATGAAGGGCGCGGACTTGCCTGGCAGCTCCGCGTCCCTGACCATGGGCAGCCAGCCAGGTGATCCACCTATCCGCAACTGGGAGAACGACCCCCTATGTACGCCTATGTCGGCTCGCGCACGGCCCGGGAGCGCAATGCCCGTGGCGATGGCATCACTGTCTACCGCCTCGATCAGGCCAACGGCAGCCTGGAGCAGGTCCAGGTCGTCGGTGATCTGGTCAACCCTTCCTTCCTGGCGCTGAATCGCGCTGGGGATCGGCTCTACACGGTGCATGGCGACCTCGACGAGGTCAGCGCCTTCACTGTCGACAAGGCCACTGGTCGGCTCGCGTTGCTCAACCGTCAGCGCTGCGAGGGCAGAAATCCGGTGCACCTGGCACTGGACCCGAGCGAGCGCTTCCTGGTGGTGTCGAACCACATCACGGGCACGCTTGCCGTGCTCAATGTCGAACAGGACGGGCGCATCGGCCCCCTCAGCCAGTTGCTCACGCTTGAGGGGCCGATCGGCCCGCACCGTATCGAGCAGCCCTTCGCCAAGCCGCACTTCAACCTCTTCGATGCCTCGGGCCAGTTCGTCCTGGTGCCGGACAAGGGGCTGGACCGGATATTCACCTTTCGCTTCGACAACGGCCGCCTGCATCCCGCCGAGCAGCCTTTCGTCACCACTCGCGAAGGCGCCGGCCCGCGGCATCTTGCAGTGCACCCCAAGGCGCCGTTCGCCTATGTGGTCAACGAGCTGGACTCGACCGTCACCACCTACCGTTTCGACTCGCACAACGGCGCGTTGCAGCCGCTGCAGATCCTCTCGACGTTGCCCTCGACCTACACCGGCAACAGCCGCGCCGCGGAGATCGAGATCGACCGCAACGGTCGTTTCGTCTATGCCTCCAACCGGGGCTACGACAGCCTTGCGGTGTATGCGGTCGATGCAGCCAGTGGTCTTCTGAGCCTGGTCGAAGTGCAGCCCAGTGCCGGCAAGACTCCTCGCTTTTTCGCCCTTACCCCCAATCAGCGTTTCCTCTTCGCGCTCAACGAAGACAGCGACAGCATCGTGGCTTTCGTCGTCGATCCCGAGCAGGGCAGGCTGCGCCAGACTGGTTTCTCGGTGTCCACCGGCAGCCCGGTGTGCATGGTCTTTTCTGCCTCAGCCCATTCTTGAATCGGTGCTGGCCTTTTCGCGGGCAAGCCCGCTCCCACAGCCAGTAGCTGTAATCATCAATTCCACTCATCGCCCAGCGGAGTTCCAATGACGCTCACTATCCCCCAGGCCGTTCTCGACGAAATCGCCCCTGATGGCGTCCTGCGTGCTGCCATCAACTACGGCAACCCGGTCCTCGCCCAACGCGGCCCTGATGGCGAGCCCCAGGGCGTCTCGGTCGCCCTGGCCAAGCAGTTGGCCGAAGAACTGGGCGTGCGCCTCGAGATGCGCACCTTTGACGCCGCGGGCAAGGTGTTCGCCGCCCTGGAGGAGGGCGCCTGGACCTTGGCCTTCCTCGCCATCGAACCGGTGCGCGAGGCGCAGATCGCCTTCAGCGCGCCCTACGTGCTGATCGAGGGCACCTACCTGGTCAGAAAAGACGCCCCCTTCCAGCACGTCGACGAACTCGACCAATCCGGCCTGCGCCTGGCCGTCGGCAAGGGCGCGGCCTATGACCTCTACCTCAGCCGCACCCTGCAGCATGCCGAACTGTGTCGCGCCGACACCTCCGCAGCTGCCGTCGATCTGTTTGTCGACGAAGGCCTGGACGCCGCCGCAGGTGTGCGCCAGCCTTTGCAGAAGGTCGCCGACACCGATCCGCGCTACCGTGTGCTCGACGGTGCGTTCACCGCGATCCGCCAGGCCATGGCCGTTCCGAGGGGCTGCGACAATTCGGCCGCATTTGTAAGTGACTTTGTCGAGCGTTGCCTGCGTCAAGGCTTTGTTCGGGGGGCTTTGCTGGCCACCGGACAGACCGATGTCAGCGCACCGCGCTGACCGTCCCTGGACTCCACCCACGTCCAATCAATTGAGGTAACAAGCAAGATGGCCAAGGCCGCCGATGTCGTTGTGCAATGCCTGGAAAACGAAGGTGTCGAGTATGTGTTCGGCATTCCCGGCGAGGAGAACCTCGACCTGCTCGAATCCCTGCGCAAGTCGAAGATCAAGCTGGTACTGACCCGCCACGAGCAATCCGCAGGCTTCATGGCTGCCACTTATGGCCGCCTGACCGGCAAGACCGGCGTCAGCCTGTCGACCCTGGGCCCAGGTGCGACCAACCTGGTGACCGCCAGTGCCTACGCGTACCTGGGCGGCATGCCGATGATGATGATTACCGGCCAGAAGCCGATCAAGAAGTCCAAGCAGGGCCGTTTCCAGATCATCGACGTGTGCGGCATGATGGACCCCATCACCAAGTACACCCACCAGTTCGCCTCGGCCGACAACATCCCCGCGCGCATGCGTGAAGCCTTCCGCCTGGCCGAAGAAGAAAAGCCAGGTGCCGTGCACCTGGAACTGCCCGAAGACATCGCCGCCGAGCAGACCGACGCCCTGCCGATCCCGCGCAGCCTGCACCGCCGCCCGCTGGCCGAGCACGTGGCCATCGAAGCCGCTGTGCAGAAGCTGCAGAACGCACGCAACCCGATCCTGGTGATCGGCGCCGGCGCCAACCGCAAGATGACCGCCAAGGTCCTCAAGCAACTGATCGACAAGACCGGCATCCCGTTCATCACCACGCAGATGGGTAAAGGTGTGGTCGACGAGCGCCACCCACGCTTCCTGGGCAACGCTGCGCTGTCGTCCGGTGATTTCGTGCACCGCGCCGTAGAGGCGGCCGACCTGATCATCAACATCGGTCACGACGTGATCGAGAAGCCACCGTTCTTCATGGTCCGTGGCGGCACCGAAGTCATTCACATCAGCTTCCGCTCTGCCGAAGTCGATGCCGTGTACTTCCCGCAGGTCGAAGTGATCGGCGACATCGCCAACGCCGTGTGGCAGATCAGTGAAGCGCTGACCGACACCTCGCACTGGGACTTCACCCGCCTGATGGCGATCCGTGAAGCCAACGAGGCGCAGATCGCCGAAGGTGCCGATGACGACCGCTTCCCGGTCTACCCGCAGCGCCTGGTTGCCGACATCCGTCGCGTACTGCCCTCCGAAGGCATCGTCGCTTTGGACAACGGCATCTACAAGATCTGGTTCGCCCGCAACTACAAGGCGCACAAGCCCAACACCGTACTGCTGGACAACGCCCTGGCGACCATGGGCGCCGGCCTGCCGTCGGCCATGGCTTCGCACCTGGTGTACCCGGACCGCCCGGTGATCTCGGTGTGCGGCGACGGCGGCTTCATGATGAACAGCCAGGAGCTGGAGACCGCAGTGCGCTTGGGCATGCACATCACCGTGGTGATCCTGCGTGACGACGGCTACGGCATGATCCGCTGGAAGCAGGCCAACATGGGCTTCACCGACTTCGGCCTGGACTACGGCAACCCGGACTTCGTCAAGTACGCCGAAGCCTACGGCGCCAATGGCCACCGCGTGGAAAGCGCCGAAGGCCTGCTGCCGCTGCTCGAGCACTGCATCAAGACCCCGGGCGTGCATGTGATCGACTGCCCGGTCGACTACAGCGAGAACGACCGCATCCTCAACAGCGAGCTGCGTGAGCGCGCGCTGGCGGTGTAAGGCCTGAGGTGCCTTCGCGGGCAAGTCGAGGTTACGATACGCCCGCGAAGGTTTTCACAGTTCAAAACAACTAATTACCACTTGCCATTTGCTTGGGCGCGGCATTTTCAGGTTTCTTTTTTCCTCGAAGGAAGTGCCTGAATCATGACTATAGGATCGTCACACAATCATCCTGCCGATCTGGCTATCAAGCCGAACTCTCCCCTTAAGCCCTGGGCTGCACGATTTCCCAATCCACCTGACCTATGTTTTGACTATCGCCGACTGGTAGAGCAAGTAGACGGTATTGCCCTTGCAACTCGCCCGGAGCATCGCATCTGCATCGTTGGTGCGGGCGTTACAGGCCTCACCGCAGCGCGTGAACTGCTGCGTTGTGGTTTCACCCAGATTACCTTGATCGAGCAGTCCCATCGTATTGGCGGGCGACATCTGACCGTGGTAGGTCATCCAGAGAGCCACGCTCAGTCTTCGACGCCGTTCGAGATGGGAGCCATGCGTATGCCGTTCTTCAATCGAACCGGCGAGCCTCCCAAGGCAGGGCGTTCACTCATGGCCCATTACGCCCAGTTATTTGATCTGAAGATCTCCGACTTTCCTAATCCAGGCACACCGTGGGTCAATGCTACGGGTATATACCTGCGGGAAGGTTTGCTGCATGGCGAGGGAGATCCCAAGTTGCTCATTTGGAAGAATCCAGAGGGCATTACACCCCCACCAACCGAAATCTTGCAGTCGGTTCACGGTAAATGGCAGCGCTTTGCCAAGCGGTTTGCCGAGAAAGTGGCCGCTGTGTATGGGACGGCGGAGTGGGAGGCCATGTGGTCTGCCATCGTTGAGCACTACCATCGTTTGTCCTTTCGCGATCTGGTGCACCTGCCTGTTCTCGACACATGGAGTGCGGCCGATCCTGGCGCGTTCGGTGGGTTGGGAATGGATAGCGACGAATCGGCGATCTTTTATGCCATCGGGATAGGTGACGGTAGTTGGGGCGCCTTCTATGACGTCTGCTGCCTGTATCCGCTACGGACTGCAATTTTTGGATTCAGCAGCCATTTGCAGTTGGTCCACGGCAGGGTGGATGACCAAGGTGTACCGTTGCCCGCGCCTTATTTGGAGCGTGATGGAATCCCCGATAGCAGAGGGGAGAGGTTCCAGGCGCCGACTTATGTAGGCTTGGCGGCAATGGATGAATGCCTGCTTTTCATGCCGCTGGAGGCGGGTGGCACTTCACTCTATGAACAGTGTGTTGCCCGCGACAACGGGCTGCTCACTAGCAGTTCGGTATGTGCACTGCACAAGCTAGCCGATGGCCGTATCCAGGTTGATTATCGATGGCAGCCAAGCGAGCCCGCGGAGGAGAAACTGCTTAGCGACGTCTTCGACAGCGTAATCCTGACGATGCCTTCCTGGTTGATCGAAACCAATATTCGCCTCGAGGGATTCAGTCAGGCTGTATTGCCACAGCCGATTATCGATGCCTGGAAACATGCGCACTGGGAGACCAGTTGCAAGGTTTACGCGCCTCTCGATAAGCGCTTCCTCGACCATAATCCCCAACTGCCGCAGATATTGATTACCGACAGCTTTGTCCACGATGTCTATGCCTATCGCTACAACGACCACTGTGCGCATGACTGCATCCTGCTCAGCTACACATGGGAGGATGATGCGACCAAGCTTGCGGTGTTCTCGGACGATGAACTGGTGGACAAGTGTGTGGCTGAGCTGGATCGAATTCTGATGCGATGCGTCAATATCGCTGAACCCATCTCTCCCTACATCGATAAGCAAAACATTCGCATACAACGCTGGATGACAGATCGTAATTCGTTGGGGTGCGCGAAATTGTACCGAGCTGGTACCTACTATGACGCCGTCAGCCTGATGAAGTACAACCGTGACCTGGCCGGTGCTTCAGGGCTGTACCTTGCCGGTGAGTCCTTTTCTGTCGATGCCGGCTGGACCGAGCCTTGTCTGCGTACAGCCATCGATGTGGTGATCAACCTCTGCGACCACACCCAGGCTCAGTTCAAGGGCGATTTCACTCTTGAGTGCTATCCGCATTATGAGGTCCGGCGGTCTTGACCGATGCGTAGGCAAGTAGGATCTATCTTTCAAGAGATTTGAACCTTTCTTGCATGGTGATGAGAGATCCCTGACTGTTTCTCTTTGTACTTCCCCAGATCTACTGGCGGCCTTCCAAAACAACCACAAGAGGAAGCCGCCATGCACCACCCCGTCAGCCCTGTGCGCGTCGCTGTCATCCAGTACGACCCGCAAGTTGGTCTCGAACATTGCGACGCCAATCTCTGTCAAAGCCTGGCCCTTGTACGGCAGGCTGCGCGCGAAGGCGCCAACCTCATCGTACTGCCCGAGCTGTCCAATACCGGCTATACCTTCCAGTCCCGCTCAGAAGCCTATGACCATGCCGAAACCTTGTCTGAGGGGCGAAGCCTCAAGGCCTGGACGGAGCTTGCCCGCGAGCTGCAGGTCTACCTAGTCGCGGGCTTCGCCGAACGTGATGGCCTCAGGCTCTATGACAGCGCCGTGCTCCTGGGGCCCGGCGGCCTGCTGGGGCATTACCGCAAGGCGCATCTGTGGAACCAGGAGAAGCTTTGGTTCACCCCTGGTGACCTGGGCTTCCCGGTCTTCGAGACGCCAATAGGCAGGATCGGCCTGTTGATCTGCTGGGATATCTGGTTCCCTGAAGTCCCCCGCCTGATGGCCGCGCAGGGTGCCGATATCATCTGCAGCCTGAACAACTGGGTGTGGACGCCACCGCCGCTGTTCGACGAGGCGGGGCGCTGCATGGCGTCGTATCTCACCATGACGGCAGCCCATGTCAACAACCTCTACATCGCCGCCGCCAATCGTATCGGCCATGAACGTGGCGGGCGTTTCCTCGGCTGCTCGCTGATCGCTGGCACCCATGGCTGGCCGCTTGGGGAAGTGGCCGGAGCCGAGCAGGAGTGCATCCTCTATGCGGATGTCGACCTTAGCGCAGCACGTTCGGCGCCCATCTGGAACAGCCTCAATGATCTGCCCCGGGATCGACGTATCGACCTGTACGACGCGACCCTGGGTTATCGGTTGCATGCACCGCTGCCGCGTTGAGGAGAGGGTATGGAACACGTACACGATTCGACACGACGGTCATTCACCTGCACTTTCATCGTGGCCGCCGTGGCCGGGATGCTGCTCGTGGTTTTGGTGTTGGGACAGTGGCCTGATTACGCCCACGTCGCCGCGACCCTGGATCAGCCATTGAGTCGGTTGCGCTGGATCATTGGTGACATCAGCGAGGTTGCGTTCTACAAGCATGAGCTCCCCGCCCTGGGCCTGCTGTTGGGCGCGAGCCTTGCGCATTGGGCCCAGGTTCGGGGCTATCGTTGGCAAGGCTTCGCCATCTGTTACGGCAGCGGGCTCTGGCCATGGCTGCTGCTTAGTTCGATGCTGGGGTTGCTGCTCAGCCACGGGTTGTGGGGCTGGACGCTTTCCAGCGGTACCTGGCAACCGACATTCGTGGCCTTTGTGTCACTGCCAGCGGCCATGGTGCTGTTCTTTGGCGGGGGCTGGCGAGTCGCGATCAATGGTGCTCTGCTCGGTGCCGTGCTAGTGACCCCGGCGAGCCTGATGATGGTCAATTACTTGTGCTACCCGCTGGGCTTGCCGGTAGTCATCGGCAATGTCTGCGGCATGGCACTGGGCAGCGTGGTGGCCTTCCTGTTGTGCAAGCGCTATCCCGTGCTGGTACGTGATGGCCTCGCAGCCGCCCCGTCGACCGCGGGCGCATGCAACCCCGACCATGGCGTTGCCTGGACCCTGCGGCGGGTGCTGGCAGACTTCAGCGAGGCGCCATTTTTCGGCAATGAACTGGCCAGCCTGGGCCTGCTGTTGGGCGTACTGCTGGCTTACATACTCGCACCAGGTGCCCCGGCCTATGGCTCACAGTTGGTGCTGCACATGGTGGCAGGGCAGGCGCTGGCCTCGTTGGTCGGCGTGTTATTGTGGCGACGGCAGTGGATGATGCGGGGCTGGTACCCCACCTACATTCCCATCGTCTCGGTCGTGCCGGCGACGGTCCTCACATGGGGCGGCAGTTGGCAGGTGGTGGTGGCCAGCGCAGTGTTTGGCGCAGTGTTCGCACCGCCCTTGGCCGTGGCCATCACTCAGCGTTTGCCACGCTACATGCACGGTTATATCGGCAATGTGTTGTCCATGGCCATCTGTACCCTGGCGATCGTGCCTCTGGTCGGATGGCTGGCAGGAGGTGAAGCATGACGCAGGAAACGGCATTGCCGCGTGTCGCCATCGGCAGCCTGGGGGGGACGGTCAGCATGCAGGCCGCAGCTCCGGGGCAGGGGGTCACACCGAAACTCGATTGTGATGCAATGCTGGCTGCATTGCCGCAACTGGTCGGGCTGGCGCAGTTCAGCACGGCGACTTTATGCCTGGTACCGAGTGCATCACTGGACTTCACCGGGTTGCTGGAAGTCTTGGCGTGGGCCAAGGCGCAAGTCGGGCAGGGTGCACAGGCTGTGGTGCTGACCCAGGGTACCGATACCCTCGAGGAGGCGGCGTACTTCCTCGACCTGCTCTGGCCATGCGATGCACCACTGATCATGACCGGTGCCATGCGCGCTGCCAGCCACCCTGGGGCCGATGGGCCGGCCAATCTACTGGCGGCCGTGCGGGTGGCCCTGTCCGAGAACAGCCGGGGGAGGGGTGTTCTGGCCGTGATCAATGACCAGATCCATGAGGCCAAAGCGGTTCGCAAGACGGCAAGCCTTGCGATGGCGGCGTTCGAATCCCCGGGCAGCGGGCCCATAGGGCAGGTGGTAGAGGGCTGTGCACACTATCGTCAGGTCGCTTCACGACGCCGAGTGCTGCCTCTCCCGCAGCGCACCAGCCAGCGCGTTGTCCTGCTCGAGGCCTGCCTCGATGCCGATACGACCTTGCTGCAGGCCCTCCCGGGGTTGGGGTATGACGGGCTGGTCGTCGCCGGGTTTGGTGCCGGCCATGTTTCCGAGCCCTGGGCCGATACGTTGGCTGATGTGGTCGGGCACATGCCGGTCATCGTCGCTACCCGCACCGGCAGTGGCTCGACGGCTCGTGCGACCTACGGTTTTGTGGGGGGTGAGATCGACCTGCAGGCGAAGGGCATGCGCATGGCTGGTGTGCTCTGCCCGCGCAAGTGTCGCATCTTGCTCTGGTTGCTGCTGGGCAGCTCAGCCCTCACAGAGTTGGATGACTGGTTGGCCCACTGAGCCGGTGCCCGCATGAGCGGGCACGTTTTGCATGGCTCTGTGCTAGGGTGCACCCCTATTCAATCAGGACGCCAGCCCATGCTCCCGCCGCTCAGCGAAAAAGAACTCCACCGCCTCGAAGACCTCCTGATCACCTACGGCAACGACTATTCGGTACTCAACCTCGCCGAGCTCAACGGTTTCTTCACTGCGCTGGCCAGTTCGCCTGTCAGGGTCAACCCCGAGCAATGGCTGCCAGCCGTTGCCGGCGGCAAGGTGCCCAAGTTCAAGAAGCCCGCCCACGAGGAAGCCTACACTGCGCTGATGCTGCGCTACGCCGACCAGGTCGCCGACGAGTTGGACGAGAACCTCGACGGCTTCGAGCCTTTGTTCGAGGAAAGCGAGGGCGAGGAAGGGCCAGCGATCATTCTCGAAGAGTGGTGTTTCGGCTACATGCGCGGCACCCAGGTTGCCGAGTGGAGCGAGTTGCCAGCGCAGCAGGACGCCCTGCTCAAGGCCATTTCCCTGCATGGCCTGGAAGACAATTTCGAGCTGCTCGATGCGATGAGCTTCGATGAACACCAGGCCTGCGTGCCGGGCGTGATCGAGGCGGTCCGTGGCCTTTATCGCTATCAGAAGCTGACACGCGACTGATCACTGGTGCTTCATAGCGAAGTCGGCACTCAGAGCAACCGGTGGCAATCGACCTACCACCGGTGCCATGTACTGCGGTGGCTTCTTCGCGGGCAAGCCCGATCCCACAGGGTTTGTGAGCAATGCACCGCTTGTATTATTCCGATCAGCGAAATTATGGATTGCTGGCCACACGGATTCTGTTGAACGGCGAACAGGTGCAGGATTCCCTCCAGCAGCGCCATCCTTGGATACCGGCGCTCAGACCTCAAACCTTTGAACCGGAGTCCAGATCATGACCAACCCTATCAAGCTCTATCACTTCCCCAAGTCCGGCCACGCTCATCGTGCCCTGCTGATGCTGTCGCTGCTCAAGCTGCAGCCGGAAGTCGTCTTCGTCGACCTGGCCAAGGGCGAGCAGAAAAAGCCTGAGTTCCTGGCCCTCAACCCGTTCGGGCAGGTGCCTGTGATCGATGACAACGGCACCATCATCGGTGACTCCAACGCCATCCTCGTCTACCTGGCCAAGACCTATGGCCAGGGCCGCTGGTTGCCCCAGGACGCCGCCGGCGAAGCCCGAGTACAGCGCTGGCTGTCCATCGCCGCCGGCCCCGTCGCCTTCGGGCCTGCTGCTGCCCGGCTGATCACCGTGTTCGGTGCAGGCTTCAATGCCGACGAAGTCATCGGTCGTGCCCACAACCTGCTCAAAGTGATGGAGGCTGAGCTGGGCAAGGCGCCGTTCCTCACCGGCAGCGAGCCGAGCATCGCCGACGTCGCCAACTACTCCTACATCGCCCACGCACCGGAAGGCAACGTGTCGCTGGAAGCCTACCCGAATGTGCGAGCGTGGCTGGCGCGGGTCGAGGCGCTGGACGGTTTCGTAGCGATGCCGCGCACTGCGGCAGGTCTGCAGGCCGAGGCCTGATCCTCGCGACAGGAGATGAGTGATGAACGTCGTCGAACCGCTCGAGCAGTCTGCCGCGTGGCCTGGGGACAGGTGCCCTGATATCGACATGCTCGATGTCCCGGCGCTGCCCTGTGCCGCGGAGTGTGAGGCCAGTTACCTGCTGCCGCAGGTCATCACTCATCCCGACCTACTCATTCGCCCCGGCTGCTGAAATAATCGCACATCGTTTCCAGGCAGAAGGGCAGGGCATGGACCACATCCACCTGATGAAGGTATTCGTCGCCGTCGGCGAGCTGGAAAGCTTCGCTGGCGCGGCACGCCGGCTGGACATGTCGCCCGCTGCGGTGACCCGCGCGGTCAGCGCCCTCGAAGAACGCCTGGGGGTCAAGCTGCTGCTGCGCACCACCCGCAGCGTGCGCCTGACCGAGGCCGGCGGCCGTTACCTGGAAGACTGCCGCAGCATCCTCGCCAGCATCGCCGAGGCCAACGAGGCGGCAGCCGGAGTCAACGCCACGCCCAAGGGCGAACTGGCGGTGACCGCGCCGATCCTGTTCGGCAAGAAGTTCGTCATGCCTAGCATCGTGCGTTACTTGCAGCAGTACCCTGAGGTGGACGTGTCGGCGTACTTCCTCGATCGGGTGGTGAACATGGTCGAGGAGGGCATGGATGTGGCGGTGCGCATCGGCCAGTTGCCCGACTCCGGGCTCAAGGCCCTGCGTGTCGGCAAGGTCAGGCGCATGCTCTGCGCATCGCCCGATTACCTCGCCAGGCACGGCGTACCGGCGCACCCCTCCGATCTGCACGAGCATGTGGTGATCGCCACCACCAACCTGTCGCCACGTGCGGGCTGGCGTTTTGGCCTGACCGACGAGCCGACCATGGTGCGCATGAAGCCCCGCCTCACCGTGACCAGCAACGACGGTGCCATTGCCGCCGCATGCGCAGGCCTGGGTATCGCCCGGCTGCTGTCGTACCAGGTGGTCGAGGAGATCGCCAGCGGTCGCCTGCAGGTAGTGCTCGCCGATTTCGAGGAGGCGCCCTGGCCCATCCATATCCTGCACCGCGAGAGCAAGTACGGCTCGGCCAAGGTGCGCGCGTTTATCGACATGCTGGCCGCCGACGTGCGCGCCAAGGGCCTGGACTGACTGCCCGTCAGCCCGGCAGATAACGCAGGCGCAACCCCAGGCTGGCCTGCTCGCCCTGCTGCAGCAAGCGCAGCCCCGGGCGCCCGGGCAGGTGATGGGCGTTGATCGGGTGGCTGACCGGCTCGAAGCAGAAGAAGTCGCGATCTTGCGGACAGAACAACAGAAAGTGTTCGGCGCCGGTGGCCTGGCATTCCAGGCGATAGCCCGCGTCGGGCTGTTCGATGGTGCAGCTGCCTGTCCAGCCTGCGAAGGCGTGGTCGACCGGTGTCAGGGGCAAGTGGCGGGCGCTGTCGAAGCGCCAGGCCTCGGGAATGGGCGCCAGCCGTGATGGCAGCTCACCGCTCTCGCCAAGCCACACCTGGCGGGCGGATGCCTGCAGGCGGGTGTTGGCAGACCTTGGAAAATACGGGTGCAGGCCCAGCCCGTGCCAGGTCGCCTGGGCGGCAAGGTGGGTGACGTGCAGCTCCAGGTCAAGACGCCCCTCGTGCAGGTGCACATCCAGCATGGCCTGGTAGGCGAAGGGCTGCTGGCTGTCGAGGATCATCCGGGCCCGCCGCTGGCTGTGGTGCTCCACACGCCACGGCTGCTGCCAGGCGCTACCGTGGATCGGGTAGGGATCGTGATCGGTGTTCGCGGCCAGGGCCTGCCAGCCGTCCGGGCGGGCAAAGCCGCCAGCGGCGATGCGATTGGACCAGGGCACCAGCGGATAGCAGGCCAGGCGCCGGGGTGAGCCGCTGGCACGTGCTGCGGCGTCGCTGTGGCGCAACAACGCCTGGCCGGTGGCCTTGACCTGCCAGTTGACCAGGCTGGCGCCCAGCGCGGGGGCCAGGGTGAGACGGGTCAGGCGGTCCTGCAGGTGCAGTTCGGTCATTGCGCTGTTCTCCGGCAGGGCCGTGCTCATTTCGCCGCGGGCTGGCGGCGGTACGTCAACAGCACGATGCCACTGACCACCACCGCCCCGCCGAGCAGTTGCAGGCCGCTCAACTGTTGGTCGAGCAAGGCCCACCCCAGCAGCAGGGTGGCGATTGGTTCGATGTTCATCACTGGCGCGTTCTGCGCCATGTTCAGCCGCGGCACGCAGACGAACAGCAGGGTGAATGCCACCCCGTACAGCACCACCAGGCTGGCCAGGGCCATCCATCCCCCTGCGCTGCCCGGCAACGACAGGCCCGCCGGCACCCAACCACCAGCGCCTGCCACCAGCATGCTGGTGAACACGATCAGCAAGGTCAGCAGGCTGCGGACCGGGCCATGCACAGCGGCCAGCTTGTTGTCGGTGATCCACAGCGCACAGGCGAACACGCAGGCGGCACCGAAGGCCAGGCTGACCCCGAGGGTCCAGTGCGGATTGCTCGTGCCACTGTCGGCCAGGCGTCCCGGCACATCCAGGGCCAGCACCAGGCCGCAGAGGATCAGGGCCATGAACAGCACCGTGCGCCCGGTTGGGCGTACGCCGTTGAGCGCCCAGTTGAGCAGCGCCAGCAGGATCGGGAAGGTGTTGCCCACCAGCAGTGCCAACGCCACCGGGATGCGCGCCACCGCCGAGTACAGGCACAGGCTCTGGGTGGCGATCAGCAGCCCCAGCAGCAGTTGCCAGCGCCGGGTGCCGCTGGGCAGCCCCAGGGCCTGGCGTTGCCAGAGCACCAGGCTGGCCAGGGCCAGGAAGGTGATGCCCGAGCGGCAGAGAATCGCCAGCAGCACGCCGGTGCCGTCATCGAAGGCGATGCGCGCGGCGATGTGGTTGCCGGCGAACGAGCAGGCCAGCAGCGCCAGGAGGGCGATGGCCAGCTTGCGCGGGAAGAGGGAAGGTGAGGCGGGAACAGCCATGTGCAGGGTCCATTTGCAAAAGAGGTCAACAGTGGGGGCTTGCCGGGGCGGGGGCCTACGCCAAGAACACCGCGCTGCATGGCACCGGCTCTGCCGGTGATCGCGGGACAAGTCGGGGCGCCGAACCGCCGCTCCCACAGGGGATTAGGCTGGCCTTTAGGACTTGAACAAGACAGTTGCTCCCACCGGGAGAGAGCAGGCTGTCCACGAACTTACAGAACCACGCTTGGCAGCCACAGCGAGATGGCCGGGATGTAGGTCACCGCCATCAGTACCATGAACAGCGCCAGGTAGAACGGCAGCAGCGCCTTGACCGTCGCCTCGATACTGACCTTGCCGATCGCCGAGCCGACGAATAACACCGCCCCCACCGGCGGGGTGATCAGGCCGATACCGAGGTTGACCAGCATGATCATGCCGAAGTGCACAGGGTCCACGCCGATGCCAGTGATCACCGGCAGCAGGATCGGGGTGAGGATCAGGATCAGCGGCGCCATGTCCATCACCGTGCCCAGCAGCAGGAGCATGAAGTTGATGCACATCAGGATCACGTAGCGGTTGTCCGACAGGGTCAAGAACGCAGTGGTGATCTTCGACGGGATCTGCATCAGCGTCATCACGTAGCCGAAGCTGGCTGCGAAGCCGATCAGGATCATCACGATGGAGATGGTTCGCACCGTGCGATGCATCAGCTTGGGCAGGTCGCGCCACTTGTAGTCGCGGTAGATGAACATTGTCACGAAGAACGACCACACCACCGCCACGGCCGCCGACTCGGTGGCGGTGAACACGCCCGAGAGAATGCCGCCGAGGATGATCACCATGGCCATCAGGCCCCAAAGCGCTTCACCGGCGATCTTCAGCGCCTGGCGCATCGGGATCACTTCGCCCTTGGGGTAGTTGCGCTTCTTGGCGAACAACAGGCACAGGCCCATCATCACCGCACTGAGCAGCAGCCCCGGCATCACCCCGGCCATGAACAGCGAGGCGATCGATACCGAGCCGCCTGCGGCCAGCGAATAGAGCACCGAGTTGTGGCTTGGTGGGGTGAGCAGTGCCTGCACCGAGCCGCTGACGGTCACCGCCGTGGAGAATTCGCGCGGATAACCTTTGCGCTCCATTTCCGGAATCAGCACCGAACCGACCGACGCCGTGTCGGCCACCGAGGAGCCGGAAATCGCGCCGAAGAAGGTCGAGGCCATGATATTGACCAGCGACAGCCCGCCACGCACGAAGCCCACCAGCACCCCGGCGAAAGCCACCAGGCGCCGCGACATGCCGCCCTCGGCCATGATCGCACCGGCCAGCACGAAGAATGGAATGGCCAGCAGCGAAAACTTGTTAACCCCGCTTGCCACCTGGATCATCATTGCCTGCAGCGGAATGTCGATCCACCAGGCACCGATCAGTGCAGAGAGCCCCAGCGCATAAGCCACCGGCATGCCCAGCAGGATGAGCGCGATGAAACTGCCCAACAGAATGAACGCATCCATTTATGCCGCTCCTTCGCTTTCTTCCACCAGGTCGAAGCGCACCACCTTGCGGTTGCTCTGATCGCCCAGCACGAGTTTTTCCAGCACGAAGATCAAGGTCAGTACGCCGCCCACCGGGATCGGCGCATAGGTCATGCCCACCCGCACGCCCGGCAGCGAGGCGAGAAACTGGTTCCACGTCGTGATGCACAGTTTGGTGCCGTACCAGGTCATGAACAGGCACACCACGATCATCAGCACCTGCACCAGCACGCCAACCAGCTGGCGCAGTGGTGCGGGCATGCGGTCGGTGAGCATCGCCACCGCCATGTGCGCGCCGGCGCGATAGCTGGCGGCGGCGCCGACGAAGGTGAACACCACCATCAGCAGGATCGCCACCGGCTCCGGCCAACTGGAGCCGGTGCCGAGCACGTAACGGGCGAAGATGCCCCAGGGAATGATCAGCGACATGGCCAGGATCGACAGGCCAGCGATCCAGATGCAGCTGCTGTAGAGCCTGTCGTTCAGGCGCAGGAAAAACGTTTTCATGGGCATCACCAGGAGGCGGCACGGCGGGCGCCGTGCTGCCGGAGTCGTCTGGAAGGAGTGGCTTACTCGACCGCGTCGATGCGTTTCATCAGGTCGGCGTACTGCGCACCGTATTTTTCGCGTACCGGGGCAGTGGCGTCATAGAACGGCTTGGTGTCCACGGCGATGAACTCGACACCCGCGGCCTTGAGTTTCTCTTCGCTGGCGGCGGACTTGGCGTCCCACAGTTCGCGCTCTTCCATCTGCGCTTCACGCGCGACTTTCTTCACCAGTGCCTGCTGGTCCGGTGTGAGCTTGTTCCAGGTGGTCTTGGACATCACCACCGGCTCCGGCAGGATCAGGTGGTTGGTCAGGGTGAAGTACTTGGCGCTCTGGTAGTGGTTGTGCTCGAGCAAGGTCGGCGGGTTGTTTTCGGCGCCGTCGATCACCCCGGTCTGCAGGGCGCTGAAGATTTCGCCGGTGTCCATGGCGATGCCGTTGCCGCCCATGGCGTTGATCATGTCGATGAACAGCGGGTTGCCCTGTACGCGGATCTTCATGCCCTTGAGGTCATCGATGCTGCGCACCGGCTTCTTGGTGTAGATGCTGCGCGAGCCGCCATCCATCCAGGCCAGTGCCACCAGGTTGAATTCGGAGTTGGTGATTTTGTCGAGGATCTCCTGACCGATCTCGCCATCGATGATCTTGCGCATGTGCGCCTGGTCGCGGAACACGAATGGCATGTTGAACACGTTCACATCCGGCACCACCGGGCCGACAATCCCCAGGCTCACGCGGGTCATCTGCACCGCGCCGATCTGCGACTGTTCGATGACTTCCTTTTCCGAGCCGAGCACACCGCCGGCGAACATCTTGAAGGTGATCTCGCCATTGCTGGCCTGTTCGAGTTTCTTGCCCATGTTCTGCTCGGCGACCACCGTCGGGTAGCCGGCTGGGTGGATCTCGGCGAACTTGATGTCCAGTGCGCTGGCGGCACTGGACAGACCGAGGGCCAAGGGGAGGGCGGCAAGAAGCAACGTGCGTTTGAAGGTCATGATGAAACTCCGTGGTTTTTATTATCTGGTTTCGGTTGTGCAGGTGTGGGTGGGCTGGGCGGTCAGCCTTGCCAGGGTGTTTCCTCCAGGCCCTTGACGCCGAGATTCAGGGCGAACACGCCGCCGGCCAGCGGCTGGTCGGCGAGGTCGATGCCATCGGGGCGGATCGAGGTGACGTACAGGGTGTCGAGCTGAGGGCCACCGAAGGCGCACATCGCCGGCTTCTTCACCGGCACGTGCAGCGAGCGGTCCAGGCGGCCATCGGGGGCAAAGCGATGGATCACCCCCTCGTCGTTGCCGCAGATCCAGTAGCAGCCGTCCTGGTCGACGGCCGCGCCATCGGGGCGGCCTGGATGCTCGCGCATGTCGACGAACAGCTGCTGGTTATGGGGCGTACCGCTGTCGGTGTCGTAGTCGAACGACCAGATCTTCTGCACCGTCGGGTGCGAGTCGGACAGGTACATGCGCCTGCCGTCCGGGCTGAAGGCCAGGCCGTTGGGCACGATCATGCCGTCGAGCTGGCAATGCAGGTGGTCCTTGCCATCGAGGCGGTAGAGTGCGCCGACCTGGGCGCCTTGCTGCATGTCCATCAGCATGGTGCCGGCCCAGAAACGGCCCTGGCGGTCACAGCGCCCGTCGTTGAAGCGCATGCGGTCGCGGGCATGCTCGACGCTGGCCAGGAGCGTGCCGAGCAGGCGCCCGTCCGCGGTCGGTTCAAGGGTGAACAGGCCGGTCTCCATCGCCGCGACCCAGCCCTGTGCGCCACGGGCGATGCAGGCCAGCATTTCATCGCCCTGCCAGACGTCGTGCTTGCCATCGGCCAGGCGCCAGCGCTGCAGTTGGCGGGCGGGAATATCGACCCAGTACAGGGCCTGCTCGCCGGCATGCCACACCGGGCTTTCCCCGGTGGCGTTGCGCGCGTCGACGATCAGTTCACAGTGCTGCATGGTGCTGCTCCTTGCACGCAGTGGCGCTCAATCGAAGGGGCCGGCAGCGACGAAGGCGCCGCCCTGGTAGACCATGCTGGGGTCGTCGGCGGGGGGCGCGGGCCTTGATTCGACGTCGGCGCGGAACACCTCCGAGCTGTCCTTGGGCTGGTAGCCCAGGTGCTCGGCGTGGCGGTTGTCCCACCAGACGGTGCGGTTGTCGGACGCGCCATAGACCACGGTGTGGCCGACGTCGGGGGTGCGCAGGCTGCGTTCGATGAGTTGCAGCAGGTCGTCGTAGCTCAGCCAGGTGCAAAGCATTCGCGGGTTCTGCGGTTGCGGGAAGGACGAGCCGATACGGATGCTGACGGTCTCGATGCCGTAGCGGTCGAAGTAGAAGCTGGCCAGGTCCTCGCCGTAGCTCTTGGACAAGCCGTAATAGCCATCGGGGCGGCGAGGGGAGTGGGCATCGAGCCGCTCGTCCTGGCGATAGAAGCCGATCACATGGTTGGAACTGGCGAAGACGACGCGTTTTACCCCATGCTTGCGCGCCGCTTCGTAGATGTGGAACACCCCGCAGATATTGGGGCCGAGGATATCCTCGAAACTGTGCTCGGTGGACACCCCGCCAAAATGCAGGATGGCATCGACGCCTTCGACCAGCGCGTGTACCGCAGCCTTGTCGGCCAGGTCGCAGGTGATCACTTCTTCATGCGGACCGGCAGCAGGTGCCATCGGGGCGATATCGGAAAGGCGCAGGACTTCGGCGCTGCCTTTGAGGCGTTCGCGAAGCACCTGGCCCAGGCCGCCTGCCGCTCCGGTGAGCAGCAGGCGTTTGAAGGGAGTAGTGGTCATGGCCAGCTCTTGTCGTTGATTGTTGTAGGTTGTCGTACGACATGGGTCGATTATCGACAGCGAGTTCGCGGCTTGTCAATGCATTGATGGTATCGGTTTACAGGATCGACAGCGGATAGTTGAAGATCAGCCGGTTCTCGTCGAACTCGTTGTTGCTGAAGCTGCGGCGGATGTTGGAGTTGCGCCACTTCACGCTCAGATCCTTGAACGGGCCGCTCTGGATCACGTAGGCCAGTTCCGATTCACGCACCCACTCCTTGCCATCGCTCACCGCGCCGCTGTGCACATCGCGGCCGCTGATGTAGCGGTTCATCATGCTCAGGCCGGGGATGCCGACGGTGACGAAGTTGAAGTCGTGGCGCACTTGCCAGGAGCGTTCGTTGGCGTTGTCGAAGCTGGCGTTGTAGCTGTCGTTGGCCAGGGTGCCGCCGCTGGTGCCGTTGACCCGCATCCAGGTATCGCCGCTGACCTTCTGCAGGCCGACCCAGAAGGTATGGCCGGCATAGCGTGCCGAGAACATGCCCGAGTAGGTCTTGTTGTCGAGCTTGCCGGCGCGTTCGGCGCCGTCGTCTTCGCCCTGGAAGTAGCCGAGGTTGGCGCCCAGAGTCCAGTCGCCCAGTGGCTGGCTGTGGCTCAGTTGCAGGTACTGCTGCTGGTAGACATCCTTGAGCTGGGCATTCCACAGCCCGACCAGGGTGCGCTTGTCGTTGAAGCTGTATTCGCCGCCGACGAAGTTGAAGCGATCGGACACCCCACGGCCGAAACTCATGTCGTCCATGCTCGCGTCGTTACGCGGGCTGTTGCCGCGGAACTGCCCGCCATAGAGGGTCAGCCCGGCGATCTCGCTGGATGTCACCTGGCCGCCACGGAAGGTCTGCGGCAGCGAGCGGCCATCGTCGGAGCGCAGGATCGGCAGGACCGGCATCCACTCGCCGACCTTCAGCTCGGTCTTGGAGATGCGCGCTTTACCTGCCACGGCCAGGCGACCGAAATCGTCCGCCGGGCGTCCATCGTCATGGCGTGGCAGCAGGGCCGTGCCATAAGTGCCGCCACCACCGTCGAGCTTGACCGACCACAACCCCAGCACATCCACGCCGAAGCCAATCGGCCCCTCGGTGAATCCGGAACGGGCGTCGAGGATGAAGCTTTGTGTCCACTCCTCGGCCTTGCTTTGCGGGTTGCTCGGGTCGACGAAGTTGCGGTTGATGTAGAAGTTGCGCAGGTTCAGGGTCGCCTTGGAGTCTTCGATGAAGCCGGCGGCCAGTGCAGCGTCGGGCAGTGCCCCCAGGGCGGTGGCGCCGAACAGGGCGAAGGGCAGGGTCTGGCGGATTTTCATTATTGTTGTGCTCCCAGCAGTGAGGCAGCCGCCTGCCAGGCACGCGCGAGCGGCCGATTGCAGGGGCGGTGGGGTGAATGGCCCGTCGTGGACCAAGGTGAAACGCGCGAATCGGGCGCTCAGGTGCCCGTTGCTGCCAGCGATTCGCCGCAGCGGCGAATGTTGGAAAGAGGAGGGTGCGAGTAGCGTGGGTAGGATGTCGACATGATGGGCTTCACGAGTTGTTGTTTTTGTTGTGTGTTGTCGTACAACTTTGGCGATTATTAACAACCGCTGAAAACGCTGTCAACGCTTTTGAACAGGGTTTTGCGTCCATATTTATCGGAGGTTTTCCAGTGTTGAGGCTACAGTCGCTCTAGCTCGCCAGTTGCGAAGACATCCTATGACTGGCGAGGTGGCTGGCGCTCGTAACGCGGCCATCCCGACACAGGCTGCGCAGCTTCAAAGGCTGGCAAGGTCGCTGCGATACGGGCCGGTTCAGCCTTGCTTGTCGAGCCAGGCGATCTGTACGCCATCGACTTCGGCGGTGCGGTAGTTGACCTGCGCGGCCATGGTAGGTCGGTCAGGCCAAGGCCCGGGCGAGTGTGCAGAATGCGATACGGTTCATGGTGGTGCTCCAGGGAGCAAGTGATGGGCGGACTTTAGCCAGCACCTTCAGGCGGGAGAACCGGGCAGGGCGGAACAGACCCTAGGCTCTGTATGAAAAGTCTTGAGACGAAGGTCAGGCAAGGCGAAAACAGCCGAGGAACGGCCGGGGTCGCGCTCGACTTTACGAGTTGTAAATGAGCATTCCGAGGCTGTTTTCAACGCAGCATCATCGAGTATCAAGGCTTTTCGTACAGAGCCTAGCGCACGCGCCCCAGCATCTCGATATAGCGCTGCACCGCCGGCGCCTTTTCGAAACGGCGATGCAGCAGGGCCAGGCAGGAGCGCGGCTGGCAATCTTCGATCGGGCGATAGTTGACCTGCGGCAGATTGACCCGGCGCACCATCGACTCCGGCACCACCGCGATGCCCTGGCCCAGCGAGACCAGAGCGACCACCGCCACCAGGCTGCCGGGCTGCGGCCCCAGGTGCGGGGTGAAGCCTCCCTGTGCGGCTACCGCCAAGGTGCCGGAGATCTGCTCGGGCAGGATGAAGGTTTCCCCGGCCAGCCGTGCGGCGTTGATCTGCGGCAGTTCGTTGAGGCGGGAGCTGGAGGGCAGGGCGAGGACGAAGCCTTCTTCCAGCAGCGTAATGGCGTTCAGTTCTTCTGGCAGTTCCATGGGCATTCGTACATAGGCGAGGTCAAGCTGCCCATCACGAACCAGCTCGGGCGAGGCCATCATGGCGACTTCGCGAATATTGAGCTGGACGCCGGGGCAGGATTGACTGAAGTGCGTCACTTGCTGCTGCAAAAGCCCCGAGTACGCGGCAGAAGCCACATAACCCAGTTCGATACGCCCGACATCACCCCGCCCGGCCCGCTGCGCGCCGAGTTGCGCAGCATCGAACTGGCGCACCGCCTGCAACGCCTCGACCCGCAGCGCTTCACCCGCCGCGGTGAGACGCACGGCCCGCTGGCTGCGCTGGAACAGGCGTACGCCAAGCTCGTTTTCCATGTCCTGGATCTGCCGGCTCAGCGTTGGCGGAGCGATGCCCAACTGCTCAGCGGCACGGGTGAAGTGACCGTGCTGGGCAACACTCAGGAAGTAGCGGAAATGGCGGATTTCCATGGGGGCTAGTCAGCTCTGGGGCGCATAAGGGTGCCGCCACGCTACAAGGCCGTTGGTCCGGGTGCCAAGTGCCTAGATAAAAAAACGGCGTGAAATTCGCACTTCACGCCGTGGCCGCACAGGGCACGGCCCAATCACTTCGAACGGCTCAGCCTCGGGAGCCGGTTGCACGCACACTTTGCGTCAGCCCCGCGCCTGCGCCGCTACGAAGCATCCCGATACATACCAGCGACAGTGCGATCGCCAGTCGGCGAACAGCCGGTGCTGCGGTGTTTATCAAGGATCTGGATGGGGTGTTCATGATGTGTCCTGCTCAAAGCATTGATGACCGTTCCATGCTACTGCTGGTGATCGTTGTGATTCGTGAGTAATTGATGTTTACTAATCATATTTCGTGATGAGTTGAAATTCCCTATGTCTTCGCAACCTCCGTCGTCGGCACTTGCCCTGGATATCGTGCTGTTGCGTACCTTCCTTGCGGTGGTCGACCTGCGCGGTTTCGCCGCTGCGGCCGATCGCCTGGCGCTGACGCCGTCAGCGGTCAGCGGCCACATCAAGCGCCTCGAGGAGAGCCTGGGGACGCGCCTGTTGCAGCGCACCACCCGCCAGCTGGACATGACGCCGGCGGGAGAGACGCTCTACACCTACGCCCGCAATATCCTCGACCTGGAGCAGGAAGTGCGGGCACGCCTGCGAGGTGAGTCGCCCGCCGGGCGGTTGGTGATCGGCGCCTCCGAAGACTTCGCCGGCACCTGGCTTGCGCAAGTGCTGCAGGTGTTTCGCCGCGGGCATCCGGGCATCGCCATCGAGTTGCGGGTGGGCATCACCACCGAACTGCTGCGCCAACAGGCGGAGGGGGAACTGGACGTGGTGTTCGGCAAACGCTGCGCACGCATCGAAGACGACAGTGAACTGCTGTGGGAAGAGCCTCTGGTGTGGGCCTTCGCCGAACACACCGCCTTGCCGTCCGATGAGCCCGTACCGCTGTCGGTGTTTCCCGAGCCTTGCGTGTACCGCGAGTCGGCGATCAATGCCCTGGCTGCGGCGGATATCGACTGGCGCCTGGCGTTCGAGAGCCGCAGCATGGCCGGTTGCCTGGCGGCGGCGCAGGCAGGCTTCGCCGTCAGCCCCGTGGCGCAGAGCCAGTTGCGCCAGGGGCTGCGTGCGGTGGACGAAAGCGAGGGCTTGCCGCCGCTGGCGATGGCACGCTTCCATGCCTTCACCGGCAAACCTGCGCCAATGACCCGCGCCCTGGTCGAGGCTGTGCGCGAGGTGGGGCGCAGGCGCCGCTTTGCCAGTGACTGACGCGTATCATCGCCGGGCGTTGCGGGGTGCATGCTTCATGGCTTCCAGTCCCTCCAGGTCATCGGGCGCGACCCCCATCAGTCTGAGCGTCTGGCCCATCACCTTGCTGAACACCGGCGCTGCGACCAGCCCGCCGAAGTAGCCCACTTTGGTCGGCTCGTCGATGACCACGGCGATTGCGTAGCGCGGCTGCGTGGCCGGGGCGAAACCTGCAAACAGCGAGCGATAGGTGCTCTTAGTGTAGCCCTTGCTGCCCACCTGGTTCTTCTTGGCCGTGCCGCTCTTGCCCGCGACGTGGTAGCCAGGCACTCGCGCGCGGTACACGCCCTTGTTCGCCTCCACCACCTGCTGCAGCATTTCTTGCACCGTGCGCGCCACCGGCTCGGGTATGACCTGCGGAGCGTTCACCGGCGTGTCGACCTTGACCAGGCTCAAGGGCGCGTTGCGCCCGTTATTGGCGATCACTGCATAGGCGTGGGCCAGTTGCGCTGTGGTGATCGAAAGGCCGTAGCCATACGACAGGGTCGCGGTTTCCGCCGGGCGCCACTGCCGGTAGTTCGGCAGGTTGCCACTGCGTTCACCGGGGAAGTTCAGGCCGCTGTCCTGGCCCAGCCCGACGTCGCGCATGAGGTTGAAGATCGCCTCGCCTCCGATGTCGAAGGCGACCTTGCTCATGCCCACGTTGCTCGAGCGGATCAGGATGCCGGTCAGGTCCAGCACCGGTCCTTCGCTGCGCGACACGTCGCGGATGGTGTAGTTGCCGATACGCAGCGTGCCGGGGAACACCTCCACCTTGTCCTGCGGTTTCCAGCGGCCACTGAGCAGCGCTGCGCTCATCGACAGCGGTTTCATGGTCGAGCCCGGTTCGAAGACATCCACCAGCGCCCGGTTGCGCATCATCGCCGGGCGCACGTGGCGACGGTTGTTGGGGTTGTAGGTCGGCTGCGACGCCATGGCCAGCACTTCTCCGCTGTGCACATCGAGAATCACCAGGCTCGCCGCGCTGGCGCCATAGTCGAGCATCGCCTGGGCCAGCTCGCGTTGGGCGATGTGCTGCAGGCGGGCATCGATCGACAGGACCAGGTCCTGGCCGGGGCGGGCATTGCGCAGCACCTGCAGTTCGCTGATCACATCGCCACGACGATTCTTCAGCACCTGGCGCCTGCCTGGAATACCTGCCAGCCAGCTGTCGAAGGCCAGCTCCAGGCCTTCGCGCCCATGGTCGTCGATGTCGGTGAAGCCGATGACCGACGCCAGGCTGTTGGCGCTGGGGTAGAAGCGGCGAAACTCTTCGAGTTCGAACACCCCGGGAATCTGCTGGGCCTTGATACGCGCCATGGCGGCTTCGCCCACCTCCGGGGTCAGGCCGCGCGCCAGGTACACGAAACCACGCCGGGCGTGGCGCGTCAGGTGGTCGCTCAAGGTGGCCGGGGCGATACCCAGCGCCTCGGCCAGCAGTGGCCACTTGTCCTGGGCGTCAGCGAGCAGCCGCGGGTTGGCCCACACCGTGACCACGGGCGTGCTCACTGCCAGCGGTGCGTGGTTGCGGTCGGTGATCATTCCGCGATGGGCCGGGATCGCGATCACCCTCAGGCTGCGTGCATCGCCCTGGCGCTGGAGAAATCCCTGGCTGTCGAGCTGCAGTTGGACGATGCGCACCATCAAGCCTCCTGCCAGCAGCAGGAGCAAGCCGACGACAAAGCGGAACCGCCAGGGATAGAGCGCACCTTCGACACCGTCGTTCAACGTTCGGGCGCGACGCTTTACTGCATGAACCATCGGGGAACCGGCAGCTTGAGTTTTTCCAGCGTCGAGGAGTCGATCGCCCCGGTCACGCCGATGTCGTAGTCCATCTGGAACGCGACCAGCGCCGATTGGGTGTCACGCCCCAGCAGCCCGTCCACCGGGCCGGGGTAGTACTGCAGTTGCAGCAGTGCACTCTGCACGGAGGTCACCAGTGAGTTTTCCCGGTCGGCCTCCACGTGCTGGCCGTAGACGTCGTCGTAGTAGCGCGCCAGCTTGCGGTTGCAGGGTGAGCTGCTGGCCGATTGCAGGCAGCCTGCGGGGTCGATTTCGGTGGTGTTTCGCAGGTCGGCGGTAAGGCCCAGCGCGGCCACAGCGAACAGACCAAGGGTGCCCAGGGTGAGGGAAAGGTTGCGCCCGTTCATGAGTGTTCTCCTGACTGGCAATAAGGGTGGATGTGTAACTGGCACTGCCTCTCGATCCCAATGGCTTGCATTGGGGGCGTTGTGTTGCTTGCAGGGGTGAGGTATCAGCACGCCCCCGGCGAAGCCGGGGGGTGAGATGTCTTGTTGGAATGGGGGACGTGCGGGTAGGTAGTCAGCGAGTCGATCAGGCGTCTTGCAGGGCATCGCGATAGGCGAACAGCCCGGGTGTTCCGCCGGTCATGACGAACAGCAGGTTGTCGCCGCGCACATGGCGGTCGCTCTGCAGGTCGGCGAGCAGGCCGGCGAATGCCTTGCCGGAATACACAGGGTCCAGCAGCAGGCCTTGATGGCGGGCCATCAGGCGCAGAGCATTGAGCATCTCGGGAGTTGGTAGCCCATAGCCTTTGCCAAGGTAATTTCCATCCACCTCGATATCGTGCGCTTCGATGTCGGCTGGCAGGCCAAGCAGGGTTTGGACATGGTGTGACAAATCCAAGGTCTGGCGTTGTGCAGTGCTCGCGTCTGCCAGTACCGCATAGGATTTCACCAAGTTGGCGCCACGTCCGAGGGCGGCGAATCCTGCACTGAGGCCGGCATGGGTGCCGGAACTGCCGTTGGCCGTGAACACCCGCGTGAACTGCACGGCCAGGGCCTGCTCCTGCTCGGCGATTTCCTGTGCGGCCCTGACATAACCCAGGCAACCCAGGGCAGTCGAGCCGCCGGTGGGGATCACCTTGACCTTGTGGCCCGCCTTCTCAAGTTGCGCTGCACGCAGCTCGGCCCAATGCAGCGCGCTGATCCCGTCGGGGCTGATATGCACCTTGGCGCCGAAAAGCTCGTCCAGCAGCACGTTGCCGCTGTGCTCGTATTCTTCGCCATCCTTGGCGACTGCCCGCGACAGCACCAGTTCGCAGGGCAGGCCCAGTGACGCACAGGCCGCCGCGGTCAATCTCGCGTGGTTGGACTGCAGGCCTCCGACGGTGATGACATGCTCGATACCGTCATGCAGCGCTGCGCCCAGCAGAAATTCGAGTTTCCTCAGTTTGTTGCCACCGCCACCGAGCGCCATGAAGTCGTCCCGCTTGGCGAACAGGCGGATACCGCGCGCGTCGAGCCCCAAGACCTGTTCCAGCGCGACGAGGCGCTGAATGGGCGTGGCCTGTTCGATCAAGCACGTGCGTGGGAACCGTTCGAGCAGGGAGGTGAGCGACCTCATGATGAAACACCGTGGTTGTGAGTTGACGAAGACACGTTATTGGAAAATTATCTGTTAATAAATAACGGTTTCGTTCAATTAATTTTAACTGAGAGTTAAATATGGATCGTCTGCGCGCGATGGAAGTCTTCGTCACCGTGGTGGAGCAAGGCAGCTTCAGCGCGGCTGCCGAGCACCTGCGGCTGTCGACCGTGATGGTCAGCAAGTACATCCGTGGGCTGGAAGAAGCGCTGCAGATGGAGTTGATCCAGCGCAGTACCAGGCGCATGCACGTCACCGAGGCGGGAAGGGTGTTTTATGAAGAGTCCCGCCAGGCGCTGGAGCAGGTGCGCCGGGCCTACGAGCAAGTCGAGAGCTTGCAGAAGGCACCCAGCGGCCTGCTGCGAATCAGTGCACCGATGACCTTGGGCTCGGCGCTGGTGGCGCCGATCGTGGCGCAGTTTCTGCGGGAGCATCCGCAGATGCGCGTCGATCTGGTCCTGAGCAACAGTGTAGTCGACCTCATGGCCGAGGGTTTCGACCTGGCGTTTCGTATCGGCGAGCTGGGAGATGTGGATCTGGTCGCCAAGCCGCTGCGCCCCTATCGCATGGTGATCTGTGCGGCCCCGGCCTATCTGAACGAACAGGGTTGGCCCACGGTGCCGGCCGATCTCGGCAAGCACCGCTTGCTGGTTCATTCCAGCTGGACCCATCGCTTCACCTGGCCGTTGCAGGACGCCGGGCGTGAATACTCCTGGCCGGAACACTGGACGCTCAAGAGCAACGATGGCCAGGTGCTGCGCCTGGCTGCGATCAGTGGCAACGGCATTCTCATGCAGCCGGAATTCCTGGTGGCCGATGACCTGCGCGAGGGGCGCCTGGTCTCGCTACTAGAACCCTTTCTGCCGGCGACTCGCCCGGTCAACCTGGTCTACCTGCGCCAGCGCAGCGTGTTGTCCAAGCTCGACGCCTTTGTGCGGTTTGTGATGCAGCGCGCCGGCTAGCGTCTCAGGGCAGGGCCTCGAACACCGGGGCCATGCGTTCACGCGAGCGCAGGATGTGCTGGCGCATGGCCTCTGCCGCGCTTTGCGGGGACCGTTGCCGGGTTACCGCGGCCACTGCTGCACAAGCGCCCAGGCATGCCACTGGAGGAGGTGCCGTCGGGGTGTGTGATCGAAGCGGTCAGTGACCAGCACGCCCATGTGCGGGTGCCGGTGGACAGCTATTTTGCGGTGGGCGATGTGATCAGCCTGGGCGTTTCGCATCCTTGCACCACGTTCGACAAGTAGCGGTTGTTGTACTTGGTGGATGGCGATTACCGGGTTGCCAATGTGGTGCAGACGTTCTTCTGAGGATTGGCAGTTGGGGGCGCTTTTCGCGGGCAGGTTTGCCCGCGACGGCGTTTCGGTGCGAGCCTTCAGTGTTTGGGCGATACTAGTGCAATGCGCGCCGCGATGGGCTTGGCTTCACCCTCACGTCAACGATGAAATCGTCGTTTATCCGCGTGACATTCGTCGCTTCCAGCCCAAAATAGTCCATGATCCTCTGGGTGCTTCGACCGTTCGGCGTTGACGTCAGAAACAGATCTTTCATCGACAATGCAGAGTCCGCCGCTGCGTTCATCACAGTGAGGGTCGTTGGATTTACCACACTCTCTCGTATTATTCGCTTGGGTGCCTTCAGCGCGTAGCCTCCCGCTTGGGAGACCTTGGCGTATTGGATGGCAACGACATCGCTGGCGAAATAGCTCGCGTTTTTGTTGTTTTTGAAGTTCGACTGGAATCTCCATTCATCAGGGGTGAAAGTATTCTGGAAGTGGCCCCCGTCAACCCCCGATATGATAAGGCTACCAAACAGGTGGCTGGTCACTCGGCGGCTGAGCGTATCGATTCGGTTTTTCACGTCTGGGCTGCTGTCTGGCGAAAGATATTCGATTGTTGAACTGGAGGGGCGAGGCTGGGGGGCCGATGGCATGTTGGTAGTGGTTGATGAAACGGCGGTAGCGAAATAACGCTCGTCGATGGGGTAGTCTTGCATGGGCTCAATACCGGCGAGCGGGTCGAGCGTAGGGGTTTGCTGGGGTTGGAGCTCGCGACGAAAGTCCAGGTGTTCCAGGCCTTCCAGGTATTTCAGGTGCTTCCGCGCTTTGAGGGCTGCCGGAAAATCGTTGTTCAAACCACTGAGGATATAAGCTGCCAAATGCCGAGGTGCCGGACTGTGCTCGGACGCAAGGCCCAATATCTCCAGGAACACATTGAGGTCGTGTGCTTGCAGCCGATCGGCGAGCGGTTGTAGTCGAGCATCCTCAGCGTATTCCCACATCCTGCCGTCGCTGTCACGTCCAGAGCAGGGATTGTTGTGGCTCATGCGGAACATATTCAAGCCATCCGCAGTGCCCGCCGGGTCGGCGCTCAGCCATCTCCCGATCCAAGGCTGGTAATACCGATAGCCGTAGTAATACAGCCCTGTCGCGTCCAGCTCTTTGCCCGAGTGGCGTATCGTCTTGTAGTTCGCCTCTACTGCGCTGCGTGAACTGAACACGGCTGTACCGCCGTATGGATAGTATTCCTCCATGCTGATGACGTTGCCGTCGCCATCCACCTCTAGCCCAGTGCTGCCGGTAAGCGTGTCGTAGGTGAAGCGCAGTTGATCGTTGGCGATGCCGGCAGGCTGGCCGTGCGTCCAGTGCAGCAATCGAACCTGCGCGCGCCCGGCGGCCCCTACCGTTATGACCTGTAGCGCCTCGACAGTGGTCTGCCCAGTTGCCACGCGGTGTAGCTCCAACCCCGGCAGATAAAGCGTTCGCTGGCTATGCAGGTTGCCGCTGGCGTGTTGCTGACGGACTTTCAGCACCCTCTGACTGGTGGCATCGTAGCGATAGCCCTCGCGGTCGTCCTGAGCGCCGTCACGCACCACTGGTGTCACCTGAAGCAGTTCGTTGCGCGATGTCCAAGCGAGGCCCTGGCCGGGCTGCAACTGGGTCTGCTGTCCACCGGCAGTGAATAGTGCATCCACTTCTTCCGGTTTTGCCGTCAGCGTACTCAGCACACCGCGGTTGCTGGTGTTCGAGAGTGTGATATCGGTTGTGTAGTGATTGCTCGTGGCGGTGGCGCTGTGGCGGATTTGCGTGAGGTTACCGGCGGCATCGTAACGGTAGGTGCGCGTATACAGTGTGTAAGCATCGGGGGCGGTGAGTAGCGGTACGGCGGCACGTGGCAGGTTCGTGCTCTGTCGGCCTGTATTGGTCATCTCGCGGCCGCTGGCGCTGGTCAGCTGATACAGGCTGTCGTAGGCATAGGTGTTCTCGGGCACCACTTTCTGGTTGCGCCAGAAGCGAGTCTCTTCGGCGTCATTGCTGACCTTCAGCACATTGCCTACGGGGTCGTAGGCGTAGCGCAGGTCTTGCAGCGTCCTGGCACCAGCCGCGTGGCCGTTCGGGCGTTGCGTCTTGATACCGACCAGGCGTTGGGTCTGCGCTTCGTAGGTGAATAGGGTCACTACGCCGTTGCCGTGTTCCTCCTGGAGTTTCTGTCCGGCGGCCGACCAGTTCAGGGATTTGACGATGACCAGCTCGCTGCTGTCAGCCAGGGTCACCCAACTGCTGGCCATCTGGCCCACCACGTTGTAGGACATGCATTGGCGGTGACCTTGCGCATCGGTAGTGGTCAGGGCCGTGCCTGTGGCGTCCACGGTGGTAAGGGTGGTGTAAGGCTCACTGTCGAGCAGGGCGTCCCAGGCAGCGCGTGACGACCCTTGCCAATCGGTTACCTGAAAGGGCTCGGCGGCTCCCTGTAGCAGACGGCGAGTCACGGCGTGCGGTGCACCGGTGAGCCCGATGCTGTCGACCTGCACCAGGCCGGCGGTGTCGAAATGGCTGACGCATTGTCCGGCGAGGTTGCGGGCTCGCTCGGCGGCCGTGCTGCCGGCATACACGAAGCGCTCGGCAATCCGTGCAGCATGGCTGGAGACCTGCTCTGTCACACATAACACTCGACCCAGCAGATCAGCCGCCTCGTACTGCCAGGTGCGTGTCATACCCTGATCTGCGGCCCCTACGTCAGTGGCAGGCAGGTTATTCAGGGCGATGATTGGCCGGCTTGCAGCATCGTTCAGCGACAGGGTGACGCCCGTGTCCGCCCTCTGTGCGTGCAGCACAGTACCGGTCAAGTCTGTCCGGTAAAGGACGTTCGTCTGCCCTGCGCCAGACAGTCGCGGGTCAGCGCTGTGTACCAGGCGGCCGCGCGCGTCGTAGCCGTGATGGGTGATTCGTCTGTCTGTGACATCAAGGGTGTCGGGATGGCGGCAGTAGGCCACGGCGCGTATGGCCAACCCGCGGTTGTCACGGACGGTGACTATCGGAGTGGCAGTAAACAGTGCTGTATTCATGTGGACGTCCTGCTCGCAACCCGAAGCTTTGCGTCATGTGTTTGCCACAGCAACTTGTCAAAGAGGATAGACCCTTATGAGGGCGTGCGAGATTGCAGGCGCGTCGCGGACTCGGGCTGATCTGAAATTCGGGCAATAAAAAAGGCTGCCCGAAGGCAGCCTTTTCGAATCGTCAAGCGATCAATCCCAGCTCAACGCACCACCAGTCTGATACTCAATCACTCGAGTCTCAAAGAAGTTCTTCTCCTTCTTCAAGTCCATGATCTCGCTCATCCAAGGGAACGGGTTGGTAGTCCCTGGGTACTCTTCCTTCAGACCAATCTGGGTCAGGCGACGGTTAGCGATGAACTTGAGGTAATCCTCCATCATCGCTGCGTTCATCCCCAGCACGCCGCGAGGCATGGTGTCGCGGGCGTATTCGATCTCCAGCTGGGTCCCTTGCAGGATCATCTGGGTCGCTTCTTCCTTCATCGCCGCATCCCACAGGTGCGGGTTCTCGATCTTGATCTGGTTGATCACGTCGATACCGAAGTTCAGGTGCATCGACTCGTCACGCAGGATGTACTGGAACTGCTCGGCAACGCCGGTCATCTTGTTGCGGCGGCCCATCGACAGGATCTGAGTGAAGCCGCAGTAGAAGAAGATGCCTTCCAGTACGCAGTAGTAGGCGATCAGGTTGCGCAGCAGCTCTTTGTCGGTTTCGACGGTGCCGGTGTTGAACTCCGGATCCGAGATCGCGCGGGTGTACTTCAGGCCCCAGGCGGCTTTCTTCGCGACCGACGGGATCTCGTGGTACATGTTGAAGATCTCGCCTTCATCCATGCCCAGCGACTCGATGCAGTACTGGTAGGCGTGGGTGTGGATCGCCTCCTCGAAGGCCTGGCGCAGGATGTACTGGCGGCACTCGGGGTTGGTGATCAGGCGGTACACGGCCAGGGCCAGGTTGTTGGCAACCAGCGAGTCGGCGGTGGAGAAGAAGCCGAGGTTGCGCATCACGATGCGGCGCTCGTCTTCGGTCAGGCCGTCCATGCTCTTCCACAGGGCGATGTCGGCGGTCATGTTGACCTCTTGCGGCATCCAGTGGTTGGCGCAGCCGTCGAGGTACTTCTGCCAGGCCCAGTCGTACTTGAAAGGCACGAGCTGGTTGAGGTCGGCGCGGCAGTTGATCATGCGCTTCTCGTCTACCGCGACGCGGGCCGAGGAGCCTTCGAGTTCGGCCAGGCCTTCGGCGACGTCGAGGGCGTCCAGCGCGGCCTTGGCGCGCTTGACCGCGTCGGAGTCGTTGGCGGTGGCGGCGCGGGCTTCCAGGGCGGCGGCACCGCCGGCGCTGTCGAGCTTGTCGAGGGTCGCGGCGGCGTTGGCCTGCGCAGGGGTGTTGGTTTTGGCGGCGACTTCGCCGTCTTCCTTATCGAATTCGTCCCAGCTCAGCATGGTGAGGTTCTCCTGCTTGAGGGCCATCTATGGAGTATGGCCGGTGGATCTTGGTTGCGGTGCGGTGCACGCAAATCGGAAGCGCCCTTTAAGGGCTGGCCGCGGCACTGGGCGGCGGCTTTTTATGTCTGTCTGCAGGAGAGGTGGTGGCCTCTTCGCGGGCAAGCCCGCTCCTACAGGGTGCTGTGCTGTTGCACAGAAAATTGAGGCTTCCCGGGGGAAGCCTCAGCCAAGCCTTACTGGCAGGCTTCGCAATCCGGCTCGTCGATGGCGCAGGCCTTCGGTACCGGGGCTGGGCCCGCGGCCTGGACCGGGGCGCTGTCGCCGCCGCTGGAGACGGCGTTGAGCTTGCCGGTGTTGATGGTCGACTTCTCGGTGCTGGTCGCGGCCAGGGCACGGAGGTAGTAGGTGGTCTTCAGACCACGGTACCAGGCCATGCGGTAGGTCACGTCCAGCTTCTTGCCCGAAGCGCCGGCGATGTACAGGTTCAGCGACTGGGCCTGGTCGATCCACTTCTGGCGACGCGAGGCGGCATCGACGATCCACTTGGTGTCGACTTCGAACGCGGTGGCGTACAGGTCCTTCAGCTCTTGCGGGATACGCTCGATCTGCTGCACCGAACCGTCGTAGTACTTCAGGTCGTTGATCATGACCGAGTCCCACAGGCCGCGGGCCTTCAGGTCGCGGACCAGGTACGGGTTGATCACGGTGAACTCGCCCGACAGGTTCGATTTGACGTACAGGTTCTGGTACGTCGGCTCGATCGACTGCGACACGCCGGTGATGTTGGCGATGGTTGCGGTCGGCGCGATGGCCATGATGTTCGAGTTGCGGATGCCTTTCTGCACACGCTCGCGCACCGGAGCCCAGTCCAGCGACTCTTCCAGGTTGACGTCGATGTACTTGGCGCCACGGGCTTCGATCAGGATCTGTTGCGAATCCAGCGGCAGGATGCCCTTGGACCACAGCGAACCCTGGAAGGTCTCGTAGGCACCGCGCTCATCGGCCAGGTCGCACGAGGCCTGGATGGCGTAGTAGCTGACCGCTTCCATCGACTTGTCGGCGAACTCGACGGCTGCGTCCGAGCCGTACGGGATGTGCTGCAGGTACAGCGCGTCCTGGAAGCCCATGATCCCCAGGCCGACCGGGCGGTGCTTGAAGTTCGAGTTCTGCGCCTGTGGCACCGAGTAGTAGTTGATGTCGATCACGTTGTCGAGCATGCGCACGGCGGTCTTGACGGTACGCGCCAGTTTCGCGGTGTCCAGCTTGCCATCGACGATGTGGTTCGGCAGGTTGATCGAACCTAGGTTGCACACGGCGATTTCGTCGGCGTTGGTGTTCAGGGTGATCTCGGTGCACAGGTTCGAGCTGTGCACCACGCCCACGTGCTGCTGCGGCGAACGCAGGTTGCACGGGTCCTTGAAGGTCAGCCATGGGTGGCCGGTCTCGAACAGCATCGACAGCATCTTGCGCCACAGGTCTTTGGCCTGGATGGTCTTGAATACCTTGATCTTGTTGTACTCGGTCAGGGCTTCGTAGTACTCGTAGCGCTCTTCGAAGGCCTTGCCGGTCAGGTCGTGCAGATCAGGCACTTCGCTTGGCGAGAACAGGGTCCACTTGCCGTCGTCGAAGACGCGCTTCATGAACAGGTCCGGGATCCAGTTGGCGGTGTTCATGTCGTGGGTGCGGCGACGGTCGTCACCGGTGTTCTTGCGCAGCTCGAGGAATTCCTCGATGTCCAGGTGCCAGGTTTCCAGGTAGGCGCAGACCGCGCCCTTGCGCTTGCCGCCCTGGTTGACCGCAACGGCGGTGTCGTTGACCACTTTCAGGAACGGCACGACGCCTTGCGACTTGCCGTTGGTGCCCTTGATGTACGAGCCCAGGGCGCGTACCGGGGTCCAGTCGTTGCCCAGGCCGCCAGCGAACTTGGACAGCATGGCGTTGTCGTGGATGGCCTTGTAGATGCCCGACAGGTCGTCCGGAACGGTGGTCAGGTAGCAGCTGGACAGCTGCGGACGCAGGGTGCCGGCGTTGAACAGGGTCGGGGTCGAGGCCATGTAGTCGAACGACGACAACAGGTTGTAGAACTCGATCGCACGGGCTTCGCGGTCTTTCTCCTGCAGCGCCAGGCCCATGGCGACGCGCATGAAGAACACCTGCGGCAGTTCGAAGCGCACGCCATCCTTGTGGATGAAGTAACGGTCGTAGAGGGTCTGCAGGCCCAGGTAGGTGAACTGCTGGTCACGCTCGTGATTGATGGCCTTGCCCAGGCGCTCCAGGTCGTAGCCTTTCAGTGCAGGGTCGAGCAGCTCGAACTCGACGCCTTTCTCGACATAGGCCGGCAGGGCCTTGGCGTACAGCTCGGCCATTTCGTGGTGGGTGGCGCTGTCGGCCACGCCCAGGAAGCCCAGGCCTTCGGCGCGCAGGGTGTCCATCAGCAGGCGGGCGGTGACGAACGAGTAGTTCGGCTCGCGCTCGACCAGGGTACGGGCGGTCATCACCAGGGCGGTGTTGACGTCCTTGATGGCCACGCCGTCGTAGAGGTTCTTCAGGGTGTCGCGCTGGATCAGGTCGCCATCGACTTCTGCCAGGCCTTCGCAGGCTTCGCTGATGATGGTGTTCAGGCGTGCCATGTCCAGCGGCGCCAGGCTGCCGTCGGCCAGGGTGATGCGAATGCTTGGGTGCGGCTCGACCACGGCGTCGGTGTGGGCGCGGGTGGCGCGCTCTTTAGCGCGCTGATCGCGATAGATCACGTAGTCGCGGGCGACTTTCTGCTCGCCGGCGCGCATCAGGGCCAGTTCGACCTGGTCCTGGATCTCTTCGATGTGGATGGTGCCACCCGACGGCATGCGGCGCTTGAACGTGGCAGTGACCTGCTCGGTCAGGCGCGCGACGGTGTCGTGGATGCGCGACGAGGCGGCGGCGGTGCCACCTTCAACTGCAAGAAACGCCTTGGTGATGGCAACGGTGATCTTGTCGTCGGTGTAGGGGACGACAGTGCCGTTGCGCTTGATCACGCGCAGCTGGCCCGGAGCGGTCGCAGCCAGATCCTGGTTCGAATCGGCGGCCTGCGGCGCCTTGGCCTGCGGGTTCTCGCGAGTTGTGTCGGTTTGCATGGGTGTCTCCACAGTTTCTATATTGTTCGGGCGCCTTGTGGGCGCCCACCGTTCCATCCATCAGTTCGACCGGCCCGGGCGGGGGATGCCACGCGCACGTGCATCCGCCCGCTCGGGCTTACCGACTTCGGGACAGACTCAGGAATAAGGGGCAATCACTTGCCGCTCCCTGGCCGAAGTCAAAGATTCTGGGTCACGCCCAAAAACTGTTGCTGTCGGGTGTCAGGCGATGCCTGCAACACCCATACCCGAACAAGGCCCTGGAGGGCTTGCCTCGGTCGCGCCTCCGCAGGAGCGGTTTGGCTGCTGAAATCACTGTAAGTTCCGGCAGAAAAATCGCTTGAGTTTCTGCCTGGACTTGTGTTTGTGATTTGGGTCGAAGCCACAACATGTAGTGGTTCGCTGCAATAGGGATACAAGATAATGCGGTATTGGGGTCTTTGCAAGGCGAGCCGCTGTGGATAACTTGTGGGTACTTTGTGTGTGAAAGGTGGGTATTCGCTGTAGGCCTTGTCGCAAGAGGTTTTTGCCGGTTTCAGGCCTGTGACAGAATTTTTCGCGTGGTTGGCAGTGCCTGGGGCGGGACGTAGTATCCGAGGGATATGTTGCCCTTTGGTGAAGGGCGGCAGTTGCCCCGTCGCGGGGCAAGACTGCCCCCACGATAGCGCACCGCCAACAAGATCATGAACAGAGGTGACCGGCGATGGACCAGCCCAACAACCGTATCCTGATCGTCGAGGACGACCAGCGCCTGGCCGATCTCACCGCCGAATACCTGCAGGCCAACGGCTTCGAGGTGGCGGTCGAGGGCGATGGCGGGCGGGCGGTGCGGCGCATCATCGACAGCCAGCCTGATCTGGTGATCCTCGACCTGATGCTCCCCGGCGAGGATGGCCTGAGCATCTGCCGGCGGGTGCGCGGGCAGTTCCCCAACCCCATTCTCATGCTCACCGCGCGCAGCGATGAACTCGACCAGATCCAGGGGCTGGACCTGGGGGCTGACGACTATATCTGCAAACCGGTGCGCCCACGCCTGTTGCTGGCGCGCATCAACGCCCTGCTGCGGCGCAGCGAGGCGCCGCAGGGCAAGGGCCATGACCTGAGCTTCGGCCCGCTGCGCATCGACAACCGCCTGCGCGAGGCCTGGCTGGGCGAGCAGCCGATCGACCTGACCGGCGCCGAGTTCGACCTGCTCTGGTTGCTGGCCAGCAACGCCGGGCGGGTGCTGTCGCGCGAGCAGATCTCCACCTCGTTGCGCGGGGTGGGTTACGACGGCCAGGATCGCTCCATCGATGTGCGCATCTCCAAGATTCGCCCCAAGATCGGTGACGACCCGATCCACCCGCGGCTGATCAAGACCCTGCGCAGCAAGGGCTACCTGTTCGTCGGCGATGCCACCCCATGAATTCGATCTTCCTGCGCATCTATGGCGGCATGCTCGCGGTGCTGGTGCTGGTCGCCGTACTCGGCGTGCTGAGCCTGCACCTGGTCAACGAGGTGCGCGCAGGCCAGCATCGCGAGGGCCTGGCGCAAGGCACCTTCAGCCTGATGGCAGACAACCTGGCGCTGCAGAACGAGGTCGAGCGCAAGCGGTCGCTGGTGATCTGGGAGCGCTTGCTCGGGGTGCCGCTGGACCTGGCGCCGCTGTCGATGCAGACCCTCGATGCCGGGCAGCGCAGCCGTCTGGCGCGCGGCCTGGTGGTGGTGGAGAAGACCGGTCCGCATGCGGCCAAGGTCTTGCGCCAGGTGGCGCACGAGGATGTGGTGCTGGTCGCGCAGGTCAAGCAGGTCAGCGAGCAGTTGGCCCGTGCCACCCTTTATCTGCTGGCCGACGAGCTGGTGCGCTACCCGGTGACCGAGCAGCAGCAGCGGTTGGCGCAGATCAGGCAGAGCAAGGGGTTCGGTTTCGACATCGCCCTGCAGCGGATCGAGCGGGTAGGGCTGGACGACGACCAGCGGCGCCGGGTCGAGGAAGGCGACACGGTAATGGCGCTGGGCCGCGATGGTGACTCGATCCGCGTGTTTGCCGGTTTGTCCGGCTCGCCGTGGGTGCTGGAAATCGGCCCGCTGTATCAGCTCAATCCTTATCCGCCGCAGCTGTTGATCCTGATCGCCTTTCTCGGCCTGTGCCTGATCGGGTTGGTGGTGTACCTGTTGGTGCGCCAGCTCGAGCGCCGTGTCTCTGGACTGGAGATGGCGGCCTCGCGCATCGCCCAGGGCAGCCTGGAAACCCGCGTGCCGGCCGGTGATGCGGACTCGGTCGGGCGCCTGGCAGCGGCGTTCAATGGCATGGCCGAGCACTTGCAGCGCTCGCTGAGCATGCAGCGTGAGCTGGTGCGGGCGGTGTCCCACGAGTTGCGCACACCGGTGGCGCGCTTGCGCTTCGGCCTTGAGATGATCGAGAGCGCCAGCACCGAGCAGGCGCGGAGCAAGCACCTGGCGGGCATGGACAGCGATATCCAGGATCTGGACCGACTGGTCGACGAGATGCTGACCTACGCGCGCCTGGAGCAGGGCGCCCCGGCCCTGAAGTTCCAGCGCATCGAGCTGGACAGCCTGCTGGATCGGGTGATCGACGAACTGGCACCGCTGCGTGCGGATGTTCGGGTGACCCGCGGGACCTGCCAGCTGGGGGAAGACCATCAGGCCTGGGTCGAGGCCGAACCGCGCTACCTGCATCGGGCGTTGCAGAACCTGGTGAGCAATGCCATGCGCCATGCCGAGTCCGAGGTGCGCCTGAGCTTTCAGCTTGGCCAGCAACGTTGCCGCATCGAAGTGGAGGACGACGGCCCAGGGATTCCCGAAGGCGTCTGGGACCGCATCTTCACCCCCTTCACCCGCCTGGATGACAGCCGTACCCGTGCCTCGGGAGGGCATGGCCTGGGCCTGTCGATCGTGCGGCGGATCATCTACTGGCACGGTGGGCGGGCGCAGGTGGGGCGCAGCGAGGCGCTGGGTGGCGCCTGCTTCAGCCTGAACTGGCCACGACAGCAGGCGCCGGGGTGAGGCTCAGGCGCTGACCAGGCTGAGCAGGTGGCCGTCCTGCAGGCAGAACTGGCCATCCAGTTCGCGGCCGTGGTGCCACTCGCTCGACAGCTCGGTGAGCAGGCGCAGGCGTGCGTGGCCTGTGGCATCCCACTCCAGCACTTCGGCGTGTTCGAAATAGAAGCGCTTGAGGGTCAGGGGGTAGAGGGCCTTGAACAGGCTTTCCTTGAGCGAGAAGGTCAGGGTCACACCCAGGCCGATCATTGAGCGGTCCAGACGCTGCAGCTCGTCGGCGGTGAGGATCTCCCCCGCCAGGCGCTCGGCGCGTTCGTCGTCAAGCAGGCTCTCCTGGTCAAGGCCGATACCGTTGCAGGCACCTTCGTGGGCGACGACGGCAGCGGCCCAGCCCTGGCCATGGGTGATCGAACCTCGGATGCCGGCGGGCCAGACCGGTGAGCGGTCTTCGTGGCTGCCCGGAACATAGTCGCGGCCGTCCAGGCGTTGCAGCGCCTCACGGGCACAGACTCGGCCAGCCAGGTACTCGGCCTGACGCTTGGCCACCGAGCGCTGCAGGCTGGGGCTCTGTGCGATGCCGGCGCGCTGGAAGTCGTCGGCGGCCAGGCGTTTGGGGTCGAAGGCACAACTGACCAGCACTGCGCCGGGGAGGGGCTGGGGCAGGGGCCAGTGATGCTGGAGTGGGGTGCAGCAGGTGGGGAGTCTGTCCATGGGCGGTATTGTGCCAGTTCCGGCCGTTTCGCGGGCAAGGCCAATGCAAATCCGCAACTGACGCGATTCCTGTAGGAGCGGGCTTGTCCCGCGATCGGGCGCGCAGCGGCCGTAAAACTGACACCGAGGTTTTTCAGAAAGACTTCGGTCGCCTGGTTGTACGGCCGCTGCGCGCCCGATCGCGGGACAAGCCCGCTCCCACAGGGATTGAGCTGGCCTTTAGATTTTGAGCAAGACAGTTGCCCCTATACGCAGAGAATTCGCGGGGGCTTGGGCCCTTACTTGAACGCCTGCTTGAAGAACGCCTGCATGTCCTTCCAGGAGCTTTCATCTGCCGCCTTGTCATAGCCGATATCCGGCCCGCCATGCGCGCCATGGCTCAAGCGGTCCGCATCGGGGTTGGTAAAGCCATGCTTGGCCCCGGGAATGCCGACGAACTGCATGTCTGCTCCGGCATCCTTCATCTCCTTCTTGAAGGCCTCGACCTGTTCGGGCGTGACCATGCTGTCGGCCTCGCCATGTTCGACCAGGATCTTCGCCCTCACCACTCCGGGCTTGGCCGGGGTCTGGGTGACCAGCGCGCCATGGAAACTCACTACGCCATCGAGCTTCTCGCCCCGGCGTGCGGCGTCGAGTACCACCTTGCCACCGAAGCAGTAGCCGATGGCGCCCAACTGGTGCTTGTTGGTGTTGGGTTGCAGCTTGAGCAGCTCGAGCCCGGCATCGAAGCGTCGCGCCGCTGCCGCTGGATCCTTCAGCGCGGCGGCCATGAATGCCTGGGCGTCCTGCGGGTGCTCGGTGTGCTTGCCGTCGCCATACATGTCGATGGCCAGTGCGTTGTAGCCCAGCGCCGCGAGGTCGCGGGCACGGCGCTTGGCGTAGTCGTTCAGCCCCCACCATTCATGCACCACGACGACACCGGGGCGCTTGCCCGCGATGGCGTCGTCATAGGCGTAGTAGCCGATCAGCGCAGTGCCTTCGGCGTCCTGGTAGCGGATCTCGCGGGTCTGTACCGCCGCCTGGGCGAAGGCGGCGCTGCACATCAGGGCCAGGGCAAGCAGTGAACGCATGAGGGGGTCTCCAGGAAAGATGCAGCCGTATCGGGTTCGTTCAGCCAAGGTTCAGCCGGGGTTCAGGAGCGGTTCAGGGCGCCCTGCTTACTCTAGTCCCCAGACCGAAACAGCGCACCTAACTGGAGTAACAAAGCATGAAAGCACTCAACACCCTGATGGTCGCCATGGCTGTTTGCGCCGCTGGCGTTGCCGCCACCGCCCAGGCCGACGATAACTTCGCCAGCCTGACCTACGGTCAGACCAGCGACAAAGTCCGCAAGTCCGGCCTGCTGCAACGCAACACCGATAACCTCAACGCCGACGGCATCATCGGCAAGGACAGCACCTGGGGCCTGCGTGTCGGCCAGATCAACGATCAAGGTCGCTACTACCTGACCTACGACAACGTTTCGGGTGATCACAGCGGCGTCAAGTTGCGCCAGGAAAACCTGCTCGGCAGCTACGATGTGTTCCTGCCGATCACCGACACCACCAAGCTCTTCGGCGGCGGCAGCCTGGGCATGACCAAGCTGACCCAGACTTCGTCTGGCTACAGCCGCGATACTGACTACGGCTACGCGGTCGGCCTGCAAGCCGGCGTGCTGCAGCAGGTCACCGACAACACCTCGGTGGAACTGGGCTACCGTTACCTGCGCAGCAATGCCGCCACCGAGCTGTCGCCGCACGGTGGTCCGAAGGACGGCACCCTGCGCCTGACCAGCAGCGCCCAGACCTACCTCGCCGCCAGCTACAAGTTCTAAGGTCGAGGCTCATCGAACCGGCAGGGGTTTCCCGTGCCGGTTCGCTGTTATGCTGTGCCGGCCCTGACCGCTCGGCGGTCCGGGAGATATAGACAAAGGAGATGCGGCATGAAATTGCTGGTGGTCGAGGACGAGGCGCTGCTGCGCCATCATCTGTATACACGTCTGGGCGAGACCGGGCATGTGGTGCAGGCGGTGGGCGATGCCGAAGAGGCGCTCTACCAGGCCGAGCAGTACAACCATGACCTCGCCGTGATCGACCTGGGCTTGCCGGGCATGAGCGGGCTGGACCTGATCCGCCAGTTGCGCAGCCAGGACAAGACGTTCCCCATTCTGATTCTCACCGCCCGCGGTAACTGGCAGGACAAGGTCGAAGGCCTGGCCGCCGGTGCCGACGACTATGTGGTCAAGCCTTTCCAGTTCGAAGAGCTGGAGGCGCGCCTGAACGCGTTGCTGCGTCGCTCCAGTGGCTTTACCCAGTCGACCATCGCTGCCGGCCCGCTGGTGCTGGACCTCAATCGCAAGCAGGCGACACTGGACGAGCAGCCCCTGGCGCTGACCGCCTATGAATACCGGATCCTCGAATACCTCATGCGCCATCACCAGCAGGTGGTGGCCAAGGACCGTCTGATGGAGCAGCTCTACCCGGACGACGAGGAGCGCGATCCCAACGTCATCGAGGTATTGGTCGGTCGTTTGCGCCGCAAGCTCGAGGGCGACAACGGCTTCAAACCCATCGACACCGTGCGCGGCCTGGGCTACCTGTTCACCGAGCGCTGCCGATGATCCGTTCGCTGCGCCTGCGCCTGATGCTGGCCGCAGCGCTGCTGGCCCTGCTGTTCATGCTGGCGCTGCTGCCGGCGCTGCAGAAGGCCTTCAGCCTGGCCCTGCAGGAGTCGATCGAGCAGCGCCTGGCCTCGGATGTCACCACCATGATCTCGGCGGCGCGCATCGAGCATGGTCATCTGCAGATGCCCGACCTGCTGCCCGACGAGCGCTACAACCTGCCCAACATGGGCTTGCTCGGCTACATCTTCGACCGCGACGGCCGGCTGGTCTGGCGTTCACGTGCCACCGCCGACAAGCACATCAACTATCAGCCCCGCTATGACGGTCGAGGCAACGAGTTCGCGCGGATCCGCCAGGACACCGGCGACGAGTTCTTCGTCTATGACGTCGAGGTCAAGCTGCTCGGTGGCAAGAGCGCGGCCTTCAGCATCGTTGCCCTGCAGCCGGTGCGTGAGTACCAGCACACCCTCGATGGCCTGCGCGAGAAACTCTACCTGGGCTTTGGCGCGGCCCTGCTGGCATTGATGGTGCTGCTCTGGGCTGGTCTGACCTGGGGGCTGCGGTCGTTGCGCCGGTTGAGTCACGAACTGGATGAAGTGGAGAGCGGCGCCCGTGAGGGGCTGAGCCGTGAGCACCCGCGCGAACTGCTGCGCCTGACCGGCTCGCTGAACCGCCTGCTGCACAGCGAGCGCGAGCAACGTCAGCGTTATCGCGACTCGCTGGATGACCTGGCACACAGCCTCAAGACCCCGCTGGCGGTGCTGCAGGGGGTTGGCGAAAGCATGGGCCAGCGCAGCGGCGAACGGGAACAGGCGCGGGTGCTGCAAAGCCAGATCGAGCGCATGAGCCAGCAGATCGACTACCAGCTGCAACGCGCCAGCCTGCGCAAGAGCGGCCTGGTGCGGCACAAGGTACGCCTTGCGCCGGTGCTCGATAGCCTGTGCAACACGCTGGACAAGGTCTATCGCGACAAGCGTGTCACCGTCACCCTGAGTGTTCCCGCGCAAGCCTCGGTGCCGATCGAAGAGGGTGCCTTGCTCGAGCTGCTCGGCAACCTGCTGGAGAACGCGTATCGGCTGTGCCTGGGGCAGGTGCGGGTGAGCCTGGAGGCGCTGCCCGGGCAGCAGGTGTTGTGCGTGGAGGATGATGGTCCGGGTGTGCCCGCAGGCCAGCGCGAACGTATCCTGCAGCGCGGCGAGCGCCTGGACCGGCAGCATCCGGGGCAGGGGATCGGGCTTGCGGTGGTCAAGGACATCATCGACAGCTTCGATGCCCGGCTTACGCTGGATGATTCGCCCCTGGGCGGGGCGGCATTCAGGATCGTGTTCAGCCTGGAGTGAGCTTGCGGGCAGGCTAGCTCCCGCAGGTGAGGCTTTCCTGCATCATGCCCCGCATCGGGCGGATTCCCGCCATCGGCCTTGTACGAATTTCGCCACCGGGCGGAAATCCGCCAACCCACCCCTGTCGATTCGCCCTGTCCTTGGGCAGAAATTTCCCGAAAACACTGGCCTTGCACCCAATCCGGGCATTTTGGCATCACCCTTGCTAAAGATCTGGCAGAGGCCTGCTCAGGCAGCTCGAACACAACGACAAATCCCTCCAGGTGCAGGAGGGTTCGCGCTTTAGGTGCCTCGCCCTGGGAAGGGTGAAACGGCACACTTGAGGATAATTAAGCCATGACGAAACGTCAGCCGCTGTACAAGTCCCTGTATGTCCAGGTGATCGTTGCAATCACCATCGGCATTCTGCTCGGCCACTACTACCCCGAAACCGGTGTCGCCCTCAAACCCCTGGGTGACGGCTTCGTCAAACTGATCAAGATGGTCATCGCCCCGATCATCTTCTGCACCGTGGTCAGCGGCATCGCCGGCATGCAGAGCATGAAGTCGGTCGGCAAGACCGGCGGCTATGCGCTCCTGTACTTCGAGATCGTCTCCACCATCGCCCTGATCATCGGCCTGGTCGTCGTCAACGTGGTTCAGCCTGGCGCTGGCATGCACGTCGACGTCAGCACCCTGAACGCCAGCAGCGTCGCAGCCTACGCCGCCGCCGGTGCGCAGCAGACCACCGTTGGCTTCCTGCTCAACGTCATCCCTAACACCGTGGTCGGTGCCTTCGCCAACGGCGACATCCTCCAGGTGCTGATGTTCTCGGTGCTGTTCGGCTTCGCCCTGCATCGCCTGGGCAGCTACGGCAAGCCAGTGCTCGAGCTGATCGACCGCTTCGCCCATGTCATGTTCAACATCATCAACATGATCATGAAGCTGGCGCCGGTCGGTGCCTTCGGTGCCATGGCCTTCACCATCGGCCAGTACGGCGTGGGTTCGCTGGTGCAGCTGGGCTACCTGATGGCCTGCTTCTACATCACCTGCCTGGCGTTCATCCTGATCGTCCTCGGCGGTATCTGCCGCGCCCACGGTTTCAGCGTCCTCAAGCTGATCCGCTACATCCGTGAAGAACTGCTGATCGTACTGGGTACTTCCTCCTCGGAATCGGCCCTGCCACGCATGCTGACCAAGATGGAGCGCCTGGGCGCGAAGAAATCCGTGGTTGGCCTGGTGATTCCGACCGGCTACTCGTTCAACCTGGACGGCACCTCGATCTACCTGACCATGGCTGCGGTGTTCATCGCCCAGGCCACCGATACCCCCATGGACATCACTCACCAGATCACCCTGCTGCTGGTGCTGCTGGTCGCGTCCAAAGGTGCTGCTGGCGTTACCGGTTCGGGCTTCATCGTCCTGGCCGCCACCCTGTCCGCCGTTGGCCACCTGCCAGTTGCCGGCCTTGCGCTGATCCTGGGTATCGACCGCTTCATGTCCGAAGCCCGCGCCCTGACCAACCTGATCGGCAACGCCGTTGCCACCGTGGTCGTGGCCAAGTGGGTGAAGGAACTGGACACCGACAAGCTGCAATCGGAACTGGCTTCCGGCGGTGCGCCGCTGGTCGAAACCCGTCCGACCGACGACCTGGGCGTTGCTGAAGGCCCGGCTACTCGCTGATAGCGGTTGTAGTGATGCGAAAAAGGCGACCTTCGGGTCGCCTTTTTTCATGCTCGGTTCTTGCGGTGATCAGACTGGCCCTTTCGCGGGCAAGTCGCAGCGGCGAACCGCCGCTCCCGCAGCCCTGTGGGAGCGGGCTTGCCCGCGAATGCGTTGGTTCATTCGACGCGTGTCTCGCCGCTGTACACCAGAATCTCCCGGCAGCGCCGGCACAGGTAGCGACGCCCCTGGCGCACCAGCTTGTGTCGCTGTGCGCTGAAGGGGAAGTCGCTGTCCGGGCAGGGGCAGCGGTAGATGTAGCGGGTTGCCACACGGCGCTGCACCTCATAGTTGTGGCAGCGGTTGGGCGGCAGTTCGTACACCCCGCGCATGATCAGTTGCCACTCCTCGCCATGGGCCTGGATGCGGTCGCCGAACAGTTGGTGGGCGATCAGGTGGGCGACTTCATGGGCCACGGTCTGGCGCAGGAAATCATCCTGGTTCTCGCGGTACAGCTGCAGGTTGAAGCGCAGCAGGTTCTCGTGCAGATGGGCGACACCGGCCTTCTGGCCGCGCAGTTTGAAGCTGACTTCCGGGCGGGGGAAGGGGCGTTTGAAGAAGGTTTCGGCTTGCTGGTAACAGGTTTCGACGCGTTGCTTGAGTTGCTCGGGCATGGCGGGATGATTCTCCTGACGCGCCATTATGCCGCAAGCCCTGCACGCTTGCCGAGCCGCCGGTCAGCACGAAGCCAGAGGCCGCCAAAACGGCGGCCCCTGGCCCGACGCCCCAGTGTTGGTGTTTCTAATTGGTGTAGACCGGCCCCACGCCAAGCCCCCAGATGATCACGGTGGCGGCCATGATCGCCACCAGCACCACCAGGCCCACCGCCAGCACGGAGCTGGAGAACAGGAAGCCCTCGTCAGTGGGGATGTTCATGAAGGTCGGTAGCCCGACATACAGCAAGTAGACCGTGTAGCAGATGGCCGCTGTCCCCAGCAGCATGCCCAGCCACAGGTGGGGGTAGAGCGCCGCCAGGCCGCCGAGGAACAGTGGCGTGGCGGTGTAGGTGGCAAAGGCGATGCATTGCGCCATAGAGGGGTTGGCATCGTAGGTGCGCGCCATCCAGTGGATGAAGGCCCCCATCACCGCCACCCCGGCAAGCATTGCCAGGTAGGACATGACGCTCATCCATAGCGCGCTTTCCATGGTCAGCATCACCGGTGGTCGGTCACCGATCACCCAGCCGACCTGAGTGGTGCCGATAAAGGCGGACACCGCCGGAATCGCCGCCAGGATCAGGGTGTGGGTCAGGTACATGTGGCTGATGCTTTCTTCTTCGCCACGAATCTCCCGCCATTCCTGGTCGGGATGGGTAAACAGTCCCAGAACGTGATGGATCATGCCGGTCACTCCTATCGTCGTTGCCAAACGCCCCCCAAGCGGAGCGCCTGTGGCTCGAGGCCAGGCAACCGATCAAGCGGTAATATGGCCTTATGTCGCAGTATAGGAAGCAGAACCCGGCACAAACCCGGCTTTTTAGAGCAAATCGCGCTGTCGGCGGCGCTGTTGATTCTTTATCGGAATGGCCTACGCCTGTGCTCGGTTTGTGCGTAAAATAGCCGGCTTTTGTCACACCTCGCGGATCCAAGCGCTATGGGCACCCTCTCGGTCAACCAGAACAAACTGCAAAAACGCCTGCGTCGTCTCGCCGGCGAAGCCATCACCGACTACAACATGATCGAGGATGGCGACAAGGTCATGGTCTGCCTGTCCGGCGGCAAGGACAGCTACACCATGCTCGATGTTCTGCTGCACCTGCAGAAGGTGGCGCCGATTTCGTTCCAGATCGTCGCGGTGAACATGGACCAGAAGCAGCCAGGCTTCCCCGAGCATGTGCTGCCTGCCTACCTGAAGACCCTCGGCGTCGAGTACCACATCGTCGAGAAGGACACCTACTCGGTGGTCAAGGAACTGATCCCCGAAGGCAAGACCACCTGTTCGCTGTGCTCGCGCCTGCGCCGTGGCACGCTGTACACCTTCGCCGACGAGATCGGTGCGACCAAGATGGCGCTCGGTCATCACCGCGACGACATCGTCGAGACCTTCTTCCTCAACATGTTCTTCAATGGCGCGCTCAAGGGCATGCCGCCCAAGCTGCGCGCCGACGACGGTCGCAACGTGGTGATCCGTCCGCTGGCCTACTGCAGCGAGAAGGATATCCAGGCTTATTCGGATATGAAGGAATTCCCGATCATCCCGTGCAACCTGTGCGGTTCGCAGGAGAACCTGCAGCGCCAGGTGGTCAAGGACATGCTGGTGGAGTGGGAGCGCAAGCATCCGGGCCGTACCGAGAGCATCTTCCGCGCCCTGCAGAACGTCGCGCCGTCGCAACTGGCCGACCGCAACCTGTTCGACTTCACCAGCCTGAAAATCGACGAGAGCGCCACTCCGCGCTTCCTCGACGTGCTGAACATCTGAACCCATGCGCGATTACCAGTGGCTGCACGAGTACTGCCTCAATCGCTTCGGCTCGTCCAAGGCGCTCGAAGCCTTCCTGCCGCAACCGCGCACGCCGGCGCAACTGCGCGACATCACTGACGACCGCTACCTGTCGACCCTGGCCCTGCGCGTGTTCCGCGCCGGGCTCAAGCACAGCCTGGTGGACGCCAAATGGCCAGCGTTCGAGCAGGTGTTCTTCGGTTTCGACCCCGAGAAAGTGGTGCTCATGGGCGCCGAGCACCTGGAGCGCCTGATGCAGGACGAGCGCATCATCCGCCACCTGGGCAAGCTCAAGAGCGTGCCGCGCAATGCGCAGATGATCCTCGATGTAGCGAAGGAGAAGGGTAGTTTCGGTGCCTTCATCGCCGACTGGCCCGAGACCGATATCGTCGGGCTGTGGAAGTACCTGGCCAAGCATGGCAACCAGCTGGGTGGGTTGTCGGCGCCGCGCTTCCTGCGCATGGTCGGCAAGGATACCTTCATCCCCACCGAGGACATGGCCGCGGCATTGATCGCGCAGAAGGTGATCGACAAGCCGCCCACCAGCCAGCGCGACCTGGCGCTGGTGCAGCAGGCGTTCAACCAGTGGCATGAAGAGAGTGGCCGGCCGCTGTGCCAGTTGTCGGTGATGCTGGCGCATACCGTCAATCATTGAGGGTTGCGGCGCCTGCTTCGCGGGCAAGCCCGCTCCTACAGAGCCGGCTTGCCCGCGAATGCCGCACCCGGTGTTCTATTCCCCCGCCAGCCGCCGCTCGTGCTGAAACTTCCAGCGCACGTACAGCAAACCGCTGACGAACAACCCCAGGCTCACCAGCACCTCGACCCAGCCAAACAGCGCCCGGGCCGGGTCGAACGCTGCCAGCACGCCCTTGATGAAATAGATGTTCACCACGAAGCAGGTCCAGGCATGCGCCCGGGCGCTGCCGCTGAGCATGCCTGGCAGCAGTAGCAGCAGAGGGATCAGCTCGATGGCCAGGATCACTTCGACCCGCGCCCCATGCAGGTCGGCGAACCACAGGTTGTTCACCACCAGCAAGGCGATCAGGCCGAAGAAGCAGGCCAGGCTCAGCGCCCGGGTCAGGCGCAGGCGTGGGGCCAGCCAGTCGAGTGCAGGCAGGGCCTTGGGCTTTCTAGCCACGCTCGCCACCCAGGGCCTTGGCAGTGTTGGCCAGGCGTTGGCCCAGCGCCCTGCACAGGGCGATCTCGTGTTGGTCCAATTCGCGTTTGCCATCGGCACCGGCATGATGGCTGGCGCCGTAGGGCGTGCCGCCGCCACGGGTTTCGAGCAGGGCCGATTCGCTGTAGGGCAGGCCGGTGACCAGCATGCCGTGGTGCATCAGCGGCAGCAGCATCGACAACAGGGTGGTTTCCTGGCCGCCGTGCAGGCTGGCAGTGGAGGTGAATACCGCCGCTGGCTTGCCGACCAGTTCACCGCCCAGCCACAGGCTGCTGGTGCCGTCGAGGAAGTACTTGAGCGGCGCGGCCATGTTGCCGAAGCGCGTCGGGCTGCCCAGGGCCAGGCCCGCGCAGTGGCGCAGGTCGTCGAGGGTGGCATAGAGTGCGCCGCTGGCGGGGATGTCCGGGGCCACGGCTTCGCACTCGCTGGAAATCGCCGGCACGGTGCGCAGGCGCGCTTCCAGGCCCGCCATCTCGACACCGCGGGCGATGTGCCGGGCCATCTCGCTGGTGGAGCCGTGGCGGCTGTAGTACAGGACCAGGATGAAGGGATCGCTCACGGCAGGATCTCCAGGACTTTCTCGGGGGGCCGGCCGATCACGGCCTTGTCGCCGGCGACCAGGATCGGGCGTTCGATCAGTTTCGGATGCTGGACCATGGCGTCGATCAGTTGCGCGTCGGTGAGCGCTGGGTTGGCCAGGTCCAGGGCCTTGTATTCGTCTTCGCCGCTGCGCAACAACTGGCGTGGGCCGATGCCGAGCTTGCCGAGCAGCGCCTTGAGCGTGGCGGCGTCGGGCGGGGTTTCGAGGTAACGCACCACGGTCGGGGCCAGGCCGCGTTCTTCCAGCAGTTCAAGGGCGCCGCGGGATTTGGAGCAGCGCGGGTTATGATAGAGGGTCAGATCGGTCATGACGGGTCGCATCCAGCTGGGTTTGGCGGCTATTCTAACCGCAGCGACCGACATTTCATGCTTTAAAACTTCGAGAAGGATTGACCCATGGCAAGGCGTTTGGCAGCTGCACTGGCCATCACCGCGAGTCTTTTGCTCGGCGGCTGCGGTGCGGACTACGGCGTGGACCAGCACGGCAATACGGTGAAGGCCGAACAGATCGACGGGCACTGGCTGGTGCTCAATTACTGGGCCGAGTGGTGCGGACCGTGCCGCACCGAGATCCCTGAACTGAATACGGCGGCCAAGCAATGGGACGCCCAGGGCATCAAGGTGGTGGGGGTGAACTTCGACGGGCTGCAGGGCGATGACCTCAAGCAGGCCGCGCAGGCCCTGGGCATCGACTTCACCGTGCTGGCCCAGGACCCGGCCGAGCGCTACGAGCTGCCTCGCAGCGAAGCACTGCCGGTGACCTACATCATCGACGACAAGGGCAAGGTGCGTGAGCAGTTGCTCGGCGAGCAGACGCTCGAAGGGCTGCAGGCGAAGATCAAGGCACTCAAGGGCGGCGCCTGACCTGTTGTCGGGGCTGCTTCGCAGCCCATTCGCGGCACGAGGCCGCTCCTACAAGAGCTCCGCAATTTCTGAATACTGCGGTGTTACTTGTGGGAGCGGCCTCGTGCCGCGAATGGGCCGCGCAGCGGCCCCGATGCACTTCAGCCTTCCTCAGGCCAGAAGCGCAGCGGCTTGCCTTCGGCCGGCCAGAAACGGATCTGCTCGATCGCCGACACATCCCAGCGCTGCACCGTCTCCAGTGCCTGGAGGAAGCGCTTTTCCTGCTCCATCAATGCCGGTGCACACAGCTTGCGGGTCTTGCCGATCTTGCCGAAGCTCAATTGCTCGCCGTCCAGCGTATAGCTGGCGAACCAATGGTTGCAGCCGGCATTGCCGTAGGCGCGGCCATCATTGGCCAGGGTTAGCGTCAGGTGGCTGTAGTCGATCAGCGGGCGTTCGCCGATCCATTCCAGCACATAGCTGCGCTCCTGCTGCAGTTTGGATGGCTGCGCCGCGCAGCCGAATAGGCCGCCGAGCAGCGCGGCGCAGATCAACAGGTGTTTCACTGGGCGCTTCCCTGGCAGTTGCGGCACAGGTGACGCTCGCCCTGGCTGCTCCAGCCCAGTTCCGCGATGCGTGCATTGGCGGCGGGCTGGCGGGCCTTCTTGCCGAGCTTGGCATCGACGGCGAATTCGAAGTCGAGCACGGCCTCGCAACTGTCGCACTTGACCTGCCAGGTGAGGATTTCCAGTTCGTTGAACACCGGGCCGCTGGCCACGGCAACCCACTGGCCGCGAGGGTTGATCAGGTGACGGACGCTCTCGACGGTCAGGCGCATGGACAGGTCCTTGCTGCCTTTGAGCGTCACCAGCAGGACGTCGCCTTTGTGCATCGATCCGCCGTTGCCGGTCACCTGGTAGCGACCTGGCACCAGTGCACGGCATTCGATCAGGGTGTGTTGCGGGTTGAAAAGGGTGTAGCGGAAATCGTGCTCGACCATGGGTCCTCCAGAAATGCCGCGTATCCTACCCTGTGACCGTGTTTTGCGCATCGCCTGCTGCCCAGCGGGCGATGTTGTCCAGGGTGGTCGCGGCGATCGCCTCCAGGGCTTCGCGGGTCAGAAACGCCTGGTGTGCGGTGACGATCACGTTGGGGAAGGTCAGCAGCCGCGCCAGCACGTCGTCCTGCAGTGGCAGGTCGGAGCGGTCCTCGAAAAACAGTTGCGCCTCTTCTTCATAGACATCCAGGCCCAGGTAGCCGAGCTGGCCAGACTTGAGCGCGTCGATCAGCGCCGGGGTATCGACCAGCGCACCGCGCCCGGTGTTGATCAGCATGGCACCGGGCTGCAGGCGCGCGAGGCTCTCGGCGTTGATCAGGTGACGGGTATGCTCGGTCAGTGGGCAGTGCAGGCTGATGATTCGCGCCTGGCCGAGCAGTTCGGGCAGTTCCAGGTAGCGGGCGCCGAGGGCCAGCAGCTCGGGGTTGGGGTAGGGGTCGTAGGCCAGCAACTGGCAGCCGAAGCCGGCCATGATGCGGGCGAACGCAGCACCGATCTGCCCGGTGCCGACCACGCCGACAGTCTTGCCGTGCAGGTCGAAGCCGGTCAGGCCATGCAAGGTGAAGTCGCCTTCGCGGGTGCGGTTGTAGGCGCGGTGCAGGCGGCGGTTGAGGGCCAGGATCAGCGCCACCGCGTGTTCGGCCACGGCGTGCGGCGAATAGGCCGGGACGCGCACCACTGTCAACCCCAGGTGTGCTGCGGCCGTCAGGTCAACATGGTTGTAGCCCGCCGAACGCAAGGCGATCAGCCGTGTACCGCCGTTGGCCAGGCGTTGCAGGACGTCGGCGCCCAGATCGTCGTTGATGAAGGCGCAGACCACCTCGAAACCCTGGGCCAGCGGTGCGGTGTCCGAGGTGAGGCGGGCGGCTTGGAAATGCAGCTCCAGCGCGCTGCTGGCAGCGGCCTGGGTGAAACTTTCCTGGTCGTAGTGCTGGCTGCTGAACAACAGGACGCGCATGGTGGGGATTCCTTCGGTGTGTCGTCGACGATCAGGCACTCAGGTGCGCCTGCTCCGCCAGCCGGTGGATGGCGCGCTCCAGGTCATCCAGCGCCTGCAATGCCTGCGGGCTGTCCTGCTTGAGCAGCGTCTCGCTACGCTGACAGGCCGCCCGCAACTGTGGGACGCCGCAGTAGCGCGAAGCGCCGTTGAGGCGATGCACGCGCTCGATCATTGCCAAGCGATCACCTTGTTCGCGGGCGTTGCGGATGGCCTGGCGATCACCTTCCAGCGAGGCCAGCAGCATCGCCAGCATGTCGGCGGCCAGGTCCGCTTTACCGGCCGCCAGGCGCAAACCCTCTTCGTGGTCGAGCACCTTGAGCTCGTTGCCATCGGGGAAACGTTCAGTGGCGCGGTCCAGCGAGGGCGTGCCGAGGCTCAGGCCGGTCCACTTCATCACCACCTGGGCCAGTTGGCGCTCGCTGATCGGCTTGGTCAGATAATCATCCATGCCACTGTGCAGCAGGGCGCGCTTTTCGTTGGCCATGGCGTGGGCCGTCAGGGCGACGATGGGCAGGGGTGGGCTACTCTGGCTGGTTTCCCAGCGACGGATCTGCTCGGTGCAGGCGCAGCCGTCCATGCCGGGCATCTGCACATCCATCAGCACCAGGTCGAAGGGCTCATCCTGCACGGCCTGAACTGCCGAAAAGCCGCTGTCCACCGCCACCACTGCGGCGCCCATGCCTTCGAGCAGGGTCTGCACCAGCAGCAGGTTGGCCGGGTTGTCGTCGACGCAGAGAATCCTCGGCACCCGTGAGCCGGCCGTATACCGCGGTTCGCTGCTGGGGCGGGTCGGTTGCACCAGTTCCAGCAGCAGGCGGCGCAGCTTGCGGGTGCAGGTGGGCTTGGACAGCAGTTGGCCATGGGCATTGGGCAGGAATGGGTGATACAGCGCCTGCTCGGTGGTCGGGCACAGCACCACGCACTGGCAGCCCAGGCGTTCGAGTTGTTGGTGGTACTGGCCGAGCTGGTCGGGCGAGAGGTTGGCCAGGTTGGCGCCAAGCACGGCGAACTCGAAGGGTTGGCCGGCCTGGCTGGCGGCCTGCACCCCTTGCAGCAACTGCTCGAACGACGAGAACAGGCTGACGCTCAGGCCACAGTCTTCGAGCTGGTGCTCCAGGGCCTGACGGGCCAGTTCGTGGCCGTCGACGATCGCTGCGCGACGGCCCAGCAGCGCTTGCAGGGGCAGTTCCTCGGTGTCGTCATGGGCCTTGGGCAGGCTCAGGTTGATCCAGAACTGCGAGCCTTCGCCCGGCGTGCTGTCGACACCGATCTCGCCCCCCATCTGTTCGATCAGGCGCTTGGAAATCACCAGCCCAAGGCCGGTGCCGCCGGGTTGGCGCGACAGCGAGTTGTCGGCCTGGCTGAAGGCCTGGAACAGGGTGCGCACGTCCGCCGGTGACAGGCCGATGCCGGTGTCCTGCACGCTGATGCGCAGTTGCGCGGTGTCTTCGTGCTCGTCTTCGACCATGGCGCGCACGACGATCGTGCCTTCGCGGGTGAACTTGATGGCGTTGCTCACCAGGTTGGTGAGGATCTGTTTGAGCCGCAGCGGATCGCCGACCAGCGACAAAGGCGTGTCGCGGTACACCAGGCTGACCAGCTCCAGCTGTTTGGCGTGGGCCGCTGGGGCGAGAATGGTCAGGGTGTCCTGGATCAGGTCGCGCAGGTTGAAGGGGATGCTGTCGAGCACCAGCTTGCCGGCTTCGATCTTGGAGAAGTCGAGAATCTCGTTGATGATCCCCAGCAGGTTGTCGGCGGATTTTTCGATGGTGCCCAGATAGTCGAGCTGTCGAGGCGTGAGCTCGCTTTTTTGCAACAGGTGGGTGAAACCGAGAATGCCATTGAGCGGGGTGCGAATCTCGTGGCTCATGTTGGCGAGGAATTCGGATTTGATCCGGCTGGCCTCAAGGGCCTCCTTGCGCGCCATGTCCAGCTCGATGTTCTGGATCTCGATGGTCTCCAGGTTCTGGCGCACGTCCTCGGTGGCCTGGTCGATGCTGTGCTGCAGCTCTTCGTGGGCGTTGTGCAGGGTTTCGGCCATGCGGTTGATGCCAGCCGCCAGCTCGTCCAGCTCGACACTGCCCATCGGCGGCAGACGTTCTTCGAGATTGCCCTCCTTGAGCTGGGTGACCGCGTGCTTGATGCGCCCGATCGGGCCGTTGATCGCCCGGCTCATGCGCAGTGCCAGCAGCACCGTGAGGCTCAGGCAGGCAAAGATCAGCAGCAGGCTGGTGAACAGGTTGCGATAGCCGCGCAGGAGCGTGCCATCGTGGGACAGTTCGATTTCGACCCAGCCAAGCAAGCGCTCGGATTCGTTAGGCACGGCTTCGGTGGCCAGGTCACGGTGATGGCCGAAAACCGGCATCAGGTAGCGCGTGGCGTCGTTGCCGGTGCGTTGCAGCAGTTGCGTACCGGTGCCGCCGCTGGGCGGCTGGTTGAGCATGCTGGGGCCGGCATGGGCCAGGCGCGAACGGTCCGGGGCCAGGAAGGCCACGGCACGTACATCGGTCTGCTCCAAAGCCTCGGCGGCAATGCGCTCGAGCTGCGCTGGCGCTTCCTGAGCCAGGGCGGGGGCTGCGAGCGGTGCCAGTTGCTCGGCGATCATCTTGCCGCGTTGCAACAGCTGGGTGCGCAGTTCGTTCTGCTGCAACCAGGTGAAATAAATGCCCAGCACCAGCGCCATCAGCCCGGCGGGCAGTAGGGCCAGCAGCAGGACGCGGCTTCTGATTCCCAAACGATCGAGCACACCTGTCTCCTGTCATGTGCGTGCGGGCCGTCGCGAGTGGACGGGATCCCGCAGAACGTTACTCCGCGCGCAGCGGTAATGCACTTTGTTTGTGCGGGTTTTTTATGCCGCACGGCGCTTGCCGGGGCATTGGTCGACACTCGGTTGCCAGAACGGCGTCCCTCGCCAATAATCGCGCAACTGAGAATTCATGGCAGATGCCAATGCATACCGTATCCATTCACGACTCAAGCATCCTCGCCATCGAGGACGATCCGGTGCTCGGCGCCTACCTGCACGAGGAGTTGCAGCGCGGCGGTTTCCGCGTGACCTGGTGCCGTAACGGCCTGGAAGGCTTGGAAACTGCTGGCCGCGAGGCCTTCGATGTGGTGTTGCTGGACATCCTGCTGCCCGGGCTCAACGGTCTGGACACCCTGGCGCAACTACGCCGGCGCAGTGCCACGCCAGTCATCCTGATGTCGGCGCTGGGGGCCGAGGCGGACCGTATAAGCGGTTTCCAGCGCGGTGCAGACGACTACCTGCCCAAGCCCTTCAGCATGGCCGAGCTGCGCGTACGCATCGAGGCGATCCTGCGTCGGGTCGCCCTGGAGCGCCGTCATCAGGCGCCGCGTGACGTCCTGCCGGGGCAGCTGCATTTCGACGAGCAGGCCTGCGACGTGACGCTCGACGGGCAGCCAGCAGGGCTCACGCCCAGCGAGTACCGCCTGCTCGACACCCTCAACCGCAGCCAGGAGGAGGTGCTGAGCAAGCCCTTCCTTTATCAGCAGGTCCTGCAGCGGGGCTATTCGCGCCATGATCGCAGCCTGGACATGCATGTCAGCCAGATCCGTCGCAAGCTAAAGGGCATCGGTTATCACGAGCGCCAGGTGCGCACGGTATGGGGCAAGGGCTACGTGTTCTGTGCGGGCGAGGCAGACTGAGGATGCTCGAGCGTCGATCGCTGTTCTGGAAGCTGGCGGTGCTGCTGGTGGGCTTCTGCCTGCTGATGATCGGCCTGAGCTACACCTGGGGCCGGCACATGGAAACCCAGAACGCCTTCCTGTCGGAGCCTGCCCGGCACCTGCTGCGCGGTTATGCCGCCGAGGCCGAGCAGGCCTGGAACCAGGGCGGTCGCGAAGGCCTCGACCGCTGGTTGCTGGACATGCGCCAGCGTGAGTCGGGCTGGATCGGGGTGCTCGATGGCAACTTGCGACCGCTCGCCGGCGCTCGCTTGTCCACTGAGGAAATCCAGCGCCTGACCCGTCTGCGCGGAGTCGACTGGCCGATGAGCAGGCGCAGCGTCGACCAGCCCTGGCTGCGCCTGCCGTTCCCCCATGCCCCTGAGCAAGGCATGCTGGTGATCGAGTTGCCCCAGCGCCTGACCCCCGGCCAGTATCGGCTGTTCTGGCGGATCATCACCAATGGCGTGATGCCGGGGCTGTTCACCCTGCTGTTGTGCGTAGGCCTCTACCGGATGCTGATCGTGCCGCTGAACCAGTTGCGCGAGCAGGCCAATGCCTGGCGTGCCGACCAACTGTCGGCGCGGCTCGATTCGCGCACCATCGGCCGTGACGACGAGCTGGGCGAACTGGCGCGTGCCTTCGACCAGATGGCCGAGCGCCTGCAGAGCACCGTGGCCCTGCAGCAGCAACTCTTGCGCGACTTGTCCCACGAGATGCGCACGCCCCTGAGCCGCCTGCGTGTGGCCTGCGAGGGCGAGACCGACGTCGCGCGCCTGCGCGAACGCCTCGGGCGGGAACTGGATTGCATGCAGCAACTGGTCGAGGACACCCTGCAACTGGCCTGGCAGGATGCCGAGCGTGCGCCGATGAACCTTGAGCCCATCCAGCTTCAGGCCCTGTGGGACCTGCTGGTGGAGAATGCCTGCTACGAAAGCGGCTGGGCGGCGCAGCGGTTGCAGTGCACGTTGCCGGCCAGTTGTTGGGTGGAGGGCAACCTCAACCATTTGGCCCAGGCGCTGGAGAACATGCTGCGCAATGCCATCCGCCACTCGCCGCACGACGGAGTGGTGCGCCTGAGTGGCCAGCGCGAGGGCAATCACTGGCAGTTGTTCCTGGAGGATGAGGGCGGCGGGGTGGACGAAGACGATCTGGAAAGGATCTTCGCGCCGTTCTCCCGTCTCGACGGCTCGCGCCCCGGGGATGGAGGCTTTGGGCTGGGGCTGAGCATCGCCCGCAGTGCGATCCAGCGTCAGGGCGGGAGGCTGTGGGCCGAGAATGGGCAACGAGGGTTGCGACTGTGCATGCGCCTGCCGTGTATCGACAGTGGGTTTCTCGCGGATCAACCCGCTCCCCCGAAGGCGTTCGATGTTCTTGTGGGGGTAGGGTTGTCCGTGAAGAACGCACCGCCCATATAACGGTCTGCTATATGCCCCAGCAATTGCGTGATATGGCCACGCGTCCTTTGCCGGTATGATAGGCGCCCCTGCCGTCCTGATTGCGAAACACGCCCATGACCTTGCAGTACCCAACCATCGCCGATTGCGTCGGCAACACCCCTCTGGTTCGCCTGCAGCGTATCGCCGGGCAGACCAGCAATACCCTCCTGCTCAAGCTCGAAGGCAACAACCCGGCCGGCTCGGTCAAGGACCGCCCGGCGTTGTCGATGATCACCCGCGCGGAACTGCGCAACCAGATCAAGCCTGGCGATACCCTGATCGAGGCGACGTCCGGCAACACCGGTATCGCCCTGGCCATGGCGGCGGCGATCAAGGGCTACAAGATGATCCTGATCATGCCCGACAACTCCACGGCCGAGCGCAAGGCGGCGATGACCGCCTATGGCGCCGAGCTGATCCTGGTGACCAAGGAAGAGGGCATGGAAGGGGCGCGCGACCTGGCCGAAAAGCTGCAGGCCGAAGGTCGCGGCCTGGTGCTCGACCAGTTCGCCAACGGCGACAACCCGATTGCCCACTACAACAGCACCGGCCCAGAGATCTGGCAGCAGACTCAAGGCAGCATCACCCACTTTGTCAGCTCCATGGGCACCACCGGCACCATCATGGGCTGCTCGCAGTACCTCAAGGAGCAGAATCCGGCGGTGCAGATCGTCGGCCTGCAACCGATGGAAGGTTCGGCCATTCCGGGTATCCGCCGCTGGCCGGAGGAATACCTGCCGAAGATCTTCGACGCCACTCGCGTCGATCGGGTGATGGACATGTCCCAGCAGGAAGCCGAAGACACCACCCGTCGCCTTGCACGCGAAGAGGGCATTTTCTGCGGTGTGTCCTCCGGCGGTGCGGTCGCGGCGATGCTGCGCCTGTCCCGTGAAGTTGAAAACGCCGTGATGGTCGCGATCATCTGCGACCGCGGCGACCGTTATCTCTCCACCGGCCTGTTCGACGCAACCTGATGTCCAGAAAGAAAAGCAACAGTAGCGGCCTGCGCTTTCAGCCAGCCGGCGGCGATCGCACCCCACAGGTGCCGGTAGGCAAGAAGCAACGCCTGGACATCGAGCGCCTGGCCGGTGACGGACGCGGCATCGCCTTTGTCGAAGGGCGCACCTGGTTCGTCAGCGGCGCCCTGGCAGGTGAGGCGGTCGAGGCGCGGGTGCTCAATGCCCGCGGCAAGATCGTCGAAGCTCGTCTTGAGCGCGTGCTGCAGCCCAGCCCCGAGCGGCGCGAGGCGCCGTGTCGGCATTACGCCCGCTGCGGCGGTTGCAACCTTCAGCACCTGCCCCACGAGGGCCAGCTGGCGCTCAAGCAGCGCCTGCTTGCCGAGCAGTTGCAGCGTGTCGCCGGTGTGCAGCCTGAGGAGTGGGCCGCGCCGCTGGCGGGGCCGGAATTCGGCTACCGCCGCCGCGCGCGCATCGCCGTGCGTTGGGATGTGAAGGCGCGGGAGCTGCACGTCGGTTTTCGTGCCGAAGCCAGCCAGGACATCATCGCCATCGACGAATGCCCGGTGCTGGTACAACCCTTGCAAACCATCCTGCGTCACCTGCCGACCGTGCTGCGCAGCCTGAGCAGGCCCCAGGCACTGGGGCATGTGGAATTGTTCAGCGGCACGGCCGAGGCGGTGCTGGTACGCCATGTAGCGCCGCTGGCCGATGGCGACCTGGCGCGCCTGCAGGCGTTCTGCGAGCAGGCGGGTGCGCAACTGTGGCTGCAGGGCGAGGGTGAGCCGGCGCCACATGATGGCGCCGCGACACTTGGGTTTGACCTTGCCCCTTGGGGGCTGGAGCTGGCCTGGCGACCTGGCGACTTCGTGCAGGTCAATGCCCAGGTCAACACCCTGATGATCCAACAGGCGCTGGCGTGGCTTGCGCCGCAACCGGATGAACGGGTACTGGACTTGTTCTGTGGCCTGGGCAATTTTGCCCTGCCGCTGGCTCGCCAGGCCCGTGAAGTGGTGGCGGTGGAAGGTGTGCAGGCGATGGTCGATCGGGCCGCCGCCAACGCCGCGAGCAACAATGTGCATAACGCACGGTTTTTTCAGGCCGATTTATCGCAGTCTTTGGCAGGTGCCGAATGGGCCGCCGAGGGCTTTTCTGCGGTACTCTTGGACCCACCGCGCGACGGTGCCTACGAGGTGGTGCAAAGCATCGCCCGCCTCAAGGCCAAGCGGCTGGTCTATGTATCGTGCAACCCCGCCACGCTGGCGCGAGATGCGCAGGTGCTGGTCGGCCAGGGGTACCGGTTAAAAAGGGCCGGGATTCTCGACATGTTTCCTCAGACGGCGCATGTCGAGGCCATGGCGTTATTCGAAGTGGGCCAGTAACGGCTGGCCCCTTGGTGTGGCTTCCACGGATGGGAAGCGGCACGGTTGATTGTCAGTGCACCCGTGAGGTGCGCTGTATGGAAAGGTAAACGGAACATGGTACAGGTGAGAGTGCACCAGCCGGTCAACACCGACGGCAGTATCAATCTCGAAGCATGGCTGGATCATGTGGTGAGCGTCGACTCGGCGCTGGATCGCACGGCGCTCAAGGAGGCCTGCGATTTCGCCCAGGAAGTCGAGAAGAAGGGCAACCCGGCCAAGCATTCCTGGGCCGACGGGACGTCGAGCTTCCAGGCGGGGCTCGAGATCGCTGAAATTCTCGCTGACCTCAAGCTCGACCAGGACTCGCTGGTCGCCGCCGTGATCTATCGCTCGGTCCGCGAAGGCAAGGTCACCCTGGCCGAGGTCGGCCAGCGTTTCGGCCCGGTGGTCTCCAAGCTGATCGACGGCGTGCTGCGCATGGCGGCCATCAGTGCCAGCCTCAGCCCGCGCCAGTCGCTGGTGCTGGGCTCGCAGGCGCAGGTCGAGAACCTGCGCAAGATGCTCGTGGCCATGGTCGACGACGTGCGCGTCGCCCTGATCAAGCTGGCTGAGCGGACCTGCGCGATCCGCGCGGTGAAGGCCGCCGATGACGAAAAACGCCTGCGCGTGGCGCGCGAGGTGTTCGACATCTACGCACCGCTCGCTCATCGCCTGGGCATCGGCCATATCAAGTGGGAGCTGGAGGATCTGTCCTTCCGCTATCTGGAGCCCGACCAGTACAAGCAGATCGCCAAGCTTCTGCACGAGCGGCGGCTGGACCGCGAGCGCTTCATCAGCGATGTGATGAACCAGTTGCAGAACGAGCTGCTGGCCACCGGGGTCAAGGCCGACATCAGCGGCCGGGCGAAACACATCTATTCGATCTGGCGCAAGATGCAGCGCAAGGGCCTGGAGTTCAGCCAGATCTACGACGTGCGTGCGGTGCGCGTGCTGGTGCCGGAAATCCGCGACTGCTACACCGCGCTGGGTATCGTCCACACCTTGTGGCGCCACATTCCCAAGGAGTTCGACGACTACGTCGCCAACCCCAAGGAGAACGGCTACCGCTCGCTGCACACCGCGGTGATCGGCCCCGAGGGCAAGGTGCTGGAGGTGCAGATCCGCACCCATGGCATGCACGAAGAGGCCGAACTGGGCGTCTGTGCGCACTGGAAGTACAAGGGCACCGACGTCAAGTCCAGCTCCAACCACTACGAAGAGAAGATCTCCTGGTTGCGCCAGGTGCTGGAGTGGCACGAGGAACTGGGCGACATCGGCGGGCTGGCCGAACAGCTGCGGGTCGACATCGAGCCGGACCGGGTCTACGTGTTCACCCCTGACGGCCACGCCATCGACCTGCCCAAGGGCGCCACGCCGCTGGACTTTGCCTACCGGGTGCACACCGAGATCGGCCACAACTGCCGTGGCGCCAAGATCAACGGGCGCATCGTGCCGCTGAACTACAGCCTGCAGACCGGCGAGCAGGTGGAGATCATCACCAGCAAGCAGGGCAGCCCGAGTCGCGACTGGCTGAACTCCAACCTGGGCTACGTCACCACCTCGCGGGCACGGGCCAAGATCGTCCACTGGTTCAAGTTGCAGGCGCGCGACCAGAACGTCGCTGCCGGCAAGACCCTCATCGAGCGCGAACTCAGCCGCCTGGGCCTGCCACAGGTGGATTTCGAGCGCCTGGCGGAAAAGGCCAACGTCAAGACCGCCGAGGACATGTTTGCCGCCCTGGGGGCTGGCGACCTGCGTCTGGCGCACATGGTCAACGCCGCCCAGCAACTGCTGGAGCCGGAGCGCATCGATCCGGTCGAGCTGGTGCCACGACCGGCGCGCGGAGCCCGATCGGGCAAGCGCAACGACATCCAGATCCAGGGCGTAGGCAACCTGCTCACGCAGATGGCCGGTTGCTGCCAGCCGCTGCCGGGCGATGCCATCGTCGGCTACATCACCCAGGGCCGCGGCGTGAGCATTCACCGCCAGGACTGCGCCTCGGTGCTGCAGTTGGCGGGCAAGGAGCCGGAGCGCATGATCCAGGTGAGCTGGGGGCCGATTCCGGTGCAGACCTACCCGGTCGACATCGTCATCCGCGCCTACGACCGCCCGGGCCTGCTGCGCGACGTTTCGCAGGTGCTGCTCAACGAGAAGATCAACGTGCTGGCGGTCAATACCCGCTCGAACAAGGAAGACAACACCGCGCTGATGTCGCTGACCATCGAGATTCCAGGCCTGGATGCGCTGGGGCGCTTGCTCGGACGGATCTCGCAGTTGCCGAACATCATCGAGACGCGGCGTAATCGTACGCCTTGAGACTGCGTCGCCTCCATCGCGGGCAAGCCCGCTCCTACGGGTGCAGCGTGATCCCTGTAGGAGCGGGCTTGCCCGCGATGAAGGCACCGCCGAAGGACCTGTAATGACCTACACCCTAGACGACCTGCTCCACCTCATGGCCCGCCTGCGCGATCCGCAGTACGGCTGCCCCTGGGATCTTGAGCAGGACTACACCAGCATCGTCAAGCACACCCTCGAGGAAGCCTACGAGGTGGCCGACGCCATCGAGCAGGGCGACTTCGCGCAGTTGCAGGGCGAGCTCGGCGACCTGCTGTTTCAGGTCGTCTACTACAGCCAGCTGGCGCGGGAGGAGGGGCGTTTCGAATTTGCCGGTGTGGTCGATTCGATCACCCGCAAGCTGATCCGCCGCCACCCGCATGTATTCCCCACCGGCGATCTCTACGCCGCACCCGACATCCCGCGCTTGAGCGAGGCGCAGGTCAAATCGCGCTGGGAGGAGATCAAGGCCGAGGAACGCGCCGAGAAGAGTACCCCCGAACAGCTCTCGCTGCTCGACGATGTACCCGGCGCCTTGCCGGCACTGTCGCGCGCGACCAAACTGCAGAAGCGCGCGGCCACCGTCGGCTTCGACTGGCCCGAGGCGTTACCGGTGCTGGACAAGGTGCGCGAGGAGCTCGACGAGGTGTTGCAGGCCATGGCCGATGGCGATGAGCAGGCACTGGAGGACGAAGTCGGCGACCTGCTGTTCGCCGCCGTGAACCTGGCCCGTCACCTCAAGCAGGATCCAGAAAACGCACTGCGCCGCGCCAACCGTAAATTCGAACGACGTTTCCGCTTCATCGAGCAGGCATTGCGCGACACTGGCCGACCGATCGAAGATTGTAACCTTGACGAGTTGGATGCCCTCTGGGGTGAAGCCAAGCGTCAGGAAAAGAACCTGCCCAGCTGCGGCTGAGCCGATGCATAAGTGAGTGAACACCGATGAGCCTTTCCCTTCGCGATCAATTGCTCAAGGCCGGTCTGGTCAACCAGAAGCAGGTCTCCCAGGCCAACAAGGCCGAAAAGAAACAGAAACGCCTGGAACACAAGGGCCAGGTCGAGGTGGATGACAGCCAGCAGCGCCTGGCCAAGGAAGCCATGGCCGACAAGGCCAAAAAGGACCAGGAACTGAACCGCCAGGTGCAGGAGAAGGCCGAGCAGAAGGCCCGTGCCGCGCAGGTCAAGCAATTGATCGAGGCGACCCGCCTGCCCAAGCTGACCACCGAGGACTACTACAACTTCGTCGACGACAAGAAGGTCAAGCGCATTGCCGTCAACGCGCTGATGCGCAGCAAGCTGAGCAACGGCTCGCTGGCGATCGTCGCCCATGGCGGCGGCTACGAAGTGATCCCACGCGAGGCGGCGGTGAAGATCCAGGAACGCGATCCCAAGCGCATCCTGCTGCTCAACACCCATGTCGAGGAGGCCGATGAGGACGATCCCTATGCGGCCTACAAGATCCCTGACGATCTGATGTGGTAAATGACGAAAACCCCGCTCAGGCGGGGTTTTTCGTGGGGGAGATCTTATTGTGTGCCGCGTTGGCTCTCGAGGGTCTCGAGCTCCTGGCGGTACTGATGGGCTTCATGTTCGTTGTGGAACATGCCGACCAGTTGGCCCTGCTGGTGTACGTCCCAGATCCGCACGCCAGCGGCCAGGCCTTCGTGGGACATTCTCGATTCGTCGCGTTCGGTTACTTGGACAGTCATCGGTAAACTCCACTTCTGTTGGTCTGCGACACTGTGTCGCACACCTTCTTTATAGAGTTTGTTAGCAGGCTAAGTAAATAAAACGACGATGAAACTATGTTCATGAAACGCGCTGCGCTTGCTCCTGCAAGCCAAAACAAAGCCCCGCACTAGGCGGGGCTCGGGCTACAGCAGGTTACAGCGCAGGTAAGGGATCAGTTGCCCTTCACCGTCCTGCCATCGACCGTACCATCCTGCAGCACGATCACGTATTCCTTGCCATCGGTCTCGACCTGGCGCAGTTGCACCAGCAGGTAGTCCCAGTCCTTGGCGAACCACAGCTCGGTGATGCGCTTGCTCTGGCTTGGGTCGCGCACGCGCTCGACCTTCACCGCATCGACCTGGCCGGTCTTGGTGGCAACCTTCTCGGTGCCCAGCACGCGGAAGTCGTAGGTGTCGATCTCGTCGCCGTCGACCACCTGGTACGTCATGCTCTTCTTGCCCGCCGCCACGTCATGTTGCAGGGCCAGTTGATAGGACGACTTGTCCAGCACCCCGCGGTTGAGCGGCAGGCTGATCGCATCGCCACGGTCGCTGCCGGTGACTTTCTTGCTGTTCCAGTCGAAGTCCAGGTCGACCTTCTTCGCCTTGCCCAGGCCACCGCGCTCGAAGTGGTACTTCTGCGGCAGCAGGGTGTCGTTGTCCATGCGCACCGTGCTCTGTTCGGTCAGGCTGGCGATCATCATGGAGGCTTTGAAGTTGAGGTCCCAGGTACCGTTGGCGTTCTTGACCAGGCTGCGTTCGGCGGTGCCGCTCATGGGCAGCTGTTTCCAGTCGGCGGTGTAGCTGGCCGAGAACGGCTTCAGATCAGCTGCCTGGAGGGGCAGGGCGAGCACGGCGAGAGCCAATAGCAGGGCGCGACGCATAAATTCTCCTAGGGTCGAATCAAGTGACCGCTGGCCGCCAGCGGCTGGCCATCCAGTAATGCACCTTGTTCGCCCAGGCGCAAGCGTCCTTCGGCGAACCAGCGCACCGCCAGCGGGTAGATCTGGTGTTCCTGTTGGTGGACCCGTTGTGCCAGGCTCTGCGCATCGTCGCCTGGCGCGACCGCTACCACAGCCTGTACGACCAAGGGCCCGCCGTCGAGTTCCTCGGTGACGAAATGAACACTGCAGCCGTGCTCGGCGTCACCGGCATCCAGGGCCCGCTGGTGAGTGTGCAGCCCTTTGTACTTGGGCAACAGCGACGGGTGGATGTTGAGCAGGCGCCCCTGGTAGTGGCGCACGAAGTCGCCACTGAGGATGCGCATGAAGCCGGCCAGCACCACCAGGTCGGGGGCGAAGCCATCGATCAGCTGCACCAGCGCCGCGTCGAATGCTTCGCGCCCGTCGAAACCACCGTGCTCGAGCACGGCGGTGTCGATCCCGGCGGCTTTGGCCCGTTGCAGGCCAAAGGCGTCGGGGCGGTTGGATATCACCGCGCGGATCCGCGCCGGGCTATCGGTGGCGGCGGTGCTGTCGATCAGGGCTTGCAGGTTGCTGCCGGAGCCCGACAGCAGTACCACGACATTGCAGGTCTTGCTCGGCATCAGTGTGCCTTGAGGTTCTGCAGCTCGACCTGGGCAGCGCCTTCGGCGGCCACGTCGATGCGGCCGATCACCCAAGGCTGCTCGCCGGCCTGGCGCAGGACGTTCAGGGCGTTGTCGACCTGGTCCTGGGCCACGCAGATGACCATGCCCACGCCGCAGTTCAGGACGCGGTGCATCTCGTGCTCGTCGACGTTGCCTTTTTGTTGCAGGAAGTCGAACACCGCCGGGCGCTGCCAGCTGGCCACGTCGACCACGGCCTGGGCGCCTTTTGGCAGGACGCGCGGGATGTTGTCCAGCAGGCCGCCACCGGTGATGTGGGCCATGGCCTTGACCGCGCCGGTCTTCTTGATCAGCTCCAGCAGCGGCTTGACGTAGATGCGGGTCGGCGCCATCAGCAGGTCGGTCAGCGGCTGGCCGTCGAGCTGGGTGTTCTCGATGTCGGTGCCGGACACTTCGAGGATCTTGCGGATCAGCGAGTAGCCGTTGGAGTGCGGGCCGGAGGAGGGCAGGGCGATCAGGGCGTCGCCGGTGACCACTTTCGAGCCGTCGATGATTTCCGACTTCTCCACCACGCCGACGCAGAAACCGGCCAGGTCGTAGTCTTCGCCTTCGTACATGCCAGGCATCTCGGCGGTTTCACCACCGACCAGCGAGCAACCGGCCAGTTCGCAACCGGCGCCGATGCCGGTGACCACGGTGGCGGCCACGTCGACATTCAGCTTGCCGGTGGCGTAGTAGTCGAGGAAGAACAGCGGCTCGGCGCCGCAGACCACCAGGTCGTTGACGCACATGGCGACCAGGTCCTGGCCGATGCTGTCGTGCTTGTTCAGGTTCAGCGCCAGGCGCAGCTTGGTGCCGACGCCATCGGTGCCGGAGACCAGCACCGGCTGCTTGTAGCCGGCCGGGATCTCGCAGAGGGCGCCGAAGCCGCCCAGGCCACCCATGACTTCAGGGCGTGCGGTGCGCTTGGCGACGCCCTTGATGCGTTCGACCAGTGCTTCGCCGGCGTCGATGTCTACACCGGCGTCTTTGTAGCTCAGGGAGGGTTGCTTGCTCATTGATCCAGGCCTTTAAGGGGGAGGGATTCAGGAAAACGACCAGCGCGGCCAAGGCCGGCTCGGGAGGCGGCGGCTGCCTGTACGTGACTGGTCTGCGAAGGCGCGCGATTTTATCAGGGTTGCCCGGCAGCGGCCATCCTCCATTGAGCGGCAAGTGGCGAGCGGTAAGCTATAAGAGAAGACAAGCTGCGGTGTCGCGCGCTTTTTCTTGCCGCTGACGGTGTGCAGCTTGTAGCTTCTGACCTGAAAGTCATCCGGACAGGAATCCTCCATGCGTTTTCTCAATTACCTGGCAGTGGTTTGCGTAGGGCTGATCGGTGCAACGGCACAGGCCGAGACCGTATCGGGCCTTTACCAGGTCCGCGAACCTGTCGATGGGCAGGGCAGCGAGGCGCGGACCCAGGCCACCGCCAAGGCACTCGACACCCTGGTGCTGCGTCTGACCGGCGATGCCAAGGCGACGCAGAACCCGGCGGTGGTCGCCCTGCGCAAGGATCCGCAACAGATCATCAACCAGGTGGGCAGCGACGCCGGCCCACCTGAGACGGTGGTGGTGGAGTTCGACCCCGGCAGCACCGAGCGCGCCCTGCGCCAGGGCGGCCTGGCCCTGTGGGGCAGCAACCGGCCATCGATTCTTGGCTGGTGGCTGTACGACAGTGTCGAGGGCAGCAGCCTGGTCGGCGATGGTCAGACCAGTGCCGAGCCGCTGCGTCGTGCCGCCCAGCACCGTGGTCTGCCGCTGCGCCTGCCGCTGGCCGACCTGCAGGAACAACTGGTGGCCAATGCCAAGCAGCTCGAAGGCAACGACCCGGCGCCACTGCGTGAGGCGTCCGAGCGCTATGGCGCCGATGCCCTGCTGGCTGTGCACGCCCACGAGGCCGACGGCAAGTGGCAGGGCAAATGGCAACTGTGGCTGGGCGATCAGCGCGAGCAGGGCAAGGCGCAGGGCGCCGACCAAGCTGCGCTGGCCGATGCGGTGATGCTGGCGATCAGCGCACGCCTGGCGCCCCGTTACGTCACCCGTCCGGGGGCGAGCAGCGACCTGCAGGTCCAGGTGCAGGGCATGAACCTGCAGCGCTACGCCGAACTGCTGCGCGTGCTTGAGCCCTATGGCCCGCGGCTGCAGTTGGCCGACGGCGACACGCTGACCTATACGGTCACCGGCAATCGCGAGCAACTGCGTGCGCAACTGGGGCTGGCGCATCTGCAGGAGGTGCCTGTCGAACAGGCGCCTGCCGCCGCTCCCGCTCCCGTAGCAGAGGCAGCGCCTGGCCAGGCGGTCGCGCCGCAGGCGGCTGCGCCCAAGCCATTCGATGGCCTGCGTTTTCGCTGGTAAGGAGCCGCGAACATGACTGATGTACGCCGTTGGGTGTGGCTGGGCGTCGCCTTGCTGATCGCCGTTCTGCTCTACCTGCTGCATAACATTCTCTCGCCATTCCTGGTTGGCATCCTGCTGGCCTACCTGGCCGACCCTTTGGTCGATCGCCTGGAGCGCCTGGGCCTGTCGCGCACCTGGGGCGTGGTGGTGGTGTTCAGCCTGTTCACCCTGGTGTTCCTCGCCTTGCTGCTGGTGCTGGTGCCGATGCTGGCCAAGCAGTTGCTGCGCCTGTACGAACTGGCGCCGCAGATGCTCGACTGGCTGCAGCATGTGGCCCTGCCCTGGGTGCAGAGCCGCCTGGGCCTGGCCGATGGCTTCTGGAAGTTCGACAAGATCAAGGCTGCCATCGGCGCGCACATGGGCCAGACCACCGACATCGTCGGCATAGTCCTGTCCCAGGCCACGGCCTCGAGCCTGGCGCTGATCGCCTGGCTGGCCAACCTGGTGCTGATCCCTGTGGTGGGCTTCTACCTGCTGCGTGACTGGGACCTGATGATGGCCAAGCTGCGCAGCCTGCTGCCACGTCAGCGTGAAGATCAGGTGGTAGGGCTGGCGGGTGAATGCCATGAGGTGCTGGGGGCGTTCGTGCGCGGCCAGTTGCTGGTGATGCTGGCGCTGGGCGTGATCTACGCGGTCGGGCTGTCGCTGGTCGGTCTCGAGCTGGGGCTGTTGATCGGTTTGCTGGCGGGGCTGGCGGCCATCGTGCCGTACATGGGCTTCATTGTCGGCATCGGTGCAGCGTTGATCGCCGGGTTGTTCCAGTTCGGCGGCGACCTGTACCCGATGCTGGGCATTGTCGCGGTGTTCATGATCGGCCAGGCCCTCGAGGGCATGGTGCTGACGCCGCTGCTGGTGGGCGATCGCATCGGCCTGCACCCGGTGGCGGTGATCTTCGCCATTCTCGCCGGTGGCGAGCTGTTCGGCTTCACCGGCGTCTTGCTGGCGCTGCCGGTGGCGGCGGTGATCATGGTGCTGCTGCGCCATGTGCACGACCTGTATAAAGAGTCGGACATGTACGCCGGGGATATCGATCCCGAGCTTTGAACCTCCCAATCGCCCGGCCACGTGCCGGGCGAGCCCCTGGGACAACCCGCCACCTTGACGTTCCCGCCGCCAATTTGTTTGTGCTGGCGTTTCGGTTACAATCCGCAACCGTTTCAGCCGACCCCGGTCAATCAGACCAATGGCTGAAGCCTGTAAGGGTTCTCTGGCTGCTGAACAATGATCACAAAAAGCCTGCGCTGAAGAACAAGAAACACCTGGGCCAGCCACAGGCCCCCCTCCGTTCTACTGACTGGAAGTGATCAATGTTCAAAAAAGCTGGCAAGACCTTGCTGGGTCTGGCTGTCGCGGCGAGCTTCATGCAAGCGCACGCCGACGAAGCCAAGAAAGTCGATGTGCTCCTGATTGGCGGCGGCATCATGAGTTCGACCCTGGGCGTATGGCTCAGCGAACTGGAGCCGAGCTGGTCGATGGAAATGGTCGAGCGCCTGGATGGCGTCGCCGAGGAAAGCTCCAACGGCTGGAACAACGCCGGTACCGGCCACTCCGCGCTGGCTGAGCTGAACTACACCCCGATGGACAAGGACGGCAAGGTCAACATCTCCAAGGCGATCGAGATCAACGAAGCCTTCCAGGTGTCGCGCCAGTTCTGGTCCTGGCAGGTTCGCCAGGGCGTGCTGAAGAACCCGAAATCGTTCATCAACACCACCCCGCACATGAGCTTCGTCTGGGGCGACGACAACATCGCCTTCCTGAAGAAGCGTTACGAAGCACTGCAGGCGAGCCCGCTGTTCCGCCCGATGCAGTTCTCCGAAGACCACGCGCAGATCGCCAAGTGGGTCCCGCTGATGATGGAAGGGCGTGACCCGAACCAGAAGCTGGCCGTGACCTGGACGCCGATCGGCACCGACGTCAACTTCGGCGAGATCACCCGCCAGTTCGTCGGCCACCTGCAGACCCGCGACAACTTCAAGCTGAAGCTGTCCAGCGAAGTGCAGGACATCACCCGTAACAAGGACGGCTCCTGGCACGTCGAGTACAAGAACCTGAAGGATGGCAGCACCTCTGCCACCGACGCCAAGTTCCTGTTCATCGGTGCCGGCGGCGGCGCCTTGAAGCTGCTGCAGAAGTCGGGCATTCCTGAAGCCAAGGAATACGCAGGCTTCCCGGTTGGCGGCTCGTTCCTGGTGACCGAGAACCCGACCGTTGCCATGCAGCACATGGCCAAGGCCTACGGCATCGCCTCGACCGGCGCGCCACCCATGTCGGTTCCGCACCTGGACACCCGCGTGCTGGACGGCAAGCGCGTGATCCTGTTCGGGCCATTCGCCACCTTCTCGACCAAGTTCCTGAAGAACGGTTCGTACCTGGACCTGCTGAGCAGCACCACCCTGCACAACGTCTGGCCGATGACCAAAGTGGGTATCGAGCAGTACCCGCTGGTCGAGTACCTCGCCGGCCAGGTGATGCTGTCGGATGACGACCGCTTCGAAGCCCTGCGCACTTACTTCCCGAACGCCAAGAAAGAAGACTGGCGCCTGTGGCAGGCCGGTCAGCGCGTGCAGATCATCAAGCGTGACGAAGAGAAGGGCGGTGTGCTGAAGCTGGGCACCGAGGTCGTAGCGTCCGAAGACCGCACCATCGCCGGTCTGCTGGGTGCTTCGCCAGGCGCCTCGACTGCTGCGCCGATCATGCTCAACGTGCTGGAAACCGTGTTCAAGGAGAAGGTCGCCACGCCTGAATGGCAGGCCCGCATCCGTGAAATCGTGCCGAGCTACGGTACCAAGCTGAACGATTCCGCTGCTGCTGTGCAGAAAGAGTGGAACTACACCGCTGAAGTGCTGCAACTGGAGAAGCCGCCGGTCATCGACCAGAGCGTCGGGACCAGCACCGGTGTCGAGTCGACCGCACCTGCCGAGAGCAAGGCTGCCAACGACATGGCGCTGTAAGCTGCCCTGGGGATGGCCTGTCGTCTGACAGGCCGTTGCCTGAAAAGCCACGAGGATCGCCGCAGGCGGGCTCGTGGCTTTTTTGTGCCCAAGCCACAGCCCTTGTAGGAGCGCCGAACCGCCGCTCCCACAGGGATGGATTGCAATCAGTGGCTCAATGATCCACGTGCAACTTGTCGTCCAGGCGGTTGCTCGACGAGCCATTCTTCTGCGGCGTCTCGTCGAAATGCTTCCATTCGGCCTCCTGGAAGCGGAACAGGCTGTCATCCTCCGGCGCCTCGCGGTCGCCATAATGGTGGATCGAATAGTGGGCATACTCGACCTTGTCCGCCCAGTCGCCCTGCAACAACCCATCCGCCGCCAAATCCCGATACCAGTCGTTTTCCTTCTCACTGGCCTTCTGCCGTTTGTTGTGATCGACGAAGTAACCGATGATCCCGCCAATCACTCCCAGCACCACGCCCACCAGGAAGAACGGCCCGGTCAGCGCTGCAGCCGTGCCTGCACCGAACAGGCTGGCAGCACCGAGGACACCGGCCGAGGCACCGAAGGCACCGCCGGCGATCTGCAGGCCACCGGAGGCCTTGGCCAGCGGGTCGCCATCCTTGATCGCGTTCTTGATGGTGAAGGCCCCCAGCACGATGTCGGCGAAACCACCGGCAAGGTCTGTGGCCGGGCCCAGTACCTTGATCACCGACCCCGCAATCTTCGCCGCCTTGCCCGGTGGCAGCTTGACCGTGCCGGAGGCCGACACCGCGTCCTCCAGGCGCTGGGTAATGCCGCCATAGGCGTTCTTGGCGGCGTTGGCATTGCCCGCGCCGTCACCGAGCACATCGGAAAAGTCCCCCAGCTTGCTGCCGGGCAGGGTATCGAGCGCTTCGGCGATCTTGGCCTTGGTGCTCGCCGGCAGCTCGCTGAGCTTGAACTCGAATTTCGGCTCCTGAATACCGCCCTTGCCCCAGATCTCCGGCAGCGTCTTGTCCAGGCCGAGGAAGTCGACCAACCCGCTCTTGCCGACCAGCCCGCCGATGGCATCGCCGACCTTGGCGAAGTGGCTGCCGGCGCCGGCGAAACTGACGAAGTCCTTGGCGATCGACAGACGCTGCTGCCAGGTCTCGCCCAGCTTGCCGCCCTGGCCGACCAGTTGATAGATGCCCGAGAACAGGTTCACCCCGGCACCCAGCGTGCCGAGGATGCCCTTGCTGTTGAGGGCGCTGAACACCTCGCCGAGGGTGCCACGGTCGGCAATCGGCACGTAGGGCTTGGACAGCACGGTCTTGAGGTCGGCTTCGCTGATGCTGCCCTTGGCCATGTCGATCTGCGACAGCTCTTCGAGCACCTTGGTGACCACCGAGGATTTCTGCTTGCCCTGCAGCCCCTCTTCGAGAAACTTCTCGATGACTTCCTGGGTGCGGCGCGGCATGTCCAGCAGTGAGCCCTTGAGCACACTCTTGAGCAGGCCGAACAGGTCCTTGGTGGCCAGCTCCTTGTTCTCGTCGGAAATCTTGCTCGGGTCGCCGACCAGGTCATTGAGGTCGCTGGTCAGTCCGTCGGCCTGGATCGACTGGGCCGCCTTGGTGGCCGCCTCCGGATCGAACAACGACAAGGCCGAGAGCGTATTGTTGAGGTCTTCCTTGGCCTCGTGGTCCTTGCCCTGCTTCTGCAGGTCCTTGAGGTAGGCGATGTAGTCGGGGTTGTTGGTCAGGTCGAGCAGCTTCTGCTTGACCTCGTCCTTGTTGGGGATGCGGTTGAGCGCATCGTCCATCTTCGATTTGTAGTCCTTCTGGATGGTCTCGTCGGCGAACAGGGTGCTGATCTGCTCCTTGAGCTTGCCGCCGTCGATGATGTCGTGCATGTCGGCGGAGGTGAGCGCGGTCTGTTCCTTGTCGAACACCCGCCAGGTGCCGCCGAAGGCGCCGGGCTCTTCCTCGTAGCCGGTGATGCCGCGGCCGTTCTGGTAGGCGGCCTGCGCCTCGAGGGCGCGGACCAGCTTGGCACGCGGGTCGTCCTTGGCGATCGAGCCGTCCTGCACGCCTTTGCGGTAGCTGTCGAGCAGCTCCTTGGTGGCCAACTCGCCCACGGTCAGTTCGGGCGAGGAGGCGTCCTTCTCATCGGCCTTGACCCCGGTCTTGAGATTGAGCGCATCGAGCTCCTCGCGCGGCGGCAGGTTGTACTTGCTGCGGGTCTCATCGACCTCGCCCTTGGTCCAGCCTTCCCATTTGCCGACCACTTCGTCGTACAGCTGTGGGCTGAGCTCCTTGGAGGCGATGAACTTGCCCTCGTCGGTCTCGAAGCGGATCAGGCCATCGCCCAGCTCGTCCGGCGAGCCGAAAGACATGTCCTTGTTCTTGAGAAAATCGTTGGGGCCGGCCAGCTTGTAGCCGTCCTTCTCGCTGTCGTGGATCTTGCCCCAGGTGTCGTTGGCGGTCGCCACCTGCTTGAACAGCTCCGGCGCGATGTCGCGCGAGACCACGACCTTGGTGCCGTCGTGGGTTTCGTAGGTGAGGACGTTGTCTTCCTGGCCGATGGTCCAGCCGAAACCCTTGTAGTCGTTCAGGCCCGGCGCCTGTGTGTTGGCATCGGCCAGCACGGCGCCGTTGTCCAGTGCAGTGCGGATGTCGGCAGCCTTGGCCGGGTCGCTGTAGACCTCATGCAGGCCGGCCAGGTAATCGAACAGCTTGGGGTTGTCGTCGCGGGCGACCACGACTTTCTCGCCATTGTGTTCATAGCGGATAAGGTCCGGGCCGACCTCGTCGCGGGCACCGATGGCCGTACCGTCGAAGGGCGGCCAGACTTCATTGTCGGTGGCGCGCCGGTAGCCGTCGGCTTCGCTGGCCTGCAGGCCCGAGAGGCTGTCGTAGGCACTGCTGGCGGCCTTGAACAGCTCGGGATTGTCGCGTTCGGACACCACGTACTTGCTGCCATCCTGGGTCTCGTAACGGATCACGCCCGGCCCGACTTCCTCGGCGGGGCCCACGGCGCGGAAGTCGCCAAGCGTGCCGGGCACCTGCTGGTCGGCCCCGGCCCATTGGTAGCCATCGGCGATGCTGCGGTTGATGCCCGAAAGTGCCTTGTAGTCCTGCGAGACCTGCTTGAACAGTTCGGGGTTGTCCTGCTCGGCGACGATGTAGGCCTTGCCGTCGGCGGTCTGGTATCGGATCAGGCCGGGGCCGACTTCGTCAGCGGCACCGATGGCCTTGTAGTCACCAAGGGTGGCGGGGGCCTGGGCGTCCTTGCCGAGCAGTTCGTAGCCGTCCTGCTTGCTCTTGGCGATGGCCTCCAGTGCCGGGCGGGCCTCCACGATCTGTTGATAGAGCTTGGGGGTGGTGGCCTTGCTGACCAGCACATGGTCGCCTGCGGCCGTCACGTAGCGCACGGTGTCGGCCCCCTGGGCACCGGGCGCTCCGATCGCGGCCAGCTCGCCCAGCGTGGGCATCTGCTCGTCGGGCTTGGCACTGCGGTAGCTGTCGGCGTTGCGCTCGCTGTTGGCGAGCAGCACGCGGAAGGTGGCGGCGGGCTTATGATCGCGTGGCTCTGACAGTTTGGTGTCGGCGCTGCGGGTGAGAGGGCTGGTCGACATGCCGTGAAACTCCTTTCGTCGGGGCAGAAAGGGCGCAAGGCGTGTCAGCGTTGCTGGACGCTCGGCGACCCTCGAGGCGGCTCGAAGGTAGCAGAACAGAATGTAAGTAAAGATTTCAGTGCGCGGGAATTCACAACGTTTTACATCCGTGAAACAGGTGTCCTGATCGGTACGGCAGGGCAATAACCCTACCGTTAATCCGATTATTTTTCCTGTGGCAAATGGCCAGCTAGCCTGCAAATCAGCGTCAGGGATAACGCTGAATACTGGGACCATGAAGGGCCCGCATCTTGTGTCGTCCCGACGCTTTATCTGCTGAGGAGACGATAATGAGAAAACGACCGAAACACCTGGCCTGCCTGGGTGCAGGCTTCACCAGCGTACTGGCCGTGGCCGCGGTGGCAGACAGCCCCGTGCTGTCGCCGCAGATTCCCTTCGATGTCACCGTCGTGGTACCGCCCACACCTACCCTTGAAAGCCTGCAGCACGATTTCGACCTGTTGTCGTGGAAGACCTTCGTCGCCCTGAACTGGCCGGCCAAGCCCGATGGCAGTGCCGACACCGATGCGCCGATCGGCAAGCCGAACACAACGACGGTGTGGGAGTCGTGGAAGGAGAGTTACGAGATCTTCCTGCCCAAGGGGCAGAAACCTGTAGGTTGGCACGAGAAAGCCCCGCTTCCCGCGGCCTGTGAGGGCAAGGGCAACCTGCCTGTGCTGCAGCAGATGGGCAAGGTCGCCGGAGTGCTCGATGAGTTCATCCAGCCGTTCAAGACCGGCCCACTGGTCGACCAGAGCGGGCAGTACACGCGCAACGCGATCATGGTCAACCAGCCGATGTTCGACGATATCGTCAACAACGGCCTTTACAGCAAGGAGGGGCAACAGGCGTTCCTCGGCAAGAGCGACAACCGCATCGCCTTTGCCTGCGGTTCGAACGAGGATAAGCGGGTCGGCGCGATCATGGTCAAGTCGGCCTGGAAGGTCCTTGATGCAAGCGACAAGGCCGATGAGTTCCATGCCGTCGATGCCCTGGTCTATACCCCGGGCAATGACGATCCGGACAAAGGGGCGCTCATTCCCGAGTCGTGCAGTGCACAGAAGGTCGGCCTGGTCGGGCTGCACATCGTGCACAAGACCCAGGACGCGCAGCAGTGGGTGTGGTCGACGTTCGAGCACGTGCGCAACGTGCCGGAAAAGACTACGCCTATGAGTGAGCGCAAGGGGCCGTACCTTTTCTATGACGCCAAGGCCGATCGGCCGATCAACGAGCCGCCGGCGCTGCCGTGGGATCCGTCGAAGAAGGCCGTGCCGTCGCAGATCGTGCGCGAGATTCCGATCACTGCCGCCGCCCAGGCGCTCAACCAGCAGTGGCGAGGCGCGCTGGCCGGCACGGTCTGGGCCAACTACCAACTGGTCAGTACGCAATGGCCGACCAAGCCCGCCAAGGATCCGAAGTGCCAGGTACCGGACCCGGTCAACCCCCTGGGCTCTCCGGCGCCAAGCTTCCTGGCCAACGCCACGCTGGAAACCTACAACCAGGGCACCGTGCCGCAGGCGTCTTCGAGCTGCATGGAGTGCCACAACAACGCGACCACCCGGGTGACTGAATCGCCGCGTACCAGCTTCGCGGACTTCACCTTCCTGCTTGAACGTGCCCAATCCACTGGCGCCAAGGAGTGATGCCATGAACGACCAGAACCTGCAGAACTTCATTGAGCTTTCGGCGCTGCTGACGGGCCTGTCCAGCGACCACCTTGCCCCGTCCGACGACCCGGTCAACCTGCCACCGGTGTTTTTCGCCACAGCGCAAAGCGGCATGGGCGCGGCAGCCTTCAGCAATCTGCTGGAGCTGTTTGTCAGCCTCAAGGGCCGGCCCGAGAAAGAGATCGCCGCCGCCATTCTGGACCGCAAGGATTCACCGATCGCCCAGGGCGCGCGTTCGATCATGAAGCTCTGGCTGCTGGGCAGTTGGTACCAGCCCTACGACCTGAAGGACGCGCAGAAAACCAAAGGTGATATCCACGTGGTTTCCGACCAGGCCTACAAGGAAAGCTGGGCGTGGAAGATCGCCCAGGCCCATCCCATGGGCTATAGCCAGTATCACTTCGGCTACTGGGCCGAGCAGCCACCAACCCTCGAGCAATTCACCGGTGTCAAAGCCAAGGAAGGGCAGCAGCCATGAGCCTCGTACAAGCCAAGAACATCGAGCAAGCCGATGTGATCGTCGTGGGCGCCGGCATGGCCGGCAGCGTGATGGCCTACCAGTTGGGCCTGGCCGGGCTCAAGGTACTGGTGCTGGAGTCGGGGCCGGCGATTCCGCCGAACCGCAGCGAGTATCTGGAGCGTTTCTACACCGCGGTGCTCAAATCGCCTGAATCGCCCTATCCGCCTGAGCAGATGGAGCAGACCCCGGACAAGCAGTTCGCTCCCCGAGCGACCATCAAGGACGTGATCACGGTCGCTAGCAACGACCCGCACAAGGATGAGAAAAGCTATCTGGTACAGAAAGGGCCACTGCTGTTCGCCAGCACCTACGAGCGGGTCGGTGGCGGCACCATGTGGCACTGGATGGGCACCGCACTGCGCCTGTTGCCCAATGACTTTCGCATGAAGTCGGCCTACAACGTCGGGGTCGATTGGCCGATCAGCTATGCCGACCTGCAGACCGCGTACTGCCGCGCCGAGGAGGAGATGGGCGTGTCTGCCGACGTGGCGGCCCAGTCCTATCTCGGCGTGACCTTCCCCGAGGGCTACCAGTACCGCATGCACGGCATCCCGCCTTCGCTGGTCGACCAGGGCGTGGCCAAGGCAATCGACGGCAAGCTCTATAACGGCATCACGCTGAAGGTGCGCCCGACCCCGGCCGGACGCAACTCGCAGAACGACAACGGGCGGCGGGCCTGTGCCGGTAATACCAGCTGTACGCCGATCTGCCCGATCCAGGCCAAGTACGATGCCACCGTGACCATGGCCAAGGCGCTGGACACCGGCAACGTGCGCATCCTCTACCAGACCGTGGCCAGCAAGGTGCTGGTGACCGACAAGCAAGTCAGTGGCATCGAGTTCATCCAGTACCAGGCCGATGGCAAACGCAATGATGGCGTGGCCCAGGGCCAGCGTTACGTCATCGCCGCCCATGCCATCGAGACGCCGAAACTGCTGCTCAACTCCAAGAGCAAGGATTGGCCGGATGGGGTTGCCAACAGCAGCAAGCAGCTTGGCTGTGGCTTGTCGGACCATCCGGTGTACCTGGCCTGGGGCCTGATGCCCGAGGGTAAACCGCTGTTCCCGTTCCGTGGCCCGCTGTCGACTTCAGGCATCGAGGAAATGCGTGACGGCGACTTTCGCAGGAAACATGCGGCCTGGCGTATCGAGATCGGCAACGAGGGCTGGAACTGGTCGCAGGAGGATCCGTACAAGGCCGTTTGCGACTACATCGACGGGACCAACGAGGGCGGGACCAACCCCAAGAAGTCGGCACTGTCTGGCCAGGCACTGGTCCAGCAGCTCAACAGCGTGCTGACTCGCCAGTTCCGCCTGGGCTTTCTGGTCGAGCAGTTGGAAAAAGACCCGGACAAGGCGCTGTGTCGAGTGAAGGTCAGCGATACCCTCACCGACGGCCTCGGGCTGGCTAGACCGGAGATCGAATATGATTTCTCCGACTACACCAAGGAAGGGTTCAGGCAGGCGCGTTTGGCCGCGACGCACATCATCACTGAGCTGATGGGCGCCAGCGAGTTGACCGACTTCCACCCCAAAAAGGAACCTGGACCGCAAACGGTGTTCGACCATGGCAACGAACGCTATGCGTTCTACGGCGCCGGGCACCTGATGGGCACCTACCGCATGGGTAGCGACCCGGGCAAATCGGTGGTCGACAAGCAGCAGCGCAGTTGGGACCACAAGAACCTGTTCCTGGTCGGCGACGGTGTGTTCCCCACCACCGGTACCGCCAACCCCACCCTGACCATCACTGCGCTGACCTTCCAGGCTGCCGATGTGGTGGCCAGCGACCTGCTTGCGCGCACCGTGCAGGTACAGGCCAACCAGGCCTGGCAGGGGACCGGTGTGCAGGTCAATGGTCACAGTTGGCAGTTGGCGGTGTGCAAGGGCGGGCAGTGGACAGCCAACCCGGCTACCGGGTTCGTGGGCGCCAGTGGTCATGCGGGTTTGATCGCCAAACCTGGCTATACCTTGCCCGGGCAGAACGAAGGTGCGCTGATCGGCCGTATCGGCAGTAACGGCACGCCGTTCCTGATAGGGGACAAGGTGCAGTTGCCGCGTGGCCAGAAGGGCGAGTTGCAGTTGTGCATCAATGACGATCTGGAGGGGCGCTACGGGGTTGGTCTGCGCGACAACCAGGGCAGCTTGAGCGTCGAGCTTAGCTTCGGATCCTTGTAGTCCGCGATGGCAGGAAGGGCACCGGCGTGGCCGGTGCCCTCCGATCACGCTTCTTCGAAATGCATCTCCGGCGGCTGCTTGCTGAACCCACCCGTCAGAACTGCCAGGTACAGGATTCCCGCCGCCAGCCAGGCCAGGCCCAGGTAGATCGCCAGGTGATCCAGGCTCACCATCAGCCACAGGTCTGCCGCCAGGCCGATCAGCGGGAACACCAGGAACAGCAGCACCGCGCGTGGCCCGCGTTCGCCACGGCCGATCCAGTAGTGGAACACCACCGACAGGTTGACCAGGCTGAAGGCCAGGAAGGCGCCGAAGTTGATGAACGAGGTGGAGGTGGTGACATCCATGTGCAACGCCAGCAGCGCCACCACGCCGCACAGCACGATGCTGCCGACCGGGGTGCCGAAGCGCTCGCTCAGGCGCCCGAAGAATGCCTTGGGCAGTACACCGTCACGCCCCATGGCGAACAGCAAGCGCGAGGCGCTGGCTTGGGCGGACAGCCCCGAGGTGAACTGGCCGACGATCAAACCGACCAGGAACAGGCTGACGAACAGGTCGCCACCGATGTTGCGGGCGATCTCGTAGGCCGCCGAGTCGGCGTTTTCGAACTGGGTGGAGGGGTGGGCAAGCTGCACGAAATAGCTGGCGGCGATGAACAGGAATCCACCGATCAGGGTAATCAGCAGGATCGCCCGCGGGATGTTCTTGCGCGGCTCGTGGGTTTCCTCGGTCAGGGTGCTCACCGCATCGAAGCCCAGGAACGAATAGCAGGCAATCGCTGCACCGCTCATGATCAGCGGCAACTGCACGCCTTCCTTGAAGAACGGCTCCAGCGACCACAGCGGTTTGCTCGCGTCCCCCAGCACATAGTGGATCGCCAGCACCACGAAGGCCGCCAGAACGAGGAACTGCACTAGCATCAGCGCGCCGTTGATGTTCTTCGCCAGGCGCAGGCCGACCACGTTGATCGCCGTGGTCACGCCGATGAACGCCAGCACCCAGACGGCTTGCGGCACGGCGGGGAAGGCCGAGTGCAGGTAGGCCGCGCCGATCAGCCAGATGGCCATGGGCAGGAACAGGTAGTCGAGCAGCACACCCCAGCCGGCCAGGAAACCCAGTTTCGGGCTGATCGACTTGCGCACATAGGTGTAGGCTGAGCCCGCCACCGGGAAGGCGGCGGCCATGCGCCCGTAGCTCAGGGCGGTGAACAGCATGGCGACGGAGGCGGCGAGGTACGCCGAGGGCACCACGCCGCCGGTGGTGTCGGCGAGGATGCCGAAGGTCCCGAGGACGATGATCGGGGTCATGTAGGCGATGCCAAACAGCACCACCGCACTGAGCGAAAGGGTTCGCTTGAGTCGGGCCATTACTGCTTACTCCAGATTATGTTTGTTATGCAGAGTTCGAATGTGCGAGCAATCGTCTGGCACCAGACCCAAGGCTGGCGCCGATACCTGTGTGGGAACAGGAGCTGATTGCCGGCACAGGACCTGGTGTTCAGGCCCCGATCACCAGCTCGCGCAGGCCGTTATCGTGCTCGCGCACTTCGCCCGGCAGGACGAAGCGTCGCTCGGCCAGATAGCTGTAGTCGCGACGGGCAACATCCAGTTGCGCCAGGTCCAGTTCCAGCCCGATGCGGCACTCCTCGCGCCCGGCTTCGCAGAGCAACTGCCCGTATGGGTCGACCACCGCGCTGCCGCCGGCGAACACCAGGGCGCCATCCCCCTCGCCGACGCGGTTGACCATCACTGCAAACGCCTGGTTTTCCATGGCGCGGCCACTGATCGCGGTACGGTGGGTCGGCCCATAGGGGTCCATGTTGCCGTTGGTCACCAGGATCAGCTCGACGCCCAGTTGGCCGAGGGCGCGGGCGCTTTCGGGGAACTCGATGTCGAAGCAGATCAGCAAGCCCACCCGCACCCCCTTGAACAGCGCAGTGGCGTAGCGGTCGCCCGGGGTGAAGATGCCGCGGTCCGACGCCCACAGGTGGGTCTTGCGGTACTTCAGGGCGATGCCTTCAGCGGTGATCAGCAGGGTGGTGTTGTAGAAGCGGCCGTCGTCACCCGCTTCGGCCATGCCGACCACCACGCCGACGTCACGTTCGCGCGCTGCCTGTTGCACGGCGCGCACGCTGGGGCCGTCGAGGGGCTCGGCGAGGGTTGCGATGTTGTCCTCGCTGGGGAACCCCATCAGCTGGGTTTCAGGGAAGACCACCAGGTCGGTGCCGGCAGGGCAGGCGTGGATTGCCTCCAGGGTGCGGCTCAGGTTGTAGGCGGTGTCACCGTCGCGGCCCACCAGTTGCACGAGTTCGACCTTCATTGCTGTTCTCATAGACCCAATCTTTTATTGAAATGCCCGAGCCATGGCGGTGACATGACCGCCCGGTGAAAAACGGTCAGAATGCGCATCGGACCGAGGCAAGGCTTGCCCGAGTATGCGTCGGCCACCGTATCGGGGGTAATTACGCCCACGTGGTAACCCAACAGGGGTAGAGGCATGAACCTTACGCTGCAGGACCTGGCCTGGCACCGCTCGGTCGGTCACCTGGTCGAGACGCTCGACAAGCCCGGCTTCTGGCTTGCCCTGGTGCGCCTGCTCGATCAGTATGTGCCGTTCGACAGCTGGGTGGCCTTGCTCTTCAGCAATGGTAGACCGCAAGTGTTCGCCGAGTGTCCTGGTGAGGACGGCGGGCCCGACCCGCTGTTCCAGGACTACCTCAAGGGCCTGTACCTGCTCGATCCGTTCTACATCGCCAGCCGCGAGGCGCCGGGCAGCGGCCTGTTCCAACTGGCGGACGTGGCGCCGGAGTGCTTCGAGCAGACCGACTACTATCAGCGCTACTTTCGCCTGAACGTGGTCGCCGACGAGGTGCAGTTCAATGTGCAGCTGGAGAAGGAGCGCACCTTGTGCCTGTCGTTGGGGACCAAGGGGCGTTTCAGCGCCGAGCAGATCACCCTGCTCGACTTGCTGCGCCCCTGGGTGGCCGGGCTGATGCGCCAGCGCATGACGTTCGAGCGCGAATTGCTGGAGCAGGCCACGCCACCGGCGCCACGCTGGCAGAGCCGCCTGGAGGAAACCGTCGAGGCGCTGCAGACACCCCTGACTGCACGGGAACTGGAAGTGGGGCGCTTGATGCTCAGTGGTTGTTCGAGCAAGGAGATCGCGCGCAAGCTGGCGATATCCGCCGAGACCGTGAAAGTGCACCGCAAGCACATGTACAGCAAATTGGGGATCAAGTCACAGTCCGAGTTGTTTTCGCTGTTTCTACAGGCGCAAAGTTGATTGAGTTCACAGAAGTGATTACTTATCCGTTCATCCTGCCGCCTTGTAATATTTGCCCTGTCATGCCTCCTGAGTGACTAAGTTTGTTCGATAACTGAACTTGACTGCCGGCTGTTTCGACCAGAAAAACAGCGCGTTTTACCCCATTCGAGACATTTAAAGGTATTCGGCTTTTCAGCTGAAGGCCTTGCTGTACCTGGCTTGTAGCCTGTGTAAAGGCGCTGTCTGGTGGTTTGTATCAAGAGTTTTCCCAACCTTTCACAACGTTTCACAGCAGTGGCGAATATTCATTGCCTAACATGGGTCCCGTGTTAGAGAGCGACTGCCTGACATCCCCTTCGGTCGCTGTCTTGCACGGACTTCTACCCGCCTCAAAGCGGCTTCTTATGAATCCCTATCCTGAAGGAGTATCACCATGAGCAACGTACCTCCAGCAAGCAGCGGTGGCGGCGCAGACGCAGCAATCGCCAAGATGGAAGCCACTTTCAACATGGCTATCGAGAAGTCGGCCAAGATCACCGAGCTGACCACGGCAAAGAAGGCTGAGCTCGACGCCACCAAACAGCGTCCGCAGAACTGACGTTGTGCCCTGCGGGCGGAGGTTGCTCCGCCCGCATGTCTTGCAACGACGCATTTTTCGGCAAGGGCCTGAATGGCCGTTGCCCGTGGTATTCACGGTGGTGCCCCGCCCATGACAGCCCTTACCGCTCTGGCCGCCGTCACCGGTGGCGCGACAGCCTCCAAGCCGGTACTCAGCGTCACCCAGGGTCTGCACCAGGGTGGCCGGATCAGTCTGGACGGCGCCCAGTACACCTTCGGCAGCACACCTGATGCCGACTTCATTCTCAATGACCCGGGCGTCGAGCCCCGCCACTTGGTATTGCGCCTGGCTGACGGCAAGGTCGCAGTCGAGGCCGTGGGCGGCGAAGTGCGGGTCGAAGACCAGCAGGGGCGGGCGATCATCGTTCCGCTGGGCAGCGGTTATCGCGGCCAGTTGCCGCTGCGTATCGCCTTGGGTGAGGCGCGGTTGAGCCTGGAGCACGAACAGTCCGCGCGCGCCGCTGCCGCGATCGCACGGCCCCAGAACGCCTCGGCATTCACCCGCACCCACGTTGCGCTGGCGCTGGGCCTGATGCTGATCTGCGCCTTCGCCTACGCCGTGCGTGGCGAGCCACCCAAACCCCTGGCTGCCAGCGTGATGCCTGCGCCGCGTGCATCGCAGCTGCCTTCGCTGGCGCAGGCCCATCAATGGCTGGGGCAGCAGCTGCAGGTCAACGGCCTGGAAGGCGTACGGCTCAGCGAAGCAGGCGGGCAACTGCTGGCCGAAGGGCGCCTGGACCTGACGCAGAAGGCGCGCTGGCTCGCCGTACGCCAGGACTACGACCAGCGCTACGGCCAGCAGGTGATGCTGCACAGCACGGTCACCGCCCAGGCCGATGTCGCCCGTCCACGGGTGCGCTTCCAGGCGGTGTGGTTCGGCAACAACCCCTATGTGATCAGCGAAAGCGGCAAGCGCCTCTATCCCGGCGCGGCCTTGGCCGACGGCTGGATGCTGGAACGTATCGACAGCGACCAGGTGATCCTGGCCAGGGGTGAAGAACGCTTCACCCTGACCCTATAGGACCGAGCATGAGGATCGAACCGCGGCCATTGTTGCCGTCTTCCACCGAAAAGACCCCCTCCGTCGAGGCCGTGCGCCCGCTGCAGGCGCGCCCCAATGCTCGCTTCGATGCGTTGCTGGGCAAGCGTGAAGTGGCTGGTCGCCGCTCGCTGCGCGCAGAGCTCGAGCAAGCGTGCGCCGGCGAGGAGATCAACCCGGACCTGTTCAGCGGCACCCGTGCGCTGGACCTGCTGCAGTACCTGCTGGACGAAGTCATGCCGTCGCTGGATGCCGAACCGGAGATCCGCGATCTGGCCGAAGACCTGCTTCGTGAAGAGATCCACCTGCGCCAGTCCCTGGAGCAGCAACGCGCCGAGGTGCAGGAACCATGATGTCCCGCGAACGACACGACAGCATCGAGCTACTCAAGGGCCTGGGCGACCTCTACCGCCGCAGCGGTCAGCCCCAGCGCGCGCTGGTGATGCTGTTGATCGCCGCGCAGATGGCCCCGCAGGACGGCACGCTGCTGCGCTACCTGGCCATGGCCTTCACCGACAGCGGCAACGCCAGTCGTGCCCTGAACGCGCTCGACCGCCTCACCGAGCAGGAAGGCGAATCACCCGGCCTGTTGCTGCTGCGCAGCCATGCCCTGTGGCGCGGCGGGCGCAAGGACGAAGCGCGCCAGTGCTTCAAGCGCTACCTTAGTGCACGCAGGGCCGCCCGATGAGCCCGCTCGATCGCCTCAACGGCCTGGCGCGTGCGGCCTCCCAGCGCACCGACGTGATCATCGTGTCGTTCATGCTGATGGCCATCGCGATGATGATCATCCCGCTGCCGACCTATCTGGTCGACGGCCTGATCGGCCTGAACATCGCCCTGAGCATGCTGATCCTGGTCGTCGCTTTCTATATCAACCACTCGGTGGAGTTCTCGGCGCTGCCGCCGCTGATCCTGCTGAGCACCCTGTTCCGCCTGTCGCTGTCGATCACCACCACGCGGCTGATCCTGCTGCACGGCGATGCCGGCCATATCGTCCAGGCGTTCGGTGACTTCGTCATCGCCGGCCAGGTGGTGGTCGGCCTGGTGGTGTTCCTGATCATCACCGTGGCGCAGTTCGTGGTCATCACCAAGGGTGCCGAGCGGGTTGCCGAGGTGGCCGCGCGCTTCACCCTCGATGCCATGCCCGGCAAGCAGATGAGCATCGACAACGACCTGCGCAACGGCGACATCGACCAGGCCGAAGCCCGTCGCCGTCGTTCGCGCCTGGAGCGTGAAAGCCAGATGTTCGGCGCCATGGACGGTGCGATGAAATTCGTCAAGGGCGACGCCATCGCCGGCCTGGTGATCCTCGCGGTGAACCTGCTGGGCGGCATGCTGATCGGCATGGTCGAGCGCGACATGCCGTTCGGCACCGCAGTGCACACCTATTCGCTGCTGACCGTTGGTGATGGCCTGATCGCACAGATTCCGGCGCTGCTGATTTCGGTGGCGGCCGGCACCGTGGTGACCCGCGTCAACAGCGACGGTGCCAGCGGTGACCTGGGGACGGAGATCATTCGCCAGTTGGGCGCCAGCCATCGTGCCTTGTTCCTCACTGCATTGATCCTGCTGGGCATCGGCCTGCTGCCGGGCTTCCCGGCGGCGGTGTTCTTCGTGCTTGCCGCAGTGCTGGCTGGCTCGGCGTTCTACCTCAAGCGTCGCCAGGCGATCGAGCAGGCTGAGCCTGTGCAAACACCGGAGGCCGAGGACGAACCCCAGGTGCCGACGGTGGAGGCCAGCGTGTCGGCGAGCAAGCCGCTCGACTGCCGTATCCTCCTGGTCATGGGGCCGGGCCTTGCGGCCAGTGCGCCGGAGCAGCCGCTACGCCAGCGCTTCGAGGCGCTGTGCCACGAGATCCGTGGCGAGCTCGGCATCGATGTGCCCCTGGCCGCCGTGCATGTGGACGCCAAGAGCGCCGCCCAGCGCTTCGTCATCGAACTTGAAGGCGTGCCGGTGAGCGAAGGTGAACTGCCTGCCGATTGCCTGCTGCTCAGGGACGACCCGGTCAATGTGCAGTTGCTCGACATGCCGATGATCGAAGCCGACTCGCCCCTGGCTGCGCGCAGCGCCCACTGGATCGCTCGTGAGCACCAGGAGCGTCTGGAACAGGCGGGCATCGGTTTCATGCTCCCCGAGGAAGTGCTACGGGCGACGGTCGAGCGCACCCTGCGCCGCTACGCGGCCGATTTTCTCGGCATCCAGGAGACCCGTGCGCTGCTGGAAAGCATTGAGGGCAGCTATGGCGAGCTGATCAAGGAAGTGCTGCGCAACCTGTCGTTGCAGCGCATGGCCGAAGCCCTGCGCTACCTGGTTGCAGAGGGTGTATCGATCCGCAACCAGCGCGCCTTGCTTGAGGCCATGGTCGATTGGGGAGGCCGCGATGCCGACGCCGCGCACCTGGCCGAACACCTGCGCGCAGCGCTGGCCCGACAGATCAGCCATCAATATGCCGACCGCAACCGGGTGATCAGCGCCCTGGTGCTGGCGCCGGCACTGGAGCAGCAGTTGCGCACGGGCATGCGTCGCCAGGGCGGTGGCCGCGAGGCGATTCCCGAGCAGGTCAGCCGCGCCTTGATGCTGCAACTGCGCCAGGCCTGCGAGCGCCTGCCCGAAGACCGCACCAGCGTGCTGCTGGTGCACCCGGAACTGCGCCGCCACCTGCGTCGCCTGGTGCAGCGTGGCGACATGGAACTGGCCGTGCTGTCGTTCCGCGAACTGGCCGGTGAATACAACCTGCAGGCCGTGGGCACTCTCGAACTTGGCGACACCTCTCAACGCCGCTCCACCAGCGGTGCCTCGGTCACTTCTCTGGCGAGTGCTTCATGATCGGTTCATCACGCATTGGCGCTGTGCTTCATTACCGGCTGTGGCTCGGCCTGGTCGGGTTGCTGCTGTCCTTCCTGGCCACTGCCGATGAGATCGCGGCCGGCAGCCATGGCCGCCTGGACCTGGCATCGGGCGAGGGCAGGGTGCTGCATTTCAAGGCGCCGGTGGCGTCGGTGCTGGTCGCCGAGCCGGGAATCGCCGACCTGCAAGTGGTGTCCGACGGGGTGATCTACGTGTTCGGCAAGGCGCCGGGGCAGACCAGCCTGATTGCTCTGGACGACGCGGGCAAGCAATTGGCGGCCTTGAGCCTGTCGGTGAACAACGCCACCCAGAGCGTCAGCCGTCCGCTGCAGGACCTGCATCCGGCCAGCGGCGCGCAGGTCAGCGCCGTGGGTAATCAGCTGGTGGCCAAGGGTTTGGTCAGGGATGTCGGCGAAGCCAGTGACCTCAATGCACTGCTCGACAACCAGAGCCCGGTGCCAGCGGTCAACGCCGCGACCTATGCCGGTTCTGCCCAGGTCAACATCCGCGTGCGCTTTGCCGAAGTCTCGCGTTCCGAGCTGCTGCGCTACGGGGTGAGCTGGAACGCGCTGTTCAACAACGGCACCTTTTCCTTTGGCTTGATCACCGGTGGTCGCCTTGCCGCCGACGCCGCCAGCGGTGCATCGAATGTCATCAGCGCCGGCCTCAGTTCGGGCAACGTGAACATCGATTCGATGCTTGAAGCCCTGCAGAGCAATGGCGTGCTGCAGATCCTCGCCGAGCCGAACATCACCGCCATGACCGGGCAGACCGCAAGCTTCCTGGCGGGCGGCGAAATCCCCGTGCCGGTGCCGGTCAACCGTGACCTGGTGGGCATCGAGTACAAGCCTTTCGGTGTGTCGCTGCTGTTCAGCCCGACGCTGCTGCCCAACGGTCATATCGCCTTGCAGGTGCGCCCCGAGGTCAGCAGCCTGATGGGCTCGGACACCACCGACGTCAACGGCTACCGGGTGCCGTCGTTCCGCGTGCGGCGTGCCGATACCCGGGTCGAGGTCGGCAGCGGCCAGACCTTTGCCATTGCAGGCTTGTTCCAGCGCGAAAGCAGCCAGGACATGGACAAGGTGCCGATGCTCGGCGACATGCCGATCCTGGGCAACCTGTTCCGCTCCAAGCGCTTCCAGCGCAACGAGACAGAGCTGGTGATCCTGATCACCCCGTACCTGGTCCAGCCGACCCGCGAGCGCGACCTGGCCACCCCCCTCGATGCCCTGCCGGGCCCTGCGACCGCTTCGGCAGGGCCACGCAGTGGCGGCAAGTTCGGCTTCTACATGAACTGACTTGGGGGTGACCATGAAATCGATCTTTTCCAAGCCGATGATCAGTGCCCCCGCCGGGCTCTGCTGGCTGTTGCCATTGGCACTGCTGGCTGGCTGCCAGACGCACCTGGAGCCGGTCTCCTATTCACCGGATTTCCAGCACAAGACACTGGCCAATGGCAGCACCGAGATCCTGCCGGTGGAGTGCCTGAAACCGGCGAGCAAGGATGATTTCGGCCTCGATGAGGACTTCGTGCCGCTGCTGCCGCCGGGCTGCGCCAACAACCTCACGCTGATGCGCATGGTCGAGCAGCCGGACGACCTGGCCCAGGGGCGGCCGACCGGCCCGACCATGGCGGCGCCCGTGGGACGCGCCGCGCAGGTCTATATCGAGGGTTACGATCGCGCCGAGCTGCGTCGACGCCAGGATGAACAGCAAGCGCGCGCCGATCGCCAGGAGAAGCAATGAAACGCGCGCATGTGCAGGTGCTAGCGACCGTCCACCAGGCCCAGCTCGCGGGCCTGGGCCTGGGCATCCGGGATCGCCTTGATGCGCCGGGCTTCGTTGAGCAGCGTCTGGCGTTCGCTGGCGGAGAGATCGTCCAGGGGCAGGCCGGCGACGTCCTGCTCGCGGCCGGCCAGTACGGTGACCAGCAGTTCGTTGCGCTGGTGCCGGGGCAGGGCACGGGGCGACTGGCCGACCACGCGCACGGTGTCCAGGGCCCGTTGCGTCTGACCGCCCAGGGCGTAGGCCAGGGCCAGGTTGCAGCGGGTGTCGAGGTCGTCCGGCGCCAGCGCCAAGCCTTTGCTGAAGGCCCCTTGGGCGGCCGCTGCCTGGCCGCGCAGGATCTGCGCGATGCCCAGGCGGTTCCAGGCATCGGCGCGGTTGCCACGTTCGGCCGCCTGGGTCAGGGACGTGACCGCTCGCTCCAGCTTGCCCTGGCGCAGTTGGGCGCTGCCCAGCCCCAGCAGGGCGTCGAGGTTGTCCGGCTGCAGTTCAAGCGCCTGCTGGTAGGCCCGCTCGGCCGCGCGCGCATCGCCCGCGGCCAGCGTGGTGTCGCCCAGCTTCTGCCAGGCTTCGGGATGGCGCCCAGGTTGCTGCGCGGCATTCTGGTAGAGCGCAGCAGCCGAGGCGGCATCGCCGCGCTGCTGCAGATCGCCCGCCAGGTGCATGAGGCGATCGTAGCCATCGTCGGCAGTGTGTTGCTGGCTGGTGCAGGCGCCGAGCAAGGTGCTGGCGATCAGAAGCAAGGTGGACGGAAAACGGTTGGGCATGGAAAGGACTCGACCGGGCGACGGAGTGGCCATTCTAGCGACTTGATGTGTGAATTCGACTGCGCTTCATACGATTTCACAGCTGTGACCTCTGCCAAAGAGGTGATTGCCCATGCGTAACTCGCTCTGGCTCATCGGTTTGTTGCTGGTCGTGCTGTCGTTGCCTGCGCGCAGCGATGAAGGCAAGGGTGACCCCGCCTGGTTCGCCCAACCCTATGCCTACGCCCTGGTCGACCAGGACCTGCGCGGCGCCCTGAGCGAGTTCGGGCAGAACCTGGAGCAGGTCGTGGTGGTGTCCGACAAGGTCCGCGGCAAGGCTCGCAGCCCACTGCGCAGCAGCACTGCCGGCGAATTCCTCACCCAGCTGTGCGACAGCAACGCGCTGGGTTGGTACTACGACGGCAACGTGCTCTACATCAATAGCAACGATGAAGTGGCCACGCGCTTGTTCCGTCGCCAGCCCGGGTTGGACCTGGAGCAGTTGCGCGACTACCTGCAAAGCCTCGATGTGTACGGCCGCCAGTTGTCGCAACGCCCTGGCGCCGACCGCGACGAGCTGCTGGTGTCCGGACCGCCCGCCTACCTGAACATGATCCAGCAGCACCTCGACAACCGACCCCAACCCGTCGCGACGTCCGCAGCCTCCCGGAGTATCCGGGTGTTCCGCGGCGCCAGCGTCAGCGATCACTGAAAAACCAACCAGGAGAAGCCCCATGGCCGTTACCCCGATCGATACCCCCGGCAGCACCCCGAGCAGCGCTGAAGCGCGCTTCGATGCTGCGCTCGGCAAATCCCAGGACGCCTCTGACGATCCAAGCTTCCAGGAGGCGCTGGTGAACCAGGCCGTGATGATCGGCGGGCAGTTCATCATCATGCCCAAGGCGCAGGAAATGCTGAACGAAGCCCAGTCCTCGGACGACGATGAGTAAGCGGCCATGACAGCCAGTCTTGCGACTACGGCGGCACTGCCGCCGTCAGGAGGACAAGGGGGGGTTGGTGCCTCCCAGAACCTCTTCGAACACATGGCCAACAGCGCCAAGGGCATGCCTGAAGGTGCCAGTCCTCACCAGATCGGTGAGAGCCTGATGCAGCGCCTGGATGGTTTCATCGACCGTTCGCGCACCTTCAGCGCTCGGGCCGAGTTGCTTAGCCATGGCGGCCCAGCGATGCCATCGTCGAGCCCGGCCGTGGGCTCGTCGCCGTTCGTGGCGCCGGGCGCCGAGGGCACGCCCAAGGTCGGAGAGACCCAGGTTGCGAACATCGTCGAGTCCCTCGGGCGGATGTTCGACTACTCCATCGAAACCCAGATGGTGGTGCGTGGCGCGACCCAGGTTTCCGGCTCCGCCAACACCCTGCTCAAAGGACAATGAATCGATGACCCGTCGTTGGCGAGCCCTGCGTGTGCTGATCGTCGTCGCCCTGGCCAGCCTGTTGCAGGCCTGTGACATGGACTTGTACAGCAACCTCAGCGAGCGCGAGGCCAATGCCATGCTCGCGGTGTTGCTGCGCGATGGCATCCCGGCCTCGCGCAAGGTCCAGGACAACGGCCAGATGAAGATCGTGGTGGACGAGCGTCGCTTTGCCGACGCCATGGCCCGCCTCGACGAGGCCGGGCTGCCGGGGCAGTCGTTCTCCAACCTGGGCGAAGTGTTCAAGAGCAATGGCCTGGTGTCCTCGCCGGTGCAGGAGCGTGCGCAGATGGTCTACGCCCTGAGCGAAGAGCTGTCGCACAGCGTCTCGCAGATCGACGGCATCGTCTCGGCGCGGGTACATGTGGTGCTGCCGGACAACGACTTGCTCAAGCGGGTGATTTCCCCGTCGTCGGCCTCGGTGCTGGTGCGCTATGACGCCAACACCGACATCAATCCGCTGATCCCGCAGATCAAGACCCTGGTCGCCAACGGCATTTCCGGGCTCAGCTATGACGGTGTGTCGGTGACTGCGATCAAGGCTGCGGCCCCCAGGAGCGAAGCCGACGGCCAGCCGCGCCTGGCAAGCGTGATGGGCATCTGGATGCTCGAACAGGATGCAGCCCGCGCGCGTCTGCTGCTCGGTGGCAGCCTGCTGGTGGCGCTGGCCCTCGCCGGGCTGTTGGGCTGGCGACACTGGCAGCAGCGTCGTGGTCGTGCGCTGTACAGCCTGTCGGAGGCGCCATGAGCCTGATGCCCCAATGGCAGGCCCTGCTGGGGCAGCCTCTGGCCTTTGTCGACCGGCGCCACCTGCGCCGCTGTTTCGCCGAGAACGTCGCCGGTGCGCAGATCCAGGCATTGATCGAGTCGCCGCGTTTCCAGGCGCGCCTGCAGGCGTTGATGCTGGCGCACTTCCAGTTGCAGCCATTGGATCAGGTGTCGCAACCGACCGAACAGGACCTGCCGGTGTTGCTGCTGGCGCCGCAGGATTTCGCCCGTTTGCCGCGCCTGTGTGGGGCCATCTGGCACGGTGCGACCTTGGGCCGGGAAATCCGTCGCGAGGTGGTCGAGCACCTGCGCCAGGGGCTTGGGCATGAGGTCTTCGGCCTGGCCATTGCCCATCGGCAATGGGGCGGGGCAATGGACCTGTTGCGCCAGCCTGACGACCTGCTGACCGCCATCGATCACGACGGTGCGCGCTGTGTGCAGGCCTGGTTCGACGAGCAGCCCGCCGACCTGCGCGATTGGCTGCAATTGCGCCTGCCGATGCCTGTGGCGGAAGGTTCGGCATCGTTGGCCGACCCTGGCATCGTGCGTCGGGTCGCCGCCTTGCTGATGCCGTTGTCCGAGAACCGGGAGAGCGTGCAATGAGTCAGTTGCCCAGCCGTCCGGCGTCGCGCATTCTGCGTGCCGCCGAGGTCCAGGCCTGGACCGATGGACGCGATTACCTGCAGGCCGCCCGCGATGAGGCCGAACGTATCCGTGAAGACAGCGCCCGCTGGCTGGAGCAGGCCCGCGCCGAGGGTTTTGAACTCGGCCGCGCCAAGGGCGCCGAGGCAGTCAGCGAATTGCTGGCCGACACTGCCGCCAAGGTCGAGGCCTACCTGGCGGGGCTGGAAAACAGCCTGGCCGACTTAGCCCTGGGCATTGCCCGCGAAGTGCTGGAGAGCCTGGGGGACGCCGAGCGCATCGTGCTGTGCACACGCAAGGCGCTGGTTGCGTTTCGCCAGGACCAGGCGCTGACGCTGTTCGTGCCGCGCCTGGAGGTCGAGGCCGTGCGCCGCCGCATGCACGGCGAAACGGATGGCCTGGCGACGATCGCCGTGGAGTCCGATGATCAATTGCAGCCCGGTCAGGCTCGCCTGAGCAGCCCGGTCGGCTCGGTGGAGCTGGGGCTGGACGCCCAGTTGCAGGCGCTGCGCCGTAGCCTGTTGCCGTTCGCCGAGGTGACGCCGTGAGCTTGCAAGCGTTGTTGCCGCGCCTGCACGCGCGCCTGGGCGATGCCCGGCCACGGCCGATGAAGGGCACCATCCGCAGCATTCGTGGTGTGTTGCTGCGTGCCAGCGTCGCCGGGGTGCGCATCGGCGAGCTGTGCCGCCTGCACGACCCGTCCAGTGGTCGCGCCCTGGCGGCAGAGGTCATCGGTTTCGATGGCGACGAGGCGATTCTCTCGCCGATCGGCTCGCTCGAAGGCTTGTCGACGCGCACCGAGATCACCGCCACCGGCGAGGCGCTGGGGGTGAGTGTGGGCGATGGTCAGTTGGGGCGGGTCATCAGCCCCATGGGCGATTACCTCGATGGTGATCGCCAGCCGCCGCTGGGGCCGATGCGCCGTTATCCGCTGCAGGCCGAGCCGCCTGAACCCTTCGCCCGGCAGGTGATCGTCGAGCCGTTGTCGGTGGGGGTTCGCGCCATCGACGGGCTGCTGACCCTGGGCCGTGGCCAGCGCATGGGCCTGTTCGGTGAGCCGGGGGTGGGCAAGTCGTCGCTGCTCGCCAGCATGGTGCGCAACACCGATGCCGACGTGGTGGTGATCGGCCTGATCGGCGAGCGTGGCCGCGAAGTGCGCGAGCTGCTCGACGTGCAGCTCGATGCCCAGGCCCGCGCGCGCACCGTGGCGGTGGTCGCCACCTCCGACCGGCCGGCCGCCGAGCGTGCTCGCGCCGCCTATGTGGCGACGGTGCTGGCCGAGTATCACCGCGACCAGGGCCGCAACGTGCTGCTGTTGATGGACAGCCTGACCCGCTTCGCCCGCGCCCAGCGCGAGATCGGCCTGGCGGTGGGCGAGCCGCCGACCCGTCGCGGTTATCCGCCGTCGTTCTTCTCGGCCCTGCCGCGCCTGCTGGAACGTGCCGGCCCCGCAGCCCGGGGCAGCATCACGGCGCTGTACACGGTGCTCACCGAAGGCGACGCGGCGACCGATCCGGTGGCCGAGGAGGCGCGCTCGATTCTCGACGGCCATGTGGTGCTCAGCGCCGAGCTTGCTCAGCGCAACCATTTTCCCGCCATCGATGTGCTGCGCAGCCGCAGCCGCCTGATGGAGCAGGTCGCCAGCCCTGAGCAACGCCAGCTGGCCATGCGCATGCGCGAGCTGATGGCGCGGCGCAACGATATCGAAATGCTGATCCGCATCGGTGAATACGCCGCCGGCAGCGACCCACTGGCGGACGAAGCGATCGCCCGCCACGCCGCTATCGAAGCTTTCCTGCGCCAGTCGGCGGCGGAGCCGAGCGGCGCCCGACAAACCCTGGATCACATGCGCAAGGTGCTGGCATGAATGAGGAGCGCCCATGAAGAGTCACGAACTGAAAAGCCTGCAGACCCTGCGCCAATTGCGTGAACAACGGGCGTCGGCGCAACTGGCCGCGCAGCGCCAGCTCTGTCGCCAAACCCATGCGGCCCTCGACGACGCCCGCCAGCGGCTGTGCCTGGCGCGGGAAACCTCCGCGCTCGAGGCAGAAAAACTCTACGGTCGCTTCAGCGAGGGGCTGTCGGTCAAGGCCTGGCTTGCCGCGCAAGTGCACCTGTCGGAGCTGGAGGACGAACAGGAGACGCTGCTGGGTAATCTGGACGAGGCCCACGACTATCACCAGCAGCAGGAGCAGACCCAGGAGAGCCTGCGTCAGGCCCATGTCGCTCGCCAGCGCCAGGCCGATGCCTGGGATTCCCTGGTCGAAGGCCACGCCTTGGGCGAGCGCCGCGTCGTGGAAGCGCAGGATGAAGGCGAAGACCTGTTTGCCCCCTTGCTGGATCTCACGCCTTGACCCTGCAGACCACCGAGGTGCCCGCCGACGCGCTGGCCTTCGAGCGCAGCCTGGAGCGCCTTGACCCGCATTGGCAAGCCCTGCACCAGCGCCTGCATCGGCCGCGCCAGCCCTGGCAGGGGCAGTTGGGCGGGGAGCCGCTGAGTGTCGCCTGGGCGTCGAGTGGTGTGGCGATGGATGAACCCCAGCTTGAGTTGTGGCTGTCGCTGGGCGACTCGCCCGTGCAGCTGCTCGTGCCGGCCCGTGCCCTCGATCTGCTCGGCTTGCCCGAGGGGCTGGTGCTGCCGAGCCTGCCCGCGGCGCTGTTGCTGGAGCAGGCGCTGCTGACGCTGATCGCGCCGCTGGAGCAGTTGTTCGCGCAGCCGATTCGCGTGCTCGACCGCGCGCTCACGCAGTGCGTCGAGCTGGCGCCGCTGAGCCTTGGCCTGGCGGTGCACCTGGCTGACAGCGCGCTGGCGGTGCAATTGCGCTGCGATGCCGCAACCTGGGCCGAGATCGCCCTATTGCTGGAACAGCATGCCACCCCCATGCCCCACGACCTCGGTGGCCTGGCGCTGGCGCTGGGCGTCGACGGCGGCGAAGCCTGGCTCAGCCTGGCCGAGCTGCGCAGCCTGCTGCCGGGCGATGTGGTCATGCTCGACCCCTGGTCGAACGATCATCTGCGCCTGCACCTGGACGACCAGTGGCAGGCCCGTGTGCAGCGCGACGGACGACGCCTGCAACTACTCGAACCCCCTATCACCGCGCTTGCCTTGAAGGAGCGACACATGAGCGAACAGGGCACCGGGCCGAGCCTGGACAGCAGCCTTGACGAGCTGCAACTGAAACTGGTCTGCCAGGTCGGCAGCGTCGAGTTGAGCCTGGCGCAACTGCGCGAGCTGGGCGTGGGCAGCGTGCTGGAGCTGGCGCCGCGCATGCACGAAGGCGTCGACCTGATGATCAACGGCCGACGCGTCGGCCAGGGCCAATTGGTGAAGATCGGCGACGGCCTGGGCGTGCGCCTGCTGAGCTTTGCCGCATCATGAGTGGCTACCAGCCAAACCTGATCGAGATCATCCTGGTCGTCGCCTCCATCGGCCTGATTCCGCTGGCGGTGGTGACCCTGACCGGGTTCCTGAAGATCTCCGTGGTGCTGTTCCTGATCCGCAACGCCCTGGGTGTGCAGCAGACGCCGCCGAACCTGGTGCTCTATGGCATCGCGCTGATCCTGTCGGTGTACGTCACCACGCCGGTGATCGGCGACATGTACCGGGCCGCGCAAAGCCACGGCCTGCAACTGGAGAACGCCGAGCAGCTCAAGGAGCTGGGCGAGGCGATCAGGCCACCCTTGCAGGCGCACCTGTCGCGCTTCGCCAACGAGAGCGAGCGCGGCTTCTTCGTGCAGGCCACGCAGAACGTGTGGTCCGAAGAGGCCCGGGCCGAGTTGCGCGACGACGATCTGGTGGTGCTGATCCCGGCGTTCGTCAGCTCAGAGCTGACGCGGGCGTTCGAGATCGGTTTCCTGTTGTACATCCCCTTCCTGGTGGTCGACCTGCTGGTATCCAACGTGTTGATGGCGATGGGCATGTCGATGGTGTCGCCGACGCTGATCTCGATACCGCTGAAGCTGTTCCTCTTCGTTGCGCTGAGCGGCTGGTCGCGCTTGATGCATGGTCTGATTCTGAGCTACGGGAGCTGAGCCGATGGGACAGGACGTGTTCCTTTCGTTGATGAAGCAGGCGCTGATGACGGTGTTGCTGCTGTCGGCGCCAGCGCTGGGGGTGGCGATCATCGTCGGCCTGAGCGTGGGCCTCTTGCAGGCACTGACGCAGATCCAGGACCAGACCCTGCCGCAAGTGGTCAAGCTGGTGGCGGTGCTGCTGCTGATCGTCTTCGTTGGCCCGCTGCTGGCCGGGCAGGTGATGGGGCTGGGCAACCAGGTGCTGGACAACTTCGCGCTGTGGACGCGCTGACCGGGCATGGACGCAGGTTTCGTCAATGCCTTTCTGGAGATCGCCTACCCGGTGATCAGCTCGGCCGCGCTCTCCACGGCCCGTGCCATGGGCGTGGTGGTGATCACCCCGGCCTTCAACCGCTTGGGCCTGACCGGGATGATCCGCACCTGCGCCGCCGTGGCGATTTCGGTGCCGATGTTCCTGCCAGTGTTCTCGGCCTTTACCGCCTCGCCTGAGCTTGGCGGATTCTGGCTGGCGGGCTTGCTGATCAAGGAGTTCCTGGTCGGGTTGGTGGTCGGTCTGTTGTTCGGCATCCCGTTCTGGGCGGCAGAAGTGGCGGGGGAGCTGATCGACCTGCAGCGGGGCTCGACCATGGCGCAACTGGTGGATCCGCTGTCGTCGGGTGAATCCGGGGTGATGGCGACCTTGCTCACCGTGATGCTGATCGCGCTGTATTTCATGTCGGGTGGTTTCATCCTCATGGTCGATGGCTACCTGCACAGCTACCAGTTATGGCCGGTGACCCAGTTCACGCCGTTGTTCGCCGGTTCCGCGCTGACGGCGGTGCTGTCGATCCTCGACCAGGTGATGCGCATCGGGGTGCTGATGGTGTCGCCGTTGCTGATTTCGTTGCTGATCACCGACCTGATGCTCGCCTACCTTTCGCGCATGGCGCCGAGCCTGCACATCTTCGACCTGTCGCTGCCGGTGAAGAACCTGTTCTTCACCCTTCTGATGGTGGTCTACATCGGCTTCCTGGTGCCGCTGATGCTCGATCAGCTTGCGGAGTTTCGCGGCACGGTCGGGGTGCTGCAGAGCCTGGTGGAGGGGGGTAATGGCTGACACCAGCGAAGAGAAGTCGCAGCCGGCAACGGACAAGAAGCTCAAGGATGCACGCAAGAAGGGCCAGGTCGCCAAGAGCCAGGACCTGGTGTCGGGGGTGGTGATCCTGCTCTGCACCCTGTGCATCGCCATCCTCGCGCCACGGGCCAAGGCCCAGGTCACGGCACTGGTGGACCTGACCGCGCAGATCTACATCGAACCCTTCGCCACGGTGTGGCCGCGCCTGCTCGATACCGCCGAGCAACTGCTGATCGGCATCACCCTGCCGGTGATGGCGGTGACGGTGACGGCCGTGGTGCTGACCAACCTGGTGACCATGCGCGGGCTGGTGTTCTCGGTCGAGCCGCTGAAGCCGGATTTCAAGCGCATCAACCCGGCCGAGGGCTTCAAGCGGATCTTCGCCATGCGCAACGTGGTGGAATTCCTCAAGGGCCTGGTGAAGGTGCACTTGCTGGGGCTGGCGTTCTATGTGGTCGGGCGCCATGCGCTGCAGGCGCTGATGGAGTCGTCGCGGTGTGGGCCTGAGTGCCTGCAGTCGACCTTCCTGCTGGTGCTCAAGCCGCTGGTGTTCACGGTGCTGGCGGCGTTTCTGGTGCTGGGGGCGGCGGATGTGCTGATGCAGCGCTGGCTGTTCGGCCGCGACATGCGCATGACTCGCAGCGAGCAGAAGCGCGAGCGCAAGGATATCGATGGCGATCCGTTGATCAAGCGCGAGCTGCGCCGCCAGCGCCAGGAAATGCAGGCCATGGCGACCAAGCTGGGGCTGGGCCGGGCGTCGTTGATGGTGGGGGTGGCGGGTGGTTGGGTGGTGGGTTTGCGCTATGTGCGCGGCGAGACCCCGGTGCCGGTGGTGGTGTGTCAGGCAGAGCCTGAAGACAGTGCGCGGATGCTGGCCGAGGCGGCGCAACTGGGGATCGCCCATGCCATGGATGCCCGCCTGGCAGCGGAGCTTGCCCGGCGCACCGTGGCGGGGGATCCGGTGCCGGACAGCACCTTCCAGACCGTGGCTGATCTGTTGGTGGCTGCGCGGTTGATCTGATCCCCCGGTGTAGCCGGTGCCATGTGTTCACTGCTTTTGTAGGAGCGGGCTTGCCCGCGAACACCGGCATAGCCGGTGCCATGCATCGCGGTGTACTTTTCGCGGGCAAGCCCGCTCCTACAGGTCAGCCGTTATCCACCGGCTTGTACGGCCCGCCGTAACCATCACCGACCATCGAGATGATGTTGCCGTTGTCGTCGATCCAGTCCGAGGGCTTGAGCGAGTACTTGTAGTCTTCCGAACGGCGGTTGTTGCCGTCGCCGATGTAGTCCGGATGATCGACGCGATGGTCGCCGCGGATGCTCGAGCGGGCATCCCACTCTTCCTTGCGGAAGTCGAAGATGCTGCGATCGCCCGGCGCGTCGCGCTGGCCCCAATCGGAAAGGTAGGTCTGCAGCCACACATAAGCCTCGTCGCCCTTGGGCTTGAGCAGGCCGTCCTGCTTGAAGTCCTGGATCTGGTCCCAGTTTTGCAAAGAGATCTTGTGCAGCTTGTGCGACTTGACGTCGTTGAGAATCGCACCGACGAAGGAGAACACCCCGGAGAACAGGAAGCCCACCGGCCCCAGCAGGGGCACCAGGCGCCCGGTGATACCGAACACCCCGGCGACGCTGCCGGCTGCACCGAACAGGCTGCTGACGCCCCCTGCGACCGACAAGGAACCGGAGGCGATCTTGATAGGGTCCTTTTCACGCACACCGTCGCGGATGGTCAGGCCACCCATGACCACGCCGATTACCCCACCAACCACGTCGGCACCTGCGCCAATGACCTTGATCGCGCTGCCAGCGAAGCGCGCGATCTTGCCTGCACCGACGACACCGCCACGTTTTTCGATGCCGCTCTCAATGCCCTGGTGCAGCTTGTTCATCGTGGCTTCGTCGAACGGCTGGCCGTTGAGCGCCTTGCCGACATCCTTACCATCGGCCATGGCGTCGTCGATGATGTTGTAGTACTGGTTCTGCACGTCCTGCACGCTGCGCGGGATCTCGGGCCCCGCAGTGCCAGGCTTGCTCCAGATGGTCGGCACCGAGCGGTCCAGGCCCATCAGCTTGTAGGCGTTGGTGCCGAACGCCTTGTCGAAGGCCTTGGTTCCGAGGGTGGCGAAGTGCGAACCGGTGCTGAGGAAGCCGATGAAGTCGTTCGCGATGCCGGCCCGTTCGCGTGGGGTGTCGGCCAGCGTGCCGCCCTTGCCCGCCAGCTGATAGATCGCCCGACCCAGAGAGATCGCCCCGCCCATCGAGCCGAGCACGCCATTGTCGCTGAGGAAGGACAAGGTCTTGACGAAGGCGCCACGGTTTTCCGCGCTCAGGTTCGGCATCAGCTCGGTGCTGACCGCCTTGTTGATGTCGTCGAGGGTGATCTTGCCGTTGGCCTGCCAGGTGTCGCCCAGGTTGCTCATGACCTTGCCGAAATCGGTGGCCATGTCCTTGTCCTTGAGCAGCATCTCGACGAACTTCTCGTAGGTCGCCAGGGACCGGCGCGGGATCCCGTCGCCGCCGGCCTTGAGCGCCTGGAGCATGAGCAGGGTCTGGTCGGTGGTGGCCAGCGCGGTGTTGTCGTCGGAGATCTTGCTGGGGTCGGCGATCAGCTTGTCCAGTTCCATTGTGTAGCCGTCGATCTGCAGGTTCTGCAGGAACTGGTCGGCCTTGGCCGGATCGATGTCGGCGAGCCCTGCGTAGGCGCTGCGGATTTCACTGGTGGCAAGCTCGGTCTGGCCGTTGGCCTGCAGGTCGTTGATGTACTTGACGAAGTTCTCCGACGAGGTGCTGTCGAGCAGCTTCTGGCGGGTTTCGTCGACTTTCGCCGAGCCGCCTTCGACCTTGCCGAGGGCGGCGTCGTGCTTGCTCTTGAGGTCGGCGACGATGGTCGGATCGCCGAGCAGTTCGCCGAGCTGGGCGTCGATGGCCTTGGCATCGAAGATCTCGTCGCGCACATCGCGCGAGGTCACGGTGATCGGGTCGCTGGCACTGCCATGGTTGCCGAAGCCGTGCTCGGGGATGATCGACATGCCGTGGTCGGACATGCTCTTGGCTTCCAGCGCCCGGACCAGCTTGGCCCGTGGATCGTCCTTGGCGATGCTGCCGTCCTTGATCCCGGCGCGGTAGCCATCGACCAGGTCACGGATGGCCAGGTCGCGCACCGACAGCGGCTGGCCGTCATCATCCTTCTCGGTGGTGGCGAGCTCGTCCACCGACACGTCCTTGAGCGGCGGCAGGCCATGGTCGGCGCGCAGCTTGTCGACGTCGGTGACCTGTTCGGCGATGGTGCTGCGGTAGTCGGCGATCTGTTCGAACATCTGCGGATTGTCGAACTGCGACACGATGATCTTCTGCTCTTCGCCGCCGGGCTTGCGCTGGGTGAAGGCGATCAGGCCCGGGCCGTAGTCGCCGACGCCGCCGACGCTCATGATGTCCTCGGTCGAGGCCAGGTAGTCGTCCGGGCCAGCCTTGGTGTAGCCGTCGCCCTTGGCCTTTTCCAGGCCGGCGAGGGTCTGGCCCTTGGTGCTGTAGTCGAGGAAGGCTTCAGGGGAGACATCGCGCGACACCACCACCAGCTTGCCGTCGGCCTTGGTGACCACCAGGATGCCGTCGGTGGGGGCATCGACCTTGCTGATGTCGCTCATCCCCAGGGTGCCTTCGGCGCGGGCCTGCAGGTGCTGGTCGGGCAGCTTGTAGGCGTTCTTGATGTAGTCGAAGGCCGGAGTGCCCTTGGTCGTGTCCAGCGCGTGCAGGAAGTCGTACAGCTGGCTGCCGCGGTTCTCCGGGGCGGGCTGGTTGGCGGCGGCGGAGGGCACGCTGTCGAGCGAGTCGTAGCCGCGGTCGTGGGCCTTGGCGTCGTCGCGGCTGATGGCGTATTTGTGGCCGTCGTGCTCGAACAGGATGACGTGGGCATCCTTGTCTTCGGAGATCACCTTCAGTTTGTCCACGTCCAGGCCCGCCGGCAGGCCGGTGACCTGTTCGTAACCTGCAGCCTTGGCTTCATCCAGCACCTGGCGGGTCTTGCCGGCGCCGCTGTAGCTGGCGTAGGCCTCGGGGGTGATGCCCTCGGCGATGATCACTTCGCGGCCATTGGTAAGCTTGACCTTGAGCACTCCCTCGGCGGCTTGCTCCACCGACTGGATGTTGTCCAGCAGGAAGCTGCTGTCGTCCTTGCGCAGCAGCGTCTGGTCGGGGCCTGCGAGGCCGGCGACGATCAGGTCGTGGGCCGGCGTACCTTGGGTCTCGGCGAGGGTGTCGAGCAGATTGTAGAGCTGGGTGCCGTGGTTCGGGCCACGGTCTTCGCGGGTTGGCACGGCGTGACCGAAACGCAGGTTCTCGAAGGTCTCGAAGCCGGGCTGGGCCTGCTGCGCGGCCTTCTCGCTGATCTGGTACTTGGTGCCGCCGTGTTCGAAGTAGATGACCCCGTTATCCTTGTCCTGGGCGACGATCTTCAGCTTGGCGATGTCGAGGGTTTCCGGCAGTTCGGTGATGTCCTTGTAGCTGTCGGCGTGGGGGGGCTTGTCATGCGATACGCCGGCATTGTCGTTGGCCGCCAGGACCTTGGGCTTGAAGGGTTTCTCCGCGCCCGGATCGCTGAGCAGCAGGCGGGCCCTGTCGAGGACGCTGTCGAAAAGGCCGGCGGTGTCGGAGGGGGAGGAGGGGCTGCTGCTGGAGGGGGCTTCGGGTCTGTTGATCATTGCACGGTCCGGGGCGAGGACGGCGGCAAGCGCAGCCCCGCAGCCTCAGACGATTTCGTTGCTGGGCGACCAGGTTGCGCGACCGACATCAAAGGTTCATGGAAGTCTGATCCTAGGCGACCTCGACCTTTGAAACGCACAACCTTGGCAAGTTACAACAAGGTTTCACGTGTGTGAAAACTGTGTGTTGACCAGGCGCTCCTGACGGCGTTGATCCCAGGCTTGGCTGGTGCGCCTGGGGGCTTCTTCCGGTTGGCTGGTCAACTGCGACAGGCTAGCGGTGATGCGTCCGGCCCAGAAGCGCGCGCCCTGTTCCTGGGCTTCGTGCATGGCTTCGTTGAGCAGCTCCAGGGCCTGCGCCTGGCGTTCGGGCGAGTCGGGCCTGGCCAGCAACTGGGCCTTGATGCGCAACAGTTCGGGGCGGAACCAGCGCTCCTGGCGGGCCGCGGTCACGGCCAGGGTCTGGTCGAGGATCTCGATGGCCAACTGCTCCAGGCCCAGTTGCGCCAGGCCCTGGGCATACTCGCTGCGCACCAGGTTGTACAGCGGGCTGTCGCCGATCGCGTGGAGCTGGTCGAGTGCTTCGCCCAGGCCGCGCACGCCATCTTCGGCATTGCCCTGGCGGATCAGCAGGATGTGCTCGAAGCACCGAGCGAACAGGCGCCATACCGGCATCTCGTGGTGCCCCAGGCTGTCCTTGAGGCGGGCAAGAAACTCGCGGCTGCGCTTTTCGTGGCCGACCAGCAGGGTGATGGGGATCGCGCTCAGGCTCAGGGTGTACCAGAGGCTGGCCGGGTGGTGCTGGGTCAACGCCGCCTCGACGTTGGCCTCGATGGTCAGCAGGGCCTGACCGACCTGGCCTTGCAGCAACTGCACCTGGGCCTTGAGCGAGCGCGCGGCGATCCCCTGGTCGAAGTGGCTGTCGATGACGTGGGCGCGGGGCATCATCGGGAAACTCAGGGCTTCGCTGATCGCCTGGCGGGCGCCATCGAAGTCGGCCATCTGGAACAGCGGCGTTGCACGCATGCGTCGGCCGAGCATGCGCCGCTCAAGGATGCCGGTGCGTTCGCTGAGCTGGATGTACTGGTTGGCCAGGTCCAGCGCCTCGGCGTGCTGGTTGCTGCAGCAGTGGTCGTGCCAGAGGCCCCACAGGCCGCGCAGTTCATGCTCGGTGTCGCCCAGGGTACGGGCGTCTTCGATCACCTGCTGCCAGGCGTCGCGGATCGACTGCCCGGCACCGCGGGTCAGGGCCATGACGCTGGCCGAGAGGGTCAGCAGGAGCATGCGCTGGCGAGGTGTGATGGCCTCGAAACGCAGGCCGCGGTCGACCCAGGCGTGGCATTCGTCGACCCGTGACAGGCGCAGCCACAGCGGCACGCTCATCAGCGTGAGTTCGACGCCGAGGCAGGCGTCGCCCTGGTCGCTGAAACACCAGTTCAAGGCGCTGCGTACGCTGTCGCTGCCGGGGCTGTGCAGGGCCAGCCAGCTGTCGCTGTCCAGGCGCTCCAGGTCTTGCACCGCACGGCGTTGCTCCTGAAGGGTGTATTGCGCGTGGCGCTGGGCGATAGCGGCGGTCTCGTCATGCAGGGCCAGCTGCTGCGCTGCGTACACGCGGGCGGTGTGGTGCAGGCGGTAGCGCTTGATCGGTTGCGCGCCTGCGGCCACCAGCAGCGACTTGTCCATCAGGCTTTCCACCAGCCAGGCGGTGTCCTGGAACGGACCTGGCTGGACCTCGACCACCGCCTTGGCGGCGGCGAGGGTGAAGCTGCCGGTGAACACCGACAACTGCCGGAACATCGCCTGCTCCTGCGTGCACAGCAGGGCGTGGCTCCACTCCAGCGAGGCTTGCAGGGTGCGGTGGCGGGGCAGGGCGGTACGCCGGCCGGCCATCTGCAGGCGGAAGTCGCCATCGAGCAGTTCGACCAGATAGGCCAGGCCAAAGGCGCGGACGTGGCTGGCGGCGATCTCGATGGCCAGCGGATTGCCGTCGAGGGTGCGGCACAGTGCGAGCGCCGCCGGCACGTCGGCATCGCCGAAGGCAAAGTCTGTGTCGTGCGCTGCGGCACGTTCGACGAACAACTGGACGGCGGGGCTGAGCAGGGCCTGGGCGGCGCACAGCACGTGATCGTTTGCGGGGCAGGGCAGCGGCGCGACCTCGTGGACGCATTCGCCTTCGGCGTGCAGGGCTTCGCGGCTGGTGACCAGGATATGGCAGCCCGGCGCCTGTTGCCGCAGGGCTTCGACCAGGGTCGCGGTGGCTTCGAGCACGTGGTCGCAGTTGTCCAGGATCAGCAGGTGGCGGGCTTCGTCGAGCAGGGAGGCGATCAGTGCCACGGCGTCTTGTGCGGTGCTATCGATGCCCAGGGCCGCCGCCACCATGTCGGCGACGCAGGCAGGCTGGTCAGCCTCGGTGAGGTCGACGAAGGTGCGCCCCTCGCTGAAGTCTTCGGCCATGGCGTGGGCGAGCGTCAGTGCCAGGGTGGTCTTGCCGATACCGCCGGTGCCGGTGAGGGTGAGCAGGCGGCGGCTGCGCAGGGTTTCGGCCAGGCTCTGGCGAATGTCGTCGCGGCCGATGACGCTGCTGCCAAGGCTCGGGAGATCGTTGCCGGTCTTCGTTGCGAGCAGGGGTTGTGGCGCCATTTCACGGATGGTCACCGGGGCCACGAAGCGATAGCCGCGGCCCGGTACGGTGACGATGTAGGTGAAGTCGCCTTCTTCGCCAAGCACTCGGCGCAGGGTGGTCATCTGCGCGCGCAGGTTGCATTCCTCGACGACGACCTTGGGCCAGACCAGCGCCAGCAGCTCGTTCTTTTCCAACAGCTCGCCGGTTCGGCTCGCCAGCGTGACCAGCAGTTGCAGCGCACGGCTGCCCAACTGCACCAGCTCCCCGTCCTTGAACAGCAGATGCTGCTGGGGGTATAGCACGAAGGACCCAAAGCACAGGGCGTTTTCCGGATCAGGGGTATCCAGGGCGTCCAGGGCGACAATCTTTCCGGGCTTGGTCTTGGTCAGGGGCATGATTAAACCTTTATGAATGAGTTAGTTATTGGCGGTCTTGAAGGGCGCCTTTGTTGTTTCACATGTTCAGGATAAACAGCGCGATCCGACGTAAAGGTCTGTCTTGGCGGCACGGGCGAACTTCGATAGCCAAGGGCCATTCGTTTGTCATTGTTCGTTCATGTTTCGCAAGGCACGTCGCGGAAGGACTCCGCAGCGGATCAAATTCTGGCAAGTACCGTGCCATGGATCCGATGATTATCAGGTAACGGGCGTCCTTGAACTTTCGCGAAACGATGCGCACTGCCGAGGTCGGTCGTGGTTTTATTCGGAATTCCGAATGTTTCATTCGTATGGCGTTCGGGTTGCCGAATGAGTGAGGTCGCGGGCGTACTTTGCAGGACGACGACGGCGAATGGAGGCATTGTAAATCGCGGGCTGTACGGATCATGACGGTGTGTACTGACAAAAAGCCGAATAGCGCCTGGCGGTTCCCCGCCATACCTGGCAAAGGGTGTTAAGTGTGTGCGCGATGCGCAGCCACGGCGCGATTCATTGTTGGGCGGGGATAAACTGACCCCCTATGGATACTATTTAGATCATCCTTTTGTGTAGTTTATTAGTTGGCGGTAATCCGCCATCGCGAAGTTTGTGAACACATTCGCAGTTGTCATCTTTGTCATGAAACAAATGGCGGGTTTGCGGTAGGGTTTGCGGTCGTCTTTCGCAAACAGTCATGCGCACGCAGTTTGTTATTGGCTGTTTTTATTGGGAAAGTTTGGAAGTTTCGAGTAATTGCTCGAAAACGTTACGCGGGCCATCATTTTTTTTGCACCACAACAGGTCGTGGCGACAAACCGCCACGCATGACAACACCCCGGGGGCCGGGGTGTAGAAAGGCGGGAAGATCAGGGACGTGGGGCGGCGTTATCGGCTGCTCAGGCCACGCCGCCGTTGGCACGCAGGATCTGGCCGTTGACCCAGCCGCTGTCGGGGCCGGCGAGGAAGGCGACGACACCGGCGATATCCTCTGGCTGGCCCAGGCGGCCCAGGGGCGGAGCCTGAGTGGCGGCCTGGATCTGCTCGGGCGTCTTGTCGGCCAGGAACATATCGGTTTCCACCGGGCCAGGGGCCACGGCATTGACGGTGATGTTGCGACCGCGCAGCTCCTTGGCGAACACCTGGGTGAAGGCCTCGACCGCGGCCTTGGTGCCGTTGTAGATGGCGTAGCCTGGCATCTTCAGGGCCAGCGTGGTGCTGGTCAGGTTGATGATGCGCCCGCCGTCGTTCAGGCGTGTGGCTGCAGCGCGCAGGGTGTTGAACACGCCCTGGGTGTTGATCGCGAAGTTGCGGGCGTACAGCTCGTCGCTGGTCTGCGCCAGGGGCGCGACCTTGAGGATGCCGGCGTTGTTGACCAGCACATCGATGCGACCCAGTTGCCGCTCGAGGGTGTCGAACAGGGTTTGCACCTGGCCTGCGCTGGACACATCGGCCTTGAGGGCGATGGCCTTGCCGCCGGCCTGGCGGATCTCGCTCACCAGCGCATCGGCTTCGTCATCGTTGCTGGCGTAGTTGATCGCCACGGCGAAGCCGTCACGGCTGAGGCGGCGGGCGATGGCGGCACCGATGCCGCGCGAGGCGCCGGTGATCAAGGCTACTTGAGAGGTCATGCTGGGCATCCTTCTGAGTGGGTGTGGGAAGGAGTGTGGACTGTTGGCGAAAAAAGATAATTGCGCGGCAGGTGCGATCAGTGTTCCATTTGCTTTAATTATCGCCTTGGCGTCTTTTCCCTTGCGAAGCAAGCGTAGCCGCCACCTTCCAGGAGAACCCGTCCATGGATCGCTTCCAGGAAATGCAGGTGTTCGTGCGTATCGCCGAGCGCGGCAGTTTTTCCCAGGCCGCCGAAGACCTGCAGATCCCGCGGGCCACCGTCACCAACCTGATCAAGCGCCTGGAGCAGCGCCTCGGCGTGCGCCTGCTCGAGCGCACCACCCGGCATGTGCGCATGACCCACGATGGCGAGGCCTACTACCACCGATGCGTGCGCCTGTTGCTGGACCTCGAGGAGACCGAAAGCGCCTTTCGCAATGCCCCGCCCAAGGGCCTGCTGCGGGTCAACCTGCAGGGCACCCTGGCCAAGCATTTCGTCATGCCGGCGCTGGGTGGGTTTTTGGCGCAGTACCCGGACATCACCCTGCACATCGGTGAGGACGACCGCCTGGTCGATCTGGTGCGCGAAGGCGTGGACTGCGTGCTGCGGGCGGGCCTGCTGCAGGATTCGTCGTTGATCGGCCGACAGGTCGCCAGCCTTGAACAGGTGACCGTGGCAAGCCCCGAGTACCTCGCGCAACACGGCACGCCCGCGACGCTGGACGACTTGCAGCAGCATTTCGCGGTGGATTACCTGTCCAGCGCCACCGGCAGGGCGGTGCCCCTGGAGTTCAGGGTCGGTCGTGAGGTGGTGGAGCGTTTGTTGCCAGCGAGGGTTTCGGTGACCGGCGTTGACCTGTACACCGGCGCGGCGCTGTCGGGGCTGGGGATCGTTCAGGTCCCGCGCTACCGGATTGTCCAGGAACTGGCGGCCGGCAGCCTGCGCGAGTTGTTGCCGGACTGCCCGCCACCGCCGATGCCGGTGTCGGTGGTGTACCCACAGAGCCGACAACTGTCGGCGCGGGTGCGGGTGTTTTCGCAGTGGTTGGCGGCGCAGTTGGGGCAAGGTCGCTGACCGGGTGACCGACGGTGAGGGAATAAACCGGCGTGGCGGGCGTTTACGAGCTGAAAACCCCAACGACCGGAGCCACCTGCGTACCCTTGCCCGCGACACCCTGCTTCTCGGCACCCTTGGCCTGGCCAAGCGCTGAGCAGGCTCAGCCTGCGCTGAACAGTGCACGTGCTTCGTCGAAGCACTGTTCGGCGATGGCCGAGCGCGGTTCGCTGCGACGCAGCAACAGGCCCACCGGGCTGTGAATGCTGGCGTCGGCCACCGGGATGATGCGCAGGTGTTCGCTCAGCTCTTCCAGGCCGCAGTCCAGCGGCATCACCGCGCAGCAGATGCCGGCGTTGAGTGCCTGGATCAGTTGGAAGGTCGAGTCGCTTTCCAGCACGGCCTGGGGTTCCAGGCCGCGGCTGCGAAAGCTCAGGTCCAGCGACTGGCGGTAGTGCATGCCTTTGCTCAGCAGGCCCAGCGGCAAGCCGTCGAGGTCTTCCCAGCGCAGTTGCTCGGTGTCGAACTGCAAGTGCCGGGTATCGTGCAGCAGGCCCATGGTGGTGGTGCCCAGCTCGATCACATCGAAGAAGCTGACATTGACCTGGTCGAGGTAGCAGATGCCCAGGTCGAGCTGGTTGCGGCTCAGGCCGTCGATGATCTGCTCCGAACTCAGCGAGCTCAGCTGGAAGTGCAGTTCGGGGTATTTCTCGCGCAGCGGCAGCAGCAACTCCATCGGGTTGAAGCTGGCCAGCGGCACGGTGCCCAGGCGCAGGCTGCCGACCACCTGGCCGCGGCAACTGGCGGCCTCGGCCTGCAGGCCGTCGTGGGCGGCGAGCAGGGTCTTGGCCCAGGCCAGGATGCGCTCGCCGGCTTCGGTGAAGCCCTCGAAACGCTGGCCGCGCTTGACCAGCACCAGGTCGAGCTCATCCTCCAGGTTGCGCAGGCGCATCGACAGGGTCGGCTGGGTGATGTGGCACAGCGCGGCGGCCTGGCCGAAGTGGCGGGTCTGGTCGAGGGCGATGAGGAACTTGAGCTGCTTGATGTCCATGGTCGGGCCTGACGATAGAGAAGGACTGCACGACACGTCTTATCGACTGGACGCTCGCGCCGGGCCCCTAGCCTGACGCAAAAAACCCTGTGTAGACAAATCTTGTGAGCGGCCGTTTCTAGCTCAACACATGCTTCACCGGCTCCAGCACCGGCGGCAGCGGCTCGCCCAGCGCAGACAGCACATCGCGCTCCAGCGTGCGCACCATGGCGTCGGTGGGCAGGTCGTTCTCGTCGCGGCCGAACGGGTCTTCCAGTTCGTTGCCGATCGCATCCAGGCCAAGGAAGGTGTAGCTGACGATGGTGGTGAACAGCGGCGCGAGCCAGCCCAGCGGTTGGGCCAGGGCGAACGGCAGCAGTAGGCAGAAGATGTAGATGGTGCGGTGCAGCAGCAGGGTGTAGGGGAACGGCAGCGGCGTACCCTTGATCCGCTCGCAGGTCGCCTGCACCTCCGACAGCCCCAGCAGGCGTTGCTCGAGCAGGGTATAGCGGAATTCGCTGATGTGCTGCTGGGTGGCCAGGTGCGAGCAGTGCGCGCCGATCTGGCGCAGGATGCCGTCGCAGACATTGTGCTCGGTGCCGACTGCGCCCTCGGCTAGCCACGGCTTCGCGCCACGCAGTTCGTCCTCGTTGCGCAGGCGGGCGTTCAGCGCATGGGCGAAGCCGCACAGGCTGCGCAGCAGCTCACGTCGCAGGGCCGGATCTGCGATCACCACGCTTTCGCGGATGAACGAGCGAGTCTCGATGATCATCCGCCCCCAGGCCTTGCGCCCCTCCCACCAGCGGTCGTAGCAGGCGTTGTTGCGAAAGCTCATGAAGATCGACAGCGACAACCCGAGCAGGGTGAAGGGCGTGGCGCTGACCGGGTAGAACAGCGCCGGGTAGCGTCGCTCGACCAGCACGATCAGCGCTGCCAGCAGGGTCACCATCAGGCAGCGCAGGGCGATGCGCTTGACGATCGAGCCGCGCAGGGTAAACAGCATGCGCAGCATGTCGGTGTTGGAATGGACGATCAAGGCGGTTCCAGAGACGGCCGATCAGCCGCCGGTCATGTTCATGAAGCGCAGGATCTGCACCTCGCCACCCACCTCGAAGTGATGGCGGTAGGGCTTGAGGTGCATGGCGTCGCGAATCGCTTGCTCCAGGCGCTCGCTGTCGCCGGGATGGCTGCGCAGGACCTGTTTGAGGTCCATCGAATGCTCGTTGCCCAGGCACAGCAGCAACCGGCCTTCGACGGTCAGGCGCACGCGATTGCAGGTGGCGCAGAAGTTGTGGCTGTGCGGCGAGATAAAGCCGACCCGCGTCTGCGGCGCTTCGGCCAGGCGCCAGTAGCGGGCCGGGCCTTGGGAGGATTCGGCCGATTCGATCAGGGTGAAGTGCGGTTCCAGGCGCTCGCGCACATCGTCGCTGGAGTAGAACGACTCGCCACGCTCGTGCTCGCTGATCACGCCCAACGGCATTTCCTCGATGAAGGTGATGTCCAGTTCGCGGTCGATGGCAAAGCGCACCAGGTCGACGATTTCATCGTCATTGCGGCCCTTGAGCACCACGCAGTTGAGCTTGGTACGGTGGAAGCCTGCCTGGCGCGCAGCGTCGATGCCGGCGATCACCTGGGCCAGGTCGCCGGTGCGGGTCAGGGCCTTGAAGCGTTGTGCATCGAGGCTGTCGAGGCTGATGTTCAGGCGTGTGACGCCAGCATCGAACAGCGGTTGGGCCAGGCGGCCAAGCTGCGAACCATTGCTGGTCATGCACAGCTCGCGCAGGCCGGGCAGGGCGGCGATGCGCCCGCACAGGTCGACGATGCCCTGGCGTACCAGCGGCTCGCCACCGGTCAGGCGGATCTTGCGGGTGCCCAGTGCGACGAAGCGCTCGGCGACCTGGTAGAGCTCTTCGAGGCTGAGGATCTGCTGGCGGGGCAGGAACTGCATGTCTTCGGCCATGCAGTAGACGCAGCGGAAGTCGCAGCGGTCGGTCACCGACATTCGCAGGTAGTCGATTTTTCGGTTGAAACCGTCGATCAGGGCCTGGCTGCTGTGTTCCACGTTCGCGCTCGAAAGGGTGGGGTGGGGTAATGTCCACGCTATAACCTGCAGGCACGGGCGTCAAATTGCTTTGCCCGACCGTTTGATAGGTGTGATCTATCAAGCGATCAGTAAGGGCGCATCAGGCCGCTGCCGTGATCTTCTCACCGATACACCGGAAACGCCGTGGTGTACTTGATCTGTTCCATGGCAAAGCTGGACGTGATGTTCGACAGCCCGTCGGTGCTGGTGATCAGCTTCTTGTAGAAGCGGTCGTAGGCGGCAATGTCGCTGACCACCACCCGCAGCATGTAGTCCCAGTCGCCGGACATGCGGTAGAACTCCATCACTTCCTCGAAACCGGTCACGGTCCTGGCGAAATGCTCGAGCCAGGCGCTGTCGTGGCGCTGGGTCTTGAGCTGGACGAACACGCTCAGGCCCAGGTTGATGCGCTCGGGGTCGAGCAGGGCGACGCGGCCGCGGATATAGCCTTCATCCTCCAGGCGCTTGACCCGTTTCCAGCAGGGCGTGGTGGTCAGGTTGACCGCCTCGGCCAGGTCTTTGAGGGAGATCGAGGCGTCGCGCTGGAGCAGGGTGAGGATGTGCTGGTCGAAACTGTCCATGGCGATAGGGGCCGAATTTGCAGAAAAAGTTTCTCGAGAGTAGCTCAGTCGGGGAATCGCTTGCTACGTCTGGCGCTGTTGCAGCGGGTCGGGCCGGGATATGCGATAGTGGCGGTTTTCTACCTGACCCCTTCAGTCAACGGATCCGACCATGGCCGAAAAACCGCGCAATTTCGCCACCCGCACCATCCACGCCGGCGAGCAGTCCAGCGTCGCCGACAACGCTATCTTCCCGGCCATCGTCACCTCCAGCTCGTTCATCAAGCGCGGCCTGGACGATAACCCTGAATACGCTTACAGCCGTGTTTCCAACCCCACCCGCCACGCCTATGAAACCTGCGTCGCAGCCCTGGAAGAGGGTGTCGGTGCGGTTGCCTGCGCGTCGGGCGTGAGTGCCACCGCCACGGTGCTCGAACTGCTGCCCAAGGATGCCCATGTGGTGGTGATGAATGGCGTCTATGGCGGCACCTTCCGCCTGATGGAGGACTACCGGGCACACACCTCCGGGCTGACCACCACCTACGTCGACCTCAACGACCTGGACGCCGTCGCCGCAGCGATCCGCCCGAGTACGAAGATGATCTGGCTGGAGTCGCCGACCAACCCGCTGCTGCACCTGGTGGACATCAAGCCGCTGTGCGACCTGGCCCGCGAGCGCGGCATCCTCACCTGCATCGACAACACCTTCTGCTCGCCGTGGAACCAGCAACCGATCACCCTGGGGGTGGACCTGGTGATGCACTCGGCGAGCAAGTACATCGGCGGCCATTCCGACCTGACTGGCGGGGTGGTGGTGGCGGGCAATCCTGAGCTGCTGGCGCGCCTGCGCAAAATCAGCATGGCGGTGGGCGCGATCCAGGGCCCGTTCGACTGCTACCTGGCCCTGCGCGGTCTGAAGACCCTCGATGTGCGCATGGAGCGCCAGAGTGCCAACGCCCTGCGTGTGGCGCAGTACCTGGAGCAGCACCCGCAGGTCGAGCAGGTCTTCTACCCAGGCCTTGCGAGCCATCCGCAGCATGCGCTGTGCCAGCGCCAGATGCGCACTGGCGGGGCGGTGGTGGCACTGCGTGTGAAGGGTGACCGGGCAGCGGTCAATCGCCTGGTCGAAGCGTTGTCGATCTTTGTCCTGGCCGATTCGCTGGGCGGTGTGGAGAGCATGATCAACCATTCCTGGACCATGTCGCACAACTCGCTCAGTCCGGAGCAGAAGGGCGTGATGGGTATCAGCGAGAACCTGGTGCGGTTGTCGATGGGGATCGAGGATTACCGCGACCTGATCGATGACCTTGAAGCGGGGTTGCGGGCGGCCGCGACGGCGTAGCAGCAAATATCGTAGGAGCGGCGGTTCGGCGCCCCGACTTGCCCGCGAAAAGCACATCGCGGTGTCTGGCACCGGCCAAGCCGGTGTTCGCAGGCAAGCCAGCTCCTACCACAAACCAGTGAGTTCGATTGAAAGGGCTCAACCCTTGGGCGGATGAATGATCCGCTCGATCTTGTCCTTGATCAGCAGACGTTCCTTGCGCAGGCGGTTGACCGCCTCGTCGTTGGTGCCGTTGCCTTCGGCGGCCAGCACTTCCTTGTCCTTGGCGTTGTATTCCTTGTGCAGCTTGTGCAGGTCCTGGTCCTTGTCGATCAGGGCCTGGAATTTGTCTTTGGTAATGTGCAGGTCGGCTAGCAGATCGTGCGGGACTGGCATCTCTTCACCTCTGTTTCAGGGGTTGGTAAAAGTCCTGATCCTTCAGGATAGCTGCGTTTGCCGATGGCGGGAGTGGTTCGCCGGGCATGGCTGCAGCGTCGCAACGCCGCTGAATGGCAGCTGAATGAACTTTAATTAATCATGAAAGACGCATGACAACTGATTGTTGGCGTCTTTTTCACAAAAAATTGATGCTACGCTTTCTAAAGTTCGGGCAACTTCCCAAGGTGCCCGCCCGGGTACGCCTGGTCGCTTCTAAACTCTGATTGCGAACGCCATGTTGAAAATCAAATCACTGCGGACCGAGTGGGTCACGCTGCTGGCCAGCCTTTACCTGTTGATCGGCTTCAATCTGTTCCTCTGGGAGCATCTGGAGACCATCCTGCCCCCCGGCATGGTTGGGCTGTGGCTGGGCCTGGCGTTTGCCGTACTGATGTTGTTCGCCTTCAACCTGATATTGACGTTGTTGGCCTTCAAGTATGTGTTGAAACCGGTATTGATTGTGCTTTTCATGAGTGGTGCCGGTGTCGCCTACTTTATGAATCAATATGGCGTACTTATTGATGCCGGGATGTTTCGCAATGTCGCCGAAACCAATATCGAGGAAGTGCGTGACTTGCTGTCGTTGAAGTTCGCACTTTATATGCTGGGGTTGGGCGTCGTGCCGTCGTTGTTGCTCTGGAAGGCGCGCATCGCCTACCGCCCCTGGCACCGCGAGCTGCTGGGCAAGCTCATCGTCAGCGGCGCCTGCGTTGCAGCCCTGGGCTCGATCGGCCTGGTCAATTACCAGGGCCTGTCGTCGCTGTTTCGCAATCACCACGAACTGCACTTGATGCTGACCCCCAGCAATATCGTCGGGGCGTCGTTCAGCTATGCCAGCGAAAAGCTCGGCAGCGCTGCCAAACCCTTCCAGAAATACGGCGAAGATGCCCATCGCGATGCCGCCTGGCAGAAGCATGAGCGCAAGTCGCTGACCGTGCTGGTGGTGGGTGAAAGTGCCCGGGCCGAGAACTTCGGTGTGCTGGGTTATGGCCGCGATACCACGCCACGCCTGTCGAAGGAGGCTGGCCTGCTGGGCTTTACCGATGTGCATTCGTGCGGGACCGAGACGGCTGTGTCGGTGCCTTGCATGTTCTCCGGCATGGCACGCAAGGACTACGACCCGAGCCTGGCCAGCCGCCGCGAGGGCCTGCTCGATATCCTCGGGCGTGCCGGCATCGAGGTGCAGTGGCGTGATAACCAGTCCGGCTGCAAAGGCACCTGCGATCGATTCAACTACGTCAACCTCACCAGCGCCAAGGACCCGGTCCTGTGCGCCGATGGCGAGTGCCATGACCAGATCCTGCTGCAGAACCTCGATGCGCTGCTCGACAGCCTCGACAAGGATACCGTGCTGGTGCTGCACCAGATGGGCAGCCATGGCCCGGACTACTACAAGCGTTACCCCGCGGGCTTCGAGCGCTTCACTCCGGTGTGCCGCAGCAACGCCCTGAACCAGTGCAGCCAGCAGGACATCGTCAACAGCTACGACAACACGCTGGTCTACACCGACGAGGTGCTGGCGTCGCTGGTCGACACCCTGCGCAAGCACCAGGACAAGGTCGACACCGCCATGATCTACCTCTCCGACCATGGCGAGTCGCTGGGCGAATACAACCTGTTCCTGCACGGCACCCCGTACATGCTTGCCCCTGACCAGCAGAAGCACATTCCGCTGCTGGCCTGGTTCTCCGACAGCTACCGCCAGGACTTCGCCATCGATACCGACTGCTTGTCGAAGATGCGTGACACGCCGCTGAGCCAGGACAACCTGTTCCACTCGATGCTGGGCCTGCTGCAGGTGCGCACCGAGGTATACCAGCAGTCGCTGGACATGTTTGCCGGGTGCCGGCCCTGGTTGACGGCCAGGAACTGACAGCGCGCTATCGTTACCGCTGATCGCCACCATGGATGGCCCGGGTTTCACGAGCAGTGCCCGCGCCGTATATACTGCGCGCCAATGTTTGTGGGAGAGCCTTGTGGCCATCGAAATACACTGGATCCGTGACGACCAGACCCTGGCCGAACTCTGCCGGACGTGGCGCACGCTGCCGTTCGTGGCCGTCGACACCGAATTCATGCGGGTCGATACCTTCTATCCCAAGGCTGGCCTGGTGCAGGTCGGCGATGGTCAAAGCGCCTACCTGATCGACCCTCTGCTGATCCGCGATTGGCAGCCGCTGGGCGAGTTGCTCGAAGACAGCGGCGTGGTCAAGGTGCTGCACGCCTGCAGCGAAGACCTCGAAGTCCTGCTGCGCCTGACCGGCAAGCTGCCGCAGCCGCTGTTCGATACGCAGTTGGCCGGTGGTTACCTGAACATCGGTTTTTCGATGGGCTATTCGCGCCTGGTCCAGGAAGTGCTGGGTATCGAACTGCCCAAGGGCGAGACGCGCTCCGACTGGTTGCAGCGCCCGTTGTCCGACACTCAGGTCAGCTACGCCGCCGAGGATGCCGTGCACCTGGCGGAGCTGTTCACCGCCCTGCGCCCGCGCCTGTCGGATGACAAGTACGCCTGGGTGCTGGAGGACGGCGCCGAGCTGGTCGCGCAAATGCGCCGTGAAGTCGAGCCCGAAACCCTTTACCGCGACGTCAAGCTGGCCTGGAAGCTGGGCCCGCAGCAGTTGGCGGTGCTGCGCGAGCTGTGCGCCTGGCGCGAGCGTGAAGCCCGCAGCCGCGATGTACCGCGCAGTCGAATCCTCAAGGAGCACTCGCTGTGGCCCATGGCCAAGGGGCAGCCCGACAGCCTGTCGGCGCTGGCCAAGATCGACGAAATGCACCCGCGCACCATCCGCCAGGACGGCGCAACGCTGATCGAGTTGATCAAGAACGCCGCCAGCCAGCCCGCCGAGCAATGGCCCGCGGTGCTGCCCGAGCCGCTGCCAATCGAAGCCGCCGGCATTCTCAAGCGCCTGCGCGCCATCGGCCAGGCCGAAGGCGAGCGCCTGCAGATCGCCCCTGAGCTGATGCTGCGCAAGAAGGCCCTGGAAGCCCTGCTCAAGAGCGGCTACCCCAATGGCCCCTATCAATTGCCCGATTCGCTGCGCGGCTGGCGCCGTGAGCGGATGGGCCAGGCCCTGCTGGACGACCTGGCAGGCGCCGGAGAGACTCGATGAAACGTATCTGCTCGATCTACAAGAGCCCGCGCAAGCGCGAAATGTACCTGTATGTGCTCAAGGCCGAGGGCTTGGAGCGCGTGCCTGAGGGCTTGCTGCCGTTCTTCGGTACGCCGGTGCATGCCTTCGACCTGGTGCTGACCCCCGAGCGCAAGCTGGCTCGCGAGGACATCGCCAAGGTGCTGGAGAACCTCGACAACCAGGGTTACCACCTGCAGATGCCGCCGCCGGACGACGACTACATCGAGCACTTGCCCGAAGAGCTGCTGCGCCGCAACGATCCGGCCTGAGCCGGGCGCGAACCCTATCAACAGGCGGCCCTCGACGGGCCGCTTTCGTCGTTCTGCAAGGTTGTCATCGAGATGCGCGTTCTGATCGCTGAACAGGATCATGCCCTTTACGCTCGCCTGCTGGGCGAGCTGGCACCGGACCTGGAGGTCCTGACCAGTGGCGATTCCGCCGAATTGTCGCGCCACGCCCCCGAATGCCCGATCTGGCTGGGTGAGCCTCACCTGGTCGCCAGCCTGCTGCGCCAGGGCCACAAGCCGGCCTGGATGCAGTCCACCTGGGCGGGTATCACGCCACTGCTGGCCGACGGCCTGCCGCGTGACTATCGCCTGACCCGCGCGGTGGGCATCTTCGGCCAGGTCATGGCCGAGTACATGCTGACCTACATGCTGGCCCACGAGCGCGATGTACTGGCGCGGCTGGTCAGCCAGGTCGAGCGGCGCTGGGATGGCCGGCCGGGCAACAGCCTGGAAGGGCGCAAGGTGCTGATCGTCGGCACCGGCGACATCGGCCAGCGGGTCGCCGAGTTCCTGCTGCCGTTTGGCGTGACGCTGTATGGCGTGGCCAGCAGCCCGCGCGAGCAGGCGCCGTTCGTCGAAGTGGCGGGGCTGGATGCGTTGCCGCGGCTGGTCGGCCAGGTCGATTACGTACTCAACCTGCTGCCGGATACCCCGGCTACCCAAGACCTGTATGATGCCGCGCTGTTTCAGTGCTTCAAGCCGACCGCGCTGTTCATCAACGCCGGGCGTGGTGTGGCGGTGGTCGATGCCGACCTGGTCGAGGCACTCAAGAGCGGGCACCTGGCTGGTGCCGTGATCGATGTCTGCCGCCAGGAGCCGTTGCCCCAGCGCCATCCGTTCTGGACCGCCTGGGGGTTGCTGCTGACCGGGCACAGTTCGGCGCCGACCTCGCCGGTGGCGATGGTGCGCTTGTTCGTCGAGAACGTGCGGGCGTATGCGGCGGGGCAGGGGCTGCGCGGGGAAGTGGATTTCTCGCGGGGGTATTGAGGTGCTTCTGCTGGCCCTATCGCGGGTTTTTCCCGCGATAGGGCCAACCCGGTCTTAGAGGCTGAAATCCCCCTCAGCCGCCAACTCGCTCAGCGGCCGGCGCGGACTCGGCACTTCACGTGCCTGCAACGCCTCGATCAGGCTGGCCTTGTCGCCCAGCTTGCCGATCGCCACCATCGCATGCAGCACATAGCCTTCGGGGACCTTCAGCTCCTTGCGCGCCAGTTCCTGGTCGAACCCGGCCATGCCGTGAGTGTGCCAGCCGCTGATGCTCGCCTGCAGCGCCAGGTGGCCCCAGGCCGAACCGGTATCGAAGGTGTGCCACAGGGCAGGTGTCTCTTCGCTGGCGCCCGGGGCAGTGAAGGTGGTCTTGGAAAGGATCAGCACCAGCGCCGAGGCCTGCTGTGCCCAGCTGCGGTTGAACGGCACCAGGAATTCCAGGAAGCGCTCCCAGTTCGGCGTGTCGCGGCGGGCATAGAGGAAGCGCCAGGGTTGCGAGTTGTAGGCCGACGGCGCCCAGCGCGCAGCTTCGAGGAAACTCAGCAGGGTCTCTTCGCTGATGGGTTCAGCGGTGAACGCACGAGGTGACCAGCGGTTGATGAACTGCTCGTTGATGGCATAGTCGGCGATGCGGGGATTGACGCTCATGCGGGCTCCTGCGAAAGGACGAGGGAAAGCCTGAACGCTACTGCGTCCGCTCGGCACTGACAAGCGGTATGGCATTGCGTCGGGACAGGCTCTAGACTGGCGCCGCCGCGCGCCGCGGCCTTCAAAGTGATTGCAGGAAAACGTGTGATGATCGCCGACCCCGCGCCCTTCTGGCGGCGCAAGACCCTCGACCAGCTCGACCCGCAGGAGTGGGAGTCGCTTTGCGACGGCTGCGGGCTATGCTGCCTGCAGAAGCTCGAAGACGAGGATGACAACAGCATCTATTACACGCGTATCGCCTGCAAACTGCTGGACATGAACACCTGCCAGTGCAGCGACTACCCCAACCGCTTCGAGCAGGTGCCCGACTGCATCCAGCTCACGCCGGGCAAGGCCGACCAGTTCAAATGGCTGCCGACCACCTGTGGCTATCGACTGGTCAGCGAGGGCAAGGATCTGCCGGCCTGGCACCACTTGGTCTGTGGCGACCGCGAGCAGGTCCATGAGCAGCGCATTTCCCAGTCCGGGCGGATGCTCAGCGAGAACGACGTCGACGAAGACGACTGGGAAGACCACCTGATCTTTCGCGCCGGCTGATCCGCCTGGCCCGCGCCTTTGGGGAACAAGGAGTTTCTGTATGCGTCGCCCGTTGTTGTTGCTACTGGCCCTGTCGGCCAGCTTCCCGGCCTGGGCGAAGAAGGTCGATCTGGATTACCAGGTGCGCTTGCTGCCCCAGACGGGCCAGGCCGAAGTGCGCCTGACCCTGGCCGAGGGCACGCCGGTGCGCAGCCTGGACTTCGACCTGGGCAGGCAGGGTGCCTACAGCGATTTCAAGGCGGACGGCCAATGGCAGGTGCAGCAGGACCGTGGCGTCTGGCACCCCGGAGCAGGCAAGAGCAGCCTCAGCTACCGCGTGCAGCTCGATGTGAAGCCCCATGGCAGCGCCCATGAGGCACGCATCACACCGCATTGGGCGTTGTTTCGCGGCGATCAGCTCGTGCCCCCGGCCCGTCTCGATCAGCAGGATGGCACCGAGTTGGTGACACGCCTGGCCTTCGAGCTGCCGTCGGGCTGGCAGAGTGTCGAGACGGCCTGGCCGCGCATCGGCAAGCAGAAATTCCGTATCGACAACGTCTCGCGCCTGTTCGACCGCCCCACTGGCTGGATGCTCGCCGGCAACCTCGGCAGCCGCCGCGCACGCCTGGGTGATACCGAGGTGACGGTCGCCGCGCCGCAGGGGCAGGGCATGCGGCGCATGGATACCCTCACCCTGATGACCTTCGTCTGGCCGCAGTTGCAGGCGGTGTTCCCGCGCAATCCGCCCAAGCTGCTGGTGGTCGGTGCCCGCGACGACATGTGGCGCGGTGCGCGTGCCTCGCGCAACTCGCTGTACCTGCACAGCACCGGCCCGCTGATCGGCGAGAGCGGCAGCAGCCCGCTGCTGCGTGAGCTGGTGCAACTGTTCGCGCAGATCGACGACCGTGATCGCAGTGACTGGCTGGGCGAGAGCCTGACCGACTACTACGCCACCGAACTGCTGCGCCGCGCCGGCGGCCTGAGCGATGACCGCTACCAGGCGTTGCAGGCGCGATTGCAGAAGGACGGCGCCAAGGTCAAGACCCTTCGCACCGAGCAGGCCGACGCAATGCAGGTGGCCAGGGGCGTGCTGTTGTTGCAGGCGCTGGATCGCGAGATTCGCCTGCACAGCCACGACAAGCGCTCGCTGGACGACGTCACTCGCGCGCTGATGCGCATGGCCAGTGTCAGCACGGAGGAATTCATCCAGATCAGCGAGAGCGTGCTGGGGCGCGAGTCCGAGGTGCTGGAGAGCAAGTTGTTGCGTTGAGCGGGTGTCGGCTTCTTCGCGGGCAAGCCCGCTCCCACACCACCCTCAAGGCTGTGGAGGTCCTGTAGGAGCGGGCTTGCCCGCGAAGAGGCCACCGCCGATTCAAACCCCAGCCAACGGATCCTTACCCGTCACCGTCACCGTGCGGGTCGCCGCCTCGGCGCTGGCCTTGAGTGCCTTCAACTCCGCCGCTCCCCGTTCGATATCGGCATGCAACCGGTGGTACTCCGCACGATGCTTGTGGAACCAAGCCTTGGTCGCGCAATGGCCCTTGATGCCCCGGGCCAGCGCCATGCCGCCCACCGCTACCTGCAGCAAGCCGATCAGCCCGCCGTGGCGCATCCCTTTGCTGATCATCAGGGCACCGCCCGCCAGTGAGCTGACGCGCTCCCAGCCCTGGACGTTGTGGTCATGCCTGTCTGACGCCGAATGGATATCGAGCATGGGTAGGTCTCCTTGTGGGTTGGTACATCAGCTGACCTTGGAGGCTGCCCCGGCGTTCAGTGCAATTACCCTGATCCCCGTTACTTGAACTTGGGCCCGGAGCGAGTATTCAAGCCCTTGGCCAGCCGGTCATACAGCACCACGTTGACTGTCGCGGCCAGGTTCATGCAGCCCTGGGTGGGGATGTAGATGGTTTCTTCGCACCAGGCGCGTACGCTTTCGTCGAGGCTGCCGTCCTCCGGGCCGAAGATGTAGATCGCCCGATCCGGATGGGTGTATTCGGGCAGCGGCCGTGCGCCGTCGACCAGCTCCACTGCCACTGGCGTGCAGCCCAGCGGGATGATGCGCTGCAGGTCGTCGATGCCGATCAGCGGGATGTCGTAGTGCACCCGCTTGGTGTCGGTGACGAAGTCGCGGGCGCGCTCGTAGCGTTTGCCGGTGTAGAACACCGAGTTGACGCCATAGCAGCCTGCCGCTCGCATCACCGAGCCGACGTTTTCAGCAGATTTTGGGTTGAACAGGCCGATGCAGCTGTACCGTTTGTTCGCCACGAGTCGGGGCCCTTCGAAAAAAAGAGCGCGATTATACGGGCTCGCCGACGCCGTGGGCGGATGAATCGACGGTCAGTCCTTCTTCATCAGGGCAGCCAGGCCGGCGAAGGGGTTGTGCGTGGCGACATTGGTTTTCGGCGTGCTCAGCGAGCCCTCGCCGAAATACTGCTGGTCGGTATAGCGCGAATGCTCGTTGTCGTGGCAGTACAGGCACAGCAACTCCCAGTTGGAGCCATCCTGGGGGTTGTTGTCGTGGTTGTGGTCGCGGTGGTGCACGGTCAGTTCCGACAGGCGCTTGCCGGAGAACTCACGGGCGCAGCGCCCGCAGACGTGCGGATACATCTTCAGTGCCTTGTCGCGGTAGCCCATTTCCTTGTCGCGCTTGGCGTCGGCGAGGATGCGGTCGAGGCGGGCGGTGGCGGCGGAGTTGGAGGCCGAGCTCATGGTGTTACCTTTTTCGTTATCAGGGCAATGACGGTTATGGCGTTGAGTCTAGCGCGCCTGCGGGCCTGGCGGACAGGCAAAAAGGTGCGATTGGGCGTAGCCTGTAGGCAGGTTCCGGACGGGAGGTTACCGATGTTGCCTGTGATCCTTGCCACGCTGATGTTGCTTGCTGCCCCAGCGGCCGAAGCTGCCGGGCAGCCATCGGGGAGCATCACCCCGGTGCCCGGCGCGCCGGGTACGCCCACGCCCACGCCCTACCCGCAGATCACCCCGAGCACGCCGCCCAAGGCGGGCAGCAGTCAGCCTGGCGCGCCATTGCTGCCGCCGATGCCGCTGCCCGGGCCGCCAAAGGACCAGCCATTGCCGGGATTGTCCCAGGACCCGCCGAAAAAGAACGACTAGACCTGTTGCGAAAGGCGCTGGCCATCTTGCATCCGCAGGCGTTTCGACAACGCCACGGCCAGGGCACGGATGATCCGCGCGGCGATGCGTGGGGCGTCGTTGAGCATCTTGTCCAGCGAGTCCTTGCCCAGCGTCAGCAACTGGCAGTCACTGGCCGCCACACAACTGGCCGAGCGACGTTCGCCGTCGAGCACGGCCATTTCGCCGAAGGCTCGGCCCTTGCGCAAGGTCGCGATCTCGACTTGCTGGCCGTTGCCGTCGGTCTTGCGCACCGACACCACGCCGCGGTGCAGGATGCACATGAAGGTGCCGGCGTCACCTTCGGCGAAGATGGTCTGGCCCTCGGTCATCGCCGCGATGGCGAAGTAACCGGCGACGGCCTGGAAGTCGCTGGGCTGCAGGCTGTCGAACAAGCCGCAGTCCATGAGCATGTCGCGGATTTCGGCGCTGAGGAGGCTTGGGTCGGGCATGTGTTGTTCTTCGTGTCGTCCGGTATTTGAGAGCTTCCACAGACCCTGCGGGAGAGGCCGCAGGGTGTGCGAGAACTCTATGACAACAAGAAATGCGATTTACACCACGCCCAGCTCATTGAAGACGAACGCATATTCCAGGGCCACGTCTTTCAGCCCCTGATAGCGTCCGCTCATGCCGCCGTGGCCGGCGCCCATTTCGGTCTTGAGCAGCAGCAGGTTGTCGTCGGTCTTGCGGGTGCGCAGGCGCGCTACCCACTTGGCCGCCTCCCAGTACTGCACGCGGCTGTCGTTGTAGCCAGCCACCACCAGCATGGCCGGGTAGGCCTGGGCCTTGACGTTCTCGTAGGGGGCATAGGCCTTGATGCGTGCGTACACCTCAGGCTCTTCGGGGTTGCCCCACTCGTCGTACTCGGTGACGGTCAGCGGCAGCTCGGGGTCGAGCATGGTGTTGAGCACATCGACGAAAGGCACCTCGGCGATGGCGCAGCGGAACAGCTCCGGACGCTGGTTGAGCACCGCGCCCATCAGCAGGCCGCCGGCGCTGCCGCCGCTGATGGCCAGTTGCTCGGTGCGGGTGACGCCCTGGGCGATCAGGTGTTCGGCACAGGCGATGAAGTCGTCGAAGCTGTTCTGCTTGTGCTCCTGCTTGCCAGCGCGGTACCAGGCTTCACCCAGCTCGCCGCCGCCACGCACATGGGCGATGGCAAAGGCCACGCCGCGTTCGAGCAGGCTCAGGCGGGCGTGGGAGAACCAGGGGTCGAGGCTCTCGCCATAGGCGCCGTAGCCGTAGAGGTACAGCGGCACTTCGCGGTCCAGGTCCTGGCGGCGGCGCACCAGGCTGATCGGCACCTGGGTGCCGTCCTTGGCGGTCGCCCATAGGCGTTGGCTGACATAGTCGTCGGCATCGAAGCGACCGAGTACCGGGGTCTGCTTGAGCACCTGCTGCTCACCACTGGCCAGCTCCAGCTGGCGAACCTGGGCCGGGCGGTTGAGCGCTTCGTAGCGCAGGCGGATGCGCGTGCTGGAAAACTCCAGGCTGTCCTGCACGTAGAGGCTGTAGGCGGCGTCGGGCAGTTCGACGCGATAGGCCGGCAGGCCCTGGGGGCGGACTTCGATGATCGGCAGGCCGCCTTCACGCAGGCTCAGCGACAGCGCCGAAGCGTTCAGGCTCAAGCCTTCGAGCATGATGTCGTCACGGTGCGGCACCAGTACCTGCCATTGTGCGCGGCTGGGCACCTGGTCGGCCGGGGCGTGGAACAGGGCGAAGTTGATGCCGTCCTGGTTGCTGCGGATGAACCAGCGCCACTGGCCATCGAGCTGGCCGTGGTCGGGGAAGTACTCGTGGCCCTCGACCCGCGGCGCCAGGCAGGTGAAGTCGGCCTGTGGCGTGGCGGCATCGAGTACCCAGGCTTCGCTGGTGGTCTTGCTGTTGAGCAGCAGCACCAGTTGGCGCTCGGAACTTGCGCGGTAGCAGTGCAGGAAGAAGCGCCCATCGGGCTCTTCGAACACGGTGCTGGCGTCGCTTTCGCCCAGGGTGTGGCGGCGCAGGCGCCACGGGCGGTGGGTGTCGTCCAGTTCGGCGAAGAACAGCGTGCGGCTGTCGTTGGCCCAGGTCAGGCTGCCGTCGCAGTCGTCGAAGGGCAGGGTGGTGACGCTGCCGCTTTCCAGGTCCTTGATGTAAAGGGTGTAGACCTCGTCGCCGCTGGTGTCGAGGCTGTAGGCCAGCAGGCGATGGTCGGGGCTGACATTGAACGCGCCCAGGGCGAGGAAGCCGCCGTTGGCCAGGGCGTTGGGGTCGAGCAGCAGTTGCTCGGCGCTTTCGTCGACGCGGTTGCTGTCGTCGGCCGGGCGCGGGCAGCGGTAGTGGCGCGGGTATTCGTCGCCTGCCGTGGTGCGGGTGTAGTAGAGGTAGGGGCCCCAGGGGGAGGGGAGCGACAGGTCGGTTTCGAGGATGCGGCCCTTGATTTCTTCGAACAGCTGTTCGCGCAGCTCGGCCTGGTCGGCGAGGCAGGCTTGCTGGTAGGCGTTTTCCTGCTCCAGGTAGGCCAGCACTTCGGGGGTGTCGCGTTCCTGCAGCCAGGCGTAGGGATCGGCGGCTTGGGCGGGGCGGGCGATGGGGGGCTTGGGTCTGGTATGCATGGGATGTCCGTGGTTTGGTGGCGTCTGTGCCGGCCTCTTCGCGAGCATTGCCGGTCTGCGGGAGCGGGCTTGTCCGCGAAGAGGCCGCTCAGGCTTCATAGAGGGAAGAGGCGCCTGTGCCCGTAAAAGTGTTTATCATAGGCATCTCTTTGCCTGCCTTGCACGGACACCATGATCGAACAAGACTACACACTGGCCTGGGGCCTCTACGCCGTCGCCGCCCTGGGCTGCCTGCTGGTGGCCTTCAAGTTCACCGGCTGGATGTGGCGCTGGCTGCGCGAGCCGCTGCGGGTGATCGTTGCCGTGCTGCTGTTCACTCCCACCATTGTCGACCCGGTCAAGGACAGCTTTGCCCCGGCCATTGCCATCACCGCCCTGGACCTGGCGTTCAAGGTGGGCAACAACGCCTGGCGCGCAGCCTCGGACCTGGCGATGTACGGCATGATCGCCTTTGGCCTTTACCTGCTGTTCGTGCTGGTGCGCTGGCCACTGGAAAAACGCGCTGGCGAGCGCCGCGAGAAGGTCGAGGCCGCCGCCAAGCGCCAGGCGGCCGAAGACGATGCGGTGATGGCCGATGCGCCCGTCGCCGATCGTCGCGATCGCTACCGTGAAGAGCCACCTGCTGCCCCGGTGCGTCGCCCGGGCAATGGTGGCGGCCGCGTCGAGCCACGGATCTAGGACGGAGCCCTCGCCAATGTGTGAATTGCTGGGCATGAGTGCCAACGTCCCCACCGATATCGTCTTCAGCTTCACAGGCCTGATGCAGCGCGGCGGGCGTACCGGGCCGCACCGCGACGGCTGGGGCATTGCCTTCTACGAAGGGCGTGGCCTGCGCCTGTTCCAGGACCCGGCCGCGAGCAGCGAGTCGGAGGTGGCCAACCTGGTGCAGCGTTACCCGATCAAGAGCGAAGTGGTTATTGGCCATATCCGCCAGGCCAACGTCGGCAAGGTCTGCCTGTCCAACACCCACCCCTTCGTGCGTGAGCTGTGGGGGCGCAACTGGTGCTTCGCGCACAACGGCCAGCTCGCCGATTTCAGTGGCGAGAAGACGTTCTACCGCCCGGTCGGCGACACTGACAGCGAAGCCGCCTTCTGCGACCTGCTCAACCGCGTGCGTGCGGCATTCCCCGAGCCCGTCGAGGTCGAGGCGCTGCTGCCGGTGCTGGTCGAGGCCTGCGCAGGCTACCGCGCGAAGGGCGTGTTCAACTACCTGCTCAGCGACGGCGACTGGCTGTTCTGCTTCTGTTCGACCAAGCTGGTACACATCACCCGACGCGCGCCTTTTGGTGCCGCGCGGTTGAAGGATGTCGACCTGATCGTGGATTTTCAATCGGAAACCACGCCCAATGACGTGGTCACGGTGATCGCCACCGAGGCCCTGACCGAAAACGAGACCTGGCAGCGTTACGAGCCGGGTCAATGGGCCCTGTGGCGGCACGGCGAGTGCGTCGCCAAAGGCTAAGGACAGAGCATGTTCAGAAGTTACCTGCGTTTGCTGCTGTTCACCTTCGGCCTGCTGGCCGGTGTCCAGGTGCCCGGCCTGGTCAAGGACTACAGCCAGCGGGTCGAGGCGCACATGCTCGAGTCGCGCGAAGCGCTGGCGGGCTTCCAGGAAACCGCCGAGCGCTTCTTCAAGGGCGATCTGCAGGCGTTGGTGCGCCATTACCGTACCAGCGACGACCCGGTGTTCAACAGTGACGCCAACAGCATCGAAAGCCTGATGATTCGCAACCAGTTGCTGGAAAACGAATGGCAGGCGCTGCAAGGCAGTTGGGCCAGCCGCAGCTGGCATGTGCTGGTGCAGGCCGATCCGCAGCTCCGCGAAGAGACGCTCAAGGGCTATAGCTACCAGATCCTGCTGGTGCCCGAGGCGATCGGCTGGGGGATTGCCAGCGGCTTCCTGCTGGCGTTCCTGGTCGAGAGCCTGTTGCTGGGGATCGGTTGGGTGATCCTGGGCGGGCGGCGTCGGGCGGTGAAGGAAAGCTGGCGCTAGGCTGCCGGTATTTCGTTGCCCGGGGCGGGCCTCATCGCGGGACAAGTCGCAGCGGCGAACCGCCGCTCCCACAGTGTTGGACCTTGCGGGAGCTACTGTCCTGTTCAAAATCTAAAGGCCAGCTCAATCCCTGTGGGAGCGGGCTTGTCCCGCGATGAGGTCGAAACTGACACATCCCTGGCTCAGACCAGCACGATCCGCTGCACCCCCACATCCTGCGCATAGCGCTCCAGCACATGCCGGCACAACCCCACCACTTCATCGACCAGCTCCACCCCGGTCTGCCACGACACCACCAGCTCCAGGCTAGGCGGTGGCTGCAGCCCGGTCAGCAGCACCAGTTCGCCGCGTGCCAGCTCTGCGGCGACCAGCGCCGGGGGCAGGGCGCCGATGCCGAAGCCGTCGCGCAGCAACCGGGTGATGGCCGACACCGAGTTCACGCAGTTCAGCCGCGGCGTCTCGCTCCCCGCGCTCTGCAGCAGGCTGAACACCTCCTGGTGCGGCCGTGAGTTGCGCGAAAAGGTGATGATCCGCTCGCGCGCCAGTTCGGCCAGCGATGCATAGTCGCGATGGTGCGGTGAGCCGGTGGCGACGATCCAACCCATCGGGTAGCGCGCAAGGTCCAGGCTGCGGATGCTTTCCTGGCGCAGCAGGTCGGTCTGCAGGATCACGTCGAGAAAACCCTTCTGCAACTGGTCGCGCAGGTTCAGCGAGGTGTCGGCGACCAACTCGATTTCCACCTGCGGGTAGCGCTCGGTCAACTCGGCCACCAAGGCGCTCATCCAGGTGTGGATCACCGTGTCCATGACCCCCAGGCGGATCCGGCCGACCACGGCCCGTTCGCCGCCCAGCGACTGTTTCATCGCCTTGGCGGTGTCGAGCATGCGCTCGGCGTACTCCAGCACCTTGCTGCCTTCCGGTGTCAGGCTGACGCCGCGCGAGTCGCGCAGCAGCAGCTTCACGTCCAGGTCGGCCTCCAGCGCGGCGATGCGGCTGGACACCGAGGCCTGGGTGGTGAACAGCTTCTCGGCCGTAAGGCGAAAGCTCTTGAGCCGGGCGACCCAGACGAAGGTTTCGAGAAATCGCAGGTTCATCTCGTGCTCGCAGGGCAGGGCGATCAGGTTTTCTTGTTCCAGACCGACGGTTTTTCTCGTTGGACGCAGGTTGCGCGGGCTTTGAACAATAGCGTCCAGGCCGCGACCACGCAGTCGTTCCTCAAACAATACCAACAAGCCGAGGCATCCATGAACCCCACCGGCGTACAGCAGCAGGCACCCGCCCGATCTTCGGGCGGGCCCTTTGCCTGGTACCGTGACATCGACTCCCAGCAACGACGCACCTTCTGGAGCTGCAAGATCGGCTATGGCCTGGACGGCATGGACACGCAGATGCTCAGCTTCGTCATCCCCACCCTGATCATGATCTGGGGCATCAGCACTGCCGAAGCCGGCCTGATCCACACCAGCACCCTGATCGCCTCGGCCATCGGCGGCTGGGTCGCCGGTATCCTCTCCGACCGCATTGGCCGCGTACGTACCCTGCAACTGACCGTGCTGTGGTTCGCCTTCTTCACCTTCCTCTGCGGCTTCGCCCAGAGCTACGAGCAGTTACTGATCGCCCGCACCCTGATGGGCTTTGGCTTCGGTGGCGAGTGGACCGCCGGTGCAGTGCTGATCGGCGAGGTGATCCGTGCCCAGGACCGCGGCAAGGCAGTGGGCATGGTGCAATCGGGCTGGGCCATCGGCTGGGGCCTGACCGCGATCCTCTACGCCTTGTTGTTCTCCTGGCTGCCGGCCGAACAGGCCTGGCGTGCGCTGTTCCTGCTCGGGTTGTTGCCGGCGATCTTCGTGATCTTCGTGCGCCGCATGGTCAAGGACCCGGAGGTCTACCGCGAAGCCAAGAGCGCGGAAAAGCCTGAAGCGCCTTCGCACTTCTACGAAATCTTCGCCTCCGGCATGCTCTGGACCACGATCCGCGCTTCGCTGCTGACCACCGGCGCCCTGGGTGGCTACTACGCCATCACCTCGTGGCTGCCGACCTTCCTCAAGAACGAGCGTGGCCTGAGCGTGCTGGGCACTGGTGGCTACCTGGCCATGGTCATCGTCGGCTCCTACATCGGCTATGTGATCAGCGCCTACCTCAGTGACCTGCTGGGGCGTCGCAAGAATTTCATCCTGTTCGCGGTGGGTTCGTTCGTCATTGTCCTGCTGTACACGCAGATGCCGGTCAGTGACGGCGTTATGTTGTGGCTGGGCTTCCCGCTGGGCTTCTTCGCCTCGGGCATCTTCAGCGGCATGGGGGCTTTCCTCACCGAACTGTTCCCCACGCGCATCCGCGGCTCGGGGCAGGGTTTCTGCTACAACGTCGGCAAGGTGCTGGCGGCGATGTTCCCGCTGCTGATCGGCCTGCTCGGCGAGAAGATCCCGTTGGGCCTGGGCATCGGCGCATTCGCTGCGGTGTCCTATGGCATCGTGATCGTCGCCGCCCTGAGCCTGCCAGAAACCCGCGGCAAAGAACTGAAGGCGCGTTAAGGTAGACCTATGAACAGCACAACAGGAGTTCGACAGGTGAACCGCCTGCTTCTCAATTGCGACATGGGCGAGAGTTTCGGCAACTGGCGCATGGGCCTGGACGCCGAGGTCATGCCCTTCGTGGACTGCGCCAACATCGCCTGTGGCTACCATGCCGGCGACCCCGGCACCATGCGCCGCACCGTGGCCTTGGCGCTGCAGCATGGCGTGACCATCGGTGCGCACCCGGCCTACCCGGACCTGGTCGGCTTCGGCCGCCGCTCGATGGCCTGCAGCGACGACGAGATTCGCGACCTGCTGCACTACCAGATCGGCGCCCTGGACGGCATCTGCAAGGTGCTCGGTGGCCGCGTGGCCTACGTCAAGCCGCACGGCGCGCTGTACAACGACATGATGGCCGACCCGCAGAAGCTGCGCGCGGTGCTGGAGGCTGTGGCCGCTTATGACGCAGACCTGCCGCTGATGCTGATGGCCACTGCCGACGACAGCGCTGCACAGGCCCTGGGCGACGAGATCGGGGTGCCGCTGTGGTTCGAAGCGTTCGCTGACCGCGCCTACACCGCCAGCGGCCACCTGGTGTCGCGTCGCCTGCCCGGTGCCGTGCATCATGACCCGGCCCTGGTGGTCGAACAGGCCGTGCGCCTGGCCCGTGGCGAGGCATTGGTGGCCAATGATGGCAGCGCGCTGCGGCTCAATGCTGCCACCTTGTGTGTGCATGGCGACAACGAAAGCTCGGTGGCTGCGGTGCGGCAGATCCGCCAGGCCCTCGACGCGTTGCAGGCATGAGGATGTCGCGATGAAGCCACGTATCGAAGTGGTGGCGATCGACAGCCTGATGGTGCGGCTGTTCGACACCATCGATGAGGGCAACATGCCGTGGATCCTCGCCGCCAGCCAGCGCCTGCGCGCAGCGTTCGGTGAGCACCTGATCGACCTGGTGCCGTCCTACACCACGCTGATGCTGCAGTCGGACCTGGCGCCAGGTGAGGCGCGCGCGCGAATTGGCCAGGCGCTGGAAGGCTTGCAGCCGGATACAGGCCACAGTGGTCGGCGTCACGAGATTCCGGTGTGGTACCACGCCAGCGTCGGCCCGGAGCTTGCGCTGCTGGCCGCACGCAGTGGCCTGAGCGAAGACGAGGTGATCCGCCTGCACTGCGCGCGTGACTACCCGGTGTTCGCCCTGGGCTTCGCACCGGGGTTCGGTTTCATGGGGCTGGTGGACGAGCGTCTGGCCACGCCGCGCCTGAGCACACCGCGCAAGCGTGTCGCAGCCGGTAGCGTGGGCATCGCCGAGCGGCAGACGGCGGCTTACCCTGCGGTGTCGCCGGGGGGCTGGAACCTGATCGGGCGCACGCCGGTGCGTCTGTTCGACCGCGAGCGTGATGGCTACAGCCTGCTGCAGCCGGGGGATCGGGTACGTTTCGTGGCGGTGTCGCACACCGAATTCATGGCATTGGGCGGCGATGACCGTCCGTTGGAGGCGCTGGCATGAGGCAGTTGAGGATCGAAGCCAGCAACGCGCTGTGCCAGCTACAGGACGCCGGGCGCCTGGGTGTGCGGCATCTGGGTGTGACCCAGGGCGGAGCGCTGGACTGGGTGGCGATGAACTGGGCCAACTGGCTGCTGGGCAATGCCCTGGACGCGCCAGTGGTGGAGGTGGCGCTGGGTGGTTTGAGCCTGCTCGCCGAGCAGGACTGTGTGCTGGCCCTGACCGGCGCCGATCTGGACGCCAGGATCGACGACCAGCCGCTGGCGCCCTGGCGCAGCTTCGCCCTGCACAAGGGCCAACGGCTGACGCTGCGGCAGCCGCGTCAGGGGATACGTGCCTACTTGGCGGCACCGGGCGGTTTTGCCGGCGAAGCCGTGCTGGGCAGTTGTTCGACGGTGGCGCGTGAAGCGCTCGGTGGCATCGAGGGGCGCGGCGAGGCGCTGGCCAAGGGGCAGGCTCTGCGCTTTGCCGAGGGCGCCCCGGCCTTGCGTGAAGTACCCGAAGCCTTGCGTCCGCTGTATCCGGCCAAGCCGGTACTGGACCTGGTGATGGGCGCGCAGATCGGCGACTTCAGCGGCACCAGCCTGTTCGAGGCCTTCAACAGCGACTGGACGCTGGACAGCCGTGCCGACCGCATGGGCAGCCGCCTGTTGGGGCCGCAACTGGTCTACCAGGGCGCGCCGATGATTTCCGAAGGTATTCCGCTGGGCGCCGTGCAGGTGCCGCCGGATGGGCAGCCGATCGTGCTACTCAATGATCGCCAGACCATTGGCGGCTATCCGCGGCTGGGGGCGTTGACGCCGCTGGCGCTGGCGCAGTTGGCCCAGTGCATGCCGGGGGCGGTGGTGCGGTTTCGGGCGGTGGTGCAGGAGACGGCCTGGCGGGAGCAGCAGGGGTATCTGCAGCGCTGGGCGTGAGCTTTCGGGCGCTATCGCGGGGCAAGCCCACAGATAACCCACTGTTCGCAGGGACGGTAGGGTATCTGTGGGAGAAACTGTCTTGTTCAAAATCTAAAAGCCAGCCCTATCCCTGTGGGAGCGGGCTTGTCCCGCGATAGGCTCGGTACAGACGCCGCGAACCTATTTGGACAAGTACCTCATCGCTTCCTCCAACCCCTGCAAGGTCAGCGGGAACATCCGGTCCTCGACCAGCTCACGCACCAGCTGGGTGGAGGCGGTGTAGTTCCAGGTCTGTTTCGGGTAAGGATTGATCCAGACGATCTTCCTGAATTTCTCCATGAAGCGCTGCATCCACACATACCCGGCCTCTTCGTTCCAGTGCTCGACGCTGCCGCCCGGCTGGGTGATCTCGTAGGGCGCCATCGCCGCATCGCCGACGAACACCACCTTGTAGTCATCACCGTACTTGTGCAGCAGGTCGAAGGTGGAAAAACGCTCGGAGGTGCGGCGCAGGTTGTTCTTCCACACCGATTCGTAGACGAAGTTGTGGAAGTAGTAGTACTCCAGATGCTTGAACTCGGTCTTGCAGGCCGAGAACAGCTCTTCGCACACTTTCACGTGGGCATCCATCGAGCCGCCGATATCGAACAGCAACAGCAGCTTGACCGTGTTGCGCCGTTCCGGACGCATCTGGATGTTCAACAGCCCGGCATCGCGGGCGGTGTGGTCGATGGTGCCGTCGATGTCGAGCTCCTCGGCGGCGCCCTCGCGGGCGAACTTGCGCAGGCGACGCAGGGCCAGCTTGATGTTGCGCGTGCCCAGCTCGACCTGGTCGTCGAGGTTCTTGTACTCGCGCTGGTCCCAGACCTTGACCGCCTTGCCCTGACGCTTGCCGGCCTCGCCGACGCGGATGCCCTCGGGGTTGAAACCGCCCGAGCCGAACGGGCTGGTGCCGCCGGTGCCGATCCACTTGTTGCCGCCGGCGTGGCGTTCCTTCTGCTCCTCGAGACGCTTCTTGAATTCCTCGATCAGCTTGTCGAGCCCGCCGAGCGACTGGATCTGCGCGCGCTCTTCATCGCTGAGCGAGCGTTCGAACTCCTTGCGCAACCATTCTTCGGGGATCAGCGCTTCCAGGTGGCGGTCGAGGTTCTCCAGGCCCTTGAAATAAGCCGAGAAGGCGCGGTCGAACTTGTCGAAATGGCGCTCGTCCTTGACCAGGATTGCCCGCGCCAAATAGTAGAACTCGTCCATGTCGGCGAATACCACACGCTGCTGCAGGGCGTTGAGCAGGTCGAGCAGTTCGCGCACCGACACCGGCACCTTGGCCGCGCGCATTTCATTGAACAGGTTGAGCAGCATGGCCAGCCCCTCAGCGGTTGCCGCGACGGCTCATGAAGGCCAGGCGCTCCAGCAGTTGTACGTCCTGCTCGTTCTTGACCAGGGCACCGGCCAGCGGCGGGATGGCCTTGGTTGGATCGCGCTCGCGCAGCACCGCCTCACCGATGTTGTCGGCCATCAGCAGCTTGAGCCAGTCGACCAGCTCGGAGGTGGAGGGCTTCTTCTTCAGGCCCGGCACCTTGCGCACGTCGAAGAATACGTCCAGCGCCTCGCTGACCAGCGACTGCTTGATGTTCGGGTAGTGCACATCGACGATGCGCTGCAGGGTTTCGCGGTCGGGGAAGGCGATGTAGTGGAAGAAGCAGCGGCGCAGGAAGGCGTCGGGTAGCTCTTTTTCATTGTTGGAGGTGATGATGATGATCGGGCGCTGTTTCGCCTTGATGGTCTCGTCGATTTCGTAGACGTAGAACTCCATCTTGTCGAGTTCCTGCAGCAGGTCGTTGGGGAACTCGATGTCGGCCTTGTCGATCTCGTCGATCAGCAGGATCACGCGCTCATCGGCCTCGAAGGCTTCCCACAGCTTGCCTTTCTTCAGGTAGTTGCGCACATCGTGGACCTTGTCCACGCCCAGTTGCGAGTCGCGCAGGCGGCTCACCGCATCGTATTCGTAGAGGCCCTGGTGGGCCTTGGTGGTGGATTTGATGTGCCAGGTGATCAGGCGTGCCCCGAAAGATTCGGCCAGTTGCTCGGCCAGCATGGTCTTGCCGGTGCCCGGCTCGCCCTTGACCAGCAGCGGGCGTTCGAGGGTGATGGCCGCGTTGACCGCCAGCTTCAGGTCGTCGGTGGCGACGTAGTTGCGGGTGCCTTCGAATTTCATGGAGCCGATCCTCTGCGGGGTGTCGGTGCTGGCTTTTTCGCGGGCAAGCTGGCTCCTACAGGGGAGAGTACCTTGTGGGAGCGGGCTTGCCCGCGAAAAGGCCGACACCGAGAACTCATGTCTATGATGTGTCCCCGACTATAACGCGGCCCCAGGCGGCTGCAAACGCAGACCGGGTATTCAGTCCCTGAATGGCCCGTCACCCCGGTTTCAGTCAGCCTTGGGTGGCGGCTGCTCGTAGCGGGCGTTGAATGCCTGGACGAAACCATTGCGCAATATCTGCAGGAACGCCTCGAATGCGCTGATGTTCTGTTGATGCACGCTGCCACTGAGCTCGACGCGGGTGGCGAACTGATTCTTCGGCTGGTTCTTCAGCACCGTTTCACTGGCACCGACCACCGCCTCCCAGATCGAGCGGAAGAAGCCTTTGTCCTTGTCTTCGACATCCTGCTGCCAGTCGAACACATCGACATCGCGCAGCAACGGCTTGATATAGCCGTTGAGCCTACCGTTCTCGGCCTGGGCCTCGATCACCAGGTCGCCGTGCCCGGCATTGAAATCGAACTTGCCATAGGCGCTGGCGAAGTCATTGAGTCGACGCAGTTCCAGGCCCTCGGCGCGCAGGCGGAACTCGAAGTCGTCGAAGTCGCTGAACGGATCGAAGGTGGCGCGGCTTTCGACCTTGGCATCTCCGGCGATCAGGGCGGTGGCCTCGAAGCTGGCGTCACGCCGACCCTTTTCGTCGCGCACGTTGGTCAGGTTGCGGATACTGGCCTGAAGCTGGATGGCCTTGAGGTCCACAGGCGGCTTGGAGTTGAAGTTGCGAAAGGTCAGGGTGCCGTTTTCGATGCGCACTTCGTTGAGCGTAATCGGCAGCAGTTTCTCCAGTTGCTGGCGCCAGTCGGTGCCCTGGCCGGTCTGCGAGTTCTGTTTGCTGCCGCCATCGACGAAGTTGAGTTCGGGCCGCACGAACGCCACCTCGGCGACCACGGCCTGGTCGTACCACAGCGCATGCCAACTGACCGACAGGTCGATCAGCGGCGCATCGAGCAGCGGCACGGGCACCTTGCCGGTGGTCTTGACGATCTTCAGCCCGTTGATCTGGTAGGCACCGCGCCACCAGGCGAGATCGACGTCGGCGACCTGGCCGCGGTAGTCGCCCATGTCGGCGAGCTTGTCGTTCAGGTAGTCGCGCACCAGGTAGGGCAGGGCCAGATGCAGGGCCACCAGCAGCACGATCAGGCCGGCCAGGCCGATCAGCGGCCAGCGATAACGGGCTTTCATCGCAAGCTCTCCAGGGCAGGTTGTGCGGTTGACCGCCAGGCGCCGGGCTTGGTTCGAACGGGCTTTACGGGCTGCCGGGGCAGGCTTACCCTTGAAGCTTTCCCGCCTGTTTCCAACGATTCAAGGACCCCTGCCATGAGCCGTATCTACGCCGACAACGCCCACTCCATCGGCAACACGCCGCTGGTGCAGATCAACCGCATCGCCCCGCGCGGGGTGACCATTCTGGCCAAGATCGAGGGGCGCAATCCGGGCTATTCGGTGAAGTGCCGGATCGGCGCGAACATGGTCTGGGACGCCGAAGGCAGCGGCAAGCTCAAACCGGGCATGACCATTGTCGAACCCACCTCGGGCAACACCGGCATCGGCCTTGCCTTCGTTGCTGCGGCGCGCGGCTACAAGCTGATTCTGACCATGCCGGCCTCCATGAGCCTGGAGCGGCGCAAGGTGCTCAAGGCACTGGGCGCCGAGCTTGTGCTGACCGACCCTGCCAAGGGCATGAAAGGTGCGATCGAGAAAGCCAACGAGATCGTCGCCTCCGATCCCGCGCAGTACTTCCAGCCAGGGCAGTTCGAAAACCCCGCCAACCCGGCGATTCACGAGAAGACCACCGGCCCCGAGATCTGGAACGACACCGACGGCGCCGTTGATGTGCTGGTCGCAGGTGTCGGCACCGGCGGCACCATTACCGGCGTGTCGCGCTACATCAAGCACACCCAGGGCAAGCCGCTGCTGTCGGTGGCTGTGGAGCCGGTGGCTTCGCCGCTGATCAGCCAGACCCTGGCCGGCGAGGAACTCAAGCCCAGCCCGCACAAGATCCAGGGCATCGGCGCAGGTTTCGTGCCGAAGAACCTCGACCTGTCGGTCGTCGACCAGGTCGAGCAGGTCACCGATGAAGAGTCCAAGGCCATGGCCATCCGCCTGATGCAGGAGGAGGGGATCCTGTGTGGTATCTCCTGCGGTGCGGCGATGGCGGCGGCCGTGCGCCTGGCGGAAAAACCGGAGATGCAGGGCAAGACCATCGTGGTGATCCTGCCGGACTCGGGCGAGCGCTACCTGTCGAGCATGCTGTTCAGCGACATGTTCAGCGAGCAGGAAAACCAGCAGTGAAGCCCAGGGGCGTCTAGCGCCCCTGCCTCAACGCTGATCCTGGGCAATGCCGACGGTTTCGGTTTGCTGCACAATCCGTGACACTGTGATCCGGTGCGGGCTGTTTTTACCCGGCCCGGATGGGTTTATCATGTCCGGCTATCTGGGGATGGCCTGATTTCCCCGTCAAGGAGTGTTGCATGACCTTTTCCTTCGTCGCCAAGGCGGGTGTCCTGCTGGTGTTCTTCGGCAGTGTGCTGTTCGTACACCTGCGCGGCAAGGCACGCCTGCCGGTACTGCGCCAGTTCGTCAACCATTCGGCGCTGTTCGCCCCCTACAACAGCCTGATGTACCTGTTCTCCGGCGTCCCGTCCAAGCCTTACCTGGATCGCCAGCGGTTCCCGGAACTGGATGTGCTCAAGGATAACTGGCAGGAGATCCGCGAAGAGGCCATGCGCCTGTTCGACGAGGGGTATATTCGCGCAGCCGAAAAAGACAACGACGCCGGCTTCGGCTCGTTCTTCAAGAAGGGCTGGAAGCGGTTCTACCTCAAGTGGTACGACAAGCCGCTGCCGTCCGCCGAGGCCCTGTGCCCGCGTACCGTCGAACTGGTCAGCAGCATTCCCAACGTCAAAGGTGCAATGTTCGCCCTGTTGCCTGGCGGTAGCCACCTGAACCCGCATCGCGACCCGTTTGCCGGCTCCCTGCGCTATCACCTGGGGCTTTCGACCCCCAACTCCGATGACTGCCGCATCTACGTCGATGGCCAGGCCTATGCCTGGCGTGACGGCGAAGACGTGATGTTCGATGAAACCTATGTGCACTGGGTGAAGAACGAAACCGACGTGACGCGGGTAATCCTGTTCTGTGACGTCGAGCGTCCGCTCAACAGCCCGCTGATGACCCGCATCAACCGCAAGGTCAGCGCGTTCCTTGGCCGCGCCACCGCGCCGCAGAACACTGACGACGAGCGGGTGGGCGGGATCAACCAGGCCTATGCCTGGAGCAAGCGCTTCAGCAACCGCATCAGCACCCATGTGAAGCAGTTCAAGCGCTCCAACCCCAAGGCCTACCGCATCCTGCGGCCGGTGCTGGCGGTGGTGGTGGCCTACCTGCTGTATCGCTGGTTGTTCTGATTCGTTGACCTCTTCGCGGGCTTGCCCGCGAAGAGGTCTGTCCGATCAATCCAGGGTGTTGCCCTGTCCCGCATTCACCGATATATTCCGAAACATCCATCTTCCCCGAAGACCTGTTCATGCCAGCCATCCCTTCCACCTCCGCCTACGTTCTCGCGCCTGTTGCGGGCGTTGTCGTGCGTGGCAGCCAGCAGCCGGCCATGATCAGTCACTACCCACCACCTGTCAGTGGCGTCGTCGGCGGCGTATCCCCGCCCCGCTGCGTGGTCGTGCTGGGCTGATCGGCGTTCTCGCCGGCCCACGCGCACTCGCAACCTACTGAACACGGTCGGCCTCTTTGCTCGCTGAAGCGCGCCCACCGTTTGGCTTTTGCCCAATACTCAGGTGGCACTACATGTCTGTCCTTTCCAAAGCATCCGTGGCCTCGGCGGCCACTACCAGCCTGTTCGTCCTGCTGTGGAGCAGCGGGGCGATCGTCTCCAAGCTCGGCCTGGCCCAGGCCAGCCCCTTCGCCTTCCTGCTGCTGCGCTCGGCCCTGGCCCTGGCAGGGCTGTTGCTGATCGGCCCCTTGCTGGGGTTGCGCTGGCCGCGCAGTCGCGGCGGTATCCTGCGTGCCCTGGGCACCGGTTGCGTGCTGCTCGGTGCGTACCAGATCTTTTACCTGCTGGCGCTCAACACCCACGTCACCCCCGGTGTCATGGCCACGGTCATGGGGGTGCAACCAATCCTCACGGTGGTGTCGATGGAGCGTCAGCGCTCATGGAGCCGTCTGTTCGGCCTGGGCCTGGGGCTTGGCGGCCTGGTGATGGTGGTCTACCAGAGCATCAACCTGGGTGGGGTTTCCCTTGCCGGGATGCTGTTTGCCCTGCTGGCGCTGACCAGCATGACGTTCGGCTCGATCCTGCAGAAGCGCATCACCGACAATCCGATGGGGACCTTGCCGCTGCAATACCTCGCAGGGTTTGCCCTGTGTGCGGTGTTTGCGCCGTTTCAGCCGCTGCACGTCGAATGGAGCGCCAGCTTCGTCGGCGCCCTGCTGTGGATGGGATTGGTGGTGTCGTTGCTGGCGACGCTGCTGCTCTATCGGTTGATCGCCCGAGGCAACCTGGTCAATGTCACCAGCCTGTTCTACCTGGTGCCAGCAGTGACTGCCGTGATGGATTTCCTTATCTTCGGTAACCGCCTGGCGCCGCTGAGCCTGCTGGGGATGGGGCTGATCGTGGTGGGGTTGCTGTTCGTGTTCCGCAAGCCTGGGGTGAAGATGGCCGAGGCCTGATACCGCCTGCGGCGGTACGGTTTCAGGCACGCGCCGGCCGCAGCACCAACCACAGTGCTGCGGCAATCAGGACCCCGCCATACAGGTGCGCCAACGACAGGGGCTCATCCAGCAACCAGGCTCCCCACAGCACCCCGAACACCGGAATCAGGAAGGTCACGGTACTGGCCTTGACCGGCCCGATTTCGTTGAGCAGGCGGAAGTACAGGATGTAGGCGAAGGCCGTGCACACCAGCCCCAGGCCCAGCAACGACAGCCACACCGACCAGCCACCCCAGCTGGCGGGTGGCTGGGTCAGGGCGCTCCAGGCAAACAGCGGGCTGAGCAGCAAGGTCGCTCCCAGCATGCTGCCCAGGGCCGACAGGCGGCTGTCCAGGCCGCCGATCCAGCGCCGGGCGAGAAAACCGGCGAAGCCATAGCAGGTGGTCGCCGCAAGGCAGGCCAGGGCGCCTTGCACCAGTGCCATGTCCAGCGCCACCGGGCCTGCGCCGCTGAGGATGCCGACGCCGAACAGGCCCAGGAAGATCCCGCACAGTTTGGGCAGGGTCATACTTTCGCGGAAGAACAACGCGCCGATCAGCACGCCCATCAGCGGTGTGGTGGCGTTGAAGATTGCCGAATAGCCCGCGGGCAATACCTGCGCGGCGACCGAATAGAAGGTCGCCGGAATGCCCGAGTTGATCATGCCCAGCACCAGGCAGGCACCGAGCTTGCCCTGGAAGTCCCAGCGCACCCTGGCTGCGGCGAGGATGCCGATCAGGCCGAGGCAGGCGATGGAGACGCGAAAGAAAGCGGTCGGCACCGTACCCAGTTCAGGGGCGATGATGCGCATGAACAGGAAGCTCGCGCCCCAGACGGCGGCAAGGGTCAGCAGGCGGGCGAGGGCGATGGGGCTCACGGGTATCTCCGGGTTCTGGGCAGGGGCGCGAGTGTACGTCAGCTGTCGGGGGTGTTTCTTCTGCTTTCTTGCTTTGGCAATTGTGTCGGCCCACGAAAAGGCCGACACCCGACTAAGCTCTTTTCATTCCGCACCCAACGAGCCCCTCAGCATGCCCCAGCCCTGGCCCGCTGCAGCCATCGCCCGGATGATCCTCGATGGCTTCGACAATTACCGCGAACACTTTCGCCGCATCACCCTGGGCGCCCGCGAACGCTTCGAACAGGCGCAATGGCAGGCGATCCAGCAGGCCGCTGCTGCGCGGATCAACCTGTACGAAGAGAAGGTCGCCGAGGTCAACGGCTGGTTGCGCGAGGGTTTCGACGCCTCGCTGCTGCTGGACGTGGAACAGTGGCCGCTGGTCAAGAGCGCCTATATCCGCCTGATCGACCCGCGCCTGGACGATGAGCTGGCCGAGACCTGGTACAACTCCCTGTTCTGCAGCCTGTTCAGCCACGACCTGATCAGCGACGGCTGCATGTTCATCCACACCACCCGTCCGGCCATGCGCGGCCGCGAGCGCGCTGCACAGACCCGCACCTATCACCTGCGCGATGGCCTGGGCAGCCTGTTGCGGGCGATCCTTGCCGACCATGCTTTCGAAGTGCCCTACGGCGAGCTGGACGCCGATCTAATGCGCCTTGAGGAGCAACTGCGTGACTGCCTGCCCGACTGGGTATGCAAGGACCCGGCGTTGGCCGTGGAGCTGTTTTCCTCGGTGCTGTACCGCAACAAGGGCGCCTATCTGGTCGGGCGCCTGTACACCCGTGACGAGCAATGGCCGCTGGTGATCCCGCTGCTGCACCGCGAGGGCCATGGCATCGAGGCCGATGCCCTGATCACCGACGAGGCCGAGGTGTCGATCATCTTCTCGTTCACCCGCTCGTACTTCATGGTCGATGTGCCGGTGCCGGCGGAGTTCGTCAACTTTCTCAAGCGCATCCTGCCGGGCAAGCACGTTGCCGAGTTGTATACCTCGATCGGCTTCTACAAGCATGGCAAGTCGGAGTTCTACCGCGCGTTGATCAATCATCTGGCCAGTACCGATGACCGTTTCGTCATGGCGCCTGGCGTGCGTGGCATGGTGATGAGTGTGTTCACCCTGCCGGGCTTCAATACCGTGTTCAAGATCATCAAGGACCGCTTTTCACCCTCGAAGACCGTCGACCGGGCCACCGTGATCGAAAAATACCGGCTGGTGAAAAGTGTCGATCGCGTGGGGCGTATGGCCGACACCCAGGAGTTCGCCGATTTTCGCTTCCCGGTGGCCAAGTTCGAAGCCGATTGCCTGGCCGAGCTGTTGGAGGTCGCGCCTTCGACGGTGGTGGTGGAGGGTGACAGCGTGCTGATCCGCCACTGCTGGACCGAACGGCGCATGACGCCGTTGAACCTGTACCTGGAGCAGGCGAGCGAGGCCCAGGTGCTCGAAGCGCTGGAGGACTACGGGCTGGCGATCAAGCAACTGGCGGCGGCAAACATCTTTCCCGGCGACATGCTGCTGAAGAACTTCGGGGTTACCCGGCATGGGCGGGTGGTGTTCTACGACTATGACGAGATCAGCTATCTCACCGAGGTGAATTTTCGCCATATCCCGCCGCCGCGCTACCCGGAAGATGAGATGTCTGGCGAGCCCTGGTATTCGATCGGGCCGCACGATGTGTTTCCCGAGGAGTTCCCACCCTTCCTGTTCGCCGATATCGGCCAGCGCCGCTTGTTCAGCCGGCTGCATGGGGAGCTGTATGACGCCGATTACTGGCAGGGATTGCAGGGGGCGATACGGGCGGGGAAGGTGATCGATGTATTCCCCTATCGGCGCAGGGGCAGGTGAGGGTGTCAGTTGAGTCGGTGGTGGCCTTTTCGCGGGCAAGCCCGCTCCTACACCCCCTCCACCGCCCTTGTAGGAGCGGCGGTTCGCCGCTGCGACTTGCCCGCGAAAAGGCCATCCCGACCCTCACCCCTTGAGGCACTTCAGCTCGCTGAAGTCACGACGTACCTTGGCCAGCCGATCCTGCAGGAACTGCCGCTGCGCCGGGCTGCTCTGCTGCATCAGGTCGACAAGCAGGCTGCGTGCCTGCAGTTCGGTGTTCTCGAAGGCCATGCGGTAGGCCGGTGACCACAGGCTCTCCTTGCGCTGCAGCAGCTGCGCCAGGCGCGGCTCGAACGCTGGCGAGCGGCGTTGCTCCATGGCCAGCACCAACTGCTGCTGCCAGGCTTGGCGGTTGGCGATCCACTCGCTGTTCTGATCGCCGAGGGCCTGGGACCAGATCATCACCCGCAGGCGCTGGCGGGCATTGAGTTCGCCCAGCCACGGCGTCAGGCGTTTTTCCATGCGCGTTGCGCGCGCCTGGATCTGCTTGGGCAGCGGAGTGTCGACATACTGTTTCTGGCGTTCGGCAATGTCGTCATCGAACGCCTTGCGCATTTCGGCGACCTGCGCGTCGCTCATGCCGCGCAGCAATTCGGTCGCGGAGGGTGTGATTTCTTCGGCGACCCGGCCAATGGCCTGGCGCGCCTCGGTAGTGCGCTGCTGCAGGGCCTGGTCGGTCACGGTCTGGTTGGCAACCATCAGGCGCACCTTGTCGAGCCAGTCGAGGTAGCCGGGCAGCTGTGTCTTGCAGTGCCAGGCCAGGTGTTCCTTGAGCCGTTCGTCGAGCAGGGCCTTCTGCTGGCGATTCATGTCCAAGTAGTCGCCCAGCGACCAGGGCACCAGCCGGTCGAGGTTGCGGTAGGCGAGGTCGATACGGCTGCAGGCCGCGAGCGTAAGGGCAAACGCGAGAATGAGCAGCAGGGCTCTGGGCAGACGGACAGGCATGAGCGAATCCTTGCAGGTTGCTTGCCAGGCAATAGATACGCGCCGCGCTCGGCGGTTCCCACGGATCGGGCAGCCGGGCAGCTTCAGGTGTAGAATAGCCGCCTTGTCTTGAGGAACATCGGAAATGGCTCTGCTTGGGCGTTACAACAGTTTGCAAATCGTGAAACACGTGGAGTTCGGTCTTTACCTGGACGGCGGCGCCGACGGCGAGATCCTCCTGCCCAGGCGCTACTTCCCCAAGGACGCCGAGCTCGAGCTCGACGACTGGCTGAACGTGTTCATCTACCTCGACAGCGAAGACCAGCTGATCGCCACCACCGAGAAACCCAAGGTGCAGGTCGGTGAGTTCGCCAGTCTCAAGGTCAAGGACATCAACGGTGCAGGTATCTTCCTCGATTGGGGCCTGTCCAAGGACTTGCTGATGCCCTACTCGGAAGAGGCGCAGCAGTTGAAGATCGGCGATTACTGCGTGGTGCACGCTTACCTCGACAAGCGCACCCGACGCATCACCGCCACCGCGCGCCTGGACCGCTACCTCGACCGTACCCCGGCCGACTACAAGGCGGGCCAGCCGGTGGAGTTGCTGGTGGCGGGCGAGACGCCAATGGGCTTCAAGGCGATCATCAACAACCGCCACTGGGGCCTGATCCACAAGAACGAAGTGTTCAAGTTCCTGCGCTCGGGCATGCACGAGAAGGGCTTCATCAAGGAAGTGCGCCACGACGGCAAGATCGCCCTGAGTCTGCAGCCGGTGGGCGCGGCCTTGGCCGACAGCCTGCAGGAGCAGATCCTCAAGCGCCTGGACGAATCCGGAGGCGTGCTGCCGGTGTGCGACAAGAGCGCACCGGAAGTGATCGTCAAGCTGTTCAACGTCAGCAAGGGCAATTTCAAGAAGGCTATTGGCGGGCTGTTCAAGCAGGGGCTGATCGTCATCCATGACGATCGCATCGAGCGGGCCTGATCAGGCCTGCACGAAGGTGCTGAAGTCCAGTTGCTCACCGCCTGGGCGGGTGTCGCGCAGCAGCGAGTCGCGGTCGGCGCTCAGCGCCAGGCTGATGGTCGAGCGGCGCTTGCCGGGGTGGCGGACTTCCATCTGTTCCTGATGCGCGCGCAGGAAGTTGACCGGCACTTTCAAGTGCTGCAGTTCGTCGGTTTCCGGGGAGTGCAGCAGCAGGTTGACCCAATCGGGCTGGCCTTTGCGCAGCAATGCCACCGGCACCTCGAACCACCACAGGTTGCGTTTCTTGTCGAGGATGGCGAACAGGGTGTTGTCGCGGTCGAGCACCGGCCGGTTCAGCGCTTGGTTGCGCCGGGCGATGGCGGTGGGTTTGTCGAGTTTCATGCAGGTTCCTGCGGGTTGACGCCAGAAAGGCCTGACATTGTGCGGGGTGGCGCGGGGCGCGGCAAGGGTTGTGGGGTGGGTTGGGTCGGCCTCCTCGCGGGTTTGCCCGTGAAGAGGCCCTGAGCTTCAGCGCCGCAACGGCTGGCTCAACTCCGAGGTCGCGCCATCGGCTGTGGTCACCGTCGCGGTGAAGCTGTTCAAGCCGTCACTGCCGTCCAGCCTCTTCTCGAACCGTGCCTTGCCCTGGGCATCGCTGGCGACCAGCACCTCGCCCAGATACTGCTCCGCCTCCCGCCCATCCGCCGCCGCATTGCCGAACACCTCGATGCGCAGCAGGCTGGATGCCGGCCCTTGCACTTCACCTTGCAGCATCTGCCCGGCCAGCCCGATCAGACGCGGCGCCTGCTGATTGTGATTGGGCAGCGGCTGGCACGGCTGGGGTTGGCCGCTGCCATCGCAGATGATCGCCTGGTCCTTTTTCGCCAGTTCCGCGCCGACACCGCGCGAACCGACGTACAGCGCGTGGGCCTGGGCCGGCACACCGAAGATGATCGCGCCAGTGCGCTGGTTCGCGACGCACGAGCCACCCGCTTCGCAGCGCCGGATATCCAGGCCATTGCCCCAGATACGGTTGGCGGTGACGCGGGTGGCGGTGACTTCCGGCTCCGGACGCAGGGCCACGCCAATGCGGTTGCCGTGGATCAGGTTGCCGTCGAGGATGTTGCCCTCGCCGGTCACGCTGATGCCGATGGAGTTGCCGGTGAAGGTATTGGCACCCAGGTAGTTGCGCTTGCCCCAGTTGATCTGCAGGCCGTCGGAGTAGTTCTCGAAGCGGTTGCGCACCACGCTGTTGTCGTTGCCCAGCAGGATCTCGATGCCCTGGGAAGGCTCGGGGTTGGCGTCGGTGGAGCGGAACAGGTTGTCGGCCACCAGGTTGAACGCGGCGCCGCGGGTCAGCTCCAGCCCGTCGCCGTTGTCGACCAGTTGGTTGCGCAGCACCTTGTTGTTGAGTGTGGTGGTGGCCGTCGGGTTGCCCGCGCCGTCATCGCCCGTGAGCATGATCCCGGCCCCACCCTTGTTGGCGACGATGCGGTTGTCTTCGATCACGTTGCCGCTGGCGCGGTTGACCAGGATGCCGATGCAGAAGTTGCGCACTTCCAGGCCACTCAGGTGCACGCCCTGGGTGTCGCGCAGCACCAGGCCGGGGTTGGTGGTGGTGCGCACATTTGTGCCGAACTGGCCGGGCAGGGCGCCTGGGCAGGTGCGTACCCCCTGGTCCTTGATATAGCCGGCGCCGTCGATGGCGATGTACTGGCCGTCACGTGCCCAGGCCAGGCCGGTGATGCGTACCGGGCCTTTGATTTCAGGCAGTGGCCGGCTCGGGCGGATCACGTAGGGCGGCTCGCCGACCGCGGCGATGTCGATGCGGTAGTGGCCGGGGTTGCGGTTGCTGGTTTCCAGGGCCCAGCGCAGGGTTCCGGGTTGGTCGTCGTCGGTGTAGCGCTCGACCCGCAAGGTTTGCACGGTGGTCGGGGCGGCGGCGAGGGCGGGCAGGGGAAGTAACGGCAGCATGGCCGCGAGTAGGGGTATCAATCGCATGTGCAAGGTTTCCACGAACTGTTGTTTTTATGAATGGCCGGATTCTAGAGCTGCGCCTTCCGAGTGCGCAGCGGCGCTGGGACAATTCGGTGCGGTATTCGCCCGCTGTTTGCCGTTCGGCTTGGTGCCCGAGAAATTGTTGAAACTCTTGCGCAAGCGAACCGGTCCACCTTTTGTCGACACGGTTCACGTGTCTCTTTTTGCAGGAGATTCGCCATGAGCGGCACTAAAGACAAAGTCAAGGGCCTGGTCAACGAAGCGGTTGGCAACATCAAGCAAGGCGTCGGTAAAGTGACCGACAACGACAAGCTGCGTGCCGAGGGCAAGGCCCAGGAACTCAAGGGCGAAGGGCAGCAGGCGGTGGGCAAGGTCAAGGATGCGGTGAAAAAGCCTTGAACCGCGGTTGATGCACAGGGCCTTGTGGGCGCGCCGTTTTGCGCCCATGAGGCCTTACCGTTTTGTCTCAACGTCCGCCGTAGCCGTTTTCCTGATTTCGCCAGTGAGCAGTACGCGGTGCGCGTGGTCTATTAGACTTGTCTGCACAGTTGCAACCACGACGATCAAGCGGCGAAAGGAGACGCTATGATTTTTCCCGCCCTGCAGGGCCTGCCTCTGCACCGCGTGCTGGTGCGCACCGTCAAGGAATTCCTCGATGACGAGATGTCCACCTATGCCTCGGCACTGGCCTACCAGATGCTGTTCTCGCTGTTCCCTTTCATTTTGTTTCTGATCGCGCTGATCGGTTTCCTGCACCTGCCCGACTTCTTCTCCTGGTTGCGCCTGCAATCGGAACTGGTGCTGCCGCCCCAGGCACTCGAACAAGTCAATCCGGTGATCGACCAACTGCAGCAATCGAAGGGCGGATTGCTCTCGGTGGGTATCGTCATCGCCCTGTGGACGGCCTCGGCCGGTGTGCGCCTGATGATGAGCGCCATGAACGCCGCCTACGATGTGCCCGAGGGCCGTCCGGTGTGGAAGCGCATCCCGTTGTCGATCTTCTACACCATCGGCATCGCTGGCATGCTGCTGGCCGCCGCCGCACTCATGGTGCTGGGGCCGCAGGTGATGGAGTGGATCGCCGCCCAGGTCGGCCTGCAGGAGGTGATCGTCACCATTTGGACCGTGCTGCGTTGGCCGGCGATCATCATCCTGATGATGGTGGCGGTGGCGTTGATCTACTACGTGATGCCCGACGTGAAGCAGAAATTCCGCTTCATCACCCCAGGCTCGGTGCTGGCGGTGGTGGTGTGGATCATCGCCTCATTGGGCTTTGCCTACTACGTCAAGACCTTCGCCGACTACAACGCCATGTACGGCAGCATCGGGGCGATCATCGTGCTTTTGCTGTATTTCTATATCTCCGCCGCCGTGCTATTGCTGGGCGCCGAGATGAATGCGGTGATCGAGCACATGTCGGTTGAAGGCAAGAACCCCGGCGAGAAGGATTTCGACGGCGAGCAGCCGAAGGAGACCATCACTGTGCTCGGCCATGAGCATCCCGCGCATGCCGAACCCCAGACCCGTGAGCCGAACCCCTGATGATCCGTGACATCCTCAAGATGGGCGATGAGCGCCTGCTGCGCATCGCACCGCCTGTGCCCGAGCAGATGATCGGCAGCCCAGAGCTGCAGCAACTGATCGACGACATGTTCGAGACCATGCGCCACGTCGGTGGCGTCGGCCTGGCCGCGCCGCAGATCGGCATCGACCTGCAGCTGGTGATCTTCGGATTCGAGCGCAGCGAGCGCTATCCGGACGCCGAGCCCGTGCCGCAGACCATCCTGCTCAACCCGCTGATCACCCCGATGTCCACCGAGCTCGAGGACGGTTGGGAAGGGTGCCTGTCAGTGCCGGGCTTGCGCGGTGTCGTGCCCCGCTACAAGCACATCCGCTATGAGGGCCTCGACCCCCAGGGTGCCCCGATCAACCGCTTCGCCGATGGCTTTCATGCGCGGGTGGTGCAGCATGAGTGCGATCACCTCATCGGCCGGCTCTACCCATCGCGCATCCAGGATTTTGCCCGCTTCGGCTATACCGATGTGCTGTTTCCCGGGCTCGACGTTGCCGACGACTGAGCGCACACCATCGCTACCAGCGCTTTGCTGCGTTGGTAGCGGGCCAGCCGCGAGGCCAGTTCGGCGGGCAGGGCGCTCGCCGTTGTGAATGCCTGGCGCGCATAGAAGCTTTGCAGGTCGGGGTGGCAGAACAGCCAGGTCGGGCCTGTGCTGTCGGCCAGCGCTGCGCCTACCAGCCCTGCAGCGACACCCTGGCCACGCCACTGTGGCGCCACGAACAGGCCGGTCAGCCAGTGGCCATCGGCGACGGGCGTCAGGTTCAATGCACCCACCATGACCTGATTACGCGCGACCCACAGTTGCCCCTCTGCGCTGGCGCGCATGCGCGAGCCGTGCTGGCGGTAGAAGTGGTCGAGCAGGCGGCGCTGCGAGCGGCAGAGCGGGAGGAATTCGGGCAGGGTCATGGGGGGCTTTGTCGCAGATTGTTGCAAATCTGGCAAGGGTGAATATCCGACTGCAGGGTTCAAGTATTCGGTGGCGGGCGTAGAATTTCACTCATCCCTTCTGCAGTACGACGATGCGGGATCGGTGCTTCGTGTCATCGCCGACGATGACAACTTCTCCGCGCCAGTGACGGCATAAGAAGTCAATCGATCAACGTGATTGCTTTCAAGGCCACAGACTCATGAAAACATTACTCATTCTTGCATTGGTCGGGATGTCTTCGCTCGCCCTCGCGGACGAGGCCAAGACCGCCCAGACCCAGCCCCCGGTGCAGTACGATTACTCGATGAACCTGGATATCAAGCGGGTGATCAATCTGTCGACCATCCCCGATGTCTGCGAGGTGGTGCCGGCCACCATGACCTATGAGGATCATCAAGGTCAGGTGCACACCATTCAGTACCGAGCCATGGGCGAGGGTTGCCAGCAGGGGTGAGTGCTATCTCCCTGCCAGCTCTCCAAGTACCGCGCGCACGACCTCCAGCCCCTGCTTGAGCTGCGCGCGGCTGGTGGCGGCCGACAGGCTGATGCGCACGGCCCTGACCTCATCGCCACCCACCGCGAAGACACTGGCTGGTACTACTTCGACCCCACGTGCCCGGCACGCGCCTACCAGTGCTTCAGCAGGCCCTGGGGTGGTCACCCAGACATGTGGCGAGGGCTCATCCTGAGCGCGCATCGCCTCACCGAACAGACGTCGCGCCAGGCGCCAGCGTTCCCCGATTTCCTCCCGTTGCCAAGCCAGCCGCCGCGCGGCTGTGCCATTGGCGATCCATTGGCAGGCGATGCGCAGGTTCAGCGGTGACACCGGCCAGTGCGTGGCCCGGGCATGCGGGTCGATGTGTTCCAGCACTGACGCCGGTGCGGCGATCCAGCCCAGGCGCAGCCCCGCCGCGACCGTCTTGGACAAGCTGCTGACGAGTATTCCCTGGCCGTCGAGCAAGGGGTACAAGGGGGGCCGCTCGCTCAGTGCGCCATAGACATCATCTTCGATCACCCGCAGGCCGTGGCGCTTCACCACCTCGGCGATGGCCTTGCGACGGCGGTCGTCCATGCAGGCCCCGGTGGGATTGTGCAGGGTCGGCGTGGTCACCAGCACCCTGGCGCCACTGGCCCGCGTCACCCGGTCGAGCTCATCCGGGCGCAGCCCCTGGTGATCCAGGGCCACGCCATGCACTGGCAGGCGCAACTGGCGGCAGGCAGCCTTGATTCCGGGGGCGGTCAGGGCTTCGACCATGACCGCCTCGCCGGGCTGGCACAGCGACTGCAGCACACAGGCCAGCCCTTGCTGGGCGCCGCCGCACAGCAGCAGGTCGTCAGCGCCCAGCACCAGTCCGCGCTGGGCCAGCCAGTGTGCGCCATGCAGACGAGCGAGCAGCAACTGGTCATGATCGAGGTAGTGATCGAGCAGGCTGAGGTCGTCCGCCTGCAGCAATGCCTGGAGGCTGTGCTGCAGGTCGTGCGGGTGCGGATCGGCCACCGGCACGTTGGTCGACAGGTCGATCAGCGACGAATGCCGGTCGTGCTGTTTGAGGCGAAACAGCGTTGCTTCCTTGCTACCCGCCAATACGTAGGTACCGCGTCCCACTTCGCCGGCCACCAGGTGTCGCGCTGCAGCTTCGCGGTAAGCCTGCTGGGTGGTGCTTGGGTTGAGCCCCAGCTTCCAGGCCAGGCGCCGTTGTGGCGGCAGACGTTCCCCTACCTTGAGTTCACCGCGTTCGATGGCGGCGGCGATGGCATCGACCAGTGCCAGGTAGCGGGGTTGGGCGTCGTCGATCAGTTCCGGGGTCCACACGAAATTGCTACCCATGCAATATAAGGTTTGACCCATACAATGCCCGGCGCTCAGGATCGTCGCAACTGCCCTCGATGAAGGATGATCGCCATGTTCGACCTCACTGCCCTGCGCGAAGCCGCCGATTTCGTTCACCAGCATGTGCCTGCGACGCCGCAGCACGTCTGGCCGTTGCTCGCCGAGCGGGCCGGCTGCCAACTGTGGGTCAAGCATGAGAACCATGCGCCGACCGGCGCATTCAAGGTGCGCGGCGGGCTGGTTTATGTGCGTTCGCTGCTGGCCAGCGGTGATGTGCCCCCGGGGCTGGTCACCGCTACTCGCGGCAATCATGGCCAGAGCATGGCCCTGGCGGCGCGCCAGGCAGGCTTGCCCCTGGTGATCGTGGTGCCTGAAGGCAACTCGCGAGAGAAGAACGCCGCCATGCGTGCGCTGGGTGCCGAACTGATCGAGCACGGTGTCGATTTCGATGTGGCCCGTGAGTACGCCGCACAGCTGGCCGAGCAGCGCGGCTACCGGATGGTGCCCTCGTTCCACCCGGAGCTGGTGCGCGGCGTGGCGACCTATGCGCTGGAGCTGTTCGAGGCCGTGTCGGACCTCGACACCGTCTACGTGCCGATTGGTATGGGTTCTGGCATCTGCGGGCTGATCCAGGCGCGCAACCTGCTGGGGCTGAGGACCGAGATCGTTGGCGTGGTGTCCAGCGCTGCAGATGCCTACGCACAGAGCTTCGAGCTGGGACGTATCGTCACCACGGCCACCGCCGATACCTTTGCCGACGGCATGGCCTGCCGCGTGCCGCATCCGGACGCTTTCGCCCTGGTGCGTGAGCATGCCGCGCGCATCGTCCGGGTGAGCGATGACGAGATCGCCCAGGCCATGCGCCTCTACCACGAAACCACCCACAACACCGCCGAAGGCGCGGGCGCCGCAGCGCTGGCCGCGCTGTTGCAGGAGCGCGAACGCCAGCAGGGCAGGAGGGTTGCGGTGGTGTTGAGCGGGGCCAACGTGGACCGGGCGCGTTATGCGCAGGTGCTGGCGAGGTAAAGGGGCGCAACGAAAAATCCTGAATCACTCTCGGTGGAAATAGTGCTATCTTAATTTGATAGCATTTTTCGATGAACACTCGATACCGCAAGATCCTGGAAACCATTTTCAGAACGCCAACCACGGCGTCCCTGGTGTTTTCCGATATTGAAGCGCTTGTGCTGCACTTGGGTGGGCAGGTGCTGGAAAGGCAAGGGTCCAGGGTCAAGCTGGTGCTTGGCGAGCATTGCTGGCGCTGCCATCGGCCCCATCCGGGCAAAGAGGCCAAGCGGTATCAGGTAGAAGAAGCCCGTGAGTTCCTGTTGCGGGCGGGAGTTGGGATATGAGTTGCATGCGCTACAAGGGCTATGTTGCCCGTATCGATTACGACGAACGTGACGACCTGTTCGTCGGCCGTGTGCTGGGGATGCGTGACATCATCAGCTTTCACGCAAGCTCGGTGCCTGCGTTACACGAGGCTTTCGCTCAAGCCTTGGAAGATTACCTAGCGGATTGTGCCGAACAGGGTATTGCCCCGGAAAAACCGGCCTCCGGCAAAGTGATGCTGCGTATTCGTCCTGAAGTGCACGCTGCCGCAAGTGTCGCAGCGCGAGCTGCAGGCAAGAGTCTCAACCAGTGGGCCGACGAAGTGTTCGAGCAGGCGGCGCGGGCTTGAACCTGCGAAGGCCTGTCGGCACAGGCCGGTAACGGAAAACCGCAAAAAGTTTTCCAGCGTTGTCGATTCCTCCCATCCCCAGTCGACCATCAGTGAAGGCGCCGCAAACACTCGGCGCCACCCACTGATGACCTGCTGGAGGCTTCCCCATGAACACCGCCGCCGAAACCGAAATCCGTCAACTCATCGAAGGCTGGATCCAGGCCGTGCGCGAGCGCGACCTGCCGGCCATCGTCGCGCCCTATGCCGACGATATCGTTGCCTTCGACGCCATCCAGGCCTTGCAATTCAAGGGCAAGGCCGCCTACCAGGCGCACTGGGAGATGTGCATGGGCTTCTGCACCGGCCCGATGGTCTTCGAGGTGGCCGAACTGAGCGTCCAGGCCGATGGCGACCTGGCCCTGGCGCATTGGCTCAACCGCTGCGGCCCGGCCGACGATGAAAGCCAGTGCGGCTTCATGCGCGTCACGGTGGGCTATCGTCGTAGTGCAGGGCGCTGGCAGGTGATCCATGAGCACTGGTCGGCACCGTTCGACATGGAAACCCAGAAGGCTCGCTTCGACCTCAAGCCCTGAACCGCCTGTCGCCTGGAGACGATCATGAAATACCTGTGCCTGGTCTATTGTGACGAGGGGCTGCTGCACAGCCTGCCCGACAGCCCCGAAGACGCCGAGTGCATGGCTTACGCCGAGTCGCTGCACGGCTCCGGGCGGATGCTTGCGGCCGAGGCGCTGAAGCCGGTGCAGACCGCCACTACGGTGCGCATGCGCGCTGGCAAGATGAGCCTGACCGACGGACCCTTCGCCGAAACCAAGGAGCAACTGGCCGGCTTCTACCTGGTCGATGCCCGTGACCTCAACGAGGCACTGAACATCGCCAAAGGCATTCCGGCGGCGCGGGTCGGCAGTGTCGAAGTGAGGCCGGTGCGCGAACTGCAACCCTGATGACGGGAGGTCAGCCAAGATGACGCCGCGGACCGCAACACGATGACGGGTGATGAACTGCGCACCCAGGTCGAGGTTATCTACCGGCGCGACTCGCGGCGCATCCTGGCGACCCTGATCCGCCTGTTGGGTGATTTCGACCTGGCCGAGGAGGCCCTGCATGATGCCTTCTTCATTGCCGTGGAGCGTTGGCAGCGCGACGGCATGCCGGATAACCCCCGGGCCTGGCTGGTCTCGGCCGGGCGCTTCAAGGCCATCGATGCCTTGCGCAGACGCGCCCGTTTCGATCGTTCGCAGGCGGCGCTGATCATGCAGCTCCAAGACCCGTCGCAGGATCCGAGCGAGGAGGAACTGCTCGCTGACGACCGCTTGCGCTTGATCTTCACCTGTTGTCACCCGGCGTTGTCCGCCGATGCCCAGGTGCCTTTGACCCTGCGTGAGGTGTGCGATCTGACCACCGAGCAGATCGCCCGTGCGTTCCTGCAGTCGCCCTCGACCATCGCCCAGCGCATCGTGCGGGCCAAGGCCAAGATTCGCGATGCACGGATTCCCTACCAGGTGCCCGCCATGGGCGAACTGGCCGAGCGCCTGGAAAGTGTGTTGCGGGTGATTTACCTGGTGTTCAACGAAGGCTATTCGGCGTCGGCGGGGGAAGACCTGGTGCAGCGCGACCTGTGTGACGAGGCGATTCGCCTGGGGCGGCTGCTGGCGCAATTGCTGCCGGATCCAGAGGTGTTCGGCCTGCTGGCGTTGATGCTGTTGCAGGCCTCGCGCCAGCAGGCGCGCACCGATGGCGAAGGCGAGTTGGTGCTGCTCGACCAGCAGGACCGCAGCCTGTGGGACAAGGCACAGATCGAGGAAGGCTGCGCCCTCGTGCGTCATGCGCTGGGCACCCGTGATATCGGGCCATACAGCGTGCAGGCGGCGATCGCTGCGGTGCATGCCGAGGCCGCCAGCGCCCAGGACACCGACTGGGCAGAGATCGTCGGCCTGTATGACGTGTTGCTGCGGCACTGGCCGTCACCTGTGATCGAACTCAACCGCGCAGTGGCGCTGGCCAGTCGTGACGGACCGGCGACGGGCCTGGCGGTGGTGGAGGCGATTCTGGGGCGCGGCGAGTTGCTCGATTACCATCTGGCCCATGCGGCGCGGGCTCAGCTACATGGGCAGCTGGGGCATGTGCAGCAGGCCCGGGAGGCGTGGGGCAGGGCGCTGGCGCTGGCCCGACAGGCGCCGGAGCGGCGGCATATCGAGCGCTGCCTGAGGGCGTTGGAGCCCTGTCGCGGGTAGATCCGCGACAGGATACTGCTCGATCAGCCGGCGACAAAGTTCGGCGGCGATACCAGCTCTACTGTCTGCTGCTTGCGTGGCGCCAGGATCTCGGCCTCGCCCTCGACTACCAGTTCGTCGTTCTGGTTGTACACGTTGGTGGCGATGCGCACCTTGAACTTGGGCAGCTTCTCGAGGATTTCCAGGCGTACGGTCAGGGTGTCGCCAATCTTCACCGGCTTCTGGAAGCTCATCTTCTGCCCCAGGTAGATGGTGCCGGGCCCTGGCAAGGTGCAGGCGACCGCGGCGCTGATCAGGGCACCGCTGAACATGCCGTGGGCGATGCGCTCGCGGAACATGCTCTTGGCCGCGAACTCGGCGTCCAGGTGCACCGGGTTGTGGTCACCGGACATGGCGGCGAACAGCTGGATGTCGCGTTCTTCCACCGATTTTTCATAACTGGCTTTCTGGCCGACTTCGAGGGCTTCGTAGGGCGTGTTGGTGACCTGGGTCATCAGGGCTTCCTTGGAGGGACGAGGCGGTGCACATCATTCGCTGCGGGCAGGGCGGCCAAGGGCCAGTGCCTGTTCCAGCCAGGCAATGATGTCGCGGGTGACCTCGTCGCGATTGGTTTCGTTGAGCACTTCGTGGCGTGCCTGCGGGTAGACGCGCAATTGTACATGGCGATTGCCGGTCGCGCGCAGGGCGTTGGCCAGGTGGGTGAGACGCTTGCCGGCGCTGACCGGATCACATTCGCCGCCGATCACCAGCATCGGCAGGTTCGGATCGATCTGCGCCAGATGGCGCGGTTGGCTGATCTGTGCCAGGCCTTGCAGCAGGTCGAGCCACAGCTGGTTGCTGCAACGAAAGCCGCACAGCGGGTCGTCGATGTAGGCGTCGACCTCGGCCGGGTCGCGGCTGAGCCAGTCGAACGCCGTGCGGTTGGGTTTGAAGGCCTTGTTGAACGAGCCGAACGACAGCCAGTCGATCAGCGCGCTCTTGCCCTCCACCCCCTGGCGCCAGGCCTCCAGGCGGGCGATCAGGCGTGCTGCGCGATAGAGCGCAGGCGGCTGGAAGTTCGAGCCGCTGAGCACCGCCCCATGCAGGCTGCCACTGTGGTGCAGCAGGTACGCCTGGGCGATGTAGCTGCCCATGCTGTGGCCGAACAGGAACAGCGGCGTGCCGGGGAACTGCTGGCCGATGTGCTGGCTGAGCAGGCCCAGGTCGTTGACCACCGTGTTCCAGCCGTGCTGATGGGCGAACAGACCGAGGCTACCGAGCTCCGCGGTGCGGCCGTGGCCACGCAGATCAGGGGCGAACAGGGCAAAGCCGGCATCGTTCAGCGCGTGGCCCAGGCGCCGGTAGCGCCCGGCGTGCTCGGCCATGCCATGGGCCAGCAGCACAACGGCCTTGACCGGCGTCTGCGGCAGCCACTGGTGGACGTACAGGCTGCAGTGCTCGCTGGCGGGTAGCCAGAAGGCGTCGTGGGGCATGGAAAATCCTTTGTGCACGGGATTGAGCTCAGTGTATGCACAATGACCAGGATTGCAGCAGGGGCACAAATAAGATTCACAATGTTAATGGCAGCCCTTGGCGTATTTGCCACCTCCGACTTACCTGCTAACGTCGGCTCAACGCCTTTTTGCCGCTGGGCAATCAGGTCATGGACGGTTCAGGCTGAGGAACAACAATAAATGCAAGCCGACTTCTGGAATGACAAGCGCCCGGCGGGCGTGCCTTCCACCATAGACATCATTGCTTACAAATCCGTCGTCGAAGTGTTCGAGCGTTCCTGCAAACGCTTCGCCGACCGGCCGGCGTTCAGCAACCTCGGTGTCACCCTCAGTTACGCCGAACTGGAGCGCCATTCGGCGGCCTTTGCGGCCTGGCTGCAACAGCACACCGACCTCAAGCCCGGTGATCGCATCGCCGTGCAGATGCCCAATGTCCTGCAATACCCCATCGCCGTCTTCGGTGCGATGCGCGCCGGGTTGATCGTGGTCAACACCAACCCGCTGTACACCGAGCGCGAGATGCGCCACCAGTTCAAGGACTCCGGCGCCCGTGCGCTGGTGTACCTGAACATGTTCGGCCAGCGGGTGCAGACGGTGCTGCCCGATACCGGCATCGAATACCTGATCGAGGCGAAGATGGGCGACCTGCTGCCCGCCGCCAAGGGCTGGCTGGTCAACACGGTGGTCGACAAGCTGAAGAAGATGGTGCCGGCCTACCGCCTGCCCCAGGCCGTGTCGTTCAAGCAGGTACTGCGCGAGGGCCGTGAGCTCACGCACAAGCCGGTGGTGCAGACGCTCGAGGATGTCGCCGTGCTGCAATACACCGGCGGCACCACGGGGCTGGCCAAGGGCGCGATGCTCACCCACGGCAACCTGGTCGCCAACATGCTGCAGGTGCTGGCCTGCTTCGCCCAGCACGGGCCCGACGGCCAGCCGCTGATCAAGGAAGGGCAGGAGGTGATGATCGCACCGCTGCCGCTGTATCACATCTATGCCTTCACAGCGAACTGCATGTGCATGATGGTCACGGGCAATCACAACGTACTGATCACCAATCCGCGCGACATTCCGGGCTTCATCAAGGAGCTGGGCAAGTGGCGCTTCTCGGCGCTGCTGGGCCTGAACACCCTGTTCGTCGCGTTGATGGACAACCCGGGCTTCAAGTCGCTGGATTTCTCGGCGCTGAAGGTCACCAACTCGGGCGGCACGGCGTTGGTCAAGGCCACCGCCGAGCGCTGGGAGAGCCTGACTGGCTGTCGCATCGTCGAGGGTTACGGCCTGACCGAAACCTCCCCGGTGGCCAGCACCAACCCCTACGGGCAACTGGCGCGGCTGGGTACGGTGGGCATCCCGGTGGTCGGGACTGCATTCAAGGTCATCGATGACGACGGCAACGAAATGCCGCTGGGCGAACGCGGCGAGCTGTGCATCAAGGGGCCGCAGGTCATGAAGGGCTATTGGCAGCAGCCGGAGGCGACAGCCCAGGCGCTGGATGCCGACGGCTGGTTCAAGACCGGCGACATCGCGGTGATCGACCCGGACGGCTTCACCCGCATCGTCGATCGCAAGAAGGACATGATCATCGTCTCGGGCTTCAACGTGTATCCCAACGAGATCGAGGACGTGGTCATGGGCCACCCGCAGGTGGCCAGTTGCGCGGTGATCGGCGTGCCCGACGAACGCTCCGGCGAAGCGGTAAAACTGTTCGTGGTTCCTCGGGCGGGCGGTGTCAGCGTCGAGGAGCTCAAGACCTTCTGCAAGGCCAACTTCACCGGCTACAAGGTGCCCAAGCACATCGTGCTGCGCGATTCACTGCCCATGACGCCGGTAGGCAAGATCCTGCGTCGGGAGTTGCGCGACATCGCCTGAAATCCAGCGCATCTGTGGGAGCAATTGTCTTGCTCAGAATTTAAAGTCCAGCCCAATCCCCTGTGGGAGCGGCGGTTCGGCGTGCCGACTTGTCCCGCGATCGGGCGCGAAGCGGCCGTAGAACCTGGCACCGAGATTTATCAGGACGATCTCGACTGCCTGGCTTGCGGCCGCTTCGCGCCCGATCGCGGGACAAGCCCGCTCCTACAGCGACCGAGTCGGCTGCAGCACGCACCGCAATGCGACATTTTGATTAAATACTCTAGAAATGACTCATAGAGTTCATTGAGTCACTTTGGTGACTCTTGAGGCTTGCGAAGCCCTCTAGGCGACCCCAGGCAAAGCTGTTACTCTCGGCGCGCTTTCAGATGATGCGGTTTGCAATGAATCCCTTCATCTCATATCAATAATAAACGCATCGACGCGTGAAGAATTCGCTGTTGCTAAAGGAGTGGGCTTCCATGATCGAACATTTTTGGAAGGATAAATACCCAGCCGGAATTACGGCGGAAATCAATCCTGACGAATTCCCCAACATCCAGGCCGTACTGAAGCAATCCTGCCAGCGCTTCGCCGACAAACCGGCGTTCAGCAACCTCGGCAAGACCCTTACCTACGGCGAGCTGTACACCCTGTCCGGCGCTTTCGCGGCCTGGCTGCAACAGCACACCGACCTCAAGCCCGGCGATCGCATCGCCGTGCAACTGCCCAATGTACTGCAATATCCCGTCGCCGTGTTCGGTGCCATGCGCGCCGGCCTGGTCGTGGTCAACACCAACCCGCTGTATACCGCGCGTGAGCTGGAGCATCAGTTCACCGATTCCGGTGCCAAGGCCGTGGTGTGCCTGGCCAACATGGCGCACTTGGTCGAGAAGGTCCTGCCCAAGACCCAGGTCAAGCACGTCATCGTTACCGAAGTGGCCGACCTGCTGCCGCCGCTCAAGCGCGTGCTGATCAACAGCGTCATCAAGTATGTGAAGAAGATGGTGCCGGCCTACAGCCTGCCCCAGGCCGTGCGCTTCAACGATGCACTGGCCAAGGGCCGTGGCCAGCCGGTCATCGAGGCCAGCCCGCAAGCCAATGACGTGGCTGTGCTGCAATACACCGGCGGCACTACGGGTGTGGCCAAGGGCGCGATGCTGACCCACCGCAACCTGGTCTCCAACATGCTGCAGTGCCGCGCGCTGATGGGCTCGAACCTGCAGGAAGGCTCCGAGATCATCATCACGCCGCTGCCGCTGTACCACATCTACGCGTTCACCTTCCATTGCATGGCGATGATGCTGATCGGTAACCACAACGTGCTGATCAGCAACCCGCGCGACCTGCCGGCGATGGTCAAGGAGCTGGGCAAGTGGAAGTTCAGCGGCTTCGTCGGGCTGAACACCCTGTTCGTCGCCCTGTGCAACAACGAAACCTTCCGCAGCCTGGACTTCTCGGCGCTGAAGGTCACGCTTTCTGGCGGCATGGCCCTGCAACTGAGCGTGGCCGAGCGCTGGAAGGCGGTCACCGGCTGCGCCATTTGCGAAGGCTACGGCATGACCGAGACCAGCCCGGTGGCGGCGGTCAACCCGTCCGAAGCCAACCAGATCGGCACCATCGGCATTCCGGTGCCGTCCACCCTGTGCAAGGTCATCGACGACAGCGGCCAGGAACTGCCGCTGGGCGAGATCGGCGAGTTGTGCATCAAGGGCCCGCAGGTGATGAAGGGCTACTGGCAGCGCGAAGACGCCACCGCCGAGATCCTCGACAGCGAAGGCTGGCTGAAGACCGGTGACATCGCGGTGATTCAGCCCGACGGCTACATGCGCATCGTCGACCGCAAGAAGGACATGATCCTGGTCTCGGGCTTCAACGTGTACCCCAACGAGCTGGAAGACGTGCTGGTTTCCCTGCCGGGCGTGCTGCAATGTGCCGCGATCGGCGTGCCTGACGAGAAGTCGGGCGAGGTGATCAAGATGTTCATCGTCGCCAAGCCGGGTGTCACGCTGACCAAGGAGCAGGTGATGGAGCACATGCGTGCCAACGTCACCGGCTACAAGGTGCCGCGCTTCATCGAGTTCCGCGATGCCCTGCCGACCACCAACGTTGGCAAGATCCTGCGTCGTGAGCTGCGCGACGAAGAAATGAAGAAGCTTGGGCTGAAGAAGATCGCCTGATTCACACCGGCCCGCTCCTGCAAGAACGGGCCGGTTTTGGTTTCAGCGCAACTTTTCCAGCATCTGGTAGTACCACATCCCCACCGACAGCAGCGGATTGCCCAGCAAATCCCCCATCGGCACCTTGATGTGCTTGCACGCGGCAAAGGTGTCGAACTTCTCCAGCGTCCCGGTCAACGCCTCGGCCATGATCTCGCCCATGATGTGGCTGGTCGCGATGCCATGCCCGGAGTAACCCTGGCAGTACCAGACGTTGTCCGACAGCTTGCCCAGCTGCGGGATGCGGTTGACCACGATGCCCATGGCGCAGCTCCACTTGAATTCGATCGGCACGCCCTTGAGCGCCGGGAAGGTGCGCTCGATGCAGGGGCGCAGCTCGGCTTCGATGTCCCGCGAATCACGCCCCGAATAGTTGGCGCCGCCGCCGAACAGCAGGCGCTTGTCGGCGGTCAGGCGGTAGTAGTCGAGGACGAAGCGACAGTCGTACACCGCCAGGTCCTCGGGGTTGATCTGCTCGGCCAGCTCGCCCAGGGGCGCGGTGGTCACGATGCCGCCCATGGCCGGGAAGATCTTGCCCTTGAGCTGGCGCTGTTCGAGCTTGTGGTACACATCGCCCGCCAGCAATACCTGGCGCGCCTCGATCCGACCGTTGGCAGTGACCACCGCCGGGCGCGGACCGTGGACGATATCCAGCACTTCTGAATTCTCGAAGATCAGCGCGCCGAGGCTGTGCGCAGCCCGCGCCTCGCCCAGGCACAGATTGAGCGGATGCAGGTGCAGGTTGCGCGTGTTCTTCAGTGCCCCGAGATACAGCGGGCTTTGCAGGTGGCGCGAGATGCCTTGGCGGTCGAGCAGTTGCACCTGGTCGCCCATCCCACGGCGCTGGGCCTCGGCTTCGAAGGCGCGCAGTTCCTCCATATGCGACGGCTTCATCGCGGCATGCAGGTGGCCGCGCTTGAGATCGCACTGGATGCCGTAGCGCGCCACGCGTTGCTCGATGATCTGGTGCCCGCGCCAGCGCAGGTGCCAGATGAAATCATCCACCTCGCTGCCGAGCCGGTCACGCATCTGCGTGCGCATGGCCTCGTCGCCGGACAGGCTGCCAGTCACCTGGCCACCATTGCGCCCGCTGGCGCCCCAGCCGATGCGATTGGTCTCGACGATGGCGACCTTCAGGCCGCGCTCGGCCAGCTCCACGGCGGTGGCGACACCGGTGAAGCCGCCACCGATGATCGCCACGTCTACCTGCTCGGTGCCCTTGAGCGTCGGGTACTCGGTCTGATCATTAAGGGTGGCGCTGTAGTAGGACGGTGCGCGCTGGGCCGGGCCGTTGTTCAGTGCTGCGTTCATGGGGTGTTCCTTGTTCTGAATAGGGTAGGGCTCAGGCCTGGTGCAGGTACCAGCGCCAGTCCTGTTCGCTGACTTCGGCCATGAACTGGCGGTATTCGGCGCGTTTGACCTTCAGGTATACGCCGAGGAACGCATCGCCCAGCGCTTCGCGAGCCCAAACCGAGTGCTCCAGTGCATCGAGGGCAGTGAGCCAGTCGGTGGGCAGGTGCTCGGTGGCCTGGGCATAGCCGTTGCCCTCGACCGGAGCGCCGGGGTCCAGTTGTTCGCGAATGCCTTGGTGCGTGGCGGCGAGAATGGCCGCGGCAGCCAGATAAGGGTTGGCATCGGCGCCGCAGATACGGTGCTCGATGTGTCGGCTGGGGGCAGGGCCGCCGGGCACGCGCAGGCTCACGGTGCGGTTGTCGACACCCCAGGTCGGCGCCAGCGGCGCATAGCTGTTGGCCTGGAAGCGGCGGAACGAGTTGGCGTTGGGGCAGAACAGCAGCAGCGAATCGCGCAGGTGGCGCAGCATGCCGGCCACGGCCTGGCGCAGCAGCGGCGTGCCGGCCGGGTCTTCGCTGGCGAACAGGTTGCGGCCTTCGCTGTCAGCCAGGCTCAGGTGCATGTGCATGCCGGTGCCGGCAATCTGCGCGAAGGGCTTGGCCATGAAGCAGGCCTGCATGCCATGGGCGTGGGCCACGCCCTTGACCAGGCGCTTGTAGCGCACCGCCTGGTCCATGGCCGCCAGGGCATCGCCGTGCTCCAGGGTAATTTCCACCTGGCCGGGGGCGTATTCGGAAATCGCCGTGCGCGCCGGAATGCCCTGGGCCTTGCAGGCGGCATACAGGTCGGCGAGGAAGGGTTCGATCTGTTCCAGTTCACGCAGGCCGTAGACCTGTGTGCTGCGTGGCCGGCCGCCGTCGCTGTCGAGCGCCGGTTGCGGGCGGCCCTGGGCATCGCGCTGCTGGTCGAGCAGGTAGAACTCCAGCTCGCAGGCCATCACCGGGTGATAACCGTCGGCCTTCAGGGCCTCGATGGTGCGCAGCAGGACATGGCGTGGGTCGGCAATGCTGGCGGGCAGGCCTTCGCTGGGGTGCATGCTGACCTGCACCGCGGCGGTCGGCACCCGGCGCCAGGGCAGGCGCACCAGGCTGCCATCCAGGGGATAGGCGCGACAGTCGATGTCGCCGACATCCCAGACCAGGCCCGAGTTTTCCACATCGTCGCCATTGAGGGTCAGGCCAAGGATGGTGCTGGGCAGCGGCCGGCCGCTTTCATACACCGCCATCAGCTCGTCACGGTGCAGCAGCTTGCCGCGCGGCACGCCGTTGGCGTCGAGGATGAACAGTTCGATCAGGTCGATATCGGGGTTTTCGGCCAGAAAGCCGCGGGCTTGCTCGGGGTTGGCAAAGTGCATGGAGGCTTGCTCGCGCCCCTGTCGTTCAGGGGCGCACAAGACCACCGCGGGTTGACGCGGTGTGTCGGATGGATTCAGGCAGCCGCAGGGCTGCGGTAGGCGTCAATGGACAGCGAGCGAGGTATCCGGCGGGCGAGCATGGCGGCAGTGCCACAGGGCCCAGAAGGCGAGGATGACGTGGACCAGCGGATTTTCACCAGCGCGGGCGCTGACCTTCGGCAGCGAAGGGCGTGACAGCGGGGGCGCGGTGATCGGGTCGGGAATCATGCCCTGGATACTCACATGGTGGGTAAGGTTGATTCAAGCAGTGAATGGCGACGTTCACTCCGCAGTTGGCTAAACATTTGCGCCGCTTGGTGATGGGGTTTCGGAGTAGTCCTGCGAGATGTTCAGACCGTAATGGATAGGGGTCCACAGTCCAGCAGCCTGATGCTGATCATTTAATCCGGGGTAGTGATGGCTGACGTCTTTGCAATTGGCTTCATCTGCATTCTCGCGGTAGGCGTCGACTGGCTATTCCGGTCTAGCAGGCTCCGAGTGTTCATGTATCTGGTTTTCATGGCAGCAGCGATTACGAGTTGCACGAAACTGGGTGAGCACGAAAACCTATTGCTCGACGGTTTGGTCTGGACCGTCTTTTTCACGATGGCTGGCACACGACTGCTGTTCAAGCGTTCGCGGTATTTCGAACGGGATCGGGGCTGATCGGAAATTGCCGGCGCGCGCGGTCGCGTAGGAGTAACCGTCTTGTTCAAAATCTGACAGCCAGCTCAGTCCCTGTGGGAGCGGGCTCGCCCGCGAAGAGGCCGGTACAGGCAGCAGAGAACCGCCAAATCTGCGACAATCGCGCATCCTCAAGAATGCCGATCATGCAAAAGCAGGCTCACCTGCATCATCAGAAAGCCCCATGACTGACCACGCCATCGACAAACTGCTGCAAAACCTCGACCACGCCATGATCGCCGACCGCCATCGCCTGCGGCGGCAACTGCACGAGCTGCGCAAGCGCCCCGACGAGGGCAAGCTGGCGCAGTGGGTGGAGAAGGTCCAGGCGTCCTGTGCCCAGGTCACCGCGCGCCAGCAGAGCGTGCCGAGCATCCGCTACGACGACAACCTGCCCATCGCCGCCAAGCGCGACGAGATCAAGAAGGCCCTGGCAGAGCACCAGGTGCTGGTGATCGCCGGCGAAACCGGCTCGGGCAAGACCACCCAGTTGCCGAAGATCTGCCTGGAACTGGGCCGCGGCAGTCATGGCCTGATCGCCCATACCCAGCCACGCCGGATCGCCGCGCGCAGTGTGGCGGCGCGGGTTGCCGAGGAGCTCGGCACACCGCTTGGGGCGCTGGTCGGTTACCAGGTGCGTTTCGAGGACCAGAGCGACTCGAACACCCTGGTCAAGCTGATGACCGACGGTATCCTGCTGGCCGAAACCCAGCACGACCGCTTCCTCGAGCGCTACGACACGATCATCGTCGACGAAGCCCACGAGCGCAGCCTGAACATCGACTTCCTGCTCGGCTACCTCAAGACCCTGCTGCACCGGCGCCCTGACCTCAAGCTGATCATCACCTCGGCGACCATCGACCTGGAGCGCTTCTCCAAGCACTTCGATGGCGCGCCGATCATCGAGGTGTCCGGCCGCACCTACCCGGTGGACACCTGGTACCGCCCGCTGACCAGCGAGCAGGACGAGGAGGGTAACCAAGTCGAGGATGACCTCACCGTCGATCAGGCGATCCTCGCCACGCTGGATGAAATCGCCCAGCACGAGCGCAGCCAGGGCAAGGGCCCGGGCGATGTGCTGGTGTTCCTGCCCGGCGAGCGCGAGATTCGCGATGCCGCCGAAATCCTGCGCAAGGCACAACTGCGCCACACCGAAATCCTGCCGCTGTACGCGCGCCTGACCCCGGCCGAGCAGCAGAAGATCTTCCAGTCCCACAGTGGCCGGCGCGTGGTACTGGCGACCAACGTCGCCGAAACCTCGCTGACCGTGCCGGGCATCCGCTACGTGATCGACAGCGGCACCGCGCGCATCAGCCGCTACAGCTACCGCGCCAAGGTCCAGCGCCTGCCCATCGAGGCGGTGTCGCAGGCCAGCGCCAACCAGCGTAAAGGCCGTTGCGGGCGGGTCGAGCCGGGGATCTGCATCCGTCTCTACAGCGAGGATGATTTCAACGGCCGCCCGGCCTTCACCGACCCTGAGATCCTGCGCACCAACCTGGCGGCGGTGATCCTGCAGATGCTGCACCTGCGCCTGGGCGAGATCGACGCGTTTCCGTTCATCGAGCCGCCGGATGGCAAGGCTATCAGCGACGGCTTCAACCTGTTGCAGGAGCTCTCGGCGGTCAACCGCGAGAACCAGCTCACGCCGCTGGGCCGCCAGTTGGCGCGTCTGCCGATCGACCCGCGGCTGGGCCGCATGCTGCTCGAAGGTGCCCGCCAGGGCAGCCTGCAGGAAGTGCTGATCGTCGCCAGTGCGCTGTCGGTGCAGGACCCGCGCGAGCGACCGCCAGAGCGCCAGCAGGCCGCTGACCAGGCGCACGCGCAGTGGAAAGATGTCGATTCGGACTTCGCCGCGCTGGTCAACCTTTGGCGCGGCTTCGAGGAACAGCGCCAGGCGTTGACCGCCAACCCGCTGCGCAACTGGTGCCGCAAGCAGTTCCTCAACTACCTGCGCCTGCGCGAGTGGCGTGATGCGCACCGCCAGCTGTCGCTGATCTGCCGCGACCTGCAGTTGGCGGTGAACAAGGAAGCCTCCGACTACCAGCGGATGCACAAGGCGATCCTCAGTGGTCTGCTCAGCCAGATCGGCCACAAGACCGAAGAGGGTGATTACCAGGGCGCGCGTCAGCGGCGCTTCTGGGTGCACCCCTCGTCCGGCATCGGCCGCAAGCGCCCGCAGTGGGTGATGGCCGCCGAGCTGGTGGAAACCACCAAGCTGTATGCGCGCATGGTCGCCAAGATCGAGCCGGACTGGATCGAGCCGCTGGCCGGGCATCTGATCAAGAAGAACCATTTCGAGCCGCACTGGGAGAAGAAGCGCGGTCAGGTGGTTGCCTATGAGCAGATCACGCTTTATGGCTTGATCCTGGTCGGTCGTCGCCCGGTGCACTTCGGTCCGATCGATCCGGTGACCTCGCGCGAGCTGTTCATCCGCGAGGGGCTGGTCGGTGGCGAGATCCAGTCCAGGGCCAAGTGCCTGTCGGCCAACAAGCGCCTGCTCGAGCAGCTCGACGAGCTGGAAGCCAAGGCCCGCCGTCGTGACATCCTGGCCGACGAAGAGACACTGTACGCGTTCTACGAGGCGCGCCTGCCCGAAGAGATCCACCAGACCGCGACCTTCGACAGCTGGTACCGGATGAACAGCCAGAAGGACGCCAACCTGCTGATCATGCGCGAAGAGGACGTGCTCGCCCGTGAGGCCAGCGAAGTCACCGCCGCGCAGTACCCGGACCACCTGCAGGTGGGCGACCTGCGCCTGCCGCTGAGCTATCACTTCGAACCCAATCACCCGCGTGACGGTGTCACCGTGCGGGTGCCTGCGCCCCTGCTGCCGAACCTGCCGGGCGAACGCCTGGAGTGGTTGGTGCCGGGGTTGCTGGAGGCCAAGTGCGTGGCCCTGGTGCGCAACCTGCCCAAGGCCTTGCGCAAGAACTTCGTGCCGGTGCCGGACTTCGTCAAGGCGGCATTGTCGCGCATGAGCTTCGGCCAAGGTGCCTTGCCGCAGGCCCTGGGCCAGGAGCTGTTGCGCATGACCGGGGCGCGGGTGTCCGACGAGGCGTGGGCCGAATCGGCCGGCCAGGTCGAAGGGCACCTGCGCATGAACATCGAGGTGGTCGACGGCCAGGGCAAGTTCCTCGGCGAAGGCCGCGACCTGGCTGAGCTGACCGCGCGTTTCGCCGCCGCCAGCCAGGCCGCCCTGGCGTTGCCACGTAGCGAGAAGACCGAACAGCCGGTGCAGGCCAAGGCCTTCGCCCAGGTGGCGCAGACTGCCCAGCAGAAGATTGCCGGCCTGTCGCTGACGGTCTACCCGGCACTGGTGGAAGACAACGGCGCGGTGCGCGAGGGGCGTTTCTCGACCCAGGCCGAAGCCGAATTCCAGCACCGCCGCGCGCTGCAGCGCTTGTTGCTGCAACAGCTGGCCGAGCCTGCCAAGTTCCTGCGCGGCAAGTTGCCGGGGCTGACCGAGCTGGGGCTGTTGTACCGCGAGTTGGGCCGTGTCGAGTCGCTGGTCGAGGACATCCTGCTGGCCAGCCTCGACAGCTGTGTGCTCGAAGGCGAGACGCCACTGCCGCGCGACGGCGCCGCACTGGCCTCGCTCGCCGAACGCAAGCGTGGCGACTGGGCCGAGCATGCCGAGCGGCTGGCACGCCAGACCCTGGAAGTGCTCAAGCTGTGGCATGGCCTGCAGAAGCGCTTCAAGGGCAAGATCGACCTGAGCCAGGCCGTGGCGCTGAACGATATCAAGCAGCAACTGGGCAACCTGGTCTACCCAGGCTTCGTGCGCGAGACGCCGGCGCAGTGGTTCAAGGAACTGCCGCGCTATCTGAAGGCCATCGAGCTACGTCTGGAGAAGCTGGGCTCGCAGGTGCAGAAGGACCGGGTCTGGAGCGGCGAGCTGGGCAACCTGTGGACACAGTACAAGACCCGCGCCGACAAGCATGCCCAGGAGGGCAAGCGTGACGCCGAGCTGACTCTGTATCGCTGGTTGCTGGAGGAGTACCGGGTGTCGCTGTTCGCGCAGCAGTTGGGGACGAAAGTGGCGGTTTCCGATAAGCGATTAAGCAAGCAGTGGAGTTTGGTGGAAGCCTAAATTCCCTGAATTGTGGCAATATTGGTGCAATTTGGGCCGCGTTGCGGCCCATCGCATGACAACCGCGCTCTCACTTTGTGGGAGCGGGCTTGCCCCGCGATCGAGGGCGCAGCCCTCGCTGACGATCTCAAGTTGGCACTAAAGTGCCATTAATCACAGCCCATCCCGGCCAACGCCCGACAGGCGCAGGCCACAGACCAGAGGAACGACCGTGCATAACGTCGTGATCAGCGGCACCGGCCTGTATACCCCGGCCCAGAGCATCTCCAACGAAGAACTGGTGGAATCCTTCAACACCTGGTCGCAACAGTTCAACGCAGACAACGCCGCCGCCATCGAGCGTGGCGAGGTCGAGCCGGCGCCGCTGTCCGACGCGGCGTTCATCGAAAAGGCGTCGGGCATCAAGAGCCGCTTCGTCATGGACAAGGCCGGCATCCTCGACCCGCAGCGCATGAAGCCACGCCTGCCGGAGCGCTCCAACGACGAGTACTCCATTCTTTGCGAAATGGCCGTGGCCGCCGCCCGCCAGGCACTGGAGCGTGCCGGTCGTACCGCTGCCGACGTCGACGGGGTGATCGTCGCCTGTTCCAACCTGCAGCGCGCCTATCCTGCGATTGCCATCGAAGTGCAGCAGGCCTTGGGTATCCAGGGCTTCGGCTTCGACATGAACGTGGCCTGCTCCTCGGCCACCTTCGGCATCCAGAACGCCGCCAACAGCATCCAGCTCGGCCAGGCCCGGGCGATCCTGATGGTCAACCCGGAGATCTGCACCGGGCACCTGAACTTCCGTGACCGCGACAGCCACTTTATCTTTGGTGATGCCGCTACTGCCGTGTTGCTCGAGCGCGCCGACAAGGCCACCTCGAAGCATCAGTTCGACATCGTCAGCACCAAGCTGCTGACCTCGTTCTCCAACAACATCCGCAACAACTTCGGCTTCCTCAACCGTGCGGCGGAGGAGGGTGAAGGCACCCGCGACAAACTGTTCGTGCAGGAAGGGCGCAAGGTGTTCAAGGAAGTCTGCCCGATGGTCGCCGAGTTGATCGGCAAGCACCTGGCCGAGAACGACCTGCAGCCGTCCGACGTCAAGCGCTTCTGGCTGCACCAGGCCAACCTGAGCATGAACCACCTGATCGTCAAGAAACTGCTGGGGCGTGAGGTGAGCGAGCAGGAGGCACCGGTGATTCTCGACCGTTATGCCAATACCAGTTCGGCCGGCTCGGTGATTGCCTTCCACCTGTACCAGGATGACCTGGCCGAGGGTTCGCTGGCGGTGCTGAGTTCGTTCGGGGCGGGGTATTCGATTGGCAGTGTGATTCTGCGCAAGCGCTGATAACGGCGGCGGCCTTTTCAGCAGACGAAAAAAAGCGGGAAGCGCCGGATGGGGTCGGCACTTCCCGCTGAGCTACGCAGGGGAGCGTTCTTTTAGAACTTGGCTTCCAGGTCGACCTGCAGGGTGTCGACGTCCGCGTCGGTGTTCGGCAGCTGCGAACGGTCGGTCTTGGCCATCAGGTAAGCCGCGCCGACAGCGAAGTTCTTGTCGATTTCGTAACCGACCTTGAACTTGTGACCACGGTTACCGGTGAAGCCGTTACCGAAGTCGGAGTCGGTGAAGGCGCTGACCACAGCGTTGCGCTGCACGTCGCGGTAGTTGTAGTCCAGGCTCCAGGCGCCGAGCTTGGTCTTCACACCAGCCAGCCAGGCCTTGTCTTCGCCGTCGGTGCTTTCGGTGTTCTTCACGTACTGACCGTAGGCTGCCAGCGGGATGGCGAAGCCGGTGAAGTCGATCTGACCGAAGCCTTCCACCAGGTTGAATTCGTTGGTGGTGTTGCCGAACTGACGCAGGGCGGCAGATTCCTTGTCGTTGTCGTAGCCGTAGATGCTGCCGCCAACGGTGACCTTGAGGGTGTCAGCCGGTGCGAAGCGGGCACCCAACTGGCCGTGGTACAGCTGGGCGTCGTGCTTGAACTGCACGCCGTCGCCGTCGACGTTGTCCTTGAGGGTGTACTGACCGGCGCTGCCGAACAGCTCGGCGCCGCCCAGGTTGGTCTTGTAGGTAACAGCCACACCTTCCGGGTTCAGGTCACTATCCCAGATGATGTCGCCCATGCTCACCCAAGGCTGCTGCATCTTGCCGCCGATCAGGTGCAGGTTCGGGATGGCGGTCGGGTGCCAGTCGAGGTAGGCCAGGTCGACCCACAGCGATTTCTTCTCGAAGTAGTTGTCCAGACTCTGGTTGGTCGAGCGGCCATCGGCGCTGCTGCCGGTGGCGATACGCACGCCAGCGTCAACCTGCGGGTTGATTTCGCTGTAGAAGCCGACGCGGGCACGGACGCGTTCGCGGTCCTGGTTGCCGCTGCCGCTGCGTGGGTTGTCGACGTTGACGTCTTCGTAACGCAGGCGCACGTCACCCTTGATCTGGGTCTTGGCGGCCCATGCCACTTTCTGTTCGAAGGAGCTCAGGCGCTCGGACTGTGCCTTCTGGTCGGCCTTTTCCTTGGTTTCTTTTGCCAGATCGGCCTGCAGTTCGCTGTACTGCGCCTGGTTGATCGAGCCGTTGGCGCGGAGCATTTCGAGCAGCTTGGCGTCGACTGCAGCACTGGCCGGGGCGCTCAGGGCCAGCATCATGCCGGTGAGGCTAACTCCGGTAAGTGTAGAAACAAGACGCATAAGGTTCTCCCTATTGGAAAAGTGTGGGGAGGCTTGTGTGCGCCCACCCCCAAGTTGGCATGTCTCCGGAAAAGGCCTGACTAGACAGGTTCTCGGCATCCGAAAAACAGGCGCAAGTATTGCGAGGGGGGATTACAGAATAATGTCTATTTAGTGGCACTGCTGTTAAGTAATTACTCACTTGGTTATAAGCACGGTCGTCGTCATTTGAGCGAACCGGCGCCTTTGGCGATACTGGCGACCTGTGTTCAGGGAGCCGAAGTCGTGACCAGCCTCTACAGTCTTGCCCACCTGCGTGACCTTCCGGCACTGTCCTGGGACGCGCTCGTGCCCGCCGGCCAGCCGTTTCTGCGCCATGCTTTCCTCAGCGCGCTGGAGGACAGTGGCAGCGTCAGCCGCCAGACCGGCTGGGCCGCCGAGCACCTGGTGCTGGAGCGCGATGGCGAGGTGCGGGCGTTGCTGCCTGCGTACCGCAAATGGCATTCGTTCGGTGAGTACGTGTTCGACCACGGCTGGGCCGATGCCTGTGAGCGTGCGGGTATCGCCTATTACCCCAAGCTGCTCGGGGCGGTGCCGTTCAGCCCGGTCAGTGGGCCTCGCCTGCTGAGCGCAGACCCTGCCGACGCCCTGCTGTTGCTGCAGGCATTGCCGGAGTACCTGGTCAAGGGTGAACTGTCCGGTGCGCACATCAACTTCACCGACAGCAGCCTGGACGAGCAGATGCTCGGCCAGCCGGGCTGGATGGAGCGCCTGGGCTGCCAGTTCCACTGGCGCAACCGTGGTTATCGGGATTTTCAGGACTTTCTCGACACCCTCAGCTCGCGCAAGCGCAAGCAGATGCGCAAGGAGCGCGAGCAGGTGACCGGACAGGGCATCGACTTCCAGTGGCTGCGCGGCGATGAGCTGGACCAGGCGCGCTGGGATTTCGTCTACCGCTGCTATGCCAACACCTATGCGGTGCGACGACGTGCGCCCTACCTGACCCGTGAGTTCTTCAGCCTGCTGGCCGAGCGCATGCCCGAGGCGCTGCGGGTGGTGGTCGCACGGCAGAACGGCCGCGACGTGGCCATGGCCTTGAGCCTGGTCGGGGGCGACAGTTTCTACGGTCGCTACTGGGGCTGCCTGGACGAATTCGACCGCCTGCATTTCGAGACCTGCTTCTACCAGGGCATGGATTACGCGATTGCCGAGGGGCTGCATCGGTTCGACGCCGGTGCCCAGGGGGAGCACAAGCTGATCCGCGGGTTCGAGCCGGTGCTGACGCGTTCGTGGCACTACTTGCGCCATGCTGGGCTGCGGCGGGCGGTGGATGAGTTTCTGGCTCAGGAGCGAGACGGGGTGAGGGCGTATGCCGAGCAGGCACGGGAGATGCTGCCGTATCGGCGGGGTTGAGTGGGGGCTGTGCCGGCACTATCGCGGGGCAAGTCGGATCGCCGCACCGCCGCTCCCACAGGTACCGCGCTGTCCGTCAGTGCAACGCGCTACCTGGCCGGTTAGAACCCCTCAATCCACCCCGACGAACCCGCCGGTCTGGTGATGCCACAACCGCGCATACAGCCCTTGCTGGGCCAGCAGCTCGGCGTGGCTGCCGCTTTCGACGATACGCCCCTTCTCCAGCACTACCAGACGGTCCATCCGGGCGATGGTCGACAGGCGGTGGGCGATGGCGATCACGGTCTTGCCCTGCATCAGGGTTTCCAGGCTCTCCTGGATCGCTGCCTCGACTTCCGAGTCCAGCGCCGAGGTCGCTTCATCCATGATCAGGATCGGCGCATTCTTCAACAGCACGCGGGCAATGGCGATGCGCTGGCGCTGGCCGCCGGAGAGCTTGACCCCGCGCTCGCCTACATGGGCGTCGAAGCCGGTGCGGCCCTGGGCGTCGGACAACTGCGGGATGAACTCGTCGGCCCGGGCGCGGCGCACGGCCTCCCAGACTTCCTCGTCGCTCGCGTCCGGCCGGCCATACAGCAGGTTGTCGCGGATCGAGCGGTGCAGCAGCGAGGTGTCCTGGGTGATCATGCCGATCTGCGCACGCAGGCTGGCCTGGTTGACCTGGGCGATATCCTGACCATCGATGAGGATGCGCCCGCCCTGCACGTCGTACAGGCGCAGCAGCAGGTTGACGAGCGTGGACTTGCCCGCACCGGACGGGCCGATCAGGCCGATCTTCTCGCCCGGGCGAATATCCAGGTTCAGCCCATCGATGACCTTGCCACCCTTGCCGTAGTGGAAGTCGACATCGTCGAAACGTACGCCGCCACGGCTGACCTTCAATGCCGGGGCATTGGGCGTGTCGATGACCGAGACCGGCTGGGCAATGGTCTGCAAGCCATCCTGGACCATGCCGATGTTTTCGAAGATGCCATTGACCACCCACATGATCCAGCCGGACATGTTGACGATACGGATCACCAGGCCCGTGGCCAGGGCAATGGCGCCGACGCTGATCAGCGACTGGCTCCAGAGCCACAGGGCAAGGCCGGTGGTGGCGACCACGAGCAGGCCGTTGAGGGTGGTGATCACCACATCCATACTGGTGATGACGCGTGAGGCCAGTTGCGTCTTCTCGGTCTGTTCGCTGATCGCCTCGCGGGCGTACTGCTGTTCGTAGTCCGTGTGGGCGAACAGCTTGAGGGTGGCGATGTTGGTGTAGCCATCGACGATCCGCCCCATCAGTTTGGAGCGTGCGTCCGAGGACACCACCGAGCGTTCCTTGACCCGCGGCACGAAGTAGTAGAGCGCGGCGATATAGCCGACGATCCAGACCAGCAGCGGAATCATCAGGCGCCAGTCGGCCTCGGCAAACAGCACCAGCGAGCTGATCGCGTAGATCAGCACGTGCCACAGCGCATCCACCGCCTGCACCGCCGAGTCGCGCAGCGAGTTGCCGGTCTGCATGATGCGCTGGGCGATGCGCCCGGCGAAGTCGCTCTGGAAGAAGTTCAGGCTCTGCTTGAGCACATAGGTGTGGTTCTGCCAGCGGATCAGGCTGGTCATCCCCGGGTTGATGGTCTGGTGCACCAGCAGGTCGTGCAGGCCGAAGAACACCGGCCGCAGCAACAGGACCACCACCAGCATCCAGATCAGCTCGCCGCTGTGCTCACTGAAGAAGTTGACGTTGGGCGTGCCCTGGGCCAGGTCGATGATCCGGCTCAGGTAGCTGAACAAGGCCACCTCGATCAGCGAGGCGACCAGGCCGACCACCAGCAAGGCGAGAAAGCTCGGCCAGACCTGGCGCAAGTAGTACAGGTAGAACGGCCAGACCGTGCTCGGCGGCGCCTCGCTGGGCGCCTCACGGAAGATGTCGATCAGTTGTTCGAAGCGACGGTACAGCATGGAAACTCCTGTTGATCCCGCTCGCGGGCGGCGTCACATCCTGTGAGACCCGCGATCAATCGATACGTTTGGCCGACTTGATGTAGACCGGATCGGCCGGTACATCGCGCATGCCTTTCTTGACGGTGGTGGGGGAGTTGACGATCTGGTCGACCACCTCCATGCCCTTGGTCACCTTGCCGAACACGGCGTAGCCGCGGTCACGACCAGGGTTGAGGAAGTCGTTGTCGGCCACGTTGATGAAGAACTGGCTGGTGGCCGAATTCGGATCCGAGGTGCGGGCCATCGACAGCGTGCCGCGCGTGTTCTGCAGGCCGTTGCTGGCTTCGTTGCGAATCGGATCCTTGGTGCTCTTCTGTACCATCTGGTCGGTGAAGCCGCCGCCCTGGACCATGAAGCCCGGGATCACGCGGTGGAAGATCGTATTGTTATAGAAACCGCTGTCGACGTACTCCAGGAAGTTCTTCGTACTGATGGGGGCTTTTTCGGCGTTCAGTTCGATCTCGACATCGCCGAAGCTGGTAGTCAGCAGCACGTGAGGGGTCTTGTCGGACGCCATGACGCTGGCAGCGAAGGCGAACGAGCAGGCGGTCAGCAGGAGTTTCTTCAGCATGGGCTCAATGATCCTTGAGAGGTGGATGCGGCTGCGAGGAAACGCAGCAGGGTCTGGTTGAAGACCTCGGGTTGGTCCAGGGGCGTAGCGTGCCGCGAATCCTCGATGACCGCCAGTGTCGCATGGGGCATCAGGGCAACGTAGCGCGCTTTCTGTTGTATCGGGGTGTAATCGTGGTCGGCGGCGATCACCAGTGTCGGACACGGGATCTGCCCGATGCGTTCCTGCACACCCCAGTCGACGATGGCGTCGAAGCTCTTGAGGTAAGCGCGCTTGTCGTTGCGCGCCCAGCGCTCGGCCATCTTGCGGCGCAGTTCGCCTTGCTCGGGTTTGGGGAACAGGCGCGCGGCCAGGCCCTGGCCGACCGTCTCGACGCTGAGCAGGCGTGCCAGGCTCCAGCGCTTGGCCCACCAGATCCAGTGTTCGAGGTTGTGGCGCTTGACCTCGGGGGCGCTGTTGACGATGCACAGGCTGCGCAGCCTGTGCGGATGGTCGACGGCAAACTGGAAACCGACCATGCCGCCCATGGACAAGCCCACGAAGTGCACCGGGCCGGTGTCCAGATGGTCGAGCATGGCCAGCAAGTCTTCGCTGAAGGTCTTGATCTGGTAGCCGTGGCGAGGCTTGGCCGACTGGCCGTGGCCGCGAATGTCCATCAGGATCACCCGATAGTGACGGCTCAGCTCCGGGACCTGCAGCTCCCAGTCCTGGCTGCTCGAACCGAGCCCGTGCAGCAGTACCAGAGGCTCGCCCTGGCCATGTTCCTCATAGTGCAGCAGGCATCCGTCACGTTCGAAACAGGCCATGGGCGCGGTCCTCTCAGGCTTGCGGGGGGGCTGCGAAGGGCACGTCCAGTGGCGCGGTGTCGAAATTGCGCAGCAGCTCGATGAGGATCTGCGTGGCCGGACCCAAGGTCTTTTCCTTGCTCGAGTAAAGGTAGAACAGCGGGTGTCGACTGCCACCCTGATCGAGCGGCAGAGGCTTTAGCAGGCCCTCGCGCAGTTCGCGTTCGATCATGTGCCGGGGCAGCCAGGCAAAGCCCAGGCCGCTGCCGACGAAGGTCGCCGCGGTGCCCAGGCTGCCGACGGTCCAGCGCTGTTCGGCACCCAGCCAGCCGACGTCGCGTGGCTGGCTGCGGCCGGAGTCGCGAATCACCACCTGCAACTGGCTTTCCAGGTCCTGGAACGTGATCTCTCGGCCCAGGCGATGCAGGCTGTGCTCGGGGTGGGCGACGGCGACGAACTCCACCGCGCTCAGCTCGGCGCCCAGGTAGCCGGGAATGTTGAAGCTGCTGATGGCAAGGTCGGCGATGCCTTCGTGCAGTACTTCCTCGACCCCGGACAGCACTTCTTCACGCAGGCGCACACGGCAGCCGCGGCTCTGCGGCATGAACGCGCTCAGTGCGCGCACCAGCCGGGCGCTGGGGTAGGCGGCGTCGACCACCAGGCGCACTTCGGCCTCCCAGCCCTGTTCCATGTGGTGAGCCAGGTCTTCGAGCTGGCTGGCCTGTTTGACCAGGTGCCGCGAGCGACGCAGCAGCACGCTGCCGGCCTCGGTCAGTACCGCCTTGCGCCCGTCGATGCGTAGCAGCGGCACGCCCAGTTGCTCCTGCATGCGCGCCACGGTGTAGCTCACCGAGGACTGCGAGCGATGCAGGGCTTCGGCGGCCTGGGCGAAGCCGCCGTGATCGACCACTGCCTGCAGGGTTCGCCACTGATCCAGGGTCACGCGCGGCGCTTTCATCTTCGGCTCCTGTTGTCCTAAGCTGCGCTCATCACAAGGAGAGCGCGAAATGAAGAAATGGTTTGCGGTACTGCTGACGTCCCTGCCCCTGAGCGCCATGGCCTATCCCATCGATGTGCAGAAGGAGATCGAAGGGGTCAAGCTCGACTACACCGCGTACGACACCGCCTACGACATCGGCAGCATCAGCCTGAACAACTACGGGCAGGTGCCGGCTGCCTGCAAGGTCACCATGCGCAATGGCCCCGAAGCGCCGAGGGTGCGTCGGGTCAATGTGCCGGCCGGCAAGAGCGTGGATGTGACGGCCAAGTTCAACCGGCAGATCATCAAGCTGCGCATCGACCTGAGCTGCAAACCGGAATAAAACCAATTAATCGATAGATTGAACCCACTTTTTACGCTTTTTTATCGATAGGTCAAGTCTTAATCTCACCTCCATCGAATCGCAACCCTATTTGCCGATGGAGGCACCCCATGTCCCGCGTACTGATCATCGAAAGCAGCGCCCGCCAACAGGATTCCGTTTCCCGTCAACTGACCCGTGACTTCATCCAGCAGTGGCAAGCGGCGCATCCTGCCGACGAGATCAAGGTACGCGACCTGGCGGTCAACCCGGTGCCGCACCTGGACGCCAACCTGCTCGGCGGCTGGATGAAGCCTGAAGAGCAGCGCAGCGCGGCTGAAATCGATGCGCTGGCCCGCTCCAACGAGCTGACCGATGAGTTGCTGGCCGCCGATGTGCTGGTGATGGCGGCGCCCATGTACAACTTCGCCATCCCCAGCACACTCAAGGCCTGGCTCGACCATGTGCTGCGTGCCGGCATCACCTTCAAGTACACCCCGACCGGCCCGCAGGGGCTGCTCAACGGCAAGCGTGCGATCGTCCTGACTGCCCGCGGCGGTATCCACACCGGCGCTGCCAGCGATCACCAGGAACCCTACCTGCGCCAAGTGATGGCCTTCATCGGGATCCACGAGGTGAACTTCATTCACGCCGAGGGCCTGAACATGAGCGGCGACTTCCACGAGAAGGGGCTGAACCAGGCCAAGGCGAAGCTCGCCGCAGTGGCTTGAGGCGCGAGGCGTCCACGAATTCCCAACCCTGACACCTGTTGCTCCTTTGGGTGTATGTGCCCGGTCATGCGAATGGCCGGGCTTTTTTTTGCGCCAGGCTCAGTGCAGGTCCGCCGCGTCCCTGCGCTGCTGCGCCAGCTCCATGAAGGCGCTCATCGCCGAGGTCGGCAGCGAATCCTGGCGACGGATGAACACCGTGGACACGCGGGAGAATTCCGCGGGTAGTTCATGGCAGCGAATCGCATGGCGCACGCTGCAGTTCTGCGTCACCGACTTGGGCAACAGAGTCACGCCCATTCCGGCCGAGACGCAGGTGAGGATGCCATCCAGGCTGCCCATTTCCATGATCTGGTTGGGCACCAGGCCCATCCGATAGAACCAGTTCTCCAGCGTCGATCGGTAGAAGCAGCCGCTGCGAAACACCAGCACTGTCTGCGAGGGCATTCGCGCCATCAAGGTGTCGAGCGAATCGAACTGGTCGCTGCTGACCAGCACCAGTTCCTCGCTGAACACCTCTTGCTGGGCAAGCATCGGATTCTGGTGAAACCCTCCGACGAAAGCGCCATCGATCCGGTGGGACTCGATGGCCTTGATCAGTTCGGCAGTGGTGCCGGTGAGCAACGACAGTTGCACATCGGGATGCTGCTCGCGGTAGCGGGTGAGGATCTTCGGCAGGCGAATGGCGGCAGTGGTCTCCATCGAGCCCAGGCGCAGCGGGCCGTTGGGTACACCGGTATCGAGCAGGGCGCTGCGGCTTTCTTCGGTCAGTTGCAGGATGCGCCGGGCATACCCGAGAAACGTCTCGCCCGCGACCGTGAGCACGACGCCGGATTTTCTGCGGATGAACAGCTCGCGCTTGAGCTCTGTCTCGAGCTCCTTGATGCGCATGGTCACGTTGGATTGCACGGTGTTGATCCTGACCGCAGCCGCGGTGAAACTGCCCAGCTCGGCCACGGCGCAGAAGATCTTCAACTGGCGCATTTCCATGGGGTCTACCTATCACTGATGATGATTGATGGGGTGTTTATGCATCATTTCATGATCGGTTTTCCAGTGGCTTGGAGGCGACCGGGCCAGACTGCTGGTTCACGATCAGTGATGGAATTCATCATTTATCATCATTTGTGAAAATTCATGGGTGCGCTTAAGGTCAACTCTGGGCTCGCTCCCCGCCAACGGACATGCGCACCCGCCATGAGCAACCCATGATGAGCAACCTCCATGACCACTGACATCCAGGCTTTGCTGAACGTCCGTTTCCCCATCATCCAGGCGCCCATGGCGGGCGTTTCTACGCCAGCGCTGGCGGCGGCGGTATCGAATGCGGGTGGTTTGGGGTCGATCGCGATCGGCGCGAGCTCGGTCGAGCAGGCTCGCCAGTACATACGCGAAACCTTCGCGCTGACCCAACAACCGTTCAACGTCAATCTGTTCTGCCACCGCCCGGCGCTGCGAGATGACGTGCGCGAGGACGCCTGGCTGCAGGCGCTCGAAGCGCGCTTTGCCGAGTTCCAGGCCCAGCCGCCGAAGGGCCTGCGGGAAATCTATCGCTCGTTCGTCGAAGACCCCGAGATGCTGCAGATGCTGCTGGAAGAAAAACCGGCAGTGGTGAGTTTTCATTTTGGCCTGCCGCCGCAGTCGTTCATCGAGGCGCTGAAGGCGGCCGGTATCGTGCTACTGGCCTGCGTGACCTGCGTGGACGAGGCGCTCCAAGTGCAGCAAGCAGGGGTCGATGCACTGATCGCCCAGGGTTACGAGGCGGGTGGTCATCGCGGGATATTCGATCCTGAGCATGACGACGAATCGAGCACGCTGGAGTTGGTGCGCCTGTTGGCCGAGCAGGTTCGACTGCCGATCATCGCAGCTGGCGGAATCATGGATGGCACAGACATCGCCAAGGCGTTCGCGCAGGGCGCCTGTGCGGCGCAGTTGGGTACAGCGTTCTTGCTGTGCCCGGAATCGTCGGCCAACGCGGCCTACCGTGAGGCGCTGAGCGGACCACGGGCGCGGCAGACGCAGATCACCAGCGCAATTTCCGGACGGCCTGCGCGGGGTATGGTCAACCGGGCGTTCGAGGTGAAGAGTGCTGCGGGCGTGCCGGATTATCCCCGCGCCTACGATGCCAACAAGGCACTCAATAGCGTGGCGACTGCCCAGGGCTGCAGCGACTTCGCCGCACAATGGGCCGGTACCGGCGCCCACCGGGCGCGCGCCCTGCCGGCCGCGCAGCTGGTCGAGGTGCTGATGGCCGAGTTCGACGCGCAGCGCTGACAGGCAAGATTTGTGGGCGGTTCGGCGCTCCGACTTGCCCGCGAAAAGGGCGCCGCGGTGGATGGCACCGGCTTCGCCGGTGTTCGCGGGCAAGCCCGCTCCTACAAAAGCGGTGGCACTCATGGATGTGAGTTGTGGGAGCGGGCTTGCCCGCGAACACCGGCACAGCCGGTGCCATCCACCGCCGCATCTTCATCCTCCTCCCGGTTGCCCAGACCACCCCCTACCCGCTAAGGTCGCCGCCTTGATCCACGAGAGGCAACCATGGGCTACCTGATTATCGTCGCGCTGATCCAGGCGTTTTCCTTCAGCCTGATCGGCGAATACCTGGCCGGCCATGTCGACAGCTATTTCGCCGTGCTGGCGCGGGTGCTGCTGGCAGGGCTGGTGTTCCTGCCGCTGACCCGCTGGCGCCAGGTCGAGCCGCGCTTCATGCGCTCGATGCTGCTGATCGGTGCGCTGCAGTACGGCATCACCTATGTCTGCCTGTACCTGAGCTTTCGCGTGCTCACCGTGCCTGAAGTGCTGCTGTTCACCATCCTCACCCCGCTGCACGTCACCCTCATCGAAGATGCACTGAACCGCCGCTTCAACCCTTGGGCGCTGCTTGCGGCGCTGGTCGCGGTGGCCGGCGCAGCGGTGATCCGCTTCGACAGCATCAGCGGCGAGTTCTTCATGGGCTTCCTGCTCCTGCAGCTGGCCAACTTCACCTACGCCGCCGGGCAGGTCCTGTACCGCCACCTGATTGCCCGCCACCCCAGCGACCTGCCGCACTACAAGCGCTTTGGCTACTTCTACCTGGGCGCGCTGATCGTCGTGCTGCCGGCCTTCCTGCTGTTCGGCAACGCCCAGCACCTGCCGAGCACCGACGTGCAATGGCTGGTGCTGCTGTTCCTCGGCCTATGCCCGACCGCGCTGGGGTTGTATTGGTGGAACAAGGGCGCCTGCCTGGTTTCCGGCGGCACCCTGGCGGTGATGAACAACCTGCACGTGCCGGTGGGCCTGCTGCTCAACCTGCTGATCTGGAACCAGCACGAACCGCTGGGGCGGTTGTTCATCGGCGGTGCGGTGATCCTCGCCTCGGTGTGGCTGAGCCGGCTGGGCGACCGTCGCACCCCCGCGCTGGTCGGCAAGGCCTGAGGCGTCCATGCATACCATCCTGGTCATCGTCGCGCCGATCTTTGCGCTGATCCTGGTCGGCTACCTGTGCCGCAAGACTGGCAAGCTCGGCGAGCAGGCCGCTGCCGAAATCAATCGCATGGTGGTCTGGCTGTGCCTGCCGGCGCTGCTGTTCAAGGTGACCGCCACCGCGACCTGGAGCGAAATCTGGCACCCCGGCTTCATCGTCGCCTTCGGTGCCGGCGCGCTGGCAATGTTCTTCATCACCCTCGCTTGGCGCCTGTTCAGCGGCCACAGCCTGGTGGCTTCGAGCATCGATGGCCTGAGTGCGGGCTATGCCAACACCGGCTACATCGGCATCCCGCTGTGCCTGTTGCTGTTCGGCCAGCCGGGGCTGCAACCGGCGCTGATCTCATCGCTGATCGTGGTCTGCCTGGTGTTCGCGATTTCCCTGACCCTGATCGAGATCGGCCTGCAGGAAGAACGCCAGATCGGCCGCGCCGTAATGCTGGTGGCCAAGGCGCTGGCGAAGAACCCGCTGGTGATTTCGCCACTGGCCGGCGCCGCCTGGGCCATGTCCGGCCTGGGCCTGGCGGAGCCTGTGATGCATTTTCTCGACATGCTCGCCCTGGCCACCACGCCTTGCGCGCTGGTGTCGCTGGGCGCATTCCTGGCGCAGAAACGCAGCGGCGCGCAGGCCAGCCCCTGGCCGCTGGTGGGGCTCAAGCTGGTCGGGCAACCGGCGCTGACCTGGGTGCTGGCCTTCAAGGTGTTCAGCCTGCCGACCATGTGGGCGACCTCGGCGGTGCTGCTGGCGGCGCTGCCGACCGGGACCGGGCCATTTATGTTGGCTGAGTACTACAACCGTGAGGCGGGGCTCATTTCGCGCACCATCCTGCTGTCTACGGTGGCTTCGCTGCTGACCCTGACCGGGCTCATGTACCTGCTGGGTGTGGCGGGCTGACTGCTACGGGATGATCGCGGGACAAGCCCGCGCCTGTAGGACCGGCCGAGGATACGCGCAATTCAGCGAGTCTATGCGGCCAACTGAAATAGGGTTGGCCGAGAGCGGCGGCTTGCTGACCGTGACTGAATGCTCTCGACCCAAAGCCGACACGCGCGCAGCGAAGGCTGAGGCGAGACCGTCGTGTCTTGCGTAGCCGCGTGGTCAATGTCGGCGCGTGTCGTCAGCTTGCTGGATGGGGTAGCGGCGTCAAGCCACTATCTTTGATCGCTGCGTCGGCTTCTGGTGAGGCCAGGTAATCGAGCAGCGCCTGGGCTGCGGCGTGATGCTGGCTCTTGTTGATGACAGCGCCCGAATACAGGGTCATTTTCTGCGCTTCTGCCGGGATCAGACCAACGATGTCGATACCTTTTACTGGCTTAAGCTCACTTAGCTGTTGAAAGCCGATCTGTGCTTGGCCACGAGCGATCACTGCGCCTACGGGCTCGGCAGGTATCATGTGAGCCTTCGACTCGAACTGTTCACCAAGCTGCATGCGAGGGAACAGCGTCTTGGAAAGATATACCCCGCTTGCGCTGTCGGAGTAAGCGACAGAGCTGCTATCTTGCAGCACTTTGCGTAAGGTCTGCATGGTGCTTATGTCTGGCTTCGGTTCACCTTTGCGAACGGCCATGGCAATGAAAGATTTTCCGAGATCGATTCGACTCGTTTTGTCGGCTTGTCCACTGGCGACCAAGTTGTCGAGGGCCGAACCAACCATCAGCACAACATCCGCCTGCTCACCACGAGCGAGTCTGTTTGGGATGGCCTGTGGGGTATCCCCCATCGATGGGGCGGCTAGAATTTCCAGCTTCACGCCATATTTCTTCTCATACGCTGGCGCTACTTCGCGGATGGCGCCCATGATCCCGCCGGAACTCAGAACGGTCAGTGTTTCCTTACCGCCGTGTACAACGTCAGCAGCCGAGCAGGCGAATGAAGTGGTTAAGAGGGTGGCACAAAACAGCATTCGGAACATCGGAGCTTTCTCCACAGGTATACGCGCAAAATCCTACCTGGGCGAAACTCAAAGTTGTGATTAATCAGCGATTAAGAATGTTTTACTTTCTCCCCACCAATGGCATCTACAGGTAGAAAGTTGAGCTTCGTGGATGCGCTGTATTCCCCCCAAAAATCGTCTGGGGCCGCTCGCCGCCATCAAGCTGCCCCTGCACGGGTCCCGACGCTATAGCGCCAGCAGTGCTGCTGCAAGTGCAGGCGGCATCACCAGCACCCCTAGGCGCAAAAAGTTCCAGGCGCTGACATGCGCCCCTTCGCGACGGATCGCCACCAACCACAAAAGGGTGGCCAGTGATCCGGTAATCGACAGGTTCGGTCCCAGGTCGACGCCGATCAGCAGCGCAGCGGTCACCTGCTGCGGCAGGGCCACCAGCGACCCCATGGACCCGGCTATCAGTCCAGTCGGCAAGTTGTTCATCAGGTTGCTGGCGATGGCCACGCCCACGCCTCCCACCCAACTGGCCCCGATCGTCGAGTCTGCGGCCAGAGCAGCCAGCCCCTGGGCAAGCTGCACTATCAGGCCGGTCTGGGCGACAGCTTCGACCAGTATGAACAAGCCCGCCACCAACGGCAGCACACCCCACGCTACATGGCGTAGCACAGGCATCGGGCTGCGCCGCTGGCGTAAGTGGATCAGTGCTGTGGTTGCCACGCCGGCACAGAAGGTCGGCAGGCCTAGTGCCCGGTCCAGCGCTGAGGCCCCCAGCAGCAGAATTGCCGTGAGCACGATGCCCACTGCGCATAGACGGGCACCCAGAGACAGCGGCTGGTTATCCACATTCAGGGTCAGCGGTTGGCGGATCTGCCGGCGTTGGGTCAGGCGCAGCACCAGATAGGTCACAGCGATTGCCGCAAGCGATGGCAAACTGAACTGCCTCAGCCACTCCAGTAGCGGGGGCATCTGGCTGCCGAAGACTACCAGGTTGGCCGGGTTGGAAATCGGCAGCACGAAACTGGCGGCGTTGGCGATGAAGGCGCAGATCAACAGGTAGGGCAAGGGCTCGGCCTTGGCAGCCTTGCACGCCGCATACACCGCGGGAGTCAACACCACCGCCGTTGCATCGTTGGACAGGAACACGGTGACTAGCGTGCCCACCAGAAATACCAGGTCGAACAGTCTTTGCCCCGAACCTCGGGCGTGGCGGACCGCGTAGCGGGCCAGCCAGTCGAACAGCCCCTCCTGGCGTGCAAGCTCGGCCAGTACCATCATGCCGATCAGGAAGAGGTACACATCGCCGCCTTCGGCCACTGCCGCCAGAGCGCTGCGCGGTGTGATCAGGCCCAGGCCTGTCAGTAGCAGCGCACCGCCCATGGCCCAGACGTATTCCGGGATCCGCCATGGGCGCAGGATGACACCGCAGGTTGCCAGAGCGGCTACCGTCCAGATGATCGAGGCATTTTCGCTGTAAGGCATGAGGCGTCTAGTTTCCGGCAGGGGTAGGCAGGGACGATGGTGCGACGCGCGGGTGAGTCTCAGGCAGCGCCATCAGCACTATTGCGAAGGCGACCGCGGCAATGCCGGCCAAGGTCAGGAATGCCGCATCGTAGCCGGCTGCTTGAACAACCAGCCCGGCAATCCCAGGGCTGAGCGCAGCGCCCAGTCCGAACACCGCCGTCAGCGCGCCAAGGCTGAAATTGAAGCGCCCGGTGCCTTCGGTCAAGTCCTTGATCACGATCGGGAACAATGCTCCGAAGATGCCTGCGCCGATTCCATCGAGCAATTGCACGCCAACCAGCCAGAAGGGATTGTCGGACGCCACGTACAGGGCTCCGCGCAGCGGTAGGATGAAAAAGCCGGCCAGAAGGAACGGCCTGCGCCCCCAGGTCTCGGCCTTTGCCCCCACGAGCAGCGCCATCGGCACCATCACCAACTGCGCTGCGACGATGCAGGCGGATGTGAGTGGCGTGGCCAAGCGCAGGTCGACTTGCGATAGCTTCTGGCTCACCAGCGGCAGCATCGCCGCGTTGGCCAAGTGGAATAAAGCGCAGCACACAGCGAATACCAAGAGCGTGCGGTTGTGCAGGAGGACCCTGAACCTGGCAAGGTTTTCAGCACAACCCGGACCATGGACAAGGCCGCGAGCCACCTGGTGGTCAATGGCGGCTGCTGGCACACGCCACATCGCCACAATGCTGGCTACGGTCATGACCGCCATGAGATAGAACACCACCACCGGGCCGAACAGATACGCCAAGCCACCGGCCAGCAATGCTGAGCAGGCATTGCCCGCATGGTTGAACGTCTCGTTGCGACCCACCCTTCGCGTAAAGGCCTTGGGGCCTGTGATGCCCAGCGAGATGGCGGCAATCGCCGGAGCGAACAGCGAGCCTGCTATGGCACCGATCGTCTGGGTCAAGGCCACCCCGGCGAACGACGAAATCCAAGGCAGCAGCAGGCAACTGCCGGTCACCAGCACGGCGGCGGTCACGACCACCGCGTGTTTGGCTGTCGTGCGGTCAATCAAGGCTCCCGCTGGAGTTTGCGCCACCAGTGCAGCAATGCCTGCCAGGCTCATCACCAGGCCAATGCTCGCCGGCTGCCACTGGTGCACGGCAAGTAGGTAGATGGCGAGGTAGGGGCCGAGTCCGTCACGCACGTCAGCCAGGAAGAAGTTCAGCCAGTCAAGGGCACGGTCGTGCGAAGCGGCGAAGCTTGAGTGTTCCATGGACGCAGTCTCTAAAAACAAGGGGGGAGCGCGATGGGCAGTTACTGGACGCGCGCAGGCCTGATAAAGCAGCTGTCTGATGCCCATCAGTCCAACGCACTTCCTGCACTGTAGGCCAGCGCGTCCCTATCTGTACGCGGCTCTGTCGTTGACATAGGACTTGCTCAAATGGTTCGGCACACGATCGCTCAGCATGCAGATTATTTGCGGTTTAAATGGGCAACCGATAAGTGCGGCTACGCGTTGCGCAAGCGAAGTACTGGCAGGGAGGCGCGAGTTGCTATGCGGCTTTTAGGTGGAAACCCAAGAGTTTGAGCTTCCATTGGTTATCGGATACGGCTTTTCATTGCAGAGGGCCGCTTTGCGGCCCTTTCGCGGGGCAATTCGGGGCGCCGAACCGCCGCATCCACAGGGGGAGCGCTTTTTAGGCCTCGCTCATCCGCTCGACCCGCGCCGCCAGCCCTGAGCGCATATCGCTACCGCTAGGCTGCTGATACAAACTCAACCCAAACTCCGGCAACACCGCCAGCAGGTAATCGAAGATATCCCCCTGGATCCTCTCGTACTCGCCCCACACCGTGGTGCGGGTAAAGCAGTAGATCTCCAGCGGCACACCTCCGGCGCCGGTCTCCATCTGGCGAACCATGCAGGTCATGTCCGGATGCACCTCGGGGTGGTTCTGCAGGTAGGCGAGGGCGAAGGCGCGGAAGGTGCCGATGTTGGTCAGCTTGCGGCGGTTGGCCGAGAGTTCGGCGACCAGGCCCTGGGCCTCGTTCCAGTCGTGCAGCTCCTTGCGCTTGGTCGCCAGGTAGTCGCCGAGCAGGCGCACGCCGCCCAGGCGTTGTTCCTCTTCCTGGGTGAGAAAACGCACGCCTGTGGCGTCGATGAACAGGCTGCGCTTGATGCGCCGCCCGCCGGACTGCTGCATGCCGCGGTAGTTGCGGAACGACTCGCTCATCAGGCGCCAGGTGGGGACGGAGACGATGGTCTTGTCGAAGTTCTGCACCTTGACCGTGTGCAGGGTGATGTCGATCACATCGCCATCGGCGCCGACCTGGGGCATCTCGATCCAGTCGCCAACGTGCAGCATGTCGTTGCTGGTCAACTGCACGCTGGCAACGAACGACAGCAACGTATCCTTGTACACCAACAGCAGCACCGCCGACATTGCACCCAGGCCCGACAGCAGCAACAGCGGCGAGCGGTCGATCAGGGTGGCGACGATGACGATGGCACTGAACACCCACAGCGCCATCTTCGCCAGTTGCACATAGCCCTTGATCGAGCGGGTGCGTGCGTGTTCGGTGCGGGCGTAGATGTCCAGCAGGGCGTCGAGCAGGCACGACACCGCCAGGGTCATGAACAGCAGGGTGAAGGCCAGCGCAAGGTTGCCCAGGAAATGCTGCGCGGTATCGGACAACTCCGGCACCAGGCGCAGGCCGAACTGCACCACCAGTGACGGCGTGGTCTGCGCCAGGCGCTGCAGTACCTTGTTGTCGCGCAGGTCATCGAGCCACCGGAGCGTGGGCTGACGGGCCAGCAGACGGCTGACGTGCACCACCAGCAGGCGTGCCACGCGGCCTACCAGCAGCGACACCAGCAACAGCACGCCAAGGCCGAGGGCCGCGTGCAGCAGTGGATGTTGGTCGAGAACGCCCCAGAGGTCGAGGGTGTCGTGCCAGAGTCGTTGGATGTCCATGGGATAAGGCCGATATTCACAGTAAACGAAGCGCAGTCGATGCGCGGAAGTCGCCGATGGTGCCAAAAGAAACTCGGCTCTGGCCACGGAAAACGTTACCCTATGCAACCGAATTGTCCGCATCTGTCTGAGGTACACCCGTGTTTTCCCAATTCGCCCTGCACGAACGCCTGCTCAAAGCCGTGGCCGAGCTTAAATTTGTCGAGCCGACCCCGGTGCAGGCGGCGGCCATTCCCCTGGCCCTGCAAGGGCGTGACCTGCGGGTCACGGCGCAGACCGGCAGCGGCAAGACCGCAGCCTTCGTGCTGCCGCTGCTCAACCGCCTGGTCGACCTGAGCGGGCCGCGGGTCGAGATCCGTGCGCTGATCCTGCTGCCGACCCGCGAGCTGGCCCAGCAGACCCTCAAGCAGGTGCAGCTGTTCTCGCAGTTCACCTACATCAAGTCTGGCCTGGTCACTGGCGGCGAAGACTTCAAGGAGCAGGCCGCGATGCTGCGCAAGGTGCCGGACGTGCTGATCGGCACCCCGGGCCGTCTGCTCGAGCACCTCAACGCGGGCAACCTCGACCTCTCGCACGTGCAGGTGATGATCCTCGACGAAGCCGACCGCATGCTCGACATGGGCTTTGCCGAAGACATGGAGCGCCTGTGCAAGGAGTGCGAGAACCGCGAGCAGACCCTGCTGTTCTCCGCCACCACTGGCGGTGCAGCGCTGCGCGACATCATCGGCAAGGTATTGAAAGACCCTGAGCACCTGATGCTCAACAGTGTCTCGCAACTGGCCGAAGGCACCCGTCAGCAGATCATCACCGCCGACCACGACCAGCATAAAGAAGCGATCGTGCAGTGGCTGCTGGCCAACGAGACCTTCGACAAGGCGATCATCTTCACCAACACCCGCGCTCTGGCCGACCGCATCTACGGTCACCTGGTGGCAAAGGACGTGAAGGCCTTCGTCCTGCACGGCGAGAAGGACCAGAAGGACCGCAAGCTGGCCATCGAGCGCTTCAAGCAGGGCAGCTCGAAGGTACTGGTCGCCACCGACGTGGCGGCCCGTGGCCTGGACATCGACGGCCTGGACCTGGTGATCAACTTCGACATGCCGCGCAGTGGTGACGAGTACGTGCACCGCGTGGGCCGTACCGGCCGCGCCGGTGGCGAAGGCCTGGCGATCTCGCTGATCACCCATAACGACTGGAACCTGATGTCGAGCATCGAGCGCTACCTCAAGCAGCAGTTCGAGCGCCGCGTCATCAAGGAGGTCAAGGGCACCTACAGCGGGCCGAAGAAGGTCAAGGCTTCGGGCAAGGCGGTTGGCGCGAAGAAGAAAAAGGTCGACAAGAAGACCGGCGACAAAAAGGCCGCCGCCAAGCGCAAGCCGACCGCCAAGCCGCGCCCGAACGCGCCGCTGAGCAGCTCGGACGGCTTGGCACCGCTGAAGAAGCGCGCGCCGAAGGCGGAGTAACCCCAGAACCTGTATTGTTCAAAATCTTAAGGCCAGCCCAACCCCTGTAGGAGCGGGCTTGCCCGCGAACACGGGCGTAGCCCGTGCCAGGCAGCGCTGTGTCTTTTTCGCGGGCAAGTCGGGGCGCCGAACCGCCGCTCCTACAACTGGTGTGCGGTGCACGGCAGCTTTGATTCAGCCCGCCTTTTGCTCCGCCTCTTTCAACTCCTTCACCCGCTTGTCGATCAGCTGGCATTTGTCCGGCAAGTCCTTGCTCGCCGTCCCCAGATCCATGCCCTGGAGCTCATCGTTGATCTCCTTGGCCTTCTGCGGGCTCTGCTCGGTCAATTGTGTCACCAGCTTGGCCAGCTCCTCGCGCTTTTGCGTGGCTTCTTCCGGTGTGCAGGCCCAGGCGGGCAGGGCGCAGGACAGGGTGGCGAGCAGGGTGATGCGGCATATAACGTTCATGGCGCTTGCTCCTTGTGCAGTCTATCGGTGGAGTCTGGCCGGCCAGCAAAGGTTCAGCATGTAGCTGTTTGCCCTTGATGTGATGGCAAATTGACGCCAAAAGGCCATCTCTGTATTCTCCGTCCCCACTTTTTCACCGCCCAGGGACTGGAACATGGCGATAGGGTTTCGCACACGCCTTTGCAGCGCGATTCTCATGCTGACTGCCAGCATGCCTGCCCTGGCGGCCTCGCCGCTGGAGCAGGATCTTATACGCGACCGCCAGGATCGCCTGCTGCAAGAGCAGCAGCGGCGCATCGAAGAGCTGCGCAACCTGCCCGGCAGCACGGCGCCGCCGTTTGCCGTACCGGCGCCTGATGACAGCCGCTGCTTCACCATTCGCACCATCACCCTCAAGGGTGCCGACAGCCTCACCGAGACCGAGCGCGAGCGCCTGCTCAAGCCGTTCATTGGTCAGTGCCTGGGTGTCAGCCAGCTCAACGAGCTCCTCAAGGTCATCACCAACCATTATCTGGATCGTGGCCGAGTGACCAGCCGCGCCTACTTGCCGCAGCAGGACCTGTCCACCGGGCATCTGCAGGTGTTGGTGGTAGAGGGGCGCCTGGAGAGTTTGCGCGCAGCTCCCGACAGCAGGCTGAGCGAGCGGGAGCTGGCCATGGCTTTTCCCGGCGCGCCCGGTGAGCGTCTGAACCTGCGTGAGATCGAGCAGATGGTCGACCAACTCAACCGTCTGCCTTCGAACAAGGCGCAGATGGAACTGGTCCCTGGCGAGGCGGTGGGTGGCAGCCAGGTGCTGGTACGCAATCAGGCGCAGAAGCCCTGGCGGGCTTCCCTGTCGCGCAACAACGAAGGCCAACGCAGCACTGGCGAGCAGCAGGTCAACCTAGGCTTCGAGTGGGATAGCCCGCTGGGCCTGGCCGACCAGTTGGTGCTACGCGGTGCCCACGATGTGGTCAGCGATCACACCAAGGGGGCGAAGAACGGGGTGCTGGCCTACAGCCTGCCCTGGGGCTGGTGGAACTTCTCGTACAGCTACAGCGCGTCCGACTACCGCTCCGTAGGCCAGGCCAACGGCTTCGACTTCAAACAGACCGGCGACAGCCAGAATCATCAATTGCGCGTCGATCGTGTACTGCATCGCGACGCCACAAGCAAGACCTCGGTCAACCTGGGCGTTGCCCATCTGCGCACCCGCAACTACATCGAAGACAGCCTGCTGCGAGCCAGCAGCAATCGTCTGAGCGAAGCGCAGTTCGGCATCAACCATGGTCGGCGCCTGGGCACGGCCTTCGTCAACCTTGACCTGGGCACGCAGGAGGGCATTGGTGCCTTCGATGCTCAGGGCAACGGCAATCCGCGACCTGGCGAGCCGGTCGCGCGCTATCGCAAGTACACCGCGACGGTCAGTTACGTGCAGGGCTTTGAGGTATTCGGCGAGCAGTTGAGCGTCACCAGCCTGGCTACCGCCCAGCGCAGCGAAGACGTGTTGTTCAGCCCTCAGCGCATAAGCCTGGGTGGGTTGTCATCGGTGCGTGGTTTCAAGGACCAGTCGCTGTCCGGCGACAGCGGCGCCTACTGGCGCAGCGACCTGCGCTGGACGCGCCCGGTGACCTGGTCCGTCGCACAGCCGGTGATTGCCGAATACGGGATGGGCCTGGGCTACGACCTGGGTGTGATCCGCAACGACCGCTACAACGGCGACCGCCATGGCCGTGCCAGCAGCCATTCGCTGGAGCTGTTCGCCCGGGGCCGTCACCTGGCGGCCAGTGTGACTTTTGCCCGCAGCCTCGAACGCCCGGATGCCCTGCCCGACAAGGAGCATCCGGTATACCTGCGCCTCGATTTCTTCATCTGATTCGTGCTTTGAGCCCCGAGAGAACACATGGACGTTCGCCTTTTCACCTTCCTGGTTCGCCAGCCTTCGGCGCGCCTGCAACCCCGCCTGCAATTCTGCGGTGTGTCCAAGCGCGCGCTGGCCTTCCTGTTGGCCAACGTCATGTTCTGGCAGCCACTGTGGGCGCAGGCTGCCGAAGGAGTGATGGTCAGCGGCGGCAACACCAGTGTCGGTCAGGCGGGCAACGGCGTGCCGATCGTCAATATTGCCGCGCCCAACGGCAGTGGCCTCTCGCATAACCAGTTCAGCGATTACAACGTCGGCCAGCAGGGGCTGATCCTCAACAACGCCACCAGCCGTACCCAGCAGACGCAACTGGGCGGCATCATCGTCGGCAACCCCAACCTGCAGGGCACGGCGGCAAGCATCATCCTCAACGAAGTCAACGGCGCCAACTCCAGCCAGCTACGCGGCTATACGGAGGTGGCGGGGCAGTCGGCCCATGTCATCGTCGCCAACCCGCATGGCATCACCTGTAATGGCTGCGGCTTTATCAACACGCCCCAGGTGACCTTGACTACGGGTACGCCGGTGCTCGACAACGGTCAATTGACCCGCTACCAGGTGGAGCAGGGCAGCGTGGCGATCGAAGGTGCCGGGCTCAATGCCAGCAACGTCGACCGCTTCGAGATCATCACCCGCAGTGCGCAGATCAATGCCGGGCTGCAGGCCAGGCGCCTGGATATCGTCGCCGGACGCAACGATGTCGATGCCCGGACGCTCGCGGCGACGGCTCGAGCCGAAGAGGGTAGCGCCAAGCCGACGCTGGCTATCGACAGCTCTGCCCTGGGCGGCATGTATGCCGGGGCCATCAAGCTGGTGGGCACCGAAGCCGGCGTAGGGGTCAAGCTCGATGGCCAGATGGCCGCCAGCGGCGGCGACATCCAGCTCGATGTCAACGGGCAACTCACCCTGAACCAGGCCAGCGCCAGCGGCGCGGTGACGGTGCGGGCGGCAGGTGTCGATCTCCAGGGGCCGGTTCATGGCGCGTCGCGCGTCGAAGTGCTCAGCAGTGCCGAAGTGGTCAATCGTCAGGCGCTGACCGCAGGCGCCAAGCTGCAGGTCCAGGCCGCCGGCACCCTGAGCAACCTGGGCGTGATCGAGAGCGGGGTCAACACCGACGGCAGCCGCAATGCCCAAGGCGATATCGACCTGGCCGCTGGTGCGCTGGTCAATACCGGCAAAAGCATCGTTGCCAGCCGTGACCTGAGCGCCGACATTCGTGGCTCGCTGGACAACCGCGGCGGCACGCTGAGCGCCGTCCAAGACCTGCGCAGTCACGTCGGTGTGCTGGACAACAGCGCCCAGGGCCGCGTCCTGGCAGGCCGCGACCAGACCGTGCAGGCTGCCAGCCTGATCAACGATCAGCGCGGGCAGGTCGTTGCCACGCGTGCCCAGCAGATCACCGCAACCCGGGTCAGCAACCGCGCCGGGCAGCTCGCCGCTGGCGAGCGCCAGGCCATTGCCGCGCAGCAGGTGGACAATGACAGCGGGCGTATCAGTGCCGGCCGCGAACTGGCCGTGACCGCCAGCAGCACACTGGATAACCGCGCCGGTACCCTGGCCGCCGACCGTGAGCTGCACCTCCAGGCGGGCAGCCTCGGCAACCGTGACGGTGGACGCATCGCCAGCACCGGCCAGCTCGATGTCCAGGCCGGCAGCCTCGACCAGCGCGGCGGCGGCCAATTGCACGCCGACCAGGCGTTGAGCCTGGACCTGCGCGGCGGGCACCTGGAGAACAGTGACGGCGGCTTGATCAGCAGCCCTGGTACGCTGCGGCTGCTGGGCTTGGGCAGCGTCGGCAACCGCGCCGGCGAGATCTCCTCGGCTCAGGGCTACCAGCTTGCCACGCGCCAGCTGGATAACCGCGGTGGCAAGTTGCTGAGCGGCGCCGACCTGCAACTGGCGATTGTCGAGCAGTTGAACAACGGTGCAGGGCTGATCGCGGCACAAGGGCTGGCGCTCAGTGCCGCCGAACTGCTCAATGGCCAGGGTACCTTGCAGGCGCGTGGCACCCTGGCTGCACAGGTCAAGGGCCGGTTCGACAACCGTGGCGGGCTGACCAGCGCGGTCCTGGCCGCCGACGTTCAGGCGCTCGCGCTGGACAACCGTGGCGCGCGCATGACCAGCCAGCAGAGCCTGAGCCTGAGCAGCGCCAGCCTGGACAACAGTGAAGGTGGGCGCCTGGACGCCGATCAGGCACTCACCCTCGATCTGCTGCATGGTCATTGGAACAACGCTGGCGGGCGCCTGCACAGTGCAGGTGCGTTGGTGTTGCGCAATCTGGCGAGCGTGGACAACCGTCACGGCGAGATGCATGCCAGCAGCGGTTTCACCTTCGCCGCCGACAGCCTCGACAACCAGGATGGCAGCCTGTCGTCCAATGGTGCGCTGATCCTGCGTATCGCCGCCGTACTCGATAACAGTCGCGCCTTGATCAGTGCCGAGCAGTTGGACCTGAGCGCCGGTGACGTGCTCAACCTCGATGGCCGTGTGCAGGCCCGTCAAGGGCTCACCCTGAGCGTTCAGGGCGCGCTCGACAACCAGCGCGGCAACCTCGGCGGGCAGACCCTCAATGCCCACCTCGGCCGCCTCGACAACCGCGCCGGTCGCGTGCAGACCGATGCGGGACTGACCCTGACCAGCGCCGCTGTGCTGGACAACCGCAGTGGCGCCGTGATCGCCGGTCAGTCGGCAAATATCGACAGCGGTGACCTCGACAACACCGGTGGGCAACTGTACGCCGCCGATCATCTGAGCCTGAATGCCGCACGCTTGAACAACGGCACTGCCGCGCGCCTGCATGCTGGTCAGAGGCTGCAGGTCAGCGCCACGCAAATGCACAACGTCGGGCAAGTGTTCAGTGGCGCCGATCTGCTGCTGAACCTGCGCGGCGGTCTGCTCGACAACCAGGGCGGCCTGATCAATGCACCTGGCCAGTTGCTGCTTCGACAACTGGCTCAGGTCGACAACCGCGGCGGCGAGATCTCCTCTGCGCGGGCCTTCGAACTGCTGGCTGACAACCTCGACAACCGGGGTGGCAAACTGCTCTCCGAGCAAGCACTCACCTTGCGCATCGCTCGCGCCCTGGACAACAGCGTCGGCGGGCGCCTGGCGGCACCGCTCATCGATCTGCACAGCACGGCACTGATCAACAACGCCGGAGTGCTCGCCGCCACTCAGCGCCTGGACCTGCAGGCTGAAAGCCTCGACAACCGCCAGGGCGAAGTGCGTGCTGCGCACCTGAATGCGCGACTTGGCCAACTGGACAACCGTCAGGGCCTGTTGCAGGTCGAGCAGGATGCCGAGTTGCAGGTGACGACGCACCTGGACAACCGGAACGGCACGTTGCAGGCCGGCGGGCCGCTGACGCTCGACGCCGGCAGCCTCGACAACAGCGCCGGGCAACTGACCAGTGATGCAGGCCTGCGCGCCCGAATCGCTGCCGGCTTGCTCAACCGTGGCGGCCTGCTCGCAGCCGGTGCTCAGTTGCAATTGAGCGCCGGCAGCCTCGACAACCAGGCCCAGGGACGATTGCTGGGCAAGGCCGGGCTGAGCCTGAGCGGCGAGTACCTGGACAACCGCGCTGGGCGTCTGCTCAGTGGCAATGCCCTGACCCTGGTGCTCGGTCAGGTGGACAACCGGGGCGGCATGGTCAGCGCCGAGGCCGGCATCGAGCTGCTTGGCCAGCGCCTGGACAACAGTGCCAGCGGCCTGTTCGAAGGCAAGGGCCCGTTGCGCCTGGAACTGGCTGAACTGAGCAACGCCCAGGCCGGTCGCGTTACCAGTGGCGCGACCCTCAGCCTCATCGGCGTCAACCTGGATAACCGCAACGGCGGTCGTGTCACAAGTCAGGGTGCACTGCTGGCCGAACTCATCGGGCTCGACCAGCGAGGCGGCGGACAGTTGCTCAGCGACACCGCCCTGACCGTCGACATGCGCGGCGCGCGGCTCGACAACCGTCAGGGCCTCATCCACACCGCCGGCCAACTGCTGTTGCGCCAGCTTGGCGAGGTCGACAACCGCGCAGGCGAGATCTCCAGCGCGCGCAGTTTCGAGCTGGTCGCCCAGCGTCTGGACAACGGTGGCGGCCAACTGATCAGCGATGACGCACTGCTCATCCGTGTGGCGCAACAGTTGCGCAATACCCAGGGCCTGGTACAGGCCGACCAGCTTCATGTGGTGGCCGGCACGCTGGATAACCAGCACGGCACTCTCGGCGCCGGGCAACGCCTGGACCTGCAGGTGGCTGCCGAGGTAGACAATCGCGGCGGCGAGCTGTCCAGCAGCGGCCAGACCCAGGTTCGCGCTGCCAGCCTGGACAACCAGGACGGCGCCGTACTGGGCGACGACAGCACGACCCTGACCCTGAGCGACGCACTGGACAACCGCAGCGGTACCCTGGCTGCCGGCAACGCCTTGCAGGTCGAGAGCGCGGGCCTGGACAACAGCGTCCAGGGCAGCCTGGTCAGCGACGGCAGTCTGCACGTACGCAGCACCGGCCTGTTCGACAACCAAGCTGGCGAACTGCGTGCCCGTGGCCTGATCGACCTGGCCCTGGGCCGTCTGGACAACCGTGGCGGCGTCGTCTCCGGCAAGCAACTGCTCAGCCTGCAGGCGAACAGCGTCGATAATCAGGCTGGCCTGCTGCATGCCGACAGCCTGTTGCAACTGCTGGTCGACCGCTTCGATAACCGCCAGGGGGTGACGCGCAGCAAGGACCGCCTGGATTACCAAGGTTCCACGCTGGACAACCGCGAAGGCCTGCTCAGCGCCGGCGGGCCACTTGATCTGCGCCTGGCCCAGGTCGACAACAGCAGGGGTCGTATTGCCACTCGCGGTAATCTCGACGCCAGTGTTGCCACCCTGCAGCAGCAGGGTGGCGAGTTGATCGCCGAAGGTCGGCTCACCCTGCACGGCGATAATGCCGATAACCGAAGCGGTGGCCTGATCGCCGGCAACACGGGTCTCGACCTGCAGGTCGGTATGCTCGACAACCGTGGTGGCCAGCTCAGCAGCCTGGCGCAGGCTACTCTGGGCGGCACACAGCTGGACAACAGCGACGGTGGCAAGCTGATCGCCGGCACGCGTCTGGCCCTGACCGTCGAACGCCTGCTCAACCGCAATACGGCGCTGGTATTCGCCCAGCAGGTCGAATTGCGTGCTGCGCGGGTGGACAACCAGGGCGGTTCGATCGCTGCCGGGCAGGCTCTGCACCTGGTGCTCGACAACGGCGGCGTGCCACTGGCCGAGGCGCTGCTGGACAACCGCGGCGGACGCCTGGACAGCGCTGGCCGCCTGATCCTGGAAGGCGGGCAACTGCTCAACCAGGCAGGCCAGCTTTCCAGCCATGGTGAATTGTCCCTGACGGGCATCCAGGCGCTGGACAACCGCGGCGGCACCATCGAGACCGACGCGGCGCTGACACTGGCCAGCGCCAGCCTCGACAACCGTGACCACGGCCGCATCACCGCCGAGGGTGACAATCACCTGAGCAGCGGTGCTTTGAGCAACGGCCAGGGCGGCCTGATCAGCAGTGGGCAACTGCTGCAAGTGCGCGCCGGTCAGGTCGGCAACCAGGCCGGCACCTTGGCCGGACGTCAGGTCCAGGCCAGCGTCAGCGGTCTCGATCAGCACGGCGGTGAACTGTTCAGCCTCGATGGCCTGAACCTGGACCTCAACGGCGGTGTGCTGGATAACAGTGCCGGGCTTATCCGCGGCCCGGGCAGCCTGTTGCTGCACAACCTTGGTAAGGTCGACAACCGCGATGGCGAGATCTCCAGTCTGGTCGGCTTCGAGCTGGCCGCGGACGGTCTGGACAACACCGGTGGCAAGCTGCTCTCCGGCGCCAGCCTGACTTTGCGCATCGCCCGGCAAATGGACAACCTGCGCGGCCTGGTCAGTGCGCGCAGCCTGCAGTTGCAGGCTGCCGGCCTGGACAACGGCGCCGGTCTGATCAGCAGCCGCGGCGATCTCCAGGTGCAGGTCGACGGCCTGCTGGGCAACGCAGCGGGCACATTACAGGCTGACGGCAAGCTGTTACTGGTGGCCGGCAGCGTGTTCAACGGCAAAGGCCAGTTGTCTGCCAGATCGGGTCTGCAAGCGCGCCTGGGCAGCCTGGACAATCAGGCTGGCCAGATTGCCAGCGACACTACGCTGAACCTGCAGGCCGACACCCTCGATAACCGTGACAAAGGCCTGCTCGCCGCCAAGAGCCTGTTGACCGTGCACAGCGCTGCCTTCGACAACCGCGCTGGCGAAGTCTCCGGGCAGGGCGAAGTGCGCCTGAGCGGGCAGCGCTTGGATAACGGCGCTGGCTTGATCCTGGCCAAGGGCGCGCTGGTCATCGAGCAGCACACTCTGCTCAACGCCATGGGGCTGGTGTCCAGCGTGGGGCCGCTGACCCTCACCGGCACGCGGCTGGAAAACGCCGGCGGTACACTGCGCAGCGGCGCCGACCTGAGTGTCGAGCTGGACGACGGCCTGCTCAACCAGAATGGGCGTCTGGACAGCTACGGCGCGCTGAGCGTCAGCGCCGCAAGCATCGACAACGATCACGGCGTGCTGTCCGGTGCCGGCGACCTGCTGTTGCGCAGCCAGGGCACGCTGGGCAACGCCGGGGGACAGATCCTGGGCGACGCGGGCCTGGAACTGAGAGCGGCGCACCTGGATAACCGCGACGCTGGTATGGTTAGCGCCAAGGGCCTGCTGAGTATTAGTGCCGCCAGCGTCGACAACCTTTCCGGCGCCCGCCTGAGCAGTGCCGATCGCTTGCACATCGAGGCTACCCAGCTCGATAACAGTGGCGGACGCATCACCAGTCAGCAGGCCTTGCAGGCCAACCTCGGCAGCCTGCGCCAGCATGGCGGCACGATTTATAGCGCCAGCGGCGTGGCAATCGATCTGGCCGGCGGCACCCTCGACAACCAGGCCGGGCTGATCAACACCCCAGGCCAACTGCTGCTTACGCGCCTTGGCCGGGTCGACAATCGTGGCGGTGAAATTTCCAGTGCCAACGCCTTCACCCTGGCGGCCGCCGAACTGGACAACGGCAACGGTCGCCTGCTCGGCAACCAAGGCCTGAACCTGATCGTCGCGCGCAGCCTGGCCAACCTCAAGGGCCAGATCGCCGCCGCCAGCCTCTCGGTCAGCGCCGCCAGCCTGGACAACGGCGCGGGCCTGCTGACCAGCCGCGGCGATCTGCAACTGGACGTTGCCGGTCAGTTGGCCAACCAGGGTGGCGGGCTGCTCAATGCCGGTCGCGCACTCGTGCTGAACAGCGCGAGCCTGGCCAACCAAGGCGGTCAGTTGCTTGCCAGCGAACGACTGACCCTCGTGACCGGCCAACTCGACAACGGCAACAAAGGCTTGATCAACAGCCAGGCAGGTCTGGACCTGACAGCCACCGACGTCAACAACGACGGGGGCGAACTTTCCGCTGGCGCGGCGCTGCAGATCAAGGCACGCCAGTTCAGCCAGCAGGGCGGACGCCTGCTCGGCGACAGCACCTTGGCCCTGCTGCTGGGCCTGGATGGCGGCGGCCTGAACAACCGCGACGGGCTGATTCGCGCCAAGGGTGCCCTGACCTTGGCCAACCTGCGCGACCTGGATAATCAGCGTGGCGAGATCGCCAGCGACCTGGGCTTCGACCTGGCAGCACGGACCCTGAACAACGACGGCGGCCGGTTGATTTCGGCCCAGCGCCTGGGTGTCGGCAGCGGCGTGTTGAGCAACCAGGGCGGTCTGGTTTCCGGCTGGCAGAGCCTGTCGGTCAGTGCCGACAGCCTGGACAACCGCAACCAGGGCACGCTCTCCAGTCGCGCCGGCGACCTGGACCTGAGCGTCACTTCCAACCTCGACAACAGCAGCGGTGGCGCCCTGGTCAGCCAGGGCGCGCTGCGCCTGAACGCGGCTGCGCTGGACAACCGTAGCGGCTACCTGGCCAGCGGCGGATCCCAGCGCCTGCACCTGCTCGGCGCCCTGGACAACCGTCAGGGCCGCATCGATGCCGGTGGCGACCTGTTCATCCAGGCCGCCAGCCTCGACAACCGCAGCGCCAACGTCATCAGCCAGGGCTTGCTCAGCCTGGACCTGGCCAGTCTGCTGAACAACGCCCAGGGCCAGTTGCTCGCGACCAGCACCTTGCAGGTGTTGGGCAACGCGACGCTGCTCAACCAGGGTGGTCAACTGGCCAGCCAGGGCACCCTGCAGTTGGCAGGCAGCCGTCTGGACAACTCTGCCCAGGGCACGCTGGCCGCCAACGGCGCGGTAGCCGTGACGCTCGCCGACACCCTGGCCAACGACCAGGACGGCCTGATCTCCAGCCGTGACGCCAGCGTCAGCCTGCAAGCCGCCAGCCTGACCAACCAAGGCGGTGCGGTACAGGCCGGCCAGGCGCTCGATGTGCGCCTGCAGCAAGTGCTGGACAACCAGCGCGGCAAACTGATCGCCCAGCAGGGCCCGCTGGCGCTGTCGGCCAGCAGCACGGACAACCGCGGCGGTGTGCTGGCCAGCCTTCACGGGCTGCTGCAGGCGCAGGTCGCCGGCCTGTTGCGCAACGACCAAGGCGGCACGCTGCAGGCCAGCCAGCTCAACCTCGTTGCCCTCGGCGGCCTGAACAACCAGGGCGGTCGTCTGGCGGCGCAGGCAGGGCCTCTGGTTATCCGTACTCAACAGTTGGACAACCGTAATGGCGGCCTCTACGGCCAGGGCCAGGTCACCCTCGAGGCGACTGCGCTGGACAACAGCGCCGGTGGCAAGCTCGCCGGTCAAGCGCTGGACTTGACCCTTGGCGGTGCTTTGTACAACCGCGCAGGAATCATCGAAAGTGACAGCCGCCTGGGCCTGGTCGCTGCCACCCTCGACAACCAGGGCGGCCAATTGCGCAGCCTTGGCGGCGCCCAGAGCCGCCTGCAGGTTACCGGGCTGCTCGACAACCGCACTGGCGCCCTTGAAATCGGCAGCCAGGACTTCAACCTGCAGGCCGGCACCTTCCTCAACCAGCAGGGCCGCCTGCTGCACGGTGGCAGTGGCGACCTGCAGATCGGCATGGCCAACCTCAGCAATGCCGGCGGTGACATTGCCACCCTTGGCGGCCTGACCCTGGAGGCGGCCAGCTGGACCAACAGCAGTGTGCTGCAGGCCGCGCGGCTGACGCTCAACGTCGGCGAGCTGACCCAGACAGCCTCCGGGCAGTTGCTGGCGACCCAGCGGCTGTCGGGAAGTGGCGGCAATTGGCTCAACGACGGCCGGATCATCAGTGATGGAAGCCTCGACCTGCACCTTGGCGGACGCTATGCCGGCAATGGTCGCACCGCCAGCCTTGGCCAACTGGGCATCGATGCCGGGCAGCTAGAGCTTGGCGTCACCGGCAGTATCGCCGGGGGCGACAACACGCGTATCGCAGTAGCCGGTCAAGTGTCGAACCAGGGCCGCCTGACCTCGGCACGCAACTTCGAAATGCTGGCTGGGAGCATGACCAACGTCGGAACCCTGGCCGCCTCGCAGGACTTGACGGTCGTCAGCCAGGACCTGCGCAACGTCCAGGCTGCCGGTGGCAGCCGTGGTTTCATGTTCAGTGGCCAGAACATGAGGCTTCAGGTGGGCGCCTTCAGCAACGAATACGCCGATGTCTACAGCCTCGGCAATTTGCTGGTCGGCGGCGTGACGGGCGGAACGCGGGCAAACAGCGTGCTCAACAGTTCTGCCAGTATCGAAGCGGCGGGTGATATCGACCTGCAGGCCGCCAGCGTTATCAACAAGCGTGAAAAATTCCGTTCGGACACGCAGGTGACCAGCGGTTCGATCAGCATCTACTGCGTCCAGCATTGCGGTCGCCCTGGCGGCAAGTGGGTGCGTGGGCCGGCGTTCATCTCGCAGACGGTTTCCACCGTTGTGCATGAAGATTCGCCCATGGCAATGCTGATGGCTGGCCGTAACCTGACGATTGCCAGCACTGCACTGAACAACGAATTCAGCCTGATCTCCGCCGTCAACGACCTGGCCATCGACAGCGCCAATATCTCCAACGTGGCCGGCGGTTCGGCTTCGGGGACTGACCGCCATCAGATCGGCAAGGACGTGAAGATCTCCGGTCGTTACTTCTACGAAATGATCGATGCGGTGGCCGCCTACGACCAGGCCCATCCGCAATCTGGGCCGTTCGATCCGGTGGCTTTCAAGGCCTTGGTCGACAAGTTCGACCCGGGTGTGTTCATCGGGATCGATGACAAGATCATGGTCGAGGGTGGCGCCCCCGTGGCCCCTGCGATCATCCAGGCCGGTGGCAAGGCAAGGCTGACCGCCAGCAACGACATCAGCAACATCGTGGTGCAGAACACCGCGTCATCCATCAGCCAGCGGTCTTCGGACACTACGGTCTCCGGCGGGGCCCAGCCGACCATCGTCACGATTCATCAGCAACTGCCGCCTGACCTCGCCCAGCAGCAGGTCAACCCGCTGACCCTGCCCGGCTTCAGCCTGCCCACCGGTCAGAACGGCTTGTTCCGCCTCAGCGCCCAGGCTGCCAACCAGGCCAAGGCCAGCGCTACGTCCAGCGTCCCGACCCAGTGGCAACTGGGCAGCGCGAGCATCGACCTGCAACAGCGCCAGCAGCCCACGCCGCTTGTGCAGGGCCGCAGCGTCGACCTCGCCGAGCTGGCCGCCGTCGCTGGCAGCGACCGCGCCCTGCAGGCGCATCAGCGTCAGGCCGCAGGTCTGGACCCGGCCGCCACCAACGTGCGCGTGGCCGCCATCGATCAGGCCCAGGGGCCGGGTACATTGCCCAGCCGCAGCGGCGAAGTGGCCGCCAGCCAAGGCACGTCGAGCCAGGTAGGAGGGGCCGCCGACGGGTTGCACTGGTCCACTGCACAGCCTGGGCCGAGCACGCCAATCACGCTTGCACAGCCCTCCACCGAGACCATCCTTGCGCGCGACACCAGCCTCCCGGCAATGACGTCGGTGGCCGCGCCGACGCTCCAGCAGGCCCTCCCGACCGTCGCCAGCACCGTCTCCACCGCCATGACACTGCCCGCGGCGCAGAGCATCCTGCGGGTACAGGGGGTTCCGGCCAATACAGGCACCCCGCAGCCGCACAAGTACCTGATCGAGACCAATCCGGTACTCACCGACCTCAAGCAGTTCATGAGCTCGGACTATCTGCTTGGCAACCTCGGCTACGACCCTGACCAGAGCTGGAAGCGCCTGGGCGACGGCTTCTACGAGCAGCGTCTGATCCAGCAGGCGGTGGTCGCCCGCACCGGTCAGCAATTCATCGATGGCCAGGCCGACGGCGAGGCCCTGTACCGCCACCTGATGGACAACGCTCTGACGAGCAAGAACCAGCTCGACCTCCAGGTCGGCGTCAGCCTCAGCGCCGAGCAGGTCGCCGCCCTGACTCACGACATCGTCTGGCTCGAACAGCACGAGGTGATGGGCGAGCAGGTGCTGGTGCCGGTGCTGTACCTGGCCCACGCCAACAACCGTCTGGCGCCCAACGGCGCCCTGATCGCCGGCAACGACCTGACCCTGGTCGCCGGCCAGAACCTGGACAACAGCGGCACCTTGCGGGCCAGCAACAACCTCTCCGCCAGCGCCGGCCACGACCTCGACAACAGCGGCCTGATCGAGGCCGGTAGCCGTCTGGACCTGCTGGCTGGCAACCGCATCGTCAATGGTGCCGGCGGCCTGATCAGCGGCCGCGACGTCAGCCTCACCAGCCTCAGCGGCGATGTGGTCAACGAGCGCAGCGTCAGCAGCCATGCCAGCGGTGCAGGTGCGTATAGCAAGCGTGCTGACTTCGTCGACAGTGCCGCGCGTATCGAGGCAGCCAATGACCTGTCGATTCATGCTGGTCGCGACCTGATCAACAGCGGCGGTGTATTGAGTGCTGGAGCCGACCTGGATATCCGCACTGGGCGCGATCTGCTGATCACCTCGGCGCAGCAGGTCGACAGCACGCAGATAGGCTCCAACTACCGCACGCAGACCACGCAGCAATACGGCTCGCAGGTGACCGCAGGCGGCGACCTGGCCTTGAGTGCCGGTCGCGATTTCACCGCCATCGCCAGCACCCTGGAGGCCGGGCGCAATGTTGCGGTCGATGCACTGGAGAACCTGACCCTGGCCTCTGCGGCCAATGAGTCTAACTTCTACAGCAAGACCAAGAAAGTCACCCGCCAGGAAGACCACGTCAGCCAGGTCGGTACTTCGGTCAAGGCCGGAGGTGATGTTGCGCTGACCGCTGGCAAGGACCTGGCGCTGATTTCCAGCCGTGTGAGTGCCGGGGACGAGGCGTACCTGTATGCCAGGGAGCAACTGTCGTTGCTCGCCGAGACAGATAGCGACTACTCCCTATACGACAAGAAGAGCAAAGGCAGCTTCGGCAGCAAGAAGACCAAGCGTGACGAAGTCACCGATGTGCGTCATGTCGGCAGCGAAGTCTCGGCGGCAGGCGCTGTCACGCTGGCGAGCGGCGGCGACCAGCGCTATCAGGCGGCGAAGCTTGAGAGTGGTGAAGACCTTACCCTGGCCAGTGGTGGGACGATCACGTTCGAGGGTGTGAAGGACCTTCATCAGGAGAGTCACGAGAAGAGCAAATCGAGCCTGGCCTGGAACAGCGCCAAGGGCAAGGGTAGTACCGATGAGACGTTGCGCCAGAGCCAGTTGCTGGCCCAGGGCGAGGTGCTTATCAAGGCTGCCGATGGGCTGCAGATCGACATCAAGCAGGTCGACCGGCAGAGCGTGAGCCAGATCATCGATGCGATGGTCGTGGCTGATCCGCAATTGGCCTGGCTCAAGGAGGCCGAGGCACGCGGCGACGTCGACTGGCGTCAGGTCAAGGAGGTGCACGACTCTTTCAAATACAGCCATTCCGGCATGGGCGTGGCAGCGCAGATGGTGATCGCCGTCATCGTCAGCTACCTGACGGCGGGTGTGGCCAGTGGCCTGGTCGCCAGCGGCGCGACTACCGCAGGTGCTTCGGCAGCAGCAACCACTGCCGCTACTGCGACCACTGCAGGTGGTGCCTGGGCAGCAGGTACCGGCGCTGCCCTGAGCGGGATTGGTTGGGCCAATGCGGCGGTGACGGCCGGGCTGACCGGCTTGACCAGCAATGCGGCGATCAGCGCCATCAACAACCGCGGCAACCTGGAGTTGGTGGTCAAGGATACCTTCAGCAGCGACAGCCTGAAGGGCGCGGTGATCTCCGGCCTGGTGACCGGCGCCACCGCTGGCTACATCGATCCCAAGTTCAGCGGCGACAATGCAGGCTTCAGCCGTACTTATGGCTTTGACCTGAGCAAGCTCGAAGGCATAGGTGGCTTCGGCCTGCGGGCCGGTGCGATCGGTGTGACCTCGGGTGCGATCAAGACCGTAGTGAAGGGTGGGAGCCTGAGCGACAACCTGCTCGACGCACTGGTGTCACAGGCGTCCAACGTCGTCGCCGCCTCGGCCTTCAATGCCATCGGCAACCTCGCAACGAAGAACCTGGCCGACGCAGAAAGCCGCAGCGATGCCGCCGCTATCGCGTTGTGGCAGGAAGGTGGCGCAGGCCGTGTAGCCTTGCACGCGTTGGCAGGGGGCGCCGTTTCTGTGGCCTCCGGCGGCGACTTCGCCAGCGGAGCGACGGCTGCCGGGGCCAACGCCGCCATGGCGGGGGCGCTGGAGGAGCTCTACAAGAAGCAGCCTGCGCTGCGCGATACCTTCTCGCAACTCACCGGCCTCGCTGCGGCGGGGCTGGTCAACGGCGACGTCGAGAAAGGTGCCTGGATCGCCCAGATGGCCGACCGCTACAACCGGCAGGCGCATCCGAAAGAGGTGGTCCAGATCAAGAAGCAGGCACCTGCACTCGCCCAGGAGCTAGGTATCAGCCCCGCCGAGGCGGAGCGGCGCATGGCCGAAGCCTTGGCCTACTACACCGACAACGAGTGGCGGCAGGTGATTACCGCCAATGGCAGGAGCATCGAGGCCAGCACCCTGGCGCACCTCGGCCAGGCTCTGGCGCCAATGGCTGACAGCCTCGACGTGAGCCGCGCCAATGGTGACGTGCCTATGGTGGGGAAGGCAGGCAAGCAGTACACCGCGCAGCAGACCGTGGCATTGCTCAAGGACTATGCGAGCACGCATAGCGCCGAGTTCAACGATTCCACCAAGAATCGCGAGTTCCTGCGCCCTGGGGTGGACACCGAGTACGCCGCGTACTACGCCAATAACCTGAATTTCGGCAAGTACGATCCCACGGCAGAAACGCTGGGTTCGGTGGAGGGTGCAGGTTCGGCGCTGGGCGACATGCTCAAAGGCATATACGGCCTGGGCAAGGGGTTGCTGACCGACACCCAGAACACCGCATCGCAGGTGACTCACCAGCTGATCAACTCCTTGAGTCATCCTGAAGCGGTGGTGCAGGAGTGGCAGGACATGCGCGCCGAGGCGACCCTGTATCGGCTGCAGGGCAATCCTACGGCAGCGGCGCGGGTGGAGGCGGAGTGGCAGACCAAGTTCGTGATGAACCTGGTACCGGTCGGCAAGGCCGGGAAGCTGAATCAGGTGAGCAAGACGGTGGCCGAGCGCGAGGCCATTGCCGAAGCGGTGGGCGGTGCGACGGGCAGGCAGGTGCCTGGGTTGCCGTCGTATTACCGCGATGGTTCAGGGGTTGGTGCGAACGTGGTGGCGCCGGAGGGGTATACGGCGGTAGTGAACCTGCGCACGGGCAATTTTGAGTTTGTCGCGCCGGATGGAAAGCTGTATTTCTATAGCGAGTCGGCGTTGGTGCCCAAGGAAGGTGGGAACCTTGCGGGGTTGGCGGCGGCGGAGCGGGAGATTGCGGCTGGGAAGGCGGGGGGTGGGGCAAGAGGAGCAGGCAATGCTGCTCATAGCTCTGCAAGTGGATTGAAGTTATCCACTCAGCTTGCATATGAAGAAGCGGGTATTTTGACTCGTGGAGGCGCCGGGCTAACCAAAGAAGCTGTTACCGCTTCGCGTGAAATACCTATCTCAGGTGGGCGTCTGACGAATCCAGCAGTTGTTAAGGAACTGACTGCAAACGGCTCGAAAATTGAAGATTGGGGTAAATTTACAACTCAGTCCATAACTTTGCCAAGCGGGCAGCGCTCTCAAGTCCATTACTATATGAACAAAATAACTGGCGAGCTCAACCTGAACATCGATTTCAAAGTGAAGGGGGCGGTGAAATGAAAGTTATTGTTAAAGCCTTTGCGTCCAGTGCTACCGGCTGGCTGGGTGAAGGTGAAATCTTAACGGTTCTGGCGATGAATGTTTCGCCACTTGAAGGAGTTAAATATCTTATTTGGTCTGCAGCGCAAGAGACCGTGGCCCTCTTTCCTGGAACAGACTTTGATTTGGTGGATAAACATTTATCACCGCGCTGGGTAGTTCGTCTTGATCCCACAGGAAACTTTGATTTAGGGCCTGAAGCATGGCAAGTCGATGGTTTTTGGGAGAAGTATCACGATGGTAACTCCGTTGCGGAGCAGATATTCGAGAAAGAAAAATCTTTGATAGAGGTAGCCTAGGTGTGATCTGGCGACGGCCTTGTGCCGGTGTTTTCTGACTATTCCTGCATTCCGTTGGTACCCCTGTCGCACCGGATCTTTAGTCTTTATCACCCAAGCCTGAAGATCTTCTGTCTACCTAACCAATACGCCCCTTTTCATCATGATTGTTCACACCTTAACAGGGGCGCGGATCAATATGATGTCATTGATTTTTGCGTGCCAAGTGGATTAGCGTTCTCTCCCGATAGTGGAATTCGCACTAGTCATTTCTATAAATGTGATTGGAGTTGCACCGGCCACGCGCCGGTGTTGTTTTACCTGCTTACTGCCCCTTTCATTTTTCACGGCGCTACATCCGCTGTGCCATTAGCAGATCCAGCAATGACTGCAGTTGATCCTTGCTGTGTGACTGCGAGTTCTCGGGGGGCGCAATTAATGTGCTCAGGTCTTGTTCGTAGCTGTCTAGGGTCTGTATGAAAAGCCTTGAGACGAAGGTCAGGCAAGGCGAAAACAGCCGAGGAAGCGGAGTTTACGGGTTGTAAATGAGCATTCCGAGGCTGTTTTCAACGCAGCAGCACCGAGTATCAAGGTTTTTCATACAGAGCCTAGCAGTTGAGCCTCCATGATTGGCGGCAGGCTTTTGTAGTAATTTCGCCAGCGGAGCGACGGCTGCCGGGGCCAACGCCGCCATGGCGGGGGCGCTGGAGGAGCGGCGTTGTTCAAGGACTATGCGAGCACGCATAGCGCCGAGTTCAACGATTCCACCAAGAATCGCGAGTTCCTGCGCCCTGGGGTGGACACCGAGTACGCCGCGTATTACGCCAATAACCTGAACTTCGGGAAGTACGACCCCACGGCAGAAACGCTGGGTTCGGTGGAGGGTGCAGGTTCGGCGCTGGGCGACATGCTCAAAGGCATGTACGGCCTGGGCAAGGGGTTGCTGACCGATACCCAGAACACCGCCTCGCAGGTGTCTCACCAGCTGATCAACTCCTTGAGTCATCCTGAAGCGGTGGTGCAGGAGTGGCAGGACATGCGCGCCGAGGCGACCCTGTATCGGCTGCAGGGCAATCCTACGGCTGCGGCGCGGGTGGAAGCGGAGTGGCAGACCAAGTTCGTGATGAACCTGGTACCGGTCGGCAAGGCCGGGAAGCTGGGGCAGGTAAGCAAGACGGTGGCCGAGCGCGAGGCCATTGCCGAAGCGGTGGGCGGTGCGACGGGCAGGCAGGTGCCTGGGTTGCCGTCGTATTACCGCGATGGTTCAGGGGTTGGTGCGAACGTGGTGGCGCCGGAGGGGTATACGGCGGTAGTGAACCTGCGCACGGGCAATTTTGAGTTTGTCGCGCCGGATGGAAAGCTGTATTTCTATAGCGAGTCGGCGTTGGTGCCCAAGGAGGGTGGGAACCTTGCGGGGTTGGCGGCGGCGGAGCGGGAGATTGCGGCTGGGAAGGCGGGTGGGGGGGGGGCAAAAGGACTTGGAAAGAATTACGTTGACATTCTTTCTCCTGAAGCAAAGCAACATATTTTGTACGGTGATAAGCCAGGCAGTGGTGGACATATGTGGCCGGGACAGGAAGGGAAGACAGTTTTTCCTGAAAGTTGGTCAGGAGATAAGATTGTTGACGCGGTCGGCGATATCACGACATCTCCGAATACTAAGTGGTACGCGCAAACTGGAACCGGTGGCGCTTATACAGTTAAAGGAGATGCTGCTAAATGGGTCGCTTATGAAACTCGTGATGGCGTACGAATGCGAGTTGTATATCAGCCGGCTACAGGAAAGGTTGTTACTGCATTTCCTGATGATGCTCCAATTCCACCTTACAAACCAATCAAGTAGGATTTATGTTTGCGGATCGTATCATTAGGTTTGGGAGAAAATTTGAAGGTCGATTAAATTCCGATCTTCTCCAAGGCGCCTTGGATTATGTCGCGTATAGCGAAGAGAACCTAGCCTTTGAGATACTGTGTGATCATATTTGCGAATATGATATTTCTATAACGGACGAAGAATATAGAGAGGCTGTTCTGCTGATTCTAGATATGGGGCTTGATTTGGATGAAGGGCCATTTAAGCACCTGCTGGGGTTGAAGCAGTAAAGAACTAGAAGTTAGTTGGTGCAAAAGGAATACATTCCCCTTCCGTGCCTCGCAATGCCAGCAACCTTGCAGGCGGCCCGCTGCAAAACGCAGCCCAGATAAGCGGACGCTTCAAACTTGATGGTGGGCCAGTCAATGGGACGGTGTATAGAGCGGATAACCAAGGAAATATTACGAGCTATGCTGTGTACGATTCGGCAGGAATGATTGTTAAGAGAGTTGATGTTACTGGAGCTGCACATGCAAATGTGCAAACTCCGCATGTGATTGAGTACGGTAGAAATAAGTTGCCAGATGGGACGATTAGAGTTCAATCACCCTCGACAAAATTAGCACCAAGACCCGCTAAACCCGAAGAGATCCCATAATGAAAGTTAAAACAATTCATTCCATGTTCGGCTTGGTTCGTTATGAGTCTTGGAAGTCGGGGTGGGCGGAAAAAGACGAGATTGATGAGTTTTCCTATATAAGCAGTCAGTGCAATCCTGAGGACGTATTGCTGTCGAGCAGGCTTTTTTTTCCTGATTTTGTTGTTGATGGAAATGGGGTTTTTTTAGAAAGTAAATATGATGGCGGTGTTGTTAGGTGTTGGCTGGATCAATTCAATGGTGACGTGCAAGCAACTGAAAAAATGATCAACCATATGCACATTTATGATGTCTTTGAAGGGTGCTCTGAGGACGTCGATAATAGGGTGTTCGAACAGCTGGCAGAGGTGATGGCATTCTCCTGGCGGTTAGTTTTGAGAGAGAAATTCTCTGACAAGAAATTTAGTGTTGTGGTTTCTAACTCAGATCAGGATTATGGTCCAGTGATTACATTTTTTCAGATAACTTAATGGGGCAAAAGCAACTCCAGAAAGCAGCTACTCGACGCTCGCCAGGCCAAGTGCAAATGCTCCAAGCAACATAATTCTTGGCGACCTCGACTCACTTGGTCGACCTACGGGAGTTACAGCAGTCCTCAGGGAGAGTTCGTTGGGAAGCGGTTCGAGTGCTAATCCAGCAATTCGACCTCCAGGTTTTGAGAGGCAGCCCGCTAGCCATGCGCGAGGACATTTGCTTGCGAATTCACTAGGAGGGGCTGGTGATGATGCAAGAAATTTGGTGACACTTTTCCAGCGCAACGCGAATCATCCAAATATGAGCTCATTTGAGCGTCAAGTCAGAGGTGCCGTGCAGAGTGGTGAAACAGTAAGCTATAGGGCGATTCCTATTTGTACAGGTGCAAACCCAATGCCAACCGGTGTGACGTTGTCTGCTCGTGGCTCAGGTGGTTTTACTCTTGATGTATCAAACCCGAACATAAATGGGGTAAAGTAAGTATGATAAATGAGCTGATTAGTATTCTTCCGCCACCCTCTCCGCGAGCCTTTGATAAAGCCGCTTGGGTAAACTTTGAAGCTGATAAGGATCTGCGGCTGCCCAACGATTTCAAGGAGTTTATTTCAATTTACGGGTGCGGAGTAGTAGACGATTTTGTGTGGGTGTTAGATCCTTTTTCTCAAAATCCAAATTTGAATTTTGAGAAAAGTAAATACTTTTTAGACGCGTACGCTGTAATGCGGCAGGAGTTTTTGTCGGACTATCCAAGGCCAAATTATCCTGCGGAAGGTTCTTTTCTTCCTTGGGCGGTGACAGATAATGGAGAAACTTTTGTTTGGTTGGTTGAGGGGCAGCCAGATTCGTGGAGAGTTGCTATTCATAGCTCGGATCAGGGAGGCGAAGAGGTCTACAGTTATGGCTGTGTTGAGTTTCTTTTAAAACTTCTTGGTAGGGATGTCTCGTCAAAAATTCTACCTAGTCAGTTCCCTCCTGCTGATCTAGATAAGCATTTTTTTACAGCTGCTGATTAGGTCCAAAAGCGACAGGCGGTGCCGTAGAACTAACATTTGACAAAGCTACTCGGACTTGGACAACCCCAGCAGGTCTAGACTATGGACAAGGATCGGTTCAAAGAAACAGAGTTTTGCATGTTTTAGAGCATGCGGAGCCGAATCCGGCCAAGACAACGCATAGTGTCTTTAGTACGGACAGAAAAGTATTAACATTAACCCCGGTTGTTCTGGGCAGCTTTGCGTCAGTGTCGGAAATGCTGATCATGCTAGCTATTTCTTAACCAATAAGCGTCCGGACGGGTCTGTGGTTGTGTTCGAGGTAGATGCGGGTCTTCATAGGCAGATTATGGATAGTGCCGTGCCTCAACGACCCATCCCTGGTGTTCCACGAGATCCATCAGCACCCAAAATCGTAGATCCGAACCAGCCAGGTACTGCGCTGGAGCTACCCAAGGTATGGGAGTCGCTGCTTGAAAAACACTCAAGCAACGCGCGGGTGTGCTCACAAAGCGAATTTCTGAAGGAGTTTGGACGATGAAACTAAGCCAGGCACTATTTGGCGAGTTGTGGGATGGTGAAAAAAGCATCTGTATTTTTGTTCATTTGGGGCGATGCTTTTGGGTTGTGGATTATAAGTATAACTTCTGTCTGGATGCGGAGAAGGATTATCGGGCCTATCTTGATAAGGGATATATAACAAAGGAGCAATATTTTTTGGCTTGCAATGAGTTTAGGGGTGGTCTTCTTAAACTTACATCAGATAACTTCCCGCAATACATTGGCGGCGATGGGAGGCAGATTCTTTCACAGGAAAATCTTAAGAGTATCCTTATGATGGGGCTTGATCTGGAGGGGGATTTGTATGAAAAAATTGAGCAGTACTATCTTTCTGGGGCGGAGCTGAATGTTAATTGTTTCAAGGCTGCTAATGCTGTTGCATCTAGGCTCCCGATGTTTTATGTGAATTTTGATAGGGAGATATACCTGCATATGGACAATGGAAGGGCTCATGAAGATTCGGCCTATCCTGGTTGGTTTGCTAAGTGTGCTGATTTCGGATACTTGATTCCGGACAGAGAGAAGTACTGGGTTTTGGAGTTTAAAGATTATTGGAAATTTAGATTTTTGTAGGTCGTCTGGCTTTATAGGCTAGAGGTGTAAAAGGGGCAGGTGGGGCTACCTCTGTAGGCGGGACGACTTGTGTTTATAAATGAATTGTTGATGGTGTGGCTCGTTATGTTGAAATAACCGACGACGGAGTTAAGCTCGGTCAAGCTCACCTCAGAGAAAAGGCATCACGATTGACAGAGTAGAGGGTTTACAGAACTTTTCACGTACTTGTTTCATGGGGAAGATTTTACTATAACTCTGAAAGGGCTAGTTTGAGTTGGCCCCTATGGAAAAGTTGTGTGTGGGCGTTTTCTTTTGTGGATGACCTCTCAGAGCTTTGGGTGGGGTCGACAATGTCTGCTGTTCAGGCAGTTAGCGACGAAGTTGAGTGTGTGTTTGCCACTATTAGAGTGGTTCTTCATGTGTAATTCGTTGCGAAATTATCGAGCAACCTAAATGCTATGGGCTTTCTGAGGCGTTTATAGACTTATTTCCATTTGGGCAAATCATTGTTGCAGGCCTTGGAAGCCTGAGTGAATGCTGGCAAGTATATGTTTGGGGTGGGATTTCCTAAAAGCCAAGCACAGATGATTCCTAATTTTAACACCGCGGGTTACCCATCAAAACCCGTGATCTCACCAACTAGCAGTAATGTGGTTTGTATGCAATAAACGTTGCGCGTTCGTGTGATACAGGCGGATGGCTGAAGTTCCAGTTCCTGCGCCCTGAGTGGACCCCGAGTACGCCGCGTACTACGCCAATAACCTGAACTTCGGCAAGTACGATCCCACGGCAGAAACGCTGGGTTCGGTGGCGGGTGTAGGCACGGCGCTGGGCGACATGCTCAAAGGCATGTACGGCCTGGGCAAGGGGCTGCTGACCGATACCCAGAACACCGCCTCGCAGGTGTCTCACCAGCTGATCAACTCCTTGAGTCATCCTGAAGCGGTGGTGCAGGAATGGCAGGACATGCGCGCCGAGGCGACCCTGTATCGGCTGCAGGGCAATCCTACGGCTGCGGCGCGGGTGGAAGCGGAGTGGCAGACCAAGTTCGTGATGAACCTGGTACCGGTCGGCAAGGCCGGGAAGCTGAGTCAGGTGAGCAAGACGGTGGCCGAGCGCGAGGCCATTGCCGAAGCGGTGGGCGGTGCGACGGGCAGGCAGGTGCCTGGGTTGCCGTCGTATTACCGCGATGGTTCAGGGGTTGGTGCGAACGTGGTGGCGCCGGAGGGGTATACGGCGGTAGTGAACCTGCGCACGGGCAATTTTGAGTTTGTCGCGCCGGATGGAAAGCTGTATTTCTATAGCGAGTCGGCGTTGGTGCCCAAGGAAGGTGGGAACCTTGCGGGGTTGGCGGCTGCGGAGCGGGAGATTGCGGCTGGGAAGGCGGGGGGTGGGGCAAAAGCTACAGGCGGTGCAGTAGAACTGACATTTGACAAAGCTACTCGGACTTGGACAACCCCAGCAGGTCTAGACTATGGACAAGGATCGGTTCAAGGAAACAGAGTTTTGCATGTTTTAGAGCATGCGGAGCCGAATCCGGCCAAGACAACGCATAGCGTCTTTAGTATGGACAGAAAAGAAATTTTAGGCGCTGTCGATGAGGCATGGCTCAAGAAAGGAAGTCCCGTGGTAGGTGATCCGGGAGCATATGTTGTGCCGATGGGTCGAGCTCTTGGTACTTCTGGAGAAACGAGTATTAAAATCATTGTTCGGCCTGGAACTAATCAGGTTATTACCGCCTATCCTATAAAATAGAGGGGTTATATATGCTGTGCCCAAGGTGTGAGCAGGGAGATGTTGTCAAGGCTAGAATTATAGCTAACGATACTTTCTTGTTTGTATGCCAAGAGTGCGAAGCCTCATGGCTTTTATACGAAAATATTGGGGTTAAGGATTTTTTCGACTACGGGACTTATATGGAAAAGCTAGGGCTGAAACCACTGTGGAGTGAGTTGGTGATCATTCCTGAGTAGGTGGAAAAGTTAACTGCTGAAATCGGCAATGGGATGTTAAGTAGTGGTATGCCCTTGTCCTTGTTGTGAATATTTGACGTTTGATGAGCGTCCTACCGGAACTTTTGAGGTTTGCCCTGTTTGTGGGTGGGAAGATGACGATGCACAATTCCGTGATCCCACTTACGGTGGCGGGGCGAATTCCATCAGCCTCGAGCAGGCCAGAATTAATTTCGTTACCATCGGTGCTATCGGCAAAAATTTCTTGAACTCTGTCCGTGAGCCATTTGTGGACGAGATTTCGGACTAACTCGGTGCAAAAGCAACTGCTAACGGGTTATGGCCGTGCTTTGTCGCGGCTGGCGCAGCTGTCGGCTATTCAGCACAGCTCAGATGAGCCGCGTTGATTTGTTTTGAGGTTTCTGAAGACAAGACTTGTCTCGAGTTCGGGGGAGCTGTAACCCGTGAGCAGGTTTGAAGTGCCGTAGATACCTGTTCGCAGGCCCCGAGCCGGTTCCAACCGTGTACTGTCAATGATTTGAACGGACCTCCAACGCCTCCGGTCCCATGCTGTGTACCCACCGTCCACTGCAAGAGGCCACTGCCATGAGCACCTACGACTGGGACCTGATCGAACGCTTGCTGCACGAGGTGCAGAACGGCGCCGGTCACAGCTTCACGCCACGCCCCTACGCCGAGCAGCATGCTGCGGCGCTGGCCGCCAAGGGCCAGCCAGTGGGCGATCTGGATCAGCTGAAAACCCGCGCCTGTGATTACGAAAAGCTGTTGCTCAAGGGCGGGTTCATCAAGAGCCGTCCTGAAGAAGATGGCGGCAACGGTGAGAACTTTGTGCTAACCGAGCGCGGCTCACGCCTGCTCAGCCTCATCGACAGCGCGATTCCAGGGGCGGACAGCCCGCGCTTGACGCTGGATCAGCAGGCAGATGCGCTGGATGAGTCCACCTTCGATCAGGTCTCGAGCAAGCCGCAGATAACACCGGGCGCGATTTAGGCTGGTATCGGCGGGGCGGGCGCACCGATAATCGGCAATGGATCCATTTTCTGACTGCCGAGCGTTGCCCATGCCCCTGACCCGCTACGAGGCCCGCCCATGAGCGCGGCCCGCAAGAACACCGACGCCTTTGCCCTGCAGGTGATGCTGGGGTTGTGCCTGATCTGGGGCTCCCAGCAGGTGATGATCAAATGGGCCGCCGCCGATATCGCGCCAGTGATGCAGGCGGCGTTTCGTTCCGGTATCGCTGCGGTGCTGGTCGGGCTGCTGATGTGCTGGCGGGGCGGCTGGGCGCAGTTGGGCAGCACCTGGCGCGCGGGTTTGCTGGCCGGGGCGTTGTTCGGGCTGGAGTTTCTGTTCATCGCCGAGGGGCTGAAGCTGACCTCGGCGGCGCATATGTCGGTGTTTCTCTACACGGCCCCGGTGTTCACCGCGCTGGGGCTGCACTTCATGTTGCCCAGCGAGCGCCTGCGTTTGTTGCAGTGGCTGGGGATCGCGCTGGCATTTGCCGGGATTGCCCTGGCCTTTGCGGGCGGGCTGTCGCTGGATCAACTCGATGGGCGGGTGCTGCTCGGCGATGCCATGGCGGTGCTGGCGGGGCTGATGTGGGGTGCGACCACGGTGGTGGTGCGGGCTTCGCGGTTGTCGGAGGCGCCGGCGACCTTGACGCTGTTCTACCAGCTGATGGTGGGCTTCGTCGGCTTGCTGCTGATGGCGTTGTTCAGCGGGCAGATCGGTGCGGTGTCGTTCACGCCGTTGGCATTGGGCAGCGTGCTGTTCCAGGGGTTGGTGGTGTCGTTCTTCAGTTACCTGACCTGGTTCTGGTTGCTGCGCCAGTACCTGGCGTCGAACCTGGCGGTGTTTTCGTTCATCACGCCGTTGTTCGGGGTGACGTTCGGGGTGCTGTTGCTGGATGAGCCGCTGAGCGTGAACTTCGTGGTGGGGGCGGTGATGGTGCTCGGTGGTGTGGTGCTGGTGAGTGCCGAGCCTTGGGTGCGGCGGCAGTTGCGCCGGGTGGTGGGGTAAGGTGGGCTGTAGCGTGTCTGATTTTTCCTAATTCTCGGGCGCCGGTGTCAGGTTTTGAGTCGTTAGGATCTATCCTACGCGGCTTGCGGAAGCGTCTTAATTGTCGTGGAAATGCGTCAGGGATAACTTCGCCGGGTCGTCCAAACGACAGGGTGTGAGAACCCTAATCACGATAGCGTCCGCTCTGCTATGGCAGCCGTGCGCGGGCAGGTTCGTCCTGACCGGTTCCCCTATCGTGGCCGGGTTCTCACCCCGCGTACGACTGCCACCCAATCCTGTGAGAACGAGCGAGTGGCAGTTCCTGTTTTTCACGATGGGAGTCATGCCATGAAAAAGCTCGTCCCCGATCCACCCCGCCTTACGCACGTTCCCCACACCGCAGTGAGGAAACGTGACCATGACTGATCTATCCAATGGCTACACCACCGCTGGCGTGGCGACTTTCCTGGACATGTACCGCGTACAGCCTGGCATTCCTTTCGAGCGGGTGCTGGAAGAAGTGTCGGTGATCCTTGGCTGTGTCCGCGAGTTGAGCGAGCAGGAACAGGTGGACCCGGTGAGCATCACCGCGCTGCACTACCTGAGCGCGATGGCCAAGGCGTTGCTGAACGACCTGGAGGTTGGGCGTAACTCGGTGCATTGAGGCCACAGCCCGGCTATGAAACCGCCTCGACCGGTAGGGGCGGGCTTGCCCGCGAAGAAGATATCGCGCTGCCTGGCACGGGCTACGCCCGTGTTCGCGGGCAAGCCCGCTCCTACAGGGATTGGGCTGGTCTTTAGATTTTGAGCAAGACAGCTGCTCCTACACAGGGGTCGCCAGTTGCTCTGCGGCGCGTTGATCCGACCTGCTTGTCGCCACCAGCAACCCGGCGACCCCCAGCCCCGCAGCCGCCAGCAACAGTGCGGGTTGCAGCCCACCGCTGAAGTGGTTGCTCAGCGCGGCCAGCAACGGTCCGCTGAGTTGGCCAAGGGCGAAGCAGGCGGTCAGCAGACCGGCGTTGCGCTGGGTGGCGTGGGGTGCAAGCTCCCGTGAGCGCTGCATCACCAGTTGCATGCAGGCCAGGAAAGGCGCGCCACACAGCAATACCCCGAGCCCCAGTCCGATACCGCCACCCAGCAGGCAGGCCAGCACGCCCAAGGCTTGCAGCCAGAGTGTGGCGGTCAGCCAGACGCTGGTGCGACCAGGGCCGCGCAGGCTGACGATCACTACGCCAAGCGCCGCAGCCAGGCCGAAGCCGGGCCAGAACAGGTCGGCAAGCCACTGTCCCTGGAATTGCTGGCTGGCCATCTGCGACAGAAAGGTGGCCGGCAGGATGTAGCCAATGCCGTACAGCGCATAGACCACCGCCAGACGAGCTATGCCGCGCTGGTGTGAATGAGCCTGTGCCGGTGCGTTAGTGGTCGCAGGCGTCAGCAGGTGGGCGCGGGGCAGCCACGGCAGCACGGCCAGCAGCATCACCAGCGCGGCCACCGAGTACATCAGCCACAACGCGGCCGAATCGAGGCTGAGCAGGTGCGCGCCCAGTGCCAGGAAGCCGGTGATGGCGATCCCCACGCCGGGGCCTGCGAACACCAGGGCGCCGAGTCGCGCACGGCCGTGGCTGCTGGCCACGTGCTGGCTGAGGCTGGTCAGCATCACCAATGCCCAGGCACTCGCCACACCGGTGCCGAAGCGCAGCAGCAGGTGGCTCCAAAACCCGTTGGCGGCCCAGGAGGCCAGGGTCAGCAGCACGCACAGCCACAGCCCGGCATGCAGGCGCAGGCGCACCTGGTGCGGGTGGCGAGCGAACATGCCGTCCACGGCGCCGATGAAATAGCCGAGATAGTTGGCAGCGGCCACCAGGCCGCCTGCGGTCAGGTCGAACTGGCCCTCGGCAATCAGGCGGGGCATCTGCGGGGTCAGGGCGAAGCGGCCGATGCCCATGGCCATCATCAGCGCGACGGCACTGGCCATGAGTTGCAGTAAGGGCGACATGGGAAGACTCCTGCGCAGTGGTAAGCGATGGATGGCAGGGTAGGGGTTCTTGACTTTCAATAAAATTGAATAATGATGATCAAGTTGTTCTGTTTTGGAGAATGTCGTGGACTTCAGCCAATTGCGAATCTTCCAGGCCGTCGCCGAGGAGGGTTCAGTGACTCGCGCCGCCGAGCGCCTGCACCGGGTGCCGTCGAACCTGTCGACGCGCCTGCGTCAGCTCGAAGAGCAACTGGGGGTCGAGTTGTTCCTGCGCGAGCGTCAGCGCTTGCAACTGTCGCCGGCCGGCAAAGTGTTGCTGGACTATGCGCACAGGCTTTCGGTACTGCGCGATGAAGCCATGGCGGCGGTGCAGGGCGGTCAGCCAGCTGGGGACTTCATCATCGGGACCATGTACAGCACCGCGGCCATCCAGCTTCCGGCGTTGCTTGCGCGCTACCATCAGGCCTATCCGGCAGTGAACCTGCAGGTGCAGGCCGCGCCCAGCGGCGAGCTGTTGCAGGGCCTGCTCGAGCGCCGCCTGGACGCCGCCCTGGTGGATGGCCCGCCGGGGCTGGCCGGGCTCGATGGCGTGCCCTTGTGCGAGGAGCAACTGGTGCTGATCACCAGCCCCGAGCACCCGCCTGTGCATAGCGCGCGTGATGTGGCCGGGCGTTCGGTATTCACGTTCCGTCAGGGGTGTGCCTACCGCATGCGTCTGGAGGCTTGGTACGCGCACGACCACACGCCCATGGGGCGGGTGATGGAGATCGAGTCGTACCAGGGCATGCTGGCGTGTGTGATCGCCGGTGCCGGGGTGGCGATGATGTCGCGTTCGATGCTCGACAGCCTGCCGGGGCGCGAGCGGGTCAGCGCGCATCCGCTGCAGGCGCCGTTCGATCATGCCGAGACCTGGTTGATGTGGCGCCAGGGCATGTGCGGGGCGAATTTGCAGGCCTGGATCGACCTGCAACAAGGTGAAACAGTAAACCGGCTGTCGGAGTACGGCGTTTCCGCTTGATCTGCGGCAAAATCGCCCATATCTGTAAGGTTAGACGCAGGCGATATACAGAACATGGGACTATGATCTGTATGAAGCATCGCAGGACTGATTTGCCGCAAGGCTGACCCGTGAAGGGGGCACTATGAACAAGCGCATGTACAACTGGCTCCACGACCTTGCCGTCGCCCTTGGCCTGGTACCGCCGCCATTGCAACCGGTACCGATCCCCACCGACGAAGAACAGCGCAAGCGCCAGCCGCGTCGGCGCTGATTAGCGCAGGAAAAAGGCCGCTGCATCCTTGGGGGATGCGGCGGCCTTTTGCGTTTTTGCAAGGGGGATCTGTGGTGTGGCTTTCGTAGTGCATGGCACCGGCTTCGCCGGTGATCGCGGGGCCAGCCCGCTCCCACAGGGATTGGGCTGACCTTTAGATTTTGAACAAGACAGCTGCTTCCACAGGGTAGGGGCGGGCTGGTCCGGAGATTTTCTGCCCTGGAATCAGGCCAGGTTCACCGCAGCCGTCGGTCTACGCGACATCAGGCTGACCACGATGAAGCTCACCAGGCCCACCGCCAGGCTGTAGTAGATCGGCGAGTTGGCATCCAGGCCGTCCTTGAACATGAAGAACAGCGCGGTGGCAAAGCCCAGCGACATGCTGGCGATTGCACCCGGGGTGGTGGCGCGTTTCCAGAAGATCGCCCCGATCAGCGGGATCAGCATGCCGCCGACCAGCAGGTTGTAGGCCAAGGTCAGGGCACTGATCACGTCGTTCACCGCCAGGGCGATCACCAGCACTGCCACGCCAGTGAGCAGGGTGAACAGGCGGTTCACGCCCAGGCTCGAGCGCTTGCCGCCACGCAGCTTGGGCAGCAGGTCTTCGGTCAGGGTGGTGGACGCCGCCAGCAGGCCGGCGCTTGCGGTCGACATCATCGCCGCCAGTGCCGCCGCCATCAGCAGGCCACGGATGCCGTCGGGCAGGGTGGTCTTGATCATCTCGGCGAAGGCGTTGTTCGGGTTGGCCAGGTCAGGCATCAGCACATGGGCGGCCATGCCGATCAGGGCACAGGCCAGGCCGTAGATCACGCAGTACACGCCTGCGGCGGTGCCGGCGCGCTGGCAGACCTTCTCGTCACGTGCGGTGAACACGCGCTGCCAGATGTCCTGGCCGATCAGGATGCCGAAGAAGTAGATCAGGAAGTAGGTGATGATGGTATCCCAGCCGATGGTGGTGAGCTGGAAGCTCGCCGCCGGCAGCTTGGCCACCAGTGCATCCCAGCCACCGGCCTTGTACAGGCACACCGGCAGGAGGATGAACATCAGGCCCACGGTCTTGATGACGAACTGCACGATGTCGGTGAGGGTCAGCGACCACATGCCGCCGATGGTCGAGTAGACCACCACCACGCCACCGCCGAACAGCAAGGCCATCCAGAACGGCACATCGAGCAGCACTTGCAGCACGGTGCCCATGGCCAGCGTGGAGACCACGCCGATCATCAGCGCGTAGGCCAGCATGATCACTGCACTGGCCTGGCGCGCCATCGGGTTGTAGCGGCGCTCCAGGACCTGGGTCACGGTGAAGATGCGCAGGCGCAGCAGCGGTTTGGCGAGGAACAGGTTCAGGGCGATGATGCCCAGGCCCAGGGCCGCGCACAGCCAGAAACCGGAAATGCCGTGGACATAGCCCAGGCGCACGGTGCCGACGGTGGATGCACCACCGAGCACGGTGGTGGCCATGGTGCCCATGTAGAGGGTCGGGCCGAGATTGCGTCCGGCGACCAGGTAGTCTTCGTGGGTTTTCGCCCGCCGCATGCCGTACCAGCCAAGCCCGAGCATGCCAGCGGCGTAGATCAGTACAACAATGATGTCCAAGGCCATGGGTGTCTCCGATTATCTTTATTATGCGAGATCGATCGCTCGGACGCTCTCACCGCGTCCGGCGCTCCTCATCGAGTGTTGGCGGGCCTCTATGGCCCTGACCCACGGCTCCTGCCTGGGTATTGCAGGTGTTTCAGGTGATCAGCGACGCACCACGCCGGGAAGCACGCAGAGCATTTCGAACAACAGGTTGGCGCCCAGCAGCGAGGTGTTGCCGGTGGTGTCGTACGGTGGCGAGACCTCGACCAGGTCGCAGCCGATCAGGTCCAGGCCGTGGCAACCGCGGATGATTTCCATCGCCTGGATGGTGGTCAGGCCGCCAATTTCCGGGGTGCCGGTGCCTGGCGCCCAGGCCGGGTCGATGCCGTCGATGTCGAACGACAGGTACACCGGGCCACCGCCGACCTTCTCGCGCACTTCGGCCATCAGCGGCTCCAGCGACTTGTGCCAGCACTCTTCAGCCTGCACCACGCGGAAGCCCTGGCGGCGGCTCCAGTTGAAGTCGTCGGCGGTATAGCCCTGGGCGCGCAGGCCGATCTGCACCACCCGGTCGCAGTCCAGCAGGCCTTCCTCGACGGCGCGGCGGAAGGTGGTGCCGTGGGCGATCTTCTCGCCGAACATATGATCGTTGACGTCGGCGTGGGCGTCGATGTGCACCAGGCCGATCTTGCCGTGCTTTTTATGCAGGGCGCGCAGGATCGGCAGGGTGATGGTGTGGTCGCCACCCAGGGTCATGGGGATGACGTTGTGTTCGAGGATTTCGTCGTAGGCTTCTTCGATGATGCGCACGGCGTCGAGCAGGTTGAAGGTGTTGATCGCCACGTCACCGATGTCGGCGACCGACAGCGAGTCGAACGGGGCGGCGCCGGTGGCCATGTTGTACGGGCGGATCATCACCGATTCGGCGCGGATCTGCCGCGGGCCGAAGCGGGTGCCGGAGCGCAGCGAGGTGCCGATATCCAGTGGCACGCCGATGAAGGCGGCGTCCAGGCCTTCGGCGCTTTGCAGGTGAGGAAGACGGAGCATGGTGGCGATGCCGCCGAAACGCGGCATTTCGTTGCCGCCCAGTGGTTGGTGGAGAATCTTGTCCACGGTGGGCCTCATCAGTCGGTCGATTGTTCTGTTTGTTCGAACCTGTGTCGCGGCACGCTCGGCAAGCGCGAAGGCGCCGGCGACCAGGGACATTTCGGCCAAGTCTGCGCAAGGTAGTGCGCGGAAAGAATCGCTACCGACAAATACTTACTTCAGGAATTTCTGAACTATCGACGCGCAGGCGCGGTAGACTCTGGCGCATTTCCACTCGACGGAACCCGTGCGCCATGGCCTCATCGCTGCCCGACCTGAAACTGTTGCGCATCTTTGCCAGCGTGGTGCGCCACCAGGGTTTCGCCAATGCCCAGCGCGACCTCAACCTTTCCACGTCGGCCATCAGCACCTACATGAGCCAGCTGGAAAGCGCCCTGGGCCTGGTGCTGTGCCACCGTGGGCGTGGTGGTTTCAGCCTGACCAGCAAGGGCGAGCTGTTCCACCAGGAGACCTTGCGCCTGCTGGGCGAGCTCGACGGTTTCGAGCAATACGCCGCGGCGCTCAAGGGTGAGCTGCGCGGCACCCTCAACCTGGGGGTGATCGACTCCACCGTTGGCGATCGCGCGCTGCCCCTGGCCGAGGCGATCGGCGCCTACAGCCAGGAACACCCGGCCGTGCACTTGCACCTGTCGGTGTCCAGCCCTTACGAGCTGCAGCTGGGTGTGCAGGACAACCGCCTGGACCTGGCCATCGGCGCCTTCTCTTCGCGCATGAGCGGCCTGGTGTACCAGCCGTTGTACCGCGAGCAGCACTGGCTGTACTGCAGCAGCCGCCACCCGCTGTTCAGCGAGCGGCGCATTCCGGCGCAGGTCATCACTCAGCAACGCATGGTCGGGCGCGGTTACTGGAGCCAGGCGGAGCTGGCTCGTCACGGCTTCAAGCACAGCGCCGCGACCGTGGAAAGCATGGAGGCGCAGTTGATCCTGATCCTGTCCGGTGCCTACATCGGTTACCTGCCCGAGCACTATGCCCAGGCCTGGGCCGACAAAGGTGATCTGCGGGTGTTGTCGCCGTCTACCTTCGGCTATCAGGCGCCATTCTCTTTGATCATCCGCCGTGGGCGCAGCCGCGAACCGTTGATCCAGACCTTCCGCGACCTGCTCAAGTCGCAGTTGAATGTGGGCTGATCGTCGTTGCCGAAAATACATTCCGTCAGGTCGGGAACTTTTCTTACAAATGCTGATCCCGCACGTGAAAAAGCTCTGCTAAACCTTTACTTGCTTTGATGAAATTTCCCTCTCATCTACACAAGCAAGGACCGCCCGAGATGCGCACGAATCTGCCCGTAACCGAGCATGAAAGAACGTTCTCCAGCGAGCAGCGGTTGATTTCCACCACCGACCTGAACAGCCGGATCACTTACTGCAACGACGCGTTCGTGGCGATCAGCGGATTCACCTACGACGAGTTGGTGGGGCAGCCGCACAACCTGGTGCGCCACCCCGACATGCCGCCGTCGGTGTTCGGCCATATGTGGGAAACCATCAAGCAAGGCAAGCCGTGGATGGGGGTGGTGAAGAACCGCGCCAAGAACGGCGACTTCTACTGGGTCAGCGCCTATGTCACGGCGGTCTACGAGAACGGTCGCATCAGTGGCTACGAGTCGGTGCGCTCGGTGCCGACTCGCGAACAGATTCGTCGTGCCGAAGCGTTGTACGCACGCCTGCGGGCCGAACGCTCGCCGGTGCCCTGGGCGGCGCGGCTGGGGCATGGCCTGGGGACTGGCTGGCCACTGGTGGGTGCCGGGCTGATTGCGGCGGCAGGCTACCTGTGGCTACCGCCCTATGCGGCGCTGGGCCTGCTGATGGTCAGCCTGTTCAGTGCCTGGTACCTGATCGAACACCGGCAGAATCAGGCCATTCGCCGTACCCTGGCCGAGCATCCCAAGGCTTTCACCAGTCCGCTGGTCGCCCTGACCTACAGTGACAACCCGGGCCTGCGCGGTCAGCTCGACCTGGCGATCATCAGCGAAGAGGCGCGTCTGCAGACTGCGCTCACGCGGCTGGTGGATGCTGGCGTCGGGGTCAAGTCACGGGCCGCGCAGTCAGCGGAACTGTCCGATGCCCAGGCGCAGATGCTCGACCGACAGCGCAGCGAAACCGACCAGTCGGCGACCGCTATCGCGCAGATGGCGGCGACCATCCAGCAGGTCACCCATAACGTGCAGAGTACCGCCCACGCGGCCGGCGATGCCGACCAGCTGGCGCAGCAGGGCAGTGACCTGGCCCAGCAGAGCCTGCGCGCCATGGGCAGCATGAGCGAGGCGGTGAACGACATCGGCCAGGCAGTCAATGCCCTGGCCGAGCAGACCCAGTCGATCGGCAGTGTGGTGGATGTGATCACCTCGATTGCCGAGCAGACCAATCTGCTGGCGCTCAATGCCGCCATCGAAGCGGCGCGTGCCGGGGAACAGGGCAGGGGCTTTGCGGTGGTGGCTGACGAGGTGCGTTCGCTGGCCCAGCGCACCCGCACCTCCACCGAGGAAATCCACCAGATCATTGCCTCGCTGCGTGCCGGTGCCGAGCGCGCGGTGAGCAGCGCCAGCCGCGGCGAGCAGATTTCTCGCGATAGCGTGCACAGCGTCGAGGCGGTGCAGTCGGCGCTGGCGGGTATCGTTCAGGCGGTGAGCCGCATTACTGGCATGAGCCAGCAGATGGCGACTGCCTCCGAGCAGCAGAGCCACGTGGCGGAGGATATCAACCAGCAGATCGTGCGCATTGCCCACCTGTGCGACGAAAGCGCCGGGCAGGCGAAGCAGGGGGCTGAGATCAGCCAGGATCTGGAGCGGATGGCGGAGTACCTGCATAGCCTGGCGGAGCGGTTCAATCGTTAGACGAGTATGGTGACGCCGGCAAACCTGCTCCTGCCAGGCACTGCGATCTGCTGTATGTCGCGAAAGGGCTGCGTAGCAGCCCCGTGCATTCTGTGTAGCTGCACTGATCCTGGGGCCGCTGCGCGGCCCATCGCGGGACAAGCCCGCTCCCACAAGTACATCACATGCCTCGAATGCGGTGCTGTCCTGTGGGAGCGGCGGTTCGGCGTCCCGACTTGTCCCGCGAATGGCCCGCAACGCGGCCCCCGATTTCCGGCATATAGTCCCGGCATATGGCAAAATCCCTCCGCCAACGGAGACCCCCATGCCCAGACCCCGCTGCGAGCGCTGCCAGCGTCCGCTCGCCCATTGCCTTTGCCCACTGATCCCGTCACTCGACAGCCGCACCCGCGTAGTCCTGCTGCAGCACCCCAGTGAAACCAGCCACGCCCTGAACACCGCCCGCCTGGCTGCGTTGGGGCTGCGCAATGCCGAGCTGGTGATTGGCGAAGTCTTCGAGGATCTTCCTGCACTGCTGGCCACCCCCGGCTATCGTCCGGCGCTGTTGTTCCCGGGCGAGCAGGCCGAGGTGGTGTCGGCCTATGGCGAAGGCGATGCGTTGCCGCTGCTGCTGATCGTCCCAGACGGGACCTGGCGCAAGGCACGCAAGCTGCTGTACCTCAACCCGCTGCTGGAGGGCTTGCCGCGGGTGACGCTCGGCCAGGTGCAGCCCTCGCGTTACCGGCTGCGCAAGGCGCCGGAGGAGGGTGCGCTGTCGACCTTGGAGGCGGTGGTGCAGGTGTTGAATGGGTTGGAACAGCCCGCGAATTTCGATGAATTGCTCAGACCGTTCGAGGCATTGATCGAGGGGCAGATCAGCGCCATGGGGGCTGAGACCTTTGCTCGGAATCATGGGCAAGGATGACGGATTGGCGGGGGCCTTTTCGCGGGCAAGCCCGCTCCCACAAATTGGACTGCCCCATAGCATTCTGAATGCTGTGGGGCCCCTGTAGGAGCGGGCTTGCCCGCGAAAAGGCCCCCCCAATCTCACGACCCTCACCGCTCGCGCATCGCCTCGGTCCTGGCCTTCATCACCGGCTTGAGCAGGTAATCCAGCACGCTCTTCTGCCCGGTGATGATGTCCACCGTCGCGGTCATCCCCGGGATGATCAGCAGCGGCTTGTTGTCCCCGCCCAAATGGTTCTTCTCGGTGCGCACCTGGATCAGGTAGAACGCATTGCCCTTGTCGTCGGTGACAGTGTCGGCGCTGATCAGCTCGAGTTTGGCCTTGAGCCCGCCATAGATGGTGTAGTCGTAGGCACTGAACTTGACCATCGCCACCTGCCCCGGATGCAGGAACGCCACGTCCTGCGGGCGCACCTTGGCCTCGATCAGCAGGTTGTCCTCGATCGGCACGATCTCCACCAGGTCGCTGCCGGGCTGGACCACGCCGCCGATGGTGTTGACCTTGAGCAGCTTGACGATGCCACGCACTGGCGACACCACGGTGGTGCGGTTGACCCGGTCGTCGATGGCGATGCTGGTGGCGGTGATCTTCGACAATTCCGTGCGCTTGTCATTGAGCTCCTTGGCCGCGTCGGAACGAAAACTCGCCTCGGACTCCTGGATCTTGCTGCGAATCTCGGCAATGGCCGCTTCAGCGCGAGGAATGGCCAGGTTGGTCGCGTTCAGTTGGCCGCGGGCTTCGACGCTGCGCTGCTTGAGACGCAGGATCTCCACCGGAGAAATGGCGCCTTTGCTCACCAGTGGCGACGACATGTCCAGCTCTTGCTGCAGCAGCCCTACCGCTGAACGGTACTGATCGACCTTGGAGCGGAATTCGGCGAGCTCCTGGGTCTTCTGCCGCAGTTGTTCGTTGAGCGTCTGCTTCTCGCTGGTGAGCCGGCGCTGACGCGACTGATAGAGGGCGATTTCGTCTTCGGCCACCTGCGGTGCCTTGGCGCGAATTTCGTCCGACAGCGCGAAGGGGCGCCCTTCGGATTCGGCCGACAGGCGCTCGACCTGTGCGGTCAGGGCGTAGCGGTCGGCTTCGCTCTCGCCCTTGTTCGACTTGAAGCGGGTGTCGTCCAGGCGCAGCAGGGTGGCGCCCTTGTCGACCATCTGTCCTTCGCGCACGAAGATCTCGGTGACGATGCCGCCTTCGAGGTTCTGGATCACCTGCACCTTGCTCGAGGGGATGGCCTTGCCTTCGCCGACCGTGACCTCGTCGAGCACGGCGAACTTGGCCCAGACCAGGGCCACCAGCAACAGCGCTGCTGCCAGCCACACCGTGATGCGCGACAGGCGCGGCGAGTCCTGCAGGGTGGCGCCGGCCAGCTCCGGCATGTAGTCACGCTCGGCATGCTTGTCGGCGCCGGCGAGATGGCTGCGAACGCTTTGGCTGAGGGGCATGTCTACCTCCGATGAAAACCACGGAGCCTCTGGCAGCGCCGTTCTTGACGTCGTTTACAGGGCTGCGCCGACACGGCCTTTGCGCAGGGCGTCGATCACCGCGTCCTTCGGCCCGTCGGCCACCACCTTGCCGTTGTCCAGTACCACCAGCCGATCCACCAGGCTGAGCATCGAGCTGCGGTGGGTGACCAGCAGCAGGGTCTTGCCGGGCACCCAGGCCAGCAGGCGTTGGCGCAGTTGGTCTTCGCTACTGTTGTCCATGTGGCTGGTGGGTTCGTCGAGGATCAGGATCGGCGGCTCCAGCAACAGTGCGCGGGCCAGCAGAACGGCCTGGCGCTGACCGCCGGAGAGCAGTTGGCCACGCTCGCCCAGCGGGCGGTCGAAGCCCTGCGGATGTTGGCGGGCCAGTTCGCTGACGCCGGTCAGCTCGGCGACTTCGAGCATGCGCGCATCGCTGACGTGGCGTGCGCCCAAGGTCAGGTTGTCGCGCAGGCTGCCTGCCAGCAGGGGCATGTCGTGGGCGACATAGCCCAGCTGGTTGCGCAGGTCGGCAATATCCAGTTGGCGCAGGTCGAGGTTGTCCAGCAGCACCTGGCCTTCGTCAGGGTGATGAAACCCCATCAACAACCGCCCGAGCGTGCTCTTGCCCGAACCGCTGCGGCCGATGATGCCGATGCGCTCCCCGGGTTTGATCGACAGGTTGATGTCGTTCAGGGCAGCGGCAACCTGGCCGGGGTAGCGGAAGGTCACGTGGCTGATGCCCAGGCCGCCTTGCAGCGCCGTATGCTCCAGTGCCTGCTGGCCGGGTTGGCGCTCCTGCGGCAAGCTCATCAGTGCGTCGGTGCTGCGCATGGTCAATTGCGCTTGTTGGTAGCGGGTGATCAGCCCGGCGATCTGGCCCAGCGGCGCCAGCACCCGGCTGCCGAGCATGTAGCAGGCGACCAGGGCGCCCACGCTGAGGCTGCCGGCGATGATCGAGTAGACCCCCGCGACGATGGTGGCCATGCCGCAGAACTGCTGGATGAACAGCGTGCCGTTGCTGGCCAGGGCCGACAGGTTGCGGGCATGGGCGTCGAGACGGGCGATGGCGCCGTTGGTGTGTTCCCACAGATACTGGCGTTCGCTTTCGGCGCCGCAGGCCTTGAGGGTTTCCAGGCCGCCAAGGGTTTCGATCAGCAAGGCCTGGCGCACGGCGCCGAGGCTCAGGCTTTTCTGCACCGTATCGCGCAGGCGCATCTGGATGAACAACGCCACACCCACCGCCAGCGGGAAGGCCACCAGCGGGATCAGCACCAGCCAGCCGCCGAGCAGGCCGATCACCAGCAGCATCAGCACCACGAAGGGCAGGTCGATGATGCTGGTCAGGGTGACGGCGGTGAGGAATTCGCGCAGGCCCTGGAAGTCGTGGATGCTCTGGGCGAAGCCGCCGATGCTGGCCGGACGTGCTTTCATGGCCATGCCGGTGATGCGCTCGAACAGTGTGGCGGACAGGATCAGGTCGGTCTTCTTGCCGGCCTGGTCCAGCAGGTGCGCGCGGACCATGCGCAGTACCAGCTCGAAGGCGGTACCGATGAACAGGCCGATGACCAGCACCCACAGGGTCGAGAGTGCCTGGTTGGGCACCACGCGGTCGTAGGTCTGCATCACGAACAGCGGCACCATCAGCCCGAGCAGGTTGATCAGAAGGCTGGCCAGCAGGGCATCGCTGTACAGCCAGCGTGAATGCTTGAGGGTGTCGCGAAACCAGGCTTCGACCCGTGGCAGCAGTGGCGTACGCAGGTCTTCGAGGGTATGTCGCGGGCGGGCGAACAGGGCTTGCCCGCTGTAGGCCTGCTCCAGCGCCTGGCGCTCGACCCATTGCTCGCCACCTTCGGCCTCGCACGGCAGTATCAGCGCCCGTCCATCTTCGCTCCAGCGTTGCAGCACGGCGCTGCGCCCGTCACCAAGCAGCAACAGTACCGGCAGGTTCAGCGGGCTGATCGCGCCTAGCTCGCGGCGCAGTACTCGCGCCTGCAGCCCGGCGCGTGCGGCGGCTCGGGGCAGCAGTTCGAGGCTCAGGCGCTGGTCGGCCAGCGGCAGGCCGGCACACAGGCTGGCGCGGCTGGCCGGGCACCCATGAACCTTGCACAGGATCAGCAGGCCATCGAGCAATGGATCATCCGCAGCCAGGTTGGGCTGCGTGCTTTGCATACTGGTCACGATGGCCTACTCCTGCCGCGGTGGACGGGAAGTGGCTGCAGGGGGCTACAGCCGCCTTTCGCAGGGCCTAGCGCATATCGGGCAACTGCGCCTCATTGCGCACTTCGGTCTTGGCGATGGCTTCCGGTGGCAGCGAGATGCGCTGCTTGCTCAGCAACTCGCCCATGGTCGCCAGCACCCGGTACATGGAAAACTCTTCGGTGTAGCGCACCTCGGTGTAGCGACGGTTGGCGTTGTACAGCTCGTTCTCGCTGTCGAGCACGTCGAGCAGGGTGCGCTGGCCCAGGCCGAACTGGTCCTGGTAGGCACCACGCACGCGTTGGGTGGTCTCGGCGTATTCACGGGCGCTGGGGGTCTGCTTGCGTGCGTTGTTCATGGCGTTCCAGGCCAGGCTCAGGTTCTCGGTGAGCTCGCGCAGGGCGTTGTTGCGGATGTCCATGGCCTGGTTGATCTTGTGCGCATCGGACTGCAGGCGCGCCTTGTCGCTGCCGCCGCGGAACAGGTTGTAGCTGAGCTCGACGCCGGCCTGCCAGTCGTTGTTGCTGTGGCCGCGCTCGCCGCCCAGGTTGTTGTTGGCACCGGTGGCCAGCACTGCGTCCAGGCGTGGATAGAACGGCGACTTGGCCACTTCGTACTGTTTCTCTGCAGCGTTGACATCGGCCTGGGCGGACTTGAGGTACGGGTTGTTCTCGCGCATGCCCTGGCGGGCTTCATCGAGGGTGCCGGGCATCTGGATCTTGATCGAAGTCGGCGTTTCCAGTTCGTCCGGCTGGCGGCCGATGACGCTGTAGAAGTTGGCCTCGGCGTCGGCCAGGTCGACCTCGGCGGTGTCCAGGTTGTTTTCCGCCAGGGCGCGACGGGCGCGGGACTGGTCGAGGTCGGCGGTGCTGCCCACGCCGCGCTCGCTGCGCAGGCCGATCTGGTCGTTGACGCGCAGGTGTGCCTGCAGGTTGTTCTTGGCCAGGGTCACCAGCTCACGGCGCTTGAGCACTTCCAGGTACACCTCGATGGCGCGCAGGGCGACATCCTGGGCGATGGCCTGGGTGTAGTACGCGCGCGAGGTGGCCACCGATTCGGTGCGCCCGACTTCGTTGGCGGTGTTGAAGCCGTCGAAGATCATCTGCCGCAGGCGCAGCTCGGACTGTGTGTAGTTGAGGGTTTCCTTGTTGTGGTTGCGCGTGCCGTCGGGGTTGATGCCGCGCGTATTGAGGTTGTCCGAGCGCTGGCGGCCATAACCGGCCACCAGGTCGACGCTGGGGTAGTAGCCTCCGCGCGCGAACTTCACATCCTCATCGGCCGACAGCTTGCTGTTGCGATTGGAACTGATCTGAGGGTGGTAGTCCACGGCGCTCTGGACAGCCTCGGTGATCGACATCGCCTGAGCGTTGGCACAGGCCATGGCCAACAGGATCGCACTGGTGATGGGGGTTAACACGCGCATGGGGTACTTCTCCCTGGTCTTAAAAAAAGTCCTGCGATTCGCCAAAAAAATGACGAAAAATTGAGTTGAAACAGTTTCAGGTTTGTAACAACAGAGCTAAGAACATTTAACGGGCAAGCTAAGAAGATTTTTTCATAAGGTCTATGCGAAAAAAAACTTATGCGGTCTAAGCAAACCGAGACATTGTTCTATTCAAGCGCCCGGGTAAATCGGCTGCAGTACCTGATTTCCGGGCTTCGGAGAAAGTTCCAGATTTTTTGCAGCTAAGGACCCTGGAGAGGACAACGACGGCGGAATTTGGCGACAAAAAATTGGCATTATAATAATGGCCAATTCCCACTACCGCACGCGTTGAGCTGTCTTGGTGAAGGCGATTTCTCACCCTTGTGACAGACGCGAGACCCCGCAAAGGATCGCTTCCCGCATTACCTGGCCCGTCCGCCACTGCAGAAAGCCAATCGGCAGGGGAGGCGTGCGTTCATGGCTAAATCAATTGGCGTGGTCAGCAAGGTCATAGGCCAGGTATTCGCGGTGGGCAGCGACGGTGCCAAGCGCATGCTGGTGGAGGGCGACCGCCTGTTCGCAGGCGAGCAACTGGAAACCGGAGCCGCCGGTGCTGTGGCTGTACGTTTGCACAACGGCGCCGAGCTGACGTTGGGACGAGGCAGCAGCCTGGAAATGACCCCGGACCTTTTGGCCAACCGTGCTCCCCACGTACAAGCTCCTGATCCGCTTCCCAGCCAGGCGCAGCTCAGCGATGTCGAGCGTCTGCAGCAAGCCATTGCCGCAGGTGCCGACCCGACGCAGGAGGGCGAAGCACCCGCCGCCGGGCCTGGCGCCAACGGAGCGCCTGGGGCCTTGGGGGGCGGGCACAGTTTCGTGTTGCTGACCGAGGTGGCCGGACGGGTCGATCCGACCATCGGCTTCCCCACCGCCGGCTTCAACGGTATTCCGGAACTGGCCAACCGTTACATCGGCACCCTGGACGCCGACAACAACGCAGGGCCCTTCGGATCGCCGCTCAATCCGCCGGTCAATCCCCCTGTAAACCCGCCGATCAATCCACCTGTGAATCCTCCCGTTACACCGCCGAACAATCCTGTCACCCTGCGCGGGCTGGACCTGAGCCCCGCCGAACTGACCCTCAACGAGGCAAACCTGCCATTGGGATCGGCCAGCAACCCGGCAGCCCTGACCCAATCCGGCAGTTTCACCGTGGTCGCGCCGGATGGTGTGTTCAACCTCAGCGTCGGCGGTATCAACGTGGTGACTGCCGGTGTGGTGACCGGTGTGGGCCAGTCCATTACCACGGGCCTTGGCAACGTCCTCACCATCACCGGTTACAACCCGTCCACGGGTGTCGTCAGCTACAGCTATACCCTCACCGGCGCCGAGCACCATCCGGACGGGGCGGGCAGCAATGAACTCGGCGAGCATTTCCCGGTGCTGGTCAGCGACACGGATGGCGACGTCGCCAGTGGCTCGCTGGACGTGATCATTCGCGACGATGTGCCCACGGCGGTCAACGATACCAACGCGGTCACCGCCACCGAGCAGCACACCCAGCTCACCGGCAATGTGTTGGACAACGACGTCCAGGGCGCCGATCGGGTGGTCGGCGGCCCCGTGGTGGCCGGTACCTACGTCGGAACCTACGGCACCCTGGTGCTTGCTGCGGACGGCTCCTACACCTACACGCTCAACCCCAAGGATGCGGACTTCAAGAACCTCAACGGTGGCGGACATGGCGTCGAGACCTTCACCTACACCCTGACGGATGCGGACGGTGACACCAGCAGTGCGACCCTGACCCTGAACATCACCAACCTCGACGATCCGGTAACCCTCGGTGGCCTGGATGTGAAGGGCGGTGAGCTGACGGTCTTCGAGAAACACTTGAGCAACGGCAGTGCGCCGGACAGCACCGCCCTGACCCAGAGTGGCAGCTTTACCGTCAATGCACCGGACGGCCTGCAGACCCTGAGTGTCGGTGGCATCAGCGTGGTCAGCGGCGGCATCGTGGCGGGTTTCCCGCAGTCGATCACGACCGCGCTGGGCAACACCCTGACCATCACCGGCTACAACCCGGCCACCGGCGTGGTCAGCTACAGCTACACCTTGCTCGGTAACGAAGGCCATCCTGCGGGCGAGGGCATCAACAGCCTGAGCGAGCATTTCAGCGTGATCGCCCAGGACACCGATGGCAGCAGCGCCACGGCCACGCTGGATGTGAACATCGTCGACGACGTACCCCAGGCGCAGCCCGATTCGGCCAGCGTGGTGGAGGGTGGCACGGTCAGCGGCAACGTGCTGCTTAACGATCAGTTGGGCGCCGACCAGGCTGGGACCAGCAATGTGGTGGTGGGCGCGCGGGCGGGGTCCGACACCTCGATCTCGGCCATCGGAAATCTCAATACCGCGATCGGGGGCCTGTATGGCACCCTGACCATCGATGCCGCTGGCAATGCTACCTACCATGCCAACCCGAATGCCGTGGCGCCGGCCGGTGCCACCGATGTGTTCGTCTACACCATCCGCGACACCGACGGTGACGAGAGCACCACGACCATCACCATCAACGTCAAGGATTGCTCGCTGATCGCCGGGCCCAACGACGGCGTGACGGTGTACGAGAAGGCGTTGGACCTGGTGAAGGACGGCAATGACCTGGCGCCGGGCACTGTCACCGGCAGCACACCGAGTTCCACTGGCGAAACCGCCTCCGGTAGCCTGGCGGGCTCCGTGAGCGGTGGCGTCGGTGCGCTGACCTTTACGCTGGTGGGCAATGCGGTGGGCCAGTATGGCCAGATTCAGCTCAATGCCGATGGTTCCTACACCTACACGCTGACCTCGGCGCCGAAATCGCCGGATAACGTCAATGATGGGGCGAACAGTCTGACCGAGAGCTTCACCTACGAGGTGAAGGATTCGCTGGGCAATTCGACCACCAGCACCATCGTCATCACCATCGTTGACGACGTGCCCAAGGCGCACAGCGATTTTGCCAATGTCTTCGAGGGCGGCACGGTCAGTGGCAACGTGCTGGTCAATGATGTATTCGGCGCCGATGTGGTGGCCGATGGCAAATACGTGGTCGGGGTTCGCGCAGGCGCTGATACCTCCACCTCGGCCATCGGCCAACTGGGCGTCCAGGTGGTCGGCCAGTATGGTTACCTGACCCTCGATGCTCAGGGTAACGCGACCTATCACTCCAACCCCGACAGTGTCGCGCCGCCTGGTGCTACGGATGTGTTCGTCTACACCATCCGCGATGCCGACGGTGACGAGAGCACCACCACCATCACCATTGATATCCACGACTGCTCGTTGGTCGCAACGCCTGATGGCGGCGTGACGGTGTACGAGAAGGCGCTGGATCTGGTGAAGGACGGCAATGACCTGGCGCCAGGCACTGTTACCGGCAGCGATCCACACTCCCCGGGCGAGACGGCCTCGGGCTCGCTGGCGGGGGCGGTGAGTGGTGGTATCGGGGCGATGACCTTCACCCTGGTAGGCAACGCCGCAGGTCAGTACGGGCAGATCCAGCTCAATGCCGACGGCTCCTACACCTATACACTGACCTCGGCGCCGAAAACGCCGGGCAACGTCAATGACGGCGCGAACACGCTGACGGAGTCCTTCACCTACCAGGTGAAAGATTCGCTCGGCAACTCGACCACCGGCACCATCGTCATCACCATCGTCGACGATGTGCCCAAGGCGCACTGCGATGTCGCCAGCGTGACTGAAGGCGGCGTGGTCAGCGGCAATGTGCTGGACAACGACATTGTCGGTGCAGATGTGCGCGGCGACGGCCAGTACGTGGTCGGCGTGCGTGCCGGCTCCGACACCTCGACCTCGGCGATTGGCCAGGTCGGCAGCCAGATCATGGGCCAGTACGGTTACCTGACCCTCGATGCCCAGGGCAACGCGACCTACCATGCCAACCCCAACAGCGTGTCCCAGGCCGGCGCTACCGATGTGTTCGTCTACACCATCCGTGATGCCGATGGCGACGAGAGCACCACGACCATCACCATCAATGTGCACGACAGCAAGCTGGTGGCCTGCGAAGACAGTGAAGTGAAGGTGTATGAAAAAGCACTGGACCTGAACAAGGATGGCAACGACCTGGCCGCAGGCAATGTCACCGGCAGTGACCCGCACTCGACAGCGGAAACCGCGTCCGGCAGCCTCGCGGGCTCGGTGGGTGGTGGTGTTGGCGCGCTGACCTTCAGCCTGGTGGGCAATGCCACGGGGCAATATGGCCAGCTCCAGCTCAATGCCGATGGTTCCTACACCTACACCCTGACCTCAGCGCCGAAAACGCCGGGCAACGTCAATGACGGTGCGAACAGTCTGACCGAGTCCTTCACCTATCAAGTGACGGACTCCGTAGGTAACTCGACTACCAGCACCATCGTCATCACCATCGTCGACGATGTACCCAAGGCCCATTGCGATGTGGCCAGTGTGACTGAAGGCGGCGTGGTCAGCGGCAATGTGCTGGACAACGACATTGTCGGTGCCGATGTGCGGGCAGACGGTCAGTATGTGGTCGGCGTGCGCGCCGGCAGCGACACCTCGACCTCGGCGATTGGCCAGCTTGGCAGTCAGGTCATGGGCCAGTACGGCTACCTGACCCTCGATGCCCAAGGCAATGCGACTTATCACGCCAACCCTGACAGTGTGTCCAAGGCCGGCGCTAGCGACGTGTTCGTCTACACCATTCGCGATGCCGATGGTGACGAGAGCACCACGACCATCACCATCGATGTGCAGGACAGCAAGCTGGTGGCTTGTGAGGATCGTGACGTCACCGTGTACGAGAAGGCGCTGGACCTGGTCAAGGACGGCAACGACCTGGCGGCGGGCACGGTCACTGGCAGTGACCCGCATTCAACGGCGGAAACCGCCTCCGGCAGTCTGGTGGGTTCGGTCGGCGGCGGTGTCGGGGCATTGACCTATAGCCTGGTGGGCAATGCTGTCGGCCAGTTCGGGCAAATTCAGATCAACGCCGATGGTTCCTACACCTACACCCTGACCTCGGCACCGAAAACCCCGGGCGGTGCGGACGATGGCGCCAATCGGGTTGTCGAGTACTTCACCTACAAGGCCACCGATTCGCTGGGCAACAGTGTCACCAGTACCATTGCCATTTCCATCGTCGATGATGTGCCCAAGGCCGTGTGCGCCGAACGCAGCATCACGCCCGGCCAGGTGGACTCCAATATCCTGCTGGTGATCGATGTCTCCGGCAGCATGAACTTTGCCTCTGGTGTGCAGGGGCTGAGCCGTCTGGCCCTGGCAAAGCAGGCGATCAACGCCTTGCTCGACAAGTACGACGACATGGGCGATATCAAGGTGCAAATCGTCACCTTCGCCACCGGGGCCTGGGTCAAGACGCCGGTCTGGGTGTCGATCGCCGAGGCCAAGAGCATCGTCGCCGGGCTGACCGCCGACGGTTCGACCTACTACGACTCCGCCGCGACCAAGGCGCAGGAAGCCTTTGTCACCAGCGGCAAGATCGCGGGGGCGCAGAACATCAGCTACTTCTTCTCCGATGGCGTGCCCACTGACAATCATTCGATGACAGCGGGGCGCGAAGCGGCCTGGGAAAGCTTCCTCGATAACAACGGGATCAAGTCCTACGCCATTGGCTTGGGCACTGGCGTCAACCAGGCCAACCTCGACCCCTTGGCCTACGACGGCAGCAGCCATGTGGATACGGGCTCCGTGGTGGTTACCGACCTCAGCCAGCTCAGCGCCGTGCTGTCGGGCACTGTGCAGGGGGCGCCGATCACCGGCAGCCTGATGAGTGGCGGGCACTTTGGTGCCGATGGCGGCTTCATCAAGGCGCTGCTGGTCGATGGCACCACCTACACCTTCGATCCCAAGGCCAATGCTGGGCAGGGGGGCTACAGCGTTGCCGGAGGGCCGGACAAGGCCAGCTTCGATACCAGCGGCAACACGCTGTCGATCAAGACTGCGCTCGGTGGCACGCTGCTGGTGGACATGGACACTGGTGAATTTACCTACACGCCGCCGAAGGATACCGGCAGCAGCCAGGTCGAGAAGTTCGGCTTCACTGTCAGCGACAACGACGGCGACACCAGCAGCGCCAGCCTGATGGTGAAGATCAATAGCAACAGCGCGCCAGTGGCGGGTGCCGACCACATCATCACCAATATCACCGGTGCCAGTGTCACCGTACCGGCCGAGGCGCTGCTGGCCAATGACAGCGATGCGGATCACGACCACCTGAGCGCTGCGCCCATCACCTTCAACACGGGCTTTGCCGACAAGGGCGCGGGCTTCACGGCAGGCAGCCAGGCACAGACGCTCAAGTTCGATGGCACCGCCAACAAGCTCGAGAATCAGCTCAAGGACCTGGCGCGCAGTGACTTCACGGCGATCTCGGGCTCCATGACGGCGGCCTTGGTGATTGCTGGGTACCTGGGTTCGATCAGCACCGGCAATGCCAACGATGAGGACACCCTGACCGTGACCCTGCGCAAGGGTGAGAGCCTCAGCCTCGACCATGACCGCCCGACAGGCAACCTGATGCTGGAGTGGAAGGATGCCAACGGCAGCTATCAGCCGATCGCCGACGGTGGCAGCTTCACCGCCAGCCACGACGGTGTGTACAGCATTCACGTGATCAACAGCGAGAATGCCCTGGGCAACAGCAAGGCGGCGGAGAACTACAAGCTGAGCCTGGTGATCGACTACAGCCATGCCGAGAACGAGGTCTACCAGGGCAGCTACACGCTCAGCGACAACCATGGCGGCAGCGCCTCCGGGGCGGTGGACATCACCTATCAGGCCGGTAGCACCTTGCAGGGCACGGCAGGCGACGATGTACTGCTGGCGGGCAATGGCGACGACACCTTGAACGGTGGTGCCGGCCACGATGTGCTGGTGGGGGGGGCTGGGAACGATGCCCTGTACGGCGGGGAGGGAGATGATCTGCTGATCGGTGGCCCCGGCAACGACCTGCTGGACGGCGGGCCCGGCAATGACACCGCCAGCTACGCGTCGGCGACGGCCGGGGTCACGGTCGATCTCGGCCATGTCGGTGCGCAGAACACCGGCGGGGCGGGCCTCGACACCCTGGTCAGCATCGAGAACCTGATCGGCTCGGACTACAACGACACGCTGATCGGCAACGAGGGGGACAATGTGCTCAGTGGTGGCCTGGGGGACGACATTCTCATCGGCGGTGGCGGTAACGACATCCTCATTGGTGGGCCAGGCAACGACACCCTCACCGGCGGCAGCGGCAACGATACCTTCGTCTGGCAGAAAGGCGATACCGGGCACGACCGGGTGACCGACTTCACGCCGGGCAGCGACCGGCTCGACCTGTCGCAATTGCTGCAAGGCGAGAATGCTACGGCAGCCTCGCTGGATGACTACCTGCACTTCAAGGTCAGTGGCAGTGGGGTCAATGTGGTCTCGACCATTGAGGTCAGTAGTGTGGCGGGTGCTGCGGCGACCCAGACCATCGATCTTGCCGGCGTCGACCTGGCCCAGCATTACGGGGTGACGGCGGGAGCGGGGGGCATGATCGCGGCAGGGCACGATACCGCGACCGTCATCAGCGGCATGCTCAACGATCATTCGTTGAAGGTGGATACGGTGTAACCGGTTACGGATGGCGCAGGGTCTTCTGCTTGAGGATGTAGAGGGTGACCAGCACGGCGCTGGTGAGCATGAAGGCCCTGGCCCAGAACAGCGGCACCAGGTAGCTCGAAAGCCCGATGCTCGCCCACATCAGGCCGATGGCGTAGACCTTGCCCTTGAGCGGGATACCTTCGCCGTTGAGGTAGTCGCGAATCCACGGTCCGAGCCTGGGGTGGTTCACCAGCCAGTCGTGGAAGCGCGGCGAGCTGCGGGCGAAACAGGCCGCCGCCAGCAGCAGGAAAGGGGTGGTGGGCAACACCGGCAGGAAGATCCCCAGCACCCCTAGCGCGACACTGAGCCAGCCGACGGCCAGCAGCAGGTAGCGCACCACTGCGAATCAGTGGTGGCGCGGCTTGAGCAGGGCCGGCTTTTCTTCCGGCGCGTGCAGCAGCAGGAACAGCGCGCTCAGTGCCTCGGGAATCTGCACGACCATGTCGTCCTGCAGGTTGGCGTTGCTGGCGATGTCGGCGAACTCAGGCTGTTCGTCGAACAGGCCCGAGCCAACCATGATCGGCAGCAGCATTTCGCTGACTTCCTCTTCGGCGTTCTCGAACCAGGCCTCTTCACGCAGGAACACGCCCTCCATGAAGCCAATGCACCAGCCGCGCAGGTCGGAATCGTCCGGCTCGTCGGTCAGGTCCAGCTCGCAAGGCAGGTCGAATTCCTCGTCGCTGGCCAGTTGGCGAGCGATGTGGCCCTTGAGGGCCACCAGCGTCGCTTCGATCTCGGTGCGCTGGGCTTCGCTGGCGTAGTGAGGTTCTTCGGCGAAAAGCGCGTCGATCCATTCGCGCTCGGGAACGTCCTCGGCACAGATCGACAGCGCGGTCAGGTAGCCGTGTGCGGCGACGTAGTCCAGCGCTTCTTCGTGCAGCTCATCGGCGTCGAGGAAGGCTTGCAGGCGGGTCAGTTGCTCGGCGAAGGACATTACAGGGCTACCTTGGGGAATAAACGATAGTGAATTCTAGCACCTTGCAGCCTCGGCGGGGCAAAGGGAACGTCTGTCACCGGAGCCTGCCGCAGAGCAGGGCACTCGGGTATACTCCGCGGTTTTTCAAGCCGGCTGGCGTTTCTGCGCCGCCCGGCAAAAACCGCTTACGCATTCGACGTGTGCGCGGCGGATTTATCGTCCAGCCTGTGTCCAGGATGGTACGGCGATTTGGAGTGGCAAATGCTCGAACAGGCTCAGCGCGTCCTCAAGGACATCTTCGGCTACGACAGTTTCCGAGGTCGCCAGGCGGCGATCATCGAATGCGTGGCCAACGGGGGCGATGCACTGGTCCTGATGCCCACCGGGGGTGGCAAGTCGCTGTGCTTCCAGGTGCCAGGCCTGCTGCGCCCTGGCCTTACCGTCGTGGTCTCGCCGCTGATCGCGTTGATGGACGACCAGGTCGCCACCCTCGATGAGCTGGGGGTGGCTGCGGCCGCGCTGAACTCGACGCTCAGCCCCGAGCAGCAGCGCGACCTGGCCGGGCGCCTGCGCCGCGGCGAGGTAAAGATGCTCTACCTGGCGCCTGAGCGCCTGGTGCAGCCACGCATGCTGGAGTTCCTGCGCGACCTGGATATCTCGCTGTTCGCCATCGACGAAGCGCATTGCGTGTCGCAATGGGGGCATGACTTCCGCCCCGAATACCTGCAACTGGGTCAGCTTGCCGAGCTGTTCCCGCATGTGCCGCGTATCGCCCTGACCGCCACTGCCGACATGCGCACCCGTGAGGAGATCGTCCAGCGCCTGCACCTGCAGGGCGCGGAGCGTTTCCTGTCGAGCTTCGACCGGCCCAACATTTTCTATCGCATCGTGCCCAAGGAATCGCCGCGCAAGCAGTTGATGGCGTTTCTCGGCGAGCGGCGCGGCAACGCCGGCATCGTCTACTGCCTGTCGCGCAAGAAGGTCGACGAAACCGCCGCCTACCTCTGCGAGCAGGGATTCCCGGCATTGCCCTATCACGCCGGCCTGGCTGCCGAGACCCGCGCGGCCAACCAGCACCGCTTCCTCAACGAGGAAGGGCTGATCATGGTCGCCACCATCGCGTTCGGCATGGGCATCGACAAGCCCAACGTGCGGTTCGTCGCCCACCTCGACCTGCCCAAGTCGCTTGAGGCCTATTACCAGGAAACAGGTCGGGCCGGGCGTGACGGCCTGCCGTCCGATGCCTGGATGGCCTACGGCCTGCAGGACATGGTGATGCTCAAGCAGATGCTGCAGAACTCCGAAGGCGACGAGCGTCACAAGCGTATCGAACAGCACAAGCTCGACGCGATGCTGGCGCTGTGCGAAGAGACGCGCTGCCGGCGCCAGTCTTTGCTGGCCTACTTCGATGAGGTGCTCGAGCAGCCCTGCGGCCATTGCGACAACTGCGTCGACAAGGTACAGACCTGGGATGCCACCGAGCCTGCCCGCCAGGCGCTGTCGGCCGTGTTTCGCACTGGCCAGCGCTATGGGGTTGGCCATCTGGTCGATGTGCTGATGGGCAAGGATAACGAGAAGGTACGCAATTTCGGTCACGAGAAGCTGTCGGTATTCGGGGTCGGCAAGGCGCTGGGCGAGCACGAGTGGCGGTCGCTGTTCCGTCAGCTGGTTGCCCGTGGCCTGGTGGACATCGACCTCGAAGGCTATGGCGGCCTGCGTCTGTCCGACACCTGCCGGCCACTGCTGCGAGGCGAGGTGAACCTGCAACTGCGGCGTGATCTCAAGCCGCAGACCGTGGCCAAGTCCTCGGGCAGCGGCGGCGGCAGCCCGGCCAGCCAATTGGTGCGTGCCGAGGAGCGCGAGCTGTGGGAGGCGCTGCGTACACTGCGGCGCAAGCTGGCGGAGGAGCACAGCGTGCCGCCTTATGTCATCTTCCCCGATTCGACGTTGCTCGAGATGCTGCGCAGCCAGCCCACCAGTCTCAGCGACATGGCCCAGGTCAGTGGCGTGGGTGCGCGCAAGCTGGAGCGTTATGGCCAGGCGTTCCTGGAGGTGCTCAACGGCGCCGGCGGCACCGAGGAGGCACCGAAGGTGGTGCTCGACCTGCGGCACGAACTGGTCAGCCTGGCCCGCGCCGGCATGACCCCGGCGCAGATCGCCGGGCAGTTGAACTGCAGCGAGAAGAACGTCTACAGCCTGTTGGCCGAGGCCATCGGGCGCCAGGAACTGAGCCTGGAGCAGGCGCTGGACCTGCCAGAAGAGTTGATGATGGAGGTGCAGGACGCATTCCTCGACGGGGAGGGTGAACTGCCGCCGGTTTCGGCCATTGCCCCGCAGTTTGGCCAGCGCGTGCCGGAAGGGGTGCTGTATTGCGTGCGCGCGGCGCTGGCGGCGGAGTTCGAGCTCTGAGGCAATAGTGCCTGCTGCCGTGAGCGTAGAGTGCCGCCGGTAACGCTGGGTTTCCCGGTCATTCCTGACCTTTGTCATTCTTTTTGTTGATTATCGGACGTTTCCCACTCGCCGAGCCTTGCCTGATACTCCGGGGCATGATTAGCTGACTAATAATTAGTTCTATCGATCGAGTTGCTTATGCCCCTGACCGACAACCAACACCGCTTCGGCATGCAGCTGGCCCAGATGTCCCGGGGCTGGCGCGCCGAACTCGACCGCCGCCTGGCCGGGCTGAACCTGTCCCAGGCCCGCTGGCTGGTGCTGTTGCACCTGGCCCGTTTCGACGAAGCGCCGACCCAGCGCGAGCTGGCGCAAAGTGTCGGTGTCGAGGGCCCGACGCTGGCGCGCCTGCTCGACAGCCTGGAAAGTCAGGGGCTGGTGCGTCGTCAAGCGGTCATGGAAGATCGGCGCGCCAAGAAAATCCTGCTGTGCCCGCCTGCAAAACCGCTCATCGATCAGATCGAAACCATTGCCAATGCCCTGCGCGCCGAACTCTTCACTGGCGTCGATGAGGCGGATCTGGAGGTGTGCATGCGCGTGCACGCGAAGATTCTTGGCAACCTCGAGAAGTCCTGACCACAGCACTACGCTTCAGCGGCACGAGAAAACGGATAGAGGCTCACGCCCTATCCGTTTTTTTATGTCGCGCCTTCGCGCGTACTAGGGTCTGTATGAAAAGCATTGAGACGAAGGTCAGGCAAGGCGAAAACAGCCGAGGAAGCGGAGTTTACGGGTTGTAAATGAGCATTCCGAGGCTGTTTTCAACGCAGCATCACCGAGTATCAAGGTTTTTCATACAGAGCCTAGAAGGTGTGGCCCAGGTTCAGGTACACCGCCTTCTGGTGCTCGGTGTTGGCGCCATAACTGATGTTCAGCGGCCCAAGCGGTGTGTCCAGCCCGAGGAAGATGCTCGCTGCGTTGATATAGCCACTGTCGAACTCGTTGTCGTTGTTCCAGGCGCGGCCACGCTCCAGCGACCCGCCCAGGTACAGCGGGAAGTCCAGCGGCAGGTAGGCGCGTGGTGTCAGGCGCCGGTAGTAGACCATGCGCATCAGGCTGATGTTCTGCCCCGAGACCGAATCCTGGCGAAAGCCCGATAGCTGACGAGCGCCGCCAAGCACGAAGCTGGAGGTCACCACGTCGGTATCGTCCAGGGTACGGCCGTAGCGGCCGCCGAATACCCAGGTGTTCGGCCCGTAGCTCAACGCCTTGTCGATGTTGAACTGCCACTGGCGGTAGTCGGTGTCTGAATCCAGCGAGCGGTCGTACTTGCGCAGGGTCAGGCCGATGTCCTCGCCGCTGTGGGGGAAGTACACGTTGTCGAGGGTGTCGAAGGAGTATTTCAATTCGTAGAAGCCTTCATTGAAGCTGACCTTGGGCAGGTCCTGGTCGCCGATGCGCACTTCGGCCTCACCCCAGGCCTTGCCCACGCCCAGGCGCACTTCCCCGTAGGTGCCGATCTGTCGACCCAGGTTCAGTCCGAAGCCGTAGCGTTCCAGGCGGTACTCGGCAACCGGATCGTTGTCCAGGGTCGCTTCGATGTTTTGCGAGCCAAGGGACAGGTACGGCGCGACAAAGTAGCGCGAACCCACGTCCAGCGGCTGGTAGAACTCGCTGTACAGTTCCTGCTGATCGCCGATCTGTGCCCGGGTCAACCATTCGGCGCCCAGGCGGTTGATGCCATTCACCCGATAACTGGCACCCAGATTGAAGGCACTGTCGCCGCGCATGTCGTCGGACAGGTTCAGGCCCAGGCGCAGGTAGTCGGTGCCGCCGCGCTTGCCTCGGGCGTTGATCACCAGTGTGTTGTCGTCGCCCTTGTGCACCACGCGGTACTGCACCCGGTCGAAGTAGTCCAGGCCGTAGAGGGTACCCATGTCGGTCTCCAGGCGCTCCAGCTCCAGCGGCTCGCCGATGGGTTGGCGGATGTAGTAGCGGATCACGTCATCGCTGACCTTTGAATCGTTCTCCACCTTGATCGCCGTGATGATGGGCGTGCGCTGTTGCGCAGAGCGGGCCGCGGCCAACTGGCTGTCGCCGCCTGCCTGGCGCAGCACCGCCAGGCGTGCGTCGAGGGCGCGGGTGGCGCGGTAGCCGGCGTCGATCATGTCCTGGGCACGACCGAAGTCGGTGACGCCAAAGGCTGCCAGTGCTGGTTGTACCAGGATGTCGTCGCGGTGCAGGCTGGCCAGTTGCTCCTCGGAGTTGCGCCGGGTCATCAGGGTGATCGACTGGTTGAGCACGTCCACGACCGTGGCCAGTTGCTTGCGGCTGCGCAGCGGGGTGCCGATATCGACGACGATGGCCATGTCCACGCCCATTTCGCGCACCACATCCAGTGGGATGTTGTCGACCATGCCACCGTCCACCAGCAGGCGCCCGTCGAGTTCGACCGGGGCGAACACTGCCGGAATCGACATGCTGGCGCGCACCACCTGAGGCAGGTGGCCACGGCGGAACACCACTTTCTCGCCGCTGGCGATGTCGGTGGCGACGGCGCGGAACGGGATCGGCAGTTTGTCGAAGTCGCGAATGTCAGCAGTGTGCGCCAGCTTGCTTTCCAGCAGCAATGACAGGTTCTGGCCCTGGATCACACCCAGCGGCAGGCCAAGGCTGCCGTCATCGCGAAAGCTCAGCTTCTGCTTGACCAGGAAATCACGGTCATCCTGCTTGCGGCGAAACGGCACATCCTTGCGCGGCGGGGCGTCGGAGAGTGCCTGCTGCCAGTCGAGGGTGCGCGCCAGGTGCTCGAGCTCCTCGATGCTGTAGCCGGAGGCATACAGGCCGCCGACCACCGCACCCATGCTGGTCCCGGCGATGGCGTCGATGCGCACGCCCTGTTCTTCCAGGGCCTTGAGCACGCCGATATGCGCCAGGCCGCGGGCGGCGCCGCCGGAAAGTACCAGGCCGACCTTGGGCCGGGGTGGCTCCACGGCCAGGGCGGTGAACGAGGTGAGCGCCAGCAACAGGCATAGCAGCAGATGATGCATCGTGAGTCTCAAAGCGGTGGGCAAAGACCGCTAGTATAAGCGGCTCACCCACCAGGAAATGTCCTCATATGGCCGATACCAAACCCGAAATCGTCATCACGTATTGCACGCAGTGCCAATGGTTGCTGCGCGCTGCCTGGCTGGCGCAGGAACTGCTCAGCACTTTTTCCGACGATCTCGCGCGAGTCGCCCTGGAACCGGGCACTGGTGGAGTGTTCCGCATCACTTGCGACGGCGCGCAGATCTGGGAGCGCAAGCTCGACGGTGGCTTCCCCGAGGCCAAGGTGCTCAAGCAGCGGGTGCGCGACCAGATCGACCCGCAGCGTGACCTGGGCCACAACGACCGTTGATCATGCACCTTCGGCCAGGCGTTCACGCTGTGGTGGTGGCTCGGCAGACAGGCGGCTGGACAGCACGATGGCGAAGATGATCAGCACCCCGCCAGCGAGCATGCGCAGGGTGGGGGTCTCGGCGAACACCATCCAGGCCACGGCAATACCGTAGACCGGCTCCATGCCGAACACCACCGAGGCGGTACGGGCCTTGATCACTGCCAGGCTGGCGACGAACAGGCTGTGCGCCACCCCGGTGCAGAAGATCCCGAGCAGGGCGATCCACAGCCAGTCCATCGGTTTCACGGCACTCAGGCCCGGCAACGCGAAGGGCAGGAGGCACAGGCCGACCACCAGGTTCTGGCACAGCGCAGCCTGCACCGCAGGCACACGACCGGAGCCGGCACGATTGGTCAGCGACAGCAGCGAGAACAACAGGCCCGACAGCAAGGCCCAAAGCAGGCCGCCCGTGGCCTCGCTGGCCAGGTTGAACGCCGGGGTGACCAGCACCAGGCCGATGCTTACCAGCAGTACCAGCACGGCTTCGTTGCGCCGGATGCGCTCGCGGAACAGCACGCCCTCAAGGATTACGGTGAACGCTGGAAAGCTGGCAAAACCGAGGGTGGCGATGGCAACGCCACCGACCCGCACGGCGATGAAGAAGCTCACCCAGTGCCCGGCCAGCAATATGCCGCCAAGCAGCAAACGTCCCAGGTCCTGAGCCCTGAGTCGCTGCCAACCCTTGCGGGCGAGGCCGGCGAACAAGGCCAGGGCCAGCACCGCGAAGAGTGCGCGGCCAAAGACGATGATCGAGGGCGTGGCACTGGCGGCCAGTTTGCCGAAGACGCCGGTAAGGCCGAAGAACAGCGCGCCGATGTGCAGGGCGCCGAGGGCAGTACGGTGGTTCATGCTGAGTCCTTGCTCGAGATCGTTGCTGGCACTTGCGCGGGTAAACCCGCAGCCACAGGCCGATACAGGCACAGTGTAGAGCTCGGGGAGAACAGATTCTGTCGCGATCCTGGCGTCAGTTGTCGCCAGACTCTCGCCGCAGCGCCAGCGGCGTAAGGCCGAATGCCCGCAGTATCGCCGCCGAAAATGCACTCTGCGAGCTGTAACCCACCTGTGCGGCGATTTCGCCCATCGGCAGCGAAGTGCGAACGATCAGTTGCCGTGCCTTGAGCAAACGCCGCTGGCGTATGTAGTCCATCGGCGTCATGCCGCATTCCTCGACGAAGCGTGCGTGCAGGCGGGCACCTGACAAACCTGCCAGTCGTGCCAGGTCGGCGACCTGCAGCGGGTGTGCGGCATGACGCTCGATATGTGCATCGAAGGCGGCGTAGGGCAGGCGTTTGCTGGCGGTGGTGGGGGCGGCAGCGGTGTTCAGGCTGGCCAGCAGCAGGAGTGCGCCTTGGCGGCTGATCAGCGGGTCATCCACCGGGCTCGCCGCGAGCCAGTCCACCAGTTGCTGCTGGCGGCCGTCGAGCAGTAGCGCCGCCGGGCGCTCGAGCAGGCGGTGGCTGGCCTCGGCGTGGCCGCCCATCTGTTCGCGCAGCCAGTGTTCGCCTGGAATATCCAGCACCAGGCAGTGGCTGCCCGCGTCGCTGGCACAGGTGTGGTGAAAGCCGGCGGGGACCACGATGAGCCCCTGGCGGTCGATGCGCGCGCCCCGGCCCTGTACTTCGAAATCCAGTTGCCCACGCAGGCCGAACACCAGTTGCGGGTGTTCGTGGCTGTGGGCGAGCAACTCGTCGCGGTAGTGGCGCAGGGAAAGGATCGGACCGACCATGGGAGCATCCTTGGAACAGAGGTGCAGTGTATCACCGTGGGAATTGCCCGCGAAAAGGCCGGCGCTCCGTCCGGGACGATCACTCGTCACATCACTGCCACCAATCTGTCATCCGCACCTGCCAGTCTCCTGCAAACAGCGCCGGAGGCCGCCCCATGACACATGCCGAACTTGTCCGTCCGTCACGCAAGCAGCGGGTGCGCACCCTGTGGATCTCCGATGTGCACCTGGGCACCCGGGATTGCCAGGCCGGACACCTGTCGCAGTTCCTCAAGGGCTACCAGGCCGACCGCGTCTACCTGGTCGGCGACATCATCGACGGCTGGAAGCTGCGTAGCGGCATCTATTGGCCGCAAGCCCATACCAACGTGATCCGTCGCTTGTTGACCATGAGCAAGCGCGGTACCGAGGTGATCTACGTCACCGGAAACCACGACGAGTTCCTGCGCCGTTATTCGAAGCTGGTCCTGGGCAATATCCAGCTGGTCGACGAGGCCGAGCACCTCACCGCCGATGGTCGTCGCTTGCTGGTGGTGCATGGCGACCAGTTCGACGTGATCACCCGCTACCACCGCTGGTTGGCGTTTCTGGGCGACCGGGCTTATGAGTTCACCCTGGTGCTCAATCGCTGGCTCAATCATTGGCGTGCCCGCTACGGGTATGGCTACTGGTCGCTGTCGGCTTACCTCAAGCACAAGGTCAAGGGGGCGGTGAACTTCATCAGCGACTTCGAGGATGCGATCGCCCATGAATGCACACGCCGGGGGTTCCAGGGTGTGGTGTGTGGGCATATTCACCACGCCGAGATTCGCAAGGTGGGCGAGGTCGAATACCTCAACTGCGGTGACTGGGTCGAATCGTGCACGGCGTTGATCGAGCACTGGGATGGCCACATCGAGCTGTATCGTCTGGCCGATGCCCAGGCACGGGAAATCGAGCGCGTCGAGGCGTTGCGCGAGCCAGCTTAGTTCGATACGGCCGCAGGCCTCTCAAAGGCTGATCTTGCCTCGCAGGATATCGCGGAACATCGCGAAATCACCAATCAGGCTATATAGCGGATACGTGAAAGTTGCCGGTCGGTTCTTCTCGAAAAAGAAGTGCCCGACCCAGGCGAAGCCGTACCCGGCGAACGGTATGGCCAGCAATAGCAGCCAGTTGCCGCTGCCAATGGTGTAGGCCAACAGTGCGATGACCAGGCTGGTGCCGACGAAGTGCAGGCGTCGGCAAGTAGGGTTGGCGTGTTCGCCAAGGTAGTAGGGGTAGAACTCGGCAAAACTGCGAAACTGCGCTGTGCTGTTCATGGGCTGTGTTCCCGCAGGTGCGTTTTTGTTCAGGATACACGGCGTGGAGCCTGTTTCGAGTCTAGAGTCACTGGGAGGGGCTACCAGTGACAATTGGCGCCAATTGAGTATCCTTTCGATTCACCGCTGGAGCGGTCAGCACAAGAAGCCTGTCATGAGTGAAAGAACCACGTCAGCCAGCTGGGCATCAGGGATCGTCAAGGCGCTCGAGCTGGAAGGGCTCGACTGTCGTGCCATGTTCAAGCAACTCGGGCTGGACTTCGCCGCCCTCGACGATCCGGATGCGCGCTTCCCCCAGGACGCCATGACCCGCCTCTGGCAGCTGGCGGTGGAATTGTCGGGCAACGAGGCCATTGGCCTGAACATGGCACGCGTGGTGCGGCCTGCGTCCTTCCATGTGGTTGGCTATGCGCTGATGTCCAGCCGTACGCTGGCCGAAGGTTTCGAACGCCTGGTGCGTTACCAGCGGATCATCGCCGAAAGCTCCGACCTGAGCTTCCGTCTCGGGCCTGAGGGCTATTCGCTGATTCTCACCGTTCATGGTGATCACCTGCCTCCGACCCGGCACAGCTCGGAAGCCTCGCTGGCCTGTGCGCTGTCGCTGTGCAGCTGGCTCAGCGGACGCCCGGTGCAGCCGCGCCGGGTGCTGATCCAGGGGCCGCAACCGAGGAATGTCGAGCCCTATCGGGTCGCTTTCCGGGCACCGCTGGTGTTTGGGGCTCCGCACGATGCGCTGGTGCTCGAACGGGCCGACATGGAGGCGCCGCTGCCCACTGCCAACGAAGCGATGGCCATTCTCCATGACCGTTTCGCGGGCGAATACCTGGCGCGTTTCTCGGAAAGTCGGGTCACCCATCGGGTGCGCCAGACCCTGTGCCGCATCCTGCCCCAGGGCGAACCCAAGCGCGAAACCGTGGCCCAGGCCTTGCACCTGTCCCAGCGCACGCTGCAGCGGCGTCTGCAGGAGGAAGGCACCAGCTTCCAGACCCTGCTCGACGACACGCGGCGCGAACTGGCCGAGCAATACCTGGCACAGCCGGGCATGACCCTGCTGGAAACCGCCTATCTGCTGGGTTTTGCCGATCCGAGCAATTTCTACCGGGCCTTCCGCCGCTGGTTCGACGTCACCCCCAGCGAGTACCGCGCGCGCCTGGAGGCGTCAGTGGTCAGTGACGCCAGAACGCAGGCATGCACAACACCAGCACCGTGATGATCTCCAGGCGGCCGAGCAGCATGCCGCCGGCGAGAATCCACTTGGCGGCATCCGGCAGGCTGGCGAAGTTGCCAGCCGGGCCGATCACCTCGCCCAGGCCTGGTCCCACGCCGGAAACGGTACTGGCTGCGCCGGTCAGGGCTGTCATCCAGTCCACGCCCAGTAGCGACAGCAACAGGGCGATGACGCAGATGGTCACGGCGAAGAAGAACGAGAAGGTCAGGATCGAGCGCACGATTTCTTCGTCGAGGCGGTGACCATTGTATTTCTGCTTGATCACTGCGCGCGGGTGGATCAGCTGGTTGAGGCTGGCCTTGAGCAGGATGTAGGCGACCTGGAAGCGGAAAATCTTGATGCCACCGGCGGTCGAGCCGGAGCAGCCGCCGATGAAGCCCAGGTAGAAGAACAGCATCAGCGAGAAGTTGCCCCACAGGCTGTAGTCGCCCAGGGCGAAACCGGTGGTTGTGACCACCGAGGTGACGTTCAGTGCCACGTGGCGGAAGGCGTCGAGCCAGTGCAAATCGGTGGTGGCCCAGTACCAGGTGCCGAGCACGATCCAGGTGGCCACCAGCAACCCGAGCAGCCCCTGCACCTGCTGGTCGCGGATCAGCGCCCGGCGATTGCCGCGCAGGGTGGCCACATAAAGGGTGAAGGGCACGCTGCCCAGGATCATCACCACCACGGCGACCCAGTGCACCGCAGGAATGTCCCATTTGGCCAGCGACAGGTCGGAGGTGGAGAAGCCGCCGGTGGAAATCGCCGACATGGCGTGGTTGATCGCATCGAAGGGGCTCATCCCCGCCCACCAGAAGGCCAGGCTGCCGAGTACGGTGATGCCTACGTACACCGCGACGATGTACTTGGCAACCATGTGCGAGCGCGGCATGACCTTTTCCGAACGGTCCGAGGACTCGGTCTGAAACAGGCGCATGCCGCCGATGCGCAGCAATGGCAGGATCGCCACCGCCATGCCGATGAAGCCGATGCCGCCGAGCCAGTGCAGCATCGAGCGCCACATGAGGATGCCGGGCGACATGTTGTCCAGCCCGCTGAGCACCGTCGAGCCGGTGGCGGTGATACCGGACATGCTTTCGAAGAAGGCGTCGGTGTAGCTGATGTGCTGGGTCAGCAGGAAGGGCAGGGCGGCGAACACACAGACCACGAGCCAACTGCTGACGGTCAGCAGGTACATGTCGCGTGGGCGCAGGTGCACGTGCTCGGGGCGGCCTTGCAGGACCATGGCCAGGCCTGCAATGAAGGTGATCAGGCTCGACCAGAGGAATGACGGCATGTCGCCGGTGCGTTCGAAGATCAGCAGGGTCGCCATGGGCACGACCATGCTCACCGCCAGGGTGATCAGGAAGATGCCGATGATGAAACCAATGATCCTTAAGGTCGGCAACGCCATGTGATCTGCTCTGACTCGAAACGGAAAGGGCGCCATTCTACCTGTGGGTTGCGGGATGTAAACGTGTGCCCGGCGGTGCGGGGTGCGGACTTTTGATCGCGATCGCGGACAAGTCGGCTCCACATGTGCGCGAGGTCCTTTAGAATGGCGCCACATTTCTTCTGTCAGGAGGGTAGCCGATGGAGGCTCTCGACGCATTGCTCAACCGTGTTTCCGTACCACGCCTGACCGACCCGGCGCCCAATGCCGCCCAGCGCGAGGGTTTGTTCCAGGCCGCGCTGCGTGCACCGGACCACGGTCAGCTGCGCCCCTGGCGTTTTCTGACCATCGAAGGGCAGGGGCGCGAAAAGCTTGGCGAGCTGTTCGCCGAAGCTGTACAGGCCAAGGGTGACGCCAGCCAGGCGGCACTGGACAAGGCCCGGGCCATGCCGCTGCGCGCGCCCTTGCTGATCGTGGTCATTGCCCGTCTGCAGGATCACTTCAAGGTGCCGAAGTCGGAGCAGCGTCTGGCTGCCGGTTGTGCGGCCCATGGCATCCTCATCGCCGCCCATGCTCAGGGGATCGGCGCGGTGTGGCGCACTGGCGACATGGCCTTCGATGCCCATGTGAACAAGGGGCTGGGGCTGGCGGAGAACGAAGAGCTGATCGGATACCTGTACCTGGGCACGCCGGTCAATGAACCACGCACCCCGCCGGTGCTGGAGACCGCCGAGTTCGTCAGCGCCTGGGGCGAGTGACCAGGTGGGCTTGCACGCTCAGGCAGTTGCCTGGGCCACCGGCAGTTCCAGCCGCGCGACAAAGCCCCCCTGCGGATGATTCTCCAGCACCAGCGTCCCGCCATGTCGCTCGGCCGCGCGCCGGGCGATCGCCAGGCCAAGTCCGTGGCCTGGCGTTTCCTGTCCCGGCGCGCGGAAGAACGGCTCGCCCAACTGTGCAAGGTGTTCTGGCGCCACCCCCGGCCCATGGTCGCGCACGCTCAGCAGCAGGTGTTCCTGCTCGCGGGTGGCGCGGATCTCGATCGGCTGCCCCGCTGGGCTGAAGCGCAGCGCATTGCGCACGAGGTTGTCTACCGCACGCTCCAGCAGGGTCGGCCAGCCCTGCAGGGTCAGCCCGGGCTCGGCCTCCAGGCGTACTTCCTGTTCCGGCACGCTGAGCTGGGCATCCTTGCGCACGCTGCCGAGCAGTGCGTTGAGGTCGACAGGCTCGGCATGTGCCTGCTCGGCATCGACCCGGGCCAACACCAGGATTTCGCTGATCAGGTCTTCCAGCCGGTCGCACTCGCGGGTCAGGCGTGGCCAGAGGGCCTGGCGCTGTTCGGGCTCGGCGCGTTCGGCCAGGGCCAGGGCGATGCGCAGGCGTGCCAGCGGCGAGCGCAGCTCGTGGGACACATCGCGCAGTAGCTGGCGCTGGCTGCCGATCAGGCTTTGCAGGCGGGCGCCCATCTTGTTGAAATCGTTGGCCAGTACGCCGAACTCGTCGCGGCGCACCGCCAGCCGCGCCAGGCTGTTCTGCTGGTAGCTGGTCTGGCCCAGGTCGTGCACCGCACCGCGCAGGCGGCTGAGGGGGCGGGTGATCGAGAGGGTCACCAGCAAGCTGAACAGGGTCAGCACCACCAAGGCGATTCCCAGGGCGCTGAGCGGCCAGATCAGGCTTTCACGGTGCCAGGCCATCAGCTCCGGGTGCGGGATACGGTAGATCAGCAGGTAGGTTTCGCCCGTGGTCGGGCTGGTGTATTCCTCGGTGAGGCGGCGCCAGGGCAGGCGCCGCTCGTCGTTGTGCTGGCGTCGCTCGAAGTCTTCGGCGCGACGCGGGAAGGTGCCGGGCACCACGGCGTCGCCGCTGTCGTCGAGCACCTGGACGTCGATCTTGTAGCGCTGCTTGCGGCGTTCCAGAAAGCGCTGCGATGCCTCCAGCCCTTCCTGTTCGTAGTGCTTTACCCAGCGGCTGGCCAAGGTGTTCAGGCCTGGGTGGCGGCTGAGAATCCAGGCGTCCTGGTTGAGCATGTGGCCGAGCAGGATCGACAGGCCCGCAACCAGGGCGATGGCCAGCCAGAAACTGGCCAGGATGCGCCAGAACAATGAACGCAAGACGAGTACCTCCCACACACGAGAAAGGCCCGGCCCGCATAAATGCGAGCCGGGCATCGGTCGGACAGCTTACTGGGCCTTGGCGGCTTTTTCAGCTTTCCATGCCTGGAACTGCTGCCATTCAGCCTTGTCTGCGGCGCGTTTGCTCTGCAGTTCGTCGAACTGCTTCTGTTGCTCTGGTTTGAGCAGGGTACGGATCTGGCTCTGGGTCTTGTCGTGACCGGCCTTGATCTCGTCCTGCATGGCTTTCTGGTCCGCTGCCGGCAGCTTGGCCAGGTAGCGTTCGGTGATGTCGCGGCGCTGCTTCATCTGCTCGCCCATCAACTTGCCGATCTGCTGGCGCTGGTCACGGGTCAGGTCGAGCTGCGCGAAAGGCGCATCACCGCGGTGATGCGGGCCGTCACCGCGTGGGCCGCCGTCTGGCATGGCCATGGCTACGGTCGGCAGGGCTGCGGCGAACATCAGGGCGATAAGGGTCTTGCGCATGGTGTTTCTCCTTTCTGAGGCCGGTGGTTACCGGATGAGCCCAGTCTAGGGAGATCAAGGTCAAGGGCGGTCAGTGCAGGGTAAAGGCTGGGTAAAGACTGCCTTGGCGCTACACTGTGACCCGACTTGCCGTGGAGCCCGTACCGTGACCTTCAGCCTTTCCCTGAAGCAGGCCCGACGCCTGGCCCTGTCCGCGCAGGGCTTCGGCAAGCCCCAGGCACCGACGCCGGCTGCTCTCAAGCGCATGCTGCAGCGCTTGGGCGTGGTGCAGATCGACTCGGTCAATGCGTTGGTGCGCTCGCACTACCTGCCGCTGTTCTCGCGCCTGGGCGACTACCCGGCCGAGCTGCTCGACCAGTTGGCCTGGGGCCGTGGGCGTCAGCGCCAGTTGTTCGAATATTGGGGGCATGAGGCGTCCTTGCTGCCCTTGTCGCTCTATCCGCTGATGCGTTGGCGCATGGCGCGAGCGCAGCAGGGCGAGGGTATCTACCGGCAGCTGGCGCAGTTCGGGCGTGAGCGTCAGGATGTCATTGCCCGCGTGCTGGCTGCGGTGCGCGACCAGGGCGCCCTGGGCGCCGGAAGCCTGTCGACCCGACAAGAGCGCGCCGGCCCATGGTGGGACTGGAGCGAGGAGAAGCACGCCCTGGAGTGGCTGTTTGCGGCCGGACAGGTCACCGTCGCCGCGCGCCGCGGGTTCGAGCGCCTGTACGACCTGCCGGAGCGCGTGCTGCCAGCGGCGATCCTCGATCAGCCCGAACTCCGTGACAGCGAGGCCCAGCAGGGGTTGCTGCTGCAAGCCGCCATGGCGTTGGGCGTGGCAACCGAGCAAGACCTGCGCGACTATTTCAGGCTCAGTCCCGCGCAGGCGCGGGCCGCCCTGGGCGAGTTGCTCGCTGACGGTCGCTTGCAGCAGTGCACGGTGCAGGGCTGGAAGCAGCCGGCCTACTGCGCCGGCACGCCGCGTATTCCCCGGCGTGTGGAGGCCACCGCCTTGCTTTCGCCGTTCGACTCGCTGGTCTGGGAGCGCGCCCGTACCGAGCGGCTGTTCGACTTTCGCTACCGCCTGGAGATCTACACCCCGGCGCACAAGCGGGTGTATGGCTACTACGTGCTGCCGTTCCTGCACGACGGTCGTATCGCCGCGCGCCTGGACCTGCGTGCGGAACGGGCACGCGGCGAGCTGGCGGTGCATGCCGTGCATGAGGAAGTTCAGGGGCTGGATGAAGAGGGCTTCCAGGCCCTGGCCCGCAGCCTGGAACGGCTGGCGGGCTGGCTGGGCCTGGAACGGGTGCGTCTGGATTGCGCGCGCGAGTCGGCAGGGCCGTTGCGTCAGGCCCTCAGCGACGCACCTGCTTGAGGGTTTCGGCGATCAGGAATGCCAGTTCCAGTGATTGATCGGCGTTCATCCGTGGGTCGCAATGGGTGTGATAGCGGTCCGACAGGCCATCTTCGGTGATCGGCCGGGCGCCGCCGATGCATTCGGTGACATTCTGCCCGGTCATCTCGATGTGGATACCCCCGGCGTGGCTGCCTTCGGCCTGGTGTACCTGGAAGAACTGCCGTACTTCGTCGAGGATCTGCGCGAAATCGCGGGTCTTGTAGCCGCTGCTGGCCTTGATGGTGTTGCCGTGCATCGGGTCGGAACTCCACAACACCTGGCGCCCCTCGCGCTCGACGGCGCGGATCAGCCCCGGCAGGTGATCGCCGACCTTGTTCGCTCCCATGCGCACGATCAGGTTCAGGCGGCCGGGGTCGTTGTCCGGGTTGAGCACGTCGATCAGGCGGATCAGATCCTCAGTGTTCATGCTCGGGCCGACCTTGACCCCGATCGGGTTGTGCACGCCCCGCAGGAACTCCACATGGGCACCATCAAGCTGACGGGTGCGGTCGCCGATCCACAGCATGTGCGCCGAACAGTCGTAGTAGTCCCCAGTCAGGCTGTCGCGGCGTACGAAGGCTTCCTCATAGTTGAGCAGCAGCGCCTCGTGGGCCGTGAAGAAGCTGGTTTCACGCAGTTGCGGGGCGCTGTCCAGGCCGCAGGCGCGCATGAAGGCGAGGGTTTCGTCGATGCGATCGGCAAGCTGATGGTACTTGTCGGCCAGTGCCGAGTTGGCGATGAAGTCCAGGTTCCATTTGTGCACCTGGTGCAGGTCGGCGAAGCCGCCTTGGGCGAACGCACGCAGCAGGTTGAGGCTGGCGGTGGCCTGGTGATATGCCTGCAGCAGGCGCTCCGGGTCGGGGACGCGGCTGGCGGCGTCGAAGCCGATACCATTGACGATGTCGCCACGGTAGGCGGGCAGGGTGACCTGGCCGATGGTTTCGTCGTTGGCCGAGCGCGGCTTGGCGAACTGCCCGGCCATGCGCCCGACCTTCACCACCGGGCAGCCAGCGGCGAAGGTCATGACGATGGCCATCTGCAGCAGCACCTTGAAGGTGTCGCGGATTTTCGCGGCGGAGAATTCGGCGAAGCTTTCGGCACAGTCGCCGCCCTGGAGCAGGAAGGCGCGGCCCTGGGTGACCTCGGCGAACTGGCGGCGCAACTCGCGGGCTTCCCCGGCAAATACCAGCGGCGGGTAGCTGGCCAGGGTCTGCTCGACCTTGAGCAGGTGAGCGGCGTCGGGGTAGGTCGGTTGTTGCTGGATCGGCAGGGCGCGCCAGCTGTCAGGGGTCCAGGGTCGGTTCATCACGGGCTCGATGTGGTCGGTTCAGGCGTACCTGTCATGGTATCAGTTGGCGGCGTGCTTGTTGCACCGCAGGCATTGGCGGACAATGCCGGTTTTTTGTGTGGGCAGGTGGCAAGCGATGGCGACGGAGCGGGAAGAGCGGCTGCTGGCCCGGGTGGAAGATGCCTACGGGGTCATCAGTGTGTACGAGGTCGAGGATTATCGCTTCCTTGAGTTCGGCGACGCCATCGAGCAGAGCTGTACCTTCACCGCCGACCCCAGTTGGCTGGAATACGACTACACCCGCGCGATGCTGGTCGGTGCGCTGTGCCATCCGCAGCCAGAGAGCGCGCTGTTCCTGGGGCTGGGGGCCGGTACCCTGACCCAGGCCTGCTTGAAGTTCCTGCCGCTGGAGGATGTCGAGGCCATCGAGCTGCGCCCGGACGTGCCGCGCCTGGCCATGCAATACATGGGGCTGGATGATGATCCGCGCTTGTACGTGCGCATTGGCGACGCTCTCGAACTGCTGCCCACGGCTGAGCAGGCCGACCTGATCTTCGTCGACCTCTATACCGATCATGGCCCGGGTGTCGGGCACCTGGCCTGGGGCTTTCTGGAGCGGTGCCAGCAGCAGCTCAATCCGGGGGGGTGGCTGGTGATCAACCAGTGGGCCGGCGACGATGGCCGGCCGCTGGGCGCGGCATTGTTGCGTGGGTTGTATCACCGGCATTACTGGGAGCTGCCGGTGAAGGAGGGCAACGTGATCCTGCTGGTGCCGGCGGATCTGGAGCAGACACTGGATCTGGACGGGCTGCGCGCCCGCGCCGCTGCGCTGGCGGCGCAGTTGGGGTATTCACTGGAGTATCTGATCAAGGAAGTTCGACCGGCGAGCTGATCCGGCGTTGGTGATGCCTTCATTCGCGGGCAAGCCCGCTCCCACAAAAGTGTGCCGCGGAGCAAAAAAAGGAAACGATTCAGCAAGCTGCTCGATGATGGCCTGATACCATGCAGCACCCCAGAAAAAAATCTCACGGTACAGGGCGAATTCGTATATAGTACGCGCCGGTCTTTTAGCGGACCTCAAAATCAGGTGGTGCAAACCCTCCGAGTCCAGCTTCGGCTGCACGTCCGCTAGGCGGACCTTTCCCACGTAATTCTTTTTCAATCGTTTTCGCAAATCCCCGCCGCCAAAGCTGCCTGGGTGACTTTCGGGTCTTTCAAGGCATGTGCAGCTTTGGAGCATGGGTCTTTGCGGATGCACATAGAGGCAGACCCATGACCCAGGAAACCGGCGGATTCGCCGCTCTCGATCTTCATCCGAACATCGTTGCCGCCGTTCTGGCCACCGGCTATGAAGAGCCGTCGGCCATCCAGCAACAGTCGATCCCGATCATCCTCGCCGGTCATGACATGATCGGCCAGGCGCAGACTGGCACCGGCAAGACCGCTGCCTTCGCCCTGCCGATCCTCAACAAGATCGACGTGAGCAAGCGCGAACCGCAAGCCCTGATCCTGGCGCCAACCCGTGAGTTGGCGCTGCAAGTAGCCACCGCTTTCGAAACCTATGCCAAGCAGATGCCGGGCGTTAACGTGGTGGCTGTGTACGGTGGTGCCCCGATGGGCCCACAACTGCGTGCCATCCGTAACGGTGCGCAGATCGTCGTCGCCACCCCGGGCCGTCTGTGCGACCACCTGCGCCGTGACGAGAAAGTGCTCTCCACCGTTCAGTACCTGGTGCTCGACGAAGCCGACGAAATGCTCAAGCTGGGCTTCATGGACGACCTCGAAGTGATCTTCGACGCCATCCCTGCCACCCGCCAGACCGTGCTGTTCTCCGCAACCCTGCCGTCGTCGATCCGTTCGATCGCCGAGCGCCACCTGCGCGAGCCCAAGCACGTCAAGATCCAGAGCAAGACCCAGACCGTCACCGCGATCGAGCAGGCTCACCTGATGGTCCACGCCGACCAGAAGATCCCGGCCGTGCTGCGTCTGCTGGAGGTCGAGGAGTTCGACGCGCTGATCGCCTTCGTGCGCACCAAGCAAGCCACCCTGGACCTGGCCGCCGCGCTGGAAGCCAAGGGCTACAAGGCTGCCGCGCTGAACGGCGATATTGCCCAGAACCAGCGTGAGCGTGTCATCGACTCGCTCAAGGATGGTCGCCTGGACATCGTCGTCGCTACCGACGTCGCCGCCCGTGGCCTGGACGTACCGCGCATCACCCACGTGTTCAACGTGGACATGCCATACGATCCGGAATCCTACGTGCACCGTATCGGCCGTACCGGTCGTGCCGGTCGCGATGGTCGCGCACTGCTGCTGGTGACGCCGCGTGAGCGCCGCATGCTGCAGGTAATCGAGCGCGTCACCGGGCAGAAGGTTGCCGAAGCTCGTCTGCCTGGCCCACAGGCCGTACTGGATGCGCGCATCAAGAAGCTGACCGCAAGCCTCGCGCCGCTGGTTGCCGAAGCTGAGGCCACCCATGGCGAGCTGTTCGACCGCCTGACCGCCGACCTGGGCTGCTCGGCCCGTGCGCTGTCTGCTGCGTTGCTGCGCAAGGCCACCAATGGCCAGTCGCTTGACCTGGCTGCTGTCGAGCGCGAGCAACCGCTGGTGCCGACCTACACGCCGCGTGAGCGTACCGGCGAGCGCAGTGACCGTGGTGAGCGCAGCGAGCGCGGTGATCGCGAGCGTCGTGCGCCGATGCCGCTGGCCGAAGGCCGCGTGCGTTGCCGTACTGCCCTGGGTGCCCGTGATGGTATCGCCGCCAAGAACCTGTTGGGTGCGATCCTCAATGAAGGCGGCCTGGCCCGTGATGCTATCGGTCGCATCCAGGTGCGCGACAGCTTCAGCCTGGTCGAGCTGCCGGAAGAAGGCCTGGAGCGTCTGCTGTCCAAGCTCAAGGATACCCGCGTGGCCGGCAAGCAACTGAAGCTGCGCCGCTATCGCGAGGACTAAGTCCTGCTGCAATGAAAAATCCCCGGCCTTGCCGGGGATTTTTTTTGCCTGTCGATTGAGGTCTGTGGAGTCAGTCGAACCTGTAGATATCCATTCCCAGTGCTCCCATCGTGAAGCCCTGGTGGACGATCCCGAACCTGTCGCCTGCACCCATGGCAAAGAACAATGGCAGGAGATGCTCATCACTCGGGTGGTTGCGCACCGCGTAGGGAGCCTGCTGTCGATAGTCTTCCAGGGCGGCCGTATCCTCTGCCTTCAATTGCTCGACCACCCAGTCGCGGAACGCCCGTGCCCAGGGCTCGATGGCGTCTGGCCCGGCGTGCCAGTCCAGTTCGCCCAGGTTGTGGGTGATGCTGCCGGAACCGACCAGCAGTATCCCCTGGGCGCGCAATCCGGCCAGTGCCTTGCCAACCTGCAGCTGCAGGGCTGGGCCCTGGCGGCTGGGCAGCGACACCTGGATTACCGGGATGCCAGCATCCGGGTACATGAGCGACAGTGGCACCCAGGTGCCGTGGTCGAAGGGGCGTTGTGCATCGAGCTGGGCGGACAGGCCGGCGTCACTGAGCAAGCCTGCTACCTCGCGCGCCAGTTCGGGGGCGCCAGGTGCTGGATACTGCACGGCATACAGCGCAGCGGGGAAGCCGCCGAAGTCGTGCCAGGTCTGTGGCTGCGCGCCACTCATCACCTGCAGTTCCTGGCTTTCCCAGTGCGCGGACACCACCACGATCGCCTTCGGCCGTGGCAGGCCTGCCGCCAGGCGGGCCAGTGCGGGGCCGCTGGCGCCGGGTTGCAGGGCAAGCATGGGGGAGCCATGGGAAATGAACAGGCTAGGCAGCATGGCAGGGTCCTGAGCGGTTAAGATGCCGCCATCTTCGATCAGTTACAGATCGATATCCAATATAAGTTTTGCAAGTTATCTATCGAAATATTCGGAGGAATCATGGAGCCAGCGTTCTGGCACAAACGGTGGGCGGACAATCAGATCGGCTTTCACCAGTCGCAGGTGAACCCGTACCTGCAGGCGCACTGGCCAAAGCTGGAATCCGGCAGCCAGGTGCTGGTGCCTTTGTGCGGCAAGAGCCTGGATGTCATCTGGTTGGCGGGGCAGGGGTATCGCGTGCTGGGGGTGGAATTGTCGCAACGTGCGGTGGCGGATTTCTTCCTGGAGCACAAACTCGAGCCCGAGGTGTCACAGCATGGGGCCTTCGAGGTCTGGCGCAGCGGCCTGGTGGAGTTGTGGTGTGGTGACTTCTTCGCCTTGCAGGCGGAGGATCTGGCACAGTGCGCGGGGCTCTATGATCGCGCTGCGGTGATTGCATTGCCGCAGGCGCTGCGTACCCGTTACCTTGCGTTGCTGTCTGACTACCTGCCGACGGCTTGCCAGGGGCTGATGGTCACCTTGGATTACGATCAGTCGCGTCTGGACGGGCCGCCGTTCTCGGTGCCGGATGACGAAGTCCGGCGCGGGCTTGCTGGATGGCAAGAAGTGGCCGAGTTGCAGGCGCCGGACATTATCGAGGACAGCCCTAAATTCCAGAAAGCGGGAGTCGGCAGCCTGGTGGAACGGGTGTATCGGTTGCAGCGTTGATCGGCCTTCTGACCAGAAGACGTGCAAAGAAAAGGGCGACCTGAGTCGCCCTTTCCATTTACCGCGTTGAATCAGCCGCGACGACGCAGTGCATCGATACGGTCTTCCAGCGGCGGGTGGCTCATCAGCAGGCCGGCGAGGCCCTGCTTGAGGCCGCCGTTGATGCCGAAGGCCTTCATCGTATCGGGCATGTGCACTGGCATACCTTGTTCCGAACGCAGGCGCTGCAGTGCGGCAATCATCGCGCCAGTACCTGCCAGGCGGGCACCGGCTTCGTCAGCGCGGTATTCGCGGCGACGCGAGAACCACATGACGATGATGCTGGCCAGGATGCCCAGGATCAGTTCGGCGACGATGGTCGCGACGTAATAAGCGATGCCCTGGCCTTCTTCGTTCTTGAAGATCACCTTGTCGACGAAGTTGCCGATGATACGCGCGAAGAACATCACGAAGGTGTTCACCACGCCCTGGACCAGTGCCAGGGTGACCATGTCGCCATTGGCGACGTGGCCGATCTCGTGGGCCAGTACCGCGCGTACCTCGTCCCGCGAGAAGCGTTCGAGCAGGCCCTGCGAAACGGCGACCAGTGCGTCGTTGCGGTTCCAGCCAGTGGCGAAGGCGTTCGCCTCGTAGGCGGGGAACACGCCCACTTCCGGCATCTTGATACCCGCCTCGCGGGACAGCTCCTCGACCGTCTGCAGCAGCCACTGTTCGTGGTGAGTGCGCGGCTGGGTGATGATCTGGGTGCCGGTGGTCATCTTCGCCATCCACTTGGAGATGAACAGCGAAACCAGCGAGCCAGCAAACCCGAACACGGCGCAGAAGACCAGCAGGCGGCTCAGGTCCAGGTCGACGCCGTTGGCGGCCATGAACCCGTTGAAACCGAACAGGCTGAGGGTAATGCTTGCAACCAGCACCACCGCAAGGTTGGTGGCCACAAACAACAGAATGCGCATCATGGTTGTTACGTTCTCCTGACGGATGAAAATGTCGCTCTACTGCGGGGTATATAAGGTGGCGGCCGAGGCGATTCAACTGGCCGACTATTTCAAACTGTGTATCGCGAAGTATGACAGAGACGCGGCGGATCGCCGGGAGATAGACCGTTGCAGGATGTAAGAATTCATCCGTGGGGCGGAGGGCGTCGTGCCAACATGGCCGGTTGGCACGACAAGGCCTTGATCGCTTACTGCGAGTAGGTGCGCAGGAAGTTGCCGATACGGCCGATGGCTTGCTCCAGGTCATCCACCCGCGGCAGGGTGACCACGCGGAAGTGATCCGGCCACGGCCAGTTGAACGCCGTGCCCTGGACGATCAGCAGTTTCTCCGACAGCAGCAGGTCGAGGACGAACTTCTCGTCGTTGTGGATCGGGCAGACCTTCGGGTCGATTTTCGGGAACGCGTACAGGGCACCCATTGGCTTGACACAGCTGACGCCGGGGATGGCGTTGAGCAACTCGTAGGTGCGGTTGCGCTGTTCGAGCAGGCGGCCCGGCGGCAATACCAGGTCGTTGATGCTCTGGTAGCCGCCCAGCGCGGTCTGGATGGCGTGCTGTGCGGGCACGTTGGCACACAGGCGCATGTTGGCCAGCATGTCGATGCCTTCGATGTAGCTCTGCGCGTGGTGCTTGGGCCCGGAAATGATCAGCCAGCCGGAGCGGAAACCTGCGACCCGGTAGGACTTGGACAGGCCGTTGAAGGTCAGGCACAGCACATCCGGAGCGAGCGAGGCGGTGCTGATGTGTACGGCTTCGTCGTAGAGGATCTTGTCGTAGATCTCGTCGGAGAACACCACCAGGTTGTGCTGGCGGGCCAGCTCCAGCATGCCGAGCAGCAGCTCCCTGGAGTACACCGCGCCGGTCGGGTTGTTCGGGTTGATGATCACCAGGGCCTTGGTGTCCGGAGTGATCTTGGCCTTGATGTCGTCAAGATCCGGGAACCAGTCGGCCTGCTCGTCGCACAGGTAGTGCACGGGCTTGCCGCCAGCCAGGCTCACTGCTGCGGTCCACAATGGGTAGTCGGGGGCCGGGATCAGCACCTCGTCACCGTTGTTGAGCAGCGCCTGCATCGACATCACGATCAGTTCGGAGACGCCGTTGCCCAGGTAGATGTCCTCGATGCCAACGCCTTCGATCTGCTTCTGCTGGCAGTACTGCATCACCGCCTTGCGCGCGCTGAACAGCCCTTTGGAGTCGCTGTAGCCCTGGGCGGTCGGCAGATTGCGGATCACGTCCTGGAGGATTTCGTCCGGCGCTTCGAAACCAAAGGGCGCCGGGTTGCCGATGTTCAGCTTGAGGATGCGCTGGCCTTCCTCTTCCAGACGCTTGGCGTGCTTGAGCACCGGACCGCGAATGTCGTAGCAGACATTGGCGAGCTTGTTCGATTTGCTGAACTGCATGATGTGATCCCGAATGGATAAGTCGCGGGGCGCTGTCGTCAAAAGGTTTGAAAAGGACGGGGCGCGGGTGCCAGACTGATCGTCTGCGCACAAGCCAACTAATATACGTGCCACCCGCGCCAGGGAAAAGACGGCGCAGGGTGAAATTCAGCCTGCCGAGGTCCATCCATGCAAAAGATCGACAAAACACTTGAAGAATGGCGTGAGATGCTCGATCCCGCCCAATACCAGGTATGCCGCCTGAAGGGGACCGAGCGACCGTTCACGGGCAAATACAACAGTGAAAAGCGTGCCGGTGTCTATCACTGCATCTGTTGTGATCTGCCGCTGTTCGATTCGCAGACCAAGTTCGACTCCGGTTGCGGCTGGCCGAGCTTCTACGCGCCGATCGAGGAGAGTGCGATGATCGAGATCCGCGACACGTCCCACGGCATGATCCGCACCGAAGTCACCTGCGCCCAGTGCGACGCGCACCTGGGTCACGTGTTCCCGGACGGCCCGCCACCGACGGGGCTGCGCTACTGCATCAATTCGGTTTGCCTGGATTTCAAACCGCACGACTGAACGGAGATTCGACATGGCCGATGCGTTGCTGGACATTCCCTGCGTCACCCTCAAGGGCGAGCAGAAAACCCTGGGCGACTTCGCCGGCAAGGCGCTGCTGGTGGTCAACACCGCCAGCCAGTGCGGTTTCACGCCGCAGTACAAGGGGCTTGAGAAGCTGTGGCAGGACCATGCCGCCCAGGGCCTTGTCGTACTGGGCTTTCCGTGTAACCAGTTCGGCAAGCAGGAGCCGGGCGATGCGTCGGAAATCGCGCAGTTCTGTGAGCTCAACTTTGGCGTGAGCTTCCCGCTGTTTCGCAAGATCGAGGTGAACGGCCCTGGCGCCCACCCGCTGTTCGCCGAGCTGAAGAAGCGTGCGCCTGGCCTGCTGGGGACGCAGAAGATCAAGTGGAACTTCACCAAGTTCCTGGTCGATCCGTCCAGCGGTCAGGTCACGCGCTATGCACCGACCACCAAGCCGCAGGCGCTGGAAGCGGATATCGAGCGTCTGCTCAGCCGCTGACCGGCACCCAGTGGTCGATCAGGGCGAGTAGTTCTTCGCGGCGGAACGGCTTGGCCAGGTAGTCGTCCATGCCCGCAGCGCGACAGCGTTCGCGCTCTTCGGGCATGGCGTTGGCGGTCAGGGCGACGATTGGCAGGTCGGGCCAGCGCCCGCTCTGGCGGATGCGCCGGCTGGCCTCGTAGCCATCCATCACCGGCATGTTGCAGTCCATCAGTACCATGTCGAAGCCTTCGCGCTCGAGTATCTCCAGCGCTTCGGCACCATGGGCGGCAACCTGTACCTGGCAGCCGAGCTTGCCGAGCATGCCCTTGGCTACCAACTGGTTTACCGGGTTGTCTTCCACCAGAAGGATCTGCGCGCGCCGCTCCAGCAGGCGGCCGGCCTCGGTGGGTGCGGGGGTGGCATTCTCGCCTTGCAGGGTGCGACGCAGCATCTGGTACAGGGCATTGCGCGCCAGAGGGCGTGCCTGCTGGTGCAAAGGGGCCAATTGCGCGGTTTGCTCGGCGGGCAGGAAGTTGCCATAGGCCGTGACCAGCAGGATCGGTGCGCTGAGGCCGGGGCGCAGTTCGAACAGGTGCTCGGCATCGTCGGTGATGAGCAGGTCGATGGCCATGCCGTCGAGTCCACTGGTATCGTCGCGTCGCTGATAATCCAACCCCCAGCTTGGCAAAAGGCCGTGCAGTAGTTCAGCCAGGCCGCTTGAGGCATTGCTCAGTGCCACCACCTGACCCTTCAGCGGCGCAGGCGAGACCGCTTCGGTGTGGGTGGGCAGGGGCAGGTCGGCGCTGAAGCGGCTGCCGAAGCCGGTTTGCGAGTGAATATGCAGGTGCCCGTGCATGGCCTTGCACAGATTGTGGGTGAGCGCCAGGCCCAAGCCGGTGCCGCCGTACTGGCGGGTGATGCCTGCGCCAGCCTGGGTGAAGGGCTGGAAGATGCGCACCTGGGCTTCCTCCGGGATTCCGATCCCGGTGTCGCACACTTCAAGGCGTACGCCGCCGACGATGCTCGAAAGGCGAACGTCGACGCGCCCGAAACGGGTGAACTTGAGCGCATTGGACAGCAGGTTGCTGACGATCTGGCGCACCCGTGTGGGGTCGCCGAGCACGGTGCTGGGAAAGTCCGGAGCGATCAGGCAGGTCAGCTCGACACTGGGCGCGGCGTTCTGCGACAGCAGATTGGCGGTGTCCTCGACCATTGCCCCCATGTCGAAAGGAATGCGTTCGAGCTCCAGTTGCCCGGCATCGAACTTGGACAGATCGAGGATATCGTTGAGCAGCTCGACCAGCACCTTGCCCGAGTCGTGGGCGATCGACAGCTGCTGGCGTTGCTCGGCGGTCAGCCCGCTGTCCAGGGCCAGGGCGATCATGCCGAGCATCCCGTTGAGCGGTGTGCGGATCTCGTGGCTCATGTTGGCCAGGAAGGCGGCGCGCGCCTGGGCCATGTCCAGGGCGCGGCGGCGGGCCTCTTCCAGTTCCTGGTTGGACTGGCTCAGCCGGTTGTTGCTGGCCTTGAGTTCTTCGGTACGGGCCGAGACGATGTCTTCCAGCTCGTTGAGGTATTGGGTGAGGCGGTTTTCGGCGTTGCGCCGCTGCTGGATTTCGGTGGCCATGCTGACGAACTGCTGGTTGGCGACTTTCACCAGTACCCCGATCTCATCGTGCTCATGACCGGTGGGGTAGTCCAGGCGCGTCTGTCCGGGTTGGCGTGGATCGCTGCCGCTCAGGGCGCCGATGACAGTGACCAGCGGTTTGGTCAGCATGATGTAGAACAGCCCCAGGAGAATACCGGTCAGCACCAGGCTGCGGGCGAAGCCGTTGAGCAGGGTGATGCCGGCGCGGTCGAGAAAGCGGCTGCCGAAGGCGTAGGTGTCGACATCCAGGTACAGGGTGCCGAGGTAATCGTCGGGCATGTGGGCGAGGAACAGGCGGTCCTTGAACTGGCGTTGCTCGCCGAACAGGAAGTCGCTGAGCGGCCGGTAGCTGTCTTCCTGGCGCGGGCGATGGACGTCGGCCAGCACCGTATCGTTGTTGTCGATCAGGCGCGCACGGATGATCGCTGGCGATTGCAGCAGCCCGCCGGTGAGCTCCTGAGCCAGCTCGGCGTCGATGTTGTAGGCGATGCGCGAGGCCGGGTCGTGGCTTATTTGCAGCAATGCCTGCACTTCGCGGTTGATGGACGCGTCTTCGCTGGCATAATCGATGCCGATCTGGATGAGACTGAGCAATGTTCCCAGGATGAAGCCGACCAGGACTGTCAACCGGGCTTGCTTGTATGACAGGCGATTGGTGAACTTGATATCCATGGTTCCCGAGCCGGTTCAACGCCCCTTGCGCTGCGCAAGCATAGCCGATCAGCCCCGGCTGCTGGCGGGTCTGTCTGTTGTTTCGAGCGATCCAATCAATGGGCCGGTGTGCGGCCATCGCGGGACGAGCCTGCTCCCACAACCTCTGTTGGCTCTGTAGGGGCAGTCTTGTCGCGCGATGGCGGCGCTCCGGCTCCTGAACCGGTCTTGATTAAGGAAACCTTCATGGACACCCGCCTCATTGCATTCCTGGAACACGCCGAATCCATACTGACCCGCCTCGAACCGCTGCTGCCGGCGCCCCGACCGCAGATCGACTGGTCATCGACCCTCGCTGCGCGCTGGCAGCGTGATGGTCGCAGTGGCTACCTCATGCCGTTGGAAGTCAGCCTGGACATCCGACTCTCGGACCTGATCGGCGTCGATCAGCAACGTGAGCAACTGGGCCGCAACACCCATCAGTTCATCAATGGCATGCCCGCCAATCACGCCCTGCTGTGGGGCTCGCGGGGCACCGGCAAGTCGTCGCTGGTGCGTGCGCTGCTGGCCGAACATGCCAGCCAGGGCCTGCGCCTGATCGAGATCGAGCGCGATCACCTGGCCGACTTGCCGCGGGTGGTCGAGCAACTGCAAAAGCTCGAGCAACGCTTCATCCTGTTCTGCGACGACCTCTCGTTCGAGGCGGGAGAGGGCGACTACCGCGTGCTCAAGAGTGTGCTCGATGGTTCGCTCGAGCAGGCGCCGGACAACGTCCTGCTCTATGCCACCTCGAACCGCCGTCACCTGGTGCCCGAGAAGCAGAGCGACAACGAAAACTGGAAGATGATCGACGGCGAGCTGCACCCCAACGAAGCGGTGGAAGACAAGATCGCCTTGTCTGACCGTTTTGGCTTGTGGTTGTCGTTCTATCCGTTCACCCAGGAGCATTTCCTCAACGTGGTCGAGCACTGGATCGGCCAACTGGCGCGACCGGCCGGGCTGGCCTGGCAGCGCACCGAAGAACTCGACATCCTCGCTGCGCGCTGGGCCACCGGCCGCGGCAACCGTAATGGCCGTTGTGCCTACCAGTTCGCCCGCTACTGGGTCGGACTGCAATTGCTGGAGCAGAACCAATGATCGACCTCAACGCCAGCGGCAAAGGCCTCGATGGCTATGACCTGCTGGCTGCGCAAGTACAGGCGTTGTTCGCCGACGAACGTGACTTCATCGCCAACGCCGCACAGTTCTCGGCATTTCTCTACCACCAGGTGGAAGACCTGAACTGGGCGGGTTTCTACCTCAACCGCAACGAAGAACTGGTGCTCGGGCCATTTCAGGGGCAGGTGGCGTGCGTGCGCATCGCATTCGGCAAGGGTGTGTGCGGCGCGGCCGCAGCCACGCGGCAGACCCAGCGGGTGGAAGATGTGCATGCATTCCCAGGTCACATCGCCTGTGACAGCGCGTCCAACAGCGAGCTGGTGATCCCGCTGGTAAAGGAGGGCAGGCTGATTGGCGTGCTCGACCTGGACAGTCCGAGCCTTGCGCGTTTCAGTGAGGCCGATCAGTGCGGGCTTGAACGCCTGGCGTCGATCTTCCTGGCGTTGAGCGACTGCTGAAAACAAGAAGGGCCGCTTTTTGCGGCCCTTCTTGTATTCAACGGTTGTGGATCAGTCGTAGATCACCCGCTTTTTCCACGTCTCGTCTTCATCGGTTTTCAGGCCCTGGGTCAGCGCGTTCTGGTCATTTTCGGCCGGCTCCATCTGGTCCAGTACTTGCGCGTTGGCGCGAGCGAGCAGTTTTTCCAGGTAGGTCAGCTGCTCTTCATATTGTTTCGGTTCCGGTTGTTTGCGCAGGTACTGCACGCCGCGTTCGAACGCCAGCCGCGCATGGCCTGGTTGATTCTGCTGCAACGCCTGCTGGCCCAGGTTATTGAAGAACTCGATGTGCAGTAGTACCAGGATGTGGCGAATTTCCCTGACCCAGTACTTGCCTTCGTTGGACTGCAGGAAGTTTTCCTGGGTAGCGCGCACGATCTGGTTGTGCAGCGACTCAAGCAGGAAGCGCACGTCCTTGGCTTTGACCTCGGTCTGAATCGGGCTCGGCGGGTTGTTGACCGGCAACTTGTCGCCCGTGGCAATCAATCCTTCGAGTTCGGTGATGCGCGCCTTGAAGTCGCCGTTGTGCTTGTCCAGCGCCAGCAGGCGCTGATTGAGGTTGAGCTCCAGGCGGGTCAGCAGCAGCTTGAGTGCCGGGGTCATCAGTTGGCCGGGGAAGGTTTCGGTGATCTCACCGCAGCGGCGCAAGCGTTCGGTCAGCTCGACTTTAAGGCGCGCGCGCTCGAGCTTGGCGTTTTCCACGACATTGTTGAGGTAGCCGATCACGATCAGCAACGCGATACCCGCCACGATGAGCAGGGTGATCAGAAGTGGTGTCACCGTTAACGCCTCATGAAGAAGTTTTGCATCATTGAGTGTAGTGAGTTCGCCAGGGGGCGAACAGTGCAGCCTGGCGGACAGGTCATACCCATGGGTGTCGGCGCAAGGTCGAAAATCTACAGTGCTGGCACTTTGATGCGAGCTTGCCGGGCTGGCGTCAGAAAAGCAACGCCAATCCCCGGGCGCATCATGCGCGACCTATGTACAGGGGCGGAAGTCGTTGATTTAAATAAATTTCCACAAAGGGGTTGACGGCTTGTCGAGGCATCCATAGAATGCGCGCCACTTGCAGCGTAAAGCACACAGCGAAACGCGGCAGGCAGTGAAGTTGTAGTGTGTCCCCTTCGTCTAGTGGCCTAGGACACCGCCCTTTCACGGCGGTAACAGGGGTTCGAGTCCCCTAGGGGACGCCAATGCGGGAATAGCTCAGTTGGTAGAGCACGACCTTGCCAAGGTCGGGGTCGCGAGTTCGAGTCTCGTTTCCCGCTCCAGTTTTAAAACTGTGGCGTCCATTGACGGTGCAGCGGTAGTGAAAGGCTCAGGCCATTCACGCCACATGCGGTTTTGCTTCACATTGCGGGAATAGCTCAGTTGGTAGAGCACGACCTTGCCAAGGTCGGGGTCGCGAGTTCGAGTCTCGTTTCCCGCTCCATTCGAAAACGCCACTTCGTTGAAGTGGCGTTTTTTTTACCTTCAAAAACATCGCAGCCACGGGGCCGCGGGCATTTGTAATGCCCGCGGCCTTTTTGCTCAGTGGCGCTCGCCCTGGTCAGGCGCGCTCAGCAACTGCTTCTCCAGGTTCCAGTCGAAGGGCTCGTCATTCTGCTCGGCTTCGTAGCGACGCTCTTCAAGGGTCTGGTACAGCTCGAGTTCCTCATCGGGCATGTAGTGCAGGCAGTCGCCGCCGAAGAACCACAACAGGTCGCGCGGGACCAGGTGAGCGATCTGCGGGTAGCGCGTGATCACCTGGCAGATCAGGTCCTGGCCCAGGTACTGGCTTTCCAGTGGATTCTGCGGCAGCAGGGTCAGCAGTTCGTCGAAGCGTTCGAGGAACAGGGCGTGGCTTTCTTCCGGCACTTGCTCGGCGTCGCCCAGGGCCACCAGGATGGTGCGCAGGTGTTGGAGCAGTTGCAGGTGGTACTCCAGGTGGGGGTTGGCCATGGGGGCGATCCTCTGGTATTGAAACGGGGGCCGGAGTATACGCAGGTTTTGCCCCGCCGGGGCAGGCGCAGCCTCGCTCTGCCCTGACCGCCGGACCGTCAGGTGCCGGCGATCCGTGCGACTGACGGTACTTAGCGCACCTTGCCCTCCACGGGCAGCAGTTGTGCCTTGTCGAAAGCATCCACATCGATCACTGTCCGACGTGCAGCTTCGGCTGCATGGAGTCTCTCGCCTTCATCAGCCTGCAGCACGCCAGCCTGCACGGCGGCTTCGATGTCCGACTGGCCCGGTGCCGGATGCACCTTGCCCTCCTTGAGCCCCTGGTGCAGCGCCTTGTGCAGTGGCGCCACCTCGTCCAGCAGGTCGCAAGCTGTCTGCAGGGCGGCTACCGGATCACCTTCGCCGTCAGGGCGGAAGCAGCCCGCCAGCAGCTCCTCCAGGGCCGGATCACCCTTGCGTCGGCCGATCAGTTCAGCCACCTCTTTATCCAGTTCATCGCTTGGCCCGGTATGGCGGCGACCGAACGGGAATACCAGAACCCGCAACGCACAGCCGATGAAGCGATTGGGGAAGTTGTCGAGCAGCCGATCGAGGGCCTTTTCGGCCTGCCCCAGGCTTTCTTCCAGCGCCCAACGGAGCAGGGGTTGCATGTGCGCGGGTGAGCCGAGGTCGTGATAGCGCTTGAGCGCTGCAGATGACAGGTACAGGTAGCTGAGGACATCCCCCAGGCGCGCGCTCAGGCGTTCGCGCCGCTTCAGTGCGCCACCGAGCAGCATCATCGACAGGTCGGCAAGCAAGGCGAATGCGGCCGCCTGACGGTTCAGTGCACGGAAGTAGCCCTGGCTGAGGGCGTCGCCCGGCGCCTTCTCGAAGCGTCCCAGCCCGATCCCGAGCACGAAGGTGCTGGCAGCATTGCTGGCGGCGAACATGATGTGCTTCATCAGCAGATCGTCGAACTCGTTGAGCGCCTGCTCGCGATCCTCGCGCCCGGCGAGGGCCATTTCCTTGAGGACGAAGGGGTGGCAGCGGATCGCGCCCTGTCCGAAGATCATCAGGTTGCGCGACAGGATGTTGGCGCCCTCGACGGTGATGAAGATCGGCGCGCCCTGCCAGTTGCGACCCAGATAGTTGTTCGGGCCCATGATGATGCCCTTGCCACCGTGTACGTCCATGGCGTGCTGGATGCATTCACGGCCGCGTTCGGTCAGGTGGTACTTGAGGATTGCCGAAAGCACCGAGGGTTTTTCGCCCAGGTCCACTGCCTTTGCGGTGAGCAGGCGGGCGCTGTCCATCAGCCAGGCGTTGCCACCTATCCGTGCCAGCGATTCCTGGATGCCCTCGAAGGCGGACAGCGGCACGTTGAACTGCTCGCGGATGCGGGCGTACTGGCCGGTGACCAGGCTGGTGTACTTGGCAGCGCCCGTGCCGACCGCGGGCAGCGAGATGGAGCGACCGACCGACAGGCAGTTCATCAGCATCATCCAGCCCTTGCCGAGCATGTCCTTGCCGCCGATGAGGAAGTCCAGGGGCACGAACACGTCCTTGCCGCTGTTCGGGCCGTTCATGAAGGCGGCACCCAGCGGCAGATGGCGCTTGCCGATCTGCACGCCCGGGGTGTCGGTGGGGATGAGTGCCAGGCTGATACCCAGGGACTCCTGTTCGCCCAGCAAGTGATCGGGGTCGTAGGCCTTGAAGGCCAGGCCCAGCAGGGTGGCCACCGGGCCGAGGGTGATGTAGCGCTTCTCCCAGTTCAGGCGAAGGCCGATGACTTCCTCGCCGTTCCATTCTCCTTTGCAGACGATGCCGGTGTCAGGCATGGCGCCTGCGTCGGAGCCGGCCAGTGGGCCGGTGAGGGCGAAGCAGGGGATTTCGTCGCCACGGGCCAGACGCGGCAGGTAGTGGTTACGCTGTTCATCGGTGCCATAGTGCAGCAGCAGTTCGGCGGGGCCGAGCGAATTGGGCACCATCACGGTCGAGGCCAGGTCGCCGCTGCGGGTGGCAAGTTTCATCGCCACTTGCGAGTGGGCATAGGCGGAGAAGCCCTTGCCACCGAATTCCTTGGGAATGATCAGGGCGAAGAAGCCGTGCTGCTTGATGTGTTCCCAGGCTGTGGGCGGCAGGTCGAGGTCCTGGCCGATCTGCCAGTCGCTGACCAGGGCGCAGAGTTCCTCGGTGGGGCCATCGATGAATGCCTGTTCTTCTGCGGTGAGCGTGGGGGCAGGGTAGTCGAGCAGGGTGTTCCAGTCAGGCTGGCCGCTGAACAGTTGGCCGTCCCACCACACGGTACCCGCGTCGATCGCCTCGCGCTCGGTCTGCGACATGGGTGGCAGGGTGCGCTGGAACCATTTGAACACGGGGCCGGTGAACACCTGGCGCCGCCACTGCGGCAGCACCAGCAGGGCGGCCTTGGCGGCCAGCACCAGCCAGATCACGGTCAGCAGCCAGCCGGGTGCGTCGGCGAAGATACCCATCAGCAACACATAGGCAGCGATCACCCCGAGGATCTGCAGCGGTGCCAGACGTCGATGGGTGAGATATGCGGCGCCGATCACCAGCACCACCAACCACAACAGCAGCATAGTTCTTCCTCCTTGGAAGCTTGGGCTCGCGCCATCCCGGATAGCTTAGACGCGATGCGCCGGATGGCTCGCTATGAACAGTGACAGGGTGTGGCGACAGGAGTTTCAGCGCATTGTCTGCTGGTACAGGTGCCGTCACTGTGGAGTAGACTGTTCGCCCTCTGCACTCACTAAGGACGTTGTCATGCTGAAGATCTGGGGTCGCAAGAATTCGAGCAATGTGCGCAAGGCGCTGTGGATTGCCCACGAGTTGGGGCTAGAGTTCGAATCGATCGACGCCGGTGGGGCGTTCGGCTTGGTCGACGAGCCTGAGTACCGTGACCGCAACCCCAATGGCCTGGTGCCGTTGCTCGAAGATGGCGACTTCGTCCTTTGGGAGTCCAACACCATCGTGCGCTACCTGAGCGCCGAATATGGTGCCGAGCAGGGCTGGTATCTGGACGATCCGCGTCAGCGCGCCCTAGCGGACAAATGGATGGACTGGACCACCTCGTCCTTCGCCGCGCCGTTCCGCCCGCTGTTCTGGGGCATGCTGCGTACGCCAGAGAACGAGCGTGACTGGACGGCGATCAACGCTGCGCGGGAAAAGTGCGGCGAGTTGCTGGCGATCGTCGACAAGGCGCTGGCCACCCAGCCCTACCTCTCCGGTGAGCAGATCGGCATGGGCGACATTCCGCTGGGCTGCTTTGCCTACGGCTGGTTCGAGATGCCCATCGAACGCCCCGAGCTCCCTCACCTGCAGGCCTGGTACGAGCGCCTGAAGGCGCGTCCGGCCTATCAGAAAGCGGTAATGACGGCACTGACTTGAGCGGATACCCCGCCCGTTTCGATAGTCACTATCGATACACATGACTGTACTTGTGCGGTCAGGCCTTGCACCATGGCCGCACTACTCACTGCGCCAGTGACTTGACCTGGCGTGTCCTGAACCTTTTTCTTCGGTACGTGACCCGCTATGAGTTCTGCCCTGTCCATAAGACAGCTGACCAAGACCTACGGCAACGGCTTTCAGGCCCTGAAGGGCATCGACCTGGAGGTCGCCGAAGGTGATTTCTTCGCCTTGCTCGGCCCCAATGGCGCCGGCAAATCCACCACCATCGGCATTCTTTCGACCCTGGTGAACAAGACCAGCGGCACGGTGAATGTCTTCGGTCACGACCTGGACCGCCAGCCTGCCGCGCTCAAGCGCAGCATCGGCGTGGTGCCCCAGGAGTTCAACTTCAACCAGTTCGAGAAGACCTTCGACATCGTCGTCACCCAGGCTGGCTACTATGGCATCCCGCCGAAGCTGGCCAAGGAGCGTGCCGAGCAGTACCTCACCCAACTGGGGCTGTGGGACAAGCGTGACGTGCAGTCGCGGTCGCTGTCCGGCGGCATGAAGCGGCGCCTGATGATCGCCCGTGCGCTGATCCATGAGCCGCGCCTGTTGATCCTCGACGAGCCGACGGCTGGCGTGGACATCGAACTGCGTCGCTCGATGTGGAGTTTCCTCACCGAGCTGAACCAGAAAGGCATCACCATCATCCTCACCACGCACTATCTCGAGGAAGCCGAACAGCTGTGCCGCAACATCGGCATCATCGACCACGGCACCATCGTCGAGAACACCAGTATGCGCCAGTTGCTGGGCAAGCTGCATGTCGAGACCTTTGTCCTCGATCTCAAGCAGGACCTGCCTGTGGCGCCGACGCTGCAAGGCTACCCGTGCCGGCTGATCACGCCGCATACGCTGGAAGTGCAGGTAGAAAAGGATATCGGCATCACTGCGTTGTTCGGCCAATTGGCGCTGCAGAACATCGAGGTGCAGAGCCTGCGCAACAAGACCAACCGACTCGAGGAGTTGTTCGTGGCACTGGTGGAAAAGAACCTGTCGAAGGTGGCGGTATGAGTGTGGAACTGCGCACCAACTGGGTCGCCCTGAATACGATTGTCTATCGCGAGGTTCGACGCTTCCTGCGTATCTGGCCGCAGACCCTGCTGCCGCCGGCGATCACCATGGTTCTGTACTTTGTCATCTTTGGTAACCTGATCGGCCGTCAGATCGGCGACATGGGTGGCTTCACCTACATGGAGTACATCGTGCCGGGGCTGATCATGATGTCGGTGATCACCAACTCCTACGGCAACGTGGTATCGAGCTTCTTCGGCAGCAAGTTCCAGCGTTCGATCGAGGAGTTGATGGTCTCGCCGGTCTCGCCGCACACCATTCTTGTCGGCTACACCCTTGGTGGTGTCTTGCGTGGCCTGGCGGTGGGCGTGATCGTGACTCTCCTGTCGATGTTCTTCACCCATCTGCAGGTGCATCACCTGGGTGTGACCATCGTCGTGGTGTTGCTGACGGCGACGATCTTCTCGCTACTGGGGTTCGTCAATGCCGTGTTTGCGCGCAACTTCGACGATATCTCGATCATCCCGACTTTTGTTCTGACACCGCTGACCTACCTGGGTGGCGTGTTCTACTCCATCAACCTGCTGCCACCTTTCTGGCAGACCGTGTCGCTGGCGAACCCGGTGCTGCACATGGTCAACTCGTTCCGCTACGGCATTCTAGGGGTGTCGGATATCAGCATTGGTACGGCGATCACCTTCATGCTGGTGGCTACCGTGGTGCTCTATGCCCTGTGCGTCCGCCTGCTGGTCAGTGGTCGCGGCATGCGTGCATGACATCCTGCATTTGCGCCGGCGCCACTGCCGGCCGACCCACCAGCGCCAGTAGAGCAAGGTGGTGAAGTAGGCGGCCAGGCCCAGTATCACGCCGCACACCACCGAGCCGAGCAGGAACGGCTGCCAGACGGTGGACAACTGGTCAGTGATCCATTCGAAGGTCAGTTCCTCCGGTAGCGTTCGCGGGGGAATCTGCATCAGCCAGGCGCCGGTCATGTAGGTGACGAAGAACACCGGTGGCATGGTCAGCGGGTTGGTCAGCCAGACCAGGCTGACCGCGATGGGCAGGTTGCCGCGTACCGGTATCGCCAGGGCGGCAGCCAGCAGCATCTGCATGGGGATGGGGATGAGCGCCGCGAACAGCCCGACGCCCATGGCGCGCGCCACCGAATGGCGATTCAGGTGCCAGAGGTTGGGGTCGTGCAGCAATCGGCCGAAAAAGCGTAAGGACTTGTGTTCCCGAATGCTGGTCGGATCCGGCATGTAGCGTTTGAAGAGACGGCGCGGCATGTAGGCTCCCGGGGCTCGAATAGGGCGAGTATGCCTTGATTCCACGTCAGCCTCGTTCAGAGTTTGTGACAATTGTTGAGTGAGCTCGGCGGCCAAACAGGCCTAGCCTGACGGGGCGATTACGCTGCGGAGCTTTACTTCATGCGCACAGGGATGTCTGCGCTGGCGCTCGGGTTGTTGAGCCTGGGTCTCTTGCCTGCCTTGCCGTCGGTCGGGTGGCTGTTCCTTCTGTTCTTGTCGGCACTGATGTGCCTGTTCACTCGTGCGTGGCCGATAGGGTGGTTCCTGTTGGGGATGAGCTGGGCCTGCTGGTCGGCGCAGCAGGCCCTTGATGATCGTCTGGTCGCCGAGCTCGATGGGCGCACGCTGTGGCTGGAGGGCAGGGTAATAGGGCTGGCGACCCAGTCTGGTCGCAGCGTGCGTTTCGAACTGGACGAAGCGCAGTCCCGACGTGCGCAGTTGCCCCGCCGGATGCAACTGAGCTGGTTCGAGGGTCCCATGGTCAGGGCTGGCGAGCGCTGGCGACTCGCGGTCAACCTCAGACGCCCTCAGGGGCTGCTCAATCCTCATGGTCCCGACCGCGAAGCGATGCTGCTGGCGCGGCGAATAGGTGCCACCGGATCGGTCAAGGCCGGGGAGATGCTGGCTCCGGCAACCGGGGGCTGGCGCGACAGGCTGCGCCAGCGCGTGCTGGCGGTGGACGCCCAGGGGCGAGAGGCGGTGCTGGCTGCGCTGGTGCTCGGTGACGGTTCTGGACTGGGGCGGGAGGACTGGCAGGCACTGCAGGCGACCGGCACCGTGCACCTGATGGTGATCTCGGGGCAGCACATAGGCTTGCTGGCGGGGTTGGTCTATGGGCTGGTTGCTGGTTTGGCGCGGCTGGGCGCCTGGCCTGGGAGGCTACCCTGGTTGCCTTGGGCGTGTGGCCTGGCGATGGCGGCAGCCCTGGCTTATGGCGCGCTCGCTGGCTTTCAGGTGCCGGTGCAGCGTGCCTGCCTGATGCTGGCCACTGTCTTGGCCTGGCGTCTGCGCTTTCGTCATTTAGGAGCGTTTTTCCCCCTGTTGCTGGCATTGGTCGGCGTATTGCTGTTCGAGCCCTTGGCCAGCCTGATGCCGGGCTTCTGGCTGTCTTTTGCTGCGGTGGCGGTATTGATCTACTGCTTCAGCGCGCGCCTGGGTGCCTGGCGGCCTTGGCAGGCCTGGAGTCGCGCTCAATGGGCGATCGCTGTCGGTTTGTTGCCCGCGCTGCTGGCGTTGGGGCTACCGGTCAGTCTGACCGCGCCCTTGGTCAATCTCCTGGCAGTACCTTGGATTAGCCTGGCGGTGTTGCCGTTGGCCCTGCTTGGAACGGTAGCATTGCCGTTGACGGGGGTGGGCGAGTCATTGCTGTGGCTGGCAGGTGGATTGATCGACCTGATGTTTCGCGGGCTCGGCCTGCTGGCCGAATGGCGGCCAGCCTGGACGCCCCCGTCGCTTTCGCTGTGGGCGTGGGGGCTGGTCTGTGCGGGTGCGGTGCTGCTCCTGCTGCCACGTGGCGTGCCGCTGCGAGGACTGGGTGCGGTGATGCTGCTGGCGCTGTGGACGCCTCGCGAGCAGGTGCCGCACGCAGAGGTGGAGGTGTGGCAACTGGATGTCGGTCAGGGCCTGGCGGTGTTGCTGCGCACGCAGCATCACAGCCTGCTCTACGATGCCGGGTCGGCGATGGGCATCAATGACCTTGGGCAGAGTGTGGTATTGCCGACCTTGCGCGGGTTGGGCGTCAACCGGCTCGATCTGATGCTGATCAGCCATGCACATGCCGACCACGCTGGTGGCGCTCTGGCCGTGCAGCGCGGCCTGCCGGTGGCGCGGGTGCTGGCTGGCGAGGCACGGGAGTTGCCCGTAGCCTTGGGCGCGCAGGTATGCAGCAGTGGTGAGCGCTGGGAGTGGGATGGCGTGACTTTCTCGCTTTGGCACTGGCCGGGTGGCAAGAGCAGTAACGACCGCTCCTGCGTGCTGCTGGTCGAGGCTCAGGGCGAGCGCTTGCTGCTGGCTGGTGACATGGAGGCAGCCGCCGAGCGCGCCTGGCTGGCATCCGCCGATGCGGCGCGTGTCGACTGGCTGCAGTCACCGCATCACGGCAGCCGCAGTTCCTCCACCGAGCCCTTCATCCGCGCTATCGCGCCGCGTGGCGTGATGATTTCCCGTGGGCGATACAATGGCTTTGGTCACCCGCACCCGCAGGTAATCGAGCGCTATCGGCGGCATGGGTTGGCGGTGCATGACACGGCATTGCACGGGGCGCTGCGCCTGCAACTGGGCAGTCGGGGAGAGGTCGAGGGATTGCGTGCGCAGCGGCGCTTTTGGCGTGAGCCGCCTTCGTAGGTTGTGCAGGCCTGAAATATGCGAATCACCCGACAGCCCGCTGACCTTCGGCAGATGAGCCCCATGCCTGCCTATGGTAGAGTGGCGGCCTTTTTCAGGGGGATGCTTACTGTGTGGGAATTGGTCAAGTCCGGCGGCTGGATGATGCTGCCGATCATTCTGAGCTCCGTCGCAGCCATGGCGATTGTCGTCGAACGCCTGTGGACCCTGCGTGCCAGTCGCGTCACGCCACCGCACCTGTTGGGCCAGGTATGGATGTGGATCAAGGACAAGCAACTGACCAGTGACAAGCTCAAGGCCCTGCGTGCCGACTCCCCCCTGGGCGAGATTCTCGCCGCGGGCCTGGCAAACTCCCGCCATGGCCGCGAGATCATGAAAGAATGCATCGAGGAGGCCGCCTCCCGAGTCATCCACGAGCTCGAGCGCTACATCAGCACCTTGGGCACCATCGCTGCAATGGCGCCGCTGCTCGGCCTGCTTGGCACCGTGCTCGGCATGATCGACATTTTCAGTGCGTTCATGGGCTCGCAGATGACGGCCAACGCCGCGGTGCTCGCTGGTGGTATCTCCAAGGCGCTGGTCACCACCGCAGCGGGCCTGATGGTGGGTATCCCCGCGGTATTCTTCCACCGTTTCCTGCTGCGCCGCATCGATGAGCTGGTGGTCGGCATGGAGCAGGAGGCGATCAAGCTGGTCGAGGTGCTGCAGGGCGACCGCGAGGTCGAGGTGGCCGGAGGCAAGGCGTGAAGTTCCGGCGCAATCGACAGCGCGAGAACGTCGACATCAACCTGGCATCGCTGATCGACGTGGTGTTCGTGCTCTTGCTGTTTTTCGTGGTCACGACCACCTTCACCCGCGAGACCCAGCTGCGCGTCGAGTTGCCCGAGGCGGCCAGCGGCGCACCGGCGGCGCCGCTGGATGGCAAGCTGGTGGAGGTGACGATCAGCGCCGATGGCGTGTATTCGGTGAACAACCACCTGCTACCCAAGAGCGACCTGACCACCCTGACCGAGGCACTTGAGCGCGAATCCGGGGGAGACAACACCTTGCCCCTGGCGATCAGTGCCGATGGCAAGACCCCGCACCAGGCGGTGATCACTGCGATGGATGCTGCTGGCAAGCTCGGCTTCAGCCACCTGCGCATGACCACCGTCGAGGCGGCCCCGGGGACGCCCTGATGGCTTTCGCCGATCGTCTGCTCGCCGCCTGGTACCAAGGCCATCCCGCCCTGGCGCTGTTGCGTCCGCTCGAAGCCCTTTACCGGCGTGTGGTGACGCGTAAGCGTGCGCGTTTCCTCAGTGGCGAAAGCCCCAGCTATCGGGCTCCGGTGCCGGTCGTCGTGGTGGGTAATATCACTGTCGGAGGAACCGGCAAGACGCCGATGATCCTCTGGCTGATTGAACATTGTCGAAGCCAGGGGCTGAAGGTTGGTGTGGTCAGCCGTGGATATGGCGCCAAGCCGCCGCATTTCCCTTGGCGGGTCCAGGCCAGCCAGAGCGCTGTGCAGGCTGGAGATGAACCGTTGCTGATCGTGCAGCGTACCGACGTGCCGCTGATGATCGACCCTGACCGATCCCGTGCCGTGCAAGCGCTGTTGGCCAGCGAGTCCTTGGACCTGATTCTCTGTGATGACGGCATGCAGCATTACCGGCTGGCGCGCGACCTGGAGCTGGTGCTGATCGACGCGGCCCGCGGCCTTGGCAACGGCCGATGCCTGCCTGCCGGCCCGTTGCGTGAGCCGGTCGAGCGCCTGGAGGGCGTCGGTGCAGTGCTGCACAACGGTGCCACCGTCGATCCGTCGGGTGGATTCGCGTTCGGTCTGCGCCCGAGTGCATTGGTCAATCTGCGCACCGGCGAGCGCCGTCCACTCGCACATTTTCCTGCGGGTCAGGCCCTTCATGCCGTAGCTGGCATTGGCAACCCGCAACGTTTCTTCAATACCTTGCAAGGGCTAGACTGGCAGCCTGTGCCGCATCCTTTCGCCGACCATGCGCAGTTCAATGCCCAAAGCCTGGCATTCGAACCACCACTGCCATTGGTCATGACCGAAAAGGACGCGGTGAAATGCCGTGACTTCGCAGGTGACGACTGGTGGTACCTGGCCGTAGATGCCGAACCGTCTCCATCCTTCGTCGCCTGGTTCGATGCGCAGCTCGCTCGTCTGCTGCCTTGAATCACTTCCACTTTCCGGCCTTCGGCCTCAAGGACACCTCCATGGACACCAAACTGCTCGATATCCTGGCCTGCCCGATCACCAAAAGCCCGCTCAAGCTCAGCGCCGACAAGACTGAGCTGATCAGCAAGGGCGCCGGCCTGGCCTATCCGATCCGCGACGGCATCCCGGTCATGCTGGAGAGCGAGGCGCGCACCCTGAGCGACGACGAGCGTCTGGACAAATGAGCCTGGACTTCACTGTGGTAATTCCTGCCCGGCTGCGCTCGACGCGCCTGCCGGGCAAGCCGTTGCTGCCGATCGCTGGCAAGCCGATGATCCAGCATGTCTGGGAGCAGGCGCGCAAGAGCGGTGCTGCACGGGTAGTCATTGCTACCGACGATGCCAGCATCCTCGAGGCATGCCAGGCCTTTGGCGCCGAAGCGCTGATGACCCGTGCCGACCATGAGTCGGGCACCGATCGCCTGGCCGAGGTCGTCGCGCACCTGGGCTTGCCGCCAGACGCCATCGTGGTCAACGTGCAGGGTGACGAACCGTTGATCCCGCCGGTGATCATCGATCAGGTGGCCGCCAACCTGGCTGCTCACCCCGAGGCGGGTATCGCAACCCTGGCCGAGCCGATCCACGAGCCGCAAAGCGTGTTCAACCCCAACGCGGTCAAGGTGGTCAGCGACAAGAACGGCCTTGCCCTGACCTTCAGCCGTGCGCCGCTGCCCTGGGCGCGCGATGCCTTCGCCAAACAGCGCGACGTGCTGCCGGAAGGTGTGCCGTATCGCCGTCATATCGGCATGTATGCCTACCGTGTCGGCTTCCTGCAGGATTTCGTCGGCTGGGGCCCGTGCTGGCTCGAGCAGACCGAGGCCCTGGAGCAGTTGCGGGCGCTTTGGCATGGCGTGCGGATCCACGTCGAGGACGCCATCGAAGCGCCCGCGGTGGGTGTCGACACCCCTGAAGACCTGGAGCGCGTCCGGCGCTTGCTGGAGGCCTGATGCGCGTACTGTTCGTTTGCCTGGGCAATATCTGCCGTTCACCCACCGCCGAGGGTGTGCTGCGCCACCAGTTACAGGTTGCCGGACTCGCTGAGCGCGTACAGGTGGCGTCTGCAGGGACCGGAGGCTGGCACGTGGGCAAGGCGCCCGACAGTCGCACCTGCAAGGCTGCCCTGGCGCGGGGGTATGACTTGTCGCGCCAGCGCGCGCAGCAGGTCAAGGCCGCTCACTTCGGTGAGTACGATCTGATCCTGGCCATGGACAAGAGCAATCTGGGTAATCTGCAGGCGCTGCGCCCACACGATGCTCGCGGCGAACTCGACCTGTTTTTGCGCAGGTATGGCGCGGCGCTGGACGAGGTGCCGGACCCTTACTATGGCGGTGCCGAGGGATTCGAGCAGGTTCTGGACCTGATCGAAGCGGCCTGCCATGAGCTGGTCGTGGAAATCAAGGGGCGGTTATGACAGCGCAGTGGCAGGAGCGTGTATCGCTCAAGCCGTTCAACACCTTCGGTATCGACGTCGCAGCGCGCTACCTCACCCAGGCCCATGACGACGAAGAAGTTCGCCAGGCCCTGAAGCTGGCCGAGCAACGGCAGCTGCCGGTGCTGATTGTCGGTGGCGGCAGCAACCTGTTGCTGACCCGCGACGTCGATGCCTTGGTGCTGCACATGGCCAGTTGTGGCCGACGCATCCTCAGTGATGATGGCGAGCGTGTCGTGATCGAGGCCGAGTCAGGCGAACCCTGGCATCCTTTCGTGCAATGGAGCCTGGCGCAGGGCCTGTGCGGGCTGGAGAACCTAAGCCTGATTCCCGGTACGGTCGGCGCGGCACCGATGCAGAACGTCGGCGCGTACGGGGTCGAGATCAAGGATGTGTTCGCAGGCTTGACCGCTCTGGATCGTGAGACTGGCGAGTTGCGTGACTTCACGCTGGACGAATGTGCGTTCGCCTATCGCGACAGCGTGTTCAAGCGCAACCCAGGTCGTTGGTTGATCCTGCGGGTGCGTTTCGTGCTGAGTCGTACATTGCGTGCGCACCTGGACTACGGGCCGGTTCGACAGCGCCTGCAAGAGCAGGGTGTGCAGGAGGTGACTGCACAGGCCATCAGCGATGCCATCTGCAGTATTCGTCGCGAAAAGCTTCCGGATCCGGCGGAGCTGGGCAATGCTGGCAGCTTCTTCAAGAACCCGGTGGTCTCGGCGCAGTTGGCCGAGGGTATTCGCGCGCGTTATCCGAACCTTGTGGCTTATCCCCAGGCTGAGGGGCAGGTCAAGCTGGCGGCAGGCTGGCTGATCGAGCAGGCGGGCTGGAAGGGCTACCGTGAGGGTGATGCTGGCGTGCATCGTTTGCAGTCGCTGGTGCTGGTCAACTACGGCCAGGCGAGTGGCGCACAGTTGCATGCCCTGGCGCAGCGAATCCAGGCAGATATTCTGGAGCGGTTCGGCGTCGAGTTGGAGATGGAGCCGAATCTGTACTGATTGCCACCTGTCAGGCTGGCCCTGCTTCCCTGGGTTTTGAGCGATAAAGAAAAACCCCCGCCAGTGCGAACTGGCGGGGGTTTTTCATTCAGCTGTCGGAATCAGCCGTGGTGAGGTTTGTGCTCATCCTCGGTGGTTTCCAGCGCCGGAGCCGCTTCGGCGGCAGCCTGGGCTGCGGCAGCAGCGGCGGCTTCAGCCTCACGCTTGCGGCGACGCACTTCACGCGGGTCGTTCGGCGCACGGCCGTTCGGCAGCATGATGGTGGTCGCTTCGGCGACAGCCGGCTCTTCGACAGGAGCCGCTTCGGCTGCAGCAGGCGCAGGCGCCTCGGCAGGGGCTGCTTCGGCGACGACCGGTGCTGCCTCGACAGCCACTGGCTCGACCACGACAGGCTCGATCACTTCGGCTTCGGCAGCAGGTGCTTGCTCTGCGACAGTTTCAGCAACCGGTGCTTTCTCTGCTTCGCCCGCTTCCACGGCCGGTGCTTCGATGGCTGGTGCTTCGATGGCTGGTGCTTCGACTGCAGGCGCAGGCTCGCTTGTGGCCACTTCGGCCTGTGGTTGTGCAGGTGCTTCGACGACAGGCTCGATACCGGGTTCGACCACGGCCACAGGTTCATTGAGCGGCTGCTCGACAACAGGCGAGATCGCGACTTCCTCGGCCTTGGCGACAACCTCTGCCGGCTCGGTGCTCTGAACTACTTCACGGTCGTCGGTCTCGACGACGGTAGCGGTAGCGCGCTCGGCCTGCTCGTTGGCCTGGGCCTCGGCGTCGGCACTGATATTGCTGCTGGCAACGGCGGCGGTGACCGCCAGGCCTGCGGCCAGTTCGGCACCCAGCTCAGTGGCTTTGTGCTGCTGTGGCTGTTGCTCTTCGCCGGCTTCTTCGTCGCCGTCGATCAGCTCGCCATTGGCATTGCGCTGGCGCTCACGACGGTTGCTGCGACGACGCTGGCCACGGGAGCGGCGACGAGGGCGCTCGCCATCGGCACCTTCCTGCTCGTCCTGCAGCAGTTCTTCGTTCGGCAGTTGCTCCTCGCTTGCCTCGGCAGCCTGTTCGGCGGCGCGTGGCTGGCGCTCTTCGCGCGGCTGGCGTGGTTGGCGTTCTTCACGTGGTGCGCGCTCTTCACGCTCCTCGCGTGGTGCGCGTTCCTCACGGGCTGGACGCTCTTCACGAGGTGCGCGATCTTCGCGTGGGGCACGTTCTTCGCGTGGTGTGCGCTCTTCGCGGGCTACGCGTTCCTCGCGAGGTGCACGCTCTTCGCGAGGTGCACGCTCTTCGCGTGGAGCACGCTCCTCACGGGCCGCCGGGGCGGTATCCAGTGGCTCGCGCAATTCGCGGACGCGTTCTTCACGATTACCGCGACGGTCTTCGCGCGGTTGACGTGGAGCACGTTCTTCGCGTTGAGCGCGTTCTTCACGAGGTGCGCGCTCTTCGCGTGGCGCACGCTCTTCACGTGGCTGGCGCTCTTCGCGTGGGGCGCGCTCACTGCGCTCTTCACGCGGTTTGCGGTCTTCATCGCGGCGGCCATTGCGGTTGCGGCTCTGCTGACGGCCGTTGCGGCGCTCCTCGTTGCGCTGGGTGCGCTCGGTGGTTGGCTTCTCGGGAGTAGCGGCCGGAGCGACGACAGGTTCCTCCTTGCCGGCGAACAGGCTGACCAGCGACTTGACCAGGCCCTTGAACAGGCTTGGCTCTGGCGCAGCGACAGGCGCTGGAGCGGTTGCAGCAGGTTGTGCTTCGCTCGCGCTCGGCTCAGGGGCGTTGGTACGAGCCGGAGCGGTCTTCACTGCAGCTTCCTGGCGAACCAGGGTGCGGGTAGCGGTTGGTTGCGGCGCTTCCTCGGCTTCGCTGGTGGCGATCTCATAGCTCGACTGGTTGTTCAGCACGTCCGGATTGTCGTCGCGCAGGCGCTGGACTTCGAAGTGCGGGGTTTCCAGGTGATCGTTCGGCAGGATGATGATGCGCGCACGGGTGCGCAGTTCGATCTTGGTGATCGAGTTGCGCTTCTCGTTGAGCAGGAAGGCAGCTACCGGGATCGGCACTTGTGCGCGTACCTCGGCGGTACGGTCCTTCAGCGCTTCTTCCTCGATCAGGCGCAGGATCGCCAGCGAGAGGGATTCGACGTCACGGATGATGCCGGTGCCCGAGCAGCGTGGGCAGACGATGCCGCTGCTTTCGCCCAGCGACGGACGCAGGCGCTGGCGGGACATCTCCAGCAGGCCGAAGCGCGAGATGCGACCGACCTGGACGCGGGCGCGGTCGGCTTCGAGGCATTCGCGTACGCGTTCCTCGACGGCGCGCTGGTTCTTGGCCGGGGTCATGTCGATGAAGTCGATGACGATCAGGCCGCCGATGTCACGCAGGCGCAGCTGGCGGGCGATTTCCTCAGCCGCTTCCAGGTTGGTCTGCAGGGCGGTTTCCTCGATGTCGCTGCCTTTGGTGGCGCGCGCCGAGTTGATGTCGATGGAGACCAGTGCTTCGGTCGGGTCGATGACGATCGAACCGCCGGACGGCAGGTCGACCACACGCTGGAACGCGGTCTCGATCTGGCTTTCGATCTGGAAACGGTTGAACAGCGGGACGCTGTCTTCGTACAGCTTGACCTTGCTGGCGTACTGCGGCATCACCTGGCGGATGAAGGTCAGGGCTTCTTCCTGGGCGTCGATGCTGTCGATCAGTACTTCGCCGATGTCCTGGCGCAGGTAGTCGCGAATGGCGCGGATGATGACATTGCTTTCCTGGTAGATCAGGAAAGGCGCGACGCGGTCCTGGGAGGCTTCCTTGATGGCGGTCCAGAGCTGCAGCAGGTAGTCGAGGTCCCACTGCATCTCTTCGCTGCTGCGGCCCAGGCCTGCAGTGCGCACGATCAGGCCCATGTCGCCGGGAACGGTCAGGCCGTTGAGGGCTTCGCGCAGCTCGTTACGCTCTTCGCCTTCGATGCGACGGGAAATGCCGCCAGCGCGTGGGTTGTTGGGCATCAGTACCAGGTAGCGGCCGGCGAGGCTGATGAAGGTGGTCAGGGCTGCGCCCTTGTTGCCACGTTCTTCCTTTTCGACCTGAACGATGACTTCCTGGCCTTCGCTCAGCACTTCCTTGATGTTCACCCGACCTTCAGGGGACTTCTTGAAGTACTCGCGGGAGATTTCCTTCAGCGGCAGGAAGCCGTGACGTTCGGAGCCGAAGTCGACGAAGGCGGCTTCGAGGCTGGGTTCGATGCGGGTGATCTTGCCTTTGTAGATGTTGGCCTTTTTCTGCTCACGCGCGCCGGATTCGATATCCAGGTCGTAGAGGCGTTGGCCATCCACCAGGGCTACACGCAACTCTTCGGGTTGAGTCGCGTTAATCAGCATTCTTTTCATGTTGTACCGTCGGTTTCCGGGCTGCCGGAAACGGCGTTCGGCACACACGACTTCTCATGGTCGGTGCCAAGGTGCGCAAAGGGTAGCGTGCCACCCCCGTGTCAAACGACGTTCGGCACCAGCCGGTTGCCCAGCCTGCCGTTGTCGCGACGACGCGTCCTGTTTGCTGCGGTGCCTATCGCACTCAGTCAGGAGGAGGAATCAGCCGAGGGCCGTGGACGCCTCTGGGGCATCTGCAAACACCGGTTCCGCTCGCCGGGCCATTACAGTGGGCCGGTGGCCGGCCGTGCTGTACGGTCCGGGCTGTACATCTCCACCCTGCACGTATCCCTGATAATTCGGGTGCTGCCGCGCGCTGAATCCGCAACGGGTTGCATTTTTCGCCAGCGCAGATTCTGGGCTGGCGCCATTCATGTCCAAGGCAGGTATTTCCGAAGCATTCGCCAGGCGCTGCACGGAAGCGACGAGGCGGGGCAGGGGCATGCGAAAAAGAACAGGAGAGAGGTGAAACACCGCACTTGTCGTTTTTTTTCGTTCTTCTCTGCTCGGCGCTGGTGGCGATTCCAGGCATTTCGGTAAACTGGCGAAAACCCCGTCGGACGGCCTCGCGTCCTCGAGAATTGCGTTGGTCAGGGCCGGTTCGAAACCGTGCGGTACTGACCTACCGCTTTTGGCGGCGTTCGCGACTATAGCAGTAATCATTAAGTGCTTCAATTCCATAAAAAATTGTTATGATCCAGCAATGACGACCAATAATCCCCCGACTTCCGGCGTTCAGCTGATCGAAGTCGCGCCGGAACTTGCCGGCCAACGCATCGACAACTTCCTCATCACGGCCCTCAAGGGCGTGCCCAAGACCCTGGTCTATCGCATCCTGCGCAAGGGAGAGGTGCGGGTGAACAAGGGGCGCATCAAGCCCGAATACAAGCTGCAGGCTGGTGACATCGTGCGCGTGCCGCCTGTCCGATTGCCCGAGCGCGACGAGCCTGCTCCCGTGGCGCAGGGGTTGTTGCAGCGGCTGGAAGCGGCGATCGTCTACGAAGACAAGGCGCTGATCGTGATGAACAAGCCTGCCGGTATCGCCGTGCACGGCGGCAGTGGCCTGAGTTTCGGGGTGATCGAGGCGCTGCGTCAGTTGCGTCCGGATGCCAAGGAGCTCGAACTGGTGCACCGACTGGACCGCGACACTTCGGGGCTGCTGATGATCGCCAAGAAACGCAGCATGCTGCGTCACCTGCACGCAGCCCTGCGCGGCGATGGCGTCGACAAGCGCTACATGGCTTTGGTGCGCGGGCACTGGCCAACCTCGAAGAAACAGGTCAATGCGCCCCTGCAGAAAAGCAACCTGCGCTCGGGAGAGCGCATGGTCGAGGTAGACGAAGAGGGCAAGGAGGCGTTGACGCTTTTCCGTGTGCTGCGCCGCTTCGGTGAGTTCGCCACGATGGTCGAGGCGCGACCGATTACTGGTCGCACCCACCAGATCCGTGTGCACACGCTTCATGCCGGGCACATGATCGCTGGTGACAGCAAGTACGGCGATGAAGACTTCAGTCGCGAAATTCGTGATCTGGGGGGTAAACGCCTGTTCCTCCACGCTTATGCGTTGACCGTGCCCCTGCCGGATGGTGGCGAATTGAAGCTCGAGGCGCCGGTGGACGAGATGTGGGCCAAGACCGTGGAGCGCCTGAGTGCGACCTGACCTGTCATGAGCAAACCCTACGAGCTGCTGATCTTCGATTGGGATGGCACTTTGGCCGACTCCATCGGGCGCATTGTCGAGGCGATGAACGCCGCTGCCGAGCGTGCTGGCGAGGCGCCCAGTGCCGACGCCGCGGTCAAGGGCATCATTGGTCTGGCCCTGAGCGAGGCGATCTCGGTGCTCTATCCGCATCTGGACGCCCGGCAGCTCGAGGTTTTCCGCCAGCACTACGCGGATATCTACACAGCGCTGGATCAGCAGCCGTCACCGCTGTTCGACGGGGTGGTGGAGTCGCTGGAAGCCTTTCGCGGTGAGGGGTATCGTCTGGCGGTGGCCACTGGCAAGGCGCGTCGCGGGCTGGATCGGGTGCTCAAGGCCAATGGCTGGGAGGGGTATTTCGATATCACTCGTGCCGCTGACGAAACCCGCGGCAAGCCTCATCCGTTGATGCTTGAGGAAATTCTCGCTCATTGCCAGGTCGAACCTGGCAGCGCGCTGATGGTCGGAGATTCGGCATTCGATCTGCAGATGGCCAGCAATGCGGGCATGCACTCGGTTGCCGTGGGTTATGGCGCGATGTCGCTGCAGGCGCTGAGCGAGTTTGGGCCGCAGGTGTGCGTCGAGCATTTTTCACAGTTGCGTGAGTGGCTGGCTGGTCCCGCGCGGCTTCAATTCCAAGGTAGGTGAGCATGGCTGACGAGTGGAAAGCCCCTGAGCCCGAGGGCGCAGCGCAGGACAAGGAAGAGCGCAAGAGCTGGAAGCTGCTCGAGAAGACCCTCCTGGCAGGTGTTCAGGAGCAGCGTCGTGCGCGGCGCTGGGGGATTTTCTTCAAGTTGCTGACCTTCCTCTACCTGTTCGGTCTCCTGTTCCTGTTCTCGCCGCTGATGGACATGGAGAGTACGGCCTCGCGCAGTGCCAATCATACCGCCTTGGTGGAAGTGCGCGGGGTGATCGCCGACCAGGAAGCTGCCAGCGCCGACAATATCATCAAGAGCCTGCGTGACGCGTTCAAGGACGCCAAGACCAAGGCTGTGGTGATGCGTATCAATAGTCCGGGCGGGAGTCCGGTGCAGGCGGGTTATGTATATGACGAGATTCGTCGCCTGCGCGCTGAATATCCGGCGATCAAGCTGTATGCAGTGATCACCGACCTTGGTGCCTCGGGTGCCTACTACATCGCCAGTGCGGCGGATGAGATCTACGCCGACAAGGCCAGCCTGGTCGGATCCATTGGCGTGACTGCGGCCGGCTACGGCTTCGTCGGAACCATGGAAAAGCTCGGTGTGGAGCGTCGTGCCTACACTTCTGGCGAGCATAAGGCCTTCCTCGACCCGTTCTCGCCGCAAAAGCCTGAAGAGACTGCGTTCTGGCAGGGCGTGCTGGATACCACGCACAATCAGTTCATCGCCATGGTCAAGCAGGGCCGAGGGGAGCGTCTGAAAGACAAGGAGCACCCCGAGCTGTTCAGTGGTCTGATCTGGTCGGGCGAGCAGGCCAAGGCGCTGGGTTTGATCGATGGACTGGGCAGTGCCAGCTACGTGGCGCGTGACATCGTCGGCGAGAAAGAGTTGGTGGACTTCACGGTGCAGGAATCGCCGTTCGACCGCTTCTCCAAGCGTATCGGTGCCAGCGTCGCCGAGCGCCTGGCCATGTACATGGGCTTCCAGGGGCCATCCCTGCGTTGAGTCATGAGCGGGGCTGCCGGGCAGCCCCCTCTTTCAGGGTAGCTGCACACCTTCTGCGTGCAGCATGTCTACCAGGCGAATCAGCGGTAGCCCGATCAGGCTCGTCGCGTCGCAGCCGTGGGTGCTCTGGAACAGTGTCACCCCCAATCCCTCCGCCTTGAAGCTTCCTGCGCAGTCCAGGGGCTGTTCTGCCTGCACGTAGCGCTCGACCCGTTCGCGGTCCAGTTCGCGCAGGGTTACGGTGAACGGTATGCAGTCTACCTGGCATTGTCCCGTGCTGCTGTTGAGCAGGGCGAGGCCGGTCAGGAAGGTGACCTGCTGCCCGCTGGCGGCCAGCAATTGCTCGCAGGCGCGCTCGAAGGTGTGCGGCTTGCCAAGGATCTGCTCGCCCAGTACAGCGACCTGGTCCGAGCCGATGATCAGATGCTGCGGATGGCTGTTTGCCAGGGCTTCGGCTTTTTGTCGGGCCAGGCGACGGACCAGTTCGGTGGCAGGCTCCTCGGCGTTGCGCTTTTCGTCTATATCGGGGCTTGCCCAGGTGAAAGGCAGGCGCAGGCGCTGGAGCAGTTCGCGCCGGTAGGGGGAGCTTGAAGCAAGCAGCAGGGGAAGCATGGTAGACTCCTTCGCAATTGAACCGATTCTAACATGCGTGATGCCGCCTAATTTCCTTTGACAGGGGCGGGGGGCATCCCTAGAATGCTGCGCCTATGTTGAATGACCCGATTCCACCTCACGTTGACCCGCGCAAATTGGCCGATCGTGGCGTAACCCTCCAAGGTTCGCTGCAACTCGCTGATTTGGAAAGACTCTGCGACCCGCTTTCCGATAATGTCGGTACGGTGCAGGCGAAGTTCGATTTTGAGCGAGACGAGCAGCACGTTGTGGTTATCCACAGCGATCTGAGCGTCGAAGTCAAAATGGTTTGCCAGCGTTGTCTTGAGCTGGTCACCCTGCCGATTCACAGCGAATGTACTTACGCCGTGGTGAAGGAGGGTGCGAATACCCAGTCGTTGCCGAAAGGCTATGACGTGCTGGAACTGGGCGAAGATCCTTTGGATCTGCAGGCGCTGATCGAGGAGGAGCTGTTGCTCGCCCTCCCTATCGTGCCTGCTCATCATCCGGAAGAATGCCAGCAGCCGGCGGGCGCAGACGAGCCCGAATCGAGCAAGGACGAGGTATCGCGGTCCAACCCGTTCAGTGTCTTGGCGCAGTTAAAGCGTGACCCAAACGTTTAGGAGTTAATCAATTATGGCTGTTCAGCAGAACAAAAAATCCCGCTCTGCCCGTGACATGCGCCGTTCGCACGACGCCCTGTCGGAAAACGCGCTGTCCGTAGAGAAGAGCACCGGTGAAGTACACCTGCGCCACCACGTTTCGCCAGAAGGCGTATACCGTGGTCGCAAAGTGATCGACAAGGGCGCTGACGAGTAATCCTTGTCCGCTCAGATCATCGCGATCGACGCAATGGGCGGGGACTTCGGTCCCCGCAGCATTGTCCAGGCTAGCATTGCCTGCCTTTCGGCTACTCCCTCGCTGCACCTGACCCTTGTCGGTCAACCCTCTCTCCTTGAAGAACTTGTCAGTGGCCTTGCAGCTGCCGATCGTGCGCGCCTGCAAATCGTCGCGGCGAGCGAGGTGGTGGGCATGGACGAGCGGCCTTCGCAGGCGTTGCGCGGCAAGCCTGATTCATCGATGCGCGTCGCCCTCGAGCTGGTGCGCGACGGCAAGGCGCAGGCCTGTGTGAGCGCCGGGAATACCGGGGCGCTGATGGCGCTGTCGCGCTTTGTCCTCAAGACGCTGCCGGGCATCGATCGCCCCGCCATGGTGGCGGCGATTCCAACCCAGGCTGGCTATTGTCAGTTGCTCGATCTGGGTGCCAATGTCGATTGCAGTGCCGAGAACCTCTACCAGTTCGCCGTGATGGGATCGGTGGCGGCCCAGGCGCTGGGGATCCAGCGCCCGCGCGTGGCGCTGCTCAATGTCGGTACCGAAGACATCAAGGGCAACCAGCAGGTCAAGCTGGCGGCCAGTCTGTTGCACAATGCCCGTGGGTTGAACTACATCGGTTTTGTCGAAGGCGATGGTCTGTATCGCGGTGAGGCCGACGTGGTGGTGTGCGACGGCTTCGTCGGCAATATCCTGCTCAAGTCCAGCGAAGGGCTGGCGAGCATGATCGGGGCGCGTATAGAAGCGCTGTTCAAGGGGGGGCTGTTTTCCCGTGCAGCCGGGGCGGTGGCGATGCCGTTGCTCAGGCGCCTGCAGGCCGACCTGGCGCCGGCGCGACACAATGGCGCAAGCTTTCTCGGTTTGCAGGGTATCGTCATCAAGAGCCATGGCTCGGCGGGCGTGCAAGGTTTGCAGAGTGCGATTCAGCGTGCGCTGATCGAGATTCAGGAAAATCTGCCGCAGCGGCTGCATGGTCGTCTCGAAGACCTGTTGCTTTAGGCATATTGGCGATGAAGTGGTTAAATGTGACCGCTTGGTCTGCGTTTCCATCCAAGTTTTCAGATTCCGCGCCTCGCCATTGGTGGGGCGCACCCTATCCGACGACAAGATCATAAGGGCTTGTTCAATGTCTGCATCCCTCGCATTCGTCTTTCCTGGTCAAGGCTCCCAGTCGCTGGGCATGCTCGCCGAGCTCGGTGCTGAAAAGCCGGTGATCGTCGAGACCTTCAAGGAAGCTTCCGAGGCTCTGGGCTACGACCTGTGGAAGCTGGTCCAGGAAGGTCCGGAAGAACAACTCAATCAAACCGACAAGACCCAGCCGGCCATTCTGACAGCCTCGATCGCCCTTTGGCGTCTGTGGCTGGAAGAGGGCGGCGCGCAACCTGCTCTGGTCTCTGGTCACAGCCTGGGTGAGTACAGTGCCCTGGTCGCGGCTGGCAGCCTGTCGCTCAAGGACGCCGTTCGTCTGGTCGAGCGCCGTGGTCAGCTGATGCAGGAGGCCGTGCCTGCGGGTCACGGTGCCATGGCTGCGATTCTCGGCCTGGATGATGCCGATGTGGTTGCCATCTGCGCCGAGGCGGCCGAGGATGAAGTGGTCAGTGCGGTCAACTTCAACTCCCCGGGCCAGGTCGTGATCGCCGGTAACAAGGCGGCGGTCGATCGTGCGATCGAGCTGTGCAAGGCCAAGGGCGCCAAGCGTGCGCTGCCATTGGCGGTCAGCGTGCCGTCGCATTGCGCGCTGATGAAGCCGGCGGCCGAGCGTTTTGCCGAAGCGGTCAACGCCATCGAGTGGAAGGCCCCGCAGATTCCGGTGGTGCAGAACGTCACCGCCGCCGTTGCGGCCGATCTCGACGCACTCAAGCACGACCTGTTGGCGCAACTGTACCAGCCGGTACGTTGGGTGGAGTGTGTGCAGACCCTGGCGGCCCGCGGTGCGGTCAACCTGGTCGAGTGCGGCCCGGGCAAGGTCCTGGCTGGCCTGAACAAGCGTTGCGCCGATGGCGTCACCACCTACAACCTCAATACCCCTGACGCCGTCGCCGCCACCCGTGCGGCGCTGGCCTGATATCTGGAGAAACTTGCATGAGCCTGCAAGGTAAAGTTGCACTGGTCACCGGCGCCAGCCGTGGTATTGGCCAGGCCATCGCCCTGGAGCTGGGCCGCCAGGGCGCGACCGTAATCGGTACCGCCACTTCCGCTTCGGGTGCCCAGCGCATCGCCGAGACCCTCAAGGAGCATGGCATCACCGGTACCGGTCTTGAGCTGAATGTCACCAGCGAAGAGTCCGTGAGTGCCGTTCTGGCCGCGATCACCGAGCAGTTCGGTGCGCCGGCGATCCTGGTCAACAATGCCGGTATCACCCGCGACAACCTGATGCTGCGCATGAAAGATGAAGAATGGTTCGATGTCATCGACACCAACCTCAACAGCCTTTACCGTCTGTCCAAGGGCGTGCTGCGTGGCATGACCAAGGCGCGCTGGGGTCGTATCATCAGCATCGGTTCGGTCGTCGGGGCCATGGGCAACGCCGGCCAGGCCAACTACGCTGCTGCCAAGGCGGGCCTCGAAGGCTTCAGCCGTGCCCTGGCGCGTGAAGTGGGTTCGCGCGGTATCACTGTAAACTCGGTCACCCCGGGCTTCATCGATACCGACATGACCCGCGAGCTGCCCGAGGCGCAGCGTGAAGCGCTGCAGACCCAGATTCCGCTGGGCCGCCTGGGTCAGGCCGAGGAGATCGCGAAAGTGGTTTCCTTCCTGGCATCCGACGGCGCAGCCTATGTCACTGGCGCTACCGTGCCAGTGAACGGCGGGATGTACATGTAACATCAGCAACTCAATGTGACGGATTGCTTAAAAAAACAGTCATACTGCGAGCCTAAAATCCGTTATAAAGCTGCAACCAGATTCCAGGTGGCAGGCCGGGTGTCTCTCGTGAAGGCGCGTTACGCTTGAAAAGCAGGCGTCTTCCTATAAACTTGGTCACCGGCCAGCTGCCTGACATATGTCCATTAGGAGTGAAAACTAGGTATGAGCACCATCGAAGAACGCGTCAAGAAAATCGTCGCCGAGCAACTGGGCGTCAAGGAAGAGGAAGTCAAGAACGAATCTTCCTTCGTTGAAGACCTGGGTGCCGATTCGCTTGACACCGTTGAGCTGGTGATGGCTCTGGAAGAGGAATTCGAGACCGAAATCCCTGACGAAGAAGCCGAGAAGATCACTACCGTTCAAGCTGCAATCGACTACGTCAACAGCCACAAGGCCTAAGACGTTTCAGTCGACGCTTCTTGTCGGGAAAAACCGCACTGCCTTTGCCGGCGTGCGGTTTTTTCTTTGCGAGCCATTGGCGTCATTCACCGGGCAATCGAGAGCCTGTTGCCATTTCATTCGGCCGTGCTGAGTGCAATCGCAAGAGACTCTGTTATTAGAAAAGGAGAGTGCTGTGTCGCGTAGACGCGTCGTGGTCACCGGTATGGGTATGCTGTCGCCACTGGGTACTGATGTACCAAGCACCTGGCAGGGCATTCTGGCTGGCCGCAGTGGCATCGGTCCGATCGAACACACGGACCTGAGTGCCTACTCCACCCGTTTTGGCGGCTCGGTGAAGGGCTTCGAGGTCGAGCAGTACCTGTCGGCCAAGGAAGCTCGCAAGCTTGACCTGTTCATCCAGTACGGCCTGGCGGCCGGTTTCCAGGCGGTGCGCAATGCTGGCCTGGAAGTGACCGACGCCAACCGCGAGCGCATCGGCGTGGCCATGGGCTCGGGGATCGGTGGCCTGACCAATATCGAAGACACCAGCCGTACCCTGCACGAGCAAGGGCCGCGCCGGATTTCGCCATTCTTCGTGCCGGGCTCGATCATCAACATGATCTCCGGCTTCCTTTCGATCCATCTGGGTCTGCAGGGCCCCAACTATGCGATCTCCACGGCGTGCACCACCGGTACTCACTGTATCGGCATGGCCGCACGCAATATCGCTTATGGCGAGGCTGACGTGATGATCGCCGGTGGCGCGGAAATGGCCGCGTGCGGCCTGGGCATGGGCGGTTTCGGCGCCTCGCGGGCACTTTCGACTCGCAATGACGAGCCATCCCGTGCCAGCCGTCCGTGGGACAAGGGGCGTGATGGTTTCGTATTGTCCGATGGTGCCGGCGCCCTGGTACTGGAGGAGCTTGAACATGCCAAGGCACGTGGCGCGACCATCTATGCCGAACTGGTCGGTTTCGGCATGAGCGGGGACGCGTTCCACATGACGTCGCCACCGGATACCGGCGACGGCGCTGCACGCTGCATGGTCAACGCCCTGCGCGATGCGGGTGTGAAGCCTGAAGACGTCAGCTACATCAACGCCCACGGCACCTCGACCCCCGCTGGCGATATCGCCGAAGTGGCGGCCATCAAGCGTGTGTTCGGCGAGCACGCCTACAAGCTGGCCGTCAGCTCGACCAAATCGATGACCGGTCACCTGCTTGGGGCTGCCGGTGCGGTAGAGGCGATCTTCAGCGTGTTGGCGATCAACAGCCAGATGGCGCCGCCGACCATCAACCTGGACGAGCCGGACGAAGGTTGCGACCTGGACTTCGTGCCGCACCAGGCGCGCAGCATGCCGATCGATGTCGTGCTGTCCAATTCCTTCGGCTTTGGCGGTACCAACGGATCGCTGGTATTCCGCCGGTTCGCCGATTGATGCACAGCTGGATCGATGGCCAGCCGGCGACTGCAGTCAACCTGCAGAACCGCGGCCTGGCCTACGGCGATGGTCTGTTCGAGACTATCGCCGTGCGCGGCGGCAGGCCCAGCCTGCTGTCGCGACATCTCGATCGACTCAAGCAGGGTTGTCAGCGGCTTGCGATCGATATTGATCATGCGTGTGTTCGCGACGAGTTGCTGCGCTACGCCAGCCAGCTCGGTGAAGGCGTAGCCAAACTGATCGTCACTCGCGGTGATAGCCAGCGCGGCTATGCGCCCGCCTCCGAAGCTGTGGCCCGACGCATTCTTCAGAGCAGTCCAATGCCTGCTTATCCCGTGGCCAACGCGGAGCAGGGGATCGGGCTGTTCGACTGCCAGACCCGTCTTGCGCAGCAGCCGCTGCTGGCCGGGCTCAAGCACCTCAATCGTCTGGAGCAGGTAATGGCTCGCGCCGAATGGCAGGACCCTGCCTGCGCCGAGGGTTTGATGCGTGATGTGCAAGGGCACCTGATCGAAGGGGTCTACAGTAATCTGTTCCTGGTCCGCGATGGCGTGCTGCTGACCGCCGACCTGAGCCGCTGCGGCGTGGCAGGCGTCATGCGCGCTGCGCTGCTGGACGAAGCCTCGGCGCTGGGTATCGAGGTCCGAACAGCTGACCTCGTGCAAGCCGATCTGGAGACGGCCGATGAAGTGTTCGTCTGCAATAGCGTGTATGGAATTTGGCCTGTGCGCACCTTCGGTGCGCTCAACCTCGACTGGCCGGCCGGGCCGCTCACCCGTAAACTGCAGGCCGTTGCCCGTACGTTACTGGATACCTGATTCGTGAGACGCAAAATCCTGCTGCTGCTGGAAATGGGCCTGATCCTTGCCGGCCTGGCCGTAGGCTGGTCGGCCTGGAAGGTCAACTCGGTCCTGGAGCAGCCGTTGCATGTCACCGAAGAGCGCCTGCTCGATGTGCCCAATGGCACCAACCCCAACCGCATGTTCTACCGCATGCAGAGTGAAGGGTTGCTCGACGACGCCTTCTGGTTGCGACTTTACTGGCGTTTCAACATGGCTGGCACTGCACTGCACACGGGTGAATACCGCCTGACACCCGGCATGACCGTCGAAGCGCTGTTCGATGCCTGGCGCCGTGGTGATGTGGTGCAGTACAACCTCACCCTGGTCGAGGGCTGGACCTTCCGCCAGGTGCGCTCGGCCGTGGCCAGGCATGAAAAGATCAAGCACACCCTCGACGGGCTGTCCGATACTGAAGTGATGGACAAGCTTGGGCATACCGGTGTGTTCCCTGAGGGGCGTTTCTTCCCGGACACCTACCGCTTCGTGCGCGGCATGAGCGATGTGGAGCTGTTGCAGCAAGCCTACATGCGCCTTGAGGAGGTGCTGGCCAAGGAGTGGGCAGACCGGGTAACCGATTTGCCATACCGTGATCCCTACCAGGCGCTGATCATGGCCTCGCTGGTGGAGAAGGAAACCGGTATCCCCCAGGAGCGAGGGCAGATCGCAGGTGTATTTGTGCGCCGCCTTCGCTTGGGCATGATGCTGCAGACCGACCCTACAGTGATCTACGGCATGGGTGAGCGCTATAACGGCAAGATCACGCGTGCCGACCTGCGTGCACCGACACCCTACAACACATACACCATGACCGGCCTGCCGCCGACACCGATCGCCATGGTCGGGCGCGAGGCGATTCACGCTGCCCTGAATCCGTCAGACGGTACCAGCCTGTATTTCGTCGCGCGTGGCGATGGTAGCCACGTATTCTCCGATGACCTGGACGACCACAATACGGCTGTGCGCGAATATCAGCTCAAGCGCCGCGCCGACTACCGCTCCAGCCCAGCACCACAAGCCCCGCAGGGTACGGTCGATCAGGCACCGGACGCCGAGCCGCCGACTGAAGCCTCGCCTCGGTCCGGCGAACCCCTTGAAGGCGCACCAACCCAGTCCGCCGAAGAGCCCGCGCCCGAACAGGCGCCGGCGCCCACCGACAAACAGTAAGGAATGCCCGTGAGCGGTTTGTTCATCACTCTGGAAGGCCCCGAAGGCGCGGGCAAGAGCACCAACCGCGAGTACCTGGCCGCACGACTGCGTGAGCAGGGCGTGGATGTGGTCATGACCCGTGAGCCTGGCGGTACGCCGTTGGCCGAGCGTATCCGCGAGTTGCTGCTCGCTCCCAGCGACGAAGCCATGGCGGCCGACACCGAGCTTCTGTTGATGTTCGCTGCACGCGCCCAGCATCTGGCCGAGGTCATTCGCCCGGCGCTGGCGCGGGGCGCCGTGGTGCTGTGCGACCGCTTTACCGATGCCACCTACGCCTATCAGGGCGGCGGGCGTGGCCTGCCGGTGGAGCGCATCGCGGTGCTGGAAGACTTCGTTCAGGGTGCGCTGCGCCCGGACCTGACCCTGGTCTTCGATCTGCCAGTGGAAGTCGGCCTTGCCCGTGCTGCCGCTCGCGGACGCCTGGATCGCTTCGAGCAGGAGGGCCAGGCATTCTTCGAGGCGGTGCGTCAGGCCTATCTGCAACGCGCAGCCCAGGCACCACAGCGCTACAGCCTGCTGGACGCCGGGCAGTCGCTCGAGGCGGTACAGCGCGCCATCGATGCATTGCTGCCAGGTATCCTGGAGCGTTGCCGTGGCTGAGGCCTACCCCTGGCAGCAAGCGCTCTGGCAGCAGTTGGCCGGGCGCAGCCAGCATGCCCATGCCTACCTGTTGCACGGGCCGCAGGGCATCGGCAAGCGAGCCATGGCCGAACGCCTGATGGCTCGCCTGTTGTGCCAGCAGCCGCATGGCGTGGATGCCTGCGGGCAATGCAAGTCGTGCCTGTTGCTCAAGGCTGGCAGCCACCCCGATAACTTCGTGCTGGAGCCGGAAGAGGCCGACAAGCCCATCAAGGTCGACCAGGTGCGAGATCTGGTTTCGTTCGTGGTGCAGACTGCGCAGTTGGGCGGGCGCAAGGTGGTGCTGATCGAGCCGGTCGAAGCGATGAACGTCAATGCTTCGAACGCTTTGCTCAAGAGCCTCGAAGAGCCTTCGGGCGATACCGTGCTGCTGCTGGTGAGCCATCAGCCCAGCCGTTTGTTGCCTACCATCAAGAGCCGTTGTCAGCAGGTGGCCTGTGCCCAGCCGACGCTTGCGCAGAGTCACGCCTGGTTGGCGACGGCCCTGCCGGAGCTCGATCAGATCGAGCGTGACGAACTGCTGACCCTGGCGGCGGGATCGCCACTGATGGCCGTCACCTTGCAGTCCCAGGGTGTGCGCGAGCAGCGTGCGCTGGTCACCGAGGGGGTGAAGAAGCTGATCAAGCAGCAGCAATCGCCCTCTCAGTTGGCTGAAGCCTGGAGCAATGTGCCGCTGCTGTTGCTGTTCGACTGGTTCTGCGACTGGTCGCACCTGATCCTGCGTTATCAATTGACCCAGGACGAGGGCGGGCTAGGCTTGGCCGACATGCGCAAGGTCGTACAATACCTTGCGCAGAAGAGCAGGCAGGGCAGGGTGCTCGAGGTCCAGGCCTGGATTCTCGAACAGCGCCAGAAAGTCCAGGGCAAGGCCAACCTCAATCGCGTGTTGCTGCTCGAAGCCCTGTTGGCCCATTGGCTGCAGATGCTGGCCGCGCGCTGATTCCCCCCATCGTTTATTTTCATGTGTGCTCTCATTCCATGCTCGTAGATTCCCATTGCCACCTCGACCGACTTGACCTGAGCGCCCATGCCGGCTCGCTCGATGCCGCACTGCAGGCGGCTCGCGAGCGTGGAGTCGGGCATTTTCTATGCATCGGCGTAAGCGCCGAGAACGCCGGGGCGGTCAAGGCCCTGAGCGAGCAGTACGCCGACGTCGACTGTTCGGTAGGCGTGCACCCCCTCGACCTGGCTCCGGGGGAGACGCCTGCGCTGGAGTGGCTGCTGCGTGAGCTGGCCCACCCGCACGTGGTGGCTATCGGCGAAACCGGATTGGACTATCACTACGAGCCGGAGGCCGCCGAGCTGCAGCAGGCATCTTTCCGCCTGCACCTGGAGGCATCCCGGCAGACCGGCAAGCCGGTGATCGTTCACACTCGCGCGGCGCGGGCGGACACCCTGGCGCTGCTGCGCGAGGCCAGCCTGCCGCAGGCGGGTGTGCTGCACTGCTTCACGGAAGACTGGGACATGGCCAAGGCCGCACTCGATCTGGGGTACTACATCTCGCTCTCCGGAATCGTCACCTTCCGCAACGCCGATGCCCTGCGTGAGGTTGCACGCCAGGTGCCTGTCGAGCGCCTGCTGGTGGAGACCGACTCGCCGTACCTGGCGCCCATCCCGTATCGCGGCAAGCCCAATCTGCCGCAGTACGTGCGTGAGGTCGCCGAGTACGTCGCATCGTTGCGGGGGGGGAGCTATGCGCAGTTGGCCGAGCAGACGACCGCAAACTTCAAGCGCCTGTTCCCGTTGGCGCGCGTCGCCTGAGGATAGGGCAGGGCGGGCAAAAAAAACCCGGGTTCTGGGGGAGGAATCCGGGTTAAGACCATTAGGAGTAAAACAAAGGTACGCGGTCCCTGGGCACCTTTATCGGCGCGCCACTTGGGGGGATGCGCCGCGCCAACACTTCAAGTATTGGCGAGTATCCTCGCACTGCCAGCGCCAGTTGGTCGTTTTTTAAACAGATTTGGAATACACCTGACAGCCAATGGGCCATCAGGGCATGGCATTGGGCGGACTCTGGGTGAATTTGTGCCTATCAGGTGCCGATTTGTATAGAGGTGCGGTGAAAAGGTTGAAGAGTGCGCGACTCATACGCTTTCTTCGTGCCGACGTGCGGAATTCGATGAGCGTGGTGGCCTTGGCGAGCCGTGCTGCGTCGCTTGCAGGCCAGAGTCAGCCGGGCGCGGGGCGTCGCACGCACTCATGCGATTCAAGCCGGACAGGCACGGTTTGCATGCAAACTCATCATGAAACATAGATATGGTTGGATGATCCGTGCAATTTGCCGCAAGTTAGGCATAATAATCTGCTTCGATTGTCATCCAGTCCTTCCTATGCAGAAAGAACCTCGTAAGGTCCGTGAGTTTCGCCGCCGCGAGCAAGAAATCCTCGACACGGCGCTCAAGCTGTTTCTCGAACAGGGTGAAGACAGTGTCACCGTCGAGATGATCGCCGACGCTGTCGGTATCGGCAAAGGCACGATCTACAAGCACTTCAAGTCCAAGGCGGAGATCTACCTGCGCCTGATGCTCGACTACGAGCGTGACTTGAATGCGCTGTTGCATTCGGACGACGTCGACCGCGACAAGGAAGCCCTGTCGCGTGCCTACTTCGAGTTCCGGATGCGTGATCCTCAGCGCTACCGCTTGTTCGACCGTCTTGAAGAGAAGGTGGTCAAGGGTAACCAAGTGCCGGAGATGGTCGAGGAACTGCACCGTATCCGCGCCTCCAATTTCGAGCGCCTGACCCAGTTGATCAAGGGCCGTATCAGCGAAGGCAAGCTCGAGGATGTGCCGCCGTACTTCCACTACTGTGCTGCCTGGGCGCTGGTGCATGGCGCTGTAGCGCTGTATCACTCGCCGTTCTGGAGCAACGTTCTCGAGGATCAGGAAGGTTTCTTCCAGTTCCTGATGGACATCGGCGTGCGCATGGGCAACAAGCGCAAGCGCGATCCGGAACCGGCAGCCTGAAACCCCTGCGGGGTACTGTCCATGATGGGCAGGCTCCGCCAGCCACGCCCGCTTCGGCGACAGGGCTTGCAAAAACTTGATCTTTGAGTCAAGTTTTGCCGGCTCGCTTTTTCTCATGCCGGAGTCATCCATGATCGTCGATCGTCAAGGCAGGCGTTTTCGCAACCTGCGCGTCAGCCTGACGGCTGCCTGCAACTATGCTTGCAGCTACTGCGTGCCCGATGGCAAGCGCCTGGTGGCTGCACAGGATGAGCTCTGCGCCGATGCGCTGGCGCGCGGGGTGGCTTATCTGGTCGATGCCGCAGGTATCGAGCGCCTGCGCATTACCGGTGGCGAACCGTTGATCAGCCCTCGCCTGGAGCCGTTCCTGAAGATTGTCGGTGGCTTGGGGCTCAAGGATATCGCCTTGACCACCAACGGCCAGTTGTTGAGTCGCAAGCTTGCCGTGTTGCGCGCGGCAGGTATCGACCGGCTCAATGTCTCCCTCGACACCCTTGACCCGACCGCGTTTCGCAGCATTGCCCGGGGCGGCGACCTGGCCAGCGTGCTGAGGGGCATGGAGGAGGCGAGTGCAGCGGGTATGCGTATCAAGGTCAACATGGTGCCGATGCGCGGACACAACCTCGATCAGGTGGTGCCGCTGCTCGACTACTGCCTGGCAAGAGGCTATGAACTGCGGTTTATCGAGTTGATGCGCATGGGCCATCTGGCGCTTGATTCGAATGCATTCCTGCGTCAGTTCGTCAGCCTCGAGCAATTGCTGGCACTGATCGGCCATCAATATCACTTCCAGCAGGCGCCAGCGGCCTTGGATGCGACGGCCCTGCGCTACCAGATTCCCGGCCAAGGTCACTTTGGTGTGATTGCCAACGAGAGCGTGCCGTTTTGCCGGACCTGCTCGCGTTTGCGCTTGTCGTCTACCGGCTGGCTGCATGGCTGCCTGTCCTCGGGGAATCGTCACTTTATCGGCGACCTGCTCGACAAGCCGCGTCACCAGGCGCTTCCGGTGATTCAGCGGCTGCTGGTCAAGGCCCTGGCGGACAAGCAGGAGCTGGCGTTCTCGGGTGGTGTGACCGTGATGAAGGTGATCGGCGGCTGAGCTGGCGCAAAAGCTGCATCTGGCGGCTATTCGCCGGTTTTTCGTCACCGGTCACTGGAGGAAAGATGCGTAGCCTGGTCTTGCTGCTGGCGCTGATGGCGTTGAGCGGCTGCATGAAAGTCAGCGACATGGGCGAAGGTGTTCGCTATCAGATGAGCGACGCCGGTCTGCTCGATCACAGTGATACCACTCGAACCTTGTCGGTCCGGCTGCAGCCTGATTCGTTCATCTTCATTGGCCAGGGCGCTTTCGTTCCGCCTGGAAAAGGCCCGGTGCCGCAGCAGAATGCCGTCGCCGAAGAGGCATTCAAGAGCTTCGTCGAGTATTTCCCGCTGGTGCGTCGCGCCAGGGCGCCGTTGGGGCTGGAGGACGCCATCGCCGAGGCGCGTTCGGTGGGCGCCCATTACGTGCTCTATACCCGCTTCGCCCGCACCGATGACCGCATTGGTAATGGCGATGAATGGTACGACGAGCAGGCAGTGGATCGCCTTGGCTGGGATACCGGTGTAGTGCAGATGATGCTGATCGAAACCAGCACTCGCTACTTGATCGATACAGCGCGAATCAAGAGCCGTGGCGGTTTGTTGACGTTCCACGACAACACGCCGCAGGATTTGCTCGCGGCCCCCATGCGCGAGTACGCTCGTAGTCTCCTGGGAATGAGTCGGTAAGGAACGGGTGATGACAGGTACGGATAAGGCCAACGATCTTCTGGCGCAGATTCCCAAGGACAAGGGCCTGCCTCCCGTACATCTGTGGAACCCTGATTTCTGCGGCGATATCGACATGCGCATCGCCCGCGACGGCACCTGGTATTACCTGGGGACGCCGATCGGGCGCAAGCCAATGGTGCGCTTGTTCTCTACCATCATTCGTCGTGACGGTGATGACTATTTTCTGGTAACGCCTGTGGAGAAGGTCGGCATTCGTGTCGATGATGCGCCGTTCGTGGCGGTCAGCCTGGAAGTGGAGGGTAGTGGTGAGCAGCAGGTCCTGCGTTTCACCAGCAATGTCGAGGATCAGGTCGATGCCGGTGCTGATCACCCTATTCGGGTAGAGACCGATCCGACAACGCATGAGCCATCGCCTTACCTGCTGATGCGCAGCAACCTCGAAGCGCTCATCCACCGCAATGTGTTCTACCAACTGGTGGAGCTTGCCGTGCCGCGCGTGATCGATGGCGAGGAGTGGTTGGGGGTTTGGAGTGGTGGGGTGTTCTACCCTATCGGGCGCGACCGCTGAGCGCATCTTGCGACGATCTTTCTGATCCCGGAAAACAAAAAACCTCCAGTGCTTGCGCATCTGGAGGTTTTTCAGTGTCTGGCTCCGCGACCTGGACTCGAACCAGGGACCCAATGATTAACAGTCATTTGCTCTACCGACTGAGCTATCGCGGAATCTGCGCGTATCTTACTGAATGCCAAGGGGAAGTCAAGCCGCCCCCTGGCAAATCAAGCAGTTACAGCACTTCGACGATGGCCTTGGTGACCACGTGGATGTTGCTCTGGTTCAGTGCGGCCACGGCGATGCGACCGGTGTCCAGCGCATAGATGCCGAAGTCGTTCTTCAGGCGCGTGACCTGTTCCACGGTCAGGCCTGAGTAGGAGAACATGCCGACTTGGCGACCGACGAAGCTGAAGTCGCGGTTGGCGCCGTACTCGGCCAGGAGCGAGACCATCTGCTTGCGCATGCCGTGGATGCGTTCACGCATCTCGCCCAGCTCGGCTTCCCACATCTGGCGCAGTTCCGGGCTGTTGAGCACGGTGGCGACGATGGTTGCACCGTGGGTCGGCGGGTTGGAGTAGGTGGTGCGGATCACGCGCTTGACCTGCGACAGCACGCGGGTGCTCTCGTCTTTCGATGCGGTGACGATCGACAGTGCGCCAACGCGCTCGCCATACAGCGAGAACGATTTGGAGAACGAGCTGGAGACAAAGAACTCCAGGCCCGACTCGGCGAACAGGCGCACGGCGAAGGCATCTTCGCTGATACCGTCGCCAAAGCCTTGGTAGGCCATGTCGAGGAACGGTACGTGGCCCTTTGCCTTGACCACTTCCAGCACGTTCTTCCAGTCGTCGAGCGACAGGTCGACACCAGTCGGGTTGTGGCAGCAGGCGTGCAGGACGACGATCGAGCCCGAGGGCAGCTTGTTCAGGTCTTCGAGCATGCCGGCGCGGTTGACGTCGTTGCTCGGTGCGTCGTAATAGCGGTAGTTCTGTACTGGGAAGCCTGCAGTCTCGAACAGGGCGCGATGATTTTCCCAGCTCGGATCGCTGATGGCGACGACCGCGTTCGGCGAAAGGCGCTTGAGGAAATCGGCACCGATCTTCAGTGCGCCGGTGCCGCCGACAGCCTGCACGGTCACTACGCGGCCTGCAGCCAGCAGTGGGGATTCAGCGCCGAACAGCAGTTTCTGCACGGCCTGGTCGTAGGCGGCGATGCCGTCGATCGGCAGGTAGCCGCGGGAGGCATGTTGGGCGACACGCTGGGTTTCGGCTTCGATCACCGCGCGAAGCAGCGGGATGCGGCCTTCCTCATTGCAATAGACACCGACGCCCAGGTTGACCTTGTCGGTACGTGGGTCGGCGTTGAATGCTTCGTTGAGGCCCAGGATGGGGTCGCGGGGTGCCAGCTCGACAGCGGAAAACAGGCTCATTGTTACCTTGGCTCTGAATAGGAGAGTGATAGGAGATGCACCCTCCAGCCCAGTGCACTGAAGCGGTGCAAACGGGGAGTCAGTATAGTGATACCGACCGGTCACTGCGACACTCTGGCACAGGTTTTCAGGCGCTTTGCGCAAATATTTTTCGACCATTGGTCGAATTGCCGGGTCCACTGCAATGAGCGTTCACATCTGCAGCGGCGAAGGCCACCCCGGCGCGCCTTTTTGCGTATAGACTACTGGCTAAATTTACAGTTGCCGCGACATCTACGAGGTCCCGTCATGTCCGAGTTCCAGCTCGTCACCCGATTCCAGCCCGCCGGCGACCAGCCCGAGGCCATTCGCCTGATGGTCGAGGGTATCGAGGCGGGGCTGTCGCACCAGACCCTGCTCGGGGTGACCGGCTCCGGCAAGACCTTCAGCATCGCCAACGTCATTCAGCAGGTCCAGCGCCCGACCATGGTGCTGGCGCCGAACAAGACGCTGGCTGCTCAGCTGTATGGCGAGTTCAAGGCGTTCTTCCCGAACAACGCGGTGGAGTACTTCGTCTCCTACTACGACTACTACCAGCCGGAAGCCTACGTCCCGTCGTCGGACACCTTCATCGAGAAGGATGCCTCGATCAACGACCACATCGAGCAGATGCGTCTGTCGGCGACCAAGGCATTGCTTGAGCGGCGCGACGCGATCATTGTCACCACGGTGTCGTGTATCTATGGTCTGGGCAGCCCGGAAACCTACCTGAAGATGGTTCTGCACGTCGATCGCGGTGACAAGCTCGACCAGCGCGCACTGCTGCGCCGGCTGGCCGACCTGCAATACACCCGAAACGAGATGGATTTTGCCCGCGCCACCTTCCGGGTGCGTGGCGACGTGATCGACATCTTCCCGGCCGAATCGGACCTCGAGGCCATCCGTATCGAGCTGTTCGACGACGAAGTAGAGAACATCGCCGCCTTCGACCCCTTGACCGGCGAAGTGATCCGCAAGCTGCCGCGTTTCACCTTCTACCCCAAGAGCCACTATGTGACCCCGCGCGAGACCCTGCTCGAGGCGGTGGACGGCATCAAGGAGGAGCTCGGCGAGCGGCTTGAGTACCTCAACAAGGCCAACAAACTGGTGGAGGCCCAGCGTCTGGAGCAGCGCACGCGCTTCGACCTGGAGATGATCCTGGAGCTGGGCTATTGCAACGGTATCGAGAACTACTCGCGCTATCTGTCCGGCCGCCCGGCTGGGGCACCGCCGCCGACGCTCTACGATTATCTTCCTGCCGATGCGTTGCTGGTGATCGATGAATCACACGTCAGCGTTCCTCAGGTCGGCGCCATGTACAAGGGCGACCGTTCTCGCAAGGAGACGCTGGTGGAATACGGTTTCCGTCTGCCATCGGCGTTGGATAACCGGCCCATGCGCTTCGACGAGTGGGAGTCGGTCAGCCCGCAGACCATCTTCGTCTCGGCGACACCCGGCCCCTACGAGGCTGAGCATGCCGGGCGCGTGGTCGAGCAGGTGGTACGGCCGACCGGTCTGGTCGATCCTCAGGTAGAGGTGCGTCCAGCCCTCACCCAGGTGGATGACCTGCTGTCGGAAATCGGCAAGCGAGTGGCGGTGGGGGAGCGGGTGCTGGCGACGACCCTGACCAAGCGCATGGCCGAGGACCTTACCGACTACCTTGCAGATCATGATGTGCGTGTGCGCTACCTGCACTCGGACATTGACACCGTGGAGCGTGTGGAGATCATCCGAGACCTGCGTCTGGGCACCTTTGATGTATTGGTGGGCATCAACCTGTTGCGCGAGGGTCTGGACATGCCGGAGGTGTCGTTGGTGGCCATTCTCGATGCCGACAAGGAAGGCTTCCTGCGTTCGGAGCGTTCGCTGATCCAGACCATCGGCCGCGCAGCACGTAACCTCAACGGCAAGGCGATCCTCTATGCCGACCAGGTGACCGGCTCCATGCAGCGGGCGATCGACGAGACCGAGCGGCGTCGGGACAAGCAGGTCGCGTTCAACGAAGCGAATGGCATCGTGCCCAAGGGGGTGGTCAAGGACATCACCGATATCATGGAAGGTGCCACGGTGCCCGGTGCGCGCAGCAAGAAGCGCAAGGGCATGGCCAAGGCGGCGGAGGAGGCTGCGCGCTACGAGGCAGAGCTGCAGACCCCTGGCGAGATCACCAAGCGCATCAAAGTGCTGGAAGAGAAGATGTTCCAGCTGGCCCGCGACCTGGAGTTCGAGGCCGCCGCTCAGTTGCGCGATGAGATCGGGCAGTTGCGTGAGCGGCTTATTGCCAGCTGAGGGCGCGCATCGGTGCAGAAGCGGCCGGGATACTGGTCAATGTGCCTCCCCGGCCTTCAGTCCCTGTGGCAGTTTGCGTGTCAGCAGTACTGCCACCATGCTGACTGCCAAACCGATCCCTACCAGGTGGAACGCATCGTTGTAGGCCATGATCAGTGCCTGCTGGTGGGTGATTTCGCTCAAGCGCCCCAGTGCTGCGCTGTCACTGCCTAGCCGTTCGGCCAGTTGGGCCAGTCGCTCCGCCACTTGCGGGTTGCTCGGGACCACTGATTCGCGCAGGTAGTCGAAATACACCTTGGTCCGTGCATCCAGCAAGGTGGCCAGCAAGGCTATACCAATGGCGCCACCCAGGTTGCGCAGGATGTTGAACAGACTCGAGGCCGAGCCCGCATCCTGAGGCTGAATGTAAGCCGTGGCGATCAGCGAGATGGTGACCATGATCATTGGCTGCCCAAGTGCACGAATGATCTGGATATGGTTGAACTGCGGCCCTGCGAAGTCCGGGTTGAGCACTCCCGAGCCGAAGCTGGCAGCCCCGAACAGGCAAAACCCCAGTGCACAGAGCAGCTTGGGTGCAATGACCTTCATCAGTTGCGGCACCAGCGGAATCAGGAACAGCTGTGGAATACCCATCCACATGATCACCTCGCCGATCTGCAGGGCGTTGTAGCCCTGGATCTGCGCCAGGTACAGCGGCAGCAGATAGATCGATCCATAAAGCCCTACGCCCATGCCCAGGCTGGCGATGCTCGACAGGCCGAAGTTGCGGTTGCCGAGGATGCGCAGGTTGATCAGGGGATTGGCTCGGGAAAGCTGGAGGATGACGAAGGTGATCAGGCAGAGCAGGGCCATGGTACCCAGGCCGACAATAAGGCTGGACTCCAGCCAGTCCTTGCGATGACCTTCTTCCAGGAACACCTGCAGGCAACCCAGGCCGACCCCCAGGGTGACGATGCCGGCGTAATCGGTGCTCTTGAGCAGCTCCCAGTGTGCCTCTTTCTTCTCCAGCCCGTAGAGCAGGCCCGCGATCATCACCAGCCCCGGCGGGATGTTGATGTAGAAGATGTATTCCCACCCCCAGTTTTCGGTGAGCCAGCCGCCCAGGGTCGGCCCGATGGAGGGCGCGAAGGTCGCGGTCATGGCGAACATTGCCATGCCCTTGGCCCGATGGTGTTCGGGCAGTTTGATCAGGGTCAGGGTGAAGGCCAGCGGAATCAGGGCGCCGCCGGTAAAGCCCTGGAGGGCGCGAAACACGATCATGCTTTCCAGGTTCCAGGCCATCGAGCACAACAACGAGGAGGCCAGGAAACCGAGCGACACCCACACCGCCAGGCGCCTGGCGGAAAGCAGCTGCACAAGCCAGGCGGTCAACGGGATCATGATGATTTCCGCCACCAGGTAGGAGGTCGAGATCCACGAGCCCTCTTCCAGGGTGGCAGACAGTGCTCCCTGGATATCCTTGAGCGAGGAGTTGGTGATCTGAATGTCCAGCACTGCCATGAATGCGCCGAGCATCACGCTCATCACTGCAATCCAGTCGCGCCTGCTCGGCTCCGCGGTCGGTCGCAGCAGTTGATCACCGGCCATCGTGGGGCTCGCCGCGCTCTGCCTGATCGGCCGTGTCGCGCAGGTCGACGGTGGCGGTTACCGACATGCCTGGGCGAATACGGCCATGCAAGGGGTTATTGGCGGCAAAGGTCAGCTTGACCGGAATGCGTTGAACCACCTTGGTGAAGTTACCCGTGGCATTGTCCGGTGGCAGCAGGCTGAATTGCGCCCCGGATGCAGCGAACAGGCTATCGACACGGCCTTCGATCGGGGTGTCGGGATAGCTGTCGAAGGTCAGTTCGGCACGCAGGCCCCGATGCATGTTGCCGATCTGGGTCTCCTTGAAGTTGGCCTGCACCCAGATGTCTTCGTCCGGCACGATCGACAGCAGGTAGGCGCCGGCCTGTACCACCTGGCCATTGCGGGCGCTGCGCTGACCGATGGTGCCACTGATGGGGGCGTGGATTTCACAGCGGGTAAGGTTGAGTTCTGCCTGTGCCAGGTCTGCTCGGGCGTTGGCAATTTGTGCATCGAGGCGCTTGAGTTCGGCCGTCAGTGCATCTATCTGCTGGCGCTGGCTCTGCAGGTCGGCCTGGGCCTTGTCGACCTGGGAGCGGGCGACGTGGGTTTCTGCAGACAGGGTGGTGACTCGCTCTTCCGAGACGAACCCGGGTTTGCGCAGGGCTTCGGCACGATTGAGGTCCAGGCGCGAGCGATCGAGAGTGGCCTGGTTGGCGGCCACCTGGGCTCGACCGGCGGCGATCAAGCTGTCTTGCTGGATCAGTCGGCTTTGCGCCTGGACACGCTCGGCTTCTCGCGTCGACAGTGCCGCCCGGGCGCGCTCGACCGCCAGCTGGAAGTCGGCGACCTCCAGGCGGACCAGCAGGTCGCCTCGCATGACGTGTTGATTGTCCTCTACCAGAACCTCGTCGACCCGCGCACCAAGCTGGCTGGAAATGCGTGTGATCTCACCCTGCACATAGGCATTGTCGGTACTTTCGTAGAAGCGCCCCTTGAAGTACCAATGGGTGAGAAAGGCGAGGGCGATCAGCACCACCAAGGCGAGAAAGATCAGCAGGCGGCGTTTGAGTTGAGCAGGCATAGGGACTATCGTTCTAGAAATGTAAGCAAATTTAACAGCTCGGCAATGCACCGCCACAAGTGACGATAGCGCCATTGCTGGAGCCCGATGCCCGCACCCTGCTAACATCTCGCCTTTGTTTCATCTTTCGTCCGAGACTGTCCATGACCACCGTTCGCACGCGTATCGCGCCATCGCCCACTGGCGACCCCCACGTCGGCACCGCCTACATCGCCCTGTTCAACTACTGCTTTGCCAAGCAGCACGGCGGCGAGTTCATCCTGCGTATCGAAGACACCGATCAGTTGCGTTCGACCCGCGAGTCGGAACAGCAGATCTTCGACGCCCTGCGCTGGCTCGGGATCGAATGGAACGAAGGTCCGGACGTTGGCGGCCCGCATGGCCCCTACCGGCAGAGCGAGCGCGGTGAGATCTACGCCAAGTACGCCAAGCAACTGGTCGACGCCGGCCATGCGTTCTATTGCTTCTGCACCGCCGAAGAGCTGGATCAGATGCGTGCCGAACAGATGGCTCGCGGCGAAACACCGCGCTATGACGGCCGCGCATTGAAGATGAGCGCCGAGGAAGTGCAGCGTCGACTGGCCGCTGGCGAGCCTCACGTGATTCGCATGAAAGTGCCGAGCGAGGGCATCTGCGTGGTGCCTGACATGCTGCGTGGCGATGTCGAAATTCCGTGGGACCGCATGGACATGCAGGTGCTGATGAAGAACGACGGCCTGCCGACGTACTTCCTGGCCAACGTGGTCGACGACCACCTGATGGGCATCACCCACGTCCTGCGAGGCGAGGAATGGCTGCCGTCGGCGCCGAAGCTGATCAAGCTCTACGAGTATTTTGGCTGGGAGCAGCCCAAGCTGTGCTATATGCCGCTGCTGCGTAACCCGGACAAATCCAAGCTGTCCAAGCGCAAGAACCCGACTTCGGTCACGTTCTACGAGCGTATGGGCTTCATGCCTGAGGCCATGCTCAACTACCTGGGGCGCATGGGCTGGTCGATGCCGGACGAGCGTGAAAAGTTCTCCCTGGCAGAAATGGTCGAGCATTTCGACCTGTCGCGCATTTCCCTTGGGGGGCCGATTTTCGACATCGAGAAGCTGTCCTGGCTCAATGGCCAGTGGCTGCGCGACCTGCCGGTCGAGGAGTTTGCTGCGCGCGTGCAGAAGTGGGCGTTCAACAGCGACTACATGATGAAGATCGCACCGCATGTACAGGGGCGTGTCGAAACCTTCAGCCAGATCGCGCCACTGGGCGGGTTCTTCTTCGAGGGCGCCCTCAAGCTCGATGCCAAGCTGTTCGAGCACAAGAAACTGTCGCCCGATCAGGTGCGTCAGGTCATGCAACTGATTCTGTGGAAGCTCGAAAGCCTGCGGCAGTGGGAAAAGGAGCGTATTACCGGCTGCATCCAGGCGGTGGTCGAGTCCCTGGAGCTGAAGCTGCGTGACGCCATGCCGCTGATGTTCGCCGCGATTTCGGGGCAAGCCAGCTCGGTGTCGGTGCTCGATGCCATGGAGATTCTCGGCCCCGACCTGACCCGCTACCGTCTGCGCCAGGCACTGGAGCTGCTGGGCGGCGTGTCGAAGAAAGAGAACAAAGAGTGGGAAAAGCTGCTGGCAAACATTGCCTGATTGGCTTGTCACACAATGCCGTGGCAGCGGGCTTGTCCCGCTGCCACGGCACCCGGCATTCCCCAGGAGCAGGGCAGGGCGGTAAGTGATTGTTATCTGTGAAAAAAATTTTGAATATTTTCACGAATTCGTTTGACAGTGCTGCAATCCGATCTTAATATGCGCCCCGTCCACAGCGATGAACGAAAACGAAGCATCAGGCACCCAGCCGGTGATTCGGTTCAAAGCGACATTGTGGGGCTATAGCTCAGCTGGGAGAGCGCCTGCATGGCATGCAGGAGGTCAGCGGTTCGATCCCGCTTAGCTCCACCAAATTCCGCTTCATGATCAAGGTCGTGAAGAAAGACTGGTCCAGCAACCATGTCTTGAAGGTAAGAAGGTTCGTCCCCTTCGTCTAGTGGCCTAGGACACCGCCCTTTCACGGCGGTAACAGGGGTTCGAGTCCCCTAGGGGACGCCAGTATTGCACAAGCGATATTTCATGATGTCGCTGGGCCGAGAGGCTAGAAATCCGGGGCTATAGCTCAGCTGGGAGAGCGCCTGCATGGCATGCAGGAGGTCAGCGGTTCGATCCCGCTTAGCTCCACCAATTTTGCCGCGGTTCGTGAAAGCGGATCGGCACGAAGGTTACGTCCCCTTCGTCTAGTGGCCTAGGACACCGCCCTTTCACGGCGGTAACAGGGGTTCGAGTCCCCTAGGGGACGCCATTTCTTCCCGCGTTTTGCGGGGTTGAAAGGCTCATTCGACTGTTGAGTGAGCTTTTTGTTTTGTTTCGGGGCTATAGCTCAGCTGGGAGAGCGCCTGCATGGCATGCAGGAGGTCAGCGGTTCGATCCCGCTTAGCTCCACCAATCTGCCACGATTCGTGAAAATGAATCGGTGCGAAGGTTTACGTCCCCTTCGTCTAGTGGCCTAGGACACCGCCCTTTCACGGCGGTAACAGGGGTTCGAGTCCCCTAGGGGACGCCACTTTTACCCGTGTTTTACGGGACTTCAAAGGCTCATTCGATTATTGAATGGGCCTTTTGTTTTTCTACCTCCTTCATCTTCCAAGTGCCCGATCAGCGGTACGCAATTTCGCTTGCCAGAAAATATTACATGCGTAATATTTCGATCATCATATTTGGGGGTGCCCATGAACGATAAAAAGACCAGGACCCGCGAGCGTATTCTCGATGCTGCCTGTAGCGCCCTGATCCAGCAGGGGCCAGCCGACCCCAGCGTAGGCCAGGTAATGGCTGCGGCAGGCCTCACTGTCGGAGGTTTCTACGCCCATTTCGACAGCAAGGATGAGTTGATGCTGGCGGCATTCGACCAGTTGCTCGGTGAGCGACGGGCCTTGCTCTCGCAAGTCGACCCCAGCCTGTCTGGCGCCGAGCGTCGTGCGCTGGCAGCGGCTTTCTATCTGTCGCGCAAGCACCGTGATGCCCATGAGCACGCCTGTCCCTTGCCTAATTCGCTGGGTGAGATGCAGCGTTTGCCCGAAGCCTTTCGCGAGAAGCTGGCTGAACACCTCGAGCTGATGACGGCGCAGATGGTCGATCGTCCCGAGGATATCGACAAGGCATTCGCCGACCTCGCCCTGATGGTTGGCGGCCTGGCCCTGGCCCGAGCCTTGGGCGCTTCCGAGCTTTCCGACCGTATTCTGCGCGCCGCCAAGTCGGCGGTTATCTGAGCAACCTCAACTCTGGAGCAAGGCGATGACTACCCTGAGCTGGATTCGCAGCATCAACGGCACCCTTGGCCATCTGGCCCCCGAGCATGTCGCCGGGCGCATGCGTCGCGCCTTCATGACGCCGCGTAACCTGCCTGCGCGGCAATGGGAACTGCCGTTATTGGCATCTGCCGAGCGGATCACCCTGCGCTTCGGTCTTTCGGCGTTGCGCTGGGGCAAGGGGCCGACGGTGCTCCTGATGCACGGCTGGGAGGGGCGGCCCACTCAGTTCGCCGCGCTGATCGAAGCCCTGGTGCAGGCAGGGCATACGGTCGTGTCCCTCGAGGGGCCGGCCCATGGCCGTTCGCCGGGGCAGCAGGCGCATGTGGTGCTGTTCGCCCGGGCACTGCTTGAGGCCGCGGCGGAGCTGCCGCCTTTACGGGCGGTGATCGGTCATTCGATGGGTGGCGCCAGCGTCATGTTGGCGTTGCAGTGGGGGTTGCGTGCCGAGTCGGCGGTGAGCATTGCTGCACCTGCCCAATTGCTCGGGGTGTTGCGCGGTTTCGCCCGGCGCCTGGGGATGCCTGGGCGGGCGCGTGCAGCCTTCATTCGCCAGGTCGAGCGCGACGTAGGCGTGCAGATCGATCGGCTGGATGTCAGTGGCTACCAGCTCGAGTTGCCTGGGCTGGTCGTTCATGCGGCTGACGATGCGCTGGTTGCGGCCAGTGAGGCTCAGGTCATTCACAAGGCCTGGTTCGACAGTCGCCTGTTGCTGCTGGAGGAGGGTGGGCATCAACGGGTGCTGGCTGATCCGCGTCTGACCCAGGCTGTGCTCGAGTTGCTGGCACGTACGACCCAACCGGCACGGCAAAGCGCCTGAGCATCCGTTACACTCTGCCCGTTCACTGACTACAGGAGCGGGCATGAGCTGGGATCTGGCAGCGCCATTCATCATCGACCTTCGCGTCGGCACCGAGGATATCGACGGCCTCGGTCACGCCAACAACGCGGTCTACGTCACCTGGCTGGAGCGCTGCGCCTGGCGTCATTCACAACGCCTGGGGCTGGACCTTGCCGAGTATCGTCGTCTGGATCGGGCAATGGCCGTGGTCCGCCATGAGATCGATTACCTGGCAGCGGCGTACGAAGACGACGAGCTGCAATTGGCCACCTGGATCATCGACTGGGATCAGCGCCTGCGCATGACCCGTCGTTTCCAGCTCAAGCGCCCGAGTGACGGGGTCACCCTGTTGCGCGCGCAAACCACCTTTGCCTGTATCGAGCTGTCCAGCGGCAAGCCCAGACGCATGCCGGCCGAGTTCCTCGAAGGCTATGGTCCGGCGCTGATCGGCGCCTGATCGACGGGCATTTTTTGCTAGACTGCCGCCTTTTCTCGTCGAGACCCTGAAATGCAAATTGCCCTGGCCCCCATGGAGGGGCTGGTCGACAACATCCTGCGCGACGTGCTGACCCGCGTCGGTGGTATCGACTGGTGTGTCACCGAGTTCATCCGTGTCTGTGATCGCTTGCTGCCACCTTCGTCGTTCGACAAGTTGGCACCCGAGTTGCGCAACGGTGCGCGCACGGCTGCCGGCACGCCGATGCGTGTGCAGTTGCTGGGCTCCGATCCGCTGTGCCTGGCGGACAACGCTGCCCTGGCCTGTGAACTCGGGGCACCGGTAATCGACCTTAACTTCGGCTGCCCGGCCAAGACCGTGAACAAGTCTCGCGGGGGCGCTGTGCTGCTCAAGGAGCCCGAGCTGCTGCATGCCATCGTTCGTGAGGTTCGACGGGCGGTGCCGGCGCAGATCCCGGTGACGGCGAAGATGCGTCTGGGCTTCGACAGTCCGGATGGTGCGCTGGAGTGTGGCATCGCGCTGGCCGAGGGTGGGTCGCAGCACCTGGTGGTGCATGCGCGAACCAAGGTAGAGGGTTACAAGCCGCCGGCTCACTGGGAGTGGGTGGCGCGGGTGCAGGACGTGGTCAAGGTGCCGGTCTTTGCCAATGGCGAGATCTGGACCGTCGATGATTGGCGACGCTGCCGCGAAGTCAGCGGCGCCGAAAACATCATGCTCGGGCGCGGGCTGGTGTCGCGGCCGGATCTGGGCTTGCAGATCGCCGCTGCGCGCGAGGGGCGGGACTACCAGCCGATGGTATGGAGCGATCTGTTACCGCTGCTGCGCGAGTTCTGGCGCCAGGCGCAGGCCAAATTGTCGCCACGCTATGCGCCCGGGCGGATGAAGCAGTGGTTGGCGATGTTGACCCGCAGCTACCCGGAGGCTGTACTGTTGTTCGCCGAGTTGCGGCGCGAGGATGACTGCGCGCGCATCAGCCGGCTGTTGGGTGTCGAGCCAGTGAAAACGGCCTCTTTCACCGAGTGCGTCGCCTGATGGGCAGCTGCATCGTGCGGGGTGGGCAGATTTTTTCATGAGAGCCCTTGAAAGTCCGTTGCCTGACCTTATCTCTTGAGTACGCGATGCCGAAGTCGGGTCGCGTAGTGACTTACTTGCTGAATCTCAGGAGTTTATGACCATGACTACCGCTTTCTCCCTCGCACCACTGTTCCGCCATTCCGTAGGTTTCGATCGTTTCAATGACCTGTTCGAATCCGCGGCACGTAATGAGGCCGGTAGCAGCTACCCGCCCTACAACGTCGAAAAGCATGGCGATGACCACTATCGCATCGTGGTTGCTGCAGCCGGCTTCCAGGAGCAGGATCTCGACCTTCAGGTCGAAAAAGGCGTCCTGACCGTTACCGGTGGCAAGCGCGAAAATGGCGCTGCCGAAGTCACCTATCTGCATCAGGGTATCGCCCAGCGTGCTTTCAAGCTGTCGTTCCGCCTGGCGGATCACATCGAAGTAAAAGCCGCCGGTCTGGCTAACGGCCTGCTCAGCATCGACCTGCTGCGCGTCGTGCCGGAAGAAGCCAAGGCCAAGCGTATTCCGATCAATGGTGAAAAGGCTGCACTGAATTGAATGCAGTGAAGTGAATGGAAGGGCACCCTAGGGTGCCCTTTCGCATTTCTGTGACACCGCCCTCCTGTGGGGCGTGCGCTATCAATAGTCTGCAGGGGTTTCCTGCAAGATCTGGCGAAACTCCGGCAAGGGTAGCGGCCGGCTGTGCAGGTAGCCCTGGTACAGGTAGCAGCCCTGGCGCTCGAGAAACTCCAGTTGCTCTGTCAGTTCGACACCTTCTGCGATCACCGCAAGTTCCAGGCTGCGCGCCATGGCCACGATGGCGCGAACGATCTCGGCATCATTGGGGTCGTTGGGCGCGTCACGCACGAAGGTCTGGTCGATCTTCAGCGCATCCACCGGCAGGCGCTTGAGGTAGGTCAGCGACGAATAGCCCGTGCCGAAATCATCCATGGCGAAGCTCACCCCGTAGCGTTTGAGTTCGCGCATCTTGTTGATGGTGTCTTCCAGGTTCTGGATGACGATGCCCTCGGTGATCTCCAGTTTGAGCATGCGCCTGGGCAGGCGATAGTCGTCGAGGCTGCGCAGTACCCGCTCGACGAAATCATTCTGGCGGAATTGCCTGGGGCTGATATTCACGCAGAGGCTGAAATCGTCGGCACTGATCAGCCCATCCTCGAGCATGCGCGCGCAGGCGTCGCAGGCTTCGTCGAGGATCCAGCTGCCCACCTCGAGTATCAGGCCGCTTTCCTCGAGTACCTGGATGAACTGTGAGGGCGCTTGCTGGCCAAGTTGCGGATGGTGCCAGCGCAAGAGCACTTCGGCGCCGACGATGCGGTTGTCGCGGGCGTCCACCTGGGGCTGGAAGTGCAGGGCCAGTTCGCCACGCGCCAGTGCCAGGCGCAGGTCGTTTTCCATGCGCAGGCGCTCGCTGGCCGCTTTCTGCATGGTGGTGTGGAACAGCTGGGTGGTATTGCGCCCGGAATCCTTGGCCCGGTAAAGGGCGATGTCTGCACGCTTGAGCAAGTCGGCCGGGGTGGCGCCATGGTCGGGAATCAGTGCCACGCCGATGCTGGGCGTCACCTGCAGGCGCTGGCCATCCAGCGACATGGGTTCGGCCAGCAGCTCGCGCAGGGTGTCGGCCAACTCGCGAACCTTGCCCTCGACGTGCTCGCGACTTCCCTCGAGACCGCTGAGTAGGACCACGAATTCGTCGCCGCCCAGGCGTGCCACGGTGTCTTCCAGGCGTACGCTGGCTTCGAGGCGGGCAGTGATGATCTTCAATACCGTGTCGCCGACGGGGTGGCCCAGGGAGTCGTTGATGTGCTTGAAGTGGTCCAGGTCGAGGAACAGCAGGGCGCCGCGCAAGTTGTGACGCTTGAGCAGGGCGATCTGCTGGCTGAGCCGGTCCATCAGCAGGGCACGGTTGGGCAGGTTGGTCAGCGGATCGTGGTAGGCCAGGTGACGGATCTGCGCCTGTGCGTTCTTCAACTGGCTGACATCGCGGGCGGTCAGCAGCAGGCAGTCGGTTTCATTGAGGCTGATCGGCTCGACGGACACCTCGACGGTCAGGATGTCTCCGCGCTTGTTGCGCCCGAGCATTTCCCGGTGGTGTACCCGGCCACGCTCCCCGAGTTCGGCAAGCAAGGCCGCTCGTTGCTTGTCGTCGGCCCAGATGCCCAGTTCGAAAACGGTGCGGCCCACCACCTCGCTGCTGCTGTATCCGGTCAGGCGGCAGAAGCCGTCGTTGACCTCGACATAGCGGCCACTGTGCCGTTCGGTGATGGTGATGGCGTCGGGGCTCGAGTGGAAGGCTTTGGCGAACTTCTCCTCGCTGGCCTTGAGTGCCGCTTCGGCGCGCTGTTGCTGGGTGATGTCACGTAGCGTGGTGACGCTGCAGGGTTGGCTGTCTACCGTGATCAGACGGCTGGAGATCACGCAGGTGAGCGGTGAGCCATTGCGGTGGTTGACCACGACCGCGACATTGCTCAAGGCCTGCTCGCGGATTACCCGTTCGATACGCTGGGCGCGCTCCGACGACTCGGCCCACAGGCCGATCTGCTCGGCGCTGCGCCCGATGACCTGTTCGGCCTCCCAGCCGAAGGTCTGGGTGAAGGCTGGATTGATCTCGATGAACTGGCCCGTATCCTGGTGAGTGACGCAGATCGGGTCGGGGCTGACCTGGAACAGGCTGGCGAACTTCTCTTCCGAGGCGCTCAGGCGTTGCTCGCGCTCGACCTGGTCGGTGATGTCCAGCAAGGTGCCGGCCATGCGCAGTGGGTTGCCATCTTCGTCGCGATAAAGCCGCGCACGGCTTTCGATATAGCGCGATGCGCCGTTCTCCAGCTGGACGCGATAGGTGATCTGGTAGTTGCCGGCCGGCCCTTCGCGCAGGCTACGGTAGGCTTGACGCATGACGCTGCGTTCTTCCTCGGGCACGCCTTCGAAGAAGGCGTCGAAGGACTCATGGAAGGGCACCGGGTCAAGGCCGTGCAGTTGCGCGGCGCGCGCGGAGCCATAGAGCATGCCGCTGGGAATGTGCCAGTCCCAGGTACCCAACTGCGCCGAGTCCAGGGCCAGGTCCAGGCGCTCCTGGCTGTCCTTGAGTGCCTGTTCGGCCCGCTTGCGCTCGGTGGTGTCGACAAAGGTGCTGATCAGGTAGGTGATGCCTTCGAGCTCGATACCCTGGGTGCAGAGGATGCCATCGTGGATGTTGCCGCTGGTGGCGCGGAACTGGACTTCCATGATCACCGGGCTACCACTGCTGCGGGTGGCCTCCAGTACCTGCTGTCGCTGCTCGGGGTGAACCCAGAGGCCGAGTTCCACGCTGGTCTTGCCGACGACCTGGGCGCCGGGCCAGCCGAACATGTCCTCGAAGTGCTGGTTGACCTCGAAGATCATGCCATCGTTGCGGCGGGTCAGCAGGATGGCATTGGGGCTGAGGTGGAAGAGGGTGGCAAAACGCTTTTCCGAGTTGATCAATGCGGTTTCGCGATCACGCTGGCGAGTGATCTCGCGGATCACCCCGATCATCTGCGGACGGCCATGGCGATCATGGGTGAGGCTGCCATTGATTTCCAGCCAGTGCAGGCTGCCGTCCGGCCAGCGGATGCGATGACGCATGGCCTGCTCCACGGGCTCGCCATTGACCACGGCGTGGAACAACTGGCGGGTGCGGGTGCGATCTTCCTCCGGCAACAGGTCCAGGTAGTCGATGTCCGCGGGTAGCGGGCGCAAAGGGTCGAAACCGAACAACGCCTGCGTGCCTCGCGACCAACTCACCCGGCCGGTTTCGATATCCCACAGCCAGGCGCCCAGGCGTGCGCCATTCAGCGCCGCCAGCAATTGCGGAGCATTCTGCCAAGCCTGCTCGGACTCCTGGGGGTCGACCGCAGGAATGCGCGGCAGGCGCGGAAAGCGGTTTGCTGATTTGGGCATCGGTACCAGACCTTTGGCGGATGAAGCGTCCTTGTAAGTGAAATGCCTGGCTGATGGACGGTCAGGCGGACCCTGAGTGGCTGTCGAGCAATGCCATGAACGCCTTTGCCGCATTCGATAGCGTTCGTTCCGTATGCAAAATGTAGCCTAGCTGGCGCGACAGCTGTATGCCGGGCAAGGCGATGGGTGCAACCTGTTCATCGAGCATAGTACGTGGCAGCACGCTCCACGCGAGGCCGATGGAAACCATCATCTTGATGGTCTCCAGGTAGTTGGTGCTCATGGCGATGTTCGGCGTCAGGCCCTGACTCTCGAACAAGCGCTGCACAATGTGATGGGTAAAGGTGTTGCCGCCGGGGAACACGGCGGGGTGGCGGGCGATATCGGCCAAGCTGACATCTCCATCAAGGGCCAGGGCGTGCTCCGGGGCCGCTACGAAATCCAGGGCGTCATCCCATACTGGAACGGCCCGGACCAGGTGATGGGGCTCGGGGGCCAGGGTGATCACTGCGATTTCCGCCCGGCCATGGAGAACTTCGTCGTAGGCCGTTTCTGAATCTAGGAACTGAATATCCAGTGCCACGGAAGGGTACTGTCGGGTGAAAGCCCTCAGCAGCGGGGGCAGGCGGTGCAGGCCGATATGATGGCTGGTGGCCAGGGTCAGGCGCCCGGTAACTTCTCCTGTCAAATTGGTCAGGGCGCGGCGCGTATCATCCAGTACATTGAGGATCTGATAGGCGCGAGGCAGCAGAGCTCGGCCGGCTTCGGTCAAGGTGACCTCACGGCCCAGGCGATCGAACAGGCGTACATCCAGTTGCTGCTCCAGGCCGGCGATGCGTTTGCTGACGGCAGGCTGGGTCAGGTGGAGGCGCTCACCGGCGCCGGAAAAACTTCCGGTTTCGGCGATGGCGATGAAGGCGCTGAGGTTGGCGAGATCCATGCGCTCGAATTCCTATTGGTTATCCAAAGTATAAAAATTATGAATTTGAGTTATTCAATCTAACCCCATAGCATCGTCCGTACAAGCCAAGGGGTTATTGGCATAGAAAGACGCTGATGAGGAACAGTCTGATGGCTGGCAAAACGCTCTACGACAAACTCTGGGATGCGCACGAAGTCAAACGGCGCGACGATGGCTCGTCCTTGATCTATATCGATCGTCACATCATCCATGAAGTGACTTCGCCGCAAGCTTTCGAAGGCCTGCGCCTGGCCAATCGCAAGCCATGGCGCATCGACGCCAACATCGCCACGCCCGACCACAACGTGCCGACCACGCCAGAGCGCAAGGGCGGTATCGAGGCCATCGTCGACCAAGTGTCGCGCCTGCAGGTGCAGACCCTGGACGAGAACTGTGACGAATACGGCATCGTCGAATTCAAGATGAACGACGAGCGCCAGGGCATCGTCCACGTCATCAGCCCGGAGCAGGGCGCCACCTTGCCGGGCATGACCGTAGTCTGCGGTGACTCGCACACCTCGACCCACGGCGCCTTCGGGGCCTTGGCCCATGGCATCGGCACCTCCGAGGTCGAGCACGTGCTCGCCACCCAGTGCCTGGTTGCCAAGAAGATGAAGAACATGCTGGTACGCGTCGAAGGCCAGTTGCCGGTCGGCGTCACCGCGAAGGATATCGTGCTTGCCGTCATCGGCAAGATCGGTACTGCCGGTGGCAATGGCCACGCCATGGAGTTCGCCGGCAGCGCCATCCGCGAGCTGTCGATGGAAGGTCGCATGACCATCTGCAACATGTCCATCGAAGCCGGGGCCCGTGTCGGGCTGGTGGCTACCGATGCGACCACCGTTGCCTATGTCGAAGGCCGTCCGTATGCGCCCAAGGGCGAGGACTGGAAACGTGCCGTCGAAGCCTGGAAAGACCTGGTCTCCGACGATGATGCCGTGTTCGACACCGTGGTCGAACTCGACGCTGCACAGATCAAGCCGCAGGTCAGCTGGGGCACTTCCCCGGAAATGGTGCTCGCCGTCGACCAGCGCGTGCCGGATCCGGCCGCCGAGGCCGATCTGATCAAGCGTGGTTCGATCGAGCGCGCGCTCAAGTACATGGGCCTCACTGCCAACCAGGCGATCACTGATATCCAGCTGGACCGCGTGTTCATCGGCTCCTGCACCAACTCGCGGATCGAAGACCTGCGCGCTGCGGCGGACATCGCCAAGGGCCGCAAGGTTGCCGCTACCGTCAAGCAGGCCATCGTCGTGCCGGGCTCGGGTCTGGTCAAGGCCCAGGCCGAGCGTGAGGGCTTGGACAAGATCTTCCTCGAGGCGGGCTTCGAGTGGCGTGAACCAGGTTGCTCCATGTGCCTGGCGATGAACCCGGACCGCCTGGAAAGCGGCGAGCATTGCGCCTCGACGTCCAATCGCAACTTCGAAGGCCGTCAGGGTGCCGGTGGTCGTACCCACCTGGTCAGCCCGGCCATGGCCGCCGCCGCTGCGGTAACTGGCCATTTCATCGATGTCCGCGAGTTGATCCAAGGGAGCGCAGCATGAAAGCCTTTACCCAGCACACCGGCCTCGTCGCGCCGTTGGATCGTGCCAACGTCGACACCGACCAGATCATCCCCAAGCAGTTTCTCAAGTCGATCAAGCGTACCGGCTTCGGCCCCAACCTGTTCGACGAGTGGCGCTACCTGGACGTGGGCCAGCCCTACCAGGACAACAGCAAGCGCCCGGTGAACAAGGAGTTCGTGCTCAACCACGAACGCTACCAGGGTGCCAGCGTGTTGCTGGCGCGGGAGAACTTCGGTTGCGGCTCCAGCCGCGAGCACGCACCTTGGGCGCTGGACGAGTACGGTTTCCGCAGCATCATTGCGCCGAGCTTTGCCGACATCTTCTTCAACAACAGCTTCAAGAACGGCCTGCTGCCGATCATCCTCAGCGATGAGGAAGTGGATGAGTTGTTCAAGCAGGTCGAAGCCAACCCGGGCTACCAGCTGACCATCGACTTGCAGGCGCAGGCTGTCACCCGTCCAGATGGCAAGGTGCTGCACTTCGAGATCGATGCGTTCCGCAAGCACTGCCTGCTCAACGGCCTGGACGACATCGGTCTGACCTTGCAGGACAGCGACGCGATCAAGGCCTTCGAAGGCAAGCACCGCGCCGCGCAGCCCTGGCTGTTCCGGGATGCCTGAAGCAGGTAGGTGACAGTACCGGCCTCTTCGCGGGCAAGCCCGCTCCTACAGATATCACAAGGCCTGAGGCAATGCTGTATTAGTGGGAGCGGGCTTGCCCGCGAAGAGGCCGGTACAGGCAATAAAACCAAAAGGATTCAATCATGACGGGTACCAGCCACACCGAAGTAGTCCAGCGCCAGTTCGGCGAGCAGGCCAGCGCCTACCTCAGCAGCACCGTGCATGCCCAGGGCAGCGAGTTCGCCCTGCTGCAGGCCGAGCTGCAAGGGCAGGGCGCTGCTCGCGTGCTGGACTTGGGCTGTGGCGCTGGTCATGTCAGTTTTCACGTGGCCCCACTGGTGGCCGAAGTGGTGGCATACGATCTTTCCCAGTCGATGCTTGACGTGGTTGCCAAGGCCGCCAGCGAGCGTGGGCTGGGCAATATCGTCACCGAGCGCGGCGCCGCCGAGCGTCTGCCGTTCGCCGACGCATCGTTCGACTTCGTCTTCAGCCGCTATTCGGCACATCACTGGAGCGACCTGGGCCTGGCCCTGCGTGAAGTGCGTCGGGTGCTCAAGCCCGGTGGCGTGGCGGCATTCGTCGATGTCATGTCGCCGGGCAGCCCGTTGCTCGATACCTACCTGCAAAGCGTCGAGGTGCTGCGCGACACCAGCCACGTGCGTGATTATTCTGCCGCCCAGTGGCAGCGCCAGGTCAGTGAGGCAGGGCTGTTCACGCGCAGCCATAGCCGTCAGCGCCTGCGTCTGGAGTTCGCATCCTGGGTGGAGCGCATGCGAACCCCAGAACCGATGCGTGTGGCCATTCGCCAGTTGCAGCAGGCGATGGGCGAGGAAGTGCGGCAGTATTACCAGATCGAAGCCGATGGCTCCTTCAGCACCGATGTCCTGGTGCTGTGGGCCGAGCGATAGAGTTTTCGGCGTGGCTGAACGGGCCGCGCTGTTTGAATGAATAGAGGAAAGCATGAGCAAGCAGATTCTGATTCTCCCAGGTGATGGCATCGGTCCGGAAATCATGGCCGAGGCGGTCAAGGTGCTGGAACTGGCCAACGACAAGTTCGGCCTGGGCTTCGCCCTGGAGCACGACGTGATCGGTGGTGCGGCCATCGACAAGCACGGCGTACCGCTGGCTGACGAAACCCTGGAACGCGCGCGCAAGGCCGATGCCGTGCTGCTCGGCGCCGTCGGCGGGCCTAAGTGGGACAAGATCGAGCGTGATATCCGTCCTGAGCGCGGTCTGCTGAAGATTCGTTCGCAACTGGGCCTGTTTGCCAACCTGCGTCCGGCGATCCTCTATCCGCAACTGGCTGACGCTTCGTCGCTCAAGCCCGAGATCGTCTCCGGGCTGGACATCCTCATCGTCCGCGAACTGACCGGTGGCATCTACTTCGGTGCTCCGCGCGGCCAGCGCGAACTCGAAGGCGGCGAGCGCCAGGCCTATGACACCCTGCCCTACAGCGAGAGTGAAGTGCGCCGCATCGCCCGTGTGGGCTTCGACATGGCTCGCGTGCGCGGCAAGAAACTGTGCTCGGTGGACAAGGCCAACGTCCTGGCTTCCAGCCAGCTGTGGCGTGAAGTGGTCGAAGACGTGGCCAAGGACTATCCGGACGTCGAACTGAGCCACATGTATGTCGACAACGCCGCGATGCAGCTGGTGCGAGCACCCAAGCAGTTCGACGTGGTGGTGACCGACAACATGTTCGGTGACATTCTGTCGGATGAGGCTTCCATGCTGACCGGTTCCATCGGCATGCTGCCTTCTGCTTCGCTGGATGCCGACAACAAGGGCATGTACGAGCCATGCCACGGCTCGGCGCCTGACATCGCAGGCCAGGGCATCGCCAACCCGCTGGCGACCATCCTCTCGGTGTCGATGATGCTGCGTTACAGCTTCAACCAGCAGGCCGCTGCCGAGGCGATCGAGCAGGCTGTGAGCCGGGTGCTGGATCAGGGGCTGCGTACCGGCGACATCTGGTCGGCCGGTTGCACCAAGGTCGGTACGCAGGAAATGGGCGACGCAGTAGTCGCAGCGCTGCGGAATCTGTAATCTCTCTGGCCCGCCATCGTTTCCCTTCGATGGCGGCCCACTTTTTAGCAAAGGTGTAGTTGCGATGAAACGTGTAGGTCTGATCGGTTGGCGCGGTATGGTCGGTTCCGTGCTCATGCAGCGGATGCTGGAGGAGCAGGACTTCGACCTTATCGAGCCGGTGTTCTTCACCACCTCCAACGTGGGTGGCCAAGGCCCGAACGTGGGCAAGGATATTGCTCCGCTCAAGGACGCTTATTCGATCGAAGAGCTCAAGACCCTCGACGTGATCCTGACTTGCCAGGGCGGCGACTACACCAACGAGGTCTTCCCCAAGCTGCGCGAAGCCGGCTGGCAGGGGTACTGGATCGACGCCGCCTCGTCCCTGCGCATGCAGGATGATGCGGTCATCATCCTCGACCCGGTCAACCGCAGGGTCATCGACCAGCAGCTGGACGCTGGCACCAAGAACTACATCGGCGGCAACTGCACCGTCAGCCTGATGCTGATGGGCCTGGGCGGGCTGTTCGAAGCCGGCCTGGTCGAGTGGATGAGCGCCATGACTTACCAGGCGGCCTCCGGTGCTGGTGCGCAGAACATGCGCGAGCTGATCAAGCAGATGGGGGCGACCCATGCCGCGGTGGCCGACGATCTGGCCAACCCGGCCACCGCGATCCTCGACATCGATCGCAAGGTTGCCGAAGCCATGCGCAGCGAAGCCTACCCGACCGAGAACTTCGGCGTGCCGCTGGCCGGCAGCCTGATCCCGTGGATCGACAAGGAACTGCCAAACGGGCAGAGCCGTGAGGAGTGGAAGGCGCAGGCCGAGACCAACAAGATCCTCGGCCGCTTCAAGAGCCCGATTCCGGTCGATGGCATCTGCGTACGTATCGGCGCCATGCGCTGCCACAGCCAGGCCCTGACCATCAAGCTCAACAAGGACGTGCCGATCGCCGATATCGAAGGCATGATCAGCCAGCACAACCCCTGGGTGAAGCTGGTGCCGAACCAGCGCGAGATCAGCATGCAGGAACTGAGTCCGACCAACGTGACCGGTACCCTGAACATTCCGGTCGGTCGTCTGCGCAAGCTGAACATGGGTTCCCAGTACCTGGGGGCTTTCACTGTCGGCGACCAACTGCTGTGGGGCGCTGCCGAGCCACTGCGTCGCATGTTGCGGATTCTGCTGGAGCGTTGATCGCCTCAAGCTGAGCGAAAACCCGTGCTGGAGACAGCGCGGGTTTTTTGTTTGTGCGGCAATCAAGTAAAGTGCCGCTCCCGCCGTACCCGCAGAAGGAGCCAAACCATGAGCCAACCCCTAGATATCGCCGTTGTCGGCGCCACCGGCAGCGTCGGTGAGACCCTCGTGCAGATTCTCGAGGAGCTGGAGTTCCCGGTCGCGACCCTGCACCTGCTGGCCAGCATGGAGTCGGCGGGCAGCAGTGTGATGTTCGCCGGCAAGAAGGTGCGAGTGCGTGAGGTGGACAGCTTCGACTTCGCCCAGGTCAAGCTGGCGTTCTTCGCAGCAGGTGCTGCAGTCAGCCGCAGTTTTGCGCAGAAGGCACGCGAGGCCGGCTGCTCGGTGATCGATCTGTCGGGCGGGCTGGATGACGCGCTGGCGCTGGTGCCGGAGGCCAATGGCGAGGTCGTGGACAGCCTTGCATTGCCAGCCTTGCTGGCCAGCCCAAGCAGCGCCGCTGTTGCTCTGGCTGTAGCGTTGGCACCGCTCAAGGGGTTGCTGGATATAGAGCGGGTCCAGGTGATGGCCTGCCTGGCCATCTCGTCCCAGGGGCGCGAGGCGGTGAACGAGCTGGCGCGGCAGACGGCCGAGCTGCTCAACGCCCGCCCGTTGGAGCCGCGTTTCTTCGATCGCCAGGTGGCGTTCAACCTGCTGGCGCAGGTGGGTGCCACCGATGAGCAGGGGCATGCAACGCTGGAGCGTCGCCTGGTCAGCGAACTGCGCGTGCTGCTGGGGCTGCCTGAACTGAAGATTTCCGTGAGTTGCGTTCAAGTCCCGGTGTTTTTCGGCGATAGCTTCAGTGTGGCGGTGCAGAGCCGTCAGCCGGTCGATCTGCAGTCGGTCAACCAGGCGCTGGATGCCGCTGTCAGCGTCGAGCGTGTGGAAAATGACGATTATCCGACCCCTGTCGGTGACGCAGTGGGCCAAGACGTGGTCTATGTTGGTCGTGTACGCCATGGCATCGATGAGGATCAGCAACTCAACTTGTGGCTGACCACCGACAACGTGCGCAAGGGTGCGGCGCTCAACGCCGTGCAATTGGCGCAATTGTTGATAAAAAAAATGGCGTAAAAGATACTGGCCAGCAATTTTGTCCTACACCACTGGCAGGTTTTTAGGACGATTCATACAAGGGAAGAGGTCATGCTTCGAATTCGCAAACTGGTTCTGGCCATCGCGGCCGCATCGGCGCTGTCGTCCGGCATGGCCAATGCCCTTGGCCTGGGGGAGTTGACCCTCAAGTCGGCGCAGAACCAGCCGCTGGATGCCGAGATCGAGTTGCTCGATGTGCGCGACCTCACCGCCGCCGAAGTGGCGCCGAGCCTGGCCCCTCCCGAGGAGTTCGCCAAGGCTGGGGTGACGCTGCCCGCCTATCTGGAAGACCTGACGTTCACGCCGGTGATCAACCCCAACGGTCGCAGCGTGTTGCGCGTGACATCCAGCAAGCCGCTGCCGGAGCCGGTGGTCAAGTTCCTGGTTCAGGTGATGTGGCCCCAAGGGCGGCTGTTGCGTGACTACAACGTGGCGCTCGACAAGCCACAACAGGCCAACGCCAAGCCTGCCCAGGGCACCATCAGCCCGGCGGTGAGCGCCGCCAGCTACACCACGCGCCAGCGCGACACGCTCTGGCAGATCGCTGCGCGCAACACCCACGGCGGTTCGATCCAGCAGACCATGCTGGCGATCCAGGCCCTGAATCCCGATGCCTTCATCGGCAACAACATCAACCAGCTCAAGACCGGTCAGGTGCTGCGTCTTCCTGACCAGCAGCAGATCCGCAGCATCGCCCAGGGCGAGGCGATCCGCGAGGTTTCCGAGCAGTACGCGGCCTGGCGCGAAGGTCGGCGCCTGGGGCCGCGTGCGCGGCAGTTGGACGCTACCCGTCGAGGTGCCGCCGAAGCCGCGCCTGCACGTATCGCCCAGGGCGATAACCTGCGGCTGGTTGCGCCCGGCACCCAGGCGGGTGCCGGTAGTGCCAAGGCCCTCAGCGACAAGCTGGCCGTGGCCCAGGAAAGCCTGGATACCAGCCGCCGCGACAACGAAGAACTCAAGAGCCGGATGACCGACCTGCAGAGCCAGCTGGACAAGCTGCAGCGTCTGATCGAATTGAAGAACGACCAACTGGCGCGTCTCGAGGCGCAAGGTGCCGCCGAGCCGGCAGCACCTGTAGCCGCGACGCCGCCGGTCGAGCCGGTGGTCAACGCCCAGCTGGCGCCTGGCGAACCTGCGGTCACGCCACCGCCCGCAGCGGCGGATACTGCGCCGCAAGCAGCGGTGGCGCCAGAGCAGCAACCGAGCGTACTCGACGAACTGCTGGGCAATCCGCTGCTGCTGGCGCTGTTGGCGGGCTCGGCCTTCCTCGTGTTGCTGCTCCTGTTGCTGCTTCTGGCGCGCAAGCGCAAGGCCCAGCAGGAAGCCGAGAAGCACCTGCGCATGGCGCGGGCCCTGGCCGAGGAAGGTGAGCGCGGTCCGGATCTGGACCTGCCGCCCAGCAGTTTCGATGGGCTGGATGTCTCGGCGCCGAGCGTGACCTTGGCGCCTGCCGTGGTGGCGGCCTCTGCTGCAGCCGCGGCTGCGGCGGAAAAACCAGTCGTTGCCAGCGCTCCGGCTGATGCCGATCCGCACGCGGCGCTGTTGGCCGAGGTCGACGAGAGTGTCGCCAAGGGGCGCTTGAACCACGCCGCGACTCTGCTGGAGCCGGTGGTGGCTGCTGAGCCGCAGCGCAGCGACCTGCGCCTGAAACTGATGGAAGTCTACGCCCGCCAAGGTGATCAGGACGCGTTCGCCGGCCAGGAGCGTCAGTTGCCCGGTACACCTGAGAACCAGGGCGAAGTCGAGGGGCTCAAGCAGCGTTATCCGGCCATGCTCGGTGTTGCAGCGGTGGCAGGGCTCGGCGCGGCTGCGCTGGCGGCGGAGATGGACGAGCAGTATGTGCAGGAGCTGCTTCAGGAGCACGAGGCTGCACCTGCCGCAGAGCCCGAGCCGGTTGTCGACGAAGCGGTAACGGTGGCGCCCGAGCCTGAGCCTGAGCTGGACAGCGTGCCGGACCTCGACGACGTGACCGCCACCGCCACGGACGATCTGGACAGCGCGTTCGACCTGAGTCTGGACGATGACCTGACGCTCGACGACCCGCTCGATGCCCCGGTGCTGGATGCACCTGATGCGACGCAAGCGCTCGGGGTCGTGGCTGAGCCGGCGATTCAGCCCGAGCCGGTCGCCGAGAGTGATGCCGACGACGATTTCGAAGCGTTGCTGGCGCAGGCTCAGGCGCAATCCGAGCCACAAAGCCTGGATGATCTGGCGGACTTCGATCTGGATGTCGGTGAGCCTGCGGTAGCCGCGCCGCCTGCTGCCGAGCCGGAGGCGCCCGTGGATGTCGCTGCCGAGCTGGCTGCCTTCGACGAGATTCCGGAATTCGACCCGATTTCCGAGCTCGAGCTGCCGGACGACTTCGACCTGTCGTTGTCGCTGGATGACGAATCGCCGGCCGACAAGCACTTCGCCTCGGAGCTTAGTGACGTCAACGCCGAGCTCGACAAGTTGTCGCAGAGCCTGGCATCGCCGTCGCTGGAGCCGCACTTCACTGCCGAGGATGCGGCGCTCGAGCCCGGAGCCCTGGATGACCTGGACTTCGACTTCTTCTCCGGCACCGACGAAGTGGCCACCAAGCTCGACCTGGCTCGCGCCTACATCGACATGGGCGATCACCAGGGCGCCCGGGATATCCTCGACGAGGTGGTCAAGGATGGCGACGACGGTCAGCGCCAGGAGGCGCAGGACATGCTGTCGCGTCTGGTCTGACGCGTAGCTGGCCCCGATCGGACAACGGCAGCCCTGAGGGCTGCCGTTGTCGTTATAATGGCCGCCTTTTCGTTTCATCCACAGGTTTGGCTTTCTTGGACATCAACGACATCGACGCGGCCGAATCGGCGGCTGAAGGGTACTCGCGCATCGCCCTGGGCGTGGAATACAAAGGTTCGCGCTACCGCGGCTGGCAACGCCAGGCCAGCGGCGTGCCCAGTGTCCAGCAGGCGCTGGAGCAGGCATTGTCGAAGGTCGCCGACTCGCCGATCAGTGTCATGTGCGCCGGGCGCACCGACGCAGGCGTTCACGGCTGCGGCCAGGTGGTGCACTTCGATACCCGTGCAGTGCGTGACGAGCGTGCCTGGACCCTGGGCACCAACTTCAACCTGCCCCATGACATCAGCGTGGTCTGGGCGCGGACGATGCCTGCGCACTTCCATGCGCGGTTCAAGGCCACCGCCCGGCGTTACCGCTACGTCATCTACAACGATCCGATCCGTCCGGCGCACCTGGCCGAAGAGGTGACCTGGAATCACCGCCCGCTGGATGTCGCGGCGATGGCCGAGGCCGCCGAATACTTGCTCGGCACCCATGACTTCAGCGCGTTCAGGGCCAGCCAGTGCCAGGCCAAGTCGCCGATCAAGCATATCCACCACCTGCGTGTTACCCGCCATGGTCGGATGATCGTGCTCGATGTACGTGCCACGGCCTTCCTGCATCACATGGTGCGCAATATCGCTGGTGTGCTCATGACCATCGGTGCTGGCGAGCGCCCTGTGGAGTGGGCCCGTGAGGTGCTCGAGGGGCGCAACCGTCGGGAGGGGGGCGTGACGGCGCACCCTTACGGCCTGTACCTGGTGCAGGTGGAGTATCCGGAAGAGTTCGCCCTGCCGCAGCGTTACATCGGCCCACACTTTCTTACAGGCTACGAGGCGTTGGCAGACTGACGGGCGAAACGTCATTTGCTAACATCCGGCCCTTCACCGATCACTCAAGGTTCGTCGTCCATGAGCAACGTCCGCACCAAGATCTGCGGGATTACCCGCATCGAAGATGCGCTGGCCGCCGTCGAGGCCGGTGCCGATGCCATTGGCTTCGTCTTCTATGCCAAGAGCCCGCGCGCGGTGGATGTGCGCCAGGCGCGGGCGATCATCGAGCAGTTGCCGCCCTTCGTGACCACGGTGGGGCTGTTCGTCAACGCGTCACGCTGTGAGCTGAACGAGATCCTCGAGGTGGTTCCACTGGACCTGCTACAGTTCCACGGCGACGAAACTCCCGCTGATTGCGAAGGCTATCATCGCCCTTGGATCAAGGCCCTGCGAGTGCGCCCCGGAGATGACCTGGAGGCCGCCTGCCGGCAGTACGCCGGCGCCCGTGGCATTCTTCTGGACACCTATGTGGCCGGCGTACCGGGGGGGACTGGCGAAGCCTTCGATTGGTCGCTGGTGCCGAAGCGCCTGAGCAAGCCGATCATCCTCGCGGGCGGGTTGTCGGCGGACAACGTCGACCAGGCCATTGCCCAGGTTCGACCCTATGCGGTGGACGTCAGTGGCGGCGTCGAGCAGGCCAAGGGCATCAAGGATGCCAGCAAGATCGAAGCCTTCATGCGCGCGGTCCGCGCGGCGTGACGGTGGATGTGACGGTTGGCGGCGTGCCATCGTCCATAGCTATCGCAGCCCGGTGCTGCCCGGCTGGCCCCGTGGGGCTGGTCATCAGAACACGCGACGCCAGGGGCGTCGGCGTACAGGTTGAAGGTGGAGTGGTGCGCGGGTGGTCCCCGTGACCGGTCCATCGTCGTTTCGAACACGAATTTGAGCTCAAGGGTCGGGGCAGGGCAGGCGACAGCAAGCCCGCCAGCGGCCAAAACGGGAGAATAGAGCATGAGCAACTGGTTGGTAGACAAACTGATCCCTTCGATCATGCGTTCCGAGGTGAAGAAGAGCTCGGTGCCGGAAGGCCTGTGGCACAAGTGCCCGGCTTGCGAAGCCGTGCTGTATCGTCCGGAGCTGGAAAAAACACTCGACGTCTGCCCCAAGTGCAACCATCACATGCGTATCGGCGCCCGTGAGCGTATCGACATCTTCCTCGATGTCGAAGGGCGCGCCGAGCTCGGTGCCGACCTGGAACCGGTCGATCGCCTGAAGTTCCGTGATGGCAAGAAGTACAAGGATCGCCTGACCGCTGCCCAGAAGCAGACTGGCGAGAAGGACGCGCTGGTCTCGGTCAGCGGTACCCTCATGGGCATGCCGATCGTGGTCAGCGCCTTCGAGTTCTCCTTCATGGGGGGTTCGATGGGTGCCATCGTCGGCGAGCGCTTCGTGCGCGCAGCCAACTACGCCCTGGAAAACCGTTGCCCGATGATCTGTTTCTCCGCCTCCGGCGGTGCGCGCATGCAGGAAGCGCTGATCTCGCTGATGCAGATGGCCAAGACCTCGGCGGTGCTGGCGCGCCTGCGTGAAGAGGGCATCCCGTTCATCTCGGTGCTGACCGACCCGGTCTATGGTGGTGTATCCGCCAGCCTCGCGATGCTGGGCGATGTCATCGTTGGCGAACCGAAGGCGTTGATCGGCTTTGCCGGCCCGCGTGTGATCGAGCAGACCGTGCGCGAAAAACTGCCAGAGGGCTTCCAGCGCAGCGAGTTCCTGCTGGAGCACGGCGCCATCGACCTGATCATCTCCCGTCATGAGCTGCGTCCACGCCTGGCCCGCCTGTTGGCCCAGATGACCGGCCAACCGACCCCCGAGCAGGCGAAAGAAGCGGCCGTCGTCGCGTGATGAGCCAGCGTACTCTGGGCGAGTGGCTCGCATACCTCGAGCAGTTGCACCCTTCGGCCATCGACATGGGCCTGGAGCGTTCGCAGCAGGTGCTGGCGCGCCTCGCGCTCGGTCGGCTGGCGCCGCGGGTGGTGACGGTTACCGGCACCAACGGCAAGGGCTCGACCTGCGCGTTCGTCGCCTCGCTGCTGCGTGCCCAGGGGCTGAAGGTCGGCGTGTACAGCTCGCCGCACCTGTTGCGTTACAACGAAAGGGTGCTGATCGATGGCGTCGAAGCCAGCGATGAGCGACTGTGCGAAGCCTTCGCCGCCGTCGAGGCGGTGCGGGGCGAGATTTCCCTTACCTACTTCGAGATGGGTACGTTGGCGGCGTTCTGGCTGTTCCAGCAGTCGCAACTCGATGCCGTGGTACTCGAAGTGGGCCTTGGTGGCCGTCTGGACACCGTGAACGTGGTGGATGCCGACCTGGCGCTGGTGACCAGCATCGGTGTCGACCATGTCGATTACCTGGGTGATACCCGCGAACTGGTGGCCTTCGAGAAGGCTGGCATCTTCCGTGCGGGCAAGCCGGCGCTGTGCGGCGACCTGGACCCACCGCAGCCGCTGCTGGACAAGGCCGCCGAACTGGCTGCGCCGCTGTTCCTGCGTGGGCGTGAGTTCGACCTTGGCAGCGCTGAAGGCCGCTGGAGCTGGCGTGGTACTGCGACCGATGGTCAGTCGGTGGAGCTGCATGACCTGCCGCTGCTCGACCTGCCCATGGAAAACGCTGCCCTGGCACTGCAGGCCTATCTGCTGATGGGTTTGCCGTGGCAGGCAGCGCAAGTTCGCCAGGCATTGCTCGATACCCGCATTACCGGTCGCCTGGACCGTCGCCAGTTGACCTGGCAGGGCAAGGCGGTGGAGCTGCTGCTGGATGTCGGGCACAACCCGCATGCCGCCGAGTACCTGGCTCGCCGCCTGGCTGCACGCCCGCTGAAGGGGCGTCGCCTGGCGGTTTTCGGCCTGCTCGCAGACAAGGACCTGGAAGGCGTGATCGCGCCATTGCAGGGCCTGGTCGACGACTGGGCGGTAACCCCTCTGGACACCCCGCGCAGCCGCACCGCTGCCGAACTTGCCACCGCCTTGACGAACGAAGGTGCTACGGTGAAGTCTTATGCCAGTGTCGCCGCAGCCCTCGAAGGGCAGTGTGCACAGGCAACGGCGGATGACCAGATCCTGCTGTTCGGTTCGTTTTTCTGCGTCGGCCAAGCCTTGGAATGGCTCGAGCGGCAGGCCCCGGAGGATGGAGTAGATGGCAGTGCTGGATAAAGGGATGAAGCAGCGCATGGTCGGTGCGCTGGTGCTGGTGGCGCTGGCGGTGATCTTCCTGCCGATGCTGTTCACCCGCGAGGACGAGATGCGCCAGGTGCGTGTCGAGGCGCCCCAGGCGCCGGCCATGCCAAGCCTGCCTGAGGTCAAGGTGGAGCCTGTGCAGGTGCCGGAGCCCCAGGCGCTGCCCGATCCCTCGGAGCAAGCGCCGGTGGTGGTCGATGAGTCCACTGCGCCGGTCAGCGCGCCAAGCCAGCCGATCACTCCGTCGCCTTCGCAGGTCGCCCAGGTGCCGGTGGTCAAGCCGCCAGCGCCTGCCGCTAAAGTTGAAACGCGCCCGGTGCAGCCTGCCACTCCGGCACCTGCTGCCACCGCCAGTGCAAGCAAGCCGGCGGCAGCGTCGAAGATCGACGCCAACGGTCTGCCGGTAAGTTGGTCGATCCAACTGGCCAGCCTGTCCAACCGCGCTGGGGCCGATAACCTGCAGAAGACCCTGCGCAGTCAGGGCTACAACGCCTACATCCGTTCGGCTGACGGCATGAATCGGGTGTTCGTCGGTCCGCTGATCGACCGCGCTGAAGCCGAGCGTGTGCGTGATGTGATCAACCGCCAGCAGAATCTCAAGGGTATCGTGGTTCGTTTCCAGCCGGAACGAGGCTGAATCCGGACGGCCCTGCCCGATCTGCGCATTGATGCAGGTCGGGCAGGGCCGTTTTTCGTTCGGATTCCATCCTTCGCGAATGCGGCAAAGTTGTCCTGGAAGTCAGGCTGCAGGCCTTCAGCGACGTGACATTCCGCTTACCCCAAGCCCTTCGCTCTGTTAAAATGCGCCGCCTCAAACGTCTGCAGGCAGCACCGTGGCATTTACCTGGATTGATTGGGCGATCATTGCGGTCGTCGCCGTTTCCTCACTGATCAGTCTCAAGCGCGGCTTCGTCAAGGAAGCCTTGTCCTTGCTCATCTGGATCATTGCCGGCGCGGTCGCCTGGATGTTCGGCGGGTCGCTGTCGCAGTACCTGGAGAGCTATATCCAGACACCCTCGGCACGAATCATCGCCGGGTGTACCATTCTTTTCGTCGCCACCCTGTTGGTGGGGGCGATGATCAACTTCCTCGTCGGCGAGCTGATCCGCGTGACCGGGCTGTCCGGCACCGATCGTTTCCTCGGCATGGCGTTCGGCGCCGCGCGCGGGGCCTTGCTGGTGGTGGTGGCCGTCGGGCTGCTCAGCCTGGGCCCGGTACAACAGGATCCGTGGTGGCAGGAATCACGCCTGATACCACAATTTCTATTGGTCGCTGACTGGTCGAAGAACCTGATTCTCGGTTTTGCCGGTCAGTGGATGTCCAGTGGGATCAGCTCTCCAGTTGATCTTCCGTTCAAGGAACAGCTGCTCGGTCCATCCCGGCCCTGAGCGCTTTTCACTCAAGTTTCGTCAAAGTAGGGGTTGCGTCGCATGTGTGGCATCGTCGGTATCGTCGGTAAGTCGAACGTCAATCAGGCGCTGTATGACGCGCTAACGGTCCTCCAGCACCGCGGCCAGGACGCTGCCGGTATCGTTACCAGCCATGACGGCCGGTTGTTCCTGCGCAAGGATAATGGCCTGGTGCGCGACGTCTTCCAGCAGCGCCACATGCAGCGCCTGGTTGGCCACATGGGCATCGGCCATGTGCGCTACCCGACCGCGGGCAGCTCCACCTCGGCCGAGGCCCAGCCGTTCTACGTCAACTCGCCATATGGCATCACCCTTGCGCACAACGGCAACCTGACCAACGTCGAGCAGTTGGCCAAGGAGATCTACGAGTCCGACCTGCGTCACGTCAACACCAATTCCGACTCGGAAGTGCTGCTCAACGTGTTCGCCCATGAGCTGGCTGTACGCGGCAAGCTGCAGCCGACCGAGGAAGACGTGTTCGCGGCGGTCTCTCACGTGCACAGCCGCTGCGTCGGTGGCTATGCGGTGGTGGCGATGATCACCGGCTACGGCATCGTCGGCTTCCGCGATCCCAACGGGATTCGCCCGGTGGTGTTCGGCCAGCGCCACACCGACGAAGGCGTCGAGTACATGATCGCCTCCGAAAGCGTTGCCCTGGACGTCCTCGGCTTCACCCTGATCCGTGACCTGGCGCCGGGTGAAGCGGTATACATCACCGAAGAAGGGCAGATGTACACCAAGCAGTGTGCCAACAACCCGAAACTGCAGCCCTGCATCTTCGAGCATGTCTACCTGGCCCGTCCTGACTCGATCATGGATGGCGTCTCGGTGTACAAGGCGCGTCTGCGCATGGGCGAGAAGCTGGCCGAGAAGATCCGCCGCGAGCGCCCCGAGCACGACATCGACGTGGTCATCCCGATCCCGGACACCAGCCGCACCGCGGCCCTGGAGCTGGCCAACCACCTGGGTGTGAAGTTCCGCGAAGGCTTCGTCAAGAACCGCTACATCGGCCGTACCTTCATCATGCCCGGCCAGGCTGCGCGCAAGAAGTCCGTACGCCAGAAGCTCAACGCCATCGAACTCGAGTTCCGTGGCAAGAACGTGATGCTGGTGGACGACTCGATCGTGCGTGGTACCACCTGCAAGCAGATCATCCAGATGGCCCGTGAGGCAGGCGCGAAGAACGTCTACTTCTGCTCCGCGGCGCCGGCTGTGCGTTACCCCAACGTCTACGGCATCGACATGCCGAGCGCTCACGAACTGATCGCCCACAACCGTACCACCGAACAGGTGGCCGAGTTGATCGGCGCCGACTGGCTGATTTATCAGGACCTGCCGGACCTGATCGAATCGGTCGGTGGTGGCAAGATCAAGATCGAGCACTTCGATTGCGCGGTGTTCAATGGTGAATACGTCACCGGCGACATCGACGATGCCTATCTGGAACGTATCGAGCAGGCTCGTAACGATGCGGCCAAGGTCAAGACCCAGGCTGTCAGCGCGATCATCGACCTGTACAACAACTGACTTTGGGCTTTTTAGGAGTAACGGCATGACGGATCAATGGGATGCCGGACGGCTGGACAGCGACCTGGAGGGTGTCGGTTTCGACACCCTGGCAGTGCGTGCCGGTCAGCACCGTACGCCTGAGGGCGAGCACAGCGAAGCACTGTTCCTGACCTCCAGCTATGTCTTCCGCACGGCCGCCGATGCGGCTGCGCGGTTTGCTGGCGAAACGCCGGGCAACGTTTATTCGCGCTACACCAACCCGACCGTGCGTGCCTTCGAGGAACGCCTGGCGGCCATGGAAGGCGCAGAGCAGGCCGTGGCGACTTCCACCGGCATGGCGGCGATTCTCGCCGTGGTCATGTCGCTGTGCAGCGCTGGCGATCACGTGCTGGTATCGCAGAGCGTATTCGGCTCGACCATCAGCCTGTTCGAAAAGTATTTCAAGCGCTTCGGCGTGCAGGTGGACTATGTGCCGCTGGTCGATCTCGGCGGTTGGAAGAACGCCCTCAAGGCCAACACCAAGCTGCTGATCGTCGAGTCGCCGTCCAACCCGCTGGCAGAACTGGTGGATATCGCTGCACTGGCCGAAATCGCCCATGCCGGTGGCGCGATGCTGGTGGTGGACAACTGCTTCAGCACTCCGGCGCTGCAGCAACCACTCAAGCTGGGTGCCGACATCGTCTTCCACTCCGCGACCAAGTTCATTGACGGCCAGGGCCGTTGCATGGGCGGTGTGGTTGCCGGTCGTGCCGAGCAGATGAAGGAAGTGGTGGGCTTTCTGCGTACCGCGGGGCCGACCCTCAGCCCGTTCAATGCCTGGATTTTCACCAAGGGCCTTGAGACCCTCAAGCTGCGCATGCGTGCACACTGCGAGAGCGCGCAGGCCTTGGCTGAGTGGCTGGAGCAGCAGGATGGTGTAGAGAAGGTGCATTACGCCGGCCTGCCAAGCCACCCGCAACACGAACTGGCCAAGCGCCAGATGAGTGGCTTCGGCGCCGTGGTCAGCTTCGAGGTCAAGGGTGGCAAAGAGGGCGCCTGGCGCTTTATCGACGCCACTCGAGTGATTTCGATCACCACGAACCTGGGTGACAGCAAGACCACTATCGCCCATCCGGCGACCACCTCCCACGGTCGTCTGAGCCCGCAGGAGCGTGAGGCAGCCGGCATCCGCGACAGCCTGATTCGCGTTGCGGTGGGGCTTGAGGACGTCGCCGACCTGCAGGCTGACCTGGCGCGTGGGTTGGCAGCGCTGTGATCGACTGGGCAGGCGGCGAGCCAGACCATAACGGTCGGGTGGCCCTGGTGACCGGTGCCGCGCGCGGCATCGGCCTGGGCATCGCCGCCTGGCTGATCTGCGAAGGTTGGCAGGTGGTGTTGAGTGACCTGGACCGCCAACGTGGGTCCAAGGTTGCCAAGACACTGGGCAGCAACGCCTGGTTCATCGCCATGGATGTTTCCGACGAGGCTCAGGTCAGCGCTGGCGTGGCGCAGGTACTGGGCCAGTTCGGGCGTCTGGATGCGCTGGTGTGCAACGCGGCCATTGCCAACCCGCACAACCATACACTCGAAAGCCTGAGCCTCGCGCAATGGAATCGTGTATTGGCGGTCAACCTCAGTGGCCCGATGTTGCTGGCCAAGCATTGTGCGCCTTACCTGCGCGCGCATGGCGGGGCGATCGTCAACCTGGCCTCCACACGTGCACGTCAGTCGGAGCCGGATACCGAGGCCTATGCCGCGAGCAAGGGTGGGCTGCTGGCACTGACCCACGCCCTGGCCATGAGCCTGGGGCCGGAGATCCGGGTCAATGCCGTCAGCCCTGGTTGGGTCGACGCTCGCGATCCGTCCCAGCGCCGCGCCGAACCCCTCACCGAAGCCGACCATGCCCAGCATCCAACGGGCAGGGTAGGGACGGTGGAGGATGTCGCGGCACTGGTGGCCTGGCTGTTGTCGCGTCAGGCCGGGTTCGTCACAGGCCAGGAGTTCGTGGTCGATGGTGGCATGAGCCGCAAGATGATCTACAGCTGACGCGTCACTTGTCGCTGTGCAAAGCAAAGGAGCCGACAAGGCTCCTTTTTCGTTCTGGCGTTTTTTCAGGTTTTTGAAAAAAAATTCAACGGGGCTATTGACTTAGCATCGGTACCTGCGTAAATTTCGCGGCCTCAGCGAAGCAAACGCAACAAGCAACATCGCGAGGGTGATTAGCTCAGCCGGGAGAGCATCTGCCTTACAAGCAGAGGGTCGGCGGTTCGATCCCGTCATCACCCACCACTTCCTGAGATTGTTCCTGGCCCGGGACGCTTCGAAAGAGGCTTCCTACCAGAGAGGAACAGGACGCAAGTCCACATGCGCAGCGGTAGTTCAGTCGGTTAGAATACCGGCCTGTCACGCCGGGGGTCGCGGGTTCGAGTCCCGTCCGCTGCGCCACTTACTTCAACAGATGGGTGAGATTCACCGGTCTGTGGCATAAAGGCAAGACCTTTCTGCCAGATCCCAGTTTCAAGCAGGTTACGGCCTGCAAGATACGCAGCGGTAGTTCAGTCGGTTAGAATACCGGCCTGTCACGCCGGGGGTCGCGGGTTCGAGTCCCGTCCGCTGCGCCATCTTCTGCTTTGAGGCCCTAGAACTCCTCGAAGCGACATTGAAGGCGATGAACCAATCGCCTTTTTTGTGCCTGCAATACCAGCGTCATGCGCTGGCACGCAGATCCCAGTTTCAAGCAGGCTTCGGTCTGTGCGATACGCAGCGGTAGTTCAGTCGGTTAGAATACCGGCCTGTCACGCCGGGGGTCGCGGGTTCGAGTCCCGTCCGCTGCGCCATATCCGCTTCGAGGTCACTGAACACCTCGAGGCACAAAGAAAGCGACCTTCGGGTCGCTTTTTTTGTTTCTGTGGCCTGGTGAATGGCTAGTACCCGCCTTTATATCAATCGCCAGTGCTGTTAGACATCGGCGTTGAGCTGACAGGGTCAGTTTGAACATTTACCTGATGCTGACAGACTCTTCACCGACCAGCGGTTTCAGCGACCCAGCGATGTGTTGCACAATAGGCACCATTCGTTCTTCCCGGAATTGACAATGTCCAGATCTACCGTCTCAGTAGCGCTCGGGCTGGCCCTGGTGCTGGCGGGTGTTTCCGGCTGTTCCTCGAAAAAGGCAGCGATCTACGAACACGAGAACTTCGACGACTCGGGGACGTTCTCGCGCAGTTTCCAGGTCAGCGATGCCGGATCGTGCGAAGCCGCGCGCCGGGCATTGTTGAGCCAGGGCTATATCATCACCAGCAGTGACGCGAGCCAGGTGGCCGGCAACAAGAGCTTCCAGCAGAACGCCGAGAACCACCTGCAGATCAGCTTCAACATCACCTGTGCTCCCGACAGCAGCGACGATCAGCGCTCGACGATCTTTGCCAACGCCTTGCAGGATCGCTACACCCTGAAAAAATCCAATACCTCGGCCAGCCTCGGGGTGGGCATCCTCGGCTCGGTGTCGATGCCGATCGGCTCCACCGACGACTCCATGGTCAAGGTGGCCAGCGAAACCGTGACTTCGCCGCAGTTCTACGAGCGTTATTTCTCCCTGGTCGAAAGCTACCTGCCAAAGCCGAAGAAGCAGAAGAAGGCCACCCCTCAAGTGGAGCCGCCCAAGCCTGAAAAACCGGCGCAGGAGTTGGGCTTGCCCGAGCCTGCAGCATTGGCCCCGGCCGTTCAGCCAGCGGCGGTACCGGTGTCTGGCAGCGCGCCACAGGTCGAGCCGGCAGCGCCGGTGACTCCTTCGGAGCAAGCGCCATCGCCGACCGCTGCAGCACCAGCCGCACCAGCCGCCAGCGAGGCGCCAGCGGCGCCTGTGGTCGACGATAGCCAGGGCTCGCAGCCTATCGCGCCGCCGGTCGAAGCTGCGCCGATCCAGGTGCAGCAAGCAGCACCGACCAGCGAGCCGGCCCCCTCGTCACTCTAGGCTCTGTATGAAAAACCTTGATACTCGGTGATGCTGCGTTGAAAACAGCCTGGTGCGCCAGCCCGGTCGGAATGCTCATTTACAACCCGTAAAGTCGAGCGCGACCCCGGCCGTTCCTCGGCTGTTTTCGCCTTGCCTGACCTTCGTCTCAAGGCTTTTCATACAGACCCTAGGTAAATGCTTCATCCGCTGTTACACAAGAGCTGCTGTTAACGACTCGAACGCCTGCTACGTTTATTCCTCATGGGGATGTCATGATTCCTTCATCCGGCCCGCATAGCTTGATGGCCAGACCCGTGAAAAAATGAATGCAAGAGGACGCAGGCCAATGGACGATTATCAGGAAGAGCTTCTCGAATTCCAGGCATATGAACTGGACACTCCGGAGCCGGCAGAAGACGCCACCGAGCTCTAGCCCACTTGCCGCTGATGGCGGCGAAACTCCCCCGGTGTCAGCCTCGTCCAGCGCTTGAATGCGCGCTGGAAGGCTTCGGCTGATGCAAACCCCAGCAGATAGGCGATCTCACCGAAGGCCAGCTCCGTATCACGGATGTAGGTTTCGGCGAGGTCGCGTCGGGTGTCGTTGAGCAGGCCGCGAAAGCTCGAGCCTTCCTCGGCCAGCTTGCGACGCAATGTCCAGGTGGGCAGTTGCAGATGGTGTGACACCTCCTCCAGATCAGGTTCCCGTCCGCCGTTGAGCAACGGGCCGAGCAGATGAGTGATGCGCTCGCCCAGGCTGCGCACACGCGTGCGCTGTGCCAGCTCCGCTTCGCACAGCTGCAGCAGGTGCTGCCAGGTGCTAGGGCAGTGGTGTGGGTTACCCAGCGCGAGTGCGGCCTGGCCGAGGCGTAGCTGGTTGCTGGCAGCGCCGAACTGCACGGGCGTGCTGCACAACGGTTGATACAGGGCACTGTAGGCGGGTGCTTCGAACTCGATCTCCATGCGTTCTGCCAGCACCGGCGTGCCGGCCAGCCCCGACAACTGTGCCAGCCAGCCGGCCAGCAACGAGTCGACCACGAAGCGGTTGTAGGTGTTGTACGGGCTGATCGAGTAAAAGCGCAGCCAGGCTCCTTGGGCGTCTTCGATGAAGGCCGAGCTGCCACGATAGTTGGCAGCGTACAGCGGCTCGAAGCGCAGCAGAGTACGCGCAGCCTCCCGCACGTTCGGGGCCTGTGCTGCCGTCACGCCCGCCAGGCCGGCCTGGGCCAGGCGGCTCAGGCGTCCCATGCGCAGCCCCAGCGCGGGCTCGGCGCTGAGCTCGATGGCTGCGTGCCCCAGGTGCATGTAGCGGGGAATCGACAGGCGGGCACAGGCTTCATTCACACGCGCGGCATCCAACCCATAACGTTGCAACAGCGGCGTCGGGTCATGACCCAGTTCCTGCAGGGCTTCGGTCAGCGGCTGGACGAAACCTACCGAGAGGTCACCCAGGCGCACGCGTGGCTGGCGCATGCCCTTACAGCCACAGGTTAAGCAGGCGGGCGCCCTGGCTGGGATTGCCAGCCAGTTGTGCGCCCGCCTGGTTGACAAAGCCTTGGCCGTCGCTGCCCAGCTCCCAGAACTGGCCGCGCAGGAAGACACTGATGCTTGGCAGCTTGGGGTTGGCGGCAAGGATCAGTTGACGCCAGGCCGCCTCCTCGCTGACTTCGCCTTTGCTCAACGGCAACTGGTTGGCCGCCTGTTGGTGGCGGTTGCCACGCCAGGGTGCCTGCCAACTTCCCTTGCCACTGAGAAACACCGGATTGGCGATCAGTTGCACCGACTGGCGAGCCAACAGCTCATGGTTGCGCGGATACCAGCTGTCGCTGCCCACCAGCACGCCCAGGCGTCCGGCCGGGGTCTGCACGACCTGCAGCGGCTGGGCCTGGCCATCCTCGATGAAGCGACGGACCTCGCTGTCGGCGTATTGCTGCAACTGTGGCTGGCCAAGTGGTGTGCCATCGCTGGCGAACACCAGGCTGCTGTTGAACAGCGGTCCTTTGCCGACATGCAGCTGACCCTCTTCGACATAGGGCGCCGGCAGCACGATGGAGCCGGCCACCAGGGTGACACCGAACTCGCGGGCCAGGCCGCCAAACAATTGCTGGTAGTCAGCGGCCATCTGCCGCGCCTTCATGCGCAGGTGTGCGTCGGAGCGGCGGTCATCGCCAGTGGCCGCCAGCATGGCCAGGCCGTAGCGCACGGGATTGCTCAGTTCCAGCCACTGCCAGGCTTCACGGAACTGGGTGACCTGGTACAGCTCCTTTTTCTCACCGCGGGCCCAGAGCCAGGTGCCGATATGCTCGGGCAGCACCACCACCGTTCGCGGATTGACCAAGCCTTGGGCGCGGGCCTGTTCCAGATAGGCCGAGAGCTTGCGGTGCAGGCGCTCGAGGTTCTGGTAGTCGCTGGGGTAGAGCAGCGGCTCGATGCCCAGCAGGTTGCCGTGTTCGCCGGGAACGCCCTGGTTGAGCGCCAGTTGGATGCGCAAATCGGATAGGTAATGACCTTCCGGGCGCTGCTGGGTCCAGAAGCCATAGCTGAACAGGGCGGCGATCATCACCAGCGCCAGGGCGCTTGCCAGGAGTTTGCGCATGAAACGGTACGGCATCTTTAGGCCAAGGGTGTCTTAGGGTAGTCCCGCTGTGCAGCAGGATCAATAAGTTGTCAGTTTCGATCATTGAGCCGGTTCAAACGCCTGTTTAATGTCGACGGCAGACAAACGACGGGGCCCGTGTGAGGCACCCGCATTCCGTGATCACGCCTCATCTGGAGTCCCTCCATGGCTGCCGAACGCTACCCACACCTGCTGGCCCCGCTCGACCTGGGCTTCACCACCCTGCGTAACCGCACCCTGATGGGCTCCATGCACACCGGGCTCGAAGAGCGCCCGGGGGGCTTCGAGCGGATGGCCGCCTACTTCGCCGAACGTGCCCGTGGCGGTGTCGGCCTGATGGTGACCGGCGGTATTGCACCGAACGACGAGGGTGGCGTGTACTCGGGCGCGGCCAAGCTCAGCACCGAGGAAGAAGCCGACAAGCATAGGATCGTCACCGAGGCGGTGCACGCGGCGGGAGGCAAGATCTGCCTGCAGATCCTGCATGCCGGTCGTTACGCCTACAGCCCGCGGCAGGTGGCGCCCAGTGCCATCCAGGCACCGATCAACCCGTTCAAGCCCAAGGAACTGGACGAGGCGGGTATCGAGAAGCAGATCGACGACTTCGTCAACTGTTCGGTACTGGCCCAGCGTGCCGGCTATGACGGCGTCGAGATCATGGGTTCGGAAGGCTATTTCATCAACCAGTTCCTCGCCGCGCACACCAACCACCGAACTGACCGCTGGGGCGGCAGCTACGAGAACCGCATGCGTCTTGCAGTAGAGATCGTCGGGCGCGTACGCAAAGCGGTGGGCCGCGAGTTCATCATCATCTTCCGCCTGTCGATGCTCGACCTGGTCGAAGGTGGCAGCAACTGGGCGGAGATCGTGCAGTTGGCCAAGGCCATCGAGCAGGCGGGCGCCACCCTGATCAACACCGGCATCGGCTGGCACGAGGCGCGTATCCCGACCATCGCCACCAAGGTGCCGCGCGCGGCGTTCAGCAAGGTCACCGCCAAGCTGCGCGGCGCAGTGCAGATTCCGCTGATCACCACCAACCGCATCAACACGCCCGAAGTGGCCGAAGCGGTGCTGGCCGAAGGCGATGCCGACATGGTGTCGATGGCTCGGCCTTTCCTTGCCGACCCTGACTTCGTCAACAAGGCCGCCGAGGGCCGCGCGGACGAGATCAACACCTGCATCGGCTGCAACCAGGCCTGCCTCGACCACACCTTCGGCGGCAAGTTGACCAGTTGCCTGGTCAACCCGCGTGCCTGCCACGAGACCGAGCTCAACTACCTGCCGGTACGTGCGGTGAAACGCATCGCCGTGGTCGGCGCAGGGCCTGCTGGCCTCGCCGCGGCGACGGTCGCCGCCGAACGTGGGCACGAGGTGACCCTGTTCGATGCCAGCGCCGAGATCGGCGGGCAGTTCAACGTGGCCAAGCGCGTGCCCGGCAAGGAAGAGTTCTTCGAGACCCTGCGCTACTTCGCCAACAAAGTGAAGAGCAGCGGCGTGACGTTGCGCCTGAACACCCGTGTCGGTGTCGACGACCTGACGGCGGGCGGCTTCGACGAGATCATCCTGGCGACCGGCATCACCCCGCGTACGCCGACCATCCCCGGCGTCGAGCATGCCAAGGTGCTGAGCTACCTCGACGTGCTGCTCGAGCGCAAGCCAGTAGGGGAGCGAGTTGCCGTGATCGGTGCCGGAGGTATCGGTTTCGACGTCAGCGAGTACCTGGTGCACAAGGGTGTTGCGACCAGCCAGGATCGTGCGGCGTTCTGGAAGGAGTGGGGTATCGATACCCACCTTGAAGCCCGCGGCGGTATCGCGGGGGTCAAGCCTGAGCCCCATGCCCCGGCACGCCAGGTCTATCTGCTGCAGCGCAAGAAGACCAAGGTCGGCGACGGCCTGGGCAAGACCACTGGCTGGATTCACCGCACGGGCCTGAAGAACAAGCAGGTGCAGATGCTCAACAGCGTCGATTACCTGAAGATCGATGACGCTGGTCTGCATGTGCGCATTGGCGAAGGCGAACCGCAGCTGCTGGCGGTGGACAACGTGGTGATATGCGCCGGCCAGGAGCCCCAGCGCGAGCTGTATGAGGGGCTGCTGGCGAACGGGCAATCGGTGCACCTGATCGGTGGTGCGGATGTCGCCGCCGAGCTCGATGCCAAGCGTGCGATCAACCAGGGGTCGCGCCTGGCGGCAGAACTCTAGGCAGACATAGTTAGTACCGTTTGTTCGCACGGTGGCGGCAACCTCTCGGTTTTCAGAGAGATTGCCGCCATGACCAGTACCTCGCAGCCCCAGCCGCTTACCGCCGAACTGCCTGATCAACTACCTGAAATCGACACGCTGCCCACGCTTCGGGCAGCAGCCCTCGCGTTGTTCGAGGAGCACTTGCCGGGCCTGCTGGCGCGTACGCCGCACCTGTTGCAATTCACCGGCGGCGATGGCGCTGCTGAACGCTCGCTTGCCCATGCGCATGCCCTGACAACCTTGGTCGAATCCGCACGATTGGGACAGACGAAAGCCGACCTCTTCGATCCGGCGCAGGCGGTGCTTTCGTCGAGCGCCAGTTCGCTGGCCGAAGATGATCTGCTCGTTGACGTGACCCTGAAGCAGGTGCTCGACGCCTTGCAGCTTATCGACGCCAAGGCTGTGCTCAGCCGTTTCGAGGACGATGCGCAAACCTACTGGGAGGTGCCCCCGCAGTTGTCTTCGGCTCCTCGAAAATTGGCCATGGAGCAGCAGGTGCGCTCGAGTCTGGCGGACGATGTACAGCTGCTGGAGAGCGTCGGAACGCTCACTGCCGAAGCCAGGGCACTGATCGAAGACATCGTCGAACACCCTCGTTTCTCCGACCGCAGCCTGGCACGTGGCGTCTACGACCTGACAGTCCACACCGGTGGCGCTGCGAAGTCCTTCTCCCTGCCAGGTATGCTGGTTCTCACCGAAACCCCGGCCGGCTACGATCCGGCACTTTCCTATGTGACCGAGCGGCAGGCCCTGACCGGCGAAGCTGTGTTGTATTGCAGCGGATATCTTGGGTTTGTCCTTCGTCACGACAACCTCCAGGTCACCCTGGATGAGGTGCGCAAGGCGCTGTTGGAGGACCGCGCCTGGGGCCTGGCCTTGTTGATGCGCCTGACACCGCAGGCGCAACGGGACTTGCTCGAGGAGTGGGAGCGTGAAGGTGCAAGCTTCGAGGTACGAGCCGGGTTGATCGAGGGCAATCCGTTCGAGCATCTGGCCAAACAGCAACGTGATACCTGGTATGCCAGCGCGACCAGCGAACATTCTGGTGTATGGGATGACCGCAATGGTCTGGATGTGTCACGCGCACGCTCCACGCGGGTGTTGCTAGCGTTCGAAGCCGAGCGCCAATTGCTGCGGGCACAGTTGCCGGAAGGGCTGCGCAACCTCGCTCAAGCGCAGCAGAAGGTACTGGATGGTATGTTGCTCGACATTGCCCGGCAGCAGAGCCTCGCCGAAGGCTATTGGAAGGAGTTGCCCGCGTTCGAGGATTTCGCCCGTGATCGGATCCGCGCCGAGTTGCGCGAGGAAGGGCAGGATCTGGACCCCCGGGCAGTCACCGTCGAGATCGAAATCGTTGAGTACAGCCCTGAATTGCCGGAGGTGGAACTTGCACCGGGTGTCACCCCTGATCTTGCACAGTCGCAAAGCGTGCAGAGCGAGTGCTCGCTGGTCGAATACATTGCCATGCGCATGGACGCCAGGGCCGACGCCAGTTGGACGGTCAGTTTCAGTGGCGTGACGCAGGCGCAGTCGCGCTATCTCTCCAGCACGCGGCTGACGGCCCTGAGCCGTCGACTGGACCTGCAGAAGCACTATCAGCAAGCAATCAACAAGGCGTTGACGACACCCGCGACTGGCGAGACCAAGGATCTGCACCAACGGCGCCGCGATGCCGCGACAGCCCTGTTCGAGAAACGCCTGCGGCTCGATGCGTTTCTGGCCCATGCCACGGGTGATCTGGACGATTCCGGGTATCAGGCTATCCAGGATGTTCTGGATCATCCATCGCCTGGCAAGCGGCCTCTGCGCGAAGGACAACGCGCTGAGTTGCAAGTACTCAAGCTGGGTGGCAACTCTTTGCGTGACGTGCTGATCTTCCATGAAACCGGCGAGTCGTCGCTGGTTTGCTACACCCCCGGCCATCCGTCCGGCAAGCCGTTCAGGCGCCACAGCTCCCGCAGTACCCTGCGCGCCGTGATGACCCGGGAGCTCGAAGGCATCCGAGATCCGGCGCAGTGGAGCGCAAGCACCGAGTACTGGGTGTCGCGGTTCGGGCGTCATCAGCTTGGGCAGGCCTTTCCTTTGTTGCTTCGCATCGCGGATGGCAAGGCCGGCGCAGACCTGAACACGCAAACCCTCAGCCAATCGGTGGGCATGGCTGTTTTCGATTATCGGATCGCTTATCTGCTGGCCGAAGGTAACAGCCTGGCGGTATCCGATGCCGAGTTGCGACTGGAGCGTGGGCTGGACATCGCTGTCACCGTGTTCCGCGTGTTGAGTACGCTGATTCCCGCGCGGGTCATGACCATGCTCGACCTCGCAGAGCTTGGTTATTACCTGTTCAACAGTTACGCGGCGCTAGCCAGTGGGGAGCGTGAGCAGGCCGGAGCCTATGCCATCGAGTTCTTGAGCAGCCTGAGCGGACTGGCCAATGCCAAGTTCTACAGGTTCAGGGCACCCGTCGCCTCGGGAGTGCCGCTGCGCCTGGCGGGAGGCAGTGGTACGCGGACGGTCGCTGCGATCAGCGAGGCGCCCAAGCCACAGGGCTCACCCTTTGCCATTTCTGAGGGGCCGCGGCAGGGGTTGCTGGTCTTCGACGGCCGGTTGAACGTGTCTTTGCAGGGCCGTTACTACCCTGTCTATGAGGTGCGTGACCCGCTGCAACGGACCTCGAGTTTCCATATCGGATCAGGCGGCGACACTCAGAGCCGCTCGCTGTTTTCCAATCCCGATCCGAGGATCGAACGTGATCCGCGCACAGGTGACTGGCTGATCGTGCGCCGTCCGGGGCTGCTGGGGGGGATGGACCAGCCACTGCCGGTTCGGACGATGCCGGTGAACGCGCTGCGTGGGGTCAGTGAAAGCGCCGATGGCAGTGGCCGGGTTTTCCGCATCATGGACGGCGCCCAGGAACTGAAGGTGATGTTCGATCTGGAGTACTGCTGTTGGTACTCGTCGTCCAAACGCTTGTACTACCGGTGGGATGAACAGACAAGCCGCTATGTGGGCGCTGCCGATCCTGGCCCGAAGGCGTCTCGAATGGTGCGCCAGCAGGCGCGTCTGGAGCTGGAGTGTCCCCAGCGGCCAGTGCTGCCGGAGCAGCCGCCGAGCAGTGGGCTGGAGCCGCTGCCCAAGGATATCCACCAGATCTGGATCGGAAGTGCAGACGCTCTGATAGAGGCGCACGACGCTACGCTCAAGGCCAACATCGAGATGGCACAACAGGGCGGTTATAAATTGCATCTGCACTTCCTGGGCCTCAGTAGGTGGGGGTTGGGCAATGTGGTGCAGTTGCGCAAGCTGCGCTCGCGCTACCCGGGAGCGACCTGCACGGCGGTGAGGCATGAGGTGTTCTTCAAACCTTTCGAAGATAGCCCGCAGGGCGAAGTGTTCAAGTTCTTCCTCCGGCCGGAAACCCGTAACTACGCAGCGGCCTGCGACGCCTTGCGCTACAGGTTGATACACGAACTGGGCGGTGTGTACATGGACATGGACGATGTACTGCTCAGCCCGCTGCCAGGCTTCATGCTGCAGCCCGGGCAACTGGCGGTAGGCGGGGTGGTGAGCAACATGACCCTGCAGCTCTACGGCCCCAACAACAGCCATTTCGCCTCGCTCAAGGGCAACCCGTTGCTCGATGCGGTGTTGCGTGAAATGTCCAAGCGTTTCAGCGAGAGCCAGAAGCTTGGCTATCGCCCGAAGTTCTCCGACCCGGGTTTCACCGCGTACATGCGCGAGATATCCAGGGTGACCGGCCCCGATCTGCTCAATTCCGTGCGGCATCGGGCCAGTGCGATCGATAAGGCCTTGACCGAAGCGAAGATGTATATCTTCGAACTACAGGACAACGGTGTGCGTCCCGAAATTTCGGTATCAGCATGGGTGAAACGCGTCTCTGCACTGCTGACGCCGCTGGAGGACTTCATCGATACCGGCAATGCCCACAGTTGGAAGACGGGGCGCCGTTGACCTGCTAACGTGCAGGTTTTTCGGGATGCTGCAGATGTTCGATGGATTTCCCGGCTCCACCGCCGCGCCCCTGCAAAGCCTGCACCTGCCCTGGCTGGTGCAGGCTGGCGTGGCGTGCGCAGTATTGCGCCTGGACCTGATCGACCCACTGGTTAGTGGCAACAAGTGGTTCAAGCTGCAGCACCACCTGAGTGCTGCCCAGAAGGCAGGTGCACCCGGCTTGATCAGCCTGGGCGGCAACCACTCCAATCATTTGCACGCCTTGGCCGCTGCGGGCAGGCGCTTCGGCTTCGCCACCGCCGGGTTGTTGCGTGGTCAGCGGCAAGACACCCCGACCGTCCGTGACCTGGAGGCGCTGGGCATGACCTTGCACTGGTTGGGCTACGGTGGTTACCGGGCGCGAAATGAGCAGGGCTTCTGGCAACCCTGGCAGGCGCGCTATCCAGGCTGGCATTGCATCCCCGAGGGAGGGGGCGGCGTGGAGGGCGCCTTGGGGTGTGGGCAGATCGTCGAGCAGGCGCGGGCGCAACTGGCGTCTATCGGTTGGGACGATTACCACGCCTGGTGGCTGGCGGTGGGCACCGGCACCACGCTGGCAGGCCTGGTGCTGGCCGAGCAGGGCGCGCATCCGGTGCATGGCGCCCTGGCGGTGCCGCGCGACCATGGTGTGGAGCAGGGCATTGCGCAGTTGGCGGGTACAGCTGGCTATTGCCTGCACGACGCCAGCCGCGCTGGATTCGCCCGGCGCGATGACGCGTTGCTGGCATTCATTGCAGACAGCGAGCGTTACAGCGGTCTGCCGCTCGAGGCGATCTACACGGGGAAGGCGCTGCTGGCCCTGCGTGAGCAGGTCGAGGCCGGGCGATTTTCGCCCGGCACCCGCCTGATCTTCGTTCATACCGGTGGCCTGCAGGGGCGGCGCGGTTACTTGTAGGGCAGCATGCGCAGCAGTGTGTTGTCCCGGCGTATGTAGTGGTGGTAAAGCCCGGCAATGGCATGCAGCCCGATCAGCCAGTAGCCCCAGGTGCCGATGCGTTCATGCCAGCCCTTGATGAACTTCGCTTGGTCCGGATCCTGGCCGATCAGTGCAGGCAGCTCCAGCCCAAAGAATGGTATCGGCTTGCCCGCAGCGCTGAGGATCAGCCAGCCGGCCAATGGCATGCCGATCATCAGCAGGTAAAGCAGCACGTGAACCAGATGGGAGAGGCCGGTCTGCCAGGCGGGTGGCTTGGGCACGATAGGCGGTGTCGGGCGTGTCAGGCGCATGGCCAGGCGTAGCCATACCAGCACGAACACTGTGAGCCCGAGCATGAAGTGCAGGCTCTTCATCAGGTCGCGCTCGGCACTGTCCTTGGGGAATAGCCCGCGTAGCTCGATGCAGGCATAGACGGCGGCGAGCAGCACCAGCATCAACCAGTGCAGGGTGATGGACAGGCGCGCATAGTGGGGCTCGGGAGTGGATGAAACCATGGTCGGTCCTCGTCATCAGGTTGGGTGGGCGCTCTTGCTGGCGCCTGGTGTGGACTTTAGCGCGTCGATTGGTAATTTTTCGTTGTTTCAGGTCGGTTGTTTCGATGATTTTTGGGCTCGGAACGGCATTTTCTCGAGCACTGGTTCTGGGTCATCCCGATAAGTTTGGCCAGCTGTCACGCACCAGAAACACTCGCTCCGCCTCTTGCCAGGCGCCTTCACCATCCTCCTCCAACCTCACCAGCAATTGTGCCGCGGCTCCTTCCTCCAGGCGCCACAGCCAGGCTGCAAAACCCGCCGCCCCCCAGCGATCCCCAGCCTCGACCCGTGCAGGTGCCAGCCAGGCATGGCGTTGCAGCGGTTGCCAGAGTGCCGTCGGGTGAGCGCTGGCATACTGCGCCCACTCGCGTCGATGCAGCCAGCGCCCGCGCAGGTGCGCAGGGTTGGCCCCGAAGGGGGATGTGGTTTGTCCCGGCCATGGATGAAAAAGATAGCCGCCCAGCCACAGGTGCGACTGCACATCGCCCACCTGCAGTTGATTCAGGGCTTCGCGGCTTTCGGCCCGAGCCGAGATCGGCAGTTGATGTGCGACCAGATGCGCCAGCTTGCTGCCCAGCCGGTCGTGGCAACCTGGACCCAGCCACTGCGCCGGGTCGCGGGCATCAGCCTGATCCGGCCCGAGGTAGAGCTTGATCGCCAGTTCCAGGTGATGGTCGCCCGTGCGATCGCGCAGCAGGATATCCAGCTCACCCAAGGTTTGCCGGCCCTGGCGGATTGCCAGGTTGGCGGCCAGCAGCTCGACGCCGGGTGCCTGCTGCAGGGCGAATTGCCAGAGGCTTTCGTAGTACAGCCCCAAGCGCCGGCTGGTGAGGCGCGCCAGCCACGCCTGCAAGGGCTGCGGATCGCGGTCGAGGGCGAGCAGCCAGTCGCGCAACTGCCCGGGATCGTCCGCCCAGCCGCTGGCCGCCAGCGGATGGCGTTGCGGGCAGGGCGGTTCGCTCAGCAGCGGCGACGACAGCAGCGTCCACGCCAGATCGCGCACGCCAGGGTGGCGTAGCTGGCGGGGCAGGGCATGGAGGTCGGTGAAGGGCGTCATCCTGCGAGCATAGCCGGTTTGCCGCTGGCCGGTCGTTTCGCCCATAATCCAGGCATTGTCACCCGCCGCAGAGCCTTGCAGGAGCCCCATGGAGCAATTTCGCAATATCGGTATCATCGGACGCCTCGGTAGCTCGCAGGTGCTCGACACCATTCGCCGACTGAAGAAGTTCCTGCTCGAGCGCCACCTGCACGTGATCCTCGAGGACACTATCGCCGAAGTGCTGCCCGGCCACGGCCTGCAGACCTCCACGCGCAAGCTGCTGGGCGAGGTCTGCGACCTGGTCATCGTCGTCGGTGGCGACGGCAGCCTGTTGGGCGCCGCCCGAGCGCTGGCCCGGCACAACATCCCGGTGCTGGGTATCAACCGCGGCAACCTGGGCTTTCTCACCGACATTCGCCCCGACGAGCTGGAAACCAAGGTCGCCGAGGTGCTCGACGGCCACTATCTGGTCGAGAACCGCTTCCTGCTGCAGGCCGAGGTTCGCCGCCACAACGAAGCCATTGGCCAGGGCGACGCGCTCAACGATGTGGTGCTGCACCCGGGCAAGTCGACGCGGATGATCGAGTTCGAGATCTACATCGACGGCCAGTTCGTCTGCAGCCAGAAGGCCGACGGCCTGATCGTCGCCACGCCCACGGGTTCCACCGCCTACGCGCTGTCGGCCGGCGGCCCGATCATGCACCCCAAGCTCGATGCCATCGTCATCGTGCCGATGTATCCGCACACCCTGTCTGGCCGGCCGATCGTGGTCGATGGCAACAGCGAGCTGAAGATCGTGGTCGCCAAGGACCTGCAGATCTACCCGCAGGTCTCCTGCGACGGGCAGAACCACTTCACCTGCGCTCCAGGCGACACCATCACGGTGAGCAAGAAGCCACAGAAGCTGCGCTTGATCCATCCGCTGGATCATAACTACTACGAAGTCTGCCGCACCAAGCTTGGCTGGGGCAGTCGTCTGGGGGGCAGGGACGACTGATGCTCGATCCGGCACGCAGTTTCGACATCATCGGCGACGTTCACGGTTGTGCGTTGACCCTCGAACGCCTGCTCGACACCCTTGGCTACACGCGCACGGGTGGTGTCTGGCGCCATGCGCGGCGCCAGGCACTGTTCCTCGGCGACATCGTCGATCGAGGCCCGCGCATCCGCGAGGCGCTGCACATCGTCCATGACATGGTCGAAGCCGGCCAGGCCCACTGCATCATGGGCAATCACGAGTACAACGCCCTGGGCTGGGTCACGCCGGCGCTTCCCGGCAGCGGCAAGGCCTTCGTGCGCGAGCACACGCCGCGTCATGCCCGCCTGATCGACGAGACCCTCACCCAATTCGCCCAGCATCCCGGCGACTGGCATGATTTCATCCAGTGGTTCTACACCCTGCCGCTGTTCGTCGACGCCGGGCGTTTCCGCCTGGTGCATGCCTGCTGGGACCACCAACTGATCGCACAACTGCGCGCCCAATACCCGAACGGCCGTATCGACGAGCACTTCGTGCAGGCCTCTGCGGTCTCGGGAAGCTTTGCCTCGACCGTGTGCAACCGCCTGCTGCGCGGCACCGACATGCGCCTGCCAGACGGCCTCACGCTGACCGGCGGCGACGGCCTGACCCGCGCCTTCTTCCGCACCAAATTCTGGGAGGAAGACCCGCAAACCTATGGCGACATCGTGTTCCAGCCCGATGCGCTGCCCGAGGAAGTGGCCCGCGCGCCGCTCAGCCACAGCCAGAAGAACGCGCTGCTGCGTTATTCGGAGGATGAACCACTGCTGTTCGTCGGTCATTACTGGCGCAGCGGCCACCCCGCGCCGATCCGCGCCAACCTGGCCTGCCTGGACTACAGCGCGGTGCTCTACGGCAAGCTGGCCGCCTACCGGCTGGACGAAGAAACCCGCATCGACCCGCACAAGTTCGTCTGGGTCGATGTCGACCGACCGCAGGCCAGCCAATGAACGTGATCGAAGTGATGCGTCTGCCGCTGGGTGTCGACCTCAGTGGCTTCGTCACCTTGTTGCGGCGCCTCGAGGTGCCGCACCGGGTGGTCGAGGAGGGCAGTGAGCAAGTGCTCTGGGTGCCGCCCGCCATGGCCGCGCAGGTGCTCGAGCTCTATCGCCGCTACCCTGACGGTAATGCCGATGCGGATTCGCTCGTGGGTGCGCAAACGCCCGCGAGCGAGCCGACCCGGCCGCCGCTGAAGGAGCAGTTGCGCGCCTGCAAGGTCACCGCTGCGATCCTGCTGCTGTGCATTGCCGTGGTCGGCTTGACCGGCCTTGGCGAAAACCTTTCGACCCTGAGCTGGTTCACCTTCCAGGACTACCAGGTACAGGGCGACTACCTCTACTTCGTGCCGCTGGCCCAAAGCCTGGGTGAGGGCCAGTGGTGGCGCCTGGTGTCGCCCATGCTGCTGCACTTCGGCGTCCTGCACCTGGCCATGAACGGGCTGTGGTACTGGGAGCTGGGGCGGCGCATCGAGTTGCGCCAAGGGCCTTGGGCGTTGCTGGCGCTGACCCTGGTGTTCAGCCTGGTGTCGAACCTGGCCCAGCATTTCATCGGCGGCCCAAACCTGTTCGGTGGCCTGTCCGGAGTGCTCTACGGCTTGCTCGGTTACCTCTGGCTCTACCAGTGGCTGGCGCCCAACCCCTTGTTCAGCCTGCCCCGCGGCGTGCTGGTGATGATGCTCATCTGGCTGGTGATCTGCCTGAGTGGCGTGGTCGGCCAGCTCGGCTTCGGCCAGATCGCCAATGCCGCCCATGTCGGCGGGTTGCTCATCGGATGCCTGACAGGCCTCTTGGGTGGACTGCTGGCCCGGCGTAAACTGTCGGCTTGATTTAGGAGACGCTCATGTCCACTTTCGCGCAAATGATCGAAAACATCACCCCCGAGATCTACCAGAGCCTGAAGACGGCGGTGGAACTCGGCAAATGGTCCGATGGCCGCAAGCTCACCGCCGAGCAGAAGGAGCTGTCGCTGCAGGCAGTGATCGCCTGGGAAATCCAGAACCTGCCCGAGGAAGAGCGCACCGGCTACATGGGGCCGCAGGAATGCGCCTCCAAATCCGCGCCGATCCCCAACATTCTGTTCAAGTCGGACTCGGTACATTGATTGAACTCGCTCGTGGCTCCTTGAGCAAGATGGCGGTGCGTCTCGAAGCACCGGTCGTGCAGTACAGCTTTCGCCTCGGTGAAGAGCAGGTGCCGGTCAACCCGTTGATCGGCCAGTCGCTGCGTCTGGAATACCTCGGTGCGATCCACTGCACCCATTGCGGCAAGCGCACCAAGACCAGTTTCAGCCAGGGCTACTGCTACCCCTGCATGACCAAACTGGCCCAGTGCGATGTGTGCATCATGGCCCCGGAACGTTGCCACTACGATGCCGGCACCTGCCGCGAGCCGTCGTGGGGCGAGCAGTTCTGCATGACCGACCATGTGGTGTACCTGGCCAACTCGTCGGGCATCAAGGTGGGAATCACCCGTGCCACGCAATTGCCCACCCGCTGGCTCGACCAGGGCGCCAGCCAGGCACTGCCGATCATGCGCGTGGCCACCCGCCAACAGTCGGGCCTGGTCGAAGACCTGTTGCGCAGCCAGGTACCGGATCGCACCAACTGGCGCACCCTGCTCAAGGGCGATGCCGAAGCGCTGGACCTGGTCGCGGTGCGCGAGCAGATCTTCGATGCCTGCGCCGAAGGCTTGCGCGAGCTGCAAGGCCGCTTCGGCCTGCAGGCGATCCAGCCACTGCCCGATGCCGAAGTGGTCGAGATGCGCTACCCGGTCCAGGCCTACCCGAAGAAGATCGTCAGCTTCAACCTGGACAAGGACCCGGTGGTGGAAGGCACGCTGCTGGGCATCAAGGGCCAGTACCTGATCTTCGACACCGGCGTGATCAATATTCGCAAGTACACGGCCTACCAGCTGGCCGTGCTCCAGTAAAAGGATCGTCACCATGCGTACCGAACAACCGCAAGTGATCTACCTCAAGGACTATCAGGCGCCCGAGTATCTGATCGACGAGACGCACCTGACCTTCGAGCTGTTCGAGGACCACACCCTGGTCCATGCGCAACTGGTCATGCGCCGCAACCCCGAGCGCGGTGCCGGCTTGCCGCCACTGGTGCTCGATGGCCAGCAACTGGCGCTGCAGCGCGCCGCGCTGGACGACCAGGAGCTGCAGGCCGATGACTACCAGCTCGATGACAGCAGCCTGACCCTCCACCCCAAATCTGAGCGCTTCACCCTCGACACCAGCGTGAAGATCCATCCGGAAAGCAACACCGCGCTGGAAGGCCTGTACAAGTCCGGCAAGATGTTCTGCACCCAGTGCGAAGCCGAAGGTTTCCGCAAGATCACCTACTACCTCGACCGCCCGGATGTGATGAGCACCTTCACCACCACGGTGATCGCCGAGCAGCACCGCTACCCGGTGTTGCTGTCCAACGGCAACCCGGTCGGCAGCGGCCCGGCAGAAGACGGCCGCCATTGGGCAACCTGGGAAGACCCGTTCAAGAAGCCGGCCTACCTGTTCGCGCTGGTGGCGGGCGATCTCTGGTGCGTCGAGGACAGCTTCACCCGCCAGTCGGGTCGCGATGTGACCCTGCGCATCTACGTCGAGCCCGAGAACATCGACAAGTGCGACCACGCGATGGTCAGCCTGAAGAAGTCCATGCGCTGGGACGAGGAGGTCTACGGCCGTGAGTACGACCTGGACATCTTCATGATCGTCGCGGTCAACGACTTCAACATGGGCGCCATGGAAAACAAGGGCCTGAACATCTTCAACTCCAGTTGCGTGCTGGCCCGCGCCGAAACCGCCACCGATGCTGCCCACCAGCGCGTCGAAGGGGTGGTCGCCCATGAGTACTTCCACAACTGGTCGGGCAACCGCGTGACCTGCCGCGACTGGTTCCAGCTGTCGCTCAAGGAAGGCTTCACGGTGTTCCGCGACGCCGAGTTCAGCGCCGACATGAACTCGCGCACGGTCAAGCGCATCGAGGACGTCGCCTACCTGCGCACCCACCAGTTCGCCGAAGACGCCGGCCCCATGGCCCATCCGGTGCGCCCGGACAGCTTCATCGAGATCTCCAACTTCTACACCCTGACCGTGTACGAAAAGGGCGCCGAAGTGGTTGGCATGGTCCGTACCCTGCTGGGCGCCGAGGGCTTCCGCAAGGGCAGCGACCTGTACTTCGAGCGTCACGATGGCCAGGCGGTGACTACCGACGACTTCATCAAGGCCATGGAAGACGCCAACGGCGTCGACCTGACCCAGTTCAAGCGCTGGTACAGCCAGGCCGGCACGCCGCGCCTCGAGGTCAGCGAAGCCTATGATGGCGCGGCGCAGACCTACAGCCTGACCTTCCGCCAGAGCTGCCCGCAGACGCCGGACAAGCTCGACAAACTGCCGTTCGTGATCCCGGTAGCATTGGGCCTGCTCGATGCCGAGGGCAATGACCTGCCGCTGCAACTGGCCGGTGAAGCGGCTGCCAACGCCGCGACCCAACGCGTACTTTCGGTGACCGAAGCCGAGCAGACCTTCACCTTCCAGGGCATCGTCGCCAAGCCGCTGCCGTCGTTGCTGCGTGGCTTCAGTGCACCGGTCAAGCTGAGCTTCCCCTATGACCGCGACCAGCTGATGTTCCTCATGCAGCACGACAGCGATGGCTTCAACCGCTGGGAAGCGGGCCAGCAGCTGGCCGTGCAGGTGCTGCAGGAGCTGATCGGCCAGCATCAGCGCGGCGAAGCGCTGAAACTCGACCCTCGGCTGATCACTGCCCTGGGTACGGTACTGGCCAACGAGTCGCTGGACCCGGCCATGGTCGCCGAAATGCTGTCGCTGCCAGGCGAGGCCTACCTCACCGAAATCAGCCAGGTGGCGGATGTCGACGCGATTCATGCGGCCCGCGAGTTCGCTCGCAAGCAGATCGCCGAGCAGCTGTTCGATGCGCTGTGGGCGCGCTACCAGGCCAACCGCGAAGTGTCGCGCAACACCGCTTATGTAGCCGCAGCCGAACACTTCGCCCGCCGCAGCCTGCAGAACATCGCGCTGTCGTACCTGATGCTCAGCGGCAAGGCGCAGGTGCTGGAGGCTACGCTGGAGCAGTTCGAGCACGCCGACAACATGACCGAGCGCCTGACCGCGCTGGCCGTGCTGGTCAATTCGCCGTTCGAAGCCGAGCGCGCCAAGGCGCTGGAGGCCTTCGCCGAGCACTTCAAGGACAACCCCCTGGTCATGGACCAGTGGTTCAGCGTGCAGGCGGCAAGCAGCCTGCCGGGCGGGCTGGCGCGGGTCAAGGCGCTGATGCAGCACCCGGCCTTCACCCTGAAGAACCCGAACAAGGTACGTGCGCTGGTCGGCGCCTTTGCCGGGCAGAACCTGGTCAACTTCCATGCCGCCGACGGCTCGGGTTATCGCTTCCTGGCGGACCTTGTGATCGAGCTCAACGCGCTCAATCCGCAGATCGCCTCGCGCCAACTGGCGCCGTTGACCCGCTGGCGCAAGTACGATGCCGCGCGTCAGGCACTGATGAAGGGCGAGCTCGAGCGGATCCTCGCCTCCGGGGCGCTGTCCAGTGATGTGTATGAGGTGGTGAGCAAGAGCCTGGCTTGATCACATGGACCTTATCGTCGACCAACCTGAGTCCAGTCGAGCAGGTAGGTCGGCGATGAGGCGGACACTCGCGCCAATGCTCCGTTCAGCGCTTGGCATATCCCGCCGAGCAACTGGACCTGACCTGGCAGCCACAGTCCAGCTTGGCTGGCTCGAACACCAAGGGTCTGCCGTTGGACTTGATGCTGTCCTCCCCGCCCGAAACAAGTGCGAACACCCCGTTGTGAAGTGGGCATTCTGCTCGATCCCCGAGTACACACTGCGCACGACCGTTGATCAGCATACCGCTGGCCTCGATCATCCTGCCTCCTCCTGCGTGGACGTCATCCATGCGAATGGCACCGCGTCTGCTCATGCTTCAGATCTCCTTTGGTTCTTGGAACCCTCTCCTCGGTGCAAGCGCCGCTGAACCGTTGGCCATGATGCTCGGATCCTCGACAGCACCGAGGGCGCTGCCACTGCTTCAGAGCAAGCATGTGTCAACGTATCGCGCCCGTTTCGCGCACAGCTTCATACAACCCCTCAGGAACGGCTTCAGGGTTGTAGCGGCAGGCAGCTTTCATGAATTGCTCCAACAGTTCGTCGTGCTCCAACGGTGTGTTTGGCGGCAAGGTCAGCATGGCGTAGGGGCTTTTCATCAACGGGTGATCGATGGAGGGAGTCTCCAGGCCGAGCGAGCGGCGCAGGTTTTTGATGGCGAGGATTTCGGCAGGGTAGACGGCCTCGAAGGGTGAGCCGAACTCGAAATTGCCGGAGTCGACTTCGCGTGAGTTCAGGGCAATGCGTTCGACGTGGGTATCGCAGGCGTCGAGCAGGATTGGGAGGAGCTTTTCGGGATCGGGTTCGCGCCAGTGTGCGACCAGTTGGCCCCAGGCGGGGTCGCGGGGGAGGGCGTGTTTGTCGAGGTCCAGAGGTTTACCGAGCCAATCACCGATGATGGTGAGGCCAAAGGCGGCATAGCGTAGAGTGGTGCCTATTGGGAGATTGTGGCCGTCGCGAATGCCGTACCTGTTTTCCAGCCCTGTAATAACAGCTTGGTGGAAGGGCACGATCATGTCCAACTGTCCAATAGCAAGGGTGTAGAACATCTGCTGGGTCATACCATCCAGATCGTTTATTGCATTTCTCGCAGTACCTTTTAAGCTGCTAATTAGAATTGAGTTCGAAACTAGTTGTTTGGCAAGCCCTGTGCTTAATTGAAGTGTTGCAGTATATGTATTGTTTTTCGGCTCTAATTGTAAAGCTTTTCCAAGATCGTTCATGCCAATCGTGTAGAGCTCGCTGCAGGCGATTGCTACATTTCCGCTGCCCTCAAAGTACGAATTGAGTATGTGGTATCTTGTTGGGATGTCATCTTTCGCCCAGTCGAAAATTTGGCTAAGCGCTTTTCTTAGTCTGGTTTTTATCATTTCTAGTTCCAGTGATTGATTTGAATGCCAGTACTATTCCCCGTCAATCTGCTAGGGTTTCCTGCGGAATCAAAAAAAACTTGAGCGTGGAGATATGATATTTTTCCAGTTAGAAGTCTATCGTTTACTGAGCTTAACTTTTCTGAAAACATTGGATCCGAACTTGATAACTTTCCAATGTTCCATCCTTGTTTTTTCGTTAAGATCAATTGTCGAATACGCTCCAGATCATGCTCGCCCCCACTTGCTTGAGTCTTCAAAAACCCAGGCGTCCTACTCTTCCCCAGCGTCGTCTTCACCTCGATCACCAACAACGTCCCTTCCTCGAACCTCAACTCTTCCACCGGTGCCGTCCCTTTGATCCCATCGATGTGATGGCGCATGGCCCCGGTAGTGGGATTCCTCACGGTCATCGACGGCGGTGGCGGCACGTATACCAGCATGTCGATGCCTTGATCGCTCCTGTTCTTCAGCCCGAACTGGCTGGCCTTGCCGGGCTGGGTGCTGAGCCCGAGTATGTTCTCGGGCTTGACCTTCCAGTGACTGACCAACGCCGCTGCCAGGGCTTCTTCGCCGGCATCGGCGACCACGCGGGTCAGGCTGCCGCCCATGCGCACCGGCCCGACGCTGTGCTGGATCAACGCCACCAGGCGGTCGCGCAGGGTGGTGGCCATGTACTGGTAGTCGGCCTTGCCGCCGGTGACGTCCAGGCCTACCAGGCTGGCGTTGCGCTCCACTGAATGGAGCTCGCTCGCGCGCACTGGCAGGCCGCCGTCAACCACGCGTCGGTCGATACGGGTTTCCAGTACGTTGATTTCGCCCGCCGTGCGCCTGCCCAGCCGTCGGACCGCGTCTTCGCTCAAGGCGGTGTCGTCCAGGCGCACAGTGGTCACGCTGCCGGGGCGGACCTTGTGCATGAGCCAACGGGCGCCACCGTAGGCCGCGGGCAGCAACAGCGCGAGATTGATGGCCATGAAAACCTGCTTGCCGCGGGCTTCGGCGGTGTCAGGGTTGGCCAGGCGGGCCAGGTCGGTGAAGAATCGCTCGCCGATGCTCAAGCCCTCGCCGGTGATCATGCGGCTGCTGCCATCGACGATGGCATCGGCGGCCAGCGCGGCTTCGATGGCGGCGAAGGCATAACGGCCCACGGTCACACCACCGGTGATGCCACGTACTACCGGTATCATCGCCAACACGCCGAGGGCGGCTTCGCCAGCGCCTGCCACGCTTGCCCAAAAGCGCGCGCTGGCCTTGGCCTCGATGAAATGCCGTGCCAATTGCTCGCACGCGTCGGCGATGGGATACAGACCGGTGGGGCTATGCCAGGTATACGGCGGGCTGATCCGACGCTCGCCGTTGTCGTCGAGGTATTCCTCGCGCGCAGCTTCAGCCCAGCTGGCGTGGGTGAATGTGGCGAAATAGAGCTTGCCGGCCAGGAACAGGAAGTTGCGCTGCAGTTCGAAGCCGAGCCCGTCATGGGTACGGACACCCATGTGGTCGAGCACCGGCGGCGCCAGGTCGTTGTCCCGGATCTGCTCATCGACGCACAGCAGTTCGAATTTTTCGCGGCTGACGAACGCATGGAACTCGGCGAGCCAGGCATCGCCCAGGGTCGTGCCGGCGTGTTCCAGCACTTGTTGCAGAAACGTATCGCGGTAGTTGCGGGCGTGGTCGCGGATCCACGGGTTGTTGCGGAACCAGCCTGGGCCTACGCCATCGCCGGAGGGGATGCCCAGCAGCGAGTCGCAACCGTCCATGCCATCGAGCGAAAACAGTGCGCCGGGGAGCGAGCAGGGAATGCAGACACTGGCTGGAGCGGGCAGGGCGCCGTTGCGCACATCCTGGCGCAACCGTTCCAGGCCAGAGTTCGGGAGGGGTTCAGGCATGCGAGAAGTTGTCCTTGAGTGCTTGCTGGTGAGCGATCAGTTCCCGGGCCAACTGCCGGCCTCTTTCGCGCGGGCATTGCAGTTCATCCAGCGGCTTGACCCATGAACTGAACAAAGGGTTATGGTGGAAATAGCGGCCGAACGTGATCGCTAGCGCGATGTGCAACAACACGTGATGGCGTGAGAGGGGGGCAAGCTTTCGCAGGTCGTCGGATGGCTGCGGAATCCGTATGCCGTAATGCTGGTAGCCCAGTAGTTGGTTGCCGCTGAGTTCCTGGGGCGAGGGGCGGGCCAGCGCGTACCTGGCGTAGGCATCTGCCTCGTACAGGCGATAACTGGCCTGCTGCGTTTCGCATGCGATACCACGCAGCGTCATCAGTTGCTCGAGGGCGTACCAGAGGTGGTTGGGATCTTCGCTTTGCGCTGGGGCCTCGAGCATGGACAGGGTGATGTCATGCATGCGCGATAGCTGCTTCTCCAACTGCTGGCGATGGTTGATCGTGTGCTCGGTCAACAGGGCCAGCCGCTCCTGCTGGCGCATGCCGGGGGCTTGATCGACGTGTGCTAGCAGCTCGCAGGCCGGGTCTTTCCACCACCCCAGCCCCAGGAGGAAGTGAGGCAGGACCAGGATGCTGTAGTCACCAGGGTGGTAGGCCTCGGTATGCTCGAGTAGCTCGGTTACGCAGGCGACCAGCAGCGGCACGCGTTCGGGACGGGTATGCAGTGTGGCCAGCGAAGGCCCGAGCGTTGCCAGCAGGCTTCGAGAAAGGCGGCGGTTGTTGGCATGCAGCATGGCTTTGCGTACAGCCTCGAGTTCCAGAGGCGGCAGCTTCATGGTGTGTCCTTCGCTCGAGGAAACCGCCAGGCCAGACAGCCCATCTGCTCGCACGTGTCCGCTGCTTGCTCGAACAATGGTTGTGCAGTCATTGCCAGCTCGGTTTTCGGGTCATGGAAATAAAGCGTGCGCAGACGCACATGATGGAACAACTGCGCGAGTGCACTCGGCTGCCTTGCCAGTGACGCGACATAGAAGCTCAGCGATCCGGGGTCACCCAGACGCAGGAAATAGCGTTTTTTGCCCTGCTGGATCTTGCTGAACCGGCGCAGGTGCCTGCAATCGCTGCATCGGTCTCGATCACCGTGCAGCCCAGGCCGCCGTGCGCGGAACCTAGCCAGGTATCAAGGGCGCTGTCGGGGGTAAGCTGGAACAGCCATGGGGCATGTTTTTCCAGCCCGCTCCCCGGTTCCAGGTGCCAGAGGCACAGGTGGCTTGCGCCCTGGAACTCCAGGTGCCCTATCAACCCCGGGTGGGCGGAGGCTTCTGCGAGCAGGTACAGATGGCCGCTGGCAGGCTCTGTTCCGAGCCCGCATTCGCGCAACTGCGCAATAAAACTCATGCGCCCCCCTTCTTGCTGAAGGGGCATTCCTCGATCAGTGGAGAACCCTCGCGGATCGCCGCTTCGATCGCGTCGGTCTGTGCGTTTGCAGGCGTCTGGTAGGTGACGTTGCCGTTGAAGCGGATATTCGTCGCTTCGATCGTGATGCCGTCGGCATCGAAGACAATCTTGCCGCTGGGGCCACGAATATGGATGCGCTCGGTGCCCTGGAGCATGTAGGAGGGGGTCAGCAAGCGTTGGCCGGTGCGGATCTCGAGGGTGCGAGTACCTTCGACGATGAGTGTCTGGTTTCGCCCTACCGTGAAATGCTGGTCTGTGCCGACGGTTTCCTTGCTGGCATTGCCGATGTCGCGCACCGCGTTGCGGTCGATGGTGGTGAAACTGTCCTGATGCACATGATCGCGGCGGTCACGCCCTGTGCTGGTCGTCTCGTCCCGGGCAATGCTGGACTGCGCATCACGGCCAGTCTTGGTGGTCCGGTCGTTGCCGACGATGCGCTGGTCGTCATGAAGCACCTTGGTGTTCATATTCCTCTGGGCATGAATGAACACTTCTTCGCAGCCCAGTTCATCCTCGAAACGCAGTTCATTGAAGCCGTTGCCTTTGTGGGTCTGGCTCTTGATGGTCATGCGCGTCTTGTGGTCGGGCAGGTCGTAGGGCGGCAGCTGGGTGCCGCAGTAGGTGCGGCCGGTGATCATGGGCTGATCGGGGTCGCCATTGACGTAGTGGATGATCACGTCATTGCCGATGCGCGGGATGGCCATAGATCCCCAACTGCCCCCGGCCCAACCCTGCGAGACGCGTACCCAGCAGGAACTGAACTCGTTGTCGTGGCTTTCACGGTCCCACGGGAAGCTGACTTTGACGCGTCCCCATTGGTCGCAATAGATCTCCTCGCCAGGTGGTCCGACGACGGTAGCCATGTGCGGGCCGTCGATGCGAGGTTTGTCCAGCGGGGCAGGGCGCCACTCGTCCAGCCCCGGGACCAGCACTGCGGTGTGCTGGTAATGCGTGCCCTGGTCCGCGCGGCTTGCTTCCTCCTGCAGGCTGGTGAACTGCTTGCCCGTGTGGGTCAGGCCGATGACTCGCCAGTGGACGTTGAAGTCGTCTCGCGGATGATCGGTGAGCGTGAAGCCCAGGCCTGGTTGCAGGCGTATGTCATCACCTTCGACTTCGGCGATGCGGGCGTCGTGCCGCAGGGCGCTGATGCGGGTTTCGGTGAATGGCTTGCCGACCTTGTAACGCTTGTAGCGACCGGGGTAGTCGAAGCGTTCGTAGTTCGACGATTGGTGGGCCAGATGACTGGCGGGCGCGCACGCCCTGTGCTCCTGGCGGTAGGCCGGGTGTGTGAAGGTATGGTCGCGTTGCACCTGCCGTGCGGTACGGACCTGCTCGCTGTAGCGAAGCTTGCGCAGGCATGGTTGTTCCGGATCGCCACCGCCGGTGCAATGGTAGAGCACTGTATAGGCGGCGCCGGGTGTGTCGTCATCGAATGGATCCTGGTCATCGGCCTGGATGGCGCTGCGGGTGAGCGTTCCCATCGACAGCAGACGATCAGTGATGAGCAACGTGTGGTGCTTGGCGCTGTGGGCGAAGCGGTAGACCAAGCCCTCTTCGGCCGCGAGGCGAGCCATGAAGTCGAGGTCCGTCTCCCCTGCCTGTACACAGAACTCACGGACCTGGTGGTCGAGCACGGTGCTGATTTCGAATCGCGTGATGCCCTGGCGTTCGAGCATCAGTTGGAGAATCTGCGGGACCGTCTTGTGCTGGAAGATGCGCCAGTTCGAGCGCAGCCTTGCGCGGGCCAGCTGTGGCTCTACCCGAGCGTGATAGAAGGTGCGCTGAAAGCCGCTTTCACCCTGACTGAAGCTGCTGACCAGGCCGTGGACATAACGTACCGGTCGTGCGCCTTGCCAGAGGGTGAACAATGCGGGTTTATCGAGTAGATGGCCGAAGTCGATGTCGTTTTCGTGGCTGACCAGATCGAGTGTCAACTGAAATGGCGTGCTGACGGTTTCATCGAGCGTGAACGACACCACCTCGAATTCAGCGCTGCCTGCCAGGGGCGTGAAGGTGAAGCGCAAGTCGGATTGGCTTGGCATAAACGGTCCTTGTCGGGTTCTGCATGTCTCTGTGAACGGGGTAAAGCGTTCGGAGGCAGTCAGAAAAGACCGTAATGCGATGGGGAATAAGCGTCTTGCCAGCGGCTTCCTTTAGTGTTGTGGGAGATTTCCCGGATGCGTAGCGGCGCGCTGGGCCCGGCACAGCACTCGTTCGCGGGGAAAGCATCCCAGCATCCCGTGCAGCGATGGGGCGGTTAACAAAACATAACGTCCCGCCCGTTGTGTTCGCGCGATCTTCCCCGATAGGATGGCCCAAAGCTATTGCAGGGCTCTGGATCAAGGGTTTTCGCAGTACCTGCAAGGCATTGACCCACTACAAGAACACAACAGGGGGCGGTCATGAGGGAATGGCTGAAGGCGGATGCCAGGCGCGGAGCCTTGGCGTTGACGGCCAGCGCGTTACTGGCGCTGGGCACATGGACAGGCACCGCACAGGCCGCGGCCGTCGCTGAATACTCGGTGGAATCGGCCAAGGCCAGCCAGAGCCTGCTGATCGACGCCGTACACGCCGGCAAACGCCTGGTGGTGGTCGGCGATCGCGGCCATATCCTGTTCTCCGACGACCAGGGCAAGACCTGGACCCAGGCCCGGGTACCCACCCGTCAACTGCTCACTGCCGTGTTCTTCCTCGACGACAAGCGTGGCTGGGCGGTCGGTCATGACGCGCAGATTCTCGCCAGCAGCGACGGCGGTGCGACCTGGAGCAAGCAGTTCGAAGACCTCTCCCGTGAAGCCCCGCTGCTCGATGTGCGTTTCATCGATGCCCAGCACGGCTTCGCCGTCGGCGCCTATGGCGCGCTGCTGGAAACCACCGACGGTGGGCAGAACTGGCAGGACGTCGCCGAGCGTCTCGACAACCCCGACCAGTTGCACCTCAATGGCATCACCCAGGTGAAGGATGCCGGCCTGTTCATCGTGGGCGAGCAGGGCAGCATGTTCCGCTCCAGCGACGACGGCCAGACCTGGTCGCATGTCGAAAGCCCCTACGAGGGCTCGCTGTTCGGCGTGACCGGCACCGGGCAAGCGCACACGCTGCTGGCCTACGGACTGCGCGGCAACCTGTTGCGCTCCACCGACTTTGGCGACACCTGGCAAGCCATCCCGCTGGAGGCAGGGCGGGGTCCGCTCGAATTCGGCCTGGCTAACGCTACGCTTCTCGAAGATGGCAGCCTCGTCGTGGTCGGCAATGGTGGCAGCGTGCTGCGCAGCCGCGACGATGGCCAGACGTTCACGGTGTACAACCGCGCCGACCGCATCGCGCTGGCCGGTGTCAGCGGCCTGGCCGATGGCGGCCTGCTGTTGGTGGGGCAGGGTGGCATACACCTGGCCACTGCTGAAGGCGCCGAGGAGGCTCGGCCATGACCCGTCCGGAGAATTTCAACATGCCCCACCACAAGGACAAGGCCACCCTGCTCGAGCGGCTGATCTTCAACAACCGCCCCGTGGTCATCGCCCTGTGCGTGCTGGTGAGCATCTTCCTGTTCTGGCAGGCCACGCAGATTCGCCCCTCCACCAGCTTCGAGAAGATGATCCCGCTGCAGCATCCGTTCATCGAACAGATGATGGAGCACCGCAATGACCTGGCCAACCTCGGCAACACCGTGCGCATCTCGGTCGAGGCGGTCAATGGCGACATCTTCGACAAGGACTACATGGAGACCCTGCGCCAGATCCACGACGAGGTGTTCTACATCCCCGGCGTCGACCGTGCCGGGTTGAAGTCGCTGTGGAGCCCGAGCGTGCGCTGGAGCGAAGTGACCGAGGAAGGTTTCTCCGGCGGCGAAGTCATCCCCAACACCTACAACGGCTCGCAGGACAGCCTCGACACCTTGCGTGACAACGTGCTCAAGTCTGGCCAGGTCGGGCGGCTGGTGGCCAACAACTTCAAGTCGAGCATCGTCGACATTCCGCTGCTGGAAAACTTCCCCGACCCGCAGGACCCGGGCAAGCTGACCAAGCTGGACTACCAGAAATTCTCCCACCAGCTGGAAGAGAAGATCCGCGACAAGTTCCAGGCGCAGAACCCGAACGTGAAGATTCATATCGTCGGTTTCGCCAAGAAGGTTGGTGACCTGATCGACGGCCTGGTGATGGTGGCGATGTTCTTCGGGGTGGCGCTGGTCATCACCTGGGCGTTGCTGTACTGGTTCACCTGGTGCATCCGCAGCACCATCGCCGTGCTCATCACCACCCTGGTGGCGGTGGTGTGGCAGCTTGGGCTGATGCACGCGGTCGGCTTCGGTCTCGATCCGTACTCGATGCTGGTGCCGTTCCTGATCTTCGCCATCGGCATTTCCCACGGGGTGCAGAAGATCAACGGTATCGCCTTGCAGTCCAGCGATGCCGACAACGCCCTGACCGCCGCGCGGCGCACCTTCCGCCAGCTGTTCCTGCCGGGGATGATCGCCATTCTCGCCGATGCAGTGGGCTTCATTACCCTGCTGATCATCGACATTGGCGTGATCCGTGAGCTGGCCATCGGGGCCTCGATCGGTGTGGCGGTGATCGTCTTCACCAACCTGATCCTGCTGCCGGTCGCGATCAGCTATGTCGGCATCAGCCAGAAGGCCATCGCCCGCAGCAAGAAGGATGCGGTCTGCGAGCATCCGTTCTGGCGCCTGTTGTCGAACTTCGCCAGCCCCAAGGTGGCGCCGGTGTCGATCGCACTCGCGCTGGTCGCCTTTGCCGGCGGGCTCTGGTACAGCCAGAACCTGAAGATCGGCGACCTCGACCAAGGCGCGCCGGAGCTGCGTCCGGATTCGCGCTACAACCAGGACAACAGCTTCATCATCAACAACTACTCGACCAGTTCGGATGTACTGGTGATCATGGTCAAGACCCCGGCCGAGAGCTGCTCGATCCACTCGACCATGGCGCCGATCGACGAACTGATGTGGACCATGGACAACACCCCGGGGGTGCAGTCGACCATCTCCCTGGTGACCGTGTCCAAGCAGGTGATCAAGGGCATGAACGAGGGCAGCCTGAAGTGGGAGACCCTCTCGCGCAACCCGGACATCCTCAACAACTCCATCGCCCGTGCCGATGGCCTGTACAACGCCGACTGCTCGCTGGCGCCGGTGCTGGTGTTCCTCAACGACCACAAGGCCGAGACCCTCGAGCGCGTCACCGCTGCAGCCAAGACCTTCGCCGATGCGCACAACAAGGAAGGCCTGCAGTTCCTCATGGCGGCCGGTAACGCCGGCATCGAGGCGGCCACCAACGAGGTGATCAAGTCGGCCGAGCTGACCATCCTGATCCTGGTGTACATCTGCGTGGCGGTGATGTGCATGATCACCTTCCGCTCCTTCGCCGCCACCTTGTGCATCGTCCTGCCGCTGGTCCTGACCTCGGTGCTGGGCAACGCCCTGATGGCGTTCATGGGCATTGGCGTGAAGGTTGCGACGCTGCCGGTGGTCGCCCTGGGCGTGGGCATCGGTGTGGACTACGGCATCTACATCTACAGCCGCCTGGAAAGCTTCCTGCGCGCGGGCCTGCCGCTGCAGGAAGCCTATTACGAGACCCTGCGCTCCACCGGCAAGGCGGTGCTGTTCACTGGCCTGTGCCTGGCGATCGGCGTGTGCACCTGGATCTTCTCGGCGATCAAGTTTCAGGCCGACATGGGCCTGATGCTGACCTTCATGCTGCTGTGGAACATGTTCGGCGCGCTGTGGCTGCTGCCGGCCCTGGCGCGGTTCCTGATCAAGCCCGAGAAGATGGTGGGCAAGGAGGGTGGCTCGATCTTCGCCCATTGAGGAAACCGACGCTATTGGTGCAGGAGCGGCGCAAGGCCGCTCCTGCACGGTTTCAAGGCCTCTTGCGGTGATCCGAAGAAGTGATCCGAAGATATAATGGCCACCTTCCTAGCCCAAGGTGCCCCCATGCCCCCTCTCGCGACCGCCCTGCAAACCTGCGACATGCTCCTGATCGATGGCCTGCACGCCTTCGAGTTCACCTGCGACACTTCCGGCCTCATGATTGAATGCATGGACGGCCGCCAGTTGCGCCGCTGGAGTTTCACCCCCGAGCAAATGGCTGCCGCCCGCGCAGAAGGGAACGATTGGTTGCTCCACGACGCCCAAGCAGAACACCGTCTAGTCTTGATGAGTGCGTTTCGCGCCCCGGAAGATGACGAAGATGAAGTTGACCTGGAAGCGCCTGCTGACCGCTAGTCTGATGAGCCTGTCGATCCACACCCAGGCTGCCACCTTGCTGGTCGGCAGTTACACCGAGGGTGCCAGCCAAGGCATCTACCGTTATCAATTCGACCCGCGCAGTGGTCAGATCGCCACGCCAGCCCGGCAGGTGGTCAAGGCTGTCAGCCCTTCGTGGCTGGTGCTGTCGGCCGACCAGCGGCAACTGTTCACGGTGAACGAAACGCCCATGGGGCACCTCAGCAGCTTCGCGGTGAGTGCCAATGGCGAGATCACGCCGCTGAACCAGGTCGCCAGCCTGGGCGACGAACCGACCCACGCCAGCCTCAGTCACGACCAGCGCTACCTGTTCGTCGCCAATTACGCCGTGGTGCCCGATCCTGGCGGTAGCCTGGTGGTGGTCCCGGTGGCGCGTGACGGCAAGCTCAAGGCGGCGCTACAGCAGTTGCGCCATGCCCCGAGCAAGGTCAACCCCGAGCGCCAGGCCGGTGCTCATGTGCATTCGGTGGTCCAGTCGCCCGATGGCCGCCACCTGTATGCCAGTGACTTGGGGGCCGACAAGGTGTTCATCTACCGCTACGACGGCGCCAGTGCCGACCGGCCGTTGAGCCCGGCGATACCCGCATTCGTCAGCTTGCCGCCAGGCAGCGGGCCACGGCACCTGCTGTTCGATGCCAAGGGCCGGCATGCTTACCTCACGCTGGAAATGAGTGCCGAGGTGGTGACCTTCGATGTTCTGGACGGTGCGTTGCATGAGCGTCAGCGCCTGCCGTTGACCGACAGCAGCGATCCTGCCGCCAAGGCCGCGGGTGGCCTGCACTTGTCCGCCGACGGACGTTTCCTGTACGTCAGCAACCGCGGCAGCGCCAATCAGATCGTGGTCTACGCCGTGGGCAAGGACGACGGCCAGTTGACCTTGCTGCAGCGTCGCTCGGTGGAAGGCGATCACCCACGCGAATTCACTCTGGACCCAAGCGGCAACTTCCTGTTGGTGGCCAACCAGAAGAGCAACCAGATCGTGGTCATGCGCTGCGATCCGCGTACTGGCAAGCTTGGCGAAACGGTGCAGACACTGCCCCAGGATGCGCCTTCGGACCTGAAGTTTCTCGATTGACTATCAATCGGCGTGATAATCGCTACTGCTGCAATGAATTTCAGCCAAGCGCCTCGTCGGCGTAAGTTTGACCCAAGGCCCAAGAGGGCCACTGTCAAACACCGAAGACGAGGACACTCCGATGAACTTCAATCTCTTCCCGGTCATTGCCGCTTCCGCCATTTCCGCTTCCGTCGTGCTGCCGGTCCATGCCCAGTCGGAAAGCCGCAGCAAGGCTGCCGAAACCCACAGCTACACCGAGCAGTACCTGCGCCAGAGTGCCCACTTCCACGCAGCCCTGAGTGCCAAGCACAGCAACTGATCGACCCCTGACAGGTTCTTGTGGGAGCGGGCTTGCTGGCGAAGCAGTCACCACGGTGCTATGGCACCGACTCCGCCGGTGTTCGCGAGCAAGCCTACTCCCACAGGAACCTGGTCAATCGGTTTTTCAGCGGACCATGATCGCCTTGAACAGGTCCGATGCCAGCCATCCCTGCAACCAGCTCCGCACCCGCGGATAAGCCGCCTCGGCGAACCACTGAGGTTCGACCCCGGCGAACTGGCGCAGCAATGGCAGCAACGCGGTGTTCAGCCCAGTAATGCGTGAAAGGTGTTCGCCGTTGGCAGAGACCTTTCAGATTTCATGCGGCTTGCCGCCAGGAATATGGGTAGGTGCCTTGTCGTTGCAAGCGACACCGATTTGCAGGTTCTTTTCGCCGTTGTAGGGGTTTCCTTGGCGATCAATCAAGTAGAAGACTTCATGCAGGTATTGCTTACCCTGCTCTTGGTAGCAGCGGAATGAGGTGTTCTCTGGGAAAGCGGATTTGATCTCGGCGAAAGGCGTGTCTTTCCCGATCATTTGATTGAACTTGGATGGGTCGTACTTCACCACGGTGCGCAAATTCACGAAGTCCGCGAAATAGCTATGCAATTCCTGGCCCGAGCAACTGCCATGCTTGCTCCACTCATGGCGAAACATACCTTCTGGTCGCTGCGTGACCATGTTGGCCAGCTTGGGAATCTTCAGGACTGCTTGCATCTGCTCGTCGGAGATCGTGCATTCCTTGCCCGTACATTTGGACAGGGCCTCACAGAATTGTGGGTGGCGATTGTTCTTGGGCTCAATGCTTTTGCTGTAAGGCCAGATTCCATGGGTGAGGAAGGCCTGTGGCGCGTTCTCACAACCCGCAGCCCATTTGTCCTGGGGCTTCCTGAGTTTTTCCATTTCACAGAAAGAGGGTTGCCAAGTCACCGAATACACCAGGAAATCGGTGGGAAATTCAGAGGGTGATGGGCCGGCTTCTTCGTTGGCATCCATTGCCCAAGCGTTGGTGGCAGCGAGAAGTGCCAGGCTGGCGAGTAGTTTTTTCATCGGATCCATCCTCAGATAACACCGCATGTTGATGCGGTTTACGAGGAATCTACTGCGCTATGCGCGTTATTGACCACTGGCAAAAATGACAGGTCATGGGCATGTCAACTTGGACGGTGCCGAACTGACATGGGTTTATTCCCTATCGGTTCAGGCCGCCGGACGGCTGGAAACAAGTCCGACCTGGCCCAGAAAAGGTTGTTTCACCGAGCCATGACTGCCTTGAACAGGCTTGAGTCCAGCCATCCCTGCAACCAGCTCCGCACCCGCGGATAAGCCGCCTCGGCGAACCACTGAGGTTCGACCCCGGCGAACTGGCGCAGCAGTGGCAGCAACGCGGCATCGGCCAGGCTTGGGTGGTCTGCCAGCAGGAAAGGCCTGTTCTCGAGCAGGCCTTCGAGCTCCGCCAGCCAGGCCTCGGCCTGCTGGCGGTAGTGTTCGCGTGAATGCTCCGGGTAGCGCTCGGCGTACTTGTACAGGTTGACCTGTGCCTTGAAATCCCGGTCATTGCGCGCGATCAACGCCTCGCCTCGTTCAGCCGCCAGCGGATCGGCCAGCAGCCGCCAGTCCTGCGGATCGTCATGCGCCAGTGCCCAGCGCATGATATCCAGACTTTCTTCCAGCACCCGCTCCCCGGTATCGAGCACCGGCACCGTACCCTTGGGCGACAGAGCCAGCAGCTCGGCCGGCTTCTCCTTGAGCGACACCTCGCGAATTTCCACGTCACAGCCTGCATAGCGCAGGGCCAGGCGCGCACGCATGGCCCAGGGGCAACGGCGGAACGAATAGAGAATCACCCGCAGACCTCGACATCGCTCAGGCCGTTGCCCTGGCGACGCACCTGGATCTGTACCGGAATACGCTCATGCATTTCCTGCACGTGGGAAATCACCGCGACCTTGCGACCCTGGGCCTGCAGGCCGTCGAGCGCATCCATGGCCAGTTGCAGTGACTCGGGGTCCAGGCTGCCGAAGCCTTCGTCGATGAACAGCGATTCGATGCGCAGGGTGCTGGAGGCCATCGATGCCAGCCCCAAGGCCAGTGCCAGCGAGACCAGGAAGGTCTCGCCGCCCGACAGCGAGTGCACCGAGCGCAGTTCATCGCCCATCTCGGTATCCAGCACCAGCAGGCCGAGGGCGCTGCCGCCGCGTTTGAGGCGGTAGCGCCTGGCCAGCTGGCGCAACTGGTTGTTGGCGTGGTGCAGCAGCAGGTCGAGGTTGTAGCCCTGGGCGATCTTGCGGAACACATCACCTGAGGCCGAGCCGATCAGGTCATTGAGCCGACCCCAGCGCTGGCGCTCGCCACGGGCCTTGTCGATGTCCTCGGCGAGTGCCTGGTGCGCCTCTTGGCGACGCTGGTCGTCGGCCTGCTGGGCACGCAGCTCGGCGCAGTGCTGTTCGTGGATGGCCAGTTGCTCGCGCAGTTCGCCAAGGCTCTGCTGCAGGTCTTGGGCGGAAGCCTGGACGGCGCACTCGGCGCTGTGCTGTTGTAGACGCTGTTCGCGCTCGTGCAACAGCACCTGCGCTTGCTCGACGGCCTTGTCGGCATCTTGCAGGTGCTGGCGCAGCGCGCTGACGGCGGCCTCATCGATGGCCAGTAGGCGCTCCAGGCCGACGTCGTCCAGTTCAGGGTGTTCGGCGCGCCATTGGGCGATGTCGCCGTGCAGTTGCTGGTGTTCCTGTTCCAGTGCCTGCTGGCGATTGCCGTTGGCCTTGAGCTCACTGGCCAACTGCACGCCTTGGGTCCGCAGCGTCTGCAGGTGTTGTGCGGTATCGGCGTCGAGCGCCCGTGCCTGCTCCAGTTGCGCATCCATATGCTGTTGCCAGGCTTCGGCGCTGGGCTGTTCGCCGAGCAACTCGGCCAGCGCGGCCTGGGCCTGCTGTCGCTGGGCCTCGAGGGCGGCGAGTTGCTGGCGCAGTTGCTCCTGGGTGTCCAGCCGTGCTTGATGCTGATCGCGCAGCTTGTCCAACTGGAGTTGGCGCGCCTGCTGTTCTTCCTGTTCGTCCTTGCGCTGTTCGAGCTGCTGCAGGCGCTGGCTGATCTGCTGGTCGAGGGCGACGAAAGCGTGGGTCGGATGGTCGCTCAGGGCCTTGAGCACGTCGCCCGGCAGCACGCTGGCGAGGTCCTTCAGCCCTTGCTCCAGTTGCTGCTCGTCGTTGGCCAAGGCTTGGTGTTGTTGGTCCAGATGGCGCTGGGCCTGTTGCTGGGCTTCTTGGGCCGCCTGCAATTGCTGGGTGAGGCGTGCGGCGTCCTTCTGCAGGGCGAGCAGGGCGCTCTGGCGTTTCTCGTCCTTGCCGATTTCCTCGTCCAGGCGCCGCAGCTGGCTGTCGAGCCAGACGCTGCGTGCCTTGTCGTCCTGTGGTGCCAGGGCTGGCCACAGACTGTGGGCCTGCACCTGTGCCACCAAGGGTTGCAACTGTTCGCCGAGTTGCTGTTGCTGCTGCTGGAAATCCTTGAGCTGGGCGTTGACCACGCCCAATTGGGTGCGCAGTTCCACCAGTTGGCCGTTGAGGGTCTCGACCTGTTTCTGCGCGGCTTCTTCTTCGGCCTGGTCATGGCGGCCAAGGCTCTGCAGCAGCGCTTCGGGCTGGTGGAACGGATGCTCGGCGCTGCCGCAGACCGGGCAGGGTTCGCCGTCGCGCAGTTGGCCGCGCAATTCTTCGACGCTGGTGTTGCGCGCCAGGCGTTGGCGATCGAGCAACTGGCGGGTGAGGGCGAGTGCCTGTTCTGCCGTTTCCAGCCTGGCCTTGGCCGATGTGCCTTCGCCGATCAGTTGCTGGCGCTGCTGCATGGCCTGTTGCTGCCGCTCACGCAGGGCGTCGAGCTGCTGGCGCAGTTCCATCTCGCGACCGTGCAGGCGCGACAGTTCCTCGACTGCGCGCTGCTGCTTGCGGTTGTCCTGCAGCATGCCGCCGAGCAGGTCGATCTGTTCGGCCAGGGCCTGGGGTTCGGCCTTGGCTTCGCGGAACAGCAACTCGAAGCTGTCGCGCTGGGTTTGCAGTTGGGTATTGGCCTGGCTGGCCTGTGCCTGCAAGCCTGGCAGTTCTTCGCGACCCTTGGCCAAGCGGCTGCCGATCAGCATCACCTGCTTGAGTTGCGGGAGGTAGGCCTGCCAGGCATTGGCCAGGCCCGCCAAGTGCTGGCTGTCGGCCAGCGCGGTGTCGATCAGGGCCAGTTGTTCCAGGCTGCGCTGCTGGTTCTGCTCCAGCTGCTGCAACTGTTGCTGGCCTTCGGCGAGGCCTTGCTCACCCTGCTGGCAGGCCGAGTGCTGTTTCGCCAGGTCCTGGTCGAGGCGGGCGAGGCCGTCCTGGGCGGCAAAGGCCTGCCGCAGACGGGGGGCGTTCTCGCTGTGCTGCGCCTGGCTTTGTGCGAGCGCATCGCGTGCGCTGAGCTGCGCCTGCTCCAGTTCGCCGATACGGGTGTGCAGTTCGGTCTGCTGGCGTACCTGCTCGGCGATTTCGGCGGCCAGCGGTGTGAGCTGGGCGGCCAGGGTCAACTGGCGGTGGAACTGATGACGCTGGGGGGCCAGGCGCTCCAGGCGTTGCAGGTCGATGCGCTGCTCGCTGAGCTGGGCGCTGGCGTGCTCGGCGGCCTTGAGCGCTTCACTGGCTTCGGTGTGTTGGGCCAGCAGGCGCTGCTGTTCGCTGAGCCAGATGCACTGTTGTTCAAGCTGCCGCTCGCGCGCCTGTTCGCCCTTGAAGTGCTGTTGCGCCTGTTCCAGGCGCTGGTCAAGTTCGGCACGGGCCTCAGCGGCCAGCGGCAGCAGGTGGCTGGCGCGCTCCTCAAGTGCCTTGAGCGCCTCGGCGGCCTCGCGCGAGCGGGTGAAGGCGCGCTGCCCCAGGCGGGTATAGATGGCCGTGTTGGTGAGCTTTTCCAGCAGTTCGCTACGTTCGCGATCGTCCGCCTTGAGGAAGGCTCCAAACTCGCTCTGGGCCAGCATCACCGCACGGGTGAACTGCTCGAAATTCAGCCCCAGGCGGGCTTCGGCCAGTTGCTTGTATTCGTTCTTGCCACTGGCCAGCAGTTGTTCGCCGTCCAGGTCGTAGAAGCTCTGGCGGCTGTGTTGCAATTTGCCGTTGGCCTTGTCACGCGCGCGGTTGGCCTCCCAGCGGGCGCGGTAGCGCTTGCCATCGATGCCGACGAAATCGACCTCGGCAAAGCCGCTGCCGGTGCCCCGGCGCAGCAGGTTGCGCGGATCGGAGGTGGGGATTTCGCCGTCGGCGTCCGGCACCTTGGCTTCGCGGCCGATCTCGTTCAGACGTGGCACCGTGCCGAACAGCGCCAGGCACAGGGCGTCGAGCAGGGTGCTCTTGCCTGCGCCGGTCGGCCCGGTGATGGCGAACAAACCGGCGCTGGCCAGGGGCTCGGCAGTGAAGTCGATATCGATGGGACCGGCCAGGGAGGCAAGGTTCTTCAGGCGGATGGCCAGGATCTTCATGGCTGCTCCTCCAGTTGCACGTCCTGCAGCAGCAGGGCGAAGTCGCTCAGGGTCTGTTCATCGACGGGGCTGCCGTAGGCCTGCTCCCAGGCGCGGCCGAACAGGTCCTGCGGGGTCATCTGCGACAGCTCGACGAAGGCCTGTTCGTCCTCGTCCTGAGCATTGCGCCCGGCATATTCGGCGCTGATGCGCACCAGGCGCACCGCCTTGCCCTGCAGTGCGCTTTCTATCTGCTGGCGCAGGTCGGGCTGCGGCTCGTCCAGGCGTACCCGCACTTCCAGCCATGGCTGGCGATTGGGGTCTTCGAGAAGGTCGATCACCGGCAGGTCGGCAAGCTGCTCGAGCAGTTCGCCGAGCGGTGCCGGGCCCATGCGCTGCAGGGCCACGGCCCGAGGCACCAGGCGCGGTTCGACGCTGAGCAGCTCGGTGCCGTCCAGCTCGATCTCCAGTACCTGGTGCGGATAGTTGATCTCGGCGAACGACAGCGGGATAGGCGCGCCGCTGTAGCGGATGCGGTTCTCCCGGTTGACCTTCTGGGGCTTGTGCAGGTGGCCCAGGGCGACATAGCTGATGGCCTTGTCGAACAACCGCGCCGGCAGGGCTTCGGCGTTGCCGATGATCAGGCTGCGCTCGGAGTCTTCGGAAATCGAGCCACCGGCCATGTGGGCGTGGCTGATGGCGATCAGTGCCTGGTCCTTCTTGCGCTTGCCAAGGGCGGCGGCGATCAGTTGCTGGTGCACCTGGGTGATGCCCTGCAGGTAGTCATCGCCCAGTTGCGGACCGGTGACTTCTGCCGGGCGCAGGAAGGGCAGGGCCAGGCACCAGGCACAGACCTTGCCGCGGGCGTTGGTCAGCGGGATCAGCAGGCGCTCGGCGTCGAGCTGGCCTTCGTCAAGCCAGTGCACCCGGCCCAGGGCGTGGGTGCGCAGGCGGCGCATCAGGGCGGCGGGCAATTCGATGCGCGAGCCGGAGTCGTGGTTGCCGGCGATCATCACGATGTCCAGCTTGGGCTGCTGTTCGTGGGCCTGGACGATGAAGTCGTAGAGGCGCTCCTGGGCTTTGACCGGTGGGTTGACCGTGTCGAAGATATCCCCGGCGATCAGCAGCGCGTCGGGTTGGCGCAGGCGTAGCTGGCCGAGCAGCCAGTCGAGGAAGCAGGCGTGTTCGAAGTCGCGTTCCTGGCCGTGGAGGCTCTGGCCCAGGTGCCAGTCGGAGGTGTGAAACAGACGCATGGAGGACCTGTTGGTGTCGAATCAAGCGACCGGTCGGGGCTGCGCTTGAGATGGGGTCTCGGAGGGCGGGTATGGTAACCCAAGTGGCTGTGCAGGTTCGCTTTGCTGTTGCTGCCGAAGTTGTTGGGCGAGGTGTCTGCGTAGAGGCTGACAGGTGCTTGCCGAAAGATTTTGGGTGCCTATGAGATCGAGCGCCGCCCGCGCGGCGCTTCGCGGGCAAGCCCGCTCCTACGTTTGTTTCGGGCCAGTTATGCCTGTGCCATAGGCGCGCGACCGCCTGGTGTGTACGACTCGGTACCGCGCCGTGCGCCAAAGGGGGCGCGCGAAAATGCCACAGGACTCACTGGCCCGAAACAAACGTAGGAGCGGGCTTGCCCGCGAAGCGCCGCGCGGGCGGCGCTCGATCTCATAGGCCCCAAAAATCTTTCGACGAGCACCTGAAAAAATCACTTGGGATAAAGCGGCGGCAAACTCCCACCATCTGCACCCACAGGCAACCCCTGCTGCACCGAAGGAATATTCCCAATTGCCCGCCACAGCTCATCACCCTGCCAATGCTGGCCCGACTCGCTGTAGAGCGCGCCATTGAGGCCGTCGAGGGCGTTGGACAAGGGCACGAAGCGCGCCGCCATCTCGGCCAGCGTCTCCGGTTGTTGGCGTGCCCAGGCGTCCAGCGCCTGGCGCGTGGCCTGGGGGTCGTTGGCGAGGGTCGCGCGCTTGAGGTCGTCGAGCAAGGTGCGGGGGCTTGGGCCGCTTTGTGCCGCCCGTAGCACCGCAGGCTGCGAACGGGCGCGCCACCACAGGGCAAAGCCGAGCAGCGTGGTCAGTGCCAGGACCAGCGTCGCCAGTTGCCAGGGCCACAATGGATTGGCGCCGCTGGCAACGTCACCCACCGGCGTGTCGGCACTCAGCGCGGGGTTATCGTCAACCTTGATGCTTCGGGCCGGGAGGCTGCTGTGCTCCAGATGATCTTCGAGGGTGTTCCACCAGGTGACTTCCAGCGCAGGCAGCATCAGGTTGCCACTGTGGATCGGCACCAACGCTTCGCGCTCTTCACGATTGGCGGTCATGCCGCGCTCGTTGATCTCGTTGCGCAGCAGTGGTTGGTCCGGGTAGCGGCGCAGGCCAGTGACCTCGGTGGCCGGCAACGGTGGCAACTGCGTGCTGGACAGCCCCTCGGCGCGCAGAGTGGTGCTGCGCGTCAGCGAATCGCCGATCTGCGTCGGCTGCTGGGTCGGGTCGGGGTTCCAACGCTCCTCCAGGGTGAGGCTGCGGGCCGGGAGCCAGGTCAAACCGGCAGGCCAGGCCGCAGGGATGGCCTTGACCTGCAGGGTCAGCGGCAGTGAGCTGACCTGCACCTGGCGCCCGCTGCGAGCACCTGTGGCAGGCGGCTCTGTGCTGTCGGCAGCGGTGGCGGTGAAGGTCAGGGGCGGCACTAGCAGTGTGCCGCTCTGTTGCGGGTAAAGCGCGTAGCGGGTTTCGATCACGCCATGGCGCACGCCGTTGATTTCTTTCTCGTAGGTGCGCGACTCGCCCAGCGGCTCGACCTTGGCGTTTTCGAGCCGCAGCGGGCTCAGGCTGCTGTCATCGTACAGCGACACCGAGTGGTAGATGCGCAGGGTCAGTACGGCCTGGGCCTGGACATACACTTCGGGGCTGTCGAGGGTTGCCTCGATGAACACCTGCGAGGCGCTGTCCGGGCGATTGGGGTCGGGTTGCACCACTTGCAGCTCGATGGCCTGACTGCGCGACTGCCCCAGTTGCAGCTCCGGGATCTGCAGGTTGCCGCTACGCCGGGGCAGCAGGGTGACGATCCAGCGCGTGCTGGCCCGGGTTTCGCCATCGAGGGTATGCAGGCTATTGAGCTGGCGCGTACCGCGCACTTCGAAGTCGCCCTCCAGGGCGCGCAAATCGGGCTTGCCGAACTCGGTGACATCCTGGCTTTCCAGCGTGAGTTCCAGGGTTTCGCCGGCCTCCACGCGGGTGCGATCGACGCTCGCCTGCAGCGCCGGTTGGGCCTGGGCCAGGGTGAGCCAGAGAAGGCTGAGCAAGAAGACGCCGAGGCGACTCATCGTTGGGGTTCCTGATGCAATTGCTGTTCGTACCAGAATTTGCGTCGCAGCAGTTGCGCCGGGTTGTCGGGAATTTCCCGCAACCACTGCTCCAGGGCCTGGCGCTGTTCGGCGTCGAGGCTGGTCGAGGTGGGCCGCTGCGGCGGCTGGGTGAGGCTGTCATCATCGCCGCCCTGGTTGCCGGACGACGCCTGGTTGTTGCTGTTGCGGGTGCTGTCGCCACCATCCTGCGCTGGGCTCTGCTCGTCGTTGCCGGGCGTGCCCTGGGCGCTGCTGGAAGCCGAGCTGCTGTTGCCGTCGGTGTCGCGGCTCGGTGTCGGTTGCGCGTCGCTGTTGTCCGGCTTTTGCTCGGCGTTGGCCTCGCGTTGTTGCAGCTGTTGTTGCACCAGTGCCTGGTTGTCCAGTGCCGGTTGCAGGTCGGGCTGGCGCTCCAGGGCCTGCTCGTAGGCATCCAGGGCGGCATCCAGTTCGCCGGCACGGGCCAGGGCATTGCCTCGATTGTAGTGCGCCGCGGCGCTGTTGCCCTGGGCGAATGCCTGGGCCGCGCCAGTGTAGTCGCCTGCCTGGTACAGCGCCATGCCGCGCCACTGTGGATCCTCGAAGCGCTGGGCGGCTTCGGCGGGACGCTGGTGTTGCAGCAGGTACTGGCCTTGTTGATCGGGGCGACGCCAGAGGTCCTGGAATTCGAACGCCTGGCTCGGTTGGGGCAGGGCAAATAGCAGCGGCAGGCAGAACAGCCAGCCGCGGCGTCCGGCGCAGGCGGCCAGCAGCAACAGCGGCAGCAGCAGCCAGTAGCCCTGGTCGGCCCAACTGTCCAGTTGCAGGGTCTGGCCGTCGTTGCGCAGGGCGCGGGGGGAGTCGAACAGGCCCAGACCGCGCAGGTCGAGATCGTCGATACGGGCATGCCGGTAGCGTCCGCCCGTGCCGACGATGAAGCGCTTGAGCTCGGCGCTGTCCAGGCGTGGTACGAGGATGGCGCCCTGGTCGTCCTTGAGGTACTCGCCACTGGCCTGGCGCACGGGTGCACCTTCGGCGGTGCCGACGCCGAGCATCAATAAAGAGGGGCCCTGGCGACCCAGGGCCTGGACGATACCCTGGCGCTCCTGCTGGCTGAGCGAGCTACCGATCAGCAGCACGCGGCCTTGCCCCAGGCCGCTCTGAGCGAGCAGTGCCAGGCCCTTTTGCACCGCCAGATCGGCGCGATGGCCGGGCTGCGGCATGATCGAGGGGTCGACTGCCTCAAGCAGGTTGCGTGTGGTGCCCAGGTCATCCGACAGTGGCACCAGGGTATGCGCGCTGCCGGCATAGACGATCAACGCGGTCTGGCTTTCGCGACGGTGTTCGAGCAGATCGAGGACCTTGCGCCGAGCCTGTTCCAGACGGTTGGGCGGGCTGTCCTCGGCGAGCATCTGCGGGGTCAGTTCGAGCAGGATCACCAACGGGTCGGCCGGGCGCTGGCGGGTTTCTTCCAGGCGCTGCCAACTGGGCCCGAGCAGGGCCAGGAGCACCAGCAGCCAGGCCAGGCCCAGGGCGATCCACGGCAGCTTGCTGGTGCTGCCATTGCCGCCTCCGAGCAACACTGCATGGAACTGCTGCGGCAGAATCATCTGCCAGCGGCCGGCACGTTTGCGTCGATGCCAGAGCTTGAACAGCAGCCAGCCGAGCAGGGGCACCACCAGCAGCCAGAGCGGGCGCAGCCATTGTGGCCAGAGTTCGATCATCGCCGCCTCCTCAGACGCAGGCGCTTGAGGCGCTGGCGCCATTCGGGGTGGGGTTGCAGAAAGCGGGGTCGACGCAGCAGGCGTTGCAGCAGATTGTCTGGCCACTGCACGGCGATCACCAGCAGGACGCTGAGCAGCAGCGCCAGGGCCATCGGCCAGGCATACAGCTCCCTGGCAGTGCGCGCCTGGGTCGGTTGCTGGGCTACTGGTTCGAGCTGGTCGAGGGTGTCACCGATGCTGTTCAGCTCGGCACCGTCATGGGCGCGGAAATAGGCGCCATGGGTGAGTTCGGCGATTTCCTTGAGCGAGGCTTCGTCCAGGTCCAGGCTCGGATTCAGGCCGAGCAGCCCCGGGGTGCCGCTGGCGTCGGGGTTGGCGCCGATGCCGATGGTGTAGATGCGCACGTCTTCCTGGGCCGCCAGGCGCGCGGCCGTCAGGGGGTGTATCTGCCCGCCGTTGTTGGCGCCATCGGTCACCAGTACCAGCACTCGGCTCTGTGCGGGGCGCTGACGCAGACGCTTGACCGCAAGGCCGATGGCGTCGCCGATGGCGGTGTTCTTGCCGGCGATGCCGATCTGCGCTTCGTCGAGGAAGGTACGCACGGTGCGCCGGTCGAAGGTCAGCGGGGCCTGCAGATAAGCCTCGCTGCCGAACAGGATCAGCCCGACCCGGTCGCCCTCGCGGTCCTGGAGAAAATCGCCGAGCAGCGCCTTGACCAGGTCGAGGCGACTGATTTCGTCGCCTTTCCACTGCATGTCGGGGAAGTCCATCGAGCCCGACACGTCCACCGCCACCAGCAGGTCGCGGCCGCTTGCCGCGATCGGTACCGGATCGCCCAACCACTGCGGCCGGGCGGCCGCCAATAGCAGAAGCAGCCAGATCACCACGAAGGGCGCCTGCTGGCGCCAGGTTGGCAGGTTGAGGCGGGCGCGGCGCCCGGCAAGGCCTTCGAGCTCATCGAGAAAGCCCACTTTGAGCACCGGCTCGCCGCTGTCGGCGGCAGGCAGCAGCAGGCGCATCAGCCAGGGCAGCGGCAGCAGGGCGAAGATCCACGGCCAGGCCAGGTCAAACATGTTTGCGAATCCAGGTCTCGACCGCCTGGGCGAGCCCGGCGATGGCCTTGTCGTCGAGCTTGCACTCGGGCTTGTAGGCCCCTTCGACCAGTACCATCCAGCGGGTCAGGCCGGCAGCCGGGCAGCGGTTGTCGAGAAACGCCAGCCATTGACGGCCGTTGAGCGTGTGGCTGTTGGCACCAGGGTAGTGATTGCGGCACAGGCGTTTGAGCAGGGCATTGATCTGCTGCAACCAGGCCCCGGCCGGTGCGCCGTCGTAGGGGCGCGGCAGGCGGGCGAGCTCGGCCAGGGCTTCGACGCGGATCGGGTCCAGCGGCTGTTCGGCGGGTGGCGCCTGGCGTCGGCCTGGCCGCCAGCGGCGCAGGCGCCACAGCCCCCAGCCGAGCAGCGGCAGCAGGGCCAGCAGCAGCCACCAGCCCGGCGCCGGTGGCCACAGACCGATGGCCGGCGGGGCGATCAGCGGTTGCAACTGGTCGAGCGGGTTCATTGGCCGCTTCCCGGACGCTGGTTGAGGTACTCGCGCAACTGCTCGATCATTTCGCTCTGGGTGCTCAACGGCATCAGCACCACGCGCATTTTCTGCGCCAGCAGTTCCCAGCGTTCGATGCGTGCTTCGGCCTGTTGGCGATAGAGCTGGCGCAGGTTGGCGTCCAGGGTGTCGAGCTCCAGGTGCGCGCCGCGTTGGGCGAAGCGTAGCAGGCCGGCGGCGGGCAGCGCGTGGTCGAGCGGGTCGGAGACCGGCATCAGCAGCACGTCGCAGTGGCGTGAGAGCATCGCCAGGTGCTGTTCGACGGCTGGGGTGAGTGCGCGTTCGTCGCAGATGACGATGGCCAGGCTGCCGGGGCGCAGCACTTCGCGCGCGCGGCGCAGTGCCAGGCCCAGGCTGTCGGATTGGGGTAGCGCTTCGGTGTGCAGCGACTGGTTGACCTTGGCCAGGCGGTTGAGCAGTTGCAGGAGGCTCTGCTTGCTGCGTCGGGGCTTGATCTCGTGGTGTTCGTTGTCGCCGAACACCAGCCCGCCGATGCGATCGTTATGGCCCAGCGCCGCCCAGCCGAACAGCGCCGCAGCCTGGGCCGCGAGCACCGACTTGAACATCAGGCCCGAGCCGAAGAACAGGCGCTGGCTCTGCTCGACCATGATGAAGATCGGCCGTTCGCGCTCTTCATGGAAGAGCTTGGTGTGGGGCTCTTGGGTGCGTGCGGTGACACGCCAGTCGATGTTGCGCACGTCGTCGCCGGCCTGGTACACGCGCACCTGGTCGAAGTCGACCCCACGTCCGCGCAGCTTGGAGTGGTGCAGGCCCACCAGCGGGCTGCGCTGGCCGGGCCGGGAGAACAGCTGGATCTCGCGTACGCGGTGGCGCATGTCGATCAGCTCGGCCAGGCCGATGCGGATGCCGGGTTCGGCGAGGTGCGTGGCGGGCATGCGGGTCAGGCGACGGCGACGACGTCGAGGATACGCTGCACCACCCGGTCCTGGTCGATGCCCGCAGCTTCGGCTTCGAACGACAGGATGACACGGTGGCGCAGCACGTCGAACAGCACGGCCTGGATATCTTCCGGGCTGACGAAGTCGCGCCCGGCCAGCCAGGCATGGGCACGTGCGCAGCGGTCCAGGGCGATCGAGCCACGGGGGCTGGCGCCGTAGGCGATCCAGTCGGCCAGTTCGCCGTCGAACTTGGCCGGGGTGCGCGTGGCCATGACCAGTTGCACCAGGTATTCCTCCACGGCATCGGCCATGTACAGGCCGAGGATTTCCTTGCGTGCGGCGAAGATCGCCTGCTGACTGACCTGGCGCTCCGGCTTGACCTCGCCGCCCAGCGCTTCGCCACGGGCCTGCTGGAGAATGCGACGTTCGACGGCCGCGTCGGGGAAGCCGATTTTCACGTGCATGAGGAAACGGTCGAGTTGCGCTTCGGGCAGCGGGTAGGTGCCTTCCTGCTCGATCGGGTTCTGCGTGGCCATGACCAGGAACAGCGGCGACAGCTCGTAGGTGCTGCGGCCCACGCTGACCTGGCGCTCGGCCATGGCCTCGAGCAGGGCCGATTGCACCTTGGCCGGGGCGCGGTTGATCTCGTCTGCCAGGACCAGGTTGTGGAAGATCGGCCCTTGCTGGAACACGAAGCTGCCGGTTTCCGGGCGATAGATCTCGGTGCCGGTGATATCGGCCGGCAGCAGGTCGGGGGTGAACTGGATACGGTGGAATTGCGCCTCGATGCCCTCGGCCAACTCCTTGATGGCCTTGGTCTTGGCCAGGCCCGGTGCGCCCTCGACCAGCATGTGCCCGTCGGCGAGCAGGACGATCAGCAGGCGGTCGACCAGCTTCTCCTGGCCAAGGATCTGGGAGGAGAGAAAGGTGCGCAGCGCGATCAGCGCTTCACGGTGTTCCATCGTCGGCGGTTCCTGGAAATGGGCCGGGCGCTTGGGGGAGGGCGGTTGCCGGGCAGGGGGTGATACTTTAATCCATCCAGGGGGGCGGCGACCAATTGGGTGTCAGAAAAAATCCTGACGGCCGGCGTGGTCCGGGCCCGTTGCGGGCCCGGCGACGTGTCAGAGGAACACGAACTTGGCGATGAAGATCACGCACAGCACCCACAGGCTTGCGGAAATTTCCTTGTACTTGCCGGTCCCGGCCTTGAGCACGACGTAACTGATGAAGCCCAGGGCGATGCCGTCGGCCACCGAAAAGGTCAGCGGCATCATGATCGCGGTGACGATCGCCGGGATGCTGTCGGTCGCCTCGTCCCAGTTGATGTGCGCCATGCTGCCCATCATCAGCATCGCCACGTAGATCAGCGCGCCAGCCGTGGCATAGGCGGGGATCATCCCGGCCAGCGGGGCGAAGAACATCGCCGCGACGAACAGCAGGCCGACCACCACCGCCGTCAGGCCGGTGCGCCCGCCCGCGGCGACCCCGGCGGCACTTTCCACGTAGCTGGTCACCGGCGGTACGCCCACTGCGGCGCCGAACACGCTGGAGGCGCTGTCGGCCTTCAGGGCGCGCGACAGGTTCTCGATACGCCCGTCCGGGGCCACCAGGTTCGCCCGCTGCGCCACGCCCATCAGGGTGCCGGCGGTGTCGAACATGTGCACGAACAGGAAGGCCAGTACCACGCTGATCATGCTGACGTTGAAGACGCCGGCCACGTCCATGGCCATCCAGGTCGGTGCCAGGCTCGGTGGCAGCGAGAACACCCCGCCATACTGCACCAGGCCCAGGCCCCAGCCGGCCAGGGTCACGGCGATGATGCTGATGAGAATGGCGCCGAACACCCGGTGGTAGCTCAGCACCGCGATCATCAGGAAGCACACGGCCGCCAGCAGCGGTCCGGGTTCATGCAGCGAGCCCAGCTTGATCAGCGTCGCCGGGCTGTCGACGATGATGCCGGCGGTCTTCAGGCCGATCAGCCCGAGGAACAGTCCGACCCCGGCACCCATGGCATGGCGCAGGCTCACCGGAATGCTGTTGAGCAGCCACTCGCGCACCCGTGACAGGGTCAGCAACATGAACAGCACGCCGGAGACGAACACGGCGCCCAGCGCCGCCTCCCAGGTGTAGCCCATGGTGCCGACCACGGTGTAGGTGAAGAAGGCGTTGAGCCCCATGCCGGGCGCCAGGCCCACTGGCCAGTTGGCGTACAGGCCCATCAGCAGACAGCCCAGGGCGGCGGCGATGCAGGTGGCGACGAAGGCGGCACCGTGATCGATGCCAGCGTCGGCCATGATGTTGGGGTTGACGAAGATGATGTAGGCCATGGTGATGAATGTGGTCATCCCGGCGATCATTTCGGTCCTGACGGTCGTGCCGTGGTGCCGGAGTTTGAAGATCCGCTCCAGCCATCCCGGTCGGGGCGACGCAGCGAGATCCAGCGTTGGGGCTTCGGATTTGCGGCTTTCCACAGCGAGTACTCCTCAAGTCTTTCTTGTTGTTCTGGAGCCTTGGTCCTGCGCATGCACTTGGCGGCTCCGCGAGGGGGTGGCAGACGTCTGACGGGTTTGTTGACTTTTGGGTCAGGAAGTTGCTCGGTGGATTATGCTTTTGTGTACAAAGAATGCAAATAATGTTTTATCTTTTGAGCGCACAATCTGTGCTCACGCAGCTATATGGGTATTGGCCACCTGCAGAAACGGCTCAGCCTGTGTACAATGCGCAGATACCTTGATCCCTTTTTTCACCCCAGGACTTGCCAGCCACCCTCTGACAGGTATTACAGTCGAGGTTCCACTGGCCGATCCCTTGTGCTCGAGTGCCCATGAACGAACAGCTGCAACCTCTGAAGAAACCTGCGCGCACAGCCAAGGCCGGCCGCAGCGGTACCCAGGACGACATCGTCTATGCGCACATTTTCGAGGCCATCCTCGAACAGCGCCTGGCGCCGGGCACCAAGTTGAGTGAGGAAGCGCTGGGCGAGATCTTCGGCGTCAGCCGCACCATCATCCGTCGCGCCTTGTCGCGTCTGGCCCATGAAAGCGTGGTGCTGCTGCGCCCCAACCGTGGCGCGGTCGTGGCCAGCCCCACCGTGGAGGAGGCGCGCCAGGTGTTCTTCTCCCGGCGCATGGTCGAGCGCGCCATCACCGAGCTTGCGGTGCAGCATGCCACCGACGAGCAACTCAACGAGCTGCGCCAGATGGTCCGCGATGAGCGCGACAGCTTCTCGCGTGGCGACCGTGGCGCTGGCATCCGCCTTTCCGGCGAGTTCCACCTCAAGCTGGCCGAGGCGGCCGGCAATGCGCCGCTGGTCAGCTTCCAGCGCAGCCTGGTGTCGCAAACGTCGTTGATCATCGCCCAGTACGAAAGCGGCAACCGCTCGCATTGCTCGTACGATGAGCACATGCAACTGATCGACGCCATCGAGGCGCGCGATGCCGAGCAGGCCGTGAGCCTGATGATGCACCACATGGATCATATCGACAGCAAGCTCAACCTCGACGAAGACAGCGCATCGGACGACCTGCATGCGGTGTTCTCGCACCTGCTGAAAAAACCCAAGGCTGCCGCCAAGGGTTGATCGTTTGCCTGGATGAATGACCGAGGGCTGCTGTGCAGCCCATCGCGGGAACAGCCCGCTCCCACAGGTATGGACTGCTACCAAGTTGGACATGAATCCAACCTTTGCGGCAGTTCAGGTACAGCACATCCCTCGGGCCTGGTGCTTTCTCTGTGGGAGCGGGCTCGTCCCGCGATGGGCCGCGCAGCGGCCCTTTGTGCATCAGCGCCGATGTACCGAGCGCCCCGCGGCGAAGGTCTCGCGCACGGTACGGTCATCGCCCAGGGTGGTCAGCACGAACAAGGTCTCCTCGATGCTGTTGGATTGCTGGATGCGGTAGTCCAGCAGCGGCGTGGCCTTGTAGTCGAGCACCACGAAATCGGCATCGTTGCCGGCGCGCAGGCTGCCGATGCGGTCGTCCAGGCGCAGGGCGCGGGCTCCACCGAGGGTGGCCAGGTACAGCGACTTGTACGGGTGCAGGCGCGCGCCCTGCAGCTGCATCACCTTGTACGCCTCGTTCAGTGTGTGGAGCAGCGAGAAGCTGGTACCGGCACCCACGTCGGTGCCCAGCCCGACATTGACCTTGAAACGCTCGGCCTGGGGCAGGTTGAACAGGCCGCTGCCCAGGAACAGGTTGGACGTCGGGCAGAAGGCCACGGCCGAGCCGGTCTCGGCCAGGCGCTGGCATTCCTCGTCGCACAGGTGCACGCCGTGGGCGAACACCGAGCGCTCGCCCAGCAGTTCGAAGTGGTCGTAGACGTCCAGGTAGCCCTTGCGTTCGGGGAACAGCTCCTTGACCCAGTCGATCTCCTTGAGGTTCTCCGACAGGTGGGTGTGCAGGTACACGCCCGGATGTTCCTTGAGCAATTGTCCGGCCATGGCCAGCTGTTCAGGCGTGCTGGTGGGCGCGAAGCGCGGCGTCACCGCATAGTGCAGGCGAGCCTTGCCATGCCAGCGCTGGATCAGCGCCTTGCTCTCGCTGTAGCTCGATTCGGCGGTGTCGGTCAGGTAGTCGGGGGCGTTGCGGTCCATCATCACCTTGCCGGCGATCAGGCGCAGGTCCAGACGCTCGGCCTCCTCGAACAGGGCGTTGACCGACTCCGGGTGCACGCTGCCGAACACCAGCGCGGTGGTGGTGCCGTTGCGCAGCAGTTCCTGCAGGAAGATCTTCGCCACCTTGTCGGCATGAGCCTTGTCGGCGAACTGCTTTTCGCAAGGGAAGGTGTAGGTGTTCAGCCAGTCCAGCAGTTGCTCGCCGTAGGAGCCGATCATGCCGGTCTGCGGGAAATGGATATGGGTGTCGATGAAGCCCGGGGTGATCAGGGCGTCCTGGTAGTGCACCACCTCGATATCGGCGTCGAGGGTCGGCAGCAGGTCGGTGGCGTGCCCCAGGGCGCTGATGCGGCCTTCGTCGACCACCAGCAGGCCGTCTTCGTAGTATTCGTGGGAGGCCTCCAGGCCGACCTCGGCAGGGTCGGCAATGCTGTGCAGGATGGCGGCTCGGTAGGCTTTGCGGGTTGCGGTCATAAAGCGCTCGTCAAATGGCTTGGCTGCGCCGGGAGGGCGGCAGCAACTGGGCAATGGGGCCTGCATTGGCGCCAGCGTCATGCTGGCCGAAGCAGGCGTTGTAGGTGGCGATGATTTCGCCGGCAATGGACACCGCGATCTCGATGGGCAGCTTGCCCTTGACCTCCGGCAGGCCCATGGGGCAGCGCATGCGTGCCAGCACGGCATCGTCGTAGCCGCGCTCGCGCAGGCGGTGTTCGAACTTGACCCGCTTGGTCTTCGAGCCGATCAGGCCGAACCAGGTGAAGTCGTTGCGCTTGAGGATGGCGGCGGTCAGCTCCAGGTCGAGCTGGTGATTGTGGGTCATGACGATGCAGTAGCTGCCTGGCGGCAGCTCGGCCACTTCGTCGACCGGTTCCTCGCTGACCACCTTGGTCACCCCGTGGGGGACAAGCGGCGGGAATTCCTGCTCGCGCGAATCGATCCAGCGCACCCGGCAGGGCAGCGCAGCGAGCAAGGGTACCAGAGCCCGGCCGACATGGCCCGCGCCGAACACCGCGACCTGCGCCTGCACCGGCGCCATGGGTTCGAACAACAGCACCGTGACGCCGCCGCAGCACTGGCCCAGGCTCGCGCCCAGGCTGAAGCGCTCCAGATGCGGTGTGCTGCGCTGCTCGGCGAGCATCTGCCGGGCGATGTGCAGGGCCTTGAACTCCAGGTGTCCGCCACCGATGGTGTCGAACAGGCTACTGGCGCTGACCACCATCTTCGACCCCGCGTTGCGTGGCGTGGAGCCGCGCTCCTCGATGATGGTCACCAGGATGCAGGGTTCGCCGCGGGACTGATGGTCGGCGAGGGCATTGATCCATTGGTGCATGATGTAGCCTCTCTAAACCATGCTGAGGACCCTGTAGGAGCGGGCTTGCCCGCGAAGAGGACGGTAAGGCCATCCTCACATTCGCGGGCAAGCCCGCTCCCACGGAATTCCTCGCTGTCAGTGGGTGACGGTTTCCAGTTCTTGTTCGCTCGGCTGCTGTTGCGCCACTGCCTTGCGCATCTGCTCGCATCCCCACAGCACCCGCTCGGGTGTCGCCGGGGCGTCGATGTGCGGCTGCACGCGATAGTCGGCGAGGCTCGCCACCGCATCCTTGATCGCGCACCAGGCGGCGATGCCGAGCATGAACGGCGGCTCGCCCACGGCCTTGGAGTGGAACACCGTGTCCTCGGGGTTCTTGCGGTTCTCCACCAGTTTCACGCGCAGGTCCAGGGGCATGTCGGCCACCGCCGGAATCTTGTAGCTGGCCGGGCCGTTGGTCATCAGCTTGCCCTTGGCGTTCCACACCAGTTCCTCGGTGGTCAGCCAGCCCATGCCCTGGATGAAGCCGCCCTCCACCTGGCCGATGTCGATCGCCGGGTTCAGCGAGTCGCCCACATCGTGCAGGATGTCGGCGCGCAGCATCTTGTACTCGCCGGTCAGGGTGTCGACGATCACTTCGACGCAGGCGGCGCCAAAGGCGTAGTAGTAGAACGGTCGGCCGCGCGCCTGGCTGCGGTCGTAGAAGATCTTCGGCGTGCGGTAGAAGCCCGTGCTCGACAGCGAAACCTGTGCGAAGTAGGCCTGCTGCACCAGTTGCTCGAAGCTCAGCAACTGGTCGCGCACGCGCACGTGGCCGTTGCGGAACTCGACATCTTCCTCGGTGACCTGATAGTGCCGGGCGGCGAACTCGGTCAGGCGTTTCTTGAGGATCTCGGCCGCATTCTGCGCCGCCTTGCCGTTCAGGTCGGCGCCGCTGGACGCTGCTGTCGGCGAGGTGTTGGGCACCTTGTCGGTGTTGGTGGCGGTGATCTGGATGCGGTTGAAGTCGACCTGGAACACTTGCGCCACCACCTGGGCGACCTTGGTGTTCAGGCCCTGGCCCATCTCGGTGCCGCCGTGGTTGAGGTGGATGCTGCCGTCGGTATAGATGTGGATCAAGGCGCCTGCCTGGTTGAGGAAGGTGGCCGTGAACGAGATGCCGAACTTCACCGGGGTCAGGGCCAGGCCTTTCTTCAGTACCGGGCTGTGTTCGTTGAAGTGGCGGATCGACTTGCGTCGCTCGGCATAGTCGCTGCTGGCCTCCAGGTCGGCGGTCATTTCCTCGAGCAGGTTGTGCTCGACGGTCTGGTAGTAGTGGGTGACGTTGCGTTCGGTCTTGCCGTAGTAGTTGGCTTTTCGCACCGCCAGTGGGTCGAGCGCCAGGTGGCGGGCGATGTGGTCCATCACCTGCTCGATGGCGACCATCCCCTGCGGGCCGCCGAAGCCGCGGTATGCGGTGTTCGACGCGGTATTGGTCTTGCAGCGGTGGCCGTTCACCGTGGCATCGCCCAGGTAGTAGGCGTTGTCGGAGTGGAACATGGCGCGGTCGACGATCGAGCCGGACAGGTCCGGCGAATAACCGCAATTGCCGGCCAGGTCGAACTCGATGCCGTGCAGGCGGCCTGTGTCGTCGAAGCCGACGTCGTACTCGACATAGAACGGGTGGCGCTTGCCGGTCATGGTCATGTCCTCGACCCGTGGCAGGCGCATCTTGGTCGGCTGCCCGGTGAGGCGCGCGATCACGGCGCACAGGCATGCCGGGCTGGCCGCCTGGGTTTCCTTGCCACCAAAACCGCCGCCCATGCGGCGCATGTCCAGCACCACCTTGTTCATCGGTACGTCGAGCACTTCGGCGACCAGCTTCTGCACCTCGGTGGGGTTTTGCGTCGAGCAGTAGACGATCATGCCGCCGTCTTCGGTGGGCATCACCGAGGAAATCTGAGTTTCCAGGTAGAAGTGCTCCTGGCCGCCGATGTGCAGGGTGCCCTGCAGGCGATGCGGGGCACTGGCCAGGGCCTTGGCCGAGTCACCGCGCTGGTGGGTATGGCTGTCGAGCACGAAATGCTTCTTGCGCAAGGCTTCGACCACATCGAGCACCGGTTCCAGGTCCTCGTATTCGACGATGGCCGCCATGGCGGCGCGACGTGCGGTGTCCAGGTCACGGGCAGCGACGGCGAGCACCGGCTGGCCGAAGAACTCGACCTTGTCGATGGCCAGCAGCGGATCGCCCGCGACCACCGGGCCGATATCCTTGAGCCCTGGAATGTCCTCGTGAGTGATGGCGATGCGCACGCCTTCGAACTGGTAGCAGGGGGTCGTGTCGATGCGCAGGATGCGCGCGTGCGCACGGTCGGCGGTGCGCGCATAGACGTGCAACTGGTTGGGGAATTCCAGGCGGTCGTCGATGTACACCGCCTCGCCCGACACGTGCTTGTCGGCGCTGTCGTGCTTTACGCTGCGCCCGACCCCGGTGGTCAGGTCCTGGCTGAACAGTTCGGCCATCTCGGCCTGGCTCTTGACGGCGTGATGGTTAGACATAAGCGGTCACCCGGGTCTCGATGTATGGCGATTGCTGTTCGATGAAGTACTTGCGCAGCAGGTTCTGCGCGGTCAGCAGGCGGTATTCCTTGCTGGCGCGAAAATCCGTCAGCGGGCTGAAGTCTTCGGCCAGTGCCTGGCAGGCGCGCTCGATGCTCGCCTGGTTCCAGGGCTTGCCAAGCAGCGCCGCCTCGCAGGCACGGGCACGCTTGGGAATCGCTGCCATGCCGCCGAAGGCGATGCGCACGCCACCGACCACGCCGTTCTCGATGTTCAGGTTGAACGCTGCGCAGACCGCAGAAATGTCATCGTCCAGGCGCTTGGACACCTTATAGGCGCGGAACGTCCACTCGTTGCTGGCGCGCGGCACCAGGATCTTCTCGATGAACTCGCTGTCCTGGCGGGCCGTGATGCGGTAGTCGATGAAATAGTCTTCCAGCGCCAGGGTGCGCTGGCGATCGCCCTGGCGCAGGACGATCTGTGCGTTCAGGGCGATCAGCAGGGGCGGCGAGTCGCCGATCGGCGAGGCGTTGCCGATGTTGCCGCCCAGGGTGCCCTGGTTGCGGATCTGCAGCGAGGCGAAGCGGTGCAGCAGGGCACCGAAGTCGGGATATTCCTCGTTCAGCGCGCCATAGCAGTCGGTGAGCGGGGTGGCGGCGCCGATTTCCAGGTGGCTGCTAGTCTTGTCGATGCGCTTGAGCTCGGCGACATGGCCGACATAGATCATCACGGGCAGGGTCTTGTGGAACTGGGTGACTTCCAGTGCCAGGTCGGTGCCGCCGGCGAGCAGGCGTGCTTCGGGGTGCGAACTGTACAGGTCGGCCAGGTCGGCGACGGTCAGCGGGACCAGGCAGCGCTTGTCACCACTGTTGAGCTCGCCGGTCTGCTGCGGGGCGATGGCCTTGAGGCGGGCGATGGTCTGCGCCTGCTGCGCGTCGAACTGGTCCTGGCAGGGGCGGGCGCAACTCTGCTCGGCGGCATCGAGGATCGGCCGGTAGCCGGTGCAGCGGCACAGGTTGCCGGCCAGGGCTTCCTGGGCCTGGTGCAGGTCGTGGCCGCTGCTGTTCTTCTGCAGGGCGAACAGCGACATGACGAAGCCAGGGGTGCAGAAGCCGCATTGCGAGCCGTGGCAGTCGGCCATGGCCTTTTGCACGCTGTGCAGCTCGCCCTGGTGCTTGAGGCCCTCGACACTGATCAGTTGCTTGCCGTGCAAGGAGGAAACGAACGTCAGGCAAGAGTTGAGGCTGCGATAACGCAGGGCCGGCTGGCCCAGGTCATCCTGGGTCAGTTCGCCCACGACCACGGTGCAGGCGCCGCAGTCGCCGCTGGCGCAGCCTTCCTTGGTGCCGGGTTTGCCCAGGTGCTCGCGCAGGTACTGCAGCACCGTCATGTTCGGGTCCAGGGCGTGCTCGTTGCGCAGCTCCTGGTTGACGAGAAACTGGATCACGGGGAAGGCCTCGTAATGGTTTTATTGTTGTTGGGCGGACTCTAAGCAAGGGCTGACCTTGAGGTCAATATTTTTCTGACTCAAAGGTCAAGATTTTACCCGCGCCGGGTTCTGGCCACCCAACCCTGCCTTTTTACAAGCATAGATCGCGCCGGGCACTGCGACTGACCGACAGGTCGCACAAAGCCTCGTGTGCCGCTGCGCGCAAGCCCGGCGAGTGCGCTACAATCGCGCCTTTGTGCCCTGTTTTCGATTCCGAAGGAAAATCATGACGTTCAAGGCGCCGGACAGCCTCTCCGAGCAAATTGCCCACTACCTGGCCGAGCGGATCATCCGCGGCGAGCTCGCACCCGGCGAGCGCATCCAGGAGCAGAAGGTCACCCAGGCCCTGAATGTCAGTCGCGGCTCGGTACGCGAGGCGCTGCTGATACTTGAACGTCGTCATCTGGTGGCGATCCTGCCGCGCCGTGGTGCCCATGTCACCGAACTCGACGAGCACAGTGTGCGCAGCCTGTGCAGCCTCATGGGCGAGCTGTACATCCTGCTGGGCAACGCCGTCGCCCAGCAGTGGCGCAGCGAGACTGACCTGCTGCCGTTCCTGGAGATCCAGCAGCGCCTGCACGAGGCCCGCAGTAACCTGGACATCAAGGCGTTCGTCGCCGAAAGTTTCGCCGTCATGCGCGCCGCCTTCCCCTTCGCAGCCAACCCTTACCTGCAGGAGACCGTGGAGAACCTGCAGCCGGCCATGAGCCGCGCCTACTACCTGGCACTGGATCAGCGCCAGGCCAGCATGGACGATTACCTCGACCTGTTCGCCCGCCTGCTGGAGGCGGTGCTGCTGCGCGACCTGCCGCGTATCCGCGAGGTGCTGATCGCCTATTGTCAACGCAGCTGCGAGCTGGTGTTGGCCGCGCTGGTGCGGGCCTGACCGATGCGCCTCAAGTGCATTCGCCTGGCCGGGTTCAAGTCGTTCGTCGACCCCACCACGGTCAATTTCCCCAGCAACATGGCGGCGGTGGTCGGGCCCAACGGCTGCGGCAAATCCAACATCATCGATGCCGTACGCTGGGTGATGGGCGAAAGCTCGGCGAAGAACCTGCGTGGCGAGTCGATGACCGACGTCATCTTCAACGGCTCCTCCGGGCGCAAGCCGGTGAGCCAGGCGAGCATCGAGCTGGTGTTCGACAACAGCGACAGCACCCTGGTCGGTGAGTATGCCGCCTATGCCGAGATCTCCATCCGTCGCAAGGTGACCCGCGACGCGCAGAACACCTACTACCTCAACGGCACCAAGTGCCGCCGCCGTGATATCACCGATATCTTCCTGGGCACCGGCCTTGGCCCGCGCAGTTACTCGATCATCGAACAGGGCATGATCTCCAAGCTGATCGAGGCCAAGCCCGAGGAGCTGCGCAACTTCATCGAGGAAGCGGCGGGCATCTCCAAGTACAAGGAGCGGCGCCGCGAGACCGAGAACCGCATCCGCCGCACCCAGGAGAACCTGGCGCGCCTGACCGACCTGCGCGAAGAGCTGGAGCGCCAGCTCGAACGCCTGCATCGCCAGGCCCAGGCCGCCGAGAAATACCGCGAATACAAGGCCCAGGAGCGCCAACTCAAGGCGCGCTTGTCGGCACTGCGCTGGCGTGCACTGGATGAGCGCGTGCGTCAGCGCGAAAGCATCATCGGTGACCAGGAGGTGGCCTTCGAGGCGCTGGTGGCCGAGCAGCGCAACGCCGATGCCAGCATCGAACGCCTGCGCGACGGGCACCATGAGCTGTCCGAACGCTTCAACCAGGTGCAGGGGCGCTTCTATTCCGTAGCGGGCGATATCGCCCGGGTCGAGCAGAGCATCCAGCACGGCCAGCAGCGTCTGCGCCAGTTGCAGGATGATCTCAAGGAAGCCGAGCGCACGCGCCTGGAAACAGAGTCGCACCTGGGCCACGACCGCACCTTGCTGGCGACCCTGGCCGAGGATCTGGCGATGCTCGAGCCCGAGCAGGAAATGACCCTCGCCGCTGCCGAAGAGTCCGCTGCGACGCTTGAAGAGGCTGAGCTGGGCATGCATGGCTGGCAGGCCCAGTGGGATGATTTCAACACCCGCTCCGCCGAGCCGCGGCGTCAGGCCGAGGTCCAGCAGGCACGCCTGCAGCAACTGGAGGGCAGCCTGGAGCGTCTGGCCGAGCGCCAGCGCAAGCTGAGTGAAGAGAACCAGCAACTGGGCGCCGATCCCCAGGACGCCGCCATGCTCGAACTGTCGGAGCGGGTGGCGGGCAGCGAGTTGCAGCTCGAAGCGTTGCAGTTGCAGGAACAGCAGGTGGTCGAGCGGCTTGAGGCTGTGCGCGAGCAACTGCAGCAGGCGACCCAGGCCCAGCAGCAACAGCAGGGTGAATTGCAGCGCCTGGGCGGGCGTCTGGCGTCACTGGAGGCCCTGCAGCAAGCGGCTCTCGAGCCCGGCAGTGGCGCGGCTGAATGGCTGCAGGGGCAGGGCTTGGGCAGCCGTCCGCGCCTGGCTGAAGGGCTGCGTGTGGAGTCCGGCTGGGAGCTGGCGGTGGAGACCGTACTGGGTGCCGACCTGCAGGCGGTGCTGGTGGACGATTTTGCTGCACTTGATTTTGCCGCCCTGGAGCAGGGCGACCTGCGCCTGTTGCAGGCGAGCGGCGAGGGTGCGCGCCTGCCCGGCAGCCTGCTGGACAAGGTCGACGGACGCATCGATCTGGCACCCTGGCTCGGCCAGGTCAAGCCGGTCGAATCCCTGGAGCAGGCCCTGGCCCTGCGCGCCACGCTTGGAGAGGGACACAGCCTGGTCAGCCGCGATGGCTACTGGGTCGGTCGGCATTTCCTGCGAGTCAGCCGTGGTGGCGAGTCCCAGGGCGGTGTTTTGGCGCGCGGGCAGGAGATCGAGCGCCTCGGCCACGAGCAACTCGAGCACGAGGCGTTGCTCGAACAGCTCACGCAGCAACTGGAAAGCCTTCGCGAGCAACAGCTCGACCAGGAAGAACAGCGCGAGCAACTGCGTCGCCGCAGCCAGGACGAAAGTCGCCAGCTTGGCGAACTGAAGGCGAGCCTGTCTGCCGGGCGTGCTCGTGCCGAGCAGTTGGAGTTGCGCCGCCGTCGCCTGCAGGAAGAACTGGCCGAACTCCAGGAGCAGCGCGCCCTGGAGCATGAGCAACTGGGCGAAGCACGCCTGGTGCTGCAGGAAGCCCTGGACCTCATGGCCCAGGACACCGAGCAGCGCGAACAGTTGATGGCCCGTCGCGACACCCTGCGCGAAACCCTCGACCGCGTCCGCCAGGAGGCCCGTCAGCACAAGGACCACGCCCACCAGTTGGCAGTGCGCCTGGGTTCCCTGCGTGCCCAGCACGACTCCACGCGCCAGGCCCTGGAGCGTCTTGAGCAGCAGGCCGCGCGTCTGAGCGAGCGCCAGGAGCAGTTGAGCCTCAACCTCGAAGAGGGCGAGGCGCCGCTGGAAGAGTTGCGCCTGAAGCTCGAAGAGCTGCTCGAGCGGCGCATGAGTGTCGACGAGGAAATGCGCCAGGCGCGCCTGCACATGGACGAGGCCGATCGCGAGCTGCGCGACTTCGAAAAGCGCCGTGCCCAGGCTGAACAGCAGGCCCAGTTGTTGCGCGGGCAACTGGAGCAGTCACGCCTGGAGTCCCAGGGCCTGGATGTGCGGCGCAAGACCCTGCAAGAGCAGTTGCTCGCCGACGGTTACGACCTGCAGGGTGTGCTCGCCACGCTCGAGCCCGAGGCCAGCGAGCAGGGTACCGAGCAGGAGTTGGAGCAGACCGAAGCGCGGATCCAGCGCCTGGGTGCGATCAACCTGGCGGCAATCGAGGAGTACGAGCAGCAGTCCGAGCGCAAACGCTATCTCGATGCTCAGAATGCTGACCTGGTCGAGGCGCTGGAGACGCTCGAGAACGTCATCCGCAAGATCGACAAGGAAACCCGTAACCGTTTCAAGGATACCTTTGATCAGATAAATGCCGGATTGCAGGCACTTTTCCCAAAAGTTTTCGGTGGCGGCAGCGCTTATCTGGAACTGACGGGCGAAGATCTACTCGATACAGGGGTGACGATCATGGCGCGCCCGCCGGGCAAGAAGAACAGCACCATCCATTTGCTGTCCGGCGGCGAGAAGGCACTGACCGCATTGGCGCTGGTGTTCGCCATCTTCAAGCTGAACCCGGCACCGTTCTGCATGCTCGACGAAGTCGATGCGCCGCTGGACGATGCCAACGTCGGGCGTTACGCCCGGTTGGTGAAGGAAATGAGCGAGACCGTGCAGTTCATCTACATTACGCATAACAAGATTGCCATGGAAATGGCCGATCAATTGATGGGGGTCACCATGCATGAGCCCGGTTGTTCACGTCTTGTTGCAGTTGATGTGGAGGAGGCCATGGCCATGGTTGACGCCTGATGCGCGAAGATTGGGCGATATCTGTAGGCAAATGCGCCTTGCATGTGCGACAGACGGTGTAAAGTTGTCTTTGGTCGTGCTAGCTTAATGTCACTCGTTTTTTGCGTGGGTAAAACGCCTGTCAGAACATAGAGTTGGCGCCACGTGTTAAAGGGCTTTGAAGCCTTTGTTTTCAAGCATATTTTTATAGAGGCACGGGATTACATGGAAATCGGTCTGCGCGAGTGGCTGATCGTCATCGGCATCATTGTCATCGCCGGTATTCTTTTCGACGGCTGGCGCCGCATGCGCGGCGGCAAGGGCAAGTTGAAGTTCCGTCTGGATCGTAGCTATTCCAACCTCCCGGACGACGAGGGCAGTGCCGAGGTGCTTGGCCCTGCGCGCGTCCTGGACACGCACAAAGAGCCGGAGCTGGACGAAACCGACCTGCCGTCGATGAGCGCACCGGCCCGGGAACGCGAGCGCGAGCCAAAGCCGGCCAAGGCGCCCAAGCGTGGCAAGCGTGCTGCTGCCGAGTCGCAGCAGGGCGACCTGAATCTGGTCGCTGAACCGCGCGAGCCGGACCTGTTCGCCGACAGCGATGACGACTTCAGTGCCGACAACAACCGCAACAGCGGTTTCGCCACGAGCAACAACGCCGCCAAGGAGTTGCCTCCGGTCGAAGAGGTGCTGGTGATCAGCGTCATCTCCCGTGACGAAGGTGGCTTCAAGGGCCCGGCGTTGCTGCAGAACATCCTGGAAAGCGGCCTGCGTTTCGGCGAGATGGACATCTTCCATCGCCACGAAAGCATGGCCGGTCACGGCGAGGTGCTGTTCTCCATGGCCAACGCGGTCAAGCCAGGCATATTCGACCTGGATGACATCGACCATTTCAGCACCCGTGCGGTCAGCTTCTTCCTTGGCCTGCCCGGCCCGCGTCATCCGAAGCAGGCCTTCGACGTGATGGTTGCCGCCGCGCGCAAGCTGGCCCATGAGCTCGACGGTGAGCTCAAGGATGACCAGCGCAGCGTACTGACCGCGCAGACCATCGAGCACTACCGCCAGCGTATCGTCGAGTTCGAGCGCCGTGCGCTGACCCAGAAGCGCTGATAGATCCAGACTCAAGAGCAGCCCATGGGGATTGCTGGTCGGTTCGGCAGATGTCGTTGCCTGTGCCGGCCCCATTGCCGGACAAGCCGGACGCCGCACCGCCGCTCCCACAGATACACGATTGTCTTTGGGAGCGGCGGTGCGGCGTCCGGCTTGTCCGGTGATGAGGTCAGTACATGCTGAACAGCATCCCGATCCGCGCCGGCATCACCCAGGCTGCTCTTTTGCTTTGCAAGAGACCTGAAAGATGAACGCCGAAAACCGAATCCACGAACTGCGCGCCGAACTCGACCAGCACAACTATCGCTACTACGTGCTGGACGAGCCCAGTGTGCCCGACGCCGAATACGACCGGCTGTTCAACGAACTCAAGGCGCTGGAAGCCGAGCATCCGCACCTGATCACCCCCGACTCGCCTACTCAGCGTGTCGGCGGTGCAGCCCTGGCCGCCTTTACCCAGGTACGCCACGAGATCCCCATGCTTAGCCTGGGCAACGCCTTCGAAGAGGCTGACTTGCGCGAATTCGGACGGCGTGTGGTCGAAGGGCTCGACCAGGCCGAGGCGGTCGACTACAGCTGCGAGCCCAAGCTCGATGGCCTGGCGGTGAGCCTGTTGTACCGCAACGGCCAGCTGGTGCAAGGCGCCACCCGTGGCGACGGCACGACCGGCGAAGACATCAGCACCAACGTGCGCACCATCCGCAACGTCCCGTTGAAGCTGCATGGCAGCGGCTGGCCCGAAGTGCTCGAAGTGCGTGGCGAGGTGTACATGAGCAAGGCGGGCTTCGAACGCCTCAATGCCGCTCAGGCCGAAGTCGGCGGCAAGACCTTTGCCAACCCGCGCAACGCTGCCGCTGGCAGTCTGCGTCAACTGGACTCGAAGATCACCGCCAGCCGCCCGCTGGAATTCTGCTGCTACGGTATCGGCCAGACTTCAGCGAGCGTCGGCGACAGCCATATCGGCATCCTCGAGCAGCTCAAGGTCTGGGGCATGCCGATCAGCCCTGAGCTCAAGCACGCCGCCGGCATCGAAGAATGCCTGGCCTACTACCAGGACATCGGCGCCCGCCGCAACGCGCTGCCCTACGAGATCGACGGCGTGGTGTTCAAGGTCAACAGCCTGGCGGCGCAGCGCGAGCTGGGTTTCCGTGCGCGTGAGCCACGCTGGGCCATCGCCCACAAGTTCCCGGCCATGGAAGAGCTCACCGAGGTGCTGGACGTCGAGTTCCAGGTCGGCCGTACCGGCGCGGTGACTCCGGTCGCCCGTCTCAAGCCGGTCAAGGTGGCCGGGGTGACCGTATCCAACGCCACCCTGCACAACATGGACGAAATCGCCCGCCTGGGCCTGCGCATCGGCGACACGGTGATCATCCGCCGTGCCGGTGATGTGATCCCGCAGGTGATGCAGGTAGTGCTCGAGCGTCGCCCCGATGACGCCCGCCCGGTCGAAGTGCCGAGCGCCTGCCCGGTGTGCGGCTCGCAGGTCGAGCGCACCCAGTTGGTCAAGCGCAGCAAGGGCAAGGAGACCACCAGCGAAGGGGCGGTGTATCGCTGCGTCGGCCGCCTGGCCTGCGGTGCCCAGCTCAAGCAGGCGATCATTCACTATGTGTCGCGCCGGGCGATGGATATCGACGGTCTTGGCGAGAAGAGCGTCGAGCAGTTGGTCGACGAGGGGCTGATCGGTTCGCCGGCAGACCTGTACAAGCTCCAGTTCGAGCAGATCGTCGACCTGGAAGGCTTCGCCGAGGTCTCCAGCCGCAAGCTGCTCGAAGCCATCGAGGCGAGCAAGCGTCCGCCGCTCGCGCGCTTCATCTTCGCCCTGGGCATCCCCGATGTGGGCGAGGAGACCGCCAAGGTGCTGGCTCGCTCCCTGGGTAGCCTGGAGCGGGTGCAGGTGGCACTGCCGCAGGTGCTGACCTACCTGCCGGACATCGGCCTTGAAGTCGCCTACGAGATCCACAATTTCTTCGAGGATGCGCACAACCGCCAGGTCATCCAGCAACTGCTCGACAGCGGCATGCAGTTGCAGGACCAAGGCGAGTTGGCGGCGGAGTTCGCCGCCAGCACCACCCTCGCCGGGATGATCGCCAAGCTCGACATCCCCTCGGTCGGCCCGACCGGCGCCGAGAAGCTGGTGGACAAGCTCGGCACCCTCGACAAGATCATCGCCGCCGACGGCATCGACCTGCGCCAGGCCCTGAACACCAAGCAGGCCGATGCCGTGCGCGAGTTCTTCAAGGTCGAGGCCAACCAGCAACTCGCCCGCGCCATCGAAGCCCAGCTCGAAGCGTTCGGCATGCACTGGCACAGCGAGAAGAAAACCACCGAGGGCCTGCCCCTGGCCGGTCAGACCTGGGTGCTGACCGGCACCCTGGAGCGCATGAGCCGCGACATCGCCAAGGACAAGCTGGAAAGCCTCGGCGCCAAGGTGGCGGGCTCGGTGTCCGGCAAGACCCACTGCGTGGTGGCAGGTCCGGGGGCAGGGTCGAAGCTGGCCAAGGCCAGTGAGCTGGGGGTCAAGGTGCTGGACGAAGAGGCCTTCGTCGCCTTCCTGGCGGGGCAGGGCATCACGGTCTGATGTTGCCTGCCCTGGCCTCATCGCGGGACGAGCCCGCTCCCACAGGTGCGCCTATACATTTATCCTGTGGGAGCGGGCTCGCCCCGCGATGAGGCCGGCACAAATTCCCGAGAACCTCATCCCTGGCGGACAAGTCCTTGAGAAATGATGGTTTTTTTGCCGTCAAAGGTTGTAACTTCCCCCCGTAACGGTACAATGGCGCGGCTCGTCACCTGATGAGCTGCGTTATGGTGGCCCCACCGGTCCCCCCGCATTGATTACCCGTTAACCTGGTCAGGCCCGGAAGGGAGCAGCCATAGCGGGAACATCGAGTGCCGGGGTGTGGCTGGTGGGGCTGCCTCCATTTCTCTCGAAGTCCTGCTCTCGAACGGCTTTCGCTCTTCACCGCCTGGTGATCCAAAGCGTGACGCACCGTACGCTTAGCCCTCCCTGCTTTTGCTCACCCCGCCACTTGGTCCCATTGTCAACGTTTACGCGTGAACTGCTGTTCCGTAACCGTCGAGCCCCATTGGCTGCCTTGCTCTTCATGAGCCAGTTCGAAGCCTAGCGATTCGTAGAGGTGCCGGGCGGCTTCCAATCCTTTGAATGTGTGCAACTGGATTGCCGAGAAGTTCTGCCGGTCACAGAAAGCGACCGCTTCGGTGAGCAGGCGGCGGCCTATACCGCCGCCACGGCAGCCATCATCCAGCAGGAACCAGCGCAGGTGCGCTTCATTGTTGCCGAGGTCCTCGCCGTCGATAGCCACCGACCCTACAATTCGGCCAGCGTTTTCAGCGACCCAAACCGCGTTGCGCGGATTCCCCAGTCGTCCTGCGAACTCGGCAATGTTAGTTGCAACCCTGCTCTCGAAGAACTGGCCGAAACCGGCATGGCGCGAGTAGTAGCTTGCATGCATCTCCGTCATGCGCCCGATCAGGCCGGGGCGGTATCCGAGGGTGATTTGAATCCTGGAGGCCGCTGTTTCGGTGGGCTGTTGGCGGGAAGCCTTCAACGCCTGGGCATAGGCATTCAGCCCTTGGGCGATGACCTGCTGTTCTTGCGGGGGCAGTGGAGCCAGCGTTGAGCTGACCTGCATTTTCCCGTAGGCATGAATGTTTTCAAGAGTGCGTTTCCCTTGCTCAGTCAGGCGCAGTTGCTTCGTGCGGCCATCCTGCTCGCTTTCATGCTCTTGCAGCTCACCCAGTTGAACGAGCTTCGCAACCATGCGGCTGACGCTGGACTTCTCAAGCCCGAGCGTCTGCACCAGTTGAGCCGCAGTCAGCTCCCCGTGCTCGCCTAGCTCAAGCAGAGTATGAACGGCAGAAGGGGAGTACTCCGTGCCTGCCAACGTCGTGCGCAGGAAGCCCAATTCACGGACCATCGTGCGTGAGGCGCAGCGGATTTGCTCCACGACCGAAGGGTCGATCATTGTTGAGGTCTCGTCAGGAATGGTTGCGCAATACAACCATGTTTGGTTGCATCATGCAACCATCCGCTGACCCCTGGGCGGCTTCGCTGCGGGTGAAGACTGCTTCACAGCCTTGAAGTCCGGTTCTGGACAAGTGAAAACACCCTTGTTAGTTTGCGTCCGCCATATATTTCAAAATATGACAGTGGCACTTAAGTGATATTGATTTGATATCAATTTATGACGAGCAAGGACGCATTGAATGAAAAGCCTGCAAGGTTTGCCCAGTCTTATCAGCGCTTCGGTAGGCACGCCCGGTAAAGCCCGAAACTTGCCCGCCGATGTTCAATGTATCCAGTACCTGTTCAATCTACTCATTCCGCGGCTCGGTTTTCCGTTGCCCGAGAATGGCCGTTGCGACGGGCAGTTGGTACAGCGCATCAGTCAGTACCAGTTTCGTCATCTCAAGTACGCGCACCCAGACGGGGTCGTCGATCCGAATGGGCGCACCTTCAACAGCCTGGTCGAGGAGGCTGTTCGAGTACCGGTCAAGTTGATTCCCGCACTGCGCCTGCCAACCTTCATCAATGTCTTCGCCAATAATGTCGACGCCCAGGTGCAGGCCACGGTCAATCATTACCTGGACCGGATGCGCGCGGTAATCGAAGCCGAGCGGCGCAATCGGCAGATGGTGCTGCAGGTCACGTGCGATGGCGGCATGACGCTCAGCGACAGCGACTTCCAGAACGCCGCGACTCAATTGGGCAACGGGATTTCAGCCAACCTGATCAAGGCATTTGCCACGGTGGAGTCGGGTGGTCGTTCGGGTTTTGGGCCGGCCAAGCTGCCGGTGATCGCCTTCGAGGGGCATCACTTCCAGCGCTATACCAAGCACAAGTACGACCAGACTCATCCGCTGCTCTCGTACAAGTACAAGAAGAAAGCCGGCCCGCAGTGGCAAGCCAATAACAAAGACCAGACCAAGGCCTGGGAAACCATGGCCACGGCGTTTGGGCTGGATCAGGAGGCGGCATTGAAGTCGGCGTCCTGGGGTATGTTCCAGATCATGGGTTTCAACTTCGCCGATTGCGGACATGCCAATGTGTTCGAATTCGTCGCGGCCATGAAACTCAATGCCGGGCAGCAACTCAAAGCCTTCCTCGGTTTCTGCAGCAAGAACCCGTCGTTTATCAAGGCGGCGAAGAACAAGGATTACGCCGGCATGGCCGCCAGTTACAACGGCAAGGATTACGGCGACTATGACGTGCGTATCAAGAAGGCCTACGAAGCACTTGAAGGGAAGAAGTGACATGGCAAAGAGTTTCTCTCGCCGACTGACTGTTCTGGCCACCGTATTGCTGGGGTTGTCCGCGTCTGTTCATGCAAGCGCCGCCGTACTGAAGCCTGGGCAATACGATGCGCTGATGCTGGCGGTCACGCCGGATCGCCAGGTGGAGGGCTACTATTCCGAGACCCTTGGCGAAGGTGTGACCCGGCATTGCACCTTCTACCTCAAGGGGCAGATCAGCGGCGATGGGGCGGTTGCGCTGGCCACCTGGGAAGATCAGACCTTCCCCGGCAGCCTGGCGGCCACGGGCGATGGCGTCACCCTCACCGTGGCACGCGGCCGCGAGCATCCCGGCTGCGTCAGTGTGCTGATGCCGGAGATCGCCACGGGGCTGGAGCTCAGCCGCTATGCGGAAAAGCCCTGGATCGCGCTGCTGACGGTCACTGCCGACAAGGCCTATCTGCGCAAGCAGGCGGGCAGCAGCGCGAGCAAACGACCCTATATCGTCAAGGGCGATGTAGTGGGCGTGCTGGCGTTCAAGGACGGCTGGGCCAAAGTCGAGTTCATCAACCAGGACGACCGCTCGTTCACGGGTTGGATCAGTCAGAGTCAGTACAGCCGACTCGTTGCACCCAAGGGCTGAAGCTGTGCGCGGGTGACGGGCCCAGCCCGCCGTACCTGCATTTATCGGCAAACAGGCTTATGATGCGCCTCTCGCAGCCCACCCATTTCTGAGAGAGGCCATCAGCATGGATCAGGTTGACGATCTGACCCGCCAGCGCATCCGCGACTGGCAAGCGCGCCGCCTGGAGATCAAGGACCAGATGGCCTCGCACCCCGAGCGCACCCTTGAGCTTTCGAAAGTACTCGACCAGATGGAAGAGGAACACGAGCGCATCCTTGGCGAAGCCACGCCCGCAGCCGACACCATAGCAGCAGTCGATCAGGCGCCGGGGCTGGATTTTCGCCTGAGCGTTTCGGCGCGCAATGCCCAGGACCTGCGCAAGCTGCTGGAAATGGCGCTGCACGAACTCGATAGCGCGCTGGCTGCCGAAGCCCGCTGCGAGAATGACGCGCGGCGTGTCTATCCGGGCGGCATGTCCGGCTCCCTGGGTGCCTACGCCTATGAACTTGAAGCCAATCCCGACACCAGCGAATGACCTGCGCGCATGCAACCTGAACATTACGACTTCGCCGACACCGTGTATCTTCCCGTCGCCCTGGAGGTGTGCCAGGGCCTGCTCGAGGACGCCTCCGGGCTTGATGGGTTGAGCGATCCGGAGCTGGCGGCGGTGCTGGTGATCCAGAACCTGTCCCAGGCGCGCGAGCAGGTGCTCGACCCTGCGGCAGCGGAAAAGGTGCTGGCCAAGTTGCTGCAGTGGTCGGTGCAGGGTCCGCATTCGCCGGGCGTTGGGCTGGGGTCCGAGGCGCGGCGGCTGTTCGATGCGCGCAAGCTGTATTTCGGCCTGGAGGTCATCAAGGGCTCGCGCTTGCAACTGCTGGGGGCCGAGGAGGTGGCGCAGCGCGAATACTTGTTGGAAGACGGCACCTGGGACATGCGCTTCAGGTCGCTTCGCCACCCGCGCCACAATCCGTTCAGCCAGCAAGCCATCACAGGCTTCGATAAAGAGCGCTGGCTGACCCGCGAACAAGACAAGTTGCTGCGAGTGCTGCGCGCCAACCCTGACGAGGACCTGCATGTGCAGGGCTATGCGGGCATCGGCAAGAGCTACCTGCTGGGAGCGCTTATCGATTGCCTGCCCAGGGGGCGGGTGCTGGCACTGGCGCGCACGCCCGGCAAGCTCGACGCCCTGCGGCGGCGTATCGGAAAAGGCTCCAAGGCTGGCAAGACGTTCGCCGAGTTTGCCCAAGCCCTGCTGAGCGTGCCTGGGCGGCCTGCCGCACGCGCATCGGCACGCCTGCCGGGCAAGCGTGCGGTGGCCGAAACCTTGAACATCCTGGGCTTTCGCCAGTACGACGGCGAGAAGACCCTGGATATCTGCCTGGAGCTGCTGAAGAACTACTGCGAGTCACGCGATCACAGCCTCGCCGCGGGCCACCTGCCGCACTTCGCTCAGGCGCTTTCGCGGCTGGACAGCCAGGTGCTGCTCGAATACGCCAGTCGCCTGTGGACCTACCTGCAGGACAACCCTGCCTGGGATCGCCAGACCGGCTTCCCCACGTTGCTGCTGCTCAAGCGCGCCAGCCTCGCTGGCCACAGTGTGCCGAGCCGCTACAGCCATGTAATCGTCGACGAGAGCCAGGACATGCCTGGCCCGTTGTTGCAGATCATCGAGCGGGGCCGCCAGGTGTTGATCACGCTGGGTGACGAATACCAGCGTGCCGACGGGCCCGGACTGCGCCGCGCGCGTCAGGTGCGCCAGCGCGATATCGCCTTCTCGGTGCGTTGCGGGCCGAAAGTGGAGCGGCTGATCAACCCGCTGATCGGTGTGCATTCGCAAAAATCCAAGCTCGCCTTCGAAGGCGCCGGCAGCGTGGATGTCGGCATCGAGTACTACCCCCTCGATTTCGTGCCGCCGCAAGGCTGTGTGGTGCTTACCGCATCGCCCTGGGATTCGATGAAGTGGGCCATGCAACTGGCCGACAACCAGTGCCGGGTGGGCTTCTCCGATAACGTTGGGATGCAGCGTTTCATGTCCAGCGCCGTGCAGTTGTTCCGTGCCGACCTTTATGGCGCGGGCAGCGATGGCCAAGACACGCACGCATATTTCGCCCACGCGCTGAACTGGCGACAAGTGCATGAGGACAATCGCTTCGACGAGTCATTCCTGTGGGTCGAGGCGCGGCTGCAGGACGGTTTTCGGATTGCCGAACTCAACGCCTTGTCGGCACGCTTCTCCAATCAGCCGGGCAGCCTGTTGCTGATGCCGGCGCAGGAGGCCGGAGGGCAGGAGTTCGACCACGTGCTGCTGACCCAGGAACTGATGGCGCTGAATCCGTTCAAGGATGCCTACGCCTTCGACAATCGGGTCTGCGCGGTCTATATCGCGCTGTCACGTGCCCGGCGCCATCTCTATCTGCCCTACGATGTGGACGAGTGGGTGGCCTACCACAAGGGCCAGAAATTCCGCGAGTCGCACGGCTACTGATCGGCCGACAGCGCCTCTTGCACCCGGGTGTAGCGTTCGATGATCCGTTCGATCTCGCCGGACTGCTTGAGGCGCACCAAGGCGCGCAGCACCTGCTGCGCCGGAATGGCCGGGTCGTTGCGCACCATGCAGCCCAGGTCCTGCGCTTCCAGCAAGGCCAGCGGGCGCAGGCGCTGCTCCCGGGGTTGCTGGCGGTTGAACCATTGCAGCGACAATTGGTTGCTCACCGCATAACGATAACGGCTGGCTTGCAGTTTCTGCAGGGCCAGGTCCTGGTTGCGGCTGTCTTCGCGCTTCAGTAGACGCTGCGCGAACAGCGGGTCCAGGGCCGGGTAGGTGTAGCCCAGCACCGTACCGATGGCTTGTGCGGGCAGTTGCGCCAGGCCGCCGGGCAGGCTGTCGCCGGCACGCCCGACCAGCAGGTCGCGTTGATGGATCAGCGGTACGCTCCAGATGAACTCACCGGGCCGTTCGTTGAGCCAGTTGCTGGCCACGTAGCAGCGCACGTCGATGTCGCCATCGGCCATGGCCTGCTCCAGGCGCAGGCGTGCCATTACGTGGTACTGCGGGCGCACCCCGGCTTCACGGGCCAGGGCCTGGATCAGGTCGAAGAGAATGCCTTCCACCGGCACATCGCCCTCGGTGCGCATCAACGGCATGCTCCAGCTCTCCGCGACGGAGAAGCGCAGCACAGGCTGCTCGGCAAGGCCGGTGGAGCACCATAGCAACAGGATGGCGAGAAGTCGCCGCACGTCTATCCTCCTTGGACTTTCTATGTTCACCGGCAGCGTCCAAAGTCTAGACGAGCCTGGCAGGGTGCAATTTTGCCCCCGCTCCGCTAGCATTAGCGATCTTCCGCTCGATCAGGCTGCGATGGTTTTTTGATGAGTTATCAGGTTCTTGCACGTAAATGGCGCCCGCGCTCGTTCCGCGAGATGGTAGGCCAGACCCATGTGCTCAAGGCATTGATCAACGCCCTGGACAACCAGCGGCTGCATCACGCCTACCTGTTCACCGGCACCCGCGGGGTCGGCAAGACCACCATCGCGCGGATCATCGCCAAGTGCCTGAACTGCGAGACCGGTATCACCTCCACACCTTGCGGCACCTGTTCGGTATGCCGGGAAATCGACGAAGGCCGCTTCGTCGACCTGATCGAGATCGACGCCGCCAGCCGCACCAAGGTCGAGGACACCCGTGAACTGCTCGACAACGTGCAGTACGCGCCCAGCCGCGGACGCTTCAAGGTCTACCTGATCGACGAAGTGCACATGCTTTCCACCCACTCCTTCAACGCCTTGCTCAAGACGCTGGAAGAGCCGCCACCGTACGTCAAATTCATCCTCGCCACCACCGATCCGCAGAAGTTGCCGGCCACCATTCTTTCGCGCTGCCTGCAGTTCTCGCTGAAGAACATGAGCCCGGAGCGGGTAGTCGAGCACCTCACGCACGTGCTCGGTGCCGAGAACGTGCCATTCGAGGAAGATGCCCTGTGGCTGCTTGGCCGCGCCGCCGACGGCTCGATGCGTGATGCCATGAGCCTGACCGACCAGGCCATCGCCTTCGGCGAGGGCAAGGTACTGGCCGCCGATGTGCGGGCGATGCTCGGCACGCTCGATCATGGCCAGGTGTACGGCGTGCTGCAGGCCTTGCTCGAAGGTGATGCCCGGGCGCTGCTCGAGGCGGTGCGCGCCTTGGCCGAGCAGGGGCCTGACTGGAACGGCGTGCTGTCCGAGATGCTCAACGTGCTGCACCGGGTCGCCATCGCCCAGGCGTTGCCCGAAGCGGTGGACAACGGCCAGGGCGATCGCGACAAGGTGCTGGCCCTGGCGGGCGCGTTGCCGGCCGAGGATGTGCAGTTCTACTACCAGATGGGCCTGATCGGTCGGCGCGACCTGCCGCTGGCGCCGGATCCGCGCGGTGGCTTCGAGATGGTCTTGCTGCGTATGCTCGCGTTCCGTCCGGCCGATACCGATGACGCGCCGAAACCTGCGCTAAAGCCGGTGGGGATCAGCCAGGCCACAGCTGATCCAGCCAAGCCGGTGGCAACTGCGACCGTGGTTGCCGAGCCTTCCGTGGTTGCCGCTGCGCCTGAGCCTGTTGCGCCGCCCGCACCAGTGGTCGACGAAGCGCCCGCCGCCGAGCCGGTCGCTGCTGTTGCGCCCGCTGTGGCGCCGGAGCCGGCCCCTGCGATGGAACCTGAACCCGAGCCCGAGCCAGCCGTTGCGCCGCCAGAGGCAGTGGTCGACCTGCCATGGGAAGAACCTTCCCCGCCCGTCGCAGCCCCGGCGCCGGTCACCCCGGCCGTTGTCGCGCAGCCTGCTGGCGAGGAACCGGACTACGACGAGCCGCCCTTCGATCCGTCGGCCTATGCGTCGGTTGGCATGGAGCGCGACGACGACGGCCCGGATGACGACTATTACGCACCGCAAGCCGATCCGGCAGGTTTCAGCTATCTGGACGAGCTCGCCGAGCATATCCAGGAAGACGCCCCTGCGGCGGCGCCCGAGCCTCTGCCCGCGGCGCAACCGGCCACGGGCCTGGCCTTGCAATGGCTGGAATTATTCCCACAGTTGCCTGTCTCCGGTATGACAGGCAACATCGCCGCGAACTGTACGCTGATCAGCGCCGATGGCGATGACTGGCTGCTGCACCTGGACCCAGGCCAGGGTGCGTTGTTCAACAGCACCCAGCAACGCCGGCTCAACGAGGCGCTCAACCAGCATCTGGGGCGTACGCTGCGCCTGCAGATCGAGCTGGTTCGCCCCGAGCAGGAAACCCCGGCCCAGGCCGCCGCGCGCAAGCGCGCCGAGCGCCAGCACGATGCGGAGCTGTCGATCGAGCAGGACCCGCTCATCCAGCAGATGATCAAGCAGTTCGGCGCCCGGGTGCGGCACGATACAATCGAACCTGTAGACGCGGCCCTGGCAAACCCCGGGCAGTGAAGCGAACCCCTTGCGCCCGGCCTCGTGCCGGCCGCACATACGACCCAATCGAGGATTCTCCCATGATGAAAGGTGGCATGGCCGGCCTGATGAAGCAGGCTCAGCAGATGCAGGAAAAAATGGCCAAGATGCAGGAAGAGCTGGCCAACGCAGAAGTCACCGGCCAGTCCGGTGCAGGTCTGGTCAGCGTGGTGATGACCGGTCGTCACGACGTCAAGCGCGTCAACATCGACGCCAGCCTGATGACCACCGATCCGGACGACAAGGAAGTCCTCGAGGACCTGATCGCCGCCGCACTCAACGACGCCGTGCGCAAGGTCGAGCAGAACAGCCAGGACAAGATGGGCAGCATGACCGCCGGCATGCAACTGCCGCCTGGGTTCAAGATGCCGTTCTGATCGACGGTTTGCAGCACATGGGGAGCACGATCGGCTGATCGCTGCTCCCTTCTTCATTCTGTACCACTGACAGGCCTGCCTACATGAGCTTCAGCCCCCTGATCCGCCAACTGATCGATGCCCTGCGTGTGCTCCCGGGTGTCGGCCAGAAAACCGCCCAGCGCATGGCCCTGCAGTTGCTCGAGCGCGACCGCAGCGGCGGCACGCGCCTGGCCCAGGCCCTGAGCCAGGCCATGGAGGGTGTTGGCCATTGCCGCCAGTGCCGCACCCTGACCGAGCAGGAATTGTGCCCGCAGTGCGCCGATCCTCGCCGCGATGACACCCAGCTGTGCGTGGTTGAGGGGCCGATGGATGTGTATGCGGTAGAGCAGACCGGCTACCGTGGTCGTTACTTCGTGCTCAAGGGGCACCTATCGCCGCTCGACGGCCTGGGCCCGGAGGCGATTGGAATTCCGCAACTGATGGCGCGGATCGAGGAGCAGGGCACCTTCAGCGAGGTGATCCTGGCGACCAACCCCACGGTGGAAGGCGAGGCGACGGCGCATTACATCGCCCAGTTGCTGGCCGAGAAGGGCCTGACTGCCTCGCGGATCGCCCATGGCGTGCCGCTGGGCGGAGAGCTGGAGCTGGTGGACGGTGGCACGCTTGCGCATGCCTTTGCCGGGCGCCGTCCTATCTCGCTGTAAGTGTTGGGGCGCAGCGCGCCCCAAGCCAGTTACTTGTTGGTGTAGATCTGGTCGAACACGCCACCGTCGTTGAAGTGGGTCTTCTGTACGGTGCGCCAGTCACCAAAGGTCTTCTCCACCGAGAGGAAGTCGACTTTCGGGAAGCGGTCGGTGTATTTGGCCAGGACCGTGGCATCACGCGGGCGCAGATAGTTCTGTGCGGCGATTTCCTGGGCTGCCGGCGACCACAGGTACTTGAGGTATTCCTCGGCCACCGCGCGGGTCTGCTTCTTCTCGACGACCTTGTCGACCACGCTCACCGGCGGTTCGGCTTCCGCCGACACGCTTGGGTAGACCACCTCGAACTGATCACGACCGAACTCGCGGGCGATCATCTCGGCTTCGTTCTCGAAGGTGACCAGCACGTCGCCTATCTGGTTGGTCATGAAGGTCGTTGTGGCAGCGCGGCCGCCAGTGTCGAGCACCGGTGCCTGCTTGAACAGCTTGCCGACGAAATCGCGGGCCTTGGCTTCGTCGCCGCCTTGCTTGAGGACGTAGCCCCAGGCCGAGAGGTAGGTGTAGCGGCCGTTACCCGAGGTCTTGGGGTTGGGCACGATCACCTGTACGCCATCCTTGAGCAGGTCCGGCCAGTCTTTCAGCGCCTTCGGGTTGCCCTTGCGCACGATGAACACGGTGGCCGAGGTGAACGGGGCGCTGTTGTTCGGCAGGCGGGTAACCCAGTTGTCCGGCACCAGCTTGCCGTTGTCGACCAGGGCATTGATGTCAGTGGCCATGTTCATGGTGATGACATCGGCCGGCAGGCCGTCGATCACCGCCCGCGCCTGTTTGCTCGAACCGCCGAAGGACATCTGCACATTGACCTTCTCCTTGTGCTCTTCTTCCCAGTGCTTCTGGAACGCCGGGTTGTAGTCCTTGTAGAAGTCGCGCATCACGTCGTAGGAGACGTTCAGCAGGGTCGGCGCGGCCTGGGCCAGGTTGCCGAGAGCCAGGCCTGCGGCGAGCAGCGAGGCGCTGAAGAGTTTTTTCACAGGGGCGTTCCTTGTTGTGAGTGAAAGTTTGGCAATGTGCCAGCAACTATAACCTTTGGTTCTTGAGCCATTAAAGATCAAAACAGACTTTGCTTATGCCTGCTCGGTCACTGTCTTGGGGAACAACGCATTGCCACAGCGCGAACAGAATGCCGCCGTCGGCTCATGGGTTTTCTTGGCACAGGTCGGGCAATCGTGGCGCAGCTGTTCGCCGCGCATGGCGTTGGCCAGCTCGGCGGTGAAGATCCCGGTGGGCACTGCGATGATCGAGTAGCCGATGATCATCACCAGCGAGGACAGTACCTGGCCCAGCGGCGTCTTGGGCACGATGTCGCCGAAGCCGACCGTGGTCAGGGTGACGATGGCCCAGTAGATGCCCTTGGGAATGCTGGTAAAGCCGTGCTCGGGCCCTTCGATCACGTACATCAGCGTGCCGAACACGGTCACCAGGGTCGAAACGCTGACCAGGAACACGATGATCTTCTGTTTGCTGCCGCGCAATGCCTCTAGCAGATAGTGCGCCTGCTTGAGGTAGGGGCTGAGCTTGAGCACGCGGAAGATCCGCAGCATGCGGATCACCCGGATGATCAGCAGGTACTGGGCGTCGCTGTAGTACAGGGCGATGATCCCCGGCACGATGGCCAGCAGGTCGACCAGGCCGTAGAAGCTGAACGCGTAGCGCAGCGGCTTGGGCGAGCAGTACAGGCGGGTGAGGTACTCGGCGAGGAAGATCGCCGTGAAGCCCCACTCGATGCCGGCCAGCAGGCCGGAATAATTGCGGTGCACATCGTCGATGCTGTCGAGGATGACGGTGACCAGGCTGGCCAGGATGATCAGCAGAAGGATCTTGTCGAAGCGTCTTCCAGCGACGGTGTCGGTCTGGAAGACGATCACATAGAGCCGCTCACGCAGGCTCGCAGGGGTGTTCATGGGCTCGTTCCGTTATGCGTTGCGGGTGAGCCTAGGGCCTGCTTCTCAGCCGTGCAAGCGCTGCGCGCTGCGCCGCCGCCCCTGTTGCACAAGGTGGCTGCCCAGGTGCATCAGCCAGCAGGCGATGACGAACGGGGCGGTGAGCGCCGGCAGCGGCCACAGGCTGGACAACGCTTGCAGCAACAGCGCCAAGGCGATGGCCAGCAGGGGGATCCAGGGGCGCTCGCCCTGGCGGCTGAACGCCAGGGCGGCCAGCGCCGCATTGAAGCCATACAGCCCCATCCAGGCCACCGCAGGTTGGTCGGCCAGCAATGCCGCACCGCCGCCGATGGTCGAGCCGAGCAGGGCCCAGAGCGCCGCATAGGGGTTGGCGACCAGCATCCCTAACACGATCAGCAGGCCTGCCAGGGGCTCGTCCAGCAGGAATATCTGGCCCAGGCCGCGCAATACGCCGTGCAACGGGTCGGGCGCGGCCTGCGGGCTGGCCAAGGGTTCGGCCGCCAGCAGGATGATCCAGCCGAGCAGCACGAAGGGCGCGGTGTAGGCGACCAGCAAGGTGCCGCCGCGCTTGCGCCACTGGTGGGTGAGGATGCTCGACAGGCCACCGGCGGCGAGGATCAGTGGCGGCAGGATCGCTGACCAGGGCAGCACCGCGCAGATCAGCACGCCGATCAGCACGCCGTTGTAGCAATACAATCCGGCCTGGCGGTCGGCGCGTTCATAGCCGCGCCGTTGCGCGGTCAGCAGGCCGGCCAGTGCGCCGAGCAGCGCGCCGCCGACCAGGTCGGGCGCAGTGAGGAGGATGGCCAGCAGGCAGCACAGGCCGCACAAGGGACTGCGCAGCAGCAGCACCTGGCTGAAGCCATTGAGCAGTGCCGTGGCCCAGTCTGGGCACGGGTTGACGAAATTCTTGGTGTACATGGGCAGTCGGCAAGGTGAGTGAAAGGCGCTGGGCCTCTTCGGGCCTCGGTTGTGCGCCATCGGATTGTTTTTTGTAGGAGCGGGCTCGCCCGCGAACACGGGCGCAGCCCGTGCCATTCACCGCTGTGCCCTTTTCGCGGGCAAGTCGCAGCGGCGAACCGCCGCTCCTACAAAAGTGCAGAGCCGGTCTTCAGATCAAAGTCTCGATCCGCAGGGTATTGGTGCTCCCCGGCTGGCCGAATGGCACCCCAGCGGTAATCAGCAGGGTGTCGCCGCGGCTGGCCATACCTTGCGCCTGGGCGATCTCCAGTGCAGTCGAGCAGATCTCATCGACCTGGCGCAGACGGTCGTTGACCACCGAATGCACACCCCAGGTGACGCTGAGTCGGCGCGCGGTCTTGAGGTTCGGCGTCAGGTTGAGGATGGGCGCACGCGGTCGCTCGCGGGCGGCGCGCAGGGTCGAGGCCCCTGACTCGCTGTAGTTGACCAGCACCGCCACCGGCAGGATGCCGCTGATGCGCCGAATCGCGCAGCTGATGGCATCCGAAACCGTGGCCTCGGCCTTGGGGCGGCCGACGTCGAGCTGCGCCTGGTAGTCCGGGCCGTTCTCCACCTGGCGGATGATCTTGCTCATCATCTGCACCGCTTCCAGTGGATAGTCGCCGGAGGCGGTTTCGGCCGACAGCATCACCGCGTCGGCGCCTTCGGCCACGGCATTGGCCACGTCGGTGACCTCGGCGCGGGTCGGTGCAGGCGAGAAACGCATCGATTCGAGCATCTGCGTCGCTACCACCACCGGCTTGCCCAGTTGGCGGCAGGTATTGATGATGCGCTTCTGGATCTGCGGCACGCTCTCGGCCGGCACTTCCACGCCCAGGTCGCCCCGGGCGACCATGATCGCATCGGACAGCTCGGCGATGGCCTGCAGTTGCTCGACCGCCGAGGGCTTCTCGACCTTGGCCATCAGGTAGGCACGTTCGCCGATCAACTGGCGCGCCTCGACGATGTCTTCGGGGCGCTGGACGAACGACAGCGCCACCCAGTCCACGCCCAGTTCCAGGCCGAAGGCCAGGTCGCGGCGGTCCTTCTCGGTGAGCGGCGAGAGGTCCAGCACCGCCTGGGGGACGTTGACGCCCTTGCGGTCGGACAGCTCGCCGCCAGCAAGCACTTCGGTGTCGATGGCGTCGGCGTGCTTGGCGGTGACCCGCATGCGTAGCTTGCCATCGTCGAGCAGCAGGTCCATGCCGGGCTCCAGCGCGGCGATGATTTCCGGGTGGGGCAGATTGACCCGGCGGCTGTCGCCCGGGGCCTTGTCCAGGTCCAGGCGCAGGGCCTGGCCACGCTGCAACTGCACCTTGCCTTCGGCGAAGCGGCCGACACGCAGTTTCGGCCCCTGCAGGTCCATGAGGATGCCCAGCGGGTAGTTCAGTTGCTGCTCGACCTCGCGGATCCACTGGTAGCGCAGGGCGTGGTCGGCGTGTTCGCCGTGGCTGAAGTTGAGGCGGAAGATATTCACCCCGGCCTCGACCAGTTGGCGGATGTCATCGATGCCGTTGATCGCCGGCCCCAGGGTGGCGAGGATTTTCACTTTTTTATCGGGCGTCATGATTGCGAGGTCTCGAGGATCAGGATGGCGCGGAAGTCGTTGACGTTGGTGCGGGTCGGCTCGGTGACGATCAACGCATCGAGCGCAGCGAAGTAGCCATAGCCGTTGTTGTTGTCCAGCTCATCGCTGGCCGACAGGCCCAGGGCCTGTGCGTTGCCGAAGCTGTCCGGGGTCATCAGGGCGCCGGCGTTTTCTTCGGAGCCGTCGATGCCGTCGGTGTCGCCGGCCAGTGCGTACACGCCAGGCAGGCCCTTGAGGCTTTCGGTGAGGCTGAGCAGGAATTCGGCGTTGCGCCCGCCACGGCCATTGCCGCGCACGGTGACGGTGGTCTCGCCGCCGGACAGGATCACGCAGGGGGCCTTCAGCGGCTGGCCATGCAGGACGATCTGCCGGGTGATACCGGCGTGCACCTTGGCCACTTCGCGCGATTCACCTTCCAGATCCCCCAGGATCAGTGGGCTGAAACCGGCCTGGCGGGCTTTCACTGCGGCAGCCTCGAGTGATTGCTGGGGTTTGGCGATCAGTGTGAAGTGGCTGCGCGCCAGGGCTGGGTCATCGGCCTTGACGGTTTCCGATGCCGGGTTGTTCAGCCAGTCGATGACCGCTTTGGGCGCCTCGATGTCGTAGCGCTTGAGGATCGCCAGGGCATCGGCCGAGGTGCCCGGGTCGGCCACGGTGGGGCCGGAGGCGATGACGGTGGCCAGATCGCCCGGTACGTCGGAAATGGCGTAGGTATAGACGGTGGCGGGCCAGCAGGCCTTGGCCAGGCGTCCGCCCTTGATCGCCGAGAGGTGCTTGCGCACGCAGTTCATCTCGCCGATGGTGGCGCCGGACTTGAGCAGCGCCTTGTTGATCTGCTGCTTGTCGGCCAGCGTGAGGCCGTCGGCGGGCAGTGCCAGCAGGGCCGAGCCGCCGCCGGAGAGCAGGAAGATGACGCGGTCGTCTTCATCGAGGTTGCTGACCAGTTGCAGCACGCGCTTGGCGACCGCAAGGCCGGCGGCGTCGGGGACCGGGTGAGCGGCTTCGACCACCTCGATCTTCTGGCAATTGGCGCCATGGCCATAGCGGGTCACGACCAGGCCGGAGACTTCGCCCTGCCAGCTCTTCTCGACCACTTCAGCCATGGCGGCGGCGGCCTTGCCGGCACCGATGACGATGACCCGGCCGCTGCGGTCGGCGGGCAGGTGAGGTTCGAGGACCTGACGGGGGTGGGCGGCGGCGATGGCTGTGTCGAACAGCTCGCGCAGGAGTTTCTGTGGATCGACCGACATGGCAGGCTCCCAAAATTCTTGTTGTTCTGCGAAATCGAAAACGCCCCTGGAACTGCCTCCGTGCAGGCCGAACCAGGGGCGGGTGTTGCTCTGTCTCACCGCTGGGCCTGTGGTCGCAGGTTCAGCGGTGTTGGCTTCTTCGCTCGTAGGAGCGGGCTTGCCCGCGAAGAGGCCGGTAAGGCTTACAAATTACTGATCGTCACGAATCGAGAAGTTGGCCATGTGCTCCAGCCCCTTGATCAGTGCCGAGTGGTCCCAGTTGCTGCCACCCAGTGCTGCACAGGTGTTGAACACCTGCTGCGCGTTGGAGGTGTTGGGCAGGTTGATACCCAGCTCCTTGGCGCCCTGCAGGGCCAGGTTGAGGTCTTTCTGGTGCAGGCTGATACGGAAGCCCGGGTCGAAGGTGCCCTTGATCATGCGCTCGGCGTGCACTTCGAGGATCTTCGAGGAGGCGAAACCGCCCATCAGCGCCTCACGCACCTTGGCCGGGTCTGCGCCGTTCTTGGCGGCGAACAGCAGCGCTTCGCTGACGGCCTGGATGTTCAGGGCGACGATGATCTGGTTGGCCACCTTGGCGGTCTGGCCATCGCCATTGCCGCCGACGCGCGTGATGTTCTTGCCCATGGCTTCGAACAGCGGCAGGGCGCGCTCGAAGGCTTTCGGGCAGCCGCCGACCATGATGCTCAGGGTTGCGGCCTTGGCGCCGACTTCACCGCCGGACACCGGGGCGTCCAGGTAGGCGGCGCCGGTGGCCTTGATTTTCTCGGCGAAGGCCTTGGTGGCGGTGGGGGAGATCGAGCTCATGTCGATCACCACCTTGTTCGGGCCGACACCTTCACCGACGCCATTCTCACCGAACAGCACGCTCTCGACCTGCGGGGTGTCGGGCACCATCACGATGATGAACTCGGCTTCCTGCGCCACCTCTTTAGGGTTGGCCAGGGCCACGGCGCCTGCGGCGACCAGGTCGGCCGGGGCGGCATCGTGGTGGGTGGAAACGAACAGGCTGTGACCTGCCTTTTGCAGGTTCTGGGCCATGGGCTTGCCCATGATGCCGGTGCCGATGAAACCGATTTTAGCCATGAGAATGTGCCTCTCTTGTTATAGGACGCGCGGATCCTGTGGGAGCGGGCTTGTCCCGCGATGGCGGTGGTGGGCTCACCGCCGCCACCGCGGGACAAGCCCTACTCCCCCAGGGAGCGACTGTGTTCGTTAGATCGCGTTATGGGTTTTCAGCCAGGCGAGCCCGGCCTCGGTGGTGGTCTTGGGCTTGTACTCCGCACCCACCCAGCCCTGGTAGCCAATGCGGTCCAGGTGCTCGAACAGGAAGCGGTAGTTGATCTCGCCAGTGCCCGGCTCGTGACGACCAGGGTTGTCGGCGAGCTGGATGTGGTTGATCTGCTTGAGGTGGGTTTCCATGGTCCGGGCCAGGTCACCTTCCATGATCTGCATGTGATAGATGTCGTACTGCAGGAACAGGTTGGCACTGCCCACCTCGGCCTGGATCTCCAGGGCCTGGGCGGTGGTGTTCAGGTAGAAACCGGGGATGTCGCGGGTGTTGATCATTTCCATGACCAGGCGGATCCCGGCGGCTTCGAGCTTGTCGGCGGCGTACTTGAGATTGTCGACGAAGGTCTTGCGCACATCGGCGCACTGCAGGCCTTGCGGACGGATACCGGCCAGGGCATTGACCTGTTTGTTGCCCAGCACCTTGGCGTATTCGATGGCCTTGTCGACGCCGGCGCGGAACTCTTCGACGCGGTCGGGGTGGCAGGTGATGCCGCGTTCACCTTTGGCCCAGTCGCCTGCAGGCAGATTGAACAGCACCTGGGTGAGGCCGTGGGCATCGAGCTGCTGTTTGATCTCGCTGGCGCTGAAATCGTACGGGAAGAGGTATTCGACACCGCTGAAGCCCGCGTCGGCGGCGGCCTTGAAGCGGGCCAGGAAATCCTGTTCGGTGAACAGCATGGACAGGTTGGCAGCGAAGCGAGGCATGGTTGTCTCCTTGCAGATGAAAGCCCCCGGCAGCCTGCGCGGGGGCGTCGGCAATCAGTCGAGCAGCGAGATGGCGGTCGGCGCGTCGTTGCCGACCAGTGCGAGGTCTTCGAACTCGTTGACCGCGTTGATCTCGGTACCCATGGAAATGTTGGTGACGCGCTCGAGAATCACCTCGACCACCACTGGCACGCGGAACTCTTCGGCCATTTTCTGCGCCTTGAGCAGGGCAGGGGCGATCTCGCCCGGCTCGAACACGCGCAGCGCCTTGCAGCCCAGGCCTTCGACCACGGCGACGTGATCCACGCCGTAGCTGCCGGCTTCGCTGGAGTTGATGTTCTCGAACGCCAGTTGTACACAGTAATCCATGTCGAAGCCACGCTGGGCCTGGCGGATCAGGCCGAGGTAGGCGTTGTTCACCAGCACATGGACGTAGGGCAGGTTGAACTGCGCACCGACCGCCAGTTCCTCGATCATGAACTGGAAGTCGTAGTCACCCGACAGCGCGACCACCTTGCGTTTCGGGTCGGCCTTGACCACGCCCAGCGCTGCCGGGATGGTCCAACCCAGCGGGCCGGCCTGGCCACAGTTGATCCAGTGGCGCGGCTTGTACACGTGCAGGAACTGCGCGCCGGCAATCTGCGACAGGCCGATGGTGCTGACGTAGCAGGTGTCCTTGCCGAACACCTGGTTCATCTCTTCGTACACGCGCTGCGGCTTGACCGGCACGTTGTCGAAGTGGGTCTTGCGCTGCAGGCTCGACTTGCGCTCCTGGCAGTCTTCCAGCCAGGCCTTGCGGCACTTGAGCTTGCCGGCGGCTTTCCATTCGCGGGCCACTTCCAGGAAGGCGTCCAGCGCGGCACCGGCGTCGGAGACGATGCCCAGGTCCGGGGTGAACACACGACCGATCTGGGTCGGTTCGATGTCGACGTGTACGAACTTGCGGCCTTCGGTGTAGACATCGACCGAGCCGGTGTGACGGTTGGCCCAGCGGTTGCCGATGCCGAACACCAGGTCGGACTTGAGCAGCGTGGCGTTGCCATAGCGGTGCGAAGTCTGCAGGCCGACCATGCCGACCATCAGTTCGTGGTCGTCAGGGATGGTGCCCCAGCCCATCAGGGTCGGGATCACTGGCACGCCGGTCAGTTCAGCGAACTCGACCAGCTTGTCGCTGGCGTCGGCGTTGATGATGCCGCCACCTGCGACCAGCAGCGGACGTTCGGCGTCATTGAGCAGGGCCAGGGCTTTCTCGGCCTGGATGCGCGTGGCCGAAGGCTTGTGTACCGGCAGTGGCGCGTAGGCGTCGATGTCGAATTCGATCTCGGCCATCTGCACGTCGAACGGCAGGTCGATCAGCACCGGGCCTGGGCGGCCGGTGCGCATTTCGTAGAAGGCTTTCTGGAAGGCATAGGGCACCTGGCCCGGCTCCAGCACGGTGGTGGCCCACTTGGTCACCGGCTTGACGATGCTGGTGATGTCGACGGCCTGGAAGTCTTCCTTGTGCAGACGGGCGCGGGGGGCCTGGCCGGTGATGCACAGGATCGGGATGGAGTCGGCCGAGGCGCTGTACAGGCCGGTGACCATGTCGGTGCCGGCTGGCCCGGAGGTGCCGATGCACACACCGATGTTGCCCGGGTTGGCGCGGGTGTAGCCCTCGGCCATGTGCGAGGCACCTTCGACGTGGCGAGCGAGGACGTGATCGATGCCGCCGACTTTCTTCAGGGCCGAGTACAGCGGGTTGATGGCAGCCCCGGGAATGCCGAATGCCGTCTCTACGCCTTCACGGCGCATGACCAGAACGGCTGCATCGATTGCTCTCATTTTGCTCATGATTTGTGCCTCATCGATTTTGTAATTGTATACAACTTACTTTGCGCCAAAGTGTATTCACGCTCTGAGCTTCAGGTCAATGTATTTTCATCGGGTAGATTGGCTTTCGCTGGAAACCCCACAGAAAAGGCGCTCTATCTTATTGAGTACGATCGTTCAAAAATATTGTATACAAAAAATCTTTCTGTTGTGTTCTATTTGCTTACCGGTTTTCAACTGCCCCTCAGGGCTTCTCACAACAAGAAGAGGACCTTTCCATGAACGCAATGACGCTCAACGTCGCCAACACCTTGGTCGCCGCTGCCCTTGCCGCCGGGCGCAAGATCGACGCCGCACCGCTGACGGTGGCGGTGCTGGATGCCGGCGGCCATCTGCTGGCCTTGCAACGCGAGGACGGCGCCAGTCTGTTACGTCCGCAGGTGGCCATGGGCAAGGCCTGGGGGGCTGTGGCCCTGGGCAAGGGGTCACGCCTGCTGGCGCTGGATGCGCAGCAGCGACCGGCGTTTTTCGCGGCGTTGAACGGCTTGGGCGAGCGGTCGGTGGTACCCGCGCCAGGTGGGGTGCTGATCCGGGATCAGGCGGGAAAAGTGCTGGGTGCGGTGGGGGTCAGCGGGGACACGTCGGACATCGACGAGCAGTGCGCAATCACTGCCATCGAGGCGCTGGGGCTTACGGCTGATGCTGGCGTGGCTGTCTGATACAGCGTTGGCCTGCGCTCCCGCCAGGGCCAGTCGGCCACGGGTGGGAGCGGTGTACGCCGACCGTCAGGCCGCCTCGGGCTCACACCCCTTGAGCACCAGGCGGATGATGGTTTCGGCGGCGGCGTCGTAATCACTGTCGGCGAGCTTTGCCTTGCCGGTCACCACGGCAATCTGCCAATCGAAGTCGGCGTAGGTTTGCGTGGCCGCCCAGATGCTGAACATCAGGTGATGCGGATCGACCGGGGCGATCTGGCCGCGCTCGATCCAGCGCTGGATGCACTCGATGTTGTGTCGTGCCTGCTCGTTGAGCTGCTCGACCTGCCCAGGCGACAGGTGCGGGGCGCCGTGCATGATCTCGCTGGCGAACACCTTGGAGGCATGTGGCAGGTCGCGGGAGATGCGGATCTTCGAGCGGATGTAGCCGCTGAGCACCTCTTTGGGATCGCCGTCGGCGTTGAACGGCGTGGACGCCTGCATGATCGGCGCGATGATGCTCTCGAGCACCTCGCGGTAGAGGTTTTCCTTCGACTTGAAGTAGTAGTAGACGTTCGGCTTGGGCAGCCCGGCCTTGGCAGCGATATCGCTGGTCTTGGTGGCGGCGAAGCCTTTGTCGGCGAATTCCTCGCTGGCCGCGCGCAGGATCAGTTCCTTGTTGCGCTCGCGAATCGTGCTCATGGTGTCTGAATCTTCCTGTGACTGGCCGCCTCTAATAGCGATCGGGCATGGTAGCACCGGCCCGGAGAGCGGCTCAAGGCGACGGCATTGGGCTAGAATCGGTTCTTTGCAATCATTGGAAACACAACGACATGGCAGGAAGCAGCTTACTGGTGTTGATCGACGACATCGCCACGGTGCTGGACGATGTTTCGCTGATGACCAAGGTCGCGGCGAAGAAGACCGCAGGTGTGCTGGGCGATGACCTGGCGCTCAACGCCCAGCAGGTCACCGGGGTACGGGCCGAACGGGAGATTCCGGTGGTCTGGGCGGTGGCCAAGGGTTCGCTGCTGAACAAGGCGATCCTGGTGCCGGCGGCCCTGCTCATCAGCGCTTTCATCCCCTGGGCGGTCACGCCGCTGCTGATGCTCGGGGGTGCCTACCTGTGCTTCGAGGGCTTCGAGAAGCTGGCGCACAAGTTCCTGCACAGCCAGGAGGAGGATCAGGCGCAGCACATGGCGCGCAAGGAGGCCGTGGCCGATGTGAATGTCGACCTGGTGGCCTTCGAAAAGGACAAGATCAAGGGCGCGGTGCGCACTGACTTCATCCTCTCCGCCGAAATCATCGCCATCACCCTCGGTACAGTGGCCGATGCGCCGCTGAGCCAGCAGATCATCGTGCTATCAGGCATCGCCGTGGTCATGACGCTGGGTGTGTACGGGCTGGTGGCCGGAATCGTCAAGCTCGATGACCTGGGGCTGTGGCTGACTCGCAAGGGCTCGAGCCTGGCGCAAGCGGTCGGTAATGGCATCCTGCGTGCGGCCCCCTACATGATGAAGGGCCTGTCGGTGATCGGCACTGCGGCCATGTTCCTGGTCGGTGGCGGCATTCTCGTGCACGGCATCGCGCCGTTGCACCACGCCATCGAGGCCTTTGCCGACGGCCGTGGCGGGGCACTGACCGGAACGTTGATCAATGGCGTGCTGGGGGTAGTGGCCGGGGCAGTGGTGCTGGCGGTGGTGAGCGTGGTTGGCAAGTTGTGGCGGGTGGTGCGGCCAGCAGCGTGATCGTCGGTGGGTCTGCTTCGCGGTTTTACCCGCGAAGCAGACCCACCGCTCAGATCAGAAGTGCACCTTGACCAGGAAGCTCATGGTGTTCTGGTCGGTGGTGAAGGCATCGCTGTCCTTGATCCCGTACTTGTCGCTCCAGTAGTCATACTCGATACCGACGTACAGTTGCTTCTCGCCCAGGTGCAAGGCCTTGCCCAGGTCATATTTGACCTGCGGGTTGAAGTGCAGGTTGGCGTGGTAGCTGCCACGGCTGTTCTCGTCGTTGTCCACCACCCAGTCCATGAAACCGTCGATCAGCACATCCGATGAGCCCACGGGAATGGTGTAGGACCACACCGGAGTGATCTGCCAGACATGATCACCCGGACGGCTGCCATCGGTGGTGCGGTGGTAGAAGTTCAGCTGGAAATAGTCGAAGCCGGGAATCGCCAGGTCGAAGCCAGGGCCGATCAGGTACGCCTCGGTATCACCCTCGCCGAACTCGTAGGTCATGGCCAGCAGCACATCCTTGACCGGGCCGAACTCCAGCTTCTGGTCGAAGATCTTGCCGAACGACAGGCGTGGGCTGATCTCGCCGTAGTAGGTGTTCGGGCCGTTGTTGGCGTCCTTCTTGCCCTGGTAGAAGATCTTGTCGACGAAGATGAAGTTATCGCCGTACTTCCAGGCATCAGCGTGCTCGAAGGTGACGGTCTGCTGGGTCTCGGGGTTGACCTTGAAGTTCTTGCCCCAGAGGTAGGTCAGGCTGTTGGTCTGCCACTGCAGCAGGTCTTCGGCGAAGCTGGTGCCGCAGGCGAGCAGGCCGCCGGCGAGGATCAGGCTGTTGATGATGCGCATTGCGTGTGTCGCTCCCTTGATTGGATATTGCTGTCAGCGCTCGTGTCGGCGCCTTTCTTGTCTTTCGGGTCAGTTTTTTCGGGTTGGCCACAGCTCTCTGGCAAGTGCTGCGCCAACTTTCCGGGTTGGTCACAACCATCCTGCTCGACGTCGTTCTGAACGGATGAAAAGGGTGTTTCTGGCTGGCAAAACATCGACCAACCGCCCGAATTCATTGACTGAGCGGTCAGTAAACGCGGGCAGGATCCGGCCTGCCCTGAGCGAGGGGGCGCGCAGATTACTGGCTTGCGCGCCGGTCCTCAAGTGCTCCGTCCTGGAGCGCGGTGATACAAAATTGGGCGTTCGGTCAGGTTCTTAGAAATGCACCTTGACCAGCGCACTGGCCACGCTCTGGTTGCTCTGTAGATTGCCGCGGCTGTCGATGCCGTACTTGTCCTTCCAATAGCTGTACTCGAAGCCCACATACAACTGCTTGGCGCCCAGGTTGAGGGCCTTGCCCAGGTCGTACTTGACCTGTGGGTTGAAGTGCAGGTTGGCGTGGTAGGTGCCGCGGCGGGTCTGGTCGTTGTCGGTCACCCAGTCCATGTAGCCGTCGATCAGAAGGTCGGAGCGGCCCAGGGGAATGGTGTACGACCAGCCGGGGGTGAACTGCCAGACGTTGTCGCCGGGGCGACTGCCCTCGGTGTTGCGCAGGTAGATGTTGAGGTAGAAATAGTTGAAGCCGGGGATGTCCAGGTCGAACCCTGGGCCGATCAGGTAGGCCGCGTTCAACCCTTCGCCACGCTCGTAGGTCATGGCCAGCAGCACGTCCTTGACCGGGCCGAAGGCCAGCTTGCGGTCGAGGATCTTGCCGAACGACAGGCGCGGGCTGAATTCACCGTAGTAGGTGTTTACACCTTTGCTGGCGTCGGTCTTGCCGTTGTAGAAGATCTTGTCGATGAACAGGAAGGTGTCACCGTACTTCCACTTGTTGGCGTGCTCGAAGGTGATGGTCTGCTGGATGTCCGGGTTGACCTTGAAATCCTTGCCGTAGAGGTAGGTCAGGCTTTCGCCGTGCCATTGCAGCCAGTCGCCCGCGAACGCGGGGAGGGTGGCCAGCAGGCTGCTGCCCAGCAGCAGGGACGAGGTGGTGCGCTTCATGTGCGAATTCCCGTGTTCTTGTTGTTGTTCGAGGTGTCTTCGGCGCGCAGGCGCCCCGGACGGCCCGCTCCCGTGGGCCGCCGGTACTGCGTTTCACTGCTTGGATGAGACGGGCGACCAGGGCGCCGCCCGCTGACTCAGTGCGGGTGACAGGCCTCGTTGTGGGCCGCGCGTTCGGCGCCCCCGAGGATGTTGAACAGCACGTTCAGCACCAGGGCGCTGAGCGTGGCCATGGCGATGCCGCTGTGGGTGATGGGCTCCATCCACTGGGGCATCTGCGCGAAAAACTCCGGACGCACCACCGGGATCAGCCCGAAGCCCACGCTGACCGCGACCAGCAACTGATTGCGCCGGTCACTGATGTCGGCCTCCTGGAGGATCTTGATGCCGGTGGCGGTGACCATGCCGAACATGGCAATGGAGGCGCCGCCCAGTACCGCAGGCGGGATCGAGGCGATCAGGAAGGCCGCCTTGGGCAGCAGGCTGAGCAGGATCAACAGTGCGCCTGCAACCACCGTGACATAGCGGCAGCGCACGCCGGTCATCTGCACCAGGCCGATGTTCTGGGCGAAGGAGGAGTGGGTGAAGGTATTGAAGAAACCGGCCACGAACGAGGCGCCGGCATCGCACAGCAGGCCGCGACGCAGCATGCCGGGTGTCACTTCGCGGTCGGTCACCTTGCCCAGGGCCAGGAACATGCCGGTGGACTCGACGAAGATGATCACCACCACCAGGCACATCGACAGGATCGGCGCGAGGCTGAAGGTCGGCATGCCGAAGTGCAGCGGTGTGACCACCTGCAGCCACGGCGCTTCGTTCAGGCCCGACAGGTCGACCATGCCGATGGAACCGGCCAGTACATACCCCAGGCCCATGCCCACCAGCACCGACACGTTGACCCAGAAGCCACGCATGAAGCGATTGATCAGCAGGATCACGGCCAGCACCAGGCCTGCGACCATCAGGTAGATCGGCGAGCCGAAGGTTTCCGCCTGCTGCCCTCCGCCAGCCCAGTTGACCGCGACCGGGAACAGCGACAGACCGATGGAGGTGATCACGGTGCCTGTGACCAATGGCGGGAAGAAGCGCACCACCTTGGACATGAACGGCGCGATCAGCATGCCGAAGAACCCGGCAGCGATGGTCGCGCCGAAGATCCCCTGCAAGCCCACGCCGGGCATGCCGGCCATGGCCACCATGCTGCCGACGGCGGCGAAGCTTGCGCCCATCATCACCGGCATGCGGATGCCCACCGGGCCGATGCCGAACGACTGGATGATGGTGGCGACGCCGGCCACGAGCAGGTCAGCGTTGATCAGGAAAGCGACTTCTTCACGGGACAGCCCGGCGGCCTGGCCGATGATCAGCGGCACGGCGATGGCGCCGCCGTACATCAGCAGGACATGTTGCAGGCCCACCAGGATCAGTTGGAACAGGGGCAGGGGCTGTCGTGGCGGCGCAACGGGGATGTACGCCTTGGGTGACTCGGACATGCAGCACCTCGAGTTTTGTTTTTATTCTCGGATCCAAGCGGGCAGCTCCAGGCGGCAGGTGCTTCGGTTGAAGGACCTGGGGTTCCCGGATGGAGCCGCACGCTCGATGCTTGCTTGTTACGGTGTTTCATTGGAAGCGAGGCCGGCAGGACCGGCCTCTTCGCGGGCAAGCCCGCTCCCACAAACAGGAAGTGGGGTGTCAGTTGACCGGGGCGCCCTTGGCGATCCAGTCACCGACCAGCTTGCGTTCCTCGACGGTCATCTGGGTGATGTTGCCCAGCGGCATGATCTGGCTGGCCACGGCCTGCGCCTGGATGCGCGCGGCCTGGGCCTGGATCTGCTGCGGGGTGTCGAACATCACGCCGCCCGGGGCGGTGCTGAACAATGGGCTGGTCGGTTTCGACGAGTGGCACACGGTGCAGCGTTCCTGGATGACGTTGTGGATCTTCTCGAAGTTGCCGGGCGCAGCCTGGGCGGTGGCCTGGGCCGGAGCTTCGGCAGGTGCCTGGGCAGCCTTGGCCGCTTCCTCGGCACGCAGCTCGGCAGCGGTCTTGCCGCCGACCGCGGTGGCTGGCAACGGCTGGTACTCGATCTTCGCGGCAGCCTGCTCGGGCGAGGTCGGCAGCGGCTTGGGACCGGTCACATAGGCCAGGCAGATCATCGCCAGGGCACCCACGGGCAGGGTCCAGGCGTACTTGTTGCTGTCGTGGCGGGTGTTGAAATAGTGACGGATCAGTACCGCAGCCACTGCGATCCCGGCCAGGATCAGCCAGTTGTACTGGCTGCCGTAGGTGCTCGGGAAGTGGTTGCTGATCATGATGAACAGCACCGGCAGGGTGAAGTAGTTGTTGTGTCGCGAGCGCAGCAGGCCCTTGGCCGGCAGTACCGGATCAGGGGTCTGGTTGTTCTCGATCGCCGCCACCAGCTGGCGCTGGGCCGGCATGATGATGCGGAACACGTTGCCGACCATGATGGTGCCGATGATCGCGCCGGTGTGCAGGTACGCGCCACGACCGCTGAACACCAGGCTGAAGCCCCAGCACGCGGCGATGATCAGCACGAACAGCACGGCGCCAAGCAGGGCAGGGCGCTTGCCCAGCGGTGAGTCGCAGAGGAAGTCGTAGACGAACCAGCCGACGATCAGCGAACCGATGCCGATGGCCACGCCTTCTGCGCCGCTCAGGGTGCTGCCCGGTGCCAGCAGGTACAGGGTTGGGTTCCAGTAGAACACCACGCACAGCAAGGCGATCCCGGACATCCAGGTGAAGTAGGCTTCCCATTTGAACCAGTGCAGGTTCTCGGGCATTTTCGGTGGTGCGAGCTTGTATTTCTCCAGGTGGTAGATACCACCGCCATGGATGGCCCAGAGGTCACCTGACAACCCATCGCGCGGGTTGCTTCGATTCAGGTGGTTCTCCAGCCAGACGAAGTAGAACGATGCACCGATCCAGGCCACGCCGGTGATCATGTGAACCCAGCGAATGCTCAGGTTCAGCCATTCGTGAAGGTGTGCTTCCACAGTATGTACCTCTGCCGATCACCGACGGGCCGAGACCCGGGATGACCGACCTTTTCTTATTGGTGGGGATTGAGGATCAACATCTGTTCCTCGGTGAAGTAATGCTCGTCGCAGTTGTTGCCGGAACCACTGCGATCAACCACCAGGAAGTCATCCCGCTTTTCGATCGTCAGCACCGGGTGGTGCCAGACGCCGCGATGGTAATTAACGCCCTGCCTGCCGTTGCTGCGGAAGGCTCGGACCAAACCTGATACAGGTGCATCGCCAACTGGCGCGACCACGATCAGAAAGGGGTTGCCGAGCAGCGGGATGAAAGCCTGGCTGCCCAGCGGATGGCGCTCCAGCATGCGTACGGTCAGCGGCATCTCCAGCGCGTCGGCGCGGAAGATGCTGATGATCGCCTTGTCTTCCGGCTCGGCGGTCTCGACCGTGGCGAGCTTGTGGAAGCGCATGGTCGAGCCGTTGTTGATCATGAAGTGGTCGCTGCCATCGGTTTCGATCACGTCACCGAACGGGGCGAAGGCTTCTTTGGTCAGGGGCTCGATCATCAGGGTACGCATGCGGTTATCTCTTCTGTATTCGTTATCGGTATGTAGGGCGGACCTCGTTCGGGCAGGCCCTGGGTGCGGTCGCGTCACGCACTCGGGCCAGTCCCGGGGTTGGTCCTCAAAGCTGCAGCAGGCGGAACAGGGCGATCAGGTTGATCTGCGCCAGGGCTTCCTTGAACTCGGCATCGATGTCGTTGTGGATGCGCTTTTCGAAGGAGGCCAGGATCTGGTGCCGGTTGCTGCCCTTGACCGCCATGATGAACGGAAACTGGAATTTTGCCTTGTAGGCGTCGTTGAGCTCGGTGAAACGTGCGAACTCTTCGGCAGTGCACTGGTGAATGCCGGCGCCGGCCTGTTCGTTGGTGCTCGATTCGGTCAGTTCGCCCTGCACCGCCGCCTTGCCGGCCAGGTCCGGGTGAGCGTTGATCAGCGCCAGTTGCTCGGCGTGGCTGGCGCTGAGCAGGATGTCGCTCATGCGCTGGTGCAGCACCTCGATCTCGTCCAGCTCGCTCAGGTTGCCCAGTGCGTAGGCTTTTTCGGCGACCCACGGCGAGTGCTCGTAGATGTCGGCGAAGGCCGCGACGAAGGCGTCGCGGTCAAGGGCCGAGGGCTTGAGGGTATTGAAAGCGGTCATCAGGCGTTCTCTTTCTTGTACGGATGGGTGGCGTGCCAATGGCGGGCGATATCCACGCGACGGGCGAACCAGACCTGCTCGTGGCTCTTGGCGTATTCGACGAAGCGCTTGAGTGCGGCCAGGCGCGCGGGGCGACCGACCAGGCGGCAGTGCAGGCCGATGGAGAGCATCTTCGGCGCTTCTGCGCCTTCTTCGTAGAGCACGTCGAAGGCGTCCTTGAGGTACTGGAAGAACTGCTCGCCGCAGTTGAAACCCTGCACCTGGGTGAAGCGCATGTCATTGGTGTCCAGGGTGTAGGGGATCACCAAGTGCGGCTTGTCGGTGGGGTTGTTTGCTTCCCAGTAGGGCAGGTCGTCGTCGTAGGTGTCGCTGTCATAGAGGAAGCCACCTTCCTCCATCACCAGGCGCCGGGTGTTCGGGCCGGTGCGGCCGGTGTACCAGCCCAGCGGGCGCTCGCCGGTCAGCTCGGTGAGGATGCGGATGGCTTCGAGCATGTGCTCGCGCTCCTGCGCTTCGTCCATGTACTGGTAGTCGATCCAGCGGTAGCCGTGGCTGCAGATCTCATGGCCGGCCTCGACCATGGCGCGGATCACGTCCGGGTGGCGCTGGGCGGCCATGGCCACGGCAAAGATGGTCAGCGGTACGCCAGTGTCCTTGAACAGCTTGAGCAGGCGCCACACCCCGGCGCGGCTGCCGTATTCGTAGAGCGACTCCATGCTCATGTTGCGCACGCCCTGCAGCGGCTGGGCAGCCACCATTTCAGAGAGGAAGGCTTCGGACTCCTTGTCACCGTGCAGGATGTTGCGCTCGCCACCTTCTTCGTAGTTGAGCACGAAAGACAGGGCAATGCGGGCGTTGCCCGGCCATTGCGGGTGAGGTGGGTTGTTGCCGTAACCGATCAGGTCGCGAGGGTAGTCAGCGCTCACTGCAGTCTTCCTTATGTTCGTAGGTGCGGGTGGTGGGCGGACCGCGGCGGGTTGTCGCACGCACCGGATGAGGTGATTGTATACAACTTATTTGTCCATTTGTAAGCCCGTTTTTCCGCATTTCTTCCCACTTGTCGCCTCGAACCCAGGCTGGAAAAGCACTGCAAGAAACCTGCCTGATCGGTCAGATAATATCTCGGCCTGCTGCACAGGCCCTGTATTTGCGACTGATGTCCATGCTCGGAAGGCCTGCCATGAGCGGTGCGCAGGGAAGTTCAAAAAATTGTGTACAATCTGAATCGAAAGTGTCTTAATGAGCCCATTCCGGCATTTCGTCAGCCTCGTGTTGGTGCATGCCGTGTATTTTCTGCCCATGCAAACGACAAGAGGCGACAAGCAAATGGGACGTTTGACCACACACGTACTGGATGCCGCTCACGGCTGCCCGGGCAGCTCGATCAAGGTCGAGCTGTACCGTGTCGAAGGCCAGCAACTGGAGCTGGTGAACAGTGCACTGACCAACAGCGATGGCCGCGTCGATGCGCCTTTGTTGCAGGGCGATGACTACCGTACCGGTGTCTACCAGTTGCAGTTCGGTGCCGGGGACTACTACCGGGCCAAGGGTGTTGCACTGCCTGACCAGGCGTTTCTCGATGTCGTGGTGCTGCGCTTCGGCATCGATGAAGGGCAGGAGCACTACCACGTGCCGCTGCTGATCTCGCCGTACAGTTATTCGACCTATCGCGGGAGCTAGTTGGTCGCTAGAAGAATCTTCGTAGGTCCTTGCCCGCTATCACACTGGCGGGCTTTTTTCATTTTGTGGCAATTGCCCGAAATCCCGTCCAAACCCCCTGTCCCGCGTCCTTCAGCTATCCGAGCACGGAAACGTATCAGCGTTCGTCGCAAAGCACTAAGTGGCGCATTGATGGCGCGGTTCTGCTCTTGTATCCTTCGCTCCCTTTCGCAGTGATGCGATCAGTTCTCAAGTGACGGATTACTTGCATGCCCCGCTTCCTACGTGCGCTGGCTACCGGCTTTGCGCTCCTGCCGCTGTTGGCCAGTGCCGCGCCCTTCCAGTCCCCCGGCGACCGCGACCTGATTCGTGACCGTCAGGAAAACCTTCTGCAAGAGCAGCGCAAGCGCCTTGAGGAACTGCAGCAATTGCCCGGCAAGCAGGCCCCTCAGGCTCCTATGGCGCCCTCGGAGCAAGGGCGCTGCTTCCAGATCCGCAGCGTCGAGCTGCAAGGTGCGACCCTGCTCAGCGAGCGGCAGCGCCAGGCACTGGTCGAGGGCTATGAAGGCAAGTGCCTGCAGGTCGGCGAGCTCAACGGCCTGCTCAAGCGCATCACCGACCACTACATCGACCGCGGCTACCTGACCACCCGTGCCTACCTGCCGCAGCAGGACCTGGGTTCGGGCATCCTGCAGATCATCATCGTCGAAGGGCGCCTGGAAGGCCTGGACAGCTCGGCGCTCGCCAGCCCACGGGAAATGGCCATGACCTTCCCCGGCCAGGTCTCCGAAGTGCTCAACCTGCGCGACATGGAGCAGATGGTCGACCAGCTTGGTCGCTTGCCGTCGCGTCAGGTCGAAGTCGAGCTGGTGCCAGGCCAGGAAGTCGGCGGTAGCCGCGTGCAGCTCAAGGGCCAGCGTGACAAGCCCTGGCGGATCTCGGCCAGCCGCCACAACAATGGTGATGCCAGCAGCGGCGAGCAACAGATGAACCTGGGCCTGGAGTGGGACAGCCCGTTGGGCCTGGCCGATCAGCTGAGCCTCAGGGGCGGGCGTGATGTGGTCAGCGACCACTGGCGCCATTCCGACAGCCATGGCCTGAACTACAGCCTGCCGTGGGGCTGGTGGACCTTCAACTACAGCTACAACCACAACTACTACCGCACCCGCGACACTTCCAGCGGCTTTCCCTTCAAGCTCGACGGCGACAACAGCGTGCACCAGTTCCAGGGCGAACGTGTGATCCACCGCGACAGCCTGAGCAAGACGGCGGTGAACATCGGCGTGAGCCACCTGCGCGCGCGCAACTACCTTGACGACACCCTGATCGATGTCTCCAGCACCCGCATCACCGAGCGTCAGCTTGGCGTCAACCACGGCCGACGCATCGGCAACGCCTTCGTCAACCTCGATGCCGGCTGGCAGCAGGGCATCGGCGCGCTCGACGCCCAGGGCGCAGGCGACCCCCACGGCAACGAACCGGTGTCGCGCTACAACAAGTACACCCTGACCCTGAGCTACCTGCAGCCGTTCCAGCTGTGGGGCGAACAGTTCAGCTTCGACAGCCTGGCCACCGGCCAGCGCAGCGAGGACGCGCTCTACAGTGCGCAGCGCATCAGTGTCGGCGGGCTGACCTCGGTGCGTGGCTTCAAGGATCAGACTCTCACCGGCGACAGCGGCGGCTACTGGCGCAACCAGTTGCGCTGGCGTCGGCCGGTCACCTGGGCAGCCCTGCAGCCCTGGTTGCGCGAATACGGCATGGCGTTCGCCTACGATGCCGGTGTGATCAAGGGCCAGCATGGCAACGGCAAGGACCATGGGCGCCTGAGTGGCAATGCCCTGGAATTCAACGTCCGCGGCCAGTACTTCGCTGCCAGCGCAACCTTTGCCCGTTCGCTGGAGCGGCCCGATGCGGTGACCCGCCGCGAGCACCCGATCTATTTCCGCGTCGACGCCTTCTTCTGAGCGTCGGCCCTACCCATTACCCGTGACATCGCTGCCCCTTGCGGGGCAGGCCGGCAACTGGCCTGAGCTGCGACTGGAGTTTGTTCGACATGGATATCCGCACCCCACTGAACCAGTGCATCGCCCTGATCGTCGCTGGCGTGATGTTCCTCAACCCCATCGTCAGCACGGCTGCACAGCTGACCGTCGATGCAGCGGCCAATGCCAACACCAGCATCAACCAGGCCGGCAACGGGGTGCCGATCGTCAATATCGCCACCCCCAACGGCAGCGGCCTGTCGAGCAACACCTTCCGCGACTACAACGTCGGCAGCAACGGGTTGATCCTCAACAACGCCACCGGCAAGACCCAGTCGACTCAACTGGGCGGCATCATCGTCGGCAACCCCAACCTCAGGGGGCAGGCGGCCCAGGTGATCCTCAACCAGGTCACTGGCGGCAACCGCAGTAACCTGCAGGGCTACACCGAGGTGGCCGGGCAGTCGGCACGGGTCATCGTCGCCAACCCCCACGGCATCACCTGCAATGGCTGCGGCTTCATCAACACGCCACGGGCGACCCTCACCACCGGCAAGCCGATCATGGACGGCGAGCGCCTGGACCGCTTCCAGGTCGATGGCGGCGACATCGCCATCGAGGGCGATGCCCTCAACGCCACCAATCTCGACCAGTTCGACCTGATCACCCGCAGTGCCAAGCTCAATACCGAGCTGCATGCCAAGCAACTGAACATCGTCACCGGGCGCAACGACGTCCAGGCCGACACCCTGCAAGCCACCCCGCGTGCCGACGACGGCAGCGAAAAGCCCCTGCTGGCCATCGACAGCTCGGCGCTGGGCGGCATGTACGCCAACACCATCCGCCTGGTCGGCACCGAGCAGGGCGTGGGTGTCAAGCTGGCCGGCAACATGGCCGCCACCACCGGCGATATCCAGGTGGATGCCAACGGCAAGGTGACGCTTGCGCAGACCTCCAGCGCCGGTGACCTGAAGATTGCCGCACAAAGCGCCGAGCTGACCGGCAAGACCTACACCGCCGGCAGCGCCACCGTACGTGTGCGCGACGATGTGAGCGTCGGCCAGAGCCTCGCCGCCAAGGGCAGCATCAGCGTGCAGGGCGCGCGGATCGACAACCAGGGCATCATCGAAGCCGGCGTGGAGCCCGACAACAGCCGCAACGCCCAAGGCGACGTGACCCTCAAGGGCCAGACCCTGCACAACCGCGGTAGCGTGGTCGCCAACCGCAACCTCGAGATCGACAGCAGCGCCACGCTCGACAACCAGGGTGGCAGCCTCAAGGGCCGCACCACCACGCTGACCGCAGGCCTGCTGGACAACCGCAAAGGCCAGGTGCTGGCCGACGACACCCTGAAAGCCAAGGGCGGTGCGATCGACAACCGTGAGCAAGGCCTGCTGCAAGGCAAGGGCCAGGCCGTGGTGGATATCACCGGCAACCTCGACAACCGTGGCGGCCGCGTGGTCGGCCAGGGGGATCTGCAGGTCAGCGCCGCCCAGGTGGACAACCGCGGCAACGGTCTGATCGGCAGTGACAAGCAGGCCAGGCTGACCACTCGCGCGCTGCTGGACAACCAGGACGGCGGCAAGCTCAAGGCCGATCGCCTCGACATCACCACCGCCGGGCTGCTCAACAGCGGCGGGCAGTTGCTGGGCGGCGACGTGCTGATCGTCGCCAGCGCCGACATTGACAACCGCCTCGGGCTGATCTCGGCCAAGCGTCTGCTCGATCTCAAAGCCGTGGGCCTGGACAACAGCGGCAAGGGCAACCTGCTCAGCGACGGCACCCTGGCCGTCAAAGTGGCCACCCTGAACAACCGCGACAACGGCATGCTGTCGAGCGTCGGCGACCTCGCCTTGCACGGCGAACGCCTCGACAACCGTGGCGGTCTGGTGCTTGCCGACCGCTCGCTGACCGTCACCGGCGGGGACTTCGACAACCGCGACAAGGGCGTAGCCACCACCAAGGGCAAGGCCCACATCGAAGTTGCCAGCCTCGCCAACAGCGATGCCGGTCACCTGCAGAGCGATGGCCGCCTCGAGCTGATCGCCGGTAAGGTCGACAATCAACGCCTGGGCAACATCACCGCCAAAGGTGACCTCGAAGCCCACCTGGGCACCTTGAACCAGCAGGGCGGCAGGCTGACCAGTCTGGGTAGCTTGCTGCTCACCGCCAATACCATCGACAACCAGAACGGCGGCGGGATCGGCGCGACCAGCCTGGTCGACATCCGCGCGGCGCGCGTGCTCAACCAGCAGGGTGAGATCTCCAGCGCAGGCAAGGTCGTGCTCGACGCCAGCGCACTGCTGGACAACCAGGCTGGCAAGGTCATTGGCGACCGTGGCCTGACCCTGACCGTCCAGCGCCTGCTGAACCAGAACAAGGGCCTGCTCAGCGGCTACGACAGCCTGAGCCTGAAAGGCACCGAACTGCTCAACAACGGCGGCCGGTTGAGCAGCCACACGCATATCGAGCTGGCCCTGGACGGCCAGTTGGACAACAGCGACGCCGGCCTCATCGTCAGTGACGGCACCCTCACGCTGAACGCCGGCACGTTGCATAACCGCCAGGGCGGCAAGGTCTCGGCCATCGCTGCCATGGGCCTGACCAGCCAAGGGCTGCTGGATAACCAGGGCGGCATTCTGGTGACCGATGCCGGGCTGGTGCTTGACGCCGCCCGCCTGGACAACAGCCAGGGCGGCGCCATCAGTGCAGCTGGCCATGCCCAGTTGCGCAGCGGCGCCATCGACAACAGCGCCAAGGGCAACATCGGTGCCGGCAGCCTGCTGCTGGTCGCCACCCAGCTCGACAACAGCGCCCGTGGCCGTATCAGTGCCTCCGGCCAGATCGATGCGACGCTGACCGGCCTCGACCAGCATGACCACGGGCAACTGGTCAGCGGGACCGGCATCGACCTCGACCTGCAGCACGGCCAGTTGGTGAACCGCGACGGTGGCTTGCTGCGCTCGCCAGGCAGCCTGCTGTTGCGCCAGATCGGCGCGGTGGACAACCGCAACGGCGCAGAGATTTCCAGCGACCACGGCTTCAGCCTGGTCGCTGAACGCCTCGACAACCGTGGCGGACGCCTGATCAGCGCCCAGGACCTGACCCTGCGCATCGCCGGTATTCTGGACAACAGCATCAAGGGCGTGTTGTCGGCTAGCCACGATCTCGACATCGAGGCCGCCAGCCTCGATAACTTCAGTGGCGGCACCCTGGCCAGCGGCAAGGCCCTCAAGGCCGTGATCGACGGCCAACTCGACAACCACGACCAGGGCATCCTTTCTGCCGCCGCAGCGCTGACCGTCACCAGTGCAGGCGTGCTCAACAGCGAGCGTGGCGTGATGTCGGGCAACACCGGCCTGACCGTCACGACCGGACAACTGGACAACCACCAGGGCGGCCAGCTCATCAGCCAGGCGGCGCTGACCGTCACCAGCGACGGCCTCGACAACCGGGGCGGCGCCTTGAGCAGCAAGCAGGCCATGACCCTGACCACGGGCGACGTGCGCAACGGCGCCGATGCCCTTCAGCGCGGCGGTCGCATCCACAGCGATGCCGAGTTGACGCTGGTGGCCGGGCAGGTCGATTCCAGCGAGGGTGGCGAGATCTCCGCCAAGGGCGATCTGCTGCTGCGGGTGAGTGCGTTGATCCAGCGCCAGGGGCGTCTGATCGGTGAACAGAAACTCGACCTCGACCTCAACGGCGGCGACCTGACCAACCAGGGCGGCCTGATCAGTGCCAATGGCCCGCTGATCATCCAGCGCCTGGGCACGCTCGACAACAGCGCTGGCGAAATCACCAGCCAGCAATCCTTCAGCCTGCTGGCCAAGCGCATCGACAACCAGCAGGGCCGCATCCTCAGCGACGGCCGGCTGACCGTAGAGGCGGCACAGCTGGACAACAGCACCAAAGGCCTGATGTCCGGCGTTCAAGGCCTGCAGGTCACCGGCAGCGACCTGAACAACAGCGGCGAAGGCACGTTGTCGAGCAAGGACGGCGATCTTGCCGTGACCCTGACCGGCGCCCTCGACAACCGTGACCAGGGTGCTTTGGTCAGCAAGGGCCGCCAGCAGATCACGGCGGCCAGCCTGGACAACCGCAAGGGCATCGTCTCCTCGGAGCAGGCGATCACCCTCAGTGTCAGCGACCGGCTCGACAACAGCGGCGGCCTCATTTCCGCCACAGGTGACCTGACGCTCGACCAGGACAGCACCGTCATCGACAACCAGGGCGGGCAGATCAACGGCCAGGCGATCAGCGTCGCCGGCAAGCGTCTGGAAAACGCCAAGGGCCAGCTCATCAGCCGCGCGGCGCTCGACCTGACCTTGGCCGATGCACTGCTCAATACCGACGGCGCGCGCCTGGTCAGTGGCGCCGACCTGCTGCTTAAGGCCGCGCGTGTCGACAACCAAGGCGGCAAGCTGATCAGTCAGGGGTTGCTGCATGTCGATTCGGGCACGCTGGACAACAGCCACGGCGGCAACCTCGCCAGCCAGCAGAACCTGGTGCTGCGCCTGAGCGGCGATCTGCTCAACGGCAACGATGGCCTGCTGTTCAGTGAGCACGGCAAGCTCGATATCCATGCCGTAGCCCTCGACAACCAGGCCGGCACGCTCAAGAGCCAGGGCGATATCGACGTGCGCCTGGACAAGCGCCTGGACAACCGCGGCGGTCGCCTGGAGAGCCAGGCAGGCAACCTCGAACTGCACGCGGCGAGCCTCGACAACAGCGGCAATGGCATGCTCAGCGCGGCCAAAGGCCTGTTCAAGGGCGTCTTCAGCGACCTGTTCGACAACGCTGGCGGTACCACCCAGGCGCAGTCCGTGGACATCGCAGCCGATGCCAAGGTGAACAACCAGGGCGGCTACCTTTCGGCGCTGGGCGGTGATGGCAAGATCGTCACCGCCGATCTCGACAACCGCGACGGCGGGCTGTACGCCGCCGGATTGCTGCAGGTGCAGGGCCAGCAACTGTTCAACCAGAGCGGCAAGATCGGCGCCGGACGCATCGACTTTGGCCTGAGCGGCGCGCTTTACAACAGCCTCGGCCAGTTGGAAAGCGAGAGCGAGCTGCAACTGCGTGCCAGCGAACTCGACAACCGCAGCGGCAACCTGCGCGCCCTGGGCAAGACCGGCACCAGTCGATTGATCGTGGCGGGCAACCTGCTCAACGACAACGGCGTGCTGGCCACCGCCAACCAGGACCTCGACCTGCAGATCGGTGGCCTGAGCAACAGCGGCGGGCAACTGCTGCACACCGGCCAGGGTAGCTTCGGCCTGGCCTCCGACAAGGTCACCCAGGCTGGCGGCGTGCTGCATACCGATGGCCTGCTGAGCATCGCCGCTGCCAGCTGGACCAACAGCAGCGTGCTGCAAGCCCGGCGCCTGGAGCTGGACATCGGTCGCTTCGTCCAGACCGCCAGCGGCAAGCTACTGGCCGTCGAGAGCCTCAAGGGTCGAGGCGGCGACTGGACCAACCATGGCCTGCTGGCCAGCGATGGCAGCCTGCAACTGGATCTGACCGGCAACTATGACGGCAATGGCCGCCTGAGCAGCCTTGGCGCACTGACGCTGGGCGCCAACGATATCCGCCTGTCCAGTACCGCCAGCCTGGCCGGTGGCGCCGACACCGTGGTGACCGCGCGCAACCTGCTGAGCAACGACGGTCGCCTGACCGCCCTGGGCGGCCTGACGGTGACGGCCGCCAGCCTCGAAAACCGCGGCACCCTGGGTGGCGCTGCGGCGGTGAAGCTGGCCGCCAACAGCCTGAGCAACCAGCGCGGCCTGGTGTTCAGCGGCAACGACATGACCTTGCGCGTCGGCAGCCTGAGCAACTACTACGGCGATATCTACAGCCTTGGTGGCCTCGACCTTGCCGGCAACGCCGCTGCCCGCGCGGTGCTGTTGGACAATATCTCCGGCAGCGTGGAAAGCGCCGGCAACATGACCCTGGCGGTGGACACGCTGCTCAACCGCAAGGAATTCCTGAGCTCGACCAAGAAACTGGTCGCCGGCAACGTCAACGTCTATTCCGACGACCGCTGCAAGGGCAAGGGCTGCGAGCTGTACTTCTCGGCAACCGAAAGCTGGGAAGACGTCATAGACCGCGATACCCCCACCGCCTTCATCACCACCGGCAGCAAGCTGACCTTCGCCGGTGACGCATTCCGCAACCACTACAGCAGCGTTTCGGCGGCGGGTGACATCGCCATCAACACAGCGGTGTTCGAGAACAAGGGCGCCGGTGGAGGCGAGCAGCGCAACCTCACCGCGAGCATGTATACCCGTGATCGCGGCCAGTACAACGCGTTCATCCAGGCCAAGAACCAGTTCAACCAGAACCCTGGCTCGCTGACCCTCGACCAGGTCATGGCCGCTGCGGGGTATCCGCAGTACAGCATCTACGACGTCATCGACAACAGGACGCCGATCGCTGGCGCCGTGGTTGCCCCGGCGGTCGTGCAGTCGGCTGGTGCCGTGACCATCAACGCCACCCAGCGCATCGACAACAGCGTGGTGCGCGTCAATCAGGCTGGAGCCGGTGCCATCGGGGCCCGTGGCGATGCCACGGCTGATCCGCGCCAGGTCCAGACCCAGGTGCGCGCGCTCAACCCGCAGTTGCCGCCTGACCTCGCCCAGCGCCAGGTCAACCCGGTCACGCTGCCCAGCTTCAGCCTGCCGCAAGGCAGCAACGGCCTGTTCCGCATCAGCACCCAGACCGGCCAGGCCGCGATCAGCGGCGATGCCCTGGGCGCCACCGCCGACCGTACCCAAGCAGGCAGTGACACCTTCATCTCGCCGTTGGCCAGCACCACCAATGCCGACAACCGTGCGGCGCAGACGCTGTCCGCCCAAGGCTCGGCTGCGGCACAAGGCGCCGTCAGCGGCGCCGGTGTGGCACTGGATGGCCTGGCAGCAGGTGTTCGACTGGTCCAGGGCGTCCCTGAGCGCAGCGTGCCGAGTACCTCGCACAAGTACCTGGTGGAGACCAACCCGGCCCTGACCGACCTCAAGCAGTTCCTGAGCTCCGACTACCTGCTTGGCCAGCTCAACGTCAATCCAGACCAGGCCATCAAGCGCCTGGGCGACGGCCTCTACGAACAACGCCTGATCCGCGAAGCCGTGGTGGCCCGCACCGGCCAGCGCTACATCGATGGCATGACCAGCGACGAGACGCTGTTCCGCTACCTGATGGACAACGCCATCGCCAGCAAGGACAAGCTGTCGCTGAGCGTGGGCGTGTCGCTCAGCGCCGAGCAGGTCGCCGCCCTGACCCACGACATCGTCTGGATGGAGCAGGTCGAGGTCAACGGCGAGAAGGTGCTGGCGCCGGTGCTGTACCTGGCCCACGCCAACGGCCGCGTCGCCCCCAACGGCGCGCTGATCCAGGGCCGTGACGTCAACCTGATCAGCGGCGGCGACCTGGTCAACGTCGGCACCCTGCGTGCCACCAACAACCTCGCCGCCAGCGCCACCAACATCAGCAACAGCGGGCTGATCGAAGCAGGCGGGCGCCTGGACATGCTCGCCACCGACTCGATCCGCAACGCCCAGGGCGGGATCATCGCCGGTCGTGAAGTGAGCCTGACCGCGCTGACCGGCGATGTGATCAACGAACGCAGCGTCACCCGCCTGGAAGGCCGGGCCGGTGGCGAGCATGTGACCAAGGACCTGGTCGACAGCGCTGCGCGCATCGAGGCGGCGAACGACCTGACCATCACCGCCGGGCGCGATATCGGCAACGTGGGCGGGGTGCTCAAGGCGGGTGGCGATATCAGGCTGGATGCCGGTCGCGACCTGTCCATCGTCAGCCAGGAAGGCGTCGACAGCCACGAGTATCAACGCCGCCGTGTCAGCGGCCACGACACCAGCATCACCCAGTACGGCAGCGAGATCAGTGCAGGCGGCAACCTCACCGCCACGGCAGGCCAGGACCTGAGCATCGTCGCCAGCGAAGTCGAGGCACGCCGCGACCTGGCCCTGCAGGCCGGCCGCGACGTGACCCTGGCTGCTGCGGCGAACGAGGAACACAGCTACGCCAAGGGCAAGAAGGGCAAGACCAAGTACGAGCGGCAGGAGGATGACGTCGAGCAGCAGTCTGCCGTGGTGAAGGCCGGCGGCGACCTAGCCATCGACGCCGGGCGTGACCTGCGCCTGGTGGCGAGCAAAGTCAGCGCTGGCGAGGAAGCCTACCTGGTGGCGGGCGACAAGCTGGAACTGCTGGCGGCCAACGACAGCCAGTACTCGCTGTACGACATGAGCAAGAAAGGCGGCTGGGGCAGCAAGCAGACCCAGCGCGACGAAGTCACCGACGTCAAGGCGGTGGGCAGCGAAGTCAGCAGCGGTGGTGATCTGACGCTCAAGAGCGGCGGCGATCAGTTGTACCAGGGGGCGAAGCTCGCCTCGGGTGCTGACCTGACCATTGATAGTGGCGGCGCGGTGACGTTCGAGGCGGTCAAGGACCTGCATCAGGAGAGTCACGAGAAGAGCAAGGGTGATCTGGCCTGGACCAGCATGAAGGGCAAGGGCAACACCGACGAGACCGTGCGTCAGAGCCAATTGACGGCCAACGGTGACGTGCTGATCAAGGCGGTTGATGGCTTGAAGGTCGACGTCAAGCATATCGATCAGGCCACCATCAGCCAGAGCATCGATGCCATGGTGGCGGCTGATCCGCAGTTGGCGTGGCTGAAGGAGGCTCAGAAGCGAGGCGATGTCGATTGGCGGCAAGTGAAGGAAATTCATGACTCGTTCAAGTACAGCCAGTCTGGATTAGGTGCCGCGCCATCGTTGGTGATCGCTATCGTAGCTGCAGCCTATCTGGGACCACTGACAGGAGCATTGGCCAGCAATCTTGCTGTGGGCACTATCAACAACGGCGGCGATATCGGCCAAGGCGTCAAATTTGCACTGAACAAGGACAACCTTAAAAGCTATGCGATAGCCGCTGCAGCGGCTTATGTCATTACACCTCAGCTTGACAAAGCTTTTGGTGTCTCCACTGACAATATCAACAAGATCACCAAAGGGTTCGATTTAGGAAGTATTTCGGGTATTACGCAGTTCGGCCTGTATTCCACCACACAAGGGGTGCTACTGGCAGGTGCGGAAACAGTAGTCAGAGGCGGCAGCTTTGGCGAGAACCTGAAAGGCAACCTCGTCGCGCAAGCTGGTAATTTTGGCATGGCCGTCGGTTTCAACCTCATTGGAGACTGGGCGCTCGGGAAATACCCGGACGGCAGTCCTCAGAAGGTAATGGCGCATGCATTGTTAGGCGGCTTGGTAGCGAAAGCGACCGGAAGTGATTTCGCAAGCGGTGCCGTCGCAGCGGGTGCTAATGAAGCGTTGAGCAAGGCGCTTTCGAGCATGGTGGGTGGCGATGAAAATCTAGAGTTGATGGCAGCTCAGATCACTGGGCTGCTCGCCGTAGCGGCAATAGACGGTGACTTCGCTAAAGGGGCTGAGATTGCCAAATACGCGACAGCCTATAATCAACAGGTTCACCGCCAGGCCAAGGAGCGGTTGGAGCGGGGCTTGAAGGAGCTTCGCGCCCAAGGGAAGTATCTTGATCTTGATGTAGAGGTAGTGCTGAGCGATTTGCGCAGGATCGCAGATGGCGAGGCGACAAAGGTTGCTGATCTTGATCCCAAGGTTGCAAAATTCCTCGGAGCCGAGTTCTCACCTGCTAGCATGAGGGAGACGTTGTTCGAACCCGAGGACTGGGAACGCTACGTAGGTTTTGCGATTGATCTACTGTTCCCTTCTCCGTCAGGTAAGGCGGCAGCGGTTCAGCGAGTAGCCCCGAAGATTTCGAAGGAAGCGCTGGCAGCGCTTGAGGCGAAGTTTGGGCCGGACTTGGTTAAGGGGGCTGCCAGCTTTGGCGAGATCAAGACGGTCCTAGTATCGGCGCAAGCTCCCTACAAAGGCAGTACCATCATTGGTCATGCATTATCTAAACATGCCGGTAGAAATCCAGATATTTGGGGTAAGATAACCGGTTCAATGAGCACGTGGAACGATCAGGCAATGAAGCATTTGCGTGAAATTACCAAAGCTCCAGGTGAGTTCAAGGCAGTAGTTACCGATAAAGGGCTTAACTTTATGGAGAAGCGCCTTCCTGATGGCCGCGGTATTCGACTGAATATGGATGGGACTTTTAAAGGGTTTATTGACTAGTATTCCATGGCTGAATCATACGAAGTGGTGCTGCAGCAGGTGGCTGTACGCGATTTGTTAGGGCTGCTGGGGTTCCTGGAAGCAAGCTCTCGGGAACTTATGGGGTTGGTTTCTTCGGAAAGTTTTATCAATGTGGGTGGTGGAGATATTAATAAGGCTTTGATTGAAGAAGTTATTGCCTATAAGGGAGATGTATGTCTGGCAGGTCGGCTCTATGAGTTTCTGGTGTCGCCGACGATAAGTTTGCCATGTGTTCTTCTGAGGGTTGTTAAATATTCGGAAGGAGTAGATGTGGAGTTGTCTTTTAATGAAGTGCCCTTTTTGAATGCTGATTGCGTAATGCGTGCCATGCGAGATTACTCGGATGACTTGTCGAATAGGTTTGAATTTTCGCAATTTTATGGTGGTTTAGAGCCAGCTGTAGATGTGAATACTAGGTATTTTACTGGTAATTCGTTCGGCCCTTTAGGCTTATAACGCTAAGGTGAATGATGGCGTGCTAGCTAGTTTAGTGTCTCAGAAATACCGCTAAAAATAATTTCCCCAGCCCTCGTGCTGCGTGAACTTCTCAGGCGTCCGAGGTCGTAGGCGGTAAGCTTGTGCAGTGGGAGATGATAAGTGCTCAAGCCCACATCTAGGTTTCATCTTATGTACTACTTTTTATATATTTAGGTGATTTGTTTTTCTTTTACAGGTGTTATGGCGAAATTTTTAGGGGTCATAATTATCAATTATGAGTATGGTGCGTAAAATTTTGGTTGGCCTGATATTTCCGGATTATTTCCTGGGTTCTTAACTTATGTCGTACCTGTGTGGTTTGGGATATGTGTTGCTTCATGTTTTAAGTGGGGTGATGGAAAGTAAATGTCGAAATGATTCTCGAGCACGGATTGCTTGAACCAAAAAGGGTCCAAGCTTGAGTGAAGCATGCCTCCCTATATCGATCCTGTGAGAGAAAAAGTGAAGCTGGAAAGAGTTGGATTTTTGTTGACGGTTGTGTTGTTGGTGTATTCTGTATTGTTTTTTCTTGGAGTTGGGGTGTTGGGGCACCTTGTAGGGTCGATTATTGGTTATTATAAATTTGATTATTGGGCATTTGGTTGGAAGGAGATTCATAAGTCTATTCTTGTTGGCTTGTCTTGTGGGGTTCCAGTCGCTTTAGGGATATGGGTGGAGTCAAAGGTGGCAGAGGTTAGAAAAAAGCGCTGCGACTGATTTTTAATTTGTGGTTGTGTTAGGTTAGTCTGGGTTTTAGAGAGGCGGAATTTATGATTGAAGGTTCTAAATTTATCTAAGATACCAATTGTGTGTTTGGTCGAATTAGTTCGCTTATAGACGCAAGAATAGAGCGTGGCGATGTAATTCAAGGGTTTGGAAAGCTAAAGACTTCGAATGTGTCATGCCGAAAAAGTGAGATGAAAGTTATTGCCGTTGATTCAATTGGGCTTAATAAATTCAAAGATTGGTTTCGCTCGCAGAGTTCCATCGGTTGCTTCGGGTGTCGCGCGTGCGCGTGGCCGCCATCGATCAGGCCCAAAGGCCGGGTAAACTGCCCAGCCGCAGCGGCGAAGTGGCCGCCCGCCAAGGCACGTCGAGCCCGGTAGGAGGGGCCGCTGACGGGTTGCACTGGTCCACTGCACAGCCTGGGCCTAGCACGCCGATCACGCTTGCCCAGCCCTACACCGAGACCATCGTTGCGCGCGACACCAGCCACCCGGCAATGACGTCGGTGGCCGCGCCGACGCTCCAGCAGGCCCTCCCGACCAAAGACGGCGGAATGGACGCCGCGCGTGATCTGGTCAACCTCGAAGGCGCGGATCAGCGTAGCGACAAGCTGTTGCAACTCTACAAGCGCGATCCCTCATTGCTTAGCCAGGATGAGAAGGTCGGGCTCGCGGCATACCTTTAGGCTTATGCCTTTGAGAGACTGGATGCTGTCAGGAAACTGGATGCTCCAAATGGCTTGGGTATCAGCCACAGCCTGGCAACCGTCCAGGCAAGTGTCGCCAGTTTGCTCAGTTGTGAGCAGACCTTGGGTTATGGCCATCCCTAGGCAGGTAGCAGCCAGGAAAAGCTCGCGTGGGCAGATGCTCAGCACAGCCAAATGGGATTGGTTGAAAACCTGGCCTGGACCCAGGACCGTAGCGTCGACGAGCAGACCTACCTGGAGGTTGAGCCGAGGCCTGGCTGGATGTCTTGGAGTATTTTTGCGAGGTCATTTCACATCGAGATCCCTGATGTGTGAGAACACTCGAGGTGCTGGTACGGGGTATTTGGTTGTGAACACCAAACAGTTTTGAGAAGAAAATGAACTAAACAGATCACTGAGGTCAGTGTCATTGATTTTTACAGAATTGAACCGCTGCGCGAGCGGATATGGTGTTCCATACCTCGGAGTACTATTGGGCCAGTCGCCAATCAAAATAAATGTTCGGGAAGGTGTGGCTCAGACTGCATTCCGGCACTAGTAGGAATGGTTATGGATAGTGGTGGCATACTAATGGAGCGATTTGTCGCCCAAGAGTTGAATGGTAGCGTTTGTTCTATTTTGAACGATGCCTTTAATGAGAGGGTTTGCTCAAAGAACGTTCTGTTCAGGGAGTTTGAGTTTAATTGCTTTGACGTGTATTTGGATTTTGAAAAAGGGGTCGTCACCTTGCAAGATGTTCTTTCCGTTGGGGAGAGTAGCTTTCTTGATATGCCGATACGTGAATTTATCTCTGCTTGCGGTTTGAATGTTTCTTGTTGATTTGTGTGTGGCGAGACACCTTCTATCGTTACAGAGAAGCTAAAGCCACAGGCGGTGTCGAGGCCTTACTGGAAAAGGATTTTCGTCGCCCAAGTATGAAGAGCCGTGGCTGAGAGAATCGTCGGTGCCTGCGTGTCTGAAAATGTAAGTTTTGAGATAGGGTCGTTAGGAGGTGGAAAGTGATTAAGCCTCGGTCAAGGCTGCAAGCGTTCATTTTGCTATTTGTATATCTAATAGTCGCGTTTTTTTTAGTGGGTGTTGCTTCAAGGTTTTTAGGTTCTTCAATTAATTTTTACAATTTTGGCGTGTGGAGTTTTGGTTGGTCTGATGTTCCTGGCGTGCTTCCCGGTGCGATTGCATATGCAGTTCCGGTTGGGGTTGGCATTTGTGTTTTGTCATATATGAGGGGTGGTCGCGGGCGTTGATTTTTATGACGGCTGATTATGAAATTTTGTGATCTGGATAGTTCAATCGAATTGGCGCGGGCGGGTCTTGCTTGGAGGCTTGATCAAGGGCGAGGATCCAACGTATTCACTTCTGGGCTCGGTTCTGGTCGGGGTAGTGGGTTTCAGAACTGGGCAGGTAGCGTCTAGGTAGCTATATTTCGGGACCTCAGTTGATGTGGGAAATGATTTGTCTGGATCTGTTGCTTCGACGTCACTGGAGGGGAAGTGGAGCCTTTAGGAGTTGGTGAATGATTAGGCCGAAGTCAAGTTTGCAAGCTTTTCTGTTGCTGTTTTTCTATTGTTTTTTAATGTTTATGTTGGTTAGTGTTAGTGGGGTGATTTTAGGGGCGACAATAAATTTCTTTAAGATGGGCCGTTGGGTGCTTGAATGCTCTGAGATTCTACGGCTAATTCCTGGGGCTTTAATCTACACAGTGTTTGCTACGGTAGGGATATGGGGGCTGTCTCGGCTAAAGTCATATAAAGAACGTAAAGCTCCCGGAGATAAAGAGGAAAAAAGTTAGAGGTATGTCTCGTGCGTGCTTTAGCTAAATCTGCCGAAAGCTCTCTGTAGGCGAATGGGGACAGTCATCGTGTCTCGGTTAATGTAGAGTTTCCTTAGCAACATCGGCCAAGAATTCAGCAATGACCTAACTCGCTATGGGTCCTCAGACTTCCGAAGCTACGGGTGGCAAGATAGGGTCAATAGGAGATAACAAGTAATGAAGCCCAAGTCGAGGTTTCAAGCTTATGTGCTGCTTTTAATTTATTTGATTATTTTGTTTTTCTTCGGAGGGGTCGGATCAAATTTTTTAGGGGCTATAGCCTTATATTTCAAATATGACACGTGGTTTTTCGGTTGGTCTGATATTTCCGGTGTGTTTCCTGGCTTTCTGGCCTATGCGGTACCTGTCTGGTTTGGGATATGCCTTGCTTCATATTTCAAATGGGGTGGTGGGAAGTAAGTGTCGAAATAGTGCCCGAACGAGAGGTGGTGATTTTTTGAGTGGCTGAAAGGGGTGTTGTTGGTGAGAGTTGGTATATTTCTGGGGTTGTTTTTTCTTTTGAGTGGCTGCGTCACAAATCAACTGCATTTTTCCCCTTATACGGCCGATTCTGAATTGGTTGCAATAAAAAACAAAAAAATTAATTCATCGATAATCGGAGTTTCCAGCGTTGAGCGCTGCTCTCAGTGTTCTGAGAGCAGCAAGGTAGTGTGGCATGCTGCGAACTACAATGGGGGTTTGTATTAAGGTTTTGCCAGTGTTCCAGTCACTGACTGGATCGATTTTACCAAGCGAGCTATCGGCTCTGATGATGATGCGAAAATAAAAACTCGCGTTGAGATCAATCGCATTTTTGTCAAGACTTGGAATAGTCCGGATTATTATGCGTGCGAAGCCAGTGTCTCGGTCTATGTCGAGGGTGCCAAATATGTTGGAGAGTCTCGTGTGAAATTGAAAGGCTCAGGCCAGGCGATGGTTGCTCAGGATTTAGCTTATCTGAAGGCTGAAGCATTGCATGTGGTAAGTCTTGCGTTGAAGGCTGCTTACATGGAAGCACTTGGTAGTAGAGAAAAAACGCGCATTAAGAATTAGCGTTTTCAAAGTGTAGCGGGTCAGCCGCCACGGCAGCAGGTTGACGTCAAGATGATGGCGAATTAATATCGCCGCCGCTATTCCGCCCCTACCACCCTTTCGTTAGCAAGGAAGCCGTTGTGATCAAGACCCTCCTCAAAGCCACCGCCGTACTCTCCATTGCGCTGCTTTACGGCTGCGCCTCCACCCCCTCGGCGGACAAGATGCAGGCGGAGGTCGCCAACTACTCGCTGCCCAAGGCTGCAGTAGCCGACAAGGCCCTGGTCTACGTCGTTCGCCCGAGCAACGCCGGGATGATGGTGCGTTTCAACGTCTTCCTCGATAACAAGGAAGCCGAGTCGGAAATGGGCTACAACCGTGGCAATCAATACATCTACTTCTACGTGACCCCGGGCACCCACGTGATCAGCTCCAAGGCCGAGAACTGGGCCGAGATGACCGTGAATGCGAAGGCCGGTGAGGTCATCTACCTCAAGCAGGAAGTCGAAGTCGGCGTGCTGATGGCGCGCAACAGCCTCAAAGTGCTGAGCGACCTTGAAGGCCGCTACCTGGTCAAGGATGCATCGCTGGGCACCCTCGCGAAGGAAAGCAAGTAAGCGCTGTCGATCCATGCGCTGATCGGCAAGTACACAAAGGCGACCCTTGGGTCGCCTTTGTTGTATGCGCTGTCGATGCTTCCTCGCCCCTGTGCGGGCTAACCCGCAACGGGAGCGCCGTCTCAGATCTCGGAAACGAACGTCCCCGTTCCCTCAAGAATATTGCGCAACGTCAGCGCCACTTCCTCCAGATCGCTACCGGCCGACGTGAGCAGGATCTCCAACGATTCATCACCCCTGAGTGCATCCCGATCCCCCGGGGAGACCTCGATCAGCAGGCGCTCGGCACTCAAGGTCACTTTCAGCCCGTCCAGCGTCGACGGTTCGTCATCGAGCGTCAGGTCGACGGTGTCTTCGTCCGGATAGCGGGTGAGCAGGAACATCTGGCCCTTGTCGCTGTGGCAGCACAGGGTCGCCATGTTGTCTTCCTCGTCATCGCAGGGGGTGGCGAAGAGCAGGGCGGTTTTCAGTTGCATGGGCAGCTCGGTTCAAGGAAATGAAATGCGATTGTGCCAGTCTGGGCCTTGCGCATAAACGCAATGTTACCGCCCTTTGACCGAATATGTCGCAGCGCTGCAAGCCGGGATGACCGCTCAGTCGTTAAGCTGCCCAGTTGATGGACAACCGTAAAGACACAGCCACCGGCAGTCGTCTTTGCAGCTGCCCATCCCTGGAACATGGACGCGAAGGAAGCGTCCTACGCCTTGGTTTTACCGTCTTCCTGCTACGGGTTGGCTATCGTTGATCCGTACATGGCGCACGTACACGACGCTTCACCTATAACAAAGCCCAAGCGGAGTACCACAGATGGCGTTTTTCACCGCAGCCAGCAAAGCCGACTTCCAGCATCAACTGCAGGCGGCCCTGGCGCAGCACATCAGCGAGCAGTCCCTGCCACAAGTGGCGCTGTTCGCCGAACAGTTCTTCGGCATCATCTCTCTGGACGAACTCACCCAGCGTCGGCTGTCCGACCTGGCCGGCTGCACCCTCTCTGCCTGGCGCACCATCGAGCGCTTCGACCCGAGCACTGCGCAGGTGCGGGTCTACAACCCTGACTACGAACGCCACGGCTGGCAGTCCACGCACACCGTGGTCGAAGTCCTGCACCATGACCTGCCGTTCCTGGTCGACTCGGTACGCACTGAACTCAACCGCCGCGGCTACAGCATCCACACCCTGCAGACCACCGTGCTCAGCGCCCGCCGCGGGCCGAAGGGCGAGTTGCTCGAATTGCTGCCCAAGGGCACCCAGGGTGAAGGCGTCAGCCACGAGTCGCTGATGTACCTGGAGATCGACCGCTGCGCCAATGCCGCCGAGCTGACCAGCCTGACCTGCGAGCTGGAGCTGGTACTGGCCGATGTGCGCGTCGTCGTTGCCGACTTCGACCCGATGAAGGCCAAGGTCCGCGACCTGCTGGCGCTGGTTGGCGAAAACGCCTTCGGCCCAGCGCAGAACGACAAGACCGAGGTGCAGAGCTTCCTCACCTGGCTGCTGGACAACCACTTCACCTTCCTCGGCTACGAAGAGTTCGTGGTCGAGTCCGACGCTGCCGGTGGCAGCCTGGTCTACGACGAATCGTCCTTCCTCGGCCTGCCGCGCGTGCTGCGCAGCGGCCTGAGCAATGAAGACCTGCGCATCGAGGACTACGCCGTCAGCTACCTGCGCGAGCCGCGCCTGCTGTCGTTCGCCAAGGCTTCGCAACCAAGCCGCGTGCACCGTCCGGCCTACCCGGACTACGTGTCGATCCGCCAGATCGATGCCGATGGCAAGGTCATCAAGGAATGCCGCTTCATGGGCCTGTACACCTCGACGGTGTACGGCGAAAGCGTGTACACCATCCCGTACATCCGCGGGAAAGTCGCCGAGATCGAGCGCCGCTCGCACTTCGACCCCAAGGCGCACCTGGGCAAGGAACTCACGCAGGTGCTCGAAGTGCTGCCGCGCGACGACCTGTTCCAGACCCCGATCGACGAGCTGTTCAACACCGCCATGTCGATCGTGCAGATCCAGGAACGCAACAAGATCCGTGTGTTCCTGCGCAAGGACCCGTACGGCCGCTTCTGCTACTGCCTGGCCTACGTGCCGCGTGAAATCTACTCCACCGAAGTGCGCCAGAAGATCCAGCAGGTCTTGATGGAGCGCCTGAAGGCTACCGACTGTGAGTTCTGGACCTTCTTCTCCGAGTCGGTGCTGGCACGTGTGCAGTTGATCCTGCGGGTCGACCCGAAGAACCGCATCGACATCGACCCGCAGCAGCTGGAAAACGAAGTGATCCAGGCCTGCCGTTCGTGGCAGGACGACTTCTCCGCGCTGGTGGTGGAGAACTTCGGCGAAGCCCAGGGCACCAACATCCTCGCCGACTTCCCCAAGGGCTTCCCGGCTGGTTACCGCGAGCGCTTCGCCGCGCATTCGGCAGTGGTGGACATGCAGCACGTGCTGGCGTTGTCCGAAGCCAAGCCGCTGGCCATGAGCTTCTACCAGCCACTCACCCAACTGGGCGAGCGCCAGCTGCACTGCAAGCTGTATCACGCCGACACGCCGCTGGCGCTGTCCGACGTGCTGCCTATCCTGGAGAACCTCGGTCTGCGTGTGCTGGGTGAATTCCCCTACCGCCTGCGCCATGCCAACGGCCGCGAGTTCTGGATTCACGACTTCGCCTTCACCTACAGCGAAGGCCTGAGCCTGGACCTGCAGCAGCTCAACGACACGCTGCAGGACGCCTTCATCCACATCGTCAAGGGCGACGCCGAGAACGACGCCTTCAACCGCCTGGTGCTCACCGCCGGCCTGCCATGGCGCGATGTGGCGTTGCTGCGCGCCTACGCCCGCTACATGAAGCAGATCCGCCTGGGCTTCGATCTGGGCTATATCGCCAGCACCCTGAACAACCACACCGACATCGCCCGCGAGCTGACCCGGTTGTTCAAGACCCGCTTCTACCTCGCGCGCAAGCTCGGCCAGGATGACCTGGACGACAAGCAGCAGCGCCTGGAGCAGGCAATCCTCACCGCCCTGGACGATGTTCAGGTGCTCAACGAGGACCGTATCCTGCGTCGTTACCTGGACCTGATCAAGGCGACGCTGCGTACCAACTTCTACCAGCCCGACGCCGCTGGCCAGAACAAGTCGTACTTCAGCTTCAAGTTCAACCCGCGCCTGATTCCCGAGCTGCCCAAGCCCGTACCGAAATTCGAGATCTTCGTCTATTCGCCACGGGTCGAGGGCGTGCACCTGCGCTTCGGCAACGTCGCCCGTGGCGGCCTGCGCTGGTCGGACCGCGAGGAAGACTTCCGTACCGAGGTGCTGGGCCTGGTCAAGGCGCAGCAGGTGAAGAACTCGGTAATCGTGCCGGTCGGCGCCAAGGGCGGCTTCCTGCCGCGTCGCCTGCCGCTGGGTGGCGGCCGCGACGAGATCGCCGCCGAGGGTATCGCCTGCTACCGCATCTTCATCAGTGGCCTGCTCGACATCACCGACAACCTCAAGGACGGCGGCGTGGTGCCGCCGGCCAACGTGGTGCGTCATGACGACGACGACCCCTACCTGGTGGTGGCCGCAGACAAAGGCACCGCGACCTTCTCCGACATCGCCAACGGCATCGCCAACGACTACGGCTTCTGGCTCGGCGATGCCTTCGCCTCCGGTGGCTCGGCTGGCTACGACCACAAAGGCATGGGCATCACTGCCCGCGGCGCCTGGGTGGGTGTGCAGCGCCACTTCCGTGAGCGCGGCATCAACGTGCAGGAAGACCCGATCACCGTGGTTGGCATCGGCGACATGGCCGGCGACGTGTTCGGCAACGGTCTGCTGATGTCCGACAAGCTGCAACTGGTGGCGGCGTTCAACCACCTGCACATCTTCGTCGATCCGAATCCGGACCCGGCAACCAGCTTCGCCGAGCGCAAGCGCCTGTTCGAGCTGCCGCGCTCGGCCTGGACCGACTACAACAGCGCGATCATGTCCGAAGGCGGCGGGATTTTCCCGCGTAGCGCCAAGAGCATCGCCATCAGCCCGCAGATGAAGGAACGCTTCGCCATCGAAGCTGATCGCCTGACCCCGACCGAACTGCTGCACGCACTGCTGCAGGCGCCGGTCGACCTGCTGTGGAATGGCGGTATCGGCACCTACGTCAAGGCCAGCAGCGAGAGCCATGCCGACGTCGGCGACAAGGCCAACGACGCCCTGCGCGTCAACGGCAACGAGCTGCGCTGCAAGGTGGTGGGCGAGGGCGGCAACCTGGGCATGACCCAGCTCGGTCGCGTCGAGTTCGGCCTGCATGGCGGCGCCACCAACACCGACTTCATCGACAACGCCGGTGGCGTGGACTGCTCCGACCACGAGGTCAACATCAAGATCCTGCTCAACGAAGTGGTGCAGGCTGGTGACATGACCGAGAAGCAGCGCAACCAGCTGCTGGGCAGCATGACCGAGGAAGTCTCCTCGCTGGTGCTGGGTAACAACTACAAGCAGACCCAGGCCCTGTCGCTGGCGGCCCGTCGCGCCCGCGAGCGGATCGCCGAGTACAAGCGCCTGATGGCCGACCTTGAGTCGCGGGGCAAGCTGGACCGCGCCATCGAGTTCCTGCCGACCGAAGAGCAACTGGCCGAACGTCTTGCCGCCGGCCAGGGCCTGACCCGTGCCGAGCTGTCGGTGCTGATCTCGTACAGCAAGATCGATCTCAAGGAGCAACTGCTCAAGTCGCTGGTGCCGGACGACGACTACCTGACCCGTGACATGGAGACGGCGTTCCCGCCGTCGCTGGTCAGCAAGTTCGCCGAGGCCATGCGCCGTCACCGCCTCAAGCGCGAGATCGTCAGCAACCAGATCGCCAACGACCTGGTCAACAACATGGGCATCACCTTCGTGCAGCGCCTGAAGGAGTCCACCGGCATGAGCCCGGCCAACGTTGCCGGTGCCTACGTGATCGTGCGCGACATCTTCCACCTGCCGCATTGGTTCCGCCAGATCGAGGCCCTGGACTACCAGGTGCCGGCCGAGATCCAGTTGACCCTGATGGACGAGCTGATGCGCCTTGGGCGGCGTGCCACCCGCTGGTTCCTGCGCAGCCGTCGCAACGAGCAGGATGCTGGTCGTGACACCGCTCATTTCGGGCCGAAGATCGCGCAACTGGGGCTCAAGCTCGACGAACTGCTGGAAGGGCCGACCCGCGAACGCTGGCAGGTGCGCTACCAGGGCTTCGTCGAAGCCGGGGTGCCGGAGTTGCTGGCACGCATGGTGGCAGGCACCACTCACCTGTACACCCTGTTGCCGATCATCGAGGCCTCGGATGTGACCGGCCACGATCCGGCGCAGGTGGCCAAGGCGTTCTTTGCCGTGGGCAGCGCGCTGGACCTGACCTGGTACCTGCAGGAAATCAGCAACCTGCCGGTGGAGAACAACTGGCAGGCCCTGGCCCGCGAGGCGTTCCGCGACGATATCGACCTGCAGCAGCGCGCGATCACCATTTCCGTGTTGCAGATGGCTGATGCACCGGACGACATGGATGCCCGTGTGGCCCTGTGGGCCGAGCAGCACCGGGTAATGGTCGAGCGCTGGCGCGCCATGCTCGACGACCTGCGCAACGCCACGGGCACCGACTATGCGATGTACGCGGTGGCCAACCGCGAGCTGGTCGACCTGGCGCTGAGTGGGCAGTCGGTAGTGATTCCGTCCTGACCTTGGCACTGAAATGAAAAACCCCCGGCAGTGATGCCGGGGGTTTTTTGTTCGTCTTCAGCGGCCCTACTTGAACCGCCGCTCCACGCCTTTCTCCACGAGGATCTTCGCCGAAATCTCCTCCACCGAAAAATGCGTGGAGTTGATGTTGGGAATGTTCTCCCGGCGGAACAGGTTCTCCACCTCGCGCACCTCGAACTCGCACTGGGCAAAGCTCGAATAGCGGCTGTTGGGTTTGCGTTCGTGGCGAATGGCGGTCAGGCGGTCGGGGTCGATGGTCAGACCGAACAGCTTGTTATGGTGCTTTTTCAGCACGGCCGGCAACTGCAGGCGCTCCATGTCGTCTTCGGTCAGCGGGTAGTTGGCGGCGCGGATACCGAACTGCATGGCCATGTACAGGCAGGTCGGCGTCTTGCCGCAGCGCGACACGCCCACCAGGATCAGGTCGGCCTTGTCGTAGTAATGGGTGCGCGCACCATCGTCGTTGTCCAGGGCGAAATTGACCGCCTCGATGCGCTCCATGTAGTTGGAGTTGCCGCCGATCGAGTGCGATTTGCCCACGGAATACGACGAATGGGCAGTCAATTCCTGCTCGAGTGGGGATAAAAACGTCGAAAAGATGTCGATCATGAAGCCATTGGACGTGGCCATGACCTCGCGGATGTCCTGGTTGACGATGGTATCGAAGATAATGGGGCGCACACCGTCGCGCTCGGCCGCGGCATTGATCTGCTGGACCATGGCACGCGCCTTGTCGAGCGTATCGATGTAGGGGCGGGTGAATTTGGCGAAGGGAATGCTTTCGAACTGCGCCAGCAGGCTTTGGCCCAGTGTTTCGGCCGTGATGCCGGTACCGTCGGAGATGAAGAACGCGGATCGTTTCATTTGCACCTGAGGCCTTAAGCTGCCGAATGTTTCTGGATATGATAGGTTCGGTTTGCCGAACGCGGTCGTTCGGCATTCTCACTTATTTTCCAGGTCCAGGCCACAAGCGTCCCGGCCCAGCCGCAGAGTCGACAGGCGGGCGCCCTTGAGCTTTTCCAATACAGTTAGTGGAGAGATCACCTTGGTAGAGTACGTAGTTTCCCTCGATAAGCTCGGCGTCCATGATGTGGAGCATGTGGGGGGCAAGAACGCATCCCTGGGCGAGATGATCAGTAATCTTGCCGGTGCCGGCGTATCGGTGCCGGGCGGCTTTGCCACTACGGCTCAGGCGTATCGCGACTTTCTCGAACAAAGTGGTTTGAACGACCGCATCCACGCCGCGCTCGATGCGCTGGACGTCGATGACGTCAACGCCCTGGCCAAGACCGGCGCACAGATTCGCCAGTGGGTGATGGAGGCCGATTTCCCGGCGCGCCTGGACGCCGAAATCCGCACCGCCTTCGCCGAAATGGCTGCCGGCAACGACAACATGGCCGTGGCCGTGCGTTCTTCGGCGACCGCCGAAGACTTGCCGGATGCCTCGTTCGCCGGCCAGCAGGAAACTTTCCTCAATATCCGTGGCGTCGACAACGTGATCCGCGCGGCCAAGGAAGTGTTCGCCTCGCTGTTCAACGACCGCGCCATTTCCTACCGCGTGCACCAGGGCTTCGACCACAAGCTGGTCGCCCTGTCGGCCGGCGTGCAGCGCATGGTGCGTTCGGAAACCGGCACCGCTGGCGTCATGTTCACCCTCGACACCGAGTCGGGCTTCCGCGACGTGGTGTTCATCACCGGCGCCTACGGCCTGGGCGAAACCGTCGTGCAGGGTGCGGTCAACCCTGACGAATTCTACGTGCACAAGAACACCCTGCAGGCAGGCCGCCCGGCCATCCTGCGCCGCAACCTGGGCAGCAAGGCGATCAAGATGGTCTACGGCGACGAAGCCAAGGCCGGTCGTTCGGTCAAGACCGTCGAGGTCGACCGTGCCGAGCGTGCGCGCTTCTGCCTGAGCGACGCCGAGGTCAACGAGCTGGCCAAGCAGGCGATGATCATCGAGCAGCACTATCAGCGCCCGATGGACATCGAATGGGCCAAGGACGGTGACGACGGCAAGCTGTACATCGTGCAGGCTCGCCCCGAGACCGTGAAGAGCCGCGCCAGCGCCAATGTCATGGAACGCTACCTGCTCAAAGAGAAGGGCACGGTACTGGTCGAAGGTCGCGCCATTGGCCAGCGTATCGGCGCTGGCAAGGTCCGCGTGATCCACGATGTGTCCGAAATGGACAAGGTGCAGCCAGGCGACGTACTGGTTTCCGACATGACCGACCCGGACTGGGAACCGGTCATGAAGCGCGCCAGCGCCATCGTCACCAACCGCGGTGGCCGTACCTGCCACGCCGCGATCATCGCCCGTGAGCTGGGTATCCCGGCCGTGGTCGGTTGCGGCAACGCGACGCAAGTGCTCAAGGATGGCCAGGGCGTGACTGTTTCCTGTGCCGAAGGCGACACCGGCTTCATCTTCGAGGGCGAGCTGGGCTTCGACGTCAAGCAGAACTCGGTGGATGCCATGCCGGAGCTGCCGTTCAAGATCATGATGAACGTCGGCAACCCCGACCGCGCCTTCGACTTCGCCCAACTGCCCAACGCGGGTGTGGGCCTGGCGCGCCTTGAGTTCATCATCAACCGCATGATCGGCGTGCACCCCAAGGCACTGCTCAACTACGCGGGCCTGCCGCCTGAGCTGAAAGAGAGCGTCGACAAGCGCATCGCTGGCTACAGCGACCCGGTGGGCTTCTATGTCGAGAAGCTGGTCGAGGGCATCAGCACCCTGGCCGCAGCCTTCTACCCGAAAAAGGTGATCGTGCGCCTGTCGGACTTCAAGTCCAACGAGTACGCCAACCTGATCGGTGGCAAGCTCTACGAGCCGGAAGAAGAAAACCCGATGCTGGGCTTCCGCGGTGCCTCGCGCTACATCAGCGAGTCGTTCCGTGACTGCTTCGAGCTCGAGTGCCGCGCCCTCAAGCGCGTGCGCAACGAGATGGGCCTGACCAACGTCGAGATCATGGTGCCGTTCGTGCGCACCCTGGGCGAAGCCAGCCAGGTCGTCGACCTGCTCGCCGAGAACGGCCTGGCCCGTGGCGACAATGGCCTTCGCGTGATCATGATGTGCGAACTGCCGTCCAACGCCATCCTCGCCGAAGAGTTCCTGGAGTACTTCGATGGCTTCTCGATCGGCTCCAACGACCTGACCCAGCTCACCCTGGGCCTGGACCGCGACTCGGGGATCATCGCCCACCTGTTCGACGAGCGAAATCCTGCGGTCAAGAAGCTGCTGGCCAATGCCATCGCCGCGTGCAACAAGGCGGGCAAGTACATCGGCATCTGCGGCCAGGGCCCTTCGGACCACCCTGACCTCGCCAAGTGGTTGATGGAGCAGGGCATCGAGAGCGTGTCGCTGAACCCGGACTCGGTACTCGAAACCTGGTTCTTCCTGGCCGAAGGTCAGGGCGCAGCCTGATGCATCACGCGCGGGGCGCGTCCTGACGCGCTCCGTGCATCTGCCTCTTCGCGGGCAAACCCGCTGCCACCGAACCCGGTGGCAGCGGGTTTGCCCGCGAATGCGCTGAAGCCCCAAATTCAGCGTCGCAGTTTCCCCATCCTGTTTCCCCTTTTCATTCTGTGAATCCATGCAAAGCAGCAGCACCCTTTTTCCCGTGGCCCTGCTCAGTGCCGAGCGCCGTGGCGACCTCAGTGAAGATGTCTACCGAATCAAGGCCGGCAACAGCCCCGACGCCAGTGTCGAGCTGGCGCTGACCCGCCTCGGGCTGGCCGATCAGCCTTCCACTCCAGGCGTGCCGGTGATCCTCCTGCATGGCAGTTTCTCCAACCGCCGCTTCTGGTATTCGCCCAAGGGCATTGGCCTGGGGGCGTTCCTGGCGCGTGCCGGTTTCGATGTGTGGATCCCGGAAATGCGTGGCCACGGGCTGTCGCCGCGCAACCGCCAGTGGCGGCAGAACACCGTGGCGGACTATGCGCGTTTCGATCTGCCGGTGATCGGGGCCTTTGTCCAGGAAATGGCAGGGCAGGCACCGCACTGGATTGGCCATTCACTGGGTGGCACCACACTGGTGGCGGCGCTCGGCGGCGGCTACCTGAACAGCGCCTGCGTGGCCAGCGTGGCCTTGTTCGGCACTCAGGTCAGCCGTGTGTACTGGCCGCTGAAAGTGCCACCGGTTGCCTGGGGCGCACGTCTGCTGGTCAAGCGCTTCGCACAGCTCTCCGGGCCGCGCCTCAAGCGTGGGCCGGAAGACGAACCGATCGGGCTGGCGCTGGAAAGCCTGCGCTGGCATGGGCTGTTCGGGCGTTTCGGGGTCAAGGGCCAGGATTGGTGGGCTGGGCTGTCGCAGGTCGAGGCGCCGCTGCTGGCAGTGGCTGGCGCGGCAGATTTCCAGGATCCGGTATGGGCCTGTCGCAAACTGTTCGAACAGTGGGGCGGCGAGTGCAAGCAGTTCCTGCGCCTGGGCCGTGAAGAAGGCTTCGAGGCCTTTGGGCATGTCGACATGCTGGTGAGCAAGGCCGCGCAGGCGCAGGTCTGGCCGCTGGTGGCGCGCTGGTTGAGCGATCCCCAGGCGCCCGTCCAAGAAGGTTGAATGAGCGACCATTCGCGGGCAAGCCCGCTCCCACATGCTGTCAGTGGCCGGTTCTCCAGGGTTGTGGGAGGCCTGTAGGAGCGGGCTTGCCCGCGAATGCCGCACCACCGAACTCGCGGATGACTGCAATGGCCTTCAGGGTGTAGCCTTGCCCGATACCCGCTTTCGTTGTGACTGACAGGAGCTTCCCATGCAGCATTACGTAACGCCCGACCTGTGCGACGCCTACCCGGACCTGGTCCAGGTGCTGGAGCCGATGTTCAGCAATTTCGGCGGCCGCGACTCTTTCGGCGGCCAGATCGTCACCATCAAGTGCTTCGAAGACAATTCCCTGGTCAAGGAGCAGGTCGAGCTCGACGGCAAGGGCAAGGTCCTGGTGGTCGATGGCGGCGGATCGCTGCGCCGTGCGCTGCTGGGCGACATGCTCGCCGAGAAAGCAGCGAAGAATGGCTGGGAAGGTCTGGTGATCTACGGCTGTGTGCGTGACGTGGATGTGCTGGTGCAGACCGACGTCGGCGTGCAGGCTCTGGCCAGTCATCCGATGAAGACCGACAAGCGCGGCATTGGCGACCTCGATGTGGTGGTCAGCTTTGCCGGCGTCACTTTCCGTCCCGGCGAATACATCTACGCCGACAACAATGGCGTGATCGTCTCGCCAAGCCCCCTGAAGATGCCGGAGTGATGCGCCGCGCGCGCTGATGGAGCATTGATGTTCGAGGAAGACAACGCGCAGTGGGGGCTGGTCCATGCCCTGGTGCTCGACGGCAAGGGCGGCGCGCGCGCCATTGCCCGTACCGAGTTGGACAACCTGCAATTGCAGGCGCAAGAGAGTCTCTGGCTGCACTGGGATCGCAGTCATCCGCAAACCCGCACCTGGCTGCTGCACGACAGCGGCCTGAGCGAGTTCGCCTGCGATCTGCTGCTCGAGGAGAACACTCGCCCACGCCTGCTGCCGCTGGCCAACGAGCAGTTGCTGCTGTTTTTGCGCGGGGTCAACCTCAACCCTGGCGCAGAGCCGGAAGACATGGTTTCGGTGCGCATCTTCGCCGAAGCGCGTCGCGTCATTTCGCTGCGCCTGAGGCCTTTGCGCGCGAGCGACGAGATCCTGCAGCAACTGGATGAGGGCAGGGGGCCGAAATCGGCCTCCGAATTGCTGTTGCTGATGGGTGAACTGTTGACCGAAAAGGTCCAGGCACTGGTCAGCGACCTGTCCGAAGCCGTCGATCTCGAGGAAGAGAAGGTGGAATCCGACGAACGGTATAGTCCGGCCCAGGGCAATCTGCAGCAGATCCGCCGTCGTGCCGCCGGGCTGCGTCGCTTCCTGGCGCCACAGCGTGATATCTATGCCCAGCTTTCGCGCAACAAGTGGAGCTGGTTCGCCGACGCCGACGCCGATTACTGGAACGAGCTGAACAACAGCCTGATCCGTTATCTCGAGGAGCTGGAACTGGCGCGAGAGCGCGCTGCGCTGGTGCTGGAAGGCGAGGACCGGCGGCGCAGCGAGCGGATGAACCGGACCATGTACCGCTTCGGCATCATCACCTGCATCTTCCTGCCGATGAGCTTCATCACCGGCCTGCTCGGCATCAATGTCGGTGGTATTCCGGGGGCCGAGAACCCCTATGGCTTCCTGTTCGCCTGCCTGGTGGTGTTGGGCCTGGCCGCAGGGCAATGGTGGTTGTTGCGCAAGTTGCGCTGGGTCTGAGCGTCGAGCACGTATGTATTTTGAAACATTCGTCCCATATCCCTGTGTGACCCGTCGGCCAGAGCCCTCGTCTTTGACTGACATCACGCGAGGTGCCCATGCACGATCCGTTTGAAGAATCCCTGCGCGACCTGCTCAAGGCGTCACCGTCCGGCCATGACCGAGACGACGACGCCTGCCTGGGGCGCGTGCTCAAAACCGCCAACCGTCAGGTTGGCGCGGGCGATCTGTTCAGCCTGCTGGGCCGCTGGAGCCAGGCGCTGCTGATCGCTGTCAACAATGGCTCGGCGCATGTCGCGCCGGTGCGCCGTACCCCTGCCGCAGGCAGACAGAAAGCTGATAAGGCCGATTGAATATGGAACTCGATCTCTGGACCCAGAGCCTGGTCACCGCCATGACTGCCCTTTGGACCAAGGTGGCGAACTTCATCCCCAACCTGTTCGGCGCGCTGGTCGTGGTGCTGCTCGGTTTCGTGGTGGCCAAGCTGCTCGACACACTGCTGTCCAAGCTGCTCGCCAAGTTCGGCCTCGACCGCCTGATGAGCGGGACCGGGCTGACCAAGATGCTCGGCCGGGTCGGTATCCAGGTACCGATCTCGACGCTGATCGGCAAGATCGTCTACTGGTTCATCCTGCTGATCTTCCTGGTTTCGGCCGCAGAATCGCTGGGCCTGGAGCGGGTCTCCGCCACCCTCGACATGCTTGCCCTGTACCTGCCCAAGGTGTTTGGCGCGGCGCTGGTACTGCTGGCCGGCGTATTGCTGGCACAGCTGGTCAACGGCCTGGTGCGCGGCGCTGCCGAAGGCATCGGCCTGGAGTACGCAGCGGGCGTCGGGCGCATCGCCCAGGGGCTGGTCATCATCATCGCGATCTCGGTGGCGATCAGCCAGCTCGAGGTCAAGACCGACCTGCTCAACCATGTGATCGTCATCGGGCTGATTACCGTTGGTCTGGCCGTGGCCCTGGCAATGGGCCTGGGCAGCCGGGAAATCGCCGGGCAGATCCTTGCCGGGATCTACGTGCGCGAGTTGTATCAGGTCGGCCAGCAGGTGCGGATTGGAGAGGTCGAAGGGCATATCGAAGAGATCGGAACGGTCAAGACGACGCTGCTGACCGATGACGGCGAACTAGTGTCGCTGTCTAATCGAGTGCTGCTTGAGCAGCGTGTCAATAGCCGCTAACCGCACAAAAGCTGTTAATGTATGCCGCCGCAAAAATCGGCCCCAGGGGCTGAGCGGCGACATTGACCTGACTGTCGGCCAGATCCGTTTTGAATAAAGTCTATTCGCCGCCCATGCGTTACGACCCCCGCGAGCTCACCGACGAGGAGTTGGTGGCGCGTTCGCATGAGGAGCTGTTTCATGTTACCCGCGCCTATGAGGAGCTCATGCGGCGCTACCAACGGACCCTGTTCAACGTCTGTGCACGTTATCTGGGGAACGATCGGGATGCTGACGATGTCTGTCAGGAGGTCATGCTGAAAGTGTTGTACGGCCTGAAGAATTTCGAGGGCAAATCGAAGTTCAAGACCTGGCTCTACAGCATCACCTACAACGAATGTATCACCCAGTACCGCAAGGAGCGTCGCAAGAGAAGGTTGATGGATGCCCTGAGCCTGGACCCCGTCGAAGAGGCGTCCGAGGACAAGGCTCCGAAACCGGAAGAAAAAGGCGGGCTGGATAAATGGCTGGTGTATGTGAATCCGATCGACCGGGAAATTCTGGTGCTACGTTTTGTCGCAGAGCTGGAGTTTCAGGAGATCGCCGACATCATGCACATGGGCCTGAGCGCCACGAAAATGCGTTACAAGCGTGCGCTCGACAAGCTTCGTGAGAAATTTGCGGACTCGGCTGAAACTTAGTCCTACGCAAATGGCTCAAACGAATCGGCAAGGTCTGCTAGACTTGCCGTCGAGTTGTCCCCCGGTTTTTGGTGGGGCGGCTTAACTATCACCAGATGGGGATTTAACGGATGAAATTGAAAAACACCTTGGGCTTGGCCATTGGTTCGCTCGTAGCCGCCACCTCGATTGGCGCTATGGCACAAGGCCAAGGCGCCGTCGAAACCGAGATCTTCTACAAGAAGGAGTTCTTCGACAGCCAGCGCGACTTCAAGAACGACGGCAACCTGTTCGGCGGCTCGATCGGTTACTTCCTGACCGACGACGTTGAACTGCGTCTGGGCTACGACGAAGTTCACAACGCTCGTGGCGACGACGGCAAGAACATCAAGGGCTCGAACACTGCCCTGGATGCCGTTTACCACTTCAACAACCCATACGACGCTATCCGTCCGTACGTTTCGGCTGGTTTCTCCCACCAGTCGCTGGGCCAGACCGGCCGTGGCGGTCGTGACCACTCCACCTTCGCCAACGTTGGCGCTGGCGCCAAGTGGTACATCACCGACATGTTCTACGCCCGTGCCGGCGTTGAAGCCCAGTACAACATCGACAAAGGTGACACCGAGTGGGCACCGAGCGTCGGCGTTGGCCTGAACTTCGGCGGTAGCCCGAAGCAGTCCGCAGCTCCTGCTCCTGCTCCGGTTGCCGAAGTCTGCACCGACAGCGACAACGACGGCGTCTGCGACAACGTCGACAAGTGCCCTGACACCCCGGCCAACGTCACCGTTGACGCCGACGGCTGCCCGGCTGCCGCTGAAAACGTCCGCGTTGAGCTGGACGTGAAGTTCGACTTCGACAAGTCGGTCGTCAAGCCTAACAGCTACGGCGACATCAAGAACCTGGCTGACTTCATGAAGCAGTACCCACAAACCACCACCGTGGTTGAAGGTCACACTGACTCCGTAGGTCCAGACGCTTACAACCAGAAGCTGTCCGAGCGTCGTGCCAATGCTGTCAAGCAGGTTCTGACCCAGCAGTACGGCATCGAATCCAACCGTGTTGACTCGGTTGGCTACGGTGAGACCCGTCCAGTTGCTGACAACGCCACCGAAGCTGGCCGCGCCGTTAACCGTCGCGTAGAAGCTCAGGTAGAAGCCCAGGCCAAGTAATTGGTTTGATGCTTCACGAAAAACCCGGCCTCGGCCGGGTTTTTCTTTGCCTGGAATTTGGGTATGCCAAACGGGCCTGCATCTCGGTGCCCTGCATTTGTAGGAGCGGGCTTGCCCGCGAAGAATCCCGCCCAGGCTTACCCTTTAAGCACGATGTACAGCAGCACCAGGTTCAACACCATCGACAGCAGCGCCAAGGTTCGCCAGACTTTCAGCGGCTCGCGCTCCAGCAGGGGGCGAGGGCGCATGGCCAACTCCTGGCGGTCACCGCGTTCGAGCAGCAGCAACCATTGTTCGGCGGTCTCGAAACGTTGTGCAGGGTCCACCGAGACAGCCTTTTCCAGGCTACGCTGCAACCATTCAGGCAGGTCGGGGCGATAGCGCGCAGCATTGACCGGCGTACTGAAGCGTGGGCGCTGGAACGCCTCGATTTCACCGTAGGGGTAGTGCCCGGTCAGCAGGTAGTACAACGTCACGCCAGCGGCGTAGAGATCCTGGCGGGCTGTCGGCGGCTCGCCATCGAAGGCTTCCGGGGCAATGAACGAGGGGGTGCCGGGCAGATCGTGTGGCTGATCCTCTGACAGGCCCGGGCAGTACGCCAGGCCGAAATCCAGCACGCGTAGTTGGCCATCCGCCCCTAGATGCAGGTTTTCCGGCTTGATGTCGCGGTGCAGCAGGTTGCGCCGGTGCAGCACGCCCACTGCCTGCAGCAGTTGGCGTGTCAGCTCCAGCCATTGGGGCAGTGGCAAGGGCCCATGTTCGGCGAACAGGCTGGCAAGCGTCTGGCCCGGATACTGGCGCATGAGGTAGTACAGGTGCTGGCGCTGGCTGGCGGCATGCACCTCAGGGAAGTGTCGGCCAGCGACCCGGCGCAGAAACCACTCTTCGAGCAGCAGCCGCTGAGCAGCGCCCTGATCGGTTTCGCGCGCCGGTGGAAGGGTCTTGAGCAGCCATGCCTGGCCCTGGGTATCCTTGACCCGGTAGAGCAGTGATTGCCGGCTCTGGGCGAGCAGCCCTTCGACACACCAGCCATCGATGCGCTGGCCCGTACGCAGGGCGTTCGGTATCGGCCATTCCTGCAACTGCGCAAGGGTATCGCCCAGATTCGCCGAGCCCGGCTGTTCGACCCTGACCAGCAACGCGCTGGCGTTGTCCTGGCTGCCGCAAAGGTGCGCGCTGGCGACCAGAGTATCGGCGGCCACCTGCAGGTCAGGCTGCTCGCGCAGGATCGACTGGATCTGCTGATCGCTCAGGCTCGACCAGACACCATCGCTGAGCAGCACGAAGCACTCGCCCGGCTGCAGTTCGCCTTCCCGGTAATCGACCAACAGGTGCTGGTCCAGACCCAAGGCGCGCTTGAGCACATGATGCATTCCTGGCTGGTCCCAGACATGGTCATCGCTCAGGCACGACAGGCGACCGTCGTGCCAGCGGTAGGCGCGGCAGTCGCCGACATGGGCGAGGGTGAACCGCTTGCCGCGCAGCACCAGGGCGGTCAGCGTGGTCATCAGCGGCTGGCCGTTGCCCTGGGCGCGCAGCCAGCGGTTCTGCGCCAGCAGCAGGCGATCCAGGGCCTGGGCCACACCCCAGGTGGCGGGAGTGGAATAGTAGTCCAGTGCCAAGGCCTGCAGGCTGGCCCTGGCCGCCAGGCCACCATCGGCGCACTGGCTGACGCCGTCGGCGAGGGCGAACAGGTAGCCCTTGCTGGCGGCCAGCTCTGCAGCCGGGGTGACCAGGCGCAGAGCGTCCTGGTTTTCCGGGCGCGGGCCGGTGGCGCTGGCCTGGGCGAACGCCAGTTGCAAGCTCATGGGGTCAGACCCGCGCGGCCGTCACGGCAGCCGAACCCCAGGTGGTGCGCCAGCGACGCTTGACCCCATACAGGCCGAACCAGGCCAGCAACCCCAGGCTGGCGAACAGCCACAGGCCAAGTTGATAGTCGCCGGTGTGCTGCTTGATTGCACCCAGGCCTGCCGCCAGCAGGAAGCCGCCGATGCCACCGGCCATGCCGATCAGGCCGGTCATGACACCGATTTCCTGGCGGAAGCGTTGCGGCACCAACTGGAACACCGCGCCATTGCCAGCGCCCAGGCCAAGCATGGCGCTGACGAACAGGGCCAGGGCTGCTGCGGCGCTGGGCAGGTTGAAGCCGACTGCAGCGATGCACACCGCTGCCACACTGTACATCCCGAGCAAGGTGCGGATGCCACCGAAACGGTCGGCGAGGGCACCACCCAGCGGACGCATGAGGCTGCCGGCGAACACGCAGGCTGCCGTGTAGTAGCCTGCGGTGATCGGGCTCAGGCCATACTGGTCGCTGAAGTAGCCCGGCAGGGCGCTGGCCAGGCCGATGAATCCACCGAAGGTGACACTGTAGAAAAACATGAACCACCAGCTGTCACGGTCGCCCAAGGCCTTGAAATAGTCGGCCATGGCCTTGGGCTTGGGGCGCTGCGGGGCATTGCGTGCCAGCAGTGCAAAGGCCACGAGGGTGATCACCAGCGGGATGACGGCGAAACCGAACACGTTGTTCCAGCCAAAGCTTGCGGCCAGCACCGGGGCGAGCAGGGCGGCGAACACCGTCCCGGAGTTGCCCGCACCGGCGATGCCCATGGCCTTGCCTTGGTGCTGGGGCGGGTACCACTGCGACGCCAACGGCAGCGACACGGCGAACGAGGCGCCTGCGACGCCGAGGAACACGCCCAGCAGCAACGCTTGTTCGTAACTGTGAACGCCCATGAACCAGGCACAGGCCAGGGCGACGATCACGACCACCTGCCCAATCAGGCCGGCAGTCTTGGGTGACAGGCGGTCGACCAGCATGCCCATGATAAAGCGCAATACGGCACCGGCCAGAATGGGCGTTGCGACCATCAGGCCCCGTTGCTGCGCACTCAGTTGCAGGTCGGCGGAGATCTGCACCGCCAAGGGACCCAGCAGGTACCAGACCATGAAGCTCAGGTCGAAGTAGAGGAAGGCGGCAAACAGCGTAGGCACATGCCCGGATTTCCAGAAGCTCGTATTCATTGAACACCTCGCGCAGCTTGCAACGGTTGTCATGCCCTGCCTGCGCAGGGCGGAAACGAAAAAGACGTCGCTACCCGATCCACCAGGGTGGAGGGGAGAGCGACGTCTTTGTCGGGATGATGTGGCAACCGCCGTTGGCTACCTGTGGTATTGGCTGAGCAAGAGCCGGGCCAACATCGACTCAGCCAAGCATTTCGGACATGGCGATGATCTGCTCGGCCACCTGAATCAACTTCTGCTGGCGGCTCATGGCCTGGCGACGCATCAGGGTGTAGGCCTGCTCTTCATTGCAGTCTTTCATCTTCATCAGCAGGCCCTTGGCCTGTTCGATGCGCTTGCGTTCGGCCAGTTGCTGGTCGCGAGCCAGCAGTTGCGCCTTGAGCGCCTGGTCGCTCTCGAAGCGAGCCATGGCCACGTCGAGAATCGGCTGCAGGCGCGCCGCATGGATGCCTTCGACGATGTAGGCGCTGACGCCGGCCTGGATCGCCTGGCGCATCACCCCCGGATCATGCTCGTCGGTAAACAGTACGATTGGCCGTGGCTGATCCCGGCTGACCAGCACCACCTGCTCCATCACATCGCGACCCGGTGACTCGGTATCGATCAGCACAACATCCGGACGCACCGTTTCGACGCAGCTGGGCAGGTCGATGGTCAGCCCCGGCGCCTCGATCACATCGAAGCCAGATTCGATCAAGGCAGCCTTGAGGCGGCCAACCTTCTTCTCGGTATCATCGATCAGCAGAACACGCAGCATGGTGGCCACCTTCACGAACCAACCCGCACGTGCGGGGCATCATCCAGAGCGTGCAGGCGGAAACTGCGGGCATAGGCATGGGGATCGCTGCCGTCCCAGCGGATGCCGTCGATCAGCAGGCTGCTGCGCATCGGTGCGTCGGCGCAGGACACGCCCACGGCCTGGGCTGCTTCGCGGTACAGCGTCAGTTGCTGTACGCGAGAGGCCACTGCCAGGTAGTCCGGGTCCTCGCGCAGCAGGCCCCAGCGGCGGAATTGGGTCATGAACCACATGCCGTCGGACAGATAGGGCAGGTTCGCCCGACCTTGGTCATGCACGCGCAGGGCGTGACGATCCTGCCATCGATTGCCCAGCCCGTCGTGGTAGTCGCCGAGCAGGCGCGGCTCGATGTTGCTGGCTGGCGTATCCAGGTAGGCCCTGCCGCTGAGCAGTTGCGCCGTGCCCCGGCGATTTTCCGGGCTTTGCTCGATGAAGCGGCTGGCGGCGAGTATCGCCTTGACCAGCGCGCGGGCGCTGTTGGGGTAGTGCTCGACGAAGGCGCGGGTGCTGGCCAGGACCTTTTCCGGATGGTCCGGCCAGATCGATTGACTGGTGGCCAGGGTGAAGCCCTGGTCCTGTGCCACGGCGTCTGCCGACCAGGGTTCGCCAGCACAGAAGCCGTCAATGCGCCCGGCCTGCAGGTGCGCGACCATCTGTGCCGGTGGCACCACCACGCTGTCGACATCGTGCAGCGGGTGGATGCCCTGGCTGGCCAGCCAGTAGTACAGCCACATGGCATGGGTGCCAGTGGGAAACGTCTGGGCGAAGGTCAGGCGTGCGCCATGCTGGTGCACCAGTCGCGCCAGTGCTTCAGGGCTGGTCACGCCCTTGCGCTGCAACGCGGGGGAAAGGTTGATCGCCTGGGCATTCTGGTTCAGGCCCATGAGCACCGCCATATCGTTGGCCGCGACACCGCCCATGCCCAGGTGCATGGCGTAGACCAGCCCATACAGGCAGTGGGCAGCATCCAGTTCGCCGCTGGCGAGTTTGTCTCGGGTGCCGGCCCAGGAAGCCTGACGCTGCAGATTGAGGGTCAGGCCCTGGAGTTGTGCGAAGCCCTGCGTGGCCGCGACCACCACCGAGGCGCAGTCGGTCAGGGCCATGAAACCGATGTTCAGGCTGGGTTTCTCGGGTGCATCGCTGCCGTTGACCCAGGCCAAGGGTGTTGTCGGAGGGGCTGTGTTCACGAAATATCCTCACCCGTACCGATCGGGTTGCCAGCGCTTCGAAGCAACCCATGTGCCAAGGCCCTGTCGCGCGGACGGCGCGCTGGCTATAATCGCATCCCTCACTCACCCCCGAGTCCTGCCTGCCCATGTATACCCTGGCCCGCCAGCTGCTGTTCAAGCTCTCCCCGGAAACCTCCCACGACCTGTCGCTCGACCTCATCGGCGCCGGTGGCCGCCTTGGTCTCAATGGCCTGCTGTGCAAGCGTCCGGCCTCGGTGCCGGTGACCGTCATGGGCTTGAACTTCGCCAACCCCGTGGGCCTTGCCGCAGGCCTGGACAAGAACGGCGCGGCCATCGATGGCTTCGCCCAGCTGGGCTTCGGCTTCGTCGAGATCGGCACTGTCACCCCGCGACCACAGCCTGGCAATCCGAAGCCACGGTTGTTCCGCCTGCCGGAAGCGACTGCGATCATCAACCGCATGGGCTTCAACAACCTGGGTGTGGATCACCTGCTGGAACGGGTGCGCGCGGCGCGTTATGACGGTGTGCTGGGCATCAACATCGGCAAGAATTTCGACACGCCGGTCGAGCGTGCCCAGGACGACTACCTGATCTGCCTCGAAAAAGTCTACACCCAGGCCAGCTACATCACGGTCAACGTCAGCTCGCCCAACACTCCCGGCCTGCGCAGCCTGCAATTTGGTGATTCGCTCAAGCAACTGCTCGACGCGCTGGCCGAGCGTCGCGAACAGCTGGCGAGCGAGCACGGCAAACGCGTGCCGCTGGCGATCAAGATTGCACCGGACATGAGCGATGAGGAAACCGCGCTGGTGGCAGCAGCCCTGGTCGAGTCGGGCATGGATGCGGTAATCGCGACCAATACCACTTTGGGGCGCGAAGGGGTCGAAGGGCTGCCGTTCGGGGGCGAGGCGGGTGGGCTTTCCGGGGCGCCGGTGCTGGAGAAGAGCACTCACATCGTCAAGGTGCTGGCTGCTGAACTGGGCGGCAAGTTGCCGATCATCGCGGCGGGCGGGATCACCGAAGGGCGCCATGCTGCGGAGAAGATCGCAGCCGGTGCGAGCCTGGTGCAGATCTATTCGGGCTTCATCTACAAAGGTCCGGCACTGATCCGCGAGGCAGTCGATGCGATTGCCGCGCTGCCCCGCTAACAAAGACGCGCCCCAATAAAAAGGGCCCCTTGAAGGGGCCCCTGGGCCTTAGCCCGCCGCCCGGATGGGGCGTGCATGGTGACTCGAATTCAGTGTCCTCGTTCAGCCAACGGCGTGATTTTCGTTGAGTCTCTGGATGCCAGCGGTGCCGGTCATGCCGTCCCAGTTGTCGCCGCGACCTTCACGCCAACCGTTGATCCATGCCTGGCGAACGGATGGCAGATTGAAGGGGCAAAGTTCGCGGGATTTGCCGGTTACCCCGTATTGGTAGCCACGTGAATATGCTCTTTCCAACGGATCACGCTTAAGTCTTCTCATAGGGTGTTGCCCTCACTTGTTGACTGTAATGTCCCGTCGGCCTCTCCGAGGCCGGGCAGAATCTTTCTGCCGGTTTGCGCTCGCTGCCGGCGTGGCGAGCTGAAAGTGCCGCCCCGTTGCGAGGCGGCCTGAGGTCAGTTCTAACCAATGCGAGTCACAGTGTGAATGATCAATTTGTCATAAGGACGTAACCTTTCCAGGGGTGAGGGGATAAGTAAATAAATGCGACTCAACCTTGTTTAGGTTTTGTCCCGCTATGATGAGGGTTTGCTGGTGGTTGAAATCATTTGGCCATTGGCGCCATCGAACTGACGCAACATCTGGTAATGCGACGAAGGGTCACACCGATGCCTTCGTTAGACGAAATTTTCACACTGCCCGACGATCAAACCCTTTTGCGCCACCCGGCGTCGGTTGTCGATCGGGTGGCCGGGTTTGCCGAATGATCGGCACGCCACCCGGATACCTGCTGGAAGGGTATCCGGCAAACTCAGGCAACAGCGATGCGTCGCGTTGCCAGCACACAGCCCAGAGGCTCTGGAATCTACATGTCGGACTCATTCGAACTCTATCTCACCTGCCCCAAAGGCCTGGAAGGGCTGCTGGCGGAAGAAGCCCGCGGCCTGGGCCTGGCCGATGTGCGCGAGCATACCTCGGCAATCCGCGGCGCGGCCGACATGGAAACCGCCTACCGGCTGTGTCTCTGGTCACGCCTGGCCAACCGCGTGCTGTTGGTGGTCAAGCGCTTTGCCATGAAGAACGCCGACGACCTCTATGATGGCGTGCACGGTGTCGACTGGCAGGACCACCTGGCCGCCGACGGCACCCTGGCGGTCGAGTTCAGTGGCCATGGATCGGGCATCGACAACACTCACTTCGGCGCGCTCAAGGTCAAGGACGCGATTGTCGACAAGCTGCGCAACCGTGAAGGCCAGCGCCCGTCGGTGGACAAGATCGACCCCGACCTGCGTGTGCACCTGCGCCTGGACCGCGGCGAGGCCATCCTGTCTATCGACCTCTCCGGCCACAGCCTGCACCAGCGCGGCTATCGCCTGCAGCAAGGTGCTGCGCCGCTCAAGGAAAACCTGGCTGCTGCGGTGCTGATTCGCGCCGGTTGGCCGCGTATTGCCGCCGAGGGCGGCGCGTTGGCAGACCCTATGTGCGGTGTCGGGACCTTCCTCGTCGAAGCTGCAATGATTGCCGCCGATATTGCACCGAATCTCAAGCGCGAGCGTTGGGGCTTCAGTGCCTGGCAGGGCCATGTCCCGGCGCTGTGGCGCAAGGTGCACGACGAGGCCCAGGCCCGTGCTCAGGCGGGCCTGGCCAAGCCGCCGTTGTGGATTCGCGGCTATGAGGCCGACCCGCGGTTGATTCAGCCCGGACGCAACAACGTCGAGCGCGCAGGCCTGGGGGACTGGGTGAAGATCTACCAGGGCGAAGTCGCCAGCTTCGAGCCGCGCCCGGACCAGAACCAGAAAGGCCTGGTCATCAGCAACCCGCCCTATGGCGAGCGCCTGGGAGACGAGGCGAGCCTGCTGTACCTCTACCAGAACCTCGGCGAACGCCTGCGCCAGGCCTGCATGGGCTGGGAAGCGGCGGTGTTCACCGGCGCACCCGAGCTGGGCAAGCGCATGGGCATCCGCAGCCACAAGCAGTATGCGTTCTGGAACGGCGCGCTGCCGTGCAAGCTGTTGCTGTTCAAGGTCCAGCCCGACCAGTTCGTGACCGGCGAGCGTCGCCCGGCCGATGATCAAGCCGGCGACTCGCGTGCGGCACCGGCCGTGGCCCATGAACCGGCACGTCTTTCCGAAGGCGCGCAGATGTTCGCCAACCGCCTGCAGAAGAACCTCAAGCAACTGGGCAAGTGGGCTCGCCGCGAGCAGATTGACTGCTACCGTCTGTATGATGCCGACATGCCCGAGTATGCCCTGGCGGTCGACCTCTATCAGGATTGGGTACATGTCCAGGAGTATGCGGCGCCGCGTTCGGTCGATCCGGACAAGGCCCAGGCCCGCCTGCTCGACGCTCTGGCGGCGATTCCCCAGGCCCTGGGTGTCGATCCTCAGCGCGTGGTGCTCAAGCGCCGCGAGCGCCAGGGCGGTACGCGCCAGTATGAGCGTCAGGCCACGGAAGGGCGCTTCCAGGAAGTCAGCGAAGGTGGCGTCAAGCTGCTGGTCAACCTGACTGACTACCTGGACACCGGCCTGTTCCTCGATCACCGCCCGATTCGCCTGCGTATCCAGCGCGAAGCGGCCGGCAAGCGCTTCCTCAACCTGTTCTGCTACACCGCAACCGCCACCGTGCATGCGGCCAAGGGCGGCGCGCGCAGTACCACCAGCGTCGACCTGTCGAAAACCTACCTGGACTGGGCGCGGCGCAACCTGTCGCTCAATGGCTTCTCCGAGCGCAACCGCCTGGAGCAGAGCGATGTGATGGCCTGGCTGGAAAATGCCCAGGACAGCTACGACCTGATCTTCATCGACCCACCGACTTTCTCCAACTCCAAACGCATGGAGGGGGTGTTCGACGTGCAGCGTGACCATGTGCGTCTTCTCGATCTGGCCATGGCGCGTCTGGCACCGGGGGGCGTGCTGTACTTCTCCAACAACTTCCGCAAGTTCCAGCTCGACGAGCATCTGGTCGAGCGCTATGCGGTGGAAGAGATCAGCGCACAGACCCTGGATCCGGATTTCGCCCGCAACAACCGTATCCACCGGGCCTGGCGCCTGCAGCTACGCTGAAGAGACGAAGTGCATTGCAGTGATGATGGCTAATGGCTATAAATCAGCTCAGGGCCGAACAATTCGCAGGACGCTGACGTGATGAGAATGCTCTATGTCGAGGGTGCGTGCGAAGATGTTCGGCCTGATCAGCGAGGCGCTTTCGGCCTGGGCTGTCGCGCTGTTCGCGCTGGTGGCCGGCGGGTTGCTCACTGCTGCACTGGCCTTCGCCGCCCACGCCTTCTACAAGCAGCAGTTGCGTCAGCGCTTCGAACTACTGGCCAGTGAGCGCTACAGCCGTATCGCCGAACGTTTCGAGGATCAGGAACAGCGCCTGGATGGTCTGAGGCGCTTCTTCAGCTACTCCAGTGAAATTCTTCCCGAGGAGTTCGACGGATACGCCCGCCCCTTGTTGCACCGTACCCAGGCATACTCCTGGGCTCCGCGGGTCGAGGCCGGTGAGCGCGATGTCTTCGAGCGCCGCGCCAGTGCCTGGCTGGGGCGCCCCTACCAGATCCGTGATCACGATGCCCAAGGCCTCTGGCACCCATCGCCGCCACGGGCGTTCTACTACCCGGTGCTGTACACCCAGGCCACCCACCAGCACGACCAACCTTACGGGCTCGACCTGCGTAGCCAGCCTCAGCGCCAGGATGCGCTGGACCGCGCTACCACGCCCGGCAGCCTGGCGGTTTCCTCTCCACTGGACATGATCAACGTCGATCCGGCCTACACCCGCGGCCTGTTGATCGTCGCACCGGTGTTCGCCGAGTCGGCGCCGAGCGGGCCGCCTGCTGGCTATGTCATGGCCTTGTTGAGCATGCGCCAGTTGATCAGCGAGGGGCTGCCGACCGCCACGGACGACAATCTGGTGGTGCGCATCCTCGATCTGTCGGGCAGCCAGGGCCATGAGACGTTGTACGATTCGGGCAACCACAGCGCGCCGTTGCCGTTGACCAGCAGTCAACTGCTGCACCTGGCCGACCATCACTATCAGCTCGATATCCGCCCCAGCGAAGCCTTCCTCCGGGCCAACCGCTCGTCAGCGGTGTTCACCGTGACCTTGCTCGGTGGCCTGTTGAGCCTTTTGCTCAGCGCCTTGCTCTACAGCCTGTTCAGCCAGCGTCAGCGCGCCCTGATCCTGGTCGAGCAGCGCACGGCGGCATTGCGCGTGAGCGAGCAGTCGCTGCGGGAAACTCACAACCAGCTACGCAGCGTGCTGGATGCCGCGACCCAGGTGGCGATCATTGCCACCAGCCTGCGGGGCGTGATCAGCACCTTCAATGCGGGGGCGCAGCGCATGCTTGGGTATTCGGCCGACGAAGCGCTGGGGCACCTGGCGCTGGAGAATCTGGTCCAACCCGACGAACTGCGCCAGCGTGCCCATGCCTTGAGCCTGCGCTATGGGCGGGAGATCACGGCAGGCCAGGCGATGTTTGCCGAGACGGTGCAGGAGGGCACAGGGGAGCCCGGAGAGTGGACGTTGGTGCGCAAGGACGGCAGCCATTTGCTGGCCAACATGCTGGTCACTGCGGTGCTCGACGAGCAAGGCTTGTGGGTGGGTTACCTGGCCATCTGCATCGATGTCACCGAGCGTCGTCGTGTTCACGAAGCGTTGGCCGCCCGTGACCGGCTGCTGGAGAAGCTCAGTGCCGAGGTCCCGGGCGGCATCTACCAGTATCGTCTGGATGCCGACGGCCATTCGTGTTTTCCCTACGCCAGCGCCGGTCTGCTGGATATCTATGAAGTGGACCTGCAGTTGCTGCGCCATGACGCATCGACGGTGTTCGAGCGCATTCATCCGGACGACCTCGAGCGAGTGCGTCGCTCGGTGCGCGAGTCGGCCGAGCGCATGACGCCCTGGCGCGAGGAGTATCGCGTCTGCCTGCCCCGCGCCGGCCTGCGCTGGGTGCGTGGGGAGGCAACGCCGGAAATCGGGGAGGAGGGCTGCACCCTTTGGCATGGCTATCTGACGGACATCTCCGATCTCAAGCGGGTAGAGGAGGAGTTGCGTGCGCTGTCGGTCACCGATGTCCTTACCGGCATCCACAACCGGCGTTACTTCCAGGAGCGGCTCAAGGTCGAACTGGAGCGGGCCCAGCGAGATGAACTGGACCTGGCGGTGATCATGCTCGATATCGACCACTTCAAGTGCATCAACGATCAGTTTGGCCATGCCGTTGGCGATCACGTGTTGCGTAGCCTCTGCCAGCGCATTGGTCATCGGCTGCGGCGTACCGATGTGTTCTGTCGGCTGGGAGGCGAGGAGTTCATGGTGCTGTGCCCGGGCAGCAATGCCGAGCAGGCCCACAAGCTTGCGCTGGAGTTGTGGCAGGGCGTGCGCGGCGTGCCGGTCGAGGGGGTAGGCAGGGTGACGGCCAGTTTCGGCGTGGCGGGATGGCGTGTCGGTGAAGGGGCCGATGCCTTGTTGTTGCGAGCGGATGCGGGGGTCTATGTGGCCAAGCAGGCCGGGCGCGATCGCGTGGAGGCAGAGTTGCCCTGAGGTGGCCGGGGCTGCGTCACAGCCCCGGTTTGTCCGTTTCTGTCAGGGCACCACGCCGACAGTCCCGGTGCCGACCTTGGGTTGGCGGTAGAGCTCCAGCAACACCTGATCCAGCACCTGGGAGGCGCCCCAAGGTTTCGGATCATTGAGAATCGCCGACACGGCCCAGGTATGGCCGTTGCTGTCGCGACTGAAGCCTGCGATCGCGCGCACGGTGTTGAGGGTACCGGTCTTGATGTGCGCCTCGCCGGTCATGGCGGTGCGCTTCAGGCGCTTGCGCATGGTGCCATCCATGCCCACCAATGGCATCGAACTGATGAACTCGGCCGCATAGGGGCTCTTCCAGGCGGCTTGCAGCAAGGCCGCCATTTCACGTGTGCTGACACGCTCGGCGCGTGACAGGCCAGAGCCGTTCTCCATCACCAGGTGCGGTGCGGTGATACCTTTCTTGGCCAGCCACTGGCGCACTACACGCTGTGCCGCGCGGGCATCGTCACCGTCGGCATCGGTGCGAAATTGCGCGCCCAGGCTGAGGAACAGTTGCTGGGCCATGGTGTTGTTGCTGTATTTGTTGATATCGCGAATCACCTCGACCAGGTCGGGCGAGAAGGCCCGGGCCAACAGGCGCGCGCTTTTGGGTACGTTTTCGATGCGGTCACGGCCCTGGATGCTGCCGCCGAGCTCGTTCCAGATCGCCCTGACCGCACCGGCCGCATAGGCGGGGTGGTCGAGCAGGGCCAGATAGGTTTGCGAGTTGCAGCCGTCGCCGAGCTGGCCACTGACCGTGACGCTCACGCCATCGGGTTGCACCACGGGGTTGTAGCGCACATCGCCGGTGCATTGCTTCGAGGCCACGGCCTTGACCTGATTGTCGATGCGGATGCTGGCGATGGGCGGCTCGACCGAAACCACGACTTTGCCACCATCGTTGCGGGCGACGAAACGAAGGGCTTTGAGGTTGACCAGCAGCGAGTCCGGCTTGACCAGGAAGGGCTTGTTGACATCGCCGCCATCATCGTCGAAATGTGGCAGGGTGGGTTGAACGAAATGACTGCGGTCCAGCACCAGGTCGCCGGTGACGGTGCGCACACCGTTGGCACGTAGATCACGCATCAGCAACCAGAGCTTTTCCATGTTCAGTTTCGGATCACCGCCACCTTTGAGGTAGAGGTTGCCGTTGAGCACGCCGTTGTTCAGGGTGCCATCGGTGTAGAACTCGGTCTTCCACTGAAAGGTCGGGCCAAGCAATTCGAGGGCGGCGTAGGTGGTCACCAGCTTCATGGTCGAGGCCGGGTTGACCGAGACGTCGGCATTGAAGATCGTCGGCGTGCCTGGTCCATCGAGTGGCAGCATCACCAGCGACAGGGCGTTGTCCTGCAGCTTGTTGGTCTTGAGGGCCTGCTGCACCTTTGGTGGCAGGCTGGTGTTGACGGCGGCAGCCTGGCTGGGCAAGGCGATGGGAAGGAGCAGGCCGGCGAAAAGCAGTGGGCGAAGCGTCTTGATCATGAGTGCTGTAACCCTGCGGGCGAGGGAAAAGGACGATGGGGCTGTAAGAGATGATGGCCCCTTGGCGAAATATAGTGCGCATTATGCCCCAAGCGTGCTGTTTGTGGGCAGGTTCGACACAAAAGCGCCGCTCTGGCGCGGAAACTGGTAAAGTGCCGCGCGTAATTACTCAAGAGGATTGTTTCAATGGCTACCAACCGTTCCCGTCGTCTGCGCAAGAAGCTGTGCGTGGATGAATTCCAGGAATTGGGTTTCGAACTGAACCTGGACTTCAAGGAAGACCTGTCCGACGAAGCCATCGATGCCTTCCTCGACGCCTTCCTGGCAGAGGCCATGGACGCCAACGGCCTGGACTATGTCGGTGGTGATGACTTCGGCCTGGTCTGCCTGGCCAAGCGTGGTTCGGTCAGCGAAGAGCAGCGCGCCACTGTCGAAGCGTGGCTCAAGGGCCGCAGCGAGCTCACCAAGATCGAGGTCAGCCCGCTGCTGGATGCCTGGTATCCGGACAAGCCGATCAACTCGGCTTCCTGATCCCGCGTCACTGTGTCTTGGCTGGTTGGCAACGCTGACCGGCCAAGGCCTTCTCTACGCGGCGCATCTGCCGCGCCAGCGCCTGGCGGCGCAATTTCAGTTGCGTCGACGACATCCCCTCTGTTTCCAGCGCCTGACAAGCCTCCATCAATCCCTTTGCATCCAGCATGCGCGCCACGCCAAGAATCTTGTGCGCCTGCTCGGCGATGGCTTGTGCGTCCTGCTCGGGGTCCAGGGTCATCAGCAGGGTCAGGTCCTGTTCCAGGCTCAGTTGCAGCGTGGTCAGCATTCGTGCGTGGTCTTCACGGCGGTCACCGATGATGTTCGTCAGCCCGTCGAGGTCGAAGGGCCCTTGTGAGCGCCGCCGACACGAGGGGCTCACACTGGCCAGATGTAATCCGAGGGTTTGCAGGCTGATGGGTTTGAGCAGGCAGTCGTCCATGCCGGCGTTCAGGCAGCGCTGGCGTACTTCCGGTTGGGCGTTGGCGGTGTAGCCGAGGATGGTGCAAGCTGCCTTGCCCCGTTGGCGTTCTTCGCTGCGCAGGACTTCTGCCAGTTGGTAGCCATTCATGCGTGGCATGTTGCAGTCGAGGATCAGTACGTCGAAGTCTCCGTGCCGCCATTTTTCCAGCCCTTCCTGACCGTCGCGGGCACTGTCGTGCCAGAGCCCCAGATACGTCAGCTGCTGGGCCATCAATAGCAGGTTGGCGGGATGGTCGTCGATCACCAGAACCCTGAGTCGCGTGTCGGGTGCCTCTATGTGTGGCGGCTGCACGACGCTGTCCGGGGGTGGTGCCACGCGCTGCAGCGGCATCAGCAGGCGCACCTGGGTGCCCACGCCCTGCAGGCTCTTGAGCGCCAGTTGGCCACCCATCATCTCGCACAGGGTACGACAGATCGCCAGGCCCAGGCCGGTACCGGCGCGGGCGCTTTCACTCTGTGGATTGATCTGTACGAAGGGGTTGAACAACCGTCGCAGGTCGTCATCGTGAATGCCGATTCCGCTGTCGCGCACTTCCAGTTCGAGCATGTCGCGTTCGCTGCCCTGTACCGAGGCTTTGATGCGTACATGGCCCTCGTCGGTGAATTTGATCGAGTTGCTGACCAGGTTGGAGAGCACCTGCTTGAAACGCAGTGGATCGAGCAGAGCGTAGCAGCGCGCCGAGGGTTCTATGAGCACCTCCAGCAGTAGGCCTTTTTCCCGGGCCTGGCCTTCGAACACCCGTCGCACCGATTCGATCAGGGCCGCCAGATCGATCGGCTCAGGGGTCAGGGACAAATGCCCGGACTCTATTCTGACGATGTCGAGAATATCGCCGATCAGTCCGAGCAGGTCCCTGGCCGAATGATAGGCGACCTCGATCGACGCGTTGTCCAACTGCCCCTGATCGGCGCGCCTGACAGCGAGTTCGAGCATGCCTATCACCGCGTTCATCGGTGTGCGGATCTCATGGCTGATGGTCGCCAGGAAGGTGCTCTTGGCCCGGTTGGCATCGTCGGCCTGCTGTTTGGCGAGGCGTAGGTCCTGGATTAGCTTGCGGCGATCACTGATGTCGATCCAGCCACCGATGATGCCCTGTACTTCGCCCAGCGAGTCGCGGTAGGGAAGGATCCAGTGGTAGATGGTCAACTCGCGGTCTTTCAGGCGCAGCGGGCGGTCGATGATCAGCGGTGTGCCTGCTTCCATCACCTGCAGATAGTCGGTGTGGATCTGCCGGGTGTAATCGCAGTTGCTGAACAGACTTTCCTGGAGCAGTTTGCCCATGACGGCATCGGCACTTGCATCGACAGCCTCCAGATAGCTGTCGTTACAACTTTGCAGCCGTCCTTCGCGGTCGCGTACGTACATCGGGTGAGGGGTCCCGTTGAGCAGGGCGCGCATGAATTCGAGCTGATCGTTCAGGGCGCGTTCTGCCTGGCGACGGTGCCGTATCTGGCGTCGCAGGTAGGCGTTCCAGGCCAGCGCCAGCAACAGCAGAACGCCGATCCCCAAGACGACCTGCAGCACCAGGCGCTGGTACTCGCGCCATTGGCCACCATCGTGCAACGCATAGCCGCGCCAGCGACTGTTTATGACTCCCAGCTCTTCTGGCGTGATGCTCAGCAAGGCCTTGTCGAGAATCGAAGCCAGGAGGCTGGCATCCTTGGCGCTGGCCATGGAGAAGGAGGCCGGGTCGTTGCCGATCGTGGTGCGGATCACCAGATCGTTGTTGGCGGCGGTGGCATGGTTGGCGTCCAGCAGCGTGGTGATGGTCGCATCCACCGCACCGCTGCTGAGCAGGGCCATGGAGTAGAAGGTGCTTTCGGTCTCGATCAGACGGATCTGCGGGTGCGTAGTCGCCAGCAGCATCGCAGGCGGGGTGTGCCGTGTGATGGCGACTCGACGGCCATTCAGTTGCTCCAGTGACGTGAAGGGGCGGCCGCTGCGGGTAACCAGTACATAGGGGCTTTCGAGGTAGGGGCGACTGAGTTGCAGGGCTGCCTGGGCGGGTGCTGCGACGCTCAGCGCGGCAATCAGGTCGGCACTGCCCTGCGCGATCGACTGGATCATCTCTTCGATCCCGTTGGCGCGTTGGATTTCGAACTGCAAGCCGGTGCGCAAGCGGATCAGTTCCAGCAGGTCGGCGGTGATGCCGCGGAAATGGCCGTTGCCGTCGAAGAATGACAGGGGGGCGGAGGTATCGCTCACCACCACGCGCATGCTGGGATGCTCGCGCAACCATTGCTGTTCGCGCGAGGTCAGTTGCAGGCGGCGATCGGTGAGCAGCAGGTCGCTGCCTGCACTCCAGCGCTTGAAGATCGCACTCGACACGTTGGCTGGCTGACTGTCGAGGATGGTGTTGATCAGGCTCATCAACAAGTGATCCTGGGCGCGCACAGCGAAGCTGAAGCCCACGGCTTCGTGCTTGCCAAAATTGGCCATGCGCAGGCGCGGCAGATGACCGCGGGTAAGCTGGAAGTGAGTCGAAATGGTATCGCCAAGAAATACGTCGGCTTGGCCAAACGCGACAGCGTTCAACGCTTCGGAGGTGGAACTGAAGGTTTTCAGCTGAGCTTGCGGGTAAAGCGTATGCACATCCTCGATTGGCAGGTAATGGTAGAGCGTGCTCAGGCGCAGGTCGGCGAGCCCCACGTCGAGGGGGCGTGTCTCGTCCTCGCGGGTGACCAGAACGGGGCGGTCTACCGCGTAGGGTCTTGACAGTGCCAAGCCCTCGACCGCGGCTTCATAGCTGTTTGCACTGCCAAGTAGATCGATGCGTCCGGCCTTGAGTGCCTCCACCGCGTCCTGGCGATGAGTAAATCGCAGGACTTTTATTTCGAGCCCCAGTGCGCTGCCGATCAGGGCGGCATACTCTGCTGTCAGGCCTTGGTACTCGTTGCCACTGGTGACGTCGAAGGGGGGGTTGTTGGGCGCGGAGGTTCCCAGTGTCAGGCTGGTACGGTCGTGCAGCCACTGCCGCTGAGCGGCCGAGAAGGCTGGCACGGTTGCTTCGGCGGTGGAGCGGACCAGCAGTTCCAGCTTCTGGGGGGCGACCTCCTGCTTCGTTTGAGCATGGCAACCCAGACTGAGCAGGGTCAGCAGCACGCAGACGATGTACCTCGGCATGATTCACCTCAGACCAGCGCGTTGCGCTTGGCCACTTCGATCAGGTCGACCAAGGTATCGACCCTTAGCTTTTGCATCAGGCGCTTTTTGTAGGTGCTGACAGTCTTGTTGCTGAGGAACATGCCTTTGGCGATTTCCTTGTTGCTGCGCCCCTGTGCGAAGAGTTGAAGGACCATCAACTCTCTGTCGTTAACTTGTCGGAAAAGCTCTATGTCCTGATCGGATATTTCTTGATTGGGGTTTATTGCCTGGCTGGGGAAGTAGTTGTAACCGGAAAGTACTGCCTTGACTGCGCTGAGCAACTCGCTCAGGTCTTCCTGCTTGCACACAAAACCCGCAGCGCCCGAGTGCATGCAGCGGATCGCGAACAGCGTTGGCGACTGTGCCGTCAGCACCAGCACTTTCAGGGGCAGTCCCATGGTCTGGAAGCGCGCCAGGACCTCCAGGCCATCGAGCTTGGGGATGCTGATGTCGAGGATGACCAGGTCGGGAGGGGTTTCACGGATCATCTGCATGGCATCGACGCCATTGTCAGACTCGCCAATGACCTTGTAATTTTGATTTTCCAGCAACATGCGAATGGCCAGGCGAATCACAGGGTGGTCATCAACAATAAATATGGAGCTCATATCAACTTCCCAGTCGGCGAGTGTCAGATGCAAACAAAACCTTATCGCAGTTGACCGTCTTCGGGCATGAGAGGTTAGACGTAATGCCATATATGGGAAAAGACCTACATCCAAGTACTACGTGTGCCCTGGGTTTGTGTAGGCTCTGTAAGGAGTCAAGACGAGGGTGTGCTAATTCCAGAATTATTTTTTCTGGGTATTTAATGTTTCTGTGAGCATGTAGGAAGTTTCTCTCAAGAGGGACGGCAAGCTGCGGCTGACCGTCCCTCGTTGTCTGTCAGTGAGGGCTGGAGCGTCCTGTCATTTCTCCCGCCATTTCACTGGCGTAGCTGTCGGTCATGCCAGCGATGAAGTCGATCATGCGCAGGAAAGCGTTGTGCAGGGAGCCGTGTGGATCGGGGGCGTGGTTGCCGATCAGGTCCAGCACACGCCGACTCTTGAAGGATGGTGTGCGCCCACCGTGTTGTTCCAGCGCTGCCCCGCAGAACGCGTTGAGAAGAATCTCCAGCGTGGTATAGGCGCCGATTTCATGCAGCGTCTTGCGCTTGTCCTGGAAGATCTTCTTGCGCGCGATATCCTTGGCCTGCAGCACACAATGCTGGGCTGGGCCATGCATGTGTTCGACCAGGTCGCCTGCCAGATGCCCGGCCAGCAGCGCCTGTTGCTGCTCGACGAAGGCCTGGGCGGCGGCGTTGGTCAGATGCTCGATGGCCTTGCCGCGCAGAATGGCCAGCTTGCGCCGACGAGAGTCCGACGGACCCAGTTGTCGATAGGTGTCGGGCAGGTCGTCACCGACCAGGTCCAGCAGCAGCGCCTCGACCTCGGCATACTGCAGCAGCTCCATCTCCAGTCCGTCCTCCAGGTCGATCAGCGCGTAGCAGATGTCGTCCGCGGCCTCCATCAGGTACACCAGCGGGTGACGAGCCCAACGTTGTTCCTCGAGCTGCGGCAGGCCCAGTTTGTGGGCGATCTGCTGCAGCAGTGGCAGCTCGCTCTGGTAGCAGCCGAACTTGTGTTTCTTGTACCCCAGCGCGTCGGCATGACGGGCGCTCCATGGGTACTTGAGATAGGTGCCGAGGGTGGCGTAGGTCAGGCGGGTGCCGCCGTCGAACTGGTGGTATTCCAGCTGGGTGAGCACGCGAAAACCCTGGGCGTTACCTTCGAAGTTGAGGAAGTCGGCACGTTGGTCGTCGTTCATGTCGTCGAGCCAACCGCGTCCCGCTGCCTGCTGAAACCAGTGGCGGATGGCGTCTTCGCCGGAGTGGCCGAACGGCGGGTTGCCGATGTCGTGGGCCAGGCAGGCCGACTGCACGATCATGCCCAGGTCGCTTGGTGCACACCAGTCGGGCAGGCTGGCGCGCAGGGTCTCGCCAACCCTCATGCCCAGCGAGCGGCCCACGCAACTGACTTCGAGGGAGTGGGTGAGGCGGGTATGGATGTGGTCGTTGCTCGAAACCGGATGGACCTGGGTCTTGCGCCCCAGGCGGCGGAAGGCGCCGGAGAAGATGATGCGGTCATGGTCCTTGTGGAAGGGGCTGCGCCCCAGTTCTTCAGGGCTGTACAAGGCTTTGCCGAGGCGTTCGCGGTTTAGCAGGGTATGCCAGTCCAAGGCTCGATCTCCGTCAGATGATGGCCATAGCTTCCCGTGTCATGGGCACCCGCGCAAGTCGCGGGCGCTTCGTTTCAGCGATGACGGCCATTCTGCAGGAACAGGCGCACCAGGGGCGCCAGGCTGCCACCCAGGCGCAGCAGGCGCGCCAGGTTGCCGCTGCGCACCCCCTTGCCGGTCAGGAAACCCAGGGCGACCACGACGCCCAGGCCCCACAGCGGAGCGTGCTTGATGCCAAGGCCGTCCTGGACCGATGCACCCATGCCGCGCAGGCGCTGAACCGGCTGGAGCAGTTGACCGGACTCGTGGCGAATTTCCTGGCGATGCATTTCCAGGCGCAGGCGCAGCAGTGCCTTGCGCAGCTCGCGGGGGTTACGGGTATTAGGCAGTTCAGGCAGGCTCATGGCAACAGGCGCTCCCGGTCCTTGGCGAGTTCTTCGAGGGTACTGCTGAACGGTGAGGATTCATCGAACACGGCGGCCTTCAGGCGCAGGCCGCAAAAGAGTGCGGCGACGCTGTAGAACACGCAAAGGCCGACGATGCCGGCCAATCGGTAGCTGTCCCACAGCAACACCAGGATCAACCCGGACAGCGCGGTCAACAGGAGCAGGGCAAAAACCAGTGCCAACCCTGCGAATAGCAGCAGGCGCAGGGTACGGCCTTTCTGCTCCTGCAATTCGATGCCGAACAGCTCGATGTGACTGTGCAGCAGCCCCAGGATGGCCGCGCCGAGGCGTTTGCCGGAAGCGCCGGCGCCGATGGCGTCGTTGTCCATGCGTCCTCCTCAGCGGCGGCTGGCGAGCAGGCCGACCAGTAGCCCGACACCGGCTGCGATGCCGATGGCCTGCCATGGGTTTTCCTGGACGTATTCTTCGGCACTGCCCAGCGCAGCCTGGCCACGCTCGCGTACCGACTCCTGGGTCAGTTGCAGGCTTTCGCGGGCTTGCTGCAGGCGGTCGTGGATCTGGCCACGCAGTTCGTCGGCCTGATCGCCCGCCAGATTGGCGGTGTCGGCGAGCAGTTTCTCGGTGTCGCGTACCAGTGCCTGGAAGTCAGCCATCAAGATCTCTTGTGCAGTCTTTGCCGATTTGCTGGCCATGGAGTCTCTCCCTGTCGATGTGTGTGGCTATTTCGAGTAATGAGTGTGGCGGAAGGTTCACCGCTTGTCGCTGGTACGGCGTTTGCTTTGTTCTGCCGTGTCACGGGGCGTCGATGCCAGGCGCTGCCCCGAATGCATGCGAGACCCTGGCGGACACCGATAAACCTTAACCCAATCCACGACAAACCCAAGAAAAAACCACGCCCTGCGTAGTCGGCCTCCCAAAATGGGGCGCACGGCAGGCACCGATCAGGTGCGCGAGCAAGGTTTATGAACTGTCCTGGTGCATTTTTCAGCAGGTCTGCCCACTCCATGGAAAACATGCATAGCGCGATGGACTCCCTCGTCCATGGCTCCAACACCCTGTTCATCCTCATGGGGGCCATTCTGGTCCTGGCCATGCACGCCGGTTTCGCCTTTCTCGAGGTCGGAACCGTGCGGCACAAGAACCAAGTCAATGCCCTGTGCAAGATTCTCAGCGACTTCGCTGTCTCGGCGCTGGTGTATTTCTTCATCGGCTACTGGATCGCCTACGGCGTCAGCTTCTTCCAGCCGGCGGCGGAGCTGGCCAGCGATCATGGCTATGCCTTGGTCAAGTGCTTCTTCCTGCTGACCTTTGCCGCGGCGATCCCGGCAATCATCTCCGGGGGTATCGCCGAGCGCGCGCGCTTTGCCCCGCAGTTGTGCGCCACCGCGCTGATCGTGGCGTTCGTCTACCCGTTTTTCGAAGGGATTGTGTGGAACGGCAACCTGGGCATCCAGGCCTGGTTACAAGCTCGGTTCGGCGCACCCTTCCATGACTTTGCCGGTTCGGTGGTGGTGCATGCCATGGGCGGCTGGCTGGCGCTGGCGGCCGTCATCCTGCTCGGTGCCCGTCGCGGGCGGTACCGTGATGGACGGCTGGTGGCTTTCGCACCTTCCAGTATCCCGTTCCTGGCGTTGGGCTCTTGGATCCTGATCATCGGCTGGTTCGGCTTCAACGTCATGAGCGCACAGACCCTGGAGGGTGTCAGCGGGCTGGTGGCGATCAATTCGCTGATGGCGATGGTGGGCGGCACGCTGTCGGCCTTGCTGGTCGGGCGCAATGACCCAGGCTTCCTGCACAATGGCCCGCTGGCCGGATTGGTGGCGGTGTGTGCCGGTTCCGATCTCATGCACCCGGTTGGCGCGCTGATGACCGGGCTGGTGGCGGGAGCGCTGTTCGTGTGGTGCTTCACTGCCTCGCAGAATCGCTGGAAAGTCGACGATGTGCTGGGCGTGTGGCCGTTGCACGGTGTGTGTGGCGTATGGGGCGGTCTGGCGTGCGGCATCTTCGGGCAGACGACGCTCGGGGGGCTGGGCGGTATCAGCCTGCTGAGCCAGTTGCTCGGCAGCCTGGCCGGCTTGCTGGTGGCCTTGGCCGGTGGCTTTGCCGTGTACGGCTTGGTCAGGGCGGTTCACGGGTTGCGCTTGAGCCATGAGCAGGAGTTCCAGGGCGCGGACCTGTCTGTGCACCGTATCGGCGCCACCAGCCAGGATTGAGCGGCAGATGCAGGCTGTTCCCGGCGAGCCTAGAATGAGCGTTTCTTCAGTGGACCCGGGAACTGACCATGCTGCCTGAATGCCAACTGTTCGGCACCTTGGGGTGTCATTTGTGTGAAGTAGCGGAAGCCGTGCTGATGCCGTTCGTCGAGCACGGTTTGTTGGTCGAACTGGTGGATATCGCCGACGACGAAGCCACGGTCGAGCGTTACGGTTTGATCATTCCTGTCTTGCGTCGCTGCGACAGTGGCACTGAACTGCCCTGGCCGTTCGATGCGCAGCAGGTGGTGGCCTTCCTCAAGTGACAGTGCGCAGGGGAGTGCTTCCTTCATCCCGTTCCTGTGGCCCTGGTCGATGATGTCGGCTCGACAAAGCCGAGCACCAGGGAGGCATCATGTTCCTTACGCCGCACTTCACGCTCAAAGAGATGACGTTTTCGCAGGCCGCTGTCCGCAACGCCGTACCCAACGATCCCGATCCCGAGGCCTTGGCCAATCTGCGCTTGTTGTGCGAGGTGCTTGAACAAGTGCGGGCCTTGGTAGGCTCCCCGATCCTGATCACCAGCGCCTTTCGCAATGAAGCCGTGAACCAGCTTGTGGGCGGCGTGCATAACAGTGCGCACCGCACGGGCCTTGCTGCCGACATCTGTGCGAAAGCGATGACCGCCCGGCAACTGGCCGAATGCATCCGCGACAGCTCCATTGCGTTCGATCAACTGATCCTGGAGTTCGACAGCTGGGTTCACCTGGCCATTTCACTCGACAACCCAAGGCGCCAGGTAATGACCGTTCGCAAGGGAACCGGCTACTTGCCGGGCTTGCAATGAGTCGTTGCGCATTGACGGCAGGGATATCACATTCGTATGCTGTATAAAGATACAGTAAATGGGGTGAGGCGATGCACAATGTCGAGCAACTGAAGTACAGCGTCAACCGCATGCCCCCGGAAGCGGTGTGCGATGCGGTGCTCGAGCTGCGCATGGAGGGCTTGGTGACCGACGACCGTACCCCGTTCGGCAAGGTCCATTTCAATACCTGCTTTGCCGAGATCGAGGCGCTGTTCCAGCGAGCAGGTTTTCATCGCCCGCTGGATGTCGTCGGTTATGAGGGGGTGGTCTACGCCCTCTATGATGCCGGACGCTGGGAGGCGGTACAGGTGTTGCGTTGGCTCAAGTCACGCTGTGAGCAAGTTGGCGAGGCTGGTTGAGTGAGCGGGCATTGGCGATAATGCCCGCTCATTGATTACCGAGCCTGCCATGTCCACGCCGTTCGACCCTGCTCACCAGCAAGCCAGTACCGTTTGTCTGCCACCTGGCCATTGGACCACGGTACTCGATTGCCTGTGCGATCACTTCAAGGGCATTGGCCGTGACCAATGGCTCGATCGCTTCAGTCGAGGGCGAGTGCTCGACGCCGAGGGCAGGGCAGTGGCGGCCGATCTGCCGTATCGGCGTGGCATGCGTCTGCACTACTTTCGTGAAGTCCCCAATGAAAAGCCCATTCCGTTCCAGGAAACGATCCTGCATTGCGATGAGCACCTGGTGGTGGCGGACAAACCGCATTTCCTGCCGGTCACGCCCACGGGCGAATATGTCGAGCATACCCTGCTGCGGCGCCTGATCCGTCGTCTGGACAATCCCCACCTGGTGCCGTTGCACCGCATCGACCGCCATACAGCGGGGCTGGTGCTGTTCTCGTCCAACCCGCAGTCGCGCAGCGCCTATCAGCGGCTGTTTCCCGAGCGGCGCATCGACAAACGCTACCAGGCCATCGCTGCACCGCTGCCGACGCAGGCATTTCCGTTGGTTCACCGTAGTCGGCTGGAGCATGGTGAGCCGTTCTTTCGCATGCGTGAGGTCGAAGGGATGGCCAACAGCGAGACCCTGGCCGAGGTCCTGGAGAAGAACGGTAACCTGTGGCGCTACGGACTCTCGCCCGTGACCGGCAAGACCCATCAGTTGAGGGTGCACATGGCGGCGCTGGGGGCCGGGATCAGCAACGACCCGTTCTACCCGACATTGCTCGAGGGTGAGGACGATTACGAGCGGCCGTTGAAGCTGCTGGCGCAAAGTCTGCGCTTCGAGGACCCGCTGACGGGTGAAATGCGGTATTTCCAGAGCCGATTGAGCCTGGACTGGTAAAAAAAGGGCTGCCCGAGGCAGCCCTTTTTTTGTCGCTTAGCGGTTGAACCGCTCCACCAGCGAGTATTGCGTTCCCGCCGTACTGGTCAGCTCTTCACTGAGCAGTGCCGAATGCTGCGCCTGCTCTGCGGTCTGGTCGGCCAGGTCGGCAATGGTGCTGATGTTGCGGCTGATCTCGTCCGCCACTGCGGTCTGCTCCTCGGTGGCAGCAGCGATCTGGGTCGCCATGTCGGTGATGTTGGCCACCGCTTCGCTGATCCCCACCAGCGCCTGGTCGGCCTGCATCACCCGCTCCACGCCTTCCTCGGCCTGACGGTGGCCGGTCTCCATGGTTTGCACAGCGTTGCTGGCTGTCTGCTGGAGCTTGGCGATCAGACCGTGGATCTGGCCGGTGGATTCGGCGGTACGTTGCGCCAACTGGCGCACTTCGTCGGCAACCACGGCGAAGCCCCGGCCCATTTCACCCGCGCGAGCCGCTTCGATGGCGGCATTGAGCGCCAGCAGGTTGGTCTGGTCGGCGATGCCCTTGATCACATCGACCACACCACCGATCTCGTCGCTGTCCTTGGCCAGCTGGGTGACGGTCTGGCCGGTTTCACCCACTGCTGCCGAGAGGCGTTCGATGGCTTCGCGGGTTTCCCCGGCGATCTGGCGCCCCTGGCTGGTCAGCCGATTGGCTTCCTGGGTGGCATCGGCGGTGCGCTGCACGTGGTTGGCCACTTCTTGCGTCGTGGCGGCCATCTGGTTGACGGCAGCGGCGACCTGCTCGGTCTCCACACGCTGGCGCTCCAGCCCCGACGAACTCTTGTGCGCCAGCACATCGGATTGGCGCGCCTGGTCGCTCAGGTGCTCGGCGCTGTCCTGCAGGCGGGTGAGGCAGGTCTTGAGGCGCGACTCCTGGCTGAGCATGGCCATTTCCAGGCGCGCCTGCACGCCACGGCTGTCGGTGAACATCTGCGCGATCAGCGGGTCGGAGGTGGTCTGTTCGGCCAGGCGCAACAGGCGCTTGAGGCCGCGCTGCTGCCAGGTCAGGCCAAGCAGGCCGAGAGGGACGGAAACGGCCGCGGCCAAGGCAAAGCCCCAGGAGTGGCCGAGCCAGTTGCCGATGAGGAAGCCGATCTGGCTGATGAGAATGAACGGCAGCCAGTCCTGCAGCACCGGCAACCACTTGTCACGGCGCGGCACCGCCGACTTGCCTTGGTTCAGGCGTTGGTACAGTGCTTCGGCACGGCGGATCTGCTCGGCGGTCGGCTTGATCCGAACGGATTCGAAGCCGACCACCTGGTTGTTCTCGAAGATCGGTGTGACGTAGGCGTTGACCCAGTAATGGTCGCCTGACTTGCAGCGGTTCTTGACGATCCCCATCCACGGCAGGCCCTGCTTGAGGGTCTGCCACATGTGGGCGAACACCGCCGAGGGCACGTCAGGGTGGCGTACCAGATTGTGTGGCGCACCCGTGAGTTCTTCGCGTGAGAAACCGCTGATTTCGATGAAGGCATCGTTGCAGTAGGTGATCACGCCTTTGGCGTTGGTGGTGGAAATCAACCGCTGCTGGGCAGGGAAAGTCCGTTCTCTCTGGGTAATCGGCTGGTTGTTACGCATTGGCTGTTCAATCCGCAAGGCTTTCCACAGGTATCGGCAAGCCCATGGTTTTATTGAATGATTATTTAACTTACTTGACCTGGGACAGTGGGTGGCTACGAGCCATCAGCTAGGGAGTCAGCGTGTTGCTTGCAGTTGCACCCAAGATGTCAGCATTTTTAACGATTTATGACGTTATGGTCCGATCATGACCCATTGCTCAGGCCGGGGCCAGCATCGGATAGGTAAACAGTGCGAAGTGGGTCAGGTTGACGGCGAAATGGCACAGCACCGCAGCGGGCAAGCCGCCGAGTCGATACGCCAGGCCGTAGCCGACGCCCGCAAGGCTTGCCAGGTAGAACCACTGCCAGCCGCTGGCCAGATGCGCCAGGCCGAACAACAGTGCGGCCGCGATCAGTGCAAGCCCCTGATGCCTGAACAGGCGTTGCAGCCCACCCTGGATATAGCCGCGGAACAGCAGCTCTTCGGTCAGGCTGACCAGCAACAGGTTGTTCAGGGCCCATATCCATGTTTGTTCCGGCCATTTCGGCGCCCACCCCACCATTCCAAGCGACCAGGCGCCACCCAGGCAGGCCATCAGGGTCAGCGGCAGTACCAGCCCGACACTGGAAAGCACGCCGCGTCCGCGCAGGGTCAGGACCCATGGGCAGGCCAGCAGAAGCCAGAAGCCGATCAGTGGCTTGTCCAGGTTCAGGTACATGGAAAACGGTAGCGCGCCTTCGCTGAATACCACCCTGTCGATGACCTTCGCACTTGCGAAACCGGGCAACCAGTGCGACGCCAGGGCGCCGACCAGAATGATGAACAAGGTGTGCCCAAGGGCCCGCTGCCAGCCCGAGCGCTGTCGCACCAGCAGTGCGGTGCAACACAGGGCGAGCAAGGCGGGCAGGGCGGCAAGGCCCAAATGACCATGGAGCAGGGCCACGGCATAACCGAGACCAAGCAGGGCGAGGGCGATCCAGTGGGCAGGCGACATCTGTAATCCGGTTGGCGGCAAATCGATATGATGCTTTGACTCACCCCGAGGACGCCAGGACACGTCGCAGAGGCATCGCGGGCGAACCCGCGATGCCTTCCCTTCAACCGGCGATCAGTTGCCGCAGCACGTAGTGCAGAATTCCGCCCGACTTGAAGTACTCGACTTCATTGAGCGTGTCGATCCGGCACAGCACCTCGATCTCCTGCGGCTGGCCATCCTCGCGCAGGATGCGCAACTGCAGGGTCATGCCCGGGCGGATCTGCGCGCCGGTCAGCCCTAGTACGTCGATGCGCTCCTTGCCGGTCAGGCCCAGGCGCTTGCGATCATCCCCGGCCTTGAACTGCAGGGGCAGTACACCCATGCCCACCAGGTTGGAGCGGTGGATGCGCTCGAAGCTTTCGGCCAGCACAGCCTTGACCCCCAGCAGGTTAGTGCCCTTGGCAGCCCAGTCGCGGCTGGAGCCGGTGCCGTATTCCTGCCCGGCGATCACCACCAGCGGCGTGCCTTCTGCCTGGTAGCGCATGGCTGCATCGTAGATCGACAGTTTTTCGCCGCTGGGCACATGCAGTGTATTGCCGCCTTCCTCGCCGCCGAGCATTTCGTTGCGGATGCGGATGTTGGCAAAGGTGCCGCGCATCATCACTTCGTGGTTGCCGCGACGTGAGCCGTAGGAGTTGAAGTCATGCGGCTCTACGCCCTTGTCGCGCAGGTAGCGGCCGGCCGGGCTGTCGGCCTTGATGTTGCCTGCCGGGGAAATATGGTCGGTGGTCACCGAATCGCCGAGCAGCGCGAGGATGCGCGCCCCGTGCACGTCGCCGATGTCCGGCAGCGGGCCGCCGATATCGTCGAAGAAGGGCGGGTGCTGGATGTAGGTGGAGTCGTCCTGCCAGACGTAGGTGGCGGCCTGGGGCACTTCGATGGCCTGCCACTGGGCGTCACCGGCGAACACCTCGGCATACTCCTTGTGGAACATGGCGGTATCGACCTTGGCCACCGCGTCGGCAATTTCCTGCTGGCTGGGCCAGATATCGCGCAGGTACACCGGCTGGCCGTCCTTGCCAGTGCCCAGGGCATCCTGGGTGAGATCCACGCGCACGCTGCCGGCCAGGGCATAGGCGACCACCAGCGGTGGCGAGGCCAGCCAGTTGGTCTTGACCAGTGGGTGCACCCGGCCTTCGAAGTTACGGTTGCCCGACAGCACCGAGGCCACGGTCAGGTCAGCGCTGCCGATGGCTTTCTCGATGGCGTCGTCCAGTGGGCCGGAGTTGCCGATGCAGGTGGTGCAGCCATAGCCGACCAGGTCGAAGCCCAACTGGTCCAGGTAGGGGGTAAGGCCGGCCGCCTTGAAGTAGTCGGTGACCACTTTCGAGCCTGGCGCCAGCGAACTCTTGACCCAGGGTTTGCGTGCCAGGCCTTTCTCGATGGCTTTCTTGGCGACCAGCCCGGCGGCCATCATCACGCTGGGGTTGGAGGTGTTGGTACAGGAGGTGATGGCCGCGATTACCACCGCGCCGTCGCGCAGTTTGTGGGTCTGGCCATTGTGCGTGTAGTCGATCTCGCCGGCTTGGTCGGCATTGCCCACGGCAACACCGCCACCTCCTTCGCTTTCCAGGCGTCCGACCTCTTTGGCCAGGGGTTTGGGTTGCAGTTCGATGAAGCCGTCGAAGGCCTGGCTGACCTTGGACAGCGCCACTCGGTCCTGCGGGCGCTTGGGCCCGGCGAGGCTGGCTTCGACCTCGTGCATGTCCAGCGCCAGGCTGTCGCTGAACAGCGGTTCCTGGCCCGGCTGGCGCCACAGGCCCTGGGCTTTGCAGTAGGCTTCGACCAGTTGCACGGTCTCGTCAGGGCGACCGGACAGGCGCAGGTAGTCGAGGGTGACGTCATCGACCGGGAAGAAGCCGCAGGTGGCGCCGTATTCCGGCGCCATGTTGGCGATGGTGGCGCGGTCGGCCAGGGGCAGGTCGGCCAGGCCGTCGCCATAGAATTCGACGAACTTGCCGACCACCCCCTTCTTGCGCAGCATCTGCGTGACCGTCAGCACCAGGTCGGTGGCGGTGATGCCTTCGCGCAGTTTGCCGGTGAGCTTGAAACCGATCACCTCGGGTATCAGCATCGACACCGGCTGGCCGAGCATCGCCGCCTCCGCCTCGATGCCGCCGACACCCCAGCCGAGCACGCCCAGGCCGTTGATCATGGTGGTGTGCGAGTCGGTGCCGACCAGGGTGTCGGGGAAGGCGTAGATGCGCCCGTCTTCCTCGCGGGTCCACACGGTGCGGCCGAGGTACTCCAGGTTGACCTGATGGCAGATACCCGTGCCCGGCGGCACCACGCGGAAGTTATCGAAGGCACTTTGGCCCCAGCGCAGGAAGGCGTAGCGTTCGCCGTTGCGCTGCATCTCGATGTCGACGTTCTGTTCGAAGGCTTCGGCGGTGGCGTAGCGGTCGACCATCACCGAGTGGTCGATCACCAGGTCCACCGGCGACAGCGGGTTGATCCGCTGCGGATCGCCGCCAGCCTTGGCCATGGCCGCACGCATGGCGGCCAGGTCGACCACGGCGGGCACGCCGGTGAAGTCCTGCATCAGTACCCGCGCGGGGCGATACTGGATCTCGCGGTCGGAGCGCCGCTCTTTCAGCCAGCCGGCCAGCGCTCGCAAGTCGTCGCCGGTGACGGTTTTACCGTCTTCCCAGCGCAGCAGGTTTTCCAGCAGGACCTTGAGCGACATGGGCAGGCGTTGCAGGTCGCCCAACTGGCTGGCGGCCTCGGTGAGGCTGAAATAGTGGTAGGCGCGGTCGGCCACCTGGAGGGTCTTGAGGGTTTTCAGGCTATCGAGCGAGGGCATTGCCAACTCCTTGTGCTCCGGTGCCCGGCAGTCGTGGTTGCCGGTGTCACCGCTCTGTATCGGCCCGCACGGCACGGGCCAGGCTGAACAATCAGGTTAGACCGCTTTGGCGGGCCTGACGTTGTTCTGGACCTGCGGGGCGTGTCGCAGGTTCCGAACTTCCTTTATCATTCGCCGCCCTGACGCTGTCTGCGCCAGAGATGTGGAGTAAGAGATGAATACCCTGTTCATGCATTGCCGGCCCGGCTTCGAGGGCGAGGTCTGCGCCGAAATCAGCGAACACGCCGCGCACCTGGGTGTGGCCGGCTATGCCAAGGGCAAGCCGCAGAGCGCCAGCGCCGAGTTCGTTTGCCTCGACGAGGGCGGCGCCGAACGTCTGATGCGTGAGCTGCGCTTCGACCGGCTGATCTTTCCGCGCCAATGGGCGCGCGGCGACTTCGTCGAGCTGCCGGAAACCGACCGGATCAGCGTGCTGCTCGAACACCTGGCGGGCCTGCCGGTGTGTGGCAGCCTGTGGCTGGAGGTGCTCGACAGCAACGATGGCAAGGAGCTGTCGACCTTCTGCCGCAAGTTCGAAGTGCCGCTGCGCAAGGCGCTGGAGAAAGCCGGGCGCCTGGTCGATGACGCCAGCAAACCACGTCTGCTGCTGACCTTCATCAGCGGTCGGCGGGTGTTTCTCGGCTTGGCCGAGGCCGGCAATTCGGCGCTTTGGCCGATGGGCATCCCACGCCTGAAGTTCCCGCGCGAGGCGCCGAGCCGCTCGACCCTCAAGCTTGAAGAAGCCTGGCATCAGTTCATTCCGCGCGATCAATGGGACCAACGCCTGAACGACGACATGACCGGCGTCGACCTGGGTGCCTCGCCGGGTGGTTGGACCTACCAGCTGGTCAAGCGCGGCATGCTGGTCACCGCCATCGACAACGGTCCGATGGCCGAAAGCCTGATGGACACCGGGCTGGTGCAGCACCTGATGGCCGACGGCTTTACCTGGAAGCCCAAGCAGACCGTTGACTGGATGGTCTGCGACATCGTCGAGAAGCCCGCACGCACGGCCTCGCTGATCGAAACCTGGCTGGGCGAGGGGTTGTGCCGCGAGGCCGTGGTCAACCTCAAACTGCCAATGAAGCAGCGTCACGCCGAAGTGCGCAAGTTGCTCGATCGCATCGAGGCGTCGTTCAAGGCGCGCAAGGTCAAGGTGTCGATCGCCTGCAAGCAGCTGTACCACGACCGTGAAGAGGTCACTTGCCACCTTCGCCGGCTCGACCTCAAGCCGCGCTGAAGCGATCGGGGCCGTGCTGCGGCCCCTGTTTGACCTGCACGCGGTTTGCGCGACAATACCCCTCAATTTGCGGAGCCCACCATGACCGACTTCACCCCAGACGCGACCCTCGACGCCACCGGCCTGAACTGTCCGGAGCCGGTGATGATGCTGCATCAGCACGTGCGCAACCTCGCTGCCGGCGGCCTGCTCAAGGTCATCGCCACCGACCCCTCGACCCGCCGCGACATCCCCAAGTTCTGCACCTTCCTCGGCCATGAACTGGTGCAACAGCAGGAAGACGCCGGCACCTACCTGTACTGGATACGCAAGAAGGCCGACTGAGCTGGATCGCGTCGGCCACAGCGCCTACACTGCGCTCCCCTGACAGGAGAGCACCCATGCTGATCGTTGCCGACGAAAATATCCCGCTGCTCGATGCCTTCTTCGCTGGATTCGGCGAAATCCGCCGTTACCCCGGCCGGGCCATCGATGCCGCCTGCGTCAGGGATGCCGATCTGCTGCTGGTGCGCTCGGTCACCCGCGTCGACCGGCAACTGCTCGAAGGCAGCAAGGTGCGCTTCGTCGGCACTTGCACCATCGGCACCGACCACCTCGATCTCGACTACTTCGCCCTGGCCGGTATCCACTGGAGCAGCGCGCCTGGCTGCAACGCCCGCGGCGTGGTGGACTACGTGCTGGGCAGCTTGCTGACCCTGGCCGAGCTCGATGGCGTGGAGCTGCCCAAGCGGGTGTATGGCGTGGTCGGAGCCGGTGAGGTGGGCGGGCGTCTGGTCCGTGTACTGCGGGGCCTGGGCTGGCGGGTGCTGGTGTGCGATCCCCTGCGCGCAGCCAGCGAAGAGGGCGATTTCGTCAGCCTGGACACGTTGCTTGAGCAGTGTGACACCATCAGCCTGCATACCCCGCTGCAACGCGGCGGCGAACATCCGACCTGGCATCTGCTCGGTGCGCAGCAACTGGCCCGCCTGCGCCCAGGGGCCTGGCTGATCAATGCCAGCCGCGGGCCGGTGGTGGACAACGACGCCCTGCGCGAGCTGCTGCTGCACCGCGAGGATGTCCACGCGGTGCTGGATGTTTGGGAGGGCGAGCCGCAGGTCGACCTGGCGCTGGCCGACCTGTGCACCCTGGCCACGCCGCATATCGCTGGCTACAGCCTCGATGGCAAGCAGCGCGGGACCGCGCAGATCTACCAGGCTTTCTGCCGTTCGCAAGGTTTGCCGGAGCAGGTGCAACTGGCCGACCTGCTGCCGTCGCCAGCTCTGGCACGCCTGGACTTCGATGCCAGCGCCGACCCGGCCTGGGCGCTGGCAACCCTGTGCCGTGCGGTCTACGACCCGCGTCGCGACGATGCGGATTTTCGTCGCAGCCTGAGCGAGGATCCCACCGAGCAACGTGCGGCATTCGACCTGCTGCGCAAGCAGTATCCGGTCCGTCGCGAGATCGAAGGGCTGGCGGTACGGGTACAGGGTGACGCGCCACAGCTGGTGCAGGCCATCAATGCTTTGGGCGCGGTGCTGGTCTAGCCCGCCTCGGGTACGGGTGTCTGCCAGGCGGGTTTACGGGCAATCTGTAAATTTCGTAAATAAGATTTAAACCTATTTGAGAATCGTTATATTCACCATCCCTGACGGACCCGCCTTTTGCCGGGCCGGTGGGCGAGGGGCCCGCCGACCGGGGCGTGGCTTGCTTCTCGCACACGATTTCAGGAGATGTACCGATGCACACCCGATCTTCCCCGCACCGCCTGGCCCTGGCCATCGTCGCCCTGGCCGCGCCTGTGGCAGCGACTTCAGCATTCGCCGAGCAGGCGCTGGTAATCGAGGATACGCTGGTGACCGCCGAGCGCGAAGCGCGCCAGGCGCTGGGATCGTCGGTCATCACCGAAGAGGACATCAAGCGCCGCCCGCCGGCCAATGACCTGTCCGACATCATCCGCCGCGAACCGGGGGTCAACCTCACCGGTAACAGTGCCAGTGGCGCCCGTGGCAACAACCGGCAGATCGACCTGCGCGGCATGGGCCCGGAAAACACCCTGATCCTGATCGATGGCAAGCCATCGAGTGCACGCAACGCGGTGCGCTATGGCTGGAACGGCGACCGCGATACCCGCGGCGAAACCAACTGGGTGCCAGCCGAAGCGGTCGAGCGCATCGAGATCTTGCGTGGCCCTGCGGCGGCGCGCTATGGCTCGGGTGCGATGGGCGGGGTGGTCAACATCATCACCAAGCGCCCCAGCGAAGCACTCAAGGGCAATGTCAGCCTGTACACCCTGATGCCGGAGGACAGCGCCGAGGGCGCCAGCCGCCGGGCCAACTTCAACCTCGGTGGCGGCCTGACCGACACGCTTGGTTTTCGTCTCTACGGCGGCCTGGCCAAGACCGACGCCGACGATCTGGACATCAACGCCGCACACGCCGGCAGCTCGACCGTGGCGGGGCGCGAGGGTGTGCGCAACAAGGATATCAACGGCCTGCTGAGCTGGAAGCTCAACGACGAGCATCGCCTGGAAATGAGCGCAGGCTACAGCCGCCAGGGCAATATCTACGCTGGCGACACCATGAACAGCAACGGCGGTGGCAACCCGGAACTGATCTCCAGCCTGTATGGCCACGAGACCAACGTGATGCAGCGCAACACCTACGACCTGACCCACCTGGGCGATTTCACCTGGGGCACCAGCAAGACCGTGCTGGCCTATGAATACGTGCGCAACTGGCGCTTGAATGAGGGCATGGCCGGGCGTACCGAAGGGGCGATCAACGGCAACGATGCGGCATTCTCGCGCTTGCGCAACACGCGCCTGTCGAGCGAGGTCAACCTGCCGTTCGCAATGGGTGCCACGGAGCACGTGCTGACCGTCGGCGGCGAGTACCTCTATGAAACCCTCAATGACCAGGGCTCGCTCCGTCCGCAAAGCTCCGACCCGACAGGCGTTGGCAACAACGTGATCGCAGGTTTCGACCGCAGCGATTCGAAGATGCAGGCACGCAGCCATGCCTTGTTCGTCGAGGACAACATCATCATCGGCGCAACCACCGTCACTCCTGGCCTGCGTTTCGATCACCACGAGACGTTCGGCGACAACTTCAGCCCCAGCTTGAACCTGTCGCACAAGATCACCGACGAACTGACCTTCAAGGGCGGCATCGCCCGTGCCTACAAGACGCCGAACCTGTACCAGTCCAACCCCAGCTACCTGCTCTACAGCCGCGGCAATGGCTGCAGCGTGCGGCAGACCAACTCCGGCGGCTGTTACCTGCAGGGCAACGCCGACCTCAAGCCTGAGATCAGCGTCAACAAGGAGATCGGCCTGCTGTATGACCGCGGCACCTGGCGCACCAGCGCGACCTATTTCCGCAACGACTACCAGAACAAGATCATCGGCGGCACCGATGTGGTCTACGCGATCAATGGCGGCAGCCGTGTGACCCAGTGGGAGAACGCCGGCAAGGCGCGGGTGGAAGGTCTCGAGGGCAACCTGTTCATCGAGCTGACCCCGAGCCTGGACTGGAACACCAACCTGACCTGGATGCTCGACAACGACAACCGTGAGACCGGCGAGCCGCTGTCGGTGATCCCCGAGTACACAGTCAACACCACCCTGGACTGGCGCGCGACCGACAAGCTGTCGCTGCAGCTGGCGGGCACCTGGTTCGGCAAGCAGAAGTCGCCGACCTGGAACTATCGCACCCAGGAGCGCTATGACGATGCGGCGCAGAAGGACGTCGAGGCCTATGGGCTGGTGGATGTCAGTGCCGGGTACAGGTTCAACGCCAACTACGATGTACGGGTGGGGGTGAACAACCTGTTCGACAAGCAGATCCTGCGCGGCGGCAATGCCAGCAGCGCAGGTGCCAACACCTACAACCAGCCGGGCAGGGCGCTGTTTGCGGCGTTGAATATTTCGTTCTGATATGTGTAGGAGCGGGCTCGTAGCGGCCGTAAAGCCGGGCTTCGAGGTGTTTCAGGAATACCCCGGTTGCCTGATCTACGGCCGCTTCGCGCCCGATCGCGGGACGAGCCCGCTCCTACAGGGTATGTGACGTTTTTCAGGTCGATCAACGGTGGCGCTTAGCATTCAATTGCCTGCAACAACACCGCGCGCTGCTCCAGCCAGCGCTCGAAGCAGGTGAAGGTAGCGACTGCCGCAGCCACGGTGCGGGCCTGGTTTTCGGGTGGCAGGGGGTGCCGATCCAGGCGTTCGAGAAAGCCGCGCCACTGGCTGGCGGTGGCGCTGCCATACACATCGAGAAAACCACCGCCGCTGTCGGCGTCGATACCCAGGCGCTGCGCCATGGCACGCTTGAGCACCTGGCCACCGAGGGTGGAGCCCTCCAGTACGTACATCACACCCAGCGCGCTGGCCTCATCGGTGATGGCGGGCAAGTGCCGGCACAGCGGCAGCGTGTCGATCTGCTCGGCACTCAGCTTGAGTGCCTGCAGGTCGCGGCACAGTGCCGGCGCCTTGTTGCGCCCACTGTCCTGGTGCGTCGCCAACAATGCTTCGAGCGGTGCGTGAAAGCCGTAGTACGCCTCGATCAGGCGGCGATAGGCATCGTGGTCGAAACCTTCGCTGAAAAATGGCAGGCGTGCCTCCAGTGTCTTGTGGCAGGCCTGCGTACCTTCACGCAGCGCGAGCAGGACAGGACCGGGAGGAGGGCGGGAGGTGATGGTCATCGAATCGACTCTGATGGCTAATTGCCTGGGTTAGACTGGCGATCCTAGCGCAGCGTTCCTCAATGCCCTAATCCTCATTGCCAGAGAGCTCCAAGGTGAAAGCCGTCCGACTGACCCTGATCAGCCATGCCCTGACCCGCGCCCAGAAAACCGGGCGATTTCCGTTGAGCGACGATCCCGTGCTGGGTGACGCCCCGTTGTTGAACGCTGTGCCCGAGGGCGTGCAGGTGCTCAGCGCGCCCGAACTGCGCGCCCGTGAAACCGCCGCCTGGCTCGCCCCCGAAGTGCGTATCGAGACGGCGCTGGCCGACTGTGACATGGGGCATTGGCAGGGCGTTGCGCTCAAGCAGTTGCAGCGCGAGCAGCGCGAAGCCCTGGCGTGGTGGCAGGTCGATGTGGACGCGGCGCCCCATGGTGGAGAGTCCTTCGCCGCGCTGCACAAGCGCGTGGCGCACTGGCTGGAGGCGTTCGACACGCCCGGTGACTGGTGGGCCGTCACGCATCCGATGGTGATGCGTGCCGCGATGGTCGAAGTGCTCGGCAGTTCGCTCAGGGCCTACCAGTGTATCGACGTCCCGCCGTGCTCACGGCTCGAACTCAGCCGCACCCAGATCTGGCGCCTGCGTCTTGCGCCGGCCTGAGGCGCCGGGGGATCAGAAGGCCAGCTTGTAGCCGATCAACAGCAGCATGCCCGCCAGGCAGGGACGCAACACACGATCGGAGATGCGCCCGGTGAGGTGGCTGCCGAGGTAGATGCCCGGCAGCGAGCCGAGCAGCAGGTAGCCGAGCAGCGACCAGTCCATGTTGCCCATACCCGCGTGGCCCAGGCCTGCGACCAGGGTCAGGGGGACGGCATGGGCGATCTCGGTACCGACCAGGCGCCGGGTCACCAGGAAGGGGTAGAGCAGGAACAGCGCCACGGTGCCCAGGGCGCCGGCACCGATCGAGGTCAGGGTGACCATGACCCCGAGCACCACACCGGTGATCACGGTGAGGAGGTTCAGGCTGCGGTCGCTGAGGTGGTAGTGATCGCCTGCATGCTTGCTGGCGAAGGCCTGCAGGCGCGACTTGAACAGGATCGCCAGGGCGGTAAGGATCAGCACCACCGCCAGGCCCTGCTTGATGATGGCGTTGAGTGCCGAGGTGTCGGCATGCAGGGTGCTGAGGAACCACAGGGTCAGCGCTGCCGCGGGCACGCTGCCCAGGCTCAGCCAGCCGGTGATCTTCCAGTCGATGTTCTTGTTGCGCGCATGCACCCAGACGCCACTGGCCTTGGTGATTGCCGCGTAAAGCAGGTCGGTGCCCACGGCGGTGGCAGGGTTGATACCGAACCACAGCAGGATCGGGGTCATCAGCGAGCCGCCGCCGACGCCGGTCATGCCGACGATGAAACCCACGACCAGCCCGGCAATGGTGAAACCGAAAGAACCTACATCCATACGTTACTCAATCTGCCCGCTAGCCCGTTGTCGGATGGGAGCAGGATATAGATTGTTCTTTATAGCCAAATAGAATTGTTCGTTATTAGGTTATAACGCGGCAGCTTCACTGTTCCCCTGTAGGAGCGGGCTTGCCCGCGAACACGGGCGTAGCCCGTGCCAGGCACCGCGCTGTCTTTTTCGCGGGCAAGCCCGCTCCTACAGGGGGAACAGTGAAGCCGTTTCAGATCCTGAAACTGCCCACCAACTGCTTCAAGCGTCCCGCCTGCTGGCTCAGGGCATCGCAGTGGCGCAGGGTTTCGTTGAGATTCTGCACCCCTTGCTGGTTGAGGGCGTTGATCTGGGTGATATCCAGGTTCAGGCTCTCGACCACTGCGCTTTGTTCCTCGGTCGCCGTGGCCACCGACTGGTTCATGCCATCGATCTCGCCGATGCGCAGGGTCACGCTGGCCAGTCGCTCACCTGCCTGGTTGGCCACCTGCACGGTCTGCTCGCTGGAGACCTGGCTGGCGTTCATGGTGTGCACCGCCTCGCGCGAGCCAACCTGCAGGCTGGTGATCATGCGGTGGATCTCTTCGGCCGACTCCTGGGTGCGGTGTGCCAGGTTGCGCACCTCATCGGCGACCACGGCAAAGCCTCGCCCGGCTTCCCCGGCGCGAGCGGCTTCGATGGCGGCGTTGAGCGCCAGCAGGTTGGTCTGCTGGGAGATGCCCTTGATCACGTCGAGGATCTTGCCGATCTCGTCGGTGCTGGCGTTGAGGGTTTCGATCTGCTCGCACGATTCGCTGATCTTGTGCGACAGCGCGGTCATGGCGCTGATCGCATCCTCCACTACCTGGCGCCCGTCGTTGGCTTGATCGCTGGCGCCGCTGGCGTGCTGCGAGGCATCGGCGGCGTTGCGCGCAATCTCCTGGGTGGCGGCGCCGAGCTGATTGATCGCCGCTGCCACGCTGTTGGTGCGCAGGCTCTGTTCCTCGGACCCGTTGATCGAGGCGTTGGAAGCGCTCATCACCTGTTCGGACAGGTCGTGCACCTGTCGGGTGGCCGAGGCCACTTCGCTGATCGAGGCGTGGATACGCTCGACGAAGCGGTTGAAGGCTGCGGCCAGTTCGCCGAACTCGTCCTTGTGCTGCACCTGCAGGCGACGGGTGAGGTCGCCTTCGCCTTCGGCGATATCGTGCATGGCGCGGCCCATGGTGGTCAGCGGGCGCATCAGCAGTGGGATCAGCAGGCCGAGCACGGCTGCGATGGCGGCCACCGCGATGATCATGGCAATGATGGCCGAACTGCGGAACTGGCCGAGGGCGGCGTAGGCTTTGTCCTTGTCGATGGACAGGCCGATGTACCACTGCGCCGAAGGCAGCCCCTTGACCTGAGTGAAGGAGACGATCCGCTCTTCGCCGCCGAGGGTCACGTCCTGCATGCCCGGCTCGACCCGCAGGGAGCTGCCGGGATAGATGTCCTTGAGGTTCTTCATCAGCTGGTCCTTGTCGGGGCTGACGATCACCTGGCCTTCGCGGTCGACCAGGAAGGCGTGGCCGATACCGCCGAAATCCACGGCGTTGATGATGTCGACCAGGCTGTCCAGGCTCAGGTCACCCCCGACCACTCCGAGCAGCTCGCCATTGCTGCGGGCCTTGACCGGGATGGCGATGGTCACCACCAGCCCGCCGACCGATGCCTGGTAGGGCGGTGTCAGCAGGGTCTGGTTGGCGCTCGCGGCGGCGGTGTACCAAGGGCGTTTGCGCGGGTCGTAGCCTTCGGGCATCTGTGCGTCGGGGCGCTGGGTGAAGAGCCCAGTGTTCTGGCCGAAGTAGGTGAACTGGAAGTTGCTGGTGTAGGAGGGTTGGTCGACCAGCCCGGCGACCTGACTGCCGGTGCCTTGCTGGGCGATATCCTGGGCGAGGTTCTCCAGGATCAGGATGCGTCCGCTCATCCAATTCTGCACGCTGCTGGCCGTCAGTGCGCCGGCCTGCTGCACGGAGGATTCGATGTTCTGGCGGATGGTGTTGCGTTGCAGGTAGTCGTTGTAGAGGGTGAACAATGCGAATGCCAATACCACGACACCGCAGGCGCTGAGGAGAATCTTGTGGCGGAACTTCAGGTTCATGTTTCGAGACCTTGAGCCGATGCTGGGGAGGCCGCCGTGCACTCGTGGCGCGTGGCGGTGCCTGTCGGAATCGGTATCGGCCTGCGGGCCAAATGGTTGAGTTAGACGTCGTTCTGGCCGACGGGTGGTCATGGACGGATCAGCCGGCAGCCAGCAACTCCACCAGCGCCCGAGCAGCCTGCCCCAGTGGCTGCTCCTTGAGCCACAGCACATGCACGGGTAGCTGCAGCTCGTTGCGGGTGTTGCGAAACGCCAGGCGCACCAGCCGGCCGGCCTCTACCCGTGGCATGACCCTGGCCGCAGGCAGGTCGCCCCAACCCAGCCCTGCTTCGACCATCTGCAGGGCCAGGTCGACGCTGTCGGTGCGCCAGTGCGCGGTGCCGATCAGTGAGCGGGTGTCGCGCAGTGGCAGGTCACGGCTATGCACCAGGATCTGGCGGATGTTCACCAGGTCTTCCAGGTCGCGGATACGCCCTTGGCGCAGGGCTGGATGGTGAGGCGACAAGGTGGCCACCAGCGACTCGGTGCCCAGGTGCTGGAAACTGCGGCGCGGATCGACCTGCAACCCGGCAAAGGCCAGGCACAACCCGACGCGGCCGCTGTCGAGCAGTTGCAGGGCGTCCTCCTGCGGGGCACTGAGCAGTTCGATGTCGAGCAGCGGGTAGCGCTCGCCCAGCCGGGCGATGGCTGTCAGCAGTGGACGGGGGTCGATGTCCGGCACCACGGCGATGGCCAGGCTGCTTTCCAGCCCTCGCGACAGTTCGAGCGCATGCACTTGCAGCAACCCCAGTTGCTCGGCGATCAGCCGCGCGTGCGGCTCCAGGGCGCGGGCGCGGTCGGTGGCGCGCACCTCGCGGGCACCGCGCTCGAACAGGGCGTAGCCCAGTTCGGCCTCCAGATTGCCGATTGCCATGCTGACCGCCGACGGCACCCGCCCCAGTACCCGTGCGGCGGCAGAGAACGAGCCGCGGTCGAGCACGGCGAGGAACAGTTGGATGTTGTCGCTGGAAAAGTTCATGCAAGTCTCCTTTCAGTAAATCTGAAAGGTGCTGACTTTTTCTGTCAAGATTATTGATTCATTCTCCGCGCCTTCATTCACTGTATCCCGAGGTCGTCACGGTGCAAGGCGTCAAACGCAAACTGGTCTACGTGACCTTCTATGAACTCATTGGCTTGTGCATGTCCACGCTGGGCCTGGCCTACCTGTCCGAAACCCCGGCCTCGCACACCGGGCCACTGGCGGTGATGATCACCACCATCGCCATGCTCTGGAACCTGGTCTACAACAGCCTGTTCGAGCGCTGGGAAAGCCGCCAGGCCAAGCGCGGTCGCAGCGTGGCGCGGCGTGTGGCGCACGCGGTGGGCTTCCAACTGACGCTGGTGCTGTACCTGATTCCGCTGATTGCCTGGTGGCTGGACATGAGCCTGGTCGAGGCGTTCGTGGTGGACCTGGCGTTCATCGTGCTGGTGCCGGTCTACACCTTCGTCTACAACTGGGCGTTCGACCGCATCTTCGGCCTGCCGACCTCGGCCATGGCCGTGGCCTGAGGCGTCAGGGCCGGCCTGCGCCCGAAAGCAGGCCATCCTCGACCTGCCCCGACAGGTAGTACACCCCCGAGAGGGCGCCACTCTGGCGGTTCTCCATGAGCTCGCGCCATTCCTCGTTCAGCGCCACGTTGAGGATCACTCGCAGTTGCTCGACCATCTGTGGATGATCGCGGTCGTGGGTCATCATGCCGAAACCGGCCACCGCCACCGAGATCATCGCCCCGGCGGCCTTGCCTACTGCCGCCGCCACCGCGCTGGCGATGCCGCGCGGGGCGAGGGTGGCGCCGAGTTTTTCGCTGGCCCGGGTGGCCACCGACGACAGCCCCACCTCGGTTTGCCCGGGTGCCTTGGCGGCCTGGTCGTGCAGGTGCTGGCGCAGCGCCTGCCAGGCGGGCTGCTGGTCCAGTGACTGGGCGCGCAGCAGTTGGTAGAGCGTCGCGTCCCTGGCCGCAGGTGGGCCCAGGGCGATGGCTGCAAGGTGATTCAGGCGTTGGCTGACCTGATCAGGCGGGGCGTTGTAGCGCTGGATGATCGTCGGCAACTGCTGGGCGAACAGTTGCAGGTACAGCTCGCTGGCACGGTCGCGGATGCCTTCGGGGTTGATCTGCTCGGCGACCGGTTCGATCACCCGCTCGTGGTACTGCTCCTGCAAGTAGAGCGCCAAACGTTTTTCGGGCGGGTCGCTGCCGTTGCCGCTGTTCATCTTGAACCAGGCAACCTTGAGGGTCAGCCATTGCTGGGTCCAGTAGCCGGTGAACCAGGGGATGAAGTCGCTTTCGGTACGTTGCTGCACCTGTTCGCGCCAGACCCTCATCGAGCGACGGGCATAGTCGCTGGCCGAGCCGGTGGCGGCAACCGAGGCGCCAATCAGGTCCTGGTCGATCTGTTGCCAGAGGGCGGGGGTGAGCGTGGCCGGGGGCGGGGCTGGTGGGGAGCGTTTGCCGGCGCAGCCAGCCAGGGTCAGCAGCAGGCACAGCAGCAACAGGGGGATGCGCGGGTTCACGCTGGTAGCCTCCCTGGGTAGAGGCTGGATGAGGTCTTCTGATTATAGAAGCGGGGAGGGCCGCAGAGCGGCCCCCTTTTGCAGTTCGAAAGCCATGTTCAGCCCTCGCGTCTCAGATGCAGCAGCGGATACGGATCGCCCTGCCCATCGACTTCGCTGCGTCCGGTCTGGACGAAGCCCTGGTTGAGGTAGAAGCCCACGGCCTGCGGGTTCTGTTCGTTGACATCGACCTCGCGCACGCCCATTTCGGCGACGACCTGGGCCAACAGGGCCTTGCCGATGCCCTGGCCGCGGTAGGTCGGGTCGACGAAAAGCATCTCTAACTTGCCCTCGTGTACCCCGGCAAAGCCACGGATCCGGCCCTGTTGATCGTACTCGGCGCGCAGTTGGACGAAGCCCAGGTACTGGTCGCGTACCAGCGGGCGCAAGCGTTCGATGTAGCCTTCGGGAAGAAAATCGTGCGTCGCCCGCACCGACGCTTCCCACAGTTCGGTCAGGCGCTCGAACTGTTCTGCGCCGACTGGGGCGATGGTGTGTTGCATAAGGCCTCCTGGCGTGTGATTTGCCGGGCGCATGGTAAGGCGCCCGGCAAGCCTTGGCCAGCAAGGCCTCAGCTTGGCCAGCAGGACTGGCGGATCACGCTGCAGAAGTTGCCGGGATGAAAGCCCGGTTCCTTGTCGGCGATGACATCGCCCTTGACGTTGCCGAAGGTGGTCTGCGGCTTGTGGCGGATGCCATCGTAGAAGGCCTGGATGATCGCTTCCTTGAACTGCTCGCCACGGGGATGGGCCTGGACTACGGCGTCGCGCTCGGCGGTGCTCAGCCCTTCATGGTGCAGGCCAAGGACGTCGGTTTCGACGCCGGCGGTAACCAGCGCGATCAGCGGGTGCATGAACTCGGGAATACCCGGTGTGGTGTGCAGGGCGATGGCGGTCCAGACCCGCTCGATGTCGCGTTCGGCGATGCCGTGGCCCTTGAGGAAGTCGCGGGCGGCGTTGGCGCCGTCGACCTCGAAGCGGCAGCAGTCGCTGCTGTGCTGATGGGTCAGGCCCATGTCGTGGAACATGCAGCCGCAGTACAGCAGTTCGCTGTCGAACTTCAGGCCCAGGCGCTTGCCGGCCAGGGCGGCGAAGTAGAACACCCGGCTGGAATGGTGGAACAGCAATGGCGAGGCGGTGTCGCGGACCAGTTCGGTGATCTCGCGGGCCATGGCGCTGTTGGGTACCTGGATACCGGCGATGGAGGTGGACATGGGTGACTCCTTGGGGTGGTTGGTGGTGGAGTCAGTGTGGCGGTGAGGGGGTATGTCCTCAATTGACGTTACGCGCCAGATCCTGCCATTGTCGGTTTGCGACGGACATGGCCTGCGCGATGGGCAGGCTGGGGTCTTATGCTGTCGCTGTCAGCCTTTTCGCGCTCCTACAGGATCTCCAGATGCCCTCACTGACCCTCGCCATCCTGGCCATGCCCGGTGTCCAGTTGCTCGACGCCAGCGGCCCGCTCGATGTCTTCGCCGAGGCCAACCGCCAGGCCGGTCGCGAGGTCTATCGCCTGCGCCTGCTGGCCTGCGAGCCCGGCCCGCTGGTCAGTTCGTCCGGCGCGCGCCTGCTGCCCGATGGCTGGATCGGCGACACCATTGAGCCCATCGACACCCTGCTGATCGCCGGTACGCCACAGGCGGCCAGCCAGCATCTGCGCAGCGGTATCCTCGACTGGTTGCGTGGGCGTGCCGCCAGTTGCCGGCGCTACGGATCGGTCTGCACCGGGGCCTTCGCCCTGGCTGCTGCCGGCCTGCTCGATGGCCGACGCATCACCACGCACTGGGCGGTCGCCGAGGTCTTGGCCGAGCGCTATCCCGAGGTGCAGGTGGAGGCCGATGCGATCCAGGTCCATGACGGCAAGGTGCGCACTGCGGCGGGTGTGACGTCCGGGCTGGACCTGGCGTTGAGCCTGGTGGAGGAAGACCTGGGGCGAGAACTCGCCAAGCAGGTGGCAGGGCAGTTGGTGATGTACTTCAAGCGTCCGGGTGGGCAATTGCAGTTCAGCCGCCAGGGTGGCTCTTCGCCGGTCGGTCGCTCGGTGCTTCAGGGGTTGCAGCGCTATGTGGCGGCCAATCCGGCCGAGGATCACAGCATCGCCAGCCTGGCGCAGCGGGCGGGCCTCAGCCCGCGGCACTTCGCCCGGCTGTTCCAGGCCGATGTCGGCATGACCCCTGCGGCCTGGGTGGAACTGGCACGGGTCAATGCCGCGCGCGAACGCCTCGAGGGCGGACGCGAGCCGCCCAAGCAGGTGGCGGCCTTGTGTGGCTTCGCCAATGTCGACACCCTGCGCCGCGCTTTCGTGCGGCATGTCGGAGTTACCCCGGCGGACTACCGCAAACGTTACGCGCGCACGCTCTGATCGAGGTCGAGCTTGGCTTCGAGGCGGTCCAGGTGCTGGTGCATCAGCTCAAGCGCCGCGGTGCTGTCGCCATCTTCCACCGCGTCGATGATTGCCGCGTGCTCTTCCCAGGCGCAATGCTCGCAGCAGGGCGACTCGTAGCGGGCGATGATCAGCGAGGTCATCGGCACCAGGCCGTTGAGAAAGCGCGCCAGCGGCGCGTTGTTGGCCATCTGCGCAAGCTTGAGGTGGAATTCGCCGCCCAGGCGGATGGCCGTGCAGCGCTCGCCACGCTCGTAGTGCAGGCGTTCGCGCTCCACCAATTGGCGCAGTTGACGGATCTGCCCCGGGCGCGCGCGCTGGGTGGCCAGGCCGATCAGCGTGGTTTCGGCCAGGCGCCGGGCACTGAGCACCTGGCGCGCCTGCTGTGGATCGGGTGCGGCCAGGTGTGCGGTGTGGCTGGGGCGCTGCACCACCACCTGCTGGTCGGCCAGACGCCCGAGCACCCGGCGGATCACGGTGCGGCTGACGCCGAAAGCATTGCCCAGCGCCTGCTCGGGCAGGGCGCTGCCAGGGGGCAGGCGCTGTTCGAGGATGGCGTCGAACAGGCGTGGGTAGATCTGTTCGGCGCCCAGGCGGCCTTCGCCGGTCTTGATCAGCTGGGGCAGGCGCGGGTCGGCGTGGGCGAAGGCGGTCATGGTCGCTCTCCTGACGTCAAAGATGCGGGTCCGGTTGGTCGTCCGGGATGTTCAGTTCGATGCCCATGCGCTGGCCTTCGGCGAGGATGTGCCTGCGCATCTGGGCGCTGGCCTGGGCGCTGTTGCGTGCACGGATGGCGCGCACCACGGCCTCGTTCTCTTCGAGCCGTGCGGCCAGGTGTTCGGGGGAGTCGCGCAGCATCGCCGCGCTCTGCTTGAGCGCGTTGCTGGTCTGCTGCACCACGCTCTGGAAGATCGGGTTGGTGGTCAGCGCGAACAGCGCTTCGTGGAAGGCGATGTAGGCGGCCACGCCTGCCTCGCTGTCGCTGGCGTCAACGGCTTCGCGCAGGTCCATCAGGGTCAGGCGCAACTGGCCGATGTCCTGGTTGCCCGCCGATTGCGCGACCAGCCCGGCGATGAAGGGCTCGAGGGTGTAGCGCAGCTCCAGCACATCGGCCAGGCTGGCGGCGCCGACACCCTCGGTGCCTGGTGTCAGGGCGGCGTCGGCCTCCAGCACCAGCACACCTTTGCCGGGCATCGAGCGTACCAGCCCGAGGGTTTCCAGAACGGTCACCGCTTCGCGCAGGCTGGGGCGGCTGATGCCCAGTTGTTCGGCCAGCTCGCGCTGGCCGGGCAGCATTTCGCCGCTGCGCCACTGACCGCGGGCCAGGGCCTTGCGCAGCTTTTCCACCACGGAGTTGACGACGGTCGATGAGCTGATCACGGTTCGCTCCCTGATTGAAACCTGAGTCTTGTCGCCTGTGGGCCGGCGCTGAACGTCGGCCCTGGCACGGTCAGAATTCCTGCTGATGGGCCTGGCCCTGCTTGCGCGCTATCGGTTCGAAGCCAGGCTTGCCGGCCAGCACGTTGTTGGCGCGCTGCATGTCGATATCCTTCTCCCAGCGGGCGATGGCCACGGTGGCGACACAGTTGCCGATCAGGTTGGTCAGTGCCCGGCCGATGCCCATGAACCAGTCCACGGCCAGCACCAGCACCAGGCCGACCACCGGGATCGCCGGAACCGCGGTCAGGGTGGCGGCCAGGATCACCAGCGCCGAGCCCGGGATGCCATGGGCGCCCTTGGAGGTGACCAGCGACACCAGCAGGATGGTCAGCAGGTCGGTCATGGCCAGTGGCGTGCCGGTGGCGTTGGCGATGAACACGATGGCCAGGGTGAGGTAGATCGAGAAACCGTCCAGGTTGAACGAATAGCCGGTCGGAATCACCAGCCCCACGGTGGAACTGCCGATCCCCAGGTGTTCGAGCTTGCGCATCACCTGCGGCAGTACGGCGTCGGAGGAGGCGGTGCCGAGGACGATGGTCAGTTCCTCGCGCAGGTACTTGATGAACGGGATCAACTTCAGCCCCGACACCCGCATCACCGTGCCCAGGATCAGCAGCACGAAGCCTGCACAGGTGATGTAGAACAGCGCCACCAGTCCGCCCAGGTGCTGCAGCGACTCCAGGCCGTACTTGCTGGTGGTGAAGGCGATGGCGCCGAACACGCCGATCGGCGCCAGGCGCACGATCATGCCCATGATGCGGAAGATCACATGGCTCAGTTCGTTGATCAGGCGCGAGATGCCCGATGCCGACTCGCCGACCAGGTTCAGCGCACTGCCGAACAGCACGGCGAACAGCAGGACCTGGAGGATGTTGTTGTCGGCGAAGGCACCGATCACCGAGGTCGGGATCAGATCCATGAAGAACGCCGTGGCGCCGTGGATGTGCGCACCGCGATCGGCCAGGGCACCGGCGTCGGCGCTGGAGAGTTGGTCGAGGTGGATGTTGGCACCTTGGCCGATGCCGGTAGAGAAGGCCAGCACCAGGCCGATGACCAGGGCGATGGTGGTGAGGATTTCGAAGTAGATCACCGACTTCAGGCCAATGCGCCCGACCTTCTTCAGGTCGCCCGCGCCGGAGATGCCACTGACCACTACGCAGAACACGATGATGCCGATGAGCATCTTGATCAGCTTGATGAAGCCGTCACCGAGGGGTTTGAGCTGCAGGGATACTTCAGGAAAGCTGAGACCGCAGATAACGCCCAGGGCAAGGCCCAGGACAACTTGGAGGAAGATCGAACGCGAGCACCATTTGAGCATGGGAGGGATCTCTGATTCGGTGTCCCTGCTTCGATGCACGCCAGGGGCTGGCGGGCGAAAGAGCGCAGGACTTAATTATTGTGGTCTTACCGGTTTGTCCAGTGCGGGGTAAATGTAAGCGCGAATTTCAGCGCTTGGCAAGGCTTTTTGGACTTACCGGTCTGACCAGTTGGCGATCAGTCGAACTCGGAGCCTCTGGTGTGCCGGTTAGCGCAGGGAAGGGGTGTGAAGCGCAGGTGGGTGAGGCGAAGGGGGCGCCAGGCGGCCCCCAAGGATGTTTCAGGCCTGTGGTGCGAGGCTCTTGACCGCCGCCAGCTCCGGGTGGGCGACCAGCTTGTCGATGTGCAGTTCGTCGTCGTTCATCCAGGCCTCGGTCAGCACCCGGTAGTGCTCCATGTCGCGGCAGCGCATGCGCAGGCTGTAGTCGAAATGGCCGCTGATCAGCTGGCATTCAAAGACCTGCGGGCAGGCCCGCACGGTGGCCTCGAAGGCACGCTGGGCGGAACGCCCGCTCTGGTTGGACAAGGCCACCAGCACCAACAGCGACAGGCCGGGCGACACCTGCTGCAGGTCGATGATCGCACCGTAGCCGCGGATCACACCTCGTCGCTCCAGCTTGCGCACCCGCTCAAGGCAAGGCCTGGGCGTCAGGTGCACGAGGGTCGAGAGCTTCTCGTAGGTGATCCTGCCGTGGTGGCGCAGCACATCGATGATCGCTTCATCGATGCGGTCCAGCGGCGGGTTGGCAGGGGAACGGGTGGCCTTGCTATCCATACGGCGTGACTTCACTTCAAACGGTTTGAGAGAAACTGTTGCAGGCGTGGGCTCTGCGGGTGGTCGAGGATGTCGGCACTGCCGTGTTCCTCCACCAGTCCCTGGTGCAGGAACAGCACCTGGCTGGACACCTGACGGGCAAAGCCCATCTCGTGGGTGACCATGAGCATGGTACGTCCTTCCTCGGCGAGCGTCTGTATGACCTTGAGCACCTCGCCGACCAGCTCGGGGTCGAGCGCCGAGGTCGGTTCGTCGAACAGGATGATCTCCGGTTCCATGGCCAGTGCGCGGGCGATCGCCACCCGCTGCTGCTGGCCGCCGGAGAGGAAGGCAGGGTACTGCTCGGCGGCGCGCGCGGGCAGGCCGACCTTGTCCAGGTAGGTGCGTGCCCGTGCCTGGGCTTCGGCGGCACTGATGCCCAGCACCTTGCGCGGTGCCAGGCAAATGTTTTCCAGCACGGTCAGGTGGCTCCACAGGTTGAAATGCTGGAACACCATCGCCAGGCGCGTGCGCAGGTTCTGCAGTTGCGCAGGTGGCGGCGTGCGGGTGCCGGGGCGGATCTGCAGGGTCTGGCCGTCGAGGGTGATGCTGCCGGCATCGGGCTGTTCGAGGAAGTTGATGCAGCGCAGGAAGGTGCTCTTGCCCGAGCCACTGGCGCCGATCAGGCTGATCACGTCGCCCTTGCGGGCCTGCAGCGATACGCCCTTGAGCACCTGGTGCTCGCCGTAGTGCTTGTGCAGGGCGTCGACGCTGAGCTTGATCGCGCTCGTATGGGCCTGGGTGGAGGGCGCGTGTTCGAAGTTCAAAGGCAGTGCGGTGGCGGTCATGGGATCAGCCTCGTACGGGATCAAGGAAGCGCATCCAGCGGCGCTCGGCGAGTCGGAACAGGCCGACCAGGGCGAAGGACAGCAACATGTACAGCAGCGCCGCCACACCGAAGGCCTGGAAGGTCAGGAAGGTCGCAGCGTTGGCATCGCGCGCCACCTTGAGGATGTCGGCGACGGTGGCAGTGAAGGCCAGCGAGGTGGCATGCAGCATGAGGATCAGCTCGTTGCTGTAGGCCGGCAGCGAGCGGCGCAGGGCCGCCGGCAGTACCAGGAACAGGTTCAGCTTCCAGCCGCGCAGGCCATAGGCCTGGGCCGCCTCCAGTTCGCCGGCAGGCAGGTTGCGAATCGCCCCGGCGAAGATCTCCACGGTGTAGGCGCAGGTGTTGAGCACGAACGCCAGCAGGGTGCAGTTGAGTGCGTTGCGCAAGAACTGGTCGAGCAGCGCGTGTTCGCGCACCACCTCCAGGCTGTAGAGGCCTGTGTAGCAGATCAGCAACTGGATATAGAGCGGTGTGCCGCGGAACACGAAGGTGTACACCTGCACCGGCACGCGCAGCCAGCTGTGGCGCGATACCCGCGCCAGCGCCAGGGGTAGCGAAAGGACGAAACCCAGGACCATGCTTGCCAGGAACAACCACAGCGTCATGGCCAGGCCCGACAGACCACTGCCATCGTTGTACAGATAGGCGATGCCGTATTGCTGAAGGAGTTCGATCATCGTGCCAGTCCCCGCACGCCGGTGTTGTAGCGCCGCTCAAGGTGCTTGAACAGGCGGTTGGAAAGGGTGGTGATCAGCAGGTAGACCAACCCGGCCAGGCACAGGAAGAACAGCATGTCGTTGGTGGTCTTGCCGGCGTTCTGCGCGGCCTTGACCAGGTCGGCCAGGCCGATGATCGACACCAGTGCGGTGGACTTGAGCAACACCAGCCAGTTGTTGCCAAGCCCTGGCAGGGCGAAACGCATCAGTTGCGGGAACAGCACCAGGCGAAAGCGCTGGGTACGGCTCAGGCCGTAGGCGGTGGCTGCCTCCAGTTGGCCGACGGGCACGCTGAGGATGGCGCCGCGGAAGTTCTCGGTGAAGTAGGCGCCGTAGATGAAGCCCAGGGTCAGCACGCCGGCGGCGAAGGGGTCGATTTCAACGTAGTCCCAACCCAGTGCTTCGGTGAGGTCGTTGAGCCAGATCTGCATGCTGTAGAACAACAGCAGGATCAGCACCAGGTCCGGGACGCTGCGGATCAGTGTGGTGTAGAGGGTGGCCGGGATACGCAGCAGCTTGGAGTGCGACAGCTTAGCGCTGGCGCCGACCAGGCCGAGCAGCAGGCTGAGCAGCAACGACAGGAATGCCAGCTTCAGGGTCATCCAGGTGCCTTGGGCCAGCAACGGGCCGAAGCCTTGCAGAGAAAGCAAGTCGTTCATGAGAGGGTCTCGTGCGACGGGATGGCTTGGGGATCGACGATGTCGGCAGCTGGCTGCGTCGCGGGCAGGTCGGGGCCAGCGCCGGCAGCGACGATCACTCGTTGTAGATGTCCAGGTCGCCCACGTACTTCTTCTGGATTTCGGCATAGGTGCCATCGGCGTGGATCGCCGCGATGCCCTTGTCGAGCAGCGCCTTGAGCTCCGGGTCGGTCTTGCGCAGGCCCATGGCAATGTCCAGTGGCAGGCTTGGGTCCTTGATCGCCGGGCCGCTCTTGAAGTCGGCGCCTTCGGGTTTGGAGAGGAAGTTCAGTTGCGCCTCGAGGCGGTCGGTCACGGTGGCGTCGAGGCGGCCGTTCTGCAGGTCGGCATAGTTCTGGTCCTGGGACTGGTAGGCCCTGACCTGCACGCCCAGCGGGGTCAGCACGGCGCGGGCATAGGCTTCCTGCAGCGAGCCCTGCAGTACGCCGACCTGCTTGCCCTTGAGCGATTCGGGGGTATCACCGAAGTCGGCGGACGCGCGCACCACCACCGAGGTGGGGCTGAGGAACAGGCGGTCGGTGAAGTCGATCTGCTTCAGGCGCGCTGGGGTGACGGCCATCGACGACATGATGGCGTCGAATTTGCGCGCACGTAGCGCCGGGATCATGCCGTCGAATTCGTTATGCACCCAGGTGCACTTGACCTGCAGCTTGGCGCAGATGGCGTTGCCCAGCTCGATGTCGAAGCCTTGCAGGCTGCCATCGGCGGCGACGGATTCGAAGGGGGGGTATTCGGGGAAGACGCCGAAGCGGATTTCGGTCCATTCCTTGGCCTGGACGGCAGTGGCACACAGCGAGAACAGCAGGACGCCGAAGCGTTTTCGCATGGAGAGCATAGGTGTAGTCCCTGGGTGTTGTTATTGGTTGTAGGGCGGTGTAGTGCGTAGGTCTGTCCGTGACTCGGGAGTCGGGCTCAGGATGCGCGAGGCAGAGGGTTTTTTTGTGTCGTTTGTACAGGTGCAGGGGACCGGATTCGGTCGTTAACGGCGGGGTGACGGCGGAATCGGCTGTCATGACATCGATTTACAGATGTGCGACAGCGTTTTTGGTGTGTGAGCCCGGGAATACAGCGGGTGCGATAGCGGTCGACGCTACTCCAGGGTGCGTCCGGCCCGCCAATAGCCCATCAGCGTCAGGCTGTCGCGCGCCAGGCCACGCTCCTTGATCAGGTAGCGACGGATCTCCATCACCGTCGCCGACTCCCCGGCGATCCAGGCATGAAAGGCCGCGGCCTTGTCGCTGGCCAGTTCCCAGAGGATGCGCTGGTCGATGTCGACCTCCTCGAGTTCGGCGTTGCGGGTCGCTGTCGGGTTCGGCAGCGTGGCCAGTTCGCGCACCGCGTGCAGCATGCCTTGGCCGTGATCGCAGGCCAGCACGTCGCGGGGCAGCCAGTGCACCCGGGTGGCCGGGCCGTGGCGCAGGTCAAGGCAGTCCAGCTCCAGGGGAACCTCGATGAAGGCTTCGACCGCCAGGTGCGGGCGGGTGTCGGCCAACTGTTCGAGCGCCCCGGCAATCGCCGGCAGTGCAGTCTCGTCGCCCACCAGCAGAATCTGCCGTGCCTCGCGTGGGGGCTTCCACTCATAACCGCCGGGGTCGCCGTCATAGGCAAGGTTCGGTGCAACCATCTGCAGCCGATCACCGGGGCGCGCATGGGTCGCCCAGGCCGAGGCGGGGCCATTGACCCCATGCAGGACGAAATCCACCTCCACCTCATGCTGCGCGCGCCGCAGGGCGCGCAACGTGTAGGTGCGCATGGGGGGCGTCTGCGCCGCCGGGAGGTCGCGCCGTGCCTGCTGCCATTTCTCGTGCTGGGGGAGTCGTGGTGGCTGGCCGTCGGGGGAGGGGAAGAACAGCTTGATGCGCTGGTCCGGCGCCAGGGTGGTCATTTGCCCGATGTCTTCGCCGGTGAAGACGAAACGACACAGCGAAGGGCTCAGGGGCACGATGGTCTTGAGCTCGACATCGAAGATCCGGTAAGCGCTGGCCCGGTTCGGGCGAATCAGGCGCGAGAGGAAGGAGGTCATCGGCAGCCTCTGCTGGCAAGGAGTCTTCTGAAGGAACGAGTGCCAGCCGTGGTGAATTAGCCCCGGTAAATTTTGCCCGCCAGCGTACGTTCTAGCTTGGATAGAAGCCGCAGCATGGCTGGAACGGATAGAGGCGCAATGACCATTTCCCGACGAGGATTCATCGCAGGCCTGGCAGTGGCGGGGGCCGCGGGTACCGCCGCCTACTATGCGCACAAGGAGCTGACCCACGACCCTGAAGACGACATCGTCACCCCGGGTGAGGCCAGCGTCGAGCTTGCCGACCTTGCCGGGCAACTGCTGGCCGATCACTTGCGGGGTGTCTGGGATATCCGTTTCGATGGCGCCGATGGCGGCCTCGAGGGCTTGCCGCGCGAGGGCGTCGAGGTGTTCTTCGACGTCGCCACCAAAGGCCGTGGGCTGCGTGGTTTCGTTGATACCGGCGAGCGCCTGCGAGCTGATGGTCCGGCCGCCTACCGGGTGCTGGGCGATCTGGTCGGAGCCTCGTCTGCCCAGGTGCGCTGGCGCCTGCTCAGTCAGGACGGTGGGCCGAGCTATGAGTGCGTAGCCAGCCTCGACGAGGTGTGGGGCGAGTTCGCCAACGCCGGCAGCGGCACCCTCAGCGGCCGCTTGCAGCGCCTTGATCGGCCCCTTACCTTGCCGGTGGCGGACAGCCGCTTCGTTGCCGTCAAGCGCCTGTTCCCAGAGGCGCGTGAGCGCCTGCCCTATACCCCGGCCATGCAGGCCTGGGTCATCAGCCCCGAGCATCGTTTGTTCCACCAGCTCTGGCATGCGACCCGCGATCAGTGGCACAAGATTCCCGAAGACAAGCGTAATGCGTTGCGCGGCCTGGGCTGGCAGCCAGGGCCGCGCGACCACGAGCGCGACGCCCGTGGGCCGCGCAAGCACCGCAATGGTTCGGGCGTGGACTTTCTGTTCATGCACCGGCACATGCTCGCTGCCGCACGCGCCCTGCAGGACCTGCCCTCCTGGCAGCGCTTTCCGCTGCCACAGCCCAATGTCGAGTTCGACCGGCAGGGTTTTGCCCGCTATTACGACAACCACGACGGCTGCTGCGTGCCGCCGCCCTGGCAAGCGCCGGGCGACGACGACTATGGCCAGTGGGTGTCGGCGATCAAGGCCGGGGAGACGTTCTGCAGCAACTTCCAGGTCTGGGAGTCGCAATACCAGGATCCGCAGTACCTGTCGAAGCTGAGCCTGGGCACCTTTGGTTCGGAAGTGGAGATGAACCTGCACGACTGGCTGCACATGTGCTGGGCCTCGGTGCCCCGGGACCCGTCCAACAGTGCGCCGGTGCCCTTTGCGCGCGACCCGTCGGATTTCGCCGGGCGCTGGTTCGGCCGTGAGAACGACTTCCTGGGCGATCCGTTTTCTTCCCATGTACACCCGGTGTTCTGGGGGTTCCATGGTTGGATCGACGACCGGATCGAAGACTGGTATCGCGCCCATGAACGCTATCACCCCGGCCAGGTGCGGCGCCTGGAGGTCAATGGCGTGAAGTGGTTCGCGCCGGGTCCTTGGGTGGAAGTCGGCGACCCCTGGCTGGGGCCGGACACTCATGGGTGCAGTACCACACCGGGTATTCGTCCGGGCAAGACAGTGGAGATGGATGTGGAGGTGATGAAGCTTGCGCTGCGTATCACCTTCGGCGAAGAGGACGGCATCGCCGACCTGCTGCGGCGGGTGCCGCGTCGGCCTTGGTACGCGCGTAACCTGTCGATGAAGAACATTCTTTCGTGATTAACGCCGAGTCGTGCTTTTCGCGGGCAAGTCGCAGCGGCGGTTCGCCGCTGCGACTTGCCCGCGAAGAAGACCCCCCGCGCTGACGGACTCCCCTCAGAGCCTCCATCCCCCGCCCAGCGCCTTGTACAGCGCCACGCTCCCCTGCAACCTGGCCAGGCGCAACTGCGCCTGCTGGTCTTCGGCCAAATACAGGGTGCGCTGCGTTTCCAGTACCGTCAGCAGCGTCTCTGCCCCTGATGCATAGCGCTGTTCGGCCAGGCTGAAGGCGATGCGCGCCTGTTCCACTTCCTGATCCTGCCACTGGCGTTGCCGGTCGACGCCGTTGATCGCATTGAGCGCCTTTTCCACGTCGGCGAAGCCCGCGATGATCTGCGCGCGGTAATCCTCCAGCAACTCTTCCTGGCGCGCCTTGGCCTGGTCACGCTCGGCGCTGCGTCGGCCGCGGTCGAAGATGGGGGCGGTGAGGGCGGTGGTGAGGGTGTAGAAGGGGCTGTCGAGCACGTTGGCGAAGGTCCTGGCGCCACTGCCCAGGTCGGCACCGAGCACCACTCGTGGCAGCATGGCGGCCCTGGCTACCTGCACGTCGGCGCTGGCTGCCGCCAGGCGTGCCTCGGCGGCGGCGATGTCCGGGCGGCGACTGAGCAGTGCACTGGGGACGCCGCTGCCGATGCCTGGCCAGTTCAAGGCGCTGATCGACTCCTGGCCGGTATTCAGGCTCTGCACCGGATCACCGAGCAAGGTGGCAAGGGTGACGCGATTGTCCTGCCACTGTTGCTCCAGCAACGGCACCTGGCGCTCCTGGGCGGCGACCAGGCTGCGTTGCTGGGCCAGCTCCAGGCGGGTCGCCGAGCCCGAGCGTTCGCGGGCTTCGACCAGGCGCAGGACATCGTGCGCGTTATCGAGGTTGAGCCGGGCGATACGCAGTTGTTCCTCCAGTGTCAGCCCTTGCAGATAGCTGTCGGCAACGGCGCTGAACAGCGTGAGCTCGACCGTCTGGCGGTCGAAGCGGCTGGCGTCGAGTTTGCGCAATGCACTGTCACGGGCAGCGCGCCGGCCGCCCCAGAAATCGATTTCGTAGCTGGCGCTCAGGCGCGTGGCGAAGGCGGTGCTGGTGCGCTCGCTGCTGGTGGCGTCGAGCTGGTCGTTGCCGTCGCCGCGCAGCAGGCGCTGGCGGCTGCCATCCACACCCAGTTGCAGTTCGGGTAGCAATGGCGCCCCGGCGATCACGGCGCGGGCCTGGGCCTGGCGCACCCGCGCGGCGGCGCCAGCCAGGTCGTGGCTGTTGCTGCGGGCGCGTTCGATCAGGCGATCCAGTTCGCGGCTGGAGAACGCCTGCCACCATGTGCTGTCCGGCAGCGCCTGGTGGGAGTCGGTGGCGCCTTGCCATGTGGGCGGTGGCGTGATGTCGGCCTGCGGCGCTGGTGTGCTGTTGCAGGCGGCGAGGCAGAGGCTCAGGGTCAGCAGGCTGATGCGGCTTGGCAATGTCATGGGCTACACGCTGGTAAGGGCTTTGACCGGGTCGAGTCGGGCGGCTTTGCGCGCCGGCATGAAGCCGAACACGACACCGGTGATCACGGCGCAGGCAAAGGCGCCGAGGATGGCAGGCAGGGCGAAGGCCACGGCGATATCGGCCAGCAGCAGGGCGCCTCCGATGGTCAGGGCCAGGGCGATACCGGTCACGCCGCCGACCATCGACAGCATCACCGCCTCGGTGAGGAACTGGCGCAGGATGTCGCGCTGACGAGCACCCGTGGCCATGCGGATACCGATCTCGCGGGTACGTTCACGCACGGTCATGAGCATGATGTTCATCACCCCGATACCGCCGACCAGCAGCGAGATGGCGGCAATCGCGCCGAGCATCAGCGACAGGCTGTTCTGCGTGCGCGCCTCGGCCTGGATCAGCGCTGCGTCGTTGGTCAGGTCGAAATCCTGCTTGCCCTGGTGACGCTTGCGCATCAGGTGGGCGATGGCCGCTTCGGTCTCCGACACCCGGCTTGAGTCGGCGGCGGTGATGATCACGTATTCGGGATCGTGCTTGCCGAACAGGCGCATGGAGGCTGCCGAGTAGGGCACCACGATGCGCTCGTCGCTGTCCTGGTTGCCGGAGCTTGCGCCTTTGGCGGCGAGCACGCCGACGATCTGGAAGGGCACGTTCTCGATCAGCAGGTACTGGCCCAGCGGGTTGCTGCCGGGAGGCAGGAGCTTTTCCTTGACCTTCTGGCCAATCACCGCCACGGCGGCACCGCTGCGCTCGTCGGCGTCGGTGAACAGGCTGCCTTCGACCACCGGCCAGTTGAGGATGTGCGGGAATTCGGTGTTGTTGCCCCCCACGTAGAACGACTGGTTGTTGTTGCCGTGGCGAACCATCAGCTCGCCGCCGATCACCGGCATGATGCGCTGCACCTGGGGCAGGCCGGCGATGGCGGCGACGTCGTCGAGGGAAACAAGGCCCGCCGCTTCGCGGGAGGTGGCGTGCTTGCCGCTCAGATAGAGGATGTTGGAGCCGAAGGCGGCCATCTGCGCCATCACCTGGCGCTTGCTGCCTTCGCCGACGGCGAGCATCACCACCACCGAGGCCACGCCGATGACGATGCCGAGCAGGGTCAGGGCGGTGCGGAAGCGGTTGATCCACATGACCCGCCAGGCCGCCTGCAGCGATTCGACCAGCTCGCCTTTCCAGGCGCCGCGCAGGCTGGCGCCGCGGTCCAGGCGCTGGCGCAGATCATCGGCCTGCAAGCCGGGAGTGGGCGCAGCGGGCGGGCGTTTGGCGGCCGAGTCGCTGATGATCGCACCGTCGCGGATCTCGATGATCCGCCGCGCCCGCGCCGCCACCTCACGGTCGTGGGTGATGAGGATGATCACATGACCTTGGCTGGCCAGTTCGTCCAGCAGGGTCATGACCTCGGCGCCGCTGTGGCTGTCGAGGGCGCCGGTGGGCTCGTCGGCGAGAATGATGTGGCCGCCATTCATCAGGGCGCGGGCGATCGACACCCGTTGTTGCTGGCCTCCGGACAGCTGGTGGGGGCGGTTGCCGGTGCGGCTGGCCAGGCCCAGGCGTTCGAGCAGCGCGGCGGCGCGGGCATGGCGTTCGGTTGCAGGTGTACCGGCGTAGATCGCCGGCATCTCGACGTTCTCCTGGGCCGAGCCTGAGGGTATCAGGTGATAGCCCTGGAACACGAAGCCGAAGGCCTCGCGGCGCAGCCAGGCCAGTTCGTCGCTGTCGAGTTCGGCGACGTCACGGCCAGCGAAGCGATAGCTGCCACGGGAGGGGCGGTCGAGGCAGCCCAGGATATTCATCAGGGTGGATTTGCCGGAGCCGGAGGCACCCACGATGGCGACGAACTCGCCCGGCTGGATGCTCAGGCTGATGCCACGCAGCACCTGGACCTCGGGCGAGTCGATGCCGCCGTAGACCTTGTGGATGTCATCGAGCTCGATCAGCGGTGCGTTCATTCAGCCTCCGCTGGCGCGTGGTGCGCCGATGACCAGTTGCTCGCCTTCACTGAGGCCGTCGAGGATCTGCACCCGCAGGCGATCGCTCAAGCCGGTGCGTACCTGGCGCTGTACGACCTTGCCGTTACGGGTCAGGACCTGTGCCAGGCGCATGCCCTCGGTGGGCGCGTCGTCCAGCGCCGCCAACGGTGCGGTGAGCACCTGGCTGGCCTGGCCTGCGACGAAGAACACCTGGGTGGTCATCTCGGCCATCAGGGCGCCGTCAGGGTTGTCCACGTCCAGCAGTACGGTGTACTGCACCACCTTGCTGCCGGTGGTGCCACTGCTGGCGCTGGCCGGGCTGCCGCCGCCCTGGCTGGTCTGGTCGAGCGGCTTGGGCGGGATCGGCAGGATCTGGCGCACGGTGCTGGTCCAGCGGCGCTTGCCACCGGCCAGTGTCGTGAAGTAGGCCGTCATGCCAGGCTTGACCTGGCCGATGTCGGCCTCCGAAACCTGGGCCCAGACGGTCATCGGCGACAGCCGGGCAATGCGCAGGATCAGCGGGGTCTGCTGCTGGGCGTTGAGGGTCTGGCCCTCGCGTGCGTCCACCGCCACCACGGTGCCGTCCATCGGTGCGTAGATCCGTGTGTAGCCCAGTTCAGCCTCGTCGCTGCGCAGGCTGGCCTGGGCCTGGCGGATCTGCGCCTGGTACATGTCGATGCGTGCCTGGGTCACCTTGAGCTGCGCCTGGGCCTGCTGGACATCCTCCTGACGCGTGGCGCCTGCACTGGCCAGCTCGTGCTGGCGCTGAAACTGCTGCTGGGCGAGCAGGTATTGGGCGCGCTGTTCGGCAAGCTGGGCCTTGAGGTTCTCGATCGAGTAGCGCCCGGCGTCCAGGCGTGCCTGTTGAGTGGAGGGGTCGATCTCCACCAGCAGTTGGCCCTTGCGCACTTCATCGCCAACTTCCACGTGCAGTTTGCGGATCTGCCCGGACGCCTGGGCGCCGACATCCACGTAGCGACGGGGTTGCAGGGTGCCAAGGGCGGTGACGCTGCTTTCGATGTCGCCGCGGGTGACCTGTACGGTGCTGACTGGCAGAGTGCCTAAGGGCAGGGCTTTCCAGGCCAGCAGGCTGCCCAGCGCGATCAGGCCCAGGCCGCCGAGAACGAGGCGGCGACGGAGTGTGGATGTACGTCTCATGCAGACTTCCAGCCAGGGATGAGGAGCGTGTCGCGCCTTTCAGGGCACGCACGGAGGTCACAGTTAGACGAACGCTGGGGAAATGGATTTAGCCGCAGGCGAGGGGTGTGTTGCTGAGAATGGTTGTAATTTGTAAGATGACACGCTGATATCACTGATGCGTATTTTCAATCGCATTGACGTTGCCCAACGGGAGAGGCAAGGGCCGTGGTGGAACATTACTATCGCGAACTGGTGAGTTTCCTCTCCTCGCGTCTGGGCAGCCGGCACGCGGCAGAGGATGTCGCCCATGACGCCTGCCTGCGCCTGCTCGAGCGCGGCGGTCACCCGCCGATCGAGCGACCCCGTTCCTTCCTCTACCGCACGGCGCTTAACCTGGTGATCGACCGGCACCGGCGTCAGACGGTGCGCCAGTCCGAGCCGCTGGAAGTGCTGGACAACGACGAGCGCTGGCATAGCCCGGCACCGCCCCATCTGCTGCACCTCGATGAGCGCCTGGAGCTGGTTCAGCGTGCACTGGACGAGTTGAGCGCACCGTGCCGCGAGAGTTTCCTGCTGCGCAAGCTCGAGGGCCTGTCGCATCCGCAGATCGCCGAGCGCCTCGGGGTTTCGCAGAGCGTGGTGGAAAAGCACATCGTCAATGCCATGAAGCACTGTCGCTTGCGCATGCGTCAGTGGGAGCAGTGAAAAGCCCGTGGAACAGGGGTGAAAAATCCCTGTGCAGCGCCTTGATTTATCGTCGGTTCCCGACAACTATCAAGACAGAGACCCGTCATTGCCCGCACAGGCGCAGCAAGGCCTGGCAGTGTCTCTGACCACCTTGCCGCCAGGGTCCGGACCATGCCGAACAAGTCCATGCGCATCCTCATCGCCGACGAGCATCCCGGCCAGCGCTTGCAACTGGAGCGCATGCTCAATGGCCTGGGCTACTACCGGATCGCCCCGGTGGAAAGCTTCGAAGACCTGCAGCGCCTGGTGCAGAGTGCATTGCACCCGTTCCAGCTATTGGTGGGCAACATCGAGCTGGGCAGCCATGCAGGCGTCGACCTGGCCCGTTTCTGCCGCGTCAGCCCGCAGATCCAGCATGTGCTGCTGTACCACTCCCAGCATCTGAAAGTGCCGAGCATCGCGCAGAGCGAACGCCGGGCGGTCAGTGTCAGCCTGCCCAAGGTGCCCGATAGCGAGGCACTGGAATCGTTCATGGCGATCATCGACACCCCGCAGGTGCTGGGGCAGGTTGCACTGCCGTCCGGGCTTGCCGGCGGCGCGGGCTATTCCTGGCGGCGGATGAACTTCTCGCACAACGCTTTCAGCCGTTCCAGCTGAGACGCATCGGCATTTGCTATCCTCTTGCCTTTTGCCGATCTGCGGAACCCAGAAATGACTGCCATCGATACCGCCCGCGCGCCTCGTTTCAGCCGCGGCGATCACCGTACCCTGGGCCTTGCGGCCCTTGGCGGCGCGCTGGAGATCTACGATTTCATCATCTTCGTGTTCTTCGCCCTGACCCTGAGCCAGCTGTTCTTCCCGCCACAGATGCCGGAATGGCTGCGCCTGCTGCAGAGCTTCGGGATCTTCGTCACCGGTTACCTGGCACGCCCTCTGGGCGGCATCCTCATGGCGCACTTCGCCGACCATCTCGGGCGCAAGCGCGTATTCAGCCTGAGCATCCTGATGATGGCCCTGCCGTGCCTGTTGATCGGGGTGATGCCGACCTACGCCGACATCGGCTACGCCGCGCCTCTGCTGCTGCTGGCCCTGCGCATCCTTCAGGGCGCCGCGGTCGGCGGTGAGGTGCCCAGCGCCTGGACCTTCGTTGCCGAGCACGCGCCTCCGGGGCGTCGCGGCTACGCCCTGGGCTTCCTGCAGGCGGGGCTGACCTTCGGTTACCTGCTTGGAGCGCTGGTCGCCACCTTGCTGGCGCGGCTCTACACCCCGCAGGAAATTCTCGACTTCGCCTGGCGTTATCCCTTCCTGCTGGGTGGGGTGTTCGGCGTGTTCGGTGTCTGGCTGCGCCGTTGGCTGAGCGAGACGCCGGTGTTTCTTGCCCTGCGTGAGCGTCAGACGCCGCCCGTGGCATTTCCGCTGCGCACTGTTCTCACTGGCCACCGCGCTTCGCTGATCCCGGCTGCGCTGTTGACGTGCGTGCTGACCTCTGCAGTGGTGGTGCTGGTGGTGATCACCCCGACGGTCATGCAGCAGCGTTTCGGGATCGATGCCGGGCATACCTTTGCGCTCAGCAGCGTAGGCATCGTCTTTCTCAATATCGGCTGTGTACTGGCGGGGCTGCTGGTCGACCGCATCGGTGCCTGGCGTGCGGTGATGATCTACAGCCTGTTGCTGCCGCTGGGGATCGGCGTGTTGTACGCCAGCCTGGTGGGGCAGTGGGGCTTGACCTGGGCGGCCTATGCGCTGGCCGGGTTGTCCTGTGGCGTGGTGGGGGTGGTGCCTTCGGTGATGGTCGGGCTGTTCCCGGCACAGATCCGCGTGTCAGGCATCTCCTTCACTTACAACCTGGCCTATGCGCTGTGGGCCAGTACAACGCCCCTGGCGCTGATTGCCCTGATGCCGTGGAGCCCCTGGGTGTGCGTGGGGTTCTGCCTGATCATGGGCGTGGTCGGGGCCTTGACCAGCGTCTTCTACGCCCAGACCACGCCCCTGTGTGCCGAGGAGCGAGCGGTCGGTTGCTGAGTGTGCAGGAGCGGGTTGACCCGCGAAAAAGACACCGCGCTGCCTGGCCGCCGCCCCACAAGGACGGTCAGGACTTGAAGCGTCCGACCAGCCCGTTCAGCTCTTCCGACAACTGCGACAACCTCCCCGAATCCGATTGCGCCGAGCTGGCCAGGCCTTCCACCAGCCTTGCCTCGTCGTAGATCTGCTGGATGTGCCGGTTGATCTCCTCGGCCACGCTGTGCTGCTCTTCGGCGGCTGCCGAGATCTGCAGGTTCTGATCGCGGATCTCGTTCACCGACAGCTGGATGCCCTCGAAGCTGTCCCGCGCGCGTGCGATCGAAGACACGCTGGCCCGCGACAGGTCCAGACAGCTTTCCATCTTCTGCGACACCTCCTGGGTCTTGTTGCCCAGGGTGTTGAGCAGTTGGTCGATCTCGCCGGTGGAATCGGCGGTACGCTTGGCCAGGGCCCGTACTTCGTCGGCGACCACGGCGAAACCGCGGCCTTGATCGCCCGCGCGGGCGGCCTCGATCGCTGCGTTCAGTGCCAGCAGGTTGGTCTGCTCGGCGATGGCGCGGATGGTGCCGAGGATCTGGTTGATGTTGCGGCTGCCTTCCTCGAGCTCGACCATCGCCTGCGACGACTCGCTCAGGCGGCTACCCAGGCGATTGACGTTGTCGGTGGTCAGCTCGATCTGCTGCTTGCCCTCGGCGACGCGGTGATGGCCGTTTTCTGCGGCGTCGGCCGCGCTGCTGCAGGAGCGTGCGACTTCGTTGGCGGTGGCGACCATCTCGTTGAAGGCAGTGGACACCAGTTCCACGGCTTCACGCTGGCGCCCTGCGGCTTCGTTCATGTTGCCGGCCAGTTCGCTGTTGGCCCGCGATGCTTCGTGCAGGTTGCCCGAAGCGGCACCGATGCGCTGGATGAGTTGGCGGATCGCCGCGAGGAACTTGTTGAACCAGCCGGCCAGCTCGGCGGTTTCATCCTTGCCCTGGATCACCAGGTCCTGGCGCAGGTCGCCTTCGCCCTGGGCGATCTGCTGCAAGCCGGCGCTGACTTGGCCGATGGGCTTGACGATGACCCGCGAGAACGCGGCTGCAACCAGGGCGAAGACCAGTGCCAGCACCAGTACGATGATGGCGGTGAGGTAGGTCATGTGGGTGGCGGCGCCCATCACTTCGCTGTACTCGATCAGGCCGACGAAGCGCCAGCCCAGGTCAGGCGAGGTCCAGACATTGGCCATGTAGCGCACCCCCTCGATCACCACCTCGGTGGATCCTTGTTCGGTGGCTGCCAGTTGTGCATACGGCTCGCCAAGGTCCTTCAGTTGCTTGAAGCCATGGCTGGCATCGCGTGGATCAACCAGCACGGTGCCGTTCTCGATCAGCATCACATATCCGCTCTTGCCCAGCTTGATGCTCTTGACCAGTTCGGTGAGGTTCTTCAGCGACACGCTGACCACGAACACGCCCTTGGGCTTGCCGCTGGCATCGTTGAGCGTGCGCGCGGTGCCGACCAGGGCGACGTCGTCCTTGTCGTAGTAGTAGGCGGCGGTGCGCACGGTCTTGCCCGGAGTAGCCATGGCGGCCTTGTACCAAGGACGCGCGCGTGGATCGTAGCTGGCCAGCTTCGGGTCATCCGGCCACTTGGCGTAGGTGCCGTCCTCAAGGCCGATGGAGATGATGGCTGCCGCCGGATGGGTAGCGCCATAGCGGGCAAAGGCGTCGATGACCTGCTGGGTGGCTGCAGGCAGGGGGTGGCTGGCAGCGTCGGCGGAGGTGTAATCCTTGAGTGTACTCACTGATGTGTATACAGGATCTGTCGCCATTTGTTCTACGTTTTGTAGCGTGCCATCGAAGAACTGACGCATGTTGCCGTCGATCTGGCGAATTTCACGGGTGCTGCCGTCGAGGAACTGATCCACCGCCTCGGCGCGGATGTTAACCACAGAAATCACGCCGACCAGGGCTACCGGGATGAAAGCCACCAATACGAACGCAAGCACCAGCTTGTTTTTTATCTTCATCGGGACGAACCATTCGTGGGAGTGAAAAGCAGGAGGGCCATTTCGCATGCGTAGTGGCTATCTGCTATTTATCCTGTTTCGGCGCGTCACGGGAAAATCTTTAGTGCATAGTTCGTGTACAAAAAAATAAATGATTGTTCTGGTTCTGCGAGGCGGCCCAAGGCGCAGAAACGAAAAACCCGGCGCAAGCGCCGGGTTGTAAGGGATTCATTGGCTTTCAAGCCTTGCGGACTTTCTCCACCCGGCTCTCCTCGAGCTCCTTGCAGGCCTTCTGGATCATCTGCTCGGTGATCGGGACCTCACGGCCCTGGGCATCGATGATCGAGCCACACACCTGGGGCTTCGGGGGCTGGGCGCTTTTTACGGTGTCGCTGCTATGTTGCAAGCTCATTTCCTGTCTCCTCATCAGGTTGCAAGCTCAGGGTAACCACTCGCCGTGACTGACCTGTGACAGCTCCTTCGGCATCACGACAGGCACAGTGCAACAGAAAGTGCGGTAAAGCTCCAGTGACAGGTTAGACCGATAAGCTATAGCCACTGGCCCTACCGAACTGCGACCCCTCGGCAGCTGCAGGCGTTCCACCCAGGCAGATGAATGGTAGTCTGCAGGTTTCCCGCTCACCGGTCCGTGCCATGTCCGATCCGCTTTCCTCCCGCCAGCGCCGCGCCTTGGGCCTGGCCTGGCAATTCGTGCGTCCCTACCGCCGGCAGGCCATGCTTGCGTTGCTTGCACTGATCGTCACGGCAGCCATCACCCTGTCCATGGGCCAGGGCATTCGCCTGCTGGTGGACCAGGGGTTCATGACCGGTTCTGCGCACCAGCTCAACCAGACGATTGCGCTGTTCATGGTGCTGGTGCTGGCCCTGGCGGTTGGAACCTTCAGCCGCTTCTACCTGGTGTCGTGGATTGGCGAGCGCTGCGTCGCCGACATTCGCCGTGCCGTGTTCGATCACTTGATCGGGCTGCATCCGGGGTTTTTCGAGGATAACCGCAGCTCGGAGATCCAGTCGCGCCTGACCGCCGACACGACGTTGCTGCAATCGGTGATCGGCTCGTCGCTGTCGATGTTCCTGCGTAATGCGCTGATGGTGCTGGGCGGGGTGGTGTTGCTGTTCGTCACCAATCCCAAGTTGACCAGTATCGTGGTGCTGGCCTTGCCGCTGGTGCTGTCGCCGATCCTGCTGTTCGGCCGGCGGGTGCGCAGCCTGTCACGCCAGAGCCAGGACAGGGTCGCTGACGTCGGCAGCTACGTCGCCGAAACACTGGGGCAGATCAAGACGGTGCAGGCCTACAACCATCAGGCTCACGATCGCCAGTTGTTCACCGACACCGTCGAGGCGGCTTTCGATGTGGCGCGCCAGCGCATTGCCCAGCGGGCCTGGTTGATCACCGTGGTGATCGTTCTGGTCCTGGGCGCCGTGGCAGTGATGCTCTGGGTGGGCGGCATGGATGTGATTGCCGGGCGCATCTCCGGGGGCGAGCTGGCCGCGTTCGTGTTCTACAGCCTGATCGTCGGCAGTGCCGTGGGCACCTTGAGCGAAGTGATTGGCGAGTTGCAGCGGGCTGCCGGGGCCGCCGAGCGTATTGCCGAATTGCTCGCGGCAAGCAGCGCGATCGTACCGCCGTCGCAGCCTTCGACACTGCCGGGCGCGCGGGCCAACGGGCAGATCGAGTTGCGCGATGTGCACTTCGCCTATCCATCACGTCCGTCGGTGGCGGCCATCGATGGCCTGAGCCTGGTCATCGCACCTGGGCAGACAGTGGCGTTGGTGGGGCCGTCTGGGGCGGGCAAGTCGACGCTGTTCGACCTGCTACTGCGTTTTCACGACCCGCAGGCGGGCAGTATTCTGCTCGACGGACAGCCGATTGCAGCGCTCGACCCCGACGACCTGCGTCGTCAGTTCGCCCTTGTGGCGCAGAATCCTGCGCTGTTTCGCGGCACGGTCGAGGCGAATATCCGCTACGGAAGGCCGCAGGCGAGTGCCGCCCAGGTCGAGGCCGCGGCGCGCAGTGCCCATGCTCACGAATTCATCCAGCAATTGCCCCAGGGCTACCAGACGCTGCTGGGCGAGGGTGGCATCGGTCTGTCGGGTGGGCAGCGCCAGCGCCTGGCGATTGCCCGGGCGCTGCTGGTGGATGCACCGGTGCTGTTGCTCGACGAGGCCACCAGCGCGCTCGACGCGCAGAGCGAGCACCTGATCCAGCAGGCCTTGCCGCAGTTGATGGCCGGGCGTACCACCTTGGTGATCGCCCACAGGTTGGCGACCGTGCAGCATGCCGATCGCATTGCGGTGATCGACAAGGGCAAGGTGGTTGCTGTCGGCAGTCATCGCCAGCTGGTCGAGGAGAACCCGCTCTATGCCAGGTTGGCGGCGCTGCAGTTCGCTGCAGGCAGCGCCTGAATCGCGATCAGGCAGACACGAAAAAGCCCGCACTGAGGCGGGCTTTTCGAAGGATCTGGTCGGAGAGACAGGATTCGAACCTGCGGCCTTCTCGTCCCGAACGAGACGCGCTACCTGGCTGCGCTACACTCCGATTTCGAAAATCCTACTGCATCGTATTTTTGAACGCAAGCCCTTGTTGTTAAAAGGCCGTTAGCTCAAAACGAGGTGCAGATCAGAGCTCCTTGACGGTGCGAATCTGATCCTTGTTGATGCGTGTACGCTTGCCATCGAGTTGTTCGAATTCGTAGAAGCCGGAGTCTTCGTCGTAGGAAGGTTTGTCCACGGCCTGAATCTCGCGGCCGTCGTTCAAGGTGATGACGGTTGGCGAAGCGCAACCGGCGAGGGTGGCCAGGCCCAGGGCGAGCAGGAAGGCGGGAATTGTCCGTTGGATCATCGTGTTTCTCCAGTGCGATGGTGCTTGATGACGTTATGACGCGAGGCGTCCTTGCAAAGTTCCTCGCATAGTCGAGCATAGCGGCAATCAGCGGGCATTGACCAAGAACAAGGCTGCCTTGTGATATAACTGGCGCATTCTTTCCCCCTGCGACGGACCCCCATGAAAGCCAAGGCAGATACCCCCTTCGTGCCGTTGAACATTGCCGTGCTGACGGTCAGCGACACCCGTACCTTCGACACCGACACCTCCGGGCAGATGTTCGTCGATCGCCTCAGCGCCGCAGGCCACCGCCTGGCCGAACGGGTGCTGCTCAAGGATGACCTCTACAAGATCCGCGCCCAGGTCGCCACCTGGATCGCCGACGACCTGGTACAGGTGGTGCTGATCACCGGCGGCACTGGCTTCACTGGCCGCGACAGCACCCCCGAGGCCGTCGCTTGCCTGTTGGACAAGCAAGTCGATGGCTTCGGCGAGCTGTTCCGGCAGATCTCGGTGCCGGACATCGGCACCTCCACCGTGCAGTCGCGTGCCCTTGCGGGCCTGGCCAACGGCACCCTGGTGTGCTGCCTGCCCGGCTCGACCAATGCGGTGCGCACTGGCTGGGACGGCATCCTCGCCGAGCAGCTCGATGCCCGCCATCGCCCCTGCAATTTCGTCGCGCACCTGAAGCAGTCGCAGGCCTGTGACAGCCGTGGCTGAGGCGGCGCCGAGCCGGCCGTTGATGCCGGTGGAAGAGGCCCTCGAGCGCCTGTTGGCACTGGCCGAGGCGGCGCCCATCGACGAAGTCGAGGTGGTCGCGCTGGCCGATGCCGAAGGGCGGGTGCTGGCCAACGATCTGTTCGCCACGCTCGACCTGCCGCCTTGGCCCAACAGTGCCATGGACGGCTACGCCCTGCGCCTGGCTGACTGGCAGGGCGAGCCCCTGGCTGTCAGCCAGCGCATCTTCGCAGGGCATGCGCCGCAGCGGTTGCAGCCAGGCACCTGTGCACGCATCTTTACCGGCGCCCCCCTGCCCGAAGGCGCCGACTGTGTCGAAATGCAGGAAAACGCCGAAGTGCTGGACGATGGCCGCGTACGTTTTCTCGAGGCGCTGGCGCCGCAACAGAACGTGCGCCCCAAGGGCCAGGAAACCCGCGCTGGCGAGCAGGTGATGGCTGCCGGCACGTTGTTGGGCCCGATCGAACTGGGCCTTGCCGCCACCTTGGGCCACGGCCAGCTTCAGGTGCGGCGCCGGGTGCGGGTCGCGGTGTTGTCGACCGGTGACGAGTTGGTCGAGCCGGGGTTGCCGCTGGGCCCCGGGCAGATCTACAACAGCAACCGCCGACTGCTGGTCAGTTGGCTGCAGCGTATGGGCTGCGAAGTCATCGATGCGGGCATCCTCGCCGATGACCTGGTGTTGACCCGCCAGTGCCTGGCCAACCTGGGCGATGTCGACCTGATCCTGTCTACTGGCGGTGTGTCGGTGGGGGAAGCCGACTATCTGGGGATGGCTCTGCGCGAAGCTGGCGAGCTGGCACTGTGGAAGCTGGCGATCAAGCCGGGCAAGCCGCTGACCTTCGGCCACTTCCGCGGCGTGCCGGTGATCGGCCTGCCGGGTAACCCGGCGTCCACCTTGGTCACCTTTGCCTTGCTGACACGTCCCTACTTGCTGCGTCGCCTGGGTGTCCAGCAGGTCACGCCGCTGCGCTTCGATGTGCCGGCTGGTTTCGACTGGCCCAAGCCAGGCAATCGCCGCGAGTACCTGCGCGCGCGGATCGAGGGTGGGCAGGTACGCATCTACTCGAACCAGAGCTCGGGCGTACTGCGCAGCGCAGCCTGGGCAGACGGGCTGGTCGAGGTGCGCGAGGGCAGTACGGTGAGCTCGGGCGATAGCGTGGCATTCATCCCGTTCAGCGAGCTACTTGGCTAGCATCCCGCCGAGCGGCGTGGTCTGCGCCGGGGCCAGTTGAGTCAGGCGCATGTGCACGTTCTCCAGTTGCTGGGCGGCAACGCTCCAGTCATGGCGCTGCCGGGCGAACTGTCGCCCGGCTTCCCCCAGTTGGGTCATGCGCCACGGCTGGTTGAGCAATTGGGTCAGCAGCAGCGCCAGCTGGCTGCCGTCGTCACTGCCCAGGTAGTGTTCGCCATTGTTCACCGCCAGGCCCGAAGCGCCTTTGCTGGTGGTGATCACCGGCAGCCCGGCGGCCATCGCTTCGAGAATCTTCACCTTCGACCCTCCGGCATAGCGCAGCGGCGCGAAGAACAGTGCCGAGCGCCGTTGCACTTCGCGAAGGTCGGGGCGGTAGCCAAGCCATTCGATGCGTGGGTCGTTCCAGTGCAGTTTCCAGTGCGCGGGCAGGGCATGCCCGGCGATGGCCAGGCGCACTGCAGGATTGCTCTGCCAGACCTGGGGCAGGATGTCTTCCAGTGCCCACTCGATGGCTTCCAGGTTCGCGCCGTATTCGAAATTGCCCACGAACAACAGGCGCTGACTGTGCAGGGCCGGTTGCACATGCTGGTAGTGATCGCAATCGACGCCGTTGACCACCACGTTCACCGCCCGCCCGCTGATCTGCCCGATCAGCTCGGCGTCGTGCGGGCTGACCGCCACGACTTCGTTGGGCTGGCGCAGCACGCGCTGCTCCCAGCGCCGGTAGCGCCAGCGATCGAACGCGTTGAGCGGGCGCAACCACAAGGGCAGGCGATCGTGGCAGGCTGCGCCCATCACTGACTCGAGGGTGTGTTCGCTGAGCAGGTAGGGCAAGCCGCGCCGTTGCAGGGCCTTCTCGAAGGGCTGAAAGGCATAGCTGTGTTCGATCTGGATGACATCCCACGGCTCGTCCAGCAATTGCTCGAAGCGGTGCCGAAGGCAGGGCGCCAGGCCATTGATGATGGCGCGCATGGGGTAGTCGATGATGGGCGAGGCGAGCAGGTTGAGCGGGCTCTGCACGGGGCGCCGGGGCAACACGATCAGGCGTTCGAGCAGTGGTTCGAGGGCCTGTCGCGCAGGATCGGACAGTGGCACCTTGGACTGCACCAGCAAGGTGATGCGATGGCCGTGATGTGCCAGTTCGCGCAGCAGGTGGTACTGGCGGGTCTTGCTGCCGCTGGTAGTGGGCCAGGGCAGATAGGGCAATGTCCAGAGAATACGCATGGCCGCTCCTGTCAGGTGAGGGCTGCACAAGGGTCAATAATCTGACTGTGTGGCGGGGCTCTCTTAAGCGTAGCCAAGTATTTGTCGAATGATGGCCTGGGTTGAATTTTGCGCCGCCGTGCAGCAATTGCCGGTTGCCTGTGGTCGAGATTGGAGTTGGCGTCTTATACGGAGAATCTCGGATGCGCGGGCACAAGGCGATGTTGATCCTGCATGGCAAGCAGGCCATGAACGAAGAGGTGCGCAGCGCCGTGGGCGTGCGACGCGAGCGTGGGCAGGTACTGGATGTGCGTCTGACCTGGGAAGCAGGTGATGCCCGGCGCCTGGTCGAAGAAGCCCTGGCGGCCGGTTACACGCAGGTGGTGGCCGGCGGTGGCGACGGCACCCTGCGCGATATCGCCGAGGCCATGGCCCAGGCGCAGGCCAACGCCAGCCTGGCCCTGTTGCCGCTGGGCACTGCCAACGATTTTGCCCGCGCCGCCGGGGTGCCATTGGAGCCGGCCGCCGCCTTGGCCTTGCTGGATGTGCCGGCCCGGCCCATCGACCTGGGGCGGGTAGGTGAGCAGATGTTCCTCAACATGGCCACCGGTGGCTTTGGCAGCCAGGTGACGGCCCATACGTCCGAAGACTTGAAGAAGGTACTGGGTGGGGCGGCCTACCTGTTCACCGGGCTGTCGCGCTTCAGTGAGTTGCAGGCCGCATCGGCGGCCCTGCACGGGCCGGATTTCCACTGGCAGGGGCAGTTGCTGGCGTTGGCCATCGGCAACGGTCGCCAGGCGGGCGGCGGCCACGTGCTGTGCCCCGAGGCGCTGGCCGATGACGGCTTGCTGGAGGTCGCGATTCTGCCTGCACCCGAGGCGATGGTGGGCGCATTGCGCGACTTGCTGACGGGCGAAGAACTGTTCGTGCGGGCGCGCCTGCCGTGGGTCGAGATCGGCCAGGCCGAGGGCTTGGATATCAACCTGGACGGAGAGCCGTTGCAGGCCGGTAGCCTGCGTTTCGAGGCGGCGCCGGGTGCCCTGCGCGTGCACCTGCCCGCAGACTCGCCGCTGCTCAGTCGTCCAGGCTGATGATCTTCTCGCGTACGGCGAACAGCACCAGGCCTGCGACATCGTAGATCTGCAGGCGCTTCATGATCTGCGAGCGATGGGTTTCAACGGTCTTGATCGACAGCCCCAAGCCTGCGGCGATCTCGCGGGTGGATTTGCCACGCACGATCAGGCGCAGGATTTCCAGTTGCCGGGCGGTGAGGTTGTGGCGATCGCTGCTTGGCTGTTTGTTCGCCTGAGCGCGCAGCAGGGCCTGGTTGATCACCGTGTGGGCGATGGCCGGGCTGAGGTAGCGCTCGCCGTTGCGCAAGGCGGCCAGGGCGTGCTCCAGCTCGTTGGCGGTGGTGTCCTTGAGCAGGTAGCCGTGGGCGCCGCTTTCGAGGGCTCGCATGATCAGGTCGGGGTCGGTGTGCATCGACAGGATCAGCACCTTGCAGGTGCAACCGTTTGCGCGCAACTGCGTCAGGGCGTCGAGGCCGTTGGTCGAGCGCATCGAGATGTCCAGCAGGACGATGTCGGGGGCCAGGCGCTGGACCATCTCCAGCAGGTGCTGGCCGTCATCGGCTTCACCGACCACGGTGTAGCCGGGAATATCCGACACCAGCGCGCGGACGCCGGCACGAATCAGCGAATGGTCGTCGATCAGCAGCAGTCTAATCATCGGTGGCGGGTGTCCTGGCACGTTCCTGGCTGCGTGCAGGCCAGGGGAACAGTGCTTCTATCCGGGTGCCGGCACCGGGCTGGCTGGTCACGCTCAGGGTGCCTTGCAGGGCGGTGGCCCGTTCCTGCATGCCGGCCATGCCGCGTTGCCCGGCCTCGCCCGGTTTGCTGTTCGGCACGAAGCCTTGGCCGTCGTCGATGATCGACAGCAGCAACCCGGCTGGGGTGCGTTGCAGGCTGATCAGCAAATTGCGCGCCTGGGCATGGCGCAGCACGTTAGTGACCGCTTCTTGGGTGATGCGAAAGGCAGCCATGGTCACTTCGTCGGAGATGCCGCCCAGGCGCTGGTTGCACTCCAGGCTCCAGTGCACCTCGCTGTTCTCGAGGGCGCGCAGCAGGTGCGCGCGCAGGCTGGCTTCCAGGCCCAGGCTGGCGAGCTGCCGTGGGTTGAGCAACGCCGAGACGTCACGCACGTTGCCCAGGGTGTCGTCGAGGGTCTTGCGCAGGGTATCGCACTGCGCCTGCAGCGGTGCAGGCACCCGACGTTGCAACCAGTCGAGCTGAAGCTTGGCGGCGGTGAGCAATTGGCCGATGTCATCGTGCAGCTCGCGGCTCAGGTGCTGACGCTCGCTTTCCTGGACCTTGAGCATGCGGTCGGCCAGCTCTGCCGGCAGCAGGTTGATCGACCTGGCGCGACGGCGCAGGTGCCAGCCGGCCCCGAGCAGGGCGGCCAGCTGCAGCGCCAGGGCACCGGCCGACAAAGGTTGCCCGTTGCTGTAGAGCACCAGGTTGGTGACCAGCGATGCCACGCACAGCACGGCGGTCGCCCCACGCAGCAAGGCGGTGCGAGAGCGACAACGCAGGGAAATCTTCAAGCGTGGGAGCATAGATAGGAAAGCCACTGAATTATTGCCGGCGCAGGTCGCCAATCTCTCTGGAGAATCGTGAGTGTCCTGCCTTTCAACCAAAAACGAGCCCTGTTGTAATCGTTGAAGAGCCGTTGGGCGTTCGTTCATTTGCGCGCATGGTATCACTTCGAGTTGGTTTGGTCCCGGCTGGTTAGTTGCCTGGAATCAAGGTAATTCCGAGGCATGACAGTGGGGAGCAGCGCTCGGTAAGTGGCAATAAGCCATTATCGTTTGAAAAGGCAGGAACTTCCAAATTCAACTAACGGGGCGAGGCTGCAGGAACTAGACAGAACTTGTACAACTTGCCAGCTAGTTGTGTGTTTGAGGCTGGCCAGTTAGACGAGTTACGCAGAGCCACATCGCTAATCTTTACGAGTTGATGTGGCGTAGGTGTGCTTGGGCTCGATGTGAATGTTGAGCAGTTGGGCATGCGCGCAGTGGCGCTCGTTCTCCTCGCACAGGGCACAGGCGTGGGGGAGTGGTTGACCCAGCACGTCGGCCAGGGTGACCAGCAGCAGGTGCTGCTCGCTGCTGTCCAGGTTCAGGTGTCCGGTGCGGGCGTCGACCAGTTCCAGTTGCCAGGCCAGCAGTGTCAGGCAGTCGGCCAGTGCCGGTAGCGCGCCCAGCGGCAGGTTGCGACTGGTGCAGCCAGGCGCCAGCAAGCGGTGCAGGGTTGAGGCGTAATGGGCGATCTCGAGCACGCCCGAGGCGTCGGCTCGACGGGCGAGGGTGCCGAGGGCTTCGCTCAGGCAATGGCAGGCGTCAGCGTCGTTGCTGATCAGCTCCAGGTGTTGCAGGCACTCCTGTGACTCGTTCAGCAGGACCTGCGCATCCAGCAGGAAATCCTGAAGGATCGCGGTATTCAAGAGCGCCCGTTCCATCATGAAACTCCAACACGCTGGGTTGGAGCAGGGGTTGGCCACACCGAGATGTTCGCTGACAAGAGCCTGACTCCGTTCATGCAGTGAGAATGGCGTCACATTAATGGCTAATGGATATTGCGAATATCAGGTTGCTCCCGATTGCTCCTAGGGGTTTCCCTGATGAGGTCTCAGTGGCGGTGATACGTCCGCAGCGCGGCGGATGGGGAGGGATGTGGCAGCAGTAAAGCATGATGGTAAAGTGATATCAATCGCCGCCCGGGCATTTTTCTGCAGGGGTCAAGCTCCGGCAGATTGTGCCGATACAGGGCGGATGTATCCACTTTTTCCGGCTCAGAGCCAGGGGGTTGCGCAATGGCTGGCATTCTCGACACGGTAGATCAACGCACGCAATTGGTAGGCGAGAACCGCCTGGAAATCCTCATGTTCCGCCTGGCGGGGCGACAGCTGTTCGCGATCAACGTGTTCAAGGTGCAGGAGGTGCTGCAACTGCCCAAGCTGACCCTGATGCCGCAGCGCCACACCTTCGTCTGTGGCGTGGTCAACCTGCGCGGCCAGACCCTGCCGGTGATTGACCTGTCCCAGGCGATCGGCATGCGGCCGCTGCAGCCAGGGCCGGACAGCACCATCATCGTCACCGAGTACAATCGCTCGGTACAGGCTTTCCTGGTCGGGGGGGTCGATCGCATCGTCAACATGAACTGGGAAGCTATCATGCCGCCGCCCACCAGCGCCGGCCGCCAGCATTACCTGACCGCAATAACCAAGGTCGACGAGAAACTGGTGGAGATCATCGACGTGGAGAAGGTGCTGGCCGAGATCGTGCCCTACAGCGCCAAGGTCTCCCGCGACAAGCTCGAAGACCCGGTACTGGCCCGTGCCCGCGGTCGTGAAGTGCTGCTGGTGGACGACTCCAGCGTGGCCCTGGCCCAGCTGCGTGACACCTTGTCGCAGCTGGGTGTGAAGCTGCACATCGCCAGTGATGGCCTGAAGGCGCTGCGCATGCTCAAGGGCTGGGCCGATGCCGGCGAAGACATCTGCGAAAAGCTGCTGATGATCTTCACCGATGCCGAAATGCCAGAGATGGATGGTTACCGCCTGACCACCGAGATCCGCAATGACCCACGTCTGCGCGGGCTGTACGTAGTGCTGCACACGTCGCTGTCGGGCAGCTTCAACGAGTCGATGGTGAAGAAGGTCGGCTGCGACAACTTCCTCTCCAAGTTCCAGCCGGACCGCCTGGTGGATGTGGTGCGCGAGCGCCTGTCGCTCGATCACGTGGCAGTCTGATACCTGCACACGCCGCGTGGTGGGTATAAGCTTGGCTTTTCGACTGGCACGAGGCGGGCGGGGATGTTTCTGAGTGCGTTGTATCGGTATCCGGTGAAGTCTTGTCAGGCGCAGAGCCTGGGCGAGTCGAAGGTGGATGCCATGGGGCTGTCGGGCGACCGGCGCTGGATGGTGGTCGAGCAGGATACCGGGCGCTTCCTTACCCAGCGCGCCTGGCCGCAATTGGGGCGGCTCACGGCCACCTGCGGCGATGGGGAGAGCCTGCTGCTGGAAACCCCCGGGCAGGCGCCGCTGAGGGTCAAGGTGCCGGGTGCCGATGACGACCTGCGCGGCGTGACCATCTGGCGCGACACCTTGCGCGTGCCCGACGCCGGCGACGAGGCCGCGGCGTGGCTCAGCCAGATGCTCGGCAAGGCGGTACGCCTGGTGCACTGCCCGCAGCAGCGGGCACGCTATCTGCCCAGCGGCTATGGGCTCAACAGTGACCGCGCGGCCTTCCCCGACGGCTTTCCTTTATTGCTGATCGGCCAGGGCTCGCTCGATGAGCTCAATCGGCGCATCGGCCGGCCAATGCAGATGCTGCGTTTTCGCCCCAACCTGGTGGTCGAGGGTGCCGAGGCGTTTGCCGAAGATGGCTGGAAGCGCATCCGTATTGGCGACATGACCCTGCGGGTGCTCAAGCCCAGCGTACGCTGCATCCTCACCACCCTCGATCCGCAGACGGGTGAGCGCAGTGGCGACCGGGAGCCGTTGACCACCCTCAAGACCTTCCGCGAGCGGGAAGGGGATGTGCTGTTCGGGCAGAACCTGGCGGTCGATGGCAGCGGGCGACTTGAAGTCGGCATGCCGGTCGAGGTACTCGAGTAACCGACGGCTGGCGCAGGCGACGAAACGCGGGGTGAGGTTCATAATCGGCGCTTAATCCCGTTTTGTTGCACTGCGCATCCACTTACCCGGAGATTTCCCATGCACGTACTGCTCTGCGAGGACGACGACCTGATCGCCAGCGGCATCTGCGCCGGCCTCACGGCCCAGGGCCTGACAGTCGATCGGGTCGCCAGCGCCTCGGCGGCACGTGCACTGCTCCAGGCAGCCCAGTTCGATGTGATGATCCTCGACCTGGGGTTGCCCGACGAAGACGGCCTCAAGCTGCTGCGTCGCCTGCGCCAGCAGGGCGAGGTGCTGCCCGTGCTGGTGCTCACGGCCCGTGATGCGGTCACCGACCGGGTCGATGGCCTGCAGGCCGGCGCCGACGACTACCTGCTAAAACCTTTTGACCTGCGTGAGCTGGCGGCGCGCCTGCACACCCTCCTGCGCCGGGTGGCCGGGCGCGCGGTGAATGTCATCGAGCACGGCCCCTTGGTCTATAACCCCAGCAGTTGCGAGGCGACCCTGGCCGGTCGTCCGGTCGATCTGTCCCGGCGCGAACAGGCATTGCTCCAGGCCTTGCTGCAGAACCCCGGGCGCGTGCTGTCCAGCGAACAGCTCAAGGATTGCGTGTATGGCTTCAGCGATGAAGTCGAGAGCAATGCCCTCAACGTTCATATCCACCACCTGCGGCGCAAGCTTGGCAACAGTATCGTCGAGACGGTGCGCGGGCTGGGTTATCGCCTGGGTGCGGCGCAGGCCCCGCAGGAGACCGCACCATGAGCCTGCGGGTTCGTCTGTCGCTGATCCTGGGCAGTGCCTTCATCCTGATCTGGATCCTGGCGGCGGCCTGGATGTTGCGCGACCTGCGCCAGCAGATGATGTTCTCCCTCGACCAGCGCCTGGTGGCCTCGGCGCGGATGGTCGCGGGCCTGGTCGACCAGTTGCCGCAGCCGCTGGGGGCCAAGGGCCGGGACGCGCACTTCGCCGCCGACCAGTTCAGCGTGCCGGACGGTATGGCCTGCCAGGTCAGCTCCCTGCGCGGCGAGATCCTCGCCAGCAACCACAAGCATGATGGCAGCATGGACGATCAGCGCAGCGGCTTCCGTGACCAGACGATCGACGGCAGTTCATGGCGCACCTTCACCTACAACCATGGCGATGTGCGGATCACCACGGCCGATCGCCATCAGGAACGCGAGGCGCTCAACCAGTCGATCCTGCTGGCCGCTTCGGCACCGGTGCTGATGGCCTTGCTCGGCAGCCTGGGGCTGCTGTGGATTGGTCTGGGCAAAGGGCTGGAGCCGCTCAACCGCATGCGTGACGCCCTGCGCAAGCGTCGCGCCGACAGCGTCGAACCCTTGCAGGTGGCGGGCATGCCCAGCGAACTGCAACCCTTGCTGGAAACCCAGAACCAGCTGTTCCTGCGTATCGCCCAGACCATCGAGCGCGAGCGACGCCTGACCGATGATGCCGCTCACGAACTGCGCAGTCCGCTGACGGCCATCAAGACCCACCTGCAAGTGGCGCGCATGACCGACGGTAGTGTGCGCGAGCAGGCCCTGGAGCACGCCGAGCAGGGCGCCGACCGCATGCACCGGACCTTGGAGCAGTTGCTGATGCTGGCGAGGGTCGAGGGCAGCCTGTCGTTCGAAGATGGCGTGCTGTGCAGTGCCGAACAAGTCGCGCGCCAGGCGGTGCAGGATGCCGGTGGCGGTGACAACCGGCGAATCGTCGTGCGTCTGCCTGAAGAGGCCACCCGCATCTATCTGGGTATGCCCGCACCCTTGGCGGTGGCGGCGCTGCGCAACCTGCTGGACAACGCCCTGCGCCATGGCGGCAACGAGGCGGTGGAGCTGGAGGTGCAGATGGCCGATGGGCAGGTGGGCTTCCTGGTTCGCGATCATGGCCCGGGTATCGCCGACGAGGACCTCAAGCACCTGACCGAGCGTTTCTGGCGCAACAGCAAGAGTGTCGGCAGCGGGCTGGGCTTGGCGATTGTCCAGGCGATCGTCCAGCGCTGCGCGGGCAGCTTGCGTTTCGACAGCCGCAGTGACGGGCTGCGGGTCTGGCTGCAGGTGCCGACGCGGGAGGCTCGGGCCTGATCATCGGCCAATGTGGCATTTCGCGGGTGCGCCTGTGAAATGCCACATTGGCCCCCGAATCTGCTAAATCCACACCCCACTCAAGCGTCTCCCAAGCGATGACTTCCCGACACACATCCGGTTACAGGGACGTGGCGGGCATTCCTACTTGCTTGCGAGGGTTCGCCGATGTCTACCGCTTCCAGCCTTGCCCAGGCACTGCCGGCCGTTGCGCCGGAATCTCTGTACCACTTCGAGGATTCAGCCTTGCTGTTGCGTCAGCAGCAACAGGAATCCAATGCCCGCAGCTACCCGCGTCGCATTCCGCTGGCGCTCAAGCGTGCCCGTGGTATCCATGTCGAGGACGTCGAAGGCCGCCAGTTCATCGACTGCCTCGCCGGTGCCGGCACCCTGGCGCTGGGGCACAACCACCCGGTTGTGGTAGAAGCGATCCAGCGTGTACTGGCCGATGAGCTGCCGCTGCACACCCTCGACCTGACCACGCCGGTCAAGGATCGATTCGTTCAGGACCTGTTCGCGGTGCTGCCCGAGGCGCTGCGTCGCGAGGCGAAGATCCAGTTCTGTGGGCCAACCGGCACCGACGCGGTGGAAGCCGCATTGAAGCTGGTGCGTACCGCCACCGGACGCAGCACGGTGCTGGCCTTCCAGGGGGCCTACCACGGCATGACTCAGGGTGCGCTGAGCCTGATGGGCAGCCTGGGGCCGAAACAGCCCTTGGGTGCGTTGCTCAACAGCGGCGTGCAGTTCATGCCCTATCCCTACGACTACCGCTGCCCGTTCGGCCTGGGCGGCGAGGCGGGGGTGCGTGCCAACCTGCATTACCTGGAAAACCTGCTGCTCGACCCGGAGGCCGGGGTACAGCTGCCAGCGGCAGTGATTCTTGAGGTGGTCCAGGGCGAGGGCGGTGTGATTCCGGCCGATATCGAGTGGCTGCGCGGCGTGCGCCGTATTACCGAGCAGGCCGGGGTAGCGCTGATCGTCGACGAGATCCAGAGCGGCTTCGCCCGCACCGGGCGGATGTTCGCCTTCGAGCACGCGGGTATCGTGCCGGACGTGGTGACCCTGTCCAAAGCCATTGGTGGCAGCCTGCCGCTGGCGGTAGTGGTCTACCGCGACTGGCTCGACACTTGGGCGCCTGGCGCTCACGCCGGGACCTTCCGTGGCAACCAGATGGCCATGGCCGCCGGGTCCGCGGTGATCAATTACCTGGTGGAGCATCGCCTGGACGAACACGCCGCCACCATGGGCCAGCGCCTGCGCGGCCACCTGCAACACCTGCAGCGTGACTATCCGCACTTGGGTGATATTCGCGGCCGAGGCTTGATGCTGGGGGTCGAGTTGATCGATCCGGACGGTGCGCTGGATGCCCTCGGTCACCCAGCCGCGTCACGCACCCTGGCACCGAAGGTTCAGCGCGAGTGCCTCAAGCGCGGCCTGATTCTCGAGCTGGGTGGCCGGCATGGCGCGGTGGTGCGTTTCCTGCCGCCACTGATCATCAGCGCCGAACAGGTCGATGAAGTGGCTGACCGCTTCGCCCGTGCCGTCCAGGCGGCAGTGGCAAGCGACTGATCGAAGCCTGCGGGGGCTGTGCACCACAGCCCCCGCAGTGCTCATGCTGCGCTGGCCTTGCGCGCCGCGGTTTGTGGTTGCAGCAGAGCGAACAGGTCCTTCGGGTTCTCAAGCTCGGGGACCAGCGCAATGTCCTGGCCGATATCCAGCGCCTTGGCCACATCCAGCACATAGCGCAGCGCCGAATAATCCTCCAGGGCAAAGCCTACCGAGTCGAACAGGGTCACCTGCGCGGCGTTCTCGCGACCGGCAGCTATCCCTTCGACCACTTGCCAGAATTCGGTGGTCGGCGAATCCGCCGGCATCTGCTGGATTTCACCTTCGATGCGGCTCTGCGGTTCGTACTCGACGATCACCCGTGCGCGCTCGACGATCTCGCGGTGCAGTTCGGTCTTGCCTGGGCAGTCGCCGCCCACGGCGTTGAGATGCATGCCCGGCTCGATCATTTCGGGGGTGAGAATGGTGGCATAGGCCTTGTCGGCGGTGACCGTGGTGACGATGTCTGCACCGCGTACCGCATCGGCCACGGACGCTGCGATGATCAGCTTGAGCGTCGGATAGCCGGCCAGGTTGGCCGCGAGTTTCTGCGAGGCGGCGCGGTCGATGTCGAACAGGCGAATCTCTTCGATGCCGAGCAGGGTGTGGAAGGCGATGGCCTGGAACTCGCTTTGCGAACCGTTGCCGATCAGCGCCATGCTGCGGCTGTCCTTGCGTGCCAGGTAGCCTGCGGCCAGGGCCGAGGTGGCGGCGGTGCGAATAGCGGTGGTCAGGGTCATTTCGCTGAGCAGCACCGGGGCGCCGGTGTCGACATCACCCAGCGCGCCGAACGCCATCACGGTGAGCAAGCCATTGTGAGTGTTCTTGGGGTGGCCGTTGACGTACTTGAAGGCGTACAGGCTGGCGTCGGACACCGGCATCAGCTCGATCACGCCATCGGGCGAGTGGTTGGCCAGGCGCGGGCACTTCTCGAAATCGTGCCAGCGCAGGTAGTCGCCACGAATGTATTCGGCCATCTCGGCCAGGCAGGTGGGCAGGCCCTTGCGGTTGACCAGGCGGGCGAGGTCTTGCACGTCGATATAGCGGGTCATGGAGTGCTCCTTTGGGGCTCAGTGGCGCGAGGGAAGGTGGACTTCGGCGAGCATGCAGCGTGCGCTGCCACCGCCAATGCGTTCGATGTGGTCGATGTCGACCACCAGCGGATGACTGTGGCGCTCGACCTGGCGGCGTTGGCCGGCGTCCAGCGAGCGCCAGGCGTTGCGCGACATCACCAGCAGCGAGCGGCCGCTGCGGTCGTGCACTTCGAGCATGTTGCCGGCGAAGCCCTCCAACTGGTCGAAACCTAGTGCCAGCACCTCCTTGCCGGTGTCGCGCAGGGAATGTTCGAGGGTGCGGCGTTCGTCGGCGTGGGGCAGGGCGTCTAAGCAGGCGACGGCCAGGGTGCGACCGACGTTCATCATCACGTTGCTGTGATAGATCGGTGCCTGCTGGCGATCGAGGGCGTGGAACAGGCACAGGCGGTAGCCGAGGCGTTCGGCGAACTGGCGCAGCGCCTGTTCGTGGGTGCGACCGGAATGGCAGGCGTAGCTGATACGGTGTTCGCGATCCAGCACCATGCTGCCGGTGCCTTCGAGGAACAGATTCTGCTGCTCCAGTGGGCTCAGGTCGATGGTGCGCTCGATGGCGAAACGCTCTTCGATCACCTGCAGCACACCCTTCTCACGCTCCAGGCGACGGTTGTGACCTTCCATCGGGTAGAGCACCAGGCTGCCATCGGCATGGCTGCTCCACCAGTTGTTGGGGAAGATCGAGTCTGGGGTGTGCGGTTCGGGCGTGTCCTGCACCACCAGCACCTCGACGCCGTGCTGGCGCAAGGTCTGCACGTAGCCGTCGAACTCTTCGAGGGCTTTGCTGCTGGCCGCGTCAGGGTCCAGGGGGGCATTCTGGAAACGGTTGTTCAGGGCGGTGTCGGGGTTGAAGGCGAACCGCGCCGGGCGAATCATGAGGACGGTATTTGTTGTTTGCATTGGGCACGCATCCACAGGTGGGCTGTGTGTCCATTTTCCGGTGCGGCAGTGGGAAAAGCCTGCTGAACGGCAGGTAGTCGGCAGCGGCTCCAGCTGAAATGGTGGATGTGGCAGCGGAATCGGCTGTGGAGCCCTAGCTCAGGCCCGCTCAGCCTGCGGCCGTCGAGCGCAGCCGCTTGTACAGCGTCGTGCGGCTGATCCCCAGCGCCCGGGCCACCGATGAAAGATTACCGTTGGCTTCGTGCAGCAGGGCGTTGAGGTCTTGCCCGGTGTCGGGCGGTTCAGGTGTGGGCAGGAGCGTCGCAGCTTCCGCCAGGAACGCCGCTGGCAGGTGCTCCTCGCCGATGGCATCAGGCCCGGCCAACGCCAGGGCAACCTGCATCACGGTCACCAGCTCGCGCAGGTTTCCCGGCCAGGGATGCTGTTCGAGCAGCGCCAGTATCCGCGGCGACAAGCGTTGTACCTGCCCGGGTTCGCGGTAACGCGCATGCACCTGCTCGATCAGCGCCCGCCGATCGCTGCGCTCGCGTAGCGGGGGCAGTGCCAGTGCCAGCCCGGCGATGCGGTAGTAGAGGTCTTGGCGAAAACGCCCGGCCCGGACTTCGGCAGCCAGGTCCAGGTTGCTCGCCGAGACCACGCGAATGTCCACCGCCACCGGCTCACCGCTGCCCAGCGGCTGGATGCAGCGCGACTGCAGTACGCGCAACAGGCGGGCTTGGGTTGGCAGGGGCATGTCGCCAATTTCGTCGAGAAACAGAATGCCGCCGTCAGCCTTGCGGATCAGCCCGGTGTTGCCTTTGTGGTGGGCACCGGTGAAGGCGCCTTTCTCGTAGCCGAACAATTCCGACTCCACCAGTTCTGCCGGGATCGCCGCGCAGTTCACCGCGATCAGTGGCTGGTCGGCGCGGCTGCTGGCCTGGTGCAGGGCATTGACGAAGACTTCCTTGCCAACGCCTGTCTCGCCCTGGATCAGCACTGGAATATCCTTTTCCAGCAGCAGGCCGGCCTGGGCCAGCGCCTTGCTCACGCGAGGGTCGCTGCTCGGGGGTGTGCTGCGCACAGGTTGATGCGGTGCGCGCCACTGGCAGTGGAAACGGTGGCGACCGGCGACCTGCAGGGCGAAGGCGCTTTCCTGAGGGTGGGCGAGAATCTGTTTCAGCGAGGTCTGGAACAGCTGTTCGAGCGTGCACTGCCGCGGATCCTGGCCCAGCAGGCTGTCGGCGCGATGATTGGCGGCCAGCACTCGCCCATGCTCGTCGAACAGCAGCAAGCCGGCCCAGGGGCTGTCGAGGTTGTCGGGTGCGGTATTGAACAGCAGTTGCCCGTGCCGGTCGCTGTGGGCGGCGAGAATCAGGCGATTCTCCAGGCTCTGGCCCATCATGCGCACCAGGCCGAGGGTCTGGGCGACGGGCAGGTAGCCATCGCTTGAGACATCCAGTACGCCCACCAGCCGACGCTCGGCATCGAACAAGGGCGCGGCGGCGCTGGCCATGTAGCGGTTCTGGCGCAGGAAATGCTCGTCCTGGCCGACGTGGATGGCCTCACCGCAGGCCAATGCCGTGCCCAGCGCATTGGTGCCCACGCCGCGTTCCTGCCAGTGCGCGCCTGGGGTGAAACCGTGCTGCTGGCGCGGCTCGACGAAGCGCCGCGTCCCCCAGGCATCGAGCAGGCAGCCGCCGGCATCGGCGAGCATCACCAGGTAGCTGGAGTTGCCCAGCAGGTGTGTGTACTGCGGCAGTACTGCGTCGCGGGTCAGTTGCAGCAGGGCCTGACGATGCTCGAGCAGTTCGTTCAGTTGTGCGCCGGTCAGGCAGTCGAAATCCGGCGCGCTGTGCGGTTGCAGGCCGTATTCGCGGCAGCGGGCCCAGGAGGCCTGGATCAGGTGGGCGTGGGTCGGGGTGTCAGCGGCCATGGGCCTGTCCCTGTGTGATTGTTGTTGTCGGCGACCGCCCTTGAGTGTCGTTCACAACTGTTCATTGTCAATGCCGTGATTGTTCAACTGTCCAGCGAAACTGTTCATTTGTGTTCGCAGGCGAACAGGGTGCTGCTGCGTAGAGCCGGTGCCAGAGCGTTCGGCGGTTTCTGGCACGGTTCTGGCTCCGTTCGGCGGACAACAATCACAAGAAGGCTACGCCATGACCCTGGTGCTGGAGCAGGTCAGCCGCCACGTCGATAACCAGGCCTGGATCGCCGAGGCCAGTCTGCGTTTCGAGCCGGGCTCGTTCAACGTGCTGCTTGGCCGTACCCTGTCTGGCAAGACCAGCCTGATGCGTCTGATGGCCGGCCTGGATCGCCCGGACAGCGGGCGGGTGCTGATGGATGGCGAGGACGTCACCGGGCGCCCGGTGCGTGAACGCAATGTGTCGATGGTCTACCAGCAGTTCATCAATTACCCCACCCTCAGCGTGTTCGAGAACATCGCCTCACCGCTGCGCCAGGCGCGCCTGCCGGAGGCGCAGATCCGCCAGCGGGTGCACCAGACGGCCGAGATGCTGCGCATCGAAGCCTACCTGCAGCGCCTGCCGCTGGAGCTTTCCGGGGGGCAGCAGCAGCGCACGGCGATGGCCCGTGCGTTGGTCAAGGACGCTTCGCTGATCCTCTTCGACGAGCCGCTGGTAAACCTCGACTACAAGCTGCGTGAAGGGCTGCGCCAGGAGCTGCGCGCGCTGTTCGCCGAGCGCAACTGCATCGCTGTGTATGCCACCACCGAGCCGAACGAAGCCTTGGCCCTGGGTGGCACCACCACCATCCTTCATGAAGGGCGGCTCCTTCAAAGCGGCCCCACCGCCGAGGTCTATCACAAACCCTGCAACGTGCTGGCCGCCGAGTTGTTCTCGGAGCCGCCGATCAACCTGGTCAGCGGGCGGGTCGCGGGCAACGAGGTGAGCCTGGCCGGTGCGGTGCACTTCGCCCGTACCGACGATCTGCGCGCCCTGGCCGATGGCGACTACCGCTTCGGTGTACGCCCCAGCCACATCACCCTGGTGCCGTCCCATGACGACGACCTCGAGCTGACCGTGCTGGTCGAGCTGGCTGAAATCAGCGGCTCGGAGACCTTCCTGCATGTGCGCAACGAGCACTGGCGGATGATCCTGCACCTGCCGGGTGTGCACGAATATCAGGTGGACACCCAGGTTCCGGTGTTCATCCCCACCCACAAGCTGTTCGTCTTCGACAGCACCGGTCAATTGGTACAGGCCCCTGGCCTGCGCCAGGGGAGGCGCCGCTGATGGCCGAGATCTGCTTGCATCGCCTGGCCCACAGTTACAGCCGCCAGCCCGCCAGCGCTGCCGACTATGCCTTGCACGAGCTCGAGCACGTCTGGGAGCAGGGCGGGGCCTACGCCTTGCTCGGGCCTTCCGGCTGCGGCAAGTCGACCTTGCTCAACATCATTTCCGGCCTGCTCAGTCCGTCCCAGGGAGAGGTGCAGTTCGACGGTCAGCCGGTCAATGCGCTGTCGCCGCAGCAGCGCAACATTGCCCAGGTGTTCCAGTTCCCGGTGGTGTACGACACCATGAGCGTGTTCGACAACCTGGCCTTCCCCCTGCGTAACCAGGGCCTGGACGAGCGGCGGGTGAAGGCGCGCGTCGAAGAGATCGCCGAGGTGCTCGACCTGGGGCCGGTGCTGAAGAAAAAGGCGCGCAACCTGAGCGCTGACGAAAAGCAGAAGGTCTCGATGGGCCGCGGCCTGGTGCGCGACGATGTGTCGGCGATCCTTTTCGACGAGCCGCTGACGGTGATCGATCCGCACTTGAAATGGAAGCTGCGGCGCAAGCTCAAGCAGATTCACGAGCAGTTCAACATCACCATGATCTATGTCACCCACGATCAGCTGGAGGCCTCGACCTTCGCCGACAAGATCGCGGTGATGCACGGTGGGCGCATTGTCCAGTTCGGCACCCCGCGCGAATTGTTCGAGCGCCCGCGCCACACCTTCGTGGGCTACTTCATCGGCAGTCCCGGGATGAATCTGATCGAGGTGCGTGCCGAAGCCGATGGCGTGAGTTTCGGCGGTCTGCACCTGCCGTTGCCGGATGGCCTGCGCGAGCGCCTGGCCGAGCAAGCGGGCGAGCGCTTGCAGGTGGGGATTCGTCCAGAGTTCGTGCAGGTCTGGGACCGCCCGATCGATGATGCCTTCGAGGCCCAGGTCCTGGATGTAGAAGACCTGGGCACCTACCGCATCCTCACCCTGGAGTTGGCGGGCGTCACCCTCAAGGCTCGCATGGGTGAGGACCGTCCCCTGCCTGAAGGGCGCGCATGGGTCAGCCTGCCGGCGCAGTGGCTGATGCTCTACGTCGATGACCTGCTGCTGGAGGCCGCGCCATGAACAAGGTGCCGAACAACAAGGCATGGTGGCTGGTGCTGCCGGTGTTCCTGCTGGTGGCCTTCAGCGCCGTGGTGCCGATGATGACGGTGGTCAACTATTCGGTGCAGGACATCTTCGACGCCTCCAACCGCTACTTCGTCGGTGCCGACTGGTACCGCCAGGTGTTGCGAGACCCCGCATTGCACGATGCGCTGTTGCGTCAGTTCATCTATTCGGGCTGCGTGCTGCTGATCGAGATCCCGCTGGGCATCGCCATCGCCCTGACCATGCCGACCAAGGGGCGCATGGCCTCGGTGTGCCTGATCATCATGGCCATTCCACTGCTGATCCCGTGGAACGTGGTCGGCACCATCTGGCAGATCTTCGGCCGCGCCGATATCGGGCTGCTTGGGGCTACCTTGGCCAAGCTTGGGGTCAGCTACAACTATGCGGGCGATCCGCTGGATGCCTGGGTCACGGTGCTGGTGATGGATGTCTGGCACTGGACCTCGCTGGTAGCGCTGCTGTGCTACTCGGGGTTGCGCGCCATTCCCGACGTGTACTACCAGGCTGCGCGCATCGACCGCGCCTCGGGTTGGGCGGTGTTTCGCCATATCCAGCTGCCGAAGCTCAAGAGCGTGCTGCTGATCGCGGTGATGCTGCGCTTCATGGACAGCTTCATGATCTATACCGAGCCTTTCGTGCTCACGGGCGGCGGGCCGGGCAATGCCACCACGTTCCTCAGCCAGACCCTCACGCGCATGGCGGTCGGGCAGTTCGACCTGGGGCCGGCGGCGGCGTTCTCGCTGGTGTACTTCCTGATCATCCTGCTGGTGTCGTGGCTGTTCTATACCGCCATGACCCACGCCGACAAGGAGTAGGCCATGACCTTGCGCAAAGCGGTGCCTTTGCTGCTGTACTTCTTCTTCCTGCTGGTGCCGATCTACTGGCTGTTGAACATGTCGTTCAAGAGCAATACCGAGATCCTTGGCGGGCTGACCCTGTGGCCGCAGGCGTTCACCTTCGACAACTATCGGGTCATTTTCACCGACCCGAGCTGGTACAGCGGCTACCTCAACTCGTTGTACTACGTGTGCCTGAACACGGTGATCTCTCTGGCGGTGGCCTTGCCGGCGGCGTATGCGTTCTCGCGTTATCGTTTTCTCGGTGATCGCCACCTGTTCTTCTGGCTGCTGACCAACCGCATGGCGCCACCGGCGGTGTTCCTGCTGCCGTTCTTCCAACTGTATTCGTCCATCGGCCTGTTCGACACGCACATTGCCGTGGCCCTGGCCCACTGCTTGTTCAACGTGCCGCTGGCGGTGTGGATCCTGGAGGGGTTCATGTCGGGGGTGCCAAAAGAGATCGACGAAACCGCCTACATCGATGGTTACAGCTTCCCGCGTTTCTTCGTGAAGATCTTCGTGCCGCTGATCGGCTCCGGGATCGGCGTGACAGCCTTCTTCTGCTTCATGTTCTCGTGGGTCGAGCTGCTGCTGGCGCGAACCTTGACCTCGGTGAGCGCCAAGCCGATTGCGGCGGTGATGACCCGCACCGTGTCGGCCTCGGGTATCGACTGGGGAGTGCTGGCGGCCGCCGGGGTGCTGACCATCCTGCCTGGCATGCTGGTGATCTGGTTTGTCCGCAACCATGTGGCCAAGGGCTTTGCCCTGGGCCGGGTATAGGAGGGCGCAAGGATGGAGTGGATGGCCTGGACCTTGCCCACGGCGCTGTTCTTTGTCGCCGTCGGCGTGCTGCTGTCGTGCATGACTGTGTTCGAGCTGCGTCGCCCCTGTGTGGAGCGGCGCGGTTTTCTGCCGCTCGTCACCAGTCGTGGCGACCGGTTGTTCATCGGCCTGCTGGCCAGTGCCTACCTGCACCTTGCGGTGATCGGCGCCAGCGACTGGCCGCTGTGGGTGGCCTCGCTGCTGTCGCTGGCCTGGCTCGTGGTGGTGCTGCGCTGGGGTTAGCCCGGGGCGGCGTATCATTTCAATCGGGAGATTACAATGTTCGATAACGACAACAAGCGGCGACATTTGACTCTGGCCGCGGCGCTGCTGCTTGGCGGCCTGCAGGGCACGGCGTGCGCCGATCAGTACGAGGACGCGGCGAAAAAATGGATCGGCAGCGAGTTCAAGCCTTCCACCCTGAGTGCCGAGCAGCAGATAGCGGAACTCAAGTGGTTCATCAAGGCCGCCGAGCCGTTTCGTGGGATGAAGATCAACGTGGTGTCGGAAACCCTCACCACTCATGAGTATGAGTCCAAGGTACTGGCCAAGGCATTCAGCGAGATCACAGGCATCCAGCTCACCCACGACCTGTTGCAGGAAGGCGATGTGGTGGAGAAGCTGCAGACGCAGATGCAGTCGGACAAGAACATCTACGACGGCTGGGTCAACGATTCCGACCTGATCGGCACGCACTTTCGCTATGGCAAGGTGCAGTCGATCACTGACCTGATGGCCAACGAAGGCAAGGACTACACCTCGCCTACGCTCGACCTGAAAGACTTTATCGGTATTTCCTTCACCACCGCGCCAGACGGCAAGGTCTACCAGTTGCCTGACCAGCAGTTCGCCAACCTTTATTGGTTCCGCGCCGACTGGTTCGAGCGCCCTGATCTGAAGGCCAAGTTCAAGGAAAAGTACGGCTACGAGCTGGGTGTGCCAGTGAACTGGTCGGCCTATGAAGACATTGCCAAGTTCTTCACCGAAGACGTCAAGGAGATCGATGGCAAGCGTGTCTACGGCCATATGGACTATGGCAAGAAAGACCCTTCGCTCGGCTGGCGTTTCACCGATGCCTGGTTCTCCATGGCAGGTGGCGGCGACAAAGGCCTGCCCAATGGCTTGCCGGTGGACGAGTGGGGCATTCGCGTTGAGGACTGCCACCCGGTTGGCTCCAGCGTCACCCGTGGTGGCGACACCAACGGCCCGGCAGCGGTGTTCGCGACTCAGAAGTACGTGGACTGGCTGCGCGCCTATGCGCCGAAGGAAGCGCAGGGCATGACCTTCTCCGAGTCCGGCCCGGTGCCGGCCCAGGGCAATATCGCTCAGCAGATCTTCTGGTACACCGCCTTCACCGCCGATATGGTCAAGCCCGGGCTGCCAGTGGTCAACGCCGATGGCACGCCGAAGTGGCGCATGGCGCCGTCGCCGAAAGGGCCGTATTGGGAAGAGGGCATGAAACTGGGTTACCAGGACACCGGTTCCTGGACCTTCTTCAAGTCCACCCCCGAAAAGCAACGCCTCGCGGCATGGCTGTACGCACAGTTCGTGACCTCGAAAACCGTGTCGTTGAAGAAGACCATTGTCGGTCTTACGCCGATCCGCGAGTCGGACATCAACTCCCAGGCCATGACCGAGATGGCGCCCAAGCTGGGTGGGCTGGTGGAGTTCTATCGCAGCCCGGCCCGGGTGCAGTGGACCCCGACCGGCACCAACGTGCCTGACTACCCGCGCCTGGCGCAGCTGTGGTGGAGTCATATCGCCGAGGTGGCAAGTGGCGAGAAGACCCCGCAGGAAGCCCTCGACGGCCTGGCCCGTGACCAGGACCGCATGATGGAGCGGTTGCAGCGTTCCAACGCCCAGGCCACCTGTGCACCCAAGCTCAACCCAGAGCGTGATGCGCAGTACTGGTTCGACCAGCCGGGCGCGCCGAAACCCAAGCTGGCCAACGAGAAGCCGAAGGGCGAGACGGTCAGCTACAACGAGCTGCTCAAGTCGTGGGAGGAGGCGCGCAAGTGATCAGTTGCCGAACCGCTTAATGAAAACGGCACCCTTGGGGTGCCGTTTTCATTGCTGCGCGCCGAGAATGCTTACTTGTGCAGCTCTTCAGCCGCGTACAAGGTGTTCTCCAGCAGGCACGCTCGGGTCATGGGCCCGACGCCACCTGGAACCGGCGTGATCCAGCCGGCGCGGGGCAGGGCGGTCTCGTAGACCACATCGCCCACCAGCTTGCCGTCGTCCTGGCGGTTGATGCCCACGTCGATGACGATGGCGCCTTCCTTGACCCACTCGCCCTTGACCAGCCCCGGCTTGCCGGCCGCTACCACCAGCAGGTCGGCGCGACCAACGTGGCCGGCCAGGTCCTTGGTGAAGCGATGGCAGACGGTGACGGTACAGCCGGCCAGCAGCAGTTCCATGGCCATCGGGCGACCGACGATGTTGGAGGCGCCGACGATAACGGCGTTCATGCCGTACAGGTCTTGCCCGGTGCTTTCCAGCAGGGTGACGATGCCCTTCGGGGTGCATGGGCGCAGCAGCGGGATACGCTGGGCCAGGCGACCGATGTTGTAGGGGTGGAAACCATCGACGTCCTTGTCCGGACGAATGCGCTCGAGCAGCAGCGAAGCGTCCAGATGCGCTGGCAGCGGCAATTGCAGCAGGATGCCATCGACGGCCGGGTCGTCGTTGAGACGGTCGATCAGATCGGTCAGGGCTTGCTGCGTGGTGTCGCTGGGCAGGTCGAACGCCTGGGAGATGAAGCCGACTTCCTCACAGTCCTTGCGCTTGTGCGAAACGTAGACTTGGGAGGCCGGGTCGGTGCCGACCAGGATCACCGCCAGGCCTGGCGTGCGCAGGCCTTGCTGGCGGCGCTCGGCGACACGTTGGGCGATCTGCTTGCGCAGGTTGGCGGCGATCGCCTTGCCATCTATAAGGTGTGCAGTCATAGACGCGTGATTAACCATCGAGAAGGGAACAATAAAGAGGGCGCATTCTCGCACGAGCCGGGCCGAGGGCAAAGGCGCGTGGTCGGGCAAATCCCCTAACCCCTTAAATAATTTAAATTTTTTTGAAAAAAGTGTTGACGACCTTTCGGCTCGTCTATAACATTCGTCGCACTTGTCGGGCACAACCTAGCACTGGTTAGCAAAGTCAGGCAGAATGAGTGGATTTGCTAGCTCGTTCGGTAAGGCTGAAAATTGATTTGCAATCGTAACGAAAAGCAGATTGAATATGCGCCCGTAGCTCAGCTGGATAGAGCATCCGCCTTCTAAGCGGATGGTCGCAGGTTCGAGTCCTGCCGGGTGCGCCATAAGGCAGCTTAGGCAAGCAAGTAGGTAACGTAACACCGCAATATGGTGGGCGTAGCTCAGTTGGTAGAGCGCTGGATTGTGATTCCAGTTGTCGTGGGTTCGATTCCCATCGTCCACCCCATATTCTTCAAAGGCGCCTTGATTGTATAATCAGGCGCCTTTGTTTTAAGTGCATCACGCGGACGTGGTGAAATTGGTAGACACACTGGATTTAGGTTCCAGCGGCGCAAGCTGTAAGAGTTCGAGTCTCTTCGTCCGCACCATCTAAGCTACTGTTTTTAAAGGGTTTCACCATGTCGCGCCCTCTTTTCGGGAGCGCGCTGGGAACAAACTGGGAACAGCGGCACAAAAAAGGCAGCCATTCAGGCTGCCTTTTTTCGTTGGTGCGTGTCGAGCATCCAGAGCACTGGCCGGAACAGGCCACTGCCGGGATGGACGCCGAGAATGGCCAGCCGCTTGGTGGTCAGCCCTTCGAATTCAGCGACCGCCAGTTCAGCAATGCGCGGCACGAGCTGGACGGTACCTCCAGCGACTGGGGCAGGTAACGGGTGCAGTTGTTGAGCACCTGGTCATCACCGGTCAGATGTTCGCCGCGGTGGCGCAACAGGAAGGCCACCGCCGCTTGCTGCATCGCCGCGCGATAGTCAGTTTCGGGGTTGCTGTGCAGGGCTGTGACGTTCATGCGGTGACGGCCTCATCCAGTTGGTCGAGCAGATCGGGTTGATCGGTGTCGCACTTCATGGCCTGGCGGCGCATGGCTACAGGCGCGACGGGTAGTTGCACTGCGGGGTTCGGCATGCCGCTGGGACTCATCTCGTGCGTCATTGTGAGTTCGGCCCGTACAGACCAGCCGCAGGCCTCGTTCACGCGCTGCAGGTAGGCAATGCGCAGGAAAACGTGGGTGCCTTCGCTGGTGCGGATGCGCATCTTGCCACCGCAGTGGGGGCATACGAGCTTGTAGGTGCTCATGCTCAGATTGGCTCGGCAACTTCAAAGGCAATTTTCAAAGGGCTGATGACATCTTCGATCCCCGCCGGACGGTGGAAAAATTGATGGTGTTTGGATACGAGGCGAAGACATCCGCTTTGCAGTTGATGACGTTGCCACCGCGCTAAAGGAGATCAAGTCCCGGCTAGGCAAGGACTGAACCATCCGCACCTGCATGAGCATCAGTACGCCGCTTCCCGGTTATGCAGTTGAATGGTGGCCAGGATTTCGAACTGGCGAGCGGCCTGGTAACGGGTGCCGGCGCCGCCGCCACCGCAGAAGAAGTCGACCACGATTTGGTCGTCTTGCGGATCGAAGCCAAGGCCGTACTGGGTTTTGAAGTGGAGCGGGTTCTTTTTCTGAAACGCAGACACGGGCGGTCCTCGCCTGGGCGGCATGATTCTGAGAATTAGGGGGGGGCGGGATGGATCGAGGCCCCGCTGAGCAGGGCCTCTGATTGCATTACTTCGCGTCGAAGGTGCCCAGAGCCAGCTTGGCCGAGGCCTGGATGCTCTTTGCCAGGTAGTCCTTGAACTCCTGGGCGATCGCCTCTCGCTGTGTTTCCTCGCCGACCCAGCGCAGTTTCAGCACCGGTGCCGACCCGCCGGTGATCACCGAGACGCGCAGCTTGATTTCGTGGGTGCTCAGGCCTTCATACGGGGTGAGCTGAACCAGCAGCCAGGCCGGCAGGGTTTCCTTGCTGCTGGCCTCGATCGCGTCGAAGGCGCTGCGGCTGGCGCTGGTCTCTGAGGCCGAGTGATCGCTTTCCGAGCGCGCCTTGACGGTGATGGTGCGCACCGCTGCGATGGCCTTGGCCAGCGACATGTTTTCGCCTTCATCGCTCACTGCGGCCAGGTGTTGGCTCCAGTCCTCGATCCAGTTGCTGAGCTGCTCCTGGCTGAGGTTGGTGTCGGTCACCATCTGGAGCGCTCTGTAGGCTGCGGTCGCCTTCAGAGCGAGTACCGCGCGGTCGTCGGCATGGCCAGGGGTTGCCGGTGTGCCGATGTTGAACAGCACAACGCAGCGCATGGCGTCTTGCTCGATGAAGCCGCGGGCGTCCGGCGCTGCGCGCTCGACAACATAGGCGCCGAAGTCGGCCAGGGAGCGGGTGGTGTAGGTGCCACGGAAGCGGCTGCGACCGGCTTGGTACTTCTCCAGGTCGATGAGGGTGGAACTGTCCGGTGCCAGGGCGACCGGGGTATTGGTTGCGAGGCTCTTGCCAGCGCCAGCCAGGGCCAGGTCACCGATGTACTGCAGGGCTTCTTTGCTGATGGTCATGCGTTCTTTCCTTGTCGATCGCTGGGGTTGCGGGGTGGGATAGGGGATCAGGAGCGCGGGTGCACCGGCGCTTCATCGCAAGTAAAGAGTTGGCGTGCTTTTCGGGGAACAGGGAGAGCTTGCCATCGGCGTTGACGTGCATCGGCGTGTCAAGGCTGGTGTTCTCGCTGCGGTCGCCGCGCTTGGTCGGCGCCTTGAAGGCCAGCTTGTGCTTGATCTTGGCCTGAGCCGACTCGCCGATCTGGCTGAGGTCGAGGGTGATGGCTTTCTGGTAGTTGGTCATGGCCGCACTCGAATGGCGATGCGACGACCTTTCATGGTCACGCCGAGGCTGCGCGTCAGTCGGTCAAACGCATGAAAATCTCCTGAAAATGCCGCCTTGTGCGGCATTTTTCATGTCTGCAGCAAATTCCCAGGGCAGCGGAATTCTGGCGCATCCGTGTCATTTCGCTGGCGGGATTTTTTGTGTTCATCATTCGGCATCACCTCCCAGTCCAGTGTTAATGCGGGTTGGGCCTCGGTGTTGGCGGCTGGTCGGATTCTTGCTTGGCGTTTGGCGTTGATGCGATTCCGCGAATAAAAGGAACGAACATGAAAGTCTGCAGCACGCATAGGGATAGTCTGTATTACGTGGTTGGCGCGGTTTTCAATGCGCTGGAAAAACGCCCGGTGGTTGCCGAGCTCGGTGTGCTGCGTGGCGAGAACGCCCTCAAGCTGCGCGCAGCACTGACGCCAGAGCGCATGGTGCTGGCCGACAGTTGGAGCAAGGAGGCGAACAAGGCTTACAGTCCATTCGATCAGTTGCCGCCTTGGGTCTCTCCGGTGGACGACTACGAGTACTACTATGGTGGCTCGCTGCACGACGATGCGACCTGGGACCGCTTGTACCAGGAGTGTGTATCAAAGTTCGTCGACATGCCCGAGGTCACGGTGATTCGCTCCGAAACCATCGGTGCGATCGACAAGATCCGCGAGCAGACCGGCATCGAGCAGTTCGATTTCGTCTACGTGGATGCCAACCACCAGTACGAGTACGTCCTGCGCGACATGATGTACTACCAGGAGCTGCTCGGCCCGGACGGCATCATGATGCTCAACGACTGCTGCTTCAGTGCCAATGGCACCAAGCAGAACCTGGGCGTGCTGGAGGCGTTGGGCAGCTTCATGAAGCGTTCGGACTTCATTCCGGTGGCCATGACCAACACCGATTGGTCTGATGTGATCCTGGTGCGCCGCAATTCCGTGCTGGTGCAATTGTTCGACATGGCGCTGAGCAACTCCGACGTCCCTTACGTCGAGATCCCTCACCAGCTGATTACCGCCGCGCGCGTGGTATATGGTGCCCAGCGTCACAACCTCAGCTTCGTCTGATTTCGATGTGGGGAAGGGGTGTACTGGCTGTTGTGGGTGCTCTTGTGCTCGCAGCATGCCAGTCGCCGCGCGAAGCGCTGGAGCACAGGGCTGCCGAGTACGGTCGTGAGGTACAGGTGCTGGCGCTGGAAAGCTTTCCACTGCTGGTCGTGGCGCCCGCGCGGATGCCCGCAGCCAACGTGCTACGGGTTTATCTGGAGGGTGACGGCCATGCCTGGGTCACGCCCTCGCAGCCGAGTCTGGACCCTACGCCGCGGCAGACTCTGGTGGTCGACCTGGCCATGCAGGATCCGACACCTTCCTTATATATAGCGCGGCCTTGCCAGTTCGTTCAGGCGTCCGGTTGCACGCCGACGCTGTGGGTGGGGCGGCGGTTTTCCCCCGAAGTGCTGGACAGTCTTGGTCAGGCGCTCGACCAACTGAGGGCACGTTATGGCAATCAAGGCTTCGAGTTGGTGGGCTACTCCGGTGGTGGCGCGCTTGCCTTGTTGCTGGCGGGGCGGCGTGAGGATGTGTGGCAGGTCCAGACTCTGGCCGGCAATCTGAGTCCGGCTGAATGGGTGCGAATGCGTGAGCTGACGCCGCTGGAAGGGTCGCTCGAACCTTTGCAGTATCGGGAGCGTCTGGCGCGTATTCCCCAGCGCCATCTGCTGGGTGCAGAGGATCGTCAGGTGCCTGCTGGCGTTGCAGCGTTTTATGCGCGGCAATTGGGAGTGGCACGTTGTCTTGAGCTGGTTTCCATGCTAGGCGTGACCCATGAGCAGGGCTGGCAGCAGGCCTGGTCGAGCTGGCGGCAGCGGCCGCTGGCGTGTGCGCCTGTCGGCCTGAAGGATTGAGGGGCTTGCCCTCTGGTGGCAACGCTATAAAAGCTGATAGATTTCAGCCGGTTGAAACACCGGTCGGTGACCGGCAGGGGAAATACCGATGATTGCCAAAGAAGCGCGCCAGGCGTTGGCGCTGCAGCGATTTCGCGAGGCCAACCCGCAATTGCTCGAGGAGATCCACGAGCTTGACGCGCGCGAGCAGGCTCAGCAAGTCGAGTGGGCGTTCGAGGATGCGGCGCAAGAGCAGGGTGTCGAGCCCTGGGAACTGGCTCTGCAGTTGATCGCCGAAAGCCCGGAGCAATTGCAGGCCATGCGCCTGGGGACTCACCGCGAGGTGGCCGAGGCGCTGGGCATGTCGTGGGAAGAGTATTGCCAGTTCAATGAAATCGACCCGCAGTAACGGGCCGGCTCTGCAGCTGTAACTGTTTGACAAGTTTTTTCGGCGTGCGCCCTCCAAAGTGGTGCGCAGCCCTTGAGTAACGAGGCCTGACGCATTTTTGCGCCGGCCTGTAAACGAAATCGACCGGCGTGGTTGTCCGTCGTCCCGAGTGGGGTGACTTCTGGTGCGTGAGTCACTAGAATATTCGCCCTTGATTCTGGAGTCGGGCTATCGCCGGCTAACGTCTGTGCAACGAGGAATATCCATGCAAGTTTCTGTTGAAAACACTTCCGCTCTCGAGCGCCGCATGACCATCGCCGTTCCGGCCGAGCGCGTCGAGAACGAAGTCAACAAGCGTCTGCAACAGACTGCCCGTCGCGCCAAGGTCCCGGGCTTCCGTCCAGGCAAGGTGCCAATGAGCGTTATTCGTCAGCGTTACGAAGACGCTGCCCGCCAGGAAGCCTTCGGTGACCTGGTCCAGGCCTCCTTCTATGAAGCTGTGGTCGAGCAGAAGCTGAACCCGGCTGGCGCCCCGGCTGTGGAGCCCAAGTCGTTCGAGAAAGGCAAGGACCTCGAGTTCGTCGCCATCTTCGAAGTCTTCCCTGAATTCACCGTTGCCGGCTTCGAGTCGATCAACGTCGAGCGCCTGAGCGCCGACGTCGCTGACGCCGACCTGGACAACATGCTGGAAGTGCTGCGCAAGCAGAACGTGCGTTTCGAAGCCGTCGAGCGTGCCGCCGAGAAAGACGACCAGGTCAACATCGACTTCGTCGGCAAGATCGACGGTGAGGCCTTCGCCGGTGGTTCGGCCAAGGGCACCCAGCTGGTGCTGGGTTCCGGCCGCATGATCCCAGGCTTCGAAGATGGCCTGGTTGGCGCCAAGGCCGGCGAAGAGCGCGTTGTCAACGTGACCTTCCCCGAGGACTACCAGAACCTGGACCTGGCCAACAAGGCCGCCGAGTTCACCATCACCGTCAACAGCGTTTCCGCACCTGTGCTGCCAGAGCTGAACGAAGCCTTCTTCGCCCAGTTCGGCATCAAGGAAACCACCCTGGAAGGCTTCCGCACCGAAGTTCGCAAGAACATGGAGCGTGAACTGCGCCAGGCCATCAAGGCCAAGGTCAAGAACCAGGTCATGGACGGTCTGCTGGCCGCCAACCCGGTCGACGTGCCGAAAGCCCTGCTGGAAAACGAAGTCAACCGTCTGCGCGTGCAGGCTGTCCAGCAGTTCGGTGGCAACATCAAGCCTGAGCAACTGCCGGCCGAGCTGTTCGAAGAGCAAGCCAAGCGCCGCGTGGTTCTGGGCCTGATCGTCGCCGAGGTGGTCAAGCAGTTCGAACTGAAGCCGGACGACGCCAAGGTTCGCGAGATGATCGAGGAAATGGCTTCCGCTTACCAGGAGCCTGAGCAGGTCATCAACTGGTACTACAAGAACGACCAGCAACTGAACGAAGTCCGTTCGGTTGTGCTGGAAGAGCAAGTTGTAGATACTGTCCTGCAGAAAGCGACTGTGACCGACAAGTCGGTCTCGTACGAAGAGGCTGTCAAGCCAGCACAGGCTCCTGCCGAAGCTGAGTGATTTGCTACTCTCGTAGGAAACCCCACAAGCCAGCCTTCGGGCTGGCTTGTGCGTTATTAAAGCCATGACTATTTGGGAGTGAGTGCAGGACATGTCCCGCAATTCTTATATTCAGCAGAGCTCTGACATCCAGGCCGCAGGCGGTCTGGTCCCGATGGTTATCGAGCAGTCCGCCCGTGGCGAACGTGCCTACGACATCTACTCGCGCCTGTTGAAGGAGCGTGTGATCTTCCTGGTGGGTCCTGTAGAGGACTACATGGCCAACCTGGTTGTGGCGCAGCTGCTGTTCCTTGAAGCGGAAAACCCGGACAAGGATATCCATCTGTACATCAACTCGCCGGGTGGCTCGGTCACCGCAGGCATGTCGATCTACGACACCATGCAGTTCATCAAGCCGGACGTCTCCACGATCTGCATCGGCCAGGCCTGCAGCATGGGCGCCTTCCTGCTGGCCGCTGGTGCGGCAGGCAAGCGTCACTGCCTGCCGAACTCGCGCGTGATGATTCACCAGCCGCTGGGCGGCTTCCAGGGCCAGGCGACCGACATCGAGATCCACGCCCAGGAAATCCTCAGCATCAAGGCGCGCCTGAACGAGCTGCTGGCCTTCCACACCGGCCAGGACCTCGAGACCATCAAGCGCGACACCGAGCGTGACAACTTCATGAGCGCCTCGCGCGCGGCCGAGTACGGCCTGGTCGACTCGGTCTACGACAAGCGGCAACTGGTATCCTGAGCCTAGGCGCCAGAGCGGGCGGGCGCCGAAAGGGCCCGCCTGCGGACTTGAAAAAGCCCGCAATTGCCTTCATCTTGTGTTGCAAGCCTACCGGATTGGATCGATCGAATGACTGACACCCGTAACGGCGAGGACAACGGCAAATTGCTCTATTGCTCCTTCTGCGGCAAAAGCCAGCACGAAGTGCGCAAATTGATTGCCGGGCCCTCGGTATTTATCTGCGACGAGTGCGTCGACCTGTGCAACGACATCATCCGAGAGGAGGTGCAGGAAGCCCAGGCCGAGAGCAACGCGCACAAACTACCTTCGCCGAAAGAAATCAGCGGCATCCTGGACCAGTACGTCATTGGTCAGGAGCGCGCCAAGAAGGTGCTTGCCGTAGCGGTGTACAACCACTACAAGCGCCTGAACCAGCGTGACAAGAAGGGCGACGAGGTCGAACTCGGCAAGAGCAACATCCTCCTGATCGGGCCTACCGGCTCGGGCAAGACCCTGCTCGCCGAAACCCTTGCGCGCCTGTTGAACGTGCCGTTCACCATTGCCGACGCCACCACCCTGACCGAAGCCGGTTATGTGGGTGAGGACGTCGAGAACATCATTCAGAAGCTGTTGCAGAAGTGCGACTACGATGTGGAAAAGGCCCAGATGGGCATCGTCTACATCGACGAGATCGACAAGATCTCGCGCAAGTCGGACAACCCGTCCATCACCCGTGACGTTTCGGGCGAAGGCGTGCAGCAGGCATTGCTGAAGCTGATCGAGGGCACCGTGGCCTCCGTGCCGCCCCAGGGTGGCCGCAAGCACCCGCAGCAGGAGTTCCTGCAGGTCGACACGCGTAACATCCTGTTCATCTGCGGTGGCGCATTCTCGGGTCTCGAGAAGGTCATCCAGAACCGCTCCACCAAAGGTGGTATCGGATTCGGCGCGCAAGTGCGCAGCAAGCAGGAAGGCAAGAAGGTGGGTGAGTCGCTGCGCGAAGTCGAGCCGGACGATCTGGTCAAGTTTGGCCTGATTCCGGAATTCGTCGGTCGCTTGCCGGTTCTGGCCACGCTCGACGAGCTGGACGAAGCTGCCTTGATGCAGATTCTCACCGAGCCGAAGAACGCCCTGACCAAGCAATACGCCAAGCTGTTCGAGATGGAAAGCGTGGACCTCGAGTTCCGCAGCGACGCCCTCAAGGCCGTTGCTCGCAAGGCTCTGGAGCGCAAGACCGGCGCCCGTGGCCTGCGTTCGATCCTCGAAGGCGTGCTGCTCGACACCATGTACGAGATTCCTTCGCAGAAGGATGTCAGCAAGGTGGTGATCGACGAGAGCGTTATCGACGGTACTTCGCAGCCGCTGCTGATCTACGAGAACAGCGAGCCGCAAGCCAAGGCCGTGCCTGACGCCTGAGTCGCACGCCTGACACGTTGAAACAGAAAGGGGCCCATGGGCCCCTTTCTGCTTTTCTGGCGCCAGCGGCTTGTATTTTTGCGGACCTGCCCCCACATTAGCTCCAAGCACTATTTCCACCGGTTTCCGGCCCCAAGGCCGCTGTAGAGGCGAAATCATGAAGACCACCCTCGACTTGCCTCTTTTGCCATTGCGCGATGTCGTCGTTTATCCGCACATGGTTATCCCGCTGTTCGTGGGACGCGAGAAGTCCATCGAAGCCCTAGAGGCCGCGATGACGGGCGAAAAGCAGATCCTCCTGCTGGCCCAGAAGAACCCGGCCGACGACGATCCGGGCGAAGATGCCCTGTATCGCGTCGGCACCATTGCTACCGTCCTGCAACTGCTCAAGCTGCCTGATGGCACCGTCAAGGTGCTGGTCGAAGGCGAGCAGCGCGGTGCGGTCGAGCGCTTCACCGAGGTCGAAGGCCACGTTCGCGCCGAAGTCAGCCTGATCGACGAGGTCGAGGCGGCTGAGCGCGAGTCCGAAGTGTTCGTGCGCAGCCTGCTGTCGCAATTCGAACAGTACGTTCAGCTGGGCAAGAAAGTGCCTGCCGAAGTGCTGTCCTCGCTCAACAGCATCGAAGAGCCGGGGCGCCTGGTCGATACCATGGCTGCGCACATGGCGCTGAAGATCGAACAGAAGCAGGAAATCCTCGAGATCATCGACCTGCCGGCCCGTGTCGAGCACGTGCTGGCGCTGCTGGACGCCGAAATCGACCTGCTGCAGGTCGAGAAACGCATCCGTGGCCGGGTCAAGAAGCAGATGGAGCGCAGCCAGCGCGAGTACTACCTGAATGAGCAGATGAAGGCCATTCAGAAGGAGCTCGGTGATGGTGATGAAGGCCACAACGAAGTCGAAGAGCTGAAAAAGCGTATCGATGCCGCTGGCCTGCCCAAGGATGCCCTGACCAAGGCCCAGGCCGAGCTGAACAAGCTCAAGCAGATGTCGCCGATGTCCGCCGAGGCCACGGTGGTACGCTCTTACCTCGACTGGCTGGTGCAGGTGCCCTGGAAAGCCCAGAGCAAGGTGCGTCTGGACCTGGCCAAGGCCGAGGAGATCCTCGATTCCGACCACTACGGCCTGGAAGAGGTGAAGGAGCGTATCCTCGAGTACCTCGCAGTCCAGAAGCGCGTGAAGAAGATCCGCGGCCCCGTGCTGTGCCTGGTCGGTCCGCCCGGCGTGGGCAAGACGTCGCTGGCCGAGTCGATCGCCTCCGCCACCAACCGCAAGTTCGTGCGCATGGCATTGGGCGGTGTGCGTGACGAGGCCGAGATCCGTGGCCACCGCCGTACCTACATCGGCTCGATGCCGGGGCGCCTGATCCAGAAGATGACCAAGGTCGGGGTGCGCAACCCGCTGTTCCTGCTCGACGAAATCGACAAGATGGGCAGTGACATGCGCGGCGATCCCGCCTCGGCACTGCTGGAAGTGCTCGACCCCGAGCAGAACCACAACTTCAACGATCACTACCTGGAAGTCGACTACGACCTCTCGGACGTGATGTTCCTGTGCACCTCCAACTCGATGAACATCCCGCCAGCGTTGCTGGACCGGATGGAGATCATTCGTCTGCCGGGCTACACCGAGGACGAGAAGGTCAACATTGCGGTCAAGTACCTGGTGCCCAAGCAGGTCAAGGCCAACGGCCTCAAGAAGGAAGAGCTGGAAGTCGATGTCGCCGCGATCCGCGACATCATCCGCTACTACACTCGAGAGGCCGGTGTGCGTGGCCTGGAGCGCCAGATTGCCAAGGTCTGCCGCAAGGTGGTCAAGGAGCATGCCGGCAACAAGCAGGTGAAGGTCAAGGTCACCGGCGAGCAGCTCGAACACCTGCTGGGTGTGCGCAAGTTCCGTTATGGTCTGGCCGAAACCCAGGACCAGATCGGCCAGGTCACAGGCCTTGCCTGGACCCAGGTCGGCGGTGAACTGCTGACCATCGAGGCGGTGGTGATTCCGGGCAAGGGGCAGTTGATCAAGACCGGCTCGCTCGGCGATGTCATGGTCGAATCGATCACCGCCGCGCAGACCGTGGTACGCAGCCGCGCCCGCAGCCTGGGCATCGCTGCCGATTTCCACGAGAAGCACGACGTGCACATCCACATGCCTGAGGGCGCTACGCCCAAGGATGGCCCGAGTGCCGGTATCGGCATGTGCACTGCACTGGTCTCGGCGCTGACCCAGATTCCGGTGCGTGCCGACGTGGCGATGACCGGTGAAATCACCCTGCGCGGCCAGGTGCTTGCCATCGGTGGGCTGAAGGAAAAACTGCTTGCGGCGCACCGCGGCGGGATCAAGACAGTCATCATTCCCGAGGAAAATGTGCGTGACCTGAAGGAGATTCCTGAAAATATAAAACAGGATCTGCAAATCAAACCGGTTAAATGGATTGACGAGGTCCTGCAAATTGCGCTGCAATACGCCCCGGAGCCCTTGCCAGATGTGGCTCCGGAGATTGTCGCGAAAGAAGAGAAGCGCGACAGCGATGCTAAGGAAAGAATTAGCACGCACTAGTTCGTATCTCATTGGGGCCTTTGGTTGACAGCTTTTTCGGGGCCTTGCTATAAAGCGGCACGCCAGTGTCAACAGGCCACCCAATGATCGTTTCATAAGCTTTTCATTACATACTTAGAAACAAACTCAATAGAGAAATAAGGGGACTTAGAGTGAACAAGTCGGAACTGATTGACGCTATCGCCGCTTCTGCTGACATCCCGAAAGCTGTAGCCGGCCGCGCGCTGGACGCAGTAATTGACTCCGTAACCGGTGCCCTGAAAGCAGGCGACGACGTCGTTCTGGTTGGCTTTGGTACCTTCTCCGTCAAGGAGCGCGCTGAGCGCACCGGCCGTAACCCACAAACCGGCAAGGCGATCAAGATCGCTGCTGCCAAGGTTCCAGGCTTCAAAGCTGGCAAAGGCCTGAAAGACGCCGTCAACTAAGTCGTCTCTTTCAGCCGGACCCGGCCTGGCCAGGTCCGAGCACGTAGCGGCGGGGGCCGCAAACGTTCCCGCCTGCCACGTTTGCTAAGAAAAGGCGCATCCTCGGATGCGCCTTTCTTTTATCAGGATTCTACCCACTCTCCGCGGTTGTCGATGCAGTGGTACGACCGTTTCTGGGGGACGCATGCTGCAGAATATCAGGGACAATTCACAGGGTTGGATTGCCAAGACCATCATTGGCCTCATCGTCGTGCTGATGGCACTGACCGGGTTCGAGGCCATCTTCCAGGCCGCCAGCCACAGCCAGGATGCCGCCAAGGTCAATGGCCAGACCATCAGCCAGAACGAGCTGAGCCAGGCCGTCGACATGCAGCGCCGCCAGCTGATGCAACAGTTGGGCAAGGATTTCGATCCGGCGATGCTGGACGAGAAGATGCTGCGTGAAGCCGCGCTCAAGGGGCTGATCGATCGCAAGCTGCTGTTGCAGGGCGCCGAAGACGCCAAGTTCGCTTTCTCCGAGGCTGCACTGGATCAGTTGATCCTGCAGACGCCTGAGTTCCAGGTCGATGGCAAGTTCAGCGCCGAGCGCTTTGACGCCGTCATCCGCCAGATGGGCTACGGTCGCATGCAGTTCCGTGAAATGCTCGCCCAGGAAATGCTCATCGGCCAGCTGCGTACCGGCCTGGCAGGCAGCAGCTTCGTTACCGACAAGCAAGTCGACGCCTTCGCCCGTCTGGAGAACCAGACCCGCGATTTCGCTTCGCTGACCTTCAAGGCCAACCCGGCTGCGGTCAAGGTGAGCGATGAAGAGGTCAAGGCCCATTACGACCAGCACGCCAAGGAATTCATGACCCCTGATCAGGTGGTCATCGATTACATCGAGCTGAAGAAGGCTGCGTTCTTCGACCAGGTTTCGGTCAACGAAGACGAGCTCAAGGCGCTGTACGAAAAGGAAATCGCCAACCTCGCGGAGCAGCGCCGCGCTGCGCACATCCTGATCGAAGTCAACGGCAAGACCGACGACGCCCAGGCCAAGGCCCGCATCGAAGAAATTCAGCAGCGCCTGTCCAAGGGCGAGGACTTCGCCAAGTTGGCCAAGGAGTTCTCCCAGGACCCGGGCTCGGCGGCCAATGGCGGTGACCTCGGCTTTGCAGGTCCGGGTGTCTATGACCCGGCCTTCGAGGATGCCCTGTACAAGTTGAACAAGGACCAGGTGTCGGCACCGGTTCGCACCGAGTACGGCTACCACCTGATCAAGCTGCTGGGTGTCGAGGCACCTGAAGTGCCGACCTTCGCCAGCCTGAAGGACAAGCTGACCCACGAGCTGAAAACCCAGCAGGTCGAGCAGAAGTTCGTCGAAGTCACCAAGCAACTGGAAGACTCGGCCTTCGAAGCCTCCGACCTGGCGCAACCTGCGCAGGAGCTGGGCTTGAAGGTACAGACTTCGGCACCGTTCGGCCGTGAAGGCGGCGAGGGCATCACCGCCAACCGTTCGGTGATCCAGGCGGCGTTCAGTGAAGAGGTGATGGACGAAGGCGCCAACAGCGCTGCCCTGGAGCTGGACCCTGAAACCGTGGTGGTACTGCGTGTGAAAGAGCACCGCAAGCCGGAGCAACTGGCGCTGGAAGCCGTGTCGAAGAACATCAGCGAACACTTGGCCAAGGAGAAGGCGACCGCCGAGCTCAAGGCCAAGGCGGACAAGCTGATTGCCGGCCTGCGTGATGGGTCGATCGCCAAGGGCGCCGACTACGAAGGGCAGAAGTGGAAGGTGCAGGAGGCGGTGACCCGCAGCCAGGAAGGCATCGACCCGGCCGAACTGCAGGCCGCGTTCCGCATGGCCAAGCCTGAGTCCAAGGACAAGCCGGTCTACGGCAGCGTCGTCCTGGGTGACGGCAGCCTGGTCGTACTGCAGCTCAAGGGTGTCAACGAAGGTGCTGCCGCCTCTGACGAGGAGAAGGTGCAGATTCGTCGCTACCTCGCTTCGCGCGCCGGCCAGCAGGACTTTGCAGCCTTCCGCAAGCAACTTGAAGCCAGCGCCGACATCACCCGTTACTGAGTGCTGTCGTCGTAACGAAACAGGCCGCTTATGCGGCCTGTTTCGTTTTCGGCATCTACTCTGCAGGAGCAACTGTCTTGTTCAAAATCTAGAGGCCAGCCCACCCCCTGTGGGAGCGGGCTTGCCCGCGAACACGGGCGTAGCCCGTGCCAGGCAGCGCGGTGTCTTTTTCGCGGGCAAGTCGCAGCGGCAGTTCGGCGCCCCGACTTGCCCGCGAAAAGATTACCGCCTACAGGAGCGCTATCGCCGCTCCCCCTCATGACTGTCCAGCGTATCCCGGGCAATCTCCCGTCCCAGGGCAATCAGCTCCGGCGCCTTGTAGAACTCGAAGAACCGGCACACCCGTTTCGGTACATTGATCAGTACATCCGGTGGATACCCTGCGATCTTGTACTGTGCCAGCGAAGTCTGCATCACCTCGAAGCTTTGGTTGATCAGGTCGAGTAGCGAGGCAGGCCCGACGTTATCGATGATGAACGAACCGGTCGCCGACTTCGGGGCGCCTTCGCGCTCCGGTGCCGCTGCCGGTTGCTGGCTTTCCGGGTCGGCGGATTCACTCAGCCACGGGTTTGTCTGGCTCATGCGTTCGGCGACGATTTCCTGTTCGATACGCATCAGTTGCTCGGCCGGCTTGCGGCGAAACGGCATGCGTGCCCCCAGCGAACTGATCACCGATTCGAAACGCATCCTGAACGCCGCCGGGCGTTCGATCACCGGCAACTGGTACTGTTTCTGATTGGTGGCGTTGAGGTTGACCGCGATGATCAGGTCGCAGTGGCTGGACACCACTGGGACGATCGGCAGTGGATTGAGAATGCCGCCATCGACCAGCATGCGGTTGCCCTGCATGACGGGCGTGAACAGGCTGGGGATCGCCGCCGAGGCGCGCATGGCCTGGTGCAGGCAGCCTTCCTGGAACCAGATCTCCTGCTGGTTGGTCAGGTCGGTGGCAACGGCGGTATAGGGGATTCGCAATTGTTCGATGTTGATCTCGCCGACGATCTTGCGAATTTGCCCAAATACCTTGTCGCCGCGGATGGCGCCCAGGCGAAAGCTCACATCCACCAGGCGCAGCACGTCGAGATAATCCAGGCTTTCGATCCAGCGGCGATACTCGTCGAGCTTGCCGGCGGCATAGATGCCACCAATCACAGCACCCATCGAGCAGCCAGCGATGCAGGCGATTTCGTAGCCGCGACGCTCGATCTCCTCGATCACGCCGATGTGCGCATATCCCCGGGCACCGCCCGAACCGAGCACCAGTGCGACACGCTTGCTCATACTTTTTCCCCCAAGGCATTTCGCGCGTGTTCCCACAATGCACCCATTGCTGCCCGTGCTTCAATGTCGTTGCGCGCTGGGCTACGCTGAGCATGGCACTTTTCACGTTGCCGGCCGTCGAACAGCGACTGTTTTGTCCTTCCTGAGGTAATACTTGATGAAAGCCTGGATCTGCCTTCCCCTGATTGCCCTGGCCCTTGCTGGCTGTGCGGGCAAGACGGCCTATCGCGACAGTTGCGCGACCCAGTTGGATGCCGCCTGGAAGGAGCTCGACCTCGCCAAGGCCGAAGGGTTTGCGGGTACCGTGAGCTACTCCAAGGCGTTGTCGCTGCTGACCGGCGCCAAGACCCAGCAGCAGTTCGAGGCGTTCGAGGGGTGCAGCAGCAAAGCCGAGCGAGCGCGGTTCTATATCCGTGAGTCCCGTGCAGGCCGTTGACGGAGGAGGCTGACATGCCCGCCATGCTCGACCATGTAGTCGTTCAGATCCTGGCCCTGCAGGTGCGTCTGTTGGCCTGCCGGGAACGCCTGGCCGCCGATACCGACAGCGAAGCCTTGCACGACCTGCGCACTAGCGTCAGGCGCCTGCGCAGCCTGCTGCGACCCTTGCGCGAGCTGCCGGGTGTCGAGCAGTTGGAGGATGCCGCGAAATCGCTGGGCACGCTCACCACGCCCTTGCGCGACCGCGAGGTGCTGGCCGCGCAGTTGATCTCTGCGGGGTATGCGCAGGCCGGGCAGCGGCGCCTGCAGGGCAGGGCGGCGACGTTCGCCAGTGTGGCTGCCAGCCCGCAGTTGACCCGGCTGCTGGCGATACTGGATTCGTTCCCGCTGTTCCTGCGTGCTTCGCAACGCGAAGGCCTTGCGAATGACTTGGGCACGCGCATCGACAAACGCCTGCGCAAGCAATGGCGCAAGCTGGAAGCGGCCATCGACGATCCGGCCCACGACCGGCATCGCTTGCGTCTGTTGATCAAGCGGGTGCGCTACGGCGATGAAGCCTACCCGCAGTTGCGCCACGCGGCGAAGAAGCTTCAGAAGCTGCTCAAGCAGGCGCAAGGGGACCTGGGCGATTGGCATGATCGTGTTCAATGGTTGCTGCAGTTGCGCGAGCATCCCGACCTGGCGCCGTGCAAGGCGGCCTGGGAAACTGAGTTGCAGGAGGTCGAGCGCACCTGCGATGCCACCTTGGAGTCGTTGCGCAAGGCTCTGTCGCGTCGATAACCCCAGTAAATGACCGATATGCGGGCTGCCCTGCGCCAGCCCGCTGGTTACCATGCGCCTTGACCCCCGTTGTCGATAGAGGCCAAGGACTTCCATGAATTTCGATGAACTGCTAAAGGCTGTGCGCCGCAATCCTGCGGCGGTCAGTATCCCTGCAGACTGGGCCCAGGGCCGCGCTTCGTTTGGCGGGTTGATGGCGGCGCTGGTCTATGAGGCGATGTGCCAGAAGATCAGCGACGGACGTCCGGTGCGTTCGTTGGCCATCAGTTTCGTCGGCCCGGCGGCACCGGACGTGCCGATTCGTTTCGAAGCCGAGGTGCTGCGTGAGGGCAAGGCAGTGAGCACGCTGCTGGGGCGCGCGATTCAGGATGGGCAGGTGGTGACGCTGGTGCAGGGCAACTTCGGTGCTGGGCGCTCGTCGGTGGTAGAGGTGCCGGCTGAGCCAGCGCCACCGTTCAAGGCTCTGGAGGACTCGGCGCCGGAGCTGCCCTACATCAAGGGCGTCATGCCTGAGTTCATGCGCAAGGTAGCACTGCGCTGGGCGATCGGGGGGCTACCGTTCTCCGGCAACGCATCGCGCCAGATGGGTGGCTGGGTGCGCCTGCGCGACCTGCCGAAGGCGCCGCTCGAAGTGTCGCACCTGCTGGCGCTGGTCGATGCCTGGCCGCCGAGCCTGATGCCTTATCTAAAGCAGCCTGCCGCAGGCAGCACCCTGACCTGGACCATCGAGTTCGTCCAGCCATTGCCTGAGCTGACCACACAGGACTGGTACCAGTACTGTGTAGAGACCGAGCACGCCCGTGATGGATATGGGCATGCCGCAGCCCGCTTGTGGTCGGCGGACGGCCGCTTGTTGGCCTTGAGCCGGCAGACGGTGACGGTGTTCGCCTGAGCCCTGTCGCGTGTTCAGGGCCGATGCTTGTGGCGTTCGCGCCAGGCACGCCACCAGCCACCGCTCAGGACGAAACGTGGGAATGTGATGAACTGTTCGGTTAGCAGACGTTTCAAGGCGTCCTGCCGATCGCTGAACGGCTCGGGTTGCTCGGCCTCCAGGCGATGGCCCTGGCGCTGCATGCCAAGCCCTGCGATCAGGGCGATCACGCCTACGGCAAGCTGGGTGATGTCAAGCGAGAACAGGCCCGAAAGCACCAGCAAGGCACCAAGGATGAACAGCGGTACGGCAATCAGGTGCAGCACCAGGTTGGTCGGGTGCCGGTGATTATGGTGGTAGCCGCGCCATTGCCAGGCGGGCAGATTCGGCAGACGTTTGCTCATGGACGATTCCCCTTGGTCATGTCCAAAGCTTAGTGCGGCCCCCCGCAGGGGGCCAATCGAGGCTGTTTATCGGGACTATAGCTTGAGCTGGCCAATGGCTTTGTTCAGCTCGCCGGCGAGGGTCGCCAGCGCGTTGCTGGTAGTGGCCGATCCGACGGTCTGCTGTACGGTTTCTTCGGTAACGTCGCGGATGCTCACCACTGCCCGATTCATCTCCTCGGCGACCTGGCTCTGCTGCTCGGCGGCCACGGCGATCTGTGTATTGCTCTCGCGCATCTGCGCCACCGCGCGGGTGATCTCGGCCAGTGCGTCCCCGGCTTCGCGGGCCTGTTTGACGCAATCGTCGGCTTTATAGGAGCTCTCCTGCATGTACTCCACGGCATCACGGGTGCCTGCCTGAAGTGCGGACACCATGGTGGTAATCTCGTTGGTGGAGTTCTGCACGCGCTTGGCCAGGTTGCGTACTTCGTCGGCCACCACCGCGAAGCCGCGGCCCAGGTCGCCGGCGCGTGCCGCCTCGATGGCGGCATTGAGGGCCAGCAGGTTGGTCTGTTCGGCGATGCTGTGGATCACGCTGACCACGCTGTTGATCTTCTGGCTGTCGTCCGCCAGTTGGCGAATCATTTCGGCCGTCTGCTGCACGCCGCTGGACAGCCCGGCGATCGAGTCCTGTACCCGGCTGACCACCTCCTGGCCACTGCCGGCGAGGCTGTCGGCGCTTTGCGACAGGTCGCGGGTAGCGCCGGCATGCTGGGCGATATGGTGCACGGTGGCGGACATTTCGTTGATCGCCGTCGCCGCCTGGTCGGTTTCGCTCTGCTGGCCGATCATGCCGTGGCGCACATCATCCATGCTCGCCGCCAGGCGCGCCGCGCCCGAGTCCAGTTGGGCAGCAGTGTCGGCCACGGTGCTGACCACGCGGTGGTAGGTCGTCTGCATGGCGTTGAAGGCCCCGGCCATCTGGCCCACTTCGTCGCCGCAGGCCAGCGGCACGCGAGCCGACAGGTCGCCGGTTCTTTCCACGTGCAGCATCACATCCTTGAGGGTGTTGAGCTGGCTGAGCAGGAAACGGATCAGCAACTGCGAAGCGCAAAGCATCGCCAGCATGAGAATCAGCACGCACACCGCGTAGTTGCTGAAGCGGTCGATGAATACCTGACGCAGGCTTGGCGATGCTGCCAGCACGGCAATGTGCTGACTGCCCTGGCGCAGCACCTGGGCACCGCGCAACGGATTGTCGCCAAGCAGCCACGCGGCGGGCAACGCGACCCAGCCTTGGCCGTCACGCAGGGCCTCGAGGGGCTCGCCGGCAAAGCTCGGGGTCTGGCCATCCTGCCAACGGATCATTTGTGGCAGTTGGGGAAGGGGTTGTGCAACTGGCCAGGCGGCCAGCAGTTCGGCCTGGGCGACGGCTTGCGCCTGGGCCGACTCGGCGCGAGCCTGCTGCTCCAGGTACACCGCGTAGAGCACCAGCAGCAAGGTGGTTACGAAGGCCACTGCATTGACGGCCCAGAACTTGTACTTCAGGGAAATATTGCTAAGCCAGGCACCCATGTAGGTCTTCTCTGAGTTGAGCGGAAACATTATTGGCAAGGTGCCATCATTGTGTCCGCTCGCGCGCGAAGCCTTCATGACATGCGTCAAGGGAGCTTGAAGAAATCCTTGGCTGTCGCCGTGGTGTGCCGGGCACAGTGTTCGAGGCTTTCGCCCCGATGCAAGGCGACTTCACGCAGTACTTCAGGCAGGAACGCCGGTTCGTTGCGTCCGCTCTTCGGTTTTGGCCGCAGGCTGCGCGGCAGCAGGTAGGGCGCATCGCTTTCGAGCATCAGCCGGCCTTCGGGAATATTGCCTACCAGCGGATGCAGGTGCGTCCCACGTCGCTCGTCGCAGATCCAGCCGGTGATGCCGATGTGCAGGTCCAGGTCGAGGTAGGCGAACAGCGCCTGGCGCTCGCCGGTGAAGCAGTGCACCACGGCCGCTGGCAACTGGTCGCGGTAGTGCTTGAGGATTGCCAATAGCCGCTCGCTGGCATCGCGCTCATGCAGGAAGACCGGCAACTGCAGTTCGACAGCCAGGGCCAGTTGCGCCTCCAGGGCTTGTTCCTGCTGTGGGCGCGGGGAGAAGTCTCGGTTGAAGTCCAGCCCGCATTCACCTACGGCGAGCACCCGCGGCTGGGCCAGCAGATCGCGCAGTGTGCATTCGCTGGCACTTTCCCAATGGCTGGCATCGTGAGGGTGGACACCGGCTGTGCTGAACAGGTGTTTGCCGGCCTCATCCAGGCGCTGGCACAGCGCCAGGGCCTCTTCGCTGACGGCTAGGCTGGTGCCGGTCACCACCATCTGCGCCACGCCGGCGGCCAGGGCGCGTTCGACGATCGCCGCCTGCTGGTCGTGAAAGCTGCTGTTGGTCAGGTTGACGCCGATATCGATCAGTTGCATGGTGCTACCTCGTGCCGCGGGGCGGCCAGCATAGCAAAATCTGCAAGTTCGCAAAAAATCCAAGAACTTCAAACGTTTGCCATGGTCTCTTGCCGTCATTTGTCATGCGCAGCGCTCGGCGCATGGTTTCCGCCAACCGCTCCTGGACCCTTTTCATGCTGCGAACCCTGCTGACGACCTTGCTGTTGCTCGGGCTGATCGCCGCTGAGCCTGCCATCGCCCGCGAAGCCGGCCCATTGCAGCATGTGCCGACCAGCCAGAGTCGTGACCTTGCGCAGATTCGTGCGAGCAAGGTGTTGCGGGTGCTGGTCAACCAGAGTCGCAACAGCTCAGGCGAGGTCAAGGGCGAACCGGTAGGTATCGAATACTATCGCCTGCGCGCGCTGGAGCATTTTCTCAATGCGCGGGTCGCGGATGGTCAGGAAATCACGCTGCAGATCATCCCGCGCGCCAAGGAACAACTGATAGGTGCCCTGCAGCGCGGTGAAGGCGACCTTGCCGCGCCCGGCGAATTGCTTGATGCGGGGCTGGTGCAGGGTGTCGGTGTCAGTGCACCGGTGCTTGACCAGGTGCCGTTGCTGCTGGTCGGGCGCAAGGGCGAACGGGCCTTCAGCCGGGTCGAGCAACTGTCCGGGCGCACCATCGCGCTGACTACCGCCAGCGCTGCCGGCGCGGTGATCGAGCAGATCAACCAGCAGCTGGCCCTGCGCAAGCGCCCGCTGGTGAAGATCGAGTGGGTCGACCCCACCCTGGCCGTCGAGGATGTACTGGAGATGGTCCAGGCCGGCATCTATCACCTGACCGTGGTGGAGCGCCCCATCGCCCAACGCTGGGCGCGGGTGATGCCCAAGCTGCGCCTGGACACCCAGTTGCGCCTGAGCCAGCCTCAGGCCATGCGCTGGTATGTGCGCAGGGATGCCGAGCAGTTGCTGGCCAGCGTGGACCGCTTCCTCGCCGTTTACCGTGCGCCGGACAACCAGGATGCAGCCTTCGAGCGCATCTATCGACGCCAGTACCGCGTGCACAATCCGTTGGCTCGCCAGGACCGCCAGCGCCTGGAGTCGCTGCGCGCGGTGTTGCAGAAGCACGGCGCCGACCAGCAGATCGACTGGCTCAATCTGGCGGCCTTGGCGTTCAAGGAGTCGACGTTCGATCCCAAGGCTCGCGGCACAGGGGGCGCCCATGGGCTGATGCAGATCACCCCGGCCGCCGCGCAACGGGTGGGCGTGAGCAATACCGCCACGGTCGATGGCAATGTTCAGGCCAGCGCGCGCTACCTCGCGTTGATCCGGCGCAAGTTCTTTTCCAGCCCGCAGCTCAATGAGCGTGAGCGCATGGCCTTCATTCTCGCCGCCTACAACCTCGGTCCGGAGCGTGTCCAGGCCATGCGCGCCGAGGCCCGTCGCCGCGGCCTCAACGGCAACCAGTGGTTTTTCCAGACCGAGCGCATCGCCATGGAGCAGGTGGGGATGGGGCCGGTGAACTTCGTCAACAGCGTCAACAAGTACTTCCTGGCATTCAACCGTGAGCGCAGCGCCTTGGAGCGGGTTGCGAAACGCTGATAAATCGACTTTTTCGATTTGTTTGTTGGGTTTTTTGCGGTTTTCTTATTCGTTGGTTTGATTAAGATGGCGGCCATTCCAACCTGACATTTCAAGGAAGCTCACCCGATGAATCCGTCCCTCAACGCCCTGTTCGTCACCCGCGCCGGTTTCGGCCTCAGCATCATCCGCATCCTGGTCGGCATCATCTTCATGGCGCATGGCTCACAGAAGCTGTTCGGCCTGTTCGGTGGCCATGGCCTGGAAGGCACCGGTCAATGGATGGAAAGCATTGGCCTGGCCCCTGGCTATCTGATGGCCCTGCTCTCGGGCAGCGCGGAGTTCTTCGGCGGCCTGGCACTGCTGCTCGGCCTGCTGGCCCGCCCGGCGGCGCTGGCGCTGAGCGTGACGCTGGTGGTGGCGATCTTCTCGGTGCACATCGGCAATGGTCTGTTCATGTCCAACAACGGCTACGAGTTCGCCCTGGCACTGTTGGGCGGCACGCTGGCGGTGCTGGTCGAAGGGGCGGGGCGCCTGTCTCTGGATCGTCTGATCGCCCGCTGACATCTCGTTGCAACCACCCTGCGGCAAGCTGCAAGTGAATGCCCTCTTGCAGCTTGCCGTCCGACGCTCTACGATACCGCTTGCGCCGATTTAAACAGCTACTTGCGGGGCGCAGGAGAGGCCCCCGGGCGATCCGAAATACCGCTAAAGCGCTGGTTCGGTGACGCCTCCCACCGCTGCCCAGCGGGATTTGCGAGGCGAAGAGATACCACCATGAGTTGCCCACGTACCAGTGTCTGCCTGACCCCACTGCCTGTTGACCAGGCCTCCCGCACTCCGCGCATCCTGCTCGGTGGCCAGCATCAACCCACGCTCCTGCGTAACCTCGACGGCTTCTCGCGCCGCAAGGGCCAGGCCCGCGCCTTCCTCATCCAGTTCGCCGAAGCGGCTTGCAACCTTGCCCATTACGCCAACGATCGCTTTGACCTGGCCGTAATCCAGGCCCCGATCGGCGAGGATGCCGGCGAGATCATCGGCCAGTTGACCCGCATCGCGCGCCAGGGCCTGATCACCCGTCGCTGAGCGGGGTGTGGCGGCTTCTGTTTTTGGTTAAGCTCGGTAACCCGGCAGGCCCAAGGCGCCTGCTGTGGCTGTGCCGAGGAGAGCAAGCGGTTTGAGTACCAACATCATCACCACCGAAGGTCATGACGCCCTCAAGAAGGAGCTGGACCACCTGTGGCGCGTCTACCGCCCCGAGATCACCCAGAAGGTGACCTGGGCCGCGTCGCTGGGGGATCGCAGCGAGAACGCCGATTACCAGTACAACAAGAAATTGCTGCGCGAGATCGATCGGCGGGTCCGCTACCTGCGCAAGCGCCTCGAGGATGTGAAAGTCGTCGCCTATTCCCCGGAGCAGGAGGGCAAGGTGTTCTTCGGTGCGTGGGTCGAGATCGAGAACGACGACGGCGAAACCCTGACGTTTCGCATCGTCGGTTACGACGAAATCTACGGTCGCAACGACTACATCTCCATCGACTCACCCATGGCCCGCGCGTTGCTGAAGAAAGAAGAGGGCGACGAAGTGCTGGTGCATACGCCCACGGGCGAAGCGACCTGGTACATCAATCGCATCCACTACGGCGCCCAGTGAGCGCATCCCGGTACAGCCGCCCCAGCGAGTCCCCCGCCAGCGCAATCTGCGCCTCGGTCAACGAGGCGTAGCCCACCAGTACGCCTGGAGGCCAGGCATGTTCACGGGTGAACAGTCCGAGCGGCTGAAGCATCAGGCCCTGCTCGCGGGCCTGTTGGCAGAATTGCTGTTCGTTGCAGCCTTCGGGCAACCAGAGGATGAAATGCAGCCCTGACTGCTCGCCGGCAATTCGCACGTCAGTGTGCCGGCGCAGCCTGTCGATGAGCAGGTCGCGGCGTTGCTGGTAGGTCTGCCGGGCAATGCGCAGGTGGCGCGCGTACTGGCCGTTGCCGAGCATCTGCTCCAGGGCTCGCTGGCCGAGGGCGCCAGGCGCTTGCCCGGAGATCGTCAGCGTGTCCAGCATTTCGGCGTGCAGGCGGCGGGGCACCACGGCGAAGCCCAGGCGCAGGTTGCTGAACAAGGTCTTGTTGAAACTGCCGCAGAACAGCACTCGGTCATGGTGGTCGATCGCCTTGATCGCCGGCAGCGGTGCACTCGCATAGTTGTACTCGCTGTCGTAATCGTCCTCGATGACTATCGCGTCCTGTGCCTGCGCCCAGTCGAGCAAGGCCTGGCGGCGTTCGACGCTCATGCAGATGCCCAATGGCGCTTGATGGGCGGGCGTCACGTGCACCGCCCCGAGCGTTTCATGGTCGGCAAGGGTATCGACGCGCAGGCCCTGTTCGTCGAGTGGCGTGCTGAACAGCCTGTGCCCTGAGCGTTCGAAAATCCGCCTGGCCCAGGCATAGCCTGGGTCCTCGAGGGCGAGCGCCCGGTGCCTGGGCAGCACGCGGCTGAACAGGTCGAGGGTGTGGCGAATACCGTGGGTGACCAGTATGTCATCCGCCTCGCAGTCGATACCTCGATAGAGTCTCAGATGGGCTGCAATGGCCTGGCGCAGGCGTGGGTCACCTTGCGCAGGCAAGCGTTCAAGCAGGCCGGGGGCCTCCAGGCGTGCCGGGAAAAGATTCTGCTCCAGCAAGTTCGGGTCGGGCAGGCGCGCGACGAAGGGGACGCGCGCTTGGACCTGCGCTTGCAACAACTGTGGATCGGGCATCGGCCGCGCTGGTGGCGCGTGGCCGGTCGGGTTGCCGGATGCGATCAGGGCATCGGGCAGTTGCAGGGTGACCTGCGAGCCCGCGCCCTGGCGACGCTCGATGAAGCCTTCCAGCTTGAGTTGCTCGAACACCGCCTCCAGCGTGCCGCGCGCTACGCCCCAGCGCTGTGCCAACGTGCGTGTTGAGGGCAGCAGGGTGCCGGGTGGCAGATGGCCGCTGACCACCAGTTCCTGGAGAAAGCCATGCAGCAGCCGGTGCTTGCCGGTGGCGCTGCCGGCAGACAGTTCGAACGGCAGGGCGAGGTCGAGGGCAATGGCTTGCTTGCCTCTGGCCATAGTGGTCCATACCCGGGAAGGCCTAATGGGCCTTCATCTTATGCAGCGCCGCCCCTAACCTCAATCGCCTGACGCAGAGCCTTTGCGTCGTGCCCTTCAGGCGTCCCGAACCTTCATTCAAGGAACATTGAACCATGTGTAGAGCGGTGGGGCTGCGTTCGCCCGTCCGATTGTCTTTTGCGTTGCGGGTGCGGCCATGAACCGGCCCGGATTGTCAGTGGCCTTGCTGAGTGCGGTGGTGGTACCGCAGGTCGGTCTCGGCATCATGGTGCCAGCCTCGGTACAACTGGCCGAGCAGCTGCAGTCTGGCCTTGGTCAGGTACAGAGCACCTTGGTGATGTATATGGTCGGCTATGCGCTGTCGATGATGCTGGCTGGGCTTTTGAGCGATCGCTACGGGCCGCGCGCAGTGCAGTTGGGCGGGCTGTTGCTGGCTGTGCTCGGCACAGGGCTTGCGGCCAGTGCGACGTCTTTCGTTCCGTTCATGATTGGCCGTCTGCTGCAGGCCCTGGGCGGCTGCGTCGGCACGGTAACGACACGCATGGTGGTGCGCGAGGTGTTCGCCGAGCACGAGCGCATGGGCATTCTCACTACGCTGGCTTCGGCCATCGCTATCACGCCGTGCCTTGCGCCGCTGCTGGGCGGGGCGCTGCTGCCGCAAGTGGGGTGGCGCGGTATACTGGGGCTAGTGGGGGTGTTCAACCTGCTGGTGCTGCTCGTGTTCTGGCGCCTTGTGCCTCGCCTGCCGGGCACGGGGCAGGGTGTTGCGGTGGGCACGATCCTGCGCGTGTACAGGCGCAATCTGGGCACGGGAGCGTTCGTCTTTCTCGCGAGTTGTATCAGCCTGGTCTGGATGAGCTACTTTGCGTTCCTGTCCTCGTCATCCTACGCCTTCCAGAGATTGCTGGGGTTCAGTGCGTTCGAGTACGGCGCCCTCATTGCGATCTGTGCACTGGGTTATGTCACCGGCAGTTTCCTGGCCCGGCGCCTGAGTCGCAGGCATGACCTGACGCAGATCCTGGCTGTGGGGGCCGGCATCGGCACTGTCGGCTGGGGCGGCCTGTGGCTGGCAGTCCATTGGATCGGGCCGACGGCGGGCGCCTTCGTCGTGCCGATGATGGCGATCCTGCTGAGTACTGGCATGGTGATCCCGGCCACCCAGGCTGGGTTGCTGCGCTGTGTGCAGCAGGACATCGGGCTGTCCACCGGGCAGTTCTTTTTCCTGCAGATGGCCAGCGGTGCGGCCTATGGGCTGGTTGCCAGCCACTGGCCGGATCTGGACGTGAGGCAACTGGCCTTGCTGGTGGGGACGCCAATGGTGCTGCTCACCGTGCTGGTGGGCACGGCGAGCTGGCGCCATCGGCTCAAGTCTCGCGCAGTACGCTCAGTGGTGTCGCATTGAGTGCGCGGCGGGTGCCGAACACACCGGCACCGCCTACCAGGATCGCGCCCAACAGTGGCAGCACCAACAGCCAGGGGTGGGGCGCCCAGTGCAGGTCGAAGGCGTAACGATACAGGGCCCAGGTGATCAGTTCGCAGCCCAGGGCTGCGAGCAGGCCGCTGGCGGCGCCAAGCAGGCCGAACTCGATGCGCCGGGCCTTGACCAGTAGTGCACGACCGGCGCCCAGGGCGCGCAGTAGCGCGCCTTGGCGGATACGCTCGTCCAGGGTGGCCTGCAGGCCGGCGAACAACACCGCAAGGCCTGCCGCGAGCACGAACAGCAGTACGTACTCCACCGCCAACGTGACCTGGGCGAGGATGCTGCGCAGTTGCCCCAGCAGCGCATCGACCTGGAGGATGGTCACCGCCGGAAACGCCCGCGACAGGGCGACCACGTCGGTATCGTGCCCCGGTGCGAGGTAGAAGCTGGTCAGGTAGGTGGCGGGCAGGCCTTGCAAGGTGCCGGGCTGGAAGATCATGTAGAAGTTCGGCTGGAAGCTGTCCCAGTGCACCGTACGCAGGCTGCTGACCCGTGCCTGGCGGTGCTCGCCGCCAATGTCGAAGGTCAGCAGATCGCCCAGCTTGAGCTTGAGGCTTGCGGCCAGCTCCGCCTCGACCGATACCGCGGGTGGTCCGTCGGCCGGCGGTGGTGTCTGCCACCAGTCGCCTTCGCTCAAGGCATTACCCTGGGGCAGTTCGGCAGCCCAGGTCAGGCTCAGGTCACGCTGCACGGCACGGTCGCCGGTGGACTCCTTGCTCACCAACTGTTGTACCGGCTGATCGTTGATATGGGTGAGACGGCCGGGGATCACCGGGTACAGCGGCGCCGAGGTGGCATTGACCTCGCGCAGGCGCTGGGCAAAGGGTTCGCGCTCGTCTGGCAGGATGTTCAGGGCGAAGTGGTTGGGGGCATCCTTGGGTAGCTGCGCCTGCCAGTTGTCCAGCAACTCGGCGCGCAATAGCGCGACCAGGGCCATGGCCAGCAGGATCAGGCCGAAGGCCAGCGCCTGGCCGGCGGCTGCCAGCGGATGGCGCAGCAACTGGCCCAGCCCCAGGCGCCAGGGCAGCGGCGAACCGACCAGCAACCGGCGCAGGCTGCGCAAGCCGAGCAGTAGCAGGCCGCCGAGCAGCAGCGCGGCGATCATGCCGCCGCCGAGCAGGGCGAAGGTCAGCAGCAGGTCGAGGCTCAGGCGCCACATGATCAGGCCCAGGGCGAACAATGCGGCGCCATAGACCAGCCAACTGCTGGGCGGAACTGGCAGCAGGTCGCGGCGCAGCACACGCAGGGGCGGCACTCGGCCCAGTGCGGCGAGCGGTGGCAGGGCGAAGCCGGCCAGCGCCACCAGGCCGGTGCCGATGCCGGCCAGTGCCGGGGCGATGCCGCCCGGTGGCACGGTGCTGGGCAGCAGCCCCTGCAGGAGGGCGAACAGCCCCAGTTGCGCGAGCCAGCCAAGCAGGGCGCCGGCCAGTGCCGCCACCAGCCCCAGCATTGCCAGTTGCAGCGAGTACAGGCCCAACGCCTGGTGTCGTGACAGCCCCAGGCAGCGCAGCAGGGCGCTGGCGTCCAGGCGGCGGGCGGCGTAGCGGCTGGCCGAAAGCGCCACGGCCACGCCGGCCAGCAGTACCGCCACCAGGCTGGCCATGTTCAGGTAGCGTTCGGCGCGACCCAGCGCGCCGCCAATCTGGCGGTTGCCATCACGGGTGTCGAGCAGCCGCTGGTTGGCAGCAAGATCCTTCTCCACCGCCTGGCGATACTGCACGAGGATGTCCGGCTCGCCGCGCCACAGGTCGCGATAGGTGACCCGGCTTCCTGGCTGGATCACGCCGGTGGCGTCCAGGTCGGCGATGTTCATCAGCACTCGCGGGGTGAGGCTGTAGAAGTTGCCGGCGCGATCCGGTTCGTAGGTCAGCACCCGGGTCATGCGCAGGGTCTTCATGCCCACGTCGATGCTGTCGCCCAGTGACAGCCCCAGTGCCGCCAGCAGGCGTGCCTCGACCCAGGCTTCGCCGGGCGCCGGCCCGCCGCCGGGCGTTTCGCTGCCATAGGGCGTGGCGGCGCTGCGCAGTTGGCCGCGCAGCGGGTAGGACGGGTCGATGGCCTTGATGCTCGACAACTGGATGCCAGCATCGGCGGCTACCACGCTGGTGAACTCCACTACGCGAGCGTGGGTCAGGCCGCGCGAAGTGCCGGCGTCGATCTGCGCCGCCTGGGCAGCGGAGGAACCCTGCAGTACCAGGTCGGCAGCGAGGAATTCGCTGGCCCGCAATTGCATGGCACCGTTGAGGCGGGCGCCGAAGTAACCGATGGCGGTGCTGGCGGCGACGGCCACCAGGAGCGCGAAGAACAGTACCCGTACTTCACTGGCGCGAGCGTCACGCAGCAGTTGGCGCATGGCCAGGGCGCACAGGCGCATGAACGGCAGGCGGGTCATCATGGCTCCAGGGGCGCCACCAGGCGTCCGGCGTCCAGGCGGATCAGGCGACGGCAGCGCTTGGCCAGCCGTTCGTCATGGGTCACCAGCACCAAGGTAGTGCCGCGTTCCTTGTTGAGCTCGAACAGCAGGTCGCTGATGCGCTCGCCGGTATGGCTGTCGAGATTGCCGGTGGGTTCGTCGGCGAACAGCACTGCCGGGTGCGCCGCGAAGGCGCGGGCGATCGCCACCCGTTGCTGCTCGCCGCCGGACAGTTGGCGTGGGGTGTGGCTCAGGCGCTGGCCCAGGCCGACCCGTTCGAGCAGGGTGCGGGCCTGTTCGCGGGCGTCGCGGCGACCGTCCAGCTCCAGGGGCAACATGACGTTTTCCAGGGCATTGAGGCTGTCGAGCAACTGGAACGACTGGAACACGAAACCGACGTGTTCGGCACGCACCCGTGCCCGCTGGTCTTCGTCGAGGGGGCCGAGGTCGTGACCGGCGAGCACGACACTGCCATCGCTGGGGCGGTCAAGGCCTGCGAGCAAACCGAGCAGGGTCGACTTGCCGGAGCCGGATGCACCGACGATGGCCAGGCTGTCGCCTTGGTCAAGGTCGAGGGAAAGCGGGTGAAGGATGGTGAGGTCGCCTTCCGCGCTGGGGACCACTTTGCTAAGGTTCTGCGCAACGAGAATGCTGGGGCCCATGGAGAATCCGATGCGAATGTGGTGGTTGAGTGCCGGTCTGGCCCTGTGTTGCCTGGCCCAGGGCGCGGCGGCGGGAACGGTGCTGGTTGTCGGCGATAGTATCAGCGCCGGTTTTGGCCTGGATACCCGCCAGGGATGGGTCACGCTCCTGGAAAAGCGCCTGAAGGACGAGGGTTTTACCGACCGCGTGGTCAATGCCTCGATCAGTGGCGACACCAGCGCAGGTGGCCAGGCGCGGCTGCCGGCGCTGCTTGCAGCGCACAAGCCTGATCTGGTGGTGCTGGAGCTGGGCGGGAACGACGGGCTGCGTGGGCAACCTCCACAACAATTGCAACAAAATCTTGCCTCGATGATCGATCGCTCCCGTGAGGCCGGCGCCAAGGTGGTGTTGCTCGGGATGCGGCTGCCGCCGAATTATGGCGCGCGCTATACCACCGCGTTCGCCCAGGTCTATGAGCAGTTGGCGAACGAAAAGAAGGTGGCCTTGGTGCCGTTCTTTCTGGAGGGCATAGGTGGGGTAGCGGAGATGATGCAGGCCGACGGCATCCATCCGGCCCAAGGCGCCCAGCAGCGCCTGCTGGAGAATGCCTGGCCGACGATAAAACCCTTGCTCTGACGCTTTTATCGGGGGCCGCTTTCGGCTAATGTTGCGCCCCCCGTTTCGAGTGCCACCGATGCCACGCCCCGCCTGGTCCCTGTATGCCTATCAACTGATCGAGCCCGACGAGCAGCTCGACCTGTTCGCCTGCCAGGAAGTCCGTGTCCATCTCGCCGCCCGCCAGCTCGAACTGGGTGCTCCGGTCGACCGCACCTTGTGTGGCGGCTTGCTGCCGGCGCAGCCGCGCTGGTCGTCGGTCGAGCGCGTGGTCTATCGCGACGAACGCCTGTGCCCGCTGTGCCGGGCCATCCTCGATGCCCAGCGCCGGGGTACACGCCCGGTGTGGCCGGAGCTCTGAGCTCACCTTTCATCATTTGTAACCCTTGCAACGCCTGCCGATGCCTCCCGCTTGAATCCGGGCGGGTGTACAATCGAATGTCTTGAACCCTCTTTCGAAGGATTTACCGGATGTTGCCGCGCTTTCCCGCCGTCACCCGTTGCCTGTCCCTGGCCGCCTTGCTGCTGACCGGTCCTGCCGTCGCGCTGGAGCTGCCATTGCCACCGCCCGGCGAAGACGTCGTCGGCCAGGTCCGGACGATCAAGGCCAAGTACGAAGACACCTTCGCCGACATCGGTACGGCCAACGACCTGGGCTACCTGGAGATGATCGCCGCGAACCCGGGCGTCGATCCCTGGTTGCCGGGGGCTGGCACCGAGATCATCCTGCCGACCCGTTACGTCCTGCCACCCGGGCCGCGCGAGGGGATCGTCATCAACCTGGCCGAGTACCGCCTGTACTACTACCCGAAAGGCGAGAACGTGGTGCACACCTTCCCGCTGGGGATCGGCCGTGAAGGCTGGGGCTCACCGATCGCGATCACCAAGATCACCGCCAAGACACCGAACCCGACCTGGACGCCGCCGGCCTCGATTCGCGCTGAACACGCCGCTGATGGCGATATCCTGCCTGCTGTCGTGCCGGCCGGCCCGGACAACCCGCTGGGTCCGTTCAAGTTCACCCTGGGCCTGCCGGGCTACCTGATCCACGGTTCGAACAAGAAGTTCGGCATCGGCATGCGCACCAGCCACGGCTGCTTCCGCATGCTCAACAACAACGTGGTGGCGCTCTCCAAGATGGTACCGGTGGGCACCCCGGTGCGGATCATCAACGAGCCTTACAAGTTCGGCGTGAGTGGTGGCAAGGTCTATCTCGAGGCACACACGCCGTTGGACGACCATGGCAACCCGTCGGTGGTCGACAAGCACACGGCCGTCATCAATGCACTGCTCAAGCGTGAAGACTTGACCAACAACCTGCGTATGAACTGGGACATGGTTCGTGACGTGGTGGCCGCCGAGGACGGCATGCCGGTCGAGATCGCCGTGCCGGTCAATGGGCAAGGCGCTGCGCCGATGGTGTCGAGCATCCCGCCAGAGCTGCAGTAAGCCCTTGCCTGCTTGAACCGAAAGGCCTGCCATCGTGCAGGCTTTTTCGTTTTTTGGGAGGCGGGAGGCGAGGTGAGAGAGGTCTTTTTTCGGGCAATAAAAAAACCGGCCCACAAGTGGGCCGGCTCCATAACAATCCGTGAGGATTATTACTTGCGGCTGGCTTTGTCCAGCATACGCAGGGCGCGCTCGTTGGCTTCGTCAGCGGTCTGCTGAGCCTTCTGAGCGGCTGCCAGAGCGTCGTCAGCCTTACGGTAGGCTTCGTCGGCACGGGCTTGAGCGCGAGCTGCTGCGTCTTCAGTCGCAGTCAGACGAGCTTCGGTTTCTTTGGATACGCTGCTGCAACCGGTAGCCAGAACTGCGGCCAGAGCCAGAGCAGAGAATTTCAGAACGTTGTTCATCGTGTTCCCCTTCAAGGACTTTCTATTAAATAGCCATCTCTCGGAAAAGAGAAACTGGCCGGCGTACATAGTACCCATTACTTGTAGTAAGTAAACTGACAGAGCGCAAGAACTGCAAAAAAAATGTTGCCACGGGCCGCGTGTGACGGGGTTTGTAAAGAAAGTGTGAAGACCCCGCAAATCGGACGCAAGCGGTTGTACCAAGGAAACTTTTTGTTGAACTAAGGGTGACTTTCACGGTCCTCAAACGTCTTACCCCGTAGAACATCCGGCGGGCTGTTTGGTGTCGACCGGCACCGGCGGCCCAACCCGCTTGCATGGAATTTTTAGCCATGTGCACCTTGAGCAATCCCGCGTTGCACGCCTACTATTTGGGTGTCCCGGGCGTCGAACGATTGCTGATGGACCACGGTCCAAGGGGCATGAGTGGCGTTGAGGTTCCTCCGCCGGATAAACCATCGGTCAAGGCAAAGGTCTGCCAAAAGACCTGCGAGGAGTAGTGATGAGTGACGCGCTGACCATCCACCATGACCAGGCCGGTCATCAGTTCGAGACCAACGTGGACGGTCATCGTGCCTACCTGACGTACATGGATCTGGGCAAGCAGACGCTGGACATCTATCGCACCTTCGTCCCCAACGCCCTGCGTGGTCGTGGCATCGCCGCCGCCTTGACTGAAAAGGCCCTGGAGTACGCCGAACAAATGGGCTACACCGTGATTCCATCATGCTCTTACGTCGAGCGTTACATGGAGCGCCAGCAGCGCCACTCGACCAAGGCCTGAATCGACACCGCACCAACGAAAACGCCGGGCAATTGCCCGGCGTTTTCGTTTGCGTGCGTATCAGCCGCGCTGGCGCTTGGGCAGCACATCCTTGAGCTTGGCGTGCATGCTGCGCAGGCTCTTCTCGGTAGCGGCCCAATCGATGCAGGCGTCGGTCACCGAAACACCGTATTGCAGGTCTTCAAGGTTTTTCGGAATGGCCTGGCAGCCCCAGTTCAGGTGGCTTTCGACCATCAGGCCGATGATCGACTGGTTGCCTTCCAGAATCTGGTTGGCGACGTTCTCCATCACCAGCGGCTGCAACGCCGGGTCCTTGTTGGAGTTGGCGTGGCTGCAGTCGACCATGATGTTGGCCTTGATCTTGGCCTTGGCCAGGTCCTGTTCGCACAGGGCAACGCTGACCGAATCGTAGTTGGGTTTGCCGTTGCCGCCACGCAGCACCACGTGGCCGTAGGCGTTGCCTTTGGTGGTGACGATCGACACGCCGCCTTCCTGGTTGATACCCAGGAAGCGGTGGGGCTTGGACACCGACTGCAGGGCGTTGATCGCCACGGTCAGGCCGCCGTCGGTGCCGTTCTTGAAGCCGACCGCCGAAGACAGGCCCGAGGCCATTTCACGGTGGGTTTGGGATTCGGTGGTACGGGCACCGATGGCCGACCAGCTGATCAGGTCCTGCAGGTATTGCGGGGAGATCGGGTCGAGGGCTTCGGTCGCGGTCGGCAGGCCCTTCTCGGCCAGGTCCAGCAGCAATTGGCGACCAATGTGCAGGCCGTCCTGGATCTTGAACGAGTCATCCAGGTAGGGGTCGTTGATCAAGCCTTTCCAGCCTACGGTGGTACGAGGCTTCTCGAAATACACGCGCATGACCAGATAGAGAGTGTCGGAGACTTCTTCGGCCAGTACCTTGAGACGGTCGGCGTACTCGTGGGCAGCCTTGATGTCGTGGATCGAGCAGGGGCCGATCACGACGAACAGGCGATGGTCCTTGCCGTCGAGGATGTTGCGCACCACTTCACGGCCGGCAGTCACGGTCTGCAGGGCCTTGGCGCTGAGGGGAATCTCTTTCTTCAGCTGATCGGGGGTGATCAGGGTCTCGTTGGAGGCAACGTTGAGGTCATCGATCGGTAAATCAGCCATCGTGTTACTCGTCAGGTCACGGGTGCCGGCCGCCAGCAAACCCCGTGCGGCCCAGCAGCAGATTGTTCGCAGCGGGGAGCCGAACCTTAGCGCGTTACATCGGGCGCGACAATGGGCAGGGGGCTGTCAGCGCTGAAAAGGTGACTTGCCCGTGCGCGAGCTGCCTTGCAGGCCGATCGCGATACAAGGATCGCGCAGTGGGCTCGCCGAGGGCGGCGACATCAGGGGGTGTTCGCCCAGCAGCGCTGCTTCGGAGAATTCGGCGCCGTGCTGGGCGATCCACTGCTGTGCCAACGCCTGCGCCTGTTCGCCCTGCAGGTCATGTTGCTGGTGCAGTTGGCAGTAATGATGAATATGGCAAACCTGCTCACCCATGCGTGCGCCGAACAGCGCCTGGTCGTCGGTGAAGGCGATGCCCACGCGGTAGCCAGCATCCAGCCGCTGGCACCAGGCAACATAACCGGCATAGCGTGCCTGTGCGCCCAATGAAGGAATGACCACTTCCACTGCAGTGCCGCGACGGTAGGCACGCGGATGGTTGCAAGCGATGCCGCCAAGCCCCAGGGTATGCAGGTGCCGACGGAACAGGCTGGGAGACGGGCGAAGATTCAGCTCGACCGGAATCCCGTCAGGGTGAGGCAGAAATCCACACATCGTCGACTCCGTGTCGATTATTTGACCTTCATGGCCTGAGTATAGTGAAGGATTGCAAACCGGCTGATTCACTGTAAGAAAATCGGACAGACAGTCATCGCTTCGACAGGAGAGCGGTATGGATCCTCGTAACAAACGCATCGGCATCATCGGTAGCGGTGCCATCGGTGGCTTCTATGGGCTGATGCTGGCGCGTGGCGGTTTTGACGTGCACTTTCTGCTGCGCAGCGAATATGGCGTGGTGCATGAGCAGGGGCTGACCCTGAACAGCGCCGTGCACGGAGAGCTGCAGATGAAGGTCCAGGCCTATGCCTCGGCCAGTGACATGCCGCAGTGCGACTGGTTGCTGATCGGCACCAAGGCCACCAGTAACGCCGAGTTGGCGCCGCTGATCGTCCAGGCGGGAGCGCCCGGTGCCAAGGTGGTGTTGCTGCAGAATGGCCTGGGCGTCGAGGAGCAGTTGCGTGGCGCGTTGCGCGACGACATGCACCTGCTCGGGGGGCTGTGCTTTATCTGTGTGAACCGCGAAGCGCCCGGGGTGATCCGCCACCAGGCACTGGGCGCGGTCAACCTGGGTTACCACAGCGGCCCCAGCGACGACCGCGGTGCAGCCATTGTCGCCGAGGGCGCCGAATTGTTCCGCGCTGCGGGGGTCGACTCGCAGCCGATGGACAACCTCGTTCAGGCGCGCTGGCAGAAGCTGGTGTGGAACGTGCCGTACAACGGCCTGTCGGTGTTGCTGCAGGCCAGCACGACGCCTCTGATGGGCGACCCCGACAGCCGCGCGCTGATTCGTGGGCTGATGGCCGAAGTGGTCGAGGGCGCACGGGCCTGCGGGCATCCACTGCCGGAAGGCTATGCCGAGCACCTGTTCCGGGTCACCGAGCAGATGCCTGACTACTGGCCGAGCATGTACCACGATCATGCTCAGCAGCGGCCGCTGGAGTTGCAGGTGATCTACGGCGAACCCCTGGCCCGTGCCCGCGAGGCCGGTTGCCACTTGCCGAAGATGGAAGCGCTGTACCAGGCGCTGGCGTTCATCGACCGGCGCAACTGCGCGGGCTGAAGCGTATGGCTGGCCGCTGCGCCGGACGGCGAAGCGGCTCTCCACGGCACTGCTAAGCTGTAGCTTGCTCTGCCCCCGTGGCAGTGGAGGAGGCCGAATGATCCGTTCCATGCTGTACGCCACCGATCTCGGCGTCTACGCGCCCTTCGTCATGCAGCACGCCTTGGCCCTGGCGCGGACCTTCAACGCAGAGTTGTACGTGATCCACGCCGTCGAACCCATGGGCCAGTTCGCCGAGTCGTTACTGCAAAGTTATCTCGATGAGCAGACCCTCGACCGCCTGCACTCCCAGGGGGTCAACACGGTGATGGCCAACATCGAGCAGCGGGTGCTGGAAAATTTTCGCGAGGAATTGGGCGAGGCGGCCGATCTGGCGGTGATCAAGGCCGTGCGGGTGCGCCAGGGGGATCCTGCGCAGGTGATTCTGGAGCAGGCCCAGCGCCTGGCGGTCGACCTGTTGATCTTCGGCAGCCATGCCGAGGGCGCGGGTGTCGATGTGCCGATTGGCCGCACAGCGGTACGGCTGCTGCAACTGTCACCGGTGCCGGTGTACATGGTGCCGTTGGCACAGCATTTGGGGCGTAGGAAAGTCTGAAGCTGGCGGTAGGTCTTTTCCTTGGGGTGTAACAAAATAGTTCTAGATTTATTTCTCTTACCACTAATATAGTTATAAATCGTCGCTGCCAGCAGCCGGTGACCTACCGCTGATTCGAGGGGAATCTATGAAGCTTCAACAACTGCGCTATATCTGGGAAGTAGCGCACCATGACCTCAACGTCTCCGCGACCGCGCAGAGCCTGTACACCTCTCAGCCCGGGATCAGCAAGCAGATCCGTCTCCTCGAGGACGAACTGGGCGTCGAAGTCTTCGCCCGCAGCGGCAAGCACCTGACCCGCGTCACCCCGGCGGGCGAGCGCATCATCACCACCGCTGGCGAGATCCTGCGCAAGGTCGAAAGCATCAAGCAGATCGCCCAGGAGTTCTCCAACGAGAAGAAGGGCACGCTGTCCATCGCGACCACCCACACCCAGGCCCGCTATGCTTTGCCTCCTGTGATCAGCAACTTCATCAAGCAGTACCCTGAAGTATCCCTGCACATGCACCAGGGCTCGCCGATGCAGATCGCCGAGATGGCCGCTGACGGCACTGTCGATTTCGCCATCGCCACCGAGGCGCTGGAGCTGTTCGGCGACCTGATCATGATGCCGTGCTACAAATGGAATCGTTGCGTGGTGGTGCCCCAGGGGCACCCTCTGACCAAGCTGCCGAAGCTGACCCTCGAAGCGGTGGCCGAGTACCCCATCGTCACCTACGTGTTCGGTTTCACGGGCCGTTCCAAGCTCGACGAAGCGTTCAACCATCGCGGCCTGACCCCGAAGGTGGTGTTCACCGCCGCAGACGCCGATGTGATCAAGACTTATGTACGCCTGGGCCTGGGTGTGGGCATCGTCGCGAAGATGGCGGTCGATCCGAAGCTCGACAGCGACCTGGTGTGCCTGGATGCGAGCGAGCTGTTCGAAGCCAGTATCACCAAGATCGGCTTCCGCCGTGGCACTTTCCTGCGTGGCTTCATGTGCGATTTCATCGAGAAGTTCGCGCCGCACCTGACCCGCGAAGTGATGGCCAAGGCGATCCAGTGCCACAACAAGCAGGAGCTGGAAGAACTGTTCGAAGGGGTTGAGCTGCCCGTGCACTGAGTTGGCATGAGGCAGGGGCCGCGTCGCGGCCTATCGCGGGGCAGGCCCGCTCCTACAGGTTTTGTGTAGGTGCGGGCTTGCCCCGTTTGTTTTCAGGCCTTGCTGATCAGGTTGCCGGCGTGCAGCCCGCATTCCTTTTGAGTCGACTCTTCCCACCACCAGCGTCCTTCACGCTCGTGCTGGTTCGGCAGCACCGGGCGGGTGCAGGGTTCGCAGCCGATGCTGATGAAGCCGCGTTCGTGCAGGCTGTTGTACGGCAGCTCGAGCATGCGGATATAACCCCAGACTTCCGCGCTGCTCATCTGCGCCAGGGGGTTGAACTTGTACAGGGTGCGTTCGGGCGTGGAGAACGCCGAATCGATCTCCAGTGCCGCGACCTGGCTGCGGGTGCCAGGGCTCTGATCGCGGCGCTGGCCGGTGGCCCAGGCGCTGACGGTGGCCAGCTTGCGACGCAGCGGCTCGATCTTGCGGATGCCACAGCATTCGCCATGGCCATCCTTGTAGAAACTGAACAGGCCCTTTTCCTTGACGAAAGGATCGAGCTTGGCGCGATCCGGGCTGAGGATTTCGATTGGCAGGTTGTACTGCTCGCGAACCTGGTCGATGAAGCGATAGGTTTCCGGGTGCAGGCGACCGGTGTCGAGGCTGAACACCTTGACTTGCTTGTTCAGCTTCCAGGCCATGTCTACCAGCACCACGTCCTCGGCACCGCTGAATGAGATCCACAGGTCGTCGCCGAAGTGTTCGAAGGCGAGCTTGAGAATGTCCTGCGGGGACTTGCTGGCATAGGTCGCGGCCAGGGCGGCGACGTCGAAGGGTTGGCTCATCAGGCGGTTTCCATCGTGTGTATGGCGCTGTGCGCTCGTAATGGGGCGATGGTAACAAAAAATGGCGGGGTAGACGGGCTCGAATAGAGGGTGCCTGCTTCGCGGGCAAGTCGGGGCGCCGAACCGCCGCTCCTACAGGCGAATCATCGGCTATAGGCCCTGCAAGGTCTCCATCAACACCCGCACCTTGGCGATCGACTCCTCGTATTCGGCCTCCCACGCCGAATCAGCCACCACGGCGCCACCGCCCCAGCAACTGACCTGGCCATCCTTGATCAGCAGGCTGCGGATGGCGATCGAGCTGTCCATCTCGCCGCGCACGTCAACGTATAGCAGCGACCCGCAGTACAGTGCCCGGCGTGTCGGCTCCAGTTCATCGATGATCTGCATGGCGCGGATCTTCGGAGCCCCGGTGATCGAGCCGCCGGGGAAACTGCCGGCGATCAGGTCCAATGCATCCTTGCCGACGGCCAGGCGTCCGGTGACGCTGCTGACCAGGTGGTGGACGTTGGGGTAGCTCTCCAGGCTGAACAATTCCGGCACCTTCACCGAACCGATCTCGCAGGTACGGCCGATGTCGTTGCGCAGCAGGTCGACGATCATCAGGTTCTCCGAGCGATCCTTGGTGCTGGCTTGCAACTCGCGAGCGTTGCGCAGGTCTTGCTCCGGGTCTGGCGAGCGTGGGCGGGTGCCTTTGATTGGGCGAGTCTCGACGTCGCCCTGATTGACTCGGATGAAGCGCTCTGGCGAAAAACTCAGCAGTGCGCTGTCTGGGCTCAACTGCTGGAAGCCGGAGAAGGGCGTCGGGCAGGCGCTGCGCAGCGCTTGGTACGCCTGCCACGGATCGCCCTGGCAGGGGGCGCGAAAGCGCTGCGTGAGGTTGATCTGGTAGCAGTCTCCGGCGTGGATGTAGCGTTGTACCTGATCGAAGGCCGCGTGGTACTGCTCGGCACGAAGGTCGCCCTGCATGGGCGCGAGCAGCTTGAAGGTTCCGTTGGGTGACCTGTCATCGCCCTCGAACAGGCGGATCAGGCGCTCGCGTTCGCTGCTGGGCAAGGCGGGATGGAACACCAGTTGGCTGGTGCGCAGCTGGTGGTCGGTGATGGCAGCCCAGGCGTACAGGCCCAGTTGCGCATCGGGCAGGCCGAGGTCGTCTGTCGCCAGGTGCGGTAGATGCTCCAGGCGCCGGCCGAAGTCATAGCTCAGGTAGCCGATCAGTCCGCCGGCGAACGGCAGTTTGCTGCCCTCGGGCAGCGTAGCCTCGCCAAGCCCCGCCAGCGCCTGGCGCAACCGCTGCAGATAGCTTTCGCCGCTTTCGCCATTCTGTGCTTGCAGTTGTTGCAGCGGCCAGGCACTGAACAGGTCGAAGCGCCCGCGCTCGGCGACCGGACGGGCGCTGTCGAGCAGGATGGCGCCGGGGGCCAGGCGCAAGCGGCTGAAGTAATGCGCAGGATCGGGCTGGTAGGGCAGGGGGTGCAGCGTACAGGTCGGCATCGGAATGGACGGCGATGAAAATCAAGGAGGGGGATTGTAGGCCGCTGTAGGAAAAGTGCCTAGCACCAGTTGGAGCAGGCCGCCCCTGCAGGGACGGCCTGTGCTGGAGTCATTGCTGGACGACGTGGCCGAACAGCCCCTGTGCCACCCGCACGCGAGTCTCGGCATCTTCGCTGATGCCGTCCTTGGCCAGCGCCTCGATATGCGCCTCGATGGCGTGGGTGCGCTGGGTCAGGCCGCAGTCGTTGGCGATCTGGATGTTCAGGCCGGGGCGGGCGTTGAGCTCCAGGATCAGCGGGCCCTTGTCCTGGTCTAGCACCATGTCCACGCCGATGTAGCCCAGCCCGCACAGCTCGTAGCAACTGGCAGCCAGCTTCATGAAGCCGTCCCAGTTCGGCAGCTGCACGCCGTCCACTGCGTTGGTGGTGTCCGGGTGTTTGCTGATGATCCGGTTCAGCCAGGTGCCGCGCAGGGTGACGCCAGTGGCGAGGTCCACGCCGACGCCGATCGCACCCTGGTGCAGGTTGGCCTTGCCGCCGGACTGGCGGGTCGGCAGGCGCAGCATGGCCATCACGGGGTAGCCCATCAGCACGATGATGCGGATGTCAGGCACGCCTTCGTAGCTGATGCTCTTGAAGATCTGGTCGGGGGTGACGCGGTACTCGATCAGGGCTCGGTCGCGGTGCCCACCCAGCGAATACAGCCCGGTGAGAATGCTCGAGATCTGGTGCTCGATTTCCTCATGGCTGATGATCTTGCCAGAGACCGTGCGATAACGGTCCTCAAAGCGGTCGGCGACTACCAGGATGCCATCGCCGCCAGCGCCCTGCGCTGGCTTGATCACGAAGTCGCTACGCCCGCCGATGATCTCGTCGAGCTTTTCGATCTCTTTTTCGGTTTCGATGATGCCGTACATCTCCGGCACATGGATACCGGCCGCCAGTGCGCGCTCCTTGGTGATGATCTTGTCGTCGACGATCGGGTACAGGTGGCGTTTGTTGTACTTCAGAACATAGTCCGCGTTGCGCCGGTTGATACCCATGATGCCCCGGGCCTCCAGGGCTTTCCACGTCTTGATCAGTCCGAACATCAGGCGTCAGCCTTCTTCAGGAATGCCTTGAAGCGAACGAGCTCGGTCAGGCGGTAGCCGCGATAGCGACCCATCGCCAGCATGAAGCCCACCAGGATCAGCAGCACGGCCGGGAAGGTGAAGACGAAGTACACGGCTTCCGGCACGGTCATCAGCAGGTGCGCCAGCGAGGCTGCGAACAGGGTGCCGACGGCGACTTTCATCGCATGGCCGCCGCCACGTTCTTCCCAGGTGATCGACAGGCGCTCGATGGTCATGGTCAGGATCACCATCGGGAACAGCGCCACCGACAGCCCGCGCTCCAGGCCCAGCTTGTGGCTGAACAGGCTGATCGCAGCGATCAGCACCACGACGAAGGTCAGCACCACCGACAGGCGGGGCAGCATCTGCAGCTTCAGGTGTTCAAGATAGGAGCGCAGCGAAAGGCCCAGGGCGGTGATCACCGTGAACAGCACGATGCCGAAGCCTAGCTGCGTTTCGCGGAAGGCCAGGGCAATCAGCACCGGGGTGAAGGTGCCAAGGGTCTGAATGCCGATCAGGTTGCGCAGTACGAGGATGACCAGCACGCCGATCGGGATCATCACCATGATCATGAAGGTCTGCTGGGTTTGCAGCGGCAGGCCGTACAGGGAGTATTCGAGGAAGTCGGCGTCGGTGTTCTCGTCGGTCAGCTTGGCCAGGCGGATGGCGTTCATCTCGCTGTTGTTCATGCTGAAGGTGACGGTGGCCTTCTTGCCGCCATCGACGGTGATCAGGTTTTCATCGCCGGTCCACCACAGCAGGCGGTCACTGGGCAGGCCTTGCTCGCCGGTTTCCGGGTTGAAGTACAGCCAGGCGTTGCCGTTGAAGCTGCGCAGCCACAGCTCAGGGCTCTGCGGGGTGTCGGCAACCAGGCGGATGGTATGGACCTTTTCCATCGGCACGTGGGCGATCGACAGCAGCAGGTCGATGACCTGGGCTTTCTTCATGGGGGAGTTGTCGCCGGCCAGCAGCAGCTTGGCGTTGTCGTCGTTGGCGTTGTTGACACGCTTGATGGTTTCGCTGACGAAGGTCTCGACGTCGGCAGAGTGTTGGCGAATCGGTGCCATCAGTGCTTCGGCGGCGATCTTTTCGGGGCCTTCGACCGCCAGGCTGTCACGGAAGGTCGGACCCTTGATCTTGGCTTTCTCGGTGCTGTAGCGCTTGGTCAGGACCAGGCGGTAGTACAGGGTCTGGTTGCCACTGGCGCGGCGAGCCGACCAGGTGACCTTGCGATTGCCGTCGGTGCGATTGACGCTGACCCCGTAGTTGTTGGAGATGAAGCTCTCGTTGAGGCTAACGTAGTCGCGGTTCAGCGGCGGCACGAACATCTGGATCTTCACCGGGTCCTTGGGACTGGCGACGAACTCGACCTTGGCGTCGATGTTCCACAGATCGTCGGTCTCGTCTTCGGTCACCGGGATGCCCAGGATGAAGATCTGGTAGCACGTGACCGTCACGCCCAGCAGCACCAGGATGGTGATCAGGACTTTCAGGTGCAGGGTAAGAGAGCGCATCGGAATTACTCTACTTTGGGAGCTTCGGTGGCACAGGCAGGTTTGCCGGCGGCGTATTTGAGGCTGGGGTCGACCAGCGCGTCGAAGTGCTTGAGTGCCTCGGAGCCAATCAGCAGCGGGAACTGGAAGGCGCTGCGGTCGGTGAGGTTGACTTCGATGGTGCGCAGGGCCTGGCCCATGCAGATGTTCAGTTCGATCACCGGGCGGGCGGTGTAGGCCTTGCCTTCGTCCGGGTCGTAGTCACCGGCACGCCGCTTGATCTTGCTGACGCGGGCCAGTGGGCGTTCGATGGGGTGCTTGTGGGCGGCGTCGATGGCCAGGTAGAAGCGCACCCAGCTTTCGCCATCGCGCTTGAAGCGCTTGATGTCGCGTGCGCTGAGCGAGGCGGTCTTGGCGCCGGTGTCGAGCTTGGCGGCCACTTCAAGGTCAAGATCGCCCAGGCGGGCGTATTCGTTCAGGCCGTACACGGTCTTTTCGGCCGCATGGCCAAGCGCCGGCAGCAAGGCGAGGCTGAACAACAGTGAATAAAACGTGGGTCTCATAGTCCTGGCGCGGTGCTGTCTGTGTTCGGGGCAGGGCGCAAGCGCCTCGTTCATCTGTCAACAGCATGAAATGATGACAGGCACACTATCCGTAATCCTTGGGAAGCGCGGCATTCTATCACGCCGACGTCTTGACGCCAGCGCGCTGCGATGAGACCGCGACAGTGCGGGGTAAGTTCGTTATTAGACAATTGTCGACAATGTTGTTTTTGTCTTTGACTATGCGCCTTCATTTGGCTAGTTTTGGCGCTATCAATTTGCAAGGTGTCGACAATCATGCTTGAAGCCCCTCAGGCCCTCGCACCGGTTGCAGATGAGTCCGAAACGCTTTCAGAGAATGTCTTTCGGCGCATCCAGGCGGCCATCGTGAAGGGGGATATCGCCCCGGGCAGCAAGATTTCCGAGCCGGAGCTGGCCCGCACCTACGGTATCAGCCGCGGCCCGCTGCGCGAGGCCATTCATCGCCTCGAGGGTCAGCGCCTGCTGGTGCGTGTGCCGCATGTCGGTGCGCGGGTGGTATCGCTCAACCATGCCGAGCTGATAGAGCTGTACGAAATCCGCGAATCGCTCGAAGGCATGGCCTGCAGGCTGGCCGCTGAGCGCATGACAGTGGCCCAGATCGACGAACTGCGCCAGGTGCTCGACACCCACGAGCGCGATGCGGCATTCCAGGCTGGGCTTGGCTACTACCAGCAGGAAGGCGATTTCGACTTCCACTATCGAATCATCCAGGGCAGCGGCAACCAGACCCTGGTCAAGATGCTCTGCGGCGAGCTGTACCAGTTGGTGCGCATGTATCGCATCCAGTTCTCGGCCACCCCCAACCGTCCGCGCCAGGCCTTCGCCGAACACCACCGCATACTCGATGCCATCGCCGACCGTGACGGCGAGCTGGCCGAACTCCTGATGCGCCGCCATATCGGTGCGTCCAAGCGCAATATCGAGCGTCACTACCAGGACGCCCACAACAACAGCCCACGAGGTGAGTCATGACTGTGAAGAGCACCCCCGGTCAGCGTTTTCGCGACGCCGTAGCCGCCGAGCATCCGCTGCAGGTAGTCGGAGCCATCAACGCCAACCATGCGCTGCTGGCCAAGCGCGCCGGGTTCAAGGCCATCTACCTGTCCGGTGGCGGTGTCGCTGCCGGCTCCCTGGGCCTGCCGGACCTGGGCATCAGTGGGCTGGACGACGTGCTGACCGATGTCCGCCGGATCACCGATGTGTGCGATCTGCCGCTGCTGGTGGATGTCGACACCGGCTTTGGTGCCTCGGCGTTCAACGTCGCCCGCACGGTGCGCTCGATGAGCAAGTTCGGCGCTGCGGCCATTCACATCGAGGATCAGGTCGGTGCCAAGCGCTGTGGTCATCGGCCGAACAAAGAGATCGTCTCGCAGCAGGAGATGGTCGACCGTATCAAGGCGGCAGTGGATGCGCGTACTGACGACAGCTTCGTGATCATGGCGCGTACCGACGCCCTGGCGGTGGAAGGCTTGAATGCGGCATTGGACCGTGCCCAGGCGTGCGTCGAGGCCGGCGCCGACATGATCTTCCCCGAAGCCATCACCGAGCTGCAGATGTACAAGACCTTCGCCGACCGGGTGAAGGCGCCGATCCTGGCCAATATCACCGAGTTCGGTGCCACGCCGCTGTACACCACCGACGAGCTGGCGTCGGTCGGTGTATCGCTGGTGCTGTATCCACTGTCGGCGTTCCGCGCCATGAACAAGGCTGCCGAGAACGTCTACGCCGCCCTGCGCCGCGACGGTACTCAAAAGAATGTGATCGACACCATGCAGACTCGCATGGAGCTCTACGATGCCATTGGTTATCACGCGTTCGAGCAGAGCCTCGATGCGCTGTTTGCGCAGAAGAAAGGGTAAGCCATGCCGGCGGTGTCGGCCCCATCGCGGGGCAAGCCCGCTCCCACAAGGATCACGCAGTCCTCTGTAGGAGCGGGCTTGTCCCGCGATAGGGCCGGTACGATCGCTGCAGATTAGCCAGAACGACTTCATAACAAATTCAAGAAAGGAGAAACACCATGGCCGAAGCAAAAGTACTCAGTGGTGCCGGCCTGCGTGGCCAGGTGGCCGGGCAGACCGCGCTGTCGACCGTCGGCCAGGCCGGTGCCGGCCTGACCTATCGTGGCTACGATGTGCGCGACCTGGCCGCTGGCGCCGAGTTCGAGGAAGTCGCCTACCTGCTGCTCTATGGTGAACTGCCGAGCAAGTCCGAGCTGGCCGACTACAAGCACAAGCTCAAGGGCCTGCGCGACCTGCCGCAAGCGCTCAAGGAAGTGCTCGAGCGTATTCCGCGCGACGCCCATCCAATGGATGTGATGCGCACCGGTTGCTCGGTGCTCGGTACCCTGGAGCCGGAGCTGACCTTCGACGCCCAGCGCGACAAGACCGATCGCCTGCTGGCGCTGTTCCCGGCGGTGATGTGCTACTGGTACCGCTTCACCCACCACGGTGTGCGTATCGACTGCAGCAGTGACGAGGACACCCTCGGTGGCCACTTCCTGCACCTGCTGCATGGCAAGAAGCCCAGCGACCTGCACGTGAAGGTGATGAACGTCTCGCTGATCCTCTACGCCGAGCACGAATTCAACGCCTCGACCTTCACCGCACGGGTCTGTGCCTCGACCCTGTCGGACCTTTACTCCTGCGTCACGGCAGCCATCGGCTCGCTGCGCGGCCCGCTGCACGGCGGCGCCAACGAGGCGGCGATGGAGCTGATCGAGCGCTTCCAGAGCCCGCAGGAGGCCGCTGCCGAACTGCTGCGCATGCTTGAGCGCAAGGACAAGATCATGGGCTTCGGCCACGCCATCTACAAAGAGTCCGACCCGCGCAACGAGGTGATCAAGGGTTGGTCGAAGCAGTTGGCTGACGAAGTGGGCGACAAGGTGCTGTACCCGGTGTCCGAGGCCATCGACAAGACCATGTGGGAGCAGAAGCGCTTGTTCCCCAACGCCGATTTCTACCATGCCTCGGCGTATCACTTCATGGGCATCCCGACCAAGCTGTTCACCCCGATCTTCGTCTGCTCGCGCCTGACCGGCTGGGCGGCGCACGTGTTCGAACAGCGTGCCAACAACCGCATCATCCGCCCGAGCGCCGAGTACACCGGCGTCGAGCAGCGCCAGTTCGTGCCGATCGACAAGCGCTGAATAGATATAGAGAGGCAACCCGTTTCCCCTGTGGGTGCGGGCTTGCCTGCGAATGCGTCCGTTCGGGCAACCGCTTCGCACCTGCTGACGCATTCGCGGGCAAGCCCGCTCCCCCAGGGGCGGTGAATCCTTCCGAATCCTGTGAACGAGCCTGATTCCATGATGAACACCGCATACCGCAAGAACCTGCCAGGCACCACCCTGGACTATTTCGACACCCGCGCGGCGGTCGAGGCGATCAAGCCCGGCGCCTACGACGGGCTTCCCTATACTTCCCGCGTGCTCGCCGAAAACCTTGTGCGCCGCTGCGATCCGGCCACCCTCGACGCCTCGCTCGGGCAATTGATCGAACGCAAGCGCGACCTCGACTTCCCCTGGTTCCCGGCGCGCGTGGTGTGTCACGACATTCTCGGCCAGACCGCCCTGGTCGACCTGGCCGGCCTGCGCGATGCCATCGCCGACAAGGGCGGCGATCCGGCCCAGGTCAATCCGGTGGTGCCGGTGCAATTGATCGTCGACCACTCGCTGGCCGTGGAGTGCGGCGGCTTCGATCCGCAGGCATTCGAGAAGAACCGCGCCATCGAAGACCGACGCAACGAAGACCGTTTCCACTTCATCAACTGGACCAAGCAGGCGTTCAAGAACGTTGATGTGATCCAGCCGGGCAACGGCATCATGCACCAGATCAACCTGGAGAAGATGTCGCCGGTGATCCACAGCGATCGCGGCGTGGCCTACCCGGACACCTGCGTCGGCACCGACAGCCACACACCGCATGTGGACGCCCTGGGCGTGATCGCCATCGGCGTGGGTGGCCTTGAGGCCGAGAACGTCATGCTGGGTCGCGCCTCGTGGATGCGCCTGCCGGAAATCGTTGGCGTCGAGCTGACCGGCCGACTGGCACCGAACATCACCGCCACCGACCTGGTGTTGGCCCTGACCGAGTTCCTGCGCAAGCAGAAAGTGGTTGGCGCCTACCTCGAATTCCATGGCGAGGGTGCCCGGGCGCTGACCCTGGGCGACCGCGCCACCATTTCCAACATGGCACCTGAATACGGCGCCACCGCGGCGATGTTCGCCATCGACCAGCAGACCATCGACTACCTGCGCCTGACCGGTCGTGACGACCAGCAGGTGCAACTGGTCGAGACCTACGCCAAGGTCGCAGGCCTCTGGGCCGACAGCCTGGCCAAGGCCGAGTACGAGCGCACGCTGACTTTCGACCTGTCGAGTGTAGTGCGCAACATGGCCGGCCCGTCCAACCCCCACGCCCGCGTGGCCACCAGCGATCTGGCGGCAAAGGGCATTGCAGGGGCTTGGGAAGAAGTGCCAGGACAGATGCCTGACGGTGCAGTGATCATCGCCGCCATCACCAGTTGCACCAACACCAGCAACCCGCGCAACGTCATCGCCGCCGGCCTGCTGGCGCGCAACGCCAACCGGCTCGGCCTGGTGCGCAAGCCCTGGGTCAAGTCGTCGCTGGCGCCGGGCTCCAAGGCTGTGCAGCTGTATCTGAAAGAGGCGGGCCTGGAGCAGGAGCTCGAGCAGTTGGGCTTCGGTATCGTTGCCTTCGCCTGCACCACCTGCAACGGTATGTCTGGCGCACTGGACCCGGTGATCCAGCAGGAGATCATCGACCGTGATCTTTATGCCACTGCAGTGCTCTCGGGCAACCGTAACTTCGACGGGCGCATTCATCCCTACGCCAAGCAGGCGTTCCTGGCGTCGCCGCCGCTGGTGGTGGCCTACGCCATCGCCGGCACCATCCGCTTCGATATCGAGAAGGATGTGCTCGGTGTGGTCGACGGCAAGGAGATCCGTCTGAAGGATATCTGGCCAAGCGATGAAGAGATCGACGCAGTGGTGCGTGCCTCGGTCAAGCCCGAGCAGTTCCGCCAGGTGTATATCCCGATGTTCACCATCGAGGAAGACAAGGGGCCGAAGGTTGCGCCGCTGTACGAATGGCGCCCGATGAGCACCTACATCCGTCGCCCCCCTTACTGGGAAGGCGCCCTGGCCGGTGAGCGCACCCTGCGCGGCATGCGTCCGCTGGCGGTATTGCCGGACAACATCACCACCGACCACCTGTCGCCGTCGAACGCCATCATGCTCGACAGCGCTGCTGGAGAGTACCTGGCGAAGATGGGCCTACCGGAGGAGGACTTCAACTCCTACGCCACCCACCGCGGCGACCACCTCACCGCGCAGCGGGCGACCTTCGCCAACCCCAAGCTGTTCAACGAAATGGTGCGCAAGGAAGACGGCAGCGTGAAGCAGGGGTCGCTGGCGCGCATCGAGCCCGAAGGCAAGGTGACGCGCATGTGGGAAGCGATCGAGACCTACATGGCGCGTAAGCAGCCGCTGATCATCGTCGCCGGTGCCGACTACGGGCAGGGCTCGTCGCGGGACTGGGCGGCCAAGGGCGTGCGTTTGGCGGGCGTCGAGGCGATCGTCGCCGAAGGCTTCGAGCGCATCCACCGCACCAACCTGATCGGCATGGGCGTGTTGCCGCTGGAGTTTCAGCCGGGCACCACGCGCGTGACCCTGGGCCTGGACGGCAGCGAGACCTACGATGTGGTCGGTGCGCGCACGCCGCGCGCAACCCTGACGCTGGTGGTGACCCGCCGCGATGGCGAGCGTGTCGAAGTGCCGGTGACCTGCCGTCTGGACACCGCCGAAGAAGTGTCGATCTACGAGGCGGGCGGGGTGCTGCAGCGCTTTGCCCAGGACTTCCTCGAAGCGACGGCCTAATGACCTGAACCCCGCCTTTACCCTGTAGGAGCGGGCTTGTCCCGCGATTGCGTCAGCAGGAGCAATATCGCTGTCTGTTCTGACGCCATCGCGGGGCAAGCCCGCTCCCATAGGGGACGTGTGGGGCCTTGAAGGATGAGTGCTCATGGCATCTGTAGCGCAAGTGAAAATCCCCGCCACCTACATCCGTGGTGGCACCAGCAAGGGCGTGTTCTTCCGCCTGCAAGACCTCCCCGAGCGTGCCCAGGTGCCAGGCCCTGCGCGCGATGCCCTGCTGTTGCGGGTGATCGGCAGCCCCGACCCCTATGGCAAGCAGATCGACGGCATGGGCGGTGCGACTTCCAGCACCAGCAAGACCGTGATTCTTTCGCCAAGCATCAAGGCCGATCACGATGTCGACTATCTGTTCGGCCAGGTCGCCATCGACAAGGCCTTCGTCGACTGGAGCGGCAACTGCGGCAACCTGTCGGCGGCCGTCGGTTCGTTCGCCATCGCCAGTGGCCTGGTAGATCCGGCACGCATTCCGCGTAACGGCATGGCGACCGTGCGCATCTGGCAGGCCAATATCGGCAAGACCATCGTTGCCCACGTGCCGATCACCGAGGGTGAGGTGCAGGAAACCGGCGACTTCGAGCTCGATGGCGTGACCTTCCCGGCAGCGGAAGTGCAACTGGAGTTCCTCGACCCTGCAGCCGATGAAGACGGCGAGGGCAGTGGGGCGATGTTCCCTACCGGCAACCTGGTTGACGACCTCGAGGTGCCGGGTGTCGGCACGTTCAAGGCGACCCTGATCAATGCCGGCATCCCGACCATCTTCGTCAATGCCGCCGACATCGGTTACACCGGTACCGAGCTTCAGGATGCGATCAATGGCGATGCCGCCGCGCTGGCGCGTTTCGAGACCATTCGCGCCCATGGTGCGGTGCGCATGGGGCTGATCGAGCACATCGATCAGGCCGCTGGCCGCCAGCACACGCCAAAGGTCGCTTTCGTCGCGCCCGCTACGTCTTACACCGCTTCCAGCGGCAAGGCCGTGGCGGCTGGCGATATCGACCTGGTGGTGCGGGCGTTGTCGATGGGCAAGCTGCATCACGCCATGATGGGGACGGCGGCGGTGGCTATCGGCACGGCTGCAGCGATTCCGGGTACGTTGGTCAATCTTGCTGCAGGTGGCGGCGAACGCAGTGCGGTGCGTTTCGGTCACCCGTCCGGCACCCTGCGGGTGGGCGCCGAGGCGCAGCAGATAGACGGACAGTGGACGGTGACCAAGGCCATCATGAGCCGCAGTGCGCGGGTGTTGATGGAAGGGTGGGTGAGGGTGCCTGGCGACGCCTTCTAACCCTGGGTTTGGCGATAGGGCCTCCACTCACTCCACAATCGCCCAGCCACGAAAAAAGCCCCGGTATTTCTACCGGGGCTTTTCATTTACAACCGACTGCTCGGCTTACGCCTGAACCACCGGGATCTTGGCGTTGGCCGCCGCTTCACGGAACTCGGCGATCTGGTCGAAGCTCAGGTAGCGGTAGACGTCGGCAGCCATGCTGTCGATATCCTTGGCGTACTGCAGGTACTCTTCGACGGTCGGCAGCTTGCCGAGGATCGATGCGACTGCAGCCAGCTCCGCCGACGCCAGGTAGACGTTGGTGGCATCGCCCAGACGGTTCGGGAAGTTACGGGTCGAGGTGGAGACCACGGTCGAACCGGTCTGCACACGTGCCTGGTTACCCATGCACAGCGAGCAGCCTGGCATTTCCATGCGCGCGCCAGCCTTGCCGTAGATGCCGTAGTAGCCTTCCTCGGTCAGCTGGTGGGCGTCCATCTTGGTTGGCGGCGCCAGCCACAGACGGGTCGGGATACCGCCCTTGACCTTGTCCAGCAGCTTGCCGGCAGCGCGGAAGTGACCGATGTTGGTCATGCACGAACCGATGAACACTTCGTCGATCTTCTCGCCTTGTACCTGCGACAGCAGGCGGGCGTCGTCCGGGTCGTTCGGCGCGCAGAGCACAGGCTCCTTGACGTCGGCCAGGTCGATTTCGATGATCTCGGCGTATTCGGCATCGGCGTCGGCCGACAGCAGCTCAGGGTTGGCCAGCCAGGCTTCCATCGCTTGTGCACGGCGCTCCATGGTGCGAGCGTCGCCGTAGCCTTCGCTGATCATCCAGCGCAGCAGGGTGATGTTCGACTGCAGGTACTCGGCGATGGCCTTTTCCGGCAGCTTGATGGTGCAACCGGCAGCCGAACGCTCGGCCGAGGCGTCGGACAGCTCGAACGCCTGCTCGACGGTCAGCTCGTCCAGGCCTTCGATTTCCAGGATGCGGCCGGAGAAGGCGTTCTTCTTGCCTTTCTTCTCGACGGTCAGCAGGCCCTTCTGGATGGCGTAGTAAGGGATGGCGTGGACCAGGTCACGCAGGGTGATGCCCGGTTGCAGCTTGCCCTTGAAGCGCACCAGTACCGACTCCGGCATGTCCAGCGGCATGACGCCGGTTGCAGCGGCGAAGGCGACCAGGCCGGAACCGGCCGGGAACGAGATGCCGATCGGGAAGCGGGTGTGCGAGTCGCCACCGGTGCCGACGGTGTCAGGCAGCAGCATGCGGTTCAGCCAGCTGTGGATGATGCCGTCGCCTGGACGCAGGGACACGCCGCCACGGGTGCGGATGAAATCCGGCAGGGTGTGGTGGGTGTTGACGTCGATCGGTTTCGGGTAGGCCGCGGTGTGGCAGAACGACTGCATGACCAGGTCGGCGGAGAAGCCCAGGCATGCCAGGTCCTTCAGCTCGTCACGGGTCATCGGGCCGGTGGTGTCCTGGGAACCGACGGTGGTCATCTTCGGTTCGCAGTAGGCACCCGGGCGTACGCCTTGGCCTTCCGGCAGGCCGCAAGCGCGACCGACCATCTTCTGTGCCAGGGTGAAGCCTTTGCCGGTGTCGGCAGGCTGTTCTGGCTTCTTGAACAGGTCCGAAGCACCCAGGCCCAGTTCGGCACGGGCTTTTTCGGTCAGGCCACGGCCGACGATCAGCGGGATACGGCCGCCGGCGCGGACTTCGTCCAGCAGCACTTCGGTTTTCAGTTCGAAGGTGGTGACCAGCTCGCCGCTGTCGTGACGCTTGACTTCACCTTTGAACGGGTAGACGTCGATGACATCGCCCATGGCCAGGTTGGTGCAGTCGAATTCGATCGGCAGGGCGCCGGCGTCTTCCATGGTGTTGTAGAAGATCGGGGCGATCTTGGTGCCGAAGCAGAAACCACCGGCGCGCTTGTTCGGCACATACGGGATGTCGTCGCCGAAGAACCACAGCACCGAGTTGGTGGCGGATTTACGCGAGGAGCCGGTACCGACCACGTCACCGACGTAGGCAACCGGGAAGCCCTTGGCCTTGACCGCTTCGATCTGGGCCAGTGGGCCGACCGAACCTGGCTGCGAAGGCTCGATGCCGTCGCGGGCCATCTTCAGCATGGCCAGGGCGTGCAGTGGGATGTCAGGGCGCGACCAGGCGTCCGGGGCAGGGGACAGGTCATCGGTGTTAGTTTCGCCTGGCACCTTGAATACGGTCAGGGTGTACTTGTCGGCGATGGCTGGGCGCGAGGTGAACCACTCGCCGGCAGCCCAGGACTCCAGGACGGCCTTGGCGTGTACGTTGCCGGCCTTGGCTTTTTCGGCCACGTCGTGGAAGGCATCGAACATCAGCAGGGTGTGCTTGAGCTGTTCGCCCGCGACGGCGCCCAGTTCGGCGTCGTCCAGCAGCGCGACCAGCGTCTCGATGTTGTAGCCGCCCTGCATGGTGCCCAGCAGTTCAACGGCGTGCTTGCGGTCGATCAGTGGCGACTTGGCTTCGCCCTTGGCGACAGCGGAGAGGAACGCGGCCTTGACGTAGGCAGCTTCGTCGACTCCTGGCGGAACGCGGTTGGTGATCAGGTCTACGAGGAAGGCTTCTTCGCCGGCCGGCGGGTTTTTCAGCAGCTCGACCAGGCCTGCAGTTTGTTCGGCGTTCAGCGGCTGGGGCACGATACCCAGGGCGGCACGCTCTTCGATGTGTTTGCGGTAGGCTTCAAGCACAGTTATTACCCTCATCAGTGGTCCCTAAAGGGAGTCCGGGACGCTCATCCAGCATTCCCTGCACCCATGCGCGGATCACGGCTTTTTGAGCCGTCCAGCCAGGGTCGCAGAGAATCCTTACAGAAGCTGCTTTCAAAGTTTTACGCCTGTAGAACGGAGCGTTGATGAGGGGTTGGCGCGGGTCATGCGAGGGGGCATGACCTGGGCCAACACCGTTCTACCGGATGAACTGTGCTCGTGACGCTTTGAAAACAGCTTCCAACGGACATTGTTGCCTTGAAAAGGCGGGGTGATTCTACGGCAAAAAAGCACGGAAGGTAAGTTGCCGACGATGACTTTAACGAGTGACCCCGGTTAGACAAAGGGCTAACATGAAGCCGTGTTCCACCGCCAAGCCGTTGTTTTTCCATGTCCAATCAGTCCATCAAGACCCCTTGCGTCGGCCTTTGCTCAACTGTCTACGGAGACACCGTCTGCCGTGGCTGCAAGCGCTTTCACCATGAAGTGATCAATTGGAACGGTTATGACGAGGAGCAGAAGCGTGCAGTCTGGCTGCGCCTGGAGCAGTTGCTGGTGCAGGTGATGATGGCCAAGCTTGAAGTGTTCGACAAAGACCGTTTGCGCGAGCAGCTCGAACAGCGCTCGATCCGCTTTCTTGCACACCAGTCCGAATACTGCTGGGCCTACCAGTTGATCGCCCGCGGTGCCCGTATGATCCGTGACCTGGAAGCCTACGGCATGGCCCTGCTGCCGGAGTTCCGCGATTGGGAGCTGCCGCAGTTGCGCGATGCCATCGACCGGGAGTTCTTCCTGTTGTCGGAGGCGCACTACCAGCGCTACATCGCCCCGAACTTTCTACGCGATGCCATCGGTTAGCACCTGTGCGGGAGCAGCACAAGGCTGCTCTCGCACGTGCAGACGCTGGCAGGTTCAGTCGCCGGTGTATTCGCAACCGCTGGTGCAGGTCTCGTGGATACGCACTTTCGACAGCTCCGGCAGCAGCGGCTTGACCTGTTCCCAGATCCACTTGGCGATGACTTCGCTGGTGGGGTTTTCCAGGCCGGGAATGTCGTTCAGGTAGTTGTGGTCGAGCCGCTCGTAGATCGGCTTGAAGATCGCCTTGACCTCGGCAAAGTCACGGATCCAGCCGGTGTGCGGGTCGAGCGGGCCAGTCAGGTGCAGGGCGACCTTGAACGAATGGCCGTGCAGGCGACCGCATTTGTGTCCCTCGGGGACGTTGGGCAGGCGGTGAGCGGACTCGAAGGTGAACTCTTTGAAAATTTCCACTAGTGGACCTGTAAAGCTTGTGGGGTAAGGGCTTGAGCTTGATCTTGCGTCTGGGTGTACTGATCAGTGTACTGATTGGTCGCTGCTGGGGTTCAGCGAGGCCATCCATTCGTTGATTCAGACTGGCGCCAAGCAACGGATTTCGGCCCTATCTTAACCTGTTTTGGGAAGGTGCCTTCCTTTATTCGTGTGTACACCGTGTTGCGACCCATGCCAGTGATCCGGAGCACGTCCGGCAGGCGAAGCAGGCGGTCAATTCCTTCTGTGTGTGCCATTTGAGCCTCCTCAGGCCAAAAAATGGTGCCGGACCTAGCTTCTTCGGTGCGAGCCATGAGCCGGGCCTTTTTGGCTTTTCCATATGCCTGGTACTCAGCTTCGACCCGCCAGCCGCCAGCCGCCAGTTGGTAGCGCTGCGCAGGGTCGATATGCCCACGGCATCCGCAGCAGGCGTAGCGCTGCCTGACCACCGGTTCGGTCGTGGTCTGAATATCAGACATGCAAGCAGACATGCTTCGTCATCGCGCCCTGGGCAGCGCTGGCGGTTAGCTCAGGGGCATCGAAGCCTTTACTCTCAACGTGCCATCCGTGCATCACGGCAGTGAATCGGCTCACCTAGGTGCCTAACAGATCAGGTAGACCATGTACATCAGGGGCAGGATCTTGGCGCCACCTGCTTGCGGTAGCCTGCATCGTGAAGCTTTAAACCCATACTGTTCAGATTCATGCCTGGCATCCAGGCACATTTGTCGCGCAGCCCGCGACGCTCTTCAGCTGCTGCTCTTGGCTCAAAGCATGATCTGGACGCCGTCGCAGAACCGGTGCGCAAAGCTGCTGTCTTACGATGCTTAAACGTTTCTTCGCGTGATTGACAGCGCTATCTCGTGGAATTCTCGTTTTTTTGGAGTTTAAGATCCTTCTTATGTTGCCTAAGGGCCATCTTGCTTAGGCTATCCACTAGCCATTCAGTTTTGCCGCGCGCTCCTCATTTTCAGGCCTCCAGCCAGGTAAAGCGTCAGTCACGCTTTCCTTGCCGCTTACCCCGCACAAGCATGGTCCTGCTTCCCTCGGTGCAGGGCAGGTTTCCACTCAGGACAACAGGCATCGCGACTTTCTGATGGATGTCTTGAACTACTGGATGACGTGCTCGGACACTTGAGAGTTACCAATGAACGCTAAAGATGACCTCGCTCCACGAATTCTTATCGCAGAAGGCGATCCTTCGGTGCGAGATATGCTGCGGCAAATGCTGCTTAGCATTCGCGGCGATGCTCATCTGGAGATTTGTGAGGATGGCGCTCAAGCCCTTGCGGCATTTTCGACGGATCCAGATGTGATCATCGCAGGGCGAGAGCTGGCGGGTATCAGCGGCCTGGATCTGCTGCGGAATGTGCGCGGTAATAGTGACAAACCGCAGTTGCCGTTCATTCTCATGAGCGAGCATGTTGATGTTGCCAGCGTGCGCGAAGCGCTGCCGTACAGTCCCACCGCTTACCTGGGTAAACCCCTTAACCTGGACAGCTTGCGCATACGCCTCGAGGGGCTTTTGCTTGAAGTCGGCCGGCAGATTGGCTGCTCGACACCTGCGGTGCAGCCCGGCGTCAGCCTATCGGCCTTTCTGGACCAGCGCCGCGCAAGTACCGATGGTGGTCCGCTGTTTGCCGATGTGAGTAGGCTCGTGCTCAATACGTCAGATGCCCAGGAGCTGGACTTGGGCAGGCTCGAGCAGCAGTTGTGCCAGGACCCGCAGCTAACCGCAGTGCTCATCGCCGCCGCCAACAGTGCGGAAGCACACTGTGATGGCTCTGTGCAGACCTTGCCGCAGGCATTGAACAGACTGGGCAGTGCCCAGAGTCTGAGCCTGATCATGGGGCTGGAACTGAAACGTAGCGCGCGCCTGAGCGATCCGCTGTTGGCGCGGCACGCTGAGCATTTTCTGAACCTGTCGCTGCAGGTTGCCGAGTTCGCCCACACCCTGGCGGGCATGTTGAACGTAGACCAAGCGCGTTGCTATTACGCAGGTCTGCTGCATTGCTTGGGTGATCTTGCGGTGATTCGAAGCTTGCAGCAATGGCGCACACTGGGTGGCGAACTGGACGCCGACATGGTGCAGGTGTCGCTAAACCGTTATGGCGCGCCATTCGGCTCGGCCTTGCGCGCTCGCTGGCGCCTGCCTTTTCGACTGCGGGGGCTGGTTGCTGCAACTTATCATTTGTGGGGGGGCGTATACGCTCGCGACTGTCTGGTGATGAACCTGGCGGGCCAACTCGCATACGCTTCACCCACCCAGAGCAACGCGACGATCGCCGGCAGTACCGCTGCGCGCCTGCTCAAAGTGGATCTGCCGACGCTCGACATGCTGCGAGAACCTTCAGCAGTACCCATCCAGAAGCGCACAGGTGTCGCGCGCAAAGAAAGCCCAGCCAGTCATCCGGCGGCAGCGATGTGCGGGCCGTGGGCGGACAGTCGTGTTCGACAAGCCAGAACGGCGTGACTTCGTCATGGATGGTCACAGGGAGGGCGCGCGAGCGCCCTCTAAAAGCCTTTTCACACACCATTATGAAGCCAGCTTTTGGAAATGTTCTCGCTGTGCTGGGGGTACTGTATGTTGCTGGATGCTAGTTCTGATGTGATGTATCGGCTGCTGGTGCAAAGTGTGGTGGACTACGCGATCTATTTGCTCTTGCCCAACGGAGTGGTCGCTAACTGGAACCCCGGCGCGCAGCGTGCAAAGGGTTATGAAGCCAGTGAGGTGGTAGGAAAGCATTATTCGATGTTCTTCACCGAGGCGGATCGCACTGATGGCGTGCCGGCAGCCAATCTTGAACATGCCCGTCTTTTTGGCAGATTCGAGGATAATTGCTGGCGTTTACGCAAAGATGGCAGCTTTCTGCGCGCACATGTCGTGATCGAAGCAGTACGGGACGATGATGGGGTACTGGTGGGGTTTGCGAAGATCACCCGGGATATCTCCGAGCGCTATCGTAGTGAGTTGGAAGTGCTGCAGGCCAAGCAGTTAGCCGAGCAGTACAGTCAAGAAATGGGCAACCTCTCGCAGTTTCTCGACTCTGTGATCGCTAATATCCCCGCCTGCGTCATCGTCCAGGACCTCGCTAGCCGACGTGTGCTGTTGGCCAACAAGCATGCAGATCGGCTTTTCAGCGGGGTAAATGCGCAACTTGTGGGGCGGTTGCCACAGGAGTGTGCATTGCCGGGCGCGGCTGAGTTTCTAGAAGAGCAATTGACGCGGGGGGCCTGCACGGTCAAGGGCTACGCCGCCGAGACCCGCGTACAGACGGCCATCGGTTGGCGCACATTGAGAAGCCGCGCGCTCCTGAGTCAGAACATGGGCAAGCAGGCAGACTACGTCCTTTTCATTGCCGAGGATGCAACCGACGAGCTTGCCGCGCACGCGCAGATACACCACATGGCTCACCATGATGCGCTCACTGGACTGCCCAACCGCACATTGTTCAACGAGCGCCTCGAGAAGGCGCTCGCTCAGGGGGCAGGGAGCGGCAGGCTCACAGCGATACTGTGCCTGGACCTCGATAACTTCAAGAATATCAACGACTCGTTTGGTCATGGCTTCGGCGACAAGCTGCTGCGAGCCTTGGGCAAGCGCTTGCGCGATGAGCTGCGCGATGCGGACACGCTAGCCCGGCTGGGCGGAGATGAGTTTGCGGTGGTCCTTGCGGAACTGGATTCCTCAGAGTCAGCCCGCGCTGCGGCACAGCGTCTGATCGAAGTGATCGAGCCGCCTTTCCATATCGAAGGTCATCAGTTCTCTGTCGGCATGAGCATTGGTATTGCTTGCGCGCCTGAGGATCATGGTAGCGCTGAGCAGCTGCTCAGTTACGCTGACATGGCCCTCTACGAAGCCAAACGAAATGGCCGTAACCGCTATGAATGCTTCAACGTTGGACTTTATGACGCCGCGCACAAGCGCCGCCTGGTCGAAACCGACCTGCGTAAGGCGTTGCACCAGGGGCAGTTGCAGTTGCACTACCAACCGATCATGGATCTGCAGAGCAACACAATTTCTGGCTATGAGGCGCTGATGCGCTGGGAACACCCGAGCCGCGGCATGATCATGCCAATGGATTTCATTCCGGTAGCCGAGGAGACCGGGCTCATCCACGAGCTTGGTGCCCGGGCCTTGAACCTTGCCTGTCAGGAGGCTGTTACCTGGGAGGGGCAGGAGAGTGTCTCGGTTAACTTGTCCCCTGTGCAATTCAAGAATGCCGGGCTTATACGCACTGTAGCTCTGGCACTGTCGGACTCCGGGCTGGCCCCGCAGCGGCTGGAACTGGAAATTACCGAGTCGGTACTGCTGGGCCAGACTGACGAAAATGCGCGGGTTCTGCGCGAGCTGAAAGACCTTGGGGTAGGGATTGCCCTCGACGATTTTGGCACTGGCTACTCGTCGCTGGGTTACCTGCGTGCTTTCCCGTTCGACCGGATCAAGATTGACAAGTCGTTCGTTAACGATATGTGTGAAAGTGCCGAGGCCCTGTCGATCATCCGCGCGATCACCGAGCTTGCCAGAAGCCTGATGATCAATATCACTGCCGAGGGGGTAGAGTCTGCAGAGCAACTGGAAAGGCTGGTGGCCGAAGGGTGTTCGCATGTGCAGGGGTACTTCTGTGGGCGCCCGGCACCGGCCAGCGAGCGTATGAAGCAGGTGACGGGAGTGGCGAAAGGCTAATCAGGGCAGTCCTGAATACGCTGAGCATGGCGGCGTAAGGCGTTGCCAGCGGAGGCTCCTGAGCGTCGTGCTTGGGATCGACGTTGTTGGAGGCGTGGATCATGTTCTCGTCTTCGAAGCAGCGCACTACGTGGGCGATGGCGTCGTTCTCGCGAATGTTGGCGAGGAACTTGTGCCATGGGGGGCAGCGCCGGCCGCAGAGTGCAGCGCAGCGGCCCTGGCTACCTCACGTTGTCGCGGTCATGGGGTTTTACTCCTGGATCGTGTCCTGGGAGAGATCGGTGCTTACTCCCAGGCGATTGGCCTCCATTTTCAATATGAGTTTTCCAGCGGCGCGATCGCCGCCATGAAGACGATCAAAGAGGAATGCGAAAATAACGAGCATCAAGTATTCGGCATTGGCGGGCGAGTGATGATCGAATCGTATATTCTCGGCTTTGAATTTGGCATTGGCGGCTGACTCAGCGTCATGGATTGATGTCATGACGCGCTTGATTAATTCTTGCTCAGCATCGTGAAGTGTTTTAACGATAAACGCATGTTGTGATTTAGTGTGCGTGCCACTCATAAAGGTGCCTTTTCAAGGAAGGGAATCGATCGTCGCTAGTGGAGGGCGGAGAACGTGTGCCCGTTAAGTCATAGGCTGAGGGCGGGCCGGGCGCTATAAGACGCATCTTAAATGTGGAGGTTTTTGGATGTCGCTCCAGGGTTTATGGGGGGACAAGCAGTTGCTAGGCGCAGTAAGAAAACCGTGATACTCGGTGATGCTGCGTTGAAAACAGCCTGGTGTGCCAGCCCGGTCGGAATGCTCTTTTCAACCCGTAAAGTCGAGCGCGAATAGGACCGTTCCTCGGCAGTTTTCGCCTTGCCTGACCTTCGTCTCAAGGCTTTTCATACAGACCCTAGCCTCGCCGATTTCTGGAGGAGGGTATGTGCGCAAAGATTGTTTCCGCATCTCTCGCGCTAGCGTCCTGAGCGCTTAATTCATTAGCTTATTTTTGATCACGCTCAGCTTTGGCATATGTACCGAGCTGATGGTGGCCGCTGCGGTTTTTGTCCATTTGAACGACTTGGCTGAATGTTTGTTATGAGCAGTGATGAACTGGCGGATCGCGACTTTCAGATCAGTGCACTGGTGAAGACACCTCGATACAGCGCGCGTCTCTCCAGCCGTGAAAACCAGCCTTCCACCGCGTTCAGCCAGGACGCACTGGTCGGCGTGAAGTGCAGCTTGAAACGTGGATGTTTTTCCAGCCAGGCCCTGTTCGCTGCGGTTTTGTGGGTTGAACTGTTGTCCTGGATCACATGGAGATCCAACTCGGCAGGCTCGCCGTGCCATGGCGCTTGTAATCATGGGGTCGTCGCTCGGCCTGCCCAGCCCGAAGTTGCAGCATTGGCTGGGTAGAATCCAGTGCTTGGAACTAAGTTTTTTCGTCAACACACAGCACCATGGCGTTGTCCGGAGGGCTCAGGTAGAGCCCGTCCACATCAATCACCTTCTCAGCGCCCAGCTTCAAAGGCTGGCCGCTGCGCGGCAGGTCGCTCTGGCTCTCCGTGCCCGTCTCCAGATAGCGCTTTGGCCACTGAACACGGTCGGTGTCGTGATCTGCAACTGCCCCCAGATGGCAATGGACGTCCCCCAACATTGAGCAAAAGCAACATCTGCAGCCCGCTGCGCAAGGCTCTGCGCCAGCGTATTCATTCGCAGCCAACCTTGAAGCGTAACAACGTCGGCGGGTTGCAGTGCGAAGGGCGCGATCGGACGAGGCATGCCGGAACCATCTCTGGGCGAGGGGCGCACAACCCCGGCGAGGTGTAGTGCGCTGGGTGACCTGGTCCTGCTGAGCATCGACCAGCGGCCGGAAGTGGCTGGTGGCGGCCCAGGTGCCGACGGCGATACCCAGCTGGATCAGCAGAACGGCGTCGGCGAGGCGGCCAGGTGTTCATGCCAGCACGCACAGCCAGGTCATAACACGTTTTGTGCTCAGTTGCGCCATGCGGGCGCCTAACTGCTGTCGTGACTTGTCGGTTTTTGGCGGGAGCCCATCTTGGAATCTTTGAAAATTTCCACGCTGGCAGAACTCTGTGTGAATCAAGAATGCGCGCGGTCTACCAGCATGCTTGCTACAAGGCTTGCAACCGTTCATGCAGCCGCCCGGTGGCGACCAGTTCCAGCAGTTCGTCGCCCAGGCGCTGGCTTTCGGCGATGGCCTTGTACCAATAGCGCTTGCGTGTCGGCGCATCCCCCATGAAACGCTTGAAGTCGTTGCGGTCCGGCAGCTTGCCATAGGGCAGGGCGGCCAGGTAATGCGGCGATGGGGTCATCAGCAGCACATTGTGCAGGCGTGTGGCATCGCCGCGACGCCAGGGCAGGGCTTTGTCGAACCAGCCGGGCACGACCTTGTCTGTGAAGTGCGGATAGAGCACCAGGTCGTCGCCCTGATAGGGCAGGTCGAGGTGGTAGTCCAGCAGGCCGCCGTCACGGTAGGTGCCGTTGCCAGCGCCGGGAATATCGCGCACGCCCTCCATCACCATCGGGATCGAGCCCGACGCGAGCAGCGCCTGGCGCAGGTTGCCCAGGTCCAGGGGCAGGCAGCGCGAGGGAAAGTCGGTCAGTGCGTCCAGCGGTGGTGCGCTACGGCTGTCATGCAGGATGATGCGTTCGAAGTGGCGGCCCAGCCGCGAGCGCCCGAGCAGATTGCTGGCAATCACCGAGGACAGGCCCATGCCCAGCCGCGCGGGGTGATCATGGGCAAGCTGGCCATGGCTCTTCACCACCAGGATATTCAGGCGATAGTGCGCATTGGCCAGGATCTGGTCGTCACGGCCCTGCAGCAGATCGTCGAGCATGCGCTGGCAGCTCTGGCTGATCTGCGCAGGGGTCACGCCCTTGGCGAAATCCTGCTCGGTGTACAGTTCGCCCAGGCGCCGCAGACCGGCCACGGGGTCGTCCAGGCAGGCGCTGGCAAAGCGCCAGGAGCCGATCGAGGCGCCGATCAGCGAGCGCTGCCGCGGTGCCGACGGCAGCAACTGGCCGAACAATGCCAGGTCCAGGCCCTGTATACCCAGCGGCTTGGGGCCGCCGGCCGCGCCCGGCAGTACCCCGACATCGACAGCCCGCAGGCCGCGCTCGCGGATCTGTGCCAGGGCGCGTCGGCCGGCCTTGAAGGTCAGGGCGGGGTACTTGATGTGGATGGCGCTCATGGCTGTCTCTTGAAGGGCAGGTGCGCATTATAGGCAAATGGGGTTCGACAGGCGCTCGGAGGCTGCGAACGGCGCTATCATGTCGCCAGCTGTTTTCAGGTTGAGTTAAGGACCGGTGGTTAATCTTAACCCCGTAGACAACATACGCACCTCGATGGAGAGACACTATGAAAACGTTGACTGCCCTGTTCACCGCCGCCGCCCTGACCTTCGGTGCCACTGCCGCCTTCGCCAAGGACGTGCAGCCCGACGAAGTGGTCAAACTGGTGAATGCCAAGACCATCAAGTCGCTGGATGAACTCAAGGCCGCCGCCGTGGCCAAGCATCCCGGCTCGACCGTCACCGACTCGGAGCTTGAAGACGAATACGGCCGCTACATCTACAAGGTCGAACTGCGCGATGCGCAGAACGTCGAATGGGACGTGGCCCTGGATGCCAAGACCGGTGAAGTGCTGAAGGACGAACGAGACAACTGATGAACACGCTGCCGCGAGCGGTGCCCTGCCTGGCACTGGCATTATGGGTCGCCTGCTCGCCGGCGACCGCCCGCGATTTGGACCAGGACGAAGCCCTGGAACTGCGCCAGCAGGGCATCATCCTCCCGCTTGAGCAACTGCTCGAGGCAGCCCTGGGGCGTTACCCCGGGGCGCGCCTGCTGGAGGCCGAGCTGGAAGAGAAGCACGGCCGTTACGAGTACGAGGTCGAGCTGCTGACCCCGGCCGGTGTGGTGCGTGAAATCAAGTACGACGCCCGTAGCGGCGTTTTGATCAAGGACGAGGAAGACGACTGAATGCGCCTGTTGCTTGTCGAGGACAATGTGCCTCTGGCCGACGAATTGATCGCCAGCCTGCAACGCCAGGGCTATGCCGTGGACTGGCTGACCGACGGTCGTGATGCTGTCTACCAGGGGCAGAGTGAGCCCTATGACCTGATCATCCTCGACCTCGGTCTGCCCGGTCTGCCGGGGTTGGAGGTACTGACGCAGTGGCGTGCCGCTGCGTTGGCCATCCCCGTGCTCATCCTCACCGCTCGCGGTTCCTGGGCCGAACGCATCGAAGGACTGAAGGCCGGAGCCGACGACTATCTCACCAAACCCTTCCACCCCGAAGAACTGCAACTGCGCATCCAGGCCCTGCTGCGCCGTGCCCGTGGCCTGGCCAATCAGCCGCGCCTGGAGGCGGCGGGCCTGCACCTGGACGAAGGGCGCCAGTGCGTCGTGCGCGAGGGGGTGGATGTGCAGCTGACCGCCGCCGAGTTTCGCCTGCTGCGCTATTTCATGCTGCACCCGCAGCAGGTCCTGTCCAAGAGCCACCTGGCCGAGCATCTTTACGACGGGGAAACCGAGCGTGACTCCAACGTGCTCGAGGTGCACGTCAATCACCTGCGGCGCAAGCTGGGGCGCAGCGTGATCGAGACCCGTCGCGGCCAGGGCTATGTCTACGCCGGGAGCAGCAACGGGTGAAGTCGATCCAGGCACGCCTGAGCCTCGGCCTGGTGGCCGTGCTGGTGGTGGTCGGCGTGGCGGTGGCGCAGGTGACCCTGTGGTTGTTCGAGGCCGGGTTGCAGCGCTATCTCGAAGCCGGGTTGCGCAAGGAGAGCGAGAACCTGCTGGTGGCGCTGGTCCGGGGCCCCAGCGGTCTGCAACTGGACGAGCGGCGTATCTCGGCGGCCTATCAACGGCCGTTTTCAGGGTATTACTTTCGCATCGATTTCGACCAGGGCACCTGGCGCTCCCGCTCGCTGTGGGACCTGGACATGCCCAAGCTCGCGCGCCCGGGGCTTGAAGATGGCCATGAGCTGGGCCCGGAAGGCCAGCAACTGTTGGCCTATCGGGGTGATTACCGGCGCCTTGGCCAGGATATCTCGATCAGCGTCGCTCAGGATTACTCGCCCGTGCGCGAGGGTTTCAGGCGCTTGCAGCAGATCGGTCTGGGCATGGGTGTGCTGGCGCTGCTGTTGATCCTGATCCTGCAGCGCATCACCGTGACCCGCTCTCTGCGGCCGCTGGAGCGCGCTCGCCAGCAGATCGCCCAGTTGCAACAGGGGCAGCGCTCCCAGCTCGATGCCCAAGTGCCCAGCGAACTGCAACCGCTGGTGGATCAGGTCAACCACCTGCTGGTGCACACTGAAGACAGCCTGCGTCGTTCACGCAATGCGCTGGGTAACCTCGGCCACGCCCTGAAGACGCCGCTGGCGGTGCTGCTGAGCCTGGCGTCGAGCGAACGCCTGCGCGATCTGCCCGAGGTGCAGGCGCAACTGCGCGAGCAACTGAAGCAGATCCAGCAGCGCCTGGCCCGCGAATTGAACCGTGCGCGGCTGGCGGGTGATGCCTTGCCGGGCGCGCAGTTCGACTGCGACGCGGAGCTCCCCGGGCTGCTCTGCACACTTGGCATGATCCATGGCGAGGGGCTGCTGCTGGCGCGTGATGTACCACCGGGGTTGCTGCTGCCCTGGGATCGCGAGGACTTGCTGGAGCTGCTGGGCAACCTGCTGGACAACGCCTGCAAATGGGCTGACAGCGAAGTGCGCCTGGGTATCGAGGCAACTGCCGAGGGTTACCGGCTATGGGTCGACGACGACGGGCCAGGGATTCCCGGTGAGGCACGGGAGCAGGTACTGGAGCGCGGGTTGCGGCTCGACGAGCAGGTGGACGGGCATGGCCTGGGGTTGGGGATCGTGCGGGATATCGTCGAGGCCTGGGAGGGGCGGATCACCTTGCTCGAGAGCCCGCTGGGCGGGCTGCGCGTCAGCATCGAGTTACCACGCAAGGGGCGCTGACAGGTTTCGCGGCCCTTGAGTGATCGATCAAGGAGCAGATCCTGCAAAAAAATTGCAGTCCAGACGCATTTTTTTGAATTGGCACCAAAACGGTGCGCTCGGCACAATCCCCACCACGGAACCCTCCGGTTTCCATCTCTCCACGGACGGAGCCAATTGTCATTGCCTTGGTAATGCAGGGCCCAGACCCTCTCGGCTGGGCTTTCTTTTTAAATCACCCAGTACGATTGCACCTGATTCGATGCCTGCCTCGCGTCCTGAAAACCGTCTGCAGCGCCTGTTGCCGGCGCCTTTGAATACTTCTCTACGGGAATGGCTGCGTGCCGCTGTCGGCGCGCTGCTGGGCCTGTTCCTCGCCGGATGGCTGTGCAGCATGGCCTACGGCCCCTCCATCGCCTTGCACCTGCTTGGCCCGCTGGCCGCCTCGGCGGTACTGGTGTTCGCCGTGCATTCCGGCCCACTGGCGCAGCCCTGGCCGGTACTCGGCAGCTATGCCCTGGCCGGGATCCTCGGGCTGGCGATGCGCCAGGGCCTGGGCAGCGAGCTCTGGGTAGCCGCAGCGGCCCTGGGGGGCTCGCTGCTGTTGATGTGCTGGTTGCGTTGCCTGCATCCTCCGGGCGGCGGCGTGGCGGCCAGCGTGGTGCTGGCTGACCCTGGGCTGGTAGCAATGGGCGACCATTTGCTCGAGCCGGTGCTGCTCAACGCGTTGATCCTGGTGGCGGTGGCGGTGCTCTACAATCGCCTGACCGGCGTGCGTTACCCCAAGGGCGCAGTACCGCGCAAAGACCCGCATCACACCCATGATCCACTGCCCAGTGCACGCGTCGGCATCAGTGGAGAAGACCTGGATCTGGCACTGGAGGAGCTGGGCGAGTTCGTCGACGTCACCCGCGATGAGCTCGAACGTATCATCCTGGCCACCGAGCAGCACGCCCTGCAGCGCAGCCTGGGCGGGATCACGGCGGCTGCGGTGATGTCCCGCGACGTACAGTTCGCCTCGCCGGACACGACCCTGGAACAGGCCTGGAAGATGCTCGCCAGCCATCACCTGAAGACGCTTCCGGTGCTGGAGCACGGGCGTCTGGTCGGTATCGTCAGCCTCAGCGACCTGGTCGGCCCGGCGATGGCACAGGGGCGCTTCAGTTGGCGAGCCCTGTTCCATCGCCCGTCGACACGCATGGCACAGGTCATGAGCCGCCAAGTGGTCAGTGTAGGTAGCGAACATCCATTGGAGCGACTGCTGCCGCTGCTCAGCGAGCACGGGTTGCATTGCTTGCCGGTGCTGGACGGTGAGCAACTGGTAGGAGTGATCACCCAGACCGACCTCATCGCCGGCCTGAAACGTCATCTGCTCAACGCGGCAACGCAGCGCTCAGACCAGCGGGTCCCAGCGTTGTGACCAGTCGCTGGCGCCGTCGGCCACCTGACGGCGCAGCACCGCGAGCGCCTGCTGCAGCGCTTCGCTGTCACGCTCGCGGGCATAGACCAGGAATGTCGGGTAGGTGAATTCCGGCGCCTGTGGCACGCGCTCCAGCACGCCACTATCCAGATAGGCCTGCACCACACGGGTACGGAAATAGCCGCTGCCGCCCTGGTCGAGGATGAACTGCAGCGCCAGGGGGCCTAGGTTGAAGCTCAGCGCCGGCCGCGCGCAGTGGGGCAGGGCCGCGTCGTGCTGGCGTCGGAAGGCTTCGCCCCAGTCGATATAGATGTACGGCTCGGGCAGATCGACGCGACGGATGCGAATCAGCTTTTCTTCCATCAACTGTTCGATCTGCAACCCTGGGCCGTAGGTCGGTTGATAGACCAGCGCCGCATCCAGCAAGCCCATCTCTACCTTGCGCAACAACGCCTCGCCCTCGCTCACTTCGCTGCGGATCGCCTGGTCGGGCAGGGCCCGATGCAGTGCGCTGACCCAATCGAGCATCAGCGGATTGCCCAGGCTCACCTCGCCCCCCAGGTGCAGCACCTTCTGGCAGCCTTGTGGCAGCGGCAGGTCACGGCGTGCCGCTTCCCAGGTCTGTACCAGTTGGTTGGCGTAGGTGACGAAGGCCTCGCCGTCGCCGGTCAAGCTGGCGCCGTTGCGGCTGCGCACGAACAGCTGACAGCCGAGTTGTTGTTCCAGGCGCTGCACCCGCGCCGAAATGGCGGTCTGTGAGACGAACAGGCGCTCGGCGGCGGCCACCAGGCTGCCGCAACGCACGATTTCCAGGAAAGTACGGGCCTGATCGATGTCCATTGAGTGCTCGGCTGTGGGGTCAGTGAGCCATTCTAGGGGCTTTGCACTGGATTGGGGCGGGTAAATGGTCCAGGGGGGCTGGGCGCCCCAGCGTACCCTCAATGCCTGTGCAGCGCCTCGAGCACCTGTGCGAACGCCGGGCGTCGCTGTACATCCGCTTGCTGGCAGTGCTCGGCCAGGGCGCGCAGTCGGGCCGCGTCTTCTTCGCAGCGGTCCAGCAGTTCGTCGATGAGAATGCCGAAGGCGCGAACCTCCAGGCGCTCGATGGCCTCGCCAGCCGCGCCTGCAGCCAGCGAGTGGAACGACGCCGCGCCGAAGTCCCCGAGCAGGCAGTCACCGTCCGCTGTGCAGAGGATGTTGTGGGCATACAGGTCGCCGTGGTTCAGGCCCCGTGCATGCAGGTGCGCGGCCACCGAAGCGATACCGGCCAGCAGATGCTGCACGGCGTTCAGGCTGAAATGGCGCTCTGCCGGGTAGCGGTCACGGGTGCAACTGTCCAGGCTCGGTGGGCCGGCAAGGTTGAACCAGCTTGGGTCTATCCGCTGCATCACCAGTGCAGGGCGTTGCTGAGGGTGGTTGTCGATGCGCCCGAGCAGCCGCACCAGTTGCGGGTGGTCCCCGGCTGCCAGGCAGGCGCTCACCTCTGCCAGGGGCGAGCCATCGCTGGTGATCTCGCCTTTGTACAGCTTGACCGCCACCGACGCCTGCTGGGCGGGCCAATGCGCCAGGTGAATCACGCCCGAGGCGCCACGCCCGAGTTCTTCACCCAGTGTGAGGTCCGCCCAGTCGATACGCTGGCCGCTGGATTCTGCCATGGGCGTGCGCAGCGCCTGGGGCAGCGGGTTGTCGGCATAGGCCAGCCACGCCAAACGCGGCATGCGCAGCAGCCAGTCGGGCAGGGCCGTCAGGCGGTTGCTGGCGACGCGCAGCAGTTCCAGGCGTTCGCAGCGGGCGAGGCTGGCAGGCAGATCGGTCAGGCGATTGCCTGCGAGCATCAGCTTCTGCAGGTGGGGGCAGTCGCCAATCTGCTGCGGCAGGGTTTCGAGCAGGTTGTCGGTCAGTACCAGCGAGCGCAGGCTGGCGGGTAGCGCCTGCGCATCGACCTGGCTGATGCGGTTGCTTTTGAATCCCACGGTTTCCAGGCGCGCGCAGCGGCCGATGCCGTGGGGCAGGTGGGTGAAGCGGTTATCCGAGCAGAACAGCACTTTCAGCCGGGTCAGTCGGTGCAGGTCATCGGGCAAAGCGCTCAGGGCGTTGCCGGTCAGGTTGAGCACCTCGAGTGTGTCGGCGAGGGTGAAGATCTCTGGCGGGAAGTCGGTCAGGCCTTCGCACAGGTCTAGGCGGGTGATGCCTTGGAGTCGGCCGGCTTTGAGGTCTTCGAGGCTGTGCATGGTGCGCGCTTATGGCTTGGAAAGACCGCCATTCTAGAGGTGCGCCAGGCCATTGCAAATCTGCACAAGGGTTGCGACTTAAGTCCGATGGCAGGGCTGCAATGCCGGTCCATACTCAAGGCTCGCCCTTCAATAACAACAAGTACCGGGTTGCGAACCAATGACCTATCAGCACAGCTATGCGCATTCCATCACCGACCCCGCCAGCTTCTGGCAAGCCCAGGCCGAGCAGCTCGCCTGGCACCGCAAACCCACTCTCACCCTGCAGGAAAACCAGGACGGCACCCACCGCTGGTTCGCTGACGGGCGCCTGAACAGCAGCTACCTGGCCCTGGACCATCAGATCGAGCAAGGCCGCGGCGAGCAGTTGGCGCTGATCTATGATTCGCCCGTGACCGGCGCCGCGCAGACCTTCACCTTCCTTCAGTTGCGCGACGAGGTCGCGCGCCTGGCCGGTCTGCTGCGCGCGCTCGGCGTGGGCAAGGGGGATGGGGTGATCATCTACATGCCCATGGTGCCGCAGGCGGCCATGGCCATGCTGGCCTGCGCGCGGATCGGCGCGGTGCACTCGGTGGTGTTCGGCGGTTTTGCCGCCAACGAATTGGCCCTGCGTATCGATGATGCGCGTCCGACCCTGCTGCTCACCGCGTCCTGTGGCCTGGAGTTCGACCGGGTGATCGAATACAAACCGCTGGTCGATCGCGCCCTGCAGTTGGCCCGGCACCAACCCCGGCATGTGCTGGTGCTGCAACGTCCCCAGGCTCGCGCGCAGTTGCAGCCTGGGCGCGACCTGGATTGGCAGAAGGCGGTGGCCGACGCCGAGCCGGTGGCACCGGTCGAGCTGGACGCAGGCGACCCGCTGTACATCATGTACACCTCCGGCACCACCGGAAAACCCAAGGGTATCGTGCGTGAGAATGGCGGCAATGCGGTCGCGCTGTGCTACGCCATGCGTCACGTCTATGGCATGCAGGCGGGCGATGTGTGGTGGGGGATTTCCGACGTGGGCTGGGTGGTCGGCCATTCGCTGATCGTCTACGGGCCGCTGATGAGCGGCTGCACCACGGTGTTCTACGAAGGCAAGCCGATTCGCACCCCGGATGCCTCGGCGTACTGGCGGGTGGTCGAACAGTACAAGGTCAATGCACTGTTCTGCGCACCGACCGCCATGCGTGCGATCCGCAAGGAAGATCCGGAGGGCGAGCTGATCCGCCGTCATGACCTGGGCTCGCTGCGACAGTTGTTCCTTGCCGGCGAGAAACTCGACTCCAGCACCCACCAGTGGCTGGAGCGGGTCAGTGGCAAACCTGTGCACGATCACTGGTGGCAGACCGAGACCGGTTGGCCGGTGACCGCGCCGTGCGTGGGGCTCGAGGGCAGCGCTGCACGCCCGGGATCGAGCAATCGCGCAGTGCCGGGCTATCACGTGCAGGTGCTGGACGATGAGGGGCGACCCCTGGGGCCGAACCAGCAGGGCGCCATTGTGATCGCCTTGCCGTTACCGCCAGGTTGCAGCCAGACGCTCTGGGGCGACCACCCACGCTACCTGCAGGCCTACCTGCACAGCTATCCGGGCTATTACCACACCGGTGACGGCGGCTACCTGGACGATGACGGCTTCGTCTACATCATGGGGCGCACCGATGACGTGATCAACGTCTCCGGGCATCGGCTGTCCACCGGCGAGATGGAGGACCTGGTGGCGCAGCATCCGGCGGTGGCCGAATGCGCGGTGATCGGCGTGCACGACGAGATCAAGGGCCAGGTGCCGCTGGCGCTGGTGGTACTCAAGGACGGGCAGGGCATTGCCGAGCAGCAGTTGCAGGCCGAACTGGTGGCCAGGGTACGCGAGCAGATCGGGGCGCTGGCCTGTTTCAATCGAGTGCGTCTGGTCAAGCGCCTGCCCAAGACGCGGTCGGGCAAGATCCTGCGCGCGGTGCTGCGCAAGATTGCCGATGGCGTGGACTACGTGGCACCGTCCACGCTGGATGACCCGGCGGTCCTGGGTGAGATAGAGGGCGTGCTGGCGGACTTGCCGCGGGTGGGCTAAGGCTGTGCTGTCAACGGCAGGCGCGCGCCCTCAGGCCGCAGGCCCCATCTGCTGCAGTTGCCCTAGCCGGCTGCGGGTGCGCATCAGGTCGTTGATCGCCCCGCCCAGGCTTTGCTCCAGGCTGCGCCTGCCCAGCACCAGCAGCGACTTGTCCTGGTCGTACAGCACATCGATCAGGTTGACGAAGCGCTGCTGCGCGGCCAGTGAACAGGCTGACAGGTCATCCAGGCCATCGATGATCCATTGGTCGAAACGTTCGGCCAGGGCCAGATAGTCGATGACCGCAGTGGGCTGCTCGCACAGGTCGTGGAAGGCGAACATCACCTGTCGCCCATGGCTGTGCAGCGCACGCAGCGGGCGGCGATTGACCTCCAGCGTGAGGGCCTGGGCGGCAGGCACGGCAAGGATCTGGCGCTGCGTGGTGTCGGCCGGCCAGACATAGTGCCCTTGGGTAAAGCGCTGCTGCTCGCGATTGGCCGGCAGGCTGCGAAAATCGGTTTCACCGCCCACTTCCAGCACCTGCATGCGGTCATTGATCAGGCGGATCACCGGCAGGAAGCGCTCGTGATACAGCGGGTTGGGCAGCAGCCCTTCAGGAGCGTAGTTGGACGTTACCAGCAAGAACACACCACGCTCGAACAGTGCACCGAACAAGCGGGTGAGCAGCATTGCATCGCCAATGTCATGGACGTGGAATTCGTCGAAGCACAACACCTGGCAATCGCCTAGCAATGCATCCAGGGTGGCCCCCAGTGCATCGTCCAGGGCGCGGTGGCGGTGCATGCCTTCGTGCAGGCGGGCGAAGAAATCATGGAAGTGCAGGCGGCGTTTTGCGGTGGTCGGCACGGCCTGGAAGAACCCGTCGAGCAGCCAGCTCTTGCCTCGACCGACCGAGCCATGGAGATACAGGCTGCGCGCCTGGCCCTGGTCGAGGGCGGCGAGTTGCGTGGCCATGGCCTCGATCACCCGGTGTTGGCCTTCGCTCAGGGTGTAACCGCGTTCGTGGGCCTTGCCCTGGAAGTGCGTCAGCAGCGTGGCGTCGGCCGGGGTCGAGGCACGCAGGCGCTGGCCGAGGTGGCGCAGAGAGTTTTGAATCCAGGCGGACAAGGCGACAGCTCCGAATGACGAGGGCAGACGCAGCTTGCGCGAGCCTGCGTCGTTTGACTAGTCGAGAATGTGCGCCGCCGTTATCGCATGACGCGATAAGTCGTGCCGATCAGGCTTTGCGCTCCAACTGCCGTTCGATCATGAACTTGACGGCCAGGCGCTTTTCCTTGAGATGGCGCAGGTCTTCATCCACGAAGTTGCCCGCCGAAATCGATTCGGCCGCCAGCACCTGGTTGTCGAGATCCATGTAGTCGTCCAGCAGGCGGTCCAGCGTCTTGTCCTGCTGACGCCGTTGTTGAACGATTTCGCGTGGGTAGTGCAGGTCCTGATACAGGTCGTGTGAGACTGGCATGGCGCCCTCCTTGTGATGCGCAAGCGGTGGTTAATTGCTTGGAATGGGCAAAGGCGCATGTGTTGAAGCGAGGCGGAAAAAAACCGACGGATGGTTATCGGTGCCGAGGCTTTCAGGGGCGAGCAGTGTCCCTGGCAACGGGTGTGAAGGCATCATCTCGTGGGCGTGGGCACTAACTTGCTGTTTTCCGGCAATTTTTTTCAACTCGGGGGTTCCCAGTCGAAAAGAATGTTGGTAAAGTGCGGCCCATTCCAGCACAGCAACACACGTAGCTGTCAGTGAATTCGATACAGGGGCGTCGCCAAGCGGTAAGGCAGCAGGTTTTGATCCTGCCATGCGTTGGTTCGAATCCAGCCGCCCCTGCCATTACTTCCAAGCATTCTCAAGCGTCCAGCCTGCAAGCCAGCCTGGCGATTTGTTGTGTCTGCTGGTCAGATGAAGCGCGCACGGCGCGCCATCCTGGCTTATCCCGCGTCCCCCAGCAAATCGTTCAGTGCCCGGGTCAGATCCTCGGCTTGCACGGGCTTCTGTATGACCAGGCTGCCGGGCAAATCCAGCCCTTCCAGTTCGGCGTAGCCCGTGAGAAACACCACGGGCAGGCGAGGGTAGCGCTCGCGCGCGGCGTGGGCCAACTGGGCGCCGTTGAACTCGGGCATGGCAAAGTCGGAGAGCAGCAGATCGATGCGCTCGTCGAGCAAGGTCAGGGCCTGTTCGCCACTGTGGGCCTGGCGTACCTGGTAGCCATGCAGGCGCAGCACGTCTCCGATCATGTCACGGACCAGGTGATCGTCATCCACCAGCAGCACCACTCGGTCATGGCCGTTGAGCGATGTACCCTGCGACTGTGCGAGATTCTGCGGTTCGTCGAGGTCGGTTCGCTTGACCGCCGGCAGGTAGACGCTGACCTGGGTGCCGAGCCCGGGCGCCGTGTCGATGCGTACGCCCCCGCCTGACTGCTTGGCGAAGCCGAACACCTGGGCCAGGCCCAGGCCCGAGCCCTTGCCGATATCCTTGGTGGTGAAGAAGGGTTCGAAGACCCGGGCCACCACCTCTTCGCTCATGCCGCAACCGGTGTCGCGAATCGACAGCATCACGTACTCGCCAGGCTCGGGGTCTTCCGGGCGCTGGGCGAGGGTATCGATTTGCATGTTGCGAGTCGACAGGGTCAACTGGCCGCCGGCCGGCATGGCGTCGCGGGCGTTGATCGCCAGGTTGAGGATGATCATCTCGGTCTGGGTCGGGTCGGTCAGTGCCTGCCAGAGGCTGCTGTCCAGATCCAGGCGCACCGAGATATTGCCTCCCAGGGTGCGACTCAGCAGTTCCTCGAGGCCGCCCAGGGTGCGATTGAGGTTCAATGGCACCGGCTCCAGGCGCTGGCGGCGCGAGAAGGCCAATAACTGCGAGGTAAGCTTGGCCCCGCGTTCGCCGGCTTCGCGCACATGCTTCAGGCGGCTGCGCGCCCTGACCAGGTCGCCTTTGTCGAGGTCTCGCTCGACGAAGCTGGCGCCGGTGAGGATCACGGTCAGCAGGTTGTTGAAGTCGTGGGCCACGCCTGCGGTGAGTTGGCCCACCGCTTCCAGGCGTTGCATCTGTTGCAGGGCTGCCTCGATGCGCTCGCGCTCGACGATCTGGTCACGCAGGCGGCTGTTGGCCTCGGCCAGCCCCAGCGCCGCTTCGCGCTCGCTGGTGATGTCGCGGGCGACCACGTACAACAGCGTATCTTCCGGGACCACCGCCCAGGACAGCCAGCGCTGCTGCCCGCCGGCATGCTGGATACGGCCGATGAAACGGGCGCTGGTGCGCCCGTGGGCGAGGGCGGCCAGTTCTTCGAGAAAGGCTTCCTGCTCGGCTTCGGGTAGCAGGTGCAGCAGCGACGTCTGGCTCAGGCGTTCGCGGCTGATGCCCAGTACCGCTTCCCAGGCCGGGTTCAGCGCCACTGGCGTGAGGTCTTTGTTCAACACCGCGAGCAGGTCTTGCGACAGCTCCCAGGCCCGGTCGCGCTCGCGGGTGCGGCGCTCGACCCGTTCGCCGAGCATTTCATTGAGCTGCTTGAGCGCCTGGGTGGCCAGGCGTTGCTGGTGGATGTCCTGCAGCACGCCGGAAAAGCGCACGCAGCGGCCATCGACAAACTGCGTCTGTCCGGTGGACAGCAGCCAGTGCGGTTCCAGGTTGCCGGGTGCGGTAATGCGGAATTCGGCGCGGTAGTGGCCGTCGCTGTCCGGCCGCATCGCCAGCTCCACGGCCTGGCTGACATGGGGCAGGTCCTCGGGATGGATGCCGGCGTAGAACACCTCCAGGCTCATCTCGGTGTCGACCGGCAGGCCGAACAGGGTCTTGCAGCGGTCGTCCCAGAGCAGCAGGTCTTCCTGCGGGCGGTAGTCCCAGGTGCCCATGCCGGCGGCGTCGATGGCAATGCGTGCACGTGCTTCGACATCGGCCAGCGCCTCTTCGGCACGGCGCCGCCGCTGGCGCTCCTGCACCTCGGTCAGTGCCCGGCGCACGGCCTTGGGCAGCAGCGGCAGGTTTTTCTTCAACACATAGTCGGTGGCGCCCAGGCGGATCATCTCCACGGCGTGCTCTTCGCCGTAGATGCCGGAAAGGAAGATGAAGGGCACGTCTGGTGCCAGGCGCTGGGCGATGGCCAGCACTTCGGTGCCGGAGGAGCCGGGCAGGACGCAGTCGCACAGGATCAGGTCGTAGCGGCCCTCGAGCAGAGCGTGTTCGACTCCGGCATGGTCGAACACCAGGCGCGACTGGACTTGAAAACCACTGCGCTCAAGGCGCAACAGACTCAGCTCGGCGTCCATCGAACTGTCTTCGACCATCAGCAGTTTCAGCGCGGTAGTTTGCATCGTCGACGCCTTCAGTTGCCGCCACGCCGGTTCAGGCGCAGCGAGCCGGGCGGAGGTTCGTTGAGCACGGCCCAGAACACCCCGAGGTCGGAAATGGCGGCAACGAACTCCTTGAACTCCACCGGCTTGACCACGTAGGCGTTGACGCCCAGCTCATAGGCGCGCAGCAGGTCGGGTTCCTCGCGCGACGAGGTCAGCATGACGGTGGGGATGCTGCGCAGCTCTGGCGTGGAGCGTACTTCCTTGAGCACTTCCAGGCCGTCGACCTTGGGCAGCTTGAGGTCGAGCAGCAGCACCGCCGGGTTGCCGTCGTCGCGTTCGGCGTAGGCGTTGCGCCGCAGCAGGTAGTCGAGGGCATCGGCGCCATCGCGCAGGACAATGACTTCGTTGGCCAACTGGCTGCGTTCCAGGGCCAGGAGCGTCAGTTCCAGGTCCCGGGGGTTGTCTTCGACCAGCAGGATCGGTTTGAGCATGATGTGTACGGTTACCTCAGGTATTCAACGGATGACAGGCAGGGCGAAATGGAAGGTGGCGCCCTTGTCGACTTCCCCCTCGGCCCAGACTTCGCCGTCGTGCCGCTCGATGATGCGGCGCACGCTGGCCAGCCCGATGCCGGTGCCTTCGAAGTCTTCCATGCGGTGCAGGCGCTGGAAGACGCCGAACAGCTTGCTGGCGTAGGTCATGTCGAAGCCCACGCCATTGTCGCGCACGAAGACCTCGATCCGGTCTGCGTGCTCGTGTGCACCGATCTCGATGCGCGCAGGCTCGCGCCCGCGGGTGTATTTGATCGCATTGGCGATCAGGTTCTGCAGCACCAGGTTGATGAAGGCAGGATCGGCGATCACCTTAGGCAGGCGCGCGATCTCCCAGACAATCTCGCGGCCGCTGTAATCCGGGGCGAATTCCAGGCGGATGTTGTCGACCAGCGCATTGAGGTCGACATCCGAAAGACGCAGGGCCGAGCGGCCCATCTGCGAGAAATTGAGCAGGTTGTCCACCAGTGTGCCGGCGAAATGCGCGGCCTCGCCGATGTGCTTGAGGAAACGCTGGCCGCGTTCGGACAGACCTTCGCCCTCGACCTCGCTGAGCAGTTCGGAGTAGCCGGCAATGTGCCGCAGTGGGGCGCGCAGATCGTGGGAGACGCTGTAGGAGAAGGCCTCGAGTTCCTTGTTCGAGCGCTGCAGTTCACCGCTCAGTTGCGCCAGCTCCTCGGCTTTGCGCAACACGATAACCAGCACGGCGGAGCGCAGCTCGGCCACGCCATCGATGACCAACGGGTTCCAGGCGGCGCAGAAGCCGCGGACCTCTTCCTGCCAACTGTCGAAACTGTGTCGTGGGCTGAGGCTGCCCTGGGCGCTGACCTCCTTGAGCGGTTGGCCAGCCCAGTTGACCGTGCGCACCTGCTCGGGACGGAACCACAGCAAATAGTGCGAATGGATCTGGGAGATGGCCACCGCCAACAGCCCCCCCGCATGTTCGGCCAATGCCGGCAGCTCAGGGATGTCGCGGCCCAGGTTGTCGCTGCTGAACACGCCATCGTCCCCGCGGCTGGACAGCCATTGCACCAGTTCATTGACCAATGTTTCGGGCGGTGCGTTGCCGATCAGGTCGCAACGTTCGGCGCTGATGATCGCGGCACCGCTGGCGCCGACGAAATCCAGCAGCACGTCGGGCAGGCTGAGCAGCCCTTCGCTGACGCTGTCGTAGTCGGCCATGGCTGACAGCATGTGGACGATACGCTGGCGCAAGTCGAGCAGGGTGCGGGTTGCGCTGTGTGCCTCGTGGGACTCGATCTGCAGCGACAGCACGCTGCCCAGCAGTTCGCAGGCGGCGCGGGTGCGAAAATCCAGGGCACGCGGCTGTTGGTGGTGGCAGGACACCAGGCCCCAGAGCTGGCCATCGACCATGATCGACAACGACATCGACGCCAGCGTGCCCATGTTACGCATGTACTGCAGATGCACGGGCGAGACGCTGCGCAGGGCCGCGAAGCTCATGTCCAGAGGCTTGCCGGTGCGGGGGTTGTGGCTGGGAATCAAGGGTGAGGCCTGGTAGTTGGCATCCTCGATCAGGCGGATACGGTTGATCCTGTACAGCTCGCGAGCCTGGCGCGGAATGTCCGAGGCCGGGAAGCACAGCCCCAGGTAGCTTGGATAGCCGGGGTCGGCAGCTTCGGCGAGTACCTGGCCGTTGCCCTCGGCATCGAAGCGATACGCCTTGACCCGACCGAAACCGGTGATGCGCTTGATCTGCAGCACCGACTGCTGGAGCAGTTCCTCGATGCTCGTGGCCTGGTGCAGGCTGCTGACGAAGGCGCGCACCAGGGGATAGTAGTCGTCGTGTTCACTCAGGGAGTCGGCCGGGCGACAGGGCTCGAATTCGGCGATCAATACCTGGTCGTGGCGGTGTACCAGCAGGCGCAGATGCTCGGCGCAGGGCGCACCTTCACGCAGTTTCACGTCGCCGATGTGGAAGGGAAAGATTTCGTCCTGGGGCAGGCGCGCAAACTGGCGACGGGCATCGAAGCCTTGATCCATCAGCTCGGGCAGGGTGCAGCCGATCAGTGCCGGGGTGGGGATGCCAAGCCAGCGCTCGGCGTTCTCGCTGCCCTGCAGGATGCGCAGATCCTGTTCGTCGAGTACCAGCAGAAAGCCGTGGGGCCGGATGCTGCCTGGAATCTGGATGGGCTCCTGGGCGCAGCGTTCCACGGCTTGATCGAAGGCGTTCTGGGCGGTGGTCAAGAAAAGCTCTCCCGTCGTGGCCGCAAGCGGTGGCCATAGGCGTCTGGCACAAAGTGTGTACTGTGCAAGGTATCAGAAAGTCAGCATGTTCGCCGGGGTCATGGCCATTTGAGGGCTATTGCTCGGGGAGGTTCTATGTGACGCTGAAATTTGTATAAGTTTCCCGTTGCAGGCCCTAGGGCAAGTCTTAGCCGAGGGCTGCCAATCCTGGAAAATTCCCGCGCGCTAGCAGGATCCAATCCTACTGCTACGCTCAAGACAGCACAGGGAACACTGGAAGGGAGATTCGGTGACGGAGCGCTTGCTGGCCTCGCTGTTGGGCCTGTTGTTGAGTGGTGGTGCCGTAGCGGCGGATTTTCTCGTCGAAGTGCGGGTCCAGGTGCAGCGAGGCTGCATGCTGGTGAACCAACCGCGCGACGCGGGTGCACAGGCCCTGGGTCGAATCGACTTGGGCAGTGCCGCGCGCCTGGACGGCCCTGATGCGCCACTGAGCGGCGTACTGCTTGCCCAACGCCCGCCTCGCCTGGAGTGTAATCCCGATACGCCGTATCAAGTCAAGGTCGATGGCGGCCAGCATGGCGGCGTGGGCGAGTTGCGTTATCTGGGCGACGCTGATCGGCAGGCGCGCCCCATTCCCTATCGCCTCTATCGCGACGCTGCCTGGCGTGAGCCACTGGCCGTGGACGTCGCACAATCGGCGCGGGTGCCGGACAGCGGTTCGGTGGAGCTGCCCTTGTACGCGCGCATCGATCGACTGGCCTGGGTACCTAAAGCCGGGCTGTACACCGACCTGGTCAAAGTCACGGTCACCTGGTAGGAAGCGGACCCACATGCACAAGGACGCGCCGACATGAACCGTACTTCTTTGCTGCTGTTGACCCTCGGCCCATTGCTGCTGCCCGGTGTTTCGGTGCATGGCAGCACCACGGGATTCATCCAGGCGCGCCTGGTGATCAGCTCTGCCTGCCAGATCAGCAGCGACCAGCAACCGGCGACCCTCGCCAATCCCGGGCTGATGGACTTTGGCTCGCAGGCCCCGAGCTGGGATGGTCCGCTGCGCACCCGCGTGGATGATGCGGGCGGGCAGGGCAGCCTGCAGATCAGTTGCACGCCTCAGGTGCGCGCTTTCAGCGTGCGCATCGACGAAGGACGCAATGGCGCAGGGGGTGTGCGACAACTGAGCAACGGGCGCGTGCTCATCCCTTACCAGCTGGCTATCGACCCGGGCGGCAACACCCGATACGGCATCGGCCAGGCGCGCACCTTCACCATTCAAGGCACCCAGCAGGTGCCCGTCCCGATCTACGGCGTGGTGGTCGCGCAGCCGCGCGCGCTGCCGGCCGGGCTGTACCGCGACACCCTTCGAGTAACCCTGGACTGGTAACACGCAAGGAGATTCCCATGGCAAGCACATCGATTCGCTGCATCCTTACCGCCCTGGGTCTCGCCCTGGCGGCCCAGGCCCAAGCGGCCACCGTGACCGGGACGATCAACTCGACCCTGACGTTGATCTCGGCCTGCCAGGTCAATGGCAGCGCCGGCACCTCCGGGCTCAATTTCGGTAGCCTGAACTTCGGCACCCAGGATGCCTTGTTCACCACTGCCAACGGCCAGGTGCTCGGTGGCGGCGGCGGGGCCATGAGCATTCTCTGCTCGGCTGGCACGGTGCCTGCGATCCGGGTGCGGGCCGGTGCCCACGACGGTGCATCCAGCGGCGGGACGCGCGCGCTGGCCGACGGCGCTGGCAACTTCGTGCCGTACGACTTCTACACCGATACCGGTCGTACTCAACTGCTGGCCATCGACGGCACCATCACGCTGCCGACCAGCACCGGTGTCGCCCAGACCGTCAACCTGTACGGCCAGGCGCGTGGCAAGGCGGGCCTGCCGGCCGGGGTGTACACCGACACGGTCGCGGTCGAGCTGACCTTCTGACTCATGCGCGGTTGGCCCCACGCACTGCTGGCGGGCCTGTGGCTGGTGTGGACGTCGCCCTCGACGGCAGCGACCACCAGTACCTTCCAGGTCAGCGCGCAGATCACCGCAGGCTGCCTGGTGGTCGGCGGCGTGAGCGCCTACGGCGTACTCGATTTCGGCACCCAGTCGGCGCTGTCCACCGCCACCCTGAGCACCGCGCTGGGCGGCACCACGGTGACCTTTCAATGTACGCCGGGCGTGACCCTTGGCATGAGCCTCGATGGCGGGCAGAACAGTGCCAGCGGCACGCGCAATCTCAAGCGCAGTGGCGGCACGCAGCTGGTGGCCTACCAGCTGTTTCGCGATGCGGCGTTGAGCCAGGCCCTGACCATCGGCACCAGCGTGCCGGTGAGCTATAGCGATCCGACGGCGATCAAGTTGCCGGTGTATGGCCGCACCCAGTTGCCCGGCAATGTGCCGGCGGGGACCTACACCGATGTAGTGCAAGTGACAGTGACCTGGTGATGCTGATCCGCACGTCCAGGCACGGCTATCGACAAGACAGAGGAGAGCGGCATGGGGGCAGGCGCGAACACGGCGCGGAACATCATCATCGGGGCATTGCTGCTGGCCAGCCTGCCGGTGGCAGCCGCGACGTCGGTGCTGATCTGGCCGATCGATCCGGTGCTCGAGGCCGACCAGAAGGCCGGCGCGCTATGGCTGGAGAACCGCGGTAGCGCACCGGCCAGCCTGCAGGTGCGGGTGTTCGCCTGGCGCCAGGGCGATTATCAGGAGCAGTTCCAGGCGCAGCGCGAGATCATCGGCAGCCCCCCTGTGGCCAATATCCCGCCAGGTCAGAAGCAACTGATCCGGCTGACCCGCACCGGCAGCTCGCCGGTGGGCCAGGAGCAAGCCTACCGGATCATCATCGACGAGATCCCCTCGCCAACACCGGCCGATGCCAGCACCGAAGGGCCGAAGGCAGCCATTCGCCTGCAGATGCGCTATTCGGTGCCGCTGTTCGTGTATGGCGAAGGCCTGTGGGGCAAGCCCGACCCGGAGGGCAAGCGCAGCGCCGAAGGTGTCGGCAAGCCTCAATTGAGCTGGCGTGCAGTGACGGTACAGGGCAAGCCGTATATCGAGCTGCGCAATACCGGGCCGGTGCATGCGCGCCTCACCGATGTGGTGCTGCAGCAAGGGGGCCAGCAGAAGCCGCTGGTCGAGGGGCTGCTGGGTTATGTGCTGCCGGGGGCCAGCATGCGCTGGCCGGCACCGACCGAACTGGGCGCGAGCAGCGTGCTCAAGGGACGGGTCAATGGCCAGGAGGTGGCTCAGGCCATCCGCCAAGGGCAGTGACCTGCAAACGCGGGTAGTGGAGGGGCCAGGGAGGACCCGCCGATGGTTGGAAACCGTGTGTGAGTGGCTGGCGGCGGGCGACGCGCCGGTGGTGGCTGGGCCTGGCGATGCTGGGGCCGGTGCTGGGCGTGGCCGACGATCTGCCGCCACCCCCGGCAGAAAGCACGGCGATTGCCGATGCCACCCTGTACCTGGACCTGCTGGTGAATCAGGTGCCCAAGGCTGAGCTGGTGCCGGTGCAGCAGCGTGCCGGGCGACTGTACCTGGCCAGCGATGCTCTGCGTGCGGCGGGCATCCTGGTGCCGGGCGATCCTCAGGGGGAGGTGGCGCTGGAGAGCATCGTCGGCCTGCATGTGGACTACGACAGCCCAAACCAGCGCCTGCTGCTGCAGGTGCCGCCGGCGTGGCTGCCCGACCAGCAGTTCGGTGGACGCAACCTGTATCCGGCCAGCGATGCGCGCAGTAGTTTCGGCGCCTTGCTCAACTATGACCTGTACCTGAACGACACCGATGATGCCGGCACCTATCTCGCCGCCTGGAACGAGCTGCGGGTGTTCGACAGTTGGGGCACCTTCTCCACCACCGGGCAGTGGCGTGAGTCATTCAACGGTGCCCCCCGGAATCAGAGCCGCGAAGGCTTTCTGCGCTACGACACCACCTGGCGTTTCACCGACGAGCAGCGCCTGTTGACCTACGAGGCAGGCGATCTGGTCACCAGCGCCTTGCCCTGGAGCAGCTCGGTGCGGGTGGGCGGCTTGCAGGTTTCCCGAGACTTTGCCGCACGCCCGGACCTGGTCACCTATCCGCTGCCGGCCTTTGCCGGAGAGGCGGCGGTACCCACGTCGCTGGATCTGTTCATCAATGGCTACAAGACCAGCACCACCGATCTGCAACCGGGGCCCTACACACTCACCAACGTGCCGTTCATCAACGGTGCCGGTGAAGCCGTGGTGGTGACCACCGATGCGCTCGGGCGCCAGATCTCGACGACCTTGCCGTTCTACGTGACCAGCAGCTTGCTGGCCGAGGGGCTGTCGGACTTTTCGGTGGCTGCCGGTAGCCTTCGCCGTGACTATGCCGTGAAGGACTTCGGCTACGGGCCCGCAGTGGCATCGGCGAGCTTGCGCCATGGTGTGTCCGATTACTTCACCCTCGAAACCCACGCCGAAACGGCCGAGTCGATGATGCTCGGTGGCCTGGGTGGCAACCTGCGCCTGGGGACCTTCGGTGTGCTCAACGCCGCCGTGGCGCAGAGCCGTTTCGAGGGCGACACAGGGCAGCAGGTGGCCTTGGGTTACCAGTACAACAGCCGACGTATCGGCTTCAACTACCAGCGGATCGAGCGCCATGGCGATTATGCCGACCTGACGCTGGTCGACAATCCCTATACCCGCCTGAGCACGCGCAGCGAGCAGGCGACCGTAAGCCTGAACCTGGATCGCTACGGCAGCGTCGGTGCTGGCTATTTCGACGTGCGCGCGGGGGATGGCTCGCGCACGCGGCTGATCAACCTGAGCTGGAGCAAGCCGTTGTGGCGCAACAGCAGCCTGTACCTGTCGGCCAACCGCGATGTCGGTGACAGCCAGTGGGCGGTGCAGGCACAACTGGTGGTCCCGTTCGATACTCATGGCACCCTGGCCTTCAGCGCCGAGCGCAGCAAGGACGGCCAGGACCTGCAGCGCGTCAACTACAGCCGCGCAGTGCCAGTGGGTGGCGGTGTGGGTTACAACCTTGGCTACGCCAATGGGGGGGATCGCGGCGCCTATCGGCAGGCCGATGTGACCTGGCGCCTGCAGTCCGTGCAGCTGCAGGCGGGGGTCTATGGCAGCAGCGAGGAGATGACCCGCTGGGCCGATGCCAGCGGTTCGCTGGTGCTGATGGACTCGGGCATGTTCGCCGCCAACCGTATCGATGATGCGTTCGTGGTTGTCAGCACCAGTGGCTACGCCGATGTGCCGGTGCGCTACGAGAACCAGATGGTCGGTCGCACCGACCGCAATGGCCACCTGCTGGTGCCGTACAGCAGCGGTTACTACCGTGGCAAGTACGAGATCGATCCAATGGAGCTGCCCGCCGATGTGATGGCTTCGACGGTCGAACAACGCGTCGCGGTGCGTCGGGGCAGTGGCTATCTGTTGGAGTTCCCGCTCAAGCGGGTGCTGGCAGCGAGCATCGTGCTGGTCGATGCCAACCAGCAGGAGCTCAAGCTGGGCAGCCGGGTGAGGGGCATCCAGGGCGGCAGCGAGGCCGTGGTGGGGTGGGATGGCCTGGTCTACCTGGAGAACCTGTCGGCGCACAATCGCCTGCAGGTCGAAGTCGCTGATGGCGGCCAGTGCCAGGTCGAATTCGACCTGCCTGAAGGGGAAGGGGCGATTCCGCTGATCGGCCCTCTGGTGTGCCGATGAATGCCCTGGGCAGGGTGGTGCTGGGGCTCGGCCTGTGTGCCGGTTGCGCTCAGGCGTGGTCGGCCTGTTCGGTGGGGGCCACGGTGCCTGCGTCCTTCGGCACGATCAATTCGACGCTGGTGCGCACCACGGTGCAACCGGCTTCGACCACCAATGCCGGGCTGTCCTGCACCGGCTCACTGTTGTCGCTGTTGACCAGCAACGACCATTTCTACGCCACCATCACCTCCACCAGCACGGGCATGGTCGGCCCGACTGGCGATGTCATCCCCTATACGATCTACGCCAACAACACCACCAACTTTCCGATCAGTCGCGGCACGCGTTTCGATTTCGTCCCCAACGGCATCATCGACGCCCTGGGGCTGCTCAACGGCACCTCGCCCAAGTCGGTGCCGCTGTACCTGCGCACCGTGGTGGGGGCCAATGTTGCGGCCGGGGTCTACACCGAGACCCTGTCGATCTTCTGGGACTGGAACTATTGCTCAGGCATCGGCCTGGGCGGTATCTGCCTGGGACGGGATATCGGCAGCGGTACGCAGACCCTGACAGTGACGCTGACCGTCAGCAACGACTGCCAGATCACCACCCCCAATATCAGTTTTGCCAGTGCGCCGGTGGTGGCCGGGTTTGCGACAGTGAACCAGAGCATCAACATCGCCTGTACCAAGGGCAGCAACTACACGGTCGGGCTGGACGATGGGCAGAACGTGTCGGGTGGGCGTCGGCGGATGAAGTCCACGGCCAACAACTACCTGGCCTACGACATCTTCAAGAGCGCTGGCACCGTGCGCTGGGGATCGGTGGGCGCGGCCCGGCGCGCGAGCAGCGACGCCAACGTGAACCCTGGTGCCGGCACGGGCACCGGCAGCCAGGTGTTCAACTACAACGCCAAGGTCTACACCGACCAGGCGACGCCGCCTGCAGCGACCTACACCGACAGCGTGATTCTCGACGTGCAGTTCTGAGCGGATCATTGGGCCGCTGTCTTGCGGATCAGCGCAACTCCTTGACCATCTTTTCCAACGTTTCCAGCACTGCGCCTGCCAACTTCTTGGAGCGCGCGCCCGACCAGCCGCACTTGGCGTCGGGGTTGTCGTCGTGGTCCTTGAACGGCATTTCCAAGGTCAGCGACAGGCAGTCGTAGGCCTGCCCGACCGCATTGCAGGCCAGCGTCATGTTCGCTTGGCCAGGCTGGTCGCGGGTGTAGCCGTGGACGGTCTGGAAGTCTTTGGTCACGCTGCACAGGGTGCTACGAAACTGCTCCTCCAGCTTGGCGATGCGTGGTGTGTAGCCCGGGTTGCCTTCGCAGGCTGCGGTGAATACATGGGGGATTTCCTCGTCGCCATGGGCGTCGACGAAGGCATCCACGCCGTACTGCTTCATCTGGCTCTGGGCGAAGAACACCTCCGGGCTGAGCTCGACACTGGCGTCCTGCCAGGCACGGTTGAGGTCCTTGCCCTTGAAGTTGGTACGCAGATGGCCGAGGAAGGCGCCGTCAGGGTTCATGTTGGGGATCAGGTACAGGTCGGCTTGGGCAAGCAGGCGCTGGACCGTTGCATCGTTGCTCTCAAGGCAGTCGATCACGCCCTCCATGAACCACTCGGCCATGTGTTCACCGGGGTGCTGCTGGGCGATGATCCACAGTTTGCGCTTGCCGTCGGCGCCATCACCGGCACGCAGCAGCGGGATGTCGCGGCCCTGCACGCTACGACCGCTGGCCAGCAGCGTGACGCCGGGAATATGCCGGGCCCGCTCGATGAGCTGGTTGTGGCGCGCGCGTGGGTAGGGTTCGAAATAGGCGAACCAAGCCTGTGGCTGTTCGGCCGTGAAATCGAACGCCAGGGCCTTGCCGTCGAAGCTGCTGGGTACGCGGAACCAGTTCTGCTGGTCGTACGACGCCACGGCGTGGTAGCCGTCCCAGGCGTTCTTGTAGGAGGACTCATGGGCGTTGTCGAGGCTGAAGCGGTGGGTCTGGCCGACCGTCAGGCCGCTCACCTTGAAATGGAACCACTGGAAGTGGCCGCTGTGGGTGTCGGGGCGGATGGCCAGGCGCACCTGGCGCGGGTCACTGGCATCCAGTACCTGGATATTGCCGGAATCGAAATCGCAGTCGATCTGCAGTGGGGACAGCGTCACGGTCATTGCCAGACTCCTGTGGCTTTGTTGTGACGCTACTGTAGCTCAACGACAGGTGGGGTGTCTTTGCTGGCCCCTTTACGCGACAAGCTCCCGCGCGAGGGCGGCGCCTGCGTATCAGGCGAGCAGCCCGAGGGCGATCAATGCGGCAACGCCCAGGCCTACGGCAATCGAACACCCGCCCAGCGATAACGCGGCACGGCCATTGCGATACCCGCCATCCTGGCCCAACTGGCGAGCTGGAGCCAGCAGGCTGCGCCAGCACAGTTCGATCTGCTCAAAGGCCTGCAGGTGCTGCGGCGCGGCATCCAGCCAACGGCGGAAATCGATGCGCTCGCAGGTTGTCGCCTCCGGGCTTTGCAGGCGCACGTACCATTGGCCGGCAATGCTGGCCAGGCGGTCGCCACGTGGCAATGCGCTTTGCAGTGCCTGGAAGAGATGGCGTTCGATGGTCAGCAGGGGCAGGTCGAGGCGGGCAGCAATGTCGGCAATGCCGAGCTGGTCGAGGCGATTGAGCAGAAACACCTGCTGGACCCGGCGTGGCAAGCGCCTGAGGCCATGCAGCAACGTGTCTTCGGTGGGCGTGCGGGCGACTTGCGGGCCATGCTCGAGGGGCAGCAGCAGACGGGTCATGGACGGCTCCTTGCGCGAGAAGAGGGGGAGAGGGGGCATCCTCCCTGATGCGCAGGCAGCTTAATCTTAACGAGATTGATTCTCAAGTGCTGTTTGCGCAAAACGCTGTAACACGCATTCACGAATTGACACACCTTTGCTATCATCGCGGCCATTCAACGCGGTAACCCTTCTTCATTAGCCTGAAGAGCCAAAAAAAATGACCCGGCAAAAAGCCGGGTCAAAAACCGTGATTAGCCTGATGAGGAGATAATCTGAGCGCCCGACCTGAGGGCTCCAGGTTATCCAGCGGGTCTCGCGACCTGCTGAGTGCAATAATAATCGTTATCATTTGCAAGTCAAATGATTTTTCTGTCCTCCAGAAAAATAATTTCTTGCGCACTTCCTCTGTCCGGCAACCGGGCAGTGTCAGTTACCCGGTCATCACGTACTCCCGTCTTTCACAGCCCTTGTGGCGCATGCCGTTGCTCCAGCATCGCGCGGGCCATGTTCACCATATGCATCAATGCGAACAGCACCTCGCGGGTCGTGCCCTGTTGGTGGCTGCCGGTCTCTTGTGCCGTGGCTGCTGCGCAGCGCAGCAGGGCCATGGCGTGGGCGCTGGCCTGCTCTGGGGAGACCTCCTCGCGAAGGGTCCAGGGCACGCTGTCGATGCTGGTGTGGGGGGGCGTCGGGTTGAGGTAGTAATCGAGTGCGCGACGCGCGGCCTCACTGTCCAAATCCTTTTCTGGATGTGTCATCGGTTTCATCCTGTTACCTGTTGAGCGTGATAGGGAAATCAGTACACTCGAATACTAATACGAAAAGTACTTATAACTATCAGATTAATAATACAATATGTGTATTGAGCGCTGATGGGCAGTCCGTATCGTGCGGGCGATGGAAAAATGGATCGCGCTGGTCAAGCAAAGGATGCGGGAGCTGGGGCTTTCGCAGGAACAACTCGCCGAACGTGTTGGGGTGACCCAGGGCGGTGTCGGCCATTGGCTGCGTGGCACCCGTCAGCCGAAGGTGGGCATGATGAACCAGGTCCTGCAGGCCCTGGGGATGGCGCACCTGCATGTTTCGCTGCGCATGGTACGCATCGACCAACTGGCCGAGCCCAATGGCACCTACGCCGCCGAGGCAGGCGGGGATGACGACGACCTGCTGCAGTACATCATGTGCTTCCGCTACCCGGTGCTGGCCTGGACCGAGCTGGACGGGCCGTGGCCCGAGGGGTGCATCGTCTATGAGCAGACCGACTACCCGGCGCTGGGCAAGGCATTCTGGTTGCCGGTCGAAGGCGACCTGATGAGCGCCGCCACCGGCCCCAGCGTGCCCGAGCAAACGCTGGTGCTGGTGGATCCTGGGGTGCCGGCGGCGCCAGGCAAACTGGTGATCGCCCGGCAGAAGGGCACCTCGGCGATGTTCCGGCAGTTGGTCGAGGATGGCGGGCAGCGGTATCTCAAACCGTTGAACCCGACCTACCCGAAGCTGCTGTGCGGCGAGGATTTCGAAGTGCTGGGCGTGGTGGTGAGGTCGCACGGGCGGCATTGAGCCCGCCCGGCCATGTGGTGCGGCTAGTCTTCATCCAGGCGCGGAAAACCAGCGCAATCCCTGCAGGAGCGGCACATGGCCGCTCCTGCAGGGCACTCAGCTCTCTTCCAGTTCCACCAGCACCGTCCCTTCGCTAACCATGTCGCCTTCCTGGCAGAACAGCGCCTTCACGATCCCCGCCTGCGGTGCACGAATACTGTGCTCCATCTTCATCGCCTCCAGCACCACCAGCGCCGTTCCGGCTTCCACTGCCTGACCCGCTTCGACCAGCACGCGCACGATGCTGCCGTTCATGGGCGCGCCAAGCCCCCCCTGATGGCCATGGCTGGCCTCGGCGGCGGCAATCGGATCGAACGCCGTGACTGCGTGCAGTTCGCCCGCCCATTGCAGGTACAGCACGCCCTCGCGACGAATGGCCAGGTAGCGCCGCCGCAGGCCATCCTGGTCCTGCACCAGTTGCTCGCCGAGCAGTTGGAACGCTGAGGGCGCGCTGTTCTGCAGCGCCACGGCCTGGTCCTGACCCTCGCATGACAGATGCAGGCTGCTGCGGGCTGGCAGGCCCAGGCGCAAGCCATCGCAGCGGGCCCAGGGCGAGTTGCCGTCGTCTGTGCGACGTCGTGGCGAGCCGCTCTGCAGCCAGGCTTCGGCAGCGGCTTGCCAGAACAGCGCCGGACGCTCGCCGGTGGCGGGCAGCAGCACTTCGTGATGACGGCCAATGAAGCCGGTATCCAGTTCGGCGGCCGCGAAGGCCGGATGGGCGAGGATGCGCCGCAGGAAGGCGATGTTGGTTTTCAAGCCGCCGATGGCGAACTCGTCGAGCATGGCCAGTAGTCGCAAGCGCGCCTGTTCGCGATCCTGTCCCCAGGCGATCAGCTTGCCCAGCATCGGGTCGTAGAACGGCGAGATCACATCGCCCTCGCTGACCCCGCTGTCGACCCGGCGCCCTTCGCCTGGCGCCGATTCGCGGTACAGCGCCAGGGTGCCGGTGGCCGGCAGGAAGTCATTGGCCGGATCTTCCGCATACAGCCGCACCTCGATGGCATGGCCAACCAGCGGCACCTGCTCCTGGGTGATCGGCAAGGCCTCGCCGCAAGCGACACGGATCTGCCAGGCCACCAGGTCCAGCCCGGTGATCGCCTCGGTGACCGGGTGTTCGACCTGCAGGCGGGTGTTCATTTCCATGAAGAAGAACTCGCCGCGGGCATCGAGCAGGAACTCCACGGTGCCAGCGCCGACATAACCGATGGCCTGGGCCGCGCGCACCGCCGCCTCACCCATGGCTTGGCGCAGTTGCGCCGACAAGCCTGGGGCCGGAGCCTCTTCGACAACCTTCTGGTGGCGACGCTGGATCGAGCAGTCGCGTTCGTTGAGGTACAGGCAATGGCCGTGTTGGTCGGCGAACACCTGGATTTCCACGTGCCGCGGCTTGAGCACGTACTTTTCCACCAACATTCGCGCATCGCCGAACGACGACTGCGCCTCGCGTTGTGCCGAGGCCAGGGCGTCGGCCAGCTCGCTCTCCTGCTCGACCACCTTCATGCCCTTGCCGCCACCCCCGGCACTGGCCTTGAGCAGCACCGGATAACCAATGCGTTCGGCAGCGGCACGGAAGGTCTCCAGGTCCTGGGCGTCACCGTGATAGCCGGGCACCAGCGGCACCCCGGCGGCTTCCATCAGGGCCTTGGCCGCCGACTTGCTGCCCATGGCATCGATGGCGCTGGCCGGTGGGCCGAGGAAGATCAGCCCGGCCTGCTCGATGGCGCGGGCAAAGCCTGCGTTCTCGGAAAGAAAGCCGTAGCCGGGATGGATCGCCTGTGCGCCACTGGCCTTGGCTGCAGCGATCAGCTTGTCGATCACCAGGTAGCTGTCGGCGGCCTTGGTGCCGCCCAGGTCGACGCGGATATCGGCTTCGCGGCTGTGCCGGGCGTCACGGTCGGTGGCGCTGTGCACTGCGACGGTGGTCAGGCCCATGGCCTTGGCGGTGCGCATCACCCGACAGGCGATCTCGCCGCGGTTGGCGACCAGCAGGGTGGTCAGCGGGGGGTGGCTCATGGGCGAGGTTCCTTGTCGACGGGCTGCCAGGCGGGGCGGCGTTTTTCCAGGAAGGCGCTCAGGCCCTCCTGGCCTTCGGGGCTGACACGAATGCGGGCGATGGTGTTCTCGGTGTAGCGGCGCAGGGCAGGGCTCAGTTCGCCATCGTCCACCTCGCGCAGCAGGTCCTTGGTGGCGCGCAGGGCCTGAGGGCTGTTGAGCAGCAGGTTGTCGATCCAGGCCTGGACCTGGGTGTCCAGTTCGCTGGCAGGGTACACCTCGGCCAGCAGGCCCAGCTCGCGGGCGCGCGCACCACTGAAGCGCTCGGCGGTCAGGGCATAGCGGCGAGCGGCACGCTCACCGATGGCCTTGACCACGAACGGGCTGATCACTGCCGGTGCCAGGCCGATGCGGACCTCCGACAGACACAGCTGTGCATCTTCAGCGCCGATGGCCATGTCGCAGCAACTGATCAGGCCCAGCGCACCACCGAATGCGGCGCCCTGGACCACGGCCAGGGTTGGCGCCTTTAGCCGATGCAGCGCGTACATCAGCTCGCCCAGTTCATGGGCGTCGTCCAGGTTGGTATTGAAGTCCAATTGCGCCGACTGCTGCATCCAGGCCAGATCAGCACCGGCGCTGAAGTGCCGGCCACGGCCACGCAGCAGCACGAAGCGCAGGCGGCTGTCTTCGCCCAGTTGGTCGATGGCAACGATCAGCTCGCGAATCATCTGGGCGTTGAAGGCGTTGTTCTTGTCTTCCCGGCTCAGCCACAGGGTGGCGAAGCCGCGAGGGTCCTTTATCACTTCGAGGGTGGCAAAATCGCTCATGGGTCACATCCGGAAAATGCCGAAGCGGCTCTGTTCGATCGGGGCGTTCAGCGCGGCGGACAAGGCAAGGCTCAGCACTTCACGGGTTTGCGCCGGGTCGATGACGCCGTCATCCCACAGCCGGGCGCTGGAATAGTAAGGGTGGCCCTGGCGCTCGTACTGGTCGAGGATCGGCTGCTTGAGCTGCTTTTCGTCCTCGGCGCTGAACACCTCGCCACTGCGCTCGCACTGCTCGCGCTTGACCTGGGCCAGCACGCCGGCGGCCTGTTCGGCACCCATCACGCCAATTCGCGCGTTGGGCCACATCCACAGGAAGCGCGGATCGTAGGCGCGCCCGCACATGCCGTAGTTGCCAGCACCGAAGCTGCCGCCGATGATCACCGTGAACTTCGGCACCTGGGCGCAGGCCACTGCGGTCACCAGCTTGGCGCCGTGCTTGGCGATACCGCCTTCCTCGTATTTCTTGCCGACCATGAAGCCCGTGATGTTCTGCAGGAACAACAGCGGGATGCCGCGTTGGCAGGCCAGTTCGATGAAGTGCGCGCCTTTTTGCGCAGCCTCGGCAAAGAGGATGCCGTTGTTGGCCAGGATCGCTACCGGGTAGCCGTGCAGGTGGGCGAAACCGCACACCAGGGTGGTGCCGAACAGGGCCTTGAATTCATCGAACACGGAGCCATCGACCAGGCGCGCGATGATCTCGCGCACATCGAACGGTTGCTTGGCATCGGCCGGCACCACGCCGTACAGCTCCTGGGCGTCGTACAGCGGTGCGATCGGTGCCTGGCATTGCAGGCGTCCGAGTTTGTGCCAGTTGAGGTTGGCCACGCTGCGCCGGGCGATCGCCAGGGCATGCTCGTCGTTGTCGGCATAGTGGTCGGCCACGCCGCTGGTGCGGCAATGCACATCGGCGCCGCCCAGGTCTTCGGCGCTCACCACCTCGCCGGTGGCGGCCTTCACCAGCGGCGGGCCGGCGAGGAAGATGGTCGCCTGCTGGCGCACCATGATCGCTTCGTCGGCCATCGCCGGCACATAGGCGCCACCTGCGGTGCACGAGCCCATCACCACGGCGATCTGCGCAATGCCCAGGGCGCTCATGTTGGCCTGGTTGAAGAAGATCCGTCCGAAGTGCTCACGATCCGGGAACACTTCGTCCTGGCGTGGCAGGTTGGCGCCGCCGGAGTCGACCAGGTAGATGCACGGCAGGCGATTCTGCAGGGCGATGGTCTGCGCGCGCAGGTGTTTCTTCACGGTCAGCGGGTAGTAGGAGCCGCCTTTGACCGTGGCGTCGTTGGCCACGATCATGCACTCGACCCCTTCGACGCGGCCGATGCCGGCGATCACGCCTGCTGCCGGCACGTCTTCGCCATACACCTCATGGGCGGCGAGCTGGCCGATCTCGAGAAACGCCGAGCCCGGGTCGAGCAGGCGGTCGATGCGCTCGCGCGGCAGCAGCTTGCCGCGCGAGGTATGGCGCTGCTGGGCCTTGGGCCCGCCGCCCTGGCTGACCTGGGCCAGCAGGGTGCGCAGGGCATCGACCTGTTCGAGCATGGCCGCGCTGTTGCTGGCGAACTCAGCCGAGCGCGGGTTGATCTGGGTGTGCAGGGTAGCCATGGACGCCAGCTCCTTGTGCTCAGCGGGTTTCGTTGAACAGTTCGCGGCCGATCAGCATCCGGCGAATTTCGCTGGTGCCGGCACCGATCTCGTAGAGTTTGGCGTCACGCAGCAGGCGGCCGGCCGGGAATTCGTTGATGTAGCCGTTGCCGCCGAGAATCTGGATCGCTTCCAGGGCCATCTGCGTAGCGCGTTCGGCGGTGTAGAGGATCACCCCGGCGGCGTCCTTGCGCGTGGTCTCGCCACGGTCGCAGGCCTGGGCCACGGCGTAGAGGTAGGCGCGGCTGGCGTTGAGCTGGGTGTACATGTCGGCGATCTTGCCCTGGATCAGCTGGAATTCGCCGATGCTCTGGCCGAACTGCTTGCGATCGTGGATGTAGGGCACCACCAGGTCCATGCAGCTCTGCATGATGCCGGTCGGTCCGCCCGAGAGCACCACGCGCTCGTAGTCCAGGCCGCTCATCAGCACACGCACACCGCCATTGAGCTGGCCGAGGATGTTTTCTTCCGGCACTTCGACGCCATCGAAGAACAGCTCGCAGGTGTTGGAGCCGCGCATGCCCAGCTTGTCGAACTTGTTGCTGCGCGAGAAGCCCTTCCAGTCACGTTCGACGATGAATGCGCTGATGCCGTGCGGGCCCTTGTCCAGGTCGGTCTTGGCGTAGATCACGTAGGTGTTGGCGTCGGGGCCGTTGGTGATCCAGGTCTTGCTGCCGTTGAGTACATAGCGGTCGCCGCGTTTCTCGGCGCGCAATTTCATCGACACCACGTCGGAGCCGGCATTGGGCTCGCTCATGGCCAGGGCGCCGATGTGCTCGCCGCTGATCAGCTTGGGCAGGTACTTCAGCTTCTGTTCATGGGTGCCGTTGCGGTTGATCTGGTTGACGCAGAGGTTGGAGTGGGCGCCATAGGACAGTGCCACCGAGGCCGAGGCGCGGCTGATCTCTTCCATCGACACCACATGGGCCAGGTAGCCCAGGCCTGCGCCGCCATATTCCTCCGCGACGGTGATGCCCAGCAGGCCCATGTCGCCGAACTTGCGCCACATGTCGGCGGGGAACAGGTTGTCGTGGTCGATCTGCGCCGCGCGCGGGGCGAGTTCGGCGGCAGCGAAGGTGCGTACCTGGTCGCGGAGCATGTCGATGGTCTCGCCCAGGGCGAAGTTCAGGGTCGGGTAATGCATGGGGGCACCTTGTTGTTCTTGAAATTCGAGGTACTGCACCGACCCTGTGGGAGCGGGCTTGCCCGCGATGCCCGTCAGAACGGCCAGCGCTGTTGTCTGGTCCGGCCTCATCGCGGGCAAGTCCGCTCCCACAGGGTCGGTGCTCGTGGTTGACGTTAACGTAAACCTGCCTTTCCGGGCTGTCAATTGGATCATCACCTTTACGTAAACGTAAATCTGCGCCAGAGTAATTGCCGCTTGCTTCAGTCATGCCCAGAACAACCACAAGAAGGGACACTCATGAGTCAACCAAGCTACACCCGCGGCCGCCAGGACCGGCCTCTGCTGACCCAGACCATCGGCCAGGCGTTCGATGCCACCGCCGCCCGCTGGCCCGAGCGCGAGGCCCTGGTGGTGCGTCACCAAGGCCTGCGCTATAGCTGGCGCGCGTTGGCCGAGCAGGTCGAGGTGCATGCCAGGGCCCTGATTGCCCTGGGCGTGGCCAGTGGCGATCGCGTCGGTATCTGGGCGCCTAACTGCGCCCAGTGGTGCATCCTGCAGATCGCCACGGCGAAGGTCGGCGCGATCCTGGTCAACATCAACCCGGCGTACCGGGTGGGCGAGCTGGAGTATGTGTTGCGTCAGTCCGGCTGCAGCTGGCTGGTGTGTGCCGATGCCTTCAAGTCGTCCGACTATCACGCGATGGTCCAGGAAATGCTGCCCGAGCTGGGTGCGCAGCCGCTGGCGAGTGAACGCCTGCCGGACCTGCAGGGCGTCATCAGCCTGTCGTCGCACCCGCCCGAAGGCTTTCTGCCCTGGGATGCACTGGCCGAACGGGCAGGGCAGGTCGATGCCCAGGCGTTGCAGGCGAGGCAGCAGGGCTTGCAGTTCGACCAGGCGGTGAACATCCAGTACACCTCCGGCACCACTGGCGCGCCGAAAGGCGCCACGCTCAGCCACTACAACATCCTCAACAACGGCTTCATGGTCGGCGAAAGCCTGGGCCTGAGCGAACGGGACCGCATGGTGATCCCGGTGCCGCTGTACCACTGCTTTGGCATGGTCATGGCCAACCTGGGTTGCATCACCCACGGCAGCACCATGATCTACCCCAACGACGCCTTCGATCCCGAGTTGACGCTGCAGGCCGTGGCCGAAGAGCGTGCCAGCATCCTCTATGGCGTGCCGACCATGTTCATCGCCATGCTCGACCACCCGTCGCGCAGCACCCTGGACCTCTCGACCCTGCGCAGCGGCATCATGGCCGGTGCCACCTGCCCGATCGAGGTGATGCGCCGGGTGATCGAGCAGATGCACATGGGTGAGGTGCAGATCGCCTACGGCATGACCGAGACCAGCCCGGTGTCGCTGCAGACAGGCCCGGATGACGAGCTGGAACTGCGCGTGACCACGGTCGGGCGCACGCAGCCGCAACTGGAGACCAAGCTGGTGGACGCGCACGGCGCCATCGTCCCGCGTGGCGAGATCGGCGAGCTCTGCACCCGCGGCTACAGCGTGATGCTCGGTTACTGGGATAACCCCGAAGCCACTCAACAGGCGATCGATCCGGCGCGCTGGATGCGCACGGGTGACCTGGCGGTGATGGACGAACAGGGCTATGTGCGCATCGTCGGGCGCAACAAGGACATGATCATTCGCGGCGGCGAGAATATCTATCCGCGAGAGCTCGAGGAGTTTTTCCATACCCACCCGGCGGTTGCCGATGCTCAGGTGATCGGCATCCCTTGCAGCCGCTATGGTGAGGAGGTCGTGGCCTGGATCAAGCTGCACCCCGGGCACAGCGCCACGGTCGAGGACTTGCAGGCCTGGTGCAAGGCACGCATCGCGCACTTCAAGGTGCCGCGGCATTTCCGCTTCGTCGAAGCGTTCCCGATGACGGTGACCGGCAAGGTGCAGAAGTTCCGCATGCGCGAGATCAGCATGGCGGAAATTGGGGCGCGATGATAATCGAACTCCTTCTCCGCCAACCCGTCAGGCAGGAGAAGGAGTGCAGATCAAAAAAACATCATAGTAAATTGGCCAATGACTCGATGGTGTCTCCCTGTTCCAGTTCGCCGGCAGACAGGTCGACGTCAAATTCGCTTTTCAAATGAAGTGCAAGCTTGTTATCGTTGCCAATTATTTCCCTGATAAGCGTATCGTTATTGAGGTCGCTGATTTTCTTGCCGTACTTGTTGGCGAGCAGTACTTTGAGTTTTTTCAGGTTATCCATGATGCCTCCTGCGTCTGGTGACAGTATGAGTCTGGGGGGAGAGGAAGTGCTATCGACCCTTCGAGATGTTGGTGATTGCTGATGTGTTTATGGTTAGGGTACTAACCTTATAATAACTTCGTATTTCCAGTTTTGCCTCGGTACCATCAATGCTTAGTAACTTGCCGGTTGCCAGATTGGCACCGTATTGGCTTGTGTAGTGAATTCTGATGTTATCAACGCCTTTCCATGCTTGCGCTTGTTTCACAAGTTCTGCCAGTTTTTCTTTTTTGGCTTTCAGAGACTCTGCAGCTTTGCGCGCCGAGGCCGCACTTTGCGCAGCCTTCTGCGCCTGTTCGGCGGCTTGCTTTGCCTTGCTGGCCTGGGTAACGGTTTCCTCATACTGCTTGGATTTCGCTGCGGCGTCGGCAGCTGTCCGCGCTGTTGTTGCTCGCCTGGCAGCTTCTTGCGCTTCGTTCACGGCATCGTTGGCTTTTTTGGCCTCAGCCGCCGCTTCGGGGGTTGAAAGGACGGGCACCTTGGCATCGGCCTCGGCGGCGTTGACGGCCTTTTGTGCCGCGAGTTCGTCTTGTTTGGCTGCAGAGACAGCAGCGGTTGCGGCGTCTTTGCGCTTAGCCTCGACGGCTTTCTGGGCTGCTTCGGCTTCGCGTTTTGCCTTGGCAGCTTTTTCGGCTGCCTCTGCGATGCGTTTTGCCTTGGCGGCTTGTTGGGCCAGCTGCGCCTGGCGTTTTGCTTCGGCCGCAGTCGCTGCGTCGGCTTTACGTTTTGCTTCGGCTGCTGCTGCGTCGGCTTTACGTTTTGCTTCGGCTGCTGCTGCGTCGGCTTTACGTTTTGCTTCGGCGGTCGCTGCCGCGTCGGTTTTATGTTCTGCCTCTGGCTTTCTGGATGCCGCGTCGGCCTTATTTTCCGTCTCTGGCTTTCTGCCAGCCCCGTTTTTGGCATCTACGTCCGCTGTGGTCTTCGCCATTAGCGCTTTGACCTCTTTTCTGAACGACTCCCCGCCATCCATTGCGGTGTAACTGATCTCGACCTCGATATCGGTGACCAGGCAATTACCATCAGGATCATACAGAGGCGCCCTTTTATTGTTGTTGGCCTGGTCGGCGTTCGGGAACGACAGTACCCAGCTCGAGATAGCGCCTGTGCCCTCGAAGGGTTGATAGCGTGTTTCATCCTTGGGTGAGGGCTGCAGATCGAAGTTTCGGGTGGTCTCCTTGGCCGACCATATAGCCGCTTGTTGGTTCGGTCGAAGGTCACGCAGCAAGCTGTCCTCGCTACCTTCGGTGGCTGAGTAGAGTCGCTGTGCGCCTGCGCTTTCATTGCTGAGCAGGACGATGTTCTTGGTCTGGGTCAGCATGGCTGAGACTGGGCCGGACAAAGATTTCTTACCGTTCTTGAACGTCAGCACGATTCGCTCGATCCGGCGCAGGTACTGGCCTGGATACTGTTCGTCGAAATGCCGGGCGGTCAGGTCGAAGGGCACTTCGCCGGCCTTCAGATGCTTGTGCAATTCTTCGGTGGTCCAGGCCATGCAAGTACAAAGCGATAGGTCGAGGCGGATATCCAGTGGGCGTTCGTTGTTGCTGATCGCCGCCACGTCCATTTGTATCAGGTCGCGCTCCAGCGCTTCACCGGCGAGCATGCCGCGCCAGTTGTCGAGCCAGCCGTCGGTACGGATCCAGGTGCTTCTGAAATCCCCCAACTCGTATTGCAGGCAGGCTTCTGCCATCAGGCACAGCGACACTGTGGCGTCGTAGGCACTGCTGTAGATGCCCGACAACCTTCCGATCAGCCACAGGTAGGTCGGATGGCTCGAGAAGACCGTGGTCATGACTTCGTATTCGGCGCGGTGTGCCGCTAGCGTCGCCCTCGCTTCCTCAACGGCGATCCCGGCGGCGCGGACATGGATGTCCTGTTCCTGCAATTGCTTTTCCAGCACCTGCAGCTCCAGTTGCGCCTGATCTGCCTGGAATTGCCACTCCTGAGCGCGGAGTTGGTAGTCAGCCTGCAGGCGAAGTTCGTCCTTGGTCATGTCGGCTATTTCGCTAAACATCCTGAAACAGGTTCCGCTTGCAGCGGCCCCCCTGCCCGGTCGGTTACCACCAAACGCCAAACCAAAGACGGTGGGAATGGCGGCATCGATGGCGCCTGAGGTGGCCTCCATGGAGATTGCCACGCCAAGAGACAGCCGTGACATGTAGCCGAATGCACGCGATGCATGCTCCAGGTCGGTGATCCCTTCATCGACCAGCCCTTGGTAATAGTTCAAACGCTGCTGGATCATTTGTTTGCTCGAGAGCAGGGTATCCCGACCTCGTTTCGCCGATTCCAGCGCCTGCTCCTGCAGGCGATAAGGGAAGTCGAGCAACTTGATGAGGTTGGCTTTGCCGAGCACGGCCAGTTGCAGGGCGCTCTCACGATCGTAGAAACGCGTCATCGTCTGCCCCAGTTCGATCAGTTGCAGTACGGCTGCGTCGGCGCTCTTGCGCACCTCGGCGTAGCGGCAGGGCGGTACGGGGCGCGCCACGGGGATGGCCGGGTCTGTGTCTAGACTGGCGCTGGGATAGCCGAGACTCGGCGGATTGAACACATTGGGATCCTGCAGTACTGAGGCCGGCTTGCCATCCAGGGTCAGGCCGTGGCGCAGGTTGAACAGGCGGTTGCGCAGCAAGTTGCGCAACTCCACCAGCTTGCCGTTAAGCGGTGGTACGAAATTCGTGATTCGGGCATCGGCCAACGACAGTGCCTGTGCCGGGGCGGTGGAAAATTGCTCCGGCAGCACGCCGATCAGGCGCAGGGCCTTGTCGTAGCAGATCGCAGCCTCGACCAGGGTATCGCGGGTCAACTGGCGGTACAGGTCGTCGCCCTGGCGCTGCCAGCTCTCGGCCACGAACAGATGCAGGGCCTTGCGGTAGCGTTCGGGGGCGGCATAGCCCAGCAGGTCGGGGTCGTTGACCGTCTCATCCGTACCATGGGCGGCGGGAGCGCTCAGCGGCTGGCTCAACCAATACAGTGGTGGATGGTTGCCCGAGCTCGGGGTCCAGGTACGGTAGGGGTCGAACAGATAGCGTGTGCACCAGCGCCAAGCCTCGCGATACTCGCGGTTCTGGCGCAGTTGCCAGGCCACCAGGAAGGGCGCGTGGAAGAACAGTTCCCAGAAGTACAGGCCGTTGGCACCGCGAAAATCGACGGTGGTAGCTGTGCTGCCCGCTTCCAGCCGGGGTTCGGGAAGGCATTGGGCTTGCCACGACAACGCAGCTTCCACGGACTGAGTGGCCAATGCAACCAGTTGCTTGCCGAACAGGGTGTTGAGCCGCAGGCTCTGAATGGCCAGCGCTTGGCCGGTGGGCGCCTTCCGGTTGGCTTCATGCAGGTCCAGGTACAGCGCCTGCTCGCTGTTGCGCAGGATCTGGACGCTGGGGACAGCGTCGTCGTCCAGGGTTTTCAATGCATACCCTTGGGACAGTGAGCCGAGCAGTTCCCTGCCGTCATACAGCTCAAGCTTATGGGTGAACCGGGTAATTTCGCTGCTGATCGGGACCCGGTAATCGATCTGGCCACGGCCGTCGGCAATGAGTACGTCTTCCAATACCAACAAGTGGTTGGGATCGAGGCACAAGAGGATTCTGCGGCAAGCCTCAGGGTGCAGGTGGCGTAAGCGAACGGCCGCGTCCAGTGCGATACCGTTAGGCGCGGAGCCGATATCCGCGAGTATGGCGGCGGTTTCCTCGTCGATGTAGGCGTTCATGACATCTGCATTATTGTTGGTTCGGGCCCGCGCGATGGCGTCGGCGACAGACAGGCGGGTATCGGCTCCGCCTTCCTCGGCCAGGCCCATTTTGCGGTTGTAGTCGTTCTGGGTGGTGTAGCGAACCTTGAGCAGGGTTCGGCTGAATGCTTGAAAGGCATCTTTGGTTGTGGCGTTTTTAGCGAAATCCTTCAGATCGTTCAGATTGAGCTCATTGAGTAGTGATTGCTCATGTTGGCTCAGTGCCCAGTTAGGCTTAATGTCGGGATCTATCGAGGTGGTCAGCAGGGCTCTGATTTTTTTAGCGCTAGCGACTTTAAGCTTCCTTCTTAGGACCTCTGCGCATGCGACTGCAACGTCCATGTTGTGCGGCTTTTGGACGCCGTTTAGTAGGGTGAGGTGTGTGCGTATACAGATGGGTTCTCGAGGGCGTTTCCAGTCCTGAGTGGTTGTGATGTATAATCCCTGGCCGAGATGGCAAAGAGAGCTGTCTTTTTCATTAAACTCGAGCCAAAGGTTTTTCTTTGAGTTGTGAGATGTCGAAAGTAATATGTATTTCGTTTCTTCGTTTTGCGTTAGGGTGGTGTGCTTTGCGAGGCTCGATATTATAGAGTCTCTTGTGGGGTTTGAGCGCTCTTCAAGTTTGAGTGATTCAACGGTTGAATGGCTCTTTTTGGTTTTGTCGAAGGTGATTAATTCGTTGATCTCAAAAGTTATTTCTTCGTTGTCAAAGGTGCCTTTAATGATGTTGGGTTCGAGTTCGTATTGGCCTGTTTTTGTTTTAAAGTGACTGTCTGACTTTACGGTGATTAACTGCTCTGTGTGATTGCCTTTCAATGTTGCTTCAATGTTTGCACGCCCTTTGTTTGTGACGTCGAGTCGAGTCTTGAACAACGCTTCTGCATGTGAGGTCCATGTAAACGCTTCGCTCCCTTCGTCACGTTCCTCCAGCGCCAAAACGGCCCCGACGTAAGGATGCTGAACCGTCCGCGGATCATGGAAGAACTGGACCCAGTCCTTGACCAAGGCTGCTTCGATGGGGCGCGAGCCCGAGCGTTGCGTATCCAGATGCTTGGGTTCGAGCAGCAGCAGGTCCTTCGAGACCAGGAAGTAATCGTGGTCGGGTTTCCAGTCAGCCTTGGCAGTGCCCTTCGCGAAATGATCCGGATGCGCATCGAACAGCATCACGGTCAGCCACGGATCATGCTGACGAATCCCCATGGTGTTGACCATTACGCACAAGCCTGGCACGAACGCCTTGGTCCTGAGCGATGGGTAGTTCTCTGCGGTGCCTAATGTTTGCTTTGGCGCGTTCTGCGTGAAATCGAAGGCAGCGCCGGGGCCTGTTCCGTCCAGGTGCAGCAATGTGTTAGCTGGGCTCCAGGCCCCATCGGTTTGCTGGAAAGCAAAGCAGACCTTCAACGGGTAATAACCACTGGGCTTGTTGTCTTTGCCCATTGCCAGGGCTGTCGCCCCCCACTCCACCCACACGGCGTAACGACGGCCGGCGATGATGACGGGGCGTATCAGTTCGATTCGCTCGCGTGCATCGTCGTCGTTCGAGCCGGTGATGTTCGGCAGCGTCGTCGTCGCCAGCTCACCGCTGACCGTCAGCGACAACTTCTGCCACTCTCCCCACGCCAGCATGCTGGGCGCGTTGTTCTGGTCGCGCTGGCTCATGTCCAGGGTGCGCCAGTAGTATTCCACCGGCTCGACGTTGCTCTTGCCGATGAAGTGATAGGTGTCGGTGAGCGGCGAGGTCCCATCGACATAGGCCGAAATCGGCTGGATGTTGCTCAGTTTCTCGAAGCTGCTCAAGTAGCTCACCATCGCTTGCTGGATATCCAGAGGCTGGCACTTGCCCTGGGCCAGGAGATTCTCCAGTTCGGTGAAGGCTGTGGTCTTGCGTATGCGGCGGGTCGGGTCGATAAAGTTGTGCGGCTCGTTGCGCACCTGCTGGCGCAACTTCCAGTTCTCGTAACGGCTGGCATACAGCTGCCATTCGTCGCGCTCGGCCTCGCTCAACTGGGTGTCGCGGTAACCTTTTTCCTGGCGTGAGTAGATCTGGTGCAGGTAACGCTGCGCGCTGGCGATGGCCGACATCAGGCGCGTGGTTTTCGGCTCGTGGGAAACCTGAGTATCAATCAGCAGATAATCAGCCAATGCCTGAGGGCTCTTGATCCAGCTACGCTGGCTGTCGGCGGGTACCCAGACGGCAAGCATCCAGTTCACCAGCGCATCGCGCCACGCCACGCTCAGTTGCTCATCGAGCGCCTTGCGCTGCTTGTCGGTGCAACTTTGCCGCACGGTTGTGGCTGCTTGTTGGAACGGGGCATGGTCGTGGGTGCCGGGCAGTTGGCGAAGTCCGACCAGGGCATCGACCGACAACCCATGCCGCTTCGACAGATCCAGCAACCGCAGCAGGCGGTCGAGCTCGCCTACCGTGGCAGGCGGTGAAAGCGTCGTCAGCCCCTCCAGGCTACCCTTGGCTTCGCCAAGGACGGCCTCCAGCGAGGCCCAGGCCCTGGCTTGATCGGCTGCGCTCTCAGGGTCGCTGGCAGTGCTCGCTCTGTCAGCCAGATAATCGAGCAAGGCGCTCTCGCTGTGCGTGCTCGGGCATCTTGTCAGTAGCGCTTTATAGCGGCTGAGCATATACACGACGCTGAGATCAAGCTCGCGCAAAACGGTGCCCGTCTCATCCAATAAATCGAAGTACTCAGGCTTTTCCAGCAGTTTGGTGATCGTGCCAGCGCTGAGCCCGAGCATTTTCACGAAAGCGGCGTGGCGGTCCAGCAAGGCCCAGTCGTTGAGGTCGTCTTCGGTGAAACAGTCGTCTATAGGTAAACGTTGGCCGTTGTAGCATTGCTGGAGGGTGGCTATGCGCCGACGAAACTCATTGGTGTCAAGGCCGACCCAGCGTAACAGTGGTAGTACCTGTGCCACGTTGTCCAACTGCAGGGCATGTTGCAACGCTGCCAGCAGTTGGGACTCATCGGAGATGACGGCCTCACAGATCGTTTTGCAGTGAGGGCGTAAAAGCGGTAGCTCAGTCTGTAGCGCCAGGTACAGTTGGTCAACGCTCCAGGGCTGCTGCTTCAGCCATTCCACGGTATCCATCACGGCGACGATCACATCGACGATATCCGCCTCTGACGGCTCCGCTGCAAGGCGGGGCCAGCCGGCCAGTTGCGTCATGCACGCAGGCTGCTCCTGCTCCAGCAGGGCAATGGCCAACAAGCCGGCCTCGACTGGCAAGCCGAACAGGCGAGGCAGTTGGGTCAAGCGATAACACGCCGAAACCACTGCCAGCGAGCGCATGGGCTTGTCCAGCCCCTGAGCCTTGATCACCTTGTTCAACACCGCGCACAGCACCGGCTCGCTGACCTTGAAGGCCAGGCACAGTTGCTTGACGGTGAGAATGTCGTCGGGGTTGTTGGATTGCGGGTCGAATGCCTGCCCATCCAGTTTCATGACGGCCAGTGCGCCGCCGCTGTCTTCGAGCGTAGCCGGGGCGAACAGTTGATCGTAGAACGGCCTTTCCCGGTCGGTGCCATAGACACTGATCTCACAGATCAACGCCGAATACTGCTGGGGGCCGATGTTGTACTTCTGCTGCAGATGGCGGAACAAGCCCAGTGCGCGCAAGGTATTGTCGGTGAGCGCGAAATCGTCCGTCGAGTCGTCAGACCAGATTGCAGCCATGACCAGCCAGTCGGCTTCACTGAAATTCAGTTTCAGGGCGCGCTGGATCACCAGGATGCGCTCCAGGCGGTACAGATGGTCGTCGGTGATGCCGCTGATTTCGACGCTCTTGTCGGAGGGGTCTGGCTGGGTGAGGTATAGCGCAGTATCACTCTGATTGACGTACTCGGCAGCGTAAACCGCGCTGGAGGGCAGGTAATGATCTGCGGCCCGCACATGCTGGCTGAGCCTGACCGTACTCTTGTACTCGCCAATGGCGCTGACGGCCAGAAGTTCGCGTAGTTCCTTGCGGGTCAGCGCCAGTGCCTTGCTCACGGCCTGGGTGGTGGTCAAGCCTTTGAGCGGGGAGTCCGCAGCACTGGGCTCGAGCAACCATGAGCGCAGCTGGGGGGAGAAACCGCTGCTCAAGGTGGTTGCCGCCCTCTGGGCTGACAGCGTGAGATGATCGAAGATGAATGCTGGCCACTCCAGTTCGGCGGCACGCAGTGCGTCCAGCAGCGGTAGCTGCTTGAGCGTCAGGGCTGCCTTCACCGACTCCCATGTCGCGTGGAAGGGTACACTGCCGAGATGCACCTTTGCCGCGACGGCCTCTTGCAGCGTTTGATCGTTCGGCAGCGCTTGCTGTGCATGCTGTTCCAACACGCCCAGCAGCAAGCGCAGGCTGGGCAAGACCTTTTTCGCGCTGCGCTCATCGAGCTTGAGTCGCATCAGGTCGGGGCGCCGCTGCTGCAAGGTGATCGGCGCCGTGACATCGGCACGGGTTTCCAGAGCCTCGATCATATCCTTGAGGTAGACCAGATATGCCGCCTGGCTGGTATTGGCCTGGAGTGCGCCGGGGGCGCAGCGCACAGTGTTGTCGGGGAACAGGTTGCTGTATGTGACTGTGTCCTTGCGCGAGCCAGGCGCGTTGCTCGTGGTTGGGCTGAATAGCTTGTTCATTGCGAATCACCATTGAAAGGAAATGTGACCACAGAGCCAGACAGCTCTCCAAGTATGTGTGCGACTTGAATGTAAGCCGTGCAGGTTGATTGCACACCTGGCAAAAATGCTAGGTGTGACCGCTCGTTACGGCGGGAGAATCAGAGGGGATAGATGGCAGGGAAGGCGCAGACGCAGACGCTGTTTTTCTGTGCGTGGCTACGCCTTCTGGTGACACTCGCAGAAATGCTTGGTGCGCCGGGTTTGGCTATGTGCGGGGCAGGTTACGGTCTGTCGCCGTGGAGTCGACAGTCCATAACCTTGTCTATCCTCAAGCTTTCACCGGCGGCTCCTGGCTCGGCGGATCACCTACCGTCGGTGGCACGGTCGGCTTGATCGGCAGTTCGTCCGGATCTTCCTCGGGCACCGGCGGCGGCAGCGCCGGGTCGTCGATGTTCGGATCGGGCGTCTCCGGTGGAGTGGGAATGTTCATGGCCTGACCTCGCGCAGTGGATGAAGAGGTTGTGCAGGCTTCGACCTGCCGTACCAGCCATTCGCTCAATTTTTTTGAACCCGCCGCGCACCCACGGCTCTGAACCCTTACCGCCACCAGCTTAGGGGAGCAAGGTTCGATGTCCGGTAATGAGCCCGTCGCAAAAGCGCCTTTCGAGCAAGTGCCCAAGGCCAACGATCATCCCGACCAGGCCATCAGCCTGTCCCAGGCCTTGCTGGCGCCACGCATCGTGATCGAGGACACCACTCCCGTACTCGACGGTGGCACCTTCGCGGCCAAGGCGGTAAGCGGACAGCCCGTGCAGGTGACCAGCAAGGTCTACAGCGACGGTCATGACCGCCTGGCGGTGGTCTTGCACTGGCGCCAGGCCCACAGCCGCCACTGGCATGGCGTGCCGATGACGTCGGCAGGCAATGACCTGTGGGTTGCCGAGTTCACGCCAGTGGAACTGGGCTTGCACCTGTTCGGCATCGAAGCCTGGATCGATCCCTACGCCACCTATTGCCACGACCTCGAGAAGAAGTACCACGCCGGTGTCGAGGTCAAGCTGGAGCTGGAGGAGGGCAGGCTGCTGCTGGGTAAGGGCATCGAGCGCAGCGAAGGGCCGTTGCGCGAGCAGCTCGAACAGTTGCAACAGCGTTTGCCGACGCTGGCACCGGACGAGCAGGTGGCGTTGCTGCTGAGCCCTGAAAGCGCCAGCCTGATGAGTCAGGCCGAACACCGCGCTTACCTGACTCGCAGCCCCGAGCTGCCGCTGGACGTGGACCGCGAGCGCGCCCTGTTTGCCAGCTGGTACGAACTGTTTCCGCGTTCGATCACCGACGATCCGGCGCGCCATGGCACCTTCGACGATGTGCACCAGCGCCTGCCGATGATCCGCGACATGGGCTTCGACGTGCTGTACTTCCCGCCCATTCACCCCATCGGCAAGCAGCACCGCAAGGGGCGCAACAACGCCTTGCAGGCAGGCCCCGACGACCCGGGCAGCCCCTACGCCATCGGCAGCCCCGATGGCGGCCATGACGCCATCCACCCGCAACTGGGCAGCCGCGAAGACTTCCGTCGGCTGGTCGCCGCCGCCGCCGAGCATGGTCTGGAAATCGCCCTCGACTTCGCCATCCAGTGTTCCCAGGACCACCCCTGGCTTACCGAACATCCTGGCTGGTTCAGTTGGCGCCCGGACGGCACCATTCGCTACGCCGAGAACCCGCCGAAAAAATACCAGGACATCGTCAACGTCGATTTCTATGCGCCTGACGCTGTCCCCTCGTTGTGGCTGGCACTGCGCGATGTGGTGGTCGGCTGGGTCGAGGAGGGCGTGCGCACCTTTCGCGTCGACAACCCGCACACCAAGCCGCTGCCCTTCTGGCAATGGCTGATCGCCAATGTGCGCAGCCAGTACCCTGATGTGATCTTCCTCGCCGAGGCGTTTACCCGCCCGGCGATGATGGCGCGCCTGGGCAAGGTCGGGTACGCGCAGAGCTACACCTATTTCACCTGGCGCAATACCAAGCAGGAGCTGCGCGAATACTTCGAGCAGCTCAACCAGCCGCCGTGGAGCCTGTGCTACCGACCGAACTTCTTCGTCAACACCCCCGACATCAACCCCTATTTCCTGCAGACCAGTGGGCGCGCCGGCTTTCTCATTCGCGCGGCGCTGGCGACCATGGGCTCGGGGCTGTGGGGCATGTACTCGGGGTTCGAGCTGTGCGAGGGCACGCCGTTGCCGGGCAAGGAGGAATACCTGGATTCGGAGAAGTACGAGATCCGCCCGCGCGACTTCACCGCGCCCGGCAACATCGTCGCCGAGATTGCCCAACTCAACCGTATTCGCCGACAGAACCGCGCCTTGCAGACGCATCTGGGCGTGGCCTTCTTCAACTGCTGGAACGACCAGATCCTGTATTTCGCCAAGCGCACGCCCGAGCGCGACAACTTTATCCTGATCGCCATCAGTCTCGATCCGTACAACGCCCAGGAGGCGCACTTCGAACTGCCGCTGTGGGAGCTGGGGCTCGATGACAACGCCGATACGCAAGGCGAGGACCTGATGACCGGCCACCGCTGGACCTGGCATGGCAAGACCCAGTGGATGCGCATCGAGCCCTGGCACCAGCCGTTCGGGATCTGGCGTATCGAGAAAGCTTTGTAAATGCAGGGGCCGCGTTGCGGCCCTTCGCGGGCAAGCCCGCTCCCACAGGTTTTGCGCCGCCTTTGTAGGAGCGGGTTTACCCGCGAAGGACCGCAGAACGGTCCCGACAGCCTCACGCCGAAATTCGATCTTGAAAGGAGTCGCACATGGCCAAGCGTTCCCGCCCGGCAGCCTTCATCGACGACCCGCTGTGGTACAAGGATGCGGTGATCTACCAGTTGCACATCAAGTCGTTCTTCGATGCCAACAACGACGGTATCGGCGATTTCGCCGGCCTGATCAGCAAGCTCGACTATATCGCCGAGCTTGGGGTCAACACCCTCTGGCTGCTGCCGTTCTACCCCTCGCCGCGTCGTGACGACGGCTATGACATCGCCGAGTACAAGGCCGTGCACCCCGACTACGGCAGCATGGCCGATGCCAGGCGCTTCATCGCCGAGGCGCACAAGCGGGGGCTGCGGGTGATCACGGAGCTGGTCATCAACCACACCTCCGACCAGCACCCCTGGTTCCAGCGTGCCCGCCACGCCAAGCGCGGCAGCAAGGCGCGGGACTTCTACGTGTGGTCGGACGACGACCAGAAGTACGACGGCACGCGGATCATCTTCCTCGACACCGAGAAGTCCAACTGGACCTGGGACCCGGTCGCCGGTCAGTATTTCTGGCATCGCTTCTACTCGCACCAGCCGGACCTGAACTTCGACAATCCGCAGGTGATGAAAGCGGTGATCGAGGTCATGCGTTTCTGGCTCGACATCGGTGTCGATGGCCTGCGTCTGGACGCGATCCCCTACCTGATCGAACGCGACGGCACCAACAACGAGAACCTGCCCGAAACCCACGACGTGCTCAAGGCGATCCGCGCCGAGATCGACGCCAACTACCCCGATCGCATGCTCCTGGCCGAGGCCAACCAGTGGCCGGAAGACACCCGCCCGTATTTCGGCGAGGGCGATGGCGACGAGTGCCACATGGCCTTCCACTTCCCGTTGATGCCGCGCATGTACATGGCCCTGGCCATGGAAGACCGTTTTCCGATCACCGACATTCTGCGCCAGACCCCGGAGATTCCCGCCAACTGTCAGTGGGCGATCTTCCTGCGCAACCACGATGAGCTCACCCTGGAAATGGTCACCGACCGCGAGCGCGACTATCTATGGAACTACTACGCCGAGGACCGCCGCGCGCGCATCAACCTCGGTATCCGTCGGCGCCTGGCGCCGCTGTTGCAGCGCGACCGCAGGCGCATCGAACTGCTGACCAGCCTGCTGCTGTCGATGCCCGGCACCCCGACGCTGTACTACGGCGACGAGCTGGGCATGGGCGACAACATCTATCTCGGTGACCGGGATGGGGTGCGCACACCAATGCAGTGGTCGCCGGACCGCAACGGTGGTTTCTCCAAGGCCGACCCGCAGCGCCTGGTGCTGCCGCCGATCATGGACCCGCTGTATGGCTACCAGACGGTCAATGTCGAGGCCCAGAGCCACGACCCGCATTCGCTGCTCAACTGGAACCGGCGTCTGCTCGCGGTGCGCAAGCAACAGAAGGCCTTCGGTCGCGGTACCTTGAAGATGCTGACCCCGAGCAACCGGCGCATCCTCGCCTACGTGCGCGAATACACCGATGCCGATGGCAACAGCGAGACCATCCTGTGCGTGGCCAACGTTTCGCGCGCGGCGCAGGCCGCCGAACTGGACCTGTCGCAGTATGCCGAGCGGGTGCCGGTGGAAATGCTTGGTGGCAGCGCCTTCCCGCCCATCGGCCAGTTACCCTTCCTGCTGACCCTGCCGCCGTATGCATTCTACTGGTTCCTGCTGGCTTCCCACGACCGCATGCCCAGCTGGCATATCCAGCCTGCCGAAGGCTTGCCTGAACTGACCACATTGGTGCTGCGCAAGCGTCTGGAGGAGTTGCTCGAAGCGCCGTCGGTGGACACCCTGCAGGCGTCGATCCTGCCGCAGTACCTGCCCAAGCGCCGTTGGTTCGCCGGCAAGGAAGGACCGATCGATGCGGTGCGCATTCGCTATGGCGTGCGCTTCGGCACGCCGGCCGCCCCGGTGCTGCTCAGCGAGCTGGAGGTGCTCAGTGACGGCGTGACCAGCCACTACCAACTGCCGTTCGGCCTGCTGCCTGAAGAGCAGATCCACAGCGCCTTGCCTCAGCAGCTTGCGTTGTCGCGGGTACGCCGAGGTCGACAGGTCGGGCTGATCACCGATGCCTTCGTGCAGGAGTCGTTCGTGCGGGCGGTGTTGCGCGCCTGCGAGGATGATACCCGCTTGCCCTCAAGTGCCGGCGAGCTGCGCTTCGAGTGCACCGGGCAACTGGCTGACCTGGCGCTGGGTGAGGACAGTGAGGTGCGCTACCTGAGTGCCGAGCAGTCCAACAGTTCGGTGGTGATCGGTGAACGTGTGGTGCTCAAGCTGATCCGGCGGGTCAATCCGGGCGTTCACCCGGAGTTGGAAATGAGCGCTTATCTCACGGCGGCCGGCTTTGCCAATATCTCGCCGTTGCTGGCCTGGGTCAGTCGTGTGGATGAGCAGGCGCAATCGCACCTGCTGATGATTGCCCAAGGTTACCTGAGCAACCAGGGCGATGCCTGGTCGTGGACCCAGAACACCTTGGAGCGGGCGATCCGCGACGAGATGGAACCCACCCAGACCAGTGCCGAGGCGCACACCGACGCCTTGTCGGAGCTTTCGGGCTTTGCCACCTTGTTGGGGCAGCGCCTGGGTGAGATGCACCTTTTGCTGGCCGCGCCCACCGCCGACCCGGCCTTTGCACCGCGCCCCAGCGACAGCCAGGACAGCCAGCGCTGGGGGCGACAGATCAATGCCGAGCTCAGTCATGCCCTCGACCTGCTGGCCGAGCATCGCGAGGAGCTGGACGGCGAAAGCCAGGCGTTGGTCGATGACCTGCAGCAGCAACGCGAAGGCCTTGCCCAGCACATCGACACACTCGCACGCCAGGCCCAGGGCGGCTTGCTGATGCGGGTGCATGGCGACCTGCATCTGGGTCAGGTACTGGTGGTGCAAGGCGATGCCTACCTGATCGATTTCGAGGGCGAGCCAGCGCGGCCTTTGGACGAGCGCCGGGCCAAGCACAGCCCGTACAAGGATGTCAGCGGCGTGCTGCGCTCGTTCGACTATGCTGCAGCGATGATCCTGCGCAGCGCCTCGGCGGTAGACCTGTCCGATGCCGCGCGCCAGGCCCGTCAACGGGTTGCCCGGCAGTACCTGCATCAGTCGCGTCATGCCTTCGTCGAAGCCTATGGCCTGGCCACCGCCGCCATTGCCCATGCCTGGCAGCACGCCGAGGGCGAGCGCGCCGCGCTGGAGCTGTTCTGCCTGGAAAAGGCCGCTTACGAAATCACCTATGAAGCCGACAACCGACCCGGCTGGCTGGCCGTGCCTTTGCATGGTCTGCATGGGTTGATCAGTACCTGGGGCGAAGCATGAACCCTGGAGGGACGGTAGTGTTGCCTGGCACCGGCTGCGCCGGTGATCGGGGGACGAGCCCGCTCCCACAGGTACTGTTGTGCAGGGGTGGGAGCGGGCTCGTCCCGCGATCATGGGCGCAGCCCGTGCCAGGCACTGCGTTACTTTGAAAAATATATGGAATATGGAAAGGGGCAGTGAGATGAATGCATCAATGCGTAGCAACGGCGGTCTTCGCCAACGCGATCTCGACGCCCTGGCCAGCGCCGCGCACGCAGATCCGTTCGCGGTGCTCGGCCCGCACGTCGACGGGGCGGGCGACGAAGTCATCCGCGCCTTCCTGCCAGGCGCCTTGAACGCCCGGGTGTTGGCGCGTCACGACGGGCGCATTCTCGCCGAGATGGAGCAGGGCAGCCTGCCGGGCCTGTTCAGCGCATACCTGGACGAGCGTCAGCCCTACCTGCTGCAGATCGGCTGGGCCGGTGGCGAGCAGATCACCGAGGATCCCTACAGCTTCGGCCCGCAGCTTGGCGACATGGATCTGTACCTGTTCGCCGAGGGCAATCATCGCGACCTGTCAGGGCGCTTCGGTGCCCAGCCGATCCAGGTCGACGGCGTCGACGGCGTGTGCTTCTCGGTCTGGGCGCCCAACGCCCGGCGTGTCTCGGTGGTGGGCGACTTCAACAACTGGGACGGCCGTCGCCACCCCATGCGCCTGCGCCACGATGCCGGGGTGTGGGAGCTGTTCATCCCGCGCCTGGGCGTGGGCGAAACCTACAAGTTCGAAGTGCTGGGGGCGGACGGTGTGCTGCCGCTGAAGGCAGACCCCCTGGCCCGCGCCACCGAACTGCCGCCGAGCACCGCCTCGAAGGTCGCAGGGGCACTCAGCCACGACTGGCGCGACCAGCAGTGGATGGAGCAGCGGGCCCAGCGCCATGCCTACAGTGCGCCGCTGTCGGTCTACGAACTGCACGCCGGCTCCTGGCGCTGCGAGCTGGACGAAGCCGGTGAGGTCGCACGCTTCTACAACTGGCGCGAGCTGGCCGAACGCCTGGTGCCCTATGTGCAAGAGCTGGGTTTCACCCATATCGAACTGCTGCCGATCATGGAGCATCCCTTCGGCGGCTCCTGGGGCTATCAGCCGCTGTCGCTGTTCGCGCCAACCTCCCGCTACGGCAGTGCCGAGGATTTTGCTGCCTTCATCGATGCCTGCCACCAGGGCGGCATCGGCGTGATTCTCGACTGGGTGCCGGCGCATTTCCCCACCGACGAACACGGCCTGGCACGCTTCGACGGCACCGCGCTGTACGAGTACGACAACCCACTCGAAGGCTTTCACCAGGACTGGAACACGCTGATCTACAACCTTGGCCGCAACGAAGTGCGAGGCTTCATGCTCGCCTCGGCGCTGCACTGGCTCAAGCATTTCCATATCGACGGCCTGCGTGTCGATGCCGTGGCCTCCATGCTGTACCGCGACTATTCGCGCAAGGCCGGCGAGTGGGTGCCCAACCGCCATGGCGGGCGTGAGAACCTCGAGGCGATCGACTTCATTCGTCAGCTCAACGACATCGCAATGCACGAGGCGCCCGGTGCGCTGATCATCGCCGAGGAATCCACGGCCTGGCCGGGCGTCAGCCAACCCACGCAGCAGGGCGGCCTGGGTTTCGCCTACAAGTGGAACATGGGCTGGATGCACGACACCTTGCACTACATCCAGAACGATCCGGTACACCGTGCCCATCACCACAACGAAATGAGCTTTGGCCTGATCTACGCCTACTCCGAGCATTTCATCCTGCCCATCTCTCACGATGAAGTGGTGCACGGCAAGCGCTCGCTGATCGACAAGATGCCCGGCGATCGTTGGCAGAAATTCGCCAACCTGCGTGCCTACCTGACGTTCATGTGGATGCACCCGGGCAAGAAGCTGTTGTTCATGGGCTGCGAGTTCGGCCAGTGGCGCGAGTGGAATCACGACCATCAACTGGATTGGTACCTGTTGCAGTATTCCGAGCACCAGGGCGTGCAGAAGCTGGTGGGTGACCTGAACCGGCTATACCGCGAGCTGCCGGCACTGCACGAGCAGGATTGCCAGCCCCAAGGGTTCCAGTGGCTGATCGGCGACGATGCCGTCAACAGCGTGTATGCCTGGCTACGCTGGAGCAGCGCCGGCGAGCCGCTGCTGGTGGTGGCCAACTTCACCCCGGTGCCGCGTGAGGGTTACCGTATCGGCGTGCCGTTCGGCGAGCGTTGGATCGAGCTGCTCAACAGCGATGCCGAGCTGTATGCCGGGAGCAACGTCGGCAACCTCGGGGCGGTGGCCGGTGAAGCGGTGGCAAGTCATGGGCAGCCGCTGTCGCTGGCCTTGAACCTGCCGCCGTTGGGCGTTCTAGTCATGAAACCTGCATGATGTCGCGGCGCATCCTCCTGCAGGGGGATGCGCCGCATGCGCTGATCACCAGCGCATCCGTACCCCAAGGCTTCCGATCAGCCCATTCAGATCGTTGTCATCCACATCACTGCTGTAGTCGGCGCTGACGAACAGCGCCACCGTCGGCGTGACCCGCGCTACCAAACCCAGGCCCAGTTCCACGGTCGCTGCACTGCGCGAGCTGGAGATCTTGTCGACCTGATCCAGCTTTACCGCATCGCTGTTGTTGAAGTCGTACCAGACGTTGGTCCGCACATAGGGTTCGATTGGCATGCCCCGCACTTCGTAGCGCCCCGACAGTTTCGCGCCCACCCGGCCACTCCAGCTCGGCTGGCTGTCGAACGCCTGCAGGGTCTCGGCCTGGGCCTGGCCGGCGGGGAAGAACTGCTGGTTGATCAACTGCGCCTGCGGCTCGATCACCCAGTGGTTGCCCAGGCCGATGGGGAAGCCACCCTCGACCGAGAAGGTCATGGCATGGCCGCTGTCATCCAGGCGCTGGCCGCTCTGGCTGCGACCGTTGACATCGATGCGCGTGCCCATGGCCACTGCATCCACATGCCAGCCCTGGTCGTGGGTCATGCTCCAGTAAACGCCCAGGCTTTCGCCGCTGAGGTTGACCGCGTTGCGCTGCTTGTCACCGAGCAGGGAGCGCATGCCGTTGAAGCTGCTCTGCAGGTTGTTGTGGCCGACGAACACCCCGGCGCGGTGCACGTTACCGCCGGCGGTCTCACGTACGAAGAGGTCCGGGCCGATCGTCAACTGCTGGCTGGGCGCCTCAAGCCGGGCTGGCGGCACGGAGGTCGGGTGCGGGGCGCCGGGGAAGAACTGTGCCCATTGGCTGGCGACCATGCCCATCGGCACATCCCCGTGACGCGCACTCATGCGTTCGGAGAACGCCTGCAGGGTGCCCATCCCCAGGCCACTGGCGCTCACAGGATTGAGCGACAGCAGGGGTATCGCCGGTGGCTGCAACGGGCTGGCGAAAGGGGTCTCTTCGTCAAGGTCGAGCGCGAACGTTTCCACCGGGGTTGCCAGAAGCAGCGACGTGGAAACCGCACAGAACAGCCGGTCGAAGCGCAAAGGATTCGATGCTCGTTTCATGGCGGATCTCCTGTTTCTTGTGGGTAACAGCCAAGGCCTGGCCTGGTGTCACGAGCTGTACGACACGAAACAGGGGGCGACACAAACCAGCACGCGGAGTTTGCTGGCGCGCGTAAAGACGCGGGCCAGAGAGCTCGGCGCGAAGTTTTCGCAGTGGGCGATATGTTCAGCTAAGGAGAGCTGGCGCCTTGCGTCAAGAAAAGGTTGGTGCGATCAGAAAATTGTGTTGTGACGGGTAACGCGTTGAATAAGCGTGTGATTGCCCTTCGGTTAGTAATGTGGGTTCTTTGTCTGGGTTTGGTTATGCCAAAACATTGCTAGCCAGGTTTGGCTGTATTAGCGGCCCTTTGATCGACTGGCTACCTGCTAATTCTGTCAGTTTCGCTCGGGCGTATTTGTACCTAGCATCCAGTGACACCCACGAAAGGGCCAGCGCAACGCAGGCCCGCTTCGCTCGCTCACGCCAAGGATCGCCAGGGGGAAACCATGGCCAAACGCCAGAGCCGCAAACAAGTTGGCCTACTCGACAGACTGCTGGACACCGAGCCGGGAATCAAAGTCAAACTCACCCCAGCGACCCTGGAGCAAGACTCGATCATTGGCCTGCAGTGCAAGACGACCGATGCGCTGATGGCGCATTATCCGAGCTTGCACAGCGACGAAGCCCAGCGACTGAAGGGGCGTCTGAATGCTGCGGCAGCGGCGATGATGCGTACTTTCCGGGAAAAGCGCCTGATTGCCGGGGCGCGCCGCCCCTCAGATGAGCTAAAGGGCCCTCTGGACTTATCCAGAGGCCCGACCTTCGAAAATCAGTTCTTGCCCAGTTGGGGCAACAACGCACATCCGCAGGCGGTGGATGCCACCACCTCGCCAGTGGCCTACCTCATCGATCTACTGACGTTCATCCAGGATCACGTCGAGGCCCAGGGCGATGCGGATCTGATCCTGACGCTAAAAACCCGGCGCCCTGATCTGTTCGAGCGCCTGATCGATGAGGCGTTCATGAACCGTGAACTGCCGCAGGTCGAGGTGATCATCCATGTCCTGGAACAGTTGATCGAAGAACATCGCCAGCAAGCGGACAGTGAGCGCACGGCCACTGAAGACAAGCTGCTCAAGGTTCGCTATCCCATCAAGCAGTTTCCCTATGAAGCGTATTGGGCGCAGATCCGTACCGTGCTGTCGCACAACTCGCTGCTGATGGGTGATGTGGCACGCCTGTCGGACATCGACAACCCTTACTTCATCCAGCCCGGTGCGCATTCACCCTGGTCCGATGCCGCGCTGCAGCAGGAAGCCACGCTGGGCCCGCTGCTGCGTGCCCTGCTGATCGAGCCACCCTACTTCGGCACAGCGGCGCAGAGTCGTGGGCTGAAGACACAGTCCGATGAGCCCGGGGAGCGGCATCAGGCGTTCTTCGAGGACAACTTCGGAGTGCCGAATGCCATGTACCTGCAAAAGGTGGTGACCTTCTGTCAGGCGGTGCAGATCAGTCAGGATGAGATGGAGTCGCTGTTCGGTCTGGCGGCCTATGCACCCACGCGTTCGGACAACGTGACCAGCAATGTGCTGGCCGAGCAGGTTTCGCCGGCCCTGTTCGTCGCACGCTTCATCAACAGCGGCGAGGCAGCGCCGGTTGGGGTTGTCAGCGATGTGCAGGACCCACAGCTGCATACCTTCGAAAACTTGTCCGAAATGCGGTTTGACCGGGTCCAACGTCTGGTGCGCGTGGCCAGCGCTTTGAATCTGACCTATGCCGAGGCCGACCAGGTGGTGTGTGCGGCAATTGATGCGGAAAAGCGCGCTGTCGCCGAAGTCAGGCGCATCAAGTCCGATGACTCGCCGTTATGGATGACGGTCAATACCCATCGGGCCTTGGGTTTGTTCCAGTTCTTGCGAGAGCGCTTCGCCTGTAGCGCTGAAGACTTTTCCGTGCTGCTCTCGGATATGGCTGTTCACGGCATTGGCGCGACTGCGAGCCATTTCGACCGGGTCTTCAACAGCGATCCCACGTCGCGTCTGGTGCTCGACGGTAGCGACTTCAGCCTCTCGGGCGACGATGTCGTGAGCAAACGTACCGTTGACCAGTTATGCCGCGGGCTGGGCATCAACCTGGAGACGTTCCGTTACCTGTCGCGTGTGTTGATGCAGGGGCAAGGGGGCGACAAGCTGCAGCGCTCTGTGCGCGTGGTCAGTGCCTTCTACCGTGTAGCGATGCTGGCCCGTCTGCTTTCGGTTACCACCATCGAGCTGCTGGCACTGTTGGAAACCCTGAGCCCCGAGGGGCTTTATGCCTTGCAACTGGCGGGGGCACCGCAAAATGCCATGTACCGCAGTTTTGCCCAGACCGACACCCTCAGCGTCATCCATGCCATCAGCCACTGCGTGCTCTGGTGTCAGGAGCAGGACCTGCCGATCAGCTGGCTGGTGCAGCAGTTGCTGCCGGTCGAGACGCCCGATGTGGTGCCCCAGGAAATCTCTGCACTGTTCGGCGAACTCAAGACTCAGTTGCTACCTTTCCAGGCCTTCGAGCAGGCCCTGCTGGATGCCGGTGTTCTGGCCCTACCTGCAGGTGAGTGGTTGAAAGCCTTGGTACAGGTTGTCGATGAGCAGGGCTTGCTGGCGGACACTGGCGACCCCGAACAGGACTTCGACCCGGAACAGTACGAGCAATTTGCCGAGCGGGAAATCAAGGCGGCGGTCGATCAGTTGGCCAGCGCCGGCAAAAGCCAGTTGCCCGATATGGACAGCGCTGAAAAGGAGCGCCTGACCGGCATTATTCTCGGCGTGGTCCTGCGCATTCGTTCGCAGCAGTGGGGCGTCGTTCAACAGGGTCTTTCACAGCTTCTGAAGGTCAATGCCGACATGGCGATCCCGATGGTCTACTGGGCCGAGGGCACAGTGCACCAACTGCTGGAGAGTGCGGTGGCCTTCGACCCGCAGCAATCCCAGTCCGATGCCATGAAGGCCATGCTGGGGCTGGTGCAGCGGATGCAGCGCTGTGCACAAATCGCGACGCGTTTCGAGTTGACGCCCACGTTGTTCTCCAGCTTGTTGATGCGCGCGCACCGCGCACGGTTCGGCATCGACGCCTTCGACTTGTCCTTGCACACGCTCTACCATCTCGATCGCTACGCCCGTGGCCTGCGTCTGGCCAAGCAAACGGAAGCACAACTGCTGGGCTATTTCTCGGCAATCGAGGGATTGCATGACCTGACCGCAAATGAACAGCGTCTGATCAGGGATGCGGCTGCCCAGCGTATCTCGGCCTGGTTGGGTTGGGGGATCCGTGAGGTGCTGGACGTGGCGGCCCGGGTTTCGCCCGATGGCATCATTCGCGATCTGACCCAGTTGCGCATCGTGGTCGACACCAAGCTGCTCAGCGAGACCACGGGGCTGAGCGCTGAATCACTGATGAAACTCAGCAAGCTGACTGCCTATTCAGACACACAGGACTACCGCGATGCCGCCCAAGAGATGCTCAGCAGCCTCGACGGTGACAGCGCGCAACGCCGGGACGAGGCAGAGCTGCGTCAGAGCCTGGCCACGCGCTGCACCGTGAGTGAGACACGTCTGATCGCCAGGGCGCCTGATCAGGAAACCACGGTGACCTTGAAACTGCTCGATATGCAGAACGAGCCGGTTTCAGGTATTCGCGTCACCTGGTCCACCGATCTGGGGGTTTTGCAGTCCCATTCCAGCTACACCGATGAAGAGGGGGTGGCCAAGGTGCGACTGCAGGCCGGTACGCAGTTGGGCAGTGCCCATGTGCAGGCCAGCTACCTGCTCGATGGCAAGGCATTCGCGCCGCCGGTGGTGATCGACTGTGACGAAGAGACGGTGCGATTGATCAGGATCGAGGGACAACCAGGTGCCAGGGCGCCTCTGGAGCTCGCAGGCGGACAAGGCATTTATCGCTTGGCTGCCCTGCTCGTCGACCGTTATGACAATGATGGGGTGGATCGTCTGGTCAACTGGTCCACCACCATCGGCTACTTTGTGGACAACATCGGTGAAACCTTGACTGACCACACCGGCTACAGCCGGATTGCGCTAAGAAGCCGGGAGGCAGGCTCGGGCGAGGTCCGCGCGTGGTACGCAGGCAAGCCCGATGACGTCACTGTGGTTCAGATTGGCTTTGCCGACAGACCCTACATCAGTTCGCTCGTACTGCAATCTGCGTTGGTCGTGGATGAGCCGATCACGGTTCAGGCCAGGGTCCTGGGGCTTGATGGCGAGCCGGTCGCTGGCCAGGCGATGTCCTGGTTGCTTGAAGGGGGCGAACTGGTCAGCGCCGACAAAACCAGTGATGGAGCCGGGCTGGGTCGAGCCGTACTGCAGGTCGGTACGGCTGGGCGGGTGAAGGTGACCGTGACCCTCAGTACTGCCGATGAAACCGCAGAGGCCTATCACAGCAAGGATCTTGCGTTCGACGTGCTTCCCGATGCGGTGATGCGGCAGTACAGGAAGATGGGGAGCTGGCCGTTGGCCGATGGCATCAGCACGGTGGAGTATGACATCCATATCGCCACTTCCGATGGCATCCCCGTGGCGCGCTACCCCATCACCTGGAGCGTCAGTGAAGGCGGCACGCGTGTGGCCGAGCCCGCTGTCAGCTTGACAGGCAGTGATGGTATTGCCCGCTTCGATCTCAAAAGCACCACGGCTGGCCAGCGTACGGTATCCGCGAGCTGGGGCAAGGCGCAGTCCCAGCCGTTCGAGCCGGTGACCTTCCTCGAGCCCCTCGGGTTGACGATCGAATTCGACGGCAAACCGTTGGAGGGGGCGATCGTCATTACGCCGCCTTCCGAAGGGGAAACGCCGCACACCTTGACCTATCGCGTGGCTGCCGGCCATTCGCTGATCGGCCAGCCGATGTCTCTTCACGTCAGTGGCCGCAACTCGGCAGCTTCGTTGGGCTTGGTGATCTCGCCTGCGCCGGGTGCCGACAACGCACTGGGCGAAGATGGCGTGACCTGGACCATCACCAGTCGACCCGTGGGCCTGAAGACGGATGTAGGGCTGAAGTTCGGATTCTCCTATGACGCCACTTATCCGTCGAACCTGACTGATGTCGTGATCAAGGGAGCACAGAAATGACTGTAGCCCCATCGACTTTCGAGCTTTTGCAGCGAGGCCCATATGAAGACTGAATTGAGCCAACAACTCGCGGAACAATGGCGCGACGCGCTGAGTGCCTATGCCATTCACCACGTACTACCGGACAAGCTGCAGGCCGGTAGCCTGAGCATGATGACGGCCGATCACCTGGACCGTTACCTGATGACCGACACCCAGGTCAGCGCCAAGGTCACCACGTCCGCGTTGGCCGAGGCAATCGCCTGTGTCCAGACCTACGTCAACGCGATCCTCAACAATATCGAACAGGGCTACGGCAAGGATTTCGCCCCCGAGTTGACTCTTTTCTGGCAGCAGGCCATGTCGACCTACTCGTTATGGGCGGCCTACCAGATGATGGAGGACTACCCGGAAAACTATATCCGTGCCGAACTGCGTCTGGACAAGACGGAGCTGTTCAAGACCCTCGAGAACGACCTGGCGCAGGGACGAATCGATGATGCGGGTGTTCAGAAGGCGCTGCTGAACTATCTGAAGGGTTATGAGTTTCTGAACAACATCCGGGTCCAGGCCGGTTACATCGACTATCGCGACGGGCACCGTGATGCCGACCAGTTCCCAGGGTATGCCTACGCCAACGCCGATTACTACTTGCTGGGCAAGGACAATGCCTCGCCCTGCGCCTATTACTGGCGCAAGGTCCAGGTACGTCTGGACCAGGCCTCCACTTATATCCAGCCCGATGCGTGGTCGGAATGGAAACCGGTGAGCATTCCGCCGGGCACGACAATGTTGCAGATGTGTCCGGTGTTGTTCGGTGGTCGGTTGCACGTGATCTGGTGGTACTTCACTGCACCGACAAAGGTCCTCGGTGCGAATGGTGAAGAAAGCAGCAAGCGTTCGTATGCGCTGACCTTGGACATCATTCACCTTGGGCTCGATAACCAGTGGACTACGCCGGAGCGACTGTGGCAGCACGGCGTCGAAGTTACCGATTCTGACGACTCGTCGCAGATACCCTCTAAAGTGAAGAATTTCAGGGTGATGGCGGTTGCGCTTGGGCGCGTGAACGGGGATGACGATCAACTGTTCGTTGCTGTTCACGATACGTCGGACAATGACGCCTGGGAGGAGAGATTCAGCCTTCAACGGGATGTCTTGAAACGTGGGACCGCACCCGCTATCGATCCTATCAACAGCGCAGCCCTTTCTCGACGATTCACAGGTGGCGCGAGCCGCTTGGCCTTTTCGCAGCGTATTGCAGCGGTCGATGCTGCGGTGAAAAGCATCAAGTCGAGTGGCAACCCTCATATTGCACTCGATGCTGTACTCGAGCAGGGCCCGACGGCGCCTTCACTGCGAGTACGTGCACGCTCCAGCGAGTTGCGCATGCGTTTTCAGACATTGGCCCTGTTGTTTGACGAAATTGGTTGGGATTACTACGGTCTTTACGTGGATTTCCGACTATACGCCATTGAATCACGAGGCGAAACGCAACTTAATTTTATCGCCGTCACGCATGGTGCCCCGAACTTTGAGTCCATCACAATCCAGCATGATGGTAAGACCCTGGCGGTATTGAAACGGTCCGATTTTACTGGAACGTGGTACCCCAACATGTTTTCGGGTATGACAAATTTCGCGTTACCGGAACTTTCGCGTCCACTCTCCAAGGAGTACATCCGTGAAGGCATGGGTTTCACGGTCATTATCGATGAAGCGTCGGGCCTGCCGCTGCAGAGCACGCGAAACCGAGTCAATGGGACTGTTGAAAGTATCCGTTTGCCGAAAGTGGAACTCCTACATCGGCAAGGCGATAAATCGACAACATGCTGGTCGGGGCCCTGGGTTCTCAATAAGCATGCCGTCAGCACCTGGAGCCGTCTGGAGGACATTCCTCTAACGGGCTCGGCAATCTTCGAAGTTACCGCCGCTGGTGAAGCGCCCGCCACCTTCACGGTGACCTGGGGCGCCACCTCGAGTCTGGCCGATACAACGATTCCATATATTCACCAACAGTCCGACGGTACCGACTTCCTCGTGTTCAATGCCATCGGTGGCGCCAGCGCGCCCTTGACCGTGCGGCTGAACTCCCAGCATGTTTCCGATTTGATCAATCGCGCCGAAGCCTCGCCCCAGGCCGTGTTCGCCTGGGATGCGCAGCACCGGCAGGAGCCGGCATACCGCAAGCAGCTGGCCGGCGCGGTGTATCAGGGGTGGCAGCCAAGTGCGGCGGACCCGTTGCTGCACATGTTCGATGCCTATGGCAGCTACCTGCGTGAGTTGTTCTTCCATGTCCCCCATCTGATCGCATCGCGTCTGCAGGAAGAGGAGCGCTTCGCCGATGCCCGGCGCTGGCTGGGGTTGATCTTCAACCCCTACCAGAAGCAGCCGCCCAGGGCGATCCCCGGCCCTGACTACTGGAACTGCGCTTGGTTGCTTCAGGATGACACTCAGGCGGCAGGGCTCGACCACGAGCTGATCGAGCCGCATGTCATCGCGCTGCGCGCGCCGTCGCATTATCGCAAGGCCGTGTTCGTGCAGTACGTGAACATGCTGATCGGCGAAGCCGACCAGCACTATCGCTACCAGACCCGCGACGGCCTGGCCCACGCTTGGCTGTTGTACCGCATGGCCGCGGACCTCATGGGAGAGGTGCCGGATGCGCGGGCAATCAATACCTGGCAACCGAAAACGGTCAGCGAGGTACTGGCTGTCGAGCCGACCGACATGCTGTTGGCGGATAGTGGTCAGGACATTGTCCCGGCCAACTTGCCCAAGCAGCTGTCGACCTTCTTCTGGGCTGGAGTGGCGGCACATCCGGCCTTCCGCTTGCCGGTCAATCGGCAGTTGCTGGACCTCTGGCAATTGCTGGCGGAGCGCTTCTACAACCTGCGGCACTTCCTGACCCTCGACGGACGACCCATGGTGCTGCCACTGTATGCACCGGCTGCGAACCCGTTCGACTTGCTGATGGCACGCATGGGGGGCGGTACCAACCTGTCGCACCTGATGGGCCAGCGCACGGTGGTGCCGCCGTATCGTTTCCGCACCCTGATCGCCAAGGCTCATGAGGTGGTGGCGACCCTGACCCAGTTCTCCGAGCAACTGCGTGGCCTCATGGAGCAGGAGGAGCGCACCGGGCTTGAAGCGTTGCAATACCAGCACGCCGCCGAGATCGCCGGATACACCATTGCCATCCAGGAGCAGTTGCTTGAGCAGCAGGAGCAGCAGGAAGGGGTATTGTCCAAGCAAGCGCTCGCCGCCCAGACTCGATACGCGCACTATACCGAGCTGGTCAGCCAAGACATGTCTGTTCTGGAAATCTCGGCAATGGTTGCCCATCACGCAGGTGGGGCTATCAATAGCGGGGGTTCCAGCGCATTGAGCGCCTACTACGCGACACAGATGGCGCCCAGGATCTTCGGAATGGCGCAGGACAGGGGGGATACGACCGCCCCCATCATGAGCGGTGCTCAGTTGCTGTTCCTGGCGGGGAGTGCATTGCAGATCTCCGGTGACATCATGCGCGAGACGTCGACCTACAAGCGTCGCCGACAGGAATGGCAGTTGCAGGCCACCTTGGCCAGCAAGGATATCGATGTCATCGCCGAGCAGGTCAAGGCCCAGGCCTGCGCAACCCAGGCCGCCAGGAACTCGCTCGATCACAGCCGCAAGGTGCTGGACCAGGCCCAGCAGATGTACGCCTTCTACCAGAGCAAATCGACCAACGTATCGCTGTATCGCTGGCTGAGGTCGCAGGTGACCGCCTGGCATGCGACGTTGTTCGATGTCGCGGTGGGCTTGTGCAACAGTGCCGAAGCTTGCTGGCAGTACGAGACGGGCAACTATGACAAACGCATCGTGCGTGCCTCGGTCTGGCAGGCAGATCGGCATGGCCTCAATGCCGCAGGCGAACTGCGCCTGGACCTGCATCGCCTGGAAGCCGAAGCCTTGTTGCGCAACGAGCGTCATCTGGAGCTGCGCAAGACCGTGTCGCTGCGTGCACTGATCGAACAGGGCCAGGTATTTGACAAGAAAGGGGCTGCACTTGGCGACTGGCCGGCGCTGCTCGAGACGCTGGTCGAGAACGGCGAACTGGATTTCAGCCTGAGTGAAACGCTGTTCAACCAGGATTACCCCGGGCATTACCTGCGGCGCCTGCACAGTGTGGCGTTGTCGCTACCTGCGTTGCTGGGGCCTTACCAGGACATCCGCGCCACCCTGACCCAGACGCAGAGCCGATTGTTGACCAAAGCCGATATCGAAGGGGTGAAGTACCTGTCGCCGCAACTTGACCAGGGTGAGGGTGAGGGGCGCTACGTCATGCGAAGTTTGCGGCCCAGCCAACAGGTCTGCCTGTCGTCGGCTACGCAGGATATCGGGTTGGTCACGGCCCCCGAGAGCGATGACCGTTACTTGCCGTTCGAAGGCACCGGCGCCGTCTCCGACTGGAACCTGAAGTTTCCGCGAGCTGCCCGGCAAACCGAACTGCTCCAAGGGCTGAGCGATATCGTCATGGAGGTGCGCTACCTCGCGCTGTATGGCGGTGCACTGTTCGAGGAGCAAGTCGAGGCGTTGTTGCCTGAAGAAGCGCCCGGACGTTTTGCTGGTGTGGTCCGGCGAGGGCATGTCCAACCAGGAGACAGTCATGAGCAATAGTCATGAGGCACAGGGTATCCAGCCGATTTCGACGCGTGCGCAAGACCTTACCAAAGGGCATGATTTTCTTCAGGATCCCTTCATCCAGAAACCAACGCAAAGCGCTGGCTCCGAAGGGCTATGGATTTACGAAGGCGAAGACAGCTTCATGCTGCGTGAAAACGATGCCAGAGACGGCACGTACCTTTCACTTTTCCGAGAGGGTCGGCTCTACCAGGACTTCACGTTGCTCGAGGGGGTTGCACAGGGCTATGCCTTGGGCTGCCAGTACAACGTTCTGTACTTTACCGAAAATTGCTGGCTCAAGGTCTACGCACTCTCGGGGGGGGCGCAAGGCCAGGTTATCCATGAGCAAGCGCTCAAGAACCCGGAGACCACCGGGCAGGCTGACGAGCAAAACCCCAAGCCCGAAGCTGAACCTACCTGGCATACGTTGACGCCCAGGCTCATCGATATACCCCAGGGAATCTCGACAATACGCGTGGCGTTCGAAACCCCCACGGGTGGGAGGCAGGATGAACTGAGCCTGCGCAACATCATTTCCGAAGTGCACCTGGCCCCCTTCGAAGGGAAGGTTTTGCTGTCGCCTGAGCCTGATCAGCCATCGCTTGCTCCGCAACCCCAGCCGCCGTTCAAACTGTGCCATGGCGCCACGTACAGCCTGCAGGTCAGCGATGCCTGGCAGGGGCAAAAGCTGAGCGTGCTGTGGCCGGGGAATGCCGATACGCCGCCCACGACATACGGGCTGACAACGAATCCGTTGCTGAATATCGACGACAGTGACGAGGAGAGTCGTTATCCGCAACCGGATGCCGGGACCAGTACCTGGAGCTTGGGGGCCAGTGCCGCCCAGGAGGTGATGTCCGGCGCGCTACCGCTGGGCCTGGGTAGTTACTGGCGGGCCGAAAAGCATGAGCTCCAGGCGCAGTTGGGGGATTTTCGCTATGAAGTGAGCGAGGTGGCCTGGGATGGCGTGGTGCCGGTTCTGGAGTGGAATAGCAGTACCACGTTGACCGCAACGCTGAGCAACCTTGTCGCGCCAGCGCGAACGATCGTTGGTCAGGATGTGGATTGGTACATCGACGATGTGCTCTACAAGACTGTCCCAACGGATGAGCAGGGCAAGTCGACGCTTGAGTTCACCCCTGAGCCGAAGGATGGTGTCGACTTCTACACCGCAGAACTCAGCGCCCGATGCGTTGATGGCCTCGGCGCGGAAAGCGACAAGCTACATGCTATCCCTGTGTACTCCCGCTCACCGTGGTCGGCCCAGTTCGATGTGTTGTTCGACGACAGGCCAATCACTGATTTCGATGACGTCAACCTGGTGCTGGGCAGTGTCGGCGAGCATACGTTGACCTTGAAGCCCAAGTCTGCGGACAACTTTTTCATAGGCGAACAGGTGACCTTGGGTTGGCCAGGAGGCACACCACAGCTGGACATCACCTTCAGCCCGAGCGAACCGCAGGAAATGACTGCTGCTGGTGTCAGTTGGACCATCATGCCTGGTGTAGAGCGGGATCATTTCACGCTCGAAGTCGTCACGCCGACGCTGACTTTGCCCCTGTCACTCAAAGGCTTGCGCCTATCGCCCAACCTCGAGGAAGAGATCGAGCTGACGCTTGCAGACGCTGTGCCGGTAAGCCCTGCGCTGTTCTGGCGAGACGATGCGCAGACGCTGAAGGTCACCCTGAAGCCCGGCAGCCCGCTGGCGAAGATGAAAACAGAAGCCTGGCTGACCTTCACCGACGGCAGCCTGAAACCGGCCAGTGTCGTTGCCGCGCCCAATTACGGTGAGCGGCGGGCGATGTTGGAAGACGGGTTGAGCTGGACACTGACCGGTGCGCAGGTGAGTGGCACCTTTGGGGTGCAGGTGCACATGCAGGGCTTTGACGAACCGATGGTCGTCGACACGTGCTTGCTGATGTCGCGAGCACTGACCGACGAAGCCGAGCTGGTCTATGACGATGAGCGTGGATCGGACGAATCGACCTGGATATTCCGGCGCATGGTGCCGTCCTACGTCGAGGTCAAGCCAAAAGCCGGAAGCCCCTTGGCTGAAAGCGGTTTGAAGGCCAAGTTGACGTTTGTGGGCGATGACCTGGTGCCGGAGGACATGGAGGCCCACCCGAATTACGAGGTTGAGCAGGGGTTCTCGGAGGGGGCGTTGCGATGGGAGATGATGGGCAAGCAGGCAAGCGGTGTGTTCGGGTTGGCCATCCAAGTGCCGGGTTTCTCGACGCCCTTGATCACGGGCAGTTGCTGGCTGCTGTCGCTACGTATGGAGGATGAGTTCGACGTGTTGCTGGATCTGGTGCCTCTGGTTGAGCCGCTGGCTATTCTCTCCAACGCAGAGCACAAGCTGGCTATCGTGCCGAAAATGGGCAGTCCGCTAGAACGAGAATTTCTGAGCGAAGCGTGGATCGAGTACGTCGAAGGCAGTTTGCCCCAGGCGCAACTGATTTCGCTTCCGACTTACAAAGAAAAACGACCGATATCCATTCCAGGACTGGCCTGGACTTTGTCCGCCAAAGTCTCTGGCACATTCGGCTTGACCATTCATACAGACGCGTTTCCAACACCCCTGACGGTGAAGTTGGGCATTGCTTTGTCGCAAGACCTGAGAGATGAACTGGATGTGAGGGTAGGCGGCCACCTGATCTTCGACCTGTTGGTGTTTCGGCGTTTGGTGAGCCAGACCGTCAGGATCGCGCCCAAGCCTGATAGCCCTCTGGCAAACCTGAAGCAAGAGGTACGGATGACACTCTGCGCTGACACTGTGAAGGAAGGGGATGTATCGGCCACTCCCGATTTTGGTGTGTCAAGAGTGATGCCTGCAGAGGGGCTGGAGTGGGAGGTGACCGGGGGCGACCTCAGTGGGAAATTCGGCTTGGCTTTTCATATCGCGGGTTTTTCGACCGTTCTGACAATTCCGACATGTGTGTTGTTATCCAGCAAGTTGGCAGATGAAGCGGAGGTGACTTATACACCTCATTTCCTGCCTGATCCCACGGTATTCTATCGCGAGGAGTATCTGTCATTCACATTGAAGGCCAAGGCGGGAAGTCCGTTGGTTGCTGCCAGGCTATCGGCGAGCATGGAATTTATTCCGCAGACGCTGAAAGAGGGCGACATGGGGTCAGTGCCCGAGTTCGGCTCAAAAATGAGACTTTCAGAGGCAGGGGTGAGTTGGAATACGCGAGGCCGGGAGGCCAGTGGTTATTTCAACTTGAAAGTTTATGTCGACGGCTTCGATACCCCGATAACGCTCGTGCCGTCTTTGATGCTGTCCAACACCGGTGCGAAAGAGTTAAGAGTTAGAATCGCGCCATCCGAAGGGGACATGATTCTTATTGTCACCGCTGTTAAGGATAGTCCCATTGCCGATAAGTCGTATTCATTATCGTTGTGGACTAACAAGTCAGATCCAGGGTTCGTGCCAGATCCAGGATTCAAAGTGGCTAGGGAGCTGAAAGGTGCCTCAGCTCTATTGTGGAACCTGGGCCCTATTTCGAGAACGGTCTCGGTGCTGACCGTTGGAGGAGACGATTTCCCATGCCCGGTTAACGTGCCATATGGCGTACCGTTATAACGATTCGCTTAAGGTGTCTTTGCAAAAGCCGCCCTGAGTGTTTTGACACGTGACGAGCGCTCGATGCCGTATTGTTGTCCTGGTTACGTATTGTTTTGTAGGCATTGCTAAACAGCTCGCCTTTGGGTTATGGGCGGTCGGGAGTTCTGAAGTGACTGTGCAGTTTAATGCTGCGCGTCATACATAAGTAGATTGGAACTGGTCACAGGAGGGGCTCATGCCCGACTCATTGGATGGGTATTCACACGAAAACCAGGCTGCTGCTTCGGGTCAGGCCCCCGCGTCCGCGAGGGAAGAGGGCGGCGCTCCCTTCTACACCCCCCCAGCCCTGCCCAAGGGCGGTGGCACGGTCTCGGTCGGTGGCGGCATGCTCTCGGCGGGTGGCCCGGACGGTGCGGCGGGTTGGCAAATGCCCCTGCCATCGCCGGCTGGTCGTGCGCTGTCGGCGGAACTGGCGTTGTACTACTCCTCTGGCGGCGGTAACAGCGCCTTCGGCGCCGGCTGGGATTGCGACCTGCCGGCGATCTTCTGCATGACCCGCTTCGGTTTCCCTAAATACGACGGCAACGACCGAATGGTCGGCCCGTCCGGGGAGGAAATCCTCAAGGCCGGTGCACCCCATGACCGCACAGCCTTGCCGTTCGCCGAGGCCTCTGGTGGTGAGACCTACAGCGTCACCCCTTGGTGCCTGCGCAGCGGCGCGCCATCGCAGCGTCTTGAGCATTGGGTCGTCAAAGGCGCTGCGGCTGACCCTGGTTTCTGGCTGCACTGGCAGCCCGATGGCAGCCTTTCGTTGTTCGGCTGGTCGGCCTCTGCACGTCTGCGCGATCCCGCAGCCCCTGAACGTGTGGCGGGCTGGTACCTGGAGGAGCGCGTTTCGGCCCGTGGCGAGCACCTGGTGTACCGCTATCGCGCCGAAGACGACAAAGGCTGCAGCGACCAGGAGCTCAAGGCCCACCCGCAGGTCGCCAACCTCTATGCCGATACTGTCTATGCCATGAACGCCACGCCTTCGCAGGCGCTGCTGATTCCCCAGGACGGCTTCGACGAGACGGATTTTCTCACCTTCACCCAATTCGACTATGGCGAGCGCGGCGCCGACCCCGAGCGGGTGCCTGGGCTTGCGCCGGAGCAGGATTGGCCGGTGCGCGACGACTGCCATTCGTTCTGGCGCTATGGGTTCAACGTGCGCATCCGCCGGCTGTGCCGCGATGTGCTGCTCTGGCACCGCACCGCACGCATGAACGGCGAGGCCGACGACACGCCAGAGCTGGTGGCACGGCTGCACCTGCAGTACGACAGCGGCCCGGTCTGCAGCATTCTGGTGTCGGTGCAACAACTGTCGAGCGTATCCGACTGTCGCTTGCCGCCGATGGAGTTCGAGCTGACCCGACCTGGCAGAGCTACGCCCGGTTGGGAAGCGGTGCCAGCGCTCGACGGCTTCTGGGCCCCTGCATGGCAGATGGCCGACTTGCAGGGTGAAGGCGTGCCAGGGCTGTTGTACCGGGATCGGGGCGCCTGGCATTACCGGCCGCCGATGCGCCCGGACAAGGCCCGAGGCGCGGCGCAGGATGCGATCATCTGGGGGGCGCCGCAGCTCTTGCCCAAGCGTCCGGCCGATAGCACCGGCAGCCTGACCGACCTGGATGGCGATGGCCGCCCCGAGTGGTTGATCACCGAATCGGGAATGCGTGGCAGTTTCACGCTGGCGCCCGACGGTATCTGGGGGGCGTGGAAACCGCTGTTGGGCTTGCCCAGCGAGTATGGCCATCAGGCTGCGCAGATGACTGATCTCACCGGCGATGGCCGCTCCGATGTGGTCATGCTGCGCGCCCTCGGCCCACGGAGCGTACGGCTATATCCCTCCGCAGGCGCCGACGGCTGGCTGGCGGCGGTCACTGCAGAGTACGCGGGGCGCGAAGCGCTGCCGTCACTGGATGGGGCCGACCGGCAACTGGTCGCCTTCGCCGATCCTGCCGGCAGTGGCCAGTCGCACCTGCTGCGCATCACTGGCGACAGTGTGACGCTCTGGCCCTCCCTGGGCTATGGCCGGTTCGACGAGGCCATCAGTATCCCGGGTTTCAAGGTGGAGGATTTCAACGCCTCGCGGGTGTTCCTCGCCGATACCGACGGTGCGGGCACCACCGATATCCTTTACCTGGAACCCGCCCGTATCCGTGTGTTCATCAGCCAGTGCGGCAACCGTTTCGTCGAGGGGCCTGCGATCGAGATGCCGCAGGGGGTGACGCTGGACAGTGAAGCCCAGCTGCAGGTGGCCGACATCCGTGGCCAGGGGACTGCCGACTTGCTGGTGACGGTGCCGGGCCATGGCCCTGAAAAAACACCCCGCAGTTGGCTGTACCGCTTCAACGACCACCGGCCGTGGTTGCTGTCGACCATCGTCGACAACATCGGCAACCGCACCGAGTTGCAGTACCGCAGCTCGGCCCAGGCCTGGCTCGACGAAAAGGCCGAGCAACTGGCCCGCGGCCAGACGCCGGTCAGCTACTTGCCGTTCCCGGTCCATACCGTGAGCCGGATCACGACGATCAATGAAATTACCGGTTTGTGCATGGGGCGCGAGACCACCTATCTCGGCGGCGTGTGGGATGGCCGCGAACGTGAATTTGCCGGGTTCAGGCGCCTGATCCAGACCGACACCCATGACATGGTCCGGTCGATGGCCGCCCATCTGTCGCCGCCCTCGCGTACCTGCACCTGGTTCTACACTGGGGTGGAGGCGCTCGATGCGGTGGCTGACGACGCCTTTGTCGACATGGATGCCCGATTCCCTCAGGCTCCACCGCGTTTCACCCAATGGCGTGACGATGCAGAGGAGGCGCTCGAGGTAACGGGGGCGCTGCGCGCCTGGTTGTACCGCGCGGTCCGTGGCCAGGTCATGCGCAGTGAGGTGTACGGGGAAGACGGCCATCCGCGTGCCGGCAACCCCTACAGCCTCGAGCGCTCGCGCCTGCAGATCCGGGCCTTGGCCAGTGCCGATCCTCAGCGACCGAGCGCGCTGGTGACGCCAATCCAGCAGCTGGCATTCAGCTGCGAACGGGTGCCGCAGGACCCGGTGGTCGCCCAGACGCTCGTTCTCGCCCAGGACTTGTATGGCAACGTGCTGCAAAGCGCTGTCGTCAACTATCCGCGTCAGTTGCGCGAGGCGGACCTGGTCAAGGAGGAGGGTGAGCGGCAGATCTATCCCGACAGCTTGCCGGCGGGCTTGATCGAGGCAAGTTGCGATGAGCAGCAGTACGACTGTTGGGTCAATCTGACCCGCTCCCGCGTGCACAATCTGGTCCGTGGCGATGACTTTGTCATCGGTCTGGCGGATGGCACGCGCCGGGATGTGATCAAGCTGGCGGCCAGCGACGTGCCCATGGACGGTTTCAGTGTAGAGAACCTGGCAGTGGATGAACTGCTGATGGCCGATCCGCAGAGGACGACGCTGGTCGGCTACGAGAAGGCGATCTGGCGGAAAGCCGATGGCTCAGGCGCCGCTACGGTCCCTTCGCGTCAGGCACTGCTGGCCTATACCCGCACGGCGATGCTCGACAAGGCTTCACTGGATGTCCTGCGGCCGACCTTCGAGCAGACCTTGGGCAATCTGGTGGAGCAGGCGCTGGCCAACCCGAATGCCGACCCGGCAGTGCTGCGCCGGGTGCGCGATCGCCTGCCGCACGTGACGGCGGTTGCGACCTCGTACTCACTGCTGATGGCTTATCTGCAGTGCTCGCCCCAGGACGAGCAGGCGCTCGGGATTCTGCGCGCAGCGCTCAAGACCGTGATTTCGGTGGATGCCTTGCGCGAGCGGCTGTACCAGGCCGACGCTGCGGTGTTGCCGGAGGGCTTGCAGGCGGCGTTGCGCAAGCAGAGCCGTGTGGCCGATGCGGCCCTGCCAGCGGTGGTGGCATGGTTCGCCGGCCAGGCGCAAGGCAGTGCGGATCTGCAGCGCCTGCATGGCGCAGTGGCGGACGGACTGGCCGTGACCGGTGCTGACAGCGTGTTCTGGCGAGTCGTGCTGGCCAATCTTGCGATGCGCGGTGGTGATCCATCCCACCCATTCCAGCTCCAGGCATGGTTGGCAGACGTCCAGCACTTGCTGGACACCCGGGTGCAGGCCGAATCCCTGACCGAGCTGCTCAAGCGCGGCGGCTATGTCGCCATGAGCCGACCGGAGGATGCCGAAGAACTGGCCGAGCCGCACGATCCCTCCGATACAGGCGCGCCGTCGATTCCGTGGTCGCCGCCAGTCGAAGAGGCGTACTGCGGCCACCACGGCATTTCGGAGTATCGTGGCGCCGAGCATTTCTGGATGCCCGACACCGTCCAGGAAAGCACGGTGACGGGCCCCAGCCAACTGCAGTACAGCGCCCATGACATCGCCGTGTGCAAAGTGACCGATGCTGCCGGTCTGACCTCCACTGTCGAGGTGTATGACTGGCGCTTCATGCAGCCAGTGCAGATCAAGGACGCCAATGACAACACCCACACCAGCAGCCTCGATGCTCTGGGGCGGGTGATGCATACCCGTTTCTATGGTACTGAAACCCCGGCAGGCAGCGATGAAGCCGTCATGAGCGGCTTCTCCCCCGATGCTGCCTTCACGCCCCCTCGCACGGTCGAGCAGGCCGTGGCCCTCAACGAGAGCAAAGGGGTGCCGGTGGCCATGGCATTCACCACCGTGGTCGACAGCTGGATGCCTTTGGCGCTGCAGGCCGATGGTCGTGTCGTGGGCACCCGCCGTTGCGGTGCATTGGCCTGGCAGCGGGATGCGCAGCGTTTGCGTCGGGATGGCATAGAGGTGTCTGGCGAGCTGTTCATGGCCGGGCGCACGCCACCCCATGTGATCCAGATCCAGCCCGACCGTTATGACAACGATCCCGAGCAACAGGTGCGCGTGCAGGTGTCGCTGACAGGCGGCTCGCAGTTGTTGCAGGTCGCCATCCTCAATCCGGGCGGCGAGGCGTTCGTGCGTACCGAGGAAGGAGGCCTTGCCCAGGATCAGGATGGGCACGCGGTGTCGGCTCACACCGAGGTGCGCTGGGCGGTCACCGGCAAGACCGAGTTCGACAACAAAGGGCAGGCGGTTCGAATGTGGTTGCCGTTCTACCTCGACGACTGGCGCTGGGTCAGCGACGATAGTGCGCGTGAAGGCATCTATGCCGACACGCATTTTTACGATGCGTTGGGCCGCCAATGCAGGATCGTGCGCGCCAATGGCGAGGATGTCGAAGGCGAGTGGGCGAACTACGAGCAGCGCGTGCAGGTATACCCCTGGTTCAAGGTATCGGAAGACGAAAACGATACCTGGCAGGAGGTCATCGAGCGGGCACGGCTCAAGGCGCGCAGTACTTTGCATTGAGGCGCCGGCCTCGGGCCATCGATGTGGCTCGAGCAACGTGCCGATGGGCTGCCGGGCAGCCCATCGGCAATGGTCACGCGGGCGGGGGCGGGTATCGCTGGCTGGTCATTCCTCTTCGCGCTGCAACACCAGCAACAGCACCGAGCGGCCCTGTACCTCGAACAGGCTCTCGAACGCCAGGTGCTGTGCCTTGCGCAACTGCGGCCGATCGGTATCGACCAGGCAACTCCAGTGTTCGCCTTCAGGTACGCTCGGCAGCTTGAACGGCACCACGTCATGGTGCGCATTGACGATCAGCAGCACCGTCGCTTCCGCTCCTGGCCGGGCAATGCCGCTGACTTGCGCGCGGCCGTCGATCAGCATGCCCAGGCAACGCCCGTGCGGGTCTTCCCACTGCTCCACGCTCATCTCGCTGCCGTCGGGGGCGAGCCAGGTGACGTCCTTGACCCCGATCGCTTCGTTGTAGTCGCCGACCAGGAAGCTCGTACGGCGCAGCACCGGGTACTGCAGCCTGAGCCGGGTCAGACGCTTGACGAAGGCCAGCAGTTGCGTGCCGTCCTCGTCAAGGTCCCAGTTGACCCAGCCGATCTCGCTGTCCTGGCAGTAGGCGTTGTTGTTGCCATGCTGGGTGCGGCTGAATTCATCACCCGCGACGATCATCGGCGTGCCTTGGGACAGCAGCAGCGTGGCGAAGAAATTGCGCATCTGGCGCATGCGCAAGGCATTGATCTGCGGGTCGTCGGTGGGGCCTTCGACGCCGCAGTTCCAGGACAGGTTGTTGCTGGTGCCGTCCTGGTTGTTCTCGTCGTTGTCCTCGTTGTGCTTCTCGTTGTACGAGACCAGGTCGCGCAGGGTGAAACCATCGTGGGCGGTGATGAAATTGACCGAGGCGTAAGGGCGCCGGCCGCGGTTGTTGAACATGTCGCCGGAGCCTGTCAGGCGCGCGGCAAAATCGGCCAGTTGGCCCTCGTCACCTTTCCAGAAGGCGCGAGCCGTATCGCGGAAGCGGTCATTCCATTCCGCCCAGCCGGGGGCGAAGTTGCCCACCTGGTAGCCGCCGGGGCCGCAGTCCCAGGGCTCGGCGATCAGCTTGACGCTGCGCAGCAGCGGGTCCTGGCGGCAGGCGACGAGGAAGCTGTGACGTTCGCTGTAGCCGTCGTGATAGCGGCCCAGGATGGTCGCCAGGTCGAAGCGGAAACCGTCCACATGCATCTCGCCTGCCCAATAGCGCAGTGAGTCGGTGACCAGTTGCAGTACGCAGGGGTGGCTCAGGTCGAGGGTATTGCCGGTGCCCGAATCGTTGATGTAGAAGCGTTTGTCGTCAGGCATCAGGCGGTAGTAGGAGGCGTTGTCGATACCGCGCATGGACAGGGTCGGGCCACGCTCGTTGCCCTCGGCGGTGTGGTTGTAGACCACATCGAGGATCACTTCCAGGCCCTTCTCGTGGACGTGCGCGACCATCTCCTTGAACTCGGCGATCTTGCCACTGGCCAGGTATTTGGGATGGGGGGCGAAGAAGGCCAGGGTGTTGTAGCCCCAGTAGTTGTTCAGGCCCTTGTCCAGTAGGTGCTGGTCGTTGACGAAGGCGTGCACGGGCAGTAGCTCGATGCTGGAAACGCCCAGGTCCTTGATGTGGGCCAGCAGCTCGTCGTTGGCAAGCCCCGCGAAAGTGCCGCGCAGATGCTCGGGCACTGCCGGATGGCGCATGCTGATGCCACGGGCGTGGGCTTCGTAGATGACGGTCTGCTCCCAGGGAATCTGCACCCGCTGGTCGCGACCCCAGGTGAAGGCCGGGTCGACGACCTTGCACTTGGGCACGAAGGGGGCGCTGTCGCGTTCATCGAACGACAGGTCGTCGTCGGGGTGCCCCAGGGTGTAGCCGAACAGCGCCTCGGACCATTTCAGCTCGCCCACCAGTTGCTTGGCGTAGGGGTCGATCAGCAGTTTGTTGGCGTTGAAGCGGTGACCGTTCTGGGGCTCGTAGGGGCCGTGCACGCGATAACCATAGACCAGCCCCGGATGCGCGTCGGGCAGGTAACCGTGGTAGATCTCGTCGGTGTATTCGGGCAGCTCGATGCGCTCGAGCTCGTTTTCGCCGGTCGCGTCGAAGATGCACAGCTCGACCTTGGTGGCGTTGGCGGAGAACAGCGCGAAATTGACGCCCAGTCCGTCCCAGGTGGCGCCGAGCGGGAAGGGCAGGCCCTCGCGAATCCGGGTGGGCGCGACGGAACGGGTTTTCTTCGGCGTGCGTGGGTTCATGGCAGTCCTCGTCGGGCCAGGTGAATTCAATTCGGCTGTGGGAGCGGGCTTGCCCGCGAAAAAAAGACACCGCGCTGCCTGGCACGGGCTATGCCCGTGTTCGCGGGCAAGCCCGCTCCCACAGGGACAGGCTTGCCTTTGGATTTTGAACAGGACAGCTGTTCTCACAGGGAGGGGCTGGCCTTTGGGTTTTGAACAAGGCAGCTGCTCCACAGGTCTTGGGTTGAACCGCAGGCGGATATCAGCCGGCGGCGGGCTTGCGCGGCGCCCGTGGTTTCTTCTCGGCCACAGGCTTGCCCGCCGGCAGTGCGGCGGCCTTGGGTTCGGCAGGCGCCTTGGGCTTGGCCGGGGCCTTCTTGCGTGGTGCGGCCTTGGGCGCCAGGGCCTCGGCTTCGGCCAGCTTGTGGGCCATCTCCCAGTGGCGCTTTTCCTGGCCTACCGGTTTACCCTCCGACTCCCAGATCTGGTAGGCGAATTCGCGGATACGCTTTTCATCGACACTCATTTCGACGCTCCTGAAGTTCATGCATGTTCAATCAACAGGTTGAGCGGAAATTCCGACAGCACATTGCTCAGCATCAGCTCCCTAGTAGGGCTGACAGCGGTGTGTGCGAAAAGTCCCGTGCAAGTGGCAGGCGACAAGGCAAACGGCAGGATCAGCCGGGTATCGTCCCAGTTCTGTGCTGGGATCAGGGGGATCGGGGCCTCGTCCAGCAAGCTGCTGGCCAGCCGTGGCACGATGACGATGGCACGCTCGCCCTCACCGAGGCGGGCGAAGGCCAGCACCTTGTCGGCGTGGCGACCCTGGGCGTTGAGCGGCAGGTAGGCACCGCGCAGGAACAGCTCGGGATGCGCTTGGCGCAGGTCCAGCACGCGGGCGATCAAGGCCTGCTTGATGCGTCCGTCGCGCCAGTGTTCAAGCAGCTCGGCCTCGGGCAGGCTGGCGTCGAGGCTGGCGCGTCTTGCCGGGTAGTCCACGGGGCGGCGGTTGTCCGGGTCGACCAGGCTCAAGTCCCAGTATTCGTTGCCCTGGTACAGGTCGGGAACACCCGGCGTGGTCATGCGCAGCAGGCACTGGACCAGGCCATTGAGCGCACCGGGGCAGGCGATGCGCGCGGCGGCGTCGGCGAGCGAGTGGCGCAGTTGCTGGTTTTCGCTGTCGAGCAAGAGGCCATCGAGGTAGCGGGCGCAGGCCTGTTCGTAGCGCTCGTTGGGGGCGGCCCAGCTGCTGCGCAGCTTGGCTTCGCGCAGGGCTTTCTGCTGCCACTGGCGCACACGTTCGGCAAAGTGCTCCAGGCCCTGCGGGTCATCACGGCTTAGCTCCAGCGGCCAACTGGCGAGCAGGGTCTGGAACAGCAGCAACTCATCGCCGGGGCTGGGTGCCAGGCCGTCTTCGAGGGTTTCACGCAGCGGCTCGGCCAGTTCGCGCCAGTGCTCGACGCGGCTGGTGAGCCACTGGCTGTGTTCACTGAGCACCGCCAGGCGCGCGCGACAGTCTTCGCCGCGCTTGTGGTCGTGGGTGGCAGTGGCCAGCAGGTTATCCGGGAAGTCGCGCAGGCGGCGCTGCGCTTCGTTGTGGAACTGCGCAGGTGTGGTGCTGAACCGCTCGGCCTCGAAGCCCACGTCGTTGCGCGAGAGCAGGCGGGCGCTGCGGTAGAACGCGGTGTCCTCGACCGCCTTGGCGGCGCTGGGTGCGGTCAGTTGCTGGAAGCGCACGCACGCATGGCGCAGGTGCTTGCGGGCACGGCCGACAGGCAACTGACGCCAGGGCTGTCCGCCGAGCCAGCGCTCGAAGTGTTCGAGCAATGGCCAGTCGGCTTCGCCGAGCGACTGCCGGGCACCTTCCAGGGCGCGCTGGAAGAACGCCTCATCCTGCTGGGGACGGCCACAGGCATTGATGTAGGTGCGGTACACCGGGTAGTGCTCGACCAGCGCCTGCAGGGCACGACGGATTGCGCCGAGGGTGAGGTCGCGGGTCATCAGATCGTCGCGGGCGACCTGCAACAGCGCCTGGGCCACCGACTCGCAGTCACCGGCCAGGCTGGCATTGAGTACCAGACGTCTTGCGATGCGCACTTCCTCGTCGAACTCGGGGCGCTCGCTGACGTTGCGCCAGAGGTCGGTCAACGGCACTTCGCCGGACGGGTCGTGCTGAAGCAGCGAGACCTGGTTCATGAACTCGTAGCCGGTGGTGCCGTCGGTGAGCCAGTCCTGGTGCAGGTGCTCGTCGGCACCGAGGATCTTTTCCACGTAGATCGGGAAATGCTCGAGTGCCGCTTCTGGTGGACGCAGGACCAGCAAGTGATCGACACGGCGGCGCAGGTTGCGGCAGTAGCGGCGAGGGTCGGCCAGGCCGTCGATATGGTCGATGCGCAGGCCATCGACCAGGCCGCGAGCGATCAGCTCGAACAGCTTGGCGTGGGTCGCTTCGAACACCGTCGCTCGCTCCACACGCAGGCCGCCGAGTTCGTTGATGTCGAAGAAACGTCGCCAGTTGATGTCGTCGGCGGCGGTGCGCCAACTGGCCAGGCGATAGGTCTGGCGCTCGAGCAGCAGGTGCAGGCGCTTGAAGCCCGCTTCGCTGTGGCTGTCGAAGGCGGCCAGGGCCTGCTCCAGGTGAGCGCCCTCGCGTACCAGGCGGGCCAGTTCCGCGTGCAATGGCAGGCTCTCGGCCAGTGGGTCGGTGGAGTCGCCCAAGGCGCCGAAGCGCGTGCCCAGCGCCTGCAGCGAGGGGGCATCGCTCTGGCTGAGGATCCGTCCGTAATCCAGAGGACAGATCGGGAAACGGTGCTCGTAGTGCTCGATCTGCAGCACCCCGTGCTCAGCGTCGAAGGTCAGCGGAATCTCGCCATTCTGCAGGGCGATGCCATAGTCGTTGCCCAGGAACGGCAGCAGCAACTGGCCAGCCAGCAGCGGGTCGCTGGAGTGCCACTGGATATCGAAGAATTCGGCGTAGGGGCTGCGCCGCCCCCAGGCCAGGAGGCTCTGCCACCAGGGGTTGTCGGCACCGCCCACGGCCATGTGATTGGACACGGTGTCGAGGATCAGCCCCATGCCGTGCTGGCGCAGCGCGGCTACCAGCCGCTGCAGCGCCGCTTCGCCGCCCAGCTCGGGATTGACCTGGGTCGGATCGACCACGTCGTAGCCGTGCCGGGAGCCGGCGCGGGCCTTGAGTATGGGCGAGGCGTACAGGTGACTGATGCCCAGTCGGGCGAAGTAGGGCACCAGTGGCACGGCATCGTCGAGGGTGAAGTCGCTGTGAAACTGCAGGCGCTGGGTGGCGGTCAAGGGCTTCATCGGTCGCGCTCCCAGGCTTGTTCGCGGGCCTGCGCCAGCAGTTCCAGGCGACGTGCGGCATCCTCGTCGTCGAGCAGTTCGCTGACGGGCAGGGCGAAGCGTCGACGCCAGTTGGGGTGGCCGTCGGTGGTGCCAGGCAGGTTGGGTTGTTCGTCGCTGCCGAGCAGGTCTTCGAGTGGGACCAGCACGAGCGGTGCGCGGGTGTGGCCGACATAACGGATGGCGGTGTCGATCAAGGCGTCGTTATCCTTCAGAGGGCCATAGTTCGCTTCCAGGCTGCGGCGCAGGCCGTGAATCTCCTGCTCGCGCTCATGCCGCCAGTGCAGTTCGGTGGCGGCGTCGATCAGTTGCAGTCGGTGGTTCCAGTCGATGTCCCGTGCTCGCAGCCAGCCGGCCAACGGGGCGAGGTCGTGGGTGCCGGTGGTGGCCAGGGCGGTATCGGGCCAGTCGAGGATCGCCTTGAAGTGGCCGGGCGAGGTCTGCTCGAACGGCAGCACGCGCATGCCCAGCACGCCCTTGTCCGCCAGTTGCTCACGCAGCCCGGGCGGTACGGTGCCGAGGTCTTCGCCGAGGATCACCGCCTGATGGCGTGTCGATTCGAGCGCCAGCAGGCGCAGCAGGTCTTCGACGGGGTAGTTCAGATACGCCCCCTCGCTCGGCTTGGCGCCGCGCGGGATCAGCCACAGGCGGCGCAGCCCCATCACGTGGTCGATGCGCAGGCCGCCGGCGTGGGCGAGATTGGCTCGCAGCATTTCGATGAAGGCACGGTAGCCGTTGCGCTTGAGGCCGTCGGGCGAGAAGGCGCAGATGCCCCAGTCCTGGCCGGAGCGGTTGAGGATGTCGGGCGGCGCGCCGGCCTTGAGGTCGGCCAGCAGTTCGTCCTGGCGGCTCCAGGCCTGGCTGCCGGCACCGTCGGCACCCACCGCCAGGTCAGCGATCAAGCCGATGCCCATGCCGTTGCTGCGCGCGGCATCCTGGGCGCGTTGCAGGCTGCGCTCGGTGAGCCATTGGCAGAAGGCATGGAACTCCACCAGCGCCGGGTAGGCCGCAGCCATGGCCTGCACTTCCGGCTCATCGGGGCTGCGCCAGGCGTCCGGCCATGCGCGCCAGTCGGCGCCCAGGCCTTGCTCCACGGCTTCGGCCTGCAGCACTTCGAAATGGCAATGGTGCTCCAGGGCTTGGCCAGCGGACTGGCGAAAACTGTCGAAGTCCGGGCGCAGGGGGTGTTCGCTCTGGCTGAAATCTGCATACAGCGCCTTGAGCAGCTTGTGCCGCACATCGGCCGCGCGCGGCCAGTCGACCAGCGACGTCTGCTCCAGGTCTTCGAGGCTCTGGGTCAGGCCCGCAGCTTCGGCCGCCATGCGCACCTCGCGCTCGCCGAGCAGTACCGAGGGGCTGGCGTAGAGGGTGTTGAGCAACAGGCGGCTGGATGGTGAGTAGGGGCTGAAGTGCTGTTGGTCGTACATCGACAACGCATGGATCGGGCTGATCGCCAGCGCATCGGCGCCTCGCTCTGCCGCACTGCGCGCCAGTTGCTCCAGGGCCAGGCAGTCGCCATAGCCACCGTCACCAGGGCGGCGCAGGCTGTAGAGTTGCACGGCCAGGCCCCAGCAACGCGGAGGGTGTTGCTCGGTGCCGTCCTGCAGGCTGTGGCAACGCGGCGGCGCGACGGCGATGGTGACCTGTCGGTCATCGATTTCCAGGCGGTGGTAGCCGATAGGCAGTTCGCCGGGCAGTTGTGCCAGTGGGTCGAGGGTCAGCGCGTGCACGCTGCCGTCTTCCTGGGTGCAACGTACCGGGCTGTTTGGGCTGAACCAGCGTGCCAGGGCCAGCGGCTGGCCAAGGTCGGCGGTGAGCAGTGGCGGCAGGTGCTCGCTGTCCTCGAGCTGCTCCAGGGCGGCCAGGCTGCACGCGATGGCAGCGTCATCCTCGGCCGGATGGCCAAGCCCTTGCAGAACCCGGCGCAGAGCCTCGTCAGATACCTGCTGGGGACGATCGTTCGCGTCTATCCAGTCGCGGGCAAGGCCCGCGCGGGCGGCGAGACGGTGCAGGGGCATTTCGCTCATGGCGTCTCCAGGCGAGAGGGAAGCAGGCTGACCACGCAGCTGTACGCGGCCAGGGTGGAGTCTGGATGGGCGTTGTCACTGCTGTCGAACAGGCGTGTATCTATGCCTGGCAAAGTAATGGGCTGCGCAGATGCGCCAAGGTTCAAATCGATGCGCAACTCGCAGCCGTCGCCCAGTCGCCAGCGGGCGCTGAGGGCTTTGTCGCCGAGCACTTCGACGCCCAGTGCGCGGCTGCCCACCAGGCGCGGGACGATCTGGCGATGGCGGATATCCAGCAGTTGGTGATAGAGGCCGTGCCAGCCAGCGAGCACCTGTGTGTTGACCGGGCGTGAGGCTTCGAAGGTTTGCAGGGCGTTGGGGTCGGGTATGTGCGCGCGCTTCTCGGGGTCGGCGAAGGCTGCGAAGTGGGCGAATTCGCCGCGCCGACCTTCGCGCACGGCATCGGCCAGCTCATCGTGGAAATCGGTGAAGAACAGGAACGGCTGGCAGCTGCCTTCTTCGTCACCCATGAACAGCAGCGGGATCATCGGCGCCAGCAGCAACAGGCCGGTGGCGGCCCGCAGCGCCGGGGGCGGGCACAGGCGGCTGAGACGCTCGCCAAGGGCGCGGTTGCCGATCTGGTCGTGGTTTTGCAAGAACAGTACGAAGGCACTCGGTGGCAAGTGAGCGCTGGGCTCGCCGCGGGGTGTGCCATGACGATTGGGCTCGCCCTGAAACACGAAGCCTTCGCTCAGGCAGCGGGCCAGTTGCTCGATCGGGCGGTGCTTGTAGTCGGCGTAGTAGCCTTCGGTCTCGCCCGTGAGCAGCACGTGCAGGGCGTTGTGGCCGTCATCGTTCCACTGCGCGTCGAAGCCTTGCTCAAGCAGCGCCGCTTGGTTGTGTTCGTTCTCCAGCACCAGCCACACTTCGCGGCCCGGCTCGACAGCGGCGCGCACGCGGCGGGCCAGTTCGACGAGAAAGTCCGGCTGGTCGATGGCGTGCACGGCGTCCAGGCGCAGGCCATCGAAGCGGTAGTCGCACAGCCACATCAGGGCGTTCTGGATGAAGAACTCGCGTACTTCTGCACGGCGAAAGTCGATGGCGGCGCCCCAGGGGGTCTGGCGGTCTTCACGGAAGAACCGGCTGGCGTACTGCGGCAGGTAATTGCCGTCAGGGCCAAAGTGGTTGTAGACCACATCGAGCATCACCATCAGCCCGTGGCCATGGGCCTGGTCGATTAGTGTGCACAATTGATCCGGGCTGCCGTAAGCGTTGTGCGGGGCGAAGGGCAGGGCGCCGTCGTAGCCCCAGTTTCGCTCGCCGGGGAACTGGTTGATCGGCATCAGCTCGATGGCGGTGATACCCAGTTCTGCCAGGCGTGGCAGCTGCTGGGAAACACCTGCATAGCCGCCGAGCAGGCCCACGTGCAGTTCCTGGATCACCGCCTCGTGCCATGGGCGGCCGCGCCAAGGGTGCTGCCAGCCGTAACGCTGGAGATCGACGACTTCACTGGGACCGTGCACGCCGTCGGGCTGGTAGCGCGACGCCGGGTCGGCCACCTTCAGGTGGCCGTCGATCCTGAAATGGTAGCGATCACCCGCCTGGCAGGGAGCGATACCGCTGAACCAGCCATCTCCCTCGGACAGCAGCTCGACAGACGGCTGCCGCTCGATTTCCACGCTCACGTTGCGCGCATCCGGCGCCCAGAGGGCGAAGCGCGCCGACGTGGCGTCCAGTTGCTGTGCGCCATGCCTGTGCATCTTCGTAGCCCTCGTTCAGTAGTGGCGGCTGCGTGCCTGGCAGACCAGTTCCTCGTAGAGGCGAGCGTAGGGTTCCACCGCCTGACACCAGTTGAACGGTTGGGTCATCGACAGGCACCGCATGGCATTGAGCAGGTCTTTCTTGCCGTGTACGTAGAAGGCGCGGTTCAAGGCTTCGCGGTAGCTCTCGGCGCTCGACTCGTTGAACAGGAAACCCGTGACGCCATCTTCGATGGTGTCGGCCAGCCCACCGGTATTGCGTGCCACCGGCAGTGAGCCGAAACGCTGTGCGTACATCTGGCTCAATCCGCAGGGCTCGTAGCGCGAGGGCATCAGCAGGAAATCGCTGCCGGCGAACATGCGCCGGGCATCGGTTTCGTTGAAGCCGATGCGCACGCCGATGCGACCAGGATGGCGCAGGGCCAGATCGCGCATGGCCTGTTCCTCTTCCGGCTCGCCGCGGCCGATGATCGCGATCTGCCCGCCTTGCTGGACGATGTCGGCGGCCACGCTCAACGTCAGGTCCAGGCCTTTCTGGTAGACCAGGCGCGAGACCACGGCGAACAGCGGCCCTTCGGACGGCTCCAGGCCGAACAGCTCGCGGACCTGCTCGGCATTGCGCGCCTTGCCTTCCCAGTCGTTGATGCTGAAGTTGTGCAGCAGATGGGTGTCGGTGGCCGAATCCCAGCTCTCGTCGATGCCATTGGGGATGCCGCCCAGCAGGCCTTGCTGGGCCTTGCTGGCGAGAAAGCCGTCGAGGCCGCAACCGAACTCGGGCGTGGTGATCTCTCGGGCGTAGGTGGCACTGACCGTGGTGATGTGGCTCGAGTAGGCAAGCCCGGCCTTGAGGAACGACAGCTTGCCGTAGAATTCCATGCCTTCCTGCTGCATGGCATGGTCGGGAATGGCCAGCTCCGGGCTGCAGCCTCGGCTGTAGACACCCTGGTACGCCAGGTTGTGGATGGTGAACAAAGTCGGTGTATTCAGGCCGCGCCAGTGCATGTAGGCAGGCGCCAGACCGGCTGGCCAGTCATGGGCGTGCACCAGATCGGGGCGCCAGTGCGCCATTGCATCGCCTGCGGCGATCTCTGCGGCGGCCAGGCCCAGGCGGGCGAAACGGATGTGGTTGTCCGGCCAGTCACGGCCATTGTTGGCACCGTATGGGGTGCCTTCGCGCTCATACAACTCGGGGCAGATCAGCACGTAGATGACCAGGCCATCCGGCAGGTCCATGCGCCCGATCTTGCACGGCGGAAGCGCAGCATGGCCACCGAGTTCGCCAACGATGTGAATGGGGTTGTCGCTATCGACCACTTGCGGGTAGCCGGGGATCAGCACACGCACATCGTGCAGGTGTGACAGCGCCCGGGGCAGGGCGGCGGAAACATCGCCCAGGCCGCCCGTCTTGACCAGGTCGGCGATTTCGGAGGTGACGAACAGCACCTTGCGCTTGTGCGGATTGTTGCGGCGCGTGGTAGCGGGTGCCTTGCCTGTCGTGGCGAAGCCAGGTGCAACAGGCTCGCGATTTTCCAGGTTGAATGATTCTGCGTGAGGCTCGACAGCGGCACTGATCATACTTCTCTCCGTCCCTTGTTCATGCGGGTGCTGGCACCCGTTACGTTTATCTCGTATCTGTTCTCGCTTTGGCTTTCAGCATCTTCGTAGTGCATTCCTTGCCCCATGGTCGTGCGCGCAGGCACAGCGCGAGCGGCATTCCGGCCGAACAGGCGCCTGGACAGTGTGGGGTGGGCGGGCTGACGCGTGAGGAAGTCCCTTTGCGTGGCCTACTTACTTCCTGACCTGCCCGTGTTTCGGAAAGTTCGACTTGATTGCGTCACTGGTTTTCGGAGCAAAACACGGGCCGAATCCGCAGTGTAGGGGACGAAAGGTAGGCAGGATGACCCGCTGGTCACTATCTGCATGACCGTTGATCTGCGCAAACGTTGGCGCACCAAAGCCGCAGCGACATTGCGTTGCTGCGGCGCAACAGGCATCCGTTGGGCGGGGAATGCGGGCAGTGTCAGGTGGTCGGCAGCAGCGAGGAATGGTGGTGGTGGATCAGCCACTGCTGGCCATCCCAGCGGTAGGTGAAGGTGTAGCGCGCAGCGACCTGTTGCCCGGTCTTGGCGAAGTCGAAGGTGTACAACCCGGCCAGTGTGGCTTTGTTGCAGGTCTGGCTCAGGTGATGAGTGTCGAGCTTGCCGGAGGGCTGGTCGGCGAGGAAGTGCTTGAAGTAGTCGAGGCGCTCGACGGTGGTCAGGCGTGGGGCTTTGGAGACCGTCGGCAGCAGCACCGCATCGTTTTCGTACAGTTTGGCCACTTGCTGTGGATCGCCGCTGCGCAGGCTGTCGTTCCAGCGTTCGAACAGCGCCAGGGCTTGTTTCTCGTCGAGCTGCTGGCACGGCTGCGGCGCGGCGTGCGCGTGCAGGCTGAGGCTTCCCAGCAAAACGAGCGGGAGCCAGTACGTCAGTTTGTTCATGGGTGTTTTCCACGCGAAGCAGGCACCGGAATGGGCCCGCGGCGTCGCTCAATCTAGGTAGCCTGAGATGAGACCTATATAGGAACAGGCGACTATCTTTGAAGGCATTTTCGCTGGTTAAGGAGGCGGGGTACGACAGGGCGCCGCGTGCGCAGGGGCTGCGCGGTGCGGCGAAAGGTCAGCGTCCGGCAGCCTTGTTGCCCAGGCGGGCCTGTTCGAGCAACAGGTTCAGCTCGGCCACCTGTTGCCGCAGTTGGTCGCGCTCGTCCTTCAGTTGGCGCAGTTCGTCGCGGCGCACGGTGACATAGAGGGTCTGGGGGGGAGTGGCAGGCATGTAGGTACCCATGAGCACACCTCGCAGTTTGGCTGGTGACAGTGACAAGCGTAGACGCTTCGTGCGGCGCGCATTCTGAATTCTTTCCCCGCCCTTGGGAACTTTTTTGTTTATGGTGGTCACGCCGTTCGTCGGTGAACCCTCGTGCGGTACGCTGGACTAACCTGAACACCTGAATCGCGTTCGTCATCCATTTCGCAAGGGGAGCATCGGCACATGCAACTGGGAATCGTCGGGCTGGGCCGCATGGGCGGCAATATCGCAAGACGGCTGATGCGCGCAGGCCACCAGACCGTGGTACATGATCGCAACCGTGAGGCCATCAGCGCCTTGAGCGACGAGGGTGCCCTGGGGGCCCACGACCTGGGCGCGCTGGTACAGAAACTCAAGGCGCCTCGGGCCGTTTGGATCATGCTGCCGGCGGGTGAGCCCACCGAGCAGACCATCACCCAGCTCGCCGAGCTGCTGGAGCCGGGCGACGCGATCATCGATGGTGGCAACACCTTCTACAAGGATGACGTGCGCCGCGCTGCTCACCTGTCAACGCGTGGCCTGCACTATCTGGACGTAGGCACCTCCGGTGGGGTCTGGGGCCTGGAGCGCGGCTATTGCATGATGATTGGCGGCGAGAAGGGTGTGTTCGAGCGGCTGGAGCCGTTGTTCAAGGCGCTGGCCCCGGGTGTGGGTGACATTGCACGTACGCAGGGGCGCACGGGCGAGCCTGGGCGTGCCGAGCATGGCTACATTCACGCCGGCCCGCCCGGTGCCGGGCACTACGTGAAGATGGTGCACAACGGTATCGAGTACGGCCTGATGCAGGCTTATGCCGAAGGTTTCGACCTGCTGCGCAGCAAGGGCGGCCCCGAGCTGCCCGAGGACCAGCGTTTCGACCTGAATGTGGCAGAGATCGCCGAAGTCTGGCGGCGTGGCAGTGTGGTCACTTCCTGGCTGCTCGACCTCACCGCCGATGCGCTGGTTGCCGATCCGCACCTGGCCCAGTTCAGCGGTTCGGTGTCCGACAGCGGTGAAGGGCGCTGGACCATCGATGCGGCGGTCGAGCAGGCGGTGCCGGTGCCGGTGTTGTCCAGCGCGCTGTTTGCCCGTTTCCGCTCACGCCAGCAGCAAGGCACCTTCGGCGACAAGGTGTTGTCTGCCATGCGCCTGGGCTTTGGCGGCCATGTCGAGAAGAAGGGTTCATGAGCAAACAGACGATTCCCGCAGCGCCGCCTTGCACGCTGTTCCTGTTCGGCGCCAATGGCGACCTGGTCAAGCGCCTGCTGATGCCGGCACTGTACAACCTCAGCCGTGACGGTTTGCTGGACCGCAACCTGCGGATTGTCGGGGTCGACCATAATCACGCCAGCGCCGAGCAGTTCGCCGAGCGCCTGCACGACTTCATGATCGAGCGCGACAAAGGCGGCGAGGGGGCGGGCAAGTGTCTGGACGAAGGGCTGTGGTCGCGCCTGGCCAAGCGCCTGGACTACCAGACCGGCGACTTCCTGGACCCTGCGACCTATTCGGCGATCGGCAAGCGCATCGCCAAGACCCGTCACGGCAACGCTATCTTCTACCTGGCCACTTCGCCGCGTTTCTTCCCAGAGGTGGCCCAGCGCCTGGGCGAGGCCGGCTTGCTCGACGAGTCTGCGGGCGGTTTTCGCCGGGTGGTGGTGGAGAAGCCGTTCGGTACCGATCTTGCCAGTGCCGAGGCGCTCAACGCCTGCCTGCTCAAGGTGATGAGCGAGCGGCAGATCTATCGCATCGACCATTACCTGGGCAAGGAGACGGTGCAGAACATTCTGGTCAGCCGCTTCTCCAATGGCCTGTTCGAGTCGTTCTGGAACAACCACTACATCGACCACGTGCAGATTACCGCCGCCGAGACGGTCGGTGTCGAGACGCGTGGCGCGTTCTACGACAATACCGGTGCCTTGCGTGACATGGTGCCCAATCACCTGTTCCAGTTGCTGGCGATGGTCGCCATGGAGCCACCGGCAGCCTTCGGCGCCGACGCCGTTCGCGGCGAGAAGGCCAAGGTGATCGGTGCTATCCGCCCCTGGTCGCAGAAGATGGCGCTGAAGAACTCGGTGCGGGGGCAGTACGTGGCGGGCAAACAGGGGCGCAAGCGGCTGGCCGGTTATCGCGAGGAAAACAATGTCGACACGCAAAGCCGCACTGAAACCTACGTCGCGCTCAAGGTGATGATCGACAACTGGCGCTGGGCGGGTGTGCCGTTCTACCTGCGTACCGGCAAGCGCATGAGCGTGCGCGACACCGAAATCGCCATCTGCTTCAAGCCTGCACCTTACGCGCAGTTCCGCGAGTCGGAGCTGGAGCGACCCAAGCCCAACTACCTGAAGATTCAGATTCAGCCCAATGAAGGCATGTGGTTCGACCTACAGGCCAAGCGCCCCGGGCCTGAACTGGTGATGGAGAACGTCGAGCTGGGTTTTGCCTACAAGGACTTCTTCAAGATGACCCCGGCGACCGGTTACGAAACCTTGATCTACGACTGCCTGACCGGTGACCAGACGCTGTTCCAGCGGGCCGACAATATCGAGAATGGTTGGCGTGCGGTACAGCCATTTCTCGACGCCTGGGCCAAGGGGGGCGAAGTGCACGAGTACGAGGTGGGTGAGGATGGGCCCGAGGAGGGCAATGAGTTGCTGAGCCGGGACAAGCGCGAGTGGCACCGCCTGGGCTGAAAGACGGCTGAGCGTCTTGTTCACAATCTAGAGGCCAGCCCAATCCCTGTGGGAGCGGGCTGGCCCGCGAACACGGGCGCAGCCCGTGCCAGGCTGCGCGGTGTCTTTTTCGCGGGCAAGTCGGGGCGCCGAGCCGCCGCTCCCACACGTACCGCTCCTGCAGGCGAGTGCGTCAATCAGTGGCGACGGTGCTTCTTGTTCTTGTCGCCCAGGTGGTTGCCGATCGCGCCGCCGGCTGCGCCGCCAAGGCCGGCGCCGATGGTCGAGCCATTGCTGCCGCCAAGTTTGCCGCCCACCAGCGAGCCGCCGGCCGAACCCAGGCCGCCACCGATGGCTGCTTCGGTGCGGTTGCCCTTGCGTGCGCCAACGGCGCTGCCGGCTGCGCCACCCAGGCCCGCGCCGATGGCGGCGCCGGTGCTGCCGCCGATCTGTTTGCCGACGACGTTGCCCAAGGCACCACCCAGGCCGCCGCCAATGGCTGCGGTACCGTCACCGGCGAACGCTCCCTGGCACAGCAGCAGGCCCAGGGCGAGGGAAGGCAGAGTCAGACGCATGATTTCATGAACCTCGAAGGAATCATCAGGGTTGAATGCCGCAGGTGTGCGGCGGATAGGGATTGGGCAGACGCTTCAGCGGTAATAACGGTCACGGTAGCGACGATCGTCGTCATCGCGATCATCGCGGTGATGATAACGGTGACGGTCGCGGTCGCCGTCACGCCAGCCATCGTCATCATGGTGGCGATGGCTGTGGCAACCGGCGAGGAGCACGACGGCGGCGATCAGCGAAACACTGGCAAGGCGTGGCATGGCGATGGAAATCCTTGATCCGCAAGGGTTTACGGGACAACTGCTGAGACCGGGCAGGATTCATTTGGTTTCAAAGCGGCACAAAATATTACCGCGCAAGGGACATGCGGCGTGCCTGTGGGCTGCTGTTCTGTCCCGCTCGGTCATGGTCGCGGGCCTGCACGGCTCCTAGACTGTCAGGCAGGCCGCGACGAAGACGGCCATCTGCCACACGGTGAATCATGATGATCGCCCATACCCCTACGCTGTTCGCTGCGGTTGCGCTGGTGGCGACGATCCTGGCCTTCTGCCTGTTGCTGGTCGGGCAGTTCAACCGAGGCGACAACCTCTTGCTGACCGGTTGTGGGCTGTTGGCCCATGCCTTGGCCTATGTCTGTTACACGTTGTTCGGGCATGCGCCTCTGTGGGTGAGCTATGCCTTGGGCAACAGCCTGCTGTCGCTGGCGCTGGCGTTCTATTCAGCGAGCCTGTTCCGGGTGCGCGAGCGCCCGGTGCCGTGGCGGCCGATCTTCGCCATTCCGCTGTTGATGCTGCTGGGCCTGATGTCGCTGCTCGAGACGGTGGAGCCGCGCATGCTGCTGGCGACCCTGGTGCTGATGTTGCAATGCGCGTTGATTCTCTACTGGGCCCGGCAACGGGCCCTGGGCAAGGGCCGGGCACACCTGCTGCTGGTGATCGGTGCTGCCATCAGCCTGGTGGGGCTGGGCATGCGGGTGGTGGCCGTGCTGGCGGGCACGGCGCAGGAGATGCGCTACGACACCAGCAACCTCAAGCAGACGGTGTCGGTGGCCATCGGCACGGTCACGGTGATGATGTATTCCATTGGTTTGGTGCTGATGGCCAAGGAGCGCAGCGAATCGCGCTTGCAGCACCTTGCCGGACACGACGTGCTGACCGGGACGGGTAATCGTCGCGCCATCCTGGAACGTTTCGAGCGTGAGCTGGAGCAGGCGCGCGTGGCGCAGTACAGCCTGGCCGTGGCGATGATCGATATCGATCACTTCAAGCGTATCAACGATGTGCACGGTCATCTGGCAGGGGACGAAGTGCTGTGTCACTGCGTGCGCCAGTTGCAGCAGAGGCTGCGCGAAGGGGACAGCCTGGGGCGCTACGGCGGCGAGGAGTTCCTGCTGCTGTTGCCACGAACCGAGGGGGAAGGCGCCCTGGCGGCGCTGAACGGCCTGCGCGAAGCCATGGCGAAGAACCCGGCGCGGTTCGCCGGGCTGGAGATCGAGCTGTGCTTCAGTGTCGGGCTCTGGTGCGGTGTGCCGGGTGAGGGTGATACCCCGGCACGGCTGATCGCCCAGGCCGATGCCGCGTTGTACCTGGCCAAGGCTGGCGGGCGCAATGCGGTGCGGCTGGCGGCTTGATCCTTCGCACTTACGGGGAGGCTACCGGGCGAATGCGCCGTCGAACGACGTGTCGATGATCGTGCCGGTGTCCAGGTGCTTGGGCAGGGTGCCGGTCTGGACAAGGAAGTCGGCGGTATCCTGGTAGTCCTTCGCGGCCTGCGCATCGACCGGGCCTACGCTCATGTCGGCCTGGCCGATCCAATGACGCGAGACGCTTTGGTCGAGGTAGGCTTTCTTGGCCCAGAGGTCGGCATAGGCTTCCTTGTGCTCACCGACCCAGGCCCGTGCTTTCTGCAGACGGCCCAGGAAGTCCTCGATGGCGGCGTGCTTGCTGTCGATCGAATCGTTGCGCGCCGCGATGCTGCTCAGGCCAGGCATCAGGCCCTGGGCGGTGACCAGCTTGCGCGCACCGGAAAACACGATCTGTTGCGAGATGTACGGTTCCCACACCGGGAAGGCATCGATACTGCCGTTGGGCAGTGCGGCGGCAGCATCGATTGGCATCAGTTTGACGAACTCGACGTAGTCATGCGGCAGGCCGGCCTTGTCCAGTGCGCGCAAGGTCAACTGCTGGCTCCAGGCGCCGGGCCAGTAGGCGACCTTCTTGCCCTTGAGGTCGGCAATGGTCTTGGCGGGGGAGTCCTTGGGCACCAGCAGGGCGATGGTGTCGAGGTTCTGCCGTGAGACGCCGATCAGCTTGACGGGTGCCCCTTTAGCGGCCAGGAACAAAAAGCCCGAGTCGCCGAGAAAACCGATGTCCAGGCCACCGGCCTCCAGCCCTTCGGCCACCGGTGCGGCCGACTGGAAGTGCTTGAACTCGACCTTGTAGGGCGCATCCTTGAGTGCCCCAGAGGCTTCCAGCGATGCGCGCACGTTGTAGTAGTTCTGGTCGCCGATGCGCAGGGTGACCTGCTCGGCGGCGATGGCTTGCGCCAGCGGGGTGCCAAGGAACAGGCCGGCGAGGGTGACGCGAATCAGGTGGTGCAGTTTCATGGGGCTTCCTCAGCTGGCCTGGCGAGTGTCCAGGCGTTCGATCTGGCGATGGATGGCGGGGATCAGGGTCTTGCCGTATTCGATGGTGTCGTTCAGTGGATCGAAGCCGCGGATCAGGAAGGTCGAGACGCCGAGCTTGTAGTACTCGCCCAGCGCCTGGGCGACCTGCTCGGGGGTGCCGACCAGCGCGGTGGAGTTCCAGCGTGCTCCGGTCAGGCGGGCAACGCCCATCCACAGGCGTTGATCGAGCACTTCGCCCTGGTGCGCGGCGGCCAACAGACGCTGGGAGCCGACGTTCTCGGGGTGATGGTCGTGCAGCGCTAGCCCGAGTTTCTGGCGTGCGTCGCGGACCTGTTCGAGGATTTCGGCGGCGCGCTTCCAGGCGGCTTCCTCGGTATCGGCGACGATGGGGCGGAACGATACCGAGAAGCGCGGGGCGCGCTGTTGCGCGGCGGCAGCCTTGCGGACCTTGGCGATATGCTCAGCGACGGCGGCCAGGGGCTCGCCCCAGAGCATGTAGGTATCGGCATGTTGCGCGGCGACCCGCACCGCGGCATCCGATGAGCCGCTGAAGTAGATCGGAATATGCGGGCGCTGCACGGTCCTTACGGCGGGCGAGGCGGCGTTGAAACGGTAGAAGTCGCCGGCGAAGTCCACCGGTTGTTCGGCGGTCCAGATGGCTTTCAAGGCGTCGAGGTATTCACCGGTGCGCGCATAGCGGTGGTCGTGATCGAGGAAGTCGCCGTCGCGTTGCAGGTCCTGGTCATTGCCGCCGCTGACCACATTGAGGGCCAGGCGGCCCTTGCTGAACTGGTCGAGGGTCGCCAGTTGCCGTGCGGCCAGGGGCGGGCTGATCACCCCTGGACGGTAGGCGAGCAGGATACCCAGGCGCTCGGTGGCAGCGACGGCGAACGAACTGACGACGGCGCCTTCCGGCCCGTTGGAGAAGTAACCGACCAGAATCCGGTCGAAGCCTGCTGCTTCGTGGGCCTGGGCGAAGCGACGCACGTAGTCCGGATCGACCGCATCGCCCGTGGGTTGGTCGACCTCCGAGCCGGGTGACGCGGTGATCATGCCAAGGATTTCGACGCTCATTGCTGGGTTCCTTTGGTGGGACAAGGCTGCCTGGCGTTGAGCGCTTTATAAGAAAACGAGCTGGCCGGGCTTCTTCTTAGAATCTAACGGCCAGCGATAAATGATGGAAATTCATTTTTTGCATATTCTAATATGCAAAATAATTTTATTCCTCTGGTCAGGGCGTTCCGTTTCTGCCGTGCAGTCGATAGCCTTCCCGCTCGCTCAGGCGCGCGTAGTAGTCATCCACTGCAGGCAGGTGCGGGTGCTTGAACGGTGTCTGGAACCAGCGGTTTACCGACAACCCGATCGGAATGTCTGCCAGGGAGAGCGTTTTGCCGGCAACGTAGGCGCCGGTCTTTGCCAGCTGCTGGTCGAGGATCTGCATATGTCGCGACCATTCGCCGATGCTGGCATTGAGCGCCTGTTCATCCTGATGCGCTGCCGACTGCCTGACCAGAGACATGAAGGCGTAGCTCCAGGAGCGGTTGAGATCGCTGGCCTGCCAGTCGATCCATTGATCGACACGCGCTCTGGCCACTGCGTCGGCCGGGTAAAGCCCTGCCGCTTGACCATAGCGGTTGGCGAGATAGCGGACGATGGTGTTGGACTCCCACAGCGTCAGGTCGCCGTCCTGGATCACCGGGACCATGGCATTGGGGTTCAGGGCCAGGAACTCCGGGGTCTGGGTCGACTGAAAGCCTGAGCCCCAGTCTTCCTGTTCGAAAGGCACGCCGATTTCAGCGCAAGTCCAAAGCACCTTGCGCACGTTGATGGAGCTCGCCTTACCCAATATTCGCAGCATGTCATCATCCTTTTTGCATAGCGGCCGAAACAGCAGTGTGCTGTGGCGACCAAGCGTATCTCTAAAAGCCCTGCCTGCGGTCATGGAACTGAAACCTTTCTCTCTGCGGATGGTGGTTTTTTGCTAGCATTCGGTCCCTATAGCACAATCGAATAAAAATCTTTTTCGGTTGTTGTTAAAGTAATAACGCGTGACATTCAAACGTATCGAAAGTCGGCCCTCGCGTTCAGCGAGAGGCCTATAAGAAAAGCTAGAAAGGAGCACACATGTACAAATGCACATTGCCAGTGGCCGTTGCACTGGCCAGCCTGTCGCTGGGGGCGCAGGCTGCAGGTTTCGTGGAAGACAGCAAGGCTTCGGTCACTGCCCGTAACTTCTATATCAACTCCGACAACCGCAATGGCACTGCCAACCCGTCCAAGCAGGAAGAGTGGGGCCAAGGCTTCATCTTCAACTTCACCTCCGGCTACACCCAGGGCACCGTCGGCTTTGGTGTAGACGCCATCGGCCTGACCGGTTTCCGCCTGGATTCGGGCAAGGGCACCCACTACAACCCGACCAGCACTGCCAAGGGCGGTACTGTGTTCCCGACCGATTCCGATGGCCGCGCCGTTGACGACTTCAGCAGCCTGGGCGTAACCGGCAAGGTCAAGATCTCCAAGACCGAAGCCAAGCTCGGTGTACTGCAGCCCAAGCTGCCAGTAGTCACCTACAACGACGGTCGCCTGCTGCCGCAAACGTTTGAGGGTGGCCAGATCACCTCCAACGAGATCGACAACCTGACCCTGATCGGCGGCAAGCTCGAGCACGCCAAGGGCCGTAACAGCACCAACATGGAGTCGCTGACCATTGCCGGTTCCAACGGCAACCCGGCCACCGCCACCTCCAACCGTCGCAGCAACGCGTTCTACTACGCCGGTGCCGACTACAAGCTGAGCAAGGACCTGCTGCTGCAGTACTACTACGGCAACCTGGACGACTTCTACAAACAGCACTTCCTGGGCCTGACCCACAACCTGGCGCTGCCGGTTGGTGCGTTGAAGTCCGACCTGCGTTACTTCTACAGCGATTCCGATGGCAAGAACGCCAGCACCGAAGGCCGCCTGGCTGGCTATCGCGCATCGGGCTACCAGAACAACGGTGAAGTGGACAACCGCACCTGGAGCGCCAAGTTCACCTACTCGCTGGGCAGCCACGCACTGAGCGCCGGTTACCAGCGTGTCAACGGCACCAGCGACTTCCCGTTCCTGAACCAGGGCGACGGTGCAAGTGCTTACCTGATCACCGACGTGCAGATCGGCAAGTTCCTGCGTGCCGGCGAGCGCACCTGGCTGGCGCAATATGCCTACGACTTCGCCGCGCTGGGCGTACCAGGGCTGACCGCCAACGCCATCTACCTGAAAGGCACCAACGTCAACTCGGCGGGCTCGGACCGCTCGGAGTGGGAGCGTGATTTCAGCTTGGCCTATGTTGTTCAGGAAGGCACCTTCAAGGGCCTGGGCCTGCAGTGGCGTAACGCTTCGCTGCGCACTGACGTGGCCAACCAGCGCGACCAGGACGAGAACCGTCTGATCGTGAGCTACACCTACAACTTCCTCTGACATCGCGTCAGCCCGGTCACGGGTAGGTGTAATAAAACAAACCCCACCAGGGTTCTCCCTGGTGGGGTTTGTTTTTCATGGCGCGCTGCGCTCGAGGCGTCAGCCCTACAGCACTGCTGAAAACACCGAGCCAGTGATCCGTTCGCTGAGCAGTTCCAAGGCCCGCAGCCCCGCCAGCGAGTTGCCTGAGGCGTTCAGCGCCGGTGACCACACGCAGATGCTGTAGCGCCCCGGCACTACCGCGACAATGCCGCCGCCCACTCCACTTTTGCCCGGCAGGCCCACACGGTAGGCGAAGTTACCCGCCTCGTCGTACAGCCCGCTGGTGGCCATGATCGCATTCACCTGTTGCGCCTGGCGCGGGCTGAGCACGTGCTCGCCGCTGTGCGGGCAATAGCCGCTGTTGGCCAGGAACGCAAAGCCACGGGCGACGTCCACGCAATTCATCGACAGCGCACAATGATGGAAGTAGCTGCGCAGCACGGCGTCGACATCGTTGTGGAAGTTGCCGAACGCCTGCATCAGGTAGGCCATGGCGGCGTTGCGGGCGCGGTGCTGGTATTCGGAGTCGGCCACGACCGGGTCGCTGACGATGCGTGGGTTGGCTGTCAGGCGGCGAACGAAGTCGCGCATCGACAAGGTCGGGGTGGCATAGCGCGACTGGTTGATGTCGCAGATCACCAGCGCGCCGGCATTGATGAAAGGATTGCGTGGGCGACCTTTCTCCACCTCCAGCTGTACCAGCGAGTTGAACGCCTGCCCGGAGGGCTCGTAGCCCAGGCGCGACCAGATATCCTCGCCGCTGTGGTTGATCGCCTGGACCAGGCTGAAGACCTTGGAGATGCTCTGGATCGAGAAGGGCGTATGGGCATCGCCGGCGCAGTGCAGCTGGCCGTCCAGGCTCTGTACGGCGATGCCGAGTTGTTGCGGGTCGACCTGGGCGAGGGCGGGGATGTACTGGGCGACCTGGCCCTGGCTGAGCAGCGGGCGGACCTGGTCGAGGATTTCTTGCAGTAATGCTTGCATGGGGGCCTGCGCGGAGCGGGTGATGGGGCTCAGGGGTTGTCTGCTGTACAAGACGAGCGTTGGCGAGGCGGCGACACACCCCGTGAGGTGATCGTCAGCTGGATTTGCCCGAAGGGCGTCTTGTGGATTTGCTTGCACGGGGCGCTGCTTTGCTGCCGGCGGTTTTGCCTTTACCGCTGCTGCGGCGTTTTTTCTTCCAGGGTGCACCCTTGCCACCGGCAGGCAGGGGCGGGCCGCTGATGGTCAGGCGCATTCCCGCGCAGCGTTGCACCAGCTTGCCCATCCAGGCCGATTGCCGGGTGACGAACTCTTCCAGGCTCATTTCGCCGCTCTGCACCATGTCCAGCGCCTGTTCCCAGATCGCGGTGGTGCCGGGGTCGGCGATGGCCCGGGGTACGACGTCGATCAGGCTGAAGGCTGCGGGCGTGGCGGACAGCGCCTTGCCGTTCTTGACCAGGTAGCCGCGGTCGAGCAGGCCCTGGATGATGCTGGCCCGGGTCGCTTCGGTACCGATGCCGGTGGTTTCCTTGAGTTTCTGCTTGAGCTGCGGGTCATCCACCAGCTTGGCGACGTTCTTCATTGCCTTGATCAGGTCGCCCTCGGTGAACGGCTTCGGTGGCTGGGTCCACAGGTCTTTCAGTTGCAGTTCCTGCACCCTGCAGTCGTCGCCCTCGCGCAGTTGCGGCAGGACTTGCGCGGGTGGTGCTTCGCGGCCCTTGGTTGGGGTCAGTGCCTCGGGCAGGGCACGGCGCCAGCCGGGTTCGACGATCTGCTTGCCCACGGCACGCAGGGCGTGGCCGGCACAGTCCAGGTCGGCCTGGGTGCGGTCGTACTCGTGATTGGGCAGGAACTGCGCCAGGTAGCGTGCCCGGATCAGGGTATAGACCGCTTTGTACTTGGGTGGCAGGCGCGCAGGATCGCTGGCGGCTGCGGTGGGGATGATGCCGTGGTGGGCGCTGACCTTGGCGTCGTTCCAGGCGCGGGAGCGGCGGTGCGGCTCCAGGTGCGCCTGCAATGGCGCAAGGCTTGTGTCGGCGCGTTGCAGGGCGGCGAGAATGGCGGGCGCTTCAGCGTGCTGGCTAAGCGGCAGGTAGCCGCAGTCGCTGCGCGGATAGGTGATCAGCTTGTGGGTTTCGTAGAGTGCCTGGGCGATGTCGAGGGTTTCCTGGGCGCCAAGGCCGAATTTCTTCGAGCACAGCTCCTGCAGGGTGCCGAGGTCGAAGGGCAGTGGTGCGGCCTCGCGCACACGCTCGGTCTGTACCTGGAGCACCTGTGCGCTCCCTGCGGCCTGCATCTGGGTGGCGGCCTGCTGGGCGAGTGCCTGGTTGAGGCAGCGGCCCTGGTCGTCGCAGGCGTCTTGCGGTGCACGCCATTGGGCGGTGAACAGGTTACCTGTGTGTGCCAGTTGCACTTCGATGGCCCAGAACGGTACGGGCACGAAATCGGCGATGCTGCGGTCGCGGTCCACCACCAGGCGCAGTGTCGGAGTCTGTACCCGCCCAACCGGCAGCACGCCTTGGTAGCCGGATTGGCGGCCAAGCAGGGTGAACAGGCGGCTCATGTTCATGCCGATCAACCAGTCGGCCCGCGAGCGACCAAGGGCCGAGTGATAGAGGCTGAAGGTTTCGCTGCCGGGGCGCAGGCGCGCCAGCGCCTTGCGGATCGAGGCGTCATCGAGTGCGCAGAGCCACAGGCGCTGGATCGGCCCGCGGTAGCGGCAATGCTCGACCAGTTCGCGGGCGATCATCTCGCCTTCGCGATCGGCGTCGGTGGCGATCACCAGCTCCCGGGCCTCGCCGAGCAGACGCTTGACCGCCTTGAACTGGCTGGCGGTCTTGGGCTTGACCAGCATCTTCCATTTTTCCGGAATGATCGGCAGGTCATCGAGCGACCAGCGCTTGTAGCGCGCGTCGTAGCTGTCGGGCGGTGCGGTTTCGAGCAGGTGGCCGATGCACCAGGTGACGCAGACATCGGTGCCTTGCCAGCAGCCATCGGCCTTGCGGTTGGCACCCAGTACCTTGGCGATGTCTTTTGCCTGGGAGGGCTTTTCACACAGAAAAAGGCGCATGGCCGTGAACGCTTCATCGAGGTTGATGGCGACTAGGATGCGCAAGACAGGACGTGCAGGCAAGATTTATCTGTATGCATGTACAGCTTTGTGCCAGGAAATATGTCCGCAGGTTTGGCAAGAATGCCTCGGGATCGGGCTTGGATGACCGGCCGGTACCGTGCCAGCTTTGTCGTTCGCCTGCCAGATGTGTCAATGGACGATGTCGCTTGGGGGCCTTCACTCCAACCACAACAAGGAAGTCAGATCATGCCTCTGTTCGATTACCGTCAGCTCGACGGTGCTGCCTCCTCCGCACTCTACAAGGATGCCATGGCCCTGGCGGTCTATGCCTACCATGGTATCGACGACGGTTTTTCCGCCGGCTACCAGAAACACGGCTTCGGTCTCGGCTTGCCGGCAACCCTGGTCAAGGCCCTGATCGGCGGCACCGACAGTCAGGGCGTGATTCCCGGCATCCCCTGGAACCCCGACTCCGAGGCCAAGGCGCTGGCGCAGGTCAAGGCCGCTGGCTGGACGCCGATCAGCGCCGCACAGTTGGGTTACCAGGGCAAGACCGATGCGCGTGGCACCTTCCATGGCGAGGCGCCGGGCTACACCTCGGCGCAGGTCGAGGTACTCGGCCGTTATGCAGGCGATGGCCAGCTCATTGGCCTCGGCATCGCCTTTCGTGGTACCAGCGGCCCACGGGAGAACCTGATCGGCGACACCCTCGGCGATGCTATCAACGACCTGCTGGCAGCGTTGGGGCCGGCCGACTACGCACGCAACTACGCTGGCAATGCCTTCGATCGCCTGCTGGGTGATGTCGCGACGTTTGCCAAGTCCCAGGGGCTTTCAGGTGCCGATATCACCGTCAGCGGCCACAGCCTTGGCGGGCTGGCGGTCAACAGCCTGGCCGACCTCAGTGCTTCGCGCTGGGGCGGCTTCTACCAGGATGCACGCTATGTTGCCTTCGCCTCGCCCACGCAGGCTGCGGACCCCGACAAGGTGCTCAATATCGGTTACGAGAACGATCCTGTATTTCGCGTGCTCGACGGCACGGCGCTGACCTGGGCGACCCTGGGCGTGCACGATGCCGCCAAGCCTTCGACCACTGACAACATCGTCAATTTCAATGACCACTACGCTTCCGACGCGTGGAACCTTCTGCCGTTTTCCATCGGCAATATCGCCACCTGGCTCTCGCACCTGCCGGCAGCCTACGCCGATGGCCTGGGTCGGGTAGTGGATTCGCCGTTCTACCCCTGGACCAGCCGCGACTCCACCGTCGTGGTCAGCAACCTGTCCGACGCCACCCGCGGTTCGACCTGGGTACAGGACCTCAACCGCAACGCCGAGCCGCACTCCGGCAGTACCTTCATTGTCGGTTCGGCCCAGGACGACCTGATCCGCGGCGGGCGCGGCAACGACTATCTGTATGGCGGTGCTGGCAATGACACCTTCCGCGATGACGGCGGGTTCAACCTGATAGACGGTGGCACCGGGCATGACACCCTGCACCTGGGAGATGCACTGGCGCGCTTCTCGGTCGCCCGGGATGGCGAGGGTACGCTGTATGTGCGCGATGCCGATGGAGGGATCAGCCAGGTGCGCAATATCGAGTCGCTGGTGAGCAAGGAAAGCAGCCTGGTGTTCTTCAGCAAGGACGTCAGTCACGCCGTGACCGCCAATGGGCTGCTCAGCAGCGGCAAGCTGGACCCCTATGCCCTGTCGGTCAGCGGTGGGCAAGGTAATGACCAGTTGGTGGCGGGCAACCAAGGGCAGTGGCTGTTCGGCCTGGGCGGCGATGATCGTCTGGTGGGTGGGGCAGGCAACGATGTGCTGGTGGGCGGCGCGGGGAATGATGTGTTGAGTGGCGGCGGTGGGCGGGACACCTTTCTGTTCAGCGGGCACTTCGGGCAGGACCGGGTGCTGGATTTCACCGGCCAGGACCGGTTGGTGTTCATGGGCGTGGAAGGCGGGACGGCAGTGCCGGATTGGCGTGACCACCTGAGTCGGGTGGGGGATGATCTGGTGCTGACGTTCGGGCGCGATAGCGTGACGTTGGTGGGGATCGCGGGGCAGGGGGTGGGGGATGGGCAGATCGTGATTGGCTGAGCAAGGGTGGGGCTGCGCTGCGGCCCAATCGCGGGCAAGCCCAGTCCCACAGGCCCTCCGCGCCGTTCAGAGCAGCGGTGAAGCTGTGGGAGCGGGCTTGCCCGCGATTGGGCCGGCAGCGCCGGCCCCTTCCGATCAGGCGATCTCGCGCGAATCGCGAACCATGTCCACGTGCGGAATGCCGGCCTCTAGGAACTCTTCGCTGACCACCTTGAAGCCCAGGCGCTCGTAGAAGGGCGTAGCGTGTACCTGGGCGCTGAGCATCTGCTGCTTGAGGTCCCGGTTCTGCGCTTCGATGATGACCGCGTTCATCAACGCGTCACCGACTTTCAAGCCGCGCCAGTCCTTGAGCACCGACACTCGACCGATGGTGCCGTCTGGCAACAGGCGCGCGGTGCCGATCGGATAGTCACCTTCCATGGCCAGGAAATGCACGGCGGTGGGGTCTTCGGCATCGAACTCCAGCTCCGGCGGCACGTGCTGCTCGGCGACGAACACCGCGCTGCGGATACGGTGGATATCGGCGTTGTCTTTATGCCAGTCGGCGAGGCGAACGCGGATCTTATTCATTGGCAAATCCCAGGCTTCCTTGTTGGACCAGCTGGCAGACCAGCGTCAGGCCCTCTTCATCTGCGAGCCACTCTACAAGGTTTTCGCTGTGCAGGGCGTCGGCTGAACAAATCAGTTGCAAAAGAGCGCGCAGGTGACCGGACAGCAGGCGGCTCTGGCCGCTGGCGAACAGCAGCAGGTTGTCATCGACTTCCGACCAGGCCAGGCGCGCGCTCGGGTTGCGCACCAGGATCGCGCCCTGTTCGAGATAATTGATCAGCTCTTCCTCGCTCAGCGCTTCGCCTGCAACCTGCTCGGGGTAGCGCGGCTCGGTCATGAACTGGCCGAACCAGGTCAGCAGCAAGCGCTCGTCACCCATGTGCTCGGCCAGCAGGGCCTTGAGGCGGTCGAGGGCATCGTGCTGAATCTGGTGCGGATCGCTGACAGGTTGGGCGTCGGCGTCGCTGTAGCGCTCCTCGTCAGGCAGGAACTGGCTGAGGAAGTCGGTGAAGTGGGTCAGCACTTCGGCAGCGCTTGGCGCGCGGAAGCCGACCGAGTAGGTCAGGCAGTCATCCACGGCCACGCCGTAGTGAGCCAGGCGCGGCGGCAGGTAGAGCATGTCGCCCGGCTCAAGGGTCCACTCGTCGCTCTGCTCGAAGTCGGCGAGGATGCGCAGGTCGGCGTGCTCGATCAGCGGGCTGTCGCTGTTGCACATCTGGCCAACTTTCCAGTTGCGCTTGCCGTGGCCTTGCAGCAGGAATACGTCGTAGTTGTCGAAGTGCGGGCCGACGCTGCCACCAGGGGCGGCGAAGCTGATCATCACATCGTCGATACGCCAGCTGGGCAGGAAGCGGAAATTTTCCAGCAGCTCGGCTACTTCCGGGACGAACTGGTCCACGGCTTGTACCAGCAGGGTCCAGTCACGCTCGGGCAGGGTGGCGAAGGTGTCTTCCTCGAACGGGCCGCGACGCAGCTCCCAGGGGCGCTCGCCGTGCTCCAGCACCAGGCGCGATTCGACCTCTTCTTCCAGGGCCAGGCCGGCCAGTTCGTCCGGATCGATCGGGCTTTCGAAGTCGGTGAAGGCCTGGCGCACCAGCAGGGGCTTCTTCTGCCAGTAGTCGCGCAGGAATTCACGAGCGGTGAGGCCGCCAAGCAGCTGCAGTGGAGTATCAGGATTCATGTTCAACCTATTGAAAAAACGTAATTTTCGTCCGGGAATAAAAACGCCCGGCTGAGCCGGGCGTTGTACGCAGGGCGCAGATTAGATGCGTTTGGCCTGGGCGGCTGCGTTGCCGATGTAGGTGGCGGGGGTGAGCAGCTTGAGCTCGGCCTTGGCGTCGGCCGGCATGTCCAGGCCGTCGATGAAGGTCAGCAGCGCTTCTGGGGTGATGCCCTTGCCACGGGTCAGCTCCTTGAGCTTCTCGTAGGGGTTCTCGATGTTGAAGCGGCGCATGACGGTCTGGATCGGCTCGGCCAGTACTTCCCAGCAAGCGTCGAGGTCGGCGGCGATGCGCGCTTCGTTGACTTCCAGCTTGCCGATGCCCTTCAGGCTGGCTTCATAGGCGATGACGCTATGGGCGAAGCCCACGCCCAGGTTGCGCAGCACGGTGGAATCGGTCAGGTCGCGCTGCCAGCGCGAGATCGGCAGCTTGCTGGCCAGGTGCTGGAACAGCGCGTTGGCGATACCGAGGTTGCCTTCGGAGTTCTCGAAGTCGATCGGGTTGACCTTGTGCGGCATGGTCGAGGAGCCGATTTCGCCAGCGACTGTCTTCTGCTTGAAGTAGCCCAGCGAGATGTAGCCCCAGACGTCGCGGTCGAAGTCGATGAGGATGGTGTTGAAGCGCGCGATCGCATCGAACAGCTCGGCGATGTAGTCGTGCGGTTCGATCTGGGTGGTGTACGGGTTGAACTGCAGGCCCAGTTCGTCTTCGATGAAGGCGCGGGCGTTCTGCTCCCAGTCGATCTGCGAGTAGGCCGACAGGTGGGCGTTGTAGTTGCCCACGGCGCCGTTGATCTTGCCCAGCAGCGGCACGGCGGCGACCTGAGCGATCTGACGCTCCAGGCGGTAGACGACGTTGGCCAGCTCTTTGCCCAGGGTGGTCGGCGAGGCCGGCTGGCCGTGGGTGCGCGACAGCATCGGCACGTCGGCGTGAGCGTGGGCCAGGGCGCGGATGGCCTCGGCGATCTGGCGCATCAGCGGCAGCAGCACTTCGTCACGACCGGCGCGCAGCATCAGGGCGTGGGACAGGTTGTTGATGTCCTCGCTGGTGCAGGCGAAGTGGATGAACTCGCTGACCTTGGCCAGCTCAGGCAGCTTGGCGGCCTGCTCCTTGAGGAGGTATTCGATCGCCTTGACGTCGTGGTTGGTGGTGCGCTCGATTTCTTTCACGCGTTCGGCGTGTTCGAGCTTGAAGTCGGTCGCCAGGCTGTCCAGCAGGGCGTTGGCTTCGGCGGAGAACGCCGGCACTTCGCCGATCTGCGGGTGGGCGGCCAGACGCTGCAACCAGCGCACTTCGACCAGGGCGCGGAAACGGATCAGGCCGAATTCGCTGAAGATGGGGCGCAAGGCCTGGGTTTTGCCGGCGTAACGGCCGTCTACAGGGGAAACCGCAGTGAGCGAAGAGAGCTGCATGGGGTGTTCTCGGACAGTCAGGCTTTTGGAAGGGCGCATATCATACATGAAAATTGCGCCTGGGTCGGGTGGCTGACCAAAGGTCGGCCGTCGAAACGCGTGTCGCGGTTCCTGTGGGAGCGGGCTTGCCCGCGAATGCGGCGGTGAATCCGGCATCGCATTCGCGGGCAAGCCCGCTCCTACAGGTCAGGAAGGCGCACGCATCATGTCGTACAGTTCATTGAGCAACTTGCGGCGGCTGAACACCAACTGCCAGCGATGCCCGCCCAGCTGGCGCCACAGGCGGGCGGCGCGGATGCCTGCCAGCAGCAGGGCACGGATCTTCGAGGCGTTGCTGGCCTGCTGCAGGAAGCGCATGTCGCCGTGTACCTGGATGCGCTGACGCAGGGTGCTCAGGGTGTCCTGGTACAAGGCTCCGCTGGAAGCGATGACATTTTCGTGAACCAGGCCGAAATGATCGGCTTGCGACTGGATCTGCGGCAGGCGATTGCCGATGGTGTCGAGCAGGTCGCCACGCTTGGCCAGCTGGCGCTCCAGACCCAGCATGGACAGTGCGTAGCGCAGCGGCTCGCGTTGCAGGCTGCTGGGGTCGCGCTCCAGGGCGCCGACCAGTGCACGGTAGCCGTCGCGCAGGTTCAGGTCGTCGCCGCCGAACACTTCCAGGGTGTTGTTCGGGTCGCGTACCAGCAGGCTGCCGAGCATGCAGCCGATATTGGCTTCGCTGGCCTGCCCGGTGCGGGCGATGCGATCGACCAGCACCGCGGCCTGGAACACGCCACCAAGGGCGATCAGTTGCTCCTGCAGATTGCTCATGCGCGTGGGCTCCATGGCTCGGCGCTCTCGATCACGCCGCCGCCCAGGCACACTTCGCCGTCATAGAACACTACGGATTGACCCGGCGTCACAGCGCGTTGTGGCTCGTCGAACACTGCGCGGTAGCCGTTCGCGGTGCGTTCCAGGGTGCAGTGCTGGTCGCTCTGGCGGTAGCGCACCTTGGCGGTGAGTCGGCGTGGGCTGCTCAGGTCGACTGGGTTGACCCAGAAGATGTCCGAGGCGAGCAGGGCGCGGGAGAACAGCCAAGGATGTTCGTTGCCCTGGCCCACCACCAGCACATTGCGCGCCAGGTCTTTTTCCAGCACGTACCAGGGTTCGTCGCCGGCGTCTTTCAGGCCGCCAATGCCCAGGCCCTGGCGCTGGCCGATGGTGTGGTACATCAGGCCGTGGTGCTGGCCGATCACTTCGCCGTCGGTGGTCTGGATCTCGCCGGGTTGGGCGGGCAGGTACTGCTTGAGGAAGTCGCTGAAGCGGCGCTCGCCGATGAAGCAGATGCCGGTGGAGTCTTTCTTCTTCGCCGTGGCCAGGCCGTGTTTCTCGGCGATGGCGCGTACCTCGGGCTTTTCCAGCTCGCCAACGGGGAACAGGGTGCGGGCGATTTCCGCGCCGCCCACGGCATGCAGGAAGTAGCTCTGGTCCTTGTTCGGGTCCAGGCCTTTGAGCAGTTCGGTCAGCTCGCCGGTATCACGGCGGCGTACGTAGTGGCCGGTGGCAATCAGGTCGGCACCCAACGACAGGGCGTAGTCCAGGAAGGCCTTGAACTTGATTTCGCGGTTGCAGAGGATGTCCGGGTTGGGGGTACGGCCGGCTTTGTACTCTTCGAGGAAGTGCTCGAACACGTTGTCCCAGTACTCGGCAGCGAAGTTGGCGGTGTGCAGCTTGATGCCGATGCGATCGCACACGGCCTGGGCATCGGCCAGGTCTTCGCGGGCGGTGCAGTACTCGGTGCCGTCGTCCTCCTCCCAGTTCTTCATGAACAGACCTTCCAACTGGTAGCCCTGCTCCATGAGCAGAAGGGCGGAGACGGAAGAGTCCACGCCGCCGGACATGCCGACGATGACGCGGGTCCTGGAGGGGTCTTTGGGTGCTGGGCTGGTCATGGCTACCGATGTGTATCTGGGGGAAAAATTCCGATTCTATCAGGACGGCGCATCCGCGTCAGTCGCGCAGCAGCGAGAGGCTGTGCAGCGGGCCTGCCAGATAGTCGTCAAGGCAGCGTGGCACCAGCTCGCTGCGCCAGCGTGCGGGATCGGCCAGCAGCTCGTCGCGGGTCAGCCACAGGGCGCGGGTGATGTCGCTGTCCAGGGCACGCTTGGGGTGGTGGCGCAGGGGGCGGGCGGCGAAGCAGATACGCTGATAGGTCACGCCGTTGCTCGGCGCAGTGTAGAGGTAGATGCCGACCACGCCGGTCAATTCGACCTCCCAGGCGGTTTCCTCGAGGGTTTCGCGCAGGGCAGCCTGGGGCAGCGTCTCGTTGGCCTCGAGATGGCCGGCGGGCTGGTTGAACACGTGCTGCCCGGCCTTGAACTCTTCGACGAAGAGGAACTTGCCCTCGTGTTCGACGATGGTGGCGACGGTGATGTGGGGTTGCCAGGTCATTTGCGGTGTCCTTTCATAATGTCGGGACCGCGTTGCGGTCCTTCGCGGGCAAGCCCGCTCCCACAGGTGCAGTGCAGGTCTCACAGGCAGCACTTCTCTTGTGGGAGCGGGCTTGCCCGCGAAGGGCTGCGCAGCAGCCCCAATCCCAGAAAGCACAAACCCCGGTGCGTGGCCGGGGTTTGTGCTGTTACTTCAAGCGAACCTTACAGGGCGGCGATGGCGCTGTTCAGGGTCTGGCTTGGGCGCATCACCTTGGCGGTCAGCTCGGCATCGGGGGCGTAGTAGCCACCGATGTCGGCCGGCTTGCCCTGGACGGCGTTGAGCTCGGCGACGATGGTCGCTTCGTTCTCGGTCAGGGTCTTGGCCAGTGGGGCGAAGCGTGCCTGCAGGGCAGCGTCGTCGCTCTGGGCAGCCAGGGCCTGGGCCCAGTAAAGGGTCAGGTAGAAGTGGCTGCCGCGGTTGTCGATACCGCCGACCTTGCGCGAAGGCGACTTGTTGGTGTCGAGGAACTTGCCGGTGGCCTGGTCCAGGGTGTTGGCCAGGACCTTGGCGCGTGGGTTGTCGTAGGTGTTGCCCAAGTGCTCGAGCGAGGCGGCCAGGGCCAGGAATTCACCCAGCGAGTCCCAACGCAGGAAGTTCTCTTCGACCAACTGTTGCACGTGCTTGGGGGCCGAACCGCCGGCGCCGGTCTCGAACAGGCCACCGCCGTTCATCAGCGGCACGATCGACAGCATCTTGGCGCTGGTGCCCAGTTCCATGATCGGGAACAGGTCGGTGAGGTAGTCGCGCAGCACGTTGCCGGTCACCGAGATGGTGTCCTTGCCTTCGCGGATGCGAGCCAGGGAGAACTTGATGGCGTCGACCGGGGCCAGGACGCGGATGTCCAGGCCAGTGGTGTCATGGTCCTTCAGGTACTTCTGGACCTTCTCGATCATCACACCGTCGTGGGCACGAGCCGGGTCCAGCCAGAACACCGCCGGAGTGTTGCTCAGGCGGGCGCGGTTGACAGCCAGTTTCACCCAATCCTGGATCGGTGCGTCCTTGGTCTGGCACATGCGGAAGATGTCACCGGCTTCGACGCTCTGTTCCAGAACGACGTTGCCCTTGCCATCGACCACGCGCACGACGCCGTCGGCCTTGATCTGGAAGGTCTTGTCGTGGGAGCCGTACTCTTCGGCTTTCTGCGCCATCAGGCCAACGTTCGGCACGCTGCCCATGGTGGTCGGATCGAAGGCGCCGTTTTTCTTGCAGTCTTCGATGGTGGCCTGGTAGATGCCGGCGTAGCAGCGGTCCGGAATGATCGCCTTGGCGTCTTGCAGCTCGCCTGCGGTGTTCCACATCTTGCCCGAGTCGCGGATCATCGCTGGCATCGAGGCGTCGACGATGACGTCGCTCGGTACGTGCAGGTTGGTGATGCCCTTGTCGGAGTTGACCATGGCCAGGGCTGGACGCTCGGCGTACAGGGCCTGGATGTCGGCTTCGATCTCGGCCTGCTTGTCGGCTGGCAGGTCCTTGATGCGGGCATACAGGTCGCCGATGCCGTTGTTGGCGTTGAAGCCCACTTCAGCCAGCGCAGCCGCGTGCTTGGTCAGTACGTCGTTGTAGAACTCTTCGACGATGACGCCGAACATGATCGGGTCGGAAACCTTCATCATGGTGGCTTTCAGGTGCACCGACAGCAGTACGCCAGAAGCCTTGGCATCGGCGATCTGCTCGGCGATGAAGGCTTTCAGGGCCTTGCGGCTCAGGGTGGCGCAGTCGATGACTTCGGCGGCCTTGACGGCGGTTTTCTCTTTCAGGACGGTGGTGGAACCGTCCTTGGCGACCAGTTCGATGCGCAGGCTGTCGTCAGCCTCGATCAGTGCGGCTTTCTCGCTGCCGTAGAAGTCGCCCTGGGTCATGTGGGCAACGTGCGACTTGGAGTCGGCGGCCCAGGCACCCATCTTGTGCGGGTGCTTGCGTGCGTAGTTCTTGACCGACAGCGGTGCACGACGGTCGGAGTTGCCTTCGCGCAGTACCGGGTTCACGGCGCTGCCCTTGATGCGGTCGTAGCGCGCGCGGGACTCTTTCTCTTCTGCGGTGGCCGGCTCGTCGGCGTAGTCGGGGATGTTGAAGCCCTTGGCCTGCAGTTCCTTGATCGCCGCCTTCAGCTGTGGAACCGAAGCGGAGATGTTCGGCAGCTTGATGATGTTGGCTTCAGGGGTGGTGGCCAGCTGACCCAGTTCCGCCAGGTGATCGCCTACCTGCTTCTCTGCGCCCAGTTGCTCCGGGAACGCCGCGAGGATACGGCCAGCCAGGGAAATGTCGCGGGTTTCGACAGCGATGTCAGCCGAAGCGGTGAAGGCTTCGATGATCGGCAGCAGCGAGTAGGTGGCGAGGGCGGGGGCTTCGTCGGTGAAGGTGTAGATGATCTTGGAACGGGTGGGCATGCGGGTTAACTCTCTATGTGCTGAGCGTACTCGAGTCTCGAGGTGCGCAGGGTAGGCGCTTCGCCCTGGCGACGCCATGAGCGGATGGTCGAGAGGCTGCGAGCGGTGATGGTGGATGCATCAGTCGAGCGTCAAATGCTGGGATGCGGTAACAGCCCAGGCTTTCTGGCCTTTCCTGGCCGAGGGCGAGCCGCATTTTCCAAGGGTTCGCCCCGATGACCCTGCGGTCAGGGCCGGAGTATATCAAACCCTTTGGGCTAATCAGCAAGGCGAAGTGATATCGACGCCTTTATAAGACCAAAGATGTACGGGCAATGTGGCGTAGTGACGCACCATCGGTGGCGCATTCTTCGCGGGCAAGCCCGCTCCTACAGCTTGCAGGTCGGCGGATGTGGTTTAGGCTGATTGGATCGCATGATGTCCAACCACACCCGACAGCGGAGTAGTGCAAGCATGGGATACCAGAAAATCAAGGTTCCGACGGATGGCGCCAAGATCACCGTCAATGCAGACCATTCGCTCAACGTTCCCGATAACCCGATCATCCCCTACATCGAGGGCGACGGCATCGGTGTCGATGTCTCTCCGGTCATGATCAAGGTGGTGGATGCCGCCGTGCAGAAGGCCTATGGCGGCAAGCGCAAGATCGCCTGGATGGAGGTGTACGCCGGCGAGAAGGCCACTCAGGTCTATGACCAGGATACCTGGCTGCCCCAGGAAACCCTCGATGCGGTGCGCGACTACGTGGTGTCGATCAAGGGGCCACTGACCACGCCGGTTGGCGGCGGTATCCGCTCGCTGAACGTCGCCCTGCGCCAGCAGCTCGACCTGTACGTCTGCCTGCGCCCGGTGCTGTGGTTCCAGGGCGTGCCCAGTCCGGTGAAGAAGCCTGGCGATGTCGACATGGTGATCTTTCGCGAGAACTCCGAGGATATCTACGCCGGTATCGAGTGGAAGGCCGGCTCGCCGGAGGCGAACAAGGTGATCAAGTTCCTGAAGGAGGAAATGGGCGTCACCAAGATCCGTTTCGACCAGGACTGCGGCATCGGGGTCAAGCCGGTCTCCCGCGAAGGCACCAAGCGCCTGGTGCGCAAGGCCCTGCAGTACGTGGTGGACAACGATCGCGAGTCGCTGACCCTGGTGCACAAGGGCAACATCATGAAATTCACCGAGGGTGCGTTCAAGGACTGGGGCTACGAAGTGGCGAAGGACGAGTTCGGCGCCGAGCTGCTCGATGGCGGTCCGTGGATGAAGTTCCGCAATCCGAAGACGGGGCGCGAGGTCATCGTCAAGGACGCCATTGCCGATGCCATGCTCCAGCAGATCCTGCTGCGCCCGGCCGAGTATGACGTGATCGCCACGCTCAACCTCAATGGCGACTACCTGTCCGACGCGCTGGCGGCGGAGGTGGGCGGCATCGGCATTGCGCCGGGTGCGAACCTTTCCGATACCGTGGCCATGTTCGAGGCGACCCACGGGACGGCGCCCAAGTATGCCGGGCAGGACAAGGTCAATCCAGGGTCGGTGATCCTGTCTGCCGAAATGATGCTGCGGCACATGGGCTGGACCGAAGCGGCCGACCTGATCATCAAGGGCACCAACGGCGCAATCGCCGCCAAGACCGTGACCTACGACTTCGAGCGCCTGATGGACGGCGCCAGGCTGGTGAGCAGCTCGGGTTTCGGTGATGAGATGATCAAGCACATGTGAGGTAACAAAAAAACCGGCCGCTCCTTGTATAAAGAAGCGGCCGGTTTTTTCGTATACGGCAGAAGGTAAGGGGTCAGGCCTCGGCTGTCCGGCTCGCTTGAGGGCTGTCAGCTGTGGCGCCGGCGTTTTTGATATTGACCGCGTGCAGTCCCTTGGGGCCTTGGACGATGTCGAAGGATACGCTCTGGCCGGCCTTCAATGTCTTGTAGCCGTCCATCTGGATCGCCGAGTAGTGGGCGAACAGATCGTCTGTCTTGCCCTCTTCGTTGATGAACCCATAGCCCTTGGCATTGTTGAACCACTTGACTTTACCGCTTGCCATCCCTATGTCCCTCTGCAAAGGACTCCATCACTGGAGTATCATCCACTTCATCCGCATACGAACCGTGCGAAAAATCTGGTTGACTGCGCGGATCTTTATAGACCACGGTGGGTTCTTATTGGTTGTAACACCGTTTTGCCGATAGTCAAGGTCATGCGGCGGCCGCTCCTGCGGTGACTGCGCGGTCAATCCATTACCCTAACCTGTCGATATGATGAAATTCTTTCCATGCATGCACTCAGGCAGATTCGACTAACATTCAATCAGGATCATCCGAAGTCCGATGAGGACGACGGTGCAGGTCTGGCAGTGCAGGAAGCCAAGCCGATCCTGCAGGCGCCACCGATGTACAAGGTGGTTTTGTTCAACGATGACTACACGCCGATGGATTTCGTCGTCGAAGTGCTCGAGACGTTCTTCAGTCTGAACCGCGAGCTGGCGACCAAGATCATGCTGACCGTCCATACCGAAGGGCGGGCAGTGTGCGGATTGTTTACCCGGGACATCGCCGAGACCAAGGCCATGCAGGTCAATCAATACGCAAGAGAAAGCCAGCATCCGCTACTCTGTGAAATCGAGAAGGACGGTTAATCGCCGACCACTTGGGTATGAGGTGAAGCTATGTTAAACCGCGAGCTCGAAGTCACCCTCAATCTGGCCTTCAAGGAGGCCCGTTCGAAGCGTCATGAATTCATGACCGTCGAACACCTGTTGCTGGCACTCCTTGACAATGAGGCCGCCGCGACCGTTCTGCGCGCCTGTGGCGCCAATCTCGACAAGCTCAAGCATGACCTGCAGGAGTTCATCGATTCGACCACGCCACTGATTCCCGTCCACGACGAGGATCGCGAAACCCAGCCTACGCTCGGTTTCCAGCGTGTGCTGCAGCGCGCCGTTTTCCACGTGCAAAGCTCCGGCAAGCGTGAAGTGACCGGCGCCAATGTGCTGGTGGCGATCTTCAGCGAACAGGAAAGCCAGGCCGTGTTCCTGCTCAAGCAGCAGAGCGTGGCGCGCATCGATGTGGTCAACTACATCGCCCATGGCATCTCCAAGGTGCCGGGGCACGGTCCGCATACCGACAGCGACCAGGAAATGCAGGATGAGGAAGGGGGCGAGGCGTCCTCGTCCAGCAACCCGCTGGACGCCTATGCCAGCAACCTCAATGAACTGGCCCGTGCCGGTCGTATCGATCCGTTGGTGGGGCGTGAGCAGGAGGTCGAGCGCGTCGCGCAGATCCTGGCCCGCCGTCGCAAGAACAACCCGCTGCTGGTCGGTGAGGCGGGTGTCGGCAAGACTGCCATCGCCGAAGGCCTGGCCAAGCGCATCGTCGACGGCCAGGTGCCCGACCTGTTGGCACAGAGCGTTGTCTACTCGCTCGACCTGGGTGCCCTGCTGGCCGGCACCAAGTACCGCGGCGATTTCGAGAAGCGCTTCAAGGCGCTGCTGGGTGAGCTGCGCAAGCGGCCGCAGGCGATCCTGTTCATCGACGAGATTCACACCATCATTGGTGCCGGTGCGGCATCCGGTGGGGTGATGGATGCGTCCAACCTGCTCAAGCCGTTGCTGTCCTCCGGAGATATCCGCTGCATCGGTTCGACCACCTTCCAGGAGTTTCGTGGCATCTTCGAGAAGGACCGTGCCCTGGCGCGGCGTTTCCAGAAGGTCGATGTCAGTGAGCCGTCGGTGGAAGATACCGTGGGTATCCTGCGCGGCCTGAAGGGGCGTTTCGAAAGCCACCACAACATCGAGTACAGCGATGAGGCCCTGCGTGCAGCTGCGGAGTTGGCTGCCCGCTACATCAACGATCGGCACATGCCGGACAAAGCTATCGACGTGATCGACGAGGCGGGTGCCTATCAGCGCCTGCAGCCGGAAGCCAGCCGGGTCAAGCGCATCGAGGTGCCGCAGGTCGAGGACATCGTCGCCAAGATCGCGCGGATTCCGCCGAAGCACGTCACCAGTTCCGACAAGGAGCTGCTGCGCAACCTGGAGCGTGACCTCAAGCTGACCGTGTTCGGCCAGGATGCGGCGATCGACTCGCTGTCCACCGCCATCAAACTTTCGCGTGCAGGCCTGAAGGCACCGGACAAGCCAGTTGGTTCGTTCCTGTTCGCAGGGCCTACCGGTGTCGGCAAGACCGAGGCTGCGCGTCAGTTGGCCAAGGCGCTTGGGGTGGAGCTTGTGCGCTTCGACATGTCCGAGTACATGGAACGGCACACCGTGTCGCGCCTGATCGGCGCGCCGCCCGGCTATGTCGGTTTCGACCAGGGCGGTCTGCTGACCGAGGCGATTACCAAGCAACCACACTGCGTGCTGCTGCTCGATGAAATCGAGAAGGCCCACCCTGAAGTCTTCAACCTGCTGCTGCAGGTGATGGACCACGGTACGCTGACCGACAACAACGGGCGCAAGGCAGACTTCCGCAATGTGATCCTGATCATGACCACCAACGCGGGTGCCGAAACCGCGGCGCGAGCCTCGATCGGCTTCACCCAGCAGGACCACACGTCCGATGCCATGGAAGTCATCCGCAAGAGCTTCACGCCGGAGTTCCGCAACCGCCTGGACACTATCATCCAGTTCGGCCGCCTGAGCCACGAGACGATCAAGAGTATCGTCGACAAGTTCCTCATCGAACTGCAGGCTCAGCTGGAAGACAAGCGCGTGTTGCTGGAGGTCAGTGACGAGGCGCGCGGCTGGCTGGCCGTCAAGGGCTACGACGTGCAGATGGGGGCGCGACCGATGGCGCGACTCATCCAGGACAAGATCAAGCGGCCTCTGGCCGAAGAGATCCTGTTCGGCGAGTTGTCCGAGCACGGTGGCGTGGTGCATGTCGAGTTGCGTGACGGTGAACTGGTCTTCGACTTCGAGACCACGGCCGAGGTTGCGTGACAGCTGTGCCTGCGCAGGCAGCTGCCTTGTTCAAAATTCAAAGGCTGGCCCAATCCCTGTGGGAGCGGGCTTGTCCCGCGAACACGGGCGTAGCCCGTGCCAGGCAGCTCGGTGTCTTTTTCGCAGGCGGGTACGCTCCTGCAGCCCTGTGAAGCCGCTCCTTGCGATTGCGCAGATACAAAAAAGCCCGGCACATTGGCCGGGCTTTTTCATGGCTGGAGCTTAGCGCGCACGGTAAGTGATGCGGCCCTTGCTCAGGTCGTACGGCGTCAGTTCGACGCGGACCTTGTCGCCAGTGAGAATACGGATGTAGTTCTTGCGCATCTTGCCGGAGATGTGCGCGGTAACGACGTGCCCGTTTTCCAACTCCACGCGGAACATGGTGTTGGGCAGGGTGTCGACGACAGTGCCTTCCATTTCGAAGCTGTCTTCTTTCGACATGCAGTAAAGCCCTCGGTATCCAGAGATGGCCCGACGCACGACTGCACCGGGCAAAAAAGTGGCGTGGATTATGCCCGAAAACTGTGTTTCAAGCCAATGCTTTCAGTTGAGGCTGACCCAACGCTGGTTGATCAGCAATTCGATGGGGCGATACTGGGTCTTGTAGTTCATCTTCTTGCAGTTCTTGATCCAGTAGCCCAGGTAGACCGCCTCGAGATTCTGCCGCAGTGCCTCGGTGATTTGCCAGAGAATGGCAAAGCGCCCCAGGCTGCGACGTTCTTCATCGGGCTCGTAGAAGGTGTAGACCGCCGAAAGGCCGTTAGGCAGCAGGTCGCATACGGCGATCGCCAGCAGGCGGCCTTCGAGGCGGAACTCGTAGAACCAGCAGAATGGCAGGTCGCGCACCAGAAAGGTGGAGAACTGGTCGCGGCTGGGCGGGTACATGTCGCCATCCGAGTGGCGCTGTTCGATGTAGCGTCGATACAGGTCGAAGTACTCTTCCTTGAACGCCGGGCGCGCAGCGGTGACGGTGAGGTCGGCGTTGCGCTTGAGGATGCGCCGCTGCTGGCGGTTGGGGATGAAGCGTGCTGCAGGGATGCGAGCCGGTACGCAGGCATTGCAATTCTGGCAGTGCGGGCGGTAGAGATGATCGCCGCTGCGACGAAAGCCCATTTCCGAAAGGTCGGCGTACACATGTACGTCCATCGGCTGGCTAGGGTCCAAGAACAGCGTGGTCGCCTGCTCCTCCGGCAGATAGCTGCAGGAGTGAGGTTGAGTGGCATAGAACTTCAACCGCGCCAACTCTGTCATGATTGACCCCTCGGCAAGACGTTGTCTTAAGTGTATGCCAGCAATGGGAACTCGCCTAGCGAACCCAGGTTGCCTTGCAGGGCTGGTCGAGGTGGCGCGCCAGGTAGCGGGCGAACTCGGCGCGGCTGATGGCACGGGCGCCGAGGCTGTGCAGATGGTTGGTCGGCATCTGGCAGTCGATAAGGGCAAAGCCAGCCTGGCGCAGGTGCTCGACCAGGGTGGCGAAGCCGACCTTCGAAGCGTTGTCGGCGCGACTGAACATGGACTCTCCGAAGAACAGCTGGCCCATGGCCAGGCCATACAGGCCGCCGACCAGCTCGCCATCCTGGCGCACCTCCACCGAATGGGCGATGCCGCGTCGATGCAATTCACAGTAGGCGGCCCGCATGCTGTCGGTAATCCAGGTGCCGTCAGCATAGTCGCGGGGTGCGGCGCAAGCGGCGATGACCCGTTCGAAGTCGCTGTCGAAAGTGACCTGGTAGCGGCCCTGGCGTATGAGCTTGGCCAGTGAGCGCGAAACGTGCAGTTCGTCCGGGAACAGCACGGTGCGCGGATCCGGTGACCACCAGAGGATGGGCTGGCCGTCCTGATACCAGGGGAAGCAGCCATGGCCATAGGCCTGGACCAGGCGCTCGGGCGTCAGGTCGCCACCGGCGGCGAGCAGGCCGTTGGGCTCGTGCAGGGCTTTTTCCAGGGGCGGGAAGGTCAGCGAGTCGCGGGTCAGCCAGGTGAGCATGGTCTTTCGGCGGTGGGGGAGGGGAGCGTGCAGCATGGCGGCTGCAAGAAGTGTGGTCAACGTCTGGTCTTGTGCTGCCTGGGGGAGGTTGCCGGCGGCCAGGGTTGGTCCCTGCCCGTCATGCGTGGTTTTGGCGCAGCGTTTGAGGCGGTTTCCTACGCATTAGTGAGCCATCCGGCACCAACCCGGACATTTGCTGTCATACCTGTGCAAAAATACAGCATAAGCCTTTGTCACAGAACAAAATGCATGCTCAAATTGCACCCATGGAAATCGGCCCTCTGTTCATGTGCCATGCGGCGTGCCGCCATGGCGGCGGGCGGGCAGTAATGATAAAAGTAGTGGTTCGTCGGCCAGTCATCGGCTCGATCACTATTTAACGCGCAGCGAGCGCAGGAATAGACGCGTTTTGAAGAAATCCACCGCAACCCCGACCCCTTTGCCCGTGCCGTTGTGGCGCCAGCAGTTGCATTACCGCCTCAAGGAGGGCGCGCTGATCGCCGTCGGTGCCCTGTGCCTGTATCTGTGGATGGCGCTGCTGACCTACGACACCTCCGACCCAAGCTTCAGCCACACCAGCAACGTCGACCAGGTGCAGAATGCTGCCGGTCGCGCCGGTGCCTTCTTCGCCGACATCCTGTTCATGGTGCTCGGCTACTTCGCCTACATTTTCCCGTTGCTGCTGGCAATCAAGACCTGGCAGATCTTTCGCGAGCGCCACCAGCCCTGGCAGTGGAGCGGCTGGTTGTTCTCCTGGCGCCTGATCGGCCTGGTATTCCTGGTGTTGTCGGGCGCGGCGCTGGCGCATATCCATTTCCACCCTCCCGCGAGCATGCCGTTCTCCGCTGGCGGCGCCCTGGGTGAAAGCCTGGGGGACCTGGCGCGCAACCTGCTGAACGTGCAGGGCAGCACGCTGATGTTCATCGCCCTGTTCCTGTTCGGCCTGACCGTGTTCACCGACCTTTCTTGGTTCAAGGTCATGGACCTCACCGGCAAGATCACCCTCGACCTGTTCGAACTGGTGCAAGGTGCGGCCAACCGCTGGTGGGAGGCGCGGAACGAGCGCAAACGCCTGGTGGCGCAACTGCGCGAGGTGGACGACCAGGTCGATGAAGTGGTCGCCCCTGTGGTTACGGACAAGCGCGAGCAGGTCAAGGCCCGCGAGCGCATCATCGAGCGCGACGAGGCCCTGACCAAGCATGTGGCCCAGCGCGAGCAACAGCCGGCGCCAGTGATCAATATCCCGGCCCCGGTCAAGGCGCCCGAACCGAGCAAGCGGGTGATGAAGGAGAAGCAGGCACCGTTGTTCGTCGACAGCGCCGTGGAAGGCACGCTGCCGTCGATCTCCATCCTCGACCCGGCCGAGCAGAAGAAAATCGAGTATTCGCCCGAGTCGCTGGCCGGCGTCGGTCATCTGCTGGAAATCAAGCTGAAGGAGTTCGGTGTCGAGGTGTCGGTGGACTCCATCCATCCGGGCCCGGTGATTACTCGTTACGAAATCCAGCCGGCTGCAGGTGTCAAGGTCAGCCGCATCGCCAACCTGGCGAAGGACCTGGCGCGTTCGCTGGCAGTGACCAGCGTGCGGGTGGTCGAGGTGATTCCCGGCAAGACCACCGTGGGCATCGAGATTCCCAACGAGAACCGTCAGATGGTGAGGTTCTCCGAGGTCCTGTCCTCGTCTCAATACGACGAAGCCAAGTCGCCGGTCGCCCTGGCGCTGGGGCATGACATCGGCGGCAAGCCCGTGATCACCGATCTGGCCAAGATGCCGCACTTGCTGGTGGCCGGTACTACCGGTTCCGGTAAATCGGTGGGTGTGAACGCGATGATCCTGTCGATCCTGTTCAAGTCCGGCCCCGAAGATGCGCGGCTGATCATGATCGACCCGAAGATGCTCGAACTGTCGATCTACGAAGGCATTCCGCACCTGCTGTGCCCGGTGGTCACCGACATGAAGGACGCCGCCAACGCCCTGCGCTGGAGCGTCGCCGAGATGGAGCGCCGCTACAAGCTGATGGCCGCCATGGGCGTGCGTAACCTGGCGGGCTTCAACCGCAAGATCAAGGATGCCCAGGAAGCGGGCGAGGTTATCCACGATCCGCTGTACCGCCGCGAGAGCATGGAAGACGAGCCGCCGACGCTGAAAACCCTGCCGACCATCGTGGTCATCGTCGACGAGTTCGCCGACATGATGATGATCGTCGGCAAGAAGGTCGAAGAGCTGATCGCCCGAATCGCCCAAAAGGCGCGGGCGGCGGGTATTCACCTGATTCTCGCTACCCAGCGTCCATCGGTCGATGTGATCACCGGTCTGATCAAGGCCAACATTCCTACCCGCATGGCGTTCCAGGTGTCGAGCAAGATCGACTCGCGGACCATCATCGACCAGGGCGGTGCCGAACAGTTGCTCGGCCACGGTGACATGCTCTACATGCCACCGGGTACCAGCCTGCCGATCCGGGTCCATGGTGCGTTCGTATCCGACGATGAAGTGCACCGTGTGGTCGAAGCCTGGAAGCTGCGGGGGGCGCCGGACTACAACGACGACATCCTCAACGGCGTCGAAGAGGCTGGCAGCGGCTTCGAAGGTGGTGGCGGCGGTGGCGATGGCGACGATGCGGAAACCGACGCCCTGTACGACGAAGCGGTGCAGTTCGTGCTTGAAAGCCGTCGTGCATCGATTTCAGCGGTACAGCGCAAGCTCAAGATCGGCTACAACCGTGCCGCGCGGATGATCGAGGCGATGGAGATGGCCGGTGTGGTCACTCCGATGAACAGCAACGGCTCGCGGGAAGTGATTGCCCCAGGTGGCCCGCGCGATTGATGATCACTTTGTCGGGCGCCAACGACGGCGTCCGGCCTATTCACTGCTCAATGAGGATTCCCATGCGCGCGATTCGCATGCTGTTGGTTTCTGCCCTGACCCTGGGCTCGGTTACCGCTTATGCCGGTGAGCAAGATGTACAGCGCCTGACCCAGTTGCTGGAAAAGTCCCAGACCATCGAGGCCAACTTCTCTCAGTTGACTCTGGATGCCAGCGGCACCAGCTTGCAGGAAACGACCGGCAAGATGACGGTCAAGCGCCCGGGGCTGTTCTACTGGCACACCGATGCACCGCAAGAGCAGGTGGTGGTGTCCGATGGCCAGAAAGTCACCCTGTGGGACCCGGACCTGGAACAGGCCACGGTCAAGAAGCTTGATGTGCGTTTGAGCCAGACCCCGGCGTTGCTGCTGTCCGGCGATGTCTCCAAGATCAGCCAGAGCTTCGACATCGCGTCGAAGGAGCAGGGCGAGGTCATGGACTTCACCCTCAAGCCCAAGACCAAGGACACGCTGTTCGACTCCCTGCGCATCTCGTTCCGCAAAGGGCTGATCAATGACATGCAACTGATCGACAGCGTCGGTCAGCGCACCAACATCCTGTTCAACGGGGTCAAGGCCAACCAGGCTGTCCCGGCGAGCACGTTCCAGTTCAAGATCCCGGAAGGCGCCGACGTCATCCAGGAGTAACGCGAGGCATCATGGACCTGTTTCGAAGCGAACCCGTTGCCCAGCCTCTGGCTGCTCGCCTGCGTCCGTCCAACCTGGATGAGTACGTGGGCCAGGAGCACTTGCTGGCGCGTGGCAAGCCGCTGCGTGAAGCGCTGGAGCAGGGTGCGCTGCACTCGATGATCTTCTGGGGGCCGCCGGGAGTTGGCAAAACCACGCTGGCCCGGCTGCTTGCGCAGTTCTGCGATGCGCATTTCGAAACGGTCTCGGCGGTGCTGGCGGGGGTCAAGGAAATCCGCCAGGCCGTCGAGGTGGCCAAGCAGCAGGCCGGCCAGTATGGCCGGCGCACCATCCTGTTCGTCGACGAAGTGCACCGCTTCAACAAGTCCCAACAGGATGCCTTTCTACCCTACGTCGAAGACGGCACCTTGCTGTTCATCGGCGCCACCACTGAAAACCCCTCGTTCGAGCTGAACAACGCCTTGCTGTCACGGGCTCGGGTCTATGTACTCAAGAGCCTGGACGAAGCGGCCCTGCGCAAGTTGGTCAACCGTGCGCTGACCGAAGAGCGTGGGCTGGGCAAGCGCAACCTGCGGGTCGGCGATGAGGCGTTCAAGATGCTCATGGCCGCTGCCGATGGCGATGGTCGGCGCATGCTCAACTTCCTCGAGAACGCTTCCGACCTTGCCGAGGATGGCAGCGAAATCGACGTGCAGATGCTGCAAAGCCTGCTTGGCGACAGCCGCCGCCGCTTCGACAAGGGCGGCGAGGCGTTCTATGACCAGATATCGGCGCTGCACAAGTCGGTGCGCGGCTCCAACCCCGACGGCGCGCTGTATTGGTTCGCGCGCATGCTCGACGGCGGTTGCGATCCTTTGTACATCGCCCGCCGCGTGGTGCGCATGGCCAGCGAGGACATCGGCAACGCCGACCCCCGTGCACTGAGCCTGTGCCTGGCGGCCTGGGATGTCCAGGAGCGCCTGGGCAGCCCCGAGGGCGAGCTGGCAGTGGCGCAGGCCATCACCTACCTGGCCTGCGCACCCAAGAGCAACGCTGTCTACATGGGCTTCAAGACCGCCCTGCGCGAGGCCGCCGAGCACGGCTCGCTCGAAGTGCCACTGCACCTGCGCAACGCACCGACCAAGCTGATGAAGCAACTGGGCTATGGCGACGAATACCGCTACGCCCACGATGAGCCAGACGCCTACGCTGCGGGCGAAGACTATTTCCCCGACGAGCTCGAGCCACGCCCCTATTACCAGCCAGTGCCACGAGGCCTGGAATTGAAGATTGGCGAGAAACTGCGCCACCTTGCCGAACTGGACCGCAACAGCCCTCGTCAACGGAGAAAAACGTGATTGCTCTGATCGCCTCGGTGAGCGCCGCCGGTATTGCTGGCACCTTGCTTCGCTTTGCTGCGGGCAACTGGGTCAATGCCCACTGGCCACGACACTTCTATCTCGCTACGCTTGCGGTCAATCTGGTGGGCTGCCTGATCATCGGTGTGCTGTACGGCCTGTTTCTCAACAAGCCCGGCGTGCCGATCGAGGTGCGTGCGGGGCTGATCGTCGGCTTCGTCGGCGGGCTGACCACCTTTTCGTCCTTTTCACTGGATACCGTGCGCCTGCTCGAAAGCGGACAGGCGCCCCTGGCCTTCGGCTATGCCGCCGCCAGCGTGCTGGGCGGGCTGCTCGCCACCTGGGCCGGCCTGGCCCTGACCCGAATCTGAACCAACACCTAAAACACAACGAGAGAACGATATGCTCGATTCCAAACTGTTACGCGGCCAACTTCAGGAAGTGGCGGATCGCCTGGCCTCCCGTGGCTTCAGCCTGGATGTCGCGCGCATCGAATCACTGGAAGAGCGCCGCAAGTCGGTGCAGACCCGCACCGAGCAGCTGCAGGCCGAGCGTAATGCCCGTTCCAAATCCATCGGCCAGGCCAAGGCAAAGGGCGAAGACATCGCCCCGCTGATGGCGGATGTCGAGCGCATGGCCAATGAGCTTGCAGCCGGCAAGACCGAGCTGGACGAGATCCAGGCCGAGCTCGACGGCATCCTGCTGACCATCCCCAACCTGCCGGACGCCAGCGTGCCGGTCGGCGCCAGCGAAGACGACAATGTCGAAGTGCGCCGCTGGGGCACGCCGCAGGCCTTCGACTTCGAGATCAAGGATCACGTTGCCCTGGGTGAAGTCAGTGGTGGCCTGGACTTCGAGGCCGCGGCCAAGCTGTCCGGCGCTCGCTTTGCCGTGCTGCGTGGGCCGATTGCCCGCCTGCACCGCGCCCTGGCGCAGTTCATGATCAACCTGCACACCGGCGAGCACGGCTACGAGGAGCACTACACCCCTTACCTGGTACACGCCCCGGCCCTGCAGGGCACCGGCCAGTTGCCGAAATTCGAGGAAGACCTGTTCAAGATCACCCGCGAAGGCGAGGCCGACTTCTACCTGATCCCGACCGCCGAAGTGTCGCTGACCAACCTGGTAGCGGGCGAGATCCTTGACGCCAAGCAGCTGCCGCTGAAACTGGTGGCCCACACCCCGTGCTTCCGCAGCGAAGCGGGCGCATCGGGTCGTGACACCCGCGGCATGATCCGCCAGCACCAGTTCGACAAGGTCGAGATGGTCCAGGTGGTGGAGCCGTCCAAGTCCATGGAAGCCCTTGAAGGCCTGACCGCCAACGCCGAGCGCGTGCTGCAGTTGCTGGAGCTGCCATACCGCGTGCTGGCCCTGTGCACCGGCGACATGGGCTTCGGCGCCGTGAAGACCTACGACCTGGAAGTGTGGGTGCCGAGCCAGGGCAAGTACCGCGAAATCAGCTCCTGCTCCAACTGCGGCGACTTCCAGGCCCGCCGCATGCAGGCCCGCTGGCGCAACCCGGAAACCGGCAAGCCGGAGCTGGTGCACACCCTCAACGGCTCCGGCCTTGCAGTGGGCCGCACGCTGGTTGCGGTGCTGGAGAACTACCAGCAGGCCGATGGTTCGATTCGTGTGCCTGAGGTGCTCAAGCCCTACATGGGCGGCGTCGAGGTTATCCGCTAAATGAAGTACCTGCCGCTGTTCCATAAGCTGCAGGGCGGCCGGGTACTGGTCGTCGGCGGCGGTGAGATCGCCCTGCGCAAGGCGCGCCTGTTGGCGGATGCCGGCGGCGTGCTGCGGGTGGTCGCGCCGGAAGTCGACGGCCAGTTGGCCGCGCTGGCCAGGGAAGGCAGCGGAGAGGTGCTGGTGCGCGGCTATCAGGTCGCTGACCTGGAGGGTTGCCGTCTGGTGATCGCCGCCACTGATGACCCGGGGCTCAACGCACAGGTATCGGCGGACGCACAGGCGCGCAACCTACCGGTCAACGTGGTGGATGCACCGGCCCTGTGCACGGTGATCTTCCCTGCCATCGTCGATCGCTCGCCGTTGGTGGTGGCGGTTTCCAGTGGCGGCGATGCGCCGGTGCTGGCACGTTTGATCCGGGCCAAGCTCGAGACCTGGATTCCGTCCACCTACGGCGAGTTGGCAGGCCTGGCCGCGCGTTTTCGTGACAAGGTCAAGGCGCTGTACCCGGACGTCAACCAGCGTCGCGGCTTCTGGGAGACTGTGTTCCAGGGGCCGATCGCCGAGCGGCAGTTGGCCGGGCAGGGCGCCGAAGCCGAGCGGCTGTTGCAGGCCATGGTCGATGGCGCGCCTGTACAGCAGGGTGGCGAGGTCTATCTGGTCGGTGCCGGCCCTGGTGATCCCGACTTGCTGACCTTCCGTGCCCTGCGCCTGATGCAGCAGGCCGACGTGGTGCTTTACGACCGTCTGGTGGCCCCGGCCATCATCGAGATGTGTCGGCGTGATGCCGAGCGCATCTATGTCGGCAAGCGCCGCGCTGACCATGCTGTGCCCCAGGACCAGATCAACCGCCTGTTGGTCGATCTGGCCCGCCAGGGGAAGCGGGTGTTGCGCCTGAAGGGCGGCGATCCGTTCATCTTCGGCCGTGGCGGCGAGGAGATCGAGGAACTGGCCGACGAGGGCATCCCCTTCCAGGTCGTGCCGGGTATCACGGCGGCCAGCGGCTGTTCGGCCTACGGTGGTATTCCACTGACTCACCGCGACTACGCCCAGTCGGTGCGCTTCGTCACGGGCCATCTCAAGGACGGCACCAGCAACCTGCCCTGGAATGACCTGGTGGCGCCAGCCCAGACACTGGTGTTCTACATGGGCCTGGTAGGCTTGCCGACCATCTGCGCCGAGTTGATCCGTCATGGCCGTGCGGCAAGCACGCCGGCAGCGCTGGTGCAGCAGGGCACGACCCGCAATCAGCGCGTGTTCACCGGGACCCTGGCAGACCTGCCGGACCTGGTGGCCCGGCATGAAGTGCATGCGCCGACCCTGGTGATCGTTGGGGAAGTGGTGCAGTTGCGTGACAAGCTGGCCTGGTTCGAAGGGGCGCAGAACAGCTGATCACTGGGGCCACTTCGTGACCCATTCGCGGGCAAGCCCGCTCCCACAGGTACTGCGCAGCTTTACACCTGTGGGAGCGGGCTTGCCCGCGAATGGGCTGCAAAGCAGCCCCAATGATTTCAACCCTGCCATATGCCCTTGCCCGCCAACCGCTCACGATCATGGGGCAATGTGAAGTCCTGCAGTGGCCCTTTGGGTACGATGCCGTTCGGGTTGATGGTCTTGTGGCTCATGTAGTAGTGCTTCTGGATATGTTCCATATCCACCGTCTGCGCCACCCCTGGCCACTGATAAAGCTCGCGTAGCCAGTTGCAGAGGTTCGGGTAGTCCGCCAGCCGCCGCAGGTTGCACTTGAAGTGCCCGTGATACACCGCGTCGAAGCGCACCAGCGTGGTGAACAGCCTTACATCCGCCTCGGTCAGGTATTCGCCGGCCAGGTAGCGCTGGCTGTCGAGCAGCGCTTCCAGGTGATCCAGCTCGTTGAACACCTCATCGAACGCTGCCTCGTACGCCTCCTGGGTCGTGGCGAAGCCTGCGCGATACACGCCGTTGTTCACCGCGGGGTAAATACGTTCGTTGAGCGCATCGATGGTGTTGCGCAGTGGCTCGGGGTAGAGGTCCAGGCGATTGCCGGTCAACTCGTCGAACGCGCTGTTGAAGATGCGGATGATTTCCGCTGACTCGTTGTTGACGATGCGCTGCTCTTGCTTGTCCCACAGGACCGGTACGGTCACTCGGCCCGTGTAGTGCGGATCATCCACGGTGTAGCGTTGATGCAGGTACTGTAGGGCGTCGAGATGATCGCCGGTCGAGCCCTGTGCGATGTCGAAGGTCCAGCCGTGCTCGCCCATCAGCCAGCTCACCACAGATACGTCGATCAGTGGCTCCAGGCCCTTGAGTGCGCGGAAGATCAGGGTGCGGTGCGCCCATGGGCAAGCCAGTGAAACATACAAGTGGTAACGGCCTGCTTCGGCCGCAGGCAGCGCATTGCGGCGCTGGGCGTTTTCGCGGCGGAAGGCGCCATCCTTGCTGTTCTGGTACCACTGGTCATGCCAGCGGCCGTCGATCAAAAGGCCCATGTGGAGCTCCAATTACCAAATAGTCTGTCGTTGGAGCTCAGTCTAGGGCATACCGTTCGAATAAATAGCGCAAATATCGCCAGTTATTGATCGACTGGTTAGATGTTTCGGTTTGACCAGAACGTGCGCGCGGTGTCGAACGCCTGTTCGCGATCATGGCCCAGACCGCGCAGCGCCAGGGCCATGGTCGCGACGACCGCCAGCTCGCCATAGCTGTCCTGCGCCGCGCCGTGCCATACCGCCAACAGATGCTCGGGCTCAAGCTTTGCTGGCTTGACGTGGCGTTGTGCACTCAGCGCGGGCCATTCTTCGTCCCAGGCCTCGCTGCCGGTGGTGCCGTACAAGTGGCTGATGACATCCGGATTGACTTCGATCTCGCCGCCATCACCTTTGATCACCAGGGCGTGATCGCCGAGCAGGCGACTGGCCTCGCGGTGCACGGCCTGGTAGCCCGGGTGGAAGATGCTTTGCAGGCCGCAGCGCGCGCCGAGCGGGTTGAGTACGCGGGCCAGGGAGTGGATCGGCGAGCGCAGGCCCAGGGTGTTGCGCAGGTCGATCATCCGCTGCAATTGCGGCGCCCAGTCCTGCAACGGGAAGAAGGCCAGGCGCTGCTGGTCCAGGCTGTCGGCCACCGCCTGCCAGTCACGGCACAAGGGGATGTCCAACAGGGCGAGCAACTGTTCGGTGTACAGGCGCCCAGCCGTGTGGGCGCCGCCGCCGTGCATGAGAATGCGAATGCCGCTGTTGGCCAGGCACTTGGCAGCCAGCAGGTACCAGGGCAGGTGGCGCTTCTTGCCGGCGTAGCTTGGCCAGTCGAGATCCACAGCGATCGATGGGGCTTGCAGGTGGGTGCGCAGGGCCTCGGTGAAACCTGCCAGCTCCTCGGCACTTTCCTCCTTGTGCCGCAGCAGCATCAGAAAGGCGCCCAGTTGGGTGTCTTCGACCTTTCCTTCGAGCAGCAGTGTCATCGCTGCGCGCGCTTCCTCGCGGGTCAAGCCCCGTGCTCCGCGCTTGCCCTTGCCGAGAATGCGCACGAACTCGGCGAAGGGGTGTTCGGCCGGGGTTTCCAGGGTCAGGGGGCTCGGGCTGTCGGTCATCGGCTCGGTCATATGCAGTTGGTCGGCTTGGGCAGGCCCGCCAGCTTGGCGGCCAGTTTGGCGGGGGTGCCATTGAACAGACGGTTCAGGTGCGGGCTGTTGCCCTTGTCCGGGCCCAGCTTCAGGGCGGTGTACTTGATCAGCGGACGGGTCGCTGGCGAAAGCTGGTATTCGTCGTAGAACTGGCGCAGCAATTCGAGGACTTCCCAGTGGTCCGGGGTCAGTGCGATCGCTTCACGGGCGGCCAGGGCTTGGGCGACCTCATGGGACCAGTCCTGCAGGTCGACCAGGAAGCCGTCCTTGTCCAGGGCAATCGAGCGATTGCCGACAATCAGGTCGCTCATAGCCAGGTATTGACCTTGTCGTAGTGCAGCGAAAGCGCGACGAAGGCGGGATAGTCCACGGCCTTTGCCAACTCGCCGGGGATTGCGCGGGCCTGCAGGTCTTCTTCGAGGGCGAACAGGCGTTGCTCCAGGCCAGCAGCCTGCAATACACGGTAAGGCTCGCTGCCGGGCTTGAGGGCGTAGGTTGCATCGCCGCACAGCAGCAGCGCGTCCTGGTTGTCCAGCAAACGCAAGCAACTGGTCAAGCGGTTGTCGCCGAAGGGCGAATGGCTGATTACATGCAGGGTCGTCATCAGAGGGTCACCACCTGGTCGAAACGGGCGATCAGTGCGCGCAGTGCTGCATCGTCGAGGACCTGTACCGGCAGCTCTAGCGTGCTGCCGTCCAGTCCGCGTTGCTGGAGGCTGTGCGCGCAGGCGAACAGCTCCTCGACCCCGAACATCGGGAGCGCCTGCAGGTTGGCGGCAAGGTTCTTCTGCTGCAGCAGGGCCGGTTGCTGGCCGCTGGCGAGTTGGAAGACACCGTCATCGAGAAACAGCATGCCCAGCGGTAGGTCGAAGGCGCCACCGGCAAGCGCGATATCCAGCGCTTCGCGGGCGGATGGCCCATTCCAGGGTGCCTGGCGGCTGATGATCAACAAAGAGCTGGCCATTTCAATCGCCTCCGAAGCAGACCAGACGGTCTGCCACTTGCGCAGCTTCGTGCAGTTGCCCAAGACCAGACAGCTCCCACGGCTTGGGCAGGTTCACGGCAGGGCGCTGGTAGCGATTGGCTTCGGCCTCGTCGAGCACGCCCCGGCGCAATGCTGCGGCGATGCAGACCACCGCATCGAGTTGATGGTGGCTGACGAAGCTGCGCCATTGCGCCGCCACATCCTGTTCATCCTGAGGCGCGACGACGTTGGCCGAGGTGCTGTGCACCCCGTCCTGGTAGAAGAACAGTCGAGTAATCTCGTGTCCGCCGGCCAGGGCCGCCTCGGCGAAGCGCAGCGCGCGGCGCGAGGAGGGCGCATGGGCCGGAGAAAACACCGCGATGGCGAATTTCATGGAAGGCTCGTGTAAAGAAGTGCCGTCATGATAAAGCAAAAAGCCCGCACCTGTAGGCGCGGGCTTTTGTCTGCCTGCAAAGATGGTCAGGCGCGTTCCCGGCTCTCTGGCAGGAACCAGTTCAGCACCAGGGCACAGATACCGCCGGTGGCAACACCAGACTCCAGTACGTTACGCAGCGCCGCAGGCATGTGCGCCAGGAACTCCGGCACCTGCGCCACGCCCAGCCCCAGGGCCAGCGACACGGCGATGATCAGCAACGCCCGACGATCCAGGCGGGTGCTGGCCAGGATATTGATCCCTGATGCCGCCACCGCACCGAACATCACCATCGCCGCACCACCCAGTACAGGCTCCGGCACGGCCTGGATCACCCCGGCCACGCTCGGGAACAGCCCCAGCAATACCAGCATGAGCGCGATCCAGACACCGATATGACGGCTGGCGATCCCCGTCAGCTGGATCACCCCGTTGTTCTGCGCAAAGATCGAGCTGGGGAAGGTGTTGAACAGGCCCGCCAGCAGCGAGTTCGCCCCATTGACCAGCACCCCGCCCTTGATGCGTTGCATCCACACCGGCCCCTCGACCGGCTGACGCGACACTTTGCTGGTGGCTGTCACATCGCCGATGGCTTCCAGCGAGGTCACCAGGTAGATCACCAGCATCGGAATGAACAGCGCCCAGGAGAAGCCCAGGCCGAAGTGCAGCGGTACCGGCACCTGGAACAGCGCGGCCTCGTGCATGCCGGTGAAATCCAGACGCCCCAGGTAGCCCGCCAGCGCATAGCCCACCGCCAACGCGATGACGATGGCGCAGCTGCGCATCCACACCACCGGAATCCGGTTGAGGACCACGATGATCGCCAGCACCACGCCTGACAGCAACAGGTTCTCGCCATTGGCGAAGGTGCCGTTGCCCATGGCCGCAAAGCCGCCACCCATGCTGATCAGGCCAACTTTGATCAAGGTGAGGCCGATCATCAGCACCACGATGCCGGTCACCAGCGGGGTGATCAGGCGCTTGATGAATGGCAGGATGCGCGAAACGCCCATCTCCACGAACGAGCCGGCGATCACGACCCCAAAGATTGCCGCCATCACGCCTTCGACCGGCGTACCCTGCTTGACCATCAGCGCACCACCGGCAATCAGTGGTCCGACGAAGTTGAAGCTGGTGCCCTGGACAATCAGCAACCCTGCGCCGAATGGCCCGAAGCGCTTGCACTGGACGAAGGTTGCGATGCCCGAGATCACCAACGACATCGACACGATCAGGTTGGTGTCCCGCGGCGAAACGCCCAGCGCCTGGCAGATCAGCAGGCCAGGCGTGACGATTGGCACGATGATCGCCAGCAAGTGCTGCAGTGCCGCCAGCAGACCGATCAGTGGCCGCGGCTTGTCCTCGAGGCCAAGGACCAGTTCGTTGGCAGGCGCCGTCGCGCCCGGCTCGTGTTCGAGTGAACTCATGGGAAACCGCCCCGAAGAAAAAAGGAGCGCATTCTACGGGGCCCGACGGCGAAGGGGTAGAGGTACGTCTTGACTAGGCTGCTCTCTGCTTCTTCGTGGCGGGGAGGGGCGTGCACCCCAAAAGCATCCACGCACAAAAAAGCCCGCCGAAGCGGGCTTTCCTGAATCGTCCAATCGCTAACGATCAGTCGTCACGACCCATGATGCCGAACAGCTGCAGCAGGCTGACGAACAGGTTGTAGATCGATACATACAGGCTGATGGTCGCCATGATGTAGTTGCGCTCGCCGCCATGGATGATGGCGCTGGTCTGGAACAGGATGCAGACCGACGAGAACAGCACGAAGCCAGCACTGATCGCCAGTTGCAGGCCGCTGATCTGGAAGAAGAAGCTCGCGACCACGGCACCCAGCAACACGAAGAAGCCCGCGGTGATGAAGCCGCTGAGGAAGCTCATGTCGCGGCGGGTGATCAGCACGTAGGCCGACAGGCCACCGAAGACCAGTGCGGTCATGGCGAAGGCCGAGCTGACCACTTCAGCGCCACCGGCCATGCCGAGGTAGCGGTTGAGGATCGGGCCGAGGATGAAGCCCATGAAGCCGGTGAGGGCGAAGGTAGAGACCAGGCCCCAGACCGAGTCACGCAGCTTGGCGGTGAGGAAGAACAGCCCGTAGAAGCCGATCAGCACCACGAAGATGTTCGGGTAGCCGACGCGCATCTGTTGAGCGACGAAAGCCATCACGCCGCTGAAGGCAAGCGTGAGCGCCAGCAGGCTGTAAGTGTTACGCAGGACCTTGCTGACCTCCTGCTGCTCGACCTGCTGGCCGTGTTGTACGGCGTAATCCTGTTCGCGCATGGCGACACTCCTGTGGGTTTGAAACGTTCAGATGCAAAGATCATAACAGAGCCTCTGCAACGGGCGACAGAGAGAGTTTGACAGCGTGTTTCATTACGGTATGATTGCCGCCGCAAAGCAAGCTGGAAGCGTGGCCGAGTGGTTTAAGGCAACGGTCTTGAAAACCGTCGATGGGCAACTATCCTAGAGTTCGAATCTCTACGCTTCCGCCATATTCAAAGCCCTGATTATTCAGGGCTTTTTGCGTTATTAGGGTATTGAAAAATTTCCGAAGCGCTTCCGCCCCGTTAGTTGTTCGGCAGGTTTGTAGTGGTCAACTCATCCCGGACACGGTTTTGAGTTTTTCTTCAGCTTTCGCCGGAGCCAGTCCATCGTTGAACTGATGAGGTCGGATCCAGTTGTAGTGGCTCATCAGGTACTGGCCGATGTCTCGTTGAGCTTGTTGCCCGGTCAGGTAGCCCGTGGTCGGTATCCACTCTGATTTCAAACTGCGAAATACACGCTCCACCGGTGCATTATCCCAGCAGTTGCCTCGGCGGCTCATGCTCTGGCGAATGCGGTAGCGCCACAGTCTCTGGCGGAACTGACGGCTGCCATATTGCGATCCCTGGTCGGAGTGGAACAGTAATCCTTGAGGCTTTCCACGTTGTTCGTAAGCGACGTCCAGCGCTTTGACCACCAGGTCTGCATCCGGTTTTTCTGATAAGGCCCAGCCAACCATTCTGCGTGCATAGAGGTCCAAGACAACTGCCAGGTAGTGCCATTTTCCCTGTGCCCAGACGTAAGTGATGTCTCCACACCAGACCTGATTTGGCGCTTCGACATCAAATGCTCGGTTCAAGGTGTTCGGAATATCTGGCCGCTCCACTGTGGCCTTTTTGTACGCATGTGATCCTGGCTGCTTGCTGATCAACGCCAGCTCACGCATCAGACGGCGTACCTTGAACCGCCCGATTTGCTCACCCTCTTCTTGCATCATTGCCATGATGGTACGGCTGCCGGGCGCACTTCGATATCGCGTGAACAACTCACTCACTCGACTGCGCAACCGCAGTCGTTCAACGTCCGGAGTTCGCCTTCTGTGACGATGTGCGTAGTAACTTGAGCGAGTGACTTCGAACACTTCGCACAAACAATCAACGGGCTCATGGTCGCTGAGCTGGCGGATCAGCGCGTACGCTCGAGATCTTCCGACATCAAGAGCGCGGTAGCCTTTTTTAGTATCGATTTCTCACGTTCAAGGCGCGCGATCCGGGCTTCCAACTCTTGAATTTTTTGCTGCTCTGGCGTCAGCGCTTTGCTGGCCGGCGTAACGCCGCTGCGCTCCTGCTGAAGCTGATTAACCCATCGGCGCAGTGCTGATTCGACCAAGCCGAGCGAACGGCCCGCTTCGGCATGGCTGTAGCCTTGATCGAGCACCAGGCATGCAGCTTCGCGCTTGAACTCAGGGGTAAAAGTACGGCGTGGCTTGGTCATCGGACACCTCTCTGTGGCGAGCATTCTCGCCTAAATGGGTGTCCGGGGTTAGTAGACCACTACACGCAGGTCATCGTGAATTTTGCGGTAGCCGTACACACCTCCGCTTTCGAGCCAAGCATGTTTGATCAAGCTAAGCAGACGGCGATCTTCTTTTGCTCGGGCAGATTGAGGTTCAGCCAACCAAGCGTAGTAGCCGCTGGGATGCACCTTGAGGGTTTGGCAAAGGCGCCGCACCGGGTAATCTGTCGAGTGCGTCTTGATGAAGGCGTACTTCAGCCGCACTCCTTGGCAAAGTACGCGGCGGCGTTCTTTAAGATGTCTCGTTCTTCTGTCACCCGCTTGAGTTCAGCGCGCAGCTTACGCAGTTCAGCGTGCTGATCATCGTCTTGCTGACGCTGTTCTCGGGGCTTGCTGTAGACCTTGATCCAGGCGTAAAGGCTGTGCACGGACATGCCCAGGCGCTGGGCGACCTCGGCGACAGGTTTGCCTTTTTCGGTCACTTGCTTGACCGCTTCGATCTTGAATTCTTCGGGGTAACGCTGACGACTCATGGCACCTCCTATTTGGGCCTCATTATGAGGCTCGGAGGTGTCTAGGAAGCCAGGGGCGATTCAGAGCACTACAAACTGACGTGCGGATACGCAGCGAACCAGTGGCCTTGGTCGCTGCGTGGTTGCATGGAGGAGAGGACTTAGTTCAAAGGATAGACAGCGGATAACTCACAATCACCCGGTGTTCATCGAACTCATTGCTGCTGAAGTTCCGGCGCAAGGTGGAACTGCGCCACCTGACGGTCAGGTCTCGCAAGTTGCCGCTCTGGAGGGTATAGGCCAGTTCGCTTTCGCGGCCCCATTCCTTGCCATCGCGCACGTTGCCAATGTGCACATTGTCGCCGCTGATGTAGCGGGTCATGAACTGTAGCCCCGGTAGGCCATCGACTACGAAGTTATGGTCGTAGCGCACCTGCCAGGAGCGTTCGTGGGCGTTGTCGTAGCTGGAGTTATAGCTGTCGTTGGCCAGGCTGGTGCCGGCCGTGCCGTTGACCCGCATCCAGCCGGTATCGCCGCTCACTCGCTGCAGGCCGAGGTACAGGGTATGGCCACCGGTACGCGCCGAGAGCAGCAGCGAGGTGGTGCGGTTGTCCATCTTGCCTGACAGTGAGCGGCCGCTGTCCTCGCCGACGAAATAGCCGAGGTTGGCACCCAGCGTCCAGTTGCCGATGGCCTGGCTGTGGATCAGATTGTAGTACTGCTGGCGGTAGATGTCTTGCAGGTCCGTATGCCAGGCTGCGAGCTGGGTGGCCTTATCGTTGAACAGGTACTCGGCGCCCAGGATATCCAGGCGGTCCGATGTGGCGCTGGGTCGGCCGGACATGAACAGGTCGTCCATGCTGGCGTCGTTGCGCGGGCTATTGCCGCGAAAGCGTGCGCCGTAAAGCGTGAGGTTGTCGATTTCACGCGAGGTGAGCTGGGCGCCCTGGAAGGTCTGGGGCAGCGAGCGGCCGTCGTCTGAGCGCAGCACCGGCAGCATCGGCGACCACTCGCCAATCTTCAGCTCGGTGGCCGAAACGCGTGCCTTCAGTGCAACGCCGAGGCGGCCGAAGTCATCCGCCGGGCGGCCGTCATCGTGCACCGGCAGCAACTGGGTACCGGCAGTGCCGCGACCGCCGTCGAGCTTTACCGAATACAGCCCCAGCACATCCACGCCAAAGCCGACCACGCCCTGGGTAAAGCCGGAGCGGGCGTCGAGGATGAAGCTTTGCGTCCATTCTTCGGCCATGCCTTGGGTGTGGGCCGGGTCGACGAAATTACGGTTGATGTAGAAGTTGCGCAGGGTCAGGCCGACGTTGGCATCTTCGCTGAAGCCTTCGGCCAGGGCGCTGCCGGCACTGAGCAACAGGCAGGCGCCAGCCGCCATCATGCGGCAAGGGGGGCAAAGGATATTCATTGTTGTTGTTCCTTTATTGCAGGCGAATGAAACCACGCAGCCCCTGTGGCTGCGTGGTGGAGCAGGAGAAGGTCAGGTCAGACGAACAGGGCGACGATGGCCGGCACGCTGAGCACGGCCGTGTAGTAGCCCATGAACTGCACGCCGATGTTGAAGCCGATAAAGCGGTACAGGAAGCCACCCAGCAGACCGACCGTGAGTATCACCAGCAGTCCCAGCAAGCCGCCTTCCCACAGGCCGATCACCAAAATCAGGCCGACGAAGGTGGCGATCACCGCCTCGTGGCTGATGCGCCGCGAAACAAACGAGGCGGCGCGGTGGGCGAAATTCATCGAGAATGGGTAAGCGATCAGAATGGCGATCACCACTGCGAGCATGCCGAAAGCAAGGAACTCGCCGGCGCTGAGCAGGTTGTGCAGATTGTTCACCTGGCCGCTGGCGGCATCCACGGTAAAGCGTGGCGGGGCGTTGAACAGCGGCGCGGCCGGGCCGGCAGCCACGGGGCTGAGCGGCAGGCCGAAGGCGATCAGCGGGATCAATGCCTCGGCAATGTAGGTGGACTCGGTGACCCCGTTGCGCACGCTGATCACCGAGGTAAGGCGATGATAGGCGTGCTTGATGCGCGAACCGACTACTTCACCGAGGATCACCGTCATTGCCACCGGGCTGAATACGAAGGTGGCGCTCGACACGGTAGCGGTGGCCAGGGTCCAGCCGGCCTGGCGGCGGTCCAGCACCTTCAGCGGGTTGGGGAACCAGCCGCCCCAGCTCTTGACGTCTGGCGACAGGGCAAAGGTGCGCGGCACACTGCGCTTTATCCGAGCCCGCTCTGCCGGGGCGAGCATGGCGAACAGGGCGGCGATCAGCGGGCCGATAGCGATGCCCAGGAAGTAGCTGACACTGAGCTTGACGCCGTGTTGGGTGGTCAGGGTCTGCAAAGCAATGATCACCAGCACGAACGGCAGCAGCGCCAGCACCGAGGCCCAGCGGCCGGCCGAGAAGTAGGCAATGATGGTGGCGGCTGCGAGGAATACCCAAGGCGCGGCCTGCTTGATCGCATCGCCGAACGGCGCCAGCAGTACGGCGAACAGAACCGCCAGCGGTAGGGCCACCAGGGCGGCGATGACCGCGCCGGAGATCATCTTGCGCAGGGCAATATGCGGCACGCCAAGGTTGCGCAGGAAGTTGGCCTCGCGCATCAGTGGCGTGGCCATGGTGTCGCCGGGGATGCCGAGCAACGCTGTGGGCACCGCATGGGTCATGTGCTTGGCCACCGCGCCGGCAAGGAAGAAGGTGAACACCCCGGCAGCGGGCACACCCAGCAGCACCACCAGCAAGGTCAGCGGTGCCAGCGTGGTGGTTTCGTCGCTGCCGGAAATCAGGCCGATGGCCGAGAACACCACAGCGCCGATTACCCCCATCAGTACGGCGATCAGTACCTGGTCGAACAAGGCGTCCATCAGGCGGTCCCTCGCTTCAGGGTTGCAGTGCTTGAGCAGGCCACGGCTGGGCTGGCAGGTTCGGCTTCGGCGAACAAGCGCTCCAGGCCCAGTTCGCGCAGCTCGTTGCGCACTTCTTGCGGCAGATCGCTGAGCTGGCCGATACCGCCGTATTCATCTCGCAGTTCTTCAATCACCTGCTGGCGCCAGGCCGGGTCGGCGACGTGTTCGACCACATGGCGCTTGGGTTTGAACAGGCAGGCACTGACCCCGCCACCCAACAGCGAGCCGAGAATGCCCAGCAGCATGGCGTAGGCACGGGCCATCTGGCTGGACTGGACCCCGCCGGTCAGCAGGTGCTCGGCGAGAAAGAACGTGCCCAGGCTGCAGGCGGCGCCGATGGCGATGGCGGCGATCAGGTGGCGGCTGTCCACGGTGTCGCCCCACACTTCATAGAGGTTGTCGTAAGCCTGGTTCACCTCCGGTGCGCGGGGGTGCAGGCGGCATTCAAGGGTCATTGGCATTCTCCTGCCTTTGCGGGCACGTTGTTATTATTCGGGTGCTACAAGTACTACAGGTGTTGTTCGCCGGCGCTCCTTGCCGCCATTGCAAGGCCGGCGCGGGAGCGGTTGGCGATGCCCAGTTCGGCACTGATACGCACGCCAACCCGGGCCACCGCCTGCAGGTCGACACCTGTGCTGTAGCCCAGGCCGTGCAATAGGTACAGCAGCTCTTCGGTGGCCACGTTGCCGCTAGCACCGGGCGAGTAGGGGCAGCCGCCAAGGCCGGCAACCGAGCTGTCGAAGGTGCGTACACCTTGCGCTAGTGCGGCGTGGACATTGGCGATGGCCATGCCCCAGGTATCGTGAAAGTGGCCGGCCAGCGCGGTCACCGGCACTTGCCGGGCGCAGTGTTCGATCAGTTGCGCGGTCGCGTCCGGTCTGCCGGCGCCGATGGTGTCACCCAGACTGATTTCGTAGCAGCCCAGTTCATACAAGCGGCGTGCGACCGCCGCCACGACCTCTGGCGCCACCGCGCCACTGAATGGGCAACCGAGCACGCAGGATACATAACCGCGCACGCGGACAGAGGCTTGTTTGGCGGCTTGCAATACCGGGGCGAAGCGCTCGAAGCTTTCATCGATGGAGCAATTGATGTTATTGCGCGAAAACGCCTCGGAGGCGGCCGCGAACACCGCCACCTCGCGGCAGCCGGCCCGCTGCGCGGCCTGGAAGCCTTGCAGGTTGGGGACCAGGGCTGTGTAGTTGACCTCATCGTCGGCGGGCAACTGGCGCAACACCTCGTCGCTGCCGGCCATTTGTGGCACCCAGCGCGGCGACACGAAGGCACCGGCCTCGATATGCTGCAGGCCGCTGGCCGCCAGCGCGTCGATCAGCGCCACGCGCGTGGCCACCGACAACCGCTGGCGCTCGTTCTGCAGGCCGTCACGCGGGCCGACTTCAAACACTTTTACCGCTTGCGCCGGAGCCATGGTCATTGGCCGCGCTTTTGTTTCAGCAGCGCAACGGCACGGTCGGCACGGACATCGTGATTTTCTACCAGTTGCCGGACAACCCAATCCACTTCATCACCGCGGGCACCCGCCAACACCGCGATATTGCGCGCGTGCAGGGCCATGTGCCCGCGCTGGATACCTTCTGTGGCCAGGGCGCGCATGGCCCCAAGGTTCTGCGCCAAGCCTACGGCCACGGCAATCTCCGCCAGCTGCTGGGCGGTGCTGACTTGCAGGATGCGCAGCGACAGTTGTGCCAATGGGTGAGTCTTGGTCGCACCACCGACCAGACCGACCGGCATCGGCATTTCCAGGGTGCCGACCAGGTGGCCGTTGCTGTCCTTTTCCCAAGTGGTCAGCGAACCGTAGCGGCCGCTGCGGCAGGCAAACGCGTGGGCGCCGGCTTCCACAGCACGCCAGTCGTTGCCCGTAGCGACGATCAGCGGGTCGATGCCGTTCATGATGCCCTTGTTGTGGGTGGCCGCGCGATACGGGTCGATGGCCGCGAGGGCGTAGGCGTCGAGGATGCCTTCGATTACCGCCTCGCCACTGAAATCGTCGGTCTTCAGCTGCTGCGGGGTGATTCGCACCTGGGCCCGGGCCAGGCGCAGGTCGGCCAGGTTGGACAGAATACGCAGGCGTACCTGGCCACCGGTAATAGCCTCCATCAACGGCGCCACGGCTTCGGCCATGGTGTTGACGGTGTTGGCGCCCATGGCGTCGCACACATCGACGATCAGGTGCGCGACCAGCATCGGGCCGCGTGGCGATTCGGCGAAGGTGTGCACTTCGAGGTCGCGGCAGCCGCCGCCCAGGCTGTTGAGCAACTGGTCCTTGCGGTTGGCCAGCTCGATGATTTCGCCCTTGCGGCGTAGCAGGCTCAGGCGCGCATTGAGCGGGTCGTGGACGCCGACAATCTGTACCTGGGCACGCATCAGCGGGGCGCTGCTGGAGGTAACGAAGCCGCCATTGGCGCGGGCCAGCTTGGCCATGTACGAGGCTGCAGCGACAATCGAGGGCTCTTCGACCACCAGCGGCACCAGCACATCACAGCCGTTGACTTGGAAATTGCTGGCCACGGCATAGGGCAGCTCGAAGGTGCCGATGACATTTTCGATCATGCCGTTGGCGATGTCTATCGGCAGGGCACCGGCGTTGGCCAGCAGGTTGACGTCGTCGGGGTTCAGACCGAGCAACTGGCCAATGTGGTCCAGACGTGCGGCGGGGGATAGGTTACGGAAGGCGGGCAGGCGGGAATCGAGGCTCATGAAGGCTCCGTTGGTGTCATTGTTATTGGGCGGCGCCTTGAGCGCGGCGCTGGCGTGGTGCTTAATGTGCAACCACTGTGCCCTTTGTTGAAGGTACAGTTTTGCCCAACAGTACCCAGTCTGTACCCAATGCAGCCAAGGAACCCGCCGATGACCCGTGTCACCCTTGCCCAACAGGTTGCCGATGCGGTCGAGCAGCAGATCCGCAGCGGCGTGCTCAAGGTTGGCGACCGCCTGCCATCGCTACGTGAATACGTGCGCTTGCACGGGCATTCGAAGAACACGGTGATCACCGCCTACGAGATCCTTGCATCCAAGGGGCTGGTGGAGGCGCGCCACGGCCAGGGCTTTTTCGTTGAGGCACAGGCACAGGCTGCCGAAGTGGATGAAACGCGGCCCTATACCCGGGCCATGGACACCATCTGGATGATGCGTCAGCAGTTTGTTCGCGAGCCCGGGTTGGCGCCGCTGGGCGAGGGCTTTGCGCCAGTGGCCTGGCTGCAGGACATGCGCCTCGACAAATTTACCCGGCAGGCGATGCGCAGCGGCGCCGGCAACCTGTTCCGCTATGGCAACCGGCTGGGTAACCCGGGGCTGCGCCAGAGCCTGGTGCGCAAGCTGGCCAGCTACGCCATCAATGCCACGCCCCGGCAGATTGTGACTACCCACGGCTCCAACCATGCGCTGGACCTGATCATCCGCCGCTTCGTGGTGCCGGGAGATGCAGTGTTGGTGGAAAACCCGGGTTACTACCCGCTGTTCGGTAAGTTGCAGTTGCATGGCGCACGGTTGCTTAGCGTGCCGCGCCTGGCGGACGGCCCGGACATGGACGTATTGGAAGCTATGCTGCGTGTCGAACGGCCCAAGCTGTTCTTCATCCAGTCGGTGTGTCACAACCCCACCGGCTCGGATATCTCCCCGGCCAAGGCCCACCGTCTGCTGCAACTGGCCGAGCGGAACAACCTGCTGCTGGTCGAGGACGATGCGCTGGCCGACTTCAAGCCCAGCTCGGCGCTGAAGGTGGCGGCGCTCGACCAGCTGCGCCGCTCGCTATACATCGGCAGCTTCTCCAAGTCGGTGTCGGCGGCCTTGCGCGTGGGCTATATCGCCGGCAGCAAGGAGGCCATCGACGAGCTGGCTGACCTGCAGATGATGCTGCACACCAGTTGCTCTGAACTGTGCGAGCGCACGGCGGATGTGATCCTCAGCGAAGGGCACTTCCTGCGCCACCTGATGCGCCTGCAGGACCGGGTGCGGGAGGCCACCGCAGGCGGGTTGCGGGTGCTGGATGAGCTCGGCGCCGAGGTGTTCTGCCGGCCGGAACAGAGCTTGTACTTGTGGGCGCGTTTTCCGGGTATCGATGATACCGCCGTGTTGACCCGTGAAGTGCAGGGCAGGGGCGTGATGCTGGCGCCGGGGGCGATTTTCCAGACCAACCAGAAAGCCGTGACCGCGTGGACCCGGTTGAATGTGGCCTATCTTCAGGAGGCGGTATTCATTCAGTGTTTGCGAGAGACGATAAGCGTCCGGGTAGGAGATTAGCGTCGCAGGAGCTTTGTCCGTGCTGGGGAAGTCCTACCGTGGCCAATCCGCTTGTTTACCGTCAAGAATGAGTTCAGTGTCAAGGCTATCCCTAATTCAGGGATACACTTCGAATGAATGCCGCTGCTCAGCATCTGGCTGGCGACCGCGTGCCGGCAGGTTTTGGTCCGCGCTGGTGCACGCCTGTTTTTTCCAGGTGCGTGATCCACCATCCGTGTCGCAGCTCGTCCGATGCGCGCTACGGCTCGTTTGTGGCGGTGTTGTGGAAGACGAACCGCACGCGCTGTTCGCGCACAGTCCGATTGTCTCGATCGATAACCTCGATCAGCTCCGCCGGCAGATTCATGGTGAACTGCACTTGCGCCTATAGAGCACGCAGAGCTGGGGCAAGCAGCTTGACCGTGCGTGTCGAGCGCCGGGTCTTGGTCGCCTTGTACTGGCCAGCCACCGTGCCCGCGGGATCTCGACGGTATCAGCGGACAGGTCTACATCCTCCCAGGCCAACAGACAAAGCGTGCCGCACAGGTAATGCTCGGTTAAGCAGGGTGTGACGTGTGATCGCGGTGCGAAGCCGAGCCGCTCCGGTTAGGATGTCGTCCTCTGTTTACCGAGACACGGACCTACCCCATGAATACGCCTGTTTTCCGCCCCGCCACGCCTTCGGATGTGGACCGCTGCTATCACATCGAAACCACTGCCTATGAAGGCGACGAAGCGGCCACGCGGGAGAAGATTGCCACGCGCATCGCCCAGTACCCGGAGGGCTTTCTGGTGCTGGAGCAGGACGGCCAGGTGGTGGGTTTCATCAACAGTGGCTGTGCTCACGAAGTGGTGATGTCCGATGAGGCGTTCAAGGAGCTGGTTGGGCACGATGCCCAGGCGCCAAACGTGGTGATCATGTCGGTGGTGGTCGATCCGGCGTTTCAGGGGCGCGGTTACGCCGGGCAACTGATGACGCGCTTCATCGAGCAGATGCGCGAACGCGGCAAGAAGACCATTCACCTGATGTGCAAGGACCAGCATGTAGGGTTGTACGAAAAGATGGGATACCAGTACGTGAAACCTTCCAGTTCCGATCACGGTGGCATGGCCTGGCATGAAATGGTCATGAGCCTCTGAGCGGTTGCCAGGATTGATTCTTCTGAAGCCAGGGAGCGGGATATGAAATACGTGGTGATCGAAAGCCATCGCAGTGAATACCCTCGACCCATCCGCTTCGCCCGAGGGACGTTGTTGCAGATCGGGCAACGTTACGAGGGTGAAGAAGACTGGCAGGACTGGTATCTGTGCAGCTGTGAGGGGCACGAGCCAGGCTGGGTGCCGGGGCAGTTGATCGAGTGCCTGGGTGTCGGCCAGGGGCGGGCACTGGAGTCGTATTCTGCCCATGAGCTGGACGTCGATCCTGGGCACGAGGTGGTGGGGCTGCGGCGCTTGAACGGCTGGCTCTGGTGTCGGCGACAGCGCAACGGTGAACTGGGGTGGTTGCCGCAGGAGAAGTTGCGACAGCTGGACTGAACGATCCATCTGATATGCTTTTTTTCCGGCAACCTGAATCTGTAACCGTATCAGCCAAGGCCTGACAATGCCCCTCAAGCCCAGCCGTACGAAGCGGTATGCGCCGGGCAAGCGCGGCTGCACCGCATCCCTGGCGGGCAGCTCTGCCGTTCAGTCCCCACTTTGTCGAGGTTCCAATGGGCAAGCTTGCGTTGTTCCTGGGTGGTTTCCTGATGCTGACGATCCTGATCGGCTTGCTGGGTACCATCCCACCGGGCTGAAATATCCCGTCCAACTTCCCCGAGCCCGTCTACCTGTGAGACGGGCCCGATGCGTTTTACCTCCTGCCACGCCGCTCATCGACTGTCTGTCGGCTTCTTCTTGATATTTATTCTCACTTGATAACCGCTCGTGTAATCTCCCGCGGCCGTTTTCGGCCCCCGAGCGTGGGGCGTCTGGAGTTTTTGGGCTTGACGGCAGCCCACCTGCCTCGGAGTCGTACATGGAAAGCAAGAAGGGCACTGCAGCGATGCTGGAGTGGCGGGAGAGGTTCGTCGGCACCGGTATCGCCAGCGAACGGGATTACGAGCAGGCACTGGTCTGTGCCGAGCAACTCGAGCGTGCCGGGGCGATCAACGTTGGCGAGTGGATCGAATTGGTCAGGCTAGCGAATGCTGCACTATTGCGTGTGCGATAAGTCGTTAACTGGGCTCGGAATTCTGTCCACAAAAAACGTGGGTAGGTCTGTGGATAAAACGCTACAAGCCAGTAACGAAGCGGCCTTTGTTAAATTGAGCAGAATTTGTACAGTGCTGTCTTGGGGTCAGGGACGCGCGCGTCGTAGCGCCTGCAGCAGTTCACGTACCCGAGCCGGTTGTTCGCCAGGCGGGTAGAGCGCATGCATCTGCGGATCCTGGCCGCTGCTGGAGGTCAGGTGATACGCCGGGCATACCCGCAGCAAGCGCCCGGCCTGCACTTGCGGCTCGCCCAGCCAGTCGGCCAGACGGGCGATGCCGGCACCGGCCAGCGCGCTTTGGTACACCGCAGTGCCTGCAGACAGGCGCAGGCGCGGACGTGGTTGCAGGCTGGTGATCTGGCCGTCGCGGTAGAAATGCCAAGCCTTGAGGATGCGGGGAGCGGTGTGCAGGATCAGTGCATGGCCGCCCAACTCCTCGGGTTCCAGTGGCAAGCCGTGTTGCTGCAGGTACGCCGGGCTTGCGTACAGGTGGCGGCGGTAGTTCCACAGTGGATAGCCGATCAGTTCGCTCGACTGGGGAAAGGCACCGCGCACCACGAAATCGAACTTGCCTTGCACCGGGTCGAGGGCCTGATCGCCGAACTGCACGTCCAGGGTGACCTGGGGGTGACGTTGGGAGAATTCGGCGAGCACCGCCGGCAGTACCCTCTGGGCCAGCAGCTCGGGCACTGCGAAGCGGATCCAGCCCTGTGCCGAACCGCTCAGCGCCGCCAGCTCATCGGCCGCATCACGTTGCACCTCCAGCAAGCGCTGTGCGTGGGGCAGCAAGTGCTCACCGGCTTCGGTCAAGGTCACGGCGTTGGCACTGCGATTGAGCAGGCGGGTGCCAGCGTTGTCCTCGAGCGCCTGCACTGCGCGGGTTACGGCGCTGGGTGAGCGCCCCAGGGCGCGGGCGGCGGCAACGAAGCTGCGCTTGTGGGCGACGCTGACGAAAGCCTGTATTTCGCGCAGCATATCCAATGCCATGGCGGGTTCCTCATTGCGGTTTGTGCAATATGGCATTTCAACACAGGTGCGGCCGTTTGATTAGGCTTTGGGCACGCTTTCCCTGCCTGGAACTTCTCAAATGACGGATATCGTCCTGTTGTCCCTGTTCGCGTTCGCTGCCGGATTGATCGATGCTGCGGTCGGCGGTGGCGGGCTGATTCAGATTCCTGCGCTGTTCAATGTGCTGCCCGGTGCTCAACCGGCGGCGCTGTTGGGCACCAACAAGTTCGCGTCGGTGTGCGGCACGGCCTTCGCCGCGCGCTCGTTCATTCGCAAGGTCAGACTCGACTGGGGGCTGATCGTGCCGGCGATGGCCAGTGCCTTTGTCATGTCGTTCGCAGGGGCCGCGACCGTGTCGTTGGTGCCTCCCAGCGTGATGCGCCCGGCGGTGCTGGTGCTGATCGTGTTGATGGCGATCTACACCTTCTGCAAGAAAGATTTCGGGGCCTTGCACACGCCGACGCGAATCGGCCGCAAGGAGCAGTGCCTGGCGATACTGATCGGCGGTGCCATTGGTTTCTATGACGGTCTGTTCGGCCCTGGAACGGGCAGCTTCCTGATCTTCCTGTTCATCCGCTTTTTCGCCCTGGATTTTCTCCACGCCTCGGCGTCGGCCAAGCTGGTGAACATCGCCACCAATCTGGCCGCACTGGTGTTCTTCATTCCCTCGGGTAACGTGCTGTGGGCCATTGCATTGCCGATGGCGGTGTTCAACATCCTGGGGGCTCTGACGGGCACCTGGTTGGCGGTACGCAAAGGGGCAGGGTTCGTGCGGGGCCTGTTCCTGGTACTGCTGTGCGTGCTGATCGCCAAGCTTTCCTGGGATCTGATCGGCTGACTCAGACCACCTGGCGCTGGGCCTGCTCGACACGATTGCGGCCATGGGCCTTGGCGCGATACAGCGCCTGGTCGGCATCGGCGAGCAAGGCATCAAGGTCGGCTGTCGGCTGGCTGTCGTTGCAGCCACTGACACCGATGCTCACGGTGATCCGCAGTTGCGTCTCACCTTGCACCATCTGCAGGTCCTGCACGGCGCGGCGCAGACGCTCGGCAGTGAACGCAGCCTGTTCGGGCGCGAGCCCCGGAACGACGATGACGAATTCCTCGCCACCCAGGCGAGCGAACAGTTCGCCGTCGTGCAATTGTTCCTGCAATGCACTGGCACATTGGCGCAGGACGTGGTCGCCGACCGCGTGGCCATGGCGGTCATTGATCGCCTTGAAGTAGTCGATATCGAGCATCATCAAGGTCAGCGGCAGCGCCTGGGCATGCTGCTGCCGGCCTTCCAGCAGGGCGTTGGCCTGGCGGGTGAAGGCGCTGCGGGTCAGGGCGCCGGTCAGGTGATCGATGGTCGCCTGGTGCGCCAGGCGCGACAGCAGGGCGCGGTTGGCATTGCTGACACAGGCCACTACCAGCGGCCCGAGCACCAGCATGGCGATGCCCAGGCGAGCCGACATCAGTGCCGTGACGCCCGGCTCACTCTGCGGCACGCTGAAATGCATCAGGTTCTGGGCCACGGCAACGATGAGGGTGCTGCCTGCTGTCAGCGTCAGCAGCGAGAGCAGAAAAGGGGAATAGCTCAGGGCGCACCACAGCAGCGCAGAAATGGGGAAGGCGATTGCGCCAGGGCCGCCGAAAACGATACTGAGTACCAGCGAAGCCAGCAGCACCAGCAAGGGTGCCAGTCGCACAGGCTGTCCTCCGCTGCGCAGTAGTGCCGGTAGCGACGGCGCGGTGAGCATGATTGGCAACACGAGTACGCTGGTGGAGAACTGTTCGCTGAACCAGGCCAGCCAGGTGGTGCGCAATGACTGATCGAACCAGGGGGCGGCCATGACGCATGCGAGGCTTGCAGCCACCACGGCCCCTGCGGCACAGGCAGCGAATACGCGGAGCACGCCATGGGGTGTACGCAGTCGCCGATGGGGGCGGGGCAAGTGCGCCAGCAGACGCCAGAGGGTGACGATCGCACCGACGTTGCACAGGTTAAACCACAGGGCGGGGCGCCACTCGCTGCCACAGATCAGGTCGGCACTGACCATCGCCAGGTACATCAGGGCGATGCCCAGGATGCTGCCCTGGCGGGGGTGGCGCAGCAGCATCCCGGCCAACACGGCATTGACCGGCCAGAACAGCGACAGGGACTCGATCGGTCGGGCCAGGATACCGCCCAGCGTCAGGGCGAAGGTCAGACCGAACAGGATCAAGGGAGGCAGCAGGCGCGACTGGGCTGAAAACACCATGGGCTCGACCGACAAGCGCAAACGTAATCCAGGACGACTGCAGCTAACACCTGGGACAGATAGATCGCAGTGTGGTTCAGGAAGCGAATTGATGTCAATTGGATATTAATTTGCGCCGATCCTCCCTGATATTTCACGTTTGCTACAGGTAAACATCCTGGTCACTGCAATCCGAAGAACCAGGGCACCATCACCACGGTCACCACCATCACCAGCAGGGTGAAGGGCACACCGACCTTGACGAAATCGGCGAAGCGGTACTGGCCAGGGCCGAGCACCAGGGTGTTGACCGGTGAGGACACCGGCGTCATGAATGCTGCCGAGGCGGCCAGGGCCACGGTCATGGCGAAGGGATACGGCGACATGCCCAGTTGCTGCGCCGTGCTGATCGCAACCGGGGCCATGAGTACTGCCGTTGCCGTGTTGGAGATGAACAGCCCGATCACGGCGGTGAGGGCGAACAGGCAGGCAAGGATGGCCTGCGGGCCGGCACCGCCGAGCAGGCCGACCAGCCCGGTCACGGCCAGGTCGATACCGCCGGTCTTCTGCAGCGCCAGGGCGAAGGGCAGCATGCCGACGATCAGTACCAGGCTTTGCCAATGGATCGCGCGGTAGGCGCTGTTCATGTCGATACAGCGCCCGGCGCCCATCAACAGGCAGCCGATCAGCGCAGCGAGGACATTGGGTACCAGGCCGCTGACCATCAGCCCGACCATCACCGCCAGGCTCAGCAGGGCTTGGGGAGCACGGGTGCGGGCAGGGGCGACCTGATCGATTTCGGCTGGCAGGCTCAGCACCAGAAAGTCGCGCGGCTGGCTTTGCAACTGGCGCACGGCTTTCCAGGGGCCGATGACCAGCAGGGTGTCGCCCAGGCGCAGTTTCTCCTCCACCAGTTGTGCTTCTACGGCGCTCTGCTCGCGGCGCAGGCCGACCACATTGAGGCCGTAGCGGCTGCGAAAGGCCAGCTCCAGGATAGTCTTGCCGATCAGTTGCGAGCCGGGCGGCAGCGAGACCTCGGCCATGCCCACTTCCTGTGATTGATCGATGAAGTAGGCGGCCTTGAAGTGCAGGGGTTCCAGTTGCATGGTCTGGCACAGGCTGCGCAGGTCGTCGCGATTGGCGAACAGGTCGAGCAGCAGCACATCGCCCTGTTGCAGCAGGGTGCCGGAGTCGGCGGCGATCACCCGGGTGGTGAATTTGTGCTGGCGCTCGATGCCGACCACATTGGCGCCATGGCGGGTACGCAACTCGAGCTCGCCTAGGGTATGGCCGATCAGTGGCGAATGTGGGCGGATGCGCAGCCGCCGCTCGCGACCGCTGAGTTTGTAGTCCAGTACCAGGTCGAGCAGGGTGCGGCGGCTTTCGCTACGACCGTCCTTGCGCACTTCGCCGTTGAGCCAGTGGCGGGTCAGCAGCATGTAGCCCACACCCAGCACCAGTATGACCAGGCCGAACGGGGTGAAACTGAAGAAATTGAAGCCTTCCAGCCCGTGGCGCACCAGCTCGCTGTGCACCACCACGTTCGGTGGCGTCGCCACCAGGCTGAGCATGCCGCTGATCAGGCCGGCGAAGCTCAGCGGCATCATCAGGCGGCTCGGTGAGCACTTGAGGCGCGCGGCGATGCTGAGCACCACCGGGATGAAGATCGCCACCACCCCAGTCGAACTCATGACCGAGCCAAGCCCGGCGACCGCGACCATCAACAGCACCAGCAAGCGGGCCTCGCTGTTGCCAGCGCGCTCGCTCATCCAGTCGCCGATGCGGTAGGCGATACCGGTGCGCACCAGGCCTTCGCCGATCACGAACAATGCGGCGATGAGCACCACGTTGGGATCGCTGAAGCCGGCCAGGGCCTGTTCGACGGTGAGGATGCCGGACAGCGGCAGAAACAGGATCACCAGCAGCGCAACCACATCCATGCGGGGGCGATTGAGGATGAACAGGGTGACGACGATGGCGAGCAGGCCGAGGACCAGGAGCAGGTCTGAAGACATGGGGCAGGGTGATCCTTCACGGGTTGGGGCTGGGGAGAACAGTAGCAGGCCAGGCGGGCGACGTCGTTGATGTACTGCAGGATTCGGGCGAGGGGCGCAAAGCGTGCTCGGTTGTGGTCACAAACAACAGAGCGAACCCAAGCCTCAATCCAAGGAGCTCCAATGCCCGCGCACATCGAAGACTATGCCCTGCTTGGCAACTGCCGCAGCGCAGCCCTGGTCAGCCGCGATGGTTCGATCGACTGGTTGTGCCTGCCCCGTTTCGACGCCCCTGCGGTGTTCGCCGCGTTGCTCGGCAATGAAGAGAATGGTCGCTGGCGCCTGGCGCCCAGCGACTCGGTGGAGCAGTGCAGTCGGCAGTACCTGGGCGATACCCTGGTCCTGGAAACCACCTGGACCACTGCCAGTGGTCGTGCCCGGGTACTCGACTGCATGCCCCTGGGTGAACCAAACGCCGTGCTGCGTATCGTCGAAGGCCTCTCGGGAGAAACCCGATTCGAACTCGATCTGGTGCTGCGCTTCGACTATGGCCGCAGTGTCCCCTGGGTGGAGCGGCTCGATCCACTGACCCTCAGTGCCGTTGCCGGCCCCGACCGCCTGATCCTGCGCAGCACGGTCGGGCTGCATGCGATGGACCATCACAGCGTCTGCCGTTTTCATGTGGGCGCAGGCGAGCGCCATGTGTTCGCCTTGCGTCATCAACCCTCGCACCTGCCCGACACACCGGATTTCGACGCCGATCAGGCGCTGGCCGACACCCTGGCGCACTGGCAGGACTTCGCTGCACGCTGCCCCGACTTAGGGCCGCACAGTGCCCAGGTGCGTCGCTCGCTGTTGACCCTCAAGGCGCTCACCTATGCGCCCACCGGCGGGATCGTCGCTGCGGCCACCACTTCGTTGCCCGAGCGCATCGGGGGTGAACGCAATTGGGACTATCGCTATTGCTGGTTGCGGGACGCCACCATGACCCTGCTGGCGTTCATGAACCTGGGGTACTTCGATGAAGCGCAGGCCTGGCGCGAGTGGTTGCTGCGCTCGGTGGCCGGCAACCCGGAGCAGATGCAGATCATGTACGGCCTGGCAGGCGAGCGCGACCTAGGCGAGTTCACCTTGCCCTGGCTGGCCGGCTATGAACGCTCGAGCCCGGTGCGCATCGGCAACGCCGCCTCCGGGCAGCGCCAGCTGGATATCTATGGTGAGGTGGCCGATGCCATGGCCCAGGCGATCAAGGGCGGGCTGCCTCGTCACCCTCGCAGTGCCGCAATCGCCCGGCTGATCATGCCGTATGTGGAGCGCATCTGGCGCGAGCCCGACGAAGGTATCTGGGAGGTGCGTGGCGGTCGTCAGCAGTTCGTGCATTCGAAGGTGATGGCCTGGGTTGCGTTCGACCGCACGGCGAGGCTGGCTGAAACCACCGAGGAGGATCGCGAGCGGGGGCGGCACTATCGTCAGGTGGCCGAGCAGATTCACCGAGAGGTGTGCGAGCAAGGGCTGGATGCTGGTGGGCAGTACTTCGTGCAGGCCTATGGTTCAGACGAGCTCGACGCCAGTCTTCTGCAAATTGCCCTGACCGGTTTTCTGCCGGCGGAGGATCCGCGTTTCTTGCGGACACTGGAACAGATCGAACGTCGCCTGCTGAAAAATGGTTTGTTGCTGCGTTACGACAGCGACAGTTGCAGCGATGGCCTGACGCCGGGGGAGGGGACTTTCCTGGTGTGTTCGTTCTGGTTGGCTGATGTGTATGTGCTGTTGGGGCGCCAGGAACAGGCGCAGGCGTTGTATGACCGCCTGACCGGGCTGTGCAATGACGTGGGCTTGCTGGCCGAGCAGTACGATCCGCTCGGCCAGCGGATGCTGGGGAATTTTCCGCAGGCGTTCAGCCACATCGGCATCATCAATACCGCGTTGAACCTGCACCGAGCTCAGTGCCCGGCGTGGGACCGTGCCCGTTGTGGTTGAAGGCGCTGGCCGGTTTTGCCGGTGCCAGAAACAAGACACCCCGCCGAGGCGGGGTGTCTTGATGCAGCGCAGAACGAATCAGCCTACCAGGTGCAGGCCAGCCTGCTGAACCAGTTCCAGCAACGGCTGCGGGTAGACACCCAGCACGAAGGCCAGGATCGCAACGGCCAGCAGCATCACGCCACCGGTACGCTGTTCCCACTTCAGCGGAGCATCGTGACGACGCAGGTTCGGTTCTACCAGGTACAGGGTCACCATGACCCGCAGGTAGTAGTACACGCCGATGGCGCTACCGATCACCAGTGCACCGACCAGCCACCACAGGTGCGACTCGACGCCAGTGGCGATGATGTAGAACTTGCCGATGAAGCCTGCGGTCAGCGGGATACCGGCCAGCGACAGCATCATCACGGTCAGTACCGCGGTCAGGTACGGACGGCGCCAGAACAGGCCGCGGTACTCGTACAGCGCGTCGGCGTCACGGCCGGCGTACGGCGAGGACATCAGGGTGATCACGCCGAAGGCGCCCAGGCTGGTGATCACGTAGGTGACCAGGTACACGCCCATGGCCTCCAGTGCCAGGCCCTTGCTCGCCACCAGGGCGATGACCAGGTAACCGAAGTGGGCGATGGACGAGTAACCCAGCAGACGCTTGAGGTTGCTCTGGGTCAGCGCCAGCAGGTTACCGACCAGTATCGAGGCGACGGCGATCACCGCCAGTACGGTGCTCAGCACGCCACTGCTGGCGGCAGGGGAGAGCATGAACAGGCGCACGACCACGGCGAACACCGCAACCTTGCTGGCGGTAGCCAGGAAGGCGGCGACCGGTGCCGGAGCACCTTCGTACACGTCCGGAGTCCACAAGTGGAAAGGCACGAGCGACAGCTTGAAGGCCAGGCCCACCAGCATCATGCCCAGGCCCAGCTGTGCCAGCAGACTTGGCATGCTGGTGGCGGCCAGGGCCTTGCCCAACTGGTCGAAGGTCAGGGCGCCGGCATCGGCGTAGAGCAGGGCCATGCCGAACAGCAGGAAGGCCGAACCTGCAGCCGAAAGCACCATGTACTTGATGCCGGCTTCCAGCGAACGCTTGTTGAAGAACGCATAGGCTACCAGGCCGTAGACCGGCACCGACAGCAGCTCCAGGCCGATGAACAGGCCCGCCAGGTGGTTGGCGCTGACCAGCACCAGGCCACCGAGCGCCGACATCAGCAGCAGCAGGTAGAGTTCTTCACGGTTGCCTGGGAAGCCCTTGGAGCCTTCGCCCAGGTAGGCGTGGGCAAGGGTGACGCAGGCCAGGGTGGCCACCAGGATGATCGCCATGTACAGGCAGGCGAACTTGTCGATGGTCACCAGCGAGGTGACCGCCAGCGGTGCGACTTTCAGTGCCGGCAGGATCGACAGCAGGGCCAGGTTCAGGCCCACGGTGGACAGCAGGAAGGTCTGCGAGTGGTTGCGCTTCCAGGCGATCGCCAGCATCACCACCACCGTGGTGATGGTGGTGATCAGCATCGGCGCCAATGCGATGAAGTGTTGAGTGGTGAATTCCATAGCGCTCTTACCGGGCCGAAGCGAGTTGAGTGAAAGCGGAACCGAGCCACTGCTGCACACCGCTCATGGTGGCGGCAGAGGTGTCGAGGAACGGCTGCGGGTAGACGCCCAGCACGATCAGCAGCACCGCCAGGCCCAGCACCATGATCAGTTCGCGTCCGTCCATGCCGGCCAGCACGGTGTCGGCCTTGGCCGGACCGAAGTAGGCGCGGTGGATCATGATCAGCGAGTAGACCGAACCGAACACGAGGCCGGTGGTGGCGATCACGGTGATCCAAGGCACGTGGGCGAAGCTGCCGATCAGAATCAGGAACTCGCCGACGAAGTTGCCGGTGCCCGGAAGGCCCAGCGACGCGGCGGCGAAGAACAGGCTGATGGCTGGCAGATACGCGATGCGGTGCCACAGGCCACCCATCTGGCGCATGTCACGGGTGTGCAGACGCTCGTACAGCTGGCCGGACAGGATGAACAGCGCCGCAGCCGACAGGCCGTGGGCCAGCATCTGGATCACCGCGCCCTGCAGGGCTTGCTGGCTGCCGGAATAGATACCGATCAGCACGAAGCCCATGTGCGAGACGCTGGAGAAGGCGATCAGGCGCTTGATGTCGGTTTGTGCGAAGGCCAGGAAGGCACCGTAGAAGATACCGATCAGGCCCAGGGTCATGGCGATCGGCGCGAACTCGGCCGAGGCGTTCGGGAACAGCGGCAGGGCGAAGCGCAGCAGGCCGTAGGCCGCAGTCTTCAGCAGGATGCCGGCGAGGTCGACGGAACCTGCAGTCGGCGCCTGGGCGTGGGCGTCAGGCAGCCAGGAGTGGAACGGAACCACTGGCAGCTTGACCGCGAAGGCGATGAAGAAGCCCAGCATCAGCAGGTATTCGACACCTGGCGGCAGCTGTGCCTTGAGCAGGTCGCTGTAGTTGAAGGTGATCACCCCGGTGGCGTTGTAGTTGACCAGCACCAGGCCAAGGATCGCCACCAGCATGATCAGGCCGCTGGCCTGGGTGAAGATGAAGAACTTGGTCGCCGCGTAGATCCGGGTCTTCTTGCCGTCTGCCGAGCTGTGACCCCAGAGCGCGATGAGGAAGTACATCGGCACCAGCATCATTTCCCAGAAGAAGAAGAACAGGAACAGGTCCAGCGCCAGGAACACACCGACCACGCCGCCGAGGATCCACATCAGGTTGAGGTGGAAGAAGCCGACGTGGCGCTGGATCTCTTTCCACGAGCACAGCACCGAGAGCACACCGAGCAGGCCGGTGAGCAGAATCATCAGCAGCGACAGGCCGTCAAGGGCCAGGTGGATGCTGATGCCGAAGCGCTGGATCCACTGGACTTTGTATTCCACAGCCCAGGCAGGTTCGGCGCCCGGAGCGGGGGCGAGGGTGTAGTCACCGGTGCCCCACAGCCACAGGCCGATACCGAGCAGCAGGGACATGGTCAGCAGCGCGATCCAGCGTGGCAGGGTGGCGCCGAAGCGCTCACCCAGCCAGCACAGGAAGCCGCCGATGAAGGGGATCAGGATCAGCCAAGGCAGAATCATGACGGGTTCGTTTCCTTTCGCAGAGTCGCAAGGTTCGCGAGGTTCGCAATATTCATGGTCATACCGCGGCCACTACCACGGCGCCGAGCACGAGCACGGCACCTACGGCGATAGAGGCGGTGTACCAGCGCAGCTGACCGGTCTCGGTCTTGCTCATGGCGACGTGGCCGCCGCGAGCCATGCGAGGAATCAGGCCGATACCGCGGTCAACCGGGTCCTTGCGCAGGATGTGGCTGATCAGCAGGTAAGGTTTGACGAACAGCTTGTCGTAGATCCAGTCGAAGCCCCAGGCGGCGAACCACCAAGCCGACAGGACGCGACCGATGCTGCTGTTGGCGATCGCGGTGACCAGGCGACGTTTGCCCAGGAACAGCACTGCAGCGAGCAGGATACCGGCGATGGCGATGGCGCCCGAGGCGATCTCCAGCGAATGCTTGGCTTCGCCACCGGCGTGGCCGGCGCTTTCAGGCAGCACGCCTGCCAGCGGCGGGTGGATCCAGGCGCCGACGAAGGTCGACAGCACGATCAGCACGCCCAGCGGCAGCCAGTGGCTGATGCCGTGGCCAGCGTGGGCCTCGGTCTTCGCTTCGCCGTGGAAGGCGATGAAGATCAGGCGGAAGGTATACAGCGAGGTCATGAACGCACCGACCAGGCCTGCGTAGAGCAGGTTGGTGTTGCCGCTGGCGAAGGCTTCCCAGAGGATCTCGTCCTTGGAGTAGAAACCGACGGTCAGGATCGGCAGGGCGGCCAGGGCAGCACCACCGACCACGAAGCTGGCGTAGGCCAGTGGCAGTTTCTTCCAAAGGCCGCCCATCTTGAAGATGTTCTGCTCATGGTGGCAGGCAACGATCACCGCACCGGAGGCAAGGAACAGCAGGGCTTTGAAGAAGGCGTGGGTCATCAGGTGGAAGATCGCCGCATCCCATGCGCCAACGCCCAGGGCGAGGAACATGTAGCCGATCTGGCTCATGGTGGAGTAGGCGAGGATACGCTTGATGTCGGTCTGTACCAGTGCGGCGAAACCGGCCAGTACCAGGGTGATGCCACCCACTACGCCAACCAGGTGCAGGATGTCCGGCGCCAGGGTGAACAGGCCGTGGGTACGGGCGATCAGGTAGACGCCTGCGGTGACCATGGTCGCGGCGTGGATCAGTGCCGAAACCGGGGTCGGGCCAGCCATCGCGTCGGCCAGCCAGGTCTGCAGCGGCAGCTGGGCCGATTTACCGACCGCACCACCGAGCAGCATCAGGGTGGCCAGCACCATCCAGGTGTCGCCCGCCTGGAATTTCTGCGGTGCCAGCACCAGCAGTTCCTGGACGTTCAGCGTGCCCAGCTGGGCGAACAGGATGAACAGGCCGATGGCCATGAACACGTCACCGATACGGGTGACGATGAAGGCCTTCAGTGCCGCGTTACCGTTGTTGCGGTTGCTGTAGTAGAAACCGATCAACAGGTAGGAGCACAGGCCCACACCTTCCCAGCCGAAGTAGATGAACAGCAGGTTATCGCCCAGGATCAGGAACAGCATGCTGGCGATGAACAGGTTGGTGTACGAGAAGAAGCGCGAGTAACCGGCTTCGCCACGCATGTACCAGGAAGCGAACAGGTGGATCAGGAAGCCTACGCCGGTGACCACGCCGAGCATGGTGACCGACAGGCCGTCCAGGTACAGGGTGAAGTTCGGCGCGAAGCCGTCCACCGACATCCACTGCCACAGCAACTGGCTGTACGCACCGCCCTCAGGCGTGGCGACGTTGAACTGCCAGATCACGTAGGCGGCGGTCGCGGCCGAGAGGCCGACCGAACCGACACCGATCAGGGCGGACAGGTTCTCCGAGAACCGCCCGCGCGAGAACGACAGCAGCAGGAAGCCGATCAGGGGAAAGACGAAAGTCAGGAAGAGAAGGTTCATCCGCGCATCTCACTGGCAGCATCGATGTCGAGAGTGTGGAAGCGGCGATACAGCTGCAGCAGGATTGCCAGGCCAATGCTGGCCTCGGCGGCTGCCAGGCTGATCACCAGAATGAACATCACCTGACCGTCGGGTTGGACCCAACGGGCACCGGCGACGATGAACGCCAGGGCTGCGGCGTTCATCATGACTTCCAGGCTCATGAGTACGAAGAGGATGTTGCGGCGGACCATCAGGCCGACCAGACCTAAGCAGAACAGGATGCCGGCGACCGCCAGACCATGCTCGAGAGGGATAGCACCCATGATTTACTCCTTCGCCTCGTTGCGGCCCAGGTGGAAGGCGGTGACGGCCGCAGCCAGCAGCAGCATCGAGGCCAGTTCGACCACCAGCAGGTAGGGGCCGAACAGGCTGATGCCGACGGCCTTGGCGTCAACCGTGGTACCGCTGATGGCAGCGCCGCTCGGATTGGCGAACAGCACGTACAGCAGTTCCAGCAGCAGCAGGGCGGCGAGGATCACCGGCCCTGCCCAGATGCCCGGCTTGAGCCAGCCACGTTCCTGGGCGACCGAGGCCGGCCCCAGGTTGAGCATCATCACCACGAAGACGAACAGCACCATGATGGCGCCAGCGTAGGCGATCACTTCCAGGGCGCCGGCGAACGGCGCACCCAGGGAGAAGAAGATCATCGCCACGGAGATCAGCGAAATGATCAGGTAGAGCAGGGCGTGCACGGGGTTTGTGCCGGTCACCACCCGAAGGGTGGAGACCACGGCGATCCCGGATGCGAAGTAGAAAGCGAATTCCATCTTTCTGTCCTTATGGGAGCAAGCTCTTCACGTTGATCGGCTCGGCTTCGTTCTGCGCAGAGCCTTTCGGCTTGCCAGCGATGGCCATACCCGCAACACGGTAGAAGTTGTAGTCAGGGTTCTTGCCGGGGCCGGAGATCAGCAGATCTTCTTTCTCGTACACCAGGTCCTGACGCTTGAACTCGGCCATTTCGAAATCCGGAGTCAGCTGGATCGCGGTGGTCGGGCACGCCTCTTCACACAGGCCACAGAAGATGCAGCGCGAGAAGTTGATGCGGAAGAACTCCGGGTACCAACGGCCGTCCTCGGTCTCGGCTTTCTGCAGCGAGATGCAGCCGACCGGGCAGGCCACCGCGCAGAGGTTGCACGCTACGCAGCGCTCCTCGCCGTCGGGGTCGCGGGTGAGGACGATGCGGCCGCGATAGCGTGGCGGCAGGTACACGGGCTCTTCGGGGTATTGCAGGGTGTCGCGCTTGCGGAACCCGTGGGAGAACACCATCACCAGGCTGCGCAGCTGAGTGCCGGTGCCCTTAACGATGTCGCCGATATACTTGAACATGGGTCAAATCCTCACTGGGCCGCGACGGCTGGCGTGTTGTAGAGCACGATCGCAGCGGTCACCAGCAAATTGATCAGGGTCAGCGGCAGGCAGAACTTCCAGCTGAAGTCCATCACCTGGTCATAGCGCGGGCGCGGGATCGAGGCGCGCAGCAGGATGAACAGCATGATGAAGAACGCGGTCTTCAGCGCGAACCACAGGAACGGTACTTGCGGCAGCAGGCCGAACGGGCCGTGCCAGCCACCGAAGAACAGGGTTACCAGCAGTGCCGAGACCAGGATGATGCCGATGTACTCACCGACGAAGAACATGCCCCATTTCATGCCGGCATATTCGATGTGGTAGCCGTCGGCCAGTTCCTGTTCCGCTTCCGGCTGGTCGAACGGGTGACGGTGAGTCACGGCGACGCCAGCGATGAAGAAGGTGCAGAAACCGAAGAACTGCGGAATGATGAACCACAGGTTCTGGGCCTGGTATTCAACGATGTCGCGCATGTTGAACGAGCCCACCTGTACCACCACGCCCATCAGCGCCAGGCCCAGGAACACCTCGTACGACACGGTCTGCGCCGAGGCCCGCAGGCTGCCGAGCAGGGCGTACTTGTTATTCGACGACCAGCCGGCGAACAGCACGGCGTAGACCGACAGACCGGCCATGGCGAAGAAAAACAGCAGGCCGATGTTCAGGTCGGCGACGCCCCATACCGGGGTGATCGGGATGACCACGAAGGCGATCAGCAGGGCGCTCATCGCCACCACCGGTGCCAGGGTGAAGATCATGCGGTCGACGAAGGGTGGGTTCCAGTCTTCCTTGAAGAACATCTTCAGCATGTCGGCAGCGATCTGGAACATGCCGAACGGGCCGACGCGGTTCGGACCATAACGGTCCTGCCACCAGCCCAGCAGACGACGTTCGACGAAGCTTAGCAGCGCGCCGCAGACCACCACCGCCAGCAGAACCACGATGGCCCGCACGACGGTGAGAATCACATCGATCACTTCGGGGGTGAACCAGCTCATTGTGCTGCCTCCTGCAGGCCTTCGACGGATGCACCGAAGATGGCAGGCGGAATGCCGGCCAGGCCTTTGGGCAACGCAACCAGGCCAGCGCCCAGTTCTTCATTGATGCGCAGCGGCAGGCGCAGCGAAACGCCCGCGACGTTCAGGCTCAGCAGTGCGCCGTCGTTTACGCCCAGACGGTCGGCTTCGGACTTGGCAAGGCCCACGTAGGCCGCCGGGATACGCTCCTGCACCGGTGCCGCGCGCGAAGAGTTCTCCTCGCTGCCGAACAGGTGGAAGAACGGTACGGCAGTCCAGGTGCCACGCGCCGGGTTGAAGGCGCCCGGGATGGTGTTGAACCAGTTCAGGCGATCGCCTTGCGATTCGATCAGGCGCACGCCAGGGTCACCGGCACGCAGGTGGCCACCGACTTCATCCTGGAACTTGTTCCAGGCTTGCGGCGAGTTCCAGCCCGGCGACCAGGCGAATGGCACTTGCTGGCGCGGTTCGGCCGAGCCCGAGTAGCCTTCCATCGAGAAGGCGAACGCGGTGTCCTTGTCCTGCGGGGTGCGCGGCTCATGGACGCTGATGTTGGCGCGCATGGCGGTGCGGCCCGAGTAGCGCAGCGGCTCACGGGCAAGCTTCAAGCCCTTGATGCGGAACGCGGCGCTTGGCGCTGCGTTGACGATGCCGGCCAGTTGCGGTGCGGCGTTGGCGCAGGCGCTGGTGACGTGGTCCAGTTGGGTCCAGTCGACCGGCTTGTTCAGCAGGGTGGCACGCAGGGCGTGCATCCAGCGCCAGCCTTCGTGGATCTGGATGCTGCTGTCCAGGTACTGCGGGTCGAACACCTGGAAGAAGCGCTGGGCGCGGCCTTCCTGGCTGACCAGGGTGCCGTCGCCTTCGGCGAAGGACGCCGCAGGCAGGACCAGGTCGGCGCGGTCGCTGGTGGCGGTCTTGGAGTGGTCGGCGACGATCACCACTTTTGCGGCGGCGAGCGCAGCATCGACCTTGGCGGCCGGTACGCGGGCGTACAGGTCGTTCTCCAGCACGACGATGGCGTCGGCCTTGCCGGTGATGACGGCGTCCAGCGCAGCATCGACGGAGTCACCGCCCATCATGGCCATGCCAAGGCTGTTGGCCTCAGGTACCACCAGGCTCAGTGAGCCGTTCTTCTCGCGCAGCTTGAGGGCCTTGGCGATGTTGGCGGCGGCTTCGATCAGTGCGGCGTCAGCCAGCGAAGTACCGGCAACCACCAGTGGGCGCTTGGCGGCGACCAGGGCGTCGGCGATGCGCTGGGCCAGTGCCTTCGCTTCTGCGTCCAGGCCTTCGACGGCGGGGGCGCTCGGGTCGATGGCGTGGGCCACGGCGAAGCCCAGGCGGGCGAGGTCGGCAGGGGCTGCGCGCACGCATTCCTCGGCGACGTCATCGAGCTTGGTCTCGGCCAGCGAAGCAATGAACAGCGGGTACAGCGCGTGCTGACCGATGTTCTTCACGGCGGCATCGAGCCAAGGCTGCACTTTCATGCCTTCGGCCATGGCCTCGGCCTTGCCCTTGGTGGCCTGGCGCACAGCCAGGGCGACGCGGGCGGCGGTTTGCGTGAGGTCTTCGCCGAGTACGAACACGGCGTCGTGGTCTTCGATGTCGCGCAGGGTCGGGACTGGCAGCGGGCTGTTGTTCAGCACGTCCAGCACCAGGCGCACGCGGCTCAGCTCACCGGCTTCCATACCCGAGTAGAAGTAGTCGGCGCCGACCAGCTCGCGCAGGCCGTAGTTGCTCTCGAGGCTGGCGCGTGGCGAGCCGATGCCGACGATGGTACGGCCGCGCAGCAGGTCAGCGGCCTTGTCCAGCGCGGCGTCGAGGCCCAGCTTGCTGCCATCGGCCAGCATCGGCTGGCGTGGGCGGTCGCTGCGGTTGACGTAGCCATAGCCGAAGCGGCCACGGTCGCACAGGAAGTACTGGTTCACCGAGCCGTTGAAGCGGTTCTCGATGCGGCGCAGTTCGCCGTAGCGCTCACCGGGGCTGATGTTGCAGCCGCTGGAGCAGCCGTGGCAGATGCTCGGGGCGAACTGCATGTCCCACTTGCGGTTGTAGCGCTCGGAGTGGGTCTTGTCGGTGAATACGCCGGTTGGGCAGACCTCGGTGAGGTTGCCGGAGAACTCGCTCTCCAGCACGCCATCTTCAACGCGACCGAAGTACACGTTGTCGTGGGCGCCGTAGACACCCAGGTCGGTGCCGCCTGCGTAGTCCTTGTAGTAGCGCACGCAGCGGTAGCAGGCGATGCAGCGGTTCATCTCGTGGGCGATGAACGGGCCGAGGTCCTGGTTCTGGTGGGTACGCTTGGTGAAACGGTAGCGGCGCTCGTTGTGGCCGGTCATTACCGTCATGTCCTGCAGATGGCAGTGACCACCTTCCTCGCACACCGGGCAGTCGTGCGGGTGGTTGGTCATCAGCCATTCGACGACGCTGGCACGGAACGCCTTCGACTCGTCATCGTCGATGGAGATCCAGGTGCCGTCGGAGGCAGGGGTCATGCAGGACATGACGATGCGACCACGGGTGTCGTTCTCGTCGGTGTACTGCTTGACCGCACATTGCCGGCAGGCGCCGACGCTACCGAGCGCCGGGTGCCAGCAGAAATAAGGGATGTCGAGGCCGAGCGACAGACAGGCCTGTAACAGGTTGTCTGCACCGTTGACTTCGAGCGCTTTGCCGTCTACGTGGATAGTGGCCATGGTTCAAAGTTCTTCGTTGGCCCGCGTGAGCAGGCGTGGCTAATGGAAATCGGTGAGCTTGCGGCCGGCCGCGAATGGTTCGGGCCGGCCTGCAAGCTGGCGGGTGGCACGGACCACCCGCGATTCATCTTGTTATGCGCCGACCACAATCGGCTTGGCCAGATTCGGGCGCAGGGTGTCGGCAGCACTCGCGGGCGCGACACCGGCCTCGAATTCGGACCGGAAGTATTTGATGGCACTGCCCAGCGGCTCCACGGCACCTGGTGCGTGAGCACAGAAGGTGCGGCCTGGGCCGAGGAAGTTGACCAGACCCAGCAGGGTCTCGATGTCTTCGGCGCGGCCTTGGCCTTTCTCCAGGGCGCGCAGCATCTTCACGCTCCATGGCAGGCCGTCGCGGCATGGGGTGCACCAGCCGCACGATTCGCGGGCGAAGAACTCTTCCATGTTGCGCAGCAGCGAGACCATGTTGATGCTGTCGTCGACCGCCATCGCCAGGCCAGTACCCATACGGGTGCCGACCTTGGCGATACCACCGGCGTACATCTGTGCGTCCAGGTGTTCCGGCAGCAGGAAACCGGTACCGGCACCACCTGGCTGCCAGCACTTGAGCTTGAAGCCGTCGCGCATGCCGCCGGCGTAGTCTTCGAACAGCTCGCGGGCGGTCACGCCGAAAGGCAGTTCCCACAGGCCCGGGTTTTTCACCTTGCCGGAGAAGCCCATCAGTTTGGTGCCGTGGTCTTCGCTGCCTTCGCGGGCCAGCGACTTGTACCAGTCGTTGCCGTTGGCGACGATGGCCGGGACGTTGCACAGGGTTTCGACGTTGTTCACGCAGGTCGGCTTGCCCCACACGCCGACGGCGGCAGGGAAGGGCGGCTTGGAGCGCGGGTTGGCGCGACGGCCTTCGAGCGAGTTGATCAGTGCGGTTTCTTCACCGCAGATGTAGCGCCCGGCACCAGTGTGCACGAACAGTTCGAAGTCGAAACCGGAACCGAGGATGTTCTTGCCCAGCAGGCCAGCGGCCTTGGCTTCCTCGATGGCACGGTTGAGGTTCTTCGCTGCCGTGGTGTACTCGCCGCGCAGGAAGATGTAGCCACGGTAGGCCTTCAGCGCGCGGGCGCTGATCAGCATGCCCTCGACCAGCAGATGGGGCTGTTGCTCCATCAGCATGCGGTCTTTCCAGGTGTTGGGCTCCATTTCGTCCGCGTTGCACAGCAGGTAGCGGATGTTCATGGATTCGTCTTTGGGCATCAGGCCCCACTTCACGCCAGTGGGAAAGCCTGCGCCGCCGCGGCCCTTGAGGCCGGAGTCCTTGACGCTTTGCACGATGTCGTCGGCGGACATGTCGGCCAGGGCCTTGCGGGCCGCGGCATAGCCGTTCTTGGACTCGTACTCGGTCAGCCACACTGGCTCGCCGTCGTCACGCAGGCGCCAGGTCAGCGGGTGGGTTTCAGCCGAGCGCGCGATGCGGTTGGCCGGGCCGAAGGAAGTGATGGTCATACGTAACCCTCCAGCAGTTTGGAGACGCCGGCAGGCTGCACGTCGCCAAAGGTGTCGTCGTCGATCATCAGCGCCGGGGCCTTGTCGCAGTTGCCCAGGCAGCACACCGGCAGCAGGGTGAAGCGGCCATCGGCGGTGGTCTGGCCCAGGCCGATGCCCAGCTCGCTCTGGATCTGACTGACAACCGATTCATGGCCGCCGATATAGCAGACCATGCTGTCGCACACGCGAATGATGTGGCGACCGACCGGCTGGCGGAAGATCTGGCTGTAGAAGGTGGCCACGCCCTCGACGTCGCTGGCAGGGATGCCCAGCACTTCGCCGATTGCGTAGATGGCGCCGTCCGGCACCCAGCCGCGTTCTTTCTGTACGATTTTCAAGGCTTCGATGGACGCCGCGCGCGGGTCTTCGTAGTGGTGCATCTCGTGCTCGATGGCCGAGCGCTCGGTTTCGCTCAGGGCGAAACGGTCGGTTTGGATAAGCGTGCTGTTCATGCTTAGCGGTCCACGTCAGCCATAACGAAGTCGATACTGCCCAGGTACGCGATCAGGTCCGCGACCATGCTGCCTTTGATCACCGAAGGGATCTGCTGCAGGTGCGGATAGCTGGGCGTGCGGATCCGGGTGCGGTAGCTCATGGTGCCGCCATCGCTCGTCAGGTAGTAACTGTTGATGCCCTTGGTCGCCTCGATCATCTGGAACGACTCGTTGGCCGGCATGACCGGGCCCCACGAGACTTGCAGGAAGTGGGTGATCAGGGTCTCGATGTGCTGCAGGGTGCGCTCTTTCGGTGGCGGCGTGGTCAGCGGGTGATCCGCCTTGTACGGGCCTTCCGGCATGTTGCGCAGGCACTGGTCGATGATGCGGATACTCTGGCGCATCTCCTCGACACGAACCATGCAGCGATCGTAGGCATCGCCGTTGTGGGCCAGCGGTACTTCGAACTCGAAGTTCTCGTAGCCGGAGTAGGGGCGGGCTTTGCGCAGGTCGAAGTCGCAACCGGTGGCGCGCAGGCCGGCACCGGTGGTACCCCACTCCAGCGCTTCCTTGGTGTTGTATGCGGCAACGCCGATGGTACGGCCCTTGAGGATGCTGTTCTGCAGGGCGGCCTTGGTGTATTCGTCCAGGCGCTTGGGCAGCCATTCGACGAAATCCTTGACCAGCTTGTCCCAGCCGCGCGGCAGGTCGTGGGCGACGCCGCCGATGCGGTACCAGGCCGGGTGCAGGCGGAAACCGGTGATCGCCTCGATCACGGTGTAGGCACGCTGGCGGTCGGTGAAGGTGAAGAACACCGGGGTCATGGCGCCGACGTCCTGGATGTAGGTACCCAGGAACAGCAGGTGGCTGGTGATCCGGAAGAATTCGGCGAGCATGATGCGAATCACGTCGACTTTCTGCGGCACCTGGATACCGGCCAGCTTCTCGACCGCGAGTACGTACGGCAGGTTGTTCATTACCCCGCCGAGGTAGTCGATACGGTCGGTGTAGGGAATGAAGCTGTGCCAGGACTGACGTTCGGCCATCTTTTCGGCACCACGGTGGTGGTAGCCGATGTCGGGGACGCAGTCGACGATTTCTTCGCCGTCCAGTTGCAGGACGATACGGAAGGCACCGTGGGCAGAAGGGTGGTTGGGGCCGAGGTTGAGGAACATGTAGTCCTCGTTGGCGCCCTGGCGTTTCATGCCCCAGGCCTCGGGGTTGAAGCGCGCCGACTCTTCTTCAAGCTGTTGCTTGGCGAGGTTCAGCGAGTAGGGATCGAACTCGGTGGCGCGAGCCGGAAAGTCCTTGCGCAGCGGGTGACCTTCCCAGGTCGGCGGCATCAGGATGCGCGACAGGTGCGGGTGACCGGCGAAGTCGATGCCGAACATGTCCCAGACTTCACGCTCGTACCAGTTGGCGTTCGGCCAGATGCTGGTCACGGACGGCAGGTTCAGGTCGCCTTCGCTCAGCGACACCTTGATCATCACGTCGCTGTTACGCTCGACCGACAACAGGTGGTAGAACACGCTGAAGTCGGCGGCAGGCAGGCCGCGGCGCTGGGTGCGCAGGCGCTCGTCGACGCCGTGCAGGTCGTACAGCATGCTGTACGGTTTGGCGACGTTGCGCAGGAAAGAAAGTACATCTTTGAGCTGGGCACGGTTGACCCACAGTACCGGCATGCCGGTGCGGGTCTCTTGGGCGACGAAGGCGTCAGCGCCAAAACGGTTGTGCAGTTCGACGACCACATCCTGGTCGTCAGCCTTGTAAGGCGGAATATAAATAGCGGTGTCCGCTGTCATGGTCTCGGTCGCTTTGAGTCAACGTAGAGAATGAAGCCAGGCCGCCGGCTCCTGGGGAGCGGGCGGCAGGTCGCTGGATCAGACTTCGTCGGGGCTGCGCAGGTTGGTTACCGCGATACGCTGTTCGCGACGCAGGTCCTTCTGGGCGGGCATCTCGGCACGGTAAATGCCTTGATCGCCGACAACCCAGGAGAGTGGGCGTCGCTCCTGGCCGATCGATTCCTGCAGCAGCATCAAGCCTTGCAGGAAGGCTTCGGGGCGCGGCGGGCAGCCAGGCACGTACACGTCCACGGGGAGGAACTTGTCGACCCCCTGAACGACCGAGTAGATGTCGTACATGCCACCGGAGTTGGCGCACGAACCCATGGAGATGACCCACTTGGGTTCGAGCATCTGCTCGTAGAGGCGCTGGATGATCGGCGCCATCTTGATGAAGCAGGTACCGGCGACGACCATGAAGTCAGCCTGGCGCGGCGACGCCCGGATGACTTCGGCGCCGAAGCGGGCGATGTCGTGGGGTGCCGTGAAGGCCGTGGTCATTTCCACGTAGCAGCAGGACAGGCCGAAGTTGTACGGCCAGAGGGAGTTCTTGCGACCCCAGTTGACCGCGCCACGCAGCACATCTTCGAGTTTCCCCATGTAGATGTTCTTGTGGACCTGGTCCTCCAGCAGTTGGTCGGTGACGGTTTCCCGATCACCTACCGGGTACTGCTCGTTGGGCGCATCCGGATCGATTCTGGTGAGATTGTATTGCATTGCCAAAGCCTCATTGTTTCAGCTTCGCTTGCCGCTTGCGGCGACCTTCGGGAGCCCAATCAAGAGCACCGACGCGCCAAAGGTAGACAAGACCTGCCAACAGAATTGCTATGAAAACGAGAGCTTCGACGAATCCGGTCCAGCCGCTTTCGCGGACGGACACAGACCATGCAAAGAGAAAGAGGGCTTCGATATCGAAGATCACGAACAGCATCGCGACCAGATAGAATTTGGCGGACAGGCGCAGGCGGGCGCTGCCGACGGGCAGCATGCCGGATTCGAAGGGTTCGTTCTTGGCGCGGCCCCAAGCCTTGCTGCCGAGCAGGCTGGACAGGCCGAGCATGAAGGCACACAGGCCGACGACACCCAGGAGGAAGATGGCAAAGCCCCAGTTGTGGGCGATGAGTCCTGCCGAATCGGACATGCTTGAAATCCTTATACAGAGACCCAGCTCTGCAGTCTGAAATAAGTAGAGCGGCGACGCGGTGTCGCTGACGCAGTGACCAAATGTCGCAGCTGAATCAATCGCGCTGATTTTATGGGTAAACCCACGGCAAGTAAAATTTCCAGCGCAAATTTATTCGTAGGATTAAGAACAAAAATCTTTCGTAAATGGCTGAAAGCCTTGAGTTTCGGGCATTCCAACCAGATTTGTTAATTATGTTTCTTGGTTGGCGTAACGAGTCTTCAATTTAATAATGATAATTAATATCATTTGGGCTGGGCCGCTGTTTTTTTCCTCATCTGTTACCTGCCTAGTTCAATTCACAATCTTGTCACTTGCAAATGAGAAAAACTCTCGTTCTAGCAGTTGCAGCGTTCTCGTGCACCGCTCCGGGTCAATGTTTCGGCGAAAGACGGGGCTACGGGGCGGGCTGCAATGGCAAGGAGGCGCAAGCGAGCAAGCAGGGTGCGGGCTGTGCTTCTTAATATAGAGGGCATCCAGGCGTTGGCTTGGACGAGGCATGTGGCAGTCCTTGCTTGCTGTGCTGTCTCAAGCATAGCCCTGATCTCGGGGTTTGGCTCGTCGTCAGGACATCAGGCGCCTGCAGGGGGAGGCAGTGGTGGGGCGGCAGGCAAAAGAAAGCCCGGGGCTTTCTCAAGCCCCGGGCCTCTGTCAGCAACCCACTATCAGTGGAACTGCTCTTCCTCGGTCGAACCGGTCAGTGCTGTCACCGACGAAGCGCCACCCTGGATCACGGTGGTCATGTCGTCGAAATAACCGGTGCCCACTTCCTGCTGGTGCGCCACGAAGGTGTAGCCCTTGCTGGCGTCGGCGAATTCCTGCTCCTGCAGTTTCACGTAGGCGGTCATGTCGTTGCGGGCGTAGTCGTGCGCCAGGTTGAACATGCCGTGCCACATGTTGTGGATGCCGGCCAGGGTGATGAACTGGTGCTTGTAGCCCATCGCCGACAGTTCGCGCTGGAACTTGGCGATGGTGGCATCGTCCAGGTTCTTCTTCCAGTTGAAGGATGGCGAGCAGTTGTACGACAGCAGTTGGTCCGGGTACTCCTTCTTGATCGCTTCGGCAAAGCGACGGGCTTCGTCCAGGTCCGGCTTGGCGGTTTCGCACCAGATCAAGTCGGCGTACGGGGCGTAGGCCAGGCCGCGGGCGATGGCCTGGTCGAGGCCCGCACGTACCTTGTAGAAGCCTTCACGGGTGCGCTCGCCGATCACGAACGGCTGGTCGTAAGGGTCGCAGTCGCTGGTCAGCAGGTCAGCAGCGTTGGCGTCGGTGCGGGCGAGGATGATGGTCGGTACGCCCGCAACGTCAGCGGCCAGACGCGCGGCCACCAGCTTCTGTACGGCTTCCTGGGTTGGCACCAGTACCTTGCCACCCATGTGACCGCATTTTTTCACCGAGGCCAGCTGGTCTTCGAAGTGCACGCCGGCGGCGCCTGCCTCGATCATGTTCTTCATCAGCTCGTAGGCGTTCAGCACGCCGCCGAAACCGGCTTCGGCGTCAGCCACGATCGGTGCGAAGTAGTCGATGTAGCCATCGTCGCCTGGGTTCTTGCCGGCTTTCCACTGGATCTGGTCGGCGCGGCGGAAGGCGTTGTTGATGCGCTTGACCACGGTCGGTACGGAGTCGACCGGGTACAGCGACTGGTCAGGGTACATGGACTCGGCCGAGTTGTTGTCGGCGGCTACCTGCCAGCCGGACAGGTAAATGGCCTGAATGCCGGCTTTTACCTGCTGCACGGCCTGGCCGCCGGTGAGGGCGCCCATGCAGTTGACGAAATCTTTTTCGGGCCGGAAGGACGGGTGGGCACCTTGGGTGACCAGCTTCCACAGTTTTTCTGCGCCTTGACGAGCAAAGGTGTGCTCTGGCTGCAGGGAGCCACGCAGGCGAACGACATCGGCGGCGGTGTAGGTACGGGTCACGCCTTTCCAGCGCGGGTTCTCGGCCCAGTCTTTCTCGAGGGCTGCAATTTGCTGTTCGCGTGTCAGTGCCATGGAAATAAACCTCGTCGCATCGATCTTGAGTGTAGTTGTGCGGATGCTCAGGTCGCGGAATCAGAGGCCTGGCGGCTGTCCTGTCCGGGGGAGTGCGGCGGCGAACGGGGAAGGCTCGAAGGGGAAGGGGGTGCAGTTCAGGCGAAGGTGTCCCCAGCAGGTCGGCTCGTGGATGCCTTGCTGCGGTGCGACGTCGATTGCCGGTTCTGCGGTGATGCGCTTCCGTCCCTCGGGACAACTTCTTCGTTGCAGTCGCAATCCCGTCGAACCGCCTTGTGGGCCGTATAGACACAGGACGCCTCCAGGGGTATCGGGAGGGCGTCCCGAAGGCCCTTGCCAGGGCCCCTGATTAGCGGGAGCGAGGCCATCATGCCCTTGGCGAAAAGAGCCTGTCAAATGTTTTGTAGTGCTTTTTTTGGCTTACTACATCTTTGGTCTAATGCGACTCTGCAGTCAGTTTCAAGGCCCTTGGTCGAGGCCTTGAACTGCCTGGGATCAGTCGAGAAGGTCGACTTTGACGCGTAGCGTCATGTTTTCACCGCGCTGGGTGCTGTAGGTGAGGGCCGAAGGGCTGTTTTCGGCCTGGCTCTGCTGGTTGTACCCCGCCAGGGTGATCCACTCGCCGAGCTTGCCCGAGATGGTCGTGTCGGTGCTCTGCACTTTCACTACATCCTGGCGTTCCTGGCTCATTCGATCATTATTGGTGCTGATTTGCAGACGAACCGTTTCACCGCTGACGCTCGGCGTGACGTAGAAACCCTGGGTCACATTGCGGTACTGGGTATCGCTCTGGATGCGTCCGTAACCATCGGTCGAGGTGCTGGTGATGGGGATGCTCTGGCCGATCTGGATCAGTGCCGGCTGGCCTTCGCTGGCCTGGATCTGCTGCAGGCCGCCTTCGCGGTTGCTGGTGCCGTACTGGATGACCCGGGCGTTGCCGCGGTTGTCCTGGTAGTTGCTGTCGTTGTTGTCAACGCTGATCAGCAGGCGTTTGGGCGCAGTGTCCAACTGCTGTAGCAAGGCGCGCAGGTCGTCGATGCGTTCCGGGCTGGCATTGACGATCAATTTGTTCTCGAAGGCGCTGACGGTTCCGTCCTTTCCAAGAAAGGACTGGGCGGTCGGCAGCAGCTCGGCGCTGCTGCGGTGCTGCAGCGGCACGACTTCGGTGGCCGCCTGTGCGGTGAGGCTGGCCGCCAGCAGCAGGGCGGTGACAAGGGGGCGTAGCGGCATGTAGGTGGTCTCCGCAGGTTGAATAGACATGATGGCAAATTTGCCAGCATTGTGCCGTGTCTGGATCACAGGGATTTGAAATTTGCAGTGCGGCTGCGGAGCTTTCGAGGGCTACCGTCAACAGCTGAACCATCGCCTGAGCGCTGGGGTCGCAGCAAAAAGACCATTGCAGACCTTCAGCATGAAGCACTACCTACCTTTGTTGTTGCTTGTTCTTGGACAGAGTGCCATCGCCGAACCGCGCATCCAGCAGTTGCAGCGCTGCGACGATTTGCTGTCCGAGGCCTCGCAGCACTGGTGCCTGCGCGCGCAAGGTCTGGAGCACCAGGCTCCACAGGTGTGGCTGGGCGACCGGGCCTTGCCTGCCAATGCCGTGCAGCGCGAGGGCGACAGGCTCGAGTTCACGCTCGACCAGCCCGGTCCGAGCGCTGCTTTGTGGCTGCAGGTCAGCGGGCAGAAAAGCAATCCGGTCTGGCTCACTCGCCAGCGCAGCCATGTGGTCGCCGCAGGCCCGCACGAGGTGGCCAGGAACATGGACGGCCTGACCACCTACCTCGACCTGGTCAGCCTGTTGATCGAGGAAAAGCACAACGGGCGCAAGGAGGCGCAACGTATCGCCAACAAATATGGTGCGCAGGTGGTGGGGGCGATCCCGCCGTTGAACGTCTACCAACTGCGCCTTCCGGTACGTGATCTTGTACAGCGCGATGCGATGATCCTGCGCATGGGCAGCGAGATAAGCGTGGACGCGGTGATCGTCGAAGAGTCGGCGCCGGAGCGAGGTGAGGAAGGCGAGGGCGGCAAGGCTACGGTCATCGACCAGGCCGATGAGTGGGCGGCCAATCGTTTCACGGATGCCCTGTACTACTACCAGCGCCGGGTCCCGGCCTCGAACGTGCCTGTACAGCCGATACGTGTGGGCGTGATCGAGCGCGAGCTGGATTTCGACGCTGCGCCCTTTCAGGTTTATCGCGGCGCCTGCGGGCCAAGACAGACCTGCCTTTATGGCCGCGACGGCGCACGTGCGCAGAGCCACGGCAGCCACGTCGCCGGTATCCTGGCCGGGCGCGGGGAGGGGGTGGCAGGTGGCTTTCTCAGCGGCCTGGGCAAGGCCAGCCCCGGGTTCGAGGTGATCGTCGAGCGCAACTCGGATGCAGGTATCACCGCCAATATCGCCGCGTCGGTCAACCTGGTCGAGGACGGCGTACGGGTGCTCAACTGGAGTTGGGGTATCCACCGCGTGGGCGCCAAAAACGTGGAGGGCGACGAGGTCGATTCGCTGGTGCGCTCGGGGTTGGCCATGAGTGGCTACGAGGAGTTGCTCGAGGAATTCTTCCTGTGGCTGCGCAGCGAGCACCCGGATGTGGTGGTGGTCAATTCGGCGGGCAATGGCTCGTCATGGTCTGGCACCGATGAATACCGTTTGCCATCGTCGTTCGTGACCGAGCAGTTGCTGGTGGTGGGCGGGCATCAACGCGGCGAGCGCGACACCGCGGTCGAGGATCCGCAGCATGTGGTCAAGCGCCGCAGCTCCAACGTCGACATGCGTGTGGATGTCAGTGCAGCAGCCTGCCTGCAACCTGCCGATGCTGGCAAGCCGCACTGCGGTACGTCCTACGCGACGCCGTTGGTGGCTTCGACGGTTGCAGCGATGCTGTCGATCAATCCGCAGCTTACGCCCGAGCAGGTGCGTATGTTGCTGCGCCGCAGCTCCCTGACCATGGGCTCTGAACAGGACTTCGAGGCGATGGATGCCGAGGACCTGACTGCGCCGATCCTGCCGTCGGAGCGCAATGGCCGCCTCAATGATCCCGACCTGGGCCGCTCGGCACGACTGGACATGCACCGCGCGCTGGATCTTGCGGTGCAGAGCCGGGAGCGGGTGCGCTGAGCAGAGCGGCGGTGGCCGCTGTCAGACAAATTCCGTAACATCGCGCCCTTCATTTTTGCTTCTGCGTGGGTGATGGGTTGCTCCCATTGCGCGCGCGCCGTCGCCATGACTGGACACTTCACAGGATCTACATGAAACCCGCCCGACTTCGCGCCGACGTCCTCGCTGGCCTGACCACCTCCTTCGCCCTGGTGCCCGAGTGCATCGCTTTCGCCTTGGTGGCGCACCTCAATCCGCTGATGGGGCTCTACGGTGCCTTCATCATTTGCACGCTGACCGCGTTGTTCGGCGGTCGCCCAGGGATGATCTCCGGCGCCGCCGGGTCGATGGCGGTGGTGATCGTCGCCCTGGTCGTGCAGCACGGTGCCCAGTATCTGTTGGCCACGGTGCTGCTTGGCGGGATCGTGATGATCCTGTTCGGCGTGCTGCGTCTTGGGAAGCTGGTGCGGCTGGTGCCTTACCCGGTGATGCTTGGCTTCGTCAATGGCCTGGCCATCGTCATCGCCATGGCCCAGCTCGAGCATTTCAAGGACGGCGAGCACTGGCTCGGCGGGAAGCCGCTGCTGCTGATGGTCGGTCTGGTAGCCCTGACGATGCTGGTGGTCTACGTACTGCCGAAGCTGACCCGCGCGGTGCCGCCTGCGCTGGTGGCTATTCTCGGTGTGGGCCTGCTGGTCTACCTGCTCGAGCTGCCGACCCGCACCCTCGGCGACATGGCGCACATCGCCGGTGGCCTGCCGCAACTGGCCTGGCCGGAGGTGCCCTGGAACCTCGAGACGCTCAAGATCATCGCCCCCTATGCGCTGTTGATGGCCATGGTCGGTCTGCTGGAAACCCTGCTGACCCTCAATCTCACCGATGAGATCACCGAGAGCCGCGGTTTCCCTGATCGTGAATGTGTGGCCCTGGGCGCGGCCAACATGGTGTCGGGGCTGTGCGGTGGCATGGGCGGCTGCGCGATGATCGGCCAGACCGTGATCAACCTGAGTTCCAATGGCCGCGGTCGGCTGTCGGGCGTGGTGGCGGGGGTGATGATCCTGCTGTTCGTGTTGTTCCTGTCGCCGCTGATCGAGCGTATTCCGCTGGCCGCACTGGTCGGGGTGATGTTCGTCGTGGCGCAGCAGACCTTTGCCTGGGCGTCGCTGCGAGTGCTGCACAAGGTGCCGAAAAGCGATGTGTTGGCGATCATTGCAGTAACGGTGGTCACGGTACTGACGGATCTGGCCACTGCGGTGCTGTTCGGGATTGTCATCGCGGCCATCAACTTCGCCTGGCAGCATGCTCGTGAGCTGTATGCCGATAGCCACGAGGACGGCCAGGGCGGCAAGATTTACCAAGTGCACGGCACCTTGTTCTTCGCCTCGACCACACCGTTTCTCGAGCAGTTCGATCCGGCGCAGGATCCGCAGAGCGTGACGCTGGACTGCAAGCACCTGAGTTTCGTCGACTACTCGGCGATCGCCGCGTTGAAGACCCTGCGCGAGCGGTATTCCCGTGCGGGCAAGCACCTGCGCGTGGTGCATCTGTCGGAGCGGTGCAAGAAGCTGTTGCGGCGGGCAGGCGAGCAGCATTGAGGTTCTGAGTCGGCGAGACCGACGCCATCGCGGGGCAAGTCCGGGCCCCGCGATGAGGTCGCCTGGGCTATTCCCCCCGGTTCTTCTTCACGATGCCATCGGCGATACTCGCCGGCGCCTCCGCATAGCGCGTGAACTCCATTGAGAAGCTGGCCCGGCCTTGGGTCATCGAGCGCATCGAGGTGGCGTAGCCGAACATCTCGCCCAATGGCACCTCGGCGCGAATCACCTTGCCGGCGGGCGTCTCGTCACCATCCTGGATCATCCCGCGGCGACGGCTGAGGTCGCCCAGAATGTCGCCCTGGTACTCCTCCGGCGTTACCACTTCGACCTTCATCACCGGCTCTAGCAACACTGCGCCGCCTTTTTGAGACAGCTGCTTGGTCGCCATGGACGCGGCAATCTTGTAGGCCATTTCGTTTGAGTCGACGTCGTGGTAGGAGCCGTCGAACACTGCGGCCTTGAGGTTGATCAGGGGATACCCGGCGAGCACGCCGTTCTTCATCTGCTCCTCGATGCCTTTCTGAATCGCCGGGATGTATTCGCGCGGCACCACGCCGCCGACGATTTCATTGATGAACTCCAGGCCTTCCTGGCCTTCGTCGCCCGGGGCGAAGCGTATCCAGCAGTGGCCATACTGGCCGCGTCCGCCAGACTGTCGGACGAAGCGGCCTTCGATCTCGCAGGTGTTGCGGATTTTTTCGCGGTAGGCGACCTGTGGTTTGCCGATATTGGCCTCGACGTTGAACTCCCGGCGCATGCGGTCGACGATGATGTCCAGGTGCAGCTCGCCCATGCCGGAGATGATGGTCTGCCCGGTCTCTTCGTCGGTGCGCACGCGGAACGAGGGGTCTTCCTGCGCGAGCTTGCCCAGGGCGATCCCCATCTTCTCCTGGTCGGCCTTGGTTTTCGGCTCGACTGCGACCGAGATCACCGGGTCCGGGAAGTCCATGCGCTCGAGGATGATCGGCTTGTCGATGTCGCACAGGGTGTCGCCGGTGGTCACGTCCTTCATGCCGATCAGCGCGGCGATGTCGCCTGCGCACACGTCCTTGATTTCCGCGCGCTGGTTGGCGTGCATCTGGACCATGCGGCCGATGCGTTCCTTCTTGCCCTTGACCGAGTTGAGCACCGCATTGCCGGAACTGAGTACGCCGGAGTAGACGCGGGCGAAGGTCAGGGTGCCGACGAAGGGGTCGGTGGCGATCTTGAAGGCGAGTGCGGAGAACGGTTCCTTGTCGTCGGCATGGCGCTCGAGGTGCTTTTCCTCGTCGTCCGGGTCGGTGCCCTTGATTGCAGGGATTTCGCTGGGGGCGGGGAGGTAGTCGATCACCGCATCGAGCATCAGTGGCACGCCCTTGTTCTTGAACGAGGAGCCAAGGATGGTCGGTACGATCTCGTTGGCGATGGTGCGTTGGCGCAGGGCGGCCTTGATCTCGTCGATGCTCAGCTCTTCGCCTTCAAGAAACTTAAGGGTCAGTTCGTCATTGGCTTCGGCCGCGGCCTCGACCATGTGCGCGCGCCATTCGTCGGCCAGGGCCTGCAGTTCGGCGGGAATCGGTTCTTCGCGGTAGCTGGTGCCCTGGTCGGCGTCGTTCCAGTAGATGGCCTTCATCTTCACCAGGTCGATCTGGCCGATGAAGTTTTCTTCGCTGCCGATGGCCAACTGGATGGGCACCGGGTGGTGGCCCAGGCGCTGGTCGATCTGCTTCACCACACGCAGAAAGTCCGCACCCTGGCGGTCCATCTTGTTGATATAGGCCAGGCGTGGCACGTGGTACTTGTTGGCCTGGCGCCATACCGTCTCGGACTGCGGCTCGACCCCGTCGGCGCCGCTGAAGACCACCACTGCGCCATCGAGCACGCGTAGCGAACGCTCCACCTCGATGGTGAAGTCGACGTGGCCGGGCGTATCGATGATGTTGAAGCGGTACTTGTCGGCGAATTGCTTGGTCGAGCCTTGCCAGAACGCCGTGGTCGCCGCCGAGGTGATGGTGATGCCGCGTTCCTGCTCCTGGGCCATCCAGTCCATGGTCGCGGCGCCGTCGTGGACCTCGCCCATCTTGTGGTTGACCCCGGTGTAGAACAGGATGCGTTCTGTCGTGGTGGTCTTGCCGGCATCGACGTGGGCGACGATGCCGATATTGCGGTACAGCTCGATGGGGGTTGTGCGGGCCATGGCAGGTCACCTGCAGGTGAGGATTCTCCCACGGTAGCAGACCGGGAGAATCCTGCTGCGCCGCCGGGCTGTCAGTCGGCCTGGGCTTGCAGCACCCAAGTACCTTCGACCTCGCGCGCCAGGCCGCTGGCCGGGAGCAGGGCCACAAGCCGCTCATGCAGGTTCGTTTCGGTGAAGGTGCGCAGGGTGTGCAGATCGAGCTGGCCGAGCAGGGGCAGGTCGTTCTTGGTGTATGACAGCCAGGCTTTCTTCAAGGCTTGCAATACATCGCTGCCTGCGGTGTTGGCGAAGCGCCGGTGCATCGGGCGGCCATCGAACTCGAAGGTGTGGCGGTGGCTGTAGCTGCTTTCGTCGCCGTTCAGCTCGACGCAGCGATGACAGCGGCACGCGCCGTCGCCAAAGGCGTTGCGCAGGTAGGTGTTGAAGTCCACGACGGGCTTGAGGGTCAGGCGTTTGTCGACCTCGAACAGGTCGGCGATCAGGGGTTCTTCGGCGCTCACGTGGTGTCCTCGTCTGGTATGGCGTGCATCGCCCGGCACCCTAACAGATCGAGGGGGGCAGATCACCTGTTGCAGGCCATCCCGCGAAGAGGCCAGTAGAGACAACAGGGATCACCTGCCGTACTCTACGCGCCCACACGACTATCCACCCGAGGTAACCCCGCTTGAGCACCAAGTACCCCTACATCGCCACTGTGACTGTCAGCGCCGAAGACCGTGGCGGGGACGCCGAGGCCTCGGAGAACCCAGGTATGCGCATCGGTCTCGAGGCGGTGACCGAAACGCTGAAGAAGGTGCATTTCGTCGGTACGCTCGCGGCGCCTGAAAAGTCGGCCACGCACATCTGCGTCACGCTTGAGAACGGTCTGACCTATTACGGCCCGATCGTCAATGGCCACGCCGAGCTCGAAGGCGGCTGGATCGCCTTCGAGTCCGACATGCTCACCCCAGAAGAACTGGGGCTCTGAGTCTCAGTCCAGTGCGGTCAGGCACTGTTCGAGGATATCCAGCCCTTCCTCGAGCACCTCGGTTTCGATGGTCAGCGGTGCCAGCAGACGAATGATGTGGCGGGCCTTGCCACTGGGCATCAGTAGCAACCCCTTGGCTCGCGCAGTCTCCATTACCTTGGCCAGCTGCGCTGGCGCTGGGCTGCCATCGGTGTTGACGAACTCGATCCCGCGCATCGCGCCGACGCCGGTCAGGCGCCCAAGGTAGGGGCACAGGCCGCTACTTTTCCAGTGTTCGAAGCGCCTCACGATGGCGTGCTCCTGACGCTCGCCCCAGGTGGCGAGGTTCTCGTCGGTCATCTGCGCCAGGCTGGCCAGGGCCGCGGCACAGGCGATGGGATTACCTGAATAGGTGCCGCCAAGCCCGCCCTTGGGCAGGGCATCCAGCAGTTCACGTCGGCCGACCACGGCACCCAGTGGCATGCCGCCGGCGATGCTCTTGGCCAGCAACAGAAGATCCGGTTCGATGCCCAGGCGAGGGAAGGCGAAGCGCTGGCCGGTGCGTCCGAAACCGGACTGGATCTCGTCGATGATGATGAGAATGCCATGCTGGTCGCAGAAGCGGCGCAGGGCCTGGGCGAAGGTGGGGTCCAGCGCGAGGAAGCCGCCTTCGCCTTGCACCGGTTCCAGGATGAAGGCTGCCACATCCTCGACCGCGATCTCGACGGCGAACAGCCGCTCCATGGCCTTGAGCGCCTGGTCGCAGGTCACGCCGGTGTCGGCGCTGGGGTAGGGTAGGTGGTAGACCGGCCCCGGCAGCTCACCCACGCGTTGCTTGTAGGGGGCGACCTTGCCGTTGAGGTTGAGGGTGGCCAGGGTGCGGCCATGGAATCCACCGTCGAAGGCGATGACGGCCCGCTTGCCGGTGGCGCCACGGGCCACCTTCAATGCGTTCTCCGCAGCTTCGGCGCCGCTGTTGGTGAGCATGCCTGCAAGCGGGTAGCTCACCGGCACGAACGCGCTCAACTGCTCCATGACCGCAACATAGGGTGCATGGGGGGCGGCGTTGAAGGCGTAATGGGTCAGGCGGGCGGCCTGGTGCTGAATGGCCTCGACCACTGCCGGGTTGCAGTGGCCCAGGTTGAGCACGCCGATACCGCCGACGAAGTCGATATAGCGCTTGTCGTCGGTATCCCATACTTCGGCGTTGCGGCCATGGGAAAGTGTGATCGGGTGAACGATGGCGATGGACTGGCTGATACTTTCCTGATTCATGGACGCGCGGAACCTTGTTCGAATTTCTTATTATCCAAGCGCGATGAATGTGTGTTCGGCAAACGAATTATTCGATTGGGATCATTCCTTGGATTCTCGAAGTTCGACTTTTAACCCTCTTCAGCTGCCCGTTCCAGGATCCACTCCACGAAGGCCTTCACCTTGGGCACCTCGGCCGCATGCTCGGCATGGGCCATGAAGTGTCGGCCATTGCTCGCCACCGGATGATTCCACGGCACCACCAGCTTGCCTTCGCTTAGTTCCTCGGCCACCAGGTAACGCGGAATCAGGGCAATCCCGCAGCCTGCGATGGCTGCGCGGATGCACAGGTAGAAGGTGTCGAAGCGTGGGCCGTGGTAGCTGTTCTGGCTGTGCAGCCCCAGCCCAAGGAACCACTCGTGCCAGGCTTCGGGCCTCGATGCGCATTGCAGCAGACGGTGCTCGGTCAGCGACTGGGCACTGTCGAAAGCATGTGCCTGCAACAGTTGTGGTGCGCACACCGGCACCACCTCCTCGCTGAACAGCTCAAGGCAAGTGGCGCCGGGCCAGGTGCCCTGGCCAAAGAAGAACGCGATATCGACCTTGGCCTGCACGAGGTCGAATGGCTCCAGTTCGTTACGGACGTCCAGGTGGATGCGCGGATGGCGTTCGCCGAAACCCTTGAGGTGGGGCACCAGCCAGCGCGCGCCGAAGGTGGGTTGGGTGGCGATGCGCAGGACTTCGGTCTCGTCGCCGTAGCTGAGGATGTAGCGGCTGGAGATGTCGATCTGGGTGAGGATCTTGTTCACTTCGGTGAGGTACAGCGCGCCTGCCGGGGTCAGGTGCAGGCGTCGGCGAATACGCTGGAACAGCGGGTGGGACAACATGTACTCGAGCTGTGCGACCTGTTTGCTCACCGCGCTCTGGGTGAGGTGCAACTCCTGCGCCGCACGGGTAAAGCTCAGGTGGCGGGCGGCTGCCTCGAAGCATTGCAGGGCGGTGGTGGAGGGCATCAGGCGTTTGGACATGACAGGCGTTACCAGGCAGGAAAAATAAGAAATGCATTCCAAAACGGAATCATGTGTTTCTAAAAGGTCGTTTGTTGAGCCACGCCTATAGATTAATACTGACCTGGATCAACGATTACAACCCGATGGAGAGGCACGAGAAAAAACACCCCTTACTCCAACTTCCTGTCCTGTGCGCAGTGACAGCGAAAACTGCAAAACAACAAGAAACAACTGCACAGACCTACAACAAAATCTGCTCAGACTCATCGCCGCCTTTTGCGGCGGCCGACCCATCAGAGGGTTCCCCATGGCATCGTCTCAACAAAAGAAACAGCGTTCGCTGCAGCACGGCCTGACTTCGCGCCAGGTGTCCATGATTTCCATCGCTGGCATCATTGGTGCCGGCCTGTTCATCGGCTCCTCCAACGCCATCGCCACGGCAGGTCCGGCGATCCTCATTTCCTATGCCATGACCGGCCTGCTGGTGCTGCTGGTGATGCGCATGCTTGGCGAAATGGCTATCGCCAACCCCAACAGCGGTTCGTTTTCCACCTACGCCACCGAGGCCATCGGACCTTGGGCCGGTTTCACCATCGGCTGGCTGTACTGGTGGTTCTGGGTATTGATCATCCCGGTCGAGGCGATCGCTGGCGCCGACATCCTCTATGCCTATTTTCCCGATGTGCCGTCCTGGCTATTCGCCTTCCTGATCATGGTGCTGCTGTCGGGGACCAACTTGGTCAGCGTGAAGAACTTCGGCGCCTTCGAGTACTGGTTCGCGTTGATCAAGGTGGTCGCGATTCTCGCCTTCATCATCATCTGCAGCCTGGCACTGTTCGGTGTCTGGCCGTTGGCCAAGGTCTCAGGTGTCAGTCAGTTGTGGGCCAACGGAGGCTTCATGCCCAATGGCTTCGGCACGGTGCTGGGGGGCGTGCTGATCACGATCTTCTCGTTCTTCGGTGCCGAGATCGTCACCATTGCCGCCGATGAAACCGCCAACCCCAAGGAAAAGATCCGTCGCGCCACCAACCTGGTGGTGTACCGCATCGCCATCTTCTACCTGGCTTCGATCTTCCTGGTAGTGTCGCTGGTAGCTTGGAACGATCCGGGGCTCAAGGCAGTGGGCTCGTTCCAGCGCGTGCTTGAGGTGCTCAATGTGCCGGGCGCCAAGCTGGTGGTCGATCTGGTGGTGTTGGTAGCGGTGACCAGTTGCATGAACTCCGGGCTCTACACGGCCTCGCGGATGCTCTATTCGTTGGGCGCTCGCGGCGAGGCGCCGAGCATGACCCGGCGGATTTCCGGGGCTGGTGTGCCGACCGTAGCGGTGATCCTGTCGACCTTGGCGGGTTTCGCCGGCTGCTTCGTCAACTATGTGTTCCCGGGCAAGGTGTTCGGCTTCCTCTTGTCGACCACGGGGGCCATCGCCCTGCTGGTGTACCTGGTGATTGCCGTTTCGCAACTGCGCATGCGTGCGCGGGCTGAGCGTGAGGGGACGGAGCTTGCATTGAAGATGTGGTTGTTCCCATGGCTCACCTGGCTGGTGATCGGGACTATCGTGCTGGTGCTGGGGTACATGCTGTTCAGCGATGCCTATCGCTACGAAACCCTGATGACGGCCGGGGTTACGGCGGTGATCCTGCTGATTTCCGTGACACGGCGGCGAGAGAGGTCTGGTCGGGTGCAAGTCGTTTGACGCTTGCGCTCATCCTGTGTTGCCGCTGCAGGTGAGTGCACAAGGACGGGGGGAGCGCTACCATCCTCCCACCATCCTTCCCATTCCAACAAGCACAGGAAGCGTATGAACGAGAAAGCACTCTCCCTCCAGCAACTGGCGGCGCCCGAAGGCTCCTGCTATGGCTGCGGTTGTTCCCACCCCAGTGGCCTGCATATCCAGAGCCGCTGGGACAGCGACGGCGTGCACCTGCTCTGCCGGCACTCGCCTGACAGTAACTTCATCGGCTGGCCCGGATTGGTCTACGGTGGCCTGCTGGCGATGCTGGTGGACTGCCATTCCAACTGGACCGCAATGGCCTACCACTACCGGGCAGAAGGGCGCGAGCCGGGCAGCTTGCCGCGTATCGACTGTGTCACCGGCACCCTCAACCTGACTTACCTCAAGCCCACGCCCATGGGCGTTGAGCTTCTGCTCAAGGCCAGGGTCGAAGGCGAGGTCGGGCGCAAGAGCCGGGTCATCTGCGAAGTCTGGGCCGGGGATGTGCTGACCGTCAGCGCCGATTCTGTGTTCGTGCGTGTGGACACCGAAAAGCTCAAGCGGCAAGCGCACGAGCGTAGCTGAACGGTTGGGGCGGGTAGCCATCGGCTACCCGATGCAGCATGCGGTTTGTCGAAAATTCCTAGTGGTTGGTTCGGATAATTCCCATGTGGTGTTCAAGGTCTGCGGAATAGTCTTGCAATGCTTTTCCAAGAGACTGGCATAGATGTTCTACGTTTCTCACCGATTGCTCCCCTCTCGTAGCGGCTGAAACCGCCCGCATCATGAACATCGACCGTGCCCTCTGAATCCTTTCGACCATCACCGCACGAACACGGAGGGAGCCCAGTGTTCGTGTGTCGTCAACTCACGAGGAGTTGTTCAATGCCTGCCCGATTCACTATCAAGTCCCTGCCTGCCGCCGGCCTGATTCTGGCCCTGAGTGGCTGCGCCAGTTCGGTCATGCCTGGCGAGCAGATCGAGCTGACCCGAAGCGCGGTCAACCGAGCGGTCTCTGCTGACGCCACGCAGTACGCACCGGTGGAGATGCGTGCTGCCCAGGACAAACTTAACGCCATGGAGCGCGCACTGGGTGAGAAAAATGCCGCTCAGGTGAAGACACTTGCCGAGCAGGCCGAGGCCGATGCCCGTCTGGCCGAGCGCAAGGCTGCTGCACGCAAGACCAAAGCCCAGCTGGACACTGCCCGCCAAGGCATCGAGGTGCTCAAGCAGGAATTGCTCGAAGCCCCGCAAGCCACCGCTACCCCCCGCTGAGGAGAACCATCATGTCGAAATTCCATCTGCTGCCGGGTGTCTCGGTCCTCGCTCTGATGCTGGCCGGTTGTGGTACCACTCCGGAAAACCCTGGGTTGCTTGAAGCGCGTGAGGCGTATTCGGTGCTGCAGGCAAAGCCTGAGGCGAGTCGCGTTGCTGCACTGGAAACCCGTGAGGCCTATAGCGCCCTGGGACGAGCCGAGCAGGCTTCGCTCAAGAACCGCAAGAGCGCCGAGGTGACTCAGCTCGCCTATCTTGCCAACCGCAGGATCGAAACTGCCGAGCAGACCATCTTGTTGCGTCAGGCTGAAACCGGCCTGCAGGGCATCGAAGCCCAGCGCACCCAGGCGCGTCTGGATGTACGGACCGCCCAGCTCAAGGCGTTGCAGAACCTCAATGCCAAACCCAGTGACCGTGGCACGGTCATCACCTTCGGCGATGTGCTGTTCGATACAGGACGTGCCGAACTGCGTGGCGGCAGCCATCGTAACATCCAGCAACTCGCGCATTACCTGGAACAGAACCCAGAGCGCAAGGTACTGATCGAAGGCTTCACCGACTCGACTGGCAGCGATGCGCTCAACCAGCGATTGTCCGAGCAGCGTGCGGCGGCGGTGGCCAATGCCCTGCGTCGTCAGGGCGTGGCCGGTGATCGCATGGTCACTGCCGGCTACGGCAAGGAGTATCCGGTAGCAAGCAATGCCGATGCACAGTCGCGCCAGCTCAACCGGCGCGTCGAAGTGGTCATCTCCAACGGTGCCCAGCCCGTACTGCCACGCTATTGATCGTACGAGAGGGGGCGCACCCGTGCGGGTGCGTCACCCTCGATACCGAAAAGGCCATGGTCAAACATTGACGTTGGTTCTAGAGTGATGGTCCCCTCGCATTCGGAATCGACCATGACCGATCTGTCCGCATTTCCCATCACGCAGAAGTGGCCGGCGCAGCACCCCGAGCGCTTGCAACTCTATTCTCTGGCCACACCCAATGGCGTCAAGGTCTCGATCATGCTCGAAGAGATCGGCCTGCCCTACGAGGTGCACAAGGTCAGCTTCGAGACCAACGATCAGTTGACCCCCGAGTTCATCTCGCTCAGCGCCAACAACAAGATTCCTGCGATTCTCGATCCTGCCGGTCCGGATGGACGGGCGTTGCCGCTGTTCGAGTCGGGGGCGATTCTCCAGTACCTGGCAGAAAAGACCGGCAAGTTGCTCAGTCAGGACCCCGCCCAGCGCTATCAGACCTTGCAGTGGTTGATGTTCCAGATGGGCGGCGTCGGGCCCATGTTTGGCCAGGTGGGGTTCTTCCATTTCTTCGCTGGCAAGGATTACGAGGACAAGCGTCCGCGTGATCGTTACGTCAACGAATCCAAGCGCCTGCTCGGGGTGCTCGATCGTCACCTGAAGGGCCGTGAGTGGATGGTCGATGAGTACAGTATCGCCGATATCGCCATCTTCCCCTGGGTGCGCAATCTGGTGGACCGCTACAACGCCCGTGATCTGGTGGGCTTTGACCAGTTCAAGGATGTGCAGCGAGTGTTGGCAAAATTCCTGGAACGTCCTGCTGTGCAGCGTGGGCTGAAAATTCCGGGATGACCTGATCGAGGCCGCCTGCGCGGCCTCTTTTTTGTCTCCGGCAAGGGGCTGCGGGTCAGCGGCGTGGTGTCGGTCGAGTGGCTGTCGCGTGACCTTGGTCAATGTAGATCGTAGGTTGAAGGTGAAAATAGCGCCGGAGAATTCGATGATATGTTGCAAACGCGTGTATCAATCGGCTTCGCCTGAGTACGGCCAGCGCGTGCTGGCCGATCGCTTCTGGCCACGCAAACTGTGCAAGGCGGGACCGGGCAGTTCGCCGACGTGTCATGCCCATGAATTTGCCGGATAGCGATGCAATGACCCCAATGTCACGTGAACTCGTTCCGGCCACTGCTGACTCTCGGACCTTCGCCCGCGATCTGACGCGCCGTGCCATGCTCCCGTATTACCGCGAGTTCGACCTGTTGTGGATCGAAGAGGCTTTTGACGAAGCCTGGGGCTGGCGCGAGCAGTGGCTGGTGAAGGAGGGCGAGCAGGTGCTGGGCTTCTGCAGCCTCAGCCAGGACCGTCAGGCCTTGTTCATTCGCGAACTGCACCTGCTGCCCGAGCACCGCGGGCACGGCATCGGGGGGTGGGTACTGGAGCAGTTGGCCGAATGGGCAGCGCGACGTCGTTTGCCGCTGCTGCGCCTGATGGTGTTTCGCAGTAACCCGGCCAGGCGACTCTATGCACGTTCGGGCTTTGTCGAAATGGGGGAGGACGACTGCTTCGTTCGCATGCAGCGCAATGTCATGGTCGCGGGTGCGAGGTCTTGATTCAGCATCATACGGGTTTTGTAGGTACAGGTTTAGACAAGTGGCGTAATGGTAGCTTGTATTGGTTGGATCCAATGTGCATAGTGCCAACTGGATTCGTGGCTATTCGCCCGGGTGCCGGACGCGCCCAAGTGTATTTGATCGAGGGAGGAAGGGAGTCGAATGAAAGGATTCGGTCTGCGTTTGAGGGAAGAGCGCGAACGTTTGGGATTGACCCAGCGAGTGTTCGGCGACATAGGCGGGGTCGAGCCCAACGCCCAGGGCAAATACGAAAGCGGCGAACGCACGCCACGCATCGATTATCTGGCTGCGCTCGCAGCCAAGGGCGTCGATGCCCTTTACGTACTCAGCGGCTTGCGCACGCCAGCGCCATTGGAAAGCCTCAGTGGCGACGAGAGCCGACTGCTGGGGATCTTGCGACGACTGACTTCAGCCGATCGGGCGGCGATCTGGCACCTGGTCGGGCGTCTGGCTGCAGACCACGAAAGCCACGAAAATAATCGCCTGCGAAGGGGGGACCGGCAGCCATATGTCAATGACGCTTTGCGCTAGGTTCGCGATGAAATTTTTTGTTAAGGTGGCCGGATCCAATCGCCCCCATGACGAGGTGTCTGCTTGATTAGGGTACTTGTGGTCGATGATCACGATCTGGTGCGTACCGGCATCACGCGCATGCTGGCCGATATCGATGGTCTGCAAGTGGTCGGCGAGGCGGATTCGGGCGAGGCCGCTCTGAAGCTTGCCCGTGAGCTGAAACCGGACGTGGTCCTCATGGACGTCAAGATGCCCGGAATCGGTGGTTTGGAAGCCACGCGCAAATTGCTTCGCAGCCACCCGGACACCAAAGTGGTGGCCGTCACCGTGTGCGAGGAAGACCCGTTCCCCACGCGCTTGCTGCAGGCAGGCGCGGCGGGATACCTGACCAAGGGCGCGGGGCTCGACGAAATGGTCCAGGCCATCCGCCTGGCCTTCGCGGGGCAGCGCTATATCAGCCCGCAGATCGCCCAGCAGCTGGCACTCAAATCGTTCCAGCCTCAGGGGTCACCGTTCGATACGCTGTCGGAGCGGGAAATCCAGATTGCCCTGATGATTGTCGGCTGCCAGAAAGTGCAGATCATCTCTGACAAGTTGTGTCTGTCCCCCAAGACCGTCAATACTTACCGTTATCGGATCTTCGAAAAACTCTCGGTCACCAGCGACGTCGAATTGACATTGCTGGCCGTTCGCCACGGTATGGTTGACGCAAGCCTGTAATCCCCCATGTCCCAACTCTTTGATGCCAGCGCGTTCCTGGCGACCTGTAGCGGTCGCCCGGGCGTGTACCGGATGTTCGATGCCGAGTCCCGGCTGCTTTACGTGGGCAAGGCCAAGAACCTCAAGAAGCGTCTGGCCAGCTATTTCCGCAAGACTGGCTTGGCGCCGAAGACGGCTGCCCTGGTGGGGCGCATCGCTCAGGTCGAAACCACCATCACCGCCAACGAGACCGAGGCGCTGCTGCTCGAGCAGACGCTGATCAAGGAGTGGCGTCCGCCCTACAACATTTTGTTGCGCGACGACAAATCCTACCCATACGTCTTTCTTTCCGACGGCGATTTCCCACGCTTGGGCATCCATCGTGGTGCGAAAAGAGCCAAGGGGCGCTACTTCGGCCCTTATCCAAGCGCCGGGGCTATACGTGAAAGCCTGAGCCTGCTGCAGAAAGCGTTCTCGGTACGTCAGTGCGAGGACAGTTACTACGCCAACCGCACCCGTCCGTGCCTGCAATATCAGATCAAGCGCTGCAAGGGGCCGTGCGTCGGCCTGGTCGCACCCGAGGAGTATGCCGAAGACGTACGCCATTCTGTGATGTTCCTCGAGGGGCGTAGCCAGCAACTGGGCAACGAGCTCAACGCCGAGATGGAACAGGCTGCCATGGCGCTGAATTTCGAGAAGGCCGCCGAGCTGCGCGACCAGATCGCCTTGTTGCGTCGGGTTCAGGACCAGCAGTACATGGAAGGGGGATCTGGCGACGTCGATGTGGTCGCTGCCTTCGTCAACCCGGGCGGTGCCTGTGTGCACCTGATCAGCGTACGCGGCGGGCGGGTGCTGGGGAGCAAGAACTTCTTCCCGCAGGTGGGTATCGAGGAGGAGGTGGCCGAAGTCATGGCGGCCTTCCTCTCCCAGTACTATCTGGGCAACGCCGAGCGAGAGCTGCCGGGGGAGCTGATCGTCAATGTGGTCCACGAGGACTTCCAGGCCATCACTGAAGCGGTACAGACCTTGCGCGGTCGCGACCTCGCCATCAGCCATAGAGTCCGAGGGACTCGGGCGCGCTGGCAGCAACTGGCAGTGACCAACGCCGAGCAGGCGCTCAGTGCGCGTCTGGCCAACCGCCAGCACATGGCCGCGCGTTTCGAAGCCTTGGCTCAGGTGCTCAACCTGCCGGAAGTACCGCAGCGCCTGGAGTGCTACGACATCAGCCACTCCAGCGGCGAGGCTACCGTGGCCTCATGCGTGGTGTTCGGCCCGGAAGGCCCGCTCAAGTCCGACTATCGTCGCTTCAACATCGAAGGCGTGACTGCCGGTGACGATTATGCAGCCATGCACCAGGCCCTGACCCGTCGTTTCGGGCGAATCAAGGACGGCGAGGGCAAGTTGCCCGATGTGCTTTTGGTCGACGGCGGCAAGGGGCAGTTGAACATGGCGCGTGAAGTCATGCAGGAGCTGGCGCTGAGTGACCTCACCTTGCTCGGGGTGGCCAAGGGAGTGACCCGCAAGGCCGGGTTCGAGACGTTGTATCTCAACGATGTCGCCCACGAATTCACCCTCAAGGGCGACTCACTGGCACTGCACCTGATTCAGCAGATTCGCGATGAAGCGCACCGTTTTGCCATCACTGGTCACCGCGCACGTCGCGGCAAGGCCCGCCGCACGTCAAGTCTGGAAGACGTCGCAGGGGTCGGACCGAAGCGCCGCCGCGACCTGCTGAAACATTTCGGCGGCTTGCAGGAGCTCAACCGCGCCAGTGTCGACGAGATTGCCAAGGCGCCTGGCATCAGTAAAAAGCTTGCCGAGTCGATTTATGCGAGCCTGCATAGCGAGTAGAATGCCGGGTTCAACTCGCAGCCAGTCGTACCGATGAATATTCCAAACCTGCTCACCGTTCTACGCGTCCTGCTCATCCCGATCTTCATTCTGCTGTTCTACGTGCCTTATCACTGGAGTTACGTAGCCGCCAGCAGCGTGTTCGCCATCGCCGCCGCGACTGACTGGCTCGATGGCTATCTGGCCCGTCGTCTTCAACAAAGCACGCCGTTCGGGGCGTTCCTGGATCCTGTCGCCGACAAACTGATGGTTGCCGTGGCGCTGGTACTGTTGGTGCAGGTGCACGCCAACTTCTGGCTGACGCTGCCCGCCGCAGTGATCATCGGACGTGAGATCGTGGTATCGGCATTGCGCGAGTGGATGGCCGAGCTGGGGGCGAGGGCGCATGTGGCGGTGTCGAACCTGGGCAAGTGGAAGACCGCAGCGCAGATGCTGGCGCTGGTCATTCTGCTGGGCAATCCGCCGGTGCTGACGTTCTGGGTCGCACTGGGTTATGCGCTGTTGCTGGTGGCCGCAGGGCTGACCTTGGTGTCGATGGTGCATTACCTGCTGGCGGCCTGGCCGCACCTGCGCGAAGGCTCCGAGCAGAAGTAAAACTTTTTTTGAATCAAGGGGTTGACCTTCCCTGGCAGTTCGCTAGAATGGCACCCATCACGACGCGGGAATAGCTCAGTTGGTAGAGCACGACCTTGCCAAGGTCGGGGTCGCGAGTTCGAGTCTCGTTTCCCGCTCCAGTTTTCACGGTATTGCTTTAGGCAGTGCTGGGAAATAAATCCAGTGTAAGCCGCGAGGCTTTATCGCTGGTGCGCTGAAAAGCGTTGGGTATGTCCCCTTCGTCTAGTGGCCTAGGACACCGCCCTTTCACGGCGGTAACAGGGGTTCGAGTCCCCTAGGGGACGCCATATTGCGGGAATAGCTCAGTTGGTAGAGCACGACCTTGCCAAGGTCGGGGTCGCGAGTTCGAGTCTCGTTTCCCGCTCCAAATATCGATCTACAGAGTTCCATGGAAGTCTGTAAGTCCTTGAAAATAGACGCTTCGGCGTCTTTTTTCGTTCCAGCCAAAACCACTTCGATCTATGGGCATCCGGACGTTTTAGTCCAGAAGTGAGTCCATGAGATCCGGGCTTCCACTGTCGCGGTTTATCGATCTACACCATCAAGCGCCACGATCTATTCGACGTGCTGGCCAGGATCGAGCGGCGACGCGCCTATACCGTTGTACCTGGTTCAGGCAGCTGTACTGCAACTGCGACGAACGTGGGCTACCTGGGCATGTCGCTGACGGTGTCAGCAGGCATTTCGGTGTTTGGGCTGTCGGGCGGGACCAGCAGGTCGATCGCCGAGAGCAGTGCGTCGGGCTCGACGGTACCGCGCAGGGTCAGTTCCCGCTGACTGTGATTGTCGATCAGGCGCAGGGCAGGGGTGACATTCAACCCGTAGCGCTGTGAATCTCTTTTATGCGCTTGCACCACCTGAGCTATTTCTTGGCCCGCAATACAGTTTCGCAGACTAGCGGAGCTTTTGGGGGGCTTCGTGCCGCTGGGCAGCCCAAGGCTATTGCCCTGAGTATGCAGGAACACCCACATCACCTCGCCCCAGAACGCTTCGCGCTCTTGCAGTTGGCCCACGCACTCGGCCAGCGCGGCCTCGCGGCTGGCGGCAGGCTCGTGTTGGGGGAGCGGCAGGTGATGCCAAGCCAGGTTGACGTGATCGTTGGTGACGACCCACCGCTGCAATTGCGGCAGGTATACCTGGCAATGAGGGCATTCCAGGTCGGCGTAGAGCGCCACGGTAAACCGGGCCTCGGGATTGCCGTAGATCCAGGGTGGGCCGTCGGGTTTGTCGATCATCTGTGCGCGAAACGGCTGCCACAGCAGTACGACAAGGACGATCAGGGCACACCAGCTCAGTGCCCATTGGGTGTTGGTCTTGCTCATCCGTTTGAGCATGGTGCCTCTCCTGGCAGGTCGAAGTGCAGAGGGGCGGTGCCACGGGCCAGGTCGATCTCTGGGCCATGCGTACCGCCGCGTCCAGTTCACTGAGCCCGTGTTGCTGCATCAGGGTATGACGTGTGGCTTTCTCCTCAGGTTCCGTCATCGTCAGGGTGAGATACAGGCTCGGTGGAGCGGCGCCGAACAGCAGCTCCATCGACTTGTGCTGAATCCCCCTTCGCAGGGCCGATTGGCCTGATATCCGCTCCCTGCAGCTAGTCAACCAGCCAACCTGGATCTCCCTCGACCAGAGTCCCACCGTGGCTGGTAGTGTCTCCCTCCCTGGCTGCCGGCTGGCCTTCGATGAGCGTGCAGTTTGCGCCGGTTTCGATTACAGCCCCGCAACTGATGCGGTCGCCTATATGGCTGCAACTGCATCACCGTTAGCGAGTTGGCGGTGCGCTTTGGCGCTATCAGAGAGAAAGCCAAAACCTATTGCAGGATATCCTGCTAGTCGCGCAAAAAGTTTGCTACTCAAGAGACTGGTAATTCCGTTGCCAAATCCCATCCCCGGCGCTGTCGGACTCAATCTCAGCATCATGACCTTTTGCGTCGCCCGGACGCTAACTAACGTCGCCGCAGTCGCACCGATCACGCCAAATATTGACGACGCAAACCCCAGTGCGTATTCCGGGGTAGAGCTCTTCTGAAGGCTGCTATAAGCTGTTTTCAGTGAAATCACGTTGAACCACAGCATCCCCGCGTTCAAAGCCCCGCCACTGCCCGACGTAAGCAATCCAAGAAAGTTGGGTTTCATGTGCGCGGTGGTGGTCAACTCGATCGCTACCGTGCGGCTGCCCGAGATGCGCAGTTGCTTCATCTCTTCAACCTGGGCCATGCCTTTGTTCAAGTACTGTTCTACGGCCTGGCTGAACGGGTTATCCCTAATGGCCTGATCGGTGATCTGGTAGCGTGCCGCCAACAATCCCAATACCTTCTCGGCATTGGCCTCACGCGCTGCCGCCAGCACTTGCTGACGCAGGCCATGGCTGGTGTCCCAGCGAGTATTGCCACGCAGGCGCTTGAGCACTACGGTGCTGACCGACTGTGCGGTGAGTTCGGTGATGCCGGCACTCGCCGGGAAGCGGCCGGCCAATCCTTCGATCACGCTGTCGGCGGCTCCCAACAGGCTGCCGACCGCATCGGCTTTGTCCTTGAACGGGTTGAACGGTGCCAGGGCGGTGTACAGCGGGCTGTCGTGCTGATCGAGCCACTGCTCCAGGCGCCTGAACCGTGGGTCCTGATCTTCGCTGCCGGGTGTTGGCTGGCTCATGGGCAGAATCAGCAGCGCCAGAATGATTTCCAGGCCGCGGGCGGAAGTGCGATCGTCACGGTCATAGCAGGCCAAGGCGGCGGCCAGGCTGTAAGGGTCATCGATATTCCCGGCCTCTGCAGTGGCCAGCCAGGTGTCGTGATCATGGCTGGCTTGCAGTGCCAGGTCACGCAGGCGTGCCATGCGCTGATCCAGCGCATCGCGCTCGTCGAGGAACCGCAGGTATTTTTCGGTATCGATGCGCAGGCCCAGACGTGCCCCGTTGGGAGAGTAGTCTTCGTGGGTGAGGGCCAGGTAGCGTGCTGCGGCGCGCGAATGGGCAGGGTTGTCGCGGGTTGGTTTCAACCTGAAACCGACCAACTGCGGCGAAGGCGCATCTGCCGGGTACAGGCTTTCCAGCGTCTTGTTCAGCAGCATGGCAACCAAGTTGCGATGGTGAAAGTCTCGGCTCTGAGGGCTCACTTGCTCAACGTCCAGCTTGAAACAGGAGGGTAACTCCTGTTGCTCGGGGCTTTGTGCAGGTTTTGTGTGTTCCAGTTGCTCTGCGGGCATCAAGTCGCGCAGTTGGTGTTGGTAGGCCGAGACCGATAGGCTCAGGTCAAGAGCCATGCCTTCGGCATCAGCGAGTGCGACCACCACCGGTACTTTCGGCTGCGACCACGGATAATGCCCAGCCGCTGCTCTGAACATGGCAATTGGCAAGGTATCGGCGACAGGGTGGCTGCTCCAAGTCAGGGGCATGCGCCGATTGGCCTGTTTGAAGTCTTCGACCCAGTTCTGCAGCGCGCTGACGGGCAAAACATGGGGCTGGGAGGAGTGGGCCTGATTGCCGGCCACCAGCTCAGCCATATCCAGCAGGCGCATGTGCCGTTTGCGTAGGGCGGGCGAAGCGCTGATGCGAGCGGTGGTAGCGTTGGTCCATAGGTGGGGGCTGTAACCGATCCACACTTCCTTGGCTGACTCCTGGCAGGTATCTGCCCAGACCCAAGCCATGGTTTCGCCGGAACGATAGCGGTTGCGTCGGTGGTATTGCTCGAGTCCCTGGTAGCGCAGCTCTTTGTAATTCCCTTTTCCGTCGTATTCATGAATGACCAGCTTTTCGCCCAGGGGGCCTTTCATGAACACGTAGACGTACCCTGGGCGCAGGGCCCGCAGCGTATAGGCACAATGCTGTAGCGGGGGCAGGTCCTGCTCCAGCTTGAAACCTGCGTCGCTATACAGGCAGCCAGGAGCGCCGGCGACACGGGGCACGATCGCGTAGCGCACCGGCAGGATTGGTACGCGCGGGCTGCAGGCCGGGCCGGCAGTAGCGCTGCTAACCGAAACGTCAGTCATGGCGGGGCTCCTTGCTATCAATCAGCGCTTGCAGTTGCCGCAGGCGCCCTTGGGGCGATTCTTCGAGGTTGGTGTAGATGTCTGCGGCCTTGCCATCGCTGATGACGGACATGTGTTTGGCCGTCATCCGGATGAACTGGCCGGCAACGTCCTCGTCACGAAAATTGAGCGCTTTGAGTTGCGGGAGCAGGGTTTCTATCCAGCGGCGGAGTTCGGCCAAGGTACGGGTCGCGTAAGCAATCCTTGTCCGCCGTCTGAGATACGAAATGCCCAGGCAGCGATGGCTGCCAGGGCACGTTTTCATGCGATTTGCCAATCAGGATCACCTTCTATCAGCACGCCACCATGGTCGGTACGGTCGCCTTGGCGGGCGACCGTTTTGCCCTCTATGTGAAAGCTCGAAGTCCCGGTTTCGATGATGGCTCCGCAACTGATGCGGTCCCCTGCAAGCGCGGCCGCTCGGCCTTTCACTGTGAGGCTGGAGGTGCCGGAGATGACTTCGCCCTTACCATGAAGGGGGCAATCATGTTTATGGCCGATCAGCACGATGGGTTTCATAGGGGATATCCTTTTCGACGGTCGAGGTTTCCACTTCGGTCTTTCGCTGACGCGTAGAGGTGCGTTTCTTTCTCTCCGGTCGCTTGCCTGGACGCGCAGCCCAGAGGTACGCGTTTTCGCGCAAGCGTTCCTGGATAGCCGGGGGATAGTCGTCAAGGGTGGTGAGTGGCGGAACGGGCTTTCCGGGTAGGCCGGCTTCACGAATGATCTTGGGCCAGCGCGGTTTCCAGCACAGCATGAGGCTCAGCCAGTGACCGGTTCCGATGATCAGGAAGGCGGGCGAGATCAAGATCAGGCCGATCTTGGTGATTCGAGAGGAGGTACGAAAATAGCGGGTCAGCCCTTCGAATTGAGGTGTGAAGGCTTGCCAGGGCCAGGGGAAGTGCGAGGTGATGCGGGGGCGCGGTAGACCCTCTGGTCCCTCATCCATGAAGCGGCGGATGAACTCCCATTCGGCTTGCTGCTCCGTATAGTTGTTGGCGGCCTTGCCTACGTGGACGAGTTCGGGATGAAGTGCGCCGGCGAAGGAGGGTGGCCATAAGAGCTCCAAAGGAAGGCCTACTCCCCCGGCGGTGGCGTATTTTTTATCCGAGCCACCGGACGTGACACCGTGCCAAGGGAGTGTGACTATTCCGCCACAGTACGTTGGGCGGTGTAGGTAGACCTGTTGGGTGGTACGGTTGAACCGTATCAGCAAATGGCGAGAGGTGAACATTTCAAAGCGCGTGAAGCGGAGCCCATATTTTAAGTAAAGCCATAATGCACCTACGCCCAATGTGAAGAAGAGTGACCCCATGAAAAGCTGCTCGCCATAGGTCTCACCGTTGTAGTTGAGTGATAGGCTGATGAGGCTTTTTATGTCTTCTAAAGCAATTGCTAAGTTCACTGATGAGTAGGCTATAAATGCAAGGGATATTATGCTTATTAGTCCCCGTTTATCCTCCCACATGCCGCAGCGTATTTCTAATATATGCTCGTTGTAAACATAGACTGGTCCGCGACTTTTGGGGCTGTTGCTGGCTGGCTTCTTGGCGGCCTCAATCATTTCCTGATCGTCGCTTTCATATGTGATCTTTATTTTGAATTTTTTATGCTGTTTTTCAAAAGCCTCACGCTCTTCTTTTGGGTCGATGTAGGCAAGCCATGTGAGCCACTCAACAAAGTACATTATATGATCTCGCTGATCGCGCTGAACAGATCTTCAAGTTCTTCTGCATCCTTGGCATAACTTTTGTGGGATGGTTGAAGGCGGAAACAGCATTTGTTGCACCATTTTTCTAGTGCGTCTTCATCGAAGATCATTAAGGCGATACTGCTAACGAGCACGATGGTGCCTCCAATCCTGCTTTGCCAGCGAGCGGCTGAAAGCTGTAACGCAAGTCAGATTGGCTAGGCATAAGCAATCCCTGTCCGCCGTCCGAGACACGAAATGCCCAGGCAGCGATGACTGCCAGGGCACGTTTTCATGCGATTTGCCAATCTGGGTCACCTTCTATCAGCACGCCACCATGGTCGGTACGGTCGCCTTGGCGGGCGACTGTTTTGCCCTCTATGTGAAAGCTCGAAGTCCCGGTTTCGATGATGGCTCCGCAACTGATGCGGTCTCCTGCAAGCGCGGCCGCTCGGCCTTTCACTGTGAGGCTGGAGGTGCCGGAGATGACTTCGCCCTCACCATGAAGGGGGCAATCATGTTTATGGCCGATCAGCACGATGGGTTTCACAGGGGATATCCTTTTCGACGGTCGAGGTTTCCACTTCGGTCTTTCGCTGACGCGTAGAGGTGCGTTTCTTTCTCTCCGGACGCTTGCCTGGACGAGCAGCCCAGAGGTACGCGTTTTCGCGCAAGCGTTCCTGGATAGCCGGGGGATAGTCGTCAAGGGTGGTGAATGGCGGAACCGGCTTTCCGGGTAGGCCGGCTTCACGAATGATCTTGGGCCAGCGCGGTTTCCAGCACAGCATGAGGCTCAGCCAGTGACCGGTTCCGATGATCAGGAAGGCGGGCGAGATCAAGACCAGGCCGATCTTGGTGATTCGAGAAGCTCTTCGAAAGTAATGGGTCATCCCTTCGAATTGAGGTGTGAAGGCCTGCCAGGGCCAGGGAAAGTGCGAGGTGATAGAAGGGCGTGGCAAACCCTCAGGCCCCTCATCCATGAAGCGGCGGATGAACTCCCATTCGGCTTGCAGTTCCGCGAAGTTGTTGGTGGCCTTGCCTACGTAGATGAATTCGGGATGAAGTGCGCCGGCGAACGAGGGTGGCCACACGAGATCTAAAGGAAGGCTCAAGCCACCGGCAGTGGCGTATTTTTTATCCGAGCCACTAGACGTCACGCCGTGCCATGGGAGTGTGACGATACCGCCACAGTACGTTGGGCGATGCAGGTAAACTTGTTGGGTAGTGCGGTTGAAGCGTATTAGTAAGTGGCGGGATGTGAACATCTCGAATCGCGTGAAGCGGAGCCCAAATTTTAGGTAAAGCCATAATGTACCTAAGCCCGTGGTGAGGAAGAATGACGCCATGAGAAGCTGCTCGCCATAGGGCTCGCCATTATAGTTGAGTGCTAGGTTGAAAAGAAATTTTATGTCCTCTAAAACAATCGCTATATTTACTAATGAGTAAACTATAGCCGTAAGGGATAGTATGCTTATCAGTCCTCGTTTATCTTCCCACATGCCATATCGCATTTCTAATATTTGCTCGTTGTAAATATAGACTGGTCCACGGCTTTTGGGTGTGTTGCAAGCAGGCTTTTTGGCGGATTCGAGCATTTCCAGGTCATCGCTTTCATATAAAGCTTTTCTTTTGACCTTCTTATACTGCTTTTCAAAAGCGTCGCGTTCTTCTTTTGGATCAATGTAGGCAAGCCATGTGAGCCATTCAACAAAATACATTATATGACCTCACTGGTCGCACTGAACAAAGCCTCAAGTTCTTCTGCATCCTTTGTGTAACCTTTGTGAGATAGTTGAAGGCGGAAGCAGCATTTGCTGCACCATTTTTCTAGCGCGTCTTCATCGAGAATCAGTAAGGCGATACTGCTGGCGAGCACTATGGCGCCTCCAATCCAGCTCAAACGACTGAGCCAAAGCATGGCAGCTCTGTTCGCCGCCAATCGTGCAGATAATCTTGATAAGGTCACGCTTAAGTTATTTACGCGGGCAGTGAAGACGCTAACCGACAGCCAGTGGAAAAGCGCACTAGCCTGTGAAAATGCTATTCCTCCTTGCCCCACGAGTAGCGCGAAAGTAGCACCTGTTCTAACTCCATAAGCTAACGCTAATGTTGGTTTGGATTTATTCTTTGCCTCTATAGCGTCGGCGATGTCCCACGTAATACTGACAATCCCCCCCACCGCCGCTAACCCGGCCCCCCACAGTCGATAACGTCCCAAACTAACTTGCGCACCTCGCGCAGTAACGCTGTTCTCACCAACACCTCTGAGCGTCACCTCAGTACCCACTGCAAGTAGTTCCATCCCCGCGGCCGCGCTGGTCAATGCGGCCGCAGTCACTTCACTCCAGAAGCGTCGGTCCTTGTCATCCCGCCTTCCTTGTAACAGCAGCAACCCGGCCTCCAGCAGGAGTAGCGCACTGGCCACACGCAAGCGATAGAACTGATTGCCGTGTACGCCATGCAATGTCTCGACATAAGCTCGATCAAGGCGGCGCACGATAGGTGCCGCGACTCGGCCGGGCGACGGGGTTTGGCCTTCCAGCGCCTGCTCACTCAATCGCAGGTTCAATGCTTGCTCACCCAGTGAGGCGATGAGGTAGGTGCTCAGGCGTCGGTAAAGCAAGCGATCGGCGCTGCCAGGGGCACCCACTGACAAGCTCTGTCGCCCCAATTGCCCGAGCCAGGCCAGCGCGCCGGCCGTGTTGGCGGGGCTGTGTTGCGCGAGCTGGTCCAGATGGCTATCGACCTGGCTGAAGTGTGCGGCGAGTTCCTTGGCTTGTTTGAGCGCTGTATCCAGTTGCTGCAAAGGATCGTCACCCTGCGGCAGTGCGTCCAGCGTTGTGCGTGTTTGCGCAAGCACCTCGGCGATTGCGCGCTGGTTGAAGACAAACGAGCGCAGCGCCAAGTTGTCGGGGGAGATATTGTCGGCGCGCCACCATTGGGCAAGTAACTCTGCGCCGGCGGGCACGCCTTCGAGGCCGACCACGCACAGCCCCGTCTGCTGCGCAAAGCACAGGCCATTGGCGAGGTCGTTCTCGTCGTAGTGGGCAAGCGCCTTCAGAAGCTCGGGGGACTTCAACCACGTGAGGTGATCTGCCGCTCTGGACTCGGCAATACGTTGTGCTTCGAGGCTCTGCGCATCGAACATGTCAAGGTGTTGATGCATGCCTTGCAGGTTGACCTTTGACAGGTAGCGCTCTTCGAAATGCTTTGCAAATTCGCCGTTTCTCGCACGTGTTTCAAGGTTCTGCCTTTTTAACTCACTGGCGCTGTCGAGAATGTCCTCTTTGGTCTGCGCCCACCAATCGGCCATCTGCGGGTGAACACCCTGGTCGCTGCGGGCGAGATAAGCGCGCATCGCCTCTTTATGGTGATCGACCAGCGCGGCGACTTTGCGCTCAGTGAATTGCTGATGCAATTCGCTGAATGCCTGTGCGACCAAAACCTTGCGCTCGTTACTAGGGCCGGCTTTCTCGGTGCTGGCTTCCAGCCAGTGCTTGAGGTGTTCCATGCCGGCGTTGCGCCAGGCATTGAGTTCTTGAGTAATACCGATGGCGTCCTCCACCACGATGGCTACGCCCCGTGCTTCAGGTCTGTCGCCCAAAGGAGCCAGTGCTTGCCGCGCCGCAGCCAGCGAGCTGATGCTGGGTGTACTGAATACCTGGGAGTCCAATAGCCTGCGCAACGCGTCGTTGGATTCGGCGGCAAAGTCGGCGACAAGCTCCAGTTGGTCATGACGTATCGTGTAAGGCCTGGGCGTCGGACAGCTGGGACCGGCGAAGGGCGCTATATCCACGGCCGGTAGCGCGTCGCGTCGACGCAGCAATTGTCGCTGTGCCGCGAGGGTCAAAGGATCAGGGCTGTAGAACAGGCGAAGCTCAAGCAAATCGTCGAGATCCTGAACCTTGAACGCCCAAGTCATATTGCGCACGACATCCTGGAGGGTGTGGGTACCTGACGGTTGAGGCTCGGTGTGTTCAGGGTCTATGAGCGACAGGGCCCCGTTCGCGGCGATTCGATAGGGTAGATGCAGGCTGTAGCGCCCGCTGCGTTTGCGCTTTTCCATGACATACAGGAAGCCTTCACGAAGCGGGCGAATGGCGTAATCGGCATGACCCAACGCAGTGACGCGATGAGGGTGGCGCAGATGCTCAGGCAGGGTAGGTAATCGTTGGCGCTGGTGGGCACTGCCGCCAACGGCGGCATAGCGTAATGGCAGCACAGTGAAGGTCCGAGTACATGTGACGTCAGGCCCAACTGAAAAAGGATCTTGCAGTGCCTCGCAGTTCTGCCGATTGATTTCAAGCAGCGTCTCCAGATCGAGCATGAGAGGTCCTAGTGAAGTAAGCGGTGCAGATGTGTTTGAAGGCGGTGAGCAAATGGCTGTCGTTGCTCGAGTGATTCCTTCATAGCGGCCTGCCAAATGGGATCGAGTGTCAATCTGTCGCCGAGCAGCGCTGAATAGGTGACATAGGTGATCAGGTCTTGTTGCTCGATGAATCCTGCTTCTCGCGCGGCAGCGAGGTACTTGCGTACCCGACCCAGGCGCACGCTGTGGCATTGTTTAGCTTGCCCACTCGCGGCCAGTGAGCTTTTCAATTGATCGGCGAGTCGATGTTCAAGTGGGTCTCCTGCCAGCGCCTCCCAGCACGCAGGGTCTAGTGTTAGGTCGTTGAGTTCTTCGGTTGCAGATCTGTCGCCCCCCATCAAACAGCCCCAGGTTTCTTCATTGGCATCTGGATAAGGCACCCACCAACTATGAATGGGTGCGAACCATTCGACGATTTTGGGCAGATCCTTTCGGGCATGCAGCACACGCAGGCACTGTTCGGTGTGATAGCGCAGTAAATAGCGTTGGCCGTCAGGTGCCAGAACTGTGTTGGCTTGCGCCAGGTGAGTGGCTAACGCAGCAGTAGGCAACGAGCTGATGATCCAGCCGCAGATGGCATCGGCTGCGAACTCGCTCAACTGCCAGAAGAGGTCGGATTGGTTCTGTAAGTTGGCGTTGGTGTTGGCCGCATATAGACCGGTGCCGAACGGGCGCAGGTTGCTGAGCTCATCCTGTTGCATCAGTGGACACAATATTCCGTGCTCCCGCTGTGCGAGGCTTTCCAACTGTTCAGTGCTTAGCTGGGAAAGTTCAAGAACAGCGGAAAGTCGATAGCCTTCTGCTTGTCGTAGAGGACGGAGTAGTTTTTCGACGAAGAGGTCTTTCATTCGTGATCCCCCTCCATGCGAATGACATTGCGACCTTCTGCGATGGCTTTCAGCAAACAGCTGATGCAGATGGCTTCCGCAGGCGTTGGAGTGGAACTGATAGCTAGGTTATGCGTGCTTCCTGTTGGACTTTGTGCTACAGGGCCTTTGATTTTGATTGCAATGGCGTCAAGTGTGATGCCGCTGCCGTCAAGCGTTAGCGTTGCTCCCGGCGCCTTGATGGTTAGGCTTTGTGACACTTGGAGCTCTATGACTTGCGTTTCTTGGCGAATCGCTTGTCCTGCCCGTAGCTCGACATTTCCGACCACGTGTTGCTCCAGATGGCCGCCAATCTCTATCGAGTGATTCGCTGTGGTTTTGTCATATCTGTTGTTACCCACCTGCTCCGTACGATCTTCTGCTGTGGTGATCATGCGATGGCGGCCAATTTGAAGCAGGTCATCCCGACCTGTTTCACGATGATGGTCTCTCCCAATTTTCAGACCTTGGTCGTTACCCACTTCCTCGTGTCGGTCATGGCCAATACTGATCTGCTCATCCCGCGCTACACGTTCAGACCGATCATTTCCAATCTGTGTGGTTTCATCATGCTTGACCACATTGTTCTGATCCCGCTCGGCATGAATGAACACCTCCTGCCGCCCCAGTTCATCTTCGAAGCGCAGCTCGTTGAAACCATCCCCTTTGTGGGTCTGGCTCTTGATGGTCATGCGGGTCTTGTGTTCGGGCAGGTCGTAGGGCGGCAGTTGATCGCCGCAGTAGGTGCGGCCAGTGATCATCGGTTGGTCGGGGTCACCGTTGACATACTGGATGATCACATCCTGGCCGATGCGCGGAATGGCCATCGAGCCCCAGCTGCCCCCGGCCCAGCCTTGCGATACCCGTACCCAGCAGGAGCTGAACTCGTTGCTCTCGCTCTCGCGATCCCAAGGAAAGCTGACCTTGACCCGCCCCCACTCGTCGCAATAGATCTCTTCACCCTTAGGTCCGACCACGGTGGCCATGTGCGGGCCGTCGATGCGCGGCTTTGCCAGGGGGGCAGGGCGCCATTCGGTCCGACCGGGGATCAGCACGGCGGTCTGCTCATAACGCGTGCTCTGGTCGATCCCTGTGGCTTCTTCCTGCAGGCTGGTGAACTGGCTACCTTTGTGGGTAACCGCCTTCACCCGCCAATGGGTATTGAGGTCATCACGCGGATGACCCGTCAGCGTGAAGCTCAAGCCCGGTTGCAGGCGTACGTCATCACCTTCGACTTGCGCCAGTCGTACATCATGACGCAGTGCCGTGATGCGGTTTTCGGTGAACGGTTTACCTACGACATCGCGCTTGTAGCGGCCTGGGTAATCGAAATATTCGTACTCGTTGGACTGATGCTCCAGGAAGGGGCCGGAGGCCCTGTGTTCCTGGCGGTAAGCCGGGTTGGTGAAGGTGTAGTCGCGCTGAACCTGGCGTGCTGTGCGAACCTGCTCGCTGTAGCTCAAGCGGCGCAAGCAGGGAACAGGCTGGTCGCCACCGCTGCTGGCTTGGTACAGCACGCTGTCAGGGGCTACAGGCTCTTCGTTATCAAAGAAGCCCTCGTCTTTATCCTCGGGCTTGATGGCGCCATGGCTGATCAACCCCAGTGATTGCAGCCGATCGGTGATGATCAGCTTGTGCAGCTTCTCACTGTGGGCGAAGCGATAGACGAAGCCTTCTTCAGCAGCAAGGCGGGCGATGAACGCCAGGTCCGTCTCGCCGGCCTGGACGCAGAACTCGCGGACCTGGTGGTCCATGCTGGCACGCAGTTCGTATTGGTCGATGCCCTGACGCTTGAGCATCAGTTCAAGAATTTGCGGCACAGTCTTCTGTTGGAAGATACGCCAGTTCGAACGCAAGTCGGCGCGGGCCAGTTGCGGCTCGACCAGCGCCTGATAGTAAGTGCGGTAGAAGCCGCTTTCAGCCTGGCTGAAACGGCTGACCAGGCCGTGCACGTAGCGCACAGGGCGTTCACCTTCCCAGATGGTGAACAACACCGGCTTGTCGAGCAACTGACCGAAGTCGATGTCGTTTTCGTGGCTGATCAGCTGAAGTTCGAGCGTGAACGGCTGGCTGATGCCCTCCTTGAGTGTGAACGAAACCACTTCGAATTCTGCTTTGCCAGCAAGTGGCTGAAAGCTGTAACGCAAGTCAGATTGGCTAGGCATAAGCAATCCTTGTCCGCCGTCTGAGATACGAAATGCCCAGGCAGCGATGACTGCCGGGGCATTTCTGTTAGATCAGGCGATCGGTTTGCGCCAGTCGTCGGAACCCTCGGTGCCCGCAGTCACGTGGGTCCAAGAGATCTTGCGGTATGACAGCGAGACCTCGATAAGCTGGGTGAAATCAGCGTTATCCTTGTCTTGTGCGTGAGGCAGCACCGTATTGATATCAACGATGGTTGCATCCTCCATCTTGGTCGTGAAGAAGTGCTCCTGCTTGCCCTCTACCGAGGTGCGGTACCAGTTGACTTCGACGGTGGGCAGCATTTCACCGCTGGCCAAGGCTTGATACATCAACGGCGTGGCCTTGTTCAGCGAACTGGTGAAGATGAACGGTTTGTGTACCCGTTGTCCGGCGGGCTGACCGCTTTGCGGATCCGTAGGTACGGTCACTTGGTGCTTGATTTCCTGTACCAGAATCTCGTCTTCGTGACCTTCGACGAAGACATTGCCCACCGAGTCGGAGGTGAAGGCGCCCGCAGTAATGTTGCCTTGGGTCTGGCCTTCGATCTTGATGTAAGCGGGTGTTGGCATGGCAGTTTCTCCTGCGTCCATGTGGATTGAGCACGCGCACACACGGTGGCGTGGCCATCGGAAACGATGGGCTTGTCAACGAAGCCATTGCCTCGTCAATTCGTTGAGTTCCGTTGCGCCGGATGTCGGCGGGTTACTGCTGCAAAATGCCGTTGAGCGATGCCAGCACCTCTGTGGTAATGAGGTGCAGGCGGTAGCTGTAGGTGCTGTAGGCCGCAGCCATGGCCGCGGCGGAAATTGCCAGTGGGCTCCACCATGGCCATTGCCGGTTCATGCGGAAGTTGCGTGGAGCCACGTTGGTGTAGGGATCGCAGACATGTACCGGTGTTGGTCCACGTAGTTCACGGATGATCCCGTGGAGCTTGTGGATCAAAGCGTTCAAGGACTCATCGCCTTTCGGTGCGATGGCGTACTTGCCCTTCAGGCCCAGGCACAGCGCGAAGTACATGAACTCCAGTACGGCTTGATAACGCTTGGGTTCTTGCATCAGGCGCGCGAGCACCGTGAAGAGTTTTTCTCCACCCCAGGTTTCGTCATGAAAGATGCTGAGCAGCGGCTCTTGGCTCCAGCAACTGGTCTTACCCCAGGGCCTGTCCATGACCGCTTCGTCGATATAGAGGCACAGCCCGTACGAGTAGGCGAGCAACTGAGGATGCTCGTAACCGTGCTGGCGCATCTCTTCCCGGATGTTGTCGATCTGGTTGCGCACCTGTTGATGCACATCCTTGATGTTGGGCAATGAATCCAGTGTGCGCAGGCGCATCACCAGGCCGAACAGGGGGGCGGCGGCATCCAGCATGGGATTGGCATAGCCGCCCCGCAGTTGGAAGTCTGGGTCGGCGAAGTAACCTTGAAAAGCAGGTTGTGCCTGCGCATTCGTGGCGATGTTGTCGGAGGATCTTTTGGCGTCCCTACCTGCGTTGGCTAACGCGTCGAAGAGGCCCCTGTTGCCATCCTGGCTGTCGTGAACACCATCTCTCATCTCATTCACTCCTGATTGCCCAGAACTGAATTTCAAGCCCTGGGAACTCGCCTGCGACATGAATGCCGAAGCCACTGGACGTCTTCATGCCAGCCCAGGCTGGGCCTCGACGGTCCAGTTCGAAGTAGGTGAAACCTGCGTGGAATGGCAAGTCCCTAGGCGCCACGGGCAGCGGCACCAATGGAATACCTGGCAGTTGCAGCGGCACAGCTTCATTCAACGATTCCAGCGAGACGACTTTTGCCTTCTGCACGAACATCTGGCGCAACGTGTGCGGTGGCAGATTGGCACGTACCGCCAGGATGAAGTCGGCTTGGTCGATCAGGCGACGGTCTTCCAGGGTGGTCGTCATCACGCCGTACTCCAACGTTTGCAATGGCAGCGAGACGGCGCGGGGTTGCAGCACAGTGCTCAGTGCCCGGCGCAGTGTGTCCTCCAGCGGCTTGAACGAGGTGCGCAATGCGGTGTGGTGATAGGCGGGGTAGTCCTGTGGTAGCCGGGTTTCGTCGGTGAAGGTGACGAACTCGCCACAGGCCTGGCTCATGTGCAGATACAGCTGCTCGGGGTGGGTCTGGCCTTGCCTGGTCAGGTGCTGGAAGCACGGCCACCAGCGGTTCATCGCCTGCAGCAGGTTGAAGTCGCGGATGTCGGCGATGCCCGACTGCCCAGAAGCGCCGATGCGGGCGGCCAGGTTGCGTGCGCGTTCGCGCAGCGTATTGGTGATCTCTTCCAGAAAGCGCTGCAGTGCCGGTATGGCGCGTACCGAAACGCTAGTGGGGTAGAACCCTTCGTCCAGTTGCAGGCTGCCATCGGGGCGCCGCTCAAGAATCCTGGTCACGGCCAAGCGGGTATAGGCGCTGCTGTCGTCGGCTTTGCGCTTGAGTTGCAAGTTGGGTACTGCCAAGTCGACCTGTACCAGGTCACCGTCTGCGCTGTGGGTGTCCTTGATTTCCTCGGCTTGAGCGCAGTATCGGAAATTGGCGGGATTGTCGGGCCAGCTCACCTCTCGGCCACCTTCGGTGCGCAGTGGCAGGCACAGGTAGATCTCGCTGTCTTTCGCCCCGTCGTCCTCGATTTCCAATGGTGGCGGGGGCGGCAGGTCGGCGGGTATATCGAACACTGTGCCGTCCGGCATGATGCCCCGCGCACGGGTGATAGCGATCTTGCCCAGGCTCAGGTACTCGTCGTTCAACTGCAGTTCGCTGAAACCATAGAACGCCGCATTGAGGCTGCCCAGGCGTTGGTGCAGGGCTGCTTCGCTGGCCCGGGCCGCCTGTTGAAAATGCTGCGGTTTGACGAACAGGCCTTCAGGCCACAGTACGGGGTTGCGTGAACTCATGAGCGCTCCGTGTCAGCGTGAGTAGGTGAGGTAGTCTGGCGTGGCATCAGTCTTCCTCCTTGAGCTGGACCTGCGTGTCGTTGAGCAACACCGACAGGATGATCTGGTGGCCGCGAGGGGGAATGCGCAGCACTTGACTCCAGGTGGCGTTTTCCTGGTTGCGGTAGTCGGCGATCACCGCGATGAAGCGGGTTTCGGGATCGATGGGCGCGAAGGGAATGAACTTGAACTGGCCCGGTCGCAGCAGGTAGTCGTCATCGCGGATGTAGGTGCTGCGCAACGCCTTGGGCGGGTCCTTGTCCAGCAGTTCGTAAACGCTGTTGCGCAGTAGCGAGTCGTCACGCAGTTGCAGGATCTTGATCGCCATGGGCGTAGCGACAGGCTCGGCGGCCACGGTCGTGGTGTGGGGTAAGGTCAGGACCACGGCCGGGTCGTCGTAGCTGCCAGGAGTGCTTTCTTCCATGGGCGATCGCAGCAGGTCGTCGTCCTCGTCCACTGGCATCGTGACTGGCGACATGGCGGGGAACTGTTGCTGGAGATATTCGAGCAAGGTCCCGACTTTCTCGGTCAAGGCGTACGGGTCACCAGCGCTCAAACTGACGGCGTAGGGGCTCGCTTCCAGGGCGCCAGGCTGCTCGACGAATACTTCGACGCTGTGAGCGTTGCCGTTGAGCGTCGGGCTGGCGTTGATGCTGAACGCGAGTTGGGTCGGGTGTTCCTTGGGCGGTCCGACGGGCACCGAGGGGTCCACGATGACCTGGCCGATCTTGCTCAGAGAAGTGCAGCCGCAGAGCCCGAACAGCGCCGTCAGCAGAGCGGCTGCGAATGGGTAACGGATCATGGGCGTTCTCCTGCAATCAGGCTTTCCAGGGGGGGCTGCTGCGCAGGTCCTGTCTCAGTATCCAGCGCCGCCAAGGGATCGCTGCCAACCCCTGGTTCGAAGACCGAGCAGATTTCAACGACGGCCTCGCGGGTGGCACAAGCCGATTGCCAGGTCTGGGCGGGTATATCGATTAGCCATTGATCAAAGGTTCTCTGGTCAAGGCTGAACAGGTCTTCCAGCGAGCGCACATCCGCTTGTGAAAGCTGAATCTGCAGCCGGTAAGCGCCGATGCGCAGTTGGTCACCTTCGAGCAGGCGTCGGGCGGTGAGCGCCCCCACGCAGTCGAGACTGTCGTTCAGGTAAGTGCGCTGGCAGTGATCGATGACACAGAAGCTGCCTTCGATCCAGCGAATCTCGCAGTGGACCGGCGCAACGTTCCCCTCACGATCATTGATCCGCCAGGTAGCCCCTGCGCTGCCGATGGTGCCACCGGTGCGATCGAACTGATGTCGTGCCGTGACGTCGTGCTGCAACTGTTCAAGGTTGGTGATGCTCAAGGTCAAGGTGCTCATGAGCGCCCCCGAAACCGCACAACCGGGGTGATCTGGCCATGGCGGTCATCGACGAAACTGGTCCAGCCCAGGTAGGCGCCTTGGCTGGCGTGCAGGCAAAAGGGCGATAGGGCGTTCTGCTTGAGACGCAGCTCCAGGTCGTAGGCCAGGCCGTCGCGCAGCAGGAAGTCGATCAGTGCACGCAGGCGATTGAAGTTGATGCCGCTGGGCAACAGGTTGCGCAACTGATTCTGGTCGAGCTCACTGATCACGATGGTGAACTTGCTGCTGCGGGTTCGCGTGCGGCTGCCGACCATGAACGAACTGCCCAACTGGCCATTGCTGCGGCCTAGGCTTACCAGTTGCTGGGTCGTGGTGGGGACCAAGCGGGTTTCGAACTCGCGGATCTGCACCTGCTTGAGGTCGAAGCAGTGGGCGATGATGCCGGCGACAGTGCCGGGCGCACGGCTGCGGCTGGCGATGACGCCGGCGAAGCTGAGCAGCCGACTCCAGGGCAGTGCTGTGTCGCCGCGCAGCTGTTTATCATTCAACCCGAGCAGGGCAAAGATGTACTGCGAGAAGCCGTCGGTAGCACCCGGCTGGAAACGAATGTAGTAGCGGTACTTGCGCCAGATGCGGTGTAACAGGCTGAGCAGGTAATGATTGAAGAAGTCGAAGAAGGCCGGGCGCACACCGATACCCTGCGCATGCTCATACGCCACCTGCTCCAGGTAGTAGGACGGCAAGGGGGAGTCCGTACCATGCAGGCCCATGAATGTGGTGCAGACGCGGTAGCGGTCTTGCGCCGCAGGCATGCGCTCGGCTTTGTATACGTCCGAAACAGGAAAGGTCAGCCGCGGGTCGCAGGCAAGCCGCACGCGCAGACGTGTGGCTTTGTCTGGCCAACGCGGTTCCAGATCATCACCGTGCAAGCCGTGCAGGCGCTCCAGCAACTGGAAGAAGTTGTACTGGTGTGCCTCGGCGAGCAACGTGTCGGCTAGATCAGCGGTTGCTTGCCGGTCTGGATTGGCCATGTGTAGTGCTCGGTATTGGTGATGTTGATCACTTCCAGTTGATGGAAGGAATTGATGCTGGCGTAGAGGGCGAAGAAGTGTGCGAGCACGCAACCGAACAGGTAGAGGTCGCCCTCGCAGAGGAACGCCGCCTGATCCAGCTTCAGTCGTGTGCGCAGGCCACGAACGGGCTGTCCCTTGATCAGCCAGTCCAATGGCTCTGTTTGAACATCCCTGATGCCATCGAGGCGTTTGCGGGTGGTACGTGTCTGCTGGATATCGTGCAGCGCCGCGAAGTCGTAGGCGCGAATGACCGCCTTGAGCGGTTCAGCCGAAAGCAACGACAGGTAGTTCAGTGACATGTTGGAGATCAGGGCCCACTGCAACTGGCCGTCCAACACCGGTCGATACGGGCGGGTTGGGGCACAGATGTTGCTGTAGCTGGCAAGCGGTGGCGTCAACTCGGAGATCACGTTGATGTCATCGATCGCCAGTGCCAGCGGTAGGTCGCGATTGGTACAAGTCAGGTCGATGGACGCGGTTTCCAGCTCACCGATGTAGGCGTTGGCGTCCGCGCGCACAAAGGCAATGCGGTGCGTGACCCCATCACCGCGCAGGGACTCTTCGAGCGTGTAGCGGTAGTACAGCGCCTTGCGCCCTTGAACATGCTCGATCTCATGAGCGAACGATTCGAAAGGGCGGAAGGTCCGCAGGTGTTCGCCGGCACTACCGTCGGTTGTCGTGCGGGTGCTGATTACCTGGTCCACACTGAAGATCTCATAGGCATGCCGCGCGTCCCCCCTGGGAGTGAGCTCGACCTGGGCAGCCTCATTGGACAGGTCGATTGGCTCGGCGCTGTGTGCGAACAAATTCACCGCAGGGGTACAGCACAGGCTGAAGTCTGCTTCTGCGACACGCAGTGAGTCAGGTAACTGGCGGGAGAAGTGAAATTCAAGGCCCACTTGCTGCGCAGCTTGATCAGGCCAGATCTTCTCCAGCCCCGTTAACGTGAAGAAATGGAAGCGCTCAGGGAAAACGAAGTATTCCTGGAGGATTCGGTAGCCGTCGAAGACGTTCTGCGGGTAGGGCAGTAAAGCCTCGTCTGGCCTGAAGCCTGGGAAAGCGAGGCTACTGGCGGATAGTCGACGAACTTCACCATTGATCATCACACTGACATGTTTGAGGTACTGAGCGATCCAGAGATACAGGGTGCGGGCGGTCTGGGTGTCACCGCTCAGGTGAAAGTCCAGGCTGTGGCAGCTCATCGTATTCAACGGCCGCTCTGCCAAGGTTCGCAGGTCGAGCCGAACCACCGAGCTGTCGAGTGTCTGGGTAGCGTGTACCTTTTCGATCGCGAACGGGTGGATGTCCACCTCGGTGCAGGTGCGAAATTCGCAGGGCACCCCATCCACAGGTTTGGAAAACAACCGCGAGCCCCTCGGGATACGCTGGGATTGACTGAGTGCCTGCTTGCGTGGCGTGAACTGGATGATCGTGGCGCTCGGCAGCGGCCGCAGGTAGTTGGGCCACAGCAGTTGCAGCATGGGGTGCGTCAGCTCAGGGAGGTCGTCTTCCAGCTTGAGCCGCAGCTTGGCGGTGAGGAAAGCGAAAGCCTCTATCAAACGCTCGACATCCGGGTCGCTGCCACCCTTGCCGAGCAATCGTGCAAGTTGTGGGTTGTCTTCGGCGAAGTCGTTCCCCAGCTCATGGAGGTAACGCAACTCTTCGCTGAATCTGTCCTTGAGCGACATGCGTCACCTCACTCGGGTGTGGCGGTTATGGCCGTTGACCAGCAGCTCCAGTTGCAACTGCTCCGTGTGGTTGTTGACCTGCACGTGGCAGTCCAACCTGAAATGCAGCTCCAGCGGCGCGTGGCAATCGGGCACTGCCTTGAGCGAACGCACATGCACGCGGGGCTCGAAGCGCAGGATGGTGCGGCGGATGTCCGCGCTCACTTGCTGCAATAGGTCGCCACTGCTTGCGTCGTGTCCATTGAAGTCACGCAAGCCCAGCTCGGGGCTGCTCTGCGAGCAACCCTGGCGAGCGTTGAGCAAGGTTTCGAGGTGACGCTTGATGGCGGCGAACTTTTGGCTGGCGTTTTCTTGCCGGGACGGCTCCCGGCAGACGGACTGATCCACCGTCAAGCGATCGAAAAATCCACTCATTGCGTATCGAGCCGTCCAACCAGGGAGATTTCGAAGTTCGCGCCCATGTACTTGAAGTGCGGGCGTACGGCGAGCGACACCTGGTACCAGCCTGGATCGCCGGCAACGTCCGATACCTCGACTCTGGCGGCACGCAATGGCCGGCGGCTGCGCACATCGGCAGAGGGGTTTTCCTGGTCTGCGACGTATTGCTTGATCCATTTGTTGAGCTCGGACTCAAGGTCACGACGCTCCTTCCAGCTGCCGATCTGTTCGCGCTGCAGCACCTTGATGTAGTGGGCCAGGCGGTTGACGATGAACAGGTAGGGCAGTTGGGTGCCGAGCTTGTAGTTGGTCTGCGCTTGCAGCCCTTCCGGGGTCTTGGGGAAGTTTTTCGGTTTTTGTACCGAGTTGGCGGAGAAGAACGCGGCGTTGTCACTGTCCTTGCGCATGGTCAGAGCGATGAAACCCTCTTCGGCCAGCTCGAACTCCTTGCGGTCGGAAATCAGCACTTCGGTCGGGATCTTGGCCTGCAGCTGGCCGAGGGACTCGTACAGGTGCACCGGCAGGTCCTCGACGGCGCCACCGGACTGCGGACCGATGATGTTCGGGCACCAACGGTAGCGGGCAAAGCTGTCGTTGATGCAACTGGCCAGCAGGAAGGCAGAGTTACCCCACAGGTAGTTGTCGTGTTTTCCGTCGATGTCCTCGTAGTAGTGATAGCTCTGGACGGGATTTTCTTGGGGGTGATAGGCCGAGCGCAGCATGAACCGCGGGCCGGTCAAGGCCGCGTGCCGGGAGTCCTCACTTTCACGGAATGCACGCCACTTGGCATGACGTGGGCCGGCGAAAATGTCCTTGATCTCTTTCAGGTTGGGCAGCTCTTCGAAGCTGCTCAGATTGAAGAACTCGGGGGACGGCGCGGCGAGGAAAGGGGCGTGAGACATCGCACCGACGGAGGCCATGTAACTCAGCAGTTTGATATCGGGGGAAGAGGGGCCGAAGTTGTAGTTGCCCACCATGGCTGCAACCGGCTCGCCGCCAAACTGACCGTAGCCTGCCGTGTAAACGTGTTTGTACATTCCACTGCAGGTGATATCGGCAGCATTCTCGAAATCATCGAGCAAGTCTTCCTTGCTGACATGCAGGACTTCAAGCTTGATGTTTTCGCGGAAGTCAGTGCGATCGACCAGAAGTTTGAGGCTGCGCCACGAGGATTCGAGCTGCTGGAACTCAGGCTGGTGCAGGATCGCATCCATCTGTTTGCTGAGCACCCGATCCACTTCGGCGATCATCTGATCGACGCGGTGTTTGTTGATTAATTGATCTGGGTCATCACTTTTAAGTATTTCTGCGATAAAGGCCGAGACGCCCTGCCTGGCGACCTGATAACCCTCTTGTGCAGGCACCAATTTGGTTTCTGCCATGATCTGGTCGAGCAAGCTGGCTGTGCCCAATGTGTCGACAGTTGTTTCAACGGCCACGGTAGTGCTGTTTTGCTTAGGCATGGGACGCTCCGCTGTCTCAGTCTTCTTTTGGCGCTTCGAGCACCAGGTCCAGTTCTTCGGCGAGTTGTTTTCGGGCGTGCTCGTTGCTCAACAGATGCTGCAGTTGCTTGCGAAACGCAGGCACATTGCCCAACGGCCCTTTGAGGGCAACCAAGGCTTCGCGCAGCTCCAGCAGCTTGTTCAGCTCCGGTACCTGACGGGCGATCCGGTCTGGCCCGAAGTCGTTGATCGACCGGAATTGCAACTGCACGGCAAGCTCTGTGCCTGGAGCCGCGTTGAGCATGGAGGGCACGGACATGCCCAGGCTTACGTCCGCGTCATTCAGTACGTTGTTGAATGTGTGTTTATCGATGCGCATGACAGGACGATCTTCCAGCGCACGGTTGTCATTCAGGCCGAAATCGCCCATGACCAGCATCTTGTGGGGAAGCTCTATTTCGGCTTGTTCATCTCCAGTGGCCGGAACATATTTGATGTTTATGCGTTCCTTGGGCGCGACTGAGCCAATATTCTTAGCCATAAAATCTATCCTTGGTCTGTAGGAAGTTTCCGTGATGCGTGAGCTTTGCAAGCTTACTTGTAGGAAAGTTCTCTAAGTGCGGGGCGAATTTTCACTTTTATAGTTAGCGGTAACTTCATCATTAAAAACCTTGCATTGAGTGGTGTTAATTGGTCGAGCGGGAATTTGTAACTAAATATTTGTTTGTTGTTTTTCTCGCTTATGGCCTACGATTTCGCCAGTTTTAAGATGCGACTGGAATTAAGCGATGCGCAGGTCTGGTCTCGGGTAAGTGCAGATTTAGAACAGGAAGTTATTGTCAGTGATTGTGCGCAATACATACGGCGTAGGGATTTCTCTGCTACTCAGTTGTATGCCGATGCCTGCATACGCTGATCGAGATTGCCCAAGGATCGTGTCCAATCTTGAGCGCCTGGCATGTTTCGACAAGTCCGCAGGAACACCGGCTCGCGTTGAGCCGCTGAGGTGGTCCGCGCCGGAGCAGGACTCACCCACCGTGCGCCGCGTGTTGGCTCATGAAGCGAGTCGGCCGCCAGAGGACCTGACGTTTCGCCTCAGCGCTGAAGGGGAGGGGTTGCTGATATCCGCACCCGCCATCGCATCGGCAACGCCGTCCCCATACTTGGTCATCAGCTGTGTGCAGAACATCTCCAGGTTGCAGTTGGTCGTTGGACGCCCGCTCGATGTAGGCCGGGTGACGGTGCAGTTGCTGGGCGAACGCCGCAATACCAACGCGACACCATGGCAGGTAATGGAAAACGGTCAGGTCCTCGACGCTGGTCGAGGTTTGCCGGGGATCGAGCAGATCAAGCAACTGATCGGCGCCCACCGCATTCACGTCCAGAGCGACAACCCGGCCATCGATGGCTTGATCTTTGATGCCCAGGGGCTTGACCCACTCATCGATGAGGCGCGCAAGACATGTCGCTGGTAGCACAGGTTTCGGCTGAAGAAATCGCCCGGCTGCTTGCGCCGATCGACCCACAGGCACCGGCTGGCCTGTTCGATGTGGAGGATGAGACATACCAGGCCATTGACCAGGAGATGGTCAAGCTGGGAGGGTTGCAGGAGACCTCGATCGACTGGACCTACATCGAAGAGGCTTCCCGGCAGTACTTGGCCCAGCAGTGCAAGCATTTGCGAATCGTTACCCACCTGAGCGCGGCATGGCTGCGCGCCGATTGCTGGCAGCGCTGGGGATTTACCTTGGAGCTGTTGGCGGGTGTGGTTGAACGCTATTGGGAAACCGCTCATCCAAAACCGGGCCCCAAGGGCTATCTGGGCAAGCGCAAGCTGGTCACCATCGTGGTCACCCGCTTGATCGAGGCGCTGCCGCGACTAGACCGCTTCACCTACAACGCCTCCCATGCAGCCCTGGCTGAGGACGGCTTGAAGCGTCTGCAACAGCAACAGGACGCCGCACAGTTGGATTCCGCGGCACTGGGCGAGCTCGAGCACGTGTTGGGCAAACACCTGGAACTTGCCAGCGGCGCCGGCGAGTCTTCGCCTACGGCTGCTGCACCCAACATCAAACCTGAATCTCTGGCGCAAGTCATTGCCAAGCCAACGCCACGCGTGTCGCTGGGCAACGAGCGAGAAACGCGGCGTGCCGTACTGAGCATGGCCGAGCTCATCAATCAGCAGGACCCCTACGACCCTACCGGCTACCAGCTACGCCGCTTCGGCCTGTGGGCACATATTCAGGCCGCGCCGCAGACCAGGCAGGACAATCGAACGGAGCTGATGGCGGTTCCGCAGGATATTGCCGGTGACTATGAAGAGGCCATCGCGGGCACGACGGTTGATGCGGCATTGCTGCAGCGGATCGAGAAAAGTGTGACGGCTTGCCCTTACTGGATTCGCGGCAGTTTCCTCGCGGCGGCCGCCGCAACCCGGTTGGCGATGGGCGAAGTGGCCGAGGCCATTCGCGCTGCCACCGCGCGGTTTGTGCTGCGCATGCCAGCGTTGCAGCAATTGTGTTTCAGCGACGGCCGGGTATTCGTGGATGACCAATGCCTGGCCTGGCTCAAGGGATCCCAAGGGCAATCCGATCAGGGTGCAGGCGCTCAGGAGTTTGCAAGCTTGCGTGAAGAGTTGACCGGCCAACTGGAAGTCGGTGGCGTCGAACCGGTTCTGCTCAGGCTGCAAGGGATGCAGGCCGATCTGCGAACGCCTCGGGAGCGCTGCCATACCACGGTGGTCGCTGCTGACTTGCTGGCTGCGCGGGGGGTGTCCTGGCTGGCGCAGGACCTGTGCGCGAGCGTTGCCCGGACGATGCAGCACACCACTGCCAGCGCCTGGGAGCCGGAGGTCTTTCAGCGGCTTCAGCAATATGCCGCCCCCCAGTTGCTGGTTGAACGGAGCAAGGAGCAGGAATCTTGATGAAGCAATTATGGAAGCAACTCAAACGCAGGGGCTTGCCGCTGGTGACGCGCATTGGCCTGGCGATGCCGCTGCTGCTCGTGCTGGCTGCTGTGCTGATGCTCGTTGCCATCTGGTGGCTCGGTCCGCAATGGACGTGGCGCGAGCAGCGACCGTTGGCCAGCATTGCCCATCGAGGGCTGGCAAGCCTGGTGCTTGTGCTGATACCCCTGGTGTGCTGGCTCGTGGTGTTGCGCAGGCGTTTTCGCCATCTGCAGGCAGAGCGCAATCAGGCAGCAGCCGTCGAACTGGATCAAACGTTGCCGTTCGTTCAAGCGCAAGAGAAGGCATTGGACCAAGGGCTTTCGCGATTTCTACACAATGCCGGTGGGCGACGAGCGTTGTACCGACTGCCCTGGTATCTGGTAGTGGGCGACCAGCATGCAGGCAAGACCAACTTCCTCGACCGTACCGAACAAAGTTTCTCTCTGACTCGCATCGACAAGGCACGGGCGCGTGGCCGACCAGTGCAAGCACTGACCTATCCGATCGGTTGGTGGATCAGCAACGATGCGGTGATCATCGATCCGCCAGGCGCTTTTATCAGCCAGGGGGCTGGGGTCGCTTCGCCTGCCGAGGAAGCAGACGCAATGCCAGTACCTCCCACCACTTCGGCCAGATTGTGGCAGCACCTCCTGGACTGGCTGCTGCGCAACCGAAGCCAGAGACCCCTCAACGGTGTGCTGCTGGTTGTCGATCTGCCTGCACTGTTGCACGGCACACCTGAGCAACGTGTCGCGCTGGCGCATGTCTTGCGCGCGCGGCTGTACGAGGTGAGCAGCCAACTGGGCTCACGCCTGCCGCTGTATGTGGTACTGAGCAAGTTCGATCTACTGGATGGTTTCGATCAGCTTTACGCCGGGCTTCCCGCTGCGGCGCGGGAAAAGATGCTGGGCTTCACCTTCAAGCTGGATGCGATTGGAACGTTCGACGCCTGGCTGGACGAGTATGGCGATCACTACGATCGGTTGATCAGCCAGTTGTTTGAGCAGGTGCTGGACCGACTCGATACATTGGGCGATGCATCACTGCGGGCGCGTCTCTTCTCATTGCATGCCCAGCTGGTTGGGCTGCGCCCGATACTACTGAGATTCCTGCAAGAAGCACTGGCAAGTGACCGTTTCACCACGCCTGCGCTGGTGCGTGGTGTGTACTGGTCTTCGGTAGTGCAGCAAGGCGACATGCTCAATGCATTCGTTCGCGAGGCTGCCCAGCCCTACAAGACAAAACTTCCGCTGCGCGAGGGTAAGGTCCAAGGCAAGGCTCTGGTCTACTTCATCCAGCATGCCTTCAGGCGCGTCATCTATCAGGAAGCCGGGCTTGCCGGGGACAACATCAGAGTGGCGCGTAGCAAGCGGCAGTTGCTCTGGGTTGGCACGGGTGTGGGCGCACTGGCTTTTCTTGTCGCCATCGCCAGTTGGCAACGCTACTTCGATATCAATGGTGCCAAGGCCGCCAACGTGCTCGCCAAAAGTCGGGAGTACAGGCATCACGAAGTGGACCAGCGACTCGACCCGACCGGGCGCAACCTGCTGGAGCCGCTGGATCAGATCCGCGACGCGGTGTCGGTATTTGGCGACTACCGTGGCGCATGGCCGGGTGTGGCTGATTTAGGTTTGTATCAGGGGCGTGCCATCGGTCCGCGTGTCGATGAGGCCTACCTTAGTTTGCTCTCGAAACGCTTCCTGCCGGCCTTGGCCAGTGGGGTAGTCGATGCCATGGATGCGGCCCCGCCAGGTAGTGAACAGCAGATGGCTGCCCTGCGGATATACCGGATGCTGGAGGATCGCCAGAACCGCCGATCCGAATGGGTCGAGGAGTGGATGGCTCGCCAGTGGCAGCAGAAATTTCCTGGCCAGGGCCAACTGCAACGCGACCTCATGCGGCATCTGAAGTACGCGATGGCGTATGCCGATACCGAACTGCCGCAATACAACCAGCGAATCGCCGAGGTGCAGCAGATTTTACGCAAGGCGCCGCTGCCAGAGCGGATCTATGCGAGCCTCAAGCAGCAGGCGGGGGAGCAGTTGCCTACAGGCCTGGACCTGCGTCATCAGGTCGGGCCGACCTTCGACGTGGTGTATCAGTCGTCTGTCGGTGCCAGGCATGGTGAAAGTGTGTTGGTAGCACCCATGCTTACGGCCAAGGGCTTCAGAGAATACTTCGAGCCGCGTAGCCAACGGTTCGCCGAAATGGCCATGGTCGACGAGTGGGCACTGGGCGAGCGCGGCCAGCTCGACTACTCGGATGCAGACCGAGAGGCGCTGGGTGAACGGCTGCGCAATTTGTACAGCGCCGATTTCATCGACAGTTGGCGGCGTGCCTTGAATGCTTTCTCGGTGGCCGACTTCCGCGATCTGGATCATGGGGTTGAGGTGCTTCAGCAGTTCACCGGCCCAGCCGCACCGCTGCATCGGCTATTGGATACGGTGAGGGTCAATACTTCGCTGTCATCTGCTGTGGAGGCAGATGCAGTTGCGCAGGCTGAGGCCTTACGACCGATAACCCGCAAGCCCGAGCAACAACAGGCGTGGGCTATTCAGCGTGCGTTTGCCGGGCTGAGCGCGATGTTGCAGGCAACGGGTGAAAAGCCCAGCTATTACGATGAAACCCTTGCTGCCATTGCCGCTGTTCATGATTACGCCAAGGCAGTGCAGGACAGTCCGGACAGAGGCAAAGCAGCACTCCAGGCAGTACTTCAGCGCTTCTCGATGACAGGGCCCGATCCGATCGGCACCTTGCAACGCGTAGCCACCGGCTTGCCAGAGCCAATCAACCACCAGGTTAGAAAAGTGGCCGATCAAACGGCACAAGTGCTCAACATCGAAGCCCTGCGCGAACTGGAGCGGCGCTGGGATGCCGAGGTGTACAGCTTCTTCCAGCAGCGCCTGGCTGGACGTTACCCCTTCGTGGTGCGGGCACCCGATGCTTCGCTGGACGACTTTGAAGCCTTCTTCGGGCCTAAGGGACGGCTGCAGCAGTTCAACGATCAGTACCTGCGTGTTTTCCTGAAGGACAATCTCGAAGCCCTGCAGGCTGGCCAGCAAGGGCGGTCGTTGATTCGCAGCGATGTGATCGAACAGTTGGAGCGGGCAGATCGCATCCGCGAAACGTTCTTCGATCAGCGCGGCAACCTGAGCGTACAGTTCAGCATCGAGCCGCTGGGGCTCAGCGCTAACCAGCGTACCAGCCTGCTGGACCTCGATGGCCAGCTGATTTCTTACACCCATGGTCCGCGCCAGATCACCGGTATCGTCTGGCCTAATACTCTGGGGCAGCACGTGCGCAGCAACCTGACCTTGCTCAGGCAGAACGGCAACAGTAGCAGCTTGGAATACCGCGGGCCTTGGTCGATGTTCCGCTTGCTCAGCCGTGGCTCGCTCAATGGACGCACCGCGACCAGCGTGGACTTGAGCTTCCGGACCGGTGACGGCGTGATGCGCTATCGACTCAACGCGGAGAAGGCCTTCAACCCTATAACGCAAGAGCCTTTCAAAGGTTTTCAGTTGCCACGAGGATTGTTGCAGCAGTCGCCCAAGCTGGAGCCAACTACGCAGGCCCGGCTATAAGCGACGCCAGCTGGAGCGATGCTGCTCGAACGTCTGGGCAACCGCAGCCTGCTGGCCGTACCACTGATGGCGGTGCTGGTGTGCTGGCGCGTGGCCCACGGTGTGAGTGGTGCGATTCTGTGCCTGTACGTGCTGTTCCACCTGGCCAATCATCTGACCGGGCTGGTCGGGCCCGAGCTGCACGTTGAGGTCATGGACCTTGGCCGTACCCTTTACCGGGCGGGCTTCATTGAACCGCTGCTGGTACTGGCATTCGTCTTCCAGGTGGTCAGCGGCCTGCATCTGGCCTGGCGTTGGAGCGCGCGCGTGCTGCTCGATCCCTGGAACATCCGCCTGGTGCCGCACTACGCCCTGGGTGTGTTCCTGGTACTGCTGCACCTGCTGCTTGGGCTGCGCATGGTGATGCAGGCGCACGGTTTACAGGCTCGGGCAGTGCGTCTGATCTGGCGCAGTGGCGTGATCGCCTGCGCGGCCATTGCGCTGGCGATCATTGCCGGGATGTGCGGGGTGCGGCTGTAGCGCCGGGGGCGGCGTTCAGTTCCCCTGCGAGTCCCGTCCCCTGACATGAGTAAGCTGGTTCGAAGCCTCCGGCAAGCCTGTCACCTTGATCGAGCGCGCGCCGACGGCAAACTTGGCGCCGACCTTGGAGAAGCGTTCGAGCAACTGGAAGTTGATCGCCTGCTGGATGTCCATGTACAGGTTGTAGCCCGGGTCGAGCACGATGTAGACCGCTTCGAACTCCAACGCCTCCTTGCCGAAGCCGCGCAGGTGGGCGCGGTCGAAGCGCACCTGGCCCTGGGTCTTGATCGACTCCTCGACGATCGCCGGGGCCTTTTTCACAGCCTCGGTGGGCGTGTCGTACGACAGGCCGAACTCGAAGACGATGCGCCGTTCCTGCAGGCGCTTGTAGTTCTGGATGGTGCTGCTGATCATGCCGGCGTTGGCCATGACGATCTGCTCGCCGCCGAGGCTGCGGATGCGCGTGGTCTTCAGGCCGATGTTCTCCACGGTGCCAGCGAGCGAGCCGATGACGATAAAGTCGCCGACCTCGAACGGTTTGTCGACGGCAATCGACAGCGAGGCGAACAGGTCGCCCAGCACATTCTGCACCGCCAGCGCCACGGCGATGCCGCCAACGCCAAGGCTGGCGACGAAGGCGGTGATGTTCACGCCCAGGTTCGACAGCATCGCCAGCAGCACCACCGACCACAACAGCACCCGCGCGCCCCAGCCCGACAGGGTCGCCAACGCGCTGCCGCGGTAGGCATTGCCGGTGTCGTGGCGGGCGAAGTAGCGGGTCAGGCCGAGGGCGATGGCGCGGTTGGCCCACAGGCCGATCTGCAACGCAGCGACCACGAACCACAGGCTGCCGACCCGGTCCAGCCAGCGTTCCGGCAGGTCCAGCACGCCAAGGCCGACCAGCAGCGAGGCGAGCATCAGCAGGAAGTTGCTGGTGCCTTCGAGTACCTGGGTGATGAGCCTGCTGAGCTGCCCGTCATGGCTGGACCACTGGCGGGCACGGCGCTTGAGGAAACTCAGCGCCCAGCGCGTCACCAGGAAGGTGATCACCGTCACCGTCAGGGCCAGCAGCAGGTTGAGGATGGAGATGCCGAATACCGTGGTGGTGGTCAGCAACTGCAGAAATCGTTCGTCCATCGGGTCCCCCTCCGAGGTGTTGTTGATTGCAGGGTGTGCCGTGGGCACAACCTGTTTAGAAGGGGGAGGTGGGTGAGGGTTTAATTGGATTTTGCCGGTGGCCGTAGCCGCCGCTTCGCGGGCGGATGACAGCAGGGCACCTTGGCGAGCGGATGAGAAATAATTAGAATCACTCGCATTCGTATCTCATCCTCCCTCAGCGTGCCTCCGAATGTCCGACCCCGCCGCGGCAGCCGAACCCAGTTTCAACACCCTCTATCGCGACCATCGCAGTTGGCTGCAAGGTTGGTTGCACCGGCGCCTGGGCGATGCCTGGACTGCGGCGGACCTGACCCAGGACACCTTCCTGCGGGTGCTCGCGGCGCAGCAGGGCAACGCCGTGCCGAGCCTGCGCGAGCCACGGGCTTACCTGCTGACGGTCGGGCGCCGGTTGCTGGTCAACCACTACAAGCGGCGCAGCCTCGAACAGGCCTATCTGAATGCCCTCGCCAACCTGCCCGAGGCGCTGGCGCCGTCGCCGGAGCAGCGCTGGTTGCTGCTGGAAACCTTGCAGGCCCTGGATGACCTGCTCGATGGCCTGCCTGCTGTGGTACGCCGGGCCTTTCTCTGGTCGCAGCTAGAAGGGCTGGACTACGCCAGCATCGCCGGGCGCCTGGAGGTGTCAGAGCGAACGGTGAAACGCTATATGGCCAAGGCATACGAACACTGCCTGCTGGTGGACCTGTGAGCACCCCGGTGGATGCCGGTGCACGCCAGTTGGCCCGTGAGGCGGCGCAGTGGCTGGCCTTGCAGGATGCCGGCCAGCTCGACACGGAGCAGGCTGCTGCACTGCAACGCTGGCGAGCCCGCAGTGCCGCCCATGAAGCCTTGTGGCAGAAGGCCGAGGGTCTGCGTCAGCGCTTCGCCCAGGTCCCGGCGCCACTGGCGGTGGCTTGCCTGGACCGTCCCGATCCGGATCGCCGCCGCCTGCTGGGGCAAGTGCTGGGCTTCGGCGCACTGGCACCGCTGGCCTGGCTGGGTTATCGGCAGTTGCCGCTGGACGACTGGCGTGCCGACCTGCGTACCGCCACGGGCGAGCGCCGCGGCTTGACCCTGCCCGATGGCAGCCGGTTGCAGCTCAACACCGGCACTGCGGTCAATCTGGACTTCGCCGAAGGTCGCCACAGGCTGCAACTGGTGCAGGGCGAAATTGCCCTCGACACCGTGGGCCCGCTGCAGGTGCAGACCCGCGACGGTCTGGTGCGGGTGCATGGGGCCAGTTTCTGCGTGCGTGAGCGTGCGCAGGGCTGTGTGGTGTCGGTGACACGTGGCCAGGTCAGCCTGCAACCGCTGGCCGGGCCGACGGTTCGCCTGGAGGCCGGGCAGCGGGCGATGCTGAGCGCCTCTGGGGTGACAGCCAGCCAGCCGTTCGACGCCCAACTGCCGGGCTGGCAGCAGGGGTTGTTGATCGTCGACGACCAGCCCCTGGGCGATCTGCTGCGTGAACTGGATCGCTACCGCCCCGGGCTGCTGCGTTGGGACCCGGCGCTGGAGCAGTTGGCGGTGACCGGCACCTTCCAGCTCGATGACACCGACCGCATTCTCGCCCTGCTGGCGGCGAGCCTGCCGCTTCAGGTGCATTACCGCACCCGCTACTGGGTGTCGCTGACCCCTCGCAAGAAAATTGCCTGAAGCCTGTCCCTTTTTTTGCGCCCGCTTGTCATCAAGGGTATCCACCCCTGACCTGAGAGCGTTCCGGATGTCCCGCACCCCTTTGCTTCGTCCTCTATCCCTGCACCTGATGCGCGCTGGCCTGCTGCTTGCGCTGGGTCTGCCCGCGCCAGGTTGGGCCGATGAAGCGCGGCGCAGCTACCAGGTGCCGGGCGGCAGCCTTGGCGCGGTGCTGACACGCTTTGCTGGCCAGGCTGGGGTCAGTTTGTCGGTGGACCCGGCGTTGGTCGCCGGGCGCAGCAGCCTGGGGCTTGCGGGCGAATACGGGGTGGAGGAGGGCTTCGCCGCCTTGCTGCAGGGCTCGGGCCTGATACTGGTCTCGGCAGGGCCCGGTAGCTTCACCCTGGTACGCCAGGCCGCGCCGGTCGAGGGCGCGCATGTGCTGCCCGAAACCAATGTCCATGGCCAGGGCGCTGCGCTGGCAGGCGACGCCTACGCCGGCGGCCAGGTGTCGCGACGCGGCAGCCTCGGCATGCTGGGCGAGCGCGACTACATGGAAACGCCCTTGAGCATGACCTCCTACACCCGCGAGATGCTGCAGAACCAGCAGGCCCGCACCCTTGCCGATGTCGTCGCCAACGATCCCTCGGTGCGCAGCACCAACCCCGCAGGTGGACGCTTCGAGCAGTTCTCCGTGCGCGGCTTCAGCCTGTACAACAGCGATGTGGCCTACGGCGGGTTGTATGGCGTGCTGCCGACCTATTCGATCGACATGGAGATGGTCGAGCGGGTCGATATCCTCAAGGGGCCAGGCGCGCTGCTGGGCGGCCTGGCGCCCAATGGCAGCATTGGCGGCGGGGTCAACATCGAGCCCAAGCGCGCTGGCCAGACACCGCTGACCGAGTTCACCGCGTTGTACGCCTCGGCGGGACAGGGGGGCGGTCATCTGGACATCGGTCGGCGCTTTGGTGACGAGCAACGTTTTGGCGTGCGCCTGAACGCGGTGCGCCAGGCCGGCGACACCGAGTGGGATCACCAGCACATGGACCGCGAGGCGACGGTGCTGGGCCTGGACATGAAAGGCGAGCGCACCCGCCTGTCGCTGGATATCGGGCATCAGGCGCGTGACGTGGATGCGCCGATGGAGCGTGTCGGCCTTGCCGCAGGGCTCAAGGTGCCGGATGCCAAGGACATTCACCACAATTTCGCCCAGCCCTGGAGCTACTCGCGGGCCAAGGATACCTTCGGCGCCGTGCGCGGCGAGTACGACTTGAGCGACAACTGGATGCTGCTCGGTGCCCTGGGCGCGCGCAAGGGCGACTACGACTTCATGCGCCACGCCGTGCAGGTGGTCAACGATGCCGGGCGCTTCACCGTCAGCCCGCGCGCCTTCCAGCGCGAGGAAGACGTGGTGACTGGCACGGTCGGCGTGCGCGGCTGGTTCAACACCGGCGCGGTCGGCCATACCCTCAACATCAGCCTCAATCGCTTCGACCTGACCTTCGACAACAGCGGCGCACGCTACGCCAACGGCTTCAGCAACCTGTTCGACCCGGTGACCTTGCCCGCACCGGGCGCGCCGTTGTCCGACGACAACCCGACCCACACCAACACCGTGCTGTCGAGCCTGGCCCTGGCCGACACCCTGAGTTTCGCTGACGACACTGTGCTGCTCACCCTCGGCGCGCGCCTGCAGCGTGTCGAGGTTGACAGCTCCGAGCCCGGCGAGCCCGACCAGCGCTACGACGAGCGCGCCACCTCTCCGGCCATGGGCCTGGTGTGGCGCACCACCGAGCAGCTGTCGCTGTACTTCAACTACATGGAGGGCCTGACCCAGGGCCAGGTGGCACCGGAAACGGCGAACAACGCCGGCAAGGTCTTCGCGCCGTACCGCAGCAAGCAACTGGAGGTCGGCGCCAAGTACGACATGGGGCGTTTCAGCACCACGGTCAGCCTGTTCCGCATCGAGAAACCGTCGTACTTCACCGATGCCCAGAACAACCTCAGCGCCGACGGCGAGCAGCGCAACCAGGGCCTGGAAATCAGCCTGTTCGGCGAGCCACTGGACGGGGTGCGGGTGTTGGGTGGGGCGATGTTCCTCGATGCCGAGCAGACGCGCACGGCCAATGGCCGCAACGATGGCAACCGGGCCATCGGTGCGCCGGTGGTCAATGCCAACCTTGGTGTTGAGTGGGACCTGCCAGCCATCGACGGGCTGACCCTCAGCGCCCGCGTCATCCATACCGGCAACCAGTACCTGGATGCCGCCAACCGGCAGAAGATCGACGCCTGGCAGCGTTATGACCTGGGCGCGCGCTACGCGCTCAAGCTCGGTGACAAGGACGTCACTCTGCGCGCCAGCGTCGAGAACGTGCTGGACAAGACCTACTGGGCCTCGGCCAACGTCCCCGACGGCACCGCCACTGGTCTGACCCTGTCGACCCCGCGGACGTGGCTGCTGTCGGCGACGGTCGGGTTCTGAGGGGCCGTTGCCCTGGGGGCGGCCAACAAGCGAGCAAAAATATGCTCAGCCCCCAGGCAAATCCTAGGCTGCACTGGCCGCACGCACGCGAGCCACTAAGGTAAGGTGAGAGGAAAATTCCGCGCGCCGCCCACGGCGCCCCAGAGGTGCCCATGGCTTCCTATACCTTGCGACAACTCAAGTACTTCGTCACCACCGTGGAGGCCGGCAGTGTTGCCGAGGCTTCGCGCCAGCTGTACATCGCCCAGCCGTCGATCTCCACCGCGATCAAGAGCCTGGAAGAGAGCTTCGGTGTGCAGTTGTTCATTCGTCACCACGCTCAGGGCGTGTCGCTGACCCCCAGTGGCAAGCGCTTCTACGCCAAGACCAAGGCGCTGCTGCAGATGTCCCACGAGTTCGAGCAGAACGCCCTGGCCGACAACGATACGGTGGCCGGGCAGATCGACATCGGTTGCTTTGAGACTGTCGCGCCGCTTTATCTGCCACGGCTGATCGCAGGTTTTCGCGAGCGTTATCCCGGTGTGGATATCCGCCTGCGCGACGGCGAGCAGCAGGAGCTGATCCAGGGGCTGACGGCGGGCACCTTCGACCTGGCGTTTCTCTACGACCACGATCTGGACGGCACCATCGAGGCCGAGCCGCTGATGCCGCCGCAGAAGCCCTATGTGCTGCTGCCCGAGAAGCACCGCTTCGCCAGCCAGGCCCAGGTTTCGCTGCGCGACCTTTGCCCGGAGCCGATGATCCTGCTCGATGTTGCGCCGAGCCGTACCTACTTCGTCAGCCTGTTCAACGAAATGGGGCTGACGCCGAACATTGTCTTCAGCTCGCCATCGATCGAGATGGTGCGGGGGATGGTAGGGCAGGGGTTCGGTTTCTCGCTGCTGGTGACCCGGCCGCACTCACCCTTCACTTACGATGGCAAGCGCCTGGTGACGCTGGATATCGCCGAGCCGGTGGCGCTGTCGGGGCTGGCGGCGGCGCACCTCAAGCGTGTGCAGTTGACCAAGCCTGCGCAGTTGTTCGTCGAGTTCTGTCGCGAAGAGTTGGCGAAGCTGTAAACGATTCGCGGCGGTTCGGTTGCCCGAACCGCCGCGAAAAGAACACTGCGGTGGCGATCAGTGCTTACTGCTGATCCGGCACCACCGCGATCACATCGATTTCCATCAACCACTCAGCCTGCGCCAGGCCCGCGACCACCAGCCCGGTGGAGATCGGGAACACGCCCTTGAGCCACTTGCCGACTTCGCGGTACACCGGCTCGCGGAAGCGTGGGTCGGTGATGTAGGTGGTGGTCTTGACGATATGCGACAGGTCGGAGCCGGCCTCTTCAAGCAGTTGCTTGACGTTTTTCATCGCCTGCTCGGCCTGTGCCTGCGGGTCGCCCAGACCGACCAGCCGGCCTTCGAAATCGGTGCCGACCTGGCCGCGTACATAGATGGTGTTGCCGGCGCGCACGGCCTGGCAGAGGTCGTTGTCCAAGGTCTGGTTGGGGTAGGTGGCCTTGGTGTTGAACATGCGGATGCGGGTATGGGTAGGCATCAGTGGGCTCCGAGGGTGCTGACGTTGCTGATCGAGGTGTGTAGCTGTTGATCCGCGTCGCGCTGGTCGCGGTCGCGGTAGGCCAGGTAGGTGCGCTGGGTGGCGATATGGCCGGCGACGTGCTTGGCGTCGTGCCAGACGCCCCAGATGAACGACGAGCCGCGGCGCGACAGCCAGGGCAGGCCGAGGAAGTACACCCCCGGCTCGCGGGCCACGCCGCGCTGGTGCTGGGGTTTGCCATTGGCGTCGAAGGTGTCGACCTGCAGCCAGCTGAAGTCCACACCGTAGCCGGTGGCCCAGATGATGCTGGTGACGCCGGCCTTGGCCAGGTCCAGTTCCAGCAGCGGGTTGCTGACGCAGTCCGGGTCGGCCAGGCGTTGGCGCGCTTCGGGCTCTTCTGGCAGGTCCAGGCCGTTGCGCTCGATGTAGGCATCGGCGGCATCGAGCAGGGCCAGGTAGTTCTCGTCGCCGCGGTTGATGTTGTCGGCCAGGTTGTCCTGGAAACGCACCACGCCGTCTTCGAACGACTGGGTCAGGCCGACCAGGGTCATGCCTTGGTGGGCGAGGGCGCGGAAGTCCACGGTATGGCCGCCACGGGCACCGCTGACGGCAATGGTCACGTGCTCGCGGCCGGGCTTGGCGATTTCCGCGTCCCACTCACCCAGCACGCCCAGCCACCAGCAGAAGTCGCGGTTGCGGTAGGCACGTGGCGGGCGGTCGTGGGCGCCTACCGAGAGGTAGACCTGGCGCCCGGCGCGCATCAGCTCCTCGGCGATCTGCACCCCGGAAGACCCGGCGCCGACCACCAGCACCGCGCCTTCAGGCAACTGCTGCGGGTTGTAGTAGGCGGCGGAGTGGATCTGGTGCAGGCGCTCGTCCTTTGGCGCAATGGCCGGGATCACCGGTTTCTGGAACGGGCCGGTAGCGGCGACCACGCGGTTGGCGCGGATCACGCCTTCATTGGTTTCGATGGTGAAGCCTGGACGGTCGCCGTTGCGCACCACGCGCTTGACCTCGATGCCGGTACGCACCGGCAGGTTGTACTTGCGCACGTAGCGTTCGAAGTAGTCGGCGACCTGGTCCTTGCCGGCGAAGGCATCGGCGTCGAGGTCGAATTCAAGGCCGGGGAAGCGGTCGTGCCAGACCGGCCCGTTGGCCACCAGCGAGTCCCAGCGCCCGGTACGCCAGGCCTCGGCGATGCGGTTGCGTTCCAGCACCAGGTGCGGCACGCCGAGTTTGCTCAGGTGTTCACTCATGGCCACGCCGGCCTGGCCGGCGCCGACCACGAGGGTGTCGATTTCGAGATTGTTCAGTGTCATGTCCGAGCCCTTGTTCAGGCGGTTTTTGTCAGGTCGGTTGTGGAGGACCGCCGTTGCCTGGGGCCAGACTAGGGATGCACGGAATTTCGCGAAAATAGTATTTAGCTGGGGCTTGCCGATAAATTGGCGAAGGGTGGCAGCGCTGCAGCGGCCAACCCGGCGGATTTGCCCGGCAAACCTGGGGTGCCCAGTTTTTTCCTCGCCAGTGCCAAGCAAAATGCTCGTTTCGCCGCCGCCAGGGCTTGCCGAGAATGCCGGTAAACCCAGAAAGGAGCTGCACCATGACCTTCTCCATCATCGGCCGCTGCCAGGAAACCGGCCAGGTCGGCATCGCCATCAGCTCGTCCAGCATCGCCGTCGGTGCCCGCTGCCCATGGGTGCGCGCCGGGGTCGGGGCGGTGGCGACGCAGAACATCACCTTGCCGGCCCTCGGCCCACAGATCCTCGACGCCCTCGAGCAGGGCCAGTTGCCGCCCGCCGCGGCGCTGGACCGGGTGCTCAGTGCCAACGGTTGGAGCGAGTACCGCCAGGTGACAGTGATCGACAGCCATGGCCAGGTCGCGCTGTTCACCGGCAAGGAGGCGCTGGGCGTGCACAACGCCGTGGCGGGTGAGCAATGCGCCGCAGCCGGCAACCTGCTGGCCTCGCCGCAGGTGATCGAGGCGATGGTGCACGCGTTCGAGCAGGCGGGCGGGCACCTGGCCGATCGCTTGCTGGCGGCGATGCACGCGGCCTTGGCTGCCGGTGGCGAGGCGGGCCCCGTGCACTCGGCAGCGTTGAAGATCGCCGGCGAGCTGACCTGGCCGCTGGTGGACCTGCGTGTGGACTGGGCCGAGCACGATCCGATCGGCGAACTCGACCGCCTGTGGCAGGCCTATCGCCCACAGATGCAGGATTACGTCACCCGTGCCCTGAATCCGACCACGGCCCCCAGCTACGGGGTACCGGGCGATGAGTGATCTCACCAGCCGCGCCGTGCTGGAGCGCCTGATCGGCTTTGCCACGGTCAGTCGCGACTCCAACCTCGAACTGATCGGTTTCATCCGCGATTACCTGGCGGGGCTGGGGGTCGAGAGCGAACTGTTCCTCAACGAGGAGGGCACCAAGGCCAACCTGTTCGCCACCATCGGCCCGACCGATCGTGGCGGCGTGGTCTTGTCCGGGCATACCGATGTGGTGCCGGTGGACGGCCAGGCCTGGAGTGTCGAGCCGTTTCGCCTGAGCGAGCGCGATGGGCGCCTGTATGGCCGTGGCACGGCCGACATGAAGGGCTTCATCGCCTCGGTACTGGCGGCGGTGCCGGCGTTCCTCGCCCAGCCGCTGACAACGCCGGTGCACCTGGCATTCTCCTATGACGAAGAGGTCGGCTGCCTCGGTGTACGCTCGATGCTGGAGGCGCTCGAACAGCGCCCGAACAAGCCGCGCCTGTGCCTGATCGGCGAACCCACCGAGCTCAAACCGGTGCTCGGGCACAAAGGCAAGTTGGCCATGCGCTGCCAGGTGCACGGCGCCGCGTGCCACTCGGCTTATGCACCCTATGGCGTCAATGCCATTGAGTATGCCGCGCAATTGATCGGCAAGCTGGGCGAGATCGGCGGCGAGCTGGCGCGTCCCGAGCACCATGACGCGCGCTTCGATCCACCGTTCTCTACCGTCCAGACCGGCGTGATCAAGGGCGGGCGGGCGTTGAACATCGTGCCTGAGGAATGCGAGTTCGACTTCGAGGTGCGTGCCTTGCCGGGCTTTGAAGCCAAGGTCGTGGCCGAGCGCTTGCAGGCCTACGCCGAAACCGACCTGCTGCCGCGCATGCGTGCCGTCAGTGATGCCAGCGATATCCGCCTCAAGCCACTCAGCGCCTACCCGGGGCTGGCAACGCCCGAAGACAGCGAAGCGGCGCGCCTGGTGGCGCTGCTCAGCGGTTCGGAAGATTTCGGCACCGTGGCCTTTGGCACCGAAGGCGGGTTGTTCGACCAGGCGGGGATCCCGACCGTGGTCTGCGGGCCGGGCAGCATGGACCAGGGGCACAAGCCGGACGAGTTTGTCAGCGTTGCGCAACTGCAGGGTTGTGATGCGATGTTGCTGCGGTTGCGTGATTATCTCGTTGGTAACTGATTGCTACGGGGAGGTGCTTGCCGAAAGTTTTTCAGCGCCTATGAGATCGAGCGCCGCCCGCGCGGCGCTCGATCTCACCGGCGCTGAAAAACCTCAGGCAAGCACCTGTCAGCCCTCACGCAACCCCATGCGAACACACCTCCGGCGCACGCGTATGTGACAGCAACACATCCAGCAGCGCCTGCGCAGCAGTGGACAACTTGTGGTCGCTCAGGGCGATGACGCCGATGCGCCGCTCGACGGTGGGCTCGACCAAGGGCACGCAACGCGCACCCAATTCCTGCATCTGGTTGATGCACAGCGCCGGTACGGCACTGACGCCTAAACCATTGGCAACCATGCGCCCGACCGTGGACAACTGATGGCTTTCGAACGCCACCGCCAGCCGACCATGCTCGGCGGCCAGGTGTTGCTCCAGCAGCAGGCGCACCGCCGACGGGCGTTGCAGGGCGATGAAGTCCTGGGTCAGCAGTTCGCGCCAGCTCACCTGGGGCTGCTGCGCCAGGGGTGAATCGCCAGGCACTACCGCGACGAAACGGTCCAGGTACAACGGGTGGAACTGTAGGGCATCACTGCGCTCGGGTTCGAAGCCTATGCCCAGTTCGACGCGGCGGTGGCGAACCAGCTCCAGCACCTGCTCGTTGATCACGTCGTGCACGGTGACGTTGACCTTGGGGTAGCGCTGGCGAAACACCTTCAGTGACTGCGGCAGCAGGTTCCCGGCAAAGGCCGGCATCGCCGCCACCGACACCCGCCCCAGTTGCAGGGTGAAGCGCTGGCGCAGCATTTCCTCGGTATCGTCCCAGTCGGCCAGCAGGCGCCGGGCCAGTGGCAGCAGCACTTCGCCCTCGGCGGTGAGGCTGACGCTGCGGGTGGTGCGGGTGAGCAGGGCGCCGCCGAGGTTGTCCTCCAGCGCCTTGATGGTCAGGCTCAGTGCCGGTTGCGAAATGTGCAGGTGTTCGCCGGCCTGGGCGAAGCTCTGGTACTTGGCCACGGTGACGAAGGCGCGCAGTTGCTTGACGTTCATGGCGGATCCGCTGGTTGTTTTGCAAAAGTTATCAATCGATGACGAAAACAAAATTAACAAATCAGTCGCCAGCGGTGAAGATGCCTTCCACACGCTCAAACAACTACAAAGGCGGATCAGCATGGCCGGACTGGACAAGCGCGTAGCAACCTATGAACAGGCTCTCGAAGGCCTGACCGACGACATGACGGTACTGGCCGGCGGCTTCGGCCTGTGTGGCATCCCCGAGAACCTGATCGCCGAGATCAAGCGCCGCGGAGTCAAGGGCCTGACGGTAGTTTCCAACAACTGCGGCGTCGACGGCTTCGGCCTGGGCGTGCTGCTCGAAGACCGGCAGATCCGCAAGATGGTTGCCTCTTACGTCGGCGAGAACGCCGAGTTCGAGCGCCAGCTGCTCAGCGGCGAGCTGGAAGTGGAGCTCACCCCCCAGGGCACCCTGGCCGAGAAGATGCGCGCCGGCGGCGCCGGTATCCCGGCTTTCTACACCGCCACGGGCTACGGCACCCCGGTCGCCGAAGGCAAAGAGGTACGCGAGTTCAACGGCCGCAAGTACATCCTCGAAGAGTCCATCACCGGCGACTTCGCCATCGTCAAGGGCTGGAAGGCCGACCACTACGGCAACGTGGTGTACCGCAACACCGCCCAGAACTTCAATCCGCTGGCCGCCACCGCCGGCAAGATCACCGTGGTCGAGGTCGAGGAAATCGTCGAGCCGGGCGTACTGCTGCCCAGCGAGATCCACACGCCGGGGATCTTCGTCGACCGGGTCATCGTCGGCACCTTCGAGAAGCGCATCGAGAAGCGCACCGTCAAGGCCTGAGCGCCGCCCACAGAACAACAAAGAGATCCTGACCATGGCACTGACCCGCGAACAGATGGCCCAACGTGTCGCCCGTGAACTGAAGGACGGCTACTACGTCAACCTCGGCATCGGCATCCCCACCCTGGTGGCCAACTACGTGCCCGCCGACATGGACGTGATGCTGCAGTCGGAAAACGGCCTGCTCGGCATGGGCGAGTTCCCCACCGAGAGCACCCTCGACCCCGACATGATCAACGCCGGCAAGCAGACGGTGACCGCCCGCCGTGGCGCGTCGATCTTCGACTCGGCGCAATCCTTCGCCATGATCCGTGGCGGCCATGTCGACCTCACCGTGCTGGGCGCCTTCGAGGTGGACGTGGAGGGCAACATCGCCTCCTGGATGATCCCCGGCAAGCTGGTCAAGGGCATGGGCGGGGCCATGGACCTGGTGGCCGGCGCCGAGAACATCATCGTCACCATGACCCACGCCTCCAAGGACGGCGAGTCCAAGCTCCTGCCGCGCTGCAGCCTGCCGCTGACGGGCGCCGGCTGCATCCGCAAGGTGCTCACCGACCTTGCCTACCTCGAGATCGAGAACGGCGCCTTCATCCTGCGCGAGACCGCGCCTGGGGTGAGTGTCCAGGAGATCGTCGAGAAAACCGCCGGCAAGCTGATCGTGCCGGACGATGTGAAAGAGATGACGTTCTAACGCTACTGCTTTACCTCCCCCCTGTGAGGGCGGACTCGTTTTGGGAGCGGGCTTGCCCGCGAATGCGTCGGTACATTCACCAACGTATTCGCGGGCAAGCCCGCTCCTACAACAAGCCCCGCGCCCACAGGGGTTTTGCGTTGATCGACAAGCAACATCCACCAATAAGACCAAAAAAGGAAAACACTCGTGGCCGCTGAAATCCAAGACAGCCGCTCCGCCCGCTTTGCCCTGCGCTGCTCCAACTGGGCCGAGCGCTGGTTCCCCGACTCCTGGGTGTTCGCCGCCCTGGCCGTGATGCTGGTGTGCCTGGGGGCCCTGGCGATGGGCGCCAAGCCGACCGACACCGCCAAGGCCTTTGGTGACGGCTTCTGGAGCCTGATCCCGTTCACCATGCAGATGGCCTTCGTGGTCATTGGCGGCTATGTGGTCGCCAGCTCCCCGCCCGCTGCACGCCTGATCGACCGCCTCGCGCGCCTGCCCAAGAACGGCCGCTCGGCGGTGTGCTGGGTGGCGCTGATCTCGATGCTCGCCTCCTTGCTCAACTGGGGCCTGTCGCTGGTGTTCGGCGGCCTGCTGGTGCGTGCCCTGGCCCGCCGCACAGACCTGAAGATGGACTACCGCGCCGCCGGTGCCGCCGCCTACCTGGGCCTGGGCGCGGTATGGGCGCTGGGCCTGTCGTCGTCGGCCGCACAGTTGCAGGCCAACCCGGCCAGCCTGCCGCCGTCGATCCTGTCGATCACCGGCGTCATTCCGTTCACCGAGACCATTTTTCTCTGGCAGTCCGGGGTGATGCTGGCCGCGCTGGTGATCGTCTCGCTGGTCGTCGCCTATGCCACCGCGCCCGGTCCGAACAGTGCGCGCAGCGCCCAGGACTGTGGTGTCGATCCGACCTTCACCGCCCCACCTGCGCCGCAGCGCACCCGCCCCGGCGAGTGGCTGGAGCACAGCCCGATCCTTATCCTGCTGCTGGTGGCCCTGGCGGCCGGCTGGCTGTACCAGGAGTTCGCCACCAAGCCTGCGATCACCGCCATCTCCGGGCTGAACACCTACAACCTGCTGTTCATCATGCTGGGTGCCTTGCTCCACTGGCGACCGCGCAGCTTCCTCGACGCCGTGGCCCGTGCGGTGCCGACCACTACCGGCGTGCTGATCCAGTTCCCGCTGTACGGCTCGATCGCCGCCATCCTCACCCAGGTGAAGGGCGCCGACGCACAGACCCTGGCGCACCACATCTCGGTGTTCTTCACCCAGATCGCCACCCATGACACCTATGCCTTGCTGATGGGCGTGTATTCGGCGGTGCTGGGCTTCTTCATTCCATCTGGCGGCGGCAAATGGATCATCGAAGCGCCCTATGTGATGCTGGTGGCCAACGACCTGCAGTACCACCTGGGCTGGGCGGTGCAGATCTACAACGCCGCCGAGGCGCTGCCGAACCTGATCAACCCCTTCTACATGCTGCCGTTGCTGGGCGTGCTGGGCCTGAAGGCACGGGACCTGATCGGCTTCTCCTTCGTGCAACTGCTAGTGCACGTGCCCCTGGTGCTGGTGCTGCTCTGGGCGCTGGGCACCACCTTGCAGTACGTGCCGCCGGTAATGCCGTAGCAGCATCACCCCGCAACACAGCGCTGCGGGCCGCAATGGCCCGCAAGCGCCGCCTGCCGCTCGACGCCCTTGCAGGTCGAGCCGTGAAAAAAGCGTAATTTTCCCCCGTCTCCCTTCGTTTTCCTGAGAGCTGCCCTGCGTCCAGACGGACCGGGCCATCATCACCCCAAGGAGACAGGCAATGACTTCCGTTTTCGACCGCGACGACATCGTGTTCCAGGTAGTGATCAATCACGAGGAACAGTACTCGATCTGGCCCGACTACAAGGCGATCCCCAACGGCTGGCGCGCCGCAGGCAAGAGCGGTCTGAAGAAAGACTGCCTGGCCTACATCGATGAAGTGTGGACCGACATGCGCCCCCTGAGCCTGCGCCAGAAGATGGCCGAAGCTGCGGTGCAGTAAGGCGTGACGGCACTCAACCTGCTATGCCTGCCTTACTCGGGCGCCAGTGCCATGGTCTACAGCCGCTGGCGGCGCAAGCTGCCGGCCTGGTTGCAGGTGCGCCCGGTGGAGCTGCCGGGGCGCGGTGCTCGCCTGGGCGAACCCCTGCAAACCGACATGCAGGCACTGGCCCGGCAACTGGCCAGCGAGCAGCGCCTGGCGGCGAGCACGCCCTATGCGCTGCTCGGCCATAGCCTGGGTGCGCTGCTCGCCTTCGAGCTGGCCCACGAGCTGCAAGCCCTGGGTTGCAAGGCGCCGGTCGCACTGTTCGCCTGCGGCACGGCGGCACCGACCCGACGTGAGGACTACGACGGCAAGGGCTGGCGCGAACCCAAGACCAATGCCGAGCTGATCGACGAGTTGCGCCAGTTGCAAGGGACCCCCGAGGAGGTCCTGGCCAACGAGGAACTCATGAGCCTGACCTTGCCGATTCTGCGTGCCGATTTCCTCATGTGCGGTCGCTACGACTATCGCCAGCGCGCGCCGTTGCACTGCCCGCTGCATGTTTTGGGCGGCGAGGCCGACCGCGCCAGCGAAGAGCAACTGCTGGCCTGGCGTCGCGAAAGCCTGGGCGATTTCTCGCTGGAGGTCTTCCCCGGCGGGCACTTCTTCATCCATGAGCACGAAGACCGGGTGCTGAGCCTGCTGGCCGCCTCTCTGGAACCTCATCGACTTTCGGCATGATTGACGTAGGCCTTTGCCTGGGGGAGGCTGGGGGCTTTCCCACAGGACAAGGGTTGTCCCCATGCTGATCGATCCCCGCCAGGCCACGCTGCTGGTCGTCGATATCCAGGAGCGCCTCATTGGCGCCATGAGCGATCCCGAGGGCACCCGCGCGCGGGCCTGCGGGCTGCTGGCCGCCACCGCCGAACTCGAACTGCCCACGGTGATTTCCGAGCAGTACCCCAAGGGCCTGGGCCCGACCCTGGCCGAACTCAAGGCCGCGGCGGCAGGGGCCGAAATCGTCGAGAAACTGCACTTTTCCTGCGTGGCTGCCGAGTGCCTGCCGGCCAGTCTGCTGGCGCGTGAGCAGGTGATCGTCTGTGGCATGGAAACCCACGTCTGCGTGCTGCAGACCGTGCTTGGCCTGCTGGGCCTGGGCAAGCAGGTGTTCGTGGTCGAGGACGTCTGTGACAGCCGCACCCCGGCAAGCAAGGCGGCAGGCCTGGCGCGTATGCGCGACGCCGGGGCGCAGATCGTGACCCGCGAGATGGTGCTGTTCGAATTGCTGGGCAGTGCCAGCCACCCGTTGTTCCGCCATATCAGCAAGACCTACATCGTCGGTGATCTGTCCTGAACCTGCGGCTGCTGGGCGCTGGGCTGATGCTGCTGGCCCTGCTGCAAGGCTGTGCCGGGCGCCGCGAGGAGGCGCCCGAAGTCGACCCTGCCCAGGTCCGCGCCCAGCTCATGCGCCTGCTGCCTGCCTCGGTCAAGGACCGCCAGGGCTGGGCCGAGGACATTCAGGTCGCGTTCACCGCCCAGGGCATCGCGCCCAGCCGCAGCAACCTGTGTGCGGTGCTGGCGGTGACCGAGCAGGAGTCCACCTTCACCGCCGACCCCCAGGTGCCCAACCTGGGCCGTATCGCCCGCGAGGAAATCGACCGCCGCGCCGCGCGTCTGCACATCCCCAGGCTGCTGGTCGATGGCGCCCTGGCCACCCCTTCGGCCAACGGCCAGAGCTACCAGCAGCGCCTGCTGGCGGTGCGCAGCGAGCGGCAACTCAGTGCGCTGTTCGACGATTTCATCGCCGGCCTGCCGCTGGGCGACAAGCTGCTCGGCGGGCTCAACCCGGTGCGTACCGGCGGGCCGATGCAGGTCAGCATCGACTTTGCCGAACGCCATGCCCAGGACTACCCCTACCAGCGCCAGGGCACGATTCGCCAGGAGGTCTTCAGCCGTCGCGGCGGCCTGTACTTCGGCATCGCCCACTTGTTGGGGTATCCCGCCCACTATGAGCGGCCGCTGTACCGCTTCGCCGATTTCAACGCAGGCTGGTACGCCAGCCGCAACGCGGCTTTCCAGGCAGCGCTGAACAGTGTGACGGGGGCGGAACTGGCGTTGGACGGCGACCTGATCGCACCGGGCTCGATCCTGCCAGGCACCACCGAGCGCGCGGCGCGCAGCCTTGGGGTGAAGCTTGGGCTGCGCAATCCACAGATTCGCAGTCAGTTGGAATTGGAGAACAGCCTGGCGCTCGAGGACAGCGCCTTGTACCGCGGCGTATTCGCACTCGCCGATGCCAAGGCGGGCAAGCCACTGCCACGTGCGGTGCTGCCAGGGATCGTGCTCAAGAGCCCGAAGATCACCCGCAAGCTGACCACGGCGTGGTTTGCGGGGAGGGTGGATGAGCGCTACCAGCGCTGCATGGCGCGCTGATCGACGCAAGGTACAGGGGCCGCCAGGCGGCCCCTGCAGAGGTCAGGCAGGCTGGGCCGCCAGGCTGTTGCTGACATTACGCCCCAGCACCAGCACGGTGACGAACCCGCAGCCGACCAACGCCGTGGCCAGGCTCAGCAGCACCGAGCTGCCCATCTGGTCGACGATCCGCCCGCCGAAGAACGAGCCCAGTGCAATGATCACCTGGAACATGGCCACGAACAGCGGCATGCCGCGTTCGACATCCTTGGGCGCGACCACGAACATCCAGATGCTGGCACAGGCCGGGAAGGCACCGAAGGCAAAGCCCCACAGCGCGATCAGCATCACCGCCCCGGTCATGCCGGTGGCGAAGTAGGGGAACAGCGCGGTGCTGACGCCGATCAGCAAGGCCACCAGCAGCAGGGTGTAGCGCACGCTGCGGTTGGCGGCGAAGCCGGCGAACAGGTTGCCGATGACGCCTGCTACACCGTAGAGCAGCAGCAGCGAGCCGATGGTTGCCCCATCGAAGCCGGAGCTTTGCTTGAAGAACGGTGCGACATAGGTGTACGCGGCAAAGTGCGCCAGGCCAATCAGCAACACCGCGATCAGGCCGACCCGCGCCAGCGGATTGATGAACAGCGCCGGCAGGTCACTGATGCGGATGGCCTTGTCCGGATTGAGCCGCGGCAGCAGGAAGACCTGCGCGAGCAGCACCGGCACACCCAGCAGGGCGGTCACCAGGAAGGTCATGCGCCAGCCCATCAGGCCGCTGAGCCAGGTGCCGACCGGCACCCCCAGCACCGTGGCCAGGGTGACCCCGACCATGATGATCGAGGTCGCCTGCGCCACGCCCACCCCCTTGGGCGCCAGGCGCCCGCTCAGGGCAATGGCCGTGGCCCAGAAGCCACCAATGCTGATACCCAGCAGCACGCGGCCGAATAGCAACAGGCTGAAATCGCTGGCATAGGCCACCACCGAGTTGGCGATGATCATGATCAGCGTCAGGCCGATCAGCAGGTAGCGGCGGTCCATGGCGCCGATGCCTACCGACAGCAGCGGGGCGGCGAGGGCGGCCATGATCCCGGGCAGGGTGACCATCAGGCCGGCCTGGCCGGCACTGATGCCCAGGTCGCTGGCCACATCGTTGAGCACGCCCACCGGCAGGAATTCACTGGTGACCAGGGCGAAGGCGCCCACGGCAACCGAGAGAATCGCCAGCCACTGCTGTTTGACGCTCTGTTGGTTATGTTCAAGAAGGCCATCGGGGGCCTGATTGACGCTTGGCATGGTACGGATTCCAAGTGTTGTCGCCTGGAGCAGGCGCAGGAGGCGGGAAAATAGGAGGGCGATTATAGGAGTCGGATTTGCAAGGCCCATAGGCAGGTCGTTCGATAGTAATCATCAGTGGGATCGATGGAAGGCTCTAGGTTATGGATTGCACCCAACCCAGGCGCAAGAGCGATCATGAAAATTACTAAGGTTGAATGCAAAAAAAATGAGTTTGCTTCATGAGTGGCTGATCCCGACAATTCCCCCACTCGGAACCGGACATCCGTATCGGCAGGCACCTTCGCTGCGCGAGGCGTTCCAGGTTTACCTCAGGAATCAGGATTCAGATCACCATGGCCAAAGACTTCACTTTCGCGATCAAGCGGATTTGTTTCGATGAGCACTACCAGCCCTCGGACAACACCCGCATCACCACCAACTTCGCCAACCTGGCGAGGGGCGAGCAGCGCCAGGAAAACCTGCGCAATACCTTGCGGATGATCGACAACCGCTTCAATGCCCTGGCCCATTGGGACAACCCTGAAGGTGACCGTTACAAGGTCGAGCTCGAAATCATTTCCGTCGAGATGGACCTGGGGGCTGACAGCACTGCCGATGCGCTCCCGTTGATCGAGATTCTGAAAACCAACATCGTCGATCAGAAAACCAACGAGCGCATCGCCGGGATCGTAGGGAACAATTTTTCTTCCTACGTGCGTGATTACGACTTCAGCGTGCTGCTGCTGGAGCACAACAAGGGCAAGCCTGGCTTCGGCACCCCGGATGATTTCGGCGACCTGCATGGCAAGCTGTTCAAGTGCTTCCTGAACTCGCAGGCCTACAAGGCCAACTTCAGCAAGTTGCCGGTCATCTGCCTGAGCGTCTCCAGCAGCAGGACCTACCACCGCACGCAAAACCAGCACCCGGTACTGGGGTTCGAATACCGTCAGGATGAATACTCGTTGACGGATGAGTACTTCAGCAAGATGGGCTTGAAGGTGCGTTATTTCATGCCCGCGAACAGCGTCGCGCCCTTGGCGTTCTACTTTACGGGCGACCTGCTTGCCGACTACACCAATCTCGAGCTCATCAGCACCATCAGCACGATGGACACCTTCCAGAAGATCTACCGGCCGGAAATCTACAACGCGAACTCTGCGGCAGGGCAATCCTATCAGCCAAGCCTCAAGCACCAGGATTATTCGTTGACCCGAATCGTTTATGACCGCGAGGAACGCAGCCGCCTGGCGATCGAACAAGGGCGGTTTGCCGAGGAGCACTTCATCAAACCCTATCGGGCGGTTCTCGAGCAGTGGTCTGCTCAGTACGCAATCTGACTTATCGAATTCACAAGGCTTCCATCATGAAAAAACTGCTCCCTACCTCAACCGCCGGCAGCTTGCCCAAGCCTTCCTGGCTGGCGCAGCCCGAGACCCTCTGGTCGCCCTGGAAACTGCAGGACGAAGGGCTTGTCGAGGGCAAGCAGGATGCACTGCGTCTGGCGTTGCACGAACAGCAGCAGGCCGGTATCGACATCGTCAGCGACGGCGAGCAAACCCGCCAGCACTTCGTCACCACCTTTATCGAACACCTCAGCGGCGTTGATTTCGAGAAGCGCGAAACCGTGCGGATCCGTGATCGCTACGATGCGAGCGTCCCGACGGTGGTGGGTGCAGTCGAGCGTCGCAAGCCTGTGTTCGTCGACGACGCCAGGTTCTTGCGCCAGCAAACCCGTCAACCCATCAAGTGGGCGCTGCCGGGTCCCATGACGATGATCGATACGCTGTACGACGCCCACTACAAGAGCCGGGAAAAGCTGGCGTGGGAATTTGCCAAGATCCTCAATCAGGAAGCCCGGGAGCTGGAGGCGGCGGGTGTCGATATCATTCAGTTCGACGAGCCTGCATTCAACGTCTTCTTCGACGAGGTGAACGATTGGGGCGTCGCCACCCTGGAACGGGCCATCGAAGGCCTCAAGTGTGAAACGGCGGTGCACATCTGCTACGGCTATGGCATCAAGGCCAACACCGACTGGAAAAAGACGCTGGGGTCGGAGTGGCGCCAGTATGAGCAGGCGTTCCCAAAGCTGCAGAAATCCTCTATCGATATCGTTTCGCTCGAATGCCACAACTCCCACGTGCCCATGGATCTGATCGAGCTCATCCGCGGCAAGAAAGTGATGGTCGGCGCCATCGATGTGGCCAATCACGCCATCGAGACTCCGGAAGAAGTCGCCAATACCCTGCGCAAGGCCTTGCAGTTCGTCGATGCCGACAAGCTTTATCCGTGCACCAACTGCGGCATGGCGCCACTGCCACGTCGCGTCGCGAGTGGCAAGCTCGAGGCGTTGGTCGCAGGCGCGGATATCGTTCGGCAAGAACTGTCGAACTAGGGTCTGTCTGTCATGTCGCAGCTTGGAACCGCCATCGAGCCTCTGCGTTTTCGCGAAGCGCTCGGGCATTACGCCTCCGGTATCACGGTGGTGACTTCGTTCATCGATGACGAGCCGATCGGCTTTACCTGCCAGTCGTTCTACAGCGTGTCGATGAGCCCGCCCCTGGTGTCGTTCAGCGTGATGTCGAACTCGGCCAGCTACCCGAAGATTCGCCAGGCCGGTCGTTTTGCAGTCAACATCCTTTCAGATGAGCAGGTCGGTATTTCCAACCAGTTCGCGCGCCGTGGCACCGACAAGTGGCACGGCGTCGAATGGCAGTCGTCGCCTCTGGGGAATCCACTCATCGCCGGCAGCCTGCACTGGCTCGATTGCGAAATCCACGCCGAACATGCCGCAGGCGATCACCTGATCGTGATTGGGGAAGTGAAAGCGCTGACCCTGCAAGAGGCCGGGGCGACGCAGCCGTTGCTGTATTTCAAGGGACAATACTGCAACCTCGCGGCCTTTTGAGCGGTTCAGGTTTCGCTATTTTGCACAGGGTTGAAGTTCTGCCCATGATCGACTTGAGACACCTGCGCACCATCGACGCCCTGCGGGAAATGGACAGCCTGCACGACGCCGCCGAACGCCTGCACCTGACACAATCCGCGCTGTCGCACCAATTTCGCGAGTTGGATATTCCCTTTGCGACGCTGGAGGGGGTCAATGCCCTGTCGGGGCGCGTCATCTGAGACGGGCAGATCGGCCCAGCGCCCCCGTTGGCCCGAGCGCTCGACACAGCCGGGGCAATCGCCGACCATCAAGTGCCCTGCACAAGGGTACTCAGGAGCGAATGCCATGGATTGCCTTAAGACGCTGTATACAGAACGCCTTGTTCTCACCCCTCTGCAATTGGAAGACGCGCCTGCGATCCAGCAGTTGTTTCCGCAGTGGGAGGTGGTCCGTTATCTCGATCGCCGCGTGCCATGGCCGTACCCGGAAGACGGCGCGTTGGTCTACGTGCGTGATATCGCCCTGCCAGCCATGGCCGCGGGCCGTGAATGGCATTGGATGATCCGCCTGCGCGGTGAAGACCCGCGCATCATCGGCAGCATCAGCCTGTACGACGAACCCGGGAACAACCGGGGTTTCTGGCTTGCGCCGCAGTGGTGGGGGCAAGGCTACATGCGTGAAGCCTGCCGGGTGGTCAATGCCTATTGGTTCGAGACCTTGTCTCGCCCTGTCATGCAGGTGCCCAAGGCCGTTGCCAATCACGCCTCTCGAAAAGTCTCGGAGCATGAAGGGATGCGCCTGGTGGACACGCGCGACGGGCATTTTGTCTCCGGGCCGTTTGAGGTGGAGATATGGGAGATGACACGCCGTGAATGGCTCGCCCGTTCCTTGGGTTGACGCTGCCGGACATTTCCGTAGAATCGCGCGCCCTGTTCAACATGCATGGCGAAAAGGAGCTTCGATGCAGCGGATCATGATTGTCGGCCAACCCGGCGCCGGGAAGAGCACATTGGCGCGCAAGCTAGGCGAATACACGGGGCTGCCGGTGGTGCATATCGACACCATCCACTGGCAGCCCGGCTGGGTCGAGCGCAGCCGGGACGAGAAGACACGCTTGTGCCATGAAGTGGAGGCGCGCGATCGCTGGATTTTCGAAGGCGGCCATTCAACCACCTGGAGCAATCGACTGGCTCGCGCCGATCTTCTGATCTGGATCGACCGGTCGGCGACGCTGCGATTCTGGCGGGTGCTGACCAGAGCGCTGCGTTATCGCGGACAGACCCGTCCGGACTTGCCGCACAACTGCCCGGAGCGGCTGGCCAACCTGCCGGAGTTCTTCAGGTTCATGTGGCAAACGAAGCGCTCGGCTCGAACGAAGATGGAGCAACTTGCGGCGAGCGCGCCGGTGGGTTGTCGGGTGGTCTGCCTGCGCTCCGATCGGGACACCAGCGCATTTCTCGCGAGCATGCAGCCGACGCCCAGGAGTGCTCAATAAGGACTGGCAGTCGGTCGCACCACAAGCTCGCTGACATCCACATCATCCGGCTGCTCGATGGCATAGACCAGCGCCCGGGCAATCGCGTCGGCCTCCAGCGCCACGCGTCGGAATGTTCTCATGGCCTCGCGGGCCGTGTCGTCGGTGATCGTGTCGGCCAGCTCCGATTCCACCACCCCAGGACACACCACCGTCACCCTGATCTTGTCGGTTTCCTGGCGAAGGCCATCGGAGATCGCCCGAACGGCGTACTTGGTCGCGCAATACACAGCAGCGGTGGGGGAGACCGAAAGCCCGCCGATCGACGAGATGTTGATGACCTGACCATGTCCTTGCGCCTCCATGCCTGGGAGCACCGCGGCGATGCCGTGCAGCACTCCGCGCACGTTGACGTCGAGCATCCGGTTCCATTCCTCGACTTTCAGCGAGTTCAGTGGCGACAGCGGCATTACCCCTGCGTTGTTGATGATCACATCGACCTTGCCGTACTGCGCCTTGGCAAACTCGACAAAGGCTTGCATGGAATCGAGGTCGGTCACGTCCAGTGCGCGGGCACTTGCCGAGCCGCCTTCGGCGCGGATTTCACTCACCAGCTGTTGCAGGCGATCGATACGGCGGGCGCCGAGTACCACGTGAGCACCCTTGGCGGCGATCAGCCTGGCGGCGGCTTCACCAATGCCGCTGCTGGCGCCGGTGATCAGCACGACTTTATCGTTGATGTTGGACATTTGCGTATCTCCTGTACATGAAGGTTCAGGCGTCTGCAGGGAAGGCAGACGTTGCTGCTGGGTACGGAGAAAAGACTAAGGTTGTGGGGCGGCACGATGCGTGCCGAAACCTGCGCGACCTTTGCCTATTCGTGTCGGTGATCCGCGCAGCCTCGTGCCACGCGCCGGAGCGGAAGGATCAGGCAACTCGACGACAGTTTCGACCTAACGCAGGTGTTTTTCGCGGGGGACAATGGGTGCCTGGCCCTGACGACGCCGCCAGGTAGCCCCCATGGTCTGCCGTCACACCAAGACCGTGATACAACGCCGAATTCCAACATGCGAGAGCCCTTGAATGGCGCAGAACGATGCTTTTCTCCTGCAAACCACTGCCTTGTACCGTGGCGAGCTCGTCCGCTCGCTGACCGAGCGCTTTACCGCGCCGGGCATTTACGAAACTGCCATCGCGCCGCTGCACGTGATTCGAATGGATGCGCCGTCAGACATCATCCATACCGTGCACAAACCGGCGCTGTGCCTGATCGTGCAGGGGCAAAAAGAGGTGGGCCTGGGCGAGGAGCGTTATCTGTACGACCCCCTCAACTACCTGGTGGTGTCGGTGACGCTACCGGTGTCTGGTCGGGTGCTGACAGCCAGCGCGCAGGCGCCTTACTTGTGCATCCGCCTGGACTTCGAGCCAACCGAGCTTGCCCAGGTGATCGCCGATGCGCCGCCCGCGGGCGTACCGGATGAGCCCGAGCGCGGGTTATTTCTCGAACAGATCGATGTGTCGCTGCTGGAAACCATGTTGCGCCTGGTGCGGTTGCTGGAGTCGCCACGGGATATCGGCATGCTCGCGCCATTGGCGCTGCGCGAACTGCACTACCGCTTGCTGCGAGGAGTGCATGGGCGTCGGCTGTACGAGTTGGCCATGGGCGACTCGCAGACCCGGCGCGTGAGCAAGGCCATCGACTGGTTGAACAACCACTACACCCAGCCGCTGCGCATCGAGCAACTGGCGCGGATCGCCAATCTGGGCAGTTCGACCTTGCATCACCGTTTCAAGGCAGTCACCGCCATGAGCCCCTTGCAGTACCAGAAGCTATTGCGCCTGCAGGAGGCTCGGCGGCTGATGTTGGGGGAGGGGCTGGATGTGTCGAGCGCCTGTTATCGGGTCGGTTATGAAAGCCCGTCACAGTTCAGCCGCGAGTACAGCCGCCAGTTTGGGTGTGCGCCGTCTCGGGACATAAACCTGGCCCGGCGGCCATCATGAAGATGCCACTGCGGGCCGAGCAGCTGGTGCCAGTGCCTGGCCGTGGCTTGTACGAAGCGATGCCGGGCCATGCTCTGATCTGCCGAAACAGGCGTTTCGTCATCCTTTGACCAATACGGCCACCACAGCGTCGACAGTGTTCCTGAGCCCCGCCACCGTATCCTCCGGATCGCTGTCGACCACCACCAACCTGGCGCCTGCCGCCTCGATCACCTTGAGCACCTGCGGCTCAGGCTGACGATGGTGCAGCACCAACGCCACATCCTGCGTCTTGAGGGTCTCTCCCAGCGCCTTCAGCGCCGCTTCGTCCCACTTGCCATCTGCCGGCAGTGCCTGTGACACCACATCCAGGTTCAACCCGCTGACCAGATAGCCCAGACGTTCCGACAGGCTGACCACGCTGAGGTTATCGGCCTCGGCCAGGCGCGTCTGGCTGCTGGACGTCAGCTCCAGCATCTGTCGCTTGAGCCCGGCGAGGTTGGCCTGGATCTTGTCCTTGTCAGCGGGGGACAGGCGCTCCAGGTCATTGGCCACCACATCGGCCATGCGCCCGAGGTTGATCGGGTTCAACCAGGGATAGCTGGCGAATGCATTGTCGCCATCCACCGCGATGCCGGGCAGGGCGCCATCGACCGGGCGCGCGGCATCGATTTCGACGATGCGGATGTTGCTGCGCCGCGCCATGGGATAGAGCGGGTCGTCATGCCAGATCGAGCGCACGCCGATCACTGCCGTGGCCTGCTGCGCATCCTTCTGCAGGCTCGCACCGCCACGCCCCTCGAAGTACGACGGCTGGCGGCTGGCTGGAAGGTTGGCCGGTGCTGCGCGCTTGAGCTGCACCGAGGTGCCGTCGAGCAACGCGACAGCGAGGCTGTGGGTCACCGGCAGGGTGGTCAGCACTTGCGTGGCTGCGGCGCTGCTGGCGGGCTGTGCGGCCAGCACCAGGGTGGGCGCGCCGGTCAGGACCAGGGCCAGGGTGAGGCGTTTGAGCGTGAGGTTCATGCCGGGTTTCCTTGCAGGCGTGGGACGAGGGCGCGGGCGAGGGCCGCGAGGGCGAAGCACATACCGGCTACCAGGATGATTGCAGCGCCGGAGGGCACGGGCAGGTCGAAGACGATCGGCAGCAGGATGCCGAGCAGGGTGCTGAGGGTGGCGATCAGCACCGAGGCGAAGAAGAAGCCCTTGAGCGACTGGCTGACCAGGCGCGCGGCGGCAGCGGGGATCACCAGTAGCGCACCGACCAGGATGGCGCCGATCACCTTCACCGAGGCCACGGTCACCAGGGTCACCAGCACCACGAACAGGTAGTCGAGGGTCTTCACCGCCACGCCGCGCACGGCCGCCAGTTGCGGGTTGAAGCTGGCGAGGATGATGCGGTTGTACAGCGGCAGGGCCAAGGCCAGCACCAGCACGGCAACGATGCCGAGCACCAGCAGGTCGTGAGGGCTGACGGTAAGTACCGAGCCGAACAGCACGTTCTCGAGGATGTGCACGTTGATCTTGCCGGCCAGCATCAGCAGCAGGCTGGCACCCAGGGCCAACGAGACGGAGAGGAACACGCCGATCAGGGTGTCCGGCGAAAGGCCTGTGCGGTTGCGCAGGAAATTCAGCAGGATGCCGAACAGCAGGCAGTAGCCGAACAAGCTGCCGTAGGGCCCGGTATAGGGCTCGCCAAGCAGGATACCGATGGCCACGCCCGTGAGTGCGGCGTGGCCGACGGCCTCGGAGAAGAACGCAAAGCGCTTGACCACGACCAGGGTGCCGAGCCCGCCCAGCACCGGGCCGATCATCAGGCCGGCGATCAGGGCGTTGATCACGAACCCATAGGCCAGGGCCTCGGGCAGGTAGCCAGCGGTGGCCCATTGCTGGACCAGTTGGCGGAAAGCTTCATAACTCATCAGGCAAGGCTCTCGCTGCGCGGGTGGACGGAGAACAGCCCGAGCAGGCGCTCCGGGGTCAGGGCCTGTGCGGGCGGGGCGTCGAACAGCAGCTTGCGGCTCAGTCCCGTGACGCGGTCGGCCAGGCGCAGTACCGCTTCAAGGTCGTGCTCGATCCACAGCACCGTGGTGCCGGCCTGGCGCCAGCCGTGCAGCAGTTGCTCGAACACCTGGATACCGGCTTCATCCAGCGCCGACATGGGTTCGTCCAGCACCAGCAGTTGCGGCTCGGGGATCAGCCCCTGGGCCAGCAGCACGCGCTGGCGCTCGCCACCGGACAACGCGCCCATGCGCCGCTTGCGCTTGTCGAGCATGCCGACCTTGGCCAGGGCGGCGTCGATGTCGGGTCGCACACGGCGCGACAGGCCGAGGAACGCCGGGCGCTGCTGGCACATGGCGGCCATGAAGTCGTCGACGGTCATCGGCAGGCCACGGTCGAACTCCAGCGCCTGCGGCACATAGCCGATCACCTCGCGCTCGGTGGGCCAGTGCAGGGTCAACTGGCCCTGGTGCGGCATCTGCCCGAGCAGGGTCTTGATCAGCGAGCTCTTGCCGCCACCGTTGGGGCCGACGATGGCATGCACGCTGCCGGCGGCAACGCTGAAGCTCACCTGCTCGAGGATGCGCGTGCGCCCAAGGGTGAGGTCGATGCCGGCGAAGTCGATGCGCGGGCCTTGGGCGCTGACCAGGTTGGCCGCGGCGGTCATGCGCGGTTCTCCTGGATGGCCTTGACCACGGTCTCGAGGTTGCGCTTCATCTCCACCTCGTACTTGTCGGCGGTGTATTCGCCGTAGGAGATGTGGGTCAGCGGATAGATCTTCACCCCGGACTCGCGCTCGATGGTCTCGACGTAGGCGGACGGGAAGTCCATCTCCGAGAAGATCACCTTCACATCCAGGGCCTTGAGCTGGTCGATGGTTTTCTTCAACTGCGCCGGGCTCGGCTCGATGCCATGGGCCGGCTCGACCACTGCAGTGACCTCCAGCCCGAAGTCGCGCACCAGGTAGTCGTAGGCGGCGTGGATGGTCGCCACGCGAAACTCCGCGCCCGGTGCCTCGGTGACCTTGGCCAGGGCTTCGGCGCGCAGCGCGCGCAGGCGCTTGGCATAGGCGCGGGCGTTCTGGGTGTAGAACTTGGCGTTGTCCGGGTCGAGCTTGCCCAGCTCGCGGGCAATGTTGTTGACCTGGGCGATGCTGGCGCTGATCGACAGGAAGGTGTGCGGGTTGACCACCTTGCCGGCGCCGCGCGCGGCGATGCCGGTGGCGGCCAGCAGCGGGACGTTCTGGTTGGACTCGATGGTCTTGATGGCGGGCTTTTCGCTGGCGGCGATCATGCGATCGGCGAAGTCGTCGTGGCCGATGCCGTTGAGCACGATCACGTCCAGGGTGCCGATGCGCTTGATGTCTTCGGCGCGCGGCTCGTAGGCATGCGGGTTGAAGCCTGCCGGAATCAGCGGCACCACTTCGGCCTTGTCGCCGACGATATTGCTCACGTAGCTGTAGTAGGGGTGCAGGGTGATGCCGATGCGCAGCGGTTTGCCGCTGTCGGCCAGGGCCAATGCCGGGAGCAGGCAGGCCAGGAGAAAGGCGAGGGCGGAGCGGAGCATGGCGCGGTCCTTGGGTTCAGTGACGGTGTTCGCGGGTGACCCCGGCGTCGTAGTGGCTGACGATTTCCTGCCAGCCGGCGGCGATCAGCGCGGCCTGGCCAAGATCGTCAGGGGCCCGGGTGCTGTGGTCGCGGCGCAGCCACACCTGGGCCGGTGCGGTGTCGGCCTGCGGCAGGATCAACAGGAAGCTGCCGGCAACGTCGGCGTCCTGGCTCGAGCCCAGGTAGGCGCCACTGGCCAGCCACTGCCACTGATGGCGGCCACGGCTGGCGCTGCTGGTGTCGTCGACGAAGGGCGGCAGTGCATCATCGGCCAGCGCCTGTACTGCGGGCGCCTGGCCGTTTTCCTGGCGCAGGGCGAGGATTTCCTCGGTGGCCACGTGCAGGTCGGTGTAGACGCCCTGTTCGGCGGCGTTGAGGTCGCGGCGAGCGTCGATCTGGTGGCTGGCGATGGGCTGTTCGTCGACCCGTTCACCACGCAGCCCGACCACGGTCGCGGCGAGGGCGGCGATCAGCACGGCGGCCAGCAGCACATAGAGGGTTTCGTGCCCGGCGCCGGCTGGGCGGATGACTTGGGCGCGGCTCATGGCGAGCCTATATCGGCATGGTCGACTTCCACCACGTGGCCGGGGCCGGCGTCGAACAGCACGTAGAACTCGCCGTCGGGGCGCTTGAAGGTGAGGGTCGAGTCGTCGCCAAGCTTGCCGCCGACCAGCACTTGCTCGTCGTAGCCGATCACATCCAGCGTCACGCCCGGCGCGCCGCTACCGTCGGAGAAGCCGCCGGTGCACTTGATCTGATCGCCCGCCACCGGTACGCAGTCGCACATCGGGTTGTGCGCCAATGCCGGCAGGGCGGTGAAGGTCAGCAGGGGCAGGGCAAGCCTGCGCAACAGGTGTTTCATCATTTGCCTCCTTGTTTCTCGAGCCAGGCGACAGTGGCCGGCGATGCCTTGGCCAGCGGTACGGATGCCTGGTGCATGCTGCCGTCCCAGCCTTCGATGGTGATCCAGATCTCGGCGTCTGGGCGGGTGCGGGGCGGGATCGGCAGCGAGGTGCTCATGCGGTAGGGCGAGCCGAAGAAGATCGAGCCGGCGGCGCGCAGGTTGCGCGGCTTGCCGATGCGCAGGTAGATGGCCTTGGCGCCTTCGGTGCAGGTTTGGCAGAGCGCGGCGTTGAACACCTTGAAGTGCCCGGCCGGGCCGTCCGCACGTGGCGCTTCGTCGCGCAGCTCGGCCAGGTCCAGGCGCCAGCGGTCGACCTGGATGTCCTTGACCACGTTGGCGCCCAGGCCGCTGTCACCGCGGAACAAGCTGGCATCGGCGAAGTACTTGGGCATGAAGCCCAGCGGGATGAGGATCAGCAGGATGTTGAAGTGGAAGCGCCATTTCAACCACCACTGCTTCAGGCTGCTGGGCGGCAGGGTCTGGGTCTGGCTCATGGCTGGGCTTCCACGGGGGTGTCTTCATGCCTGCGCGAGCGGGCAGGGCGCTCGCTGCGCTTGAGCGCCGCGGCGGTGGCCTGGGCGGTGCGCTTGGTCCAGATCAGCAGGCCACTGAGCACCATCAGGGTGAGCACCAGGCCGAAGAAGAACCAGATCAGCTTGATCGGCAGGCCACCGAAGTCACCGGTGTGCAGCGGGCGCATGGATTCGGTGACGAACTCCAGGGTCGAGCGGTCGCCGAGCAGGAACTGGCTGTCGACGTTGCGGGTGTACGGGTTGACCTCGGCGGTCTGGAACATCAGCGGATACCAGCCTCGTCCGCCCATGCTGATATGGCTGTAGGCGGTGGCCGGCAGGGTGATGAAACTGATGTCCAAGCCCGGGATGGCCTCCTGGGCGATGCGGGCGGCCTCGTCCAGGTCGATGCGCGGCACCGGATTGCCGTCCGGGCTCTGTGGCACTTGTTCGCGGGCGATGACCGGCACGATCGGCTCGGTGGAAATGGTGACGTGGTTGTCGCCGAGAATGGCCTGGATCAGGAACCAGGTGCCGGTGATCGAAATCACCGCGATGAACCAGATCGACCACACCCCGGCCAGGCGGTGCAGGTCTCCCCAGAAGATCCGCGAGCCATGCTGGGTGCGCACGGGTTTGAAGAACCCGCGCCAGAATTTCTTGTACACCACAAGCCCTGTGACCAGCGAGGCGAGCATTGGCAGGCCGAGCAACGACACCAGGTACCAGCCCCAGCTATAGCCGTTGGTGAACGGCACCAGCCACCAGCCGTGCAGGGCGCGGGTAAAGGCCTGGAAGTTGAAGTCGGGGGTCTTGCCCTGGATGGCGCCGGTATAGGGGTTGACGTAGAGCGTCGGCGACGTGCCGTCGGGATAGGTGACTGCGGCCTCGAGGGCGAAGTGCGAGCCGTCCGGCTGGCTGATGAAGCGCACCGCCATGTCCGGTTCGGCCTTGTTCAGCGCACTCAAGACCTGCTGGAAGCTCAGCCGCTCGGCGTTGTCGTCCGGTTGGCTGGCACGCACGTCGGGGTTCGCCAGCCAGACGATCTCCTGGCTGACCACCGCGAGCATGCCGGTGAAACAGACGATCAGGACAAAGAACCAGATCGGCAGGGCAAGCCAGCTGTGGACCAGGAACCACAGCTTGGACTTGGATTTTTTAGTTTGTCGGGCCATCAGTCGTTCTTCTGAGGAAAATTGCGGTCGAGTTTCATCTCAACCTTGAAGGCTGCATCTAATAGGACGAATGAGAATCAGAAACCTGAAGCCTCAAATGAAAGCAAATGTTTCAAAAAAGCTCCGCTCCCGCTCCCGCTCCCGCTCCCGCTCTTGCTCTTGCTCTTGCTTCTAAGCCCGCGATAGCCCAGGCGCCGCCCATCGCGACCTCAGGAGGCCGAGCAGAGGCGTCTGGAGGGCCCTGGCGCGCAGCGCCCTTCGGCGTCCCGCCGAAGTCGCGAGATGTAGACTTGCGCAGCAATTCGGAGTCCGCGAAGGCCCGGAAGGCGCCGGCGCGAGGGAACCCCGGAGCGCAGCGCAGGGGCCGTATGTGGGAGCAGGCGGTTTTTGCCTACTTTTTTCCAAGAAAAAAAGTAGGTCGCCGTAAAGGCGAAAAGGTGAATCCGCGTCGCCACCCAAATCGGATATTCACCCGCCACGAGCCCCCCCCACCGCCCCCCAAACCCCCACCAAAACCTAACTTTTTGCAAGATGTATCCGTTTCGTAGGGATAGCCGGGCCCCGCCCGATACCCCACCCGTACGGAAGCAATCTGATGAATGCCGAGAAGTCCCTGCAACTGGCCCGCCGTTTCATTGAACTGCCGCTGGAAAAGCGCCGCGTGTTCCTCGAGACCCTGGCCAAGGAGGGCATCGACTTTTCCCAGTTCCCCATCCCGGCCAGTGTCGAGGCCCCAGACCGCCAGGCGCTGTCCTATGCCCAGCAACGCATGTGGGTGCTCTGGCAAATGGACCCCCAGAGCGGCGCCTACAACCTGCCAGGCGCCGTACGCCTGCTAGGCCAGCTGAACGAAGCCGCCCTGGAGCAGGCCTTCGCCACCGTACTGGCCCGTCACCAAAGCCTGACCACCGTCTTCGAACCCCAGGCCGATGATCGCCTGGAGCAGGTCCACCGCCCGCTCGCGCACGTGAACATCGAGCGCGTCGACCTGCGCAACCTCGCCGCCGACCAGCGTGAGGCACAGGTCCGTGCCGACGCCGAGGCCGAGTCGCTGCGCCCGTTCGACCTGGCGCAAGGCCCACTGCTGCGGGTGCGCCTGCTGCACCTCGATGCGCAGGAGCACGTGCTGCTGCTGACCCTGCACCACATCGTTTCCGACGGCTGGTCGATGAATGTGCTGATCGATGAGTTCAGCCGCGCCTATGACGCCTTTGCCGCCGGCCAGGCACCGCAGCTGCCAGCACTGCCCATCCAGTACGTCGACTACGCCCTGTGGCAGCGCCGCTGGCTCGAAGCGGGCGAGATGGAGCGCCAGTTGCAGTACTGGCAGGCCCAGCTGGGCCAGGAGCAGCCGGTGCTGGAGCTGCCGCTGGACCACGCGCGCCCGGCCACCCCCAGCTTCAGCGGCAGCCGTCAGTCATTCCCGCTCGACGCGGCACTGACCGAGCAGGTGCGCGGTTTTGCCCGCCAGCACAACCTGTCGCTGTTCATGGTCCTGCTCGCCAGCTTCGGCATGCTCCTGCAACGCTACACCGGCCAAAGCGACCTGCGCATCGGCAGCCCGGTGGCCAACCGCAACCGCGCCGAGGTCGAGGGGCTGATCGGGCTGTTCGTCAACACCCAGGTGCTGCGCCTGCAGCCACAAGCGCAACAGGACGTGCTGGGTTATCTGCAAGCGGTACGTCAGACCGTGCTGGGCGCCCAGGCGCACCAGGACCTGCCGTTCGAGCGCCTGGTCGAGGCGCTCAAGGTCGAGCGCAGCCTCAGCCACGCACCGCTGTTCCAGGTGATGTACAACCACCAGCCGCAGGTCGCCGACCTGACCACCGTCACCCTGGCGTCCGGCCTGCAACTGGCGCCGCTGCAATGGCGCAGCCGCACCACCCAGTTCGACCTCAGCCTCGACACCTACGAGCAAGGTGGCGTGCTGCACGCAGCCTTCACCTATGCCAGCGACCTGTTCGACGGCGCCACCATCGAGCGCATGGCCCGGCACTGGCAGGCCCTGCTGCAGGGCTTGGTCGATCAGCCGCAGCACGCGCTGTGGCAGGTGCCGATGCTCGATGACGCCAGCCTTGCCACCGTGCTCCAGGACTGGAACGCTACGGCCCGTGACTACCCGCTCGAACGCCCGGTGCACCAGCTGTTCGAAGACCAGGCACGCCGCGCGCCGCAGGCCCCGGCCCTGGTGTTTGGCGAGCATGCGCTCAGCTACGCCCAGCTCGACGCCCGCGCCAACCAGTTGGCCCACTACCTGCGCGCCCAGGGCGCCCGGGGCGACAGCCTGGTCGGCATCAGCGTGCAGCGCAGCGTCGAAATGGTGGTGGGGCTGCTGGGCATCCTCAAGGCCGGTGCTGCCTATGTGCCGCTGGATCCGGAGTACCCCGCAGAACGCCTGGCCTACATGATCGAGGACAGCGGCATCGACCTGCTGCTGACCCAGCAGGCACTGCTCGACAGCCTGCCGCTGCCCCAGGGTGTGCAGTGCGTGGCGCTCGACCAGTTGCTGCTCGACGAGCAACCCACCAGCGCCCCGTTGGTGGATATCGACCCCGAGCAACTGGCCTACGTCATCTACACCTCCGGCTCCACCGGGCGGCCGAAGGGCGCCGGCAACAGCCACCGGGCCCTGGCCAACCGCCTGCACTGGATGCAGGAGGCCTACGCCATCGGCGCCGACGACACCGTGCTGCAGAAGACCCCCTTCAGTTTCGACGTGTCGGTGTGGGAGTTCTTCTGGCCGCTGATGACTGGCGCGCGCCTGGCGGTGGCCGCGCCGGGTGAACATCGCGATCCGGCACGCTTGATCGAGACCATCCGCCGCTTCCAGGTCAGCACCCTGCATTTCGTGCCGTCGATGCTCCAGGCGTTCATCCACGAGCCGGGTGTCGAAGCGTGCAGTAGCCTGCGGCGTATCGTCTGCAGCGGTGAGGCCCTGCCGGTGGATGCCCAGTTGCAGGTGTTCGCCCGCCTGCCGGGCGCAGCCCTGTACAACCTGTATGGCCCGACCGAGGCGGCCATCGACGTCACCCATTGGACCTGCCGCGACGAAGGCCGGGACAGCGTGCCGATCGGCCTGCCGATCGCCAACCTGCGCACCTACGTGCTCGACGCCGGCCTCGAGCCGGTTGCCCCCGGTGTTTCCGGCGAGCTCTACCTGGGCGGTGTCGGCTTGGCCCGGGGCTACCATCGCCGCCCGAGCCTGACCGCCGAGCGCTTCGTCGCCGATCCTTTCGTTTCTGGCCAGCGCCTGTATCGCACCGGCGACCGTGTGCGCCAGCGCCACGATGGCGTGATCGAATACCTCGGCCGCTTCGACCATCAGGTGAAGATTCGCGGCCTGCGCATCGAGCTGGGCGAGATCGAGGCGCGCCTGGCCCAGCATGAGTGGGTACGTGAGGCTGTGGTGCTGGCGCTGGACGGCAAGCAGTTGGTGGCCTACCTGGTACTCAACGAGCAGCCCGATGGCTGGCAGCAGGGGCTCAAGGACTGGTTGTTGCAGGCGCTGCCCGAGTTCATGGTGCCCACCCACCTGATGCCGCTCGACAGCCTGCCGCTGACCCCCAACGGCAAGCTCGACCGCAAGGCGCTGCCACAGCCCGATGCGGCGCCACGCGGCGCCTATGTCGCCGCGCAAACGCCGGTGCAGCAGATCCTTGCGCAGGTCTGGAGCGAGGTGCTCGGGGTCGAACAGGTCGGCCTGGACGACAACTTCTTCGAACTGGGCGGCGACTCGATCATCGCCATCCAGGTGGTCAGCCGCGCCCGACGCCAAGGCTTGCAGTTCAGCCCGCGTGACCTGTTCCAGTTCCAGACCCTGCGCGGCCTGGCTGGCGCTGCCGGGCGTGCGACGCAGGTGCAGGCCGAGCAGGGTGCGGTGCAGGGCCCGGCGCTGCTGACCCCTATCCAGCGCGCCTTCTTCGAGCAGGCGATGCCTGCACGGGCGCACTGGAACCAGTCGCTGCTGCTGACGCCGCGCCAGACCCTGGACGCTGGTCGCCTGCAGCAGGCGCTGGTGCGCCTGGTCGAGCAACATGATGCTCTGCGCCTGCGCTTCCAGCTGCACGACGGCCACTGGCAGGCCGAGCACGGTGCGCTGCCCGCCGGGCTGCTGCGCGAAGAGACAGCCGCCGATGCCGAGGCGCTGGCGGCGCTCTGCGACACCACCCAGCGCAGCCTCGACCTGGCCGACGGGCCGCTGCTGCGCGCGGTACTGGTGCAAATGGCCGATGGCAGCCAGCGCGTGCTGCTGGTGATCCACCACCTGGTGGTCGACGGCGTGTCCTGGCGCGTGCTGCTCGAAGACTTGCAGCACGCCTACACGCAACAGCCGCTGCCCGCCAAGACCAGCGCCTGGCAGGCCTGGGCCGCGCGCCTGCCTGCCCTGGCTGCGCAACAGACCGGCGAGCTGGACTACTGGCGCGCCCAGCGTGTCGACCACGAGCTGCCGTGCGACATGCCCCAGGGCGCCGCGCTCAACCGCCACGGCCGCACCCTGGAAACGCGCCTGGACGCCGAGCTGACCCGTCAGTTGCTGCACCTTGCCCCGGCCGCCTACCGCACACAGATCAACGACCTGCTGCTGACGGCGCTGGCCCGGGTGGTCGCGCGCTGGAGCGCGCAGCAAGCGGTGCTGGTGCAACTTGAAGGGCACGGTCGCGAAGAGGTGTTCGAGGATGTCGATCTGTCGCGCACCGTGGGCTGGTTCACCACACTGTTCCCCGTGCGCCTGAGCGTCAGCGACGATGTGGGCGCCTCGATCAAGGCGGTCAAGGAACAGTTGCGCGCGGTGCCGGGCAAGGGGCTGGGCTACGGCCTGCTGCGCTACCTGGGCGATGAGGCCCAGCGCCAGGCGCTCGACCAGGCCACGCCTGCGCGTATCACCTTCAACTATCTGGGGCAGTTCGACCAGCAGTTCGATGCCCAGGCACTCTGGGCGCCCGCCACCGAGCGCAGCGGCCAGGCCCAGGACCCCGAGGCCCCCTTGGCCAACTGGCTGACCCTGGAAAGCCAGGTCTATGCCGGCGAGCTGTCGCTGCGCTGGGGCTACAGCGGCCAGATGTACCATGACGCCACTGTCGAAGGCCTGGCCCAGGCCTACAACGACGAGCTGGCACAACTGATCGCCCACTGCCTGCAAACCCCGGCCGGCCAGGCGACGCCGTCCGACTTCCCGCTCGCACGCATCGACCAGGCGCAGCTCGACGCGCTGCCGGTCGCTGCCAGCGCTATCGAAGCGCTCTATCCGCTGTCGCCGATGCAGCAGGGCATGTTCTTCCACGCCCAGTACGAGCCCGAGGCCGGTGCCTACATCAACCAGCTGCGCCTGGATATCCAGGGGCTGGAACCCGCGCGTTTGCGTGAGGCCTGGAGCGAGGCAATGGCGCGCCACGAGATCCTGCGTGCCAGCGTGCATTGGGAGGGCTTGAGCGAGGCGCATCTGTTGGTGCAGCGCCATCTCGACTTGCCGCTGCAGGTACTGGAGGGCGTGCACGACCTCGATGCCCTGGCCGCCGCCGAACGCCTTCGCGGCTTCGATCTGCGCCAGGCGCCGCTGTTCCGCCTGCAACTGGTGGCACTGCAGGGCGGTGGCTGGCACCTGATCTACACCAGCCATCACATCCTCATGGATGGCTGGAGCAATGCCAGCCTGCTGGCCCAGGTGATCCAGACCTACGCCCGGCAGCCGGTGGCTGCCGCCAGTGGGCGTTTCAGCGACTACCTGGGCTGGTTGCAGCGCCAGCCTGTCGATGCTGGCGAGCGTTTCTGGAAGGCCGCGCTGGCGCCGTTGCAGGGACCGACCTTGCTGGCCTCGGCGTTGCGGCGGGCGCAAGGGCAGGGCAGTGGCGAGCACCTGCATGTGTTCGACGGCGCCTTCGCCGAGCGCCTGGGCCAGTTCGCCCGCCAGCGCAAAGTGACCCTCAACACCCTGTTCCAGGCGGCCTGGGGCCTGGTACTGCAGCGACACACCGGCCAGGCCTGCGTGGCGTTCGGCGCGACCGTCAGCGGGCGCTCGGCGCCGTTGCCGGGGATCGAAGAGCAACTGGGGCTGTTCATCAACACCCTTCCGGTCCTGTGCAGCGCAGCACCTGGCCAGTCGGTCGGCGAGGCCCTGGAAACCCTGCAGGCGTTCAACCTCGACCTGCGCGAGTTCGAGCACGTGCCGCTGTATAAGGTCCAGGGTTGGGCCGGCCAGCAGGGCGGTGTGCTGTTCGACACCTTGATGGTGTTCGAGAACTTCCCGGTGGCCGAGGCCCTGCGTGATGGCGCGCCAGCCGGGTTGCAGGTGGGCGCGCTGCGCAATCACGAGCGCACCCATTATCCGTTGACCCTCGGCATCGAGCTGGGTGCGCGATTGAGCGTGGAGTTCGCCTACGACCTGGCGCACTTCGATGCGGCGCAGGTCGAGCAGTTGTGCGCCGCTTTCTGCCAGGCGCTCGAGCAGATGCTCGAGCAGCCCTCGGCCGCGCTGGGCAGCCTGCGGCTGCTGGATGACACCACGCAGCAGGCGGTGTTGGCGCACAGCCAGGGCGAAGCGATCGACCTGTCGGCCACGCCGCTGGTGCACCAGCGCATCGCCGCCCAGGCCGCGCGCAACCCCGACGCCCTGGCCGTGTTGTGCGAGGGCCGCTCGCTCAGCCATGGCCAACTCAACCGCCAGGCCAATCGCCTGGCGCACCTGCTCATCGCCCAGGGCATGGGCCCGGGCAAACGTATCGGCCTGGCCCTGCGCCGCAGCCCGCAACTGATCGTCAGCCTGCTGGCGGTGCTCAAGAGTGGCGCAGCCTATGTGCCGCTTGACCCGGCCTACCCGGATGAGCGCCTGCGCTACATGATCGAAGACAGCCAGCTCGACTTGCTGCTGTGCGACGACGGCCTGTTGCAGGGCCTGAGCCTGCCACCCGAGGTGCCGCGCCTGGTGACCGGCGAGCTGGTGCTGGACGTGCAGCCCGAGCATGACCCGCTCGTGCAGCCTCACGCTCAGGACCTGGCGTACGTGATCTACACCTCCGGCTCCACCGGCCGGCCCAAGGGTGTCGCCATCAGCCATGCCGCCCTGCGCGAGTTCTGCCAGAGCGGTGCGCAGTATTCGCACCTGAGCGCCAACGACCGCGTGCTGCAGTTCGCCACGTTCAGCTTCGACGGCTTCGTCGAGCAGTGCTATCCGCCGCTGGCCTTGGGGGCGGCGCTGGTGATGCGGGGCGAGTCGCTGTGGGATGTGCAGCAGTTGGCCGAGCACATCGTGCAGCACGAGGTCACCTTGGCCGACCTGCCAGCGGCCTACTGGTACCTGCTGGCCAAAGAGTGCGCCGCGCAGCCGGGCCGTGGCCTGGGTGCACTGCGCCAGGTGCACGTCGGCGGCGAGGCGATGTCGGTGGAAGGGCTGCGCCTGTGGCACGCCGCGGGCTTGGGCGAGGTCGCGCTGATCAACACCTACGGCCCGACCGAGGCCACCGTGGTCTCGAGCGTGCATGCCTGCCGCCTGGGCGATGCCAGCGACAGCCACGGCGTGCCGATTGGCCGGGCCATTGCTGGCCGTGCCCTCTATGTGCTCGACGGCGCTGGCGAGCTGTTGCCGGCGGGCGCGGTCGGTGAGTTGTGCATCGCCGCCCCGGCCTGTCTGGCCCAGCAGTATTACCAGCGTCCGGGCCTTACGGCCGAACGCTTCCTGCCCGACCCGTTCGCCCGCGAGCCGGGCGCACGGCTTTATCGCAGTGGCGACCTGGCCTGCTACAACGCCGAAGGGGCGCTGGAGTACGTTGGGCGCATCGATCACCAGGTGAAGATTCGCGGCATGCGCATCGAAATGGGTGAGATCGAAGCCTGCCTGCAGGCCCAGCCGGGAGTGCGCGCCGCCGCGCTGATCGCCCAACCGACCGGCCAGGGTGCGCAGTTGGTGGCCTTCGTCGTGCCGGTTGCCAGCGAGGCAGTGCAGGGCGATGCGCGCACGGCCTTCGTCGCCGCGCTGCGCGACGCGTTGCGCCAGTCGCTGCCGGAGTTCATGATGCCGGCGCACCTCGTCGTGCTGGACCAGTTGCCGCTGAACAACAACGGCAAGCTTGACCGCGCAGCCTTGCCTCTGCCCGAGGCGGACGCCACCCGCGCGGCCTACATCGCCCCGCGCAATGCCTTGCAGGCGGCGCTGGCGGACATCTGGGCCCAGGTGCTGGACGTGCCGCAGATCGGCCTGGCCGATCACTTCTTCGAGCGTGGCGGGCATTCGCTGCTGGCCATGCAGGTGGTGGTGCGCATCCGCCAGCAGTTGCAGCGCGAGGTGCCGGTGCGGGTGCTGTTCCAGGCGCCGGTGCTTGAGGCGTTCGCCGAGGCCTGCCAGGCCCAGGCCGCTGAGGCGGGGCCTGCGTTGGTCAGTGTGGGCCATGACCAACCGCTGGCGTTGTCCTACGCCCAGGAGCGCCAGTGGTTCCTGTGGCAACTGGAGCCGCACAGTGCGTCCTATCACATTCCGGCAGCGCTGCGTCTGCGCGGCGCGCTGGATTGCGACGCCCTGGCGCGCAGCGTGCAGGACCTGGTGGATCGCCATGCCTCGCTGCGCACCGCGTTCGTCGAAGAGGACGGCGAGGTCCGCCAGGTCATCGCCCCGGCGCTGACCTTCGCGATCGACTACCAGACCATGGAGGGGCAGGCCGACGAGGCGGCCATCCGCCGCGAAGTGCAGCGCGAGATTCGCCGCCCGTTCGACCTGTTCCAGGCGCCGTTGCTGCGGGTTCGCGTGCTGGAGCTGGGCGAACAGGACCATGTGTTGGTGATGACCCAGCACCACATCGTCTCCGACGGCTGGTCGATGCAACTGCTGGTCGAACAGTGGCGGGCGCGCTACCTCGCCCATTGCCGTGGCGAGGCCGCGGCACTCGAGCCCCTGGCCTTGCAGTACGCCGACTTCGCCCAGTGGCAACGCCAATGGCTGGAGGCGGGCGAGGGCGCCCGGCAACTGGCCTACTGGCGTGAACAACTGGGCGACGAGCAGCCCGTGCTGGAACTGCCGTTCGACCGCCCGCGACCTGCCGAGCAGAGCCAGCGCGGTGCGCGCCTGGACCTGAGCCTGGCCGAGCCGCTGGTGGCAGCGCTGCGCGAGCAGGCCAGCGCCCAGGGTGTGACCCTGTTCGTCTACCTGTTGGCCTCGTTCCAGGCCTTGCTGCACCGCTACAGCGGCCAGTCCGATATCCGCGTCGGCGTACCGGTGGCCAACCGCACCCGGGCCGAGACCGAGTTGATGGTCGGCTTCTTCGTCAACACCCAGGTGCTGCGCGCCCAGGTCGATGGCGCGGCCGGTTTCGATCAACTGCTGCAACAGGTACGCCAGGCCGTACTTGGCGCCCAGGCCCACCAGGACCTGCCGTTCGAGCAACTGGTCGACGCCCTGCAGCCCCAGCGCAGCCTGAGCTACAGCCCGCTGTTCCAGGTCATGCACAACCACCAGGTGACGCCTGCCACCGCAACCTCCCTGCAAGGCCTGGCGCTCGAGCCGCTGAGCTGGGACAGCGGCACCGCGCAGTTTGACCTGAGCCTGGACACCACTGAGGTCGAGGCGCGCATCGAAGTGTCGCTGACCTACGCCACCGACCTGTTCGACCACGCCACCATCAAGCGTCTGGCCGACCATTGGCAGCACCTGCTGCAGGCCGTGGTACACGACCCGCTGTGCCCAGTGGCGCGCTTGCCGCTGCTGGCCGCCGACGAACAGCAGCGCATGCTTCAGACCTGGAACTCGGCAGCGCTGCCGCCTGCGACCCACGCCAGCTTGCACGGTCTGATCCAGGCCCGCGCCGCGCAGGCCCCCGAGGCCCTGGCGCTGATCTGCGGTGAGCGCGAGCTGAGCTATCACGAGCTCGACACGCAGGCCAACCGCCTGGCCCATCGCCTGCGTGCCCTGGGTGTCGGCCCGGAAGTGCGGGTCGGCGTGGCCTTGCCGCGCAGGGCCGAGCTGGTGGTAGCCCTGCTGGCGGTGCTCAAGGCCGGTGGCGCCTATGTGCCGCTGGACCTGGCCTACCCGCGCGAGCGCCTGGCGCACATGCTCGGCGATAGCCAGGCGCACCTGCTGCTGACTCAGGCCGATCAGGCCGCACAGTTGGCGTCGGTGATCAGCGAGGGCCAGTCGCTGCTGTTGCTCGACGACGACCCGCAGCTGGCGCTGCAACCCATCCATGCGCCGGTCCAGCATGACGATGCCGAGCACCTGGCGTACGTGATCTACACCTCTGGCTCCACCGGCCTGCCCAAGGGCGTGGCGATCACCCATGGCAATGCCGTGGCGCTGGTGCGCTGGGCTCAGGGGCTGTACAGCCAGGACGATCTGCAAGGCGTGCTGGCGAGCACCTCGATCTGCTTCGACCTGTCGGTCTGGGAGCTGTTCGTGACCTTGGCCGGCGGCGGCCATTTCATTCTCGCCGACAACGCCCTGGCGCTGCCGGAACTGCCTGCGCGCGAGCGCGTGACCCTTATCAACACCGTGCCGTCGGCGATCGCCGCGCTGCTGCAGGCCGGGGCGATTCCGCCCAGTGTGCGCACCATCAACCTGGCGGGCGAGCCGCTGAAGCAGTCGCTGGTCGATGCGCTGTATGCGCTGCCGGGCGTCGAACGCGTACACGACCTCTACGGGCCGTCCGAAGACACCACCTATTCGACCTGCGTGCTGCGCCAGGCCAACGGCCGGGCCAGCATTGGCCGGCCGCTGCCGGGCACCTGCGCCTATGTGCTGGATGGCCACCTGCAGCCGCAGCCGGTGGGGGTGGCGGGCGAGCTGTACCTGGCCGGCGAGGGCCTGGCGCGCGGTTACCTGCGCCGGCCTGGGCTGAGTGCCGAACGCTTCGTCGCCGACCCGTTCACCGGTGAAGGCGGGCGCATGTACCGCACCGGCGACCTGGTGCGTTACCGCGAAGACGCGTCGATCGAATACCTGGGGCGTATCGACCATCAGGTCAAGGTGCGTGGTTTCCGTATCGAGCTGGGTGAGATCGAGGCACGCCTGCTGGCGCACCCCGAGGTGCGTGAGGTGGCGGTGGTTGCCCGTCAGGGCGAACTGGGGACGCAATTGGTCGGCTATGTCGCTGCTGCGGCATTGCACGATGATGCGGAGCCGCTCAAGGCCTGGCTCAAGCAGACCCTGCCGGACTACATGGTGCCGACCCACTGGCTGTTCCTCGAACGCCTGCCGCTGACCCCCAACGGCAAGCTCGACCGCAAGGCACTGCCAGCGCCGCAGGCCAGTGCTCCGGCACGCCAGGTGGCACCGCGCAGCCTGCTGGAAAAACGCCTGGTGGCGATTTGGGAGGAAGTCTTGAAGGTTTCGCCGATTGGTGTGACCGACAACTTCTTCGAGCTGGGCGGCGACTCGATCATCTCGATCCAAGTGGTCAGCCGGGCGCGTCAGGCGGGCATTCGCTTCACGCCCAAGGCGCTGTTCCAGCACCAGACCGTTCAAGGGCTGGCGACCGTGGCCCAGGAAGGCGAGGGTGCGCAACTTATCGAGCAGGGTCCGCTCAGTGGCGAGATGCCGTTGCTGCCGATCCAGCAAGCGTTCTTCGACACCGATATCCCCGAGCGTCACCACTGGAACCAGTCGGTGCTGCTCAAGCCGACCCAGCCGCTGCACGCGGGTTATCTGGAGCAGGCGTTGCAGGCGCTGGTCGCGCACCACGATGCACTGCGCCTGAGCTTCACTGAAGGCGAGGCCGGCTGGCAGGCGCAGTATCGCCCGCTCGGCGAGCAACCGACCGAGCTGCTGTGGCAGCGCAGCCTGAACGCTGCCGACGAACTGGAAGCCCTGGCCGAATCGGCCCAGCGCAGCCTGTCGCTGGGCGATGGCCCGCTGCTGCGCGCCGTGCTGGCCGACCTGCCAGACGGCAGCCAGCGCCTGCTGCTGGTGATCCATCACCTGGCGGTGGACGGGGTGTCGTGGCGCATCCTGTTCGAAGACCTGCAACTGGCCTTCGAGCAACTGAGCAGCGGCAAGCCTCTGGCCCTGCCGGGCAAGACCAGCTCGCAGCGCGACTGGGCCGAGCAATTGCGTCGTTACGCCACCGAGCACAGCTCTGAGCTGGGCTACTGGCAGCAACGCCTGCAGGGTGCCGCCGAGTTGCCGTGCGCCGCACCAACGGCGGTGCTGGACAACGCCCATGCGGCGATGGTCCATACGCGCCTGGACAAAACCACGACCCAGCGCCTGTTGCAGGAAGCGCCCGCCGCCTATCGCACCCAGGTCAACGACCTGCTGCTGACCGCCCTGGCCCGTACCCTGTGCCGCTGGAGCGGGCAGGGCAGCGTGCTGGTGGAGCTCGAAGGCCATGGCCGCGAAGAGCTCGCCGAGCACCTCGACCTGACCCGCACCGTGGGCTGGTTCACCAGCGTGTTCCCGGTGTGCCTGACCCCGGCCGAAGCGCTGGGCGACTCGCTCAAGCAGATCAAGGAGCAGTTGCGTGGGGTGCCCAACAAAGGGCTGGGCTTCGGCGCCTTGCGCCGCTTCGCTGACGCCTCGACCCGTGAAGCGCTGCAGGCCTTGCCGGTGGCACGGGTGACCTTCAACTACCTGGGCCAGTTCGATGGCAGCTTCCAGGCCGACGACGGCGCGCTGTTCAGCCCGAGCGGCGAGGCCAGCGGTGCCGAGCAGAGCGCGCAGGCGCCGCTGGCCAACTGGCTGGGCATCAACGGCCAGGTGTACGACGGCGAACTGGACCTGAGCTGGACCTACAGCACGCAGATGTTCGACCACGCCACCCTGCAGGCCCTGGCCAGCGATTTCGCCGAGCAGTTGCAGGCTCTGGTCGAGCATTGCTGTCAGCCCGGACAAGCAGGCGTGACGCCCTCGGACTTCCCGCTCTACCCGCTGGCCCAGGCGCAACTGGATGCGCTGCCGGTCGCCGCGCGGCAGATCGAAGACATCGTGCCGTTGTCGCCGATGCAGCAGGGCATGCTCTTCCACAGCCTGTACCAGCACGACGCCAGCGACTACGTGAACCAGATGCGGGTGGACATCGACGGCCTGGACCCGGCGCGTTTCCGCGAGGCCTGGCAGCAGGCGCTGGACGCCCACGACAGCCTGCGCAGCGTGTTCCTCTGGCAGGGCGATGTGGAGCGTCCGCTGCAGCTTGTGCACAAGCAGGTCGAGGTGCCGTTCCGCGTGCTTGATGTGCGCGGCGACCAGGACCTGCCCGCCGCCCTCGACCGCCTTGCGGCCGAGGAACAGGCCCAGGGCTTCGACCTGGCCCGTGCGCCGCTGCTGCGCCTGGTGCTGGTGCGTACGGCTGATGACCGTCATCACCTGATCTACACCCACCACCACATCCTGCTCGACGGCTGGAGCAATTCGCAGCTGCTGGGCGAGGTGCTGCAGCGCTACGCCGCGCGCCGCGAGGTCGGCCATGTTGGCCGCTACCGCGATTACCTGGCCTGGCTGCAGGCCCAGGATGCCGGGTTGAGCGAGCGTTTCTGGACCGAGCAACTGAGTGTGCTCGAGGCCCCGACCCGGCTGGCCCAGGCCTTCGTGCGCAGCGAGCCTGTGGCGCAAGCGCCGTTTGGCGACCACTACCAACAGTTCGATGCCGCGTTCACCCAGCGCCTGGGCGAGTTGGCGCGCCGTCACAAGGTGACCGTCAACACCCTGCTGCAGGGCGCCTGGCTGATCCTCCTGCAGCGCTACACCGGTCAGCAGGCGCTGTGCTTCGGCGCCACCGTCTCGGGGCGTCCGGCGGAGATCGTCGGTATCGAACGCCAGGTCGGGCTGTTCATCAACACCCTGCCGGTGGTGGCGCAGGTGCGTGCCGAGCAGGCGCTGGGCGAGTGGCTCGGTGAGCTGCAGCAGCACAACCTGGCCCTGCGCGAGCACGAGCACACCGCGCTGTACGATATCCAGCGCTGGGCCGGGCAGGGCGGCGAGGCGCTGTTCGACACCCTGGTGGTGTTCGAGAACTACCCGGTGGCCGAGGCCCTGCGCCAGGCCGAGGTGCCCGCCCTGGGCTTCGGCGCCATCGACAGCCACGAGCGCACCAACTACCCGCTGACCCTGGCCATCGCCCTGGAGCAGACCCTGCAGGTGCACTACAGCTACCTGCGCGAAGCGTTCGACGATGCGCGCATCGTGCAGATCGCCGGGCACCTGCGCCAGGTCCTCGAGCAACTGCTCGAGGCGGCGCCGGGCCAGGCCATCGGTGCGCTGGAGCTGATCACCGGGCAGGAGCGTGCGCAACTGGTGGAGCAGTGGAACCACGTCGATGCACGCTTCGATTCGCCACGTGCAGTGCACCAGCTGTTCGAGGCCCAGGCGCAGCGCACGCCGGACGCGGTGGCGGTGTTGTTCGGCGAGCAGCAACTGAGTTATGCCGAGCTCGACCAGCAGGCCAACCGCCTGGCACACGGGTTGATCGAGGCAGGGCTGGGCGCCGAGGCGCTGGTGGGTGTGGCGCTGGAGCGTGGCCCGCAGATGCTGGTCGCGTTGCTGGCGGTGCTCAAGGCTGGCGCAGCCTATGTGCCGCTCGACCCGGAGTACCCCGAAGAGCGCCTGGCCTACCTCATGCAGGACTCGCGCATGGTGCTGTTGCTCACCCATTCGCAGTTGCTGGCGCGCCTGCCCGCGGCGCAAGCCGTGGCGACCTTGTGCATCGACCAGTTGGCCAGCGCCGCACTGCCGAGCAGCGCGCCGCAGCGCCCGGTGCACGCCGAGGGCCTGGCCTACGTGATCTACACCTCCGGCTCCACCGGCCAGCCCAAGGGCGTCGCCGTGGCCCATGGCCCGCTGGCCATGCACTGCCTGGCGATCGGTGAGCGCTACGCCATGAGCGCGCGTGACTGCGAGCTGCACTTCATGTCGTTCGCCTTCGACGGTGCCCATGAACGCTGGCTGACCTGCCTGTTGCACGGCGGCCGCCTGCTGATTCGCGACCCGCAGCTGTGGACCGCCGAGCAGGCCTGTGCGGCCATGCACCGGCATGGCGTCACCGTTGCCGCGTTCCCGCCGGTGTACCTGCAGCAGTTGGCCGAGCACGTTCGCGAGCACGGCAACCCACCGCCGGTGCGCATCTACTGCTTCGGTGGCGACGCGGTGCCGGAAGCCTCGTTCGAACTGGTCAAGGCCGTGCTTGCGCCTGAGCACATCATCAATGGCTATGGCCCGACCGAAACCGTGGTCACCCCGCTGATCTGGAAAGCCGACCGCGCCGAACGTTGCCAGGCGGCCTATGCGCCGATCGGCAGCCGCATCGGCAATCGCAGTGCCTATGTGCTCGACGACTCGGCGGCGTTGCTGCCCCAGGGTGTCGCGGGCGAGCTGTACCTCGGCGGCACGGGGGTGGCGCGCGGCTACCTGCACCGCGCCGCGCTCACCGCCGAGCGCTTCGTGCCGGACCCTTACGGTGTGCCGGGCGCGCGCCTGTACCGCAGTGGCGACCTGGTGCGCCAGCGCGCCGACGGTGTGGTCGACTACCTGGGACGGGTCGATCACCAGGTCAAGATCCGCGGCTTCCGCATCGAACTGGGTGAGATCGAGGCGCGCCTGCAGGCTCAGGACGGCGTGCGTGAAGCCGTGGTGCTGGCCCGCCCCGGCGTCGGTGGCCCGCAGCTGGTGGGCTACGTGCTGGCCAGCGCGCAGGGCCTGGCGCTCGGCGAGGCTAAATTGCGCGAGCAGCTCAACGTTCGTCTTAAGGAGACACTGCCGGGTTACATGGTCCCCACCTATCTGGTCTTCCTCGACGCACTGCCCCTGACACCCAACGGCAAGCTGGACCGCAAGGCCCTGCCGGCCCCGGATGCCAGCCTGATGCAACGCGACTACCGCGCGCCGCAAGGCGAGCTGGAACGCGCCATCGCCGATATCTGGGCTGCGGTGCTGAAGGTCGACCGCTTAGGGCGTGACGACAACTTCTTCGAACTGGGCGGGCATTCGCTGCTGGCGACACAAGCCACGGCAGCCGCACAGGCGCAACTGCAGGTACAGGTGCCACTGGAACTGATCTTCCAGGCCGACGACCTGCAGGGCTATGCGCAAGCGCTGGAAGGGTTGCGGGCCACCGATCTCGAGCAGGATCTGAGCGATATGCATGACTTCCTCACCGAGTTGGAGACGAACTGAGATGGCTGTAATGGATAACATCGCGCTGGTTCAGCGATTCATCAGGTTGCCGCTGTCACAGCGCAGGGCCTTCCTGGAAAAGCTGGCCGGCAAGGGCCTGACCCTGGGGCAGTTGCCGATCCCGGCGGCCCGTGAAGGCCTCGATGTTATCCCGCTGTCCTACGCCCAGCAGCGCCAGTGGTTCCTCTGGCAACTGGAGCCGCACAGCAGTGCCTACCACATCCCCAGTGCCCTGCGCCTGAAAGGCACGCTGGATGTGCCGGCACTGGCGCGCAGCTTCCAATGGTTGCTGGGGCGGCACGAGTCGTTGCGTACGCGCTTCGTCGAGACGGCCGAGGGCGTGCGCCAGGTGATCGAGCCTGTTGCGTCGGCCTTCGAGCTGCCGCTGCAGCACCTGCCGGCCGATGCCAGCACCGATACCGAGCAGGCTGTGCGCGACTTCGTCGAGGCCCGTACCCAGGCGCTGTTCGACCTGCAGCAGGGTCCGCTGCTGCGGGTCGACCTGCTGCGTCTGGCCGATGACGACCATGTGCTGGTGATGACCCAGCACCATATCGTCTCCGACGGCTGGTCGATGCAGGTGCTGGTCGAGGAACTGGTACACGCCTATGCGGCCTTCAGCAGTGGCGGTGAACCTGCGCTGGCGACGGCATCGATCCAGTACGCCGACTACGCGATCTGGCAGCAGGCCTGGATGGAAGCGGGGGAGAGCGAGCGCCAGCTGGGCTACTGGACCGCGCGTCTGGGCGGTGAGCAGCCGGTGCTGGAGTTGCCGCTCGATCACCCGCGCCCGCAGCAGCCCAGCCATCGCGGCGAACGCCTGGCGGTCGCACTGCCGGTCGAGTTGCAGCGAGCCCTGCGCAGCCTGGCCCAGTCGCAGGGGATGACGCCGTTCATGCTCCTGCTGGCCAGCTTCCAGTTGCTGTTGCACCGCTACAGCGGCCAGCGCGAGATCCGCGTCGGTGTGCCGGTGGCCAACCGTCAGCACCCCGACACCAAGGCGCTGATCGGCTTCTTCATCAACACCCAGGTGCTGGATGTCAGCATCGACCCGCAGAATTCCTTCCGTGAGCTGCTGCAGCAGGTGCGTGCGGCGGTGCTCGGCGCCCAGGCCCACCAGGCGCTGCCGTTCGAGCAACTGGTCGAAGCCCTGGCGCCGGAACGCAGTGCCGGGGTCAACCCACTGTTCCAGGTCATGCACAACCACCTCGGTGGCGATGGCGCCTCGGCACTGCGCCTGCCGGGCTTGCACATCGAGGGGCTGGACGTACGCACGGTCACCGCGCAGTTCGACCTGACCCTGGACACCGCCGAGGCGGGCGAGCAGCTGTCGGCAGCCTTCACCTACGCCACCGACCTGTTCGAGCGGGCCACTGTCGAGCGCATGGCGCGGCACTGGCTGCAACTGCTCGGGCAGATGGTTGCAGCGCCGGATACGTCCCTGGTGCAGGTGCCGTTGCTCGATGCACAGGAGCGCGCGGACATCATCGCCGAGTGGAATCCACGGCCGGCCAAGTATCCCGTGCAGCAGTGCATTCACCAGCGCATCGAGGAGCAGGCGCGCCTGCGCCCCGAGGCCATCGCGGTCACACTGGATGATCGCCAGCTCAGCTACGGCCAGCTCGAAGCCCAGGCCAACCACCTGGCTCACCGCCTGCTGGCGCAGGGTGTCGGCCCTGAGGTACGGGTCGGCCTGGTGGTCGAGCGCAGCCTGGAAATGATCGTGGCCATTCTCGCCACGCTCAAGGCTGGTGCTGCCTATGTGCCCATGGACCCCAGCGCGCCAGCCCAGCGCCTGGCCTACATGATGGCCGACAGCGGCATCGCCCTGCTGCTGGTGCAGCCGCACCTGGCGGCAGGTGTGCAGGGGGCCGAGGGCGTGCGCCAGCTGATGCTGGAGCCGCTGTCGCCACAGCCGCTTGCCGACCCCGGCGCGCCGCAACTGGCTTGCGACCCGCGCCAGCTCGCCTATGTCATCTACACCTCCGGTTCCACCGGCCAGCCCAAGGGCGTGCTACTGCCCCACGACAACGTCATGCGCCTGTTCGCTGCCACCGAGCGCTGGTTCGACTTCGCTGCCGACGATGTCTGGAGCCTGTTCCACTCCTACGCCTTCGACTTCTCGGTGTGGGAGATCTTCGGCGCCCTGATGCATGGCGGGCGCCTGGTGATCGTGCCGCACGAGACCTGCCGCAGCACCGAGGATTTCCATGCGCTGCTGCACCGCGAGGGCGTCACGGTACTGAACCAGACCCCTTCGGCGTTCAAGCAACTGATGCAGGTGGCCTGCACCCGTGACGCCGCCGAGCTGGGTGCCCTGCGCCAGGTGATCTTTGGTGGCGAGGCCCTGGAGGTGCAGGCGCTGCGCCCTTGGTACGAGCATTTCGCTGCGCAGGGGCCGCGCCTGGTGAACATGTACGGCATCACCGAAACCACCGTTCATGTCACCTACCGTCCGCTGAGCCCGAATGATCTCGAAGGGGCGGCCAGCAGCCCGATCGGCGAGCCGATCGACGACCTGTCCTGGTACCTGCTCGACGGCCAGCTGGAGCCGGTCGCGCCGGGATGCATCGGCGAACTGTATGTCGGCGGTGCCGGCCTTGCGCGCGGCTATCATCGCCGCAGCGACCTCAGCGCCCAGCGCTTCGTGCCCGACCTGTTCGGCAATGGTGGGCGCCTGTACCGCACCGGTGACCTGGCGCGCTATCGCAACGACGGGGTGATCGAATACGTCGGGCGTATCGACCAGCAGGTGAAGATCCGTGGTTTCCGTATCGAGCTGGGCGAGATCGAAGCCCGCTTGCTGCAACTGCCGGGCGTGCGCGAGGCGGTGGTGCTCGCTCGCGACGGCAGTGCCGGTACGCAGTTGGTGGCCTATGTGGTGGCGCAGCAGGGCAGCGGCGAGGCGTCGGCGCTGGTCGAGCGCCTGCGCAGCGGCCTCAAGGCCGACTTGCCGGAGTACATGCTGCCAGCGCATATCCTGTGCCTGGACAGCCTGCCGCTGACCCTCAACGGCAAGCTCGACCGCGCGGCGCTGCCGGCCCCGACCCTGCGCCAGGAGGATTACCAGGCGCCGCGCACAGCGCTGGAGCAGCAAGTGGCGCAAATCTGGCAGCAGGTGCTGGAGGTCGAGCGGGTCGGTCTGCAGGACGATTTCTTTGCCCTGGGCGGGCATTCGCTGCTGGCCACCCAGGTGGTGTCGCGCCTGCGTCACGGCCTGGGCCTGCAGGTGGCATTGCGCACCTTGTTCGAGCAGACCACCCTGCAGGCGTTCGTTGCCGGCCTCACGCCAAGCGCAGGCACCGCACAGCCTGCGCTGCTGCCGACAGTGCGTGGCGAGCTGGCGCCGCTGTCCTACGCCCAGGAACGCCAGTGGTTCCTCTGGCAACTCGACCCGAGCAGCAGCGCCTACAACATCCCCAGCGCCTTGCGCCTGCGCGGCGCGCTGAATGTGGCCGCTTTGCAGCGCAGCTTCGACAGCCTGCTGGCGCGTCACGAGTCGCTGCGTACCACGTTCGTCCAGGCGCCCGAGGGTGCTCAGCAGCGCATCCACGCCGCCGCACCGCTGGCGCTGCCGATCGAAACGGTCGCCGAGGCCGAATTGGCCGCACGGGTGCAGGCCGAGGTGGCGCAGGTGTTCGATCTGGAGCACGGGCCGCTGTTGCGTGTGCGCCTGCTGCGTGTGGCGCAGGACGACCATGTGCTGGTCGTCACCCAGCATCACAGCGTCTCCGATGGTTGGTCGATGCAGGTACTGGTCGAGGAGCTGGTGCAATGCTATGCGGCCTTCAGCCAGGGCGAAGCGCCCACGCTGCCGGTGCTGCCGCTGCAATACGCCGACTATGCGATCTGGCAGCGGCAGTGGATGCAGGCCGGCGAGCGCGAGCGTCAGCTCGGCTACTGGACCGAACGCCTTGCCGGCGAGCAGTTCCTGCAACTGCCCACCGATCACCCACGCCCGGCCGAACAGTCGTTCCGTGGCGCGCAGCTTGCGCTGGCGCTGCCGGACAACCTGGCCCTGGGCCTGCAACAGCGGGCGCGTGAGCTGCGGGTGACGCCGTTCATGCTGCTGCTGGCCACCTTCCAGGTGCTGCTGCACCGCTACAGCGGCCAGGGTGATATCCGCGTCGGCGTGCCGGTGGCCAACCGCAACCGCCTGGAGACCGAGCGCCTGATCGGCTTCTTCGTCAACACCCAGGTACTGCGCGCCGAGGTCGAGCCAGGCATGGCCTTCACCCACCTGCTCGAGCAGGTCCGCCACAGCGCCCTGGAAGCGCAGGCCCACCAGGACCTGCCGTTCGAGCAACTGGTCGAGGCCCTGCACCCTGAGCGCAGCCTGAGCCACAGCCCGCTGTTCCAGGTGATGTTCAACCACCAGGGCGAGCGCGCCGCCGAGGCGTCCATGGTGCAGGTGCCGGGCCTGCAGGTCGAGGCGCTGGCGTGGGACAGCCACACCGCGCAGTTCGACCTGACCCTCAATACCTTCGAGTCGGGTACGGCCTGGTCGGCGATCTGGACCTACGCCACCGACCTGTTCCTGCCAGCGACCATCGAGCGCCTATCGCGGCACTGGCTGAACCTGTTGCAGGCGATCGTCGCAGCGCCGGAGCAGCGCGTCGGCGAGCTGGCGATGCTCGAGGGCAGCGAGCGCGAGCGCATCGAGCGTCAGTGGAACGCTAACGGCCTGGACTTCGACCGCAGCCAGTGCATCCACCGCCTGATCGAAGCCCAGGTACGTCGCACACCGCAGGCGTTGGCGGCGATCTGGGGCGATGAGCAACTGGACTACGCTACCCTCAACGCCCGCGCCAACCGCCTGGCCCGCCACCTGGTGAGCCTGGGTGTCGGCCCCGAAGTGCGGGTCGGTGTGGCCTTGCCGCGCGGCATGTCGATGCTGGTGGCGCTGCTGGCAGTGCTCAAGGCCGGTGGCGCCTACGTGCCGCTGGACCCGGACTATCCGGCCGAGCGCGTCAGCTACATGCTCGACGACAGCGCTGCCCGTGTGCTGATCAGCGAACGCGCGGTGCTCGATGCACTGGCGGTGGACGGTGCCTTCGCAACCGTGCTGCTTGATGAGCTAACGCTGGACGGCGACGACAGTGACCTGCCAGCCCGTGCCGTGGCCGATAACCTGGCCTATGTGATCTATACCTCCGGCTCCACTGGCCGCCCGAAAGGCGTGGCCATCGCCCACCGCAACGTCGCCGCGCTGGTGGCCTGGTCGCAGCAGGTGTACAGCCAGGCCGATATCCAGGGCGTGCTGGCCAGCACCTCGATCTGCTTCGACCTGTCGGTGTGGGAGCTGTTCGTGACCCTGGCCGGTGGCGGTTTCATCGTGGGGGCGCGCAATGCCCTGGAACTGCCGGAGCTGGCAGCGCGGGATCGGGTGCGCCTGATCAACAGCGTGCCGTCGGCAGCCAGTGCGCTTCTGCGCGCCGGACAGATACCGGCGAGCGTGCGCATCGTCAATCTGGCGGGCGAGCCGCTGAAGCAGTCGGTGGTGGAGGCGCTCTACGCGCTGGAGCACATCCAGCACGTCTACGACCTCTACGGCCCTTCGGAAGACACCACCTATTCGACCTGGACCCGCCGCGAGGCGGGCGGCCAGGCCAACATCGGCCGCCCACTGCACAACACCGCCAGCTACCTGCTGGACGGCGAGCTGCAATCGGTGCCGGTCGGGGCGACGGCGGAGCTGTACCTGGCAGGCGAGGGCATCACCCGTGGCTACCTGCTGCGTCCGGGGCTGACCGCCGAGAAGTACCTGCCGGACCCATTCGCGGCGGACGGCTCGCGGCTGTACCGTACCGGCGACCTGGCGCGCTACCGCGAAGACGGCGTGCTGGAGTACGCCGGGCGTGTGGACCATCAGGTGAAAGTGCGTGGCCTGCGTATCGAGCTGGGTGAAATCGAAGCGCGCCTGCAGGCTCATGCCGACGTGCGCGAAGTGGCAGTGATCGCGCATCAGGGCGAGCTGAGCACCCAGCTGGTGGGTTATGTCGTCGCTCCCGCGCTGCACGACAATGCCGAGCCGCTCAAGGCCTGGCTCAAGCAGACCCTGCCGGACTACATGGTGCCGACCCACTGGCTGTTCCTCGAACGCCTGCCGCTGACCCCAAACGGCAAGCTCGACCGCAAGGCACTGCCAGCGCCGCAGGCCAGTGCTCCGGCACGCCAGGTGGCACCGCGCAGCGTGCTGGAAAAACGCCTGGTGGCGATCTGGGAGGAAGTCTTGAAGGTTTCGCCGATTGGTGTGACCGACAACTTCTTCGAGCTGGGCGGCGATTCGATCATCTCGATCCAGGTGGTCAGCCGGGCGCGCCAAGCGGGCATCCGCTTCACGCCCAAGGCGCTGTTCCAGCACCAGACCGTTCAAGGGCTGGCAACCGTGGCCCAGGAAGGCGAGGGCGCGCAACTGATCGAGCAGGGCCCGTTGACTGGCGAGATGCCGCTGCTGCCGATCCAGCAGGCGTTCTTCGATACCGACATCCCCGAGCGTCACCACTGGAACCAGTCGGTGCTGCTCAAGCCGGCCCAGCCGCTGCACGCGGGTTACCTGGAGCAGGCGCTGCAGGCGCTGGTCGCGCACCACGATGCGCTGCGCCTGAGCTTCACCGAAAGCGAGACTGGCTGGCAGGCACATTACCGTCCGCTTGACGAGCAGCCGACCGAGCTGCTGTGGCAGCGCACCCTGAACACTGCCGACGAACTGGAAGCCCTGGCCGAATCGGCCCAGCGCAGCCTGTCGCTGGGCGATGGCCCGCTGCTGCGCGCCGTGCTGGCCGACCTGCCAGACGGCAGCCAGCGCCTGCTGCTGGTGATCCATCACCTGGCGGTGGACGGCGTATCGTGGCGCATCCTGTTCGAAGACCTGCGACTGGCCTTCGAGCAACTGAGCAGCGGCAAGCCCCTGGCCCTGCCGGGCAAGACCAGCTCGCAACGCGACTGGGCCGGCGAACTGCAACGCGCCGCGCAAAGCCCGCGCTTGCAGCAGTCGCTGGACTTCTGGCGTACAACCCTCGAAGGCGCCCACGACAGCCTGCCGTGCCAGCGCCCGGAAGCCACCAATCGCAACTGTGACGGCGTGACGGTTCACAGCACACTGGATGCCGAGCAGACCCGGCAACTGCTGCAGCAGGCGCCCGCCGCCTACCGCACCCGTATCAACGACCTGTTGCTGACGGCCCTGGCCCGTGTGATCTGCCGCTGGACCGGCCACGACCATGCTCTGGTACAACTGGAAGGCCATGGCCGCGAAGACCTGTTCGAACACCTCGACCTGACCCGCAGCGTCGGCTGGTTCACCAGCGTGTTCCCGGTGCGCCTGACCCCGGCGGCAGGCCTGGGCGACTCGCTCAAGCAGATCAAGGAGCAACTGCGCGCGATTCCCGATAACGGCCTGGGCTTCGGTGTGCTGCGTCACCTGGGCGACGCCTCGGTGCGCGACACCCTGGGTGCGCTGCCGACCCCACGCATCACCTTCAACTACCTCGGTCAGCTCGATGCCAGCTTTGCCGACGAGTCGCCCGCCTGGCTGCCCGCCGGGGAAAACCGTGGCGCCGAACATTCACCCGAGGCGCCGCTGGACAACTGGCTCAACCTCAACGGCCAGGTGTTCGATGGCCGCCTGCAGATCAGCTGGACCTTCAGCCGCGAGCGCTTCGATGTCGCCACGCTGCAGCGCCTGGCCGAGGACTACCAGCGCGAGCTGGTGGCGTTGGTCGGCCATTGCTGCACGGCCGGTGTCGCCGGCGTGACACCGTCGGACTTCCCCCTGGCCGGGCTCGATCAGGCCCAGCTCGATGCCCTGCCGATGGCAGCGCAGGCGATCCAGGACCTCTACCCCCTGTCGCCGATGCAGCAGGGCATGCTGTTCCACAGCCTCTACGAGCAGGCCAGCGGCGACTACATCAACCAGATGCGTGTCGACATCGATGGCCTCGACCCGCAGCGTTTCCAGGCGGCCTGGCAGGCCACGGTGCAGGCCCACGACATCCTGCGCACCGCCTTCGTCTGGGAAGGCGATCTGGCCCAGCCGCTGCAGGTGGTTCGCCAGCAGGTCGAGGTGCCATTCAGCGTCCATGACCTGCGTGACCTGGACGCGCCAGCCCCGGCCCTGCAGGCCCTGGCCGATGCCCAGCGCCAGCAGGGCTTCGAACTGGCCAGTGCGCCGCTGTTGCGCCTGCTGCTGGTGGACCTTGGCCAAGGCCGTCACCACTTCATCTACACCTATCACCACATCCTGATGGATGGCTGGAGCCACGCGCAGGTGCTGTCCGAAGTGCTCCAGCACTACAACGGCCAGGCACAGGACGCGCCACGCGGACGCTACCGCGACTACATCGACTGGCTGGCTCGCCAGGATCAGCAGGGCAACCAGGACTTCTGGCGCGCGCAACTGGCCGAACTGGACGAGCCGACCCTGTTGGCCCAAGTGTTCCGTGGCGCCACGCCGGCCAGCGATGAGCAGGCCCACGCCCAGCACGACCAGGTGTTCGATGCCCAGCGCAGTGCGCGCCTGGCGGCGTTTGCCCGTGAGCAGAAAGTCACCCTCAATACCGTGCTGCAAGCGGCCTGGGCGCTGCTGTTGCAGCGCCACCAAGGGCAGCAGACCGTGTGCTTCGGTGCCACGGTGGCGGGGCGCCCGTCGGAGCTGGCGGGGGTCGAGCAGCAGGTTGGTCTGTTCATCAACACCTTGCCGGTGGCGCTCACACTGCACGCCCAAAACAGTGTCGCCAGCCTGCTGCAGGGCCTTCAGGCGCAGAACCTGAGTCTGCGCGAGCATGAATACACGCCGCTGTTCGACATCCAGCGCTGGGTCGGGCAGGGTGGTGAAGCCCTGTTCGACAGCCTGCTGGTGTTCGAGAACTACCCGGTGTCGGACGTGCTGCAGGCGCGTGCGCCGGATGGCCTGCGCTTCGGCGCCATCGACAACCTCGAACAGACCAACTACCCCTTGACCCTGCTGGTCAACGCTGGCGCGCAACTGAGCCTGCAATACAGCTTCGACCCGCAGTGCTTCACCCCGGCGCAGATCGCCGGGCTGGCGGCGCAACTGGCGCAGATCCTCGACGCCCTGGTCGAAGATGCCGAACGCCCGCTGGGCGAGGTCGACAGCCTGCCTGCGGCCCTGCGCCGCCAGGTGCTGCACGATTGGAGCGGGCAGGTCAGCCACGACCTGAGCTGGCTGCCGGTGCGCCGTCAGTTCGAGGCCCAGGCCCAGGCGCAGCCACAGGCCATCGCCGCCGTCCATGGCGCAGAATCGATCAGCTACGCCGAGCTCAACCTGCGCGCCAATCGTCTGGCTCATGGCCTGATTGCCCAAGGTGTGGGGCCGGATCGCCTGGTGGGGCTGTGCCTGGACCGTGGCCTGGAAATGCTGGTCGCACTGCTGGCCGTGCTCAAGGCCGGTGGCGCCTACGTGCCACTGGACCCGGACTTCCCCGAAGAGCGCCTGGACTACATGATCCAGGACAGCGGCATCGGCCTGCTGCTGACCCAGGCCCACCTGGCCGAGCGACGCAACCTGCCGCAGGGTGTTCGGCAGATGCTGCTGGGAGCGGAATCGGATGCGCTGGACGCACTGGCGACGCATGACCCGCAGGTGGCCGTAGCTGACGACCACCTGGCCTACGTCATCTACACCTCCGGTTCCACCGGGCGGCCCAAGGGCGTGATGGTCCCGCACCGGGGGCTTGGCAACTTCCTCGACAGCATGGCGGCAGCGCCAGGGCTGCAGGCCCACGACCGGGTGCTGTCGCTGACCACCTTCTCGTTCGATATCTTCGGTCTGGAAATCTTCCTGCCGTTGGTGCGCGGCGCACGTGTGGTGCTGGTGGATCGCCAGGCTGCACGCGATCCCGAGCAACTGCTGGAGGTGGTGCGCGAGCAGGCCGTGAACGTGGTGCAGGCCACGCCGTCGACCTGGCGCATGCTGCTCGACAACCCGCAGGCCGAGCTGCTGCGCGGTTGCCGCATGCTCTGTGGCGGTGAGGCGCTGGCGCCGGAACTGAGCCTGCGCATGCTCGCCCAGGGGGGCGAAGTGTGGAACCTGTATGGCCCCACCGAGACCACCATCTGGTCGGCACGCAGGCGCCTGGACGCCGCACAGCCGGCACCGCTGCTGGGCGAAGCCATCGGCAACACCACGCTGTTCGTCGTCGGTCCCGACCTGCAACCGGTGGCGCCGGGCGTGGCCGGTGAGCTGCTGATCGGCGGCGAAGGCCTGGCCCGCGGCTACCACGGCCGTGCGGCACTGAGTGCCGAGCGCTTCGTACCGCATCCGTTCGCCGACGACGGCTCGCGGCTGTACCGCACGGGTGACCTGGTGCGCCACCTGGCCGATGGCACCCTGGAGTACCTCGCACGCCTGGATCATCAGGTGAAGATCCGCGGCTTCCGCATCGAGCTGGGCGAGATCCAGGCCCTGATGCAGGACCATCCGCAGGTCCGCGAGGCCGTGGTGATTGCCCGCGACAGCGCGGGCGGCGCACAACTGGTGGGCTATGTGGTGCCGCTGGAGGCCGCCGAGGCGGGCAGCGACGGTCTGCGCGAGGCGCTGCGCCAGAGCCTGGCCGAGCGGCTGCCGGCCTACATGGTGCCGGCGCATATCCAGGTGCTTGAACGCATGCCGTTGACCCCCAACGGCAAGCTCGACCGCAAGGCCCTGCCCGCCGTCGACGCCAGCGCTGCACGCCAGGCCTACCAGGCGCCACGGACCGACCTGGAGCGCCAGGTCGCCGAGGTCTGGCAGCAGGTGCTGCAACTGGAGCAGGTCGGTGTGCACGACCACTTCTTCGAGTTGGGCGGGCATTCGCTGCTGGCCGTCAGCGTGGTCTCGCGCCTGCAACTGGCGCTGGGCCTGAAGCTGTCGCCGCAGTTGGTGTTCCAGGCCCCGGTGCTGGAGCAGTTCGCCGAGGCGCTGGGCCAGGCAGGTGGGCAGGTGGTGGATGAATCGAAATTGAGCAAGCTCGAATGGCTGCTTGACGAAATGGAGGAAGTTTGATGGAAACCCAAGCAGCCCTGAGAATTGCGCAGCGCTTCATTACCCTGCCGCTTGAAAAGCGCCGCCTGTACCTGGAGAAGATGCTGGCGGAGGGGGTGTCCCCGGCCAACCTGCCGATCCCGCAGGTGCAGTCGGCTTTCGAGACGCTGCCGGTGTCCTACGCCCAGGAGCGTCAATGGTTCCTCTGGCAGATGGACCCTGGCAGCACCGCCTATAACCTGGCGACCGTGCTGCGTCTGCGCGGCCACCTGGACATCGACGCCCTGCAGCGCAGCCTCGACTGGCTCGAGCAGCGCCATGAAAGCCTGCGCACCCGCTTTGCCGAGCAGGACGGGCGCCTCAGCCAGCGTATCCTGCCGCCCGCGGGGCTACCCCTGGCGCACGAGCAACTGGTTGCCGGCACCCCGGGCGATGCGGCGCTGGATGCCTGCATCAAGGCCCGGGTCGAAGCTCTGACCCAGCAGGTGTTCGACCTGTTCGACGGCGCGCTGGTGCGTGCCAGCCTGCTGAAGGTGGGTGAGCACGACCATGTGCTGGCCATCGTCCAGCACCACATCATCGCCGACGGCGCCTCGATCCAGATCATGATCGGCGAACTGGTGCGTGCCTACGGCGCATTCAGCCAGGGGCAGGCACCTGTGGCAGCGGCGCTGCCGATCCAGTACGCCGACTATGCGATCTGGCAGCGGCACTGGATGGAAGCCGGCGAGCGCGAGCGCCAGTTGCACTACTGGCGTGAGCAACTGGGCGGCGAGCAGCCGCTGCTGGCGCTGCCGGGCGACCGTCCGCGCCCGGCGGTGCAGAGCCTGCGTGGCGAGCGCCTGGAGGTGAGCCTCGATGCCGACCTCAGCCGTCAATTACGCAGCCTGGCCCAGGGGCAGGGCGCGACCCTGTTCATGCTGTTGCTGGCAAGCTTCCAACTGTTCCTGCACCGCTACAGCGGCCAGCACGATATCCGTGTCGGGGTGCCGGTGGCCAACCGCAACCGCCCGGAAACCGAGGGGTTGCTCGGCTTCTTCGTCAACACCCAGGTGCTGCGCGCCGAGATCGACGGGCAGCAACCGTTCCGCGCCTTCCTCGAGCAGGTCAAGCACACCGCGTTGCGCGCCCAGGAGCATCAGGATCTGCCGTTCGAGCAACTGGTCGAAGCCCTGCAACCGCAACGCAGCCTCAGCCATGCGCCGCTGTTCCAGGTCATGTTCAACCACCAACGCAGTGCCCCGGCGCGCGGCCAGGCCCAGGCCGCGCCGGGCAGTGACCTGCGCGTGGAAGGGGTGGCCTGGGACAACCCCACCGCGCAGTTCGACCTGACCCTGGAAACCCATGAGTCCGACGACGCGCTGATCGCCGCCTTCACCTACGCCACCGACCTGTTCGAGCGCGGCACCGTGCAGCGCCTGGTCGCTCACTGGCAAACGCTGCTCGCGGCCATCGTCGCCGAGCCTGACCAGCGTTGCGCCGAGCTGGCGCTGATGAGCACCGCCGAAACCGAGCAGGTGCGCCTGCGTGCCCAGGGGCCGCAGGTGGTGCATGCCGATGCCCGCCCGGTGCACCTGCAAGTGCAGGCCCAGGCCGAGCGCACGCCCCAGGCCGTGGCAGTGGTCTGCGCCGGGCAGCAGTACAGTTATGCCGAGCTCGACGCGCGGGCCAATCGCCTGGCCCGTGAACTGATCGCCCGTGGCGTCGGCCCCGAGGTGCGCGTGGGCATCGCTGCCGAGCGCAGCCTGGAACTGGTGGTGGGGCTGCTGGCCGTGCTCAAGGCCGGTGCGGCCTATGTGCCGTTCGACCCGGCCTATCCTGCCGAGCGTCTGGCCTACATGTTCGACGACAGCGGCATCGGCCTGCTGCTCGCCCAGCCGGCCCTGCTGGCGCAACTGCCGTTGCCGCAGGGGCTGGACGTGCTGGCGCTCGAGTCGGCGACCGCTGTGGAGGACGCCGATTTCATCGCCCCGCAGGTCGCGGTGGACGGTGAGCACCTGGCCTACCTGATCTACACCTCCGGCTCCACCGGCCAGCCCAAGGGCGTGGCGGTGCGGCATGCCGGCCTTGGCAACCACATGGCGTGGATGCGCGAGTGCTTGCCGCTGACGGCCGAGGACCGCGTACTGCAGAAGACCGCGATCAGCTTCGATGCGTCGGTGTGGGAGTTCTGGTTGCCGCTGATCTGCGGCGCGCGCCTGGTACTGGCGGCGCCGGGGCAGGATGAGTCGCTGGCGCAACTGTGGGAGCAGGTTCAGGCGCACGGCATCACCGTGCTGCAATCGGCGCCGTCGCTGTTGCAGGCGATGCTGCCCCAGGCACGTCCCGAGCAACTGGCCAGCCTGCGCACCGTGCTGTGCGGCGGCGAGGCCCTGAGTGCGCAGTTGTGTGCACAGCTGCGCGAGCGCTGGCAAGGGCGCCTGGTCAACCTCTATGGCCCGACCGAGGCGACCATCGACAGCACCGCGTGCGAAGTCCCGGCCGTGCTGGCAGGGGCGGTAGTGCCGCTGGGCACGCCGATCGACAATGCCAGCGCCTATGTGCTGGGCGAGGCGTTGCAGGTGTGTCCGGCGGGTGCTGCCGGCGAGCTGTGCATCGGTGGCGAAGGCCTGGCACGCGGTTACCACCAGCGCCCGGCGCTGACCGCCGAGCGTTTCGTGCCCGATCCGTTCTCCAGCCGACCCGGCGCGCGCCTGTACCGCAGTGGCGACCTGGTGCGCCAGGCTGACGACGGGGTGATCGACTACCTCGGGCGCATCGACCATCAGGTGAAGATTCGCGGCCTGCGCATCGAGCTCGGCGAGATCGAGGCGCGCCTGGTCGCGCTGCCGGGTGTCCGCCAGGCGCTGGTGCTGGCGCGTGAGCAGCAGTTGCTGGCCTACGTGGTGCCCGAGCCGGGCCAGGACGAGCAGCTGGCTGGCGCCCTGCGCGAGGCGCTGCAAGGGCAGCTGCCTGCCTACATGGTGCCCAACCACCTGTTGCTGCTGGACGCATTCCCGCTGACCAGCAACGGCAAGCTCGACCGCAAGGCGCTGCCGTTGCCTGAAGCCAACGCGGGCAGCGAGCAGGTCGCACCGGCCAACGACCTGGAGCTGCGCCTGCACGCGCTGTGGCAGGACGTGCTCAAGTGCCCGGCGTTGGGCGTGACCGACAACTTCTTCGAACTGGGCGGCGACTCGATTGTTTCCATCCAGCTGGTCAGCCGTGCCCGCCAGGCGGGTATTCGTTTCACCCCCAAACAACTGTTCCAGCACCAGACCATCCGCGCCCTGGCCCAGGTCGCCGAGCTGGGCGGGCAGGGGCTGGTCATCGACCAGGGCCCGGTTCACGGCAGCCTGCCGCTGCTGCCGGCTCAACAGGCGTTTTTCGCCGCGTTGCCTGAAGAACCTGCGCGCTGGAACCAGTCGGTCTGGCTCAAGCCCGCGCGCGCCCTGCAGGTCGAGACGCTGGCCGCAGCCCTGGACCAACTGGTGAACCACCACGATGCCCTGCGGCTGTCGTTCGGCGCCCAGGGCGCACACTTCCGAACCCCAGAGGCGATGCAGGCGCTCTACCAGCAGTCGGCGTTGCTGTGGCAGGCCGAAGTCGAGGACGACGCTGCGCTGGAGGCCCTGGCCGACCGCGCGCAGGGCAGCCTGGCGCTGGAAGACGGTTCGCTGCTGCGCGCGGTACTGGCGCAGCTCGCCGATGGCAGCCAGCGCCTGCTGCTGGTCATCCATCACCTGGTGGTCGACGGTATTTCCTGGCGCATCCTGTTCGATGACCTGCAACAGGCGCTGACGCAACTGGACGCCGGCCAGCCGTGCGTCCTGCCGGCCAAGACCAGCTCGCTCAAGGCCTGGGCCGAGCGCCTGGCGGCTGCGACCGAGGGCGAGATGCGCGGGCAGATAGCCTATTGGCAGACGGCACTGGCCGGCGCACCGCGCGACCTGCCGGTGAACGACCCGCAAGGCTCGCTGGCCAACGCCCTGGCCCACACCGTGCACACCCGGCTGGATGCCGAGACCACCCGGCGCCTGCTGCAAGAGGCACCGGCGGCCTATCGCACCCAGGTCAACGACCTGCTGCTGACCGCCCTGGCACGGGTCGTGGCGCCCTGGTGCGGTAGCGACAGTGCCTTGGTCCAGCTTGAAGGCCATGGCCGCGAGGAGCTGTTCGACGACATCGACCTGACCCGTACCGTTGGCTGGTTCACCAGCCTGTTCCCGGTGCGTCTGGACCACTGTGCCGACCTGGGCAGCGCGATCAAGCGCGTCAAGGAGCAACTGCGCGCGGTGCCCGACAAGGGCCTGGGCTTCGGCGTGCTGCGCTACCTTGGCAGCGCCGATGATCGTGCGGCGCTGCAGGCGCTGGCGCAGCCGCGTATCACCTTCAACTACCTTGGCCAGTTCGACGCCAGCTTCGACCCGCAACAGGCATTGCTGCGCCCCAGTGGCGAGGCCCGTGGCCGCGAGCAGGGCGACACTGCACAACTGGGCAACTGGCTGACCCTCAACGGCCAGGTGTATGACGGCCAGTTGAGCCTGAGCTGGACCTTCAGCCCGCAGATGCTCGAAGTCGCCACTGTGCAAGGCCTGGCCGATGCCTACCGCGAGGCACTCAGCGCCCTGGTCGAGCACTGCACCGAGGCTGGCCACGCCGGGCTGACCCCGTCCGATGTGCCGTTGGCCGAGCTGGACCAGGCCGGCCTGGATGCTCTGCAACTGGACGCCAGCACGGTCGAGGACATCTACCCGCTGTCGCCGATGCAGCACGGCATGTTGTTCCACTCGCTCTACGACCAGGCGGGCGGTGACTACATCAACCAGATGCGCGCCGATGTGCAGGGCCTGGATGTGGCGCGCTTCCAGGCCGCTTGGCAGGCCACCGTCGAGGCCCACGCGATCCTGCGTACGGGGCTGCGCTGGCAGGGCGAGCTGACCCGGCCGCTGCAGGTGGTGCAGCGCCAGGTGCAGGTGCCGTTCAGCGAGGTGCGCTGGGACGGCCAGGTGCCGGACAACGCACGGCTCGATGCCTTGGCACGCGAAGCCCGTGAGCAAGGGTTCGACCTGGAGCAGGCGCCGTTGCTGCGCCTGTTGCTGGTGGGCAACGGTGCCAACAGCCATCACCTGATCTTCACCAGCCATCACCTCCTGATGGACGGCTGGAGCACCGCCCAACTGCTGGGCGAGGTGCTGCAGCGCTATGCCGGGCAGGCCATCGCAGCGCCGTCCGGGCATTACCGCGACTACATCGGCTGGCTGCAGCGCCAGCCGGCGCAGGCCCGCGAGGCGTTCTGGCGCCAGCAATTGAGCGGCCTGCAGGCCCCGACCTGGCTGTCGCGTGCCTTGCCGGCGCCGCAGCCTGGCGGGCAGGGCGGATATGCCGATCATCATGCCGGCCTCGATGCCCAGGCCATGGAGCGCCTCGGCGCGCTGGCACGCCAGCACAAAGTGACGGTCAACACCCTGGTGCAGGCCGCCTGGCTGTTGCTGTTGCAACGCTACACCGGGCAGCGCAGCGTGTGCTTCGGCGCCACCGTGGCGGGGCGCCCGGCGGAGCTCAAGGGCATCGAGCAGCAGATCGGCCTGTTCATCAACACCCTGCCGGTGATCGCCGCACCCGATCCACAGGGGTCGCTGGCGCAGTGGTTGCAGACGGTCCAGGGCGTCAACCTGGCTCTGCGCGAGCACGAGCACACACCGTTGTTCGAAATCCAGCGGTGGGCCGAGCAGGGTAGCCAGGGCCTGTTCGACACCTTGCTGGTGTTCGAGAACTACCCAATCGCCGAGGCCCTGGAGCAGGGCGGCGATCAGAGCCTGCGCTTCAGCGCGGTGCGTGCCCACGAGCAAAGCAACTACCCGCTGACCCTGGCGGTGGCCGCCGGGCGTGAGCTGACCCTGCACTTCAACTACGACCGCACGCAATTGCGCGACAGCGCCGTCGAAGGCGTGGCGCGTCACTTGCTGCATCTGCTGGAGCAGTTCTGTGCCGACGCCCAGGCGCCGCTGCACCGTCTGGCCCTGCTGGAAGGCCGCGAGCGTACCCGCATCGAACGCCAGTGGAACGCCAATGGCCTGGCCTTCGATCGCAGCCAGTGCATCCACCGCCTGATCGAAGCCCAGGTACGTCGCACACCGCAGGCGTTGGCGGCGATCTGGGGCGATGAGCAACTGGACTACGCCACCCTCAACGCCCGCGCCAACCGCCTCGCCCGCCACCTGGTGAGCCTGGGTGTCTGCCCTGAAGTGCGGGTCGGTGTGGCCTTGCCGCGCGGCATGTCGATGCTGGTGGCGCTGCTGGCAGTGCTCAAGGCCGGTGGCGCCTACGTGCCGCTGGACCCGGACTATCCGGCCGAGCGCGTCAGCTACATGCTCGACGACAGCGCTGCCCGCGTGCTGATCAGCGAACGCGCGGTGCTTGATGCACTGGCGGTAGACGGCGTGTTTGCGAGCGTACTGCTCGATGAGCTGACGCTGGACATTGATGACAGTGACCTGCCAGCCCGTGCCGAGGCCGATAACCTGGCCTATGTGATCTATACCTCCGGCTCCACTGGCCGCCCGAAAGGTGTGGCCATCGCCCACCGCAACGTCGCCGCGCTGGTGGCCTGGTCGCAGCAGGTGTACAGCCAGGCCGATATCCAGGGCGTGCTGGCCAGCACCTCGATCTGCTTCGACCTGTCGGTGTGGGAGCTGTTCGTGACCCTGGCCGGTGGCGGTTTCATCGTGGGGGCGCGCAATGCCCTGGAACTGCCGGAGCTGGCAGCGCGGGATCGGGTGCGCCTGATCAACAGCGTGCCGTCGGCAGCCAGTGCGCTGCTGCGCGCCGGACAGATACCGGCGAGCGTGCGCATCGTCAATCTGGCGGGCGAGCCGCTGAAGCAGTCGGTGGTGGAGGCGCTCTACGCGCTGGAGCACATCCAGCACGTCTACGACCTCTACGGCCCTTCGGAAGACACCACCTATTCGACCTGGACCCGCCGCGAGGCGGGCGGCCAGGCCAACATCGGCCGCCCATTGCACAACACCGCCAGCTACCTGCTGGACGGCGAGCTGCAATCGGTGCCGGTCGGGGCGACGGCGGAGCTGTACCTGGCAGGCGAGGGCATCACCCGTGGCTACCTGCTGCGTCCGGGGTTGACCGCCGAGAAATACCTGCCGGACCCATTCGCGGCGGATGGCTCGCGGCTGTACCGCACCGGCGACCTGGCGCGCTACCGCGAAGACGGCGTGCTGGAGTACGCCGGGCGTGTGGACCATCAGGTGAAGGTGCGTGGTCTGCGTATCGAGCTGGGTGAAATCGAAGCGCGTTTGCAGGCCCAAGGCCTGTTGCGCGAATCGGCGGTGCTGGCTGTCGAGCTCAATGGCGTTCAGCAACTGGTCGCCTACGTGGTGGCCCAGGACCATGGCGCGGACGAAAGCGAGTTGCGCAGTGTGTTGAAAGCCAACCTGCAACAGACCCTGCCGGACTACATGGTGCCGACCCACTGGCTGTTCCTCGAGCGCCTGCCGCTGACCCCAAACGGCAAGCTCGACCGCAAGGCACTGCCGGTGCCGCAGGCAACTGCCCCGACGCGCAAGGTGGCACCGCGCAGCGTGCTGGAAAAACGCCTGGTGGCGATCTGGGAGGAAGTGCTCAAGGTTTCGCCAATTGGCGTGACCGACAACTTCTTCGAGCTGGGCGGCGATTCGATCATCTCGATCCAGGTGGTCAGCCGTGCGCGCCAAGCGGGCATCCGCTTCACGCCCAAGGCGCTGTTCCAGCACCAGACCGTTCAAGGGCTGGCGACCGTGGCCCAGGAAGGCGAGGGCGCGCAACTGATCGAACAGAGCCCGCTCAGTGGCGAGATGCCGCTGCTGCCGATCCAGCAGGCGTTCTTCGACACCGACATCCCCGAGCGTCACCACTGGAACCAGTCGGTGCTGCTCAAGCCTGCCCAGCCGCTGCACGCGGGTTACCTGGAGCAGGCGTTGCAGGCGCTGGTCGCGCACCACGATGCGCTGCGCCTGAGCTTCACCGAAAGCGAGACTGGCTGGCAGGCACATTACCGTCCGCTTGACGAGCAGCCAACCGAGCTGCTGTGGCAGCGCACCCTGAACACTGCCGACGAACTGGAAGCCCTGGCCGAATCGGCCCAGCGCAGCCTGTCGCTGGGCGATGGCCCGCTGTTGCGCGCCGTGCTGGCCGATCTGCCGGATGGCAGCCAGCGCCTGTTGCTGGTGATCCATCACTTGGCGGTGGACGGCGTATCGTGGCGCATCCTGTTCGAAGACCTGCAACTGGCCTTCGAGCAACTGAGCGGCGGCAATCCCCTGGCCCTGCCGGGCAAGACCAGCTCGCAGCGCGACTGGGTCGAGCAACTGCGCCAGCACGCCAGCACGAATGCACTGGAACAACTGGAGTACTGGCAGGCCCAGAGCCGCGAACTGAGCGCCGAATTGCCCTGGGACCGAGCCGAAGGTGGCCAGCGCAATCGCGACGGCAGCACGCTCTATTCGCGACTGGACAAGCAGCAGACCCGCCGCTTGCTGCAGGATGCCCCGGCAGCCTATCGCACCCAGGTCAATGACCTGCTGCTGACCGCCCTGGCCCAGGTCGTCTGCGCCTGGACCGGCCAGGCCCATGCGCTGGTGCAGTTGGAAGGCCATGGCCGCGAAGACCTGTTCGAGCACCTCGACCTGACCCGCAGCGTCGGCTGGTTCACCAGTGTGTTCCCACTGCGCCTGACCCCGGCGGCAGGCCTGGGCGACTCGCTCAAGCAGATCAAGGAGCAATTGCGCGCGGTCCCCGACAAGGGCCTGGGCTTCGGCGTGCTGTCGCAGCTCGCCGCGCCGCAGGTGCGCGAGCGATTGGCCGGCCTGCCGACCCCGTCGATCACCTTCAACTACCTGGGCCAGTTCGATGCCAGTTTCGCCAGCGGCGAGGCGGCGTTCTGGCTGCCCTGTGACGAGGCCCGTGGTGCCGAGCAACACCCCGACGCGCCCCTGGCCAACGCGCTGAGCGTCAACGGCCAGGTGTTCGATGGCGAATTGAGCCTGGGCTGGACCTTCAGCGATGCGCGCTTCGACAGCCACACCATCCAGGCCCTGGCCGATGCCTATACCCAGGCGTTGCTGGCCTTGATCGAGCACTGCTGCCAACCCCAGTCAGGCGGTCTGACCCCTTCGGACGTGCCACTGGCCCGCTTGTCCCAGGCCCAGCTGGACGCCTTGCCACTGGCGGCCGCCAGTGTCCAGGACCTCTATCCGTTGTCGCCGATGCAACAGGGCATGCTGTTCCACAGCCTCTACGAGCAGGCCAGCGGTGACTACGTCAACCAGATGCGTGTGGACATCGACGGGCTGGACCCGCTGCGCTTCCGCGATGCCTGGCAGGCTACGCTGCTCAACCATGACATCCTGCGTACCGGTTTCCTCTGGCAAGGTGGGCTGAGCCAGCCGCTGCAGGTGGTGGCACGCCAGGTCGAAGTACCGTTCGCGCTGCACGACTGGCAGGGCCGCGCCGACCAGGCTGGCGCACTGGACGCACTGGCATTGGCCGAGCGTGCCCAGGGCTTCGACCTGGAGCAGGCGCCGCTGCTGCGCGTACAACTGATCGCCACGGCGCCGGGCCGTCATCACCTGCTGCTGACCCACCATCACATCCTGATGGATGGCTGGAGCCATTCGCAGCTGCTCGGCGAAGTCCTGGCGCGCTACGCCGGTGAGACGGTGGCCGCGCCTGTCGGACGCTACCGCGACTACATCGCCTGGCTGCAGGTGCAGGACGCCGAGGCCTGCGAGGCGTTCTGGCGCCAGCAACTGGCGGAGCTCGACGAGCCGACCCACCTGGCCCGTGCCATCCGCCAGGAGCCCCGAGCGGGCGGCGCCGCCCATGGCGACTACCGCATCGCCGTGGACGAGGCCGTCACTGCGCGCCTGGCGAACTTTGCCCGTGAGCAGAAAGTCACCCTCAACACCCTGGTACAGGCGGCCTGGCTGTTGCTGTTGCAGCGCTACACCGGCCAGGCGAGCGTGTGCTTCGGCGCGACGGTAGCCGGGCGCCCGGCGGAGTTGCCGGGCATGGAGCAGCAGATGGGGCTGTTCATCAACACCTTGCCAGTGGTCGCCACGCCGACCCCGCAACAGACCGTGGCCGACTGGCTGCAGACCGTACAGGCGCGCAACCTGGCGCTGCGCGAGTTCGAGCATGCGCCGTTGTACGAGATCCAGCGCCTGGCAGGGCAGGGCGGTGGCGCCCTGTTCGACACGCTGCTGGTGTTCGAGAATTTCCCGGTCTCTGAAGTGCTGGAGCAGGCCGCGCCCGAGGCGCTGCGCTTCGACGCGGTGAGCAACCACGAGCAGACCAGCTACCCGCTGACCCTGGCGGTCAACCAGGGGACGAGCCTGCTGCTGCACTACAGCTACGACGGCGACAGCTTCGAGGCGGCGACCATCGAGCGCCTGGCCGCGCACCTGGGCCTGCTGCTGGAAGGCCTGGCCGTGTCGGCCACACGGGCCTTGGGCGAGGTGTCGATGCTCGACGCCCATGAGCGTGCCTTGCCGTTGGAGGTGTGGAACGCCACGGCGGTCGAGTACCCGCTGGAGCACAGCGTCCAGGCGCTGATCCAGCGTCAGGTCGAGGCCACGCCGGACGCTACGGCGCTGGTGTTTGGCGAGCGTCAGCTCAGCTACCGTCACCTCGATGCCCTGGCCAACCAGTGGGCGCACCGCCTGCAGGCGGCGGGGGTGGGCCCGGATGTGCTGGTGGGGGTGGCGGCCGAGCGCAGCGTGGAAATGGTCGTGGCGCTGCTGGCGGTGATCAAGGCCGGTGGCGCCTATGTGCCGCTGGACCCGGAATACCCGCGCGAGCGCCTGGCCTACATGATCGAGGACAGCGGCATCGAACTGCTGCTGACCCAGTCGCACCTGCGCGAGCAGTTGCCGTTGCCGCAGGGCCTGGAGTGCCTGCTGCTCGACCAGCCACTGAGCGGCTATGCCGAGCAGGCGCCGATCATCGAGGTCACTGGCGAGAACCTGGCCTACGTGATCTACACCTCCGGATCCACCGGCAAGCCCAAGGGCGCGGGCAACCGCCACCGGGCGCTGACCAACCGCTTGTGCTGGATGCAGCAGGCTTATGGCCTGACTACCGGGGACCGGGTGCTGCAGAAGACCCCGTTCAGCTTCGACGTGTCGGTGTGGGAGTTCTTCTGGCCGCTGATGACCGGCGCTTGCCTCGTTGTTGCTGCACCGGGGCTGCACCGCGACCCGGCGCAACTGATCGAACTGATTCGCCGCGAGCGCATCACCACGCTGCACTTCGTGCCGTCGATGCTGCAGGCCTTCGTGGCTGATCCTGCGGTGGCGGGCTGCGACAGCCTGACCCGTATCGTCTGCAGCGGCGAGGCGCTGCCGGTGGATGCCCAGCGCCAAGTGTTCGACAAGCTGCCGAACGCCGGGCTGTACAACCTGTATGGCCCGACCGAAGCGGCCATCGACGTGACCCACTGGACCTGCCGCGAAGAAGGCCGCGACAGCGTGCCGATCGGCGAGCCGATCGCCAACCTGCAGACCTACGTGCTGGACGCTGGCCTCGGCCCGGTGGCGGTGGGCGTGGTGGGCGAGCTGTACCTGGGCGGCACCGGCCTGGCGCGCGGTTATCACCGCCGTCCTGGGCTGACCGCCGAACGCTTCGTCGCCAGCCCCTTCGGTGACGGCGAGCGGCTGTACCGCACTGGTGACCTGGCGCGCTACCGTGCCGACGGCGTGATCGAGTACATGGGGCGTATCGACCATCAGGTGAAGATCCGTGGTCTGCGCATCGAGCTGGGCGAGATCGAAGCACGGCTGATGGAGCAGGACGAAGTGCGCGAGGCCGTGGTGCTGGCGGTGCCGGGTGCTGGCGGCCTGCAACTGGCGGGCTACCTGGTGCCAAGCACGCCAGTGGCGGACGACGCAGCGGCCGAGGCCTTGCGCGTTACCTTGCGCGAGCGCCTGGGTGCGGTGCTGCCGGACTACATGGTGCCGGTGCACCTGCTGCTGCTCGAGCAGTTGCCTCTGAGCCCCAACGGCAAGCTCGAACGACGTGCGCTGCCGTCTCCGGAGCTGGCCCAGGCCCGCTACGTGGCACCGCGCAGCGAGCGGGAGCAGCAACTGGCGCAGATCTGGAAGGACGTGCTGCAGGTGCCGCAGGTGGGCCTGGAGGATGACTTCTTCGCCCTGGGCGGACATTCGCTGCTGGCGACCCAGGTGATCGTGCGGATTCGCGAGCACGTGGGCATCGAGGTCCCGCTCAAGACTCTCTTCAACGCGCGGCACCTGGGCGAGTTCAGCGCGTCGGTGGAGGCGCTGGATGCGAGCAACGATCCTTTGATGGATGAACTGGCTAAATCCTTGGAGGCCCTGGAACGTTTAACAGGAGATGAGCTTGAGAAGCTAATTTCTGAGTGAAGGGGAACCGGTGTGAAAGCGTTGATTGAAAGGGTGGGCGAGCTGTCGCCGAAGGAACGCAAGGCCTTGGCGGTGATGCTCAAGCACAAGAACATCAATCTGTTCAGCGTCGCGCCGGTGTTCAAGCGTCAGCCCGAGGAACTGCAACTGCTGTCCTATGCCCAGGAGCGGCAGTGGTTCCTCTGGCAGATGAGCCCCGAGAGCAGTGCCTATCACATCAGTGCCGCCCTGAAGTTGCAGGGCGCCCTGGATATCGCGGCGCTCGATGCCAGCTTTGCCGCGCTGGTGGCCCGCCACGAAACCTTGCGCACCCGCTTCGTCGAGGATGGCGAGCAGGTGCTGCAGGTGATCGATGCGCCGAACTGGGCCGGGATCGAGCAGCAGACCTTGGCCCTCGACGATGCGCCGCAACGACGCCAGGCGCAGTTGCAGGCGTGTGTCGAGGAGGAGATCCAGCGCCGTTTCGACCTGCAGGCCGGCCCGCTGTTGCGGGTCAAGCTGCTGCGGCTCGGCGAGCAGGAGCATGTGCTGGTGCTCACCCAGCATCACATCGTGACCGATGGCTGGTCGATGCAGGTGATGATCGACGAGCTGGTCCAGCTGTACGCCGCCGCGTGCGAAGGGCGGACCGTGCAACTGCCGGCGCTGCCGGTGCAGTACGCCGATTACGCCTTGTGGCAGCGCCAGTGGATGGAGGCCGGTGAGCAGGAGCGTCAACTGGCCTACTGGACCGAACGGCTGGGCAGCGAGCATCCGGTGCTCGAGCTGCCGTTCGACCATCCGCGCCCGGCGGAGCAGAGCCTGCGCGGTGCCAGCCTGGAGGTGAAGCTCGAGGCGCAGTTGTGCCGCGACCTGCGCAGTGTGGCGCAGGCGCAGGGCGTCACCTTGTTCATGCTGTTGCTGGCGTCGTACCAGGTCTTGCTGTACCGCTACAGTGGCCAGCGTGACCTGCGCATCGGCGTGCCGGTGGCCAACCGCAACCGCATGGAGACCGAGCGGCTGGTCGGTTTCTTCGTCAACACCTTGGTGCAGCGCGTCGAGATCTCGGGGCAGACGACCGTGCGGGCGTTTCTCCAGCAGGTCAAGGCCGATGCCCTGGGCGCGCAGGCGCACCAGGACTTGCCGTTTGAACAGTTGGTCGAAGCGCTGCGCCCGCAACGCACCCTCAGCCACAGCCCGCTGTTCCAGGTGATGTTCAATCACCAGGGTGGCGCGGCGCTGGGCGCTGGCGGTGACGGCGCCCAGGCGTCTGGCCTGCGCATCGAAAACCTCAAGAGCGAGGGCCATACCGCCCAGTTCGACCTGACCCTGAACATTCTGGAGCAGGGCGATGCGTTGGATGCGCAGTTCACCTACGCCCTGGACCTGTTCGAGCCGGCGACCGCGCAGCGCCTGGCTCGGCACTGGCAGAACCTGTTGCAGGCGATGGTCGCCAACCTCGACTGCACGCTGGACGACCTGCCGTTGATCGCTGCCGACGAAGTGCGCGACACCCTGGTGCGCTGGAACGCCACGGCGGTCGAGTACCCGCTGGAGCACAGCGTCCAGGCGCTGATCCAGCGTCAGGTCGAGGCCACGCCGGACGCTACGGCGCTGGTGTTTGGCGAGCGTCAGCTCAGCTACCGTCACCTCGATGCCCTGGCCAACCAGTGGGCGCACCGCCTGCAGGCGGCGGGGGTGGGCCCGGATGTGCTGGTGGGGGTGGCGGCCGAGCGCAGCGTGGAAATGGTCGTGGCGCTGCTGGCGGTGATCAAGGCCGGTGGCGCCTATGTGCCGCTGGACCCGGAATACCCGCGCGAGCGCCTGGCCTACATGATCGAGGACAGCGGCATCGAACTGCTGCTGACCCAGTCGCACCTGCGCGAGCAGTTGCCGTTGCCGCAGGGCCTGGAGTGCCTGCTGCTCGACCAGCCACTGAGCGGCCATGCCGAGCAGGCGCCGGAGATCGAGATCACTGGCGAGAACCTGGCCTACGTGATCTACACCTCCGGCTCCACCGGCAAGCCCAAGGGCGCGGGCAACCGCCACCGGGCGCTGACCAACCGCTTGTGCTGGATGCAGCAGGCCTATGGCCTGACTGCCGGGGACCGGGTGCTGCAGAAGACCCCGTTCAGCTTCGACGTGTCGGTGTGGGAGTTCTTCTGGCCGCTGATGACCGGTGCTTGCCTGGTAGTTGCTGCGCCAGGGCTGCACCGCGACCCGGCGCAACTGATCGAGCTGATTCGCCGCGAGCGCATTACGACGCTGCACTTCGTGCCGTCGATGCTGCAGGCCTTCGTGGCTGATCCTGCGGTGGCGGGCTGCGACAGCCTGACCCGTATCGTCTGCAGCGGCGAGGCGCTGCCGGTGGATGCCCAGCGCCAGGTGTTCGACAAATTGCCGAATGCCGGGCTGTACAACCTGTATGGCCCGACCGAAGCGGCCATCGACGTGACCCACTGGACCTGCCGCGAAGAAGGCCGCGACAGCGTGCCGATCGGCGAGCCGATCGCCAACCTGCAGACCTACGTGCTGGACGCCGGCCTCGGCCCGGTGGCGGTGGGTGTGGTGGGCGAGCTGTACCTGGGCGGCACCGGCCTGGCGCGCGGTTATCACCGCCGACCTGGGCTGACCGCCGAACGCTTCGTCGCCAGCCCCTTCGGTGACGGCGAGCGGCTGTACCGCACTGGTGACCTGGCGCGCTACCGCGCCGACGGCGTGATCGAGTACATGGGGCGTATCGACCATCAGGTGAAGATTCGCGGCCTGCGCATCGAGCTGGGCGAGATCGAAGCACGGCTGATGGAGCAGGACGAAGTGCGCGAGGCCGTGGTGCTGGCGGTGCCGGGTGCCGGCGGCCTGCAACTGGCGGGTTATCTGGTGCCAAGCACGCCAGTGGCGGACGACGCGGCAGCCGAGGCCTTGCGCGCTACCCTGCGCGAGCGCCTGGGTGCGGTGCTGCCGGACTACATGGTGCCGGTGCACCTGCTGCTGCTCGAGCAGTTGCCACTGAGCCCCAACGGCAAGCTGGAACGTCGTGCGCTGCCGCACCCTGCGGTCGGCCAGTCGAAACAGGCCTATGTCGCGGCGCAGAGCGCCGTGGAAAAGACCCTCGCCGGAATCTGGCAGGACGTGCTCAAGCTGGAGCAGGTCGGGGTCAACGACAACTTCTTCGAACTGGGTGGCGACTCGATCATCTCCATCCAGGTGGTCAGCCGCGCGCGGCAGGCCGGTATCCGCTTCACGCCCAAGGACCTGTTCCGCCACCAGACCATCCAGGGCCTGGCCGGTGCGGTGCGCATCGAGGCCGCAGGTCAGGAGGCCGAGCAGGGGCCGGTGACGGGCAGGGCGGGACTGCTGCCGATCCAGCAGGCGTTCTTCGAGCTGCCGCTGGCGCAGCGCGCGCACTGGAACCAATCGGTGTTGCTGCAACCGACCCGGGCGCTGGACGCCGATGCCCTGGAGCGCGCCTTGCAGGCGCTGCTGGTGCAGCATGATGCGCTGCGCCTGGGTTTCACCCAGGTGGACGGGCAGTGGCAGGCACAGTTCCGTGAGGTGAGCACGATCGGTACGTTGCTGGAACGGGTCGAGGGGGGGCAGCCCGACGCCCTGCAAGCCCTGGGTGAACGGGTGCAGCGAAGCCTCGACCTGGTCGATGGCCCGCTGGTCCGCGCCGTGCTGGTCACTCTTGCCGACGACAGCCAGCGCCTGTTGCTGGTGATTCACCACCTGGTGGTCGATGGCGTGTCGTGGCGGGTGTTGTTCGACGACCTGCAGAGCGCCTATCAGCAAAGCCTTGCTGGCCAGGCTCCACACCTCGGGCCACGCACCAGCTCGGTCAAGGCCTGGGCCGAGCGCCTGGAAAGCTATGCGCACAGCGAGCAGGGCCAGGCGGAGCTTGCGTACTGGGAGCGTCTGCGCGAGGTGCAGGTGCACTGGCCTGTAGCCGCGCCGACGCAACCTCTGCTCAATCGCGACGCCGCCACGGTGCAGGTGCGCCTGGATGCGGCCCTGACCCGGCAATTGCTGCAGCAGGCCCCGGCGGCCTATCGCACCCAGATCAACGACCTGTTGATGACGGCCCTGGCGCGCACCCTGGTGGCCTGGACCGGTGACGAGCACGCCCTGGTGCAACTGGAAGGGCACGGACGCGAAGCCCTGTTCGACGACATCGACCTGACCCGTACCGTCGGCTGGTTCAGTTCGATGTTCAGCGTGTGCCTGACGCCGGCTGCCGAGCTGGGGGCTTCGATCAAGCAGGTCAAGGAGCAACTGCGCGCCATTCCGCATCGCGGCGTCGGCTTCGGTGCCCTGCGTTACTACGGCGAGCCGCAGGTGCGAGCGCTGCTCGCGGCGTTGCCGCAGCCGCGGGTGACCTTCAACTACCTGGGCCAGTTCGACGGCAGTTTCGCCGTGGACGATGGTGCGCTGTTCACCCCGGCCAACGAGTCTGCGGGTGCGGAACAGGGCGAGGATGCACCGCTGGGCAACTGGCTGACGGTCAATGGCCAGCTGTATGGCGGCGAGCTGAGCCTGAACTGGATCTTCAGCCGTGCGCAGTTCGCCCCCGACGAGATTCAGGCCCTGGCCGAGCGCTACATCGAGCAGCTCGGCGCGCTGGTGTGCCACTGCGTGGAACTGCCGGTGCGCGGCGCGACGCCTTCGGACTTCCCGCTGTGCGGGCTCGACCAGGCCCAGCTTGACCGCTTCCCCGGCCTGCTGGAGCAGGTCGAGGACATCTACCCGCTGTCACCGACCCAGCTGGGCATGCTGTTCCACACCCAGGAATCGGCAGCCAACCTGTACATCAACCAGACTAGCATTGAGGTCAAGGGCCTGGACGCCGAGGCGTTCATAGCCGCCTGGGCGCAGGTGGTGGCGCGCCACGAGATCCTGCGCACCGGTTTCTGGACCGCCAGCCACCTGGCCGAGCCGCTGCAGGTGGTCTACCGCCAGGGCAGCCTGCCGGCGCGCTGCCTGGACTGGCGCGAGCGCACCGTCGAACCTGGCGCCCTGCAGGCGCTGGCCGATGAAGATTGTGCGCGCGGCTTCGAGCTGCTCGAGGCGCCGCTGGCACGCCTGAGCGTGGTGCGCCTGGATGACGACACCACCCAACTGATCTGGACCAGCCACCATATCCTCATGGACGGCTGGTCCAATTCGCGCCTGATGGGCGAGGTCTTCGAGTGCTATGCCGGGCATCCGCTGCCCACCAAACGCGGGCATTTCCGCGACTATATCGGTTGGTTGCGCGAGCAGCCGGCGGCGCGCCAGGAAGCCTTCTGGCGCGAGCGCCTGGCGGGGCTGGAGGGGCCGACCAGCCTCAGCGCCAGCCTGCCGTTGCCGGCCGATGCACAGGCTGAAGGCCATGCGGCGCTGTACCTGGACTGGGATGGCGCACGCACCCAACGCCTGCGTGAGGTCGCCCAGCAATTGCGGGTGACCCCCAACACGCTGGTGCAGGCGGCCTGGCTGCTGCTGTTGCAGCGCCATACCGGGCAGCAGACCGTGTGCTTCGGCGCCACCGTGGCCGGGCGCCCGGCGGAGTTGGCGGGTTCGGGCGAGATGCTCGGCCTGTTCATCAACACCTTGCCGATCATCCAGACCCTGTCCGATCAGCAGCCGCTGGACGAATGGCTGCAGGCCCTGCAGGCCTGGAACCTGGAGGTGCGCGACCATGAGCACACGGCGCTGGCCGATATCCAGCGCTGGGCCGGGCAGGGCGCCGGTGGCCTGTTCGACAGCATCATCGTGTTCGAGAACTACCCGGTGGACGAGCGTCTGGCCCAGGCCCAGGACCAGCAGTTGCAGTTCGGCCAGGTGAGCACCCGTGACGTGACCAACTACGCCATGGACCTGGCGGTGCACCTGGGCACGACCCTGAAGATCGAGTTCCTCTATCTGGTCGGGCGTTTCACGCCGGCCAGCGTTGCGCAGATCCTCGCCAGCTTCGAGACCTTGCTGCAGGGGATGCTCGACCAGCCGCAGGCTCGGCTTGGCAACCTCGGCCTGCTCGATCAGGCCGGGCAGCGCCAGTTGCTCGAGGCCAACCGTCTGGGCGGGCAGGCGCCGACGGCGCTGCTGGGCGAGCAGATCGCCCGCCACAGCCGCGAGCGCCCGACCCAGGTTGCGCTGGTGTGTGCCGGTCGCCAGTTGACCTACGCTCAACTCGAACAGCGGGCCAGCCGCCTGGCCGAGCTGCTGGTGGCGCAGGGTGTCGGCCCGGAAGTGCGGGTGGGCGTGGCCCTGCAGCGCTCGGTGGACATGGTGGTAGCGTTCTACGCCGTGATGAAGGCCGGTGGCGCCTATGTGCCGCTGGACATCGACTACCCCCGCGAGCGCCTGGACTGGATCCTGCAAGACAGCAACGCCTCGTTGATCCTCACCGAGCACAGCGTGCAGGCGCGCCTGCCGCAGCGCGACGGGGTGAACTGGCTGCCTCTCGACAGCCTTGACCTCGACGCGCCGGGCCTTATCCGTGGCGCCGCGGCAGTGTCGCCCGACAACCTGGCCTACCTGATCTACACCTCGGGTTCGACCGGCAAGCCCAAGGGCGTGGCGGTGACCCACGGCCCGCTGGCCATGCACTGCGCGGCGATCGCCGAGCGCTACGAGATGGACGTGCGCACCCGCGAGCTGCTGTTCATGTCGTTCGCCTTCGACGGCGCCCAGGAGCGCTGGCTGTCCACCCTGAGCAATGGCGGCTGCCTGGTGATCCGCCCAGGCGAACTGTGGACGCCCGAGCAGACCTGGCAAGCGCTGCATGCCGAGCGCATCGACATCGCCTGCTTCCCCCCGGCCTACCTGCAGCAGCTGGCTGAATACGCCGAAGGCCGCGAGCCGCCGGCGGTGCGCATCTACTGCTTCGGTGGCGATGCGGTGGCCCAGGCCAACTACGACCTGGTGCGCCGCAACCTGCGCCCGCAGGCGCTGACCAATGGCTACGGCCCGACCGAAACCGTGGTCACGCCGTTGCTCTGGCGCGTCGCGGCCAGCCAGCCGTGCGAGGCGGTGTATGCACCGATTGGCACTCGGGTCGGCGAGCGCACCCTGTATGTGCTGGACGCTGCACTCAATCCCGTACCGGACGGGGTTGCCGGTGAACTCTACATCGGCGGTGAGGGCCTGGCGCGGGGTTACCATCAACGTCCGGACGTGACGGCCGAGCGTTTCGTCTGTGACCCGTTCGCGCAGGCGGGCGGGCGTCTGTACCGCACTGGCGACCTGGTGCGCCGTCGCCCCGATGGCGTGTTCGACTACCTCGGTCGGCTCGACAATCAGGTCAAGGTGCGTGGTTTCCGTATCGAGCTGGGCGAGATCGAGGCGCGCCTGCGTGGCCGCGCCGAGGTGCGCGATGCCGTGGTGGTCGCACGGGAGGTCAATGGCAGCAAGCAGTTGGTCGCCTATGTGGTGGCCGAGGCGGATGCCAATCTGGCCGAACGCCTGCGTGCGCACCTGGCCGATGAGCTGCCGGACTACATGGTCCCGGCGCAGATCATCCTGCTGGCGGCGCTGCCGCTGAGCGCCAATGGCAAGCTCGACCGCAAGGCCCTGCCTGATCCGCAGTTCAAGGCGCGCGAGCACGTGCCGGCCAGTACCCCGCAGGAACTGGCGCTGGTGCGTATCTGGCAGGAGGTGCTGGAGCTCGACCAGGTCGGGATCACCGACAACTTCTTCGAGTTGGGCGGCGACTCGCTGCGCGTACTCAAGGTGCTGGGCAAGGTCCGCGCGGCACCTGAGCTGGGCCTGAGCCTGAAGCTGCGCGACATCATGAGCAAACCGACCATCGCCCAACTGTGCGGCAGCGAACGCAAGCCGCAGGCGCCGGATCCGTTGTTGGCGCTCAACCGTATCGTCGACGGCACCTCGCCGCTGTTCTGCCTGCATGCCGGCTTCGGCACGGTGTTCGACTACGAGCCGCTGGCCCGCCACCTGGACGGGCAGTGCACGGTCTACGGCCTGCAATGCCGCATGCTGCTGGACCGCGAGTGGCAGGACAGCTCGCTGGCGGCAATGGCCGGCGACTATGCCCAGGTCGTGCTGCGCAGGCAGCCTGAAGGGCCGCTGCGGCTGCTGGGCTGGTCGCTGGGTGGGCCGCTGGCGGTGCTGGTGGCCGCCGAGCTGATCCGCCTCGGCCGCGAGGTCAGCCTGCTGGGGTTGGTGGACAGTTACCTGCCGGGGCTGGCTGCACCGGGCGGCGACTGGCGTGACGACTTCCACGGTTTCGTGGCGGTCACCCTGGGCGATGCGCCCGCAGCGGCGCTCGACCCTGCAACGCTGACGCAACTGGACGCCGATGCCCTGGCGGTGCAGATCGGGCAACTGCGCCAACAGGGCAGCACCTCGGACGTCTACGCCCGGATCGAGGCGCAGGACCTGGCGCACACCTTCGTCGTGGCCATGCGCCTGAAAGCCTTGGGCGAGGCCTTGCACAGCCTGCCTGCCGTGGCGGCCGAGGCGCGCTGCTGGTGGGGCGAAGGCGTCGGCAGCCGCGAGCGCGCCAGTTTCGAGGCGGCGCTGGGGCAGTGCCAGGCCAGTGCGGTGTTGGCGGCAGGGCACTTCGAATTGCTGCAGCACCCCAGCGTACTGGCGGATATCCGCGACAGCCTGGCACCGACGTTCAGCCATTGAAACCTCGGGCGCTCGCCGCACAGGGGGCGCCCGTATCGCGTCTTCCGAGGAATTTCCCAATGTCTTTGCATCCTGACCTGGCCGGTTTTCTCGAACTGGTCGAGCTGGGCCGACTGACCGGCAGCAGCCAACCCATGCACCAGATGAGCGTCGAGCAGGCCCGCGCCGAATTCGAACGCAGCTCCCAGGTGCTCGACCCAAGCCCGCCTGACGACCTGCAGGTCGAGCAACTGCAGATGGTGGATGGCGAGGGCCAACCGCTGTCGGCACGCTTGTATCGCCGGCAGTCGCCGGTGGACGGCCTGCAGCCGGTGCTGTTGTATTTTCACGGTGGCGGCTATGTGGTCGGCAGCCTGGACTCCCACGATGCGGTGTGTCGGCGCCTGGCCATGTGCAGCGACTTTGCGGTACTGGCGCCAGCCTACCGTCTGGCACCGGAAGCACCCTTCCCGGCGGCTGCGGACGATGCCCTGGCCAGTGCCCGCTGGCTGGTGGAACACGGCGAGGCGCAGCGCCTGGATGCCCGCCGGGTGGTGGTCAGTGGCGACAGCGCGGGAGCCAGCCTGGCCATCGTCGTCGCCGCCACGGCCGCGCAGCAGCAGGAGGGGGCGGTGTTGCGCCCGCTGGCGCAGTTGCTGTTCTACCCGGTCACCGATATCAGCCGCCAGCGGCCGTCCCATGTGCAATATGCCGAGGGTTACCTGCTCGAAAGCGAAACCCTGGAGTGGTTCTACCGGCATTACGTGCGTGACCCATCGCAGCGCCTCGATTGGCGGGTGTCGCCGTTGCACCTGACCTCGCTCGAGGGCCTGGCGCCTACTTGGATGGCGCTGGCCGGGCATGACCCGCTGCTGGATGAAGGCGTGGCCTGGGCACATGCCCTGGAAAAGGCCGGCGTGCCGCTGCAGTGGCGGGTGGAGCAGGGGTTGACCCACGATTTTCTGCGGATGCAGGGGATGGTCGAGGCCGTGGAGGGAATCTACGCCGAGGTGGGGCGCTGGTTGAAGGCGGTCGGCGCGGGTTGTCAATCAAACGGTAATATCTGATAGCCATATTGGCCGGCCATCAACAATCACAATGGTCGCCCCAACATGCATTTCACGCCGCACCGTCTGGCCCTGTGTGTCGCCCTGGCCAGTGCTGGCCTGGCCGCCAACGCCACCGATTACCAGGTTGGCAATGCCAGTACCAGCACGCTGGAACTCAAGAAGGGCGACACGCTCAAGGTGACGCCGACCGGCAGCATCGTCTCGGGTGCCGACGACGGGGTGATCCTGCCCAAGCAGACCAGCGGCACCACGGTCAGCGTCGATAACGCCGGTATCATTCGCTCCACCGTGGCCCGCGGTATCGACACCAAGGATGGCGGCACCGACCAGAGCTTCTTCGTCATCACCAACCGCGCCGGGGCGCTGATCCAGGGGACCAACGACGGTATCCGTTTCCAGACCAACCCCACCGCGGGTGGCAGCCTCAAGATCAGCAACGCCGGGACCATCGAATCCATTACCGATGGCCAGGCCATCGATCTGGAGGCCCTCAACAACCCAAGCTTCAGAACCACCCTGGTGAACGAGGTGGGCGGAGTGATCCACGCCGTGGGCAACGACGCGATCAAGACCGGCTCCAACGCCACCATCACCAACTACGGGCGTATCTACACCGACACCGCACCGCAGGATGCCAACGGCCTCGACCAGAAATACGACGGCATCAAGATCGGTACTTCGACCGGTGTCACCGTGTACAACTACGGCAGCATCAGTGCCGACCGTCACGGCGTGGACCTCAAGACCGACGCCACCCTCTACAACTATGCCGGTGCCAGCGTTACCGGGCGCAACGGCTCGGGCTTCGGCTCCGACGGCACCGGCAGCGTGTACAACTGGGGCACCATCACCGGTGCCATCGCCGACGGCAAGATCAATGGCGACGGTGATGGCGTCGATATCGACTTCATCGGCCACGTCTACAACGCCGGCACCATCCAGGGCCTGGGCGCCAAGGGCGTGGACAGCGGCGGGCGGCCCAATGGCAGCGAAGGCATCGCCATGGGCGGCGGTACGGTCACCAACACCAGCACCGGCCTGATCCGCAGCGTCGACAACGGCATCCTGGTGGACGATGGTGCCGAAGGTTCGGGTGTCGGCGCGACTACCATCGACAACGCCGGCACCATTCGTGGTGAGCGCGGTTTCGGTATCAAGCTGGTCGGCAACTTCGATGACACCGTGATCAACAGCGGCACCATCAGCGGTGGCAACGGCCTGGCATTGAGCATGGGCGGCGGCGACGATCGGCTGATCGTGCGCACTGGTGGGGTGTTCAATGGTCTGGTGGATGCGGGCGATGGCGTCGATACGCTGCAGCTCGAGGGCAGCGGCCAGTTTGGCAACAGCGCCAACTTCGAGAAGCTGCTGGTCTCTGGTGGCACCTGGACGCTGAGCAGCGTCAACGATTTCAGCCAGGGTGGCGAGATCACCCAGGGCGCGGCGCTGATCAACCAGGGCAGCGTGCTCGGCAGCTTGCGGGTGGACCAGGGTGCGACCTACGCGGGCGGCGGTGTGGTCGGTGGCCTCGACGTCAGGGGCACGATGCTGACCAACACCGGGTTGGGGGTGGCCACGGTCAAGGGCGACCTGAAGTTCGATTCGGGCGCCAGCCTGGTCTATGGCGTCAACGCCGACGGCAGCAGCGCGCCGATCAACGTCACCGGTACCGCCAATCTGGGCGGTGCCACCCTGCGCATCCAGCCGACCCCGGGCCAGTACCCCTGGCAGAGCCAGTACACCGTGCTCAACGCCGGTGCGATCAACGGCACCTTTGGCCAGGTCACCAGCGACTACGCCTTCCTCACCCCGAAACTGAGCTATACCAGCCAGTCGGTGGGCCTGACCTACAGCCGCAACGATGTCGCCTTCGACCAGTTCGCCCGCAGCGCCAACGGTGGTGCGGCGGCGCGCAGCCTGGCCAGCCTGGGCAGCGGCAGCGCACTGTACAGTGCGTTGCTCAATACTTCGAACGCCAGCGCCGGCAATGCCATCGAGCAGCTGTCGGGCAGCAACACCGCCAACCTCGCCGCGGCTACCCTGGCCGGCAGCGCCCAGGTGGGCAGCACCATGCTGGGTGCCTTGCAGTCGATGGGCAGCAATGCCGGGCTGCTGGTGGGCCTGGATCAGCAGGACACCCCGGTGCTCGCCGCCACCGGCCTGCCCCAGGGCGTGCGCAACCTCAACGACCCGAACGCCCAGGGGCGTGTGTGGGGCCAGGCGCTGGGCAGCTATGGCAAGGTCGATGGCAGCCACGGCGCCAGCAGCCTGGAGCAGCGCACGGGAGGCGCGGTGATGGGCCTGGACTGGGCGGTGGGCAGCGACTGGCGCCTGGGCGTGCTGGGCGGATACTCGCGCACCCGCCTGGACGCCAGCGGCCTGGACGGCAAGGTGCGCAGTTGGCATGCCGGCCTCTACGCCCAACGCCAGAGGGGCCCGCTGGCCCTGCGTCTGGGCGCGGCGTACAGCAGCCACGACGGCGACAGCAAGCGCAGCGTGGCCTTCGATGGCTTCGATGAGCGCCTGAAGGGCAACTACGATGCCGACAGCCAGCAAGCCTTCGCCGAGCTGGGCTATGCCCTGGGCAGCGGGCGCCTGAGTGCCGAGCCCTTCGCCAACCTGGGCTACCAGCGCTACCACCGCGACAGCTACCGCGAGAAGGGCGGCGATGCTGCCTTGGCGGTGGATGCCGACACGCAGGACAACGTCACCAGCACCTTCGGCGTGCGCATCGCGCACCTGGGGCAACTGGACAACGGCATGAGCCTGACGCCCCGCGCCAGCCTGGGCTGGCGCCACACCTACGGCAATCTCGACACTCGCACGCGCCAGGCCTTCCTGGCCGGCGGCGATGCGTTCAGCGTCCAGGGCAGCGCGCTGGACCGTGACAGTCTGGTGGTCGAGGCCGGGCTGGAGCTGGGGCTCAGTGCGCGGCAGAGTGTGGGCCTGGGCTACAACGGCGAGCTGGGCAGCAATGCACGCAACCATGCCGTGATGGGGCAGTGGCAGTTCAAGTTCTGATCGACCGTCAATCCACCTGAAGCCGGGGCCGCAAGGGCCCCGGCGGCGTTTCAGCGCAGGTCGCGTTCCAGCGACTTCCACAGCTCGAGCATGGTCGGGTTGCTGTTGCCGATCGAGCGGAACGACCAGATTTCCAGTTCCGCGCTCAACTCATCCCCGCCTGCGCGCACCAGCCGACCGCTGGCCAGTTCCTCCTCGACCGCCGACTCCGGCAGCCAGGCGATGCCATAACCTTCGCGGGCCATGCGCATCAGGTGCATGGCCATGTCGGCTTCGTAGAAGCGCTTGAGGTGAGGCTGCGCGTTGCCCTGCAGCAACACATCCACCACCCGCCCGAGAAACGAGGTGGTGGTGTAGGCGAGGTAGGGGGTGGGTTTGCCCGCCGCCCCCGGCAGGGCGAACAGCGGGCGGCCTTCGGCGTCGGGCGCCGACACCGGAAAGAAGGCATCGCTGCCCAGGCGCAGGCCGACGAACTTGTCAGGGTCGAGGATGATCGGTGCACGCGGGTGGCTGTAGCCGATCATCAGGTCGCAGCTGCCTTCGGCCAGGGCGATGACCGCCTCCTGCACGTTGGCGGCCAGCACTCGCGCATTGAAGTAGCCGTAGCGGCGCTGGAAACCGGCGAACCAGGTGGGCAGGAAGGTCATCGACAGGGTGTGCCCGGCCACCACCTGAATCGAGCGACCGGGCATGCGCTCGCCGCGGCGCAGCGCCGAGCGCAGGTCATGGAAGATCGACAGCGCGTCACGGCCTTCGTCGCAGAAGGTCTTGCCGGCGGCGGTCAGTTGCACGGGATAGGTGCTGCGGTCGACCAACTCGACGCCGACCCATTCCTCCAGCGAGCGGATGCGTCGCGACAGCGCGGACTGAGTGATGCAGCGGATCTCGGCCGCGCGGGAGAAGCTCTTGGTTTCGGCGATGGCCAGCAGGTCATCGATCCATTTGGTTTGCATGGTGGTGGGCCTCGACCTGATCCCTGCAGGAGCAACTGTCTTGTTCAAAATCTAAACGCCAGCCCAATCTCCCTGTGGGAGCGGGCTTGCCCGCGAACACGGGCGTAGCCCGTGCCAGGCTGCGCGGTGTCTTTTTCGCGGGCAAGCCCGCTCCCACAGACACCGCAGCTTATCCCCAGTTTCCCTGGATTTCACCGCCATTCGACAACTATGCGAATTACGCATGAACCCATCGCGCATCCTCATCAACTGCCCCGGCAGTGCGTCGTAGCCTGTTGCTGTCCCTCCCGCATTCGACAGACAGAGGTCGAGATGAATAACAAGAAACTACCCCGTTACATCGCCGTGGCGATCCTGCTCGGCATCGTCGTCGGCTGGCTGTGCAACACCTACGCAGGCTCCGCGGACGCCGCCAAGCAGATTGCAGGTTACTTCAGCCTGGTCACCGATATCTTTCTGCGCATGATCAAGATGATCATCGCCCCGCTGGTGTTCGCCACCCTGGTCGCAGGGATCAGCAGCCTGGGCAATTCCGGTTCGGTGGGGCGCATCGGCCTGCGCTCGATGATCTGGTTCGTCAGTGCCTCGGTGTTCTCCCTGGCCCTGGGCATGCTGCTGGTGAATCTGTTCCAGCCTGGCGCCCACCTGAACCTGAGCGTGGAATCAGGCCAGGCGGCAAGCGCGGTGGCGGTCAACGCCGGGGACTTCAGCCTCAAGACCTTCATCAGCCATGTGTTTCCGCGCAGCATCGCCGAAGCCATGGCCAACAACGAGATCCTGCAGATCGTGGTGTTCTCGCTGTTCTTCGGGCTGGCGCTGGCGTTCGTCAAGCAACGCGGCAACACCCGCATCGGCGAGCTGGTGGACGAGCTTGCCAAGGTGATGTTCCGCATCACCGACTACGTGATGATGTTCGCCCCGGTCGGTGTCTTCGCCGCGCTGGCCGCCGCCGTCACCACCCAGGGCATTGGCCTGCTGTTCGACTACGGCAAGCTGATCGGCCAGTTCTACCTGGGCATCCTGCTGCTGTGGCTGGTGCTGTTCGCGGTGGGCTACGGCTTCCTCGGGCGCCCGGTGTTCACCCTGGGCAAGCTGATCCGCGAGCCGGTGCTGCTGGCGTTCTCCACCGCGAGCAGCGAATCGGCCTACCCCAAGACCATCGATGCGCTGGAGAAATTCGGTGCACCCAAGCGCGTGTCGAGCTTCGTCCTGCCGCTGGGCTACTCGTTCAACCTCGACGGCTCGATGATGTACCAGGCCTTCGCGATCATGTTCATCGCCCAGGCCTACAACATCGAGCTGAGCTTCACCCAGCAAGTGCTGATCCTGTTGACCCTGATGGTCACCAGCAAGGGCATGGCCGGCGTGGCGCGGGCCTCGGTGGTGGTGGTCGCGGCCACGCTGCCGATGTTCCACCTGCCCGAGGCCGGGCTGTTGCTGATCCTGGCGATCGACCAGTTCCTCGACATGGGCCGTACCGCCACCAACGTGGTGGGCAACAGCATCGCCACGGCGGTGATCGCCGACCTCGAGCGGCGTCATGACGAGGCCCCGGCGCCCGTTGAACCTGCGCTGAAACCTGCCACCCACGCCTGATCCGGACCGTCCCATGAAAAGCCCACGCAAGACCGCCAACGCGCGTACCCTCGGCATCATCGGCGGCCTCGGCTCGCTGGCCGGTGGCGACCTGTTCCTGAAGCTGCTCAAGAGCCAGCCCCTGCTGGCCGAGCAGGGGCGCTACCACCTGCTGTTCGAGCAGCACCCGTTCAAGGACCTGGCGCTGCCGCTCAGTGCGGGCGCGAGCATGACCTCGCGCAAGCTCTATGTGTTCCAGGTCTGCCAGGGCTATGCCGACAGCGGTGCCGACGCCGTGCTGGTGCCGTGCTTCGCCAGCCATACTTTCATCGACGAACTGCGCGCCGAGCTGCAGATCGCCATCGTCGACCTGATGGCAGCGCTCAAGGCCCATGTGGCGCAGATCGCCCCGCCGGGTGCGCGCCTGGGCGTGCTGGCCTCGGACTATGTGCGCGCTTCGAGGTTGTTCGAGCGGCACTTTGCCGACGACTACGAGCTGATCCATCCCTCGCCGGTGCAGCAGGCGGCGTTGATGGAGGCGGTATACGGGCCTGCAGGCATCAAGGCCGGACATCTGGATGGGGTGGCGCTGGAGTTGTTGCATCAGGTTTGCCTGGAACTCGAAGGCCAGGGCGCGACGCTGTTGCTGCCGGGCATGACCGAGCTGTCGTTGCTGGCGCCGGAGCTGATGCGCCGTGGCATTCACTGCGTCGATGCCAACCAGGTGTATGCCGACTTCGCCAGCGCCACCGACTCGGTGCCGAGCCGTGCGCCGTTCAAGCTGGGGATCGTCGGTGGCGTGGGGCCGGCGGCGACCGTGGACTTCATGGGCAAGGTGGTGAAGAACACCCCGGCCGGGCGTGACCAGGACCATATCAGGATGGTGGTCGAGCAGAACCCGCAGATTCCCGATCGCACCGCCAACCTGCTGCGCCAGGAGGCCGACCCGACCGTGGCGATGTACTCGACCTGCCGCCGCCTGGAAGAGGAGGGCGCCGATGCCATCGCGATTCCCTGCAATACCGCGCATGCCTATGTCGGGCGGATCCAGGAGCATCTGGCGGTGCCGATCGTCAACATGCTGAGCGAGACCATCGATTTCATTCTGCACCGCTATGGTCGCGAGGTGCGGGTGGGGCTGCTGGCGACCTCGGGCACGCTGCAAAGTGGTGTCTATCACGCGGCGGCCGAACGCGTCGGCCTGTCGTTGCTGGTGCCGGACGACGCGGCGCAGGCACGGGTGATGCGTGCGATCTATGGTGAGGAGGGCGTCAAGGCGGGGTTTACCGAGGGGCAGTGTCGGGATGACCTGCTGGCGGGCGCCGGGCAACTGGTCGCGCAGGGCGCTCGGGTGTTGATTCTGGGCTGTACCGAATTGCCGCTGATCCTGGCCCAGGCCGATGGTTTCCCCATCGACGGCGTGCAGGTGGCACTGGTCGATCCGACCGATGTGCTGGCGCGCCGCTGTGTGGGGTTGGCGCGGGAGCGCTGAGGGAGCGCAACGGACATACCCGCTCCCTCAGCAGGTGCGGGCTTCAGCCCTGGTAATCGCGCCCCTCGCGATCCAGTTGCCGGATCAACGCATCCCAGTGCCGCTGGATCCCCTCGCCAAGCCCGTCGGAAAAGCGCTTCGACTGTTCATGCACCTTGGCAATCGCCGCTGGGGAGGCGTACTGCAATTGGTCATTGCCACCGGCCTGGGCGGCGATCTGGATGTTGCAGGCGCGCTCCAGGCCGTGCAGCTCGCGAAAGGCATGTTCGACACTGATGCCGCCGGTGAGCAAGCCGTGATTGCGCAGGATCAGGATATTGCTTTGCCCCAGGTTGGCCACCAGGCGCTGCTGTTCATCCAGGTCCAGCGCGACGCCCTCGTAGTCGTGATACACCACGCGGCTGTAATAGGCCAACGCATGCTGGGAGACCGGCAGCAGGCCGTCACGCTGGGCAGACACCGCCGCACCATCGTGGGTGTGGGTGTGCAGTACGGCCTTGAGGTCGGGGCGGGCGCGGTGGATGGCGCTGTGTATGACGTAGCCGGCCTGGTTGATGCCCAGGCCCAGCGGGTCGTCGATGATCGTGCCGTCGACATCCACCTTGACCAGGTTGGACGCGGTGATTTCGTCGAACAGCAGGCCGAAGGCGTTGATCAGGAAGTGCTCGTCCGGGCCGGGAACCCGTGCCGAGAAGTGCGTGTAGATGTGGTCGGTCCAGCGGAACAGGGCTGCCAGGCGATAGGCGGCGGCGAGCTTGACCCGCACCTCCCATTCCTCGGCGCTGACTCGTAGGCGCACGGCCTCCTGGCTGGGAGGTACGACGGACAGTGAACTCATGCGGTGCTCCAGTGCAAGGCAGTACGGTGTGAACAGGACCGTAGGCGTCTGGCGCAACGCTGTAAAAGTCTTTTTGGTTCTATGCTAATTATTCGTTTTAAGAATTATCTTTTTTGTTTTTATGCAAGGTGATCATTTAACCAGGTCAACTCGCTGCGTTGTTCAGCCGGGTGCCCGCCACAGCGCCGAACAGCTCCACCGGCTCCTGCAGGTTGCCCAGGTAGCGTGGGTGGAACAGCCACAGGTCGACCTGCGGCTTGAAATCGCTGACGTTGACGATATCCAGCAGGTCTCGATGGCGACTGGCAAGCAACAGCGGTTCGGGCACCAGGCCCAGGCCCTGGCCGTTGGCGACCAGCCCCAGTTGCAACTCGGTGCCGAAGGTTTCGAGGTTGATCGACAGTGACAACCCCTGTTCGCTCAATGCGCGCTGCAGCCCGGCGCGAAAGCCGCAACCATCGGGGTTGAGCACCCAGCCACGGGTATAGCAGTCGCGCAACTTGTAGCTGCGCTTGCCGGCACTGCCCTTGGCCGCGACCACGCGCAGCGGCATGCGCGTGATGGAGTGGCTGGCGATGCCTTCGGGGAAGATCTTGCCCGGTGGGAATAGCGCCGCAGCGGCGTCCAGCTCGCCGTTTTCCATGCGCGCGATCAGGCTGCTGCCCCAGCCGCTGGTGACCTGGGTGCGCAGCTCGGGGTAGGCCTGGCGGATCTGCGCCAGGGCCTCGAGCAGCACCACATCGCCCAGTGTCTGCGGCACGCCCAGGCGCAGAGTGCCGGACGGTGCGCCATCGTTGGCCACCAGTTCGCGCAGGGCGTCGATTTCACGCAGGATGGCCTTGCACTGCTCGTACACGCGCAGGCCCATGGGGGTGGGCTTGAGTGGCTTGGTGTTGCGGTCGAGCAAGGTGGCGCCGAGGTCTTCCTCGAAGTTCTGCACGCGCCGGGTGATTGCCGGCTGGGTCAGTTGCAGCGCTTCGGCGGCAAGGTTGGTCGACTGGCAACGGATGACGGCCACGAAGGCGTCCATGTCATCGATTTTCATATTCGGCGCTCACATATTGCGACTGGAGGACATACCCGCAGAGCATAATCCCGCTGGCCGGGAATGTCACAGTTCGATGAGCGAGGGAAACAGGGCGGCGCTCGCCGCCCCTGGGCGTGCGTCAGCGGGCGCTGCGTGCCCGTGCTACCCGCGAGCCGTTGGCACGCCCCAGCACGTCGCTGATGCGTTGGCCGGCGGCGACCAGCTTGTCCAGGTCGATACCGGTCTCGATGCCCAGCCCCTGCAGCAGGTACAGCACATCTTCGGTGGCGATGTTGCCGGTGGCGCCCTTGGCGTAGGGGCAGCCGCCGAGACCGGCCACCGAGCTGTCGAACACGCTGATGCCTTCGAGCAGGCTGGCATAGACATTGGCCAGGGCCTGGCCGTAGGTGTCGTGGAAGTGGCCGGCAAGCTGCTCGCGCGGCACCTGCGCCGAGACCACCTCGAACAGGCGTCGGGTATCGCCGGCGGTGCCGGTGCCGATGGTGTCGCCCAGCGACACTTCGTAGCAGCCCATGTCGTGCAGGGCGCGGGCGACCGGGGCGACCTGCTCGGCGCTGACCTTGCCTTCATAGGGGCAGCCGAGCACGCAGGATACATAGCCGCGCACCTGGATACCGTGCTCGCGGGCGGCGTCCATGATCGGTTCGAAGCGCTGCAGGCTCTCGCTGATCGAGCAGTTGATGTTGCGCTGGGAGAACGCCTCGGACGCTGCGGCGAACACCGCCACCTCCTTGACCCCGGCTGCCAGTGCATCCTCGAAACCGCGCAGGTTCGGCGCCAGGGCCGTGTAGGTCACCCCGGCACGCTGACGGATACCGGCGAACACCTCGGCCGATCCAGCCATTTGCGGCACCCACTTGGGCGAGACGAAACTGCCCACCTCGATATAGGAGAGCCCGGCGTCGGTGAGGTCGTCCACCAGCCGCACCTTGTCGGCGACGCTGATGGGTTGGGCTTCGTTCTGCAGGCCGTCGCGCGGGCCGACTTCGACCAGGCGCACGTGTGCGGGCAATGACATGGCGGGGTTCCTGTGGCGAATCAACGGTTATTGTTCAGGGTGGCGGCCAGGGCCTGCTCGCAGCGCTCCTGGGCGGTGTCCAGCTCCAAGTGCATCTGCTGGATGTCGAGCATCTGCTGCTCCAGTTGCGCGCGGCGTTCGGCGATCTTGGCCAGCATGCTGGTGAGCTGCTTGAGGTTGCCGCCGCTAGGGTCGTACAGCTCGATCAGCTCGCGGCATTCGGCCAGCGAGAAGCCGATGCGCTTGCCGCGCAGGATCAGCTTGAGGGTCACCTTGTCACGCGCCGAATAGATGCGCTCCAGGCCACGACGCTCGGGGCTCAGCAGACCCTGCTCCTCGTAGAAGCGGATGGCGCGGGTGGTGATGTCCAGCTCGCGGGACAGGTCGGAGATGCTGTAGGTCTGGCTGCTCATGCTCGGGCTCGAGGGTGGAATGTGAGTAAGCTAAAGGCAGGTTGACGTATACGTCAAGGTGATTGCGTCGTGCCGCTGCGTCGATAGGCGTTGGGGGTTTGACCGCTGAGGCGTTTGAAGAAGCGTGCGAAGTAGGTGGGATCGCTGAAACCCAGGCTGTCGGACAACTGGCCGATGCTCATGCGCGTGTAGGTCAGGTTGCGCCGTGCCTCAAGCAGCAGGCGCTGGTGGATCACCTGCAGCGCGGTCTGCCCGCTCAGCGCGCGGCACAGCTGGTTGAGCTGCAGGCTAGTGATGCCCAGGCGAGCAGCAAACTCATCGACCGACAGGTGCTGGCGGTAATGCGCTTCGACCAGGCGCAGGTAGTGCCCGAGCAAGTGGCGGTCGCGCTCGTCGCGGTTGCGCGGTGCCTGGCCCAGTTGTTGGCGGCGGCTGATCCACACCATCAGGGCGGTCACCAGCGCCTGCAGCATGGCGGCGCGAGCGGGTGCGCTGCCCTGGTACTCCTGCTGCAAGGTGTCGATCAGCCCGCGCAGGCGCGTGCGGTCGCGGCCCAGCGGGTAGCATGCCGCCGATGCCAGCACCGCCAGGGGTGCACCCAGGCGCTGCTCGAGGTCGGCCACCAGCGCCGTACCGAAGGTCAGCACATGGCCCTGGATATCGGCACTGAAGCGAAAGCCATGCACCGTCAGCGGTGGCACCACCTGGATCGCCGCCTCGTGGATCTCGCTGCGTCGACCTTCGATTTCCACCAGTGCGTGTCCGCGCTGCACATAGAGCAACTGAAACAGTTCGGCGTGCTGGTGCGGCTTGATCTCCCAATGGTGCAGGCGGCTGCGTGCCGGGATCGATTCGCAGTGCAGCAGATCGCTGCCGGGCCAGGCGTGGTTCTCACCATAGAGCTGGAACAGCGGTATGCCGGGAAGGGAGGATTTCATGGTCGGGACACCTGTCCGCTGATCGCACGGAATTTTGAAAAGTGCAGATTTTCCATCGGATATGACACCTTTTCAGCTTTTTTCGCCAGTAAAAATGCAGGGGCTAACCCGAATAACGTATGCCGGCTGCCGCCAGTACGGCATCGACAAGGCGAGACAACAACAATGAAAACCCAGGTTGCAATCATTGGCGCCGGCCCCTCTGGCCTGCTGCTCGGTCAACTGCTGCACAAGGCAGGCATCGACACGCTCATTCTCGAACGCCAGACCCCTGAGTACGTGCTTGGCCGTATCCGCGCCGGCGTACTGGAGCAGGGCACCGTCGACCTGCTGCGCGAGGCCGGGGTGTCGGCGCGCATGGACCGTGAAGGGCTGGTGCACGAAGGCGTCGAACTGCTGGTGGCAGGGCGTCGCCAGCGCCTGGATCTCAAGGCCCTGACCTGTGGCAAGACGGTGATGGTGTACGGCCAGACCGAAGTTACCCGCGACCTCATGCAGGCCCGCGAGCAGAGCGGGGCGCCGATCATGTATGGCGTGAGCAACGTGCAGCCGCACGGGCTCAAGGATGAGCGGCCCTACGTGACCTATGAGAAGGACGGCCAGTTGCACCGCGTCGAGTGCGATTACATCGCTGGCTGCGATGGTTTTCATGGCGTTTCGCGCCAGAGCATTCCGCAGGGTGTGCTCAAGCAGTACGAGCGGGTCTATCCGTTTGGTTGGCTGGGATTGCTGGCCGATACGCCACCGGTCAACCACGAGCTGATCTATGCGCATCATGACCGTGGTTTCGTGTTGTGCAGCCAGCGCTCCACCACCCGCAGCCGATATTACCTGCAGGTGCCGCTGGACGAGCGGGTGGAGAACTGGCCCGATGCGCGTTTCTGGGACGAACTCAAGGCTCGTCTGCCCGAGGACGTCGCGGCGCGCCTGGTCACAGGCCCTGCACTGGAAAAGAGCATCGCGCCGTTGCGCAGCCTGGTGGTCGAGCCGATGCAGTACGGGCACCTGTTCCTGGTGGGGGATGCGGCGCACATCGTGCCGCCGACCGGGGCCAAGGGCCTGAACCTGGCAGCCTCGGACGTCAACTATCTGTATCGCATCCTGGTCAAGGTCTATGGCGAAGGCCGCACCGACCTGCTGGAGCGCTACTCACCGCTGGCGCTGCGGCGGGTGTGGAAGGGCGAGCGTTTCAGCTGGTTCATGACCCAACTGCTGCATGATTTTGGCGAGCACAAGGATGCCTGGGACCAGAAGATGCAGGAGGCGGACCGGGAGTACTTCCTGTCGTCCGATGCCGGCCTGGTGAATATTGCCGAGAATTATGTGGGCTTGCCGTACGAGGAAGTGTAGGCGCAACTGTCTTCTTCAAATCTAAAGGCCAGCCCAATCCCCTTGTAGGAGCGGGCTTGCCCGCGAACACGGGCGTAGCCCGTGCCAGGCAGCGCGGTGTCTTTTTCGCGGGCAAGCCCGCTCCCACAACAGGACCCATAGCTTCTGAATACGGCGGTGTTACCCGTGGGAGCCAACTGTCTTTCAACTACCGCCGACCAGCGGTTCATCACCGCTCCAGCAACGCCACCATCTCTGCATACCCGCGCGTGCGCGCATGCTCCAGCGCCGTCACGCCATCCTTGTCGGCAATCGCCGGGTCCGCGCCGGCCGCCAGCAGCCGTCGCACAATGTCCACATGGCGCGGACCGCCGTCGCCAAGGATCACCGCCTCGAGCAAGGCGGTCCAGTGCAGCCGGTTGAGGTGGTTCACGTCCACGCCAGCATCGATCAGCATCTGCACCGTTTCCACATGGCCACGCTCCGCCGCCGGAATCAGCGCCGTGCCGCCGTAGCGGTTGGTGCTGGCGAGGTCGGCGCCGTGCGCCAGGGTCAGGCGCAGGATCTCGTTCAGGCCGCGAGCGCCGGCATACAGGTAGGGGCTGTCGTGGATGTTGTCCTTGGCGTTCACATCGGCGCCGGCCTCGATCAGCACCTTGGCCGCGTCGATGTGGTTGCCGTGGGTCGCGGCCAGCAGAGGTGTGCGCCCTTGGCCATCGCGGCTGTCGAGCGCCACCGGTTCCTTGAGCAGGCGACGGATGGCAGGTGCATCGCCGCGCTGGGCGGCATAAAGCAGGCGGGTATCCATTGACGTGGTCTCGGCGTGGGCGGCAAGGCAGGTGAAGGCCAGCAGGCAGGCAGCGAGGGTGTGGCGCATGCGTAGGGCTCCTGAGGCAAAGCCTCATCCTAGGGAAAAAGTTGCAGGCAACTGAAACGAATTATCTGGATGAGCTGTAGTGGATTTCCGAATACATCAACGTTGCCCGCCTCGAAGGGCCATGCTAGAAGTCAGCGTCATCATTTGAAAACCGAATACCCTCATGTCCATCAGCGTAAAACCGAATAGGGCTCTGTTCGATCTCGACCTGTTGCGCGCCATCGTCGTGGTCGCCGATTGCGGCAGCTTCACCACGGCTGCGGCCCGTCTGCATTCGACCCAGTCGACCATCAGCCAGAAGGTACGGCGCCTCGAGGAGATGGTCGGCCATCGCCTGCTGGTGCGTGGCAACCGCGACGTGCTGCCCACCGACGCCGGGCAGACGCTGCTTGGCTATGCCAGGCACATGCTGGCGCTGAACGACCAGATGCTCGAAGCCCTGGCCGGGGCCATGGTTGGCGTCACCGTGCGTCTTGGCGTGCCCGAAGATTTCGTCGGCGGGCGAACCACCAATGCGTTGTCGGCGTTCAGCCGCCTGCACCCGCAGGTCAAGCTGGAAGTCACCAGCGGCCTGTGCCGCGACCTGAGCCAGGCCTACGACAATGGTGAACTCGATCTGGTGCTGCTCAAGCAGCGGCGCAACAGCCGCGAGGGGGTGTCCTGCTGGCCCGAGCGCCTGCAATGGATCGACAGCGTGCGCATGCCGGCCTTCGAGCTTGACCCGGTGCCCTTGGTCACCTTTCCACCGCGCGGGCTGTACCGCGAAGACATGATCCATGCCATCGAAGGCATGGGCCGGCGCTGGCGCATCAGCTTCACCAGCTCCAGCTTGTCCGGTATCCAGGCCGCGGTGGCCGACGGCATGGGCGTGAGCTTGCTGCCGCCGCGCGCGGCCACCGCCGAGCACCGAGTACTTGGGGCGGCGCAAGGTTTGCCGGAGGTGGACAGCTACGAGATCGTCATCGTCCACCGGCCAACGGCCGATGTGATGGTCAAGGCCCTGGCGCAGGTGCTGACCGAGCTGCTGGCCGGGGGTGGCATCTGAAGGCTCCGATCAGCGTCAGACGGTTGACCACCTGCGCACCACTGCGTAGCCTTGCCGCTTCGAGGTTCTCCGGCGCTGCCGGAGCTAAGACGGGAACGCGGTACAAGCCGCGGCTGCCCCCGCAACTGTAAGCACTGAACAGGGTCGACACAGCCACTGCGCCCGCGCGCGGGAAGGCGTCGTCCTGACGGCTGGAGGTCGTGCAGTGCAAGCCAGGAGACCTGCCTCGCAACGTATTCGACTTTCAACCGGGCGGGGTGATCCGGTGGCGAGCGAGCCCGGCCGGTCGGTCGTGGCTTTCGTCCCGCATGCCCGCACCATTGCTGCCAAGGGCATCGCCACATGAAAACACTGGCCAAACTTCCCGTCACCATCGTCACCGGCTTCCTCGGCTCGGGCAAGACCACCTTGCTGCGCCACATGCTCGACAACGCCCAGGGGCGACGCATCGCGGTCATCGTCAACGAGTTTGGCGAGCTGGGTATCGACGGCGAAATCCTCAAGCAGTGCAGCATCGGCTGCACCGAGGAAGAGGCCAACGGCCGCGTCTATGAACTGGCCAACGGCTGCCTGTGCTGCACCGTGCAGGAAGAGTTCTTCCCGGTGATGCGCGAGCTGGTCGCTCGCCGTGGCGACCTGGACCACATTCTCATCGAGACCAGCGGCCTGGCCCTGCCCAAACCGCTGGTGCAAGCCTTCCAGTGGCCGGAAATCCGCAATGCCTGCACCGTCGATGCGGTGATCACCGTCGTCGACAGCCCGGCCGTGGCCGCCGGCACCTTCGCCGCCTACCCGGACCAGGTCGACGCGCAGCGCAAGCTCGACCCCAACCTGGACCACGAATCCCCGCTGCATGAGCTGTTCGCCGACCAACTGGCCAGTGCCGACCTGGTGGTGCTGAACAAGGCTGACCTGATCGACGCCGAGGGCCTGGCCAAAGTCCGCGCCGAAGTCGCCGAGGAGCTGCCGCCTGCCGTCAAGGTGATCGAGGCCAGCAGCGGTCGCCTGCCGCTGGATGTGTTGCTGGGCGTGGGTGCCGAGTCCGAAGTGCACATCGATGGTCGTCGCACCCACCACGATTCGCACCACGACGGCGACGATCATGACGATCACGATCATGACGCCTTCGACTCCATCTCCATCGACCTGCCTGAAGCGGACGAAAGCCTGCTGCTCGATGCCCTGACGCAACTGGTCACCGAGTTCGGCATCCTGCGCGCCAAAGGCTTTGCCGCGATCCCCGGCAAGCCGATGCGCCTGTTGATCCAAGGTGTGGGCACGCGCTTCGACAAGCACTTCGACCGCGCCTGGCGCAGCGACGAGCCGCGCATCACCCGCCTGGTGCTGATCGGCCAGGACCTTGACGCGGCACAGTTGGAAGCGCGCCTGCGCCAGGCCCTGGGCGCCTGATCCATGCACCTGCTGCGGACCCAGCCCGGCGGCTTCGTGCCGGACGACAGCATTGCCGACCTCGGCCAGACACCCGCCGAGCTGGTGATTCTCTGCAGCGGTGACTCTCACCTGGCACTGCTCGCCGAAACCGCCGAGCAGTTGCCGGACGATTTCCCCAGCCTGCGCCTGGCCAACCCCATGCAGGTGCAGAACCACGCCTCCGTCGACCTGTACATCGATGAGGTGTTGCGCCATGCCAAGGTGATCCTGGTATCGCTGCACGGCGGTGTCGGCTACTGGCGCTATGGCGTCGAGCAGTTGGTCGAACTCGCCGCGCGTGGCGTGCACTTGATCCTGGTGCCCGGCGATGACCGCCCCGACCCGGAGCTGACACAGTTGGGCACGGTGCCGGCCGAACAGGCCGAGCGGCTCTGGCACTACCTGCGCCAGGGCGGCAAGGCCAATGCGGCCAACCTGTTCAATTGCCTGGCCAGCCAGTGGCTGGGGCGCGACTATGCCTGGGACGAACCCCAGCCGCTGCCGCGCACCACGGTCTACCACCCCGGCAAGCCCAGTGCAGGGCTTGAAGACTGGTTCCCCGAGTGGCACCCGGAGCATCCGGTGGCGCCGATCCTGTTCTACCGCTCGCACCTGCAGGCCGCCAACACCGGGTTCATCGATGTGTTTTGCCAGCGCTTGCAGGCCGCCGGGCTGAACCCGTTGCCGATCGCAGTCGCCAGTCTCAAGGAGGCGGCCTGTCTCGAACAGGTAGAGGCCTGGCTCGACGAGGTCGGCGCCGAAGTGGTCATCAACACCACAGGCTTTGCCTTGTCCAGCCCCGAGCGGCCCAACCTGCGTCCGCTGCGCCGCGACGTGCCGGTGTTGCAGGCGATCTGCGCCCAGGACAACCAGCCCGGCTGGGAAGCCAGCGAGCAGGGCTTGGGTGCGCGCGACCTGGCCATGCACATCGCCTTGCCGGAGCTGGACGGGCGCATCATCACCCGGCCGGTCAGCTTCAAGGACCTGGCCTGGCGCAGCGAGCGCAGCCAGTCCGATGTGGTCTGCTACAAGGCCCACCCCGAACGCATGGATTTCGTCGCCGAGCTGGCACGGCGCTGGGTCGAGCTGGCGCGACTACCCAATGCCCAGAAGCGCGTGGCGCTGGTGCTGGCCAACTATCCGACCCGCGACGGGCGTATCGGCAATGGCGTGGGGCTCGACACGCCTGGCGCCGCGCTGAACATCCTGCATGCCCTGCAGGCCGAGGGTTATCCGGTTGCTGGCTTGCCGCAGACGGGCACGGCGCTGATTCACGAACTGCTCGGCGGCGTGACCAACGACCTGGATCACCTCGACCAGCGCCCCTGTGCCCAGAGCCTGTCTCTGGACGACTACCTCGCGGCCTTCGCCTGCCTGCCCGAGGCCAACCAGCGTGCGGTGCGCGAACGCTGGGGCGCGCCTGAGCAAGACCCGATGTTCCGCAGTGGCCGGATGATGATCGCCGGTCTGCGCTACGGCCTGACCTTTGTCGGTATCCAGCCGGCCCGGGGCTACCAGGTAGACCCGAGCGCGGTGTATCACGACCCGGACCTGGTGCCGCCGCACGGCTACCTGGCGTTCCATTTCTGGTTGCGCAACGGCTTTGCCGCCGATGCGCTGATCCATGTCGGCAAGCACGGCAATCTGGAGTGGCTGCCCGGCAAGGGCGTCGGGCTGTCCGCCGAGTGCTGGCCGGATGCGCTGCTCGGCCCGCTGCCGAACATCTACCCGTTCATCGTCAACGACCCCGGTGAGGGCGCCCAGGCCAAGCGCCGCACCCAGGCGGTGATCATCGACCACCTGATGCCGCCACTGACCCGCGCCGAAACCTACGGGCCGCTGCGGCATCTGGAGCAGCTGGCCGACGAATACTACGAGGCGCAACTGCTCGACCCGCGCCGTGCCCGCGAGCTGCAGCGCGACATTCTCGAACTGGTCAAGGCCAACCATATCGACCGTGACCTGCAGCTCGAAGGGCAACTGGACGATGCCGCTGTCTGGCTGCCACGCCTGGACACCTACTTGTGCGACTTGAAAGAGTCGCAGATTCGCGATGGCTTGCATGTCTTTGGCCAGTCGCCGCAAGGGCGCCTGCGCAGTGATACGCTGCTGGCGCTGCTGCGGGTCGATCGTGGTGACGGCCGTGGCGGCAATGCCAGCCTGCTGCGCGCACTGGCGCGGGCGCTGGCGTTGGGGTTCGATCCGCTGGATTGCGACCTCGGGCAAGCCTGGGAAGGGCCGCGACCTGTGCTGCTGCAGGCACTCGACCAGGCGGCGTGGCGCACCTGCGGCGACACGCGCGAGCGCCTGGAAGCGCTTGCCCTGGCCTTGATCGAAGGCCGTGAAACGGCACCGGACAGCGCGCAGTGGCAGGGCGTGCACGCCGTGCTGCAGGCGTTGAGGGAGGAGGTCGCGCCGCACCTGGATGCCTGCGGGGCCGCCGAGATCGAGGGGCTGCTGGCCGCGCTGGCCGGGCGCTTCGTGCCGGCGGGCCCCAGCGGGGCACCCAGCCGCGGACGCCTGGACGTACTGCCTACCGGGCGCAACTTCTATACCGTGGATGTGCGCAACCTGCCCACCACCACCGCCTGGCGCCTGGGCTTTGCCTCTGCCAGCCTGATCCTCGAGCGTCACCTGCAGGAGCATGGCGATCACCTGCGCCAGCTCGGGCTGTCGGTCTGGGGCACGGCGACCATGCGCACTGGCGGTGACGATATCGCCCAGGCCATGGCGCTGATGGGGGTCAGGCCGGTATGGGCCACCGGCAGCCAGCGGGTCGATGACTTCGAAATCCTGCCCCTGAGCCTGCTCGATCGCCCGCGGGTAGATGTCACCTTGCGCGTGTCGGGTTTCTTCCGCGATGCCTTCGGCAACCTGATTCGCCTGTTCGATGCGGCGGTTCAGGCCGTGGCGGCGCTGGACGAGCCGGACGACCTCAACCCGCTGGCGGCCCGCGTGCGTGCCGAGCGCCAGGCGCTGCTGGCGCAGGGTGTCGATGCCGAGCAGGCCGGGCGCCAGGCTGGCTGGCGGGTATTCGGCGCCAAGCCGGGTGCCTATGGCGCGGGTGTGCAGAACGCCATCGACGGACGCCTCTGGCAGGGGCGCGCCGACTTGGCCGAGGTCTACCTCAACCATGGCGGCTACGCCTACGGTGCCGCCGATGAAGGCACGCCGGCACGGGCCCAGTTCGCCCAGCGCCTGGGGCAGGTCCAGGCGGTGTTGCAGAACCAGGACAACCACGAGCACGACCTGCTCGACTCCAACGACTACTACCAGTTCCAGGGCGGCATGCTCGCGGCTGCCGAAACCCTGGCAGGCGCCACGGTCGCCAGCTACCACGGCGACCACAGCCAGGTCGACCGCCCGCGTATTCGCACCCTCAAGGAAGAGCTGAACCGGGTGATCCGTGCGCGTGCGCTGAACCCGAAATGGATCGACGGGGTCAAGCGTCACGGCTATAAAGGTGCCTTCGAGCTGGCGGCGACGGTCGACAACCTGTTCGCCTTCGATGCCACCACTCACCTGATCGACGATCACCATTACCAGTCGCTGGCCGATGCCTACGTGCTCGACCCGGCGACTCGAGCATTCATGCGCGAGCATAACCCGCACGCCTTGCACGATCTGACCGAGCGCTTGCTGGAAGCCCAGCAGCGCGGTCTGTGGCAGGCGCCGGGCGATTACCGCGAGGCCCTCGAGCAGCAGTTGCTCGACGGCGAGGAAGAGGCCTGAAATGACCGAACCCCTGCAGTTTCCCCTGGCCGCCGTGGTCGGTGCGCAAGACCTCAAGCTGGCCCTGTGCCTGACCGCCATCGACCCGAAGATCGGCGGTGTGCTGATCGAGGGGCCGCGTGGCATGGCCAAGAGCACCTTGGCCCGGGGCCTGGCCGACCTGCTCGGCGCGGGCCCTTTCGTGACCTTGCCGCTGGGCGCGACCGAAGAGCGGCTGGTCGGTACTCTGGATCTGGACGCTGCGCTGGGGCAGGGCAAGGCACGCTTCTCGGCGGGCGTGCTGGCCCAGGCGGATGGCGGGGTGCTCTATGTGGATGAGGTCAACCTGCTGCCCGACCCGCTGGTGGACCTGCTGCTGGATGTGGCGGCCAGCGGCACCAACCGTGTCGAGCGCGACGGCATCTCGCACCGTCACCCCGCGCGTTTCGTGCTGATCGGCACCATGAATCCGGAAGAGGGCGAACTGCGTCCGCAGTTGCTCGACCGTTTCGGCTTGAACATCGCCCTCGAAGGCACGCCTGAGCCGGACGACCGTCAGCAGATCATCCGTCGCCGTCTGGCATTCGACAGCGACCCCGAGGCGTTCTGCGCGCAATGGGCAGTGGCCCAGGCGCAGTTGCGCGAACGCTGCCAGCAAGCGCGTGAGCGCCTGCCCGCCATTGCCCTGGACGACCAGGCGCTGGCCTGGATCACCGAGCGTTGCTTCGCTGCGGGTGTCGATGGCCTGCGTGCCGACCTGGTCTGGCTGCGTGCGGCACGCGCCCATGCCGCCTGGCGCGGTGCTGCGGCCATCGGCGAGGAAGATGTAGAGGCTGTGGCCGAATTTGCTTTGCGCCATCGCCGCCGTAGCGCAGAGCCGCCCGCTGGCTCGAACACGCCACCTCAGGGCGGCCAGCAGTCGCAAGACCCGAGTGGGCAAGGTGACTGGGGGGCAATGGAGGCACAACCGGTGAGCGCAGGTGCCCGGCGTGAGGTGCCGAACTGGGCAAAAAAGCCCTGAGCATCCGCGCACGAAGTGGTTCAGCGGCGGATGCCAGGCCCCGTGCCGGAAAACTGACAGGTGCCAGCCGTGGACGCCCCCGTGCAGCCGCTGGAGGTCGGGTCGCCTGGCTGCCGACCCTGCTCAAGGGGCGGCCGCGCCGTGTCGAGGACCTGTGCTGGCAGCAACGCCGTGGACAGCCGCCGGAACTGTGGTTGGTGATCGTCGATGCGTCGGCGTCAACCCGCCGCCACCAATCCCTTGCGCAAGCGAAGGGGCTGCTCGAGACCTTCTTCGACCAGGCCTACCGCCAGCGTGCGCGCCTGGCGTTGCTGACCGCCAGCGGCAGCACGCCACAGTGGCAGCGTCATGGCCTGAAGGCCTCGGCTGCGCTTCAGCCCTGGCTGCGTGCGCTCGGGGCGGGGGGCGGCACGCCGTTGCTCGCGGCCCTGGAAGAGGCGCGCCAGTGGTTGCTGCGCCGTGGCAAAGCGCACCCCGGGGAGGTCCAACGCTGCCTGGTGCTGACCGACGGGCGCCTGCAACGCTGGAAGCCTGTGCAGCCGATGCCCTGTGCCTGCGTGCTGGTCGATATCGAGACGGCGCCGGTGCGCCTGGGGCGGGCAAGGCAACTCGCTGCGCAACTGCAGGCGGATTACCAGCATATCGATCAGTCAAGGAAACTCCGAACAAGCTGCTCATCAGCCGGAAATGGGTGGTTTAGGGATACCGAAAAGCCTGACTTTCAGCCGCTGATCAATGGATAACCAAGGCAAAGCCTTGGTTATCCGCCCTCACGGGCGCACCTCTCCCGCAGCAGACAATAATTGCCGGCGCACCCTCCACCGATTCGACAGAGCAAACAGCGTGGTCAGTTGCGCCGTGTTCTTGGCCAACCCACGGAAGCGGGTTTTCACATAACCGAACTGGCGCTAGATCACGCGAAAGGGGGCTCGACTTTCGCCCGCGTCTGCGCTTTGACTTTCTCGATCTGACGTTCGGCCTTGCAGAGCAGGCTGCGTCCGCTCAAGTGCTTGTAGGTGCTGCGTCGCGCAGCGATCTGCCAGATCACTTGCCGTCTGTCGTGCTCAGGCCGATTATCTACGCCGGTATAACCCGCATCGGCACAGACAACGTTTCGGAAAAGCTCATCTGACTCATGGGATGGAGGGCTTGTAGAGGGCAGTTGGACGGAGGGCCATTTCAGCACAGGTCAGGCGGCCTGTGCTGACTTGATCGGAGAATCCCTGACGGTGTCCGGCCCGAAACTGGCGCTGTTGAGTCGCGCTGTGCTGCGTGGCTACTTCTTGCCTGATGCTGAGCAAATCCCCGCTACCTGCTTTCTCGGGGGAGGGGGCAATGGGCTATGTTATAGTCGAGCTGTCGGTCACTTTCGACCACAGCACGCCGGATGCCGGAAGTTCGTGGCGGCGTGGCTTGGAGGCGTTGCATTCCATTCCAGCACTGCCGATCCGCGATGAGGTCCCCCTAGAGAAACCGCTTCCATGAACAACAATCCAGCCAACGGCGTCCGGATTCCGGCTCGCGATATTCCCTTTCCTGAAAGCATCAGCACTGAGGCCCAGGCTACGCTGCGCCGCATGGTTAATGCTGATGGCGTACCGCTGAATGCATTGCAATCCCCCCCACATCTGGACGATATCGACGGCTGGATTCGCCTGAAAGCGAGCGTTGATGCGCAGTACGGCTCCGCTATGACGCTACTTGCTGGTCCGTTGCTCGCCAGCGTGGAAACCGAACAGATTGACGGAGCCACGGTGCACATCGCTACGCCGACAAACTTGGTTGCCGACGACGCGGTCTTTGTCGATCTGCATGGAGGAGGCCTAGTCTTTGGCGGAGGCACCGCATGCCGCGTTGGCGCGCAAATGCAGGCCGACCAGTTAGGTCTGCGCTGCTGGGGTATCGACTACCGCACGCCACCGGAGCACCCCTATCCGGCCGCATTGGACGACTGCCTGACGGTGTACCGTCGGCTGCTTCAACAGTATCCTGCGCAAAGTATCGTCATCGGCGGGCGTTCGGCAGGAGGCAATCTGGCAGCCGCAATGGTGCTGCGTGCGCGCGACGAAGGTCTGCCACTGCCCGCAGCGCTGGTACTGCTATCGCCGCAAGCGGATCTGACCGAGTCGGGCGACAGCTTCACGCTGAATCAGCTCATCGACGTGCAACTGCCCGGTTCGCTAATGTCCAACAACCTACTGTATGCCGCTGGAGCTGACCTGGCCGATCCTTTGTTGTCGCCGCTGTTCGGTGATTTCTCCCGGGGTTTCGTGCGAACCTTTATACAGAGCGGCACGCGCGATCTGTTTCTGTCGAACGCCGTACGCCTGCATCGGGCGCTGCACCGCGTCGGCGTTCCCTGCGAGTTGCATATCTTTGAAGGCATGCCCCACGGCGGTTTCATGGGCGCACCAGAGGACTGGGAACTGCGCTCGGAGGTGGGCCGATTTGTCCGCTCCTGTTTGCCTAGCGCAAGTTGAGCCGGAAGGACACCATTGCTCGATCGATTCTGCAGCCGCTTGGTTTCGGTCTTTTCCGCGCAGACGCTCGCGACATTCTGAGTGCTCGTTGATAGGCTGCTGAAGTAGCACGTATTGTTCGTGGTTCAACGGCCGTTCATGAGTCCAACACAGTCCCGGGAGGGGTTCTGCGCCGTTAAGGACTCTCCGATCAAGTCAGCACAGGTCAGGCGGCCTGTACTGACTTGATCGGGGAATCCTTGAACGTCGTTAGATAAAGTGGGCGCGCGACAATAACTCGCACAAACTGAAAGTTGCCGAAGCAGCAGGGGGAAAGTTGCACAAGTGCGCGACAAGACGCGCACCTGTGCGTCGGCAAGTTATGCCTTGGGCATGGACCAGGGTTGCAGGTCATAGCCTTTTTCGAACAGCTCGGCGCGGACTTCCTCGATCAGGCTCGCCCATTGTGCTGGGTCCGAATAGATGCGCGAGGATACCTGTTTGCTGCCGATGCGGGTGCTGGTCCGGTCGATCACTGCCAGGCTCAGCTCACCAGTACCGTTGGGTGCATCCCAGGCAACGCACTGGAAGGGTTCGAAGGCGTGGTCGGCAATCAGCAGTGCTTCGTTGACACGGAGCGGGGCATTCATGGTTCGGTCTCTCTTGTGGTCCCAAACAGCAAATGTGTGTCCGCGCCGGGTAAAGAAATGAACGATTGCAGCGCGGGGTTATTGGTACTGATGCTCCGGGTCGTGGGTGAAGTCACATGGCAGTCGAAATTTTTTTTATAACGGAAAAAGTGATCCGTTGTATGTGCCGCCTGTGACGTCGGTTATGGGTAAAAATTCCGAAGTCGCTTTGCGTGACGGCATTTGGCAGACAAACGGTAGTGGGCACCGTCAGGTTCGTTGCTACTGTTAATTCGGGCGCCGCAACTTACTGTTTCTAATTAAAAAACTGAAAATTGGCGCCAAGGATAGGTCATGCTTGAACCTGCATCCCAACGCCGTCTGCTGATTGTCGATCCCTGCGATGATTGCCACCGTCTACTGCCGGGCCTGCGGGGCGCCGGTTGGGATGTGCGCAGTTGTACCCTGGGCGCTGCGCTCGAGCATCCTTGTGACGTCGGCCTGTTGCGATTGCAGGCCTCGCACCTGCGTCACCAGGATGCCGTCAAGGACTTGATCAAGCGCAGCAATACCGAATGGATCGCCGTGCTCAGCGCCGAAGAGTTGCGCATGCAGAACGTCGGCGATTTCGTCTGTGAGTGGTTCTTCGACTTCCATACCCTGCCATTCGACGTTTCCCGGGTGCAGGTCACCCTCGGGCGTGCGTTCGGCATGGCGCGCTTGCGTGGCAAGGGGGCGGTGCGGGTCGATGAGCCCGAGCACGAACTGCTGGGCGAGAGCCGTCCCATCCGCGAGTTGCGCAAGCTGCTCGGTAAGCTGGCGCCTACAGAGTCGCCCGTGCTGATCCGTGGCGAGAGCGGCACCGGCAAGGAGTTGGTGGCGCGCACGCTGCATCGTCAGTCGCAGCGCCATGACAAGCCGTTCATCGCCATCAATTGCGGGGCCATTCCCGAGCATCTGATCCAGTCCGAGCTGTTCGGCCACGAGAAAGGCGCCTTTACCGGGGCGCATCAACGCAAGGTCGGGCGTATCGAGGCGGCGCACGGCGGTACGCTGTTCCTCGACGAGATTGGCGACCTGCCTCTGGAGTTGCAGGCCAATCTGTTGCGTTTTCTGCAGGAGAAGCACATCGAGCGCGTTGGCGGCAGTCAGCCGATTCCGGTGGATGCGCGGGTGCTGGCCGCGACGCACGTGGATCTGGAGCAGGCGATCGAGCGTGGCAGGTTCCGTGAAGACCTGTATTACCGGCTCAATGTCCTGCAGGTGGTGACCGCGCCTCTGCGTGACCGGCACGGTGACCTGTCGATGCTGGCCAACCATTTCTCGCATTTCTACAGCCTGGAAACGGGGCGACGGCCACGCTCGTTCAGCGACAATGCCCTGGCGGCCATGGGGCGGCACGACTGGCCGGGCAACGTACGTGAACTGGCCAACCGCGTACGTCGCGGCTTGGTGCTGGCCGAGGGGCGACAGATCGAGACGCAGGATCTGGGGTTACAGGTGCTGGAGGAGGCCGAGGCGCCGCTGGGGACGCTGGAAGACTACAAGCACCGCGCAGAACGCCAGGCGTTGTGCGATGTGCTCAACCGCCACAGTGACAACATGAGCATCGCGGCGAAGGTGCTGGGGGTTTCCCGACCCACCTTCTACCGCTTGCTGCACAAGCATCAGATCCGCTGAATCCCTTAGGAGCGGCGGTTCGGCGCTCCGACTTGCCCGCGAAAAAGACACCGCGGTCTCTGGCACGGATCACGCGTGCTTTTGATTCAACTCGACTGGGCGATGTGGCCGTCGTCCTGGATTTCCTCGATCACATCCTCTTCACCCGGCAGGGCGGTGATCACGCTGAAATCGCTGACCTCCACCTCACCCCCACCATAACCGAGCAGGTGGAAGGAGAAGGCCTTGCGCTCGATGGGGTTGTCGAAGCCGAACTCCAGCTCCATCGGCTGGTCGGCCGTGACCAGTATCTCCTCGGGCAATCCCAGCGGTACATCCTGCTCCTGCTGTTTGGCTTTGAGCTGGATGTGCGCCCGGTGGGCCGGGTCGAGCGAGCGTACCTTGACCCGCACCCGGGTGTGCGAGCCTTCGGGCATCTCCAGGTACTGGGCGCCGATCAGGTTGTCGGCCCAGTCGTCACGAATGCGCTTGTGCAGAGGAATGGCCGATGGCCCACCGAACTGGTAGCGCAGGTTCAGCGGGGTTTGCAGCAACGACTGGTCGAGCACGCCAGCGAGCGCGGTGATCTGGCGCCCCAGTGGCGCTTCGCCGCGGCCGAGGAAGTGCGCCTGGTCGGCGATGAATCCCTCGCTGGCATAGCGTCGGCAGCGCTGCTGGAAATCGCATTCGCTGAAGGTGCCTCGGCCATCGTGGTAACGCAGCATGCCGTTGGTGAAGGAGATCATTTCCCGGCCGCTGTCGTAGTCGCGATACAGCGAGCGGCCGGCCAGGGCGGCGGGGATCGGCAGGGCGAAATAGTCGAGCAGCGAAGTGGCCAGGTCGACATGGCCGTAGGTGCCGTGCTTGATCTTCGGCAACTGTGCCTGTTCGGGCGCAAGGGTGAGGTTGAAGCCCCAGGAAGAGGCCAGGCGCACACCGTCGATGCCGTGGGACTCGTCCGAAGTGATGACCACCAGTGTGTCCTTGAGTACGCCCTGGCGCTCCAGGGTATCGAGGAACTCGCCCAGGGCGTCGTCCAGGTAGGCGACCGCCGCCTGTTTGGCGCTGTCGTAGCGTTGCAGGTAAGCGTCCGGTGCGGAGTAGGGCTGGTGGGTGCCGACGGTGAGCAGGGTCAGCATCCACGGCTGGCGCTGTTTGCGCAGCTCACCGACATAGCCCAGCGCGCCTTCGAAGAAGGCCTTGTCGTCCTTGCCCCAGGGGAACTCGAGGTAGTTGTCGTTGCGGAACCACTCCAGGCCGTGCACCGAGTCGAAGCCGATGTGCGGCATGATCCGGTCCTTGGCCATGAAGCGCAGGCCGGCGCCTTGCAGGTAGTGGGTGCTGAAGCCGGCCTGGCGCAGTTGTGCGGGCAGGCAGGCCTGGTTGCGCAGGTCCTGGGTGAGCAGCTCGACCCCCTTGGGCGTGCCGTTGGCGAGCTTGTCGTAGTCACCGCAGAGCATGGCGTACAGGCCGCGAATGGTCTGGTGGGTGTGCAGGACGTAATCGGGGGTGTTCATGCCGCGTTCGGCCCAGCGGCTGAGGTTGGGCATCAGGTCGTCATCGAAACGACTGTGCAGGGCTTGCCGGTTGGCGCGCAGATAGGCGCCGGGAATCCCCTCCAGGGTGATGACCAGCAGGTTGCGTGCACTGCCCGGGGCTTCGAGCAGCTTGCGTCCGTCGAGGTCGGTCTGGGTCAGGCCGGTGCTGGGCAGCGGTGCTACCGTCAGGTCATGGCCCAGCCAGGCCTGCGCCTTGAGTTGCAGGTCGCTGGTGCCCGCCGAGAGCAGTTGATGGGATAGGTTGTACTGGCGCCATTGATCGGCATCGGAGGGTATCAGGTGCTCGCTGCCCCAGTGCGCGGCAAGCAGCACCGCTGGTGCGGCCCAGGCCGAGCGTGGCAGCGCCGGGGCGGGTTGGCCGCGCTGGAGCCAGCGGGCCAGCAGCCAGGCCGACAGGCCGACACCGAGGGTCCAGGGCAGCCAGGGGTGGGCAAGGGCGCCGCCGGTGGAGTTTTCCATGAACTGTGGGTCGAACAGGTAGCCCAGGTCGCTGCTGTTCGGCAGACGCCCGACCGCACTGACCAGCTCGGCCGAAGCCACCAGCAGCCCGCCCCATGCCAGCAGCACCGGCAGTGCCAGCCACCAGGGGCTGCGCTGCAACAGCAGTACCAGCAGGATGCCGATCGCCAGGTCCGACAGGTACCCCAGTGGATCGGACCAGCCCAGCAGTGCGCGGGCGGCCAGGGGGATCACCACGACCAGCACTGCCAGGGTGGCGAGCCGAGCACGGGGATGGCCAAGCATGTTCTTCACGAAACGTCCTTCCTTGCCATGAAACAGTCACAAAAATGTGCTGCATCATAACAGGCCCCTCACAGGAAGGCCGGAAGCGACAAGGTTGGTTACCAATTGAAGCGCAGGGGCGCAAGGCGCCCCTGGAGTGGACAGATCAGAAGTAGTACGGGAATTTCAGGCTGAAGGTGAAGTCCGGTGCATCGTCGGTCAGGCCGATCGACAGGTTCGGCACGATGGTCAGGTTGTCGGTGGCCGCGAGGGTCATGCCGACGTTGAAGTAGGCGGCGTTTGCATCGCTGCTCTTGACGTCGGCCCAGCTGTCGCCGGTTTCCGCAGACTTGATCCGCGAGCGCCGGGCGATCAGGTCCGAAACCGAGAACGACATCGACATCTTCTCGTTGAGGGCGAAGGCCACCCCCGCACCGATCTGGAAGCTGTCGCCGATCTTCACCTTGCCCGGTACTTTCTGGTTGATCGTCGAGCTGACGTCGCTGAACGAATCCTCGAAGGTGTGGGTGTAAGACAGGCTGCCGAACAGCACTGCCGGGTCGAAGGTCTTGACCAGCGAGATACCGGGCGTGATCGACCAGACACCGTTGCCGGTAGGCAGGTCTTCGGGGTAGCTCAGGCTGTCGTTCTCGGTGTCGCGCAGCAGCTTGATGCCGAACGGGTCCTTGCCGGTCGGTGCCTTGACCCGCACGCTGAACACCGCATCCGGGGTGTTCTCCGACTCGTCGAGGAACTTGTAGGCCACGCCGAAGTTGACGTCGCCAAGGGTCGGGTCGCGGGTGATGGTGCGCTCGGAAATGCCCTGGGCGTTGCCGCCGACGCCCCCGGACTGGTAGGTCGACTCGCGGTAGATGATCGGCACGTTGACGTCGAACTGCCAACGGTTGTCGAGGTTGTAGCGGGCAGTAAGGTCGAGCGTCCAGTTGTCGGCCTTGATCCGGTCCAGATTGATGTTGCCCAGGAAGATCGAGTCCAGTGCCAGGAAGCCGTTGAGGATGAGCTGGCGGGTGTCGTAGCGGGCATAGGTGATGCCGGTCTCGACACTGAACTTGCCGCCACCGAAGAAGCCGCTGGCCTCATCGTAGAGGTTGGACACGCTCTGCGCCGGTTCCGAATCATCCTTGAGTGACTCGCCATAGGATGAGCCGCCGCCGGCGGCGGCCACGGCCTGATTGTTGCGCGGCTCGGAAGCCGGCGAGCGGGTCAGGCGTTTGGGGGGTGGGGCTGCAGGCTGTTCCTCGACCTGGCGAACGCGTTGTTCGAGCACCATCAGCGCCTGCTGCTGCGCTTCGTAGCGCTGCTTGAGCGCAGCCAGTTCGGCTTTCAGCGCGTCTACCTGGGGATCGCTGGCTGCGTAGAGCAGTGATGATGGTACCAAGGTCCCCAGGCAGACAACTGCCCCCAATGACAACGATCGATGCATAAGTTAGCCGTCCCTTCCAACTGCGATGATTGAGACGAAGCGTAGATCAATATCCTGAAACACGTAGGCCCTTGAGTTGATCAAGATTGCAGTTCAGCGCGCCTGCAGAAGGCAAATTGTCGCGCAGCACCACATTGAGCTGTGTCAGGTTGCTGACCGCGTTGCTGCCGCCCAGCAAAGTGGTGGCTTGTAGCAGGCCACCTTCGGCCAGGCGCTGCATGCTTTGCCCTTGATTGTTGTTGGCCTGGATGGCCATCTGGATCCCGTTGCCACTGTTCGAGACGCTGAGCGTACCGGCGTTGTTGCTGGTGCTGAGTGTGCTGCCTGCGGCCAGGACCTGGCCTTGCGGCACACCGGCATCACCGATCTGGCCCGCCTCGCGAACATTGATGGCGACATCGTTATAGGCGCTGTTGTTGTCGCCGGCCGCGCGTACCGACTGGGTCACGCCCTGGGTGGTGTTGACCAGGCCTGCACCGCCGTTGACCAGGCCATTGCCGCGGCCAGGGGCGTTGCCCGAGCCGTTCTCGCCGGTCATCGACACGTAGAACTGCGGTTTGATCACGTTCTGCTGCACCTGCAGGGTGGTTGTGGCGCCGATGCGATCACCGGCGGCGTTCTGCCAGGTGCTGCTCATGACGATGCCGAAACTGATGATTCGCCCCGGCATCACATACTTCCCACGCAGTTGGGCAAGCTCCTGGTCCTTGACCTCGATGGGCTTGAACACCTGCGCGTGGGCGGGGAGGCTGGCAGCCAGGCATGCTGCGACCAGCCAGGTGGTAGTCTTCATCGCTGCTCCCCGGGACTTCGTGCCCCTTGTAATCGTCAGAAGAAATCGCTCTGGATGAAACCGAACTCCATCAGTTGCGCGTCTTCCACCGGGTAGAAACCGTTGACGCGGTTCTTCGCGGTCAGAGGTGCCGGCGGATCGAGCAGGGCGTTGGCCTTGTCGTAGCCGGGGCCGATGACGGCGAAGATGATGCCGTTCCAGCCTTTGAGGAAATCGTCGAATTTGTAGCGTTTGTGGCCCAGGACAGGATCGCCGATGTAGACCCAGCCCTTGTCGATGCGCTGGAGCACCACGAAGTGCTTGTAGCCACGGATGTCCATCAGCACGATCACCGGAATGCTCACCTTTTCCAGGGTGTCGGGTTCGACCCGATAGCCCCTGGCGCGCATGCCGATGCTTTCGACGTAGCGCTTCATGTCGAGCATGGAGAAGCCCTGGACCTTGACGGTGTCCTGGTCGGATTGGGCGAGCATGCCTTCGATGACCTGGTGTTCGTCCACGTCGAGCCAGTAGGCCTGCTTTAGGACGGTCGCCAGGGCGGCGGCGCCGCAGCTGAAATCGGTCTTCTGTTGCACCAGGTCGGCGAAGCGCCGCTCACGCAGGCTCTGCACTGGCTTGTAGACGAGAGTACCGCCTGGCAAGGCGGCGATCGGCATCTGTGCCGCTTCTACGAGACCGGCAAGGAACATGAGTGTGGCAAGCAGGACAATGCGCATGACCTTCTCCACCGGGTAGAGACAGGGAAAGGGGCCCCGAAGGGCCCCGATCGGCTGCTGTTACATGCAGGCTTTGCAACCTGCGGCGATGGACAGCGAGTTGGTCTGCTGGTTGCCGCTGCCGGCCGAGACGTTGGCGCCGACGTTGCCCGACACGCCATTGAGCGAGTTGCTCAGGTTGGCGTTGTTGGTCACAGGGTTGCGCCAGCCGGTGGGAGTCAGGACCTGATAGGAGGCAACACCGGCCAGGCCGAAGGTGCCTTCTTCGTGGAACTTCAGCGGGTCCTTGTCGACATGGGTGTTGCCATAGCGATCGCGGCTGCTTTCGTCTTCGACGTAGCCGTAGCCATTGCCTTGGTAGTGGCCGTAGGCAGCGAAGGTGGAGGTGAGGGTTTCCTTGCTGTAGGTACGGTCGGCCTTGTTGGTGACGTTCAGGCCGCCGACGTTCTGGTTGGCTGCACCGGTGGCGGCAGCGACACGGCCGCCGGACACGGCGATGGCCATGTTGTTTTTCTGTTGGTTGAAGTCCCCGGCGGTCACGTTGATACCGATGTTGCCGGAGCTGCCGTTGGCCGAACCGGTGAGGTTGGCGTTGTTGGAGGTGGAGTAGTTCTTGACGGTGTTGCCGGCGTTGGTCTGGGTGGCCTGGGCCATGGCCACGGCACTGCCGAAGATGAAGTTCTCATCGGCGGTGGCGATTGCCGCAACGTTGTCCTGCTGGTTGCCGCTGCCTGCGGCAACGTTGGCACCCAGGTTGCCTTGGGAGCCGTTGGCCGAGTTGTCCATTCGGGCATCGTTACGGGTGCCTTGGTTCAGCACACGGTTGCCGGAGTTGTTCTGGGTGTCCAGAACGGTGGCGGCAGAGCCGGCGTTCACCAGCAGGGACAGCAGCAGGCTTTCGTTGTTGTTGTGGCCATTGTTGTGGCCGCCGTGGTTGTCGTTTCCACGGCCGCCGGCTTGTGCAGCAACTGCCATGACCGCAGCGAGGGCGAATACCAGAGGCTTGAGTGCCATTTTCGGTTTCATGGTGTTTCTCCGCTTATATTTTCGTTGTTAAGTGTTGTGTTGCTGGTCGGGTCAATCCGCGACCCGGACGCTCAGGGTGTTGGCCATTCGGTTGCCTACCCCGGCGCTCTGATTCAACTGGATCACGCCACGGCTGCCGGTGAAGGCCTGGTCACTGGTAGTGACCTGGCGACTGCCGGGTGTGTGATCAGTTGCGTCGGAGCTGTTGGCCAGCGAGACGTTCTGCTGGCTGAGAATGCTGTCGTCGATGCTCTGTGGTATTGCGCTGATGCTGATGCGCACCGCGTTGGCCTGTTGCGTGGCGGCGCCCGCCGATTGGTTGATGCCCAGCATGCCGTTGCCGTTGCTGAAGGCATTGCCATTGATGCTGGCGTGGGCGTCGAGCGCGCTGTTGGCGCGAAAGTCGCTGCGTTGGCGGATCTGCGTGCTGGCCTGGCCTTCGGTGCCGATGGCGATGGCTTTCACGTTGGCCTGTTGCAGCGCGTCACCTGCGGCCTGGTTGATGTTGAGGTTGCCCTGGTAGGCGCGGCCACTGGCATCGAGGGTGGCGTTGTCCACCACAGGCGAGCCGGCGAAGGCGCTTGCGGTGCAGCCCAGGGCCAGGCACAGCAGGGAGAGTTTGAGGGTATGCATGTTCATTGGCCCCGGGTCAGGATCTGCAGCGGCGCCATGCCGCGCTGAACGTTCTGGTTGACCGTGTTGGAGATGCTGTTGGCGCCGGACGCCCCGGCACCGGAGCCGCCGGGCATGCCGGGCAATTGCGACTGGGCGGTGCCCATGCCGCGCAGGTTGCCGGAGTTGTCGGGCTGGAAGATGCGGCTGACGGTCGAGCCGCTGGCGACGCTGGCGAAGTCGCCATCGGTCAGTTCGTTGTTGGTCTGGGCCTGGATGCGTGCCGACTCATTGGTGTTGGCGGTGGTCGGGTAGGGGTCTGGCGTGCCGGTTCGGCGATCAGCCTGACGCGGCTGGACATCGCGATTGAGGACGATCACCCCGTTGCCGCCAGCGAGGACCGGCGGCGCAATCGATGTGGCGGCAAGGCAAGCCAGAACGAGCAGTGCAGGCAGTGTGTTGTGCTTGTTCCCCACGGCGGTGCTCCCTTTCTGTGCGCTGGCCCTTGAGCGTTGCAGAACAGAGAGCGAAAGCCGTGCCGGTTTTGCTTTTTGCTGATTTATCAGTGGGTTGTGCGAGGACGGTGGCAGTGCCGGTTTTCTGCTGTATCAGCGCTGATACAAGGTGCCGGGTCGTCGCCCGTCAAGGGCCGAAGCACGGGCGATCTGGCGGGGTGCGCAGGGGGTGTATCAGCGCTGTGACAGTTCCTCCGAAAGTGTGGGGAAGGCCCCAGCAATAGGGGTTTGATGGCGATGGGGTGTATCAGTGAGTTAACAGTCCGGCCATGCTGAGGGGCCGGGCTGGGCTTACCCCAGGAGCTCGGCCACCGCCGCCAGCGCGTCATCCCGGCGCTGCTGCCAGTCCCCGTCAATGACCCGCAGTGGCTGGCGATGCTGTTGTAGCCAGTGCAGGCTGTCATCGAAGAACGCCTGGCGCTCCTCAAGCCGCGGCTGGCAGCGCTGGCCATCGCCGATCCATTCCACGCCCTCGGGACTGAGCAGCAGGTGGAGGTCGTAGTGCCTGGCCAGCAGCGCCTGTTCCAGCCACGCGGGGCAGTCGCCGAACAGCACGCGACTCCACAACATGTTGCTCAGCAGGTGGGTATCGAGGATCAGCAGCGAAGGCGAGGCTGCCCGCGCCTGGTCTTCCCAGGCCAATTGCCCGCGGGCGATGGCCGGGATATCGGCATAGCAGGTATCGCGCTGTTCGGTGTCGATGAAATGGCGTACGTATTCGCCGACGGTGATGCCACCGAAACGGTGCTGGATTTCGCCACTGAGCCAGCTCTTGCCACTGGATTCAGGGCCGCACAGGACCAGGACCTTCATGCGCCGGCCAGCGCCGGATCGCGCCGCCACTCCAGCCAACCGCGCACGGCGATCAGGGTGAACAGGGCGTACAACGCGGCGGTCAGGTACAAGCCTTTGTACAGGAACAGTCCGACGAAGATCACATCGACCACGAACCACAACGCCCAGCATTGCAGGCGTTTTTGTGCCATCCACACCTGCGCGACCAGACTGAACCCGGTCAACGCTGCATCCAGCCAGGGTTGGGCGGCGTCGGTCCAGTGGGCCATGGCCGCACCCAGGGCGACACTGGCCAGCAGCCCCAGGCCCAGGCCGCGCAGCGTCGTGGCGGTGTCCAGGCGCGATACCTGGCGCGCGTCCTCGACCCGGTCCGGGCGCGTCCATTGCCACCAGCCATAGAGGTTGAGCACGGCATAGACCACTTGCAGGAGCATGTCCGAATACAGCTTCACGTCGTAGAAGATCCAGCTGTAGAGCAGCACCATCACCAGGCCGATCGGCCAGCACCAGATGTTCTGCCTGACCGTGAGCCAGACGGCGATGACGCCGAGCGCGGCGGCGAAGAGTTCGAGGCCGGACATCGGCGATCCTTCGGAAGGGAAAGGGCGCGATTGTAGCTTGAGGGTCGAGGAAGGTGAATCGCTGTGAAACGGGGCGCCGTAGCGCCCCTTCTTTTGCTCAGACTCTGAATTGACGCAGCAGCTGCTCGAGCTCCTCGCTCAGGCGTGCCAGGGAAACTCCGGCATCGCTGGATTGGCGCGCCGCCTCGGCGGTCTGCTGGGACAAGCCGGCGGTGTCGAGCACATTGCGGTTGATTTCCTCGACCACATGGGACTGCTGCAGGGTGGCGCTGGCGATCGAGGTGTTCAGCGCCGCCAGGGTGTGCAGCGCCTGTTCGATGGCCGCAAGGCTGGTGCCGGCTTCGCGGGCCTGTTCGACGGTCTGGCGCGAGGCTTCGCTGCTGGTGTCGATGGCCCGGACCGCCGCATCCGACTGGCCCTGCAGGTGCTCGATCATGGTCTGGATCTCGGCAGTGGACTGCGCCGTGCGCTGGGCCAGCAGGCGGACCTCATCGGCGACCACGGCAAAGCCGCGGCCCTGTTCGCCCGCACGCGCAGCCTCGATGGCGGCGTTGAGGGCCAGCAGGTTGGTCTGCTCGGCGATCGAGCGAATCACTTCCAGTACGCCACCAATCTTGGTGCTGTGCCCGGCCAGGTCGCGGATCACCCCCTGGGCCTGGTCGATGGTCGCCGACAGCCGGTCGATCTGCTGCAGGCTGCCGTGGATAGCCTGCTGGCCCTGACCGACCTGCTGCTGCGCTGCGCGCATTTCCACGGCCGCCTGCTCGGCGTTCTTCGCCACATCCTGCACCGCGTAGGTGACCTCGTTGACCGCCGTGGCCACCTGGTCCATCTGCAGTGATTGCTGGGCACTGTGCTGCTGGGCGCTGCCCGCGTTGTCGCCGACGTGCCCGGCGGACTGGGCCAGCGCATGGGCTGTGCCCTGCAATTGGCCGACCACGCCCTGCAGCTTGCCGTTGAAACGGTTGAAGTACTCACCCAAATGGGTGATTTCGTCGCGTCCCTGGGTGTCCAGGCGACGGGTCAGGTCGCTCTCGCCACTGGCGATGTTGCCCATGGCCTGTACCGCCTCGTGCAGTGGACGGGCGATGCTGCGGGCGATCAGCCACACCACTAGCCCCATCACCAGGGCAATGAACAGCCCGACCAGCGAGGCCTCGCGGACCTGGCGAGCGAATTCGTCCTGTACGTCGTCGACATACACCCCTGAGCCGATGATCCAGCCCCAGGGCTTGAACAGCTCTATATAGGAGGTCTTGGCCACCGGCTCGCTGGCGCCGGGCTTGGGCCAGCGGTAGTTGACCGGGCCCGCGCCCTGGGCCTTGGCCAGCGTCACCATCTCGTTGAACACGGCAAAGCCGTCAGGGTCGCGGATCGCCGACAGGTCCTGGCCATCGAGCTTGGCGTTGACCGGGTGCATGATCATCTTCGGTTGCAGGTCGTTGATCCAGAAATAGTCATCCTTGTCGTAGCGCAGACTGCGCACCACCTGCAGCGCCTGCTGCTGGGCGCTTTGCCGGTCGAGGCTGCCAGCGGCCTCCAGCCCCTGGTAGTAGGCGAGCACGCCCACGGCAGTCTCGACCACATGCTGGGTCTTCTGCGCCTTGGCCTGGTACAGGTCACCATGGATCTGGCGCAGCATCAGCAGCCCCAGGACCAACAGCATGGCGACGGCCACGAGCAGGATCAGCCACAGACGACGGCTGATCGACATCGATCTCAAGGTCTTCATCAAAAGGTCACTCCATGTCTTGTTCTTTTTATATGAGCAGCATCCAACCATGACCGGATGCCTGCAACCCAGTCGACCAACGGCTAAGTGCCGGGCTCGACAATCCATGTTGCATCCCGCGCAAGCCTTCGCGCAGGGCCTCTGATAGGATTTCGGCCGCGTAAGATGAAACCTTTAGCCGCGGCGCACTTTTTCGCTGGTGTTGGGACTAACGAACGCTGTAAAAGACGCGTCGCTGCGCGTGCGGTGAATACTTGTAATCGAAAAGAACTAGGGTGCTGCCAGGAGCAGTGTCCATTGGGGGAGTTGATGGATTTTTGGAGTGCCTTCCAGGCAATCATCCTGGGTATCGTCGAGGGCTTGACCGAGTTCCTGCCGATTTCCAGCACCGGCCACCAGATCATCGTGGCCGACCTGATCGATTTTGGTGGCGAGCGCGCAATGGCGTTCAACATCATCATTCAGCTGGGCGCGATCCTGGCGGTGGTGTGGGAGTTTCGCAGCAAGATCTTCGAAGTGGTGTTCGGCCTGTCGAGCCAGCCCAAGGCCCGGCGTTTCACCGCCAACCTGCTGATCGCCTTCATGCCGGCGGTCGTGCTTGGCGTACTGTTCGCCGACCTGATCCATGAGTACCTGTTCAATCCGATCACCGTGGCCGTGGCCTTGGTGGTGGGCGGCTTCATCATGCTCTGGGCCGAGCGCCGCGATCACCGTATCGAGGTCGACCATGTCGACGATATGCGCTGGACCCACGCCCTGAAGGTCGGCCTGGTGCAGTGCCTGGCGATGATCCCGGGGACCTCGCGCTCGGGCTCGACCATCATCGGCGGCTTGCTGTTCGGCCTGTCACGCAAGGCCGCGACCGAGTTCTCGTTCTTCCTGGCGATGCCGACCATGGTCGGCGCCGCGGTGTATTCGGGCTACAAGTACCGCGACCTGTTCCAGCCGGCCGACCTGCCGGTGTTCGCCATCGGCTTCGTGGTGTCGTTCATCTTCGCCATGATCGCCGTGCGTGCGTTGCTCAAGTTCATCGCCAACCACAGCTACGCGGTCTTTGCCTGGTACCGCATTGCCTTTGGTCTGCTGATCCTGGCGACCTGGCAGTTCGGCTGGGTTGACTGGGCCACGGCGCACGGCTGATGGCACGCGGGCAAAGTGCCGGGCGGCGCGACGCTGGCCAGGCAGGCGAGGGCGTGCGCAACCTGCGCCTGAAATTGCTGGTGCTGCTGGTCTTGTGCCTGCTTCCGGGCCTGGGAGTGGCGCAGATGGCCTGGAGCGGCCAGTCCTGGCTGCCCCTGGCGCTGTATCCGGCGGCCAGCCTGATCTGCCTGTTGTTGTACTGGCAGGACAAGCGGCAGGCCCGCACCCAGGCCTGGCGCACGCCAGAGAAAATCCTCCACGCCAGCGAGTTGCTCGGTGGTTGGCCGGGGGCCTTGCTGGCACAGCAATTGTTCCGGCACAAGACCCGCAAGCTGTCTTACCAGATGGTGTTCTGGGCAATCGTCGCGTTGCACCAGGTGTTCTGGCTGGATCGCCTGGTGCTGGGTGGGCGCTGGCTGGGATTGATGGGCTGAGCGAGCGCCGCGCAATCCTCAATCGGCCAACAAGCCCACCTGCAAGCGCTTGGGCAAGCGTCGCACCACCAGTTGGTGCGAACGCTGCAGCAGATCGGTCAACTCTTCCCGGCCCATGGGGTAGGGAGGCAGCATGCTGATCCAGCGCGCCCTCGCCAGATAAGGCGCCGGCCTTACGCCGGGACGGTCGCAATAACCGAGAAACAGCTCGTCGGCGACCTTGAACATCAACCCTGCTCCCGGCAGGTCAAGCACGGCGAACATCTTGTTGCCGGCCACCGAGAACACCCGGATCCCGCCCCATTTGTAATCCTCCCGCGCGCCGGGCAGGCTCAGGCAGAACGCTGCCACGTGCTCGGGGCTCATGGGTCGCTCAGACATAGCGCTCTCCACAGGCCTCGAACGAGGCCGCCAGGTGATCGATCCAAACCCGCACTGCAGGCAGTACGCCGCGCCGGTGCGGATACACCGCTTGCAGATAACCCCCAGGCAGCGACCACTCCGGCAGCAGGTGCACCAGTTCGCCGCGCGCCAGTTCTTCCTCGCAATAGTTGCTTGGCAGGGCGGTAAAGCCCAGCCCTGCGCAGGCCGAGGCCTTGCGCACCACGAAGTCATCGATGGTCAGGCGTGGCTCCAGGGCGATCTCCTGCTCCTGGCCGCCGGGCCCGATGAGGCGAAAATGCACCAGGCGATCGGCATCCGCAGCACCCAGCACGGGCAGCCCCACCAGCTGCGACGGGTGCTCGAGCCCGTCGGCGAATCCAGGGGCTGCCACCAGGTGCATCTGCGCCTGGCGCAGGCGGCGGGTGGCCAGGGCCGGGTCCTCGTCGCCCAGGTCGCGCACCCGCAGCGCCACATCGATACCTTCGGAGATCAGGTCGACACGGCGATTGAGCAGCACCATCTCCAGTTGCACCAGCGGGTACTGGGCGAGAAAGCGGCTGATGATGTCTGGCAGGAAGGCATGGGCCAGGGCCACCGGGGCAGACACCCGCAGGCGTCCACGCGGCTCGCTGGTCATGCTGGCGACGGCTTCGTCGGCCATCTCGGCCTCCAGCAGCATGGCCTGGCAGTGGTGCAGGTAGCGTTCGCCGACGGCGGTCAGCTTCAGTTGCCGGGTGGTGCGCTGCAGCAGACGTGTGCCCAAGCGTTCCTCGAGTTCTGCGATACGCCGCGACAGGCGCGACTTGGGGATGCCCAACTGACGACCGGCGGCAGCGAAGCCACCGGCCTCGACCACTCGGGCGAAGTAGAAGAGGTCGTTGAAGTCTTGCATACGGATATCTCACTGTTCCATCAGTGGAACAAACTAATGCATTTTTGCCGACTAATCAGTTATTCGTCGCCTCTGTAGGATTCTCCCCATCGTGATCGCCCACAGCCGCGGTCTTCATTCACAGGAGAGTCCCATGAAACTGTTGCACATCGATTCGAGCATCCTGGGCGACAATTCCGCCTCCCGCCAGCTTAGCCGCGAAGTGGTCGATGCCTGGAAGGCCGCCGATCCGAGCGTCGAAGTCATCTACCGTGACCTGGCCGCCGATGCCATCAGCCACTTCTCGGCCGCGACCCTGGTCGCCGCCGGCACCGCCGAAGAAGCCCGTGACGCCGCCCTGGCCCACGAAGCCCGGCTGAGTGCCGAAACCCTGGCCGAATTCCTCGCTGCCGACGCGGTGGTCATCGGTGCTCCGATGTACAACTTCACCGTGCCGACCCAGCTCAAGGCCTGGATCGATCGCGTTGCCGTCGCCGGCAAGACCTTCCGCTACACTGAAGCTGGCCCGGAAGGCCTGTGCGGTGACAAGAAGGTGGTGCTGGTGTCCACTGCCGGTGGCCTGCACCAAGGTCAGCCGACCGGTGTCGGTCATGAAGATTTCCTCAAGGTGTTCCTGGGCTTCATCGGCATCACCGACCTGGAAATCGTCCGCGCCCACGGCCTGGCGTATGGTCCGGAGCACCGCAGCAAGGCCATCGACGCTGCCCAGGCGCAGATTGCCAACGAGCTGTTCGCCGCAGCCTGATTCAAACCCCGAAAAAGCCGGCTGTCGCCTTGCGCGACAGCCGGCTTTTTCATGGATGTTTCATCTGCCGTCCATCGCGTAGCTTCTATGCTTATGCTACTCGTCCGCCTCGTGGGGAGAGACGCTCGCGATGAAAACCCGTGCCCTGTTGACGTTGCTCCTGCTTGGCGGCCTGCTGGCCCGTGCCGAGGCTTCACCCTGGGTGGCCGGCCTGCATCGTCTCACGCTTGCCGATCCGGTGGACGCACAGCCCATGCAGGCCTTGGTGTTCTATCCCAGCAGCAGCCCGGCGCGGCCTACGCGCATCGAAGGCTACACCCTGCGGGTGGCCGAAGAGGCGCCGGTCGCCATGGGCCAGTTCCCGCTGCTGGTGGTCTCCCATGGCAATACCGGCACCCCGGTGGCGTTGCACGACCTGGCGACCGCATTGGCCCGCCAGGGCTTCGTGGTAGTGGCCGTCACCCACCCGGGCGACAACCTTCGTGACCACAGTCGGCTGGGCAAGCTCAGCAACCTCTATGGCCGGCCCTTGCAGGTCAGCGCCGCGATCACCGCTGCACGTGCAGATCACGTGCTCAGCCCTTACCTCAACCAGGGCAAGGTGGGCGTGATCGGCTACTCGGCAGGCGGGGAGACCGCGTTGATCCTGTCGGGCGCCCAGCCAGACCTTGAACGGCTGCGCAACTATTGCCTGGAACGGCCGATGGATGCCGATGCCTGCAAGACCCACGGCGTGCTGATCGCCGACCGCAGCGAGTTGACCCCGCAGTCCGACCCGCGTGTCGGCGCGGTGATGCTGATGGCACCGTTGAGCCTGATGTTTGGCCGCCATGCCCTGGCCGGTGTGCATGTGCCCGCACTGATCTACAGCGGCGACCAGGACCAGCTGCTGGCTGTCGACCGCAACGCCAGCGCCCTGGCGCGCAAGTTGCCGGTCACGCCCGACTACCGGCTGTTGTCCGGTGCTGGGCATTTCGTGTTCATGGCCCCCTGCGACGACGAACAGCGCCAGCGCATGGCGGTGCTGTGCAAGGATGCCGACGGCATCGACCGGCGCCAGGTGCACCGGGGCCTGCAGAGCGAGACGGCGGCGTTCTTCAGCCAGGCCCTGGGTGCCCCGGAGCCCGCCGAGCGCTCAGCGGCGGTCGGCGCGGCGGGCCAGCAGCAGGATCAGGCCCACCCCTGATAGCGCCAGCAGCGCCGCCACGCAGAAGATCGACGCATAACCCAGGTGCACGGCTACCGCGCCCATCACCGGGCCGGCCAGGCCCAATGCCAGGTCGAAGAACACCGCGTAGGCCCCAAGCCCCGCGCCCCGACTGGCGCTGGGGACCTGCCTGATCGCCTCCACGCCCAGCGCCGGGTACACCAGTGACAGGCCAAAGCCGGTGAGCCCCGCTCCAACCAACGCCCATCCCGGTGCCGGTGCCAGCCAGAGCAGGGTCAGCCCCAGCACTTCGGTGGCCATGCACGCGATCGCTACGTTGTAGCCGCCGAAGCGGTTGACCGCGTTGACGAACAGCAGCCGCGAGACGATGAAGCACAGGCCGAAGGCGCTCAGGCACCAGGCCGCGCCGACCCAGCCTTGCTCCAGGTAGTAGAGGGTGACGAAGGTGGTCAGGGTGCCGTAGCCGATCGACGCCAGTGTCAGCCCCATGCCGCAGGGCGCAACGCGGCCGAAGGCCGACCAGAAAGGCAGGCGTTCACCGCGCACCACCACCACGTCCGGGCGGCCGCGCAGCACCCACAGGGCCAGCAGCGCCATCACCAGCAAGGCCGGGCCGAGGGCAGTGAAGCTCAGTTGGCCGACCATCACCACCCCGGCGGGCGCACCGATGGCGATGGCGCCATAGGATGCAATACCGTTCCATGAGATCACCCGGGCGGTGTGCTCGGCACCGACCTGGCCGATACCCCAGCTCAACGTGGCGACACCGATCAGGCCTTGGGCGACCCCCAGCAGCACACGCCCGGCCAGCAGTAATCCCAGGCTCAACGAGGGCAGGGCGAGGGACCAGGCCGACAGCAGGGTCAGCACGCCGCAACCGGCAATGCCATACAGCCCATAGCGAATCGCCTGCTTGCCACCCAGGCTGTCGGCCACGCGACCGGCGAAGGGCCTGCTGAGCAAGGTGGCGAGGTACTGCAAGCCGATGGTCAGGCCGGCGATCACCGCACCCATGCCCAACTGGTCGTGTACATGGCCGGGCAGCACCGCGATGGGCAGGCCGATGCACAGGAAGGCGATGAAGGTGTAGAACACGATCGAAAGGATCTGCAGGGTCAGGGCGGTGGAGCTGACGGGCGTAGGGGCTGGGGCGGTCATGGCTGTGTTCGCGGGCGGCGGTGCAGCAATCATGGCTGGCTCGAGGGGTAAAAGAAAGCAGCCTAACGATTTTTCCACACGATTCCTGTGCTTGAACCGGTGCCTGAACCGGCGTACCGTCTCCTTCCGTTTCCGCCAAGGAGTGCCCCATGCAAGGCAAGGCCCGCAAGATCGTCCAGGCCATCCTCTACGAAGTCATCGCCGTGGCGTGCGTGGCGCCTGCGCTGTCGCTGATGTTCGACGCCGGCATGGCCCATTCGACGATACTTTCGATCCTGATGTCGGGTATCGCCATGAGCTGGAACATGGGCTACAACTGGGCGTTCGAGCGCTGGGAAGCACGCCAGGCGCAGCGTACCCGCACCTGGTTCCGACGCCTGCTGCACGCCCTGGGTTTCGAGGGCGGCCTGGTGTTGATCCTGCTGCCGCTGGTGGCGTTCTGGCTGGATATCAGCCTGTGGAGCGCGTTGCTCACCAACCTGGCACTGTTCGTGTTCTTCTTCGTCTATGCCTTCGTCTTCCAGTGGGGCTTTGACAAGGTCTTCGACGTGCCGCTGTCGGCACAGCAACAGGCGCGTTGCTGAATGTTGACTTCCTACGGTTTGGCGGGATAAGTTCCTACACCATGAATACCTACTCGCCTGTGCGCACCTTCGGCCTGATTATTATTACCGCCATTATCGGATTGGCGGGCTAGCGCGCACTGGCACCGAAACCCGCCCTGGAGGCGGGTTTTTTCTTCTCGACTCCTGGGCATCTGCAAACCCCCAGGAGTCATCGATGAGCAATCTGAGCGTCAGCCCCCGTTCCCCCGTCACGCCCCAGCAACTGCTGTCGGAGCAGGTGCGGCGCATTCTTGCAGCGCCCGTGTACGACCTGGCCATCGAAACCCCGCTGCAGGCGGCCCCGGCGCTGTCGAGCAGCCTCGGCAACCAGGTATTGCTCAAGCGCGAAGACCTGCAGCCGACCTTCTCGTTCAAGATCCGCGGTGCCTATACCCGGCTGTCGCGCCTGTCCCAGACCCAGCGCGAGCGTGGCGTGATCACCGCTTCCGCCGGCAACCATGCCCAGGGCGTGGCGCTGGCTGCTTCGCACCTGGGCATGACGGCGACCATCGTCATGCCCACCACCACCCCTGAACTGAAGATCGCCGGTGTGCGCTCGCGCGGCGGCAACGTGGTGCTGCATGGCGAAAGCTTCCCCCATGCCTTGGCCCATGCGCTGCAACTGGCCGACCGCCAGGGAGCGACCTTCGTCCCGCCATTCGACGATCCGGACGTGATCGCCGGGCAGGGCACCGTGGCCATGGAGATCCTGCGCCAGCACCCGGGCGCACTGGATGCGATCTTCGTCCCGGTCGGTGGCGGTGGCCTGATCGCGGGTATCGCGGCCTACGTGAAGTACCTGCGTCCGCAGGTCAAGGTGATTGGTGTCGAGCCCGAGGATTCCAACTGCCTGCAGGCCGCCCTGGCCGCTGGCGAGCGAGTGGTACTGGCGCAGGTCGGCACCTTCGCCGACGGTGTGGCGGTGGCCCAGGTCGGTGCCCATTGCTTCGAGTTGTGCCGGCATTTCGTCGATGAAGTGATCACCGTCAGCAGCGATGAGTTGTGCGCAGCGATCAAGGATATCTACGACGATACCCGCTCGATCACCGAACCTTCCGGTGCGCTGGCCGTGGCCGGGATCAAGAAGTACGTGGCGCGTGATGGCGTTCGTGGGCAGACCCTGGTCGCCATCGACTCCGGGGCCAACATCAATTTCGACCGCCTGCGCCATGTGGCCGAGCGTGCCGAGCTCGGCGAGCAGCGTGAGGCGGTGATCGCGGTCACCATCCCCGAGCGGCCGGGGAGTTTTCGCGCGTTCTGCCAGGCCCTGGGCAAGCGCCAGGTAACCGAGTTCAACTACCGCTACCACCGGGGCAAGGAAGCCCGGCTGTTCGTCGGCGTGCAGACCCATCCACAGCACGACCCGCGCGAGGGCCTGCTGGACAGCTTGCGTGCACAGGGCTACGAGGTACTCGACCTGACCGACAACGAACTGGCCAAGCTGCATGTGCGCCACACCGTCGGCGGCCATGCAGCGCCAGGCGCCGACGAGCGGGTGCTGCGTTTCGAGTTTCCTGAGCGCCCAGGCGCGTTGCTGGGCTTTCTCGAGCGTCTGGGCCAGAACTGGAACATCAGCCTGTTCCACTACCGCAACCATGGCGCTGCCGAGGCCCGGGTGTTCGCTGCGCTGGAGGTGCCGGCCGACGAACAGGCCCTCATGCCACAGACGCTGCAGGCCATGGGCTATCGCTACTGGGATGAGACGGACAATCCGGCGTATCGGCTGTTTCTGGGCTGAGCGAGTGCCGCTCATCGCGGATTGCCTGCAATGTCGACCGTTCAGTCACGGCGGCTTGTCCTGGATCAACATGCGTGCGGCAGTTCGGGCAGATCCTCGAAGGTAGACAGACAACAACCTGAGAGGATCTCGGCCATGAGCAGCACCTTCTTCATTCCACCCGTCAACATCATGGGCCTCGATTGCCTGGACGAAGCCATGGCGGCGATTGCCGGCTACGGCTTGCGCAAGGCGTTGATCGTGACTGACGAAGGCCTGTCCAGGGCCGGGGTCGCCCAGCGCATCGCCGGGTTGCTGGCCGAGCGCGACATCGACTCGACGATCTTCGACGGTGCCAAGCCCAACCCGAGCATTGCCAACGTCGAGGCGGGCCTGGCGCTGTTGCAGCGCGAACGCTGCGATTGCGTGATCTCGCTCGGTGGTGGCTCGCCCCATGACTGCGCCAAGGGTATCGCCCTGTGCGCCACCAACGGCGGGCATATTCGCGACTATGAAGGCGTGGACCGTTCGGCCAAGCCGCAACTGCCGCTGATCGCCATCAACACCACGGCCGGCACGGCCAGCGAGATGACCCGTTTCTGCATCATCACCGACGAATCGCGCCACGTGAAAATGGCCATCGTCGACCGTAATGTCACGCCGATCCTGTCGGTCAACGACCCGGCACTGATGGTCGGCATGCCAAAGGGCCTGACCGCCGCCACCGGCATGGACGCGCTGACCCACGCCATCGAGGCCTATGTCTCCACGGCCGCCAACCCGATCACCGACGCCTGTGCACTCAAGGCCATCACCTTGATCAACGACAACCTGCGCCAGGCGGTCGCCAATGGCCAGGACTTGCAAGCCCGGGAGAACATGGCGTACGCCCAGTTCCTCGCCGGCATGGCCTTCAACAATGCCTCGCTGGGTTATGTGCATGCCATGGCGCATCAGCTCGGTGGCTACTACGACCTGCCGCATGGGGTCTGCAACGCGGTGTTGTTGCCGCATGTGCAGCGCTTCAATGCCCAGGTCAGCGCCGCGCGCCTGCGCGATGTGGCCAAGGCCATGGGTGTGAAGGTGTGCGGGCTGACGGCAGAGCAGGGCGCGGGAGCGGCGATCTCGGCGATCGAGCATCTGGCCGTGGCGGTAGGGATCCCGGCGGGCCTGGCAGAGCTGGGGGCCAAGCGTGAGGATGTGCCGGTATTGGCGGCCAATGCGTTGAAGGACGCCTGCGGGCTGACCAACCCGCGTAGTGCCAGCCAGGCCGAGATCGAGGCGATTTTCGAGGCGGCGTTCTGACGCGAGACTTTTGGCAAAGCACTGTTGCGCGGTCTGGCAGGAGTGCTTTGCCATCTGTGGTTATTGAGTTTGTTGACGAAGACCTTGCTCATCAGGATTGTAGTGAGCCACAAGCCCGCGGGTTGTCGAATAGGAAAGACTGACGACAGGTAAATACTGGCCGTACTTTTGGTAGTAACGCTGTTGGTCATGGTTGGCTTTATTCAGCGCATCCATATCCCCCGCTTGGTAAAAGAATGCCAGCAGGGGCAGTGTTGCTGAATTGATGTTGTGCCACGGCTCCAGAATCAGCTCGTTCCATTCATTCCATTGCCCTTCCCTGGCGAGCAATGTACGTGCACGAATACTCTGGTAGAAACGATCGGCAGAGGTAGTAATACCCGCGCTTACATTCCAGCCACAAATACGGTTGGTCTTGCCCATCTGATCGTAATGACGCTTCCAATCTTCTGCAGTGTTGATGCCTTGCTCATTGCAGGGTTTGCTTGCCGGATAACCGGCGTACTCAGAGCAGGCTGGCATCCTGTTATCGGTCGCTGCATCACGGGGGAACGTACATTTCACGTGAATTTGCGCCTTCCCTGCAGGTCGTTCCATGACCGGATAGAATACGAAGCCGTTGCGGAACTTAAACGTGCTGTAGATAGGGGAATCCTGTCGAAGCCAGGATGCCGAAACGCCTTGCCTGGAAATCGAGGGGGGACTTGGCTCCCATGGATCGAAGGACTGGTAACTCTGAGTCACGCGTATCAATACACCACTGCAAAGAAAGGCAGGGCGTTGCGATGACCCACAATCGATTCGGCTATCTCGAAACCACCGATCAATTTTTTGCAGTGCATTTTCCGCGTTCGTGTCCAGCACCTTCAAAGTCTCTTGGGTTATTGACGGGCTGGAAGAGCGTGTGGGCATGGGTGGGGAAAGCTCAGGAGTTTTCGCGCAGGCAGCAATCATGACGGCAAGGGTAAACGGAAGAAAAGTTCTCATGGCGGCGTTTCTCTAAGCGCTGGACGAAACGGCACTATAGATCCATGAAAATAGCCAGGGTACTGGCATTTTTATCAGTTGCTGGAAAGGTTCGGGTAGTTTCAAGCGTTCGGCAGGGGAGCGTTTTTTATAGGTGTTATTGGCTGTTTCTGTAAGCGTTAAGCTCATACACGGCCCTTGCTCGTCCCTTATCGCCCTGTAGACCCTCGGCTCTGCAGGAAAAGTTCTGTAGGCGTGGCGGTGCCTCCCTCAACGAAGGATGCCTCTACTTCTTGTACAAAACCTAACGCTCACGCATGAAGAACCCCGCCACATACTTGCGAAAGGTTTCCGGGCTCTTGAAGTCTGCGTAGCGCTTGAAATTATCCGTATCGGGCTCCGGCCCGAGCGGTTTTTCCAGCAGTGACACCGACAGCACGCGGTCCTGGTCGGAGGTCAGCACCAGCTCGTCCATCACCTCGCCACCGATCACCGGGCGGCGCATCAGCACTTTCACCCCCTTGCTCGCTATCCAGTCGATCAGCGAGACCAAGGCTTTCAGCGGCTCGCGTTCCTCGTCGCGGTATACCGGGAACAAGTGCACACGTGACAGCACCGGTACGCTGGCGACATGGATCAGTTCGTAGTAATGACTACCGGCAGTGGTGGGCGAGTACAGCGCCAGGGCCAACAGCGGGCCGCCGGTCTTGCTGCCGCCCCAGAGCAGGTGATGGCCCTGGAAGTCGAAGCCATCCTCGCTGCGGGCGTTGAACAGCTTGCGGCCCTTGATCTGCTCGACGCAGTCCAGCAACAGGCCATGGCGACGGTGGTTGCCGAATACGGTGGATTCACGCAGGCGCGCCTTGAGCATCATCATGTGCTTCATGTCCAGGCGCGTTTCCAGGTAGTTGCTGGCCGGAACTCGCTCGAGCAGCGGATAGCGGCCAGCGACACCGCGCAGTTCGGCGAACTGTGCGGTGAGGTCTTTTTTCAGGTGCGTGGCGTAGACGTTCAGGCCGCTGGCCTCGATCCAGGTCAGCAACAGCGACAGCAGCCGCTGTTGTTCGCGGCGCTCCGCGGTTTCACCGCCTGCTCCATTACCTGCGCTGGCGCGACGGAAGTCGCCGAGCAGACGCAGCGGCGTGTCGGGTGGCAGCCAGGCTGCAGGCGGCGGCACATCCTCGCTGCGCTCGATGGCTTCGCGCTCGTCCTTGGTGAAGGGGCAGCCGGGGGCATGCTCGGGGGTGTCGGGGTTGTTGCGCAGGAACAAGGTGCCGGTGTTGCCGTTGAGGCTGACATTGAGCACCGGCAGGGCATCCTTGCGGCAGTCGCAGGCCAGCCATTGGTTGGCGCTGCGTACCTTCATCAGCCACTGGTTGGCTTGCAGCAAGCGCGGGCCAACCAGCGTGGCACTGGCAAAACCGGCCAGTAGTTCTTCTTCGGCCGGTGTGAGGGTGCGCACCTGCGCGCCGTTCTTTTCGATGATTCGCATTCAATAGCAGCTCCGAGCTACAAGCCTCAAGCTTCAAGCAAAGCCGCGGCGCTTTCAACTCCAAGCACACGGCCTGCGACTCGTCGCCCGTTCAGTTGCCGCCGAACAGCTTGGCCGCGCGGGCGCGGATCTCTTCGGGGCTCAGGTCTTCCTTGTGGGTGGACACGAACCAGAGGTTGCCGAACGGGTCTTTCAAGGTACCGCTGCGATCGCCGTAGAACTGGTCCTGTACCTCTCGCAGTGGCGTGGCGCCGGCAGCGACGGCCTGGGCATAGACCTTGTCGCAGTCCTCGACATACAGGTGCAAGCCGATGGCTGCCCCTGGCAGCGACTGGCTGGCGGTGAGGCCACCGTCCATGTCGCAGGGATCGGCGAGCATCAGCGAGGAGTCGCCGATTTTCAGCTCGGCATGACCGACGCGGCCGTCGGGACCGTCGAGGCGAAACATCTCGACGGCGCCGAAGGCTTGTTTATAGAAGGCAATGGCCTTGGCGGCATCCTTGATACCCAGGTAGGGCGTGATGCTGTGCTGGCCTTCGGGGATGGGTTTGGCTGGCATTGCGGATACCTCCGTTGGAAGGTGGTCATTCGTCGAAACTGTATATTTGTACAGTTTCGACGAATGCGCAAATGCCGTTTTCCGATTAAGCGCCTGCTGGCTAGAAGATGTAGTCGGTGGTCAGGAAGCTGGACTGGCGATTGCGGATGATCTCGCTGATCAGCGTCTTGTTGGCCTCCTGGAACTTGGTGGCCACCAGGGTACGGATCGAGAATACCCGCAACGCGTCATGCACCGATAACGTACCTTCTGCGCTGTTCTTGCGGCCGTTGAACGGGTAGGTGTCCGGGCCGCGCTGGCACTGGGCGTTGAGGTTGATGCGCCCGACCTGGTTGGCGAAGGTATCGACAAGCGCACCGACGGTCTGCGGATCGTTGCCGAACAGGCTCAGCTGCTGGCCGTAGTCGGAGTCGAGCACATAGTCGATCACCGTCTGCAGGTCGCGGTAGGGCACCACCGGCACCAGCGGGCCGAACTGCTCTTCGTGATAGACGCGCATCGACGGTGCCACCGGGTACAGTAGGGCGGGGTAGAAGAACGATCCCCGGCTCTGGCCGCCGCCCGGGTTGATGACCTTGGCGCCGTGGGCCTGCGCATCGGCGACCAGGCCGTCGAGGTAGTCGACCTTGCCCGGCTCCGGCAGCGGCGTCAGTGCAACGCCGGGTTCCCAGGGCATGCCAGGCTTGAGCGCAGCAAGCTTGCGCTGGAATTTCTCGAGGAACGGCTCGACCACATCCTCGTGCACGAACAGGATCTTCAATGCCGTGCAACGCTGGCCGTTGAACGACAGGGCGCCGGTCAAGGCTTCGTCGACGGCATTGTCCAGGTCCACCTCTGGCAGCACGATCCCTGGGTTCTTGGCGTCCAGGCCCAGCGCCGCACGCAGGCGGTGGGGGCGCGGGTGGAGCTTTTTCAGGTCGCTGGCGGCCTTGTGCGTGCCGATGAAGGCGAACACATCGACCTTGCCGCTGGCCATCAGGGCGCTGACCGTATCGCGGCCACGGCCATAGATGACGTTGATCACCCCTGGCGGGAAGCTGTCGCGGAAGGCTTCGAGCAGCGGGCGGATCAGCAGTACGCCGAACTTGGCCGGCTTGAACACCACCGTGTTGCCCATGATCAGCGCCGGGATCAGCGTGGTGAAGGTTTCGTTGAGCGGGTAGTTGTATGGCCCCATGCACAGCGCCACCCCCAGTGGTGCGCGGCGGATCTGGCCGAGGGTGCCCTGTTCCAGCTCGAAGCGGCTGGAGCGGCGGTCCAGGTCCTTGAGGGCGTTGATGGTATCGACGATGTAGTCGCAGGTGCGGTCGAACTCCTTTTCCGAGTCCTTGAGGTTCTTGCCGATCTCCCACATCAGCAGCTTGACCACCGCCGTGCGCTGTTCGCGCATGCGCGCCAGGAAGGCTTCGACATGCTCGATACGCTCGGCAACACGCATGTTCGGCCACGCGCCGCGACCCTTGTCGTAGGCCTGCACCGCGGCATCGAGGGCGGTGAGGGCGGTGTCGGCATCGAGCAGCGGTGCGCTGCCGAGGATGACCTGGCGTTCTTCATCGCCTTGCTTGAGCCACACCGGGCTGCGCACGGTGGCCAGCGGCCCGTCCCAACGCCTGAGCTGCCCGCCCACCAGGTAGTCGCGTTGCTCCAGCGGCTCGCCCAGGCGCCAGGCCTCGGGGATGTCTTCTGGGGTGGGAAACAGCGAATCGAGCAGACGGTCCATGGGTACTGCACCTCACTTTTTAGCTGATCAGGTGAAACGCTTCAGCCGAGCATGCACCTGCTGTCGGAAATATTCCAGTCTGGTTCAAGCGCGAGGGTTCGCCATCAACGACCCACCGGCGCCCGGCAGGCGCCGACGGGTGGCCATGGTGTTTACTCTTCCGGTGACGGCGGCTCCGGCGATTCGGCAAGCTCGGCTTCGGGCGCCGGTGGGAAAGGCAGTTCCAGCAGGTGCTCGGCACCTGCGGCAACGGCTTGCTCGCCCAGGACCGGGTCTTGATCCATCAGGTAAAGGCGCCGCCAGATTTCTGCGAGGTTTGCCTCGGGGGCGGCATTGAACTGCTCGTCCTCGATCAGCGGCCTCAGGTCCCTGCGGTACTGAAGGGGCAGGCGCTCCCAGACGGCGGTGTCCTCTTCGCTGGCCATGGACAGCAAGGCTTCGTATTCATGGTCGGCGACCATCAGGTCTACGCCGAAACGCACATAGTAGGCATTGATCTGCGCAATCATGCCGTCGCCCATGTGCTGGCTTTCCAGGCGCATCACCTGAGCGAGTGGACGCGGCAGAGGTTGTGGCTGTGGCAGTTCGGTGAAGCGGTTTTCCGACAGGTTGACGATGTTCGGGTTGCGCATGTTCACCAGCCCAGCGGGCATTTCGGTCAGTTCGCAATTCCCGAGCATCAGTGAGTCCAGGTGGGGCAAGGCTTCCAGGTTGGGGCTTGCCTGCAGCGGGTTGTTGGTGAGGTCCAGGGTCCTGAGGTTGACCATCTCGTTGAGCCTTTGCTGTGCCTGCTCGTTCCAGGTCAGGTTGTTTTCCTCCAGGTCCAGCAAGCGTAGGGTTTGCGGGTTGCTCAGTGGCGGAATGTGTTGCAGCGAGCACGCTTCCAGGGTCAGCCCCTGCAGGTTGGGCAAGCGTTCCAGCAACGAAGCGGGCAGGGTGTCGATGTGCGGGTTGCGGGCCAGGTCGAGGATCCCGACATGTGGGAAGTGGTGGGGCAGCTCTAGGCTGGCGAGGTCGTCGTTGGTGAGATCGAGGTCGGCCAGTTCCATCGAGAACAGCCGGTCTTCGCCCAGCGATTGTCGACTCATGCCGCGCCAGCTGTTCAGCAGTCGCGGTACGGCCCGGGTCCGTGCAGGTGAGCCTGCGGCCCAGGCAGCGAAGTTGGACGTTACTGATTGATACTGTGCGTTCAGGGCTGCCACGGCCTGATCCGGGCTTGCTCCTTGCTCACGACTCGAGGCAAAGAAGGCATTGATGCCGTCATTGTTCATCGTGGGGTAGACCTGTTGCACCTGGCGGTAAAGCGCTCGGTCGATCGGTGCGGGAGGTGGCGGGGGGACGACCGCCGGCTCAGGCTCGCCGCCTGGCGCAGGGTTCGGATCCATTGGCGCTCCACCACGCAGGCCCTGTTGGCGCAACCAGGCGAAGTCGCCGAATGGGCGCAACTGTCTGGCCCAGGCTTGGCGGTCGGTGTCGACCAGGGCTGTCAGGCGCGCTCGCAGGCTGTCGCTGGCTCCGGCCTCAAGCTCCATCGCTGCGCGTTCACTGGCCGACAGTACCTTCGCCGCCGCCTGGCACAGATCGGCAGTGGCGGGGGCGAGAACGGGACGCTCGCCCAGATAGGGCGCGTAACCTTGCGCAGACTTGATGATGACCCGCAAGCGAGTCGCGTAGCGGCTGCCAGCCGCGGCCAGGGTACGCCCCTGGAGATCCTCCGCGCGCAGCTCGATGCGCACATCCTGTGGCCAGCCCTTCAGCGCCGTCATGGCCTTGAGCGCAAGGCGTTCGCTGTGGGCGCTGGCCAGCTCGGGCAGGTTCAGGCCTTCCAGGCCTCGGGCAACCGGCAGCTCATCCTCGAGGCCCCGCGCAAGGTTGGCCAGGCGTGCGGGAAGGGCTTGTCCGGTGCTCCAGGCCGCCTGCTCGGTCGTGGTCATCGAACCGAGCAGGCGCCTGCACAATGGCGCACTCAGTCCCGGGTAGTCCTGCTGCATCCGTGTTTCGTCGGCATGGGCTGGCACGCTGGCCTCGTAGCCTTCGGCGAACAGCCTGTCACGCTCGGCGCCGCTGGCTGTCGGATAGGTTTGCGCGATCTGCCGTTGCAGGCGCAGGCGTACCAAGGTGTCGGCCAGCAGCGGTGGGGTCTTGGCATGGGTCAGGTGTACCTGGCGCAGTTGTGCTTCGTCCACACCGCTGATGCGCGCAGCCAGCTCCAGCTGTGCCGGGGTGAAGGTTTCAAGACGGCTGTCCAGCCGCCTCACCAGCGTCGCCAGTGGCCAGTCGCGGGGTTGTTCGTGCTCGGCGCGCCAGGCCGTTTCGTCATTGTGCTCCAGCAGGGGCTGGTAGGCGTCAGGGTCGTCAGGATGAACCAGCCGCCAACGCTGCAGCTGTGCGTCGAAGCGTCGTCGATACCAGTGGCCGTCCATCTGCAAGGAGTCCGGCGTGGCGTCGGAGGCCGGGATACGGTAGGGCGCCAGGTCGGGGCGCCAGAGGCGTTGGCTGCCATCGGCCCGGGTGATCGGGTCGAGGCTCTCGAGCAGCGGTGTGCGGGTGAGCGTGCGCACCACCTGGCCACCGACATGCAGCCCGGCGATTACCGCCAGGTTCAGGCCTACCACTTTCAGATGCTGGAACGCCTCGTCGCGATCACCGACCTCCCAGGCCTCGTAGCCTTCGTAGACCTCATGCAACAATTGGCAGGCGGTCACGGCGATCATCAGCACGCCGATGGCCGGTATGAAGAAGCCGAGGGTCATCAGGGCATTCAACCCAAGGCTCTCCCACATCTGCAGGCGCTTCTTGCGCGCCCGCTCGTCGGCCTGGGCCGTGGGCACGGCGAGCAGCAGTGCCTCGGCCTTGAGCCAGGCGAGATGGTCGCTGTACAGGAACTCGAACAGCGGCCCTTCGATGTCGTGCCGCTCCAGGTGCAGATCGGCTCCCTCAGGCAGTGTCCAGGCTTGATCGTAGCTTGCGTGCGCATCGCTGCTGAGGTTTTGCCGTGCCCGATCGAGGAACTGCAGCCGATCTTCGCTGGCGATGAGCGCCAGGCACCGTCTGCGAAAGGTGGGGTCGCAAAGATCGGTCTGCAATTGCGCGACCAACGCCTGCTCACTGCCGAAGGCGCGGACGGCGGCTTCCTGCCCCGGGAGATACAGCAGTCGACCGGCTTCACCCGCATCGACCAGCAGGGCCTCGTGCAACGTCACGCCGAACACTTGCAGTTGCTGGCAAGGCAGGGCCGATCCGTCGTCGAGCAACTGCTGGATGCAATCCCGTGCGTTGCCGCCGATCCGATGCTGCAGTCGCGCCAGGTCGGCTGCCAGTTGCAGGTTGCTTTGGTAAAGCCTGATCGCGGCGGGGCGGACATCGGGCGCGCTGAACCTGGCTTCCAGGTGCGCTTGGTAGCGCTGGCCCAGGTCGAGGTCGCGGCAGGTGCTGGCAAAGGCCTCGGGAGTAAGCGGCAGCGGTTTGATCTTGAAGGCTTTGGAGGCCAGGGAGTAGGGCACCTGGGTTTCGCTGTCGCCAAGGGTCGTGCTACCGGTCACGGTAATGTCGGTGATTTCGCTGTCGCCCTCGAGGGCCAGCGCGCTCTTGATGTTGAAACTGACATCTTCGGCAAAATTGTGCAGTGCTGCCTGGAGCAGGCTGCGTCGTTCGTAGGTGCTTACGTAGACCTGATGGGTGAACAGATCATGGACCTGGATCAGCTCCGAGGTACGCAGCGGGGTCTCGAACCCGTGCTCGGCCTTCAGGCGCTCGGCGAGCAGTGGCTCGGCGAACGCGTCGATCTGCTGCAGGCCCTTGAGCGCCCTGGCCAGGCTTTGCTGGGCCGTGGCCAACTGTGTCTGGCTGGCCAGTACGGCTTCGCGCAGGTCGGGCACGGCGTTTTCGAACCAGGCGGCGTGCTGCCCTGGCAGGCCCTGCTGAGGCAGTGCACTGGCACGCAAGGTTTGCCATTGCTCTTCTGCAAGTCTCGATGCCCAGGTGGGCAAGCGCTGGGTGATGAGGTTCTGGTGGGTGGAGGGGAGAGTTGAAGGCATGGCTGTCGCTCCTGTTGTGGAACGCAACAGCAGGCGCCATCGATGGATGGGGGGGGTGGTAAATAGATGGGGCCTGATTATGAAGTTTGAAGGTTTCCAGGAAACCAGAGGCGATTCAGGAGCGTGCGGTGGCTCGGTGAGGGTAAAACCTGAGCCTGGCGCAAGGCGAACGCTGGCCGTTCTGGCCAGGTTTGATGGGCGCTGTCACCTGGTATTTCTGTCAGTTGTGCGATGTGGGCAACTGCTTTTCAATCAGCGGACCAAACATGCCGGGTCCAAGGGATTGGGAGACAGCCATGCCGAATGACGCGCAGTTAAATGAGCCAGACGACGAGGGCGGCGTCGTGCTGACCCTCGATGAGATGATCAAGGCCTTTAACCAGCAACTGGCGACGCAGGAGATGAGCATGTTCTCCGTGGGCGGTGCCGGCCTGGCGGCGCTGGAGCGGATCTACATCCCGGGGCAGATCACCTCGGTGAAAACCCCAGGTGTCCAGGTCGGCGTCAACTACAACATGGCGCACACGAATGCCCGTGGGTTGTTGATCATCATCCAGCGCTACTCGAACATGCGCATTGGTGACTGGATCGAGGTGTTCTGGGGGGATGACACTCTGCCTGTAGCGTCCGACAGGCTTCAAACCCAAGAGCAGGTTGATCAGCTTTTTCCGATGTACGTGCCCTCGGAGAAAGTGAAGGAGGGGGTGTTCGACCTGTGGTGCAAGGTCACCCGTGCCGGGGGCGGTAATGAAGATAAGTCCACGCCGCTGAGCGTGCTGAGCCGCCTCATTTTCCCCGGCGGAACCGACCCCGAGCCGGAAAAGCCAGGCCATCAGCAACTGGTACCGCCGAAAGCCAAAGTCCCGCCCTCTGGCGTCATCGGTGAGGACGAAGCGAAAGCCGGTGTCGAGGTGGAGATCGAGGTGTACCCGAACATGCGTGAGTACGACCAGATCCGCCTGAGTTGGGGCGGGGAGTTCGTACTCCACGATGTGCAGCCGGCAGAGGTGGGGAAACCCGTGGTGATTACTGTGCCGGAAGCGACCATTCGGGCCGCAGGCGACAGTGATGCTCTGGTCCTGACCTACCGGGTGACCGACGAGGTGAACAACCCGTCCAGCGACTGGTCTGAGCGCAGCACGTTGAAGACGGAAGTCGGTGTCGGGCTGCTGCCGGCACCTTACATCTTCAACCCTGACCCTGGCGCCGATCCTGAAGATGTCATCGACTTGGATGCGTTGGGTGATGCTGACCTGGAAATCGAAGTGGACACGCCGAGAACGGACTTCGAGGTGGACGACGTGATCACCGTCACCTGGCTAGGTAGCTCCACGCACGGCGAAACCCTTGAATTCACCCCACCGTCTCAGACTGTAAGTCGGGTTGGACGCACGCTGGTGTTCAGCATTCCCAATGACAAGCTGTTCGCCTTGGGCGGCGGGCGTGGCGTTGCATCATTCGTCAACACTCGTGGCACTGACAATACCCCCTCCAAGCGTTCGTTCGTCAGTATTGCTGGTGTTATCCCCGTCCCGGCCAAACCTGACCTGCTCGAGGCTACCGGGGGTAGTTTGGACCCCACCCTGGTGGAGGCCACCGTCCAGGTGCCTGCGCAGGTGAACCTCGTGCGGGGGGACAGAGTGACGTTGACGTGGCTGGGGACGCGTGCCAACGGTACGCCGCTGCTGCACACGGAAATCAAGACTGTCAGTACCTCCCAGGCGGGCAAGGCCTTGGCGTTCCATGTACAAGGCGCTGCCAACCTGGCCCCGCTGGACGGCGGCAGCCTCGCCCTGAGCTACCAGCTCAAGCGGCGTGATCTGGACACGCCGCTGGATTCCGCGCATGAAGTGCTGCAGGTGGGTGACGCGCGTGCGGCATTGCCCGCGCCCTCGACGCGCCCACTTGTTCCCGGCGGCAAACTGGACCCAGACGCTTACCCACGGGGTATCGAGGTCATCGTACAGCCCTACACGAACATGACGCAGGACCAGGACATGTACCTGGAGTGGACGTCCACCGTGGGGCAGCCGTACTACGACGATGTGCCGGTCACCCCGGGGCAGGAGACCATCTTCGAGGTCAGCCCCGCCCAACTGCGGGCGAATGATGGCGGCGCGGTGCTGGTGGGGTATCGGATCACCGAGGCTGGACAACCGGACCGCTATTCCGAGTACCTGGAGTTGCAGGTAGGTGCCGGCGAGAAGGTTGATTTGCTCGCGCCGGAGGTCGTGGAGGCCCAGGACGGCATTCTCAACCCTGGCGTTGTCACCGGCGGTGCGACGGTGCGGGTGCCGGCCAGCGCCGATCTCAAGGCGGGCGATGAGGTAGAGGTCTTCTGGGACGGCGACAAGCCGGGTGGGGTGACCTCGGTGTCCGACTTCGTGCTGGCGGATGGTGGTTTCCTGGACCTGCCCATCGACTATGCCTTCGTCATCGCCAATGCCGATGGAAACGTCAATGTCCGCTATGCGGTCTATCGATTGAGTGGCGCAAAGGACAAGTCGCTGGTTCTGTCGATCCGCGTGCAAAGCGCCGCCTTGCCACTGCCGACCGTTCTCGAGTCCATAGAGGGTAATATCAACCCGGACGACGTGGTCAGTGGTGCGACGGTGGTCGTCGAGGCGGTGGCGCAATTGCGTGAGCGTGATGTGGTGACGGTCGAGATCGTCAGCCCGGCGCCAGGCGGCAGCACGACGATTCCGGTCCCTGTGCCGACCGGTGGTAACAATCAGGCATTGCGCGTACCGGTGCCCTATGCCGTGATCAACGCCAGCAGTGGAGCGACTATCGCCCTTGAATACAGAATCGATCGCGCCGCTGGCGGCCCGCCGGAGAGTTCACCGTCCAATACCTACTCCGTGAGCCGGGTGATCGGTGCGGGGCCCATCCGTATCTTCGGTGCCCGTTATGGCGCCAGTTCCTCCCTCGCCTCGGGCTCGCCACGGATTATCAGTGCCTACAACTCGACCACCGACCAGCCCATTCTCGTGGAATGGCAATACGCTGGCGATGTGGCCTGGACGGCAGGTTACACCTGGCTCGACCGCCAACCCCAGCGGCCCCTGCGGGTGCGCAGCACCACCGATGCGGTGTGGCTCAACCCGGCCAATGTCGTCGGCAACGGTAAAGAGGCACTGGGCAATGATCAGGCAGCCTTTGCGGTGATGCTCGACAACCCCACCCCTGGCCTGTTCAGCCTCTATGGCTGGGGGAGCGCGGCCTATGGCGCCAATTTGCCTCCGACACTTATCACCTATGATGATGTGGTCGAGGTCAGTGGTACCCGTAGCGCTTACGCAGCACGTCTGCAGAGCGGCTCCGTGGCCTGCTGGGGCGATACCGCCGAAGGCGGGACCCTGCGACCTGAAGACATAGGACAGCCATTCCTCGAGGTTCGCAGCAACAGCACGGTGTTCGTTGGCCGCCTCCAGGTAACGCCGGGAAGCAACAACGGCCGACTGACTGCGTGGGGCATTGCCGCCAATGGCGCAACGGTGCCGCCGGACATCCTCGCGCTAACTGATATCACGGCGGTGTTCGGCGCTGGCTCTGCCTTCGCTGCACAACGGGCGAATGGGCGATTGGTCGCCTGGGGCTATGCACAGTATGGGGGTACCCTACCTGCAGATATCGCTGCGCTGAGCGACATCCAGATTGTCAAGGGCAACTGGGGGGCCTTTGGCGCCCGGCGGGCCAACAAGCGCCTGGTGGCCTGGGGTAACGTCACCTATGGCGGAACGATACCGGCGCCTATTGCGGCACGTAACGACATCGAAACCCTGGAAGGCGCCACGGGTCAAGCCTTCAGCGCCCTGACCACCGCTGGGCAAGTAGTGGCCTGGGGGGCGACCAGCCATGGCGGAACAGTCCCTGCAGAAATCGCCGCGCTCAGCGATATCGTCGAGGTCACCAGCACCCTTCATGCGTTCTGCGCACGGCGTCGCAACGGCCATGTGGTGGCGTGGGGCAATACCGCCTATGGCGGTACGGTGCCTGCGCCCATCGCGCAACTGTCAGATATCGTTCAAGTGACGGGCAGCGCCTGGAGTTTCGCCGCCTTGCGCCGCAACGGCACGGTGGTGGCCTGGGGCAGTGCAGGCTCTGGTGGCGATACAAGTGCCGTGGTTGCGCAGTTGACCCATGTGCAGGCGGTGTATGCCAACACTCACGGTTTCACCGCACTGACCACTGACGGGCGTGTGGTCACCTGGGGCAATGGCCCAGGTGGTGGTGACAGCTCGGCAGCGCAACCGGTCATTGCTGGGCGACTGCTGGCGGGCCGCCCTGACCCGAGTGCGGTCAACGCCGCAGTCAACGAGCGGAACGGGATGAGCCGCTTGGCGCTCGACAGCGCCAGTTTGTCGGAGAGCACACGATGAACGATATGACAGAAGCACAAGCAGCGCAGAATAGTCTTGCCGTACCCACCATGGCGAATGTGATCAATGGCAAGCTCGATCCAGCCCAGGTGCCGAGTAACGGTGCCCCGGTGGTCATGGCAGTGGGGGCGGAGCATGCCGGCAAGACCCTCACGCTGGTGCTGGCATTGGCCCAGGGGACTGAGCTTTTCACCCAGAACCTGCCCATCGGCTCTACGGGGCGCTCCATCACGCTGCGTATTCCCAAGGAGCACTTCACCAATAACCTAGCTGCTCAGGTGAAGGTGTTCTACCGGGTCAGTACGGTAGGGGATAGCCCCGTGCTGACGTTCCAGATCGACCAGGGGTTCGCGGGCGCTCATGAGTTGGACCTGACGGCACAGCGGTTCACGCCGGTGTACCTCGACGGTGAACTCAAGCTGCCTGGCCAGTTGCCGGTATTTTTGCGTTTCACCCGGATCGCTCCGGGGGCGACCAGCTACGCCAGCAGCGACGAGAGTGTGGCCACGGTGGATAACCAAGGGCAGGTCACGGCATTGCGCAACGGCCAGACCACCATCACCGCGCAATCACCTGGCGGACCGCAGAGCTATGTGCTGACGGTCACGGGCATTCGTGGCCTGGAGTTCCTCGCGCGTCAAGGCTCTACCTGGCAAAGCGCGGACACCCTGTGCAAGAGCGCGGGCATGCAGCTGCCGACCCAGGCGGACTTCACCAAGGTCCAGGGTGCATACGGCGTGCAGATGGCCGACCTGGGGCTGCCGAACTACCCCATCTGGGGGGCGGCACTGGATGGCGGCACGGCCTGGACCTACCACCCCTACACCCAGGTCCTGACCTCCGAGAGCACTGACGCCAACACCCTGCGTCAGGTCGCCGGGGTCGGTTGACCTGCGGTGTGCTGCTCCGCTGAGGGGCGGCGAACCCCACTCCCCACTTCTGTCAGGCGTTCCATCATGCGATCCCTGGGGTGGTGACCTATCGCCTGGAAGAGCAAGTGGTCAGTTGATCACTCGCTGAGCATGTCTGAGGTTTTCTTGTGAGAATGCCGTGGCTGTCACGTTGTTGTGTGCTGTTGGGCTGCCTGCTGGCCCCCGTTGCCTGGGCGCTGACCGGCCCAGAGCTGGCGGTCGCTCTCAACCAGTCTTACCAGAGCGGTGCGCTGCGCTGTGCAGGTAATCGGCCAGCGTATTTTTGCAGCGGTGTGCTGGTGCGACAGCAGCCTGCCAATGCGCCGCTGCCGTTCTGGACCCATGGCCCCGAAGCCATCGGTCAGGGTGCCGAGCGCTTCAGTTGGTTGCGACATGACGTGGGGGGAATGAGTGTCAGCGAGCCCAGTGGCTACATCATCAGTAACCGTTTCGAGGCCATGGCGCAGGGCAAGGACTACAGCGTGCAAGGCGATGACGGCGGCACCCGGCCTGGCGAACTGCGGGTGGTCAACTGGGACACGTCGTTGCCCGAGCGCCTGGCCGTAGTGGCGGTGTACTACAACCGTGGCGACATCAACGGCCTACTGGCGGCCCAGCGGGACCAGCGCGCCTACCACGAGGCCGTTGGCGTGTGGTTGCCGGTACTGCGACTCGACCCCGCCCTGCCACAGAGCGCGGTGTTCGGTTTCGACTCGCGCGAGCAACTGTACCGCGGTTACCAGGTCGCCGACCGGCTGAACTTGCGCTACGCCGACACCGCCGCCAGTTGCTACGATGCGAGCCCCAGTTACAACTGCAATGGTGTGCTGATCCGCGCTACCGGTGCCTCCGCCGGCTTTCGTTCCTGGAACCCCACGCAGAACTCCATTTCACGAGATGGTGTTTCGTTCACCTATCTACGCGCCGATACCGGTGTCCAGCGCTTGGCCAGCAATGAGCCGGGTTTGATCTTCGATCGTCTGGATCAACCTGTCACGCATCCGGTCAGGTTGCGCTGCGCCTACCCGGCCAATGCCGGCACCAGCGGCATCCCGAACAGCTGTCGAGCCAGTTGCCTGTCGCAAGGTATTACCACGGTCGCGGCGTGGCGCGCGCGTTACGCTGGCAGCGCTGCGAACAGTTGCGCCTTCAGCATGGAGCCCACGCCCAATGCTGCGCAGTTCCAGTTGAACATCGACGTGCGCGCCAGCGCTGGTGCGCACAACGAAATCATCATTGGTGCCTGGCCGCAGAACATACCTCGGGAGTTGCCTATCGAGGCGATCTACTATCCTTCCGGTAGCGCCAGCCTGGCCGGGGCGAAGCTGATCCAGCGTGACTACTTCCAGCACACCGGCGTTTTCATGCCGGTAGTGCGCGTGAACCTGGCCAGTGGCAATGGTCAGGTGTTCACCTTCGTGGCGCAAGACCAGAACCTCTAGGAGTCAGAATGAGCGACGTGCCATTAGCCAATGATTTCGACGAGCAAGAGACGCTCGCCCCTCGAAAGGCTGGTACTTAAAGCGCGGTGGCGTAACCCACCCGCGGTACGTCCTCAAGACGCGCATCGATCAACGATTTCAACGATTCCCCACTCTCCAGGTAGGCATCGCCAAAATCATGCCCGCCCAGCGCGCTGGGATGCGCGACCACCTCCAGCACCCCCTCGCGCGGCGCCAGGCCCGCCTTCAGGTCCGCGGGGGTGCACACATAGTCGGCCGTGGCCCCGCTCAACTGGCGCAGGCGCCGGTTCAGCAGGGTCTTGAACAGCCGTTTCGCCGGGCCGATGTTGTGCCCCAGGTTGCGCGCCAGGCGCACCGGCACGCCCTGCTCACGGGCAAAACGCGCAACCACCTCACCCACTGGCCAGATGTTGTGCACGTGCTGGTGCGAGTCCAGGTGGCTGGGCATGACGCCATGGGCCACGCAGCGTTGCCATTGGGCTTCGAGTTCCTGGCGCACGGCCTCGCGCTCGCTGCGTGACAGGCGTAGGGTGCGCTGGCGCAGTCCGAGGTCGAACTCGCCCTGGGCGGTGCAGAAGCGCGGTTCGGCGAGGATCGCCTGGCTCAGGGGCCGACCGTAGGTCAGGTTGAAATGCAGGCCGATCCGGCCCTTCAGCGCTGGCTGCTGGGCCAGTATGCACGCTGCCTGGAACGCCGGCATGTTGGCCATCAGTGTTGCCGAGCTGATCAGCCCGGCCTGGAACGCGTGCAGGATCACCGCGTTGATGGGGGCACTGAGGCCGAAGTCGTCAGCGTTGACTATGACCTGGGATGGCATCCGGGCGCTCCTGTGTGGGGTTCGGGGTGACGGTGGCTGCGCTGTCGGCCTTGCGCAGGCGTGGCTTGAGCCAGCGCCAGCAACGCAGGGCCAGGCCCAGGACGATGCCGTCGGGGCGCCAGCTGTAGCTGCTCAGGCGCCATTGTTCGACCTGGCCGGTCTGGCGTTCATGCAACTGGTGGCTGGAGTTTTCAAGGCTTACCCGCGAGGCGTCGACCCAGCTCCAGCCCTCGTCGAGGCCCCAGTGAATCCACTCTTCGAGCAGCACCCGGCCACTGCCCAGCTCGCGTTGTTCGGGCACGAACGCCAGGTTGTAGTCGTAGATGCGTCCGCGCTCGAGCAGGCCCAGGCGGTAGCTGATGCATCGCCCGTCCAGCTCCAGCAGCACCAGGCACACCAGCCCTTCGCCAGCCAGCGCGGTGAAGGCCTGGTACATCCACTCGCGGCGCTGGCTGCCCGAGAAGATGCCGACGTCATCGTCGCCTTTCCAGCTCGCCGCTTCCACGGCGCTGATCGCATCGAGCAGGGCGGTGATGTTGTGGCGGTCAGCGACCACCCGGCGCACCTGCGCGCCGCAGGCGGCGATGCGCTTGCGTGCACGGCGCAGCTTGTAGCGTGGGTCGCCACTGACCTCCTGGCGATCGGCTTCACTGATCCGGTGCACCGGTACACGGCAGCTCAGGCGCCGCTCGAAGGTCGAGCTGGCCGCAGCCCATTGGCGCAGCCAGTCCTCATTGTCACCCTGCACGACTTCACTCAATTGCAGCAGCGCATGGGGAAGATGCTTGCGGATGGTCTTGAGCACCTGTGTTGCGTGGTGCGCGGGCAGGTCGAGCAACAACGCGATGCGATCGCTCAGCGGATGACCCAGGTGACGCACCACCGGGACATTCAGCGGGCCTGCCGCCTGGCGTTCGCGCACCAGTGGCAGGCACAGGCACAGGCGGCCATCGAGGTGACCGAGCAGAATCTTCAGTTGCTGGCCCGGTTGCAGAGCGGCCTCGGCGGCGCGCAGCCAGCCCAGGTGATTGAACGGGGTGCTGCCGGCCACGCGCTGGCGCAGCGCTTCATAGCCGGCGGCGGGAAAGCTGGGGGTGCGCAGCGAGGCGCACCAGCTCAGTTGCAGGGCCACGGGGTCAGGACGCCGCAGCCGTGGCGTTTTCGGACGCCGGTTTACGCAAGGGCTCCAGACGCGACTCGCTGTAGCGGCTTTCGCGGAAGAACTTCCAGCGCCCGAACAGGCAGTAGACATTCATGATGCGCCCTTGCTCCTGATAGCCCATGCGCAGGTGCAGTTTGAGCGCCGGGATGTTGTGTTGTTCGCAGACGTCCACCACCTTGGTGCAACCCTGCGCGGCCATGGCCTTCCACAACGCCACTTGCAAGTCCACCGACAGCTCGCTGCCCCAGTACTTGCGGATCAACTCGCCGCCGAACTCGAAGAACTCGCCCGGACCGACCGGGAACCAGCACCCATAATAATGGCGGTCGTGGTAATGGCGCGCACTGCCCCAGATGAAGGCCACGGTGTCGCCGTCGTCATCGAGGAACATCAACCCTGTGTGGCCCTCGGCCGCCAGCTCGCGCATGGTCTCGACGCGGTCGCCGAAGTGCTTGGCGAAGGCCTTGACGTTGTTCACGGTGATGTTCTCGATGCGCAGTGGCGCATAGGGTTTGAGACGGTGCGGGGGCACCGGGGTTTCCAGGTCGCGTTCCATCCACACCAGTTCCCAATGATAGAAGACGTAGTGTCGCCAGGCGCTGCTCAAGGTATTGCGTAGTCCCTTGCGCTTGATGCGATCCTGGATCTTGCTCAATGCACGCATGGTGCCTCCTGTTCGTGGCAGGTCGAGGTGCGTCTCATGACGCACTCCAGGTCAGGGCAAACAAGGTCTGCCCTGGCAATTGAAAACGAATCTGCCCCTGCTGGCAGCTGAAGCGGGCAGGGCGCGGTTGGTTATCGGGGCCGAACAGTTCGAGCTGGCCGGCCGGGCAGTCGCCCAGCGCCAGGTCGACCTGCTGCACGCGCTCGGCCTTGTTGACCCCCAGCAGGCTGCGCTGACGGCCGTCCGCCATGGCCAGCACGTCGACCTCGAAGGCGTCGTTGTCCAGGGCCAGCACCTGGCGCAGCCAGTGGCGCTGGATGAACTGCTGGGCAAGGCCCACCGGCTTGAGCTCGAAACGGTCATCGCCCAGCACGCGGATCATGCCCTTAGGCCATTCGGGCTCGTCGGCGACATGGAACCAGTTGAGCATGTCCAACAGGCCGTCGGCGGAGGCGTTGATCACCACCGAGGCCCACCACAGGCCCGCGTAGTGGGTGTTCTGGTCATAGGGGCTGAGGCTGGAGCCGCTGGACAGGTTGGTCTGGTCGAGCAGCAGCGCCTTGCGCGGCCGGCCTTGGCTGTCGAGGCCGACCAAGGCCGCGGCCTGGCGCACGCTGTCGCGGTAGCTGCGGGTGGCGAGCAGGTCGCGGACCATCCATTCGTGCCAGGCCAGGGCATCGATCTGCGCACCGTGCTCCTGCAGCAGGCGCCGGGCCCAGTCGATACCGCGCAGGTCCTTGCTGCCCTGGGTGAAGGGGCCGCCGAGCAGGCGTGACGAGGCGGGCATGGCGATCCGCACGCCCGCCTCCCGGGCGCCCGGCCAGGCGCTTACGCGCTGGGCCATGCCGGCGAAGAAGTCGCGGTAGCTTTCATAGCTGCGGTAATTGAGATTGGGCTCGTCGGCAAAGGCCAGGTAGTGCAGGCCCTTGCCGCCCAGGCGCGCGGTGCCGGCCAGCCAGGCATCGAGGCCGTCGTGGCTGGTGCGGTCGGCGGCAAGATCGGCGCGCCGACCCGTGCCGGCGAGCAGGGTGATGTCCTGGGTGATGCCGAAGCGCTGCTGGTACAGGCGGCGCCAGGCGTCTTCATAGCCGGGCTGGCGGGCGAGCACGTCCATGAAGCTGTAGTAGCCGGCCGCCTGCGGACGCAGGGCATCCAGGGCGGCGAAGCTCGACGGTGGCGGCAGCACGTAGGGCAGGTTGACCCCCAGCAGCGGCGTGTGGCCCAGCACCTTGGCCTGGAGCCTGAGTCGCGCCTGCCCGGCAGGGTTGGCGACATCGCCCAGTTGATCGGCGCGCTGGGCGAACAGGTTGGCGCTGCCATCGAGCCAGAATGCCGCCTTGCCGCGCCCTTGCAGGCGCAGGCGCCAGGTTTCGTCGCGGGGGCTGACCGGCAGCGCCTGCTGGTCGAAGCGCCAGTAGGCGGGGTAGGGCTTGAGCGCCACCTCGACCTGCCGACCGTCGCTCAGGCGCTGCGCCGAGAGCCCGCGTACGCCGCCGTGGAACTTGCCGGCCAGCGTCGCCTGCTCACCGGCCTTGACGCGGAAATACAGCTCGACCCGTGGCCCGACCTCGGCGCTGAAGTGCACCTTGGCGGGAGCGAACAGGGCGCGTGTGGTGTCGCTGTGCTCGATCTGGTAGCCACGGAAGCTGTAGCCAGGCACCTCCAGGCGATAGGGGCCGGCGTCGGCGGTCAGTGGCCAGCGTTGCTCGCCGCGCAACTCCTCGGCCTTGATCGCCCGCTCGCCGCGCAGTTGGCCGTGGCCGTCGAGCAGGTAGATGCGCTCGGCATTGGCGTCGGCCTGCCAGGCCGGATGCCAGCGCAGGCGCAGTTCATCGTTGCGCGCGGGTTGCAGGTACAGGCTGCCATCGCGGATATCGCCCCATTGCAGGCTCGCCGCCGGTGCCAGCGGCACCCACAGGGCACAGAGCAGCAGGCAGCGCTTCATGCTGGCCTGCGCTGCAACATCTGGCGCAGCGGCGCGAAGTCGCTGGGCAGGATGATCAGGGTGTGCAGTACCGGCACCCCACTCAGGCGGCAGTACAGCACCAACATGGCGAGGGTCACCGCGAGATAAGCGATGGACGAGGCCGCTGCGGCACCGACGATGCCCCAGGTCGGAATCAGCAGCACGTTGAGCACCAGGTTCAGCGCGGCGCCGGCACCCATCATCAGCGAGACCGTGCCGGGGCGGTTCTTGCCCAGCAGGTCCAGGCGCAGGATGCTGGCGTAGCACAGCCCCAGCAGCCCTGGCAGCAAGGCCAGCAGCGCCGGGTAGGCCGGTTGGTAGGCAATGCCGAACAGGGTGACGATCAGCCAGTCGCCGATCACCGCCATGCACAGACAGGCGCCGAGCATCACCGTGGCGGTCAGGCGCAATGCCAGAGGGGTGAGTTTCTCCATGCCGGCGTCCTGTTGCAGCAGGCGCTTCATCAGCGGAGTGGTCACCGCTTCCGGCACGATCAGCAGTAGTTCGGCAGCGGCACTGGCCATGGCGTAGTGCCCCAGCGCAGTGCTGCCGAGCATCGCGCCGATGAACAGGTAGTCCGAGCGCAGGATGACTTGCTGGAACAACAGGTCGGGGTGGCTCTTGGCACTGTAGCTGAGCAGCTCGCGCTGACCGCCGCGATCCCAGCGCAGGGCCAGCGGATGCTGGCGGCGCAGCCACCACAGGCCCAGCAGCAGCACCAGGGCGATACCCAGCAGCCAACTGATCAATGCCGCCTCCAGCGCCTCCTCACGCCACATCCAGAACAACGCGAGAAACAGCAGCAGCGGTGCCGCCGATTCGACCAGGCGCAGCGCGTTGAACGCGCCGACGCCACCGCTGGCGTTGTGCAGTGTCAGCAGGCCGCTCTTGAGCACGGTCATCGGCACCGCCAGCAGCAACAGCCAGGCCAGCAGGCCCAGTTGCAGGGTGATGTCCAGGTCGGCACCGAACGCGCGCACCAGCACCACGCAGACCAGCGTCAACAACCCCGCCAGCAGGCAACCGTAGACCAGCACCTGGGTCAGCAGCAGGCCCATGTCGCGCTGCTTGGCCGCCTGGTAGCCAACGGCGCTGTTCAACCCGCCGCTGGTGGCGGCGCTGATCAGGTCGGGCAGGGTGCTGAGCAGGGCGAACAACCCTCGCTCGCTGGGGCCGAGGATGCGCGCCAGCAGTACGTTGCGCAGCAGGCGCAGGGCGATCATCGCAAGCTTGGTGCCCATGCTCAGTGCCAGATGGCGCAGGTAATGGTTGCGGCTCATGAGCGGCCCCCGCGGCTGATGCGCCAGGCCAGCAGCGACGGGCGGCTGGCATTGCGCTGGCTGACGCCGATGCGTGGCAGGGCCAGCGGATCGTCATGCCCCTGGCAGATGCCGGCGCGCGTGCTCAGGGCGAAGGGATAGCGGTGCGCCGCCACGCGTGCGCGCACGCGGTCATCATGATCGCCATTGGGGTAGCAGTACACCGGCAGGGGGTGCTGGCAGCCGTGCGCCAGGGCGGCATGGCTGCGTTGCAGTTCCTCGTCCAGGCGCCGGTCGTCGAGGTAGGGCAACAAGGCGTGGCTGGCGCCGTGCGGGCCGAAGCGCACCAAGCCCGAGTCCTCCAGTTCACGCACTTGCTGCCAGTCCATGGCCTGGGGCAGCGATTCGGCAGGGCAGGCGTCGGTCAGTTGCTGGAGGGCTTGCGGGCTGAGGCTCTTGAGGCTCTGCAGGTAGTGCGCCAGGGCCTGGCTGCGCGCTTGCGAGCGGTCGTTCATGAAGTAGGCGGCCGGCAGCGGTCGGCCGAGCTTGCGCAGGTACTCGATGAGGCTGTGCCGTGCAGGCTCGCCGTGGCTGCCCCACAGGGTCTCGCCGACACTTTCCCACCAGAAGCGCTGGCGGCTGCCGATGTAGTCGGTGGACAGGAAGATGCTTGCCGGCACCTGGTGCTTGCGCAGCAGCGGGAAGGCGTTGCTGGCGTTGTCGCGCCAGCCATCGTCGAAGGTCAGGGCGACCTTGGGGCGCTGGTTGCCGCGCGGTGCCTCATGGACCTTGAGCAGGTCCATGAGGCTGACGCAGTCGAAGTGGCGTGGCAGCCAGCGCAGCAGCCCTTCGAAGGCGCGTGGCCCGACACACAGCTCGTTGCGGTGCGCCAAGGCGGCGCTGGCATCATCGGCCAGTACCCGGTGCAGCATGAGGATCACCCCGGCGCCGCGCAAATCGGCGCGGCCCTTGGGCGACTTGAAGTACAGCCAGCCACTGGCCTGTTTGATCTTCGTCTTGATCGGCATGTCCGTCGCTCATCGATTCTGGTCGGGGTTCCATTGGCTGTAGCTGTGCCCGCGCAGGAATTGCCACAGGCCGACACTCATGCCCGCCAGCGTCACCAGCACGAAGGCGGCCAGGCGGAACGGCCTGGGCAGGCGGTGGCCGGCATCGAGCAGGCCGGCAATCGCCGCCGCATAGCCGAGCAGTTGCGCGGCCAGGGTCAGGTGGTAGAAGTGCGACTCACCGACCAGCCAGAGATTGGCCAGCAGCAGCGGCAGCAACAGCACCGGTGCCAGGCGGCGGATCAGCTTGTGGCTGATCAGGGCGATGGCGTACAGGCCGTGGCGTAGCGGGTTGAGCAGTTCGCTGCGCGCGGCCAGGCTCTGCAGGCCGCCGACGGTGACGCGTTGGCGACGGCGGAACTGCTTGTCGGCCTCGTCCACCCCCTGGTCGAGCACGATCGCCTCTGGCACGTAGACGATGCGCTGGCCGGCGGCCGGGGCGCAGGTGCTGATGTAGAAGTCGTCGTTGACCTGTTTGGGAATCGCCTGGTACAGCGGGCGACGCAGGGCGAGCAGGGCACCGTCGGCCGAGACCATGCAGCCGGTGCGGTTTTCCACCTTGCGCACCCAGGCTTCATAGTGGCGGTACAGGCTGTCGCCCAGGCTCAGGCCCTTGCCTGGATCGGGGATGATCATGTGTCCGGCAGTTCCCCCCACATCGCTGTCGGCGAACGGCGCCAGCAGCAGGCCAAGGGTGTTGCCAGACCACTGGTTGTCGGCGTCGGTGAACACCAGGATATCGCCGCGGCAGACGCTCACCGCGGTGTTCAGCGCGCCGGTCTTGCCCAGGCGTGGCAGGTCGAGCACCTGTACCCGCGGATCGTCCACGGCGCGGGTCAGCGCCACGGTGCGGTCGCTGGAGCCGTCGCTGGCCACCACCACCTGCAGTTCGGCGGCCTGGTAGTCCTGGGCGAGCACGCTGGCGAGCTTGGCCTCGATGTGCCGCTCCTCGTTGTGCGCGGCGATCACCACGCTGACCCGCTGCGGCGCCAGCGGGCCGGGTCTGCGCACAGGGAAGAACGGCGCAGCCAGGGTCAGCAGCAGCGGATAGCCGACCCAGGCGTACAGCGGCAACAGCAGGCACAACCAGAAGATGATCTCAGCCACGAGCGGGCCTCCTTGCGGTGCGGTTGAACAGGCTGAGGATGAACGCAGCGCCAGCCAGGTGCAGGCGCAGCCAGTGCAGGCCCCAGAGCTGCAGGGTCAGCAACGTGTCGTGGTGCCTGAGGCTCTGGCGCAGACTCAGCGCCAGGGCAGGCAGGGCGCTGATCAGCAGCAGCGCCAGGGCCACATGGGGGAAACCTTCGAGCAGCGTCGACAGCGCCATGGCGTCGACTACCCAGGCGCCGACCGACAGCAGCGGGAAACGCAGCAGGCGCAGGCTCACGCCATGGCTGCGCAACAGTTGCAAGTGGCTGCCCTGGCGCCACATCTCCTTGCCCAGCCATTCGCCCCAGCTGCCCTCGAAGCCCCAGTGCAGCACCACGGGCTGGCGCAGCACGCGCAAACGCGCGCCGGCTTCGTGCAGGCGCAGGGTGAAGTCCTTGTCTTCGCCGGTGCGCAGGCGCTCGTCGAAGCCGCCAACCTGGTCGAACCAGGTGCGGCGCATCAGCAGGTTGGGCGTGGGCAGCCAGGTGCAGTCCTGCACCGTCTGCCCGGCGCGCAGCGTGCGGCGTTGCCAGGCGTGGGCGAACCAGGGCGCCTGGCGTGGGGTGTCGCAGTCAAGGGCGAAGACATCTCCTTCGCCTCGGCGCTGCAGGCCCAGCAGCAGGTCGAGCCAGTTGTCGGGCACCTCGATATCGGCATCCAGGAACGCCAGCCACTCACCGTGGCTGACCTGTGCGCCCTGGTTGCGCAGCGCACCGATGGCCACACCGGGCAGGCTCAGCACCTGGGCGCCGTGCTGGCGGGCTATGGCCGGACCATCGTCGCTGGAGCCGTTGTCGACCACGATCAGCTCACAGCCCAGCCCCGCGCAGTGGGCGGCCTTGCGCGCGGCTTCGAGGGTGCGGCCGATATGGCGGGCTTCGTTGAACATGGGGATGACGATGCTCACCTGGTTCATGGCGTCGCCCCCGCGGTGCGCGGCTCGCTGGCCTGGCGCAGCAGCACGCTGGACAGCGCCAGCATCATCCACAGGTACTTGTGGCTGGGGGCGCTGAGGAACATCAGGAACAGCCCGATGGCCAGCATGCTCATGGTCAGGTGGGTCATCAGGTCGGCGTTGTCGTGCTCGCCGTTGGCCCGCCAGGCCGCGCGGGCCCGCCAGAAGTTGCGCAGGGCCAGGGCGATCATGCCGACGAAGGCCAGCCCCGCCGGTACGCCGGTTTCGCTGAACAGCTCCAGGTAGGTGTTGTGGGCGCGGCGATAGAGGTCGGTGGTCTTGCTGTTGACCGGCGCGAAGGCCTTGGAGAAACCGGTGTCGGCGTAGTGCAGTGGGAAGGTGCCGGGGCCGGTGCCGAGCATCGGGCTGTGGCTGATCATCTCCTTGCCCACCACCAGGTAAGAGGCGCGCCGACCCAGGGATTCGTCCTGGTGCGCATTGACCCCGGACTTGAGCAGCATCAGCGACTGGATGCGCTCGGCGTAGCCGGCCGGCATCAGCGCCGCGCCCAGCGGCAGGACGATGGCCAGGCCGAGCATGGCGAACCCCAGGTGGCGTGGGCGGATGCGTGCCAGTTGCTCGCGGTAGTTGTACAGCACGATGCCCAGGCTGATCAGCAGCACCACCAGGCCTGAGCGCGACTCGGTCTTGGTCATGCCCACCAGCAGCAACAGGCAGCAGCCGGCCCAGAACAGCTTGAGCGGAATCTGCCGGGTCTTTATCGCCAGCCACAGCCCCAGCGGCATGGCGATGGTGATCAGCAGGGCGAAGGCATTAGGGTCGAGCATGGCCGAAGCGCGACCCTGCTCCTGGTATTTGCTGGAGAAGATGGCGAACAGGCAGGTCACGCAGACGCTGACGGTGATCAGCCGGGCCAGCATCGGCAGGTTGAGGTCGCGCCCCACCAGCAGGGTGATGACGAACACCACCAGGCCGACCAGCAGCTCGCGCAGGTGGCCGACGGACAGCTCGACGCTGTCGCTGGTCCACAGGCTCAGCAGGTACAGGGCCATGAACGGTATCAGCAATCGCCATTGATTGCTGCGCAGGCGCTCGGCAGGCAGCTGGCGCACGGCCAGTTGCAGGGTGAGGATCAGCACCAGGCCCAGGCCGATCAGCTTGGCGCCAGAGACCATGCTGTCCTTGAGCAGCCCTTCGAGCGGTACCAGCGCGGCGATCGCCAGCAGGCCCCAGGCTGGCTTGCGGTACAGCACCAGGGCACCGGCCAGGCCGACCACGGCGCCAGGGGCCAGGTAAGGGTAGGGGCTGGCCAGCAAGCCCAGCGACAGCAGGGCCACCAGGCCCACCAGCGACAGGGGGATGATCATGCGACAACCTCCGTGGCCGTGCCCCGGTACACCAGGGCCCAGCGTTGTGCCAGGGTCGGCAGGTGGTAGTGTTCGCGCTGGGTCTGGCGGGCGCGGGCAACCAGTTCTTCGGCCTGTTGCGGATCGTCCAGCAGCGCCTGCAGGTGGGCAGCGAGTTCATCGACTGCCAGCGGTGCGGCAAGCAGCCCGCTGCGCCCGTGTTCGATCACGTCGGGAATGCCGCCGACGCCGAAGGCCACCACCGGTACGCCGTCCTGCATGGCTTCGAGCAGAATCATTGGCGTGCCTTCGGTACGCGAGCTGATCACCAGGGCATCCAGCCGGGTCATCCAGGCTTGCATGTCACGCTGGAAACCCGGCAGCGTGATGCGCTCGGCCAGGCCGGCCGCCTCGATACGCGCCTGCAGCGTGGCGCGTTCGGGGCCGTCGCCGAGCATCACCGCGTGCAACCGTGGATGGCGCTGGCACAGCGGGATCAGGGTGTCGAGGAACAGGTCTGGGCCTTTTTCGCTGGACAGCCGCCCGACATAGCCTGCCAGCCAAGGGGCTTGGCGCAGTTCCTGGCTGTGCACCGCGGTGCTGCCATCGCGGGACGAGCCCGCTCCCACAGGAGGTACTGCGGCTTCCAGCGAACCCTGTGGGAGCGGCCTTGTGCCGCGATCACCGGCGCAGCCGGTGCCCTGCACTGCGGTGCTGCCATCGCGGGACGAGCCCGCTCCCTCAGGAAGTACTGCGGCCTCCAGCGAACCCTGTGGGAGCGGCCTTGTGCCGCGATCACCGGCGCAGCCGGTGCCCTGCACTGCGGTGCTGCCATCGCGGGACGAGCCCGCTCCCACAGGAGGTACTGCGGCTTCCAGCGAACCCTGTGGGAGCGGCCTTGTGCCGCGATCACCGGCGCAGCCGGTGCCCTGCACCGCGGTGTTGCCATCGCGGGACGAGCCCGCTCCCACAGGAGGTACTGCGGCCTTCAGCGACCCCTGTGGGAGCGGCCTTGTGCCGCGATCACCGGCGCAGCCGGTGCCCTGCACCGCGGTGTTGCCATCGCGGGACGAGCCCGCTCCCACAGGAGGTACTGCGGCCTCCAGCGAACCCTGTGGGAGCGGCCTTGTGCCGCGATCACCGGCGCAGCCGGTGCCCTGCACTGCGGTGCTGCCATCGCGGGACGAGCCCGCTCCCACAGGAGGTACTGCGGCCTCCAGCGAACTCTGTGGGAGCGGCCTTGTGCCGCGATCACCGGCGCAGCCGGTGCCCTGCACTGCGGTGCTGCCATCGCGGGACGAGCCCGCTCCCACAGGCACGGGCTCCGGCAGGCCGTTGGGGATCACCTGCAATTTGCTGGCTGGAACTCCCGCCTCGCGATGGATGCGGGCAATGCTCTCGGCCACGCACACCACGGTCGCCACCGTGGGTGTGCGGCACAGTTGCAGGCTCAGCCAGGTGTAGAAGCGCTGCTTGGTGCTGCGCGGCGTGAAGCCGTGCTGGGTGGTCACCAGTGGCAGGTGCCAGAGGGTCGCGGCCAACCAGCCGAAGACCATGCCCTTGAAGTTGTGGGTGTTGATCAACGGCCGCTCGCCACGCTGGGTCGCCACTTGCCTGAGCAGTGCGCCCAGGCCATGGCAGCTCTGGCAGTCGATGCCGGCTTCGCGAAAGCGCGTCACCAGGTCCTGCGGCGCGTCGAGGAACAGCACCCGGTGCCTGCCAGGGGTTGCCTGGCAGTGGTCCAGGAGCATGCGCTCGGCGCCGTAGAATCCGCCGCTGCTGAGCAGGTGCAGGATCAACCGGCCGGTTGCGGGAGCTGCAGCGTTCAATTGCGCACCCAGTGCATCAGGCGAGGCAACGACCACGACTTGTGCGGGTTGGGCAACGCCGGGGTCTGGTCGTTGATCACCAGCAGCACCGGCAAGCCCAGCTCCTGGCCGATCTGTGCAGGGTGCTTGAAGCGGTGGTCGAAGAACTCCTTGACGTAGACCAGTGCGATCGCCAGCAGCAGGCCGGTGACCAGGCCGAACGGGATGATCAGGCCAGGTTTGGGGAACGACGCGGTGGCCGGCTCGTAGGGCGCGCTGAGGATCCGCGCGTTGGACTGGCTGCCATCGAGCAGGCCCTGGCCGCGGCTTTCTTCATAGCGCTGGGCATAGGTGGAGAAGGCCTTGTGCAGGGCATCGATCTCGGTGTCGAGCTGGCGGGTCTTGCTCTGGGTCTCGCGCAGCTCGGTGATGCGGTTCTTGTACTCATCGATGCGTTGGGTCTTCTGATCGATCACCTGCTGGGTCACGGCCAGGTCCTGCTGGCGTTCGCGGATACGGTTCTCGACGATCTTGAGGAACTGACCGCGCAGCTGGGCGATCTGCTGACGCGCCATGACCATCTGCTCGGCACCGGGCTGGAACACCGTGGCATCGCCGTTGTAGCGTGCCAGCTGGGTGGTCAGTTGCTCGCCCAGTTGCTTGATCTCGCGGTCTTCGAAGGCGACGTTGTCGACCGTGGTGGTGAAGGTGTAGGGGAAAGCGTAGTCGGCCATCTTCGCCTTGCTCGCCGCCGCCAGGCTGCTCTGCAGGTAGTCGAGCCACTGCTGGTTCTCCAGCTTGCGGTCGCGCTGCAGGTTGAGTGCCTGTTCCTCGGTGTTGATCGCATTGAGGCGGAAGGTGATCTCTTCTTTCGGATCGGACGAGCCGATCGCCGTCAGCAGGGCCAGGCGTTGGCCCTCGAGGTCTCCAAGACGCGCCTGGTAGTGCAGTTTCTTCTGCTCGTAGAAGGTCTCGGGCAGCTCGTTGGACTGCAGGTCCTGGCGGTTTTTCATGAAGTTGTCCAGCAGGCGGGCGACGAACAGGGTGCCGAGGCGCGCATCATCGGCGCTGTAGGTGATCGAGATGACGTTGGAGCCGGGCAGGGTCTCGATCTTGAGATCCTTGACGGCCTGGTCGGTGAGCTCGTCGAGCTGGGTGTCGCGCTCGTCGGCCACCGACTTGCCCAGCAGGCGATGCAGTGGATCGACGATGCCATGGCGCAGCGGGTCGATCACGGTGCGCCGCAGCAGGCCGGGTTCGGCCTGGTACTGGCCTTCCTGACGCAGCTGGCTGATGGTCTGGCGGATCAGCGTGGGCGAGCGCAGGATGTTGCTCTCGGTCTCCATGTCGGCCAGCGATGGCGGGATGAACTGGTCCGCCTGCTGGGCCAGCGAGGAGCTGGTGTCACTCTGCGACAGCTTCTTGGACTGCACGATGACTTCGGCGGTGATGTCGAAGCTCTGCTTGAGCACCAGCGGCAGGATCACTGCGATCACCGCGAAGATCAGGAACACCCTTTTCACCAACTGGCGGTTGGCGAAGAAGATGCGGAAGAACTCATGCACATAGTTTTCTTTCGGTTGCGTGGTCATGGTCCGTCCCCCGGTCAGTCGTTGCTTTCTTTGTTGTCGACGCGGTAGCTGAAGCTGAAGCCAAAGCCCTGGAACAGCACCACGTCAGCCAGTTGCCGGGACAGCTCGGCAGCGCTGGCCAGCTTGGTCTTAGGCACGTACAGCATGTCTTCGGGCTGCAGGTAGGCGAGCTTCTGGCTACCGCCGGAGAGGGCCTGGTCGACGTCGTAGTTGACCGCATGCACGGTGTTGCCTTCGCGGCGCATGATCACCACCGAACCGAGCTTGGCCTTCAGGGTCGGGCCGCGGGCCAGGGTCAGGGCCTCGAGCACCGACACCGGACGCCGGATCTGGAATGCGCCTGGCTGGCCGACTTCGCCGAGCACGTAGATCTCGTTGGCGGCAGTGGACTTGAGCAGCACATCCACGCTCATGCGTCCGGGCAGGCTGGCGTAGCGCTCGTTGAGGTAGTCACGCAACTGGTTGACGGTCATGCCCTGCAGTGGCACCGAGCCGATTTCCGGGAAGGTCGCGCGGCCGTCGTTGCCCACGGTGATGTCGCGGCTCATGCCGGTGCCGGGGTGGCTCAGGGCGTTCTTCAGGTTGACCTCGTCGGTCATGGGGCTCAGCACGCGCACCGTCACCTGGTCGCGGTTGGGCTTGAACACGCGCTTGTCGTTGTAGGCCTGGCGAATGGCGCTCTCCGCTTCGCTTGGGGTCAGGCCTTCGACGCGCACCGACGCGTTGGTGGATGGCAGGGTGATGCTGCCGTCGGGCAGCACCAGTTGCTGGCCGTTCAGGCCGCTGGCGGCCATGAAGTTGAGGTCCAGGGTGTCACCGGACTGGATGCGGTACACCCCGGCAGAGCGGTTGCTGACGTGGAAGATCACTTCCAGCACGTCCTGTGGCCGCAGCACCTGCTCGCGGCGGGCGACTTCGGTAGCCTGGCTCTCGGCCGGCGGCGCGGTGAGGATCTGCACCGGCATTTCGCGGCTTTCCTGGCTGGCGCAACCGGCCAGGGCGAGCACGCACAGGGCAATCGTGGGGTATCTCATGGCGATCATGGCGTGCGTCCTCTCACAGGTTGTCGTACAGCCACTTGGGCATGTAGTACTTGCGCTTGTTGAACACGCTGCCGATCAGCCGCGCGCCGGCTTGCTCGAGGCGCTGGACTGCGGCCTGGGCCACCTCTTTGCGGGTTTCCTCGGCGCGCACCACCAGGATCACGCCATCGACCAGGGTGCCGATCACCAGGCTGTCTGCGCTGGCGTAGATGGCCTCGCCGTCGATCACCACGAAGCGGTAGTGGGCGGCGAACTGGCGCAGCAGGATGCGCAGGCGCTCGGGGTCGAGGCGGTCGCGGCCGCGCTTCCAGGTGCCCACCGGCAGCACGTCGAATGGCTGGTCGGACAGGTGCACCACGCAGTCCTGCGCCAGCGGTGGGGTGTCCTCGTCGAACAACAGGTCGGTGTAGCCGCGCAGCTTGTTCAGCCCCAGTTGCTGGCTCAGGCCGTTGCTGCTGGAACTGCCGTCGATCAGCAGCACCGCACCTGCGCTCATCAGCGCCAGCTGGCTGGCGAAGGCCAGGGTGCTGGTGCTGGTGCCGGTTCCGGTGTTGGCCGCGGTCAGCAGCAGGGTGCGCTGGTCGAGGTCGAGGACAGTGGCGGTCAGGTTGGTCTCGCTCGGGTTGGCGATACTCAGGCTTCTAGAAGTGGAACCGTCCATCTCAACTTGCTCCGTGGCCAGTGAAAACCTTGAACGGGGTCTTGAGCAGGATTTTCAGATCCAGCAGCAGGCTCTGTTCGTTGATGTAGCTGAGGTCAAGCTCTACGCGTTGGTCAAAATCGATGTTGCTGCGTCCGGAGATCTGCCAGAGGCCGGTCATGCCGGGGTAGATCGACAACCGTGCCAGGTGGTTGTCCTTGTAGCGGTAGGCGTTGAACGAGGTGGGGCGCGGGCCGACCAGGCGCATGTCGCCGGTGACGACGTTGATCAGGTTGGGCAGCTCGTCCAGGCTGCTGCGCCGCAGCCAACTGCCCACCGAGGTGATGCGCGGGTCTTTGTCGATCTTGAAATCGATGGAGTCGGCGCCGTGCTTGTTCAGGTGGCGTACCGAGTCCTTCAGCGCCTCGGCGTTGGCGACCATGGTGCGGAACTTGAACATGCCGAACAGGCGGCCGCGGTAGCCGGTGCGTTTCTGCACGAAGAACACCGGGCCCGGGCTGGACTGCTTGATCATCACTGCCAGCACCAGGAACACCGGGGACAGCAGCAACAGCAGGGTCAGCGCCGCCAGACATGACAGCGCGCGGTTGGTGCGCGACAAGGTCCAGGGGCGCCCACCGACCCGGCCGGTCATCCAGCCGCGGCCTTGCATGTGGACGGCGGCATCGATGCGCTGGCGGTGCGCCGGGTCCATGCGTTTGTCCTGGTACAGCGCCTGTAGCTGGGCGCTTTTCGGTTGTCCTGTCATATCACCCTCCGTTGTTTCGACTGCTCGCCTGCAGGTTCGCCGTCTGTGGCGGGCGAGTAGTATTGCTTGAACCAGGCGACGAATCGCCCGAGCCCTTCATCAAGGGAAATCGTTGGGGTAAAGCCGGTGACCCGGGCCAGGGCGCTGGCATCGGCGTAGGTGGCCAGCACATCGCCCGGCTGCAGGGGCAGCAACTCGATCACCGCATCGCGCCCGAGGTGTTTTTCCAGCAGGACCAGGTAGTCGAGCAGTTCCACCGGGCATTGGCCGCCGATGTTGAACAGGCGCCAGGGCGCTGCGCTGCTGGCTGCGTCCGGGCTGAAGGCATCCCAATCCTCATCGGCGCGAGGCGGGTAGGGCATCAGCCTCACCAGGCTTTCGACGATGTCGTCGATGTAGGTGAAGTCGCGCTGGTGCCGACCATGGTTGAACAACTGGATCGGCCGGCCTTCGCTGATGGCGCGGGCGAACTGCATCGGCGACATGTCCGGGCGGCCCCAGGGGCCATAGACGGTAAAGAAGCGCAGGCCACTGCAGGGGATGCCGAACAGATGGCTGTAGCTGTGCGCCATGGCCTCATTGGCCTTCTTGGTGGCGGCATACAACGACAGCGGATGATCGACTGCATCCTGCACCCGGTACGGCGTGCGCTGGTTGGCGCCATACACCGAGCTGGACGAGGCATACAGCAGGTGCTGCACCGGGTGGCGCCGGCAGCCTTCGAGAATGTTCAGGAAACCCGCCAGGTTGCTGTCCAGGTAGGCCTGGGGATTCTGCAGCGAGTAGCGCACACCCGCTTGCGCTGCCAGGTGCACCACCACCTCGGGGCGCTCCTTGGCGAACAGCCGGGCCATGGCGTCGCGGTCGGCAAGGTCCAGGCGGTGCAGCGCAAAGTCACCGACGCTCTGGCGCACCCAGTGCACGCGGGCATGCTTGAGCGACGGATCGTAATAGTCGTTGAAGTTGTCCAGGCCCAGCACCTCATGGCCGTCGCACAGCAGGCGCAGGCAGGTGTGGGCACCGATGAAACCGGCGGCGCCGGTGACCAGCACTTTCATGGCGCGCCGACCTGCGGGGCATTCTGGTCGGGTGCGACCTGGCGCAGGCCGATGCCGCTGTAGTGCAGGCCGTGGGCGGCGACCTGCTCGGGGTTGTACAGGTTGCGGCCGTCGATGATCACCCGGGCGCGCAGCTTGCTGGCCAGCAGCGAGAAATCCACCACGCGGAAGTTCTTCCACTCGGTGCAGATCACCAGGGCGTCGGCGTCCTGCAGGGTGTCGTCGCGGGTGGCGCACAGTTGCAGGTCGTCGCGGTAGCCGTACAGGCGCCGGCATTCGTCCATCGCCTCGGGATCATAGGCCCGCACGGTGGCGCCTTCGTCCCACAGCGCTTCCATCAGGTAGCGGCTCGGTGCTTCGCGCATGTCGTCGGTGTTGGGCTTGAAGGCCAGGCCCCACAGGGCGATGGACTTGCCGCGCAGCCCGCCCAGGCGCTGCTGGAGCTTGGCGAACAGGATGCGCCGCTGCCGGTCGTTGACTTCGTTGACGCTCTGCAGCAGGCGCAGGGGCATGCCGCTGTGTTCGGCGGTGTGCAGCAGGGCCTTGATGTCCTTGGGGAAGCATGAACCGCCAAAACCGCAGCCGGGGTAGATGAAGTGGTAGCCGATGCGTGGGTCCGACCCGATGCCGCGGCGCACCGCCTCGATGTCGGCACCCAGGTGCTCGCTGAGGTTGGCCAGTTCGTTCATGAAGCTGATACGCGTGGCGAGCATGGCGTTGGCGGCGTACTTGGTCAGCTCGGCGCTGCGGTTGTCCATGAACATCAGCTTTTCGTGGTTGCGGCAGAAGGGCGCGTAGAGTTCGGCAAGCTGGTCGTGGGCGACCTGGTCATGGGTGCCGACGATGATCCGGTCGGGGCGCATGCAGTCGGCCAGGGCGCTGCCTTCCTTGAGGAATTCGGGGTTGGACACCACGCGCACCTGCAACTTGCCCTTGCCCAGGCGCTGCAGTTCGGCGCGGGCAAGGGCCTCGACCTGGTCGGCAGTGCCGACCGGCACCGTGGATTTGACGATCAGGGTGCGGTCGGTCTCCATCAGCGCGGCAATCTGCCGGGTGACGTCGAGCACATGGCTCAGGTCGGCCGAGCCGTCCTCGTCAGGTGGGGTGCCGACGGCGATGAAGATCAGTTCGGCATGGCTGACCGCGTCGCTGGCCTGGGTACTGAACAGCAGGCGATCTTCCTTGATGTTGTCTTCCAGCAGGCCCGACAGGCCCGGCTCGCTGATCGGCGGGACGCCCTGGCGCAGTTGGTTGATCTTGTGGGCATCCACGTCCACGCACAGGACCCGGTGGCCAACGTCGGCAAGCGCTGCCGCTTGTACCAGTCCTACGTAGCCAGTGCCAAAAACGCTCACGTCCATGTCGGCGTGCCTCGTATGGATGAGTAAGAGGTATGAAACAGTGGTGTGATTTCTGTATAGCTCAGCTCGCGGGAAATGCGTCAAACCAATGGCATGTTTCGTCGCATTTACAGACGCCAAGCAAAACGGCCACTGGCCATCAACCCTTTGTCAATCCGGGGTTTAGCGTTGAAAGCTACTGGCAGTTGGCCGTTCGACGAACTGATGAACGGTTGCAGGCCGCGAATAATGCGGGCTTATGACGATAGAGCGTCTCAACCGTGTTACGTTTCTTGCGCCAGAATATGGCGTTGCGATATCGCCGGAAAATTGACATTTTCGCCTTGTGATTTGTTTCAGGACTGCTACGGTGTGAATGGAAACCCATGACCGGAGTGGTCGAATCATGCGCGGATGGATCAAGCTGGCCCTGCTGTTCATCTACCTGGCGAGCTTTCATGGCTATTACCGGGAGCGGATGGAAGCACTGGGTCTTGGCCTGCCGTTGCTGCTTTACCTGGGCGTGGCCGGGGTGCTGGTGGTGGGGCTGCTGCTGGGGGCGTGGATTCGCCCGGGTTGGCTGCGCTGGGCGCTGGCGGCGGCTTTTGCGGTGAGTGCGCTGTTCTTCGATGCTTATCTGCGAATCACCGATTCCTACCTCACCTATAGTGCGTTCGTGTCCATGGTGTATGCCGGTGGCTTCATCCAGGAAGCACTGGAGCAGTACCACTATGCAATCACCTTGGCGGCGTTCAGCTCGCTGCTGGTGCTGTTGGGTGTGGGCTTGCGGCCGGGCCCTGTGCCGCGCTTGCCGCGCCTGGTGCCGGTTGTCGCGCCGTTTCTGGCGCTGGCGTTGCTGATCGGCGTGCTGTTCATCCGCGCCGGCGAGGGTGCCCGTGGCCTCCCAGTGATGTACACACCCTTGGCTTACCTGAGCCTGTTCGGCTACGAGGCGCTGCACGACCGTGTCGGCCCACGCGAGCCGGTGAGCCTGGCGCAGTCCGGCAAGCCGATGGCGCGCGATATCGTGCTGATCATCGACGAAAGCATTTCGGGCAACTACCTGGACCTCAATACCCCAGCCGGCGTGGCGACTCACCTGCTGCAGCCGCAGCCAGGGGTGAGTATCTTCAACTACGGCTACGCCGCTTCGGTGGCCAACTGCAGCGCCGACACCAACGTCACCCTGCGTTATGGCGGCACCCGCAGCGATTACCTGCGCATCAACTCGACCCAGCCGTCGATCTGGCAATACGCCAAGCGTGCGGGGCTGGGCACGGTGTACATCGATGCCCAGCGCACCGGTGGCAACCTGCAGAACCTGATGGACGACAACGAAAAGCGCGACATCGACCGCTTCGTCCAGTTCGATGACACTCCCGTGGTGCAGCGCGACATGGCGGCGCTGGAGCAACTGGTCAGCCTGCTCAAGGATGGCCAGCCGCAACTGATCGTGATCAACAAGGTTGGCGCGCATTTCCCGGTGCACGACAAATACCCCGACGCCTTCCTGACCTACCAGCCGGCATTGCCGCGCGGGCATTTCACCGATGTGGCCGACACCGGCACGCGCGAAGGCTTCGATGGGCGCCCCGAAGACTGGGTGCTGTATCGCAACGCGTACCGCAATACGCTGGGCTGGAACGTGGGTGAGTTCTTCCGCCGCCTGTTCGCCGAGGCCGACCTGAGCCAGGCGGTGCTGATCTATACCTCCGACCATGGGCAGGACCTGCATGAGCGCGGCAATCCGGGCCTGAACACTCACTGCGACAGCGAGCCGGTGATGGAGGAGGGGCTGGTGCCGCTGGTGGTGATTCAGGGCGAGGGCGTCAAGGCCCTGGACTGGCAGGCGCACCTGGCACAGAACCGCAACGCCTCCAGCCACTACAACATCTACCCTACGCTGCTGAAGTTGCTCGGCTATGACGCCGCAGCCGTCACCCGCACATACGGCCAGGCGCTGGATGTGCCGACCGACGATCCGTTCACCTTCAACGTGCGCTTCAACGCACGGCTGGGCGCCAAGCCGGACTTTCGTCACATCGACCTCAGCCAGGTGGTGACCCCTGACCAGGCCAAGGGTGTCGCGGTGACTGTGGCGCCCTGAGCGCTCATGCCGTTGCGGCAGAGCGCGGGGCAAAGGCGTCAGTTGGCCCGTGCGGCGTTCAGTGCCCCGGCGCGCGACACGCGCAGGGCCACCAGGCTGCCCAGCACGATCACACCCGCCAGCGAGTACAGCGCCGCGTCCGTCGAGCCGGTCTGGTCCTTGATGAAGCCCACCAGATACGGGCTCAGGAAGCCGGCCATCTGGCCCACCGAGTTGATGATCGCCAGGCCCGCGACAGCGGCACTGGCGCTGAGCAGCGCGGTCGGCATCGGCCAGAACATCGGCAGGCCAGTCAGTGCGCCCATGGTGGCGATGGACAGGCCCAGGATGGCCACGGTCGGGTTGCTGGCAAAGTTGACCGCGATCAGCAGGCCGATGGCGCCCATCAGCATGGGCACCACCAGATGCCAGCGGCGTTCGTTGCGCAGGTCTGCCGAGCGGCCGACGAGGATCATGAACACCCCGGCCAGCAGGTAGGGGATCGCACTCAGCCAGCCGATCAGCAACGGGCTGTCGAAGCCCAGGTTCTTGATGATCGAGGGCAGCCAGAAGTTGATCGCATAGACACCGCTCTGGATGCAGAAGTAGACGAAGCCGAAGGTCCAGATCAGTGGGTTGGTCAGCACGGCCAGCACGCTGTCGCCGGTGGTGCTCGGCTTGCTCGCGGCATCGGCGGCGAGGTCCCTGGCGATCAGTTGGCGCTCGCTGTCCGACAGCCAGGCGGCCTTCTGATAGCCGTCGCTGAGCAGGAACACCGCGAGTATGCCCAGCGCCACGGTCGGCAAGCCCTGGATCAGGAACATCCACTGCCAGCCCGCCAGGCCGTGCTGGCCTGCGGCGAAGTGGTCGAGAATCCAGCCGGAGAACGGCCCGCCGAGCAGGCCCGAGACCGGGATCGCCGACATGAACAGGGCCATGATGCGCCCGCGCCGATCAGCCGGGAACCAGCGCGAGAGATACAGGACCACGCCGGGGAAGAACCCGGCTTCGGCGGCGCCGGTGAACAGGCGCAGCACGTAGAACTCCATCGGCGTGGTGACGAACAGCAGGCAGGTCGAGAGCGTGCCCCAGGCGATCATCATCACCGCGATCCAGCGCCGGGGGCCGAAGCGGTTGAGCGCCAGGTTGCTGGGCAGGCCGCAGAGCACGTAGCCGATGAAGAAGATCCCGGCGCCCAGGCCGTAGATGGTCTCGCTGAACTTCAGTGCGTCGAGCATCTGCAGCTTGGCGAAACCGACATTGACGCGGTCCAGGTAGTTGAACAGGTAGCAGATGAAAATGAACGGGATCAACCGCAGGGTGATGCGCCGGTACAGCGCATTGCGGCTGGGGTCTTGGCCTTGGTCAGGGGCAGGGCTGTGTGCCATGATGAAATTCTCTGTTGTTATGGTTGTCACGCGGCGCCTGTCCCGGCGCTCGCCTGAAACGAGTCTCGGCGAGCAGGGCGCCGCTGTCTTTGTGCTTTTGCACAGCGTAGGGCACGCACGGCTGTGCTGCGGAACAAAGTCTGCCACTGCAAGGAACCCACATGTTCGAGCTAGACCACGACCTGGCCCAGGATATCGTCGACCGGGCGATGGCGATCCTGCCGTGCAACGTCAATGTCATGGACAGCCAGGGCCTGATTCTGGGCAGCGGCGAGCCAGAGCGCATCAACACTCGTCATGAGGGGGCACAACTGGTCCTGGCCAATGGGCGTATCGTCGAGCTCGACAGCGAGGCGGCCAAGTGCCTCAAGGGCGTGCAGCCGGGGGTGAACCTGCCGTTGATGCTCGACGACCGACTGATCGGCGTGCTCGGCCTGACCGGCGATCCGCAGCAACTGCGCACCTATGGCGAGCTGGTACGCATGACCGCCGAGATGCTCCTGGCCCAGCGCCACCTGCAGGTCGAACAGCAGTGGCGCCGGCAGCGCTGCGACGATCTATTGGCGCTGCTGCTGGGCGGCAGTGGCGATTCACCCCGGCTGGTGGACGAAGCCCGGCAACTGGGGCTCAAGCCGCAACTGGCGCGGGTTCCTTGCCTGTTCGAGCTGGAGGGCGGCCCACCGGGCGAAGTGCTGTCGGCCTGGCTGAGCAGCCGTTATCCGGACAGCTGGTGCGTCAGCCCGGCGCGTCAATCGCTGCTCTGGTGCCGCCCGGCAACCGTGGCGCTGGACGAGGTGCGCCTGATCGAACGCTTGCAGCGCCATGGCTGGCAGGTCCAGCGCCTGGCCCTGGGCAGCGTGGCGCAGAGTCTGGAGCAGTTGCGACGAGGTTATCGCCGGGTCCGCGACTTGTTGGCCTATGGCCGCGAGATAGTGCCCGGCGAGCGCGTGCTGAGTTTGTCGCGCTACCGCTTGCCGGCGTTGCTCTGGCGTCATCGCAATGACGACGCCCTGGACGAATTGCTCGAACCGCTGCAACGCATCCGCGCCAAGGATGCCAGCGGGCAATTGCTCGCCACCCTGCGCGCCTGGTGCGCCCATGACGGACAAAGCCAGGCGTGCGCCGATGCCTTGGGGATCCATCGCAACAGCCTGCGTTATCGATTGGAGCGTATCGCTGAACTGGGCGAGGTGGATCCGCTGCGTCTGGAGGGGATGCTGAGCCTGTACCTGGGCTTGCAACTGCTGCCTGCCGAGTGAGCCTGGGGATTGGGGCGAAGGCATTTGCCCAAACAACCGGTCGGGCCTTTTGTGCATCCGACCGAGGCCGCTCTGGCTCGCAGCTGTCAGCATGCGGGCTAACAGGACCAGGAGATTCCCCATGAAAGTCGTCATCGCCCCCGATTCGTTCAAGGACAGCCTCGATGCCGCCGGTGTCGCCCGGGCGATCAGCGCCGGGCTGGCCAAGGTCTGGCCCGAGGCCGAGCGTGTCGAGTGCCCGATGGCCGATGGCGGTGAGGGCACCATGGAGGCGATCGTCGCGGCCACCGAGGGCGAGCAGCGCCGCCAGGTGGTGCGCGGTCCGCTGGGGGCGCCAGTGGAGGCGAGCTGGGGCTGGCTGGCGCAGAGCCGTACCGCCGTGATCGAGATGGCCCAGGCCAGTGGTATCCAGTTGCTGCCCAGCGGTGAGCGCGATGCCTGCCGCAGCAGCACCTGGGGCACCGGCGAGCTGATTGCCGCAGCCCTGGCGGCAGGTGCGCAGCGTATCGTGCTGGCCATCGGCGGCAGCGCCACCAACGACGCGGGCAGCGGCATGCTGCGGGCGCTGGGGCTGCGGTTGCTGGACAGCGAAGGCCAGGCACTGGCCGAGGGCGGCTTGGCCCTGGCGCAACTGGCACGCATCGACGCCAGCGACCTCGACCCACGTCTGGCCGAGGTACAGTTCGAGGTGGCGGCGGATGTTGACAACCCCTTGTGCGGCCCCAACGGCGCCTCGGCGATCTTCGGCCCGCAGAAGGGCGCCACGCCTGAGCAGGTGCTGCTGCTGGACCAGGCCCTGGGGCACTTTGCCGACCACTGCGCGCAGTTGCTGGGGGAGGATGTGCGTGAGTTTCCTGGTTGCGGTGCGGCGGGCGGCATGGGCTTTGCGGCCAAGGCGTTCATGGGCGCGCGTTTTCGTCCCGGGGTTGAAGTGGTGGCGGAGCTCGCTGGGCTGGACGGGCTGGTGCGGGGCGCGGACCTGGTGATCACCGGCGAAGGACGTTTCGATGCCCAGACCCTGCGCGGCAAGACCCCGATGGGCGTAGCCCGCGTGGCCAAGCGTCATGGAGTGCCGGTGGTGGTGATTGCCGGCACCCTGGGGGAGGGCTACGAGGCGTTGTATGCCCACGGCATCGATGCCGCGTTCGCTGTGACCAGCGGGCCGATGACGCTCGAGCGCGCCTGCGCCGAGGCCGGGACGCTGCTCGAGGCGCGGGCGGGGGATATCGCACGGCTGTGGCAGGTGGCGCGGGGGGTGTAGGCGCTATTTCTTTCGAGGGGGTTGTGTGGGGGCTGGCAAGAGTTCGCCGAAAGATTTCTAGTGCCCATGAGATCGAGCGCCGCCCGCGCGGCGCTTCGCGGGCAAGTCGGAGCGCCGAACCGCCGCCCCTACATTTGTTTCGGGCCAGTTATGCCTGTGCCATAGGCGCTCGACGCCTGGTGTGTACGACTCGGTAACGCGCCGTGCGCCAAAGGGGCGCGCGAAAATGCCACAGGATTCATTGGCCCGAAACAAACTGTAGGAGCGGGCTTGCCCGCGAAGCGCCGCGCGGGCGGCGCTCGATCTCATGACCACTAAAAATCTCTCGGCGAACACCTGCCAACCCCAACCCCAACCCCAACCCGCCTCCAGCCAACCCTCAACGTCACACAACCGTTCATCGGATCAGAACGTTATTTTGTAACGGCTAATAGCACTTTGATAGCGGCTCTCGGTCTTTCCTGAGATGCTGCATCACATTCTCGTTTGAAAGTGACGGGCCCACGGAATCCGGGGCCTGACGGCCACCAGGGAAGCTGGCTTGCAGGATGCGTGAGTGCTTTACCACACAACTGTTCGCAAGGTGTCCCATGTTCGATCGAAAAATCAAAGCTCGGCTCGCGGCAAGCGAGGCCGAGGTCAAACGCCTGCGTGCGGTGCTCGAGCAACTGGAGCAAGGCAGCCTGGCCCTGCGTCTGGATGCCAACCTGAGAATCATCGCCTGCAACGAAGCATGCGCCGCCGCGCTTGCACAACCCTCGAGGGCGCTGATCGGGCGGCCTCTGAGCGATATCGTCCCCGGCTACGTGACAACCTTGCCCTGCTACCGGCAGTTCACCCAGGCCATATCACGGCTGGAGCCGGTGGCCGACGACTATCGTTTCCTGCGCGCCGACGGCCACATGGTCTGGCTACGCCTGAAGTGGTTGCCAGTGCGCGGCGAGGACGGACGCCTGGACTATGTGCAGGGCTACGGCAGCGAGGTGTCCGCCGAGGTCGGTCAGCGCCTTGAGAACACAGCCTTCATCGAGGCGCTGTTCCGCTCGACGGCGATCATCCAGTTCGACCTGAGCGGCAACATCGTCACGGCCAACGAACGGTTTCTCGAGGCCATGGGCTATTCGCTGGAGCGCGTGGTCGGCCAGCATCACCGCCTGTTCTGTCCGGCCGATGAAGCGGCGACACCGGCCTACACGGAGTTCTGGAAGACCCTCAACAGCGGGCGCTATGTCGCTGGGCGCTTCCGCCGACTGGACAGCCGTGGGCAGGAAGTCTGGCTGGAGGCCAGCTACAACCCGGTCTACGACGCCGAAGGCAAGATCAGCCGGGTGATCAAGTTCGCCTCGGTGATCACCGACCAGGTGCGCAAGGAGCAGGATATCCGCCGCGCTGCGCAAATGGCCCTGGAGGTGTCGCGCAACACCGACGTCAGTGCCCGCGAGGGGGCGAGCGTGGTGCAGGAAGCGGTGCAGACGATGCAGGCGGTGGCCGATCAGATGCACAGCGCCTCGAGCACCATCGAGGCGCTGGGCAAGCAGTCGGTGGTCATCAGTTCGATCGTGCAGACCATCGGCAGCATCGCCTCGCAGACCAACTTGCTGGCGCTCAACGCTGCCATCGAAGCGGCCCGCGCGGGCGAGCAGGGGCGTGGGTTTGCCGTGGTCGCCGATGAGGTGCGCCAGCTTGCAGCGCGCACCAGCGCGGCGACCGAAGAGATCGTCGCGGTGGTGGCGCGTAACCAGCAACTGGCCGATCAGGCAGTGGTGGAGATCGAAAACAGCCGCGAGCAGGCCGGGGTCGGGCTGACCCTCGCAGGCCAGGCGGGCAGCGCCATCACTGACATTCAGGAAGGCGCACGCCGCGTGGTGCAGGCGGTCGGACAGGTGACCCAGGACCTGCGCTGAGCCGCAAGCCTCAGTCGGGCTGGCGCCAGATCAGTTCGCGGGTGTCGTAGCCGCGCTGGCGAGCGACTTCGAGCAACTGGTTGCGTGTGCGCTCGCTCACTGTCGGGGTGCGTGACAGCAGCCACAGGTACTCGCGATTCGGGTGGCCGACCACGGCCACGCGGTAGTCCGGATCGTGGTACAGCACCCAGTATTCGCCCTTGGCGGTATCGGGCGCCAGTTTGCTGAACCAGTTGTCGAACCTCACCCACAGCTTGTCGGTCTGGCCGGGTTGCTGCAGTTGGGCGATGCCGGTCGCCTGCTGCCACTCACCGTCTTCGTCACGGCAGCGGTTGGTGACATCGACCTGGCCATCTTCGCGCAGTTGGTAATCGGCCTCGGACTGCACGCAGTCACGCTGGAAGAACATCGGCAGGCGTGCCAGTTCGTACCATTTGCCCTGGTACTGCTCGAGATTGACGGGCATAGTCTTGGGTGGCGGTTTATCTGGCGAAGCGCCGACACAGGCGCCCAGGGTCAAGGCCAGGCAGGGAATCAGCAAGGTGGCGCGAATCGCCATGAATAACCTCCGTAATGACTGTGTTGTCACTGCTTGGACGCCGGACGTTGGTGAAAGTTGAATCTTTCAGCGTGGCTCCAGTGCCGCGTTCATCATCCGCTCTAGCCCGGCGTACTCGGCGTGGCTGGCCAGGTAGGCGTCGGCGCGCGCTGGCGACGAAGGCGGCATCGACGCGCCCGTCCTGCAAGGCCTGCAACGCCATGTGATGGGTGCCGGCGTACACCAGCGCGCCGAAGTAGCGTTGCAAGGGCGTGGTCACCTGGGCGGCGAACTCGACGCTCGGCACCCGGCTGCCGGAGGTGCTGACTGGTGGTGAAATGCTTCTATCGGGTGCAGCCTGCTCCTACACCAATGCCTGCAACGCCGCGCGGGCTTGCTCGCTGGCCAGGCGCTCGATGAACAATGCCGCCTCCCGTTTTACGGTCTCCTCCAGTTCCCGGCGCTGTCCATCCTTGAGCAGGCGTTTGCTGATCCGCAGGGCCTGCTGGGGCATGGCTTGCAAGCGCCTGGCGAGCGCTACCGCGGCCGCCAGGCACTGTTCGCCGTCGTCATGCAGCTCGTTGGCCAGGCCCCAGGCCAGTGCCTGTTCGCCGCTGAGCAACTCGTTGGCCAGCAGCAGCCGCGCCGCCCTTTGATGCCCGAGCAGACGTGGCAGCAGCAGGCTCGAGCCGAATTCCGGGCATACACCCAGGGGGGCGAAGGGCATGCGCAGTTTCGCCGAGCGGCTGACCAGCACCTGGTCGCAGTGCAGCAGCAGGGTGCAGCCGATGCCGATGGCGGGTCCGTTGACGGCGGCGAGCAGCGGCTTGTCCAGTGCCAGCACGGTGCGCATCATGCGAAACACCGGGCTGTCCAGATCACGTGGAGGGTTGTCGAGAAAGTCGCGCAGGTCGTTGCCGGCGCTGAAGCAGGTCGCACCGCCGGTCAGCAGGATCACCTCGACGGCCGGGTCTTCGCTGGCCGCCTGCAGATGGCGGTCCAGTTCGCTGTACATCGCGTTGTTGAGCGCGTTGAGCTTGTCGAGGCGGTTGAAGGTCAGGGTCAGCAAACCCTGGTCGAGGGCGCAGGTGATCAGGTCGGACATGGCAGGCATTCTTGTTATTGGCCGGAGCACAGGGTTTATCACGCGCTGCGCCTTGTTGTACAGTCGTTCAGTCCAACCCGCCGCGACGAGAATCCGCATGACCCAGGAAGCCCGCTACAACCGCATGGCGCCCGAAGAACGCAAGGCCATCCTGGTCCAGGCGACCCTGGCCTGCCTCAAGCGCGATGGCTTCCAGGGCGCGTCGATCCGCAAGATCTCCGCCGAGGCGGGCGTGTCGGTGGGGCTGATCAGCCATCACTATTCGGGCAAGGACGAACTGGTCGCCGAGGCCTACCGAGCCGTGACCGGGCGGGTCATGGGCCTGCTGCGCGAGGCCATGGCCCAGGCCGCACCCAATGCCCGCGAGCGCCTGTCGGCGTTCTTTCGCGGATCGTTCTGCGCCGAGTTGCTCGACCCGCAGTTGCTCGACGCCTGGCTGGCCTTCTGGGGAGCGGTGAAGACCGCCGAAGCGATCAACCAGGCGCACGACCATTCCTATTCCGAATACCGCAACGAACTGGCCGCGCTGCTGGCGGCGCTGGCAGCGGAGGAGGGCTGGCAGGCCTTCGACGCGGACCTCGCCGCGATCAGCCTGAGCGCCTTGCTCGATGGCCTGTGGCTTGAGTCGGGGCTCAACCCCAACACCTTCACCCCGGAGCAGGGCGTGCAGATCTGCGAGGCCTGGGTCGATGGCCTGCAGGCGGGTGGGCGTCGACGCTTCAGCCTGCCGGGAGGCTGTTGATCGGTCGTTCAGTACCGGGTAGGCTGCTGGCGCGGGTTTCAGAACAACATCAAAGAAGAGACCACACGCAATGACACCTCGGGTACTGGTCGTCGACGACGATCCGCTCATTCGTGACCTGTTGCAGGCCTATCTCTCGCGGGAAGGCTACGACGTACGCTGCGCCGACACCGCCGAAGAGGCCGAGCGCTGCCTGGCCAGCCAGCCGGTGGACCTGGTCATGCTCGACATCCGCCTGCCGGGCAAGGACGGCCTGACCTTGACCCGCGAGCTGCGGGTGCGCTCGGAAGTCGGCATCATCCTGATCACCGGACGCAACGATGATATCGACCGCATCGTCGGCCTTGAATGCGGCGCCGACGACTACGTGATCAAGCCGCTCAACCCGCGCGAACTGGTGTCGCGGGCCAAGAATCTGATCCGCCGTGTGCGCCACGCCCAGGCAAGCCGCCCTGGCGCCATCGCCAGCCCTTGCCTCAAGCAGTTCGCCGACTGGGCGCTGGACAGCGACCGGCGCCGGTTGATCGACCCGCAGGGCGGTGAAACCCTGCTGACCCATGGCGAGTTTCAACTCCTCAGCGTGTTCCTGCGCAATAGCGGCCATACCCTCAGCCGCGACCAGTTGATGGACCAGATCCGTAACCGCGAATGGGTGCCCAACGACCGTTCCATCGACGTGCTGGTCGGCCGTCTGCGGCGCAAGTTGCACGACGACCCGGCCGAACCGCAACTGATCATCACCATCCACGGCACCGGCTATCTGTTCACCGCCAGCGTGGCGGCCTGAGATCATGCGCGGCCTGTGCTGCCTGGGCCTGTGGCTGTTGAGCCTGCCGGCGTTCGCCGGGCAGCCGGTGCGCTATTGCGACTACCCGGTGTACCCGCCGGTATCCTGGAGTGATGGCAAGCAGGTGCGGGGCCTGGCGCCGACGGTGGTGCGCGAGTTGTTCGCACGCCTTGGGCTGGAGGTGCAGATCGTGGTGCTGGGCAACTGGAAGCGCTGCCTGCTGGACGCGGCCGAAGGGCGGGTGGATGTGGTGCTGGCCTACAGCAGCGAGCAACGTGACCAAGGCATGCGCTTCTCCCGTGTGCCGGTGCTGCGCGAGGAGGTCGCGGTGTTCGTCAACCGCAAGCGGCCGGTACGTTTCAAGCGGCTCGACGATCTTGCCCGCTATCGCGGCGGGCTGCTGTTCGGCGAAAGCTACGGCCCGGCCTTCGACCGTTTCGTTGCCCGTCACCAGAACATCGAATGGGTGTCGTCCAGCCAGCAGAATTTTGGCAAGTTGATTCGCGGGCGCATCGATTTCGTGATCCAGGAGCGGCGCACGGGCGAGCTGTTCGTCGAGCACCTGCCCGGTGCGGGCGATATCCAGGCCTTGCCTGCGGCGCTGAGTGTCGACTACCTGCGTGTCGCAGTCTCGCGCCATAGCCCCTTGAGCCTGCGCATGGACGAGATCGACGCGCAGTTGCAGCAAATGACCGAGCGCGGCGAGATCGACAACTGGCTGCATCAGAGCGAAGTGACCTACCGCGACATGATCGCGCAACCGGCAGCTGCACGATGATCCGCCTGCGTGCCGATGGCCTGCTGCGCCGCCTGCTGCTGTTCATCCTGCTGTTCAGCCTGTGCTTCACCGTGCTGGCCAGCGCCGTGCAGCTGTATTTCGAGTACCGCCGCGAGATGCGCGATATCGACGCGCGCATGGAACTGATCCGCGCCGGTTACCTGGCGAGCCTGGAGCGCAGCCTGTGGGACCTGGACCAGGAGCAGCTCAACGTGCAGTTGCGCGGGCTGGTGGACTTCTCCGATGTGGCACGGGTGCGGCTGGACAGCAGCGACTTCCAACTGCTGCAAGGCCAGGCAGAACCTGCGGGGCCGCTGCGCATCGAACGCTTCGCCCTGGATTTCCAGCCGCCCACCGGGCCGACGAGGCACCTTGGCACGCTGGAGGTGAGCATCGACCTGGGCGCGGTGCACCAGCGCCTGTTCGCCACCGGGCTGACCAGCCTGCTGTGGATGAGCGTGTTTCTCTGCGGTTTGGCCGTGGCGCTGTCGGGGTTGTTCTATCGCCTGGTCACGCGCCATCTGCAGGTGATGGCCGAGTTCGCCCGGCGTGTCGCTGCAGGCCACTGGCAGGAGCCGCTGCGCCTGGACAAGCGCCGCTCGGCCCGGGTGGACGAGATCGATACCGTGGCCCATGCCCTGGACGACATGCGCCGGTCGATCCTGAGCGATATCGAGCGTCGCGAGCAGGACCGCCTGGCCTTGCAGGGCAAACGTGACGAATTGCAGGCCATGGTCGAGCGGCGCACCGAAAGCCTGGCGCGTGCCAAGGATGAGGCGGAGGCGGCGAACCTGGCCAAGTCGCGCTTCCTGGCGACCATGAGCCATGAGTTGCGCACCCCGCTCAACGGTATTCTCGGCATGGCCGAGTTGCTGCGTGGCAGCAGCCTCGACCCCCAGGCAAGCAGGCGTCTGGAGGCGCTGTACAAGGCGGGCGAGGGCTTGTCGGCGATCCTCAACGAGGTGTTGTTCTTTGCCCGCCTGGAAGAGGGCGAAAGCCACCCCGAACCTGTGGACTTCTCCTTGCGCCGGCTCTGCGACGAGGTGCTGACGCTGCTCGAACCCCGCGCCACGGCCAATGGCACCGAGCTGGACTGCCATGTCGATACCCGGCTGGCTGCGCATCAGTTCGGTGCCGAGCAGTACTTGCGCCAGGTGCTGAGCAACCTGCTGGCCAACGCGATCAAGTTCACCGAAGGCGGGCGGGTCAGCCTTGAGGTGCAAGTGCTGCAGGCGCAGCGCCAGTGGGTGCGGGTGCAGGTCAGCGATGACGGTATCGGCATCGCCCCGGCGATGCAGGCGCGGATCTTCGAGCGTTTTACCCAGGCCAGCGAAACCGTGGCTAGGCGTTACGGCGGCACAGGATTGGGGCTTGCAATCTGCAAGCACCTGATCGGACGCCTGGGCGGTCGGATCGGCGTGGACAGCCGCGAAGGGCAGGGCAGTTGCTTCTGGTTCGAAGTCGAGCTGCCGGTGGGGCGCGACGTCAGGGTGGAGGCCCTCATCCAAGTGCCCTCTGCAGGCCTCGATATCCTGGTGGTCGAAGATGTGGCGCTCAACCGCGAGGTGGCCGGCGGGTTGCTGGAGCGTGACGGCCACCGGGTGAGTTTTGCCGAGGACGGGTTGCAGGCGCTGGAGGCTTGCGCCGAGCGGCGCTTCGACCTGCTGCTGCTGGACGTGCACCTGCCGGGCATGACGGGTGTCGAGCTGTGCCGGCAACTGCGTGCTGGCGCCGGGCCGAATCGGCAGACACGCATCCTGGCCCTGACCGCCGGGGTGCAGCCTGCCGTGGTGCGAGGCTATCTGGACGCCGGGATGCAGGGGGTGCTGGCCAAGCCGTTGCGCCTGGACAGCCTGCGTCGTGCACTGGCGCAGGTCGAGCCGCTGCCGACAGTGACCGCCCCGGACACCGCCCTCGACCTGGCCCTGCTGCAGACCCATCGCCAGTTGCTGGGGGAGCAGAAAGTCCAGGGGCTGTTGGCTGTGTTGCGCCAAGGGCTCGACGAGCAACGCGGGGCATTGCTCGATGCACTGCGGCTCGGCGATTGCACCCAGGCTGCGGACCTGGCCCATCGCCTGGCCGGCAGCAGCGATTCGCTGGGGTTGTGCGGGTTGGCCACGACGTTGCGGCGTGTCGAGGCCGTGGCGGTGGCGCTGGACGCCCCGGCGCTTCAAGGGTTGGAGCAGCCCCTGCAGAGGGCACTGGACGAGGCACGCAGGTTGCTGGAACGGCTGATGCAGAGCGGTCGTACATAATTCTTACGACTTTTTACATCTTCGATCTTCAGCTTCAACGTCCGCTTACATCGCTTTCCAATAATCCAGGACAACCGTGTGGTTCGCGGTCCGTCAGGCTTATTGGAGATAAGAATAATGAAAGGTCCCAAAGCTCAGCCCAACGCCATTGCGGAGGTGCGTCATGTCTGAGCCCTCCGAACGCAAAGGCATCCACCTCACGCGCGCGCTCAAGAGCCGGCATATCTTCATGTTGTCGTTGGGCGGCGTGATCGGCACCGGCCTGTTCATGGGCTCCGGGGTGACCATCAACCAGGGTGGTCCGATGGGCGCAATCCTGGCTTACCTCGTGGCAGGCTTCCTGATGTACCTGGTGATGGTCTGCCTGGGTGAACTCTCGGTGCAGATGCCGGTATCGGGCTCGTTCCAGGCCCACGCGACAAAATACATCGGCCCGGCCACGGGCTTCATGATCGGCTGGGTGTACTGGATGAGCTGGGCCACCACCGTGGGCCTTGAGTTCACCGCCGCCGGCATGCTGATGACCCGTTGGTTCCCCGAGGTGCCGATCTGGTACTGGTCGGCGCTGTTCGTTGCCGTGCTGTTCGGTCTCAACGCCCTGGCCACCCGGGCGTTCGGTGAGGCCGAATATTGGTTCTCGGGGGTGAAGGTGGCGGCGATCCTGGGCTTTATCATCGTCGGCATCCTGGTCATCTTCGGCGCCATTGCGCTGACCAGCGGCGCACCGGCGCCGATGCTCGACAACCTGGTTGGCGACTCGCTGTTCCCCAACGGGCTGCCAGCGGTATTCGCGGTGATGATGACCGTGGTCTACGCCTTCCAGGGCTGCGAGATCATGGGGGTGGCGGCAGGCGAGACCGACCAGCCGGAAAAGAGCATTCCAAGGGCGGTGCGCAACGTGGTGTTCCGCGTACTGATCTTCTACGTGCTGGCCATCGCGGTACTGTCGGCCATCGTGCCGTGGCAGCAGGCCGGGCTGATGGAAAGCCCGTTCGTGCAGGTGTTCGACATGGTCGGCATCCCGTACGCGGCCGACCTGATGAACTTCGTCATCCTTACCGCCATTCTTTCGGTGGGCAACTCCGGACTGTACGCCTCGACGCGCATCCTCTGGGCCATGTCCAAGAGCGGCATGGCGCCGAAAAGCCTGTCGCCACTGAGCTCGCGCGGTGTACCGCTGCGTGCGCTGAGCATCACCCTGTGCTTTGCCCTGGTGTCGCTGATGACCAGCTTCATTGCCGCCGACACCTTGTTCATGGTGCTGATGGCGGTGAGCGGGATGTCCGGGACCGTGACCTGGATCGTCATCGCCCTGGCGCAATACCGCTTCCGCCGTACGTTCCTGCGCGAGGGCGGCAAGCTCGAGGACATCAAGTACCGCGCGCCTCTGTACCCACTGATCCCGCTGCTGTGCATCACCCTGTGCAGCTCGCTGTTCGTGTTCCTGGCACTGGATGAAACGCAGAGGCCGTCGCTGTACTGGGGCTTTGGCTTCATTGCCCTGTGCTACCTGGCGTACTTCGTGATCAACCGCAAGCGTTCGCAGACCTTGGTGCCGACGGCGCCTGGGGTTTGAATCTTCGCTGAGGCCACTGGCCTTTTCGCGGGCAAGCCCGCTCCTACAGATGTGATCTCTGTAGGAGCGGGCTTGCCCGCGAAAAGGCCCTGCGCAACACCCCAAAACCCCGATTGTTCGAAGTTGTAACAGCCCCATATCCGCCGATTGCCGCCTTGTTGAACACTCGTTTAGTATCTCGTCCAAGCCCACCCCAACCACAACAACTCGAGGCTTCCCATGACCAGCCTGTTGACCACCCTCGAAGCCGGTGTCGCCTGGATCACACTCAACCGCCCCGACCAGCGCAATGCCCTGGACATCCCCACCCTCAAGCACCTGCACAGCCTGCTCGAAGACTTCAACGCCGACCCCGCCGTGCGCGTGGTGGTGCTGACCGGCTGCGGGCGCAGCTTCTGCGCCGGGGCTGACCTTGCCGAATGGGCCGAGGCCGAAGCCCGCGGCGCCCTGGAAAGCTACGGCTGGACCGAAACCGCCCATGCCCTGATGCAGCGCCTGCACACCCTCGACAAACCCACCGTCGCCGCGATCAACGGCACCGCTGTCGGCGCCGGCATGGACGTGACCCTGTGCTGCGACCTGCGCATCGCCGCCGCTTCGGCGCGCTTCAAGGCCGGCTACACCAGCATGGCCTACAGCCCCGATGCGGGCGCCAGTTGGCACCTGCCGCGGCTGATCGGCAGCGAGCAGGCCAAGCGCCTGCTGTTCCTCGACGAGTTGTGGGGCGCCGAACGGGCGCTCGCCGCAGGCCTGGTGGGCGAAGTCTGCGCCGACGACCAACTGCTGACCGTCACCGCCGAACTCGCCTCACGCCTGGCCCAGGGCCCGACCTTCGCCTTCGCCCAGACCAAGCGCCTGATCCGCGACGGTGCCCAGCGCACCCTGGCCGAGCAATTGGCGGCGGAGCTGGCCGCCGGGCTGCTGTGCGGGCGCAGCGAGGACGGTGCCGAGGCACTGCGCGCCTCCGTCGAGCGCAGGCCCGCGCGCTTCGTCGGTAAATGACCTTCCAGCACCTCCCCAGTACCTTCTCCAGGACCATGCCAGATGAATTTCCAACTGACCCAAGAACAAGAAATGTTGGTGGAAGCGGTACGCAGTTTCGTCGCCAAGGAGCTGCTGCCCCACGAGGAAGAGGTCGACCGCGCCGACGCGGTGTCGCCCGAGCTTGCCGCGCAGATCCGCGGCAAGGCCATCGCCGCAGGCTTCTATGCCTTCAACATGCCCGAGGAAGTCGGCGGTGGCGGGTTGGACTACCTGTCCCAGGCGCTGATCGAGCGTGAGTTGTCCAAGGTTTCCTGGGCCGTGCACGTGTTCGTCGCACGCCCTTCGAAGATTCTCATGGCCTGCAAGGATGAGCAGATCAACGACTACCTGCTGCCCAGCGTGCAGGGCGAGAAGATCGATTGCTTCGCCCTCACCGAACCTGGCGCCGGCTCCGATGCCAACGCCATCAAGACTCGCGCCGTGCGCCAGGGCGACGACTTCGTGATCAACGGCAGCAAGCACTTCATCAGCCATGCCGGGCATGCCGACTTCGCCATCGTCTTCGCCGTCACCGACACCTACGAGCACAACGGCCGCAAGCGCAATGCCGTGACCGCTTTCCTGGTCGATCGCGGCACCCCCGGCATGACCATCCGCCGTGGGCCCAAGTGCGTGAGCAACCGTGGCTATCACACCTACGAGCTGTTCTTCGACGACTGCAAGGTGCCCGCCAGCAAGGTGCTGGGCGAGGTCGGCAAGGGCTGGGAAGTGGCCAACGCCTGGCTGACCGCCGGGCGGGTGATGGTCGCCGCCAACTGCGTCGGCCAGGCCCAGCGTGCACTGGACCTGTCGCTGCAGTGGTCGGCGGATCGCAAGCAGTTCGGCCAACCGATCGGCAGCTATCAAGGCGTGTCGTTCAAGCTCGCCGACATGGCCACGCAGATCCGCGCTGCGGAGCTGCTGACCCTGCACACCGCCTGGAAGATGGACCAGGGCAGCATGACCGATGGCGAGGCCGGCATGGCCAAGCTGTTCGCCAGCGAAGTGTTGGGCAAGGTCGCCGACGAAGCGGTACAGATCTTCGGTGGCATGGGCCTGATGGACGAAGGGCCGGTGGAGCGGATCTGGCGCAACGCGCGAATCGAACGGATCTGGGAGGGGACATCGGAGATCCAGCGGCACATCATTTCCCGCGAACTGCTGCGCCCTCTGTTGCGCTGATCGGGCTGGAGAACACTCATGTCGCAGTCGATTCGTGACAACCTCAAGCGTCTGCTGGCGCCGCGGCACCTGGCCTTCGTCGGTGGCCGCAGCATGGCCCGCGCCCTCAAGCGCTGCGCCGAAGGCGGGTTCCAGGGCCCGATGTGGCTGGTCAACCCGCAGCACACCAGCATCGATGGCATCCCGTGCGTGGCCAGCGTCGCCGAGCTGCCGTGCGGCCCGGATGCCGTGTTCATCGCCACCAACCGCGAGCTGACCCTGGCCTGCGTCGAGCAGCTCGCCGCGCTCGGTGCCGGCGGCGCGATCTGCTATGCCTCGGGCTTCGCCGAAAGTGGCGCCGAGGGCGAGGCCTTGCAGCAGCGCCTGCTGCAGGCGGCCGGCAGCATGGCCCTGCTCGGACCCAACTGCTATGGCCTGCTCGACTACCTGCACAGCGCCGCGCTGTGGCCGGTCGCCCATGGTGGCAAGACGGTCGAGAAGGGCGTGGCGATCCTCACCCAGAGCGGCAATTTCGCCTACAACCTGTCGATGAGCGACCGCTCGCTGCCGGTGGCCTACATGGCCTCGGTCGGCAACCAGGCGCAGCTGGGCGTGGCCGAGTTGATGGACGTGCTGCTGGACGATCCGCGCGTCACCGCCATCGGCCTGCATCTGGAAGGGTTGAAGAACGTGCCCGGCTTTGCCCGCGCCGCGCACAAGGCGCTGGAGCGCGGTACGCCGATCATCGCGCTGAAGACCGGCGTGTCGCAGATCGGTGCCGAACTTGCGCTCAGCCACACCAGCTCGCTGTCCGGTTCCGACGCGCTGTACGACGCCTTGTTCAAGCGCCTGGGCGTGATTCGCGTGAGCGGCCCGGTAAGCTTCGTCGAAACCCTCAAGGCCGCCGCTTGCGGGCAGTTGCCCCAGGGCGACCGGCTGATTGCCCTGGCCTGCTCGGGCGGTGACGCCGGGCTGATCGCCGATTATGCCGAGCGCAACCATCTGAGCCTGCCCAAGCTCGAGCAGACCCAGGTCGATGAGCTGGCCCAGGTGCTGCCCAGCTACGCCAACCTGGTCAACCCGCTGGACTTCACCACGGCCATCTGGGGCGACGGCGAGGCGCTGCAGCGCATGCTCGACAGCGCCCTGCGCAGCGACGCCGATGCGGCGATGCTGGTGCTCGACTATCCGGCGGAGTTCACCGGCGAGCGCAAGGAGTGCGACCTGCTGCTGGCGCTGTACTGCCAGGCCCTGGCGCGTCACGGCAAGATCGGCTTCGTCACCTCGGCCTTCCCCGAGCTGCTGCCGGCCAGCGCCCGTGAGCGTCTGCATGCCCATGGCATCGCGGCGTTGCAGGGCGTGGAAGATGGCCTGGCGGCCTGGGGGCGGATCGTTGAGTACCAGGCCAATCGACAGCGCCTGCTGGCGTTGGGCGAGTCCGCGCTGGTGCCGTTGTGCCCGCAGGCACTGACTGGCAAGACCCGCTTGCTGGACGAGTGGCAGTCCAAGCAGGCCCTGCGCCCCTTTGGCTTGCCGGTCCCGGACGGTCGGCTGAGCACCCCCGGTTCGGCGCTGGCCGATTCGGCCACTGTCGGCTTTCCGTTGGTGCTCAAGGCGGTCAGCGCACAGTTGCCGCACAAGACCGAAGCTGGCGCGGTGGCGCTGAACCTGCGTGATGGCCGGGCGCTCGAGGCGGCGCTGCACCAGATGCGCGAGCGTATCCATGCCCACGCGCCACAGGTGCCGTTCGATCGAGTACTGCTCGAACCGATGGCCGAGCCAGCGTTGGCCGAGCTGATCGTCGGCATCAAGCGCGAGAACGGCTTTGCCCTGGCACTGGTCATCGGGGCGGGCGGGGTGCTGGTCGAATTGCTCAAGGACAGCACCAGCCTGCTGCTGCCCACCACCGATGGCGCCATCCGCGCCGCCTTGCTCGGGCTGCGCAGCGCCGGGTTGCTGCAGGGTTTCCGCGGGCGTCCGCCGGCCGACCTGGATGTTCTGGTGGCGGCGATCCGCGCGGTGGCCGACTACGCCTGCGAAAACGCCAGCCAGTTGCTGGAGCTGGACGTCAACCCATTGATGGTCGGCGCCAATGCCACCACGGCGGTCGATGCACTGATCCGCCTGGGCCAGGCCCGAGGAGATGAACATGCATGACAAACCCTTGACCGGCGGCCAGGCCCTGGTCCGATTGCTGGCCAACTATGGCGTCGACACCGTGTTCGGCATTCCCGGCGTGCACACCTTGGAGCTGTATCGCGGCCTGCCTGGCAGTGGTATCCGCCATGTGCTGACCCGCCACGAGCAGGGCGCAGGCTTCATGGCCGACGGCTATGCGCGCATCAGCGGCAAGCCAGGCGTGTGTTTCGTGATCACCGGCCCCGGTGTGACCAATGCCGCCACTGCCATTGGCCAGGCCCACGCCGACTCGATTCCGTTGCTGGTGATCTCCAGCGTCAACCACAGCGCCAGCCTGGGCAAAGGCTGGGGCTGCCTGCACGAGACTCAGGACCAACGCGCGATGACCGCGCCGATCACCGCCTTCTCGGCGCTGGCCCTGAGCCCGGAAGACCTGCCTGAGCTGATCGCCCGCGCCTGGGCGGTGTTCGACAGCGAGCGGCCGCGGCCGGTGCATATCTCGGTGCCGCTGGATGTGCTGTCGGCAGCGGTGGCGCGTGACTGGAGCGCCGAGGTGGTACGCCGCCCTGGCCGCAGCGTGCCGGACCGCACTGTGCTGGATCAGGCGGCGGCCAGGCTGGCCACTGCCAGGCGCCCGATGATCATCGCGGGCGGTGGAGCACTGCAGGCGGGGGCCGAGCTGTCTGTACTGAGCGAGCGCCTGGCTGCACCGGTGTTCACCAGCGTGGCAGGCAAGGGGCTGCTGCCGCCTGAGGCGCCGCTCAGTGCCGGTGCGAGCCTGTGTGTGGAGCCGGGCTGGCAGATGATCGCCGAGGCGGACGTGGTGCTGGCGGTGGGGACCGAGATGGCCGACACCGATTTCTGGCGCGAGCGCCTGCCGATCAACGGCGAATTGATTCGTATCGATATCGACCCGCGCAAGTTCAACGATTTCTACCCGTGCGCGCTGGCATTGCAGGGTGATGCGCGCCTGACCCTGGCCGGGGTGCTGGAGCATCTGCCGGATATTCGCCGCGATGCCACGGCGGCTATCCATGCGGTTGCCGGTCTGCGCGAGGCGGTGAGGGCAGGGCATGGGCCGTTGCAGCGATTGCACCAGGGCATTCTCGATCGTGTGGCCGGGGCGTTGCCGGACAATGCCTTCATCAGTACCGACATGACGCAGTTGGCCTACACCGGCAACTACGCCTTCCCCAGCAAGACACCGCGCAGCTGGCTGCATCCCACGGGGTACGGAACCCTGGGCTATGGTCTACCGGCGGGGATCGGCGGCATGTTCGCCGGGGACGAGCGTCCAGGCCTGGTGCTGGTGGGGGACGGCGGGTTCCTGTACACCGCGCAGGAGCTGGCCACGGCGGTCGAGGAACTGGACCGGCCGCTGGTGGTATTGCTGTGGAACAACGATGCGCTCGGGCAGATCCGCGACGATATGCTGGGCCTGGATATCGAACCCATCGGCGTGTTGCCGCGCAACCCCGACTTCATCGGCCTGGGCCGTGCCTTCGGCTGCGCCGTGGCGCAGCCCGGCAGCCTCGATGAGCTGGAGCAGGACCTCAGGAACGGATTCGCGCGCAACGGCGTCACCCTGATCGAACTCAGGCACGCCAGCGCCCATTGATGGAGGCTTTTCATGCGTTTTTCCAAGCTGACCCAGCGCATCGCCGGTGACGGCGCTGCGGCCTGGGAGATCCACTACCGCGCCCTTGAGCTGCAGGCTCAGGGCCGCGACATCCTGCTGCTGTCGGTGGGCGACCCGGACTTCGACACCCCGGCGCCGATCGTCCAGGCCGCCATCGACAGCCTGCAGGACGGCCACACCCATTACTCCGATGTGCGCGGCAAGCATGCCCTGCGCCAGGCCATAGCCCGGCGCCACCAGCAGCGCAGCGGCCAGGCCGTCGATGCCGATCAGGTGACGGTGCTGGCCGGTGCCCAGTGCGCGTTGTTCTGCGTGGCCCAGTGCGTGCTCGATCCGGGTGACGAGGTGATCGTCGCCGAGCCGATGTACGTCACCTACGAGGCCGTGTTCGGCGCCTGTGGCGCCACGGTGGTGCCGGTGCCGGTCAAGCCCGAGCATGGTTTTCGCGTGCAGGCCGAGGATGTTGCCGCGCGCATCACCCCGCGTACCCGTGCGCTGGCCCTGAACAGCCCGCACAACCCCTCCGGTGCCAGCCTGCCGCGCAGCACCTGGGAGGCGCTGGCCGAGTTGTGCGTGGCCCATGACCTGTGGTTGATCAGCGACGAGGTGTACAGCGAGCTGTTGTACGAAGGCGAGCACATCAGCCCTGGCAGCCTGCCGGGCATGGCCGACAGGACGGCGACGCTGAACAGTCTGTCCAAGTCGCACGCCATGACGGGCTGGCGAATCGGCTGGGTGGTCGGCTCGCCAGCGTTGGCCTGCCATCTGGAGAACCTGGCGCTGTGCATGCTGTATGGCTCACCGGACTTCATCCAGGATGCCGCAGTGGTGGCGCTGGAGCAGCGCCTGCCGGAGCTTGAGGCGATGCGCGAGGCCTATCGGCAGCGGCGCGACCTGGTCTGCGCATGCCTGGCCGATTGCCCGGGGGTGAAGGCGCTCAAGCCCGATGGCGGGATGTTCGTGATGGTCGATATCCGCCAGACCGGCCTCAGCGCCCAGGCGTTTTCCAGCCTGCTGCTGGAGGAGCATGGCGTGTCGGTGCTGGCTGGGGAGGCGTTCGGGCCGAGTGCGGCGGGGCATATCCGCCTGGGGCTGGTGCTGGGGGCTGAGGCATTGACCGAGGCTTGCCGGCGGATTGCCCGGTGTGCGGCGCAGGTGCTGGAGGGCAGGGTGGTCACGGGGTGAGGCGCAGGGCCCTTTCGCGGGCAAGCCCGCTCCCACAGGTACACCGCCAGTTTCGAGAGCGGCGCTTTACCTGTGGGAGCGGGCTTGCCCGCGAAAGGGCCGGCCCTGCCTATCAACCTTCCACAGCCCCCTCAACCGGCCGATCAAACGCAACGAACAACTGGTCCGCCGTGATCGCCCCCAGGTCCAGGCGCATGTTCGCCTCGAGCATCGCAAACAGCCGGGTGAACACCTCGAACACCTTGCAGTGATCCTCCATCCCCGAAAACGGGTTGTCGATCTTCTCGGCGATCAGCGAGCTCTCCTGCACCGCGTCGTACACCTCGCGCAGGGTGATCTCGCTGGCCGGGCGGGCGAGGGTGAGGCCGCCCTGGGCACCGCGCCAGGACTTGAGAATGTTGGCCTTGACCATCTGCGAAGCCAGGCTGCGCACCCGTGTCGGGTGCACCTTGACCCACTTGGCGATGGTCTCGGTGCGCAGTTTCTGCGGCGCGTTGGCGGCCACGAACGAGAGGATGTACGAGGCGGTGATCAGACGGGTCGATTGGCTCATCGGTAGAAATCCCTGGTGAATCGCAAAGTCGGTGTCCCTGTGAAAATCCATCTTGGCAGGGGCATGCCAATGAGTCTAATGTATTTGTCACGATGACAATTACAAATATTCGATCATCGATGCCTGCGATCCTTCTTTCAGCGGTTCAACAGGGGCAATGCCATGAGCGATAAGAACAACAAGATCACTCAAGCGATGCCCGACGGCGGCCTGCCACGTCGGGAGTTCCTCAAGTACAGCGCGGCGGCGGCGACCTTCGCCGGTGCCTTCTCCCTGGGCCTGCCCATGCCGGGCTGGGCCGAGCAGGCCACACCCAAGTCTGGCGGTACCCTGCGAATGGGGCTGGCCGGGGGCAGCACCACCGACTCGCGTGACCCCGGCACCTGGGCCGACACCTTCACCTTCGTCGGCTTCTCGGCGGTCTACAACACCCTCAGCGAAATCAGCGTCGACGGCACCGCCATCCCGGAGCTGGCCGAACGCTGGGAGTCCACCCCCGATGCCAAGGTCTGGACCTTCTTCCTGCGCCAGGGCGTGACCTTCCACGACGGCAAGAGCCTCGATGCCGGCGATGTGGTCGCTTCGATCCAGCACCACCTGGGCGAGAAATCCACCTCGGCGGCCAAGACCGTCCTCGGCGATGTTGCCGTGGTGCGTGCCCAGGACGCCGCCACCGTGGTGTTCGAACTGCACTCGGGCAACGCCGATTTCCCCTATGTGGTCGCTGACTATCACCTGGTGATCATGCCCGCCAAGGACGGCGCCGCCGACTGGCAGGCCGGCACTGGCACGGGCGGCTATCGCCTCAAGCACTTCGAGCCGGGCGTGCGCATGGACCTGGTGCGCATCCCTGATTACTGGAAGCCGGGCCGGGCGCATTTTGCCAGCGCCGAGCTGCTGTCCATCGCCGATGGCGCGGCGCGGGTCAATGCGCTGGTCACAGGCCAGGTGGACGTGATCAACAAGGTCGACCTCAAGACCGTGGCGCTGCTCAAACGCAACCCGCAACTGGTGATCGAGGAAACCAAGGGCGCCCAGCACTACACCTTCCCCATGCTCTGCGACGCCGCGCAGTTCCAGGACAACAACGTGCGCCTGGCGCTCAAGCACGCCATCGACCGCCAGGCCATGCTGACCTCGGTGCTGTACGGCTACGGCCAGATCGGCAACGACCACCCGATCCAGCCCGGCAGTCGCTTCATCAACACGGCCCTGGAGCAGCGCGTGTACGACGCCGACAAGGCGCGCTTCTACCTCAAGCAGGCCGGCATGGACAGCCTCAAAGTACGTCTGCAGGCCTCCGATGCCGCCTACACCGGCGCGGTCGATGCCTCGGTGCTGTTCAAGGAGCAGGCGCGCAAGGCCGGTATCGACATCGACGTGGTGCGCGAGCCGGCCGACGGCTTTTTCACCAATGTGTGGATGAAGCAGCCGTTCACCACTTCGTTCTGGTACTCGAGCCTGACCGCCGACCGCATGTTCAGCATCGGCTATGCCAAGGGCGCGGCATGGAACGAGACGCACTGGGACAACCCGCGCTTCAACCAGTTGCTCAATGCCGCCCGTGGCGAGATGAACGCGCCGCTGCGCCAGGAGATGTACAACGAAATGCAGGCGCTGTGCCGCGACGATGGCGGCGCCATCGTGCCGCTGTTCGCAAGCTCCGTTGCGGCGCGCTCCAGGCGGGTGATGCACGGCGGCGTCACCGCACCTTACGGTGAGCTGGACGGCCTGCGCCTGATCGAGCGCTGGTGGCAGGCCTGAACCCCATTTCGTCGCGAGGACCGTACGGTGAATAGTCTCTGCAAACTGCTCGCCCAGCGCTTGGCCCTGGGCCTGCTGTCGCTGCTGGCGGTGTCGGTGATCATCTTCCTGGCGGTGGGCATGCTTCCGGGCGACGTGGCCCAGGCCATGCTCGGCCAGGCCGCAACGCCGGAAACCGTGGCTGCGCTGCGCCTGCAGCTGGGGCTGGACCAGCCAGCGCTGACGCGCTTTTTCCACTGGGGCTGGCAACTGCTGCAAGGCGACCTCGGTGTGTCGCTGGCCAACCAGCGGCCAATCGCCGAGCTGATCGGCGCTCGCCTGGGCAACACCTTCAGCCTGGCGCTGCTGGCGGCGCTGGTGTCGGTGCCGCTGGCGCTGCTGCTGGGCATGCTGGCCGCTCTGTATCGCAACAGTTGGTTCGACCGGCTGCTCAACACCAGCGCCCTGAGCGCGGTGTCGTTCCCGGAGTTCTTCGTCGCCTACATCCTGATCCTGGTGTTCGCGGTGAAGCTGGCCTGGCTGCCAAGCATCTCCAACCTCTCCCCGGATGCCTCCCTCGGCGAGATTCTGGAGCGCTCGCTGCTGCCGGTGCTGACCCTGAGCCTGGTGGTGGTGGCGCAAATGATGCGCATGACTCGCGCCTCGCTGATCAACCTGCTCGCCAGCCCCTATATCGAGATGGCCCGGCTCAAGGGCATCGGCCAGGCGCGGATCATCTTCCGCCACGCTTTGCCCAACGCCCTGGCGCCGATCGTCAACGTTGTGGCGCTGAACCTGGCGTACCTGGTGGTGGGCGTGGTGGTGGTCGAGGTGGTGTTCGTCTACCCAGGCCTGGGCCAGTTGCTGGTCGACTCGGTGGCCAAGCGCGACATCCCGGTGGTACAGGCCTGCAGCCTGATCTTCGCCGCCACCTACATCCTGCTCAACACCAGTGCCGACGTGCTGTCGATCGCCAGCAACCCGCGCCTGATGCATCCGAAGGGGTAGCCCATGAGCCTGTACACGCAATTGCGCCGTGCGCCGCTGAGTGCCAAGTTCGGCCTGCTGGTGATCCTGCTGTATGTACTGGTTGCGCTGTTCGCGCCGCTGGTGGCGCCGTTCGGCGAGACCGAAGTGGTCGGCGAGGGCTTCGCGCCCTGGGGCGGGCAGTTCCTGCTCGGCACCGACAACCTGGGCCGCGACATGTTCAGCCGCCTGGTCTATGGCGCGCGCAATACCCTCGGCATCGCTTTCCTGACCACCGTGCTGGCCTTCGCCCTGGGCGGGTTCTGCGGGCTGGTGGCGGCGATCCGCGGCGGCTGGATCGACCAGGGCATGTCGCGGGTCGTGGACATCCTCATGGCCATCCCGCAACTGATCTTCGCCCTGTTGATCCTCAGCGTGGTCGGCACCGCCACCACCTCGCTGGTACTGGTGATCGCGCTGCTCGATGCCACCCGGGTGTTCCGCCTGTCGCGGGCGGTGGCAATGAGCGTGGTGGTGCAGGACTTCGTCGAGGCCGCGCGGCTGCGCGGGGAGGGGCTGTGGTGGCTGGTCACCCGCGAGGTGCTGCCCAATGCCGCCGCGCCCTTGATCGCCGAGTTCGGCCTGCGCTTCTGCTTTGTCTTCCTGTTCATCAGTGCATTGTCGTTCCTCGGCCTGGGCATCCAGCCGCCCACCGCCGATTGGGGCAGCATGGTGCGCGACAACGCCGTGCTGATCACCTTCGGCGATGTCAGCCCGCTGCTGCCGGCGCTGGCGGTGGCGTTGATCACCGTGAGCGTGAATTTCGTCGTCGACTGGGTGCTGCACAAGTCCAGCGGCCTGAAGGAGTGCTGAGCATGAAACCGCTACTGGAAATCCGCGACCTGCACATCGAAGGTCACTCCGACGACGCCTGGCATCCGTTGGTCAAGGGCATCGACCTGACCCTGCAGCGTGGCGAGGTGCTGGGTTTGATCGGCGAGTCGGGGGCCGGCAAGTCGACCCTTGGCCTGGCCGCGATGGGTTACGTGCGCGACGGTTGCCGCATCGCCCGTGGCTCGGTGTGCTTCGACGGCCAGGAACTGGTCGGGGCGGCACCTGAGGTGTTGCGCAAGCTGCGCGGCTTGCGGGTCGCCTATGTGGCGCAGAGCGCCGCAGCGTCGTTCAACCCGGCGCATCGCTTGATCGACCAGCATGTGGAAACCGCCGTGGTCAATGGCGGTATCGACCGCGCCACCGCCGAGGCCGAGGCGGTCGAGCTGTACCGTGTGCTGCGCCTGCCGGATCCGGAAAATATCGGCCGGCGTTACCCGCACCAGGTCTCTGGCGGCCAACTGCAGCGCGTGATGACCGCCATGGCCATGGCCTGCCACCCGGACCTGATCGTGTTCGACGAGCCGACCACCGCGCTCGACGTGACCACCCAGATCGAAGTGATCGCCGCCATTCGCGAGGCGGTCAAGCGCTTCGGCAGCGCAGCGTTGTACATCAGCCACGACCTGGCCCTGGTGGCGCAGATCGCCGACCGCATCATGGTGCTGCGCCACGGCAGCCTGGTCGAAGAAGCCGCCACCCGCACCGTGCTCGGTGCCCCGAGTCAGGACTATACCCGCTCGCTGTGGGCGGTACGCAGCTTCCATACCGAACCCAAGCCCCGCCAGGCGCAGGCCCGGCCACTGCTCGAGGTGCGCAACGCCTCGGCCAGCTACGGTGCCCAGCCGGTGCTGCATGATGTCTCGCTCAAGCTGCAACGCGGCCAGACGCTGGCGGTGATCGGCGAGTCCGGCAGCGGCAAGAGCACCACTGCGCGGCTGATTACCGGGCTCCTGCAACCGAGCAGCGGCCAGGTGCTGTACGACGGTGAAGCCTTGCCGACCGACTACCGCCGGCGCAGCAAGGAACAGTTGCGGCGCATCCAGATGATCTACCAGATCCCCGACACCGCGCTCAATCCACGCCAGCGCATCGTCGACATCATCGGTCGCCCACTGGCGTTCTACCTGGGGCTCAAGGGCAGGGCGCTGCGCGAGCGGGTCGCCGAGCTGCTGGAGATGATCGAGCTGGACCCTGCCAGGTTCATGGAGCGTCAGCCACGCGAACTGTCCGGCGGGCAGAAGCAGCGGGTGTGCATCGCCCGCGCTCTGGCCGCCGAGCCGCAGCTGATCATCTGCGATGAGGTGACCTCGGCCCTCGACCAGTTGGTGGCCGAAGGTGTGCTCAAGCTGCTCGACCGCATCCAGCGCCAGTTGGGCGTGGCCTACCTGTTCATCACCCACGATGTGGCCACGGTGCGCGCCATCGCCGACGAGGTGATGGTGATGCGGCGCGGCAGGGTGGTGGACCACGGCCGGCGCGAGTCGATCTTTACCCCGCCTTATCAGGATTACACCGGGCTGCTGTTCTCTTGCGAACCGCAGATGGACCCGGACTGGCTCGACCGCCTGTTGGCCGGTCGCGCCGCTGCTACTAACCAGCCAATTGCCGAAGGACAGCTTCCATGAACGTACTGATCGTCCACGCCCACCCCGAACCGCATTCGTTCACCGCCGCGCTGCGCGACCAGGCGGTGGAGACTTTCAAGGCCCAGGGACACCAGGTGCAGGTCAGCGACCTGTACGCCATGGGCTGGAACCCGGTGGCCAGCGCCGAGGATTTCAGCACCCGTGAGAACCCTGAATATCTGGTCTATGCGCTGGAACAGCGCCTGGGCGTCAAGAGCGGCTCCATCGCCGCGGATATCCAGCAGGAGCTGGACAAGCTGCTGTGGGCCGATCTGCTGGTGCTGAACTTCCCGATCTTCTGGTTCTCCGCCCCGGCCATGCTCAAGGGCTGGATCGACCGGGTGCTGGTATCGGGGGTGTGCTACGGCGGCAAGCGCTTCTACGACCAGGGTGGCCTGGCGGGCAAGAAGGCGCTGGTGACCGTGACCCTGGGCGGGCGTGAGCACATGTTCGGCGAAGGGGCGATCCACGGGCCGCTGGAGGACATGCTGCGGCCGATCCTGCGCGGCACCCTGGCCTATGTCGGTTTCGAGGTGCTGGCGCCGTTCGTGGCCTGGCACGTGCCCTACATCAGCGACGAGGCGCGGGGTGAGTTCCTGGTGCAGTATCGCCAGCGGTTGGAACAGCTTTCGGATGACCAGCCACTGGTGTTCCCGCGTCTGGAGCAGTTCGACGAGGCGCTGTATCCGTTGCGATGATGGGGCAAATGGCGCTGCCCGCCTGCGCATAGGGCGGGCGGCCTGGGCTCAGCCGTGCGGCACCGCGCTCTTGCCCGCGCTCCCGGCGTACTGCTCCTTCAGGTGCCCCTGTTCATCCAGCAACCAGGCATCCATGATCTCGCGCACCACGGGCCCGGCCACCCGGCCGCCAGCCTCGCCGTTCTCGATCATCACCGCCACCACGATGGAGGGATGCTCGGCGGGGGCGAAGCCCACGAACAGGGCGTTGTCGCGGTGCCGCTCCAGGGTCTTGTCGCGGTTGTAGCGCTCGCCCTGGCGGATCGCCACGACCTGCGCGGTGCCGCTCTTGCCGGCAATCCGGTACTGCGCGCCAGCGGCGGCCGCACGGGCGATGCCGCGCGGATCATGCATGACCATCTGCATGCCCTGGCTGACCTGGTCCCAGGCGCGTTTGTCATGCAGCACGATGTCGGGCATCGGGTTCGGGTCGACCGGGTGCTCGCCACCCACGGTCATGGCCAGGTGCGGACGGTGCCACACCCCCTTGCTGGCCAGCAGGCTGGTGGCCTGCGCCAGTTGCAGCGGGGTGACCTGCATGTAGCCCTGGCCGATGCCAAGGATCAGGGTTTCGCCGGGGAACCAGGCCTGGCGGCGCGTGGCGCGTTTCCATTGTGCGGACGGCATCAGGCCGGGCGCTTCCTCGAACATGTCCAGCGAGACCTTCTGGCCCAGGCCGAATTCGGCCATGTAGTCGTGCAGGCGATCGATGCCCAGCTTGTGCGCCAGGTCATAGAAGTAGGTGTCGTTGGAACGCATGATGGCGGTGTACATGTCCACCCAGCCATCGCCGCTGCGGTTCCAGTTGCGGTACTTGTGGTCGTAGTTGGGCAGCTCGTAGTAACCGGGGTCGAACACGCGGCTACCCGGGTTGATCACGCCGCTGTCCAGGCCGGCGATGGCTACTTCCGGCTTGACCGTCGAACCGGGCGCGTACAACCCGCGCAGCACGCGGTTGAACAGCGGACGGTCGATCGAGTCGCGCAGCGCGGCGTATTGCTTGAAGCTGATGCCCTTGACGAACAGGTTGGGGTCGAAGCTGGGGTTGCTGACCATCGCAAGCACGTCGCCCGTGGCCGGGTCCAGCGCCACCACCGCACCACGGCGATCGCCCAGGGCCTTTTCGGCGGCCTGCTGCAGTTTGGCGTCCAGGCTCAGGACGATATCCTTGCCCGGCACCGGATCGTGATGGCGCAGCACGCGCATGACCCGCCCCTGGGCATTGGTCTCGACTTCCTCGTAGCCCACATGGCCGTGCAGCTCGTTCTCGTAGAAGCGCTCGACGCCGGTCTTGCCGATCGACTGGGTGCCGCGGTACTCGGTGCTGTCGAGGGTCTTGGCTTCCTTTTCGTTGATCCGCCCGACGTAGCCGACCGAATGGGCGAAATGCTCGGCCAGCGGGTATTCGCGGATGAACTGCGGCTCGACGTCCAGGCCGGGCAGACGGAACTGATTGACCGCGATCAGCGCGATCTGCTCTTCGCTCAGGCCGAACATCAGGGTGACCGGTTCGAAGGGCTTGCGGCCGCGGCGCAGGTCTTTGTCGAACTGGGCGCGGTCGTCGTCGGAGAGGTTCAGGACCTTGGCCAGGGCGTCGAGCACGGCGGAGGTCTGGCCGTTGGTGCGCTCGCGGGTCATGGTGAGGTTGAAGCTGGGCTTGTTGTCGGCCAGCACCACGCCGTTACGGTCGTAGATCAACCCGCGCTCGGGGGCGATGGGCAGCACGTGCACGCGGTTGTTTTCCGAAACCGCCGATTGCTGGTCGTGCTGCAGCACCTGCAAGACATACAGCCTGCCGATCAGCACCGCAACCAGGCCCAGGGTCAGCGCGGCGCAGACCAGCAGCCGGCGGTTGACCAGGTGCTTTTCCTTTTCGTGGTCCTTGAGGGGAATCGGCTGTGGCATGGGGGCTCGGTGACGTGATGACGAGTGAAGGCGAGGGCTGGCCCGCCGTGGGCCGTCTGCGGCCCCAAGGGCCAGGGATGCTACGCAAGCTCGGCGGTCGGCTCAAGGTCGGTCACAGCCAGCCAATAGCGTGACGTGCCGCCCACCCCGGTAACAGCGCGCTGGCGTGGAAGATGAAAATTCCTTCATCTGACCGCTGGCGCCCGGTCGCCGGCTGCGCACCACTGTCGATGTCAATTTCCGCCACCTATCGTCATGAACTGGCACAATCCCTTGTTTGCCTTATCCGGAGACTTCCATGCTGCGCATATTAGAGCGTTGGCTTGACTCTTTCCCACCCGACGAAGCCCCACCACCGCCCATGGGCCTGGCGCGGTTCATGTGGGCCTGCACGCGCGGTGCCCGCGGCTATATCGTGGCGCTGGCGCTGCTCAGCGCTGCAGTGTCGATCTACGAGGCCTGGCTGTTCGCCTTTCTCGGGCAGGTAGTGGACCTGCTCGCGACCTGGAAAGTGGGCGACGCGGTGACCGCAGAGGAGGCGAGGGTGCTGTGGGGCGCGGGTGCCGTGCTGCTGGTCAGTATCGGCCTGGTGGCGGGGCGCACGCTGGTGCAGCATCAGGTGCTGGCGATCAACCTGCCACTGCGTCTGCGTTGGGATTTCCATCGCCTGATGCTGCGCCAGAGCTTGTCGTTCTTCTCCGACGAGTTCTCAGGCCGGGTCACTACCAAGGTGATGCAGACGGCGCTGGCGGTGCGTGAGGTGCTGTTCACCCTGATCGAGATCCTGCCGGGTATCGGCGTGTACTTCGTGGCGATCATTGCCCTGGCTGGCGGCTTCGCGCTCAAGCTCATGCTGCCGTTCATTGCCTGGGTGGCGCTGTTCGGCCTGACCATGGTGTATTTCGTCCCGCGCCTGGGGCAGGTCGGCCAGGAACAGGCCCATGCCCGCTCGTCGATGACTGGGCGGGTTTCGGATGCCTACACCAACATCACCACGGTGAAACTGTTTTCCCACTCCCGGCGTGAGGCGCACTTCGCCCGTGCGGCGATGGAGGATTTCAAGCAGACCGGCTTTCGCCAGATGCGCCTGGTCAGCCAGTTCGAGATCGCCAACCAGGCGCTGGTGGTCGGCCTGATCATGGGCGCGGGCGGTTACGCCCTGTGGCTGTGGCACCAGGGCGAAGTGGGCGCTGGCGCGGTGGCGGCGATCACCGCCATGGCATTGCGCGTCAATGGCATGTCGCACTGGATCATGTGGCAGATGACTTCGCTGTTCGAGAACATCGGCACCGTGCAGGACGGGATGGTGACCCTGACCACCGGCCCCAAGGTCCAGGATGTGCCGAACGCGGGGGAGCTGGTGACCCACGGCGGGGCGGTGAGCTTCGATAATGTGCGTTTCAACTATAACGGCGAGCGCCAGGTGCTCGATGGCCTGAGCCTTGAGATTCGCCCCGGCGAGAAGATCGGCCTGGTCGGCCGCTCCGGTGCGGGCAAGTCGACGCTGATCAACTTGCTGCTGCGTTTCTATGACGTGGACAGTGGCGAGATCCGCATCGATGGGCAGAACATCGCCCAGGTCACCCAGGATAGCCTGCGCAGCGCCATTGGCATGGTCACCCAGGACACCTCGCTGCTGCACCGTTCGATTCGCGACAACATCGCCTACGGCCGCCCAGAGGCGAGCGAGGCGCAGATCCGTCGTGCTGCCGCCAGTGCCCAGGCCGATGGCTTCATCAGCCAGTTGAGCGACCGCCAAGGGAACACCGGCTACGACACCTTGGTCGGCGAGCGTGGCATCAAGCTGTCCGGTGGCCAGCGCCAACGCATCGCGATCGCCCGGGTGATGCTCAAGAATGCCCCGATCCTGTTGCTCGACGAAGCCACCAGTGCGCTGGACTCGGAGGTCGAGGTTGCCATCCAGGAAAGCCTCGATGACATGATGCAGGGCAAGACGGTGATCGCCATCGCTCACCGGTTGTCCACCATCGCGGCGATGGACAGGCTCATCGTGATGGATGAAGGGCGCATCATCGAACAGGGCACCCACGCTGAACTACTGGCCAGAAACGGCACCTATGCGCGGTTGTGGCAGCATCAGAGCGGTGGGTTCCTGGGAGAGGATCAGGGCGTGGTGGAGTCCACCGAATAGTTGTCCTGCGACCGTTCGTCGCCAGGATTGCCTAGTCTGCATCCACAACGGCTGCTGGCGGGTACAGGAAGGTAGCAGTCATCGACTGCCCAACCGCGTACCCATCAGGAGTCCATCCCATGAAAATCCCGTTTGCCTCGATCCTGCTCGTATCGAGCTTCATGCTCGCGCAACAGGCTGCCCATGCTGCGGTGCCCGATGCCGTCAAGGTGCCCGCAGGCCACACGGTCATGCTCGAAACCGTCGGCGTCGGTGAAATCACCTACGAGTGCCGGGACAAGGCCAATGCGCCGGGCGAGACCGAGTGGTTCTTCGTCGGTCCCAAGGCGACCCTCAGCGACCGCAGTGGCAAGGCTGTCGGCGACTACTTTGGCCCGCCCGCCACCTGGCAGGCCAAGGACGGCTCGAAAGTCACCGGCACCCAGCTTGCCGTAGCCCCTGCAGGCAAAGGCGATCTGCCGTATCAACTGGTCAAGGCGAATCCGGCCGAGGGTAAGGGGGCAATGCACGGGGTCAGCTACATCCAGCGCCTCGCCACCCAGGGCGGGGTGGCCCCGGCAATGGCCTGTACAGCGCAGAACAAGGGGGCGCAGCAGATCGTCAAGTACCAGGCCGACTACATCTTCTGGTCTGCCAAATGACGCGTGGTTGAACTGACGCTTGGCAATGGATCATCTACGCTGCTCTACAAGCCCCGGCCGCAAGGCCGGGTGTCAGCGCCGACACAGGACCGTGCCGAGAGTGAATTCATCCGTTACGCCTTTCGATTTCCAGGGTTGCCTTGCCGCTTGCGCGCGGGGTGACCGCAGCGCCTTGCAGGCGCTCTACGACCATGAAGGTTCGCGTTTGCTCGGGGTGGTGCGGCGCATCGTGCGCGATGACGCCATGGCCGAGGATATCGTCCACGACGCGTTCATTCGTATCTGGACACGGGCGACCAGCTTCGATGCGACGCGAGGTTCGGCCCGGGGCTGGATCTACAGCATCAACCGCCACCTGGCCTTGAACGCCGTGCGCGACAGCCGACAGGAGACGGCGTTGGACGACGCGGACATCGTGACCTTGGTTGGGGAATTCGACGAGGGCGCCATCTGGTCAGGCTCTGCGAAGATCTATCGCTGCCTTGAGCAACTGCAGCCTGCACCGCAGCGGTGTGTCCTGCATGCCTATGTGGACGGCTGCAGCCACGCGGAAATCGCCAGCCTGATGGGGGCGCCGCTGGGTACGGTCAAGGCGTGGATCAAGCGAAGCCTCGAGGCGCTGCGGGAGTGCATGACATGACGCCGGGTTCAACCGATGACCCTTCGCAACTGCTCGACGTGCTGGCGGGGGAGTATGTGTTGGGGACGCTGTCTGCCGAACAGCGCGCTGAGGTGCTTGCGCGACTGGACCGCGAGCCGGACTTGCGGGCGGCTGTCGACCGTTGGGAGGCGCGCCTGCTCGAGTTGACCACGCTGGCTGAGCCGCAACGACCCAGCACGCGCCTGTGGCGACGGATCGACCGCAGTCTCGCGGAGCAGGCGCGGCAGGTGCATCCGACAAGCCGATGGTGGAAGCGCCTGGGCCTGTGGCAAGGCGTGAGCGCCGCCGGCCTGGCGGCCACTGTGTTGCTGAGCCTGGCGCTGCTGACCACCCGGCCTGCGACGACCCACTACCTGGTCGTGCTGGTAGCGCCGACCGACCAGGTGCCCGGCTGGGTGGTGCAGGCCAGCGATGCGCGGACCATCGCGTTGATCCCGCTGGGTCGGGATCAGGTGCCAGAAGGGATGACCCTGCAGTTCTGGACCAAGGGCGAGCAATGGCAGGCGCCAGTCTCCCTAGGCCTGGTCAAGCCTGGCGAACAGTATCGCGTGCCGCTGCGCGACCTGCCGCCTCTGGAGCCCAATCAGCTGTTCGAGCTGACGCTGGAAAAGGCTGGCGGATCGCCCACGGGCCGACCGACCGGCCCGGTGAAGTTCATCGGGCGTTCGGTGAAGGTCATTTGAAATTTAGTGACGGGCATCTGCTTGGCGGTACTAGTCACATTTAGTTACTACGAAATGGCATCAAATTGCCTTGTTGGCCCGATTCATGGGGGCTGAGCAGGTGGTTTGCCACCCAATGGTCACAAAGTTGTAATACAGCTGCTGCAAAGTGTTCCGGCCATCACACGGAGCGCTTTTCCATGATACGCCTGATGAAGTCTGCTGCACTCGCCGTTGCCGTTTCGCTTAGCGCCACTTCGGCCTTCGCCGCAGAAAACGTCCGCCTGACCGGTTCCGGTGCCAGCTTCCCTGCACCGATCTACCTGACCTGGTTCAAGGATTTCAGCAAGAAGACCGAAGGGGTCACTGTCGATTACCAGTCCAAGGGCAGTGGCGCCGGTGTCCAGGACTTCCTGAACAAGACCGTCGATTTCGCCGCCAGCGACTCGGCCATGAAAGACGAAGAAATTGCCAAGGTCGGCGAGGGCGTTCAGTTGCTGCCGATGACTGCGGGCGAGATCGTCCTGGCCTACAACCTGCCGGGCAACCCCAAGGGCCTGAAGCTGCCGCGTGACGTCTACTCCGACATCTTCCTGGGCAAGATCACCCAGTGGAACGACCCGAAAATCGCTGCTGCCAACCCTGAGCTGAAACTGCCGGCTACCCCGATCACCGTGGTCGTGCGTGCAGACTCCAGCGGTACCACCGCCGTCTTCACCAAGCACCTGTCGGCCATCAACCCGGCCTTCAAGGAAGCGTTGGGCGAGGGCAACACCGTCAACTGGCCAGCGACCGACAAGTTCATCAAGTCGCCGAAGAACGATGGCGTAACCGCCACCGTACGCCAGACCCCGGGCGCCATCGGCTACATCGAGTACGGCTTCGCCAAGCTGGCCAAGGTCGACTTCGCTGCCCTGCAGAACAAGGCCGGCCAGTATGTCGTACCGAACGCCGAAAGCGGTGCCGAAGCACTGGCTGCAGTGAAGATGCCGGAAAACCTGGTGGCCTGGCTGCCTGATCCGGACGGTGCCAAGTCCTACCCGATCACCTCCTACACCTGGATGATCTTCCGCAAGGACAACGGCAACCCCGCCAAGGCCAAGGCCATGCGCGACATGATCGAGTACAGCCTGACCGAAGGTCAGAAGATCGCCGACTCGATGGGCTACATCCCGCTGCCGCAGTCGGTTGTCGACCAGGTGCGCAAAGCGGCTCAGAACATCCAGTAAGACTGCCAGGTTGCGCCCGGCCTGCCTTGCAGGCATGCCGGGTGCCTCTGCCCCTGTCCCGGAAATAATCCATGAACACACCTTTTGCCATTCCGGATAACCCCGACTCTGCATGCCAGCCGCCGTCAACCAGGGATTTCCTGGTCGACCGTACGTTCCGTGCACTTGCACGTATCGGCGTGGTGCTGGTGCTGGCGCTGGTCTTTGCGCTGATCTACGAAGTAGGACGCAAGGCGCTGCCGGGTATGGAAAAGCACGGATTCGATGTGCTCTTCGGCAGCGTGTGGGACGTTAACCAAGGCAAATACGGCATTCTGCCGGCGATCTGGGGCACGCTCTACAGCGCCCTGATTGCATTGCTGATCGCCGGTTTCTTCGGTATCAGCATGGCGATTTTCCTCACCCAGGATTTCCTGCCCGCAAAACTCGCTGCGGTGTTTCGCACCATCGTCGAGCTGCTCGCCGCCATCCCCAGCGTCGTCTATGGCCTGTGGGGCATTTATGTGGTGATCCCGGCGATCCGTCCGCTGACCGCATGGTTGAACAGCGAGCTGGGCTGGATTCCGTTCTTCGGTTCCTCCTTGAGTGGGCCTGGGCTGCTGCCAGCGGCACTGGTGCTCGCCATCATGATTCTGCCCACCGTGGCCGCGGTGTCCCAGGACGCGCTGACCAGCGTGCCGATGAAGACCAAGCAGGCAGCCTACGGCATGGGCACCACCCACTGGGAAGCCATCCTCAAGGTGATGGTGCCGTCCGCCGCCACCGGCATCTTCGGCTCCCTGGTGCTTGGCCTTGGCCGTGCCCTGGGCGAGACCATGGCGCTGGCCATGCTGGTGGGTAACGCCAACACCATCACGCTTTCCCTGTTCGCCCCGGCCAACACGCTGGCGGCCTTGCTGGCCCTGAACTTCCCTGAAGCCGGGCCGAACGAGGTCGAGGTGCTGATGTACGCGGCGCTGGTACTGATGTTCATCACCCTGCTGGTGAACGTCGTTGGATCGCTGATCATGCTCTACGCCCAGCGGGGTAATAAATAATGACCGACCTCACGACCCCTGCAACTGCCTTGCCCAGCCTGCAGCGCCGGTTCGAAGGCCGCGCCCTGCGCAGCCTGACCCTGACCACGATGGTGTGGTGCGTGGCCCTGCTGGCCAGTGTGCCGCTGATTTCCGTGCTCTACATGCTGATCACTCGCGGCGGTGCACGCCTGAGCCTTGAGGTGTTCACCGAGCTGCCACCCACCGGCTTCGAGATGGGCGGTGGTTTCGGCAACGCGATGGCGGGTACCTTCGTCATGGTCGGCATTGCCGCTGCCATCGCGGTGCCGGTCGGCATCCTGGCGGCGATCTTCCTGGCCGAACTCGGTCCGGACAGCAAGCTTGCCAACGCATCGCGCTTTGCCGCCAAGATGCTGACCGGCCTGCCGTCGATCCTGGCTGGCGTGTTCGCCTATGCCCTGGTGGTCATGACCACCGGCACATACTCCGCACCGGCCGGTGGCGTGGCGCTGGCGGTTCTGATGCTGCCGATCGTCGTGCTGACCGCCGAAGAGGCGATGAAGATGGTGCCCAAGATCATGAAGGACGCCGCCTACGGCATGGGCTGTACCCGCGCCCAGGTGATCTGGAAGATCGTCTTGCCGACCGGCATGCCGGCCATCCTCACCGGTGTCATGCTCGCCGTGGCCCGCGCCGCTGGCGAAACCGCGCCGCTGCTGTTCACCGCGTTGTTCAGCAACTACTGGATCTACCACGACGGCAGCCTGGCGGTGATGAACCCCACGGCCTCGCTGGCGGTACTGATCTACAACTTCTCCGGCATGCCTTTCGACAACCAGCTGGAGCTCGCCTGGGCGGCCTCGCTGGTACTGGTGATGATCGTGCTGGTCGTGAATATTCTCAGCCGTATTTTCGGCAAGCCTAAGTATTGAGAACGGGAGCATCTAACTTGAACGTATCGACTGCGCAAAGAGCCGCTCCGTTGGTCAACCAGGCACCAGTGGTCATGGACTGCAAGCTGGACAAGATTTTCTACGGCAACTTCATGGCGGTCCGCGACAGCCATGTACCGATCGAAAAGAACAAGATCACCGGTTTCATCGGCCCGTCCGGCTGCGGCAAGAGTACCGTGCTGCGTAGCCTCAACCGCATGAACGATCTGGTGAAGGGCTTCCGCTTCGAAGGCCACGTGCACTTCCTCGGCCAGGATGTCTATGGCAAGGGTGTGGACCCTGTGGTCGTGCGCCGTTACATCGGCATGGTGTTCCAGCAACCGAACCCGTTCTCGATGAGCATCTTCGACAACGTCGCGTTCGGCCTGCGCCTGAACCGCTACAAGGGCGACCTCGGCGACCGCGTCAAGCACGCCTTGCAAGGTGCAGCCCTGTGGGATGAGGTGAAGGACAAGCTCAAGGTCAGTGGCCTGTCGCTGTCCGGCGGCCAGCAGCAGCGCCTGTGCATCGCGCGTGCCATTGCCACCGAGCCGGAAGTCCTGCTGCTCGATGAACCCTGCTCGGCACTCGACCCGATCGCAACCCGGCGCGTTGAAGAGCTGATGGTGGAACTGAAGAAGGACTACACCATCGCCCTGGTGACCCACAACATGCAGCAGGCGATCCGTGTTGCCGACACCACGGCATTCTTCTCGGTCGATATTTCCCAGGGCACGCGCACGGGCTACCTGGTCGAGATGGGCCCGACCACCCAGATCTTCCAGAACCCGCGCGAACAGCTGACCAGTGACTACATCAGCGGCAAGTTCAGCTGATGTAGTCACTCGACCGAAGCGGTTGGATGTCGCAGGCCAGGATGGCCGCTGCGACAGTCCGACCGCTTTTACTTTTTAGTGTTTCCAGAGATTACTTATGCGTGCGACGCGTCGTCTTGACCTGTCAGCGGTAGAACGCGCACTGCGGGATGTGCAGCGGCGTTTCACCGAGCTCAGCAAGCACTTTACCGAACCGCGTGATCCGTTCACCGATGAGGTGCTGCAAAATGTGCTTGAAGGCTATGCCCTGATTGACGACTATGTCGCGCGGGGTATCGACCTGTTCGACCTTCAGCAGCTGAACCTGATGCTGGAGATCAACGCCACGGTGCTGTGTGGCAGCGATCCTGAACGTCGAGTGGAGTTCGCCCAGCACCTGATCGCCACCGAAGAGCACTTCTTCAACAACGTCGAAGGCGGCATCAAGGATCTGTACAACTGGTATTGCTCGTATGGCAGCGATTCGGTGTGGAAACGCGCAGCAGGCGTGTATGTTCGCATCCTGAGCAAGCCGCAGCTGTTCATTGAAGGCAACAATCGCACGGGGTCGCTCATCGTCAGTTATCTGCTGATGCGCGCAGGGCTGCCGCCGTTCGTGCTGACGCTGGACAACGCCGAGGGCTATTTCAACCCGTCCTCGGTCATACGCAACTCTGCCAAGCATGGTGTAAAGGCCTTGTACGAATTGCCCAAGATCAAGAAGAAGTATGCGGCGTTCCTGGAGGCGCAGGCGCCCGATCCCGAGACGTTTTTCCTGAGCGACGCGTCGGCACGCATCTGTCAGGAGGGCCGTTGATGGGCAGGTATCCGAAGCTCAAGCAATGGCAGGTCGGCAGTCGCCAGGCCTGGCACGGCGTCACGCGGGCGTTCAGGCAGCCGCGGGTGCGTATTTCCTTTGATATCGATGACACGCTCGCCTGCCTGCCGCACCACAGCCCGGCAGAACACAGCAAACTGCCGGAGTTCGTTCATCGCTGGCTGGGTGAGCCCCTGCGCATCGGCACCCGCGCGCTGATCCGCGATCTGCGCCGCCAGGGCTACAGCATCTGGATCTATACATCGTCCGGACGCACGCCGTCGTACATCAGGCGTTGGCTGCTGCTCTACGGCATCCGTGTCGATGGTGTGGTCAACAGCGACCGGCACCAGCAGGTCCTGTCGGCGAACGGCCTTGCCAAGGCACCTTCGAAGTTCCCGCCGGCGTTCGATATCGACCTGCATGTCGATGACTCCGAAGGCGTGCGGATCGAAGGTGACGACCATGGCTTCCGTGTGGTCGTCGTCTGTCCGAAGGATGGGAACTGGACACAGAAAGTCATGGACGCAGCGGTCGAGGTCCAGGCACGACTGGCCTGGCAGCAAACCGCCCAGGCTTGAAGCGAGCAGGCTCCGGGCGGGGCCAGCGTTTCGCGTTACGAAACAGTCAATTCAGCTGCGCGGCGTATTTGCGCAGGTGTCGCTTGGTTAGAGTTTTCGGCGTGACGCCACGAACTCCCTGGAACGACCCATGACCGACGTATCCCAGCAGAACCAGCCCCTTGCATGTGCTGGACACCCATCTGGCACGCCACGAGTTCCTGGCCGGGGATATCTACACCATTGCCGACATGGCCGTGTGGCCCTGGTATCCCGGCAGCCTGCTGGGCGTGTACGGTGCGGGCGAGTTCCTCGAAATCGAGCAGTACACCCATCTGCTGCGTTGGTACCACGCCATCGCCGCGCGTCCTGCGGTGGCGCGGGGCAGGGTGGTCAACCGCACATCCGCGGCCCCGGGCGAGTTCTTGCGCGAACGGCATGATGCGGCTGATTTCCAGTCATTGACCTGAGCCTGCAGGCGGGGCGGTGCGGCGTTTCTCATAGCGCACATCGCGTTCATCGACCGCTGCGCGCGAAACCCAACCGGCACGCTGGTAGAAGCCGTTCGCACGGATCGCCTGATCGCCATCGGTGGTCAGGTGAATCACTTCATGACGCTGGAACAGCGCGCGTTCGGCCTGCTCCAGCAGCAATCGACCGATGCCCTTGCCTTCATGCTGCGGGCGCACGAACAGGGCGAACAGCTCACCTTCGTCCAGATCGATCATGGCAAAGCCGACCGCCTCCTGCCGGTATTCGGCGATCCAGGTGCAGGGCGCCTCGCGAATGGCTTCGGTGAGGGTGGTCGCGGTAATGCCCAGATCGTGCATCTGCTCGCGCGAAAGGTGGTTCTGCTTCACGCTGGTCCGAATGTCGAACAGCAATTCGATATCCTCGGGCAGAGCCAGGCGCAGGGTCGGGGTCATGAGGGAACGTCCTTGTCGATGCGTGCGAGCCTGGCAGCATAGCGCAGTGCGTCCGACAATCCTCCCTACCTGCTCACCCCAACGGGTGATTCCCTGGCGCACAGGCCCATGGCACCATCCGATCAGCGGAATTCCAGGGGTCACAGACGTGCAAATCGATCAGCTTTCATCAGTCCAGTGGTTCGAGGCGATGGCGAAAGTCACCGCCGCCATCGGCGCCCAGGGTTTCGCCACGGCGCTGTTCGACGCGCTGGCCTTGGTCGGCCCGGTCAAGGCCAGCACGGTGTACCTGTATCCCCGCGAGGGGCTGCCGTCGGCCTGGTCGGAATGCGATGGGCCTGGCCCCTGGCGGCCGGAAGGCAACGTTCGACGCTACCTGTCGGGCTTCTACCTGCTGGACCCGTTCTATGAAGTCTGCATCGAAAGCGTTCACTCAGGCTGCTATGCGCTGGGTGACGTGGCGCCCGATCACTTCAAGCTCAGTGAGTATTACCTGGCGTTCTACCGCCATTCCCACCTCGAGGACGAGATCAACTACATCCTGCAACTGGATGAAGGCCTGAGCCTGGCAGTGTCGTTGGCGTTCACCGATGAACTCGACGACGCAGCGAAGTCACGCTTCAAGGCCATCAGCCCCTGGGTGCTGGCAGTGCTGGCCAAGCATTTCGACGGCTATCAGGGCCGCGGCGGACGCGTGGAGAAGGTCTGGGAGCAGCGCGTGCATGCCGCCCTGAGCAATTTCGGATCGTCCTTGCTGACCGAGCGCGAGTGCCGGATCGCCCAGCTCATCCTGCGCGGGCACTCGACCCGCTCCCTGGCCGAGCGTCTGAAGGTGTCGGAGGACACCATCAAGTCCCATCGCAAACACGTCTACGCCAAGCTCGACATCGGCACCCAGTCCGAGCTGTTCTCCCTGTTCATCGATGCCCTGGCCAATGCCCATGGAGTGTTGGAGCGCGACCCGCTGGAAAGCTACATGGGCAAGCCGCGCTGATATGAAAACGCCGACGCATCATCGTCGGCGGTTTTAGGCCGGTGTTGTCAGTCTGCCATCTGCAAGTCAGGCAGTTTCACCCGAAACGCGCGCGTCAGGCCGATCAGGAACACCACGCCCAGGCCCATCCAGCACAGGCCGATGGTGAACGACAGGCTCGACAGGCTGGTCCACAGCCACAGGGTGCTGAGGAACCCCAGGCCCGGAATCAGGCCATAGCGCAGGCAGTTTGCCGTGCCGCGCAGCTTCTGGTCGGCCAGGTAGTGCTTGACCACCGCCAGGTTGACTGCCGAGAAGGCAAACAGGGCGCCGAAGCTGATCATGTTGGCGACGGTATCCAGGCTGATGAACAGCGCACTCAACGACACCATCCCGACCACGATGATCGCGAAGGCGGGCACACGCTTTTTCGTCACCAGTTGACCGAAGGCACGGGGCAGGGCGCCGTCGCGGCCCATGGCGAACAGGACCCGCGACACGCTGGCCTGAGAAGCCATGGCCGACGCGAAGCAGCCTGCCACGTAGGTGGCGGTAAAGGCGCTGGCCAAGAGATGGCCACCAGCGCTGTTCATCACCTCCACCGGTGCCGAGTCAGGGTTGGCGAAGCTGCTCCAGTCCGGGTGGACCAATTGCGCGAAATAGGACACCACGAGAAACAACAGGCCGCCGATCAACGACACCGCCATGATCGCCCGCGGAATCCGCCGGGTGGGGTCGGCAGTCTCCTCGGCCATGGTCGAGACGGCATCGAAGCCTACGAACGACAGGCACAGCACCGCCGCGCCCGCCATGATGGCCGAGGCACTGAAACCCTCGTGGTAGAAGGGGGCGGTCAGCGAGATCGGTTGTGTCTGAGCGGACAGGCTGTTGATCGACAACGCCACGAACACCACGATGAATACCAGTTGTGCGACCACCAGGATGCCGTTGACCCGGGTCACCGACTCGATGCCGATCAGGTTGAGGAAGGTCACTGCGCTGATCGACCCGAGCACCCATACCCAGGCATGCACAGTCGGGAAGTATTCCGACATGTAGATGCCGATGAGCAGGTAGCTGAGCAGCGGAAGGAAAATGTAGTCGAGCAACAGTGTCCAGCCGGCCATGAACCCGGCGTGGGCGCCGAACGCTTTGCGGGTATAGGTGTAGACCGAGCCGGAGTAGGGGTGTGCCTGGACCATGCGTCCATAGCTGTAGGCGGTGAACAGCATGGCGCCGAGGGTCAGCAGGTAGGCGGTCGGCAGGTGGCCCTTGGTGGTCTGGGCTACCAGCCCGTAGGCGGAGAAGACTGCCAACGGCACCATGTAGGCGAGGCCGAAGAGTATCAGCGCGGTCATGCCCATGGAGGTGCGAAAGCGCGTGCTGGACGGTGAGTGAGGCGTGGAATGCGCTGCGGTTGTCGTTGTTGTATGCATTGCTGACTCCTGATGTGGGGATGCAGGACGCCGCGGTAGGCGATCATGCTCGCTACCGGTGAAGGAGAGGTGGTGGGCTGGATGCGGGGGCGTGGCCCCTCGCTCAAGCGCTGCGCAGGCGTAGGCGGGAGCGGATTCGGCGCAAGGGACTGAAGCGTGCGTTCATGGCGTTGTTCTCTTTATTGATTGGGCACGAAGGGGGCCGCGTTTCGGGGCCTTGGCGCATGCTCCCATAGCCGATTCGCCTCCGAAATCACCCGTTGGGGTGAGCCGGTTACGAGGCTGGGGACCTCACCCCAACGGGTGATTTCGCACGGTTGCTGGCTGCTGCAAGCTTCAGGGGCGTCTCCATACCAACAAGGAAAACCGCCCATGAACGCGCCTTTCGCACCCCAACGCCAGACCCGTGACTACCAGGCCGCCGATGCTGCACACCATATCCATGCCTTCCTCGACCAGAAGGCGCTCAACGCCGAAGGCCCGCGGGTAATCGTCGGCGGTGAGCGGCTGCATCTGTGGGACAGCGAAGGCAAGCGCTACCTGGACGGCATGTCGGGCCTGTGGTGCACCCAGCTCGGCTACGGGCGCAAGGACCTGACGGCCGCCGCTGCGGCGCAGATGGACCAGCTCGCCTACTACAACATGTTCTTTCACACCACCCACCCGGCCGTGATCGAGTTGTCCGAGCTGCTGTTCAGCCTGCTGCCGGGGCACTACAGCCACGCGATCTACACCAACTCTGGCTCCGAGGCCAACGAGGTGCTGATCCGTACCGTACGCCGTTACTGGCAGGTGCTTGGCCAGCCGAACAAGAAGGTCATGATCGGCCGCTGGAACGGCTACCACGGCTCGACCCTGGCGGCCACGGCGCTGGGCGGTATGAAGTTCATGCACGAGATGGGCGGGCTGATTCCGGATGTGGCGCACATCGATGAACCCTACTGGTATGCCGCCGGTGGCGAGCTGAGTCCGGCGGAGTTCGGTCGGCGCTGCGCCTTGCAGCTGGAAGAAAAAATTCTCGAGCTCGGTGCCGAGAACGTCGCCGGTTTCATCGCCGAGCCATTCCAGGGCGCCGGCGGCATGATCTTCCCGCCGGAAAGCTACTGGCCGGAAATCCAGCGCATCTGCCGCCAATACGACGTGCTGCTGTGTGCCGACGAGGTGATTGGCGGGTTCGGGCGTACCGGTGAATGGTTCGCCCACGAGTACTTCGGTTTCGAGCCCGACACCCTGTCGATCGCCAAGGGCCTCACCTCGGGCTACGTGCCGATGGGCGGGCTGGTGCTGAGCAAGCGTATCGCCGAAGCACTGGTGGAGCGCGGCGGTGTATTCGCTCACGGCCTGACCTATTCCGGGCACCCGGTGGCCGCTGCGGTGGCGATTGCCAACCTCAAGGCGCTGCGCGACGAAGGCATCGTGCGTCAGGTGAAAGACGATACCGGGCCCTACCTGCAGCGCATCCTGCGCGAGGTGTTCGCCAACCATCCCTTGATCGGCCAGGTGCAGGGCGCCGGGCTGGTGGCTGCCCTGCAGTTCGCCGAGGACAAGGCCAGCCGCAAGCGCTACGCCAACGAAAACGAGCTGGCCTGGCAGTGCCGGACCTTCGGCTTCGAAGAGGGCGTGATCATTCGTTCGACCTTGGGACGGATGATCATGGCACCCGCGCTGGTGGCCAACCACAGTGAGCTGGACGAACTGGTGGAGAAGACCCGCAAAGCGGTCGATCGCACCGCGCAGGCGCTGGGCAAGCTCTGAAGCGGCTGCGCTACCTTCTCCAATCAACGGTTCCTGGAGCACAACGTGCACGATTCAACCTACTGGCAGCAGCAAGCCGCCAAGCTGACTTTTCGCGATCAAGCCATGATCGGCGGCCGTTTCGTGGCCGCCGCAGGTGGCGCGACGTTCGATGCGATCAACCCTGCCACCAATCAACTGCTGGCGCGGGTCGCCGCCTGTACCTCTGAGGACGTCGACCGTGCCGTGGCCAGTGCGCGGCAGGCGTTCGAGCAAGGCCCGTGGGCACGCATGGCGCCGACCGAGCGCAAGCGCGTGATGCTGCGTCTGGCCGAGCTGATGCTGGCCCACCGCGAGGAGCTGGCGCTGCTCGAATCGCTGAACATGGGCAAGCCGGTGCTCGATGCCTACAACATCGATGTGCCGGGCGCCGCCCAGGTCTTCGCCTGGTATGGCGAGTCGCTCGACAAACTCTACGACCAGGTTGCGCCCACTGCGGCCAATGCCGTGGCCACCATCACCCGCGAACCTATCGGTGTGGTCGCAGCCGTGGTGCCGTGGAACTTTCCGCTGGACATGGCGGCCTGGAAACTGGCCCCGGCGTTAGCAGCCGGCAACAGCGTCGTGCTCAAGCCTGCCGAACAGTCGCCGCTTTCGGCGCTGCGCCTGGCCGAGCTTGCGCTGGAGGCCGGCATTCCCGAAGGGGTGCTGAACGTCGTGCCGGGGCTGGGCGAGATCGCCGGCAAGGCACTGGGCCTGCACCCCGACGTCGATTGCCTGGTATTCACCGGCTCCACCCAGGTGGGCAAGTACTTCATGCAGTATTCGGCGCAGTCGAACCTGAAACAGGTGTGGTTGGAGTGCGGCGGGAAAAGCCCGAACCTGGTGTTCGATGACTGCAAGGACCTGGACCTGGCTGCAGAGAAAGCCGCATTCGGCATCTTCTTCAACCAGGGTGAGGTCTGCTCGGCCAACTCACGACTTTACGTGCAGCGCTCGATCCATGACGCGTTCATCGAGCGCCTGATTGCCAAGGCGCGCGACTGGCTCCCCGGTAATCCGCTGGATCCGGCCAGCCGCGCCGGCGCCATCGTCGATGCGCAGCAGACTTCGCAGATCATGGCCGCGATCGGCCGCGCACAGGAGGAGGGCGCGCTTCTGGTGGCCGGTGGGCGTCAGCTCAGCTTCAACGGCTCCAGTAACTTCATCGAGCCGACGATTTTCACCCATGTCGACCCGCAGTCGTCGCTTTCGCGTGAAGAGGTCTTCGGCCCGGTAGTCGCAGTGACGGCCTTCGACACTGAAGAGGAAGCTATCCGCCTGGCCAACGACAGCGTCTATGGGTTGGCCGCCTCGGTGTGGAGCGACGACCTGAACCGCGTGCACCGGGTTGCCAGGCAGCTCAGGGTCGGCAGCGTTTCGGTCAATACCGTCGATGCGCTCGATGTGGTCGCCCCGTTCGGCGGCTACAAGCAGTCGGGCTTTGGGCGCGACCTGTCATTGCATGCGTTCGACAAGTACACCCAGTTGAAGACCACCTGGATCCAGCTGCGCTGACCCTTGGGCGTCGTGCTCAATGCCGTGGCGGCCTGGCACAGTTCAGCGCCGCCACGGCGACTGCCAACGCCGCCCCGGCATAAGCCCAGATCGCTGGCACCTGCGGCAGCAGCACACCGGCCAGCATCGGCCCGAGCCCGGCGCCGATGTCGCGCCACACGGCATTGCTGGCCAGCGCCTGAATGCGCGCGTGCGGATTGCGCAGCGCGACGAGGGTCATCACAAGAGGTAGTTGCAAGGCGCGCAGCACCAACACGAAGAAGGCGCCGATGAACAGCCAATGGCTGGCGAACACCAGCAGCGCCAGTGAGGTGGCCAGCGACAGCACCACCAACATGCGCAGTGCGCCGAAGCGATCTGCCAGGCGTCCGCCGAAGGGGCTGAAGAGCATCTCGCTCAAATAGCGCACCGCCATCAGCACACCGGCCACCAGTACCCCCGACTCGCCCATGTGGACTTGCGCATACAGCGAGAGGCCGAAAATGAACAGACCGTCCAGCGTCACCCCTTCGATGAAAGACCAGGTGGCGATGCTGTCCGGCAGGCGCAGGCGCCGACCGCTGCGCACGGGAATGTCATGGCCTCTGGAAGGCAAGGCGCGGGCCCGCCACAGGCCGCACAGGGCGCTGATGCACAGTACGAAGAACACCGTACGCGGGCCATAGGCCTGGGCCATCAGCGCCCCCAGCGGCAAGGCCAGCATGGGGCCGATGGCCAGGGTCGCCCGCGAACGCCCGGCGCGGCGGGCTGCACCCTGTGCCTCGGCCGTGGCGAGGGTCTGGGTACTCAAGTTGAAGGTGGCGAAGCACAACCCCCAGACCAGGCGCAGTACCAGCAGTGCGGCGAATCCGGAAAGGGTGGCGTTGCCCAGCGCACACACCGCTGCAGCGAAAGCCGCCAGGCTGCACGCTGCGCGATCGCCATGGCGTGCATAGAACCGCACCACCCAGCCATAGCCGATGATCCGCACCAGGCGATTGGCCGCCAGCAATACCCCGGCCTCGACCAGCGTCACACCGAAGTCCGCTGCGTACATGGGCAGCAGCAGGTAGAGCAGCACGTCACTGGGCAGGCACAGGCCGAGCACCTGGGCGGCGTTGCGCGAATCTCGGTCGGCGCGCAGGGTTTGCGCCGGTACGGCAGCGGACGACATGACAGCCTCGTGGCAGGGGCGGGGTGCGCAGCATAACCTGCTGGGGCATGTCGGTAACACTCGCGTCATGTCGGCGGGGAAGGCTGGCCGCTGTCAGGGCCCCGCTCCTGACACCGCATTAAGCAAACGTGCGGAGAAATCGTGAATAAAATTGCAGGTTATCGCGGGAAAAATGTGTTTTTCTCATGTAGCTGTTACTCCTGACGATCCTCCCATCGAATTTCCCCCAGGGTAGGCAGCCTACTTCGCTGGCGGTCTGCTGGAGGATTGCAGCCCCCTTGAGCTGATCAGCACCATCAGCACGATGGACACCTTCCAGAAGATGTTCCAGAGCTCCATTCCAGTTTCTTGGGATCTCAGACAGAGCCTCGCGTCTTTCAGGCACTGGAAGTATTTAGTCGCCATGCACCTGATCTCGGTATCCGAGAGTTTCGCGTCAAGTTCACATTTCTAATTGTAACGGCTCGCGCGTAAAAACACGCAAACTTGCAATCAGCGCATTTTCTCGATCGCATGTTTTCTGGATGAAGCTTCCTGCCAGGTCAGACGGAAGAGCAAAAAGCTGTAGGTAGATTCTGATGTGCCATGAACAACCTTTCCGTGTATAGAAATACCTGTTCTCATAACGCCGTGGTCGGCTTGCAGATAACCCGGTTTAGTCTAAACACTTGTTGTCGTACGTCAGGCTGTGGAGTGGAAGACCAACACAGCAGCCGGCCAGAAAACTGAATTGCTCAGCCAGTCCAGATAAACCATTAGGCGGAGTCGAATACTCAAGTAAATACCTTGAGCCTCGATTTTTTTTTTGCGGTAATTTTTCCAAGGATACGCGGGTCCACTCGCGGAAAAAAGGACTAACAGTGACTATTGAACTTCCTCCAATTAACGTAACTGCCACTGCGCCGGGGTACGCTCCTCCTAAGGGCGGAGTTTTTCCTGGGCCAAATCCGGGCTACGTTCAGCTTGAGCAGGCACGTCAGCGAAACGAAAGTTATGGCGCGGGCTTGTGGCGGGAAATGATGATAAAGGTTTGCAATGAGCAAAAAAACTTACATGCCAGATGGTGTTATTGGAGCAACAGGGATTATTAATGCGTTCAAAATCGACTGTCTGACATTGCAGTGGGCCGATACGTTCAAGGCTCACAATCCATCACAGAGCGCGGCTCAAGCTCTTAATTATGTGTGGCATAATACCCAGCCGCCGAGAACCATACCCGAAACTCATATGCCACAAGAGTTCTCTGGCGGTGTGCTAACCCCTGTCGCTGCCCTTGGTCACTTTTTGTATGGTGGCGGGTCGCAAGCGAGTACAAGCATTAACTCTCTTGGGTTGAACCTAAATGCTACGCCTATTCCTGCTTTGGATCAGGCCCTTATAAGCTCGTCCGTGGGTAGTAGTCGTATTGTTTTGGATAAAGTGCCTTACAATACGGCGAATGATTCATGGCTCACTGGGCTTTGGCTTGGTAATATCACGTTAAAAATTGAAGGTAGTGTCACAAAATATGCAGATGGGCGTATCAGTTTCGATGGCGAGGCGAGAGCTTATAATGATATTTATGATGCCAACCCAGGTAGTTGGCGCAGCGCGTTTGGGGAAAGCGCCACTCAAGTTCTCTCGGAAATTCAAAGGCATCTTGAGGCAGAAAGCTACGCTATCGAGATTAAGGGGGCTTATCCCATCTCGCTGCAAAAATAACTAGCTGTGTGCGCCCAAGTTAAGGGCGCTTTTTAAGGGGTTGAGCAACATGTTTGCATTTTTTAAAAGCGGCTTTCCTCTGTTGGTGATTTTATTGGCTGACTTGGTTTTGTGGTTGGCTCTACGAGGAGATATCGATTTGGGAGGGGAGAATTCTGGTCCTTACAAATATTTTGTTATGTATGTCCTGTATTTTACCTTTTTTGTAGTAGTGCTCTCTGTCGTGTCGGTCGCAGTTAAAAGTCTGTCTGAAAGTAGGGGGGTGCAAAAGCTGGCATATTGTCTTTTGGACATTCCCTGCGCGCTCTTTTGCTTGGTTGCTGGCCTTTTGAGCTTGGCGGTGGCATTGAATGGCACGAAACTTTCAGCTATTCCAGCAATTCTTTACATGATTGCTATGATTGTTTTACTTATCCCTAGGCTTCTAATTGGGCGTAATTTTTGATTCAATATTCTGGCTCTTTTCCAGAGAAGGTTGTAGGGGCCACGTCGGCGATGAGGGTCTCAGTCGCCGCATCAACGACATGAGCACCTGCGAGTTTCAAGAGTGAATTTTTTATTTTCCTAATGCCTTGCTAAGTTAGCGCGACTTCACTGCCACAATCGGTTGAGCTGCAGGAGCGACTCACAGCCCAATTTTCTGCTAGCAAGGTGTTGACCATGCACGGCGAGAGGTGGCTGACATTTCGTTGCGCCGTTCATCCGTTGCGCCGGAATAAAAACGAATCCTTCAGGGTGTATCGAACTCGCTTGTGTAGGCCTCCACAAAAGCGAGAACCCCATGAAAACGAATCTATTGGCTACAGCGCTGCTGGCCGTCTGCTTTACGTTGCTCGGTGGCTGTTTCGACCGTGATAACGACCATCCGGCCAAGGACGCCGATCCAAGCAAGCCGTCGCTGCAGATGCAGCAGCCCGATACACCCACGACCAACCCGTCCCCCGAGACCAAACCGCAAAATCAATGAGCGAGGTAGCGGGCATGGTGGCGATGACGAAGGGCTGGGCGGCAACCGCCAAGGCGAGCGATGGACTTGAACATCGCTACCGTGCGCTGCTCGAGGGCCGTGACCCGACGGCCGAGGCTTGGCTGGGCGAGCAACTGGGCCATGTCCGCACGCTGGCGGACGACTTGCCGGATGATCCTGGGCAACTGCCGGATTGGGCCGCTGCCCATGCGCAGCGGGTCGCCGGGGAGCACGCGGCCTATCTTGAACAACGCCGTCAGGGTGCTCCACGCCGTTACTTCGACAACCGGGCGCAGGCCTTGTGGTTCTTGCAGCAGGTCGCGCCAACCAAGGCGGTCGATGGCGCATGGCTGCACGGCACCCTCTGGCACTGGCGCGACCCTCGTTTTCACGGGCTGATCCGCACCTTCCTCGAAGAGCTGGGTGACGGCGACCTGCGCCGCAACCACGTGCTGATCTACCAGCGCCTGCTCAGCCGTCTCGGTTGCCTGCAGAGCGCACCGCTACCCGCTGAACGTTACCTGCAGGGCACGCTGCAACTGGCCCTGGGGCAACACTGCGAGCGCTTTCTGCCGGAGGTGATCGGTTACAACCTGGGGTACGAGCAGCCCCCCTTGCACCTGCTGATCACCACACATGAGCTGGCCGAGTTGGGCATCGACGCTCATTACTTCCAGTTGCATGTGACCATAGACAATGCCGCCAACGGTCATGCACGGCGCGCCCTGGAGAGCTTCGCCGAACTGTCTGTGGATCAGGGGCCGGCGTTCTACGAGCGGGTCAGGCAGGGCTATCGGCTCAATGACCTGGGTATCGACACTCCGTCGCTGATCGCTTCGTTCGACCTGCAGGCCGAGTTGCTCGGCGCGTTGGAGCGCAAGCGTCCATACGGGCAGTGCATGCATTCGGACAGATGTCGCCTGCAAGGGCGCACCATCAACCAGTGGCTTGCCGAGCCCGGTGCGATGCCTGGTTTCCTGGATGCATTGCAAGCCCAGGGTTGGATCAAGCGCGACAGCGATCCCAGGCAAAGCCGCTTCTGGGCGCTGATCGACGGTCCGGTGGCGGCCATGTTCGGTGTGTTCGATGCCTATGAAAAGCAGCTCTGGCACGACTGGATCGCCGGCACCTGGCAGGGTGCCGTGATACGTCGGGTGCCGCCGGGGCAATGGGAGCAGGCGTTGCAACTGGAGGAAGAGGCGCCTTGCGAAGCGCAGGCAGCGGACATGGCTGCACTGATCGAAGCGATGGCCGGCAATCGCCATTCCACGCCCCAGGGCCTGCGCGCCACCCGCGCGTTCATCCAGGCCACCGGCTTGATGCAGGGAGGACCGAACTGATGCTGCTCGACCAGGACCAGCGGCATGCCGACGAGGCTTTGCTACAGCTGGGACGTCGGCTGCGTGCCGACGGCTATCGCTTCACCTGCGTGACCCCGGCAACCCAGGGCAGGGTCAATGCCCGCAGTGAAGCGCACCGGGCTCGAACGCTGCGCGATGTGTTCGGCTGGAGCCGACCGTTCGAAGCGTCGCTGCTCAGCGCCGACGAACTGGAACAGCTGCGTATAGCCGGTGTGCTGGAGCCACAGGGTGCGCTGTGGCGCAGCAGGGTGCGCTGGTCGAGCCTGGATGACCTGCTGCTGGTGCACTCCGCCTGGCCGACAGACAGCCGCGACGCGGTGTTCTTCGGCCCGGACAGCTACCGGTTCGCCCAGGTGATCCAGGATCATCTGCGCCACAGCCCCCAGCGCGTGCAGCATGCCGTCGACATTGGTTGCGGCAGTGGCGTCGGCGCGTTGCTGATCGCCCGGGGCGCGCAGCATGCGCAGGTCACTGCGGTGGACATCAACCCTGTGGCCTTGCGTCATACCGCAGTCAATGCCGCACTGGCCGGCGTGGCCAATGTTTCGGTAGCGCTCAGCGACGTGCTCGACAGCATCGCCGGGACGTTCGACCTGATCGTCGCTAATCCTCCCTACATGCTCGACGCGGGCGAGCGCGCCTACCGCCACGGAGGTGGCGCGCTGGGCGCCGAACTGTCGCTGCGCATTGTCGAGCAGGCCCGTGAGCGGCTGTCGATCGGCGGCACGTTGCTGCTGTACACCGGTGTCGCCATCGTCGAGGGGCGCGACGCGCTGCTCGAAGCCGCCCGCCTGCGCCTTGCCGGGCCTGCGTTTGGTTGGTCGTACCGGGAACTGGACCCGGACGTGTTCGGCGAGCAGTTGCTCGAGCCTGGATACGAGCAGGTCGAGCGTATCGCCGCCGTTGCCCTGACCGTCACGCGTCGGGCCTGATGCCAGCATGGCGCGGCGTTGCACGTTCGGCATCGAGGAAGAATACCTGTTGGTGGACTTGGCCACGGGGCGGGTCATGGCCGCGCCGTCCTCGGCCGTGGTCCGCTGTTGCCGCGATGTGTTGGGGCCCTGGTTCGCCGAGGAAATGTTCCGCAGCCAAGTGGAAGTCGCCTCGCCGGTATTCGACACGCTGTACCAGGCCTGTGCCTTTTTCACCGAGCAGCGCCAGCGCCTGAGCCAGGCATTGGCGGGCGAGGGGGCCGGCCTTTACGGCGCGGGGAGCCATCCGAGTGCCCAATGGCTGCGCCAACACCCACGGCAAGCCCCGCACTACCGTCAGTTGTTCGACGATTACCGGCTGGTGGCCCGGCGCAGCCTGTTGAACGGCCTGCACGTGCATGTCGGCGTGCCGCAGGGCGTCGATCGCATGCAGGTGATCAATCGGGTGTTGTACTGGTTACCGCTGCTGCTGACACTCAGCACCTCCTCTGCGTACTGGGGCGGACAGGACACCGGCTACATGAGCTACCGCCGCGTGGTGTGCGGGGAGTGGCCGCACATGGGCCTGCCCGAGCCGCTGCCGGACTGGCGCGCCTACGAGCGTTACCGGGCGCTGCTGCAACGCACTGGCAGCCTGGCCGAGGATGGCGACTTCTGGTGGGCGATCAGGCCCTCGCGACGGTTTCCGACCGTCGAACTGCGGATCTGCGATGGTTGCCCCCGGTTGGACGATGCCTTGGCCATCGCCGCGCTGTTTCGCCATCTCGTCGAGCATGCACTGGGGCGCGATGGCGCTGTCGCCAGCCGCGAGATGCGCTGGATCACCCACGAAAACTATTGGCGTGCCCTGCGTCAGGGCCGCCTGGGCACTTTCATCGGTGTGCACGACCAACAGCCGGTGAACGCCGAAGCCTGGCTGGCGCAACTACAGGCGCAATGTCCAGCCGACACCGTCGACGCTGATCGCGCCTTCATGCACGCCCGGCGCATCCTGCGCGACGGCACCAGTGCCGACCACCAGCGCGCGACCTATGCGCTGGCCCGCGACCAAGGCCTGGACGACCGACAGGCGCTGCGCAACGTGGTGAAACAGGTGATGGAGCACCAGTTGTCGGTGCCCGGGACTGGTTGAGTAAACCATCCGCAGATCCTTTGCCTCGAACGCTGTGTGATTCGCGATCAGGCAACACCCAGCCAAACCAGAAGGAGTCCAACCCATGCCAAGCAAGCCCCAGGACCAATTCACCCTGCAAAATCCCCTGACCCAGTACCCCCATCCGCCGTTTCCGGCCCAGGGCCAACCCGCCCCGGGCCTGGATGCCCATATGCAGCCCAAGCCCGACCACGGTGAAACCACCTACAAGGGTTTCGGGCGCCTGGCCGGACGTCGCGCCCTGATCACCGGCGCCGACTCGGGTATCGGACGTGCCGTGGCCATCGCCTTCGCCCGCGAGGGCGCCGACATCGCCCTCAACTATCTGCCCACGGAGGAGCGCGATGCCCGGGAGGTGGTCCAGTTGATCGAGCGTGAAGGCCGCAAGGCCGTGGCGCTTCCCGGCGACCTCAAGGACCCGCGCTTCTGCAGCCAGTTGGTAGACCAGGCCCACGAACAGCTCGGCGGCCTGGATATCCTGGTCAACGTTGCCGGCAAGCAAGTGGCGCGCGAGGACATTGGCCAGATCACCCATGAGCAGTTCGACCACACCCTCAAGACCAACGTCTACGCGCTGTTCTGGCTTTGCCAGGCCGCCGTGCCGCTGATGCCTGCCGGGGCGACCATCATCAACACCGCCTCGATCCAGTCCTACCAGCCCTCGGCGACGTTGCTCGACTACGCCACCACCAAGGCGGCCATCGTGGCCTTCACCAAGGCGCTGGCCAAGCAGGTGATCGAACGCGGCATTCGCGTCAACGCGGTGGCTCCAGGCCCGATCTGGACCGTGCTGCAGCCCAGTGGCGGCCAACCACCGGAAAAGATCCCCGACTTCGGTGGGCATACGCCGATGAAACGCCCGGGCCAGCCCGCCGAGTGCGCCCCGTTGTACGTGCTGCTGGCCAGCCAGGAGTCGAGCTATATCACCGGGGAGGTGTTCGGCGTCACCGGGGGCAATCCACTGCCATAGGGCAAAGTCGAATAAACCTTGGCCGCGCCGCGCAGTCAGTCGTTGTAAGAGGCCCCTGCATACGGGCCTGGGAGGTGCTGATGAAACTCGTCTGTCTGCTGCGTGGCTGTCAGTGGCGCAGCCTGTTGATCCGTGAAATCGCCGGGCTTGACTGTCAGTGCTGCGAACGCTGCGGCGCGCTGCGCTACAGCCAGCCCGGCCAACCATTCGCTGCGTAGGAGCCGACCATGGCCCGGGCAATCTGGAAAGGCGCGATCAGCTTCGGCCTCGTGCATATCCCTGTCTCTCTCAATACCGCCGTGCGCACCGAGCGGGTGGATTTCGACTGGCTCGACAAGCGCAGCATGGAGCCGGTGGGCTACAAGCGGGTGAACAAGGTGACTGGCAAGGAGATCGACAAGGAACACATCGTCAAGGGTGTCGAGTACGAGAAGGGCCGCTATGTGGTGATCAGCGAGGAGGAGATTCGCAAGGCGCGGCCCGAGGCGACCCAGACCATCGATATTTTTTCCTTCGTCGACGCCGCAGAGATCCCGCTGCAACAGTTCGACACGCCGTACTACCTGAGCCCCGACCGTCGTGGCGGCAAGGTCTATGCCTTGTTGCGCGAGACCTTGCACAGCACCGGCAAGGTAGCCTTGGCCACCGTGGTGCTGCACACCCGCCAGCACCTGGCGCTGCTGCGCCCGCTGGAGGATGCGCTGGTGATGATTACCCTGCGCTGGCCCGAGGAAGTACGTGGCCTGGAGTCGCTGGAGCTGGACAAGAGCGTGACCGACACCAAGGTCGACAAGCGCGAACTGGACATGGCCAAGCGACTGGTGGAGGACATGAGTGGGCCATGGAAGCCAGACGAGTACCACGATGCCTTTCGCCAGACCATCCTTGACCTGGTGGAAGAGAAGGCGAGCAAGGGCAAGATCGCGACGGTGGACAAAGGTGAGGGGGCGACGGCAGGGAAGAGCGCCGACATCATCGACCTCACCGAGTTGCTCAAGCGCAGCCTTGGCGGCAAGACCAAGGCGAAGAAACCAGCGAGCAAGCGACCGCGCAAGGCGTCCTAGGGCGGGAGCGCACCCTACCGCATCAGGCCCTCCAGAGCGCTCAGGTAATCGCCGAAGCCTTGGCGAGCCCGGCTGTCCCGCCGACTGCTGGTGGCCACGCTGTGCGCTGCGGTCCAGACGATCTGCGCGCCACTGGCTTCCAAGGCCAGCACCAGTTGCACATCTTCATCGGCTGGCAATGGCTGGAATCCGCCAACGCGCTCATAGGCCTTGGCGCACACGCCCAGGTTGGCACCATGGATGTGCCGGTGCCCGTCCCGGGCTTGGTAACGGCTGCGGTATAGCTGGCGCAGGGCGGCGTTCTGCCAGGGCTGCCAGCGCTCGATGTGCACCGTGCCGCAGACAGCGTCAGCGTGCCATTGCAACTGCGATACCAGCCAGTGCTCGGGCACGCGACTGTCGGCGTCGGTAAAGGCCAGCCACTGCGCACCGCGCTCGATCATCCACGCAGCGCCCTGGCGTCGGGCAATGCCGACGTTGCCGGCCTGCAGCTCCAGGGTGTGCACGCCATGACGGCGAGCGATACGTGCGCTGGCGTCGGTGCAGCGATCGAGCACCACCAGGACCTCGGCCACCAGGCCCGCCGCCTTGGCCCGTGCCACCGCCTGCGTGACGGCGCGCAGGCAGTGCCCGAGGCGGCGGGCTTCGTTGTGGGCGGGAATGATGACGGCGATCATGGGCAAGTCTCGTCCAGGTCTACGACGCTGGGTTGGCACGACCAGTATTCGAGCAGGAAATCCGCCTCTTCGTGGCGCAACAGCGGATACAGCGGCAAATGCCGGGCAAGCAGAGCGTGGACCTCACGCCCATCCTGAGGGCAACCGGCGATGGGATGGCGCCAGTGGCACACCAGCAGGCCGCCGTCATAGGTCAGGCTGGCCACCGATTGCTCGATCACCTGCAGCCAGTCGGTGGGGTCCAGGTAGTAGCCGATTTCGCTCAGCACGATCAGGTCGAATTGTCCGCCGGGCCAGTCGCCCGGCAGGTGCCCTTGCTCGACGCAGGCATGGTTCACTCCCGCCAAGCGCTGGCGGGCCAGTGCCACGGCGGTGGCGTCGATGTCCTGGCACAGCAGGTCGGCGCAGCGCTCGGCCAGCAGCACGCTGAGCTCGCCGTTGGCGCACGCCGGCTCGAACACACGCTCGTAGCACTGGCGGGGCAGGCTGGCCAGGGTCAGGTCGCGCTTGCGCCGTTCGTACCAGCGGGTACGAAAGGCCCATGGGTCATCGTTGTCGGCATACAGGTTGGCGAAATACTGCGCATCGAGGCTCATGGTGACTCCATTGCGGGCAGGAACGGTTGCAAGGGATGCAGCCGGTGGCTGCCTGAATCAGGTGCTGGCTCATAGTTGCCATGCGCCTGCCGGCATGCCGGTCAGTTGCTGGCCCAGCTCGGCGAGGTCGCGCTCAGCGTGACTTTGACGCAGGTATACCGGCAGGTCGGCGCTGAGCCGAGCGAAATGGCTGTTGCGACAGAACGGCGTGGCGCCCAGCGCTCGGCCGACATGCCAGATGACCTGCTCGACCGCATGCTCGACCTGAGCGCGGGTGCGGCGCACCTGGAAACTGGCATCGTCATGGGGGTGCCGATCGATCCAGGCAGCGCATTCGCGCAGGGCGGCGCGGGCGCCGAACAAGACGGCGTCGACCGCGCCCAAGTGGGCATCGGCGTGTGGGTCGGGTCGGGGTTTGACGCAGTGTTCGCGCAGGTAGTCCGCCAAGGCTTCGGCTGCGCCATACCAGCAGGCGGCAATGCCCGCGCCGCCTTGCCAGAATCCCGGGCGGGACAGGTATTGGCCGGGCGCGCCGATGGCCAGCCCCGGCGAATCATCGAACTCGAGGGTGACGCTGGTGGTGGTGGCCATGCCAACGGCCTGCCAGTGCTCGGCCTGAATGCGCTGGCTGGGATGGGAGAGCTCGATGGCCACCAACTGTGGCTGCTCGTCGTCCCAGGCGGTCACCAGCGCGCGATCGATCTGCAATGCCCCCGAACACCAGGCTTTGCGGCCTTGCAGGCGAACCTGGTCGCCGTCCCGGGCGACGATGCGGGTGCGAGCATCCGGTGGTTCGGCAGCCCACACGCCCCAGATCCCGTCGTCGGCGTGGTGCTCGGCGGCGCATTCACTGAGGATCGCCAGGGCGTCCGTATGGCCCTCGTAGAGCTTGGCCAGGGCCAGGTCGCAGCCGGCGACCCGCGCCAGGATCCTCCAGCGTTCCAGGGTACGGCCCTGGCCCGGCAGCGGCAGGCGGTCGAGGTGATCGGCCTGCAGCATGTGCAGCAGCTCTGGTAACTGGGTGTCGAGATCGATCGCCTGCGCTCGAGCGCTGAAAGGGCGCAACAGGTGATCGAGGCGGACCCGGTCGAAGTCATGGGCGGTGCTCATCGGCTTGGCGCTCCTTCACTCGATTCCCAGTTGCTTGCGCATGCGCGCGGTGATGGATTGGCGGGTCCTGGCCATTTCGGACCAAGGGTCGTCGAACTGTGCAAGACGCTCGTGCAGGTTACCGATATTCCATTGGTCAGCGCCTTTGAGCTGGCTCAGCTCTTCGCGCCAGATCGGCACCGAAACCGGCAGGCCTTCGCGAGCGCGCAGCGAATAAGCCGCTACGGTGGTGGCGCCCTTGCCGTTGCGCAGGTAGTCGATGAAGATCCGCCCGACCCGATTCTTCGGGCCGGAAACGGCACTGAGGCGATCAGGGAACAGCGCGGCCATGTGCTCGACCAAGGCATGGCTGAAATCCTTTACCTCGTCCCAGCCCGCACGCCGGGTCAGCGGCACGACCAGGTGTATCCCCTTGCCGCCGCTGGTCTTGAGAAACACCTTCAGGCCCAGTTCATCGAGCAGGGTCAGGGTCAGTTGGGTGGCTTCGAGCATGGCTTTCCAGGGCAGCGCGGGGTCTGGGTCGAGGTCGAGCACGAAGCGGTCGGGCTTGTCGAAGTCTTTGTTGGTGGCGTTCCAGGTGTGCAGTTCGAGGGTATTCATCTGCACCGCGCCGAGCAGGCTGTCGGCGCGGTTGAGCACCATGGCCGCCTGGCCGGCCTGGGCCTTGCTGTAGCTGAGCACCTTGGGAATATGCAGCTGGCCGGCATTCTTCTGGAAGAACAACTCGCCAGCCAGGCCATCCGGTGCCCGGACCAGGGCGACGGGCCGATCCTTGAGCTGAGGCAGCAGCCAGTCGGCGACCTGAGCGTAGTACTCGGCGACCTGGCGCTTGGTTGCACCGATGGTTGCGTCGACCACGCGGTCTGGGTGGGTCAGGCGCAGGGTGTCCGGCGCCTTCGGTTGTGGCTGTGCTGCTCGCTTGGCGGGCATCGCTTTCTCCAGGTCGATGGCGGTGGCGGGCTTGTCGTCGCGCAGGCCGTGGAACACCGCGTGGCGCACGATGCCTTCGCGGGTCATCTGGGCATAGGCCACTTCGGCCAGCAGATGAGGCTTGAGCCAGTGCACGCCGCGAGCTTCGGCGCCGGTGAGTGGGCTGGGCAACGGCGCTTTGGCGGTCCGCAGCGGCTTGAGGCGAGCGAGGATGCTGTCCAGGGTGGCGGCGCTGAAGCCGGTGCCGACCTTGCCGGCGTAGCGCAGCTCGCTGCTATCGCGGTCATGCAGGGCCAGCAGCAGGGCGCCGAAGCCGTGGCGGCTGCCCTTGGGGTCGGTGTAGCCGACGATCACGAATTCCTGGCGCTGCTTGCACTTGAGCTTGACCCAGTCGCTGCTGCGTCGGCCCACGTAGGGGCTGTCGGCGCGTTTGCCGATCAGGCCCTCCAGTTGCAGGCGGCAGGCGCTGTCGAGCAGCGAGTCGACCGGCTCCTCGAAGTCTGCGGAGTACCTGAGCACCGGCGATGCGTTGTCTTCCAGCAGCCGGGACAAGGTGTCGCGACGCGCCTTTAGCGGTAGTTCGCGCAGGTCCTCTCGCCCCAGCCAGGGCAGGTCGAACAGGTAATAGGTGATGCGTTCGTCGTGCTCGGTGTCGAAGGCATTCTGCAACGCCTGGAAATCGGCGACGCCGTTGTCATCGACCACCACCATTTCGCCATCCAGCCACGCGGCGTCGAGCCCGAGCGCCTTTAGCGCCTCGACCTGACGGGGCATCTTCGCGCTCCAGTCGTGGCCATTGCGGGTGAACAGGCGTACGTCGTCGCCGTCGATGCGCGCGAGGATGCGGTAGCCATCAAACTTGACTTCATAGCGCCAGTCGCCGCTGGGGGGGAATCGACCAAGGTGGCCAGTTGCGGCTGGAGCTTGTCGGGCAGGGCTTTGGCGCGGGCCTTGTGCTTGCGCGGGCTGGCGGAGGTTGTCTTGGCCGGACGCCTTGGCGGCAGACTGCGCTCGCTGAGGACGCTGTCGGGCAGGGCTTCGACGATGCTGTAGTCGACCTCGCTGCGCGCTCGCCCGTCATTTGACTTGACCAGCATCCATTGCTCCTTCTTGCCGGCCAGCTGGGTGCGGAACAGGTTCCAGACCCCCGACAGTTTCTCGCCCTGCAGGCGAAAGCGCAGCTTGCCTTTGGCATAGGCTTGATGCGGATCGCCTTCGGGCTCCCAGATACCCCGGTCCCAGACGATCACATCGCCAGCGCCGTAGTGACCCTCCGGGATGTGCCCTTCGAAGTTGGCGTAGTCCAGCGGGTGATCCTCGACATGCACCGCCAGGCGCCGGACCTTGGGGTCCAGGGAGGGCCCTTTGGGGATTGCCCAGCTTTTCAAGGTGCCGTCGAGTTCCAGGCGCAAGTCGTAGTGCAGGTGGCTGGCGTCGTGTTTCTGGATGCAGTACTGCAGCGCGTGCGCCGAGCGTGGCTTGGCGTGTTTGCCTAGCGGTTCGGAGGTGGCGTTGAAGTCGCGCTTGCGATGGTACTCCTGCAGGGGCTTGGCCATGGCGGGCTCCGGGAGGGTTCGCGGGTCTCAAGACTGGGAGGCGGCGATACTGCGCGGAGTTCAATAAAAGCGCGGAGCAGGGCGTAGCAAGAAACTCTGAATCATTTCCCTGTGTGGGAGTCGACCGAGTGAAGCCCCCAATCGGAGAACACTCATGCCTACACCTGATGACCCAAGACCGCAGGTCGAGATCGATGACACCGAGGACCGCATGGGAAGCGTCCACGAGCTGGATTTCAGTGAGCGCCGCGATGAACGCCAGGGGCGTGTCGGCGACGAGCGTCCGGCGCGTGAGATCGCCGAGGACTATCCGCCGCGACGTGTTGCCGAAAGCGGCATGACCGGTGGCGAGGCCTTGAGCGATAGCCTGCACGAGGACAATGTCACCCTGGACGACCTGAGCCCGGACACGCTGTTCGATGAAACCGGTGCTCGTGATCCGCATGAGCCTGGCAGCGGTAGCATACCTGCCGACCAGACTCTGCGTCAGGTAGACGCTCACGAGATCGGTGGCGGCATTGGCCTGGACGAGGCTGAGCTGGCTCGCTCGGCACCGTTGGACGGCGAGCCGTGGACCGACGATGTCAGCTCTGAAGATGACAGGCGCGAGCCGTGATAAACGAGCATGCTGTTCCTGCAACAGCCGATCATCCGGCCCTGCGCTTCGCTGCGGATTCCCTCACACCGGCCTTGCTCCCGGGAGGGCTGTGACTTGCCCGCGAAACAGCGACACTGCCCGATCAGGCCGCCGCCACCTTGCCCACCGGCGCAGGGTTCTCCTCCCCACGACAGGCCTCGGCCAACGACAGGCTCTTGGTTTCCGGCGCCCAGGCCATCGACACCAGTGCCCCGAACAGCAGGATCCCGGCGAGGATCGCCATGGTCGGGTTCAGGCCGATCCCGGCCACGCTCACCGGTAGCAGGAAGGTACTGATCGCCGATCCCAGCCGGCTTGCTGCGGTGGCCAAGCCGATGCCGCTGGCGCGCACTTCGGTGGGGAAGCTCTCGGCCGGGTACACACCGACCAGGTTGCTCACCGCCGACAGCACCAGGGTGAACAGCCCGAACAGCGCCACCATCGCCCAGGCCATGCTGCTCGGCATCAGCACCAGCAGGAACAACGCCGCCGCCAGGATCAGGAAGCTGTTGATCAGAAAGCCGCGGCGGCTGAATTTGATGGTGCACCAGATCCCCAGCAGTGCGCCGACGATCAGCAGGGCATTGAGCATCATCTCGGTGCCGAAGCCTTCGGCCAGCCCCATCTTCTGCAGGATCGCTGGCAGGAAGGTGTAGATGGCGAAGTAAGGCATGACGATGCAGATGAAGAACAGGCAGTTGAACGCCGTGCGCTTGCGGTATTCACGGCTGAACAGGGCGGCGAAACCGCTGTGGCTGGGCCGGGCGACTTCGTCGTCGAGTACCACGTTGGCGCCCAGGTGCTTGCGTACGATGGCGCGGGCTTCCTCGGCGCGGCCCTGGTGCATCAGCCAGCGTGGCGATTCCGGCGTGCCGATACGGGCGATGAGGATCATTGCTGCCGGAATGGCCGAGGACGCCAGCATCCAGCGCCAGGCATCGTCGCCCAGCGGCAGCAGGGCCGTGCCGACGAAGGTCGCGGCGACATAACCGAAGGTCCAGATCACGCTGAACGAGCCCAGCAGCACGCCACGGTGCTTGCGCGGCGAGAACTCGGCAAGCATGGCGTGGCCGACGCTGAAGTCGCCGCCAAGCCCAATGCCGATCAGTACCCGGCAAAGGAACAGTTGCGTTGCCGTCTCGACGAAGAACTGCATCACCGAGGCGAGGGTAATGAGCACGAAACTGATCAGGAAAATCTTCTGGCGCCCCAGTCGGTCGGAGATCCAGCCGAAGAACAGGCTGCCCATGAAAAGCCCGAGCAACGCCGAGGCGCCGATCAGCCCCTGCCATAACGGGCTCAACTGCATCTGCGGATTGATCAGGGTGAAGGCGATACCGATCAGGCCGAGGATATAGCCGTCGGTGAAATGCGCGCCGAAGGTCAGGCCGGCGATCTTGATATGAAAACGTCCGATCGGCAGGTCGTCGATCTTGACTGTCTGTCCCGTCATGTTGACACCTCGTTGTTATTGTTTGGGTCAGGGGCGTTGCGGTCCTCGTAGGAGCGGGCTGGCCCGCGAATGCGTCGGTGCCGTCACTATCGCATTCGCGGGCAAGCCCGCTCCCACAGGGATTGGGCTGGCCTTTAGATTTTGAGCAAGACAGTTGCTCCTACAAAGGCAGGGTCAGCTGTTCAGTCCACCCATCAGCACGTACTTGATCTCCAGGTAGTCCTCCAGGCCGTACTTGGAGCCTTCACGGCCCATGCCCGACTCCTTGATGCCACCAAAGGGCGCCACCTCGGTGGAGATGATCCCTTCGTTGACCCCGACGATCCCGGCCTCCAGGCCCTCGGCCATGCGCCAGACGCGGCCGATGTCGCGGCTGTAGAAGTACGCCGACAGGCCATAGGGCGTGTCGTTGGCCAGGCGCAGGACCTGGGCCTCGTCCTGGAAGCGCAGGCATGCCGCCACCGGGCCGAAGGTCTCCTCGCTGGCGATCAGCATGTCCGCCGTGGCTTCGGCCAGCACCGTCGGCTCGTAGAAGGTGCCGCCCAACGCATGCCGACGGCCACCACAGAGCAGGCGCGCGCCGTGCTCGAGCGCGTCGCCCACGTGCTGCTCCACCTTGGCCAGCGCCGCAGCGTTGATCAGCGGGCCTTGCTCGGTCTCGCCCTGCAGCGCATCACCGACGCGCAAGGCTTGCACGGCTTCGGCAAGCTTGCGGGTGAAGGCTTCGTACACACCGTCCTGGATATAGAAGCGGTTGACGCACACGCAGGTCTGCCCGGTATTGCGGAACTTCGAGGCCATGGCCCCGCGCACGGCGGCGTCGAGGTCGGCGTCGTCGAAGACAATGAACGGGGCATTGCCGCCCAGCTCCAGCGAGACCTTTTTCAAGGTGTCGGCGGCTTGGCGCATCAGCAGCTTGCCAGTGCGGGTGGAGCCGGTGAACGACAGCTTGCGCACCACGGTCGAGGCCTGCAGCGCGCCGCCGATGGCCGGGGCGTCGCCGGAAACGATGTTGAACACACCTGCCGGTACGCCGGCCTGCTCGGCTAGCAGCGCCAGGGCGAAGGCTGACAGTGGCGTCTCTTCGGAGGGCTTGAGGATCAGCGTGCAGCCGGCCGCCAGGGCTGGGCCGACCTTGCGGGTAACCATCGCCAGGGGGAAGTTCCAGGGCGTGATCGCCGCGACCACGCCGATCGGCTCCTTGGTCACCAGCACCCGCGCGTCGGCCTTGGGCGTGGGAATGATATCGCCGTACACACGCCGGCCTTCCTCGGCGAACCATTCGAGAAAGCTCGCTGCATAGGCCACTTCGCCCTTGGCTTCGGCCAGCGGCTTGCCTTGCTCACGGCTGAGCAGGGCGGCGAGAGCGTCGCGTTGCTCGAGCATCAGTTCGGACCAGCGGCGCAGGATCTGCGCACGTTCCTTGGCCAGCTTGCCGCGCCAGGCGGGCAGGGCACGTTCGGCGGCGGCGATGGCCGCCTGGGTTTCCTCGGCGCCGCCGCGCGGCACCTGGGCCAGGGTTTCGCCCGTGGCCGGGTTGATCACGGGATAGGTGGCGCCGCCACTGAGCCATTGCCCATCGATGTAGTGTCCGGTCTTGAGCAGCGTCCTCATGCCACTGCCTCCTGGATCGCGAAGTCGCCGCGTGGCGGGCGACCGACACGCAGGATGCGCTTGCCGGCGGTGTAGTCGTTGATCAGGTCGCAGGGAGTGTAGTTGCGCTCCAGTTCGTACAGGTCCTCTTCGTCCAGGCGCATGTCCAGTGCTGCCAGGGCGCTGTCGAACTGCGCCGTGGAGTCCGCGCCGACCAGCATGCTGTCCACGCCAGGGTGCTGCAGGACCCAGGCCTGGGCTACCTGAGCGTTGGAGACGCCGTGACGCTGGGCCACGCGCTGCACCGAGCGGGCGATGGCGAACGAGGCTTCGTCGCTGTACATCTGCTGGGTGAAGAAATCGGTCTGGTTGCGCGTCGACTGCACGTCGCCGGTCAGCAGGCCGCGGGCCAGCGGGCTGAACACCGAGACGCCCAGGCCCTGGTCGCGGCAGAACGGAATCATCTCGCGTTCTTCTTCACGGTAGGCGCAGTTGAGCTGCAACTGCATGTTGATCGGTTTGGCCCAGCCATGGCGCTCGCAGGCCAGGAGGATTTTCGCCAGTTGCCCGGTGAGCATGGTCGAGACCCCGATGTAGCGGGCCTTGCCGGCGCGGACGATGTCGTTGAGCGCCTCCATGGTTTCTTCGACGGGGGTGTTCACATCGAAGAAATGCAGCATGTAGACGTCGAAGTAATCCATGCCGGCGCGCTGCAGCGAGGCGTCGATGCCGTCGAGGATGTGTTTGCGCGAATGGCCACTGGCGTTGATGCCGTTGCGGGTGCCGTAGCCGACCTTGGTGGTCACCACCACGTCGTCACGACGCACCAGGCGCTTGAGGATACGCCCGACCACTTCCTCGCCGACGCCAGCGGAATAGAAGTCAGCCAGGTCGACGAAGTTCACCCCCTTGTCCAGCGCGTGGCGCACGATCGGCTCGCTGGCCGCTTCGTCGAAGATCCACGGCTTCCACTGCGGTGTGCCCATGTTCATGGTGCCCAGGCACAGCTTGGAGACTTGCAGGCCGGAGTGGCCCAGACGGATGTATTGCATGGTCGGACCTCAGGCTTTCGGGGTGTAGAAGGGGTTGGCGATCTGGTTGACCACATCGGCCAGCTGCGCGCGGGCCGGCAGGCCCTGAAGGGCGGCGCGGATCGCGGTGCGGCAGGCGTTGTAGTTGTTCAGGTAGACGGCATCGAGGTCGTCGCAGGCCGGGTTGACCCAGTTGGCGGTGACGATGGCCCATTCATCTTCGGCTTCGGCCGGCAGGGTGCCGTCGAGCAGGGCTTCGGTGACCGCCTTGGCGATACCGGCCTGGGACGCGCCCCAGGTGGCGTTGGCGTGCAGGTCGCCGCCGATCACCGCCTTGTTGACGTACAGGGTCATGGGTTTGACCGGGATGTTCGGCTGGGCGATGACCATGAACGGGCAGTGGCCCTGGCTGGGAGAGGCCAGGCTGTTGGCGAAGGCCTGGCCGGCCGGGCCGTTGCGTGGCCCCATCATGATGTTGATGTGCGCGGCGTTGACGCCGGGGCCTTCGAAACCTTCGCCGATGTACAGGGCAAGTTGCTTCATGAAAAAACCTCGATCACTCACAGGAGAACGAAGCCTCGGCGGCGCCTGCCGCGCGAGGCGCGAAATCAGGTGCTCGTTACGCAACAAGGGCGAAGGGGTATCTGCAATGCAGGCATGGTGCGACGCTCTTTGTTGTTGTTGGGCGAGCCGTGCTGGCGGGGCCAGTCGTGAGGATTTGTATCAGGCGGGGAGCGCGGGGCAGTAGGGAGAAGAAATCAAGGGGGTATGAGGGCAAGTCATAGCGCCGGTTTTACTGGCACGAGGGCAACGGCAAGTGATCGATGCCGAGGTGAATTCAGCTGGCGCTGAGGCTGACGCGGTTGCGGCCGCTGTGCTTGGCCGCATACAGGGCGCGGTCGGCCTTGCTCAAGGCGTCTGCTGGGTCGTCCTCGCCGCCAGGCCAGCAGGCGACACCGAGCGAGATGGTCACGGCACCGACCGGTTCGAAGGGGGTGTCCTGCACCACCCGGCGCAGGCGTTCGGCAACGCTTTGCGCGACCTCCAGGCTGGCACCGGGCAGCAGCATGAGAAACTCCTCGCCACCGGTGCGGCACAGCACATCGCCTTCGCGGCAACAGGTGCGCATCAGCTCGGCCAGCGAGCGCAGCACCTGGTCGCCAACATCGTGACCGTATTGATCGTTGATGTGCTTGAAGTGATCGATATCCAGGACGATGACACAGAAGGTGCGATTATCGGCCTGCAGCAGCGACAGGCTCAGGTCCAGGCGGCGACGGTTGCCAAGGCCGGTGAGCGGGTCGGTCTGCGCATCGCGGTTCAGGCGCCCGATGCGCTCCTGCAACAGGTTCAACCCGAACAGCAGGGCGCGCTTGAGCTCGGCAGCCTCGAAATACCAGGCTCGCACGGCATGGATGCGTTCGTGGGTGTCGGCCTTGTCCAGGCCGCGGGCGCCGGCAGCCAGTTGCCAGAGTGGCCGGGTGATGGTCAGCGCGAGCGACCACAGGGCAAGGCCGCCGAGCAAGGCGAGGGGGACGGAAATGCCGACCACGTTGAGGATCAGCCGTTGCGACGGTTGCACGGTCTTGGTCAGCGGCTGCTGGGCGACGATGGTCCAGCCGCTGACTGGCACCGTGGCGAAACCTGCGATCATCTCGACCCCCAGGCTGTTGGTGAACTGCCGGGTGCCGCTGTCTTTGTTGTGCAGTTGATCGATCATGGGGTTGTCCTTAACCACCGTGCCTACCCGTTCGGCGTCCGGATGATAGAGCAGGCGGCGGTTGTGATCGACCACGTAGAGATAGGAGCCATCCTGGTAGAAGTGTTCGCCCAGCAGGCTGTTGAGGATGTTGTGTTGGCGCAGGTAGAGGCTGCCGCCGACATACCCGAGGTAGCGGCCGTCCTCGGCGAAGATCGGCTGCGAGGCGACCACCACGAGGTTGTTGGCCTTGGAGATGAACGGCGTCGAGATCAGCGCCCGGCGTTCACGCAGCGCTTCCAATGCCCCCGGCGTCTCCAGGCGCTGTCCGAGCATGGTGCGCAGGGGCGCGGGCGAGATCGCTCGCAGGATACCTTCACTGTCGACGAAGAAGGTGGAGTTGAAGGCATTGCTCTGTGCCAGCAGGCGTTCACTTTCGCGTTGCAGGTGGGTCGTGTCGTCAAGCATCCCTTCGCTGTTGTCGGCACTGAACGCAAGCTGCTTGAGCGCGCCTTCCAGGAACAGTTCGGCGATCGATGCCAGCTTGGCCGCATACACCCAGTTCGATTCCAGCGAGTGATCGATCAGCAGTTGGCGCTGCACCCGGTAGCTGGCGAAATAGCTGGTCAGCAGCATTACCACGGCGGTGAGTGTCGACAACAGGAGGATGAGCGTGCGCAGGTCCAGGCGCAGGCCTTTCTTGGCGTGTGGCAATCTGGAGCTCGCTGGCAGGTCGGTTGCAATAACCTTACTCGGAATGTGCGCAGTCAGCTACGGGGCGAAACGATTGGGGCAGTTGCCGGCGTCAGCTGCCTGGTGGGCTCAGCGCCGACAGATCGTCTTCTACCTGCTGCATGCGCTCTTCAGCCAATGCCTGCACGTGCTTGTCCTGCGCTGTGGCACGCATCAAACCGGTAAGTTTCTCGCTCAGGCGCTTGCCTTCCTCGCTCTCACCCAGTTGCCGGGCTTTCTGCGGGTCCTGGGTGGCCGCCACGATGGTGTCGAACTCGGCATCGCTGAAGTTCTTCTCGCTGTAGAGCTTGAACAGGTCCTTGCGTTGGTCCTCGACGGTCAGGTGCTTGTGCAGCACCTCCTTGATCTTGTCCTGCGGCACCTGCGGGTGAGTCATCGCCAGCAGTTGGGCCATGCGCTCGATGTTGTGGTCGTAGGCTTCCTGCAGCGGCAGGTTGGCCAGGATCCGCTCCTCGCGGGTGGGTTTCTGATCGCAGGCGGCGAGGGTGGCGAGCAACAGCAAGGGCAGCAGCAGTTTCGGCAGGCGAGGCATGGAGGGTGGCTCTGGAGGTTCGAGGGAATGAGTTTACTGCAAGGCCTGCAGGCACGGCAGTGTAGGAAATGGCCTAGGCAAGCGTCCTGCGGTGTCACGTTGAGGCTCAACACAGCGTTTTTGACGCGGGGCCTGCTGCACTCGGTTAATACGGGGCGGACCTACCAAGGAGACCTCCATGCATATCGACCATCTGATTGGCGACATCGTCCCAAGACTGCCCTTCGCCTCGTCCGAAGACGCCCAGGCATTTTTGTCGAACTTGGCGGCCGAGGATCAGATTGCCCTGATCTCGGCGCTGTACTTCGGCCGCTCGCATCTTCACAGCGATACTGTCAACGAAGACTACCTGCCGTACCTGCTTTCCGGTGACATGAATCGGTTCTGGGAGCAGGGCAATATTTCACCGAGCGACTTTGCCACCATCCTCTATGAAAAGGGCAGTAACCTGGTCAGCTACTACGACGCGTTCATCCGCGCAACTGACGGATCGGGCTACGACCGTTCGAACTACTGAGCCCTGGGTTGCCCGGGATCAGCTCTTCATCGGATTGCGCAAGCGCACCCAGACGATCGCGGGCAACGCCATCAACAACCATTTGAGGTACTGGTTCACGCCAAAGTGTTCGCAGAGCGTGCCGATGGCCGTGCAGAGCACGACCACCACCACGAACTGAATCATCCTGTTCATCTCGGGGGTTTCCGTCGTTGGGAAGGGCGATGGTAAACGATTCGGGCGCTTTCGCTCACAGATACTTGAGCCAACGAATGTCTCGGCGGCGGGCCTTGAATCCGGCGAACTGTCGCACCGGCCAGTACAGGGCCGCCGCCAGCAATGTGGCGACCAACCACAGTGCACCGACGCTATCGAAACCGAAATACTCGCCCTGGTTGTGCCCGAACAGGCCGACGCTGGCCAGGTAGAAGACTTTCAGCGCGTACAGGTGCAGCAGGTAGAAGAACATCGGCGCGCTGCCGAACACGGTCAGCACGCCGATCCAGCGTGCCTGGCCGGCGCGTTCGAAGGCGCGCAGCAGCAACAGGCCGACACCCAGGGTCAGCAGCAGGAACAGCAGCGATGGTGGATACTTGGTGATGTTGAGCAGGCTCATCAGGGTCTGGGTCAGGTCAGGGTAGAGCTGCCACTGGGCCTCGCCATAGCCGTTGACCAGGCGCAGAGCCACGAAACCAAGCAGCGCGCCGGTGCCGGCGAACAGCAACCGGCGTTGGCGCTGCGCGGTATCGCTACCTTGCGCGAACCATGGCCCCAAGGCGTAGCCCAGGGCGATCACACCGATCCAGGGCAGCAGCGGGTAGGAGGTTCGCAATCGCAGGTTCTGTGACACCTCCAGCCAACCGCGGTCATGCAGGATCGCCCAAGGGGCGTGCATCAGTGTGCCGGGTGCGAAGTGCAGGCTGTCGAGCAGGTTGTGGCCAGCGATGATGGCCATACCCAGCGCCATCAACAGCGGGCGCGGCAGCCACACCAGCAGTGACAGCACGATCATGCTCAGGCCGATGGCCCAGATCACTTGCAGGTAGATCACGCTGGGCGGCAGTTGGAAGGTCCAGGCGAAGTTGACCAGGGTGAACTCCAGCACCACGAGAAACAGGCCGCGCTTGAGCAGGAACGCCGAGACATCGCCACGGCCCTGGTGTTTTTCGCCGTAGAGCCAGGCGCTCAGCCCGGTCAGCATGACGAACACCGGGGCGCACAGGTGGGCGAGGGTGCGGCTGGCGAACAGTGCGGGCTCGGTGGCGTCGATGCTCATCGGGTCGCTGACCTGGCGATGCAGGAAGAAGGTTTCGCGTACGTGGTCGAGCAGCATGAACAGGATGACCATGCCGCGCAGGGCGTCGATGCTGTGCAGGCGGGAGGAGGGCGGGGTGGATGGCATGGGGCTTGAGGTGAAGTTGAGTTGAATTTGGAATGTTATCTTATATCTCTGCTGTTGTGTTGATTTGCCGGGCCCTATCGCGGGACCAGCCCGCTCCCACAGATTCTTCACTGATCCAGTGGGAGCGGGCTGGTCCCGCGATAGGGCCGGCGAGGCCTACGGCATCAGAAGCTGTAGTCCACCGTCGCGAAGTACGAGCGCGGCGCGCCCAGCAGCCATTGTTCGCCACTGTGCGCGGCAACCACGTAGTCGCGGTTGAACAGGTTGTTCAACTGCAGGCCAAGGCGTACGTCGGGCAGTACCTGCCAGCCGAGATTGGCATCGACCACGGTGTAGCCAGGGACGCTGTAGGCGTTGGCGGTATCGGCATAGCGCTGGTCGACGTAGCGCAGGCCAATGCCGGCGTCGACGGTCTGGCCGAAGCCTTTGTTGAGCCAGAGGTTGGCGGTACGGCGCGGGACGTTGGCGGGGCGGTTGCCGGCGCGGTCCTGGGCGATGCTGCCGACGATCTCGTCGAAATCATCGTACTTGGCGCGGACCACCGAGGCGTTTGCCGATACCTGCCATTGGTGGCCCAGATCCAGCTCCAGCGCGGCTTCCAGGCCGTCGGAGGTCTGCTGGCCTGCCTGTTGTTTCTCATGGCTGATCGGGTCGTCGACCAACAGCTTCTTCTTGACGATGTGATAGGCGGCCAGGGTCCATTCACCGCGCCCATCCCAGAAGCGCTGCTTGAGCCCCAGCTCGGTCTGCTTCGATTCGGTCAGGTCGTAGTTGATCTGGCTCGGGCTGAGGCTGATCAGGTTGTTCACGCCGTCTTCGCTGGTGGAGTACTGGCCGTACAGCGACAGGTTGTCGGTTACCGCGAACACCAGGCCGGCGCGCCAGTTGCCGCCTTGCAGGCTGCGGTCGACGCGAGTGTCGTTGGTCAGGTTGTCACGGTCGATGTGGTTCTGGTCGCGGCGGATACCGGTCACCAGCGACAGGCGATCGGTCAGTTGGGTGCGGTTCTCGGCGAACAGGGCGAAGGTGTGGGTCGTCGAGAGGGTCTGCGCACGTGTGACGTTCCGACTGTGGAACCAGCCCGGTGCCGGATTCCAGGGATCGACGTAGTCGCCGCCGACATCGCTGTACGGCGAGTTGCTGTCGACATTGAAGCGGATCTTGTTGTACTCCGCGCCGAGCACAGTCTTGCTGTTCAGCCCGAACAACGAGTGATCGAAGGTGAAGCTCTGGCGGTCGCCGATCTGCTCCTGGTTGTGCTTGATCTCCAGGTAGCTCGCGCGCTCCAGCTGCTCGCGGCTCGGATCCCAGGTGTAGTCCTCGGCATTGCGCCAGTGCCGGCGGCTCTTGATGTAGTACAACTGGTTGCTGGCAGTGACGCTGTCGCTGAGGGTCCAGTCGGTGTTGAAGCGGGTCCATTCGTCATGGTAGCGCTGCACGTCGTTCTGGATGTTGTAGTTCTTCTTGCGCAGGCTGTCGCGCAGGTGGCCGTCGATCAGCGGCGTGCCGAAGTAGTTCGATGGCTGTGCGTCGCCACGTTCATGGGCCAACGTGAAGCTCAGGTCGTCGGTGGCATCGAAGCGCAACGCTGCACTCAAGGCCAGGCTGCGAGAGTCGGTGCGGTCGACCCAGCCATTGCCTTCCTGCTTGTTCAGGGTCAGGCGGTAGCTCAGGCGTTCGCTCAGGCTGCCGCCGCTGTCCAGGCCCAGTTGCTGGCGATCCCATGAGCCATAGCCCAGGCGCAGGTGATTGCGGATCTCGCCGTCGAAGGGTTTTTTCGGGATCACGTTGATCACCGCGCCCGTGGCCCCTTCGCCATAAAGTACCGAGGCGGGGCCTCGGATCACGTCGATGCGCTCGACCATCCACGGGTCCACCGGAAAGGTCTGGGTGCCAGCGCCGGTGTACAGGCGCGAACCGTCGAACAAGGTCATCACCGAAGAGTGTCCGCTGAAACCACGGGCGGAGAGCGCAGTGTTGCCGTTGCCCGGGGTGCCGACGGAGGTTATGCCGGGCGAGCGGGTCACTGCATCCTGCACCGTGAGGTTGGCGCGCTGCTGGATCTGCTCGGCGGTGATGCTGGTGGTGCTGGCCGGGGTTTCCAGGGCGCTGAGGTTCAGGCGCGAACCGGCTTGGGTAGGGGTTGCCAGGTCGACGATCTGTTCGTCGCGGGTCTCGGTGATCGCCGTCGAGGGCAGGTCGAGGACCTTGCCTTGCGGCTGCTCTGCCAGCGCCGGCAGGGACACCGCCATGCAGGCGGCCAGGGTGTGAAGCTTGAAGTGTCGGGACATGTCGTTCCAGGGGTTCAGGAATGAATGGATCCCGGTGGAAACAACGCAAAGACGAGCAGACACGCACGCAGGCGCGCACGCGAACACCGGCCTGCGCCCGCCCACCGCGGGTTTGCCAACAGAAGCGTCAGGCCGGTCTCCGGGCTTGCGAGGGTCGTGAAGCCTTCACCTTCCCATGCATGAGCACAGTGGTGTGTCGAAGGATTCGCTCGCTTACCGTTGCGGGGGCAGCGCCGGACTTGTCTGCAAAGACGCACCGGCTTCCCGTTTCACCCTGCGCACGGCGGCGCAGGACACCTGAAACTGGCGCGCATCTGATCATCGAACGCGGAGGGAGTCAATCGTTTGGATGGGCGAAAAAACGTGATGGGTTGCAGGGTTGCGCGTTTTTATTGGATTTTTTTCGAACTTTTCCTACTGACGTTGTCTCGAACCGCTCGATCGCCCTTTTTTATTCAACGTCATGGAGACTTTTGCGAATGTTCACTGGAAAACTGCTGCGTCACACTTGCGCCCTGGCCCTCCTCGGCGCGCCGCTGGCAGCGATGGCAGCTCCCAGCACCGAGCCCCTGTTCACCTTCGGCCTGCTCGGTTCCTACGACAAGTTCAAGTTCGAAGGCGGCGGCGACTCCGACAAGGAGCACCTGGGCCAAGGCGGTGTGTTCGCCAACTTCGGCAACAAGATGACGGCCGAGTCCGGCTTCATCTACCAGATCGGTGCCGAAGCCAAGTACGGCAAGAAGAACGACAACAAGCTCAAGGAGGCACAAGCCGACCTCGACCTTGGCTGGCGTGCCGCGCTGGATGCGCGCAACTTCGTCGATGTGATCGTCGGTGGTGGCTACAGCTGGACCCGTTTCGAGCCCGAGATCAACGACCTGGATACCAAGCTGACCTACAAGTCGCCGTTCGCCAAGGCGGCGCTGGGTTACAACCACCAGTTCGACGCCTCGACCCTGCGTGTCGAGGTCGGCGCCCGTCATACCATCGATGGCCGTGCACGCCTGAAGGTCGACGACTTTGGCAGCGACAGTGTCGACATGAAGGACCGCACCAACCCGTATGCCGAAGTCACACTGCTGATGAACCAGCAGGGCGGCATGCCGATCCAGGCCGGCGTGTACTACACCCGTACCGAGTACAAGATCGACGAGGACTCGCCGGTTGCCGACAACAACAAGCTCAAGCGTGACGAGTTTGGTGTGAAGGTCGGCCTGGCGTTCTGACGCCTTCGATGGTTGTACGCCGTTTGTAAGGGCAGCCTCGTGCAGCGATTGCGGCACGAGGCTGCCCCTGCAGGCTCAAGGGCGCCTAGCGGCCCCGGCGCCGCGACACCCGCGCCTCGATGTTCTTGCGCCCGATCAGCAACGCAGGTTTCTCGGTCACTGGCTCATCGGCCAGCCACTTGTACATCACCAGGCAATCCACCAGCCCCAGTGCTGCATGACGAAATGCCTTGGGCAGGCGCCCGACGGTCTCGAAACCGAGCTTATGCCACAGCCCCACGGCGACCTCGTTGCTCGCCACTACCGAATTGAACTGCAAGGCCAGAAAACCCTCCTGGCGCGCCAGCTTCTGCGAGTGCTCGCACATCAGCCGTGCCACGCCACGTCCGCGTGAACGGGGTGCGACCATGTATCCGCAATTGCCCACGTGCGCGCCCGGGCCTGCGGCATTGGCCTTGAGGTAGTAGGAACCGAGCAGCTCGCCATCCTCTTCGGCCACCAGGGTGTGCAACGGAAACTCCAGCCACAGCGTGCGCGCCTGCTCCTGCGACATCTGCGGGTCGTATGCGTAGGTCTCGCGCGCCTGGACGATGGCCTGGAAGGTCGGCCAGAAACGCTCGAAGTCTTCCGGGGTCATGGGGCGAATGTGGATCATGTCGGTTCCTGCTCGGGCTGGGCCGGCAAGTCTGGGTGGATGGGCGCCGTCATGCAAGTGCTGCGGCGCCCGAGCGCCTCAACTGCCGGCCTTGCCGACCGCATCCAGCGCCCGTGCCGAATACACCAGGGCAGCGCCCGCGTTCATGGCCACGGCCACGCCCAGGGCTTCTGCGATTTCCTCGCGGGTGGCACCGTGTTTGACCGCCTGCTGCGAGTGCACGGCGATGCAGCCGTCGCAGCGGGTGGTCACTGCCACGGCCAGGGAAATCAGCTCGCGGGTCTTGGCGTCGAGGTGGTTGGTCTTGGCGCCGGCAGCGCTGGCGGTGGCGTAGCCGGCCACGGTGTCGGGGGAAAGCTGCTTGAGATCGCCGATGCCGGCCATCAACTGCTTACGGTAGGCGTCCCAGTCCATCATGCTCATCGTCTTCACCTTGTCAGGTTGGCAACAGGAGCTTTCAGGCTAGTCGAAGATGGGGGGAAGGGCGGGCCTCTTCGCCGAGGGGCGAGGAGGCCGCAGGAAGTGTCAGATGTAGATGAACAGCAGCACCAGTGCTGCCACCACGGCCCACTTCTCGAGGTAGTAGCGGGTGCGGTTGCGTTTCTTCATGGCCTTGCCACGTTCGCGGATCTTGTAGATGCGCGTGAACAGACGGTTGATGCCGCCTGTCTTGTCGTTGGCATCGTTGGGTGCGGCAGCTGCGGCCATGACGTTGCGGCTGAACCAGCGGTTGAAGGCGCTTGCCCAGCGGTATTTCAACGGGCGCTCGACGTCGCAGAACAGGATGATACGGTTGTGCTCGGTGGTATTGGCCGCGTAGTGGATGTAGGTCTCGTCGAAGATCACCGCCTCGCCGTCGCGCCAGGAATACTTCTCGCCGTCCACGTCGATGTAGCAGCCATCGTCGTTCGGCGTGTCCAGGCCCAGGTGGTAACGGTACGAGCCGGCATAGGGGTCACGGTGGCGAACCAGCTTGGCTCCCGGCGGCAGGGTGGCGAACATCGCCGCCTTGACCGTGCCGATGCCTTGCAGCAGTTCGGTGGTGCGTGGGCACAGGGTCATCGCCGAGGGATGGCTTTCGCCGTACCACTTCAGGTAGAAGCGCTTCCAGCCGGTCTTGAAGAAGGAATTGAAACCGACATCATCGTAGTTGTCGGATTTCTTGATCTCGCCAGCGTGCAGCAACTGCTGGGCTTCTTCGCGGATTTCCTGCCAATGGTCCTTGAGCGGCTGCAGTTCGGGGAACGATTCCACGGGCAGGTAGGGCTTGGCCGGGTGCTTGGAGAACAGGTACAGGAAACTGTTGACCGGGGCGAGGAAGCTCGAGTGGTCGCCCAACTGACGAGTCAGCTTGTGGCGAACGCGACCGCGCAGGTGAACATAGGCGATCGAGAGGACGAAGATAAGTACGAGTGCGATTTTCATGGACGGTTACTTGTCGAATAAAAATGGCCATGCGCCATGGCTGTAGCCCGCCAGCATAAACAATCGAGTCGCCAGTTTGTACATAATGTTGTTACATCGCTTTGGACCAAGGTGGAATGGTCGGCAGTCTGCGCAAACGATTCAACCCGGCGGCTTGGTGAATCGACACGTCACCCGGTTCTTTGGCTGATCAAGGAGTTTCCGATGGTTCAGGATGCACGCCCAAGCGGTGCGCCCTTCAAGCGCCTTTTCTTTGCCCTGGATTTGCCCGAGGCTCAGCGCCGGGCCGTTGCCCAGTGGCGCCGTGAGTTGGGGTTGCGGGCCGGCAAGCCGGTACCGGCCGAGAATTTTCATGTGACGTTGCTGTTCCTGGGCGATGTGGATGCCGCCCTGGTGCCGGCGCTGTGCGCTGCGGTAGACGGCATGACGCCCCGTGGGACCGGGGCGCCGATACGCCTGCTGCTCGACCGTCTGCAGGTGTGGCGACGTGCTGGTGCACTGGTGCTCGAACCTGGCGAGACACCCGCCAGCCTGCGCCAGCTGGTCTACGGCCTGGAGCAGCGGGTACTGCCGCTGGGCATCGCCGGGCAGGCCCGTGACTATCGTGCGCACCTGACCTTGTCGCGGGACTTCCGGGGGCCGCCGCCCGAGGCTGGCCAGGCGCCGGAGTTTCTTCTCGATGCCCGCCGGTTCGGTCTTTATGAATCGCGCAAGGGGCGTTACTGGCCGCTGGCAGAGTGGCCCTTGGGCGCCGCCGAGGCATTGTCACAGGCAGCGGCCTCGGGGAGGTCGAGCCAGGGCAGGCCAAGGTGGAACTGAGCGCCGGCATCGTGGCGATGGTCCGTCGCCAGGCCTGAGAGCCGGGTCATACCGGCAGGCTGCGGTAGGGCAGTTCGTCACCTGGGCTGCGGGCGAATTCGCGCTTGTACTCGCGGCTGAACTGCGACGTGCTCTGATAGCCTACGCGGTGCGCCACCTGGGCCACACCCAGGCTCTCGCCGATCAGCATCTGCTGCGCCTTGAGCAGCCGCAGGCGCTTGAGGTACTGCATCGGCGCCAGTTCGGTGCAGCGCTTGAAGTGTTCGTGGAAAGTCGAAACGCTCATGTTGGCGCGGCTGGCCAGCGCTTCGACACTCAATGGCTCGGCGTAATGGTCGCGCAGGTAGGCGAGCACGACGCCGATGCGGGCAAAGTGCCCCTGCTGTTCGACCAGTGCCCGCAACACGCCGGCCTGCGGGCCGCGCAGGGCGGTGTACAGCACCTCGCGCACCCGTGTCGCCCCCAGCATTCTGGCATCCAGTGGGTCCTGCAGGCATTCGAGCAGCCGCTCGACGCTGGCGCGCATCGGTTTATCCAGCGCCGCCGAACTCATCGACTGCGGCGTCTGCGCCTGTACTGCCGGGTCTGGTGGCAGGGCCATGTTCTGCACCAGTTCGCTGAGCACGTTGCGGTCGATGCTCACGGCCACGCCGAGCATGGGTGCCTGGGGCGTGGCGAAGGTTTCGCACATGAAGGGCACTGAAAGCGCCTGGATCAGGTAATGCCCGGCACCGTACTCCAGCGTGCGCGGCCCCAGGCGTGCGAGCTTGCTGCCCTGGGCGATGATGATCAGGCTCGGCTCGTAGATCTGCGGGCTGCTGGCCACGTAGTGGTCCCACGACAACACCTGGACCTGGGGCAGGTAGGTGTCGACGAATCCGGGGCGCGGGGCGAGGGCGCGAATCAGCGAGCAGAGGGGGGCATTGGCGTCGACGTGTTGGGTCAGTTGCATGGCAAACCAGTGACAGAGAATCAGACACTGGCATCTTCGCAGATTGACAGTCCAGCGCCAGATTGCTTCGACCAACTCCGGAGAATCAGGCACGAATGCCGGAGGATCGGCTGTGGGCCTGGCCCGTTTCGATGCGCAGAATGCGTGGCCTGAATCGTTTCAACATTGCGAGGTCCAGAGCATGTACACCGCCATCGGTTATGCCGCCCAGTCTTCCACCGCGCCCCTGGCGCCCATGACGTTCCAACGCCGCGGCCTGCGCCCGGACGACGTCGCCATCGAGATCCTCTACTGCGGCGTATGCCACTCCGATATTCACCAGGCTCGCAATGAGTGGGGCATTGCCGTCTACCCACTGATGCCCGGCCACGAGATCGTCGGTCGTGTCACCGCTGTAGGTGAAAAGGCCGGCAAGTACCAGGTCGGTGACCTGGTCGGTGTCGGCTGCATGGTCGATTCCTGCCGCCATTGCGAGGCTTGCCGACAGGACCTGGAGCAGTATTGCCTGGAAGGGCCGACCCAGACCTACGCCACTCCCGACCGTATCGACGGCAGCAATACCCTGGGTGGCTACTCCAGCAGCATCGTGGTCAGCGAGCACTTCGTTCTGCGTATCCCCCAAGGGATGGACCTGCCGAGCGCCGCGCCGATCCTCTGCGCGGGCATCACCACTTACTCACCGCTCAAGCACCACGGTGTGGGGCCTGGGCACAAGGTCGGCGTGCTGGGCATGGGCGGCCTGGGCCACATGGGCATCAAGTTCGCCAAGGCCCTGGGCGCCGAGGTGACACTGTTCACCCGCTCCCCGGCCAAGGCCGAGGAAGCCCGCCGCCAGGGCGCCGATCATGTCATCGTCTCCACCGACGAGGCGCAGATGCGCGAGGCAGCAGGTCGTTTCGACTTCCTGCTCGACACCATTCCGGTGCAACACGACCTGAATCCCTACCTGGAAACCCTGAAGTTCGACGGTGTGCACATCCTGGTCGGCCTGATCGAGCCGGTCGATCCGCCCGTGCATGCGGCCAACCTGGTACTCAAGCGTCGGGTGCTGGCCGGCTCCTTGATCGGCGGCATCGCCGAAACCCAGGAAGTGCTGGATTTCTGCGCCGAACATGGGATCAGCTGCGATATCGAGATGCTGGATATCCGCGATATCAACGAGGCGTTCGAGCGGATGATCAAGGGTGATGTGAAGTACCGCTTCGTGATCGACATGGCGACCTTGCAGGCCTGATCCGGGCGGTTATCCCCATCGCGGGACGAGTCGCAGCTGCGAACCGTCCCGCGATTGTGGCCAGTACAGGGGCTACCAGACCATTGCCTTCTCCCACCCTTTCCAGAACAGCCAGCGGCGCAATTCGGCATGTTCGCCGGTGCCGATCTGCCAGGCAGGTCGTTTGCTGTCCAGAGCGATCAGCGAGATGAAGCCGGCATGGCTGGCCGCGACCAGGGTGCTGCCATCGGCGCTGATGTCCATGGCGCTGATGGCCGACCCCAGGTAATGCTGCCAGTGTGCACCACCGTCTTCGCCGAAGCCGCGCAGATAGCCTTGGGCATCGCCGACGATGTACTCACCTTCGCGTGCGACGCCAGCATGAATCTGCACGCCTTCCTGCAGCATCGAGATCTGTGGGTCGGTTGCAAGATTGGCGAGCGTTACGCCAAGGCTGGCCCCGCCGTCGCCCTGGCAGGCATTGAGCAGCAACTGGTCGCCGCGGTGGTTGAACAGGGCAAAGTGCGGATACTCGCCCGCCGGGACGATCTCGGCCAGCGGCTCCAGGTGCTCGTCGACTAGCTGGTGGTTGCCGCGTTGCTCGCCCAGCACGATCCTTCGGCCATCCGGCGACAGTGCCGCATGGGCCAGGGTCAGGGTGAGCGCGATGTCGTCAGGGTCGGTGCCGTCGGCCAGTTGCGCCAGGATATCTGCTTCGCGGCGCAGCAGGCGGGTGGCACCTTGAGGTGTGAGCAGGAAGATGCCCTCGCGGCTGACCAGCAGCACCCGTTGGCCATCCGGCAGGGGGAGAAGCTGGGTTGGGGCGGGTGGCAGGTCGAAGGGATCGAACGGGTAGCCAGGTGGCAGGCCTTCCAGGCCATGGGGCCAGGACAGCCGGGCGACCTGCGGGCCGCCCCAGCCGTCGGTGATGCGTACGCCCTCGGCATTGGCCAGGGCGAAGTAGCGTCGTCGCGGGCAGCGACCGAAATACTCGACGCTGATCATCGGGGTCACCCCGTTGCGGTCGATCTGCACCACCTGGCCCTTGTCTTGGGGCATGCCGATGCGTGCCAGCAAGCGGCCGTCATCGAGCAGCAGCACATTGGCGATACCTTGGCCATGGCTCTGGAGCAGTGGCAGCAAGGGATCATGGGCGGGCGGCCAGGCTTCGCGAAACAACTGGCGCTGGTGCTCGTCGATGCCAGGCCTGTTGATCGCGTGCAGGGCGAGCTGCCAGGCCTCGAGCAGGTGGTCGATGGCCGGTGGGCAGGGCGCTTGTGCTGGGTCGTGCCCTGGTGCGCGACCTTGCGCAACATGGCGGTTGACGGCCTCGGCGTAGGCGGTGATCGCCTGTTGCCACTGCTGCTGAGGGTGTTGCTTGTCCATGAGCGGATCGAACTCCTTGTTCCGCAGGTTGCTACAGTGCGTCATGGTACTCCGTGTGCGCGCGGTTGTGAGGCCCGGCCTTGACGCGTACCATGCCGAGTACTCCTATCAATAACAAACCGTGCATCCGCGTCCTTAACCTGGGCACGTGGGGCGCGTCCTATCGCTTTGCCTGCGGAGATTGCATTGGCCTCGATGAATGGACCCCTACCTGATTCCCTTCCTGCACCGGCAGGCGGCGGCAGCTGGCTGAGCGTGATCGCGCTGGCACTGGCGGCCTTCATCTTCAATACCACCGAGTTCGTGCCGGTGGCACTGCTCAGCGACATCGGTCGCAGCTTCGACATGACCACCGCGCAGGTGGGCCTCATGCTGACCATCTACGCCTGGGTAGTGGCGCTGGCTTCGCTGCCGATGATGCTGATGACCCGTAACATCGAGCGGCGGCGCCTGCTGTTGTTCGTGTTCCTGGTGTTCGTCGTCAGCCATCTGCTGTCGTGGATGGCACAGAGTTTCGCCATGTTGCTGGTCAGCCGCATCGGCATCGCCTTGTCGCACGCGGTGTTCTGGGCGATCACCGCGTCGCTGGCGGTGCGCGTGGCGCCGGCCGGCAAGCAGGCCAAGGCGCTCGGGTTGCTGGCCACCGGAACTACCCTGGCGATGGTTTTGGGCATCCCGCTCGGGCGGGTGGTGGGCGAGGCGCTGGGTTGGCGCATCACCTTCCTCAGCATCGCGGGTGTGGCGCTGGCGACCATGCTGTGCCTGATGAAGTCGCTGCCCTTGCTGCCGAGCCAGAACTCCGGTTCGTTGCGCAGCCTGCCGATTCTGTTCCGCAGGCGCGCCCTGGTCATCACCTATCTTTTGGTCACGCTGGTGATCACCGCACAGTTCACCGCCTACAGCTACATCGAACCGTTCGCCCTGCATGTGGCGCAGATCAGTGGCGAGCACACCACCTTGATCCTGTTGCTGTTCGGCGGGGCGGGGGTGCTCGGTTCGGTGCTGTTCAGCCGCTACAGCGACCGCTTCCCGCATGGTTTCCTGGTTGGGTCGATCGGTTGTCTGGCCGCTTGCCTGTTGCTGCTGTTGCCGCTGTCGGGGAGCTTCGCCGCCTTCGCCGTGTTGAGCATGTTCTGGGGCGTGGCGATCCTGAGCTTCAGCCTGTCGCTGCAATCGAAGACGCTCAAGTTGGCGTCCGACGCCACCGATGTGGCCATGGCGCTGTTCTCGGGGATCTACAACATCGGTATCGGCGGTGGGGCGTTGCTGGGCAGTATCGTCAGCAGCCAGATCGGCGTGGCCAATATTGGCCTGGTCGGCGGCGTGGTGGCGGTGCTGGGCTTGGGCCTGGCCTTGGCCAGCAGCCAGCGCTTTCGCGATGCTCTGGCGACACCCCCGGCGCCTTGAGCTTCACGCCAGCAAAGCCGACCACGCTGACACCAGCAGCAACAGTGCCAGCAACTGGTTGAAGCGCTGCAGGTGCCGGGGTGAGCGCAACCAGCGGGCACTGCCGATCCCAAGCAGCGCCCAGGCGCCCATGCAGGGCAGGGCGACGATCAGAAACACCAGCGCCAAGTGCCACACCGGCACTCCTGGCGCGGCAAACACCCCGGTCACCGCCACCGCCATCAGCCAGACCTTGGGATTGACCAGTTGCAGCGATGCCGCGCTGACAACCCCGAAGCGCTGCCGTGCCGTGGCATGCAAGGGCTCACCAGCGGCGCGGAACAACTGCCAGGCCAGGCGGCTCAACCACAGCACGCCCAGCCCGCTCATCACTTGCTGCGCCAGCGGGTGGCGCAGCAGCACCTCTCCCAGCTCCAGGCCTACCACCCAGACGATCGCTGCCGCCGCTGCGCAAGCCGCGAAGATTGGCGCCAGGCTGGCACGCAGGCCGTTGTGTGCACCGTGGGCGAGAATCAGCAGGTTGGTCGGCCCGGGGCTTATGCTGGCGACCAGGGCAAAAAGGATGAAGGGCAACAGCGATGACGACATGGTGAGGCTCCTGTGGTTCGGAGCACCATGGTCAGGCTTGGGGGCGGTTCAGTCTGGAAGCTTTGAGCAGCGTCGGCGGTAGTCGGCCGGTGTCAGCCGGTAGGCACGACGGAACCACCGGCCCAGGTGGCTCTGGTCGGCAAAGCCCAAGGCCATGGCCACTGCGCTGGGTGTGTCGCCGCGAGCCAGCAGGCGCCGGGCGCGGGCCAGGCGCAACTGAATCAGGTAGGCGTGCGGCGCCAGGCCGAACGCGGCCTTGAAGGCGCGGGTCAGGCGAAAGCGATCGACGCCGCAGGCCTGTGCCACTTCGTTCAAGCTGATGTCCTGGTCGATGTGGGCGTGCAGGTAGTCGCGCGCGCGCTGGGCGCACAGTGGCAGGCGTGGATCGGGGTCAAGGCGCTTGCGCCAGTGCAGGTGCCGGGTCAGGCAGGCGAGCAGGTCGTCCATGGCGGTCTGGCGCACGATTCGCATTTCGCCGCCGTGCATGGCCTGGAAGGCGCGCAAGGTGGTGCCCGCCAGTTGCGGGTCGGCACACAGGGTGTCGGCGAAGGCCGGCAGGCTGCCGGTCGGGGCCTGTTCGAACAGTGCATGCAGCTCATTTTCCAGCCACTTCGAGTCCAGGTACAGCGTGGAATAGGTGAAACCTTCGTGGGTGGGGGCGTCGCCATCGTGAAGGTCGCCTGGCTCCAGCAGGAACACCTGGCCCGGTGTGCTCTAGTGCCGAACCCGGCGGCAATTGAACTGCTGCACACCCTGTTCGGTGACCCCGACCAGAAAGCTGTCGTGCCAGTGCGGGTCGTAGGCGTGGCCGACGAAATGGGCGCGGACCGACTCGATGCCGGTGTCGGCGTCCTGCTTGAGGTCGATCCAGTTGGACATGGGCGGGGCCTGCGAAAGGGAGTCTTCACCTTAGCTCAAAAGCGCTGCGGATTTTAGAACGAATGTGCACGGGATGGGCTGGATAGTGGCACTGAGCCGGTATACTGGGTGTTTTTGCAGGAAGCTGTTGCTCTGATGAAAGACATATCTAAAAAATGGTTGCGGGCGCTACTGGTCATAATCGTCACTGCGATGGTTGCCCAAGTGGCAGCGATCTTGATACTGGTTCCCCTGGTCCAGAACATGGGCGCCACGGGCGACTGGCTGTTGGGCGCCTACCTGGCGTTCGTCGGCTTATGCACCCTGGTGTGCGTTGGCATATCCTTGCGAGCGTCTACGGTGGGTTTTGCCCATGACTGGAAATTCTTCTCGCTGATTGCCTCCAGCAAACTCATGCTTCTGGTGACGGTGGCCCTGAGCGTCGTACCGCTGGCGGTCGAAGTGTTCAAGCTGGCGGGATATATCCAGCAAATGCCCTTCAGCTTGTTCATGTATTGGTTGAGCGGTTTGAGCCTGCTGGTGTTTTCCATTCTTTATCACCTGTGCGCGCCCGGCGCGTATCGGTATCCGACCTTTGAAGACCTGATCAGGCGTGAAGGCAGTGCCAGGGTGCTACGTGGCGAGGCTGGCAAGGCATTGGAGGGCTTGCGCGCCGGGAAACCGGCGAGCGGGGCTGCTGGTGCGACGCCCTTCGCGAGCCAGGACGAGCATGTTCTGGAAGTGCTCGCCCAGGGCCGCGTCATTGACGATGCCCAGTGTTATTTCGTCATGCGCGAGCATAGCGCCAACGACAAATGGGCGGTGCGTTGGGCGTTGACGCTGGCGTTGCTGATTCCCGCCTATGTCATTCCCACCGTGACCGTGGGCAAGATGTTCGCGGTCGTGGACACCGCTCGACAGCAGGTGCATGACCGGGGTGGCTGGTTGTGCGCCATCTATGGCGGCGTACTGACGCTTGGCAAGGATGCCAAGGAACAGGCCGAGTCCTGCAAAGCGCACTAACCAGGGTTGGGCTGCAACTGTGCAAACTTGCCCTGCAACCACTGGTGCAAGCGCGCCACCGCCGGCGACAGCTGCTTGCGGTGCGGGCACACCAGGGTCAGAGGGCGCAGGTCGCCGGGGAAGTCCGGCATCAGTACCTCGAGCTCGCCGGCGGCAACATTGGCACGCACGTCCAGCCATGACTTGAAGGCGATGCCTTCGCCAGCCAGTGCCCAGCGCCGTACCACGTCGGCGTCGTCGCAGAACAGCGGCCCGCTGACCTGCACCGTCTGCTCGCCCAGTTGCCAGCGGTCGAACACCCGCGACTGCTGCAGGTACAGCAGGCAGTCGTGCTGTTGCAGGTCTTGCGGGGTGTGCGGGCGGCCGCGGCGGGCGAGGTAGGCGGGGGCGGCGACCAGCACCCTGCGGTTCCACGGCGCCAGTGGCAGCGAGATGTAATTGGCGGTGTCGTCGATGCCATAGCGGATGCCGACGTCCACCGGGTCGCGGTACAGGTCGGCGAGTTCGTCGGACAGGAAGAAGCGTAGGCTCAAGCCCGAGTGTTCTCGGCGAAACTCGGTGAGCCAGGGCAGCACCAGGTTGCGTCCGACATCCGAAGGCGCCGACACCTGTAGTACACCGCGCAGTTCACTGTGGTCGCCATGCAGGCTTTCGCGCCCTTGACGCAGGGTCTCCAGCACGCTGTGGGCGGTGGGCAAATACAGCTCACCCTCGGCGGTCAGGCGCAGGCTACGGGTGGTGCGGGCAAACAGACGCACGTCCAGCTCACGCTCCAGGCGCTTGATCGCTGCTGCCACCTGGCCCGGTAGCAGGCCGGCTTCCAGGGCGGCGGCGGTAAAGCTGCCCAAGGCGCTGGAGCGAATGAACAGGTTTAAATCGTCAAGGCGCAGCATTTTCACTCCTGGAATGAAAGTGTTGCTGCATTGTGCTGCTTTTTCTTTCCTGTAGGAAAGATAAGATACGCGCCATCACCTTCCCTGACAGGAGCAGTTCCGATGGATACCGTCACCCTGGCCAAGCGCCGCTATACCACCAAGGCCTACGATGCCAGCCGCAAGATTGAGCAAGCCACCATCGATGCACTGCTCGAGCAATTGCGTCATAGCCCGTCGTCGGTCAATTCGCAGCCTTGGCACTTCATCGTCGCCGGCAGTGCCGAAGGCAAGGCACGCCTGACCAAGGGCACCGAAGCCTTCGCCTACAACACACCCAAGATTCTCAATGCCTCGCACGTGATCGTGTTCGCGACCCGCACCGAAATGACCGAGGCGCACCTGAACGCCGTGCTGGACCAGGAAGCCGCCGATGGCCGTTTTCGCGATGACCAGGCCCGTGCCGGCCAGGACCTGACCCGCCGCAGCTTTGTGAACCTGCATCGCTACGACTTCAAGGACACGCAGCACTGGATGGAAAAGCAGACCTACCTGGCCCTGGGTACCGCATTGCTCGGCGCTGCCGCCCTCGGGCTCGATGCGACCCCGATCGAGGGCTTCGACAGCAAGGCGCTGGACGCTGAGCTGGGCCTGCGCGAGCGTGGCTTTACCAGCGTCGTGCTGCTGAGCCTTGGGTATCGCAGCGAAGATGACTTCAATGCCGGCCTGAACAAGTCGCGGCTGCCGGCCGAGACGGTGTTTACCTTCCTCTGAAAAAAGCGGGGCAGGCCATTACGGTCTGCCCCGGCTCTCAATTTTCTTCCAACGCCCGCTCGACCACGTCGCGGCTGGCGTCCAGCACTTGCTGCTGCACCCCTTCGCTGGCCAGCATGCGCCCGACCACCAGGGCACCGACGCACTGACTGATCAGCGCCCAGGCCCTGCGCTCATCCCCAAGCGTTTCACTCCAGGCTGCCTGCAGTTCGAGCAACCAGTGCTCGGCCTGTTCACGCACCGGTCGCTCGGCCCGGGCAATCTCGACCCCCAGTGGCGGCAGCGGGCAGCCACCCTCGGGATTGTGCAGGTGGGCCAGGCTCAAGTACTGCTTCAGGCAACGACGCAGGCGCTCGCGGTCGGCGCCCTGGCTGGCCAGGCGGGCGAGCGGGCTGTTGCACAGCTCTCGGCGTACCACCTCGCTGAACAGGTCATCCTTGGACGGGAAGTGATTGTAGAAGGCGCCACCGGTGAGGCCGATAGCCTTCATCAACTCAGCGACCCCGGTACTGGCGAAACCACCGCGCTTGGCCAGGACGCCACTGCTGGCCAGCAGTTTCTCGCGGGTCTGTTGCTTGTGATCGGTGGAATAGCGCATCCGCGAACCTCGGTATGCTGGCTTGACGGTGCAGCGATCATAGCATAGCGTTCGTTTACTAAATGATCGTTCACTAATGGGGTGCCGATGACAGAACAACGAAAAGCGGTCCTGGTGATAGGGGCGGGCGATGCCACCGGCGGCGAGATCGCCAAGCGTTTTGCCCGCGAAGGTTATATCGCCTGTGTGACCCGTCGCGACGCTGACAAGCTGCAACCGCTGGTGGACGAGATCCGTGCGGCCGGCGGCCAGGCCTACGGTTTTGGCTCCGATGCACGCAAGGAAGAGGCGGTGGCCGAGCTGGTCGAAACCATCGAGCGTGATATCGCCCCGATCGAGGCCTTCGTGTTCAACATCGGTGCGAACGTGCCCTGCAGCATCCTCGACGAAACGCCGCGCAAATACTTCAAGATCTGGGAAATGGCCTGTTTCGCCGGTTTTCTTACTGCCCAGGCGGTGGCGCGGCGCATGGTCACCCGCGAGCGCGGCACCCTGATCTTCACCGGCGCCACTGCCGGCACTCGCGGCGCCGCCGGTTTCGCTGCCTTCGCTGGCGCCAAGCATGCCTTGCGCGCACTGGCCCAGAGCATGGCGCGCGAGCTGGGGCCACGAAACATCCACGTGGCGCACGTGGTGGTCGACGGCGCCATCGACACGGCGTTCATTCGCGACACCTTCCCCGAGCGCTACGCCCTGAAGGACCAGGGTGGCATCCTCGACCCTGCGCATATCGCCGACAGCTACTGGTACCTGCACACCCAACCCCGGGACGCCTGGACCTTCGAACTGGACTTGCGCCCCTGGATCGAACGCTGGTGATCCGCTGTGCCCAACCACCTTCCGCCACAAGGAGTGCTGCATGAGCAAATGCGTCGAGTTCTACTTTGACCTGGGTAGTCCGGCCAGCTACCTGGCCTGGACCCAATTGCCCGCCCTGTGCGCCCGCCGAAGCGCCACCCTGGCGCTGCGGCCAATGCTGCTGGGCGGCGTGTTCCAGGCCACCGGCAATGCCTCGCCGGCGACGATACCGGCCAAGGGGCGCTACATGATCGGCGACCTGAAACGCTTCGCTGCCCGTTATGGCGTGCCGTTCAGCCTGCCGACGGGGTTTCCGGTCAATACCCTGAACCTGATGCGAGGCGTACTCGGCACGCAGATGCGCTCGCCCGAGCGCCTCGAGCCTTTGCTCAAGGTGTTGTTCGATGGGCTTTGGGTGCAGCAGCGCAATCTGGCGGACCCCGAGGTGCTCGATGCGACGCTGCGTGAAGCAGGCATGGACCCCGAGGCGTTTCGTGCCCTGGCGGCCGACGTCGAGGTCAAGGAACGGCTCAAGCAGGTGACCCAGGAGGCGGTCGAGCGGGGCGTGTTCGGCGCGCCGATCTGTTTTGTCGGTAGGGAGATGTTCTTCGGTCAGGACCGCTTGGACTTCATCGAAGAAGCATTAACCTAACAGCCGTTCCAACTGCTCGCGCTCCCAGACGCTGAGCAGCTCGACCGGGTCGGTGCCATAGCGCTGCCAGTGGCCGCGCTCGGCCTCGCGGCCATCGGGAGCGCGGCATTCGCTGCAATGGGCGAGGCCTTCGTCGTCGAGGGTCAGGATCAGTTGCCAGTGGCCGATCTGTACCCTGACCCGACCATCGCTCAGGCGCTCGTGCACTTCCAACGCCTGGACGCCGAGGGCGGCGTCACGCAGGCACTGGTAGATCTCGCGGCTGTTGGGAGCGGGCATGAACGATCAGAAGTTCGCCGGGGTGTTGGCGCTGATGATTTCTGCTTCGTCCGGGCCGATGTTCTTGAAGCTGTGCGGCAGCGTGGTGGGGATGTAGTAGCCGTCGCCAGAGTTGAGCACGCTGACCTGGCCATCGACCCACAACTCGACCGTACCCCGGGTGACCAGCCCGCATTCCTCGCCTTCGGCATGCACGATCGGCTCGCCCGAGTCGGCGCCCGGCGCGTAGAGCTCACGCAGCATGCGCATCTGGCGGCCTTCGACACTGGCACCGACCAGCAACATGCGCAGGCCGTTGCGCCCCAGGTCAGGTTGCTCGCTGCCGCGGAACACGTAGCGCTCTTCGCGTGCAGGTTCATCGAAGCTGAAGAACTCGGCGAGGCTCATGGGGATGCCTTCGAGGAGTTTTTTCAGGGAACTGACCGAAGGACTGACGCGGTTCTGCTCGATCTGCGAGATCGTCGAGTTGGTCAGGCCGCTGCGGCGGGCCAGTTCCCGCTGGGAGAGGTTGTTGCGTTCACGCACCAGTTTGAGTCGTGTCCCAGTGTCCATAGCCGCCTTGAGTAGTGAGTGATCATAGGTGTCAAAAATAATGGGCAGCGCATTAAAACACACTCTGACCGGCAACGCGCTGTGCTTGTCAGGTGCGCTGGGCGGCGGGCGCAGGCCACAGCCCGACCAGGAGCAACAGCACGGCCACGGCCAGGAACGGCAAGCGCGGATCGAGGGCGTAGACCAGGGTTCCGGCGAGGGGGCCGACTACCGCGCCCATGCCCTGTGCCGCGCTGATCGAGCCCGCGGTGGCGCCTTGCTCGCTGGCTTGCATGGCATTGGCGGCCAGCGCCGAGAAGGCCGGGAATACGAAGCCCATGCCGGCGGCGGCGACGAAGAAGCACGCCCATAATGCCGGAGCACTGGTGGCCAGGGCCCCGGCGGCAAAGCCCAGTGCGCTGATGCTGGCGCCCACGCGGATCATCTTCAGCGGCGGCCACTCCAACTGACGCAGCAGAATCTGCGAGCCAATCAGCGCCACACCCACTGCGGTGAGGGCGATGCCTGCGGCCTGGGCGGCATCGGCACTGTTCAGTTGCAGACGGTCGAGGGCGAAAAAGCCCACGGTGATCTGCGACACGGTCACGCTGAGCATGGCGCTGAAGGCCACGATCAGCGGTCGACGCAGGCGCGGATCGCCCAGGCGTACGGGGCTCGGCGCATAGTTGTGGGGCAACGGCTGCGGCTTGAGCTTGAACAGCAGTACGAGAAATGCCGTGGCCGGCAGCAGCGACATGATGAAGAACGGTGCGCTCAGGCTATGGCGCGCCAGCAATGCGGCCAGGGCCGGACCGAGCACGAGCCCCACGGCATTGGCCGCGCCCAGCAGGGCCATGGCGCGGGCGCGGCGTTCGGGCTCGACATGATCGGCGATCAGCGCATTGCCGCCCACCGGCAGCGCGGCATAGAAGGCGCCGATCAGGCCGCGGGTCAGCATCAAGCCGAGGAAAGCCAGGGTTGCGCCCGGCAGCCAGCGCAGGGCGCCATCGATGAACAGGCACAGCAGCCAGTAAGCGACGGTGAATCCGGCACTGCCCATCAGCAGGATGCGTCGCCGGCCCAGACGGTCGGCTGCGCGGCCCCAGGGGCGCGCAAGAATGACCCAGACCACGCCCGCCACGGTCACGGCAGCCCCGGCCTGCCAGGTGGCCATGCCCAGCAGGCGGGCGATGGGGCCGATCAAGGCGACGAACGCCATCATCGACATGGTGCAGGCCATGTTCACCAGCAACAGCGGGCGTAGATCGAGGGCGGGGGCGTGAAGCGGGGTGGGAGAAGCAGCGTCCTTCGCGGTGGTCATTGAAACATCCATGGCAGGCGGAAAGGTATCGGCCCCGTTCCGCCTGCAGGCGTTTTTCAATCGCTGCGGCGCAAGGGCCCTGGCCACATGCTACGCAATACGCCGTCACGGCGCACCAGTGCATGGAACAGCGCTGCGCCGAGGTGGGCCAGGATGGTGACGAACAGCAGGTAGCCCGCCCAGCCGTGCGCCTGGCGCAGCACGGCATACAACTGCAGGTCGTGAGGCATGATCGCCGGCAGTTGCAAGGGCCGTGGATAGCCGCCTGCCGAGAGCATCGCCCAGCCGAGCAACGGCATGGCCAGCATCAACCCGTACAGTGCCAGGTGCGAGGCGCCGGCTGCGAAGCGCTGCAGCGGTGGCAGGTCGGCGGGCAGTGGCGGATGCGGCAGCGTCAGGCGCAGGATGATGCGCAGTACCACCAGTGCCAGCAGCGCCAGGCCCGTGGCCTTGTGCAGTTCCACCAACCAGGGGTGACGTGGCGACAGGTCGCCGACCATGCTCACGCCAATGAACAGCATTGCCAGGATCAGGATCGCCATGAGCCAGTGCACCAGGCGGGCCAGCGGGTGGAAGGCGGACGGTTTCATGGGCGGGCTCCTGCGCCGAGACTTTCGCGGCTGCGGCGATTGAACGATTCCGAATAGGCGGCCGAACGCGCGGCGAGGATCGGGTCGGCGGAGGCTTCGATGCCGTTGGGCAGAATCAGCGGGTCGAAGTTGAGGTCGCGGCAGGCGCCTTGTTCAGGTGCATCGACGTGGTCGATCACCAGGGTGCCGGCATCGATGCTGCGGCGCGAGTCGGGCCATTGGCTGGCCGGGTCGTCGATGGCGTCACCGGGTTCGGCGAGGGTCAGGCGCAGTGTCCAGCGCAGCGGCGCCTGGCTCAGGCGTTGTTGCAGATCGTGTTGCAGGTACAGGTTGTCCTCGACCTGGGCGGGCAGGGCGGCAAAGGGTGTTTGCGCGACCATGCGCCAGCGCACGGCTTGCGCCTTGCCGCTGGCATCGATCAGGCGAAAGGCGTTGATGCTGTTGTAGTCCGTGTTGGCGAAGCTGTCGCTGGGCTTGGCGCTGGCGGCCCACTGGCGGAAGGCTGCGCTTTCCGGGTGGGCGGCGAAGAAGGCCTGCAGCTTGGCCGGGTCCGGCTTGCCGGTGCTCGGGCTCGGGCCGCTGGCCAGGACCAGATCGTAGAAGCCTTGCGCAGTGCTCACCGCCAACACTGGCGGATTGTTCATGCCGGTACGCCAGACCTGGCCGTCGTCGGTGCTCAGCTGGATCGCCAGGCTGCGGGTCGGTACGCCGGCGTCGGGGCTGTAGGGGTTGGCACCGCCGATGGCGAAGCGGCCGATCACCGGCACCCGTGCCTGGCTGAATACCCGCGCACTCGACAGCGCCTGCGCCTGGCCGCTGCTTTCGAAGTAGCCGCTGACGCACAGGCCCTTGGCGTGGTTCTTGCGATAGCCGGGATGGTGGCCGACCTGGGCTTCGAAGGTGTCGATGATGCGCTGCGGCGTCAGGGCAGGGGTGCCGATCCAGCCGGCGGCATAGGCGAAGCCTGCACCCAGCGCCACGACCGTGGCGCCTATGGCGGCCAGGCGCAGGGCCTTGGCAGGGCCTTGCAGGGGTGTGTTCATGATGACGTTCCGGGTCAGTGAATGAGTCGGTATGACGTGGCAGCGAAAAATTTATTCCCCAGGCGGGAATAGATTTCTTCGCGCCCCGTCTGCCCATTACACTGACAGCCCATGGGGCCGGAACCTGACCATGCATGACCTGGATGAACAACAATGGCGCGAACTGCTGCAGAGCCTGCGGCGCTTCGCCTTGTGGCTGACCCGCGAAAGCGGCAGTGCCGACGACCTGGTCCAGGCCACCGTGGAGCGTGCGCTCACCCGCAGCGCCCAGCAGCGAGAGGAGCAGAACCGGCGTGCCTGGTTGTTCACCATCCTCTACCGGCTGTTTCTCGACGGCAAGCGCCGCGATCGCCTGCACTCGCGCTGGTTGAACTGGTTCGGTCGCGGCGGGCAGGCCGAGGAGCCGCTGGGCTACGAGACCGAGAGTATCGTGCTGGCCCAGGCCGACCTGCAGGCCTTCGCCCGCCTGCCCAGCGAGCAGCGCGCGCTGTTGCTGCTGGTCAGCGTCGAGGGCTTGAGCTACAAGGAGGTCGCTCAGGCCCTGGATATTCCGATCGGCACAGTCATGTCGCGCTTGTCGCGCGCCCGTGCCGCGTTGCGTGAACTGACCGAGGGCAAGCCATCGTCCCCGGCCTTGCGGAGACTGAAATGACTCGCCTGATTCCAACCGAGCAAGAGCTGCATGCCTACGTCGACGAGCGCCTGGAGCCGGTGCGCCGGGCCGAGGTCGAGGCCTGGCTGGCGGCCAATCCGGAGCAGGCCGCACGGATCGAGGCCTGGCGCAGCGATGCCCGGCGCCTGCGTGCGGCGCTCGCCGGTTTCAACGACATGCCACACAATCCGCAACTGGAACTGGCCCATCTGCGGCGGCGTGTGCGTCAACGCCGCCAGCAGCGCTTCGCGTCGGCTGCAGTCCTGTTGCTGGCGTTGGGGGTTGGCGGGCTTGGGGGCTGGCAGGCACGTGAATCGACGATGCTGGCGGGCGATATGCCGATGGCCGACGCGGTGCAGGCACACAAGCTGTTCGCCGATGCCAAGGCCCTCGATGTCCAGGCCGATGACCCGGCACAGTTGCAGTCGTGGCTGGGGCGGCATTTCAACCGGGTCGGCCAGGTGCCGGACCTCAGCGGATACGGCTTCCAGCCGGTGGGCGCACGTCTGCTGGCCAACGAGGACGGCCCGGCGGCATTGCTGGTGTTCCAGGACGCAAAAGGCGAGCGCATCAGCCTGTTCATGCGCTCGCCAGGCGGGCGTTACGAGCAGATGCCCAGCGGGCAGCGGGTCGATGGGCAGCTCGAGGCGCGCTACTGGTCCCATGGCGACTACAATTTCGCCCTGGTCAGCGCGGCGGATGATACCCGTAGCGAGCAGGTGCGCAAGGTCCTGGGGGTCAGTCTCTAGCGCCGATGGCCAGGGGAGGCGAACATTCATTTGAAAGCGCTATGCTTGGCCCATGTCCAGCACACCTGCCTTGCGCCAACCTTGCCCTCCCGGCGCCTGTGATTGCGGGCGCGAGCAGTTGCACGCGCACCCACCCCAGGCCCAACGTATCCTCCTGCTGACCCGCCAGGAGGAAAAACGCCTGCTCGAACGTCTGGAAAACCTCAAGAGCTTGGAAGACCTGCAGCACCTGCAGTCACGCCTCTTTGAGCAATTGGGCATTGGCGTGCATATCGCACCAGGCTACAACGAGGTACGTACCATGCGCGGCTTCGTCATCGAGCTGGACGACCAGCCAGGCCTGTGCCGCAAGACCCGCCAGTCGATCCCGGCTGCCATTCGCAAGGGCCTGGAGCGCAATCCGGAAGTGGCCTTCCGGCTGCTCGATGCCCATGACCTGCTCGGCGGCGCCTGAGTCTCAGCGCATCGCCGCCAGCTTGATGCCAAACCCGACCAGGCAGGCACCGGCCAGGAGCGAGTCTAGCCTGTCAGAACGTCGCCTTGACCTGCAGCCCTACGACCAGCGCGTTGTCGATGGCTTCCCCGGAGAAGGCGCCAGGTTCGATGATGTACTGCACATCCGGACGCAGGTTCAGCCATGCGGTGGCCTGGTAGCCATAGCTGAGTTCGATCAACTGCTCGGCGCTGTCCAGGTTGGGGAAGTCGCGCCCGGCATCGAACGCGGTCGCTTCCAGCAATTGACGGCTGCGCGGGTTCGGCACCGCCCGTCCATAGCCTAAAGCCAGGGTGTCGCGCGGGCGTCCTTCGAAGGGCTTGTACAACACCACGCCTGCGCCATACCAGCGGGTGAAGGGCGAGGCGGCCTTGCTCGACGCCGAATATTGGCCGAACGCATGCAGGCTACGACCCGCGGAGGCTGGGTCGTTCCACAGCGCCTGGTCGACCAGCAGGTAGTGGCCGCTGCGTCCGGCCACGTCCTGGTCGCTGCCGATACGTTTGACGTTGGAGCTGTCGTAGTAATAGCCCAGCTTGTACTCTCCCGGCAGTTCGCCCAGGTGCTTGTACACCAGCTCGACTGGCACCACGGTGCCTGTGCTGTGCTTGGGCCCCAGGTGCCAGGCGCGGCTGGAGTTGCCGTTGCTTTGCGGATCGACGTTGAAGGCCGCCACGCGCAGTTGCCAGGAGGGCGAGAGATCGTATTTGACCCGGGCGCCGAGGTGCGCGTTGGGGTAGTTGGTCCAGCCGCTGCCACCGGACATGTTCAGCGGATGGCCGCAGAAACCGGCATTCATGAAATTGCACAGGATGCCGCTGTCCAGGCCGCCGAGGTCGTTGCCCATGGCCATGTAGCCGAGCTTGAGATTCAAGGCCGGGGTGAACAGGCTGCGCTCGTAGCTCAGTTCGGTGAGGCGGGTATAGAGACCGCCGTAGTTCTCCTGGATCGGCAGACGGTTGCCGACCAGGTCTTCGGAGGCGCTGTTGCCACGGCGGTCGTTGACCGTCAACTGGACCTTGCCGCCGTTGTCCAGGCCATACAGTTTCGACAGGTCGAACTGCACGCCGAACTTGAGGTTCTGCGAGTAGCGCGCCGAGCGGTGCAGGCCGCCGTGGGCGTTGTAGGCGGTTTCGCCGCTGTAGTCGCCGGTGATGTGGATGCCGTCTTCTTCCAGTTGCTGGCGCAGGCCGCCCCAGTCACCGGTCAGGGTGTTGTCGGCGGCGAGCGAAGCGGTGCTGGTCAGGGCGAAGACAAGAGGGGTCAAGCGAAAAGCGGGTGACATTGCAGGGTCTCGGATGGTCTTTGAGGGCCCCTTCGCGTGCAGGCCGCAGCGACTTGCACGCGAAGGGGGCAACGCGGTCTACGGCAGGGCGTACGAAATCACATAGTCGCCACGGTCAGTCGACTGCCGCGCACCCCCGGCAGTGATCACCACGTACTGCTTGCCGGTCTTGGGCGATACGTAGGTCATCGGCCCGCCCTGGCTGCCGACCGGCAGGCGCGCCTTCCAGATCTCGTTGCCGTTGCTGCTGTCGTAGGCACGCAGGTAGAAATCCTGGGTGCCGGCGATGAACACCAGGCCGCCTTGGGTGGACAGGGTGCCGCCCAGCGTCGGCAGGCCGATCTTGATCGGCAGGTGCATGCGGATACCCAAGGGGCCTGTGTCCTCGACGGTGCCGACCGGCACCTGCCAGGCGATCTGTCGGGTCTTCATGTCGATCGCGGTGAGGGTGCCGAACGGCGGCGCCTGGCAGGGGATGCCGGCCACCGACAGGAAGCGGTTCTTGTTCACCGCGTAAGGTGTGCCCTTGAGGGGCACGGCGCCCATGCCAGTGTTCAGTGCCTCGCCACCGGAGGCTGCCTGGCCACTGTTCTGCGAAGGGATCATCTGGATCCACAGGCCCAGGCGCATGTCATTGACGAAAATGAAGCCGTGCACCGGATCAGTCGAAAGGCTGCCCCAGTTCATGCCGCCCAGCGAGCCTGGGAAGCTCAGCGACAGGTCGGTGCCCGGTGCGGTGTACAGACCGTCGTAGCGCATCTTCTTGAAGTCGATGCGGCACAGCAGTTGATCGTACGGGGTGGCGCCCCACATGTCCGACTCGGTCAGGGTCTGCGCGCCGATCTGCGGCATGCCGACAGACTTGGGTTGGGTCGGGGAATAGGGCTCGTTAGGGATGTTGCTCGGCTTGACCGGGACTTCATCGACCTGGGTCAGCGGTGTGCCGGTGGCGCGGTCGAGCACGTAGATCTGCCCGGCCTTGGTGCCGATCACGACGGCCGGCACGGTACTGCCGTCGTCCTTGGTGAAGTCGATCAGGCTGGGTTGCATCGGCAGGTCGAAGTCCCAGAGGTCGTTGTGCACGGTCTGGTAGACCCACTTCTGGTTGCCGGTGGTGGCATCCAGCGCCAGCACTGAGGCGCCATAGGTGTGGTCGAGCTTGCTGCGCTCCACGCCATAGATGTCGGTGGAGGAGGAACCCATCGGCAGGAATACCGTGTTCATCGCCGGATCGTACGACATCGGTGCCCAGCTGTTGGGGGTGCTGCGCACGTAGGTGCTGCCGTCGGCAGGGGCGTTGCGGTCCTGCGGATTGCCTGGGTCGAAGGCCCAGCGCATCTGCCCGGTGATCACGTCGAAGCCGCGCAGTACACCGCCGGGCATGTCGGTCTGGACGTTGTCGGCGACCCGCCCACCGACCACCACGGTGGTACCCGCCATCAGCGGCGCGGAGGAGAGCTGGTAGTAGGAATCCGGGACATCGCCAAGGCCGGCCTTGAGGTCGACCTGGCCGTTGTTGCCGAAGCCTTCGCAGAAGGCGCCGGTGTCGGCATCCACCGCGATCAGGCGACCGTCGATGGTGTTGGTCAGCAGGCGACGCTGGCAGTTGGCATCCGCCGGCAGCGTGGCAACGGTGATCGGCGAACTGTGCGGTTGGGTTGGCTGGACGATCGGCGCGGTGGCATCGAAGTAGGCCAGGCCACGGCAGCGCTGCCAGACCTTGGACTGCGCGTTGATGGCGTTTTTCCAGAGTTCCTTGCCGGTGTCGGCATCCAGGGCGATCAGGTTGTTGTGCGGGGTGCAGATGAACACCTTGTCGCCGACCTGCAGCGGGGTGAGCTGGTCTTCGGCGCCGTTGCCGTCGCTGATCGCGACATCACCGGTGTGGTAGGTCCAGGCCACCTTGAGCTTGTCGACGTTGGCGCGGTTGATCTGATCCAGCGCGGCGAAACGGCTGCCGCCTTCGGTGTTGCCGTAGTGCGCCCAGTCCTTCTGCGCCTTGCCCGGCTCCACGGCGGTCAGGCCCGGACCATTGCCGGTCGGTGCGACGCTGGGGTGAGCGACGAACATGTTGCCTGCGGCAATGGCCAGCACCACTGCCAGTGCTGCAGCCAGGGCATAGGCGCGACGACCGGCACTGCCGCCATTGGCACGCACCAACAGTGGATAGACCAGCGCGACCACCAGGCCGATGACGCCGAACATGAACAGCCGCGAGAACAGCGGCCAGAATACCAGGCCCGCATCGGCCAGTGCCCAGATGAAGGTGCCGAGCAGAAACACGGCGTAGAGCCAGGCGCCGGCCGGCTTGCGACGGGCGATGAGCAGGCCGGCAATGGCCATCACCAGGCCGCCGATCAGGAAGTACCAGGAGCCGCCCAGGCCGGCCAGCTTGACGCCGCCCGCGGCCAGGAGCATGCCGAGCAGGGCGATGATGACGCCCAGCCCGACCAGAAGGAATGTGGAGGCGCCAGAGGCGCGGGGTGTGTCGTTCATGCCAGGGATCTCGCAGGTGGAATGCGCGAAGTCTAAGCCCTTAGCAAGCTAATTAACAAGTTAGTACATTTTATTGGGTGACGGATTGTCGCAGGTGTTTACAAGCTTTTTTCCGGGATTTGTCGTGAATATGGCGGTTATATGCAGATAAATTCAGGTAAATGGCATTGCTTGCGTATTCGACCAAGGTCGTATTCGCAAGTCAGCGGTACGTCGGAATCAGCGCCTGGGTTCGTGTTGCTTGCGGTAGGCACCCGGTTGCATGCCGATTGCCTTGGCGAATGCCCGGGTGAAGGCCGCCACCGATTGGTAGCCCGCCTGGGCGCCGACCTGTTCCACGGTATTGCCTGCGCGCAGCAACTGGCAGGCATGCCGCATGCGCAGGGCCAGCAGCACCTGGCCCGGCGATTGCCCGGCCAGTTCGTTGAAACGCTTGAAGAACGCCGAGCGCGACAGCCCGGTGTAGGCCGCCATGCTCTCCAGCGACCAGGCCTGGCCCGGGTCTTCGATCAGGCGTTCGAGCAGGCCGGCAAAGGCCGGCTGGCGGGCGAGGGCGATCAGCCCGCCGAGCGACTGGCCGCCATTGACTTGCTGACGCAGCACGTAGAGGAACAGCAGGTGGGTCAGGCGTTCGAGCAAGGTCTGCGAGGGTGTCGGCTGGCGGCGACATTCTTCCAGGATCAGCTCGAAGAGCGCTCGCGCGGCGCTGCCGGCCGGATCGTCGGCCCGCAGCAGGATCCAGTCGGCCAGCCCTTCGACGATCAGCGACGACAGCCCCGACTGGAACTGGAAGAAGCCGCACACCAGGCCCACGCCATCCCCTGCGTCGAGGTCCAGCGCCTGCATGGTGCGCCGCGGCTGGGCGCAGGCATCGACGGGGTCGGCGTCGCTGGAGAGCCTGTAGGCCAGGTCGCGCAGCAAAAACACCGCATCACCGCTGTCCAGGCGGATCGGCTCCGGTTGCCCGTCGATGTGCAGCCAGCAGTGCCCCTGAACCACCAGGTGGAAGCTGGCCCGGCCCATGCCCTGGGTGCTGGCGTGCCAGCCGCCGCAGTAGCGGCCGACATGAAAGAGGCTGGCGTCGAGCTCCAGGCCCTCTAATAACCAATCGACAAGATGGCTGGACGAAATCATCTAATGCAAAGACTCAGGAGCAAGGAAAGGCGACTGATGAATATGGATGCTACTTCTTATAACCAACAGACTGTACGGACACACATCAAAGGAGACTACTCCATGTCCTCGCGCATTACTCTACACACTCTGCAGAGCGCCCCGGAAGCTGCACGTCCCTTCCTCGAAAACGCCCAGAAGAACTCCGGCTTCATCCCCAACCTGCTGGGTATTCTGGCCAACGCCCCCGCGGCCCTGGAAACCTATGTCACGGTTTCGGCCCTCAACGGCAAGTCCGAGCTGACCCTGGCCGAGCGCGAAGTGGTGCAACTGATTGCGGCCACCAAGCACGGTTGCGACTTCTGCGTTGCCGGCCACACGGCAGTGGCCCTGAACAAGGCCAAGCTGCCGCAAGAGGTGGTCGATGCCCTGCGTGCGCGTGGCGAGCTGCCTGATGCACGCTACGAAACCCTGGCCGAGTTCGCCCGTGAAGTCATCGCCACCCGCGGCAATGTCAGCGATGCCACCTACCAGGCCTTCCGCGATGCCGGCTTTACCGAAGGCAATGCCCTGGAAGTGATTCTGGGCGTGAGCCTCGCAACCCTGTGCAACTTTGCTAATGTGTTCGCCCAGACGCCGCTCAACGACGAGCTGAGCAAGTACCGCTGGCAGCCTTCGGCGTAATCCACGCCCGGTGCCGGCACTCCGGCGTTTTAAAAGGAGTAGGGACATGCTTGATTCTGCATTTCGACAATGGCTGGATGCCAATGCCGAGGCAATCGACCAGGGCCAGTGCGACCCGCACCTGGTGCTGGCCCACATCGCCGAGTCGCAGTTGCTGCGGGTTGGCGTCGATCCGGCACTTGGCGGCTCGGGCGGTGACGTTACCGACGCGGTGGAGGCCATCGCCGCCATCGCCAGTCGCTCGCTGGCCTCGGCCTTCGTCTGCTGGGGGCAGCGGGCCTTCATCGAATACCTGCTGCACAGCCCCAACCAGGCCTTGCGCGAGAAGTTGCTGCCTGAGCTGCTGACCGGCGAACTGGCCGGCGCCACCGGCTTGTCCAACGCCATGAAATTCCTCTCAGGTATCGAAGCCTTGCAGGTGCAGGCGCGTGCCGAGGGCGAAGGCTGGGCCCTCGAAGGCCGCCTGCACTGGGTGACCAACCTGCGCAAGAGTGGCTTCGTGGTGGCGGCGGCGATCGAGGCCGAAGAGGGCCAGGCGCCCTTCGTGCTGGCGATTCCGTCCGACAGCCAAGGCCTCGAGCGTTCCGACGACCTGCAACTGATGGGCCTGCAGTCGAGCAGCACCGCCGCGCTGGCCTTCCACCAGGTCGCGCTGGACCGCAGTTGGCTGTTGCACGAGAACGCCCGCGAGTTCCTGCCTCGGGTGCGTCCGGCATTCCTGGCGCTGCAGTGCGGCATGTCCATCGGCCTGACCCGTCGCGCCCTGGACGAAGTGCGCGAGCACCTGCAGGGGCGCGGCTCGTTCCTCGCCGAAGCCGAGCAGGTGCTGCGCGAGCGCCTGGAGAATACCGTCGGCGAGCTCAAGCAGGGCCTGCTCGACGGGCGTTTCCTCAAGCAGCCAGCGGCACTGTTCAAGCTGCGCATAACCCTGGCCGAAAGCGCCGCCGATGCGGTGCAGATGGAGCTTCAGGCCAGTGGCGGCAAGGCCTATCTCACCGTCTATGGCGAAGGCTTCGCCCGGCGTTGGCGCGAGTCGGCATTCGTGCCGATCGTTACGCCGAGCCTGGTGCAACTGCGCGCCGAACTGCAACGCCAGGCGGCGAACGTATGACCGACGTGTTACTCGAAGCCCGCGCCATCAGCCTGGGCTACCCTCGCGAGGGTGGCTGGCAGGCGGTGCTGGAGCAGTTCGACCTCAAGCTGTCGCCGGGCGAAGTGGTGACCATTCTCGGCCCCAGCGGTGTCGGCAAATCCAGCCTGCTCCGCGTGCTGGCTGGCCTGCAGCAGCCTGGTGGTGGTGCGGTGTCCCTGCATGGCGTGCCCCTGCAGGGGCCGCATCCGCGCCTGGCCGTTGCTTTCCAGGACCCAAGCCTGTTGCCCTGGCTGAGCCTTGAAAAGAACGTTGCCTTCGGCCTCGACTTCGCCCGTCAGCCTGCGCTGGCGGCGGCCGAGCGTCGTGCTCGGATCGACCACGCCATCGAGGCGGTGGGCCTGAACCATGCGCGCAGCCAGTACCCGGCGCAGCTGTCGGGCGGCATGGCGCAGCGCACGGCGCTGGCCCGCTGCCTGGCGCGCCAGCCGGAAGTGCTGCTGCTGGACGAGCCCTTCGGCGCACTCGATGAAGTGACCCGCGCCGACATGCAGCAACTGCTGCTGCAACTGATCGCCACCCACAACACCGCGGCGGTGCTGATCACCCACGATATCGACGAAGCTCTGCTGTTGTCCGATCGCGTGCTGCTACTGGGCAACCACCCGGCGCGCACCCTCGGCCAATGGCATATCGACCTGCCGCAGCCGCGTGCGCAGCGGGTCGAAGAGCTGGGCGCGCTGCGCATCGAGATCCTGAAAACCCTACGGCAGGCGAGCCGCCCCACCTCAACGTCTTCTTTCCCCCTGTCGTCGGAGCCTGCCCATGTGCATGGATGATTGCTGCTCTTCCACCTCGCGTCGCGATTTCATCAAGCTCAGCGCCATGCTCACCGCCGCCGGCGCCTTGCCGATGCTGTCGAGCCTGCAGGCGCGCGCCGCCGCCGAGCCGGACGCGCCGGTACGCATCGGCTACCTGCCGATCACCGACGCCACGCCGCTGCTGGTGGCGCACAACAATGGCCTGTTCGAGGCCGAAGGCATCAAGGCCGAGCGTCCGGTGCTGCTGCGCAGTTGGGCGCAGGTGATCGAAGCGTTCATCTCCGGGCAGGTCAACGTGATCCACCTGCTGTCACCGATGACGGTCTGGGCCCGCTACGGCAGCAAGGTGCCGGCCAAGGTCGTGGCCTGGAACCACGTCGGCGGCTCGGGCCTGACCGTGGCACCGGACATCACCGACATGAAGCAGCTCGGTGGCAAGACCGTCGCCATTCCGTTCTGGTATTCGATCCATAACGTGGTGCTGCAGCAGATGCTCAGTGACAACGGCCTGAAGCCTGTGTCCAAGCCTGCCACCGCGCAACTGGCGGCCAACGAGGTCAACCTGCTGGTGCTGCCGCCTTCGGACATGCCGCCAGCACTGGCCAGCAAGCGCATCGCCGGCTACATCGTCGCCGAACCCTTCAATGCCCTGGCCGAGAACCTCAAGGTCGGGCGCGTGCAGCGCTTTACCGGCGATGTCTGGCGCAACCATGCATGCTGTGTGGTGTTCATGCACGAGCACGACCTGAACAACCGCCCGGAGTGGTCGCAGAAGGTGGTCAATGCCATCGTCAAGGCGCAGCAGTGGACCCGTGATCACCGCGCCGAGGCCGCCGCCTTGCTGTCCAAGGCCGGCTCCAACAAATACACCCCGCACGAGCCGGCGGTGCTGACCAAGGTCCTGGCGCCTTCGGTCGAAGACCGCGCCGGCTACATCGCCAGCGGTGCGATCCAGCATCAGCAGTGGGACGAAAAGCGCATCGACTTCCAGCCGTACCCGTTCCCCAGCTACACCGAGGAGTTGGTCAAGCGCCTGAAGAACACCCTGATCGAGGGCGAGAGTGGCTTCCTCGCCGGACTGGACCCGGCGCAGACCGCGCGCGACCTGGTGGACGACCGCTTCGTGCGCAACGCCATCGCCGCCGTGGGTGGCCCGTCGGTGTTCGGCATCGCCGACAACTTCGAGCGTAGCGAGGAGTTCGCGGTCTGATGCGCAAGCATGTCGTACATGGCGCCCTGGGCCTTGCCGGGCTGGCGGTGCTGTTGCTGTTGTGGTGGGCGGGAGTGCGGGTGTTCGGCGAGGCCGATGGCCTGTCTGCGCGCTTCTCGCCGCAGGCGACGCTGGAGAGCCTGGTCGAGCTGCTCGGCCATGGCGAGGTCTATGGGCACATCTGGGTGAGTCTCAAGCGTATCCTCATCGGCCTGCTGCTGGCGCTGCTGATCGGTGTGCCGCTGGGTTTGCTGGTGGGCAGCTACCGGCACCTGGAGGCGGCGACCACGCCGGCGTTCCAGTTCCTGCGGATGATCTCGCCGCTGTCGTGGATGCCGGTGGTGGTGATGCTGATGGGGGTGGGCGATCAGCCGATCTACTTCCTCCTGACGTTCGCCGCACTGTGGCCGATCCTGCTCAACACCGCCGCGGGTGTGCGTCAGCTCGACCCGCGCTGGTTGCAGTTGTCGCGCAGCTTGAGTGCCACGCGCTGGGAAACCCTGTGCAAGGTGATCATCCCCGGGGTGATCGGCCATGTGCTGACCGGCGTGCGCCTGGCGATCGGCATCCTGTGGATCGTGCTGGTGCCGTGCGAGATGCTCGGGGTCAGCGCGGGCCTGGGGTACTTCATCCTCGACACCCGTGACCGCCTGGCCTATTCGGAGCTGATGGCCATGGTGCTGCTGATCGGTGTACTGGGCTTCATGCTCGATGCACTGGCGCGCGGGCTGCATCGGCGCTGGGTGCATGCCTGAGGTGTTCGGGCGTGCGGGCGCCTGCAGCTTCGGCGCGGCAACCATGCAGCCGACAACGATGTTAGCCGCATAAAACCACGGCGCCGCCGGCCACGGTGCTAGGGTCTGTATGAAAAGCCTTGAGACGAAGGTCAGGCAAGGCGAAAACAGCCGAGGAAGCGGAGTTTACGGGTTGTAAATGAGCATTCCGAGGCTGTTTTCAACGCAGCATCACCGAGTATCAAGGTTTTTCATACAGAGCCTAGTCATGCAAGGACTGCGCAGGCGTGTAGACGCTGGACAACGCACGTGCGCCCACACAAAAGGGTGTGGGCGCAGCTTAGCCTTCGTACCCCAGATTCGGTGCCAGCCAGCGCTCGCTCACGCTGACATCCTGGCCTTTGCGGGCGCTGTAGCTGTCGATCTGGTCCTTCTCCACCTTGCCGACGGCAAAGTACTGCGCCTGCGGATGGGCAAAGTACCAGCCGCTGACCGCCGCTGCCGGGAACATCGCGAAGTGTTCGGTGAGGAACACGCCGCTGGGGCCGGTTTCGCCGATGGCCGTGCCATCGAGCAGACGGAACAGGGTCTCTTTCTCGGTGTGATCCGGGCACGCCGGATAGCCCGGGGCAGGGCGGATGCCGCTGTACTGCTCCTTGATCAGCGCATCGTTGTCCAGTTGCTCGTCCTTGGCATAACCCCAGTAGTCCTTGCGCACCCGCTCGTGCAGCCATTCGGCGCAGGCCTCGGCCAGGCGGTCGGCCAGCGCCTTGACCATGATCGAGCTGTAGTCGTCGCCTTTGTCCTGGTAGGCCTTGGCCACTTCCTCGGCACCGATGCCAGCGGTGGTGATGAAGCCGCCCACATAGTCGCTGATGCCGCTGTCCTTGGGTGCGACGAAGTCGGCCAGCGACCAGTTCGGCTTGCCGTCGGGCTTGATGGTCTGCTGGCGCAGGTGGTGCAGGGTGGCCAGAGGCTTGCCGTCGTCGCCATAGACTTCGATGTCGTCATGCCCGACCTGGTTGGCCGGCCAGAAACCGAACACCGCGCGGGCGCTGATGAGTTTTTCACTGATCAGCTTCTCGAGCATGTCGCAGGCATCCTGGTACAGCGCGGTAGCGGCTTCGCCGACCACCTCGTCGGTGAGGATGCGCGGGAACTTGCCTGCCAGGTCCCAGGAGATGAAGAACGGCGTCCAGTCGATGTACTTGGCCAGTTCACGCAGATCGATGTCTTCCAGCACCCTGACGCCGGTGAAGGAGGGCACCACTGCCTGGTAGCTGGCCCAGTCGTACTGTGGCTTGGCCGCGATCGCCTGTTCGTAGGTCAGGCGCTCGGTGCGGGCACTGCGGTTGGCGGTGCGCTCGCGCACTTCCACGTACTCCTGGCGGGTCTTCTCGACGAAGCCAGGCTTGAGCTCCTTGGACAGCAATTGCGTGGCCACGCCCACGGCGCGCGAGGCGTCGGTGACGTAGACCACCGCGTCGTTGGCGTACTTGGGTTCGATCTTCACCGCCGTGTGCGCCTTGGAGGTGGTCGCGCCACCGATCATCAGCGGCAGGTGGAAGTCCTGGCGCTGCATCTCGCGGGCGACGTGGACCATCTCGTCCAGCGACGGGGTGATCAGCCCGGACAGGCCGATGATGTCGCACTTCTGCTCGCGGGCGGTCTGCAGGATCTTCTCGGCCGGGACCATCACGCCCATGTCGACGATGTCGTAGCCGTTGCAGCCCAGCACGACGCCGACGATGTTCTTGCCGATGTCGTGCACGTCGCCCTTGACCGTGGCCATGAGGATCTTGCCCTTGGCTTCGGGCTTGTCGCCTTTTTCGGCCTCGATGAACGGAATCAGGTGGGCCACCGCCTGCTTCATCACGCGTGCGGACTTGACCACCTGGGGCAGGAACATCTTGCCCGCGCCGAACAGGTCGCCGACCACGTTCATGCCGCTCATCAGCGGCCCTTCGATGACTTCGATGGGGCGCGCCGACTGCTGGCGGCACTCCTCGGTGTCTTCGACGATGTAGGCGGTGATGCCCTTGACCAGCGCGTGTTCCAGGCGCTGGTCGACGGGCATCGAGCGCCACTCTTCGTTTTCCACTTCCTTCGCTGCGCCGCCGCCCTTGTAGTCGTCGGCGATGGCCAGCAGGGCGTCGGTGCCTTCGGGGGTGCGGTTGAGTACCACGTCCTCGACCTTCTCGCGCAGGGCCGGCGGGATCTCGTCGTAGATCTCCAGCTGGCCCGCGTTGACGATACCCATGGTCAGGCCGTTCTGGATGGCGTGGTAGAGGAACACCGAGTGGATCGCCTCGCGCACCGGGTTGTTGCCGCGGAACGAGAACGACACGTTGGACACGCCGCCGCTGGACAGCGCGTAGGGCAGGTGGTCACGGATGTAGGCGCACGCCTCGATGAAGTCGACGGCGTAGTTGTTGTGTTCCTCGATGCCGGTGGCAACGGCGAAGATGTTCGGGTCGAAGATGATGTCTTCGGGCGGGAAGCCTACTTCGTTGACCAGAATGTCGTAGCTGCGCTGGCAGATCTCGCGTTTGCGCGCGGCAGTGTCGGCCTGGCCGACCTCGTCGAACGCCATCACCACCACGGCGGCGCCGTAGCGTTTGCACAGGCGGGCGTGATGCTTGAACTGCTCGACGCCTTCCTTCATGGAGATCGAGTTGACGATGCCCTTGCCCTGGATGCACTTGAGGCCCGCTTCGATCACCTCCCACTTCGAGGAGTCGATCATGATCGGCACGCGGGAGATGTCCGGCTCGCCGGCGATCAGGTTGAGGAAGCGGACCATGGCGGCCTGGGAGTCGAGCATCCCTTCGTCCATGTTGATGTCGATCACCTGGGCGCCAGCCTCGACCTGCTGCAGGGCGACTTCCAGGGCTTCGGTGTAGTTCTCCTCGCGGATCAGCCGGGCGAACTTGGCGGAACCTGTGATGTTGGTGCGCTCGCCGACGTTGACGAACAGCGACTGGCGATCGATGGTGAATGGCTCCAGGCCCGACAGGCGGCAAGCCTTGGGGATGTCCGGAATGGCCCGTGGCTTGTACTTGGCCACGGCCTCGGCGATGGCCTGGATGTGCGGCGGGGTGGTGCCGCAGCAGCCGCCGATGATGTTGAGGAAACCGCTGGCGGCGAATTCCTCGACCACGGCGGCCATTTCCGCCGGGGTTTCGTCGTATTCGCCGAAGGCGTTGGGCAGGCCGGCGTTGGGGTGCGCGGACACATGGGTGCCGGCCTTGGTCGACAGTTCTTCCAGGTACGGACGCAGGTCCTTGGCGCCCAGGGCGCAGTTCAGGCCGACCGAGATCGGGTTGGCGTGACGCACCGAGTTCCAGAAGGCTTCGGTGGTCTGGCCCGACAATGTGCGGCCGGAGGCGTCGGTGATGGTGCCGGAGATCATGATCGGCAGTTCGATGCCGTCATCCTCGAACACCTGCTGCACGGCGAAGATCGCCGCCTTGGCGTTCAGGGTGTCGAAGATGGTCTCGATCAGGATCAGGTCGGCGCCGCCTTCGATCAGGCCGCGAGTGGCCTCGATGTAGTTTTCCACCAGCTCGTCGAAGGTGACGTTGCGGTAGCCAGGGTCGTTGACGTCCGGGGAGATCGAGCAGGTGCGGCTGGTCGGGCCGAGCACGCCGGCGACGAAGCGTGGACGGTCCGGCGTTTCCAGTGTCTTGGCGTCGGCCACCTGGCGGGCGATGCGCGCGCCCTCGACATTGAGCTCGTACACCAGCGCTTCCATGCCGTAGTCGGCCTGGGAAATCTGCGTGGCGTTGAAGGTGTTGGTCTCGAGAATATCGGCGCCAGCGTCCAGATAAGCCTTCTCGATGGCGGCGATGACATCGGGCCGGGTGAGCAGCAGCAGGTCGTTGTTGCCTTTCACATCGCTTGGCCAATCGGCGAAGCGCGTGCCACGATAGTCGCCTTCCTCCAGGCGGTAGCTCTGGATCATAGTACCCATGCCGCCGTCGAGGATCAGGATGCGCTCCTTGAGGGCATGCTGGAGTGCTTGGAGACGAGCGCTGCGGTCGGACATGAGAACTACCTGGTCGGACAAATATCGGAAGTGCGGAATAATAACAAAGCTGCACGGATTTTAGACGTATCGCCCGATAGCATGAATTTGATTCATGTTGGCGATGCCAAGACTCAGGCCCAGGGACAGAAAGGCAAATCGTGACAGCTATCAAGAACCAGGACATACGGCACATGGTGCATCGTTTTATAGCCGCCATCTTCGCCCTGCTCGTCAGCGGCGCAGTGTTGGCGCAGGCCCCTCAATCGAGCTCGGCCATCTCCTATACCCGTGACATCCAACCGATCTTCACCCAGAAGTGCGTGGCCTGCCACGCCTGCAACGACGCCGCTTGCCAGCTCAACCTGGGCAGCGCCGAGGGGGCCGAGCGCGGCGCCTCCAAGGTGCCGGTGTACCAGGGCGAGCGCAGCCAGGCAGTCGCCACCACGCGGCTGTTCTATGACGCCCAGAGTGAAGAGGGCTGGCGCAGGAAAGGCTTCTATTCGGTACTCGACAACCAGGGCAGCCAGGCCGCGCTGATGGCGCGCATGCTCGAACTGGGCCACAAGACGCCGCTCACGCCCAACGCCAAGCTGCCTGAAGAGATCGTCCTGGGCCTTAACCGCAACAACATGTGCCCGTTGCCCCACGAGTTCGACGCCTATGCCGGTGCGCACCCGAAAGAGGGCATGCCGCTGGCGGTGACCGGGCTGACCGACCAGGAGTACTCGACCCTGCAGCGCTGGCTGGCGGCCGGTGCACCGGTCGAGTACCAGCCGATCCAGCCGAGCCCCAGCGAAGCGAAGCAGATCGCCGACTGGGAGGCGCTGCTCAACCGCCCCGGCTCCACCGAGGCGCTGGTGGGGCGCTGGCTGTACGAGCACTTGTTCCTGGCGCATATCTATTTCGTCGGCGGTGAGCAGGGCCACTTCTTCCAGTGGGTGCGCTCGCGCACGCCGAGTGGCCAGCCGGTCGACGTGATCGCCACGCGCCGCCCCAACGACCCGCCGGGCAATGACTTCTACTACCGGTTGATCCCGGTGCAGGGCGTGATCGTGCACAAGACGCACATCACCTACCCGATGGGGCCGCAGAAGCTCAAGCGGGTCAAGCAGCTGTTCTACAGCGGCGACTGGCGCGCCACCTCGCTGCCGGGCTATGGCCCGCAGCGCCGCGCCAACCCGTTCGAGACCTTCGAGGCGATCCCGGCGGTGGCGCGCTACCAGTTCATGCTCGACAACGCCGAGTACTTCGTGCGCACCTTCATCCGTGGCCCGGTGTGCCGTGGCCAGATCGCCACCGACGTGATCCGCGACAACTTCTGGGCGCTGTTCCAGGAGCCGGCCCACGACCGCTACGTCACCGATGCCGCCTACCGTGGCCAGGCCACGCCGTTGCTGGCCATGCCGGGGCAGATCGACGATGTCGGCAGCGTGCTGAGCCTGTGGCGTGCCTACCGCGACAAGCGCAACGACTACGAGACGCTGCGCCGCGAAGCCTACGCCGAAATGCCGCCGCCGAGCTGGTCGACGCTGTGGGCGGGCAACGATAACGCCTTGCTCAGCATCTTCCGCCACTTCGACAGCGCCTCGGTGAGCAAGGGCCTGATCGGCGACGTGCCGCTGACCATCTGGCTGTTCGACTATCCGTTGCTGGAGCGCACCTACTACCAGCTGGCGGTCAATTTCGACGTGTACGGCAACGTCTCGCACCAGTTGCAGACGCGCCTGTACTTCGACCTGATCCGCAACGGTGCCGAGGTCAACTTCCTGCGCCTGATGCCGGCCGACAAGCGCGGCGCGATCCTCAGCGACTGGTACCAGAACAGCGGCAAGGTGAAGATGTGGCTCGACTACACCGACATCGATACCGATACCCCAAGCGCCCTGCATCTGAACGAGCACAATGCCACACGCGACTTCGGCCTCAAGTTGCTGCAACGCACTGGCAGCCTGAACGCGGCGCCCGATCCGATCAACCGCTGCACCGGCGCCTATTGCTCGCGCCCGCAAATGAGCGAGGAGTTCCGAGATGTGGAGCAGAGCCTGAGCCGCCTGGTGTCGCGTCCGGCCGCAGGGCTGAAGGTGATCGGCCAACTGCCCGAGGCAACCATGCTGCGCATCGAAGGGCAGGGCGGTCAGCGTCAGGTCTACAGCCTGCTGCGCAACCGCGCCCACAGCAACGTTGCCTTCCTGCTGGGCGAGGCCTACCGCTACCAGCCGGGGCTGGACACCTTGACCCTGTATCCGGGGGTGCTGAGCAGTTATCCGAACTTCATCTTCAACATTCCGGCCAGCGACGTGCCGGAGTTCGTCGAAGACATGGAAGCGGCGCGTGACGACCAGGGCAAGTTCGAGCGTATCGTCGAGCGTTGGGGCGTGCGCCGCAGCCATCCGCAGTTCTGGCAGTACTTCCATGACCTGAACACCTACATCAAGGAAACCGAACCGGTGGAGGCCGGCGTGCTGGACATGAACCGCTACGAGAACCTCTGATCGATTGCCGGGAAAGGCGTGCGACCTTTCCCGGCATTCTGCGGTCGGACCTGTGGGTGGCCCCGGGGATGCGTTGCAGCCCATCGCGGGCCTGAATGCACCAAGAACCGCAGGACAACCCATGTTGTATTCGCTTCAGGCTCTCCGGGCGTTCGCCGCCTGGGTGGTGGTTTGCCACCACTTCATGCAGATCTTCTTCGATTTCAATGCCAAAGGCCCCGTCGGCCGCCTGCTCGCCGAGCGCGGAGCGGTGGGGGTCGATATTTTCTTCGTCATCAGCGGCCTGGTGATCTACCTCTCGACCCGCGACAAAGTCATCGCCCCGCGCGAATTCCTGCTCAACCGCGCCTTGCGCATCGTCCCGGCGTACTGGTTCTACACCTTGCTCATGGCCCTGCTGTTAATAGTGGCCAGCCGCTGGATGCCGCACCAGGTGTTCGAGTGGCAGCACCTGGTGCTGTCGCTGTTGTTCGTGCCCGCGGAAAACCCGGGTGGCTACGGGCTTTATCCCACGCTCAATGTGGGCTGGACGCTGAACTTCGAGATGTTCTTCTACCTGTTGTTCGGCCTGGCGTTCCTGGTGCGCCAGCGTCATCACCTGGTGCTGGTCACTGCGGCGCTGCTGCTGGTCAGTGAGGTGCTGGGGCGCCTGGGGGTGCTCAGCCGCTTCTACAACAACGACATCATCTACGAGTTCCTGCTGGGCATCGGCCTGGGTGTGCTGTATCGGCGCGGGCTGATCCGCGAGGGGCTGTGGCTGCCGCTGGCGGTGCTGGCGGCGGCGGGGTATGTGCTGTACCAGCTCGATGCTTCGCAGCGCCTGCTGCATTGGGGCTTGCCCAGTGCGATGGTGGTGCTGGCCTTTGTCGCACTGGAGCCGTACTTTCGTGGCAATCAGGTGCTCAAGGCGTTGGGCGACTGTTCGTACTCGGTGTATCTCACCCATGTGCTGGTGCTGTGGGGAGGCTGGTTCATCAGCCAGCGGCTGCGGCTCAATCCGTATCTGGTGTTCGCCTTCTGCGTACCGTCAATCGGACTAATGTCGTGGTTCAGCTACCAGTGGCTGGAGCGCGGCCTGTACCGCCGTCTCAAGGCCTGGTTCGGGGTGCGGGGGATGCGCCAGGCGCAACCGGCACTATCCCGAGTCAATTACTAGGACTTTGTTCGAGGCTTGGCATGACGTACACTGGGCGGCAAGTCTGTGAGGAACTTCCATGAGCGCTATAACCATTACCGACGCCGCCCATGATTATCTGGCCGATCTGCTCTCGAAGCAGAACACGCCCGGGATCGGCATCCGCGTTTTCATCACCCAGCCGGGCACCCAGTACGCCGAAACCTGTATCGCCTACTGCAAGCCGGGCGAAGAAAAGCCTGACGACACCGCCGTGGGTCTGAAGAGCTTTACCGCCTACATCGACGCCGTCAGCGAGCCGTTTCTCGAAGACGCACTGGTCGACTACGCCACCGATCGCATGGGCGGCCAGCTGACCATCAAGGCGCCGAACGCCAAGGTGCCGATGGTCAACGAAGACAGCCCGATCAACGAGCGCATCAACTACTACCTGCAGACCGAGATCAACCCCGGTCTTGCCAGCCACGGCGGTCAGGTGAGCCTGGTCGATGTGGTCGATGACGGCATCGCCGTGCTGCAGTTCGGCGGTGGCTGCCAGGGCTGTGGCCAGGCGGACGTCACCCTCAAGGATGGCATCGAGCGCACGCTGCTCGAGCGCATCCCGGAACTCAAGGGTGTGCGTGACGTGACTGACCACACGCAAAAAGAGAACGCCTACTACTGATAGGCCCTATCGCGGGGCAAGCTCGCTCCTACACGTACGGCGTCGTGCCTGTAGAAGCGGGTTTGCCCCGCGATTGCATTCGCTGCCCGCCAAAATGTCTTCGCCTAGCAACAAAGTGTTACTGTTTCAAGCCCTGCGACAACAGGCCGCAGCCCGTAAATCAAGGGCTGCAGGCCGATCTGCCAGAGGTCGTCTGGATGGTGCGGGGGTGTCATGCCAGAATGCCCCGGTTTTTCGACCGGCCCTGCTCGAGGGCCGGCACCTTCCCTGTAAAGGATGGTTCCATGACTGATCTACTGACCCGGCGCGCAGTTGTCGCCGGGATGGGCGTACTGGGGCTTGGCCTGCTGGCGGGTTGCAACCCGGCCCGGGGCCTGGACTTCAAGTACGGCAAGAACATGAGCAACGAGATCCTCGGGCGCAAGTTCAAGCTCAAGGATCCTCAGGGTAACGAGCGTACCCTGTCGAGCTTCTACGGCTCGATGCCGATGATCTTCTTCGGTTTCACCCAGTGCCCGGCGGTCTGCCCGACCACGCTGGCACGCGCCGCGCAGATCCGCAAACTGCTCAAGGGCCGTGACCGCGACTTGTTCCAGGTGGTGTTCATCACCCTAGACCCGGAGCGTGACACCCCTGAAGTGCTGGACGCCTACGTCAAGGCCTTCGACCCCTCGTTCGTCGCCCTCACCGGCACCCCGGAAGAAATCGACGAGGTGGCCAGGGAGTTCAAGGTGTTCTACGAAAAGGTCCCTGCCGGCGACACCTATACCATTTCCCACTCGTCCACCAGCTACGTCTACGATACGCGTGGCACCCTGCGCCTGAGCCTGGGCCATTCCCTGAATGCTCAGGAATGCGCCGAAGACCTGCGCACCCTGATGGAGATCTGCTGAATGTCGATGCAACCGATCAAGCGCGGCCTGGCCGCTCTCGCCCTGCTGGGCCTGGCACTGCCGGCGCTGGCCGACACCACCGTAAGCGACGCCTGGGTGCGCGCCAGCGTACCGCACCAGCAGTCCACCGGTGCCTTCATGACCCTGACCGCCAGCACCGACAGCAAGCTGGTGGGCGTGGCTTCGCCGGTGGCCAAGACCGTGCAGGTGCACGAGATGACCATGAATGGCGATGTGATGGGCATGCGTGAAGTGAAGGCGGTGGAGCTGCCGGCTGGCAAGCCGGTCACCCTCGACCCCAACGGTTTTCACGTGATGTTGATGGGCCTGAACGACCAGGTGAAGGAAGGCCAGCAAGTGCCGCTGACCTTGACCATCGAAGATGCCAAGGGCCAGAAGCAGACAATTGAGGTGCAAGCGCCGGTCAAGCCGCTGACCGCCGAGATGGACGCCGGGCACGACCACATGCACATGAAGCACTGAGTACTACAGGGGCCGCGAAAGCGGCCCTTGTTCATTCAGCCTGCTGTCGTTCAGCTACGGAATCGCGGCAGCGGCCGATCGATGGTCAGCGAAGTCAGGGTCTTGCGAACCTGGGCTTCGTCGGCCTCCAGGGCCTTGAGGCTCGCGCGGATCTTGCCGGCCGAGGGCACATCGCCCTGCCGGTCGATCCAGTCGGCGATTTCCTTGCAGGCGCTGCTCAGGCAGGCCTGGCGCTGGTTCATCAGCGTGATGAGGGTGGTGAGCTCTCGTTCTGACATGGCAGGATCCTCCGTTCAGCCCTCTCAGTGTAGCAGCGGCTGGCGGTCTTGCCGGGCGATGGGTCAGTGGTGCAGGCAGGCGAGACGGTAGGCGCCTGGCGTCACGCCGAAGGCCTGCTTGAACTGCCGGCTGAGGTGGCTCTGGTCGGCGAAGCCCAGCGCAAAGGCCACTTCCGAAGCTGGCAGGCCACGGCGCAGGAACTCTCGGGCGCGGGCCAGCCGACGCTGCTTGAGCCAGGCATGGGGCGGCAGTCCGGTGGCCTGGCGAAACACCCGGGCAAAGTGGAAAGGTGACAGGTTGACCGCCGCGGCCAGAGCCTCCAGCGAAGGCGGATCGGCCAGTTGGCTTTCCAGCAGTTCGCGGGCCCGTGCCACGGCCACCGGCTCGTGACCGGGGGCAGCAGGTTCGCTGCAATGGCCATGACGTTGTACCAGCGCCAGGACCGCATCGCGCCAGGCGGTTTGCTGCTCCAGCGCGCTCGCTCCGGCCTCCGACAGGCGGTGCACGCGGCTGAAGGCCGCCGCCAGGGTCGGGTCCTGCACCACGCTCTGCCTAAAGTGCGGCAAGCCGTGGCGGCCCAGCTCCAGCTCGTCGAGCACCCCGGTGACACGTTCGTGTTCCGGATAGAACGCACGGTAGCGCCAACCTGCCTCGTGGGCCTTGGCACCGGTGTGCAATTCGTCGGGATTGATCAGCACCACGCTGCCGACCGGCGCCAGGTGATCACTGCCGCGGTGCCAGAAACACTGGGCGCCGGACTCTATCACGGTGAACACATAGCCTTCGTGCACATGCGGCGCAAAGCGCTGCTGTACATAGCGGGCGTGCAGCATCTCGACATCGCCGAGGGCTGGCGCCTGCCACAGGTGGATTTGTTCGCGCAGGGGCGTGCTCATGTCAGCCAGCTGCGCAGTAGAAAGAAGATCAGCATGCTCGCCAGCATGCTCAGCAATACGCTGCGGGTCAACAGCACCAGGGCGATGGCCACCAGCGAGCCAAGCAGGTAGGGATTGAGCGGGTCGAGGTTCAACTGATGCTCGGGCAGGAAAATGATCGGCCCGCAGATTGCCGTGAGCATGCCTGGCACGGCGAAGCCGAGGAACTGGCGCACGTTGGAGCCCAGGCGCAAGGGCAGGCGCGGCTCGAGAAAGACATAGCGATTGAGGAACACCACCACGCCCATGGCGACGATCAGCAGCCAGATCATGAGCGGCTCCCAGCGAATTTCTGACAGACAAAACCCGCAGCCATGCCCAGCAGGCCGGCGGCGACCAGCGCCGTCTCCCAGTGCCAATGGCTGAACAGCACCGAGCAGAACAGCGACACCGCCACGCACACCAGGGTCGGCACGCTGCGTACCAGCGGCGTGATCAACGCGACGAAGGTGGCGACGATCGAGAAGTCCAGGCCGAGCTGGTCCAGGTGCGGGATATTCTGGCCGAGGATGATGCCGGCCAGGGTGAACAGGTTCCAGGCCACATAGAAGGTCAGGCCCACGCCTAATGCATACCAACGGTTGAACTGTTGCTGGTCGTGGTGGCTGGTCAGGGCGAAGAGTTCATCGGTGAGCAGAAAGCCCAACCCCAATCGCCAGCGGGTCGGCAGCCCCGACACCACCGGGCGCATGGACAAACCGTAAAGCAGGTGCTGCGACGTCAGCAGCAGGGTGGTCAGCAGGATCGACAGCAGCCCGGCGCCGCTCTTGAGCATGCCGATCGCCACCAGTTGCGCAGCCCCGGCGAAGACGATCGCCGACAGCCCTTGGCCTTGCCAGGCGCTGAGGTTGGCTTCGATGGCCATGGAGCCTGCGAGCAGCCCCCAGGGCGCAACGGCGAGCGATAACGGCAGGATGGCGACGGTGCCTTGGGTGAAGGCGTGGCGGGCGAGCGGCGGACTGCTGGACATGGCGGCTACGGACAAAGGCAGGGATGGACAGCATGCCAGAGGAAAAAGCTGCCTGGCTTGAACGATCTTGCTCGTTTACCGGTGCGATGCGTTCTGTCACGACATTTTTTTCACATCCCCTTGCTAGGATCGCCGCGACAGTAAGGAGCGATCGATGATTCAAGTGTTGCGCAAGCGTGGCGTCAGGCTGACTTTGGCCGCGACAGCCGGGGTCGTCACCTGTGCCCTGGGCTTTTTTGCCTGGCAGACGTTCTACCCGGTGCAGGCCTCCGAGGGCTGGCACGTGCAGGTGCTCCACCGTGACGTGGCCAAGGCCGCCTCACTGCTGCCGCTGGCCGATGGCAGTCTGCTGGTCAGCCGCGAGCTGGACGATGGGCTGGGCAGCATTCTCAAGATCACCCCACAAGGGGAGCGGGTGGTGGTGGTCGATGGCCTGTCCAAGCCTGACGGCATGGTTGCGGTCGAGGGTGGCTGGGTGTTCAGCCAGGAGGGCGGGCTGGCCCCGGTCAGCCTGTCTCGCGATGGCCGGATCACCGCCTTGTTCAACGGCGAAAGCGTGCAAGGCCTGTGGAACGACGGCGACCACCTCTACGCCATCGAGGACCGCAAGGGCGATGGCCGCCTGATGCGCTATGACTGGCAGAGCGGCCAGGTGCAAGTGCTGCGCTCGGCACTGACTGAAACCGAAGGGCTGACACGCTGCAGCGGTGGTCAATTGCTCTATACCGAAAAGGCTGCCGGCAAGATCCGTGCGCTGAACGAAGGGGGTGAAGACCCGGTAGTGGCCGAGGGACTGCGCAATCCCACCTTCCTGTTCTGCGACCAGCGCGGGTTGTGGATCAGCGAAGACTCCACGCATCGCGCGCGCCTGCTGCGCATCGATGCCGAGGGTAAGCGGCATACCGTGTTGTCCTTCCTCAAGGCGCCGCAGTCGATCGTGCCCGATGGCAAGGGCGGCTACCTGCTCGCCGAAGGCGGTCGCAATCGCGTCCTGCACCTGTCGCCGCCCGCGCAGGAACTGGAAGCGCATGTGGCCAGCCTCGACGCGGAACAGCCCTGATCCGTCTCAGTGGCCGACCAGCGTTTCACTTGGGTTGCGCGATCAGCAGCAGCGACTGCGGCACCGGGCTCTGGGGGTGTTGCGGCTCCTGCAGCGTGCACAGGTTGAAACCTGCCATGTCCAGTGCGGCAAGCCAGCTGGACAGCGTGCGGAAATACCAAGGCATGGGCTCCCAGTTGCCCTCGAAACCTGCAAAGGACTCTACCCGCCAGCCATCCTGGTAGTTTCCCGCAGCCGCACTCCACGGGTGCAGGGTCTGGATTACCAGTGCGCCGTCTGGTGCCAGCAGCGGCGCCAGGGCAGCGAGCAGCGGGATGATATCCTGGTGCAGCAGGGCGAAGTTGGCACAGATCACCGAATAATCCCGACCGATCTCCACCTCGGCGCTAATCAGTTGCGTGTAGCTGGCCAGGTGCACCTGCGTCGAGCCTGCCGCCCTGGCCGACTCGACCAAGGTCCTGTCGCCGTCTACCCCCACGGCCTCGATTCCCCGGCCCTCCAAGGCGCGCAGCAGCCAGCCCTCGCCACAACCGAGGTCGAGCACGCGCTCCGGCTGGCAGCCGAGGATCGCCAGCAAGATCGCCTGGTCGGTGACCTGGCGGCGCGAGGCGATGCTGCCGCTGCGCACGGCCTCGATCCAGGCCTTGGCATTGTGCTGCCAACTGTCCAGCAACTGGGTGGTGGGATTGGGCATTGGTTGGCCTGCGTGCAGTGGGCGATGCACAGCATTCTAGGCTCTGTCTGAAATATGTCTGCACTCGCCCATACTGCGTTGAAACGGGGCTCGGAATGCTCATGTACTCCAGTACACTCCGCTTCCTCCCCCCGTTTCGCCTTGTCTGGCCTTCGCGCAGACATATTTCAGACAGACCCTAGTGCAACGCTGCCCCGAGACTTGTGCATCGGCCCATGCCCCCGCCACACTGGCTTCCCCGGACAAGGAGCAGCGCATGGCACTTTCGACGACGGATTTCACCACCCGGTTGCTGGTAGACGCGGGCATCGGCCCTGACATGCGGGTGCTGGATGTCGGCTGTGGAGCGGGTGATGTGAGTGTGCTGCTCGCCGAGTTGGTCGGGCGTGACGGGGCGGTGGTCGGGATCGACCAGTCCGTGGCTGCGCTTGAGCTGGCACGCCAGCGGTCGCCTGTTTCGGGCCATGCCCTGGTCGAGTTCGTCGCGTGCGACCTGCATCGATTGCCCGAATCCCTGGGGCTGTTCGACGCCATCGTCGGACGGCGGGTGCTGATGTACCAGCCAGACGCCGTTCTGGCCGTGCGCAGGTTGTCCAAGTTGTTGCTGCCTGGCGGCGTGCTGGTGTTCCAGGAGCACGACAGCACCCTGACGCCCGCGAGCCTGGAACCTTTCCCGCTGCATCGCCGCGCCCAGCAGTGGCTCCAGCGAATGCTCGCCCATGAAGGGGCAGACCTGCACATCGGCTTCAATCTGCATCGCATCCTCACTGAAGCCGGATTGCAGGTGCAGAGCCTGCGCGCCGAATGCCTGTTGCAGACCCCGGACAGCCCCTACGGGCTGGCAGCGATCATACGGGCGTGCCTGCCACGAATCCTCGAGCACGGCATCGCCACGGCGCGCCAGGTGGGGATCGAAACGCTACAGGCACGGCTGGATGCCGAGCGCATGCAGTCGCAAGGGATCTATATCGGCGACATGGCATTCGGGGTCTGGGCGAACAAGCGCTGACGCAGTGGGAGAGGGGGCTTGCCAATCGCTAATGATTCTCGTTAATGTAATGTTATTACATTATCAATCGTCGTATCGGAGCATCGCCATGCAAGTCTTGTCATCCCTCAAGCACGCCAAACTGCGCCACCGCGACTGTCAGGTGGTCAAGCGCCGCGGCCGCCTGTATGTCATCTGCAAGTCGAACCCGCGTTTCAAGGCGCGCCAAGGTGGAGTGAAGAAGAAGCGCGGTTGAGCGGCAGGCCTGTTTTCAAGGGTGTGAGCAAGACGGTTGCTCCCATCCGCGAATGTGCGGCGGTATACTCGCCGCCCGTTCGACTGTTATCCGAGTATTTCAATGGGTTTTTCCGCTACCGTCACACCTGAGCCGCGCCGCCTTGGCGCGCCGCTGATTGCCCTGGCCCTGCTGCTGGCAGGCGCCTGGTTCCTCAACCTCAATGCCGGTTTCAAGCAGGTGCTGTTGCTGCTGGTCGGCGCGGCGCTGGGCCTGACCCTCTACCATGCCGCCTTTGGCTTTACCTCGGCCTGGCGGGTGTTCATCAATGAACGCCGTGGCGCGGGCTTGCGGGCGCAGATGGTCATGTTGGCGCTGGCGGTCCTGCTGTTCTTCCCGGCGCTGTCGGCGGGCAGCTTGTTCGGCAGCCCTGTCACCGGCCTTGTGGCCCCTGCCGGGGTGTCGGTGGTGTTCGGCGCGTTCATCTTCGGTATCGGCATGCAACTGGGCGGCGGTTGTGCCTCGGGCACGCTGTTCACTGTCGGGGGCGGCAATGCGCGGATGCTGGTGACGCTGCTGTTCTTCATCATCGGCTCGGTCACCGCGACCCACCATGCCGATTGGTGGTTCGCCCTGCCTTCATTTCCGGCCACCTCGATCGTCCAGGCGTGGGGCATGGGGCCTGCGCTGGTGGCCAGCCTCGCCCTGTTCGCGGTGATCGCCTGGGTCAGCGTGGTGCTGGAGAAGCGTCGCCACGGCGCGCTGGAAGCGCCCGTGAGCAGCGAGCATCAAGGCCTGCGCCGTTTCCTGCGTGGGCCCTGGCCACTGCTGTGGGGCGCAATCGCGCTGGCGTTGCTCAACTACGCCACCCTGGCGCTGGCCGGACGCCCCTGGGGTATCACCTCGGCCTTCGCCTTGTGGGGTGCCAAGACTTTGAGCGGGCTGGGCGTGGACGTGGGCAGTTGGGTGTTCTGGCAGTCGCCGGCCAACGCCAAGGCCTTGGCTGCACCGCTGTGGCAGGACATCACCACGGTGATGGACCTGGGGATCGTGCTGGGCGCCTTGCTCGCTGCCGGTCTGGCGGGACGCTTCGCGCCGAGCCTGAAGATCCCGATGCGCTCGCTGATCGCCGCGGTGATTGGTGGCCTGCTGCTGGGGTACGGTTCGCGTCTGGCCTATGGCTGCAACATCGGCGCCTATTTCAGCGGCATCGCCTCGGGCAGCGTGCATGGCTGGCTGTGGTTGGTGGCGGCCTACGCCGGCAACCTGATCGGTGTGCGACTGCGCCCGCTGTTCTTCGCTGGCGAGCGACGAGCAGCAACCCTGACCGGTTGCTGAGGTGCTTTCAGGGCGCTGAGGCGTAAGCGATCAGCGCCTGTGAAATGGTGAGAAACTACATGAGGTTTTTCTATAAATGACTTCATGTATGTTTCTTATGTTACTGATAAATATAGATTTACTTTCTCGATTAATGACGATCGCGTGCGTCCGCTTCAGGCACTGAACCCCGCCTGCTGATCTTCTGTTTTCGTTTTGATGACAATTCGATAACGATTCTCATCCGAGATTCGTTTTCATGTGAATGCCGGCCAACCGGTATCCAGGACTTTCATCGAATCGAACAAGGAGAAGGCAGCGATGTTCGCGCCCATCAGCCGTAGCATGACTCTCACCTTGGGTCTGTGCGCCACCGTCATCAGCCCGGCAGGGGTGGCCGAAGAGCGCGAAAAGCGTTCCGAGGAAGGCGTACTGGAGCTCGGCTCCACCGAAATCCTCGCCCAGGGCCTGGGCAGCACCACCGAGCACACCGGCTCCTACACCACCGGCAGCATGAGCGCCGCCACGCGCCTGAACCTGTCGATCAAGGAAACCCCGCAATCGGTCTCGGTGCTGACCCGCCAGCAACTGGACGACTTCCAGCTCGACACCTTGTCCGAAGCGCTGGGCCACGTCACTGGCGTGACCGTCCAGCGCTACGACTCCGAGCGACCGACGTACTATGCGCGCGGCTACTCGATCAACAACTTCCAGATCGATGGGATGCTCAACACCTTCTCGGGGCTCAAGTCCGACTCCGACACCATCATCTACGACCGTATCGAGGTGGTGCGTGGCGCTACCGGCCTGACCACCGGCGCGGGTGATCCCTCCGGCACCATCGCCATGGTACGCAAGCGCCCGTCCCATGAGCTGGCGGTGAAGACCGGCATCAGTGCCGGCAGTTTCGACAACTACTACAGCTACGTGGACGTTGGCGGCCCTTTGGATTGGGACGGGCGCCTGCGTGGGCGCACGGTGCTGGCCTATCGCGACAACAAATCGTACATGGACCACTACCAGACTCAGCGTGAGGTGGCCTACGGCATCCTCGAGGCCGACCTCACCGACAGCACGGTGCTGGCGGTCGGCTACGACTACCAGAACAAGCATGTCCAGGGCTCCAGCTGGGGCACCGTGCCCTACTGGAACGCCGATGGCAGCAAGGCCAACCTGCCACGCTCGACCAACCTGGCGGCGCCCTGGTCGTCCTGGCCACTGAAGGACCAGACGGTGTTCGCCACGCTCGACCAGCAACTGGGCAACGACTGGCTGCTCAAGGCGGCCTACACCCATCGGCAAAGCGACAGCGACGGCAAGGTGTACTATGGCGGCAACGGCTTCCCCGAGGCCGACCGCAGCGGCATGAAGGCCTGGAGCAGCCATTTCTCCGGAGAGGAGCAGATGGATGCCGTGGACTTCAACCTTGCAGGCCCCTATCAGTTGCTGGGTCGTACCCACGATTTCATGATCGGCTACGGGGTTTCCGAGCGACGCGACAGCTCGCCGTACTACACCGGCCGCAACGATCCGCAGGGCTACGCGATCATTCCCGACTGGAAATACATGGGCGGTATTTCCAAGTTCTACGATCGCAAGACTGGCCTGGATGAATCGCGCTCGCGCATCGAGCAGAAGGCCGGCTACATCGCCACCCGGCTCAACCCTACCGATCGCCTGCACCTGGTACTCGGCAGCCGCTACGGCAGCTGGAAGACCACCAGCAAGTCCTGGAGCTACGATGACAACCTGGCGGTCAGCGACATCTCCCGCAGCGAGCAGACCCAGAACGACCAGTGGACGCCCTATGCCGGTGTGCTCTACGACCTCAATGAGCAATTCACCGTCTATGTCAGCTATACCGACATCTTCAACCCGCAGACCAACAAGGACATCAGCGACAAGTACCTGGACCCGGTCGTGGGCAAGGTCTACGAGCTGGGCCTGAAGGGCAGCCTGTTCGAGGACCGGGCCAACCTCAGCGCCGCGGTGTACCGCAGCAAGCAGGACAACGTTGCGGAGGTCGACGACTCGGTGCCGCCAGGCCCCAACGGCGAGCAGTACTACAAGTCCGGTGGCAAGGGGGCGGTGGTCGAGGGCTTCGAGGCCGAGTTGGCAGGCGAGGTGATGACGGACTGGCAGATGAGCCTGGGCTACAGCTACACCCACGCCCTGCGCGGCGACAAGACGCGCAAGGACACTGCCCGACCGATGAACCTGGTGCGTTTCTCCAGCACCTACAAGGTGCTGCCAAAACTGACCGTGGGCGGCACCCTCGACTGGCAGAGCCACACCTTTGGTGTGGGTAACCGCCCAGTGGGGCGCAATGCATCGGGTGGCATCATCACCGCCAGAGACCGCATGAGCCAGCGGGCGTTCTCGGTGGTCGGGCTGATGGCCCGCTACCAGATCGACGAACACCTGTCGGCATCGGTGAACGTGAAGAACCTGTTCGACGAGCACTATTACAACAACCTGGGGTTCTACAACGGCGTCTATAACGGCGAACCGCGCACCCTGATGGTCAGCCTGGACTGGTCGTTGTAGCGTCCCGCGCCTGGCCTGCGACGTGCAAGCGCTCGCAGGCCAGGTTCAGCGCCCCAGCGGCAGCGCCACCGCAATCATCGCGAACAGCGCGCCGCAGCAGCGGTTGAACCCCTTGCCGCCCTTGGCCAACCACGGCCTGATGCGACCGGCCAGGCGTGCCAGCAGGTATTCGACCAGGCATTCCACGCAGGCGAACGTCGCCGCCATCACGATGAACTGCAGGGCCAGGCCGCGTTGCGGGTCGATGAACTGTGGCAAAAAGGCGCCGTAGAACAGCAGCACTTTCGGGTTGGACAGCGCCGACAGCAAACCCTGGCGGAACAAACCGGCATTTCCCAGCCGGGTCTGGCCCTGGGCCAGGTCCAGGTGCAGGGGGGGGCACGCCAGAGCTGGATGCCGAGCCACAGTAGGTAGGCGCCGCCGACCCATTTGAGCACTTGCAGCACGGAGCCGGACGTTTGCAGCAGTGCGCTCAGCCCGAACATCGCCAGGGCGATCAGGGCGCTGAAACCACACATGCCGCCGAGGATGGTGAACAGCGTTCGCCGCGCGCCGTAGCGGGCGCCATGAGTCAGGGCAAGCAAACTGTTGGGACCCGGGGTCAGAGACAGGCCGATGCTTGCCAGCAGGTAGATGAGCCAGGTGTCGAGTGCCATGAGAACGCCTTGTAGGGGAAGGGGCGGCGGGCCCGCTGCGCGCAAGCGGCCCTGTGAGTGCGAAGTATAGGGCCGCTTGTCCTTAGGCATGGGTATGATCTGGACGCTCAACTGTTGGCGTGCCAACACCCTGCGCACACTTTGCCCGCCATCGATCACCGCATATTTGGCAAACTCCAGCAAAATCAGTGGGTTGAAACCCGGCACAACTCCTGCAAAAGCCCCTGCATGCCCAGTCATCCGCAGGAGCGCCCTTGAACCGACTCAACTTCCCCTTGATCCCGCTCTGTGCCGTGCTGGCCCTGGCTGGCTGCGAGCGTGCCGAGCAGGTCACGACGCGCAGCGACCAGCCGCTGCACGGCGGAACCTTGGTCTATGCCACCGACCGTGAGCCCACCTGCCTGGACCCGCATGTGGCGGGTGACATGCCGCAATTGTTCGTGGCCCAGCAGTACCTCGACTCGCTGGTGTCGATGGACAGCGACGGCCGTATCGGCCCTTGGCTGGCCGAGCGTTGGCAGGTGTCCGCCGACGGCCTGAGCTACACCTTCCACCTGCGCCGCGACGTGCATTTCACCGATGGCACGCCGTTCAATGCCCAGGCGGTCAAGGCCAATCTCGACCACATGGCCGACCCCAAGACCCAGTCCAGCACCGCGGGCGGCTATATCCGCCAGTATCGCGGCACCGATATCGTCGACGAATACACCGCCGTGGTGCACCTGGCCACGCCTTACGCCGCCTTCCTCGAAGTGCTCGCCCAAGGTTTTCTCGGCATCCAGTCGCCCACCGCGCTCAAGCGCAGCCGTGACGAGAACTGTGAAAGCCCGGTGGGCAGCGGGCCGTTCAAGGTGGTGCGCTGGGACCGGCAGAACCAGGTCGAACTGGTGCGCAACCCCGACTACAACTGGGCGCCTCCGACCGCCAGGCACCAGGGCCCGGCGTATCTTGAGCGCATCGTGTGGAAGTTCATCCAGGAGCCTTCGGTGCGTTTCGCCTCGCTGCAGGCCGGTGAGGTCGACGTGATCGAGAGCGTGCCACCCGAGTCGCACGAGGCTGCGCGGCGCAATCCGGATGTCGAGCTGATCATCGCCCAGCGCCCCGGCAACCCCACCAACGGCACCTTCAACCTGCGCCGGGCGCCGTTCGACGATATCCGCGTGCGTGAAGCCTTCGTACGCAGTGCCGATATCGAAGGCGCGCTCAAGAGCGTGTACTTCGGCGAGTTTCCGCGAGCCGGTGGCCCGCTCAGCGTGGCCACGCCGTTCTACAGCGGCGATTTCGAGCGCAGCCAGGACTACGATCCGCAGCGCGCCGCCCGATTGCTCGACGCCGCCGGCTGGACCGCGCGTGATGCGCAGGGTTACCGCACCCGCAATGGCAAGCGCCTGAGCGCGGTGGTGCTGATCGGCGCGCGTACACCGCCTTCGGAACTGACCCTCTGGGAGCAGGTGCAGGCCACCACCCGCCAGGCTGGCCTGGAACTGGTGATCGATCAGATGAGCGACGCCCAGGTCACCGCGCGCCAGGCCGCCTGGGACTACGACATCCGCACCGGTTACTGGAACACCAACACCCCGGATGTGCTGCGCATCATCTTTGGCTCGGCGTTCGTCCAGCCGGCAGGTGTCGGCGGCTATCACCAGAACTCCTCGGGCTTTGCCGATCCGGGCTTCGACGCGCTGCTCGACGACGCCCTGGCCACGCAGGATCCGGAGCGCCGTCGGGCGCTGTACCTCAAGGCCCAGCAACAGGCCGCCAGCCAGTACCTGCAATTGACCACCTACCCACAGAGCACGCGGCTGGGCCTCTACAAGACGGCCCACGGCGTGCGCCTGGAGCCCTCGTTGGCGGTGACCTACCTCTATGACGCATGGGTGAGCAAATGAGCGACCCGACGACCCTGACCGATCCCCGTCGCGAGCGCCTGGGTGCGCTCGCACGCCGCGCCGCCATTCGCCTGGGCGGCGGCCTGCTGGTGCTGTGGGCGGTGGCGACCCTGACCTTCTTCGCCCTGCGCCTGATGCCGGGCGACCCGGTGCTGGCGATTCTTGGCGGCACCACCGGCAACCCGACGCCGGAAGCCATCGAGGCGACCCGGCGCGAGTACGGCCTGGACAAACCGCTACCGGTGCAATACGTGCTGTATCTCGGGCGTCTGGTGCAGGGCGACCTGGGCCAGTCCTACTCCCAGCACCAGCCCGTGACCCGAGTGCTGGCCGAACAGGCCGGGGCAACCCTCGAGCTGACGTTCGCCGCGCTGGTGCTGGCCTGGTTGCTGGTGCTGCTGTTGACGGTGGTCACCGCCGGCCGTGGCCGGCTCATCGGCGGGCTGGCCTCGCTGGCCGAAACCCTCAGCGCCGCCTTGCCGCACTTCTGGCTGGGGGTGGTGCTGCTGGCGGTGTTCGCCTTCGGCTTGCGCTGGTTCCCGCCGGCGGGCAGCGACAGCCTCGCAAGCCTCGTGCTGCCGGCATTCTCCCTGGCCATTCCGTTGGCAGGATTCATCGCCCAGGTGACCCGTGAATCACTCGAGCTGACTCTTGATCAGCCCTTCATTCTCAGCGCCCGCAGCCGTGGCCTGAGCGACCTGGCCGTGCGCTTCCGGCATGCCCTGCGCCACGCCCTGCTGCCGGGGGTGTCACTGTCGGGCTGGGCCATCGGTGCGCTGATCAGCGGGGCGGTGGTGTGCGAAGTGATCTTCTCGCGCAAGGGGGTGGGCCGTCAGTTGTACCAGGCGGTGCAACTGCAGGATCTGCCGCTGGTGATCGGCATCACCCTGGTGGTGGCTGCAGCCTACGTGCTGGCCAACATTCTCGTGGACCTGCTCTACCAATGGATCGACCCACGCCAACAGGAGGCGAGCGCATGAGCGACCTTATTCTGGAACACAGCCAGGCGCCGCTGCGTCGACAACGTCGCTTGCAGTGGCCGCCGCTGGGGGCGAGCCTGGCGATCCTGTTCCTGCTCGCGCTGCTGCTGGCGGCGCTGGCGCCTGGGCTGTTCACCCGCATCGACCCGCTGGCGATCGTGCCGCGCGAGGCGTTCCAGGCGCCGAGCTGGACGCACTGGCTGGGCACCGACCAGTCGGGGCGCGACATCTTCGCGCGTATCGTCCACGGCGCGCGTCAGAGCCTGCTGATCGGTGTGGCGGCAACCTTGCTGTCGATGGCCATCGCCGTCAGCCTCGGGCTGCTCGGCGGATTGGGCGGGGCGCGGGTGGACCGTGGCGTGGGCTGGCTGCTGGAGGTGCTGTTCGCCTTTCCCAGCCTGGTGCTGGCGCTGCTGTTCGTGGCGGTGTTCGGCAGCGGTGTCGGTCCGCTGATCATCGCCACCGGGCTGGGTGGGGCGCCTGGCTATGCGCGGATGGTCCGTGGCCAGGTGCTGGCGGTACGCAATTCGGGCTATATCGAAGCGGCACGGGCGCTGGGGCACCCGACCGCACGCATTGTCCTGCGTCAGTTATTGCCCAATACCATGCGCCCGCTGGTGGTGACCCTGACCATGGGCGTCGGTCAAGCCATCGTCTGGGCATCTGCCCTGAGTTTCCTGGGGCTTGGTGCCCGACCACCGGCGCCTGAGTGGGGCACCATGCTGTCGATGGGCCGTGATTTCATTGCCAGCGCCTGGTGGCTGACCTTTTTCCCCGGCCTGTTCATCGTGCTCACCACGTTGGCGACCACCGCGGCCGGACGCTACCTTCAACACCGCCTGGAGGGCCGCCTGCCATGAGCGACAAGACCTTGATCGTCGATGGCCTGAACGTGACGTTCGAAGGCCGCAGTGTGGTGCGCGAACTGTCCTTTACCCTGGCGCCGGGTCGCTGTGTGGCCCTGGTGGGGGAGTCTGGCTCGGGCAAGAGCGTCAGCGCCCGCAGCCTGGTTGGGCTGGTGGGCGCGCGTGGCGAGGTGACCGCGCGCACCTTGGGCTTTGCCGGTCGCGACCTGCTGGCCCTGAGCGAGCGTCAATGGCGTGCGGTGCGTGGCAAGGATATCGGCTTCGTGCTGCAGGATGCGTTGGTGTCGCTCGACCCGCTGCGGCCCGTGGGCAAGGAAATCCTCGAGGTGTTGCAGACCCATGGCTATGGAGATCGGGCGCAGCGCGCTGCGCGCGTACTGACGCTGCTCGAACGGGTCGGGGTGCCGGACGTGGCGTTGCGTGCGCGGCAGCGGCCAGGCCAGCTTTCTGGGGGGCTGCGCCAGCGAGCGCTGATCGCCAGTGCGCTGGCACTGGAACCGGCGCTGGTGATCGCCGATGAACCCACCACTGCGCTCGATGCCACGGTCCAGGCGCAGATTCTTGAGGTGTTCCAGCAGATCAAGGCGCGGGGTGCATCGTTGCTGATCATCAGTCATGACCTGGCGGTGGTCGCGCAACTGGCCGATGAGGTGGTGGTGCTGCGCCATGGCGAGGTGGTGGAGCAGGGGCCGATGCAGCAGGTGCTGCGTCATCCACAGCACCCCTATACCCAGGCGCTGTTGGCCGCGGTGCCGGCGGAGCATCCGCGTGGCAGCCGCCTCTCGCCAACGCGTGCGGGCGAGCGTGTACCGCGTAGCGCCGTGCCTGGCGAGGTGCTGCTGCAGGCCCGAGGCCTGGGCAAGCGCTACACCGGCCCTGACGGGGTGGTGCGCCAGGTGGTGCAGGGCGTGGACTTCACCCTGCGTGCCGGGCGTACCCTGGGCATCGTCGGTGAGTCCGGCTCGGGCAAGACCACGGTCGCGCGCATTGCCCTCGGGCTGCTGCAACCGGACCAGGGCGAGGTGCTGTATCGCGGCCAGCCATGGAACCGCCCGAACGATGCCGTAAGCGAAGCCCGCCGCCGCCCGCTACGCCAGCAGATCAGCGTGATCTACCAGGACCCGCTGGGTTCGTTCGATCCGCGCTGGACCGTGGCGCAGATCCTTGACGACGCCTTGCAGGTGGCGGGCGTCGAGGCCGCCGCGCGCCCGGCGCGTATCCAGGTGCTGCTCGAGCAAGTGCGCCTGCCGGCCAGCCTGGCCAGCCGCCGGCCGTTGCAGCTCTCCGGCGGCCAGCGCCAGCGTGTGGCGATCGCCCGCGCCATCGCCAGTGAGCCGAAGCTGATCATCTGCGACGAGCCTGTGTCGGCGTTGGATGTATCGGTGCAAGCCCAGGTGCTCGACCTGCTGGCCGACCTGCAGGATGCGTTGGGTCTGGCCTATCTGTTCATCTCCCATGACTTGGGGGTGATTCGCCATGTCAGCGATGACGTGCTGGTGATGCGCCATGGCCAGGTGGTCGAGCATGCGCCGGTCGAGCAGTTGTTCGAGCAGCCTGCCCACGAATACACCCGCCGCCTGCTCGGCTCGGTGCCGCGCCTGCCGGGCAGCGGCGCCGAGCTGGTGGTGCCGCCGCTGGACCTGGAACACGAAGCCTTCGACCTGTTCGATGAATCACGCCTCTGGAAAATCGCCATTTAAGGATTGCCCCATGACCACCTTCCAACGTTTCCCCTCCCAGGCGCCGGCCGCCACTGTGGAGGCCTTGAAGGCGCGCATCGATGCGCTGCTGCCAGACATCGCCGCCGGTGCGGCCGAGCGCGAGCGTGAGCGCCAGTTGCCGTTCGAAGCCATCGCCCGGCTGGCTGCGGCCGGGCTCTACACCGTGCGCATTCCGACCCGTTATGGTGGGCCCGGTGGCACGGTGAGCGATGTCATCGAGTTGCTGCTGAAGATCGCCTCGGCCGACTCCAACGTTGCCCAGGCCCTGCGCCCGGGTTTCGCCTTTGTCGAGGGTCTGCTGGTGTCGGGCGCAGACGATGCCGAACAGGAGCGCGAGCGCTGGTTTGCGCGCTACCTGCAAGGTGCGGTGATCGGCAATGCAGGCTGGGAACTGGGCGGCGCCAATGGTGCCATCGCTGCGCGGCTGGTCCGCGAGGGTGACCACTATCGCGCCCATGGCAGCAAGTTCTACAGCACCGGGGCGCTGTTCGCCGACTATGTCAGCGCGGTGGCGCTGGATGAGGACGAGCAACCGGTGTCGTTCATCCTTCCGCGTGACCGCGACGGCCTGGAGCTGGTCGATGATTTCGATGCCATGGGCCAGCGCCTGACCGCCAGCGGCACCACGCACCTGCGCAATGTACGGGTGGAGGCGCGCGAACTGCGCACGCGTACCGTGGAGGAGGGCAAGCGCACGCTGGTGACGCCGTTCCTGCAACTGTTCCTGGGCACCGTGCTGGCCGGGATCGCCCGCAATGCGCTGGACGACGCCACCCGTTTCGCCCGCGAGCATGCCCGGCCGATCAAGCACAGTACAGCCAGTCGTTCGGTGGATGACCCCTATGTTGAACTGAGCGTGGGCGATATCGCGGCGCGCGCCTATGGCGCCGAGGCGCTGGTGCTGAAGGCGGCCGCCACGATCGACCGGGCCTGGGCGGCGCAGTCGGACGAGGCGGCGGTGGAGCAGGCCGCGCTCGAAGTCGCGCAGGCCCAGTACCTGGTGGCGGAGCTTGCGCTCAAGGCGGCCGAGACAGTGTTCGACGTGGGAGGCGCGTCGACCACCGGGCGTGCGCACAATCTCGACCGCCATTGGCGCAACGCCCGCACCGTGGCCAACCACAATCCACGGCAGTGGAAGGCGGCGGTGGTGGGTGCCTGGCAGCTCAAGGGTACCCGCCCACCGGTGTCCGGATTGTTCTAGAACTTCACATCCATCGCCACCTCGAAGGTACGCGGTGCGCCCATGTAGTACTGCTGCCCATAGGCCTGCTTGGCATACACCTCATCGGTCAGGTTGCGTACACGGCCGGTGAGGGTGGTGTGCTCGTCCAGGCGATAGCGGGCGAAGGCTCCGAACAGGGTGTAGGCGGGGGCCTTGAGGCTGTTGGCGTTGTCGGCGTAGACCGAATCGACGTAGCGGGCATCCACGCCGGCCGACCAGTCACGGGTGAAGGCATAGGTCAGCCACAGGTTGGCGACATTGGCTGGCACGTTCACCGGCGCATTGCCCTTGCGTGACACCGACACACCACCTACCGCCTCGTTGAACTCATCGTAACGGGCATCGACATAGGCGTAGTTGGCCTCGGCCAACAGCCTGGGCGTGACCTGCAGGCGCCCGGACAGCTCGATACCGCGCGAGGTCTGCTGACCCGCCTGGACCGTCAGGTTGGGGTCGTTGGAGTCACGCACCGCGAAATCCTTGCGCACGATCTGGTAGACCGCCACGGTGGCGGCGCCGCGTCCGTCGAGGAAGTCGAACTTGCTACCGGCCTCCCACTGCTCGCCCTTGGACAGGTCGAACAACCCGACGTTGGAATAGGTGGCCGATGCCAGCGAGCCGGCCGGCAGGTCGGCGGAGTTGCTGTACTGCAGGTAGACGCTGGCTGTCGGGGTCAGCTCGTAGGTCAGGCCGATGCGCCCGGACAGTGGCTCCCAGCGGCGCTCGAAATAGGCCGGCGAACTGGGGCTGACCGGGCCGTAGTTGGTGACCTGCATGTCCAGGTAGTCGTAGCGCAGGGCCGTCAGCAGCGCCAGGCGGTCGGTCAGTTCCAGGCGATTCTCGGCGAACAGCGCGCGGTTGAGCACCTCGTTGCGTCGCTGTTTGGTCAGGCCGCGATTGACGCCGGGAATGTCGTAGAAACTGCCGGGATCGAAGTGATCCGGATCGACCACGTCGCTGTAGCTGCCCGAGGTCGGGTACAGAGTCTGGTGCATGCTCGACCAGTCCAGCCCCAGCGACCACTGGCTGCTCAGGCCGAACAGGCTGTTGTCGTGGCGCAGCTCGACACGATCGCCGATCACGCTCTGCTGGTGGCGTTGCAGGTAGGGGCTGGAGCGCACCACGTTGCCGTCGCTGTTGTAGCGGTAGCCTTCGAGGTTGCGGTAATCACGCTGGGCATTGTAGTGGTAGAGGGTGTTCTGCACGCTGGTAGTGTCGCTCACCTGGTAATCGAGGATCGAACGCAGCCAGCGTACACGCTGCTCGTAGCGCCCGTCGGCGACGTTGTAGTTTTCGAAGCGGCGGCTCTTGTCGATCTTCAGGGTGCTGCGCCCCGGCAGGATGGGCGAGCCCCAGTAGGGGCTGTCCTCTTTGTCTTCCTGGTACTCCAGCGCCAAGGTGTGGGTGAGGTTGGGCGAGAGGTCGCTGAGCAACGAGAAGGCCAGGCTGTCGGTGTTGCGCTGGTTGCGGTCAATGTAGCCATTGCCCTGGCTGTGGCTGAAGTCCAGGCGTGCGAAGTGGCGGGCATCGGCGGGGTTCTCGGCCAGGGCCTGGTTGATGCCGAAGGCGACTTCCGAGTCGTCGTAGCTGCCGTAGCGGATGCGCCCATCGAGGGTTTGCGCGTCGCGGCTGGCGAGCTTGGTGATGTAGTTGATCGAGCCCCCCACGGCGCCGGCGCCATGCAGGAACGACGACGGGCCGCCGATCAGTTCGACCCGATCCAGCACCCACGCATCCACCGGGCGGGTGGCGCTGCTGTAGCCCAAGTTGATGCCGTTGTAGAGCTGGGTCACCTGGTTCTGGGTGAAGCCTCTGTAGGCGACGAAGCCGCCGTAGCCGGGGTTGGCCGAGGCATTGACGCCGGTCATGGCGTTGATCACGTCCTGACTGTCCTTGGCGTCACGCTGCTCGATCACCCGGCGGTCCGAGACGCTGACCGAAGCCGGTGTCTGCCGTGCCGTGAGGCCCAGGCGCGAGCCGGTGCGAATCGGTTCATCCAGTTGCACGCCAGAGGGCGACTGCTGTTCGGCGTCGATGGTGGTGGCGTCGAGTTGCACGGGGGCGACGTCGGCCCAGGCACAGGTGCAGGTGGCGCCCATCAGGAGCACCAGAGAAGTGTTGCGGATCATGTTGTAGTGATTTCCACGCAAAGGTCATGGCTGACCCACGGGCACGGGCGTGCCCGCCTGGGGTCAGACGAAGGTCGCTGCTGCGGGGAGGTCGGACGGGGAGGCGCGGGGCGGGATGGCGGGGCGCAGATAGCGTGGGGGCGGCTGCGCCCAGCTGCGCACGATGATCGGCGAGGGTTGCCCGCCATGCGCCGCAGGGAATGACCAGAGACTGCCACTCAGTGGCACGGCCAGCGCAAAGGAGGAGCACACCGGGCAATCGAGCTGGGCCATGTGCTGGTCGCTGCTGCTGTCGCCCAGGTCGATGGCCGGGCCTTTGCCGGTACTGTCGAGGGCGCAGAAACCACCGTCCAGGCCCGACAGACGCAGGCCGCTCATCTGGCCGTGGTGCAGGCCACAGAGCAACAGGCTGAACAGCACGCTGGCATAGAGCGTCCAGGCGGTCAGCGAACGTGTCCGACGGGTGGTTTTCATGCCCGCGAATCTACCATTCGGATGGCGGGGAGGGTGGCGGTCGTGGTGTGGTCGATTGTCGCAACGTCGTCTGGCGAAATTCGCGCTGCCCTTTATCGCAGTATCTGGCACAGACCCGATGCCCATGAGCACCGAAACCGGGCTCACACCCGCTCTCCAGTTGTGCGTGCCGCCCTATCCCGGAGCGCAGGCCGAAGAATTTCATCTTCGTTCATCTGCGTAGTTGGCCCGCAACCTGCTATATCAGTTCAGCAGTTTCAGACAAGCGGTCATTGCGTACCCCATCGTAGGTAAACGCGACAGATCAGCCAAAAATGAGCAACACCACGGATTTCAGGGGCTGCAGGATGTCGTCCGCGCAACAAATCGAACAACCTGGGAGCGATTCCGGCTGGAGTGCACACCTGCAATTGCGCTTCGTCAAACGCGGGGATACGACTCGTCTTGGTGCACGAAAGCATTTTGGCCCTCTTTTGGTGCAGCGCCCTTTTTATCCCGAAGGCGCGCCGTGCCATGTCTACATCCTTCATCCCCCAGGTGGCGTCGTCGCCGGTGACCGGCTCGAGCTCGATATCCACCTGGAACCTGGCAGCCACGCGCTGCTGACCATGCCTGGCGCGAGCAAGTTCTACCGCAGCATCGGCCCGACCGCGCACCTGGCGCAGCGCTTTCACCTGGCGGCCGACAGCACGCTGGAGTGGCTGCCCCACGACAGCATCTTCTTCGATGGCGCCCGCGCCCGGCTCGACAGCCGTTTCACCCTCGAACCCGGCGCCCGCCTGCTGGCCTGGGAAACCCTGTGCCTGGGGCGTCCGGTGATGAGCGAGCGCTTCGATCATGGCGCCCTCGACAGCCGACTGCGCGTCGAGCTGCCGGACGACCCGGGGCTCCACGAGCGCCTGCGCATAGAAGGCGGGCACCTGGAAAAACTCGGCGGTTATCCGCTGGTCGCGACGTTCTGCGCCGCACCTGCCGATACGGCCCTGCTCGAGCAGGTACGCCAGCTGCTCGACGACGTGGAAACCCCGGCTGGCGCGACCCTGCTCGGGCCGTTGCTGGTGATTCGCCTGCTCGATAACGACAACCAACACGTGCAACGCACCCTGCAGCGCCTCTGGCATCTGTTGCGCCCGGCCGTACTGGGCCTGGCGCCGAGCCCGCCGCGCATCTGGGCCACCTGAGAGAGCCTCCCATGGAGCTGACCCCGAGAGAGAAAGACAAACTGCTGCTGTTCACCGCCGCGCTGGTTGCCGAGCGCCGCCTGGCACGTGGACTGAAGCTCAACTACCCCGAAGCGGTGGCGCTGATCAGCGCTGCGGTGATGGAGGGCGCGCGGGACGGCCGCACGGTGGCCGAGCTGATGAGCCTGGGCCGCGAGGTGCTCAGCCGTGACCAGGTCATGGACGGTGTGCCTGAGCTGATCCCGGACGTCCAGGTGGAAGCGACCTTCCCCGATGGCACCAAGCTTGTGACGGTCCACGAACCTATCGTCTGACGCTGCCCAGGAGGCATTCATGATTCCCGGAGAAATCCAGGTCGCCCCAGGCGACATCGAGCTCAATGTCGGCCGCGAAACGGTCAGCGTCAGCGTTGCCAATCATGGCGACCGCCCGGTGCAGGTCGGCTCGCACTACCACTTCTACGAAGCCAACGACGCGCTGGTGTTCGAGCGCGAGCCGACCCGAGGCTTTCGCCTGGACATTCCCGCCGGCACCGCCGTGCGTTTCGAGCCTGGCCAGTCACGTACCGTGCAGTTGGTGGCCTACGCCGGCAAGCGCGAAGTCTATGGCTTCCAGGGTAAGGTGATGGGCGCGCTGGAGGACAAGGCATGAGCCGTATTTCCCGTCGGGCCTACGCCGACATGTTCGGCCCCACCGTCGGCGACCGCGTGCGCCTGGCCGATACGGCGCTGTGGGTCGAAGTGGAGAAGGACTTCACGATCTATGGCGAGGAAGTCAAGTTCGGTGGTGGCAAGGTCATCCGCGATGGCATGGGGCAGGGCCAGATGCTGGCCGCCGAAGCCGTGGACCTGGTGCTGACCAACGCACTGATCATCGATCACTGGGGGATCGTCAAGGCCGACATCGGCGTGCGCGGGGGGCGTATCGTCGCCATTGGCAAGGCTGGCAACCCAGACGTGCAACCCGGCGTCACCATCCCGGTTGGCGCGGCGACGGAAGTGATCGCTGCCGAGGGCAAGATCGTCACCGCAGGTGGCATCGATACACACATCCATTTCATTTCCCCGCAGCAGGTCGATGAAGCGCTGACCAGCGGCGTCACCACCTTCATCGGTGGTGGTACCGGTCCTGCGACCGGCACCAACGCCACTACTTGTACGCCGGGGCCTTGGTATCTGGCGCGCATGCTCCAGGCTGCCGACAGCTTGCCGATCAATATCGGCTTTCTCGGCAAGGGCAACGTCTCCAAACCCGAGCCGCTGCGCGAGCAGATCGCGGCCGGTGCCATGGGCATGAAGCTGCACGAAGACTGGGGCTCGACGCCGGCGGCCATTGATTGCTGCATGAGCGTGGCCGAAGAGATGGACATCCAGGTCGCGATCCACAGCGATACGCTCAACGAATCCGGCTGCATCGAGGACACGCTGGCAGCGATTGGCGATCGCACCATCCACACCTTCCATACCGAGGGGGCTGGTGGGGGGCATGCACCGGATATCATTCGCGCGGCAGGGCAGGCCAACGTGCTGCCGTCCTCGACCAACCCGACGTTGCCCTACACCATCAATACCGTGGATGAGCACCTGGACATGCTCATGGTCTGCCACCACCTGGACCCGAGCATTGCCGAAGACGTGGCCTTCGCCGAGTCGCGCATCCGCCGCGAGACCATCGCCGCCGAGGACATCCTCCACGACATGGGGGCGTTCTCCATGACCTCGTCCGATTCCCAGGCCATGGGCCGGGTCGGCGAAGTGGTGCTGCGGACCTGGCAGGTGGCTCACCAGATGAAGGTGCGCCGCGGCCCCCTGGCGCCGGACAGCAGCTACAGCGACAACTTCCGGGTCAAGCGCTACATCGCCAAGTACACCATCAATCCGGCGCTGAGCCATGGCATCGCCCATGAGGTCGGCTCGGTGGAGGTGGGCAAGCTGGCCGACCTGGTGGTCTGGTCGCCCGCGTTCTTCGGTGTCAAGCCGTCGGCGGTGATCAAGGCCGGTTTGATCGTCACGGCGCCCATGGGCGATATCAACGGCTCGATCCCGACCCCGCAGCCGGTGCATTACCGCCCAATGTACGCAAGCTTCGGTGCGGCGCGCCACGCCACGCGCATGACCTTCCTGCCCCAGGCCGCCATGGACCGTGGGCTGGCCGAGGAACTGGGGCTGCGCAGCCTGATCGGGGTCACCCGCGGCTGTCGCCGGGTACGCAAGGCCGACATGGTGCACAACGGCCTGCAGCCGTTGATCGAGGTCGATGCCCAGACTTACCAGGTGCGCGCCGATGGCGAGTTGCTGGTGTGCGAACCGGCCAGCGAACTGCCACTGGCCCAGCGTTATTTCCTGTTCTGAAGGAGCAAGCATGATTGTCCTGACCCGCCGTGTCGCCGAGGCTGCCTCGGTCAGCGGCACTGTCACCCTGGATGTGGACAGCCGAATCAAGAGCCGCCTGCGCGTGACCCTCGACGATGGCCGCGAAGCCGGTCTGATGCTCGAACGCGGCCACCTGCTGCGCGGTGGCGAAACGCTCGCCGATGCCGATGGCCTGCACGTGGTGCAGGTGCTGGCGGCACCGGAGCGCGTTTCCACGGTGCGCTGCGCCGATCCGTTGTTGCTGGCGCGTGCGGCCTACCACCTGGGCAATCGCCATGTGCCGTTGCAGATCGAGGCCGGCCTTTTGCGCTACCAGCATGATCATGTGCTGGACGAAATGGTGCGCGGCCTGGGCCTTGAGGTGCTGATCGAGCAGGCGCCGTTCGAGCCGGAGGCTGGCGCCTACCAGAGTGCCCCCCACGGCCACGCCCACAATCATCCCTTCGTTCGCCTGTAAACCACCTTCCGAACTGCCTTGGAGCACACAATGAAAAAAGCCCTTGCCCTCGCTTTACTGATGATCGCCTTGCCAGCCTTCGCTCACCCCGGCCACGACAACAACCCGCTGCAGGACGGTTTGCTGCACCCGCTGACGGGCCTGGACCATCTGCTCATGCTGCTGGGTACCGGCGTGCTGGCCGCACTGACCCGACGCAACCTGAGCTTGCCCCTGGCCACGCTTTCGGCGATGTTCGGCGGCGCGGTGCTGGGGCATCTGTTCGGCGACCTGGTCGGTGTCGAGACCATGATCTCCATCTCACTGGTGGTGGCCGCCTGCGCCATGCTGCTGCCTAATCGCCAGGTACTGCTGGCCCTGGCCATGCCGGTGTTCGCCCTGTTCCATGGCTGGGCCCACGGCGTTGAAGCAACGCCCAGCGCGTTCTGGATGTTCAGCGCAGGCTTCGTCACCGTCAGTGCGCTGCTGCTGGTGGTCGGGTTCGGCGTGGGCTGCCTGCTGCGTCGCCACAGCAAGCTGCAGAAGCTGTTCGGTGGCGGCTTGCTGGCCGGTGCCGCGTTCGTGCTGGCCGGCTGATGAGCAGCGACCTGGCGCTGTTGCGCCTGCTGCAACTGGCAAGCCCGGGCCTGCCGGTGGGTGGCTTCACCTATTCGCAAGGCCTGGAGTGGGCCGTCGAGGCGGGCTGGGTGCGTGACACGGCCGGCTTTTGTGCCTGGCAGCGTGAGCAGTTGCACGACACCCTGGGTTGTCTTGACTGGCCATTGCTGGCGCGCCTCTACCGGGCATGCCAGGGCGATGATGCCGAGGCCTTCGCACGCTGGACCCAGTTTCTGCTGGCCAACCGCGAGACGGCTGAGCTGCGGCTGGAAGAACGCCAGCGAGGTAGCGCCCTGGCGCGGCTGCTCGATGGCTGGCAACTGGCCCAGGCGCCAGCCTGGCGTGAGAGCATCGAACTCTCCCAGCTCGGCGGCATGGCCTGGCTGGGCGCGCATTGGTCGATTCCGCTGCGCGACCTGGCCCTTGGTCATGGCTTCGCCTGGCTGGAAGGCGCCGTCATGGCCGGGGTCAAGCTGGTGCCTTTCGGCCAACAGGCGGCCCAGACCTTGCTGCGCGACTTGGGCGCCGAGCTGCCCGCCGTGCTCGACCAGGCCCTGACCCTGGAGGATGACGAACTGGGCGGCGGCCTGCCGCTGCTGGCCATTGCCTCGTCACGCCACGAAACCCAATACACCCGTTTGTTCCGTTCCTGAGGATTGCCAACATGCAAAGCTATCAGCAACCCCTGCGCGTCGGTGTCGGCGGCCCGGTCGGCTCCGGCAAGACCGCGCTGCTCGAGGCCCTGTGCAAGGCCATGCGTGACCATTACCACATCGCCGTGGTGACCAACGACATCTACACCAAGGAGGACCAGCGCATCCTCACCGAGGCCGGTGCTCTGGAGCCTGAGCGCATCGTCGGCGTCGAGACTGGCGGCTGCCCGCACACCGCAATCCGCGAGGATGCCTCGATGAACCTGGCGGCGGTCGAGGCGTTGGCGCGCAAGTTCGGCAACCTGGAGGTGATCTTCGTGGAGAGCGGTGGCGACAACCTCAGTGCCACGTTCAGCCCGGAGTTGGCCGACCTGACCATCTATGTGATCGACGTCGCCGAAGGCGAGAAGATCCCGCGCAAGGGCGGGCCGGGCATCACCAAGTCGGATTTCCTGGTGATCAACAAGACCGACCTTGCACCTTATGTCGGTGCGTCGCTGGAGGTGATGGAGCGCGACACCAACCGCATGCGTCCCGAGCGGCCCTGGACGTTCAGCAACCTGAAGAAGGGGGAGGGGTTGCAGGCGGTGATCGATTTCATCGTCGATCGCGGGATGTTGGGGGTGAGGGGGTAAGCCTTCTCTGAGCTTTACTCGGCCCTGTGGCAGCGGCGGTTTGCCGCGCCCACAGGTCCTTCGTCAGGCCGCGATCTTCGAAGGATCGGCCTGCAGCAACCAGCGGCTGCGCTGCGATTGCAGCAGCCCCTCGAGCAGCGACACACCGCGATCGCGTTGGGCGATGCGGTCCTGCTCGAACGCATCCTTGAGCAAGCTCAGCACGTTGCGCGACTGGGTCACGGCCTTGGGCGTGGTCACGTCGCTTTTCAGGTCGCCATCGACATAGGTGAGGATCCGCTCTTTCTGGCTCGCCTGTTGGGTCGCGCTGGCCTCAACCAGTTGGCCTTTGTCATAGGCCAGGCGGGTGGTGCTGCTGGCCTGGTCGTCGATCAGGTGGTAGCTGTAGTTCTGCGACTCGCGGTCGCTGCCCAGTATCAGGTTGGTCAACGGATTGAGGCCGCGGTGGAACGAGGCAGTGAGCTTGCTCTGCTGGTTCTGCTCCACCGAGCGGTCCTGCATGCCACGGCTCTTGACCGTGGTGCTCTGCGAGGCGCTGAAGGTGAAACTGTCGGTTTCGTCCTGGCGCATCGGGTTGCTTCTGCGTGTGGTTTCGCTGATCGATGCGCTGAAGTCGGCCAGGCCGCTGAGCAGGGCACGGTCCTTGTCGTTCAGGGCGGATGGGCTTTGCACCGCAGGTTGGCGATTGTCGTCGATGCTGTTGAGCTGGGTGAACGCGGTCTTGAACAGGTTCATCAGGTTCTCGTCGCCACGACCGCGGCGCTGGGCGGCGTCGAACTGGGCCAGGTAGTTGTCGATCGCCGCCTTGCGCTGCGCCGACTTGCCCAGCAGCTCGGCGTCCTGGGTGTCCAGACTCAGTTGCACCTGGCCGGAAGGGCCCTGCAGGCTGAGGCTGCGCGCCTTGTCATCGAGGCTCAGGGAGAAGGTCTGCTCGCCGCTCAGGGATTGGAACTTGCTGCTCATCTGCAAGGCGCTGAACAGCTTCGGATCGAGCTTGACCAGTGCGCCGAGCTTGAGCTGGGGTGGCACCTCGTTGAGGCCGTCGATGGTGGATTGGAAGGCGTCGGCGAGGTTGCCCAGGCCCTTGAGTTCTTCGGCGCTGAGCGAGCCGCCTTCGACTTCGGCGCTCACCGCCAGGCCCTTCTCGCCACTGGCCAGCGACAAGCGGATGGTCGCGCCGGAAGCGGTGGTCAGGCTGAAGGTGACGCCGCTGTCGGGATTCTCGCGCAGGCGCTGCTGCTGCAGCTTGAACACGCCAGGGTCGATCGGAGAGTCGTCGCTGAAGGCGAACACCGACTGCGAGATGTTCTTGCCGCCGTTCTGTGCAAGCTGCTCGATCAAGGCCGCACCAATGCCTTTGAAGCGGCCTGCGCTGCTGGACGACTGGAAGGCTGTCTGCAGTGTGGTGGCGAGCTTGTCCTGGCTGTCGTTTTCCCAGACATAGCGGACCTGGCCTGGCAGCAGCCCCTGGCGCGAGTAGGTCTCGGAATCGCTGATGGTGTTGTTCTGGCCGAGAATCACACTGGTGCTCGGGACTGCCGAGACACTGGCGATGCCGGTCGGGTTGCTGGCGCTGGTCGGATCTGGTTGCGGGGCAGTCAGGACCGGGGCCAGGCGCTGTGCTGCTGTTATCGGATTCATTAGCGTCCTGCCGAATTGAGGTGCGGGTACGTCAGTGATATCGGCAGGCCAGCACCCAACATTAGAAAATCCCGCAAACGAAACGGCCCGCCAGAAGGCGGGCCGTTCGTTACAGCAGGCGGCGATCAGCGGCGGCGGAACAGCGGCAGCGGCTCGTCGGTGGCACCCTGGTAGGTGACCGAGAAGTCCTTCAGGCTCTGCAGCGCGTCTTGCGGGTCCTTGTCGGCACGGATCGCGAAGGCGTCGAAACCACAGCGGGCCATGTAGAACAACTGGTCGCGCAGGACGTCGCCGATGGCGCGCAGTTCGCCCTTGTACTGGTAGCGGTCACGCAGCAGGCGCGCATTGGAGTAGTTGCGCCCGTCGGTGAACGCCGGGAAGTTCAGGGCGATGACCTGGAAGTGCTGGACGTCCTCGCCGATTTCCTCGGCTTCTTCGTCGCTGTCCAGCCACACGCCCAGACCACCGTCGCGGGCCTTGAGGGCATGGGCATGTTCACGCCACAGCTGCAGCGGAACGATGTAGTCGTCGCAGTTGGTCAGTTCGTCGAACGAGGTTTCCTTGGGCAGCAGGTGCCAGGTTTCGTCGACGAGCTGGTTGTTCTTAATGATTCGCTGCATAGACGCGTTCCTTGAATGGGTCGATGCCGATACGCTGGTAGGTGTCGATGAAGCGCTCGTCTTCGTTGCGCTGCTCGACGTACACGTTGATCAGCTTCTCGATCACGTCAGCCATGTCGTCCTGGGCGAAGGAGGGGCCGAGGATCTTGCCAAGGGTCGCATCGCGCGCGGCGTTGCCGCCCAACGACACCTGGTAGAACTCCTCGCCTTTCTTGTCCACGCCGAGGATGCCGATGTGGCCCACGTGGTGGTGGCCGCAGGCGTTCATGCAGCCGGAGATGTTCAGGTCGAGCTCGCCGATGTCGAACAGGTAGTCCAGGTCGTCGAAGCGGCGCTGGATGGATTCGGCGATCGGGATCGACTTGGCGTTGGCCAGGGAGCAGAAGTCGCCACCCGGGCAGCAGATGATGTCGGTCAGCAGGCCGATGTTCGGCGTGGCAAAACCACTTTCACGCAGTTCCAGCCAGAGCGCGTGCAGCTGACGCTGCTCGACGTCGGCGAGGATGATGTTCTGCTCGTGGGAGGTGCGCAGGTGGCCGAAGCTGTAGCGGTCGGCCAGGTCGGCGACGGCATCGAGCTGCTTGTCGGTCAAGTCGCCTGGGGCTACGCCGGTGGGCTTGAGCGACAGGGTGACTGCGACATAACCCGGCTTCTTGTGGGCGCGGGTGTTGCGCGAACGCCAGCGGGCGAAGCCAGGGTTTTCCTGGTCCAGGGCGCTGTAGTCGACGTTTTCCAGCGCGAGGTACTCGGGGTCGACGAAGTGACGTGCGACGCGTTGCAGCTCGGCTTCGGTCAGGGTGGTGCTGCCGCCGCGCAGGTGAGCCATCTCGGCTTCGACCTTTTCGGCGAACACTTCCGGGGTAAGGGCCTTGACCAGGATCTTGATCCGCGCCTTGTACTTGTTGTCACGGCGGCCGTAACGGTTGTACACGCGCAGGATGGCGTCCAGGTAGCTGAGCAGGTCCTGCCAGGGCAGGAACTCGTTGATGAACGCACCGATCACCGGGGTACGGCCCAGGCCGCCGCCGACCAGGACGCGGAAGCCCAGCTCGCCGGCTTCGTTGTGCACCGGCTCCAGGCCGATGTCGTGCACTTCGATGGCGGCGCGGTCGTCCTTCGAGCCGTTGACGGCGATCTTGAACTTGCGCGGCAGGTAGGCGAATTCCGGGTGGAAGGTGGTCCACTGGCGGACGATCTCGCACCAGGGGCGCGGGTCGATCAGCTCATCGGCGGCGACACCGGCGAACTGGTCGGTGGTGACGTTGCGCAGGCAGTTGCCGCTGGTCTGGATCGCGTGCATCTGCACGGTGGCGAGTTCGGCCAGGATGTCCGGGACGTCTTCCAGCGCCGGCCAGTTGTACTGCACGTTCTGGCGGGTGGAGATGTGGGCGTAGCCCTTGTCGTAGTCACGGGCGATCTTCGCCAGCATGCGGACCTGGCCGGCGTTCAGCTGGCCGTAAGGCACGGCGACACGCAGCATCGGCGCGAAACGTTGGATGTAGAGGCCGTTCTGCAGGCGCAGAGGGCGGAATTCTTCTTCGCTCAGCTCACCGGCCAGGTAGCGGCGGGTCTGATCACGGAACTGCTTGACGCGGTCCTCGATGATCCGCTGATCGTACTCGTCGTATACGTACATAAAAGTCCTGTCTCAGGCTGCATGCAGCTAATCGCGCGCACGGCCGCGCACTCCGGGTCGGAGCGGGGGAACGATAACAGGTTGTATTTATGCGCTAAAGTGATGTTTTTGCATATGAAAAGAACCAATTGGACTAAGTGAGACTGGCTGCTATTTGTCGGGTGGCTGGCCCGGCGCCGTTATACTGAGCCCCTTTGCATTGCAGGGATGTTGCGCATGTTCATCAGGGCGCTGTGCCGCAGTCTGTGCCTGGGTCTGCCATTGGTGGCGAGCGCCCAGGCGGCTTCGGTGGTGTTTCTCAACCCGGGCTTGTCCGATGAGACGTTCTGGGTCAGTTATTCGCACTTCATGCAGGCCGCCGCCGACGATCTGGGGATGGACCTGCGGGTGGAATACGGCGAGCGTCAGGCCGAGCGGCAACTCGAGCAGGCGCGGGCCGTCCTGCGGGGGGCGCACAAGCCAGACTATTTGGTGTTGGTCAACGAGCAGTACGTCGCGCCGGAGATCATGCGGCTGTCCCAGGGCAGCGGGGTCAAGCTGCTGTTGGTCAACAACGCCCTGACCGAGGGGCAGGCCGAGGAGATTCAGGCGCAGCCGGGCAAGTATGCCGCGCTGCTCGCGTCGCTGGTCGGCAATGACGAACAGGCGGGTTACCAGATGCTGCACGATCTGGTCGCCAGTTTGCCCAGGACTGGCGAACCGATCGAGCTGCTGGCGTTCTCCGGCATCAGCACCACGCCGGCTTCGCAACTGCGCGAGCAGGGCATGCGGCGGGCGTTGGCCGAGCTTGCGCAGGTACGCTTGCGCCAGGTGGTGTATGGCGGCTGGAGTCGCCAACGGGCCTTCGAACAGGCCCAACTGCTGCTGCAGCGCTATCCACGCGTGCGCCTGGTGTGGTCGGCGAACGACGAGATGGCGTTCGGTGCGATGCAGGCATTCGAGGCGGTTGGCCGGGTGCCGGGGCGCGATGTGCTGTTCAGTGCGGTCAACAGTTCGCCCGAGGCCTTGCAGGCTCGCGTGGATGGGCGACTGAGCGTGCTCATGGGCGGGCACTTCAGCCTGGGGGGTTGGGCCATGGTGATGCTGCATGACGATGCCCGGGGCCTGGCGCTGAACCGTGACGGGCAACACCTGTACCGCCTGCCGGTGCTGCAGGCCATCGATGCGGTGAAGGCCAGGCGCTGGCTCGAACTGAGCGCCCGTAAAGGCTATGGCGTCGACTTTCAGCGCTACAGCGCCGAGGGACGAGACACCGATTATCGCTACCCGTTCCTGACGTCACCCGTCGATTATTGAAAAACCCTGCTTGAGCAAAGGGCATTGCTGGGCTTAACTGCTGATGTGACGTGCATTCCCATAACCACTACAAGAGGTAATGCAATGGGAAACCCGACCAAGCTCCGCAAGCCTGACAGCAGTGTCGACGCCTGGGCGATCCTGTGCCTGATCGTGCTGGTTGTCGTGACCGCTGTGTATTGGGTCAGCCATCAGTAACGCAAATTTCAGACCGTGAACCGCAACTGAGCCGCCCGCGGGAGGGAATTCCGCGGGCGGATGCGTTTGGGCGGTGGTATCGCGTTTCAAGGGCAATCAGCGCCCCGTCAGGTGCATCGCCAATTGCACCAGCCCCACCAGCACCAGGATGAACAACAGGGTGAACATCACCCCCATCACGATGAAGTGGCTGGCCTTGCCGTGGGTGAAGTCGCGTGCGCGGTTCTTGCCGCTCTGCACACCGAAGGCGGCGGCGAGGATGCTGTGCAGCATCTGCCAGAAGGTTGGCGGCTTGCCTTGGCTGGAATCGTCCATGGTCGCTCCTGGAAAATCTGAGGCAATCAGCGAAAGTGTAGGCAAGAACGGCGCTCAGCGCCCGACCCGCTTGCCTCGCTGCAAGCCCACCTCCAGTGCCTGGCCGTCACGTTGTTTGCCCTGGCGCGCCAGGCTTTCGAGCTGGGGAATGAGCATGCCTTCGGGCAAGTGGCGCCAGAACCGCCCCGGCATGTGCAGGCGCAGGGCATCAGGATTCAACCGCGCCGGATTGAAGGTGGAGCGGTAGTAGGTACGCCACAGTTCGGCGCCGGGATCTTCGGCATGGCGTGCCCAGTCGATCCACTCACCTGGACATTGCCGACGGTAGTCGAGCTTGCTGCCGTCGAAACGAATGCCATCGGTGGGCGTTGCGATCAGCCAGCGTTGGCGCCCGAGGCGATCGGCAAAATGGCTACTGGCGCTTTCAAGGATGTCATGGGCGGGTTCGTGGTAGGCCACCAGGTCCAGTTGCAGGCGTTCGGCGACCGCTTCCGGCAGCGGCACGAAGCGCACGAAGGCGTGCAGGTGATGCGCCTCGCGGGAGACCTGCTTGATACGCCGCTGCAACTCGCTGCCCAGGCGATCACCGGCAAGCATTGCCGTGCGATCCCCATGGGCGACGCGCCAGAGCACTTCGTACAGCAGGTTCCAGCGTTGCGCGCCGCGATAGCGCGCCGCCTGCTCGAGTTGTGCGAGCAAGGCCGCCGGTACTCGCGGGCGGAATGGGCCGGGCCCTTCTGGCAACGGCGTGGCAATGGCGAGCAGGTCGTCCATCGGGCCCTGGCTCCAGGTCACGTCGGCCGGGTCGATGCCATGGCCGAGCAGTACCCGCGCTTGCTTGCGCCAGGTGTCGAACAGGTCGTCGCAATCCAGCGCGATCATGCCCAAAGCCCCATCTGCACCGGCGCCTGCGGCTCGCGCAGGCGTTGGCGCAACAGGCCGCTGCGCAGTTCGGCCTGGGCCGGGCGGTAATCACTGGTGACGATGAACGGACGGGCTTTTTCCAGCACGCAACGCAACTGGATCAGGTCGTCGTAGCGAATGCGCCGCTCGCGGCGCAGTGTCACCAGGCGCTGCACGCTGCGCAGGCCGATACCGGGGATGCGGGCGAGCAGGGCGGGTTCGGCGCGATTCAGGTCCAGCGGAAAGACCTCGCGGTTTGCCAGGGCCCAGGCCAGCTTGGGGTCGATGTCCAGCGCCAGGTTGCCGGCCTGGCCGAGCAGCTCGCCAGCCTTGTAGCCGTAGCCGCGCATCAGGAAGTCGGCCTGGTACAGGCGATGTTCGCGCAACAGCGGCGGGGCGGCCAGCGGCACGCTGTTGGGGCTGTCCGGGATGGGGCTGAAGGCGGAGTAGTACACACGCTTGAGGCCATAGCCCTGGTACAGCGATTCGGCGTTGCGCAGCAGGGTGCGGTCGTCGGTGGCGTCGGCGCCGACGATCACCTGGGTGCTCTGCCCGGCCGGGGTGAAGCGTGGCGCCCTGGGTTCGTTGGCCACGGCCTGCTGGCCCTGGTGAATCACGCCCATGGCCTGGCGGATGGTGTGCGCCTGTTTCTCCGGGGCCAGGCGCTTGAGGCTGGCCTCGGTGGGCAGTTCGACGTTGACGCTCAGGCGGTCGGCCAGGCGCCCGGCTTCCTCGATCAGCAGTGGATCGGCATCGGGGATGGTCTTGAGGTGGATGTAGCCACGAAAGCCATGCTCTTCACGCAACAGCCGCGCCACTCGATTCAACTGCTCCATGGTGTAGTCGGCCGAGCGGATGATGCCCGAACTCAGGAACAGCCCGCTGATGCAGTTGCGCCGGTAGAAGTCGAGGGTCAGGCGTACCACTTCCTCGGGGCTGAAGCGTGCGCGAGGCACGTTGCTGGAGCGGCGATTGACGCAGTACTGGCAGTCGTACAGGCAGAAGTTGGTGAGCAACACCTTGAGCAGCGATACGCAGCGCCCATCGGGGGTGTAACTGTGGCAGATGCCCATGCCATCGGTGGCGCCAAGCCCGTCACGCCCCCGCGAGCTGCGCTTGGGCGCGCCGCTGCTGGCGCAGGAAGCATCGTATTTGGCGGCGTCGGCGAGGATGCCGAGCTTGGCGATGAGTTGCATGGGGATGTCTCGTGATACTGGTTTTTCATACAGTATTTGCAGAGCGGTCGACTTGCAAGAGGCTTCTTGAAGTCGCCTGACGGCCTGCCAGCGGATCCGCCTCCAGAACCTGAATGCGCGTGCGGCTAACCTGAGTGAATCACTCAGCTAAGCTTGCCTGAGCTTTTGGACACCAAAGGCACGGGTGCGCGGACCAGGGGCAAGGCACATTCACGGACAGGATCGGGGCCAGCGGTGCCTCGACGGAGGGAGCATGAACAGAGGAATCGCATTCAAACCGGCCCTGGCGGGCCTGGCCCTGGCCTTTGCCCTGACGGGTGTACAGGCTGCCGAGGGCAAGCGGGTTGACGTATTGCTGGTGGGCGGTGGGATCATGAGCTCCACGCTTGCTGTCTGGCTCAACGAGCTCGAGCCCGGATGGTCGATGGAGATGATCGAGCGGCTGGACAAGGTCGCCGAGGAAAGCTCCAACGGTTGGAACAACGCCGGTACCGGGCATTCGGCGCTGGCCGAGCTGAACTACACCCCTGAAAAGGACGGCAAGATCGACATCAGCAAGGCGGTGGAGATCAACGAGTCGTTCCAGGTCACCCGGCAGTTTCTCGCCTGGCAGGTCAAGCAGGGCGTGCTGAAGAATCCACGCTCGTTCATCAACGCCACCCCGCACATGAGCTTTGTCTGGGGCGATGACAATATTCGCTTCCTGCGCAAGCGCTATGAGGCACTGCAGGCCAGCCCGCTGTTCAAGCCCATGCAGTATTCGGAAGACAACGCGCAGATCGCCAAGTGGGTGCCGTTGATGATGGAGGGGCGCGATCCGAACCAGAAGCTTGCAGTGACCTGGACGCCGATCGGCACCGACGTCAATTTCGGCGAGATCACCCGCCAGTACGTGGCGTACCTGCAGACCCGCCCCAACTTCGACCTCAAGCTTTCCAGCGAAGTGCAGGACATCACCCGCAATGACGACGGCTCTTGGCATGTGGAGTACAAGAACCTCAAGGATGGCAGCACGTCGGCCACCGATGCCAAGTTTCTGTTCATCGGCGCCGGTGGCGCGGCGCTGCCGCTGTTGCAGAAGTCGGGCATCCCCGAGGCGAAGGAGTACGCAGGCTTCCCGGTTGGGGGATCGTTCCTGGTGACCGAAAACGCCGCCATTGCCGATCGCCACATGGCCAAGGCCTACGGCATCGCCTCGACGGGGGCGCCGCCGATGTCGGTGCCGCATCTGGATACCCGGGTGCTCGATGGCAAGCGGGTGATCCTGTTCGGGCCGTTTGCAACCTTCTCGACCAAGTTTCTCAAGGAGGGCTCGCTGCTCGACCTGTTCGGCAGCATGACCCTGCACAACAGTTGGCCGATGGTGCGTGTCGGGGTCCGCGAGTTCGACCTGGTGCAGTACCTGATCGGCCAGGTCATGCAGTCGGACGACGACCGCTTCGCTGCGCTGCAGACCTACTTCCCCCATGCGAAGAAAGAGGACTGGCGCCTGTGGCAGGCTGGGCAGCGCGTACAGATCATCAAGAAAGACCCTGAGCAGGGCGGGGTGCTCAAGCTTGGCACCGAGGTCGTGACCTCTGCCGACGGCAGCATTGCCGGGCTGCTAGGGGCTTCGCCGGGCGCCTCGACCGCGCCGCCGATCATGCTCGACCTGCTGCGCAAGGTGTTCAAGGACAAGGTCGCATCGGCACCGTGGCAGGAGAAGCTGCACCAGATCATCCCCAGCTACGGGCTCAAGTTGAACGAGCATCCAGACAAGGTGCAGCAGGAGTGGGACTACACCAATGAAGTGCTGCAACTGCAGCCTTTGACTTCGCCAGCGGGCTGAGCCCGGCGGGCTGGCGGCCCTGGTGCAGGGCCGCCAGAGGCGTGCCGCCATGCCCCAGGCCGCTTTGCTGTTCGCTTGCTAAGATGCGTCCAATCTCGAGCACTGGACATCCTCGATGAGCGACCGCACTCCGATCATTCCCGCCTCCCAGCAAAAACTTGCCGAGCGCGCCGGTTATCTGCCGGCCTTGAAGGTCGGTAACACGTTGTATCTGGCCGGCCAGGTGGGGCGTACGGCTGATCTGCAGGTCATCGCCGACCCGCGGCAGCAGTTTCATGCGGCGTGGGAAAATCTGAGGGAAGTGCTGGCGGCTGCCGGGTGCGATTTCGCGGATGTGGTGGAACTGACCACCTATCATGTCGGCTTGCGCGAGCACATGGCAGTGTTTCGTGCGGTGAAGGACGAGCTGTTCCCACGGGGAACCTGCCCCTGGACCTGTATCGGTGTCAGCGACCTGGCCCATGACGGGCTGCTGGTGGAGATCAAGTGCGTGGCGGTGGTGCGCCAGGGGTGATGCAGGAGGGGAGATGTAGCGCTTGTACCGGCCTCATCGCGGGACAAGCCCGCTCCTACAGGTTTCGGCGCGGTTCTCAGAACCGGAGCTGTAGCTGTGGGAGCGGGCTTGCCCCGCGATGAGGCCGTTTCGGTTACTGCTTAGGCTTCAGCGTCCCATGGACGATCGCCTTTTTCATCCTTGACGCGGGTTGGCAGGCCCATCACGTCCAGCGCCTTGAGGAACGGCTCGGCGGGCAGTTCCTCGACGTTGACCATGCGCCCGGCATCCCACTCGCCACGGGCGACCAGCAGGGCTGCGGCCACTGGCGGCACGCCAGCGGTGTAGGAGATGCCCTGGCTGTCGGTCTCGGCGTAGGCCTCTTCGTGGTCGGCGACGTTGTAGATGAACACTTCGCGCGGCTGGCCGTCCTTGGTGCCCTTGACCAGATCGCCAATGCAGGTCTTGCCGGTGTAGCCCGGTGCCAGGGAAGCTGGATCGGGCAGTACGGCCTTGACCACTTTCAGCGGCACCACTTCAAGGCCTTCGGCGGTCTTGACCGGTTGCTCGGAGAGCAGGCCGAGGTTCTTCAGCACAGTGAACACGTTGATGTAGTGTTCGCCGAAGCTCATCCAGAAGCGCACATTGGGTACGTTCAGGTTCTTCGAGATCGAGTGCACCTCGTCGTGACCGGTCAGGTAGAGGTTCTGCGAACCCACCACCGGCAGGTCGTCGGTGCGCTTGACCTCGAACATGGTGTTGCTGGTCCACTGGCTGTTCTGCCAGCTCCAGACTTGTCCGGTGAACTCGCGGAAGTTGATTTCCGGGTCGAAGTTGGTGGCGAAGTACTTGCCGTGGGAACCGGCATTGACGTCGAGAATGTCGATCGAATCAATGCGGTCGAAATACTGCTGCTGCGCGAGCTTCGCGTAGCTGTTGACCACACCCGGGTCGAAGCCGACACCGAGAATGGCGGTAATGTTCTTCTGCTGGCACTCCTCGAGATGCTTCCACTCGTAGTTGCCATACCAGGGCGGGGTTTCGCAGATCTTGCCCGGTTCTTCGTGAATCGCGGTATCCAGATAGGCGACACCGGTATCGATGCAGGCACGCAGCACCGACATGTTGAGGAAGGCGGAACCGACATTGATCACGATCTGCGATTCGGTTTCGCGGATCAGTGCCTTGGTCGCCTCGACATCGAGGGCGTTGAGCGAGAAGGCCTGGATGTCGGCGGGCACCTTGAGGCTACCCTTGGCCTTGACGCTGTCGATGATGGCCTGGCATTTGGAGATGTTCCGTGACGCAATCGCAATACGACCGAGTTCGTCGTTATGCTGTGCGCACTTGTGGGCCACCACCTTGGCGACACCTCCTGCACCAATGATAAGAACGTTCTTCTTCAATTTATCCCTTGCTCCTTACTGAAAGCCGGTCTTACGACAGGCTGGAAACGTAGTCTTCGAAACCGAACTCGCGCTTGACCTCGACGCTGCCGTCGAGCTGCTTGACGACGATGGCCGGCATCTTCAGACCGTTGAACCAGTTCTTCTTGACCATGGTGTAACCCGCCGCGTCGATGAACGACAGGCGATCGCCGATGGCCAGCGGACGATCGAATTGGTACTCGCCGAAGATGTCGCCGGCCAGGCACGACTTGCCGCAGACCATGTAGGTGTGCTCACCGTCGTTGGGGGCCATCTTGGCGTTGAGGCGGTAGATCAGCAGGTCGAGCATGTGCGCTTCGATGGAGCTGTCGACCACGGCCAGGTGCTTGCCGTTGTAGAGGGTGTCGAGCACGGTGACTTCCAGCGAGGCGCTGTTGGTGATCGCCGCTTCACCGGGCTCCAGGTAGACCTGCACGCCGTACTTCTGCGAGAACTCTTTCAGGCGTGCGCAGAAAGCGTCGAGTGCATAGCCTTCGCCGGTGAAGTGGATGCCGCCGCCGAGGCTGACCCACTGGACCTTGTGCAGCAGGTGGCCGAAGCGCTCCTCGATGTGCGAGAGCATCTTGTCGAACAGGCTGAAGTCGCCGTTCTCGCAGTTGTTGTGGAACATGAAGCCGGAGATCTGCTCGATCACCGCTTCGATCTTCTCAGGGTCCCATTCGCCCAGCCGGCTGAACGGACGCGCCGGATCGGCCAACAGGTAGTCGGAGCTGCTCACCTGCGGGTTGACGCGCAGGCCGCGGGTCTTGTCTTTGGACTGCTCGGCGAAACGCTCAAGCTGGCCGATGGAGTTGAAGATGATCTTGTCGCAGTTCTCCAGCATTTCCTCGACCTCGTCGTCGGCCCAGGCCACGCTGTAGGCGTGGGTTTCGCCGGCGAACTTCTGGCGGCCGAGCTTGAGCTCGTACAGCGAGGAGGAGGTGGTGCCGTCCATGTACTGCTCCATCAGGTCGAATACCGACCAGGTGGCGAAGCACTTGAGGGCGAGCAGGGCCTTGGCGCCGGATTGTTCGCGCACGTAGGCGATCTTCTCCAGGTTGCCCAGCAGCTTGGTTTTGTCGATGAGGTAGTACGGCGTCTTGATCATTTCAAAGGCCCCCGGCCAGGCCGGCCAAAAAAAGGACACGCATTGTGCCTTCACTTGCCGCATATCGAAAGAGCGCGAGGCGCATTTCGTCCGAGCTCGCAGGCTGCGTGGCGTGTGAGGGGAGTAGAGCAGGGGAATGTGACTGTCTTAATCGTTGTGGTGGGGCGGATGGCCCATACAGGTACGGCGCTGTACCAGGACTGCCCGGCGATAGGGCCATCTGCCTCGCTACATCAGTGCGGCAACCGCGCAACCACCTTGATCTCGAAATCGAACCCATACAGCCAGGTCACTCCGATCGCCGTCACGGTCGGGTACGGCGCCGGCCCCCAGAATTCCGCCCGCACCAAATCCCAGATGGCCTGGAACTTGTCTTGTGGGTCGACGATGAACAGGGTGACGTCCTGCACGTCATCGAAGCTGCAACCGGCGGCGGCGAGGATCGCATTCAGGTTGGCGAAGGCCCGGCGCACCTGGTTCTCAAGGCCCGGCTCGGGTGAGCCGTCGTCACGGCTGCCAACCTGCCCGGAGACGAACAGCAAGCCGTTGCTGCGCACGGCCGGGGAGTAGTGGTTGATGTCGTACAGGGCATGGCGGCCAGCGGGGAATACAACGTCGCGTTGCTTCATGGTGTTTGTCCATCAGTGAGGTGATGAGGCGACTGTACGGGCCCAGACCTGTTCGATAAACGCGCCAGTCTGGTTATCATTGTTTGTTGATTCCAAACAATCGAGGCGCAGATGGACCGGTTCGATGCAATGCGTGCCTTTGCCCGGGTGGTGGAGGCGGGCAGCTTCACCAAAGCTGCCGAGACGCTGCACATGAGTCGCACCAGTGTGACCCAGCTGGTGCAGCAGTTGGAAACGCGCTTGCGCGTGCGCCTGCTCAACCGCACCACACGCAAAGTGAGCGTGACCCGCGATGGCGAGCAGTTCTATCAGCGGGTGTTGCGCCTGTTGGCCGAGCTCGAGGATGCCGAGAGCAGCCTCAGCGGCGCTGCCGGTTTGCCGCGTGGCAAGCTGCGGGTCGATGTACCGAGCCCGCTGGCAAGCCTGGTGTTGGTGCCGGCGCTGCCGGACTTCCATGCCCGCTACCCGGACATCCAGATCGACATGGGCGTCAGCGATCGCATCGTCGACATCATTGGCGAGCACGTCGATTGCGTGGTACGTGGTGGCGAGTTGCTTGACCAATCGTTGATGGCGCGCAAGGTTGCCGACCTGCAGTTGGGGGTGTATGCGGCGCCGGCTTACCTCGAACGCCTGGGCACACCCGCCCACCCTTCCGAACTGGAGGATTCTGACCACCGCACGGTGGGTTTTCTCTGGGCGCGCACCGGCAGACCGCTGCCCTATGCCCTCGTTCGCGGAACCGAGCGGCTGCAGGTCAGGGGCACCCAGGTCTTGGCGGTGGACGACGGCAACGCCTACCTGGCAGCCGGGGTAGCGGGGCTTGGGGTGTTGTGGCTGCCGGACTACATGGCCCGTGCGCCACTGGCCAGTGGCGCGCTGGTGCGGGTGCTCGAAGATTGGCAGTTGGAGTCGATGCCGTTGTATGTCGCTTATCCGCCGAATCGGCATGTGGGCGCGCGGTTGCGGGTGTTCATCGACTGGGTGGTGGAGGTGATGGGCGCTGATCAGGGCCGTCTCCCCAACTCTGGGCTATAACCTTCAAAGGTACCCCATCGCGGAGTCGCCATGGACCTTGCCCCGTTCCGACAGCCATGACCTTGCCAGCACCGAGCGGGCGCACAAGCCGTTCGACCTGCTGCGCTGGTATGCCTAGGTCAGCCTGGCCATCATTTTCTCGGTGGCAATGGGGCTGGGGCTGATTTCCAGCCGTTTCGTCATCGACGAGAGTGTCGAGCGCGATGCGCTGCTGACCGCGCAATTCATCACCGCGATTGCCGATGCCGAAGTGCGCCATGTGGCCATCCCCAACGTACGTACCATGGGCGAGCTGCTCGATCCGCGCCTGGACGAGGCCATGCCCGAGGTCGATCCCGAGGCCCGGCGCAAGGCGCGCGGGGAGTTTCTCGACCATATCGCCCATCTGCCGGACATGCTCCTGGCCAACAACGTTGTTTCTCGACGAAATCGGCGAGATGGACCTGGTGCTGCAGGCCAAGCTGCTCAAGCTGCTGGAGAATCGCAGCATTCGCCGCATCGGTGCGGTCAAGGAGCGCAAGGTCGATCTGCGGGTGATCAGCGCGACCAACTGCAACCTGGAGCAGATGGTCCAGCAGGGCAAGTTTCGCCGCGACCTGTTCTTTCGCCTGCGGATCATTGCGTTGAAGGTGCCGCGTCTTTATGCCCGGGGGCAGGACATCCTGATTCTGGCCCGGCACTTCCTGGCGCACCACGGTCGGCGTTATGGCAAGCCGAACCTGCGCTTCTCAGCCGAAGCCGAAGCCCTGATGTTGGGTTATAGCTGGCCAGGGAACGTGCGCGAACTACGCAACATGCTGGAGCAGACCGTGTTGCTGGCACCAACAGAGCTGATTGGCGCGCATCAGTTGAACCTGTGCCTGACCCTGGTCGACGAGCCCGTCGTACCGGCCGCACAACCTGTCTACGAACCCCAGCGTCCCGAGCCCGAGATCGGCGGTAGCTTGCCGGACATGGAGCGAGACATGGTTTGCCGCACCCTGGACCGCACCGACTGGAACGTCACCAAGTCGGCGCGTTTGCTCGGGCTGTCGCGCGACATGCTGCGCTACAAGATCGAGAAGCTGGGGTTGAGCAGGCCTGACAAGCGGCAGTGGTAGGCGTCAGGGCTTGCCGCTGCCGCCCTGGCTACCATTACCTTCCGAGCCGCTGCCATCCATGCCGGGCAGATCGCGGTTGTCGTTCTGCCGTGCTGGCGGGCTTTCCGGGTCGTTGCCCTGAATGCGCGGATCGGTATCGCGCGGCATGGGTTTCTCGACCGGATTGAGGGTGCTGTCTACACCAGGTTGCGGTGCAGGGTTGTGCGGATCGTCCGGGTAGGTGGTGCCGGTGCCAACCGCCATGGCCAGTGGTGAACAGAGCAGGGCGGCGAGCAGGCAGGTACGGGTCAGGGATCGCTTCATGGGGCAAACTCCTTTGCGCAGGACAGGGGCATCTTCCTCTTGGGCCCCGTCCTGCTCAGCAAGGTGCCATTACCCCGACCGACGGTCACACCACCATCGACAACAGCATGATGAAGATGATGCCGACCACGGACAGGATGGTCTCCATCATGCTCCAAGTCTTGAAGGTCTCGGCCACGGTCATGTTGAAGTACTGCTTGACCAGCCAGAACCCGGCATCGTTGACGTGGGACAGAATCAGCGAACCAGCGCCGGTGGCCAGTACCAGCAACTCACGGTTGACTCCCGGCACCAGCTCGATCACCGGCGCGACGATACCGGCGCCGGTGATGGTCGCCACGGTGGCCGAACCTGTGGCGATACGGATCACCGCCGCCACCAGCCAGGCCAGCATGATCGGTGAAATCTCGGCTTGCACGGCCATCTGCCCGATCACGTTGCCGACGCCGGTGTCCACCAGCATCTGCTTGAAGCCGCCACCTGCACCGACGATCAGCACGATTGCCGCGGTGGGCGCCAGGCTCTGGTCGAGCATCTTCATGATCTGCTGGCGGCTGAAGCCGCGGGCCGAGCCGAAGGTGTAAAACGCCAGCAGCAAGGCGGCGAGCAACGCGCTGATGGGGTGGCCGATCAGGTCCATCCACTGGCGCACGATATGGTCGGTGGGCAGCACCACATCGGCGAAGGTCTTGAGCAGCATGAGCGCCACCGGCAACAGCACGGTGACCAAGGTGATGGTGAAGCTTGGCAGGTTTCTCTGGTCGGACTCGCGGGCGATCTGGTCCATCAGCTCCTGGGACGGGTTGCCGGGGATATAGCGGGAGATGAAATTACCGAACAGCGGCCCGGCGATGACTGCCGTGGGCAGCGCCACCAGCAGGCCGTAGAAGATGGTCTTGCCGATGTCGGCATGGAAGATGCCGATCGCCAGCAATGGCCCTGGGTGCGGCGGCACCAGGCCATGCACCACCGAGAGCCCTGCCAGCAGCGGGATGCCGATCTTCACCAGCGACACCCCGGAGCGGCGGGCGACGATGAATACCAGCGGGATCAACAGCACGAAGCCGATCTCGAAGAACAGTGGGATGCCCACCAGAAACGCGGCGAACATCATCGCCCAATGCACTTTTTGCTTGCCGAAGGCTCGGATCAGCGTTTGTGCGATCTGGTCGGCGCCGCCGGAGTCGGCCATCAGCTTGCCGAGCATGGTCCCCAGCGCGAGGACGATGCCGACAAAGCCAAGCACGCCGCCGAAGCCGTCCTGGAACGACTTCATGACCTTGGCCACCGGCATGCCGGAGGTCAGGCCAAGGAAGCCTGCGGCGAGGGTCAGGGCGACGAAGGGATGAACCTTGAAATGGGTGATCAGCAGGATGAGCCCGACGATGGTAACCAGCGCGTCGAGCAGCAGGTAGGTATCAGTAGCCAGTCCGAACATGGGGTCTATGCCTCGGTCTTGTCGTTGTTGTAATGGCGGAGCTTGAGTGAACTTTTGACGCTCGCAGGCGTCGAGACAGCGCTGTCTTTGGTGAGCCGGGAAACCGCCGGGTCAGGCAGTTCGCGCCAGAGGCCGGTCACCGCAGGGCTTTAGCCAGTCATGCACGGATTCGGCGAGTGCCCCGATCGGGCGCGTGGCGTCCAGCGCCAGCGTGAGCGGTTCGCCAAACGGTGCTTCAAGGGTCGCAAACTGACTGGCGATCAGGCTGGCGGGCATGAAATGGCCGGGGCGGGCGAGCACCCGTTTCTCGGCCTCCTCAGGGCTCAATTCGAGAAAGACGAAGCCCAGGCCTGGCACGGCCTGGCGCAGGGTGTCGCGGTAGCGGCGCTTGAGCGCCGAGCAGGTGAGAATCGGGCGTTCGCCAGCCAGGAGAATGGCCTGCAGCTCTTCGCCCAGGCGTACCAGCCAACCGGCACGGTCGTTGTCGTCGAGGGGGATGCCGGCGCTCATCTTCTCGATGTTTTCGGCAGGGTGGAAGGCGTCGCCCTCGATCAGGCGTCCGCCGCTACGCGTAGCAATGGCCTGGCCGACGCAGCTTTTGCCGCAGCCTGCCACGCCCATGACCACGATGGCGCGAGGGGAAAGGTTCATCGATACCTCCTGCGGGGTAAGACAGCGCTGTCTCACGCTCGACGAGCAGTGGTGCAGGCGCCACCCTCCCGGGTGTTATTGATCTTGTGATACGCAGTATGGACGCTGCGGCAATTATTACGTTGCCTGCGTCCTGAGACAGCGCTACCTTAGTGACCGTTCCCACTTCTTGCAAGTAGTAAAATTACAACATTCATGACCCGCACCGGCTCCCGCACCACAGGTCGTCCCACTCTGGCCGAAGTCGCCAGACTTTCAGGGGTTTCTCCCATTACCGCTTCGCGCGCGCTGCGCGGCGTCAGCACGGTTGCACCGGAGCTGGTGGAAAAGGTCATTGCCGCCGCCGCGAGCCTGGGCTACGTGGCCAATCCGGCCGCCCGGGCCCTGGCGTCGGCGCGCAGCCAGTCGGTGGTGGTACTGATTCCGTCCCTGTCCAACCAACTGTTCATCGATACCCTGGAGGCGATTCACGAGGTGATGCGTCCACGCGGGCTGGAAGTGCTGATCGGCAACTATCACTACGACAGCGCCGAGGAAGAGAACCTGATCCGCAACTACCTCGCCTATCAGCCCTGCGGCATCCTGCTGACCGGGTTCGAGCGCAGCGACGCTTCGCGACAGATGCTCGCCGCCAGCGGTGTGCCCTGTGTGCACATGATGGAGCTTGGCGGGGAGCCGGGCGCGTTGTCGGTGGGGTTCTCCCAGCAGCAGGCTGGGCGCGCCGCGGCTCGCCACCTCATCGAACGCGGGCGCAGGCGCCTGGGCTTCATCGCTGCGCAGCTCGACCCACGGGTGATGCAGCGCGCCGAGGGGTTTCGCCAGGCGCTGCTGGAAGCGGGCTTGCAGGCACCGGAGCTGGAGATGCTGGACCCACAACCCTCATCGATCGGCCTTGGGGGCGAGCTGTTCAGTCGTTTGCTGGCCAAGGCACCGGACGTCGATGGCCTGTTCTTCTGCAACGACGACCTGGCTCAGGGCGCAGTGCTCCAGGCGCTGCGCCAAGGTGTCGAGGTGCCGCGGCAGGTGGCGATGGTCGGCTTCAATGATCTGCCGGCCTCGGCGCACATGGTGCCGCGCCTGACGTCGATCCGTACGCCAAGGGCCGCCGTGGGGCGCAGTGCCGCGCAGGCGCTGTTGAGCCTGCTCGATGGCAAGCGGGTCGCGCAGCAGCAGCAGGACATGGGCTTCGAACTGGTAGTGCGGGAAAGTACCTGACCGGGTGTGGGGGCGGTCGAAGCCCTCTGCGAAACCGTCTAATCACAAGGTGATATCAGATCGCTTGCACGGCAGCGGGGCCCATCTATGCTCAGGAAACCCCTGCGCATACAAGGAGGCCCGGCGCATGTTCGAGTACCATCGCAAGTCCGATCTGATCGAGATTCAGCGGTGCCGCCAGGCACTGGCGGGCATGGAAGCCAAATTAGCCGCGATCAGTCGCTCCATGGCGATGATCGAGTTCGCCCCGGATGGCAGTATCCTCGACGCCAACGACAACTTCTGCGCAACGATGGGCTACAGCGCCGAAGAGATCCGCGGCAAGCACCACCGTCTGTTCTGCGACCAGACCTATGCCAAGAGCGCCGAGTACCAGCAGCTATGGCATGAGTTGGGGCAGGGCAAGGCGATCAGCGGTACGTTCGAGCGTATCGACAAGGCGGGGCGCGAGGTGTGGCTGGAGGCGAGCTACATGCCGGTGCTCGATGATCAACAGCAGGTTACCAGCGTGATCAAGGTCGCGGCCGACATCACCCGCAGGGTCAACGAAGAGCACGAGAGCGAAAGCCTGCTCAAGGCCATCGGTCGCTCGATGGCGGTGATCGAATTCACTCCCGAAGGGCGGGTGATCACGGCCAACCAGAATTTCCTCGACACCATGGGCTATCGCCTGGAGGAAGTCACGGGGCGTCATCATGGATTGTTCTGCCTGCCCCAAGAGCGCGAATCAGCCCAGTACCGGGAGTTCTGGGCATCGCTCAACCGGGGCGAATATCACTCCCACCGCTTCGAACGGGTCAACAAGCAAGGCCAGACGGTGTACCTGGAGGCCTCCTACAACCCGATCTTCGATGGCAAGGGCCGCCTGTACAAGGTGGTCAAGTTCGCCAGCGACATCACCAACCAGGTCAGCACCCAGCAGAGCGCTGCCGATGCGGCTCACGCAAGCTCCGTGCAGACCGACGCCTGCGCGCGCAAGGGGACCCAGGTGGTGCAGCAGACGGTGCAGGTGATCGAGCAGATTTCCGAGGAGCTCAACGATGCGGCACGCAGCATCGATGCCGTAAGCAAACAGTCGGAGCTGATTGGGAAGATCGTCCTGACCATTCGCGGGATTGCCGACCAGACCAACCTGCTGGCACTCAATGCCGCCATCGAGGCCGCCCGGGCCGGTGAGCACGGGCGTGGTTTCGCGGTTGTGGCTGACGAGGTGCGCAGCCTGGCGGCGCGCACCAGCAAAGCGACGCTGGAGATCGTCGAGGTGGTGCGACAGAACCACGATCTGTCACTGACGGCGGTGGCCAGCATGCAGTCGAGCCTGTCGCGCACGGGGTTGGGCGTGGAGCTGGCCAACGAGGCCGGCACCGTGATCATGGAGATCCAGCAAGGCTCACGTCATGTGGTCGATGCAATCAGTCAGATCAGTTCGACGCTGCAATTGCATTGAGTCCCTCGCGTAGCTGATGCTCCAGGCCCTGGAGGTTTGCCTCCAGGCGCTCGAGCAATGCATCGCTGGGCGCTTCATCGGCCAGTGCTTGTTCCAGTGTTTCGCAATCGCGAACCACCCCCCTGACCTTGAGCATGCGCGCACCCCCTTTGATCCGGTGCACCAGCGTTTTCACCTGTTCCGATGTGCGGTCTGGCCCCAGTTCTCGCAGGGCCTGCAGATCTTGCGCGGTACTCTGGGCGAGTTGTTCGAGCAGACGCCGGGTCAGGTCCACGTCGTCCTGGGTGAGATGGCGCAGCTGAGCGATGTCGAAACCACTGGCAGGTGGTGTGTCTTCGGTGAGCGGTGCCTCGGTGGTCGACGGCTGGGGCAAATGGGCTTTGAGGGTGCGCAGGTCGATCGGTTTGAACAGGCATTCGTCCATGCCATCGGCCAGGCACTGTGCCTTGGCTTCGGCCTGGGCGTTGGCCGTGACGCCGAGGATTTGGCAGGGTTGCGCGCCGCGCTCGCGTTCCAGTGCGCGGATGCGCCGGGTCAGTTCGTGGCCATCCATGACGGGCATGCTGCAGTCGGTGATCACCAGGTCGAACGTTTCTGCCTGCCAGAGCGCCAGGGCCATCTCGCCATTTTCAGCCAGACGCACTTTGTGCCCGAGGGTGCAGAGTTGCTTTTCGAGGAGCATGAGGTTGGCGGGGTAGTCATCTACGACCAGAACCCGCAAAGGACCGGCCAGGTTGGTGTCGCCAGGTTCAGGCGTGGTCTGCGCGACCAGAGGCTCGGCGCTCGGCAGCGACAGGCTTATATCGACTCGGGTGCCGATACCCTGCAGGCTCTGCAGTTGCAGGACGCCGCCCATGAGCTGGCACAGCGTACGGCTGATGATCAGCCCCAGCCCGGCACCATGGCGCGCGCGCTGGCCGTCGAGTTGGGCGAAGGCCTGAAACAGCCTGGCCTGATCGGCTTCGCTGATGCCGATGCCGCTGTCCTGCACCTGCAGTTCCACCTGCAGGACACCTTTGGTTTGCGGCTGCGCGCTCAGACTGACTTCGACCTGGCCTTGCTCGGTGAACTTGATCGCATTGCTGAGCAGGTTGGACACCACCTGGCGCAGTCTTACCGGATCGACCGCGGCCCAGACCGGCGTCTCCGGGAGCCTGGTTTGCAATATCAGCCCCTTGAGCCTGGCATTGGCTTCGAACGCGCGCAGGGTCGAACGGACCAACTCGACCAGGTCGGTGGCTACCGGCTGCAAGACCATGTGTCCGGACTCGATGCGCGAGATGTCGAGAATGTCGCCGATCAGGTCGAGCAGTCCGAGCGCGGCATCGTGTGCAGTCTGCAAACCCTGTGGGTCGCTGCGGCCTTTACGGTTGTCTTCGAGTGCCAGCTCCAGCAGCCCGATCACCGCGTTCATGGGGGTGCGAATCTCATGGCTCATGATTGCCAGGAAGCTGCTCTTGGCCTGGCTGGCACGCTCAGCATCCTCTTTGGCCACGCGCAGTTGTTCGAGCAGGCTGCGGCTGAGTGTGAGCTGCGCTTGCAGCGCTCGTTGTGCTTCGCTGCGTTGGTGGATCAGCTTGCGTAGATAGCCGTTCCAGAACACCACACCGGCCAGCAGCAGCGTCGAAAGCACCAGTACCTGCAATACCAGCGAGCGGTAGTTGCCCCATAGGCTATCGCTGACGACGGTGCTGGTGCGCCAACGGTTGACCAATTGGTCCAGTTCTTCCGGCGGGATACTCAGCAGTGCCTTGTCCATGATCGACTGCAGTTGTGGCAGGTCAGGCGCTACCGCAAAGGCCATGGCTGTATGACTGTCGTCCTGCAAGCCGGCGATGCGCAACTTGTCCTTGAACACATGGGTCAGGTAGTAGGATGCGCTGATGTTGCTGCTTAGTGCGATATCGGCATTGCCTTTGGCAACCGACTCCATCATTGCCAACACGTTGCTGGCCTCGACCACCCGAGCCTCTGGATAACGCTGGCGCAGCGCGACATGCTGGGAACCATCACGTACGAGCGCGATGCGCTGCCCTTGAAGAGGGGTAGACGAAGTGCTGCCGCGGCGCACGACCTGCACGTTCGGGCTGACCAGGTAGGGGCGGGTGAAACGTAGGCGCGATGCACGTGGCGTGCTGTAGTCCAGAGCTCCGATCATCTGTGCATCGCCCCGTGCCACCTCATCGACCATGGCAGCTACGGAGTCGCGTTCGACGATGTCGAAACGCAGGCCGGTGCGCAACGTGATCTGTTTGAGAACGTCCAGCGTGACGCCGCTGGGTTGCTGCTGGGAGTCGTTGAAAGTCAGCGGTGCAAGGCTGGGATTGATCAGCACCCGTATCCTCGGAGCGCTGGCCAACCAGCGCTGTTCTTCACCGGTGAGCGTGGAAGGGCGCCGTTCAAGGAGCAGGCTGGTGTTGCCGCTGGACCAGCGCCGCAGGATGTTCAGGCGCTCGCTGTCGGTGATCCTTTGCAACGCCTGGTCGACCAGATTCAGCAGCCTGACGTTGTGTTGGCCCAGTGCGAAAGCGAAGGCACCTGCAGGCGTCTGGACGAAATGGTCGATGCGCACCAGGCCTTGATAAGCCCGTCCAATGGCGAAGTCCGAGCTGATGGCATCGCCGATGTAAGCATCGGCATCGCCCAGCGCCACGGCGCTGAGGCCTGCCTGGGTCGAGCTGTAGAGGGTCAGATGCGCCTCGGGGTACAGGGCTTGGACAGTCGTCGTCGGCAGGTAGTGGTCGACCATCGCCAGGCGCAGGCCGGTCAGATCCTCACTGTGTAGTTGGGGACGGTCCTGACGCGTGACGATTACCGGAAGGTCGTCGGCATAAGCTTGGCTCAGGGACAACTGAGCATCGGCCGCTTCGAAACCGTTGGAGCTGCCAAGCAGGTCGATCTCCCCCTTGTGCAGGGCTTCGATGGCCGCCGTGCGGCTGGCGAAACGGCGTACTTCGACCGGAATGCCCAATTGCTCGCCGATCAGGCCTGCATAATCCGCGCTCAATCCCTCGTAGTCGTGCGGGCTGACATTGATTTCGAAGGGCGGATAGTCAGGGCGCGAGCTGCCCAGGATCAGCACCTTGCGCTCGCGCAGCCATTGGCGGTCGCTGTCGCTCAGCGGCAGCGCGGCACTGGCGCTGATCGAGCGGGCCAACAACTGTCGTGGTTCGTTTTCGCCAGCTGCGGCGCCCGATACCAGCAGGACGGCCGCTGCCAGTAGCAGGCCGCCAAGGGTGTGCTTCATGAGCGCGAGGCTCAATTCACGTGGTTGCGTTTGGCCAGGTCGACCATTTCGACCAGCGACTCGGTCTTGAGTTTTTCGCCGATTCGGCCGCGGTAAGTACTGATGGTCTTGGCGCTGAGGTTCATGGCTGTCCCTATGTACTTGTTGTTTTCTCCCCGCGCGAGCCTGCGCAGGACTTCCATTTCCCGGTTCGACAGGCTGTTGAGCCGTACCGTTTCCGATGCCAGGGTGTTGCTGTTCACCGACATCTGCGGAAACGTCGAATAACCTTTGACCAGTGCCTTGAGCGCAAACAACAGGGCATCGAGGTCTTCGTCCTTGTTGACGAAAGCCGCGATCCCGGCATCCAGGCAGCGACGAACATAGAGGTCGGAGGACTGCCCAGTGAGTACCATGATTTTTGGCGCAGGATCGAGCAATTGCAAACGCTTGATCACCTCCATGCCATCCAGGCCTGGTAGCCCAATATCGAGAATCACCACTTTTGGGGCAAGCTGGCGTGCCATCTGTACGGCTTCGATGCCATTACCCGACTCGCCAACGACATCAAAGCGTTCGCGTTCGAGCAGGATGCGCACGGCAAGGCGAACTGTGGGGTGATCATCGACCATCAGTACGGTGGTCATGGGAAAACTCCTGTACGAAGTAATGTTCGTTCCTGACGTTATCCAGGAATGGGTCTGTAGGGCCAATCTGGCTGCAGGCACGATACGTCCATCAGAAAGCTTTGATAATGGCGAGTATAGGCGCGTTGAAAAAGCCGCCACTGGTTGGTGAAAAGTCTTACAAAAAAGCGGCACGTGGGGCGGCGACGCTGCTCGCGGGCCGGTATGGGGTGAGGATGCTCAGGTAGAGCGCAGACAAGCTGGGTGAGGTTTGTTCACGCGTTGCGTGGAGGCGGGATTGTTGATCAGCGCAGTGCCGACCCGCGTCGGGCGTTGCCGCAATTGTCCTGCGCAATTCGGGCACTGTCCCTGCAGATGGTGCTCGGCGCAGCGGCGACAGAAGGTGCATTCGAACGAGCAGATCAACGCGTCAAGGGTATCGGGGGGCAAATCGGTATCGCAACATTCGCAATTGGGGCGTAGCTCGAGCATGGCGCAACTCCGGTACGGACAGTGATGCGCCAGTGTCGGTCGCTGGAGGCTGGCTGGCAATCCTCAGTCGCCGGGGCGATACAGGTGGGCGTGGCCGGCGCGGTACAAGGCCGAGTCGGCAAATGGCGCGTCGCCTAGCACGTGGCCGACGAGAATCAGCGCAGTGCGTCGGAAGCCTTTGTCGGCAACAGCGTCGACGATATCGGCGAGGCGGCCCCTGACCCAGTCCTGGTCGGGCCAGGTTGCGCGGTGGATCACTGCCACCGGGCAATCTGCCCCGTAGTGCGGCAGCAGCTCGTCGACGATGCGCGGTAGATGGCGTACCCCCAGGTGGATGGCCAAGGTACTGCGGTGGCGCGCCAGGTCCGCCAGTTGCTCGCCTGCCGGCATCGGTGAGCGGTCGCCGTAGCGGGTCAGGATGACCGTCTGGGCGATGTCTGGCAGCGTCAGTTCACAGCCGAGCAGGGCGGCGCTGGCGGCCGTGGCGGTAACGCCAGGAATGATCTGGTAGTCGATGCCCTGTTCGCGCAGGTGGCGAATCTGCTCGCCGATGGCGCCATACAGGCTGGGGTCGCCGCTGTGTACCCGGGCGACATCCAGCCCCTTTTCATGGGCGTCGCGAATGGCGGCGATGATCTGCTCGAGATGCAGTTCGGCGCTGTTGATCACGGTACTGGCCGTGTGGCCTTCAAGTACCGCGGGCGGTACCAGTGAGCCGGCGTAGATGATCACCGGGCATTGGCGGATCAGGCGTTGGCCCTTGACCGTGATCAGCTCCGGGTCGCCGGGGCCGGCACCGATGAAATAGACCGTCATGGCAAGTCCTTGAGCATGAAATGAAAAGCGATTATCCGTTGCTGGCCAGGGCAAGGGTAGCGTCACCGAGCACCTGTCGAGTGACTGTCAGGATCGGCGAGCGCTGACCCTCGTCAGCCAGTGCCAGCGCTGCGCTCTCTGCCACTCCCCAACAGCCTGTGGCGTTGAAGGCCATTTCGGAGCGGTGGCTGAGGAGGGGCAGGAAAGGGTGCAGTTGCTGGGCGCTGTACAGCGTCAGGGGCAGGCCGAGTTGCTCGGCCAGTTGCCGAAGGCCGGGCTCCTGGGCCTTGAGATCGATGCTGGCGATACCGCGCAAGGCGGCCAGCGGCAGGCCGTTGTCGGCCAGCGTACGGTGCAGCAGGGTTTCCAGAACCGCCGCCGGGCAACCCCTGCGGCAGCCGAAACCGACATATAGCGCGGCCATCAGGCCTGCGCGGAGCGACGGTAGAGCCAGGCGCTCAGCAGGCCCAATGCAACCCAGAAAGCTGCGTTGGTCAGCCAGGAGGCAACCTTGAACTGTGCTTCCAGCGCTTCGGGTGCCAGGCTTTCATGCACCAGTGGCTGAGGGGCGCCGATCAGGTGTGGCACGACCAGCAGCGCTGCGCCGAGCACCTTCAGCAGCCAGTGGCGCGCGAAGACCAGCAACGCCAGGCCCACCGCAGTGGCGGCGGCGGTGCCGATCCACCAGGTCTGGCGTTGGCCCAGATCGGCAGCGGCGGTGCCAGGCAGTTCAGGCGGAAGGCCCAGGGTCGGTGCCAGGCAGAACACGGCGAAGCCGCCCAGGCCCCACAACGCGCCAGTACTGACCCGACCAGGTTCGCGCAGGCTGTAGAGTGCGGCGAGAATCAGCGCGAAACCGACTGCCACCACCAGATTACCGCCGGTGGTCGACAGCACACGCTGCCAGCCGTCTTCCGGCGACCAGGCTTCTGCGTCGTGCTCATGGCCTCCGGCGCTTTCAGCGGTGTGCTCATGCTGCTCGGTGGGGGCCGCGCTTTCATAGGTTTCGGCCTGCAGGATCAAGGGCGCGACCCAGAAACTCTGCAACAGCGTCAGCAAAAGTGCGGCGAGCAGGCCACTGAAGCCTGCAGTTCGAGCGATACGCTTGATCATTGTCGGGCACTCAGTGGCAAGGGAAGGCGGCGCTGTGGCGGGTATCGTGGGCAGCGTTGTGAACCGCCTCGAGATGGGAGAACCCGGCGAAGTACACCAGGCACAGGCCCAGCAGGCTGGCGCCGACCGCAACGACGAGGCGCTGGCTGAGGCTGACGGGGGTTGCGATGCTGTGTTTGGCGCTGGTGACGGACATGACGCATTCCTCTGCTTTTTTTCATGGGCGACAGGAAGCGCGGCAACCCCAGGCGAGAACCGCCCAGGGACATGCAACAGCGCCCGCCCACCGCGGGGTGTGATCACAAGACGTCGGGCCGGTCTCCGGGCTGACGAGCAGGAGCCTGGCTCCTGGGGAGAGCGTCACCTTCCCATGCCGAACTGCAGGCACAGTGGATCAGACGCTCGCTCGCTTACCGTTGCGGGGGCAGCACCGGACTTGTCAGGCCCATGAAGAGCCATTGACGCACCGGTTTCCCGTTTCACCCCTGCAAGGGGCACCCTACGTAATGTATTAGGAGATCACGGCCATGCTTTGGTCGTCAATTCTTGTTACGAATCGCGCAGGCGTAGCGACTGGAAATCATCAACCTGCCTTGCACGTCGCACTTTTTGGCGTTCAGGGGCTCTATGCATGGCCAGGCTGTGCCGATTTCCGGCCCGGCCGCTGACCCTGGACCCCGGTGCAGATGCCTGTTCCTGCCTATCGCCGCCGTGCCCGCCTGTCGCTGGTGGGTGTCTTGATCGCCCTGTGCGCGTGCACCGGGCAGCAGGGGCGCGACGTATTCACCCAGTTAGGCAATGGTCATCCCAGCGAGTTGTTCCAGACCAGTGTCGACCGCATGGCGACCTTGTCCATGCGCGACAACCTGCAGAGCCTGTATCTGCTGATGAACAAGCTCTACCTGCGCAACCCCAATCAGTGGAAGCAGTCCGGCTATCTGGATGCGGCCACCGCCGAGCGCCAGATCCGCCAGGCCATCGAGCAGCGCCAGCCATTGCCGCAACTGGGCGAGCGCCGTGACCTGGCGGCGCTGAGCTACGCCTTGAGCCCGGAGTTTCGTGGAGATCGAGTCGGGGCGTTCATCTATGCCATCGGCAGCATGTTGATTACCGCCCACGGTGGGCGCACCGAGTTCTACATGACCGATGCGATTGATCCACTGTTCGTCAATAACGCCGCGCGCAACATCGAAAAGGCTACCTGGATGCTCAGTCAGCGCCAGGACGCCAATGGTGTGTTGCTACTGTTTTCCAACGAAATCTCGGAGGAGGGCAGCAACCTCAGCTTTGCCGTCGAATTCGGCAAGATCGTGGCGCGCCTCGATCTGCTGGCGCAGATGCTGGATGAGCGTTATCGACGGATCGGCCTCAATTACGCGCAGAGCCTGTTATTGATGAATTTCCTGCCGGTGCAGTGATCGTTACCCGTGGTTTCACAGCAATGCTTCGATCGCGCGTCGATAGCGCTGGCCGGCCAGGCTCATGCTGTTGTTGTGGCTCGCTCCCGGCACCAGGAGCAAGGTCTTGGGCTGTTGGGCCGCCTCGAACAGCGCCTCGCTGAAGCGGGGGGGCACATACCGATCATCCAGGCCATGCACCAGCAGCAGCGGCAAACCGATATCGGCGATCTTGCCCAGCGAGTCGAATTTCTGCGACAGCAGCCAGCGCACCGGCAGTGTGGTATCGGCCACTGATGCCGCCGCGTCGCCAAGGGAGGTGAAGGTGGATTCGAGAATCAGGCCGCGCGCAGGTACAGGCTTACCTTGCTGGCGTGCCTGGCGTGCGAGCTCCGAGGCAAGCTCCACAGCGACCGCACCGCCCAGCGAATGGCCGAAGATCAGGCGCTTGCCCGGCACCGGCTGCAACTGGGCGAAGCGCTCCCAGGCAATTCGGGCGTCCTCGTAAACCGTGGCTTCGGACGGCAGGTCGCCTCGGCTCTGGCCAAAACCGCGGTAGTCCACGGCCAACACCGAATAGCCCATGGCGTGCAACTGCTCGATGCGGAACATCTGGCCGGTGAGGTTCCAGCGTACGCCGTGCAGGTAGAGTATCGCCGGCGCATCGGCGCGTTTGGCCGGCCACCACCAGGCATGCAGGCTCTGGTCGTCGGTGAAGTTGCGCGGGCGCAGGTCCAGTTCCTGTACGTCGGCAGGCAGGCCCCTGAACCAACTGGCCTGGCCCGGCTCGATACGAAACACCAGTTCGCGCTCCTTGTGCTGCAAGACCGCGCAGCCCGCGGGCAGGCCCACCACCAGCAGGGCCATGGCCAGCCACATGAGCCAGCGGCGTTTGAAGTGAGTGAGCAGGGTGTCGGTCATGGGTGTCATCAGGCTGCTGGGAATCGTCGTTTTTAGCAGAAGCCATGGCCTCGCTGCAGGCAATTTTTCCCGAGCGGTGCTGACACATGTTTGCAAGCTGTTTCCCCGGTGCCATCGAGGGGCTCTGCACGCTTGCCGCCGCGGGCGCCGAGGGGTAGGTTTCCCTGACCCTGCCGATGGAAGACTCACCTTGGACTCGATTACCCAAGCCGTACTCGGTGCCGCCCTGCAAGGTACGGTGCTCGGTCGCATCCAGGGCCGCCGTTCGCTGCTGTATGGCGCCGCGCTGGCCACCTTGCCCGATCTCGATGTGGTGATCCGGTATGCGGACCCCGTTTCGCAGATGACCTATCACCGTGGTTTTTCCCACTCGATCTTCGTCCTTACCGGTCTGGCGCTGCTGCTGGCGTGGCTGGTGGCCTGGGTTGGGCAAAGGCGCTGGCCCGACAAGGGATACCGTTGGCCCCGGTTGTTCGTGGCGTTCTGGCTGGTGCTGGTCACCCACCCTCTGCTGGACGCGTTCACGGTCTATGGCACGCAATTGTTCTGGCCGCTGCCGCTCATTCCCGAAAGCTGGGCGGCGGTGTTCATCATCGATCCGGTCTACACCGTGCCACTGCTGGTCGCTGTGATCTATGCCGCGTGGCGAGGGCTGAGCGGCAAGGCGATACCCCTGATGACAGCAGCCCTGGTGTTCAGCACGGCGTATCTGGGCTTTGGGCTGGCCGGGCGCACGGCGGTCGAGCAGCGTTTCCAGGAGGCCTTGGGCCGCCAGGGCGTTGCGGTCGATCACCTGCGTGCAGTGCCCATGGCCTTCAACAGCCTGGTCTGGCGGGTGCTGGCCAAGACACCGGATGGTCATTACTACGAGGGCGTGAGCAGTGTGTTCGACCGCGAACCGCCCGAGATGCAGCGCCTGTCGCTGAACCTGGAGGCCGCCAAGGTGCTCGAGGGCGTCGCGCTGCACGAGCGGCTGCGCTGGTTCACCGATGACTGGCTGCGTTATGACGTGGTGGGCGATGTACTGGTGGTCACCGACCTGCGCATGGGCATTCCCGGTAACTACACCTTCCGTTTCAGCATGGCTCACCGCGACAGCCAGGGACAGTGGGTGGTCGACACCCCGGCGAACTGGCGTGGCGGTGCCGCGATGTTCAACGGCCATGACCTGGGGCTGATCTGGCGTCGTATCCTCCAGCAGCAGCCTCCGCTGCCCCTGGCGGCCTGGACCACACGCTACCTGAACCCCTCGGCGCAATCCGAGGTGGGGCACTGAACGGCCGCTCGAGCGGGCTCGACCTGGTCAAGTGGACGGCGATCCTGAGCATGGTCGCCGATCATTTGCGCTACCTGTGGCCCAGTGCCGACGGGTTGTTCGTGATCGGGCGACTGGCCTTTCCACTGTTCTGCCTGGTCATCGCCTGTCATGTCGCGCGCGGCCAGCCAGGCGTGCTGTACACCGCCGCCAACGCTCGCTACCTGAGCTGGATGCTGGCCTTCTCGATACTTGCCGAAGGCCCGTACCGGTGGCTGGACAATGGCTCGCATACGCTCAACGTCATGCCCACCCTGACCCTTGGCCTGCTGGTCGCCTGGGGGGTGAGGCATCCGCAGGCTGCTGCGCGCATTGTCGGGCTCGTTAGTGCCGGGCTGGCGCTGGTTTTCAGTGATCGGCTGATGTACGGCTTGCCGGGGGTATTGCTGCCGGCGGCCTGCCTGGTGCTGTGGTCGCAGGGTTGGCCGGGATGGCTGGTGCCCTGCCTGTTGGCAATGGGCGCCAACCTGACCAACAGTTGGTTGCGGGCACATCCCTGGCAGCCTTTTTCCCTGCTGGTGCTGGCCACAGCTGCAATGGCGCTGCCATTGGGTTTGCGGATGCTGGCCTACCAGGGGGCGTCCATCGTGCCTGTAGGGCGCTGGGCCTACGGGTTCTATCCCTTGCACTTGATGGCGATCAAGGCCTTGCAATACCTGGATCTGCCCCCATCCTAGGGAGCCTCGGATATCCAGGAACAGTCCCATGGAACCTAACCGCTTCGGCGACATCGCAGCCTTCGTCAGTGCCGTGAAGGCCGGCAGCTTCACTGCAGCCGCCGCGAGCCTGGGCCTGACCCGCTCGGCGGTGGGCAAGAGCATCGCACGCCTCGAATCGCGCATGGCAGTACGCCTGCTCAACCGCACCACGCGCAAACTGAGCCTGACCGATGAAGGCCAAGTGGCGTTCGAACGCTGGCGGCAGATCCTCGAAGACCTGGACGAAGTCGAGACCACCATGGCCCAGCGCCGCGGACGACCGACAGGCACCCTGCGCCTGACGGCCCCGCTGTCGTTCGGCCAGCGTCACGTGCTGCCGATCCTGGATGTCTACCTCAAGCAATGGCCGGAACTGCGCGCCGATATTCGCTTCACTGACCGTTTCGTCGATCTGGTGGAGGAGGGGGTGGACGTTGCCGTGCGCATCGGTGCGCCCAAGGAGGACTCGCAACTGCTGACGCGTACCGTGGCGTGGCAGCAGTTCGTCACCTGCGCTGCGCCCGAGTACCTGCAGCGCCATGGTGTGCCCCAGGTACCGGCAGACCTCTATGGGCACGACAAGATTGCTTTTCTGGCGGGCGAGAAGGCCAGCCCCTGGCGTTTCCACACCGATGAAGGGCTGCACCTGTGCGAAGAGCCCGGGCGCTTGAACATCGACAGCTCCGAGGCCATGCTCGATGGCGCCCGCGCCGGCTTCGGGCTTATCCATCTACCCACCTACATCACCGGCAACGACTTGCGCGCCGGAACGCTGGTCGAAGTGCTCGCAGGTTTCCGGCCGCCGGCCGACCCGATTCGTATCGTCTACCCCAGCAAGCGCCACTTGTCGCCGCGGGTGCGAGGCTTCATCGACCTGCTGGTCGCCCGGTGGGAGCACGGAGTGCCGTGGGAACACTGATTGGGGAATGGAGGGACCGGGTGTAGGGCCCGCCTTGCGGTTTATCGCTCAGGCGTGGCCCGGGACACTGTGCAGTCATACCCGTCACGACTTATGGAGACGCCATGACTGCGTTGTCTGTCCTGGACCTGGTCATGATCGGCGAGGGCAAGACCCTGGCCGATGCGATCGAGGAATCCCGCCAACTGGCACGTCACGTCGAGCAGCACGGTTACGCTCGATACTGGATCGCCGAACACCATGACATGCCCGGCATCGGCTCTGCCGCCACCGCGCTGGTAATCAACGAGATCGCCAATGCCACGCGGCATATTCGCGTGGGTGCCGGTGGCATCATGCTGCCCAATCATGCCCCGCTGGTGGTTGCCGAGCAGTTCGGTACGCTTGATACCTTGCATCCGGGGCGCATCGACCTGGGGCTGGGACGTGCCCCAGGCAGTTCCGGGCCGACCGTACGTGCGTTGCGCGGCGTCGCGCCCGAGCGTGACTTTGGCCAGGATATTGCCGAGCTGCGCGACTACCTGGCCGACAACGGCCAGCGATCGGTGCGCGGGGTGCCGGGCAAGCACGAGGTGCCGGTGTGGATATTGGGCTCCAGCCTGTTCGGTGCCGACCTTGCGGCCCGGCTCGGCTTGCCTTATGCCTTCGCCTCTCATTTCGCCCCGCGCTACCTGTTGCAGGCCATCGCCCATTACCGCGCGAACTTCCAACCCTCGGCGCAACTGGCCAAGCCCTTTGTCATGGTGGGCATCAATCTGTTCGCTGCAGCCAGCGATGCCGAAGCCGATTACCTCGCCAGCTCGCACCGCAAATGGATGCTCGATCTGCATGTCGGACGTCATGGCCTGCTGCCCTTGCCGCAGGAAGGTTATGTCCAGGGTTTGCCGGGCCATGAACGAGCGGTGCTGGAGCAGGTGATGGCCTGTACCGTAGTCGGTGGACCGCAGCGGGTGAGGGCTGGGTTGCGCGCACTGATCGAACAGACTGGCGCCGATGAGTTGATGATCGATTGCCGTATCCATGACCCGTTGGCGCGCCTGCGCTCTCACGCGTATGCGGCGCAGGCCCTTGCCGACCTGAACTGAACGGGGTGGCAGGCGCCAAAGCACGGCCTGCCATTGCCCGCCTTCACTGTGAGTCTTTCCAGCCCCCGCCCAGCGCGGCATAGAGGTTCACCTCTGCCAGCAGTTGCGCCAGCCGGTCGTTGATCAACCCCTGCTGAGCGCTGAACAGCGAGCGCTGGGCGTCGAGAAAGGTCAGGCTGCTGTCCACGCCAATGCGGTAGCGGTTGCGGGCCAGGTCGTAGTAACGCTGGGTAGAGGCCACCAGGTCGCGTTGGGCCACCAGTTGCCGCTCATACGTGGCGCGCGCGGCCAGACCGTCAGACACCTCCTGGAACGCGCCCTGAATCGATTTCTCGTAGCGGGCGACCTCGATTTCCTTTTGCAGGCGTGCATAGTCCAGGCTGGCCCGCAGGCTGCCGGCGGTGAACAGTGGCAGGTTGATCTGCGGCTGGAACAACCAGGTTCCGGTGCCGCCGTCGAACAGCCCGGACAACTCGCGACTGCTGCTGCCAGCGCTGGCGGTCAGGCTGATACTGGGGAAGAATGCCGCCCGTGCAGCACCGATGTCGGCATTGGCGGCGCGCAACTGGTATTCGGCTTCGAGGATGTCCGGGCGACGCTGCAGCAGTGCCGAGGGCAGGCCGGCTGGCAAACCGACGATCTGTGGCGAGGCCAGCGGCAAGCTGGGCGTGCGCTCATCGAGGGGCGCGCCGACCAGCAGGGTCAGCTGGTTGATATCCTGGGCAACCTGGCGCTGGTAGCGCGCTACTGCAGCACGGGCGGTATCGACGCTGGTCTGCGCCTGGATCTGCTGCAATGCCGACGCAGTGCCGGCGCGGCGCTGACCTTGGGTCAGGCGCAGGCTTTCCTGGTCGGCGATCAGGGTCTGGCGTGACAGTTCGAGCAGTTCCAGGTCGGCACGCCAGGTCATGTAGCTGCTGGCCACGCTGGCCACCAACCCCAGTTGCACACTGCGTCGGGCCTGTTCGCTGGCGAGGTAGGTCAGCAAGGCCTTGTCGCTCAGGCTGCGCAGGCGGCCGAACAGGTCAAGCTCATAAGCGCTCACCCCGAGCGTGGCGGCGTAGGTCTGGGTAATGGCGCCTTCACCGGTTCCGGTCATGCGCCGCGGCAGGTACTGACGCTGGCCCTTGGCGTCGGCGGACACCTTGGGCAGCAACTCCGAGCGCTGGATACGAAACTGCGCGCGATAGGCTTCGACGTTGAGCGCTGCGACGCGCAGATCGCGGTTGTTGAGCAATGCGTTATCGATCAATTGGCGTAGCAACGGATCCTGGAACACTTCGTGCCAGTCGTCGTGCTGATGGCCGTGCGTCATGTCGCCCTGGGTGGTCTCCCCCAGGGGAAATTCAGGGGCGACAGGCAGGGCGGGGCGTTGATAGTCGGGGGCCAGGGTGCAGCCGGTCAGCAACACCGCCAACAAGGCAGCAGAGTATTTGGGCATCGCGGGTTCTCTGGGGTCAGGCACCGGCCATCCATCTGGCCAGGCCGTGGCGGCCACTGACGCCAAGCTTGGCGGTGGCGCGTTTGAGGTAGGTTTCCACTGAGCTGTTCTTCACGTTCAGGCGTTGGGCCATTTCCGGCACGGTGCCGCCGGTGAGCAGCCCCAGGCAGACCTCCTGCTCGCGGCTCGACAGTTGCACCGCTTCCTGGGCCAGGCGCTCGCCGAAGCCGTGGCGCAACGCATCGGGCATCGCCGCGCCTTCGCCCTGGCCGTGCACCTGGTGTTGTGCATGGTGTTCAAGCAGGGGCAGCAGGGTGTCGGAGAGGCGCTTGAGCAGCGACAGTTCGCCGAGGGAAAAGGCCGTCTGGCTGGGCAGGCGATGGAAGCAGATGACCCAACGGCGGTCGCCATTGCATGACACCAGGTTGCACTGGTGCGCGCTGGGTTGCGGGTTGCCGGTGACATGCGGCGCCTTGACCTGAATGAGCAGGGGGTCCTTCATCTGCAGGATATTCTGCAGCAGCGGGTGGTTGGGCTGATCAGGCGGAGGAAACTCCTGGGCCAGCCCTGCGCCGCCCAGCACCTTGACCCGAGTGACGCCGGTCTGTCGGGCATCCAGGGTCCACTCGCTCAGGTCGAGCCGGTGAATCGGCACGAGGCTGTCGACCAATTGGAGCATGCGCTCGGCAAAATGAACCTCGCCGGTGCTGGCGATCAGTTCTCCCAGTTGCAGGTAGAGGCGCGCGTCGTGGTGATGTTCGAGGCTGCGGGTCAGCTTCATGTCCTGTTCATCCTTGAGTCGGGTACTGCGCAGGCGGGTGGCGACTGGGCTCACGCCTTGGCCGGTCGAGGGTGCGCTATTCAAGCCCAGGCCTTGTGCCTGCGTCTGTAGTGGAAACCGGGGACAGAAAATGGCATCGATTCGGACAAAATGGGGGGATGAATCGGACAGGTTGAAGGCAGATCTTTCTGCATTAGTCGGCAAATTGACGTCAGAAAGCCGCTGTTGCCACCACGTTTGCCACGGCTGGCGCGGCGGGTAGGCTATAGAAGGGGCTGATATGTAGCTGATTTCCTACAGAAAAATCAGCGACCGTGGATGCGCGGACGACTGTCCGGGTTTCCGGGGCCATACAGGTTACGGAAGCGGTGCTTGAATCCGCGGACGATCAACGGAGAAGGACCCTCCCAGCCCATGCCTGCCGCCGATACCTACCCCCTGACCAGCGCTCAACGGGACATCTGGCTCGACCAGTTGAGCAAAGGCGATTCTCCGCTCTATACCATCGGCGGCTATGTCGAACTCACGGGCGAGCTGCGGCCGGACACCCTGCATCACGCGTTGCAGCAACTGGTGGCGGCCAACCCGGTGTTGCGCACCGAGCTGCTGCCAGGTGCAGGTGCCGACGGCCTGCCGATGCAGCGCTTCGCCGAGCATGCCACGTTGGCGTTGCCCGTGCTGGACCTGTCGACTGAAGCCGACCCGGCAGCGGCGGCCACGGCATTGATCCAGGCGCAAATGGGCCAGGGTTATCGCTTCGACGGCACGGCACTGCTGCGTTTCGCCCTGATTCGCCTGGGCCCCGAACGTCATTGGCTGGCAACCCAGGCCCACCACCTGATCCTCGACGGCTGGGGTTTCGGGCAGATGCTCAAGGCACTGGGCGAGCATTACACGGCGCTGCTCGAGGGTGGCGAGGCGCCACGGGCCCAGGTCGGTTATGCCGACTTCATCGACGAAGACCGCCAGTACCAGGGCTCGATGCGCCAGGCCCGCGATCGCGCATATTGGCTCAAGCGCTTCGCCAGTGTGCCGGAGCCGCTGCTGGCAGCGCGTCACCATTACCGTCGAGCCACCGATGAAGCACCTTCGCGCACCTGGGTTCAGGCGTTTCCCGATGCGTTGCATGGGCGCATGAAGCGCCTGGCCGAGGCTCACCAGGCCTCGGCGTTCCATGTCCTGCTGGCTGCACTGCATGTGCTGTTCTCCCGCAGCGCACAACGCGAGGACTGGGTGGTGGGGCTGCCGCTGCTCAATCGTGGCGGTGCACGTTTCAAGGCCACACTGGGGACCTTCGTGCAGGTCAGTGCGGTGCCCCTGGCGTTTGCCCCGACACTGAGCTTCGCCGAACTGGTGGTTGCGATACGCGATACCCTGCGCCGGGATTTTCGCCATCAGCGACTGGCGGTGAGCGAGCTGAACCGAGCGCTTGGCCTGTTGCGCGAGGAACGCGGGCAATTGTTCGAGGTGTCGGTCTCCTACGAGCAGGACGATCACGAGTACCGCTACGGCGAGGCCAGCGCCCACACGGTGAAGGTCTCCAACAGCCACGAATCCACGCCCTTGGCCATCCACCTGCGCAGCAATCGCCATAATGACAAGGCGTGGTTGCATCTGGTGCATCACCGCGCCTGGCTGGCAAGCGAGGAGGCCGAGGCATTGGCGCAGCGGCTGCTGCATGTGCTCGACCAAGGCTTGGCGACACCGGCGTTGGCGGTTGCCGATTTCGACCTGCCGACACCTGCCGAGCATCGCCAGATGCAGGCGTGGAATGCGACGGGTTGTGCCGTTGGCGAGCCGGTCGTGCACCGCCGGATCGAGGCCCACGCGGCGCTGATGCCCGACGCCATTGCCACTGTGCACGAAGGGCGCAGCCTGAGCTACGGCGAGCTGAATCAGCGGGCAAATGCTCTGGCCCTGCGTCTGATCGAACGAGGTGTGAGGCCCGAGCAGCGCGTGGCAGTGGTTGCCCGCCGTGGCCTGGATACCCTTGTGGGCCTGCTGGCGATACTCAAGGCGGGGGCAGCCTACGTACCGATCGACCCGGCGCATCCGCGCGAGCGCATCGCATATCTGCTTGAAGACAGCGCGCCCGTGGTACTGCTGACACAACAGGACCTGCTGGCGCGTCTGCCGCGCCATGAGCTGCCGCTGATCGAACTCGACGCCTGCCCGGCAGCCACGACCATTGTGGACAACCCTCGCGTGGCGGGGCTTGGGCCCGAGAGCCTGGTCTATGTGATCTACACCTCAGGCTCCACTGGCCAACCCAAGGGGGTGATGGTCGAACACCGCATGCTGGCCAACCTGGTCGATTGGCATTGCGAGGCCTTTGACCTGGGCGTCGGCGGGCACACGTCGAGCCTGGCCGGCTTTGGTTTCGATGCCATGGCCTGGGAGGTCTGGCCAGCCTTGTGTGCGGGGGCGACGCTGCACCTGGCGCCCAGCAGCGACGGTGGCGAAGATATCGACAACCTGCTGCGCTGGTGGCGTGCCCAGCCATTGCAGGTCAGTTTCCTGCCAACCCCGGTGGCCGAACACGCGTTCACCCAGCACGATCACCCGACCCTGCGTACCCTGCTGGTGGGGGGGGATCGGCTGCGCAGCCTGTCGCGTGAGCGGGCCTATGCGGTCATCAACAACTACGGCCCTACCGAAGCCACGGTGGTCGCCAGCTCCGGGCGGGTGACGGCGGGTGGTGCGCTGCATATCGGCACGCCGGTGGCCAATACCCGGCTGTATGTGCTCGATGCGCAGCTCAAGCCATTGCCGGTCGGTGTCCCGGGCGAACTCTATGTAGCAGGCCTGGGGGTCGCCCGCGGCTACCTGAATCGCCCGCAGATGACCGCCGAGCGTTTCCTCGACGACCCGTTCAGTGACGAGGTCGGTGCCCGGATGTACCGCACCGGCGACCGCGTGCGCTGGTTTGCCGACGGCACCCTGGAGTACCTGGGGCGCAATGACGATCAGGTGAAGATTCGCGGTGTACGCGTTGAACTCGGTGAAATCGAGGCTGCGCTGACCCGCCACCCGCAGGTGCGTGAAGCGGTGGTGCTGCTGCGCGATGGGCAACTGCAAGCCTGGTTCATTGGCGATGCGGTTACCCCCGGCGACCTGCATGAGCACCTGCGCGGGCTTCTGCCGGTGGCCTTGCTGCCAGCCGGCTACCAACGCATCGAGCACTGGCCGTTGACCGCCAACGGCAAGCTCGACCGTCGCGCCTTGCCGGCGCAGGATGAAACCGCATCGGTACGTCGCGCCCATGAAGCGCCTCGCGGCGACGTGGAGGTCTGCCTGGCTGCGCTCTGGAGCGAACTGCTGGGCGTGCAGCGCATTGGCCGTCACGACCACTTCTTCGAGTTGGGTGGCCATTCGTTGCTGGCGGTGCAACTGGTCGAACGCATGCGTCAGCAGGGCCTGCAGGCTGACGTGCAGGTGCTGTTCGGCCAGCCGACCCTGGCAAGCCTGGCCGCCGCCAGCCAGCGTCTGCTCGCGCAGGTGGAGGATAACCGCGTACCCGCTGACTGCACCCATATCACACCGGCGCTGCTCAGCCTGGTTTCGCTGACCCAGGGCGAGATCGACGCCATTGTCGCGGGCATACCGGGTGGCGCAGGCAATGTGCAGGAAATCTACCCCTTGGCGCCGTTGCAGCAGGGGCTGCTTTATCACCACCTGCGCGACAGCCATGACCCTTATCAGCAACAGGCGCTGTTCGCCTTTACCGACCGCACGGCGTTCGAGGCATTTGCTCAAGCGTTGCAGCAGGTGGTCGAGCGTCACGACATCCTGCGCACCAGCCTGGCTTGGGAAGGGCTCGAGCAACCGCAGCAAGTGGTCTGGCGTCAGGCGCAACTGCCCGTCGAGGTGTTGCGGATCGGGCCGGGCGACACGGCGCAGGAGTTATCTGCACATTACTCAGCGGCCCAGCGCCCGCTGGACCTGCGTCATGCGCCGATGATGGCGCTGGCGGGGGCTGAAGACCGTGAGCACGGTCGTTGGCTGGGGCTGTTGCGTTTCCACCATCTGGTCAACGATGCGGTGTCGGTGCAGGTGTTGCTCGGCGAGCTTCGGGCCTTGATGAGCGATCAGGGGCATGCGCTGCCGGCGCCTGTGCCTTATCGCAACTACGTCGCGCTCAGCGGCGCCGAGGTGCGGCAGCAAGGGCACGAGGTGTTCCTGCGGGCATTGCTGGCAGGTGTCGAGGCACCGCCGACGTTGCCGGGGATAGTAGAGGACCAGGTGCAGGCGGACGCGCTGGAGAGCCTCGCGCATGAGGTTCCGCTGGTGCTGACCGAGGCCTTGCGCCGCTTGGCCAGGCAGCAGGATGTCGGGCTGGCCAGCCTGTTCCACCTGGCTTGGGCGCAGGTGCTGGGGGCACTGGGCGGTCGTGACGACGTGGTGTTCGGCAGCGTGTTGCTGGGGCGGATGATGGCGGGTGAGGGGGCCGACCGAGCGTTGGGCATGTTCATCAACAGCTTGCCCCTGCGGGTGAGCCTGGCGGGGCGCAGCGTGGCGCAGGCGCTGGCCGACACCCATGCCGGCCTTGCCGGGCTGTTGGGCCATGAAGACGCACCCTTGCTGCTGGCTCAGCGTTGCAGCGGGCTGCCAGCGGGCGTGCCGCTGTTCAACAGCCTGATCAATTTCCGCCATGGGCTGGTGGCAGGGCAATCGACATTACCAGGTGCCCGCTTGCTGGAAGCCAGCGAAGTACACAGCCATGCGCTGGTGCTGTCGGTGGATGATCAGGACGAGGCCTTGCACCTGAACGTTCGCGCGCCGCGAGTGTTGGGTGCAGCGCGTGTGCTGGCCTACCTCGAGCGTACCCTCGAGGGGCTGGTCGAGGCGCTGGAGCAGGGTGGTTCGGCACCGATCGAGCAGTTGTGCAGTGTGCCGGAGAACGAGCTGCACCGGCTGCTGCACGACTTCAATGCCACCGAGGAGCCCCATGAATTGATGCACAAGACCCTGCCGGCGCTGTTCCAGGCCCAGGTGCTGCGCACGCCCGATGCCGTGGCGCTGCAGACCGACGAGGCGACGCTGAGCTACCGTGAACTCGACGAGCAGGCCAACCGCCTGGCCCATCACCTGGTGGCCCTGGGCGTACAGCCTGACACGCGAGTCGGCGTCTGCATCGAGCGCGGCCTGTCGCTGCTGGTCGGGCTGCTGGGCGTGCTCAAGGCCGGCGGTGCCTACGTGCCGCTGGATCCTGGTTACCCGGATGAACGCCTGCGCTACATGGTCGAGGACAGTACACCGCTGGCAGTGCTGGTCCACGGGGCCACACGTGGCCTGTTCGATCCGTTGGCGATGCCGCTGGTGGATCTCGACCAGGGTGTCTGGCAAGCGCAGCCTGCCCAGGCCCCTCAGGTGCCGACACTGACGCCTTCGAACCTTGCCTACGTGATGTACACCTCCGGCTCGACCGGCATGCCCAAAGGCGTAATGATCGAGCACCGCGGGCTGGGCAACCTTATGCACTGGGGCTCGCGCATCTGTCCGCCGCGTCCGGGTGACGCGCTGTTGCAGCGTGCGCCGTTCAGCTTCGACGGTTCGGTCTGGGAGTTGTTCTGGCCGTTGTGCGCAGGCTTGCGCCTGGTGCTGGCCCGCCCTGACGGTCATCGCGATCCGGCTTACCTGGTCCAGCTGGTCCAGGCTCGCCAGGTCACCACGATCAAGTTCGTCCCGGCATTGTTGCACCAGTTTCTCGAGCAGCCGGGTGTCGAACGCTGTACGAGCCTGACTGACATCTTCTGTGGCGGGGGGGAGTTGACCTTGACGCTGGCTGCCAGCTTGCGCCAGCGCCTGCCGCAGGTGCGCTTGCACAACGTTTATGGGCCCACCGAGGCTACGGTCGACAGCACGGCCTGGACGCTCGAACCGGATCAACCGCTGCCGAGCACGCCACCGCCGATCGGCCGGGCGATCGCCAACACCCGGCTCTACGTGCTGGATGCCCATGATCGGCCGGTGCCACTCGGCGTGGCAGGTGAGTTGCACATCGGCGGCGTCGGTGTGGCACGCGGCTACCTGGGGTTGCCGGTGCTGCAGGCCGAGCGCTTCATCGATAGCCCGTTCGTCGAGGGCGATCGGCTGTACCGCACCGGGGACCTGGTGCGCTACCGCGAGGATGGCGAGCTGGAGTTCCTCGGGCGCAACGACTTCCAGGTCAAACTGCGTGGTCTGCGCGTCGAGCTGGGTGAGATCGAGGCCCTGCTGGCCGGGCATCCCGCTGTGGGCCAGAGCGTGGTATTGGTGCGCGACGAGCGTCTGGTCGCCTACTTCACCTGCCGGGAGGGGCAACCCGCCCCGGCACTGGATACGTTGCGCAGCCACCTGCTGGCGCGGCTGCCGGAGTACATGGTGCCCTCGGCCTTCGTCGCCCTGGCCGACATGCCGCTCAGCCCCAACGGCAAGATCGACCGCAAGGTGCTGCCTGAGCCTGGAGCGGAATCGGTGATCAGCCGCGTCTACACGGCGCCACGCAACGCACTGGAGCAGACCCTGGCGCAGATCTGGAGCGAGGTGCTGAAGGTCGAGCAGGTTGGGCGGGACGACAACTTCTTCGAACTGGGCGGGCATTCACTGCTGGCGGTGAATCTGGTGGCGCGCATGCGCCAGGCGGGGTTGCAGGCCGACGCACGTACCTTGTTCCGTCAGCCCACGTTGGCGGGCCTGGCGGCCAGTACCGGGTGGGACAAGCCGCAGGTCGAGATCGCGGCCACCACCATCCCGGGGCTGAAGGCACGACGCAGGATCTGAGGCGGGCAAGGGGCTGCGTGGCAGCCCCGCACCCACTGTGCCGGTGAATGACTGCTCCACTGTGCTTGACCCCATGGCGCCAGGGGGTAAGGCTACCCGGGTCCGCATGGAGAAAAAAATGGACCTGTCGAGCCTGCTGCTGTTCATCCCCGCCTGTTTCGCCCTGAACATGGCGCCGGGGCCTAACAACCTACTGTCGCTGCACAACGCCAGCCGCCACGGCTTGCGCACTGCCTGCCTGGCGGGGGGTGGGCGTATCCTCGCCTTCAGCGGCATGATCACCTTGGCGGCGATGGGGCTGGCGGTGGTGCTGCATACCAGCGAATACCTGTTCCTGAGCATCAAGCTCATGGGCGCGGGCTACCTGTTCTATATCGCCTGGCAATTGTGGCGGGCGCCCGTGGCAGAGGTGGCCCATGCCGGCGGGCAGTCGCGCGGCACCTGGAGCCTGGCACGCCAGGAGTTCTGGGTGGCGGCGGGCAACCCGAAAGCGATCCTCATATTCACCGCCTTCCTGCCGCAGTTCGTGTCGGTCGGCAGTACCACCCCGGTGAGCGAGCAGTTCCTGTGGCTGGGGTTGTGGTTCCTGTTGCTGGAATGGGCGGCGATCGCGATCTATGCGGCGCTGGGTGCCTACCTGCAGCGCTGGTTCAACCAGCCGCGGCCACGGCGGCTGTTCAACCGGATCAGCGCATCGTTGCTGGGATGCGCAGGGCTTGGCTTGCTGGCGGCGCGGCGATAGCCCCTCAAGATAGCCCCTCAACCGGTCTTTTCGCAGGTATCGACAGGCAAAGCGGCTTGCTCGCGCAGCGCCGACGCCACGACGAACGCCAGGGCCACCAGTGTCAGGACCGGCAGCATCGCCAGGCGCAAGCCATGATGTTCGCCGATAAAGCCCAGCAGGGGCGGGCCGACCAGAAACGCCAGGTAACCTGCCGTTGCCGCCAGCCTGACGCGTTGATCGCTGTGAGCACCACTTTCCCCGGCTGCCGAGATCGCCAGGGGAAAACCCAGCGATGCGCCAATGCCCCAGAGCATCACGGCGGCTGCGGCGATCCACTGCACGTCGCAGAACACCACCAATGCCAGGCTGGCTGCGCCAAGCAGTGCGCTGGCGCGCAAGGTGAGCGTCCGGCCAAAGCGGCGCACCACCGGCGCACCGGCGAATCGACCCAGGGTCATGCCCAGGGTGAATACCAGGTAGATCAGCGTGCCTGTGGTTTCTGCGAATCCGTGGCCGTCGATCATCAGCAGCGGCAGCCAGTCATTGGCTGCACCCTCGGCCAGCGCCATGGCCAGTACCACGAAGCCGATCAGCAACAGGCGTCGGTCGCTGAGCAGGGCGCCCCAGGCAAACTCGGCTGTCTGCGTTGTCGGTTGATTCGCTGCTCCTTCACTGGCCCGAGGGGCGTGAGGGGCAAGGGCCAGGGTCACCACGGCCGAAAGCAGTGCGGCGACGATCAGATGCAGGTCCAGGGGCACCTGCAGCGCGGTCATGCCCATGCCGGCCAGCGCGCCCACCAGGGTGCCGAGGCTGAAGAAACCGTGCAGGGTAGTCATGATCGGTGCATCGATTTCCCGCTCCACGGCCGCACCTTCGATGTTCACTGCGATGTCCGCCCAACCCATGCCGATGCCGTAGATGAACAGCCCGGCAAAGGCGCACCAGGCACTGGTCAACTCGCTGCTGCCGGCCAGCACCAGCATGCCGGCGGACAGCCCGAGCAGGCCGGTACGCATCATCCGGTGTGCACCAAAGCGGGCGATCAGGCGTCCGGCACTGAGAATCCCGCACATCGCTCCGGCTGAAAATCCGAACAGGATCATCCCCATCTGTTCGGTGGAGGCCGACAGGCCGTCGCGCAGGGCAGGGGTGCGGGTGACCCAGCTGGCGAGGGTCAGGCCAGGGAGCAGAAACAGCAGATACAAGGCGTAGCGGGCCAGGCGGTAGTTGGCGGGCATGGTACAGACTCGTTGGAAAAGTTTCGTACGGGCGTACGAATAAATCGTACGGATGTCCGAAAAGGGCGTCAATCCTGTATTGAGTCGTGTGCTGGCTGAATGTTCAAAGACTCCAGAGGCAACCGGCGCCTGGCCGGTCGCGGTCAGGAGAACAGGTCGGCGCCGGTGGATGCCGCGTCCAGCATCGCCTGCAACTCGGCTACCCGGCGCTGGTGACGGGCGATGGCCGCAAGGTGTTCATCGATCTGCTGGCGAATGACTGCCGGGTCTTCGGCCTTCCTCGAGAGCCGCTCGATCCGCCTGGACAAGCCAACCTTCTTGTCGGCCTCCAGGCGTGCCGACTCGTCCATCTGGGCGATGAGTGCCTGCAGGTCGTCCAGGCCATGGACGTTGCAGAACAATCCCGTCGCCTGGCGGTAAACCACCGACTTTCGGGCTCTGTCCAGCAGTTCGAAGACATTGCACAGGGTGCCGGGGCTTTTGCCGTCCCAAATCATCAGGCCGAAATCGGCGGCTTCTGCCATTTCCAGGTCCTTGGCAGTGTAAAACGCGCGGCCCTTGGCATTGGCGGGTGGGCAGACAGCCACGAGTGGCCATGCACCAAGATTGTGGCGAGGCGTGTCACCGGTGCAGTACACCGTGACAGCGGCGTACTGGCGTTTGGCGAAATACTGCTGCACGCATTTGTCCACGCCTGCGGCATCACCGAGCAGCACTTCGTGGCCACTGGCAACGATATTGTCGAGTCGCGCCTCGACCTGAGGGTCGAGGCGCTTGAGCGTGATCGAGCCGGAGATGAAAACCTTCGGCATCAATGCCTCCGTGTAAGGGTGACGACTGCAATTGAGCGGATGCTAGCGTATCCGCGCAGGGCGGTACAGGCGGCTTCCAGCGAGGCGCCAGTGTCGAACAGATCGTCGAGCAGCAGGACATTGCACGGGTGGAGTTTGTCTTGGGTGACAAAGCAACCTTGCAGTGCAGCGCAGCGCTCTTCATAGGTCGCCAGGTCTTTCATTGCGACGGTGCTGCTGTGCTTGATCAGTGTCTGGTCGCAGTACTCGAGCTCCAGCAACTGGGCTACCCGTTCTGCCACCGCGTGCACGGGCTGGCGAGTACGCTGGCGGCTGGCGGGCATGGGCAGCACGACATCCACCGGGACATTCTGTATCGCCTGGACGACAGATTCTGCGAGGAAGTCCACCAGGTCGTAGTCGTCGCGGTACTTGAGCTGAAACACCGCCTCGCCGATGGCGGTGCGGGTGGTGTCGAACTGCATGTAGCCCTGGGCGTTTTCGCCGACCGGCACGCTGCAGACGATGTGTTTGTCGAGGCTGATACCGTAATCCCAGGCGTCGTTGCCCGGCAGCGTGCGAATGTCCATGTGAGGCTTCCTTGTCGTTGATATGCCAGAGACTTTCTAACGGCCATCAATCAGCCGTGGTGGCAATGTTGCGACGGGGAAGTCCCAATTTCGACTTCGCGCTTTCCGTTTTATGGGTAGGAAAATTCTGAGCTATCCGTGTGTCGCCCTCGTCGGCCAGTGGTCACGGGCCCGGCTAGACTGCTCAGGATCATCCACCGATCCGGGGGCCTGCCATGCCCAGCAAGAACACCATCTGCCTGTGGTTCGACAGCGATGCCGAGGCGGCGGCGAAGTTCTACGCCGCTACCTTCCCCGACAGCCGTGTGCTCGCCGTGCACAAGGCGCCGGGCGACTACCCCTCGGGCAAGGAGGGTGATGTGCTTACGGTGGAGTTCATCGTGATGGGCATTCCGTGCCTGGGCCTCAATGGCGGGGCCGCGTTCAAGCACTCCGAGGCGTTTTCGTTCCAGGTGGCCACCGACGACCAGGCCGAGACCGACCACTACTGGCACGCGCTCATCGATAACGGTGGCCAGGCCAGCGTGTGCGGCTGGTGCAAGGATAAATGGGGGCTGTCGTGGCAGATCAGCCCGCGAGTGCTGACCGACGCGGTCGGCGGTAGCGACCGCGCGGCAGCCAAACGGGCGTTCGAGGCGATGATGAAGATGGACAAGATCGACATCGCCACGATCGAGCGGGCAATCCGGGGCTGACAGGCCTTGCCTGCCAGCCCGCGAGGGTCAGAAGCTGTACTTGGCCGTCAGCATCAGGTTGCGCGGATCGCCGAAGGTGTCGCCGCCGTAGTCCACCGACTTGGAGATGGACGAGTAGTACTTCTTGTCGAAGATGTTGTTGGCGTTGAGCTGCAGGTCCAGATGCTGGTTGACCTGGTAGCCGGCCAGCAGGTCGGTGACCGCGTAGCTGCCCTGTACCAGCCGATAGTTGCCGCCATCGACCGGGATGTCGTTGTACATGCGGCTCTGCCAGGTGATGCCGCCGCCCACCCGCAGCTTCTCCAGCGGGCCCTGGAAGCGGTAGGTGGTGAACAGCTTGAACTGGTGCTCGGGCGTGTCGGATTTGAGCGGCTTGTTGACGCTGGCCGGGTTCTTCTCGTCCTTGATGGTGTGCACGCGCGCGTAGGTGTAGCCGGTGCCGATCTGCCAATGGTCGGTCAGTGCGCCCTGCAGCTCGAAATCGATACCCTGGCTGCGGACCTCGCCCGAGGCTTCGTAGCAGGTCATCTGCGGGCAGTTGGCCGCACCGATCTCGACCTGGCGGTTTTCCTGATCGATACGGAACACCGCAAGGCTGGCGTTCAATGCACCGTCGAAGTATTCGCCCTTGATGCCGACTTCATAGTTCTTGCCGACGATCGGGATGATCGGCTTGCCGGAAACGTCCTTGCCGCTCTGCGGGGTGAAGATGTCGGTGTAGCTCACATACACCGAGTGATGCTCGTCCAGGTCATAGATCAGGCCGCCGTAGCGGGTGACGTTGCGGGTCACCTTGTAGTCGCCGTCGTTGCTGTCGCGCTGGTCGTAGTCGTACCAGTCCAGGCGCCCCCCGAGAATCAGCTTGAGCGGGTCGGCCAGGCTCAGGCGGGTGGTGGCGTAGACGCCTTCCTGGTTGATCAGGTAGCGACTGTTTCCGGTGTGCAGGAAGTTCGGCTTGCCGCCGTCGAGCGGATAGTTGGTGTCATAGGGGCTGTAGTCGCGCTCGTTCATGTCGTAGATGCGCTTGCTGGCACCCAGCACCAATTCATGGGTGCGGCCCAGCAGTTCGAAGGGGCCGCTGGCGAAGGCGTCCAGGCCCAGCTGGTTTTCGTCGTGCGCGGACTGGTAGACCGTCCTGCTCAAGGTCTTGGCAGTGTTCCAGCGCGACTGGTAAGAACCGCGGAACAGTGCGTTCTGCTCGCTGTAGTTGGCGTTGACCTGCAGTTTCCAGTCGTTGGCCAGGTGTTGGCGCACTTCGGCGAAGAGGGTGTTGATCTCCTGGTCCTTGTCTTCCCAGTCGGTGCCGGGGTTGTACGAACGCGACACATCCAGGTGATGGCCGCTGAGGTCGGTGGGGATCGCGCCCCAGAAGAAATTGGTCTTGTCCTTCTGGTGTGAAAAGCCCAGGGTCAAGGTGGTGTCATCGCTCAGGTCGGCTTCGCTGATGGCATAGAACAGCCCGTGGTTTTCTTCCTGGCCATCACGGAACCCGTTGGCATCGCGGTAGGAGGTCACGATTCGGCCGCGCAGGGTGCCGCTGTCGTTGAGCGGGCTGGAGGCGTCGAGTTCGCCACGGTAGTTGTCCCAGCTCCCGGCCGCGCCGGTCACGGTGACTTTCTGCTCGGCCAGCGGGCGCTTGCGCACCAGGTTGATGGCCGCTGATGGTGTACCGGCGCCTGTGACCAGACCGGTGGAGCCGCGGACCACTTCGACGCGGTCGAACATCGCCAGGTTGGGTTGGGCGCCAACCAACGATCCGGTATAGGCGCTCGGGATGCCGTCGTACATCAGGTTGTCGACGTCGAAGCCCCGGGCGGTGTAGCTCTGGCGGCCGGGGCCGCTGGACTGGTTGAGGAACAGCCCAGGGGTGTAGCGGGCCACGTCATTGATGCTGGTCATGTTCTGGTCGTCCATGCGCTGACGAGTGATCACCGTGACCGCCTGTGGCGTCTCGCGCATGGTCAACGGCAGCTTGGTCGCGGTGTTCATGGCGCCGGTGGTGTAGGACGTGCTGCCTTCGGTGGTGCTGCCCAGCCGGTTGTCAGTGATCTCGGTGGCGCCCAGTTCCAGTGTTCCGGCTGGTTGCTGGTCGTCGGCCATGGCATGGGGCAAGGTGCTGATACAGATGGCCAGGGTCAACAGGTTGGGCGCGAAACGACGAGGCGGAGCAGCAGGGGTCATGCCAGATATCCTTGTTGCTAGTACTTATGAGAATGATTAGCAATAAGTGTGTCAGGATTTGTCGCGGTCCGAAAGCGTGGTATGCCAAAAAAATCGCCAAATTTTTCACATTCGTCCGTGGGTTGCAGGATCGCCGGGCGTCCCGAGGCTTGCGCAAAGCGAGTAGAATCCGCGCTTGATCAAGTGTGTGAGGTCCATGTGGAGTTGCAGCAGGGTTTTGTCCTGACCCGTCATTGGCATGACACCCCCGACGGCACGTGCGTGGAGTTCTGGCTGGCCACCGACCAGGGCCCCCGGCGCGTGCGCCTGGGCGCGCAGGTTTCGGTGGCGTTCGTGCCCGCACAGCAGGCCGCCCACGCGCAACTGTTGCTCGCCGATGAGCCGGGCGCAGAGTTGCGCCCCCTTGAGCTGCGCGACTTTCAGCAGCGGCCGGTCATGGGCCTGTACTGCCGCCAACACCGCCAGCTGATGGCCTTGGACAAACGCCTGCGCACGGCCGGCGTCGAGGTGCTGGAGGCTGATATCCGGCCGCCGGAGCGCTATCTGATGGAGCGCTTCATTACCGCGCCGGTGTCGTTCGGTGGTCGTGTCGATGCCCAGGGAGCGGTCGTGGATGCACAGCTCAAGCCTCATCCGGACTACCGACCGAGCCTGCGCCTGGTGTCTCTGGATATCGAGACCAGCGAACATGGCGAGTTGTACAGCATCGCGCTGGAGGGGTGCGGCCAGCGTCAGGTCTATATGCTCGGCCCTGCCAACGGCCAGGCGCAGGTAGAGGATTTCGACCTGCACTACTGCGCCGACCGTGGCCAGTTGCTCGAATGCCTCAACCACTGGTTGGCACGCCATGACCCGGACGCGATCATCGGCTGGAACCTGGTGCAGTTCGACCTGCGCATCCTTCACGATCACGCTCGGCAATTGCATGTGCCTCTGTGCCTGGGGCGCGACGGTGCGCCGATGACCCTGCGCGAGCATGGCAGCCGTACGCATTTCTTCGCCGACGCGCCGGGGCGGCTGTTGATCGACGGCATCGAGGCCCTGCGCTCGGCGACCTGGAGCTTCCCCTCGTTCAGTCTGGAAAACGTTGCCCAGACCCTGCTGGGGGAAGGCAAGGCCATCGACACTCCCTACCAGCGCATGGATGAGATCAACCGGATGTTCGCCGAGGACAAGCCGGCCCTGGCGCGCTACAACCTCAAGGATTGCGAGCTGGTCACCCGCATCTTCGAGCACACCCGGCTGCTCGACTTCCTTCTTGAACGTGCCACGGTGACTGGCCTGCCGGTGGACCGCAGCGGCGGCTCGGTGGCGGCGTTCTGTCACCTGTACATCCCGGCCATGCACCGGCTGGGCTTCGTCGCGCCGAGCCTGGGCAGCCGCGAGGGGGAGGCCAGCCCGGGCGGGTTCGTCATGGACTCGCAGCCAGGCCTTTACGAGTCGGTGCTGGTGCTGGACTACAAGAGTCTGTATCCATCGATCATCCGTACCTTCCTGATCGACCCGGTGGGGCTGGTGGAAGGCTTGCGTGAGCCCGATCAGGCCAGCTCGGTCGAGGGCTTTCGTGGCGCTCGCTTCTCGCGTACCCGCCACGCTTTGCCGGCCATCGTCGAGCGCGTCTGGCAGAATCGCGAGGCGGCGAAGAAAGCGGGTAACGCCCCGTTGTCCCAGGCCCTGAAGATCATCATGAACGCCTTCTACGGTGTGCTTGGCTCCAGCGGTTGCCGGTTCTTCGACCCGCGCCTGGCCTCGTCGATCACCCTGCGTGGGCACCAGATCATGCGCCAGACCCGCGCCTTGATCGAAGCACGTGGTTATGACGTGATCTATGGCGACACCGACTCCACCTTCGTCTGGCTCAAGGGCGCGCATGACGAGGATCAGGCGACGCATATCGGGCGTGCACTGGTGGCCGAGGTCAACCAGTGGTGGCGCGAACACCTGCGCCAGGAGATGGGCCTGCACAGTGCGTTGGAGCTGCAGTTCGAAACCCACTACCGGCGCTTCCTGATGCCGACCATCCGCGGCACCGAGGAGGGCAGCAAGAAGCGCTATGCCGGGTTGGTGCAGCGCGCCGACGGTCAGGACGAGGTAGTCTACAAAGGGTTGGAGTCGGTACGCACCGATTGGTCGCCGCTGGCCCGGCAGTTCCAGCAGGAACTGTATGGCCGGATTTTCCGTGGCCAGCCCTATCGCGACTATGTGCGCGATTATGTACGACGCACGCTGCTGGGCGAGCAGGATGAACTGCTGGTGTATCGCAAGCGCTTGCGTCGTCCGTTGCAGGACTACCAACGCAACGTGCCACCCCATGTGCGCGCCGCGCGTCTTGCCGATGAATACAATTTGCGCCTGGGGCGCCCGCTGCAATACCAGCGCGGCGGCTGGATCAGCTACGTCATCACCACGGCTGGCCCGGAGCCCCTGGAGAACCTGCAGTCGCCAGTCGATCACGAGCACTACCTGAGCCGTCAGTTGCAGCCGGTGGCGGATGCGATCCTGCCGTTCGTGGGGGATGACTTCGCCAGCCTGACCGATCGCCAGCTCCTGCTCTTCTGAGGGGGGGCGGCTGCCGCCGGGGTGGCATCTATCTACTGCCCGAGCATGGCCGCTGCCACCTAGCCTGCGCTTCTTTTCCAAGGAGCGCTACGCCATGACGACCCCCCGCGTACAGCACGAACAAGACGCCACCGCCGTCCCTGATGTTCACGCACTGCATCAGGACGCCGTGATTGGTCAGCGTTTGCCGGACTGGCTACGCAAGGCTTCCCCGGAGCAGGTCAAGCACCTGTACGAGGCGATGAGGCTCAGCGTGTATTTCCAGGCGCGGGCCCAAGCCATCATGGGGCAGTTGGACAGCCTGGACAGCTTTGCCGAAACGCGTTTGGCCGAGGCCCTCAGGCCCCATGTCGATGGGCCGTTCGATGTCCGCGCGTTGCAGTTTCGTCGTGGTCACCGCGAGCCAGTGCTCACCTCGATACCCATCGGTTACCCGGTGACGGAGCCGGTGTACACGCAAATGCCCCTGGTCGAGGCGGCGCTGCGCAATTTCCGCGAGGAGGAAACCGAGGACGGCGGGCAGTTACCCGGCAACCGGCTAAGCGATCCTCGCAATGCATCTGCCCGGCTGCCCAACGCGCGCCGTTTCGCTGCATTGTGCCGGTCTCTGGACCTGGGCGGTCAATACCAGCGCCATTTGCACACCGTGCTGGAGCAGGACAGCCATTCGGGCGCTGCCGCCGAATCGGTGTTCGGCCGGGCCCATCGCTACGGCATGCTGGCTGATGCCTGCGTTGCGCGGCTCAAAGGTGTTCTGAGCGAGGACGAATACCTGCTGGTGCACAATCTCTGCGCGCAGAAAGCCTCGTTGACCTTCGAAGGACGTCCGGTGCAGTGCAAGCGCCTGAGCCTGCTGGCGTGCACCCTGGAGCAGATCGTGGTGCTGGATGTTCGTGACGAGATCTTCAGCCCGCTGTACAGCTCCAGCTACCGCGTGCTGGTCCACATTCCGGGCGATCCGACGACTCCGTGGAGCGCATTCCCCGACCTGCGCCACTTTGCCAATGACCTGGGCAAGCGCCTGCGCCTGCCCGGGTACCAGCGTTTCTTCAGCCGCTTTGTGTTGCGCCGCGATGCGCAGTCGTTCTTTTCCGCCGTTGTTTCGGGCTACCAGGGCGTGTCGGACCTGGCGAACATTGCACTGGAAGAGCATATGCACCCCTGGGAGATCACCGACCAGGCTACTGCCAGTACCCTGGAAGGCTCGCTGTTCAGTGCGCTGGGCCGTGCGCGCGTTGCGCAGGTCAAGGCCGATGCGGCGATGATTGCCGTGCCCTCGGCTGCGGTGGATGAACAGGTCCGGCGCGAGCACGATCAGCGCTTGTCCGCAGAAGGCTGGGCTTTGCTCAATATAGCGGGGCTCTTCGTGCCGGCCCTGGGCGCGGTGTTGCTCGCAGTGACCGCATGGGAACTGCTGGGTGAGGTCTACCACGGTGTCGAGGCCTGGCACGAGGGGGATAGCAGCGAGGCCCTCGATCACCTGCTCAACGTCGCCGGCGATGTAGCCATGATTGCAGCCACGGCGGCAGGTGCGCAGGTGGCGCGAGCGGCCTGGAGCCGTTCGGCGCTGGTCGATAGCCTATTGCCGGTCCGGCTGGAGGACGGCAGCACGCGGCTATGGAAGGAGGACCTCACGCCATTTCGCAATGCGCCGCCTGCCGGGGCGCTGCGTGACGACCAAGGTGTATACCGTGCCGGCGAAGGTTGCTGGATTGAAATGGATGGCCAGCACTATCGGGTTGCGCAGGGTAGCGATCAGCGCTGGCGCTTGCAGGGTGACGACAACCACGCGCCTGTGCTCAGACACAATGGTGCGGGCGGCTGGCGGCTGTGGTGGGAGCAACCACTGGAGTGGGATGAGCCTCGGCGTTCGTTCCGGCGCCTGGGGCATGACTTTGCCGAGCTGGACGACGACCAGATCGACGAAATCCTGCTCGCCCACGACATACAACCGCAGCATCTGCGCGCGGTCCATGTCGAGGGACGTGTGGCCGATGGCGAATGGCTGGACAGTGTCGTCCGCTATCGGCTGGACCTGCGCATCCGTCGAGTGGTCAGCCAATTGCGCAGTGGGATCATGGCCACCGACGAGACTGTACTCGGTCAGGCACGGTTGCTGTCCGGCGGCGCTGATGCCTCCGACCAGGCATTGGCGGAGCTGATCTGGTCCGAACGCAGGCGTCTGTTCGAGCAGTTGTATGCGTTGGAACAGCCAACCGAAGATGCAGGCGTCCAGCGTCTGTGCCGGCAGTTCTCTTCATTGCACAGTCGGGCGGCCTCGCAACTGTTGCGCGAAGCCAGTGTGGTCGATCGCGGGCGCTTGCTGGGCAACGGCCGGGTGGCGGTGGACCTTGCCTCTCAGGCGGGCGCTGCGGTGTGGCGTATCAGGGTGGCCCGGGTGTTCGAGGGGTTGTACCTGGATGCCAGCCAGAATGCCGATCTTGCCCGCGTTGCGCTGCAGGTGCTGGACACACTGCCGGGTGCTTCGCGCAACGTGGCCTGGCGCTTGTGCGAGGGCTCGGCGGACGGCCCGGTACTGCTGTCGATAGACCGCGCACAGGCCGTTCGCACACTGACCCTGGTTCACACCGATGGGCATTTCCAGTTGCTCGACGGTGCAACAGAGGTGGTGCTCAAGGAAGGCGAACTGTTCGACGTCCTGAGTGGCGCGGTGGACGACGGGCAGCGGGAGGCCCTGGGGTTGACCGAGCCCCTGGCCCACAACCTGCGTGTGACCCTGGCGCGCGCGACGGCGGCCCGTCGCTCGCAAGTGGTGGGGATGCTCGGCAAGCGCGCCTCTGCAGGCTGGTTCCGGGCGCCGCAACGTCTGGCGGATGGGCGGGTCGGTTACCCGTTGAGCGGTCGCGGCGCCGGACGTGGGCGATGCCGGCCGTTGTTCGGCAGGGTGCGTAACCTGTACCCGAACCTGAGCGACAACGAGGTGCGAACCTGGCTGGTCATGCTCGGCAACAGCGGCACAAACATTCACATCGAGCTGACTCGGCTAGAGGATGAGATGGCTTTGCTGGAGACGCACCTGCAGTTGTGGGCCAATCAGCCTGGCGGCCTGAGCGCCCGTGGAGAGCGAGCCTACCTGCGCGATGCCTTGCTCGCGGCCTGGCGGCGCACCCTGCCCAGAGTGTACGACCAGTTCGGGCGCGTGATCGGTCAACGTCTGAACCTGTGGGCCGTGTCATTGCAGTCGCTCCCGGAGATTGCGCAACAGGTCAGTTTCGATCATGTGGTGTCGTTGTCGTTGCGCGGCATTGGCTTGACCGAGATTCCCAGCACCTTCATGCGGGCGTTCGGTCGCCTGGAAGTCCTCGAGTTACCCAGCAACAGGCTTACCCGCCTGCCGCCGCGGTTACGTCACCTCTCGCGACTGCGGGAACTGGACCTCACCGGCAATCGGATCGTGCTGGACGATCGCCAGGCAGCCACGCTGTTGCAACTGACGCATCTGAGGTTACTGGATTTGTCGTACAACCCGTTGGGGCGTAGTTTTTCCGTGGCAAGCATGCCACATCTGAGCTCCCTTCAGCTGGCGCACACCGGAATCAGCCAGTTGCCTGACGGTTTGCTGAGTCGCGGCTCTCTGGCGATCGCTGACCTGCGTCACAACGCAATTGTCGAACTTCCCGACCACTTCTTCAGTGCCCCTAGGTGGTATGCCCGCTCGGTGCTGTTGAGCGATAACCCGCTGAGCGCCACCTCTACCCAGCGCCTGCGCAGCTTCATGATTCGTCATCAACTGATGGTTGAAGAGGAGCTGGAAGCCGAGAATGCCGGCGATCAAGCGGGGGATGTCGCTGCTACGCTCGACAGAGCACGCGGTATCTGGAGACAGGTGATCGATGCAGGTTCCACCGCACTGTTCGACGAGCATTGGAATGGGCTGGCCGAGGCGCCGGGCAGCGCCGATTTCATGGACCTGTTGCGCCGCCTGCCCGAAACGCTGGATTTTCGCAATCACGGCACAGACCTTGGGCGGCGAGTGAACAGCATGATTCTGGCGATGCGCGAGCATGAGCAGTTGCGCGAGGAACTGTTCACCCAGGCGATGTTGCCCAGGACCTGCCAGGACAGTGTCATCGGGAACTTCAGTCGGCTGGAAGTGCGCATGCTGGTCTGGAAGGCACTGGTTGACGCCCGGGGCGGTGCCCAGGATGCGGCATTGGTGCACCTGGGGCGGCAGCTGTGGCGCCTGGATGAAATCGAACGGATTGCCGTCGATGACATTGCCGGTCGTGTGGTCGCGGGGAGCGACCCCGATGAAATCGAGGTCGAATTGGCCTACCGGGTCATGTTGCGCGATGAGTTCGATCTGCCTGCACAGCCGTCAGACATCGCCTACCAGCAGACTGCCGGCTTGAACCCTGAGCGTTTGGCTGCGGCCCGCCGGCGGCTGCGCGAGGGGGAAACCGAGCAGGCCATGGTCGAGTCGCTGTTCATGCGTGAATTCTGGACCGAGCACCTCAAGAACAGCCATCAAGAGGAATTCGACGCCATCAAGAGGCCGTTCTTCGAGCGTATCGAGGTGGCTCAGGAGATGGCTGGCGATGACTCGACAGGCACCCGGTCCTATGACGATACCTTGCAAGCCTTGAGTATCGAGGTTCAACGACTTCAGGCTCAGTCCGCCGAGCTTGACCTTCAACGCGGCGGCCTGACGGGGGATGCCCTGGAGGCCCATCTGCAGCGGCACGCGGATATCGACCGACAACTGCGCGAGCAGCGTGCCAGCCTTCAGATGCGCTTGGCCGATGGCGAATTTGCCGAGCGCATGCGCGCCTTGGGCACTGGCATGGATTCCCAGACCTTTCGCGAAACGATGGACCTGTTGTCGACCGAGCACGATGCGGCGGTGCAGGCACGCATCATCGAACTGACCCGAACGGCGCTGGCGCAGAACCCGTCGCAGGTAACACCGCCGACTTCCGAGCCGCAGCCGGGGCCGAGCCGTGGCAGCGGCATGGGCTGAGAGGCGAGGGTGCCAGCGTTCATTGTTAGGCTATGCTCTGCAGTGGGGGGCGGGCATTTCCGCACGTCCCGAGCGAAGGCCTGGACACCGGAAGTTACCTTTGCACAGCGCATGTTCCACTTCAGGTGGTTTAGGCTCCGTGTCGGATCTTTCTCTATGATCTGTAGTCATTGATATATCGAGAGAACAAGGAGATACACATGCTCGTCCGGTCACTGACCCTCGCCACTCTGCTTGCCGTCGCTGCCCCGCTGCTGGCTGCCGACAGCGATGCGCCCCTGGCCAAGGAGCTGGGCAAGGCACGGCCATTGGTCGTGATCGCCCCCAGCAGCGCCGACCCGACGTTGCGCGGGTTGGAGGAGGCCATGAAGGATCCGGCCACCCAGGCCGGGTTCAAGGAGCGCAACCTGGTGCTGTTCAGCGTCGCCCAGATGATGGGTAAACGCGAAGACAAGAACCTCGAGCAGCAGACCACCATGGCGCTGATCCGCGAACTCAAGCTTGGCGCGAGCAAGGGCACCAAGGTGATCCTGATCGGCAAGGATGGCGAGCGCCACATGCTCAAGGATGATGAAAGCGGTGAGAAGATCGACCCGCAGGCGATTTTCAAGGCCGTTGACGAACTGCCGGCGGCAGAGAAAGCCATTGCTGCCCCCGAGCCTGTAGCCGCTGCCCCGGCCTCGGAGCCCAAGGCGAAAGAAACTGGCAAGGCCGCCAAACCGGCCAAGCCGGCAGCACCGCCCAAGCCACTGGACGACTGAACCGCCAGCGCCGGTCTTTGCAGACCGGCGTTTTTGTATCCCACTGTATCAGCGGGCCCCGGTGACCGATTGCCATACAAATTCCCTCGCTTCTCGATACATCGGGGACACACCACTGCGGCGAAATGAGCTGACCTTTCGACCGACGTGGAGCTTCGCCATGACCGCCATCTGCAATCTTCTCCCGCCGCTCTGCCGTCTCATTCGAAACATCTGACTTTTCGCCGGTTAGCGCGCGGGGCAAGCCATCTTCCATCGTTCAACGGGAGGCGGCTTGCCCCGCGGTCGTTTCCGGCCCCTGCGGAGACTTTCCCCATGCATTCCGAACCCTTGCTCACCGGCCTTGGCTTGCGCCGCGGCCTGCTGGCTGAACTGCTGAAACTGGAGCCGGGCACCGTGGACTTCCTCGAGTGCGCCCCGGAGAACTGGATCAATGTCGGTGGCGCCTTTGGCCATGGGCTGGCGCAGCTCGCCGAACGTTTCGCAATCGCCTGCCATGGCTTGTCACTGTCGCTGGGCGGGCGGGAGGCGCTGGACTTGAAGCTGCTCGATGGCACCCGGCGCTTCATGGACCGTTACCAGGTGAAGCTGTACAGCGAGCACCTGAGCTATTGCAGCGATGACGGTCACCTCTACGACCTGATGCCGATCCCTTTCACCGACGAAGCGGTCCGCCATGTCGCTGCGCGTATCCGTCAGGCCCAGGATTGCCTGGGCAGGCGCATCGCCGTGGAAAATATCAGCTACTACGCCGCGCCCTACCAGGCGATGAGCGAGTTGTCGTTCATCTGCGCGGTGCTCGAGGAAGCCGACTGTGAGCTGTTGCTGGACGTCAACAATGTCTTCGTCAATGCCTGCAATCACCGGTACGACGCATTGACCTTCCTCGAAGGGCTGCCGCGCGAGCGAGTGGTTGGCATGCATGTGGCGGGGCACTACGACGAGGCAGCGGACTTGAAGGTGGACACCCACGGCGCTGCGGTGAAGGAAGACGTATGGACGCTGTTCTCGATTGCGTGCCAGCGCTTCGGCAATCAGCCGACCGTACTGGAACGCGACTTCAACTACCCGCCCATGGCCGAGCTGCTCGCCGAGACTGCACGCATCCGGGCGCTGCAACAGGCTGCCGGAGGGTTGCGCCATGACTGAACTGCGCGAGCAACAATTCACCCTGGCCCGTCACCTGCGCGACCCGCAGCGTCATCCGGCGCCACCCGGTATCGAGGAGCGGCGGTTGAAGGTCTACCGCGAGCTGTTCTACGGGGCCATCGAGGGCCTGCTGGCCGGCGGTTTCCCGGTGATGCGCAAGACGTTGGGCGATCAGGTCTGGCATGCCCGGGTGCGTGATTTCTATGCCAACTATCGCAGCCAGACCCCGTTGTTCACCGAGGTCGCCGAAGGCTTCATCGACTACCTGCAGGGTGTCGAGCTGGACGCACCCTGGCAACTGGAACTGGCGCATTACGAGTGGATCGAGGCGTACTTGAGCCTCACGGATGCGCAGGACCCCGCACACGATCCGCACGGCGACCTGCTTGACGGGGAACCGCTGCTATCCTGTGTGGCCCAGGTGCTGGCTTATCAATGGCCGGTAGAGCGAATCGGCCCTGACTATCAGCCAGAACAGGCGCCTGAGGTGCCGACTCTGCTGCTGGTGCACCGCGATGCAGGGTTCAAGGTGCACTTTTCCCGCCTGGCACCCTTGGCGTGGCAGCTGTTGAACGCATCGGGCAGCGGGCGTGAGCGCTTGCTGGCACTGGGCGGCGAGGCGTTGCTCGAAGGCGGCAAAGCGATGCTTGAAGGGTTGCGCGCCCAGGGTGTGATCATCGGAACCCGGGCGGCCTGACGAGTCGCCTCAAGCTTTGCGGGAAGACACAAAGCCCACGCCTGTTGCCAGGCGTGGGCTTTGTGTTCTGCGGGCCTTGATCAGCCGTGCTGCCAGCGACGGGCCAGCCAATGATCCAGGCTCAGGCGGCCGGATCCCTTGAGTATCAGCGGCAGCAACGCCACCAGGTAGATCAGCGGCAGCTTGAAGTTGCCGAAGCCGCGGTCGGTAATGGTATAGCCCTGGGCCAGCTCAGCCAGCGATGACCAATGTGCCGGCCAATGCACGGAGGCGATCGCGACGACCGTCACCACGGCCAACACCACCGAGGCCAGCCGTGTACCGAAGCCCAGCAGCAGGAGCAGCGGGCAGATCAGCTCGGCCCACATCGACAGTTGCCAGTTGAATTCAGCGGGCAGCACGTTGAACGGGAAGGGGAAGTTGGCCTGCAAGTCGACGAACCAGTTGTTGCCGTTGAACTTCTCAAGGCCTGATTCGAAGAACTCCCAGGCCAGGAACAGCCGAAGGGGCAGGTCTGCGCTCCAGTTGCCGGTGTTGTCGATGCGTGAAAGGGTGCGGTTGATCAGCGTTGTCATGGTGCACGTCTCGCTTCAGCAGGAAAGGGCAGGTTTGGCGCGGCGCAGGTGTTGAGCGCGCTTGGCGGTGAGCTTGAGGACGATGGCAGCGAACATCAGGGCGAATGCCAGCGGGTACCAGCCGCCCATCGGGATGCGCTTGTAGAACGACAGGCAGAACACCCCGGCCAGCACCCAGGTGCCGGTGCTGTGCAGGCCTCGCCACAGACGGCCGCCGAGCAGGCGCATGGCGCCTTTGAACGAGGTCAGGGTCAGCAGCAGGATGAACAGGTAGCCAACACTGCCGGGAATGTTGGCCACTGCGGTGCGGCCGGCCCAGAACAGCTCCGGGAAGCGTTGCGCATAGAGGTAGATCAGTACCCCGTGAACCGTGTGGGAGAAGGCGAAGGCCAACCCGAGGAAGCGTCGCTCACGCAGCACCTGGCGACTGAAGACTCCAGGTAACAGGGTCACCAGCGAGGAGGCGAGAAACGTCAGCAGGAACAGCGCGAAGGAGCTGCGTGCGGTGGCGCGGATGGCTGTGCGCAGGGCTTCGGCAGAGCCGACGGGGTGCATCGACAGGGCCAGCCCGGTCATCAGCAGGGTCAGGCCGGCAAGGGCAGCGAACAGCTTCCAGCCGGAGGGTAACGCGAGGTTTTTCATGAGCAGCTCCCAGGTCTGCGACGGCGAAGGCCGTGGCGTTGTTGTGGCTGGGAGTGTGTTGGCGAGGGGTATCTGCAGTGTGTCGGCGGGGCGGGGGTTGTGTATCGGTGTGTAGCGTTGGGCGGGTGTGCTACAGATCCATACATGAACCGACCGTGGGAGGGAAGCCCGCTCCCACAGACAGCCCCACTTCTACAGGTGGGAGGGTGGCAGTTCTACCTGGGCGCACAGCCCGCCGCTTTCACGATTGCTCAGACTCAGTCGTCCACCCATGGCCTGGGTCAGTTGATGGGCAATGGCCAGCCCGAGTCCGGTCCCGCCGGTGCTGCGATTGCGCGAGCCTTCGACCCGATAGAAGGGTTTGAGCACCTCGCTCAATTCCTGTTCGGGAATCCCCGGGCCGTCGTCGAGCACTCGAATCAGGGTGTCGCCGGTACTGCCGTGGCTGACCTCCAGGCGCGCAGAGCCGGTGAACTTCAAGGCGTTGTCCAGCAGGTTAACCAGGACTCTGCGTAAGGCATGCGGGCGGGTGTGCAGCACCGTGTCGGTGTCACCGCAGCGCACGACCTGCGCGCCGCTGTCCTGGTAGTCGAACACCAGGCTGTCGAGAAACGCGTCGAGATTGACCTTGCAGGGCTGTTCGGTGCTGCTGTCCATGCTGCGGGCGTAGGCCACCCCCTCGCGCACCAGATGCTCCATGGCGCTCAGGTCGTTCCACAGTTTGTCCTTTTCCAGCCCGTCATCCATCACTTCCACGCGCAGCTTCATGCGTGTGATCGGTGTCTGCAGGTCATGGGAGATGGCCGCCAACAATTGCATGCGCTCCTTGAGATAAGCGGCGATGCGTGCCTGCAGGGCGTTGAAGGCCACGGCGGCGTACTTCACCTCGCGCGGGCCGCTCTCATCCAGCTGTAGGCCGGGCTTGTCGGGGTCGAGGTGATCGACGGCCTGGGCCAGGCGCGTCAGGGGGCCGATCGCCAGGCGTACCGCAAGCCAGGTGCACAGCAGCAGGACCGCCAGCTGGAACAACAGCACCACGGGTAGCCAGGTGGCCAGTGGCACCGGCGCCGGGGTGACGTCGATGGTCAGCGGCGCGCCGTCGGCGAAGTCGAGATGAGCCTGGAAGTGTGCGTTCGGCCCAGGGATTTCCTGGAAGGTCAGTTGATAGTCCTTGCCAATCGCCTTGACGATCGACTCTGCTGCCATGGGCGGGTCGGCGCTGGGCATGCTCTGGCCGGCGAGGCCTTGGTCGAGGCGGTAGCGGTAGTTGTGACGCTCCAGGCGCGGCAGCCACGCAGCACGTTCGGCGGCGGGCAGGCGGTCGAGGATGGCCACCGAGGTGGCGACGTCCATTTCCAGGTTGCTCAGCATCATCGAGCGGCTGCTGACGTAGCGCTCGTAGAACTGAAGGCCGAACGACGAGCCGTAGGCCAGCACCAGCCCGGTCAGGAAGATCAGCGCCAGGCGCGAAGCCAGAGTGCCTGGCCACTTCATGTCGGCGACTCGATCAGCGAGACCGGCAGCGAGAACACATAGCCCTCGCTGCGCACGGTCTTGATGCAGGTCGGCTCGCGCGCGTCGTCGCCCAGGCGCTGGCGCAGCCGGCTGACCAACAGGTCGATGGAGCGGTCGAAGATGTCGGCTTCACGGCCCTGGGTGAGGTTGAGCAGTTGCTCGCGGCTGAGCACCCGCTGCGGATGGTCGAGGAATACCCGTAACAGGCGGTACTCGGCACCGCTCAAGGCCACGAGGGTGCCTTCGTCGTCGAGCAGGTGGCGGGCGGTGGTGTCCAGGCGCCATTGGCCGAAGGCGATCAGCCGGCTGCTTTCGCTGATGGTGAGGTTGGGCGGCAGCATGCGCGTGCGACGCAGCACTGCATTGATGCGCGCCAGCAGCTCGCGGGCGGAGAACGGTTTGGTCAGGTAGTCGTCGGCGCCCATTTCCAGGCCGATGATGCGATCGGTCTCGTCGTTGCGGGCGGTAAGCATCAAGACGGGCGTGTTGCGGTGCTTGCCGGCACGCAGTTCGCGACACAGCAACAGGCCGTCATCGCCGGGCATCATGATGTCGAGCACGATCAGGTCGACGGAGTTGCCTTCGAGAAAGCTGCGCATCTGCCGGCCGTCGGCGACGATGCTCGTGCGCAGGCCGTTCTTCTTCAGGTAGTTGCCGACCAGCTCGCGAATTTCGCGGTCGTCGTCGACGATCAGGATGTGATCGACGTGTTCCATCATGGTGGTCCTGTAATGAGTGCGATGGGCACAGTGTAACGAGGCTCGGCTCGCTTGCCTGCGGGTGTTTGTATTGCAGTGTATCCGCCTGCGACACAGATACAGAACGAAGCAGCACGGGCATTTCTCGACACATGGCCGATACCTGGCGGGCTTCAAATGGCTCTCGACCGGGGAGCGAACGGCTTCCCACCCAAAGCCCCGCAGGAGATCCATCATGAACTTCAAGACCCTTGCCAGTGCCAGCCTGTTCGCCGTACTCAGCGTCGGCGCCATCGCCGCCCAGGCCAGCACCCAACCGATGCCCGACAGCCAGGCCATGCAGTACCGCTACGGTGATCACCTGGACGTCAAGCGCGTACTGTCGGTAAAGAACGACCGCAGCAACGCGTGTGGCGTGGTCAACACCCGCATGGACTACCTGGACTCGCAGGGCCAGGTGCAGAGCGTCGAGTACCGCACCTACGCCACCGGCGGTTGCCATGACAACTGATCGCACCCAGGCCGAGCCAGGCAGCCCCTGGCGACGCCGCTGGCTCAAGCTGGGCGGTGTCGTCCTGGCGCTCGCTGGCCTGGGCCTGGCCGGGCACCTGTTGGCGCGGGACGACCTGGGGCCAATGCCTTCGCTGGCAGGTGCCCAGGCGTGGATCAACTCGCCGCCGCTGGATGCTCCGGCGCTCAAGGGCAAGGTCGTGCTGGTGGACTTCTGGACCTGGGACTGCATCAACTGCAAGCGCAGCATGCCGTACGTCAACCAGTGGGCCAAGCGCTATGCCGACCAGGGGCTGGTGGTGGTGGGCGTGCATACGCCGGAGTACGACTACGAGCATGATGTGGGCAATCTCAGGCAGAAGGTACGTTCGCTCGGCATCGGTTATCCGGTGGCGGTCGACAACGATTACCGGATCTGGAATGCCTGGGGCAATCAGTTCTGGCCGGCGCATTACTTCGTCGATCGCAAGGGGCAAGTGCGCCACGTGCATTTCGGTGAAGGGGATTACGCTGGCCAGGAACAGGTGATCCGCGAGCTGCTGGCCGAGCCGTCGACGTAGGCGCCGGCTAGCGCCGCTGCAGCGGGCCATTCACCGCAAACTGGCGAAGTGCGCCTGCATCCGTATCGAGTCGGCCTTGCGACCGCTGAACAGCTCGAATGCCTTGACCGCTTGGAACACAGCCATGGTGCCGCCGTCGAGTGTCTGGCAGCCCAGCGCCCGGGCGTGGCGCAACAGCTCGGTTTCGAGCGGGAAGTAGATGATCTCGGCCACCCACAAGCGCCTGTGCAGCAGTTCGACCGGCAACGGTGTACCCGGCAGCTTGGCCATGCCCACTGGCGTGGTGTTGACCAGCCCGTCGGCTGCCGCCAAGGCGTCGGCCAGGTTCTCGCCCAATTGTGCGCGGCCGGTTCCGAAGCGTGTGTTGAGGTTGTCCACCAGCGCTTGCCCGCGTGCGCGGTCTATCTCGAACAGCACCAGGCACTCGACTTCTTCGGCCAGCAGCGCATGGGCCACTGCTGCCCCCGCGCCGCCAGCCCCCATTTGCACCACCTGACTCCGGGCAACGCCGGGCAGGCCTCGGCGCAGGCCTTCGGCGAAACCCAGGCAGTCGGTGTTGTGGCCGATGCGCCTGCCGTCCTTGAACAGCACTGTGTTGACGGCGCCGATGCTGCGCGCCTCGTCTGACAGTTCATCCAGAAACGGCAGGATCGCCTGCTTGAACGGGAAGGTGATGTTCAACCCGGTAAAGCCGGTGTGCTGTGCCGCGTCGAGCAAGCGGGGCAGGGCGCTGTCGTCCAGGCCCAGCTGGTCGACATCGATCAGCCGATACAAGTAGCGCAAGGTCTGGGCATCACCCTCTTGCTCGTGCAGCGCAGGTGTGCGCGAGGCCTGGATGCCGCGCCCGATCAGGCCAGCGAGGATGCTGTGCGGCCTCATGCAGCCACCTCCTGCAGCAGTTGCTGGAAATGCGCCAGCGCTGCGCGGTAGCCCTGGCTGCCCAATCCGCAGATCACCCCCACGGCCACCGCCGATACGAACGAAAGGTGTCGGAACGGTTCGCGCTTGTAGATGTTGGACAGGTGCACCTCGATCACCGGCAGCTCACAGGCGACCAAGGCGTCACGGATGGCAACCGAGGTGTGGGTCCAGGCACCGGGATTGATCAGGATGCCGGCGCAGCGACCTCGGGCGCCATGGATCCAGTCGATCAATTCACCTTCATGGTTGGTCTGGCGAAACTCGGTTTCCAGGCCCAGCTCGCGGGCGCTGGCGGCGCACAGGTTCGCAAGGTCGGCGAGGGTTTCCCGGCCATAGTGACCGGGTTCGCGAGTGCCCAGCAGGTTGAGGTTGGGGCCGTTGAGTACAAGGATTGGGCATGACATGGCGCAGCATCGCTTTTATTGTTGGCTGCAGTAAGTTTTGTACTATCTGGTTAGTTTTGTAAATCGGCGGCACCATTCGGCATCAAAATCGGGGGCGATAATCGCCCATCGTTCCGGCTGGATTACAGAATCGTAATCTTCACGCCACCGCCAGGATAACCGCCGCGCCCTAGAGTCCCTCGCCAGCAACCGCCAGCCGTCGAGGATCCCAGACCGTGCCGTTCAAACCCTCCCGCTCCCTTGTCCTGATTTGCCTGCTGTCGGCCAGTGCTTTCGCCCAGGCAGGACAGGGCCTGACCCTGGGCCAGGCGCTCGATGCGGCGTTTGCCGATAACCCGGACCTGGCTGCCGTGCGCCAGGGACAGGGCATTGCCGATGGCGAACGGCGCCAGGCCGGGCTGATACCTAACCCGGAGCTTTCCTGGGAGCGTGAAGACACTCGCCGCGATACCAGTACCACCACGGTCATGCTCAGCCAGGCGCTCGAGTTGGGTGGCAAACGGGGCGCGCGTGTCGAGGTGGCCAAGGCCGGTCAGGATATCGCCCGGCTGGAGCTCGAGCGCCAAGGCAATGGCCTGCGTGCCGATGTGACCCAGGCGTTCCATGCTGCACTGCGGGCGCAGACTGCGGTGGAGCTGGCCGAGCAGTCCAAAGCCTTGACCGAACGGGGCCTGCGGGTGGTACAGGCGCGGGTCACGGCGGGCCAGTCATCGCCGGTCGAGGCCACTCGCGCCGAAGTGCAGTTGGCTCAGGCCCTGGCGCAACTGCGCCGCGCCGAAGCGGATCGCGTGGTGGCCTGGCAGGCGCTGGCGCGCTTGACCGGCAGCGCCGAGGTGGCGTTCACACAGCTTGATGGCAGCGGCTTGTTGCCTGGCCCGGCGCCACAAGCCGAGGTCTTGCTGGGCAAGGTCGAACAGACTGTCGAGTGGCGCCTTGCCGCCGCGCAGATCGAGCGCTCAGAGGCTGCGCTAGGTTCGGAAAAAGCCCAGCGTATCCCCAACCTAACGGTCAGCCTGGGCAGCCAGTACAGCCGCGAGGACCGCGAACGGGTCAACGTGGTCGGCCTGTCCATGCCGCTGCCGCTGTTCGACCGAAACCAGGGCAACGTGCTGGCGGCCTCGCGTCGCGCCGACCAGGCCCGCGACCTGCGCAACGCGGTGGAATTGCGCCTGCGCAGCGACACCCGCAGCGCCCTGAGCCAGTGGGCCATGGCCATGGCCGAGGTCAACGCCTACGACCGCACCATCCTGCCCTCGGCACGCCAGGCGGTAGATACCGCCACGCGCGGCTTCGAGCGCGGCAAATTCGCGTTCCTCGATGTCCTGGACGCCCAGCGCACGCTGATCGAAGCCCGTGGGCAGTACCTCGACGCCCTGGCTTCGGCAAGTGATGCGCGGGCCCAGGTCGAGCGGATCTATGGCCAGCTGGATGCCGGGCGCTGAGGCGCGAATCGAGCGTTCCACCTTCTTCATTTGCAGCAGGAGCCCCCATGAACACCACCCGCAAGTTCGCCCTCCTTGCCACCCTGGTTGCCGTGATCGGCGCCGGTGGGTTGGCCTGGACCGGCAACCTCGGCCCCGGAAAGACCAGTGAGTCCGGCCATGACGACCACGGCAACGACGGCCACGACCACGGCAGCGCGCCCGCAGCGTCCGGCGAGGAAGGGCGCGACGAAGAGGGCGAGCTGCACCTTTCCGCCGCGCAGATCGAGGCGGCCGGGGTCCAGTTGGTCACCGCCGGCCCGCGCGCCCTGGGGACGTCGATCAGTTTTCCTGGCGAGATCCGTTTCGATGAGGACCGTACCGCCCACGTGGTGCCGCGTGTTCCTGGTGTGGTCGAGTCGGTACAGGCCGACCTGGGCCAGCCGGTCAAGCGTGGCCAGGTGCTGGCGGTGATCGCCAGCCAACAGATTTCCGAGCTGCGCAGCGAGCAGCAGGCGGCGCAGCGGCGGGTCGAGCTGGCGCGGCTGATCTTCGAGCGTGAAAAGCAGCTTTGGCAGGAGCGCATCAGCGCCGAGCAGGATTACCTGCAGGCTCGCCAGGTCTTGCAGGAAGCTGAAATCGCCTTGGCCAATGCCGGGCAGAAGGTGGCGGCCGTGGCCCCGGCGGGGGCGGGCAATCGCTACGAGTTGCGTGCGCCGTTCGACGCGGTGGTGGTGGAAAAGCACCTGACCGTTGGTGAGGTGGTGAGTGAGGCCAGCAATGCCTTCACCCTGTCTGACTTGAATCGGGTCTGGGCCACGTTCGCCGTGACCCCGCGTGATCTGGACAAAGTCACCAGCGGGCGCGCCGTGACGGTCAGTTCGCCAGACCTCGATGCGCAAGTCGAGGGCGCCATCAACTACGTCGGCAACCTGCTCGGTGAGCAGAACCGCGCCGCCACCGCCCGTGCCACGCTGGCCAACCCCAAGGGGGCATGGCGCCCAGGGCTGTTCGTCAATATCGCGGTGACCGTCGAGCAAGCAGAGGCTGCCGTGGTGGTTCCGCAGGTTGCCCTGCAGACCCTCGAAGAGCGCAGCGTGGTGTTCGCCCGCACCCCTGATGGCTTCCAGGCGTTGCCGGTCAGGACGGGGCGTCGCGATGGCGGTTTCGTCGAAATCACCGAAGGCCTGGCCAGCGGCACCCAGGTGGCGGCGGCAGGTAGCTTTGTCCTCAAGTCCGAGCTGGGCAAGGGCTCGGCCGAGCACAGTCACTGATCCGGGAAACCCTCATGTTCGAACGCCTGATTCAATTTGCCATCGAGCAACGCCTGGTGGTGATGCTTGCCGTGGTGCTGATGGCTGCGGTGGGCATCCACAGCTACCAGAAGCTGCCGATCGACGCGGTGCCCGATATCACCAACGTGCAGGTGCAGATCAACACCGCTGCACCCGGCTATTCGCCGCTGGAGACCGAGCAGCGCATCACCTATGCCATCGAGACAGCGATGGCCGGCCTGCCCGGGCTCAAGCAGACCCGGTCGCTGTCGCGTTCAGGGTTGTCGCAGGTGACAGTGATCTTCGATGACGCCACCGATATCTTCTTCGCCCGGCAACTGGTCAACGAGCGCCTGCAAGTCGCTCGCGAACAATTGCCAGAGGGCATCGAAGCCAGCATGGGGCCGATCTCGACGGGCCTGGGGGAAATCTTCCTGTGGACGGTCGAGGCCCAGGACGGCGCACTCAAGGAGGACGGCACGCCCTATACCGCTACCGACCTGCGGGTGATCCAGGACTGGATCATCAAGCCCCAACTGCGCAATGTGCCGGGTGTGGCCGAAGTCAACAGCATCGGGGGCCACGCCAAGCAGTACCTGATTGCACCGGATCCCAAGCGCCTGGCGGCGTACAAGCTCACCCTCGACGACCTGATCGCGGCGTTGCAGGACAACAATGCCAACGTCGGTGCCGGCGCCATCGAGCGCAACGGCGAGCAGTTGCTGGTGCGCGCGCCGGGGCAGGTGGCGTCGATCGAGGATATTGCCAATATCGTCATCTCCAGTGCCGATGGCGCGCCAATTCGTGTCAGCCATGTGGCCCAGGTCGGCCTGGGCGAGGAACTGCGCTCGGGGGCGGCGACCGAGAATGGCCGCGAGGTGGTACTGGGCACCGTGTTCATGCTGATTGGCGAGAACAGCCGCACAGTGTCCCAGGCGGTCGCGGCAAAGCTTGCCGAGATCAACCGCAGCCTGCCCAAGGGGGTGATGGCGGTCACGGTGTACGACCGCACCAACCTGGTGGAAAACGCCATCGCCACGGTGAAGAAAAACCTGGTCGAAGGCGCCATTCTGGTGGTCGCGGTACTGTTCCTGTTCCTGGGCAACATCCGTGCGGCATTGATCACAGCCATGGTCATACCGCTGTCGATGCTGTTCACCTTCACCGGCATGTTCGCCAACAAGGTCAGCGCCAACCTCATGAGCCTGGGGGCGCTGGACTTCGGCATCATCGTCGACGGTGCCGTGGTGATCGTCGAGAACGCCATCCGCCGCCTGGCTCATGCCCAGCACAAGCACGGGCGCATGCTGACACGTGCCGAGCGCTTCCATGAAGTGTTCGCGGCCGCTCGCGAGGCACGCCGGCCCCTGATCTACGGGCAGTTGATCATCATGGTGGTGTACCTGCCGATCTTTGCCCTGACCGGTGTGGAAGGCAAGATGTTCCACCCCATGGCGTTCACCGTGGTCATGGCCTTGCTGGGGGCGATGATTCTTTCGGTGACCTTCGTGCCGGCGGCGATTGCGTTGTTCGTTACCGGCAAGGTCAAGGAGGAGGAAGGTGTGCTGATGCGTACTGCTCGCCAGCGTTACGCTCCGGTGCTCGCCTGGGTGCTGCAGCGACGCAAGCTAGCCTTCACCGCCGCTGCAAGCCTGGTGCTGCTGTCGGGTGTATTGGCCAGCCGCATGGGCAGTGAGTTCATCCCCAGCCTCAGCGAGGGTGACTTCGCCCTGCAGTCGCTGCGGGTGCCGGGCACCAGCCTGAGCCAATCGGTGGACATGCAGCAACGCCTGGAACGGGCGATCATCGCCCAGGTGCCCGAGGTCGAGCGGGTATTCGCCCGCACCGGTACTGCCGAGATCGCCTCGGACCCGATGCCGCCGAACATCTCCGACGCCTATGTGATGCTCAAGCCGCGTGAGCAATGGCGCGATCCAGGCAAGCCGCGCGAAGCGCTGATTGCCGAGGTGCAGCAAGCCGCCGCCAGTGTGCCTGGCAGCAACCATGAACTGTCGCAACCCATCCAACTGCGCTTCAACGAGCTGATTTCCGGGGTGCGCAGCGATGTGGCGGTGAAGGTCTTCGGCGACGACATGGACGTGCTCAACGCCACGGCGGCGAAAATTGCCACCACCTTGCAGCAGGTGCCGGGGGCATCGGAGGTCAAGGTCGAGCAGACCACCGGGTTGCCGGTACTGACCATCGATATCGACCGCGACAAGGCGGCACGCCACGGTCTGAACATTGCCCAGGTGCAGGATGCGGTGGCCATCGCTGTCGGCGGGCGCAAGGCGGGGACGCTGTACGAGGGTGACCGGCGCTTCGACATGGTGGTGCGCCTGTCCGAAGCCCTGCGCACGGACGTCGACGGGCTGGCGAACCTGCTGATACCGGTGCCGGCCGGTGCTGGCGCGGCACAAATCGGCTTCATCCCGTTGTCGCAGGTTGCGAGCCTCAACCTGCAATTGGGCCCGAACCAGGTCAGCCGCGAGGATGGCAAGCGTGTGGTGGTGGTCAGTGCCAACGTGCGTGGCCGCGACCTGGGCTCGTTCGTCGAGCAGGCCGAGCAGGCCCTGATCGACCAGGTGCAGGTCCCCCCTGGGTACTGGACACGCTGGGGCGGGCAGTTCGAGCAGTTGCAGTCGGCTGCCGAGAGGCTGCGGGTAGTGGTGCCGGTTTCACTGCTGCTGGTGATGGCGTTGCTGCTGATGATGTTCAACAACCTGCGCGACGGCTTGCTGGTGTTCACCGGGATTCCCTTCGCCCTGACCGGAGGGGTGCTGGCCTTGTGGCTGCGGGACATTCCATTGTCGATTTCGGCAGGGGTCGGGTTTATCGCGCTGTCGGGGGTTGCGGTACTCAACGGCCTGGTGATGATCGCCTTCATTCGCAGCCTGCGAGAAGAGGGGCGATCGCTGCGGGTGGCGGTCGAGGAGGGCGCATTGACCCGGCTGCGGCCGGTATTGATGACCGCGCTGGTGGCGTCGCTGGGGTTCATCCCGATGGCGCTGGCCACCGGCACGGGCGCCGAGGTGCAGCGGCCGCTGGCGACAGTGGTGATCGGCGGGATCCTGTCGTCGACGGCCTTGACCTTGCTGGTGTTGCCCGCACTCTATCGCTGGGCGTATCGGCGGGAAGAAGAGTGAGGTGGCTGCCAGTCGGCTCCGGTGATGTCAGGCCGGGGCTGACTGGCTCCCCAGCGATTCCTCATGCAAGGAAATGCGCGAAGTCTCTGGCAGCGCCAGCCCGCCAACCAGCGCCACCAGGGCGATGATCACCAGGTAGAAGGCGGGTGCCAGGCTGCTGCCTGTCAGTCCGATCAGCCAGGTCGCCACCAGCGGCGCGGTGCCGCCGAACAGGGTATAGGCGACGTTGTAGGTGATGGCCGAGGCGGTGTAGCGGGTGCGGGTCGGGAAGCTCTCCGACAGCAAGGCCGCTGTCACCACTCCGCTGGACAAGGCGCCTACCGCCAGCAGGATCACGCCCAGCAGCGCGCCCGGCATCGAGCCGGAGCTGGCCAGCCAGTACGCGGGGAACACGCAGACCATCACCCAGATGCACGTGAAGCCGATGGTGCGGCGGCGTCCGATCCGGTCCGAAAACGCACCTGCCAACGGGCAGCCGGCTGCTGCGAACAGCAGCGCCACGGTGGTTACCAACAGCGACTGGGCGCGGCTGAGGTTGCCGACCAGTTGCAGGTAGGTGGCGAAGTAGGTGGTGAACATGTAGAACGACAGCGCCGTCAGTGAAATGAATGCGCCCAGGTTGCGGATCGCCCGGCCATGGTGGCGAAGCGTTTCCTTGAGTGGCGAATGTTCATGCTCGCGGCCCTCGGCGATGGCCTCGCGGAAGGCGGGTGTTTCTTCCATGCGCCAGCGCAGGTAAAGTCCGACCAGGCCCAGCGGTGCGGCGATCAGGAAGGGCACGCGCCAGCCCCAGGTGTTCATGGCGTCTGGCGTCAGGCTGGCTTCGAGGGCATAGGCAATGACCGCCGCGCAGGCGAATGCCGAGAAGGTCGAGACCGGCACGAAGCTGCCGTAGAACGCACGTTTTTCCCGAGGGGCATGCTCCATCAGGTAGGCGCAGGCCCCGGCGTATTCGCCACCTGCGGAAAAACCTTGCAGGCAGCGCGCCAGGGTCAGCAGTGCGGGCGCGGCGATGCCGATGCTGGCGTAGGTCGGCAGCAGCCCGATGAGTGTTGTGGAACCGGCCATGAGCAGGATGGTCAGCGACAGGATGCGCTTACGCCCCAGGCGATCGCCCAGTGCACCGAACACGATGCCGCCCAGCGGACGCAGGGCGAAGGCCACGGCGAAGACGGCGAAGGTCTTGAGCAGGGCGACGCTGGCGTCCTGGCTGGCGAAAAACTGGCTGGCGATCAGCGTGGCGAGAAAACCGTACACCGCGAAATCGAACCACTCGACGAAGTTACCGATGGCCGATGCGGCAATCACCCGACGCAGGGTGGCGGGCGATACCTCATGGGATACAGACATGCGAATGCTCTCCGGTTGTCATAGGCAGCCTGGCAGGGGGTGGACACGGTCGAGCCGTGTCGTCTGGTTGTCAGGGCCAGTAGAGCGGAGGGCGGGGGGCGGTGCATCCTTGAGGGCGACACCGGGATATCTGTTTCGACCGCGGATCTATCGCGAACAGGGCACGACAGTCGCCGCTCAGACAGCGAACACCACCCCGGTACGCGAGGCGGCGTTGCGGATATGCTCCTGCATCGCTCGCTGAGCCCCGGCTTGCGACCGGCGTTCGAGGGCCTTGAGGATCTTGCGATGTTCCTGCCAGGTCTCCATGGCCCGCTCAGGGCGAATGAACGGCAGCTTCTGGCTCTCCAGGAAAATTTCCTGGCTCGCGGTGATGACCTGCAGCATCGCCTGGTTGCCGCAGGCCTGCAGCAGCAATTGATGGAACTCGAAATCGAGCCGCGCCGCGTTCTCGAAGCGCCCCTCGCGCAGCTCCTGGCGCATGGCTTCGACATTGGCCTGGAGCCGGTCGATATGGTCGGCGGTCAATGCCAGCGCCGCTTGCCCGGCGGCAAAACCCTCCAGTGCATAGCGCAGTTGGAACGTATCGGCGGCCGATACCTGCTCGGCATAGGGCCAGGAAAACCCACTGGGTGCCGGACTCTGTACGAATACGCCCTTGCCGGGCTGCACGCTCACCAAGCCCAAGGCGCTGAGCGACGACAGCGCTTCACGCAGTGAGGCGCGGCTGACCCCGAGTCGCTCTGCCAGGTCACGTTGCGAAGGCAGGGCATCGCCCGGCTGGTAACCGCCTTCATCGATGAGCTTGCGGATGGCCTGCAGGGCCAGTTCCGGGACGGCGCGGGGGAGGGTGTCGAGCATGCTGTTCAGACCAGTCAGAGGGCAATGACGCTGACGTTTTACGGTGAACCGACCGTGCTGGCAAGCGTTGCGCCAACCTGGCGCAGCCCCGAAAGGCCTTGCACGAAAGCAGGGCGCGCTCCAGGTCAGAGGACGACCATGCGGTACAACTGTTCAGACCAGTAAGACCTTGCAGCCACGGGCCTGGCGGCCTTTCGCAAAGGGCGTGGGCGCAGACTGGCATGCCCCCTGCAATGGCCAGGTCAGTCCCATCACCCGAATTCCAGCGAGGCCTTTTCATGACGACGTTCCGCTCCCTGTTCCTGGCGACTCTGTTCTGTGGCACCACCCTTGCGCTGCCCTTGGCCCAGGCCGACGCCTTGGCCGATATCAGTGCCCGTGGCGTGCTCAAGGTCGCCGTGCCCCAGGACTTCCCGCCGTTCGGTTCGGTCGGCCCGGACATGAAACCGCGTGGTCTGGATATCGATACCGCGCAACTGCTGGCCGACAAGCTTGGCGTCAAGCTGGCCCTGACCCCGGTCAACAGCACCAACCGCATCCCGTTCCTGACCACCGGCAAGGTCGATCTGGTGATCTCGAGCCTGGGCAAGAACCCTGAGCGTGAGGCGGTGATCGACTTCTCGCGCCCCTACGCGCCGTTCTACCTGGCCGTTTTCGGCCCGGCCGAAGCGAAGATCGATGACATTGGTGCAGTCGCCGGCAAGACCATCAGCGTCACCCGCGGCTCGATCGAGGACATGGCCCTGACTGCTGTGGCGCCCAAGGATGCGGTGATCAAGCGCTTCGAAGACAACAACTCGACCATCGCCGCCTACCTTTCCGGGCAGGTCCAGTTGATCGCCAGCGGCAGCGTGGTGATGTCGGCCATCGCCGAGAAGAATCCGGCCAAGGTGCCGGTGGTGAAGGTCAAGCTGAAGGACTCGCCGGTCTACGTGGGGGTGGCCAAAAATGAGGCGGCGCTGCTGGATAAGGTCAACAGCACCCTGGCTGCGGCCAAGGCCGACGGTAGCCTGAACCGCAATGCCGAGAAATGGCTCAAGCAACCTCTCCCAGCCGATCTTTGAGCGGCTGCGGACACCTCTAGCCATGGCTTATCAATTCGACTTCGCCCCCGTCCTTGCCCAGAGTGACCTGCTGCTCAAGGGGGCCTTGTTCACCCTGCAGCTGACCGCCATCGGCACCGTGCTCGGCCTTGCCATCGGCGTAATCGGCGCCGGTGTGCGGGCCTGGCGCCTGCGTCCGTTCGACCTGCTGTTCGGCCTGTACGTGGAACTGATCCGCAACACGCCGTTCATCGTGCAGCTATTCTTCATCTTCTTCGGTCTGCCCGCATTGGGCGTTCGCCTGAGCGAATGGGAGGCGGCCGTGCTGGCGATGGTGATCAACCTGGGCGCCTATTCCACCGAGATCATTCGCGCCGGCATCCAGGCCATTCCCAGGGGGCAACTGGAGGCCGCAGCGGCCCTGGCCATGAGTCGTTTCGAGGCGTTCCGTCACGTGGTCCTGCGTCCTGCGCTGGCCAAGGTCTGGCCGGCGCTGTCCAGCCAGATCGTGATCGTCATGCTCGGCTCGGCGGTGTGTTCGCAGATTGCCACCGAGGAACTGTCGTTCGCCGCCAACTTCATCCAGTCGCGCAACTTCCGCGCCTTCGAGACCTACCTGCTGACCACCGTCCTGTACCTGCTGATGGCCATCCTCGTGCGCCAACTGCTGAACTGGGTCGGGCAGCGCCTGCTGATGGGGAAACGCTGAATGGACTTCACCTTCTGGGACATCCTGCGCAACCTGCTGACGGGGCTTCAGTGGACACTGGTGTTGTCGCTGGTGGCATTCGCCTGTGGCGGCCTGGCCGGGTTGCTGGTGCTGATCGGGCGCATTTCCGAGCGGGCGCTGCCACGGCGCCTGGCGCGAGGCTACATCGAGCTGTTTCAGGGCACACCGCTATTGATGCAGTTGTTCATGGTGTTCTTTGGCATTGCGCTGTTCGGTATCGACGTTTCTGCGTGGATGGCGGCGGCCATTTCCCTGACGCTGTTCACCAGCGCGTTTCTCGCCGAGATCTGGCGGGGGTGTGTGGAGTCGATTCCACGTGGCCAGTGGGAGGCCTCCGGCAGTCTGGCGCTCAGCCGTATGGAGCAGTTGCGCCACGTCATCCTGCCCCAGGCACTGCGCATCGCCATCGCGCCGACCGTGGGCTTCTCGGTGCAGGTGGTCAAGGGCACGGCGGTGACCTCGATCATTGGCTTCACCGAGCTGACCAAGACCGGCGGCATGATCGCCAACGCCACCTTCGAACCCTTCATGGTCTATGGCCTGGTCGCACTGGGCTATTTCATTCTCTGTTATCCGCTCTCGCTGAGCGCCCGTTATCTGGAAAGGAGGCTGCATGCCCCTGCTTAGAGTGTCCGCGCTGCACAAATACTACGGCGACAACCACGTGCTCAAGGGCGTCGACCTGAGCATCGAAGAAGGCGAAGTGGTCGCCATCATCGGCCGCAGCGGCTCGGGCAAGAGCACCTTCCTGCGCACCCTCAACGGCCTTGAGTCGATCAGCGACGGGGTGATCGAGGTGGACGGTGAATACCTCGACGCCAGTCGCGCCGACCTGCGCGCATTGCGTCAGAAGGTCGGGATGGTGTTCCAGCAGTTCAATCTGTTCCCGCACCTGACCGTGGGCGAGAACGTGATGCTGGCACCGCAGGTGGTGAAAAAGGCCGACAAGGCCCAGGCGCGCGAGATGGCTGAGCGCATGCTGGCCAGGGTGGGGCTGGCGGAGAAATTCGACGCCTACCCGGATCGCCTCTCGGGCGGGCAGCAGCAGCGTGTGGCGATTGCCCGCGCACTGGCAATGTCGCCCAAGGTCTTGCTGTGCGACGAGATCACCTCGGCGCTGGATCCGGAGCTGGTCAATGAGGTGCTGGGCGTGGTGCGACAACTGGCCAGCGAAGGCATGACCCTGATCATGGTCACCCACGAGATGCGCTTTGCCCGTGAGGTGGGCGACAAGCTGGTGTTCATGCACCAGGGCAAGGTGCATGAAGTGGGGGACCCGAACGCACTGTTCGCCGCCCCGCGTACGGCGGAGCTGGCGAACTTCATCGGGATGACGGCGATGGTGTGAGCAAGACCGTGACAGGTGAGGGTCAACCAGTTCTCGCCCAGCCATCGCGTGGCGTGCAGTGACCTCCAGGCTTTCAGTGTTCGCGCAGATCGCTCAGCAGGCGCTCCAGCGTGGCGCGAGCTTGTTCATCCAGCCCGAACACCGGCCGACGCGGTTCGCCCACCGGCAGCCCGGTCATGGCCAGTCCGGCCTTGATGGTCGCCGGCAAACCACCCTTAAGAATGAAGTCCAGCAACGGCAACTGGTGGTAGAACAGCGCCTGGGCCTGCTTGAGGTCGGCGTCGCGTACCGCCTGGTACAGCTGCAGGTTCAATTGGGGAATGAGGTTGGCCGCAGCAGTGCACCAACCTTTTGCCCCGGCCACGAAGGCTTCCAGTGCCAGCGGGTTGCAGCCGTTGTAGAACGGCACCTGGCCCTCACCGAGCAGTTGCAGCCTGTGCATGCGCTGGATGTCGCCAGTGCTCTCCTTGACCATGGTGACGTTGTCCACCTCGCGCACGATGCGCAGGATCAGTTCCACTGGCATATCAGTGCCGCTGGTGGCGGGGTTGTTGTAGAGCATGATCGGCAGGTCTATGGCCGCGCCGATGCTGCGGTAATGCGCGAGGATCTCGTTGGGGCTGAGTTTCCAGTACGCCGAAGGCAGCACCATCACCGCATCGGCGCCATGCTGTTGGGCGAAGCGGGCGCGACGGATCGCACCGGCGGTGGTCAGATCGGAGACGCTGACGATGCTGGGCACACGCCGAGCGATGCGTTCGAGGCTGTACTGGGCGACCTGATGCCATTCGCTGTCGCTCAGGTAGGCGCCTTCACCCGTGCTGCCCAGCGGGGCGATGGCCTGGACGCCACTGTCGATGAGGCGATCGATGGACTGGCCCAGGGCAGGCAGGTCGAGCTGTTCGCCACTCTGGCTGAACGGGGTGATGGTGTAGCCGATGATGCCGTGGAATTCTGTGGTCATGAGGTGTGGCTCCGCAAGCAAGGCATTCAGGGGTCAGTCAAGGCAGTTGGCGTGTTTGCGCAGGCTCTGCCGGGCGAAATAGTTGAACGAGGCGCCGTGGCGCTTGGGGCGGTCGATCCAGTCGTGGGCTTCACGGCCAAGCTTGGGGTCGATGGGTTTGATGCTGCCGGCCGACATCGCCAGCAGCTGCAGGCGCGCGGCACGTTCGATCAGTTGGGCATAGACGCACGCCTGCTCGATACTGGTGCCGGTGGACAATTGGCCGTGGTGCGAAAGCAGGATTGCGCGCTTGTCGCCCAGGGCCTGACTGATGATCTCGCCTTCTTCGTTGCCCACTGGCACGCCGGGCCAGGCACCGAGGAACGCGCAATCGTCGTACAGCGGGCAGAGGTCCATGTGCGAGACCTGCAGCGGCACCTCCAGCATCGACAGGGCGGCAACATGGGTGGGATGGGTGTGGATGATGCAGTTCACGTCTGGCCGGGCGCGGTACACCCAGCTGTGAAAGCGGTTGGCGGGGTTGGGCATGCCTTGGCCTTCGAGCACCTCCAGGTCTTCGTTGACCAGCAGCAGGTTGCTGGCACTGATCTCGTCGAAGCCCAGGCCCAGTTGCTGGGTGTAGAAAGTGCCAGGCTCCGGGCCGCGGGCGCTGATCTGCCCGGCCAGGCCTGAGTCATGGCCATGGTCGAAGAGAATTCGACAGGTCAGGGCCAGCTTTTCGCGTACAGTCCACGTATTATCGGCGAGTGAGCCTTGCATCTGTGCCAGCGCTTTGTGCACCAGTTGCTCTTTGCCGAGTGTCAGGGTGTTGGCCATGGGGATATCCTCTGTGGCGTGCTGTTGATGCCAGTGCTTGCCCGCCCCGCTGCTTTGATCGGGAGAGGGGCGGTCAATTGCATGACACAAATAAATCTACATGACACAAAGTGTCATTGGCAAGCCGTTCACTCGGGAAAACCGCGTCGCATGTCTATCCGCTTGAAACTGCTGAGAAAAAAACTGGGCATTACCCTGGAAGTGCTGGCTGAGAAATCCGGCATGACCAAGAGCTACCTGTCGAAGGTCGAGCGTGGGTTGAACACGCCTTCTATCGCGGCGGCGTTGAAGCTGGCCAGGGCACTGAACGTCAATGTCGAAGAGCTGTTTGCCGAAGATCACAACGTCCAGGCGCGCTACAGCCTGGTGCGCTGCAGTGAGCGCCAGGCGCTGGTGGGAGAGGGTGCGGGCCCGGGTTATGCGGTGCTGACTTCGCAGATCGGTCAGCGCAGCCTGTTACCCTTTCTTGTTCAGCCACCCCGAGACTTCAGTGATCCCACGTTCAAGGAGCACCAGGGCGAGGAATTCCTGTTCGTCCATGCGGGCCGGGTCGAGGTTGACTTCATGTCTGAACGGGTGTTGCTGGAGCAGGGTGATGCCCTGCATTTCAACGCGCAGACACCGCACCGCCTGCGTTCGGTCGGCGAGTGCCAGGCGCAGTTGCTGGTCGTGGTACAAGGCGGTGAGGCGTGAGGCGCGGACGATGATCGAAGTGTCGCGGTTCTGGCGCGATCCAGCGCTGCCCTTCGTCGAGGCGCGGCGGGTGGGTGATGGGCGCCAGGTCTGTTATGGCCCGCATTCGCATGAAGGTTTTTCCATTGGCGTGGTCACGGGCGGGCGCAGCAGCTACCTGTCCGGTGATACCTGGCGCGAGCTTGCGGCCGGGGCCACGGTGCTGATGAACCCTGGCGTGGTACATGCGTGCAATCCGATTGAGGGAGGGGTCTGGTCGTATCTGATGTTGTACGTAGACCTGCCCTGGCTGGAGGCGCAGGGCTTCGTCCTGCCTCAGGCCACCTACAGCGAGTCGCCAGCGCTCTATGCGCGACTGTTGCAACTCTTTGCTGGACTGTTCGATGGCGACACGGACGTCAGCGAGGTGATGCTGACGGCGTTCTTCAAGGCGCTGCCGGGATACCTCGAAGCGGCGCCAGACGCGCATTCCCAGGCACATCCGCGCCTGGAGACGGCAGCGGCCTTCATTCGTGCCCATCGCCTCGACCCTTTGAGCCTCGACGATATTTGCGCCGCCGCGGGGTTGTCGCGGGCTTATCTGATTCGCGCGTTCCGCCGACGCTTCGGCTTGACGCCCCATGGGTATCTGGTCGATCAGCGGGTTCAGCACGCCCGGGCGCAGTTGCGCCGCGGACGCGGGATCGCCGAGGTGGCGCTGGAGGCGGGTTTTGCCGATCAGGCGCACCTGCAGCGTGCCTTCAAGCAGCATCTGGCGGCCACGCCGGGGCATTACCGTAGCGGCGGTTGTGCGCGTTAACCCAGCACCAGGTACAGCGCACTGGCGACCAGCAATACCGCCAATCCGCGATTGAACAGACGCATGTGGCGCGGGTTGCCCAGGTACTGACTGATCACGCTGCCAGCCCAGGCCCAACTGGCCACCGAGACGAAGCAGATGGGCGCATACAGCCAGGTGAACAGCCACAGCAGTTGGTGATCGCCGCCAGTGTAGGCGCCGATCCCGGCCACTGAAGCCAGCCAGGCCTTGGGATTGAGCCACTGCATCACAGCGCCGTGCCAGAACGACGGCGCCTGCGCCTGATGACCGGCGTTCAGCTGGCCGTTGTCGCTGGACAGTTTCCAGGCCATGTACAACAGGAACAGCACCCCACCCCAGTGCAGCAGGCGACTTAGCACTGGCCAGCGCAGCAACACTTCATGTAGCCCCAGGCCGATCAGTACCAGCAGCAGGCAGAATCCCACGCTGGCGCCTGCGGCATGGCCCAGGCTGGCGCGCAGCCCGTGACGTGCACCGCTGCCGAGGGCGACGATATTCACAGGGCCAGGAGAAATCGAGGCCGCGAGGGCGAAGGCGGCCATGGACAGGGACAGGCTCATGAAGGGCTTCCTTGGTGTCGAATGAGGTCAGCATCCTGTGTCACCCTTGAGGTTCTGGTATTGAACGAAAGTGCTCAATCGACGCTGTTACAGCTTTTGTAATAGTTTCACACTGTCAGAAAAACCTGCTTCGATTGTAGGATCACCTTCCCAAATTTCTATCAAGGTATCTATGAGCACCTTCGCGGAGCCCCCCAGTCCTCGGCCGTCCTGGCCATCCTTTCCGCGTCTTCGTGACGTCTCTCCCGAGAGTACCCGCTAATGGAATGGCTAGCTGACCCTACAGCCTGGCTAGGCCTGCTGACGCTTATCGTCCTTGAGCTGGTGCTGGGTATCGACAATCTGGTGTTCATCGCCATCCTCGCCGACAAGTTGCCGCCGCATCAGCGCGACCGTGCCCGGGTGATCGGTCTGACGTTGGCCTTGCTGATGCGCCTGGGCCTGCTTGCCTCCATCTCGTGGATGGTGACGTTGACCGCGCCGCTGTTCGAGGTCTGGGGCAAGAGCTTCTCTGGCCGTGACCTGATCATGCTGTTCGGTGGTGTGTTCCTGTTGTTCAAGGCCACCATGGAGTTGCACGAGCGTCTGGAAGGGCATGTGGCCCAGAGTACCGGTGTTGTGCGTCACGCTGCCTTCTGGCCGATCGTCGCGCAGATCGTCGTGCTCGATGCGGTGTTCTCGCTGGATGCGGTAATCACGGCTGTGGGCATGGTCGAGCAGCTCTCGGTGATGATGATCGCAGTGATCTTCTCCATCGGCATCATGATCGTTGCCAGCAAGCCGCTGACCCGTTTCGTCAACGCCCACCCGACGGTGATCATGCTGTGCCTGGGCTTCCTGATGATGATCGGTTTCAGCCTGACTGCCGAAGGCCTGGGCTTCCATATCCCCAAAGGCTATCTGTATGCGGCGATCGGTTTCTCGATCCTGATCGAGCTGTTCAACCAGGTGGCAAGGGCCCGCCGCAAACGCAGCCTGCAACAGCACAAGCCGCTGCGTGAGCGCACGGCCCATGCGGTGCTGCGTTTGCTGGGTGGTCGACGGATGGAGGCTGACGAGGTGGGCGAGGAAATCGCCGACCTGGTCGAAGGGGGGGACGAACAGGTGCTGTTCGACCGCCGCGAGCGGGTGATGATCAGCGGTGTGCTGAACCTGGCCGAGCGACCGATCCGCACCGTGATGACCGTGCGTGCCGAGGTGGATGCGATTGATCTGGCTCTGCCGGATGAGGTCATTACCCAGGCCTTGGTCAACTCGCCCTACTCGCGACTGCCCCTGATTCGTGACGGTCGTATCGATGAGCCGCTGGGCTTCGTGCACAAGAAGGAGTTGCTCAAGGAGTTGCTCTCGGGCAACCAGCCAGACCTTGAAAGCATGGTGCGTACGCCGCTGAACCTGCTGGAGAGTTTCAGTATTCTCAACGCGTTGGAGCAGATGCGTGGTCAGTCCACTCACATCGCCTTCGTGGTCAACGAATTTGGTGACTTCACCGGCGTGCTGACCATGACCGATATCCTCGAGTCCATCGCTGGCGAATTGCCGGACGCCAGTGAGGTGGAAGGGCCGGGGATCGTCGAGGAGGCGGGCGGTTTCGTGGTCAGTGGTGCTCTGAACCTGAGCCAGGTCCAGGCGCGCACCGGCTTTGTCGCCCGCGCCACCGAGGATTACCAGACCCTGGCCGGCCTGGTGATGAGCCTGCTCGATCGTCTGCCGGTGGTGGGCGATCGGCTGGCCTGGAACGGTTGGACCATGACGGTAGTGGCAGTGGAGGAGCGCCGGGTACGCCAGGTGCGTCTTACACCGAGCGACGTCGCTGACGCAGCAGGTGCTTGATGCCTTCGAGCACCAGTACCAGCACCGCAGCCCAGATCGGCAGGTAGGTCAGCCACTGGTCAGGCGCGATGCTCTCGCCCAGGAGCAAGGCTACGCCGACCAGCAGCACCGGTTCGACGTAGCTGAGCAAGCCGAACAGGCCGAATGGCAGCAGGCGACTGGCGAGCACGTAGACGATCAGCGCCGAAGCGCTGATCGCGCCCAGCAGTGGGATCAGGCCATACAGCCCTGGATGTGCAGCCAGGTCGGCGCTCGACAGCGGGCCCTGGATCACGAAGTACAAGGCCCATGGCAGCAGCAGGCACATGTCGCACCACAAGCCACCCAGGTGGTCGGTGCGGCAGCGTCGGCGCAGCACGAAATAGATCGGGTAGCCGATCACCACCACCAAGGTCTCCCAGGCGAAACTGCCATGCTGGTAGAGCTCGTGACCGACGCCAAGTGCCGCGCAGCCTACTGCCAGCTTCTGCAGGCGTGACAGGCGCTCGCCATAAGCCACCCTGCCGGTCAGGACCATGGCCAGCGGCAGCAGGAAATACCCCATCGACACCTCCAGGCTACGCCCGTGCAGCGGCGCCCAGAGGAACAGCCACAACTGGACTCCCAGCAGCCATGACGTGCCGACCATGCCCAGGAACAGACGAGGGGTCTGGCGAACACGTGCCAACAGTTCGCCGACATGCCTCCAGTCCTTGCTGAGCAGCATGAACAGGGTAAGGCATGGCAGGGTCAGCAGGGTGCGCCAGCCGAAGATCTCCTCGCCGTCGAGCGGCGCGAGCATGGAGGTATAGAAGTACATCACGGCGAACAGACAGGATGCCATGACAGACGAGATGATGCCTTTTGACACGAAAGCCTCGGTTGCAGAAGGTGAGCGGACGAATCAGCCGGGCATGATCTCAGGGGGCACGCCTTGGGGCAACCGCAAGCTGGCGGGCTGTGCAGCGAGCGCCTTCAGGAATTCTTCCAGCGGCATTGGCCGGGCATACAGGTAGCCCTGTTGGAAGTCCACCTGGTGGCGCGCCAGGTAATCACGCTGAACGTCGGTTTCCACGCCCTCGGCGACCATGCCGAGCCCCAGCTTGGTCGACAGTTCGATGATGGTGTCGAGGATGTGCTGCGACAGCGCATCGCTGCCGATCATGGCGACGAAACTCTGGTCGATCTTCAGGTAGTCGATCTTGAACTGGCGCAGGTAGTTGAGGCTGGACTGGCCGGTGCCGAAGTCGTCCAGGGCAATCATCACGCCCATCTGGTGGAGCTTTTCGAACAGCTCCAAGGTGATCGGCGTCGCTTCGATCAATTTGCGCTCGGTCAGCTCCAGGGTCAGGACCACCCGGCCAGGTGGAAAATGCTGGAGAAAGGTGCGGCAATCGTCAAGCAGTCGCAGGTCGCGACAGTGGTCGGCGGTGATGTTGATGCCAATGTGGAAGCCGTCCTCCATCAGCGCCGAATAGGGCGCCAGGCCTTGGGCGGTAAGCAGCATCAGGGCACGGGTCATGGGCACGATCTGCCCACTGTGCTCGGCGTAGGGGATGAACAGATCGGGGCGTACCAATCCTTCGTGCGGATGTTGCCAGCGCATCAACACTTCGGCACCGGCCCAGCGGTAGTCACCCTTGCGCACCACCGGCTGAAAGTATGGGATGAACTCGTTCGCCTCCAGCGCCCGGTTCAACTCGGCCCTTGACGACGAGGCACGTCGCAGTTGCCAGCGACAGGCCAGACCGATAAGTACACCGATGACCAATAGAAGACTGAGCAGCGCCGGGTACTGGCTGCGCAGCACTTCCATCGGTTTGTCCGGGCCGTAGCCTCCATGGACGCTGAACGGGTAGCGCACCGAATATTGAGAGACTGGTGCGCTGGGGGCTGTTGGGGGGACGCCGGTATGGACCAGGCCATCGGCGCTCAACCAATGCTTGCCGATCTGAATCTGCAGGGTTTCGTCATCGGCGATCAGGCGCAGGGCCGTCAGCAGGTGGTCGCCGTCGAGCGTTACGATGGCGCCGCGGCCCTCTTGACCGGTGCGATACACCAACAGCGGATGGCCCGGCGTGACCGAGTTGCCATCCATCAGCCATAGCTGGCCCTCAGTGTAGTCGAGGGTGTTGACCGGTTCGTCGTAATCGCCAAACAGCGAGGAGCAATACAGGGTGTCGTGGTCGAACAGGTTGGTTGAGCGCACGAACGCATTGCGTGTCACTTGCTCGCGCAGGGCCAGTGTGACTTCGCTACAAGGGCGTCCAGCCAGAGGCAACAGTGCTTGTGCTGCCGTGGAGAGCCCGCCCAGGATACGCTCCATGTGGCTGACGACCTGCTGCACGGTAGCCTGGCTGTTCTCTCGCAGGTCGCGTTCGATCTGCCAGTGCATGATCGCCAGGCCGCACAGCATTGGCAGTGCGCCGACGGCCCAGGGCAGCAGGCTGCGCCAGCTCCAGCGGGCAGAGCGTTTAACCGTAAGAGGCATGCGGGTCTAGACTTGAATGGCTGGTGGTAGCACAAGGATAGCTCGGACCTTCGGCACATTGCCGAACTAAAGCGCGACAAAGGAAATTACGCCCTGTAGAATCAGTTTACGAATACAAGAATAAGGTCTTCCCCTCCTGGGAGGCCGACCCAGCCGAGACCAGGTTCATATGGCATATCACGGGTTCAAGCTGCTCTTTGGCGATTTTCTCTCCCGCAGCGTGAGGGGTATTCCCTGCTCACCACCTTGTCTGTCCGACATCCCAAGCGTTTGACACCGTTTTTTCTGCTGTAGATGAGGACACGAACATGGCTGATATCTTCGACAACCCGATGGGCCTGATGGGCTTTGAGTTCATCGAGTTCGCTTCGCCCACGCCTGGCGTGCTGGAGCCGGTATTCCAGGCACTGGGCTTCACCAAGGTGGCGACTCACCGCTCCAAGGATGTCCACCTTTATCGCCAGGGTGGCATCAACCTGATCCTGAACAACGAACCCAAGAGCATCGCTTCGTACTTTGCTGCCGAGCATGGCCCGTCCGTCTGCGGCATGGCATTCCGAGTGCGCAATGCGCATGAAGCCTATGCCCGTGCACTGGAGCTGGGGGCCCAGCCGGTGGAAATCGAAACCGGCCCGATGGAGCTGCGGCTGCCAGCGATCAAGGGTATCGGCGGTGCGCCGCTGTACCTGATCGACCGCTTCGAGGAAGGCAGCTCGATCTATGACATCGACTTCAACTTTATCGAAGGCATCGACCGCAATCCGGCAGGCGCGGGGCTGAAGATTATCGATCACCTCACGCACAACGTCTACCGCGGGCGAATGAGCTATTGGGCTGGCTTCTACGAGAAGCTGTTCAACTTCCGCGAGATCCGCTACTTCGACATCAAGGGCGAGTACACCGGGTTGACCTCACGTGCCATGACTGCGCCGGACGGCATGATCCGTATTCCGCTGAACGAGGAATCGTCGAAGGGATCGGGCCAGATCGAAGAGTTCCTGATGCAGTTCAACGGCGAAGGCATTCAGCACGTAGCCTTCCTCACCGACGACCTGCTCAAGACCTGGGATGCCCTGAAGGCCATCGGCACACGCTTCATGACCCCGCCGCCACAAACTTACTACGAGATGCTCGAAGAGCGCCTGCCGGGGCACGGCGAGCCGGTCGACCAGTTGCAGGCTCGGGGTATTCTGCTCGATGGTGCGTCCGCGCCAGGCGACAAGCGCCTGTTGTTGCAGATCTTCTCGGAGACCCTGCTGGGGCCGGTGTTCTTCGAATTCATCCAGCGCAAAGGTGACGATGGCTTTGGCGAAGGTAATTTCAAGGCTCTATTCGAGTCCATCGAGCGCGACCAGGTCCGGCGCGGTGTGCTGAACGTCGAATAAGCCTTGAGAACAGGGCGTTACCGGTCAATGACCGGCAACGCCTTATTTGACTGGGTTCCGGTTACGCAAGAGGCTCCAGAGTACGAGCACCGAGGTGAACAGGCCGATGAGCACAAGGGACGGCATGATATTTGTCTTGACCTGTCGTGCCTCACGAGCGGTAAAACCGGCGGGGTAACCTGCTCTGATCATGTAACCGTACTTTTCCGAGACCCCGTTCTGGGGGAACTCCGACAGCGAGGGGCGTCCTGCGTCACGGCTGTCACCCTCGGCCCAGAGGTAGAGGCCGCCAAACTCCAGCAGCAATACAAGCCCGTCCTTGAAGCCGCGCAGTTCGTTACGCAGTTCAAGCCCGTAGGTGCTGGCGATTACCGCATGGGTGTCGGCGACCAAGCGGTACTCCACGAGTACACCATTGGGGATGGTCGGTGAATTCATGTTGAGTCGCAGGTATTCGCCCTTCGCGAAGCGAGGCGTGTGCAAGGGTTTTGTGCCCAGGCTGCTGCAAAACCCGGCATCGTTGCGAGTCAGCACCAGCGAGTGAACCCGCGGGTTGCGCCTGGCCTGGCTTTCCAGTTCCTGTTGAACCTCCTTGCATGGCCGGGTGCCCAGCGGCTGCGCGTGCAGTGCCGCGCGATGCAGGCTATCGAAGACACGATCGATAGCGAACACGGCTTCTTCGATGGATACCTTCGCGTTTTCCTCGAGCTGTTTGTTCAATTGGTAGTCCATGACCACCAAACCCGAGATCACAGGGGCTGTGCCGATCAGCATGGAGACCATGAGATTTGTCATGCGGTGGCTCAGATGCCTGGATATGCTCATCGAACTTCTCCCTATCGCTTTGATGTAGGGAGAAGCTTGCTCTGGGCCCCTTGGTGGCGCTGTAAGTCATGTCGTGAACGGATAGGCACAAACCATCTCTTATCTGTGCGATTGATTACGCCTGATGTAGTCGCTAGACCACTTGGTCAGTGACCAGCGCTTGTGAAACAGACCTGATGACAGGTACAAGCGCAGACTGATCAGCAGAATCGTGTTCGGGGCGGCCTATATAGCGATGTGCTAGCCTTCAGATACTTCATGATCTTCAGGAGTTGCCATGGATTCGGAAACCCTGTCTGCCAGGAGCATTGTTCTTGGCTGCTGACGAACAGGCGCAAAGGAGCGCCACACAAGTCATTCATCTGGTTCCTCCGTCGTCTTCGGTCGAGGTGCGCGCTGAGCATATTCTCCGCTTCGACTGGGGCAGCACACCGTTGGGGGCACTATCGCAATGGCCTCCCTCGCTGCGCATCGCGGTGGATATCATGCTGTTGTCGCCGTTTCCCTGTGCGCTGGCCTGGGGTAAGGAACTGACTCTGATTCCCAGCCAGAACTACCTGGCATTGCTGGCGGACGACCAGTCCCAGGTGGGCGTGCGCTTCGATCAGCTGTGGCAGGTCGAATGGGAACGCATTGGCCCACGGGTGTTCCAGGCACTGGACGGGCGCGCCAGCTTTGTCGACGAATCCCCCCTCCAGGTGCGTTATCGGGAGAACGGTGACTATGCCTGGTTCGCGTTCGGCTACGCCCCCCTGCATGATGAGCAAGGCGTGGTCGCCGGGATTTTGCACACAGCGATCAATACCACCGCCAGCGTGGAGCAAATCCGCCAGTGGCGTGAACTGGCGCAGGGCTTCCAGCAACAAATCGGATGTCATCTGCCCAATAGCGACTATCTCTGGCGCTTTTCACGGGATGCGATGATCATCGTCAGCCGCGATCTTGAACTGCTGGCCGCGAACGACGCGTGGCGTCGCGTGTTGGGATGGGACCAGCAGTCATTGAGCGCGATCACGGTCGTCGATTTTGTCCATCCCGCTGATCGTGCGGAGGTCCGGCTGGCGATCAATGAGCTGCTGCTTGGCCAGGTCGTCGAACAGGTGGAATCGCGGCTCAGGCACAAGGATGGGTACTACCGCTGGATGAGTTGGAGTGCGCGGCCCGAGGGTGATGTACTGATTGCGGTAGGGCGGGATATTACCGAAGAGCGCACGACGATCTTGCGCGAGGCCGAGAACCTGCTGCGCGATAGTCAACGAATGGAAACCGTTGGTCAATTGGCAGGCGGCATGGCGCACGAGATGAATAACTTGTTGGCGGGCATTGGCGGTAGCCTGGAGTTGCTCCAGCGCCGCTTGGGCCAGGGGCGCCTGGAGCGCATCGACGAGTACGTGCATGTGGCGCGGGATTCGGTACAGCGTGCGATGGCGTTGACCCATCGGCTATTGGCATTTTCCAGCAGCCAGCCACTGCAGCCGCGTCTACTCGATGTGAATAGCCTGTTGCGCGGCCTTGAGCCATTGATTCATCAGGCACTCGGGCCCGAGTTCGTACTGAACTGGCAACTGGATCTCGCGCCCTGGCCAGTGCAGGTGGATCCTGGGCAGTTGGAAGTCGCGATTCTCAATCTGTGCAGCAATGCCCAGGATGCGGTCGTTGAACGGGGTCGCCTGACCATCCGGACGGCCAACGAACGATTTGTGAGTGGGGATAAGCACGGTGAAAGCATCCCAGCTGGGGATTATGTCGCCATTCATGTCGAAGACGAGGGGCAGGGTATGCCCGCAGACGTCGTAAGCCGTGCGTTCGAGCCGTTCTTCACTACTAAGCCCAAAGGTCGTGGCGCCGGGCTCGGGCTGCCGATGATCTATGGGTTTGCCCGCCAGTCTGGGGGCTATGTGTGGATCCAGTCGATGCCAGGGAAAGGCACCCAGGTTACCCTTCTGTTCCCGCGCCACCCAGGCGAGTTGCCGGTGGTCAGTGAAGGGGTGGAGGTGCCTGTGTTGAAGCGTGGCAGGAGTGAGCGAATACTGTTGGTCGATGACGAGGTCAATTTGCGGGCCTTGATGAAGGAGGTGCTGGTAGAACATGGCTTTGACGTCACCGAAGCCGGCGATGCCGGTATGGCATTGGAGCGCTATCGTGAGGGTGGTCTCTTCGATCTGGTGATAACGGATATCGGGTTGCCGGGTGGTATGAGCGGACGCCAGGTGGGCAAGACGATTCGCCAGGCCAAACCCCTGCAGAAAATCCTGTTCATTACCGGCTATACCGCGCAGCCCATCGAGCGCAGCCTTCTCGACCAGCCGGGAACAGCACTGATGCTCAAGCCATTCTCGCTCGAGAGCCTCGCGGTCCAGGTTCAGCGGATGCTTGAACCGTGACGGCGATCATGCCTCGCCGAGCATCTGCGCTACGCGCTGGCTCAGTTGGTGCAACTCGAAGGGTTTGCAGATCAATTGCATGCCTGGGTCGAGGAAGCCCTCGCGGGACATGGCCGTTTCCGCGTAGCCGGTAATGAACAGGACCGGCAGGCTCGGGCGTAGTGCGCGGGCAATCTCGGCCAGCTGTCGGCCATTCATGCCTGGCAGCCCGACATCGCTGATAAGCAGCGCAATGGGCTGTGAAGAGCGCAAAAGATTCAGCGCCTGCGTAGCGTCGCAGGCGCTCTGGCATGGAAAACCGTCATCGCGCAGCGCTTGGCAGAGCAGCTCGCGCACTTCGCGGTCGTCCTCCACGATCAGCACCTCGCGGCAGCTTCCTGCGATGGGCGTGCTTGCAACTTCCAAGGCCTGCGGTGGGGTGCTCAGGCAGCGTGGCAGGTAGAGATCGACCCGCGTGCCCTGGCCAATCTGGCTTTCCATCGTGACATGGCCGTGGGACTGCTTGCTGAATCCGTAGACCATCGACAAGCCCAGGCCTATGCCCTGGCCCACAGGCTTGGTACTGAAAAAGGGTTCGAAGGCATGTTCCAGGGTGGCGTGTGACATGCCCTGGCCAGTGTCGCTGAAGGTCAGTTGCAGGTAGTCACCACTGCTCAGGCCTGCGCCCTCAAACTGTTCCGCGTCGATATGCTGATTGCGGGCTTCGATGGACAAATGCCCACCACTGGGCATGGCTTCACGGGCGTTGACCAGCAGGTTGTCCAACGATTCGCGCAACTGCTTGTCGTCTGCCTGGACTGGCCAGAGTGCGTCCGCCATGCGCAAGGATAGTTTCACCGAGTTGCCCAGTGTCGCCTGCAGCCGCGCGGGCTGCAGCAAGGCATGCAGGTCCACTGCTTGGCTCTGCAGCGATTGACGGGAAGAAAAAGCCAGTAGCCTGTGGGTCAGCATTGCTGCGCGGGCTACGGCGTCCTGGCCCATGCGCAGGAATTTGTCGAGCCCTTCGGTACGCCCTTGCTGCAGACGCCTGTCGATCAATTCAAAGCTGCCACCAATGCTGGTCAGCAGGTTATTGAAGTCATGGGCAACGCCGCCTGCCAACTGACCGATGGCTTCCATCTTGCGTGTCTGGTGCCGGGCCTGGCCGTCAGCCTGTTGACTGTCCAGGCGCTCGCGCAGCGCGCTCAGCGCATTGCGCGCCATGTACTGACGACGTCGAGCGCGCAGGGCCTGGTTCGCCGCATCCAGCAGTTGTTGTTCATCGAAGGGGTAGCTCAGGCGCGACAGGTTGCCCAACCGTTGAGGCATCGAACCATTGTCGGTCGTCGCGTGGGTGTTCAGCAGCAATACCGGCAGATCTGACCACTCCGGTTGCTCATCGATGAACCGGTGCAGGGGCGACTGCGGGTCATCGGTCAAGGTCTGCAGGTCGACGATTACCACGGCGACACCCTCGGCCAGCCATAGGCCGAAACGGTCCTTGTCGCCTGTGCACAGGCACGCGATACCGCTTCCAGACAACAGTTTGGCAGCGGTCGCTGCAACCTGCTCGGGTGCGAGGATGAGGGTGCGTTCGTCCAACGACAACGAACCGGACAAGACGAATCTCCCATGGCAGTCGCCCGGCCGGAAATAGCCGAGCATTCAGCGAGCTACTACCCACTGGACCACCAGGGTTCTGTCAGGGTTCAAGCGAGTTCTACAAACCTTGTTGCAAATAGGGGTCGTCTGGATTCTGTCGCTCAAGTTCGGCCAGCAAGACTTGTACGTTCTGCAATTGGCCAGTTTCCTTCCAGTAGCGAATCAGCAACACCCGTGCACGGCGATTGGCGGGCTGGCGATCGAGCAGGGTTTCCAGTTGCTTCTGCGCTGCTTCGACTTGCTCAAGGTCATGCAGGGTGACGGCCAGCGTGTAGCGATAGTCGGCGTTGTCCGGTTCCAACTCCACGGCACGGGAAAAAGCCAGCAAGGCATATTCCCGTTGATCGTGGCGGCTGAGCCAGAGACCCAGCTCATATTGCAGAAACGCGGAGTCAGGGCGCAGGGCCAAGGCTTTGCCCAACACCTCGCGGGAGGCGTCGTGCTGGCCTTGCCGTTCCAGCAATCGTACCTGCGTTGCCAGCGCCTCCAGATCCTGCGGCGCCAGAGCCAGGCTGCGCTGAAGGGCTGCTTCGGCCTGCGGATAGTCCTGTTCATGAAGGTACAGGCGCGCCAGGTGGACTTGTGCCTCGGCATCGTCGGGCTGTTGTTCGAGTGCTTGCTGATATTGCTCAAGGGCTGCCTGCAGCGGTCGGAAGTACAGGCCGATGGCATCGGGGTCGAGGCCCAGTAGTGCATCCACCACGGCGAACCGTACGCTCTGGTCGTCATCCTCCAGCAAAGGGCCGAGGACCAGGCTGCGTTGGGCGGGTGGCAGCAGGCGCCGGATGCTGGTGATCGCCGCACGACGTACCAGGGGGGCACCATGGTCGAGATCCTGCTGGGCCAATTTCAGCGCCTGTGGGGAGGGGTAGTGAGGCAGTTCGGCGTAGAGCGCAGCACGCCTGATAGGTGGCAGGTCATCGCGTTGCAACTGTTGGTACAGCACCCGTGCCGCACCCGGAAGACCTTCGTGGGCCTGGCGCAGCGCCTTGGCATAGCTCTGTGGCGGCTGGCTGGAGGGCTCTGGTTTCTGGTCGCGCCACAAGTAACCGATCACCCCCGGGATCGCCAGGACGAGCAGCAGTGCGATCAGATAGCGGCGACGTTTGGGCATTAGCGGTACCGGGGGTCAGGAGGGAGTGAGCTTGGGGCAGCTGGCGGTTAAATGCAACGGGGCCAGGCAAGCCTTAGTGTCGTGGGGTTTATAGGGAGACTGTCCTGCATATGAGACGAATAAGGCTATTTTGCCCGCCTAATTCACGATTGTTTTCATCGGTAGAATGTTCGCCAGCCAAGAGAGGAGATATCTCATGAAAAAGATCCTGGGTATTTACCGTAGCCCCCATGCCCATTGGGTAGGGGATGGTTTCCCCGTGCGCAGCCTCTTCACCTACGACCAGCTCGCACGCCATATCAGCCCGTTCCTGATGCTGGACTACGCCGGCCCTCATCCATTCACACCGACCGACGCCCGTCGCGGGGTTGGCCAGCATCCACATCGCGGCTTCGAGACCGTGACCATCGTCTATCAGGGTGAACTCGAACACCGCGACTCCACTGGCGCCGGTGGCTTGATCGGTCCTGGCGACGTGCAGTGGATGACCGCAGCCAATGGCATCATTCATGAGGAATTTCATTCGCCGGCCTTTGCTCGCAGCGGTGGCGTCCTTGAGATGGTGCAACTGTGGGTCAACCTGCCTGCACGTGACAAACTCAGCCCGGCGGGGTACCAGACGCTGCTGGATGCCGAGATTCCACAGGTAGCGCTCGACGAGGGTGTCGGCAGCCTGCGGGTGATCGCAGGTGATTACCAGGGGCATCGGGGGCCTGCCCGGACGTTCACGCCCATGGATGTGTGGGATGTGCGTATGAACGCTGGGGCAACGCTGCAATTACCGATTGCCGAGGGGCGCAATGCCGCACTGGTCGTACTGCACGGGTCGATACAGGTAAACGACCAGCAGGACGTCAGTCCAGCCAGCCTGGTGTTGCTGGAGCGCGAGGGTGAGCATGCCAGGGTCACTGCATTGGAGGACGCCACGCTGTTGCTGCTCAGTGGCGAGCCGATCGATGAGCCGATCGTGGGTTATGGCCCCTTCGTAATGAACACCCAGGCTGAAATTGCCGAAGCATTCGACGACTTCCATGCAGGGCGTTTTGGGCAGATGGTGCCGTACTGACAGCACACCACGCGGGGTAGCCGGAGCCTTCAGCCAGAAGCGCGCCAGCTTACCTCGCTGATGCCATAGCGCTCGGCCATGGGTCTGCTGACTTTCTTGATCTTCTCTCGGCCATAGCGCCCGATCTTGCCAACACCGGCATCGCAGCTCGCCCAGTGCCACGCTTCGGCATTATCCATGCGCTCGGCGCGAATGATGAATGACTTGTGCTGGCCATGCAGCGCATAGTCGATCACGAAAAGTTTTGCATCAATCATCGCTACCCGATTCCTCAGCGCAACGCGCAACACGACGGTCCATGGCTTGATGTTGTGAAATCGAGACGGCCGATAAAGTTTGCGCCATCTTCGTCGAACACGACGAACGGTAGTTTTACCGCCGTTTGTCGCATCGCCCAGGTAACCGATTGAACGGGCCATCGTGCAACGGTTTCACTCGCTAGAGTGGATAGGGCTTTTACATCGCAGGCCAATATTGAAGAGAGGGTCATGACATGTCGTTGATCGGCGTTTCGATGCTGGAGATGCGTCAGATGATCGAGCAGGCCTGTCTGCCCGATCGTTGCGAGGTCAGCAGCCCGGATGGCGTCAACCTGACCATCCGCGTGGGGCGTGGTGAGAGCCTTGAAGAGGGTTACACGCTGACTGGAATACCGCTGGCCAGCCTGAACAGTTGTCGTGACCTGGTAGCCTTGGTCTGGCAGTTGCGTGAGGGGCAACGAGCAGGGCATGGCCCTGACGTCAAACTGACTACGCAGAAGGTAGCGTTCTAGCGCGCTACCGGCCGTTGACCGAATCACTGCAGCTCAAGCAGCAGATTCAAACCACCATCGCCGCATTTGCCCCGGTCCCGCACTATCCCCCGATATCGGCGTCCCTCCCACGCGAAGGTAACGCTATGGGCACGTTCAACCTTGTCGGGAAGTGGCGGGTGTATGTGCAAGCGCAGCGCGGGACGCCCTTGTAGATCAAGAGCGGCGAGCTGGGCGTGACATTCGACACTCTGTGCCACCGGGCCGAACAGCGTGTCGCGAACATAGTCGAGCTGCAGGCAACTGCTGGGCGCGCGGCCGGGCATCTTCATAGCTGTTGCCTGCGCGTCCGGTGATCATACGCACCAAAGGGTGATTGCATGGGGAATTCTCCGAAGGACCTAAGCATGTTGAGGGCGGCGGCCGGGCGGTGTTCCATTGGTATTTTCTACCGCCGTCCAGGTTCATCGTCCGACTGCTGGCGCCAGGCTGACAGACGCCGTTCCAGGCCGGCGAGCAAGACATCGAAGAGCAGGGCACAGCATGTGAGAACGATGATGCCCGCCAACACGGTGTTGACATCGAAGGTGGCCTCGGCTTGCAGGATGAGGTAGCCGATTCCGCGAGTCGATCCCAGGTATTCACCCACCACGACCCCGACGAACGCCAGGCCGATGACGGTGTTCAGGCTGGAAAACACCCAACCTAGGGCGGCAGGCAGATAGACGATACGAACCAGTTGCCAACGGTTGGCGCCAAGCAGTCTCACGTTAGCCAACAATGCAGGGCTTACCTCGCGCACACCCTGGTAGACATTGAAGAACACCGCAAAGAATACCAGCGTGATACCCAGCGCGACTTTCGAGGCGATGCCCAGCCCCAACCACATCACCAGCAAGGGCGCCAGCACCACCCTGGGGACCGCATTGGCGGCCTTGATGAACGGTGACAATACCCGTGCCAGCGTGGGGGTCAGCCCTAACCAGAGGCCGACTGCCAAGCCTGAGGCGAGTCCGAGCAAAAAAGCCAGTATCGTTTCGGTCAGTGTGATCAGCAGGTGAGGGTAGAGCGTGCCGGGAAAATTCAGTGTAGTCAGCAGGTGGTCCCGCCAGTACAGCTCCAACGAGCCGTTGCCAGTGCTCAACCAGCGCCAGAGTTGCTGCAGAACTGCGTGGGGGTGACCGACAAAGAACGCCAGATCGTCGTCGGCAGCCAACCACGACCAGAGTGAAAGCATTGCGAGCAGCAGGGCGGCGCGCAGTAGCCAGAGGGTGGTCCACGACATGTCAGCCTCGGTCGTTTGTGGGGGTGGGAGGCAGGTGCCCCAGCGCGTGCCAGAGACGCTGGTACAGGGCTGCGGACTCGGGATCCTTGCGTAGTGACAACGTGTCGCGTGGGCGTGGCAGGGGAATTCGAATGTCTTCGATGCACCGGGATGCGGGGCCGGCGTTGAATGCCAGGACGCGGTCAGCGAGGGTGATGGCTTCGTCGAGATCATGGGTGACGAATAGCACCGATTTGCGTCGTTCGCCCCACAATTCGAGCAACAATTGCTGCATGGCTTGGCGCGTTTGCGCATCCAGCGCAGCGAAAGGCTCATCCATGAGCAGCAGCGAAGCGTTGTGGATCAGCGCCTGGGCTAGGGCAACACGTTTGCGCATGCCGCCGGACAATTGATGAGGGTAGTGATCGGGAACGTCGGTCAGCCCGACCCGCCTCAACCATTGAGCGGCTTGCTGGTTGGCGTGTCGCTTGTCCAAGCCGCGCAGTTGCAGGGGGAGGCTCACATTGTCGAGCGCCGTGCGCCACGGCAACAGCGCATCGTGTTGAAACATGTAGGAGGCGTGGCGGTTCAACCCGAGCAAGGGTTTTCCATGGCAGCGGATCTGCCCGCCGTGGGCCGGTTTGAGCCCTGCGGCGAGGTCGAGCAGGGTCGATTTGCCGCAACCGGTAGGGCCAAGCACGCAGACGAACTCACCTTCACGTACAGTGAGATCGACCCGTGCCAATGCCAGCAAGCGATCGTGGCGGGCTTCCACGTCGAGCATTTCCAGAGCGAGGGTGGATGTCATGGTTGCAAGGCTTGATCAACGAATTGATTGGTCCAGGTTGCCTGGAGGTCGATCTGGCGTTCGGCCATGATCGGGTCGAAACTCTGCAGTGCCTGCAAGGCGTTGCGCGCCCCCTCTTCAGGGAAGCGGCCGTTTACGCTGAGGGATGACTGGATGTTTCGAAACGCCTGGCGATAAAGCGCCGCGTCGCCCATCAGGTAGGGTGTTGGCACCAGTTCGGCGACTTCGGCATCCGTGGCGTCGTGTAGCCAGGTCAGTGCCTTGAGCATGGCATTGGTCAGGGCTTGGATGGTCTGTGGGTTGTTCTGGATATAGGTGCTTTTGGCATAGAGGGTGTTCGCCGGCATGGGGCCGCCGAACAGGGCTGCGGTGCCGGCTGGCGTGCGCGCATCTGCGATCAGGCGTATTGCCTGTTGTTGTTCCAGCAGGCTGATCAAGGGTTCGGCGTTGGCCAGTGCGTCGATCTTGCCGCTCAGCATCGCCTGCACGGCTGTCGCGCCGGTGCCAACGGTGGCAAATGCAACGTCCTCGGGGCTGAGCCCTCCCTGTGCCAGCACGCGGTTGGCGAGCATCTGGGTTGAGGAGCCGGGCGCACTGATGCCGATGGTCTTGCCTCGCAGGTCTGCGATCGACCGATAATTCGACAGATTTTTGGAGGAGATGCCCATGGCGAGCTGGGGGGTCTCGCTTGCCAGCACGAACGCCTGAAGTGCCTGGCCGCGAGCCTGCAGACGCAAGGTGTGCTCGTAGGCACCGCTGACCACCTGTACGGCATCGGCCACCAGCGCTTGCGCAGCCTTGCCGCCACCGGTGAAGTCGATGACTTTCACATCGAGGCCTTCATCGCGGAAATAACCCTGCTCCAGTGCGACTGTCAGCGGCAGGTTATAAATGACCGCCTGGCCACCGACGCCCAGGTGGACAGGGGTCAGAGCCTGTGGTTGCTTCTTGGCCGTGGCGGATGCTGCAACCAGCAGCATCAAGCAACTGAAAACAAATGCGCGCATGGCACCTCCTTGTTGTGGAGGTTCACAGGGTAGGGCATCAAGGCTTGGGTGAGAGGGTGAGACGCTCCGAATTGCGTGTAGGAGTGCTCCTAAAACCCCTTTGGCTACTGAGCGTCAGGGTTGACGTTCGGCTACCGCTCTCAGCGTTCTGAGCGTGACCATTGGCGCGTCGACCACAAAGCGATTGGCCAGCCAGCCCGGTACATCGCCAGCGGGATCGGCTTGCAGGCGATAGGTGACCTGGGTATCGCGTTCGGCCAGTGGGTGCATGATCCACTCACCTTGCAATTGGCGCACGCGAATGAAGCCAGGGGCCTCGGGCACCTTTTCCGGGTCAGCGCTGAGCCTGCGAACCAGCGAGCCGTCGTCCAGCCGCTCGGTGCGTACGCGCAGGACCATGTCCCGCGGTTGCGCGGGCCAAGGCAGCTCGGTGGTGAGGTAGACCCAGGTACTGTCGCCATCGACCTCCAGCAGGCGCATCTGTGCGCAGGCATACAACCACTTGCAGGCGACACGCAGGTTTTCCTGAAGGTCGCTCAGGGTGCGAACACTGGCCTTGATCCGGACAACGCCGCGAAATTGCTGGTAGGGGGAGCCCTGGACGTCGCCAAGATAAATGTCGATGCCGCTTTCCTGATGGGCGAGGCGCCAGTTGTCGGCAGACAACGCAAGCGTCGGCAGCAGGAGTGCGCAGAGCAGGGCGAGGTGAAGTCGGGACAGGAGCTGCGGCATGTTCGGGCTCCACACTGGGGATCACCGTAGTATGCGCGGGAACAGGCAGAACGATCATGAAGATGGTGTTGCGCCGATCAGGGCCGTGGCCGACCCCGATCGGTTGATGCAGGCGGGCGCCTCAGCGCTGCGGATTGAGCGTCAGGTGCACGTGGCGGTTCACGTCCTTGTACAGCAGGTAGCTGAACGGACCTGGACCACCCGAGTAGCAGGCTTGCGGGCAGAACGCACGCAGCCACATGAAGTCACCGGCTTCGACTTCAACCCAGTCCTGGTTGAGGCGATATACCGCCTTGCCTTCGAGCACATACAGGCCGTGTTCCATGACGTGGGTTTCGGCAAACGGAATCACGCCGCCTGGCTGGAAGGTCACGATGTTGACGTGCATGTCGTGACGCATGTCGGCCATATCGACGAAGCGGGTGGTGACCCAGCGTCCTTCGGTGCCCGGCATCTCGATGACCGTGGCGTTATCGCGGTGGGTGACGAACGATTCTGGAACCGCCAGGCCTTCGACCTTCTGGTAGTGCTTGCGCAGCCAATGGAACGTGACGTTGGCCTTGCTGTTGTTGCGCAGGCTCCACTCGGCCCCTGGCGCGAGGAAGGCATAGCCGCCAGGCACCAGGGTGTGGTGCTTGCCTTCGACAGTGATGTCGATCTCGCCTTCGACGACGAACACCACGGCTTCGGCATTAGGGTCCAGCTCAGGGCGTTCGCTGCCGCCCTCAGGGGCGACTTCGACGATGTACTGCGAGAAGGTTTCGGCAAAGCCGGTCAGCGGGCGAGCGATGACCCACATGCGCATCTTGTCCCAGAACGGCAAGTGGCTGGTGACGATGTCACGCATTACGCCCTTGGGAATGACGGCATAGGCCTCGGTGAACATGGCACGGTCAGTCAGCAGCTCGGTTTGAGCCGGGTGCCCACCGTGGGGGGCGAAGTAGGAGTGATTCGACATGGACAGTCTCGACTTGTTGTTCTCTCCCCGTGCCGTGAACCGCACCGGCCGGTGCGGCGCAGGGGATGCACGGACAGCATAGGGGCGAGGCCCTGGCATCCACAAATTAAATGTTGGAATACCCGGTATTTGCTTGCTGAATGCTGAGCGGCCGTGCTGTCAGCGATTGCTGGTCAGCCGCTGCTGGGCCGCCACGCAACCGTTGATCTCCACCGCCTTCTGCAGCAGCGCCTGACGCCGTTGTGGGTCGAGTTCACCTAGCAGGCGATAGACCTCCGCCTGGTAGTCACGCTGACGCCCCCACTGGAGCTCCAGGCCTTGCGGACGACTGCGGTTGCAAGCCAGGCGAGTGGCGGGCTGCGGATAGTAGGCGGCGTAAAGGGTCGCCATGCTCGGAATGGCTTCCAGCGCCTCGCGGTAGGCGGGGGTGGTGTTGTAGGACGGACACCAGTTGGCGATCGCCGTCGCTGGTGGGGCGAAACCCTGGCGCAGGCTGGCTTCGAGCAGTGGACAGGCCGCGTCGGCAATCTTCCCGGCGGGCAGGTAGGTCATGTAGTACAGCGCCAGACGGTACTGCGCCACGGGATGGCCCAAGGCAACCGACTTTTCCAGCAAGGCTACCGCCGTTGGCAATGTGCGGGCCATCGCCTGGCCCTGGCGGCTGAGCTCCGGATCGTTGGTATCGGCTGTGCGCAGTGGGCTGGCGCTGTCATCCTCGGTGTCGGCCTGCTCGAGCAATGGCAACGCCTGGCGGTAGAGCAGGTCGGCATGGGGATCGATGCGAACGTCGAGCGCCTGGGCGGCAAACGGCGTCAGCGCCGCGAACAAGCCCGAAAGGAAGACGGCTCGACTCACGAATGGGCCTCGCAGGCTGGCGCCCAGGTGAGACGAACCAGAAGCGTTTGGGCAGCAAGAGTGTTCATGACGTGTACGCGTTTGCCTCGGGCGACCGGGAGCGGTGATGGATCATTCTAGCCATCCCGAGGTGCTGTCGAAAGAGTCTTTGTTTGCTGTCAGACGAGCTTGAAAGGCGTGACCTTGCGGTTAGCGTACTTTTCCTGGGCCAACCCCAGCTTTGCGGTGATGACCTTGGCCAAGGCGTTGTTGCCCAGATCATTGAAATGCAGACGATCGATGAACAGATGCTCATTGAATACCGGTGAGCTGCTGAGCATGCCGTTCATGTCATAGCAGGGTACGGTCTGCGCCTGACTCTTGATGCGCCGGAAGAAGGTTGAATGCAATTGACTGTCGTAGACACCCTCCAGCAAGCGGTCGAAGTTGCCCGGCTGACGGTCCAGCGCCGACAGCATGGCATGTTCGCTGGCGGGCAACTGCTCGCGGCACCAGGGCAGCAGTGGCTGAAGGATGAACGTCAGGGTGGTATGGCTGTCGGCCAGTAGTCGCTCCCATTGGCACAGGGTGCGGCCGATGCAATCGGCGGCACGAAGCAGGCGTTTTTCCGGCGCTGACAGCGGCCAGGCGCAGGATGACGGTGGCGAACGACGGGGCGCGAGACTTTGCCCCAGGCGCTGCCAAAACGAGGCCCGCCCGGGTTTGGCCGGTATTTGCACGCCTTCGTTGAAACTGTTGAGAAAACGCTGGTACGGCCGTGCTCCTTCAGGTTCCTGGTCGGCTGCGAGGATTTCGCCAAGCCCTTCCTGGGCCAGGGTGTTGAGGCCACTGAGGACCACGACATGGCCGATCTGGCCGAGGCGATGCTGATGACTGAGGAACATCAGCAGCTCCTGGGTGGCGTTCAGACCGCAGCCGGCCAGGTTCAACCAGATCTCGCCGGTGAGCATCGACAGGTAGGACGCCACGGTGTGTTCATCGGAACTGGCGCCGATACCCAGGGCGGTAGAGCCGCCCACCAGCAGGTTGATACGCGCCGCGCCGCCGCGCTCGGCCAGTGAAAAGCGCTTGCCGGCACAGTGGCTGTAGCGCAGGCCCAGGGCGTCGGTGTTGATGGTGTCGGAGCGGTAGCCACGCTCATGCACGTAAAGGGTATGCGGCGCGCGACGTCCGCCCAGCAGCAGGAAGCGCTGGTAGTCTTCTCGCAGGGGAATGGCGCTGCCCACGTCCGGGGTGATGTCGATCGGTGTCATGGGCGCTCCTGGGTATCGGGCGGGCTCAGGCGGCCAGCTCCTTGAGGTTGTAGAGCAGCCCCCCCGCGGCGATCAGCAGCAGGGCGACGCCAGACGCCAGGCTGATCAGGCGGTTGCTGCGCTGCGAGGCGATCTTGCCGATGGCGAAGATGTAGAGGCTCAAAACCGCGAAGTCGATGGCGATCCACAGCAGCGACAGCACTACCATGCTCTTCTCGAAGGATTCAGTGACCTGAATGAACTGCGGGAAGAAGGCAATGAAGAAGATGATGTCCTTGGGATTGGAAATGCCCACCATGAAACCTTGCAGCAGGCCGCCTCGGCCAGTGCTGCGCGGTGCTTCGACCGTTTCGGCAGCGTGCTCCCGGGGTTGCTGCTGCAGGGCTTCGCGCAGCGTGCCCACGGCAATGTAGCCAATGAACAGGCAGCCCAGCAGGCTCATGCCGCTGAGCCAGGCTTTGTCGATGGCGGCGCTGGTCATGATGATCCAGGCTGCAGCACCAATCAGCACCAGTGACGCCCAGTTGGTGCCGACGGCGGTGAACAGGGCTTTGCGCGAACCGGAGGCGGCAGCGGTATTGACGATCAGCGCCACTACCGGGCCTGGCGTGGCGATCAGCAGCAGGACGGTGAGGGCGTAGGTAGCAGTCAGTGCGGTATTCACGTTCAGTTCTCGATCTGGTTTTCAGGCGTTGCGGTGGCATGGAAGGGGCAGCGCGAGGGGTTGAGCGAGCCCATCTCCTGGAGTTGATATTGCTTCCATTCGAAGTTGTCGTCCTGGCCGAAGAAACCCAGGCTGTCGGGTATTACCCCGTCGTTGTACTGCGCAACCCGTTCACGGATCCGCGCGCGGATGCGCTGGCCACTTTCGGTGCTGGCACTGGCCACTTCGTCGAAGCTTTCCCGTGGATTGATGACGAAAGCGATGCTGTTGCCCAGGTTGCGGCTTTTCATCTGGCGATGGGCGGGAAAACTCATGTTGATGAACAGTGGCATGCCGGCAAAGCAAAATGACCATTGGGTGTCATGCGGGTCACGGGGCACATCCTGCGGCCAAGGCTGGGGATCGCGGGCGTGGACCTGCTGGAGGATCTTCCAGGCTAGCGCTTGCTGTTCGGCCAATGTGCCGTCGACGGTGGTTTCAAGAAACACCAGCAGCGGGTTGCCGATGCGCTGCTTGAGCGGGATCGGCGCGATGCTGCGGACATAGTCGGCGAGACCGCGGGCGATGTCATTGGCAGGATCATCGGCGCGTGCGAAAAGAATGTGGCAGGTGGCGGCGGCGACCGCCTTGCGTCCGAAGAGGCAGGGAAAGCCAGGGTTGCCGAGGATTTCCTTGAAGTGCTCTATGGTCTTGTACGTCCAATGCTGCTTGTTCCGAACATGTTCATCGGCCAGCTCTAGCGCATCCAGGCGATAGCAGTTTCCATAACCCGTAAACATGGTTTCCCCAGGAAATTTCTACAAAGTGGTTTTTCTGCCTTATCGCGGCGTGTTGGTTAGCTGTAATTGTTATTTACCGGCATTTTCGAAGAACCTCCCTAGGTTGTAAAATGCCTGGAACTATGACCTACTATTAGTTTCACTCATGCTTTGGAAGGCGACGATGTCAGAACGGATTCAAGCCCTGCATGCCTTGCGTGCCTTCGAAGTGGCTTCTCGTTACGGCTCTTTCACCCGCGCAGCGGAAGAACTGGCCTTGACCCAAGGGGCGGTAAGCCATCACATCAAGACCCTCGAAGCCATGTTCGGTTGCGACCTGTTCGAGCGCCGCGGCCCCAAGCTGCGCCTGACCGAGCACGGTCGGTTGCTGGCCCAGGAGCTCAAGGTCGGTTTCAAGATCATCGAGAATGCGTGCGCCTTGTTGCGCCAGGACCGTTACGGCCTGCGTCTGAAAGCCGCCTCTACGCTTACCGTGCGCTGGCTGCTCAAGGCTTTGGATGGTTTCAAGAAGATCGACGACAGCTGTAGCGTGCAGTTGTCGAGCGTCTGGATGGACATCGACACGGTGGATTTCTATTCCGAGCCCTACGATTGCGCCATCCTGCTGGGCAGCGGCAAGTTCCCTGCCGATGTCGAAAGCCTGAAGCTGTTCGATGAGTGGCTGATCCCGGTCTGTCACCCCGACTACCTCCAGGAGCCTGAGCCAGACCTGTCGGTGCTGCGCAACTGCGAATTCCTCCATCCCTCGTCCGATCGCCGAGACTGGCGGCGTTGGCTGGCGCGGGTCGATGCACTGGACATCAGCATCGATCAAGGGCAGGTGTTCGACACCCTTGACCAGGGAATTTCCGCGGCGCAGCAGGGCTTGGGCATTTCGGTGGTCGATCTGGTGCTGGCCAGTGCCGACCTTGCCGCCGGGCGCCTGATCACACCCTTCAAGCAGGCCGTGGCGACGGGCGATGGTTACTACATGACCTGGCTCAAGGCCAGCCCCAAGGCCCGGCAGATGAGCAAGCTTCGTGATTACCTGCTTGGCCAGGTACCAGCGCTGGCGCTCAAGGACATCAACTATCTGTACGGCTGAATACCGTTAAAGCACTTCGCCCAGGCCTGTCACGACAGGCCTGGGCGAATGCGTTCGCAAGGTCAGAAACCGAAGCTGCTCAGCCCCGGATGGTCATCCGGACGACGCCCCAGCGGCCAACGGAACTGGCGTTCCTCTTCGGTGATCGGCATTTCATTGATGCTGGCGTGGCGGTTCTGCATCAGCCCATCGGCGGCAAACTCCCAGTTCTCGTTGCCATAGGCGCGGTACCACTGGCCGCTGTCATCGCGGTACTCATAGGCATAGCGCACGGCGATGCGGTTTTCGGTGAAGGCCCAGAGCTCCTTGATCAGGCGGTATTCGTGCTCACGATTCCACTTGCGGGTCAGGAAGGCCTGTGCCTCGTCGCGGTTGGTGGCGAAGTCGACCCGGTTACGCCAGCGGGTGTCCAGGGTGTAGGCGAGGGCAACCTTGGCCGCATCGCGGCTGTTCCAGCCATCCTCGGCCAGGCGGACTTTCTCGATGGCGGTTTCGCGGGTAAACGGCGGTAATGGTGGGCGGGACATCGCGGTACTCCTCATGTGCAGGTCCGGAAGAAGTGGCCTGATGGATGAAGCGTAGGCTCAAGCGTGTTCGGAGGGAATCGATGCTGGTGGCAGTTCATAATTGCGGCAAGTGGAATAATCCGACCCGTTTCAGGGCTCGACCTCGTCCACATACGCTTCGAAGAACCAGTCCGGGATCTCCTCGGTGCGATATTGCAACTGCGTACCCGCGCTGACCCTGACCAACTCGCCGTCGTCAGTGGTCAGCACGCCCTGCTGGCTCACCTGCAGGGCGCGCTGATAGGCGCTGAGTGTCGCTTCACGGGCATGCTCGGGTACTGTCTGCTCGAGGGGCATCATAGCGCTGGCGGTGCAGGCAAACATCAGGCGGTGTCATGGCGAAGGTCCTGGGGAGGGCCTATTGGAGACTGGCAGAAGACGCGGTTCAGCGTTTCCCCATTACCTGTAGTCCCCCTCCGAAGAACCCTGGACGGCGCTTACAGCGCTTCGCTGATGGTGCCGTTCGCCACCTTGTTGCGTCCACCCAGCCACACCAGCAGCAGCGCGGTCGCCGCCAGCAAACCGCCGGCCATCGGCACCGCGGCGTAGCCCAGGTCGAGGCTGATCACCGCGCCGCCCAGGGCGGCACCGACAGCATTGCCTAGGTTGAACGCGCCCACGTTGATCGAAGAAGCCAGGCCTGGGGCCTCGGCAGCCGCGATCATCACTCGCATCTGCAGCGGCGGTACCACGGCGAAGGTGAACACCCCCCAGACCAGCAGGGCCAGCGCAGCACCGACATGGCTACCCAGCACCAGCGGCATGAGCAGCATGATCACCGCCAAGGTGCCGAGGAAGATCCGTGCCGCGCCGTCCAGTGACCAGTCGGCCAGACGACCGCCGAGGTTGTTGCCGATGGTGAAACCGACACCGATCAATACCAGGCCGAGTGTGACGAACGCATTGGAGGCGCCGGTCAGTTCCGCGAGCACCGGGGCAACATAGGTGTACAGCGTGAACATGGCGCCTGCGCCGAGCACGGTGGTGGCCATCGCCAGCAGCACGCTGGGGCGGGCGATCACCGCCAGTTCCTTGCGCACGTGGGGCACGCTGCCGCGCTCGCCCTTGGGCAGGGCGTACCACAAGGCACTGATGGCGATCAGGCCGAGTACGGCGGTGCCGGCGAAAGCCATGCGCCAGCCGATCTGCTGGCCGATCCAGGTGGCGGCCGGGACGCCGCCGATATTGGCGATGGTCAGGCCCATGAACATGGTGGCAATGGCACTGGCCTGCTTGTCCTTGGGCACCACACTGGCCGCGACCACCGCACCCAGGCCGAAGAAAGCACCGTGGTTGAGGCTGGTGATCAGGCGCGAGGCCAGCAAGGTGTAGTAGTCCGGCGACAGTGCCGACAGCAGGTTGCCGACGGTGAAGATGCTCATCAGCATCATCAGTGCAGCACGCTTGCCGAAGCGGCTGAACAGCAGGGTCATGATCGGTGCGCCGACCATCACGCCAATGGCGTAGGCGGTGACCAGCATGCCCGCAGTAGGGATGCTGGCGTTGACACCTTCGGCAATGACCGGCAGCAGGCCCATGGGGGCGAATTCGGTGGTGCCGATGCCGAAGGCGCCGATGGCCAGGGCAAACAGGACCCGTTTAGAGGAAAGCGCGCTCATCGGAAACTCCGGGTTATGGCGAATTCAGGAATGTCGGGTGTGGCGTCGACCGCAGTCGACGCCCAAGTTCGGTGAGGGATCAGTCCCAGGCCGGCGCCAGGCCATCCGGGCTGACCTCGCGGCCGTTGCGTTCCAGGTCTGCGATCTGCGCCATGTCTTCTTCGTCCAGGCGCAGGTCACGGGCAAGCAGGTTGCTGGCCAGGTTCTCGCGCTTGGTGGAGGAGGGGATGACGGCATAGCCAAGCTGCAGGGCCCACGCCAGGGCGACCTGGGCCACCGTGGCCTTGTGCTTGGTAGCGATGCTGGCCAGTACCGGGTCCTTGAGCACCTTGCCATAGGCCAGAGTCATGTAGGACGTGACGGTGATGCCCTGTTCCTTGAGGAAAGCCGTGAGCTTGCGGTTCTGCAGGTACGGGCTGAGCTCGATCTGGTTGGTGGCGATCTCGCCCTTGCCGACCACCTCGATGGCCTGGCGGGTCAACTCGATGTTGAAGTTCGAGATGCCGATCTGGCGGGTCAGGCCAAGTTTCTTGGCTTCGGCCAGGGCGCCCATGAACTCGCGCAGCTCGACACCGTTGCCTGGGGCTGGCCAATGGATCAGGGTCAGGTCGACATAATCGGTGCGCAGCTTGGCCAGGCTCTCGCGCAGGCTGGGGACCAGCTTGTCGGCAGCGTAGCTGTCGGTCCAGATCTTGGTGGTGATGAACAACTCGTCACGAGGCACACCGCTTTCGGCGATGGCCTGGCCGACGTCGGCTTCGTTCTTGTAGATCTGTGCGGTGTCGATGACACGGTAGCCCAGCTCCAGTGCGGACTTGACCGAGTCGATGACGGCTTGGCCGGTGAGACGGAAAGTGCCGAGGCCGAAGGATGGAATGCTCATGGATCTGCTCCTGCTATGGGGGAATTCGGGGTCGATCGAGAGGCATTGGCGCCTGGATACATCGACCATTCGAGTGGGGAGCAGTTTGAAGGTTGCAGCGGGGTTGATTAAGAGGGGCGTGGGGCAAGGTCTTTTGACCTGGAATCATGAATAGCCGGTGATTGCTTCGCGCAGCGGGCATTTCCACGGCCTCAGAGCACATCGGGCCTGGCTGGCAGGCCCGATGTAGCAGGGGTTACAGCGTCCACCTCATGGTGACGGTGAAGTTGCGCGGATCGCCGAAGATGTTGGCCCCGGCCGGGTTGCTGATGTTCTGGTAGTAACGTTTGTCGAACACGTTGTTCAGGTTGCCTTGCACGGTGAAGTGCTTGTTGATCCGGTAGGCGGTCATCAGGTCGGTCACGCTGTAGCCGCCCTGCTGCACACCGAAGCTGGTGTAGGCCCGGCTCTGGGTACGGAAGCCGCCACCGATGCTCCACTGGTTCAGGTCACCCGGCAACTGGTAAACGGTGTTGACCTTGAACAGGTTGTAAGGGGTGTCGCTGTCGAAGCGGTCGCCCTTCTGTTGAGTACCGGTTTCCTTGGTGTACTTGGCGGCGGCATAGGTGTAGCCGACCGACGCCTGCCAGCCCTCGGCGAGCATGCCTTGCACTTCCAGCTCGACGCCCTTGGTCTCGACTTCGCCCGCCGCCTCGTAGCAGCCGTCGGAGAGGTCCGGGCAGGACGACTGTGGCAGGGCCTTGGCGAGGTTTTCCTGGTTCAACTGGAAGTAGGCCAGGCTCACGTTCAGCGCGCCGCCGAAGTATTCGCCCTTGATGCCGGTCTCGTAGTTGCTGCCGGTGACCGGATCGAGGATGGAGCCGGTGGCCGAGCGGGCTTCCTGTGGCTTGAAGATGCGCGTCCAGCTGGCGTACACCGAGTAGGTGTCGTTCAGGTCGTAGACCACGCCGGCATAGGGCGTGAACTCGCGGGTGGCCTTGGAGCTGCCGCCAAAGGCGAAGTCGCCGGATTGGGTCTGCTGTTCGTATTCATACCAGTCCAGACGCGAGCCAAGAGTCAGCTTGAGGTCGTCCTGGATGTTGAAGCGAACGGTGGCGTAGGTGCTGGACTGCTCGACCTTGCCCTTGCGCGACCAGTTGAAGTCGATCTCGGGCTTGGGCACCGAGCCGAAGTCGAACGACAGCGGATCGACCGGGTAATCGAAGGTGCCCAGCGGGCCGCCGCCAGGGCCGTCGTCGGTGCGGTCGTGGCGGTAGCTGCCACCGAGCACCAGTTCATGGGTGCGACCGAACAGGCTGAATGGGCCGCTGACATAGCCATCGACGCTCTTCTGGGTGTGCTCGTAGGTGTAGCGGCCTACGTTGAGCTGCAGCGTGTCGGCGGCCTGGTCGAGGCGATAGAAGCTGGTGCCGAGCATGTCCATCTCGCCACGCAGCCAAGTGGTGTTCAGGCGCAGCTTCCAGTCGTTGTCGAAGCGGTGCTCGATCTCGGCGAAGACGCTTTTGTTCTTCTTGTCCCAGTAGGTCCAGGACGGGCTCATGCGGTGCGAGCGGGAGATCGGCAGGAAATTGCCGTTGGCGAAGGTCGGCAGGCCGGACCAATCGGCGCCAGGGTTGTCCTCGCGGTTGTAGTAGCCGCCCAGGGTGAGGGTGGTGTCGTCGGTCAGGTCGAATTCGGTGATGCCGTACATCAACTGGCGTTTGTTGCTGTAGTCGTCGACGAAGCTGTCCTTGTCCTGCAGGGCGACGACAGCGCGACCGCGTATGCTGCCGCTGTCGTTCAGCTTGCTGCTGGCGTCGAGCTCGGTGCGAAAGTTGTTCCACGAGCCTGCGCTGGTAGTGATCGACATCTGCGGCTCGACGGTCGGCCGCTTGCGGATCAGGTTCAGCGTACCCGACGGGTTGCCGGCGCCGACCATCAGGCCGGAGGCGCCGCGCACCACTTCCACGCGATCGAACATCGACAGCATCGAGGTGCCGAGGGTGTCGGTGTCGTAGGCCACCGGCAAGCCGTCGATCATGATGTTGTCGACCGAGGTGCCGCGCGAATAGAAGGTCGGACGTTCACCGCCGGTCTTGCGCAGGGTGAGGCCAGGGGTATACAGCGAGACGTCTTCGAGGGTCTGCATGTTCTGGTCGTTCATGCGCTGGCGGGTCAGTACCGTGACCGACTGCGGCGTGTGGCGCAGGGACGTCGGCAACTTGGTCGCCGTGCTCATCGAGCCTGTGGTGTACGAGCCTGTGCCTTCGGTGGTCTCGCCCAGTACGCCGGCGTTGACGTTGGTCGCCCCCAGTTCCACCGCGCCGCCTTCCCTACGGCCGCTGATGGTCACTGTGGTGCCGTTGACGCTGTAGCCAAGGCCCGTGCCGCCGAGCAATTGGCGCAAGGCGGCATCGGGCTCCAGCGAACCCTTGACCGCGGTGCTGCGCAGGCCGCTGATCTGGTCGGGGGAGTACAGCAGTTGCCACTGGCTTTGCTGCCCAAACGCAATCAACGCGCTACCAAGCGCCTGCTGGGGGATGTTGAAGGCCACTTGCTGGGCCTGGGCAACCATCGGCGCTGCCAGCATCATGCCGACAGCGGTGGCGGGCAAGCCGGACGCCATGAGGCGTCGGACAAGCATGGCCTTTGACAACGGGCGAAGGGTAGGGAAGACGTGCATTGGCAGACTCTGTGATTATGTTGTGGATAATGATTTGCATTACATGTGGTGAGACGCACAAACACAGCAGAACCGGAAAAATCCGGTTCTATTTTTTTCAGGCGTGTGTTAGCTCCTCGACGACCTTGCCGGCCTCCAGCCTCACGAGCTGGTCGGCCATGTCGAAGTAGCGGTCATCGTGGGAGATCACGATGATGGTCTTGCCCAGGCGCTTGAGGTCCGGGAGCAGCTCGGTATAGAAGATGCGGCGGAAGGTCGGATCCTGGTCGGCGGCCCATTCGTCGAAGACCAGCACCGGGCGTTGTTCGATCCAGGCATTGACCAGCGCCAGACGCTTGCGTTGCCCGGTGGACAGGTCGGTGGTGCTGAACTGGCCGTCGCTGACCTTGACCTTGTGGGCGATTTCCAGACGCTCCAGGTACTGGTTGGCATCCTCGGGAATCGCCTGGTCACCCTGCACCAGGTCGTCGAACAGGTAGTAGTCGGCGAAGACCGTGGTGAACAGTTGGCGGTAATCGTCCCGCGATTTGGCATCCACAGCCTTGCCATTGACCTTGATCTGGCCCTGCTGTGGGGCATACAGCCCGAGCAGCAGCTTGATCAGGGTGGTCTTGCCGCAGCCGTTTTCGCCGACGATGAACACGATGTCGCCCTGGGCGATCTTCAGGTTGACCGGCCCGAGGGTAAAGGGGCGGGCATCGCCGACCGGCGGGAAGGCAAAGCCGACATTGCTCAACTCCAGGCTGTGCACCTGCGCTGCGGCCTGTCCTGAGTCGGCCAGCAACAGGTGAGGCTCCGGGGTCGCGAAACGCTCCGACAGCTCGGCAATGCGCTGGAAGGCGATGCGCGCCCGGCCGATGATCGGCAGGGTGCTGATCAGGTGTTCCAGCGGCCCTTTCATGTACAGCAGCACCAGCACGAAACCGCTCATGACGCTGGCGTCGGCACTGGGCCACAGCGACTGCAGCACCAGGGCCAGACCGATGACCACGAAGAACAGCATCGAGCCCAGGCTCTTGGCGACCACGAAGGTGTTGATCGAGCGTGTCTGCAGATCGCGGATCCGCTCGGCGGTATCGCTGATGCCATGCTGGAACATGCGCTGGCGGCGCGGACGGTGGATACGCAGCTCCTTGGCACCGGCGGCGATTGCACTGTAGTGCTTCTGCAACTGGTCTTCGGCATCGCGCGCTGCCATGAACCCGCGAATGCCACGGGACTGCGCCACCGACTGGATAGCGATGCCGATGGCCAGCGCGGCCAGCATCATCAGGAACATCGGCCAGGACAGCATCGCCAGGTAGCCCAGGCAGCCCAGGGTGACGGTTAGCGAAATCGCCAGTGGCGCGAAGGCGAAAGCGAAGTCGCTGATGGTGTCCACATCGTGGGTCAGGACCGGGATCAGGCGGTGGCTGCGAAAGCGCTCGATCTGTTCGATCGGTGCCGCCAGCACCTTCTCGCCCAGCTCCTTGCGCAGCTTGGCGATGATGCGCTGGCCCACCTGGTTGGTGCCGATGTCGGAGAGGATGCTGCTGACCAACGCCAGGGCGCACAGCCCGACGAAGCCCAGCACCAGCCCCTGGCTCAGCCCGCCTTCGGTGTGCAGCCCGTTGTTGATGGTGGCCAACAGGGCGGTGACGCTCAAGCCACCGACCATGCCCAGGGCAATCGACAGGGCGACCACCGGCCAGAAGGGCCGCAGCAGCGTCAGCAGCTCGCGCACGGCCCCACGGGGTTGTTTGCTCATCGGAAGGTTCCTGTCTTCAGGCGCTGGTCATGCGCAGTGCGGCCGGGGCGTTGCTGGCGTGCTTGCCCAGGTGCTGATACAGCGACTGACCGATTTCTGCGGCACGTGCCGGCAGCACCGACAGCAGGGTGTCGCTGAGCCCGTGCGAGGCTTCGCAGAAGCCTTGCAGGTAGACGCTGGCACCGAACTCGGGGCTCGCCAGGGCGCGGTAGTCGCGGTCGACCTCGAAGTCTTTCAGGTGCTGCTGCAGCGGAGCCAGCAGGTCGCGGTGGGAGCGACGCTCGTAGCCGGTGGCGAGGATCACCGCGTCGTAGCGGTGGGTCTGGCGGACATCGGTGGCCAGGTCGCGCAGGGTCAGCTCGATGCCTTCGGCGGTGTCTACCACTGCTTCGATGGTGCGGCGGCACAGCACGGCATGGCGATACTGATGGGCGACTTTCTGGCGATACAGGATGCCGTAGATGCGCTCGAGCAGGTCGACGTCGACCACCGAGTAGTTGGTGTTGTGGTACTCGCCGATCAGTTTCTCGCGTTCGGCGTGCGGCTGGTTGAACACCAGGTCGGTGTACTCGGGGGCGAAGATTTCATTGACGAAGGGGCTGTCGTCGGCAGGCTTGAGTGCCGAGGCGCGCAGGATCATGTCGACCTTGACCGACGGGTAGCTGTCGTTGAGGTCGATGAAGGCCTCGGCGGCGCTCTGGCCCGAGCCGATCACGGCGATGCGCATGGGCTTGCCGCTGTTGCACGGGAGTTGCTGGAGGGCGCTCAGGTACTGGGAGTGGTGGAACACGCGCGGGTCGTTCTTGAACGGGCGGAAGGCATCGGGAACCTTGGGCGTGCCGCCGCTGCCGACCACCACCGAGCGGGCCCGGCGCTGGTGCTCCTGGCCGTGCTGGTCACGCGAGACCAGGCGCAGGTGATCGACCCGGCCATCACGCAGTTCCGGCTCGATGCGCAGCACTTCTTCGCCATACACCGCCTGGGTGGCGAAATGCTCGGCGGCCCAGCGCAGGTAGTCGTTGTACTCCAGGCGGCAAGGGTAGAAGGTGCCCAAGTTGATGAAGTCGGCCAGGCGCTGCTTCTGGTGCAGGTAATTGACGAAGCTGTAGGGGCTGGTGGGATTGCGCAGCGAGACCAGGTCCTTGAGGAAGGAAATCTGCAGCTCGCTCTGGGTAGCCAGGGTATTGCCGTGCCAGCGATAGTCGCTCTGCTTGTCGATGAACAGCGCGTCGAGGGCGTGGCCGTTGGTTTCGGCGAGTTCTTCCAGGGCAATGGCCAGTGCCAGGTTGGAAGGGCCGAAGCCGACGCCGATGAGGTCGTGGATTTTGTCGGGCGAAGAGGTCTGGCTCATGGTTGCGGTTCCTTGGATGGTCGAGTGGGGGCGCCGCGTGGGGCGCCCCGAGTCCTGCGCAAGTACACCGATAGGAACGAGCCGGGGGTGGGAGAATTTACCGTCGCGTGGCGCCTCAGAGCTCGCGGGCTACCCGGAAACCAAGCCAGTCGCCACGGTCTTCGCGTACCGTGGTGTTGCGGTTGCCTGAACGCGAGAAGATCGGCGCTTCACCCCAGTCGTTGCCACGGATGGAGATCTGCTTGCAGCCCGCCTCGGTGCGCGCGCTGCCGTCGGCGGGGGCGCCGAAATAGCTGTCGTGGTAACAGTCGGCGACCCATTCGTAGACATTGCCGTGCATGTCGTATACGCCGAAGGCGTTGGCCGGGAAGCTGCCGACCGGCGAGCTGAAGCTGTAGCCATCCTTGGGGCCGTAGACGTTGGCGTTCTTGCTGATCTCGAAGTTGGCGTCCGGCTCGAACGGGAACATGCCGGTGCTGCCGCCGCGTGCGGCGTATTCGCGCTGGGCTTCGCTGACCATGGCGTAGTGCTTGCCGGTTTTCTTCGACAGCCAGGCGACATAGCGCTCGATGTCGACGTAGCTCATGCACACCGCCGGCTGGCGAGGGCCTTGCGGGTAGCTGGGCTTGCTGTTGGTGCAGCGCCGCCCAGGACGATCGTCGCCGTCGGCAATGACGATGCCAGTGGCCTTCTGGTAGTCGGCCCATTCACCGGCGGTGATCTGGAAGCGACTGATGGCGAACGGCTTGGCGAAAGTCACCGGGTGCTGTGGACCTTCGTCGTCCTGGCGGCCCATTTCGTCGGGCGGGGTGCCCATGGTGAAGGTGCCGGCAGGCAGCACGACCATTTCCGGGCAGGTCTTGTCGCAGTCGCGGAACACTGTGCCGGGCTGGTCCGACGGCGGCGCGGCCAGGGTCGGCAGGCTGCAGGCGGCCAGCACGGCGGCCAGGGTGAGGCGGTGCAGAGGTGCGCTCATGGGAGATGCCTTGTTCAAAGTTGCTGGGTAATCAGGTTCATGACCCGGTCGATCTGCTGCTCGTCGTTGAGCAGGCCTGGCGCCAGGCGGATGACAGGGCCAACGTCGCGTTCGACGGCATCGCACATCACCTTGCCGGCGATCAGCTTGGCGGCGAAGGCATCAGGGTCTTTGCCGGGCACACGGAAGAAGGTGAAACCTGCCGAGAACTGCGCGCTGCGCGGCGTCACCAGCTCGATGCGACGATCTTCAAGCAGGCGCTCCTTGAGCCGGGCGTTGAGCTGGTGGATGCGCGCCTGCACATCGGCCTTGCCCAGTTGCAGGTGCAGCTTGAACGCCTCGCCCAGCGACCAGCGGTATTCGAAGGCGTGGTAGCCGCCGGGGGTCATGATGGTGGCGAAGTCTTCATCGCGGGAGAAGGTGGCGACGCTGGGGGTGAGGTGATCCATGCTGGTCGAGGCTGCGCAGATGATGCCGGTGCCGCGCGGGCCGAACATCCACTTGTGGGTGCCGGCGATGAAATAGTCGCAGTTGAAGTCGGCGAAGCGCTGGTTTTCCACGCCGAAGCCATGCACGCCATCGACCACGTAGAGGATGCGCTCGGCCTCGCTGCGGTCGCGGTTGTGACGGCGCACCAGTTCGCCGATCTCGCCGACCGGCAGCTTGACGCCGCTGCTCGAGTGCACCCAGGTCATGCCCAGCACGCGGGTCTCGGGGCGGATGTTGCGCTCCAGGGTGGTCAGCACCAGGTCGGTGGACACCTCCCAGGGGTTGTCGAACAGGCGGATCTTGCGCACCTGCGTACCCTGGCGCTGGGTACGGAAAGCCAGGGTCTTGTGGGTGGAGTAATGCTCGTGTTCGGTGGTGAGGATCTCTTGTCTGGCGCCGACCTGCAGGCCGCCATAGATCATGGCCAGGCCTTCGGTGGTGCTGCCGGTCAGGGCAATCTGCCGCGGGCCGACTTCCAGGTAGCGTGCGGCCCAGTCACGCACTTCGTCCTCGCGCTGCCATTCGTACTGGCTTTCCCAGTCCATCAGGGCGGCGGGGTTGCGGTCGAGGTCGGCGCGGTGGCGGTCGATCGCTTCCTGCACCGGACGCGGGTGGGCGGTGACCAGGAAGTTGGCGAAGTGGGCGATGTCCGGGTCCAGCGGGAACAACGTGCGCAGGTTGCGCCATTTGTCCGTGCCGGTGAGCGCTGCTGGCGACGAGGTTGCAGCCAGGGCGCCAGGCAGCAGCGGCAGGCTTGCGGCGACCAGGCCGGCCTGCTTGAGAAAGGTACGACGGTTGCTCATGCGGGCAGGCCTTGATCAGTGTTGGGTGGTGGCGACAGGTTGACCGGCTTTTTGCACCTGGTCCCAGACCCGCAGGAAGTTGCCCGCCCAGAGTTTGGCGATATCGGTTTCGCTATAGCCGCGGCTGAGCAGCTCGGCGGTGACATTGCGGATCTCGCTGACATCCTTCCAGCCATCGAGGCCGCCGCCGTCGTTGAAGTCCGAGCTGAGGCCGACGTGGTCGATACCCACCTTCTTCACCGTGTAGTCGATGGCGTCCGCGTACTGCTTGAGGGTCGCCTTGGGTTCTTCTTCAAGAATCCCGTACAGGCTGCTGGCGTACTCGCCGAAACGTGACTCAGGCCAGATGGCGATCACCGCATCGCCCGGCATCAAGGCATTGGCCAGGCCCTGCAGTGGCTGCAGGTCGAAGCGCGCGCGCAGCGCCTCGAGTTTTTCCAGCACCGGCTTTTCCAGCGGCTTGAGGTACTGGCCGAAGCCGACCACCTGGATCACGCCGCCGCTGTCCTTGATCAGTTGCATTTCCTTGTCGGAGAGGTTGCGCGGGATGTCCACCAGCGCCCGTGGCGCGGAATGCGAGGCCACGATTGGCGCGCGGCTCAGGCGCACGACGTCTTCCAGGGCCAGGGTCGACATCTGCGAGACATCGATGATCACGCCCAGGTCGTTGAGTCGCTTGACCGCCTGCTCACCCAAGGGCGACAGGCCGCCCAGGGCGTCGGCGGTGTCATTGAAGAACGGCAGTGGGCGCGAGGAGTCGGCCCAGTCGTTGTTGCCGGTGTAGCTGAAGCCGAACATGCGCATGCCGCGTGCAGCCCACAGATCGAGCTGGGACAGGTCATGGCCCAGCGGGTAGGCGTTGAGCATGCTGATGAAGATGGCGAACTTGCCTTCGCCGTTCAGGCGCCGGAAGTCGTCGGGGGTATAGGCGATACCGACCTGGTTGGGGAAGTCGCGGACCATGCCGCTGATGATCTTGTAGCGCACTTCCTGCTGCTGGCGCGCCTCGTCGACGAAGCCCGGGGTTGGGCGGTGCGGGGCGTTGGGGCCGTTCCAGATCTCTGGCCAGCCGAAGATGGTCAGGGCCGCACCGGAAAGACGACCGCGATTGGCCTTGACCAGGTCGAACTGCCCCGGGCCATCCTTGTCGATCTCGTTGCCGGCGCTGCCCAAGTCCAGCGGCACCGTGATATGGCTGTCGAACGAGAGCATGTGTTCATGCAGGGCGTTGGCCTGTTCGACGATCTTGTGCGGGTAGCCGGCATCCTGGCGTTGCCAGTAGAAGTAGCCGGCGGCACTGCCCAGGGCGGCCACCAGGGCCAGAGGCAGGCCTATGTACAGGGCTTTGCGGGAGCGGGTCTTGGTCATTGCCATCTCGTTGCAGGGCTGATCGCAACCGCCTGGCGGGCAAGGGGCGGCGCCGGGCAGGGTTCGGGTATCAGGTGGACGAATGGCGTGGGGAGAGATTTACGTGCAGCAGCGGGTTTACCCGCGAAAAGCGCACCACGGCGGGTGACGCAGGCCTCGCCAGCACAAGGCCATGGGCGCAGGCAATGACGCGATCAGATCGACAGGCGCACCATCCGGTTGTCCAGCGGCTGCTCCGGTGCGCGGCGCTTGTTCACCACCAGCTCGCCAATGGCGATCAGCCGCGTACGCGTGACGTTGCGCGACAGCCCCAGCAACTGCGCGGTATGCACCTGGTTGTAATGGCAGAAGTGATAGGCCGAGCGCAGCAACGCATTCTCTACCTTCTCGTACAGGTCGCCCGGCTGTTCCTCGTACAACCGGCTGAACGCCTGCTGCAGCAGTTCATCGATGCCGCCGCCCCTGCTGGCAGAGGCCGTCGAAGGCGGATCGTCCTGACGCTCCAGGCGCAGGTTCGACAGGCGCAAGTCGCGGGCATGGATCAACCCGTCGCCGCAGGTCAGCAGGCTGTGGTGAATCACGTTCTCCAGCTCGCGGATGTTGCCCGGCCAGCTATAGGCCACAAGCTTTGCCTGGGCGTCGGCTGCCAGCTCCACCGGGCCGTAGCCCAGGCGCTCGCTGTAGCTGCGAATGAAGTGGCGCGACAGCGGCAGGATATCGCCCGGCCGCTCACGCAGCGGGTGCAGCGAGAGGGTGACAACGTTCAGGCGGTAGTACAGGTCTTCGCGAAAGTGCCCGGCGTTGATCGCCTTTTCAAGTTGCACGTTGGTGGCGGCCAGTACCCGCACATTGATCGGAATGCTCTTGCGTGACCCCAGGCGCACCACCTCGCGCTCCTGCAGTACGCGCAGCAGCTTGACCTGGATGGGCAGCGGCAGGTCGCCGATTTCATCGAGGAACAACGTGCCGCCGTTCGCCTCCTCGAACCAGCCGGCCTTGGACGCCAGGGCGCCGGTGAAGGCGCCTTTCTCATGGCCGAACAGCTCGGCCTCGACCAGCGACTCGGAAAAGGCGCCGCAGTTGACCGCAACGAACGGGCCGTCGCGGCGAGCGCTGAGGTTGTGGATGTGGCGTGCGACCAACTCCTTGCCCGTGCCGGTCTCGCCAATGATCAGGACGCTGGCCTCGCTGGGAGCGACCTGTTGCAGGTGGGCGAGCAGCGCCTGCGACCTGGGGTCTTCGAAGACCTGTGCGGTCGCCCTGATCGAGGTAGCCAATGACGGTGAAGGGGGGAGGGTCAGCAATTGCATGGACGTGCCTTTAGGAATAGAAGGACGGGGCAGGGCGTTTGTCGTTCAGCGCCCACTCGCCCAGTTCATGGATGCGATAGTCCACCGGGTCGTGCAGGGTCTGGGTCCTGAGGTTGCGCCAGTGCCGGTCGAAGCGCAGCGAGGCATGGGTGGCGCGGGCGCCGGTGACTTCGAAAAGACGGTTGCAGATGTCCAGCCCATGGCGCGTTGCGGCAACCTTGGCGGTGCCGATGGCCAGGGCCAGGTCGCCACGCGCCTCGGCGCTCAGGTTGTGTTCGAGGGCCCAGGCCGCATCGAGCTGGTCGCTGGCGCGGCGGATCAGCAGGCGCACGCTTTCCAGACCCACCCAGAACTCACCATAGTGGCGCAGCACATAGGGGTCTTCGCGGCTCTCACTGGCGCTGGAACGGAACCAGGGGCGACTCTCCTTCAGCGTGTACTGGCGCGCTTCGTCGAAGGCGCCTTCGGCGATACCCAGGAACAGGTTGGCGAAGTGCAGTTGCGCGATCAGCGGACGCAAGGCGGCGAACGGCGTGCTCAGCGGGCCGGGGTCGAGCAGCAGTTCGTTGTGCTCGACCCGCACCCGTTCGAAGGTGGCACTGCCACTGTCGGTCTGGCGTTGGCCGATGTTGTCCCAGTCACCGTGCAGGCTGATGCCGGTACGGCCACTGGGGATTGCCGCGATCAGCAACTTGCCGCCGGCGCGCTCGTCCACCGCCGAGGCGATGAGCATTTCCGAGTCGCTGGCGCCGGAGCAGAAGCTCTTCTTGCCGGAGAATTCGCACCACCCCTCGAAATGCTTGGCCTGGGTTCGCGTATCCAGCGGGTTGAGGGCATTGCCCCAGAACCAATGCTTGCGCGCGGTCTGCTCGAACCAGGGTTGCCATTGGTCAGGGCGGGAGAACAGGCGCACGGTGGCCAGCATCAGGTGGTGGAAACCGAACACGTGGGCAATGGAACTGTCGACCCGGGCGAACTCACGCACCACATCGAAGGTTTCGCGCCAACTCGCGCCCTGGCCACCGAAGGCCGTGGGGATGGCCAGTGACAGCAGGCCGCTGTCGCGCAGGGCATCACGCTCGGCCTTGGGGGTGCCGCCGCGTTCGTCGCGTTCGACAGCCGTGAGGGCGAATTGGGCGGCCAGGTCGCGGGCAATGGCAAGCGCCGGACGCGTGGTGGGGGTCACGGGTGCATTCATGGCGGTCACTCAGGCACTCTTGCGCAGCTGATGGTGGGGGGCGAACAGCGGTACGGCACGTTCGGCGGCCAGGCCGATGCGCGCAGCCAGGGCATCACTGGAAACGCGATAGTCCTGCAGCTCGGCCTGACTGGCATAGACGCCGATGGGCAGGGTCAGTGCCTGCAGGAAACTGAACAGGGGGCGCAACTGATGATCCAGCACCAGCGCGTGGCGCTCGCTGCCGCCGGTTGCGGCCAGCAATACCGGGGTGTCGACCAGGGCGTCCTGGCCGATCAGGTCGAACAGGTGCTTGAAGTGCCCCGGGAAGCTGCCCCGGTAGACCGGCGTGGTCACCACCAGCAGGTCGGCCTGTTCGATGTGCTGCAGTTGCTGCTCGACGGTGTCGGGCAGTTCGCTACGCCACAGTGCAGCACCCAGTGGGCGGGCAATATCGCCCAGCTCGATGAGGTGCGGCCGGATGTGCAGATGCTGGCCAAGCTCGGCGAGGATGGCTTCGGTCAATGCCAGGGTGCGCGAAGGGCGGGAAGTACCACCGGAGAGGGCAACGACGTTCAAGGGGGTGCTCATGGCGAGTCTCCTGTTCGGGTGAGCGGGGGACTTTGCTTGAGCAATCGTCGTGCCGAAGTTTCGATGCCTTTTGAATCAACGCGTTGCCGCGTTTTCTGCGACAACCGCCGTGTTGCCAGAGCAGCGGGGGTGTTGATCGGGTGTTGCGCTGCAAACAGTTGGCCGGTGTTGGCTGCTGCACAGTTGGGAACGTTATAGAGGAAGTTTTAATCGCATAAAAGGAATAAGAATTCATATTCTTATTCGTTTTTTTATAGTCCGCGCTTTGTCCCCCCTTACCCTGTCACCCCTTGCACCCCTGATCCTTTAGCGTGGCGCCATTTCCGACTGGCAAAAGCAGGATGCTTACCCATGCGCTTCAGCGAACTGATGGCTGTGCTCTCCACCCGTGCAATCCGACTTCAGCGTGACGATCATGACCTCGTCGTCCATGGTGACGACGATGCCCTGGAGGACGCCCTGTGGGATGCATTGGCCGCACACAAGCCGGCGTTGCTGGAGATGCTCGCCCAACAGAACGACGACTGGCTGAGCCCGGCGTTCAAGATCACCCCGCAGATGCTGCCGCTGGTGGACCTCGACCAGCAGGCCATCGACCGCATTGTCGCCAGCATTCCCGGCGGCGCGGCCAACGTGCAGGACATCTATCCCCTGGCCCCGCTGCAGGAGGGCATGCTCTACCACCACCTGTCGGCCGATGCTGGCGACCCCTACCTGTTGCAGGCCCAGCTGCGCTTTGCCGACCAGGCGCATCTGGAGGCCTTCGCCGATGCGCTGGACTGGGTGATCCAGCGCCACGACATCCTGCGCACCTCGATGTACTGGGAGCGCCTGGACGAGCCGGTGCAGGTGGTCTGGCGCGAAGCACCGCTGGGGCGCGAAGCGCTGCAACTGCCTGGCCAGGACGAGCCGCTGGCGCAATTACGCAGGTTGCATGACTCCCGCCACTATCGCCTCGACCTGCGCCAGGCGCCGCTGTTGCGCCTGGTGCATGCCCAGGGTACGGGCAAGGAGGTCGCCGCCCTGTTGCTGTTCCACCACACGGTGATGGACCACACCGCCCTCGACATCGTGCGCCGCGAGATCGGCGCCTGGCTGGCCGGCAATGCCGAACAGGTCGGGCCGGCGGTGCCGTTTCGCAACCTCCTGGCGCAGGCGCGTCAGGCGCTGGACGTGCCGGCGCATGAAGCGTTCTTCTCCGCGATGCTGGCCGATATCGACGAGCCTACCCTGGCCTTCGGCGTGGCCGAGGTCGAGGACCCGTCGGTGGAAGACGCCCGCCTGACCCTCGAGCGTGGGCTGAGCCTGCGCCTGCGCGCCCAGGCACGCCGTCTGGGCGTGAGCCCTGCAGCCATCACTCACCTGGGCCTGGCCCGGGTCCTGGGCCAGTTGTCGGGGCGCGAGGCGGTGGTGTTCGGCACCGTGCTGCTCGGGCGCATGGAGGCCGGCGAGGGCGGCGAACAGGCGCTGGGCATGTTCATCAATACCCTGCCGGTGCGCATCGACGTCGGCGAGCAAAGCGTGCGCCAGGGGCTGCAGGCGACTCACACGCGCTTGACCGGCGTGCTCGGCCATGAACAGGCGCCGCTGGCGCTGGCCCAGCGCTGCAGTGCGGTGGCGGCGCCTGCGCCGCTGTTCAACACCGTCCTCAACTACCGCCATAGCGATGCCGCCGACGCCGCCGAAGTCATTGACATCGCCCCTGGCATCCAGGTGCTGGGCGCCGAAGAACGCACCAACTACCCGCTGACGATCAACATCGATGACCTCGGCGAAGACCTGCGCATCACCGCCCTGGTCGGCGGCGGGCTGGGCGCGCAGCGGATCGCGGGTTACCTGGCGCGGGCACTCGAGCAGATCGTCGAGGCCCTGGACAATGACCCGGATGCTCCGCTGAACAGGATCGATATCCTGCCTGCCGACGAGCGTGAGCAACTGATCCATGGCCAGAACCGTCCCTTGCTCGAGTTCGCCCTGACGCCGCTGGTGCACCAGCGCTTCGAGGCCCACGCCCAGGCGCGCCCGCAGGACACTGCGCTGATCTTCGAGCAGCAGAGTCTGAGCTACGGCGAACTCAACCAGCGGGCCAACCAGCTCGCTCATCGCCTGATCGAACTGGGCATCGGCCCGGATGACCGCGTGGCGATCTGCGTCGAGCGCGGCCTGGGCATGCTGGTCGGCCTACTGGGCGTGCTCAAGGCCGGTGCGGGCTATGTGCCTATCGACCCTGCCTATCCTGCCGAGCGCATTGCCTTCACCTTGAGCGACAGTGCCCCGCGGGCCATCCTCACCCAGGCCGACAGCCTGGCGCTGCTGGGCGAGGTAACGGCACCGGTGATCGACCTGGACGACCCGTCGTTGCAGCTACAGCCCACCGGCAATCCGAAGCTCGCCGGGCTGCTGCCTTCGCACCTGGCCTATGTGATCTACACCTCCGGCTCCACCGGGCTGCCCAAGGGCGTGATGGTCGAGCATGGCAATGTCTCGCGCCTGTTCTCGGCCACCCACGACTGGTTCGCCTTCAACCGCCAGGACACCTGGGCGCTGTTCCACTCCTTCGCCTTCGACTTCTCGGTGTGGGAAATCTGGGGCGCGCTGGCCTTCGGAGGCCAGTTGCTGATCGTGCCGCAACGCATCAGTCGCTCGCCGGACGAGTGCTATGCCTTGCTTTGCCGCACGGGCGTCAGCGTTCTCAACCAGACGCCCAGTGCCTTCCGCCAACTGATCGCAGCGCAGGAGCGCAGCGAACTGCAACACTCCCTGCGCCAGGTGATCTTTGGCGGTGAGGCGTTGGAGCCCGGGATGCTCAAACCCTGGTACGCGCGCATCGGCAATGCCGGTACGCGTCTGGTGAACATGTACGGCATCACCGAAACCACCGTGCACGTCACCTACCGACCGCTGCAGGCCGCCGACGCGCAACTGGTTGGGGTAAGCCCGATCGGTTCGCGCATTCCCGACCTGCAGCTCTATGTACTTGACGCCCGCCGCCAGCCTGTGCCGACCGGTGTCACCGGTGAGCTGTACGTGGGCGGTGCCGGTGTCGCCCGCGGCTACCTGAACCGCGAAGCGCTCAGTGCCGAGCGCTTCATCGCCGACCCGTTCAACCCTGGCGGGCGTCTGTACAAGACTGGCGACCTGGCGCGCTGGGCCGCCGATGGCAGCCTGGATTACCTGGGCCGCAACGACGATCAGGTGAAGATTCGTGGCTTCCGCATCGAGCTGGGCGAGATCGAAGCACGCCTGGCGGCTTGTGCGGGGGTACGCGAGGCCGTGGTCATGGCGCGCCGCGACAGCGCCGGCGAGCAGCGCCTGGTCGCTTACTGGCTGGCCGCCGCAGGCGCCGAGCCCGATGCTGCCGCGCTGCGTGACAGCCTGCTGTGCCACCTGGCCGAGTACATGGTGCCGGCGGCCTTCGTGCGCCTGGAAAGCTTCCCGCTGACCGCCAATGGCAAGCTCGACCGCAAGGCCTTGCCCGAGCCCGATGGCGAGGCCTTCGCCCGTCGCGCCTTCGAAGCGCCGCACGGGGAAGTGGAACAACGCATCGCGGCGATCTGGCAGCAATTGCTGGGCCTGGAGCAGGTGGGCCGGCACGACAACTTCTTTGAGCTGGGCGGCCACTCGCTGTTGGCGGTCAAGCTGGTGGAGCGCATGCGTCAGCAGGAACTGGCGGCCGACGTGCGCGTGCTGTTCGGCCAACCGACGTTGTCGGCGCTGGCGGCTGCGGTGAGCGCCGATCTACCGACGCAGGTGCCGATCAACCGCATTCCGGCGAACTGCCTGCGCATCGAACCGCACATGCTGCCGCTGGCCGACCTCAGCCAGGATGAGATCGACACATTGACCGCCGGCATTCCGGGGGGTACGACCAATGTCCAGGACATCTACGGCCTGGCACCGCTGCAGCAGGGCATTCTCTACCACCATCTGGCCAGTTCCGGCGCCGACCCCTACGTGTTGCGGGCACGCTTCGCCTTTGCCGGCGAAGTGGAGCTGCAAGGCTTCGTCAAGGCGCTGGATTTGGTGATCGCCCGTCACGATATCCTGCGCACCAGCCTGCACTGGGAGGGACTGCAGGAAGCGGTGCAGGTGGTGCATCGCCAGGCGCAACTGCGCATCAGCGAGCAGGCCGACCTGCATCGCCTGGACCTGACGTGCGCGCCGTTGATGCAACTGGTGCGTCATGCCCAGGGTGAGCGGCTGGAGGCGACCTTGTTGCTGCACCATATCCTGCTCGACCATACCGCCGTCGAACGGCTGGTGGCCGAGGTGGGTGCCGCACTGCGGGGCCAGTCGCTGCACATCGACAGCGTGCCGTACCGCAACTACGTGGCGCGTGCGCGGCTGGATGCCGATCCTGCGGCCGATGAAGCGATGTTCCGCGAGATGCTCGCAGATATCGACGAGCCGACCGAGGTGTTCGGCCTGCGCGATGTGCAGGGCAATGGCGTGGAGGTGATCGACAGCCGCCAGGCGCTGGACGGCACGCTGGCCGGGCGCCTGCGGGTGCAGGCCCGCGCGCTGGGGGTGAGCGTCGCCAGCCTGGTGCACCAGGCCTGGGGGCAGGTATTGGCGCAACTGAGCGGGCGCAGCGAGGTGGTGTTCGGCACTGTGCTGCTGGGCCGCCTGCAGGGTGGCGCCGGGGCGGATCGGGCGCTGGGCATGTTCATCAACACCTTGCCGCTGCGGGTCAGTGTCGATGCCGTTGGCGCCGCCGAAGGTGTGCGTCGTACCCATCAGCGTCTGGCACGCCTGCTCGGCCACGAGCAGGCATCGCTGGCGCAGGCCCAGCGTTGCAGCGGTGTGCCGGCGTCCCAGGCGCTGTTCACCAGTTTGCTCAACTTCCGCCACAGCAGCGCCAAAGGCGCAGGGGATAGCCTGGGTTGGTCGGGCATCGAACTGTTGGCTTCGCGTGAACGCAGCAACTATCCGCTGGTGGTCAACGTCGATGATCTGGGGCGGGGCCTGGAACTGACCGTGCAGGCTGTGCCGCAGGTCGATGGCGTTCAGGTGTGCGCCTTGCTGGGCAGCGCCCTGGCGAACCTGGCCGATGCCCTGGAGACGGTTCCGGAAACACCCCTGCATGCGGTGTCCTGCCTGTCGCCCGAGGCGCGCGAGCAGGTGCTGCACGGATTCAACGCCACCGGCCGCGCCTACCCGCGCGAACACGCGGTGCAGAGCTTGTTCGAGGTGCACGCCGCCCAGACCCCGGACGCGGTTGCCGTGGTGCACGGTCAGCGCCAGTGGCGTTACGGCGAGCTCGATCAGCACGCCAACCGGCTGGCTCGTCACCTGCTGGAACTGGGCGTGCGCCCGGGGCACCGTGTGGCGCTGCTGCTGCCGCGCTCCTTCGACCTGCTGGCCAGCCAGTTGGCCGTGATCAAGTGCGGCGCGGTCTATGTGCCACTGGATGCCAATGCACCGGTCGAGCGTCAGGCCTTCATGCTCCAAGACAGCCGTGCCACGCTGCTGCTGACCCAGGCCGATCAGCCGCAGGTCGGCGCAACACGCAGGCTAGAGCTGGATACCTTGGATCTGGCGGCCTATCCCGCCCACGGCCTGGACATTCCCGTGGATGCGCGGGCTGCGGCCTACATCATGTACACCTCCGGCTCGACCGGCCTGCCCAAGGGGGTTCTGGTGGCCCATCGCTCGATCGTGCGGCTGGTCATCAACAACGGCTTCGCCGACCTGCAAGGCGAGGACCGCGTGGCCTTTGCCTCCAACCCCGCGTTCGACGCCAGCACCCTGGAGGTCTGGGCGCCGCTGCTCAACGGCGGGCGCGTGGTGGTGATCGATCAGCATCAGGTGCTGTCGCACGAGGCCCTGGGCCAGGCATTGCTGGAGCATGAAGTCACGGTGCTGTGGCTGACCGCCGGGTTGTTCCACCAGTACGCCGCGCACCTGCTGCCGGTGTTCCGTTCGCTGCGTTACCTGATGGTCGGTGGCGATGTGCTCGACCCCCAGGTGATTGCCCGTGTACTGGGCGAAGGCGCTCCGGCGCACCTGCTCAATGGCTATGGCCCGACCGAAGCCACGACCTTCAGTACCACCCATGAAATCCTCGCAGTGGGCGAGGGGGCGATCCCGATTGGCCGGCCGATTGGCAACAGCCTTTGCTATGTGCTCGATGCCTGGCGCCAGCCGGTGCCGATCGGCGCCGTCGGTGAGCTGTACATCGGCGGGGACGGGGTTGCCCTGGGCTACCTGAATCAGCCGACCTTGACCGCCGAGCGCTTCTTCGAGGATCCGTTCAGCCAGACGCCGGGCGCACGCCTGTACCGTAGCGGCGACCTTGTCAGTTGGCAGGCTGACGGCACCTTGCGTTACCTGGGCCGCAACGACCAACAGGTCAAGCTGCGCGGCTTCCGTATCGAGCTGGGTGAAATCCAAGCGCGCCTTGCGGCGTGCGCCGGGGTGCAGGAAGCCGTGGTGCTGGTGCGCGAAGAGGGCCCGGGCGACAAGCGCCTGGTGGCCTGGTTCAGCACCGAAGACCGCGTCCCGCCGATCACCGAGCTGCATGCGCAATTGCAAGGCCAGTTACCCGACTACATGCTGCCGTCGGCCTATGTCCATGTCGGCCAGTGGCCGTTGACCGCCAACGGCAAGCTGGATCGCCAGGCGTTGCCGCAACCGGGCCAGGCCGCGGTGGTGAGTCGTGCCTTCGCCGCGCCTGAGGGCGAGGTGGAGATCGCGCTGGCGGCGATCTGGGCCGAAGTGCTCAAGGTCGATCGTGTCGGCCGACACGATCACTTCTTCGAGCTGGGTGGCCATTCGCTGCTGGCGGTCAGCCTGATCGAGCGCATGCGCAAGGCCGGCCTTGCCGCCGATGTGCGCGTGCTGTTCGCCCAGCCGACGCTGGCCGCGCTGGCCGCTGCGGTGGGCAGCGGACGCGAGGTGCGGGTGCCGGACAATCGCGTACCCGCCGGCGCCCAGCAGATCTCCCCCGACATGCTCAGCCTGGTCGAACTGGACCAGGCCACCATCGAGCGCATCGTCGCCACGGTGCCCGGCGGGGCAGCCAATGTGCAGGAGATCTACCCCCTGGCCCCACTGCAGGAGGGCATCCTGTACCACCACCTGAGTGCCGGACAGGGTGACCCCTACCTGCTGCAGTCGCGCCTGGCCTTCGACACCCTCGAACGCCTGCAGACCTGGGCTGATGCCCTGCAGCAGGTCATCGATCGGCACGACATCCTGCGCACCTCGCTGGTGTGGGAAGGCCTGGCGCAGCCGGTGCAGGTGGTGTGGCGCCAGGCGAAGCTGGCCGTGATGCCGGTCGAGCTGGAGGGCGAAGGCGAGGTCATCGACCAATTGCAAGCGCGCTTCGACGCCCGCCAGCACCGGCTCGACCTGTCCCAGGCACCCCTGATGCGCCTGGTCTACAGCCAGGATCCGCGCAACGGCCAGGTCGTGGCAATCCTGTTGTTCCACCACCTGGCCCTCGACCACACCGCGATGGACGTGGTCGGCGCCGAAATGCACACCCTGCTGTTCGGCGACGTGGCCAACCTGAGCGCGCCGGTGCCGTACCGCAACTACGTGGCCCAGGCGCGTCTGGGCAGCGATGCGGCGGGCGCCGAGGCGTTCTTCCGCGACATGCTCGGTGATATAGACGAACCGACCCTGCCATTTGCCCAACAGGATGTTCAGGGCGAAGGCCACGGCATCGCCGAGGCGCACCAGGCCCTCGATGGCACGCTGGCCCGACGCCTGCGCGAACAGGCGCGTACCCTGGGCGTAAGCGCCGCGAGCCTGATGCATCTGGCCTGGGCGCGCCTGCTCGGTGTGCTGGCCAACCGCAGCGAGGTGGTGTTCGGCACGGTGCTGATGGGCCGCCTGCAAGGTGGTGAGGGTGCCGACCGGGCACTGGGCGTGTTCATCAACACCTTGCCGCTGCGGGTCGACACCCAGGTGGCGGTGGCCGAAGCAGTGCGTGCCACCCATGCCCGGCTGTCGGCACTGCTCGGCCATGAGCACGCGTCGTTGGCCATGGCCCAGCGTTGCAGTGGCGTACCTGCCGGGCAACCGCTGTTCAGCGCCTTGCTCAACTACCGCCACAGCGCTGCCGATGCGCCACGCGATGGCGAGGGTATCTGGCAGGGTGTGCGTCTTCTGGGCGGCGAAGAGCGCAGCAACTACCCGCTGACCTTGAGTGTCGACGACCTGGGCGAGGGGTTCACGCTGAGCGTGCTGGCCGTCGCCGACATCGGCGCTGAACGTGTTGCGCAGTGGATGACCAACAGCATCGCGCAACTGGTCGCGGCCCTGGAACGAGCGCCGGGCACGCGGCTGGATGACCTGTCGGTGCTGGGTGCCGATGAACGTCGCCGCCTGCTGGTCGATTTCAACACCAGTGCCCGTGGCTATCCGCAGGGCCAGACCGTGCATGCGCTGGTCGAAGCCTGCGCGGCCCGCTCACCAGAAGCTCAAGCGGTAGTGCAGGGTGACGAAGTGCTCAGCTATGGCGAGCTCAATCGTGCCGCCAACCGCCTGGCCCACCACCTGATCGGCCTGGGCGTGCGGCCCGGGGCCCGGGTTGCGTTGTGCCTGCCGCGCACGCCGCAGCGCCTGGTGGCATTGCTGGCGGTGCTCAAGGCGGGCGCCGCCTACGTGCCGGTCGACCCCGGTTACCCGGCCGAGCGTATTGCCTATCTGCTCGAGGACAGCGCCCCGGCACTGGTGCTTGCCGACACACGCCAGCACAGCCTGGCGCAGCACATCGCACGCCTGGACCTGGACCGCGGCGACTGGCAGTCCGCTGCCGAGCATGATCCGCAGGTGCCGGGCCTGGAGGCCGATGCGCTTGCCTATGTGGTCTACACCTCCGGTTCCACCGGCCAGCCCAAGGGCGTGATGGTCGAGCATCGCACCCTGGCCAACCTGGTGCACTGGCACTGTGAAGCCTTTGCCGTAGGCGCCGGCAGCCACACCTCCAGTGTGGCCGGCTTCGGTTTCGACGCCATGGCCTGGGAAGTCTGGCCGGCCCTGTGCGCAGGCGCCGTGGTGCACCTGCCGCCTGCTACGCTTGCCAACGAACAGGTCGATGCCTTGCTCGACTGGTGGCTGGAGCAGCCGCTGCAGGTCAGCTTCCTGCCAACCCCGGTAGCCGAGCAGGCCCTGCGCCGCGAGCGTCAGCACGCCAGCCTGCGTACGTTGCTGATCGGTGGTGACCGCCTGCGTCAGTTCGAGCGTGATCCGGGCTTTGCCGTGATCAATAACTACGGCCCGACCGAAACCACCGTGGTTGCCACCTCGGGGCAGGTGCAGGTCGGTGGTGCGTTGCACATCGGCACCGCCATCGCCAATACCCAGGTCTATGTGCTCGACGAGCGCCGCCAGCCGGTGCCGGTAGGCGCGGCGGGCGAGCTGTACATCGGTGGCGACGGGGTTGCCCGCGGCTACCTGAACCGGCCCGAACTGACCGAGCAGCGTTTCGTCGCCGATCCGTTCAGCTCGCGGGCTGGAGCGCGGATGTACCGCAGTGGCGACCTGGTGCGCTGGAACGCCGACGGCACGCTCGACTACCTCGGACGTAACGACGACCAGGTAAAGATCCGTGGTGTGCGCGTCGAGCTTGGCGAGATCGAAGCGGCCGTGGCCGCCCAGCCTGGCGTACGTGACGCCGTGGTACTGGTACGCGGCGAGCGCTTACTGGCCTGGTACACCGAGGACGCACCGGTCGAGGGCTTGCGCCAGGCCTTGCAGGCCAGTCTGCCGGGCCATCTGGTGCCGTTGGCGTTCATCCGCCTGCAGGCCTTGCCGTTGACCAGCCACGGCAAGCTCGACCGCAGGGCGCTGCCAGATCCGGATCCGGCCGATCTGCCGGTGGCGGCCTATGTAGCCCCGCAGGGCGAGACCGAGCAGGTCATGGCGCAGGTCTGGGCCGAGCTGCTGGGCCTGGAGCGGGTAGGGCGGCATGACAACTTCTTTGAACTGGGTGGGCATTCGCTGCTCGCTGTCAGCCTGATCGAGCGCCTGCGCCAGCTGGGCCTGGAGGCTGATGTGCGCTTGCTGTTCAGCCAGCCGAGCGTGGCGACGCTGACCGCAGCGCTTGGCCAGGGCCGCCAGGTACAGGTGCCGGCCAACCGCATTGCACCCGGCTGTACCCGTATCACACCCGACATGCTCAACCTGATCGAACTGGACCAGGCCGCCATCGACCGTGTGGTGGCGAGCGTGCCCGGCGGTGCGGCCAATGTGCAGGACATCTACCCACTCGCACCGCTGCAGGAAGGCATTCTCTATCATCATCTGAGCGCCGCCGGTGCCGACCCGTACCTGCTGCAATCGCAGCTGGTATTCGACAGCCCGGCGCGGCTGCAGGCGTTTGCCGGCGCGCTGCAAAGCGTCATTGCCCGTCACGATATCCTGCGCACCGCCGTGCTGTGGGAAGGGCTGGCGCAGCCGTTGCAGGTGGTCTGGCGCCAGGCCGACCTGCCGATGATCGACACCGCCTGCGAGTCTGCGCAGCGTTTCGACACCCTGGCGCTGAACCAGGCGCCGCTGGTGCGCCTGCTCTATCGCCGTGCAGGGGAGCGCATCGAGGCGACTTTGCAGTTCCATCACCTGGTGCTCGACCACACGGCGCTTGAGGTGGTGCGCGCAGAGATGCTCGGTTACCTGCACGGGCTGCCCGCGCCGAGCGAGCCGGCCGTGCCGTACCGCAACTACGTGGCCCAGGCGCGCCTCGGCGTCAGCGAGGCCGAGCACGAGGCGTTCTTCCGTGAACAACTGGCCGATATCGACGAGCCGACCCTGCCGTTCGGCCTGCGTGACATCCAGGGCGACGTGCACAACATCGAGCAGGCCCAGGTGCACCTGGACCCGCAGCTGAACCAACGCCTGCGCAGCCAGGCACGCCAGCTCGGCGTGAGTACTGCCAGCCTGCTGCACCTGGCCTGGGCGCGCCTGCTGGGCAGCGCCAGTGGTCGCGACAACGTGGTGTTCGGCACGGTGCTGCTGGGGCGCATGCAAGGTGGCGCGGGCAGCGGGCATGGCCTGGGCATGTTCATCAACACCTTGCCACTGCGCGTTGATTTGGCGGGGCACGGCGTACGTGAAGGCGTGCGTGCCACCCACGCACGGTTGAGCGCGCTGCTGACCCACGAGCATGCCTCGCTGGCCCTGGCCCAGCGTTGCAGTGGCGTGGTCGCACCCATGCCACTGTTCAGTGCCATGCTCAACTACCGGCACAGCGCCAGCGCTGCCGAGACCGAAACCCAGCGTCAGGCCTGGCAGGGTATCGAGACACTGGCCAGCGAAGAGCGCACCAACTACCCCTTGAGCCTGAACGTGGATGACCTGGGCGATGGCCTGCGCCTGACCGTGCAGGTACTGCCTGCGGTAGGTGCCGAGCGGGTCTGCGGGCAACTGCAGCAGGTGCTGGAGGGCCTGGTGGAAGCACTCGAGCGTCAGCCCGACCTGCCGCTGAACCAGCTGCCGGTGCTGGAGCACGAGGAACGCCAGCGCCTGCTGCTCGGCTTCAACGCGACTGCCGTGGACTACGACCTCGCGCAGACCGTGCACGGCCTGTTCGAGGCCCAGGTCGAACGCACGCCGGAGCGCATCGCGCTGAGCGCTGAGCAAAGCCAACTGAGCTACCGCGCGCTGAACGCGGAGGCCAACCGCCTGGCCCATCACCTGATTGCACTCGGGGTGAAGCCGGATGATCGCGTGGCGATCTGCGTCGAGCGCGGTCTGTCGATGGTCATTGGCTTGTTGGCGATCCTCAAGGCGGGCGGTGCCTATGTGCCGGTCGATCCGGATTATCCGGCCGATCGTATCCGCCATATGCTCACCGACAGCGCGCCGGTGGCAGTGCTGGGGCATGCGGCGACCCGTGGGGTGCTGGCAGCGTTCGAGGTGCCGCAGGTCGATCTGGACCTGCCCGTGTGGCATGCGCTTTCCAGCGACAACCCAGAGGTTGTGGGCCTCACCCCACAACACCTGGCCTACGTGATCTATACCTCAGGCTCCACCGGCCTGCCCAAGGGCGTGATGAACGAGCACGCCGGGGTGGTCAATCGCCTGCTCTGGACCCAGGACGCCTACGGCCTGGGCGCTGGCGACGTGGTGCTGCAGAAGACCCCGTTCAGCTTCGACGTGTCGGTGTGGGAGTTCTTCTGGCCGCTGCAGACCGGTGCACAACTGATCATGGCGTGCCCAGGTGGCCATCGCGATCCGCAGTACCTGGCTGACGTCATCGCCGAGCGTGGTATCACGACCCTGCACTTCGTGCCGTCCATGCTCGATGTCTTCCTGGCCCACGGCGACCTGCAGGCCGCACGCCTCAAGCGCGTGCTGTGCAGTGGTGAAGCACTGCCCGGCAGCCTGGTACGGCGTTTCAAGGCGCAGTTGCCGAGCGTCGAGTTGCACAACTTGTACGGCCCGACCGAAGCTGCAGTTGACGTCAGTGCCTGGCACTGCGCCGAGCCACTGGAGCAGACCCCAGACAACACCCCGATCGGCAAACCGATCGCCAACACCACGCTTTACGTGCTCGACGCGCAGGGCCAGCCAGTGCCGCAGGGCGTTGCCGGTGAGCTATATATCGGCGGCGTACAGGTTGCCCGTGGTTATCTGAACCGCGAGAAACTGAGTGCCGAGCGCTTCATTGAAGACCCGTTCAGCACCCGCCCCGGCGCACGCCTCTACCGTACCGGAGACCTGGCCCGGCATCTGGCCGACGGCACCCTGGAGTACCTGGGGCGCAACGACGACCAGGTGAAGATCCGCGGCCTGCGCATCGAACTGGGCGAGATCCAGGCCTGCCTGACTCGCATTGCGGGGATCAAGGAGGCGGTGGTGCTGGCCGTGGATCAGCGCCTGGTCGCTTATTACACCGGCGCCATGCAGCCCGTCGAGGGCCTGCGCCAGCAGCTGTCGGCGCAACTGCCGGAATTCATGGTCCCGGCGCTGTTCATGCATCTGGACGCCTTGCCACTGAGCCCCAACGGCAAGCTTGACCGCAAGGCGCTGCCGGCCGCCACCGTGGCCGACGCGCGTCCCTATGAGGCCCCCCAAGGCGACACCGAGCAGTTGCTGGCTGCGCTCTGGTGCGAGCTGCTGGGTGTGGAGCGGGTAGGGCGGCATGACAACTTCTTCGAACTGGGCGGCCACTCGCTGCTGGCGGTGACCCTGACCGCCCGCCTGCGCCAGGAGGGTCTGGAGGCCGATGTGCGCGCGCTGTTCGAACAACCGACCTTGGCAGGCTATGCCGCCATCACAGACAGAATGGAGATCGTCCTGTGAGCATCAACGACCTACTGGCGACATTGTCAGCCAACGATATCCAGCTGGCGCTCAAGGATGGCCAGCTGGTGGTCCAGGGCAACCGCCAGGCGCTGACCGATGCGAGCCTGGTGGCGCGCCTGCGCGAGCACAAGCCGGCGCTGATCGCACTGCTCGAGCGCGGTGAGTACGTGGCCAGGGCCGGCAATGCCGGCGCCCCGGACAACGCCATCCCGGCCGACTGCACACGGATCACCCCGGCGCTGCTCAACCTGGTCGAGCTCGACCAGGGCGCCATCGATGCGCTCGCCGCGCAGATTCCCGGCTGCCACGCCAATGTGCAGGACATCTACCCGCTGGCGCCCTTGCAGCAGGGCATTCTCTATCATCACGCCAGCGCAGAGGGCAGCGACCCCTACGTGATGCAGTCGCAATTCGCCTTTGCCAGCCAGGCGCACCTGCAGGCGTTCGTCCAAGCGCTGCAGGCGGTGATCGACCGCCACGATATCCTGCGCACTTCGGTGCATTGGCAGGGACTGGAGGCGCCGGTGCAGGTGGTCTGGCGCGAGGCCCGGCTGCAGGTGTGCCGCGGCAGGCCACTGGACGAGCGTATCGATCTCGGCCAGGCACCGCTGATCCGCCTGCATTGCGCGCCTGCGGCCAGCGACGGTCGCGTGCAAGCCACGCTGCGGTTCCACCATATCGCCATGGACCACAGCGCCCTCGAGGTGGTGCGTCACGAAATGCAGGCCGTGTTGCGCGGTGACGGCCACCTGTTGGGCGCGGCAGTACCGTTTCGCAATTACGTCGGCCAGGCCTTGCTGGGCGTCAGCCAGGCACAGCACGAGGCGTTTTTCCGCGAGCAACTGGGCGATATCGTCGAGCCGACGCTGGCCTACGGCCTGCAGGACGTGCAGGGGGACGGTAGTGCACCGCACGAAGAGAGCCTGACGCTGGCGCCGGCCCTGTGCGATGGCCTGCGTAGCCAGGCGCGGGCGCTGGGCGTGAGCCTGGCGAGCCTGTTCCACCTGGCCTGGGCACGGGTTCTTGGAGGGCTGACCGGGCGTGAGCAGGTGGTGTTCGGCACCGTTTTGATGGGCCGCCTGATGGGTGCGGAGGCCAACGACCGTGCACTGGGGATTTTCATCAATACCTTGCCGCTGCGGGTGGATCTGGCCGATCTGGACCTGGTCACGGCGATCAAGGCCACTCACCAGCGCCTGACCACGCTGATGCGTCACGAGCACGCCCCGCTGGCCTTGGCCCAGCGTTGCAGCGGTGTGGCCGCGCCCACGCCACTGTTCAACGCCTTGCTCAACTATCGGCACAGTGCGCCGGTTGCCGATGGCCAGGCCCGCGCGGCGTGGGATGGCATCGAAGTACTGGCAAGCGAAGAGGGCACCAACTATCCGCTGACCTTGAGTGTCGACGACCTGGGCGACGCTCTGCGCCTGACCTTGCTGGCGACTTCCGAAGTGCCGAAGCAGCGGGTCTGCGCCTATCTTGAGAAAACCCTCGAAAGCCTGGTAAAGGCCCTGGCGCAGACGCCAGCGCTGGGTGTCGATCGGCTCGACATGCTGCCTGCCGCCGAGCGCGAGCGAGTGCTCGAGACCTTCAACGACCGCCCGGGTGACACCGAAACCATGCTCACGGTGCACCAGCGTATCCAGCTCCAGGCCAGCGCGCAGCCCGAAGCCGTGGCCGCCACCTGCGCAGGCAGCGCGCTGAGCTACGGTGAGCTGGAGCAACGTGCCAACGCCCTGGCCCAGCGCCTGGTCATGCTCGGCGTGCAGCCTGAAGACCGCGTGGCGATTCTGGCCCGTCGTGGTCTGGACACCTTGATCGGCCTGGTGGCCATCCTCAAGGCCGGCGCGGGTTACGTGCCGATCGATCCGGCGCATCCCGATGAACGCATCGCCTACCTGCTCGATGACAGTGCCCCGGCCGCGCTGCTCACTCAGCACGACCTGCGCGCACGTCTTGGCGAGTGTTCGGTGCCGGTGATCGAGCTCGACCGGGCAGACTGGCCGTCGAGCGAGCACGCCCCGCAGGTCGATGGCCTGGCTGTCGGCAACCTGGCCTACGTGATCTACACCTCCGGCTCCACCGGCCTGCCCAAGGGCGTGATGGTCGAACACCGCACCCTCAACAACCTGATCGACTGGCATTGCCGCGCCTTCGACCTGTGCCAGGGGCGCCACACCTCGAGCCTCGCCGGATTCGGCTTCGACGCCATGGCCTGGGAAGTCTGGCCGGCCCTGTGCGCCGGGGCCACCCTGCATATCGCGCCGCCCAGCGAACAGGGCGAGGATATCGACGCCTTGCTCGCCTGGTGGCGCGGCTGCCCGCTGGATGTCAGTTTCCTGCCGACACCCGTGGCCGAATATGCCTTCAGCCACCAGATCGATCACCCGACCTTGCGCACCCTGCTGATCGGCGGTGACCGCCTGCGGCAATTCACCCGTCACTCCGGTTTTGCCGTGATCAACAACTACGGCCCCACCGAAACCACGGTGGTCGCAAGCTCCGGGGCGATGACCCCTGGCGGTGTGCTGCATATTGGCGCGCCGGTCGACAACGCCCGGCTCTACGTGCTCGATGCGCACCGCCAGCCCGTGGCACAGGGCGTAGCCGGCGAGCTGTACATTGGCGGCGCCGGGCTTGCCCGTGGCTACCTGAACCGTGCACAGATGACTGCCGAGCGTTTCCTCGACGATCCGTTCAGCGCGCAACCGGGCGCGCGCATGTACCGAACGGGTGACCTGGTGCGCTGGCTGGATGACGGCACCCTCGACTATCTCGGGCGCAACGACGACCAGGTGAAGATCCGTGGCGTGCGCATCGAGCTGGGCGAGATCGAAAGCCGCCTGGCAGCGCTGCCAGGCATCAACGAAGCCGTGGTACTGGCCCGCGAGGACCAGCCGGGGCAGGCGCGCCTGGTGGCCTACTTCACCGGCCAGGACAGCGTCGAGGTGGCCGCGGCTGCGCAACTGCGTGCACAGCTGCAGGCGCACTTGCCCGATTACATGGTGCCGGTCGCCTTCGTGCGGCTCGAGTCGCTGCCGCTGACGGCCAACGGCAAGCTTGATCGCCGCGCGCTGCCGGCCCCCACCCGCGCCGACCTGTTCGAGCGTCGCTTCGAGGCGCCCCAGGGCGAGCTGGAGCAGACCCTGGCGCAGATCTGGCAAGGGTTGCTGCAGGTCGAGCGGGTCGGTCGACAGGATCACTTCTTCGAGTCGGGCGGTCACTCGCTGCTGGCCATGCGCCTGGTCGCGCAGGTTCGTCAGCGACTCGGCGTGGAGCTCACGCTGGGGACACTGTTCGCCCAGGCCGAGCTGGCGGCGATGGCCGAGGTGGTGGCGGCGGCTGCGCGCAGCGAGCTGCCGCCGGTGCTGGCAGTGGCACGCGATCAGCCGCTGCCGTTGTCGTTCGCCCAGCAGCGTCTGTGGTTCCTGGCACAGATGAACGGTGCCAGCCAGGCCTACAACATTCCCCTGGCGCTGGAGCTGCGCGGCGAACTGGACGCCAACGCCTTGGCGCAGGCCCTGGTGGCACTGGTCGAGCGTCACGAGGCGCTGCGCAGCGAGTTCTTCGAGGTCGATGGCGAGCCGCAGGTGCGGTTGTCGGCGCAGCGCTTGGTATTGCTGCGCGAGCAGCTGGCCAGAGCCGATGAGCCGCGCCTGGACGAGGTGATCCGCGCAGAAGCTGCGCGGCCGTTCGCGCTGGGCGAGGCATTGCCGTTGCGGGCTCGCCTGCTGCAGGTCGCGCCACAGCACCATGTGCTGCTGCTGACGCTGCACCATATCGTCGCCGATGGCTGGTCGATGGGCGTGCTGACCCGTGAGCTGAGCGCGCTGTACCAGGCCTTGCGCGAGGGCCGCGAGGCGCTCCTTGCGCCGTTGCCGATCCAGTATGGCGATTACGCGGTGTGGCAGCGCCGTTGGCTGCAGGGCGAGGCACTGCAGCGCCAGGGCGAGTTCTGGCGCAACAACCTGGCCGGTGCGCCAGCGCTGCTGAGCCTGCCGACCGACCGGCCGCGTCCAGTGCGCCAGGATTACACGGGTGACAGCGTGCGTATCCGCCTGGACGCGCGCCTCGCAGACGATCTCAAGACCCTGTGCAAGCGTCACCAGGTCACGCCGTTCATGCTGTTCATGGGCGCCTGGTCGGTGCTGCTGGCACGTTTGTCGGGGCAGGACGAGGTGGTGATCGGTACGCCGGTGGCCGGGCGTCGACAGGCAGAGGTCGAAGGGCTGATCGGATTGTTCGTCAACTCCCTGGCCATCCGCCTGGACCTGGCGGACGCGCCGGATGTCGGCACCTTGCTGGCGCGGGTCAAGACCCAGGTACTGGCCGCGCAGGAGCATCAGGACCTGCCGTTCGAGCAGGTGGTGGACCTGATCAGGCCAGCGCGCAGCCTGGCCCACACGCCGCTGTACCAGGTGTCGCTGGAGTGGGAGGGCGGCCATGATTTCGCCACTGGGCTGGACGGCCTGAGCCTGCGCAACCTCGGCCAAGGGCAGGGCTTTGCCAAGTTCGACCTGAGCCTGAGCCTGGGCGAGACCGCAGAAGGCTTTGGCGGCGCGCTGAACTATGCCACCGCCTTGTTCGAGCGGGCCACGGTGGAGCGCTACTGCGGGTATCTGGAGCAACTGCTGTGGGCCATGGCCGGCAGCGACGGTGCAGTGCTGGCAAGCATTGCCCTGCCGGATGCGCTGGAGCGTCGCCGACTGTTGGTCGACTACAACGACACTGCCGTGGACTATGACCTGGAGCAGACCGTTCACGGGATGATCGAGGCTCAGGTTGAACGCACGCCCGAGCGCATCGCCCTGCGTGCCGAAACCGGGCAGTTGACTTACCGCGCACTGAACGCCGAGGCCAACCGCCTGGCCCATCACCTGATTGCACTCGGGGTGAAGCCGGATGACCGTGTGGCGATCTGCGTCGAGCGCGGTCTGTCGATGGTCATTGGCTTGTTGGCGATCCTCAAGGCGGGCGGTGCCTATGTGCCGGTCGATCCGGATTATCCGGCCGACCGCATCCGCCATATGCTCACCGACAGCGCGCCGGTGGCGGTGCTGGGGCATGCGGCTACCCGCGGGGTGCTGGCAGCGTTCGAGGTGCCGCAGGTCGATTTGGACCTGCCCGAGTGGCATGCGCTTTCCAGCGAGAATCCGAAGGTTGCCGGCCTTACTCCGCAACACCTGGCCTATGTGATCTATACCTCTGGCTCCACCGGCCTGCCCAAGGGCGTGATGAACGAGCACGCCGGGGTGGTCAATCGCCTGCTCTGGACCCAGGATGCCTATGGCCTGGGCGCTGACGACGTAGTACTGCAGAAAACCCCGTTCAGCTTCGACGTGTCGGTGTGGGAGTTCTTCTGGCCGCTGCAGACCGGTGCACAACTGGTCATGGCACGCCCGGGCGGGCACCGTGACCCTGGCTACCTGCGCCAGGTGATGGCTGCCGAGTCGGTCACGACCCTGCACTTCGTCCCTTCGATGCTCGACGTGTTCCTCGCCTATGGCGATGCCGAACCTGCAGCGCTGCGTCGGGTGCTGTGCAGCGGCGAAGCGTTGCCCGGCAGCCTGGTACGGCGCTTCAAGGCGCAGTTGCCGAGCGTCGAGTTGCACAACTTGTACGGCCCGACCGAAGCTGCAGTTGACGTCAGTGCCTGGCACTGCGCCGAGCCACTGGAGCAGACCCCAGACAACACCCCGATCGGCAAACCGATCGCCAACACCACGCTTTACGTGCTCGACGCGCAGGGCCAGCCAGTGCCGCAGGGCGTTGCCGGTGAGCTATATATCGGCGGCGTACAGGTTGCCCGTGGTTATCTGAACCGCGAGAAACTGAGTGCCGAGCGCTTCATCGAAGACCCGTTCAGCACCCGCCCCGGCGCACGTCTGTATCGCACTGGAGACCTGGCTCGGCACCTGGCCGACGGCACCCTGGAATACCTGGGGCGTAACGACGACCAGGTGAAGATCCGCGGCCTGCGCATCGAACTGGGCGAGATCCAGGCCTGCCTGACCCGCATCGCAGGCATCAAGGAAGCCGCTGTATTGGCTCTGGACTTGCCGCCAGCCGGCAAGCGCCTGGTGGCGTACTACACCGGGGTCGTGCACACGGCAGACGCCTTGAGGGGGCAGTTGCAGGTTCAACTACCCGAGTTCATGGTGCCTGCACAGTTCGTGCACCTGCCGGCCCTGCCGCTGAGCCCCAACGGCAAGCTCGACCGCAAGGCATTGCCTGTTCCCGCTGTCGAGGCCTTGCAAGGCCAGGTCTACCAAGCCCCCGAAAGTGATACCGAGCACCTGCTCGCCGAGTTGTGGGGCGAGTTGCTGGGCGTGGAGCGGGTAGGGCGACACGACAACTTCTTCGAATTGGGCGGCCATTCGCTGCTGGCCGTGACCCTGGTCGCTCGCCTGCGCACCCGGGGGTTGGCCTTGGATATCCAGGCGCTGTTCACCGAGCCGGACCTGGCGGCCCTTGCCGCGACGGTCGAGACCCTCGACCAGGTGCAGGTGCCTGCCAACCGCATCGCCGCCGATTGCCCGCGCATTACGCCTGAGCTGCTGCCGCTGGTGGCGCTGACGCAAGAGGCGATCGAGCGCATCGTCGGCCAGGTGGATGGCGGTACCGCCAATGTCCAGGACATCTATCCGCTCGGGCCGCTGCAGGCGGGCATGCTCTATCACCACCTGGCCGGAGAAGGTGAGGCGGCCTATGTGCTGGAGGTACGTTTCCTGCTCGCCGACCGGGGGCGTTTGCAGGCTCTGCACCGCGCCTTGGACCAGGTGATTGCGCGTAACGATATCCTGCGCAGTGCCTTCCACTGGGATGGGCTGGCCGAACCTGTGCAGGTGGTCTGGCGCCATGCACCGCTGGATGTGGTGCAGGAGGACGATGCCATCGAGCCGCGCCGCTTCGACCTGGCCCGCGCACCGTTGCTGCGCCTGGTACACCGTACTGACCCGAGTACCGGACGAATCAGCGCTACGCTGCTGTTCCACCATCTGGTCATGGATCACGTCGCCCTCGAGGTGTTGCGCAGCGAGCTGCAAGCCTGTCTGCTCGAACAGGCCCATGCGCTGCCAGCGGCGGTGCCTTACCGCAACTACATCGCCCAACTGCAGCGTGGGGCGGGCGAGGCGGCCCATGAAGCCTTCTTCCGCGAGCAACTGGCCGATATCGACGAACCCACCCTGCCTTACGGCGGCTATGCAACGCCACACCAGGATGCCCAGGCGCAGCACCATCAGCGTCTGGACCATGCGCTGAACCTGCGCATCCGCGAACAGGCCCGTCGCCATAACGTCAGTGCTGCCAGCCTGATGCACCTGGCCTGGGCCCAGGTACTCGGGCAACTGAGCGGGCGCGACAGCGTGGTGTTCGGCACCGTGCTGCTCGGTCGGCTGCAGGGCGGCGAGGGCGCCGAGCGGGCCTTGGGGGTCTACATCAATACCTTGCCGCTGCGCCTGGACCTTGTCGGACAGCCCGTGCTGGCGGCGTTGCAGCAAGCCCACCAACGCCTGACCGGCCTGCTGGCCCATGAGCAGGCACGCCTTGCGCTGGCCCAGCGCTGCAGTGGCTTGCCTACGGGGGCTGCGTTGTTCAGTGCGTTGCTCAACTATCGCCATGGCACGTTGGCCGGGCAGGGCGAGGCTGCGCGCAAGGCGTGGGACGGTATCGAGTTGGTCGAGGCGCACGAGCGCAGCAACTACCCGTTGGCGCTGAGCGTCGATGACCTGGGCCTGGCGTTCGAGCTGACCGCGCAAACCGAGCAGGGCATCGATGCCCGGCGGATCTGCGGTTACGTGGAGCACGCCCTGCACCTGCTGTTGCAGGCACTTGAGAGGGGCGTCTGCGAAGGGCTCGAGCGCCTGAACGTGGTGCCGATGGCCGAGGCCCGGCAGTTGCGCGAGACCTTCAACGCCACCACGCGTGACTACCCGCGCGACCTGCCGGTGCATCGCCTGTTCGAACAACAGGTGGCGCGGCATCCGTTGTCCATCGCCGCCCGTGACAGGGCGCACAGCCTGACCTACGGCGAGCTCAACGAGCAGGCCAACCGCCTGGCCCACCACCTGATCGAGCAAGGCGTGGCGCCGGGCGATCATGTGGCGATCCTGTTGCCGCGTTCGTTGGCACTGCTCCAGGCCCAGCTGGCCGTCGCCAAGTGCGGTGCGGCTTATGTGCCGCTGGACATCCATGCGCCGGCCGAACGACAGGGCTTCATGGTGCAGGACTGCCAGGCCGTGGCGCTGATCTGCGACAGCACGGCGACCCTGACCTACCGCGCGCGCCGCATCGACCTCGATCGCCTGGACCTGAACCGTCAGCCCGGTCACAACCCGGGGCTGGCCCAAGGTGGGGATACGGTCGCCTACGTCATGTACACCTCTGGCTCCACCGGCACGCCCAAGGGCGTGCGCGTGCCCCATCGTGGCATCACCCGCCTGGTGCTCAACGATGGCTACGCCGACTTCAGCGCCCAGGACCGCATCGCTTTCGCCTCCAACCCCGCGTTCGACGCCAGCACCATGGATGTCTGGGGTGCTCTGCTCAATGGCGGCCAGGTGTTGGTTATCGACCATGACACCTTGCTCGACCCTGTGCGACTGGGCGCGACCCTGCGTGAAGGAGGCGCCACGGTGCTGTTCGTCACCACGGCGTTGTTCAACCAGTATGTGCAGATGATCCCTGACGTGCTGGCAGGGTTGCGCGTGCTGCTGTGCGGTGGCGAACGGGCGGATCCGGCAGCGTTTCGCAGCTTGCTGGGGCAGGCACCGGGCCTGCGCCTGGTGCATTGCTACGGGCCGACGGAAACCACCACCTATGCCACCGCCGGGCAGGTTCGCCACGTGCCGGCGGACGCCGAACTGGTGCCGATCGGAGGGCCGGTCGGCAGTACCCAGGTGCATGTGCTGGACGCGCACCTGCGTCCGGTGCCGCTTGGGGCAGTAGGTGAGTTGTACATCGGTGGCGATGGCGTGGCGCTGGGCTACCTAAACCGTCCGGAACTCACCGCCGAGCGCTTTGTCGACGACCCGTTCAGCGCGCAGCCGGGCGCACGCCTGTACCGCACCGGCGATCTGGGCCGCTGGCGCGACGACGGCCAGCTGGAGTGCCTGGGGCGCAACGACGACCAGGTGAAGATCCGCGGTTTCCGTATCGAACTGGGCGAAGTCGAGCAGCACCTGGCGCTGTGTCCGGGCATCGGCGAAGTGGTGGTCATGGCCCTGACCCTGACGCAGGGGCCGGCGCGCCTGGTCGCCTGGTTCACCCGCACAGACCCGACCCTCGATGCCGCCGCTGTGCGGGGTTGGCTGCAGGAACGCTTGCCGGCGTACATGGTGCCGTCGGCTTGCGTCGTGCTCGATGCGCTGCCGCTGACCAACAACGGCAAGATCGACCGCAAGGCGCTGCCGCGTCCGGCGATGCAGGATCTTGCCGAGAGCCGTTACGAGGCCCCGACCACCGCGCTGGAGCAACAGCTCGCGACGCTCTGGGCGCAGGTGCTGGAGATCGGGCAGGTGGGGCGCCATGACAGCTTCTTCGCCCTGGGGGGGCATTCGCTGCTGGCCATCCGGCTGGTGGGCCTGTTGCGCGAACAGGGGCTGCAGGTCTCGCTCGCCGAGCTGTTCCAGCATGCCAGCGTGGCGGCATTGGCCGAGCATCTGCAGGCGGCAACGCCGCAGATGGAGCTGGTGTGCGTGCGCGCCGAGGGCGACGAACCGGCACTGTTCCTGATCCACGAATTCAGCGGCATGGATTTCTACTTCCCGGTACTGGGCCAGCAACTGGACGGTGATTTCCCGATCTACGGCGTGCCGGGCCTTGCCCTGGGCGAGGCGCAGCCGGACACCCTGGAGGCCCTGGCCCGCGCGCAACTGGAGCGTATCCGCAGGGTCCAGCCACACGGGCCATACCGGCTTGCCGGCTGGTCGTTCGGCGGCGTGCTGGCCTATGAAATCGCCGCGCAACTGCTGGGGGCGGACGAGCAGGTCGAGTTCCTGGGCTTGATCGACACCTGGCAGCCGCGCCTGGTCGACCAGGGCAAGGCACGCTGGCAGGGTGCGCGCCTGCTGCAACAGCAACTGCTGCTGCACTGCGCCGGGCACTGGCAAGGGCTCGGCGCAAACGGCGCGGCGCAACTGGCCAGGGTCAATGCCCTGGAGGCTGGGCAAGCCGACTTCGCCACCTTGCTGGCGGCCTGTCGTGAGCAGGGGTTGCTGTATCCGCAACTGGCCGCCGCAAGCGATGACGCACTGAAATTGTTCTTCGAGCGCGAGATCGCCCACGGCCATGCCATGGCCCACTACCGCCCGGAACCGCTGGGCATTGCCATCCACCTGCTGCGTGCCGAGCAGGGTGGGCCGCGTCACGCCGAGCAGCCGAACCTTGGCTGGGAGCGCACGGTGCCGACTGGCCAGTTGCAGTGCATCGCGGTGCCCGGCGATCACCTGAGCATGATGCAGGCGCCCCACGTGCAGGGCCTGGGACGTGCGCTCGGTGCAGCGCTGCGGGCCGCCCGTGCGGGCATCGGCGAGAAACCGGTGGTGGCTTATCAGCCGCTGGTGGCGATCCAGAGCGGGCAGGTCGGCCATGCGCCGCTGTTCTGTGTGCCGGGGGCCGGCGACAGTGTGACCAGCTTCATCGGCCTGGCCGAGGCGCTGGGGGCCAACTGGCCGGTGTACGGCCTGCAATCGCGTGGCCTTGATGGCTCCGCCACACCCCACAGCAGCATCGAAGCTGCGGCGGCCTGCCATGTCCAGGCCATCGAAGCCCTGTACCCGCAGGGGCCGTTGAACCTGGTCGGGCATTCCTTCGGTGGCTGGGTGGCGCATGCCATGGCGGCGCGGTTGCAGGCACAGGGGCGCGAGGTGCGCTCATTGACCTTGATCGACAGCGAGTCACCGGGTGGCAACAGCGTCTGCGGTCGGCCCTACACCGCAGGGGCAGCGCTGGACCGGCTGATCGAATCGTTGCAGCTGGCCAGTGGGCGCTCGCTGGACATCGACCGCCAGGCCTTTGCCGCGCTGGACGACGAGCAGCAGCTCGAGCGCTTGCACCAGGCCATGGTTCGCGTCGGGCTGATGCCCGCGCGTTCTTCCGCCAGGGCGCTGCATGGGATCGCCCGGACCTTCTCCAGCGCGCTGCGTACGCCATACCTGGCACAGGCCGATTACTGCGGCCCGGCAAGCCTGGTGCTGGTGGCCGACGCGACCCTGGATGCGGCCGGCAACCAGCGCGAACAGTCGGCGATGCTTGCCGGTTGGCAGCGTCTGCTGCCGCAACTGGCGGTGTGGTACGGCCCTGGCAACCACTTCAGCATCCTCAAGGCACCGGATGTGTTCAGCCTTGCGGCCTGGTGGCATGACGGGCAGGCGCTGCAGCGGGTCACTCATTGATTGTGGGAGCGGGCTGGTCCCGCGATTGCAGCACTGCGGTATCTGGCACCGGCTTTGACCGGTGATTGCGAGGCCAGCCCGCCCCCACAAGGGGCGGTGCGGCACGCAGGCCTTTGGAACGGATGAACGAGCATTTATGGACAAGAGCAGATTTCGCAAGATAAGCCTGGGCTGCGCCCTGGCGCTGGTGGCCGGGATCACGCTGTACGCGGTACAGGCCCCGGCCACGCCGCCGCGCTACATCACTGCCACGGTCGAGCGTGGTGACATCGAGAACGCGGTGCTGGCCACTGGTGTGCTCGAGGGCATCCGCCAGGTGGATGTCGGGGCGCAGGTTTCCGGGCAGTTGCGCTCGCTGAAGGTCAAGCTGGGCGACAAGGTGACCAAGGGCCAGTGGCTCGCCGAGATCGATCCCTTGGTGCTGCGCAACACGCTGCGCCAGGCCCAGGTCGATGAAGAAAAGCTGCAGGCCGAGCGGCGCTCGACCCTGGCCCGGGTCAACCAGACCCGTCGGGTCTACGAGCGTTACAGCGCGTTGCAGGACGACGAGTCGATCTCGCGCCAGGACTTCGAGAACGCCGAGTCCGAATACCAGGTGCAGCAGGCCACCCTGCACTCGCTGGACGCGCAGATCAAGAGTGCCCAGGTGCAGATCGACACCGCCAAGGTCAACCTCGACTACACCCGTATCAGCGCGCCCATCGACGGCGATGTGGTGGGCATCGTCACCCAGGAAGGGCAAACCGTGATCGCCCAGCAACTGGCGCCGGTGATCCTCAAGTTGGCCGACCTGGACACCATGACTGTCAAGGCTCAGGTCTCCGAAGCCGACGTGATCCATATCAGCCCCGGCCAGCAGGTGTACTTCACCATCCTCGGCGAAGACAAGCGCTACTACGCGACCTTGCGCGGCACGGAACCGGCGCCGCAGAACTACCTGGAGAGCACCGACAAGAGTGGCGCTGGCGCGCCGAAGCAGAACACCGCGGTGTTCTACAACGCCTTGTTCGAAGTGCCCAACCCTGACCACCGCCTGCGCATCTCCATGACCGCCCAGGTGCGCATCGTGCTGGCCACCGCCGAGGCGGTGCTCAGTGTGCCGGTGGCGGCGCTTGGGCCGCGCAGTGGTGACGGCAGCTTCCCGGTGCGGGTGGTCGACGCCAAGGGCTTTGCCCAGGTGCGCCAGGTGCAGGCCGGGATCAACAACAATGTCAGGGTCGAGATCAGGCAGGGGCTGGACGAGGGCGACCGGGTCGTAATTGGCGAGCCCATCGGCGACGCGGCGGGGGCATGAGCATGAACATGAACGTCGAGCTGGCCTCGCAGCGCACCACCGCCGTCGAAACCGGCCAGCCGCTGCTGCGCCTGGAGGGCGTGAGCCGCAGTTTCATGGCGGGAGATCGCGAGTTTCTTGCCCTGCGCCATATCGATCTGGAAATCAACGCGGGCGAGCTGGTGGCGATCATCGGCGCCTCGGGCTCGGGCAAGTCGACGCTGATGAATATCCTCGGCTGCCTGGACCATGCCAGCGCCGGTTCCTATCAGGTGGGTGGCCAGGAAACCCGCGACATGGACGATGAGGCGCTGGCCGCGCTGCGCCGTGACCATTTCGGCTTCATCTTCCAGCGTTATCACCTGCTGCCGCACCTGGACGCCCTGCGCAATGTCGAGATCCCGGCGGTGTATGCCGGTACGCCCCAGGCGCAGCGTCACGAGCGGGCCCAGGAACTGCTCAAGCGCCTGGGCCTGGCCGGGCACCTGACGCATCGCCCCAGCCAACTGTCGGGCGGTCAGCAGCAGCGGGTGAGTATCTGCCGGGCCTTGATGAACGGCGGCGAGGTGATCCTCGCGGACGAGCCTACCGGCGCCCTCGACACGGCCAGCGGCAAGGAAGTGATGGCCATCCTGCTGGAGCTGCACGCAGCCGGGCACACCGTGATCCTGGTGACCCACGACCCCAAGGTCGCAGCCCATGCCGAGCGCATCATCGAGGTCAGCGACGGGCAGATCGTCAGCGATCAGCGCAACTCGCCGCAGGCCACGCCCGATGCGGCCATCCCCGAGCCGCAACGCAAGGCCCGTCCGCCACGGCGCCTGGTGGCCAGCCTGGGCTTGTTCCGAGAAGCGTTCAACATGGCCTGGATCGCATTGATCTCGCACCGCATGCGCACGTTGCTGACCATGCTCGGGATCGTCATCGGCATCACCTCGGTGGTGTCGATCTCGGCGATCGGCGAGGGCGCCAAAGGCTACGTGCTCAAGGATATTCAGGCGATCGGCAGCAACACCATCGACATCTATTCAGGTAGCAACTTCGGTGACAGTCGGGCCAAGGCCATCGAGACCCTTGTGCTGGCCGACGTCACTGCGCTCAACCAACTGTATTACGTCGACAGTGCAACGCCGGTGATCGGCCGCAGCATGCTGGTGCGCTACCGCAACCTGGACCTGGACGTACAGCTCAATGGCGTCAGCGAACGCTACTTCCAGGTGCGCAACATCAACCTGGCTGCCGGCATCGCCTTCAGCGAAAGCGATGCCCGGCGCCAGGCGCAAGTGGTGGTGATCGACCACAACACGCGCTTGCGGCTGTTCGGCGAGGGGGTCGATCCGCTCGGGCAGGTGATCCTGATCGGCAATCTGCCGTGCACGGTGATCGGCGTGACCACCGAGAACAAGAACCTGTTCGCCGCCAGCAACGCGCTGAACGTCTGGGTGCCCTACGAAACTGCTGCCGGGCGCCTGCTGGGGCAGCGTCACCTGGATAGCATCAGCGTGCGAATCAAGGACGGCATGCCCAGCAAGCGGGTAGAAGAGGAGGTCAACAGCTTGATGCTGCAGCGCCACGGCACCAAGGACTTTTTCACCAACAACCTCGACAGCATCATGCAGACGGTGCAGAAAACCAGCCGCTCGCTGACCCTGCTGCTGTCGTTGATCGCGGTAATTTCATTGGTGGTGGGGGGTATCGGGGTGATGAACATCATGCTGGTGTCGGTCACCGAACGTACCCGTGAGATCGGCATCCGCATGGCCGTCGGTGCCCGGCAGTCGGACATTCGCCAGCAGTTCCTGGTGGAGGCGGTGATGGTCTGCCTGTTCGGCGGGCTGGTGGGGATCGCGTTGTCTTATGGGATTGGCTACCTGTTCACACTGTTCGTCAAACAGTGGGAGATGGTGTTCTCGCCGGCCTCGATTGCCACCGCGTTCGCCTGTTCGACGTTGATCGGCATCGTGTTCGGGTTTGTGCCCGCACGAAACGCCGCACGGCTGGACCCGATCGAAGCCTTGGCGCGGGATTGAACTGACGTGTCGCTGACGCACGGCTTTGGTCAGCGACACGTTCAATGGGGCGTTAATCGAGGACTTTGAACATTATTGGTTCCTGGCTCGAAAACACGTTGCCTACCCCACGGATTTCATTGCCGTTCAAAAATATGTGCTTGAATGCCACCACACACGAAAGTACGAACCTGCCGTCACCGTTAAACGTCAGGTCCGCGTTGCCCGCCCAACTGAATCGATAGATCATCGCCACGAGGGGGTCAGGGGATGTACCGAGCTGCATGTCACCGGTCAAGCCGACGAGGATACGGTTCTTCGCATCGACGGCGATATGTGGTGAGGAAATATACACCGCGTTTTTTACCGCATCGTTCCTACTCGTGAATGTACTGTCACGTTCTCCTGACAAGAGGTAAGCGTCCAACTTCAGCCGCGGCTCAGATTGGTGGTCATTCTTTTTTGTGTGTTAATGGGTCCATAGAAGCGATCAGGATCCGCTCTTGATGTACGTGCATGCAGCTATTTTTATAAGCAAGACCCGGCATTTCAACGTAGCCGGAATCGTTGAATGTCTTGTCGAGCATTCCCGAGTCGGTGAACTTCGTCAGGTAAGCCTGTTGTTCTCTGTAGGCCAGCATGATAAATCCACCGCCCTCGAACAAATGGACATCGACCGGCTCCCATGGCTTGCCTTCCAGGGGCTGCAGCGGGAGAAACGACAGCAGCTTCCCTGTGTCTTGAGCAAATTTGGAAATCCAACTTTTGAACGGTGGATCCTCATACTCGTGGTAGCTACTGGATACTGACCACAGCGCGCCATTGATGAGTTGGGCCTCTCCACTGCTCACATCGTAGACGTGTTTTTCTGGTGTTTCGGTATGTCCGGCGGCGGGCGCTTCAGACTTGCGCGGCGCGCGGCGATCGGGGCTGTTCTTGGCCAAGTCTGCTGGTTTGATTGTCGCAATACCATTTTCGCCGAATCCTTCCTGCGGTTTCAGATTTGTCTCGAAACAACCAACGGCTGAAGTGTGGACGATGGGATCGTGTTCTTCGGATGGCCAGCGTATATCCGGCACGTAACAGGCTATCCGGTCGAGTTGGTTGTATTTGAGTTGGAAGAAATAGTTGGTATTCTGTTGGTTTTCATCGGGCAGGATGACTTATTCCAGATGGGTCCGTTTGCCGTCTTGATCGAAGCTGGCCAAGTAGTTCTCTTTCTTCTCGTGAGTCTGGATAACATGCACGCTCCCGCCATCTTGCAGGCCCGCAGAGTCGATGATTTCAAAACCGCGATCCTCATCGAGTGGACGCAACTCTACGATGCCCCCAACTCCGAAATTCGGGTCCAGTTGCCCTGCTTTATCGCCGGTATTATCTGTCGTTTTCATGAGGCTTACTCTCGTTGGCTGGTAAGTGGTAGGAACTATTCACGGTACTGGCAAGAGTCTGCGGTACGCAGGGTGCTGCAGAAGCCGGTCAGTCGTGCAGCTTGAGCACCCTTTCCAAGAAGTACGGGCCGCTGGTAGGGAACAGCGTCAGGATGTGTATGCCGTGCTCACTGGCCAACACCTTGTTCGCCGTCCTGTAGTCAGGGCCACCGTCAAAGAGGCCCTCGTTGCCGAAGGCGCTGTCGAACTCTCCCGACCGTGTCAGGCGATACACATGCAAACGGCCGACGTTGATGGCGGTGAGCAGGGCGCCACCGAGCAAAATGCGACCCTGATCATCGATGTGAAGCTCGCCCAGGGCCAGGCCATGGCCGTCGCTGCCGAGCATCAGGGGGTGGCCGCTATTGAAGGTCGTGTCGTTCGTACCGGACTCGGTCAGTACGAACACTGTCGTGGGTTGTTGGAGCTGGAATTCCACGCCCCGGGACACAGCGATCCGACCGTTCCTTGCGAACATGCCGAGGCGCATGCTTCCTTCAAAGGCGAACAGTTCCCGCTGACCCTGGTCATCATTGAAGCGTTCATCGGCGATGGCGTGTCGGTCGTAAGGCCTCACGATGACTCGCTTGGTGGCGTTCTCTGCTAGCACCAGGAAACTACCGTCGGCGAAGAAGTGCGCACGCAAGACCCGCAACGAAAAACCAGCCTTGTTGGTCAGTGGCAACATGCCGAGATCACGCGCCTCGCCGAGCTCAGGTGCCAGCTCGCCAGTCATGGGGTTGAAGACCGCCAACCAGCTTTCAGTGTGCTCGGTGTCCGCGTCGCCAAGAGTGTAGGGGAAGATGACTCGCAGTAAGCCGTTCGCGAACGCCAGCGGGCGCTCCTCGGCCGACAGAAGCGCGTTCGTCGAGTGCTTCAACCGGCGCATTTTGGCGCGGCTTACGTCACCCTTCTGCCAACCTTCGCCGGGGTCTGGTAAAGCATGACCGTTATCGCCAAAGGACGTTACCGGTTGGAAGCCTTCATCAAACTGGCTGATACCGATGAAGTTCAGAAAACGAGCGAATTCGGCATCGAAATAGGTGGGCACGCCAACGGCGAAATAGGTCTGCTGGCCATTGATCGTGGCGCCGACAAGCCCTTTGAAGTCCAGTGCCTCATCGGGCAGATTCGCAGCGTCTACGACCACATGGCCGGTGCTTTCGTCCCAGTGGCCATCGGCGTTGAGCCGGGTGAGCAATCCTGGGCTGGAGTCTGCGGGGTTACGGCCGAATACCACCAGCCTCCCCTTGGCGTCGAGGGTTGATGGCCCGACCTGGAGAGAGGCCATGTCCGGGTTGTAGGGAGGCTCGTGCGGAATATTGGCCACTCCTTGCGTGCCGTAGGCATGGTCAGGCGTGCCGGAAGACTGCACAGACATGCTGATGAGCTCCACCGTGTGAGGGTGGCTAGAAACTAACGCAGTCGATGTGGCACTCCAACTGGCAAAAATGATAGGTGGGGTACTGCGCCACATCGGCGGCGGGGATTGAATACCCCGGCTGCGGATGGCTTAGAGGGGTATCGATGGGTGGGCGCCATACATCCAGCGCATCAACGAATGCCGCCCGCTGATCCCCAGCTTGATCGCCGCGCGACGCAGGTAGCTTTCCACCGTATTGACCTTCAACTGCAGGCGTTCGGCCTGCTGCGGTGCAGTGTGACCGGCCAGCAGGCCCAGGCAGACCTGCATTTCCCGTTCTGACAGTGCAAGGCCAGTCTGGCCCAGGCGCTCGCGGAAACGCTCCTGCAGGCTATCGCTCTGTCGTTCGCTGATGCTGGGCTGCAAGGCATCCAGGTGCTTTTGCAACATGGGCAGCAGCAGCGGCGAGATATCCTGCAGGCAGTCGCGCTCGCGCGGCGAGAAGCTGGCGCGATCAGCGCGCAGGACGTGCAATTCGTAGTGATAATCGGCAGTGCGGCGCACCAGATGCAGACGGGCCGGGTCCAGAAGCTCGTCGCAGGCGGGTTCGCCGGTGCTGAACACGGTTTCACTGAGCAGGGTGGTGCTGTCGTGCAAACCGGGTGAGGCCAGGCGCACCTGGCGGATATGCGTAGCATCGATGCTCAGGTGAGTCTGGATCAGGTCATGCAGCAGGCGCGGGAATTGGCGGCTGCCGGTGCTGGCTATGACTTTGCCGATCTGCGGAAAGAGCAGGTGAGAATTCATCGTATCGTCCATGAGTAGCGGTAATCCGAAAGTCGCGATATGGCTTTTGGCCATTATTTGGGCGCGACTGCTTGCTATCCTAGTACAACGATTCAGCTACCGCTTGATGAAATGGTCATAACCCCATGCCCGAAAGTGAGGTGCTTGTGCGCCTGCGCCGCTGGGCTGGGGTATCATGGCCGCCTTTTTCCTACGAGGCCCGCCCCATGTCCCTGAACGCTGAGCAGATCACAGAATTCCGTGCTTTTGCCGAGCAATTGGCCGATGCCGCTGCCTTGGCGATCCAGCCGTATTTTCGCGCGAGCCTGGAGGTCGAGGACAAAGGCGGGCGCCTGTACGATCCGGTGACCGTGGCTGACGAGGCCGCCGAAGACGCCATGCGTGCGCTGATCCAGGCGCGGTATCCGGCGCATGGCATCCTGGGCGAGGAGCAGGGCGTGGCACAGGGCAGCAGCCCGTTGACCTGGGTGCTGGACCCGATCGATGGCACCCGGGCCTTCATCACCGGCCTGCCGCTGTGGGGCACGCTGATTGCCCTGAACGATGGCGAGCAGCCGGTGGTGGGGGTGATGAACCAGCCCTTTACCGGCGAGCGTTTCGTCGGCACGCCCGAGGGCGCCTGGCGTAGCGGTACACCGCTGAAAACCCGCGCCTGTGGGGCGCTCGAGGCGGCCACGCTGATGTGCACCACGCCGGACATGTTCGACACTCCGGCGCGCAAGGCGGCATTCGAGCATGTGGCGGGGCGGGCGCGACTGATGCGTTATGGGGGCGACTGCTACGCCTATTGCATGCTGGCGTCGGGGTTTGTCGATGTGATCGTCGAGGCGAGCCTGCAACCCTACGACGTGCAGGCACTGATGCCGATCATCCAAGGGGCGGGCGGTGTGATCACGGCGTGGGATGGCAGCTCGGCGCAGAACGGTGGCTGCATCGTGGCCTGCGGCGATCCAGCGCTTCATACACAGGTCGTGGAGATGTTGCGCGCAGCGATGTAACGCTCAGTCGCGGTAGAACACCTGCACCAGGTGATAACCGAACTTGGTCTTGATCGGCCCATGCACCACGCGCAGGGCCTTCTTGAAGATCACCTGGTCGATGGCGCCGACCAGCTGGCCAGGACGCACCTCGCCCAGGTCGCCACCGCGCTTGCCCGATGGACAGGTCGAGAACTTCTTCGCCAGCACGTCGAACGCCTCGCCCTTGGCCAGGCGTTGCTTGAGTTGTTCGGCCTCATCGGCGGTCTTGACCAGGATATGGCGCGCTTGTGCTTTCATGGGACACCTGTGCTTCGGGCAAAAAAGGGCGCCATTATGCCTGATCGCGCAGCTCGGCGCGGTCACGGAAATACGCCAGCGCCTCGGGGTTGGCCAGGGCATCGGTGTTCTTCACCGCCAGCCCGTGCACCACGTTGCGCACCGCCAGCTCCACCAGCTTGCCGCTGACGGTGCGTGGGATGTCTGGCACCTGGGCAATCACCGCTGGCACATGGCGCGGTGTGGTGTATTGGCGGATCACCTGGCGGATGCGCTGACACAAGGCGTCGTCCAGTTGCAGGCCCTCACGCAGACGCACGAACAGCACCACACGCACATCGCCTTGCCAATCCTGGCCGATGGCGATGCTCTCGAGCACCTCCTCGACTTTCTCCACCTGGCGATAGATCTCCGCCGTACCGATGCGCACGCCGCCGGGGTTGAGCACCGCGTCGGAGCGACCGTGGATCACCAGGCCGCCGCTGCTGGTTTCTTCGGCATAGTCACCCTGTGCCCAGACGCCGGGAAACAGGCTGAAGTAAGCCTCGTGATAACGGCTGCCGTCGGTATCGCCCCAGAAACCCAGCGGCATCGACGGAAAATGGCGGGTACAGACCAGCTCGCCTTTCTCGCCTACCACCGCCTGGCGTTGTTCGTTCCACACCTGTACGGCCATGCCCAGGCCCCGGCATTGTATTTCCCCGCGCCGTATTGGCAGGGTCGGGTTACCCAGCACGAAGCATGAGACGATGTCGGTACCGCCGGACATCGACACCAGGCGCACATCACGCTTGATCTGACGGTAGACGTAGTCGTAGCTGTGCGGCGACAGCGGCGAACCGGTGGACAGCAACAGGCGCAGGCTGTCGAGGCGGTGGCTGCGTATCGGCACCAGGCCTTGCTGTTCCAGCGTGGCCAGGTACTTGGCGCTGGTGCCGAACACCTGGATGCCTTCGGCGTCGATCAGGTCGAGCAGGCGCTCGGGGCCGGGGTGCAGCGGTGAGCCGTCGTACAGCACCAGGGTGGCACCGACCGCCAGGCCGCTGGCCAACCAGTTCCACATCATCCAGCCACAGGTGGTGTAGTAGAACAGCACGTCGTCGGCCTTCAGGTCGTTGTGCAGGCCGTGTTCCTTCAAATGCTGCAGCAGTACGCCTCCTGCTCCGTGGACGATGCACTTGGGCACGCCGGTGGTGCCGCTGGAATAGAGGACGTACAGCGGGTGGTCGAAGGGCAGGGCAGCAAACTCAGGTTCGCCACCGGCCTGAAAGAAGTCCTGCCAGAGGCTGACCCTGGGTGCGACGAACTCATCGGTGCGCGTCTGCTCGCGGGTGTAGGGCACGACCAGCAGGTGCTCCAGCGCTGGTAACCGGGCGCAGACCTGATTGATCTTCTCGACCTGGTCGATCACCTTGCCAGCATAGTGATAGCCGGCGCAGACGATCAGCAGTTTCGGCGCGATCTGGCCAAAGCGGTCGATGATGCCGTGCAGCCCGAACTCGGGGGACGAGGTGGACCAGATCGCCCCCAGGCTGGCGCTGGCGAGCATGGCCACCAGGGTTTGCCAGGTGTTGGGCATGACCGCGGCGATACGATCGCCTGGCTGGATGCCGGCGGCCTTGAACGCGCGTTGCAGGCCGGCGACCTCGGCGGCGAGCTGCCGGTGGGTGAGCACCTGGCGTGTACCGTCCTCGCGCACGGTGATCAGCGCCGGGTGCGTGTCGCGTCGACGCAACAGGTGTTCGGCATAGTTGAGCGTGCCATCTGCGAACCAGCGCGCGTCCGGCATCTGCGGGCCTTCGCTGAGCACCTGCGACGGCAGATTGTGCCAGCGCACTTCGAAGCACTTGCAGAGCCTCTGCCAGAACGCTTCGCGCTGCTCGATGCTCCAGCGGTGCAGGTCTGCGTAGTTGGCGAGCTGCAGGCCAAGGTCCTGGTTCACCTGTCGGCGGAAGTGGTCCATTCGGCTGGCCTGGACCTGTGCGGGGCTGGGGCGCCACAGTACTTCGCTCATGCGAGCCTCCTCGGTCGGTGGGGAATCGACACGGCCTGCTAGTTGAACTCTAGCCCTTACTGCGCCAACCAGCCGCCGTCCACGTTCCACGCGGCGCCACGTACCTGGCTGCCGGCCTCGCTGCACAGAAACAGTGCCAGCTCGCCCAGGTGCTCGGGGGTCACGAACGCCAGCGAGGGCTGCTTCTCGGCCAGCAGGTCATGCTGGGCCTGCCGAGGGTCGCCGCCTGCGGCTGCGCGGTCGTCGATCTGCTTCTGCACCAGCGGGGTCAGCACCCAGCCGGGGCAGATGGCATTGCAGGTGACGTTGCTGGTCGCGGTCTCCAGCGCCACCACCTTGGTCAACCCGATCACCCCGTGCTTGGCCGCCACGTAGGCGGCCTTGCCGGTCGAGCCCACCAGGCCGTGCACCGAGGCAATGTTGATGATCCGCCCCCAGCCGCGTTCGCGCATCCCCGGCAGGGCCAGGCGGGTGCCGTGGAACACGGCCGAGAGGTTCAAGGCGATGATCTTGTCCCAGCTCTGCACCGGGAAGGCCTCCACCGGCGCGACGTGCTGGATGCCGGCGTTGTTGACGAGGATGTCGACGCCGCCGAACTCGCGCTCGGCCAAGGCAAACAGGGCCTCGATCTGCGTCACGTCGGACAGGTCTGCCGGATGGTGGGCGACCTTCACGCCGTGGCGGGCGATCTCGGCCAGCGCCGGTTGCGGATCGCCGAAGCCGTTGAGCAGGATGTTGGCACCTGCCTTGGCCAGTACCTGGGCGATGCCCAGACCGATGCCGCTGGTGGATCCGGTGATGAGTGCCGTCTTGCCGTCTAGAGTCATGTGCCGCTCCTTACACGATGCCGATAGCGTTAACGATCAGTGTGTCTGTTTGCCGAGGGCCGAATCAGCGCCGCGGGTCGAATGCCTCCCGCAGCGCATCGCCGATGAATACCAGCAGCGACAGGATCACCGCCAGCGCGAAAAACGCGGTGAAGCCCAGCCAGGGGGCTTGCAGGTGCTGCTTGCCCTGGGTGACCAGCTCACCCAACGACGCGGTGCCGGCCGGCATGCCGAAGCCGAGGAAGTCCAGCGCTGTCAGGGTGGTGATGGCACCGGTCAGCATGAACGGAATGTAGGTCAGTGTGGCGTTCATGGCATTGGGCAGGATATGCCGCAGCATCACCTGGGTGTCCGGCAGGCCCAGTGCACGGGCGGCCTTGACGTACTCAAGGTTGCGCCCGCGCAGGAATTCGGCGCGCACCACGTCGACCAGGGCCAGCCAGGAGAACAGCGCCATGATGCCCAGCAACCACCAGAAATTCGGTTCGACGAAGCCGGACAGGATGATCAGCAGATACAGCACCGGCAACCCCGACCATACCTCCAGCAGGCGCTGGCCGAGCAGATCGACCCAGCCACCGTGGTAGCCCTGCAGTGCGCCGGCGGCAACGCCGATCAGCACGCTGACCAGGGTCAGGGCAAAGGCGAACAGCAAGGAAATGCGAGTGCCATACAGCACCCGTGCGAGCACGTCGCGGCCCTGGTCGTCGGTGCCCAGCCAATTGCTGGCACTGGGCGGGCTTGGGGTGGGCACCTGCAGGTCGTAGTTGGGCGTGTCGGCACTGAAGGGGATGGGGGCGAACAGCATCCAGCCGCCCTGGCCTTCAATCAACTGGCGCACATAGGCGCTGCGGTAGTCGGGCTGGAACGGCAGTTCACCGCCGAACTGCTGCTCGGTGTAGCGCTTGAGCGCCGGGGTGTACAGCTCGCCCTTGTACGACAGCAGCAACGGCTTGTCGTTGGCCACCAGCTCTGCGCCCAGGCTCAGCAGCAGGATGGCAGCGAACAGCCATAGCGACACCCAGCCCAGGCGGTTATGGCGAAAACGCTGCAGGCGGCGCCGGGCGATGGGTGAGAGCATCAGTGCGCCCTCGTGTCGAAGTCGATGCGTGGGTCGAGCAAGGTGTACGACAGGTCGCCGATCAGGCGGATCAGCAAGCCTGCCAGGGTGAAGATGAACAGGGTGCCGAACACGACCGGGTAATCCCGCGAGACGGCCGCTTCATAGCTCATGCGCCCCAGGCCGTCGAGCGAGAAGATCACCTCGATCAGCAATGAACCGGCGAAGAATACCGTGATCAACGCCTGCGGCACCCCGGCCACCACCAGCAGCATGGCATTGCGCAACACATGGCCGTACAGCACCCGGCGTTGGCTCAAGCCCTTGGCCCGGGCGGTGACCACATACTGGCGCGAGATTTCATCGAGGAAGGCGTTCTTGGTCAGCAGGGTGAGGGTGGCAAAGCCGCCGATCACCAAGGCACCGACCGGTAGCACCAGGTGCCAGAAATAATCGGCGACCTTGCCCAGCAGGCTCAGCTGGTCGAAGTCTTCCGAGACCAGCCCGCGCACCGGGAACCAGTTCAGGGACGTGCCGCCGGCGAACAGCACGATCAGCAGCAGGGCGAAGAGGAACGAGGGCAGCGCGTAGCCAACCACGATCAGCGCGCTGCTCCAGGCATCGAAACGGCTGCCGTGGCGCACGGCCTTGCGGATACCCAACGGGATCGAGACCAGGTAGGTGATCAGCGTCGCCCAGAAGCCCAGCGACAGGGTAACGGGTAACTTGTCGAGAATCAGGTCGGTAACCTTGGCGCCACGGAAGAAGCTCTGGCCAAAATCGAGCCGGGCATACTGGCCAAGCATCAGCCAAAGGCGCTCCGGGGCGCTCTTGTCGAAGCCGTACTGGCGCTTGATCTCCTCGATCAGCTTGGGGTCAAGCCCACGACTGGCGCGGGACTCGCCCTGCATCACTTCGACCCGGGCGCCTGGGGCGCCGCCGCCGATGCCTTGCAGGCGCGCCACCGCCTGCTCCACAGGGCCGCCGGGAGCCGCCTGGACGATGGCGAAGTTCACCAGCAGGATCGCCAGCAGGGTCGGAATGATCAGCAGCAGGCGCCGCAGGATATAGGCGGTCATGGTGCAACCTTGGAGCGTTCAGCCATCTGCTGATTGGTCAGCGCCGTTGGGCTGAGTTCCCACCAGGTATCCAGGCCTTCGTCGTAGGCGGCCTGCACCTTGGGCAGGCCGAAGCGGTTCCACCAGACGGTCGAGCTGCCGGGCGGGTAATAGTTTGGAATCCAGTAGTAGTTCCACTGCAGCACGCGGTCCAGGGCGTGGGCGTGGCGCAGCATGTCGGCCTGGGTCGAGGCGCGTACCAGGCCGTCGAGCAGGTGGTCCACCGCCGGGTCCTTGAGCACCATGAGGTTGTTCGAGCCAGGGTCGTTGGCGGCGGCTGAGCCGAAGTAGTTGTACTGCTCCGAGCCGGGTGACAGCGTGACCGGGTAACCGGTGACGACCATGTCGTAGTCGCGCGCCATCAGCCGGTTGATGTATTGGGCCGAGTCGACATTGCGGATGTTCAGCTCGATGCCGATTTGCGCCAGGTTGCGTTTCCAGGGCAAGAGCAAGCGCTCCAGGCCCGATTGCCCGTTGAGGAAAGTGAAGCTCAGCGGCGTGCCTTCGGCGTTTACCAGGCGATCACCCTCAGGGCGCCAACCGGCGGCCTGGAGCAACTCCAACGCCTGCAGCTGCTGCTTGCGGATGATGCCCGAACCATCGGTCACTGGTGCCGTGAACACCTGGGTGAAGACTTCGTCGGGGATCTGGCCGCGTAGCGGCTCGAGCAGTTTCAGTTCCTCGGCGTCGGGCAGCTCGCGCGCCGCGAGCGGGGTGTTGGAGTACAGGCTTTGCTGGCGGATGTACAGGTTGCGCATCATCTGCCGGTTGCTCCACTCGAAGTCCCAGAGCATCGCCAGCGCCTGGCGCACACGGCGGTCGCGGAACACCGGCTTGTCGAGGTTGAACACGAAGCCCTGGGCGTTCTGTGGCTTGGCAGGGCCCAGGTGGGCGCGCTGCAGGCGGCCGTCGTCGAGCTGGGCGCCGTTGTAGCCCAGGGTATAGGCGGTGGCGGAGAACTCGCGGTTGTAATCGTATCCGCCGCCCTTGAGTACCTGGCGGGCAACCTCGGTGTCGCCGAAGTACTCGACGCGCAAGCGCTGGAAGTTGAAGCGCCCGCGGTTGACCGGCAGGTCCTTGGCCCACCAGTCGGGGTCGCGCTCGAAGGTGATGCTGCGGCCGTTGTCGATCCGGCTGATGCGGTAGGGGCCACTGCCTACCGGTTTTTCGAACCCGGCGCCGTTGGCGAAGTCGCGTGTCTGCCAGTCGTGCTCCGGCAGTACCGGCAGGCTTGCCAGGTCCAGCGCGAGGGTGCGTCCGTGGGGTTGCTTGAAATCGAAGCGCACGCTGCGCGGGCCTTCCACGGTGACCCCGGCAACCTCGGCGAACTGCGTGCGGTATTTGAGGCTGCCCTTGCTCATCAGCAGCTCGAAAGTGAAGCGCACATCTTCGGCGCGCACCGGCTTGCCGTCGGCGAAGGTGGCACGCGGGTCGATCTCGAAACGTAGCCAGGCGTCGTCCGGGCCACGCTCCATCCGGTGGGCGATCAAGCCATAGACCGTGTACGGCTCATCGAACGAGCGTACCGCCAGCGGGGCATACAACCAGCCATCGACCTCGCTGACACCGGTGCCCTTGTCGATATACGGCAGGATATGGTCGAACTGGCCGATCTCGATGGCCGAGCGCCGCAAGCTGCCGCCCTTGGGGGCGTGCGGGTTGACGTAGTCGAAGTGCGTGAAGTTCGCGGGGTAGCGCGGGGCTTCGCCGTAGACGGTGAGGGCGTGGGAGGGGGCGGCCTGGAGGGTCAATGCCAGGCATGACAGCAAGCATCCCACCAACAGACGGCCCAGCCCCCTGCAAGAGCGAGCTTGCCCCGCGATGAGGCGCGGCGAGACATGGGGGGGTACTGAACGGGCCCTGTCGCGGGACAAGCCCGCTCCTACAAGGGCACTGCAGGGGCGGGCGAACAAGACCGAATCAGTCCTGGCGGCTGGTCACTTCCAGCAGGTGGTAGCCGAACTGGGTCTTGACCGGGCCTTGCACAGTGTTGACTGGCGCGCTGAACACCACGGTGTCGAATTCCTTGACCATCTGGCCTGGGCCGAAGGAACCCAGGTCACCGCCCTGGCGGCTGGACGGGCAGGTGGAGTTGGCCTTGGCGACTTCGCCGAAGTCGGCACCGGCTTCAATCTGAGCCTTGAGTTCGTTGCACTTCTCTTCGCTGCTGACGAGGATGTGGCGGGCGGTGGCACGTGCCATGGGAACTGCTCCTTGATGTGAAACGGCAAGCCTAGCGCAATTGGCTGCGAAATGTCTCGCAAGGCTTGCCGTGAGCCTCCTACAACTTATCTGCCGCCTGGCGCAGCAAGGTGTCGGTCGAATCCCAGCCCAGGCAGCCATCGGTGATCGACACGCCATATTTCAACGTGCCCTTGCCCAGCGCCTGGCAGCCGTCGAACAGGTGCCCCTCGAGCATCACGCCGACGATCGAGGTGTCACCGGCCAGGCGCTGGTTCAGCACATCTTCGAACACTGCGGGTTGCCGCGCCGGGTCCTTGCCGCTGTTGGCGTGGCTGCAATCGACCATGATCCGCGCCGCAAGCCCGGCCTTGGCCAGCCCCTGGCGGGCCAGGGCGATGCTGTCGGCATCGTAGTTCGGGCCCTTGTGGCCGCCGCGCAGCACCAGGTGGGTATCCGGGTTGCCGAAGGTCTCGATGATCGCCGGGTAGCCTTGCGCATCCATGCCGAAGTGGCGGTGCGGTGCTGCGGCGCTGCGCATGGCATCGGTGGCGATGGCGACGCCGCCGTCGGTGCCGTTCTTGAAGCCGACGGGCAGCTCCAGGCCGCTGACCATCTCGCGGTGAATCTGCGATTCGGTGGTGCGTGCACCGATGGCCGCCCAGCTCAGCAGGTCATCGAAGTAGCCCGCAGCCATCGGCTGGAGCAGTTCGGTGGCGATCGGCAGGCCGCGCTCGAGCATGCCCAGCATCAAGCCCCGGGACAGGGCGATACCGGCGTGCATGTCGTCGCTGCCGTCCAGGTGCGGGTCGTACGCCAGGCCTTTCCAGCCTACGGTGGTGCGCGGCTTTTCCACGTAGGCACGCATCACCAGCAGCAGCTTGTCATCGACTTCACGGCTCAGGGCCGCCAGGCGGTCGGCGTATTCAAGGGCCGAGCGTGGGTCGTGGATCGAGCATGGGCCGACGATCACCAGCAGGCGTGGGTCGCGGCCTTCGAGAATGGCGCGCACGGCCTGGCGATGGGCGTGGACTTGCTGGGCGAGTTCACTGGAAAGCGGCATCTGCTGCTTAAGCAGGTGAGGGCTGGGCAGGCGCTGGCTGACGGAGGTGTTGGCAGCGGCAGGTTGGGTCAGGGGCAGAGCGAGATTCGAAGCTTGCATGGCGTTGTTTCCCTGGGCGGACGGCGGGTGCTTCCCGCGCTGTCGGCCCTATCGAGGTGTTCGACAGGTATTCGGATGATTGCTGTGTGCAGCGTCGCCACCAGTGATGGACCGTACGGAGGCGGCAGGCTGGCCCGAACGGGATTGGCTAAATCGCCAGGCGTAGGTGTCTGCGTAGGGGTAGCTGGTGTAGTTCATGAATCTGTCCTCGGAACGAATGGATGTTTTTCAGGGCCTGTAAACGCAAAACCCCCGGTCGGGGAGCCGACCGGGGGTTTGAGTATTCTCATGTTCGGCGGCCCCTCGAAGGTGGGCGCCGTGTGGGTATCGGCGCCTAGTGGCTAAACCAATACCCAAAATAGGAGCAGGCGACGTTACGACCGGCAACGGCCAGCACAGGGCGCGCGGTGCGACCGGTGGTGTTGGCGTGATTGCAGGTGTGTTTCGACATGTTGCTCTCCAGTGAATGGGATCGAGCTTACTGCACCTGTAACGCTGTGTTCAATGGATAAATGCTATCGCAATGATAATCCGGGGCAGCAACGCGACCCCGGGACCGCGCGATCACAGCGGATAATGCTTGAGCTCGCGTGCAATCAGCATCCGCTGAATCTCGCTTGAGCCCTCGTAGATCTGGGTAATGCGCGCATCGCGGTAGTACTTCTCCACCGGATAGTCCTCAAGATAGCCATAGCCGCCATGCACCTGGATGGCCATGGAGCACACCCGCTCGGCCATTTCCGAGGCGAACAGCTTGGCCTGCGAGGCTTCCGACAGGCACGGCTTGCCGGCCGTGCGCAGGCGTGCGGCGTGGAGGATCAGCAGGCGTGCGGCATTGACCTGCACCTGCATGTCGGCCAGCAGGTTGGCGATGCTCTGGTGCTCGTTGATCGGTTTGCCGAACTGGATGCGCTCGCGCGAATAGGTCAGCGCTGCTTCGAAGGCGGCGCGGGCGATGCCCAGTGCCTGGGCGGCGATGCCGATGCGCCCGCCTTCGAGGTTGGACAGGGCGATGGCCAGGCCCCTGCCGCGCTCGCCCAGCAGATTGGCGGCGGGGATGCGGCAGTCGTCGAGGGTGACCGCACAGGTGTCCGAGGCGCGGATGCCCATCTTGTGTTCGCTGCGATCGACCTTGAACCCTGGGTTGTCGGTCTCTACCAGAAACGCCGACAGGCCCTTCTTGCCCAGCTCCGGGTCGGTGACGGCAAAGACGATGGCCAGCCCTGCGCGGCGGGCGTTGCTGACGAACTGTTTGGCGCCGTTGATCACCCAGTGGCCATCGACCAGCTCGGCGCGGGTACGCAGGTTGTGGGCTTCGGAGCCAGCCTGGGGCTCGGTCAGGCAGAAGCAGCCAATCACTTCGCCACTGGCCAGGCGCGGCAGCCATTGCTGCTGTTGCTCAGCGCTGCCATAGGCCAGCAGCGGGCCGCAGCCGACCGAGTTGTGGATGCTCATCATCGCACCGGTCGCGCCGTCGCCAGCCGAGATCTCTTCTACCGCCAGGGCATAGGCGACGTAGTCGGTGTAGCTGCCACCGAAGGTGTCGGGCACGACCATGCCCAGCAGGCCCAGCTCACCCATGGCGCGGACGACGTCATCGTCGATCCAGCCAGCCCTCTCCCAGGCCTGGGCATGCGGCGCGATCTCGCCACGGGCAAAGTCCCGGGCCATGTCGCGGATCATGATCTGTTCTTCGCTCAGTTCCAGGTCTTGCATGCTGTGTACTCCCGGGCTCACAGGCCTTCGAAGAATTGATCGACCCGCTGGCGCGACAGCGCGGCGAGGGTGGGCGGGTTCCAGCGAGGTTGCTTGTCCTTGTCGACGATCAGCGCACGCACGCCCTCGATGATGTCGCCATGGGCGAACCACTGGCGGTCCAGGTGCAGTTCCATGGCGAAGCAGTCTTCCAGGCTCAAGTGGCGGCCGCGGCGCAACATTTCCAGGGTAACCGCCATCGCCAGCGGCGAGCGGGTTTCCAGCTGATCGGCGGTGGCCAGTGCCCAGGGGCGGCTGTCGCCGATGCTCACGGCGCGCAGTTGCTCGATGATGCTGGCCAGGTCGGGCTGGGCGAAGAAGTGATCGATGGCCGGGCGCAGCTTGGCCAGCGGCGCGTCGTCCAGCGTCTGGGAGCCAAGTTTGGCGAGCAGACCTTGCAGATCCTTGAGTGGCTGGTCGCCGAAGTTCAGATGATCCAGGCCTTCGTCCAGCGCGGTCAGTTTTGCGCTGTCCACGTACCAGTCCGCCAGCCCACAGTACAGGGCATCGGCGGCCTGGATCTGCGCGCCGCTGACGCCCAGGTAGATGCCCAGCTCGCCGGGAATGCGCGACAGGAAGTAGCTACCACCCACATCGGGGAAGTAGCCGATACCGACCTCGGGCATCCCCAGGCGGCTGCGTTCGGTGACGATGCGCAGGTCCGCGCCCTGGGCCAGGCCCATGCCGCCGCCGAGGGTGAAGCCGTCCATCAGCACGAGGATCGGTTTGCGGTAATGATGGATGCACAGGTCGAGGGCGTATTCCTCGACGAAAAAGCGCTCATGCAGGTCGCTGCCGGCCTTGAAGCTGTCATGCAGCGAACGGATGTCGCCCCCTGCGCAGAAGCCCTTGGGGCCTTCGCCGCGCAGGACCACGGCCTTGACTTGTGGGTCTTGCGCCCAGGCGTCGAGGTGGCGCTGCAGGCTGCGCACCATGTCGAGGGTCAAGGCGTTGAGGCCGGCGGGACGGTTGAGGGTCAGGTGGCCGATGTGGTTGCGGGTGTCGGCCAGAACATGATCCGTGGCCGTTGGTTGAGCGTGCGCGGTCATCGCGGTCTCCCTGCTTTGTTATTGATTTTCCACGTTAAGTCTGGAAATACGCTGGAGGATCAACGGATCCTGCCATGCGTATTTGCCTGACACAATTGGTAAATCTGCAGGGGTGGGGTGCATTTTTGTGGCAGATGATCAGGCATCTGCGGTGTGGGTGCTGGCCTCTTCGCGGGCAAGCCCGCTCCTACTAAGGATCACACCAGACCCTGTGGGAGCGGGCTTGCCCGCGAAAAGAGCGACGCGCACTCGCCTCAGTTACGATCCAGCCACACCGTCTGCACGTTGCAGAACTCGCGCACACCAAAGTGCGACAGCTCACGCCCGAAACCGCTCTTCTTCACGCCACCGAACGCTACCCGGGGGTCGGAGGCGCAGTAGCCGTTGATGAACACTCCGCCGGTGTCCAGTGCCGAGGTCATGCGCTCGGCCCGTGCCAGGTCAGCGGTGTAGATCGTCGCCGCCAGGCCGAATTCGCTGTCGTTGGCCAGTTCTACCGCGTGCTCGGCGTCACGGGCGCTGATGATCGCCGCCACCGGACCGAACAGCTCCTGCTTGAAGGCGGTCATGTCGGGGGTGACGTTGGCGAACACGGTCGGCTCGTAGAAGTTGGCGCTGCCTTCGACCTTCTTGCCGCCCAGCAGCAGCGTGGCGCCTTCGGCGAGAGTCGCCTGGACCTGGCCATCGAGTTCGTCGCGCAGGTCGAAGCGGGCCATCGGGCCGAGGTAGGTGTCATCCTGCAGTGGGTTGCCGATTTTCAGGGCGCGGGTCGCTTCCACGAACTTCTGCGTGAAGGCCTCGACGATGCTGTCTTCCACGATGAAGCGCTTGGCTGCGGCGCAGACCTGGCCGGTGTTCTGGTAGCGGCCGATCACTGCAGCTTTGACGGCGGCATCGAGGTCGGCATCGGCCAGCACGATGAACGGATCGGAACCGCCCAGTTCGAGCACGCACTTCTTCAGCGCAGCGCCCGCTTGAGCGCCGATGGCCATGCCTGCACGTACGCTGCCGGTGAGGGTAATGGCGGCGATGCGCGGGTCATTGATCGCGCGGGTGACGCCATCCGGGGTGACATTGACCACCTCGAACACGCCTTGCGGCAAGCCAGCCTGCTTGAACAGCTCGGCCAGCAGGTAGGCGCTGCCCATCACGTTCGGTGCGTGCTTGAGTACGTAGGTGTTGCCAGCCAGCAGGGCGGGGACGGCACCACGCAGCACTTGCCAGATCGGGAAGTTCCACGGCATCACCGCGAGGATCGGGCCGAGCGGGCGGTATTCGATGCGCGCTTTCTCGATCTGGGTGGCCTCGGGGGCGAGCATGGCCGGGCCGTGTTCGGCGTACCACTGGCACAGGCCGATGCACTTGGTCACTTCGCCGCGAGCCTGGGTGATCGGCTTGCCGATCTCGCGGGTGATCATCACCGCGAAGGCTTCATGGTTGGCCTGCAGGGTATTGGCCAGGGCGATCAGGTATTCGCTGCGCTGACCCAGCGACACCTGGCGCCACTGGGCGTAGCCGACCTTGGCGCGTTGCAGGGCAGCGTCCAGTGCGGCATCGGTGTCGTAGGGGTAGGCGCCAATCTGTTCGCCGCTGTACGGGTCGACGGAAATGGCATGGGTCAGGCTGCTGATCTCGCTCATGGCGGGTCCTCTTGTTGTCTTGGCGGTGTCGTATTCGACTGAAGGCCAGACTAGAGGTGTGCGGCTTTAATGAAAACTGAATAATAATGAGCGAAACATTCACGAATGGAGAATGGCTGTGGACCTGGTGCAACTGGAAATGTTCAAGGCGGTGGCCGAGCACGGCAGCATCAGCGCTGCCGCCCAACACATCCATCGGGTGCCGTCGAACCTGACCACCCGTATCAAGCAGCTCGAAGAAGACCTGGGGGTGGAGCTGTTCATCCGCGAAAAGAGCCGCCTGCGCCTGTCTCCTGCGGGCTGGAACTTCCTTGAATACACCCGGCGCATCCTTGAGCTGGTGCAGGAGGCACGCTCGACCGTGGCCGGAGAAGACCCGCAAGGCACCTTTGCCCTCGGCTCGCTGGAGAGTACTGCGGCGGTACGCATTCCGGCAGTGCTGGCAGCCTATAACCAGCGTTATCCGAAGGTCGACCTGGATCTTTCCACCGGCCCTTCGGGGACCATGCTCGAAGGGGTGCTGTCGGGGCGGCTGGTGGCAGCCTTCGTCGATGGCCCGGTGCTGCACCCGACACTCGAAGGCATGCCGGTGTTCGAGGAGGAGATGATGGTCATCGCCCCCTTGAACCACGCTCCGGTCAGCCGCGCCCAGGACGTCAACGGCGAAAGCATCTATGCCTTTCGCGCCAACTGCTCGTACCGGCATCACTTCGAGAGCTGGTTCGTCAAGGACAAGGCCGTCCCGGGCAAGATCCACGAGATGGAGTCGTACCACGGCATGCTCGCCTGTGTCAGCGCCGGTGCAGGCCTGGCCCTGATGCCGCGCAGCATGCTCGACAGCATGCCCGGCGCCAGTACGGTCAGCGCCTGGCCGTTGTCCGAGGATTTTCGTTACCTCAAGACCTGGCTGGTGTGGCGTCGCGGTACGGTGTCACGCAGCCTGAGCATGTTCATCCGCCTGCTGGAGGAGCAGGCCGGCTGAAGGGTTCAAGGCGAAAAACCGATACCTTGCTAACTTTTTTCCTATTCGATAGTGGCAAATGACTTTCATCTTTTATCGCGGCTGACGATAATCAGAAAAGTATTACTACTTGTGACCCCAGGTGGGATGGCCTGGGGCGCAAGCGAAGAACGAGAGGCCAAGCCTCCACTTGCTGCAGGCACGACCCACCAGGGCACCTGCCCGTGAAGACCTTCTGGAGTAGTCATTGATGAAAACCCGTCTTGCCACCTCGTTGGCCGCCGCCGTGCTGGCCCTTGCCGGTACCAACCTGGCCCAGGCCGCGCAAATCTCTGGCGCCGTGGGCGCCACCAGTCAGGGCGACATGACCTATCGCATCGGCCTGTCGTTCGACTGGGACAAGAAGTGGCTGCAGAGCAGCACCGGTCACCTGACCGGTTACTGGGATGGCGCCTACACCTACTGGGAGGGCGGTGACTACAGCGGCGCCCACTCCCTGTCGTTCAGCCCGGTGTTTGTCTATGAGTTCGGCGATTCGGGCTACGTCCCGTTCATCGAGGCCGGTATCGGCCTGGCCGCCTTCTCCAAGACCGACGTCGGCGATCAGAAGCTGGGCTCGTCGGTCAACTTCGAAGACCGCATCGGTTTCGGCCTGAAGCTGCCGGGTCAACAGAAGATCGGCATCCGCGCCACGCATTATTCCAACGCCGGCATCAAGCAGCCGAACGACGGCATCGAGTCGTACGCGCTGTTCTACAGCGCGGGCTTCTAAGCGCTGCCTGTGCACCGTCGGTATCGGGCCGACGGTGCATCACTGGCGGGCGATCAGCACCTGCCGTGCCACCCGATGTTCGAGCAGTTGCTCATCCACCCGTCGATCCACGTCCGTGCATGTCAGGCCTTGCGCCTCAGCAAGAGGATGAAGAACAGGCCGCCGATGGCCGCCGTAGCGATGCCGATTGGCAGATCCTGCGGGGCGATCAGGGTGCGTGCGCCTACATCGACCCAGATCATGAACAGCGCCCCGAGCAAGGCGCAGGCCGGCAGCAGGCGGCGATGCTCGGCGCCCACCAGGCGACGAGCCACGTGGGGCAGCATCAGGCCGACGAAACCGATGGCGCCCGACAGCGACACCAGCACACCGGTCAGCAACGCCGTACCGACGAACACCTTGGCCCGCACGCGCCGGGTGTCGAAGCCCAGGCTCACAGCGGTCTGCTCGCCACTCATCAGCGCGTTCAGCGCCCGCGCCAGGCTCATCAACAGTACGAAGCCCGCCAGCACGCAAACGGCCGGCAGCCACAACAGCGACCACTGCGCCAGGCCCAGCCCGCCGAGCATCCAGAACATCACCGAAGCGGCGGCATGCGGGTCGCCGGTGTAGAGCAGCAGGTTGGCGGCGGCCATTACCACGAACGACACCGCTACCCCGGCCAGCAGCAGGCGATCGCTCTCCAGGCGCCCACCGCGGCTGGCCACGCCGAGCACCAGCAACATACTGCCCAACGCGCCGATGAACGCTGCCAAGGGCAGGCTGAAGGCCCCGGCGAACGGGCCGAGAAACAGCACCACCAGCACTGCGCCGAACACCGCCCCGGAGCTGACACCCAGCAGGTGCGGATCGGCCAGGGGATTGCGGGTCACCGCCTGCAGGGCGCCGCCGACCATTGCCAACCCTGCGCCGACCAGCGTCCCCAGCAACACGCGCGGTGCGCGGATCTGCCAGACGATCTGCGCCTGGCCGCGGCTCCAGTCGCCGTTTTCCCCCAGCCCCACCTGCTGCAGGACAATGCCGACCACTTTGCCCAATGCGACCTGCGCCGAGCCGAACCCCAGCGACAGCAGGCACGACAGCAGCAAGGCCAGCAGCAGCGAAACGATCAGCAGGCGATAGCCCGCAGGGCTGCGAATCGGCATCAGCGGCGGGCCTCGGCGAAGCGCTGCGGATGCAGGGCCGTGGCCAGGGTCTCGATGGCCTGGGCGTTCTCCACCGACGGTGTCACCTCCAGGTACGACAGCACCACGAAGCGCTGCTTGCGGATCGCCTCGACACTGCCCAGCGCCGGGTGGTGCAGGAGGAAGTCGCGTTTGTGCTGCCAACTGGTGGGCCCGTAGTCGACGATCACGATCACCTGCGGATCGCGTTCCACCACGCTCTCCCAGTTCACCTGGGTCCAGCTGGCGGCCACATCGCTCATGACGTTATCGCCTCCCGCCGTGGTGATCAGCGCCTGCGGCATCCCCAGGCGCCCGGAAGTGGTGGGGCGGTCTTCACCACTGTCATAAAGGAATACGCGCGGCCGTTGCTTGATCTCGGCCATCTGCGCCGCAACGCGCTCGACGCGTTGGCGCAACTGGCCAACCAGCGCAGTGGCGCGCTCGCGCACATCGAAGATCCGGCCAAGGTTGTCCAGGTCGCGGTAGAGGTCTTCGAGGCTGGCCTGGCGCTGGGGCATGATCCAGGAGCACGACTCGCTCAGTTCATACACCGGGATGTCGAAGGGCGCGAGGGTCTGTGGGGTGACCGGCCCGCCGATGCGCATGCCGTAGCTCCAGCCGGCGAGGAAGAAGTCGGCGTTGGCATCGAGCAGGTTTTCCACCGACACGTAGCGCGGCGCCAGCTCTGGCAGCCCGTCAAGTGCTTCGCGCAGGCTTGGGTCGAGGGTTTTCCAGCCGCTGATGCCGCTGTAGCCGGCCATGTGGTCGCGCAGCCCGAGGGCCAGGAGCATGCCGGTGAGATTGATGTCATGGCTGACGGCATGCTGCGGCGCATGGGTGAAGGTGACGTCGCGCTCGCAACTGCGCACGGTCAGTGGATAGTTGTCGGCCTCGGCGGCCAGGGGCAGGGCGGCCAGCAGGGCCAGGCTGGTGAGCAGCGATTTCATGCAGGGCTGATCCAGGTAATGCGTGGATGGGAGGCCAGCGGGTGGCGATCGACCAGGGCCTGTACGCCGAACACCTCGGCCAGGCACTGCTCGGTGAGCACGTGTTCTGGCGTGCCGTGGGCGACGATGCGCCCGGCATCGATCACGTACAGCCGATCGCAGAAGGCGGCGGCCAGGTTCAGATCGTGGAAGCTGGCCAGCAGGCTCAGGCCGGTGCTGCGCAGTTGCTGCAACAGGGCCAGCTGGAAGCGTGGGTCGAGGTGGTTGGTCGGCTCGTCGAGGATCAGCAGCCGAGGTTGCTGGACCAGTGCCCGCGCCAGCAGCACGCGCTGCTTTTCGCCGCCCGACAGGCAGACGAAGGCGTCGAGGGCGCGCGGCAGCAGGTCGAGCCTGGCGAGGGTGTCGTCGATCAGGCTCGGCTCGCCGTCGCCCTCGAACCAGCCCAGATGCGGGGTGCGGCCCATGGCAACGACGTCACGCACGTTCAGGCCGAAGTCTTCGGGGAACTCCTGCAGCATCACCGCGATGCGCTGGGCGACCCAGCGTGGGTTGCGCTGCCAGATATCCTCGCCATCGAGGTGCACCTGACCGACGCTGGGGCGATTGAAGCGGTAGGCGCAGCGCAGCAGGCTGGTCTTGCCACTGCCGTTGGGGCCGATCAGCCCGACGAATTCACCGGCGCCGATCTGCAGGTCGATACCCTCCAGCAGCGGCTGTCCACCGCTGTGCGGCGACCAGTGCAGGCCTTGGATGTGCAGGGTAGGGCATGACATGGATGAACCAACCGTCGCAGGGTGAGTGATACCCGAACGGTGGAGGTGCGCGCAGCTGTCGCGGGCGCGCGGCCGCCGCGAGAACCGGCCTGCGCCCGCCCACCGCGGGAGTTGCCAACTGCTGTGACAGGCCGGTCTCCGGGCTTGCGAGGGGCATGAGGCATTCACCTTCCCATGCCGTTGGCACAGTGGTGTATCGAATGCATCGCTCGCTTACCGTTGCGGGGGCAGCGCCGGACTGCTCGCAGGGGCGAGGCACCGGCTTCCCGTTTAATCCCCGGCTCGGCGGCAGGGGACACCTGAAACAAGGGGCGCATCTGAGCATTTATGGGATGGGGAGTCAACCAGCCCTGTTGCGGGGCACGCCCGCTCCCGCGACAGGGCCGACACCTTCAAGCCTTCAATGCTCAGCCGCGCTTGAGCACCAGCGTCAGGATGTCGTAACTGGCCACCAGTTCACCGAGCTGGTTGGTCACCTCCACATCCCAGGCCACCACCCCTTGCGGCTGCCCCAACGGGCTGGTCTTGCCCTGGTCGATCTTGCGCTTGCAGGTCAGGCGCGCCTGGATCGTGTCACCGATCCCCACCGGGTTGATAAAGCGCAGGGTGTCCAGCCCGTAGTTGGCCAGTACCGGCCCTTCACCCGGCGACACGAATAGTCCGGCCGCCGCTGACAGCACGAAGTAGCCATGGGCGATGCGCTTGCCGAACTGCGACTGCTTGGCGGCGATCTCGTCGAAATGCATGTAGAAGTGGTCGCCCGACAGGCAGCCGAAGTTCACCAGGTCCGCCTCGGTGACGGTACGTCGGTGGGTCAGCAGCGACTCGCCGATGCGCAGATCATCGAAGTAGCGACGGAACGGGTGCACCTCGGTCTCGATCACTTCAGCGCCACGCACGTGCTCGCCAGTGACCGCCGCCAGCATGCTCGGCGAACCCTGGATCGCGGCGCGCTGCAGGTAGTGCTTGACCGCCCGCAGGCCGCCGAGCTCTTCGCCGCCCCCGGCACGCCCGGGGCCGCCGTGCTTGAGCTGTGGCAGCGGCGAGCCGTGCCCGGTGGACTCCGGCGCAGCCTCGCGGTCGAGCACCAGCAGACGGCCGTGCCAGGCGGCGGCCGCGGGAATGGCCTTGGCGGCGATGGCGCGGTCGCGGGTCACCAGGGTCGCCACCAGGCTGCCCTTGCCTCGTGCGGCCAGGGCCAGGGCTTCGTCCAGGTCGTCGTAGGCCATCAGGGTGCTGACCGGGCCGAACGCCTCGATATCGTGGGCGCCGCCCTCGGCGTGCGGGTCGCGTGCGTGCAGCAGGGTCGGGGCGAAGAACGCACCTTCGGCCACGCCTTCGCCTACCGGCGAAAAACCGTCGCTGGCGCCGAACAGTTGGTCGCAGCTTTGCAGCAGGCTGCGCACGCGCTCGCCGACATCACGCTGCTGGTCGTGGGAGGCCAGCGCGCCCATGCGTACGCCTTCGACCGCCGGATCGCCCACCACCACCTTGGCCAGGCGTTCGCGCAGGCGGGTGGCGACGGCATCCAGGTGCCTGGCCGGCACGATGGCGCGGCGAATGGCCGTGCACTTCTGGCCTGCCTTGGTGGTCATCTCGCGCACCACCTCTTTGATGTACAGGTCGAACTCCTCGTCGTCCGGGGTTACATCCGGCCCGAGGATGGCGCAGTTCAGCGAGTCGGCTTCAGCCGTGAAGGGCACCGAGTTGCGCACCAGGTTCGGCGTCATGCGCAGCTTGGCGGCGGTGTCGGCGGAGCCGGTGAAGGTCACCAGGTCCTGGCCCTGCAGGCGTTCGAGCAAGTCGCCGGTGCTGCCGATCACCAGTTGCAGGCTGCCGGGTGGCAGCAGGCCGGATTCGTCGATCAGGCGCACCACGGCTTCGGTCAGGTAGCTGGTGGACGTCGCGGGCTTGACGATGCACGGCATGCCGGCGAGGAAGGTCGGCGCGAACTTCTCCAGCATGCCCCAGATCGGGAAGTTGAAGGCGTTGATGTGCACCGCCACGCCTGCCCGTGGCACCAGGATATGGCTGCCGGCGAAACGCCCTTGCTTGCCCAGCGGGATGGCCGGGCCTTCGTGCAGCAGGTTGCCCGAGGGCAACTCGCGGGTGCCGATGCCGGAGTAGGAAAACAGCGTGGCATTGCCGCCTTCGATGTCGATCCAACTGTCGGCACGGGTCGCGCCGCTGTGGTGGGAGAGGGCGTAGAGCTGTTCCTTGCGCTCGGCCAGGTACAGCGCCAGGGCCTTCAGGCGTGCGGCGCGCTGTTGAAAATCCAGGGCCATGAGCCCGGCGAGGCCCTGGCGGCGGCCGAAATCCAGCGCTTCGGCGAAGTCCGGGCGTTCTTCGTGGCTGTAGGCAAGTACTTGCCCGTCGAGGGCGCTGCGCAGGGCCTGGGCGCCGTGCTGGCCGATCCAGCGGCCGGCGATGAAACTCTGCAGGGTGTGGGCGTCAGACATGCTGTTCTCCTTTGAAGGGCGCGGTTACCACAGCGCCAGGGTGTAGCCGATGATCAGGCGGTTTTCGTCCACGGCGTTGGTCAGGCCATTGCCGGAACGGAAGGTGACGTTGCGCCAGCGCAGGCTGACGTCCTTGAACGGGCCGCTCTGGATGACGTAGGTGATGTCGGTGTCGCGCTCGCGTTCGCGGCCATTGCTGAGGGTCGCGGTTTCGGCGTGGCGACCGTCGGTATAGCGGGTCATGAAGCTCAGGCCCGGAATGCCCATCGCGACGAAGTCGTAGTCGTAGCGCACCTGCCAGGAATCCAGACCTGCGCGGGTGAAGGTGTTGTAGGTGACCAGGTTGACGGTGTAGGGGTCGCCGCCGTTGAGAAACGGAAACGCGCTGTCGCCGGACATCTGCTGCCAGGTGGCGGTGAACTTGTGGGCCTTCACGCCCAGGGTGAACATGGCGTTGAAGTTGCGGTTGTCGATGCGCCCGGCGCGTTCGGCGCCGTCGCCGCGGCTGTCGAAGTAGCGCAGGTCGCTGCGCAGGCTCAAACCCTCGCCCAGTGGCTGCGTGTGCAGCAGGCCCAGGTACTGCTGGCGGTAGATCTCGTCGAGCTTGGCGTAGTAGTAGCTGACGCTGGTCTGCGGGGTGATCGCGTAGCTGCCGCCACCGAAGTCGAAGTGGTCGCTGCTGGCCGCGCCGTAGCCAATGTCGTCGCGCCCGGAGGAGTCGCGCAGGTTGGCCTTGGTCAGGCGTCCGGCGTTGACGGTCAGCCCCTCGAGCTCCTGGCTGGTCAGCAGGCCGCCCTGGAAGGTCGATGACAGCAGGCGGGTGTCGTTGTACACCACCACGGGCAGAATCGGCTGCAGGGTGCCCAGGCGCAGGGTGCTCTTCGATACCCGCAGTTTGCCGGTCAGCCCCAGCTCGCTGTAATCGTCCACCGGCTCCAGGCTGTGCGGGCCGAAGGGCAGCAGGCCAGTGTTGCGCCGGTCGCGGCTGGAGTCGAGCTTGATCCCCAGTTGCCCCATGGCATCCACGCCCAGCCCTACCGGGCCCTCGCTGAAGCCCGATTCGAAGCGTGCGGTGAAACCCTGGGCCCATTCTTCGGCCTTGGCTTGCGGCGCATTGGACTGGCGGAAGTCGCGGTTGATGTAGTGGTTGCGCAGCTCGACGCGGGCGTGGCTGTCAGCGATGAAATCCGCCATGGCGGGCAAGGGCAGGGCGAGGGTGGCCAGCCAGGCGGCCGACTTGAGACGAGTGTGGTTCATTGTTGTTATATCCGACATTCGAGGTTCAAGGGTTCAGTGCTTGCTGGCGCCCGCGGCGCCGATCCCGGTCATGGAGCGAATGAACTGGCCCAGGTAGCGGCCACGTTCTTCGCTGGCTCGTTGCGAGCTGTCGGTGACCGAGAAGGCCCAGGCACCGAGGAAGGCCAGGCTCATGGAGAACAGCGCCGGGTTGCTGTAGGGGAACAGCGCGCGCTCGTTGTGCAGCACGTTGACCCACACCGCCGGGCCCAGCACCACCAGCACGATGGCCGAGACCAGCCCGGCCATGCTGCCGGCTACTGCGCCACGGGTGGTCAGGCCCTTCCAGAACATCGAGAGCAGCAGCACCGGGAAGTTGACCGAGGCAGCGATCGCCAGCACCAGGCCAGAGAGGAAGGCAATGTTCTGCGATTCGAACAGCAACCCCAGCAGCACCGCGAGCAGGCCGATCAGCAGAGTGGCGATGCGCGACATGCGCATTTCTTCCTGCTCGCTGGCCTGGCCCTTGCGCACGACGCAGGCATAGAGGTCGTGGGAGATCGCCGAGGCACCGGACAGCGCCAGGCCTGCGACCACGGCCAGAATCGTGGCGAAGGCCACCGCCGAGATGAAGCCCAGGAACAGGTTGCCACCCACGGCCTGGGCCAGGTGCACGGCGACCATGTTGCCGCCGCCGATGATCGCGCCGCTGGCGTCTCGGTAGGCCGGCTCGGTCCCCACCATGACGATGGCGCCGAAACCGATGACGATCAGCAGCAGGTAGAAGTAGCCGATGAAACCTGTGGCGTAGAACACGCTCTTGCGTGCTTCCTTGGCGTCGCTGACGGTGAAGAAGCGCATGAGGATGTGTGGCAGCCCGGCGGTGCCGAACATCATGCCCAGGCCCAGCGAGATGGCGTCGATGGGGTTGGACAGCAGTGCCCCGGGGGCCATGATCGCCTGGCCCTTGGCATGCACCGCCACGGCGCTGGCGAACATTGCCTCGGTGCTGAAACCGAAATGCTTGAGCACCATGAACGCCATGAAGGTGGTGCCCGACAGCAGCATCACCGCCTTGATGATCTGCACCCAGGTGGTGGCGAGCATGCCGCCGAAGGTCACGTACAGCACCATCAGTACGCCTACCAGGGTGACGGCGTAGAGGTAGCTGATACCGAACAGCAACTCGATCAGCTTGCCGGCACCGACCATCTGCGCCACCAGGTACAACAGCGCGACGGTCAGTGTGCCGAACGCTGCGCTCAGGCGCACCGGGGCCTGGGCCAGACGATAGGAGACGACGTCGGCGAAGGTGTACTTGCCCAGGTTGCGCAGGCGCTCGGCGATCAGGAACAGGATGATCGGCCAGCCGGCGAGTACGCCCAGGGCGTAGAGCAGGCCGTCGTAGCCGTTGATGAACATCATCGCCGAGATGCCGAGGAAGGACGCGGCGCTGATCATGTCGCCCGCGATCGCCAGGCCGTTCTGCATCCCGGTCAGACCGCCGCCTGCCGTGTAGAAATCACTGGTCGAGCGCGTGCGCGCCGCGGCCCAGCGGGTCACCAGCAGGGTGAAGCAGACGAACACCATGAACATCGAGATGGCAGTCCAGTTCATTGCGCGCACTCCTGGCGAACCTTGTCGTTGAGCGGGTCGATGACGCGGTTGGCACGGTGCATGTAGATGCCGGTCAGGGCGAACGACAACAGCACCATCAGCACCCCCACCAGCATGCCGACGCTGGTGACGCCGCCACTGAGCGACTGGCCGAGCAGGCCGGGAGCGAAGGCCACCAGCAGCACGAAGCCGTAGTAGGCGGCGAGCATGGTGAGGGTGAGGCTGCCGTTGAGGCGGCGCTTGCGGCGGATCAGTTGCTGGAAGTCGGGGTGCTTGCTGATGGAATCGATGTGCTCGGGTGTCATGGGAAGCGGTCCTCTGTCTTGTAATTGTTTTTTCAGGTCACGCAGGGTGTTGCAGGGTTGCTGGCGGCCTCATCGCGGGACGAGCCCGCTCCCACAGGTACAGCAGTGACCATGGGTCTTGTGGGAGCAACGGTCTTGCTCAAAATTTGAAGTCCAGCCCAATCCCTGCGGGAGCAGGCTTGTCCCTTTAAAGTCCAACCCAATCCCTGTGGGGGCGGGCTTGTCCCTTTAAAGTCCAGCCCAATCCCTGTGGGGGCGGGCTTGTCCCTTTAACGTCCAGCCCAATCCCTGTGGGAGCGGGCTCGTCCCGCGATGAAGGCGACGCGGTCTCAAAGCTGATCGAAATCCAGCACCACGCGATCGCTCAGCGGATACGTCTGGCACGACAGCACATACCCCGCCGCCACCTCGTAGTCCTCCAGCGCATGGTTGCTGTCCATTTCCACCTCGCCCTCGATGACCCGGCACTTGCAGGTCGAGCACACCCCGGCCTTGCACGAATAGGGCAGTTCGGCACCGATGGCATTGCCGGCATCGAGGATGTTCTGGCTGTTGCGCGGCAGGTCGAAGGCCAGTGCACGGCCATCGCTGATCACGGTGATATGGCTCAGCGCCGAGTCCAGCTGGCGCGCCGCCTCGCGGGCTTCGCGCCGGGTTTCGCTGCCGGCGGCGGCGAACAGCTCGAAATGGATGCGTTCGCGTGGCATGCCGTTGTCTTCGAGGCTGGCACGCACGGTTTCGGTCATCGCCTGCGGCCCGCAGATAAAGGCGGCATCGAGGGCCTGCACGTCGAGCCAGCGAGAGAACAGCTGGCCGCACTTGTCGGCGTCGATACGGCCGTTGTACAGGTCGACATCCTGCTGTTCGCGGCTAAACACGAAAATCAGGTTCAGGCGGTCCAGATAGCGGTTCTTCAGGTCTTCCAGACGATCGCGAAACAGTGCGCTGTTGCTGGCGCGGTTGCCGTACAGCAGGGTGAAGCGGCTGTTGGGCTCGCAGGCCAGGGTGGTGGCGATGATCGACAGGATCGGGGTGATGCCGCTGCCTGCGGCCACCCCCAGGTAATGGCCGTGGCGCTCGGCCTGCAGCGGCACGAAGAAGCTGCCGCTGGGCGGCATCACTTCCAGTTGCTGGCCGGCCGCGAGCACGTCGTTGGCGAATGCCGAGAAGCGCCCGCCCGGCACGCGCTTGACCGCCACGCGCAGCTCACCCTCCTGCACGGCACTGCAGATTGAGTAGGAACGGCGCACCTCCTCATCGTCGAGAAAGGTACGCATCACCAGGTACTGGCCCTGGGTGAAGCGGAACGCGTCCTGCAGATGGGCGGGGACGTCGAAGGCGATCGACACGGCGTCGCGTGTCTCGTGGCGCACTTGCTTGATGGTCAGGCTGTGAAACTGGCTCATGGTCGTCTCCACGGCTCAAATGCATTTGAAATAGTCGAACGGCTCCAGGCACTCGCGGCAGCGATAAAGCGCCTTGCAGGCCGTGGAGCCGAACTGGCTGAGCAGTTCGGTATGGGTGCTGCCGCATTGCGGACAGCACACCTGGGGGGCTTCGCCGAGCAGGCTGCGCTTGCTGGCGCTGCCCTGGGGCGGCGCGATGCCATAGACCCGCAGGCGCTCGCGGCCCTGGTCGCTGATCCAATCGGTGCTCCAGGCCGGGGTCAGACGGCGTTCCAGCGCAGGCTGGGCAAAACCGGCCTGTTCCAGGGCCTGGCGGATATCGCCCTCGATCACCTCGGTGGCCGGGCAGCCGGAGTAGGTGGGGGTCACCACCAGGTGCAGGTGGCCGGCGCGCCAGTCGAGGTCGCGCACGATCCCCAGATCGACCACGCTGACCACCGGCACCTCCGGGTCCATGACCTGCTCCAGCACCGCCCAGGCCCGCGCCAGGTCGCCCTCGCGCAGGCTGCGGGCGCCACGGTCGCCGGCGATCAGCTCACCAGGTCGCATCGGGGTAGGCTCGTGGCAGGAACTGCATCTCGGCCAGCAGCAGGCCCAGGTGTTCGGTGTGCAGTCCCTTGCGACCGCTCAGGTAGAAATGGCTGGCAGGCGTGGGCTGCGGCAGCTCGACCGAGGCGAACACGGCGCTGACCTGGGCAAGCCAGGCTTGACCCACCTGCGCCGGGTCGGCGGCAATACCCGCGGCGGCCAGGCGCGTCTCGCTTTCACTGCCCTGGCTCAGCTCCACGGTGAAGCGCCACAGTGACGGGATCGCCGCGAGCATGCGGCGACGGCTTTCGTCAGTGCCACCCCCCAGGCGCTGCACCCACTCAGCGGAGCGGCGCAGGTGATAGGTGACCTCCTTGAGCGCTTTGGCCGCGATCCCGGCGATGCGCGGATCGCTGGAGGCGCACAGGCCCTCGAGCATCGCCAGGTGCCAGGCGTCGTAGAGGAACTGCTTGGTCATGGTCACGGCAAAATCGCCGTTCGGTTGCTCGACCAGCAGCAGGTTGTGGAAGGCGCGCTCGTCACGGCGAAACGCCAGGGCGTCGGCATCGCGGCCGTCGTCGAGCAGTTCGGCGGCGTACTCCAGCCAGTTGCGCGCCTGGCCGACCAGGTCGAGGCCGACATTCATCAGCGCCAGCTCTTCTTCCAGTGCCGGGGCGTGGCCACACCATTCGCACAGGCGCTGGCCCTGGATCAGGGCGCTGTCACCGAGCAGCAGCAGGTAGGGGATCAGATCGTCGTTGTGCATGGCGGGCCTCACATGTGTCCGACTTCGTCAGGCAGCTCGTAGAAGCTGGCATGGCGATAGACCTTGTCGTCCGAAGGGGCGAACAGCGGGTCTTTTTCGTCAGGCGAAGAGGCGGTGATCAGCGCCGAAGGCACCACCCACAGGCTCACGCCTTCGCTGCGCCGGGTGTACAGCTCACGGGCGTTCTCGATGGCCATGGCCGCGTCGGCGGCATGCACACTGCCCACGTGCTTGTGGTTCAGGCCGTGCTTGCTGCGCACGAATACTTCGTAGAGGGTCCAGACAGACATGTTCGATCTCCGCATCGGTCGCCGCTTCAGGCGGCGTTCTTGTTCTGTTGCTTGCGCGCATAGGCCACGGCGGCCTCACGTACCCAGGCACCGTCTTCGATGGCCTGGCGACGGGTGGCGACCCGCTCCTGGTTGCAGGGGCCGTTGCCCTTGATCACTTCGTAGAATTCGTCCCACTGGATTTCACCGAAGTCGTAGTGGCCGCGTTCGGCGTTCCACTTCAGTTCCGGATCAGGGGCGGTGCAGCCGAGCAGTTCGAGCTGCGGTACGGTCTGGTCGATGAAGCGCTGGCGCAGTTCGTCGTTGGTCTGGCGCTTGATCTTCCAGGCCATCGACTGCGCGCTGTTGGGGGAGTGTTCGTCGCTGGGGCCGAACATCATCAGCGAGGGCCACCACAGGCGATTGATCGCGTCCTGAACCATGTCCTTCTGCGCCTGGGTGCCGTGGCGCATCATGGTCAGCAGCAGTTCGTAGCCTTGGCGCTGATGGAAGCTCTCTTCCTTGCAGATACGGATCATCGCGCGCGAGTAGGGGCCGTAGGAGGTACGTTGCAGTACCACCTGGTTGACGATCGCCGCTCCGTCGACCAGCCAGCCCACCGCGCCCATGTCGGCCCAGCTCAGGGTCGGGTAGTTGAAGATGCTCGAGTACTTGGCCTTGCCGCTGTGCAGCTTGGCGATCTCTTCGTCGCGGTCGGCGCCCAGGGTCTCCATGGCGCTATACAGGTACAGGCCGTGGCCGGCTTCGTCCTGGATCTTGGCCATCAACTGCAGCTTGCGCTTGAGGCTCGGGGCGCGGGTGACCCAATTGCCCTCGGGGAGCATGCCGACGATTTCCGAATGGGCGTGCTGGGAGATCTGGCGAATCAGGGTCTGGCGATAGGCCTCGGGCATCCAGTTTTTCGGTTCGATCTTGATCTCGGCGTCGATCTTCTCCTGGAAGTGGCGCTCTTCGGGCGACATCTCTTCCAGTGACTTGACACGTTTGACGCCGGTTTCGACTAGCTGTGCGTACATGTTCGGGCTCCCGCCTCAGGGGTGGTTGGGGCATGGGGTTCTTTATAAGCGATACGCGATCTAACATCAAACATAAAATAATGTATCGAATGAAATTGTGTATCACGTTGCGGCCCTATCGCGGGACGAGCCCGCCCACAGGCGGCTCGCTGATCCTGGAGTCAGTGGGAGCGGGCTCGTCCCGCGATAGGGCCGGCAAATACGGCGCAAAAAAAAGCCCCGGACGAGGCCGGGGCAGAAAAAGGCAGCCGAATCGAAAGTCAGTTGGCCAACCGTTTGTCGTAGACGTGGCAAGCCTTGCCCTCGGAGCGCTTCAACGTCCCGCAGGGCTGCAGGCGAATCTGCGTGCTGATGCCGATGTAGGTCTTGATCTGCTTGCTCAGCTCACCCACAAGCGCCTTGCGCGTAGCGTCGTCCAGGTACTGGCTGTCGGCACGCAACTCCACGTGCACTTCCACACTATCAAGATTGCCATTGCGATACAGATGAATCTCGTAAAGCTCGGAAAGCTGTTTTATTTTTAGCACCTGCTCTTCGATCTGCGTGGGGAACACATTGACCCCGCGGATGATCAGCATGTCGTCGCTGCGCCCGGTGATCTTGCCGATCCGCCGCATCGGCCGTGCCGTGCCGGGCAGCAGGCGGGTCAGGTCGCGGGTGCGGTAGCGCACCATCGGTAGCGCCTCCTTGCTCAGTGACGTGAACACCAGCTCGCCCAGTTGCCCATCCGGCAGGACCTCGCCAGACACCGGGTCGATGATCTCGGGATAGAAATGGTCTTCCCAGATGGTCGGGCCGTCCTTGGTCTCGATGCACTCCATGGCCACGCCCGGCCCCATGATTTCCGACAGGCCATAGATATCCAGGGCGTTGATACCCAGGCGTTGCTCGATGGAGCGGCGCAGCTCGTCGGTCCAGGGTTCGGCACCGAAGATGCCCAGGCGCAGCTTGAGGTCGTTGGGGTCGATGCCCTGGCGTTCGATCTCGTCGGCGAGGTTGAGCATGTATGAAGGCGTGACCATGATGATGTCGGGCTGGAAGTCGCGGATCAGCTGCACCTGCTTCTCGGTCTGGCCGCCGGACATGGGGATCACCGTGCAGCCCAGGCGCTCGGCGCCGTAGTGAGCGCCCAGGCCACCGGTGAACAGGCCGTAGCCATAGGAGACATGCACCTTGTCGCCCTTGCGTCCGCCTGCGGCGCGGATCGAACGGGCGACCACGTTGGCCCAGGTGTCGATGTCGTTCTGGGTGTACCCGACCACCGTGGGCTTGCCCGTGGTGCCGCTGGAGGCGTGCAGGCGTACCACTTCCTCCTGGGGGACGGCGAACATGCCGTAAGGGTAGTTGTCACGCAGGTCGCTCTTGCCGGTGAAGGGGAAGCGCGACAGGTCTTCGAGCGACTTCAGGTCGTCCGGGTGGGCGCCGCAGGCGTCGAAACGCTGGCGGTACAGCGGCACCTTGTCGTAGGCGTGACGCAGGCTCCAGCGCAGGCGTTCGAGCTGGTGCTGGCGCAGGGCGTCGACACTGGCGGTTTCCATGGGGTCAAGCAGGGCGCGTTCGGCATCGTGGTACATGTTCATGGCTTCACTCGAGTTGTTCTTGTACGCCGGCCCGTCGAGGGGCCGTGAGTGTCATGGTGGGCAGCATACTGCCCGTTGCAGCGTGGGTCGCGGTCCGTTGGTCGAGGTGCCTCAAAGGCGCTCGATCACCATGGCGATGCCCTGGCCGACGCCGATGCACATGGTGCACAGGGCGTAGCGCCCGCCGGTCAGCTCCAGTTCGTGCAGGGCAGTGGTGACCAGCCGTGCGCCACTCATGCCCAGCGGATGACCCAGGGCGATGGCGCCACCGTTGGGGTTGACCCGTGGATCGTCGTCGGCAACGCCCAGCTCGCGCAGCACTGCCAGCCCTTGGGCGGCGAAGGCTTCGTTGAGCTCGATCACGTCCATGTCGGCCAGGGCAAGGCCGGTCAGTTCCAGCACTTTGCGCGTCGCTGGCACCGGGCCGATGCCCATGATGCGCGGCTCGACTCCGGCTGCGGCCATGCCGACGATCCGCCCGCGCGCCTTCAGGCCGTGGCGGCTGGCTGCGCTGCTGCTGGCCAGCAGCAGTGCGCAAGCACCGTCGTTGACCCCCGACGCGTTGCCGGCGGTGACGCTGCCACCTTCGCGAAACGGCGTACCAAGGCGCGCCAACTGCTCCAGGGTGGTGTCGCCGCGCGGGTGCTCATCCTGTTCGACCACCTTGGCCGGGCCCTTGCGCTGGGCGATCTCGACCGGGACGATTTCGCGCGCCAGGCGGCCATTGGCCTGGGCGGCGGCAGCCTTGTGCTGGCTGCGCAGGGCAAAGGCGTCCTGGTCGGCGCGCGAGATGCCGAACTGCTCGGCAACGTTCTCGGCGGTCTCGGGCATCGAATCGATGCCGTATTGCGCTTTCATCAGGGTGTTGACGAAGCGCCAGCCGATGGTGGTGTCGAACAGTTGCCCACTGCGGCCGAAGGCCTGTTCGGCCTTGCCCATGACGAAGGGGGCGCGGGACATGGATTCGACGCCGCCGGCCAGCATCAGCCCGGCCTCGCCACAGCGCAGGGCGCGGGCGGCGTTGCCGATGGCGTCCAGGCCCGAGCCGCACAGGCGGTTGAGGGTGGTGCCCGGCACCTCGACAGGCAGCCCGGCCAGCAGCGTCGCCATGTGTGCAACGTTGCGGTTGTCTTCGCCGGCCTGGTTGGCGCAGCCGAGGATCACATCGTCGATGGCGTGCCAGTCCAGCTCTGGATGGCGGGCGATCAATGCCTTGATCGGGATCGCCGCCAGGTCGTCGGCACGCACGCTGCTCAGGGCGCCGCCGTAGCGGCCGATGGGCGTGCGTACGGCGTCGATGATCAGGGCGTCGTTGAGGGTCGGTTCAGTCATCTTGCGTCTCCTGCGTCAGCACGCTGCCGCGCAACTTGTAGGACTTGCCATGGAACAGCGCCACCAGCTCGCCACGCTGGTTTTCCAGGCGCACGTCGTAGAGGCCGGTGCGGCTCTTGCGCACCACTTCGTGGGCGGTGGCGGTCAACTGGTCGCCGAGCAGCGCCGGGGCCACATAATCGATGCTGCAGCCCAGGGCCACGGTGGCCTCGTCGTGGCTGTTGCAGGCAAAGGCGAATGCCGAATCGGCCAGGGCGAAGAGAAAGCCGCCGTGGCAGGTGCCGTGGCCCTGGATCATGTCGGCGCGCACGGTCATGCGCACCGTGGCGCTGCCGGGGCCGGCCTCGAGCAGTTCGATGCCCATGCCTTGGGTCGCAGGGTCACGGGCGTACATGGCGTTGGCACAGGCGCGGGCCAGCGCTTCGGGCGTGCGAGGTGTGTCAGTCATGCAGGCGGCCTCCTTCGGCATGGGTGCGGCGCAACAGCAGGGAAGGGCGATAGCGTTCTTCGCCGTAGGCCTGTTGCAGGTGTTCGAGGGTGCGCAACGTGTGGGTAAGGCCCATGCGTTCGGCCCAGGCCAGCGGCCCCAGTGGATAATTGACCCCGGCGCACATGGCCAGGTCGATGTCGGCCGCCGAGGCGACGCCTTGCAGCACGGCATCGGCGGCTTCGTTGGCGAGCATGGCCACCGTGCGCAGCACGGCGAGCCCCGGCAGATCAGCCAGGGCGCTGACGGTGAATCCGGCGCGCTGGAGCAGTGCGACAACCTGATCGCGGGCTTCGATCGTGGTGCTCCTGGCCCAGGTGATGGCGATGCGGGTAGCGCTGCTGTAGTCCAGGGCGAGGTCGATCAGCACCAGATTCTGCAGGCCGTCGTCGCGAGCGCGCTGGCTGGCCAGGCGACCGTCGGACAGGGCCAGGGTGGCGTCGCCAATGCGCAGCAAGCCCTGGCCGGCGCGCTGGGTAAGCTCGGTGCCGCTGGCGTTCAGGCGTTGCACCAGCGGCTGCATGACGCCGAGGTCGCCCTCGACCACGCAGCGCGTGACCTCGGCAGCGCTGCGCAATTCGGCAGGCTGCGGGCGTTCGGCGCCCTCGCGGTAGTCATGGAAACCCTGGCCGCTCTTGCGTCCCAGGCGCCCGGCCGCCACCAGTTCCTTCTGTACCTGCGAGGGTTGGAAGCGCAAATCCCCGTAGTAGGCGTCGAACACCGAGCAGGTGACGGCGTAGTTGACGTCGTGGCCGATCAGGTCGGTGAGTTCGAACGCGCCCATGCGGAACCCGCCGGCCTCGCGCAACAGTGCATCGAGGGTCGCGCAGTCGGCTGCGCCTTCCTGCAGCAGGCGCAGGCTCTCGGCGTAGAACGGACGGGCTACGCGATTGACGATGAAACCAGGGGTGGAGCGCGCATGCACCGGCTGCTTGCCCCAGGCCTTGGCGGTGTCGTACAGCGTATCGGCCACGGCCGGTTCGGTCGCAAGCCCCGACACGACTTCGACCAACGCCATCAAGGGGGCAGGATTGAAGAAGTGCATGCCGACCACTTGCCCGGGACGAGCAAGCCCCGCTGCCAGGCGGGTAATCGACAAAGACGAGGTGTTGCTGGCGAGGATGCAGGTTTCTGCGCAGAGGGCTTCGAGCTGGTGCAGCAGTTGCTGCTTGATCTCGAGGTTTTCCACGATCGCCTCGATCACCAGCGCTGCATCGGCCAAGGCCTCGAGGGACTCGGCAGGTTGCAGGCGGGCCGTGATCAGCTCGCGCTCACAGGGGCTCAGCTTGCCTTTTTCCACCTGGCGCGCCAATTGCCGGGCGATGCCGTCGATGGCCTGCGCCGCAGCGCCCGGACGATTGTCATAAAGCCGGACTGGATGCCCGGCCTGGGCTGCAACCTGGGCAATGCCGGCACCCATGGCGCCAGCACCGATCACCGCAACCTGAGCGTCAATGTGCAAGGCGCTCATCTCAGCACCCCTTGAACGTCGGCGTACGCTTTTCCATGAAGGCGCTGACGCCTTCGCGGTAGTCGTCGCTGCGCCCCGCCAGGCGTTGCAGGTCGCGCTCGAGCGTCAGTTGCTGGTCGAAACTGTTGTCGAAGCTTGCGTTGAGGCTGCGCTTGATCAGTGCCAGGCCATAGGTGGGCTGAGCGGCCAGGTGCCGCGCCAGGCGCAGTGCTTCGTCGCGCAGCTCGGCATCGTCCACCACGCGGTGAATCAGCCCCCATTGCTCGGCCTGTTCGGCGCTCAGACGCTCACCCAGCATGGCCAGGGCTTTCGCGCGGGCCATGCCGACCAGCCGCGGCAGCAGCCAGGTGCCGCCGGAATCCGGAATCAGGCCGATGCGGCAGAACGCCTGGATGAAGCTGGCCGAACGGGCGGCCAGCACCAGGTCGCAGGCCAGGGGGATATTGGCGCCGGCGCCGGCGGCCACGCCGTTGACCGCGCAGATCACTGGCATCGGCAAGTCGCGCAGGCTGCGGATCAGCGGGTTGTAGAACTGCTCGATCGACTGGCCCAGGTCGGGGCGCTCGGCACCGGGGGCGACATTGCGATCGGACAGGTCCTGCCCGGCGCAGAAACCACGACCTTCGCCGGTCAGCAGCAGGACCCGTGCCTGTGCGCTCTGGCGCACCTGCTTGAGGGCCTCGCGCACCTCGAGGTGCATGTCGGTGTTGAAACTGTTGAGTTGCTCGGGGCGGTTGAGCGAGAGGAGGGCGACGCCGTCCTCGATGGAAAACAGGATGTGCTGGAAGCTCATGGCAAGCGCGCTCCGTCAGTCGGTGGAATCGAGTGGTTCAGCGGCCGATGAAGTTGGCCGGGCGTTTTTCCTGGAAGGCGCGGATGCCTTCGTCGCGGTCGGCAGTGCCGGCCAGCAGGGTGAAGGCATGTCGTTCGAAGCGCAGGCCGCTGGCGAGGTCCGTATCCTGGGCCTTGAGCAGGGCCTCTTTGGCCAGGCGCACGGCCAGGGGCGCCTTTTGCGCGATGCTGCGGGCCACCTGCAGGGCGCGTTCGACGGTCAGTTCGGGCTGGGTCATTTCGCTGATCAACCCGGCCTGCAAGGCGTGGCGGGCATCGAGGGTTTCGCCGGTGAGCACCAGTTGCATGGCCAGGGGCTTGCCGACCGCGCGAAGCAGGCGCTGGGTGCCACCCGCGCCGGGGATGATGCCGAGGTTGATCTCTGGTTGGCCGAAGCGAGCGTCGGCCCCGGCGATCACGATATCGGCGCACATCACCAGCTCGCAGCCACCGCCCAGGGCGAAGCCGTTGACGGCGGCGATCAGGGGCTTGGGGAAGGCGGCGATGCGTTGCCAGTGGGCGACTCGGGGATCGTTGAGGATGCCGACCAGATCGCGCTCGGCCATCTCGTTGATATCGGCGCCGGCGGCAAAGGCCTTGCGATTGCCAGTGATGACCACCGCGCGGGTGTGTTCGTCGTGGGCAGCGGCGTCGAGTTCGTTGGCGAGTTCTGCCAGCAGCTCGGTATTCAGGGCGTTGAGGGCTTGCGGGCGGTGCAGGGTGATCAGGCGGACACCGTCCGCCGGGGCCTGCACAACGAGGTTGCTTGGCATGGTGGTACCTCAGGCTGCACGTTTGGCGCCGGTCAGGGCCGGCCAGTTCTTGGAATCGGTTGCAGTGGTGGCGCAAGTATAGGCTCAAAGCGATACGAAATATCAATATTAAAATTAAATTGGTGTATCTTAATATTCGAGGGTGATCGGTGGGGCTGCTGGAGACCCTTTGCATGCAGGGATTTGGCCTTCGTTTGCGGTGGCTGCGTAGGGCGAATCACAAAGCGATACAGCCATTTCGAAATTGACTGACTCACTTGAAGTGATACATGATCATCTAACGTCATGAATCACATTGAGTCGCTCTCATGCCCTGCTATCGCCTCGACGGCTTGACCCCCGTGGTCCATTCCACCGCCTATGTCCACCCCAGTGCCGTACTGATCGGCGATGTGATCGTCGGCCCCGGCTGTTATGTCGGGCCTCTCGCTGCGTTGCGGGGCGACTTCGGGCGCATCGTCCTGGAGGAGGGCGCCAATCTGCAGGACACCTGCGTGATGCATGGTTTTCCGGGTGGTGACACGGTCATCGAGCGCAATGGTCATGTTGGCCATGGCGCAGTGCTGCATGGGTGCCGAGTGGGGGCGGATGCGCTGATAGGCATGAATGCGGTGGTGATGGATGGTGCGCACATCGCGCCACGCTGCATCGTTGCGGCCACGGCATTCGTCAAGGCGGGCTTCACCTGCGAGGCGCAGAGCCTGGTGGTGGGCTCGCCGGCCCAGGTCAGGCGTGCACTGAGCGACGAGGAGGTCGCCTGGAAGCAGCGCGGCACTCAGGAGTACCAGGCACTTGCCAGGCGTTGCATGGCATCGATGGTGGAGTGTCCGCCGCTGAGTGCGGCCGAACCCGGGCGCCCGCGCATGGGCGATACGGGGCTGCGGCCGAAGGCGGGGCATGGCGCATGAGCATTGCCGTGTCGCGCCATGGTCAGGCGGGGCGGGGTAAAGGTATAGTCGGGGCTTTCCCCGCGCCCAGTTCCCCCATGAGCAGCCTCGTACCCCTGAATCACCTGATCACCCGCTTCCAGGAGCAGACGCCGATCCGCGCCAGCTCGCTGATCATCACGCTGTATGGCGATGCCGTCGAACCCCATGGTGGCACGGTGTGGCTGGGTAGCCTGATCGGTTTGCTGGAGCCCTTCGGTATCAACGAGCGGTTGATTCGCACCTCGATCTTCCGCCTCACCAAAGAAGGCTGGCTGACTGCTGAAAAGGTCGGTCGCCGCAGCTACTACAGCCTCACCGGCACCGGCCGACGACGCTTCGAGAAGGCATTCAAGCGGGTCTACAGTGCCAGCTTGCCAGCCTGGGACGGCGCCTGGACGCTGGTGCTGCTCTCGCAGTTGGACGTTGCCAGGCGCAAGGCAGTACGTGAAGAGCTGGAGTGGCAAGGCTTCGGAGCCATCGCCCCTAACGTGATGGGATGCCCGCGCGCCGATCGCGCGGACCTTGCGGCGACCCTGCGCGAGCTGGAGGCCGAGGAAGACAGTATCGTCTTCGAGACCCATGCCCAGGAAATTCTCGCCTCCAAGGCCATGCGTGCGCAGGTCAAGGAGAGCTGGGGAATCGACGAACTGGGCCAGCACTACAGTGAGTTCATTCGGCTGTTCCGCCCGCTGTGGCAGGCACTGCGCGAGCAGGAAGCGCTGGAGGCGCAGGATTGCTTCCTGGCGCGCACCTTGTTGATCCACGAATACCGGCGTTTGCTGCTGCGGGATCCGCAGTTGCCCGACGAACTGTTGCCCGGCGATTGGGAAGGTCGCGCAGCGCGCCAGTTGTGCCGCAACCTCTATCGCCTGGTGTCGCCCAAGGCCGAAGCCTGGCTCAATGACACGCTGGAGACGGCGGACGGACCGCTACCGGATGCCAGTGAAAGTTTCTATCGTCGTTTTGGTGGTTTGAGCTGAAACGATACGTGGTACGTATCACGGTACATCTTAAGATTCGAGGCCGACGTACTGTTTTGGCCAACACCTGAAAGCTGGCGCGCCCTGCAGGGCGCGGACCAGCCAGAGCGCATTGCTCAACCGCGTTCGACCAACCCCGCCAACACCGTCTGCAGATCGGTATGCGCCTGGCGCGGCGTGCCTTCAAAATCGATCCAGCCTGCATTGAAGCCATCCAGCATTTGCATGCGCGGTAACGGGTTCTGCATTCCCTGCGCAAGGAACAGTGCCTCCCAGCTATTGTTCCATTTCACCCAGCTGCGATAGCAGGTTGGGGTGGCTGGCCTGCGCGCCAATGGTGGACAGGCACACCACGCGTGACGGTTTGCTGGCCAGCAGTGCTGCGTGCAGATTGGCGAGTATCGCGCGGGTTTCCGGGAAATCAGGGCGAGGGTCGAAGTTCGGCGGCAGCAGCACGAACACGGCAGTGGCGTCTTGATTGGAGGATTGATTGGGGGAGGGGGTTGGCGTAGCGCTGCCCCCTTCACCAATTAATCCATTTTTCCCGGACTCTTTCTCATGACTACATCTAATATTTTTTGCCGCTTCATCATTGCATTATCCTTCTCAGCCTTTCTCTCGCAGGCTAATGCTTCTGAAACTACCCAACCATTGACGTTTGATTTCCAAACTATCCAGGTATCTGCTGCACTTCAGCTTCTTGCAGACTATCGCGGGCTTAATCTAGTCCTGGGAGAAGGCGTTACCGGCTCCATGTCGATGCGTATGAAGGACGTTAGTTGGGACGATGCTATTGAATTCGTCACGGGTCCTCGCGGTCTTCTGTACACGGTCGACGGTAAGTTTCTTCGCGTCAGCGCATAACACCAGCTGCTATCGCTGGGTTTGGGATTACATCCAGGTCGTTCAATTTGGATGCTGAGCTGAACGCAATGGAGCAAGCGGGCAGGGGGCGTGTAATCTCCAGCCCGCGCGTGTTCACCACTGATCGGCATCAGGCGAAAATCATCAAAGGCTCTCAGGTTCCATACCAACAGTCGGCCGGTGACGGGGCTACATCCGTCTCTTTTAAAGAGGCTGCGCTTTCGCTCGATGTCACTCCGCTTGTGAACGATACCGGCGTGCTCCTGGACGTGATCCTTTCAAAGGATGAACCTGATTATTCGAAGGCAATGAACGGGGTGCCACCGATCAACACCACGTCGCTGACGTCCCGGGTGTTTTCGGGCTTTGGGAAAACTGTGGCGTTGGGAGGCGTGTACTCGGATACGGATAGCACCGTTGTGCGTAGCGTGCCGTTTTTTGGGCAGATCCCAGGGCTCAAATGGCTGTTCAACAGCAGTTCGACCGTGAAGACTGAAACCGAGCTAGTTTTGTTTCTGACGCCGCGCTTGGTAGATGCGCCTATATAACTCAACTAAATGAATATTTAGTCGAGTTATTCCGTGAAGGCATAACGCGAAGGGTAGGGTTATTCCTTTTTTGGGCCCGGTCGATCCCAACTCTTGAAGAGCGTTAAGCGCGTTCTGGGTAGCATCCTCGGACTGCTGGATTTTTTGTATCACCGATCCGACATGCTTTGAAATGTCTTCATCTTTGGCTGAGTTGGGTAGGTCGGCGGTCATCATGACTATTTGCTTCAGGTTGTTCACATGAAAAAACGCGCTAGCCAATTCGTTGTTAATTTTTTCACTGAATATGTCTGCTTTATCTAGAAACTGAGACGGCAGATCAATCGTAATTGACGACACTTTTTCACCTAGCGTCTTTCGAGCATTCTCATCGATCAGTAATCGCTTGATTTGGACGGCTGAAAAATTGTCGCATCGGAACCTTGCAACTTCGACGCGCGTAGCTCCGATTGGTGTTTTCATGATTTGAGCCAAGAGCTTCGCGCTCGCTGAGCGTTCACGTTTTCTTTGCTGGTTATCACGATACCAAACACACACTGCGAAGATTGCTGCGACGGCCGTCGCCACGGCGCTGATTGCATTCCAGTCAATTTTCCAATCTGTACAAAGCCACATTCCGTTTCTCCGGCGCCGAGTGGAAGCAACAGCGTTGCTAAAGGCGGGCATTCAAGCATGCGGGGAACGCATCGCCAAGCGGTGCCTGTAGGAGCTGGAGCACAGCGATCAAGGCCAAGAGCTGGCTTCAAATCTGTCCACCCAGAGCCCCGGCAGCTCCATACGAAGGTGCGCATAATGTATATTATGTTAAACGACAGGCTATGTCATAAATGTTCATGAGCCTTGTATGGCCTTGGCGTTCATGGTGAACCATAGAATTATGGTGGCTGCCGATGAATCTGATTCAGTGCCGTCTTTCTTCAGGTCAGCGTGTACCGCTGCTCTTGCAGGCTGGTAACGCCGCGCCTAAGGTTCTAAGCACGCCTATGTCACCACCAGTGACCGCGAACATGACCCCGCCAACCCGCGTACTGAAGAGCCTGCGCTGGAAACCCACGGACGAACCGTAGGTGTTTCTGCGCAGCTGCATGAGGTCTACGAGCACTACATCCAGAGCGAACGTTCGCCGACCGTTTCTTGGCTTACCTGGTCGAGCAGCGTGGAGCGCGCCACGGGCGAACTCCGGCGAGTCTGCGGTTGGACTGAGACCTCGGCGAGGCCACGTCGTTATCTGGCCGAGTCTACGAACCGCCATAACGCACAGCGCGCCTCGGCAGCTTGGGGCCGACTTGACAGTCAAGAAGGTTCGTCGTGACTCAATCAGCCGATCACGAACAGGCATCACCCTCCTCCTCCCCTCCAGCCTACGTGTTCAAAGGACCGGCTCATGTTGCGATTCGAACCCGCACCAACGACCAACCAAGGTACGCAGATTCTTCTCGCGACGCATCTCAGCCATACGGACTTGGCCGTAGAGCTCCATATAGCGGTTAAGGAAACTCTGAACAAGTTGCCCATCAGCCGGAAATGGGCGGCTTGGGGACGCCGAAAAGACCGATTTTCAGCCGCAGATTATTGGAAAACCAAGACAACGCACCAGCCCTACCGATGACGTGCATTGTCGAACCAAGCATCTTGAAACGCACGCATTCACCCTGCAAACAATCTTCGCTCCCGAGCCCAGACGATCGCCTCACTACGGCTGTGTACGTCGAGTTTGGAATACACTGTGGCTACATGGTTGCGCACGGTGTTGAGTGCCAGGTTCAACCGCGCTGCGATTTCCTTGTCGGCAAGACCTTCGCAAATGAGTGCCAACACATCACGCTCTCTTCGCGTAAGGTTGGTAAACGACGCATCAGGCAAACGGCCTGTGTTAATGCGCTTGGCATTGGCCAACTTTTCTATCAGGGTTTGGCTAAACCACGATGCATCCTGCATGACTGTCTCGATCGCCTCGACCAGCTCGAGTTCCGAACGTTTGCGCTCGGTGATATCCATCATGACTAGCAGGTAGCATGGAGTGTCCTGCAGGCTTACGGTGTCAGCTTGCAGGACGCAGTGGAGTCGGTCGTCATTTTTTTTACGCAGTTTCAGGTCCAGCCCCTCAATGCGCCCTGTTTTTTCCAACACGTCGAACACCTGAGCCGTAATGCGGCTATCGTCCATGAAATTGATTTCAGCCACCGTTTTGCCTAGCAGTTCCTGTGCGGTGTACCCCAGAGTGTCGAGAAAGGCTTCGTTGGCATCGATCAGTTGCTGCCTGTCAGCGCTGCACAACAAGGTAGGCACGGGGCTCAGGCGAAACGCCTTGGCGAAGCGCTCCTCGCTCTGACGCAGTGCATTTTCCGCCTTGCGCCTGGGCTCAAGGTCGGTGAATGAGAACAACATGCAATCTTCCTCATGCATGTCCAGTGGTTGTCCCGCCACGATGACCAGCTTCGTGCCTCCATCCGGCAAGCGCAATTCAGCCTGCATCTGCGGGATAGTTGCCCCCTCTATGAGGCGCTCGATCGCCAATTCCTTGCGCTCGGCGTTTTCCAGCACATCTACCTCATAGACAGACCTGCCGATGACGTTATCCCGCACATGGCCGGTCATTTCCAGAAAGCCTTGATTGACTTTGATAAAACGTAGATCGCTGAGCCGGCAGATAACCGCAGGCGCCGGGTTGGCATTGAAGGTTTTTTCGAAGCGCTGCTCGGCGCTGGCCCATTCAGTGGCATCGGCGATGATCAGCACCAGCGATTCAGCGTCGCCCTTGCTGTCCGCCAGCACCATGCTGCGCACCCTGTGTACCCGGCTGCGCGCCTCCTCCTCGCCAACGGCTGTAACCTCTACCATCACATCGCTGAAGACCTCTCCAGCGGCCACCCGGGCAATAGGGTACTGCTCGGGTTCAAGCGGGTGATTGTTGCGGTAACGCAACGTGAATCGCTCGCGGTAAGCCTCAGCGTTGCTGCCCAGCTGTTCCAGGCTGTCGACGTCATGCATGCGCAGGGCCGCTTCGTTTGCCCAGATTATCGATTGGTCGACTTCCAGCAGGATCACACCATCGGACAAGCCGGCGATGATTTGCTGAAGCTGGCGGCGGTTGGTCTCGCGTGCGAGCACGGCGTCACTCATGGCAGTTCTCCATTGCGCATGTCGGTGTTACCTGGAGCTTAATCGCTGCAACCAGGCCAAGGGTGGTGCCAATGCACTAGTCGATCAGGTGCAGATGCGCCATTACAGCCTTGCATGAGACCTGCAAACTGGCCCTGACGTTGCACCAGAGGTATCAGTTGCTGGTGCTGCCAGTCCAAACTCTCGAGGATGCATAGATGACGGAATCGTATGTGACCACCCCAGCCAACGCTGTCAGCACGCTGAGGGTATCCTGGAGCGCCGTGTTCGCAGGCGGCGCCATCGCCTTGGCCAGCTACCTGATACTCAGTGTGCTGGGAACGGCCATCGGCGCCGGGGCCGTTGACCCTATGGCTGAAGGCAATCCCTTACGCGGCTTCGGTACGGGCGCGGGGGTTTGGTTGTTCATCAGCACGGTGATCTCCGTGGCAGCCGGCGCCTGGGTGGCCGGCCGTACCGCCCCTACCCGAGGAGGCCTGCATGGCCTGTTGAGTTGGACGCTGACCACGCTGATGGCTACCTGGCTGCTGGCTTCTTTGGCGGGTAGCGTGGTCGGCACCGCAGGCAACATTGCCGGCAAAGGCCTGTCGCTTGCAGCCGATGGCGTCGCTGCTGCTGCGCCTGGTGTTGGCCAAGGCATCAAGGAGCAACTGAACAGACAGGGTATCTCGCTTGACTGGGACAGCCTGGAAGCTGAGCTGAACAAAACGCTTGAGCAGTCCGGCAAGGCTGAACTTAACCCCTCGACCTTGGAGCAAAAGACCGATCAGCTTCAAGCCCAAGGTGAGTCTGCGGGTCAAGTCGCAGCCGAAAACCCGACCCTGACGATCGACCAGCTCAAGCAGTGGTTCGAGCGAGTACGCAAAGCCAGTGAGCCTGCTCTGAGTGCGGCAGACAAGGAAGCCTTGGTCAATATCGTCGCTGCGCGCACCGGAAAGAGTCAGCAAGAGGCCGAGCAAGTGGTTGATAACTACGCCCGCGCTTATCAACAGGCGGCTGAACAGGTGAAGGCTCTGAAAGAACAGGCAGAGCAGCAGGCACGCGAAGCTGCTCAAGTCGCTGCTAGCAACGTATCGAAAGCCGCCTGGGGCACCCTGGTAACGCTTCTGATCGGTGCTGCCTTGAGCTTTGCAGTCGGCCGCTTCGCGTTGTTGTCACGCAAGACACGTGTCATCGCTGAATGACATGCAACTCAACCGATGCACGCACGGTTCTTCCAACCCACGTTTCACTGATGATTGTCGCAGGAGAAAAATGATGAGCAGCGCTTCGGACAAAGTTAAAGGCATGGCTAACGAGGCTGTCGGCAAGGTCAAACAAGCCGTAGGCAAGGCCACCGGGAACACGGACCTCGAGTTAAAAGGCAAACTGCAGGAGAAAAAAGGGGAAGCACAGCAAGTAGTCGGTGATGTCAAGGATGCGCTCACCAAGGATTAACCTCGTCAACTGTTGTGAATGAGCGGTCGTCAGCGGACGACCGCTCATTCATTGCGTGCTTTGCTGGCTTGCGCAAGCATGAATGCCAATCAGCGCGTAGCCAGCGTTACCGACCAGCTCATGCCAGTCCTTCAGCGTTCTGACCAATGCAGGACAGGCTGTGGGCACGATGCTCGATCAACACAGCTCTAATGCATCCATTTGAGTGCTCGCTGACGAGGTCTACGCCCGCTTCATCCACCAGACCAACACCCAGTATTACCTGGGTGAACCGCGCAGCCTGGAAGTCGCTGTGCAGTGGCGCTACTGATGGGCCTGAAGCGCCAGTTGTATCTCTGGCACCGCTGGCTGGGCATCGTCGCCTGCCTGTTCATGGCGCTGTGGTTCGTCTCCGGGGTGGTCATGCTGTATGTCGGCTACCCCAAGCTGACCCCGGCTGAGCGCCTGGGCCATCTGCCGGCGTTGCCGGCAGGGTGCTGCGCCGAGTTGCCGGCCAGCTGGGCGCAGCAGCCAATGAAAGCCCTGCGCCTGACCAGCCTGGGCGGGCGACCCTATTACCTGCTTGAACTGGCCGACGGCCGCCGTGTCACCCTCGATGCTGCAAGCGGTGATCAGTTGGCCAGCAGCGACCCTGCCTGGGCGCTGGCCACTGCTCGACAGTATGCCGGTGACGCGGCATTGACTTACCTGGGGACCGTGGATGAGGACATGTGGACACACTCACGCGCCCTGGACAGCGATCGGCCCTTGCACAAGGTGCAGGTAGCAGATGCTGCCGGTACCTGGCTGTACCTGTCCGGACGCACCGGCGAGGTGGTGCGCGACGCCACCGCCCAGGAGCGCGCCTGGAACTGGGTCGGTGCCTGGCTTCACTGGCTGTATCCCTTGCGCGGGGGATTCGGCTTCGACAATGGCTGGCGCACGCTGGTGATTGGTCTCTCCCTGCTCGGTACGCTCATGGCGGTCCTGGGCATGACGGTGAGGGTCCTGCGTCTGCGGTTGCGCAAACGCTACCGCAGCGGGTCATGCAGCCCCTACCCCGGTGGCTGGTTGCGCTGGCATCACATCGGCGGGCTGTTGTTCGGCGTGGTGCTGGTGTTATGGGTGTTCAGTGGGCTGATGTCCATGCGCCCCTGGGGCCTGACCGACAGCCATTCGCGCCTCGACCTGTCGGCCCTGCGCCAAGGGCCATTGCGCCCCGACGATTTCGCCATGCCGCTGCGCCAGGTCATGGCGCGCCTGGCCGAGGAGGATGGATTCGTCCCGGTCGAGCTGCAATGGCAGCGGCTCGCTGGCGTCACGTTCGTGGTCGCACGCAGCGCCAGCGGCGACAGCCGCCTGGTCGAAGCCGGCATGGCACCGAAGCGAGCCTTGTCCAGGCAGCGGCTGCTGGCCGCCGCCCAGGCCATCGCGCCGGGAGGCGCTGTCGAGGATTACTGGCAGACCGCCTACGACTTCCACTACTTTGCCCGTGATCCGCAAAGCATGTACGGCTTGCAGATGCGCCCACTGCCCGTGTTGGGCCTGCACTTCGCTGACCCTGCGCGCACGTGGGTATACCTGGACCCGGCCAGCGGCGAGGTGGTGGTCAGCTTCGACCGCACGCAACGGGTCGGCCGCTGGTTGTTCAACCTGCTGCACAGCTGGGATTGGCAACCTCTGCTGGCCAGGCCGCTGCTGCGAGAGAGCCTGCTCATTACCATGAGCATCGGTGGCCTGGTAATCGCGCTCAGTGGTGTCGTGCTGGGCTGGCGACGTCTGCGCAGGGTGTTCAAGCTGCCGTTACGTTGATTGCACGCTTGGTGAACAGCGCTGTGGTGTTCACACTACAGCGGCTTTATGCCGGAGGCGGGCTCGACTGGCTCACGCCGTTCAGCCTGTTCTGCGGGCTAGGCCTGGTGGTTGCCTACACCCTGCTCGGTTGCACCTGGCTGGTGATGAAGACCGAAGGGCCGCTGCAGCAACGCATGCACGATGTTGCCAGGCCTCTGGCGCTGGTGCTGCTGGTGGTGATCGCCGTGGTCAGCCTGTGGACACCGCTGGCCTACCCGCAAATCGCCGCCCGCAGGTTCAGCATACCCAACCTGCTCTGGTTCATGCCGGTGCCGATCCTGGTACTGGTGACCTTCTACGGGCTGCTGCGTGCCGTGGCACGCAACGCGCACTACACGCCGTTCTTGCTGACCCTGGCGCTGATCTTCCTGGGCTACAGCGGGCTGGGCATCAGCTTGTGGCCAAACATCATCCCGCCGTCGATCAGCATCTGGGAGGTCGCAGCGCCGCCGCAGAGCCAAGGCTTCATGTTGGTGGGCACACTGTTCATTCTGCCTATCATCCTCGGCTACACGTTCTGGAGCTATTACGTGTTCCGCGGCAAGGTGAGCCATGAAGACGGCTATCACCAGGGGCCCAACGTGATGACACCCAGTGTGAAGCAACCGATGTGGCGCCGCGGTGCGCCTGCGACAAAAAAGCGCACCACGGAACTTGTACAGCCCGCAACGGATGCGGCTTAATGCGCGCCACATTCGTTCGGGTGGCTCATGCTTTCACGTGCACGTGCACATCTTTGTCTGTTCGCCTGCTTCGCCGTGCTGTTCAACCTGCTGGCGATGCCGCTCGACCGTGCCTTGCAAACACCCCGTATCGACAGCCAATCGCTGATCCTCGGCAGCTTCTGCAGCCTGCACGGTGCACAGAGCCTGCCCAAGTCACTGCTGGCCCAGCTCAAGGCCGAGCTGCCGCAACTCGACGATCAGCCAGAAATGAAACACCAGGCTGGCGACTGCTGCTGTGGCCATGCCGGGCATGCCTTGCTGGCCAGCGACTACTATCGTCACCTGCTCCCCCGCTTCTGGCCCGATGCACTCCTGCTCGGTGACAGCCACAGGTTGCCACTGCCACGCGATCAGTGGCCAAAGCTCAACCCCCGCGCCTCTCCCCTGGCCTGACCCGTCGTTACTTGCCCATAGCTGCCCCGTGACCTGCGGTGCGCAGCCCTGCCCGACCGTCTCCAGGAAACACTCATGTCCGCATTCCGCTGCACCGCTCGCGCCGTCCTGCCCGTGCTCGCTTTCTATAGCCTCAGCCCATTGTCATTGGCCGTTGCCGAAACACTGCCCGCTGAAAACTCCACCCTCACCCTTGGCGCGGTCAACGTGACCAGTACCGAAAGCGGCCCGCTGGCCACCAGCAGCGTGCTCAGTTCGGTAGACATCCTGGGCGGCGATATCCTCGAAAAAATGCCGGTGACCTACAGTTGGGAACTGTTCAGCCGTGCACCCGGGGTGATGCTGACCGAGTTCAACCAGGGCACCACCTCGGGCAAACTGTCGTTTCGCGGCTTCAATGGCGAAGGCGAAGTGAACGCGGTCAAGTTGCTGATCGATGGCATCCCCAGCAACACCAACGACGGCAACATGCCCTTCATCGACTCGGTGTTCCCGATGGACATCGACAGCATTGAGGTAGTGCGCGGCACCAGCGACCCCCGCTACGGCCTGAACAACATCGCCGGCAACGTCAATATCAACACCCGTACCGGCGGTAACTACAACAAGGCGCGCGTGCGCTACGGCAGTTTCAACACCCGCGAGGTGCAACTGGCCAAGGGCATCGAGACCAGCAACTGGACGCAGAACTATTTCTTCGGCCGCCAGCAGGTCGACAGCTATCGTGACCATGCCGACACCGAGCGCTACAGCTTCGGCGGCAAGTGGTTCTACACCCCTGACGATGGCAGCTACCGCCTTGGCCTGATCGCCCGCCACTACGAGTCCGAAGCCCAGGAGGCCGGCTACCTGACCGAAGACGATGCCCGCCATCATCCGCGCATGAGCAACGCCTACAACGCCACGGACAAAGGCACGCGGCGCATGAACCAGGTCAGCGTGCACCTCGACACGGACCTGGCCGACAACTTGTCCTGGTCGGCCAAGACCTACCTCAACACCTACGATGACCGTCGCTGGACCCAGTACTGGCGCACCAGCTCACAGCAGGAGCGCGACACCTACGAAGACCAGTACGGCGCCATCACCTCGCTGACCTGGCGACCCCAGGTGGACTGGCTGCACGCTTTTGCGCTTGAAGGTGGCAGCGATGTGCAAAAGCAACAGAACCGCAGCGAGCGCTATCGCACCGTGGAGCGTGTACGCCAGGCGCAGACACGCGATCAGGACTTCGACTTCAACACGGTCGGTGCCTACGTGCAGGCGGAGATCGAGCCATTCGAATCGTTGAAGATCGTACCGGCGTACCGGGTGGACAAGATCAGTGGTGACTTCACCAACAAGATGACCGGGCAAGACTATGACATCAACGACTACGGGCTGATCAAGCAGCCCAAGCTCAGCGTGGTCTACTCGCCGTGGCGCTTTGCCAGTGTCTACGCCAACTGGGGCCGCACCTTCCAGGTCGGTACCGGTGCAGCGGCCTACAAGGTGCCACCGCGTAATGAAGACCTGGCCCCGTCGATCAACGAAGGCTGGGAGACCGGCATCAAATTCATCCCGGCCAGTTGGGTCGATGGCCGCGTAGCCTACTGGCGCCAGGATGCCAGCGGTGAAGTCAGCCGTCGCCTCAACGACCCTAGCGGCGAGTCGGACAACGTCGGCGAAACACGGCGCTGGGGCTACGACCTGCAGGTCAACCTGCACCCAAGCGAACGCACCGAGATGTGGATGTCGTACTCCTGGCAATACTCGAAGATTCTTCAGCCCAGCAGCACGCTGCCTGACAGCAAAGGCAAGGAGATCGACCACGTGCCGCACCACCTGTGGAACACCGGCATCAGCTATCAGGCCACCCCTGCCCTGCAACTGAGCGCCTGGGCGAACGGCCAGACCAACTACTACCTGGAGCGTGAGAACACCCAGGGCACCTACGGCGGCTACGTGCTGATGAACCTGGGCGCGACCTACAAGCTCAGCGAAACCATGAGCGTAGACCTGCAACTGAAGAACCTGACCAACCGCTACTACGAGTACGTCTGGTACGACCCCGATGGCGCCGATGCCTCGCTGCATTCACCGGGTGACGGTCGGGCCCTGTATGCCGGGATGACCTTCGATTTCTAAAGGGGATCTGCGTTCTGCCTGGTGAGTGGCCTGTTACGCCAAAACGCTAGCGTTCTGGCGATCACTTGCATCAGTTGAGCGGGGTGGGTGGGAGTGTACCCAGCAGTGAGACCGCTGCGACTGCCGCCACCCCACAAAACCATTCAACCAGGATGCTGGTGCGCAGTACGTGGATAAAGCTCCATGCACGGCCGGCACCACTAACCTAACGTCCACTTGCAGCCCGGATTTCAAGCGGACACTGGCGCGCACGGGCCCCTTGCTCAGTGCTTCTGCGATGTCTGGGAAGCGCAAGAACTGCGCGATGATATCCGCGCCGGCCTCGGCTTCGATGAGTATGTCGATATCGCCTACCGTATCGCGCAGGCGACGTATGCTTCCTGCGGTTGTCGCCTGCGCACCCCCTGGAATTTGCCGCACATAGCCAAGCACAAGGTTGGCGACGGGTTCAATAATCCCCAGTGGAAAGCGTTCAGGGAGGGTCATGGTGCGACCTCGCTCGCGCGGTGAGCCTGCAGATACAAGGTCCACGGCGCGTCAACCGATCCAGTGAATCTCCGGCGCCTTGCGCTGCACATCAGCTGCCACTGAGCAGGGATAACCTACAATCACCGGCGCGACAGGGGCGCATTCATCGGGCAAGTGCAAAGCCTGCCTGCCAGCCGGCGTGGCGAGATAACGCTGCGCCAGCCCTATCCAGCAACTGCCCAGGACCTCGGCATGCGCCGCGAGCATCAGGTTCTGCGCGGCCAGCGCGCACTCTTCAACGGCCCAGTCACTGGCCGTCTTCGCAGCGATCACGATGAGCGCAGGAGCGTGGTAGAAGATCTGAAAGCGCTCATCATTCAACATCGCTTGCAAAGATTCAGGCAACTGATCGCCACAGTGCTTTGCCAGGTACGCTTTCGCATCGGACGATACCCCTGCTCCAGAAGTGCCTGGTCGCGTACCACGGTGAACACCCAAGGTTGCAGGTTCATCGCGCTCGGTGCCTGTGCCGCGGCTTCGATCAGGCGGACGATCAGATGCTGCTCGACAGGCTCGGCGGTGAACGCACGGGTCGAGCGACGCTCGTGAATCGCCTCATAGATATTCATGGCTCAGCCTCGAAAGTATTCATCCGGACCGTAGCCCGCCTTTGAGCTCCGGAATATCCGGGATCAGCCGGTCACGCTTGAGCTTGTAGAGGTAATACATCAGCAGTTGGGCGCGCCCCACTGCGAATGAGGGAACCAGAATGATGCCATGACGCAGGAGAGTCTGGTTGATGGCTTGGGCCAGAGACTGCTCGGTCAGATCAATGCGCCCTGCCCTTCAACGTGCCGCCCCTGCCACCTCATATCAAGCTTTCGGCGAGCCGACTGAACGTTTATTCAGCCGCCCCGGTCGCACAACAAAGACGCAGCACAATGCGCGTACCCTGACCGTGAGGACCTCACCATGAGCGCGATCTCTTCCAATGGGGCTGAAACGCACCCCATCTGTCTGACCCTCAATGGTCAGCCCCGAACACTGCAGGTGCATCCTTGGGTCACCTTGCTCGACCTGCTTCGTGAGCAGTTGGACCTGGTCGGTACCAAGAAGGGTTGCGACCATGGCCAGTGCGGCGCCTGCACGGTGCTGCGCGATGGCAAGCGCGTCAATGCCTGCCTGACCTTGGCCATCATGTGCGACGGGGCCGACCTGGTGACCATCGAAGGGCTGGCCAGCGGCGACGTTTTGCACCCCATGCAGCGCGCCTTCATCACCCACGATGCATTCCAGTGCGGTTACTGCACCCCGGGGCAGATCTGCTCTGCGGTCGGGCTGGTTTACGAAGCACGTGCCGACACCCGCGAGGCCATTCGTGAGCAGATGAGCGGCAATCTCTGCCGCTGTGGCGCCTACGGCAACATCGTCGCGGCGGTGGAAGAAGCCCTGCCGTTGATGAGGGATGGGATCGAGCCACAACGAGGGCAGAATCCATGACACCTTTCAGCTACCACAAGCCCAACTCGGTCAGCGAAGCCGTAAACCTGGCTGACGCCTGCTCGCACTTCATCGCTGGTGGTACCAACCTCGTCGACCTGATGAAGGAAAACGTGGTTCGCCCCAAGCGTTTGATCGACATCTCCGGACTCGGGCTGAACGGTATCCACCCCACGCCCGGCGGCGGCGTGCTGATCGGTGCACGGGTGAGCAACGCCGACCTGGCCTGGCACCCGATGATCGAGCAGCAATACCCGCTGCTGTCCGACGCGATCCTGGCTGGGGCATCGCCGCAGTTGAGGAATATGGCCAGTACCGGTGGCAACTTGCTGCAACGTACCCGCTGCTACTACTTCTACGACACCGGCACCGCCTGCAACAAGCGCGAACCGGGCAGCGGATGCCCTGCGCGCACAGGCATGAACCGCATCCATGCCATTCTCGGCGCCAGCGATGCCTGTGTCGCGACCCATCCCTCGGACATGTGCGTCGCATTGGCAGCGCTCGAAGCCGTGGTGCACGTACAGGGGCCGTCCGGTGAGCGGCAGATACCCTTCGCGGATTTCCATCGCCTGCCCCAGGACACCCCCGAGCGCGACAATCAACTGGCATTCGATGAACTGGTGACAGGCATCGAGCTGCCGCCCCCAATGTTCGAACACCATTACCGTTACCTGAAAATACGCGACCGCGCCTCCTACGCGTTCGCGCTGGTATCAGTCGCTGCAGCCTTGAGCTTCGATGGCGAAGTGATCCGCCAGGCGCGCCTGGCGTTGGGCGGCGTTGCCCACAAGCCCTGGCGGGACCTGGCTGTCGAGCGCATGTTGGTCGGCCAGGTGCCTTCTGAAGCACTCTTTACCCGCGCTGCGCAAACGTTGCTGCAAGGTGCACAACCTCTGCGCCACAACGGTTTCAAGGTAACGCTCGCTCAGCGAGCAATCGTGCGCGCATTGGATGACGCGGCGCGCGGTGCCGCTGACGGAGGAGCACGACCATGATCAAAAGCACACCAGTAGTCGGCACGCCCCTGGACCGGGTGGAGGGTGTGGCGAAGGTCACCGGGCAGGCCCGCTATGCGGGCGAATATCCCGAAGCGGGCCTGCTACACGGCAGCGTCGTGTCCAGTACCATCGCCCGCGGTCGGGTAGTCGATATCGACAGCACACAGGCTTTGCGCGTACCCGGGGTAATCGCCGTGCTCGACCATGGCCATCGTCCGCATATATCGAGTTATGACGACGACTATAGCGATGCCGACTCTGCCGAGGGCTCGCCGTTTCGGCCCCTATTCAATGATCGAGTGCTCTATAGCGGGCAACCGGTAGCGCTGGTGGTCGCTCAAACCCTCGAACTGGCCCGATATGCCGGCTCGCTGCTCAAGATCGAGTATGCCGAGGAGGCTCACCAGACAGACCTGGGCGCATGCCAGCAGTCGCATCCGGCACCCGCCGAAACACCGGCGCCACGTGGCGACTTCGCCGGGCAGTTTGCCGGTGCGCCGGTGCAGGTGGATGCGACCTACCTGACGGCCAACGAGCACCACAACCCGATGGAGCCCCATGCGTCGACCGTGCACTACAAGGCCGATGGCACGCTGGAAATCCACGACAAGACCCAAGGCACGCAGAACTGCCAGGACTACCTGCACAAGGTGTTCGGCCTGCCCAAGGCAAACATTCGTGTACGCGCGGCGTTCGTCGGCGGAGCCTTTGGCTCGGGCTTGCGCCCGCAGTACCAGTTGCCGGTGGCAGTGATGGCGGCGTTGCACCTGAAGCGCTCGGTGCGCGTGACCCTGACCCGTCAGCAGATGTTCACCTTTGGCTACCGGCCCCGCACCGAGCAACGCTTGCGCCTGGGGGCAGACGCAAACGGGCGCTTGCTGGCAATCGCTCACGATGCGCTCGGCCAGACCTCCCGCTTCGAGGACTTCACCGAGCACCTGGTGGAATGGAGCGGCATGCTCTACCAATGCGACAACGTCGCGCTCAGCTATCGCTTGGCCTCGCTCGATGTGTACACCCCGCTGGACATGCGGGCACCTGGGGCCGGGTCCGGGATGATTGCGCTGGAATGCGCCATGGATGAGCTCGCTTGTGCTGCGAAGATCGACCCGGTAGAGCTGCGCCGGCGTAATTTCGCCGCTAACAATGGCAACGAGGGCAAGCCCTACTCCAGCAAGGAATTGCTGGCCTGCTACCAGCAAGGTGCCGAGCGTTTTGGCTGGCATGAGCGCCCCCCCCAACCGCGCAGCATGCGCAATGGCAACCAATTGATCGGCTGGGGCATGGCCGGTGGCGTCTGGGAAGCCATGCAGATGAAGGCCAGCGCCAAGGCGCGCATCGATGCCAAGGGCCACCTCACCGTCAGCAGTGCCACCACCGATATCGGGACCGGCACCTATACCGTCATGACACAGATCGCAGCCGACGCTGCCGGCACCAGGGTGCAGGACGTCACCTTCGTGCTGGGTGACTCTTCACTGCCCACCGCACCGCTTCAGGGCGGATCGTTCACGGTGTCGTCAGTGGGCTCGGCCGTGCGCCAGGCCTGTCAGGTACTGCGTGCCAAGGTGCTGGAGCATGCACGCAAAATGCACCCGCAAGTGGCCAACACACCCCGGGAGCAGTTCGTTTTCGCCGATGGCTACCTGCACGCGGACAGCCATCGCATGGCCATGGCGGACATCGTCGCCAGCGCCCCCGACGGTGAGTTTGAAGTGCAGATCGAGGCAGAGCCCGGCGCCAGGCGCCAACCGTTCTCCACCGCCACCCATTCGGCAGTATTCGTGGAAGTCCACGTCGACGAGGACCTTGGCACAATCAAGGTGGTACGTGTGGTCAGCGCCGTGGCGGCTGGGCGTGTGGTCAACCCGAAAACCGCGCGCAGTCAGATCCTCGGAGGCGTGGTGTGGGGGGTGGGCATGGCTCTGCATGAAGCAGCGCTGACCGACCATCGGTTAGGCCGCATCGTCAATCACAACCTGGCGGAATACCACATCCCGGTGAACGCAGACATCGAGGATATCGATGTGATCTTCGTTGAAGAGCACGACGAGATTGTCAATGAGCTCGGGTCCAAGGGCGTGGGCGAAATTGGCGTTGTCGGGGTGGCCGCTGCGGTGGCCAACGCGATCTACCATGCCACGGGCAAGCGTGTGAGGGAGTTTCCCATCACGCTCGATAAAGTGCTCTGATCGGGTGGGGCCAGGTCCCCATCCGCCTTGCGCTGTCGGCAGCGCGCTCGGACCTTGTCGGCTTCAGGTGTTATAGGACCACCTCAGCGGCCACGGTTGCGTATGAGGGGGTGGTTCTACGGATAGCCGAATCAAGGTAATAGGCAAACACCACAATTGCATTCAAGACCCTCCTCCTCATCACTCAAGATTTTTCTTGTTCCCGTCTCCAACCCTTATTCCTAGAATTTCGTGTCGTGTGCTGGTCTTCGGCATCAAAAAAGAAGGCTGGCTGAAAGTGAAGTGGGCTGCCGGTATCTGCTTGCGTCTTATCGACTCCCCCCAGATGAACATGGCCTGCGGTCTGCAGGCTGATCAAGGAGTGAACAGTTGAAGTTTGCGCCACATATCATTTTGACGCTTTTATCCATTGTAGCCAGCGGTACCGCTAACGCAGATAACACGGCCGGTTGCTGGTGGTCGCCACAAACGACAGACCAAAAAAAGGTGTACTTTAGTTTAGCCATGACGCCTAAAACGCTGCATCTGGCCCCCATCGGCCAACGCATGAATTATCAGGCATTCTCCTTGGCATCCGTGAACAGGTTCATTGATTTCAAATGTCCGACAAAAATAAACCCCATTCACTACAGTTATAAAGTGGATGCTCCTTTGGAGGACGGATACGACGATGTCTATCGAACCAATTTATCCGGCGTTGGAATTCGGCTTGTAGATTTTCGATTGAACAGAGCTCTACCTTTTGAAAATAGTTATCAGAATGCTCCAAGAATGATCGGGCGGCTACCAGAGCCTCTGCATGTAGAACTCATACGTACAGCCCGTGGCATCGAGAAAGGCAATCTCAACGTAAACTTCAAGGTACACGCGCAGGTTGAAGACTGGGATGCCGCAGAAATAGAAATTATTGGGCAGGTGGAGCTGACCTCCAGTAACTATTTCTCAGGATGCACGGGTGAAAAACGTCAAGACATCCCACTTGGCAGAGTAGCTATTGCACTTCTCGAAGAACAGACACCACGCACTGTTGGCTTGAGCGTACTGTGCACGGGCCTTCTTCCGGGATCGAATTTACCCGTTAAAGTATATTTTGAAGGTAGCAACGAAGGCTCCGGCATGCTCAACTTGACCCCCGGAGGAGCAGAGGGCATTGGTGTCGCCCTCACGACCCCCACGGGCGTAAAGCTTCCGTTTAGTAAATGGGCCGGGTTAGCGATGCAATGGGTAAAAAGTGAAGAAGATGGCGAGCGTTATACGTTCGAGTTCCAGGCGAAATATACGCGTAAAGGCAGCGCCAAGATTAAACCCGGCAGAGCCGATGCGGTACTGAATTACGTCCTCGATTATAACTGACCGGGTAATGATGCCAGGTCGGTCAGCGATTGTTCGACCTGCCCCTGTGCGATGCTGAGTGCCATCTGCGAAAGGCACAAACGCCACGGCGTCTCAATGCCTTCGACAACCAGATTAGCCAGTACCTGACGGGTTACTACAACTGGATCCGACCTCATCAACTCAGCGATGGACTGGCTGAGGCGAAAGCTGAAAAAATGCGTTCGATATGAGTTGACCACCGCCCTTCAATAACGAGCCGATAGGACCATCCTCCCCGACCTGTTTAGACGTGCGCGGCTGCTCTCGCTTACCAGAGTGTTGGACGCTCTGAGAGCATGGCAAGGCCTGCTTGCCTAGGGATAAATAATATTGACGATTGCGGATGCCTTGAGCGGACCAATCGACACTTTGTTCGGTGCGAAAGGGAAGTAGAACGCCCCCATTGAGGCGGTAAAGCGATCAGGCGTATAGCTACCGGGGGATAAGCTATGTATCGAAGTACCCCTTCCACGTATAATTGACGACCTTGAGAATATCACCGGTGTGGAGGGGTCGTCAGCAGTAACAAGCATGATTCCGACGCCTTGCGCTGCACCGGGCCGTTGATCGATGAGATAAGTGTCTTGGGTGCCCAGATCATTGCTGGAAAGGAAGATGTCGACAGCGCGGTCCGCAACCCCATTGCCATGAAGGTTTGCGCAGCTAAAATTCAAGTTGAATGGCGTATAGCCAGCCCGCGGAACAGCAGTCACACTTGAAATGCTCACATCTGGAAGAGTGACGGTGAGCCCTGGGTTGTCCAGTTTGCAAGTAGTAGAGGTGGGCGTGTAGATCAACTCCAAGTTTTGAGTGAACATATTTCTTTTCCAATCGGGGGCCCCGGCCACCAGATAGTATGCCGAGCTGAAAATTGAACCAAGCCATTCAAGCCAACTCATGCCGGAGTCGTCGACGACATTTACGAAATTTTTGAGTAGCGCCACGCTACTTTGAAATTTTGTCTCGTCAGGTCCAGGCCCATTTTCCAAGGTAAAGCGCATTGTAATGGGTGTGTTCACCTCGGCGCCTTGATGTGAGCCCGATTTCATGGGTATGGATTCTGGCATCGAGATGATTTCCACCCGGATCCAATAGGTGCCATTCTGAAACCCGATCAATACCCCGCCAGATTTTTTTAGAGCAGATTGGTACTTCAGATTTTCGCCCCCAGAACATTTAAACGACCGACTCGGAAAGTTGGTATAGACCGTCGTCATCCACGTAGGAGAAATATTCTTTTTCACGCGCTCCGAAAGGTCCAGCACAATATTGGGCCCTCGGGATGTGATGTCGTCATAGCACGTTGCATTGGCGGCACAGTTGAAAATAAGGCTCAATAGCAAAATAGCAAAACACAACTTATTTTTTGACCAAGCAGACATTAGCACATCTCCACTCATCGACACGAAACGGACGCGCGAGGTGCGAGTACATCCGGCAGGTTCATCGCGCAGGCACTGTCATGCATGCGCACCGTTAATCGCGAAGGGCGTTCTTCATAGTTTATAAATACCGTGCTGGCCTGACCTACATAACCGATCGAGTTCCCAGCCTGGTCCAGCACCTCGGCGCCGAAGGGCAATGGGGAGCCATTATCATGTACAGCACGGAAGTTAAGCGCCTGGCGCACGTCAGTTTTGAACGTGACCTTCGCCACTGCGTCAGCGAAGGGCACGCTGTGCGCAACGTTGCCGATGACCCGCCCGCCCGAGGTATTCTCGCCTTCGGACAGCACGATCGAATTTGAGCGGTACGGGCTTGCGTAAGGTACAAGCGCGAAACCATCTTCATCGGTGACGACACTGGTATCACCATTGACAATCAAACCCTTTGCCTTCGGCGCCTCGACAACAATCATCGTGTTGCCTATTTCATTGGAGGCCAGAATCTTTCCTGGAATCATGACCACGGTACCGCGTGCGTCCAGACCAAACTGACGGTAATCGGATGCTTCACCGAGTGTCGCTCCGATCGTGGCGTTCTGGGCACGGTAGGAACTACCCACACTGACCGCACGGTTCTCAGGGTCATGGCTCGCAGCTACGCTGTAACTCAGTCGTTGAGATTGCAAAGCACTCCCGCTCACGCTTGTATTACTTTGTGAATAACGTGAGTCGGTAAATGAAACATTGCTGGCGATCGTGGCACGATTGGAAAACATTTCGAATGGAATGGTAAAGCCAATAGACGATCGTGTCTGGTCACGCCCATGTGAATCACGCACCTTGTTGACAGACACGTTGACGGATACTTGGCTGAATGATTTTGAAAACCCAAACTGATACTCCCGGCTCTTTCTATCGGAGCCCCAGTAGTCCCGTTGCACTCCCGAAAAATATACAGATCCCCATTCGCCGGGAAGCCGTTGGCTGACGTTGAGGCTGAGGTTATTACGAGGTCGTGCGCCTGTCAGCGAATCCCAGGTCTTCATGTCGATGACAGCAGCTTCCTCGCTCTGATGTATGTCAAAGCGTTCCTGGTGTTTTTTCCGAGCCTTGCTGAAATTGTTTTCTGTTGCATAAATCGCATCATCAAACGTATAGAAATCTGCGCTTGAGTAACGGAAAGCGCCCAGCGTGAAATTGGTATCCGTGGCATCGAGCAGTTTGCTGTAGGTGATTCGAATACTCTGGCCGGTGAAATCTTGCTGTTTGAGCTTCGTCCGCGCATGCGTCACATCCAGCGAGAGTGCTCCCACCGGTAAATTAAAAGCGCCGCCGACCAAGTAGGCTTGATATTCGCTGCTGACAGTGCTGCCGAGATAGCCCGTGGCGAGGTTGTCAAGACCGCGTTGCCAGGTGGCCTGAAAAAAATCAGGCGTATAGTTCGTATTGGCTTGTACCGCAGAGCCCAACGTCAACGCGTATTTACTGACACCGGCTTTCAGCATGCTAGGCACAGACGAAAAGGGTATTGTGAATGAGGTGATCTCTCCAGTGGCCTCTTGAACAATGGCGGTCAGATCCCCCGCCGAACCGGTATGTGGCAAGGCATCGATCACGAAGGGACCAGGCGGCACGTTTTCCTGATAGATAATGCTGCCGTTCTGCTTCACGATCACCAGTGCATTGGTTCTGGCAGTGCCTCGGGCAACGGGAGAGAATGCCTGCATCGACTGGGGGAGCATGTTGATGTCCGAAGACAAGGTGACCCCTTTGGTTTTGACAGAGTCAAATAAGTCTCCGCCAGAATAAAATTCGCCAATTTTTACCACCGACTTCAGCGGCGCAATATTTTTCTGCGCGTAGCGAAGGTTGGACTGATACTGCACCTGCTCGGCGGACCGTTTACGCACCGAGCCAAATTCTCTAATCTGCCAACCACCGATATTCACGCCAACATTCAGGCCCGAATAGATATTGTTGGTCACGGCCTTGGTACGTTGTGTTTGCAACCGGTTATAGACCGCATTGTAGCTGACCAGCAATGCTGGCAGACCTGGGTCCCAGAATTTCGGGTCAATGTAGCTTTCATCAGCACGTCGCATATAGGCTTGAGGGACACTCACGCGCAGACTTTGTGCACTGACATCCAATACAAAGGTTGCACCCTCTGAAATTTGGTTGATCGGAATCCAATCACTAACGCCAACGACGGGTGATGCCAGAGACGTATCCAATCCCAAATCCGAGATTGCCGTAGAGGTGATTTTCACATCCTCACGGGCAGTGCCCAGCAGGACCTTGAAGCGCCCCTTCCATAGTTCATTTACATAAACATCCAATGTATGCTGGCCAGCAGGCAATTCCACATCGTTCAAGAATCGAGAAAGATCTGATTCTTTCGACCTGCCCGCCAGAAGCGAGGTGTCGAAAAACTCCGCGCGCACCTCATGCATCATGATTGAAGAACCCAGCAACACACTGAAAAAAACAGCGGCCTTTGTTTTTTTTGTGTGGGCCATCAAGTTACCGCAACGTGACCACTTCATCTCGGTACGCACCCAGGTCGTCAACATAAGTCAATACATATTGAGCGCCCGGCACAGGTTTATGCTCACCCGGTATATCCAGCGAAGCATGAGGTGCAATCATACTTGCGCCCGCAAGTTCGACACTCGAGTCTTTGACCGCAATACGTACAATTGTCAGGTGATAAGCGCTGTCATTGAAAATAGACACACCCGTACCGTGCGCCACTGCCCTGATATTTTTAGTGCTGAAGTCAGGGCTGGATTTCAAGGCATCCGGACGATAGAAGAGCTTGACACGCGTTCTCAGCGCAAGTTGCAATGTATTTTGCTCCTTCAGGTGATCCGGAAGTGCAGGTATCTCCAACACATTCAGATAGAAAATACTTTCGCGATCGCTGGGCAACGCTGCGTCCGTTTTTTCAATCCTGAGTTGTTGCCCGCCATGACCAAGCACTTTGACGATCGGCGGGGATAATAGAAAAGGCACGTGCGCTGTTTCAGGCGTAGAGTTGACATCTCCGTCGTCAATCCAGGCCTGAACCAAGGAGGCGTCTGGCCCTGTGCTGGTCAACTGTACGGATACGAAACCCTTGCGTTCGTGGTAAATAATTCGCGTACCATTCAAGATTATGTTTGCCTGGGCATAGGCCGAGCCCAGGACTAAACACACGCCTATGAGCAACTTAAACATTATGTGCCTCAAACCAGGCCTGCGGTCGCGGCCTGGATCTTCGAAGGGCGTATCAGAGATACGAGATGGTGTAAATCAAGCTGGAGCTTACGACCCCTACCCTCGCCGCTGCAGTATTTGTTTTGTAGTAGTAAGCGTCGAACACCAAGGTGTCTGATTCGGGAGACTTCTTTGCGCCAGTAATCCCGGTGTTGAACGGCGTGTTCAATTGCAGCGGCGTCTGCGCTCCGGGCAAACTCAGGGAGAAACCAACGTTTTTCGCTACCGCCGCGTCGCTTTCATTTACCGAGGTATTCACCAGGTACTTACCATCGGTTGAGATATTGTCCGCTGACGAAAAATACATGATCAGCGGCGTAGTCGGCGCCGCGGGGGTCGTTGCACTACTGCTGGCCGCATTACACCCTGAGAACGTCATAGAGAACGACTTTTTGTTCTTCGCGATCGGACCCACAGTCGTCCCCGCGTCTGCGACTGTGATCGGCGCAAGTGCGACAGTAAAGTCGGCGCTCTTGCCACCATTGATCGTGCAGGTTGTGTCGGTGATCATACCGCTAAAAGAGATTACACCACCTGACACATTGGTGGCTGCTACGGACTGGGCACATACAATAGCGGCGGATACGGCCACGAGTGTTTTGAGGTAAAATTTCATAAGTTTTCCAATGTTATTTAAAAGTTTCAATGAGTCATTTTCGCGGCACGATGATCCCGACGTTTCACATTGACTAACGGGGCGCCCCAGAAGCCTGTCTGCTCCCCTAATTCAGAATACGCGAGACCCTACATTAGGGACGGCTCTACCGAACTTACCGCAGTACTCAACGAACATCTCAGAAGGCATTGGGCGGGCAAAGAAGTACCCTTGTGCATAATGCACTCCGATCTGCATCAAATGCTGGCATTGTGCAGCTGTTTCGACGCCCTCGACGACCATTGACATACCCAGCTTTTCCGTAAGTGCAAGTACACAGGAAATAATCGCCTCAGCCTGAAAGTCGTCCTGAATCCTTTGGATAAATGCCCGATCGAGTTTCACCTCGGTAAACGGCAATACGATCAGCCTTTCCAGCGTTGAGTACCCTGAGCCAAAATCGTCCAATGACAATCCACATCCTGCGCGCCTCAAATACCGTGCATTTTCGTAGGCAGCGGAACTGCTGGGGAGCGTCGCAGACTCCAAGATTTCAAACACGATGCTGTTATGAACGACACGACACCTTTCTATTTCTGCAATCAACCTCCCTACCAAGTCGTTATTTGCCAGTTGCACCGGATGTAAATTGAAGGAAAGGGGCACCAAAGCCTCTGTGTGCTCCAACCGCTTCTGGAGTGACAGCCCCTGCTCGAACAACGTCCAGAACAGAGAATCGACCAGCCCATGCCGCACCATCACGGGGATGAATTCCCCGGCTGCAAGAACACCCCTGACAGGATGGTTCCAGCGGGCCAGCAGCTCACCGCCCACGACCTGACGATCAAGCAGATGGATCTTGGGCTGTATGAATGCCTTAAATTCCTGCGACTCCAAGCCTCGCTTGATATCAGCGACGAGAGGTAGCTCCAACTCCGTAGAGTCTGATGCAGCCCTGACTCCCAGATCGCTTCTGCCGAATGTTGGGAATTGACGTTCCACGGTATTTCAAATCCCTATAGGAGAGGAGTGAGAGGGGCGCTCAAATCGTTCTGGCGGCACTGTAAGCAGGAAAGGCTGGTGCATCTGTAGGAAATTTCCCAAGCGGCGCGAGATGAAAAACGAGTCGGCTTCTTCCGTTTCATGCCGCTCGCGCTGCAGATAAGCCTGCTGGAGCGTAGGCACACCCTGCGAACGAGCTTGACCGCGCAGCACGAGAATGAACCGGCATACCGTAAGAAATTTCCTACATTTATGTAGATCAGATCTGACCTATGCTTGCCGTGCTCGTGGCGAGAGCCTGACGCTCTCCGTGGCTTGGTGGCTTGGCAGTGCAGAGGAATAGATGTGAAAGCGATGATTGTGGACGATCACCCTGTTATTCGTGTGGGCGTACGTATGCTCTTGCAGGAAGAGAAATTCGATATAGTCGCTGAAACCGGGGATGGGGCTGAGGCGGTGCAGATGGTGCGCGAGCATGCCCCTCAGCTATTGGTGCTGGACATCGCAATGCCAATGTTAGATGGCTTGGAGGTCCTGACGCGTATAGGCACCTATGGACTGACCACCAAGGTATTGATCTTCACGTCGCAGGAGCCAAGCTTTTTTGCTCGTCGGTGCATGCAGGCCGGCGCCGCCGGTTATGTGTGTAAAACTGGCGATTTTGCGGAACTGCGTAGAGCGGTCAGGGCCATCATGAGTGGCTATCCGTTCTTCCCCGAGCTGCCGACAAGTTCTGTGTGTCGGACGGACACCGAGAAATCCGAACGGTTGATGATCGAGAATCTTTCAAACCGGGAGCTCGCTATTTTACAGCAGCTTGCGCGTGGCTTCAGCAATAAGGAAATCGGTGACGCCATGCTGTTGAGCAACAAGACGGTCAGCACCTATAAAACTCGACTTGCCGAAAAGCTCGAAGTACGGTCAGTCGTTTACCTTGCTGATTTCGCCAAACGAAATAACTTAATTTAAATGAAGTATCGAACCGGCCTACTGTGCGTCTTGGCGCTGTGGAACTTGGCATGGCATTCATTTGCCGCAAACGACGCCGTCGAGTCGTTACCGCTGAATGGTCAATCGCACATGGTACCCCTTAGACACTTGGACACCGTTGTCAACAAGGCGTGGTTACAGAAAAATAAAACCATCCGGTTTGGTACCTCCCTGGCGGGAGCTCCGCCTCTAGAGATAAGAACATTAAAGGGTGAGTACGGTGGTATCACGGCCGATTATCTTGAGCTGATCGCCGACGCACTAGGTGTGGAAGTTCGCGTGCAACGATATGTTGATGAAGCGGCGGCTCAGAGGGCCCTACTTAACGGTGAAGTCGACATGTTGGGGCCTGCGGGACGGCAACGAGAGCCTACAGCGTCCTTTATTGAATCGTCTTCTTACTGGGTGGATCCCAATGTGATCGTGACACGACAGAAAACCATCCCGCCCCTCAGCGCTTCACAACGGACGCTTCATTTGTCTTCCGTCGCGTCATCGACTATGCAGGCCGCCCAGCAAAAGGCATACCCCAACGCGAAAATTATAAGTTATCCCAGCCCACTGGAAGCGATTGCGGCTGTCAAATTCGAGTTGGTGGATGGCTTTGTAGGTAGCGCACTGGATGCCGCGCACGTGATCAACACCAATTTTTTTTCTGGTCTGTATTTGAGCCCGATCGAAGGCGTCTCGAGCACAACACACTTCAGGTTTCGTCGAACCGATCCACATCTGCAGCGCGCTGTTAACCTGGTGTTATCGGCTGTCAACCAAGAGAAACAAGCAGGCATCATACAGCGCTGGACCGGTGCTTCGATCACCTATTCCCCGCCCTCTGAGCTGAATTTGACTCCCGCACAGCGGCGCTGGATTACTGAAAGTTCCCCCGTGAAAATTGGTCTACTCACCGACTACCCGCCCATCTCCTTTCACGATCGAAACTATGCCTATCGAGGTATCGCTGCCGATGTGTTCGAATACATAAGCGAGGTCACCGGGTTACATTTTACCATCGTAGAGTGCGCATCGGGAAAAGAGGTCAGAACTAAGCTCGCCAAGGGCGAGGTCGATATCGTACTCAATTTATCCGGTATTCGATCCGATATTGGAATCCTGTACACCCGCGCGTTTCTTTCAACCCCGAGAGTTCTGATTTCACGAGCATCGGATACATCGATCACCCAGATTTCTGATCTGGCTGGGCGTCGCGTTGCTTTTAACACTAATAATCTTGAATTCCTGGATTATCTGAGAAAAAAATACCCGGACGTCATACCGGTAGCCTCCGACGATATCTATACCTCTCTTCAGTTACTCAGAACACAGCAGGTGGATGCCAGTATCGGAAATTTTGCAACGGCCAAGTATGCGCTTGCCAAAGAGCAGAGGAACGATTTTCGCATCGTCAATGTTGTGGATGGCAAATATTCTCACTTCGCGCTGGGGACACGCCCTGAAAGCAAGGTTCTCTATTCCATTCTTGATGCTGCGATTGCATCACTTACTCCGGAACGACTGAGGGCATTGACCAGTCGATGGGGCGGTGATGTGGCTATCGATAGAACCGAGCTGGTCGCTGCGCGCAGTATCTACGTCCGCTGGATAGTGTCGGCTGTTCTTCTTCTCGCGGTCGCCATTGCCTGGATCCTGTACCTTCGGCGACTGATCAACCAGCGCGCCATCGCTGAAAAAGCGCTGCGGTCTCAAATGAAGTTCATGGAGACGCTGATCAATAGTCTCCCGCACTCTATCTATGTCAGGGATCGATCTGCACGTCTGCTTACCTGTAATCAACGTTACCTGGCTGAAACAGGGCAATCATCGAGCGATGTCACGGGTACGCTCCTGACCGACTATTCGTTCATACCGCCGGAGTACGCCAGCGCCTTTCAGAATCGATACCTGCATGTGATGGCGGAAGGCGAACACTATTCGGAGGACATGAAAATGTACCTCCCGGGGGGGCGCTCGATTACCGCGTTCCATTGGATTGTCCCCTACCAGGATGATGATGGCGTGATCAAGGGGGTTATTGGTGGATGGATCGATGTCACAGAGCGTGAAGCGTTACTTTTGAAACTCATCGAAGCCAAGCACGAGGCCGATAGTGCCAGCCAAGCTAAAACGAAATTTGTGGCGACTGTGAGCCATGAGATCAGGACACCGATGAATGCGGTCGTCGGCATGTTGGAACTTGCCATGATCAAAGCCCGGCAAGGAGTGCTTGATCGACTGGCGATCGAGGTCGCCTACGATTCCTCGAAGAGCCTGGTAGGTATCATCGGGAATACATTGGACATCATACGCGTCGAGTCGGGCCATCTGACGCTCGCACCTGAGCGCGTGGTGCTGAAGGATCTGATCATTTCGACCACGCGCGTTTTTGACGGCCTCGCTCGGCAGAAAGGTCTCAGTGTGGAGGTCAAGGTTGATACGTTGGCCGAATGCGAGGTGTTTATAGATCCCTTGCGATTCAAACAGATCCTTTCCAATTTGTTGAGCAATGCGATCAAGTTCACTGCACAGGGCGGTGTCACCGTCGAGGCCAATGCGCATCGGTGGAGCACCAGTCAATTGTCATTGAGCGTCTATGTTCGTGATACCGGCGTAGGTATCGCGGCCGAAGATATACCAAAGCTGTTTACACCTTTTAGCCAGGTCGGTGCTGATAGCGCGTCACTTTCAGCGGGCTCAGGATTGGGGTTGAATATCAGCAAGGCACTGTGTTCGATGATGGGGGGCAGCTTGAATCTTCGAAGTGTTTTTGGACAAGGTACGGAGGTTGAACTTACGCTGAATGTGGAAGCTGCACCTTCCGAAGTACGTAATGCGATCAGCATCCTAGAGATGCCTATGAGTCGCGAACTGAAGATCCTTGTCGTGGATGATCATCCGGCCAATCGCTTGTTGCTCACCCAACAACTCATCTACCTAGGCCATCAGGTAGCCGATGAAGTTGATGGTGTCAGTGGTTTTCGTGCCTGGAGCACGGGCGGTTACGACGTCGTGTTCACAGACTGCAATATGCCCATCCTGAACGGCTACGACCTGGCCAAAAAAATCCGTCACGTGGAGAAAGCATCAAACAGCCCCCCTTGCCTGATCCTAGGGTTTACCGCAAATGCGCAGGCGCGCGAAGTGGAGATGTGCAAGGCAGCAGGAATGGATGACTGTCTGTTCAAACCAGTCAGCCTGGATGACTTGGCAAAACGCCTACAACACCTGGCAACGCCGTTCGATGCACGCGACTCAGAGCACGATTTTCCGCAAGATCAGACAAGCTTTGACATTACCAACCTGACGCAACTCGCCAGTCACGATGCCGGTCTCATGAATAAGTTACTGCATGACATCATCAGCGAGAGCGAGGAAGACTTACGACATATTCTCAGGTTGTTCGCCTTGGACGACCATATCGGCTTATATGACTTGGCCCATCGCGTGAAGGGTGTAGCACGAATCATAATGGCCAAGCGCGTGATCACCGCCTGTGATCAATTGCAAGTTGCTTGTTCAGGACCTGACAATACAGCGTTTGCGAAAGTCGTCGATGAACTGTATCAGTCCGTCGAGGCGCTTCTCAGTGATCTGAATGACTTCCTCCAGGCCTCGACGAATTCGTGAATTCCAGACTACCGACTGCTTGACCCCGTCAGCACCTGTCCACCCTATTTATTTCATTCGGAGAATGGCATGCCCGTTGCGCGGATCATCGTGTTCAATCCTTATCATATCCATCGTTTGTTGTTGGAACGCCTGCTTAACGGACTTGGGCAGTTTCAGGTGTTGCCGGTGGGCTCGTTTGACGAGCTTTATTCGGTGGCAGGTAACGATAAAATGCATTTTGACTTACTGATCATGAGCGAGATGGATTTTCAGCAGTCCGACATTCCCACGTGCGGTTTCGGTAACTTATTGCCGGGTGTACGCCATGCCATGATTTACGGCGTTGCAGACTCGATGGTGCAGATAGAGCAGTCGTGTGGCACTGTAGAAAGCGCCTACCTCGCCCGCGTCCCGCAGATCAGTATGGTCGAGCAGTTTCTGAAGGAGCGCTTCTCGGCCTTGGCTACAGTTGATCTGCTCAAGGATGCCGAAGCCCCAACGCTTCATAGCACCGCCGAAGATAAAGATCAGCCACCGCCCAAATTAACGGGGTAGAAGGTCATGCATGTTCTGGCGACACGAGAGCTCTACAGACGCACATCGGCAAATAGTGACTACGCCTCGCACGCAGGCATCTGTGCCAGGCACAAGAAACGTCTTGTCTGGCGCGAGAAAAATTCTCGAAAATCCGTTGCCGCGATAAATGAGTCATGAGTCGGGGGCATCGTGAGATAAGATTATGTCGAAGCAGCGCACTGCTGTAATCGGACCGTCAACGCGCATAACCCGGTGATGATATGAGTAAAAAAGTCCTGATCGTCGATGATCACCCATTGATTTGCCAAGCCATCCGCCACGCGCTCAAGCCCAGTGGCTTCGAGGCAGTGGGCGAGACCGCCGACGGTGTCGACGCTTTGCGAATGATTGAGTCGCTCAAACCCGACATTGTCATATTGGATATTGGGTTGGAGAAAATCGATGGCCTGAGCGTGCTCAAACGCATCAGGAGAGAAAAGCTCGATGTCCGGGTACTTGTGTACACTTCCCAGGCCAAAGAAAGCTACGCTGCCCGCTGCCTGCATGCAGGAGCAAGTGGCTTTGTGAGCAAGAACGAGGCGACTGGCAAGCTGGTTCAAGCGGTGGAAACAATCGCCGACGGCTACATATTTTTCCCCAAAGCCGCCATGCCATTGCTTGGCAGCACTCCCGCGACAACCCTCGACGATCTCACTGACAGAGAGATGCAGGTGCTCAGGATGCTGGCTGAGGGAATGTCCAATGGCGAGATCGCAGTCCGTCTTAGCGTGAGCAACAAAACGGTCAGTGGCCACAAGGTCAGTATTCAAAGCAAGCTCGGCGTGGCTTCCGTGGTTGAGCTGGCCGAAATCGCCCGCCAACACGCCATTATCTGACTACCTTTCTGTGAAACGACATCTGCGCCGTCTAGACTCTGTTCTGCTGGTACTGCTCTTGGTCCATGCTTCTGGCAACCTGGCGCAGGCTCAGGACCTGCAGCCCGTTGGCCGTCAATCGCTCAATGAACTGAAGGTGCAGCTATCCGCACCTGAGCGACGGTGGCTTGCACAGAAGCGGGTACTGGTCGTGGGGGTTACCGAAGAACCGCTGCCGCCGTATCGCATCTTTACAGAAAATCACCAGTTCGAAGGGCTGATGGCCGACTATCTCGCGACCCTGCAGCGGCGATTGGGCGTTACCATTCGGCTGCGCACCTTTGCCACCCGGGACGCTATGTATGACGCGTTGCGCGACGGGCGCATCGATATGGTCAACAACGTTAGTCGCCTGATGGCCAAAAGTCAGCAGTTCAACCTCAGTGCCCCTTACATACTGACTGAACTGGCGCTGTTTTCCGAAGCGGGTGACTTGCGTGAATACAGCAGCCGTGATGGGAAGACACGCATTGCATTCTCCAACCCCATGGTTCTTGCGCTATTCAAAAGTACCGGAGGTACCGGCCGTTTCCAGCACTACGCCTCCGAGTTCCAGGCAATGGCATCCGTCATGACCGGGGAAAACGATGTGTTTCTCGGCGACACCCTCGCCACGCATTACCTGTCCAGCCAACTGTTCAGCAGCCAGTTGGTGATCAACCAGAGCGCAACGCTGCCCGATATCGAAGTAGGTTTCGGCATCCGACCGGGCGATGATGTATTGAAGGGGATACTGGATCGTGCGCTGGGCGGCTTGACCCGCTGCCAGATCATCAATGCCCAGCACTTCTGGGGTGACATCGAAGACTGCAACCCCACCGATTTCCGTAATCGCCTCACCAGCGCCGAGCGTGCCTGGCTGGAGCGAGCTTCCACGGTAAAACTGGCAGTCAGTGAAGACCTGGCGCCCTACGCTTTCTTCAACAGCCGTGGCCGTTTCAATGGCGTAGCGTCCGATGTGCTCGACATCATTCGGCGCAAGGCCGGGATCCACTTCGAGATCCAACGTGTCAGCTCCATCCGCGAGGCCAATGAATTACTCAGCCAAGGGCGGATGACCCTGAGCATTCTTCCCGAGACACCGCCATCCTCCCTCCCCTACCTGCATACCCGGCCACTGACGTCTGCGCCCTACCTGTTCGTCCAGCGTCAGGATGAAACCCGCGATGCATCCGATCAAAACACCCATGCAGTGGTGGCGGTTGCAGACGGTTACATCGACCGAAGAATGCTCGGAAACCAGTATCCGAACCTGGTGTTCAAACAGACCGAGACCATGGGCGAAGCCTTCAAACTGGTCCGCGAAGGCGATGCCGACATGGTGTTGGCGCCCGCCAATGTGGCGCGGTACTACCTGTCCTACAAATACGAAAACAGCTTGAAGATCGGTGGCGTCTTCGCCGGACCCGGCGTACGCATCGTATTCGCAGCACCGCAGGATCAGGCGGTGTTCATATCAATCCTCGACAAAGCGATGCTGGGCATTTCACCACGCGAGAATCTGCAGATCATTGGTCGTTGGCGAGCCAACTCGGCAACCGACGACAGGTACTGGGAAGGTATCGCCTCATATATCCGGCACTCCTTCGAGGCGCTGGGGTTGATGCTGATTATCGCGGGCGCGCTGATATTCGCGCAACGCCGGCGTATTCGTCGCAAACGCCTGGACCTGCAGCAGCGCCAGCGCTTGCTGGATGAGTTGCAGGACGCCAAGGAGTCTGCAGACCGCGCCAGCCGCGCAAAGACGGTGTTCCTGGCGACCATGAGCCACGAGATCCGTACGCCGCTCAACGCCATCCTCGGCATGCTGGAACTGGTGCTGACCCGCAAGGGCGATGCCGAACTCAACGATCAATCGCTACACATTGCCTACGAATCGGCAACCGGCCTGCTGGCGTTGATCGGCGACATTCTCGACATCTCGCGCATCGAGTCGGGCAAGCTGGTTTTAACCCCCGAGCCCATGTGCATGAAGACATTGCTGGAGTCAGTGGGCAATGTATTTTCCGGGCTCGCTCGGCAGAAGCATCTGCGCCTTTGCATGCACATCGATCCGTTAGCGGCGCAGCAGGTATGGGGCGATGCGCTGAAGATCAAGCAGATCGTGTCCAACCTGTTAAGCAATGCCATCAAGTTTACCGATCGCGGCAGTGTCGAACTTACCTGTTCGGTACAAGCCGTCGATCATTTCAAATTGCGCTTCGAGGTCAGTGTTACCGACAGCGGAGTGGGTATTCCTGCCGCGCAGCTGGACTTGGTGTTCAAGCCGTTCTACCTGGTAGAGGGTGTGATCGGTGATGCCAACTCCGGTGCTGGCCTGGGCTTGGCGATCAGCCATTCACTGTGCGAGCTCATGCAGGGCAAGCTGCAAGCGCGAAGCGAAATGGGCAAAGGTACCACGATGCGGTTTTCCCTCGAGCTCGACCGGGTGATCGTCGATACCGCGACGTTGCCGGGTACGAGCGAGATTTCCGTTCGCCAGGCAGATGAGCTGTTCACCGTACTGATTGTCGAGGATCACCTGCCTAGCCAGTACCTGCTGGTTCAGCAGATCAGCTACCTGGGCCATCGCCCGCTCACCGCGAGTAACGGCCTCGAAGGGCTGGCAGTGTGGAGCGAACAGGATATCGACATCGTCATCACCGACTGCAACATGCCGGAAATGGACGGTATCGAATTGACCCGCGCGATTCGTCGGCTGGAGCAAGGTCGGGGGCTGAAGCCCTGCCGCATCATAGGGCTCACCGCGGATGCACAACCGGCTGTGCAGCGGGCCTGTGGCGATGCCGGCATGGACCGGGTACTGGCCAAACCCACCAACCTGGCTGCGCTCAACCAGTTGATTCCCATGTTTGGTGATAGTCAATCACAGGCGAGCGAGCGCCCCTCGTGGAAGAGCGACATCCGCGCCCGGTTGGCCGAACAGGTCACCTTGAGTAACCAGCATGAGGCCGATGCGTTGCGCCAGGCACTGGCAGCGCAAGACTTGCCAGCCACGCGGCGCATCGCCCACAAGCTCAAGGGTACTGCCTATCTACTTAATCATCAGGCGCTGCTGGAACATTGCGTAGAGCTGGAGGAACAGGCTGCGCAGGGGCTGGCCGACAATGTTGCGCAAACCGGGCTAGCCTTGCTCGCATGCCTGGATGGCATCAATAGCACCCTCGCGCAACCATGACTGTGAACGCCCCCATGCGCTGATGGCGTCCTGAGCGCATTCAAGAACTTTCCCGCCCTCATTGCAGAGCCGTCTCGAAGGGTTGGTTCGCTCATTCGCATACCCTTTTTGCGGATGATATGAACCAGGTTCCAACCCATGTACACCCCACCCAACCTGACAAAACCTGCTCCCGACACGCAGCAACATACCGCGTCGTCACAGGCAGATCTGTGCGATGCACTCGAGATCCGCAAAGCCCTGCTTCATGGCCAATTCCGCGCTTACGTCCAGCCCCAGTTCGACCTGAGCTGCGGTGCCGTCGGTGCGCTGGAGGTCCTCGCGCGTTGGCAGCACCCTGAGCTAGGGCTGTTGACGCCGGCCACATTCATCCCGGCGATGGCGCACAAGCATCTGCTCGATGACTTGCTGCATGCGTTGCTCGATCAAGGCTTGGCGTGTCAGATCGAACTGTATCGCGATGGCCGTAAATCCCCCGTCGCTTTCAACCTGAGCTTGCCTCAATTGGCCAACGCTTCGTCAGTCGAGCGCTTGATTGCCCGACTGCGCGAACACCCCCTGCCCTTGTCATGGATAACGCTGGAAATCACCGAGGATGGCCCAGCGGTCCTCAGCGACTTTTGCGTGCAGAACGCCATACGTCTTCGCCAACTCGGCGTACGCTTGTCACTCGATGACTACGGAACGGGTCAGTCTTCGTTGTTGCGCCTATGCCAACTGCCGTTCGATGAAATCAAGCTGGCTGGCGAACTCATTCGAGAGCTGCTCAAGTCGCCGCGGCAGCGCAGTATCGTGCGCACTACCGTGAGTCTGGCCAAGGAACTGGGCTTGCGTCTGGTAGTGGAAGGGATAGAAACCGAGGATCAGCGTCGCTGCCTTGCGCAGCTGGGGGTGGGGGTTGGTCAGGGCTATCTGCGTGCGCGGCCCATGTCGGTTGACGCCCTGCGGTGTTGGCTTGCGCTGCACGGCAACGACTTTGCAGCGTGAAGCGTGTTCCGAGCAGGGCGCCAGGCGCCCTGCCTGGCGTCAGTTATGGTTGAGTATGTCGTTCAGCACCGCGTCCGCTCTGCCGGACGTCATCTTTTCGTTGCCTTTGCGGGCATAGTTAGCGTTGAAACCGGCGGCTTGCTTAAATACACCAGTAGCACTTGGCGGAATTATCAGCAACCGCCGGACTGTTCGTTGTCATGGCAAGCATGGCCACGATTATCTGAAATGCATGTTTCAACTCTTTACTCCCTGATCAACCTGCACATTGCAATTGATACTTATCTGGTCGTAGGTCAGCGCTTTGTCCTGAGGGGGCAAGCGGTAAGGCGCCAGGCAAACACCGTCCGCCCACTTCACTTTCAAGTCGCCTTCATTCTTGATGCCAAAGACAAGTGCTCGGGACAGGTTGTCGACGACGGCCAGCAACTTCCCGCCCTCGTCCTCGACCCGGGCACCGAATGGTAGCTTCCTGCCGTTGCTCAGCTTCAGGTCAATCTGTACTCGTCGCCCCGATGAAGCCTCGAAGCGTGCCTTGACCACAGCCCCACGGCGCGGCACGACCCGGGTAGAGGTATCAAGCACATCCACGTCGGTGCCCAAGGTCTGGGTGTCGAGCCCGATGTCGTTGAAACGGTAGGGTTGCACGTAGCTTTCGATGGCGTAGCCGGCACTGTCCGTACGTGCGGAAGAATTGTTGACACTGGCGCCCTTGACTCCTGGCACCTCCACCAGGGCGAAGGTTTCCCCCACAGGCTGTCCGAAGGTCACGCCGCCACTATGGGCCACCACCGAGCCTGTCGCCGACACGTCCAGATGGCGAGTCGTACCCGACATGGCGTAGTTGCCCGAAACTTTGGCCTTCGGCCCATCCCAGCCCAGCCCGACACTGCCGGAATGCTCGCTGCCGGCGGTACCGGCCTGGGCGGCGTAAGAGAGCTTTCCGGCATCGTCGAGATATCCCGAAACCCCGGTTTGCAGGCTGTCGCCCTCATTGTTCGAACGGCTGAAGTTGCTGTACACGCGCTGCGACCGTGTACTTGAGCCAAACGGAATACTGATGGCGAATGCCAACTGATTGTCGGACTCGCGTGAACTGCCAGCCTCTTGAATATGTGACGCGGTAATGCTGTAGCTGACATCACCGACGTTGCCGCTGTACCCCAATTGCAGGCGCCGCGTGCTACCGGCGCGGTTCCAGTAATTAGTCTCGCCAGCACTGACGAATACCGAGCCACGGCCGATATTCTGGTTGATGTTCAGATCCAGTCGACTTTTGGGGCGACTGCTGACAAAGCGCTCCTGGTTGACGTCGCTCGACTCCTGGATGTGCTCGCTCAGGGTGCGATAGCCCGAGGTCGAGTAGCGGTAGCCCACCATGGTGAACGTGGTATTGGTACTGCTGAGCGTCTTGGAATACAGAAAGCGTGCACTCTGACCGGTTTTCGCATCACCGTGATCGGGGTGCGATTGACTGTTGGTGATGTCCAGTGACATGCCACCGAGACCGGTATTGAGGCCCAGGCCAACGTTGAAGGCGTTGTAGCCATCAGAGTTGAGTATGCCCCCATAGGTGGTCAGGTTGTCGGTGGCGCCATAGACCGCCGTACCCTGCATGAGCTTGGGCGATTTCATGCCTTCACTGTCGTATTTGCCCAGCGACAAGCTGTACTGGAACGTCCCTTCGCGCACCATCACCGGCAGGTAGGAATACGCCTGGGTGTATTTGCGCTCACGGCCATCGGACTCGATGATGGTGACCTCCAGGTCGCCATTGGAGCCGCCGGGGTAGATATCGTGAATCTCGAAGGCGCCCGGCGAGACGGTCGTGGAGTAGATCACGTAACCGTTCTGGCGCACCTCGACGGTAGCATGGGTTTCGGCAATACCACGCACCACCGGCGCATAGCCTGTCTCGTTGTCGGGCAACATGCCAATGTCCGAGCCAAGCTGAAAACCGCGGAAGCGACTGCTGTCGAAGATATCGCCATTGCTGTAGAGCTGGCCGATGGCGAAACGCCCTTTGATCGAAGTGACGTCATGCTCCAGGTAAGTGCGGTTGCTGGAGAATTTGCGTGATGTGCCTGTACTCTGGCTGATCGACGATTGATTGCGCAGGCGCCATTGGCCCAGGTTGAAGCCGCTGCGCAAGCCGAGATAGCCGTAGTCGCTTTGGATACCGCCACCACTGTTGCGGTTGAGGTTCAATTGATAGTTGCTGAATGCAGCGGTGATACCGTCATCCCACAGCGAAGGATCGACGTACCCGCGCGAACGGCGCTTGATATACGCCTGCGGCACACTGATGGACAGCGACAAGTTGGCGACATCCATTTCTACCGCAGCATCTTCCAGGCGCAGCAGATTGACCGGATCGTCCTCGGTAGCCTCTTGCGAGACGATGCCTTCTCGTTGCAGGCGTTCGATATCAATGCCCATCTCACGCAGCAGGCCCACTTTCAGGATCGGGTGTGCATCGGCCTTGGGGGCGTCTTCGTCTGCGGCAAACGAAATATCCTCGCGTCGGTTAAGGCGTTGGTTCAGATAGATATCGACGCTGTAGTCGCCAGGCACCACGCCATTGGACTGCTCAAAGAAACGCAGGTCGACTTTGGCGCCTTTGTCTTTGAGAAACATGGGGTTGAATTGCGCAGCGCTGACGCTGGAAGCCCCCAGCATGCCCGCAGCCGCCAGGCACGAAAGGTAGTGGCCTGATATTTTTCTTGCGTGCGCCTTCCGAGACTTCCTGTTGTGTTTTTTGATGTTCATGGAATGAGGTTGAATTCCGTCAAAACGCTACTTCCTGTGCACGAAGCGTCCCGGGGAAATCCCCATGTGAAGTACGCGATGAAATAAAGGCAGGTACGCAGCGGCGGCGTCAGAACTTGATGGAGGCTTTGTGCTCGATCAGTGCGCCGTAGTCATTGATGGACTCCCAGGCGATCGTCGCCTCACCACCGGCTGTTGCAGGCATGTCCTTGATGGCCATTCTCTGGGCATCGTGTGGGCCAACCATGGTTGGCTCGACGGCGTACTCCTTGTTGCCCGCAACAATCGCGATTTTGGCGAAGGACACGTGAAAGGCAGAATCGTTGGTTGCCAGCAAAATAGTTTTGCCGGCTGTCTTCAGAATGTTCCATTTCAGGGTGCTGGCCGCTTCGTCAGCGGTGCCTGGCAAGCCATTGGGGCGATAGAACAACTTCAAGCGCTGGCGAAAGGCAACTTGCAGCGTATTATCCAGTTCGCTGACTTGAGGAATTTCCTGCACGCTCACCCAGAGCACCGACTCACGGTCTTCGGGCAACCCTTTGCCTTGATAGAAGATACGCAACATCTGTTGTTTGCGGTGACTCAGTCGGGCCAGGGAAGGTGTGATCGCAAACGGGATATCGCGATCGGCCTGTTCCGGGCCAGCTTCGATCCACGACTGGATCATGATGTCGTCGGTGCCCTCATTACGAACTTGAAGCGAGGCTTCATGATCCGACGCAGGGAAGATCACACGGGTACCACCGACCTGTATGCCGGCGAGAGAAACGCCAGAGGTCATCATCAGCATTAAAAAGAGATAGATTCGAACAAAGTGACCGGTATTCATCAGTGACTCGCAGAAAAGCGAGGGGGCATGCGTCCCCCTCTCTTGGGAACGATTACTCGTAGGTCAGCGTGAACGGCAGGGTGCCGTTCGCTGTGCCGGGCTTGAGCTTGGCGCCGTTACCCACGTACGAAGCACGCAGGCGCATGTTGGCGGAGTACTTGGCCTCTGAGCCTTCACCCTCTACGATCAACGGAGCGGAATACTGCTCGTTGCCGGACATGTTGAGCAGCTTGTTGCTGTCGTCGAACATGCCGATGCCCACACCTTCAGCCGTGCCGGTGATCTTCAGCAGGCTATTGTTGTTCGGATCTACGCCCGAGCCGGACATCGGATCGAAACCGAATTTGATGGTGGTCAGGCCTGCGGCGGTGTTGCCACAGTCCAGGTTGAGGTTGATGGCGGTGCCGGCAGCGATGTTGCCTTCGCCTGCCCCGTTGATGGCGTCCATGCTCACCTTGCCGAGGTTCACGTCGACGATCTGCTTGCCAGGACCGCCACCTACGGTGGAGCCCGCACCGGCCGAAGCGACGCAAGAAGCCGCGACGATTTCCCCGGTAAAGTTGATGGTGCCGTCCGCTGCCATGGCGGTGCTGGAGATAGCGCACGCGGCCGAAGCGAGCATCAGAAACGTAATTGCTTTCATTGGGATAAAACTTCCTTGCAGTGTTGGATCAGGCAGATAGCGCCTTGATTTAGCGCAAGGAAATTGTATGAGTCGTGGGGGCGAGAGCTGAATAAGAGGCATCTTGGGGGGGCGGAAGAAGCATCTTGTTTTTGATGTTGGGTTCTTCAGGTGTTCAGCAAACGCTGAATTTGCCGATCGTCCTTCAGTCAATCAGGCCCCTGCGCAATGCGTCGCAAGTGCTAGTCCACGTCCAGGTATCTCTCCGCGCAGGCCCGCCGTCGGACGCAGGCGTTTCTTGGCCAGCAGGCCACTGGTGGTGGACAGGGCCAGCGCTATCAGCGCCGCCCAGCCCAAGCCCTGAGCTCCGTCGACCATTCCACGCAGGAACGACGCTGCGCCGAGCGCTCGAACCACGATGTAAAGGTCCTTATTTGATCTGTACCAGTTGGGCTCGCTGCTCGGGGCTCAAATCATCGACTGTCGAGATCTGCAGTTGGTTGGGGGCGATGCTTACTTTTGCCCCCATGTCTGTAGAGACGCGCTCTGGCAGCTTGTACATGGCTCCGGTAATAGGGTCGACAATCAGCATACCGATGACGCCCCCTAACAGAAGGTTCCCCCAGTACCATCCACTGACACTCGAGTCGAGCTCAACCTGCCTGTCAGGGTATCCCTCTTTCTTGAACCGCAGCGTGTAGGTTTCACCGCGGAAGTAGCGTTCACCCGACTGCAGGGTGACAACCGTAGGCGTAACGCCGTTGTAGATGACCTGCCCCGACCTGTTCACAATATCGAAAGATGCCTCCGGCGGAGTACTGGCAATAGTAACCGGATACTTTGAGTCACCAATGATAGAGGCGCAGCCGTTGAGCAAGGCGACAGCAAGCATCGCCGATGTAAATTGAATATTACGTGCCCACATAAAACACTCCCGATTAGGCCACTATGGCCGAGGGGAATCTTCTCTACAGCTGAGCGCTATTTATATAGGAAATTTCCTACGGCAATTGGCGCGGGGCGCTCATCATGAACGTGTGGGCCGCAAACGGCTAAACGCTGAGCTGTTGAACCCACTTCAACATGCTCTGGGCATCGCTGACCTCGAACTTGCCGGGCGCTTCGACCGCGAGGTGCCTGACCACGCCATCTTCGACCAGCATCGCGTAACGCTGGGAACGGTGGCCCATGCCGCGGGCCGACAGGTCCTGGCTCAAGCCCAGGGCTTTGGCGAATTCGCCATTGCCGTCGCCGATCATCTTCACCGCATCGCCCACCTGCAGGCTGTTTCCCCAGGCATTCATGACGAAGGCATCGTTGACGGAAACGCAGAGGATTTCGTCGATACCCGCAGTAAAGAGCGCATCGGCCGCAGCGACATAGCCGGGGACGTGACGCTCGGAGCAAGTGGGTGTGAAGGCCCCGGGCAAGGCGAAAATCACCAGTTTGCGTTGCTTGCAGCGCTCGAGGATGGAAAAGGCATTCGGGCCGATCGCACAGGCGCCCTCCCCGTTGCTGTAGCCGTACAGCGTGATGTCAGGCAGTGAATCGCCGGTCTTGATCATGGGTCTCTCCTCGGTGGTGGGGCTGCTGCGCAGAGCGCGGCGGCCTGTTTTAGCAGGTTTGCGGCAAGGATGCAGGGTTACGCGGTTTCTGAAAAAACTTTCATGTGTTCCAGCCCTGAAAAACCGGATCAGCTAGTCGTCTATATGAATCCATCGGGTATATTCCTTCCAAACACGTAACAAGACATTACAAGAAGGGGTTTCCGTTGGATCTTTCTCATGCCACGTGGCTTGCCCACGACACCCGCCTGGTGCTCTGTTGCCTGGCGGCCATTGCCAGCATCATCGTGCTCATCAGCGTCACCAAGCTACCACCCTTCCTATCGATCCTGATCGGCACCTTCGTGGCGGGCCTGGGCGCGGCCCTGCCACCAGAAGAAGTGGCCAAGGCCTTCGGCAAGGGCGCCGGCAGCCTGCTGGGCGAGGCCGGGATCATCATTGCCCTGGGCGCGATGCTGGGCGCGCTGATGGCCGAGTCCGGGGCCGCCGACCGTATTGCCTCTACCCTGTTGCGCCATGCCCGCGGCAAGGCGCTGCCCTGGGTGATGGCGCTGGTGGCGATGGTCATCGGCTTGCCGCTGTTCTTCGAGGTCGGCCTGGTGCTGATGGTGCCGGTGATCTTCGTCATCGCCCGCCAGTCTGGACAGCCGCTGCTCAAGGTGGCGATCCCCGCGCTGGCCGGGATGACCACCCTGCACGCCTTGATGCCTCCCCACCCGGGGCCGCTGATCGCGGTCAGCGCCCTGCATGCAGACTTGGGGATGACCATGCTGCTGGGCCTGTGCATCGCCGTGCCGGCGGTGATCCTCGCCGGCCCGCTGTATGGCATCTGGCTGTCGAAACGCCTGGATGTGCAGGAACCCGCGGAACTGGGTGCGCTGTTCACCGCCAAGGTCGAGACCCGGCGCAAGCCGAGCTTTGCCGTATCGCTGCTGATTATCCTGCTGCCAGTGCTGCTGATGCTGGGCAGCACGCTGGCCAAGATCGCCCTGGCACCGCAAAGTACCCTGGCTCTGACCCTCAAGTTTCTTGGCGAGCCACTGATTGCCCTGGGCCTGGCGGTGATCGCTGCGGTGATCTGCCTGGGCTGGTCGATCGGTATGGCCCGTGACCAGGTCGGCAGCGTGCTGCGCAAGAGCCTGGCGCCGATCGCCGTGCTGTTGTTGACCATCGGAGCCGGTGGTGGGCTGAAACAGACCCTGCTCGAAGCCGGAATCAGCGACACCATCAGCAAGGTGGCCAACGGCGCGCACCTGTCGTACGTGCTGTTGGCCTGGCTGATCGCGGTGGCGCTGCGCCAGGCGACGGGTTCGGCTACCGTTGCGACCACCACCACTGCCGGTATTCTCGCGCCGTTGATGGCGGGCCTGGCGACCACCCAGAGTTCGCTGGTGGCACTGGCCATCGGTGCCGGCTCGGTGTTCTTCTGCCATGTCAACGATGCCGGATTCTGGATGGTGCGCGAGTACTTCGGGCTGCAGCTCAAGCAGACGATCTGGGTGTGGTCGGTGCTGCAGACCATCGTCTCGGTGGTCGGGCTGGTCGGCACCCTGCTGCTGTGGCAATGGTTCCAGTAAACGGCTAATGACAGCGCAGCCACAGTGGCTGCGCTCTCGCCTCGGCGATCAGAGCGCTGGTGCCCTGCGGCGCTGCGACCTGATCCAGCAGGCCTGCACGGCCGCGCCGATCACGAAAATCCCCAGCCATCCCGCCAGCGCGCCCCGCACCAGCGGCGACTCGGGGCCGTCCGCCAGCGGATGGCCGCTGGGCAGTCGCGTCAGGGTTTCATTGATCCCCGGTACCAGCAGCAGAAAGAAGCTGAATGCGAACGCCAGTTGCGACAGGTACGGTCGTGCGCGCCCCAGCAGGCTGACCTTGGGGATGACCAGCGCCGCCCCAACCACCAGCAGCGCCAGGATGCCGAGCGCATGCCCGACGTTGAATCCGCCAGTACTGGAAAGCCCGAACGCGGTCAGTACCGACACCAGCATCCCGAACAGATAGCCGCGCGCAGCGGGCTCCCGGGGCTCGATCTGGTGATGGCGGACATAGCTGTAGAGCCCGGCGACAAAGGTCGCCACGCTGACGGCGGTGTGAATGACACCAAGGGTGGAAATAGGATGTGGCATGGTTGACGACTCCGTTTTTATGAATGAGCTACTACCGACTAGTAGGTAGGTACGGGATTGCAAAAAAAACCGCTGCACCTGCACAGCGGCTTTTCACGGTGAAAACCTCAGGGCTGCCCATCACCCGCGAAATGCCGGGCGATCCAGCGTTCGCACAGCGCCCAGAGTTCGGGGGCGCCGCGCTGGATGACCGGCCCATAGCGCTCGATAACCTGCTGGCGTGATACCCCGCCTTCAGACCAGGTGCCACCCCCGGTGAAGATGTTGATCAGCAGGGGCTGAAAACGGTCGAGCGCCTTGGCGAAGCGCGCATCCTCGGTATCGGCCTGTTCGAACTCCTGCCACAGTTCGAGCATCTGCGTGCCCTGTGGCTGCGGCAGCAGGCCGAACAGCCGCTGCGCAGCCTCGGCCTCCAGCTGCGCCTGCAACTGGCTGGACGAGCCTCCATGAATGGGGAAGTCGCCGACGTCGATCTCCACGATGTCGTGCAGGAGCAGCATGCGAATGACCCGGTTGCTGTCCACTGCCCCGCTGGCATGCTCGTTGAGGATCAACGCGTACATGGCCAGGTGCCAGGAGTGTTCGGCGGAATTTTCCTTGCGGCTCTGGTCAAGCAGCGGTGATTGGCGACGCACGCTTTTCAATTGGTCAATCTGGCGCAGGAATTCCAGTTGCTGTTCCAGTGGACTTGGCAGCATGCCTCAGGCTCCTGGGGCTGGGGGCGGTGTGGCCAGCCTGTCGATCAGCGGCTGCGTGATCAGCCCGAACACAGCAGCCTCGCCATAAGCGCGGGCAGACAACATCGCGCCATGCACGGCTGCCATGAAACGCTCTGCTTCATCTTGAGGGGTATCGGACAGGGTCAGGCTGCCCGCCTGTGCGCCGCGCTCGAGCACTGCGGTAATCCAGGCCGAAAGGCTGCGAAAATGCGCCCTCACCTCCACGGCGACTTCGGCAGGCAATACCGGTATCTGGGTGGCGAGCAAGGCGCACACGCAATAGCCCTTGCTGGCCTCGCCGACGCATTCCAGCCAATAGCCTATATAGGCCTTGAGCTGGTCGATCGGTTCGGGAAAGTAGCGCTCCAGCGCAGCCATCCCAGCCTTGGCTTCTTCGCGGTACTGCGCCACCAGGACACGGACCAGGTCAGCCTTGGTGGGGAAATGGTGATGGATGCTGGCTTTTCGAATACCGACGCTTTCGGCGATGTCCGCGTAGCTGAAGCCGTTGTACCCGCCCGTGACGATCAGGGTGCGGGCGCACTGGAGGATGTCGGAATAAGTCGTGAATTGAGTGCTCATGAACGGCAGCCTACCTTCTAGTAGGGAAGTGGTCAATCGCCCTCAGCGTTCTTTCATTGAGCATGGCAATCGCGGTGGAGCACATTTGTACTCCAGCCTTGCAACGCCCATTTCCCTAAGCCTGGGCAGGGAGGACATGGCAAAAGTTAAAATATTATTCACATGCGCTAATGATTCTCATTGAAGTAGATTTCCCGGCGACCTCGCCATGAGGTCGATGCCTTCAGACATCACGGGAGAATCATGCTAGTCCCCTTTCTAATCATGCTCCGCGAGGGCATCGAAGCCGCGCTGATTGTCGGCATCATTGCCAGCTATCTGCGCCAGACCGGCCGTGGCCAGTGGATGCCGGCCGTGTGGATCGGCGTATTCCTCGCCGCAGCCCTCTCCCTTTTTGTCGGCGCTGGCCTTGAGCTGATGAGCAGCGAGTTCCCGCAGAAACAGCAGGAACTCTTCGAAGCGCTGGTCGGCTTGGTCGCGGTGGTGATCCTCAGCTCCATGGTGCTGTGGATGCGCAAAGTGGCGCGCTCGATCAAGCATGATTTGCATGTCTCGCTCGATGCCGCGCTCGGCGGTTCGAAGCACCAGGCCTGGGCGCTGATCGCAATGGTGTTCTTCGCCGTCGCCCGCGAGGGCCTGGAGACGGTGTTCTTCCTGTTGGCGGTGTTCCAGCAGAGCGAAGGGCCTGCGGCGCCCCTGGGCGCATTGCTTGGGCTGGTGGTGGCGATCCTGGTTGGTGTGGCGCTGTACTCCGGCAGCCTGCGCCTGAACCTGGCGCAGTTCTTCCGCTGGACAGGCCTGTTCATCCTCGTGGTGGCCGCGGGCATCCTCGCTAACTCGGTGCAGGCGCTGCACGAGGCCGGGGTCTGGAATGCGCTGCAGGGGGTTGTCTTCGATATCAGCCACAGCCTGCCGATGGATGGCCCGACCGGATCGGTGCTGGCTGGGATGTTCGGTTACCAGGACACCCCGACAGTGAGCACCCTGGGGGCCTACCTGCTCTATCTGGTCGGTGCGCTGGTGCTGTTCTTCTGGCCGGCGCCGGCGAAGCCTTCTTCCCACGCTGCACAGAAACAAGGGTAAGCATGACCAGTCACGAGACCGGCGCCGCCGGCAAGCCCCCCTCCCCCCGTGTACTGCGCCTGGCGGTTGCCGGCAGTGCCCTGCTGATGGTCGGTGCGGGCCTGGTGTTCTTCTACGCCTCGCACCAGGCCCAGGCCAGACGTGCGGCCAACGCCGGGCACGAAACGCTGATCACCATTCGCGATCACGCGTGCGAACCGAACGACCTGAGCGTCCCGGCCGGGCCCAACAGTTTCCGCATCGTCAACCAGTCCCAGCGCGCCGTGGAGTGGGAGATCCTCGATGGCGTGCTGGTGATCGAAGAACGCGAGAACATCGCGCCGGGCTTGTCACAGGTGATCAATGCCACGTTGCAGCCGGGTCGCTACGCGATCACCTGCGGCCTGCTCAGCAACCCGCGTGGCAGTTTGACCGTCACCCCGACCGCCGCCTCCGAAGCGGCCGCCAAGGCGCGCCCCGCACTGACCGCCTTTATCGGGCCGCTGTCCGAATACCGTGTCTACCTGGCCAGCCAGAGCAGCGCCCTGGTGCGGGCAGGCCAGGCGCTCAAGGACGCGATTCAGGCCGGCGACCTGCAGCAGGCGCAAGCCGCCTATGGCGCCGCGCGGGTGATCTACCAGCGCATCGCCCCCGCCAGCCAGCGGCTGGCTGAGCTGGACAACCGGATCAATGCCCGTGCCGATTACTTCGAGCAGCGTGAGCAGGATCCGGCGTTTGCGGGCCTGCACCGCATCGAGTACAGCCTGTTCCAACAGCGCACCACCGAAGGGCTGACACCGGTGGCCGACGCGCTGCTGGCCGACCTGGGCGAGCTCAAGACGCAACTGCTCGCCCAGTCCATCGCGCCGCAGCAATTCACCGAGGCGGTCGTGCGCAGCCTGCGCAACCTTGCACAGATCCGCAGCAGCGGCGAAGAGGAACGCTACAGCCACCTCGACCTGCAGGGCTTTGCCGCCAACCTTGAAGGTGTGCGCAAAGTGATCGATCGGCTGCGCCCCTTGTTGGCCAGGACCGGCTCCCAGCCGTTGGCGGCAGTCGATAGCGCCATGACTCAGTTCGAGCAGCACCTGCAGGCCCTGCGCGGCGCCGAAGGCTACATGCCCTACGACCAGGTGCCGCAGGCGCAGAAACAGCAGATCGCAGCCGATGCCGATGCACTGGCCAATGCGATTGCGGCCATCGATCAGGCCCTTGGCCTGGCCGACCAGTAAAGACAAGCGAGCCCCAGATGACAGACCGCGATACCCGTAACGCCCCGCAATCCCAAGAGCGCCGCCGGCTGCTGGCTGGCCTTGGTGTCGCGGGCGTCGCCATGGCCACCGGCAACGCGTTGGCCGCCCCCTCACCAGCCAAGGTCACCGAAGCCCCGCACAGCGACCGCACGCAAGAGCGCAACGCCTGGATCGGCGAGCATCAACCGGGGGTGGTGACACCGCGTCCTACCGCCGGGATGTTCGTCTCCTTCGATGTGCTGGCGCAGGACCAGCAGGATCTCGAGCGCCTGTTCCGCACGCTGGACCAGCGCATTCGCTTCCTGATGACCGGCGGCCCAGTCCCCCAGGTCGACCCGAAGCTGCCACCTGTGGACTCGGGCATCCTCGGCCCGGTAGTCACGCCAGACAACCTGACCATCACGGTGTCGGTCGGCGAGTCACTGTTCGACGAGCGATTTGGCCTCAGCAGTGCCAAGCCCAAGCGTCTGAGCCGCATGCTCGGCTTCCCCAACGATGCGCTGGAAGCCGAGCGCTGCCATGGCGACCTGGGGTTGCAGTTCTGCTCCAACGCGCCGGACACCAACATCCACGCCCTGCGCGACATCATCAAGAACCTGCCTGACCTGCTCTACGTACGCTGGAAACAGGAAGGCTCGGTGCCGCCGCAGGCACCGCGCAAGGCTGCAGAGCCCGAGCAAAGTGCGCGTAACTTCCTGGGCTTTCGTGACGGCTCGGCCAACCCCGACTCCAGCGACGCGGCGCTGATGAACCAGCTGGTCTGGGTACAGCGTGGCGATGAGCCCGCCTGGGCGATCGATGGCACCTACCAGGTGGTGCGGATCATCCGCAATCTGGTCGAGCGCTGGGACCGCACGCCGTTGCAGGAGCAGGAGTCGATCTTCGGTCGCAAGAAGGCCAGCGGCGCGCCCATGGACGGCCAGCGCGAAACCGATGTACCCAACTACGCCAAGGACCCGGAAGGCAAGCTGACCCGCCTGGACGCCCATATCCGCCTGGCCAATCCGCGCACCGCGGCCAGCCAGCCCAACCTGATCCTGCGCCGGCCCTTCAACTACTCCAGTGGTGTGAACAAGAACGGGCAACTGGATATGGGGCTGCTGTTCATCTGCTACCAGGCCGACCTGGAGAAGGGCTTCATCACCGTCCAGAACCGCCTCAACGGCGAGCCGCTGGAGGAATACATCAAGCCGGTCGGAGGCGGGTATTTCTTCGCCCTCCCCGGCGTGAAGAACGATCGCGATTTCATCGGTCGTTCGCTGCTCGACGCTGCCAAACCCATAAAAACCGCATGACACGACACTGAAACGGATCAGGACACCTCCATGAACAAGACCCGCCTCGCCCTGTTGCTCACGCTTGCCCCGCTGTTCGCCAACGCCGCCGGCGCGGTCGACCCGCTGACCTTGGTTCAGCCGGTGTCGGACTACAAGATCTATGTCACTGAGAAAGTCGACCAACTGGTGAGCGACACCGAGCAGTTCACCAATGCGGTGAAGAAGGGAGACCTGGCCAGGGCCAAGGCGCTGTATGCCACGACCCGGGTCAACTATGAAGCCGTCGAGCCGATTGCCGAGCTGTTCAGCGACCTGGACGCGGCCATCGACTCGCGGGTGGACGATCACGAAAAAGGTGTCGAGGCCGATGACTTCACCGGCTTCCATCGCCTGGAGTACGCGCTGTTCGACAAGAACACCACCGACGGCCAAGGCCCGATTGCCGAAAAGCTGATCGCCGACGTGAAAGACCTGCAGGGCCGTATTGCCACCCTGACCTTCCCGCCAGAAAAAGTCGTTGGCGGTGCGGCAGCATTGCTCGAAGAAGTGGCCGCGACCAAGGTATCGGGTGAGGAGGATCGCTACAGCCACACCGACCTGTACGACTTCCAGGGCAACATCGACGGCGCACAGAAGATCTTCGAGCTGTTCCGCACCCACCTGGAGTCCCAGGACAAGGCGTTCGTCGCCAAGGTCGACAAGAACTTCGCCACCGTCAACAAGCTGCTGGCCAAGTACAAGACCAAGGATGGCAGGTTCCAGTCCTACGACAAGGTGGCCGAGCGTGATCGCAAGGCCATGGTCGGGCCGGTCAATACCTTGGCCGAAGACTTGTCGACCTTGCGCGGGAAGTTGGGTTTGAACTGATCTTCAATAACGGTGTTGTTCTTTTCGCGGGCACGCCCGCGAACGGAACAACCCCTCGCGTCGACCATAACTACCGCGCGAATGAAATATATTTAAAACTCCCCACTGCCTGCCCCTTTTCTAAACTTTGTTTCATCGAAAACCCTGCCAATCTCCCCTTCTATTCATCGTCCCCCAGGCATAAAGCGTGGAGAATGGCGCGCCGCTCGCCATGCCCGCTACCGGACCTGCGCCGCAACGAGTGGCGGCCGGCCCTGCGCTGCATGGCTGCGCCACTTTCAGCTTTGAACGGATAGGCGCTGCGCTAAACAGAGATTGTCTATCTGGGCAAGTTCTCAAGGCGAATAAGTCAGTCCCAACGAATGTCTCGAACCTACTGATGACTTTAAGTTCATTTCAACGTTTCGATGTCGCCACTTAACATTGAACTGCGGATGACTTACCCGTCTTGAGGAAATGTATGAACACGCACGCACCGATCACCTTTACCGCTACCCCCGAACGCATCCTGATTACCGGCGCCACGGGTTTCCTCGGCGGGTCGGTCGTCGCCCAGCTGATTGCCAATGGCCAAGGCCCGCAACTGGTATTCCTGGTCCGCGCCGAAAACGCCGGGCAAGGGCTTGAGCGCCTGCGCGACAACCTGCAGCAGCATGGCGTCAGCCATGCCGAATGCCTGGTGCTGAACGCCGGGCAGATCATTTGCGGCGACTTCCTCGACACCTCCTGGCTGGAGCGCGAAACGCCGCGCCTGCTGGAGGTCGATCGGGTCATCAACTGTGCTGCCGTGGCGTCGTTCTCGAAGAACCCGGCCATCTGGCCGGTCAACGTCGAGGGCACCTTCGCCTTTGCCGAGGTGATGAGCCGCTCCAAGCGCCTCAAGCGCTTCCTCCACGTGGGCACCGCCATGTGCTGCGGCCCTGAGCGTGAATCGCCGATCAGTGAATCCTGGGAGTTTCCGGACGCTGAACAGCAACTGGTGGACTACACCGCCTCCAAGGCTGAAATCGAGCGACGCATGCGCGAGGAACTGCCGGCCCTGCCGCTGGTGGTGGCGCGCCCCTCGATCGTGGTCGGTCACCGCAGCCTGGGTTGCCAGGCCTCTGGCAGCATTTTCTGGGTGTTCCGCATGGGCTTCGCCCTGGAAAGCTTCACCTGTGGCCTCGACGAACAGATCGACGTGATTCCGGTGGACTACTGCGCCGAGGCGCTGATCGGCCTGACCCTCAAGCCGCGCCTGAGCCACGACCTCTACCACATCTCCGCCGGGCATGATTCGGCCTGTACTTTCGGCGAGATCGACCAGGCATTCGCCCTGGCCAACGGCGCCGCGCCGGTGGGCGAGCGCTACCGCAAGATCGATGTCGACAACCTCAAGGAACTGGCCGCCAGCTTCGAGTCGCGCATCGGCCCGGCCAACCCACGCCTGGTCCTGCGAGCCCTGCGCCTGTACAGCGGTTTTGCCGACCTGAACTACCTGTTCGACAACCGCCGCCTGCTCGATGAGGGCATTGCCGTGCCGCCGCGCTTCACCGACTACCTGGATGTGTGCGTGCGCTCCTCCAGCGGTGTGAGCATTGCCACCCAGATGCAGTGGGACTTCAAGTAAACAGGCGCTTCGCGGGTGAGCCCTTCGCGGGCAAGCCCGCTCCCACGATTGAGCGGGAAAGCCAGTCGCTGCCCGCAAAACCTGAGCGGTGCAGTTCTGTAGGAGCGGGCTTGCCCGCGAAAAGCACACTGCGGTGGAGCATCGGCTTTGCCGCAGAGCCATAGTCCATGGCGCAGCGCTGCCTCAGAGCGTCACCAGCCCATGCTCCAGCGCGTACTTCACCAGTGCCGCCGGAGTATCGATATTCAGCTTGCGCCGGATGCTCAGCCTGAAAGTCTCCACCGTGCGCACGCTGATGCCCAGCTCCCGGGCCATCTCCTTGTTGTTGCTACCCCTGGCGATCATCGCCAGCACCTGCAGCTCGCGCGGGGTCAGGTCGTTCTCGTCGCGGCCGCTGCTGACCAGCTTGCGGGCAATTTCCGGGCTGTAGAAACTGCCACCGGCAGCAATCGCCTCGATCGCGGCAATCAGCTCGGTGGAGGGTGCGTTCTTCAGCACATAGCCCCTCGCCCCCGCTGTGATCGAGGTGCGCACGTACTCCTGGTTGTCGTACATGCTCAGCATCAGCACCCTGATGCCGGGGTACAAGCCACACAGGCGGCGGGTCAGCTCCAGGCCGTTCATGTCCTGCAGGCCAACATCCACCAGCAGGATGTCCAGCTCCAGCGACGCCACCAGCTCAAGCGCCTGGGCGCCGGATTCGGCCTGGCCGACCACCTGGAAATGGGCAATCGCGCCCAGCAGTGCCTTGACGCCGTCGCGTACCAGCACATGGTCGTCGACCAAAGCAATGCGGATCGGTGTGGTGTCGCTCATGCAAGCCTCGGGTTGTTCATGGGTATCTGGACCTGCAGCTCGGTGCGTCCGGCAGACGACGCAATGCTGAAACTGCCCCGGTGATGCTCGACCCGCTCGCGCAGGTTGCGCAGGCCAATGCCGTGGCTTTCGTACGCGGCACTTGGGTCGAAGCCCATGCCGTTGTCCTCCACGCGCAGTACCAGCAACCCGTCGTGGGCAGAGATGGAAATGATCGCGACACTGGCCTTGGCGTGGCGGTCAACATTGGCCAGCGCCTCCTGGAGGATACGGAACAGCGTCAACGAAAGCTCGGCATCCACCTCGATGTCCGTCAGCCCGCACTCGTACTGGGTACGGATGCCGGTGCGCTGCTCGAAATCGCGCACATGCTGGTCGATGGCGGGCGAAAGACCCAGGGTGTCGAGCAGCGAGGGGCGCAGGTCGTGGGAAATCCGCCGCACCTCGCCGATCGCCGAAGCCAGGCGAGTGGTGCCGTTGCGCAGGTTGTCCAGCCCGCCGGCACGACCGTTGTCGAGCTCCATCGCCGCGAGCTCGAACTGGAACTTGATCGACACCAGTTCCTGGCTGATGCCGTCGTGCAGTTCGCGCGCCACCCTCGAACGCTCCTCCTCCTGCAGATCGACGATACGCTGGTTCAGCGCCGACAGCTTGCGGTCGGCCAGGCGGTGTTCGCTGACGTTGAGCATCAGCCCACCGGCAAAGATCACCAGTACCGCCAGCAGCGAGAACGAGGCGATGGCCAGCACCGTGGTCAGCACGCCGGAGGCCACCTCCTGGCGCGACTTGAGCGTGGCCACCTCGACGTCGTCGATGTAGATGCCGGTGCCGAGCATCCAGCCCCAACGCTCGAGCATCACCACATAGGCCAGCTTGCCGGTGGACTGCCCGGTGGAGGGCTTCTGCCAGTCGTACAACTGGTAGCCGTCACCGCGTTCGGCGCTCTTGAGCAGCGCCTGGATGACCAGCAGGCCCTTGTTGTCGGTCATGCCGATCAGGTCCTTGCCCACCAGTTCGGCCTGGCGCGGGTGCATCAGGCTCTTGCCGTGGCGGTCGTAGACGAAGAAGTAGCCGTCCAGGCCGAAGTTGGCCCGCGACAGGATCTGCAGGGCGCGCTGGCGAGTGTCGTCATCGTCGGCGCCGCTGTCGTACAACGGCGCGATCAGGCTCATGGCCAGGCCTAGGTAGTTCTTCAACTCGGCCTTCTTCGCCGCCATGATGCTGCTTTCCACCAAGCGCGCCTGGTCCTCCTCGAGCTTGCGGCTCTGGGCGAACACCAGGATGCAGATGAACAGCACCGAGACGATCAGCGGCAGGACACTGAGCGTGACGATCTTGTGCTTGAGTTGCATGGTCACTCCGGTTGCGGGGGCGGCGCGGCGCCAGCTTCGCCTGTGGCCCCGGCAAATGACAAGGGCGCCACGACAAGCGTGGCGCCCCTTTTACACGGCAAACACCTCAGCAGCAACGCGCCGGACGTCCGCTGGCACCGTTGTAGCGTGCATCCTGCCGCTCGCGGAAGAACGCCTTGCGGCTCATCACCGGCTCGCCCGGGTGCTGGGCCTGCCTATGCGCGACGTAGGTTTCGTAGTCGGGCATGCCGACCAGCATGCGCGCAGCCTGCCCCATGCATTTGCCCATCTTGCTCAGTTTGCTCAACATCGCAGCGTTCCTCAGGCGTCGGGGATCGGCTGGAACGGCGACTCCTTGTCGCTGCGCTCAGGCTTGACCCAGGCGCGTCTGCCGACCTTCACCGCAAAGCACAGGATGCTCAGCACCACGAACAGGAACAACCCGGTCAGCACGGCGTTGGTGTAGGCGTTGAAGATCACGTGCTGCATCTGTGCCAGATCCTTGGCCGGTGCCAGCACCTGCCCGGCTGCTGCGGCATCGCTGTACTTGCGCGCCAGCGCCAGGAAGCCCATGCCCGGGTTGGGGTCGAACAGCTTGATCAGGCCGGCGGTGGTGGTGCAGATCAGCAGCCATACGGCAGGCAGCAAAGTGACCCAGACATACTGCTGGCGCTTCATGCGGATCAGCACCACCGACGCGAGCATCAGGGCGATGCCGGCCAGCATCTGGTTGGAGATGCCAAACAGCGGCCACAAGGTATTGATGCCCCCCAGTGGATCGATCACCCCCTGGTACAGCAACCAGCCCCACATCGCCACGCAGCCGGCGGTGGCCACCACGTTGGCGGTCCAGGAGTCGGTCTTTTTCAGTGCCGGCACGAAGTTGCCCAGCAGGTCCTGGAGCATGAAGCGCCCGGCACGCGTACCGGCATCCACGGCGGTCAGGATGAACAACGCCTCGAACAGGATCGCGAAGTGGTACCAGAACGCCATGGTGTTCTCACCCGGCAGCGCCTGGTGCAGGATCTGCGCGATACCCACGGCCAGGGTCGGTGCACCACCGGCGCGGGCCAGGATCGAGTGCTCGCCGATGTCGGTGGCGGTCTGCTGGAGGATTTCCGGGGTGATGGTGAAGCCCCAGTTGCTGACGGTCTGCGCCACCGACACGACGTCGGCACCGACCACCGCGGCCGGGCTGTTCATGGCGAAGTACACGCCCGGCTCGATGACCGAGGCGGCAACCATGGCCATGATCGCCACGAACGACTCCATCAGCATGGCGCCGTAGCCGATGTAGCGGGCATGGCTTTCGTTGGCCAGCAGCTTGGGCGTGGTGCCGGAGCTGATCAGCGCATGGAAGCCGGACACTGCACCACAGGCGATGGTGATGAACAGGAACGGGAACAGCGCCCCCTTCCACACGGGGCCTGTGCCGTCGACGAATTGGGTGATGGCCGGCATCTTGAGCTCAGGCGCGATAACCAGGATACCGATGGCCAGCGCCACGATGGTGCCGATCTTGAGAAAGGTCGAGAGGTAGTCGCGTGGCGCCAGAATCAGCCAGATCGGCAGCACAGCGGCGACGAAACCGTAGCCGATCAACATCCAGGTGATCTGCACGCCGGTGAAAGTGAACGCCGGGCCCCACACTGGATCCGCGGCAACCATGCCCCCGCCCCAGATAGAGGCAAGCATCAGTGCCACGCCGATCACCGAGATCTCGCCGATACGGCCCGGGCGCAGGTAGCGCAGGTACACGCCCATGAACATGGCGATCGGGATGGTCGCCATCACCGTGAACATGCCCCACGGGCTCTCGGCCAGGGCCTTGACCACGATCAGCGACAGCACCGCAAGGATGATGATCATGATCAGGAACGTGCCGAACAGCGCGATGGTTCCGGGGATCGAGCCCATTTCCTCGCGTACCAGGTCGCCCAGGGAGCGGCCATTGCGGCGGGTGGAGATGAACAGGACCATGAAGTCCTGCACGGCCCCGGCCAGCACTACCCCGGCAATCAGCCAGAGCGTACCGGGCAGGTAGCCCATCTGCGCGGCGAGCACCGGGCCGACCAGTGGGCCGGCGCCAGCGATGGCGGCGAAGTGGTGGCCGAAGAGGATGTGCTTGTTGGTCGGTACGTAGTCCAGCCCGTCGTTGTGCAGCACGGCCGGGGTGGCGCGGGTGGAGTCCAGTTGCATCACCTTGTTGGCGATGAACAGGCTGTAGTAGCGGTAGGCAACGAGGTAGATGGCGACGGCTGCGGTGACGATCCACAGGGCGCTGATGGCTTCGCCCCTGCGCAACGCCACGGTGCCCAGCGCGAATGCGCCCAGCAAGGCAATGGCGAACCAGGCAATTCGGGTAGCCAGTTTGGTCATCGGGATTTCTCCTGTCGCGACGGGTGTGCCGGCGACGGTTTTTGTTTTTGTGGGTGCCCGGGTAGGGACGACGACACTCTCGGCGTACTGGGTCCACAAGAACATTCGCAGTACTACGCGCAAGTACTACGTAGAACTACGTAGATGGGGTGTCAGTGAGGGGGCGGTGCTCTTTTCGCGGGCAAGCCCGCTCCTACAGGGGAGCGCATTGCCTTGTGGATGATGCGGTACTTTTGTAGGAGCGGCGGTTCGCCGCTGCGACTTGCCCGCGAAGCAGGCGCTGCAGATATTCGCGGGCAGTGCCCCAATCCTCCGAGGCGGTTTCTGGCATTGTTGGCACGACTATTGATTAATAATTCCACAACGATTGTTGAACAATCATAAGTGGAGCGTCCTTCATGTCCCGAGCAACAGCCCTCACCCTCGCCCTGACCCTCAGTGCCGCCGCACAGGCCGCCGACGGCACCTTGCAGTCCGATCGCCTGTCCATCGGCTCGGACCTCACCTACCCTCCCTACACGTACCTCGACCAGGGCAAGCCTGCCGGCTTCGATCCCGAGTTCATGACCCTGCTCGGCCAGCACCTCAAGCTCGCCCCCCAGTTCCAGGACACCCGCTTCGCCAACCTGGTGATGGGCGTAAACGCTCGACGCTTCGATGTGGTCGCCTCGGCTCTTTACGTTACCCCTGAGCGCGCGGCGCAGGTCGATTTCCTGCCCTACCTCAAGAGCGGTGCCTCGCTGATGGTGCGTGCCGATGACAGTTTCCGCCCGCAAGCGCCCCAGGACCTGTGCGGCAAGCGCATTGGCTCGATCAAGGGTGGATCGTGGATTCCCAAGCTGATGGCGCTGTCCAAAAGCCACTGCGAGGCCAACGGCCAGGCGCCGATCGACTCGCGCGAATTCCCCACCTCACCGGAGGCGGCCCAGGCCCTGCTGGCCAAGGCGGTCGATGTGCAGTTCGAAGACGCCGCAGTGGCGGCCATCACCGCCGACAAGCTCAAGGGCCGAGTGGTGATCAGTTCCCACGAGCTGATCTACCCGGTGGTCATTGGCCTTGCCGTGCGCAAGGGCAACGATGCACTGCTCGGTGAACTGCGCCAAGGCTTCGAGGCCATGAAGCACAGTGGCGAATACCAGACGCTGTTGACTCGCTACAACCTCGGCGAGCCCAGCCCTGCCGAAGTGGCCCAGGCCCTGGGCCAGAATCCTCAAGCGAAAGCGCAGTAAGCAGGAGCGTCGAGCATGCAATTCGATTGGGATTATGCCGCCGGCCTGCTGGTCAACGGCGACTTCTGGAAGGCGGTCGGCACCGTGGTGGAGTTGAGCGTCGAGACCTGGCTGCTGGGCATCGTCTTCGGCTTTGTCCTGGCGCTGGCGCGGCAGTCGAGCAACCGCGCCCTGAACCGCGGCGCGGCACTGTACATCTGGTTCTTCCGCAGCCTGCCGCTGCTGGTGCTGCTGATCTTCGTCTACAACCTGCCCCAGGTCTTCCCGAGTACCAGCGTGCTGCTGTCCAACCCCTACGCCGCCGGCCTGATCGCCTTGGTGCTGAGCGAATCGGCCTATATCGCCGAGATTCATCGCGGCGGCCTGCTGGCAGTGGCCAAGGGGCAACTCGAGGCCGGCAAGGCGCTGGGTATCCGCTACACCGGTGTGCAGCGCCTGATCGTGATTCCACAGGCGTTGCGGGTGGCATTGCCGACCCTGGCCAACGAGTACATCACCATCGTCAAGCTGACCTCGCTGGTGTCGGTGATTTCGCTGTCGGAGATCCTGCTGGTCGGCCAGCAGCTGTACACGCAGAACTTCCTGGTAATGGAGACCATGCTCGCGGTCGCCTTCTACTATGTGCTGATCGTCACGGTGTTCAGTTACCTGCTACGTCGCCTGGAGCAGCACCTTGACGTCACCCGGCGCCAGCCCAAGGCCATCGCCGATGGCCCGGCGCAACCGGCGCCTGCCCGGCGCGAGACCACACCCCGGCAAGGCGACTTCGCCCTGCGGGTGTTCGGCGCGCGCAAGCACTATGGTCAGCTGGAAGTACTCAAGGGCATCGACCTGGACATCCGCTTCGGCGAAGTAGTGTCGATCATCGGGCCTTCGGGGTCGGGCAAGACTACGCTGATCCGTACCCTGAACGGCCTGGAGGGCCTGGATCGTGGCCAGGTCGAGCTGTGCGGCGCGCCGTTCCTGCGCGGGCGTGAAGAAGACGGCGGCAGCCTTGGCAATCGCGTGCACATGGAGGGCATCGTCCAGGTCGGCATGGTCTTCCAGGGTTTCAACCTGTTCCCGCACAAGACGGTGCTGGAGAACGTGATACTCGCCCCACGTCACCATGGCCATGCCAGCGACACCGACCTGCGCGCCTTGGGCTTGGCGCTGCTGAGCAAGGTGGGCCTGCGCGAGCATGCCGGCAAGTACCCCCACCAGCTCTCCGGCGGCCAGCAGCAAAGGGTGGCGATCGCCCGGGCACTGGCCATGCGCCCGCAGGTGATGCTGTTCGACGAGCCGACCTCGGCGCTCGATCCGGAACTGGTCGGCGATGTGCTCAAGGTGATCGAGGACCTCGCCCGCGAGGGCATGACCATGGTCATCGTCACCCATGAAATGAAATTCGCTTTCCAGGTCTCCGACCGCGTGGTGTTCATGGAGCGCGGAGAGATCATCCAGGCCGGTGCGCCGCGCGAGTTGCTCGACAACCGCAGCGAGCGCATGGGCCGCTTCCTCAAGGATGTGCAACTGGCATGAGCAGCAAACTCCCGGAAAAGACCGGCGAAAGCCTGCCCCTGGCCGACCAGGTGGCCCTCGAACTGCGCGAAGACATCATCGGCGGCCGCCTGGTCTCAGGCATGCCGCTGGTCGAGGCAGAGCTCACCGGCCGCTATAACGCTTCGCGCAACACCGTACGCGAGGCCCTGCACCAGTTGGGTCACGAAGGCCTGACCACCTACGTGCGCAACAAGGGTGTGATGGTGCGCAGGCTGGGGGTCGCCGAGGTGCGCGATATCTTCCTGGTGCGCCGCACACTTGAGGTGCAGGCGATCCACGGCAGCAAGCCGCTGCGCGAATACCAGTCCGACCGCATGCTCGACGCCATCGAGGCGGCCGAACTTGCCCGTGATCGTGAAGACTGGCAGGCCTTCGGCACCCACAGCCTGCGCTTTCACCAGCACATCGTCGGCCTGCTGCGCAGCCCGCTGCTGGATGCCTTCTTCACCAATATCGCTGCGCAGATGCGTCTGGTGTTCGCCGTTGCGCCCGATGAAAAGAACTTCCAGAGCCCGTGGCTGGAGCGCGACCGAGAGATCCACGACCTGCTCGCCGACGGCTTGCGTCACGATGCCGCCGAAGCCATGACCCGTTACCTGGACGACTCCGAGCACGCCCTGCTCGACCTGTTCAGCCATCCACCCCGTTCCTGAAACCGGAGACCTACCCATGTACAAGGATTATCCCGCCGCCTACCAGGTCAGCAAAGGCGCTGCCCTGCAGGTCGACAAGCCTTTCTATGACCGCGTGCGCGAGCGCCAAGATGCACGCACGCTGATCGAGCAGTTCGAAGTGCCGATCCGCACCGGCCGCGCCTGGAAGGTGCCGGCCGGCCATGTGTTCCGCGTCACCACCCCGGTCGGCCCGCAGGTCGGCGACTTCAACATCTGGAACGCCAACGACCCGCGTGAGCGCCTGTGGGCGGCCCGTACCCGCCAGCTGCAGGGTGCCCACGTCACCACCTACGACCGACTGTGGTCGAACCTGCCATTCCTGCGCCCGCTGGTAACCATCACCGACGACAGCCTGGCCGACTACGGCATCGACGAACACGGCGGACGCCTGCACGACCTGCTCGGCACCCGTTGCGACCCCTACGTGAACAAGATGCTTACCGGCGAGGACTTCCATCACCACTGCCACTCCAACCTCACCCGCGCTGTGCTGCCCCATGGGCTGACCGAGTTCGACGTGCACGATGTGCTGAACATCTTCCAGTGCACCGGCCTGAACCATGACGACATGTACTTCATGAAGGCCTGCCCGGCCAAGCAGGGTGATTACCTGGAGTTCTTCGCCGAAATCGATGTGCTGTGTGCGCTGTCGACCTGCCCGGGCGGCGACCTCTCATTGCCGATGTGGGGGCCTGAGGCACAGGACCCGCTGTCGGTCTGCCGGCCACTGGGAGTGGAGATCTACAAGCTCGACGACAGCCTGCTGGAGGGCTGGGCGCAGCCCAAGCGCGCCAGCTACAACGGCATGCACGGGCTGGCGATCGGCAAGGCCGAGTGGGAATGATCGGCTGAGCTGGAGGGCGGCGGTTCGCCGCCCCGACGTGCCCGCGAAAAGAACACCGCGGTGGAAGGCACCGGCTTCGCCGGTGATCGCGGGACTAGCCCGCTCCCACAGGTAACACCGCAGTATTCAGAAGTTGCGGAGCTCTTGTAGGGGTAACTTTCTTGTTCAAAATCTAAAGGTCAGCCCAATCCCTGTGGGGGCGGCGGTTCGGCGCCCCGACTGGTCCCGCGAACACGGGCGTAGCCCGTGCCAGGCAGCGCGGTGTCTTTTTCAACGATCAGAAACCTGCTCCAGAAAGATCAAGCGCAGCGGCTCGCCCAACAGCATTTCGCTCTGCGCCGCAAACCGCTGAAAATACGGCGCGGCGAAATGCGCATCAAGCGCGGCCTGGTCGACGAACGCCTCGCGCATGTAGAACGTCCCTGGCTCATCCTTGTCCTCGAACAGCACATAGTCCAGATTGCCCGGCTCCGCGCGGGTCGGTTCAATCAGTTCCAGCAACGCCTGCTTCAGTGCCAGCGCCCTGCGCTCGCGGGCCTTGAGCACTGCAATCGATACCAGCGGATTGTTCGTTACCTGCGCACCCATCGTCACATCTCCAACACGTTTGAGTTGCGCACAGTATTGCCGGGGCGATGGCCGGCAAACAGCCGCGCCGCCCGATAACACTTTCAACGCGATGCGGAAAATCGCTCAGGCCAGCGTTTGCTGCACCTGGTCAACGGTTCTCGCCAGGCTCTCCAGGTGCAGCCCCAGCACCCGCTCTACCGGTGCCTGGTCCAGTGGCCAGTGCAAGGCGATGCTCCCCGCCAGCCGTCCTTGCGTGTGGACCGGCAAGGCGATGGCGCGGATCAGGAACGGTAGCCGCACCGGATACTCCCAGTAACCTTCCGTGCGCCGGGCAAAACCTTGCTGTGTCTCGTCCTCGATGCCGCGCAGCAGTGTGTCGTCCCCCAGGTGCGCATGCTCGGCCAGGCGCTCGACCTCATGCTGCTCCAGCTCGCCCAGGCAGGCGCGCCCCATCGCCGAGTGGAACAGGCTGGCGTGGTGGCCGACGATCTGGCAGTTGTTCGGGTAGCGCTTGCGCAACACCTGGGGAATCGCGCTCTCCATCACTTCCAGGCGCTGGCCGTCGAAGCATGACAAGTCGGCCACCAACCCGGTGCGCTCGCTGAGCTCCAGCAACAGGGGCGCGGCGCTTTCGACCATCTGCCGCTTGAACCGCAACTGGCCGTCGCCGAACAGGCGCCGCGCGCGCAGACGGTAGCGGCGGTCGCTCAGGCCCCGGTAGGTCCAGCCCTGCTCCTGCAAGGTGGCGAGCATGCGCGATACTGTGGCCTTGGGTAACGCCGTCAGGTAGTGCAGCTCCTCCAGCCCAAGGGCCTGGTGCTCACCCAGCAATTCGATGATCGTCAACGCCCGCTCGACCGATCGCACGCCACCGCCGTCTCCATTGCCGCTCATGTTCGCCTCCGTGTCTGCACCAGGATCGTCACATTGCCCAGCAAGATATGCGCCTGCAAGGGCTTCAGCGCGCCAGCAGGCTCGGCGGCGGGTAGCGCTCGACCCAGCGGGTCAGTTGCTCGTGGGCATAGGCCAGGCGCAGCACCGCCTGATCGGCCTGGGCCGGGCCGATGATCTGCATCCCCATCGGCAGGCCCTGTGCATTGAAACCGACCGGAACGCTGATGCTCGGCAACCCGGCCAGGGTCGGGCCGATCACCACCTCCATCCAGCGGTGATAGGTGTCCATCGCCCGCCCACCAACGACCTGCGGCCAAGGTTGCTGTGCGTCGAAAGGAAACACCTGGGCCGAGGGCAGCAGCAGGAAGTCGTAACGCTCGAACAGCCCTGCCATCGCCCGGTACCAGTCGCTGCGCGCCAGCGACGCCTGGTAGAGTGCAGCGGCGCTCAGTTGCAGGCCGCCCTCGACCTCCCACTGCGCCTCCGGCTTGAGCAATGCGCGCCGACTCGGGTCGGCGTAGGCCGCTGCGAGGTTGCCGTGCACCAGAAAGTGGCGATGGGTCAGCCAGCATTGCCAGAGGCGCTCCAGCGGGTAGTCCGGCTGACAGGCCTCGACCTTGCACCCCAGGTTCTCGAAGTCGCTCAATGCGGTTTCGCACAGGCTCAGCACGCCATCGTCCATGGGCAGGTAACCGTTGTAGTCGCCCAACCAGCCGACCCGCACATCGGTGAAGTCCTGTCGCAGGTCCGCAGCGAAATCCTGCATGCCATCGTTGATGGACAGCGGCACCCGCGCATCGAAGCCCGCTTGTACCGACAGCAGCCGGGCCAGATCGGTGACGCTGCGCCCCATCGGGCCCTCGGTGGCGAGTTGCTGGACGAACATCTCCGGCGCCGGACCGTGCGGCACGCGGCCCTGGGAAGGGCGCAGGCCAAACACATTGTTGAACGCCGCCGGGTTGCGCAACGAGCCCATCATGTCGCTGCCATCGGCCACAGGCAGCAGGCGCATGGCCAGTGCCGCAGCGGCCCCGCCGCTGCTGCCGCCGGCTACCCGGCTGGGGTCGTAGGCGTTGGTGGTGGTGCCGAACAGCGTGTTGTAGGTCTGCGAGCCGAGGCCGAATTCCGGCACGTTGCTCTTGCCGAGGATGATCGCGCCGTTGCGCCGAACCCGCGCCACGCTGATGGCGTCCTGCTGCGGCACCTGCTCGGCGAACAGCGGCGAGCCCAAGGTGGTACGAAGGTCAGCCGTGGCGGCCAGGTCCTTGATGGCCTGGGGCATGCCATGCATCCAGCCGCGGGACTGGCCGTGGTCGAGCTCGCGGTCGCGTGCGTCGGCCTCCCTGAGCAGTTGCTGTGCCGGACGCAGCGACACCAGGGCGTTGACCTGCGGATTGACCCGCTCGATGTGCGCAAGGTAGGCCTGCATCACCTCGCGGCAGGACACCTGGCGAGCATGGATCGCCCGGGACAGGTCGCTGGCATCCAGCGCGACGACAGGGTCGAGATCTAGCGGTTTCACGGTTTTACTCCAAGTTCGAGGACGGCAGGCGCGCGTGGCCGCACGGCTTCTTTCAGACAATAGGTGCCCAGCAGTGTCAGCACGCAGGCGAACAGCACGTAGAACGACGGCGCCACGGGCGTGTTCAAGACCTTGGTCAGCCAGGTGACGATCAGCGGCGCGAAGCCGCCGAACAGCATCACTGCCACGTTATACGCCACCGACACCCCGGTTGAGCGGACTGCGATGGGGAACTGCTCGGCCAGCGCCGTGGGTGCCGGCCCATAGAAACCACCGATCATGCTGCACAGCGCCAGTTGCATCACCAGCAGGCGCTCGACCGACGGTGCCGCGGCGACCCACAGGTGCAGCGGGTAGACCATCAGGAAAAAGCCCAGGGTGAAGGCCATCAGCACCGGCCTGCGGCCGATACGGTCGGACAGCGCGCCGGAGAACGGAATCACCACCGTCATCAGGCCCACCGCGAGCATCTGCACCAGCAGCACCTGGTCCAGTGGCAGCCCCAGACTCTTGTGGGCGAAAGTCGGCATGTTCACCAGCACCACATAGAAGGAAACGGTCGCGCCGCTGGCCAGGCCCATGGACACCAACAGCGCCCGGCGATGCGTACGCAGCACCTGCCACAGGCTTGGGGCCTGGTCCTTGGCTTGTTTGCGCGCCTCGAGATACTCCTCGGGCTCCTGCATGTGCTTGCGAATCCACAGCCCCACCGGGCCGATCAGCAAGCCGAACACGAAAGGAATCCGCCAGCCCCAGGCGTCCAGCGCCTCGGCTGAACACAGGTGGGTGACCAGCGCGACCATCGACGCCCCGGTGAAAACCGCCAGGCATTGCCCGACCAGTTGCCAGGAGCCGTACAGCCCCTTGCGGTGCGCCGGCGCGCTCTCCACCAGAAATGCCGTGGCACTGGCATATTCACCGCCCGTGGCGAAGCCCTGCAGCATGCGCGCGACCACGATCAGCAAGGGCGCGCCCATGCCGATGGCCAGGTAGTTGGGGGCGAAGGCGATCATCGCGATGGACAGGGTCATCAGGCGAATGATCAGTTGCATGGCCGCCTTGCGCCCTTTGCGGTCGGCGTAGATACCCAGCAACACGCCGCCCACCGGGCGCATGAAGAAACCGACGCCGAAGGTCGCCAGGGCCATCAGCAGCGAGGCGTAGTCATCGTCGGAGGGAAAGAACTGACGAGCGACGATGCTGGCCAGAAAGCCGTACACGATGAAGTCATACCATTCCAGCGCATTGCCGATGACGGCGGCGACCACTTGCCGGGTGCGCGATGCGCCTGCATTCGTAGCGTGCATGGGAAATTCTCCAGAAACCAGATGTGAGGAACGCCCGCAGGAATGCGGGCTCCAGCGGCAGTCAATGAAGAAGCGCTCAGGCCGGGGCGAGCCAACGCTCGGTGAGCGCGCTCCAATAGGCGGCCCCGGTCAGCAGGATGTCGTCGTTGAAGTCGTAGGCGGGGTTGTGCACCATCGGCCGATCCACGCCGTTGCCGATGAACAGGTAGGCGCCGGGGCAGCGTTGCAGCATCCAGGCGAAGTCCTCGCTGCCCATCAGCTTGCGGGTATTGCCATCGACGGCGGCCTCGCCGAGCAGCTCGATGCCGACCTGGCGGGCGAAGGCGTTTTCGGCGGCATGGTTGATCAGCACCGGATAAGCCGGGCGGTGTTCGATGCTCACGCTGCAGCCAAAGCTCTTGGCCTGGGCGCGGATGATCGCCTGTACGCGCTCCAGGGTCAGGCGCCTGACCGCGGCGTCGAGCGCACGCAGGCTCAAGCGCAACAGGGCCTGCTGTGGAATGACATTGGCCGCCTCGCCAGCCTGCAGCGCACCGACGGTAACCACTGCCGCCTCCTGGGCATCGATATTGCGCGCCACCACGGTCTGCAGCGCCATCACCACACTGGCGGCAGCAACCAATGGGTCGACGGTCAGGTGCGGCATCGAACCATGACCACCGACGCCCTCCAGGATGACGGTCAGCAGGTCCTGGGAAGCCATCATCGGTCCTTCGCGAAAGCCCAGGTGCCCGGCGGCCAGCCCCGGCATATTGTGCATGCCGAACAGCGCATCACAGGGGAAACGCTCCAGCAGGCCATCGGCGAGCATCGCCTCGGCCCCGCCCTGCCCCTCCTCGGCCGGCTGAAAGATCAGTGTCAGGGTGCCGTCGAAGCGCCGGGTCGCCGCCAGGTAGCGAGCAGCGCCGAGCAGCATCACGGTATGACCGTCGTGTCCGCAGGCATGCATGCAGCCCGGGTGTCGGCTGCTGTAGGCCGCGCCCGTGGCCTCGACGATCGGCAACGCATCCATGTCGGCGCGCAGCCCCAGGCGGCGCGTGCTGCTGCCGTTGCGCAGCACAGCGACCACGCCGGTGCGGCCGATCCCGGTGTGGACCTCGTAACCCCACTCGCGCAGGGCCTGGGCGACCAGTGCCGAGGTGCGGTTTTCCTCGAAGCCCAGTTCCGGGTGGGCGTGGATATCCTGGCGCAGTGCATGAAGTTCGCCGGCAACATCGGCGAGCCAGGCCAGGATGTGCGGGTGCTTGGATGGGTTCATCGGCATCTCCTCGCGCGGGTTGCAGTCCCGCTTTTGTTATTCGCTCGGGGATTGCGGCACGAGAGGCAGGCCGCACGTGCTGTCAGATAAACCCGACGGCGCGACGCCGACAATCGAATGTGGTTCCGCTGTGTGGAACCCAACCTGCAGCCTGGCGGAAAGCGGCCATGAGGTGCCTGCAGGGCTGGATGGATCAAGGGCTGATCGAACGCACTGCACCGGAGCACCTGCTGCTGTTCATCTGGTCGACGATCCTGGCCCACGTGCGCTTTGCCACCGTGCCGCAGCCTGGGCAAGTGAACTGGCCGGTGGAAGATGCCAAGGGGCAGGCACTGGTGCAGATGCTCACGCGCATGGTGCTCGGAAGCGTTTGCCAGCCTGCCGGAATAGAAGCGCCTTTGAACCCGAAGACGCCACTGTGGCAACCCGCAGTCGGCGAATCGTTATAACCAACAATCTATAGCCAACCACCCTGCAGTACGTTCATCAACCGCTCCGCCAGCTCGTCCGCCTGCGATTCCTCGGCCAGTGCCTGCACCCCTACCCCGTGCCTGGATAAAAACGCCTGTTGTGCCAGCACCGGCACTTGCTGCGCATGGGGAACCAGCAACCAGGCTGCCGAGGGCGCGATATCATCGCAGCGCAGGCTGTCGTGATAGATGTGCGCCGAACTCATCGCTTCGAGTATCACGTCGCGGCTGGTGCTGTATTTCGCATCCAGCACCACCAACCGGGTTTGGCCTGGTCTACGCAGGATCACCGTGATATCCGGGCGGCGCTCTTTCGACAGGCTCGCACGCCCGTCGCTTGGCGTTTGGTCGACAGCGGGAAAGCGGGCCTGAAGACGGATCTCTAGCGTGGTTTGCAGGCCTTCGCCATGCCAACAAATATGATCTCTGGCAGTACTGCGCTTGGTCCATTGCAATTGGGGATGGCGAGCCCTCAGCCGCTCCACCAGTACCAGATAACACCAGCGCTCGTAGATCTCCCAGGTGGGGCTGACCCACAGCGACTCATCCCCTGCTCCCGTAACGCCTGGGCGCAGTGCCTGCCAGGTAAGGCGATAAGCGCGGGCATAGGCCGGATGGGCACTGATTGCATTCAGTCCGGCGGCGCAAAGTCGGCGTTGACTGAGATTGGCGAACAGGGGAAGGCGCGCTGTACGCTCAAGCCTTGCGCGCAGAGCATCGAGATAACCGATTCGACGCTGTATCCGCGGCGCGAGCACTGAACGGGTACTGCTCTCGCGCTCCGACAAGGCCGCCCGCTGCAGTTCGCCGCGCACCTGGACACAGCGGCGAAGCAACTTGTGGAGCATCAAGGCCAAGGCCTGGTTGGCTGGATTGTCGTAACTGTCGTAAGGCGTTCTGACTTCCAGCCCGATGCGGCTTGGCTGCGGGCGCTCAAGGCTGTCGGGATGCAGCAGCGCACGTCCGTTCGGGCTCATCAGGGCCTTGCGTAGCGCGACGCTATCGACACGCTTGACCCGATGTGCCGGCACCACATCGTGCGTTCTGTGCAGCCGTGACAGTGGCCGATCACTGACCAGCCTGAATGCTGCCAGCACGCTGTCGGCATGGCGGCGCAGCCGTGCATAGCGCAGGTGCGGATCGGTCCAGGCCATCTGCTCGCCGATGCGCGTCTGCCCCGCCTCATTGCCCAGCAGCAACCCGGGGTCGACGTCGAACAGGTGATCGAGCATCGCCTTGAATTGTTCGCCGCCCAGTTTTTCCGGATGCGCACTGACATCGAGACGGTAGCGCTCCAGCAAGCCGCCGTCTTCGGCCATCAGCTCGACGTTTACCTGACCGGCATAGAAACCCGGCGACCATTGCCAACTGGTATGAGCGCTCTGGATCGAAGCTGCCAGCGGCATGTCATCGACGTACAGAAAGCGCCCGGACGGTGCAGTGAAGGTGTAGGTGCCACGCTCGACAAAGCCCTGTGCCAGGACATCGGGCTCGACCGCAAAGGTTTCGCCACCTTCCACAGTGCACTGCAGCATGATCCTGGTCATCGCCAGAACCGGGCCGAGCCGCTATGGCTCAGGTCATCCAGCATGTCGCCGACCTTGGCGGCGCACAGCGGCAATCGGGCGGCCCGCAGAGCGCGTTGCAGTTTGTCGAACACCTCCGTCAGTCGCGGGCTGTCCTCACCGCGCAGTTTGGGCAGGATCCGTGAGTAGATGGCCTGGTCCAGCGCCTGGTCGAATGTCAGGAGTTTGCCGCGCTCGGTCTGCTCCAGGTAACCGATAATCGCTTGCAAGGTTCTCCAGCCAAAGTGCAGGCGCACCGGTCGCAACAGTTGCGCCAGCTCGGTGATCACCGTTCGAACCCGGCTCACTTGCTCGCTGCCAAGTCGGCTCTGGCTCCAGCCTGCGTAGTCCTGGACATCGATATCCCAGAACTCGATGACAGCCGCTCGGTCAAGAATCTTGTCGCTCAGCCCATGGGTGGTCTCATCCATGTTCACCGTACCGATCAACAGCAGATTGCTCGGGTACGGCAACCTGTCGGGCACACCGGCCACTTCGTCAGGCTCATTGTGCAAAACGATTGCATCGCCGGTTTCCATGGCCGAAAGCAAGGCAGCCATGTACTGCTCTGGATGCGCCAGGTTCATTTCGTCCAGGACCAGGGTATAGGGGCGCAAAGGGTCGCTGGCCGCCTGCAGCAGAAACTCCAGCGCAGGGGTACGTACATAATGGTCGGTATCCAGCGGATTGACATAACCCAGCAAGCTGGAGTCGTCGTGCCAGCCGGGCTGCACGGGCACTACCAGGGTGCCCTGCTTCGCTGCTTGCATATCGTTCCACAGGCTCAGCCCATAGTTGCGCGCAAGCTGCGTCTTGCCGGCACCGCTCAGCCCGGTCAGTACCGCGAAGTGCCGACGCGGGTGTGACCACAGCCCTGCATCGAGCTGGGCAATGAGGGTCGCGGGGAAGCTCAGCTGGGGATCGAAGCGCTCGATGATCTGCATGAGGCTCGGGCGCTCCTCGGCGACATCCTCCACCTCGTCCTCATCGTCCATGAATTCGGTCAGGTCGACAGGGTCGGCGTCACTCGGCAGTGCAAGTGGATTCCAGATCACCAGTTTCTGCCATTGCCGGCCTCGTTCGCTCAACTGCATCTTCTTGCCGGTGAAATCCACCAGTTGCAGCTTTGGCATCCAGGAAATCAGCGCGCTGGGGCGGCCGTCCGAGGTCCAGGCGCGATTGAGGGTTTTCAGGGCATCGATTGCCTGGCGCCTGGACATGGATGTTTTAGCCAGTTCGCAGAGCAGGAAGTCGAAGCCCAGGATGCGGGTGAGCATCCAGTCCTGCACCTCGTCCGGATCGCCGGACTCCAGCAGCGCCTCTCCTCGCGCGGTGAGTTCCAGGCCCCCGGCAACCGCCTTGATCACGTCCCACTCTGCGATCAACGCATAGATGAGCCCGCGCGGAGCATCGGGTTTTGCCTTGGGGTTGAGCGTCTGCAAGTGCACGGTGAAGTCTTCCCGGCTGCAGCCATCACCGACGAACTCGATCATCGAGCGGATCGCCCCAAGACCGCCGGCGATAGGCTGCATACCTCGGCGGCGCCGTTCCGGTGCAAGTGGGTTGAGCTGCAGTACGCCCGATGCCGAGCGCACTTGCGTCGCTTCGCTGTTGGCGCTGCGCAACTCCTCCACCAGCAACCAGGGCAGAGTCAGGCGCTTCACACCTTCTTCGCTGCGAGGCTCGTTGATGGGCCCCAGGACCTCGGTCAGGCGCTCGAGCACATCTTCCTGAAGATGTACGAGCGAGGCATTGTGGTGCTTGATGCCCAGTGCCTTGGCCAGTTCGCTCAGGCTGCGATACGCCGCGACGGTGCTGAATGCGCCTGGGCACAACAAGGTGAAGATTCGACTGAGTTTCAACCGTGGCGTACGCCCGGTACGTTCGGTGGCCTTATGGAGAATTTCGTTCCAGCTCTTGTGCAGCTTGGCGCTACGCTGATGGCTGTCTTCAGCGAGCCATGACTGATAGTCGCAGCGCAACGTCCAGAGCGACGCTGCGATCTCTGGGTCATTGGCGGCCGCTGCAATCTTCACGCTGCCCGACCCAGTCGTCGTGACCGCCTCGCTCTCCCACAGGCTGAGCTGAAACGCAGGGTCGATGAACGCCTCGCGGCTCATGTTCGCGATGTCGTTCATCCCGCTTAGCACGTTGTCGACCCATTGCTGATTGCCTTGTGTCGAGGCGACGTTTGCCAGCAGATCCTCGCAGATCCGTTTCAGTTGCTCGTTGTCTGTCAGGTCCCGTGACATGGCTACTCTCCTGGGCGGGGCATGGGGCACGAAGGCGATGGGGGCGGATAGTAGCTCATAGCCACTCTCGCGGCATCAGGGGCGGTCTACACTTCCCAGGCTTCGTAACACTCGCCAAGTCTCTGGAGGTGTCCCATGAGCAATCCCACCCAAACCACGTCATTCAGCGGCTGGGCTGCCACCGCGCCGGGAGCGCCGCTGCAGCGGCACAGCTATGATCCCGGCCCGCTGGCCGCTGACGAGGTACAAGTCGCTGTCGAGTACTGCGGCGTCTGCCATTCCGACCAGTCGATGATCGACAACGAGTGGGGGCTGACCCAGTACCCGTTCATTCCTGGCCACGAGGTGGTCGGGCGCATCGAGCAGGTCGGCGATCGGGTGACCGGGCTGCAGGTTGGCCAGCGGGTCGGGATCGGTTGGTACAAAGGCAGTTGCATGCACTGCGCGCCGTGCATGGAGGGCTCGCACAACCTGTGTGGTTCGGCCCGACCGACGATCATCGGCAGCAACGGCGGTTTCGCCGACCGCCTGCGCGCGCACTGGGCGTGGGCCATCCCGCTGCCGGACGGCCTCGACCCTGCCCTTGTCGGTCCCCTGTTCTGTGCCGGTTCGACGGTGTTCAACCCACTGCTGTCATTCGGCGTCAAACCCACCGATCGCGTCGGGGTGGTCGGCATCGGCGGGCTGGGGCACCTGGCGCTGAAGTTTCTCAATGCCTGGGGCTGCGAGGTGACCGCGTTCACCTCATCCTTGAGCAAGCAGGATGAAGCCCGACGCCTGGGGGCGCACAAGGTGGTGGCCTCCACCGACAGCCAGGCGCTCAAAGCCATTGCTGGCACCCTCGATTTCCTCCTGGTGACTGCCAACGCCGACCTGGACTGGACCGCCATGATCGGCACCCTCGGTACCCGAGGTCGGGTGAACTTCGTCGGTGTGGTACCCGGGGCTATCCCGGTGCACGTGTTCAACCTCATGCTCCAGCAGAAGAGCCTGTCTGCCTCGCCGGTCGGTTCCCCGGCGGCGATGGCGAAAATGCTCGAGTTCTGTGCACGCCACCAGATCGTGCCCCAGGTCGAACAGTTCGCGATGAGCCAGGTCAACGCGGCGATCGACCATCTGCGCAGCGGCAAGGCGCGCTACCGGGTAGTGCTCGACGCCAGTCGCTGAAACAAAGCGGTGTCATTGACGCAGAGGATGATCGACAATGTCGCGGCCGCAGGCTCAGCCCTGCGGCCAGACAAGAACAAACGGACCGCTTGCCGTCATGACGCTCTTCTACCTCAAGCTCGTTGTCACTCCCCTTCTGATGTGGGCTGTCTCCCTGGCCTCGCGGCGCTGGGGAGGGCTGCTCGGCGGCTTGCTCTCCGGCATGCCGATCACCTCGGCGCTGGTCATGATCTTCCTGTGCTTGGAACAAGGCACCGCCTTCTCCCTGAACGCCATACCGGGCGCACTCGGCGGGCTGGCAGCGGTCCAGGCCAGCTATGCCTGCTACCTGTTCGCCAGCCGCAGGCTTGGCGTGGCGCTCACGGCATTGGTGTCGCTCGCGCTGTACGGCGTGGCAGCCTATGTACTGACCCATTGGGGCAATCTGCCGGTTTCGATCGTTGTCGCCCTGTGCCTGGTGGTGCTGCTGGTCTGGGCCACGGCCCGCGAGCCACGCCCGGCGCAGCTTGCGCAGATCAGGCCGCGCTGGTGGGAAATCCCCATGCGCATGGTCGCTGCAACTAGTCTGCTGATGCTCACCACAGGCGCGGCGAGCTGGCTGGGGCCTGCCGTCAGCGGCATGCTCGCGCCGATTCCGGTGATCGCCTGGCCACTGGTGGTGTTCTCCCATGTCCAGGGTGGGCGTTTCTCCATGGCCGGGATGATCCGCGGCAACGCCATCGGTGCCGTCGGGGTGATTGCCTTCTACCTGAGCCTCGGCGCGCTGCTGCCGCACCTGGGTATCGCTCTGACCTTCCTGCTCGCCGTGGGGCTGGCGGTGGTGCTGACCGTGGGGTTGGCGACTGTGCTGCGCTCGCGCACGGCATCAACGGGCAAGTAAGGGCGTCTGGCCATGCAGTTGAACAACCTCATCCGTCGTCTTGACCTGGTGACCTTGCAGTTGTTCGTCGCCATCCACGAGGAAGGTAGCCTGACCCGTGCCGCCGCGCGCGAAGCGATCGCATTGTCGGCGGCAAGCAAGCGCCTCAACGAGCTGGAAGCAGCGCTCGGCTCGCCACTGTTCGCCCGCCAGGCCCGAGGCATGAGCCTGACCCCGGCCGGGGAAACCCTGCTGCACCACGCCCGGCGCATGCTGTTCAACCTGGAGAAGATCGGCCTGGAACTGGGCGAGCACTTGCAGGGAGTGCGCGGCTACGTGCGCATGCTCGCCAACCTGTCGGCGATCATCCAGTTTCTGCCTGAAGACCTGGCGCTGTTCGCCGCGCAACACGAACGGATCAAGGTGGACCTGGAGGAGCGCCCCAGCAATGGCGTGATCCAGGGATTGCTCGATGGCGTGGCGGACCTGGGTATCTGCTCCAGCGACAGCGACACCCGCGACCTGCTCAAGGTGCGCTACAGACGCGACCAGTTGGTGCTGGTGGTGCGTGAAGGGCATCCGTTGGCGCACCAGGCGCAGGTGGACTTCGCCGAAACCCTGGACAACGACTTTGTCGGCCTGCACTCGGCCAGCTCCATCAACATGCGTACCCACGAGGCCGCTCGCCGCGCCGGGCGGGTTTTGCGCCTGCGTATTCATGTACCCAGCTTCGATGCGGTGTGCCGCATGGTGCAGGCTGACATGGGTGTGGGGATCCTGCCGCGCAAGGCCTTCGAGTTGTTTGGCGGTGCGCTGGGGTTGCGTGCGGTGGCGCTGAGCGACGAGTGGGCCGAGCGTGAGTTGCTGCTGGTGGCGCGGGACCTTGAGTCGCTGTCGCCGGTGAGCCGCTTGCTGTTCGAGCATTTGCGCGCGGCTGAGCCTGGCGGCTGAGGGGTGTCGCCCCTACCCTTCGCATTTGGTGAACGGTTGTTGCCGACACAGGATTGGTGCGTTCCCGGCGCCAGTCGTAGCCTCTACCTCAAAGTCCAAGAACAAAGAGGTACGCACCATGCCTGCCCCGCTACAAGGCATCAGGGTCCTGGAAATAGGCACGCTGATCGCCGCCCCCTTCGCCGCTCGCCTGCTCGGTGAGTTCGGTGCCGAAGTCATCAAGATCGAAGCCCTGGGCCAGGGCGATCCACTTCGCAAGTGGCGAAAGCTGCACGACGGCACCTCGCTATGGTGGTACTTGCAGTCGCGTAACAAGAAGTCGCTGGCCCTCGACCTGAAGGCCGCTGAAGGCCTTTCCATCGTCAAGCGCCTGCTGGCCGACACCGACGTGCTGATCGAGAACCTGCGCCCCGGCGCGCTGGAAAAGCTCGGCCTGGGCTGGGACGTACTGCATGCGCTCAATCCACGCCTGACCCTGGTGCGTATCTCCGGCTATGGCCAGAGCGGCCCATATCGCGACCGGCCTGGCTTCGGTGCAATCGGCGAGGCCATGGGCGGTATTCGCTACACCACGGGTGAACAGGGCTCGGCACCGGCGCGGGCAGGCGTCAGCCTGGGCGACTCGCTGGCCTCGCTGCACGCGGTGATGGGCGCCTTGCTCTCGCTGTTCAATGTGCGTGCCAATGGCGGTGTCGGCCAGGTGGTCGATGTATCGCTGGTGGAAAGCGTGTTCAACCTGATGGAAAGCCTGGTGCCGGAGTACGACCTGCTGGGGCATGTGCGTGAACGCAGCGGTGGTGCCCTGCCCGGCATCGCGCCGTCGAACACCTACCGCACCGCCGACGGCGCGTTCGTGGTGATCGCCGGCAACAGCGACCCGATCTTCCGCCGCCTGATGCAGGCCATCGGCCGACCAGACCTGGGCGAGGCCGAGGCGTTTGCCCATAACGATGGTCGCGCCGCGCAATCGGCTCAGCTCGACGACGCCATCGAGGGCTGGACCCGCCGCCACCCGATCGACCAGGTACTGGCCACGCTGGAAGCCGCCGAGGTCCCGGCCGGGCGCATCTATTCGGTTGCCGATATCGTCAACGACCCGCACTACCAGGCCCGCGACATGCTGCTGGACAGCCAGTTGCCCGACGGCACCCCGGTGCGCATGCCGGGTATCGTGCCGAAGCTGTCGGCCACGCCTGGCCGTGTCGACTGGCAAGGCCCGGCGCTGGGCGAGCACACCGATGCACTGCTGGCCGGGCTGGGCTTGAGCCCCGATGAAGTCATCGGCCTGCGGGCCAAGGGGGTGGTGCAATGACCGATAACCACACAGACAGGCTGGTGGTGCAGGAAGTTGCCCCGCGTGACGGCCTTCAGATCGAACCGACCTGGGTGCCGACCGAAGACAAGATCCGCCTGATCGATGGCTTGTCCAAGCTCGGATTCAGCCGCATCGAAGCAGGCTCGTTCGTTTCGCCCAAGGCCATCCCAGCGTTGCGCGATGGTGACGAGGTGTTCCGTGGCATCCAGCGTCAGCCGGGTGTGGTCTATGTCGCCTTGATCCCCAATCTCAAAGGCGCCGAGCGGGCACTGGCTGCTGGGGCCGACGAGCTGAACCTGGTGCTGTCGGCCAGTCAGTCGCACAACCTGGCCAACATGCGCATGCGCCGCGAACAGTCGCTGGCGGGCTTTGGCGATATCGTCCAGGCCGTGCAAGGTCAGGCAGTCAGCCTCAACGCCAGTGTCGCCACCGCGTTTGGCTGCCCGTTCGAAGGTCGCGTCGAGGAAGACCTGGTGCTGCGCCTGCTCGACGCCTACCTGGAGCTGGGGGTACAAGGCGTGACCCTGGCCGATACCACCGGCATGGCCAATCCGCGTCAGGTCGCGCGCCTGGTGCGGCGCAGCCTTGAGCGCCTGCCGGCGTCGATGCTCACGTTGCACTTTCACAACACCCGTGGCTTGGGCCTGTGCAATGTACTGGCGGGCTACGAGGCCGGTGCGCGGCGCTTCGATGCCGCGCTCGGCGGGCTGGGCGGCTGCCCGTTCGCGCCGGGGGCATCGGGCAACATCTGCAGCGAGGACCTGGTCAACCTGTGCATCGAGATGGGCATCCCTACCAGCATCGACCTCGACGGCCTGCTGAAGATGTCGCGCACCCTGCCTGGGCTGCTCGGCCACGAGGTGCCGGGGCAACTGGTCAAGGCAGGACGCAATTGCGACCTGCATCCGCTACCGGCCGGTCTGCCCGGCTGACTCTTCGTCACAACTAAGGGGCCGCGGCCCCGCCAGACAACAAGAACAACAAGGCCGCCCACAGGGCGGCCCGACTGGAGAACATCAATGAGTCTTTCCGCCCTGCCGCTGGGTGCCACCGATGGCGCCGACAGCGAAAAAGCCCTGGTCCGCAAGGTTGCCTGGCGCCTCATGCCGTTGATCATGGTGTGTTACCTGTTCGCCTTCTTCGACCGCATCAACATCAGTTTCGCCAAGTTCCAGCTGCAGACCGACCTTGGTTTCAGCGACACCGCCTACGGCCTGGGGGCGAGCCTGTTCGTGGTCGGCTACGTGCTGTTCGAGGTGCCGAGCAACCTGATGCTGTACAAGGTCGGCGCCCGTCGCTGGATCGCACGGATCATGATTTCGTGGGGCCTGGCCACCGCTGCCATGGTGTTCGTCACCAGCGAATGGCAGTTCTACGCCCTGCGCTTCATCATCGGCGCCATGGAAGCCGGTTTCGCCCCCGGCGTGCTGTACTACCTGACGCTGTGGTTCCCGCAGCATTTCCGTGGCCGCATCACTTCGCTGCTGTTCCTGGCATCGGCCTTCGCCGGGCTGTTCGGCGCGCCGTTCTCGGGCCTGGTGCTCGGTCATCTTGACGGCGTCATGCAGATGCGCGGCTGGCACTGGCTGTTCCTGCTTGGCGGCCTGCCCTGTGTGCTGCTTGGGTTGCTGGTGCTGACCCAGCTCAAGGACCGCATCGAAGACGCCGGCTGGCTCAGCGACAGGGAAAAACAGTTGCTGCGCTCACGCATCGAGCCGGCGCAGGCCGCCCACGGGCAGGGTTCGTTGCTCCAGGCGATCCGCATTCCCGGTTTCCTGATGCTCGGTTTGATCTACTTCCTGATCCAGATCGCCTCCTACGGCCTGAACTTCTGGGCGCCTCAGCTGATCCGCAGCGCGGGCACGGAGAACCCGTCGATGATTGGCCTGCTGACGGCAGTGCCCTATATCTGCGGGGCAATTACCATGGTGGTGTGCGGCCGGTGGTCGGATGCGACCGGCGAGCGACGTTGGTTTACCGCCGGGTTGATCAGCCTTGGCGCCGTAGGGTTCCTGTGCGCTGGGCTGTTCGATGACCACACGCCCTTGTTGATCGTCTCCCTTGGTCTGCTGGGCGCGGGTGTAGTGGCGGCCATCCCGAGCTTCTGGGCGCTGCCGCCGAAGTTGCTGGCCGGCGCAGGCGCCGGGGCTGCCGGTGGCATCGCGCTGATCAACACATTGGGGCAATTGGGTGGGATCGTCAGCCCGGTACTGGTCGGGCGTATCCGCGATCTGTCGGGCAGCACCACGCCAGCGCTTTACCTGATCGCAGCCACGAGCCTGGTGACTGCTGTGCTGTTGCTGTTTGCCCTGCCGGAAAAACTGCGTACGCGGGACTTGCCGAAAAACTGAGGGCATTCGATTGCCAGGCCCGCGGCCATCGCGTGCCCGGCAACCGAAGAAGCAGCAAAAGCAAGGCGACCAACGGTCAAACATCTGATTGTTGTTAATCCTGAGAAAATCCTGGCCCTCCATCCTCTTTCCATCGGCCTCTCTTGCAAGGCCCGGAAAGAATCAAACTACGATGGAGAGTCAAACCATGAAATCCCTGCGCTATGCCCTGGCCCTGCTGGCCGCCACCGCCGTAACCTCCGCCTTCGCCGAAGGCGGCGCCGATCGCCTGCAGGAACACCATGCCCGCTGGGCCCTGCAACAGCAGCAGAGCAAAGCCATGGTGGCCAAGCGCGAAGCCGCCAAGGCCGCCCAGCAAGACGCCCAGGTCAACAGCAACAGCGGCCAGGACGCAGCAGCCAAGCCTTCGTCCTGATCAGCAGAGGGTGCGGCCTCCTGTCGCACCACGAGGGCTTTGGCAAGTGATGGGGCGCGGGCGTAGAATGCCGCGCCCTTTTCGCCCAGTCGCCTCGTACGGTGGCTACCGGCAGCAATGACAACGTCCGTGCCTCAGCCACATCGCGCATGTGCAACAGGCTCAACCGACCCCGCCCGATCTCGCGCTCCGAGTCTGCGGTTGAGTCTTGCCCTGGTTGCATCCCCGCCCTGGCACTTACGTGCAGCCCCGGTCCTTCGAGGTCTGGTCAGACGCGCGTGGTCGAAGAGGCTCATTCGCTGATCGATCACTTGAGGTACGTATGTCTCCGCGTTTGCTGGCGATGGCGCTGGCACCCCTGCTCGGGCTTTTCATCATTGCCCTGGGCAATGGCCTGCTGTATTCCCTGACCACCCTGCGCCTTGGCGAAGCCGGCGAATCGGCAACCATGATCGGTATCGTCTCGTCAGGCTTCTTCATCGGCCTCACCCTCGGTGCCATCTTCAACGACCGGTTGATCCTGCGCATCGGCCACATCCGTGCCTACAGCAGTTTCGCCTCGCTGATTGCCGCGACCATTCTGTTGCAAGGCCTGTTCGTCGACACCTGGGGCTGGTTCGCCCTGCGCCTGCTCAACGGCTGGGCCACGGTCGGCGTATTCCTGGTGATCGAAAGCTGGCTGCTGCTGGCCGGCGACGCGAAGATTCGTGGGCGCCTGCTGGCCCTGTACATGATCGCGCTGTACGGCGCGGGCGTGCTGGGTCAGGCAATGCTCGGCGAGCTGGTGAGCCTGGGGACCAGTGCACCGTTCACCGTTGCGGGCATGCTGGCGGCACTGTCGGTACTGCCGATCGTGATCCTGCCGCGGGTATCGCCGCTGCTGGAGCAGGTCGAGCCGCTCAAGCCACGGCAATTGCTGGGCGTGACGCCAAGCGGCCTGGTGGGCTGTTTCGGTTCGGGTGTGGCGATTGCTGCGGTGTATGCCCTGCTGCCGTTGTACCTGCAGCGTATTGGCCTGGATGTCGGTGAAGTCGGGCGCATGATGGCCTGGGTGATCCTGGGCGCGATGCTGCTGCAGTACCCGGTCGGGCGCTGGTCCGACCGCAAGGATCGCCAGGATGTGTTGATCGCCCTGGGCACGCTGTGCGTCGTGCTGTCGCTGGTCATCCTGCTGTTGCCCCCGACCTCGGCCTGGCTGCCAGCCGCATTGTTTCTGCTGGGTGGTGGTGTGTTCGCGGTGTATCCGGTGGCGGTCAGCCACGCCGCCGACCGCGCGCCGATGGATGCGCTGGTGCCGATGATCCAGGGCCTGCTGCTGATCAACTCGCTGGGCTCGGCGATGAGCCCGCTGGCGATCTCGCCGGTGATGACCTCCTATGGCGAGGCCGGACTGTTCTGGGCCTTCGCCGTGATCAACCTGGCCATGGTCAGCTTCTTCGTCTGGCGACGTGGCAAGCGCCCCGCCCCACAACATCCGGCCCCCTTCGCGCCCACCGCGACCTTCTCGCCGACCGGCGCCGAGCTGCGCATGACCGAAGAACTGATCCATGCCGCGCAGGATCATCCGCCGATCGTCGATGCCGTCACGGGTGAAAGCGCTCCGCTCACACGCTCCGAGCCTGCCTGATCGAAGTGCCTGATCGAAGTGCCCGCGTGGGGCTGCGCCGCATCCCCACGACCGCCCGTCGCACACCGGGCACTCAGCTTCCCTGCGCGCAGCCGAACGAAGGACGATCATCCTCGTAGGAGATTTACCATGGTTCCCATGCGCCCGCTGTTTTTCTTCCTCGCCCTGGGGCTGGCTTCCAGTGCCAGCTTCGCCGCGTCCGACACCAACCATACCGATCACAAGGCACCCGCCACGCAGGGCCAGACCGCCGGAGACGGCAGCAGCGTCAACAGCCCTGGCGGCAGCAAGGGTAACGACAGCAGTGACACCGGCAGCAACGCCGACGCAGCCGACGGCAGCACTGGTGGCTCGAGCAGCACTGGCGAAGCTACCGGCAGTGGCGCCGGGGCGTCCGGTGGCACTGCCGAGGATCAGGATAGCCAGTAAGGTCTAGCGCCAGCAGCGTGGGTCATCCACCAGCCGTTCGTGCGCCTGGAACAGCACCGGCAACTGCTCCTTGAGAAAGTCCAGCCAGGTACGCACCTTGGCATCGAGATAGTGCCGCGACGGGTAGATCGCGTAGATCTCCCTTTGCCGCAACCTATACGGGGCCAGCAGCCGGTAAAGGCGGCCGTCCTCCAGCGCCTGGCTGGCCGAGTAATACGGCAACAGGCCAATCCCCATGCCAAGCTCGGTCGCCTTGACCATCGCATCGGCCACATTGGTGAGAAAGGTGTCCTGGGGCGAGATCACGCAGCTGTCGGGCGCGTCACCGAAGGGCCAGTCCTCCTCGAACAGGGGATCGACCGTGCGCAGGCAGACATGCTCGTGCAGGTCTTCAGGGCGCTTGGGTACGCCGTGGCGGGCCAGGTAGTCGGGGGATGCACACAGCACGCTGTAGATGCTGCCCAGCGGGATGGCGATCAGTTGCGAGTCTGGCAGGCCCTGGCCGATGGCAATGACCACGTCATGCCCTTCGGCGAGCAGGTCGGGGTTGCGCTGGGACAGGGTAAGCTCCATCACCACTTCACGGCATGAGGCGTTGTAGCGTGCCACCAACGGCATCATCAGCAGGCCCAGGCCATGGCTGCAATGCACGCGCAGCCGTCCACGGGGTGTGAGGTGGGCGCCGCGTGCTTCGTCAAAAGCCTCTTCGGTCAGCAGCATGATCTGGCGTGAGCGCTCGAGAAACCGCTCCCCCGCCTCGCTCATGCGCAGCCGCCGGGTGGTGCGATGCAGCAGGCGAGTCTGCAACTGGTTTTCCAGTTCGGCGACGATCCGCGACACCTGCGCCGCCGAAATGTCCAGCGCATTGGCGGCTGCGGCGAAGCTGCCGCATTCCACTACCCGGGCGAAAGTGCGCATTGCGTGCAGCATGTCCATGACGTGACGCTCCAGCGTGATTCATACCTTGAAGGCATGAATCTATCACGTTCTAGCCCATTTATTGTGAAACACCAACGAATGGATCATGAGGGAAACCTCATCTGGAGTTCATCATGAAACGCTCGATCGCCGTACTTGCGCTGTGTAGCGCCCTGCTCCCCATGGCTGCCTTCGCCGAGCAGCCTCGCTCGCCGTCTGCCGAGGGCCAGGTTTACGAATACGGTATGCCGCTGGATATCGCCAAGGTGGTGTCGATCACCCCGGCCAGTAACGCTGCCGACTGCCAGGTCGGCACTGCGCACATGGTCTATGTCGACCACCAGGGCCAGACACACAAGGTCGCTTACAGTGAAATGGGCGACTGCTCGCAGCAATGAGCCTCAGGCCAGCAACTGGTCAATCCAGTCGATGTGCATCGCAAAGGCCCGAGCCTTGTCCTGGGGGACTTCCCTGGCCCGTTCGAAGTTGGCCAATGCCTGCTGGCGCTGGCGTCGCATGCGCTGCCACTTGTTGATGAACGCCGAGCTTTTCTCGCGCATCAGCAAGGGGCCGAACAACAGCTCCTGCGGGCTGTAGCGCACCGAGCCGGCCTGTTCGGCGACGATGATCTCGTAGTCGAAGCGGTTTTCCCGCAACACTTCTTCGCTGACAATCCGATAGCCGTTGTCCATCAACCACTGGCGCAGCGGTTGTTCGCCGCCGTTGGGTTGCAGCACCAGGCGTTGCCCATCCTGCAATCGCGCCTTGCCTGCCTCGAGGATCTCGACGATGGTTTCCCCGCCCATGCCCGAAAGGCTGATGGTGTCGATGCGATCGTCGCTTTCGATGGCAGCCAGACCGTTGGCCAGGCGCACGCTGATGCGCGCGTCCAGCCCATTGCGGTGTACGTTGCGCCGGGCTGACTCGCAAGGCCCTGCCGCTGCCTCGCCGGCCACTGCGGCCTCGATGGCGCCGCGCAATACCAGGACCACCGGCAGGAAGCCGTGGTCGGAACCGATATCGGCCAGGCGCGCCCCCGGCGGGATGTGAGCCGCCACGCGTTCCAGCCGCTGCGACAATGTCTGTTCGTTCAACGCCAACCCCTTGCATGAGAATCGGCGCGATTCTGAAGGCCGGGGCGCGCCATTTCAATGCATTTGCGACGGGGGCCGCGGCTCGCGTAGGCTTGCGCTTTTCCTTCCGAAGCAAGGCAGAGTCGTTCATGGCCCAGACAGGTATCACTTTCACCCCCGATGCGGACGCCGCGTCCATCTCCTCCGATGTCGCCGAGTACAACGGTATCCTGGTCACCACACAGGTCCCGATTCGCGCCGATGGCGAACTTGAGCTGGGCGATATCGTCACCCAGAGCGAGTGCACCCTGCAGGCGCTCAAGGATGCGCTGGAGCGTGCCGGCAGCTCGATGGACCGCGTGCTGCACCTGACCATCTACCTGACCGACATGGCTGATCGTGCGGCATTCAACGAGGTGTACCAACGCTTCTTCGCCAAGCCTTGGCCGGTGCGTGCGGCGGTGGGCGTGGCCTCGCTGGCGTTCGAAGGGATGAAAGTCGAAGTGACGGCGATGGCGGCCAAGGGCTGATATCAGCTACCGGCTTTTGGGCGGGTGTAGGCTTTTTTAGCGAACGACCCGCCCCCCCATTGAGCACCGAGACCAGTCCCTCTGTGGCAGCGAATTCCGCAGCGCCTAGATGTCCATCGCCAACAACGCGGCCCCCAGGCACTTGCCATGGGCATCCAGCGCCAACGAGCGGGTCACGCCACCGCGCAACAACCCCGGCAGCACGAAGTTCAGCGCCTTGAGCTGCGGCAGGTCATAGCGACGGACAGGCCCTGCGCTTTCATCGCGAAGATGGGCAAACCACGCCGCTACTCGTTCCGCTGTCAGCTCCCGCTCAAGCAGCGGGTAGTCCTCCTCCCGATACGCGATCAGCGAGATGTTCGAGGTGTCGCCCTTGTCCCCCGTGCGGGTGTGGGCAAGTTCGTGCAGTTGGCGGGTCATGGGCATTGCTCCAGGTGGACTTGGGGTTGCGCGAGCTCACGCGGCAGGTAAAGGCTGGCGACGGCCAACACCTCGCGGACCTGGCGAGTGGCCCCGCCACCGCCAGCCGGGCCATTGGTGTAGAGCGTCTCGACCTCGTTGGCGACCGCTTGCGCCGCCTCGCGGTTCAGGCAACGTGCCGCAACCCGCAGGCGTACCTCCCAGGGTTCGCCGCCCATGCCGAAATGGCTGGCGTGCAGCGAATCGACTCCCATCAGCTCGCAGCGCAGCTCTTCGACGGCGACGCCGGTCAACGCCAGGCGCTCTTCGACGATCCGTCCGGCCAGACGTGCCCGCGCCACGGCATTCGGGCCGCCGTAGGAAATCTGCCCTTCGCCAATCCAGCCATCCCGATAGCCCACGGTAACCTTGAGTTGTTGCGGGCGGGCCATGCCTTCGCCACCACTGACGCGTACCTGATCCTTGCCGCAGGCTTGCAGATGCACGCCCGAGAAGTCGGCCGTGACATCCGGCGTCAGGTAGCGACGCGGATCGTGCACCTCGTAGAGCAGTTGTTCGGTGCAAGTTGCGACATCGATGCGCCCCCCACTGCCGTCGACCTTGCCGAGCGTGGCCAGGCCTTCGATGTCGATATCGGCGAAGGGGAAGCCAAGCCGCGCCAGGTCGGCAACATCCTTCAGGCCGGGATCGGCAAAGTAGCCACCACTGACCTGCCCCGCACATTCAAGCAGATGCCCGGTCAGTGTCCCTCGGCCACGGCGACTCCAATCGTCGTCAGGCCAGCCAAAGTGATGCACTTGCGGTGCAAGGAACAGCGACGGGTCGGCGACACGGCCGGTAATCACAACATCGGCGTCCAGGGCCAGTGCCTGGACGATCCCTTCGACCCCCAGATAGGCGTTGGCCGACACCAGTCGCCCACCCAGCCCGGCCACCGTCAGGCCGTTGTCCAGCGCCCAGTCCGGGTGCTGGCGCAGCACGTCGAGCACATCGTCACCGTCCACTGCCGCGACCTTCAGCCCCTGCAGCCCGAGTTCAGCCGCGATGGCCGACACTTGTCGCGCCGCGCCACGCGGGTTGGCTGCGCCCATGTTGGTGATGATACGCAGACGGCGCGCGCCGCCGCGTACATAGGGCAGCACCGCCCGCATGCGCTCGGTCAGCAACGGATCGAAGCCGGCCTGTGGGTCGGCCAGTCTGGCTTGCTGGGCCAGAGCGATGGTGCGTTCGGCCAGGCATTCGAACACCAAGTAATCCAGTTGCCCATCCCGGGCCAGTTCCACCGCAGGCTCCAGGCGATCGCCGGAATAGCCGGCGCCGGCGCCGATTCGCAAAGTGTTCATGTTCAGAAGACTCCAAGTGCCAGCGCGGTCAGGGTCATCAGCACCGACGCGGCGAACAGAAATGGCAGGGTGAAACGCTGGTGATCGGCAAGGTCGAGCTTGCACAGCCCCACCAGCAGGAAGGTCGCCGGGGTCAGCGGGCTGACCGGGAAGCCGGTGGTATGTACGCCAAGCAGCGACGCCTGGGCCACCTGCACCGGGTCCACGCCCAGCGAGCGGCCGACCTCGGCAATCACCGGCATGACCCCGAAGTAGAACGAGTCCGGGTCGAACAACAAGCTGAGCGGCATCGACACGAAGCCCACCAGTGCGGGAATCAGTCGCCCGTGGCCCGGCGGAATCTGTTGCACCGCCACCTCGGCCATGGCCTTGAGCATGCCGGTGCCTTGCATGATGCCGGTGAACACACCGGCGGCAAGCAGGATGCTGGCCATGGTCAGGGCGGTCTTGGCGTGTGCATCGATGCGTTCGCGTTGCTGATCGACACGGGGATAATTCAGGCAAAGCGCGGCGACCGTGCCGAGCATGAACATCACTACCGGGTCGACCCAGCCTGCGATCATCACCGCCATCACCAGCACGGTGAGCAGCAGGTTCGGCCAGAACATGTGCGTACGGCGCAGGGCTTGTTCATCGGCGCTCAAGATACGCTGCGGTGCCGCGCCGGCATCGGCGCCGGCCATGAGCCCCAGGCGTTTCTCTTCGCGTCGGCCCAGCCAGTAGGCGCAGCCGAAGACGAACAACAGCCCCACCACCTGTACCGGAATCAGCGGTTGGAACAGGTCAGCCACCGGCACGTGCAGCGCCGCGGACGAGCGCAGCACCGGTCCCGTCCAGGGCAGGAAATTCACCCCCGCCGCCATCGCCGCAACGCAGGCCAGCACCCGTCGGTCGATGCCCAGGCGTGTATACAGCGGCAGCATCGCGGGCACCGTGACGAGGAATGTCACCGCACCCGACCCATCCAGGTGTACCAGCAACGCCAGCAACGCGGTGCCGCAGACGATACGGGTGGGGCGGGTGCCGACGGCGCGCAGGATGCGGTCGATGATCGGGTCGAGCATGCCGGCATCGGTCATCACGCCGAAGAACAGGATGGCGAAGATGAACATGCCGACCACCGGGGCGACATTCTTGATGCCAGTGAGAATGAAACCGCTGGTCTGCAGGCCGAAACCCGCGAGCAAGGCAGCCACGACGGGAAAGGCAATCAGAGCGACCAGGGGCGAGATGCGCTTGCTCATCACCGCGATCAGCAAGGACAGAATGGTAATGACGCCGTAGAGGGCGAGCATGGGGTTACTCCGGCTTGTTTTTGTTGTTGTCCCGAGTATCAGGAGAGGTTCGGTAGCGTGTAAATTGCAATTTAAAACCACGCACATTCGAAAAAACAAAATGAAGAATGCCCTGCAGCATATTCGCGCCTTCATCACCGTTGCCCAGCGCGGCAACTTCGCCCGCGCCGCCAACGACCTGCACTTGTCGCCCTCGGCCCTGACCGTCCAGATCCGCCAACTCGAAAGCTGGCTGGGCGTTGCCCTGCTCGAACGCAGCCCTCGGCACGTCACCCTCACTGCTGCAGGGCGCGAGGCGTTGCCGGCGATGGAGAAGCTGCTGCTCGATCTGTCCAACATCGTCAGCGCCAGCCAAGGCTTGGCGGCGGTGCGCCGCGGGGTGGTCACGGTGGCTGCCCTGCCCTCGTTGTGTGCCGGGGCGCTGGCGCAGCGGCTGGCGGTGTTCCGGCAGTCGCATCCAGGTGTCGAAGTGCGCCTGCGCGACCTGGTTGCCGAGCGCATTGTCGAGCGCGTGCGCGAAGGCGATGTGGATTTCGGCGTGGGTGTGCGCAGCCAGTTCGGGCACGGGCTGGACTTCACACCGTTACTGAGTGATCGGTTATGCCTGTTTGTGCCTGTCGGACACCCGCTGGCCACGGGCCCCGTCGATCTGCAAGCCCTGGACGGCCTGCCGATGATCCTCACCGGGCGCGACAGCAGTGTGCGGGCGCAGATCGAGGAGGTGTTCCGCGCACACGGGCTGGTGCTGCAAGCCGCCATGGAAGCCAACTACATGTCGACGGTATTGGCGCTGGTGCGCAATGGGTTGGGGGTTACGCTGCTGCCGGAATCGGCGGACGACGGTACACACAGGTTGCTGCGCAGGCCCTTGGAAGCGCGAGGTCTGGAGCGTGAAATCGGCATCATCACCCGCACAGAATGCAGCCTGTCACCAGCCACTTCGGCCTTGATCGATTGCCTGGGTGATCTGTCAGGCACAGACAAATGACCTATCATTTTTGCCAGTTGTCGGCGAGCGCGTAATCCCAGTAGGTTGGATCTTAACAATGTTGTCCGAGAGGGCGATGTCGTGTGTTGCCGTTCAAGGGATCGAACCCACCAGGGAGCAAAGACGATGACAAGTAGAGAGTCGACCTCAATTAATCTATTGGCTGCATTGTTTTTATTCTTTTATGCGCTTCCTTCTGCCTGGGCCGCCGAGGCCACTGATGAAATAAACGCAATAAACGCCCAGGAGAAAGTAGAAACATTGGGGCAGGAATTGACTAAAGATCTTACCCCTGGCGTCCTGTATCAGCTGGACTGGGGCAACCCGCAGCATTATCAACTTTATAAGGCACAACAACTCCTGACAGGGCATACAAAAGCACAGGCGCCCGAAATGTTCAGGCGCCTGGAAGCTGCGCACAAACAGCGGGTGAAAGCGCTCGCTGTTTCCGGCGCAAAGCCTGACGCAGTAAAACCAGTTGTCTTCCCTGAGACGTCCAGTGATGCCGACGCTCCTTTGCAAGACCTTCAATTCATCTCGGAGCTTTCGCGCTCCAATGCTACTGCAACCAGTTCAGCGGTCACGTACAGCTCTGAAGCCATTTCGACCGTTGCGAACGGCAGCGAGAGAAACTCTGTCACGCTCATTATGTATAACGACCTCACGGGTGATTTCATTGCCTCGAAAAACGCCACTGATCTGACGAACCTTCCTGAACTACGCGTTAACGTGAGTGCCTCGGTGGATCCAACGATTCCCGTTCGCGCTGTCGCTTTCTTCAACATGATCCCCAAGGACAGTGACGACGAGTTCCCGCCGACGCTCGTCATGAAGGCAGTCAGTTCAACGGGTATCGTTGACGCTTGTATGACAGAGCCCAGGCCTTGTACAAGAGACGCCAATGGCAAATGTGTCATTTCTGCTCCTGCCGCTACGGAAGTCTGCAGCAATAAACTCCCTGACAACGATACACCCATCAAGATGTGCTGGAACCGCCACAGCCGTGAAGAGTGCGATTATTGGGCAAGCCAGAACAAGCCTGCTAACTATCTGATTCCCGTTTCTGGCTACGCTCTCGCCGAAGGAAAAACCGAATCTACGGTAACTGGCGAAACGGCGATCTATCTAGTAAACCCGAGCGGTGGCGGCTGTCGGGTACACTCCAGAGCTGAAAGTATTGCTGACGAATGGACATCTGACGGTAATGGAAAGCTGAGCTTCAATTACGAGGCCGAAAAGTTCAAGCGCAACCCGTCATGCCTGACCAACAATAAAGACTCGCTCGTCAACTTCTACATGACCAACATGCTCTACCTTCCAGGAACGCCAGAAGATCCCATGCCACGAAACGTAACGCTTGTATTTACCAGCGATAAGCGATCCGCAGGAAACCCCGGCAGGGAGATCATCCCTCAACTCCGAATCATGGAAGGTTGTGTAGCAGGGGGTACATTGATCACCCTGGCGTCGGGCGAGACAAAAAAAATCGAAGAGATCGTCTCGGGAGACAAGGTCAAGACACCGCATGGCGTGCGCACGGTCAGTGAAAGAACCACGGGTACAGAAAATGGCTCCATGCTTGAGATACGCACTACCGGCCAGACCCTGCATGTCACACCGACCCACCCCATCATGCGAGCGATTCAAATCGGGAGTGCCGTGAGAAACATGGAGGTGCAGGCACGGGAAATCCAGGTAGGCGACAAGTTGGCCGGTGACGGACCTCCGATCACGGTGACATTCGTCGGTTATGTCGAGGCTCAGGCCACCCCGGTATACAACTTGCAATTCAAAGGTGGCGTCGAAGGCAGTTATTACGCCAACGGCATTTTGTCGGGTAACCTCGCTACGCAAAATATGCTGGCAGATCTCAAAAGCAGAGCGCCACTTCGCAGCCCTGCGCAACTGCGAGCAAACGTCCATCCGGCGTTCTTGGCTGATTACGACAACCAGCAAAAACAAAAGGCGCAGCAGTCCTCTGACGTGAGCGGCACTTCACAGGAGGTCGGCAATGCAACGCGGTAACGATGCACTCAGGCTCTCCATCGTTCAGGCCGTTTACGAGACAGACTGCCTGCGTGTGGCATGGAGCCCTCTCGAATTGGACACGCCTGCAGGTTGGGTGATCACATTGGGTCATCAGGACACAGGCGGCTGGACGCCGTTGAAACACCAATTCATTCCAGACGGTGCAGCTACCGTTGGGGTATTACCTCTGTCCGAACCCCTGAGCGCGATACGTGAATATCGCGTCACCGTGATGGCCTTGCGGGAGAGTGGGGAAACAGAGAGCAGCGCTCCACTGCCCCTGCCAACCCTCCAGCCGATCCTGCACTCGGCGATATACGATGGCGAGACCCTGCGCGTTGGTTGGCAGCCTTCCAGCCAGGCTCTTCTGGGCTATGAGATCGTCGTGTCATCGACGATCAGCGGTACGACATTCGTCATTCCAATCAGTGGAGCGGGTAGCGCCAGTGCTGTCGTGGGCAATTCGCAACTGGGCGGGGGGCTGGGCAATGACCAAGGCTGGACAGTCGGCGTGGAGGCTGTGGTTCGCGAGAATACCCGCGCCCGATCGGAGCTGATTCATTTCCCGTCATGCATGACCCCGCCGAATCTGGAGCAGAGCCCGCTCTATCGTGGTGGAAACCGCATCGCAGTCGCATGGTTTTCCCTGGACCCCAGAGAGATCGTGCAATACCAGCTGAGCCTGCACAGTGCGCTTACCGGCACGCATTACGACATGGCCCTGCCCGCGGGATACGAGCTCGCCGACTTGCCACTGTCCTCGCCACTGCCGGAGTTTGATGCGTTCAGCTTTACCCTCACGGCCCTGACTGCAAAAGGCGCAGGCATCAGCACCAAGCCTTTGCGCGTCGTAGCAGACAGGCCCGACATCACCTCAGTGGTGTTGGACAACGAGGGCGTCGATGTGGCCTGGAACATGTCGAACAGTCTGGAGATCACTCACTACATCGTGCAGGTGTTTTCGCCAGAGACCGCCATGGTCGCCGCCTCTGCGCGCGTCGATGCCCCCCGGACCCACGAGCGCTTGTCGCTGAAAGCGCCGCTTAGGACCGACAAGAAGTGGGTGTGTCAGGTCATTGCCTATCCTGGGTCTGGAGTAGGGACGGAAGGCGATTGGGTGCCGATGGTTACTGGGACTCCATTGGTTACCTTGCTCCGACCGAGAGTAGGGGTCGTGGATGTCACCTGGTCGCCTCCGGAATCGGTAGTAGCGCCTGAAGGCACATGGGTGTCGATTACTCGCGCAGGTAATGTCATCAGTCAGGATCGGGTCGCTGGCTGCAGTGCCCAGATGATGATTCCAGTGTTTGATGCGAACCTGGATCAATCGCTGAGCGTACAGCTGACGCCTATCTGTGGCAAAGCGTCCAGCAGGACGCAATGGCAAGCGGAGCAAACTGCTCCGGCTCTCTGACACGTGGGCGGATGACGGGGCTGCGTCAAGGAGAGCAGGCCCGTCGCTGCCGAGTATGCCCGCCTGGAACGTCACGGGTGCCTGCGCAGCAATTCATCGCTACAATGCCGCCCTAAACCGTGACAGCACGAACCTATAACGACATGTCCCTTCCAAAGAATCACCTGGAACTGCTCAGCCCTGCCCGCGATGTGGCCATCGCCCGCGAGGCCATTCTGCATGGCGCCGACGCCATCTATATCGGCGGCCCGAGCTTCGGCGCGCGGCACAACGCGTGCAACGAGGTCGGCGATATCGCCGAGTTGGTGGAGTTCGCCCGGCGCTACCACGCGCGGGTCTTCACCACGATCAATACCATCCTCCACGACAACGAGCTGGAGCCTGCACGCAAGCTGATCCACCAGCTGTACGACGCCGGTGTCGATGCATTGATCGTCCAGGACCTGGGGGTGATGGAGCTGGACATCCCACCGATCGAGTTGCACGCCAGTACACAGACCGACATTCGCACCCTAGAGCGCGCCAGATTCCTCGACCAGGCCGGCTTCTCCCAGTTGGTGCTGGCCCGTGAACTGAACCTGCAGCAGATCCGCGCCATCGCCGCCGAGACCGATGCTGCCATCGAGTTCTTCATTCACGGCGCGTTGTGCGTGGCCTTCTCCGGCCAATGCAACATTTCCCACGCCCAGACCGGCCGCAGCGCCAACCGGGGTGATTGCTCCCAGGCCTGTCGCCTGCCCTACACCCTCAAGGACGATCAGGGCCGGGTGGTTGCCTTCGAGAAGCACCTACTGTCGATGAAGGACAACAACCAGACTGCCAACCTGCGTGACCTGGTCGACGCCGGCGTGCGCTCATTCAAGATCGAAGGCCGCTACAAGGACATGGGCTATGTGAAGAACATCACCGCCCACTACCGCAAGGAGCTGGATGCGATTCTCGAAGATCGCCCGGACCTGGCCCGCGCATCGAGCGGTCGTACCCAGCACTTCTTCGTACCGGACCCGGACAAGACCTTCCACCGCGGCAGCACCGACTACTTCGTCAGCGACCGCAAGATCGACATCGGTGCCTTCGATTCGCCCACCTTCACCGGCTTGCCAGTGGGTGTGGTGGAAAAGGTCGGCAAGCGTGACCTGATGGTGGTCACCGAGGTCCCGCTGACCAACGGTGACGGCCTGAACGTGCTGGTCAAGCGTGAAGTGGTGGGCTTCCGGGCCAACATCGCCGAGCCACGTGGCGAGTTCGAGGACGATGGCCAGACACGCTACCGTTATCGCGTCGAGCCCAACGAGATGCCCGAAGGCTTGCACAAGCTGCGGCCGAATCACCCACTGTCGCGCAACCTTGACCATAACTGGCAGCAGGCGCTGCAACGCACCTCGTCCGAGCGCCGCGTCGCGGTTCAGTGGCATGTCGTGCTGACCGAGCAACGCCTGGCGCTGAGTGTCACCAGCGAGGAAGGCGTCACCGTGCAGGTTGCCCTGGACGGCCCGTTCGGCGCGGCCAACAAACCGCAGCAGGCGCTGGATCAGTTGCACGACCTGCTGGGCCAACTGGGCACCACCCAGTACCACGCCGAGGCCATCGAGCTCGATGCCCCGCAGGCGTACTTCATCCCCAACTCGCAACTCAAGGCCCTGCGTCGTGAGGCTATCGAAATGCTCACCGAGGCACGGGTCAAGGCGCACCCGCGCGGTAGCCGCAAGGCCGAGACCACGCCTCCCCCGGTCTATCCCGAAGCGCACCTGTCGTTCCTGGCCAACGTCTATAACCAGAAAGCCCGTGACTTCTATCATCGCCATGGGGTGAAGTTGATCGATGCAGCGTTCGAGGCCCACGAGGAGCACGGCGAGGTGCCGGTGATGATCACCAAGCACTGCCTGCGCTTCTCCTTCAACCTGTGCCCCAAGCAGGCCAAGGGCGTTACCGGTGTACGCACCAAGGTCGCGCCAATGCAGCTGATTCATGGCGACGAAGTGCTGACCCTGAAATTCGACTGCAAGCCGTGCGAAATGCACGTGGTCGGCCGGATGAAAGACCACATCATCGACCTGCCAACCCCAGGCAGCGCGGTGAGCCAGGTGGTTGGGCACATCAGCCCGGAAGACTTGCTCAAGACCATCGTGCGCGCGCCGCACTGAGGCCGAGCACGACTGCTGCCTCCGCCTCCCGGTGAAGTTTCGAGGCAGGCAAGGATTGCCTGCCTGCCGCGCACGAACGCAGATTGATCCGGAAATAACTACGGGTACAAACCCGAAATTCTTGCCTCAGCCTACTGTTGCGGTGCCGAGCTACCCCGGCACCGCGCAGCATCACTTACGAGCGGCCGCCCTTGCGGCCCATGTCGTCGTTCTGCTTGTTGCCACCGGACTGCTGGCCGCCTTTGCGACCGGCTTCGGACGCTTTTTCCCGGTCGTTGGCGAAGTTGCCAGGATTTTTGGTACCACCCTGACTGCCAGTCTTGTTCTGGTTATTGGCCATGGTCTTGCACCTCTTGTGGCTGTGGGATATGCACGGGCGTTTGCCGTACATAAGTTCGGAGCATCGCAGCAGCAGGGGATTCGGTTTATTACCGATCTGGCAGACCGGTGGCGCTAAAGGTGCAGCGACGCTGTATTTGGCGCGAGGTGCTTTGAGTTACGGGGCGTTTTCGAGGCTACGCTGGCGACGGCCCAGCCAGGCGCCGGTAACGCCCCAGCCAAGCGCGAGGATGGCGCCGATCGACATGGCCAACTGCGGATGCTCGCCCAGCAGGTCCAGGCCGCGCTTGACCCAACCGCTCAAGGCATCGCCGCCGCGGTAGACCACGGTGTCGATAAAGTTCTTGGCTTTGTACTTCTCATCAGCGGGCAAGACGGTGAAGAGCATCTCCCGTCCCGGGCGCACCAGGGCGTACTCGCCTGCACGACGCACGACCATCACGAAAACGAACACCGCAAAGACCGGCGCCAGCGCCAGCCAGATGAAACCGACCGCCATCACCAGTGGCACGCCCACCAGTAACACACCGACACCCAGGCGCCGGGCCAGGCGTCCGGTGAGAAAGACCTGGGTGAATATCGCCAGCGTTTGCACGACTGTGTCGATCAGGCCAAAGACTTGTGTCTGCCGTGTACGGTCGCTGAACGTCTCGCTGACGATACGGGCCTGCTCGAAATACAGGAAGGTGCTGACGCTGGCCAGCAGTATGACGAACAACGCGATACCCAGCAGGTAGGGCGACCGCAGCACGGCGGTGGCGCCGGAAAACGGATTGCCACCCAGTGGCCGCGAGGCTGGATGCGCGGTGATGGCCGGCAGCGGATGACGCTCACGCCAGTGTTGCACGTAGAGCGCAGCGCCTATGCTGCCAAGCAGGCAGACGCCCGCCAGCACCAACAAACCCGCGTGCCCGAGGGGAGAAACCAGCAGAGTGCCAAGAATCGGCCCGCTCAGGCCGCCAAGGCTTGCACCCGCCGCCAGCAGGCCGAACAGGCGCTTGCCCTGCTCGCTGGAAAACAGGTCTGCCAGTACGCTCCAGGCCAGGGAGATGGCCAGCAGGTTGAACACCGACAGCCAGATATAAAAAGCCCGTGCATTCCAGAGGTCATCTGGATCACGGGCAAAGAGCACAGCAAACAACAGCAGGTTGCTGGTAAAGAAGGCGTAGGTCCACGGCAGGATGCGCCGCCGCTTCACCCGTGAAGCGAGCCAGCCGAATAGCGGCAGGCAGGCCAGGGTCGCAATGAAGGTGCCGGTGAACAGCCATTGCAGATTGTCCACACCTCCTGCCACGCCCATGGTTTCGCGGACGGGGCGCAGCATGAAATACCCCGTGAACAGCAGGTAGAACAGCGCAAGGCCTGCGACCACTGCCGGGCCTTCGCCGGGCTGGATGTTGAGGCTCTGGTCCAGGCGCCGCCGCAAGTCGCTCATGGCGTCAGGCAAATTGCCTGATGAGCGCCTGGCGCTGGGCTTCGCTCAGCAACGGCCCGCTGCCAGCCTTGAGCTGGTCAAGCTGACGGTCCGGGCGGCCGGTCGCAGGAATTACCGTGGTCACCGCCGGGTGACTGATGGCGAACTTCAGGAACAGCTGCGCCCAACTGCCGATACCCGCCTCGCCCGCCCAAGATGGCAATGCCTGATCCTTGACCCGGGCGAACAGCCGGCCATCGTCGAAAGCACGGTTGACCAGCACCGCGACGCCTTTGTCCTGGCACAGCGGCAGCAGCTCGCGCGCGGCATCCGGAGCGTTCACCGAGTAGTTGATCTGGATGAAATCCAGCGGCTCGCTGCGCACGATGCGCGCCACCTCATCCTGCCCACTGTTGAGATAGTGAGTGATGCCCACATAGCGCGTCTTGCCTTGCTGCTTCAACTCCCGGGCATAGGGTAGCTGGGTCTGCCAGTCGCGCAGGTTGTGGATCTGCAGCAAGTCGACCTTGTCGGTGCGCAGGCTGGAAAGGCTTTGCACCCATTGCCGTTCGGCCCCTTCCCGGCTGTCGGCAGCGATCTTGGTGGCGATGAAACACTGACGGTGCCAGCCGCCCTCCTCCAGCAACTGGCCGAGAATGGCGTCGGCACCGCCGTAGTTGGGCGAGGTGTCGATGACCTTGCCGCCGCCTTTGAAGAACGCCTCGAGCACAAGCTTGAGCTGTTGGTACTGGGCAGAGCCGGCCTGGACCTCGAAACTACCGGAAGTGCCGGCACCGATGACCGGCAAGGCCTCACCGGTGGCGGGGATCTTGCGGGTCAGCAGGCCGCTGCCGGACTCGGCGCGCAGCCAAGGGCTCAGGGCCAGTGCGCCAAGCGCGGCGCTGGCACGCAGGACATCGCGACGTGCGTACATGAAGGAGGCTCCCGTTTACAGGGGGAAACCTTCAAGGCTAGTCGCTCGACCCTGCGATGCGCAGCGATTCTGTATCGGGATATTTAACCGAGCAACAGGCGCAGGTCCAGGCCTTCAGCCCCCATTGGCGGGCACCAGTAGTAGCCGCCGGTCAGTGGTCGGCTGAAGCGGTACAAGGCATCGACCACGCCATCTTCCAGGCCACTCATGCGCCGCAGCTGGACTTCGAAGGCATCGAACGAGCGGCCCAGGGCGACGAAGGCCAGCCCTGCGCCACGGTTGTCGGCCCAGGCCACCGAACGGCGCACCATGAAGGCCCCGGGGTCATAGCTTTCCTGCGCGGTACGCTTGACGTGGGCCGACTCCGGCGCGTCTTCCAGCTCTTCGTTGTCGCTCAGGCGACGGCCAATGATGTCATCCTGCTCTGGCTGAGGCAGCGACTTGAAGTAGTTGAGATCGTGTTTCCACAGCTGGAACGCAGCGAAACTGGAACCTGCCAGGCCCGCTTGCTCACCCGCCACGATGGCTGCGTCGACAGCATCGTTGTCCCGCGGGTTTTCGGTGCCGTCTTCATAGCCGGTCAGATCGTGTCCGCCGTGGTGCAGAAAACCATCGACACTGTCGACCAGTGTGAAAGCCGGCGCCAGGGCCTGCTCCAGGGCTTGGGCACGCAGGAACAGATCACCACGCGCGTCATCACGCAGCCAGAGCCACAGGGCATGCTGGGTGGCCGGGTTTTCGACCGCTGCGTCCAGCTGCGGGAAACTGCGCAAGCCCGGGACATCGCGCCCCAGTGCCTTGGCCAGCGGCGCGCCGACGGCCAGGATCAGGCTGTGGCCGTCGACTTGCTGCAACAAGGCATCCAGAACGGCAGGCAACGCCTCCCCCGTATGCAGGGCAAAGAACAGGTGACGGGCGTGGGCCGGCACCGGAGTGGCGAGCAGACCTTGCTGGAACGACATGACGAGCTAATCCTTCGGCAAAAGCGCGAATCCTACTGTGCTCGGCAGCCCATCGCAACGCGTCAGGTCGCGGCGAGGTGTGGCTCATCCAGAAATAATCAGTTACCAAAGGCTGGCACTTTGCGATTAGCTGATCGATGGAGCCTGCCTACACTCTGCGCAATCCCTCGCCCACGAGCATGCCGATGACCGCCTCCCCCTTGCTGACTGCCTTCCTGCCCATCGCCCTGGGCATCATCATGCTGGGCCTGGGGTTGTCGCTGACCCTCGCCGACTTCGCCCGAGTGGTGAAGTATCCCAAGCCCGTGCTGGTCGGCCTGGCCTGTCAGATCCTGTTGCTGCCGTTCATCTGCTTCCTGATCGCCAACGGGTTTGGCCTGGAGGCCGCGCTGGCAGTGGGCCTGATGCTCTTGGCCGCATCGCCGGGCGGGACTACCGCGAACCTGTTCAGCCACCTGGCACATGGCGACGTGGCACTGAACATCACGCTGACGGCGGTCAACTCGCTGATCGCCATCCTCACCATGCCACTGCTGGTCAACCTGTCGCTGATCTACTTCATGGAGTCGGACCAGGCCATCCCGCTGCAATTTGCCAAGGTCATGCAGGTGTTTGCCATCGTCCTGCTGCCCGTGGGCCTGGGCATGCTGATCCGCCGCTACGCACCGGGCTTTGCCGCGCGGATGGAGAAACCGATGAAGCTGGTAGCCGCGTTGTTTCTGGCCTTCACCATCGTTTTGGCACTGGCCAAGGACTGGCAGACAGTGGTGGAGTACGCGCCGGTGGTGGGTGTCGCCGCGCTGTTGTTCAACGTGATCAGCCTGGGGCTGGGGTATTGGGTGCCACGCCTGTTACGCATCCCGAAACGCCAGGCGATCGCCATTGGTATGGAGATCGGCATTCACAACGGCACCTTGGCCATCGCGCTGGCGTTGAGTCCCAGCCTGCTGAACAACCCCACCATGGCCGTGCCGGCAGCGATCTACAGCCTGATCATGTTCTTCACAGCTGCAGCCTTTGGCTGGTGGGTGAGTCGAGGGCACAAAGAGGCCATTGCCGTGCAGGAAACCACGAATTGAAGCCTGCGCGACTCAGTCGCCCCGCCGCGCGCGCAACTGGCGCTTGAGCTCGCGCAGCGGCGGCGCGTAGAAGAAGCCGAACGACACGCTACCTTCGCGTCCTTTCACCGCGTGATGAAGCCGATGCGCCCGGTACAGGCGTTTGAGGTAGCGCTGCATGGGTTTGGGTTTACGCGGCCAGTGCCGATGGAAGAAACCGTCGTGGGCCACCACGTACAGCACGCCATAGCCCGCGACACCTCCACCGACCCACTGCAGGGGCGCGTAGCCGGCCTTGCCCAGGGCCATCAGGCCAGCGGCGATCAGGGCCAGTGCCACCAGGTAGAGGTCATTGGTCTCGAGCACACCCAGGTGCGGCTCATGGTGCGAGCGGTGCAGCCACCAGCCCCAGCCGTGCATGACGTACTTGTGGGCCAGTGTGCCGACACCCTCCATGGCCACCAGGGCGGCGAGCAGCACGGCGATGTTGAACAGCATGGGACAGTCCGGCGTGGATGGTGAAAGGCGCCAAGGTTACCACCGCTGATGAACGCACCGGAAACGGTAGGAGGTTTCGGCAATGAAGCAATTGTCATGAATTCGCCCTTGATTCTGAGCAACTGCAGGCGTAAGGTCCGCGACGCACTTATGCATCCCCTACAGGAGTCCTGCATTGGACAGTAGCCCCAGTCGATTGCGACAGGTCCACACGGCAAGCTAGTCCGGCAGCATTCCTGCCGCTGTCTTGCCGAATACGGTAGACGGCGGTCCATCTCGCCTGCGAAGGCAGATTTCCCCCTCTTCTTTCCCCGCTCAGCCAGCGCTTGCCGGCGAGTGTCGTGGTCCTGCGCGCTCATTCATTTTATTGGCGTCACATTTGCCAGTGGCGCATGTGCGGGCCGTTGCCCGTGGAAAGAGGTTTGCTATGGATTGGAAAGTATTTCTGCTGCGCGTCAGCGTGGCCCTCGTACTCGGCGCCCTGATCGGCGCCGAACGTCAACTGCGCCAGCGCCTGACCGGCCTTCGCACCAATGCGCTGGTCAGCACCGGTGCCTGCCTGTTCGTGCTGATGACCCAGGCGGTACCCGGCATGGAATCCAGCGACGCCTCGCGCATCGCCGCGTATGTCGTGTCCGGCATCGGCTTTCTCGGTGGTGGCGTGATCATGCGCGATGGTTTCAACGTGCGCGGCCTGAACACCGCTGCCACGCTCTGGTGCACCGCGGCCATCGGTGTGCTGTGCAGCCTGGGGCTGTTGCTGGAGGCAACCCTGGGCAGCCTGGTGGTGCTGTGTGCCAACATCCTGCTGCGCGACATCGCCCAGCGCCTGGACCGCCAGGACGTCGTGCCCGCCAGTGAAGTCGAGCAACGCTTCGAGGTGCGCATCGTCTGCCGGGCAGAAGACGAGATCCAGGTGCGCAGCCTGATGCTGCACAGCCTCAGTGACCCGGGCCTGCGCCTGCAGTCGCTGCACAGCGAAGACCTGCACGACCCGCTGCGCCTGGAGGTGCGCGCCGAACTGCTGGGCACGCCACAGGCGCCTGCACAACTGGAGCGCCTGGTGAGCCGGGTGAGCCTGGAGAAAGGCGTCAGTTCAGTGCGCTGGCAGCTTTACGCCCAGCCCGTGGTGGTCGACTAGGCATCATCGCGCAAATGCCGTTCCCTGAGTTCCTGCCGCTCCTTGGCTTCTATGCACAGGGTCGCGGTCGGACGCAGCAGCAGGCGGCGCAGGCCGATCGGCTCGCCGGTTTCCTCACACCAGCCGTAATCCCCCTTGGCCAGGCGCTCCAACGCCTGGTCGATCTTGTCCAGCAGGCGCTTCTCTCGCTCAAGGGTGCGCAACTGCCAGTGCCGCTCCTCCTCGGCACTGCCAAGATCGGCCGGGTCGCTGTGCACTTCCTGCTCGCGCAACGCTTGGAAGTCCTGCTCTATGCGCTCCTGCAACTCCACCCGCTGCCCCAGCAACAGGTTACGAAAGTACTGGCGCTGGGGCTCGTTCATGTAGGCCTCGGCCGGCTGGCGGAGCAAGTCTTCTTCAGTCATGGGGCACACTCGTGCAATAAAGGAGTCATCGATCGAACATCAGCGGCAGGCCCTGGCAGCGTGGCTGCACCTGGCCTTGGTGCCAGGCCAGCTGGCCGGATACCACGGTGGTACGCACCACATGCTGCAGGTGTCGATGCTGAAAAGGTGTCCAGCCGCAGTGGGCCAGGATCGGGTCATCGGCGACCGGGCGCGGTTGCGCCAGGCGCTCGACCAGCGCCAGGTCCGCCCAGTAACCTTCGCGCAGAAAACCGCGCTCGCGTATGGCGAACAGGCGGGCCACTGCGTGGCTGGTCTTGTCGACCAACTGGGTCAGGCTCAGCACACCCTCGCTGACCAGCTCCAGCGCTGCCGGCAAGGCATGCTGCACCAACGGCAGCCCCGAGGGCGCGCGGCCATAGACTCGCCGCTTTTCCTCGAGCGTATGCGGGGCATGATCGGTTCCGATCACGTCGATCACATCGCCGGCCAGAGCCTGGCGCAGTGCGTCACGGTCGGCACGGGTCTTGATGGCCGGATTGCATTTGATCAGATGGCCGAGCTGCGCGTAGTCACTGTCGTCGAACAGCAGGTGGTGCAGGCAGACCTCGGCGGTGATGTGCTTGTCGCGTACCGGGCCAGCGGCGAACAGCGCCAGTTCGCGCGCGGTGGTCAGGTGCAGTACGTGCAGGCGTGTACCGAAACGCCTGGCCATGTCCACGGCCATCGACGAGGAGCGATAGCAGGCTTCGGCATCGCGAATCAGCGGGTGAGCGGCCGCAGGAATGAATTCGCCATGGCGTTCACGCCACAGCGCCTCGTTGGCCAGAATGCTGGGGGTGTGCTCGCAGTGGGCCAGCAGGATGGTCGGGCAGTAGATGAACAGCCGCTCGAGCACCTGCGGGTCGTCCACCAGCATGTTGCCGGTGGACGCGCCCATGAACACCTTGACCCCGGCGACTTCACGCGGGTCGAGCGCGGCGATGGTGTCCAGGTTGTCGCGACTGACCCCGAAGTGGAAGCCGTAGTTGGCCTGCGAGCTGGCCGCGGCGCGGCGTTTCTTGTCGGCCAGCGCCGCAGTGGTGAGGGTTGGCGGGTCGGTGTTGGGCATGTCCATGAAGCTGGTGATGCCACCCGCCACCGCAGCCCGCGACTCACTGGCAATGCTCCCTTTGTGCCCTGCCCCGGGTTCGCGAAAGTGCACCTGGTCATCGATCATGCCCGGCAGCAGCCATTGCCCTTGCGCATCGATCTCGACCTTAGCGCGCACGCCTTCGATGCTCGCGGCGATCTTGTCGATGCGCCCACGGGCGACCAGCAGGTCAGCCTCGAACTCGCGCCCTTCGTTGACCAGCCGTGCGTTGCGTATCAGCAGGTCGGCCATGATCAGAACTCGTTCTGCAGGGCCTTGTAGCCCTGGACCAGGTCGATGTTGGTGCGGGCGACATCCTCGGAGAACTCCGAGGCCGACACGCTGACGGGTGGGTAGCGATCGAGATCGGTGTGCGGGCCGATATGTTCGGTGGGCGGTACGTAGAAGCGCTCTGGCAGGTCGCGACCATCGACCACCGAGTTGTGACGCACGACGCTGCCATCACCCACGCGGCAATTGAACAGCACGCTGTTGAAGCCGATGAACACCCGATCGCCGACCACGCAGGGGCCATGCACGATGGAGCGGTGGGCGATGGAGGTGTACTCGCCGATGCTCACCGCCGCTCCGGACTTGGAGTGAATGACCACACCATCCTGAATGTTGGAGTTGGCGCCGATGACGATCGGCTCCATGTCCCCGGTGGCGTCCACCTCGTCGGCGCGGATGACCGCGTAGGGGCCGACGAACACATGGTCCTTGATGATGACCTTGCCGCAGATGATCGCGGTCTTGTCGATGTAGGCTGATTCGGCGATCTGTGGGAGGTGGCCGGAGGGGTTTCTGCGGATCACGGTAGGTTTCCTGAGACAAGCTGATTCCAGCAAATGTTACGTTATAACAGTTTACTTGCAACCCCCTCCCCTCATTCCTCTCCCGCAGAGCATGACGCCGGTGAGAAATTTCAAACTTTCGCCGCCGACCGGCGCTCAACCGTTTGCGACACCGATGTCGCGACCACGGACAAGGAGAGACACATGAATACTCTGTTCCTCAAGCGAGCCGGTCTGTGCATGGCCATGGGCCTTGCCTCGGTGCAGGTGATGGCCGCTTCCTCCGACGACTTCGTCGATGCGGCGACCGAGGCAGGTATCGCTGAAGTCGTAACCGGCAACCTGGCGCTGGAAAAGAGCAAGGACGCGGAGATCAAGACCTTCGCCCAGCAGATGGTCACCGATCACACCCAGGCCAACCAGAAACTCGGTGATATCGCCCGCAAGCTGGATATCAGCGTGCCTGACGAGGCTGCGCTCACCGACAAGGTCAAGAAGATGATCCTGGAATGGCGCGACGAGTCGTTCGACAAGTCCTATGTCAACAATCAGGTCGATGCCCACGAGAAAGCCGTGGAGCTGTTCAAGAAGGAAGCCGCATCGTCCGACAAGCCGCAGCTCAAGGCTTTCGCCAGCGAGACCCTGCCCACCCTCGAGAAGCACCTGGAGCACGCCAAACAGCTTCAGGCCAAGCACGGCAAGTGATCCACAGGTAACCAGAGAGGCTTGATATGAGTAATGATGCTCTGCGCGCCGAAGTACTGACTCGGCTACTGCACGCCCACCCTGAAGGCCTGGGCAAGGAAGTGCTGGACAACTACCGCGGCGAAAAGGCGGTGGCCGGAATGCTCAAGACGCTTCAGGAGGCCGGCTTGATCCATGATGGCAGCGTCAATGTCGATGCCGATCACCAGATCAGCGTGCGTTATCCAATCAAGTTGTCCAGTGCCGGCGTAGACGCAGCGCGCCAGCTCGACAACTGAACCATCGGGCCTGCGGCGCGGCACGTGCTGCCGCGTGCGCACGCCCAGAAGGTCATGACTCGATCACTTACCTTTCTTCTCGTGATCACGGGGTGGCTTTGCCGGACCTTGCGGGTCGACTTGCGGATCCTCCAGGTCGGGGGAGTCCGGATCAAAACCCAGATCCTGCTTGCTGGACGCCTTGTCGGATGAGTGAGGCCCTTGCGCGGGGTGTGGACGTTTCTGTTCGCTCATAGTGCGTTCTCCGTAACGGTGTCTACAGAAGAAAGCGCGGGCCTGGCGAAGTTTGATTTATCTACGCGCCCTTTGCCTGGAAGGTCTCCAGCTGCGCACAGCGTGCCTCGCTCTGTATCAGACGATCCTGCAGACGCTCGATCAGGCGCATCTGTTCGGCGCAGATGTCACGCTGACCCACCAGCGCCTGACGCTCGCCGTCCAACTGCCGACGCACCTCCTCGCTCGCCCCCTGCGCCTGGGCCAGGATCGAGCGCAGCCCTTGAACCTGGGCATCACGCTGCTCCAATTGTTCGTCGAGTTGTTTGTGCTGGGCGCTGGCCTGTCGGTATTCGGTCAGCAGGCGCTCATTCTCACGGTGCAGGTGTGTCAGTTGTTCCTGGCGGGCGATCACGTCCTGCTGCAACTGACGCAACTCCCCTTGCGACTGCTGCAACTGCTCGTCCTTGTCGGCCAGCCTGAGCTGCAGTTCGCCCAGGGACTGGTTGAGGCTGGCGCTGCGCAGTTGCTCGGCCTGCAGGGTGGTCAGCGCCGTTTCGAGCCTTTCCGACTCGGCCGCAAGGGCGCTGGCCTGAATCTGTTGTTGCTGGTGAGCAGCAGCGAGCGCCTGTTGTGCGAGTTGCAACTGCGCCTGCAACTGTTCGCGCTGTTTATCGAATTCGGCCTGCGCGTCGCGAATACGCGCCTCCCCTTCCTCGCGCAACTGCTCGGCCAGTTGGCCGACGAAACGCCCCAACGTGTCGCTGAGCGCCGGTGAGTGTTTATCTGCCAGCGGTTGCAGCGCCTCGAGCTCCTTCATGTAGCGATGAATGGTGGTTTTCGAACCGGTGTTACCCAATTCGATACGTACTGCATCAATACTAGGATGCTCGCCCCGGGCGATCAGCGCCTGCCGTGCCTGCTGTACTGCCGCCTTGTCGATGCCGCCCCGGGCCATGCTTGCTCCTACGATTTCGTACCGTGGTATGTAGGCTGTAATTACATACTAGAACCTTAGATTTTCCCAGTAGATTCTTAGGCTCTGTACGAAATGTGCCGGAGAGCCGATTGAGCTCGCGTGAACCAGGAACCCGGGTTGGCCCTAGCCCTGGCGCAGCCAATCGATAAAGCGAGCGAACAGCTCAGACTGAGAGTTGATGCCCAGCTTCAGATAGAGGTTCTTGCGATGCATGCGCACGGTTTCAGGCGAAATGCCGAGGTCCTGCGCCGTGGACTTTACCGAATGCCCGCGCAGGATCATGTGCGCGACTTCCCGTTCGCGGTCCGTCAGCACCTGGCAGCCGAAGCTGTCGAACGCAGCCTGCAGACTTGCATGCTCCAGCGTCGCGACACCGGGTTCGAGGTTATGCCGTGCATAACGGCCCAGCAGGTCGCGCACCATCGGTTCGACCGCACGCAACAGGTCGATCTGTTGCGCGCTCAGCCGTGTGCCGCTGCAGCCCTGGAACAGGCTGAGGGAGAGTTTGCGGCCATCGCTGAGGTCGGCGATGTAGTAGCTGTCTTCGCTGCAGCCAGTGCCCAGGTAATAGGCCTTGTAGTAGTCACTGTCGAAGAAGTTGTCCGGCGCGATGTCCTGCAGGTGATAGAAACCTTCAGCCAGCCCGCTCTGCACCGCGAGGCAGAAAGGATCGAGCAGGTAACCGGCGGCGAAATAGCGGTTGAGCACGGCATCGCGATGGGCATCGGGAATGCCTTGCTGGTACAACAGGCGCGGCGCCTGTCCCTGGCTTTCGACGCTGATCATCATCGACTCGACCGCCACCAACTGGCCCAGCGCCCTGGCCAGATACTGCAGGGCCTGCGGTGATTCGCTATGGGCCAACGCACTTTGCAGCGCCGCATGCCACTGCTGCAGCGCGCCGAGGGTAAGGGCAATCGGTGTGTCGGGAGAGGCCTGGGTCATGCCCGGCAGTCTAGCCTGCCGGATACGCCCACGCACAGCCCGCTGCAGGCTGCTCATCGCCCCTGGTACAACCCTTGCGCCGTGAGCTCGCGCGCGGTTTCGAGGATGCACTGGCGCAGGGTTTCGACGATCTCGTCAACCTGGGCGCGGGTGACGATCAGCGGCGGCGACATCACGTTCAAGTGCATGATCGGCCGTACCAGCAGGCCTTTGGCCTGGGCTTTGCTATGGATGCGCTCACCGATGTTGATCGCATCGTCGAACAGTGCCTTGCTCGCCTTGTCGGCGACGAATTCGACACAAGCCATCAGCTTGAGGCAGCGCACATCGCCCACCAGCGGCAGGTCACGCAAGGTTTGCAGGCGCTGCTCCAGGTAGCTGCCGACCTCGTTGACGTGGGCCAGCAGGTTTTCGCGCTCGATGATCTCGATGTTCTTCAGTGCTGCCGTGCAACACACCGGATGGCCGCTGTAGGTGAAACCGTGGGTAAAGCAGCGCCCCTTGCCCGGCTCGGCGATCACCTGCCAGATGCGCTCGGAGAAGATGCACGCACCCAACGGCAGGTAGGCAGAGGTCAGCCCCTTGGCTGTGGTGATGATGTCTGGGGTTACGCCGAACAGTTCTTCGCTGGCAAAGAAGGTGCCCAGGCGCCCGAACGAAGTCACTACTTCGTCGGCGACGAACAGGATGTCGTAGGTCTGGCACAGCTGCCACATGCGCGCGAAGTATCCCTTGGGTGGGATGATCACTCCGCCCGAACCCATGATCGGTTCGGCGAAGAAGGCGGCAACGTTGTCGGCGCCCAGGGAGAGAATCTTGTCTTCGAACTCGGCGACCAGAAAATCGAGGAATTCGGCCTCGTCCATGTTGTCCGGGGCGCGGTACGGGTTGGGGTTGGAGATGTGGTGGATCAGGTCGTGGGCGTAGTCGAACTCAGGCACCCGGTCGGCGGCCTTGTTGCCGATCTGCATGGTCAGGGTGGTCGAGCCATGGTAGGCATTGTAGCGGGCGATGATGTGTTTCTTGCCCGGCTTGCCGCGGCAGTTCTGGTAGTACTGGATCAGCCGGTAGGCGGTGTCCACGGCAGTAGACCCACCTGTGGTGAGGAAGACATGGTCCAGGTCGCCCGGTGCCAGTTTCGCAAGCTTGCGGCACAGCTCGATGGCCACGTCGTTGGCCATGTCCGAGAACGGGTTCGAATAGGCAAGCTTGCGCACCTGGTCGGCAATGGCCAAGGCCATTTCCTCGCGCCCCAGGCCAATGTTGGTGCACCACATGCCGCCAACGGCATCGAGGAAGCGGTTGCCTTGGGTATCGCGGATGTAGGCGCCTTCGCCTTCGATGATGTTCAGCGCGCCCTGTTGGCGATGCTCGTCGAACATATGATAACCGTGCATGTAATGGGCCTTGTCGGCTTCCACCAATGGATCGTTGGCGATAGCGAATGCGTTGCTTGAAGTGGCCATGGGCAGCTCCTTGGCGAGGATCGTTCGAAAATGTTCAGAAACCGGTCTTGACCGTGCTCCAGACCCGCGTGATCGCACGCATGTCCTTGGGTGTCTGGGTCTTTTGCGCGAACAGCCGTTCGCGGGTCTGGGCGTCCGGGTAGATCGCCGGGTCCTGGCGGATATCGGCCTGTACCAGGGCGGTGGCCGCGGCATTGCTGTTGGCGTAGTGGATGAAGTTGGTCACCTTGGCCATGGTCTGTGGCTGCAGCAGGAACTCGATGAAGCGATGGGCGTTGCTGACGTGCGGCGCATCCTTGGGGATGTAGAGGTTGTCGAACCAGATCAGCGAGCCTTCCTTGGGAATGAAGAACGCCAGCTTGATAGCCTTCTTCGCCTCCACCGCACGCGCCTGGGCGGTGGCGTAGTCACCCGACCAGGTCAGAGCCAGGCACACGTCGCCGTTGGGCAGGCTGGTCAGGTAGTTGACCGAGTCGAACTTGCGGATATAGGGGCGGATGCCCAGCAGCAGCTGTTCGGCAGCCTTGAGGTCCGCGGGTGCGGCGCTGCGCGGATCCTTGCCCAGGTACTGGAGGGCCAGTGGAATCACTTCGGTGGGGGCGTCCATCAAAGTCACGCCGCAATCGGCGAAGCGCGAAACGATGGCCGGGTCGAACAGCATGGCCAGCGAGCCGATCGGTGCGTCGGGCATGCGCGCCTTGATCTTGTCGACGTTGTAGGTAACGCCGGAGCTGCCCCAGGTGTAGGGCGCCGAGTACTTCAGGCCAGGGTCGTAACCTTGCAGGTTGCTGACCACCTGCTCGTCGAGGTTGTGCCAACTGGGCAGTTGCTGTTTGTCCAGGGCCTGGAATACGCCGGCCTGGATCAGCGGCGGTACCAGCGACGCATTGAGCATGACCAGGTCGTAGCCGGAGCGGCCGGTGAGCAGTTTGGTCTGGACCGTTTCATAGCCATCGAAGGTGTCGTAAACGACTTTGATACCGGTGGCCTTTTCGAAGTCGGCCAAGGTGGTTTCACCGATGTAGTCAGTCCAGTTGTACAGCCTGAGCGTGTTGCTGCTGTCCCCCTCTGCCGCTGCCTGCACCAGTGCCGTCGAGGACACCAGCAACAGACCGCCAATCACCTTCAGTGCCTTGCGCATAGCAACTCCATCGTGTGACTGCTCCGGATTGAGCCGATGGGGTCACTATGGGAGGTCTGGCTGGCTGCAGACATACCCCGAATGTGTGGGTGGTCGTTTTTGGGAAGGTCGCAGATGTGTCACTCGTTGATCAGCGTCAGCGTGCCGATATCCAGCAGGCTGAAAAAACCGCTGCTCCAGCCACCGGTATCCAGGTGCCACACGTTGCCCAATACCTTGTGCGTGAGCACCGGGGTGTGCCCGACCAGCAGCGCACGCAGCCCTTGGATGGGTTCGCTATCGGCGCTCTTCAGGCGCCGGCGCGACCATTGGCAGACCTCGCGCACGGCAGGGTCGTCCCGAGTCTGCAGGCAGGCGCGCAGCTCGGCCCAGTCGGCGAACGGACTGTCTGCATGCAGCATGCCGACCAACCCGCAGGCAGTCTGTACTTCGAGCGCGACCGGCAGGCGTTCGAACTGCTCGACGAAGCGCGCCTGCTCAGCCTTGGGCAAGTCGAGAAACCAGCCCCCGCCCGCCGCACGGTACATGTCCAGATCAACACGGCCACCGCGATAGTGGCTGATGGCCAATGCTTCGTGATTGCCCTGCACCGCATGAAACCAGGGATGCGCCAGCCAGTTCAGGGCCTCTTCGCTGGTCGGGCCCCGGTCGACCAGGTCACCGACACTGAACAGCCGATCGACCTCGGGATCGAATGCCGCCTGCTCGAGCGCGGCCTGCAGGCGTTGGAAGTGCCCGTGGATATCGCCGACCGCCAAGTCCCGCCCTTTGTCGTTGGCAGCTAACTGCCGAAAACGCGCCATTACATCATTCCTCTGCTGTGTCGCCGGCACCAGGCGTAGAATGGCGAGACAACGAGCCCGTCGCGGAGGTGCATCATGCGCTCTACCCTAGCCTGCGCTGCACTGCTGGTGCTGGCATACGACAGCATGGCACAAGGCATCCCGCCCGCGCAGGTCCAGGTCAGCTTCGATCACCCGGAAAAATTCCGCGATGCCAGCCTGAACAGCCCCGGCTATGAGCGCGGCGCCGACCCAGAAGTGATGAAGGCACTCACCCGGCACCTGGAAAAACTTGGCCAGCGCTACCTTCAGCCCGGCCAGCGAGTACACATCGACATCCGCGACATCGATCTGGCCGGCCGCTACGAACCCTGGAACAGTCAGGCCTATAACGTACGCTTCATGCGCGAAATCACCTGGCCGACCATCGACCTGAGCTACACCCTCGTTCAACCCGGCCAGCCCGAGCACAAGGCCGAGGAACGCGTCAGCGACAAGATGTACCTGAGCCGCCCAGGCCGCGTGGGCAGCAGCGATCGCCTGTATGCCGAGAAGGCCATGCTCGATGACTGGTTCCGCCAGCGCTTCGCTGCACGGCCGGCGTCCTGAGTTTTGCTGGTTAGTTGCGAGCGGCTGAGGGTATCCTCTCCCTTTGTATCACCCAAGGAAGGATCTCCGTGAAGTACCTGCTGCTGGCATTCGCCAGCTATGCCTCCTGCTACTACCTGGTTGGTTTGCTGATTCGCGGCGGGCTGGCAGACATCGCCGAAGGGTTGCGCCATCGCCCGGATGCGCCGACACCCGGCCAGTACCTGCGTGAGGTCGAACCCCATGCCCGACGGGCGCAGCGGCACTACAGCCTGTTCGCAGGCTCGGTGCTCGCGCTGGTGCTGTGCGCGTTGGCGTGGTGGTTGAGCTGAGCGCTCAGAACAGCGACAGGCTCTGCCTGCCCTCAAGCGCCAGCAGGTACTGCTTGGCAGGCAACCCGCCGGCAAAGCCTGTAAGGCCGCCCGAGGCACCGATCACCCGATGGCAGGGTGCGATGATCGAGATCGGGTTGCGGCCATTGGCTGCCCCTACCGCGCGTACCGCCGCGGGGTTGCCGATCTGTCGGGCGATATCGCTGTAGCTGCGGGTCTGGCCGAAAGGAATGGTCAGCAGCGCCGCCCAGACCTGGCGCTGGAATTCAGTGCCATCGAAGTCCAGGGGCAACTCGAAGCGCTGCCGTTGACCGGCAAAATACTCACCCAACTGATGGGCAGTTTCCCGCAGCACTGGCGCCTGGTCATCACGGTGCAGTTCGCCAAGGCGCACCCGGTTGGCACGCTCCTCTTCCCACAGCACGGCGGCCAGGCATTCGCCACGGGCGACCAGTGTCAGGGTGCCAACTGGCGATGGCATGAGAGTGAAGGCGCTGGACATGGCAACTCCTGATACAGGCTGACGACCCCGGCACTCTACCTATCGCCCGATGGCGCTGCATCCGCTTTCTTGACGTGTAATGCTCACGCCACGGCCGTCGCTCGGGCCGCGAGGGCACGGGCCTGCTGCAGGTCGATCCTGGGGATCAACGCCGGGGGGATGCGTGAGCGGGTCGAGAGGTTATGAACGCGGAAACGCTCGCCCATCACCTGGTGCGCCATCAGGGTCAGTGACGGCAGGATACGACTGTCCCAGTGCTGGTCGAGGCCGCAGGGCGAGCGCTTGCCACCGGACGTCTCGTAAAAGCGCCCTGCCGACTGGTCCAGATCCACGCCGACCAGTAGCACATCGTCGAAACCCAGGTGGTAAGCCAGTTGCAGGGCTACAAAAGCCACGGTCCGGGCATCGAAGAAACCGTATGAGAGGTTCCTGCTGAAACCGATCGAACGCGCCCGCTTGCTCCACAGCGTGCGGTTGCGGGCATAGCGGCCATCCCCGAGCCCCAGCCATTCACTGAACGTTGGGTCCAGGGCCTTGAGCAGCGGGTAGCGCTCGGTGTCCTCAGGCAGGTCGAACAGGTCGAACTGCTCCGGCCACAGTGCCAATCGGGGGCTGCAGTGCAACGCCATGGCAAAAAGCTCGGGTTGCTGGTTGCAGAAGTCCTTGTCGGTGCAAATGTAGAAGAATGGGCGCACATCCGTGCCCACCAGCATCGAAATTGAGCCATTCATGGCGATGATCGGGACGCTGGCAAAATCTTCGAGCGGGAAATCTTTCGCTGACGCGCCTGACGCCAGGATCACCACAGGGCCTTTCTGGGTATTGCGACACGCCTCAAAGCTGGAGAACGCCCCGCGTGCAGCCTCAGGCTGCGACGGAAGTTGGTTCATGGGTCTTGCCAATGGTGTAGGTCAATTCAGGATACAGTTGTTCACAATTCTTAAATGGTTTTTTACAAAACCCTTACATAGACACGACGGGATAGCATTTTGCTTTCGAGCGATGCTGCGTCGCGGGGCGGCAGGTACAGCGATATGTCTCCCTGGCAACTGTCTGCTCAGCAACACATGGCCAACAGCTGATTGCCCAAGGGGCGACACCTCGTTCGATAAAATCCACCAAACTACTGATTTTATTGAGATAAATTCGCTGGCACGGTTTCTGCTCCAGTGATCTGTGTACACGCACAGTATCCCGAGGAACCCATGTCCACGCCTGCCGTTTCTGCCTCCTACGACATCCGCCAGCCGGATGCCCATGTCATCCGCGACGATGCAGAAGCCATCGCCGTTGCCCATCAAGTCGCCGCGCTGCTGCGTGAAGGCGCCGCCGAGCGTGACCGGCGCCGAGAAGTCCCGGCCGATGTGGTCGATGCCTATTCCAACAGCGGTCTGTGGGGCATCACTGTGCCTCGTGCCTATGGTGGTGCCGAAGTATCCTTCGCCACCCTGGCGCGGGTGATCGCCATCGTCTCGGCTGCCGACCCGTCGCTTGGACAGATTCCGCAAAACCACTACTGCCTGCTCGAAGACATCCGCCTGCAAGGCACCGAAGAGCAGCACCGCTTCTTCTTCGACCTGGTACTCAAAGGCCATCGCTTTGCCAACGCACTGTCTGAAACCGGTGGCAAGACCGTCCAGGACATCCGTACCCGCCTGGTCGCCGAAGCTGACGGCTACCGTATCGACGGCCGCAAGGGCTACTGCACCGGCTCGCTCTATGCCCATTGGATCGGCGTACTGGCCCTGGACGAACAGGACCGGGCACAACTGGCCTTTGTGCCACGTGGCACTCCTGGGTTGGTGGTCGTCGACGACTGGAACAGCATGGGCCAGCGCACCACCTCCAGCGGCACCGTGCTGCTAGACGGATTGCGCGTGCCTGCATTCAACCTGTTCCCCAGCTACCGCTCCTACGAGCACCCTACCCTCGCGGGCCCCTTCGCCCAGCTGACCACTGCGGCAATTGACGCCGGCATCGGCCGCGCGGCGCTGGACGACACCATCGCCTTTGTTCGCGAACATGCCCGTCCGTGGATCGATGCCGGTGTCGAAAAAGCCAGTGAGGATCCGCTCACCATCATCCAGATCGGCTCCCTGGAGATCCGCCAGGAAGCCGCCGAGGCCCTGCTCGAGCGTGCCGGCAAGGTGCTGGATACCGCCAAGCCCGCGCCGAACGACGACAACGTCGCCGCCGCTTCGGTGGCGGTGGCCAAGGCCAAGGTGCTGACTACCGAGGTGTCGATTGAGGCCAGCAACCGCCTGTTCGAACTGGGCGGGACCCGCTCCTCGCTGCTGCAGCACAACTTCGACCGGCACTGGCGCAATGCCCGCGTGCATACCCTGCACGACCCCGTGCGCTGGAAATATCACCTGGTCGGTAACTGGGCCCTGAACGGTGTCCGCCCCACGCGCCACGACTGGAACTGAGGCTGCGCCATGACCAAGCAGATCCGTCTCAATGCCTTTGCCATGAACACGGTCGGGCACCTGTCGCCTGGGCTGTGGCGCCATCCGCGCGACCAGGCGACGCGCTACACCGATATCCATTACTGGATCGAACTGGCCCAGACCCTCGAGCGGGGCTGCATCGACGGCCTGTTCCTCGCCGATGTGCTGGGTGTCTATGACGTCTACGCCGGCAATGCCGATGAAGCGCTGCGCAGCGGTGCCCAGGTGCCGCTGAACGACCCGCTGCAATTGGTACCGGCAATGGCCGCAGCCACCCGCCATCTGGGGTTTGGCGTGACCGCCTCGGTGTCGTTCGAACACCCCTTTCCTTTCGCCCGGCGCATGAGCACGCTCGATCACCTGACCCAGGGCCGTGCCGGCTGGAACATCGTGACTTCCTACCTGTCCAGCGGGGCACGCAACCTCGGCCAGCCCGAACAGATGAGCCACGACCAGCGCTACGCCCTGGCCGAGGAATACCTGCAGGTCTGCTACAAGCTGTGGGAAACCAGTTGGGAGGAGGATGCCGTGCGCGCCGACCGTGCCAGCGGTGTCTACACCGACCCGGCCAAGGTCCACGGCATCGACCATGACGGCACGTACTTCAAGGTTCCAGGCTTTCACCTCAGCGCCCCGTCACCACAGCGCACACCGGTGCTCTACCAGGCCGGTGCATCCAGCCGGGGGCGGGCCTTTGCCGCAGCCAACGCCGAATGCGTGTTTGTTGCAGCACCGAGCAAGACCGTGCTGAAGAAGCAGGTTGCCGATCTGCGTGCCGCAGCGGTCGCTGCCGGGCGCAAGGGCTCCGATATCCTGATCCTTGAACAGCTCACGGTGATCGTCGCCGAAACCGACGAGGCCGCGCAGGCCCGTCTGCGCGAGTACCGTGAGTACGCCAGTGCCAGTGGTTCGCTCTCGCTGATGTCGGGTTGGACAGGCATCGACTTTGCCGCCTACAGCCCCGACCAGATCCTGCGCGAGGTGCCCAGCGAAGCCATCCAGTCGGTAGTCGAGGGCTTCACCCGCGCCGACCCGACACGGACCTGGACCGTTGCCGAGATCGCCGAATATTGCTGCCTGGGCGGCGACGGCCCGCTGTTGGTCGGGTCGCCCACGACCGTCGCCGACCAGTTGCAGGCCTGGGTCGAAGACACTGACGTGGACGGCTTCAACCTGTCCAGCGTGGTCGTACCGGAAACCTTCGTTGCCGTGGTCGATCTGTTGGTCCCCGAACTGCAGGCGCGCGGCCTGTTCAAGCGCGAGTATGCCGAAGGCAGCCTACGCAACAAGCTGTTCGGCCAGGGTGATCGCCTGCGTGCGCCCCATCCGGTGGCTGCGCTGCGCCAGGAGCGTGGGCGATGAATGCGCTGTTGGCCAATCTGGACTGGGGTGAAATCGGCCTCGCTTGCCTCGAGACCCTGAGCATGCTCGGCGCGGCGCTGGGCTTTACCGTAGCGTTGGGGCTGCCGTTGGGTGTGCTGCTGTTTCTCACCGGGCAACGCCAGTTACTGGCCAATGCGCTGAACTCCCCTGAAGTGCGTCAATTCATCCTGACCCGCTACAAAGGGCAGATCGCACCTGGCTTCTGACAGCGCAATGTGGGTGCAGGGCATGCCGCCTTCTCTGCACCCCGTCCAACCGCCCCTTATTGAAGGGAAACAAGCTGGGCGCGCTGCGCGGGATCAAGGTCATTGATCGAGACGATCCGAAGCGCGCCCTGCGCCGCCTCCGCCACCGGCTGCCCCAGATCAGCCGAGACCCCGTCCGGCAACTTGTACATCGCACCGGTCAGCGGATCGACGATCAGCATGCCGATAGCACCGCCAAACAAGATGTTCGCCCAGTACCAACCGTCCACACTCGAGTCGAGTTCGACCTGTCGATCTGGGTATCCCTCTTTCATGAAACGCAACGTGTAGGTTTGGCCGCGAAAATAACCCTCCCCCGACATCAGCGTCACCACCGCAGGCGTGCTGCCGCGATGAACGACCATCCCTGATTTGTTGATCACCTCGAAATTAGCACCCGCCGGGCTGCTCGTGACACTCACCGGATACTTGGAGTCACTGATGATACTGGCGCAACCCTGCAGCGCCAGGAGCGCCAGAAGCACCCCCATGGTTCTGGTTTTTTGAAAGCACACGGAATTGTTCCTCTAGACGCTGATCGACATTGACCAAGAAGGGATTCTCTAGGTGCGCTTTAGCGATGCATGTCATCTAAATAGCCATTGGCAGTAGGTGCTTTCCCAAAACTGGTTTCCTGCCCGTTGTACGTATTTTTTTGACACCCCCTTCACGACATTTTCACGTCGCGGCTGGCACAGTTGCTCCACATCCGTGAAATACTTCGCCCGCCCTCCCCAGCGGGCTTTTCTTTGCCTGCAGCATCCCTGGCGGTTATCACCACGCTCGCTTCTGATAGAAACGGGCAAGGTTTCAAGAGCCTCCGGCATAGGGACGATCAGCCAATCCACCTAGCATGCTCGCGTACTCCCTACCCAGGATCGCGATCATGAGCGACAGCAAGACTCTCTTCATTACCGGCGTCAGCAGTGGTTTCGGCAGTGCCCTGGCCCAGGCGGCGCTCGCTGCCCGACATCGCGTCATCGGCACCGTACGCAACGACAGCGCGTTGACAGCGTTTCAGGCCCTGAACAGCGAACGCGCCCACGGGGTGATCCTCGATGTCACCGACTTCGCCCGCATAGACGCTGTGGTTGCACAGGTGCAGGCGCTTCACGGCCCCGTCGATGTGCTGGTGAACAACGCCGGCTACGGCCATGAAGGGATTTTCGAGGAATCCCCGCTGGAAGACATGCGCCGGCAGTTCGAGGTCAATGTGTTCGGCGCCGTTGCCGTCACCAAGGCATTCGTCCCCTACTTTCGCCAGCGCCGGGCCGGCCACATCATCAACATCACCTCCATGGGCGGCACCCTCACGATGCCGGGCATTGCCTACTACTGCTCGAGCAAGTTCGCACTGGAGGGCATTTCCGATACCCTGAGCCAGGAACTGCGCCCGTTCGGCATCGCCGTTACTGCGGTGGCGCCGGGTTCGTTCCGTACCGACTGGGCCGGTCGTTCCATGCAGCGTTCGCCACGCAGCATCGCCGACTACGACCAGCGCTTCGACCCCATCCGCAAGGCACGCCAGGACAAGAGCGGCAAGCAGCTGGGCGACCCGCGCAAGGCAGCCCAGGCGATCCTGCAGGTCATCGCCAGCCACAGTCCGCCCGACCACCTGCTACTGGGCAGTGACGCACTGGGCCTGGTGCGCGACAAGCTGCAGCGCATGAGCCAGGAGATCGATCAATGGCAAGACCTGACCTGCTCGACCGATGGTTGAGCGCCAGGCAGAGGACTGGGCAGTGACACAGACCGATACCCGCTGTGCGCGCATGGTGCAGTTGCTCACGCAGCTCGCGCCGATGGAAGGCTATAACCTCAGCGCGCTGCAAGACGTGCGCTTCCTGCGCTCGAACCGGCCGCTGAGCCATGTGCCGGTGCTTTACGAGCCCGGCATCGTTATCCTCTGCCAAGGCTGCAAGCGCGGCTACCTGGGTGACGAGGTATATGTGTACGACGCTCGGCACTACCTGGTGGTGTCGGTTCCTGTGCCCTTCACCATGGAAACCGATGCCAGCGAAGACGAGCCGATGCTGGCCATCTACATACGCCTGGACCTGCAACTGGCCAGCGAGCTGACCTTGCAGGTGGACGAACTGCTGGGCAGCAGCAGCGAACCGCCGCGGGGCATGTACGCCTCGCCCATGGACGACGCGCTGCAGACCACGACACTGCGCTTTCTTGAAGCCATGACCATCGCGAGCGACGCACAGATCCTCGGCCCGGCGCTGGTGCGTGAAATCTACTACCGCATCCTCTCTGGCGCCCAGGGCGGCTCGCTGCGTGCAGCCTTGGGTCGGCACGGCCATTTCGCCAAGGTGACCCGCGCCCTGCGCACCATTCACAGCCGCTACCGGGAGCATCTGGACGTCGAGTCGCTGGCCCGCGAGGCCAGCATGAGCGTGCCCAGTTTCCATCGACACTTTCGCAGCGTGACCAACACCTCGCCCATGCAGTACCTGAAGTCGGCCCGTCTGCACCAGGCCCGGCTGCTGATGCTGCACGACGCCTTGAGCGCATCGGCAGCCGCCTTCAGCGTCGGCTATGAGAGCCCCTCGCAGTTCAGCCGCGAGTTCAAGCGTTTCTTCGGGCGTACGCCACAAGCCGAAATCGACTGGATGAAGGCGACCTACGCACTGCCCGCCTCCTCTGGCTCACCCCTCTACGTTTCCTCCCATTGAGCAAGGCGCTACCATCGGCCAATCCCTGCCCCGCCATTCGGAGAACACCATGCCGCTGAGCCCCCTGTTGCGTTGCCATGACCTGCAGAAAACGCGGGAGCATTACCGCGATACCTTGGGTTTCGAAGTTGCTGATTCGCAGCAAACGACGCTGACCGTGCACCTCGACGACAACCGGATCGTGTTCACCGAGCAAGACCTGTGGGGCCATTCACCGCAATGCACGGGCACGTTCTATTTCGTGATCGCCGATGTCGATGGGTATTTCGAACGCGTGCGCGATAAAGCCGAGATCGCATGGCCACTTCAGAACATGCCCTACGGCTCGCGAGAGTTCGGCGTGCGTGACTGCAATGGCTACTTCCTGGCGTTCACCCAGGCGCGCTGAGGTCTGGACGGCCTCTTGCCTCTTCTGATCGGGAGGCCTGCCGACCGTTGTCAATCAACTACACATGAAACAACGCACCTCCAATAATGCGACGCACTTCACAATAGTAAAACCGATAGTTCCGCGACATTAAGCTGCGCCAATTCCAAATAACAAACTCATGATGTAGCGCCATTAACGCTGCTCAAGCCTTCGCAGCTTGGTCAGTTCGCGTTCAACTCACTGGATGACGCTTGATGGGCCTGTGCCCCATCGATGCAACCAATAATGATGTTCAGACCGCACTTCCGTTCGCAGCCCTGTTCGGCCGCCTCGACATCCAGGCCGAACGGGTACAACGCGGCGCCGACCCGCTGCACAGGGACGTCAGGGGCAATACGGCGATGATGATCAGCCAATCCCAGGGTAACGATGCGACGGTTGCAGCTTTGAGGGCAATCGCAGGTCATTGGAGGCTAAAGATTTCTTACCAGGCGGCGATATAGCCGGCGATATACCACCATAAAGGATGATGCCGTGAAGGTTCGCAACGCCGCTGCCGGAGCATGCGCTCTACTGGCGCTGGCTGGATGCTCGGAAAGCCAGCTCGACTACCGAAACGCCGAGGTCAACAACGGCCTGATCTACGCAGGCTCGGAAAACAAGCCCTTCACCGGGCTGGTCACCAACGTTCCGGAAAACTTCATGCGGGCCAACAATGGCTACATGGACACGCTGTTCAACCTCAACCAGACCCTCAAGAGCCTGAGGTCCGACCGCAACATGTACATGGGCCGTAACTTCGTGTGCGATGCCCAGGTCGAAAAAGGCTTCATCTCCGGTGATGTCTCCTGCTACCAGGCCAAGTCGCGGACACTGCGCTACACCGCGCAGTACAAGGACGGCAACATGGACGGCGCCCTGCAGATCTACGCCATCGATGGCCAGACCCGCCTGGCGAAGGCGGCGTTCAGCCAGGACCTGATCGATGGCAAGGTCGAGTTCTGGAGCCCGAATACCGGCAAGCTGGTCTACCTGCGCACGGCCCGCAACGGCAAGTCCGACGGGGTGCAGGAGAACTACGACGAGAACAGCGGCCAGACGACCTACAAGGCCAAGGCCAGCAACGGCCAGCTGATCGGGACTGTCGAGCGATTTTCCGCGCAGGGCAAGCGCGTTTCAGAGGTTCCCTACGACAACGGCACACCCCATGGCGTTGCCCATGAATGGGACGCCAACACTGGCAACATGACCAAGCTGATCACCTTCGATCACGGGGTCTGGACCGGTGAATACCAGGAGTGGGCGGCGGACGGATCGCTGACTGCCCATCGGGTCTACGCCCGCAACGTAATGATGGAAGACAAGCTGGCGCCCGCCCAGGACGCAATCGCCGATACCGACGTCGACAAATGCGTTGCCGGACTGGTCGAAGCGTTTCGTGCTGAAAACGGCGAGGAAGCATTGATCCGGCATGACCAGATCGCCGAATGGGAGTCGGACTGCGGCAAGGCGCCCTGGATGGAGTGATCGTCACTGCAGGCGCCCTCTCGCAGGTTCCGGGATGGCGCCCCGCCCTCCTCGCACGGGCAGGCTATTTGTCCGGCGTGCTGCAAAGTGGCTGTGGATCAATCAACCAGGTGATACAATCCGCGCCCTCGAATCAGCGCATGAAGCGCTGAGCCTCCGTGAACGTCGCAGTACGCCCCGCGCAAGCCTGATACCGGGATCGCTCCCACTGGCCCCGGCACCTGGATGTCGCCCGCTACACCACGCGAATGGACTGCCGCTCCTCCTTGGCCTTGGGTGAGCGGGAAAAGCTGCCGCCTCGCGTCAAGCCACTCCGCAAGGGTTCAGGCGTGACGAAAGGCCATTCATACACCTCTGGAACTCCCGCAGGACAAGTACTTGATTTCTACAGCCAATATCACGATGCAGTTCGGCTCCAAGCCGCTCTTCGAGAACGTCTCGGTCAAATTCAACAACGGCAACCGCTATGGCCTGATCGGGGCCAACGGCTGCGGCAAGTCGACCTTCATGAAAATCCTCGGCGGCGACCTGGAGCCGTCCGCCGGCCAGGTGATGCTCGAGCCCAACACCCGCCTGGGCAAGCTGCGTCAGGACCAGTTCGCCTACGAGCAGTTCAGCGTCATCGACACGGTGATCATGGGCCACGGCCAACTGTGGAAGGTCAAGGCCGAGCGCGACCGCATCTACTCGCTGCCGGAAATGACCGAGGAAGACGGCATGGCCGTCGCCGAGCTTGAAACCGAATTCGCCGAGATGGACGGCTACACCGCCGAATCGCGCGCCGGCGAGTTGCTGCTGGGCCTGGGCATTCCGCTGGAGCAGCACTTCGGGCCGATGAGCGAAGTAGCGCCGGGTTGGAAGCTGCGTGTGCTGCTGGCGCAGGCACTGTTCTCCGATCCGGACGTGCTGCTGCTGGACGAACCAACCAACCACCTGGACATCAACACCATTCGCTGGCTGGAGAACATTCTCACGGCGCGTAACAGCACCATGGTGATCATTTCCCACGACCGTCACTTCCTCAACAGCGTCTGCACCCACATGGCCGACCTGGACTATGGTGAGCTGCGCCTGTTCCCGGGCAACTATGACGAGTACATGACCGCCGCCACCCAGGCGCGCGAGCAGCTGCTGTCGGACAACGCCAAGAAGAAAGCCCAGATCGCCGAACTGCAGACCTTCGTCAGCCGCTTCTCGGCCAACGCCTCCAAGGCCAAGCAAGCCACCTCGCGTGCCAAGCAGATCGACAAGATCCAGCTGGCCGAGGTCAAGCCCTCGAGTCGGGTCAGCCCGTTCATCCGCTTCGAACAGACCAAGAAGCTGCACCGCCAGGCCGTGGTCGTGGAAAAGATGGCCAAGGCCTTCGACGACAAGGTGCTGTTCAAGAACTTCGACATCACCATCGAAGCTGGCGAGCGCGTAGCGATCATCGGCCCCAACGGCATCGGCAAGACCACCTTGCTGCGCACGCTGGTAGGCGAAATGCAGCCCGATGCTGGCTCGGTCAAGTGGACCGACAGCGCCGAGGTGGGCTACTACGCCCAGGACCACGCCCATGATTTCGAAGACGATGTCACGCTGTTCGACTGGATGGGCCAGTGGACCAGCGGCGAACAGGTGATTCGTGGCACCCTGGGGCGCATGCTGTTCTCCAACGACGAGATCCTCAAGTCGGTGAAGGTCATCTCCGGCGGTGAACAGGGCCGCATGCTGTTCGGCAAGCTGACCCTGCAAAAGCCCAACGTGCTGGTGATGGACGAACCGACCAACCACCTGGACATGGAGTCGATCGAAGCACTGAACCTGGCGCTGGAGAACTACCCGGGCACGCTGCTGTTCGTCAGCCACGACCGTGAGTTCGTCTCGTCGCTGGCCACGCGGATCATCGAGCTGTCGGCCGATGGCGTGGTCGACTTCAGCGGCACCTATGACGACTACCTGCGTAGCCAGGGTGTCGTGGTCTAAGCCAGACCGCCTTCATCGACACTGCGCCGCCTTTTTCGCGGGCAAGCCTGCTATCACCCCGGTGGTAGCAGGCTTGCCCGCGATGCGTTGGGCGTGCCGCAAAGCGCTTGAACCCCTGCAATACATGGCCTTCGCGATAGCCACCGGCCACTACCCGGCGAATTGGACAACCTCGCCATCCCCTGCTTGTATCTACCCTCTACGTTCTACACGCAGACGTGAATCGTACAACTTCGTACAGGGAATAGGACGAGGACGCGACGATGGCTCACACCGTCATGATGGTATTCGGCACCCGCCCCGGAGCAATCAAGATGGCACCCCTGGCACGGGTGCTGCGCGAATGGCCGGAGATCGACCTGCACATCTGCTCCACCGGTCAACACCGGGAAATGCTCGAGCAAGTGCTGACCGCCTTCGGTCTGTCGGTCGATCAGGACCTGAAGGTAATGACCCAGAACCAGACCCTCAATGGTCTGTCACGTGACCTGCTGGGCAGCCTCGACAACGCCTACGAACAGGTCCAGCCTGAGATCGTGCTGGTGCATGGCGATACCACCACCAGTTTCATCGCCGGCCTGGCCGCGTTCCATCGCCATATCCCCATAGGTCATGTCGAAGCCGGCCTGCGCACCGGCAACCTTCAGCAACCCTGGCCAGAAGAAGCCAACCGGCGCCTGACCGGCGTGCTCGCCGACCTGCATAGCGCATGATCCTCATCACCGGCCATCGCCGGGAAAACTTCGGCGCCGGCTTCGAGCGTATCTGCCTGGCACTCGCCGAACTGGCCCTGCGCTATCCGGACGTACAGTTCGTCTACCCGGTACACCTCAACCCGCAGGTGCAGAAATCGGTATACGGCGTGTTGTCCGGGCGGGACAACATTCATTTGGTCGCACCGCAGGACTACCAGCACTTCGTCTGGTTGATGGCCCGCGCACACCTGATCCTCACCGACTCAGGAGGGGTGCAGGAAGAAGCCCCGACGCTCGGCAAGCCCATGCTGGTACTGCGCAAGGTGACCGAGCGACCGTCGGTGCTCGAAGGCGGTACGGTCAAGCTGGTCGGCACCCAGACCGAACGTATCCTAGCCTGCCGGCAGGCGGATCCTGAACTGCGCGCCCCCCAGCGAAGACTGCGCAACCGTCAAGGTTCCACCCTGCCCCTCGATGGCCCTGCGGCTGATCGCCAACCCCAGTCCAAAGCCCCCGGTGCTGCGGTCCCGACTGCGATCCAGGCGATAGAATGGCTGGAAGATTCGCTCACGCTCCTCAGGCGGTATGCCAATCCCGTCATCCTCGACCGTCAGCAGGCAAGCCCCGTCCGCTTCCAGCTTCAATCGCAGCAGCAAGCTCTCGTCGCAGTAGCGCATGGCATTGCGCACCAGGTTCTGTACCGCCCGCGCGGTCAGTCGAGGATCGAGCACGAAACGTGGCAGCTTGTCGTCGGCACGCACCTCCCATCTGATCCCGCGACCATCGAGTTCTTCGGCAAAGCTGCCCAGCACACTGTCGACCAGCTCCAGCAACGACACCTCGACCCGCTCGCGGACCTGGTCGGCGTTCTCCAGACGGCTGTACGACAGCAGCTCAAGCACCAGCTCGTCCAGCTCACGCACATGCCCCACCAGCTCCAGCAAGCGCTTGCGGCTGGCCGGCGGTACTTCGTCGAACAGCAGCACCAAGCCGAAATCCAGGCGGGTCAACGGTGTGCGCAGCTCATGCGAGACCGCGTTGAGCAGCTCGCGCTGCTGGTTGACCTGGCGCTCCAGGTCGCCGGCCATGGTGTCGAACACCCCGGCCAGCTCGCCGATGTTCGAGCGCGGCGAGATATGCGTACGCTCCGCCATCTCCCCGCGTCCCAGGCGCCGCGCGGTTTCCTTGAGCCGTTCCAGGTCGCGCCAGTGCGGCCAGACCCACAGCAGCAAGCAACCCAGCATGGCAGCGCCGATCAGCACGGTGACGCCCCACGACAACACATTGATGTCCAGCGGATCCGGTGGTGAATGCAGGCGCACCAGCCAGTCCTTGTCCAGCGGCGCCAGCACGGTTTCGTAATAACCCCAGTCGGCGATGCGCACCGCATACAGCCCGTGCTCCAGCCGCGCACGCTCCTGCGGCGCAAGGTCGGCGGCGTCCATGCGCAGCAGTTGCACCTGCAAGGGCGCGAAGGCCGCGGCCAGGTCCTGCTCCACCGATGGCCATTGCTCACGCGGCGCCTGGTGAAACTGACGGACGATCAAAGATTGCACGCCCTTGGCCTGGTCAAGGTTGTAGGCCATGAAGCGTTCGTGAAACGCACCGACGATAGCGTCGGGAATCAGCAGCAAGGCACCGGCATAGGCGACGATGATCACCAGGTACAGGCGCACCAGGATCTTGAGCATGGCGCGTCAGTACTCCCACTCGACCCGGCTGAACAGATACCCCTTGCCCCACACGGTCTTGATCTTGCGGGCTTCGCCGGCGTTGTCGTCAAACTTGCGCCGCAGCTTGGAGATGGCTACGTCTACTGAACGGTCGGTACCGTTGAACTCGATGCCGCGCAATTGCTGGAGGATGCGGTCGCGGCTGAGCACCTCGCCGGCATTGCGGGCCAGCACGACCAGCAGGTTGTATTCGCCACTGGACAGCTCGACCTCGCTGCCGCGCCAATTCACGCTGCGTTCGGCCAGGTTGATGCACAGGCCGCCGACCTGGATCAGCTCGCTGTCCAGGCGCGGTTCATTGACACTGCTGCGGCGCAGCAAGGTGCGTACCCGGGCCAGCAGTACGCGGGGCTCGCAGGGCTTGGTCACGTAGTCATCGGCCCCCATTTCCAGGCCCAACACTTGATCGTGACTGTCGTCACGGGCCGTCAGCATCAGGATCGGCAGGCTTTGCGACTCCTGGCGCAGCAAGCGACACACCTGCAGGCCATCCAGGCCGGGCAGCATCAGGTCGAGCACCACCAGGTCGGGGCGCTGGCGACGAAACTCGTCGAGCACATGATCGCCACGGGCGATGACCCGGACATGGAAATCGTTGCGTTGCAGGTAGCTGGCAATCAGTTCGGACAGCGCGCTGTCGTCTTCGACCAGAAGGATGTTTGGCATGTGGGTCGTCATGAACAGATAGGCTTGAGACCTTACCGCCGTCATTGCCGGACAAGCCCGCGCCTACAGAGGCTGCGACTACCTGTGGAAGCGGGCTTGTCCGGCGATGGGGCCAGTGCAGTCAGTTGCTCGCAGGATATAGAATCCTACGCTCCACACGGCACGAGCCTTACACTTTTTCACACACGGCGTACACAGCTTAACAGCCCATGCGCGAGCGCCTGCCTTAGCATAGCGGCGATCCTATCCGGAAGATCCGTATGTCCATTCCCTTCTCCAAGTGCCCTTGGGCGATTCTCGCCTTGCTCACACTGGCCCTGACCGGCTGCAACGACGCCCCCGAACAGGACGCGCAAGCACCCTCCCCCCAGGTGCGGGTCGAAACCGTGCAGTTGCAGGCCCTGGCCATCAGTACCGAACTCAGCGGGCGTATTCTCGCGCCACGCACCGCCGAAGTCCGCGCCCGGGTTGCCGGCGTGGTGCTCAAGCGGGTGTACCGCGAAGGCAGCGACGTCAAACAGGGCGATGTGCTGTTTCTCATCGACCCGGCGCCGTTCAAGGCCGACCATGACAGCGCCCGCGCCGCGCTGGCCAAGGCCGAAGCTACCTTGTACCAGGCGCGCCTGCAGGAGCAGCGCTATCGCGAACTGGTCGACGACAAGGCCGTGAGCCGTCAGGAATATGACAATGCCCGCGCCGCCTTCCTCCAGGCGGACGCTCAGGTGGCCGAGGCCAGGGCCGCGCTCGAACGCGCGCGGCTCAACCTGGGCTATGCCACGGTCACTGCACCGATCTCCGGACGGATTGGCCGTGCGCTGGTCACCGAAGGGGCGCTGGTCGGACAGAACGAAACCACCGCGTTGGCCGTCATCCAGCAACTGGACCCGATCCACGCCGACGTGACCCAGTCGACCCGCGACCTCAACGCCCTGCGCCGCGCCATGCGCGCAGGCGAGCTGCAGCAGGTCGGCCAGGACCAGGCCCGCGCCACCCTGATCCAGGACGACGGCAGTGCCTATCCGCTGCCGGGCAAGTTGCTGTTCTCCGATATCAGCGTCGATCCAAGCACCAACCAGATCACCCTGCGCAGCGAATTCCCCAACCCCGATCTCGATCTGTTGCCCGGCAGCTACGTGCGTGTGCGCCTCGAGCAGGCCCTGCAGCCCAAGGGCATCAGCGTGCCGCAGCGGGCGATCCTGCGTGACAGCGCCGGCGTGCCCAAGGTGCTGGTGGTCGATGCCCAACAGCGCATCGAAGAACGCCAGGTGGTGCTGGGTAATGCCCAGGGCGACCGCTGGATCGTCGGCGAAGGCCTGGCCCCCGGCGAACAGGTGGTGGTCGAAGGGCTGCAGCACGTCAAGGCCGGCGACCAGGTCCGGGTCGATACCGGCAAGGCGGCCACCCCCATCGTCCAGCGCAACGGCCAGTGAGGGCCTGATCCATGCCGCAATTCTTCATCGATCGCCCGATCTTCGCCTGGGTGGTCGCGTTGTTCATCCTGCTCGCCGGCGCCCTGGCCATCCCGCAATTGCCCGTGGCCCAGTACCCCAATGTCGCGCCACCGCAGGTCGAGGTGTACGCCGTCTACCCAGGTGCCTCGGCGCAGACCATGGACGAAAGCGTGGTCAGCGTGATCGAGCAGGAGCTCAATGGCGCAGACAACCTGCTGTACTTCGAATCCCAGAGCAGCCTGGGCAGCGCGACCATCACCGCCACCTTCGAGCCGGGCACCGTCCCTGACCTGGCCCAGGTCGATGTGCAGAACCGCCTCAAGGTAGTCGAGTCGCGCCTGCCGCGGCCCGTCACCCAGCAGGGCCTGCAAGTGGAGAAGGTCTCCACCGGCTTTCTGCTGCTGGGCACCCTCACCTCCGAGGACGGCAGCTATGACGAGATCGCCCTGAGCGACCTGCTGGCGCGCAACGTGATGAACGAGATCCGCCGCCTCAAAGGCGTCGGCAAGGCACAGCTGTATGGTTCGGAGCGGGCCATGCGCATCTGGATCGACCCGGCGAAACTGGTCGGCTTCAAGCTCACGCCCCAGGACGTCGCCGACGCCATCGCCGCGCAGAACGCCCAGGTTGCGCCAGGCAGCATCGGTGACCTGCCCGCCCGTGCGACCCAGGAAATCACCGCCAACGTGGTGGTCAAGGGCCAACTGAGCACCCCAGAGGAGTTCGCGGCCATCGTGCTGCGGGCCAACCCGGATGGCTCGGTGGTCACCGTGGGCGATGTGGCGCGGGTCGAGATCGGTGCCCAGGAATACCAGTACGGCACGCGCCTGAACGGCAAGCCCACCAGTGCCTTCAGCGTCAAGCTGTCGCCGGGGGCCAACGCCATGGAGACCGCGACCCTGGTTCGCCAGAAGATGGATGAGCTGGCGCGCTACTTCCCGGCCGGGGTGAAGTACGACATCCCCTACGACACCTCACCATTCGTCAAGGTCTCGATCCAACAGGTCATCAGCACGCTGTTCGAAGCCATGCTGCTGGTGTTTGCAGTGATGTTCGTGTTCCTGCAGAACATCCGCTACACACTGATCCCCACGCTGGTGGTTCCAGTGGCGCTGATGGGCACCTTCGCGGTGATGCTGGCGTTGGGTTTCTCGGTCAACGTGCTGACCCTGTTCGGTATGGTGCTGGCCATCGGCATCCTGGTGGACGACGCCATCGTGGTGGTGGAGAACGTCGAGCGGATCATGGCCGAGGAAGGCCTCTCGCCGAAGGCGGCTACGCGCAAGGCCATGGGCCAGATCAGCGGTGCGATTGTCGGCATCACGCTGGTGCTGGTGGCGGTATTCCTGCCAATGGCCTTCATGAAAGGCTCGGTGGGCGTGATCTATCAGCAGTTCTCCTTGTCGATGGCGGTGTCGATCCTGTTCTCGGCGTTCCTCGCCCTGAGCCTCACCCCGGCACTGTGCGCCACCCTGCTCAAGCCAGTGGCCAAGGGCGAGCATCACGCACGCAAGGGCTTCTTCGGCTGGTTCAACCGCCGCTTCGAGGGCATGAGCAATGGCTACCAGCGCTGGGTCGCCCACGCCCTGGCACGCAGTGGGCGCTACCTGGTGCTCTACGGGCTGCTGGTGGCGGTGCTGGCCTATGGCTTCAGCCAGTTGCCGAGTGCCTTCCTGCCAACAGAGGACCAGGGCTACACCATCACCGACATCCAGCTCCCGCCGGGCGCCAGCCGCATGCGCACCGAGCAGGTGGCGGCGCAGATCGAGGCGCACAACGCCGCAGAGCCCGGCGTGGGCAACACCACGCTGATTCTCGGCTTCAGCTTCTCAGGCAGTGGGCAGAACGCCGCGCTGGCGTTCACCACGCTGAAGGACTGGTCCGAGCGCGGCGCCGACGACAGTGCGCAATCGATCGCCGACCGCGCCACGATGGCCTTCTCCGAGCTCAAGGATGCCGTGGCCTATGCCGTGCTGCCGCCACCAGTCGACGGATTGGGCGAGTCCACAGGTTTCGAGTTCCGTCTGCAGGATCGCGGCGGCCTGGGTCATGCCGGATTGATGGCAGCCCGTGACGAACTGCTGGCCAACGCACGCACGAGCAAGGTGCTGGCCAACGTGCGCGAGGCATCGTTGGCCGAAAGCCCGCAGGTACAACTGGAAATCGACCGACGCCAGGCCAACGCCCTGGGGGTCTCCTTTGCCGACATCGGCGCCGTGCTCAACACCGCGGTAGGCTCGAACTACGTCAACGACTTCCCCAACCTGGGGCGCATGCAGCGCGTCGTGGTGCAGGCCGAGGGCGATCAGCGCAGCCAGGTCGAGGACCTGTTGAAGATCCACGTGCGCAACAGCAGCGGCAAGATGGTGCCACTGGGGGCGTTCGTCCAGGCCCGCTGGCTCAGCGGCCCGGTGCAACTGACCCGCTACAACGGTTATCCGGCAGTGTCGATTTCCGGGGAACCGGCAAGCGGCTACAGCTCCGGCGAGGCGATGGCGGAAATCCAGCGCCTGGTCGACCGACTGCCAGCCGGCAGCGCACTGGAGTGGACCGGCCTGTCGTTGCAGGAACGTCTCTCGGGTAGCCAGGCGCCCTTGCTGCTGGCCCTGTCGCTGCTGGTGGTGTTCCTGTGCCTGGCAGCGCTCTACGAGAGTTGGTCGATCCCTACTGCGGTGCTGCTGGTGGTGCCGCTGGGTGTGCTTGGTGCCGTGCTCGCGGTAACCCTGCGCGGCATGCCCAACGACGTGTTCTTCAAGGTCGGCCTGATCACCTTGATTGGCTTGTCGGCAAAGAACGCGATCCTGATCATCGAATTCGCCAAGAGCCTGGTGGATCAGGGCGTCGATGCGGCGGATGCGGCGATGCAGGCCGCACGCCTGCGCCTGCGCCCGATCGTCATGACATCGTTGGCGTTCATCCTCGGCGTCGTCCCGCTGGCCATTGCCCGCGGCGCAAGCTCAGCCAGCCAGCAGGCCATCGGCACCGGGGTGATCGGCGGGATGCTCAGCGCGACGCTGGCGGTGGTGTTCGTACCGGTGTTCTTCGTGGTGGTGATGCGGTTGGCCGGCAAGCGCCGCGCCGAAACCGACCTTGCCGCAACCCACGACACCTGACTGGACAAGCCAGGCGTTGAATGAGAGGGTTCCGGGCATCGACTGCCCGGGACCCTTTTTCATGCCTGCCGCCCTGCCCCCCTGCTCAATCCTCATCCTCGCCGGTGGCCGTGGCCAGCGCATGGGCGGTCGCGACAAGGGCCTGGTGCCATGGCGCGGCGAACCGCTGATCGCGCACATCCATCGGGTGGTGCGGGGGCTGAGCGACGACCTGGTGATTTCCTGCAACCGCAATCAAGCGGCGTATGCGGCATACGCCGACCAGTGTGTGGGCGATGCCGAGGTGGATTATCCCGGGCCACTGGCCGGCGTCATTGCCGGGCTGAAGGTGGCCAGCCATGAGTGGGTGGTGGTGTTGGCCTGCGACGCACCGTTGATCGACCGGGCCTTGATCGATGCATTGCGCGGGTTGGCTGCCCGCCATGACAGCGCTGCAATGGTGCGCCAGGGGGGGTATTGGCAACCGATGTTCTGTGTACTGCCCCGGCAAGTGTTGCCCGTGCTGGAGCGGGCGTGGCAGCAAGGTGAGCGGAGTTTGCAGAAAGCGCTGTTGCTGAAGCCGATTCAGGGGTTGGAGTGTGCCATCGACGATGGGCGATTGAGCAATTTCAACAGCCCGGAATGGTTGCAGTGACGGCACAGGCCACATCGCGGGGCAAGCCCGCTGCCACAGGCACAGCGTGAGCACTTGTCCCGCGATAGGACCATCGGCCGCCCCCAGTCAACCGGCTGATACCCCACCCAGTTCCTCGACACTGATCTCGCGCATCCGAAACTTCTGCACCTTGCCCGTCACCGTCATCGGAAACTCATCGACGAAGCGAAAATGCCGAGGCACCTTGAAGTGCGCGATGCGCGACTTCGCCCATTCGCGCAACTCCTCGGCACTGGCGCTGTGCCCTGGATGCAGTCGCACCCAGGCGACGAGCTCCTCGCCGTACTTGCTGCACGGAATGCCGATCACCTGCACATCGGCCACCGCCGGGTGGGTGAAGAAGAACTCCTCCAGCTCACGCGGATAGATGTTCTCGCCACCGCGAATGATCATGTCCTTGCTGCGCCCGACGATACGCACGTAACCCTGCTCATCCATGACCGCCAGGTCGCCGGTACGCATCCAGCCTTCGGCGTCGATGCTCTCGGCCGTGGCCGTCGGGTTGTTCCAATAGCCGAGCATGACGCTGTAGCCCCGGGTGCACAGCTCACCGATCTCGCCGCGCGGCAGGGTATTGTCATCGGCGTCGATGACCTTGCTCTCCAGGCGGGGTTGGGTGCGGCCCACGCTGGTCACACGGACCTCCAGATCATCCTGCGGGCCGGTCTGCAATGACACCGGGCTGGTTTCGGTCATGCCATAGGCGATCTGTATCTCGGCCATGTGCATTTCGTCGATCACCCTTCGCATCACCTCGATCGGGCAGGTGGCACCGGCCATGATCCCGGTGCGCAGGCTGGAAAGGTCGAATTCGTTGCGGCGCGGGTGGTCCAGCTCGGCAATGAACATGGTCGGCACGCCATACAGCGCGGTGGCGCGCTCCTCGGCCACGGCTTGCAGGGTGAGCAAGGGATCGAAGGCATCGTTGGGGTAGATCAGCGTGCTGCCGTGGGTCATGCAGCCGAGGTTGGCCATGACCATGCCGAAGCAATGGTAGAGCGGCACCGGCACCACCAGGCGGTCATGCTCGGTCAGGCGCAGGCTCTCGCCGACCATGTAACCGTTGTTGAGGATATTGTGGTGGCTGAGCGTCGCGCCCTTGGGGAAGCCGGTGGTGCCGGAGGTGTACTGGATATTGATCGCCTCGCTCGGGCGCAGGCTCGCCTGGCGGCGGCCAAGGGCCTCGGCACTGACTTCAGCGGCGCGAGCCTGCAGGTCACACCAGGCAAGAAAGCCTGGTGCAGGCTTTACCGCCAGGCTGATCACACCGCGCAGCTCAGGCAGGCGCTCGCAGTGCACTGCCCCGGGCTTGCTGGCAGGCAAGCCGGGCACCAGGTCACGGAGCATGGCGTGATAGTCGCTGGTCTTGAACGCATCGGCGCAGATCACCCAGCGGCAGCCGGACTGGCTCAGGGCATAGTCGAGCTCACTGCTGCGATAGGCCGGGTTGATATTGACCAGGATCGCACCGACCTTGGCACTGGCGAACTGGGTGATGCACCACTCGGCGCAGTTGGGGGCCCAGATGCCCAGGCGATCGCCCGCTTGCACGCCGAGCGCCATCAGCGCGCGGGCGTGCTGGTCGACGGCATCGGCCAACTGGCGCCAGGTGTAGCGCCGTTGCTGGTGACGCACCACAAGAGCCTCGCGGTCGGGGAAGCGGGCGACGGTGGCATCGAAGGCGTCGCCGATGCAGTGGTCGAGCAAGGGCTTGCTGCAGTCGCCCTGGGAGTAGCTTGGCTGGGGCATGGCGTTCTCTTGTTGTTCTTGTGTTGTCTGGACTGGCCTCTTCGCGGGCAAGCCCGCTCCTACTGAGGTCGCATGGGGCCTTGTGGGAGCGGGCCTGCCCGCGAAAAAGCCACCACCGAACTATCGGACAAACACCTGCGGCGTGGTGGTGGACATGTCACCCCCTGGCAGCTTGATGTTCTTCACCTTCTCCAGCGTATTCGGATCGAACACCGCCAGGTCGTTGAAGGTCCCGCCCAGGTAGAGCTTGTCGCCAGCCTTGTCGAAGGTCACGCAGTAGTAGGTATGGTCCAGGTTCGCCGCCTTGACCAGCTTGCGCTGCTTGATGTCGTAGCGGGCCAGGCGGTTGAGCACACCGTAGATCTGGTTCGGATCCTTGGGCGAGCGCAGCCCGGTGAAGTACAGCTCGGTCAGGTCGGCAAACTCCTGGGTGTGGGTCTTGCCGGTCTTGAGGTCCACGCTCAGGTAGCCGTACAGCAGCTCGGCGGTTGCCGGGTCCTGTTTCTCATCCTTGAACTTGGCGATGGTGTACAGCATCGAGAACTCGTGGCGCGGGCTCTGGTGCGGCCAGAAGTACAGCACGTCCGGCGCGCTGTAGCCCTTGCGATTCCAGTTGCGCAGGGGCAGCGCCACTTCGTACTTGCCGGTCTTGACGTCCATCTTGTAGATATCCGGCCCGGCGACGAACAGGCCGCCATCGTCGGCGGCACGCATCAGGTAGACCTGGCGCGGCATGGGGAAGGTGCGCACCGGCTTGGCCCCTACCCCGTCAGCCGTGCTGAACACCTCAAGGCGTGGTGTTTTGACCACGTAGTGGTCGTTCAATCGCTGGGTTGGATTGACCGTGGCATAGACCTCCTTGCCGTCGGGGCTGATGGCGAAGGAATACATCGACTTGCCCACCTCGCCCGGCACGCTCGACAGGTTGGCGTGGAAGGTGGTCGTGCAGGTGTCCAGATCGATGCCATAGATATCGGCATAGTGATTGTTGAGGATGTAGGCCGTGCGGTTGTCCGGCGCCATCATCGCCGTGCCCGGGCCGAAGGCGTCCGGCAGGCGACAGCTCTTGAACAACGTGTCGCTGGCCACATCCACCACGTGCAGGTTGTTCGGGTAGTTGGTGGCGATCAGGTACTCATGGCCAGGCTTGAGTGCCGGCCCGGCGGCGCCGTCGGTGGCGTGCACGGCCAGTGTCGCGGCGCAGGTGGCGACGCTCAGCGCCAGTTGCGCGCAGAATCCAGGTTTCATGCGGTTTCCCCTTGTCGTTCTTGTCGGGCCGGTCACTTGTCTTTCGGGAATACGGTGCCGAGGTTGCGCCAATCGTCCTGCGAGTTGCTCGCCTGGGCGTTCCAGTCCTGGTAGGTGCTCATCATGTCGGGCACCTGGGCCGGCCACCAGCAAGGGTCGGAGCAGCCGTACAGGTCAGCCTCCATGGGTTGGCACAGCGAGCTGACGCCACCAAAGGCGTCCACTTCCCAGCCTGGGTCGGTGGTGGCGGTACAACCGGCCACCGCGCTCATGGCCATGACTTCTTCGACGCGGTCTTCGGCGGCAGCCTGTTCAAGAATGCGCGCCTTGTTGTTCAGGGGCTTCAAGTGCTTCATGTCAGTGCGCCTTGCGAGGAGTGATGTAGCGATCGATGAAGGCCGGGTTGGCGGCCATGATGCGGCTGTAGACCTCGATGCCGAAGTCGACCCAGTCGCGCATCAGTTCGCAGTAGTGGTAGGTCGGGTGCTGCGGGTCGCCGTAGCGCGCGTAGCTCTCGTGATAGCAGCCACCGGAGCACAGGTTGCGGATGCGACAGCTGTCGCAACCTGTGCCGCTGCGGTCCAGGCGCTGGGACAGGAAATCGTTGAGTTCGACCTGCTTGACCGCCGTGTGCACGTTGCCGAAGGTCGGCAGGCTGGAGCCGGTGAAACGGTGGCACAGGTTCAGCTCGCCCTCGTGATCGACCGCCAGCATCTTCAGGCCCGCACCGCATGGCAGCGCCTTCTTGTGCCCCTCGTGGATGTCGGTGATCAGTTGGTGCAGGTTGGAGAAACCGATGTTGCGGTGCTGCAACGCCGCCTCCAGGTACTGGCGACCCAGCGCCTTCATGTTGGCGAACACCTGCACCAGTTCTTCGCCGGTCAGGTTGAAGTCGGCCATGTCGCCCGATGTCACCGGGGCGAAGCCCACTTCGGCAAAGCCCAGCTCGTTGAACAAGTGGTTCCAGATGGTCTGGACATCGGTGATGCCACGGGTAAGCGTCACCCTGGCGCCGACCGGGCGGCTGTCATAGCGCGACAGCAGCATGTCGGCCTTGCGCCGCACCACATCGTAGGTGCCCTGCCCGCCCACGGTGATGCGGTTGCGGTCGTGCACGGTCTTGGGCCCGTCGATGCTCACCGACAGCCCGAAGCGATGGGCATTGAGCCAGTCGACGATCTCTTCGGTGAGCAGCGTGGCATTGGTGGTCATGATGAACTCCACCTGCTTGCCGGCTTCGGCGAAACGCCGCTCGCAGTAGGCGACCATGTGCTCGATCAAGGGCCGGTTGGACAGCGGCTCGCCGCCGAAGAACACCACGCTGTAGCGAGTTTCGTCGGGGGACTCCTTGAGCAGCATCTCCACCGAAGCCTCAGCGGTGGCGGCGCTCATCTTGCGCCCTGCCGAAGGCTTGTCGAGGTCTTCCTTGTAGCAATAGGTGCAACTCAGGTTGCAGCCGGTATTGACGTTGAGCACCACCGTATTGAGCGCGGTGCGCTCGACCTGCTTGAGGGCGATTTCAGGGGTCAGCGGCGAACCGTCGCTGACCAGCTCCAGTGCGATCAACTCGCGCAGGGTGTCCTGGATATCGTCGCCGGCAAACTGCTGGCCAAGGCGCTGTATCAGCTCTTCGGCCGAGCAGCCTTGCTGGCGCAGGGTGTCGATGATGCCGCCGGTCACCGCGTCAGCGGTGAACAGCGAACTGCTGGGGATATGGAACAGCATGCGGTCGGCATCGACCTGCACTTCATGCAGGTTGCGTTCGACCAGATTCAGTAGTGCGCCCATGGTGATCTCCCGATAATCGATCCGTTGGAAAAGCCGCGCCTGCTGCCCTTATGGCAGCGGCGGGTTGTTCCAGCGCTGGACGGTGACGATCATGTGGCCTTCACCCGTCTGCCCGCCGTCAGCCAGCGTGGCAATGACTTTCAGGTTGCCGGCGTTGTTGGTCATCATCTTGCGCGCCGGGTTCGGGCCGGCACCGCCGGGGACGAATATGCCATCGGCCTGCATCTGCCCGGCGAACTTGACGTCTTCGTCCTCGACGGCGCGCTCGTTGAACGGCTCGACCTTCCAGGTGGCCGGCAGATAACCGATGCGCAACGGTTGGCCATCGGCGTCCTTGCCCCACGCCTCGGCCTCGAAGCGCCCCTGGACCTTGGGTACCGAAGCGCCGTTCTCGCCGATACGGGCAATGGAGAACGCCGGCACCACCTTGACCTCATCGACCTTGTCGTAGACCGCAAGACTCAAGCCCTTGAGCGTGCCCACCGTCACCTGGCGCTCGCCAGGTGCTGCATCGGCTGCGGCGTGGGCCTTGACCCGAACCAGGGTGGGGGTCTGCTCCAGAATCTCGGTCACTTGCACACCGGCACCCAGCTCAGGCTTGCCGGACAGGCCGCTGCCCACCAAGGTGATCTCGCGCTCGTCCCCGGCCTTGATGAAGGCCGGTTGTACCGCCAGCAGGCGCGCCTTGCCCTCCTTCGCTGCGGTGAAATCGAGGCCGCGCTCGTCGTGCTCGGCTTCGAACATGCGCCCTTTCATCTCGCCATCGAGGGCCGAGAAGACCTGGCGCATCGTGCTGTCGCCGACCTTCACGTTACCGCGCCACTCATAGCCGTTGTAGAGGATCGCCGAGCCGCTGCCGTTGAACGGCGTGCCGTCAGCGTACTGCCCCTTGACCTCGACCTTGAAGCTGTCGCCCTGGTCGGCACTGACCGTCATCACGCCCCGGACATCGCCTTTGGCGAGCATATGACCACTGAACGCCCACTGCCCCGGCAATGCGTCGGCCTTGGGCTTGGCCTTTTGCCACGCGCTCCAGGCGGGGCTTTCCAGCGGGAAGCGCTTGGCCAGGTCCGGCACCACTTGCTTGAGGGCGATTTCCAGCCAGTCGCGGTCGCGTGCCTGGGCCTGGTATTCGAGAGACGGCCACTGGCCGAGGTGGAAGTTGACCAGGTGTTCCCATTCCTGCGCTGGGCGCCGCTGCAATGCGACGCGAGCACCGGAGTGACAGCGGCCGCAGGTTTCGGCCAATTGCGTATCGAAGTGTTCGACGGTATTGAGCCGGCGTTCCATGGCGTAGCGCACGCCATCAGTCTCGCTCGGCGCCAGGCCCTGCTTGTCGGCCAGGTACTTGACCAGGGTGCGGCGCTCGTCGTCGCTGATCTGCAGGCCATGCATCACCTGCATGCGGGCGATGCTCATCAGCCAGCCTTCGGGGGTCTTACGCTGGTGGCTGATGCGGCTGTAGGCATCGTTGCCCTCTGGGATGTGGCACCCCATGCACTTGTTCTGCAAAATCGCCGGGCCCGGTTCGGCCGCCATGGCCTGGGCGCTCAGCAGGGCGGCGGCGACCAGCGCCAATGTGCCCGCCTGCTGCCGGAGTCGAGTCGTCTTCAAGATCAGACCTCCACGGTGTTGTTCTTATCGTTATCGCACGCTTGGATACCGCCGGTGCATGTGACAGTGGCAATACAGGAAGTGTGCCAGATGTTTGAAAGAGGCGGTTTTTCAGTGACTTGAGCTGTTTTTATTGACCTGGCCTGGTGAGTTGCGGCGGGTCGGAACGTCCCAATTCGCGACAGGTTGTTTCAGGTTGAGACAGGGGTATCGGTGGTGGCCTTTTCGCGGGCAAGCCCGCTCCTACGGGTTGGTGCAGGATTCAATATCTGTAGGAGCGGGCTTGCCCGCGAAAAGGCCAGCGCGGTCTACCTGTTTCACCACCGTCTCACACCGTCTCAATGTGCAACAGCACAGCCCCGCAATCCACCCTGTACACCAACACAAAAATCAAACTGATCAATGACTTAAATCCGCCAGGCCACCTTGGCACGGCCATTGCGCCGCCCTTGCCACACTCCAATGACAAGAGGCACCGCCCCATGCTTTCCGACCTGCCCATCCTGCCCGCCACCCAGGCGTTCCTCGCGCGCAAGCTGAAGATGCGCATCGGCGCCGACTGGCAGGACGCCGCCAGTGGCCGCACCTTGAGTTTCCGCAATCCGGCCACCGGCGAGATTCTCGGCGAGGTCCCTTCGGCCGACACCGAGGACGTCGACCGTGCCGTGCGCGCAGCCCGCCAGGCCTTCGACGACTCGCCCTGGAGCCGGATGCGCCCTCGCGAGCGGCAGAACCTGCTGTGGCGCCTGGCCGACCTGATGGCCCGCGATGCCCGCGAACTGGCCGAGCTCGAATGCCTGAACAATGGCAAGAGCGCCAACGTCGCCCAGGTCATGGACGTGCAACTGGCCATCGACTTCCTGCGCTACATGGCTGGCTGGGCCACCAAGATCGAGGGCAGCACCGTCGAGGCTTCGATGCCGCTGATGCCCGACGAACAGTTCCACGGTTTCATTCGCCGCGAAGCGGTCGGCGTGGTCGGAGCCATCGTCGCCTGGAACTTCCCCCTGCTGCTGGCCTGCTGGAAACTCGGCCCGGCGCTGGCCACCGGCTGCACCATGGTACTCAAGCCTGCCGACGAAACCCCACTGACGGCGCTCAAGCTCGCCGAGCTGGTCGATGAAGCCGGTTACCCGGCTGGCGTGTTCAACGTGGTCACAGGCACCGGGCTCAACGCTGGCGCCGCCCTCAGCCGCCATCCAGGCGTGGACAAGCTCACCTTCACCGGCTCGACCGAAGTCGGCAAGCTGATCGGCAAGGCCGCGATGGACAACATGACCCGCGTCACCCTCGAGCTGGGCGGCAAGTCGCCGACCATCGTCATGCCCGACGCCAACCTGCAGGAAGCCGCCGCCGGTGCGGCCACGGCGATCTTCTTCAACCAGGGCCAGGTGTGCTGTGCAGGGTCGCGCCTGTATGTGCACCGCAAGCATTTCGACAATGTGGTGGCCGACATCGCCGGCATCGCCAACGGCATGAAACTCGGCAGCGGCCTGGACCCCGCGGTGCAGATGGGGCCGCTGATCTCCGCCAAGCAGCAGGACCGGGTCAGCAGCTACATCGCCTTGGGCCGCGAGCTCGGCGCGACCATCGCCTGCGGCGGTGAAAGCTACGGGCCGGGCTACTTCGTCAAGCCGACGGTGCTCGTCGATGTCGACCAGCGCCATCGCCTGGCCCAGGAAGAGATCTTCGGCCCGGTGTTGGTGGCGATGCCCTTCGACGATATCGACGAGGTCGTGCGCATGGCCAACGACAACCCCTACGGGCTGGGCGCGAGCATCTGGTCGAACGACCTGAGCGCCGTGCATCGAATGATTCCGCGCATCAAGTCCGGTTCGGTCTGGGTCAACTGCCACAGTGCGCTGGATCCTGCGCTGCCTTTCGGTGGCTACAAGCAATCGGGCGTCGGCCGGGAGATGGGCGCTGCGGCGATCGACTATTACACCGAGCTCAAGTCGGTACTGATCAAGCTCTGAACCTGAGCTGCGCCGGCCTCTTCGCAGCGTTGCCGGCAAAGAGGCCGACTTCCTGAAAACAACAAGAAAACATGGAGCACACCATGAGGCATCCGCTCGTCTGCACACTGGCCCTTCTGCTGGCCGCCCCCCTCTCCCAGGCCCACGAGCTCTACAACCAGGATGGCACCGTCCTCAACGCCAACCTCGAGGCCTTGTTCGGCATCTTTCACAGTGACGAAAGCTTCAACCAGGCCGGCAACCGCAAGCCTGGCAGCAGCAACTGGCGCGAGGGCTACGTCAAATATGGCCTGAGCGCGAGCCAGACGTTGGCCGACAGCGGCTCACTGTACGGTGCCTTCAGCCTGCTCAGCTCCGCCACCTGGGGTGACGGCGATGCCGCGGGCCTGACCCTGGGGGACGAACGCCGCACGGCCATTGATGATGCTTATCTTGGCTGGCGCTCGGGGACGCTGTTCCCGCTGCTGGGTGAAGATGGCATCGATATTTCCGGCGGCCGCCAGGTGGTCACCTTGGGGGATGGTTTCCTGATCCAGGGCGACCCCGTCAACCTCGGCAAGGTCGACCTGGGTGCCAATTTCAACCGCGGCGGCGCCTACTACCTGGCGGCGCGCAAGGCCTTCGACCGCACCGCCGTGCTGCGCCTGGGCGGCAGCCAGGGCTGGCGTGGCGACCTGATGTGGCTCAAGTCCGACAACCACTATCAGGCCGACAGTTCCATGGCTGTCGCCAACCTGGAGCACGTCGGCGACGCAGGTACCGTCGGCCTGAGCTGGATTCACGGTCTGGATGTGGACCGCCGCTATGCCCAGATCATGGGCCTGGAGCACCGCGATGGCATGGACACCGTCAGTCTGCGCGGACGCGGCAACCTCGGGGTCCAGGACCTGGAGGTGGCCGGCGAGTACGTCACCCAGGACCAACGAGGCACACGTGAGAACGCCTGGTACCTGGAAGGCAGCTGGACCTTTTCGCAACTGCCATGGACACCCACCGCCACCTACCGCTACAGCCGCTTCTCCAAGGATTTCGACCCTTTGTTCTACGGGCTCAGCCGAGGTTACGGCACCTGGTTCCAGGGTGAAGTCGCCGCCAACTATGCCGGCCCCTTCAACACCAACACCCAGGTCCACCATGTGGGCTTGAAGGCCAAGCCTCGCGACAACCTGACCCTTGGCGCGCTGTACTTCGACTTCGACACGCTGGACACCGACCAGGGAAATGTCGGCGGACGAGAGCTGGACCTGTATGTGGAGTGGATGGTCAACGATCACCTGCTGATCAGCCCGGTGCTGGGCTTCTACAAACCCGAGCGCAGTGCCGACAGTGGCGGCATGCAGCTGGGTAGCCGGGATACCGGGACCTACCTGCAACTGGTGATCGGGACTTTCTTCTGAGCCTTCGCCAAGCGTCGTGCAGGCGCTTGGTTACTCGCAAACGCAATACGCCGCCCTCAGCGATAACCCTGCTCCAGTAACCAGCGTCGCACCATCGCTTGAGCTTGCTCAGGCTGGTCCGCCAGCACCTCGACCAGGCCAGAACCCGCCTGCAGGGCCCGTACCACCGGTGCCAGTTCAATGCCCTGCAGGTGCCATACACCCAGCGGCTGGTCAGCCGTTACCACTACCTCGGCCTCGTCCACCCAGCCTTCGCGCAACACCGGCCTGCGTTCGACTCGAACCGTCTGCCAATGCGCGGCCTGGTGCATGGCCTGTTCATCAGGCCACCGCTGACGTGGCCCCCAGAACCCCGCGCCGGCATGCTGCTGTTCCAGCCGGTAGAAATCCCGTCCCGTACGGGCAAAACGCAGGAACAACTGTTCCACCCGTTGCTGGTGGAAGCGCTGCGCCAAGGCCGTCCGCTCCGGCCGCCTCAGCAAGGTGTTGATCACCACCGGCGCCTGCAAGGCCGACGACAGTGACTGGAAGATCCCGTTGCCCGACAACGGATCGACGGCCATCGCCGCATCCCCCACCCGCAGCCAGTCCGCGCCGGCACACTCGCCGGCAAGAATCGCAGTGCTGCTGCGGGCATGCACCTGAGCGGGCTCTAGCGCGCGTGCATCGAACAACTGCGCGACCCCTGGCGACTGCCGCCGCCGGGTCGCGCAATACTCACCCAGTGCCGCCTTGCCCGGCAGCGAGGCCACGCTGGCATCAAGGGTGATTTGCCAGTAGCAGCGCCCGTCTGCCAGACGCGCCATCCATGCCCAGCCATCATCGAGGCTTTCCACTGCAGAGGCCGGCGTGCCGCCTGCCGTCGATTGCCAGAGGTTGAGCAGGCTGACGGTTTCCGGGCCGCGCAGGCGGCTGGCAGGCAGCGGGGCCTGGCGACCACGGGCTTCGACCAGGAAATCGCCTTGCAGCACCTGGCCGTCGTCGAGCCGCGCCCGGTATCGTCCCTCCTGCGTCAGCTCGCGGACACGCCCCTGAACGAGATTCACCCCGGCGCGCAGCAGATCCTCGCGCAGCGCCCGATCGAAACATGCCCGATCAAGCAGGAACTCCTGATTCATCTGCAGCCGCTCGCCGTTCCATTGCACCTGACGCGCGGCAGCGATCGTCGCCACCCCCAGTGCCAAACCAAGCCCTGCATGGTGCAGGCCGTCCAACACCCGCTGCGACACCCCTTCGACGGCATCGAAACGACGCCAGTCCGACACCAGCGTGACCGCATAGCCCATGCGCCGCAGGCCTATGGCGGTTGCCGCCCCGGCAGGGCCTGCACCGAGCACGAGGATGTGCGGATCACGGCTCATCGACACCTCGACGCTCAGGCCCGACGAAGGCCGCATGCGCCTGCAGCCAGGCACGTAGCTGTGCAGGTTGCAGCTCGGGATGCTCGCGCAGCACTGCGCACATTCGCCCGGTCAAGGCGGCACATGCCAGGCTGGCCCCCGCCTGGGCATTGCCCCCCAGCGGCGCGCCGAAGTCGGCCTGCGCCGTGCCCAGCCATGACCACTGGCCTGCGCTGCACCGGGCGTCGCCGGTGATGCGCAGCACGTTCGGGTAGCTGGCCGGATACACCGGCGCACCCCGGGCTGGGCTGGAAGCACACAACACGACGCCAGCAGCCTGGGCGGCGGCGCAGGCCTGGCGCAGCACTGGGCGGTCCTGCTGCAGCCCCAGGCTCATATTGACCAGGGTCGCCCCCTGCTCCACCAGCCACAGCAAGGCGGCAGCCACCTGCAGGGCGCTGGTGCGCGGTTGGTCGCTGAACACCTGGGCCAGCAGCATCGGTGTATCACCGGCCCCCTCGCGCAGGCGCTCCAGGACCGCACGGCCATGGCCAAGGGTGTCAGGTAGCGCTTCGCCCTCCTGGAGCAGTCCGTCTTGCAGCCAGAAACGCCGCGCGGCCAGCACCGTCGGCATTTGCGCCGACGTGCAGCCGCTGTCGATCACCCCCAAGCGCAGCTCAGCGACCATGGTCGGCGTGCACCCGTTCCAGAACCCGCAACTGGCCGCCTTGCAGTTGCAGATGCAGGTCTGCATCGGCCAGGGTCGACGGCCTGTGGCTGATGAGAATGCGCGTGCGCCCGGCAAACAACTGATCGATGGCGGCAATCACTTCGCGCTCGGTCGCCTCGTCCACTGCCGAAGTGGCTTCGTCCAGTACCAGGATCGCTGGATCCTGCAGCAAGGCACGGGCGATGGCGATACGTTGTTTCTGGCCGCCGGACAACTGCTGGCCGCGCTCGCCGAGCGCGCCATCGAGCCCCATCGGCAGGCTTTGCACCAAGCCCTCCAGACGGGTAAGGCGCACCACCTGCTCCAGCGCGGTGCGGCTGGCATCAGGTGTGCTGTAGGCGAGATTCTGGGCCAGGGTGCCGCGAAACAGCGCGATGTCCTGGCTGACCACGGCGATGCGGCGGCGCAGGGCGGCCAGGTCGAGCTCGCGCAGGTCGACACCGTCGAGCAGGATGCGCCCATGATCCGGGTCGTAAAAACGCTGCAGCAGGTCGATCAGGGTCGACTTGCCCACTCCGGAGGCGCCGCTGATGGCCACCTTCAGCCCACCGCCGACGGTGATATCGACCTGATCGAGCACCGCCCCTTGGCGGCCCTCGTGGGCAAAGCCTACGCCTTCCAGGCGCAGCTCACCTGGCCCCTCGGGCATCGGCCTGGGCGCCTGCGGTTCGCTGACCGCCACCGGTTCGCGCTTGAGCTCCATGACCCGGCCCAGGCTCACCGCCATCCGCTGCACCGCGACATACAGGCCAAGCAAGCTCTGCACCGGCCCAACGGCCATGCCCAGGTAGGTGGAGAAGGCGATCAGCGCACCCAACTGCCACGTGCCCTGGATCACCCACCAGCCACCCACCAGAAAGGCACAGGCGCGGCACCACGAAGTCAGGGTGCCGGGCACGGCCTGGGTGAAGAATTCGGTGATCTGCACCTTGAGCAGTTGCTTCATGTAGCCCTGCCCCAACTGATCCAGGCGCCCCGCTTCACGGCCCTGCTGGCCGGCGGCCTGGATGAACTTCATCGCAGGCAGCGTCTCGACCAGGAACGACGACACGTCCGCCGAGCGCTCACGCAGGCTGCGCACTTCGCGCTCGACCTTGCGCCGCATCCAACGCAGCCACACCACTTCGATCGGTACGAGCAAGGCCAGCAACAATGACAGTTGCCACGACAACATCAGCATCAGGGCCACCGCGCCCAGCAGGCCGATCACACTGGAGACGGCCGCGAACAGCGAATCCACGGCAAAGCGCTGGATTTCGGCGACATCGCCGTCCAGACGCGAAAGGATATCACCCGTGCGGCGGCGCCCGTAGAACGTCGGCGACAATCGCTGCAAGTGTCGGTAGAGGTCATCGCGCAAGGCGAACAGGATGCGCCCTGACAAACGCGTATGCAGGTAGCGATTGACCCCCGACAGCACGGTCCCCAGCACCCCGGCACCAATCATGAACGCTGCCATGTGCCAGAGCGTCTGGTAATCGCGGGCCAGCAAGCCATCGTCGATCAAGGTCTTGATCAGCCAGGGCTGGGCCAGGGCCAGCAGCGAAGCGAGCAACGACAACCCCAGCAGCACGGCGATGGCCCGGCGCTGGGGCCGCACGAAACCATACAGCCAGGCCAGGGCCTGGCGCATGAGCACGGGGTCGCCAGACTCGATCAGGCGCGAGAACACTCCGCCCATGGTCTAACCGCGCAACTGCTTGAGTTTGCGGTACAGCGTCGCGCGGCTGATGCCCAGCGCTTCGGCGGCGGCCGATACATTGCCCTGGTGACGCGCCAGGGCGCCACGGATCAACTCCAGTTCATTCTCGCGCAGGCTACCGGCCACAGGAGCGCCACTGGACAACTCGTCGAGCAGGCAATCGGTCAGGTGATCGAGCCCGAGTATCTGCTCACCCTCCTCGCGCATGGCCAGCGCGGTGCGCAATACCATTTCCAGTTGGCGGATATTGCCCGGCCAGTCGAAGCCTTCGAGCAGGCAGGCCAGTGCCGGATCGAGGGTGACGCCTCGGGCACCGAGCTTGTCCAGCACCCCTTCGATCAGGGCCCCGAGGTCATCGCGCTCGCGCAAGGCCGGCAGGCGCAGGGATACGCCGTTGACCCGGTAGTACAGGTCTTCGCGAAAGTGCTGCTCGGCCACCAGCCGCTTGAGATCGCGGTGCGTGGCACAGATGATCGCCACGTCGATGTCCTGTTCCTCGCCAGCCCCAAGCGGCGCCACGCGACGCTCCTGCAGCACGCGCAGCAGCCGCGCCTGCAGGGCCAGTGGCATGTCACCGATTTCGTCGAGGAACAAGGTGCCGCCATGGGCCTGCATCAGCCGACCGACCATGCCGCCGCGGCGCGAGCCGGTAAACGCGCCGTCGCGGTAGCCGAACAGCTCGGACTCGATCAGCCCTTCGGGAATCGCCGCGCAATTGACGGCCACGAACGCTTTGTCCGCACGCGGGCTGGCCTGGTGCAGAGCGCGCGCCACCACTTCCTTGCCCGTCCCGGTTTCCCCCAGCAGCAGCACCGGCAGGCCGTTGACCAGGCCCTGGCGAGCCATGCGCAAACCCCGCGCCAGACGGCTATCGCCCGCGCCCAGCGCATCGAGCGCCGGCGACTTGAGCGCAGCAACAGGCTTTGTCGCGACGGTCGCCCCCAGGTTGCCATGCCGAGGCAATTGCAGCACCCGAACGAAGAACTCCCCTTTGGCAGTCTGCACACTGCTCATCCCGCCTTGCCACAGGCGGCTGAGAAAGGCCGGCGAACGCTCGCCGAGCAAGTCGCTGCAACGGCGGCCGATCAAGCCAGGGCGTGGCAGCCCGAGCAATTGGCAGGCATTTTCGTTCGCCGCCATCACCTCACCATCAAGGCTCAGGGCCAGTAACCCATGCCAGGCACTGCCCAGGTACTGGGGGCGGCTGTGGAACGCCAGAACCCACTGCTCGGGGTGGTACAGGCCGAACAGCCGACTCTCGATGTTGCCGGCGGCAAGCATCAGGGTCGAGAGGCTGTCCTGGGGCTGGCTCATCACCCCTTCGCGGGTAATGTCGAGTACACCGATTACCTCGCCGCGAGGGTCGCGCAGAGGGACCGAAGTGCAGGAGAACGGGCTGAGGCGATCGAGGTAGTGTTCGCCACAGTTGATCAGGGTGGGCCGCCCTTCGACCACGGCGGTGCCGATGGCATTGGTGCCGCGTAGCGCCTCGCTCCAGCAACTGCCGGGGTGCAGGTCGCGCAGGCCATTGCGGTTGAGCACATGGGTCTGCCCTTCGATGGCCAGCACATTGGCCTGGGCGTCGCCGAGGATGATGATTGCGCCCTTGCCCTGACGCTCGACCAGGTAGTCGAGCTCGGGCGTGACGGCATCAATCAGTGTGCGGTTGAGTTCGAGCAGCGTCTGCAGGTTCTGACCGTGCTCGATGCCAAGGCCGACCTGCTCGCCTTGCAGGCAGTCCAGGCCATGGCCGTGGCTGCGCCGCCATGAGGCATCGATCTCCTCGCGCAGCATGCCCGAAGGCAACTTGCCCTCGTTGGCCAGGTGCAGGCGGACCTGGCGGGATTGCTGCATCGGGTCGTGGGCGTCTGTTATGGGTGATTGTCGCGCCATCGTTTACTCCAGCTGTACCCCGGAACTCTGCGCAGTGTGCGTCAGCGTGCCGTATACGTAAAGCGGGGTTCGGCTGTGGATGGCAGCGACCCAGGCCACAGGGGTTGCCCAGGCCTCCCCAATTCCCCAAAGCTGGGGTTATCCGCCCATCGAATACTCCGGCATTCACTTTTTCGCTCACCCGCCAAAGCCACGCCCCACAAGCCCTGCAGCCCACTTCAAGCAAGCTGGCACAACTGTTGCCGATCCCTGTGCAGACGCCCCAAACCATGGGCCCGTTTGCAGGAGGATCTGCTCATGCACCGACCGACGCCCCACCCACTGGCCATGGCGATCTTCGCCGGCCTGATCCAGCTACCGGCCCAGGCTGCGCTGTACGCGGTCGATACCGGCCCCTACAACCTCGCCAACGGCAACTTCGCCGCCTGGTATCAGGACAGCCATGGTCGAGTCCTCGACCTGTGCCTGTCCAAAGCCGTCAGCTCACGGGTTGCCGGCGCGCCGGGAGCGCCTTCGTACATGTGCACGTTGCTGCCGACTCCGGGCGTCTTCGATGACACCCAGCCCATCCAGTTCCCCAGCAACTTCCCTGACGAAGCCTTCTGGTTCACCGCCGATGCGGCCATCGTCGACGCTGCGCGCGGCATCGACCTGAGCTACGGCACGGCCATCGAGGCAGCCTTCAGCGCCGAGGAGCCGATCGAAGGCGATCAGGTCAGCTTCGCCCGGGTACGCATCCGCGTCGATGTGCCGGTTGCGGGCACTTACGTGGTCACCCACCCCTACGGCGTCGAAGTCTTCGACGTACCGGCCGCTGGCCGCCGCGCGATCAACATGACCCGCGACATCGGCATCGGTTCTCCAGCCGACTTCAGCGGCGCGCTCAAAGGCGATGTCGGGCCGTTCCTGCGCAGCGTCAACGGACCCTACACCGAGACCAATCCCGGTAGCGGAGCGAGCGAACGCTACATCGGCGACCCGAACCTGGAAGAGCCGGTCACCGGCAGCCCGTTCAACACCAACTTCGTGCGTATCGAAGGCCCGAACGGCATCGACCTGCGCACCGAGTTGTTCGCCGTGTCCGGCAAACTGTCGACGATCAACCGCCCGACTCCACTGATCCCGCTGCGCAGCACCTATTCACGGCACACCGAGAACGGCGACCTGCGCGCCCAGCAGGATGTCTTCGTCATGGCCCCGCCAGCACCGGCCACCGTCACCCTGAGCAGCCAGACGCCCACACTGGCACTGGGCGAAGCCAACGGCACCGGCGCCTGGTACGCCCAGTCGGCGCTCAACCCGAGCCTGCCGCTGACCCTGCAGGTGACCGCCGACAACAGCCTGGCAATCGCCACCAGCACACCGACCACGGCGCCCATGAGCCTGACCGACCTGGTCACCATCACCCGCGCCGAGTACAGCCTCGCCACCGGTCAACTGACGCTGGTCGCCAGCAGCAGCGACGAAACCACCCCCCCGGCCCTTACCGCGCACACCGGCAACGGCGCGCTGATCGGTAGCCTGTCGGGCAACGGTGCGGTGAAGACGCTGACCACCGGGCTCTCGCCAATCCCGCCGGCCAAGGTGCAAGTCACCAGTGCCCAGGGCGGCAGCGACAGCGAAGACGTGGAGCTGGTGCCATGAACAGACAGAAGCCCCGCCTTCAAGGAGGCAGCATGAACACTTGGCCACGCCGGGCGCTATGCGCCGCCGGGTTCACCCTCACGCTCAGCAGTGCGGCCTGGGCCGCGCTCTCCGAGGTCGACCCCGGGCCCTACACCTTTGCCACCGGGGGTTACCCCATGTGGTACAAGGACTCGGACAACCTCTCGCTGGAACTGTGCCAGTCGCGCGCCACCAGCAGCCGCGCACCGGGCGCGCCGGGCGCACCTGCCTACATGTGCACCCTGCTGCCCGAACCCGGCGTCTACGACGACGCCCTGCCCCTGGTGTTCCCGGACAACTGGCCACCGGAGATGTTCTGGTTCCTCGCCGAAACCGACATTCCGCAGGTGGGCAACAGCGGCTACGAGCTGGAAGTCTATGTCGCCGGCCTTGAAGCCGCCTTCGCGGCCGAGAACCCGGTGAACGGCGACCAGCAGAGCTTCGCCCGCATCCGCATCCGCGCCTCGGTGCCGCGCACCGGCACCTACACCATCACCCACCCCTATGGGGTCGAGACGGTCAACGTGACCACCGCGGGCCGGCGCGCGATCAACATCACCCGCGACATCGGCATCGGCGCACCGGGCAACTTCAGCGGCGCACTCACTGGCAACCTCGGGCCATTCCTGCGTGGCGTCGGTGGCCCCTACAGCGAGGTCAATCCGGACACCGGTGCCACCGAGACCTTCATCGGCGACCCCAATCGCGTCGAAGCGGTGACCGGCAGCCCGTTCAACACCAACTTCGTGCGTATCCAGGGCCCGGCCGGCACGATCCAGACCAACACCTTCACCGTCTCCGGCAAGGTGCTCGATCAACGCCAGCAGACCCCCGTGGAACTGCAACGCGCCACCTACCAGCGCAATGGCGCCGGCACCCGCGTCGAAGTGTTCGCCAAGGCGCCAAACAGCGCCAGCCTTTGCCTGCGCAATGGCCTGGCACTGGTCGGCACGCCGCCCTCGCCCTGCCAGTTCAGCCTGACGCCGGACAACAACGGGTTGTTCTTCAGCCAGCAACTGAGCCAGGCCGCACCACCGCCTGTGGTGGTGGTCACCGCCAGCAGCACCGCTGGCACCACCCGGCCGACCGCGCTGTCGAGCAAGTTCACCGATGTGGTCAAGGTGCGCACGGCACGCTACGACTGGGCCAACAAGCGCCTGCTGATCGAAGCCAGCTCCAGTGACGAGGTGCAGGTCCCCGACCTGGTCGCCCAAGGCTTCGGCCGCCTGTCCAAGAGCGGCACCTTGCAGAGCCTTACGGTCAGCGACCTGACCCAGCCCCCTGCCAGCATCACCGTCAAGTCCGCCCATGGCGGCAGTGACGTCGAGCCGGTGACCGTGGTCGGGGCAGCGCCGGTCGCCGCCGAGAACCAGCCTCCCGTGGCCCAGGCCGACAACGGCAGCACCAGCGTCGGCGTACCGCTGAGCCTGAACCTGCTGGCCAACGACAGCGACCCGGACGGCAACCTGCCACTGACCATCACCGACCTGAGCCAGCCAGGCACCGGCCTTGGCTCGGTGGTGCTAAACGGCACCACCGCCGTGACCTACACCCCACCACCTGGCGCCAGCAACGCCTTCGTCGCTACCTTCAGCTACCGCGCCCAGGACGCCAAGGGGCTGAAATCGACAGCAGCCACGGTCACGGTCAATGTCGCCCCGAACCAGCCACCGACCGCCGTCGCCGACAGCGCCGCCACCTTGGGTGTACCGCTGACCCTCGACGTGCTGGCCAACGACACCGATCCGGAAGGCAACCTGCCGCTGGCCATCGCCAGTGTCACCCAGCCCATTCCGGCCGGACGCGGCACGGTCAGCAGCAACGGCAGCGTCATCACCTACACGCCGCCAACCACCGTCAGCGCACCGTTCACCACGACCTTCACCTACGTCGCGCGTGACGCCATCGGCGCACTGTCGAGCCCTGCCACGGTCACGCTGCAGGTTTCGCCGCGCCCCGCGCAGGAGACCTTCGCCGTCACCGCAGCGACCGTCACGGCGCGTTCCAACAACCGCTTCAACTGGGACATCAGCGGCACCTCTTCGGTGACCACCGGCAACACCATCACGGTACAGGTGACCACCCCGGACGGCCTGGTGACACTGGGCAGCACCACGGTGCCGGTCACCGGACGCTGGCGCCTGGCCGTGAGCAACAGCACCACGGTGATCCCGACGGCCAACCCGACGGCGACCATCCGCAGTAGCCAAGGCACCGTGCGCACCGTGCCAGTCACCGTGCAGTAGCGCGAAAGAGAACGCCATGCACCTGCTCCCCCTGCTGCTCGGCCTGACCCTGGTCACCCCGCTCACCTGGGCCGACGACCTGATGGACAACGCCGACCTGGTCGCTGGCAACGACCTCGGCGAGCCCGTGATCGTTCGCGTACTGCCGGCAGGCGCCGGCCAGGTGGCCTCGATCGAGCAGCAGGGTACGGGCAACCGCGCCCTGCTCGGCCAGGACGGCCAGGCCCTGCTGGGTCGTATCGTCCAGGCCGGCGGCGCACAGGAGGCGTTCATCCTGCAGGAAGGCAGTGACCTGATGGCCACGATCAGCCAGCAGGGCCAAGGCAACAGCGCCTCGATCCGCCAGAGCGGTAGCCACAACAGTGCGCAGGTCGAGCAGATCGGCAACGACAACAGTGCCCTGATCCAGCAGAACGGCTCGGGGCTCAACAGTGCCGTGACCCAGGCCGGCAACGGCCAGCACGTACAGATCACCCAATACCGATAGACCTGGAGGCACCACCATGTACAAGCTCGCACCCTTGAGCGCTGCCATTACCCTGGCCCTGGTCGGCCAGGTCATGGCCGACGACAGCACCTCGACCCAGACCCAGCAAGGCGCGCAGAACATCGCCGAAGTCCTGCAGACCTTCGCGCCCCTCGCCTCGGTGACGCAGAACCAGGCCGGGCACGACCACAACCACCTGGCGATCCAGGACACCAGCACCAGCCATGTCCAGCAAAGCGCCACCGGCTCGTTCAACGCAGGCTACGCCGAGCAGTTGTTCGAGAACGGCAGCCAGATCACCCAGCAGTCCGGCGGCAGCCTCAACGACAGTTTCGCCAGCCAGTCGGTCGGCGAGAACAACCAGGCGCTACAGACCCAACAGGGGACGGGCAACCGCTCGATCATCTGGCAGGACACCCAGCTCGGCAGTCAGGCCACCACGATGCAGTGGGGCGAACGCAACGAAGCCACCGTCGAGCAACTGTTCGGCGGCACCAACAACCAGAGCCTGATCATGCAGGGCGGCAGCGACAACCAGGCCGCCGCCGAACACATGACCCATGAGAACGGCAACATTGCCATCTACCAGGAGGGCAAGCAGAACTGGGCGTACGGCGACCAACGCGACGGCCAGGGCGGCACCATCGGCATCAGCCAGACCGGCACCGGCCACTCGGTGGAAGTCTGGCAAGACAACCAGGCCCACAGCCAGGCCAGCGTGCTGCAGAACGGCCAGCTCAACGAAGGCTACATCGACCAGAGCTTCGGCCAGGATAACCTCGCCATGTTGAGCCAGAGCGGTCGGGGCAACGCCAGTTGGTCCGATCAGTTCGAAACCACCCAGTCGGTGACCAGTATCAGCCAGACCGGCAATGCCAACCTGCACTTCACCTACCAGACCGGCGACAACCACAACCTGAGCATCCAGACCAATGGCGTCGGCAACAAGATCATGGCCAGCAACTGGAAGGGCGAGAAGTCCGGCGGGCAGTTCGGTAGCAGCCAGCGCGCCGAGATCAACCAGCAAGGGGTGATGAACACCGTCAACTTCACGCAGGAAGGTGCCAACCAGCTGGCGCGCCTGAACCAGAACGGCAACCGCAACCAGATGCAGACCCACCAGGCCGACAGCAACAACGAGCTGTATTTCGAACAGAACGGCAGCGACAACCTGCTGATCGCCGACCAACGCGGCACCGCCAACTATGCCGAGGGCCTGGCCGCGGGCAATGGCGGCAGCATCACCCTCGAGCAATCGGGCGGCGGCAACCAGAGCTACACCTACCAGCTGTATGGCAGCGGCAACCAGGCGAGCATCAAGCAGACCGACGGCGTCAACGTCGCGTATGTGACCCAGGGTGGCAACGGCAACCAGGCGTTCGTCGACCAGAGCGGGGCCAACATGAACGCCACCATCAACCAGATCGGCAACGCCAACAGTGCGACCGTGACTCAGCAATAACCGCTCCCCCCTTGGACCGTGGCGCCCCGCTCCCGGGCGCCGCGGTTCCTTTTTCGATCCCGGGATGTCGTAGCCCACCGATCATTCGGCATGGGCTGGCCGAGCCAACAGCGATACAATCCAGGCTTACCCACGCCAGTGCTCCCCATGATCCAGTCCGACCTCGACCTTTTCGGTTCTCAACCGCAATCTCTGGCCAGCCAGGTCATGCTGTTGCCAGGCTTTGCCCTGCCCGAGGTCGAAGCCCTGCTCGATGCCCTGCGCCCGGTGTTGCGCGCGGCGCCGTTCCGACACATGCAAACCCCCGGAGGGCTGCACATGGCCGTCGCGCTGAGCAATTGCGGCAGCCTGGGCTGGGTCAGCGACGCGCGTGGCTACCGCTACAGCCCGCTGGATCCGCTGAGCGGCAAGCCCTGGCCGGCGCTGCCCGAGGTGCTGTTGACGCTGGCTGCGCGAGCCGCTTCCCAAGCTGGCTTCGAAGGGTTCGTGCCGGATGCCTGCCTGGTCAACCACTACCTGCCCGGTACACGCCTGAGCTTGCACCAGGATCGCAACGAGCAGGATTTCAGCCAGCCGATCGTGTCGATTTCGCTGGGGCTGCCCGCGGTCTTTCTGCTCGGCGGCATGCAGCGCAGCGACCGACCGCGGCATGTGCCGCTCAGTCATGGCGATGTCATGGTATGGGGTGGCGAGGATCGCTTGCGCTTTCATGGCGTGCTGCCGATCAAACCGGGCAAGCATGAGCGAATGGGGGAACGGCGGATCAACCTGACCCTGCGCAAGGCGGGTTGAGCGAGCGTACCGAATGCAGGTTCGGCACACTCACTCCAGCAGCATCAGCGACTGGCCTCCAGCACCTGATTCAATGCCGCCCCGTCGATACTCAAGGTCGCCGAATCGAACATGCCGTTGACGTAATTGCGCACCAGTTGCTCCTGACGTTGTGCCCTGAGCAGTTGGGTCAGTTGCGGTGTCACCTCCTCCAGGGTTGCCGCCCGCGCCGGTTGCTGTTCGACCAACTTGATGATGTGCAGGCCTGCGGCACTGCGCACCGGTTCACTTACACCATCGACCTTGAGCCGAGTCACCACCTCGCGCACTTCAGGTAGCAACTGGTCGAGCGCCTGCAGCCCGGTGTCGCCGCCCTGGGCAGCAGTGCCGGTGTCCTGGGAGTGCTCGCGGGCGAGCGTGGCGAAATCGCCATCGCGTGCCTGCTTGGCCAGGGCCTGGGCCTGCTTGACCACTGCCTCATCGTCCTTGGGCTTTTCGACCCGCAGGAAGATCTGGCTCAAGCGATAGCGTACCGGCAGGCGCAGTTCGTCCTTGTTGGCTTGGTAAGCCTGCTCGAGCTCGGCCTGGCTCGGGTAGTCGTCAGGCACTCGCGTGACCGACGCGAGGTAGTCGCGCAAGACGATCTGCTCGCTCAGGGCGCGAGTCTGCGCCTCGACGTCCGGACGCTGTGGCCAGCCCTTGGCTTCGGCTTGGCGATACAACGCCTTTTCTGCCAGACGTGCGCGGATCCACGCCTCCAGTGCCGGTCTATCGCCACGCAGGTGCTCGCGAGTCGGCTCCGGCAACTGCGCAAGCAAGGTCTTCAGTTCGTCGCTGCCGACCTTCTGCTCGCCCAGGCTGGCCAACACAGGCCCTTTGACCTGGGTCGCAGCCGGGTGCGCTGCGGCCACCGGCTCCTCCCCCGGACGCAGTACCAGGGCGACAGCCACCGCAATGACGGCCAGCGCACCCGCGCCGGCCCAGAAGGTGCGGGAGGTCACGAAGCAGTCGCCGCGCTGGTCGCCTGTTCGGTCTGGTCGGCGACATTGCGGCTATAGTCGCGCAGGTAGACGATGAACTCCTGCAGCAGGCGATCCCACAGCACCAGGCTGCCCAGCAGATGCTTCTCGCTGACGCCATCGGCAACCACCACGTCTTTTTCCATCACCAGGAACTCGCCCTGCACCGACAGCCGGGCGAAACGACGGCTGGCGTTCCAGCGCTCGGCCAGCCCGGCCGGCAGCTCGCCCTGGATGCGCAGCGCGCAACTGAAGGTAAAGTCGAGGAACTCGCCCTCCTGGCCATTGGCTCGATTACCGAACCGTACTGCGTAACCCACGCCCTGGCTGGCGCTGAGCAGCTGCACAACGGCATTCTGCTCGCTACGATTGACCCGGCAGCCGGCGTCCTGCAGCAGCTTGGTCAGGGAATCGGCGCTCACGGTTTCGATCAGGGTGACTTCGGTCATGTGTAGCCTTCCTTGTGGTGATGAAACAGCTCGGATTCATTCACGTGCAGCAGGAAGACGGCTGTAGCGGGGGCTGGCAAGACATCAGCGCTGGCGAAACTCCCTGCCTCTGCGACCGTCCATCTGCAATCGCGCGTGTCGATATCAAGTAGTAGCACAAGGATTGCGCTCGGCCAGAAATTCCCTTCGCCTGACAACGGTAAATAGCGGCGAACGCCACCCTACGCCCTTTCAAAGCCCGGTGCTTGTGTGTAAAACGGTCCAACCATCTTCTTCGACGCAAGGACCTCCAGCATGCGCTACCGCCCTCTCGGCCGCTCCGGCCTGCAAGTCTCAGCCCTGACCCTGGGCAGCATGATGTTCGGCGAGCAGACCGATACCGAGGCTTCGCTGCGCATCATCGACCGCGCCTGGGACCAGGGCATCAACTTCATCGATACCGCCGATGTCTACAACGCCGGGCGCTCCGAAGAGATCGTCGGCGAAGCGGTGGCACGCCATCGCCAGGACTGGATCGTCGCCTCCAAGGCCGGCTACGGTCCGGCAGACGGCCTGCCCAACCGCAGCGGGCTGTCACGCAAGCACCTGTTCAATGCGCTGGAGGCAACACTGACGCGCATGGACACCGACTACCTGGACATCTACTACCTGCACCGCGAAGACCACAAGGTGCCGCTGGAGGAGACCGTGCGTGCCATCGGTGATCTGCTGCAGCAAGGCAAGATCCGCTATTGGGGCGTGTCCAACTTCCGCGGCTGGCGCATCGCCGAGATCTGCAACCTGGCCGAGCGCCTCGGGGTGCCCAAGCCTGTGGTGAGCCAGCCGCTGTACAACATCGTCAACCGCCAGGCCGAGCCCGAGCAACTGACCGCCGCGGCCTACCACGGGCTGGGCGTGGTGCCGTTCAGCCCTCTGGCCCGTGGCGTGCTCAGCGGCAAGTACGCGCCAGGCTCGACCCCTGACGCCGGCAGCCGCGCCGGGCGCCAGGACAAGCGGATCATGGAAGTGGAGTGGCGTCAGGAGTCGCTGGCCATCGCCCAGAAGATCCACGCCTACACCGACGCCAAGGGAGTGGGTATCGTCGAGTTCGCCATCGCCTGGGTGCTCAACAACCAGCTGGTCAGTTCGGCCATCGTCGGCCCGCGCACCGAGGCGCAGTGGGAAACCTACGCCGGAGCGCTGGAGGTGAACATCACCGCCGAGGACGAAGCCTTCATCGACTCGCTGGTAACACCGGGGCATGCCTCGACACCGGGGTTCAACGACGTGGCGCATTTCGTCCCGGGGCGCTTGGCGCGCTGAACGTCAGGCAATGGCACTCCGTGAAGAATGTGGCAGGCGGCTGCCGTTGGGGTGCCCTTTATGCGCTGACTTCAAAGTCATCCAAGTTCAATCCGGCGGTATCTTGGATCTGGATCACTTTGATATCTCGAGCCGAGGAAGTGAAGCTGTATTCATCCTTTCCGTTTGCACCCAGGGTCACCGTCCGGGTATCGATCGTCGCCCCCTGCGCGTTCAGGTAGGTGATGTACGCAGTGGTGCTGTTCTGGACACCGAGCGTAAAATTACAGCGGAAAGTCCTGAAAGTGCCATTAAGTTCGAACCGGACCGTCGCCAGGTTCATACGCAGATAGTTCCCTTTGAGAAGCGGCCAGTCTGACTGAGCTGTCAGAATTATAATATTTTGGCCACTGATCACTCGGCACATGTTCCCTCCCAACATGGGTAGTACCCCACCCGGCCGAACTTCATGGTTATAGGCGTAACTACTGAAGTCGTCCCGGATCACACTGGGGCCCTGAATGATTTCATAAGCGTTTTCACGAAACACTACGCGACTGCGCCCCTGGTCGAAGGAGACTTCGAATCGCAGCGTAATGCGGCTGCCGCCAAGCAATTCCCCAAGCGTCGATAAGGCGATCGTGCTTCTGACAGCTCCCAGCTGGTCAAGTGGTTTGCCGTTCCACACTTGCTGAGTCCATTGGCTGCCATTTGCGTAGGTTCCGCTGTACCTGAGATAGATCAATTGCCCCAGCGTCTGCAGCGGCCAAGCGGCGACAGACACGTTTGCATCGGCTCTGAGATTGATAACATCCAACCTCCCGCCAACGGCTTCTGCGATAGCCGGAACAGGGAGCCTGTCAGCAGTCGGATTCAGCACCTGCAACTGCAGCTCGGCAGACCCTAGGGTCTTGCCCCGCCGCGTCACTTGGTAACTGACGCTAACGGTACTGTTGATACTGGATATGATGTGGTCACTGAGAATGCGGAAAACGACTCTGTTCGAGGTATTGCCGTTTTGCGCCGGATATGACCTGCCGTTGTACAACAGCACAATGCTGTCCTCGGGTTGCATGTCGTACTCGACCAAAGCGTCGGCACCATTCGCCGCATTCAAAGGGTCAAGCACATTGTTGGGGGCCGCGGGAATTTTCACGGCATTTAACTCAAGATCATCACTTACCGTAACCGTAAACTTGAGTGCGGCGGATCGACGCGCTGCTTGATCAGATGTCATCTTGGTGAGCCTCTGAGTTTCCCACTGGGTGTCATTTCGCTGACTGGAGAACATTCTAGGGACCTCACAACGGGTGCGAAACTGGCAATTCTGCTAGCTCAAAGGCATCGAGAAGGGGCAGAGAGCCGCTCTGGTGGGCGCCAATGTTTACGCTCTGCCACGCGACATTGGGGAGCGACAAGCGGGGATACCGGTCCCCCCTTTCCCCAATGGGATCGGTATGGTGCTGCTCATCGTCTTTACCGCACCCAGAGGCTTCAATGACACTCGAGCACCTGTTCCGCCCCGTTCATGTCGGCGCCCTTACCCTGCCAAACCGCGTCTTCATGGCGCCCCTGACACGCCTGCGCAGCCTGGAGCCGGGCGATGTGCCCACGCCGCTGATGGCCGAGTATTACAGCCAGCGTGCCAGTGCCGGGCTGATCATCAGCGAAGCGACGCAGATTTCCTTCCAGGCCAAAGGCTATTCGGGATCGCCAGGTATCCACACCGACGCGCAGATCGCCGGATGGCGCCTGGTCAACGAAGGCATCCACGCAGCAGGTGGCCACAGCGCGGTGCAGGTCTGGCACACCGGACGCATTTCCCACACCTCGCTACAGCCCGGCCAGGCCGCGCCAGTCGCGCCCTCGGCATTGCCTGCCGATGCTCGCACCTCGCTGCGCGACGCACAGGGCAATGTGATTCGCGTCGAGACCTCTGCACCACGGGCCTTGAGCGAAGCCGAAATCGCCGACATCGTCGCTGACTTCGGCCAGGCCGCGCGCAATGCGCAGCGCGCAGGCTTCGACCTGATCGAACTGCACGCCGCCCACGGTTACCTGCTGCACCAGTTCCTCTCGCCCAGCGCTAACGTACGTGAGGACCGCTATGGCGGCAGCGTCGAGAATCGCGCGCGGATCGTGCTGGAAGCGGTAGACGCCGCCATCGCCGCCTGGAGCGCCGATCGCGTGGCGATCCGCATCTTCCCGCTGGGGCCGTTCAATGGGGTCGACAACGGTGAAGACCAGGAAGCCGCGGCGTTGTACCTGATCGGCGAACTGGCCAAGCGCAACCTGGCTTATCTGCACCTGTCAGAGCCGGATTGGGCAGGCGGCAAACCGCTGCGTGACGAATTCCGCGAAGCCATCCGTGCGGTGTATCCAGGGGTGATCGTCGCGGCTGGCGGCTACACCCCGGAAAAAGCCGAGGCGCTGATTGCACGGGGGCTGATCGATGCCGTCGCGTTCGGGCGTAGCTATATCGCCAACCCGGACCTTGTGGAGCGCCTTCAGCAACAAGCGCCTTTGAACGAGCACCGCGCGCAGTTCGATTACGCCAACGGTGCCGAAGGCTATACGGACTACCCTGCGCTACGCCGGGCGTAACATCAGAGCCTCTGCAGGCGCGGGCATGCCCGCGTCTGCAGGTGGGGGCTTTTTCGCAGCGGGTTCAACCAGTCACCACGGTGCCTGGCGCGCCTTGAGGACGTGGGGCCTTGCCACCCGACAAGCGCCAGCTCACCCCGGTAACGCCATAACGCTCGGCCATCGGGCGGCTTACCTTTCTGATCTTCTCCCGTCCGAACTTCGGAATGATCCCGACCCCTGCATCACAACTGGCCCAATGCCATGCCTCGGCATTGTCCATTCGCTCCGATCGAATGATGAAACTGCGCGCCTCGGCGTGCAGCGTGTATTCGATGATGTACAACTGTGGAGCTGGCATCACGGGCCTCCTCTTCTCCATGGATGACTTTTGATTGATCAGAGTTTTCCGTGAAGATTCAAAAGATTGTCGAGCTCACTCGAAAACAGCGCCAAGGCTGCTTCGTCAGCGGCTGAGTAGCAGCGCAATCATGGGTTGCGGCCACTGCCGTGGCTGTTCTGGCCACCCCGGCGCCCGGCTTCGGAAGCGCGTGCTCGATCATTGGCGAAGTTGCCCCCGGAATTCTGGCCACCCTTCTGGCCAGCGCGGGAGGCCCGCTCGCGGTCGTTGGCGAAATTGCCAGGATTGGTTTCCTTGGTGCCACCGCGCTGGCTTGGGCGGTCCTGATCGTGTGCCATGTCGTTTCTCCTTTGGCGATCTGTGGCGCAAGGCGCGAATGCGCGCCTTACAAGAGTTCCGAACGGGCGTGTGACGATCTGCTCCATCGCGTTGCAGGGGAACTGACCGGCGGCGCTAAAAGGCAGGGCCATCGAACGCTTGTGCGCGAACCTGTGGGCCGCCGTACAACACGGGGCTTCAGGCGTGCACACTCCACTGCACCATATCCGCAGCGAGCGGCAGGTCATCGATGGCATGGATCATTCCGCTGGCCAGGGCCTCCCGTGGCCCTAGGATGCGTGGATAAGCCATCAGGTAACGCATCACATCCAGGTCCTCGGCCGAGCCTTGCGTACGTTCGGCGACGATCTCGGCATACAGACGCAAGTCGTAGTCCAGGCTCATGGCGTACTCGGCCATGCGCGCGTGGTCCACCGAGCCGTGCAAGGTCCAATGGAACGGGTGGAAGAGGAACTTGCTGTACTGGCAGGCCGTACGATGGCTGCCTGCAAGAAACAGGATATTGCCCATCGACTCGACCGTGCCGAGGTTATGGGTATGCACGGGCACCGGCTGGCCAAGCAGGAAGTTGTACAGCGTGAAGCCATAGCTGCATTCGCCGCCCATGGTGGCGATGTTGATCTGCAACACCTCGGCGCCCTGCTGCACGGCACGTGAGCAGGTGTTGATCAGGTTGCCACAGGTCGAGGAATTGATCGGGCCAGTGAAATGAATGATGTGTCGGGCCATGCGTACCTCCAGGGGTCGTCCATCCAGGACGATGGTTCAGTCGGGCTGCCGCTGCATTGGGCCCGGCATTCGGTGGAATCGTCCGGCCAGGCAAAGTTCCCCTGAAACACCCCGGCCGGCAGAAACCGTCAGCGTTGCGCCCCTGCGCAGGGCTGACGGGGTCGCGCCGTGCTGTGGCATTATCGACACTCCGACCGCCCGCGAGCGCCTGTGCATGCTGATCGACGAAGAACTGACCTTGAAGAAGCTCGAGACCTTTCTCGCCTTCATGCGCAGTGGCAACCTGGGCCGCGCCGCCAGCGAGCTGTCGACCAGCGCGGTCAGCGTGCACCGGGCGATCCACTCGCTGGAAAACGCCCTGCGCTGCCCGCTGTTCAAGCACGAAGGCCGCCAGCTGATCCCGCTGGAAAGCGCCTATGTGCTGGAGAAAAAGGCCCGGCAACTGCTGCAGGACGCCGAGCAGATGGTGCGCCAGACCCGCGAGGCCGCAGGTTTCTATGCCGAACGCTTTCGCCTGGGGGCGCTGTATTCGCTCACGGTCAAGACCGTGCCCAAGCTGGTCATGGGCCTGAAGCTGCGCCGCAGCGAGCTGAACATCGACCTCACCCTTGGCTCGAACGTCGACTTGCTGCACCGTCTCAAGAACCATGAACTGGACGCCATCCTGGTCTCGCTCGACGACAGCATCAACGATCCGGCCTGTGAACACCTGGCGCTGTTTTCCGACGATATCTTCCTGGCCGTGCCGACCGACTCGCCGTTCGCCGAGCAGGCCGAAGTCGACCTGGCGGACCTGGCCGACTCCACCTTCATCACCCTCACACAGGGTTTCGCCACCCACCGCGATGGCGCACGAGTCTTCGAGCAGGCCGGCTTCGAACCGAAGGTGGCGATGCAGGTGAACGATATCTTCACCCTGCTGAGCATGGTCAGCTCAGGGGTCGGTTATGCCCTGCTGCCGGGCCGTATCGCCGCGGTGTACGAGAACCGTGTGCGCTTGATCGCGCTGCAACCGCGCTACCGGTTGCAGCAGCATATCGGTGCAGTGTTTCTCAAGGCGCGCGAGCGCGAGCCGAACCTGCTGGCGCTATTGGCCGAGTGCCGGATGTACAGTCGCGAAGGTTGAGAGCCCAGGCCGACCCTTATCCCACCAGGCCGCGTACACAGAAGTACAGGATCGACGGCCCCATCAGGCACCCCAGCCCGGTATGGAAAGTGGCGGTCAGCGCACCGTAGGGCACCAATCGCCGGTCCGTTGCCGCCAATCCGGCCGTCACCCCGGAAACGGTCCCGGCCAGGCCGCCGAACACCATCGCCGAGCGCGGGTTGTCCAAGGCCAGCAGGCGTGCCGACACCGGCGTGAACACCATCACCAGGATCGCCTTGATCAGGCCGGTCGCAATCGACAAGGCCATCACGTCGGAGCTTGCCCCCAGCGCCGCCCCGGTCACCGGCCCGACGATGTAGGTCACCGCGCCCGCGCCAATGGTGGTGATGCTGACCGCATCGCGATACCCAAACGCCCAGGCCACCGCGGCACCGACGATGAAGGGCAGCACAGTGCCCAGCAACAGTGCCACCGCACCAATCACCCCGGCCTTGCGCGCTTCGGTGGCCTGCACTTCGAAGGCGGTGGCGACAATGGCGAAATCGCGCAGCATCGCCCCGCCCATCAACCCGATCCCGGAAAACAGCGTGACGTCCGCCAGGCCTTTCTGGCCGCCGGTCAGGTTGCCGCCGATCCAGGCCAGCACCAGGCCGATGACGATGGCGATGGCAGAGCCGTGCACGCGGCCGAAGGTCAGGTATTTGGAGAGCATCACCGATACCCACATCACCGCGCCGACGACGGCGAACGCGGTGATCAGGTCGTTGTGTTCCAGGGCTTTCTCAATGAGCGGCCACATATCAGCGACCTCCCGCAGGTGCAGGCTGCGCCGAGGCTGGCGGCGCCGCGTCGAGCGCCGGCAGCGGCTCGCCGCGATGGCTGCGACTGATCAGCGCAATGGTCGCGCCGCACACCAGCACCGCGCCGACAGCGGCCACCACGGCCACGGGCCCGCCATGCAGGGCAGTGACCACATTCTGCTGGGCCGCCATGGCCACCACCACCGGGATGTACATCGCGCCCCAGAAACCGACCCCGAATTCGCATTCCTTGCTCATGCCACCCTTGCGTTGCATGTACAGCCGCGCACAGATCAGCAGGATCATGGCGATGCCGACCCCGCCCACATTGGATTTGACGCCCAACAGCACGCCCAGGAAGTCGCCGACGATGACGCCGGCCAGCGTGCACACCGCCAGCAGAGCTACACCATAGATGATCATTGTTGTTTTCCTCAGGTTGTATCGAAGTTGTTTGTTGTTGTCCTTCGAGCTACAGCGCGGTCATCGGTTGTCGGCCACCTCCTGACGCAACAGTGCATCGATGCTGTCCGCACGCGTGGATTCCACGCTCAGCACTTTTCCAGGTTCAAAGACTCGCCTCGCCAGGCCAGTGAGTACACTGCCCGGCGGCAGCTCAAGGTGCAGGCGCACACCGCGCTCCCAGGCGCTGCGCAGGGTCGCGCGCCAGTCGACGATCCGGGCCATGTTGCCGGCAAGGTCCTCGCGCAGGCGTGCCGGATCGAAAATAGGTCGTGCCGTGCTGGCGCTGAGGTAGGCGATGCGTGGGCGGCGCAACTCGACCTCGGCGAACGCTGCGGCCAGGGTGGCCGCCGGGGCCGCCAGCAAAGGGCAATGGGACGGCACGCTGACGGCCAGGCGCCGAGCCACGCCCTGCCCCAGGCTGCGCGCACGCGTGGCGACTGCCGCCATCGCGGCGTCGCTGCCGGCGATGACGATCTGGTTGTCGCTGTTGAGGTTGGCGAGGTAGACCTCACCTCCAACCGCTTCCAGCAAACCCTCGACACTGGGCAGGTCGAGGCCGCTCAATGCGGTCATGCCATAGCCTGTCGGATAAGCCTCCTGCATCAGCTCGCCACGCAGCGATACCAGGCGCACGGCGTCCTCCAACGCCAACGCCTCGGCGCTGACTGCCGCGGCGTAGGCACCGATCGACAGCCCGGCCACATACCCCGGCGCCGGACTGCGTTGCATCAGCCAGCGCGCCCAGGCCACGCCGGTCAACAGCAGGCACAACTGCACGGCACGGGTATGGCGCAAGGCCTCGGCGCTGTCGAGCATCAGCACCTGCTCGCCCAGTGCCTCGCTGGCCGTTTCGAGCAGGCCCGAACTACCCTCTGGCAGGCGATGAAGCATCCCCACCTGCTGGGCGCCCTGCCCCGGGAACGCGAACAGGCTGCTCATGCCGCATCCTCCTGCAGCTGCCACGGATCACTCACCAGACGCACGCCAGCCGCCGACTTGAGCAGCACCCGACGCGCCCCGCTGGCCCATTCACGCAAGGCAACCGCCCCCAGAGGCGTTTCCAGTTGCGCATCGACGCGACAGGCCGCGCCATCCATCTGTTCCAGCAGTCGAGCGGCCTGATTACGGGGTATCGATACAGGGGCACGCAACAGCAGATCAAGGTCACTGCCAGCGTGCAGCACCTCGATCCCCGTCGCGAGCTGGAAACCCGTGCTGCCGGTAGGTCCCCACAGCCACTCGCGATCGTTCAACCAAGCGCTGACCTGCGATAGCGCACGCAAGGCTGGCGACGACAACTCGCCCTCCCCGCGCAGTGCTTCGGGGCTGACCCGGTGCTCGATGTCCGCCACGCGCATCTGCCAGGCAAAACGCTGCTCGCGCCCTCGCCCGCGCAGCCCGACCGCCACCCCGCCCGGCGCCAAGAGGGCCCGGCGCACAACCACCGGCTCGCCGGCCGCCAATACCGAACGCGCCCAGGCAGGCGCATCGGCAGGCAGCATGGCCGGGGTCATGCCCCAGAGCAGGTCGTGTGGGCGCGGGGCGTACATCTCAGGCCTCCTGCCATTGGCTGCGCAGGCGCTGACGCACCTCGCGCGAGGCGCTGCGATGCTCGCCGTCCAGGCGGCTACGCAGGTCAGTGGTGTCGCCAATGTCGCGCACGGCATCGATCAGGCTGGCGCGCACCTGTGCCAGGTCCTGGGCGGTCGGCGCCTGCGCGTTATCTACGGCAAGACGCGTGTGCAGCAACCCCAATGAGGCGTAGCTACCCAGGTCGTAGGCCATCGGCGGCACTTCGGCGGCCAAGGCTTCCAGGTCCTCGACGCTGCGCAGGGTGATGCGCGCCGCCGCCGCCTTGCCCATGGCATGCACCATGACGCCACTGTCATCCAGCGCGATCAGGCGTTGCGCCTGGTAGCCGTGGGCAAGAAACGCCCCGGACATCGCCTTGCCCACCAGCAGCCCGATCACCGGATGCCCGGCCAGACGCGCCTGGGCGTAGGCCTCCACCGCACCGGCCAGGGCCTGGTGAATGCCCAGCGCTTCCTCACGCCGCCCGTAGGCCTGGCTAGGCACATCGATCAGCGCAACCAGCACGCGTTTCTCACCGTCGCGGCCGGCGTCCACCGCCTCGGCGACCGCCTTGGCAACGCCCCAGCCTTCCAGCAGGCCGACTTCGCCGGCCCGGGCCCGGGCAAAGGGATTGTGCACATCGGGCACCACGGCGATAAAGCGCGCCAGGCGATTGTCCAGTTCGCCATCGACCACCTGCACCGAGGCGGGAAAACCTGGCAGCGGCTCGCCGCTGGCAAGGCCCTGCAACCAGTTCTGGGCACGGTTCATCAGGCATCTCCTTGATACAGGGCACGCACGGCGGCGGCATCGAGTTGCGGGCAGTCGTCGCCCAGTTGCGCCAGGCGCTCGAGAAACCATTGATGGCGGCTGGCACGCTGCGCAGAGGGTGCGGCCAGCAACGCCAGCAACTGGCTGCGGATCGCCTCGACGTCATCGGCGACGTAGGCGTCCACCAAGCCGCTGGCGTGACGCTGCTCGCCACCGGTGAGGCTCCAGATGAAAGGCCGGTCACGCGAATCGTATTCACCAATCCCCGCTTCCTGCTCGATCACCTGTGGGCCATTGAGGCCCAGGCGTGCTTCGCGGGTCACCAGCAGGTGACTGCACAGCCCGGCAGCAATGGACATGCCGCCGAAGCAGCCGACTGAACCCGCGATCACGCCAACGACCGGTTGGTGGGCGCGCAGTTCGACGATCGCGGCCTGGATCTCGGCAATCGCCGCCAGGCCCAGGTTGGCCTCCTGCAGACGCACGCCACCGGTCTCCAGCAGCAGCACGGCGCAGGTGGGGATGCCGTTACGGTTGTCTTCGACGGCCAGCTCCAAGGCGCCGGCGATCTTGGCGCCTCCCACCTCGCCCATGCTGCCGCCCTGGAACCCGCCTTCGATGGCCGCGACCACGGCGGGACGCCCGGCGAGCTTGCCCTTGGCGATGACCACGCCGTCATCGGCCTGCGGCACGATGCCCTGGCGTGGCAGCCAGGGCGACATCAGGCGATCGAAGGGGCCGAGCAGCTCGCGGAAACTGCCCGTGTCGAGCAGGGCCCGGGCACGCTGTCGAGCGCCCAGCTCGACGAAACTGCGGCTGTGCAGCAGGCGTTCGCTATCAGTCATGGCCGATCTCCTCGAAGCCTTGTTCCAGGCGCAGGCGCACCACGCCGGGGGTGGCGCCGAAATCATGGATGTCGATCTTCAGCGCGGGCAAGTCGCGGCCGTCGAACAGGCGCTGGAACAGCTGGCTCCAGCGGGCCTGGCTGCCGTTGACCGAGGTCACCACCTGGATATCGAGGCTGCCGGCCTGGCCAGGCTCGATCAGCACCTCCAGGTCGCCGGAGCTGACGCAGCCGACCAGGGCGCGGCCACGGCCCGGTTGCGCGGCGGGGAATTGAAAGTTCAGGGTTTCCATGTCACAGGCTCCCGGCTTTGTCGAGGAACAGGCAGGCGGCCAGCAGATCAGCGGCACCGCCTGGAGAGGCATTGAGTTGCAGCAGGCGAGCCTCCAGGGCGCGCAGTTGACGGCGACCCGCCAAGCTGGCGCTGCCGCCTGCGTCGAGCACCGCGCGGGCTCCTTGCTGCAGGGCATCCAGACCTTGCTCGCCGGCGCGCCAGAGCACGCAGGTGTCGCTCAGCGAAGCCATGATCGCCAGCAGTGCATCCAGGCGCGCATGGGTCTCGCTGGCGCCCGCGGCGCGGCTACGCCGAAGTTGCGGCAGGCCGTGACCGGTGATCGCCGGAAAGCCTTGCTGGGCCTGCTCGCGGGCGCCACCCGCACCATAGCGGCGGCGCACCTGAATGCCGTGGCTGTCCTGTACAGGAGCGGCCGGATCGGCGATCAGCGCAAGGCGCCCGGCACGTGCGGCAAGGGTATGTGGATCGCTGCTCACCGGGCTCAGCGCCCGCGCCGCAACCAGCAGCCCCAGCGCCCAGATCGCACCCCGGTGGGTATTGACCCCGGCCGTGGTGGCAAGCATCGCTGCCTCACCTTCACGCCCAAGGCGTCCAAGCTCTGCGCGCAGCGGCGCCGCGATCTCGCCATGGCGTTGCGCGGCCTCGGCCATCTGTCGCAAGCACGGCCACAGCGACAGCGCCGAGGCGTGCATCAAGGCCAGGTTCATGTCGCCATGGGCGCCACTGCCACGGCGGTCCACCAGCCCAGGCTTGGGCGAGAGGTCGGCCTCGTCGATCAAGGCTTCGACGGCCAGGTCGGCCAACTGATCCGGCAAGGCCAGGGGCTGTATGCAAAGTGCTTTCATCACCAGCTCCTGAAGCGTGCGGGCGGGTTGTACAGGCCACCGGACCATTCCACGAGGTCGGCGATGCTGCGTGCGGCGAGCAACTCACGGCTGGCGTCGGTGCGGCGGATGCCCAGGTCTTCGGGCAAGGCCACCAAACCTTCGCGGCGCAGGCGCTCGGTATCCTTGGGGTCATGGCGCAGGCCAATGGCGGTAACCCCGGCCACCGCCGCGATCATCTGCTGGCGCTCCTGCAGGGTGCGCGCCTTGTACAGGTAGGCGATGCCCTCTTCGGTGAGCAGGTGGGTCACGTCATCGCCGTAGATCATCACCGGCGCCAACGGCATGCCGGCCTTCTTCGCCACCTCGACCGCATCCAGGGTTTCGACGAAGGTGGGTTTGCCGCCCTCCTGGTAGGTCTCGACCATCTGCACCACCAGCTTGCGCCCGCGCTCGAGCAGGGTTTCGGGCACGGTCATGTCCAGCCAGGCCGGAGTCGCGTGGCGCCGCCCGCGTGGGTCGTGGCCCATGTTGGGTGCGCCGCCAAAGCCAGCCAGGCGGCCACGGGTGACCGTCGAGGAATGGCCGTCGCCATCGACCTGCAAGGTGGCGCCGATGAACAGGTCCACCGCGTACTGCCCCGCCAGCTGGCACATCAGCCGGTTGGAGCGCATCGAACCGTCGCGCCCGGTGAAGAACACATCCGGACGCTGGGCGATGTAGTCTTCCATGCCCAGCTCAGTGCCGAAGCAGTGCACGCTCTGGACCCAGCCGGTCTCGATGGCCGGGATCAGCGTTGGATGAGGGTTGAGGGTCCAGTTGCGGCAGATCTTGCCCTTCAGCCCCAGCGACTCGCCGTAGGTCGGCAGGATCAGCTCGATGGCGGCGGTATTGAAGCCGATGCCGTGGTTGAGCGACTGCACCTGGTGTTTTTCATAGATGCCGCGGATCGCCATCATCGCCATGAGCACATGCACCGGCTTGATATGACGCGGGTCGCGGGTGAACAGCGGCTCGATGTAGAACGGCTGGTCGGCGACCACCACGAAGTCGATCCAAGAGGCTGGGATGTCCACCCTGGGCAGGTCGTCGACATGCTCCACCAACTGGTTGACCTGGGCGATGACGATGCCGTCGCTGAACGCCGTGGGCTCGACCAGCGCCGGGGTGTCCTCGGTGCTGGGGCCGGTGTAGAGGTTGCCATCGCGGTCGGCAGTGAAGCCTGCGACCAGCGTGACATTGGGGATCAGGTCCACCAGCAGGCGCGAATAGAGTTCGATGTAGGTGTGGATGGCACCGACTTCGAGCAGACCGTCTTCGAGCAACTGGCCGATGCGCTGGCTCTGGGGGCCGGCGAAGGAGAAATCGAGCTTGCGGGCGATGCCGCGTTCGAACAGGTCCAAGTGCTCGGCGCGGCTGACGCTGGGCATGATCAGGTGCAGGTCGTGGAGGCGGCCAGGGTCGGCCTTGGCCAGCGAGCGCGAAAGAAAGTCCGCCTGCTTCTGGTTGTTGCCTTCGAGCACCACTCGATCACCCGGGGCGATCAGCAGTTCGAGGGCCTCGACGATCCGCTCGGTGGGCAGCACCACGCCATCGGCGAGGTGACGCACCCGCTCGAGACGGCGCTGCTTTTCGGCGCGCCTTCTCGACCATTGCGGCGGTGGATTCTTCGTTGTGGTCATTGGTGACTCCACGGGTTCGCTGTCGTGGGGTGACCTTAGGCCTGCGGGGTGGGGGGCATCAATCAAGCACGGTGGTTATTCGTTACGCTGAGCGTAAAGGTTTGGCCACGAGGTGCCATCACTGCAGCCCGCGCCCACGTCAAACCCGCCTAACATTCAGATCGTGTGGCGCCAGCTTTTTTGAACTCTCCCCTCACCCGCTCCCTCAATCATTCTGAGACCCGGAAATCTCGCCGAAACCCGCCATGACCAAGCCGCCGCAGAATACCCGCGCCTTGATTGGTTTGAGTTCGACTGACAGCAGGAGCTTGGCAACGATGAACGAGCACATGATCCAGGCTGACGCGGGAACCCCTTGGAGCGAATGGCAGAAATCCGCGCACCTGGCCCGGGCCGCCTGGATCACCCCCGAACAACTGTGCCCGCCGGGCCGGCGCCTGGTGTTGGTAGCGCCGCATCCGGATGACGAGGTGCTCATGGCGGGCGGATTATTGAGTCACTTCCATGGCCGCGAGCAGGACCTCGTGCTCATCTCTGCCACCGACGGCGAAGGCAGCCACCCAGGCTCGGCTCAATGGAGCGAACGGCGCCTGCGTCACCAGCGTCCGCTGGAAAGCCGCCATGCCTTGCAGCAGCTCGATCTGCGGGTCGCGGATCTGGATTGGCGACGGCTGAACCTCAAGGACGGTGCCCTGCCTCGCGATGAGGCCTTCCTGGTCAATCACTTGAGCCAGTTGCTGCAACCCGGCGACCTGCTGATGTGCCCCTGGCGTCACGACGGTCATTGCGACCATGACGCGGTGGGCCGTGCCTGCGCACAGGCCGCCCAGGCGCGTGGTGCAACGCTTGCCGAAGCGCCGATATGGGCGTGGCGCTGGTCGACGCCGGACGATCCTCGGCTACCTTGGCAACGCGCGCGTCGTATCCAGCTCGACGAAGCCAGCCTCGCGCGCAAGCGCCAGGCCATTGCTGCCCATGTCAGTCAGATGGAGGCGGATGCGGACACGCCGCCCGTGGTGCCGCAACAGCTGCTGGAATGCCTGCTGCAGCCTTTTGAGCTGGTCTTTATCTGACAGCCAACCTCTCGCAGATGCCCCTTCAGCGCCCGCGCTTGAGCGTCTCGCTCGGCAACTCGCGGAACAACTGGCGATAGCTCTCGGAAAACCGCCCCAGGTGCCAGAATGACCAACGCATCGCCACTTCCGCTACCGTCACGTCGCTGGCGCCGCGCAGCAGGTCGCGGCGCGCACCGTTGAGTCGGCGCAGACGCAGCCAATGCGCCGGGGGCATGCCGGTAAAGGCCTTGAAGGCCTCCTGCAATTGACGCAACGACACCCCGGCCACCTGCGCCAGCTCCATGAGATTGAGCGTTTCTTCCGGGCAGTCCGCTGCCCATTCGCTGACCCGCTGCATGATCGCCCGCTCTTCACCGCGCTTGCCCAATGCCTGGCCCTGCAGGCGCTGGCAGGCGTTGTCGAGGATGAACAGGCAGTCATCGAGCAGTTGCTCGGCCAAGGCTTGCCCTTCAAGCGGGCAGTCAGCCTGCGTCAGGCGTGTCAGGGTCGCGCTCAGCCAACTGCCGAACAGGGCATTCTGGCCGCTGCCCAGCGGAACCATGAACAGCCCCTGCAGACGCTCCAGATCCAGGCCGTGGCGCTGCAGGAACGGTTGGTCGAACACCACCGCCACTTCCTGGTAGTTCTCCGGGGTGATCCAGATGTTGCGGCTTTGCTCGTTGAGCAGGTACAGGCTGTTCTCGACCTGGTCGAAACAGAAGGTCAACGAACCGCTCGGCGCGCGGAAGAACTGTTCGACGCGAGTGTTCAGGCGCTCTTCGTACACCTCGACGCCATCGAGCCCCAGGCAGCGCAACTGACCGCTGAAATGCCCGGGCGACATCTGCCGGTATTGCTGCTGCCAACCGGGCGTGGCGCGAACCTGCTCGGTGACATCGGTGGTGTTGAAGGCCTGGACCTGCAAGGCGTTTTGCGTATTCACGCGGCGTCCTATATGCACTCTTTTGGTGCATTGATTGACGGAGAAAACGGATAGATAGCCCCGGGGGGCTGCGCCCAAGATAGTCCTCAGCGTGACCTGTGGGAAGTGGCTTCGTGCAACGGCGTGCAATACCAGCACACGGCGCACGGCCTGCGTACCCACCACCAAAACCCAACCAAGAGGTCTGTATGAACGCCCCCTTCGATCAGCTGTCCGCCTGGCTGAAAGAACACCGGATCACCGAAGTCGAATGCGTGGTCAGTGACCTGACCGGCATTGCCCGCGGCAAGATCGCCCCGACCAACAAGTTCCTCAACGAGCGTGGCATGCGCCTGCCCGAGAGTGTGCTGCTGCAGACCGTCACCGGCGACTTCGTCGATGACGACATCTACTACGGCCTGCTCGATCCGGCCGACATCGACATGATCTGCCGCCCCGATCCTGCGGCGGTGTACCAGATCCCTTGGGCGATCGAACCGACCGCCATCGTCATCCACGACACCTTCGACAAGCACGGCAACCCCATCGAACTGTCGCCACGCAACGTCCTGAAGAAAGTCCTCAAACTCTACGCCGACAAGGGCTGGCAGCCGATCGTTGCGCCCGAGATGGAGTTCTACCTCACCCAGCGCTGCGAAGACCCGGACCTGCCACTGCAGGCGCCACTGGGCCGTTCGGGCCGCGCCGAAAGTGGCCGACAGTCGTTCTCCATCGATGCTGCGAACGAATTCGACCCGCTGTTCGAGGACGTCTACGACTGGTGCGAAATCCAGTGCCTGGACCTGGACACGCTGATCCACGAAGACGGCCCGGCACAGATGGAGATCAACTTCCGTCACGGCGATGCCCTGGACCTGGCCGACCAGATCACCGTGTTCAAGCGCACCATGCGCGAGGCGGCGCTCAAGCACAATGTCACCGCCACCTTCATGGCCAAGCCGATCACCGACGAGCCGGGCAGTGCCATGCACCTGCACCAGAGCGTGGTCGACATCGCCACCGGCAAGCCGGTGTTCGCCAATGAAGACGGCAGCATGAGCGAGCTGTTCCTGCACCACATCGGCGGCCTGCAGAAGTACATCCCCAAGGTGCTGCCGATGTTCGCGCCGAACGTCAACTCGTTCCGCCGCTTCCTGCCAGATACCTCGGCACCGGTGAACGTGGAATGGGGCGAGGAAAACCGCACCGCCGGCCTGCGCGTCCCGACCTCCAGCCCCGAGGCGATGCGGGTCGAGAACCGTCTGCCGGGCGCCGATGCCAACCCTTACCTGGCGATCGCCGCGAGCCTGCTGTGCGGCTACCTGGGCATGGTCGAGAAGATCGAGCCGAGTGCGCCGGTGCAGGGCCGCGCCTACGAGCGCCGCAACCTGCGCCTGCCGATCACCATCGAGGATGCGCTGCAGCACATGGAAGATTGCAAGGTCCTGGAAGACTACCTGGGGCGCCAGTTCGTCCAGGGCTACGTTGCGGTCAAGCGCGCCGAGCATGAGAACTTCAAGCGGGTGATCAGCTCCTGGGAGCGCGAGTTCCTGCTGCTGAGCGTCTGACCCCACGGAGGGTGCCTGCGGGAGCGGCTGCTCCCGCAGGCAACGCGCTGCCCTGCTTCTGCTTCATCGAACCCGAAGAACAAGACCAACGAGGTGCCGACATGCGTCACTTGCAAACCCTGATTCCCGCAGCCTTCGCCCTGCTGTTCGGCGCGGCCGCCCATGCCGAGCCCACGGTCAGCGTGTACAACTGGACCGACTACATTGGCGACACCACCCTGGCCGACTTCCAGGCCAGTACCGGGATCAAGGTGGTGTATGACGTCTTCGACTCCAACGAAACCCTCGAGGGCAAGCTGCTCGCCGGGCGCACCGGCTACGATGTGGTGGTGCCCTCGAACCACTTCCTCGCCCGCCAGGCCAAGGCCGGCGCGTTCCTCCCGCTCGACCGCAGCAAGCTGCCGAACTGGCAGCACCTGGACCCGAAACTGCTCAAGCAACTGGAGCAGAACGACCCGGGCAACCAGTACGCCGTACCGTACCTGTGGGGCACCAATGGCATCGGCTACAACGTCGAGAAGGTCAAGGCCGCGCTGGGCATCGACAAGGTCGACTCCTGGGCCGTGCTGTTCGAGCCAGAAAACCTGAAGAAACTCAAGCAATGCGGCGTGGCCTTCATGGACTCGCCCGACGAGCTGTTCCCGGCCATGCTCAACTACCTGGGCATGAACCCACGCAGCGAAGACCCGAAAGACTACGCCAAGGCCGAAGCACGGCTGATGGAGCTGCGCCCGTACATCACCTACTTCCACTCCTCCAAGTACGTCTCGGACCTGGCCAACGGTGATGTGTGCGTGGCCTTCGGCTACTCCGGCGACGTGTTCCAGGCGGCCAACCGCGCCGTGGAAGCCAAGAACGGCGTGAAAATCGCCTACAGCATTCCCAAGGAAGGCAGCAACCTGTGGTTCGACCTGCTGGCCATCCCGAAAGACGCCAGCAATCCTGACCAGGCCCTGGCCTTCATCAACTACCTGCTCGACCCGAAAGTGATCGCCAAGGTCAGTGCGACGGTCGGCTATGCCAACGCCAACCCTGACGCCAAGGCGTTCATGGACAAGTCGCTGGTGGAAAATCCCGAGATCTATCCGTCCCAGGAAGTGCTGGACAAGCTCTACGTTTCCAGCACCCCCAGCCCGCAGATCATGCGGGTCATGACCCGCTCCTGGAGCAAGATCAAGTCCAACCGCTGATTCGAGTGTTTCCGATGCCTCATCAAACCGAACACACCGCCTCCTACTACGCCGCCACGGCCCGTGCCACGGCCCCCTACCCCGAGCTCGAAGGCGAGTTGAGCGCCGACGTGTGCGTGGTCGGCGGTGGCCTGACCGGCGTCAACACCGCGCTGGAGCTGGCCGAGCGTGGCCTGTCGGTGATCCTGCTGGAGGCCCGGCGCATCGGCTGGGGCGCCAGTGGGCGCAATGGCGGGCAACTGATCCGTGGTATCGGCCATGACGTGTCGGGCTTTGCCCGCTACGTCGGCCAGGACGGCGTGCGTTACCTCAAGCAGGCAGGCCTGGACTCGGTCGAACTGGTGGCCAGGCGCATCGAGCAGTACAACATCGAGTGCGACCTGCGCTGGGGCTTCTGTGAGCTGGCCAATACAGCGGCGCAGTTCGATGCGTTCAACGACGAACTGCAGGACCTGGCCGAACTGGGCTACCGGCACGAAACCCGGCTGATCGCCCCAGAGCGCATCCGCGAGGTCGTTGCCAGTGACCAGTACGCCGGCGGCCTGGTGGACATGGGCTCCGGCCACCTGCATCCACTGGACCTGGTGCAGGGCGAAGCCCGCGCCGCCAGCAGCCTTGGCGTGCGCATCTTCGAGCAGACCGCTGTGCAACGCATCGAACACGGCCCCACCGTCACCTTGCACTGCGCCCGCGGGAAGGTACGGGCCAAGAGCCTGGTGTTGGGGTGCAATGCGCACCTGGACGAGCTGGAGCCACGCTTGACCGGCAAGGTACTGCCCGCCGGCAGCTACGTGGTGGCCACCGAACCGCTGCCCCAAGCCCTCGCGCGCAGCCTGATCCCGCAGAACATGGCCCTGTGCGACCAGAAGGTCGGCCTTGACTACTATCGCCTGACCGCCGACCGCCGCCTGCTGTTTGGTGGCGCCTGCCACTACTCCGGGCGCGATCCGAAGGACATCGCCGCCTACATGCGCCCGAAAGTGCTGAAGGTGTTCCCGCAACTGGCCGATGTGCGCATCGACTTCCAATGGGGCGGCATGATCGGCATCACCGCCAACCGCTTCCCCCAGGTGGGCCGCCTGAGCCAGCATCCGAACGTGTATTACGCCCAGGGTTACTCCGGGCATGGCCTGAACGTGACCCACTGGACCGCCAAGCTGTTGGCCGAGGCCATCGCCGTCGGCCACAGCCAGGGCCTGGATATCTTCAGTACCGTACCGCACCTGACCTTCCCCGGCGGCAAGGCCCTGCGCTCGCCGCTGCTGGCACTGGGGATGTTGTGGTATCGCGTGCGGGAGGTGCTGGGCTGATCAGAGAATGGCCTGGAGGCCCTTGTCGGCAATGATATTGAGCAGTTTCAGCGCGGGCCCGGCTGGCCGGGTCTCCCCCTGCTCCCATTTGCGTACGGTAGACGCACTGGTATGCAAATGCAGTGCGAAAACCGGCTGGCTGAAATTGAGCGCCTCGCGCAGGCGCTTGATGTCCAGCGCAGTGAAATCCCTGACGGGCGCAGGACAGATGGCCTCGAATTCGCGCATCGTTACCTTGCCAACCACGCCAGCCTGGTAAAGCACAGACAGGTCGTCACGCAACGACTCAATCAATTTGCTGGTCACAATACAGCGCCTCAAAACATACCCGTAACGGGCATATATTTGCAGTCTTGCTGGTAATGTAACAGTCCGACAGTTGAAGATTCCTTGTGGGAATTCACATCACCGAACCAAGGACGCATACCAACCCACCGGCAAACTGGCCAACCGCCAAGCACCTGCTAGCGTTGATCTGGCCCCCCTCAACGGACGCCACACATCATGAAACCGCTGCCTCGCGCCACCCTGCTGTGCGCCGCCTTGCTTGCCCTGGCCGCCTGCTCCAGCAACCGCGTCGATCCGAGCCAGTATTCCGGGTTTCTCAAGGACTACAGCCGGCTCAAGCCGGCGGAAAGTGTTTCCGGGGCGCCGGTGATGCGCTGGATCGACCCGGGGCTCAAGGCCAGCCAGTATCGACAGGTCTACATCGAGCCCAGCCAGTTCTATCCCAAGCCACAACCCACCGCGGTGATCTCGGCGCAGACCCTGCAGGCGATCACCCGCTACTTCGACGACGCCATGCGCCGGGAACTGGGCAGCGTGCTGACGGTGGTCAGCGCTCCAGGCCCGGGAACGATCGTGGTACGCCCCGCAATCACCGCAGTGTCGACCAAGACCGAGGGCCTGAAGCCCTATGAAGTGGTGCCCATCGCCCTGGTGGCCGCAGCGGTGAACACTGCAGCCGGTGGTCGTGACCAGGAAGTGGACATCGCCGTGGAGGCGGCCTTCCTCGACGGTGCCAACCAGAAAGTGCTGGCCCAGGTGGTGCGCAAGGGCGCCGGCGAGGCGCTGGAGAACGACACCGCGCAGCTCAAGCTGGAGAACGTCAAGCCGGTGCTCGATGGCTGGGCCAGCGACATGCGCCGCAGTGTCGTGGAGCTGCGCAGGAAGGGCCAGTGAACGGCGCCGGGTCAGTCTTTCGCGACCGTTGGAAACAGCACAGCGAGGCTCCTGTAGATGTTGATGTCGTCCAGGACAGGTCAGGTCGTATCAGGCGTACTGCAGGAACGGCAGGGCGTGCTCGAGCAGGGCTTGCGGGGCTTCTTCGGGAATGTAGTGACCACAGGGCAGCTCGTTGCCGCGCACGTCCTCGGCACAGGCGCGCCACTCCTTGAGCGGGTCGAAGCACTTGCCGATCACGCCGTCACGGCCCCACATCACCAGCAGCGGGGTCTTCACAGCGTTGCCGGCATCGATATCGGCCTGGTCATGTTCCAGGTCGATGCCTGCAGCGGCCCGATAGTCTTCGCACACACCATGCGCCGCGCCCGGTAGCGACAGGCAGCGACGGTACTCGGCGAACGCCTCGTCGGTGAACGGCGCAAGGCCGGCACTGCGCCCGCCCATGACACTGCGCAGGTAACCTTCCGGGTTGGCTTCGATCAAGGTTTCAGGCAGCGGCGCCGGGCGGATGAGGAAGAACCAGTGCCAGTAGGCACGGGCGAAAGCTTCGTTGGTCTGGCGGTACATCGCCAGGGTCGGGGCGATGTCCAGCAGCACCAGGCGGGTGAGGCGCTGGGAGTGGTCGAGCGCCAGGCGGTGCGCGACCCGCGCGCCGCGGTCGTGGGCCATCAGGGCGAATTGCTCGAAGCCCAGGGCCTGCATGAGCCCGACCATATCGGCCGCCATGCGGCGCTTGGAATACGCCTCATGCCGGTCGTCGGCCTCAGGCTTGGCCGAATCGCCGTAACCGCGCAGGTCGGCGGCGACCACGGTGAAATGCTCGGCCAGCTTCTCGGCCACCTTGTGCCAGATCACATGGGTCTGCGGGTGGCCGTGCAACAGCAGCAATGCCGGCCCCTTGCCGCCGATACGGTAGGCGATCTCGATACCTTCGACGTGCTGGAAGGCTTTCTTGAAACCCTGGAACATGCCAATCACTCCGTTTCGTGTGCACTCAGGCCGCAAGGCGACCCTCCAGGTGCCGAGCATAGCTGCGGCACCTAAGGCATCAAGAACGCAAATGCAGAGCGAAGCAACACGAATCGTGGCGCATGGCCTCAGGCAACAAAGCCGTAGAAGATCGCCGACAAGGTGATCAACCCCACCAGCACGACGAAGACGTTCGACAGCGCGCCCGAGTACTTGCGCAGCGAAGGCACCTTGCGCACTGCATACATCGGCATCAGGAACAGCAGGCAGGCCAGCACCGGGCCACCGAGGCTTTCGATCAGGCCGAGGATGCTCGGGTTGAGGGTCGCCACGATCCAGCAACCCAGCACCATGAACAGCGCCGTGACACGCTCCAGGCGCTTGGCCGACCAGCTTTTACCGCGGCTGCGCAGGCTCTTGACGATCATGCCCTGGAAGCCTTCGCTGGCACCGATGTAGTGGCCCAGGAACGATTTGGTGATCGCCACCAGAGCAATCAGGGGCGCGACAAAAGCGATGACCGGGGTCTGGAAGTGGTTGGCCAGGTACGACAGGATCGAGATGTTCTGCACCTTGGCCGCAGCCAGGTCGGCCGGGCTCAGGGCCAGCACGCAACTGAAGCAGAAGAACATCACCGTCAGCACCATCATCAGGTGGGCGGTGGCCAGGGTGCGGCCGCTCTTGCGGTCGGCGTCGGCGCCGTAGCGGTGCTTCTGGTCGACGGCGAAGGCCGAGATGATCGGCGAGTGGTTGAACGAGAACACCATCACTGGAATCGCCAGCCACAGGGTCAGCAGCAGCCTGGAGGCGCTCAGGCCTTCGCCGGCCTGGGCAAAGAAGGCGCCGTTCCAGTTGGGGATCAGGCTCAGGGCCAGCAGCAGGAGCGAGGCGACGAAGGGATAGACCAGCACGCTCATGACCTTGACGATGATCTGCTGGCCGCAGCGCACCACCACCATCAGGCCGGCGATCAACAGCAGCGACAACAGCGCACGCGGCGGCGCGGTCACGTGCAGCTGGTGTTCGAGGAAACTGGTGAGAGTGTTGGTCAAGGCCACGCTGTAGACCAACAGGATGGGGAAGATCGCCAGGAAGTAGAGCAAGGTGATGAGCTTGCCGGCGCCCACACCGAAATGCTCCTCGACCACCTCGGTGATGTCTTCGTTGCCGCCACGGCGCCCGGACAGCACGAAGCGGGTCAGCGCACGGTGCGCATGGAAGGTCATCGGGAAAGCCAGCAGCGCGAGGATCAACAGCGGCCAGAAGCCCCCTACCCCGGCATTGATCGGCAGGAACAGGGTGCCGGCGCCGATGGCGGTGCCGTACAGACCCAGGGCCCAGGTGGTGTCGTGGCGGTTCCAGCTGCGCGTGGCTGTGGTCGAAGCCGGCGCAGCCGAATCCGCACGAACGGTCGTGGTGTTGTGTACATCAGTCATGGGTTTCGCCTTTGTAGTTGTTTTTGTTGCTCGGTGAAGCGGGTGTTGCAGGTGGATTCAGGCGTGTTGAGTCGGGCTCCTTGAGCGCCTGTGCTCGGTCCTCTGCACCGACGCGATACCTGTAGGAGCGGACTTGCCCGCGAAAAAGACACCGCTGCCTGGCACGGGCTACGCCCGTGTTCGCAGTTGCGCCTTCAGGGCTGGGTTGCGAACAGGGCGACTCAACACTCGACAAAGGCGACGGCCAGGCCGCCGCGCGAAGTTTCCTTGTAGTTGGCGTGCATGTCCGCGCCGGTGTCGCGCATGGTGCGGATCACCCGATCGAGGGAGATGAAATGCTCGCCATCACCCCGCAAGGCCATCTGTACGGCGTTGATCGCCTTCACGGCGGCGATGGCATTGCGCTCGATGCACGGCACCTGGACCAGACCGCCGACCGGATCGCAGGTCAGGCCGAGGTTGTGCTCCAGGGCAATTTCAGCGGCGTTTTCCAGCTGCGGCGGCGTGGCGCCGAGCACTTCGGCAAGGCCTGCAGCGGCCATGGAGCAGGCCGAACCGACCTCCCCCTGGCAACCCACTTCGGCGCCGGAGATCGATGCGTTTTTCTTGCACAGGATGCCGACCGCCGCCGCTGCCAGCAGAAAGGCCACCACGTCGTCATCGCAGGCGCCCGGGTTGAACTTCATGTAGTAGTGCAACACCGCCGGGATGATGCCGGCCGCACCATTGGTCGGTGCCGTGACCATGCGCCCGCCCGCGGCGTTCTCTTCGTTGACCGCCAGGGCGAACAGGTTGACCCACTCCATCGCGCTCAGGGTCGAGCCGATCACGTTGGGCTTGCCCAACTCCTGCAGGCTGCGATGCAGACGCGCAGCCCGGCGCTTGACCTTGAGCCCTCCAGGCAAGATGCCTTCATTGCGCAGGCCGTTGTCGACGCACTCGCGCATGGCCGCCCAGATATTCAGCAAGCCGCTGCGGATCTCATCTTCGCTGCGCCAGGCCAGTTCGTTGGCCATCATCAACTGGCCCACGGTCAAGCCATGGGTCTTGCACAACGCCAGCAGCTCGGCGCCTGACGAAAACTCGTAGGGCAACTCGACCTGCGCGACGCGACTGACCGGGGCATCGATTTCAGCTTGCTCGATGATGAAGCCGCCACCCACGGAGTAGTAGGTCTGGGTCAGCAGGCTGCCCTGCCCGTCCAGCGCTTCCAGGCTCATGGCATTGGGGTGATAGTCCTGGTTTTCGTCGAGCAGGCGCATGTCGCGGCTGTACTGGAACGCCACCGGGTGCGAGCCATCGAGCATCAGGCACTGCTCCTGCATCAACTGGTCGATGCGCGGCTCGATGCTGTGCGGGTCGATGCGGTCCGGCCACTGCCCCATCAGGCCCAGCAGGCAGGCGCGATCGGTGGCATGACCGACGCCGGTGGCCGACAGCGAGCCATACAGGCGCACCTCGACCCGCTGCACCTGGGCCAGCAGGCCGCGCTCGCGCAGCAACCGGGCGAAGGTGGCGGCGGCACGCATGGGCCCCACGGTGTGGGAGCTGGACGGCCCGATGCCGATCTTGAAGAGGTCGAAAACACTGATAGCCATGCTAATGCCTGACCGCCGCGACGTTATTCGCCGCTGCGCGGCCCTCCGGAAAAATTGATGGGTACTGCGAATTTGCGCGATACTGCCGCGCTCGCCTGGCGATGACCAACGAAAATTCCTAAGCAAGCCTTTAGCAGGACTAAACAATGAAAGGGCAGCTCAACGGCCAGGTGTTCGTCTGGTTGCATGTGTTCTCCTGTGCCGCGCGGCACCTGTCGTTCACCCGCTGTGCCGAAGAGCTGCACATCACCCCCGGGGCGGTCAGCCAGCAGATGCGCCAGCTTGAAGAGCGCCTGGGCTTCGCCCTGTTCCTGCGCCGTGCCCGTGGCGTGGAGCTGACAGCCGAAGGGCAGCGCCTGGCGCAGACCGTGGCCGAGGCCTATGGCAGCATCGAAGCTGAACTGCTGCGTCTGGACGCCGGCGAAATTCGCGGTACCTTGCGCCTGCGCTCGATCCCTTCGTTCCTCGCCAAATGGCTGACCCCGCGCCTGCCGCGCTTCCAGCAGCGCTACCCGGACATCGAGCTGCGCCTGGTGGCCGAGGACAGCAAACAGGCCCTGCACGACGGCGATTTCGACCTGGCGATCGACCTCAACGACGGCAGCTATCCCGGAATGCTCTCGACCCCACTGCTGGACGAACAGATCTTCCCGGTCTGCTCCCCGGCCCTGCTGCGCGGTCGCCCGCCCCTGCACGGCCCGGCCGATCTGGTGCACTACCCGCTGCTGCACGACATCACGGCCTGGCGCGGCAGTTCGGAGTACGCGGAGTGGGAGTTCTACCTTGACGGTATCGGTGCGGGTGGCCTGAACGTACGACGCGGCCACACCTTCAACCGCAATCACCTGACCATCGAGGCGGCGATTGCCGGTATCGGCGTTGCGATTGCGCGGCGGACCTTGCTCAACGACGAACTCGAGCGCGGCACGCTGATCGTTCCGTTCGGTGTACCGATCCCCAATCACAAGCGTTATGTACTGCTCTACCCGCCTGGTGGCCTGACCCAACCCGGCGCCCGCGCAGTGCATGACTGGCTGGTGGAAGAAGCACAGACCTTTCGCGCCCTGCATCCGCTGATGTGAAACGGCCCCGCTGCCGGTTGCCTGGCAGCGGGGCCGCACACCCTGGTTACTGTGCTGGTGCAGTGGTCGGTGGCGCTTCGTTGGTCACCCGCAGGATCCCCCATAACCCGGCGGTATTGCCGTAGGCGGCGTAGTCGCGGAACAGGTAGTCCCCCGGCACCGCGTTGGCACCACCCGCGCTGGGCAGCATGAAGCTGAAGTGCGCCGCCGGCAGCACGCTCTCCTGCGCGCCGATGTACATCGCCATCGGGTTGTAGCCGAAGCGCACCGAACCGATGCCCGGCAGGCCCATGGGGTAGCCGTCCAGGTCGTTCTTCTCGGCCTGGTAGGCATGCAGCGGCCACAGGTGCCCGTCGAGCTGGTAGGTGATACCGCGGCTACCACCACTGGGCATCAGCACATGGCTGCGCAGCGGTTGACCGGGCTTGGCCCAAAGCACCGGTGTCTGCGGATCGCCGTTGACCAGGGCGTTGCTGTAGGCCATATGGGCGTTGGGGACATCGGCGAAGCCATGACCATCGGCGTGGCCGAAGGGGGCATCCGGTGCCAGGCCGAAGCGCAACCACAAGGGCTCGGTCTTGTAGTTGATGGCCATGTTGCCATTGTCTTTCGGATCACCCGGCACGCCATTGCCCTCGGTGGCGATCCCCTCCACAGGACGCCCATCGGCCCAGCGCATGTTCAGCGAGCGTTGCCATACCGTCACCAGGTCACGGTAGTCGGCCTGGCCGCTGACCTTGACCGTGGCCTGGGCGCGGCTGGCGCTGTCTTCGGTCCAGGTGGCGGTCTGTGGAAGGACGCTCATGGCGCCAACAAGACCTTTCTGAGGCTGCTTGATGAAGTCCGCCGGGGTCAGGTTGAGCCCGCCGAACTCGATGGCCGTGGTGTTGATGTTGTCCACCGTACGCCCCAGTTGCAGCACCGGCTTGCCCTCGCGCTCCAGATGCCCGGCGTAGTACTGATACACCTTGCTCGGGTACGTCCCACTGTTGCCCGCCCGTGGCGGGACAGTCTGCACGGGGTTGAGGCCGACGTTGGCGCCATCGGACTTGGTGATGTCGTACGCCAGCAACTGCGCATGCAAGCCAACATGGCTGGACGGGCGCATCAGGTTGTTGTTGAAGGCCGTGGAGCCCTCGCTGGCATTGCGATCACGCTTGACCACGTTCTGCATCACCGCCGTACTGGGCAGGTCCGGCATCATCAGCGGCAGGCGGTTCTCCAGGGTGATGCTGATGCAATCCCCCGCATTGGCACGCAGTACCAAGGGTTCTACTGGAATACCTGGCTTGAGTTTGCCGGTCACGGCATCGAGGTCGGCCTTGCGCACATACAGCACCGCCGTCGGGTCATGCAGCGGCGCACTGTGGCCGCCCAGGGTGAAGGTCGTGCCGTCCTCCTCGTCGGTCACGGTTGCCAATGGAATGCTGGTGCGCCGACTGTTGAACACCAAGGTCCCGCCGTTGCTCTTCAACGGCCCGCCGACGTGCTGGTTGACCCCCGCCGGATCGCTGATGCTGACACCCTGGCGGTTCTCCAGAATGTCATTGGCCAGCGCGGCAACCACTTCATAGCTGCGCTTGACCGTCGGCCGGGTGCCGATGCCATTGGCATTGGTCGTGGTTTTCGGGCAGATGCCGTCGAAGTTCACGGTGTTGCGCATGGCCACCGGTTGCGGGTTGTTCGGCAGAGCAATCAAGTCTGGCCGCTGCGCCGTGTAGTTGCGCATTACCCCCCAGATGCCGTTCCAGTAACCCTCCAGCGCCGCATCCAGCGAATACAGGTAGTCGCCGTTGCTGGCGGCGGAGCTTGAGATCATCGACACCGGTGCCATGAAACCCATCTGCTCGGAGATACCCACCATCTGCGAGGCTTTCCACCCCGAGTTGGAGCTGCTGCCGAAACCTGAACCGTTCTGCAGCCACTTCACGCCATGCAGGGTCACGTTGTGCTCCTCTTCATGCCCACCGGCGTGCATGCGCAAGCGCACGTTGTCGCCGGAATAGGTGCGCAGCATCGGGGTGAACGGATCGCCTGGCTCGGTGCCCTTGTTGATGTGCGGCGGGAACAGCGTGGTGCCGCCAGTAGGGCCGATCGCCGAGGTGATTGCCGAGGGCGCCAGGTTCATCGCTGGAATCGCCCGGTCGGTGCGGGTCTGCAGGGCATAGGCCAGGTCGCCACCCAGGCCGTCGGCCTGCATGCCGCGCTTGCCGTCCGGGCCGACCTTGTTGGGGTCGAACACACGCAGGGCCAGCGGTTCGTTGCGGTAGTTGACGACGAACATCCCCGGATCATCCACCGAAATCGCCTGTGGGCACGGCCGGGTCGGACAGCCTGGGCTCAGCCCGCCGCGCGACTCGACCACCGCCTCCAACAGGTTCGACGCCTTCTGCCGCACCGGCGGGTTGATGGCGTAGCGGAAGCTGTCGGCGGTGGCCGGATACGCCTGGCCGTTAGGCACGCCATCGGGGCCGGCCCCCACGTACACACCCGCTTCATAGGCATGCTGGAAGTCGCTGTACTCGAGGAAGAACTCGCGGTAGCTGTCGTTGCGCCCGTCGCCATCGTGGTCGCCGGTCTGGATCACGGCCTGCCACGAAGTCGGCCCGCCATCCTGGCGCAGGGCCGGGTTGTACAACTGCTCGCCGGTTTCGGCGTGGTACCAGGTGGAGCCTGCGGGTTCTGCCAGCACGGTGGCATACAGGCCCAACTGCTGATGGGTCGATGGGCCGAGGTGGTCGTGGGTGAAGATGGTGCCCAGGCCACGGTCGACGTTGTACACGTTGATCAGAGGATCGGCGAACCAGCGTTGCATGGCCGTGCGCGCGCCGAGCCAGTCTGCCCGGCCGAAGCGGCCGAAGTACGGATGCTGGCGTGCTTTCGGGCAGGCCGCCGAGCCATCGCGGGCATCGCCCTCGCTGCAGCCGTTGTAGGCGCGGATGGCATCCACGCGCTCGACCACGCTGCCGGGCGAGAGAATGCCATCTTCGTAGTTCCAGCCATTGGCAGAGCCGTCGGCGGCGGTCAGGTCCCATTTGGGCAAGTGGATGTGCTGGCCGATCACGTCGGTCGGGGTGCGCACCTGGTAGTCGTCCATCTCGTAGAACGAGGGGATCAGGTTGGTGTGCACGTACTGGGTGCAATCGAAGGTGTTCATGCGCATCACCAGCGGCTCCGGTGGGCGCTGCTTGGTGATCACCGGCCAGGCGTCTTCCCACAGGGCCAGGATGCGCGCCTGCGGGAAGTGGTAGCCGACCTTGTTGTACACCGCATCGAACTGGATATTGGCGGCCTTGTAGACGCGCGGACGGTCGGCGGTGAAGGTCGAGGCGCCGCGAAAACTCATGCCGGTGAGGCTTTCGCCGCTGGCGAATTCACCCACCCCGGAGGATTGGGTCAGGCGCTTGCCGCGATCATCCATGCAGGGTTCGTAGAATGGCGCGCCTGCGGTGGGCAAGGCGCCGTTGGTACGGAAGGCCTTGGCCACCGGTGCACTGCCGGGTATCAGGGCGAAGCTTGGGTGCTCGGCCTTGGCGTGGAACTGCATGGCGGCCTGTTCGACCTCGGTGCCCTCCTCGGGCAGGTAGATCGGCTTGGCCTTGTGCACCACCTTGGAGAAATCCAGTTTGGTGGTGGTGGTCACCGCCTCGCCGCCCGCCGATACGCCGTCCAGCGCATGGCGACCGAGGCCGCCGTCCCAGCCATCGACCTGGTTGGGGTCCAGGTTGGCCCACAGTGCCTTGCCGCTGTCCTTGAGCTGGCGAGCCAGGGCCGGGTCGAGCATGTCCAGCGGTGGGGTTGGCGGACGCTGACCGACACTGCTTTCCATGCCACCGACCCAGAACGGATAGCCTGGGTTTTTCAGCGTTCCGTCGGCATTGCGATTGGTTTCGCTGCGATCAACCAGGGCCAGCGACCCCACGGTCCGTGGCGCGCTGGCGCCCTGCCCATGGTCATCGCCACCCTCCTCTTGAGCTTCGTCGTCACCCTGTTCGGCGACGAGGGTCTCGGCCAGTTTCGGCACCACCGTCACCTTGCCCGGCATAGGCGCCATGGCCTTGCCTGGCAGCGGCACGACCGCCGGAATCGGCGTACCGGCGACGATCTCGCCGTCGGGCAGCGCCCGCGCGCCGCTGGCTGGCTTGCCATTGCGCAAGGCGAACGGCGTAGCGTGGAAGCCATTCTCGCTGTCACCACTCACGGCCAGGCGCGTGCCGGGCTCGAACACATCGTGCACCCGCCACATGGCCCACATGCCCTGGGCAAAGTGCGGATAGAAGTGACAGTGATAGATCGCATCGCCCGCCACGCGGTTGCGGTTGCCCGAACCGCCATTGGCGATTTCATAGGTGTAGCCGACCCCCGGGCCGATGCCCTGGGCGTCGATATAGTCCGAATTGTCGTCGTTGGGGTTGAACAGCCACTGGTGGCCGTGCAGGTGGAAGATGTGCTGCTCGTGGCCGTTGTGGGTGTTGCGGAACTTGGTGAAGTCACCGATATAGCTGTGGTGCACGTTGGACGGCTCGGCCGGGTACAGGGCCATGCTCGCCTTCACCCCTGTGGCGCTGGCCGGCGGCACTTCGCCAGGGCGGATGTGCTCGAGGCCGACGTTGGCCGGAACATCCACCAGGGTGCCGATATCGCCGACGGTATGGGCGCTGAGGAAGAACTCCTCGTAGGCACACGACAGGCAGTCGTGCATCGGCCCGACGCCCAGACGGTTGGCCACCACCTCGGCGCCCATGCCGCCAGAGCCGTAGTTGATCATGAACGAGTCACGTGCCGGCTCCAGCACATGCCCCATCACCGGGTCCGCCCAGTAACCGGGGAAGGCCTGGGTACCGGCCACCTCGTCGGCGAACTGCGAAGCGAAATCACGGAAGGCTTCGAGGCGATTGGGCAATGCCGGGTTGCGCTTGCCGACGCTTTCCAGCGGGTAGGTCGCGCGCGGGAAGCTGCCATCGGGGTTGGGGCCCATGACGATGGCATCGGTTTCGCTGCTGAGGATCTCGTTGCCATCGACCATGGCAATGATCGGTTTGCCGGCCTTGCCTTCGGCGATCCACGGTTGGACCTGCGGATAACGTGCCTCGTAGTCGATCACTGGCTGGCCGGTGGCGGTACGGCCTGAGGTGGCCAGGCGCATTTCCTCTTCGGTCAGGGTGTTGCGATAGGTCCGTCCGGCCTTGGGCACCACCACCACCTGGCCAAACAAGCCATTGGCGACATTCCCGGCATTGCCTTCACCGCCAAAGGGCGCGCCACGGCTGGAGGCGGCAAAGGCGCCTTCACGCTCGGCGTAGAGCGTGTAGCTGCGGGTGCCGCCCGGGGCGATCAGGAAGTTGGCGTTGCGCCCGGTATTGGCGGCGATGTCGGCGATGCTGTTGACCGCCTGCATGCCGTTGACCTGGAAGCCGACATGGCGATCGCTGACCTGTTCGTCGGCGACGAAGTGTTCGTCGTCCTCGACTTCAGGTAGCTCGACCTCTTCGCCCTCCTCGCCCTCGGCTTCCTCGGGGTGAATGCCGTGCTTGTTGGGATTGGCCTGGTAAGCGAGCAAGTTGGTGAGGTTGACCGTCAGGCAGTCGCCTGCGGCAACCCGCAGCACGATCGGGCGCGGGCGTTTGTCCGGGCGCAGGGTGACCTTGCCCGGCACCGCAGCGCCGCCCTGGCTCAGCGGAACGTGATGCTCATCGACCACATCGTGGCGCAGGGCGAACATCATGCCATTGGCGTTCTGCGCGCCCAGGCGGTTGAACATCAACGGCTGGTCCAACGCCACCACATTGGCCACCAGGGTGCGCTGGCACTGCACGGCCGCTTCGCCAGTGGCCTGCCAGGCCAGCACGGCCAGGGCGAGTGACGTCAGGATGGAGCCTTTGGGCGGGGTCTTCATGCTGCACCTCCGGGGACACAGGGACTCTGCGAGGTGCCGGAGCAAGGGTCATGCCATGGGAAAAAATCTTGTGCTTTCAGTAGCTTGTATGTCCAAAGGGATCGCAGTGGGGGCGATTCCCCACTGCAATTCCCCTTTATCGGGGGTCATGTCCGCAACGAGAACTGGTTCACTGCCTTGGGCAGGCCAAGGTGCTCGCGCAGCGTGCTGCCCTGGTATTCGCGTCGAAACAATCCGCGCCGCTGCAGCAACGGCACCACTTCCTCGACGAACACCCGCGCGCCTGAAGGAAACATGTCGGGCATGATGTTGAAACCATCTCCCGCCCCGGCCAGGAACCACTCGGCCAGAGTGTCGGCGACCTGCTCAGGGGTGCCGACCGCCAGCCGATGGCCCACCAGGATGCGTCGTGACAACTGGCGGATGGTCAGGTTTTCGCGCCGGGCCAGGTTCAGCTGCGCCTCGAGAAAGCCATGGGAGCCCTGCTCGAACGCTGCCACCGGGCCGATCCTGGCCCAGGGCAAGGGTGCATCCGGGTCCAGCTCGCGGGCATCGATACCGATGCGTCCGGCCACTTGCTGCAACAGGCCATGCTCGCCATGCCAGGCGTTGAGCTCGTCGAAACGCGCATGGGCCTCGGCCTCGGTGCTGCCGATCACCGTCGACAGCCCCGGCATAATCTTCAGGTGCCTCGGGTCTCGCCCCCAGGCCTTGGCGCGGGCTTTCATCTCCCGGTAGAAGGCCTGCCCGTCAGGCAAGGTGGTCTGGGTGGTGAAGATTGCATCGGCATAGCGCGACCCCAGCGCCTTGCCGCCTTCGGAAGAACCCGCCTGGACCAGGACCGGACGCCCCTGGGGCGAGCGTGGCAGGTTCAGCGGACCTTTGACCTGAAAGTGCCGCCCCTTGAAATCGAGGGTGTGGATCTTGTGCGGATCGGCGAAACGCCCTCCCGCCCGGTCACCGATCACGGCATCTTCTTCCCAGCTGTCCCACAGCTTGAGCGTCACCTCGAGAAATTCCTCGGCGCGGCCATAGCGATCGACATGCAGCGGCGCACCCGCCAGGCCGAAATTCTGCGCGGCCGCGTCGCCGGCGTTGGTGACCACGTTCCATGCCGCACGCCCACCGCTGATGTGATCCAGCGAGGCGATGCGCCGGGCCAGGTTGAACGGTTCGTTGTAGGTACTCGAACAGGTGGCGATCACCCCGATGCGCTCGGTGGCGGCGGCCAAGGCGGTCAGCAGCAGGGTCGGTTCCAGCCGTCCACCCGGCTGGCTGGCGACATCGCCGGGCAACGCCGGGCCATCCGCGAGAAAGACCGCATCCAGACAACCCTTTTCCGAAATCCGGGCAATATCCCGGTAGTAGGCGACATCGACATAGGCGTCGATGGCCGCCTCGCCCTGGCGCCACGCTCCGGCGTGGGCGCCGAACCCCAGGATGTTCATGCCCAGGCTCATCTGCGCTACATCTGTGCTCATGAGGCTCTCCGTGCACTCAGAATCGGAAGGCAACGCCAGTGGTCACGTTGAACGCGTCCCCTGGGTAGAAATTCGCAGAATCGCGCCCGCCTGCGTCATAGGCCGTGTTGGTGGCACTGGCATAGCGCTGGTTGGTGAGGTTGCGCAGGTCGGCGAATACCTCCCACTTGCGGTTTGGCGCCTGGTAGCCGAACTTGGCGCCCCACAACAGGTACGACGGGGTCTGCCAGGTGTTGGCGTAGTCGATGTAGTAGCTCGACGCCGCACGCAGGTTGAGCGAGGCGTAGAAACCACTGGCCTGGCGATAGGCGAGCTCGGCCTGGTAGACCTGGCGCGGCAGGCCGGGCAGCTCGTTGTCGCCGAAACGTTCGTCGTGGCGATACTTGAAGTCGTTGAGGGTGTAGGCCTGGCGCAGGTCGAGCGTGTCGCCGTTGGCACCGGTCCACAGCAACGCATTGAGCCCCGCCTCGATGCCTTGATGCAGGGTCGGGCTGGCGTTGGAGGTGGCCGTGAGCTGGTCCTGGGTGGCGGTTGCCTGTTGCACGACCACGGTCAACAGCTCTTTCTGCACCCAGGAGCGATACAGGGTCAGGCTGCCATCGAAGATCCCGTGGTTGCCGCGCACCCCCACCTCGAAGGTGGTGGCCTTCTGCGGCCGGACATCGTAGAGGAAAGGATTGCTGGTGCTGCCCAGTTGCCAGGTCACCGGCGGGTCGATACTGCGGCTGACGTTGCTGAACAACTGGAATTCGGGATTGATCTGGTAGCGCAGGCCCAGGCGCGGCGCCAGGTCGTTCTCGACGTACTCGACGCGGGTGGGGAAGTTGCTGGGGTTGGCCGCGGTCAGGGTGCTCGCCTCGATCTCGCCCTTGCGGCGGATGTTGACGAACGAGAGCCCCGACGACAACCACAGGTCATCGGCCAGTTGCAGCTCGTTGGCCAGGGTCAGCACGGTATCGCGCGAACCGGTGTAGTTGGTTTCCTGGGTCTTGAGCCCGGTGGCGCGGCTGTGCGCCTTGACATCGGCCAGGTAGGCGCGGGTGTTGCTGAAGATCACGCTGCTGTCACTGGGCAGGCCGAGGAAGGTGTCGCCGGTAAGCAGGTAGCGCAGGGTCAGGTTGATATCCTTCGAGCGCCAATCCTGCGGCGCCACGGCATAACGCCAGCCATTGAGCAGCGGGTAGTTGTTGTACGACGCGCCGACTTCGAGCCTGGCGCCATCGTCGAAGGTGTAGGTGGTCTTGTTGCCGATGAAGGTGGTGCCGTCCTTGCGCCGCCCGGTGGGCACCAGATTGCTGCGCGGATCATGCTTGAGCTGTGCGCGGGTCAGGGTGTTGCCGTTGATCAATTGCTCTTCGCGGTACTTGAAGAACACACGGGTCTGCAGCTTGGGGCTGAACACGTGGCCGAAGTTGGCGGCGATGCCACGGCCTTCGTTGCTGGCGTGGTCCTGGTAGCCGTCGCGCTCGTTGTGCAGCACGTTGATGTAGTAATCGCTGTCGCCCACCACTCCACCGGTGCTCAGCTGCTGCTTGCGGTAGCCATAGCTGCCGACTTCGAAGCGCGCGTAGTTGCCGGGGTCGGTGCGGCCGGTCTTGCTCACCATGTTGATCGCCCCGCCCAGCGCCAACGCGCCGTACTCGTAAGCGTTGGCGCCGTAGAGCACCTCGGTGTGATCCACCGCCTGCATGTCGAGAAAGTCTTCCTGGGTGCCGCCGGGACCGCTGATCGGCAGACCGTCGAAGAGGAACTTGGTGCCCAGCACGTAGCCTTGGTAGAAGGTGTTGAGCCCCGAGCCGCGGATCGAGATCTTGTTCGCAGCAGTACCGCTGGTGCCCTGGGCGAACACACCGGGCTGCAGCGCCAGTACGTCCTCGGCGTTGGCCGCACGGCCCTGCTCGACTTTGCGGTTGTCGACCACCGCCGTGTTGCCAGCAACCTTCTGCAGACGCTTCTGGTCCTGCTGGGCGCCGGTTGCCGCAGCGCCGGTGACCGTCACCGTGCCCAAGGTGGATTCCTCGGCGGCCAGCGTTGCCGGGCTGAAGGCGGCCAGTAACAACGGCAGGCTGGCGGCGGTCACCAGGCTGAAACGCGGCTGAGCGGAAAATCGGACTTTCGCACGCACTACTGATACTCCCCATTTATAGATAGGGCCGTGTTTCGCTGTTGTTCACGAAGTACGGTCGGGTATTCAAATGGGGTTATTGCAGTTGTTGTGCCAAGGCACTGAATACACTATTTCAGCGATTCACGTGTTGGATGACGGGCTATTTGTGCAACCCGCTGTTCAATAAACAACAGTCCAAGGCCACACCAGAAAATTCAGCTTTGATTCGGGCATTTCGATATAACGACCGCTGTTCGAAACTCAACAACCGGCCAACAGAAGTTCTCTGGGAACACACAACTTTCAATCCTTCGCGCGCTGTATCGGGCGTTCCGGCGCCTTCGCGGGCAGTCGAGGCGCCGAACCGCCGCGCCTGCAGCAGGTGGTAACCTGTCTGCAGGTGCGGATTCATCAATCAACGCTGCTCGAACACCGGATACGACGCCTGCTCGATCGCTGCCATGGCCTGCGCCTCGGTCATCACACCGGACTCGGCCAGGATCGCCAGCAGCGAGCGCCCTTCACGCACCGACTGACGCGCCAGTTTGCTGACCTGGGCATAACCCAGGCGCGGCACCAGGGCCGTCGCCACCGCCATCGAATCGGTCAAATGCGCCAGGTTGCGGGCTTGGTCAGCCTGGATGCCGGCCACGCACTTTTCACGAAAACGCTGGATGCCCTGAGTGAGCAAGGTGATGCTGTCGAACACTCGCGAGGCCACCACCGGCTCGAAATGGTTGATCTCGAGCTCGCCGTACTGCACTGCCTGAGCCACTGCCACATCGTTGCCGATGATCGCGAAGCTCAGCTGGATCATCGCCATCGGCAGCACCGGATTGACCTTGCCGGGCATGATCGAGGAGCCGGCCTGGGCTTCGGGCAGCTTGAGTTCGCCCATGCCGCCCACCGGCCCCGACGATAGCTTGGTCAGGTCGGCGGCGATTTTCGCCAGCGAGGTGGCGCAGGTACGCAGCTCACCAGATACGCGGCCGAACACATCCATGTTCTGCATCGCATCGAAGGGGTTGGCTGGCGCCTGGTAGGCGACACCGGTGATCTTCACCAGATGCCGGTAGACCGCCGCGCGGTAAGCCTTCGGCGCGCCGAAACCGGTGCCGATGGCGGTGCCGCCCAAAGGCAGTGTGTGCAGCTTTTCACGCACGGCAACCAGTTCGTCGGCCAGGCGGTGAGTCAGCGCGGCGTACCCCCCGAACAACTGCCCCAGACGCATGGGCTGGGCGTCCTGCAGGCAGGTGCGGCCCAAGTGCAGGATATCGGCGAACTGCAGCGCCTTGGCATCGAACACCTGGGCCAGCAGGCGCACCTGCTCGATCAGCCCGGCAAGCATGGCGTGGGTGGCGATCTTCAATGCCGCCGGGTACACGTCGTTGGTGGACTGGGAGATGTTGACGTGGTCGTTGGGGTGCACCACCTCATAGCTGCCCGGCGCATGGCCGAGGAACTGCTGGGCACGGTTGGCGATGACTTCGTTGAAGTTCATGTTGGTCGAGGTGCCGCCTGAGCCCTCCAGCAGATCGACGATCAGCGAGTCGTCGCATGCACCGGCCATCACCGCCTGGCAAGCTTGGGCAATGGCGTCGGCCTGGGCCTGGGCAATCACGCCGCATTCATGGTTGGCCAGCGCTGCGGCCCACTTGCACTGGGCAAAGGCATCACGAAAGGCCGGGTAATGGGCGATGCTCAGCGGCGACACGCTCAGGTTGTCGAAGCCGCGCAGCGAGTTCACGCCATAGAGTTTGTCGGCGCCAATTCGCACTTCGCCCACATAGTCCTGCTCGACGCGTGCATCGAGGCGATCAAAAGTACTCACGGGTATTTCCCTCTTCGAATTTGACTAATGCCTCGACGCCCTTGCCCAGCGCCGCAAGCCGCGGCAGGAAGGCATCGAGGATGACAGCACGCGCCGACTCGCAGGCATCTGCGAAGAAGGCGCCGTATTCGTTGCGCCGCGCCACCAGATAGAGCGAGCGCTCCAGGCTCAGCTCAGGCGTCAGGTGCGCGGTGACGTTGTCGACCCAGGGCATGGCCTGCAGAAAGCACATCGGGCTGGTCACCGCCCAGCCGATGCCTTCGGCGACCATCGCGGTCAGGGCGTCGGCGTTGTCCAGCTCCAGGCGGTTGGGCACCCGCACATTGAGGCCGCGCAGGTGCCGCTCGATCTGCAGGCCGACCTGCGACAGGCGATTGAAACGCACCACCGGCAACACATTGGCCAGCGCCCGCACATCGTCGAGGCTGTGCAGCTCTCGCCCCAGCGCCTTGGGCGTAATCACGAAATAGCGCTCGGTGAACAAGCGATAGCGGATCACGTCGTTGGCATCCATCAGCGGATCGCTGGTGACGATCAGGTCCAGGTCGCGGCGCAGCAACGACTCGCCCTGCTGCGGGCTGAGGCCGGTGCGCACCGACAACTGCGTGACCTGGCCAAGCATCTGGCGGGTGAACATCGAGCCACAGGTAGCGGCGAAGGAATCGACCAGGCCAATGCGCAGGTCGGGTTTGACCCCGCGCCCGGCATCGAGCACCTGCGCCTTGAGATTGGACAACTCCTCGCTGAGCAGCGCGCCCCGGTTGCGCAGGGCCAGGCCGAACGTAGTCAGGGTCAGCGGCCGCGTGGTGCGGTCCACCAGCACCACGCCAAGATCGTCCTCCAGCTGGCGTACCAACTGCGACACCCCGGATTGGGAGATGCCCATGCGACTGGCCGCACCGGACATGCTGCCCTCCTCGGCCACAGCGATGAACACCTGGACCGCGTACATGTCGATGAGTCTGTTGCCAGGCATGCTCAAGCTCCCGTGTTGATGATCAATGGACGTTCAACGGCCGTTCTTCCGGCTTGCCGGCACCATCGTCCGGCGTCACCGCTGCCAGGCGCTCCTGGCTGGTTTCCGGGGCGAACAGGTGGCAGAACACACCACCAAACAGCAGCACCCCGACGCACACGCCCAGCGCCGTGTGCACCCCCAGATGCTGCACGGCGATCGGCAACAGGAAGGTGGCGAACGCCGAGCCGAAGCGGCTGGCGGCCACGGCCAGGCCGATGCCCGAAGCACGCAGGTGGGTGGGGAACAGCTCCGGCGGGTAGACGAACTCCAGGTTGACCGCTGCCGCAAGCACGCAAGCAAAGAAGCCAAACGCGATGATGGTGCCCAGCGCCCCGAAGCTGGCCCAGGCCAGTACGGCCAGGCCCACGGCGCTCAGATAGAAGGTGCCGATCAAGAAGCTGCGGCGCGAAATGCGGTCGATGATCAGCAGGCCGAACAATGCGCCAAACATCAACAGCACGTTGTAGACCAGGCCGCCGACGAACTTGTCCTGCACGTTCAGTGCTTCGAGCACACGCGGCGCGAAGGTGCCCAAGGCGAAGAACGGAATCACCTGGCAGGTGTAGAACACGCAGCCGACCAGGGTGTTCTTGCGCCAGCGGCGGCTGAACAGCTCGCTGAAGCTGCCGCGTTGCTGCGCCGCTGCCGGTGGTGCGGCAGGCAAGGTCACGTGCGCACCGAACCTGGCCTGGACGATGGTCAGCGCCTCGGCACTGCGACCGCGCGCCATCAGCCAGATCGGCGACTCCGGCACACCCAGGCGCAACGGCAGGATCAACAAGGCCGGCACGCCGCTCAAGGCCAGCATCAGGCGCCAGGCGTCCGGGCCGATATCACGAATGGCGAAGCCCACCAGGTATGCGGCGACATAACCTGCGGCCCAGGCGGCGGCCAGGACACTCAACAAACGCCCGCGATAACGGCGTGGGGCGAACTCGGTGACCAGCGACTTGCTCACCACATAGTCGAACCCCAGCACCAGTCCGAGCAGCAGGCGCAGTGCCAGAAGTTGCTCGGGGGAAGTAACGAAGAACTGCGAAGCTGAAATAACCGCGAACAGCAACATGTCCCAGGCAAAGATACGGCGCCTGCCGAACTTATCGGCCAAGGGCCCTGCAAACAAACTGCCGAGAAACAGACCGGCCAGTGACGCCGCGCCGAGCAAACCCATCCATAGCGCATTCAATTGCAACGGCCCCGCCGCCATGCTGACCGCGATGCCGATAATCCCTAGCACGAATCCGTCACTGAATTGACCGCCCGTACCACTGAACACCGTCTTGATATGAAAACGGCTGAGTGGGAGGTCTTCGAACGAAACTTGGCTACTCATTCGTGTCTCCACTTGCTTCTTGTAGTTGTGAGCCGGCTCGGGTGGCCGGTTACGAATGAGTCTACGGTCACAACTTCAGCAAAACAGCAGGTGCACTGACAGTATCAAGAATGCTGATAGTGTAAGCCGCAATTGTTGATGAAGCCGGGCAGCCGATATGCGGTCGCTCGTCTGGCAATTACTTGCAGGGGGAACTCTGGCCAATGGCCTCATCTCTTAATTGCATGCACGAAATCCCTTGGGCTGTAATGCTTCTGGAGGACTGATCATGCGTTATTCACTGCTTGTTCCGGCACTGCTGCTGTGCATCCCCGCAGGGTCCGCCCTGGCCCGCGTCGACGCGGGCGACGTGGCCACCTCGGCAGGTGTTTCTGCTTCGCTCTACTCCACGTTCAAGGATGACAAACGGATCATCCCGGCACGCGACGAACTGTCTGCGTTCGTGGCCAGTGGCGGCGCGATTCGCGGAGCCTATGTGGAGTCGGCGCTGGAGCAGGTGCGCAAGAGCCATCCTGGGTTGCAGGTCAGTGATGAAGAGCTGGCCAAGGCGCTGCTGTCGCATGATGAGGTTGTCGCGGACCATTGATGCCGGTGGTGCTCTTTTCGCGGGCATTCGCTTGCCTTTGCAGGGGCAACCTTGCCCGCGAAAAGAACAGCCGTGATCTCAACCTTATCCCCGCCACTGTGAAGGGCTCACCCCAGTCTTGCGCCTGAACACTCTGGCCAGCGCCGAAGGGCTCTGATACCCCACCTCATCCGCCACCAGAGCCAGCGGCCTGCCCTCGCGGATACGCTTCTGCGCAAGGCCGATACGCCAATCCGCCAGGTAGTCCCCCGGCGTGCTGCCCACCACCGTCCGAAAGTGCGCGGCAAAGCTCGCCCGCGACATCCCCGCCAAGGATGCCAGCGCCTCCACAGTCCAGCTGTGCGCAGGGGCGTCATGCATCGCCACCAACGCCCGCGACAAGCGCTTGTCGGCCAGCCCCGCCAACATGCCCGAAGCCATCTGGCCCTCCCCGAGCAACTGCCGCAACAGCTGGATCACCATCAGCTCGAACAACCGGTTGAGCACCAGTTCGCGACCGCAGTCGTCGCCGAAGGCTTCATTGAACAGCCAGTCGCTGCTGGCCTGCAGCCCGGTCAGGGCGCTCAGCGGGCTTACCAGCGCGTCCGGCAGTGCACGGGTCAGCGGATTGTCCGGGCCGCCGGTGAAATCCAAGGTGGCGCAGACCAGCTCGGCATTGTCCGCCTCGCTGGCCAGCAGTTGGTGGGACTGAGGGCGTACCAGCAAAATCAGGCTGGGCTCTTCCAGCACCTGCTCCTGGCCGGCCGGCCCCCTGAAACGCAAGCGACCTGCGCGCAGCAGATGCACATGACCACTGCGCTGCTCGCCTTCGAAGCGCGAGATGCCGCACAAGCCGCCCTGGTGGAAGGTCGAGGCGTGGAAGTCGAAATGGTTGAGCAACGTGGCGAGGCGGTCCATGGCAGGTCCAGCTTTAGACGATCAGTCGCATAAGCTGGACGATCTGAACCCGAATAGCAATTCCTGCTGGGTAATCTGTACCCAAGCTTGAACAACAAGCTCCCCACTCAGACAGGAGATTCACCATGACTCGCATCGCCGCCCTGACCCTCGAACAAGCCCCTGAAGCCGCCCGCCCTGCCCTGCAAGGCGTGGAAAAAGGCCTGGGCTTCCTGCCCAACGCCTTCGCCACCATGGCCCACTCCCCAGCCGCACTCAACGGCTACATGGCCTTGGCCCAGGCCATGGGCAAGAACAGCCTGACCCCGGCCGAACGCGAGGTCGTGGCACTGGCTGCTTCCCAGGTCAATGGTTGTGAGTACTGCGTGGCCGCGCACAGCTTCTTCGGCGGCAAGTCCGGGCTGAGCGAGGCCGATATGCAGGCCGCACGCGCCGGCACCCTGAATCCGGTGGCCGTGCTTGCCCGCGCGGTAACGCTGAACCGCGGCCAGGTGCCCGACGGTGTGCTGGCCGAAGTGCGCGCCGGTGGCCTGGACAATGCGCGGATCGTCGACGTGATCGCCCAGGTGACGCTGCTGACCCTGACCAACTACCTGAACAACGTGGCCCGGACCGAAGTGGACTTCCCACCACGCGGGGCCTGATCGGCCAGCAGAACAGCCCTCTCGCGGGACAGCCCGCGACAGGGCTCGCCCTGCCACAGCACACTTTCAAAAAAACCCTGAAAGTCTAACTTCCATAACGATGTTTTTCAGCCAAACCACGTTAGCTAAGGTATGCCCATCGCTCATCGATACCCAAGGACCCCCCATGAAAGCCATCGTCTTCACCGAACACGGTCTGCCCATCGACAGCGACCAGGCCCTGTTCGACAGCGAACTGCCCCGCCCCACCCCAGGCCCACGCGACCTGCTGGTGGAGGTCCAGGCCATTTCAGTCAACCCGGTCGACACCAAGATCCGCGCCGGCGCCGGCAAGACGGCCCCGCGGGTACTGGGTTGGGATGCGGTCGGGACCGTCCGTGAAATCGGCAGCGAAGTCACCCTGTTCCAGCCCGGTGACCAGGTCTATTACGCTGGTGCCATCGATCGTCCCGGCAGCAACAGCCAATTGCACCTGGTCGACGAACGCATCGTCGGCCACAAGCCCCGCAGCCTGGACAACGCCAGCGCCGCAGCATTGCCGCTGACGTCGATCACCGCCTGGGAATTGCTGTTCGACCGACTGGGCGTCCCTGAAAACGGTGGCCACGGCCAGAGCCTGCTGATCATCGGCGCGGCCGGTGGCGTGGGTTCGATCCTGCTTCAACTGGCACGCCAACTCACCGGCCTCACCGTGATCGGCACCGCCTCGCGCCCCGAAACCCGTCAGTGGGTGAGCGAGCTGGGCGCGCACCATGTGATCGACCACAGCCAGCCGCTGGTCGAGCAACTGAACGCCATTGGCTACCCCGAGGTCGACCTGGTGATCAGCCTGACCCACACCGATAGTCACTTTGCGCAACTGATCGCGGCGCTGCGCCCGCAGGGCAAGCTGGCGCTGATCGACGATCCGGCCAGCCTCGACGTGGTGCCGCTCAAGCGCAAATCGCTGTCGCTGCACTGGGAGCTGATGTTCACCCGTTCGCTCTATCAGACCAGCGACATGATCAAGCAGCACGAATTGCTGGAGCGGGTGGCGAAACTGATCGACGATGGTGTGCTCAAGACCACGCTGGGTGAGCATTTCGGCACCATCAATGCCGCCAACCTGCGTCGCGCCCATGCGCTGATCGAAAGTGGACGGGCCAAGGGCAAGATCGTGCTGGAAGGGTTCGAGGACTGACTTCGGCCATGTGGTGAGGGGGGTCGCGGGCACGTCGAACACTGCGGCCCTCACTGCCACATGTGTCGCCATCGATAAACAGGCTCGACATATCATTCCGCGTGATAATGACCTTCGCGCCATTCGATTCGTTCCTGTAACGCAACACACTCATGATCCGCCCACTATCAATACAGTGGCGGAGTTCTCCATGGAATATTCATTCAAGGCCCTGCGCTATCCCCTCGCTGCCCTGGCAGTGGCGGTGATCAGCGCTTGCGGTAAAACCCCCGACGCCATGCAGGCTCCCGCCGCCCCCAAGGTGAGCGTAGCCAAGGTGATCGAGCAGCCGATCAACGAATGGGATGAGTTCACCGGACGCCTGGAAGCCCCGGAAACCGTGGAAGTCCGCCCGCGCGTCTCCGGCCAGATCGACTTGGTGGCCTTCACCGAAGGCGCCCAGGTCAAGAAAGGCGACCTGCTGTTCCAGATCGACCCACGCCCGTTCCAGGCTGAAGTCCGTCGTCTCGAAGCCCAATTGCAACAGGCCAAGGCCACCGCCATCCGCAGCGCCAACGAAGCCCGCCGTGGCGAGCGCCTGCGCGACAGCAACGCCATCTCCGCCGAGCTTGCCGAATCGCGCAGCAGCGCCGCCGCCGAAGCCCGCGCCGGGGTGGATGCGATCCAGGCCCAGCTCGACCTGGCCCGTCTGAACCTGAGCTTCACCCGGGTCACCTCGCCGATCAGTGGCCGCGTCAGCCGTGCCGACTTCACCGCTGGCAACATCGTCACCGCCGACGTCACCCCGCTGACCAGCGTGGTCTCCACCGACAAGGTCTACGCCTACTTCGACGCCGACGAGCGCGTGTACCTCAAGTACACCCAGCTTGCCCGCCAGGGCCAGCGCGGTCAGGCCACCCCGGTGTACCTGGGCCTGACCAACGAGACCGGCAACCCGCACCTGGGCCAGATGAACTTCGTCGACAACCAGGTCAACCCGCGCACCGGCACCATCCGTGGTCGCGCCGTGTTCGACAACAGCGACGGCCAGTTCACCCCGGGCCTCTACGCCCGCCTGAAGCTGGTCGGCAGCGCCAAGTACGACGCCGTGCTGATCAATGACGAAGCGGTCGGCACCGACCTTGGCAAGAAGTTCGTGCTGGTCATGGACAAGGACAACAAGGCCGCCTACCGCGCGGTGGAACTGGGTCCGAAGCTCGAAGGCCTGCGTATCGTGCGCAGCGGCCTGAGCAAGGACGACCGCATCGTGGTCAAGGGCCTGCAGCGTGTGCGCCCAGGCTCGCCGGTCACCCCGGAGGAAACCCCGATGGCCAGTGAAGAAACCCTCGCCACCCTCGCCCGTCAGCGCCAGGCGCTGGAAGCCAGCAATCCGGCACCGGCGGTGGCAGGTTCGAACGTGAAAGTCGCCAGTGCCCAGGCACCGCGCGGTTAAGGGACAACATCGATGAACTTCTCGAAATTCTTCATCACCCGCCCGATCTTCGCCGCCGTGCTGTCGCTCGTGCTGCTGATCGCCGGTGGCATCTCGCTGTTCCAGTTGCCGATCAGCGAATACCCGGAAGTAGTGCCACCGACCGTGGTCGTGCGCGCCAACTTCCCAGGCGCCAACCCCAAGGTGATCGGCGAAACCGTCGCCGCACCGCTTGAACAAGCCATTACCGGTGTCGAGAACATGCTGTACATGTCCTCGCAGTCCACCGCCGATGGCAAGCTGACCCTGACCATCACCTTCGCCCTGGGCACCGACCTGGACAACGCGCAGGTGCAGGTACAGAACCGCGTGACCCGGACGCAGCCCAAGCTGCCCGAGGAAGTGACGCGCATCGGTATTACCGTCGACAAGGCATCGCCCGACCTGACCATGGTCGTGCACCTGACCTCGCCGGACCAGCGCTACGACATGCTCTACCTGTCCAACTACGCCATCCTCAACATCAAGGATGAGCTGGCGCGCCTGGGCGGTGTCGGTGACGTGCAGCTGTTCGGCATGGGCGACTACTCCCTGCGTGTATGGCTGGACCCGAACAAGACCGCCTCGCGCAACCTGACGGCCAGTGACGTGGTCGCGGCGATCCGCGAACAGAACCGCCAGGTCGCCGCCGGCCAATTGGGCGCTCCGCCCGCCCCCGGCTCGACCAGCTTCCAGTTGTCGATCAACACCCAGGGCCGTCTGGTCAGCGAGGAAGAGTTCGAGAACATCATCATCCGCGCCGGTGCCGATGGCGAAATCACGCGCCTGAAAGACATCGCCCGGGTAGAGCTGGGCTCCAGCCAGTACGCCCTGCGCTCGCTGCTGAACAACCAGCCGGCGGTGGCGATCCCGATCTTCCAGCGCCCAGGCTCCAACGCCATCGAGATCTCCGACGAAGTGCGGGCGAAGATGGCCGAGCTGAAGAAGGACTTCCCGGAAGGGATGGACTACAGCATCGTCTATGACCCGACCGTGTTCGTGCGCGGCTCGATCGAAGCGGTGGTGCACACCCTGTTCGAAGCCCTGGTGCTGGTCGTGCTGGTGGTGATCCTGTTCCTGCAGACCTGGCGCGCCTCGATCATCCCGCTGATGGCCGTACCGGTCTCGCTGATCGGCACCTTCGCGGTGATGCACCTGTTCGGCTTCTCGCTCAACGCGCTGTCGCTGTTCGGGCTGGTACTGGCGATCGGTATCGTGGTGGACGATGCCATCGTCGTGGTGGAGAACGTCGAGCGCAACATCGGCCTGGGCCTGCAGCCGATGGAGGCCACGCAAAAAGCCATGAGCGAGGTGACCGGCCCGATCATCGCCACCGCCTTGGTACTGTGCGCGGTGTTCGTACCGGCGGCGTTCATTTCCGGCCTTACCGGGCAGTTCTACAAGCAGTTCGCCCTGACCATCGCCATCTCGACCGTGATCTCGGCGTTCAACTCGCTGACCCTGTCGCCGGCCCTGGCTGCGGTACTGCTCAAGGACCACCATGCGCCCAAGGACCGCTTCTCGCGGTTCCTGGAAAAACTGCTGGGTAGCTGGCTGTTCAAGCCGTTCAACCGCTTCTTCGACCGTGCCAGCCACAGCTACGTCGGCGGCGTGCGCCGGGTCATCCGCTCCAGCGGCATCGCCCTGTTCGTCTACGCCGGCCTGATGGGCCTGACCTACCTGGGCTTCTCGTCCACACCGACCGGCTTCGTTCCGGCGCAGGACAAGCAGTACCTGGTGGCCTTCGCCCAGTTGCCTGACGCCGCCAGCCTCGACCGCACGGAGGCAGTGATCAAGCGCATGAGCGAAATCGCCCTCAAGCAACCGGGCGTTGCCGACTCGGTGGCCTTCCCGGGCCTGTCGATCAACGGCTTCACCAACAGCCCCAACAGCGGCATCGTGTTCACCCCGCTCAAGCCGTTCGACGAGCGCAAGGACCCGAGCCAGTCGGCACAGGCCATCGCGGCAGCGCTGAACGCGCAGTTCGCCGATATCCAGGACGCCTACATCGCGATCTTCCCGCCGCCACCGGTACAGGGGCTGGGCACCATCGGCGGTTTCCGCCTGCAGATCGAGGACCGCGGCAACCTGGGCTACGAGGCGCTGTACAAGGAAACCCAGAACGTCATCGCCAAGAGCCGCAGCGTGCCTGAGCTCGCCGGTTTGTTCACCAGCTACCAGGTCAACGTGCCGCAGGTCGATGCTGCCATCGACCGGGAAAAGGCCAAGACCCATGGCGTGGCGATCACCGACATCTTCGACACCCTGCAGGTCTACCTGGGCTCGCTGTACACCAACGACTTCAACCGCTTTGGCCGGACCTACCAGGTCAACGTCCAGGCTGAACAGCAGTTCCGTCTCGACGCCGAGCAGATTGGCCAGTTGAAGGTGCGCAACAACCTGGGCGAGATGATCCCGCTGGCGACCTTCCTCAAGGTCAGCGACACCTCCGGTCCCGACCGCGTGATGCACTACAACGGCTTCATCACTGCCGAAATCAACGGTGCCGCTGCCCCAGGCTACAGCTCTGGCCAGGCCGAGGCGGCGATCGAGAAGCTGCTCAAGGAAGAGCTGCCCAACGGCATGACCTACGAGTGGACCGACCTGACCTATCAGCAGATCCTCTCGGGCAACACCGCGCTGTTCGTGTTCCCGCTCTGCGTACTGCTGGCCTTCCTGGTGCTGGCTGCCCAGTACGAAAGCTGGAGCCTGCCGCTGGCGGTGATCCTGATCGTACCGATGACCCTGCTGTCGGCCATCACCGGGGTGATCATCTCCGGGGGTGACAACAACATCTTCACCCAGATCGGCCTGATCGTACTGGTGGGCCTGGCGTGCAAGAACGCGATCCTCATCGTCGAGTTCGCCAAGGACAAGCAGGCCGAGGGCCTGGATCCACTGGCCGCCGTGCTGGAAGCCTGCCGCCTGCGTCTGCGTCCGATCCTGATGACCTCGATCGCCTTCATCATGGGTGTGGTGCCGCTGGTGTTCTCCTCCGGTGCCGGTGCCGAGATGCGTCATGCCATGGGCGTGGCGGTGTTCTCGGGGATGATCGGGGTGACCGTGTTCGGCCTGTTCCTGACGCCGGTGTTCTTCAACCTGATCCGCCGTCACGTCGAACGTCGCCAGGCCCGCAAGGCCGAGCGTGTGCAAGCGCTGGAGAATCATGCATGAACCTGCTCAAACCCCTGACTCCTAGCCTTCTGGCGCTGGCCCTGGCGGCCTGCGCGGTGGGCCCGGACTACAAGACCCCAGATACCCAGCCTGCGCGTTTCGATACTGAAACACCGGCCAAGGCCCTGGACCGCAGCCGCTTCGAAAGCAGCTGGTGGAAGCAGTTCGACGACCCGACCCTGAACCAGCTGGTGCAGGCATCGCTGCAGGGCAACCGTGACCTGCGCGTGGCCTTCGCCCGCCTCAAGGCCGCACGCTCGATCCGCGAGGACGTCTCCAACGATGACCTGCCGGTGGTCACCAGCCGCGCCAGCAGCGACATCGGCAAGGGCCAGATACCAGGCCAGACCGAGCGCCGCGTCAACAGCGAGCGCTACGACCTGGGCCTGGACATGGCCTGGGAGGTCGACCTGTTCGGCCGTATCCAGCGTCAGATCGAGGCCAGCAAGGCTCAGGAAGACGCCGCCGAAGCCGACCTGCAACAGTTGCAGGTCAGCCTGATCGCCGAGCTGGTGGACGCCTACGGCCAGCTGCGTGGCGCCCAGTTGCGCGAAAAGATCGCCCTGGCCAACCTCAAGACCCAGGAAGACTCGCGCAGCATCACCGTGACCCTGCGCGACACCGGGGTCGGCAACGAGCTGGATGTGGTGCGTGCCGATGCCCGCCTGGCGGCGGTCGAGGCCACCGTGCCGCAACTGCAGGCCGAGCAGGTGCGGGCGCGCAACCGTATCGCCACCCTGCTGGGTGAGCGCCCGGACGCGCTGAGCGTGGACCTGTCGCCCAAGCAACTGCCGGCCATCGCCAAGGCCCTGCCCGTCGGCGATCCAGGCGAGCTGCTGCGCCGCCGCCCGGACATCCGTAGCGCCGAGCGCCAGCTCGCCGCCGCGACCGCCAATGTGGGCGTGGCCACGGCCGACCTGTTCCCACGGGTCAGCCTGAGCGGCTTCCTTGGCTTTACCGCCGGACGCGGCTCGCAGATCGGTTCCTCCGCGGCCAATGCCTGGGCACTGGGCCCGAGCATCAGCTGGGCAGCCTTCGACCTGGGCAGCGTGCGTGCCCGTCTGCGCGGCGCCAAGGCCGACGCCGAAGGCGCGCTGGCAACCTACGAGCAACAGGTATTGCTGGCACTGGAAGAATCGTCCAACGCCTTCAGCGACTACGGCAAGCGCCAGCAACGGCTGCTGTCGCTGATCCGCCAGAGCGATGCCAGCCGCAAGGCCGCTGACCTCGCGTCGGTGCGCTACCGCGAAGGCACGGTGGATTATCTGGTGTTGCTCGATGCCGAACGTGAAAAGCTTGCGGCCGAGGATGCCCAGGCCCAGGGCGAAGTCGAGCTGTATCGCGGCATCGTCTCGATCTACAAAGCGTTGGGCGGTGGCTGGCAGCCAGACACCGTGGCCAGCGTGAAGTAAACCCGCCCGACCTGTTTCAACCTCTCCTTTGGTTGGTCCTCCCCCAACCCTTTGCCCCGCCGACCTTGGTCCGCGGGGCTTTTTTTGCAGCCTTGGCCGCGCGCACCAGTGTCAGGCTCATGACAAGGCGCGGATCAACGCCAGGATGTCGTCCCGGCTCACCACGGTGCGGCTCAGCGCATTGTGAATGGTGAAGCCTTCGATCAGCGCATCCAGCGCCCGCGCGGTCTTCTCGTCGAAATGCACCTGCAACGCCGCCCGCGAGCGAGCCATCCAGTCATCCATGATGTAGGTGTAGTCGGGGTGGCGCGAGACGAAGGCATAGAGTTCGAAGATCAGCAGCATCTGCCCGGAAGCTTTCCACAGCTCGCCACAGATCAGGTCGGCCAGCAGTTCGCGGGCATGCTCGGCATCACGCGCGTCGCCCAGGCGAGTGAAGTACTGATCGGCGATGCGGTTGGTCATCTTGACGAAGGCCGCCGCGACGATCTCCTGAATCGTGCTGAAGTGGTAGGTCATGGTCCCTGGCGAAACCCCGGCCTCGCTGGCGATGCGCCGGTAGGTGGCGCACACCGAACCGTCGCGCTGGATCACTCGCAACGCGGCGTCGATGATCTGTGCCTTGACGTCGCTGTCGCTGCTGTCCTGTTTTCGCGGCCTTGCCATGGTGGTCTCTTGAGGTGGATTCGCTGCAGAGCATACCAGCCAGGACGCTCGCCCGACATGCCGCACGATTCGTGCATCACAGCATTACGATGACCACGTTGTTCCACGATCTGAACGGAATAAGCTAGACCCGGGCGCTTACCGTGACGCCTACGCCTATGACCATTCGATCGCGAGTGACAGCCATGCATCGCCCCAGAACCCTCTACGACAAGCACCTCGATGCCCACACCGTCTGCACCCTGGACGACCAGGGCCATGTGCTGCTGTACATCGACCGCCAGGTCGCCAACGAATACACCAGCCCCCAGGCATTCAGCGGCCTGCGCGAAGCCGGGCGGCAAGTCTGGCGCCCGGCCTGTACGCTGGCTGTAGTCGACCACGTCAACCCCACCGCCCCTGTGCGCATCGCGACCATGCCTGACGCCGGTGGCGCACTGCAGGTTTCCTACTTCGAGCAGAACTGCCGCGACTTCGGCATCGAACTGTTCGATGTGCTGGACAAGCGCCAAGGGATCGAGCACGTGGTAGCGCCCGAGCAAGGTTTCATCCTGCCCGGCATGGTGGTCGCCGCTGGCGACAGCCACACCACCACCTACGGCGCGCTGGGCGCCTTGGGTTTCGGCATCGGCACCTCGGAGATCGAACACCTGCTGGCCACCCAGACCCTGGTCTACAAACGCCTGAAGACCCTGCGTGTCACGGTGACCGGCGAGCTGGGCGCAGGCCTGGTCTCCAAAGACATCATCATGCTACTGATCCGCCGCATCGGTGCCTCCGGTGCCACCGGCTATGCCATCGAGTTCACCGGCCCGACCATCAGTGCCCTGAGCGTCGAGGCGCGCATGACCATCTGCAACATGGCCGTGGAAGCCGGTGCCCGGGGTGCCTTCATGGCGCCCGACCAGAAAGTCTACGACTACCTTGCCGACAAGCCCCGCGCGCCCAAGGGCGAGCTTTGGGAGCAGGCGGTGCAGGCCTGGCGCGACACACTGTTCAGTGACCCGGGCGCGCAGTTCGATCTGGAAGTTGCCCTTGATGTCGGCGAGCTGGCGCCGATGGTCACCTGGGGCACCAGCCCCGACCAGGCCGCCCCGATCGACCAGCAGATACCCGACCCGCTGCAAGAACCCGACCTGATCCGCCGCCAGGACCTGCAACGCGCCTTGCGCTACATGTACCTGACACCCGGCATGCAGCTCGACCAGATCCCCATCAGCCATGCCTTCATCGGTTCGTGCACCAACGCCCGCATCGAAGACCTGCGCGATGCCGCCCGTGTGGTGCGCGGACGCCAGGTGGCGGCAGGCGTACGCGCAATGATCGTGCCCGGCTCCACCCAGGTGCGCGAACAGGTCGAACGTGAAGGCCTGGCGCAGTTGTTTCTCGATGCTGGTTTCGAATGGCGCCAGTCGGGCTGCTCCATGTGCCTGGCGATGAATGACGACGTGCTCAGCCCCGGCGACCGCTGCGCCTCGAGCACCAACCGCAACTTCGAGGGCCGCCAGGGCGCCGGCGCCCGCACGCACCTGATGAGCCCGGCGATGGTCGCCGCCGCAGCCGTCAGCGGCCACCTGGTCGATGTCCGCACTTTCTCCCTGGAGGCCTGAGCCATGCAACCCTTCCTCACCGAGACCGGCATCGCCGCCCCGTTCCTGGCCGCCAACGTCGACACCGACGTGATCATGCCCAAGCAGTTTCTCAAGGGCATCGATCGCAATGGCCTGGACCGCGGGGTGTTCTTCGACCTGCGCTTTGCTGCGGGCGGCGCGCCGAACCCGGAGTTCGTGCTCAACCAGGCACCGTGGCAGCAGGCGCGCTTTCTGGTGGTCGGCCCCAACTTCGGCTGCGGCTCGAGCCGCGAACATGCGGTATGGGGCCTAAGGCAACTGGGCATCCGCGCACTGATCGGCAGCAGCTTTGCCGGGATCTTCTTCGACAACTGCCAGCGCAACGGCGTGCTGCTGATCCAGCTCGCCGAAGCTGAAGTCAAGGATATTGGCCAGTGGGTCAGCACACCCGACAGCGCCGAACTGAGCATCGATCTGGAGCAGCAGCAGATTGTGCTGCACGACGGTCGCTGCATTGCCTTCGAGATCGACCAATTGCGCAAGCAGGCGCTGCTGCTGGGGCTCGATGCCATTGGCAGCACGCTGCAGCGCACCGAGCAGATCCGCGCCTTCGAAGCACGGTATCTGCAGGCCCATCCGTGGGTGGCTTGAACTTTCATGAACGGCCTTGTATCGCGATCACGCGCGCCGCAGCGGTATTCAGGCAAGCGGGCGACGCATGAGATACCTGATATTTTTGTCAGGTTCGCAATGAAATCCGATGGGTTATGTTTCGAGTGTGCCAACGCCAAAAACTTTCGGTTGCTGGAACCGCTCAATTAACCCCTGGGAGTCAACTTCATGAAAACGACATCGAACGCCGCGCTGCCCATCGAACTCCAGCCGCCTACCTTCGAGCCTTTATACAATGGAATTGTCACCTGTGAATCAGCCAGGATCGGCGTGAGGTTGATCAGGCCTGTCGTCGCTGGGATGCGAGCAGGTGCTGTAGTGCACGTGTCGATCATCGGAAAGGATGAGCAAGGAGTGGAAGTAGGGTCGTACGAGTTTTCGGTGTTGGTCACCAACCCAACACAATCAGACATCATTTTTGTTCCGTTGAACCTGCTAAGCGAAATCTTCGTTGGTGAGATGATCGCCACGTATTCAGTATTTCAAGATGGCACTGCAACCCTTTCCCCCTCACAGAAAGTGCAGGTGTACCTGAGACTCGCCGGCGGACCCAGTTGCCTTGTACATGAAGGGGTGAAGAACACGTTCAAGGTGTAAGCAAATGCGCGTGCGAGCCGAGCCGACTCTTCGGCAATGCTCGCCGCTCTCTTAATCATCAGCGACCTATGCACGGAACGTTGCCAGGCTGATAAGAACCTTTTCTCAGCCCAGCAACACCCTGAAGTGCCGCTCGAGAAACTCCACGCACACGCGCAGTTTCGCCGAATCCGCCAAGCGCGTCGGGTACACTGCCCAGACGTTGGCGCTCTGGGTGTAGTCGTGCAGCACCTGCACCAGCCGACCGCTCTCCAGCAACGGCCGCACGTCCCAGTACGAACGCAGCAGGATGCCCCGCCCGCCCAGGGCCCACTGCAGCACGATCTCGCCATTGTTCGACGACAGCGGCCCGCTGACCCGCACCCTCTCTTCACGCCCTGCATGCTGCAACTGCCACACACCGAACGGATTGTTGCGTTCCTTGAGCACCAGGCAGTCGTGATTGTCGAGATCCTTGAGGGTCAGCGGCGTACCCCGCTGGGCAAGGTATTCGGGGGTGGCGCACAGCACCCGCTGGTTACTCGCCAGCTTGCGCCCGATGTGCTGCGCCGGCAGGTCGTCGCCGATACGGATTTCAAGGTCGAAGCCTTCGGCGACGATATCCACCACCCGGTCGAACACATCCAGGCGAATCTCCAGGGCCGGATACGCCGCCGACAACTGCGCCACGGCAGGTGCGACATGGTTGCGGCCGAAGCCGAAGCTGCTGCACAGGTGCAGCACGCCGCGTGGTTCCTGGCGCACCTGCTTCATTTCGCCAACGAAGTCGTCCATGTCACCGAGAATGCGGATGGCCCAGCGCTGGGCACGCTCCCCGGCGTCGGTGAGGGCAATGCTGCGGGCGTTGCGGTGCAGCAGGCGCGTGCCCAGTGCGGACTCCAGCAAGCGGATGCGCTTGCTGACATAGGCTGGCGACAAGCCCAGCTCGTCCGCGGCCGCTGCGAAGCCTGACTTGCGGATCACGGTAAGGAACACCCGCAGGTCTTCGGGCAGCGGCGACTCGGCACGAGGTGTGTTCATTGCAGGGATTCTCGGGGCATTGAATTCACGCTTTGAGCATGATGCCACCGCACCCGACCCGCCACAATCGAGCTGCTATCGCCTACAGCACCATCGCCGCTACCCAACCGAACGCCAGCAGCGGCAGGTTGTAGTGGATGAAGGTCGGCACCACCGTGTCCCAGATATGGTGATGCTGACCATCGACGTTCAGGCCCGAGGTCGGCCCCAGGGTCGAGTCCGAGGCTGGCGAGCCAGCGTCGCCCAACGCACCGGCTGTGCCGACGATGCACACCGTGGCCAGCGGGTCGAAGCCCAACTGCACACACAGCGGCACGAAGATCGCGGCAAGAATAGGCACGGTGGAGAAGGACGAGCCGATGCCCATGGTCACCAGCAGCCCCACCAGCAGCATCAGTAGCGCACCGATACCCTTGCTGTGGTCGATCCACTGCGCCGAGGTCTCGACCAGGCTCTTCACCTCCCCGGTGGCCTTCATCACTTCGGCAAAGCCCGAGGCCGCGATCATGATGAAGCCGATCATGGCCATCATCTTCATGCCCTCGGTGAACAGATCGTCGGTCTCGCGCCAGCGCACGATGCCCGACAGCGAGAAGATCAGGAAACCGACCATCGCACCGATGATCATTGAATCCAGCCACAACTGGATGATGAATGCCGCAGCGATGGCTGCACCGGCCACCAGCAAAGTCAGCGGGTTGTACTGCACGCTGACCTGCTCGACCTCTTCGATGCGAGCCAGGTCATAGTCACGCTTGCGCCGATAGCTGATGAACACCGCCACCAGCAGGCCAACGAGCATGCCCGCCGCTGGGATGGCCATGGCGTGGGTGACGTTGACGCCGCTGATGTCCACGCCCGCGCGGCTGACGTTGGCCAGCAGGATCTGGTTGAGGAAGATGTTGCCAAAACCCACGGGCAGGAAGATGTACGGGGTAATCAGGCCGAAGGTGATCACACAGGCGATCAAGCGCCGGTCGATACGCAGGCGCGTCAGCACGTAGAGCAGCGGTGGCACCAAGAGCGGGATGAAGGCGATGTGAATCGGCAGAACGTTCTGCGACGACACCGCAACCACCAGCATCAGGCCAATCAACAACCACTTGAGCGTGCCGCTCTGTACCTGCCCCTGGCGGTCGATCATCGCCAGCGCGCGGTCAGCCAGGGCGTGGGCCAGGCCGGACTTGGCGATGGCCACGGCGAAGGCACCGAGCAACGCGTACGACAACGCCACCGTCGCGCCGCCGCCCAGGCCGCCATTGAAGGCTGCGAGCGTACCCTCGATCCCCAGACCACCGACCAGGCCACCGGTCACGGCGCCAACGATCAGGGCGATGACCACATGCACGCGGGACAGGCTCAGTACCAGCATGATACCGACCGCGGCGATCACTGCATTCATGGTGTGCAATACCTCATTACGACAGACAAAAAGCGGGCGCTCCGGCGACAAGCTGCGCTGGGCAGCGGCCGGACCAGGGGTGTTGTTATGGAGGGCGCACACTCTGAAGCACTGGGGGGAGGATGTCAAAACTGCCGAGGGATGGCGTTTGTATAGGAGCCTTTATCTTTATTGAACGTTCATATAAAGAAAAACCCGATCCCGCCGAAACAGTCGTCAGCCCCAGCTCTACTATTACAAGGGATGTACACCATGCCGTTGCGTCAACTTTCCATCCAATGGAAGATCACCCTGCTCGCCGGATTGTGCCTGGCCAGCATCGTCACATTGCTCGTCGGCCTTTCGTTGTATCGCATGGACCACAGCTCGGACCTGGTCAAGGCCAGCAGCTCGCAGATGCTCACCGAATCCGCCCAGGCCCGCATCGAATCTCAAGGCGAGGTCCAGGCGCTAAGCATTCGTCGTCGGTTCATGGACGCCTACCAGTACGGTGCCGGCTTCGCCCGTCAGGTCCTGTTCCTGCGCGAACAGGCCGAAAAGCGCTTCATCGACGCCCACGACCTGCGCCAGGACATGACCGCCCAGGTGCGCGCCGCACTGCAGGCCAACCCCGACCTGCTCGGCCTTTCGCTGGTGTTCGAAGCCAACGCCCTGGATGGCAAGGACAAGCTGTTCAGCGGCCTCGCCGAGCTTGGCAGCAACGAAACCGGGCGCTTCGCCCTGTACTGGTCGCAGCCGCGCGCAGGCCAGTTGACCGCCATGGCGTTGCCCGAGCGTGACATGGCCAACACCCAGATCGGCCCCAGCGGCGAGGCGGCCAATACCTGGTGGGCCTGCCCGCGCAGCACCGGCAAGGTCTGCGTGATCGAGCCCTACTTCTATGAAATCGCTGGCCAGCAAGTGCTGATGACCAGCATCGTCTTCCCGCTGATGGTGGATGGCAAGGTTATCGGCACCCTGTCCATCGACACCAACCTGAACAGCTTGCAGGCCCTGAGCGAAGACGCCAGCCGCAGCCTGTACGAAGGTCGCACCAAGGTCGGCATCCTCAGCCCCGCGGGCCTGCTGGCCGGCTACAGCCCGGACGCCGGCAAGCTGGCCGAGCGCTTCGACCAGGTCGATACCCGCCAGGGCGCCGAGCTGGTGCGCAAGCTGACCGCTGGCAAGCTGCAGGTGCTTCACGACCAGCAACGCCTGAAGGTACTGGCCGCGTTCGCACCGATTCCCGGCGGCAAGCCCTGGGGCGTACTGCTCGACGTACCGGAAAGCGCCCTGACCGGCCCTGCCGACGCGCTCAAGCGCGAACTCGACGTGCTCAACACCAGCGGCACCCTGCTCGAGCTGGGCCTGGGCCTGGCTGCGGCGATCGCCGGCCTGCTGGCGGTGTGGCTGATGGCGCGCGGGGTAACCCGGCCGATCCTCGGTGTGGCCGCGATGCTCAAGGATATCGCCAGCGGCGAAGGTGACCTGACCCGTCGCCTGAACTACGACAAGCGCGACGAACTGGGTGAGCTGGCCGGCTGGTTCAACCGCTTCCTCGACAAGCTGCAACCCACCATCGCCGAGGTGAAACGCTCGGTGCAGGCAGCACGCGGCACGGCCGACCAGTCTGCTGCCATCGCCAGCGAAACCAGTGCGGGCATGGAGCAGCAGTACCGCCAGGTCGACCAGGTCGCGACCGCCTCCCACGAAATGAGCGCCACCGCCCAGGACGTCGCCCGCAGCGCGGCCCAGGCAGCGCAAGCCGCGCGCGATGCCGACCAGGCCACCCGCGAAGGCCTGGCCGTGATCGATCGGACCACTGACAGCATCGATGCGCTGGCCGCCGACATGAGCAGCGCCATGGCCCAGGTCGAGGGGCTGGCGCAAAACAGCGAGAAGATTGGTTCGGTGCTGGAGGTGATTCGCTCTATCGCCGAGCAGACCAACCTGTTGGCCCTCAACGCGGCCATCGAGGCCGCGCGCGCCGGGGAAGCCGGGCGCGGCTTCGCGGTGGTCGCCGACGAAGTGCGCAACCTCGCGCGGCGCACCCAGGAGTCGGTGGAAGAGACCCGCCAGGTGATCGAGTCGCTACAGGCCGGCACCCGCGAAGTGGTCGGCGCCATGGACAGCAGTCATCGCCAGGCCCAGGGCGGCGTGCAGCAGGTTGGCCAAGCGGTTACCGCGCTGCAGCGCATCGGCCAGGCGGTCACCGTGATCAGCGACATGAACCTGCAGATCGCCTCGGCCGCCGAAGAACAGAGCGCGGTGGCCGAAGAGATCAATAGCAATGTGGCCACCATTCGCGACGTGACCGAATCGCTGTCAGGTCAGGCCAACGAATCGGCGCGGGTCAGCCAGTCGCTCAATAGCCTTGCCAACCAGCAGCAGGGGCTTATGGACCAGTTCCGGGTCTGAACAGAAAGCCTGCGGCGCAATTGCCGCCGCAGGCGCGCTCAGCCTTCGTTTTTTTGGGGCGAGTAGAACCGGCCGCCATCAAGAATCCTGTCAAGCCGCCTCAACGCGGCGTACACGTTTGGCCGAACGCCCATCGGCGGCTGGGATTCATGGGGGAACATCGCGTCGGTGTAGCCTGTCTGCATCAGCAACATATGCATCTCGTAGGCGTTCAGGTAGAGATGGTGCTGTTCCATGGCGTAGGACTGGATCAGCGTCAGCGCGCCACCTATCATCGCTGTCGCAGACGAGGTGCCGCCATAGATGTTGGTGTAGTCCCTGTCATTGCCGTCCTTGTCCTGCAAGAACCCAGTGGGTGACAAACCAAGTGTCACCACCGAGTCTCCCCAGGCGTTGAGCATGCGATAGGGGTAGTTGTAGTTGGATTTTCTGTGGGGATGGCCAGACCATGACTCACACGCCCCTACCACGATGGCACCAATGTCTTTCGTGGCATCGAAGTAACGCCATCGCGACAGGTTCACCCCAGTCCCTGCCACTGCCCCGATATCGCTGTTGTCCTGGTTGAACCCATTACCCGCTGCACATACGACCACAGCCCCACGGTCAACCAATCGTTCGATTACGCTCGACCACATCGCGGAGTGCAACGTCGGCAGGTACGCCTCCGGCCTTTTAGCATCGTGGACCTGACGGACTATGGTGACCACATCGCCGGGCATGACCCGGATCAGCAGTTGATCGAGCGTGCGCCTTCCTGCCTCGGAGTTGTAGAAGAACACTTCCGACTGATGGCTGATGCCTGTAACCCCGGTACCGTTGGCAGAGGCGATTATCACCCCTGCCGATGAGCTGCCGTGATCAGGGCTACCGTTTGGCTCCAGGACAATGACCTTGATAGCGCTGTTGCCGCGCAGCTCTTCATGATTTGGGTAAAGGCCACCATCGACCAGATGCACGCGTGCCCCTCGCCCCTTGACCTCCTTTTCCCAGGCCTTGCGGATGTTAAGACCCTTGATCAACGCATCCGGCTCGTCAAGGTAGCGCTGAAGCGCTTCGAAATCGGGGGTGGGCTGCGACTCGTTATATGCCTTGTTACCGTAGTGAACGGCGACCCCGGTCAGCACCGTCGCCAAGGCACCAGCGAGAAGCAATGGCCCTGCGGCCGACTGTTCGCCCACGGGGTGCAGGTGCACATGCTCCACATAGTCCAGTTGCGCCACATGTTTGCCGAGCACGATGAACGTGTCGTTGTTCATGCTGGCGGGCTGTTCGATCTGCCAGTAATCGCGCAATGCCTGCAAGCTTTCGATATCGCGTTGCTCGGGCTCAAGGTACTGGCGCCATTGCAAAAGATGCTCCAGCCCCGGCCAGCGCCGCATCAGCAGGGAATTCGAATCCGCTTGCATGTCTGCGGCGAAGCGCTCGGCACCACCCTCGGCAAACTTCACCAGCAAAGGGCCGACCGCAGGTTTGAAGTTGATAGGGTCGTGTTGCTGCAGCATGTCGTCGACCAGCTCGAACGACTGCGGCATCTTGCGCGCCGCCGGATCAGACGTGGCGTCGCGCCTGCTGCGGCCCGAGCCAAGAAAGGTACGCGTCGATTCCCCGGGCTGAATGTCGAACTCCAGTGGCGCAAATGTGCGCGTAGCGCCACCCGCCTTTTGAATCCAGGTCACGGTAGGCGTGATGGCGAAACGACCGTAAGGCGCATCGACCTTGAACGTAATGGGGCAGCCATAGTCGGTCAACTCACCACTGGAGGCATGTGAAGGTGCCGTCTCGGTCTGCAGCAAGCTGACGCTATTCCCGTCTTTCCTGTGCAACTGGTAGGTGATGCGCTTGATGTTCTCAAGATCACTTCCGGTACAGCGAACGAGCAGTAGCCCATCGAAGCGGTAGCTGCGGTAATGGACAAATTTCAGGTCAGTCATCACAAGCCCTCGGGGCAAGAAAGTAGAAGTGGGGGCCGGCAAGCAACCATCCGCCGGTGGGACGATGATTGGGCAGGTCAGGGTTTGCTTGCAGAGGGAAGCAGCATCGCGAGCCCGGCCCTACCATGCCCTGGTCTACACTGCCCAGTTGGCAAGCCCACAAACGAAGAGGTCATGATGAAAAAGATTCCCACGCTGCTGGCCGGGCTGCTGCTCGCGCTGGGCCTGGCCAGTACCGACAGCGCGGCACGCGCCGAGTCAGCCAAGCCTATCCAGTTCGGCGCCATCGGCTGGGAAAGCGGCGCCCTGACCACCGAAATCCTGCGCCTGATCGTCGAGAAGGGTTACGGATACCCCACTGACACCCTCCCCGGCAGTACCGTCAGCATGGAAGTGGCACTGGCGAAAAACGACCTGCAAGTGATCGCCGAAGAATGGGCCGGCCGCAGCCCCGCTTGGGTCGACGCCGAGAAAAAAGGCCTGGTGTTCGCCTTGGGCGATACCGTGAAGAACGCCGTGGAAGGCTGGTATGTGCCGGCATACGTGATCAAGGGCGACCCGGCGCGCAACCTGAAGCCGCTGGCGCCAGAACTCAAGAGCGTCGCCGACCTCAAGCGCTACCCGCAGGTATTCAAAGACCCCGAGGCGCCGACCAAAGGCCGCTTCCTCAACAGCCCCAGCGGCTGGACGTCGGAAATCGTCAACACCCAGAAGCTCAAGGCTTACGCACTAGAGGGGCTATACACCAATTTTCGCACCGGCTCCGGCGCCGCCCTCGATGCCGAGGTCAGCTCGGCGATTCGGCGCGGCCAGCCCGTGCTGTTCTATTACTGGAGCCCCACGCCCCTGATGGGCCGCTTCGACCTCGTACGCCTGGAGGAGCCGCCTTACGATGCCCAGGCCTGGGCCACCTTGACCGACCCGGCCAACCCCGCCCCACGCGGCAGCAGTTCGCTGCCCGCCAAACTGTCGATTGGCGTATCGCGGGCTTTCAAGACGCAGTACCCGGACCTGGTGGCCCTGTTCGAAAAAGTCGACTTGCCAATCGACACCCTCAATCAGGCCCTGGCCATCATGAGCGAGAAACGCCAGGACCCGCGGGAGGCGGCCAAGGTATTTCTGCGCGAGCATCCGCAGGTCTGGGAAGCCTGGATGCCGTCCGAAGTGGCGCGCAAAGTCGTCGACGCGCTCGGGAAACCCTAATCAGGCAAAGAAATGTAACACCCCTCCCCTTGGCCCCGGCACTCCATGGACTAGGCTTACACCCATGTGATGCCGGGCCCCTCTGACGGTTTGCGCCGCCATGTCGGAATCACTGTTGCCATGCAACGTCGACAATCAAGGAGGGGCTCATGACAGCTCTGCAGACATTCCTCACAACACCCCTGCTCGGCACCAGCACTTGGTTATGGCTGGTCTTCGTCACCATCGTCATCGCCCTGCTGGTCCTCGACCTGGGCGTGCTGCACCGCCAGGAACGTGAAATCGAAATGCGTGAAAGCCTGCTGCTGTACTCGGGCTATTTCAGCGTGGGCGTGCTGTTCGGGGTATGGGTGTGGTACGAGCTCGGCGCCCAGTCGGCACTGGAGTTCTACACGGGCTTCCTGGTCGAGCAGTCGCTGTCGATGGACAACGTGTTCGTCATGGCGATGATCTTCAGCTTCTTCGCCATCCCTCGCCGTTACCAGCACCGCGTGCTGTTCTGGGGCATCCTCGGCGTGGTAGTCCTGCGTGCGATCATGATTGGCGTGGGCGCTGCGCTGGTACAGAACTTCGCCTGGGTGCTCTACCTGTTCGGTGCGTTCCTGCTGTTCACCGGGGTGAAGATGGCGCTTTCCAGGGAAGACAGCCGTCCGGATCTGGCCAACAACCCGGTGCTGCGCTTCGTGCGCAGGCACATGCGGGTCACTGACCAGATCCATGGCAAGCACTTCTTCGTCCGTCTCACGCCACCCGGCCAGAGCAAGGCGTTGCGTTACGCCACTCCACTGTTTCTCGCCCTGGTGCTGATCGAACTGGCCGACCTGGTGTTTGCCGTCGACAGCGTGCCGGCGATCTTCGCCATCACCCAGGATCCGTTCATCGTCTACACCTCGAACATCTTCGCCATCCTTGGCCTGCGCTCGCTGTACTTCGCCCTGTCAGCGTTGATGCACCGCTTCGTCTACCTCAAGTACGCCCTGGCGATGGTGCTGATCTTCATCGGTTGCAAGATCTTCTACCACGGGTTGGTGGGTAAGGTGCCGGCGCTGCTGTCGCTGGGCGTGACATTCGGGTTGCTGCTGGGCGGCGTGGTGCTGTCGCTGTTCAAGACCCGAGCCAGCGAAGGGCAAGAACCTGCCTTGGCCCAAGAGAGCCCGAGCAAGGCCGAAGCGCCCCCTGGCGACGCCGCGCCAGGATCATCCACGGCCCCTGCCACGAACCACACCGGCCCTTGACGGCAAGTACATGCCCAGCGGGCTTACTGCCCGCTGCGCAGCATCTCCCTGGGCACATACTTGCCGATCTCGTACTTGCCGATCGCCGCCCGGTGCACTTCATCGGGCCCGTCGGCCAGGCGCAAGGTGCGCTGCATGGCATACATGTAGGCCAGCGGGAAGTCGCCGCTCACACCCGCACCACCATGAATCTGGATCGCCCGGTCGATCACCTTGAGCGCGACATTCGGCGCCACCACCTTGATCTGGGCAATCTCGCTACGCGCCACCTTGTTGCCGGCGGTGTCCATCATGTACGCCGCCTTGAGGGTCAGCAGGCGCGCCATATCGATTTCCATCCGCGAGTCGGCGATCTTGTCGACATTGCCGCCCAGCCGGGCCAGCGGGCGACCGAACGCGGTGCGGCTTACCGCACGCTTGCACATCAGCTCCAGGGCACGTTCAGCCATGCCGATCGACCGCATGCAATGGTGGATACGGCCTGGCCCCAGGCGCCCCTGGGCAATCTCGAAACCACGCCCTTCGCCGAGGATGACGTTGTCGTAAGGCACGCGCACGTTGTCGAACAGCACCTCGGCATGACCATGGGGCGCGTCGTCGTAACCGAACACCGGCAGCGGGCGAACGATCTTCACCCCGGGAGCATCGGTGGGCACCAGCACCATCGAGTGCTGCTGGTGGCGCGGGCCATCGGGGTTCGACAGCCCCATGAAGATCATCACCTTGCAGCGCGGGTCGCAGGCGCCGGAGGTCCACCACTTGCGCCCGTTGATCACCCACTCGTCACCATCACGCACGGCGGTGGCAGCCATGTTGGTGGCATCGGACGAGGCCACGTCAGGTTCGGTCATGGCAAACGCCGAGCGGATTTCGCCGCGCAGCAGTGGTTCCAGCCACTGCTGTTTCTGCGCCTCGCTGCCATAACGCACCAGGACCTCCATGTTGCCGGTATCCGGCGCCGAGCAGTTGAACGGCTCCGGCCCCAGCAGCGAACGGCCCATGATCTCGGCCAACGGTGCGTATTCCAGGTTGGTCAGCCCCGCGCCGTACTCGGACTCGGGCAAGAACAGGTTCCACAGCCCTTCGGCCCGGGCCTTGGCCTTGAGCTCTTCCATGATCGCAGTGGGCTGCCAGCGATCACCTTCGGCAACCTGACGCTCGAACACGGCTTCGGCGGGGTAGACATGGGTGTCCATGAACGCGGTGACGCGCTCGCGCAGAGCCTGGACCTTGGGCGTATAGGCGAAATCCATCTGGGCTACCTTTGCGGAATGAAGAACATGCACAGAGCCTAGAGCAGCCCAGGTCAATCCACCTAGTCTATTTTCCGCGTGTATTAACATTCATAACCGATATATGATCGACGAATAACATCAACAACGCGTGGCGCCCCTATGAACCTCAGCAAGGTCGATCTCAACCTGTTCATCGTCTTCGACGCCATCTACACCGAAGCAAACCTGACCCGTGCCGGGCAGATCGTCGGCATCACTCAACCTGCCGTTTCCAACGCCCTGTCGCGCCTGCGCGAAACCTTCAACGACCCACTGTTCGTGCGCACCGCCCAAGGCATGGTGCCGACACCGATGGCGCAGAACATCATCGGGCCGGTGCGTAACGCCCTGGCCCTGCTGCGCACTTCGGTGCAGGAAAGCCGAATCTTCAATCCGCAGCAGGCCAGCAAGACCTTCCGCATCAGCATGACCGACCTCACCGAGGCGGTGGTCCTGCCTCTGCTGTTCCAGCGCTTGCGCCGCCTGGCGCCGGGTGTGGTGATCGAGAGCTTCCTGTGCAAGCGCCGCGAGACCACCAAGGAGCTGGCCGCAGGCCGCCTGGACTTCGCCGTCGATGCTCCGCTGAACACCGACCCCCAGGTGCGCCACGTCAAGCTGATGCAGGATCGCTATGTCTGCGCCCTGCGCCAGGGCCACCCGCTGGGCGAGGCCAAGCTGACGCTCGATAGCTACCTGGGCATGACCCATATCCATATTTCCAGCCGTCGCAACGGCCTGGGCTACGTCGATCTGGCGCTGGGCAAGATGGGCGTGCAGCGCAAGATCGCGCTGCGCTCGCAACACTACCTGATGGCCTCGCAGGTGCTGCAGCAGACCGACATGGTGATGACCGTACCCGAGCGCTTCGCACGCCGCCATCAGTTGCGCTACCTGACGCTGCCGGTAGAAGTCCCGCCACTGGAAACGCACTTGTACTGGCATGAAAGCACTGATCAGGACCCGGCCAACCGCTGGATGCGCGAACAGATCATCGAGCTGTGCCAGCAGGTGGTGGCACAGGATGAGCGGGAGATTGCCGCGCAGGCCGCAGTCGACTGAAGCCCAGGCGGCGCAGTCGATGATGGCACACTGGACGAACGGTGCCATCACCTCTAGCATCTGCACCGCCCTCACCCAACGCTCAAGGACGATCATGCTCGCCACCGCAGCACGCTCCATCACTCTGGTTGCCGCCTGCACACTGCTCGGCGCCTGCAGCTTCAACGGCAGCTACCAGGACAGCAGCCGCACTGACGCGTCGAAACTGCGCTACGTCGCCAACACCTCCAACTCGACGCTGGATGTCTACCGAGGTCCCCGGTGCGAGGGCAGCACCACCGGCCTGCTCAACAATTTCCTGGCCAGAGACACTCGACGCCGCGCCGACATGCGCGTGCCGCCCACCGCCGACACCCGTGGCTACCTGGAGATCCGCCTGGAGCCCGACCAGCCACTCTATCTATTTGCCAACACCTTGAGCACCGGTGGCGCGCCTTGCTCGATCGGGGTCACCTTCACCCCCGCCGCCGGTTCCGAATACGAAGTGAGCGTCGATCGCAGCGACGGTTACTGCATGCTTCAACTCACCCGCCTGCAACGCATCGACGGCAAGGATGTTCGCATCCCCTACCCACTGAGCGATGAGCCCCTGGCAAGCTGTAGCGGCACCTCCCCGCTGTTCCCGCTACCGCCCACTCCACTGCCCGCCTCCGTGCAACGCAGCGCAATGATCGAAGGCCTTATCAATGACAGCCTGACCTCGTCCGGCGCAGTGATCGACATACTGCAAGCCAGCAACCTGCAGCAACCTCCGGCCGATCGGCAGATCGCCGAACGTCGCCAGGCCTTGGGCAATGCCACGCTGCCCGATGCCTACTGGGACCAGTACCGCGCCAATCTGCAGCATTTCGAGCAAGCCCTTGGCCAGGTCAAGGCCCTCGCCCAGGCCAGATTCCGCGACAATAACCGCCAATACCTCAACAGCGTGCAGGATCAGCAGTTGCAGATCTGGGCGGGCCTGGAACCGGGTAATCGCTACAACGGCCGCGAGGTACGCATGCGCGACATGGGCCGTTACTACGTGCGGGTCTACCGCCAGGTCACCGCTGAAGCGAAGCTCGAACACCTGCGGGCCATGGCGCAGCTTGACCGGCAATATGGCGTTTGCGAACGCTTCGAAGGATGCTGGAGGCTTTGATGCAAGGTCGGCCAGAATAGTTTTCTCCTGACCGGCCTTGCGACGAAAAATATTTCCATCAACCGCTGAAAAAGGCGAAAACAAGGAAAACTCATTCCCCCCCGGTTCCCCTAGCATGCTGACATTCCTCAGCCTCTGCCCGCACGGACCCGCCTGATGCACAACTTGCCGCTGTACCTCGACTACGCCGCCACCACCCCGGTCGATGACCGGGTCATCGAAAGCATGCTTGCCTGCATGGGCCGCCAGGCTCATTTCGGCAATCCTGCGTCCAGCGGTCACGCCTATGGCCAGGCCGCCCGCGAGCTGGTGGAACAGGCCCGCCGCCAGGTCGCCGAGCAGGTCGGCGCGGCGACCGAATCGCTGGTATGGACCTCCGGTGCCACCGAGTCGAACAACCTCGCCCTCAAGGGCATCGCCCAGGGCGCCGGCCAGCCAGGCCACTTGATCACCAGCCAGTTGGAACACAAGGCCGTGCTCGACACTGTCGCCGAACTGGAGCGTCAGGGGTGGGCGGTCACAAGGCTGGTGCCGGATGCACAGGGGCTGATACAGCCAGAGGTCGTCCAGGCCGCCCTGCGTGGCGACACTCGTCTGGTGTCGCTGATGGCGGTCAACAACGAGCTGGGCACCATCACCGACTTCACCCGGATCGGCGAATGCGTCCGCGAACACGGCGCACTGCTGCATGTGGATGCCGCCCAGGCCGTGGGCAAGGTCAACATCGATCTGGCGCGACAAGCCGTCGACCTGATGTCATTTTCCGCACACAAGGTCTACGGCCCCAAGGGCATTGGCGCGCTGTACGTCGGCAGCCGTGCTCGCCCCTGCCTGCATGCGCAGATGCATGGGGGCGGCCACGAAGGCGGGCTGCGCTCCGGGACGCTGCCGGGGCATCAGATCGTCGGCATGGGGAGTGCCTTCGCCCTGGCCGGTTCCCTGGCCGCAAGCGAGCACCAACGGATCCAGGCACTGTCGCAACGCCTGCTTGGCGGCCTGCTGGCCTTGCCGGGTGTGAGCCTCAACGGGTGCGCCGAGCAACGTATCCCGCACACCTTGAACCTGTGCATCGAGGCCAAGGGCTTCAGCAGTGCGGCACTGGCGAGCGAACTGGCCATCTCCACGACCTCGGCGTGCAACTCGGCCAGCAACGCCGCGTCCCACGTGCTGCTGGCCCTGGGGCTGAGCGAGCAGCAGGCACGCAGCAGCGTACGCATCAGCCTGGGGCGCTACAGCAGCGAAGCTGATGTGGACAAGGCGCTCGAAGTATTTGGACGGGTCATTGCAGCGGGCGCCGTGGCGCTCTGGTAGCGACGCCTTCTGTCAGGTACGGACAGTGCAGAAATACCCATTGCCATGGCATCCGGCGCCGATTGCTGGCATCTTGAGGCTTTCTCCTGCGAAGGACCGCGCTCCATGGCACTGCACCTCTGGCTGACGTTTTCACTGGCCTACCTGATCACCTCGCTCACCCCTGGCCCCAACGTCCTGCTGACCGTACGCAACGCCCTGCGTTACGGCCCGTCCGGCATGGGCATGACGCTGCTGGGCAACCTCAGTGCGCAGTTGCTGCTGATCAGCGGTGTGGCGATGGGTGTCGGTGCGCTGTTGATCTCGCTGCCAGCGGCATTTCTGGCGTTGAAGCTGGTGGGCGCCGGGTATCTGATCTACCTTGGCCTGCGGCAACTGCTGTCACGGGACAAGCCCAAGCTGCCTGCAGGCGAAATCACACCGGTCGCCCCTCGAGCGAAATGGCGGATCGGCGTCGAGGCCTTTCTGGTGTCGGCGAGCAATCCCAAGACCCTGGTGTTCTTCTGCGCCTTCCTGCCGCAATTCCTCGAACCTGGCCGGCCGATCTTCGGCCAGTTCGCGGCAATGTTCATCAGTATCGCGGCCATCGTCGGGCTGGTGCATTCGTTCTACTGCTTCACCGCCTACCGCTTCGGTCGACGCCTGAAGGCGTCGCGCCTGGCAGCCTGGTTCAAACGCGCCACGGGCGCGCTGTTCATCGGGCTGGGTGTGCGGTTGCTCAACACCAAGGCGGTATAAGCCCCATTATCTGAGCAATGCCTGGATCTGTTGATGCAGGGTGTCGAGGTCGAACGGTTTGGCCAGGATCGGCGCCTTGCGCGCGATCGGGCTGCCCGACTCGAGGATCTCTGCGGGATAGCCGCTGATGAAGATCACCTTGAGATCCGGTCGCAGCTTGACCGCGGGTTCGGCGATCTCCACCCCGGAAATCCCGCCTGGCAGGCGAAAGTCCGTGACCATCAGGTCCAGGTGCGGCTTGCTCGCCAGAATCGCGAACGCCTGCTCACCGTCTTCGGCGACCAACACGTGGTAGCCCTCGCCTGCCAGGTAGTCGCGCAGGATCATCCGAATGATCGGTTCGTCCTCGACCACCAGCACCACATCTTGTGCATCTTCGCTCATCACAACGCCTTGAATTTCAAATAGTTGGCCATCTGACCACCAGGTCACACAGAGGTTGCCTGTGCCTGGTCACTTTGTTGATCGGCCGTCGCCAGCGGCAGCAGGATGCTGAAGGTCGCACCTTGCCCCTCTTCGCTCTCGACCTGGATTCGTCCACCGTGGGCCTGCACGATCTGCTCGGAGATATACAATCCCAGCCCCAGCCCACCACTGGCCTGATGCGCCGCAACCCGCTCGAACTGCTGGAAGATCCGCTGCTGGTTGGCGGTACTGATGCCAATGCCGTGATCCTGAACCTGCACACAGGCCATGCCGCTTTGCTCGAACACCCGCACCTGGACCGGGCGTCGCTCACCATAGCGCAAGGCATTGGACAGCAGGTTGGCCAGCACCTGCTCGATACGGAACTCGTCCCACTCCCCCTGCAGCACCTCGCAGCGTTGCAGTTCGATGTGGGTATCCAGCGCCGTTGCCTGGGCCGCGAAGTTCTCCACCAGGCCGCGCGCCAACTGCGACAGATCGAACGGCCGCGGGCGGATCGACAGCTTGCCGGTGCGGATGCGCGACACATCGAGCATGTCCTCGATCAGCCGGATCAAGCTGTTGATCTGCCGTTCGTCGCGCTCGACCATCGCCTTCAGGTGGGTTTCGCTGAACGCCGCGAGGTTGCCACGCGACAAGTGCATCTTGCGCAGTTGGGTCTCCAGGATCAGGCCATTGAGCGGTGTGCGCACCTCGTGGGAGACGATCGACATGAAGTCATCGCGCATGCGCACCGCACGCTCCAGTTCGCTGCGCGCCACCTGCAGCTGGGCCAGCAGTTGCTCCTGCTCCTGCCGGCTGCACTCGAGCGCTTCCAACTGACGACCGAGCACCTGGCGCTGACGATAAAGGTCGACGAACACCGACACCTTGCTCTTGACCGCCTGGGTGTCCAACGGCTTGTGCAGGAAGTCCACCGCGCCGCTCTCGTAGCCCTTGAAGGCGTAGTTCATCTCGCGGCCAGCAGCGCTGACGAAGACGATCGGAATGTTCTTGGTCTTCTCCATGCCGCGCATCAGCTCGGCCAGCTCGAAGCCATTCATGCCCGGCATCTGCACATCGAGGATGGCCAGGGCGAACTCGTGCTCGAGCAGCAGCGACAAGGCCTGCTCGGCCGACTGGGCGCGGTGCACCTCACGGTCCTCACCCTGGATCAGGGCATCGAGGGCCAGCAGGTTTTCCGGCAGATCGTCGACGATCAGCAGTTTGGCGATGATGTGGCTTAGCATGCGCTGGGTTCCAGGGTGGCGAGCAACTGTCCGATACCGCTCAGAGAAAGAATATGGTCGGGGCAATGCAGGGCCAGTGCGGCCTCGGGCATCAGCGCAACCTGTGCGTCGCGGGGGTCCTGGACCACGGTCCGGCCTCCGCACTTCTTGATGTAGGCTAGGCCCTCGGCGCCATCTTCGTTGGCACCGGTGAGCAGGACGCCGAGCAGCCCTTCGCAATAGGCATCGGCAGCCGAGGCGAAGAGGAAGTCGATCGCCGGGCGTGAAAAGTGTACCGGCGCCTCCTGGCTCAGCGACAAACTCAGGTCGCGCTCCACCGACAAGTGATAACCGGGCGCTGCAACATAGATCTGCCCGGCCTCTATCCGTTCCTTGTCACGAGCCTCGCGCACCGGGCGATTCACCCGGCGCTGCAGCACTTCGGCCAGTTGGCTGTGGCGATCATCCGGCAGGTGCAGCACACACAGCACCGGCTGGGCAAAACCTTGAGGCAAGGCGCCAAGCACTTCGAACAAGGCCGCGACGCCGCCGGCCGAGGCGCCGATGACCACTGCGCGCACGCCGTTCATGTCTTGCGGTAGATCCGCTCGGGCCTTACCAAAGGCTCGAAGCGGTCACTATAGGCCGAGAAATCCACCGACTCCTTGCTGCCCAGGAACAGGAAGCCGCGATGGCACAGCGACTCGTGGAACAGCCCCAGGGCGCGGTCCTGCAAGTCCTTGTTGAAATAGATCAGCACATTGCGGCATGACACCAACTGGGTTTCGGAAAACACGCTGTCGGTGGCCAGGCTATGGTCGGCGAAGGTCACGTTGTCGCGCAGGCTGCTGTCCATGATCGCGTTGCCGTAGGCGGCGGTGTAGTACTCGGAAAAGTCGCGCCGCCCTCCGGCCTTGCGGTAGTTCTCCTCGTACTCACGCAGGCTCTGCATCGAATAGATGCCCTGCTTGGCCTTCTCCAGGGAACTTGGGTTGATGTCGGTAGCGTAGATGATGGTGCGCTCCAGCAACCCTTCCTCACGTAGCAGGATGGCCATGGAGTACACCTCCTCCCCCGTGCTGCAACCGGCGATCCAGATCTTCAGTGATGGCCAGGTGCGCAGCAGCGGCACCACCTCCTCGCGCAGGGCGAGGAAGTGGCCTGGGTCGCGGAACATCTCGCTGACCGGGATCGTCAGGTATTGCAGCAACTGCATGAACATGCCTGGGTCGTGCAGTACTCGCTCCTGCAGCGCAGTCACGGTACGGCAGTCGAACTGACGCAGGGCATGGAGGATCCGGCGCTTGATCGAAGCGCCTGAGTAATCACGGAAGTCGTAGCTGTACTTGAGGTAGATCGCCTCGATCAGCAGCCGGATCTCGATATCGGTGTTGCGTTCGCTAGTCAAATTCGCTCCAGTTGCGGCAGCCAGACGCGGATCAGGGAGAACAGGCGGTCCAGGTCGATCGGCTTGGCCAGGTAATCGTTGGCGCCCGCCTGCAGGCAACGCTGCTGGTCATCCTTCATGGCCTTGGCCGTCACGGCGATGATCGGCAGCTTGCGCCAGCGTGCCTGCTGGCGGATCAGGCGGGTCGCTTCATAGCCGTCCATTTCCGGCATCATCACGTCCATCAGCACCAGGTCGATATCCTCGTGCTGTTCAAGGCGCTCCAGCGCTTCGCGGCCGTTGCGCCCGATCTCGACGATGGCGCCCTTGTGCTCCAGGGCACTGGTCAGGGCGAAGATGTTACGCACATCGTCGTCCACCAGCAGGATCTTGCGCCCCTCGAACACCTTGTCGCGGCTGCGTGCCGTCTTCAGCATGCGTTGGCGCTCGTGGGACAGTTGCGATTCGACCTTGTGCAGGAACAGCGTCACCTCGTCCAGCAGGCGCTCCGGCGAACGCGCGCCCTTGATGATGATCGAGCGCGAGTACTTGAGCAGGTCGGCCTCTTCCTCGCGGGTCAGGTTACGCCCGGTATAGACGATCACTGGCGGGAAGCTGCGGATGTCTTCGGCGGTCATGCGCTTGAGCAACTCGTTGCCGAGCATGTCGGGCAGCTTGAGGTCGATGATCATGCAGTCGTAGATGTTCTCGCGCAGCAGTTCCAGGGCCTCCTGAGCCAGGGCCACCGCGGTGATCTCGATGTCGTCGTCGCCAATCAGCCGGGCGATGCTCTCGCGCTGCAGGTCGTCGTCCTCCACCAGCAGGATGTGCTTGAGCTTCTGGGTCAGCTTGGCTTCCAGGCGACCGAACACCTCCTTGAGCTCCTCGCGGCTGGCCGGCTTGACCGCGTAGCCTACCGCGCCCATGTGCATGGCGGCCTCGACGCGGTCTTCCACCGAGATGATGTGCACGGGGATGTGCCGGGTGTTGGCCTGTTCCTTGAGGCGCTGCAGCACGGTAAGCCCGGAATGGTCAGGCAGACGCATGTCCAGCAGCACGGCATCAGGCACGTACTGTGCCGCCAGCGCGAAACCTTCATCGGCGCCATGGGCGACCAGGCAGTTATAGTCCAGTTCGTGGGCCAGGTCGTAGAGGATCCGGGCGAAGTTCGGCTCGTCCTCGATCACCAGGATGCAGCGATTGGCGAACGGCGCCTGCTCGCGGTCGTCGGCAAATGCCGGAATCGGTAGCGGTTGCTGCGGTGTAGCCAGCGCGCGTGGTGCCGGCGGCAACTGATCGAGGGTCGGGCGCAGGCTATGGACCTCTTCCTGGCTATCGACCGATTCGTAGCGTTCGGGAATGATCAGGCTGAACACGCTGCCCTGACCGGGACTGCTGTCGACACTGATCTGGCCACCGAGCAAGTGCGCCAGGTCGCGTGAGATCGACAGGCCCAAACCGGTGCCGCCATAGCGGCGGTTGCTGGTGCCGTCGACCTGATGGAAGGCACCGAAGATTGCCTGTTGCTGGTCGGCGGCGATACCGATACCGCTGTCACGCACGGCAAAGACGATGCCGATGCCGACCTGATGACTGATGTTCAGGCTCACCTGGCCACGCTCGGTGAACTTGATGGCGTTGGACAGCAGGTTCTTGAGTATCTGCTCCAGACGCTGTCGGTCGGTAAACAGGGTCGCCGGCACCTGCGACTCCAGCTTCACCTCGAAACTCAGGCCCTTGTCATCGGCCAGCGGCTGGAACATGCCGCGCAGTCCTTCGACCAGGCGCACCACCTGGGTGGTCTCCGGACGTACTTCGAGCTTGCCAGCCTCGACCTTGGCGATATCGAGGATATCGTTGATCAGGTTGAGCAGGTCGTTACCGGCCGAATAGATCGATTCAGCGAACTTGACCTGTTCCTGGCTGAGGTTGCCCTCACCGTTCTCGGCCAGCAACTTGGCCAGGATCAGCGAACTGTTGAGCGGCGTGCGCAGCTCATGGGACATATTGGCGAGGAATTCGGACTTGTACTTGCTGGAACGCTGCAAGTCCTCGGCACGTGCCTGCAGTTCCATTTGCGCAGCATTGAGCTCGCTGTTCTTGCGGTCCAGGGCCACGGTGCGCTCGGCCAGTTGCTCGTTGGTCTGCTCGAGCTCGGCCTGCTGGGTCTCCAGATGAGCCTGGGACTCCTTGAGCACCCGCGACTGCTCTTCGAGCTCCTCGTTGGCAGTCTTGAGCTCCTCTTGCTGGACCTGCAGTTCTTCATTCAACTGCTGGGTCTCGGCAAGCACTTCCTGCAGGCGCTGGCGATACCGCGCGCTCTCCAGGGAGATGCCGAGGTTGTCGGCGATCCGTTCCAGCAACTCGACATCCCGCTCCTGCAACGGTCGCAGGAAGCCCAGCTCGAGTACGCCATTGACCTGGTTGTTGTCGCTGGCCGGCGCCAGCATAGCGCTGCGCGGCAGCCCGCTGCCCAGGCCGGAGCTCAACCGGTAGTAATCCTGCGGCAGGTCATCCAGGCGCAGCACGCGACGCTCGCGCACCACCTGGGCCAGCAGGCCATCGTGCTCGGCCATCACCTGTTCGCGCCCTTGCTGTTCGGCGTCGAGCCCGTAGCTGGCCACGCGCACCAGGCGGCCATGGGAATCGCGGATGTAGAGTGCACCGACCACACTGCCCAGGTAGCCGGCAAAAAAGCGCAGGATATTGTCGCCCAGCATGGTCAGCGTCAGTTGCCCTAGGACCTCCTGCGACAACTGGGTCTGTCCGTTGCGTAACCAGGCCTGGTGTTCAAGACGCTCGGCCGAACGCTGCTGGGCCTGCAGGTTGCTGACGTAGCTTTCCGACAGCGCCAACAGGTCACGCCGCCCCAGGTAGGCCAGCAGCGCACTGAGGCCGACGATGAACAGCACGAATGCGCTGATCGCGGTGACGGTGACCGTGCTGACCGTCTCGTTGCGCGCCATGCGCAGCTGCTGCTCGGTGGCAACGAAGTCGTCGAATTCCTTGCGGATTTCGTCAGTGATGCGCTTGCCACGACCACTGCCGATCACACCGCGAAAATCGCCCTGGTCGCGGCGCGCCTTGATCAGTTCGCTACCGAAATCGTTCCAGGCACGCTGAAGCGCCACCAGGCGGTCGATACGATCGACCTGCGGTGGGTTGTCCAGGACCATGCCACGCAGGCTGTCCAAACTGCTGAAGATTCTCGGCTTGGCCACCTCGTAGGGGTCGAGGAAGCGCTCGTCGCCGGTGATCAGGAAGCCGCGCATGCCGGTTTCCATATCGATCGACAGCTTGACCGTTTCGTTGGCATTGCCGATCACCCGATCGGTGTGCTCGACCCATTGCATGGCCGAGAGCAAATAGTTGATCACCGCGACAAAGGCGACGGCGCCCAGCAGGCCGACACCCAACGGGAGGCCGACGTTACGGCTCAGCAGCTTGCGAAAGCTGCGTTGATCCATGGAGGCTGCTTGAATCATCTGATAACGCCCGAGCGAAATAAGTCCATTGAACAGTGTGTGGCCACTACATTCAGTCATTGTTGTATGCCGCTGCCACCCCCGTACCTGGTACGAGTCTAACCAGCTTTGCCTGATCTGGCAGGGCATTTAGCCAGTATTTGAAGGTATCCGCGGCCAATCGTTCCATCCAATTGCAGGGGCCGCTATCCTGAAGGAACTTCTGCCCGTGCGGCAGGCACAGAGTAAAGACATTTCCCTTACGCGACAGGATTCAAACCATGCACCTTCTGGTAGTCGAAGACGACGACATCGTTCGTATGCTGATGGTCGAAGTGCTCGACGAGTTGGGCTACACCACCATCGAGGCGCAGGACGCCACCGAAGCCTTGAAGATTCTTGAAGATACCGCGCAGCCCCTGGCGCTGCTGATGACCGATGTCGGCCTCCCCGACATGCGCGGCGACGAGCTGGCGGCCAAAGCTCGGGAAATCCGGCCCCTGCTGCCGGTGCTGTTCGCCAGCGGCTACGCCGAGAACGTCAGTGTGTCCGAGGGCATGCATCTGATCGGCAAGCCATTCAGCATCGACCAACTGCGTGACAAGGTCGTGGGGATCCTCGGGGTGCCCTGACCTCGGCCTCACCCTTCCCGGCGCAACAGGTAGGTATCCATGATCCAGCCCTTGCGCCGCCGCGCGTCCTCGCGCACTTGCACGATATGTGTCTTGACCTCCGCCAGCTTGCCCGCCACCAGAATCTCGTCTGCCGTTCCCAGATAAGCCCCCCAGTAGATCGTCAGGCCCGGGTCATCCAGCGCGGTGAACGCGCACTGTCCGTCGAGCATCACCACCACGTTGTCGATCACCGCCTGCTCGGCCAGGCGCCGCCCCGGCAGTACGGTCAGCGGCTCACCAATGCGGTTCAGCGCGATCCGGTGCCGCGCGGCCAAGGCCTGGACACTGCTGATCCCGGGGATGACTTCAAGCTGCAGCGCCACCCCGCGTTCGCGCACCCGGTCAAGAATGCGCAAGGTGCTGTCATACAGGCCCGGCTCGCCCCACAGCAGAAAGGCTCCGACATCGTCTTCACCCAGTTCATCCTCGAACATCCGGGCATACAGGGCTGCGCGCGCACGGTGCCAGTCCTGCACCGCGCCGACATAGTCCTGGGCCTGCCCATCCCGGCGCGGATCCTCCACCTGCACCAGGCGATACTTTCCCTCGGGAACATAGCGCTCAAGAATGAGTTTGCGCAGCCGCAACAGCTCATCCTTGTCGCCGCCCTTGTCGAGCACGAAGAACACCGTTGCACGGCGCAACGCATCGACGGCCTCGAAAGTGACCTGACGGGGGTCGCCCGGGCCTATACCGATCAACAGAAGTTGCTTCATGGCACTGCCTCGCTGCCCTTGCCGCCGATCATTGTTCATCGCCCGGCGGCATTTGGCAAAGTGCCTCAGAACACCGAGAAGTTGTAACTGACGATGACCCGGGTCTCGTCCATGTCGCGCGCCCATCGTTCATAGTTGCTGCGATACGTGGAGTTACGCAGACGCACGCTGAGGTCTTTGAAGGTGCCGCCCTGGACTTGGTACTTGAGTTCGCTGTCACGCTCCCATTCCTTGCCTTGGGCGCTGCTGCCGGGCACCTGGATATGGTCACCGTTGATATAGCGAGTGAAGAAGCTCAAACCGGGAATACCCAATGCCTTGAAATCATAGTCATAGCGTAATTGCCAGGAGCGCTCACCGGCCGCAGCGAAATCGTTGACCTGGGCATAGTTGACCAGATACGGGTTGCTGCCATCCAGGTAAGGCATGGCACTGTCGCCATACATGCGTTGCCAGCCGGCACTGACCTTGTGCCCGCCCAGGCTGTAGCCGAGCATGCCGCTGAACGCGCGGTGCTCGACCTCGCCGGCACGGGCGTTGCCGATATCGTCGCTCTTGATCAAGCGCACATCCGCCGAAAGCGCGCCCACCGCCAAGGGCTGCGTGGCGACCAATCCGAGGAAGTGCTGGCGATAGATGTTCTCCAGCTTCGACACCTGGTACTGGGCACTGAGGCGATCGTTGACGCGGTAGTCGACGCCCGCCAGATCGAAGTGGTCGGCCTCAATATCGCAGGCGTAACGCTTGTTCTTGCAATGCACGCGAATATCCTGGCGGTCGCTCGAATCTCGTGCGGTGTACTTGTCCAGGCGGGCCACGGTGAACTTCAGGTCGCGCACTTCTTCGGAGGTCAGCATCGCACCATGGAACAGGGTGGGCAGCAGGCGACCATCGTTGTACTTGAGCAGCGGCATGTCCGGCATTATCGCACCATAGCGCAGCACCGTCCTGGACACCTTGACCTTTGCCGCCACACCCAGCTTGGCGTACTGATCGGCAGAATGGCGCGGGTCGTGCCCGCTGGAGGGTAGCAGCCCACTGTTGCTGTCGGCGGGGCTGGAATCGAGTTTGAAACCGAGCATGCCCAGCGCATCGACACCGAACCCGACCGTGCCGTCGGTATAGCCCGAACGGGCATCGAGGATAAAGCCCTGCGCCCATTCCTCGCGCTTGGAAGCCCCCTGGCTGGAACTGCTGTGGCCGTCACGAAAGTCCCGATTGAAATAGACATTGCGCGCCTCGAGCTTGGCGTGACTGTCTTCGAAAAAACCACCGGCCTGTGCACCGGCTGCCGCGCACAACAAGGACAGGCCGGCAACACTGCGGCCAGGGGCGAGAGGAAAGGGAGAGAACATGCAGGGGAACATCCAGAAAAGACGAGAAACATGCTGATGCACTATCGGGCACCTGTGCCACGACGTACTCGACATTAAATGAAGACTACGGGCCATTTTCCCTCGGGTGCTCTACCTCGGGCCATTGGACCATGGTATGAGCGTTGTCGCAGACACCCGGAAAACACACTGAGTTTGCGGTGCGCGGTGCGCTGAAAGTTCCTTACTTGCCGCTAAAAGTTTGAGGTTTACCGAACACCGGGCCACGTCTACACTCTTGTTCAGCGAACAGTTTCACCCATCCGCGTGGCCGGCGTTTATTACTGTTGCATGTTCGTCACGCCATGCCACGGCTGACTGACAGGAGTGATGAAAGTGTCCAGACTTGCAGAGTTTCGTGCGGCCGAAAAAGCACTTCAGGAGCAAATCGCGCAACTGGAGACAATGAAAAAGGACGCCAGCCTTAAACGCGAGATCGAGTTCGAGCAGAAATTGCTCGGGCTGATGAAAAGCTACGACAAGGGCTTGCGCGACATTGTCGCGATCCTCGACCCCAAGAGCCAGAAAGCCAGCGCGAGAACCTCGGCCAGCCCTGCCAAGCAACAACGCCGCCCGCGCGTGGTGAAGGTCTACGAGAACCCGCACACCGGCGAGCTGATCGAGACCAAGGGTGGCAACCACCGTGGCTTGAAAGCGTGGAAGCAACAGTACGGCGCGGCCACGGTGGAATCCTGGGTACGCTGATGAAACATCCACGCCTGCTTCACAGTTTTTTCACATCGCCTGGGTGAGTATCGAACCAGCTAAAGGACTAGCGACCCCATCACGCGCCCGCACATGCGGGCCTCTAATTCCAGCGCCCTGCCTCGTGCAGGGCGCTTTCATTTGCGCAATCGCTTCACTGCCGTATCATGGCCGTCCTGTTTTCACCGTCGGCGCTGTCTGCGCCGGCCTTGTCTCTGGAGCCCCCATGAGCCTGAACGATCTGCAAACCCTGCCTGGCGTCACTGCCCAACCAGACACCGCTACCGCCCAATTCGTCTTCAACCACACCATGCTGCGGGTCAAGGATATCGAGAAGTCGCTGGACTTCTACACCCGCGTCCTGGGCTTTCGCATGGTAGACAAGCGCGATTTCCCCGAGGCGGCCTTCAGCCTGTACTTCCTGGCCCTGGTCGACCCGGCACAGATTCCTGCCGATGACGCCGCACGCCACCAGTGGATGAAATCGATTCCGGGTGTGCTGGAGCTGACCCACAACCACGGCACCGAGCACGATGCCGAGTTCGCCTACCACAACGGCAACACCGATCCGCGCGGCTTTGGCCACATCTGCATCTCGGTGCCGGACGTACGCGTGGCCTGTGCACGCTTCGAAGCGCTGGGCGTGCCTTTCCAGAAGCGCCTGCAGGATGGCCGCATGAACCACCTGGCGTTCGTCAAGGACCCGGATGGCTACTGGGTCGAAGTCATCCAGCCGACCGAACTGAAGGGCTGACCGACGCAGGTTACGCTCGTCGGGGCCGGGAACTTCCGGCCCCTCGCTGTGGTACATAGAGGTGAGCGCTTCCAAACCAGCACAGCGAGGTAAGGACGATGCAAACCCTTCACTGTGAGTACCGCAAGCACACCATCACCGCCAGTGTGATGCCCCATCCCGACTCTCCCCTGCCCTATGCCGCCGGCTGCCTGATCACCGATCCCGAAGGCCATACCAGCAGGCGCCTGTCGATGCCTATGAAGTTCTTCTCGGACCTGGAAAACGCCCAGCACGTTTCTCTCGCGCACGGCCGCGCCCTTGTGGACGAGCGACTGGACAACGGGCAAAAGGTTTTCTGAGGTACTCAAGCCATCACGGGGATTCCCGTGATGGCACCCGTTCAGGCGTCACGCGCGTAAGCGACCGCTTTCTCCACCTGCGCCAACGTCGGCCTGATGCCGGTGTACAGCACGAACTGCTCCAGCGCCTGCAGCGCGATCACATCGAGTCCGGTGATCACCGGCTTGCCCAGCTCCTTGGCGAGAAGAATCAGCGGGGTCATGGCCGGCATGGCCACCACGTCGAACACCCGTTGCGCAGCCTCGACCGCCTCACGAGAGAAGGCAAGCTCCTGCGCCTGCGGGCCGCCAGCCATGCCGATGGGGGTAACGTTGACCAGCATCGGTGGGCACAGGTCGCCCAGCTCGCGCTGCCAGCGATACCCACAGGTGTCCGCCAACTGCCGCCCGGCCTGCTCGTTGCGGGCAATGATGAGACCCTCGCTGAAACCTGCGTCGCGCAGTGCACTGGCCACCGCCTTGGCCATGCCGCCGCTACCGTGCAGGGCAAAGGCCGTGGCCGGATCGACCTCGTGCGACTCCAGCAGTTGGCGCACCGCCAGGTAATCTGTGTTGTAGGCCTTCAGGTGACCGTCGGTGTTGACCAGCGTATTCACTGACTCGATAGCCGCCGCGGAGGGATCGATCTCGTCCACGAGGGCCATGCACGCCTCTTTGTAGGGCATGGATACACCACAGCCGCGGATACCCAAGGCGCGGATGCCATTCACTGCCGCAGGCAGGTCCTGGGTGGTCATGGCCTTGTAGTAGTAGTCCAAACCCAGCTGCTGGTAGAGGTGGTTGTGGAAACGCACACCGAAAGTGCCCGGGCGTCCGGCCAGGGAAATGCACAGTGTCGTGTCCCTGCTGGGTGCAATCGCCATATCTGCTCCTGTCGCTGATGACTGAATCGTTTCTGTGAGCGTACCAGACCTGACCGTCAGTCGCCCCTTACACAACCTTTACCTTGCGCCTGTGCTCTCTTTACCGATTTCACGGTCTTATTGATAAGCCCCAAGTGTGGGGTCATCGCGAGGATTCATTCATGAACCGTCTCATCCCCGGAATCGCCCTGCTGGTCGGCGCACTGGCCGTCAGCGGGCAGGCAGCCGCCCATGGCGGCGGTTGGGGCCCAGGCCCTGTACTCGGTGCAGCCGTGGTCGGGGCCGTAGTCGGGGCAGCAGTATCCGGCGGCCATGACCGTACCGTCTATGTCGAACGCCAGCCGGCCTATTATCCGCCGCCTCCGGTCTATGTGCAGGCGCCCCCGCCGCCGGTGTATTACCAGCCCTATGTCGTCGAGCGCTATGTACCCGCGCCACCGCCGGTGTATCGCCGCTACTACGGCCCGCCGCCGGTGTACTACGGCCCGCCGCGCTGGTGACCAGCCCTTGTCGTTGAAAAAAGTAATGACCACTATCGAGCAAGTTGATTTCAAACAGCGTCGGCTGCTGCGTAAGGTAGGGCCATGTTTCACAGGAGGTCCAACATGGCCACTATCCACATCATGTCTGTCGTCGGCAGTGCTGTCCCTGCTCCCTTGCGCGCTCAAGGCCTGCTGGCCTGCTGGTACCTGATGCGCAACGGCGAGCCCGTCAGCGGCCCTCTGGATTCCCGCGCCAAGGCCCAGGCCATGGCCGAACAGCTGCAGGCCGGCACCCTTACCGCCTGACCAGCGTTCTTGTTGACCGTTTCATGTGTTGTGCGTTGCTCCTTACGCTTCTTTCTGCCCGCCTTTGGCGGGCTTTTTTTCGCCTATGCGAAAGCGCGGGGAGCATTTGTCGCAACAGGCGGGAAAAACCGATACAGCATGAAGGTTTTTTCATTTCGACGCTGGGCCTGGACGAGCAATCGACAGCCGCTGAGCCATACTCCACAATGCAGCGGTTTTCGGGGGAAACCCTTGCACAGCCAACGACATACCAACTATTAGTGAGCCTCAACGTGAAAACTTCCCTGTCCATCCTCAGCCTGCTGCTGGCGCTCACAGGAACCGCGATCCTTCCGTCGACCGCTGCTGCACAATCCCCGGCCCAGGCACAACGCGACCCGTCCAAACTGCACCTGGCTTCCGGCAGCGCCTTGCTGATCGACCTGAATACCAACAAAGAGCTGTACTCCAGCCACGCCGACCGCGTGGTGCCCATCGCTTCGGTCACCAAGCTGATGACCGCCATGGTGGTGCTCGACGCCAAGCTGCCGATGGACGAGATGCTCACCATGACCATCGCCAACAACCCTGACCTCAAGGGTGTCTTTTCGCGCGTACGCCCCGGCAGCGAACTGAACCGTCGCGAAACCCTGCTGATTACTCTGATGTCATCGGAAAACCGCGCGGCCAATACCCTGGCCAACCATTATCCCGGCGGCTATGGCGCGTTCATCAAGGCGATGAACGCCAAGGCTCGTAGCCTGGGCATGAGCCATACTCGCTACGTCGAGCCAACCGGCCTGTCGACGCAAAACGTGTCCACCGCCCATGACCTGGCCAAGCTGCTGATCGCCTCGCGCAACTACCCGCTGCTCAGCGAGCTCTCGACCACCCGCGAGAAGACCGTAGCCTTCCGCAAACCCAACTACACCCTGGGCTTTCGCAACACCGATCATCTGGTGAACAAGAGCAACTGGGACATCAAGCTGACCAAGACCGGCTTCACCAACGAGGCGGGGCACTGCTTGGTACTGCTGACCAAGATGGACAACCGCCCGGTGGCGATGGTGATTCTCGACGCCTACGGCAAGTACACCCACTTCGCCGATGCCGGGCGCCTGCGCCAATGGCTGGAAACCGGCTCGGCCAAGGCGGCGCCGGCGGTGGCGATGCAGTACAAGTCAGACCGCCAGAACCGCTCGCGCGTGGCGTCCGAGTAAGTCACCAGGTTCAGGGCGGCCCGTTGCGGGTCCGCCTGCCCTCACCCTCAGGCAATGGTGCTGATCAAGTTGCCGGAGCTACTGCTGTTCAGCTTGCTCAAGGCCTGCAGCAACTGCGCGGTCGCCTGCTGGATCTGACCGCTGATGGTCGCGATCTGCGCCTGGACACCCGCCACCGCAGCCAGCTTGGCCTTCTCGTCCATCGGTTGCGCCTGAACCTCGGACAGCCGCTTCTGGGCGTCGGCCAGCTGCTTCTGCATTTGCTTGATCAGCTCACGCAACTGGCGGATGTGTGACGGCTCGCTGCTGCTGCCGCTGCTCTTGGCCTTGTCGGCCTTGTCAGACGGTGCCGGCATGGCGACCTGGGCGCCGCCAGCCGAGCTGCTGCTCTTTTCAGTGTCGCTGGCCTGGGCGGCCGTCTGCAGCGCAGACGACTGCACGTTCACGCCAGTGACGTTGACACTTGTGATCCCTACCATTTTCCTTCTCCGCAAGGATTTTGACCTGACCGCTATATCGGCCGCCAAACGCCATGCTTGAGCCTTCATGCTTCCGGCAACAGGCTACGGTCGAACAGAAACGGACCCACGCCTTGCGGTAGGTACTCGTAAAGCTGTTGGGGCCGGCCCAGTCGTGGCTGATTGCGTTCGCCGGTATCACGCACCCAGCCTGCCTCCCTCAGACGCTCCAGACGTTTGCGCAACGACGTGTTGTTCACCGGCCGCCCCAGGCACGCTTGCGCCGCACCCAGCGCATCGAGCACCGTGAAACGCGTCGGCAGCAGATACAGAGGCAGGCTGCTGTACAGGCTCTTGGCCGCCAGCCGCTCGCGGGTGCGCTGGACCAGCAGCCCATGATCGAACGGCAACAGCACTTTGCGGGTCGATAGGCTGTCGAGGTCGAAGAAAGCCAACTGCTCCCCGACGATGGCCTGCACCGGATCGAGCAATGCCAGGTAGTAGGTACTCAACGACCAACCACGCGGATCACGAAACGCGTTGCCTTCGGTGCCGACCTGCTCCATGTACCGAGGCCGAACCTGTGCCTTCTCTTGCAGCGCCCGCTCGGCCGCCGCATCCAGGCTATTGTCCGGCGTGCTGCCGTTGACGATGACACCCGGCAAGGCCCACTGCCCCCGATGCGGCTCTCGATCGCGGCGGTGCAACAACACCTGCAACCCCTGCAAATCCGGGGCAAGGCGCAGCGCAACGATATCCACGCTGGCCATGACTTCAACTGCGCTCATCTCGACTCCTCGTTCCACACCCCATATTCCACCAGGTATTTTTTGTGATGCAAGCCCTACTCCATAAACAAGGACGCTTGACACACTTATAACACCAGATGAAATATATAGGCATTCCAGTTGAGGTAGTCCTGATGAAGATCGCCAGTTTCGACGTCGATGCCCAGAACGGCTTTACCGCCAACGCCCCGCAGGAGCTGCCGGTACCCGGCGGTCACCTGATCGCACCGGCGCTCAATGCCATGGCAAGTCGTGCCGACCTGCGCCTGGGCAGCAAGGATGCCCACCCAGCCAATGCCGCCTGGGTGGTGGGCGATGCCGCGCAGATGCTTCAGCCATTGGCATTGACCAACGCCGACCTCACCTGGGTCAGCCACTGCGTGCCCGGCACACCAGGTTTCGAACTGCTGCACGGCCTGCCTGCCCCGATCGATTACGACTATTTCGTCTGGAAAGGCGTGGAGCCCGACCTGCACCCCTACGGCGCCTGCTACCACGACCTGGCCGAGCGCCGCTCCACCGGGGTGATCGAGTACCTCAAGGTTCACGCCGTCGAGGTCGTGCTGGTCGGCGGCCTGGCCCTGGATTACTGCGTGCGCGCCACCGCGCTGCAACTGAACCGCGCCGGAGTCCATGTGCTGCTCTACCTGCCCGCCTGCCGAGCACTAAGCGACGCCGGCGCCAAAGCTGCCTGCAGCGAGCTGGCTGCCGCCGGGGTAGTACTGTGCGCCGATGAAGGCGAGCTGGACCGCCAGCTCGCACTGTTCAAGGAGCCCCGCCCATGAGCAACGACGTTTTTGCCCCACGGATTATCCAGAACCTGCTGGACACCGACTTTTACAAGATCACCATGATGCAGGCGGTGCTGCACAACTACCCCAACGCCGAGGTGGAGTGGGAGTTGCGCTGCCGCAACGACGAAGACCTCTCGCCCTACCTTGCCGAGATCCGCTACCAGATCGAACAGTTGGCCGAGGTCTCGGTGACCCACGACCAACTGGCCTACCTGGAAAAAATCCCCTTCATCAAGCCGGACTTCATTCGTTTCCTCAGCCTGTTTCGCTTCAACCTGCGCTATGTCCAGGTCGGACTGGACGATGCGGGGCAACTGGCGATCCGTATTCGCGGCCCCTGGCTGCACGTGATCCTCTATGAAATCCCGTTACTGGCAATCATTTGCGAGGTTCGTAATCGCTACCGCTATCGCGAAGTGACGATGGCGCAGGTGGGCGAGCGCCTGTACCAGAAACTCGACTGGCTCAAGACGCACGCCAGCAGCGATGAGCTGGCAGGGTTCCAGCTCGCTGACTTCGGTACCCGCCGACGCTTCTCCTATCCTGTACAGGATCAGGTAGTGCATATCCTCAAGCGCGACTTCCCCGGACGTTTCGTTGGCACCAGCAATGTCCACCTGGCCCGGGAATACGAACTCAAACCCATCGGCACCATGGCCCACGAATGGTTCATGGCCCACCAGCAACTCGGTCCGCGCCTGGTCGATAGCCAGGTCGCGGCGTTGGAATGCTGGGTGCGTGAATACCGGGGCTTGCTCGGCATCGCCCTGACCGACTGCATCGGCATGGATGCCTTCGTGAAGGACTTCGACCTGTATTTCGGCAAGCTCTTCGATGGCCTGCGCCACGACTCCGGCGATCCCCTGGCCTGGGCGGAAAAAGCCATCGCGCACTATGAGCGCCTGGGCATCGACCCGCTGAGCAAGACCCTGATCTTCTCCGACGGCCTGGATTTCGCGAAGGCATTGCAGCTCTACCGCGCGCTGCACGGGCGGATCAACGTCAGCTTCGGCATCGGCACCAACCTGACGTGTGACATTCCCGGCGTGACGCCAATGAACGTGGTGATCAAGATGACCGCCTGCAACGGCGCCCCTGTCGCAAAAATCTCCGACAGCCCCGGCAAGACGCAGTGCCGGGACGCGAATTTCGTCGCCTACCTGCGCCATGTGTTCAAGGTGCCCGTCTGAGCCGTCGTGCGCTGGCAATGAGCCAAGCGCCGAATCTTTGCCTTCCCCCCTCGTTGCCGCGTGCAATTGTCGGTATGGTGTTGTCAAAGAAGGATGTTTTACCCGCACAGGAAAGACTTAGATGCCCCAACGCAATGTCATCAACGCCTCCGTCAGCCCCAAAGGCAGCCTGGAGACGCTGTCGCAACGTGAAGTCCAGCAACTGAGCGAAGTCGGTACCGGCAGTCTCTACACCCTGTTCCGCCAGTGCGCCCTGGCTATCCTCAACACCGGCGCCCATGTCGACAATGCCAAGACCATCCTTGAGGCCTACAAGGACTTCGAGGTCCGTATCCACCAGCAAGATCGCGGCGTGCGCCTGGAACTGCTCAACGCCCCGGCCGACGCCTTCGTCGATGGCGAGATGATCGCCAGCACCCGCGAAATGCTGTTCAGCGCCCTGCGCGACATCGTCTACACCGAAAGCGAACTGGCCAGCCAGCGCATCGACCTGGAAAGCTCCCAGGGCATCACCGACTATGTGTTCCACCTGCTGCGCAACGCACGCACCCTGCGTCCGGGCGTGGAGCCGAAGATGGTGGTGTGCTGGGGCGGTCACTCGATCAGCAGCGAGGAATACCAGTACACCAAGAAAGTCGGCCATGAACTGGGCCTGCGCAAGCTGGACGTCTGCACCGGTTGCGGCCCGGGCGTCATGAAGGGCCCGATGAAAGGCGCGACCATCGCCCACGCCAAGCAGCGCATGCACGGCAGCCGCTACCTGGGCCTGACCGAGCCGGGCATCATCGCTGCCGAAGCGCCGAATCCCATCGTCAACGAGCTGGTGATCCTGCCGGATATCGAGAAACGCCTGGAGGCCTTTGTCCGCGTCGGCCACGGCATCATCATCTTCCCCGGAGGCGCTGGGACGGCCGAGGAATTCCTGTACCTGCTCGGCATCCTCATGCACCCGGACAACCAGGAACTGCCCTTCCCGGTCATTCTCACCGGCCCGCGCAGCGCCGAGCCGTTCCTGCAGCAACTGCATGCCTTCGTCGGCGCCACCCTCGGCGAAGCGGCGCAGCGCCATTACCAGATCATCATCGACAATCCGGCCGAAGTCGCCCGGCACATGGTCGAAGGGCTCAAGACGGTCAAGCAGTTCCGCCGCGAGCGCAACGACGCCTTCCACTTCAACTGGCTGCTGAAGATCGACGGTGGCTTCCAGCACCCGTTCGACCCGACCCACCAGAACATGGCCGATCTCGCCCTGCGCCGCGACCTGCCGCCCCATGAGCTGGCCGCCAACCTGCGTCGGGCGTTTTCCGGCATCGTCGCCGGCAACGTCAAGGACAAGGGCATTCGCCTGATCGAGGAACACGGCCCATACCAGATCCGCGGCGATCAGGCGATCCTCGACCCGTTGGGCAGATTGCTGCAGGCCTTCGTCGACCAGCACCGGATGAAACTGCCCGGCGGTGCGGCTTATGTGCCGTGCTACCAGGTCGTGACCTGAGCCGGGCAGCAGCTCCAGTGACAACCTGTGGGTGGATCGATCGCAGCGGTAAAACGCCGCTGCGATTGATCCACCCACGCGCCATTCGCTGATCAAGCCCCTTACCCGCAACATCTTGCAGACGATTCCCACCTAAAGCAGTGAACCTGCCTACAAAAAAACGGTCTTTCGCTGACGGTCAATCCACCGACCGCTTCACGGCCCAGTCACCGGGCCTCCAACCGTACTGTTTCAGCGAAGACCACCATGCCCGAATTCCGCCTCGCCACCCTCGCCCTCGCCGCCCTGCTCGCCACTGCCCCGTCCGTCTACGCCGAAGAGCCCTCCAGCGACGCACGCTGGGTCAGCGACAGCCTGAGCACCTACGTGCGCAGCGGCCCGACCGATGGTCACCGGATCGTCGGCACGCTCAAGTCCGGACAGAAAGTGTCGCTGATCGGCACCCAGGGCAACTACAGCCAGGTTCGCGGCCAGAGCGGCGATCTGGTGTGGATCCTCACCAGCGACCTGCAGACTGTGCCCGGCCAGAGCCAACGCCTGCCGCAACTCGATGCTCAGGTCGCGGAACTGTCCGGCCAGCTCAATACCATCGACGACAGCTGGAAGACTCGCGTCCAGGGCATGCAGGAAACCCTGGACTCGCGCAAAGCACTTATCGATGAACTGGAATCGCGCAACAAGGCCCTCAACGAACAGCTCGAGCAGTCGCAATCGAGCCTGCGCGACACCCAGGCGCGCCTGGGCGACGAAAACAAGCAGGTGATGATGCGTTACATGGTCTACGGCGGCAGCATCGCCGGTGCTGGCTTGCTGGCCGGCCTGATCCTGCCGGCGCTGACCCGCGGGCGTAAACGCAACGACCGCTGGTTCTGACGCAATCAGGTGGCGGGTAATTGCCCACCCGCCACCAGGAAGTCGATGAACAGCCGCACCCGCAGCGGCATGTGCCGCGCCTGCGGGTAGATCAACGTGAATGGCCGCGCCGTACCACCGAAGGCCGGTAGCACTTCGACCAGCTCACCGCTGTCCAGGGCCTCCTGCACGGTGAAGCGGTACGCCTGCATCAGGCCGGCACCATGTCGCGCGAGGGTGGCGGTGGCGAGAAAGTCGCCCAGGCAGGTGATCGAGCCGCCGACCTCGATCTCCACCAGGCCACCGTCACGGCGAAAGGTCCAGGGCGCACTGCGTCCGCTGCTGGGGATCTCGAACAGGATGCACTCATGCTGCGCCAGGTCTTCCGGCACCTGCGGATGACCTGCTCGCGCCAGGTAGCCCGGGGTCCCCACCACCACCAGCTCGGCGTTTTCCAGGCGCCGTGCCACCAGCCGCGAATCAGCAGGCTCACGTCCGCGGATGGCCAGGTCAAACTGCTCCTCGGCGAAATCGACATTGCGATTGCTGACATGCACGTCCACCTGCACTTGCGGATAGCGCTCGCGAAAACGCGGCAGCCATGGCAACAGACGGTGATGGGCGTAAGGCGTCGGCGCACTGACCCGCAGGCGCCCACGCGGCTCGATCTGGCCACCCGAAACTTCGCGCTCGGCCTCCACCAGTTGCCCCAGTGCCAGACGGCACTGTTGGTAGTACGCCTGGCCGGCATCGGACAGGCGCATCTGCCGCGTAGTACGCACGAATAACCGTACACCCAGGCGTTCTTCCAGGCGTGCCACCGAGCGACTGACCGCTGCCGGCGTGACCCCGGCCTCGGTGGCAGCGGCAGTGAAGCTGCCGGTATCGGCAGCCAGGCAGAACAGCTCGAGGCTGCCCAGTTGAAGATCATCGAAATGGCGGGTCATGACAGCTCGATTAATTACATGAAGTATCGATTGAAATGCCATCCGCCTTATTTTTCAACTCCAGATGAGGTCTTAGAGTGGCTCCACCAACGAGCCAACCGGCTCGCTTAACTGGAGCCCCACCATGAGTACTGCAAGAACCATCGTTATCACCGGCGCATCCAGCGGCTTGGGCTTCGCCCTCGCCAAGGCCTTTATCGAACGTGGCGACAATGTGGTCGGCAACGCCCGCACCCAGGCCCGCCTCGATCAGGCCGCCACCGAGCTGGGCAACCCGGCCGCCTTCGTCGGCGTGGCTGGCGACATCGCTGACGCCAGCACCGCACAGCGGCTGTTCGATACAGCGCTGGAAGTGTTCGGCCGCGTCGATATCCTGGTCAACAATGCCGGGATCTTCATTCCCAAACCGTTCACCGACTACACCGAACAGGACATCGACGCGCTGTTTTCCACCAACCTCAAGGGCTTCGTCTACCCCTCCCAGGCCGCGGCAAAGATCATGAGCGCCCAAGGCCATGGCCATATCGTCGCGATCACCGCCTCGGTCGCCATGCAGCCTAACGTGCGAGTGCCCGCAGCACTGCCGATCCTCGTCAAGGGTGGCTTGAACCAGGCGGTCAAGGGCCTGGCGCTGGAACTGGCCGGTAGCGGCGTGCAGGTCAATGCCGTGGCTCCGGGGATCATCGAGACGCCCCTGCACAACAACGACGTCGCAGGCCTGGGTGTCTTGTCGCCGAGTGGGCGCACCGGCAAGCCACAGGACATCGTCGATGCCGTGCTATACCTGACCGACGCACGTTTCGTCAGCGGCGTCGTACTTCCGGTAGACGGCGGTGGCACCGCCGGTACCTGGCACTGAAAACCCGAGGAGCCTGCCATGCCATACGTTCATATCCGTGTGACCGACGAAGGGGTCACTGCCGAGCACAAACGCCTGTTGATCGAAGGCACCACCGAACTGCTGGAACGGGTGCTGAACAAGCCACCGGCCAGTACCTTCGTGGTGATCGAGGAAGTGCCCACCGACAACTGGGGAGTGGGTGGCGAGACAGTGACGGTGGTGCGCAAGCGCGAGCGGGGCTAACCCGCATCACCGCAGTGATCTTTTGGCGGGCAAGCCCGCCCAAAGATCACTGTGGTACATGCCTGTGACCACACCCGACACAGACCGTCATTGCCGCAAGCGCTCCAGCGCCTCCAGCACATGCCCCGTGGCCCGCTCCACTTGCCCTTCGCGGCAGGCGATCCCCAGCGCCCGCCATAACCCCGGTCGCAACGGGCGTCGAGCGATGCGCCGGTCCAGTTCAGGCGCCTCCCCCTCCTGCGGCAGCAATGTCGCGCCATAACCCGCAGCCACCAGGCTCTTGATTGCATCGTTGTAGTTCAACTCGATGCGCGCCTCAGGGTACAGCCCGGCTGCCGCGAACCAATCGCTGGTCACCCGCGAAAGCTGCGTGGTGCTGTCGTTGAGAATCAGTGCACGCTGCCCGAGCCAGGCGGGTGTCACCCGCGCCGGCGGCTGCCAGTCGGCAGGCAGGTAGGCCATGATCGGGTCGCGTCGCCACGGGGTAAGCTTGACCCCCTTCACTGCCACCTGCGGCAGCGCCACCAGGCCGATGTCCAGGCTACCGTCACGCACGCGCGCCAGTGATGCCTGCGACGTGAGCACCTGAACCTGCACATCGATACCCGGATGCTCACTGCGAAGGGCCGCCAACGCACTGGGCAATAGGTGGGCAATGGCGCCAGTGGAGGCGCCCAGGCGCACCCGCCCGGTCAATCCGGCCACCTGACGCTGCACTTCATCCAGCGCCTGGTCGGCATCGGCCAGCAGCCGACGGGCACGCGTCAGCAGGGTTTCGCCAACCACCGTGGGCCGTACCTGCCCGCGGGTTCGGGTAAGCAGCGCTGCCCCCACCCTCGTTTCAAGCTCGGCGACGTGCAGGCTGATGGTCGGTGGTGCCAGGTTCAACTGGCGAGCGGCCTCGGCGAAGGAGCCAAGGTCGGCGATCACCACCAGTGTGCGCAGGCGATCGAGGCTGATTTCTCGCAGGATGCTGCTCCTTGTACGGTTGAATGTCCTGATTCAGTTAAACTGAACATCGTCATCATGATATTCAAATTTTCTTCAGATCAAACAACCGCGAGGATACACCTACTTCCTTCCTGAGCGGATCTCCACCATGCACCAGCCCCTGATATTCATCGACGGCGACCAAGGCACCACCGGCCTGCAGATCCATGCCCGCCTGCACGGTCGCGGCGACCTTCGCCTGCTGACCCTGCCCGAGGCCGAGCGCAAGGACCCGCAGCGCCGCCGCGAGGCCATCAACAGCGCCGATATTGCCCTGCTCTGCCTGCCCGACGCCGCCGCACGCGAGGCCGTGGCGACAATTCACAACCCGGCGGTGCGAGTGATCGACGCCAGCTCTGCGCACCGTACCAGCCCTGGATGGGTCTATGGCTTGCCGGAGCTGGACGAGCAGCAGGCCGAGCGCATCGCCCAGGCCACACGGGTCAGCAACCCCGGTTGCTACCCGACCGGTGCCATCGCCCTGCTGCGGCCGCTGGTGCGCGCCGGCCTGCTGCCTGCGGGCTATCCGTTGAGCGTACATGCCATTTCCGGCTACTCCGGTGGCGGTCGCGCTGCGGTCGAGCGCCATGAGCAGTCAGGCGGTGATCCTGCTCCGGCCCTGCAGCTCTATGGTCTGGAGTTGGCGCACAAGCATGTCCCGGAGATCCAGGCCCACGCTGGCCTGAGCGCACGCCCAATGTTCCTGCCAGGCTACGGCGACTATCGCCAGGGGATTGTGTTGAGCATCCCGCTGCAGCTGCGTTTGTTGTCGCCAGGCGTCACCGCCGAGCACTTGCAGGCCTGTCTCGAACAGCACTATCAGGGCGCACGCCATGTCCAGGTAATGCCCCTGCACCAGCAAGGGCCTGCGACCCCCTTGGACCCGCAGGCCCTGAACGACAGCAACGACCTGCGCCTGGCACTGTATGCCAATCCCGAGCACGGGCAGGTCCTGCTGACGGCCGTGTTCGACAACCTGGGCAAGGGTGCTTCGGGCGCTGCAGTGCAGAACCTCGACTTGATGCTGGCCGCGTTGCGCCAGTGAGGCCAAGCCGGTAAAAGCGGTTAGACTGTACACCCCGCGTCATTCAGGCGCGGGGTCAGTTCAACCGCCGGAGCCTGTCCCCCGATGTTCATCCTGAGCCGCCTCGACGGCGTGCCGCCCGAATCCTTCCAGAACCAGATCCGCCAGCTGGTGATCGAACATGTCGGCGCGCTGAGCAGCGTCGCCATCACCGCGGACAACCCGCTGTATCCGCTGTACCAGTACGGTGTCGGCCTCGAAGTCCACCAATACCTGCAGGCCCTGGACGGCACCCGTGGCCTGGCCGTGGAGCTGGTCCTGGCGCTGGACGCCGACGCCCCGGACCAACTGCTGGGCTTCGCCCTCGCCCTGCCGGCCCAGGATGATCAGCACGCGTGTGTTCTGGCGTTTCTCGCCGTATCCCCTGACCACCGTCGTGAAGGCATCGCCCGTGGGTTGCTTACAGACCTGCGGGCGCGCTACAGCTGCGTGGAGATGAGCGCTTTTGCTCATGCCGTACCCTGGTTCGAGGCCATGGGCCTGCAGGTCGTGAGCGCCACCGGGCCACAAGTGCTGATGAGCAGCACCGGCAAGGCCAGCGGCGCGCTGGTCGGACGCCTGGACATTGCGCCCATCTACCAGACCCTGGAAGTGCGTCAGATCCACGCCTATCTGCTCAAGCAGCATGGCGAGGCGGCAATGATCGACGCCGAGCGCCAGCGCGATGAGCACCTTGACGAACTGACGCTGCAGGCCCAGGCCTGCGTGGCGACGCGCAAGCGCGTGCATTGAGCCGAAACGGGTTGCCGCTTCCGGAAATGGCCAGTGAGGCCATCGCCGAAGCGGCCAGGTTCAACCAGCGAAGCGCGGTATGGCTAGCCCCAGGCTCTCCCTCAGGGTCGTCCCTTCGTATGCCGTTCGGTAGACACCTCGCTCCTGCAGTAACGGCACCACCTCCTGGGTAAAGCGTCGGAACTGCCCCGGATGCCCGATGTAGATATTGAACCCGTCCAGCGCCCGGGCTTCGAACCAGTCGGCCATCTTCGCCGCCACCGTCTGCGCCGAGCCCACGAAGGCGCCTGGGCGTAGCTGGCGGCCGAACTCCACTGCCTGGCGCAGGCTGAAACCCTTGTCCCGCGCCTGGTCGGCGATGCGCTTGGCATTGGTGAAGAAACTGCTGCGGGCAAACTCGAGGCTCTGCTGCGGAAACGGCGCATCGAGGTCGTACTGGCTGAAATCGTGCCAACCGAAGTTACGCCCGAACTCCTTCAGCGCCAGCTCGAAGCTGTGATCGGCCTGATGATAGTGACGCTCGATCTCGCGGGCATGCTCGTCGGTATCACCTACATAGATTTCGGCCCCCGGCAGCACCAGCACCTGCTCAGGATCACGCCCCAGGCGTGCGGCGCGATCCTTCACGTCCCGGTAGAACGCCTGGCCCTGCTCGACGCTTGCAGCGTGGGTGAAGATCACGTCCGCCGTCGCCGCCCCCAGGTCACGCCCCTGCTCGGAATCCCCGGCCTGGAAGATCACCGGCTGGCCCTGGGGCGAGCGCTGGATATTCAGCGGGCCGACCACCGAGAAATGCTCACCCTTGTGATTGAGGCTGTGCAGCTTGGCGGGGTCGAGGAAGCGCCCGCTCTGGCGATCCCGTGGGAAGGCATCGTCTTCATAGGAATGCCAGAGCTTCTGCACCACCTCGACATGCTCGTGGGCACGACTGTAGCGGGTGTCGTAGTCGTAATGCTCATCCAGCCCATAGTTGCCGGCGGTGCCGGCATCGCCACTGGTGACCACGTTCCAACCGGCACGCCCCTTGCTGATCAGGTCCAGCGAGGCCAGGCGCCGAGCGACGTTGAACGGCGCGTTGTAGGAGGTAGTCAGGGTGCCGACCAGGCCGATATGACGGGTGCTGACAGCCAAAGCCGAGAGCAGGGTCAGAGGTTCGAGGCGATTGAGGTAATGGGACGGCGAACCTGGCGTGATGAACTGACTGTCGACGATGAAGATCAGGTCGAACAGCGCAGCTTCTGCCTGGCGGGCAATATCGATGTACCAGTCGATATTGACGCTGGCGTCGGCAGGCAGCGCCGGGTCCAGCCACAGGTTGTGTCGGCCGGGGCCACCACAGCCCATGGTCAGGGCGCCCAGTTTGATCTGTCGCTTGCTCATGCCGGGGCCTCAGTGCTGGGTGACGGAGCTGTCCTGCAGCGCCGCCGAGAACGAAGTGTCGAACAGACTCGCGGCCGGATAGCCCTTGATCAGGCCAATGCCGGCAAAGAAGTCCACGGTCTTCTGCGCATCGGTGATCACCTGCGCGTTGAGCGGTGCCAGGTCGGTGCGCGCGCGGGCGAACCAGGCGCGGGCGATGTCGCCGTCGGCACGGGTACGCTTGGCCCAGGCGTCGGCGTACGCTTCGGTGTGTGCCGGGTCGCTCAGGGTCCATTGACGCGCCTTCTTCAGGCGCTGGAGGAAGTCGGCGATCTGCGCCCGCTTGTCCTGCACCGCCTTGGCATTGGCGACCACGAAACTCTGCGCCGGGATGATCCCTTCGGCCGTGGCCAGCACCCGTGCGCCCTGGCGCTCCTGCTGGGTGACATAAGGCTCCCAGGTCGCGATCACATCGACTGAGCCGCCATCCAGCGCATGGGAGGCGTCCAGGGCGCTGAGGTAGCGCAGCTCCAATGCGTCGCGGGGTACGCCAGCCTTGTCGAGGGCGCTGAACAGCAGTTGCTGGCTCCAGGAACCTTTCCAGATCGCTGCGCGCTTGCCCTTGAGGTCGGCCAGGCTATGAATGTCAGAATCCTTGCGCGCGAGGATCGCCACGCCTTCGAGGTTCTGCCGCGACACCGCCACCACCTTGATCGGCGCCCCGAGTGCACCAAGAAACAACGGCGGTGCATCCCCCAACAGGCCGAGGTCGAGGCTGCCGACATTGAGCGCCTCGGCCACAGGGGAGCCGGCGGTGAACTGCTTCCACTCCAGGGTATAGGGCAAATCGTCAAGCACGCCGGCCGCTTCCATCACGGCACGGGCGTTGTAGCTCTGGTCGCCGACCACCAGGGTCTGCGCGACAGCCGCAAGGCTGATCGAGGTGGCCAGCACACCGGCGGCCAGTTGTTTGAGATAACGCACGTTCGTCTCCAGATGCCGCATCGGGCAAGTCAGGGCGATCCGCGCGTGCGGTCTCGTCGCGTGTAACAGTGAATGTCAGGCGTTGCGCGCTGCCACCTTGGCGCGGGTCAACGGAATCAGTATGCGGCCATAGTCCTCGGCGTCGGCCAGCGGGTCGAAGCCGCGAATGAGAAAGCTGGTCACGCCCAGGTCGTAATAGGCCTGCAAGGCATCGCGACTTGCTCATGGGCCTGGGCAAAACGGGCGATGTAGTCGTTGTCGAAGACGGGCCCGTTGGGAGCCAGGATATCCGATGACAGGCGATGGCCGATCATGCCGATGAATTGAACGCTCATTGCAGGTGTCCCAAGGTCAGTTAGGTTTTTATAGCGTTTGAATCTAATTGCCGACTTACTTATACGCTAACCACTTGATCACACCCTGTGAAATTCGTTTTAGGCATAACCTAATGCATTCAAAATGCAGATTTCGCAGATCATGCCACGCCACTTTTAAATACTTGTTTTGCATATTAGCTTATGAGTAATTTGAATTTTGAGAATATTCAGGCAGTTGCTAGGGTTTACCCATGATCGTCAGCCCGAGCCTGAACCATGAGCCAGACACCGCGCCTGGAGCGCCTGCGCCACTTCATTGGCGAACTCTCCGACCTGTTGGACCGCCACCCCGACGAAGCCACTCTGCTCGACCAGGGCCACACCCTGCTGCACAGCCTGGTCGCCCATGACGACTGGTTGCCCGAAGCCCTTGCCCAGCCGGACCCGACCCGCTACCAGCAATACCTGCTGCATTGCGATTCGCGCCAGCGCTTCTCGGTGGTCAGCTTCGTCTGGGGCCCAGGCCAGAGCACGCCGATCCATGACCACCGTGTCTGGTGTTTGATCGGTATGTTGCGCGGTGCCGAATACGCCCAAGGCTTCACCCGCGACGCCCATGGCGCCCTGGTGGCGCAGGGCGAGCGGCTGCGGATCGACCCTGGCCACGTGGAAGCGGTGTCACCGCGCATCGGCGATATCCATCAGGTCAGCAACGCCTTCGACGACCGGGTCTCGATCAGCATCCATGTCTACGGCGCCAACATCGGTGCGGTCAGCCGCGCCGTATACCTGCCCGACGGTAGCGAGAAGCCGTTCATCTCCGGTTATTCCAACACCAGCCTGCCCAACATCTGGGACCTGTCCAAAGAGAACCCTGCCCCATGACCCGCCTCAGCACTCGCAGTTTCCATGACCTTCGCACCGCCCTGCTGGCCCAGGAAGAAGTCGCCCTGATCGACCTGCGCGAGGAAGACCCCTTCGCCCAGGCGCATCCGCTGTTCGCGGCCAACATCCCGCTTTCGAAGCTGGAACTGGAAATCTTCGCCCGCGTGCCACGCCGAGATACCGCCATCACCGTCTATGACGATGGCGAGGGACTGTCGGCCATCGCTGTCGAGCGTCTGCAGGCACTGGGCTATAGCGATGTGGCAGTGCTCGAGGGTGGACTTGGCGGCTGGCGCGATGCCGGTGGCGAGCTGTTTCGCGACGTCAACGTACCCAGCAAAGCGTTCGGCGAGCTGGTGGAGAGTGTGCGCCACACCCCCTCGCTGGCCGCCGAAGAGGTCCAGGCCCTGCTCGACAGCCAGGCCGACGTGGTGGTGCTCGACGCCCGGCGCTTCGATGAATACCAGACCATGAGCATTCCCGGAGGCATCAGCGTGCCTGGCGCCGAACTGGTGCTGCGCGTCGCCGAACTGGCACCCGATCCAGCGACGCGGGTGATCGTCAACTGCGCGGGGCGCACCCGTAGCATCATCGGCACACAATCGCTGGTCAACGCCGGCATCCCCAACCCGGTGGCGGCGCTGCGCAACGGCACTATCGGCTGGACACTGGCCGGTCAACAACTGGCCCACGGCCAGGCGCAGCGCTTCGCCGAGGTCGGCGACAGCACCCGCAGCAGCGCTGCCGACCGCGCCCGCGCCGTCGCCGACCGGGCCGGAGTGCGACGCCTGGACCGCCAGGGCCTGGCCACCTGGCAGGCAGAGACTGCGCGCACCACCTATCTGTTCGACGTGCGCACACCCGAGGAATACGTTGCCGGTCACCTGCCCGACAGCCGCTCCACGCCCGGTGGCCAGTTGGTGCAGGAAACCGATCACAACGCCAGCGTACGCGGCGCCCGCATCGTGCTGGTCGATGACGACGGCGTGCGTGCCAACATGAGCGCTTCGTGGCTCGCGCAGATGGGCTGGGAAGTGGCGGTGCTCGACGGCCTGAGCAAGGCCGACTTCAGCGAAACCGGCGAATGGCAGGCACCCCGCCCGGCGCTGGCGCGCAATACCGAGATCGACGTCGAGCAATTGCAGGCCTGGCTGGCCGAGGAAGGCACCGTCTTGCTGGACTTCACCGCCAGCGCCAACTACGTCAAGCGCCACATCCCAGGTGCTTATTGGGCGATCCGCGCGCAGTTGCCCGAGGCCCTGGAGCGCCTGCCCAAGGCCGAGCGCTACGTGCTGACCTGCGGCAGCAGCCTGCTGGCAAGCTTTGCCGCCACCGACCTGCAAGCCCTGACGCGCACACCGGTCTACCTGCTGACAGGCGGCACGGCGAGCTGGATCGCCGCCGGCAAGCCACTGGAAACAGGTGAGACGCGCCTGGCGGTGGAGCGTACCGACCGCTACCGCCGGCCATACGAAGGGACCGACAACCCGCGTGAAGCCATGCAAGGCTACCTCGACTGGGAGTTCGGTCTGATCGCGCAACTGGAGCGTGATGGCACCCACGGCTTCAAGGTGCTGTGACCCGAAGCGCTGTGGCTGCAGGCCTATCCGCTCCTGCGAGGTACGCCTGCAGCTTCAGCGCCAGAAACCCATGCAAGCGCCGCACCGCCGGGCTCAGCGACTGCCGGTGCGCGCACACCAGTTGCAGCGGTGCCGCCTGCCCTGCATGGTCCGTCAGCAACTCCACCAGCCTTCCGGCGCGAATGTCCTCGAGCACATCCAGGCGCGACTTGTAAACCACACCGAGCCCTGCCACCGCCCAGCGTCGCACGATATCGGCATCGTCGCTGCAGCGGTCGCCACTGACCAGTACCGTGGTCATTGCGCCTGCATTCTCGAAACTCCAGCGTTCGTGGATCTGCTCACCCATTACATAACGCAGGCAGTTGTGCCCGGCCAGCGCCTGCGGAGTCTGCGGCGCGCCATGGCGGGCGATATAGGACGGTGCTGCACAGAGCGTACGCCGGTTAGCGGCGGCCAGCGGCAAGGCCACCAGGCTGGAGTCCCCCAGCAGCCCGTAGCGGATGCTGGCATCCAGTTGCTCGCCAAATAGATCGGCCACCTGGTCGCTGACCCGCAGGCGCATGTCGAGTCGTGGATATTCGGCCTGAAACTCCGTCAGCCAGGGCAACAGCAGGTTGCGCCCCAGGTCCGACGGCATCGACAACCGCAGTGGCCCCGCCAGTTCGGCGCGTGCTTGCTCCAACGCCATCTCGCCGTCGACCAGCGCGTCCAGGGCCTGACGCGCGTGAGGCAGATAACGCTCGCCATCGTCCGACAGGCGCAGACGGCGTGTCGAGCGCACCAACAGGCGAATCCCCAGGCTGTGCTCCAGACGCTGCAGCGCGGCGCTGGCCAGAGCCGGCGAGATGTCCAACTGCCGCGCTGCCGCCGAAAGCCCACCGGCCTCGACAGTGGTGACGAACACCTGAAGGTCGTCCATGCGCACCCGCTTCTTCATGCGACGACTCCTTCACGTTCCACGCGCCGCGCATCACGACGTATCGCCTGGGGCGGAATACCGAACCCGCGTACAAAAGCCTCGCGCAAATGCCGACGGTCGCGAAATCCTGTCTCGCGCGCCACCACATCCAGGCTGTGGCGACTCTGCTCGATCATCAGCCGCGCCGCCTCCAGGCGCAGGCCCTCGATGGCTCGCGCCGGCGATTGCCCGGTTTCGGCAGTGAACACCCGGCTGAACTGGCGCGGGCTCAGGTGCGCAACCTCGGCCAGTTCCTCGACGCTCAGCGGCCGCCGCAGGTGCTGGCGAGCGTACTCGAGCACGCTCTGCATGCGGTCGGTGCGCGGTGCCAGGTCGAGCAGCTGCGAATGTTGCGACTGGCCTCCCGAGCGACGCTGGTGCATCACCAGCCGATGCGCAACGGCTCGTGCGAGCTCATGGCCGTGATCCTGCTCGAGCATGCCCAGGGCCATGTCGATACAGGCGGTCATGCCGGCGGACGTCCAGATGTTGCCATCGGCAATGAAGATGCGGTCGTCCTCTACCTGGATCGCCGGGTGCATCTGCCGCAGCTCCCGGGCGTAGACCCAATGCGTGGTCGCCCGACGCCCGTCGAGCAGGCCGGCTGCCGCCAAGGTGAAGGCCCCCGTACAGATCCCGGCGGTACGCCGCGCCTGCTCGCCCAGCCGACGCACCAGGTCCACGCTGGCCGCATCGGCAGGTGAGGCGATCGGCGACAATGTGCCCGCCACCAGCCAGGTGTCGGCATGCCCCGGGGTATCGACCGCCTGGGTCTGCAACTGCATACCCAGCGACGACACCAGCACACCGCCGGCCACGCTGTAGTTGCCCAAGGCGTAGAGGCGCTTGCCCGTCAGCACATTGGCGAACTCGAACACCGACTGCGACGCCAGCGCCATGACTTGGAACCTTTCACACAACAGATAGCCGACCCGATGCATGACGCACCTCGCTTGATGTCCTGAAAACGTACTATATGCGTCATTTGCGCCACAAGCAAAGCCGCGCATCATCGCTGCAACCCCACCCACGGAGCAGCAACCATGACTCGTACAGCCCTCATCACTGGCGCCTCTACCGGCATTGGCGCACTCTACGCCGAACACCTGGCCCGCCGTGGCCACGACCTGATCCTGGTCGCCCGCAACCGCGAACGCCTCAATCAACTGGCCTCGCGCCTGAGCAGCCAGACCGGGCGCAGCGTCGAAGTCCTGCCGGCAGACCTGGCCGACAGCCAGGATCTGGCGCGCATCGAAACCCGCCTGCGCGAAGATGCCAGCATCGGCCTGCTGGTCAACAACGCGGGTATCGGCACCCACACCGCGCTGCTGGAAAGCGACGTCGAGCAGATGACCCGCATGATCACCCTGAACATCACCGCCCTCACCCGCCTGACCTATGCTGCGGTGCCTGGCTTCGTCGAGCGCGGCGAGGGTGCGCTGATCAACATCTCCTCAGTGGTCAGCCTGCTGCCGGAACTGCTCAATGGCGTGTATGGCGGCAGCAAGGCCTACGTCACCGCCTTCACCCAGAGCCTGCACAAGGAGCTGGCCGACAAAGGCGTGCAGGTCCAGGCCGTGCTGCCCGGCGCCACCGCTACCGATTTCTGGAGCATCGGCGGCCTGCCGGTGGAGCACCTGGATCCGGCGATCGTCATGACTGCGCAGGACCTAGTGGAAGCGGCACTGGCCGATTTCGACGCCAAGCGCCTGATCTCGATTCCGTCGCTGCACGAGTTCGAACGCTTTGAGGCGTTCGAGGTCAGCCGTCAGGCGTTGAACGGGCACCTGTCGAATCAACAACTGGCGCCGCGTTATCGTCAGGGTTGATCGGGCTGTGCGATTGCGTGAGGGCTGACAGGTGCTTGCCGAAAGCTTTTTAGGGCCTGTGAGATCGAGCGCCGCGCGGGCGGCGCTTCGCGGGCAAGCCCGCTCCCACAGTTTGTTTCGGGCCAATGAATCCTGTGACATTTTCGCGCGACCCCTTTGGCGCACGGCGCGATATCGAGTCGTACACACCAGGCGGTCGCGCGCCTGTGGCACAGGCATAACTGGCCCGAAACAAATGTGGGAGCGGGGTTGCCCGCGAAGCGCCGCGCGGGCGGCGCTCGATCTCATAGGCGCTAAAGAGCCTTCGCCAAGCAACAAAACTTGCGAGCCACCCCCCAAAATCGGAAGCTAGGCCGTCCCCCATCCGGATAGCCCCATGGAACTACACATTCGCCTGGAGGGCCGCAAGGGCCTGGCCGAGCAGCTCTACCAGCAGCTGCGCAGCGCCATTGACAGCGGCCACCTGGCAGCCGGCACCCAGCTGCCTCCCACGCGCCTGCTGGCCGAGCAGTTGCGGATATCGCGCAAGACCGTGGCCGAAGCCTACTCGCGGCTGACCTACGACAACCTGCTCAGCGGCGTGGTCGGACGTGGCACCTTCGTCAGCCCACGCCGGGCCCTGCAAGCCAGCGACGTCGAGCCGATTGCCCTGGCCGCCGCCAGCAGCCTGGAACGCTGGCAGCAACGCGCCACCGTGCTCGGCCGCTCCGCGCTCGAGGCGCCCTCGCGTTACGACTTCGTCGGCGGCGTATCAGCCAAGAGCCAGTTTCCCTTCGATCAATGGCGCGCCTGCCTGCAGTACGCCCTGCGCTGCAGCCAGCGCCACAGCGAGCGCCAGTTCCCGGCCCAGGGCCTGCCCGAGCTGCGCGAAGCCATCGCCCATCACATTGCCTTCGCCCGCGGCGTACATTGCAGCGCCGCCGATGTGTTGGTGTGCAACGGCGCCCAGCAGGCGCTGGACCTGATCGCCCGGGTATTGATCGAACCCGGTACACGCGTGGCCATGGAGGATCCCGGCTACCCGCCGGCACGCCAGCTGTTTCTGGCGATGGGCGCCGATTTGCAGTCGGTGCCGGTGGACGATGAAGGGCTGTGCGTCGAGCAGATCGCTGACGGCACCCGGCTGATCTACGTGACGCCGTCACACCAGTTCCCGCTGGGCATGCCGATGAGCGAGCGGCGCCGACACGCCCTGCTCGCCCGCGCAGCCGAGTTGGGAGCGCTGATCATCGAGGACGACTACGACTGCGAGTTTCGCTATCAGGGCCCGGCCAGCGATGCGTTGCAACGCCTGGATAGACATGGGCTGGTGGCCTATGTCGGCACCTTTTCCAAGACCTTGCTGCCGGAGCTGCGCCTGGGCTATGCCGTACTGCCACCCAGCGTCCTGCGCGCCGCCTGCGTGGCCAAGCACCTCAGCGACTGGCACAGCCCGAGCCTGCAGCAGTGGGCGCTGGCGCGCTTCATCGGCGAAGGGCACCTGAACCGCCATATTCGCCGCTGCCACGACATCTATGCCGCGCGGCGCGAACGAATCCTCGCACGCCTGGAAAGCGACCTGGCGCCCTGGCTGAGCGCCGTACCGGCCAGCGCCGGCTTTCACCTCAGCGCCCTGGCCGCACCTGGAGTCGATGTGGAGTTGCTGGTCCGGCTGACACGCCGGGTCGAAGTCGGCGTCTATTCACTGGCGCCGTTCTTCAACGACGTGCCGGTGCGTCCGGGGCTGCTGATGGGCTTCGGCGCCATCGAGCGGCTGGACATCGACCCGGCGCTGGACCGCGTGCGCGACGCCCTGCAGCAGCTCAGTTGAGCGTCGTCGCCTGCAGCGAGCGCCCCCGCCGGGCCATGGCAGCGGCGTAGCCTTGGGGGGCAAAGCGTACGGTCACCAGCAGCATCGCCACCACGGTCAGCGTCAGCAGCGTCCAGGCAGCCTGGAAATCGCCGGTGAACGCGCGCAGCCAGCCGGTCACATAAGGCACGGTGCCGGTGACGATGAAGCCGACACCCTGCACGAAAGCAGCCAGGCTCCCCGCCTCGCCCGGTGTTTTAAGATGCTCGAGGGTCAGGGTAAGACTCAGGCTGAAGCACGCACCCAGCCCCAGGCCGATCATCGCCACCCAAAGCCCCATGGCCTGGGTAGGCGCCAGCAGCAAACCGAGAAACCCGCACAACTGGATCGCCAGCGCCAGCCACAGGCCAGGCCGCCGATCATGCAGGCGCCTAAGCAGCAAGGGCAGCCCCAGCGCGCCACTGACCTGGAAGATGGTCATCAACCCCACCAACTCACCACCCCCCTGAGCTGTACCGCCGTGCTCCAGGTGATAGGCCGGCAACCAGGCGACCATGCTGGTGTAGCCACCGTTGATCAGGCCGAAATACAGCGCCAGCAACCAGGCACGCCGATTACCGAACCAGTGGCCGCCGCTGGCCCCGGCCAGGTTAGGCGTGTCGTGGCGCGGGCGTAGCCAGGCCCAGCCGCACAGCGCAAGCAGCGCTGGCACTGCCCAGATGCCCAGCCCCGCCTGCCAGCGCCCCGCTGCCTCGCTGACGGCCGGGCCGAGCACCGCAGCCAGGCCACCACCGCTCATCAAGGCCGCCGAATACAACCCCATCGACGCCGCCAGACGGGTCGGAAACCAGCGATTGACCAGCCCGGGCATCATGCCCTGTACCACCGCCACTCCAACCCCGGCAACTGCCGCACTGGCGATCAACGCCCAAGCGCTGTCCAACTGCAGGCGCCACAGGCAGGCCACGGCAATCGCCAAAAGCCCTCCCAGCATCCCGCCATGCTCACTGATCCAACGCCGCAGCCAAGGCTGCAGCAAAGGTACCAACCCCATGCACAGCACCGGTAGCGCCGTGAGCAACGCCGCTTGCTGGTAGCCAAGCCCGGTGCTGTTGCGCATGGGTTCGAGCAAGGGACCAATGCTGGTCAGGATCGGCCGCAGGTTAAGGGCCAGCAGGATCACCAGCAGCAGGTTCAACGCGCCTCTCATGCCGGGTTCGCCTGCCGCCACTGCTGGTACAGGCCGCCCTCGCCCTCAGGCTTGAGCGCCCGCAATGGCAGGCTCTGCTGCTGCGGCGCACGTGCCATCTGCGCGTAGACCGCCGCCGTGGACAGCCCGTAAGGCTCGCCCTCGTCGTTGTCATAGGCAAACCATGCCCGCTCGATGCCGCACAGGTGCATGGCAGCCAGGCACATCGGGCACGGGTGGCCGCTGGCATAGACTTCAGCGCCGTCCAGACGCGACCGGCCCAAGGCCTGGGCGGCTTTGCGGATCGCCTGCAATTCGGCATGGGCGGTCGGGTCCTGGGTGCTGTGAATCTCGTTGACCGCACGGGCCACGACCTGGCCCTGATACACCAGTACTGCACCGAACGGGCGGCCACCCGCCTCGATATTGGCGCGGGCCAGCGCCAATGCTTCACGCATGAAGGTTTCGTTGGACATGAATCGATACTCCTCGAACAACAGGCAGCCATTATCCCGGCTGCTGGCGCGCGGCAGAAATGAAGAGATTGGATGCAGGTCAGTGGCCGCACGAATGCCGGCATTGGTCTCCCGGCAAATAGTGGGATTGGCTATCGGGCCCTGCAGGCAACGGCGCTACGCTGGCACCACGAATCACCCCTGACTTGAACTGACTGGAGAATCACCATGCACGATCGAATCGAATGGGCCAGGCACGCCCCTGAAGCCTACAAGGCCATGGTCGGCCTGGAGCAGGTCCTGGCCAAGTGCGGCCTGGAGCATTCACTGCTCGAACTTGTGCGCCTGCGCGCGTCGCAGATCAACGGCTGCGCCTATTGCGTGAATCTGCACGCCAACGATGCCCGCAAGGCAGGCGAAACCGAGGCACGCTTGCAGACCTTGAGCGTCTGGCAGGAAACCCGTTTCTTCACGCCCCGTGAGCGCGCCGCGCTGGCCTGGCTGGAAAGCCTCACCCGCTTGCCCGAACGCGGTGCACCGCAGGCCGAATACGAAGCGCTGCTCGAGCATTTCGAAGCGGGCGAAGTCGCCAACCTGACCCTGGCGATCGCTACCATCAATGCCTGGAACCGCTTTGGTGTCGGCTTTGCCATGGTGCCGGCTTGAGGTGGAGCCTTTGCGGCCGCCATGCGGCCCAGGCCATCTATGGGTTCACGCCCAGCCGGGTCCGATAACTCCCCGGACTCTGCCCCGTCCACTTCTTGAATGCACGATGAAAGGCGCTGGGCTCCTGGAACCCGGTCTGCTCGGCGATCTCGGCAATGCTCAACTGCCCCTCGCGCAATCGCTCGAACGCCATGGCCCGGCGCACTTCGTCCTTGATCTGCTGGTACGAGCGCCCCTCGCGCTCCAGTTGCCGGCGAAAGGTACTGGCGCTCAGGCCCTGGCGCTCGGCCATGGCAGTCAGGGTCGGCCACTGTCCGTAGCCACGGCTGCGCAGATGGCGATAAACCTCCGCCACCAGGTCGCCTTGGTTGCGAAAACGGATCACCAGGCCCTGTGGCGCGCTGCGCAGGAAGGTCTTGAGCGCGGCCAGGTCCTGCACCACCGGCAGGCGCAACCAGGCACTGTCGAACTCCACTTCGGTCCGCCCGCTGCCCAAGCGCAGGTCCGGTCCCCACAGCAGCGTGTCGTCGTCCTGTGCGGGGCGCGCCACGGCCAGCTCGGTGCGGTCGATGCTGATGCGTCTTCCAGCCAGCCAGCACAGCAGGCCGACGACCAGCACCAGAAAGGTTTCCTCGGCATAGACCCGGGTCAGAGGATCGCCGATGTTCGATTGCACGCTGATCACGGCACGCCCGCCGCGCACCGCAAAACTGCCGCGCAAATCGCGCAGGAACAGTGCGAAATTGCCCAGGCACTGGCGCAGGGCCTTTTCCAGGGTCAGCTCCTGGATCAAGCCACGGCAGATCAGGGCAAAGCTACCCATCGGCATGCCATGGCTGTCGAGACGGAAAAACTCGTCGTCCAGGTCTTCGATCAGCGCCAGCCACAGCCGGGCAAACGCCTTGGCCGGCACCCGCGCCTGGGGCTGGGCCAGCAGCGCCGGGTCGATGCCGACCGCACGCAGTTGCGCATCGCGCGCCTCGGGGCGATCGCGCAGGGCGTGGAGCATGGCATTGAGAAAGTACACCGCGACCGAATCGCTTTCGCGCATGACGGATATCCGCTGTCTATGCTGAGTGGCAAAAAATGCCAGGTTGACTGAGCAGTTTCGGCATAGGCCCTTTCTCGGCCTTTGCCTAGACTCGGAGCCCATCCGCAACGGTCGCCATTCTCGCAGAGCCCGGCACCGTCCCGCCACGCCTTCGCAATCGGAGCTATATATGAGCAGCGCAGAAATCTACGTCGTCAGTGCAGTGCGTTCGGCCATCGGTGGTTTTGGTGGTTCACTCAAGGACCTGCCGCTGGCCGACCTCGCCACCGCCGTAACGCGCGCTGCCATCGAGCGCTCGGGCGTGGCCGCCGAGCAGATCGGCCATGTGGTGATGGGCAACGTGATTCCGACCGAGCCCCGCGACGCCTACCTGGGCCGAGTGGCGGCGATGAACGCCGGCATTCCCAAGGAAACCCCGGCATTCAACGTCAACCGCCTGTGCGGGTCGGGCCTGCAGGCTATCGTATCCGCCGCCCAGGGCCTGCTGCTGGGCGATACCGACATTGCCCTGGCGGCTGGCGCCGAGTCCATGAGCCGCGGCCCTTACCTGCTCCCGCAAGCCCGTTGGGGTGCGCGCATGGGTGACCTGCAGGGCATCGACTACATGGTCGGCATCCTGCAGGATCCATTCGAAGGCTTCCACATGGGTATCACCGCAGAGAACGTCGCCGCCAAGCACGGCATCACCCGTGAAATGCAGGACGAACTGGCGTTGACCAGTCAGCGTCGCGCCGCCCGCGCCATCGCCGAAGGCCGCTTCGACAGCCAGATCGTGCCGATCGAACTGAAAACCCGCAAAGGCAGCGTGCAGTTCGCCATCGATGAGCACGTGCGCGGGGATGTCAGTGCCGAGCAGTTGGCGGGGATGCGCACCGCGTTCAAGAAAGACGGCAGCGTCACCGCTGGCAATGCCAGCGGGATCAACGACGGCGCCGCTGGCCTGGTCCTGGCTACTGGCGATGCGGTGCGCCGCCTGGGTCTCAAGCCGCTGGCACGGCTGGTGGCCTACGCCCATGCCGGGGTCGAACCTGAGCTGATGGGCCTGGGCCCGATCCCGGCCACGCGCAAGGTGCTGGAAAAAGCCGGCCTGTCGGTCAACGACCTGGACGTGATCGAATCCAACGAAGCCTTCGCCGCCCAGGCCTGCGCCGTGGCCCAGGCATTGGGCTTCGATCCGGAAAAGGTCAACCCCAACGGTTCGGGCATCTCGCTGGGCCACCCGGTCGGCGCCACCGGCGCGATCATCGCCACCAAGGCCATTCACGAGTTGCAGCGTATCCAGGGCCGCTATGCGCTGGCCACCATGTGCATCGGCGGCGGCCAAGGCATCGCCGTGGTCTTCGAGCGCGTGTGACGGGAGCATCGACATGACCATTCAACAGATCGCCGTGATCGGCGCCGGTACCATGGGCAACGGCATCGCCCAGGTGTGCGCGATAGCCGGTTTCCAGGTGTTGCTCATCGATGTCAGTGACGCTGCGCTGGAGCGCGGTGTCGCCACACTGAGCAAGAACCTGGAGCGCCAGGTCAGCAAGGGCACCCTTGAGGCGGACAAAGCCGAAGCAGCCAGGACACGCATCCGCACCAGTACCGACTACGCACAGCTGTCGAGCGCGCAACTGGTGATCGAGGCCGCCACCGAAAACCTGGCGCTCAAGCAGCGCATCCTCCAGCAGGTGGCCGCCAGTGTCGCTGCACAGTGCCTGATCGCCACCAATACCTCCTCGCTGTCGGTCACTCAGCTGGCCGCCAGCATCGAGCACCCTGAGCGGTTCATCGGCGTGCATTTCTTCAACCCGGTGCCGATGATGGCCCTGGTCGAGGTCATCCGTGGCCTGCAGACCAGCGATACGACCTACGCCCAGGCGCTGCTGGTCACCGAGAAACTGGGCAAGACACCGATCACTGCGGGCAATCGCCCGGGCTTCGTGGTCAACCGCATCCTGGTGCCGATGATCAATGAAGCGATCTTCGTGCGTCAGGAGGGACTGGCCAGCGCCGAGGATATCGACACGGGCATGCGCCTGGGCTGCAACCAACCGATCGGCCCGCTGGCTCTGGCCGACCTGATCGGCCTGGACACCCTGCTGGCGATCATGGAGGCCTTCCACGAGGGCTTCAACGACAGCAAGTACCGCCCTGCACCGCTGCTCAAGGAGATGGTTGCCGCCGGATACCTCGGGCGCAAGAGCGGCCGTGGTTTCTTCACCTACTGAGGAGCGCGCGCCATGCCAGTCACTGCTGCCCTGCGCTGCGCCAATTTCGAGGAACGCCGCGACAGGGCCATGGCGCTGTTCGCCGAAAAAGGCTTCGGCCAGGTCAGCATGCGCGAGCTGGCCGCGCATGTCGGGCTGACGGCGGGCTCGCTGTACCACCATTTCCCGAGCAAGCAGGACTTGTTGTTCGACCTGATCGAGGAACTGTACGAAGAACTGCTGGCTACGCTCGACCAGGGCCGCCGGGCACTGGCCCGGGGCAAGCCGGCACTGCCTGGCCTGATTGCCGCACACTGGCAACTGCATGCAGAACGGCCCTTGCAGTTTCGTCTGGCAGAGCGGGATTTCTGCTGCCTGAGCGAGGCTCAGCAGAGACGCCTGGGCGAGCTGCGCCAGGACTACGAAACCGGGCTGTTGCAACTGGTCGCGCCCAAGGCGCGGCATGGCGGCGAGGTGCTGGCAGCGGCCGGCCATGTGCTGGGCAGCTTGCTGAACCAGCTGCCGGGCGTGCTGCAAGCGCGTGGCGTGCCCGAGCTGCAGGGCGTCGGGCTGATGGAGAGCCTGGTGGCGGGCGGGATAGAGCGAGCGTTGGTGTGAACGGTACGCGCTTCGCGTCCCGCTCACACCACCCTCTGCGTCAGGACGCCGCCGAAGCTTCCTCGCCCACCACTTCACGCGCTGCGTAGCGCTGTGCCAGCACCGCACACACCATCAGCTGGATCTGGTGGAACAGCATCAGCGGCAGGATCATCGCGCCGATCCCGCTCCCCACGAACAATACCTGAGCCATCGGCACCCCGGTGGCCAGGCTCTTCTTCGAGCCGGCAAACAGGATGGTGATGCGGTCTTCGACGCTGAAGCCCAGCACGCGCCCCAGCAAGCGGGTACCGAGCAGCACCACCGCCAGCAACACGCCGCAGGCGACGAACAGACCCAGCAAGTGCTGCGGCGAGACGGTACTCCACAAGCCCGTCACCACCGCTTCACTGAACGCGGTATAGACCACCAGCAGGATCGAACCCTGGTCGACGATCTTCAGCCAGCGTGCATTCTTCTTGACCCAGGCGCCGATCCAGCGACGGGCGATCTGCCCGGCCACGAAGGGCACCAGCAGCTGCAAGGTGATCTTCAGTACTGCATCGAGCCCCGAACCGGTATCGCCGTCAGCCCCCAGCAACAGCATCACCAGCAACGGCGTAAGGAAGATACCCAGCAGGCTGGAGGCCGCCGCGCTGCAGATCGCTGCCGGGACGTTCCCACGTGCCAGCGAAGTGAAGGCGATGGCCGATTGCACGGTCGCCGGCAAGGCACACAGGTACAGCAAGCCCAGGTACAGCTCGTTGCCCACCAGCGGCACGAACAGGGGCTTGAACGCCAGGCCCAGCAACGGGAACAGGACGAAGGTGCACGAGAACACCAGGATGTGCAGGCGCCAGTGGCCGGCCCCGGCGATGATAGCCTCGCGGGACAGCTTGGCGCCGTGCAGGAAGAACAGCAGGGCAATCGCCAGGTTGGTCAGCCAGCCAAAGGCGACCGCGCCGTCACCCGAGCAGGGCAGCAAGGTGGCAAGCAGGACCACCGAGAGCAGGGTCAGGGTGAATTTATCGAAAAGCATGCGCAGGTACTTCATGAAGTGTCCGTCTTGTCATGGTGCAAGGCCTGACGATAAGGTCTGCGCTCTCTCGGCGCTAACGCCGGAACCCCCGCCAGTGTCGCTGAACGGACATTGGCCCTCTTCCAGGCAAGGAAACCTATCGATGTACAGCCTACGCCCCGTCCTGCTCACCCTGGCCCTGGCGGTGTCCGCCCCCCCTGCGCTGGCCGACGACCTGCAACGCCAGGTCGACGCCATCGTCCAGCCACTGATGCAGGCACAACACATTCCCGGCATGGCCGTGGCGGTCTACGCCAACGGCCAGGCGCACTACTTCAGCTACGGCGTGGCCGACAAGGACGACAACCGGCCTGTGACCCACGACACGCTTTTCGAGGTCGGCTCGGTGAGCAAGACCTATACCGCCACCCTCGTCGCCCTGGCCAGCGCCCAAGGCAAGCTCGACCTCGATGCCCCGGCCAGCCGCTACCAGCCAGCGCTGGCGAAGTCGGACCTGGGTACGGCGAGCGTGCTGGAGCTGGGCGCCTACAGTGCCGACTGCCTGCCCTTGCAGTTCCCCGACGCGGTGGCCAACGACGCGCAGGCGTTGGTGTTCCTCCAGCAATGGCAGCAGAAAACCGAGCGCGGCACCCGCCGTTGCTATTCCAATCCGAGCCTGGGACTGTTCGGCAACCTCGCGGCGCAGGCGCAGAAGCGCCCGTTCGCCGAACTGATGCAGCAAGGCCTGCTCCCGGGCCTAGGCCTGAAGCACACCTACCTGCAGGTCCCGGCAGCAGAACGCGGCCACTACGCCCAGGGCTACGACGCCAATGAGCGCCCGATTCGCGTAAGCCCTGGCGCCTTCGCCGACGAAGCCTACGGCATCAAGACCAGCGCTACCGACATGCTCACCTACCTGCGCGCGCAACTCGATCCACGGGGATTGTCGGCGGATATGGCCAAGGCGATCGCCATCACCCACGGCGGCTACTTCCAGGTGGGCGACATGACCCAGGGCCTGGGCTGGGAACGCTACCCCTACCCGGTCGCACTCGACACCCTGATCAAGGGCAATGGTGTGCAGATGATCCGTGAGCCGCAAATCGCTACACGGCTGCAACCCGCACAACCGGCCGGCCCGGCGTACTGGTACAACAAGACCGGGGCCACTACCGGGTTCGGTGCCTACGTCGCCTTTGTGCCTGCCAAGGGGGTCGCCATCGCGCTGCTCGCCAATCGCAATTACCCCAACGATGAACGGGTCCGCGCAGCCCACGCGATCCTGTCTGCCGTAGCGCCTTGAGTGCCATGCATTTCAAGGTGTTTGCGTAGAGGCTGAGAGGGGTTCGCCGAAAGATTTTCAGCGTCTATGAGATCGAGCGCCGCCCGCGCGGCGCTTCGCGGGCAAGCCCGCTCCTACATTTGTTTCGGGCCAGTTATGCCTGTGCCATAGGCGCTCGACGCCTGGTGTGTACGACTCGGTAACGCGCCGTGCGCTAAAGGGGTCGCGCGAAAATGCCACAGAATTCATTGGCCCGAAACAAATGTAGGAGCGGGCTTGCCCGCGAAGCGCCGCGCGGGCGGCGCTCGATCTCACAGACGCTGAACAGCTTCAGGCAAGCCCCTGCCAGCCCTCACACAATCGCACGCGAACACCTTGAAAGGGATGACCTTGAGTACACGCTCCCCCCCTGAAAAAGCAGGATTGTCCGACAAGATGTAGTGACTAAAAATTTTCACTACAAACCCATTGACGCCCTTCCCCAGCCTTGTGCATGATGAGGCCGTCTCCCTGATCGGGAGCGGTGGCAAGGGTGTTCCAGACGGCCTGCGCGGTAACGCAGGCCGTCCGTGGAGAGGGAAACTGTCCAAAAGGCAGCGTGAGAAAGCCCCTGTTGCGATGCTGCTGTAGCAGCCTTGGTAGAGCGCTACACCGCTGTGGCGCCAACTGTGAAAATCACCAACGAATGGGTAATGGGGGCTTTATGATGAACTTGAACAACAATCCTACGATCGACCAATTGGCTCAGCTGTTCGCCGCACGCAAGGACAGCCTCGACGACCACCTGCTGTGGGTCAGCCAGACTGGCGAGGTCCGCCTCGACCGCCTGCCGGCCAACACCGTCGAAGACGAATCCGACCTGCATATGCCCGACAGCATGTGCGCCCGTTTCAAGGTCTACCGCCGTGGCCAGGGCTACGTCGGCAAGAAGGCCGCCGCCGACACTCAGTTCGTCGAACGCGTACTCATGACCCTGCAACAAGAATGGCCTGCCGCCCGTGAGCAGCAGACCGTCAAGGTGATCGACCCACTCAACTGAGTTGTACACCGCTACTTGAGCCCGGCCCGCAAGGCCGGGCTTTTTCATGCCCGGAGCAGGCCCCTGCGATGGGCATCAATGAGGCGTCAGGATGACTTCTTGGCGGGCACCCGTGGCGTGAAGCGCCCTTTCTTGCTGCGCTGCAAGTGGGCCGGCTGAAGCTGCTCGGATTCGTCCAGGGTCATGTTGGCAAAACCCAGGTGAAAGGCCGTCTGGCCGCAACGTACCTGGCTGTTGATCGGGAATGCGTCGTTCAGGTCTTCGATATAGGACTCGCTCATACCCTGTCTCCCCTCCAAAGGCGACCGCGTCGGCAAGCAGCCTGCTTGCCCAGAGAAACACGGCTCGTTGAACTGAGACTAGCCGGTCATTTGCAGACCACCCGGACGAAAGACCTTTGCCCGACCAGTGGCACCTCGCCGCTATTTAAGACGCACAGCCGTCCCGGTGGCGAACACCACGACCATCCCACCCTGCACGGACGGCATGCTGATTTCGAAGTCCACGCCCACCACTGCATCGGCCTGCAAGCGACGTGCCCGCTCCAGCAGTTCCTCGGTGGCCTGCTCGCGCGCCTGGCGCAATGCGCTTTCCAGGGTTTGCGAGCGACCGCCGAAGAAGTCGCGCCAGCGTGCGAAGAAATCGCGCACGAAGTTGACGCCCTGCACCGATTCGGCGCTGACCACGCCGAGGTACTCGCTGATCGGGCGACCTTCGAGCTGGCTGGTGGTGGAAATGATCATGGGCACGGCTCCGTGGTTCTGGAAAACCCCAGATGCTAACAGAGCCTCGCGTTCGACAGGTTACTGCGCGCTGGCAGCTCGCAGGCGTTGGCCCAGGCGGGGCCCGAAGACATTGATCAGCAGCCCCAGCATCACCAGCAGCGCCCCCCAACCCTGTGCGGCGCTCAGGCGCTCGTCGAGCAGCCAGGCCGAGGAGCTCAGGCCGATCACCGGCACCAGCAGCGAAAATGGCGCGACCTTGCCGGCCGGGTGACGCGAGAGCAATGTGCTCCACAGGCTGTAGCCGAGCATGGTGGCGACCAGCGCCAGGTAGAGCAACGCCAGCACCGAACTCATGCCGATGTTGGCCAGCGCATGACCGATGCGCTGCGGCCCCTCCAACCACCACGACAGCGCCAGGAACGGCAGCGGCGGGATCAACCCGCCCCAGATCACCAGGGCCACCAGGTCCACCGAGCCAAAGCGCCGGGTAATGATATTGCCCATGCCCCACATGGCGCCGGCGCACAGGGTCAACAGCAGCGCCACCAATGGCACATGACTGCTGTCTTCGCTGCCGATCACCGCAAGGCCGCCGGCCGCCACCAGCAACCCGAGCACACTGGCCGGGCGCAACCGCTCCCCCAGAAACAGCGCAGCGAAACCCAAGGTGAAGAACGCCTGCGATTGCAGTACCAACGAAGCCAGCCCCGGAGGCATGCCGCTGTACATGGCCTGGAACAGGAAGGCGAACTGCCCGAGGGAGATGGTCGCGCCATAGGCGATCAGCCAGCGCCAGGGCAGGTTCGGGCGCTTGATGAAGAGGATCGCCGGAAAGGCCACCAGCATGAAACGCAAGGCGCCGAGCAGCATGGGCGGAAGGCCGTCGAGCCCGACCTTGATGACCACGAAGTTGACGCCCCAGGCAATGATCACCACCAGGGCGATCAGCAGGTCCTTGACTGGCATTGCGGTGTTCCTTCTATCAGGCATTTCACGACATATTTCGTTACAGCATAAGGGTATTCCTTCGCCAGCGACCAGCACAGTTGCGGCCTAGGGTTGCGCAACAGTCAGCTGTTTATGCAAGTGGTGGATGGTTTTGCAGTGACCTTTTCGCTATCCCAAAAGTCGATGCCTGCGCATTGACCATCTTGTATATACATGATGACATAAGAGCAGAGTCATCCCTCTGGATGCCCTCCCCGCCCTACAACAACAAACAAGCGGAGCCCCACATGTCCAGCAAGCCCGTGATCGAGCGGCGCTCGATCGACTACATTCCCGAAGCTGAACGCCACGGACGCGTGTACAGCCAGTTCACCCTGTGGCTGGGAGCCAATCTGCAGATCACCGCCATCGTGACCGGCGCCCTCGCCGTCGTGCTTGGCGGTGATGTGTTCTGGTCGCTGATCGGCCTGCTGCTGGGCCAAGTGATTGGCGGAGCGGTCATGGCCTTGCACGCCGCCCAGGGGCCGCGACTGGGGCTGCCGCAGATGATCTCCAGCCGCGTGCAGTTCGGCGTCTATGGCGCCGCCATCCCGATGGTGCTGGTGTGCTTGATGTACCTGGGGTTCACTGCCACCGGCACGGTGCTGTCGGGCCAGGCTATCGGCCAGTTGCTCAGTGTCAGCGACAGTGCCGGTATCCTGATCTTCGCTGGCGTGATCGTACTGGCCACCCTCGCCGGCTACCGCGTGATCCACTGGATCGGCCGTGTCGCCAGCGTGCTGGGAATCATTGCGTTCGTCTATCTGTTCAGCCGTATCCTGATGCTCGCCGATATCGGCCAACTGCTCGACAACCGCCACTTCAGCTGGGCCTCGTTCCTGTTGGCGGTGTCGCTGGCCGCCTCGTGGCAGATCGCCTTCGGCCCCTATGTCGCCGATTATTCACGCTACCTGCCCAGCAACACGTCGCCGCTCAAGACCTTCCTCGCCGCCGGCCTGGGCTCGGTGATCGGCGCCCAGGCATCGATGATCCTCGGCGTGTTCGCCGCAGCGATTGCCGGCGGTCAGTTTTCGGGGCGTGAAGTGGCCTACATCGTCGGCCTGGGTGGCGCCGGCACCACCGCGGCGCTGCTGTACTTCGCCATCGCCTTCGGCAAGGTGACCATCTCAACCCTGAACAGCTACGGCAGCTTCATGTGCATCGCCACGATCATCAGCGGTTTTCGCGGCAGCCTGCAGATCAGTCGCTTGCAGCGCTTGTTGTTCGTGCTCGGCATCGTGGGTGCTGCGACGCTGGTGGCCCTGCTCGGTCAGCATTCGTTCCTGAGTGCGTTCAAGTCGTTCATCCTGTTCCTGCTGACCTTCTTCGTGCCCTGGAGCGCGGTCAACCTGGTGGACTACTACTTCATTACCCGCGAGCGTTACGACATCCCTGCCCTGGCCGATCCCGACGGGCGCTATGGCCGCTGGAACTGGCCCGGCATCATCGTCTACAGCATCGGCGTGCTGATCCAGATGCCCTTCATTGACACCAAGCTGTACACCGGGCCCATGGTTGCGCACCTGGGCGGTGTCGATGTGTCGTGGCTGATCGGGTTGGTGGTACCCAGCGTGCTGTATTACTGGGTTGCCCGTGGCAAGGCCAGGCAAGCGCCGGCGCAGTTGATCGAACCCCAGGCACATTGACCGACGACACCGGTCTTTTGCAGAAGCGGCCTTTCGCTACAAAAAGCCGCTTCTGCCGTCAGTCCCGATAATCCGGCGCCACTTTCTCCAGCAAGCGCAACAGCGCCCCCCAGGCCAGCCCCATGGCATCCGGGTCCGCCAGCTCACCGGGCTTGAGCGGCCTCGCCGGAGCATTGAACTGCTGCTCGGTATGCGCGCAGACCTCGGGCGATGGCAGCACCACCTTCCCGGCACTCTGCGCCGCCAACTGGATCTCGCAGGCCTTCTCCAGGTAGAACATGCGCAGAAACGCCTCGCCGGCCGTGCGCCCCACCGTCAGCAGCCCATGATTGCGCAGGATCATCACCGGCTTGTCCCCGAGGTCGGCGACCAGTCGCTGCTGCTCGTCCATGTCCAGGGCGACACCCTCATAGTCGTGGTAAGCGACCTTGCCGTAGAACTCCATGGAGATCTGGTTGACCGGCAGCAGCCCGCACTCGAGCGCCGCCACCGCGCACCCGGCACGGGTGTGGGTGTGCAACACACACTGGGCATCCTCGCGTGCGCCGTGGATGGCGCTGTGGATGACGAAGCCAGCCGGATTGACCGGGTACGGCGACGCCTCCACGGCACGCCCTTGCAGGTCGATTTTCACCAGGTTGGACGCGGTGATTTCCTCGAACAGCAGGCCATAGGGGTTGATCAGAAAATGATGCTCGGGGCCGGGCACGCGCACCGAGATGTGGGTGAAGATCAGGTCCGTCATGCGGAAATGCGCAATCAGCCGATAACAGGCGGCCAGTTCCTCACGCAGGGTACGTTCGCTGGGGTGCATGGTGTCATCCAGGGTTGTTCTTGTGGGGACGAGCTTATCCCAGTACGAAGGGATGAGCCGAACGCTAGTCCTGCCAAAGTAAAAAAACAAGTTGATTTTTTACTTAAGGTACACTTCCATGAAAAAAAACAAGAACGCACGCTGGAGCTCGTACGCATGTCGACTGCCTTCGCTCACCTGTTCGAACCCTTGCAGATCCGTGGCAAACGCCTGAAGAACCGCATCATGTCCAGTGGTCACGACACCTGCCTGCCCACCGACAATCTGGTCAACGACAAGCTTGTCGCCTATCAGCGCGCCCGCGCCGAGGGCGGCGCCGGCCTGATCGTGCTGCAGGTCGCCGGGGTTCACGACAGTGCGCGCTACACCTCGCATGTGCTGATGGCCACCGACGATGCCTGCATCGACGGTTACCGACGTATCGCCTAGGCCTGCCACGCACACGGCACCGTGGTGCTGTCGCAGCTGTTCCATCCCGGCCGGGAGATCATGGAATCGGCCGATGGCCTGCTGGCAGTGGCCTACTCGGCCTCGGCGGTGCCCAACGAGCGCTTTCGCGTGATGCCGCGCGCCCTGGAGCAGCCCATGATCGACGAAATCGTCCAGGGCTACGCCAGTGCAGCCCGGCGCCTGCACCAGGCCGGGCTGGACGGCGTCGAAGTGGTGGCCAGCCACGGTTACCTGCCCGCGCAGTTTCTCAATCCTCGCGTCAACCGTCGTATCGATGGCTACAACGGCGACCTCGAAGCACGCCTGCGTTTTCTGCGCGAAGTGCTGGCAGCGGTGCGTGCAGCCACTGACGAACAGTTCATCGTCGGCCTGCGCATCAGTGCCGACGAGCGTGACAGCGAAGGCTTGAGCGAAGACGAATCACTGGCGGCCGCCATCGCGGTGCAGAATCAGGTCGATTACCTGCACATCGTCGCCGGCACCTCGGCGACCCTGGGTGGCGCGGTGCATATCGTCCCACCGATGGCCATCGAACCGGCCTACCTGGCCCGCGAAGCCGGTAGTTTCAAGGCGCGCCTGGACATCCCGCTGTTCGTCACTGGCCGTATCAACCAGCCGCAGGAAGCCGAACTGATTCTCGCCCGTGGCCAGGCCGATGTGTGCGGCATGACCCGTGCGCTGATCTGCGACCCGCAAATGCCGGCCAAGACCGAACAAGGCCGTGTCGAGGACGTGCGCGCCTGCATCGCCTGCAACCAGGCCTGCATCGGCCACTTCCATCGTGGCTTGCCGATCTCCTGCATCCAGCACCCGGAAACCGGTCGTGAACTGCAGTACGGCACCGTCACACCGGCCCCGCAGCGCAAGCGTATCCTGGTGGCTGGCGGTGGTCCGGCAGGCATGAAGGCGGCCATCGTCGCCGCCGCCCGAGGCCATGAAGTGACGCTGTACGAAGCGGGCCCGCAGCTCGGCGGCCAGGTGCTGCTGGCGCAACTGCTGCCACGGCGCAGCGAGTTCGGCGGCGCCAGCACCAACTTGCAGCGCGAACTGGCACTGGCAGGGGTGCAGGTGGTACGCAATACCCGTGTAGACCGCGCGCTGGTCGAGCGCGAACGGCCAGACCTGGTGATCGCGGCCACCGGTGCCACCCCCTACTGGCCTGCATTTGAGCGCAGCGGCGAGCTGCAGGTGGTGGATGCCTGGCAGGTGCTGCGCAACGAGCACGCCCTGGGGCGCTCGGTGCTGGTGCTGGACTGGCGCTGCGACTGGATCGCCCCAGGCATCGCCGAACGCCTGGTGCGCGAAGGTCATCAGGTGCAACTGGCTGTCAATGGCACTCACTGCGGCGAGAGCCTGCCGCTCTACGTGCGTGACCAGATGGCCGGCGAACTGCACCGCCTGGGTATCCCCATCACCCCCTACGCCCGCCTCTATGGCACCGACGACAACACCGTGTACTTGCAGCACACCGCCAGTGGCGAACCCATGATCTTCGAACAGATCGACACCCTGGTGCTGTGCCTCGGTCACCAGCCTGTCGACACCCTGGCCCAGGAACTGGCCGGGCTGGTCGAAGTACGGCGCATCGGCGATTGCTTGGCTCCACGAACAGCTGAAGAGGCAATCCATGACGGCCTGGCGGTTGCCTGGTCGCTCTGAGGCTGGTCATACTCCCGGTTTTTACCGATGGACCGACCCTCGATGAGCCAGCGCCCCCTCGTCCCGCAACTCGCCGAAGGCGGTGCCGCCGCGCCGCAGTTCCTCGGCACCCGCATCCGCGGCCTGCGCAAGCGCCGCGGCATGACCCTGGCGGAGCTGGCCCGCCTCAGCGAGTTGACCGCCGGCTACATCAGCCAGCTGGAACGCAACCTGTCATACCCCTCGATCCCAGCGCTGTTCAATATCGCCCGCAGCCTGGGGGTGACCATCCAGTGGTTCTTCGCCAGCGAAGCCAGCACCGCGCCCGAGGACCAGGGCTTCGTGGTGCGCAGGCAAAGCCGTCTGAGCGTGCATTACGAAGATGGCGTGGTCGACCAGTTGCTCACCCCGCAGCCCAACCGCCAGCTGGAGATGCTGCATTCGCGCTTCCCGCCGGGCGCCTACAGCCAGGAGAGCTACAGCCACGAAGGCGAGGAAGCCGGGTATGTGTTGTCAGGGCGTTTCGAGCTGTGGGTGGGAGAGCGCCACTTCCTGCTCGATGAAGGCGACAGCTTCAGTTTTCCCAGCCAGGAGCCGCACCGCTATGGCAACCCTGGCGAGGTGGACACGGTGGTCATCTGGGTGATCACGCCGCCCACCTTCTGACCGCTGGCCTGCGCCTGACCGTCATTTTTCATTCACACCGCTGTCGTAATCTGCCGGACATATCTGTGCCTCAAGGATCCCGGCATGCCCCGCCCACTCGCTCTTCTGCTCTGCCTGCTGCCCCTGCTGGCTCAGGCGGAGCCAGCCACACTGCGTATCCAGGGCTCCAACACCATCGGCGCGGCGCTGGGCCCTGCGCTGGTGCGTGGGCTGCTGCAAAGCCAAGGTGCGCAAGACATCCGCAGCGAGCGCGGGAAACAGCCCAACGAGACTGATATCCGTGCCCGCGACGCCCAGGGTCAGCCATTGCTGATCACGATCGCCGCCCATGGTTCCAGCACCGGCTTCAGTGCCCTGGACAGTGGCGAAGCCGACCTTGCCGCCGCCTCGCGCCCGATTTCCGACCAGGAAGTGCTGCGACTGCAGCGCCTGGGCGACCTGCGCAGCGCGGCCAGCGAGCAGGTGATCGGCCTGGACGGCGTTGCGGTCATGGTGCACCCCGACAACCGCCTGCAGCAGTTGAGTACCGCGCAACTGGCCCAGGTCTTCTCCGGCCAGATCCAACGCTGGGAACAACTCGGTGTAGCGGGCGGCCCCATTCACCTGTACTCCCGTGACGATCGCTCCGGCACCTTCGAAACCTTTCGCGCGCTGGTACTGCAACCACGGGCACTGGAGCTCTCGCCACGGGCCAAACGCTTCGAATCCGGCGATGCCTTGGCCGAACGGGTCAAGGCCGATCCCGCGGCCATCGGTTTCAGCAGCCTGACCACAGTGCATGGCGCCAAGCTGCTGGCCATCGCCGAAGGCGATGCACCGGCCCTGTTGCCAACCGCCGCTGGCGTGGCCAGCGAAGACTATCCGCTGTCGCGGCGGTTGTTCTTCTACCTGCCGGCCCAAGCGACCGACCAGGCCAGGGCGCTGGCTGAATTCACCCAGGGCCCTGCCGGGCAGGCCATTGTCGCCGCTCAGGGTTTCGTCTCGCAGCAGGTCAAGGCAGTGCCGGTCGCAGTGCAGGCCGAGATGCCCGCGCAATACCGTGCCCTGGCTGCGGAGGCCCGGCGGCTGAGCGTCAACTTCCGCTTCCAGGAGGGCAGCGCCAGCCTCGACAACAAGGCCCTGCGCGATGTGCAGCGGGTCAGCGACTATCTGCGCCAGGTCGGCAAACTGCATGACAAAACGGTACTGGTGGGCTTTGGCGACCCCAAGGAAACGCCCGGCCGCGCCGCCCTGCTCTCGCGCCTGCGCGCCATGGCCGTGCGCCGTGAACTGGCGCGCAGCGGCGTGGAGATCCGGGATGTCACCGGCATGGGTGATGAACTGCCGGTAGCCGACAACGACCTGGAACAGGGGCGCCTGCGCAATCGCCGGGTGGAGGTGTGGGTCTACTGACCTGCCTGGCGCTTGCCCCAGGAGGCGCGATACGCGTACCGTGCCGGGCATTCCCGTGCAGGAGAACCGTCGCGTGTCCCTCAAAGCCCTGCGTACCCTGGTCACCATCGCCCGCCACGGCACCTTCGCCCGCGCCGCCGACCTGCTGAGCCTGACCCCTTCGGCGGTAAGCCTGCACATCAAGACACTCGAAGACGAACTGCAAGTGCCGCTGTTCGACCGCAGCCGTCGCCAGGTGATACTCACCGAAGCCGGGCAACTGGCCGTAGCGCGCGCCGAAAGCATTCTCGCCTCCTACGACGAGCTGGCCGATACCCTGGCCAGCGGCCCGAGCCTGCGTGGACGCCTGCGTATCGGTGCGATCCATACCGTGCTCGCCCGGCGCCTGCCGAAGGCGCTGGTGTGGATCAAGGCGCACCATCCGCAACTGCACATCAGCGTGGTCTCGGGCATGTCCGCGGAACTGGCGCGGCGGATCGAGGACGGTGAGCTGGACGCCGCCATTACCACCGAACCGGTCAGCCCCTACCCGCAGAGCCTGCAGTTCAGTCCGCTGTTCTCCGACCGTTTCTGGGCCGTGGCCAGCCCCGACCTGGCTGGGCAAAGCCTGGCGCAACTACTCGCCAACCAGCCGTTCCTGCGCTTCGACAAACGCGCCTGGGCCGGTCGGCAGATCGAACAGGAACTGCGCCGCCAGCATTTGCAGGTCAGCGAACAGATGGAGCTGGACAGCCAGGAGGCCCTGGCACGCATGGCTGCAATGGGCCTCGGGGTGGCGATCATCCCGATGAGCGACGACGACCTGCAACGGCTGCCGCCCGCCACGGTGCTGCCTTTTGGCGAGCCGCAACTGAGCCGCCACGTGGTGTTGCTGGAACATGAAAAGAGCCAACGCCGGCACCTGAGCGCGGTACTCAAGACCGCCCTGGGCAGTTGATCAGGCAACTGTTTACAACCATGCAGTTTTTCTCAACGGTGAATGCAGAAAACAACGTTTTTTTCTGCTGACTCACCTCGCTAACCTGTGCCGGTACCCGACCACGGAACCGCAACCATGCTGCCTCTGCTCCTCACCACCCTGGTGCCCATCATCTTGCTGATCGCCCTGGGCACCCTGTTGCGGGTGCGCGGTTTTCTCGCGGAGGGTTTCTGGCCCGGCGCCGAGCGCCTGAGCTATTACGTGCTGCTGCCCTCACTGTTCCTGCATGGCCTGGCCACCGCCAACCTGGACGGAGTACCGGTGTTCGGCATGGTTGGGGTGCTGATGCTCTCGACCCTCGCAGGCGCGCTGCTGCTGGTGCTCTACCAGGGCGCGGCAGCCCACGATGGTGCTGATTTCACCTCGGTGTTCCAGGGTGGCATACGCTTCAACAACTACATTGGCGCGACCCTGGCGGCGGGCATCTACGGCAGCGCCGGCATCGCCCTGGCGGCCGTGGCCAACGCGGCGATCGTGCCGCTGGTCAATCTGCTTTGCGTACTGGTATTCGCCCGTTTCAGTGCTCGCCACAGCTCGCCACTGACCGTGCTGCGGGCGATCTTCGCCAATCCGTTGATCGTAGGTTGCGCGGGTGGCCTGCTGCTGCGGGTCACCGGGCTTGGCCTGCCGGCGGGGCTGGAGCCGACGGTCAAGGCCCTTGGCCAGGCCGCCCTGCCCCTCGGCTTGCTGTGCGTCGGAGCGGCCCTGGGCGGCGCGCGGATGGGTCAGCAGGTCAAACCACTGGTGGCCGCCTCGGCGTTCAAGTTCCTGGTCATGCCACTGACCACCTTCGGCCTGTGTCGCCTGCTCGGCCTCAGCGGCCAGGCCGCCGTGGTGGCCGTGCTGTTCCAGGCACTGCCCACCGCGTCGTCGTCCTACGTCATGGCCCGGCAGATGGGGGGCAACGCGCCGCTGATGGCGACCATCATCGCCTTGCAGACCGTCGCCGCAGCGGTCACCCTGCCATTGATGCTGAGCCTCACACTGAGTTGAAACCACTGGCTAGAATGTAATCAGCTCACTGACGCGGAAGCCCGATCATGCGCCACTCGTGGATGGTCATCAGCCTGTTCCTGGCCCTGCCTGCAGGCCCGTTGCATGCCGCCGACAGCGCCAAGGCCGCAGTCGCTGAAGACAAGGCCCAGGCGCTGGAACAGAAAGTGGTAAACGACTCCCCGCCACCCAAGGCGCCGGAGAAGATCACCCCCACCGAGGTGCAGGCCGTGGATCCGGCCGGGCAAGCGCCGCTGGACGACAGCATCACCTGCCTTGCCCGCACCCTCTACTGGGAGGCCAAGGGCGCTGACGAGCAAGACATGAGCGCAGTGGCCAGTGTAGTGCTCAACCGCCTGGGCAAGGACGGCTTCCCCGACACCATCTGCGGCGTGGTCAAGCAAGGCGTCGAGAGCAAGAGCTGCCAGTTCTCCTGGTGGTGTGACGGGCGCCCTGACCAGGTCGAGGAAAAGGAGCGCTACGAGGTCGCCAAGGAAATCGCGCGCAAGGCATTGAACCAGCAGCTGCAGGACAGCACCGCGGGGGCGCTGTACTTCCATGATCGCACTGTGCGGCCAGATTGGGCCAAGGCCTATCGGCGCACAGCGCAGACCACGCATTTCATCTTCTACAAGCCCAACCAGGCACTGGCGCGATAGCGAGGCGACGGGCCATCAGAAATCGATGGTCCCGGAGAACTTGACCAGCCGTGGGTCGCCCTGGGTCAGATAACCGCCGTTGGCCGAGGCCCAATAGTTCTTGTCGGTCAGGTTTTCGACGTTCATGCGCAAGGTGATGTCTTTTTCCTGCACCTTGAAGCGATAGCGCGCGCCCACGTCGAAGCGGTTCCAGGTCGGCAGGCTGAGGGTGTTGGCCGGGTTGGCGTACTGCCCGCCGGTGCGCAGCATGCGGGCATTGAGCGCCACGCCGTCGAGCCCAGGCACATCCCAGTCGACGCTGGCATTGAGCTGGAAGGTCGGGACCCCCACCGCTTTGTTGCCATCGTTGGTGCCGTTCTGGGTGTTCTTCAGCTCCGTGTCCATGCGCGTGCCACCGGCCATCAGGCGCAGGCCCGGCACCGGCTCGCCAAATACGCTGAGCTCGATCCCCTTGTTGACCTGCTCGCCGTCCTGCACATAGAGGTTGCCCTGCACGTAGCCATCGGTGGGCCGCTCGATACGGAACACCGCCAGGTTGGCACCGTAGGTCTGGCGGTCGAACTTGATGCCCGCCTCGATCTGCTTGGTCTTGGCCGGTGGGAACACCTCACCGACGTTGACCACCTGGCCCGACGCCGTGGCGCCCTGGGCCAGGCCCTGGATGCTGTTGGCGTACAACGAGACCGACGGGTTGAGCTTGTAGACGATGCCATACACTGGTGTGGTGACCGCTTCGTCGTAGAACGCAGTGCGCCCGGCGTCCACACCCGTGCCGCGGTAGGCATAGCCTTCGACACGCAGTTGCTGGCGGCGTACGCCAGCGGTGAGCAGCAGCGTGTCGTCGAACAGCCCCACGGTATCGGACAGCGCCAGGCTGCGGTTGCGGGTCTTGCCGGTCACACCTGGGTCGTCGAGCATGCCGCCGACCAGCGTAGGCGTTGTCGGTTTGGGCAGTGGGCTGGTGTTGTAGATATTCGTGTTCTGCGAACTGTAGAAGACGTAGGCGTTTTCCTGCTGGGTCCAGATGCTCGCGGCACCGAGATTCAACTGGTGGCTCACCGGGCCCGTCTGGAAGCGGCCGTTGATCCCGGCCATCAGGCTGGTGTTGTCTTCGTTGTGCGGGATCTGCGAGCCGCCGATGGTCGCGGCGCCCGTGGCAGCGTTGGTGAGGACCGGCGTGCCATAGAAACCGTTCTCGCGGGTGTGCTTGACGCCCCCGCTGATGTAGCCGCTCCAGTTCTCGTTGAAGTCGTAGTCGCCGCGCAGCATGCCGAAGGTATCCTCGGTCTCGGTCCACGACCAATCCTGGCCGTAGTTGTGATCGGCGCTCGGAGCACGCGGGATGCTGGTCACCGCCGAGCCCAGGCGCACCGAGTTGCGCAGGTGATTGACGCGCTGCTTCTGGTAACCGATGTCGGCCGACAGGCGCAGTTGGTCACCACGATAGTCCAGGCCTGCAACGAACAGCTTGCTGCGTTGGTCCTGGTCGTCCACGGCGGTTTCGCCTTCACGCTGGGACAGGTTCAGGCGCGCGCCGAAACGGTTGTCTTCACCGAAACGCTGGCCGATGTCCAGGTGCTCGCCGATGCGCCCATCGCTGCTGATGTCCTGGGTATAACGACGAGTCGGCGTGTCGCCGGCGCGCTTGGGCTGCAGGTTGACGTTGCCACCAAGGCCGGTGCCAGTGGGGCTGGCGCCGTTGAGGAACGCATTGGGGCCCTTGAACAGCTCGACCCGCTCTACCGCGTCGGTGGAGATCATCTGCCGTGGCAGCACGCCGTACAGGCCATTGAACGACACGTCGTCGCCGCTCAACGGCAGGCCGCGGATCACGAAGACCTGGGACTGGTTGCCAAAGCCGAACGACTGGCGCACCGAGGGGTCATTGAGCAGCACATCACCAATGTCCTCGGCCTGTTGATCCTCGATCAACTGCGAGGTGTAGCTGGTCATGGTGAACGGCACGTCCATCATGTCCTGGTTGCCCAGCACGCCCATCTGCCCGCCACGGGCCAGCTGCCCACCTGCGAAGGCCTCCGGCAACTGGGTGCGAGGCGCCTTGACGGCATCGGCGTTGATCGCGGTGGCGTCGAGCTCCAGCGGCGCATCAGCGGCATGGGCGGCTACGCCAAGGGAACAGCAGAGGGCGAGCAGGGTCGGACGAAAAGGACAGGAACGTGCCATGAAAGGCTCCCGATGAAGTGAATGGAGCGCCTTCCTGGCATGCATGATTGCGATTGAGTCGTGTTTATAATGGATATTGCGAATTATTTCCAATCAATTGCACTTTTTCGCCCTTCGCCGGTCTACTGCCTCTTTTGCCGCAACAATCGGTTGTCGGTGGTTTACTGCAACGCACAAGACGAGGCCAAAAGCCTGCAGCTTGTGTAGGATGGGCAGCGCCAACACGAGGTCGCTGCCAGTCATAGGGAGATTCTTGATGCGCGTCCTGTCATCTGTTGCCTGCCTTGGCGCCCTGTCACTCGGCCTGGTCATTTCCACCAGTGCCCTGGCGATCAGCGGCGACGAAGCGCAACTGATCGAGTCGATCAATGCCTACCGCAGCCAGGCCCAGCGCTGCGGCGACGCAGGTTCGCTGGAGTTGCCGCCGCTCAATAGCGACACCCGTCTGGCGCTGTCGCCGGAAGGCACCCGCGACCTGCAGCAGGCCATGACCCGTGCCGCCTACCCCATGGTCAATGTCCAGGCCATCAGCTTGTCCGGGCCACGGGATGCCAAGGCGGCGATGAGCGCCATCGAAGAAAGCTTCTGCCAGGTGGTGCTCGACCCGCAGTTCGTGGATATCGGTGTCAGCCAGGAAGGCCGCGACTGGCGCATCGTGCTGGCACGCCCGCTGCTCAGCGGGCGCCTCGGCGACTGGCAAGCCGAAGGCCAGAAACTGCTGCAGGAGGTCAACGCCGCGCGCAAGATACCGCGCCAATGCGGTGGGCAGCCTTTCGCAGCAGCAGCGGCCCTGAGCTGGAATACCACGCTGGCCGGTGTCGCCGCCAACCACACGCGGGCGATGGCCAACCAGAACTTCTTCGACCACATCGACCGCGACGGCCGCACGCCGGGTGATCGGGCCGAGCTTGCCGGCTATCTCTATCAGCAGATCGGCGAAAACATCGCTGCCGGCCGCGATACGCCACGCAAGGTGGTCGATGGCTGGCTGGCCAGCCCTGGCCACTGCGCAACGCTGATGAACCCGGATTACCGCGAATTGGGCGCAGCCTATGCCGTAGATCCCAAGAGCGATGCGGGGATCTACTGGACGGCATTGTTCGGGTCGCCGCAGTAAGGCGGATGCATGGGGCCGCTGCGCGCCCCATCGCGGGTCAAGTCGGAGCGCCGCCCCCCGCTCCTGCAGATAGGATCAAGGGTGCCTCGCCCCGCCATCAGACTGGTCAAATGGCGCGCAGCGTCTTTACTTAACGCTACGACCCTCAGGAACGGTGCAGCCTATGAAGATCGTAGTCACCAGCATCCTCGTCGACGACCAGGCCAAGGCTCTGGCTTTCTATCATCACGTTCTGGGCTTCCAGCCCAAACACGACATCCCGATGGGCCAGTACCGCTGGCTCACCCTCACCTCCCCCAACGACCCCAATGGTGTCGAGCTGCTGCCCGAGCGCGACGCTCATCCGGCTGCCAAAACCTACAAGGCCGCGCTCAAGGCCGACGGCATCCCGGCCACCTCCTTCGCCGTGCGTGACATCCAGGCCGAGTACACGCGCCTGTGCGCCGGCGGCGTGCAGTTCACCCAGCCGCCTACGCCAATGGGGCCTGTCACCGTGGCGGTGTTCGACGATACCTGTGGCAACCTGATCCAGATCGCCCAACGCCATTGATCACAGCGGACTGCCGGCAGAGGCGACAGCCCTCACGGCATCCGCTACATTCTGTTTACCCGCCAGCGCACATAGAACAAGGAAAATCCGATGCGCTACGAATTCAGCGAAGTCCTGAACGACCTGGTCGACTATTTCCTCGTCGGCGACATCCAGCGACTGGCGCGTTTCAAGGATGACAACGCGCTACCCGACGACCTTGCCCACGAATTCACCCACCCCCGCACCGACACCGACAGCGGCGACCGCGCCGTGCTCGAAGGCGTGGTACTGCCCCTGGCAGGCATCGATAACCTGCCCTACCGCATCATCTTCAGCCTTGACGAACGAACCCCGGCCCTGCTCGAAGCCGGCAGTCGCGTGGCACACCGCCGCGCAGGCTACGTGCTGCACGTGGAGAACCGCGCGCTGATGCTGTTCACCTGGCGCATGCTGCAGCACTTCACCAACAAAACCCTTGGCGACTTCATGGCCCGCTACCAGGTGCCGGGCCGACCGATGATCGAACTCGACAACGGCTGGTACCAGGTCGAGGTCCTTGCCGGCGCAGTAGTACGTGACGGGCTGTACGAGCCGGCGTTCGAGTTCCTGCTCAGTCGCACCCACTGCCACCGGCCAGCCCCCGATATCGACATTGGCTATCGCTTTTCGCTGGGCGGCGAAGTGCCCTCCGTCATCCCGCACTGATCCACCGCTCACCACGCCCCACCCTCGGCGAGCCCCTGCAGGCGCCGGTAGTCGCGCAGCACGTTGGGCACATAGCGCCGGGTTTCGGCAAAGGGCGGCACCACGCGACCACGGCTGATCACCGCGTCAGGCCCGGCGTTGTAGGCTGCCACGGCCAGGGTGATGTCGTTGTCGAACAGCCTGAGCATGCGCTTCAGGTAGCGCGCCCCGCCCTGCACATTGTCTTTGGGGTCGAGGACGTCCTTGACCCCCATCTCCCGGGCGGTATCGGGCATCAATTGCATCAATCCGGCAGCCCCCTTGGCCGAGCGGGCCTTGGGGTTGTAGCCGGACTCGGCCTTGATCACGGCATGCAGCAACGCCTGGGGCACTTCGTGCAGGCGGGCCGCATCCGCTACCAGGTCAGCGTAGGGGCGCCCAGTCAACAGTTGCGCCTCCAGAGGGCCGGCCTGGGGGCGGGTCTCGCTGATGACCCGCTCATACTGGCGCCCCGGTCGATGCACGTTGGACAGCACGTAGGTGCCACCCGCGCCGATGGAGATGTACACGTCAGCCTGGGCCGCACCTGCCAGCAGCCCGATCAAGCCAAGGATGAGTCCACGCATGTCGGTCGTCTCCCCGCCGTGCCCCCCCCGATGTGGGGGAAATGCCCCGAAAAACCCGGGCCCTGCAGCTCTCACGCAAGCAGCGTGCCGCTTGCCTGAGCCGCATGCCACAAGGCCGCAAGGCAGACGTGCACGGCTGTTGCATGGGGGCCTGCACACGCATCGGAGGGCATCGCCATGCAGCGCCGCATTCGCACACAACGTGGTTTCACCCTGCTCGAACTTCTGGTGGTGCTGGTGGTGCTCGGCCTGCTGGCCGGCATCGTCGCGCCCAAGTACTTCAGCCAGCTCGGCCGCTCCGAAGCCAAGGTTGCCCGGGCGCAGATCGAAGGGCTGGGCAAGGCACTGGACCTGTACCGCCTCGAGGTGGGCCACTACCCCAGCAGCGAGCAGGGTTTGCAGGCGCTGGTCACCGCCCCCGGTGGCGAGGCGCGCTGGTCCGGCCCTTATCTGCAGAAGGCCGTGCCCCAAGACCCTTGGGGCCGCCCTTACATCTATCGTCAGCCGGGTGAGAACGGTGGCGAGTACGATCTGCTGTCGATGGGCAAGCACGGCCAGCCCGGTGGTGACGGCGAAAACGCCGAAGTCACCAGTTGGCAGTGAGGGCATTCGCCATGCGCTACAGCCTCAAGGCCCTCGGCAGGCAGGGTATCGTGCAAATGCAGGTCGAAGCTGAGGATGCCGAGCATGCCCGGCGCCAGGTTCAGGACCAGGGGCTGCGGGTAGTGAGCCTGCAACGCCAGGGGTTGTCCTGGTCGCATGGCAACTGGCGGCGCGCTAAGCCCTTCGACCTGGTGCTGTTCAGCCAGGAGCTGGGGACTCTGCTCGACGCCGGCCTGTCCCTGATCGACGCCCTGGAAAGCCTGGCGCAAAAGGCGCCGAACGCCCCGGCGCGCAAGGTGCTTGGCCAACTGGTGAGCCAGCTGTACGAAGGCCGTTCGCTGTCCCAGGCGCTGGCCCAGCAGCCCCGGATCTTCCCCGGGCTCTATGTGGCGCTGGTGCAATCCAGCGAGCGCACCGGAGCCCTGGGTGATGCCCTCGGCCGCTATATCAGTTATCGCCAGCGCCTGGACCTGGTGCGCCAGAAGCTTGTGGGCGCGTCGGTCTATCCCTTGTTGCTGTTGTTGGTCGGAGGTGGGGTCGTATTGTTTCTGCTCGGTTATGTGGTGCCGCGCTTCAGCCTGGTGTTCGAGGGCATGGGCAGCGAACTTCCGTGGCTGTCGCGGGTGCTGATGAAGGTCGGCCTGTTTCTGCATGCCCAGCAACTGCCCTTGGGGCTCGGCACACTGACAGGCATCCTCACCCTGGTGCTGCTGCGCCGCCACCCGCGTGTGCGCCGCGTTGCCAACCGCCAACTGCAGCGCCTGCCGGCCTTGCACCAGCGCTTGCTGATGTACGAGCTGGCGAGGTTCTATCGTTCGCTGGGGATCCTGCTGCAGGGTGGCATTCCGATCCTGACCGCAATGGGGATGGCGCGCGGACTGCTCGGCAGCGCTGCAGGCGAAGGGCTGGAGCGTGCAGCGCGGCAGGTGGGCGAAGGGCTAGCCTTGTCGGCGGCGCTGGAGGCTGGCGGGCTGGTCACGCCGGTGTCGCTGCGTCTGCTGCGGGCGGGCGAGCAATCAGGGAACCTGGGGCAGATGCTCGAACGTTGCGCCGATTTCCATGACCAGGAGATCGGTCGTTGGGTCGAGTGGTTCGTGCGCTTGTTCGAACCACTGCTGATGACCTTCATCGGGCTGCTGATCGGGCTGATCGTGATCCTGATGTACATGCCGATCTTCGAGTTGGCCTCGAGCATTCATTGAGCGGGGCACAACGCCGATCTCAATAGTCGAAGCGCTCCACTGCCCGCCGCCGCTCGTTGTCGTCACGTCGGTCGTACCCTGCGGTGGTCTGGATGTTCACATGGTGGGCAAGCTTCTGGGCAATCGACAGGTCGTGCTCCTCGATCACCCGGGTAATGAACGCCCTGCGAAAATCGTGCGGCATGATCTTGGCTCCCACCTGCGCGCCACGCTGGCGGGCGATGTAGTAGATCGCATGCTTGGTGATGCGCGCACGGGTGATATGGCTGCCCCGGCGAATCCGGTTGAAGAGGAAGGGATCGTCCGCCGCGCCCTCCGGCAACTGCGCGCGGCGCAGCTCGAGCCAGGCCTGCAGCTTGTCGAAGGCCCAGGCCGGGGCGTACTTGACCAGTTGCCGATTGCCCTTGCCCAGCACCTGCAGGCTGTGTTCGTGGAAGTCGACATCGCACAAGTCGATGTCCACCGACTCGGACTTGCGCATCCCGGTGCCGTACAGCAAGGCGATGATCGCCGCATCGCGCACACCTTGCGGCCGCGGATCGGCAGCGCAGACTTCCATCAGCTCACGGATCAGGCTGCGTCGCAGGTTGCGCCCGGGTGGCAGGCGCGTGCCGCTCGCAGGCTTGACCTCGCGAATCCTGAGTAGATGCTCGTGGTCGATCAGCCCCTGGCGCCAGGCCTCATTCATCACCCCGCGCACCGCGTTGACGTACAGCGAAGAGGTATTGGGTGCAAAACCATCGGCACGCAAGGCTGCCACCAGGGCAATGACGTGGCCAGGTTCGATCAGGTGCCAGGGCACCGCGGCGATGTCGCAATCGGCGAACCCCAGCCGGTCGGCGGCATCCTGGAGGATATAGCGCATGGTCAACTGGCTGGAGGGCGCCAGGCGCGCCAGGTACTGCAGCAAGGGATTGTGCAGGGAATCGGTCAAAACGTGGATCCTGTAGCGTGAAACGAGTCATCACCTTGATACACAAGGCTTTTATCGATGGCGAACGCGGATGGTACCTGATGATCGACCACGGATCGAACGCGCGGCGACACAACACCACCTGGTGCAGGCTAAAGTGGAAGACAACCCAGACCACCGCCGAGCGCCCATGGCTTTCCACCGCCTGACCCGAACCCACCCACGCCTGACCCTTGCCACGCTTGTCGGCCTGCTCGGCGGCTGGCTGATCCCCGCAGACGACTGGACGCAGCGTTTTCTCGCAGGCTGGAACCTCGGTGTCTGGCTGTACCTAACGCTGGTGCTGTGGCTGACCTGGCGCGCTACATCCCAAACCGTGCGCAAGGTCGCCAATGTCGAGGACGAAAACGCAGGCCTGGTCCTGTTCACCGTCTGCATTGCAGCCATTGCCAGCCTGGTCGCCGTGACCCTGCAACTGGCGTCCAGTCGCGGCCTGCACGGCAGCGCGCAGGCCCTGCACTACCTGTATACCGGCCTGACCGTGGCCGGATCCTGGCTGTTGATCGGCTGTATCTTCAGCCTGCACTACGCGCGGCTGTTCTACACCGACAGCCACAAGGAGCCCCCTCTGCGCTTCGCCGATGGCGAACGCAACCCCGATTACTGGGACTTCCACTATTTCTCCTTCACCCTCAGTGTCGCGGTCCAGACCTCGGACATAGGCGTGGCCAGCCGAGCCATGCGCCGGGTGGTGCTGGCCCACTCCCTGGTCAGTTTCGTGTTCAACACCGCGATCCTGGGTTTCACCATCAATATCGCCGCCGGCCTGCTCAGTTGACCGCTGGTCCGAAAGCGCAGGTCGGTCAGGTTCGCGCCCGTTGCTCGCCAAGCCACGCGGAAAACGTTTGCCCCCATGGACGCCCGTGATTTGCCGGAGCCACGTGGATGTGACCTGTGTCATGCATTCGCCGATTTGTCATCTTCGCTGCGCGACACTGGCGCCGTAGCTGCTATGTTTAAGTTTCGCTGTCCCCCCGCCCTTCACGACAAGGCCAGGCACAGGGTTCAGCGACCAGGCGCCCGAACACCCGGAAATGGAGGCTGGCATGAACAAGATGACGTTCCCCAACGCCTGCCAGGTGATGCGCTGGCATTTCCACCCGCTGGGCTTCGAGGCCAGCATGGATGCACCACGCAGCATGGTCGCGCGCTTGTTCGACCGGGCCACTGGCGAAACCCTGCTGGCCATCGCCGGCATTCCCTGCGCCGCGATCATGGCTGCGGCAGATGTGGAGCGCATCATCGAGGCAGTCGAAGCCGAGATGGACGCCTTCAACCCCTTCCCTACCCTGCGCGACGCGGGTTAGCCGTTCTCGCCCTGCTTCAGCCGTTGCATGAACTGCTCGGCCGGTGCCGGCTGACCCAGCAAGTAGCCCTGCAGCGAATCGCAGCCCAGGCGGGTCAGGAAGTCCTGCTGACGATCGGTTTCAACGCCCTCGGCAACGATCCGCAAACCCAATGCCTGCCCCAACGCAACGATCGCCGAAACGATCGCGGCATCGTCGCTGTCATGCTCGAGGTCGCGGACAAAACCGCGGTCGATCTTCAGCTCGTTCGCCGGCAGGCGCTTGAGGTACATCAGGCTGGAATAGCCCGTCCCGAAGTCGTCGATGGACAAATCGACGCCCATGTCCGACAAGCGCTGCAACACCGTCAGGCTGGCATCGGCATCGCGCATGGCGGTGGTTTCGGTGATTTCCAGGGTCAGGCGGTTGGCCGGCAGGCCGTTGTCGGCCAAGGCTCGCGAGACACTGTCAACCAACCCTGAATGGCAGAACTGGATGGCCGACAGGTTCACCGCGATGCGCCAGTGTCCATGGCCCTGATCCAGCCACAGGCGCATCTGCCGGCAGGCTTCGCCCAGCACCCATTCGCCGATGGGGATGATCAGGCCGGTCTTCTCCGCCAGGCCGATGAAACGGTCCGGCAGCAACAGCCCTTGCTGCGGGTGCTCCCAACGCAACAAGGCCTCGGCACCGATCGGCGTACATTGGTGCGCTTCGAACTTGGGTTGGTAATACAGCCGGAACTGGTCATGCTCGAGCGCCGCGCGCAGGTCCTGCAGCAATTGCAGCTGTTGGCGGGCGTTACTGTTCATCGAGGTGTCGAAAAAACTGTAGCCGTTCTTGCCCGCGCTCTTGGCGTGATACATGGCCGCATCGGCATTGCGCAGCAGCTCGTGCTGGTCCTGGCCATTACCCGGGTAGAGCACGATACCCAGGCTTGCCGACAATTGCAGGTCGTGCTCTGCAACACGAAATGGCCTGGCTACCAAGTTAACCTGTTTGTCCGCCACGCCCACAGCATCGTCCGGCTCCTGCAACTCGACCAGCAGGACAAACTCGTCACCACCAATCCGCGCCAAGGTGTCCTGGCTATGCAGATGTCCACGCAGCCGCGCAGCCACCGCCTTGAGCAACTGGTCGCCAACATGATGGCCGAAGGCATCGTTGACCGGCTTGAACCCGTCCAGGTCGATGAACATCAGCGCAAAGCAACCACCTTGCTCTGCCACCTTGGCCATGGCCTGCTCGATACGGTCGGCCAGCAAGGTGCGGTTCGGCAGCCCGGTCAGGGTGTCGTGCAGGGCCAGTTGCGTCAGCTCCTGGTTGGCCTGGGTCAATGAGCGCGCAAGTTCCGCGGTGCGGGATTCGAGGCGCGCGTCCAGCACCGACGTCAGCAAGGCCACCGCCAGCACCGCCAGGGTGGTGATCAGTACTGCATAGTCCAGCCAGTCGCCAGACAACCCGCCGACCAGCGCACCGCAGTAACTACCCTCGGGGAAGTTGGCCGCCGCCATGCCGGTGTAGTGCATGCCGACGATGGCAACCCCCATCAGCACCGCTGCGGCACCGCGGATCTGCCGAACGTACGGCGTCTGCCTGCGCAGGCGGAAGGCAATCCATAAGGCTGCCGCCGAGGCGCCCACGGCGATGGCCAGCGAAGCACCGAACAGCGCCGGGTCGTAGTCGATCCCGGGCAGCATCTGCAAGGCAGCCATGCCGGTGTAGTGCATGCAGGCAATCCCGGTGCCCATGAACAGCGCACCCAAGCCCACCTGCGGGCAACTCAACCGCGGCTGGCTGACCAACCACAAGGCAAAGCCTGCAGATAACACGGCGATCAGCAGTGACAACGCGGTCAAGCCCAGGTCGTAGCCCAGCTCGATGGGCAACTCGAAGGCCAACATGCCGATGAAATGCATCGACCAGATGCCGATTCCCATCGCCAGCGCCCCGCCGCCCATCCACAGATACACCGCGCGTCCCTTGGCGGTGGCGATGCGGCCTGCGAGGTCGAGTGCGGTGTAGGACGCCAGGATGGCCACGCACAGCGAGATCAACACCAGCGAAGAGGAGTAGCTACCTGTCAGCATTTCAAGTTCCGGCAGAGGGCGAGGAAGGGCCCGGAAAAGGCGGAGGATTTTACGCGAACAGGGAGGAAAGGCACGGGATTTTGCGGGGACTACAGGGTGGAAGATCCCGCGGTCGGTTACGCACGGTGCCGGCGTTATCGCGGGCTTGCCCCGCGATAACGCCGGCACTGCAACCTTACTGTTTGTCAGCCTCTGCGAACGCCGGCCCCGCTTCCCAGCCGCCGCCCAATGCCGCGATCAACTGCACGCTGGCCACCAGGCGCCCCTGCAGCAGATTCAGCACACTGCGTTCGTTGCTCAGCGCCGTGGTCTGCACGTTCACCACATCCAGATAGCCGATCAATCCGGCACGGTACTGGTTCTCGGTCAGGCGCAACGATTCACGGGCAGCATCCAGCGCTTCCTGGCGTACCACCGCTTCGTCGGCATACACCTTCAACTGCACCAGGTAGTTCTCGACCTCCTTGAAGCCATCGAGCACCGTCTGGCGATACTGCGCTACGGTCTGGTCGTAGACCGCCACGGTGCGGTCCACCTCGGCGCTACGCTTGCCAGCGTCGAACAGGGTCAATGCCAGTTGTGGCCCGACCGACCAGTAGCGATTCGGCAGCTCGATCCAGTTGTTGAAGCTGCTGCTCGAATAGCCGCCATTCATGCTCAACGACAGATCGGGGAAATAGGCCGCGCGCGAGACGCCGATGTTCGAGTTGGCGGCCATGACCTTGCGTTCGGCCGAGGCGATATCCGGACGACGCTCCAGCAACTGCGACGGCAAGCTCACCGGGATCGGCGGCAGCGCAGGGATATCGTTGCTGACGGCCAGCGAGAACTCGGCCGGCGCCTTGCCCATGAGCACGGCGATGGCATTTTCATACTGGGCGCGCTGCCAGGCCAGGTCGATCAGGTCGGCCTGGGTGCTCTTGAGCTGGGTACGTGCCTGGGCGACAGCGTCCGGGCCGGCGACGCCGGCGCGGTACTGGTTCTCGTTCATCCGCAGCGAGCGCTCGTAAGCGGCCACGGTGGCTTCGAGCAAGCGTTTCTGTTCGTCGATGACCCGCAGCTGCAGGTAGTTCTGTACCAGTTCCGACTGCTGGCTCAGGCGAATCGCCGCCATGTCCGCGAGGCTGGCCTGGGCGCTGGACTCGTTGGCATTCATGGTCTCGCGCAGTTTGCCCCAGAGGTCGATTTCCCAGCTCACGCCCAACTGCGCGTTGTAGGTGTCGCGAATGCCGCTGCTGTTGTTCGACAGGCTCGAGCTGGAACTGCCAGTGCCCTGGGCTGAACGGTTCTTGCTGGTGGTGAGGTTCAGCGACGGGAACAGCGACGCCCGGCTGCTGCGTACCAGGGCCTGGGCCTGACGGTACTGCGCTTCATACTGGGCGACCGTCTGGTTGCTGCGGTTGAGTTCCTCGACCAGGGCGTTCAGGCCCTTGTCGCCATACAGCTCCCACCAGGCACCGCGGGCGATGGCATCCGAGGGGTTGGCCTGGGTCCAGCCCTCGGCCTGCTTGAACTGCGTCGGGGTGCTGACCTCGGGGCGGTGATAATCGGGGCTCAGGGTACAGGCACTGAGCATCGCCACGCACAGGCCGGCGCCAAGCAGGCGCGATCCACGGCCACGGGTCAGCAATTGCAGGGCGCGGTGCAGCGGGGTCTGGGCAAAGTTCATAGCGGGGTTTCCAGGGCGGCGTCGGTGCGCACGCCGCGCCAACGGTTGAAACGGTGGCGCGCGCGGTCCAGGTACAGGTAGACCACGGGCGTGGTGTAAAGGGTGAGGATCTGGCTGAAGACCAGGCCACCGATGATCGTCAGGCCCAGCGGCTGGCGCATTTCCGCGCCTTCGGCCTGGCTGAGCAGCAACGGCAATGCGCCGAGGATGGCGGCGATGGTGGTCATCAGGATCGGTCGCAGGCGCAGCAGGCAGGCGCGACGGATCGACTCTTCCGGCGACAGGCCTTCATTGCGCTCCAGTTGCAGGGCCAGGTCGATCATCAGGATGGCGTTCTTCTTCACCACCCCGATCAGCAGGAACAGCCCCAGCAACGAGATCAGGCTGAACTCCCCGCCGGTCACGTAAAGCGTGAGCAATGCACCAACCCCCGCCGACGGCAGGGTCGAGAGGATGGTCAGCGGGTGGATGTAGCTCTCGTAGAGGATGCCCAGCACCAGGTACACCAGAACCAGTGCACCGAGGATCATCAACGGCTGACCCTGGGCGGTCTTGGTGAAGGCGTCGGCACTGCCACCGAGCTTGGCGATCACCGACTCCGGCAGGCCCAGCTTGGCCACCTCGCGCTCCAGCGCCGCCAGGGCCTGGTCGACGCTGTAGCCCTCGGCAACGTCGAAGGAGATGTCTTCGGAGGCGAACTGCCCCTCATGGCTGACCCGATCATTGGCCAGGCTGTTCTCGTAACGGGCGATGGTCGACAGCGGCACCCGCGCACCCTCGGCCGTGATCACCTGCACCTGCTCCAGGGTGCTCGGGTCCCAGGCGTATTTGGGGTTGATCTCCATTACCACCTGGTATTGGTTGAGGCTGTCGTAGATGGTCGAAATCTGCCGCTGGCTGTAGGCGTTGTTCAGCACGGCAGTGACCATGTCCATGTCAATGCCCAGGCGCTTGGCCTGGTCGCGATCGACCACCAGGGTCACTTGCTGGGTGCCGGCACCATCGCGGGCGTCGATGGCCGTCAGCTCGGGCAATTTGCGCAAGGCCGCGGCCACCTTGGGGAACCACTCGCGCAGGGCTGCCAGATCCCCGCTTTGCAGGGTGTAGAGGTATTGCGAGGTGCTTTGATCACGCCCGCCACCGCCCAGCTGCAGGTCCTGGTCGGCCATCAGGTACAGGCGCCCGCCCGGCACCTTCGGCAACTCCTTGCGCAGACGCTCGATGACCTTCTGCGCATTCTCCTTGCGCTCGGCGATCGGTTTCAGCCGTACCAGGACGAAGGCGTTGTTGGTGCCGCTGTTACCGCCAATGAAACCAGCGACGCTCTGCACGGCCGGGTCCTTGAGCAGCGCCCGGCGGTAGATTTCCATCTTCGGCTGCATCACGGTGAACGACAGCCCGTCATCGCCCCGCACGAAGCCCTGCAACTGACCAGTATCCTGCTGCGGCATCAGGGTCTTGGGCACGATCACGTACAGGGCGACGTTGAGCACGATGGTCGCCAACAGGCTGATCAGCGTCAGCCGGCGATGACGCACGGCCCAGCCCAGGCTCTTGTCGTACCCCTCGACCATGCGTTGGTGCACCCGGTCGCTCCAGCGCTGCAAACGCGTCTGGTGTTGTGGGGCATGGGGTTTGAGCCAGCGCGAGCAGAGCATCGGCGTGAGGGTCAGCGACACCAGCAGCGACACCAGGATTGCTGCGGCCAGGGTGATCGAAAATTCCTGGAACAGCCCGCGCACGATACCGCCCATGAACAGGATCGAGACGAACACCGCCACCAGCGAAACGTTCATCGACAGCAGGGTGAACCCCACTTCCTTGGCACCCAGAAACGCAGCGCGCATGGGCTTGGCGCCATTCTCGATGTGCCGGGAAATGTTCTCCAGCACCACGATGGCATCGTCCACCACCAGCCCTGTGGCCAGGATCAATGCCATCAGCGACAGGTTGTTCAGCGAAAAGCCACACAGGTACATGACCGCAAAAGTGCCCACCAGCGACACCGGCACGGCAAGGCTCGGAATCAACGAGGCACGCAGATTACCCAGGAACAGGTAGACCACCAGGATCACCAGCACCACGGCAATCAGAAGCGTGTGCTCGGCTTCCTTGAGCGTGGCCTTGATCACCGGCGAGCGGTCCATGGCGACGTTGAGCTTGACGCTGGCCGGCAGCAGCGACTGCAGGGCCGGAAGCTGGTCCTTGATCTGTTGCACGGTCTGGATGATGTTGGCGTTGGTCTGGCGGTTGACCACCAGCAGCACCGCCGCATCGTCGTTGAAGAAACCGCTGTTGTAGCGGTTCTCGACACCGTCGCTGACCTTGGCCACATCGGCCAGGCGCAGGATGGCACCGTTCTGCTGGCGGATCACCAGCGGCTTGTAGTCATCGGCCTTTTCCAGCTGGTCGTTGGCGCGAACCTGCCAGTTGCGCTCGGCATCCTCGACGAAGCCCATGGGCCGACGCTGGTTGGCGTTGGCCACGGCGGTGCGTACATCGTCCAGCGCCAGGCCATACTGGTTGAGCAACTGGGGCTCAAGCTCGATGCGCACCGCCGGCAGCGAACTGCCGCCGATCTGCACTTCCCCTACCCCACTGACCTGCGACAGGCTCTGCGAGAGGATGGTGTCGGCCAGGTCGTACAACTGCCCTTTGGACAGCACGTCCGAGGTCAGCGACAGCACCATGATCGGCGCCTGCGACGGGTTGACCTTCTTGTAGGTGGGCATGCTGCGCATGCCGCTGGGCAGCAGGTTGCGGGTGGCGTTGATTGCAGCCTGCACCTCGCGCGCCGCGCCGTCGATGTCGCGTCCCAGGTCGAAGCCGATGATCACCCGTGTCGAGCCTTGGCTTGAGCTGCTGGTCAGGGTGCTGACCCCGGCGATGCTGCCCAGCTTGCGCTCCAGCGGCGTTGCCACGGTCGAGGCCATCACCTCCGGGCTTGCGCCTGGCAGGCTGGCCTGCACCACGATGACCGGGAAGTCCATCTGCGGCAGCGGCGAGACCGGCAGCAGGCCGAAACTGACGCCACCGAGCAGCATGATCGCCAGGCTCAGCAGCATGGTCGCCACGGGCCGGCGAATGAACGGTCCGGACAGGTTCATGCCTCGGCCTGCGCGGTATCAGCGGCCGGGCGCCAGCGGCGCGCCAGGCGGTCGAAGTAGAGGTAGATGACAGGCGTGGTGAACAGCGTCAGCACCTGGCTGACCAGCAGCCCGCCGACCATCACCAGGCCCAGCGGTTGGCGCAGTTCGGCGCCGGAGCCGGTGGCGAGCATCAGCGGCAAGGCGCCGAACAGCGCTGCCAGGGTGGTCATCAGGATCGGCCGGAAGCGCAGCAGCGCGGCCTGGTAGATCGCCTCGCGCGGGCTCATGCCCTGGTGACGCTCCGCCTCCAGGGCGAAGTCGATCATCATGATCGCGTTCTTCTTGACGATACCGATCAGCAGGATGATACCGATGATGGCGATCATCCCAAGGTCGTTGCCACTGAGCAGCAGCGCCAGCAAGGCACCCACGGCCGCCGACGGCAGGGTCGAGAGGATGGTCACCGGGTGGATGTAGCTCTCGTAGAGCACGCCGAGCACGATGTACATGGTCACCACGGCGGCGAGGATCAACAGCAAGGTGCTCGACAGCGAGGCCTGGAAGGCTTCGGCGGCGCCCTGGAAGCGGGTCTGCACGCCCAGCGGCATGCCGATGTCCTGCTGCACCTGCTCGATCACCTGCACCGCTTCGCCCAACGACACGCCCTGCCCGAGGTTGAAGGACATCATCACGGCGGGGAACTGGCCGATGTGCGAAATGGCCAACTGCGCCTGGCGCTGTTCGATGCGCGCCAGCGCCGAGAGGCGAACCTGGCCGCCATCGGTGGCCTTGACATGAATCGACTCCAGCGCCTGCGGGCCAATGCTGGCCGCCGCCTGCGACTGCAGCACCACGCGGTACTGGCTGGCCTGGGTGTAGATGGTCGAGATCTGCCGCTGCCCGAAGGCGTCGTACAAGGCGTTGGTGATCTGCGCGACGGTGATGCCCAGGCGGCTGGCCATGTCGCGGTCGATCACCAGATACACCTGCAGGCCTTTGTCCTGCAGGTCGCTGGCAACGTCGGTGAGCTCAGGGCGCTGTTGCAGGGCATGGACCAGCTTGCCGCTCCACTCGGCGAGCATGTCCGGGTCAGGCGAGGACAGGCTGAACTGGTACTGGGTGCGGCTGACCCGGTCCTCGATGCTCAGGTCCTGTACCGGCTGCATGAACAGGCGAATACCCACCAGCCGGTCGAGCTGCGGCTGCAGGCGGCTGATCACCTGGCTGGCCGTGACATCGCGCTCGGCATGGGGCTTGAGGTTGATCAGCAGGCGCCCGCTGTTGAGCGTAGCGTTGTCCCCGTCCACACCAATGTACGAAGACAGGCTCTGTACCGCCGGGTCCTGCAGGATCACCTTGCTCAGCGCCTGCTGGCGCTCGCTCATGGCGCTGAACGAGATGGACTGGGGGGCTTCGGAAATGCCCTGGATCACCCCGGTGTCCTGCACCGGGAAGAAGCCCTTGGGCACGATGATGTAGAGGAACACCGTCAGCGCCAGCGAGCCCACCGCAACCAGCAAGGTCAGCGGCTGGTGCTTGAGCACCCACGTCAGGGCGTGGCTGTAGCGTTCGATCAGCCAGTCGATCCAGGCACCACTGGCGCGGTAGAAGCGGCTCTGCTCTTCTTCCTTGGGTTCGCGCTTGAGCAAACGCGCGCACATCATCGGCGTGAGCGTGAGCGATACCACCAGCGAGATCAGGATCGCCACCGCCAGGGTGATGGCGAACTCGCGGAAGAGCCGGCCGACGACATCGGCCATGAACAGCAGCGGAATCAGCACCGCGATCAGCGAGAAGGTCAGCGAAATCAGGGTGAATCCGATCTGCCGGGCGCCTTTGAGCGCTGCCTGCATCGGCGTTTCGCCTTCTTCGATGTGCCGGGAGATGTTCTCCAGCATGACGATGGCATCGTCCACCACGAAACCCGTGGCGATGGTCAGGGCCATCAAGGTCAGGTTGTTGATCGAAAAGCCGGCCAGGTACATCACACCGAAGGTGCCGATCAGCGACAGCGGTACGGCGATCGACGGAATGATCGTGGCGCTGACCCGCCGCAGGAAGACGAAGGTGACCATCACCACCAAGGCGATGGCGAACAGCAGCTCGTGCTGCACATCGCGCACCGCGGCGCGGATGGTCTGGGTTCGGTCGGTGAGCACGCTGACGTCGAGGCCAGCCGGCAGGTTGTCGGTGATCGACGGCAGCATCTCCTTGATGCGGTCGACCACTTCGATGACATTGGCCCCGGGCTGGCGCTGGATGTTCAGCAGCACCGCGTGGTTTTCATTGGCCCAGGCCGCCAGGCGCTCGTTCTCGGCACCGTCGACGATCTCGGCGACGTCCTTCAGGCGCAGCGGTGCGCCGTTGTTGTACTTGAGGATGAGGTTGGCGTATTCGTCGGGCGAACGCAGCTGGTCGTTGGCATCGAGCATCGACACCCGGGTCGGGCCATCGAAGTTGCCCTTGGGCTGGTTGACGTTGGAGGCGCCGATCAAGGTGCGCACATCGTCCAGGTTCAGGCCGTTGGCGGCCAGGGCATCGACGTTGACCTTGATCCGCACCGCCTGGCGCTGGCCGCCGGCGATGCTGACCATGCCGACGCCGCTGATCTGGGCGATTTTCTGCGCTACACGGGTGTCGACCAGGTCGTTGAGCTTGGGCAGCGGCATGGTGCCGGAACTGATGGCCAGGGTCAGCACCGGGGTATCGGCCGGGTTGACCTTGTTGTACACCGGCGGGGCCGGCAGGTCGCTGGGCAGCAGGTTGCTGGCGGCGTTGATCGCAGCCTGGACCTGCTGCTCGGCAACGTCCATGTTCATGTCCAGGTTGAAGCGCAGGGTCAGCACCGAGGCGCCGCCCGAACTGGTCGAGGCCATCTGGCTAAGGCCCGGCATCTGGCCGAACTGGCGTTCCAGCGGCGCAGTGACCGCGCTGGTCATCACCTGGGGGCTGGCGCCCGGGTAGAGGGTCATGACACGGATGGTCGGGTAATCGACCTGGGGCAAGGCTGCCACCGGCAGCATCTTGTAGGCGATCAGGCCGGCCAGGACGATGGCCAGCATGCTCAGCGTGGTGGCGACCGGGCGCAGGATGAACAGCCGCGAGATGTTCATGCGCCCGCCTTGCTCGACTCACCGGTCTGGGCCGAGCCCTTGGCTTCCTGGCCTTGCAGGTGCTGGCCAGGGGTGGTCGGCACTTGCGAGCTGTCGTCGACCACCTCGACCTGGGTGCCCTCGCGCAGGCGGTCGGTGCCTTCGAGCACCAGGCGCTCGCCGGCCTTCAGGCCCTCCAGGATCACGCTGTTCTCGCCGTCGCTGGCACCAACCTTGAGCTTGCGGACATTGACCTTGTTCTCGGCGTTGACCACATAGGCGAAGGTGCCGTCGTTGCCGAACTGGATCGCCGCCGCCGGGGCCAGCACCACCTGCTTGAGGGTATCGGCCAGCAGGCGCACGTTGACGAACTGGTTGGGGAACAGGGCGAGGTCCTTGTTCTCGAAGAAACCCTTGAACTTCAGGGTGCCAGTGGTGGTGTCGATCTGGTTGTCGAAACTGCCCAGCACACCGGTGGACTGCAGCTTGCGGTCACCGCGGTCCCAGGCCTCGACCGGCAGGCGCGCGCCACTGCGGTAGCGCTCGAGCACGGTGGCCAGTTCGGTTTCAGGGAGGGTGAAGGCGACGTTGATCGGTTCGGTCTGGGTGATCACCACCAGCGCGGTGGTGTCGTTGGCCGCCACCAGGTTGCCCAGATCGAGCTGGCGCAGGCCCAGGCGACCGCTGATGGGGGCACGAATCTGGGTGAACTCCAGGTTCAGGCGTGCGTCGTTCACCGCAGCCTGGTTGGTCTTGACCAGCCCCTGGAACTGCCCGACCTGGGCTTCGGCGGTGTCCAGTGTCTGCTTGGCGATGCTGTCTTCGGCGTACAGGCCTTTATAGCGGGCCAGATCGACCTGGGCGTTCTTCAGCTGCGCCTGGTTCTGCGCCAGGGTGCCCTCTGCCTGCTGCAGGGCAATCCGGTACGAGCGCGGGTCGATCTCGGCCAGCAGGTCGCCAGCCTTGACCTGCTGCCCTTCCTTGAAGTGGATCTTGACCAGCTCACCCGCCACCCGGCTGCGAACATTGACCGTGTTAGCCGCCGTGACCGTACCCAGTGCCTTGTAGTAGAGCGGGAAGTCGCCGACCCGCACAGGTTCGACGCGCACCGGCACCGGGTCGCTGGAGGCCCCGAAGCCTGGGCGCCCGCCTTTGCCCATGCGCACGCCCTGCTCCTTGTGCGTCGGGGCAGCGGCAGGCCACAGCCACCAGGCCAGCAAGGCCACCAGCAGCAGGATCAGCAGGCCGAACAGCCAGCGACGGGGAGAACGGGAGGCAGAAGCTTGCATGGGTTGAACGAACCTTGTTCAGAGAGTGGCGACCGGGGGAGATTGAACGATAAGCACTGGCATCGCTTTAGCAAAGGGCCTTTACCAGGCATTTACCATTGGCTGACGTTGCTAAAACGATGAACTTTAAATGAAAACGGCCCGGAATGGCTTCCGGGCCGGCGTAACAGTGTGTAAACCGCTAGGGCCGCACTGCAGCCCTCTGCCCGCGTTTACTTCAGAACAGCCAGAGCGGCGTCGTAGTTCGGCTCGTCGGCGATTTCCCCGACCAGTTCGGCGTGCAGCACCTTGTCGTTCTCGTCCAGTACCACAACGGCGCGGGCAGTCAGGCCGGCCAGCGGGCCGTCGGCGATGGCAACGCCGTAGTTCTCGATGAACTCACGACCACGCAGGGTCGACAGGTTCTTTACATTCTCCAGGCCTTCGGCGCCGCAGAAGCGCGCCTGGGCGAACGGCAGGTCGGCGGAGATGCAAAGCACCACAGTGTTGGCCAGGTCATTGGCCTGGGCATTGAACTTGCGCACCGAGGTAGCGCAGGTCGGAGTGTCGACGCTCGGGAAGATGTTCAGCACCTTGCGTTTGCCGGCATAGTCCTTCAGCGACTTGTCGGCCAGGCCTTCGCCGACCAGGGAAAAGGCAGGCGCCTGGGCACCGACCTTGGGCAGCTCGCCCTTGACCTGAACCGGGTTGCCTTTGAGAGTCACTTGAGCCATGGCAGAAATCCTTATAGGGGTTTGAAAAGGATTCCGAGTTAATCGCTTTTAGCGTCGGGCTGCAAGCTTCGAGCAACAGGCAGGCGCGGATTGCCGCGCGCCCGCCTGCTCTGTGCGACGGCCTCAGTTCAGCAGGCCGTAGACCACCGAACTCAGGGCCACCAGGCCGATCGCCACGACGAAGAGGTTGGACATCGCACCGCTGTACTTGCGCATCGACGGCACACGACGGATGGCGTACATCGGCATCAGGAACAGCAGCACCGCGAGGATCGGGCCGCCCAGCGACTCGATCATGCCCAGAATGCTCGGATTGAGCGTGGCGACGATCCAGCACACCACCAGCATCAGCGCCGCGACCACACGATCCAGGGCCTTGGCCCCCGGGCGCAGGCCGGTCTTGACGATGATCCCCTTGAGGCCTTCGCTGGCACCGATGTAGTGGCCCAGGAACGACTTGGCGATGGCGACGAAGGCGATCAGCGGCGCGGCGAAGGCGATGGCCGGATTGCTGAAGTGGTTGGCCAGGTACGACAGGATCGACAGGTTCTGCGCCTTGGCCTCGGCCAGTTGCGCGCTGCTCAGGGTCAGCACGCAGCTGAACACGAAGAACAGCACCATCACCACCATCAGCAGATGGGCACGGGCCAGGATCTGCCCACTGCGCGCGTCGGCATGCTCGCCATAACGGCGCTTCTGATCGACCGCGAAGGCCGAAATGATCGGCGAGTGGTTGAACGAGAACACCATTACCGGGATCGCCAGCCACAGGGTGTGGAGGAAGGCCGAACCAGACGGCAACTGGCCAGCAGTATCGAGAATGCCACCATTCCAGTGCGGCACCAGGTACAGGGCCAGCAGCGCCAGGGCGACGATAAAGGGATACACCAGCAGGCTCATGACCTTGACCGTGGCCTGCTCACCGCAGCGCACAATGGCCAGCAGGCCGAGGATCAGCACGAACGAGAGGATCGCGCGGGGTGGTGGCGTCATGTGCAACTGGTGCTCCATGAAGCTTGCGACCGTGTTGGTCAGCGCCACGCTGTAGATCAGCAGGATCGGGAAGATGGCGAAGAAGTACAGCACGGTGATCAGCGCACCGGCGGTGATGCCGAAATGCTCCTCGACCACCTCGGTGATATCGCCGCCCTTGCTGCCGGACAGCACGAAACGGGTCAGCGCACGGTGTGCGTAGTAGGTCATGGGGAAGGCCAGCACGGCCAGGATCAGCAGCGGCCAGAAGCCGCCGAGGCCGGCGTTGATCGGCAGGAACAGCGTGCCTGCGCCGATGGCCGTGCCGAACAGGCCCAGCATCCAGGTGGTGTCTTGACGCGACCAGCTACCGAGGGTGGCTTGTTGGGTCGATTCGAAGCGTTGTTCGACGCTTTGGGCCTGCTCATTCATTCCGGGTGCAACTCCACTCGCAAGACTGCAACAGGCTGAGAGTGGCGAAATAGAAGCCTCACGCCACCTCAACCGAAAAAGAGGGGCGCGATTGTGCACTGAATAGGTGCTGTTGCGAAGCCCCGTCCGAGGGACGGCACCTGTTTTGAGAAGAGGAAGCGAATCGTTGTGGGAGCGGCGGTTCGCCGCTGCGACTTGCCCGCGAAGGCGTCGGTAATCTCACCTCTTTGTTTCGCGGGCAAGCCCGCTCCCACAGGCCAGGCATGCCTGGCCCGGCGGATCAGCCCTGCTGCACCGCCGCAAACGCCTCGGCGACACGCTGCAGGTTGTCCGGACGCAAGCCAGCCATGCACACCCGGCCGCTGTCGATGATGTAGACACCGAATTCGTCACGCAGGCGGCGCGCCTGCTCGGCACTGAAGCCGGTGTAGCTGAACATGCCACGCTGGCGCAGGAAGAACTGGAAGTCCTGGCCTGGCAACTGCTTGGCCAGTGCATCGACCAGCCCCTGGCGCATGTCGAGGATACGCTTGCGCATGGTCTCGACTTCCGCCTGCCACTGGGCGTTCAGGCCGGCATCGCCGAGCACGCCGGCGACCAGCAGCGCACCATGGCTGGGTGGGCTGGAGTAGTTGCGGCGCACCGTGGCCTTGAGCTGACCCAGCACGCTCTGGGCGCTCTGGGCATCATCGCTGACCACCGACAGGCCCCCTACCCGCTCGCCATACAGCGAGAAGATCTTGGAGAACGAGTTGCTGACCAGGCACGGCACACCGGCACGGGCCATTTCACGGATAGCGTAGGCGTCTTCGGCCAGACCTTCGCCGAAGCCCTGATAGGCGATGTCGAGGAACGGAATCAGCTCGCGAGCCTTGACCACCTCAACCACTTGCTGCCACTGGCTCTGGCTCAGGTCGACGCCGGTAGGGTTGTGGCAGCACGGGTGCAGCAGGACGATGCTGTGCTTGGCCAGGGTCTGCAGGCTCGCCAGCATGCCGTCGAAGTCCAGGCCGCGGGTGGCCTGGTCGAAGTACGGGTAGGTGTGCACCTTGAAGCCCGCGCCTTCGAAGATCGCGCGATGGTTGTCCCAGGTCGGATTGCTCACCCACACCTCGGACTGCGGGAAGTAGCGCTTGAGGAAGTCGGCACCGACTTTCAGTGCACCCGAGCCGCCCACGGTCTGCACGGTGGCGACACGTCCGCCGGTCACTGCCGGATGGTCGGCACCGAACAGCAGCGCCTGGATCGCCTGGCGGTAGCTGGCCAGGCCTTCCATGGGCAGGTAAAGCGAAGCCTCATGCGGCTGGCCGGCCAGACGCTCCTCGACCTTGCCCACCGACGGCAGCTGCGGCACCACGCCAGCTTCGTCGTAGTACAGACCGATACTCAGGTTGACCTTGTCGGCGCGGGGATCGACCTTGAAGGCTTCCATCAACGAGAGAATCGGGTCGCCGGCATAGGCATCGACATGTTTGAACACAGCGTGCAGCTCCTTGGATCAGGACAGTTCGGAAAGGCTTCCCCGAGCATACCTGCAGTGACGCGCAAGGAACATCACTGAATGTGCAAGGTGTGAATGCAGGTTTGCATAGCAGTGCCGATAGTGCACATCTGCTGATATTTGCTGCGCGATTCCCGTAGGTGCGAGCCGTTTTTCAGGTACTGAGCAAGATTGCAGGAGATTCCCACAGAAAAGCCGGATCCAACCGGCAGATTGCTGTATCCCCATCCAGGCATCGTTCGCAGCTCGTCGGACCAGCCCATCAGCTGAGGAGCGCGCATGCGAACCGAAAAGACTTATCACTATATCGGTCACTACGGAATTGCATTCGACGTCAGTGAATTCACTATCCAACCAGGCGAATGCTGTGACATCCGAACACTTTCCTTACCTTACGCACACAAATCGCGTCATCAGATACTTGAGAAAGCACAGGAGCTCTATGAGCGGATGCTTCCCGGGAAACAGGTCGCCAGTGGAGCAGGCACTTTAGCGGGCGCAGCTGTCGGTACGGCTGCAGGGGCTGCTGCAAGTTGGCTGATCAAAGGAAAGATACCGACCTTTCATGCCGGCGATGTACTTGTTGCCCTAGAAGCATCGGTCGAGGGTGGTATTGGCCCACAGCACACTACAGTCATGATGATTCTATGAGAACGAGATGCCTGAAATAATCCAGATAGCGTGCATTGTCGTCACCAGCCTGTTACTCGACTGGCTATGCAAGCCCATTGCGCTACGCAGACTCCTGTATTTATTTTTCATGGCGACAGGCATTGCGGCCTGTACTCAAATAGGCAGTCGCGAAGTCCTCTATTGGGACGGCGGAGACTGGAGCATCTTTTTTATACTTGCAGGCTTTCCTCTACTGTTCGAGCGCATCCGCTGGTCCGACCGCGAGCCCTGACGGGGCCTGCAGGCCCCGCAGTTTGTGCCCACTCAGTTGGAGAGCGCCTCAAGCCTATTCCACTCCGCCTCCCCAACCGCCACCCCTTCCCGCTCCGAAACCGCCCGCTCCCTGAACCGCCGCTCCCCAGGCAGGCGCGACAACCCTGCCGCCTGCATCTGCTCCACCAACGCCCGACTGCGCTCGGCAAAGCGTCCACCTTCAGCCTTGCTCGGGTCGATGACGATGATCAGCTGTCCGGTCCAGGGTGTCTTGGCGCCTGGATGCTGCGACCAGTCGAACTCCCAGGAAAAATGCCCGCCCGTCAGCGCCGCCGCGAGCAGCTCGACCATCATCGACAGCGCAGAGCCCTTATGCCCACCGAACGGCAGTAAGGCGCCGCCTTCGAGGATGGCCTTGGGATCGGTGGTCGGTTTACCCTCGGCATCGACGCCAACACCGGGCGGCAACTGCTCACCCTCGCGCGCGGCGATCTGTACATCACCATGGGCCATGGCACTGGTGGCCATGTCGAAGACGATCGGGGCGGGTCCCTGGCAAGGCGCGGCGAACGCGATGGGATTGGTGCCGAACAACGGTTTGCGGGCGCCATGGGGTACCACGCAGGTCATGCTGTTGACCACGCTCAATGCAACCAGGCCCTCTTCGGCAAAGGGTTCCACATCCGGCCAAAGCGCCGCGAAATGGTGGGAGTTATGGATAGCCAGCACGGCAATACCCGCCTGCCGCACCTTCTCCACCAACAACGTGCGTGCCGCAGCCAGGGCTGGCTGGGCGAAACCGCCCTTGGCATCGACCCGCACGAAGGCCGGGGCGACATCCGTGACCTCGGGCACCGCAGCGCCATCGACCCAACCGCTGGTTAGCGTCGAGACATAACCCGGCATGCGGAACACACCATGGCTGTGAGCACCATCGCGCTGGGCGCTGGCGCAGTTGGCGGCCAGCACTGCGGCCACTGACTCGCTGCATCCATGACGCTGGAAGATCTGCTGCAACCGCTCCTGCAACTGCGCAAGAGGCACACGTACGACGGGATCGGTGGATGGTGCAGACATCTGAAACTCCCTTTATTGGATTTGGAATGGCGATAGCCCAGGGCAATGCCTGCCACTCTTCCCTCGGCAAGGGTGTGCTGTCAAATCCGGCAAGCGCGCAAACGCCAGGTTTATTGCAGCGCTGCAATGACCCAACTGCGTCGTTAAATATTATTGACCGACTGCCCTGCCAAAGCCTTGTCGGCTCGGGCTTCCAGCAGGCGAAGCCCCCAAAAACAGGCAGATCGCCCCCTGAAACCGACCCGCCAGTCGTTTGACATATTAAACGGCTCTGGCAAGCTATGAAGCATGTCCCGACCGGTCCGCAGCCTTCAGGCCGCGCCGGCAGTGCTCGGGACCACAGGTCACGCATCAAGGGCCAAAGGCCGCGGACCTGCACAACAACGACAGGTAAAACCTGTCCCAAGGTGACATATGTCCAACAGCAACATTGGCAACAAGCAACCCGCCCTGCGCAAACCCGTCGTCCTGATGACCATGGGTACCCAAGAGCGCAAAGGTCACGACTATCAGGTCATGACCCATAAATACATCACTCCCCTGGTCGATTTCGCCGACTGCGTACCGGTTCTGGTCCCTACCTGCTGCGGCACCGACGCCCTCGAGGCGTACCTGGACATGGCCGACGGCGTCTACCTGACCGGCGCCGGCAGCAATATCGATCCGGCCCTCTATGGCCAGGAGAACGAAACCCCCGGCAAGGCCCAGGACAAGGATCGCGACCTGTTCGACATCCCCCTGGTACAACTGGCCATCGCCCGCGGCCTGCCGATCTTCGGCATCTGCCGTGGCATGCAGGAAATCAACGTGGCCCTGGGTGGTGACATCTACCAGAAGGTCTACGCCGAACCTGGCTTCAACGACCACCGCGAAAACCCTGAAGACCCGGTCGATGTGCAATACGCCGCCTCCCACGGCGTGAAGATCAAGCCCGGTAGCTGGCTGCGCGACACCCTGGGCACCGACGAGATCCGAGTGAACTCGCTGCACGGTCAGGGCCTGCGCAACCTGGGTGAAGGCATCGAGCCGATCGCCCACGCCGAAGACGGCCTGGTCGAGGCAATTCATGCACCGAGCATTTCGCCCTTCCTGTTCGCGGTGCAGTGGCACCCCGAGTGGCAAGCGGCGAAGAACCCTGATTCGATCAAGATGTTCCAAGCCTTCGGCGACGCCTGCCGCGCCCAGGTCCGCAAGTCCCAGGCCAGCAAGCGCCACCAGGCGGCCTGACCCCTCTTCGTTAGCTTTGATCGCGGGGCGGCGCAAGGTCGCCCCTGCTTCCCCGGTCACCCTCTGCTGGTCCCAGAACACTTCCCGTGGAAGCGGGCGGCGGGCTTGTGCCTGTCTCCGCGATCTTTTTTTCCCTCAAGACATACGATGACTGATCGGCCGTAGTGCACGATCAGCCGTTTCGGCTGGTGGTTGCGGCTCTATCGCGGACGAGGCCGCTCCTACAAAATCACAGCTATGGCTGATCCACCGGGAGCTGACGCACACCGCGACAGGGCCCTACGGATAGGCGTCGCTTCAAAAATTTTCTCAGGCAGGGCTAGTCATCGTGTAAGTTGTACGATAACTTACCTCTCACCTTGGTACACCTTCTTACCCAAGCGCCCCCAGGATGCCTACAACAATGAATCCACAAGAACTGAAATCCATCCTCTCCCACGGCCTGTTGTCGTTCCCCGTCACCGACTTCAACGCCCAGGGCGACTTCAATCCCGCCGGCTACATCAAGCGTCTGGAATGGCTGGCCCCCTACGGCGCCAGCGCGCTGTTCGCCGCCGGAGGCACCGGTGAGTTTTTCTCCCTCGCTGCCAGCGAATACAGCCAGGTGATCAAGACTGCCGTTGACACCTGCGCCACCTCCGTACCGATCCTGGCTGGTGTAGGCGGTGCCACCCGCCAGGCCATCGAGTACGCCCAGGAAGCCGAGCGTCTGGGTGCCAAGGGCTTGCTGCTGCTGCCGCACTACCTCACCGAAGCCAGCCAGGACGGCGTAGCCGCCCACGTGGAAGCCGTGTGCAAGTCGGTGAAGATCGGTGTGGTGGTGTACAACCGCAACGTCTGCCGCCTGAACGCTGCACAGCTCGAAAAACTGGCTGAGCGCTGCCCGAACCTGATCGGCTACAAGGATGGCCTGGGTGATATCGAGCTGATGGTGTCGATTCGTCGCCGCCTGGGCGATCGCTTCAGCTACCTGGGTGGCCTGCCGACCGCCGAGGTGTATGCTGCGGCTTACAAGGCGCTGGGCGTGCCGGTCTACTCCTCGGCCGTGTTCAACTTCGTACCCAAGACCGCAATGGACTTCTACAACGCCATCGCCCGCGACGACCACGCCACGGTCGGCAAGTTGATCGATGACTTCTTCCTGCCGTACCTGGACATCCGCAACCGCAAGGCCGGTTACGCGGTGAGCATCGTCAAGGCCGGCGCCAAACTCGCGGGCTACGACGCAGGCCCGGTACGCACCCCGCTGACCGACCTGACCGGCGAAGAGTACGAAATGCTCGCCGCCCTGATGGACAAAATGGGCCCGCAATAAGCGACCCCCGCGGCCTGCCAATGCCGCTGCCGGAGCGCCAGCCGCGCTCCGGCCCACAATCCGAATGCCCCGCACAACAATAAATAGTGGGAGAACACCAGCATGCAAGCGACGAAAAAGACGCATGTACGCTACCTGATCCTGTTCATGCTGTTCCTGGTGACCACGATCAACTACGCCGACCGCGCCACCATCGCCATCGCCGGTTCAAGCCTGCAGAAGGATCTGGGCATCGACGCGGTCACCCTCGGTTATATCTTCTCCGCCTTCGGCTGGGCCTACGTGGCCGGGCAGATTCCCGGCGGCTGGTTGCTGGACCGCTTCGGTTCGAAGAACGTCTACGCATTCAGCATCTTCACCTGGTCGCTGTTCACCCTGCTGCAAGGTTTCGTCGGCGGCCTGCCGGTGGCCTGGGCAGTCGTCACCCTGTTCACCCTGCGCTTTCTGGTCGGGTTCGCCGAAGCCCCGTCGTTCCCGGGCAACGCCCGGATCGTTGCGGCCTGGTTCCCCACCGCCGAACGCGGCACGGCCTCGGCGATCTTCAACTCGGCGCAGTACTTCGCCACCGCGCTGTTCGCACCGCTGATGGGCTGGATCGTGTTCAGCTTCGGCTGGGAACACGTGTTCGTGGTCATGGGTGGCCTGGGCATCCTGTTCTCGATGGTATGGATGAAGACCATCTACAACCCTCGCCAGCATCCGCGCATCAGCCCGGCCGAACTCGAGCACATCGAGCAGAACGGCGGCCTGGTGGACATGGACCAGAAACGCGGCAACGACGGCCCGAAATGGGGCTACATCAAGCAACTGCTGACCAGCCGCATGCTGCTGGGCGTGTACCTGGGCCAGTACTGCATCAACGCCATCACCTACTTCTTCCTGACCTGGTTCCCGGTGTACCTGGTGCAGGAGCGCGGCATGACCATCCTCAAGGCCGGCTTCATAGCCTCCTTGCCGGCCATCTGCGGCTTCATCGGTGGGGTGCTGGGCGGTGTGCTGTCGGACTGGCTGCTGCGCCGCGGCAACTCGCTGACCTTCTCGCGCAAGCTGCCCATCGTCTGTGGCCTGTTGCTGTCCACCACCATGGTGTTCTGCAACTACGTGGACGCCGAATGGATGGTGGTCGGCTTCATGACCCTGGCCTTCTTTGGCAAAGGCATCGGCGCCCTGGGCTGGGCAGTGGTCGCCGACACCTCGCCCAAACAGATCGCAGGGCTCTCGGGCGGCCTGTTCAATACCTTCGGCAACATCGCTTCGATCACCACGCCGATCGTCATCGGCTACATCATCAGTGCCACCGGCTCGTTCAAATGGGCACTGGTGTACGTGGGTGCCAATGCGCTGGTAGCGGTATTCAGCTACCTGGTGATCGTCGGCCCGATCAAGCGCATCGAGCTCAAGGACGGAGCCACACCGCAAGCGGCGCCCAACGCCGAACTGGCCGGCTCGCGCCAGTAACCTGAAGTACGCCGACGCCCCGGGATGGGCGTCGGTGGCCGTATAAAAGCCTGAAAGAAATCACAAGAAGGGCCTGACCATGCAGTTGATCGAACATTCCGAGTCGCCCCGCTACGTCCGCCTGCACGATGACGACAATGTCGTGGTGGTGGTCAATGACGGTGGCCTGGGCGAAGGTGCGCGCTTCGCCGATGGCCTGACCCTGGTCGAGGGCGTGCCGCAAAGCCACAAGGTCGCCACCGTCGATATCCACCAGGGCGAGCCTGTACGCCGCTATGGACAGATCATCGGTTATGCCCTGCAAGACCTGCGTCAGGGCAGTTGGGTTCAGGAAACCCAGCTATCGATGCCCGCTGCCCCCGAACTCGACAGCCTGCCGCGCTGCGACGCGGTTCCCGCGGCCCTGCCACCTCTTGAAGGCTTTACTTTCGAAGGCTATCGCAACGCCGACGGCACCGTCGGTACCCGCAACATCCTCGGCATCACCACCACCGTGCAATGCGTGACCGGCGTGATCGACCACGCGGTCAAACGCATCCGCGACGAGCTGCTGCCCAAGTATCCCAACGTCGACGACGTGGTCGCCCTCACCCACAGCTACGGCTGTGGCGTGGCGATCAACGCGCGTGACGCCTATATACCCATCCGCACCGTGCGCAACCTGGCGCGCAACCCCAACCTGGGCGGCGAAGCCCTGGTCATCAGCCTGGGTTGCGAAAAGCTGCAGGCCGGCCAGGTGATGCACGAAGACGACCCGTCCGTGGACCTCAGCGAGCCCTGGCTGTATCGCCTGCAGGACGCTTCGCTGGGTTTCGTCGAGATGATCGAACAGATCATGCAACTGGCTGAAACCCGCCTGAGGAAGCTCGACCAGCGCCGTCGCGAAACGGTGCCGGCCAGTGAGCTGATCCTGGGCATGCAGTGCGGCGGCAGCGACGCCTTCTCCGGCATCACCGCCAACCCGGCGCTGGGCTATGCCGCCGACCTGCTGGTGCGCGCCGGTGCCACGGTGATGTTCTCGGAGGTCACCGAGGTCCGCGATGCCATCTACATGCTCACCTCCCGTGCAGAAACCCCGGAAGTGGCCGAAGCGCTGGTGCGCGAAATGGACTGGTACGACCGCTACCTGCAACAGGGTGCAGCCGACCGCAGCGCCAACACCACGCCGGGCAACAAGAAAGGCGGGCTGTCGAACATCGTCGAAAAGTCCCTGGGCTCGATCGTCAAGTCCGGCAGCGCTGCGATCCAGGGCGTGGTCGGCCCGGGCGAGCGCGTCGCACGCAAAGGCCTGATCTTCTGCGCGACGCCGGCCAGCGACTTCGTCTGCGGCACCCTGCAGCTGGCAGCGGGCATGAACCTGCATGTGTTCACCACAGGTCGCGGCACACCTTACGGGCTGGCCATGGCCCCCGTGGTCAAGGTCTGCACCCGCAGCGAACTGGCCCAGCGCTGGCCCGACCTGATCGACATCGATGCCGGGCGTATCGCCAGCGGCCGCGCAAGCATCGAGGAGCTGGGCTGGGAGCTCTTCCACTACTACCTGGACGTTGCCAGCGGCCGCAAGCAGACCTGGGCCGAGCGGCACAAGTTGCATAACGACATCACTCTGTTCAACCCGGCACCGATTACCTGACAGCCTTCCCTCCATGGGGGATGGATGGACCTTGCACTTTACCTACAGGAGCACCTCATGCCTGAGATCCTCGGCCATAACTTCATCGCCGGCCAGCGCAGTGCCGCCGGCCAGCAGCGCCTGCAGAGCCTGGACGCCACCACTGGCGAGGCCTTGCCCTACAGCTTCATGCAAGCCACCGAAGACGAAGTCGATCAAGCTGCCAAAGCCGCTGCCACCGCCTTCGCGGAATTCCGCCAGTTGCCGCCAACCCGTCGCGCCGAGTTCCTCGACGCCATTGCCGCCGAACTGGATGAGCTGGACGACAGCTTCGTCGCTATCGTTTGCCGCGAAACCGCCCTGCCCGCCGCCCGCATTCAGGGCGAGCGCGGCCGTACCAGCGGGCAAATGCGCCTGTTCGCCCAAGTGCTGCGCCGGGGCGATTTCCTCGGTGCCCGTATCGACCTGGCGCTGCCGGACCGTCAACCCCTGCCACGAGTGGACTTGCGCCAGATGCGCATCGGCGTGGGCCCGGTGGCGGTGTTCGGCGCCAGCAACTTCCCACTGGCGTTTTCCACCGCAGGCGGCGATACCGCGGCTGCGCTGGCTGCCGGCTGCCCGGTAGTGTTCAAGGCGCACAGCGGCCACATGGCCACCGCCGACCTGGTGGGCTGCGCCATCGTCCGTGCCGCTGAACGCACCGGCATGCCCAAGGGCGTGTTCAACATGGTCTTCGGCGGTGGCGTGGGGGAGTGGCTGGTCAAGCACCCGGCCATCCAGGCGGTCGGCTTCACCGGCTCGCTCAAGGGCGGCGATGCCTTGTGCCGCATGGCCGCCGAACGTCCGCAGCCGATCCCGGTATTCGCCGAGATGTCGAGCATCAACCCGGTAATCGTGCTGCCTGGCGCATTGGCCAAACGCGGCGAGGCCATCGCCCGTGAACTGGCAGGCTCCGTGTGCCTGGGGGCCGGTCAGTTCTGTACCAACCCAGGGCTGGTGATCGGCTTGCAGTCGGCACAGTTCAGCCAGTTGCTCACAGACCTCGGCCAACACCTGGCGCAGCAGGCGGGGCAGACCCTGCTTAATGCCGGCGGCTTGCGCAGCTATGTGGGCGGGTTGGAACACCTGCACGCGCACGCCGGCATCAAGCACCTGGCCGGCCAGGCGCAGGAAGGCAGCCAGGCCCGCGCCCAACTGTTCAAGGCCGACGCACGCCTGCTGGTGGATGCCGATCCGCTGCTGCAGGAAGAAGTGTTCGGCCCCACCACCGTGGCGGTCGAAGTCTGTGACGATGAGCAGTTGCGCGCCGCGCTGCTGGGCCTGCGCGGCCAGCTCACGGCCACCCTGATCGGCGAGCCCGAAGACTTCGACGCCTATGCCTGGCTGGTGCCGCTGCTGGAAGAAAAGGTCGGACGGATTCTGGTCAACGGCTATCCGACCGGTGTTGAGGTATGCGATGCCATGGTGCACGGCGGCCCCTACCCGGCCACCTCCGACGCCCGCGGCACCTCGGTCGGCACCCTGGCCATCGATCGCTTCCTACGTCCGGTGTGCTACCAGAACTACCCGCAAGCCTTGTTGCCAAAGGCCCTGCAGGACGGCAACCCACTGGGGTTGCGGCGCCTGGTCAATGGTCAGTGGAGCGACGGCGCGCTCTGACGCGCGCTTGTAGGAGCGGCGGTTCGCCGCTGCGACTTGCCCGCGAAAAAGATACCGCGCTGCCTGGCACGGGCTACGCCCGTGTTCGCGGGCAAGCCCGCTCCCACAGGGTGGACTGCCCCCAAGGGTTGGATTTGTGTCCAACTTGTTGGGGGCAGTCCAATCCAAGAGACAGTTTGCTATCACAACGCCAGATGCAAGGGACCGGATCCGTCGGCCGGCATGGCGCAGCAGATCAACGCCTCGTCCTGCGCCACGGCGAACTCCGGTGCCTCGGCATAGGTAACCGCCCCTTTGAGCACGCGGGTCCGACAGCTTCCGCACGACCCGCCACGGCAGCCAAAAGGCGGCTCAAGGCCACGCTGCTCGGCCAGCTCCAGCAGCGAGCCATCTCCCGGGTTCCAGCGCGCCTCTTTCGCCGAGTCCATGAACATCACCGCAACCGACTCAGCGGCCACCGCCGGCAAGGCCGGCGCGGCCTGCTGCTCGTTGCGCGTGCGGCGCAGGCTCGATGGGCCGAAGGCTTCGGCGTGGATCCGTGCATCGTTGATATCCAGTGCGCGCAGGCCGTCGTACATCTGCTGCATGAAACCCTGCGGCCCGCACAGGTAGAAGTCGTAGTCATCGAAAGGCAGCACCTCGCGCAGCAGATCGACGCCCAGGCGCCCCTCGCGCTCATAGTCCTCACCTGCGACCGCACCGCGGGCATCGCTGAGCAGGCGCATATGCCTGAGTTTGCCTTCGGAGGCTGCCACCAACGCGGCAAACTCGCTGGCAAAGGCCAGTTGCGCCCGGTTCGACGCCGATTGGAACACCCAGGCAGGCCGGGCGTAGCGTGTACGCCGTCCCTCATTGACCAGGTGCCTGGCCATGGCCAATGCCGGGGTCACCCCCACGCCCGCAGCCAGCAGCACCACGGGCCGGCGTACCGCAGCATCGAGGGTGAAGGCTCCAGCCGGCGCACGCGCCTCGATCAGGTCACCGACCCTGACCTGCTCATGCAGGTGCCGAGAGACCACACCCTCACGCTTGACGCTGATGCGCAGCGCATCGTCCGCCGGCGCGCCAGACAAGGTGTAGGTGCGCACCAATGGCGCCTCCTCTCCAGGCAACCGTACTCGGATCGGCAGGTGCTGCCCCGCCTGGCGCACCGGCAAGCCCAAACCATCGTCGGGCGCCAGGTGGAACGAACGGATGTGCTCGCTCTCGTCGACGATCTGCGTTACCCGGTACGGACGCCAGCTTTGCTGCAATGCCGCGGCTTTCAGGCGCGCCTGCATGTCCTCCCAACTACCGGTCATCAACACATTGGGCGAGATGCCGTCATCCATGTCGACCCAGCGCAGCGCCAACCCTCCCGGTCGGCGCACGACCCGCTCGGGGTAAAACCGCCACATGCGCTCGGCGCCGATGAAGGCCAGTGTCTGTGGATCGTCGACGATCACCTCGGTACGCCCGGTCATCTGCAGCAGGTCGCCGCTGCGCATGTCGACGAACACCAGCCCGGCACGGGGGTTGAGCAGCATGTTGCCCAGAGTGTTGAAGAACAGGTTGCCATTGAAATCAGGGACGCTCAGCGTGCCGTCGGCGTCGATGTGGACAAAGCCTGGCTTGCCGCCGCGGTGCGAGACATCCACCTGGCGCACGCCATCGCGCACCACATACGAGGCAACATAGAAGGAATCGGCGGCGGCCACCACGGCACGGTCCGCTGCGCTCAGCTCGGTAGACTCGCAGGGCTCACCGGGTGTGCTGTCATCGAAGACATAGCGGCGCAGATTGATATAGCGCGGGCAGTTGCCATAGGACTGGGTCGGCTCGATGGTAAAACCGCTGTCGTCTGCCCGGCGCACGAAGCCGTTCAGGCGATTGCGTCGGCGGGTGTGCAACTCGATGCCGAGCATGCCCACGCCGTCACCGTCCTCCAGCCCGGCATCGGCGGGATCGGCGGGCTCACGGGGCAGGTCCAGCAGCAGCCGACGCGGATCGGGGGATTGCATGAAGCCGGGCTGGCCGGTGCGCAGCGTTGCCCACGGATTGCCGTGCGGATCGACGCTGCCGAGCACCACGAAAGGCAGTTGGGCATAGAACTCGCGGTGCTGGTCGGGCATGAAGTCGCGCGACATCTGCACCTTGCCGGTCCCCACCATGCGTTCGACCGCGCCGACGCTGCGTTGCAGCGCAAGCTCGCCGTCGTGCCATGGCGAGGGCTTGAGGTCCGACGTAGGCTTGTTCATGGTGGCACCTGGGCGGTTGAGTGAGGGTGTATCAATCCTTACTCATTCGCCCGACCCTTAGAATCAGTGCAGGTGGCAATTGATTATTTCTCTTCAAGAAATAGTCATGGGCCCGCATTCAAGCCAATGGTTCGATCAGCCCCCCTGTGCCTCAGCCGCCTCATGCGCCTGGCGCAGCCGCTCGCGGCTGTTGCTCAGGTGCAGGCGCATGGCCATTTTCGCTCCTTCGCTGTCGCGTCGGGCAATAGCTTCATAGATAGCCTCGTGCTCATGGCTCAGGCGGCTCAGGTAATGGGCCTGGTCATCGTGGGCCAGGCGCGCCGAATTGAGCCGGGTGCGGGGAATGATGCTGGTACCCAGGTGATTGATGATGTCAGCGAAATAATGATTGCCACTGGCCTGGGCGATGCGCAGGTGGAACTGGAAATCCGCCGAGACCGCATCGGAGGCATGCGCGGCACCTTCGTTGAGCTCGTCGAGCGCAGCACGCATGCCGGTCAGTTGTTCATCGCTGCGACGCTGGGCGGCAAGCCCGGCCGACTCGATCTCCAGGGCGATGCGCAACTCCAGTACCGCCAGCACCTCGCGCAGGGTCACGATGGTCGCCGGGTCGATACGGAAACCGCCGGTGCTCGGCGCGTCGAGCACAAAGGTGCCAATGCCGTGGCGGGTCTCCACCTGGCCGGCCGCCTGCAGCCGCGAGATCGCCTCACGCACCACCGTGCGGCTGACGCCCTCCTCGACCATGATCTGCGATTCGGTCGGCAGTTTGTCGCCACGCTTGAGTTGGCCGCTGCGAATACGTTCGGTCAGCACCGTGACCAGTTCCTGCGCCAGACTGCGCGGTTTGCGTCGGGTACGTGCCTGTAGTTGCTGCTCTGTCATGCCCTGTACGTTTCATCGTGAAAAGACAGCCGTCATCATAGCTCATGCAGTTGTACGATCACATACATCCGCCAGGGTTTTCATCTCGCCGCCAATGCCTTTTGCCGAACCGCCGACGGCGCCTCGCCCATGACCCTGCGGTACATGCTGGAAAACGCACTGGGGCTGTCATACCCGAGGTCGAGGGCAACCCGGGTGACCGCCTCACCCGCTGCCAGTCGCGTGACCGCTGCCATCAGGCAGGCTTGCTGGCGCCATTGACCGAACGACAGCCCGGTCTGCTCGCGAAAGCGTCGGCTGAACGTCCGAGGGCTCCAGTTCAGGTGTATCGCCCAGGCCTCGGCCGTAGTGCTGATCGACGGCGCCGCGAGAAACGCCAGGCACAATTGCGCCAGACGCGGCTCCCCTGGCATCGGCGCGAACAGCGGCAGGCGCTCGGCGCTGCGCAACTCATGCAGGATCAAGCCGACCAGTTGGCCATCGCGCCCTTGAGGGTCGTACAGCGCAGGCAGTTCGGCACTGGCCAGCAGCAACTGATGCAGCAGCGGCGTGACCAGCAGCGCTTCGCAGGCCTGCCCCAGCCTCGGCGCCGCAACGGCCTCGATGTACAGGCTGCGCGTGCTCACGCCGCGCATCAGTACCTGATGGGGCTTGCCGGGCGGAATCCACACACCGCTGTAGGGCGGGATGACCCAGGCGCCATCGTCGGTCAGGACTTCCATCAACCCGCTCATGCCATAGAGGAACTGAGCACGCCGGTGCACATGCCGTGGCAATAGCGTGTCGGGCGGGTAATCGGTGGCGATCGCCAACACCGGGCGCGGCGTGGCATCGACCTGGAACAGCGGCACATTGCGCATTGGAGCCTCCATGGCTGAAACACACGGATTATTGGCCAATGTTCGAATGCTGGCCAGCCCTCGTCCTCCTACCCTGCACCTCCACTCTCTCAATAAAGGCTGACGATCATGCTGTACCCCCTGCTCGGTGTCTTCGGCGTGTGCGCTGGCGTCACCACGCTGTTGTTCGGCTTCGGCGGCGGTTTCTTCGCTGTGCCCTTGCTCTACGCATTGCTGCTCACCAGCCACGCGGCGGGCTCCCCGGTGGCACTGCACGCCATGCAGATCGCCGTGGCCACCTCTGCCATGGTGATGATCTTCAGCAGCGCCTTGGCCACCTGGCGGCACCAGCGCGCCGGCACGCTGCGCTGGGACCTGGTACGCCCTCTGGCGCCGGCCATCGCGCTGGGGGCACTGGCTGGCGCCTGGGCCGCCCTGTACCTGGACAGCACCTGGCTGCGTTGGCTATTCATCGGCTACCTGTTGCTGAGCCTGCTCGATGCATGGCTGCGTCCAGGCTTCATGCGCGTTGACAACCACCGCCCGGCGCCGCTGGGCAAGGCAGCGGCCACCCTCGCCGGCCTGCCGATCGGCGCACTGGCAGCGCTGCTGGGAGTCGGCGGCAGTGTGATGACCGTGCCGCTGATGCGCAGGCGCGGCGCCAGCATGAGCACCGCCACCGCCATGGCCAACCCGCTGTCACTGCCCATGGCGCTGGCCGCGACCCTGGTGTATGCCCTGGTGCCGACTCCGGGAACGGACCTGGGCACGGGCCTGCTGGGCTACATCGACCTGCGTGCGGCACTGGCAATGGCCGCAGGCGCCTGGCTCGGCATGCACCTGGCGGCGCCGCTGCTGGGGCGCCTGAGCGATACCCTGCATGCGCGGGCCTACCTGGCACTGCTGGCCTGCGTGCTGGTGGTGATGCTGGGGACCGGCCGCTGAGCGAAACGGCTGGCGAACCGCCCGCCGAGGCCTGTAGTGTGCGGGTTCACGTGCCGCCAGATGTAGCGGCATGGCCCAAGGAAGGCATCTTATGACGAAACTCGACCGAGCCCTGCTCACCACCGGCCTGTTCATCCCACTCTGGTTGCTGCTGGGGGTTTGGCTCACCGCTCAGGCTTACCCCGGTTACCAGCACCTGCAGCAGGCCATGAGCCAGCTCGGGGCGACAGGCGCACCGACCGCGGCATTCTCGCCCTGGGTCAACAACTTCCCATTGGCACTGCTGTTTGCCTTGTTCGCCTGGGGGCTAGCCCGTCGCTGGCGTCACTCGAACGTCGCCCTGGCGAGCGCGCTGTTGGTGCTGTTGCACGGTGTTGCAAGCCTGGGGACTGGGGTATTCGCCTGCGACCCAGGTTGCACCCCCACAGAGCCTTCGTTCTCCCAGCACATGCATAACCTCAGCGGTCTGCTGATGTTCCTGTCGTTGACCCTGGCCAGCCTGCTGTGGGTCTGGCTGGCACTGCGCATGGGTGATTCACGGCTGCTCGCCATTGGCTCCCTGCTTTGTGTGGTGTTCTCCATCGGCACGGTGGCGTTGATGGCACGGGCAGCCGAAACAGGCCAGCTCTTCGGTCTCTATCAACGAATCAACTACGGCGTGGCGGTGCTCTGGGTTGCTGGGCTGGCTTGGTTCTCCCTGCGCCTGCCCACCTCCTGCCCGACAAAGCTGCTTGTCGTCTGACGGCAAATTGCTGGCCCCCAGGCGTTCAAAGCGAAGGCAAACTCCCTTTTTCTTCAGACGCTTAGGACAGCAACATGCGGGTATTTCTAGCAACCCTGGCCAGCTGCGTACTGGTGGTCACCGCATTCGGCGCCCAGGCCAGGCCGCTGAGCCAGAACGATCGCAGCGTGTGTGGCTGGGGCGCGCAGATCGCCGCCGACGCGCAGCATGCCAAGCTCTCCGGGGTGACGCTCTATGCGCAGCGCAAGAAACTGCAAGTGCGGCGCTTCGCCAAACCCTGGATGCGCATGACGGCGTTCGGCATCACCGAGCAAACCTACAGCAGCAGCTCACGCCTGCCGCCGAACGCCATCAAGCAGACCTACTACGAACAGTGCGTCCATCACGCCGTCGCGCGCCGATAACGAACGCGGGCCCCTGGTTCAACTGGCCTGATGCCGACATCCGTGATCGATGTCGGCGCTTTTACCGACGGCTCGCCGCGCGATGCAGCCGCCCAGTCCTGTCACTAGCGCAATCCACCTGATTTCTTGCCTGATTCTCTGAACCTGCTGCCCGACGGATAGGAAACCTGTCCACCAGGGTCTAGAGTTTTCAGATCGGGAACCCGCCTCATGCGCGCGCGGCATTCCTACCAGGGCCCTGCCTCGATGCACTGCCCTGCCTATAACGACGAAACACCAACCGATGATCAGCGGGTGAACGCCATGGAACTACGCATCAACCAGAAGACCTATCAGGTCGACGCCGACGCCGATACCCCCCTGCTGTGGGTGATCCGCGATGACCTGGGCATGACCGGCACCAAATACGGCTGCGGCCTGGCCCAGTGTGGCGCCTGCTCGGTGCTGGTGGACGGCAACGTGGTGCGTGCCTGTGTCACGCCGGTGGCCGGTGTGGTTGGCCGTGAAGTGACCACCATCGAAGCGATCGAGGCCGACCCGGTGGGCAAGCGCGTGGTTGCGGCCTGGGTCGAACATCAGGTCGCCCAGTGCGGATACTGCCAGTCTGGCCAGGTGATGGCCGCGACCGCCCTGCTCAAGCACACGCCAGCACCGAGCGACGAGCAGATTAGCGCCGCGATGGTCAACCTGTGCCGCTGCGGCACCTACAACGCGATCCACGCCGCGGTGCACGAGCTCGCCGCCCAGCCCGCCGCCAAGGAGAGCGTCTGATGAACTCGCCCATCGACATCCCGTCCGAACTGCGCGACCTGAAACTGGATCAGCCGGTCAACCTGTCGCGTCGGCGCTTTCTTGCGGGGAGCGCCATCGGCGCCCTGGTGATCGGCTTTGGCTTGCCGATCGGCTCGGCCCGGGTCCAGGCCGCCACCGCGGTGACCGCAGAGCGCGGCACGCAGGTGCCGGCATTCCTGGAAATCCGCCCTGACGGCACCGTGCGCCTGCTCTGCCCCTTCATGGAAGGTGGCCAGGGCACATTCACCGCCATGGCGCAGATCGTCGGCGAAGAATTGGATGTGGAACCGGCCCACTTCCTGATCGATGCCGCACCACCTGGCGAAGCCTATGTGGTGATGGAGAATGGCCTACGCATCACCGGCGGCAGCATGTCGGTACGCATGAGCTACCCAACCATGCGCCGCCTTGGCGCGCTGGCCAGGGCCATGCTGCTGCAGGCCGGTGCCGACACCCTGAAAGTCCCGGTCGGCGAGCTGAGCACCGAACCGGGCAAGGTGGTGCATGCAGCCTCCGGCCGCTCGGTCGCTTATGGCGACCTGGCCGAGCGCGCCATGGACCTGCCTGTGCCGGACCCGGCCAGCGTCAAGCTGCGCGATCCCAGCCAGTTCCGCTGGATCGGCAAGCCGGTACGCCGTCTCGATGCCTACGACAAGTCCACCGGCAAGGCTCAGTACAGTATCGACCTCAAGGTCGACGACATGCTCCACGCAGCGGTGCAGCACGCGCCACGACTGGGCATGACGGTGGGCGGCCTGCGCAACGAAGCGCAGGTCAAGGCGATGAAGGGCGTGCATTCGGTGCATGTCCTGCCGGGTGCAGTGGCGGTGGTCGCCGAACGCTGGTGGCATGCCAAGCGTGCAGTGGAGGCGGTACAGGTCGACTGGCAGGAGCCGGGGGCCGATTCGAAGGTACGCACGATGCCGGCTGACTTTTCTAGCGATGCCTATCGCGATCACCTGGCCGCACAAACCGGCCCGGCGCGCGATGACGAGAACGAAGGCGATGTAGCGGCTGCGCTCAAGGGGGCCAAGACCCAGGTGGAAGCCACCTACCACAACCAGTACCTCAACCACGGCCAGCTCGAACCGCCGTCGGCGCTCGCGCGCTTCAATTCCGATGGGTCGCTCGAAGTCTGGCTGCCCAACCAGGCGCCGGACATGTTCCGCGACGACATCGCCAAGCGCACCGGCCTTGCCAAGGAACAGATCATCCTGCATTCGCCGCTTCTGGGCGGTTTCTTCGGGCGCCACTTCCTGTACGACTCGGCCAACCCCTACCCACAGGCCATTGCCCTGGCCAAGGCGGTCGGGCGCCCGGTCAAGCTGATCTGGACCCGCGAGGAAGAGTTCGTACGTGACGTGCTGCGGCCCGTGGCAGTGGTCAAGTTCCGCGCCGGGCTCGACGAGAAGGGCCTGCCGGTTGCCATCGAAGCGGTCAGCGCGACCGAGGGCCCGACCGAGGCAATCGCCGGCAAACAGGGCGAGAAGATCGACCCCACTGCCCTGGAAGGCCTGGCGGGCAAGTCCTATGCCATTGCCAACAAACGCATCGCGCAAATTTATGTGAAGGGCCCTGCCATGCTGGGCTACTGGCGTTCGGTCGGTAATTCGCTGAACGACTTCTTCTATGAGTCGTTCCTCGATGAACTGGCCGACAAAGGCGGGCACGACCCGTTCGAGCTGCGCCTGCATCTGTTGCGCGACAACCCACGCCTGACCACCCTGCTGCAGGCTGTCGGCGAATTGTCCGGTGGCTGGAAGCGTGGCCCCTTCACCGCCGAAGATGGAACCAAGCGGGCCCGCGGCGTGGCCATGGCCTCGCCGTTCGGTTCGGAGGCGGCGGTGATTGCCGAAGTATCGATCGAGAACGGCCAGGTCAAGGTGCACGACATCTGGCAGGCGATCGACCCGGGCAGCATCGTCAACCCGGCGATCGTCGAGCATCAGGTCAACGGCGCCGTGGCGCTCGGCCTGTCGCAGACACTGGTGGAGGAAGCGGTGTGGGTCAACGGCATGCCGCGTGCGCGTAACTACGACCTGTACCCGATCCTGCCGCCATCGCGCATGGCCCGGGTGCATGTGCGCATCGTCGAGAGCGGGGCGAAGATGGGTGGCATCGGCGAGCCGCCGCTGCCGGCAGTGGCACCAGCGGTGGCCAACGCCGTGGCGCGGCTGACCGGCCAACGCGCACGCAGCCTGCCCCTCAGCCGCCATACCTTTGCCTGACACGGAAGCCCTCATGAAAAACAGCCGACTGGTCACCACCACTCGCTGGCTTGCGCTGCCCTGCCTTGTCGCGGCAGGCCTGCTGGCCTGGTATGTCACCCGCGAGGTCACCTCGCCCTTCGAGCAGGAAACACCAAGTCCCGACCAGGCGCTGATCGCCCGCGGCGAATATGTCGCGCGCCTGAGCGATTGCGTGGCGTGCCACAGCCTGCCCGGCAAGGCGCCGTTCGCCGGCGGCCTGGAAATGGCAACGCCCCTGGGCGCGATCCATGCCACCAATATCACCCCGGACCGCAAAAACGGTATCGGCAGCTACAGCCTCGCTGACTTCGACCGCGCCGTGCGCCATGGCGTCGCGCCGGGCGGGCGCCGGCTGTACCCGGCCATGCCCTACCCTTCCTACGCCAAGCTCAGCGATGACGACATGAGGGCGCTGTATGCCTTCTTCATGAAGGGCGTGCAACCGTCCGACCAGGCCAATATCCCCAGCGATATTCCCTGGCCGCTGAACCTGCGCTGGCCGATCGCCTTGTGGAACGGCCTGTTCGCCGCCGACAAGCCCTACGCTGAAAAGCCCACCGAAGACCCCCTGTGGAACCGCGGCGCCTATATCGTCCAGGGCCCGGGCCACTGCGGCAGTTGCCATACGCCACGTGGCCTTGCCTTCAACGAAAAAGCGCTGGACGACTCCGGCGAGGCGTTTCTCGCCGGAGCCCTGCTCGACGGCTGGTATGCGCCGAGCTTGCGCCAGGACCACAACACCGGGCTCGGGCGCTGGAGCGAACCCGAGATCGTGCAGTTCCTCAAGACCGGTCGCAACAAGCATGCGGTGGTGTACGGTTCGATGACCGAGGCGTTCAACAACTCCACGCAGTTCATGAGCGACGACGACCTGGGCGCGATTGCCCGCTACCTGAAGTCCCTGCCGGGTGATCCCCAGCGCGACGGCGCCCCCTGGCAGTATCAGGCCATGTCGGCGGCTACCCGTCTGGATGCACCGGGCGCGCACAGCTACGTAACCCGCTGCGCGTCGTGCCATGGCTTGGACGGCCAGGGCCAGGCCGAGTGGATACCGCCACTGGCCGGCGCGACCTCGATGCTGGCCAAGGAAAACGCTTCGGCAATCAATATCACCCTCAACGGCTCGCAGCGTGTCGTCGCCGCCGGGGTGCCGGATGCCTACCGGATGCCCGCGCTGCGTGAACAGATGTCGGACCAGGAGATCGCCGAGGTGCTGAGCTTCGTCCGTACGACCTGGGGTAATACCGGTGGTGCGGTCGATGCAAAGGCAGTGGCCAAGCTTCGCGAGCATACCGACCCTGCCAGCAGCAGCCCGATCGTGCTGCATATGCGTTGAAGGAGCGCCCATGGAAAGTATCGACCTGCTGGTCCTGCGCACCGCTCGGGACTGGCTGCAAGCCGGCCACCGCGTGCTACTGGCCACCGTCGCCCGTACCTGGGGCTCATCGCCACGCCCGGTCGGCTCGATGATGGCCTTGCGCAGCGACGGGCGGGTGGTCGGCAGCGTCTCCGGCGGCTGTATCGAAGACGACCTGATCCACCGCTACACCACCGCCTACGGTGGCCCCGGCCTGCCTGAAAGCACCCCGCAGCGCGTGCGCTACGGCGTTACCGCCGACGAGGCCCATCGCTTCGGGCTGCCCTGTGGCGGCACGCTGGAGCTGATTCTGGAGTTTTCACCGTCGTGGCAGTCGCTGGCCCAACTGCTTGAGCAGCTCGACAGCGGCCAACTGGTGCGCCGTCAGGTCGACCTGCACAGCGGCGCGGCCACCCTTCTCGCCAGCGCTGCCCCGGAGCAGTTCAGCGTTGATGGCGAGCACATGGCCAGCACCCTGGGCCCGGGTTATCGACTGCTGCTGATCGGGGCCGGCGCCCTGGCCGAATACCTGGCGACCATGGCCCTGTTCAACGGTTTTCGTGTCTCGGTCTGCGACCCGCGGCCCGAGTACATCGACGGCTGGAACGTGGCCGGCGTCGAGTGCCTGGTCGGCATGCCCGACGATGTCGTGCGCGACTACGCCCCGGACTTGCGTACCTGCATCATTGCGGTCAGCCACGACCCCAAGCTCGACGACCTGGCCCTGCTCGAAGCGCTGCGTGGCCCGGCTTTCTATATCGGTGCCATCGGCTCGCGGCGCAACAGCCAGCAGCGTCGCGCGCGGCTGATCGAGCACTTCGGTGAAACCGACGCCAGCCTTGCGCGCCTGCACGGCCCCATCGGCATCTACATCGGCAGCAAGACTCCGGCCGAGATTGCCGTGAGTGTGATGGCCGAGATCCTTGCCGCCAAGAACGGCGTCGAACTGCCCGGCGCGGTGAACGTCACCAAGGCCAAGCAGGCGCGCGAACAACAGGCGCTGCCTGCCGCCTGACCCTGCGGTATGCTTGCCTGCACCCCATGCCGCCACACTCGGACAACCCACCATGACCGAACCCCAAGCCAGAGCTCGCTGCGCCGCCCTGGTGCTCGCCGCCGGACGCGGCACGCGCTTTGGCAGCGACAAGCGCAAGGCCGTGCTCGCGGACGGACAGGGCCTACTGGCCAGCACCTTGAAACAGGTACAAGCCTGTTTCGACCCGGTGTATGTGGTGCTGCGCTGCGACGATGATCCGCAAACCCTGGGCATCGACGCGCAAGCCCACATCGTACGCGCCTCACAGGCAGCTGATGGCATGGGAGCGAGCCTCGCGGCCGGCATCACGGCCCTGGCCAGCATCGATGCCCCGGCCGTGGCCGTGCTGCTTGGCGATATGCCGTGGATCGCACCACGCACCTTCGAGCACCTGCTCGGTCACCTCGCTGCCGAACGTATCGTCCTGCCGTGCTACCAAGGCCGACGTGGCCATCCGGTCATCTTCGGGCGCCATTTCTGGGCAGCCCTCACCCGCCTGCAAGGTGACCAGGGTGGGCGACCGGTCATCGAGGCCAACCCCCACGCCTGCCTTGTGCTGGATCTCAACGACCCTGGCATCCTGCGTGACATCGACACACCCGCCGATATCCCGCCCACATCGACCTGAGTAATGGCCACCAGGCTTTGATCCGCACGTCCTGGCAGGTACGCTAGCGGTCTTGCCCCCGACCTGGAGCCGCACCGGTGACCGCCACGCTGACCACCTTCTACCTGGAAATGACCTCCCCGGATGCCCTGCGCAGCAAGCCTGCCCCCGATGGCTTGACGATCGTCGAATGCGAAGTCGTCCAGCCGGAGCTCAACCGCTTCCTGTACCAACTGGTGGGCAAGGCCTGGGGCTGGACCGACCTGAACAGCTGGAGCGACGAACAGTGGCTGGCGGTTGTCGGCCAGGACTGCCACCGCACCTGGGTGGCCTACCACCGTGGCGCCATCGCCGGCTACTACGAACTGCACCGCCCCGACGGCGAGAACACCGAGATCCGCTACTTCGGCCTCGCCCCGCAGTTCCTTGACAAGGGCTTCGGCGGCCCGCTGCTCAGCCAGGCCATCCGCAGCGCGTGGGAGTGGCCTGGCACGCGGCGGGTCTGGGTGCACACCTGCAGCCTCGACCATCCCGCCGCCCTGGCCAACTATCAGGCCCGTGGCCTGCAACTGTACAAGCAAGAGCACGAAGCACTGGGGTGACGGTTGCGCGAGGCTGGCAGCGCTTGCTGCCTATGCCCAGTAGCTGGACCGTCTGCTGTCCCAGCCACTGGATTGATCGGGCGCTGGGCGCTCTACGATTCGCACAAGCACCTAGGCCAAGGACGCCTGGCGCGCGATCCGTGCACCCAGCATCCCGGAAAAAGATACCAGCATCAGTACTGCGAAGACCCCGGCGATCGGCAGGTTCGACTCCAACCCGAAGCCACTGACCGTCGCCGAGGCAATCGAACCGAACACCAGCATCAAGCAGCCCTGCAGACTCGCAGCCACCCCAGCGCGATCAGGAAACAGTGCCATCGAACGGGCCATAGCATTGGAGAAGATAAAACCCTGGCCGAAGGCGATCAGCATGATACCCGCGAGAATGTTCGCCAGGCTCAAGGTGTCGGCAGCCGCCGCGATGCACAGTACCCCCACCAGAAACAGCGCCAGCCCGCTCCACATCAAGGTATCGGGTGAAACGGTACGGACCAGCGCACGGTTGGTCAGTGTGCCGACCAGATAGCAGCAGCCCACACCCAGCGCAGTGGTGCCGAAGTAATGAGCGTCATGGCCGAGCACATCCTGGACGATATGTGGCCCAAACACGTTCCACAGCAGGAATGCGGAAAAGCTCGCGCCGAGCACCACCACCGAGGCACGGAAGCGCTTGTCGGCCAGGATGAACCGATAGCCGACCACCGTCTGCAAGGCACTGCGACGGGCACCGGTCGGCAGTGACTCCTTGAGCCCGGCAACGACGAAAGCCAGGACCATCAGGGCATAGGCGGCATACAGCACGAAGTTGTAGCGCCAGCCGAAATGCACCTCGATCAGCCCGCCGATATAGGGCGCGATGACTGGCCCCAGGCCGAACGCCAGGCTGAGGTAGATGATCGCGACATAGAAGCGCGGGCCTTTGACGATGTCGACCAACACAGCACGGGCAACGACCTGGCAGGCGCCAATGGCAAAGCCCTGCAGCGCACGCGCCAGCAGCAGCATCTCGATGGACGTCGCAGCAGTGGCCAGCAGGCTGCCGACCACGAACACGCCCAGGCCCAGCAGTACGGCAGGCCGGCGCCCGCGCGCGTCGGCCATCACGCCGAAGAACAGCTGCCCCAGGGCATAGAACAGCAGCGTGATGGTGATGGTGTTCTGCATCAGCGCAGGCCCCGCGCCCAGTTCGCGTCCGATGGACGGAAGGCTCGGTGCATACAGATCGATGGCGATGCCCCCCAGACTGTTGACCAGCGGGGCGAGGAAGACGATGAAGTTTTCATAACGCGTATTGGCGTGCATAGGATCTCCGGCGTGCCGGGCAGCGAAGCGCCCGGCACGCACATGGGTCAGACAGATGCCTGGTGGGCGAACTGCGGTGGCGGGATGGAAGGTGCCGGGGCCTTGAGCCAGGCACTGGGCGAGGACAGGCGCGAAACCAGTACGCGCGGTGCCTGGTCGTAGTAGGTCCCCCAGTTGACACCGGGGTCCTTGACCCGACGCGGATCGGCCAGGCCCAGGTCGTCGAGGTTGTCGACGATCGCTGCCAGCAGCTGCTGGACCTGTGGCGTGGCGGTCAGCACCACCAGGCCGAAGTTGCGCAGCGCCAGGGTGCGGATCACGTTGTCGAGCAGGTACTTGCCGGCGCCGCTGCCGCTCTGGAACGAGGCGAAAGCACCGATCTCCGCGATACGCGCACGGTCGATGGCATAGCGTTCATCCAGCGCATGGTCCAGGTAGTACTCGCTGAACAGCTTGCCGGAGTCGCCGTAGCTGATGCCGGCACAGGCGTAGCCTGGCGCCCCACCGGTCGAGCCGGTCAGGCAGGCGAACAGGTCGGGCTGCGGCACGGGCGTTGCCTCGTAGTGCTTGAGGTAATGACCCCTTACCGCCTCCTGCAGGCAGCGGTAGCCGGGGCGACCCTTGTAGAAATTGCGCACGATGTACATGGGCGACGTCCCGTCCTAGGCGTACAGTTGATCGATGAATCGCGCTTCGATCTCGGCGCGCCGCGGTCGTCCGGTGACCGTGTAGAACTGGTCACGAAACGCGGCAATGTCCTCGACCACCTCGACCCGTCGCACCCGCGCGAAGTCGGCAAGGCGGTGCTCCAGGCGCGCCATCTCGTCCCGCACGCTGGCGGGGCTCGCGGTGCTGAGGACGATGGCACACGGCTCGTCGCGCCCCTCGCCCATGACGATCATGTCGTCGACCAGCGCGCTCTCCTTGTAGACGTTCTCCACCCACTCAGGCGAAATGTTGCGCGCCGTCGAGAGGATGATCACGTGCTTCTTGCGCCCGGTGATGTACAGGAAACCGTCACGGAACTCGGCGATATCGCCGGTGTGCAGGTAGCCGTCGGACAGGTCGCAGGCCGTGTCGTCGGCGTTGTAGTAACCCGCGCAGAGGGTCGGCGTCTTCACCAGCAACTCGCCGTCGACCAGCTTGGGCTCGATGCCGTCGAGCAGCTTGCCAGCCGAGCCGATACGCCGTTCTGCAGGCGAGTTCAGCGAGATGATCGAGGAGTTCTCGCTCAGCCCGTAGGCCTCGAACACTTGCACGCCTCGGGCCTCCAGGGCCTGGAGCACGGTGGCCGGGATCTTCGCGCCGCCGGTGATGATGTGCGGACTGGCTGGGCCGAACAGTTGCTCGACAGTGGCACCCTGTTCGAGCAGCAGGTTGGCCTCCTCCAGCAGCTTGGGCGGCAGGTAGAGGAAGTTGGGCCGGTTAGGTGCGATCAGCTCCAGATAATGACGGGCATTGCCGCTGGCCGCGCCGTACTCGGTGACACCTTCGGGCATCAGCGTCAGGGTGCCGCCGGACAGGATCGGAATGAACACGCCCAGCACCTGTTCGATCAGCAGGCTCATCGGCACGATCGAGAAGTAATGCAGCGGCTGCTGCGGCAGGCGCTTCATCACGTTGTCGACCAGCAGCCCCACGGCCGCGTCGCGAATCATCACGCCCTTGGGCTTGGAGGTGGTGCCCGAGGTGTGGATCACCGAGACGATACCCGCGGGGATCAGTTCGTCGTCCTGGGCCCAGGGCGTGTCCGTGGACCGGGTCATCAATTGCCGGGGGATGAAGCTGGGCTTGTCTGGCAGGATCCGCTGCAGGCGCCGGGCGGTCGGCTCATCACTGACGAACACGGCGGCGGCCTTGCCGAGCAGGCTACCGATCTGATCGTCGGAAAATTCGATGGGCACCGGCAGCAACACACCACCAACCTTCTGGATCGCCAGCAGGGTGTACACCCACTCGTAGCATGAGCGCATCGCGATACCGAACACCTTGCGCTCGCAGTTGCCGACCCGAGCCTGCAGTGCCTGGGCCAGGCGTTCGACGTCATCGCGCAGGCCATGCAGGGTGTAGTCGCGCCCGTGCATCTCGCGGATCACCACGCGGTCCGTGCTGGTGGTCAGGTAGTGCTGCATTTTCTGGCTGATCATTGGCCGTTACCCCCGATGCGGTAGCTCTGGGCGCCGAAGATGCGTCGGCTGATATCGTCGAGGCGACGGCGGCCATGCATAACGCGGGTGTTGTCGATGACCACGATGTCGCCCTTCTTCCAGAAGTGGCTGTAGGTGTTACGGGCGGTGATTTCCTTGATCTCGTCCCAGATTTCAAGGGCGATCTCCTCGCCGTCGGCCCAGGTGATGCGTGGCGGCTCGTAATTGACGCTGGGGCCGAGCATCGAGTTGCAGAAGGCTTTGCGACCACTGAAGCAGCTGGTTTCCACCGCGCTGATCACCAGTTCGGAGGCGATCAGGTTCTGGTCGATGCGACGGTAGGTCTGGCCGGCCACCTGGTCGTTGACCTGCTGCAGGTGCTCGTCGGTGATGCTGTCGATCGGCAACTGCAGCTCGATGCTCAGAAAGCGCCGCACGTTGTGCCAGGGAATGCGCCGCGCATAGCGAATGGCACGGGACTCGAAGCTTTTACGGGTTTTCGACGACAGGTCGAATAGCACGCGCTCGCCATCGCACAGCGTGGTCTCGGAGCCAACCGACGCCGCTTCCAGGCAGTAGAACCACTGCAGGTCGGGGTTGAACGGCAAATTACCGTTTTCTCGGTGCAGTCCCATCTCGTGGACGCCTGCCTCGATCTCGGCGGTGTTGGCCGTGGCGGCCTTGCGCGCCGGATCGAAGGTGACCCGGGAGGAATGCGCGCTGACGAAGTCGTTGAAGTCTTCGAGCGAGTCGCTGAAGTCGCGGTAGATCACCGCACCGCTGTGGGCCAAATCTTCATAGAGTGCCGCAGTGCTCATCGAATCGAAGACGCGCAGTCCCGGTTCGACGGCATAGACACATTCAAAGCCATAGCACGGCGTGGGATGACGGTAGAAGGGTAGAACTTTCGCGTGAGTGTGGGCCAACATCTGACATCTTCCTTGGGAAATGGATTACAGACAGGCAGGCCGTCCGCCGCCTGACGCAAACACGTTAGGGGAAATGTCGTGGATGCTGGTTTTAAGAAACCTAAAGCCATGATGAAAAATTAAAAGTGCGTGCGTGCGAGGGAACGCACAGGGGGAAGGCGTTGTCCGGGCGCGGACCCTCGCCCCCGAGGAAGAGGTGCCAATAGGCATGGCTTGACGCGAAGAGGCCCTAAAGAGCCCTGTAACCACTGAATGTTCACTCATCCTGAGCGCCTGCAATCCGTGTCAAAAAAGCTGTTTCACCCAGCGCGGAGCAACTCTGCGGCCACGTCCTGGATCAACGTGCGCAAACTGGCGACATCCGTACCCAGCCCCCGGTCCCGCGACCAGATCATGTCCACCGTGAACACCGGAAACCCCATCGGTGGCTGACACACCCTCACCCCCTCGGGGATGCGCAGGTGGGGCAGCAGGCGCGCTGGCAAGGAGACGGTCGAAGGGACTGCGGTGAGGATGTTGACGCAGGCCTGGTAGCCGTTCGCCCGCACCAGCACGATGCGCGTGCGACCAATCTTCTCCAGCCAGCTGTCGACCATGTTCTTCTCCGAGATCCACGGTGTGGGGAAGACATGCGCCGAGGCACAGAACTCATCCAGGCTCATGGCCCCGTCCAGCGCAAGTCCACGCTGGCTGGTCAGGCAGACGAAACCGTCGCTGAGCACCGGCTGCCATTGCAGCTCGGGGTGCAGTTGGTGGTAACTCGGCCCGAAACCGATGGCCAGGTCGATATCACCGGAAATCAACCGGTCCACCGGCAGGTCGCGGCTCAGCCGATCGAGGTGCAGGGAGGTGTTGGCATGGCTGCGCGACAAGGTCGCCAGAGCCTGGGGCAGAAAGGCCAGCTCGAAGTATTCCGGCGCGCACAGACGCCAGATCCTGGGGGCCGTGACGCCATCGCCCGCAGGATCATCCTCGGCGCAGCGGTTGACCGACTCGATCACCACGCGCAGGTAGGGTGCGATCTTTTCCGCCTTGGCGGTTGGCTGCAGCAAACCCTGCGAGGAGGCGAACAGGGTGTCGTCGAAACAACCGCGCAGGCGTTTGAGGCAGTAGCTCACCGTGGGCTGGCTGACGTTCATCAGTTCGGCGGTGCGCTTGGCACTGCGATATTCCAGCAAGTTGAGAAACACCACGATGTCTTGCAGGTCCAGCTGCTTCAGGTAATTGCTGTGAAGCATGCAGGGGCCTCCTGGGTCATCATGTTCATGGAATGGGATCGACGTCTTCGGGGAGCTTGGCCAGCATCAGTTTGAGCATTTGCGCCAGGGCTTCGCGCTGCTCGGGCAGCAGCGGTGCCAGGAACTGGTTTTGCAAGTCGGTGTGGCTGAAAACCGCTTTTTCGATGGCCGCAAGCCCGGCTGCAGTCAGCGCCACCTTGTAGCTGCGCTTGTCGGCAGGGTCGTGGATCTGCTCGACCATGCCCGCCTCCTTGAGACGGCTCAGTCGATTGGTCATCGCCCCGGATGTGATCAACAACGAGTTGTACAGCTCGGTCGGGGTCAGCTGGTACGGTGCGCCGGAGCGGCGCAAGGTCGCCATGACATCGAACTCCCCTTCCTTGAAACCGTATTGATCGAGCACCGCGCAACGTCGGCGCTCGAGGTGTTTCTGCAGGCGCGCCATGCGCCCGAAGACTTCCATGGACGAAGCGTCCACCGAGGGCATCGCCTGCGCCCATTGCGCGACGACGAAATCGACATGATCTTTCATTGGCATAACCGTCCGTTCACCCTGAACTCCCCAAGGGCCACATCCCTGCCGTACCCCGGCACCTTCCAAGTATCTTAACGTTAAGTTATCTTGATATGCACGAGGTATGAATCGGGAGGGAACATGGCGTTCTTCGAACACAACCGAAATCGCTATTACTACTTTGACGCCGGGGCCGGCACCCCCACCCTGCTCCTGCACGGGCTGGGCAACAGTGGCCGCGCCTGGACGGACCAGGTCGGGGCCCTGCTGCGCCTGGGCCATCGCGTCATCGTACCGGACCTGCTCGGCCATGGCGCGTCTAGCAATGCGCCGGAACACATCACGCCTCACCTGCAAGCCCAGGAGCTGATCGCATTGCTGGATCACCTTGGGCTGGCCAGCACTCAACTGATCGGGCTTTCGCTGGGCGGCATGATTGCCCTGGAACTGGCCTGCACCTACCCAGATGCCGTGGACAAACTGGTAGTGGCCGCGACCTTCGCCAGCATGAACAGCTCCGCGCGCCATCACCAGCTCGATGAGTGGGTCGAAAACCTTTGCCAACCGGACGGCTGCCTGAAGCGCTTCAAGACGACATGGCCGCAACTGGTCGGCAGTTCCTTCGCCGCCTCCAGCCAAGGACAGAGCCTCTACCAGGCCTGGCATGCCCAGGCTGCCATGCAACGGGCGCGCTGCCAGACCAACTGGTGCGAGGGTATGAAAACCTACGACCCGAGCGATCGACTGTCACACATCCAGGCACCCACCCTGGTGCTTGCCGCCGACGGCGACCGCATCAGCCCACCTGGCGAGGCCGAGGCCATTGCCAGACGTATTGCTCACGCCCAGCTCATCACTTTTCCAGGCGACGGCCATGTCTTCAACGTTTCCCATGCCCCGGCCTTCAACCGGGCACTCAGTGGTTTCCTGCAGGAGCAACAGCGACATGGGTGACACACCCTCCAAGGCCAGCGTAGTGCTGCTGGCGATTCTGGTCGGCATCAACCTGCGACCGATCATGGCCTCGGTCGGCCCGCTGCTCGATCTGCTGCAACGCGACCTGGGCCTGAGCAACTTCCAGGGCGGCTTGCTGACCACACTGCCGGTGATGATGATGGGCCTGTTCGCCCTCGCCGGGCCTTGGCTGCTGCGCCTGCTCGGTGAGGTCAAGGGCGTGGCCATCGGCATGACGCTGATTGCCGCAGCCTGTGCGGTACGCACCTACGTCGAATCGTCCTCTGCACTGATCGCCAGCGCTGCCGTGGGTGGCGTCGGCATTGCCGTGATCCAGTCGCTGATGCCCGCGTTCATCAAGCGCAACCATCCGCAAAGCGCAGGGATGCTCATGGGGCTGTTCACCACGGGGATCATGGGCGGTGCGGCCATCGCCGCCGCCATTGCCGCTCCCAGCGCGGGCAAGCTGGGCTGGAACCTCACTCTCGGCTATGCCGCCATTCCGGCAATGATTGCGCTGATCGCCTGGCTGCTCGCCGCAGGCAACGTGCATGCCTATCCCACGGCGGCCGGCCTGCCCTGGCGCAGTGGCCGGGCCTGGCTGCTGCTGGTGTTCTTCGGGATCGGCACCGGGGCGTACACCTTGGTGCTCGCCTGGCTGCCGCCCTTCTACATCGAACTGGGCTGGACAGCGAAAAGTGCCGGCTACCTGCTCGGCGCACTGACCATCACCGAGGTCATCGCCGGTTTGCTGGTGTCGGCGCTGATTCACCGTTTCCCGGATCGCCGCCAACCCTTGGCGCTGGTGATCCTGCTACTGATCGGCGGGCTGGCCTGCCTGATGGCGGCGCCGCTGCAACTGGCCGCCTTGGCCATCCTGTGCCTGGGGCTGGGCATCGGTGCGTTGTTCCCGCTGTCGCTGATCGTCACCCTCGATCATGCACGCTCACCGACCGAAGCCGGGTCGCTGCTGGCCTTCGTGCAAGGGGGTGGCTACCTGATTGCTGCCTCGATGCCGGTGGTGGCCGGGCTGGTGCGTGACGAGTTCAGCTCGTTGCACTGGGCTTGGGCCGTCATGGCGGGTGGCGCTGTACTGCTGCTTGCCTTGAGCGCCCTGCTCCGGCCGGTAACCCCGCGAACGGTCGCCGCCCAGGCTTGACCCTCCTCGACTCCGGGGCGCTCTCCAGCGCCCCGGACGCCCTCCCCGATTTTTCCTGACCCGCCCCACCAGCGCACCACAGGCACTCTTTTGGTGCAAAAGCGCCGCAACCTCCCCCTGCCTACCCCGTCCCGTGCGCGCTGCAGCCCAGTGGCACAGCCTTTGCGACGGCCTACCGTGCCCCATTCGCGAACTTAGTTTTTTTAACGTTCATGAGCACATATTTACTAATTTATCCATCTGCGCCCACGCCCCATGATCGCTTCCAACAAGAAAGCGTCGCCTTTTGCCGACGCGCATCCGGGCACCTTTGAAGTGCCCATCCTTGCCTTGGAGTCCGTCATGACCAGCGCAGCCACATCGGCACCTCTCATAGAAAAACACACGATCGGATACGTGCCCCCCGAAGACCGCCATGGAAAGGTAAAGGACTTGTTCACCCTGTGGTTCGGCGGCAACATCGCGCCGCTGCCCATCGTCACCGGCGCCCTGGGCGTGCAGTTGTTCCACCTGAACCTGATCTGGGGCATCGTCGCCATCCTGGTCGGTCATCTGGTCGGTGGTGTGCTGATGGCCCTGCACTCGGCCCAGGGCCCGCAGATGGGCATCCCGCAGATGATCCAGAGCCGCGCCCAGTTCGGCACCCTCGGCGCGCTGCTGGTGGTGGTGATCGCAGGGGTGATGTACATCGGCTTCTTCGCCTCCAACATCGTGCTGGCGGGCAAATCGCTGCACGGTGTGGTCGACAGCGTGCCCGTGCCAGTGGGCATCGTCATCGGCGCCCTGGGGTCGGGGATCATTGGCATCATCGGCTACCGCTTCATCCATGTGCTCAACCGCATCGGCACCTGGGTGCTGGGCATCGGCATCGTGGTGGGCTTTGGCTATATCTTCACCCACGTGCAGAGCGATGACTTCCTGACCCGTGGCAACTTCAACATCTCCGGCTGGCTGGCCACTGTGTCGTTGGCAGCGCTGTGGCAGATCGCCTTCGCCCCTTACGTGTCGGACTACTCGCGCTACCTGCCGGCCGATGTGAAAGTGTCGTCGACCTTCTGGACCACCTACCTGGGCTCAGCCCTGGGTTCGAGCCTGTCGTTCATCTTCGGCGCAGTCGCCGTGCTGGCGATCCCCGCCGGGATGGACACCATGGACGCCGTAAAGCTGGCCACCGGCGCCATTGGCCCGCTGATGCTGGTGCTGTTCCTGCTCAGTGTGATCAGCCACAACGCGCTCAACCTGTATGGTGCGGTACTGTCGATCATCACCCTGGTGCAAACCTTCGCCTATCGCTGGATCCCGACCGCCAAGACCCGCGCCGTCCTCTCGCTGATCGTGCTGGCCGCGTGCAGCGTGGTGGCAGTCTTCGCCTCGTCCGACTTCATCGGTCACTTCGTCGACATGGTCTTGGTGCTGCTGGTCGTGCTGGTGCCGTGGACCGCGATCAACCTGATCGACTTCTATGCCATCCACAAGGGCGAGTACGACATCCAGTCGATCTTCAAGGTCGACGGCGGGATCTATGGGCGTTACAACCCGCAGGCGCTGATCGCCTACGCCGTCGGGATCGTGGTGCAGATTCCGTTCATGAACACGCCGCTGTACGTAGGCCCGGTATCGGAACACATCAATGGTGCCGACCTGTCGTGGCTGGTCGGGCTGGCGGTGACCACACCGCTGTACTGGTGGCTGGCCAGCCGTGACAGCGTCTACCGTCGCCGTCAGATGGGCGCCAAGCTCGCTGCCGGACATTGATGCAACGCGCTTGCCCTGCACTTGTGCAGGGCAAGCTGGTTTTTTCGCGGATGAATCGGAACACCTCTACGGCTCGAACCCTTCGACGATGATCACCTCGGCCTTGGCCACCCCCTGCCGATAGCGGCACGCCTCCTGATACAGATCCGACCGATAGCAGGCCAGCGCCTGCTCATACGAGTCGAACTCGATCACCACGTTGCGCTGCGGCGTCGCCCGCCCTTCCATCGCCTCGCTCCTGCCTCCCCGGGCCAGAAAGCGCCCGCCGAATGCCACGAACGCCGCTGGCGCTCGCTGGGTGTACTGCTGGTACTGCTCCGGGTCGGTGACGTCCACATGGGCGATCCAGTAAGCCTTCATCCGTCGATCTCCTGTATAGGGTTATTTGTGTATTATGGTATACCATAAAAACACCTGACCACAGTGAGCGTGCAGCATGGCTTTCAACAGCATCGAAGACCTTCTCGAAGACTACCGCCAGGGCAAGATGGTGCTGCTGGTGGACGACGAAGACCGGGAGAACGAAGGCGACCTGCTGATCGCCGCCGAGCGCTGTGACGCGCATGCCATCAACTTCATGGCCCGCGAAGCACGCGGCCTGATCTGTCTGACCCTGACCGACGAACACTGCCAACGCCTGGGCCTCGAACAGATGGTGCCGACCAACGGCAGCGTGTTCAGCACGGCCTTCACCGTATCGATCGAGGCCGCCAGCGGTGTCACTACCGGCATCTCTGCCGCCGACCGCGCGCGGACCGTGGCTGCAGCCATGGCCGCGGACGCCCGCCCCGAGCACCTGGTCCAGCCTGGCCATATCTTCCCCCTGCGCGCCCGCGAAGGCGGCGTACTGACCCGCGCCGGACACACTGAAGCCGGTTGCGACCTGGCACGCCTGGCAGGTTTCGCACCGGCCTCGGTGATCGTCGAAGTGCTCAACGACGACGGCACCATGGCCCGCCGCCCGGACCTGGAACTGTTCGCCGAGCGCCACGGTATCAAGATCGGCACCATTGCCGACCTCATCCACTATCGCCTGAGCACCGAACAGACCGTAAGGCGCATCGGCGAGCGTGAGCTGCCAACGGTACACGGCACCTTCCGCCTGGTGACCTTCGAGGACCGCATCGAAGGTGGCGTGCACATGGCGATGGTGATGGGCGACATCCGCCGCGAGCAGCCGACGCTGGTGCGCGTGCATGTCATCGATCCGCTGCGCGACCTGGTCGGCGCCGAATACGCAGGCCCTGCCAACTGGACGCTGTGGGCGGCGCTGGAGCGGGTCGCGGCGGAGGGCGCCGGGGTGGTGGTGGTCCTTGCCAACCACGAATCGTCCCAGGCCCTGCTCGAACGCGTGCCACAACTCACCCAGCCGCAGCGCCCCTACCAGCGCGGACAGTCGAAGGTGTATTCGGAGGTGGGCACCGGCGCCCAGATCCTGCAGGACTTGGGCGTGGGCAAGCTGCGCCATCTTGGCCCACCGCTCAAGTACGCGGGGTTGGCGGGGTATGAGCTGGAGGTGGTGCAGAGTATTCCCTTCCAAGAGCACTGATCCTGGCGGGGCCACATCCATCACAGCAGGATGACTGGTACCACCGAAGTCTTGCCAAAAGCTTGGAATACCATAATATGATATCCCGTAGACCTTAAATCTGCCGGCCACACCTACAATCACACAACGGCCACGAACCACCTGAAATAGCTGCTCCCGAACACAGTTGGCGGGCGCGACAAAAGCCCCGCCTCGAATAACAAAAGCAACGAGGGCGTAACCATGCTGTTGAGCAAACGAGTCACCGCTGTGCTGTCCGCAAGCCTGCTAGCCCTGGCCTGCCAGGCCACCCAGGCCGCCGACAGCCTCAACTTCGTCAGTTGGGGCGGCACCACCCAGGACGCCCAGAAACAGGCATGGGCCGACCCCTTCAGCAAGAGCAGCAACATCAAGGTCGTACAGGATGGCCCGACCGACTACGGCAAGCTCAAGGCCATGGTCGAAAGCGGCAACGTGCAATGGGATGTGGTCGATGTCGAAGCCGACTTCGCCCTGCGTGCCGCCAGCGAAGGCCTGCTCGAACCCCTCGACTTCTCCACCATCCAGCGTGATCGCATCGACCCGCGCTTCGTCTCCGACCATGGCGTCGGTTCGTTCTTCTTCTCCTTCGTGCTCGGCTACAACGAGGGCAAGCTCGGCGCCAACAAGCCGGTCGACTGGAGCGCGCTGTTCGACACCAAGACCTACCCCGGCAAGCGCGCGCTGTACAAGTGGCCGAGCCCCGGCGTGCTCGAGCTGGCCCTGCTCGCCGACGGCGTGCCTGCCGACAAGCTCTACCCGCTGGACCTGGACCGCGCCTTCAAGAAACTCGACACCATCAAGAAAGACATCGTCTGGTGGGGCGGCGGTGCCCAGTCGCAACAGTTGTTGGCCTCTGGTGAAGCAGCACTCGGGCAGTTCTGGAACGGCCGCGTCTATGCCCTGCAGCAGGACGGCGCCCCGGTGGGCGTGAGCTGGAAGCAGAATCTGGTCATGGCCGACTTTCTGGTCATCCCCAAAGGTGCCAAGAACAAGGACGCGGCTATGAAGTTCCTGGCCAACGCCAGCAGCGCCAAGGGCCAGGCCGACTTCGCCAACCTTACCGCCTACGCCCCGGTCAACCTCGACAGCGTGGCCGAACTCGACAAGAAACTCGCACCCAACCTGCCAACCGCCTATGCCCAGGACCAGGTGACCCTCGACTTCGCCTACTGGGCCAAGAACGGCCAGGCAATCGCCGCGCGCTGGAATGAGTGGTTGGTCAAATGAAAGTCGCCATCAACGCCCTGCACAACGCTCAAGGTGCCGACCCCGGCACCGGCGCCCCACGCGCGGCGGTGCGCCGACCGCCGCTGAGCCAGCGCTGGCGTGGCAGCCGCAACCTGCTGCCGGCCTTGCTGTTCCTCGGCCTGTTCTTCTTCGCGCCATTGATCGGCCTGCTGCTGCGCGGGGTGCTGGAGCCGGTGCCAGGGCTGGGCAACTACGAGCAACTGTTCGCCAACTCAGCCTACGCCCGAGTGCTGTTCAACACCTTCTCGGTGGCGGGCCTGGTGACCGTGATCAGCGTGTTGCTGGGCTTTCCGCTGGCCTGGGCGATCACCCTGGTGCCTCGCGGCTGGGGTCGCTGGCTGCTGAACATCGTGCTGCTGTCGATGTGGACCAGCCTGCTGGCCCGCACCTACTCCTGGCTGGTGCTGCTGCAGGGCTCGGGGGTGATCAACAAGCTGCTGATGGCGCTGGGCATCATCGATGCGCCGCTGGAGATGGTGCACAACCTCACGGGCGTGGTGATCGGCATGAGCTACATCATGATCCCGTTCATCGTGCTGCCACTGCAGGCGACCATGCAGGCCATCGACCCGATGGTGCTGCAGGCCGGCTCGATCTGCGGCGCCAGCCCCTGGACCAACTTCTGGAAGGTGTTCATCCCGTTGTGCCGCTCAGGCTTGTTCTCGGGTGCGCTGATGGTGTTCGTGATGTCGCTCGGTTACTACGTCACCCCGGCATTGCTGGGCGGTGCGCAGAACATGATGCTGCCCGAGTTCATCATCCAGCAGGTGCAGTCGTTCCTGAACTGGGGCCTGGCCAGCGCCGCCGCGGCATTGCTGGTGGTCATAACCCTGGTGCTCTTCTACCTGTACCTGAAGCTGCAGCCGGAATCCCCGGTCGGCAATGCGAGGTAATTCTTCATGCTCCTGTCCCCCAACGCCATGGGTCGCCCGTTGCGCACGGGCCTGTACCTGACCACCGGGATCATCGCCGCCTTCCTGCTGCTGCCGGTGGTGTTCATCGTCCTGCTGTCGTTCGGCTCCTCTCAGTGGCTGGTGTTCCCGCCTCCCGGCTGGACCTTCAAATGGTACGACCAGTTCTTCTCCAACCCCGAGTGGATGGACGCCGCGCTGGCCAGCCTCAAGGTTGCCGTACTGACCACCTTCGCCGCCGTGGCCCTGGGCCTGCCGACCGCCTTTGCCCTGGTACGCGGGCGCTTTCCCGGGCGCGAGCTGCTCTACGGCCTGTTCACCATGCCGATGATCGTGCCCCTGGTGATCATCGCGGTCGCGGTCTACGCGCTGTTCCTGAAGCTGGGCTACACCGGCACGCTGTTCGCCTTCGTGGTCAGCCACGTGATCGTCGCCCTGCCCTTTACCATCATCTCGATCATCAACTCGCTGAAGCTGTTCGACCAATCGATCGAGGATGCTGCGGTGATCTGCGGCGCTTCGCGGCTGCAGGCGATCGTCAAGGTGACTTTCCCGGCCATCCGCCCGGGCATGATCGCCGGCGGCCTGTTCGCCTTCCTGGTCTCGTGGGATGAGGTGGTGCTCAGCGTGATGATGGCCAGCCCCGACCTGCAGACCCTGCCGGTGAAGATGTGGACCACCCTGCGCCAGGACCTGAGCCCGGTGATCGCCGTGGCCTCGACGCTGCTGATCGGCCTGTCGATCCTGGTCATGTTCATCGCCAGCGCCCTGCGCCGTCGCAACGAAACCAACGCCTGAGTGCCGGAGACAACAATAATGAGTGCAGTCATCAAAGAAGCCGCGCACGGCAAGACCCTGGTCACCCTGCGCAACCTGAACAAGCACTACGGCGACTTCGCCGCGGTCGACAACATCAGCCTGGACATCCAGGACGGCGAATTCCTCACCTTCCTCGGCTCCAGCGGCTCGGGCAAGTCCACCACCCTGTCGATGCTGGCGGGCTTCGAGACGCCCAGCAGCGGCGAGATCCTGGTCGAAGGCCGCTCGCTGGTGAACGTGCCCCCGCACAAGCGCGACATCGGCATGGTGTTCCAGCGCTACTCGCTGTTCCCGCACCTGAGCGTGCGCGACAACATCGCCTTCCCGCTGGCCATCCGCAAGCTGGGCAGCGCCGAAATCGCCAAGCGCGTCGACGCCATGCTCAAGCTGGTGCAGTTGGAAACCTTCGCACACCGACGCCCGGCCCAGCTCTCCGGCGGCCAGCAGCAACGGGTGGCGATCGCCCGGGCGCTGGTGTACGAGCCACGCATCCTGCTGATGGACGAGCCCCTCGGTGCCCTGGACAAAAAGCTGCGCGAAGACCTGCAGGACGAGTTGCGCCAGTTGCACCGGCGCCTGGGCATCACCATCGTCTACGTCACTCATGACCAGGAAGAAGCCATGCGCCTGTCCCAGCGCATCGCTATCTTCAGCCACGGCAAGATCGTCGGCCTGGGCAGCGGTTACGACCTCTACCAGAACCCACCCAACGCCTTCGTCGCCTCGTTCCTGGGTAACTCCAACTTCCTCCGGGTCACCGCCAGCAGCCATGGCGCGGCGGCGTTCGAGGGCCAGTCGCTGGCCATTCGCCTGACCTCAGGGCTGGCCGCGGGTCAGGATGCACTGATCATGGTCCGCCCGGAAAAGGCCCTGGCGCTGAGCACCGAGCAGGCGACCCGCGAGCCGCTGCCCGCTGGCTGGAACGAGGTGAACGCCAAGGTCGGCGAAGTCTTGTTCCTTGGCGAAAGCCAGACCTGCCACGTGGTGACGGCAGGCGGTACAGAAATGACGGTCAAGGCGCTGTCGGCGGCGGGCATGCCGATGCAGCCGGGCGACACGGTCAAGGTACGCTGGGCGGTGGCCGATGCCTGCGTGTACACCGAGTGGGCCGAGAGTGACCTGAGCAAGGCTGCCGGCGCACACTGAAGGGCATCTTCGCAGCAAGCCCGCTCTCTGTAGGAGCGAGCTTGCTCGCGAAGAGAGCGACACCAACCTGCGCCATCACCCCGGCACCCGATACCGCTCGGCAAAGAACTGCCGGCCTCCAGCGGTGGCAGCCACGTCATCGTGCAGATGCAAGGTGCCGACGGGCGCCAGTTCAGCAATGCCTACTCACTGATGAGCGATCCGCAGCGCACGGCTGGTGCTGAACCTGCAAGGCACGCCACCCGGCAGCTCGGCACCGCGGCCTCACCCGCGGTGCAGTACCATGTAGACGTCCTTCCTGCGTCGACATGCCCATGACCCATCCCGCCAGCTTCCCGGATACCCCCCACGTCTGCCACGACCTGCCGCGTCGGGTGCTGTTCATGGCCTACCCGCAAATGGGCCTGCTTGACCTGACGGGCGCACAGACCGTGTTCTGGGCGGCGACCAAGGCTCGCAACGAGCGAGGACTGCCAGGCTATGAAGTGCGTACGGCAAGTCTTGGCGGCGGACTGATCACCACAGCCGAGGGCCTGGCGGTGGCCAGCGAATGCCTGCAAGTCCTGCTCGATCAAGCGTTGGACACGCTGGTAGTGCCCGGTGCTCCGCAGATGATCGGGCTGCTACCCGACCAGGGCGAGTTGATCGAAGCCCTGCGACACGCCAGCCACAAGGCACGACGCACTGCATCAGTGTGCAGCGGCACCTTCCTGCTTGCCGCAGCCGGTTTACTGCAGGGGCGTCGTGCCGCCACCCACTGGGCGATGTGCGACGACCTGCAGCGGCTGTTCCCTGAGGTGCAGGTCGATGCCGAGTCGATCTTCGTCGAACAGGAGCATTTGTGGACCTCGGCCGGCGTCAGCGCTGGCATCGACCTGGCGCTGGCCCTGGTCGAGGCCGACTGTGGCCGCGAAGTGGCCATGCAGGTGGCGCGGGAGCTGGTGGTATTTCTCAAGCGGCCCGGCGGCCAGACCCAGTTCAGCCAACTGCTCAAGGTCCAGGGCGAAGACAGCGGCGCCTTCGAAGCCTTGCACCTATGGCTCAACGACAACCTGGGCGACCCGCGCCTGAGCGTCGAACGCCTGGCGGAGCAGGCGAACATGAGCCTGCGCAACTTCACCCGGGTGTACAAGCAGAAGACCGGGCGAACTCCCGCCAAGACCCTCGAGCTGTTTCGCGTGGAAGCCGCGCGCCGCCTGCTGGAGAACTCGGCGCAGCGGATCGAGCAGATCGCCCGCCTGTGCGGCTTCGGTAACGAAGAAAGGCTGCGCCTGGCGTTTCAGCGCCACCTGCAGGTCAGCCCGCGCGACTATCGCGCCCGTTTCGCACGTAGCGTGCCCCTGGCCGAAATCCAGGGATCTTTGACCTAGGGCCTGCCCGGCAGCGCACGTAGCATCGCCGTGACAGATCGAGCCTTGCGGCTACGCCTGTCGGGCCACGGCCGTGCGCCGACGGGAAGCCTTATCATCGACTTCGGCCAGTCAGGCGAACCGCACTGCGCCGCCAGCCGTTCGAGCGACTCTTCCTGCGTCATCGCGTGCCGTGCCCGTTTCCGACAACACCCATAATTTGCGGTATCCGGAATTTTCCAGGAGCACAACGATGAAACAGATCCTGATCCTCGGCGCAGGCTTTGCCGGCCTCTGGAGCGCCCTGGGCGCTGCGCGCCAGCTCGACCTGCACGGACGCGACGACGTCCAGATCACGGTGCTCGCACCACAGGCCGAGCTGCACATCCGCCCACGCTTCTACGAGCCTGACGTTCACCAGATGGCTGCCCCGTTGCAGGCGCTGTTCGACGCAGTAAACGTGCGCTTCGTACAAGGCACGGCCCACCACATCGACGAGGCAGGCCAGCGCGTCGGCTATCGCAGCGCAGATGGCAGCGAGGCGACCCTGGCCTACGACCGGCTGATCATGGCGTGCGGCAGCATCCTCAATCGTCCGGCGCTTGCGGGTATCGAGCGGGTCTTCGATGTCGACAAGATCGACAGCGCCACACGCCTGGAAGAGCATCTCAAGTCGTTGCCTGCCCAACCCGATACACCGGCGCGCAATACCGTGGTGGTTGCCGGTGGAGGCTTTACCGGTATCGAGACGGCCACCGAACTGCCCGCACGGCTGCGCAAGATCCTCGGCGACCAGGTCAAGCATCGCGTGGTCGTGGTCGATCGCGGTGCACGAATCGGTGCTGCGCTGGGCGACGGCATCAGCCCGGCGATCGTCCAGGCATCGCAAGCGTTGGGCGTGGAGTGGATCTGCGGCGCATCAGTAACCGCAGTGGACGCCGCCGGCGTCACGCTGGACAACGGGCAGCGCATCGAGGCAAATACCGTGATCTGGACCGTCGGCTTCGTGGCCAACCCACTTACCGCACAGGTCAGCGGTGAGCACGACCGTCAGGGCCGTCTGCATGTGGACGGCACCCTCAAGGTCAAGGGTAATGCGGCGGTCTACGCGGCAGGTGACGTCGCCTATGCCGCCTGCGACGAGGTGGGCAATTTCGCGGTGATGTCGTGCCAGCACGCCATCCCGCTGGGGCGCTACGCCGGCAACAACGCCGCCGCCGAGTTGATCGGCGTGGCGCCGATGACCTACAGCCAGCCCAAGTACGTGACCTGCCTGGACCTCGGTGCGTGGGGCGCGGTGTACACCGAAGGCTGGGACCGCAAGGTCAGCCCGCCGGAAGACAAGCACGAGGCCAAGGCACTCAAGAGCCAGATCAACAGCATCTGGATCTACCCACCTGCGGCCGAACGCGCGGCCGCCCTCGCCGCAGCCGACCCCTTGATCCCTGTGGCCTGATGCAGCCCGCTGCGCGTCTGCAAGCCGCTGGCAGACGCGCAGCGGTTATAACCCCTGCGCAATACTTCACTTCCCTTGACCACTTCTCCTGCCCTAGTCTTGGCCAATCGCACCCTGATCGCATCAGGCGATCGCAATGGGATCGAAGACCATCAGGAGATTTAATCGGATGAGCAGCAGCCCCTACGTCCCACCGAAGGTCTGGAAAAACGACGCCGCAGCCGGCGGCCAGTTCGCCAGCATCAACCGCCCGATCGCCGGCCCAACCCACGACAAGAACCTGCCCGTCGGCAAGCATCCCCTGCAACTCTACTCGCTGGCCACGCCCAACGGCGTCAAGGTCACGGTCCTGCTCGAAGAGCTGCTGGCCCTGGGGCACAGCGGCGCTGAATACGACGCCTGGCTGATCCGCATTGGTGATGGCGACCAGTTCTCCAGCGGCTTCGTCGAGGTCAATCCGAATTCCAAGATCCCGGCCCTGCTCGACCGCAGTGTCGAACCGCCGATGCGGGTGTTCGAGTCCGGTTCGATCCTGCTACACCTGGCGGAAAAGTTCGGTGCCTTCCTGCCCAAGGACGCTGCGGCACGCGCCGAGACCTTGAACTGGCTGTTCTGGCAGATGGGCTCGGCGCCTTACCTGGGCGGTGGTTTCGGCCACTTCTATGTGTATGCGCCGGAGAAGATCGAGTACGCCATCAACCGCTTCACCATGGAAGCCAAGCGTCAGCTCGACGTGCTCGAGCGACGCCTGGGGGTGAGCCGTTACCTGGGTGGCGACGAGTACAGCATCGCCGACATCGCCGTATGGCCGTGGTACGGGCAGCTGGTGCGCGGCAACCTGTACGGCGCGGCCGAATTCCTGGCGGTGGACGAATATCCGCACGTGCAGCGCTGGGCCGAAGAGATCGCCCAGCGCCCGGCCGTGCAGCGCGGCACCCGGGTCAACCGCACCTGGGGCGATGAGGCCAGCCAGGTGCCGGAGCGGCATTCAGCAGCCGACCTGGATTGAGCTCGACGTCGCGGCGCCCGCTTCGCGGGCGCCCGGCTCAACGCACCAGGTGCAGGAAGTGCAGGTGCCGTTCGAAGTGGTCGAGAATGTCACCGATCACTTCGTCCTTCGACCAGCCCATCACATCGTGGTCCTGGCCACCTTCACGCAAATGTACTTCGGCACGGAAGTACTTGCGCTCCTCCCCGGCGGCATCGCTCAGGACGAAGCTGGGCATGGCATAGGCGCGTGGACGAATCTCGTAGACGAACACCTCATCGCTCGGCCCTACCTTGAGCGTCACTCGGCCACCCTCGCCTTCCTCGACACTGCATTCATACCCCTGGCGACGCCACTCCTCGGCCACCGATTGACAGGCCGGCAGCGCTACGTCAGCGATGAAGCGCTGCACATGTGAACGGCGCGGGAACATCGCCAGGGTGCGCAGACGTCGCTGCCAGTTGCCCGCAGCACGCGAAGCGGTCGGCGAGATAGCCAGCGCCTGGTAGCGCAGGTCACGCTTGGTGGCGTCGAGTTTGAGCGCCTTGAGCAGCCCGCGCATGCTCAGCAGCAACGCCAGGGTAAATGGCAGCGCACTGGCGATGGTCGCGGTCTGCAGCGCCTTGAGGCCGTCGGCCAGCAACAGTGCGATGGCGACGATGCCCATGCTCGAGGCCCAGAAGATCCTCTGGCGGATCGGTGTGCCGTCCTTGCCGCCGGAGGCCAGCATGTCCACCACCATCGCGCCGGTATCGGCCGAGGTGACGAAGAACACCACCACCATCACCACCGCCAGGGTGCTGATGATGCTGGCGAAGGGGAAATGCTCGAGGAAGGCGAACAGTGCAAGCGACGTATCCTGCTCCACCGCCGCGGCCAGGTCGGTCAACCCCTCGTCAAGGATCATGTGGATCGCTGTATTGCCGAACACCGTCATCCACAGCAGGGTGAACGCAGTCGGCACCAGCAGCACGCCGGTCACGAATTCACGGATGGTGCGCCCGCGCGAGATGCGCGCGATGAACAGCCCGACGAAGGGCGACCAGGCCAGCCACCAGCCCCAATAGAACAGCGTCCAGCCACCAATCCAGTCGGTGGGCTGGTAGGCATAGAGGTTGAGGGTACGGCTGACGATCTCGCTCAGGTAGCCGCCGGTGTTCTGCACGAAGGTCTGCAGGATCAGTACGGTGGGGCCCAGCAGCATGACCATCAGCAACAGCAGCACGGCCAGGCCCAGGTTGAGTTCGGAGAGGCGACGAATGCCCTTGTCCAGCCCGGACATCACCGAAAGGGTGGCCAGGAAGGTGGTGCCGATGATCAGCGCGATCTGGATAGGAGTGGATACCGGCACGCCGAACAGCGCATTGAGCCCGGTGTTGATCTGCGACACGCCAAAGCCCAGCGAAGTGGCGACGCCAAACACCGTGCCGATGATCGCAAAGATGTCGACCGCGTGCCCCAGGGGGCCGTGGATACGCTCGCCGATCAACGGGTAGAGTGCCGAGCGCAGAGTGAGTGGCAGGCCATGACGGTAGCTGAAGTAGGCCAGGATCAGCGCGACGATGGCGTAGATCGCCCAGGCATGCAGGCCCCAGTGGAAGAAGGTAATGCGCATCGCCTCACCGGCAGCCAGCACCGTCCCGCCCTCGCCAATGGGCGGTTTGAGAAAGTGCATGACCGGCTCGGCGACACCGAAGAACATCAGGCCGATGCCCATGCCTGCGGAGAACAGCATGGCGAACCAGGTGGCGTTGTTGTAGTCGGGGGTGCTGTGGTCGGGGCCGAGCTTGATATCGCCATAGCGGCTGACACCCAGAAACACCACGGTGCCGAGAATCAGCGCCACCCCGAGAATGTAGAACCAGCTGACATTGCCGATGATCCAGCCCTGGATATGTGCGAACAACGCCTGGGCATGGGCCTGGAACACACTGGCGTACAGCACCAGGATCAGCAGCAGGATCGCGGAAATCCAGAAAACCGGTGGATTGATGGTGGGCTTGCGAGGTTGTTCGGGCGAACTTGCCATGTACGGGTAATCTCCATCAGGGCGCTTAATGCGCACGGTTAGCTACGACAAACGGTAGACGCTGATGGTTTTGCCCGTCGTGACATATCGGATGTTTCTGAATCTTTCAGAACATGCCCCCACGCCGCACGCCCGCCTGCCGGCACATGCCGTGCTGCAAACAGGTTTTTCCCTGGTGCAAACCTGCGCCCGCGCAGGGCTTCTTGTACACTCGCCTGCATAAAATCCACCTGTACATTTTGGTGACAGCATGATCGAGGTAACCGAGGTTTCCATTGCCGAGCTGCGCAACGCGCTCGAGTCCGGCCGCACGACGGCGGTCGAACTGGTCAAGGCCTACCTGGCCCGCATCGACGCCTACGATGGAGCCGACACCGCCACCGCGCTGAACGCCGTCGTGGTGCGCAACCCCGAAGCGCTCAAGGAGGCCGAGGCCTCCGACGCCCGCCGCGCTGCCGGCACCACCCTGGGCCCGCTGGACGGCATCCCCTACACCGCCAAGGACAGCTACCTGGTCAAGGGCCTGACCGCCGCCTCCGGCAGCCCGGCATTCGAGCACCTGGTCGCCCAGCGCGATGCCTTCACCGTCGAGCGCCTGCGCGCTGGCGGCGCGATCTGCCTGGGCAAGACCAATATGCCGCCCATGGCCAACGGCGGCATGCAGCGGGGCGTCTACGGCCGCGCCGAAAGCCCGTACAACGCCGCCTACCTCACCGCGCCCTTCGCCTCCGGTTCCTCCAACGGCGCCGGTACCGCCACTGCGGCGAGCTACAGCGCCTTCGGCCTGGCCGAGGAAACCTGGTCCAGCGGTCGTGGACCTGCTTCGAACAACGGCCTGTGCGCCTACACCCCGTCGCGTGGGGTGATCTCGGTGCGCGGCAACTGGCCGCTCACGCCAACCATGGATGTGGTCGTGCCGTACGCACGGACCATGGCCGATCTGCTGGAAATTCTCGACGTGGTGGTGGCCGACGACGCCGACACCCGTGGCGACCTATGGCGCATGCAACCCTGGGTGCCGATCCCGGCAGCCTCGAGCGTGCGCCCGGCCAGTTACCTCGACCTCGCCGTCGGCGCCGGCGCGCTCAAGGGCAAGCGCTTTGCCGTACCGCGCATGTACATCAATGCCGACGCCGAGGCCGGCACGTCGGAAAAACCAGGCATCGGTGGCCCGACCGGACAGCGCATCAACACCCGCGCCAGCGTCATCGACCTCTGGGAGCAAGCCCGCAAGGCGCTGGAGGCGGCAGGCGCCGAAGTGGTGGAAACCGACTTCCCGCTGGTCTCCAACTGCGAGGGGGATCGCCCGGGCGCACCGACCGTGTACAACCGCGGCATCGTCAGCAAGGAATTCCTGCATGACGAGCTGTGGGAGTTGTCCGGCTGGGCCTTCGACGATTTCCTGCGCGCCAACGACGACCCCAAGCTCAACCGCCTGGCTGACGTCGACGGGCCGAAGATCTTCCCGCACGATCCGGGCACCCTGCCCAACCGCGAGGACGACCTGGCAGCCGGCATGGACGAATACGTCAACATGGCCAAGCGTGGCCTCAAGTCCTGGGACCAGATCGCGACTGTCCCGGATGGCCTGCGCGGCCTGGAGCAGACGCGCAAGATGGACCTGGAAGACTGGATGGACGAGCACAAGCTGGACGCAGTGCTGTTCCCCACCGTCGCCGATGTCGGCCCGGCCGATGCCGATATCAACCCGGCCTCGGCAGACATCGCCTGGAGCAACGGGATCTGGGTCGCCAATGGCAACCTGGCGATCCGTCACCTGGGTGTGCCGACAGTGACCGTGCCGATGGGCGTGATGGCCGACATCGGCATGCCGGTGGGCCTGACCTTCGCTGGGCGAGCCTATGACGACAATGCCCTGCTGCGCTTTGCCGCAGGTTTCGAAGCCACTGGCTCGCGCCGGGTGATTCCACCGCGCACTCCGGCGCTAGGTTAAAGGCCCGAAGGCAATCCACACTCGCCAGATTCAACTATTTGTGTAAAATTCAACACACTTAAGAATCTGGCGATTCCCCATGCCCTCGCTTCCCCTCCAGCAAGAACGCCATCTCACCCTCACCGTTCTCAAGGCGGCACTTCAGGCCTTGGGCAGCGTTGCGCCGCGCAACCTGGAAATCCTCCTGCACGACCTGGACAATCCCGAGCACTCGGTGATCGCCATCGTCAACGGCCATCTTTCGGGCCGTCGGGTGGGCAGCCCGATCCTCGCCGCACCAGAACAGGACCAAGGCTTCAAGGCACTGATGCACGCCGGCCGTACTCAGGACGGCTGCGAGCCGGTGGTGCTGCCGGACTACCCCACCACCCTCAAGGGACGCACGCTGCGCAGTGCCACGGCAATCTTTCGTGACAGCAGCGGCCACCCGTTCGCAAGCCTGTGCGTGAACACCGACATCACCGGCCTCGATGCGGCCATGGCCTTCCTCCAGCACTTTCAGCCATTCGGCGCCCTCCCAGACACATCCCCGCCCCGCGAGGCGGCCGACATGACGCTGCTGATGAGCGAGATCATTCAGGACTCGCTGCAGCGCTCGGGCCGGGGGCGGATGAACAAGCAAGCCAAGGTCGAGGCTGTGCGGGTGATGCAGGAACGCGGCTTGTTCATCGTCAAAGGTGGCGTCGAGAAGGCGGCCGACGCTCTGGGCGTGACCCGCTACACCATCTACAACTACCTGGAGCAGCTGCGCGGCGATGCCACGCCGGCTGCCCGCGAACGCTGAATGCGGAGCCCACCATGACCTTGCATGTCCAGACCCCTCTGATCGAATCCCGCCCGCTGTCACTGGCCGCCGGCCCTACCCTGTGGCTCAAGCTCGAGGCCCTGCAGCCCTCGGGCTCGTTCAAGCTGCGCGGCGTGGGCCACGCCTGCGAAGTGCACCATGCGCGTGGCGCCCGGCACTTCGTGTCGTCGTCCGGTGGCAACGCCGGCCTCGCCGTGGCCTATGCCGGGCGCAAGCTCGGCGTGCCGGTGACCGTGGTGGTGCCGGAAACCACCAGCGCGCGCGCCATCGAACTGCTGAAGCTCGAAGACGCCCAGGTCGTGGTCAAAGGTAGTTCGTGGCAAGAAGCCAACCAGCATGCGCAAAGCTTGCTGGGCGCGGGTGATGCGTTCATCCATCCGTTCGACGACCCGCTGCTGTGGACCGGACATGCCAGCATGATCGACGAAGTCGCCCAGGCTGGGCTCAAACCCGATGCCGTGGTGCTGTCGGTCGGCGGCGGCGGTTTGCTCAGTGGCGTGGTCGAAGGGCTCAAGCGCAATGGCTGGCACGACGTGCCCGTTCTGGCGGTGGAAACCGAAGGCGCCGCATCACTGCATGCCGCCATCACCGCGGGCCATCCGGTGGAACTGCCGGCCATCAACTCCGTGGCCACCTCGCTGGGCGCCAAGCGTGTGGCGGACCAGGCACTGGCCTGCGCGCAGCACCATCCGTTGCACAGCGAACAGGTATCCGATCGTGCAGCGCTCCAGGCCTGCGAGCGCTTTCTGCACGATCACCGGATCCTGGTAGAGCCTGCCTGCGGGGCAGCGTTGGCCCTGGCCTACGCACCTGGGCGGCTGGCGCACTACAACAAGGTGCTGATGATCGTCTGCGGTGGCGCCACCGCCACGCTGGAGCAGATTCGCGACTGGCTGGCAGCCTGAAGAAGGCCTGTGACTGCAAAACAAGGCCACTCCTGCAAGATCTGCAGGAGTGGCCGGTTCTTCAGGCGTGATTGATATCCCGGTCCTTGGTCTCAGGCAGGAAGAAGATACCCAGCACCGCAGTCATCACCGCGATGACGATCGGGTACCACAGCCCATAGTAGATATCCCCGGTGGCCGCCACCATGGCAAAGGCCACTGTCGGCAGGAAACCGCCGAACCAGCCATTGCCGATGTGGTAAGGCAGCGACATCGAGGTGTAGCGGATACGCGCCGGGAACAGCTCCACCAGCCAGGCAGCGATGGGGCCGTAGACCATGGTCACGTAGATCACCAGGATGGTCAGCAGCAACAGCACCATCGGGTAGTGGATCTTCGCCGGGTCAGCCTTTTCGGGGTAGCCGGCCTCCTTCAGTGCGCCGGTCAGGGTAGCGGTGAATGCATCGCCCTGGGCCTTGAGCTCGGCCGCCGCCAAGCCTGTGCCCTCGAAGCTTGGAATGACCCGTTCGCCGATACGCACCTGCGCCACACTGCCGGGCTCTGCACGTTCGTTTTCATAGGGGGTGGCGCGCTTGGCCAGCAGGCTCTTGGCGATATCGCAGGAACTGGTGAATTTCGCCTTGCCCACGGGATCGAACTGGAACGAGCACTGCGCCGGGTCGGCAATCACCACCACCGGGTTCTGCTCCTGGGCGACGAACACATCCGGGTTGCCGTACTCGGTCAGGCCCTTGAAGATCGGGAAGTAGGTGAGCGCGGCAATGATGCAGCCCGCCATGATGATCTTCTTGCGCCCGATACGATCAGACAGGCTGCCGAACAGGATGAAGAACGGCGTACCGATCAATAGCGAGCCTGCGATCAGCAGGTTGGCGGTCTGAGGGTCGATCTTCAGGGTCTGCAGCAAGAAGAACAGCGCATAGAATTGCCCGGTGTACCACACCACGGCCTGGCCGGCGGTGCCGCCCAGCAGCGACATGAGCACCACCTTGAGGTTATCCCAGCGCGCGAAGGATTCGGTCAGCGGCGCCTTGGACGCCTTGCCCTCGGCCTTCATCTTCAGGAACACCGGCGACTCGTTGAGCTGCATGCGGATGTACACCGAAATCACCAGCAGCAGGATCGAGATCAGGAACGGGATCCGCCAGCCCCAGGCTTCGAACGCTTCGGTGCCCATCAACGTGCGGCAGGTCAGGATCACCAGCAGCGACAGGAACAGGCCCAGTGTCGCGGTGGTCTGGATCCACGAGGTGAAAAAGCCACGCTTGCCGGGCGGCGCATGCTCAGCCACGTAGGTCGCCGCGCCACCGTACTCGCCGCCCAGCGCCAGGCCTTGCAGCAGCCGCAGGGTGATGAGAATGATCGGCGCCGCCACGCCGATGCTGGCGTAGCTGGGCAATATCCCGACCACGGCAGTGGACAGGCCCATGATGATGATGGTGATGAGGAAGGTGTGCTTGCGCCCGATCATGTCGCCGAGACGGCCGAACACGATGGCCCCGAACGGCCGCACGGCAAAGCCTGCGGCAAACGCCAGCAAGGCGAAGATAAACGAGGTGGTTTCATTGACGCCGGCGAAGAAGTGCTTGGCGATGATCGCCGCCAGCGAGCCGTAAAGGTAAAAGTCGTACCACTCGAACACGGTGCCCAGGGACGAGGCGAAGATGACCTTGCGCTCCTCCCGACTGATGCCGCGTTGGGGCGCGCTGCCCGTCGATGTGCTGTCGATTGCCGCCATGGGTTGCCTCCGTCGTGTTCTTGTCAGGCCGGAGCACCTCAAAAGAAACAGCATCGCACCCTGGCCCCGGGTCTAAGCAGGACTACGGTTGCGCGAAGCACGACAGGGCAGGCTGCCCAGAATCGCAGCAAGGTACGTTGAAGCATAATCGGGATTGCGCGGATATCCACTGAGGATTGGAGGCTGCCCGGCGATCGAAAGAATCATCCCTGCTGCTGTTGGCCGACAGGTCCTTTCAACTCGACCTGGTTGCCATCGGGGTCATTACAGTACAGCGACAGCCCCTCGCCCTCGGCGCCGTATCGCGACTCCGCAGCCTCGACCACGACCCCGGCAGCACGCAGGTAACGGGTCAACGCCTGCTCGTCGAACGGATCGATACGCAGGCAGAAGTGATGCAGGTTGCGCCCGCTCTCGCCTGCCGCAGCGCCGCCCGGGCGACCGAGCTCACCGTCCAGGCTCACCAGATCGATCATCGCGGTGCCGGTGGCCAGATGGATCATGCCCAGGTCCGGGCGCTCCTTGCTCACCCGGCAGCCGAGTACATCACGGTAAAACGCGACGCTGCGCTGAAGATCGCGCACGCGCAGCACGAGATGATCGATATGGCGAATGGCAAAGGGACGCATGTGGCAGCTCCTGGTCGCAGCTCCGAAAGTGCATCGCAGCACCATAACCGATCCCTCGCAGGCAGGACAATTCGCTATCAGGCGTTAACCATCTACAGACGCGCGCCTCCCTCCAGCTCGTCCAATGGGCGCTTCCACGAAAGGAGCACTCCATGAGCAACCTCACCAACCAACATGAAGCACAGGTCCTGCGCACCTTGCCGAACTGGAGCAAGGACCTTCATCCGAAGCACTTCAGCGCACTGCTGGACACCCAACGCAGCCCTCACCTCTACCCCAGCGGTCACGCGTATGACTGGTACTCCTCGGCACTCCCCGAAGATCAGCAGGCGCTGCGCAATGCACTCGACCAGCGCGCCAAGAGCCTGCGAGCCCTGCAAACCAGCCTCTCGGGGCTGCAGGGCATCAGCGATTTCTGTCGGCCATTGCTGCAAAAGCGCTTCGACAACGAGCTGCCGGTCAAGGTCGTGAACAAGGAGCAGTCGGTCGACGTCCTGCAGTACTACACTCAAGATTCCAAAGTCGCACAACCAACACGCGGCCAGACGGAAACGGTATACCTACCCTCAGGCCCTCCCGTGTACCGCTCCTTGCTCGCCGCTGCGCTGCACAACTTCAAGAGCGAGCTGGACACGCCCCGTTTCTCCGGTATACGTCTCGCCAAGGACGATGACCGATTCTTTCCAAGCCTTGACCTGAAGAAGTTCATCACTCTAACCCGCGATCTGGACCTGGGTCAGAAGTACCAGGAGCACCTGGCCGCCATCTATGATGGCAGTAATTCCGAGCAGATCAGCCGAGATTCGATCAGCGCACGCCAGGACGAGTTGAGGGTGCAAGCGCGCATCGCCTACCTCAAAGGCGACGTCACTTCCGACACACTCGCTGCCCTGCATACGCTCTGCACCGACCTGCCCGCCAGCAAGCAAGCGCCCTATAGCATCAAGTGCCAGTCGCTCAGTGTCTTCGGTTTTGAGCTGTACGAACTCATGCTGATTTCGATTGTGACGCCCAAGGCTACGTGCGTGGTGCTCTACCTCCCTGGGGACAGCACCGAGACGCTGAAAGAATTCAAATCAATGGCCGCCTGCCATATCCACCTGCGCACACGCCTGCTCGATCCAAAGGTCCGCCAGTCCTTCGTCGAATACACTTCGCGCGCCGTGCAGCCTGCACTCAACGGCCGATTGCGCAATGCGCTGTACAGCAACCCGACTGCAGACGACGCAGCGCTGACCGCACGGACGACGGTCAACCTGGACACGAACCTGACGACCCTGCCGTCTAGTCCGTGGAGTGAACTGGAGATACGCCATGTCAGACGTTTGAAGGCCGATGCCCGCGCGATTGTGGTACCGACCGCCGATGTCGATGCCCAAGCCCGCCTGGAGCGCCTCGAATTCTGGGGTGTCATCGGCATGGACATCCTCAACATTGCGGCCGTCTGCATACCGGGGCTCAACCCGGTCATGAGCCTGGTGATCGGTGCGCAGATGATGGGTTCGGTATTCGATGCGCTGCACGCCTGGGAAGAAAATGACAACGCCCAGGCCATCGCACACTTGAAGTCACTGGTAATCAATGCTGGATTGCTGATTGGCACAGTGGCCGGTGGCGCGGTACTGCAATCGCACTTTGTCGATTCGATGCAAAGCATTAGCGTCAATGGCCAGGAGCGGCTGTGGAGCCCGAACATGGCAGGGTATGCCAGTGACCTGGAACTCCCCTCCGAGCTCGAACCCAATACACAGGGTCAGTATGTCTACCAGGGCAAGACCTATGTCCGCCTGGGCGAAGACCTCTACGAGCAGTTCCAGGACATGGACGGCCAGTGGCACGTTCGCCACCCAAGCGACCCGAACGCCTATAGCCCTGTGCTTGAGCACAATGACGCCGGGGCCTGGCGCGTGGCGCACGAGAATCCCCTGACATGGGACCGCGAGACTCTGCTCCAGCGCCAGGGCTCCGCGGCGCGCAGCCTCAGTGCAGAGAAACGCGACACGGCGCTGCGCAGCACCGGCTTGAGCGCGGACGTTCTACGTCATCAATTGGCAGAGGATGGTCGAACACCTTCACAGTTGTTGGACGCCTTCCAGCGCTTGCGCACCAGCGAAGAGATCTCTGGCCTGACACGCAGTGTTCGCCAAGGAACACGCTTCCCGGCATACAAGAATTTCGCCCTCAATGCCCTGACCCAGTTGCCGGAATGGCCGAGCGATCACGTTCTGGAAGTCTTCAAGGGGAGCGAGCGTACAGGCGATTCCGTCACCTACCCCAGGGCCAGCAGGCCCGGCGATCATGTGGTGCAGCTCAGCAGACAGGAGCTGGAGAATGGCGAACTGGTCAGCAGTGTGCTGGCTCAGATGGATCCCGAACAAGCTGCGCGTCTTGCGCCGGTCGAAGCTGGACAGGCATCCCGGATCCAGGTCTTGCGGGAGCGCCTCGCGAACCAACTCGAAGCCAACCGCCAGTCGATCTTCGACAGCCTCCGCGCGCCTGCGGCCGAGCACAGCTCGTTGGCGGCCGAACGCTTGTCGCGGCAGTTTCCCAGCCTGCCGGGCGTGGCGGTGGATGAGATCGTCGAAAATGCCAGCCCGCAAGAGCGCGCGCGGATGAGCAGCTCTGATGGACGCGTCCCACTGCGCGTCGCCGAGGAAGCGCGCCTGATGCAAGCCCGCATTCGCCTGGATCGGGCCATCCTTGGTCTGAAACAGGCCGATCTGGCGACTGCCGATACCGCACTGCTGCGCGAGGGGCTGCAGACACAACCGCCAAAGACCGATGCCGCGCTGTTCGAGCTCGCCACCGCCGACCGAGACAAGGCCCGCCAACTGATCGGCCAGCGACCGGTCAGACCCGGCTTCCGCTCCCCTCTGCGCCTGAGCGACGGTCGGCTGGGCTATCCGCTCAGTGGCCGGGGCGTCTCCAGGGCGCGAGCAAGGCTCGCCAGGCTTTACCGAACACACAACGAAAGTCGGATCGATGACCTGATAGCACCACTAGGCACAGGTCGCGTATTGGAGAACAACATTTCTCGCCTTGAGTACGAGTGGCACACACTCACCCAGGATATCGACCGATGGGTGGACGCTTCACGAAATGCTGGTACGGAGTCCGGCGGAGTAGACGTGGCGCTGATGGACGCTTGGCGAAATCCGCAGGAGCAGGAGCTGGAAATCCACAACATTGGCAGCGAGACCCCAACGCTGCCCAAGATTTCGGCGCGCTTCTCGAATGTCCGCTCATTGCGCCTCAATCGGTTGGGGTTGAGGGCACTGAACCCCGATCTGCTTACTTGCTTCCCGGCTCTGGAAGAACTTGAAATATTCAACAGTTCGCAGCTCAGCGAATCCTCCCTGGCAACGGCGCTACGAGCGGCACCAAATCTTCGCAGACTGGTACTCAGAGACACCGGATTGACCAGGCTCAGCCCCCAGATGCAGGAAACCCTGGCCGGCCTGCCCTCTCTGCGAGAGCTCGACCTGGGGCACAATGCACTCACCCTGAGTGCTGCGAACATCGACTTCCTCGCCGCACGCCGCCTGGATACCCTCAGGCTGAACAACAACCGCATCACACTCGATGCTGCCAGTGCCGAGCGTTTCCAGGGGATGATCCACATCCAGCAATTGAACCTGCGAGCCAACCCTCTGGGCGTAGCGCCTGATGTTGGCTACATGGCTCGGCTGTCGCACCTGAACCTGTCGCGCTGCGACCTGGAGCAATGGCCACAGGGGCTGACGACCCTGATGAGCCAAAGGCAGTACCAGTTGCGCCAGCTCGACCTGTCGATGAACCGTATCCACACCCTACCCGACCTTGAAGATATCCTTGCCACGCCTTTCGCCGAGGGTATCAATAGGCGCCAGGCGGGCATGCGCTGGACCTTCAACTACAACGGACTGGAGCCAGAGGTCCGTGCCGGGCTTGCCCGCATTCAACTCGTTGTCCACGAAAACGAAGGCGTGATCGGCCTGACAGAGGCATTCATACAGACCAATGCCACGCCAGAACAACGTCTGCTCTGGGCCAATCTATTCGGAACTGGCGAAAACCAGCCACTGCTGGACAAGCTGGGCTTGTTGCTCGATTCGGCAGACACTCGCCAACAACCTGCTGCCATGCGCAATCGCGTCTGGGCAGTGCTCAAAGCAGCAGGTGAGAGTACCGAGCTGCGTGAAAGGCTCAACGATATCGCGGAACACTATCCCACCACTTGCGGTGATGCCGGCGCCGACGCATTCAGCGCACTGGAAACGGAGGTCAGCTTGCAGAAGATCAGCAACGGCGACTTCACCCTCAGTGAAAAATGGGCCTTGTTGCGCCAGCGTTACCGGCGAGAGCTGGTCAACAACCTGGCTGATCGCATTGCCCTTGCGCGCACGCTGCGTAAAGTCGGCCTGCAGCGGAGGCTGGAAAACAGTGCCGAGGACATCCCTGCGCTTGATCAGCTGGACGACCCAGATGCCATTCCGGACGATGTGTTGATCGATGGACTGGTCGACGACATAGAGATTCGCCTGGCGTTGCGCCAGGCACTCGCTGAGGATTTGGACTATCCAGAGCCGAGCGAGAACATGCTCTACAGGCCGACTGCCCACCTGTCGTACAAGGTGGAGGCCAACGTAAGCAAGGAAGTGACGCGTCTGGATACAGATCCGGCAGGGCCCCGCCAATGGATCGTCGAACAGCCCACCTGGCAGCTCAGCCTCAGGCGTGCCCATGCCTCACAGTTCGAGGCGGTCACCGAGTTCTGGCGACCCGGGCTTGATTACCTGCAGTACTGCCGCGACTTCGCTTCGCAAGTAAACGGCGAGACCGTCGAGCTCGAGCCCGTCACTTCGTTGTCGACCTCGGTCAGGAAGGCCCTGGAGAAAGCGATCGCTCAAGAGCTGCCCAGCAGTAACGGGAAACTGCAGCCGTTGCTGCTCACCGATGAACAGGACGTGGCGGCATTCAATGCGCTGCGCGATGAGCAGACGAGCGTCGAGCGCGGACTGTTCGAAAGCCTGACCCGGGAAATCGAAACCGACTGACGCTGTGAATCCTCACTGGCCGCGCAGGTCCTCGAAGTAGACGTGCCGGCCTTGTACCTGGCTGGATGCGCGAGGCAGTGCCGCTGTCTCGCCGCTGACAGCTTCCACATGCCAATAGCAGTGCCTGATCGCCCGCGTCACCCCGACGTAGGCCAGGCGTTGCGCCTCGTCTTTCTGCGCACTGTCGAACGGCTGCGCATCCCCGGTACGCCCCAACCCGGCCATGCGGTAAACCTGATTCTTGTAGGGCGAACTGGTCAGGTATTGGCAATCGCCGAGCATGAACACGGCATCGGCCTGCAGGCCCTTGGCGCTGTGATAGGTGAGCTGACGCAGACGACGCTGCTCAGGCGGCAGGCTCGAATCAGCCCTGACCACAGACTCTATATGATTTGAAATCAGCAGCTTATCGCTACTTTTTCGAAACAACATCATCACTGTCTCGCCACGCTGGTAATGCTCGATCAGGGTTTGCCCGAGTGCGGCCTCATCGCGCTCGAACACCTTGACCGGCGACAACGGCAACGCAGCAGCGCCACCACAGGCCCTGGCCTTCTTGCCGGTGATTGCCGCTGTGCCGCGCACCAGGTGTTCCGCCGCATCGATGATGTGCTGCTGACTCCGGTAGTTCTCGACCAGCATCACCCGGGTATTGGCCGGCGATGGGAAGGTCTTGCCGAACTCCATGAAGTACTTTGGTGAACTACCGCGCCAGCCGTAGATCGATTGCCAGTCATCACCCACGCACATCAACGACGAATGCGCAGCGTTGCGCCCGGCATGCATGCCTGGGCCACGCCTGCGAATCTCACGCAGCGTCGCGCGCAGCCAACTGACGATCTGTGGCGAGACATCCTGGAACTCGTCGATCATCAGATGCGCCAGCGGGCGTAGCAGCGGGTCTGGCAACAGTTGCAGGTTCTCGGGGTTGTTCTCGCCGAACAGCGCGAACATGCGGTTATAGGTCATCACCGGCGGGGACTGTCCGAGCAGGTGGGCCTCCAACGCCTTCCAGTACAGGGCCAGGGCTTCGAAGAACGGCGCATCGCTGTCGCCCGGCGCAAAGCTCATGCGAGCAACAGCACTCCCGACCTCCAGCCCCAGGTTCTCGATGAAGCTCGCCGCACCGACGAAGGCATCGAGTAATGGCGTTGGGGCCAGTTCACCCTTGACCTTGAACTCGAACCCAGGCCCCGCCACCGCATCACCCGCCAGCGACGCGGCGAGACGCTTTGCCGAAGTGTAGTTATCCAGCCAAATCAGTGGCTTATCGCAGAAAGCTTGAAACAACGTGCGCTTTACAGCCCACTCGGCACGCACCGACAGCTTGGCGTTGGCACGTTGGTACTGGGCGCTTTCCGACGGGTCGAAGCCCAGTACCACCCAGGCATCGAGCCCTTCAAGACGCCCGTGCACATGGAAGCGCTGGCCACGGATATGCACCGTTTCCCGACAGGGCTCGATGCCCTTGATCGGCCAGGCGCCCGCAGCGAACCACAAGTCTTCGATTACGTCGCACAACTCTTCGTCGCGCTGGGCCGCCAGTTGCGTTACCTGTACGCGCTTCTGCACATCAGGATGATCCGGATCGAGCGGCTTGAGCTGCAGGGACTCCTGGCGCATCGTCGCGACCAGTTCCGCAAAACGTGGACTGTCACGCAGCAGGTCGCGATAACACAGATTGAGCTGCTGGCGCTGGGCATCGTTCAGGCGCAGATCGAAAGGGTTACCTTCGCTCTCGGCTTCGCTGCCGGCAGGTACATCGTTGCCCAGGGTCTCGAATGCGCGCAGTTGAGAGAACCCCGGCAAGCTGCGCACCAGGGGCAGGATGCGCGAATGGAAGGTGCGCACCAGGTCACGGGCACGGGCCGGCGTCAGGTCGATCTGCCAGAGGGCGAAGACCTGCACCAGCCGTTTTATGAAGTCCTTGCGCGACTCACGAGTGAAGGTGACCACGGTCATGGCGTCCAACTCGAAGCCCAGATAGTGGCGCAGCAGCAGGATACGCAGCACCAGCGAAGTGGACTTGCCGGCGCCGGCCCCCGCCACCACGCAGGTAGACGGCGTATCGCTGAAGATCAGCTTCCATTGCGCGGCACTGGGTTGGGCGTCGGCAGGCAGGCGCTGGCCGACATCGGCCTTGAAGCGTTTCTTCAGCTCTGCTGTCAGCGGCAGGCGCCAGTCGTCGAACAGCTTGTCGTCCTCGCCGGGCACCGCAGCGCCGTCCGGGCGGCTGTCGCGGATCACCAGGACCTGGCGCCCCGCCTCGTACCCTTCGGCGCGGCCACGTTCATAGCCGTCACGCAAGCCATCGGCGTGCCCGCTGCGCTGGCCAGTGGCATGGCCGAGGAACCATGAGTCACGGTGCTGGGCCTGCAGACGGCTCAATCCACGCCCGAGCAGGCGAGCGGCGAAGCGGCGCAACCAAGGCAATTGCGCGGGTGGGGTCAGGTCCAGTGGCGCCGGGGGCTGCTCGAAAGACACGGTCACTCCATTGCTAGTCGAATCAGCGGAACATGTTCCACCGAACCGCTGAAAAGTGCCAGCTAATGCTTGCAGATCATAGGATTAGGCGATGAAACGCAGAAAGCACCACAACCAAAACCATCAATTTATCAGATAAAAACAAGTCGATATTTACGCTTATTTTCGATACTTGAAAGGCGCATCATGGCCCCATTCCCACTTACCGAGGACCCTGATCATGCTGCAACTGCGCCCCTTTGAAAGCCTCGGCCATGCCAACCACGGCTGGCTGGATGCCCATCATCACTTTTCCTTTGCCGAGTACTACGACACCGAGCGTATGCACTGGGGCAACCTTCGCGTATGGAACGACGACCTGATCGCCGCAGGCAGTGGCTTCCCGCCGCATCCGCACCGGGACATGGAAATCATCACTTACGTACGCGAAGGTGCAATCAGCCACCAGGACAACCTGGGTAACAAAGGCCGCACCGAAGTCGGTGACGTACAGGTGATGAGTGCGGGTACTGGCATCGTGCACAGCGAGTACAACCTGGAGAAGGTCGACACGCGCATCTTCCAGATCTGGATTGTGCCGGACAAGGTCGGAGACGCACCGTCCTGGGGGACTCGGCCGTTCCCCAAAGGTGAGCGAGGCGAAGGCTTCGTGACGCTGGCCAGCGGTCGTGTCGAGGATCAGGATGCTCTGCGCATCCGTGCCGATGCACGGCTGGTGGCCGCGACCCTGCGTGCCGGCGAGAGCGCCGAGTACCGTTTCGATGCCGGACGACGCGGGTATCTGGTTCCGGCCAAAGGCGTGGTCGAGGCCAATGGCGTGCGCGCCAAAGCCCGGGACGGGATTGCCGTGGAAGGCGAAGAGGTGCTGCGCGTCACGGCGCTCGAGGACAGCGAGATCGTGCTGGTGGATGTGGCCTGAGCCAGATGGCCAAGTCGTACTTTTCGCGGGCTAGCTCGCGAATCGTACGACTTGGGTCTGTATGAAAAGCCTTGAGACGAAGGTCAGGCAAGGCGAAAACAGCCGAGGAACGGCCGGGGTCGCGCTCGACTTTACGGGTTGTAAATGAGCATTCCGAGGCTGTTTTCAACGCAGCATCACCGAGTATCAAGGTTTTTCATACAGAGCCTAGGTTTACGACACCGGCGTTGCCGGTGATCGCAAGACAATCAGCTGATCGCCGCATCCACCAGTGCCTGGGCTTCCTGCACCAGGCGCTGCAGGTGCGCCTCGTCAACGAAGCTCTCGGCGTAGATCTTGTAGATGTCCTCGGTACCCGATGGACGCGCGGCAAACCAGCCATTGGCGGTCATCACCTTCAGGCCGCCGATGGCCTGACCGTTGCCTGGCGCATGGCTGAGGATCTGCTGGATCGGCTCGCCGGCAAGCTCGGTGGACTTCACCTGCTCAGGCGCCAGCTTGCTCAGCAGCGCTTTCTGCCGCGCATCGGCCTTGGCCTCGACCCGGGTGGCGTACGGCTTGCCCAGCGCTGCGGTGAGGTCGGCATAGGCCTGGCTCGGATTGCGCCCCGTGCGTGCAGTCATCTCGGCCGCCAGCAATGCGGGAATCAGGCCGTCCTTGTCGGTCGCCCAGACGCTGCCGTCCAGACGCAGGAACGAAGCGCCCGCACTCTCCTCTCCACCAAAACCAAGCGAACCTTCGAACAGGCCCTGGGCGAAAAACTTGAAGCCCACCGGCACTTCATGGAGCTTGCGCCCCAACCGCTCGGTAACCCGGTCGATCATGCCACTGCTGACCACGGTCTTGCCGACCGCGGCGTCGCTGCGCCAATGCGGGCGGTGGCGGAACAGGTAGTCGATGGCCACGGCAAGGTAGTTGTTCGGCTGCAGCAGGCCGTCACTGGTGACGATACCGTGGCGATCATGGTCCGGGTCGCAGGCAAAGGCCACGTCGAAACGCTCGCGCAGGCCGATCAGCCCTTGCATGGCGTATGGCGACGAAGGGTCCATGCGAATCTGCCCGTCCCAGTCGACGCTCATGAAGCGGAAGGTCGGGTCGACCTCGGTGTTGACCACTTCAAGGTTCAACTGGTATCGCTCGGCAATCGCCGACCAATAGCGCACGCCCGCGCCACCCAGCGGATCGACACCCAGGCGCAGGTTGGCTTTACGGATGACCTCGAAATCGATGACGTTTTCCAGGTCTGCCACGTAGCTGCTCACGTAGTCGTGACGCTGGGTAGTGGCAGCCTGCAGAGCCTGGGCGTAGTCAATGCGCTTGACACCCGCAAGACCTGCAGCCAGCAGTTCGTTGGCCTTGGCTTCGACCCACTTGGTCACATCGCTGTCAGCCGGGCCGCCATTGGGCGGGTTGTATTTGAAACCACCGCTCTGGGGCGGGTTGTGCGAGGGGGTGATGACGATGCCGTCGGCCAGGCCCTGTTGACGACCGCGGTTGTAGCACAGGATCGCATGGGACACCGCCGGGGTCGGGGTGTACTCGTCGTCCTTGGACAAGCGCACCTGCACGCCATTGGCCGCCAGGACCTCCAGCGCGCTGGCGGTGGCCGGCGCCGACAAGGCATGGGTGTCAGCACCGATGAACAGCGGGCCATCGATACCCTGCTCCTGGCGGTACAGGCAGATCGCCTGGGTGATCGCCAGCACATGATGCTCGTTAAAGCTCAACTCGAACGAGGTGCCTCGGTGTCCGGAAGTGCCGAAGGCCACGCGCTGCGAAGCGACCGCAGCGTCCGGGCGACCGGTGTAGTAGGCGGTCAACAGGCGGGGAATATCGACCAGCACGCTGGCCGGAGCCGGCTTGCCTGCCAAAGGGCTGAGCGTCATGCAGAACCTCGAGTTCAACGGATGTAGGTGTTGGAACGCGCAGTGTACTGGGAGTTGCAACGGCGCGCGATGGGGCCGGATCAGTTGGCGGCGGTATGCCACCAGCCAGGAAACATCTGTTGCACCCGCGGCTCACTGAAGCGCTCATCGATCAGAAAAAGCATGCCACGATCCTGGTCGCCCCGAATGACCCGACCAGCCGCCTGGATCACCTTGCGCACGCCAGGGTACAGGTACGCGTAGTCAAAACCGCTGCCAAACTGCTGGGCCAAACGCTGCTTGAACTGTTCGTTGACCGGATTGACCTGGGGCAAGCCGAGGGTGGCGACAAAGGCACCTATCAGCCGGGTGCCCGGCAGGTCCACCCCTTCCGCGAAGGCCCCGCCCAGTACAGCGAAACCTATCCCTCGCCCATCCGCCACGAAACGCGCCAGAAATCCCTCGCGTGCGGCCTCGTCCATGCCCGGCGCCTGCCGCCAGTGCGGCACCTCGGGGTGCCGTTCGGCGAACAGGGCCATCACCTGCTCCAGGTATTCAAAGCTGCTGAAGAACGCCAGGTAGTTGCCCGGCTGACGCTGGTACTGCTCGCCAATCAGCCCGACGATCGGCGCCAGGGACGCACTGCGCTGCTGAAAGCGGGTCGAAACCTCACTGACGATCCGCACCTGCAACTGCTCGGCGCGAAATGGCGCGGCCACGTCCAGCCAGGCAGTGTCTGCCGGCATACCCAGCAAGTCGGAATAGAAGCGCCGAGGCCCTAGCGTCGCCGAAAACAGGGTGACGCTGCGCGCCGCAGCCATTCGCGGGCCAAGCAGGCGCGCGGGCACCACATTACGCAGCGTCAGGGTTGCCAGACGACGGTTTCGCGGGCCGTTACGCAGGCTGACATCGAACAGGAAATGCTCATCGAACAGCTCGGCCACACGGCTGAACTGCAGGGCATGGAAATAGAACTGCAGGACCTGCGGTTCGACGTGCGCAGGCGCCTGCTCCATGGCCTCCTGAATCAGGCCAATGCACTGTTGCAACGCCCGCAGGAATGCCTCGGGCAATTGGTCGCTCGCCTGGTACGGTGCCCGCTGGGACTTGTACAACGCATTCCACTGGCGATTGAGACGCTCCAGAGCGCTGCTCAAGCCCGCCGGCTTGGCCTTGCGCAAGGCCAGCAGTTGCCCTTGGTCGAGGCTTGCGCTGTACATGGCGCGGCCGCGCTCCACCAGGTTATGCGCCTCGTCCACCAGCACGGCCACCCGCCACTGGTTGAGTTGGGTCAGGCCGAACAGCAGCGCATGGGCGTCGAAATAATAGTTGTAGTCGGCAACCACCAGATCGACCCAGCGCGCCATCTCCTGCCCCAGGTAATACGGGCAGACCTGGTGTGCCAGCGCGACCTCGCGCAACCCCGCACGGTCGAGCAACACCACCTGCGACGCTGCTTCGCGAGCCGCTGGCAGCCGATCGTAGAAACCCTTGGCCAGCGGACAGGACTCACCATGACAGGCACTGCCCGGGTACTCGCAGGCTTTGTCCCGGGCAATCAACTCCAGCGCACGCAGGCTGGGCTGCGGGGTGGTGTCGGTGATCTGGCGCAGTGCGTCGAGCGCCAGTGCCCGGCCTGGTGTCTTGGCGGTGAGGAAGAGCAGCTTGTCCAGTTGCTGCGGGGCCATGGCCTTGAGCAGCGGAAACAGCGTGCCGAGCGTTTTGCCAATACCGGTACTGGCCTGGGCCATCAGGCAGCGCCCGGTGGCCACGGCCTTGTACAGGGTTTCTGCCAGTTGGCGCTGGCCCTGGCGGAACTGTGGGTACGGAAACGCCAGCCCCTGCAGATCGCTGTCCCGCAGGCGCAGGCGTGCGGCCTGGGCGTGCGCCCAGCCAAGAAAGCGCTGGCACAAGGTCTCGAAGAAGTGCTGCAGTTGCGCGGCATGCTGCGGCTCGCTGAACAAGGTCTGTCGGTCGCTGTCGACGTCCAGGTACACCAGCGTGACCTCGATCCGCTCCAGCCCACGCGACTGGCACAACAGCCAGGCATAGACGCGGGCCTGCGCCCAGTGCAATTGCCGATGATTGTCCGGCTGGCGGTCGAGATTGCCGCGGTGAGTCTTGATCTCCTCCACCCGGTTGCGCACCGGGTCGTAGCCGTCGGCTCGCCCCCGCACCCGCAATCCCTGGTACTCGCCCTCCAGCGATACCTCCGCCTCGTAGCCAGAACCGCGCCGCGCAACAACCCGTCGATGGCCGTCGATGCCCTGTTGGGCGGTGGGCGACGGCGTGAAGCGCAAGTCCAGGTCGCCGACCTTGGCGGCAAACTCACACAGCGCACGTACCGCCACACTCAGACTCACGACGCGGCCTCGCACCAGCGCACATGGCATACCGCGACCGGCATGCCGTGCTCACGGCAGAAGTCCAGCCAGCGCAACTGGTTATCCTGCAGGCGGTCACCCGGCCCCTTGACCTCGATCATGCGGTAACGCCCCTGCCCCGGCCAGAACTGGATGAGGTCGGGCATACCTGCGCGGTTGTTGCGAATATCCTGCAGCAGGCGCCGGAAACACTGCTTCAGATGCTCGGCAGGAATGCAGGCCAGGGCCTGCTCGAGCAGCGCCTCGTTCAGTACCTGCCAGAACACGAACGGTGACTGCAGCCCATGCTTGTTGGCAAAACAGGTGCGTATCGCCTGTCGGTAGCTGCCATCGTCGAGCCGCCCCAGGCAGGCCTCGAACAAGGCGGCGCGGCGCACCGAGAAATCACTGTCGTGCAGATCCTGGGGCGCCGCCTGGTAAGGGTGAAAGAACGCGCCGGGCAGCGGCGCGAAAATCGCCTCCCAGCACAAGAGGCCGAACAGGCTGTTGAACAAGGTGTTCTCGACGTAATGGACCTCGCCGTCGGCGTGCGCCAGGTGCAGGCGCACCGCTTCCTCCACGCCCACTGCGGACATTTCCACGGGCAACGCCAGTTCGATGAGTGTCTGCACGGCAGCAGACGCGCGGCGTCGAGGCGGCCCTCCGAGTTTGCGTGCAAGGCGCGGCAGCATACGCGCCAACGCCTGGGCCTCGAGGGGATTGGCCGTGGTCTGGGCCATGTGTGACGCCAGTGCCTGCGCCCTTTGCCACTGCTCGCTGCGCTCGAGCACACGCACCTGGCGAATGCGCGCCTCGGGGTGGTCGAGCCCATCGTAGACACTCAGGGCCAGATCCCATTGCCCAAGCCGCTCGCAGCGCTGGCCAATTGCAAACAGCAGACGTGCGCGACGCCTGGCCAACCAGGGATTGCTGCTGTTGGCCCGCTCCAACGCCTGCAGCAACGTACTTGGCGCCTCTCCCTGCTCCAGCCGCTCGGCGCAAGCATGCAAGGCCATCGCCAGATCGACCTCCTCGCGCTGGCGCAAGGCGCGCGAATCCGCACTGAAGCTCACCTGCTCATAGCGCAGCACGCCCAGATCGGCCAGCACGAACTCAGACCAATCCTGATAAAGATTGCCAAAGAACAACAGGCGCAGGCGGTCGCACAGGGGTTGCAAGCGCCACTGCAGGATCTGCACCGGCGCCTGCTCGAACCAGGCAGACAGTGGTCTGTCTGGCAGATCCAATGGCCGCAGCGCAGCCAGCAACTGGGTCTTGGTCACGCGAGGATGGGCCAGTTGATCGGCAAAGCAGGTAAGCAGTTCGTCCCGGCGCAACAAGGCGAACAACTGCTCTAGGCCCAGTATCGGCCTCGCGCAGACCCAGCCCAGCGTGAGCAAAGGCTGCAAAGCTGCGCCCGTGTCGCCGATCTCGGCATATTCAAGCCGGTCGCCGCGAAACAGCTCGCCCTTGCGCATGACCATGCGCACCAACAGTGCCTGCGTCGGCTGGGCCAGCCCGCTGAAGACTCGGAGAAAGTCTTGTTCGTGCGGGTCAAGGATATCGGCGTATCGGTGTTCGACCCACCTCAGCACCTGGCGGAAGTTGTGCAGGTAATAGAACGGATCTTCGACGGAATGGGCAATCACGGCATGGCGTCGCAGGCAAACATGAATACTGGTTATACATACAGACGAGGCAACCTGGCAAGCGCGCCGGATCGACGGTCAGTTCGACCTGTCTTGTGCGTTGCTACGCAAGCACTGCAGCCTTTTTCCGAGCGCTTCGAGTGCCTGCTCCAGTTCGCCGGCATCGTCCCCCTGCCAGGCCAGCAGCAGGTGGTGGTCATAGCCGTCTCGCAGGCTGAACAGATTTCCAGGTGCCGCCAGCAGCGCCGAAGTGTTCAGGGCTTCCACCAACTGACGCACATCCACTGCCAAGCCCAGGCGACACCACAGGACACGTCCGCCTTCAGGTTCGCTGAACGCCAACAGACTGCCCAGATGCTGCTCGACGGCATGGCATAGAATCGCCATGCGCATTTGCAGACGGTCGCGCATCTGCTGCAGATGACTGTCCACATCGCCTCGGCTCAGCAGACAGGCCACCGCCTGTTGACGCCGCGGGGGTAGCACGAAACTGCGTCGCACAAAAGCCTCGCACACTGCCGGGTGCCGACTCAGTACATAGGCGTAGGGCGCTTCGGCGCCGATCATGCCTTCCAGCGAACCCAACACCAGCAGCCAGTGCGGATCGACCCAGTCGCGCAGGCGCGTCGCAGGTGGCGCAACGAAACACTGGTCGCTGTCCAGGTCGTTTTCCAGCAGCCACGTCGGATATCCCGCCAGCAGACGCGCAACTTCACGCTGCTCATCCAGCGACACCAGGCGTCCCGGAGGGGTCGCCAGGCATGACGGCATCAACAGCAGGCGTACGGTCTCGCGCTTGAACAGCTGTGCCAAGGTATCCAGGTCCAAACCACCCTGGGTATCGAGCGGCCACTCGACAACGCGCATCCCCAGCTGTTGCAAGACCTGCAACTGTTGCCAGCAACAGGGCGTCGCCACCAGTACCGTGCCTCCTTGCAAGTCCAGCGCAAGCAGCAATGTCTGCAGTAACGCCTGGACATCCGTCGCCAGATGCACGTCCTCAGCTCGCCAGAACTGCCTGGAAGAACGGGTATGGCGGGCGGCCAGCGCATTGCGCAGCAGCGCGCTGCCGGTCTGCGTCAGCGCAGACTGTCGCGCCAGACGCCGCTCATGCGCCAGCAACAGCGGCTCGAGCGCCCCACATGAGAATGGCGGGAGAATGAACGGTGCGCACTGGCCGGTGCTCGCCCTCGGCGCACTGGCGGGCTCATTGACCGGCACCTGCGCAAAATATCCGGACTTGGGCACCGAATGTACCCGCCCCTCGCGCTCCAACAGGCTGTAGGCATACTGCACCGTGGCCAGGGAAACCCGCATGCGCCGGGCCAGGTCGCGCAGCGACGGCAAGCGCGGATCCCCTCCCTCGCGGGCATGGCTGATCAGCGTTTCGAGGTAGCGATAGACCGTCTGATAGGCGAACTCGCGCCGCACGGAACGCCCCATCAACTGGCGACCTTCGCCATCGCTTCGGCACAAGGCAAGGGGTGCGCCAGCAGCCGCAGCCGAACGTCACGCCGTGTCAGCTTCGCGACCAGCCGGGATGCCGTATGCGGCAGCCCCCCCGAATAGATGACGCGCAACTGCGCCAGGCTCAATCCACTGGTACTGATCAGCCAATGGACGACCGCTTCCGGACACGGCTGCCCCTGCAGGGCACGGTGCAGATAGGGAAGTGCAACGCGCATCGCCGGATGGCAGCGCTGCAGGAACGCCAACAAGCCACGGCCCTGCTCGGCGAACGGGGCGTACAACAGGCACATCAGCTGGCTGTCGTCGATAGCATAGGCCTCCTGAAACAGATGCCTGCCCGTGCCCTTCCCCGACCGGACGGCGTCGCGCCTGCCCAGCAGACATTGATCGCGCAGTCGCTGCAGGTGAGTCAGGTACGCAGGGTCGAAAAACGCAGCCAGCGGCTCTTCGCGCGCTGACGCAGGCATCTCGATACCCAGCATGTGAAACAGCGCGTCCTCCCCTCGGGAGTCATTGATCAGGTCATCGACCGCGATCACCCGCAGGGGCGTCTGGCCCTGGCATGACGGGGCTCTCGCCTCGACGTGCTCCGTAGGCCTGGCAGCCAGTGCTCGCAGGCGCCCCAGCGTTTCGCACAACACTGCGGCGCACTGGTGTATGGCATGGCTTCCGCGCTCGCCGGTCAGACGCATGACGGCACGACTCCAGGCCAGGTAACGTCGCCGCTGCCGCACAGGGATCGCCGTGACCAACGCGCTGGGCATCGCCCCTTGGGACAGGATGCGGCGCAGCGTTTCGGCCAGTTCAAGGTGCAGACGACTGCCTAGCAAGGATTCTGCTCGCCCAGCAGAAAGGTGACCGAACATCAGCAGCGCTTCGCGCTCGTACGATGTGCTGGCAGCCGACGCGGCGTGGCGGCTGAAAGGCTGCAGTTGTTGGCCGCCAGCCAGCAGTAACTCCACACGGGGGTCATCCTGCAGGAACAGCGCACTGAAGGTGCTCTCCAGACCGCCAAGCACCTCTGCTCCCGGTGCGGGCTGGCAAGCGACCACCACTTGCAGGCGAAACGTGTGGGGCGCGCGTAGCGCGATGCTCAGTTGCGCAGCACGCAGAAACGCCAGCAGGCGAGTGTTGCATCGGTCATGCCCGTGTATCACCAACACACGAAAGTCCCCGATGTACTCCACGCCACCTGCCGCCACCAGCAGGCGCTGAATCAGCAATTGAACGCAGGCCCGTTGCGCCTGGGACATATGTTCCAGCAGACGATCCAGTACTTGCTGATATATGTAGTGCATGGCCTGCTCATGGATATTGCTCATATGGTCCACTCCATTCCTTGAGCGCAAAGAAAGCCGGCATTCACCGACGTGAGAAACAGGTCGCGATTCACTTCCAAGATATTTCCCACAAGTTATTAGGAAATTTCCAGGCAACAGTAGGCCGGCACTCACTCAATGCAGAGGCATTTGCAATGCCCCTGCAGGCGCCCTGGGCCGCATCAGCAGCGCCAACACGCTTCATTCAGCCGAGCCACGTCAAGTATCACAGAGCCATTATCGAGGGTTGTCGACTGAATAAAAGATACAGATCCAGGTAAAAAAACCATTCAGGAGAGCGGTATTGATCTACATACAACAAAAGAAAACCCGAGTATGGAATCCTGATCAGAAATGACAAGCAAACAGCATTAACGCGACAGCCTTAATTGCGTCGGACCTTAATTAAATTTTTGTAGGAAATATCAGAAAAAAACCGGGCCTAGGCCCGGTTTTTCATGCAACTCGATGTGCTGCAATCACGCAGTTCCCATGTCCAGCACGATCCGCCCGCCACAGGGGCATTCATCCATCAGGCGATGAGCCTCGACAACCTGCTCGAACGGGTAGACCTTGATGATCTGCGGCGTCAGCAGCTTGTCGGCGGTGAACTGGTTAATGTCTCGCAACGCCCGCTGCAGGGCGACCTGGTCCTGGGCAATACCCAACTCCGGCTTGCCGGTGAAGTTGCCAATACAGTGAACGTAGAACTGGATGTTCTTCTGGAACGCAGCACACGCCGGGAATGGCGTCTGGTTGCCCCCCTGCAGGCCATACAGCACCAGGCTGCCGCGAGGCGCAAGGACATCGCCGAGGAGCGACATCTGCGGCCCACCCATGCCATCCAGGACCATGTCCACGCCGCGGCCATCGGTATATTTGCCGATCTGCATCAGCAGGTCCTGCTCCTCGGTGACGATCACCTTGTCAGCCCCCAGGCTCAGCAGGTACTCACGCTGCTCCGGCTCCTTGGTGGCGGCGAACACCTTCAAGCCCAAGGCCTTGCCCAACTGCACGAAGGCAGGGCCTGCGCAATGGCTGGCATCGGTGACCAGTGCCGTCTGTCCCGCCTTGGCCCGCGCCAGGTCGACGTAGGCGAAGTAGGCGATCAGCAGCGGTGTGTAATGCACACTGGCCTCGACCGGAGTGAGGTGGTCGGGATAACGGGTAATGGCCGTGCGAGGGAGCACGATCACATCACCATAGACCGGATGCTCATTGGGGCTGGTCGCCGGGAAACTGGCGACACGGTCGCCCACGACGATATCGTCGACACCCTCCCCGACCTGCGTGACCACCCCGGCCATTTCATGGCCGATCCCTGCCGGCAGGCGTGCCTGCGATGGTGCCAGGTTCTGGCGCCAGAGCACGTCATACCAGCTCAGGCCGATGGCCTCGACGCGCACCTGCACTTCGCCCGCTGCGGGAGACGGTTCGGCCTGCTCCTCGCAACGGAGCACGTCGGCCGGGCCGAACTTGTGGAAACGGATCATGCGGGACATCGCATACCTCGCCTTTGTGAACCTCGTATTACCACGGACTTTATCCGGGCTTTGCACGTTAGACCATCAGTGGCCGTTAATAGTCGACATGCCTGTCATTGATTGGGCTACGGGCAAATCGCTGCATTGGCCCCCGTAAACCCGTGCAGGGTAACAGCCTTTGGCCTTAATATTCACCCCGACCCACCTGAGCAAGGCGAAACGCACCGATGAATCGTAACGACCTGCGCCGCGTAGACCTCAACCTGCTGATCGTGTTCGAGACGCTCATGCATGAGCGCAGCGTAACCCGTGCAGCCGAAAAACTGTTTCTCGGCCAGCCGGCGATCAGTGCGGCACTGTCACGCCTGCGCAACCTGTTCGACGACCCACTGTTCGTTCGTACCGGGCGAAGCATGGAGCCCTCGGCTCGCGCCCACGAGATCTTCGCCCTGCTCTCCCCGGCCCTGGATTCGATCTCTACCGCAGTCAGCCGCGCCGCTGACTTCGACCCAGCCACCAGCACCTCGGTATTTCGCATCGGTCTGTCGGACGACGCCGAGTTCGCCTTGCTGCCGCAGTTGCTCAAGCGCATCCGCGCCGAAGCACCGGGCATCGTCCTGGTGGTACGGCGGGTCAACTATTTGCTGATGCCGACCCTGCTCGCCTCCGGGGAGATTTCGGTGGGTGTGAGCTATACCGCTGACCTTCCGGCCAACGCCAAGCGCAAGGTACTGCGGCGCAGCAAGCCGAAACTGCTGCGCGCCGACAGCGTACCGGGCAATATCACCCTCGACGATTTCTGCGCCCGTCCGCATGCGCTGGTCTCGTTCGCCGGCGACCTGTCCGGCTTCATCGACGAAACCCTCGAGGAAATCGGTCGCAAGCGCCATGTGGTGCTGGCCGTACCGCAGTTCAACGGCCTCGGCACCCTGCTCGCCGGCACCGACATCATCGCCACGGTACCGGACTATGCAGCAGAAACCCTCACCGCCGCCGGCGGCCTGCGCGCCGAAGACCTGCCATTGGATGTGCGTACCTTCGAACTGCACATGGCCTGGCGCGGGGCGCAGGACAACGACCCGGCAGAGCGGTGGTTGCGGTCGCGGATACAGATGTTTTTTGGGGATCCCGATAGCTTGTGACTCACTTCCATCAAGTTCCATAAATACCAATAGAATCAGTGCATTAGGCTGATACTTCGTCCAAAGTCGTCCGTCCTATTCCGCTCATTTCCAATGCGCTTGCGGGTATATTTTTGGGTACTTTTTCCATTTCGATAAAAGTACCCGCACATGACGACATCCCTCCCCAAGCCTGCATTGCGGCGTAAACTCAGCGATGCCTTCTTGCGTGCCATTGCTGAACCCGGCAAGTACGTCGACGGCGAGGTACCCGGTCTTTACCTGCATGTTCAGGCCTCACAGAAGTCGAACAAGCCTGCCGCAAAATACTGGCGGATGAGGTAGCGCCTGAACGGCAAGGAGAACGTGTATGCGATCGGCCGTTATCCCGACATTGGCTTGAAAGACGCCCGCGACTTGGCCCGAGCCGCGCGCTAGAACGTAGCTCATCACGTCGCCCCGCTGAAGGCCAAACGCAAGAAAATCGCCGATCAGCTACTCAATGAGGAACGCACATTCAGTTACGTCGCCGAACAGTGGCTGGCCTTCAAGTCGCACGACCTCGTGAGCAAATCCCTCGCGGGCTTTCGCGGCGCTTTGAACAATCACATCCTGCCCACGATCGGCAACATTCCCGTCAGCGAGATCAAACTGGACCACATCATCGAGATCATCGCTACCCTGCGCCGAGCACGCACACTGGCCATGGCCAAGCGCGTGCGTACCATCATCCGTGCCGTGCTCGGTTTCGCTGAGGGGCGTGGCTGGGTGGAGCGTAACGTGGCCCTGAGCAACACCGAAGAGCTCAAGGTTCGCCATGTGGTGACCAGTAATCCAGCGATCGAACGACCAGCCGATTTGGGTCACCTTCTGCTTCGACTGGAGCAGCTCGACCCGAGCAGCGTGAGCACTGCGATGCGCTTGCTGGTCATGCTGCCGGTTCGCCCCGGCGAGCTGGTGAAAATGCGTTGGGAAGACATCGATCTGGTCAGCGCCGACTGGCGCTATGTAGTAGGGAAAACACGCCATCTGGATAAGAGCAAACACATCGTGCCACTGCCGGAGCAAGCCCTTGTGCTGCTGCGTGAACTACATGAACGGCGGGTGGTGGATGAAGTGGGCAATGGCTGGGTCTTTGTATCGCCGGTCTACCCAGGCTACCCAATTGACGCCACATCCCTGGCCATGGCCTACCAGCGGATCTGGCCGGAACACCGCATCACTGCGCACGGTTTGCGCGCCACCTACCGCACTATCGCTCACGAGCATTTGGGCATCGATCCGATTGTGCTCGAGTTGTCGCTGTCTCACCGTATGCCAGGCGCTCTGGGCGCAGTGTATGCGCGCGCGCAGTTGCTGCCGCAGCGACGAGAAGCAGCGCAGCATTGGGCGGACTACCTCGATCGGCTTCGAAAAAATTCCGAACATACAGCAGCAGAGTAGTTGTCGGGAAAGTACAACCTCTACGTGCACTTTTTCTTGCCATGATCGCAACAACTGCCTTATCAGGAAGAGCCAATTCAATTTCGTGAGTAAGGCAGGGTGTAGCCAGCACCTGAGTCCTCTGATGAAGGTCTTGCTGCATCCAACTCATTGCGACCCGGAGAAGGCGCCCCCGGGCCGTATGGATTGTGGCAAAGCACAATATTTTCGAAGATATAGGAGTCACGGACAACTCTTACGTTTCCGCCCTGCGTCTATCCACTACGGGGCGAAAATGATCTATTCATGATTCGTCATTTTCAAATCCGATGGGTACGAGCATCTGACCCTTAGGCTCTGTCTGAAAAAAGCCGTCGCATACACCGCATGACGCAAGCCAGCGAGACCATTGCGGCAAAACTTTTTGCGAGCTTGTCGAAGCGCGTGACGATTCGGCGGTTCTCTTTTAGCCAGCCGAACATGCGTTCGATGATGTTGCGCTGTCAATATTTGGGGCGATCAAACAGTCTCGGCAAGCCGGGTTTGGGCTTGCGTTTCATTGAGCGTAGTGGAATGACCGGCTGCATCCGATATCGATCGCAGTAACGGCGCAAGACCTCGGCGTCGTAGCCTTTGTCAGCCAGCAACCATTTGCATCGTTTGCGTGGACGACCACGCTGATTTGTCGGGATGCTGACATCATCAAGCAACGGCTGGGCATAGCTGATGTCGCTGGCTTGGCCGCCAGAGAGAAGGAAGCGCAACGGTATCCCGTTGGCGTCGCAGAGCATATGGATTTTGGTTGTCAGGCCGCCGCGACTGCGGCCTAGAGCGTGATCGGCAGGCTCGTCAGCCCCCCTTTTTTCCGCGCCCCAGATGAAGCACGGGTTGCTCGAACAGCGCTCGAATCAATCATCCAGGTGTGGGGATCGATCAAGCCTTTGTCATTGAGTCTGAGGTGCAATCGTCTGAGCATCTGATCGAATGTTCCGCGGTTTCGCCAGAGTCGGAAGCGGTGATAGACCGTCGCCCAAGATCCGAAGCGCTCGGGCATATCTCGCCAGGCTGCTCCTGAGCAGAGCACCCAGAGCACACCATCGAGCATCAAGCGATCACTGCTGCGGGGCCTGCCCCTGACGTGGGCCTCCGTAAAGAGGTCGGCGACCACTGCCCATGCTTCATCCGAGAGTTCATAACGCTTTGCCATCACAGAATTCCTTTCCGTAGATGGCCGGCGACTGTACAGAACCCAGGCTGTTCCGAGGCCACATTTCAGTTTCTTGGGATTTCAGACAGAGCCTAGCTCAAGTTCAGACGGCGGCTTCGCTCTTGGTACAGGGCTTGCTCAAAGGACTGAGCCTACACCAACAGCCCTAACCGTCGAACACGAGCTGCACCAGATCGAATCCGCCGACCTGTTGATCGTCGCCGCGCCGGTCTATCGCGGCACCTACCCGGGGCTGTTCAAGCACCTGTTCGACCTGATCGGCCAGGACGCACTGATCGACACCCCAGTGCTGCTCGCCGCCACCGGTGGCAGCAAACCGCCCGCCGCCTAGCGACGGAGTTCGCCGAAACCGCCGTCGAGCGCGACGAGGCCGGTGGCCGCCAGGGAATACATCACCCCGGCCAGCAGCCCCCCCCATCAACACTTCGAGAAAGAACTCCATGGAACGCTCCTGTACTCGGGCTAGGCCGCGACTGGGCGCACGCCCAGGTAGGCGGCGATCACGGCGGGGTCACGGCGAACCTGATCGGGCGTGCCGTCGCCGATCTTGCGCCCATAATCGAGCACCACCACGTGGTGGGAAATATCCATGACCACGCCGATGTCGTGCTCGATCAACACCACAGTGGTGCCGAACTCGCGATTGATCTCGACGATGAAGCGGCTCATCTCACGCTTCTCCTGTGCATTCATGCCGGCCATCGGCTCGTCGAGCAGCAACAGGCGTGGCTCGGCGGCCAGCGCGCGGGCCAGCTCGACACGCTTCTGCAGGCCGTAGGGCAAGGTACCGACGACCTCGTCGCGCCACGGCTGAATACGCTGGAACTCAATCACCCGCTCGGCGGCGGCACGCTGGCGGTCGTCTTCGGCGGGTGCGCGGCCGAAACGCAACGCCTGTTCCAGCCAAGAGCTGCGACGCTTCAGGTTGCGCCCGGTGAGCACGTTGTCGAGCACGCTCATGCCCTTGAACAGCGCGATGTTCTGAAAGGTACGCGCGATGCCGCCAAGGGCCGCCCCGTGCGGCTGCATCGCCCGCCGCTCCTGGCCAGCGAAACGAATGCGCCCCTGCTGCGCCTGGTAGACACCATTGATGATGTTCAACAGCGAACTCTTGCCGGCACCATTGGGGCCGATCAGCGCGCAGATCTCCCCTTCGGCGACGCTGAAACCGATATCGGTGATGGCCTTGACGCCCTGGAACGACAGGTTGATGCCTTCCAGCTCGAGCAATGGAAGATTCGACATGGGCAGCACTCACGCAGGCTGAACCTGGGCCTGCAGCCAGGCGGTGGATGGGTGCAGGCGCTGCTGCGCCACTCCAAACAGCCGGCCGTAGCTGTCGTGGGTACCGAGCACCAGGGTTGGGCCCAGCTCGGGGCGGTCGTTGTCACGGGGCGCCAGGCTTTCCGGGAAATTCAGGCGAAACCCGGCCAGCAGCCAGGGCGCCAACAGGTAGCGTGCCTGTCCGCTGGCGGCGAAGCTACGCGCCGCAAGGGCTTCCTCGACCGAACTCAGGCGTTCCTGTTCGATCAGGCGCGTCCCTTCATCGAGCAGTTGCGCGTGCAAGAGCCAATGCTGCTGGGCCTGCCCGGCTTCCAGGCGATGGAAGCTGAACGCAGGGAGCTCGCCACGGGCCAGGATCGGCAAGTCACCTTGCAGCGGCTGCGCGACCAGGCTGGCGTAGCCATCCACGCCGAATGCCGACAAACCCAGGTGCCTTGTGGCGCAGCGCTACATCACCTGCGCGCTGGCGCTGGCCGGCAGGTTGTCCGCGAGTTCCTCGTGCATGGTGCGGCGCCTCAAGCCAAGGCCAATGATGCGGCCTTCGCCTGCTCCAGTTCGCGCACCAGCGGCAGTACATGCTTGCCGAAGTACTCGACCTCTTCCTGAAAGTGCAGGAAGCCGGAGAGGATCAGATCAACGCCAATTGCCTTGAGCGCGACGATGCGCTCGGCGATTTGCCGTGGCGTGCCGATCAGGTTGGTCTTGAAGCCGTCGTTGTACTGCACCAGATCCTCGAAGGTGGATTTGGCCCAGTTGCCCTCGCCTTCGGGGCTGGCCGAGCCAGCATTCTTCACTTCGCTGCCGAAGCCGTTGACCGCTTCCGGGTCGGCTTTGGCGATGATCTCCGCCAGCACAGCGCGGGCTTCTTCCTCGGTGTCGCGGGCAATGATGAAAGCGTTCACCCCGATCTTCACCGAATGGCCGTTGGCGGCCGCCTTGTTGCGGATATCTTCGACCTGAGCCTTGATCCCCTCGACGGTGTTGCCGTTGGTGAAATACCAGTCCGATACCCGTGAAGCCATGTCACGCGCGGCTCGCGAGCTGCCGCCCTGGAAGATTTCCGGATGCGGGTGCTGCAGCGGCTTGGGCTTGAGGCTGTAGTTGTGGAAGCGGTAGAAGTCGCCGTGGAAGCTGAAGTTGTCCTGGGTCCAGATACCCTTGAGGGCACGGATGAATTCCTCGGAGCGGCGGTAGCGCTCGTCATGGTCCAGCCAGGGCTCGCCGATGGCACGGAACTCTCCTTTGAACCAGCCGGACACCACGTTGATGGCGACACGACCACCGGTGAACTGGTCGATGGTCGCCAGTTGCTTGGCTGCCAGTACCGGCGTCCACGGCCCCGGCAAAATCGCGGCGATCACCTTGAGCTTCTCGGTGGCGGCCAGCAGGGCGTGGCTGATCGTCACCGACTCATGCTGATTGTCAGCGCCATAGCCAGCCGTGAAGCGGATCTGCGACAACGCGTACTCGAACCCGGAGCGTTCGGCGATTTGCGCTAGTTTGCGGTTGTAGTCGATGTCCCAATGGGTACGTTGCTCGATCTTGCTGACGACGAGGCCGCCGCTGACATTGGGTACCCAGTAGGCAAATTTGATCGGTTGGCTCATGACGATATCTCCTGTAGCACGGAAAGTCAGGCCGCCGTGGCGACCGGGATCTGGAAGAAGGTGTTGACGGTATCGACTACCCGCTCAATGCGTTCGAACTGCGCGGGCTCGACCAGGCGATGCTGGTCGAAGGCCTCGACGCTGGCGTACAGGCCATACGGCAGGGTGTGGGCCTGGAAGAAGGCGAACAGTGGGCGTAGCTGGTGATCGATCATCAGCGCATGGCGCTCGCTACCACCGGTGGCGGCCAGCACGACCGGCACACCCTTGAGTGACTGATGGTCGACCAGGTCGAACAGATGCTTGAACAGGCCGGTGTAGGAAGCCCGGTAGACCGGGCTGCCGACCAGCAGCAGATCAGCCTGCTCGATCGCCTGCAGATGCGGTTGCAACGCGATAGAGGCGCTGTCGCGCTCGAGCGAGCCCGACAAAACGTCGGCCAGCGCAGCGATACGCACCCACTGCACGTCCAGGTTCGGCAACCTTGCCTGCAACCTTTCCACCAGGGCCTGCAGCAGCCCATGAGTTCGTGATGGCGCACGCAGGCTGCCAGAAACCACCACGACTTTGATAACGCTTGCGCTCATGTACATCCCTCCTGCCCGTATGGGCTACGTTCGGGAGTACCTGAGCAGCAACCGTGCCACCCCATAAAAGTCTTTTAAATCAATACGTTGATCGATTTATCAAACAGCCCTTGCTGCACCTGCGCAAGCAAGCTGTTGAATGAATGACCGCCAGGCAACAGTGACGCCAGGAAGCCCAGCTGACCGCCTGGCAACAACCGTTCAACAGTCTGTTGCCAGCGATACAGTCTGAGTGTCGGCGATAAAATACAAGCCACTGATTTAAATGCTTTTTTTGGAAAGGCACAGAGTTTGCGAGGGCCCCACGGTCCGTAATCGCACCAATCGAGGAGAACCGCGATGACCGCTCAAGCCCATGTGCCACATCTATCTACTGGCACCGACTACCCATCCCTTGCCGCCCGCTTCCGCCCGGTCTTCGCGCGTATCGCCGAAGGCAGCGTGGAACGCGAACGCACCCGCAGTCTGCCCTTCGAGCCCATTCGCTGGCTCAAGGAAGCCGGCTTCGGCGCCGTGCGCGTGCCCGTCGAGCACGGCGGTGCGGGGGCCTCGCTGCCGCAATTGCTCCAGCTGCTGATCGAACTGGCCGAAGCCGACTCCAACGTGCCGCAGGCGCTGCGCGGGCACTTCGCCTTTGTCGAGGATCGTCTCAATGCCCATGCCAGCGCACCGCAGGATGTCTGGTTCAAACGCTTCGTTGAAGGCGATCTGGTGGGCTGCGCCTGGACAGAGGTAGGTGCGGTAAAAATTGGCGACGTCATCACCCGTGTCTCGCGCCAGGGTGACCAGTGGGTGGTCAACGGTACCAAGTACTACAGCACCGGCAGCCTCTTCTCCGACTGGATCGACCTGTTCGCCCGCCGTGACGACACCGGCGCCGACGTGATCGCGGCAATCCGTACCCAGCAGCCCGGCATCACCCAAAGCGACGACTGGGATGGCTTCGGCCAGCGCACCACCGGCAGTGGCACCTCGGTGTTCGAGAACGCGGTGGTCGAGGAACAGAACATCTTAGACTTCGCCACCCGTTTCAAGTACCAGACGGCCTTCTACCAACTGGTGCTGCTCGCCGTCATCGTCGGCTCAGGCCGCGCAGCTGTGCGCGACTTCAGCCAGGAAACCGGCAAACGTTCGCGTGTGTTCAGCCATGGCAATGGTGCAGCAGTCAGTGAGGATCCACAGGTGTTGCAGGTTATCGGCAGGGCTTCGGGGCTGATCTATGCCGCCGAGGCCGGCACCCTACGCGCCAGCGAGGCCGCGCAGCAGGCTTACCTGGCGCGCTTCGACAATGACGAAACCGCCGAGCGCCAGGCTAACATCGCCGCCGAGCTGGAGTCGGCCCAGGCCCAAGTCGCCGCCGTGGAACTGGTGCTGCGCGCCACCAGCGACCTGTTCAACACCCTGGGCGCGTCCGGCACCAGCACCACCAGGCAACTCGACCGCCACTGGCGCAACGCCCGTACCGCCGCCTCGCACAACCCGGTGATCTACAAGGAACGCATCATCGGTGACTGGCACGTCAATGGCAGCGAACCGCCCTATGTCTGGCAGATCGGCGGTGGCGCCAAGCAGCGCTGAAAACACCTCTCCACGCCCGCTGCAATCACGCCTACCCCGAGCCTGGCTCGCGGGTGGCGTATTTTTTCAGCGCGCCACTACGGCCAAAGGCCGTGCCTGATGACCTGTTCGTGCAGCAGCAGCACTTACGAAACCTGCCTCCCACGAAACACTCTACAAAAGAGACATTTCCTTTAATTTCAGCACCTTAGAGAGTGGCACGAAAGATGATGAGAGGACTGTGCCACGCCAACCGAACGCACGGAGGCGGCATCGACCTCACACTTCGAAAGGAAGCCATGCATGCGCCTCTCCGCATCCTGGTCCCGCCCTGCTCTGCTCGGCGGTCTGCTCCTGGGGCTCAGCGCCCCGATACTCGCTGCCGAGAGCCCCTGGCTGATTCGCGCCGGGTGCCAAGGTGCGCCCCTTCGTCGGCGTGGGGTTGAATTACACCTACTTCTACGACGAGCACCTGGACAACGGCGCCAAACTTGAACTCTCCGACTCTTGGGGCGCCGCGGTCCATTTACAGCCTCAACCTCGCCTACCGTTTGTGAAGGAGCCCATCAATGAGCGAAAACCATTTGCAGCAGCGTGATGAAACCATTGTGCTGCGCCAATCCAGCATCCCAGCCCACCGTCTTGGCAGCGAGCGCGAAGCCATCGAGGCAGCGCACGCCCTGGCTCAAGACTTCCGCCGCGAAGCCGCCGCCCGTGATCGCGAACGCCGCCTGCCCCTGGCGGAGCTGGAGGCCTACTCGCAAAGCGGCCTCTGGAGCATCATCGTGCCCCAAGCCTATGGCGGCCTGGGCGCCAGTTACCGCACCGTCGGCGAGGTGTTCAAGATCATCTCGGCAGCCGACGGTTCACTCGGCCAGTTGCCGCAGAACCACTTCGTCATCCTCGCCCACATCGGTTTCGACGCCAGCGAGGAGCAGAAGCGTTTCTTCTTCGATCTCGCCCTGTCCGGCACACGTTTCGGCAATGCCTTCTCCGAGCGCAATGGCAAGCACGTCGCGGACTTCCAGACCCGGATCACTCACGCTGGCGACGACTACCTGGTCAACGGGCAGAAATTCTTCTCCACCGGTGCCCTGCTGGCGCACTGGATTCCCATCGTCAGCGTGGACGATCTGGGGCGCCCGCACCTGGCCGTCGTGCCACGGGAAACCGAAGGGCTCAAGGTGATCAATGACTGGTCCAGCTTCGGCCAGCGCACCACGGCGAGCGGCACGGTGCTGATCGAGCAGGTCCGCGTGCCGGCCAGCCAGGTAGTGCCGATCTGGCAAGCCTTCGACCGCCCCACGGCTGGCGGGGCGATCTCGCAGTTCATCCAGGCGGCCATCGATGCAGGGTTGGCCCGAGGAGCGTTGGCCGACACCCTGGACTACGTGCGCCGGCATACCCGCCCCTGGATTGACTCGGGGCTGGAGAAAGCCACCGATGACCCTTACATACTCCAGCAACTGGGCGATCTGCAGATTCGTCTGCGCGCTGCCGAGGCAGTGCTGGACCTGGCGGCGGATGCCATCGACCAAGCGCTACGCGAACCCAGCGAGGAGAGCGTGGCCGAGGCCTCCATCCGCACGGCGGAAGCAAAGGTGCTGACCACCGAGGTGGCCATACTCGCCAGCAACCGCCTGTTCGAGCTGGCCGGCACCCGCTCGACCCTGGAGGAATACGCCCTCGACCGTCACTGGCGCAATGCCCGGGTACACACCCTACACGACCCCGTGCGCTGGAAATACCACATCGTCGGCAACTACCTGCTTAACGGCATCAAGCCGCCGCGCCATCCCTGGAGCTGAAGCCGCCCCTGGCCGCGCTCAGGCGCGGCCAGGGCAACCGCTTGGCCACAGGGTTGGATGCTGCGTGGTCTGCAGGTGTCGGCGCCAATCAGCCAGCCCTGCCACCGAGGTAGAAATGCTGAATGACCTCCCGCGCCGCCAACTCGGCGGCAGGGCCCTCACCCACCACCCGGCCGTTTTCCAGGATGTAGCCGTAACGGGCATGGCGCAGGGCAACGTTGATGTTCTGCTCGGCGACCAGAAAGCTCATACCTTCTTGGGCGTTGAGCTGGGCGACGATGGCAACGATCTCCTCGACGATGATCGGCGCCAGGCCCATCGAAGGCTCATCGAGTAGCACCAACCGAGGCTTGGTCATCAAGGCACGTCCAATGGCGAGCATCTGCTGCTCGCCGCCCGAGGTCAGCCCTGCCTGCGCTTTGCGTTTGGTCTTAAAACGCGGGATCCAGGAGTAGATGCGCTCCAGCTCCTGCTCCAGCTCGCACCGCTTCGGGCTGCGCAGAAAGCCGCCGCTGCGCAAGTTCTCTTCGACGGTCAGGTGAGCGAATACATGCCGCCCCTCCAGCACATGGGCGATACCCCGGCACGCCAGAAGATGCGCCGCCACCCCGGTAGTGTCCTGCCCTTGGAAACAGATATCGCCACGGCTAACTTGCGCGCGGTCAGCATGGACCAGCCCCGAGATCGCTTCAGCGTGGTGCCTTTGCCGGAGCCGTTGGCACCAAGCAACGCGACGATGTCGCCCTGCCCAACCTCAAGTGAAACTCCAGCCACGGCAAGAATCGCGCCGTCGTAGATCACTTCGATGTCGTTTACTGCAAGCAGCGACTGGCCTACGGTGCGTGCAAAAATCGCATGGTTGATGGATGCTTTGCTCTTAGGGTCTGTATGAAAAGCCTTGAGAAGAAGGTCAGGCGAGGCTGTTTTCAACGCAGCATCACCGAGTATCAAGGTTTTTCATACAGAGCCTAGTGAGGCACCATCGAAAAACTTCATGGGCCAACACGTCTCAGAGTGTTGACCCATGGCGAAATACAATTGACTGACACTTGAACCCAAGCGCCATTACTCACACCGCCATTATCGGTGTGCCGCTAAATAGTCCTCGGTGGACACAACCTCAGCATACCCAAATGCCAAACCCGCCATGAATGCACCTTGCACCTGGGCCGCTGGAATATTCACGCCATTGAATGTTTGATCATGGGTGGCACATGCATCGTGCAGCACGGTGATCTTATAGCCCAGATCCGCACCAGCCCGCACAATGGCATCGACGCATACATGGCTCATATTGCCGACTACCAGCAACTGCTCAATATTCCATTCACTCAATAACTGCGCGAGTCGCGTATCCTTGAATGCGTTGACCTGATGCTTGACGATCACTGGCTCATCGCCCTGCTCTGCCAAGCCAGGATAGACGCGCGTTCCCTCCGAGCCAGCAGCCAGGAACGGTGCTTGACCATCGGCGAACTCATGCCGCACATGAACCACCCACTGCCCCGTGCTCCTTGCATGCTGCAGAGCGCGTACCGCATTATCGGCAGCACTTTGAATGCCTTCCAACAACCATTTGCCACCTGGGAAATAGTCTTTCTGGAAGTCAACAATAATCAGCGCTTGCGTTGCCATTGTAGTGCCTCACTTAATGAACAATGAACGCAAAGCGTAAATACACCAAGCCCTGGGTAACAGGGTAAATAGTGACATTTACACAAGGAATAGTGACACATGCCTCCCCACCGCATGATGAAGGACATTGGCTTGCTGGTTTATCCGGGGGCTCAGTTGGCTGCGGTACATGGGTTGACCGACCTCTTCCATGTCGCCAACCGTATTGCGCTGGAACAACTCGGCGCGAAGCAGCCGCCGATCAGAGTGCGCCATTGGCGTTTGACGGATGATTCGAGAAGCCTGGAGTGCTACTTCGACACCCATCACGGCCACGAGGAAAATGCCCCGATCATTTTGGCGCCTCCCTGCCTGAACCAGCGTCCGCAACCGGCACAGATCGCCCCCCGTCATTGACTGGCTACGGGAGCAGTACCAGCAAGGCGCAATCATCGGCTCCGTTTGCGCGGGGGCCTTCATTCTGGCGCACTCAGGGCTGCTCAACGGCCGCCGTGCAACAACTCACTGGGCCTTAGCCCATGAACTCGCCAAAGGCTTCCCGGAGGTTCAGGTAGACGCGGAAAAACTACTCATCGATGACGGTGACATCATCACCGCCGGCGGGCTGACCGCCTGGATAGACTTAGGACTTTCGATCGTCAATCGACTGCTGGGCGCGACCATCGCCAGCCATACCGCACGCTTTCTGGTCGCTGACCCAGGTCGCCACTCACAACAGCAATTCATCACCTTCAAACCAAACTTCGTCCATGGTGATGAAGTGATACTGAAATTGCAGCGCTGGTTAAGCAACCACTCGCTGGAGAAGATCACCTTCGCGCAGATGGCCACCTGTGCAGGCTTGGGGGAACGTACACTTCTACGCCGGTTCAGCGCCGCAACGGGCTATAAGCCCAACGAATACATCCAACGCATGCGAATCGAGAAAGCTCGCGAACTGCTCGAGCTTACCCAACGCCCCATCGAGAGCGTTGCCGGAGAGGTGGGCTACCAAGACGTGGGCACCTTTCGCCAGATGTTCAAGAAATTCAATAGCCTGACACCCCGCGAGTACCGCAAGAAATTCGCCTTGCATAAATCGTCGAGGTGCTAAGGTCTGTATGAAAAGCCTTGTGACGAAGGTCAGGCAAGGCGAAAACAGGCGAGGAACGGTCGGAGTCGCGCTCGACTTTACGGGTTGTAAATGAGCATTACGACCAGGCTGGCGCACCAGGCTGTTTTCAATGCAGCATCGCCGAGTATCAAGGTTCTTCATACAGAGCCTAGAGACGCTGTACCGTGCCCGTCCAACCACCACATCTTCCTGCTGCGGCCGGTGATGCACCCGTGGCAGGCCAAATTTGCATAAACAACGCGGGCGTGGGTGCGGTGGGCAGTTTCGAGAAGACGCCACTCGAAGGGCTCTGCAGGCGTTTGCGCTAATCACTGCCAGAGTCTTATCAAGGCACCATGAGCGCCCGTCACCGGGTCTTGCTCAGGGTGCGGCACTCGGGCAATACGCGCCAGCGCCTGCTGGTGAGCGCCGGTTTCGGGTCGCTGGGTATCGTAATCTTCCTGCCCCTGGGGATAGGCGCCCACGACCAGGAATTCGTCGCTGGACGAGATGCAACGATGCCCTGTCCCTGCCGGCAAAACCAGAACATCGCCCGCCTTGACCGTCAGCGCCTGACCCGCTGCGCCGCCCAGCATGATCCGAGCCTGGCCGCGGGCAACGCCAAGCACCTCATGTGCATTGGGTGAAAATGGTGGTAATCGAAAATCCCGGCGCGCCACAGCGGGATCCACTGATGAGCGGCGAACAAGGTCTCGAACGCGCTGGCATTGTCATCCCCAGGCGCAAGTTTCAGCTGGTAGAGCAACACGGGCAAACGGCTATTGGGTGTCGCGCCATCGTCCTCGAATTGCAAGGCCTGGATGGGCTGGGCGCTACTGTCGATGGCAATCATGAGGGCATCCTGATCAGGCTGGTAATGTCCTTGAGAAGCCATACCCGTGCCGAGGTTCCTATGGGCTGACCACCTACAACCTGTTGAAACTTTACCCTCCGCGGCCCAGTCCAGACCCTATTGATCACAGATTGGGAGAAGACGATGACAACGACGGTAGGCGACTTCCTGGTCGAGCGCTTGTACCAGTGGGGCGTTCGACGCATCTTCGGCTACCCGGGGGACGGCATCAATGGCGTATTTGGTGCATTGAGCCGAGCCAACGGGAAGATTGAATTCATCCAGGCCCGCCATGAAGAGATGGCCGCATTCATGGCCAGCGCTCACGCCAAGTTCACCGGCGAGCTCGGTGTCTGCATCGCCACCTCCGGACCCGGCGCCTCGCACCTGCTGACCGGCCTCTACGATGCACGAATGGATCACCAACCGGTACTGGCCATCGTTGGGCAGCAAGCGCGTGCGGCGCTAGGCGGGCATTACCAGCAAGAGCTGGACCTGTTGTCGATGTTCAAGGATGTGGCCGGAGCCTTCGTACAGCAGGCCTCGACCCCGGAGCAAGTGCGGCACCTGCTCGATCGTGCAGTGCGTACCGCCGTCGGCGAACGTCGGGTCACCGCCATCATCCTGCCCAATGACTTACAGGACCTGCCCTATCAGGAGCCGGCGAGGGCACACGGCACGGTGCATTCGGGCATCGGCTACAGCAAGCCCAAGGTCGTGCCGTTCGACGCTGACCTGCAGCGGGCGGCCGAGGTGCTCAATGCCGGGAAAAAGGTGGCGATCCTGGTCGGTGCCGGCGCCTTGCAGGCCACCGAGCAGGTCATCGCTGTCGCCGAAAAGCTCGGCGCCGGCGTGGCCAAGGCACTACTGGGCAAGGCCGTGCTGCCTGATGATCTGCCCTGGGTCACCGGTGCCATCGGCCTGCTCGGTACGGAACCGAGCTACCAGTTGATGAATGAATGCGACACCTTGCTGATGATCGGCTCAGGCTTTCCCTATGCCGAGTTTCTGCCCAAGGAAGGTCAGGCCCGTGGCGTGCAGATCGACCTGCAACCGGACATGCTCAGCCTGCGCTATCCAATGGAAGTCAACCTGGTCGGCGATGCCAGCGAAACCCTGCAAGCGTTGCTGCCCTTGCTGCAGCACAAAAGCGAGCGGCGCTGGCGCGGCAAGGTTGAACGCTGGCGCACACAGTGGGACAAGACCCTGGAAAAGCGCGCGCTGGCCAAGGCCGACCCGATCAACCCGCAACGCGTGGTGTGTGAACTCTCCCCGCGCCTTCCGGACCACGCCATCGTCACCAGCGACTCTGGGTCGTGCGCCAACTGGTTCGCCCGCGACCTGAAGATCCGCCAAGGGATGCAGTGCTCATTATCCGGCGGCCTCGCCAGCATGGGCGCGGCGGTACCTTACGCCATCGCGGCGAAGTTCGCCCACCCTCAGCGCGCAGTGGTGGCGTTGGTGGGTGACGGTGCGATGCAGATGAACAACCTGGCCGAGCTCATCACCGTGGCCAAGTACTGGCGCCAGTGGGACAACCCGCAGTGGATCTGCGCGGTGTTCAACAACGAAGACCTCAACCAGGTGACCTGGGAACAACGGGTCATGGAAGGTGACCCCAAATTCGAGGCTTCGCAATCGATCCCGGACGTGCCCTATCATCTGTTCGCCATTTCCATTGGCCTGCAAGGCATCTATGTGGAGCGTGAAGAAGACATTGCCAGCGCCTGGGAGCGCGCCCTGGCAGCCGACCGACCGGTGTTGATCGAGTTCAAGACCGACCCGGACGTCCCGCCGTTGCCGCCGCACATCAAACTTGAGCAAGCGAAGAAGTTCGCCAGTGCGTTGCTTCACGGCGAGCCGAATCAGGGTGGTGTCATCGTCCAGACTGCCAAGCAAGTCTTCAGCTCAGTACTGCCGAGTAAAAAATAGACCTTTGCAGAGACCCGCGCTCAGAGAGATTGGCCATCGTCTTCAATGTCTTCCTCAGCCTCTGCAGCACCAGTGGCGTCAGCGTCATTCAAAGGCGGTGAAGTCGGTTTTTCTGGATCGTTGATGAACGGCACACCACTCGGGCCGTGCTCTTCAAGACCTTCGGTTTTTGGTTGCATAGCAAAGCCTCCCGGCAATGTTACTCATGTGCCTGTGAGGGGCGAAGGACGAGAAAAATTCAAAGAAAACGCCAGGCGGCAAACTACGACGCCACGCCAATCACGCCTGCGATTTATTCAATTGCTGCCCATTGGTCAGCTTGGCGCGATTCGAAGCATCGTCTTTGAACTTCGCACGTGATGGATGGCCTTCCCTTTCAGGTCCATCGTAAACGGAGAATTCACAATGAATGCGCAACTGAGCGGCAAACGCGTGGCTTTCCTGGTCACTGACGGGTTTGAACAGATAGAGCTCACCGGCCCACGTGAAGCCTTGGAAAAAACTGGCGCCGTGGTCGACATCCTGAGTGACAAGGAGGGGACGGTACGCGGCTGGAACCATGACAAGCCGGCAGACGAGTTTGCCGTGGATGCAACGTTCGACAGTGCCAACCTGGATCTCTATGACGCCATTGTGCTGCCGGGCGGCGTGCAGAATTCCGACACCATCCGGCTGATACCCGGTGCCCAGAAACTGGTGAAAAGCCACCATTCTGCAAGCAAGCCATTGGCGGTCATCTGTCATGGCGCCTGGCTGCTGGTGTCGACCGACCTGGTCCAAGGCAAGCGGATGACCAGCTACAAGACGCTGCAGGACGATATTCGCAACGCGGGCGGTGAATGGGTTGATGAAGAGGTAGTGGTGGATGGCAACCTGATCACCAGCCGCCAGCCGGACGATATCCCGGCATTCAACGAGCAACTGATCAAGATGCTGGCCGGTTGAGCCCTCTCTCAGCACACCCAACAAGGCAAGGAGCGCTGACACGATCAGCCTTGAAAATCCGTGGCACAACCGCAGGAGCTCTTCCCATGCGAGACTTCCCTACTCCGCCCTTTCCTTCGCAACCGCAAAGCGTCCCCGGCTCACAACGCAAGATGGAGCCCTATCCAGATTGTGGTGAGCACTCCTATATCGGCCACAACCGCCTGGAAGGCAAGATTGCGCTCATCACCGGTGCTGACAGTGGCATCGGGAGGGCAGTCGCCATCGCCTATGCACGCGAGGGTGCTGACATCGCCATCGCTTACCTCGACGAACATGAAGATGCGCAGGAAACTGCGCGCTGGGTCGAAGCAGCAGGCCGAAAATGTCTTCTGCTGCCCGGAGACTTGGCGCAGAAACAGCACTGCCATGACATCGTCGAGAAGACCGTCAAACAGTTCGGGCGCATCGATATCCTGGTCAACAACGCCGCCTTCCAGATGGCCCATGAAACCCTGGAGGAGATCAGCGATGACGAATGGGTGAAAACCTTCGATACCAACATCACTGCTATCTTCAGGATCTGCAAAGCAGCGTTACCCTCCATGCCCAAGGGTAGCTCGATCATCAACACGAGCTCGGTCAACTCCGACGACCCATCCCCAAGTTTGCTGGCCTACGCCACGACCAAGGGCGCCATTGCCAACTTCACGGCTGGTTTGGCTCAGCTACTAGGGAAGAAAGGGATTCGAGTCAACAGCGTTGCGCCTGGCCCCATCTGGACGCCTTTGATCCCGGCTACCATGCCCGACGAGGCCGTAAGAAACTTCGGCTCCAGCTACCCTATGGGGCGGCCAGGACAGCCGGTGGAGGTCGCTCCAATCTACGTGCTGCTCGGCTCCGACGAGGCGAGCTACATCAGTGGTTCACGGTACGCCGTTACTGGCGGGAAACCGATCCTCTGACGAAAAAGAGGCTCGCCAGAAGGCGAGCCTACTTCCTGATTCTCGGGATGAAATCAGCGTTGTGCTACCCCTCCTCACGTGCTGTTTTCTGCGCCGTGGACACCGATTGAGCTGAACCAATCACCGTTTGATTGCGTCCACCGCACAACAACGAGCGAGTCGATGTCTTATGGCAAGCGAACCGGTATTGACTGCCCTCAGCTATCTCAAAGACAACAAGTTGATCCTGACGACTGCAGAATCGTGCACGGCAGGTTGCATGGTCGCGCTTCTGGCGGCGGTGCCAGGCACCGGGGAGGTGCTGGAAAGTGGCTATGTGGTCTACTCCCCCAGCGCCAAGAAACGCTTGCTTGGCGTCAGCGCCGAAACCATCGAACGCTACGGCCTGACCAGCGAGCCAGTAGCCTGGGAAATGGCGCTGGGGGTCTTGAGAGACAGCGACGCCAATGTCGCGATCGCTACCACTGGCGTCGCGGGGCCCGCGCCTGAGTCTGGTGTGCCACCGGGCACCCTGTGCTTTGCCTGGGCTTTTGCCGGGGAGCCCACAGCCGTATTTACCCGTACCCAACGCTTCTTCGGTGAGCGGTCCGATGTCATGCGACAGGGAGCGTTGTTCGGGCTGACGCGACTTGCTCACTATCATCAACGCTGGCTTCGCGGCGAGCGCGCCTGAGGGCAAGGGATCATGCCGGAAGACGAGTGGGCGTCCAGACGCAATCCTGTTCAAGAAGACATGTCGATGCAGCAAGGCGTCTGGCGCTTCGAGCGCGTTGGCTGGTATGTACTGGTGGTCATCGTCCTGTTGGCCTGTTGCTGATTATTGGAGAGGCGACTCAACAGGCGCTGCTGGGTGAGGATTTTTCGTTCACCAACGCCATGCTGGTGATTGCTACGCTGATCGTCCTCGACGTAGGGCTGTCGTTGGCGAAGCTCAACTCCAAGCCCTTGGCGCGGCTTCTGGATGGGCACGCTACCCTGGTCGTCGAAAACGGGCGCTTTCTGCATCACCGAATGCGCCGCGCACGCCTCACGGAAGACGACATTCTTGAGTCGGCGCAGGATAGCCAGGGTATCGAAAACATCGAGCAGGTGAAGTTTGCCATCGTGGAGCGCAATGGCAAGATCTCGATCATTCCAGCCGATTAAAGCACCCATATCGCCTGGGCATGATCGATGCTGGGAACGGGCATCCTGTCACGATGGGACATCAACCACTCGCGCATACGCTCGGCATCGAAAATCTGCCCCTCTTCCATCATCATCAGAATGAGTGAATGGGACATCCGGTAACAACCACATCGGGAGCATCGCCGCTCCTCCCAGCCGCTGATGCATTCGACGGACTCAGCCTGCCCAGCGCAAATTAGACAACTCATGTCAGCCCCCTTTTGTTCTTGTTCAGTTGAGGGTGGGTGAAAGGATCTGGTGCATTCAATGTCTCTCGCATGGCATATGATTTCCATGCCACGCCTAAATTCCTTCTACTTGGCAACCCATCACAAGACCTTCCACCTGGCTGTTAATAGGGCAGCACTGGTCATCGCTGATCTGTGCGCGGATCGCTGATGCCACCCATCGTGAACGTTGAACCCCGCCGCTTCGCAATGACTCAACCCCAGGCAAGTTTTGTATTCTCAACCCGTGATGAGGCAACGCCATGAACGCTATCGATTTGCTGATTCAGGATCACAAGCTGGTGAAGAAGCTTCTTGAAGAACTGTCCACCACCACAGAGCGAGCCGTGAAAAAACGTGCCGAGCTACTGCAGAGAATCGAGCAGGAATTGCAGATTCACACCGCGCTCGAGGAGGAAATCCTCTACCCGGCCATCAAGCAAGCCGGGGGCAAGGAAGAAGCGAAGATGTATTACGAGGCCAAGGAGGAGCATCGCACTGTCGACTCCCTCGTCATCCCTGACCTTCTCGGCACCGACACCGATACCGTTGAGTTTGCCGGTCGGGTCAAGGTCATGAAAGAGCTGCTGGAGCATCACATCGAGGAAGAAGAAGGCGAACTCTTCCCGACCGCCAAAAAACTCCTTGGCAAAGACATGCTGGAACAGCTCGGGCAAACCATGGAAACCCAGAAAAAGTTGCTCAAGGGCGAGCAGCGGGCCGCCTGATGGGGCCATTCCCTGCCAGCCTGATGAAGCTGGCAGGGCATTTCTCATCGAGCTTGTGTCCCAGGAAGCAGTGGAAACAGCTCAGGCAGCAGGTTTGAGCGCCCCGAGCTGGCTTGCTCAGGCGCTGGGGGTGAGCTTGATGCCACCACAGCGCCCCCGAGTCAGCAGGTAATCCACCTGCCTGGCCCGATTGACCGCCACGCGGATTTCACAGCTGGCCGAGTTGACCACATCGCCCCAATACTCGGTATGCACCAGTTGGCCGTTCTGCGGACCGGTGTAGGTACCCAGCGCTTCACGCGATACGTAAGAGGTGTCGCGGCGATAGATCAGCACCACCCAGTCCTTCTCCGGTGCCAGCGCGATCTCGCTGGGTGTACCAAAGTGATCGACCGCCTGGGCCACCGGGCGGTTCTTCCAGTAACTGCGCGCCTGGGCTTCGGGCAGGGTCGGAATGGCGGAGCAACCGCCGAGCAGCAGTGCAGCGATGGTCAGCGAGAGCAGTGTTTTCATCGCACGACCTCTTTGGCAGGTGCATTCCTGGCGGGCATCTGGTCGAAGGCCTGATCGACCATCTTCAGGATGAGGTCCCTGCCATGCTCTCGGTTACGCAACTGGAACAGGCCTGGAGCGGTCGACACCATCTGGGTGGGCAGCATCTTGCCCATCGGAATCATGAACTTGGCCTGGCGCTGGCTTGGCTGGCAAAGGAAGTCACGGCTCTGCGCCAACCAGGTCTCGGGCTTCTTCTGCCACTGGGTGGAGACCTTCATCGGCCGGATATCGTTGTAGAACTTGTCGACGTTCTGCGCACCCTTGAGGCGCACACGATTCTTGGCGCAATCGACCTCGACGTCATAGGCGGTCATGGTCGGCTTGGCGCCCTCTTCGTAAAGCCTGAATACCCCAAGCGAACGGATACCGCCCGGGCGCTGGAAGATATTGGCAGGCTCGCCATCAACGACGAAGGCTTCGTTCTTGTACATGCCGCCTTGCTGGTGGATGAGCCAGTAGTCGCCGACCGAGGAAGGTTCGGCTTGTGCGGTAACTGCACCGCAGCAGAGCAATGCCGCAAGCCCTTGCTTGAGGGAAATGGTCATGACGCAACAGTCCTTGTCAGTGTTATCGCCCGGACCCAAAGCATCCGAGGAAGTAGGCATGGCAAGCTAGTTGCCTGACAGGGTTACGTCAAATCAAGTGTCGACGACTGTGAGCGGGAGCACACATGGTTGCGGCGTCAGCATGCCGCTAGCATCACCTCAAGAAGCCACGCAACCAAAGGCACAGATTCCCCCACGCCCGGCTCAGCCATCCGCCCTCGGGTACGGCATGCTGCCCGTAAGTACTGCAAGCGTGACCGGGGTCTGCAACCCAATTTCCACGCGACTGGTCATATCCTTCCAGACCTTGATGGAATCCAAATATCTCGACGCTTGCTCTACTTGCCACGACATTTATTAGGCTCTATCTCAAGCTGCCCGGTGCTAGTGTGGCTTCGCCAGTGGACATGGATAAGGGCCAAGCATCCCAAGGATCCGATGATGGCTACCAATGTCGTGATACCCGTGGACAATCCGAAGAAGTCGATCAAGTAGCCGGTGACCACTGGAATTGTTCCAGCTGGAATGTACCCACCCATATTGAAAATCGCATTGGCTTCAGCCCTCCGCTCGCTGCGGACATTGTCTGCGATAAGTGTGAGGCCACCCAATTGGCCTAGCCCTTGTCCTGCTCCGGCGAAGAGGGCTGAAGCAATCAGCCAGGACACAGAGTTCATTTCCATGGCGATCCAGACGCTACTCATCGATGCAATCGTGGCCGCTCCGCTAATGGTGAAGATCGTGCGATGGCCAAATCGTTTGGCTACGAACTGGACACCTACCGCGACAATGAACATGAAGAATGCCATGCAGCCGGTAATCAACGGGCTGCTCATTCCCATGAACGTGGCGATCAGCTTCGGGCCCAGGGAAAGGATGAACGAAGTAGATGTGAGGCCGGGCCCAAAGAAAGCGATGCCCAGCAGCACGACACCTACGCTCTCTTTCGGAACGGTTGGTAAGCGCGGCTTGAACGAACCAACCCCCAGCTTGCGGTTTTTTTGGCCTAAAAGGGCAAAAAACGCCAGGCAAAGAAGAGCGATCTCAATCTCAAAGACCGTGTGAATGGGAGTGGCGAAATACTGCGCGACGATGCCAGCCAGTAACGGCCCTGCACCTGCACCGGCAACCATCGCCACAGACGCCATCAACGAAGCAAAGTGCTTTCGGTGCGGTTGAGCGTGCTCAACGACGTTGGCCATACCTCCGGATACCACCAATCCAACAGATACACCGGTGAGGAAGCGAGCCGCCATGAGGGCACCAATGCTTTCGGCCTGGTGGAACAGGATAGCGCCGATGATTGCCAAGCCGATGCAGGGCAGCAGCAGAGCTTTGCGTCCGTAGTGGTCGGACAGCTGTCCTGCCACCGTCAGAGTGAACAACAGTCCGATGATGTAGCAGGCGAAAATCACGGCCAGGGTTCCAGATGTAAAGCCTAAGGTCTGCTGCCAGATGCTGTAGAGCGGAGTAGCGGCGTTGGAGAGGATAAAAATCGCGGTGACGATCCATGCTGTTCGATACACAGCGAGTGTCCCCTGTTGGGGTGTTGTGCTGTTCATGAGCGAGGTCTCTCTGATAACTGGTGCGGGCCAGATTAATCAGAGGACTGATGGACGCCCATTCGCTGGAGGCGCAAACGGGGTGTGAAAAAATTCACATTGATGTGGTTTTTGCCAAGCCTTCAATGAGGAAGTCGAGTACCACTCTGATCTTCGCTGAGTTTCGCAAGTCCTCGTGAAAAGCGAGCCAGATTGGAAGCTCAAGGGCAGGGATATCCTTGTCAGCTCTCACAAGCCCATACTCGGCAGCCAAGAAGTCCGGCAGGTAAACCACTCCCGCTCCCCCAACTGCTGCGAGTGCCTGGATCCGCAAGTCGTTGCTGGTCACCGAAAGCTCCCGACCATCGAGATGATCCATAAGCCATCTCTGCTGTGTTGACTCCACCATGCTTTGGTCATAGCCAATGAACTCGAAGTATTCAGGAGATCGCTTCGCCAAGTAGGCCTCGCTTGCACAAGGGTAAAAGCACAATGTTCCCAGGTTTTTGGCAACAACACTTCGCTCTTCAGGTCGATTGAAAGTGATCGCGATATCCGTTTCTTTTCTCGCCAAGGACGCAGTCGATTTTGCTCCCACCAACCTGATCTGAAGTCGAGGATGACGCTCACGTAGCTCCCCCAATCTGCGAGCTACCAGAGTGCCTAGGTAGGCAGGAGGCGCTGACAAAACGACCTCACCTTCCACTCGACACTCCTCGCCGTCGACAAAGCGTTCCAGCGCGAACGATGCCGACTCCATCAGCGCTGCATACTCGCCCACTCGGAGGCCGTCCTCGGTGAGTGCGTACATGCGCGCTCTCCGGTCGACAAGCTTCATGTTCAATGCGGTTTCGAGGGCAGAGATCCTTCTTGCAACCGTGGCATGCTCGACACCTAAAGACCGAGCTGCTGCTGCCAATGATCCTTCTCGAACGAAAGCAATAAAATATCGGAGGCTTTCCCAATCAAACATAGCGACTCAATAGATGGTTGATCAACAGTCATGAATGTATCAGCACCCACTCAACTAGGACAATGTCAAGGCTTGCAAAGCACAGGGCTGGCGATTTTCTAGGAAAACTCCGAACACGTTGCCCATCAGCCGGAAATGGATGGCTTAGGGATGCCGAAAAGGTGCTGACTTGATCGGAGAACCCCTAAAGTACAGCAGTGCATTTACGAACTCCTTGCCCACTCAATGTCAGTAACGCTTCAACTTCGCCCTCCGCCCATAAACTGTTCCCTTTTCCGTCGGAATATTTGGCCCCTGAAGCTGTGCGCTCTTCCTCCAGAGTGAAAAGTTTGCCACCGACGAAAACGTTTGCAGCGTCCTCTCCAATGAAGGTTACATCCACCTCCGTGCCTTCACATATGTAAGCGGCCTTATCTTGAGCCGCCAATGACGCACTAACGTCTTTTCGTTCATTGCCACTATCATTACAGGCAGACAGGGCCAAGCAGGCCATACTCGCACCGATCACTAAAGGAAGTTGTTTTAGCCACATACTACAGCGCCTCCAAAAACCGAGAGAACATCATCAATGTGTATATCATGCCCTCCAAAAGCCGCGCGAGCAGTTGAAGAGCACGTCAAGAACGATATATCTTCCGTCAGAACTCGTAACTTAATTTAAGCGTAGCGCCAGCACTGTTTCCGATCTTTTCTCCGAGGGTTTCTTTGAGCGCCAAACTCGCCTGTACACTTCCGTGACGCGCACGCACGGCCAAGCCTGCACTTAAAAGATCGCGAGACTGTTCGGCCGAGTTCTGTTTCACCTCAATGCCTTCAAGGGTAGCGGTGCTGCTTGCCCCTCGTGAACTCAAAGAACGATGGTAGCCAAGGTTAAGCTCAGGCTCGACTGACCAACTACCCATCGGTATGCCGCGCCCAATACTCAGTTCAACAGTAGCGAAGGTAGCGTCCTTACTCGCTTTATTCACGCCCAGCGCCAGCTCGCTGTTCTTTTCTCGCCTATCGCTCCATTGTGTATGTGTTGCCACCAACCCGATCCTGGGCTCGATACGCCAGTCTGCATACCGCTGCTGGTACCCAACGTTGATGCTCGCATGATAGAGCTGGCCATTGCTGTCCCCTTTTGCACTCGTGAACCCGGTCAGATCCCTTTTACTCTTAGCATCAAAATAACCGGCCCCGAGGATACCGCTCAGGTAGGGGCCTTGCTGCAGGCTGTCGAAAGCATGAATGAAACCAACAGAAAGCTGAGTGATATCAAATTCAACTTTTCCACCGGCGCTGCTCACGCGCCCTTTAGTCTGGGCTAGCGTAGCCCCACCTTGATTTTGCTCATCGATTTTTTGGATGATGCCAATTGCTATGCCGTCGCTTCGCTCTCTGCTGTTACTGGCACTCGAGCCGCCCTCATTGCGCTGTCCAGAGGTGAGGCCTTGCATCCACAATCGAGTCGTCTGGCCAGGAGAGACATTGGAAAGTTCGGAAGACATAGCATTGTTTACGGCGATAGGTTGCCGACTCAAGTACGCTAAACTGTCGGCATAGACCTGACCACCCGCGTTGCGAGGCAGATCGTCGAGATAGCCTCTCGATAAATTGCTTTGAAGCCATTCGTTATAAGCCCCCGCACGCAGTGCGATAGGTCGATCTCGCAACGCGTTTAGCGCACTTGCAGTTCTCGCCGTATTTCCTCTCAAGTCTTTTTGGCCGGGCAGCTCTGTCGATGCCAAGATCAAATCGACAGAGTGCTGGCGGAATCTCAGGTCATATCGCATGCCTCGCTCGGCGAGTCCCGGGGCTTGTTGCAAGCTATCGAAGCCACCGCCGTAACCTGCTCCTTGGCTCGCAACGATGAGCGGTTGTACGGTTCCAACGCTATGGGTAGGTCCAGCGGTGAGCTGAATTCGACCGCCGAGATTAGCGAATGCCGCTGGCCCTTCAAGGCGGATTGCCGCATGTTGGCTGTCTGTGGTCTTGAGGGTACTGGTAGTCGACAGTTCCAGCGAGCGAGTGAAGGATAGTGCGCTGACCTCCCGGTCGACTACGAGCGTACCCTCCAATCTGGTAGGTGCATTCACCTGGCCCCTGCCGCGCAATTCACCACTTTCAGCGACCGTCAGTCCTGGGCCCGTCAACGCGCCATTCACGACCAGCCGCCCACTGCGAACATGACTAGTTGTAGAGAACTGGTTGGTACCGTCAAGCGCCAACTCGCCCTGGTCTACGGTAACACCCGAAAAACGGTTGTTGCCTGCAAGGGTCAAAGTACCTGCACCGCTTTTGGTAAGTGTGCCACCAGACGTTATATCGTTATTCCAGACGTCACGACCACTCCAGCGAAGCGCGGTTGGGTTCATCGTCAAGGTTTGATCGCCAAAGAGCATCGCGGGCCCTTTGATTGCTTTTCCTAGGTTTAAAAGCCCCCAACCGAATTCGGTATCCACACCAGGATTGCCAAGATCCGAGGCCGTCGTCAGCAACGTCATTCTTACCTGCGCAATACTCAGATAAGGAAACCGCTCAGCAATCAATGCTGCGCTTGAACTCACTAGCGGGGTTGAAAAAGAGGTTCCACCACTCTCCTTATAAACATACTCGATATTACCATCTTCGTTCACGCTCGCGTCCACCACATACAGGTCGCCTGGAGCCGCCAAGCACCAGTCTCTTGAAACACCGCACTCATTTGAATAGTCCGTCAACCTTCCGTCTGCCCCAACTGCAACCACGCTCAGAAAGCCACTCTCCAGCTCTGGCCTATATCGAGGCAATGTCGCGAGCAACCCAGGTTGAACGTTACTTTCGTTACCTGCAGCGAATGTGAATAAGCGCCCACTTTTCACGCCACTTACGAGTTCGTCAATGAAGGGGTGCTTAGCGGCGGGGTCAATTCTTGAGTACGCCAGATCGACCGATTCGGGCGTCTCGCCAATAGGGTCATCATTATAACTATTGCTGATTATTCTAACCGAGGGTGCTTTCTGCTGAAGCGTGGACAGTGCGCCGTAAAAGTATTCCTCTTTTCCGGGCGTCAGCAAGGAGGATGGGAGTTCTACTGCATTGTCATCCGACTCATCCTCATCCTCGTCTTCATCCACTTCTCCCACCTCTGTTTGAAATAGTCGAGACTCAGGCGCAACGCCACCTACAAATGTGAACTCACCAAGGCTTTCTGTGCGCGATGCGATAATTCCACTAACACTCGCCCCATGACTTTCAATCGTGGGTAGTCCGGTTTTCTTGTCTGTACCGAACTTCGGAATTGAGAGATCCGAGTCAAACGCCATGTCATTGATGATTGTACGGTTGATCAGTGGTCGAATATCCAGCCCGAAAAAAGCAGGGTGCTGCGGAAGAAACCCGCGATCAATGACACCCACGTCGACTCCGCGACCGAACAGTTTTAGTTCGCGAGCAGCAGGTACGTCAACATAATCCTGCTCCCACCCACTAGAGTTATTCGCTGCATTTGCGTGACTCGATAATGCGGCCAGCAGGGGTGCCAGGGCGAGCTGTGTTAATGATTTTGCGTCGAGAGTGCATTTGTTCAAGGACGGCTTCACTGTACGTTCTCATTCAATAGGAAATCAAGTCAAGAGTAGGCGCCAGCATGACTTCCGAAAACGCCCACGCCTGGCTAGATAGTCTTGACCCTGCCAAGCTGAATACGGTGCCAGCGAGATTTCCGAAATACCGCTGCTTGTCGACATCCACACAACGTCACCCGACTTAAAAGTCAAGCCGCAATAGTGTGCGCCAGAAGTTTTTTATGGGCGAACGCCAGTGCTTTCGCCAATTGTTTTCCCACCATTCATCTTCGTTTTTGATCACCCCCTCGATATCACTGCTCGCCTCGCTAGCGGAATGCTGTCGGAACATCATCGGAAATACGCAGTGTTGCCGAATCCGCTTTTTGAACATCACGTCCACTGGGATACCGTCATAGGGAGTTTTTGCCAAAATCTCACAGCCCGCTCGCGAAAGCACATAGGCATGAAGAGCGACTACGCGCCCTCTCGCAATGAAGGGGCACCACGTCAGCCACGTTCGCCCCATGCTGTAACCCAGGTGCAAGGATTCGAAGTGTCGCGTGCGCATGAAACGATTTATCCACGCGACACGACCCACCTTGACGTCGTAGGGTTTCGCGTCATCCTCAAAGATGAGAATCCTGCCCAGACCTTCATCGAGCGCTTGTTGGGCAAGTCTCTGATGAGACAGATAGCAGCCGCGCTGTGGGTTGCTGTCCTTTTGCGCGATGTGGAAGATCACTCGCTGGCCGAGTCGCTCACCGATCTCGCGCCTGAATAACGCTCGCCTGTCGCTTCGCACATCGAGCGAAATGCAATAAACAGCGTCAACATCAAATTTAATTTTACTCTGCATTCCAACCACCCGACTCAACTGGCTGGAAATATTGGAGCTGCATCCACCCTCCAATATATAGGAGGATTCTTATATCTGCCCTCGCTGAAGCTAGCGCCGTCCGTACAGTCGAGGCTGCCAGGTCGAAAACATGAGTATTAGTTGCGAAACACCAACGAGTTGCCTGACAGCATTGGGGCAGATCACGCCTCGCCTTCGGTGACCCGTCGCGCACATGTCCCCGGCATTAACAACACTCCACGAGCCTCACTCCAACAAGCCGCTCAACCAAAGGCACAGACTCCCCCATGCCCGGCTCAGCCATCCGCCCTCAGGTACGGCATGCTGCGCGATGATCGGCTCGGCCTTGATCAAACTACCCGCCAGGCTCCAACGCACCACACCTACCTGCTGGCCCTTCTCGACCGGCGCGATAATCGGCTCGAAATACTCGACCTCGCCCGTCAGGCCCGCCTGCTGCCCCGCAGGCACTGATAGCGTGACCGGGGCCTGAAACCCAATTTCCACGCGACTGGTCATACCCTTCCAGACCTTGATGGAATCTAAAGATGCCAAGGCTTGGTCTACCTGAACCTGCTCGAAGGCACGGTAGCCCCAACTGATCAGGCCCGCCGCCTCTTCGGCCCTGCGCTTTTCATTCTCGGCGCCCAGCAGCACCAGCAGCATGCCGCGCTCATGCGTGGCATCGACTCGCCGCTGTGCAGTCGCCACCAGACAGTAGCCTGCTGCCGCTGTGTAGCCTGTCTTCATGCCCGTCACGGTCGGATCGCTGAACAGCAATGAATTGCGATTCCTGCGATTGGCCGTCGGCGTTCCGGGATAGTGATATTCCTTGATCGCGAAATAGTGCGCGTAGTCAGGAAATCCGTTCACCAACCTCAGCGCCAAGGCACCCAGGTCGACGGCGCTGCTGAGGTGGCCCTCTTCAGGCAGGCCAGCAGGGTTCATGAAATGGGTATCGAGCATACCCAGGCGTTGCGCCTCGGCATTCATCATGATCACGAACTGATCGACCGTACCTCCCACCACCTCAGCCAATACATAGGCCGCGTCGTTGCCTGATTGCACCAGAAGGCCTTTGATCAGATCGTCCACGGTGACCTCCATGCCGGCGTGAAGGTACATGGTCGTGCCCGATTTTTTCCAGGCAGAACCACTGATGGACACCTTTTGCTGCAGGTCGATGTGCTGGGCACGCAACGCCTTGAACACCAACAACGCCGTCATCAATTTGGTGGTGGAGGCGGGTTCGAATCGCCGATTCCCGTCTTTTTGCGCGAGAACTTGTTTCGTATCGGGGTCAATCAACACATAAGCCTTTGCAGATACATTAGCGCCGCCGGCAAGTACCGCCTGACTCAAGATCAACAGCGTGGCGCTACAGACGGCAATAGTCAGGTGGTTGCGAAAACGCGCCGTGGGTGTCACGCAAGACTTCATCAGGTCTCCAGATTATCGAACAGGGCATGGATGCACCCGATAAAAACCTAAACGACAGTAATTTGCCAAATGATCGCTCATCATCGATAGCGTGATGCCTGCGCATCCGATAACGCCTTAACCACCATCACGCCAAACATGAGCAAATATCACGTATTTACCCGCTAACGCGCAGTACTTATAGTTTTTGCGCAAGATGAACTTCAGCAATCCCGAACAACTACAACTTACGGCACGCATGATTCCTCTGCACACATTGAACTCTCGTAAAGGAATAATTCGCCATGATAAAGCCCTATGTACTTTTCGGCAGGCAGCGCACATTGATATTGGCATTGGGGTGTTGCGCCCTGCTCACAGGTTGCGCCAGCGACTCACCGAGCGCCCAGTACGCTGTAGCCCAGTCCCAGGTGGACGCCGCCGTCGGCGCTGGGGGTACCGAGTTCGCCGCCATCGAGATGCGCGCGGCCCAGGACAAGCTCAAGCAGGCCGCAGTCGCCATGCACGGTGCTGACAACAGCGAGGCCCGCAGGCTTGCCGAGCAAGCGGAATGGGACGCCAGGGTTGCAGAGCGCAAAGCCCAGGCCGCCAAGGCTGTGAAGGCGGCAAGCGACGCCCAGCGCGGAGCCCAGGACGTCCTCGGCGAGGCCATGCGCAGCGCCCGGTAAACAGCGCCCTACCCATTGTGTTTGAAAGGAAATGCATTCATGCAAAAGACCCTCTTGATCCCCGCCCTGCTGACACTGGGCGCTATCGCTGGCTGCTCGCACGCGCCAAACGCTCAATTGGAGCAGGCACGCGTGAACCTCGCCACGCTGCAGAGCGATCCACAGGCAAGCCAGGTCGCCGCCGTCGAGACCAAAGAGGCCGAGCAGGCTCTGGACCAGGCTGACCTGGCCTACCTCGATGGAGAAGACGAACAGAAAGTCAGTCACCTGGCCTACCTGGGCAACCAGCGGGTGGAGGTTGCAAGGCAGACGGTGACACTGCGTGTTGCCGAAGCAGACCTGAGGAACGCCAGCGCCCTGCGGGCACAGGCCAAACTCGAAGCCCGCGAAGCGCAGATTCGAAAGCTGCGCGAAAGTCTCAATGCCAAGCAGACACCACGCGGCACCGTGGTCACCTTCGGTGATGTGCTGTTCGACTTCGACAAGGCTTCGCTCAGGACCAGTGCCCACGCCAACATTGGGCGTCTTGCGCAGTACCTGAATGAAAATCCCGAGCGCAAGGTGATCGTTGAAGGTTTTACCGACAGCAAAGGCCCGGCGCCTTACAACCTGAAGCTCTCCGATCGCCGGGCCACCAGCGTCCAGGCCGCCTTGGTGCGCGCTGGGGTCGACCCGCGGCGCATTGTGGTCAGGGGTTACGGTGAGGATTTCCCGGTTGCGGAAAACGCCGATAGCACTGGCCGTGCGCAGAACCGTCGCGTGGAAGTCACCATTTCCAATGACGACCAGCCAGTCACGGATCGCCGCCTTTCACCTGCGAACTTCTGAAAGCCCGCCCGCCAATGGCCCAGGCGCTGTCGTCGACAGCGCCTGGGCCATTGGCCTACATATCCCGATGAAGCAGCGTCTTGCCGATATTCTTCAGCACCTGGAAGTACTGCTTTCGCCAGTTGGCTTTCCAAAAGATTTCGTCGGGATAGGTGCCATCCAGTGAGCGGGAGGTAACGATGTCGCTGGGGGCCAGATTTTCCGACTGCTGCTGACTTAACATCGGAAACGCCATGAACGCCTTGAATCGCTTCGAGAAAACCCGGTCAATCGCTTCCCCCGCATAAGGTGCATGACTCACCAGGCGCTCACAGCCCGCGCGGGACAAGATATACGCATGCGTCCCCTTGGCGCGGACCCGTGCGATTCCCCGACACCAGGTAAGCCAGACCTTGCCGAGGTTGGCGCCCAAGTAAAAAAGTTCTGGCTCATGGCGGTTCAGGAACGCGTTAATTTGTGCCACTTGAATCAACTTGAACGGCACCAATGTTGCATCGTCTTCCAGAATAAGCACTCGCTGGTAACCCCGCCTCAACGCTAACTGGGCGCACGCTGCATGAGAAGTAAAACAGCCTCGTTCCGGGCATTCATTGTCACGCTCTACCAACAGAAATTCGATAGGTAATTGGCTACAGGCAAACTCGCTGTTGAAGAGCGCCCGACGATCTGAACGTTCCCGAATACTGATACAGAAAACCCCATCGACTTCCAAGTTTCCGAGGGCCGTAGTTTTGAACATAGCTATGAGTTCCTGGTATCGCGCACATCATGAATAAACGGCGACGCGCGAACGCCGAATATAGGTTCGTCGATTTTCTGAAATATCAAGGCATCCTGTATTTAGGATGCCCCCGAAAAGAACGTGAATAATCAGGGCGCAATGCGCGCAGAGCAGGCACCGTGGATAGGCTGCTCTATCGGTATCTACAAGCGTCGAGCGGTAGCGCGTGCGTTGAAGCAGAACAGCATGTCGGACGGCAGCAAGGCATAGCGATCGAACCGCGCCAGGAAGTCCATGCCGACCCCTTGTTCGTCATCGGTGGCGCTGGCGAAGAGCACCTCCCCCACGGGCCGGTCGTCCATCTCTAGACCGTCCACCCGAAAGTCCGCCCAGAGTTTGGCATTCAGAGGCACGGTCATCCCGCCTTCGATGGCTAGATCCGTCACCCGCCCACCCAGGCTCCGGAGCTTCTCAACCGCTTGCTCAGGCAGCGAGTTTTCCTCGAGGAGCGTGTTCAATTGCAGCGGCACGGGTTGTCCTGAGTAGTTGAACCAGAGCGTCGGGGAGTTGCCGTGACTGTCGCTGTAGCCGCTGCAGTGGTCGTAGTCGGAGAGCGATGGCGTGCCTTGAGCGATGAGCAGCGTCTGCTCGAGGTTGTCGACGATCCAGCTGAAACGCCTGAAAGTATCCATCCCCAGAAGACCATCGATTCGCACGCCCATGAGCTGCTCATAGGCGGAAAGATCCAACGTCAGCCACGGATCACTTCCCATGACAGTCTGCGTACCAATCTGCAATGGCAAGGGATGAGCGACGCCAAGCCGGTCGCCGCCGAGGGTGGTTCTGATGGTCGTTACGCCCTCACGGTAGATTTCCGGTATCTCGCTCGGGGCCATATCCAAGACCAGGTCGCCTGCAAGCCGCTGGTCGAGGATGGTGAAATTCGAACCCGTCGCCAGCAGGAATCTGTAACGTTTACCGCCGATGGTCACTGGCACGACCAGTCCGTTCCGGGTCTCGACCTTCAACACAGGCTTGAGCGCAAGATCTACCCGATCACGCGCGTCGCCGGGCTGGTTGCAGCCTGTCGCCATGAATGCGAGCAGAGCAAGCAGGAAGATGGTCTTGATGCTGCCGTCAGGGGCGATCTTCGCCATGGTTACCTCCGTTGAGTACATGATTGAGCTTCATTACTGCACCGCTGGCCGCAAGCCATCGCCAGGGACATTGTTCAATCGCAGCGCCGCGGCCATGATCCGGCTGAATACGGGAGCTGCCACCAGGCCGCCGTAATAGCCACGCTTGCTGGGTTCGTCGATGACCACGACCACCACGAAGCGAGGTGCACTTGCCGGAGCGAATCCGGCGAAGATGCCTTGGTAGGCATTGGCTCGATAGCCACGAGCATCGGCTGCGGTCTTCCGGGCGGTGCCGCTCTTTCCGGCTACCTGATAACCAGGGACTCGCGCGCGGAAGGTGCCACCATTGGCCTCCACCACACGGGTCAGCATCTGGGTGATCGCTTTGGCCACATCGGCAGGTAACACCTGCTCACTGCCCTGTGATGGCTGCCGGGCCACAAGCGTCGGCTCCACCAACTGCCCTTCGTTGGCCAGCGTTGCGTATGCCCTCGCCAGCTGGACCGCGGTGACCGACAGGCCATAGCCATAAGACAGCGTGGCGGTTTCTGCAGGGTTCCAGACCCGATGCGCAGGCAGGACTCCTGCCCGCTCACCCGGAAAACCCAATTGCGTATCGACGCCAAAGCCGACCCTGCTCAGCAAGGAATGAACCCGCTCTCCACCGATATCGAAGGCGATCTTGCTCATGCCGACGTTGCTGGAGCGCAGCAAGACATCACTCAAGCCCAGGACCCTGCCCTGGCTTCTTGATACATCGCGCACGGTATAACGGCCGATCTTGAGCGTACCGTCACCTACGTCCACGGTATCCGTAGGCTTCCAGCGACCACTTTCGAGCGCTGCCGCCATGGCGAATGGCTTCACCGACGACGCCGGCTCGAAGACATCGGTCAGTGCACGATTGCGCATGGCCTCGCGGGGCAACGATGCGCGATTGTTCGGGTTGTAGGTCGGCAAGCTCACCAGCGCCAGCAACTCACCGGAGCGGATGTCCATTACCACAGCGGAGCCGGCCGTTGCCGCCTCTTGTTCGATTCCACGCTTGAGTTCGCGAAAGGCCCAATACTGCAGACGCATGTCGATCGACAGCTTCAGCGTCTGGCCAGGCCGCGCGGGACGCACGGTACCAAGATCGCTACTGAGATTGCCCTTGCGGTCCTTGATCACCTGGCGGATACCTGGCACGCCTTGAAGCGCGCTATCGAATGCCAGCTCGACACCTTCGATGCCCTGGTCATTGTCATCGGTGAAGCCGGTGATGTGCGCGGCTGTCGCACCGGCCGGATAGAAGCGCTGGGACTCTTCCAGCCCGGCAACCCCCTGAATGCCCGCGTTCCTCAGGCTGTCGAGCCGTCGTTGGGCCTCATCAGGGGGCAGGCGTCGGCGCAAGTAGACGAACGCCTTTTTTGCATTGTCGTCCAACTGCCGGTTCAGCTTCGCCGGGTCCATGTCCAACAGCCTGGCGAGTTCCGGCCAGCGTGCACGCTGCGATTGCAGCATCCGCGGGTCCGCCCAGAGCGTGGTCACTTGCGTGCTGACCGCCAGCGGTTGGTCCCTGCGATCGGTGATCACGCCTCTGGACGCCGGCAATTGCAGATGCCGCAGGCTTCTGGAGTCGCCCTGCTGGATCAGGAAGGCGCTGCCTGAGACCTGTAACTGGAACAGCCTGACGCACAAGACTGCCGACAGCACCACCACCAACGCGACCGCAACACGGAACCGCCAGGGGCTCGAAGCTTGCGCAGGTCTCATGGCGATGTCGGGCTGCTGCTGGGCGACTGAGCGTTATCCGGCGTGGCGGGTGCGTCCTTGTGGTGCAACAACCACGCAGGTACCGGGATACCCAGATGAGTCAGGGTAGGTGCATTGATTGCACCCGTGGCGGTCAGACCGTTGTCACGCTGATAGCGGTAGAGCGCTTGTTGCGTTGCACTGCCAATACACCCATCGAGCGGCTCTCGGTAGTAACCTTGCTCGGCAAGTATCCGTTGCAGGTCGCGTGTCATACGTGCGCCAAGCGCGGCAAAGGCTTGTTCGTCCAGGCTCTCGCAGACCTCGCTCAACGCAGGCGCCTGCTCTTTCAGCGCGGGAGCAACAGTGCCCTGCTGTGGCATGACGGCCTGACGCAGCGACACAACCAAGGTAGACATGAGCACAAGGGCCAACAGTCCGGCGCACACCGACGCCGTTGCGACAACCGGCCTCATTGGCAAGCCACTCCCCTGCCCGGTTCGGACCACGTCACGCCCACACGTCTGTTTACCTGTTGGTGACGCTCGTCTGGCCGGGTTTCGATAGGCAAGCGATTACCGACCGCCCGTGTGACGATCTGCCGAGCCTGCACCCCCTGCTTGAGCAAGACATACCTGACCATCTGCACCCTGGCGCGCGATAGCGCCACGCTGGGCTCGTACTGCTCGAACTGATCGGCATGGCCTCTGATGCACACCCGTTGACCTGGGTTTTGCGCCAGTTGCCAACCCAAGGCTTGCAGGTCGTATAGATCGTCCTCGCTCAAGGTGGCCTGGTCGGACTCGAAGTACAGATAGTGGTCTCCCCCTTCCACCACATCGCTAGCTGCACGAGGCTTGTCGCCTGCCTGAAGCGCGGAAGGCTTGGACGCAGATTGCACCGTCATGACCGAAAGGCCCGCCATGACCAGCGCAAGTGCCAGGATATTTTCTGAAGCCACAGGTCTACCTCCGTCTGAATCGAATTCGAGGAAAGGGTCGGCTGGCCACTCACGCAAAGGCATGCTGCTTCAACCAGTCGACCAGCACTTGCATACGCCTTGGCAGCGGATCCAAGGGTGGATGCACCAGGTAATAGGCGTAATCGTTGGCCGGCTGGAAACTGCCCCAGGGCGCTATCAGTTCCCCGCGGGACAAAGCGTTCTTGACCAACTGTTCGCGGCCTATCGCCACACCCGCGTGATTGATCGCCGCGAGCATGCACAGGTCGGAACGGTCGAAAGTCAGGAACCGCGAGCTCAACGGGGCCTCGCTGCCTACCGCCCTGAGCCACAGTTGCCACTCGGCGTCGAAAGACGAGTTGTGCCAGGCGGCGCAGTCATGGATCAGGGTGCAGCGCTGCAGTTCGTCCATCCGCCCATCAAGGCCATGGCGGCGGGCATATTCGGGGCTGCAGACCGGCGCGATGCGCTCGGCCATGATTCGGCTGCTCACAAGCCCGGGGTAATCACCGTCGGAATAACACAGCACGAGGTCGACGCTGCGGGTGCGATAGTCGACCTGCTCATTACCCACGCGGATATCCAACTGCACATCAGGATATTGCTCTACGAAGCCAGCGAGCCTTGGGATCAGCCAGCACTGCACGATGGAAGGACGCACATACAGGCTCAGTTGCCCACGCACCTGTTCATCGGCGCGTGACTGTATGGCCTGGTCGAGCGCATCCATGGTGTTCTGCATGATCTGGTAGAACCGCTCGCCGTCGGCCGTCAGGCTTACCTGGCGGGGCAGCCGGTGAAACAGCTTCAGCTTCAGCCCTTCCTCCAGCCGGGCAATGCGATGGCTTACAGCGCTTGCGGTCAGGAACAATTCATCGGCAGCCTTGGAAAAACTCAGGTGCCGTGCGGCAATCAGAAAGGTATGCAGATTGGACAGGTGTGCACCCTGTACTCGTGGTAAACCAGGATCTTTTCGAATCAGGTAATTCATTAACCGCTCACGACTCATTGACTGTTGCGCGAACTGCGCTGGTTATAACTCACCGATGTTCTTATCAGTGCCGCACCTGTGGTTACTGCCTCCTCGGACCGCACTGCGTCACCTGGAACGGGATTGCACACGCGCAACGGTAAACACTCACGCGATACATCGGCAAATGATCCGTGGTCAGGTGACTGTTAACGCAGTTTCAATTGTCCTGCCAACGCCCGCACGCCCAAGCGTTATAAATCGACCTGCATAACCTGATGATTGCGAATAATGTGCAAATTGAGTTTCCCAGGCGGGGTCGTCTTCAATAGATTTCTCACCGTCTCTATTTGACGTGGCACATACACTTGACCGTTGACCTGCTTGATCACATCTCCATTGAGCAAACTCGACTCCCTCAACTGGTCAACCGTGTTGTAATCGAGCGTGATTTGCCCATCTCGCACTTTTATCCGTATGTCACGATAGGCCAGCGGCAAGGGATCTACTGGCTTGAGTCCGCTGTAGCAAAACATCATCTTCGATGGAATGAAGGCATAGCGACTGAAGCGACTCAACACATCCATGCCCGCGCCATATCGATCAGGCACTTCGTGCACTTCCATCATGCCCAGTGGCTGATTGTTAAGGGTGACGGCATTGACCACATAACGCGACAGCTCTGAGATTCCGTTGGCGTTGGCGACAACGTCCATACCCGGATTCACCTGCAGAGCCCCCTTCTCCGTGCTCAGGTGATCGACAAGCTCTTTGGCGATATAGCTCCTCGACGCACCGGTATCAATGGGCATGAGCACCTGCTGCTCACCCATTGCCAACAAGAGCTCCGGCTGTGAACCGTATTTATCGGAGTAACCAATGCACTCATCGAACGCACTCACTTCAAGCGGACGCTGAGTAATCTGGATGACCTTTTTTTCGTTGGACACATCCCAACTGAACTGCCTGAACGTGTCCACACCCAGTATCCCGCTGACCTGCACGCCAATCGCCTCACTCAGCGGAGATAGATCCGTAGACACCCAGACATCCTGGCCTACAAGCGAGAATGGCCCAAGTTTCAAAGCGACGGGCTTGATAAGGTCGAACCGGGAAGGATCCACCGCACCACGCGTACCCTGAAGTTTGGTGAGATCCTGGTACACGGTCTTGTCGACGAGGGTGCGGGTGTCCAAGGGCACTGTGACCTGACGAGCCAACTGCCTGTCAAGGAGCACCACCGGGACACCACTGTCGAGGAGAAAGTTGTAATACTTACCGGCAATGTGCACGCTCACCAGCGGCACAGTGTCGAATGGCTGCTCGTAACTTTTACTTTGAGATGGCGCACCCTCCTCAAGGTGCGAGCTGTGCAACCACTCCGTGCAGAGCAGCATGAAGATCAGTGCACTTATGCAAAGAAAGAGTTTGTTATCCCAGATCACGTTGCGGTGCCTCGACGAATGGCTGGTTCAGTTTGAATGCTTGCGGCGTTTCTTGACGTTCTCTGCATCCCGTACCGCACGGTCAAACCGTTCACCGGCATGTTCACGTTCGCTGCGCATATCATCACGTTCGGCTTGATAACAGACGTCCCGGCTTACACCGTACGCCTGACACTCATCCAATCGTTGATCCATCGTTTTACAACCGCTGCACAATATGACGAATGCAATCGCCATCCCCTTGGAAACTGTGATCTTCATCAATGACCTCTTTTCGTACACTCAGTTAATCAAATTGCGCGCGCACGCACCCGCCCGGCCAATAATGGCCAGCGTCAAATCCGCGATGAGTTGGAACGGTGTATTGTTTTTAAAAGTGTCAGCGGGCGGTCTTTTCCGCCAGCACCTTGCGAAGGTGCATCACGTCGTTACCGGCATGCTCGAAACGCTCTACTTGCACATGAGACTGAAGATCTTTAAGGCAAAGAATCATCCTGGGGTAACCGAGTACCGCACAGGCGCCGAGCAATCGATGAGCGCGATAAAGCGCTGCGTCCTTGTCGTGGCCATCGATCGCCGCCTCCAGTGCGTCCACGTCGATCTGCAGCGAATCGGCTGCTGCCTGCAGAGTACCGACCGACAGAGCGTCCTCGAACACTTCAGCGACGTGCATGTCAGCCCATAACGCAAGCGTGTCCCTGAGCTTGCCCAGCCTTATCGGCTTGCCCAGCACGCCATTCATCCCCGCGTCGAAACAGGCGATGGTATGTGCCGCGTCGTTCTGCGCCGACACTGCGACGATAGGTGTTGGCGCCGCGCCGTTCACCACCTCTGCCTGTCGCCAGCGACGAGCTACCTCATAGCCCGTGATATCCGGCAGTTGGCAATCGAGCAGCACGATGTCGAAGCGGTTCTGCTCAAGTGCCAGCAACGCATCGCCCCCGGTTTGTGCAAGCATCGAGTGACAACCCAGAACCTCCAGCTGTGCTTGCAACACGATCTGGTTGGCGGGCGTGTCCTCCACCAGCAGGACTTGCAAAGCCTGCTCGACTTGACGCACTTCGAATGCGCCTGCTTCGGGAACTGTTTGTGCAGCATGATGCGTTGCAGGCTCATGAAGCTCACAGGGGATCACCACCGTGGCCACTGTACCCTTGCCAGGCTCGCTGGACAGCCCGATCGACCCGCCCATCAGCTCGCACAGTTGGCGGCAGATCAACAGACCCAGTCCGGTACCGCCAGAGCGGTGGCTGGCGGAACCCGAGGCTTGTGTGTAGGGCTCGAACAGTTTTTCCAGACTATGGGAATCGATGCCGATACCCGTATCGATGACCTGGATCCGCAACTCGCCCATCCCCGGTGATGAAGCCTCGGTATTCAGCCCGACCGTCACCTTCACGCCCCCCGCCGCCGTGAACTTGATCGCATTACTGATCAGGTTCTGCAGAATCTGTTCCATGCGCACCTTGTCCAGCATCAGCCACTGCTGGATGCCAGATGCCTGTACCAACTCCAGCGTCAGCCCTTGCTCACGCGCCTTTACAGCGAACAAGTCGACCACCGAACCGATCAGGCGCATGACGTCCACCGGCGCAGGGTCAAGCTGCAGGCGCCCAGCTTCCAGCTTTGAAACGTCAAGCACATCATTGAGCAGATAGAGGAGGTTTTCCGACCCGCTTCTGGCCAGGTCCAGCAAACGGCGCGATTCGGCTGAAAGCTCTTCGCCGCGCCCCAGCAACTCGATGGACGCAATGATGGCGTTCATCGGTGTACGTATTTCATGCGTCAGTACTGCAATGAACATCTTTTTCTCACTTTCACTGCGGATCGCCTCGCGCCGTTCCTTACGGGCATGAAAGGCGAAGAAGAGGATCAGCAGAAGGCTGACGACAAGCACTCCAAGAATCGGCCCGTAATAGCTGAACATCACCCTGAGCGTCGGCGCACCGTAAGTGGCGTAATCGAAGCTTCGCTCCTCCATTTCATAGGCGCGCTCGGCGCTGACTGAAGCGAGCGCCTTGTCGATGATCCCGTGCAGAATCACCAGGTCGCGCCGCACACCCATCGTCAGCTCTATCGGAAGGCTGGCGATGCCTCCTGAGACCTGCAGCAATCCACCGTACTTCCTGCGCAGGTAAGGCAGCAGCGTCTGCCCCACGCCCATGGCCGCATCGGCCCGCCCTTCTATTACTGCAATCAGGGAGTCTTCGGGGGTGCGGGTCGCCAGTATGATTATTCCGGGGTACAGCGCGCGGACCCTTGCCTCGTATTCTCCACCGCCCTTGACCGCGACCACTCGACCTTCCAGTTGCTTGACATCGAAGACCATCGAATTGTCTTCGAGCGCGACAATGAAAGTATTGCCGATGTAGTACGTACGGGTTTCGCTGACCAGTGCGGCAAACGCCGGCTGGGCAAAATCGCGCACAAGCGACGACACCATATCCACCTCACGCCGCTCGAGCAGGCCGGCCACCGAGGACCAGTCACCACTAGGCACCGGGAGGAAGCGCAGCCCCGTGCTCTGTTCGATGAAGGCGAGCAACTCTCCGGCCAGCCCCTTGATTTCACCGTCTTCCATGTACTCGATCGGCATCCAGTGGCGGTCGGCTGCGACCCGGACTACAGGGTTGGCCTGAATCCAGGCCCGCTCCTCTTCACTCAGCCTGAATTTCTGCGCGGCCACTGGCGGTGCCAAGCTCACCAGAGTCACCAAGCTGAGCAGCGCCAGACACCTCAAAAGGCACCCGACTGATGCTTGAGGTTGAACAGCTCGGCATCCGAGGTCACCCCCAGCTTGCGGAAGGCCGACCACTTCTGGGTGCTGATGGTCTTTTCACTGCGTTGGAACTTGCGGGCGATCTCACTGACCGTAAGGCCTGCAAGAAAACAACGAATGACCTCGCTTTCCTTGGCTGACAGCCGCACCCCCTCGACTCGCACCGCGTTGCATTCCACCGAGGGCGTCGGTGCTCGCTGGAGGGCCGAATTGACGCTGACCTCCACCAAACGGTAGGCCATGTCCGGGTCAATGTAGGTCTTGCCTCTGGCCACGGTGCGGATGCCGCTGATCATATGAGCCATGTCCTGGGTTTTGCCGACAAACCCGCAGGCGCCCACACGCATGGCCAGGCTTACGATCGCAGGCTCATAGTGCGAAGAAAAGATCAGTACCGCACTGGCGGGAAACCTGGACATCAGGGCGCGGATCAGCGAAACGCCATCGAGCTCGTTCGGGCTCAGGGTGTAATCGACCAGCAACACATCCGCAGGCGCAGTGCGCAAGCCGGTAATCATCTCCAGGCTGGAGGCGTAGCTGCCCACGACCTGGATATCCGGCTCCTCGCCGATGCGCGCGACAACCCCACAGCGCACCACAGCATGATCATCGAGCACGGCAACACGTATGATGGCGGAAGAAGCGCTCATGTCAGCTCCATCTATGATCAGCACCTTTTTGCATTCCGATGCGAGGGCCTCACGCCTGAACGAACGCACGGCAAGCGTTCAGCCATCGCCTGCCTATCCTGGCTGAAATAATAGCCATACGCCAACACCGCGCAGCTCTTCACTTGAAGTCCCACTGCATCTGTTGCGTGATCGCGACGCCTCTGGACGTTCGAACACAGGCTTCAAGATAGTCGGTAAAACGCGGCGGCGGCGTAATGCCTTCATCCAGCAAACGGCTGTTGTCGAATACGTAGTTTAGATTGGCGAAACCACTGTACAGGCGCAAAGCGCGCATGATCAGACGTGGGTTGCCTGGACCGATGCGAGACTCGAAGTCGGCCGCCAGCACCGGCAGATCCTCGACACCCACTTTCTGATAACGCTCGCCCACCGGCTGCGTCGCGCAGGCAGCAGCAAAGGCCTGGTCGATATCGGAAAACGTACAGGCAGCTTCTCGGCCTGCGGAGATATGATAGAGGTCATGCCGCAGATGGCGTTTGAGCGCAAGATTGATCAGCGCATCGGCGCAATAGTCGACCGGTATCACATCGATCTTCTCTTCCAGATCACAGGTGAAGCTTTCCAGGGCCAGCCCCATGCGGAACATCCAGAAGATGCTGCCCGACGGCTGGCAACCCAGGGTGCGGTGTCCGACCACGATCGAAGGCCTGGCCACGACCAGGGGTAGATCAGGCAGTTCCTGACGCATGCGTCGCTCGATTTCGGCCTTCGAAGCGGTATAGGGCACCAGTTGTGCGTCGGCCTGCGGAAAGCGCCAGGATTCACTGACCAGCGAATCGCGATCAGGGCCGCAGCTCATTGCCGTTCCGACATGCACGAAGCGCTTCAGGCGCGGCATGCGACTCATCGCCTTGGCAAAGGCAAAGGTGCCTTCCACGTTCACCGGCCAGATGTTCGGATTTTTCGAAAAAGATGCCACGGCCGCGCAGTTGATGACCCGATCGATCGTCATCAACCTTGCTGACTCAGGCTCGAGCCAGGAGGTATCCAGCAGGTCTCCACAAATGACCTGATTGGCGTTGAGCGACATCCGCCCGACTTCACCTACACCGTGCAAGCTCAGATTGGTACGCACACGCTCCAATCCCTGCTCTGGGCTACTTGCCCGAACCAGGAAGCACAATTGGCTGACGTAGCCGTATGCGATCAGCTGAGCGGCCACCGAACCACCGAGAAAACCGGTTGCACCTGTGATCAACAGGCGTTCACTGATGGCAGCCCGCGTTTTCGCTATAGCATCGATCTGCATGTTCATACACTCCTAACCATCGGCGAGGCAGGCGATTACACACGCCCACCTCGCGGTTCAACGTTGATCGAAACGAATTACCACTGATAACCGACGCCCACTGCAGCACCAGCGTCGTTACGGGTGTTGGTGGACCCGCTGAAGTTCGTCGACCAACGACCGCTGGGCGAGACATACGAGACACCCACCGCCAGGGCCGACTCGCCCCGGTAGTTGCCCACCGCCACCGAGGTCATGCTGCCGCCGGCGACCATCGACCGCGGCAGGTTGGCCATGGCCATGGCGCCAGCGATACCCGCACTGAGCGTGCTGTCCTGCTGCTTGAGGTCGCGGTGCAGTTGCGCGTAACGCTGATCGGTGTAGGCATTCGCCTGCTCGGTGGCAGCGGCTGTGGCGCGAGTCAGTTGGGCGATGTTGGCGGCATCCGTGCCGCGGCTGCCCGCAGCGACGTTGGTAATCTGCCGCTCGGCACCGGCTTGCCCCACAGAGACCGTGTTGCTGCGATCGGCAACCGAGTTGGCGCCCAGGGCAACGCTGTTGCTGGCAGTGGCCTTGGCATCACTCCCCACCGCAGTGGTGTCACTGCCTTCGGCACGTGCTCGGGCACCCATCGCCACGCTGTTGTCACCCGCAGCCTGAGCAGCGCCGCCACCGGCCATGGCGTCTTTACCCGAAGCCTGGGGCTGACGCAGGTTGCTGCGGGCGCTGGTCTGGAAAGCGCCGCCCACGCCTTTCTGCAGGTTGGCCACCTCAGCGCTGACTTTGCTCACCGATTGCGCGGTCTGGGTCGCAACGCCCTGCACCGCCTCGATGGATTGGCGCACCGTGACGACGTTGGCATCGGTGTAGGCCTTGGCCGCAGCAATGTCATTACCAGTACGTGTAGCCAGTTCGCCAAGCTGGGTGCCAAGCTGACCGATACGCTCGTTCGAGGACGACAACTGGCTGCCGTTGACTGCATCAGTACTGCTGGCAGTCAGTGCGCCGGCCTGGACGTTGGACAGGCGCGCGGCCTGACCACCAGGATTGAGGGTCAGCTGCGCCTTGTTACTGGCGTCGTCATATTTGACAGCTGCTTGCGCGGTCTGGGTCGCAACGTCCTGGACCGCCTCAATGGACTGACGCACCGTGACAACATTGGCATCGGTGTAGGCCTTGGCTGCAGCGATGTCATTGCCGGTACGTGTGGCCAGTTCGCCAACCTGGGTGCCGAGCTGACCGATACGCTCGTTCGAAGACGACAACTGGCTGCCGTTGACTGCATCGGTGCTGCTGGCAGTCAGTGCACCGGCTTGGACGTTGGTCAGGCGCGCGGCCTGACCACCTGGATTGAGGGTCAGTTGAGCCTTGTTACTGGCATCGTCGTATTTGACGGCAGCGTTGGCAGTGTTCTTGACGCTTTCGCCGACGGCAACCAGTGCATCGGCTACGTTATTGCTGGTCGAGACTGAAGCTTGGGCATTACCGTTTGCATCGACATCCACGGTAGTAAAGACCGGAGCACTGCGAGCGTCCTGCGTCTTGACCGAAGGAATCTTTGCACCACCACCCAGCGAGTCGGCAATTAACTTGTTATTAGCATTGGTCTTTTCATGGAGGTCCTCAAAACCGTCAGCTAACCTCTTAAAACCGGCGGTGAACCTCTTGATTTCCTTCTCAACAGGGTCAGCCAAGCTCTCAACTCCGAAATAGTCGGCCACCTTATTCGCGTCTTGTACGCGACGTTCGAACAGATCGCGCGTCGTAACGAACGTGCCATCGCCTTTATCTAATGAGCCGACCATAGCTGTAAAAGCACCAGGCTCACTGCCAGGCAGCGGAAGGACCTTGCGAATATCTGCGTTAATCTTTTCCCATTTCTCGGTCAGTGCCTTGATATTGGCATCAAGACGTGCATCATCCGCAGCGGTTGGCGCCGGCCCCTTCACATCGGTAACTTGCACAGCCCATGCTACTGGCGAGCCTCCCATTCCCAACACACACGAGACCAGCACACCACCCATCCACCGCTGCCTGCCCGGTGCAAACTTGATATTCATTTTCGACTTCATGACCAACCGCCAACCCCTTCAATCCAATAATTAATCGAGGCCATCACCTCGACCTGCTTGTGATAGGGAGTCGCTCTTCGCGCATAGGCATCCAATCCAGTGACGAAAAATCGCCTGGAAGTTCAAAATGCAATATCAGCGCCCGGATGAACTACCTGCACTTCAGCGACCGAAAAAACGAATGCATCGAGATACCTTCAAGTCGCGCGAGCAACTCGAACAATGACTGTGTACAGGTGGGCGAAATTAAAGGCTTTCATAAAGAAAATGCCCATCCCTGGGCATTAATGCACCCAGCACCCGCATCCATCAGGCGCTTTCTTCAAAGAGCGAGCCCTTCCGAGCTGACGCAAGTCCTTGGCATTTCAATAAGCTTCGTCACACGCTCAGTGCACACTTAAAGAGCCCAGAAGCACCCACCCCCTGAACACGAGCGCTATCTTCCAGTAAATACCCGGGCGAAAATATCGGAGGATTCCTAAAAACTAAGAAAAAGCCTATTTAACTATCAGACAAACCCTCATGCGCATGAGCAGCGACACAATGCCGACACGCCGCCGAGCACTCAACCACGCGCTGTGCCACCATATGCCCCCTGCCCCTCACCACAGGCTCACCCATGCTCTACGTTGTCATGCTCGGAGGAAGACATCCTCGGGCCAGCATCGAAGTCCACGACGTGGTCTTCGCCCACGCCGACACGCTCGACCAGACCTACCCGCAGCTGCGCAGCGCCTGGTTCGGTAGCCCTAAAGGCTTGCACATCGATTCCTGGCTGGAAGTCCATGGTGTGGATGGCTATCGCGTCGAGCTCGGCCACGCCGCACCACCGCCCGGCGCCATGCGCTTGTTCTTGCTGAACCTGGGAGGCTACGCACCTGGCGTGTTTGGCGAGGATCACCGCTACTTGCTGGTAACGGCTACCGACAAGGCCGCCGCCAAGCAGATTGGCAAGCGACGCATGGCAGCCGGTTGGCTGAAGCCGCATACCGACACAGTGGTGGATGTCGACGACTGCCTGCCGGTGGACCTGGTCGACGGTCGCTACGTGCACCTGGTCGAGGGCGAACATCGAGGCACGTTGCAGCGCAGCGACTACATCGTCATCTGAGCGACGGCGTCGACCGAAACGCTGACCGCTAACGTTGCTGGCGGCGCCTGCCCAGTTCGATCCAGACTGGCGCATGATCGCTGGCCTTGGCCTCGTTGCGTACCCAGGCATCCACACCCGCCCGCTTCAGAAAGGGGGCGAGGTCGGGATTGAGCAGCAAGTGGTCGATCCGCAGTCCGGCATTGCGCGCCCAGTGATTGCGAAAATAATCCCAGAACGTGTAGATGCGCTGCTCTGGGTACAGGTGGCGAACAGCATCGACCCAGCCCTGCGCCAGCAACTGTTCGAAGCACGCCCGTGACTCAGGTTGCAGCAGCGCGTCCTTGAGCCACGAGCGTGGGTTGTAGATATCCAGATCAGTCGGCACGACATTGAAATCGCCCGCCAGCACCGTGGGATGGCTGCTGCCATGCAGTGCCTGGGCATGCTTGATCAGGCACTCGAACCAGCGCAATTTGTACTCGAACTTCGGGCCGGGTTGCGGGTTGCCATTGGGCAGATACAGACAACCCACCAGCACGCCATGCACCGCAGCTTCGAGATAGCGGCTCTGCTCGTCGTCCTCCATGCCGGGCAGCCCACGACGGACCTCCAGCGGTTCGCTATCGCGCGCCAGGATTGCAACGCCGTTCCAAGAGGGTTGCCCTTGGTAAAGGCAGCCATAACCCGCCGCTTCAAGCGCCTCGCGAGGAAACTGTTGATCGGCCGCCTTCAATTCCTGCAGGCAGACGATGTCCGGTTGCTCCCGCGCCAGCCAGGCCAACAACGCGGGCAGGCGGCTGCGGATGCCATTGATATTGAAAGTGGCAATCTTCAGCGCTTTCATGCGTCAGGGTCGTTCACGTGGGCCTGGACGGCGTCTTCCAGTGCCCGGACATGGGCCTGATCGGCCAACGCCTTCAGCGCCAGCCAGTCATCCCAGTCGATGGCACCATCGTCACGCAGCGCCTCGGCGGTGCGAACCAGTTCATGGTGGTAGGCATCCGGCGACTCGCGCCGGTAACTGACGTCGTCGTACTGTGCGTACCAGGCTTCAAGTTCGGGAATGCTGCGTTCGATGCTCATGATGACGGCCTCGTTATACCTCTGCTTGTGAGAGCCTGAGCTGCGCGCAATGTTCAACCGCAGTTGTCTACCCGCACAGCCCGTCTATTTATTGTCCATTGGTCTGCCTAGGCTCTGTATGAAAAACCTTGATACTCGGTGATGCTGCGTTGAAAACAGCCTCGGAATGCTCATTTACAACCCGTAAAGTCGAGCGCGACCCCGGCCGTTCCTCGGCTGTTTTCGCCTTGCCTGACCTTCGTCTCAAGGCTTTTCATACAGACCCTAGCAGGCCGCTGACGCATGGCATTGGAACTTCTCACCAGTGAAATGCAGGTGGCCGTTGGGTCGATGAAGAGGTCGTGGTGGACGGCAACCTGATCACCAGCCGTAAGCCTGACCATATACCCGCATTCAACGAACTATTGATCAAGGCCCTTGCTGGCTAGCGTCTCCTGACCGCTGGCGCTGGCCGAATGCAGACTATCCAAAGACTGAAGGTGCTGAGCTTGATGCTGCGGCGCATCTCGCCCGTTCAGCCAGCGGCAGGCTCTGGATACTCGAACCTCCAGGATCGATGCGTTCAGGCCAGTTGGATGTAGACCGAGTAGCTTCCCAGCAGCATCCAGAAAACCAGAAAGATCCACGGCGTGCGAAGCGAAAACAGCAGCGATTTTCGATGCCCTGCACGCGAGGTCTCTGCCTCGCAGAACAGCGGCGACTCGTCGTACGCCAGCCCCATCAACGGCTCGCTGCGCAGCAGGTGGCTTTGCTTGAGCTGCCAGTGATCGATGATGTTGTACGCAGCCCGTATGCCAGGCCAGGCGTTGAGCGAGCTCAATACCCCGAGCAAGGCGAGGAACGCCGGCACGATCAGGGTGAACATTTCGCCCCACCCTTGATTGAGGTTGCCCATGGAAGAGACGAACGCGATGACCAGGAACGATTGCGCCGCCAGGTAGGCATCCGTGCGATTGGCCAGGATGCTGGTTTCGTACTGGATCTCGCGACGGTAGAAGTCAAGACGCTCCTTGGGAGAGCCGAACATCCTGGCGTTGTGCTCGCTGATCTCGTGTTCAGGGGTCGCTGGGGTAATGATTCGAGGCATTCGCTGCTCCGGAAAGTGGGGTCCGAGCTACGAGATGAGCCAGGAGCTGAGTCCGGTAGAACAGGCGATGGGACCGAGAATTCCATGCAATTGACGACTCACCTGCGATTTCCCTGCTCCGCCCCAGAGGCTCGCAAACGTGGCGAGCCTCAACCCTTTCGGGTGGCAGTTTCAGCGTTTGTGCTGACCATGATCACGGGCCGTTTTTTGCGCCGTCGAGTCATGTGATGTACCGGTAGATCCGTCCGGACGATGGGCGTCGTTGTCTCGCTCCTCCTCCCCCTGAGTCCCGGTCTGCGCCCCCGGCTTTTTAGTCTGGGTCTCTTTCTTCATGCTGCTCTCCTCAGCTTGGCCTTTGAACAAGGGAAGCCAATCCGTGGGGCAAAGTTCCATGTTTGGAGCCTAGGCCGGCTTAACGCGCCAACATCCAGATCAGGATCAGGCGTTTGGGTCAAAGGTCAAGCGCGCCACGGTGCAACGCGCTCAGCCTGCGCGCAGCATCAACGCCTCCCTCGTCCAGCAGGCACAACGGGATTCCACTCAACGCGTGCAGCGAATCAGCCAACCGCTCGCCAACCAAGGCCAGCGGGCAGGCAATGTCCATCTGCAAGGTCCGCAAGCGCCTGGCCAAGGCGGTGCTTACCGGCGCCTGGACTTTTATCACCAGCGCCGCGGGCTGCATGGCCGTACACAATAACGGCAAGTCTTCCAACGACTGCCCGCAGCCCAGTACGTCGATGCGCTGTTGCTCGCTGCTCAACATCAGCCCAGCGCACAGCACCTCGAATTCGGCCTGCCCCTCGGTGCTTGCCAGCAGCACCCGCGGTGCGGGGATCTGATTCAAGTGCAGGCGCGCAAGCAAGCGGGCACGCAGGAACGTATCGAGAAACAGCCATTGGCTACGCTGGCCTGGAGCCGCTCCTGACGCCAACTCATACCAAACCGGCATCAGCACTTCACGCAGCACGGAGGTCTTGGGAAACAGAGTGAACAACTGGCCATGAATCCCCTCCAACGCCTGTGCATCGAATGCCTCGGATGCACGCACCACAGCGTCTCGCCATTCGTCGAAGGCCGAGGGCTGCTGCACTGGTGCCTCAGGCCGGCCGGCGAGCCTGTCGCCGACCTTGCTGATAGGCAGGCCGTTGGCAGTCCAGCGCAGGATGTCGCGTATGCGTTGCACATCCCGGGCGGTGTACAAGCGATGGCCGCCCTCGGTGCGCTGCGGGCGTATCAACCCATGGCGCCGCTCCCAGGCGCGCAACGTGACCGGATTGATGCCGGTCAAGCTGACCACATCGCGCATGGCTAGCAAATCGGGTGGGGTGGTGTCAGTCATAATCAGAGAATATCCGGTAGATCGAGCATTCTAAACTCATATGGACTTTCTGCGGCGAGCCTCCATGGTCCATCATGCAACCAACGGCGCCGAGGTCTTCCACATAGAAGCAATCTGCGCATCTCGCATATAAAACGCCTGTAGGTGGGCCCTATGATCCCCGCGAAACTCCTTCAACTGATGGTCGAGCATTCGAACGATGGCATCGTCGTTGCCGAGCAGGAGGGCAACGACAGCATCCTCATCTACGTCAACCCCGCCTTCGAGCGACTGACCGGCTATGCCGCCGACGACATCCTCTATCAGGATTGCCGTTTCCTGCAGGGCGAGAATCATGACCAGGAAGGCCTCGCTAGCATCCGCGCTGCGATCCGCGATGGCAGCCCCTGCCGTCAGGTACTGCGCAACTATCGCAAGGACGGAAGCCTGTTCTGGAACGAGCTGTCCATCACCCCCGTGTACAACGAGGCAGACCAGCTGACGTACTACATCGGCATCCAGCGCGATGTGACAGCACAGGTTTGCGCCGAGGAAAAGGTGCGCGAGCTGGAGGCTGAACTGGCCCTGCTGCGCCGTCAGCTCGGGCAGGACGAGCGCTAAAAAATCAATACACAACCCTCAATCTGTATAGATTAATCCTTGGGCTTCAGCTATACCTGTACAACAAATATATTTTGTACAGGATTACCTGGAGCCCAGCATGTCTGCATACCTACAGCAATTCGCCGAGCGCTTCGCCAGTCTCGATGGGGCTAACCTCGACAGGCTGGAAAACCTGTACAGCGAGGACATTACTTTTCGCGACCCTCTGCACCACATACAGGGCCTGCAGGCACTGCGAGCCTACTTCGAGCAGTTGTACGCCAACGCCAGCGATATCCGCTATGCCTTCATCAGCGCCGACGAGGTAAGCCCCGGTCAGGGCTACTTGCGCTGGACCCTGCAGTTCCGCCACCCACGCCTGGCCGGGGGTCGGCAGATCACGCTGCAAGGGTGCAGTTGCCTGCACTGGCGCGACCGTGTGCATTTTCACCAGGACTATTTCGACGCCGGCGCCCTCATCTACGAACACCTTCCGATCATGGGCGGCGCAATCCGCTGGCTCAAAGGCAGGCTGGCATGAGCCGCTGCTGGTTGACCGGCGCTAGCAGCGGTATCGGTGCCGAGCTCGCTCGCATCCTGCTGGAGCAAGGCCATCAAGTGGCCCTGGGCGCACGCCAGGCCAATCGCCTTGCACCCCTGGCCGAACAGTTTCCTGGGCAGGTACTGCTGGCCATCGGCGATCTTGACGACCCAGAGGATATCGCCGCGATCACCGCACAGATCGAACAGGCCTGGGGAGGCCTGGACATGGTCATTCTCAATGCCGGCACCTGCGAATACCTGGAGCCGGGGCAGTTCGATCCGGCGCTGGTCGAGCGCGTGATGCGCACCAACCTGCTCAGTGTCGCCTACTGCATGGCATCGGCACTGCCCCTGCTTCGCAAGGGCCAGCGCCCTCACCTGGTGGTGATGGGCAGCTCGGTGACCTGGCTGGCCTTGCCCCGCGCCGGTGCCTATGGCGCCTCCAAGGCTGCGGTGCGCTATTTGATGGAATCACAGCGGATCGACCTGGCCCGCGAGGGTATCGCAGTCACCTTGGTCAGCCCTGGCTTTGTCGACACACCTTTGACACGCCGCAACGACTTCCCCATGCCGCAGCTGTGGAGTGCGCAGCGCGCCGCCCGACACATCGCCAGGCGCTTGCCCCACCGCCCCGTGGAAATCAACTTCCCCGGTCTTTTCACCTGTGTATTGCGCCTGCTCGGTGCGCTACCGGCGCGTCTGCGTCTGGCCCTGGGGCAGCGCCTCGCCCGTCATGAACAGGAAGGTTGATTCATGCGTATAGCAATCATCGGCAGCGGCATCGCCGGGCTGACCTGCGCCCATCTGCTGTCGCGCAACCACCAGGTCACGGTTTTCGAAGCCGAGCGCTGGATCGGTGGCCACACACACACCCTCGATGTGGTCTGGAAGGGCCAGCGCCATGCAATAGACACCGGCTTCATCGTGTTCAACGACTGGACCTACCCCAACTTCATTCGGCTGCTCGACCAGCTCAAGGTCACCTCACAGCCCACCGAAATGAGTTTTTCCGTGCATGACCCGGCCACAGGCCTTGAGTACAACGGCCACGACCTGAACACACTGTTCGCACAACGCCGCAACCTGATCTCCCCAGGCTTCTGGGGAATGCTGCGGGATATTCTGCGCTTCAACCGCCAGGCACTGACCGACCTGGACAGCCAGCGTATCGATGCCAACACCACGCTGGGTAGCTACCTTCAGGCGCAGGGCTATGGGCAGCGCTTCATCGACCACTATATCGTGCCGATGGGATCGGCCATCTGGTCGATGTCCCGCGCCGACATGCTCCACTTCCCCCTCGAGTTCTTCGTCCGTTTCTGTCGCAACCACGGCTTGCTGTCGGTCAACCACCGTCCACAGTGGCGGGTCATCAAAGGTGGTTCGAGCAGCTACATCGCACCACTGTGCCGCCCCTTCGCTGACAGCATCCGCCTGGACTGCAAGGTTCACCGGGTCAGCCGCGACGAAGGTGGCGTGACCGTCGTGAGCGCAGCCGGCACCGAACGCTTCGACACCGTGGTGTTCGCCTGCCATAGCGACCAGGCCCTGGCCATGCTGGAAAGCCCCAGCACACAGGAACGTGCCGTGCTCGGGGCCATCGGCTACGCCAGCAACGATGTCGTACTGCACACCGACACCCGCCTGCTGCCGCGCCGCAAGCGCGCCTGGGCGAGCTGGAACTACCGCCTGGGAGGCCCACAGCAGGCTCCCGCCGCGCTGACCTACAACATGAACATCCTGCAAGGTATCCAGGCACCGACCACCTTCTGCGTGAGCCTCAACCAGACCGCATTGATAGACCCTGCGCAGGTGATTGCCCGCTTTCAGTACGCCCATCCGCAGTACAGCCTCGCCGCGTCCGCGGCGCAGGCTCGGCAGTCAGAGCTGCAAGGCCAGCAGCACAGCTACTTCTGTGGTGCCTACTGGGGAAATGGTTTTCACGAGGACGGTGTGGTCAGTGCGCTGAAGGTGGCCGCGCATTTCGGGGTGCAACTGTGAACAGCAGCCTCTGCCTGGGCTGGATCAGCCACCGTCGCTTGACGCCGCGCGCCCACGCGTTCCGCTATCGAACAGGCATGTTCTACCTGGATCTGGACGAGCAAACCTGGCTGATGAGCCTGTCACGCTGGCTAGGGCGCTGGCGCCTGGCACCGCTCAGCTTTCGCCAGACCGACTACCTGCCAGCGCTGACCCAGCAGGGACAGACGCTGGCACAGGCCGCGCGCTTGATCGTCCGCCAGGCCACGGGGCATATGCCCGAAGGCCCGGTCCACCTGCTCACGCAACTGCGCTGCTGGGGGCTGTCGTTCAACCCGGTGAGTTTCTATTTCTGCCATGACCGCGACGCGAACCTGGTGGCGATCCTGCTGGAAGTACGAAACACCCCCTGGCGTGAACGCTTCCACTACGTGCTGCCGGTGCACGACAACCTCGGCACACCCTTCACGGTGGCGAAGGCCTTCCACGTGTCGCCGTTCATGCCACTGGACATGGACTATCGCTTTCGCTTCTCCCTGGATGCGCAACATATACGTATCCATATGGAGAACCGGCAACACGAGCGCACGGTGTTCAAGGCAGACCTCGCCTTGCAGCGCCAGCCTTTGGACCGCGCCGGTCTGCATCGATACATCCTGGCCTTCCCGTGGATGAGCCTGCGCACCCTCTCGGCTATCTACTGGCAAGCACTGCGCCTGCTGTTCAAACGCACCCCCATCCATGACCACACTGCCCGCCAGAATCACTTGGCGCTCGGCCACTCCTGCGAGGACACGAATGATGTCGAATCACACCCTGAGCGTTAGCAAGTTCGCCGGCCTTGCGCCGTTGCTCGGCGGTCTGGCACGAAGCGCCGTGCTCGCCCAAATGGGCAAGCTGCGCCACGGTCACTTGCGCCTGCTGTGCCACGGCCAGCAGTGGAGTTTTGGCGATACCGAGAGCCCGTTGCAGGCCGAGGTGGAGGTGCTCGATGACGCCACCTGGAGCCTGATCGCCGGCAATGGCTCGATCGGCGCTGGCGAAGCCTACATCCACGGCTATTGGCGCAGCCCGGACCTTGCGCGGGTGACGCGCCTGTTCGTCGCCAACCTTGAAGTGCTCGACGCGCTCGAGGGCGGCCTGGCGCGCCTCGGCCGCCCTGCCCTGCGGCTGCTGCACCGGCTCAACCGCAATAGCAGGCGCGGTGCCCGACGCAACATTCTGGCGCACTACGACCTCGGCAACGCCCTGTTCGAGCGGCTGCTGGACCCCACCATGATGTATTCGGCAGCCCAGTTCGAGCATCCCGGGCAGACACTGGAACACGCTCAGGTGAACAAGCTGGAGCGCATCTGCCAGAAACTTGAGCTATGCCCTGACGATCACCTGCTGGAAATTGGCTGCGGTTGGGGCTCCCTGGCGATTCACGCCGCCACCCGATACGGCTGCAGGGTTACCACCACCACCCTCTCCGAAGCGCAGTACAGCCATACCCTGGACCGCGTTCGGGCGCTGGGCCTGGAGCAGCGCATAACGGTACTTCGCGAGGACTACCGCGACCTGGAAGGCCGTTTCGACAAACTGGTATCGATCGAGATGATCGAAGCGGTCGGCCATCGTTATCTGCCGGTGTACTTCCGCCAGTGCGCCGCGCTGCTCAAGCCCGATGGCCTGATGCTGCTGCAGGCCATCACCATTCGCGACCAACGCTACGACCAGGCACGGCGCTCGGTGGACTTCATCCAGCGCTACATTTTCCCCGGAGGCGCCCTGCCTTCGCTGAGCGTGATGCTCGACACTGCCAGCCGGCACACTGCGCTGAACCTTGTACATATGGAGGATTTCGGCCAGGACTACGCCCTCACCCTGCAGCATTGGCGGGAAAACCTGCGTCAGGCACGCACGGCGCTGGCCGACCTGGGCTACGACGACATGTTCCAGCGCCTGTGGGAATTCTACTTGTGCTACTGCCAAGGCGGCTTCGAGGAGCGCGCCATCGGCGTTGCCCACCTGCTGTTGGCCGCGCCCCAGGCACGTCGTGCGCCCTTGCCAGGCCATGCCTGATGCACGGCGGCAGGCTGGTCGCCAATGCCCTTTGGTTGCAGGTCGGCTGGTGGGCCTGCGTACTGGGTGCAGAACGGCCCTGGTTCTTGCTGCTGGTGATCCTCGGCCTGGGCGTGCACCTGCGCCTGAGCCGAGACGTCAGCGGCGAGTTCAAGGCGCTGTGGCGCGTTACCTTGGCCGGCTGCCTGCTTGATACGGTGCTGGGAGCGCTGGGGGTATTCGCGTTCGATGCCTGGCCGCTGCCACTGTGGCTCGCGCTGCTGTGGCTGGTGCTGGCCAGCGGCATGCGCCACAGCCTGGCATGGATCGCCAGGGACTGGCGGCTCGGTGCACTGCTGGGCGCAATCAGCGGCCCACTGGCTTACTTGGCGGGCGCCAGGCTGGCCGGGGTGGGATTGCCCTTGGGCACGCTGGAGACCGGCCTGCTACTGGCGCCCATCTGGGCCTTCACCTTGCCCCTGCTCTTGCGCCTGGCGGCGTGGCGCTGACCTGCGGCATCGCTCAGAGCAATAGCGCACCTGTTCCCAGCAGCGCGCCCAGCGCTTGCGCCAGTTGAACGGCAGGCCACAGACCACACAGATCTTGCTGGGCAACAGGCTCTTTTTCATATCGGCTGCCCGGCATCCAGTCGCGCCAACAATGACTGGCCGCGTTGCCATACGGCATCGCGACGGCTGGCCGACATGCCATCGAGCCCACGATAGGCCAGCGCCAGCCGCGGGTTAGCCGAAAGCACGGTGCGATGGCGAATGAGAAAATGCCAGTACAGGGCATTGAACGGGCAAGCATCCTCCTCGGTTACCTGGCCAACCCGGTAACTGCAAGACGCGCAATGGTCGGACATGCGCTGGATGTAACGACCACTCGCACAGTAGGGCTTGGACCCAAGGTAGCCACCGTCGGCATGCATCACCATGCCAAGCGTGTTGGGCAGCTCGACCCAGTCGAAAGCGTCCATGTAGACCGCCAGATACCACTCACAAATCGCCGTCGGCACGATACCGGCCAGCAAGGCGAAGTTTCCGGTCACCATCAGCCGCTGGATGTGGTGCGCGTAACCCAGCCGCAAGGTCTGCCCGATGGCTTGCGCCATGCAGCGCATACGGGTTTGCCCGGTCCAGTAGAATTCCGGCAACGCCCGCTCGTTGCCCAGGTGATTGAGCCCGGCGTACTCCGGCATGCGCAGCCAATAGATCCCGCGCACATACTCGCGCCAGCCTATCAGTTGGCGGATGAAGCCTTCGGCTGCATTGAGCGGCACTCGCCGCTCGCGCCACGCCCTGTCGACGTCTTCACACAGGCTACGCACATCCAGAAGCCCGATGTTGAGCGCTGCACTGATACGTGCATGAAACAGATACGGCTCGCCCTCGGCCATCGCATCCTGGTAGTCCCCGAAAGCCGCCAGGCCAAACTCTAGAAAGTGTTGCCAGAGCTGCTGGGCCTGGGCATGGGTTACTGGATAGTCGAAGCCGTCGGTGGCCCCGTAGTGGTCGCTGAAGCGCTGACCTACCAGCGCCTGCACCGCTGCTGTGATCTCGTCCTGCGCAAAATGCGCAGCGAATGGGCCACGTAGCTGACGTGGCAACGGCTTGCGATTGTCGGCATCGAAATTCCAGGCTCCACCTGCCGGGCTGCCATCGAGCTCCATCAGCAGGCCGGTGCGCTTGCGCATGCCACGGTAGAAGTGCTCCATGCGCAGTTGGCGCCGCTCAGCGGCCCAGCGCCCAAAGGCTTCGCGCGAGCACAGAAAACGCCGGTCACGGTGCCACACCAGCGGCAACCCGGCATCACGCAATGCCTGCTCCAGACGCCACTCGCCGCACTCGGTCAGGTGGATCTGCGTGGCGCCCAAGGCCTGTTGCCAGCGACACAACTCGCCAACGATGCTGCCGCTGTTGCCTGCAGCATCGAGCTCGACATAGTGCACTTGCCAACCCCGCTCGCGCAGGCACCGAGCGAAGTGCCGCATGGCGCTGAAAATCAGAACGATCTTCAGTGGATGGTGCGGCACGTACCGGGCCTCACCCTCCACCTCCGCCATCAAGATAGCGTCACGGGCAGGATCGAGAGCGCTCAGGCTCGCCAGGTCGAACGACAGCTGGTCACCCAGCACCAGGCCCAGGCGCATCGTTTCGCCTACCACTGGCTGGCGAGCGTTATCGGGACGCGCAGTGGTTCGATGGGGCCGTCACGTTGCCCGCACATCTCATCATGTACCACGTGCTGCACCAGCGTGCAGGGCACGGCTGGCAGGCCCGTCAGCAACTGGCGTAGCTCGGTGGTGGAGCGCACGCGCAGGGGCTGCCCATGGGCATCGTTGAGAGTCACAGGGCCAGCGTCGGTCAAGGCACGCAGGAGGTAGAAGCCGCCTTCCAGCGACAGCAGTTCCAGCGCCTTCGCTTCGCCGGTCGAGACCCATTGAAACAGCGTGACCAGGTTCACGGCGTACTCTCCGGGAGGCGGCGGAAGAACAGGGTGATCTGGCCGATTTCCACGCCCAGCTTGCTCATACTCGAGCGATTGATCAGGGTGTCGTCATCCATCAGGTACATCCAGTCGTCCAGGTCCACTTGCCAGTTACGCCCATCGACAGGCAGGTCAAGCTGATAACGCCAGCGCAACGCGTTACCCGCCACTTCCCCCCTCGCCTCGCCAATGACGTCCCCCGCCGTTCCGCGCCAGCGGCCAGGGCCGTCGGGCACCAACCGCCAGGTGCGTTCCTGACGGGTGCCATCGCTGTACAGAAAATGTTCTTCGAGGATCAGATGCTCACCTTCACGACGGCTATCGATGCGCACATGAAAGCGCTTGATTACCTCACCGGAGCGCTTCTGGAACATCCCCCAGGCCTGTACCGGCCGCGAGAAGAACGCCACCAGGTCGAGCTTGGGCTGCTCCTGGGCATAGCGTTCAACCCCGACATTGCCACAGCTGCCCAGAAGCAGACACAACGCCAGCAACAGTGCTTTGTACATATTCAGCGTCCTCGTTCACTGCCAGCCAGCCCGAGCAGGCGCTGACGCAGTTGTGGATCCCTGGCACGTGGATCGAGCCAGATGGCAAAGAACGCCCGGGCAAAGGCCGGGTCAGTGATTTCGCGGCTCAATTCACCGTCGACGTAAAAGCGGCAACCCTGCCCCGGCAGGTACAAGCCTGTAATTCGCATCCCGGGGCGCACGTCCACGAATGCCGCTTCAAGCGCCTGGGTCCAAGCCGGGCGTTGCTGCGGCGCAATGCCGCCAGCGTTGAGACGATGCATTTCCTCGAGGCTGGCCTGTACCAGCGTGTCCTTGGACAACGACCGGTGATAGAGAAGCTCGAGGGCGAACGGCTGGTTCCAGTCCAGCGCCGGCGCCAGCGTCCATAGCTGGGCGGTGTAAAGACGCAGGCCGAACCAAGTGAACTCACCCGCACCCAACCGCTGCGCACCGGGCAACTGCGAGCGCCAGTCCGCCGTCGCCGAAAACGCAACGATCAGCAGGCAAAGGCACGTCCAACGAGCACGGTGAACCATATTGACCTCAAGCGCGGCCCAATACTGTACAAAGATAGCATGATGTACAGATATTTTATTGGCATGTACAGTTTTTTGCCATTCGCCTCCAAGCCACGGGCACAGTCGTTGGTCGCAGCCGAAATCGAAAAGAGCTGCCCGTCGAGCTATCCGGTCAAAACGTTCGCACTTATTTGCCTGCGCGGTAGTCATAGGTCTGAATACCACCTCGGCTACCGGAGCTTCCATGCCCATGACCCGCGCCTGCCAACAGCTCGCTCTGGAGCAGAATCGCCGGCTGTTCGCCAGCGCCTATGAACTCGACCGCGCAGCCTTTGCCCTACTCGAAGGCGTCGGGCTCGACGCCTTCGACTTCGGCCATTACCAGGAGCTGCGGCGCAAGGCAGCCGAGCGTTATCAGGAGGCCATCGAGCATCTGGCCCTCCTTGAGGGCAACCGCTCATCGCCAAAGTGAGCGCCAGCCTATAATCTGCGCCCAGTGCCCGGCGATTCGCCCCAGGCCATTTCCAGGTCCGAACAAGGCTGATGCCATGAAGTCGTCCAGCAAACCGTCCCTCGCCTCGCCGCACAATCCGGCGCTCAGCCCCAGCCATCTGGGTTTCCCCGTGGTCGGCATCGGCGCCTCGGCCGGCGGCCTGGAAGCGATCCGCCGGTTCTTCCGGCACGCCCCGGACGACTCCGGCATGGCGTTCGTTGTCGTCCTGCACCTCTCCCCCCATCACCAGAGCCAGGCTGACCGGATCATCCAGGCGGTCACCCGCATGCCGGTACGCCAGGTCAGCGAGCCGGTGCCGATCGAACGCAACCATGTCTACGTGATCTCGCCAGCCAATCGCCTGTCGACCAACGACGGCTACCTGCGGGTCAGCCCAACCAAGCGCGGCCGCGGCGATCATGTGGCCATCGACCTGTTCTTTCGCGACCTGGCCGACGTGCACAAGGACCATGCATTCTGCGTGGTGCTCTCGGGAACCGGCAGCGACGGCGCCGTAGGCCTGTCGCGCATCAAGGAACAAGGTGGCGTGACCCTGGTGCAGGCACCCGATGATGCCGAGTACCCCGACATGCCCCGTGCGGCGCTGGCCACCGGCATGGTTGACCTGCTGCTGCCAGTAGCTGAAATGCCTGCGCGCCTGGTCGAGTTGTGGCGCACGGCGCGGCAGGTGAAACTGCCGGAAATCGAAGACGACAGCCTGCCGCCGCCATTGGGAGAGCGCGAGGGTGATCCGGCGGCGAGCGACCCGCTGCTGGATGAGATCCTGCTGACGCTGCAAGGCGAGACCGGACACGACTTCAGCCACTACAAGCGCGCCACCGTACTGCGCCGCCTGGAACGCCGCCTGCATGTCACCGGCCAGACAGAGCTGGCCGGCTATCTCGACTTCCTGCAGCACCACCCGGAGGAGTCGCGGGCACTGCTGGCCGACATGCTGATCGGAGTGACCAACTTCTTCCGCGATCGCGAGGCGTTCGAGGCGTTGCAGCGCCATGTGATGCCGGGCCTGGTCAACAAGGATGCCAGTGAAGAGTCCGCGCACGAGGTACGCCTCTGGTCAGCAGGCTGCTCCACCGGCGAGGAGGCCTATAGCCTGGCGATGCTGGTGACCGAGCAGTTGGCGGTGGAACAGCGCAGCGCCCAAGTACAGGTATTCGCCACCGACCTCGACGAACGCGCCATCAACATCGGTCGCGCCGGCCGGTATCCGGACGCCATCGCCACCGACGTGTCGGCGGCACGCCTGCGCCAGTTCTTCATCAAGGAGGACCAGCACTTGCGGGTGCGCAAGGAAATCAGGGAAAAGGTCCTGTTCGCCCGTCACAACCTGCTGTCCGATCCGCCATTCTCCCAGCTCGACCTGATCGTCTGCCGCAACCTGCTGATCTACCTGGACCGCGAGGTGCAGCGCGATATCCTGCGCCTGTTCCATTTCGCCCTGCGTCCAGGCGGCCATCTGTTCCTTGGCAGCTCCGAGTCGACGGACCTTGCGGCCGACCTGTTCGTCGCCGTGGACAAACGCAACCGCATCTTCCGCGCCCGGGAAGTGCAGACCACCAGCCATCCGCCGCGCCTGCAGGCCCCGGAGCCTGCGCTCGCACCACCGGCCCGCGCACGCAGCAGTCGCCGCTTGTCCTACGCCGAGATCCATCACCGCGCCCTCGCCCGCTGCACGCCGCCCAGCCTGGTGATCGATACCGAGGGCAATATCCTGCACATGAGTGAAGGTGTCGGGCGCTTCCTGCACCACGCCGGTGGCGAGCTCAGCCACAACCTGCTCAGCCTGATCATCGCGCCGTTGCGACCGGCCTTGCGCAGTACCTTGCTGCAGGCGCAAGGCAGCGGCCAGGCGGTGACCTCGCGCAGTGTCTCGGTCAGCCTCGACGAACATCCCACGGCCGTGCAAATCCTGGTGCAGCCGCACCAGGACGACCCCAGTGGCACCGACTGCCTGCTGGTGGTGTTCCAGGCGATCGAAGTCGACAGCAGCGCCAGTACCAGCGCCGCCGTCGAGCAGACCGAAGGCATGGTGTTGAGCAACCTGGAGCGCGAACTGCATCGCACGCGGCTGCAACTGCAGGAGACCATTGAGCAATCGGAGTTTTCCAGCCAGGAGCTGACTGCCTCCAACGAGGAAATGCAAGCGATCAACGAGGAGCTGCGTTCGGCCAGCGAGGAACTGGAAACCAGCAAGGAAGAGCTGCAGTCGATCAACGAAGAATTGCTGACGGTCAACTACGAGCTCAAGACCAAGGTCGAGGAGACCGACAAGGTCAACGACTACCTCAGCAACCTGATCGCCTCGACCGACATCGCCACGGTCTTCGTCGACCGCAACCTGTGCATCCGCTGGTTCACGCCCCGCGCCGCGGACATCTTCAGCATGCTGCCGGTGGACACCGGGCGCTCGCTACTCGATATCACCCATCGTCTCGACTACCCTGGCCTGGCCGACGACGCCCGTGCGGTGGTCGAGCGCGAGACCACTATCGAACGCGAGGTGGTCGGCCACAACCAGCACTGGTACCTGGCCCGCTTGCTGCCCTACCGGGCCAGCGAGCGCAATGTCGATGGCACCGTACTGACCTTCATCGACATCAGCCAGAGCCGCGCCGCGGAGGAACGCTTGCGCCAGGGCGAGGAACGCATGCGCCTGGTAGCGGAAAGCACCCATGACTTCGCCATCATCCTGCTTGATGAACAAGGCCTGATCACTGACTGGAATACCGGTGCCGCGCTGATCTTCGGCTATGGCAAGGACGAAGTCCTCGGCCACCACTACCAACTGATCTTCACCGAGCAGGACCAGGCCAGCGGTGTGCCAGAGCGCGAGCTGCGCAGCGCCCGCCTCCATGGCCGCGGCCAGGACGAGCGCTGGCACGTGCGCAAGGATGGCAGCCGCTTCTACTGCAGCGGCGAAGTGTCCCGCCTCAAGGGCAGCAGCCTGCGCGGCTACGTGAAGATCGCCCGCGACCTCACCGGCCACAAGCGCCTGCACGACGAACAGAGCAAGCAACTGGCCGAGTCGCAGAGCAGCAGCCACATGAAGGACGAGTTCTTCGCCGTCATGTCCCACGAACTCAAGCACCCGCTGAACCTGATCCAGCTCAACGCCGAGATCCTGCGGCGCTCGCCCTCGGTGAAGTCCGCCAGTGCCGCCAGCAAGGCGGTCGGGATCATCTGTGATGCGGTATCCAGTCAGGCACGAATCATCGACGACCTGCTCGATGTCGCCCGCATCCGCACCGGCAAGCTCAAGCTCAAGACCGAGGTGATCGACCTGTGCGCAGTGCTGCAGGGGATCCATGCGGTGGTGCTCAACGAGCAGCATACTTGCACCGTGCGCCTGGTGTTGCCGGCCGATGGCGCGCCCGTTCACGTCGAGGCCGATGGCACGCGGCTCGAGCAGATCATCTGGAACCTCCTGAACAACGCCTTGAAGTTCAGCCCCGCAGGCACCGAGATTCGCGTGGTGCTCGCCAAGCGAGACAGCCAGGCCCAGCTAGAGGTGATCGACCAGGGCGTGGGGCTGACCGAGGATAGCATCGAGAGCGTTTTCGACCTGTTCACCCAGGCCGCACCGCAGTTGTCCGGCAACAGCCGCGAAGGGCTGGGTATCGGCCTGTCGCTGGTGCGCCAGTTGGTCGAGGCCCATGGCGGGACGGTCGCGGCGTATTCTGCGGGGCTTGGTTGCGGCACCACCTTCACCGTCTCCCTGCCGTTGTGCGCGCCCGAGCGCCAGGCCACGCCAGATGCTCCCGAGCAGGCCAGCGACGGACGCCTGGATGGTATCAAGGTGCTGCTGGTAGACGACTCGAAGGAAATCCTCGAGGTCATGCAGCAGTTGCTGGAGATGGAAGGTGCGAACGTCGAGGCCTACAGCGACCCGCAAGCAGCGCTCGAGGCCGCCGCCGACGGACGCTACGAGATCATCCTGTCCGATATCGGCATGCCGGTAATGGACGGTCATGCCCTGATCAAGGCGCTACGGGGCCTGGAACACCTGCGCTACACACCGGCCATTGCCCTGACCGGCTACGGCGCCAGCGCCGACCAGTACCGCTCACGCCAGTCGGGCTTCGACCGCCACCTGAACAAACCGGTGGGCTATGACGACCTGGTCAAGGCCATAGAGACACTGTGCGGGTCGGTGCCCTATTGAACGGGCTCAGCACCGCTGAAGGCCACTCCCTGCACTGCTGTTGTTCACCCGCTAAATGTTTGTCCGGCGGTCCTTCAGGCAACTGGTCTGGAAATCCGAGAATCTTTGCAGTGCGATGACTCGCGCCCTGGTCACAACTGAACACAGGCGTTCCTGTGTTCGACCAGAGGTACACCCTCATGGTTGATAAAAGCGACTGACCTACCTGCCCAGGAGACCGACCATGAGCGACCCCAATCATCCAGATCCTTATGTCGATGAAGTCCCACACGATCCCGGCGAGAAGATACCTGCGCCCGATCCCCAACAAGAGGCACCCGAATGGCCGGAAGGCCAGGTCGCCCCAGAAGAGCAATCCGACGGCTGAAGGCCCGGCGCTTTCCAGGTAGCGCCACTCGTCAATCCTGCTGAACCCTCTCGATCCGCCACGGGTCGCTACTGATGAGTACATCAATACAGGGGGCTGTGGTGAGCGAGATCCGCATTGGTATTTCCGGTTGGCGCTATGGCCCATGGCGCAAGGACTTCTACCCCAAAGGGCTGCGCCAGGACGACGAGCTGGCGTTTGCCTCGCGGGCGGTCAACAGCATCGAGATCAATGGCTCGTTCTACGCGCTGCAGACTCCGGAACGCTACGACCGCTGGCGTGACGAGACGCCAGAGGATTTCGTGTTCTCGGTCAAGGCCCCACGCTATATCACCCATGTGCGCAGGCTTCGCGAGATCGACGAAGCGCTGGCCAACTTCTTCGCGTCGGGCCCGCTGCTGCTGGGTGACAAACTTGGGCCTTTCCTCTGGCAGTTTCCCCCTAACCTGAAATTCGACGTGCAGCGCTTCAGCGACTTTCTGGCCAAGCTCCCGCATGACCGCTCTGCCGCCCGCCGCCTTGCCCGCCAGGCCGCCGAGCGCCTGCAAGGCAACGGTGGGGCGGCCGTCAAGGGCAACTCACGCCTGCGCCACGCCGTGGAAATCCGCCACCCCAGTTTCCTCTGCGATACCTTCATCGACCTGCTGCGCAAACACAAGGTCGCCCTAGTGGTCGCCGACAGCGCGGGCAAATGGCCCTATGTCGAGGAAGTCACGGCCGATTTCATGTACCTGCGCCTGCATGGCGATGTCGAGCTCTACAGCAGCGGCTATACCGCCAGCGCGCTGCGCCGCTGGCGTATGCGTATCCAGGCCTGGGCTGCGGGCGGCCCGCCGGAGGATGCCCAGCGCGTCGTACGCCGCGCCCCGGCAAAGCGCGCTTCCCGTGACGTGTACTGCTACTTCGACAATGACCAGAAAGTGCATGCCCCGTACGATGCCCGTCGCCTGCTTGGCAAGCTCGGCCTTGACGGCGAATTGGTGACAGAGCCCGGCGTCGATCCGCAGGAGCCGCTATGAACGGAACTTTGCCCGCCCCCCGCTGCATCATCGACAAGGTGACTGCCGTGCACCGCCTGACGGTGCTCACCCTCAACGTGCACAAGGGTTTCACCCTGTTCAACCGCCGTTTCATCCTGCCGGAGCTGCGTGAGGCGGTACGCGCTACCGGGGCCGACCTGGTGTTCCTGCAGGAGGTACACGGCAGCCATCAGCAGCATGCCGAGCGCCACCCGACCTGGCCGACGGCACCTCAGTACGAATTCCTCGCCGACAGCATGTGGCCGCAGTTCGCCTACGGACGCAACGCGATCTATCCCCATGGCGACCATGGCAACGCCCTGCTGTCCAAGTTTCCGATCCGCGCCCACGACAACCTTGACGTCACGATCCACGGCAACGAAGAACGCGGCCTGCTGCATTGCCAGCTCGAAGTGCCCGGCCATGAGCAGGTGCACGCGATCTGCGTGCACCTGGGTCTGCGCGAAGAGCACCGCCAGCGGCAAGTCGGCCTGCTGCTGGCGTTGCTCGACAGCCTGCCGTCGGGCGAGCCGGTCATCGTCGCTGGCGACTTCAACGACTGGCGTCTGAAAGCAGATGTGCGCCTCTCGAGGCATCTGGTCGAAGCCTTCGGCAAGCCGGCGCGCAGCTTTCCCGCCCGCCTGCCGCTGCTGCGCCTGGATCGCATCTACCTTCGCAACGCACAGGCCTGCGGAGCCCGGGTGCTGTCCAGATACCCGTGGACGCACCTCTCCGACCACGCCCCGCTGGTAGCGCAGGTGACGCTATGAAGCTGTCCTGGAGCGACGGCAACCACATCCAGTTGCTGATCAACGGCGAGCAGTACTATCCACGCGTGTTCGAGGCCATAGCCCAGGCTCGCGAGGAGATTCTCCTGGAAACCTTCATCATCTACGACGACAAGGTCGGCCAGCCCTTGCGCCAGGCCCTGATCGACGCCGCACGGCGTGGGGTAAGGGTCGAGGTGGCCGTGGACGGTTACGGCACCGCCGACCTGCCCGACGAATTCATCGCCTCGATGACCGCGGCCGGGGTCCGTTTCCATTCGTTCGATCCGCAACCACGGCTGGCCGGCATGCGCACCAACCTGTTCCGTCGCCTGCACCGCAAGATCCTGGTGATCGACGGACAGCGCGCGTTCATCGGCGGTCTCAATTACAGCGCCGATCACCTTGGCGATTTCGGCCCGCAGGCCAAGCAGGACTATGCCGTGGAGGTCGTCGGCCCCGTGGTGGGCCAGCTTCACGCGTCCTCTTGCCGATTGCTCGCCCCCGTGCTGGACGCCGCCAGTCGAATCCAACCGAACGGTATCGCTGCAGGCCCGGCCAGTGCCGTGCTGGTGGAACGCGACAACCGGCGCCATCGCAACGATATCGAAGTCTGCTACCTGCAGGCCTTCCGTGAAGCCAGGCAGCGTATCGTCGTGGCCAACGCCTACTTCTTCCCCGGCTACCGCCTGCTGCGCGAGCTGCGCAACGCCGCTCGGCGCGGGGTCGAGGTAACCCTGATCCTCCAGGGGCAGCCAGACATGCGCTGGGTCCGCACACTCTCCCGGCTGCTCTACAACTACCTGTTGCGCGACGATGTGCGCATCCACGAATACTGCCAGCGCCCGCTGCACGGCAAGGTGGCGTTGGTGGACGACGACTGGTCCACGGTGGGGTCGAGCAACCTCGACCCGCTGAGCCTGTCGTTCAACCTCGAAGCCAACCTGCTGATCCGCGACCGTGCGTTCAACGATCTGCTCTACCAGCACTTGAGCGCACTGACCCGCGAGCAGTGCAAGGCCGTGACGCTGGAGCGCATGGTGCGTGGCTACTGGTGGCGCGCCCCGTTGGTCTTCCTGGGCTTCCACATCACCCGCTATTTCCCGCGCATCGCTGGCTGGTTTCCGGCACACCGGCAACGCCTGCAGTCGCTGCAAAGCGAAAGCGAGGCTCCGGCCGACTACCAAGAGGGCAAGACCTGATGGCCACGGCACGCTGGAAGACCTGGGGCAAACGCCTGCTGACCGTGCTGTTCCTGGTGTTGATCCCGGTACTGCTGTTCACCCTGGCGCGCAACCTGGACTGGAACGAAGTCAGCCAGTCGCTACGGGCCTACCGGCCCTCGACCCTGGTGCTGGGGTTGCTGCTGGCTCTGTGCAGCTACCTGGTGTTCGCCAGCTACGACCTGCTCGCCCGCGCCTATACCGGACACCGCCTGCCGGCCCGGCAGGTGCTGCCGGTAGCATTCGTCTGCTATGCATTCAACCTCAATTTCACCACCTGGGTCGGTGGCGTGGCCCTGCGTTACCGCCTGTACGGCAGGCTGGGCCTGGACACCCCGACCATCACCCGCATCCTCACCCTGGGGCTGCTGACCAACTGGATGGGCTACCTGCTGTTGGCCGGCATCGTATTCGCCTTGGGCTTGGTCAAGCTGCCGCAGAGCTGGACGGTAGGCGCTGGCGGCCTGCGCCTGATCGGCGTCCTGATGATCGTGGTCGCGTTGGCCTATCTGTTCGCCTGCGCCTTCGCCAAGCGGCGCACGTGGGACCTGCGCGGGCATGAAGTCACCCTGCCGAGCCTGCGCCTGGCGTTGTGCCAAGTGGCCCTGGGCGCAAGCAACTGGGCGCTGATGGCGGCGTTGATCCATCTGCTGCTGCCACCGGAGCTGTTCTATCCCTCGGTGCTGGGTGTGTTGCTGATCAGTTGCGTGGCGGGCGTGGTCGCCCATATACCCGCCGGGCTCGGCGTGCTGGAGGCCGTGTTCCTCGCCCTGCTTCACGGCCAGCTCGGCCAGGGCACGCTGGTGGCCGCACTGCTGGGCTATCGAACGTTGTACTACCTGATCCCGCTGCTGTTGGCGGTGGTCACCTACCTGATCCTCGAAAAACGCGCCAAGGCCTTGCGCCGACAGGCCGGGCCAGCCCTCGACAAGCGCTGATGGGCCAGGCGCGGAGCGATTGCGAACGCAGCCACGGTGCCTGGCCGCCCCATTGACGCACAGGAGAACTGTCCAACTTTTCGGGGGCAGTCCATCCCTGTGGGAGCAGGCCTGCCCGCGAAGAAAGACGCCCCAATCTCAAGGATTGCTCACCACTGCCAGCCAATCGGCAAAGCGCTCCACCTTCGACAACCCGCGCTTGTCACCCGGCACCTCCATCCAGTAGCCATAAGGCCCGATCACCTCCACCGGGGTGATCGGCAGCAGGCTGCCGCTGGCCAGCTCACGCTCGATCATCTGCCTGTCGATCACCGCCAGGCCGCCGCCGGCCAGGGCGGTGTGGATCACCTGGTCGAGGGTGCCGAACTCGATGCCGCAGTCGGCATCGACATCGCTGCGCCCTGTGGCCGCCAGCCAGTTCTCCCACACCCGCAGGCGGCGGCCTTCGTGGAGGATGTGCAGCAGCGGGTGATCGCGCAGACAAGGCTCACGGCCATCCTGGAACAGCTCGGGGCTGGCCACGGCGATGTGCCGTTCCATCACCAGCAAACGGCGATTACCCGTGCCCTCGCCTTCACGGCTGAACAGGATGCGGCAGTCGAGTTCGCCGGGGTGCTCGTCATCACGCTGGCTGGTGACGCTGAGGCTGATGTCCGGGTAGCGCTGCATGAAGCCGCGCAGGCGTGGCGATAGCCAGCGGGTGGCCCAGGTCGGTGGCGCAAGGATACGCAGGCGCTGGCGCAGATTCGGCACGCGCACCGCCTCCAGCGCCCGCTCGATGCGATCGAACGCCTCGCCCAGGTGCGGGGCCAGGGCGTTGCCTGCCTCGGTCAGGGTCAGGCCACGCGGGCCGCGGACGAACAGCACGACGCCCAGGTAATCCTCCAACTGCTTGATCTGTCGGCTGATGGCGCCCTGGGTGACGTTCAGCGCATCGGCGGCGCGATTGAAGCTGCGGTGGCGAGCAACTTCCTCGAAGACCTTGAGCATGTTCAAAGGCGGCAGGGTGCGCATGGTGGGGCTCTGCTGATCGTTGTTTTTGTAGGGCGATTCTACAGGGGCGCGACTGCCTGCAAACATGCGTTTTTCTCGGGTTACCGCTGCGTAATGCTCGTTTGTGCCGGGGCACGGGCGTTGGATAGGGTCGCCCCAATCGCGGGCTTGTCCCGCGATTGGGCCGCACAGCGGCCCCGATAACGACAAGAAACCACCAAAGGTGCCCCCACCCATGCCCGCACTTCCGTTGCGTCACACCCTGCTTCCCGTCCTGCTGACCCTCAGCGCCGCAGCCCAGGCTGTGCCGATCACCGAGAACCTCGACGTCGGCGGCGCGATCCGCGCACGCTTCGACCACGACCCGGACCGCAACATCGACAAGGCCGGCCTGGACACCATCATGCTGCGCGCCAACTACGACTCGGACAGCTGGATCGGCGCGGTGCGCTATCGCTTCTATGGCAAGGCCTACCCCTACCAGTACACCGACAAGGTCGGCGATATCCAGTTCGCCGAGTACGCCTGGGTCGGCTACAAGTTCGACGAGAACCGCCAGGTCCAGGTCGGCCTGAACAAGATCCCCTTCGGCCTGCAGCCGTATTTCGGCAGCACCTTCTACGAGACCCTGGGCAACGTGATCGGGCTTGAGGACGTCGAGGCGGTAGGCGCCAAGTACATTCACCAGCAAGGCGACTGGAACCTGCAACTGGGTCTCTACGGACGCCCCGCCTGGCCTGGCCGCGGCACCAGCAACGGCACCACCTACTCCAGCGTGGTGACCTCGGCCGACGACTATGTCGCCAACGGCAGCCGCAACCAGGAGCGGCAGATCGCCGTGGCGCGCCTGGCGCGCTCGTTCAAGCTCGGCGACTGGCAATCGGAGGCCGGCATCTCGGGCCTGACCTCGCGCCTGGAAAACCGCGACACCCACGACGACGGCCGACGCAACGTGATCGGCGTGCACTATCTGGGCAAGAACGGCCCCTGGGGCGTGCAGATGCTTGCCGCGCGCCAGCAGATGTCGCCACGCAACCCGGACAACAGCGAGCGAGTGACCTTCGGTGGCTACGACGGCACCTACAACGTCGCCAGTCGCGGTAACCTGTACGTCGGCGACCTCAGCTACAGCGTGCCCGGCACCTTTCTCGGCGACTGGATCAGCGGAGTCACCCTGTATGGCAACTACAGCCGCTTCGACAAGTCTGCATCCGGCTTCGACAGTTCCGAACGCTTCATCCTCGGCACCTCGTTCTCGGTGCGCAGCTTCTACATCGCGGTGGAATGGCTGAACGGGCGCAACGATCCGTACATCGGCGGCAGCAGCTACACCGAAAGCCTCGCCCAGGGCGGCACCAACCATTGGGAGAACCAGCTGTACATGAACATCGGCTATTACTTCTGAAAACCCCGGGCCGCTGTGCGGCCCCACTCCCACCAGGAGACACGGCGAGTGAAACGCAAGATCCCGGCACTCAACGCCCTCAAAGCCTTCGAGGTGGCCGGCAGCACCGGCAGCTTCACCCGCGCCGCCGAACTGCTCAACGTCACCCAAAGCGCCGTCAGCCGCCAGGTGCGCCAGCTCGAGGAACAGCTTGGCGAATCGCTGTTGCAGCGCCGCCACCATCACCTGCAGCTCACCGACGCCGGGCGTACGCTGCTCAATGCCCTGCAGCAATCGTTCGACCGTATCGAGCTGACCGTACGCGGCATCCAGCAACGCCAGCACCCCACGCGCATCCGTCTCAACGCCCCGCCAACCTTCGCCAGCCGCTGGCTACTGCCGCGTCTTGGGCGCCTGCGCGAGGCGTGTCCGGGGCTCGAAGTGACACTCACCACCCAACTGCAGGACAACCTCGCGGAAATCGCCACGCTCGACTGCGCGATCCGTTTCGGCAATGGCGAATGGGACGGCCTGGACAGTTCGCTGCTGATGCACGAACGGCATATCGCGGTGTGCTCGCCGTCGCTGCTGGCCCAGCAGGAGGAGCGCCGGGTCGACCTGCATCACATGCCCCTGCTGCACGTGCTGGCCCGCGAGGACCAGCGCTTCCTGACCTGGCGCCACTGGCTGGACGCCGCCAGGATCCAGGGCGTTGACCTGCGTGGCGGCTATGAATTCGACCTGCTGGACATGGCCATCCGCGCCGCCATCGACGGGCTCGGCATCACCATCGCCGACCGGCAGATGGTCGCCAGGGAGCTGGCTGCCGGGCAACTGGTGCAGGTGCTGGACGTGCAGGTCGACGGCCACCAGTCGTACTGGTTCGTGACCCGACCGGACCAGCAATTGCCCGCGCATGTGGAGCAGTTTCGCGAGTGGCTGATGCAGGAGGTGTGGCTGGCCGAGCGCAACCTGGGTGGGCCATCGGAAGTGGCGGTCTGCGAATAGGCGCAGCCGCCATCGCGGGGCAAGTCAGGGCGCCGAACCGCCCCACAGGGGCCTGCGCTGCTTTCGTAGGAGCGGGCTTGCCCGCGAAAAGAACACCGCGCTGAATGGCACCGGCTCCGCCGGTGATCGCGGGACAAGCCCGCTCCCACAGGGATTGGGCAGGCCTTTAGATTTTGAACAAGACAGTTGCTCCCACAGCTAACACCGCAGTATTCAGAAATTGCAAAGCTGTTGTAGGCAGTTCGGCGCCCCGCTTGCCCGCGAAGCAGTCCCCTCCCCCCTCAAGTAACATGCATTTAAAGCACATTACCCCCACGCATTAATCGTTTGTTCCCCGCCCCTGCCTGCGACAAATTGTTCGCCATAACCCACAAGAAAAACCGCTGCGCCAGCCGCCCCGTGCCCGCTCGCCAGCCCTCGTGGGCCCGTTCAACCCGCAAGCGGACACCTTCATGCGTACAGAACACAACTTCATCGACGGTCGCTTCGTCGTCGCCCCCGAGCAACTCGCCCTGAGCGTGTTCGACCCGGCCACCGACGTGCAGGTCGGCAACGTCAGCGCCGCCAGCCCTGCCCAGGCCATCCTGGCCGTCGAAGCCGCCAGCCGCGCCCAGCGCAGCTGGGCTGCCCTGCCCTCGATCGAGCGTGCCCAGCACCTGCGCCGCCTGGCCGACGCCCTCGAAGCCTGCGCCGACGACATCGGTGCAGCGCTGGCCTGCGAATCCGGCAAGGCCCCCGGCGAAGCCCGCAACGAGGCGCTGTACGCCGCCGAGATCACCCGTTACCACGCCGAATGGGCACGCCGCATCGAAGGCGAAGTGATCCCCAGCGACACCCGTGACGAAACCATCCTGCTCAAGCGCGAAGCCATCGGCGTGGTCGCCTGCCTGATTCCGTTCAACTACCCGGTCTACACCTTGCTGCGCAAGGTTGCCCCGGCACTGATCGCCGGCAACACCGTGGTCGTGCGCCCAAGCAACAACACCCCACTGTCGGCCTTCGCCATCGCCCGCGCCGTGCAGCAGGCGCAATTGCCCGACGGGGTGATCAACATCCTGGCCATGCAGCACGATGTCGCCGCCACCCTCTGCACCCAGACGGCGGTCGGCATGATCACCCTCACCGGCAGCGTACGCGCCGGGCGCACGGTGCTCGAATACTGCAAGGCCAACATCGCCAAGCCGTCGCTGGAACTGGGCGGCAAGACCCCGGCCATCATCGAGCCCGATGCCGACCTGGAGGCCGCTGCCGCCGCCATCGTCGCCTCCAAGACCACCCACTGCGGCCAACTGTGCACCGCCATCGAGCGCGTCTATGTGCAGGCCAGCGTACACCAGCGCTTCCTCGCCCTGCTGCGCGACAAGTTCGCCACCGTGCGCATCGGCAACCGCGCCGAGGATGCCGCCTGCATGGGCCCGCTGATCAGTGCAGGCTCGCGCGAGGAGATCCACGCCAAGGTGCAGCGCGCCGTCGCGGCCGGGGCCCGTATCGAAGCCGGCGGCTACCTGCCCGAGGGCCCGGGCAACTTCTACCCGGCCACGCTGCTCAGCGGCTGCCGCCAGGACATGGAGATCGTCCAGGAAGAGACCTTCGGCCCGGTGCTGCCGGTAGTGGCCTACGACACCCTCGACCAAGCCCTGGCCATGGCCAACGACCACCAGTTCGGGCTGTCGTCGGTGCTCTACAGCGAGAACTACCGCAGCGCCATGAAGCTGGCCAACGCCATCGAAGCCGGCGAGCTGTACGTCAACCGCACCCCTGCCGACCCCTACCAGGGCTACCACGCCGGCTGGAAACGCTCGGGGTTGGGCGGCGATGACGGCAAGCACGGCATGCTCGAATTCACCCAGACCCGCCTGGTGGTCCTCAAGTACTGACCCGCGCAGGGCACGCTGCCTGCGTGCCCTGCTCCACTGCCCTGCGACAACCCCGACGACAGATCCGCCCACGAGAACAACAATGAAAAAAACAATAAATACCGAGGCGCTCAGCGTGCCCAGCACTTCTGCCAACTTCTCGCGCTACCTGCAACTGGCCCTGCTGGTGCTGGCGGCCGGCGCCATCTACCCGATGCTGTACCTGCGCCAGGTGTACCAGAGCACCATGCTCGAGGCGCTGTCGATCAGCAACAGCGAGCTGGGCTACCTGTACTCGATCCTCGGCACCGCCTTCCTGGTCAGCTACCTGCCCAGCGGCTGGCTCGCCGACCGCATTTCACCGCGCTTCCTGATCAGCTTCTCGCTGGTCGGCACCGGCCTGCTCGGAGTCTGGTACGCCCAGTTGCCAGGCTTCGAAGCGCTGCTGGCGATCTTCTGCGGCTTTGGCATCACCACCGGCCTGACCTTCTGGGCCTCGCTGATCAAGCGGGTCAAGATGATCGCGGGCGAAAGCGAACAAGGCCGCTTCTTCGGTGTGCTCGATGGCGGCCGAGGCCTGGTCGAGGCGCTGCTGGCGACCATCGCCATCGCCCTGTTCGCCCAGGTCGCCGACAGTGCCGGCGGCAGTGCCGTGGGCCTGACCCGGGTCATCCACTTCTACGCCGCCTGCTGCGTGATCCTGGGCCTGGCGCTGATGCTGGTGCGCGACCCGCAGGTCAAGGCCGACACCATCAAGGCCCGCGAAAAGGCCAACCTGCTGCACGACCTGCGCACCTTGATGGCGATCCCCGAGCTGTGGCTGGTCACCGCCATCGTGTTCTGCGGCTACCACTTCTTCTGGGCCACCTACAGCTTCTCGGCCTACCTGCAGGAGGGTGGCTTCGGCCTCAGCGCCACCGCCGCCGGCCTGATCACCACCATCAAGCTGTGGATGCGCCCGCTGGGCGGCATCGGCGGCGGCTGGCTGGGTGACCGCTTCTCCAAGACCGGTGTGCTGGCCTGGGCCATGGTCCTCGCCGCCGTCGGCATGATCGGCCTGATCGTGCTGCCGAGCCTGCGGGTGCTGGGCGTGCTGGTGTTCCTGGTGATCTTCATCGGCCTGATGACCTACGCCATCCGCGGCCTGTACTGGGCCATCCTCGACGACTGCCAGGTGCCGCTGCGGGTCACGGGCCTGGCGATCGGCATCATCTCCCTGGTCGGCTACTCGCCGGACGTGTTCCTGCCCCTGCTCAACGGCTGGATCATCGATCACTTCCCAGGCTTCCTCGGCTACCAGATCTACTTCTCCTACGTCGTGGTGATGGGCCTGCTCGGCGTCGTCGCCACCCTCATCCTGAACAAACGCATCAAGTCCAAGGCGGGCAAAGCATGAAGATCGTATCCCTGCAAACCCACGTGGTGGCCGTGCCACCGCCGCATGTCGGCGGCATGTACTGGCTGTTCGTCACCCTCAAGACCGACTGCGGCATCGAAGGCGTCGGCGAGATCTACGCCGCGACCTTCCACCCGCGCGCCATGGTGCCGGTCATCGAGGACGTGTTCGCGCGCTACCTGCTCGACCAGGACCCGCACCATATCGAACGGTTCTTCCGCCGCGCCTATTCCAGTGGTTTCACCCAGCGCCCGGACCTGACCATGATGGGCGTGGTCAGCGGCCTGGAAATGGCCTGCTGGGACATCATCGGCAAGGCCGCGAACAAGCCTGTCTACGAGCTGCTCGGCGGCCAGGTGCACGAGCGTCTGCGCTCCTACACCTACCTCTACCCGGTCAACGCCCAGGGCGAGTACGACTACAGCGACCCGGACCTGGCCGCTGAATGTGCCGTGCAGAACATGCAACTGGGCTTCACCGCGCTGAAGTTCGACCCGGCCGGCCCCTACACCGCGTTCTCCGGCCATCAGCTGTCGCTGGAGGTGCTGGAGCGCTGCGAGACCTTCTGCAAGCGCATCCGCGAAGCGGTGGGTAACCGTTGCGACCTGCTGTTCGGCACCCACGGGCAGATGGTGCCGTCGTCGGCGATCCGCCTGGCCAAGCGCCTGGAAAAATACGATCCGCTGTGGTTCGAAGAGCCGATCCCACCGGGCCAGGAAGAGGCCATGGCCCAGGTCGCGGCCAAGACCAGCATTCCGATTGCCACCGGCGAGCGCCTGACCACCAAGTACGAGTTCTTCAAGCTGCTGCAGGCGGGCGGTGCGTCGATCCTGCAGATGAACGTCGGGCGCTGCGGCGGCCTGCTCGAGGGCAAGAAGATCGCCAGCATGGCCGAGGCCTACTACGCGCAGATCGCCCCGCACCTCTACAACGGCCCGATCGGCGCGGCGGCGAGTTTCCAGCTGGCGGCCTGCACGCCGAACTTCCTGATCCAGGAAAGCATCGGCACCTGGGATGGCTTCCACGCCGAAATCCTCAACAAGCCCCTGCAATGGGAGGACGGCTACATCATCCCGTCCCGCGAGCCGGGCCTCGGGGTCGAGCTGGACATGGACGTAGTACGCCGTCACTCAGGCTACGAAGGCGAGCGCCTGCACCTGCAGATGGCGCCGCATCCGGTCGACGTCAAGGACGTCTCGCCGGCCAAAGGTTGAGCGTCAAGCCGCCCCGGCCTCGGGGCGGCCCTCTATTCACAGGGTTAGCGATACATGAACGATTTTGACTACATCATCGCCGGCGCAGGCTCGGCCGGCTGCATACTCGCCGCGCGCCTGAGCGAGTCGGGGCGCCACAGCGTGCTGCTGCTCGAAGCCGGCGGCAAGGACAGCTCGCCATGGTTCAAGCTGCCGGTGGGCTTCGCCAAGCTCTACTACAACCCCACCTTCAACTGGATGTACTACACCCAGCCCCAGGCCCATCTGGCCGGGCGCAACCTGTATGCACCGCGCGGCAAGGTGCAAGGCGGCTCGGGTTCGATCAACGCGATGATCTACGTGCGCGGCCAGGCCCATGATTTCGATGACTGGGCCGCCAATGGCGCCGAGGGCTGGTCGTTCAAGGACGTGCTGCCGTATTTTCGCAAGCTCGAATCGCACCCGGCCGGGGCCAGTGAATACCACGGCGCCAGCGGGCCGATCGGCATCACCCCGATGAAAGGCCAGGCCCATCCGATCTGCGATGTGTTTCTCGAGGGTTGCGAGCAACTGGGCTATCCGCGCAGCGAAGACTTCAACGGCAAGCACTTCGAAGGGGCCGGCATCTATGACGTCAACGTGCGTGATGGACGACGCAGCTCCAGCAGCTTCGCCTACCTGCACCCGGCGCTGGGTCGCCCGAACCTGCACATCGAGCATCACGCTTTGGTCGAACAGGTGCTGCTCGAGGGCAAGCGCGCGGTCGGCGTACGCATTTCGCAGAACGGCATGGCGCGCGAGTTCCGTGCCCGGCGCGAGGTGATCCTGGCGGCCGGTGCGGTGGACACGCCAAAGATCCTGCAACTTTCCGGCATCGGCGACCGCGCCCTGCTCGACCGGCACGGCATCGACACCCGTCACCACTTGCCGGCAGTGGGCAAGAACCTGCAAGACCACCTGTGCGTGAGCTACTACTACAAGGCCAATATCCCGACCTTGAACGATGTGTTCGGCTCGCTGCTGGGCAAGCTCAAGCTCGGCCTGCAATACCTGCTGACCCGCAAGGGGCCGCTGGCGCTGAGCGTCAACCAGTCCGGTGGGTTCTTCCGCAGCGATGCCCAACAGGCGCACCCGAACCTGCAGTTGTACTTCAACCCGCTGTCGTACCAGATTCCCAAGAACAACAAGGCCAGTCTGCAGCCGGAGCCTTACTCGGGTTTCCTGCTGTGCTTCAATCCGTGCCGACCGACCAGCCGCGGCGAAGTCCGCATCGCCTCGCGCGATCCGCGTGAGCCTGCGCTGATCGATCCGAACTACCTGAGCACGCAGAAAGACATCGACGAGGCCATCCAGGGCAGCCGTCTGATGCGCTCGATCATGCAGGCCCCGGCGCTGCGCGCGATCACGGTCGAGGAAGTGCTGCCGGGCCCGGCAGTGGACGATGACGCGAGCATGCTGCAGTACTTTCGCGAGAACTGCGGGTCGATCTATCACCTGTGCGGCAGTTGCGCGATGGGCAACGACCCGTCGACCAGCGTGGTGGACGCGCGGTTGGCGGTGCATGGGCTGGACGGGCTGCGCATCGTCGATGCCTCGGTATTCCCCAATGTGACCTCAGGCAATACCAACGCAGCAGTGATGATGGTGGCAGAAAAAGGGGCAGACCTGATTCTCGAATCGGCCGAGCAGAGTGCCCCGATCCTGGCCGAGACTCAACGACGCTCGGCCTGAGCGGCACAGGCGAATCGGGCGAGCTGCACGGCAGCTTGCCCGGTTTTAGTGAGTGAAAACGCGACTCCACGCCACAAAACAATCCATTTGAATACTAAATTCAGCGCCAATCATCCATTTGAGCGAAGAACGCCTGAGCATTCGCCTCCAGGCTCTGCAGGTGATAGCCGCCCTCCTGCACGATCAGGCATGGCAGCCCCAGCTCGCGAATCCGCTCGCCAAGCGTGGCGAAGCCCTGGGTCGTGACCGCCACCTTGCTCTGCGGGTCGAGTTCGTAGATATCGAAGCCGAGCGACAGCACCAGCACCTCGGCATCGAAATCCTTCAGCGCATCCAGGGCAATGTCCAGTTGCACCAGGAAGTCCCCCTCGCTCGCGCCATGGGCCATCGGCAAGTTCAGGTTGTAACCCTTGCCCTCGCCTGCGCCACGCTCATCGGCAAAGCCGGCCACGCCCGGGTAGAAGTTGGTGGGATCACCGTGCACCGAGACATACAGCACATCGCTGCGCGTGTAGAAGATCTCCTGGATGCCCTGGCCGTGGTGCATGTCGGTGTCCAGCACGGCGACCTTGTGGTAGCGCTCGCGCAATACCTGGGCGGCGACGGCCGCATTGTTGAGGTAGCAGAAACCGCCTGCGGCATCGAAGCGCGCGTGGTGCCCCGGCGGACGGCACAGGGCGTAGGCCGCACGTTCGCCGTCGAGAATCGCGCGGGCCCCGGCGACCGCACTCTGCGCCGACCAGTAGGCCGAGCGCCAGGTCTGCTCGCCCACCGGGCAACTGCCATCGGCCAGGTAGCGCGCCGCCTGGGCCAGGATGCCGCGCAAGGCGTTGGGCTCGCGCACGAAGATGTTCGACATCACTTCATCGCCCCAATCCTCGGGCACTTCTTTCCAGCGCGCGTGCGCCTCCTGGAGGAAGGCCAGGTAGGCCTCGCCGTGCACCGCGACGAGCGGCGCCAGGCCGGCATCCTGCGGTTGGCGGATGTCCATGTCCAGGTCGCGGGCCGCTTGCAGTAGGCGCTGAGCGCGCTCAGGGACTTCCTGAGGGGTGCGCATGGCACCACGGGAGTAGTAGCTGCGCGGATGGTGCAGCAGTTGTTCGGGGTGAAAATAGCAGCGCATCAGGCCTCTCCTGGTTCGACACGGCCGGCACGGGCCAGCACGGCGTTGAGCAATACATCGGCGCCGTTACGGGCGTCGTCGGGCAGCACGTCTTCGGCTTCGTTGTGGCTCAGGCCGCCCACGCAAGGGATGAAGATCATGGCTGTCGGGCAGTAGCGCGCCAGCAGAATCGCATCGTGCCCGGCGCCACTGACGATCCGCTGCTGGGTATGGCCGAGGGCATCGACCGCGTGCTGCACCGCCGCCACGCACTCGGCATCGAACGGGGTGGCCGGGCTGACCCAATGCCGCGCGACGCTCACACGCAAGCCGCGCTGGGCGGCGACAACCTGCAGTAACTCACCCAGTTGACGTTCCATGGCCTCGATGGCTTCGTCACGGTGATGGCGCAGGTCGACGGTAAAACGCACCACGCCCGGGATGGTATTGCGCGACGCTTTGCCGATGGACAGCTCGCCCACCGTGGTCAGGCCTTCGGGGGCGAAGTCGGCCGCCAGTTGCTCCACCGCCTGGATCATCCGCGCGGCGCCATACAACGCATCCTTGCGCAGCGCCATCGGCGTGGTGCCAGCGTGGGCGGCCATGCCCTGGACCGTGACGTCGAGCCAGCGAATCGCCTGACCGCCCGTCACCACGCCAATGCTCTTGGCGTTGTCTTCCAGGATCGGCCCCTGCTCGATGTGCGCCTCGAAATAGGCGTCCACCGGCCCGCCCAATGGCCGCTCACCGGCATAGCCAGTGGAGGCCAGCGCCTCGGCGACGCTGATACCATCGGCATCCTGGATCGCCAGGGCCTGCTGCAGATCGAGCACGCCAGTGAACACCGCCGAGCCGAACATCGCTGGGGTGAAGCGTGCGCCCTCTTCGTTGGTCCACACGGCGATTTCCAGCGGCTTGTGGGTGTGGATGCCGAGGTCGTTCAAGCGGCGCACCACTTCCAGGCCGGCCAGCACCCCATACACGCCGTCGAAGCGTCCACCTTCAGGCTGGGTGTCCAGGTGGCTGCCCATCATCACTGGCGCAGCCTGCGGGTCGAGGCCGGGGCGTCGGGCGAACAGGTTACCGATGGCATCCACCGACAGGCTCAGGCCAGCCTCGCGGCACCAACCGACGAACAGCTCGCGGCCGGCCTTGTCGTCCTCGCTCAAGGCCAGGCGGCAACTGCCGCCACGGGCGGTAGCGCCCACCTCGGCCATGGCCATCAGGCTCGCCCACAGGCGTTCGCCATTGCTTTTCAACATCATGGGTACTCCAGTCGAATCGGGATTTCAGGCCAGCTCGAGGCGCTGGCTGTGGGCATACTGGCGCGCCAGGGCCAGTACACAGACCAGCGAGATGCTGGCGATCAAGGTGTAGAACAGCGCCATCGGCCACCAGTGGCCACTGAACTGATGGGCAAGCCAGGTGCCGATCAACGGCGTCAGGCCACCGGCGATGGCGCCGCACACCTGGTAGGCCAGGGAAATCGCGGTGTAGCGCACGCGCGTCTGGAACATGCCGCTGACGAAGCCAGCAATCACCGCGTAGAACGACGCCATGCACGCAGCCGCCAGGGCGATACCGAGCACGATCAGCGGCCCCTGCCCGGAGCTGACCAGCACGAACATCGGGTAAGGCGAGGCCATCGCCAACAGCGCCATCAGGGCAAGGAAGCGGGTGGCGCCGAGCATCTCCGACAGCCAGGCCGCGATGGGCTGCACACAGAACTGGATGATCGCCACGAAGAACAGGCATTCGAGGATCAGCGAGCGCTCCAGGTGCAGCTGCTGGGTGGTGTAGCTGATCATGAAGGTGTTGGTGAAGTAGACGCCGGCGATGCCCAGCGTATTGGCACCGATGCACAGCAACAGCGGACGCCAGGCGGTACGCAGCACCTCCAGCACCGGCGCCTGCTCCTTGCGCTGGGCCTTGAGCGCCTGTTCGCGGCTGGCGATGAACTCCGGCGACTCGTTGACCCCCAGGCGAATCGCCAGGCCGACCAGCAGCAACAGCGCACTGGCCAGGAACGGCAGGCGCCAGCCCCAGCTCATCAGGTCTTCTTCCGGCAGGCGGGTGACGGCGCCAAAGGCCAGCAGCGAGAGGATCAGCCCCGCCGGGCTGCCCAGTTGGGCGAACGATGCGAAGAAGGTACGCCGGCCCTTGGGCGCATGCTCGCCCGCCATCAACACCGCCCCACCCCACTCGCCACCCACGGCGATGCCCTGGACGATACGCAGCAGGATCAACAGCACCGGTGCGGTGGCGCCGATCTGTGCGTAGGTCGGCAGCAGGCCGATCCCGATGGTGACCACCCCCATCATCAGCAGGGTGATGACCAGGGATTTCTTGCGCCCGATGCGGTCACCCACATGACCGAACACGATGCCGCCCAATGGCCGGGCGAAAAAGCCGACGGCGAAGGTGCCGAAGGCCGCCATGGTGCTGAACAGGCTGTTGTCGGAAGGAAAGAACAAGGCACCGAACACCAGGGCGGCGGCGGTGGCGTAGATGTAGAAGTCGTACCATTCGATCATGGTGCCGATGAACGCGGCGGCCGCGGCCCGGCGCGGCTGGGGCGAAGCGGAAGGCTGCATGGGGCTGGCTCCTTTGCTTGTTGTTCTGGCAGGAGTTGAGGGTCACGGTGGCGCTCTCTGGCGCTTGGTCTTGCTGCAGGGGTGGCCTCTTCGCGGGCAAGCCCGCTCCCACTGGCCCTCTGCATGCCCTTGATTTATCTACCCGGGGCTATGATTAGTCAATTTTCTATTTATTATTCGAACTATTAGCCATGCTTATCATTCGAGCCCATCATGTCCGACCGCCTGCTCAACGACCGCCTCGACTGGAACCTGCTGCGCACCTTTCGGGTGATCGGCCAGGAACTCTCCATCAGCCGCGCCGCCGCTCGCCTGCACCTTACGCAACCGGCCGTGAGCCAGGCGCTCAAACGCCTGGAAGAACAACTCGGCCGCCAGCTCATCGCCCGCCGCGGCCCACGCTTCGTGCTCACCGAAACGGGCGAGCAACTGTTCCAGCTCGCCGGCGAGGTGTATGGACAGATGTCGCAGATCGGTGGGCTGCTGGAGCAACCTGCTGACGAAGTGGTGGGCAAGGTGCGGTTGCTGATGATCAGCCGTATCGTCAGCGAGCGCTTCGACGACTTTCTCGCCGACTTTCATCGCCAGCACCCTCGGGTGGAGTTGGAAATCGACGTGATGCGCAGTTCCGACATCGTCGCGGCCCTGCAGGAAAAGACCGCCACCGCAGGCCTGAGCCTCAACCGCCGTGCGCAACCGCGCCTGGAGCAGCGCCTGTTCCTGCGCCAGCGCTATGCCTTCTTCTGCGGCAAGCACCACGCACTGTTCGGCGCCCAGGAAGGCGACCTGCAACGGGAGAATTTCGTCAGTTTCACCAGCGACCAGATTGGCGGCATGCTCTCGCCATTGACCATCTTCCGCGACCAGCAAGGGTTCTCCGGCAGGATCGTCGCGTCCTCCCCGAGCCTTGAAGAGGTGCGTCGGCTGGTGATCGCAGGGTTCGGTATAGGCTGCCTGCCCGAGCATGTGGTGGCAGCGGATGTGCAGGCCGGGCTGCTCTGGAAGCTGGCGCCGCATGAAGGCATTGCCGATGTGGATATCCACCTGCTGTGGAACCGCGAGCAACGCTTGAGTCGGGCCGAGGGGGTGTTTGTCGAGGCGTTGCAGCGGTGTCTGGAGCACTGAACCCTGTGTGAGACGATCCAGAGGTCGGTCTACGCCAGAGGAAAATGCACTAGGTTCTGCACGAAAAGTCTTGAGACGCAGGTCAGGCTGTTTTCAACGCAGCATGAACAAGTATCAAGGCTTTTCGTACAGAGCCTAGGGCCAGTTTGCTTGAGATTTGCCTTTCAGTAAAAGATACCGGTGGTTGCTGCAAAGGCGGTTTGATGGTGCCTGAGTTGTCGGCTGGGGCGGATGACATGAGGTCAGAGTGCACAACCCTGACCCCATGAGTTTCGTTCTCAGTACACGATGTATAGCGCTCCTAGCGCCAACCAGATTACATGTGTTGTTGGTGTGCTGGACACCTCCAGCATCGTTATTTGCTCACCCGGCCCGGCCTCAAGCGAGTAATATTTGTCAGTGGGTGAAAATGAAAGTGTTTTGTGGTTGTTAATTGGGCGGACGTTGATTGAGGTTAAAGCCTTACCGCCATTGAATGCCTTGATCGTACCATTGCCCGAGGCGCCAAAGAATACTTTGCGTGCAGGCTTGAATAGGGTAAGTCGATAGGTGCTTGAATACTTTACAGGGCTGTTCTCGAACGCCCTCCCGGCACTAATCATACGCGGGCCTGCCCTATGAGGGCTATGCGTAAATCTGACAAGGAAATCCTGATCCGAGCATTGAAGTCTGAGGGCCGAAAGATTTTGGTTGTAGTGCCTGGAGAGGCCAGTATTTGAAGACTCGTACGTTTCAACCTGAATAGCGTCGATCAATTCCAGTAGCAAGGGTTTTGAGTGCAGTGGCTCGGTAGCGCCTTGGGGTGTTATTTCGGCGAGAATTAGTACTGTTTTTCCCTCGACAGAAAGTAGTTTCCAAAGAGGCAGCTTGATGATTTGTGTGCCAGTGCCAGTTACAATGTGCGGGTCACTTGCAAGTCCTGCGTACTTGATGATGATCTTGTCGCCTGCAGCCATATTGGTGTATGGCTGGACCTCGATTGAAAGATATCCATCGGACAGATCTCCCAAGGCCAGTTTTCCGCTTTTCGCCGCAGGTACCGTCACCTCGTATCGCGACTTCTTCACCATTTCAGCCGTTGCGATTCTGAAGTTGAAATCTTGGGAGGCCCGGCTTGGCTTACCTTTCCAGCGCACAATGTAGTAGACCGTTACATCTACGGGTTTCTCGTCGCTGAGCTCCAGCTCCTCGGCGGGTATTTGGAAGGGGCAGGCTTCGTCGCCCGGTTCCAGTACCTGTTCATCTTCATAAAATGAACCGTCCGAGCGAGACCAGTACAACTCAATCGTACAAGGTGCGGGTTGCTCGGCGCCTGATGGGATGATGATTTCCATGTTGTATTTGTAGTCGCTACACTCGGGATCGAGGATGCCGTCCGTCAGCGTCGGCTCGGTCACCGGTGCCGGTAACGATTCTGAGAGGTAGCCCAGCTGATAGGTCGATCGTGGAGAGTAGCCCAACCTGCCGTTACGGTTCACTTGGTAGGACACGTCGACGAAACCGCCGTCAAACGGCATGAGGTAGTCTTTGCCCGCCAATTTGATTGTCAGTTGTTTACCAACTTGTTTGGCTGAAACCCGGTATCGTTTGCTGGTCTTGAGTGACACTGTCCCATCGGCTGCGGTGCCACGCCATTCAACAATTATTTCGTCTTCTGCCTGTAGCAGGGCATCCGTTGGAATCACGACATGGATGGCCTGCAGATCGCTATCGATCCAATCATCCTCGGCCTCTGCCAGAAGTGGAGGATGTGCAACCGACATCCCCTTGAAGCTGATGAATGTCGAGGGTGAGGCTATCTGCTGGCCAGCGCGCACCACGCGATATGTCACCCGGGCGCTGCCACCACCCAGCGGCGTCAGGGCCTCATTCGGTATGTCGAACGTTGGCGGCGTTGCCGTGTCCGTCACCGGCTTCGGCCCAGCGGTGAAAGGGATCTCGAGACCCTCCTCGGTGCACCCCTCCCAGCTCAGCACTACGCTGTCACCTGATCTGAAGGGGCCTGGTAAATGCACTGTCAGGTGCGTACCTTCAAAAATTTCAGGGGACGCATCCCCCTCGATCAGCGCCCCGTCCTTGTCGCGCAGCAATGGTGCCTGCAGCTCCGAGGCCTGAAGCTTGACCGCCACCAGTGTGGCATGTGACCCCTCCGACTCATTGCCGACCTCGTCAACCACATAGTAACTTACCGGTACGGCAACTCCATCGCCTGCAAGTTTGAATGTGGCCTCGCTTACATCAATCGACACTTCCTGACCGCGCTCGGCCTCGGTGACTTTGCGTGTGATCAGGACATGACCGACATAGAGATGGATGACGTCTTCTGCCGACATGGTGAGATAAGCGGGGATGGTGACCCTGGCATGGCTGCGTCCCGGTTCAATCGTGCGCGGTACAACTCGGGGGGCAGTAAGTTTCTCACCAATGCCCTGTTCACCCTCAACCCCGGGTTGACCCACTCGATACAGTGTCTTCACCGCAGGTGACTCAACAAAGGTGCTGTTCGCGCGCCGCACAAGATAATACAGTGAGCCCGTACCTGGAAGTGGTACATCTGAAGGGTCTACCTGCAACGTCAGAAAAGCGTTTTCCTCGCCTGGCCGAACTTTATGGCTGGCAACTTCCTTACCGTTCCACATCAATTTTACAGTGTCGTGAGCTTTCATCGACTTATAGTTCGGGACGATGACCAACAACCCGTCGCCGTACTCGGCAACCAGCTCGTCGCTGATACCCAAGTCTTCATTGGAGTTCAGGAGTAGCGATTCGTAGATCAATGGGCGAGGCGCATCACTGCTGCTGTCGTTTGGGTATTTGCGTCCAATGAACTCCTGATAATTCTTGAGCAGTTCATCAATGACTGTTCTGCCGTTAGAATCATCGTTAATCACATCTGCGTCGACCTGCTTTTTTTCATGAACTTCCATGACCGTAAACACTCCATTAGTTGTCTTGTGGTAGACCTGTATAGCGATTTCCGGCATTCAAGTACGGACTCTATATCCTGTGCAAAATTGACATCGGCAGCATAGGTTCTGTCAGCAAGGAAAGTCTACTGGTAGAAATAACAGGTAATGGGAGCTGGCAGGGTTTGAATAGCGTGCGGCGTAGCGCAAGCATGATGCTTGCCGAGTCTGGATGTTGCCATCCAGCAGCAGGGTTGGAGAAATGCTCCTGCATCCGTTCCGCTCCCGGGAGGATCGCACTGTAGGCTGCGTCCGGAGCCTCAGCGCTTGACGGGTTCCTGCCCGCCATCTCCGTTCGCAAGGCCTCCGTTTACCCTTCTTACGTCGCGTTTGGCGGCGCCTGAGCTAGGCTCTGTCTGAAAAAAGCCGTCGCATACACCGCATGACGCAAGCCAGCGAGACCATTGCGGCATAACTTTTTGCGAGCTTGTCGAAGCGCGTGACGATTCGGCGGTTCTCTTTTAGCCAGCCGAACATGCGTTCGATGATGTTGCGCTGTCGATATTTGGGGCGATCAAACAGTCTCGGCAAGCCGGGTTTGGGCTTGCGTTTCATTGAGCGTAGTGGAATGACCGGCTGCATCCGATATCGATCGCAGTAACGGCGCAAGGCCTCGGCGTCGTAGCCTGTGTCAGCCAGCAACCATTTGCATCGTTTGCGTGGACGACCACGCTGCTTTGTCGGGATGCTGACATCATCAAGCAACGGCTGGGCATAGCTGATGTCGCTGGCTTGGCCGCCAGAGAGAAGGAAGCGCAACGGTATCCCGTTGGCGTCGCAGAGCATACGGATTTTGGTTGTCAGGCCGCCGCGACTGCGGCCTAGGCTCTGTATGAAAAACCTTGATACTCGGTGATGCTGCGTTGAAAACAGCCTCGGAATGCTCATTTACAACCCGTAAAGTCGAGCGCGACCCCGGCCGTTCCTCGGCTGTTTTCGCCTTGCCTGACCTTCGTCTCAAGGCTTTTCATACAGACCCTAGTAAAAATGTCAGGCGCGGTGAAGTAGACGAAGTCGAGCGCCTGCAGCATTTCGATGAAGCGGCGCGCAGCTACAGCTACTCGATCCTGCAGAACCCCTTCCCGATCGGCGACTACCTGGCGACCCTGCGGATAAAGGCCGACGGTGATGGCAGCCTGGTGGAGTGGTTCGGGGAGTTCACGCCCAACGGCGTCAGCGAAGCTGAGGTTCAAGCCCTGTTCAAGGGCATCTATGAAGGCGGCCTGGAGGCGCTGGCCAAGACCCTGGGCTGAGTGTCATCGGCTCCGACGTTGCAGGGCGACGCCGGAGCCTTCGCACAGGTGGGCAGCCCTGTTGACCCACAGGCAAAAGTGATTGTCCCGACCGCTACTTTTTCCCAAGCCACCTGCTGCCGAGAATCTCCCGACTTCATTTCACACCTCGGAGATTCCATGAAAGTGTTCAAACCCCTGCTCCTGGCCACCGCACTGGCCGCAACCGCGCACAGTGCACTGGCCGCCGACTGGCAAGCGTCGCCCTATGGCGCACAGGATGAAATCGGCGCCGCCAACCTGCTCACCCCCGAGGTGGTCAAGCAGGCCGCCGAGTTGATCAAGACCGGCAAGACCTACCCCCTCGCCGTGCCGGTGAGCAAGGACCTGCCGGCCTTCCGCCACCGCAGCTTCCACCTCTACAACATCCAGCCCGGCGAACAGGCCGGCCAGACCCTCGGTCGCAACAAGTTCACCTTCAACGATGAACTGGTCAACGGCTGGACCGGCGTCGGTACCCAGCTCAACGGCATCGGCCATATCGGCATCGACAACGTCTACTACAACGGCAACAAGGCTGCCGATTTCGTCACGGTCGAAGGCGTGACTAGGCTGGGCATCGAAAAGGTGCCGCCGATGGTGACGCGCGGCGTGGTGCTGGACATGACCGCACACTACGGCAAGGCCATCGTTCCCGGCGGCACCGCGTTTACCGTCGCCGACATCCAGGCCGTGCTGAAAACGCAGCACATCACCCTGCGCAAAGGCGATGTGGTGCTGTTCAACACCGGCTGGCTGGAGTTGATCGGCAAGGATAACGCACAGTTCCTCGCCACCGAGCCCGGCATCGACCTGCCAGCTGCGCAATGGCTGGCCGACCAGGGTATCGTCGCCTTCGGCGGTGACACCTGGGCCTCGGAGGTGTATCCGAACCCCACGGGCGAAGAGTTCCCGGTCAACCAGTTCATGCTGGCCAAGCGCGGCATCTACAACCTCGAGCTGATCGATACCCGGGCGCTGGTCAAGGACAAGGCCTTCGAGTTCATGTTCGTGCTTGGCCAGCCGCTCTACAAAGGCTCGACCCAGGTGAACATCAACCCGGTGGCGATTCGCTGATCGAGGCGCTGCGGCCCGCCCTGTCTACAGGGCGGATCACACGTTCGGCCACTGTTCCAGCAGGATCGAGACGAACTTCTCCGCCGCTGGCGACAATGAGGCGCCGCGGCGATACACAAGACCCAGCGTGCGAGTCACCTCAGGCTCGATCAGCGGCACGCTGACCAGGGTCGGGTGATCGGCCGCCGGCATCGCCAGGCTCGGCATCGCCGACACCCCCAACCCAGCCTCGACCATACCTAGCGAGGTCGACAGGTGCTGCACCTCGTAGAACCATTTGGGCCGCAGCCCCAATCCCGACAGCGCGTGGTCGAGCAGCATGCGGTTGCCGCTGAGTCGCCCTACCCCGATCAGCCGGTGCTCTGCCAGCTCCGTCCAGCTCACCGACACGCGCCCGGCCAGCACATGGTCACGCCGACAGGCCAACACGAACTGTTCCTGCACCAGTGGGACGAACTCGATGTCCGGATGCTGCCCGCTCATCATGTTAATCCCGAAATCGGCCTCGCCACGCAGCACCGCCTCAAGCCCATCGTTGGCACTGAGGTCGAGCAGGCGGATGCGAATCTTGGGGTACTGCTCGTTGTAGAGGCGAATCACCGAGGGCAGGAAATAAAACGCTGCCGTGGGGATGCAGGCCAGAGTCACCTGCCCGGTCTGGCGCTCGGCCAGCTCGCGAATGCTCAGGATCGAATCCTCGAAATCGTCCAGCAGGCGCCGGGCCTTGGGTAGAAAGTCACGCCCGACACTGGTCAGCCCGACCCGCCGCGTGGTGCGTTCGAGCAAGGGTGTCCCAAGGCCATCCTCGAGCTTCTTGATGCGTCGGCTCAAGGCGGGCTGCGATAAATGCAAAACCTCCGCTGCCTCGTGAAAACTACCCAGTTCGGCGATTTTCACGAAAGATCGTATGTCCTGAAGTTCATATTCCATGCTGATTCTCTTTCAGACACTGACCGTCAATTTATTTATAAAACGCAATAATAGCGACGATATTTGCATTGGATTGATTTATCCACCCCTGTCACTCTTGTCCCAGACACATCAATGATGCCCATTGATCAACAAGAGTTAGATTTCATGCAACGAATTCCTTGCGTGCTCATGCGCGGCGGGACCTCCAAAGGCCCCTTCTTCCATGCCTGGGACTTGCCGTCCAATATCGTCGAGCGCGACGAGATGCTGATATCCCTGATGGGCTCTGGCCATGAACTGGAAATCGACGGCATTGGCGGTGGCAGCCCACAGACGAGCAAAGTTGCGATCATCAGCCCTTCACTGCACCCCGATGCCGATGTCGATTATCTGTTCGTGCAGGTGATGGTCGCCGAGCGCCGTGTCGATACTGCGCCCAACTGCGGCAATATGCTGTGCGCGGTCGGGCCCTTCGCCATCGAACAAGGGTTGGTCAAAGGTGACGACGGCCAGACGCTGGTGCGCATCCGCAACCTCAATACCGGCACATTCGTCAATTCGCTGGTACAGACGCCTGGCGGCATCGTGCGCTACGAGGGTCGTACCGCCATCGACGGCGTTCCAGGTACAGCCGCCCCCGTGCACCTGACATTCCTCGATGCCGTCGGCAGCAAGACCGGCAGCCTGTTCCCCACTGGCCAGTCCCAGCAGGTGATCGATGGCGTACCAGTCACCTGCATCGACATGGCCATGCCGATGATGATCGTCGACGCCCGGCACCTGGGGCTTGAGGGCAGCGAGAGCCCGGCTCAACTGGACGCCGATGCAAAGCTGCTCAAACGCCTCGAAGCCCTGCGGCTGAAAGCCGGCCGGGCCATGGGCCTGGGAGATGTGAGCAACATGGTGATCCCAAAGCCGGTGGTCGTGTCTGCCCCACGCTTCGACGGCACGCTGCAGGTTCGTTACTTCATGCCGCACAACTGCCACCGGGCGCTGGCGATCACCGGCGCTATCGGCCTGGCCACTGCCTGTGTCAGCCCGGGCACAGTGATCGGCGACCTGCTCGGCGAACAGGCCCAGGCCCTGCGTGAGGTACGTCTGGAGCATCCAAGCGGGGTCATCGACATCGCCCTGTCGCGCTCCGGTGCCGATGGCCAGACCTTGCAAGCTTCGGTGGTACGGACCGCACGCCGATTGTTCTCGGGGTTCGTCTACGCACCGTCCACGCGGCGACTCGCAGGCTAAGCCCGATTTAGCTCCATCCAGCGCATCCGCACAACTTCAATAATGGGTGATGCCTTATGAAACTCATGAAATCGCTGTACTTCCAGATCCTCTGCGCCGTCCTGCTAGGCGTGGTGGTCGGACACTTCTGGGGGCAACAGGCCGTTGCGCTCAAGCCCCTGGGCGATGCCTTCATCAAGCTGATCAAGATGATGATCGCACCCGTGGTGTTCTGCACCATCGTCACCGGCATCGCCGGCATGACCGACCGCCGTTCGCTGGGTCGGCTGATGAGCAAGACCTTGTTGCTGTTCCTGGTGTTGACCGTGGTCAGCCTGATCATCGGCCTGGTCGCGGTGTACCTGTTCCGTCCAGGCGTGGGCATGAACATCGACCCAGCGACCCTCAGCACTGCGGGCCTGAGCCAATACACCACCTCCGCCGCCAAACTGGGCGTGGTGGACTTCTTCATGCATATCATCCCCGAGACCTTCATCGGTGCCTTCGACAAAGGCGAAGTGCTGCCGGTGCTGTTCATCGCCGTGCTCTGCGGTTTTGCCCTCTCAGCCATGGGCGAATCCGCAAGGCCGGTGCTGGAGGTGCTGGAGTCAGCCTCGCAGATGGTGTTCCGCATCTTCGGTTACCTGATGCGCTTCGCCCCGATCGGTGCCTTTGGCGCGCTGGCCTTCACCGTGGGCCAGTACGGGATCACCTCGCTCGGCGCCTTGGCCAAGCTGATCGGCACCTTGTACATTGCCTGCGCCTTCTTCGTGATAGTGGTGCTGGGCGGCATCTGCCGGGCACATGGCTTCAGCCTGTGGAAGCTGCTGCGCTACCTGCGCGAAGAGTTCCTGGTGGTGTTGGGGACATCGTCCACAGAGCCGGTGCTGCCACGCATGCTGGAAAAGCTCCAGGCTCTTGGCTGCAAGAAAGGCGTGGTGGGCCTGGTGCTACCGACCGGCTACTCGTTCAACCTCGACGGCACCGCGATCTACCTGTCGCTGGCCGCGGTGTTCATCGCCCAGGCCTGCAACATCGACCTGAGCCTCGGCCAGATCCTGACCATGCTGGCGATCATGCTGCTGTCGTCCAAAGGGGCTGCAGGTGTGACCGGCAGCGGCTTCGTCGCCTTGGCTTCGACCCTTACGGTCATCCACGACATCCCGCTGGCCGGCCTTGCATTGCTGATCGGTATCGACCGCTTCATGTCCGAGGCGCGGGCCCTCACCAGTCTGGCGAGCAATGCGGTAGCCACCGTGGTCATTTCGTTGTCGGAGAACGCCTGCGACCGTGAAACGCTCATGCGCACCCTGGCCAACGGCAAAGCCGACACCCCGGCCGAGCAGGCCTGGCAGCCTACCCAGGCTGCAACCCCACCCCATCGTACTCACTGACATTCACCTCACTTGATCCCCCGCCTCGGGCGGGGGCTGGCGGACGCCTGCGCGCCAGGCGACCATGACGACAATAAAAACAAGAGAAACGACCCATGCTTGCACTCCTAGGCCTGGTCATGGTGGTGACCTTCACCTACCTGATCATGAGCAAACGCCTGTCCCCGATCGTCGCGCTCACTGTGGTGCCGATCGTCTTTGCCCTCATCGGCGGCTTCGCCCCGGACCTGGGCAAAATGATGCTCGACGGCCTGAAGATGGTTGCGCCTTCAGCCGCCCTGCTGCTGTTCGCCATCCTGTTCTTCGGCCTGATGATCGATGCCGGCCTGTTCGACCCGCTGATTCGCAAGATCCTCAAGCGTGTCAATGGCGACCCGATCAAGATCGCCATCGGCACCGCGCTGCTGTCACTGCTGGTGGCCCTCGACGGCGACGGTACCACCACCTACATGATCACCTGTGCGGCGATGCTGCCGCTGTACAAGCGCATCGGCATGAACCCGATGATTCTGGCCACGATTTCCATGCTGTCGCTGAGCATCATGAGCGGCATGAGCCCTTGGGGTGGCCCGGCGACCCGCGCTATCGCCGCGCTTGGCCTGGATGCGACCGAGTACTTCATCCCGATGCTGCCGACGGTGATCGGAGGTGCCGCCTGGGTGGTGTTCACCGCGTTCCTGCTCGGTCGTGCCGAACGCCGACGCATCGGCAACGTGGCGCTGGAGTCCGGGGGCGGCAACTGCTACATCAAGGAGATCCTCGGCGATAACCCGCACAAACGCCCACGCCTGGCCTACGTCAACCTGGTGCTGGTGATCATCGTGATGAGTGCCCTGGTCATGGGCCTGATGCACGCTGCGATCCTGTTCATGATCGGCTTCGTCGCGGCACTGATGATCAACTACCCGCAGCTCGAGGTGCAGAAAGAACGCATCCTCGCCCATTCCGGCAACGCCATGACCGTGGTGCTGCTGGTGTTCGCAGCGGGCATCTTCGCCGGCATCTTCTCCGGCACCAAGATGGTCGATGCGCTGGCCCAGACGCTGGTGGACTGGATCCCAGAGGCCTGGAGCCACTGGTTCCCGCTGGTGGTGGCGCTGACCAGCATGCCGCTGACCTTCGTGCTCTCCAACGATGCCTACTACTTCGGCGTGGTGCCGATCCTGGCCAACGCTGCGGCAGCCTACGGCATCGATCCTGTGGAGATTGCCCGGGCTTCGGTGCTCGGCCAACCGGTGCACCTGATGAGCCCGCTGGTGGCCTCGACCCTGCTGCTTGTGGGCATGGTCGACCGCGACATCGGTGACTTCCAGAAGGCCACGGTGAAATGGGCGGTGCTGACCTCGCTGGTGATCACCGCGTTGGCGCTGCTCACCGGCGCCCTGTCCTTCTTCGTCTGAACCACTGCGCGGCGCCAACTGGCGCCCGCCCTCTGTGCGACCCACATTAGAGTACCGATCATGTCTCGAATCGTTCTGCGAGGGGCCGGCTGTGCCCTGCTCTGCGGCTGCATGCCAGTTGCTGGCGCTGCCGGTTTCATCGATGACAGCACACTGAAGCTGCAACTGCGCAACGTCTATTTCAACGAGAATTTCCGTGACGAACACGGCATGAGCAGCCGTGCTGCCGCCAACGCCAAGAGCGAACGAGTGGAATGGGCCCAAGGCTTTCTGCTCGATTATCAATCCGGCTATACCCCGGGTGTCCTGGGGCTTGGCATCGATGCGTCGGGCCTGCTTGGCGTACGCCTGGACTCTGGTCGTGGACGCAGTGGCACAGGCCTGCTGCCGGTGCACGACGACGGCCACGCCGCTGAAGAATTCGCCAGCGCCGGCGTCACTGCCAAGGCACGCCTGGGCAAGACAGTCGTCAAGCACGGAACACTGCTGCCCAAGACCCCCGTGCTGGTCTACAACGACGCCCGCCTGCTGCCGCAGACCTACCAGGGCAGCCAACTGGTCAGCAACGACCTCGACAACCTCACCCTCACATTCGGACATCTGGATCGCTTCAAGCTACGCGACTCATCGAACAGCACCGGGCTGTTTCTGGACGGCTACAGCGGTCGCGAATCCGGCGATTTCAGCTACGGCGGCGCCGACTACGCGGTCAGCAAGCAATTGCGCCTGAGTTATTTCCACGGCGAGTTGAGCGACTTCTACCGCCAGGACTTCGCCGGCATTCAACATGACCTGCCGCTGGGCGGGGGCACGCTTGCCAGCGACCTGCGCTATTTCAGGAGCCGCGACGACGGCGCGGCCCAGGCCGGACGCATCGACAACCACATGCTCAGCGGGCAACTGACCTACAGCCACAGTGGCCATGCCTTCGGCGCCGGCTACCAGGTGCTGCGCGGCGACGCCGGCCTGCCCTACATCAGCGGCGCGACCGTGTATTCGTTCAGCAACGTCGGTATCGGAAAATTCATCGAGGAAGACGAAAAGACCTGGATGGCCAGCTATGCCTACAACTTCGCTGCCGCAGGGGTTCCCGGACTGACCTTCATGACCCGCTACCTGAGCGGCGACAACCACCGCTCAGGTGAGGACGGGTTGCGCGAATGGGAACGCGACGCGGAACTTGCCTACGTTGTGCAATCCGGACCGTTCAAGGGGCTGGGCGCCAAGCTGCGCAACTACGTGTACCGCTCGGATTTCGCCCGTGGCCGCGATAGCAATCGGCTCTACCTGACCTACGATATCGTGCTTTGGTGACCGACCTGTGCCGGTATCGATCGATACCGGCAAATCACCCCTCGGCCAAGGGCACACAGCCCTGGTAACGCCGTCAAGGTTACGGGACGCTTCGCCTATAGCCCACTGATCTTGCGGTGAGCGACCGAGTTCGACAGTGCCTCAGGCAAACACCTCTTCGATAAAGCGCTCCAGCCCCTCGGCCTCGAGGATCTCGATCGAAAAGTGCCCGAACTGCTTGGGCAGCCAGATGATCCGCCCGCCTCCCGGCGCTTGCAGGTCATTCCGGGCCAGCGGGTTGCCATTCTCGTCCTCGGGCTGGACACCTTGCGCCATCAGCTGGTCGTACACCACCTCGATGTCCGGGGTCGAATAGCAATGGCGGTAGATAGTGCCCTCGCCCTGGGTCTCGAGCAGCGTCTTGAGATTGCCTGCCAGCGGCTGGACCAGCATGAAACGCTCCGCCCCCATCAGCACCACGGCGTAGCGCACATGCAGACCGCCGCGCTCCCAGACCTGGGTTTTCGAGATCCGCGCACCGAGTACCCGTGCGTAATACGCACACGCGGCCTCCAGGTCGCTGACCAGTACATCGACATGACTGAATTTCAGATCCATTGCTTGACTCGCTTTGCGGGGGAACAGTCTGGCGGGAAAGGGCAATCAATCTTCCACAGGCCGCAACCCTGCGTCCATCGTTGTTTACATAAGCTAGGCTAATCGGCTATCAGCAACATTCGCTCTACTGATCAGTACGGGCCAGGCACACTGGCGAACTTTTCAGACGCAGAGCTCCCCCATGTCAGGCGAAAAATCCATCACCGCGCTGCTGCGCGGCATGAGCCCCAACCTCAACCCCGGCGAATACGTATTCTGCACCGTGGCCGACAGCGCAGTGCTGCAGGGCAGCGAAGTGCTCGGCAGCTTCCGCGAGCAGGAAGGCTTGACCGTGATCCTCGAACGCTCCCGCGCCGATGCGCTGGGCCTGGAGTACAGCTTCGTCGCGGCCTGGATCACCCTGACCATCCACTCCGCGCTCGATGCCGTCGGCCTCACTGCGGCCTTCGCCAGCGCACTTGGAGAAGCGGGCATCAGTTGCAACGTGATCGCCGCCTATTATCACGACCATATCTTTGTCGCCAGCAGCGACGCCGCCCAGGCGATGGCAGTTCTCCAGGCGCTGTCGCGCGGTGGCGATACACACTGAAGAGGGCTCGTGCAGCGTTGGCGAATTCGGCTATCGTCTGACCTCCCCCAGACCCGCTCGGACCGCCGCACATGCACATTGTCATCCCCGACGACTACCAGAACGTGATCCGCACGCTCGACTGCTTCGCCCGCCTGGGCAACCACCAGGTCACTGTCCTCCATCAACTGCAACCGGCCACCGAGGACCAGCTCGTCGAGCGCTTTGCCGATGCCGACGCGCTGGTGCTCACCCGCGAGCGCACGCGCATCGACGCGGCGCTGCTCGACCGGTTGCCCAAGCTCAAGCTGATCAGCCAGACCGGCAAGGTATCCAGCCATCTGGACCTGGCTGCCTGCACCGCACGTGGCGTTGTCGTGACCGAAGGCCGCGGCTCGCCGGTGGCGCCGGCGGAGCTGGCATGGACGCTGATCCTCAACGCTCGCCGTCAATTGGTGCCGGCGATCGATGCCTTCAGGCAAGGGCGCTGGCAGGTCAACCTGGGCCAGGCCCTGGCGGGGCAGACCTTGGGGATCTGGGGATACGGCAAGATCGGCCAACGCCTGGCGCGCTACGCCCAGGCCTTCGACATGCCGGTGCTGGTATGGGGCAGCGAGAGCAGCCGCGCGGCTGCCCAGGCCGATGGCCACCGGGCTGCAGCCTCGCGCGAGGCGTTCTTTGCCGACGCCGACATTGTCAGCCTCAACCTGCGCCTGTCCGACAGCACTCGCCACCTCGTGACCGGCGATGACCTGGCACGCATGAAGCCCGACGCCTTGCTGGTGAACGTCAGCCGCGCCGAGCTGATCGCCCCGGGTGCCCTGCTCGCGGCGCTGGACAATGGACGCCCGGGCTTTGCTGCCCTGGATGTGTACGAGAGCGAACCGCTGCTCGACCCTGCCCACCCCTTGCTCCAGCACCCGCGCGTGCTGTGCACGCCGCACCTGGGGTATGTGGAGAAGGCGGGCTACGAGCTGTACTTCGGTGATGCTTTCGACAATGTGCGGGCGTTTTTCGAGGGTGCGCCGATGAATGTGGCCAATCCGGATGCGCTGGGGCGTGGTCGCTGAGCACAGCCTGGACTTGCCGCAAGCGCCGCGATAAAGAGCCAATTCCTACAGCGAACTACTCCACGTCCGACAGAGAGCCATGACCACAGAGAAATACCCTACGCAACCTGTCGACTCCCGTCTGATTGTCCCGGGGAAGCCTGGCCAATAGGCTTCCCCGGTCGCTGGTGTTCAGCGACCGGGTGTGGAAACCCGAAGAGTATTCAGCGTTGTGTCGTCATGGCAGCTATGCGCGGGAGGCCCTGTGCCTACCGAGCTTTCCTGAATGCTCTCGGGTTTCCACCCCGCGTATAGCTGCCACCCTTTCGTGTGGAAACGGATGGTGCAGCACTCACTGCATTCAGGAAATCACATGAAAAAAATCGTCCCCGACCCACCCGAAAATCTTCTCCGCAAATTCGCGATCCCCGCCGGCAAATCCCTCTCAACCGCCATTCTCGAAGGCCTGGTCCCCATCGAGGAAGTGCTGTCCAACGCCTGCCACTTCATGCTCCACGCCTATACCGACGCGTACCACGCCCACGATACCTGTGCCGATGCCGAGGTACGCCAGTTGATGAGTGCCAGCATGCGCAGCCTTGAGGTCGCGCTCGGACAGGCCGATGCGCTGGTCGGAGCATTGCGGCAGGTACCAGGATCGGGGTTCGGCGCCGTTCACTGAACCGCCCGGCATCAAAGGCCAGCCCGTATCTCTGTAGGAGCGGGCTTGCCCGCGAACACGGGCGTAGCCCGTGCCATCCACCGCAGTGCCCTTTTCGCGGGCAAGCCCGCTCCTACAGAGGGATGGCGCAGACACATTTTGTTAATGTTACCCTAACCCAAACCCCGCTAGACTCGCGCCATGTCCGCCACCCTGCGCCGCCTGATCATCCTGCTTTTGATGCTTTCGCTTCCCCTCTCCGGGATGGCGGGCATCGAGTCGCCTGCCGAACCCTGCCCCATGCAGGCCATGGGCATGAGCATGATGGCGGGGATGGACCATGACTGCTGCCAGGACAAGGACAACGGCAAATCTTCCTCGCAGCACGCCTCCAAGGCCTGCAAGGCCGGCCAAGAGTGCAAGACCGCCACCACCTTGCAGGTCAGCCTCGCGACACCTGCCCTGACCTTCGCCACCCCACGCCCCTCGGACAGCTACGCCCACAGCCTGCTGTCGCGCGCACCGCCCGATCGCTGGCGGCCTCCGCGCGCCTGATCCCTTGCTGACCCTCACACCATTGCCCTGCCCTCGCGGCCAGGCAATGGCATGCGCCTGTGCGCGAGTGTTTTCAAGGAATCATGTCCATGACTCCCCTACGTTTCCAAGCCGGGTGGACGCTTGCGGCCGCCCTGCTGATCCTGCTGCCGACACTGTCGGCGCAGGCCGCTGCATTGTCCCTGGACGATGCACTGCGACTGGCCGAGCGCAACGCCCCCTCCCTGCAGGCGCGCCAGGAGCAGGTCACTGCAGCGCGCAATGCGGTGCTGCCAGCCGGTGAATTGCCAGACCCACGCCTGAACCTCGGGCTGCAGAACCTGCCGGTGGACGGCAGCGACCGCTGGAGCACGAACCGCGACTTCATGACCATGCAAGTGGTCGGCCTGGCCCAGGAGGTGCCCAACCGCGACAAGCGCCAGGCGCGGGTCGAGACCGCCCGGGCGACCGTCGAGCGGGCCGACGCCGAAGCCTTGGTAGAACGCCTGAAAGTGCGCGCAGCCACGGCCCAGGCCTGGATCGCGGCCTACACGGTGCAGCGCAAGCTGCAGCAGTTCGAAGCGTTCTACCACGAGAACCGCCTGTTGGACGCCGCAGTACGGGCGCGCCTGGCCGGTGGTGGCGGCACTGCGTCCGATGCCCTGGCACCTGGGCAGGAGGCCGCGCAACTGGATGAGCAGAAAGACCAGTTGCTCAGCCAGGCCTCCCAGGCACGTGCGGCCCTCAAACGCTGGATCGGCCAGGACGGCGAGGCCCTGGCGCGCAGCTTCCCGCAATGGGCAGTGGATGCCCCGGCATACCTGAACGCTCTGCATGTGCACCCGGAACTGGCCGCCTATGGCGCCATGACCCGCGAAGCACAGGCGCAGGTGCACCAGGCACAGGCCGAGAAGAAATCTGACTGGGGCTGGGAGCTGGACTACCAGCGACGCGGCCCTGCATTCAGCAACATGGTCAGCCTGCAAGTCAGCTTCCAACTACCGCTGTTCACCGGCTCGCGCCAGGACCCGACCATCGCCGCCCGCCAGGCCCAGGTACGTCAGCTCGAGGATGAGCAGCAAGCCGCCCTGCGCGAGCACACCGCGCAACTGGAAACGGACCTGGCCGAATACCAGCGCCTGCAACGGGCCGTCACGCGCAGTCGCGAGACGTTGCTACCCCTGGCCGAAGAACGGGTGCGCCTGGCCCTGGCCGATTACCGGTCCGGCAAGTCGGCATTGGGCGATCTGCTCGCAGCCCGTCGCCAGCGGGTCGAGGCGCAATTGCAGGATATCGATTGGCAAGGGCAGTTGGCGGCGACCGCTGCACGACTGCACTTCATCTATGGCGAGGTGCAGGCATGAAACACACATCCATCGGCTTGATCGCGGTGCTGGCCCTGGCGGTCGGTGCCAGCGCCGGCTACGGGCTCGCCCTCAAAGGCGGCCCGGCCACGGCGGCGGCACCGGCAGAACAGAGGGCGCTGTACTGGTATGACCCGATGTACCCGCAGCAGCATTTCCCGGCACCGGGCAAGTCGCCCTTCATGGACATGCAACTGGTGGCCAAGTATGCCGAGGGTGATGCCGGTCAGGGGCAACTGGCGGTGCAGATCACCCAGGGCATTCAGCAGAATCTCGGGGTGCGCCTGGCGACCGTGACGCGCAGCCCCCTGCGACGCACGTTGCAGGTCAGCGGCATGCTGGCCTTCGACGAACGAGACTTCAGCGTATTGCAGGCACGCACTGGGGGCTTCGTCGAGCGCACCTACGGGCGCGCTACCGGCGATGTGGTGGCCAAGGGCGCACCGCTGGCCGATGTGCTGACACCGGAATGGGCCGGGTTGCAGGAGGAGTTTCTCGCACTGCGCCGTACCGGCGATGCAGGGTTGCAGGCTGCTGCGCGCCAGCGGTTGCTGTTGGCCGGCATGCCTGCCGAGCTGATCGAGCGAGTCGCGCGCAGTGGCAAGGTGCAGCAGTGGGTGACCCTGGTGGCGCCCAGCGCGGGTTCGCTGCAGAGCCTGGACCTGCGACCGGGCATGACCCTGACGCCGGGCGCGACGCTGGCGCGGATCAACGGTATCGCCCAGGTGTGGCTCGAAGCCGCGGTACCCGAAGCCCTGGCCCAGGGTCTGCGCGAGGGCCAGGCGGTGCAGGCGCGTCTGCCGGCGTATCCCGGCGAGACGGTGAGCGGCACACTGACCGCCCTGCTGGCGGATGCCGATCCGCAAAGCCGCACCTTGCGCCTGCGCATCGAGCTGCCCAACCGCGAGGGACGACTGCGACCCGGCATGACGGCACAGGTGACCCTGAGCCCGGAAGCGCCAAACGACGAGGGCCTGACACTGCCGGCCGAGGCCGTCATCCGTACCGGCAAGCGCGACCTGGTGATGCTCGCCGAGGACCAGGGCCGCTTCCGCCCGGTCGAGGTGCTGCTGGGCCAGGAGAGCGGCGGCCAGGTCGCCGTGCTGCAGGGGTTGCAGGCAGGCCAGAAGGTCGTCGCATCGGGGCAGTTCCTGATCGACTCCGAGGCCAGCCTCAAGGGCATCGAGGCCACCACCGCGCCGGACTCGATGCCTGCCCCGCAGGAGGCTCGACCATGATCGCGAAACTGATTCGCTGGTCGGTCGGCAACCGCATCCTCGTGCTGCTGGCCACGCTGTTTCTGGCAGCCTGGGGCGTGTTTTCCCTGCGCAGCCTGCCGATCGATGCCTTGCCGGACCTGTCGGACGTGCAGGTGATCATCCGCACCTCCTACCCCGGGCAGGCCCCGCAGATCGTCGAGAACCAGGTCACCTACCCACTGACCACTACCATGCTTTCGGTGCCGGGGGCCAAGACCGTGCGCGGTTTCTCGGCGTTCGGCGACAGCTTCGTCTACGTGCTGTTCGAGGACGGCACCGATCTGTACTGGGCCCGTTCGCGCGTGCTGGAGTACCTGAGCCAGGTGCAGTCGCGCCTGCCGGCTACGGCCAAGCCTGTGCTTGGCCCGGATGCCACGGGGGTGGGCTGGATCTACCAGTACGCATTGGTCGACCGCAGCGGTGGGCACGATCTTGCGCAGTTGCGCAGCCTGCAGGACTGGTTCCTGCGCTTCGAGCTCAAGACCCTGCCCGATGTGGCCGAGGTCGCGAGCATCGGTGGCATGGTCAAGCAGTACCAGGTGGTGCTCGATCCCCTGCGCATGGCAAGCCTGGGCATCACCCAGGACGAGGTGGCGCAGGCCATCGGCAAGGCCAACCAGGAGACCGGCGGCGGCGTGCTGGAACAGGCCGAGGCGGAGTTCATGGTGCGCGCCTCGGGCTACCTGAAGACGCTCGATGACTTTCGCGCCATCCCCTTGCGTCTGGCGGCCAATGGCGCACCGGTAACCTTGGGCGATGTAGCCAGGGTCCAGCTTGGCCCGCAGGAGCGCCGCGGTATCGGCGAGCTGGATGGCCAAGGCGAGGCCGTGGGTGGCGTGGTGATCCTGCGCAGCGGCAAGAATGCCCGCGAGGCCATCGGGCGCGTCAAGGACAAGCTCGAGGTGCTCAAGAACAGCCTGCCGACCGGCGTGGAGCTGGTCACCACCTATGACCGCAGCCAACTGATCGACCGCGCGGTGGACAACCTCAGCCACAAGCTGCTCGAGGAGTTCATCGTCGTCGCGCTGGTCTGTGCCGCGTTTCTCTGGCACTTGCGCTCCTCGCTGGTGGCGATCGTGTCGTTGCCGGTGGGGGTGCTGATCGCACTGATCGTCATGCGTCACCAGGGCATCAACGCCAACATCATGTCGCTGGGGGGCATCGCCATCGCCATCGGCGCGATGGTGGACGGGGCCGTGGTGATGATCGAGAACGCGCACAAGCATGTCGAGGCCTGGCATGCGCGGCATCCTGGGCAGGTGCTGCGCGGTGAGCCGCACTGGCGGGTGATGACCGAGGCGGCGATAGAAGTCGGACCCGCACTGTTCTTTAGCCTGATGATCATCACCCTGTCGTTCGTTCCGGTATTCACCCTGCAGGCCCAGGAGGGGCGGCTGTTCGCACCGCTGGCGTTCACCAAGACCTACGCCATGGCCGCCGCTGCAGGGCTGGCGGTGACCCTGGTGCCGGTACTGATGGGGTACTGGATCCGCGGGCCCCTGCCGGCGGAAGCGCGCAATCCGCTCAATCGCGGGCTGATCCGCCTCTACCGGCCAGCCCTGGAGCAGGTGCTGCGCAGGCCGTTGCTGACCCTGGCCGGGGCTCTGCTGGTGCTGCTCAGCAGCCTGTGGCCGCTGAGCCACCTGGGCGGCGAGTTCCTGCCACCGCTGGATGAAGGCGACCTGTTGTACATGCCGTCCGCCCTGCCTGGGCTGTCGGCGCAAAAAGCCGCAGAGCTGTTGCAACGTACCGACCGCCTGATCCGCACCGTACCCGAGGTGGCCAGTGTGTTCGGCAAGGCCGGGCGCGCCGAGTCGGCCACCGACCCGGCGCCGCTGGAGATGTTCGAAACCCTCGTGCGACTCAAGCCCAAGGATCAGTGGCGCCCAGGCATGACCAGCGAAAAGCTGGTCGAGGAACTCGACCGCACCGTGCGCGTGCCGGGGCTCACCAACATCTGGATTGCGCCGATCCGCAACCGCATCGACATGCTCGCCACCGGTATCAAGAGCCCGATCGGGGTCAAGGTGGCCGGCAGCGACCTGGCCCAGATCGACCGCGCCACCCAGGCGGTCGAGCGTGCAGCCAAGGGCGTCGCGGGCGTCATCTCGGCGTTGGCCGAGCGCCTCACCGGCGGGCGCTACATCGACCTGGACATCGATCGCCAGGCTGCGGCGCGCTATGGCCTGAACATCACCGACGTGCAGGCCATCGTCGCCGGTGCCATCGGTGGCGAAACGGTGGGTGAAACAGTCGAGGGCCTGGCGCGCTACCCGATCAGCCTGCGCTACCCGCGCGAGTGGCGCGACTCGGTCCAGGCACTGCGCGAGTTGCCGATCTACACCGCCCTGGGCGGCCAGATCACCCTTGCCAGCGTGGCACAGGTGCGCATTGCCGAAGGCCCGCCAATGCTCAAGAGCGAGAACGCCCGCCCCTCCGGGTGGGTGTACATCGACGTGCGTGGGCGCGACCTGTCGTCGGTGGTCGCCGACCTGCGCCAGGCCGTGGATCGCGAGGTGAAGCTCGACCCGGGCATGAGCCTGAGCTACTCCGGCCAATTCGAATACCTGGAACGCGCCAATGCTCGCCTGGCCTGGGTGGTCCCGGCAACCCTGGCGATCATCTTCGTGCTGCTCTACCTGACCTTCGGCCGCCTCGGCGAGGCGCTGCTGATCATGGGCACCCTGCCCTTCGCCCTGACGGGCGGGGTGTGGCTGCTGTACCTGATGGGTTTTAACCTGTCAGTGGCCACCGGGGTCGGCTTCATTGCCCTGGCCGGGGTCGCGGCGGAGTTCGGGGTGATCATGCTGATCTACCTGAACAACGCCTGGGCCGAGCGCCAGGCCGCTGGCGAGCGGTCCGAAGCGGCACTGCGCGAGGCAATTCGCCAGGGCGCCGTGCAGCGTATCCGGCCCAAGGCAATGACCGTGGCAGTGATCGTCGCGGGGTTGTTGCCGATTCTCTGGAGCAGCGGCACCGGCAGCGAAGTGATGAGCCGCATCGCCGTGCCCATGATCGGCGGCATGCTGACCGCCCCGCTGCTCTCGTTGTTCGTGATTCCCGCCGCGTACTGGCTGATCAGGCGCCGCGATCTTGCCGTAACCGATACCCCCCAACCAGGAGAAACCCAATGAAAAATCTGTACCTCGGCGCTGTATTGATGATCGCCTTCGCCACCGGCGCGCAAGCGCAGCAAAGCATGGAAGGCATGGCAATGGAGGGCATGGACATGTCGGCCAGCCAGGCGGCGCCAAGCGCGCATGCCGAGGGCACGGTCAAGGCGATCGACACCGAGCACAGCAAGGTGACGCTGGCCCATGGGCCTGTGGCAGCACTGCAGTGGCCGGCGATGACCATGGGCTTCAAGGCCAGCGCCGAGCAGCTCGAAAGGCTGAAGGTCGGTGACAAGGTCGGCTTCGATTTCCGTATGGAAGGGGGGGCTGCGAACATCGTCGGTATTCGTAAGCAGTAATCTTTGGAGTGACTCGATAGCAACACCCCAAGCGCTAATGGCACAATGCCTTAGCGCTTGTCCAACGCTCGGTCCGCCCGACGTTGCATCAGCCCGCCATGTGAATGGCTCCAACACCCGAAATCGCTATTCTCCACGTGACTTGCAGGACTTGTATGACTTTGGAATCTCTGGTGGACGCCCTGTACGGCGACCCGGATGTGCAACGGATGCTCGCGCTGTCGACCCACAGCGACGCTCTTCAGATCTGCTTCCCCAAGGAAGTGAACGTATCCCGCTTCCTCGCCTGGCTGATCGATCCGACCCAGGGGCACGGGCTGGGTGACCAGGCGATCAAGTCGCTGCTGACCCGGGCAGGGCAATCCAGCCATGTCGAAAACCTGAGCCTCAATGACCGCCGCTTCCTGGCCGCCTCGAACGTACAGACCCTGGCCTTCTCCTCGCTCATGGTGATGACCGAGGCCGAACTGGGCCTGCGTAACCAGAAGCGCTATATCGATGTGCTCGCGCTGGACCCGGCGGCCAAGATTTACATCGCCATCGAAAACAAGTTTGGTCATCACGAGGGGGAAGACCAGACCAAGACCTACTACGAAGCCCTGAACAGTCTCTACCCGAACTATCGCGGCATCCATATCTTCCTCGACGGCCACGAGAACGACCCGGAGCACGACCAGTGGATTCCGGTTGGGTACACCTGGCTGACCGAGTTCCTCACCCAGATCGAACAACTGCAGTGGACCGCGCCTCACGTGAAATCCACCCTGGCGCAGTTTCGCAAGGCCATCCAGGAAGAAGAGGAGATCGCCGAAGGCGACGGCCTGGGCAAGCTGGTCACCACGGTGGCAAGCAAGCATCAGGAGGCACTCGACGCCCTGCACAAGATCCTCACCCCCAATGCGCCGAGTTCGCGCGCCAAGGATCTGGCAGCACTGGTCAACGGGCCGACGGGCAATGATGCAAAGGCCAATGTGCGCTTGTTCCAGCTCTATGCGCGTAGACCGCAGGTGTGGGACAGGTGCCTGAAAGAACGCAAGTTCGCTCGGTTCCACAGAGCGTTAAACGAAGCTTTCGACGGCCTCACCACCGATCCTCGTCGGGTCATCACCTACTTCAGCCTGGAAGAGTTCGAACGCTTCCTTGACCCGGATCTGGGCACACTGTTTGCGGCGGCGCTCCTGATCCGCCAGGAAGGCGACCACTTCCGTATCAACTCCTACATCTACCTCAACTCCGTGCACGCGCAGTACCGTGAGCCACTGATCGAAATCGCCAACGCCGAACGGGCACGGCGCGGCATTCGCAAAACGTCACAGGACGACGGCTATTTCACTATCCGTCGCAGCGAAAGCCTGCCACCGGCCAAGGCAGCAACCGAAGCTGTCGAGCACATGCGCAGCCTGGTTGCCTTGCTCAAGGATCTTCACTAGGTTGCAAGCCTGCGGGCGTCTGATCGCGCCCGCGGGTTCAGCCCGCATCCGCCCCCAGGAGAGCGCACGATGATTCGACCTGCCACCCCCGCCGACCAACCCGCCATCCAGGCCTGCGCCGAGCAGGCTTATGCCCGCTACATCCCTTTGATCGGCCGCAAGCCTGCCCCCATGCAGGCCGACTACGCCAGCCAGATCGCGGCGGGCTGGGTACACGTGGCCTTGGACGAGCAGGCCAGCCTGCAAGGTTTCATCGTGTTCTACCCCGACGACAACCACATGCTGCTGGAAAACGTAGCCGTACTGCCCAGTGCCGCCGGACGTGGTGTCGGCAAGGCGCTGATCAACCTGTGCGAAAGCCGCGCGCGCCAGCTCGGGCTGAATGCAGTGCAGCTCTATACCAACGAACGAATGACCGAGAACCTCTGCCTCTACCCCAGGCTCGGCTATGTCGAGATCGCCCGACGCAGCGAGGACGGCTTCAACCGGGTGTACTTCGAGAAAAAACTTGGCCTAACGCGCTGAGTGCCTCGGTCAATATCTGCAAGGACGTCCCAAGGCTCTACGCATGAACTTCCAGCTTCGATTCATTCCGCCGCTGACTGTCAGCTTCGATACTTACAATCCCATCTTCGGGGTACAAGGCTACCGCGAAGCTATCCGCCAATACCTGTTGCCTCAATCGAACCCGTTCGCCTACAGCCTGGGTGCTGTACCTCTTGATTCTCGCACTTACTGCAAGGGCTCGGTATTTTCAAGGGTGCGCAGGATCAAGGCTGCACGTGTACATACCTTCATGAGTGGAACGGTCGATATCGATGAATTCTTCCCGCCGGCCGCAAAGACTCGCATGGGTCGCTTCAATGACCATGGCGAGCGCAAGCTGTACCTGGCGGACCATCCTTATGTGGCCTTGAAGGAATGCGGAATCGAGCCAGGCGATTACTTCCTGTTCAGCTACTTCACCCTGCAGAACGATACCCACTTCGTCTACGCGGACCCCGACAGCGGTCATTTTGCAAAGCTGCTCAGTGACCTGTTCAAAAGCAATGACAAGGGCTTTTATGCCGTCATCAACGACACGGCCAAGCGTTATCTTGACTTTGATAGCCACCATGGCATTGCCTACGACTCGGTGAAGGTCAAGAAAGCCTCCAGCGATAACGACTGGGACAACATTGACTCGATCACCAATCTGGTGGTTTCAGAGAGCGCGATGCCTGCTGCTCGCCTTGTCGTCGGTTGGCTTGCACAGTGCGACGAACGCTACCGTCCACGCTACTTCAGACAGTTCACGGCACCAGCCGATGGGAGAAAACGGCTCGTCGTGGTCAAATATCACGGTAACGAGTCCGGCTTCGTCGCTGCACACGCTCAGGCCATGAAGCACGTCCGTCAATTGCGCAAGCAAACCCAAAAGCGCATCCAGCTCAATCAATACGAGGATGTCGACCTCACCCCCAGCAAATGGCTACAGCATGACGGCTGTTGGCTAAACCCGGATCATCCCGATGGGAGAATCCTGCACATCGCGGCCACCCCACCCCTCCCCCCCACCCGAGCCTGACCGAGGGCACCATGCAGTTCGCAGTAGCGCTTATCGAATACCTGATTTCCGGCATTGCCGCGTCGGCCTGGATGCTCGCCATCCTCCGAGAACATTACCCCGCTTATTTTGCCGAGGTTCCCTGGAGCACGCTCAAGGACTACAAGGAGATCATCGTTCTGATCTACCTGCCGATCGTCTACGTGCTGGGGATCTACGTCGATGCAACCTCCTCGTACCTGATAAGAAGGGGCGCCCAGGTGGACGAGTGGATCGATACGCGGCTGAATCGCTTTTCGGGCCTGCGCGACCGCGTGCTGTCGCTGTGGCAACGCCTCGTGGGTAGCCCCAAGCAGCAGCCCTACGGAAAAACCGCTGAGATCATTGCCCGCTCCGCCCCAGACGCTGTCAGGGCGATGGAAACCTACGTCAGCAGGGATCGCATTGCCCGAGGGGTGGCGTTCAATGCCTTTGCCGGGGGGCTCACTGCGTTGTTTTATGCCCCGCAGCAGCACAAGTTGGTCATCTTCCTGGTCTGTGCGATCACCTTCATGTACTCCAGCATCATGCATAACCGACTGAGCCGGCTCTCATCACGGTTCAAGGAAGTCGTCCTGCACAATCTGCGCAAGCAGACACCCGCAGAACCACGAAAGAACGAACACAAAGCGACCACCGAAGCCTAGAACACCGACATGCCCACGGATGGGTGGGCTGCTGGAGAGGCACATGCCATACCGATCTTTCATCTGCGAATTCTGCGTCAGCGACCCGAGCCTTCGTGCAGAACTGCAGGAGCGCGGCAAGCGCCTGAGGCATTGCCCCACGTGCAAAAGCAGCAATGGCAAAGGGCTCAGCGTCGAGGACTACAGGATCACGCGCATCCTGCGTGCACTCGTGCGCCTCAACTATTCAGAGTGGGACTACAACCACCACATCGGTGGCGACAGCCTGCAAGCATTGATGGCCAGGGATGACACCATCTTCAATCTCTCCAAGCGCTACAGCGATTACATTCCCGACGAAATCTGGCTCCCAGTGGAAGATTACGGCTGGTACCCCGAATCCGGCGAAGACATCTCGCTGGGGGGCGGTTACTACGATGGAAATGTGCTGTGGGGCCTACGCGATTACGACAGCGATCGGGTGCGCTTGCTGGTCAAGCGCGCACTGGAGAACAATCACTTTGAAGTGGAGTCGGATGTCGCCAGGCTACTGGAGAGCCTGCGCGGCGACATCAGCCGCAAGCTGACATGCGGGAGTGAATTCTATCGCGCACGGGTAGGTGTCCAGTCACGCTTGACGGAACTGGCCAGCCTTTCACCTACCGACAATGGCTTCGTCTACCAACCCTACGCTGAGGCGAAAATCGGCGCGCCCCCGCTGCACCTTGCAACGGAAGGCAGGTTCAACCGCGCCCGGGTCTCCATCCTGTACCTGGCCTCCGATGTACTGACTGCCGTGGCGGAGATACGCCCTCATCCGGGGCACCTGATCTCGACCTCGAAGTTCCGCTCGACGCGTCCCCTGGAGGTCGCCGACTTCTCAAACTTCGATATCAGAAACTTTCTGAGTGACGAACGGCTCGAGCGACTCAGGGATATCCTCTCCATCGCCGCGGTATTGAACGTGCCGGTGCAACCCGAGCACCGCTACCTCTACAGCGTGACCCAGCTTTTTGCCGACGTCATCCGAACACAGGGGTACGACGGCATTCTGTTTCCAAGCACTGTGTCCAAGGGGGAAAACCTGACCTGCTTCACGCCGGGCGCGTTCGAACGGGTGGACGACAGCGCGGACGTGCATGAAGTTGCGGCCGTCGAATACACGATCAAGAAGATGCCGATTCTGGAGAAGCACCACCTGGAGCATGAGTACGATAAAAACGAGGAAACACCCTTCGCCACACTTCTGCATGGCCTTACCAGACGTGGGAAATAATCCAGGCCAGTCCGCACGAACGTCCGGCCCTGCCCTGGTTGCAACACACCGCCAGGCGGCCAAGTGCTGACTCAGGCGTTCTCGTCGCCCGCCCGCGTGAAGGAGAAACGCTCGATGTCCGTGCGCAATTGCCAGCCATGCCGGGCCCAGTAGTCGGCCGCTTGCGGGTTGGTCTTGAGCACATCCAGGTGGCACTTGCGAATACCCTGCTCGGCCAGGCCCTGCAAACACAGCTCCACGAGCTGCCTGGCGATGCCCTGACGACGAAACTCCGGCAGCACCAGCACATGTTGCAGGTAACCCCGGCAGCCATCGTGCCCTGACATCGCGCAACCGACCAACACCGATCCCGCCGCAGCGACGAAGCTCAACTGTGGATTTCGCTGCAGGTAGCGTTGTGTAGCCTCGAACGAGTCGGCCTCACGTACCGAAACGCCAGGGGTCTGGCGCATCAGCCCCAAGATGGCATCGTAATCATCGAGGGTCATCGGGCGGTAGGTGATCATGGTGGCCAGCGCTCCATTTGAGAGGGCCGCCTACGCTAGCAGAAAGAGATGAACGTACCCAGCAGCGCGCATCTGCCTTGTCCATCGATGCCCACAAGGCTAAGCTCGCGGCGTTTCGCTAGCGGATGCGCTCAAGGGGCGTAGAGAACATGAATCGTCAGAAAAAGATCAAGCAGCTGTTGAAGGCCCACGCCAAGAAAGCCAACGCCAAGCTGGCGCCCAGGAGCAACAAGCCCAAGTACATCAGCAAGGCCGACCGGTTGAAGCTGGAGGTCGAGGCGATGCTGGATGCCCCAACCCAGGATCAGCCTGCGCAGGCCTGAGCCGTCAAACCTTGCCCACCGCGATCGGCAAGGCTTGTATTTTCAGGCCGCCCAGGTCGACAGCGCCGGAATCTGGCAGGCCAGCAACGCCTCGGCCGCGGGGGTCAGCGGCGCACGCGCCAGCCCACGGCGCTCTATCCATGTGCATGCCGCAATTTCTCTGCGCGCACACGGCCGATCGCCGGGGTGCAGGTGGGTGGTGAAGATGTGATGGAGAATCCCGGCCACTTCCAGGGTGCACAAGTGCAGCAGGCCATGGCCGCTCAGGCCGGTTTCCTCATGCAACTCGCGCGCGGCCGCTTCATGCGGCTGCTCGCCCTGCTCTATCAGGCCACCCGGGAAATTCCATTTACCGCCTTTCTTGCGCACGAGCAAAACCCGCCGCTCATCGAAGCAGATGATCGTCGCTCTGTGCTTGGCGGGTAGGTTTGCGTGAGGCATCGGATCGGGTGGGAACCTGTGTCAGCCATATATGACAGTTTTGTTACATCATTGACAGGCAAGTATGACGCCAAGTTCAGCCCAGGAGACACATGGCTGCGGTGAGGGATGTCAGGAAGGGTGGGAGGCCCGCTGAACAGACCTCCCGGGGCAGAGCTAACGCGTCAGCCGGCTGCCCGGGCACGCGCCGCATGCAGTTTCTTGTAGCTCTCGACCAGACGCAGGTGGCGCTCCAGGCCTTCGAGCTTCAGGCTGGTTGGGGTCAGCCCGTAGAAGCGCACGCTACCGTCCACCGAGCCGAGTGCCGCGTCCATGCGCTCATTGCCGAACATGCGCCGGAAGTTGGGCGCGTAGTCGTCCATCTCCAGCTCGTCGTCCAGCACCACTTCCAGCACCACGTTCAGCGCCTGGTAGAACAGCCCGCGCTCGACGGTGTTGTCGTTGAACTGCAGGAACATCTCCACCAGTTCCTTGGCCTCCTCGAAACGCTGCAGCGCCAGTTGGATCAGCAGCTTGAGCTCGAGGATGGTCAACTGGCCCCACACCGTGTTGTCGTCGAACTCGACGCCGATCAGCGTGGTGATGGTGGTGTATTCGTCCACCTCGACCTGCTCCAGGCGCTTGTAAAGCAACTTCAGCGAGCGGCTGTCGAGGCTGTGCAGGTTGAGGATGTCGGCACGGAACCCCAGCGCGCGGTTGGTGTTGTCCCAGATCAGGTCCTCGACCGGGTAGATTTCCGAGTAACCCGGCACCAGGATGCGGCAGGCGGTGGCACCGAGGTCGTCGTACACCGCCATGTACGCTTCCTTGCCCAGCCCTTCCAGGATGCCGAACAGCGTCTGCGCCTCCTGCTCGTTGGAGTCCTCACCCTGGCCCGAGAAGTCCCACTCGACGAACTCGAAGTCGGCCTTGGCACTGAAGAAGCGCCACGACACCACGCCGCTGGAGTCGATGAAATGCTCGACGAAGTTGTTCGGCTCGGTCAACGCGTGGCTTTCGAAGGTCGGTTGCGGCAGATCGTTCAAGCCCTCGAAGCTGCGCCCCTGGAGCAACTCGGTGAGGCTGCGTTCCAGCGCCACTTCAAAGCTTGGATGCGCGCCGAACGAGGCGAACACACCGCCGGTGCGCGGGTTCATCAGGGTCACGCACATCACCGGGAATTCACCGCCCAGCGAGGCATCCTTGACCAGCACCGGGAAGCCCTGCCCCTCCAGCCCCTGGATACCGGCGACGATGCCTGGGTACTTGGCCAGCACGTCCTGTGGCACGTCCGGCAGGCACAGTTCGCCTTCGAGGATTTCGCGCTTGACCGCCCGCTCGAAGATTTCCGACAGGCACTGCACCTGGGCTTCGGCCAGGGTGTTGCCGGCGCTCATGCCGTTGCTCAGGTAGAGGTTTTCGATCAGGTTGGACGGAAAGTACACCGTCTGCCCGTCGGACTGGCGCACGAACGGCAGCGAGCAGATGCCACGGGCCTTGTTGCCCGAGTTGGTGTCGTACAGGTGCGAGCCACGCAGCTCGCCATCGGGGTTGAAGATCTCCAGGCAGTACTCGTCGAGGATCTCCTGCGGCAGCGCGTCCTTCGGGCCTGGCATGAACCACTGCTCGTTCGGATAGTGCACGAACGGTGCGTTGGCGATGTCCTCGCCCCAGAACTGGTCGTTGTAGAAGAAGTTGCAGTTCAAGCGCTCGATGAACTCGCCCAGTGCCGAGGCCAGCGCAGCTTCCTTGGTCGCGCCCTTGCCGTTGGTGAAGCACATCGGCGACTGCGCGTCGCGCACGTGCAGCGACCAGACGTTGGGCACGATGTTGCGCCAGGAGGCGATCTCGATCTTCATCCCCAGGTCGGCCAGGATCGCCGACATGTTGGCGATGGTCTGCTCCAGCGGCAGGTCCTTGCCAGGAATGTAGGTGGTGGTGTCGGACACCGGCATCAGCAGCGCCTGGGCGTCGGCGTCGAGGTTGTCGACCTCTTCGATAATGAACTCGGGGCCGGTCTGCACCACTTTCTTCACGGTGCAGCGGTCGATGGAGCGCAGGATGCCCTGGCGGTCCTTCTCGCTGATATCTTCAGGCAGCTCGACCTGGATCTTGAAGATCTGGTTGTAGCGGTTTTCCGGGTCGACGATGTTGTTCTGCGACAGGCGGATGTTTTCGGTGGGAATGTCGCGAGTCTGGCAGTAGAGCTTGACGAAATACGCCGCGCACAGGGCCGAAGAGGCCAGGAAATAGTCGAAAGGACCTGGCGCCGAGCCATCACCCTTGTAGCGAATGGGCTGATCGGCGATCACCGTGAAGTCGTCGAACTTGGCTTCAAGTCGGAGATTGTCGAGAAAATTGACCTTGATTTCCATGCGGGCACACCAGCGCGTAAAACGAAATGGGCGCCATTATCCGGGTTTTTCACCGGGAAGTCTTGCCGCGCCAGCAAGGCCCGGATCAAGGCGCCGCCGCGCCCTCCTGCTGCTGACGCCAAAGCTCAAGGTTTCGTGCCACCAGGCGTTCCGGCAGATCGCTGGACACGATCTGCTTCATCTTCGCGGCCAGTCGCTCACGCAACTGCGGCCGGTTGCACGGCGAGTCATGGGACATTGCCAGGTACAGCCCCTCGCTGGACACTGGCGGTTCGAGCACCTGCACCTGCTGGTCCACGTTCAGCACACGCGCCAGGGCCATGCCTGGAAACTGCTCGAAGATCACGTAGTCACTGCGTTTGTGCAGCAGCTTCTCGAAGGCTTGCTTGGCGCCTGGCACTGCCTCCAGGTTGAGATTGGTGCGGGCGAACTCGTCGAACTGTTCGCCATGGCTGTTGTTGACCAGCACCCCACCCTTGAGCCCGCGCAGATCGTCCCAGCCCTTATAGGGGAAGGCGCTGTCGCTGCGCACCCAGACGACACTGGGGGTGTACAGGAACGGCGGTTCGATGAAGTCCACCTCGTTCTGCCGCGCCCGGGTCAGGAAGTAGCCGGCCAGCAGGTCGACGCGCCCGGTGCGCACCTCTTCCTGGGCCCGCCCCCAGGGTCCGACATACTTCAACTCCACGTCCAGTCCAAGCTCGCCTGCCACGTGCTTGAGCAGGTCGGCGTTGGCGCCGATCAGCCGCTGGGGGTCTTGCGGGTCGCGCCAGAGGTAGGGCGGATACTCGGGGTTGCCCGTGGCGGTCAGGCGCGCGCACGCCTCCACCGCCAGCGCGCCCTGAGACAGCACGCACCAGGTGAGCGACAGCAGCAGGGTCCGGCAGAAGTGGGGCTCGATCATGGATGACCCTCGTCTCGGTAGGCGGCAGGAAGGGCGACAGGGTTCAGACAGTCTGGACCAGAAACCGACAGGTGCCAGCAATGATCGCTGCACGATGCCATTCGTCGGCGCATGATGCCATCACTGCCCACGTTCGGCTGCGCCTGCCACTATTTTTCACCACCCTGCTGGCCATAACGGCCAGACCCTGTAGGCTGTGCAGTGGCCGCGAACGATCGGCCGGTACCGCCTGGGTGCCGGGCGCGCGCAGGATGACTCGTCGGCCCTTCTGCGATCTGGCCCTGATCGAGTCTCACGACCCGGACACCTGCCCCATGCCCGTCGACCTGCAAGCGCTCTACCCCAAGTTGATCCACCTGATGCTCGACACCGTCTTCGTGGTCGACCAGGACGACCAGATCGTGTTCGTCAGCGATGCCTGCGAAGCGCTGCTGGGCTACCGCGCCGAGGAACTCATCGGCACGCCGATCACGCATTACATGCACCCCGACGACCTGCCCGCCACCCGCGCCTCGATCGTCCGGGTCATGTCCGGCCAAGCGCATTTCGACTTTCGCAACCGCTACATCCGCAAGGACGGCGGCATCGTCCATATCCTCTGGGCGGCCTTCTGGTCCGAAGAAGTGGGCGCACGCATCGGCGTGGCGCGCAACGTCACCGCCCTCACCCAGGCCGAAGAAGAGCTGCGCTTTCTCGCCCACCACGACCCGCTGACCCGGCTGGCCAATCGCGCCCTGTTCAACAGCCGCCTGGATGCCGCCCTGCAGGCAGCCCAGCAGCACGGCGGCAACCTGGCCCTGCTGTTCGTCGATATCGACGACTTCAAGGAGATCAACGACACCCACGGCCACAGCGCTGGCGACCGCGTCCTGCGCCTGGTGGCCCAGCGCCTGGAACGCTGCGCCGGCGCGCATGCCACCGTGGCGCGAATCGGCGGCGACGAGTTCACCCTGTTGCTCACCGACCTGCCGTCGCACAGCGCCGTGTTCGAGAAGGTCGCGCAGATCGTCGCTGTGATGGCCGAGCCGCTGGATGCGGAGTTCGGCGGTTTCGGGATGCCGGCGTGCAGCATCGGCGTCGCCTGCTACCCAGCAGACGGGCGCGACGCCGATGCCCTCTTGAGCCATGCCGATGGCGAGATGTACCGGATCAAGCGGCGGCGCTCGCAAGCGAGCTGAGACACCGATTCAAGCGCAAGAATCTGCAAGTGCCCGCCCTCGACGCCCAGGCCAGGCTCGACGTCCCTGCCGTGCTATCGAGCAGGCCGCTGCTGGCGAACGGGCGCCTGGTCAACGAAGCCTTCGTGCTGGATGCTACAGGCTACCGCTTCGTCCACCAGAAACACTTCTTCCCCGAAGAGCCAGGCTTTCATGAACAGACCTGGTTCACCACCGCCAAGCCGGGATTCGACGTGATCGAGGTGGGCACGCTCAAGCTCGGTGTGCTGCTGTGTACCGAGTTGATGCTCAACGAGCGCGCCCGCCACTACGGACGTGACGGCCCCGACCTGATCGCGTCCCCCGCGCCTCCGGCACCGACTATCGCTACTGGGATTGCGCCGCTGCGATGGCGGCCATCGTTTCCGGCGCCTACGTGATCAGCGCCAACCGCAGCGGGCAGGCTGCACAGGGTCAGCGCTTTGGCGGCCACAGCATGGCGTACTCCACCTCTGGCCAGCCACTGGCCGTCGCCGCCACGGCTGGGCGAGAAATGACACAATGGCCTGATAACGGCCACATGCCGTCAAGCAAAGGACTTTTCAAGGATGGTGGATGCGCGTATGGCCGATGTGTACAAGGGAAGCTGCCTGTGTTCAGCGATCACCTATGAACTGCTGGTACGTCCCAAGGCCGTGAGCCACTGCCATTGCGGTCAATGCCGCAAGGCGCACGGGGCAATGTTCGCCTCCTACGGCAGTGTGCCTCGGGAGGCCTTGCGGATATCGAGCGGGGCCACGGACATCAACGCCTATGCCTCATCGGCCTCGGTACTGCGCGAGTTCTGTGGCCGATGCGGATCGACGCTGTTCTGGTCGCGCTCACAAGGTGCGTTCAATGATTGGGTTTCGGTGGCACTGGCAACACTCGACACACCGTTCGAGGCGAGCAAGCACAAACATGTGCATGTTGGCGACGAACCGCTGTGGTATTGGCGCGCCCCTGACATTACCAGTGATACCCCAACCCCAGATTGATCGCGTAGTCCCCACGCACCGTGCTTCCCGGCACTTGGACCTCGGCAGACGTGGCGCAGGCAAAGGCCATGGGCTCAACATGGCCGATCAGCGCCTTCGCTGTCTCCGCGGTCATCTGGCCCGCCTGCGCGGCCAGGCGCTGGAAGCCTTGCACAGTGCCCGGGTGATCTGAGCCGGGCGCGCTCATCGATAGTGACTATCGAGCACGACGATTTCTGCCCGGCGGCCGTGCTCGATAACCTGTGTTCAACGACTCGCCAGACGAATCCTCGAACCAGGAAACCCGCCGATGAACGCCACCGCCCGCCTGCTGCTCGCTGCCCTGGCCGCCCTTGGTATCGCCGCACTTGCCGGCTGTGCCAGCCATCCCGAACAGCGCCCCTATACCGCCGAGGAAACGCGCCAGTTGCAGCTCGAGGCTCTGCAACGCCGAGGCCTGTCGCAACAGGAATACGAACACCAGCGCGCTGCGATCCTGCGTGCCGACCAGGTCGAAGTGGCCGGCGACGGCCTGCGCCAGGACCCTGCCCTGCGCGGCTGATCAGCCCTCGCGACTGCGCTGCAGCCGCGCCCGCATCCCCTCGCTGGCGCCAGGCCCCTGCACCAGCTCGCACGCTGACCAGGGCACCACACGCCCGGACTCGACCTCAACCATCATCGGCTGCAAGGCCTTGCCCGTCCCCTTCTCCACCACCTGCACACTGACGGCCTCAGGCGCGAAATGCCGATTGCCCCAGGCGATCAGCGCATAGAGCACAGCCTGCAGGTCGCGCCCCCGTGCACTGGGCAGGTATTCGTGGCGCAGGGGACGGGTGCTGTAGGCATGCCGCTCGAGCAGGCCGGCCTCCACCAGCGCGTTGAGCCTGCGGGTCAACATGCTCGGCGCGATCTCCAGGCTTTTGGCGAAATCGTCGAAGCGGCTCAGGCCCTGCAAGGCATCGCGCATGATCAACAGGCTCCACCACTCCCCCACGTGTTCAAGGCTCAGGGCGATAGGGCATTCGGAATCCACAAGCGTCTTGCGTTGCATCAGGCAGGCTCACCACGGGTTTGTTAAACATTCGGGCTGGATGTTACTTCTATAATGATAGTAACGTCTCTTCAGCTGAATAGTAGCAAACCTCCATGGGAGTCTGACCTTCATGAGCAAGCGTATCGTCGTTACCGGAATGGGAGCGGTCACACCACTAGGGTGTGGCGTGGAGCGGGTCTGGGAACGCCTGCTGGCGGGGCGCTCGGGCATCGCGCAGTTGCCGGAATCGCTGATCGGCGACCTGGCGGTGCGCATCGGCGGCCAGGTGCCGGACCTGCAACAGGACAGCGAGGCCGGCTTCGATCCGGACCGCGTACTGCCGGCCAAGGAGCAGCGCAAGGTCGATCGTTTCATCCTGTTCGCCCTGGGCGCCGCGCAGGAGGCCCTGGCGCAGGCCGGCTGGCAACCGCAAACCGTCGAACAGCAGGAACGCACGGCAACCATCATCGGTACTGGCGTGGGCGGCTTCCCGGCCATTGCCGAGGCAGTGCGCACCACCGACAGCAAGGGCCCGCGCAAGCTGTCGCCCTTCACCATTCCCTCCTTCCTCGGCAACCTGGCCGCCGGCCAGGTGTCGATCGCCCACGGGCTCAAAGGCCCGCTGGGTACACCGGTCACCGCGTGCGCGGCCGGGGTGCAGGCGATTGGCGACGCCGCGCGGATGATCCTGGCCGGTGAAGCGGACGTGGCGCTGTGCGGGGGCGCGGAGGCGGCGATTCATCGTGTCAGCCTGGCCGGCTTTGCGGCAGCGAGAGCCTTGTCGAGTGATTTCAACGAGCACCCGGAACAGGCCTCGCGCCCGTTCGACACGGCCCGCGACGGCTTCGTCATGGGCGAAGGCGCCGGCCTGCTGGTGATCGAAGAACTGCAGCACGCACTGGCACGCGGCGCCACGCCGCTGGCCGAACTGGTGGGCTACGGCACCAGCGCCGACGCCTATCACATCACCTCGGGGCCGGAAGACGGCGACGGCGCGCGACGCGCCATGACCCTGGCCCTGCGCCAGGCCGGTATCCAGGCCGCACAGGTGGGCCATCTCAATGCCCACGCCACCTCGACACCAGTGGGCGACAAGGGCGAACTGGCAGCGATCAAGGCGGTGTTCGCCCACGTACCTTCGCCGGTGATCAGTGCAACCAAGTCTGCTACCGGCCACTTGCTGGGCGCCGCCGGCGGTATCGAGGCGATCTTCACCGTGCTTGCCCTGCGCGACCAACGGGCACCGGCCACGCTCAACCTGGTCGACCCTGACCCGGCAGCTGCCGGGCTGGACATTGCCGCAGGCCAACCACGTCCGCTGGATACCGAATACGCACTGTCCAACGGCTTCGGTTTCGGTGGCGTCAATGCCAGCGTGATTTTCAAGCGCTGGGAGGGTTGAGCCACTGGTCGGCACGCAGGCGTTTGATTAGGCTTGGCCATCGCCTCGAGCACACAGGGAGTACTACCGATGTCCAGACACGACCGCTATGAAGCCGCTCTGCAGGCGCTGGGTTATTCGTTCGATGGCCCGCTGAAGATCGGCGGCGACTATGTGCCAGTGCTGCACCTGGGCGACCAGGTGTACATCAGCGGGCAGATCCCGCGGGTCAACGACACGGTGGTGCACCCGGGGCGGGTGGGCGAGGACGTCAGCCTCGCCGACGCGCAGATCGCCGCCAAGGTCAGCGCCCTGCGCTGCCTGAAGCTGCTGAGCGAAAGCCTGGGCTCGCTGGACAAGGTCAAGGGAATCGCGCGGATCAGCGTGTTCGTGCAGTCGGCGGCGGATTTCACCCAGCAGAGCGAAGTGGCCAACGGCGCCTCGGCGATCCTGCATGAGGTGCTGGGCGAGGCCGGCAGGCATACCCGCACCTCGGTGGGGGTGTACCAGTTGCCGAAGAATGCCGCGGTGGAGATTGACCTGATCGCGGTGGTGTAGGTGCAAGGGGCTCGCGTGCAGCCCCTTCAGCCTTGAAGCCCTTCGACCACCTGCGCCACCGTGGTCACCTGGCGAAAGTGATGAGTCCACAGCTCGATACCCAGCTTGCCCGAGCGGTCCAGTGAAGAGCCCACTGTCAGGTCAGTGACCAGGGTCGGGTTCAGCCCGGCATCGAACAGCGCGAAGCCGGCGGCCAGTACGCAGGTTTCGGTCTGCAGGCCGCAGACCAGCACGCGCTCCACGCCCAGTTTCTTGAGGTAGTCGATGGCCTCGGGGGTCTGCCCGTAGCCATGCTTGACGAACACTTCGTCCGCCTCGATCAGGCTCTCGTCCTCGCGCGCCGGGTGCCAGCCGAGTTGCTGCTGGAACGGCGTGACCTGCTCGTCGTGCAGCTCGACCGACGCGATGGCAGGGAGTTTCGCGGCCAACGCGCGGATTCCGTCGATCAGCCACTCAGGAGGGCTGAAGGTGGACTGGACATCGACGATAAGCAAAGCCTGCCGCATGGGGTTCTCCGGGGGACGACATGAGGCGGCGGAGTATATCGTCCGTGGGCGATCGTTGCAGGCCTTGGAGCTTGGGTAAGCCACGAGCAGGTGGGCCGGCGGCACGCAGGGCGAGACCGTGACCCTGCGCTTGCGCTGATGCGCTAGACTGCGCGCTCCACTACGCAAGGAGGCAACATGGGTATTCGCGGACAGGATCGACAGATCGACAACATCGAGTTCAACGTCACCGACATCAGCCGCAGCAAGGCGTTCTACGGCGACGTGTTCGGTTGGACCTTCACCGACTACGGCCCCACCTATACCGAGTTCTCCGACGGCCGCCTGAGCGGCGGTTTCACCACCGGCGAAGCGGTACGGCCCGGAGGGCCGCTGGTGATCCTCTACGCCGACGATCTCGACGCCACCCAACAGCGTGTAGAAGCCGCTGGCGCTCGCATCAGCCGCGCCACCTTCGCCTTCCCTGGCGGTCGGCGCTTCCACTTCATCGACCCGGACGGTTACGAACTGGCGGTGTGGACCGCCTCGTAACGCGGCTCAGGCAGTCGGAATGGTCCCCCCATCCACCACGAATTCGGTGCCGGTCACCGCTGCTGCGGCAGGCGAGGCCACGAAGCAGATGACGTTGGCCACCTCCTTAGGGCTGGCGGGCCGACCCAGGGGGATGCCGCCCAAGGCCTGAATGATGATGCGCTTGCCACCCTCGTAATCGGTGCCCGCCTCGCTGGCCAGGCGCTCGGCCAGGGCTACCGAGGCCTCGGTCTCGATCCAGCCGGGCGCGACCCGCACCACGCGCACGCCCTTGGGCGCGACTTCCTTGGACAGGCTCTTGCTGTAGGTCGACAGCGCCGCCTTGGCCGCCGCGTAGGCGGTGGTGGCCTCCGGCAGCGGCAGTTGGTGCTGGATCGAGGTGACGTGAACGATCACCCCGCCGCCCTGCGCCAGCATGCCGGGCAACAGGGCGCGATCCAGGCGCACGGCAGGCAGCAGGTTGAGGTCCAGTTCCTGTTGCCAATGCGCCTCGCCCAACGCGGCAAAGCCCCCGGCCGGTGCGCTGGAGCCGCCCAGCACATGAACGATGACATCGACCCCGCCCAGGTGCCGCTCGACCTCGCTCGCCAACTGCTCGCACCCCGCGAGGGTGGTGAGGTCGGCGCTGACGAAAGACACCTGAGGGGCATCGGCGGGCGCGCTGCGCGCGCAGGTCAGCACCCGGGCGCCCAGTTCGACGAACAGCTCGACCGTGGCCTTGCCCAGGCCCTTGGTGCCGGCGGTGACCAGTACGCGCTTGCCGCGCAGGGTTTCTGATGGATCACTCATGGATATTCTCCGGTGGTAGCAACCTGGGTTGCGGATAGAATCGTGTTTTTGTCCGAACGAGCCGAACCATGGAGCGCGTCAGCCTCAATGACCTCGATGCCGTCCTCGCCATCGCCCGACGCGCCAGTTTTCGCGCGGCGGCCATAGACCTGGGGATGTCCACCACTGCCTTGAGCAACGCCATCGGCAAGCTCGAGGCGAACCTTGGCGTGCGCCTGTTCAACCGCACCACGCGCAGCGTGTCGCTGACCGATGCAGGGCGCCTGTTCGTCGAGCACGTCGCCCCGGCGCTGGGCGAGGTACAAGGCGCCCTGGAGGTAGTACGCGCCCAGCGCGAACAGCCCAGCGGCATGCTGCGCATCAACGCTGCGGCCTTCGCCGCACGCGAGATCATCGGGCCGCTGGTACTGGAGTTCCTGCGGCGCTATCCGCAGATGCAGGTGGACCTGGTCACCGAGGGGCGGCTGGTGGATATCGTCGCCGACGGTTTCGACCTGGGCGTGCGGGTCGCCGACCTGGTGCCCAGTGACATGATCAGCCTGTCCCTCGGCCGGCCGCAGCGCTATGCCGTGGTCGCCTCCGCTGCCTACCTGGCCGCGCGGGGCACGCCAAGGCTGCCAGCCGACCTGCAGCGCCACAGTTGCATCCGCGTGCGCCTGCCCGATGGCGCACTGTTCCGCTGGCGCTTCGCCAACGGCAACAGCGCACAGCAGATCGAGGTGCAAGGGCCAATCACCCTGGATGAGGCCAGCCTGGCACGTACTGCCGTCATGGCTGGCGTGGGCCTTGGCTACTTCATGGAACAGGATGTGCGCGAGGACATCGCGGCCGGTCGCCTGGTGCGCGTGCTGGACGACTGGACGCCACCATTGCCGGGGCTGTGCCTGTACTACGCGGGGCGGCGCAATCCCTCGGCAGGCATGACCGCGTTTCTCGCACTGGCTCGGGAAGTGGCAGAGCAGGCGTGCCGCGAGGGCACGTGAGACAGGGACTTGCTGCATGGGCTGACGGCCTCGCCGGATGTCGGTGAGGCACAGGTTATGCGTTCAGGACCGTCTCGATAAGAAGGATAAATCAGGACGCTTCATTGCGATTTTCAGGATAGTCAACCCAGCACTCAGCGCTGTTCGAGAATCCACTGGGTAATGGCCTGCAAATCTTCCTCGCGGGCTTGCGCCTGTGGCGGCATCGGCACCACGCCCCATTGCCCCCGGCTGCCCTGCCGAATGCTTTGCACCAGCTGCCCGGTGCCCTTGCTGCCATCGCGATAACGCGAGGCAATCTCTCGCCAGGACGGGCCCACGGCCCGCACATCCAACTGGTGGCAAGCGCTGCAGGCGTAGCGCTGCATCACGGCGGGGGGCTCGGCGAGTACCTGTGCACTGGCGAACAGCAGCAGCCCGGCTGCGATCACGGCACCTCGAGGCATAGGCATGGGCATGCTCCTGAAAACGGTGGGCCGTCGAGGGTACCGGTTACACCGGTCCTGCAACAGGGCTGGCGGCGCAAACTGTTATCCTCCGTCGATCCCCACCAGCAGACACGACCATGACCGAAGGCCCGACCGCCCTCCCCCCACTCAATGCCCTGCGTGTGTTCGAAGTTGTCTCGCGCCACCTGAATTTCCGCCTGGCGGCCGAGGAGCTGGGTGTCACCCAGGCTGCCGTGGCCCAGCAGGTACGGGGGCTGGAGGCGAGCCTGGGCATCAGGCTGTTCGAACGTCTGCCACGTGGTTTGCGCCTGACCGACGCGGGCTTGGGCTACAGCCACAGTATTCGCAACGCCTTGGCCCTGATCGGCGAAGCCACTGCGGCACTGCGCCCGGACAACCTTCACCTCACCGTCAGCGTCACCCCGACCTTCGCCTCGAAATGGCTGATCCCCCGGCTGAGTTCGTTCACCGAGGCCCATGGCGAGATCGACCTGCGGGTGCTGGCCACCGATCGCCTGTCGCGCTTCCAGGCCGACGGCGTGGACCTTGCCGTGCGCTACGGCCATCCGCCTTTCGGCGCCGGGCTCAACACTGAACTGCTGCTCAGGCAGCGGGTGGTCGCGGTGGCCAGCCCTGCACTGCTGGCGCAATGGGGTGCACCGCACAGCCTCGAGCAGTTGCAGCATTTCCTGCTGCTGCACGATGCGCATAATTTCTGGCCTGAATTCATCACCCAGCTGTTCGGCCAGCCGACACAGCCGATGCCGAAGAACGTGCGTTTCAACCAGACCTCGCTGGCCATCGAAGCCGCCGTGGCCGGGCAAGGGCTGGCGCTGTCCAGCGAACTGTTCGTGCAGGAAGACCTGCAGGCCGGGCGGCTGGTGCAGGTGTTCGAGCAGGCGCTGGAGATGGACAAGCACTTCTATCTGGTCTGGCCCCGCAGGGGCGGCACGCCTACCGCTCTGGACGTGGTTCGCGGCTGGCTGCTGGAGCAGGTAGAAACGCCCTGAGGCAATAGATTTTCTACTGAATCGACAAGCCCCTGCTGCCTCCCTGCCAGCGGCGCACGGGTGCTAGGCTGATCCCATCACATCAGCCAAGCATTCCTTTGGAGGTCACATGTCAGTAGAAAAAGTAGCGATCATCACCGCCGGCGGTAGCGGCATGGGTGCAGCCGCGGCGCGGCGCCTGGCCGCAGACGGATTCAAGGTGGCAATCCTGTCTTCATCGGGCAAGGGCGAGGCCCTGGCCAGCGAACTGGGTGGCATCGGCGTGACCGGCAGCAACCAGTCCAACGACGACCTGCAACGCTTGGTCGGCACCGTGCTGGAGAAATGGGGGCGCATCGACGTGCTGGTCAACAGCGCAGGCCATGGCCCGCGCGCGCCGATCCTGGAAATCAGCGACGACGATTGGCACAAGGGCATGGACACCTATCTGCTCAATGTCATTCGCCCGACCCGCCTGGTCACCCCGACCATGCAGAAACAGCAAAGCGGCGTGATCATCAACATCTCCACCGCCTGGGCCTTCGAACCCAGCGACCTGTTCCCGACCTCGGCCGTGTTCCGTGCCGGCCTTGCAGCCTTCAGCAAGATCTTCGCCGACACCTATGCCAAGGATAACGTGCGGATCAACAACGTCCTGCCCGGCTGGATCGACAGCCTGCCGGCCACCGAGCAGCGCCGCGACAGCGTGCCGCTCAAGCGCTACGGCAAGAGCGAGGAAATCGCCGCGACCATTGCCTTCCTGGCCAGCGAAGGCGCGGCCTACATCACCGGGCAGAACATCAAGGTCGATGGCGGACTGACCCGAGGGGTATGAACCTCGCCGCGTGCCTCAGTCGGCAGGTACGCTGAAACCCTTGGCGAAGGTTGGGGTAACGTCCAGCCGTTGCGTCATCAGGCCATGGGCGTGGTAGAAGTCGGCGGTCTCCTGCTGCTGGGCCACGGTGTGCTCATCGCTCCCCTGCCAGTGCGGCGGCCGGAAACTCGGCCCAGTGGATGTCGTAGGGCAGGTCGCGCAGTGCATCGGCAGCTTCGAGCTGGGCGCGCATGTTGCCCTTCTGGTCACCGATGCGCAGGGTCAGGCGCTCGGCGGCAAAGACCTGGGTTGCCAGCAGCAGGCTGGCGGCAATCAGCAGAAGGCGGGAACGGATCGGCATGGCGCTCCTCGGGGGGTGGACGTGCGCTGGAGCACTGACTGTACCGAGTCGCCATACATAAATTAAATTGATTTTAGAAATAAACTAATATGCAAATTAGTTTATAAGTCGTAACCCTGTAGAGACAGGCCGCCATGATGGAGGCCCACCTCTACAGGCTTCGGCTCAGTCCTTGGTCCGTTGCAGCAGGCTGTCGAAACGCTTGCCGTCGATCAGGTAGGTCATGCGCACCTGGCCGTTTTCCAGCGGCTCCAGGGTCATGGGCGTATTGGTCTTGTGGTAGGGATGGCGGAACAGCGCCGGCTTCTTGGTGTAGGCGTAGCTGTTGAAGGCCAGGGTATCGCCGGTCCAGCGCACGTTGTTGTACAGGTAGTGCCAGTTCTCGTCCGGGCGGTGATAGAGGTAGACGCCGCTGGCGTCACGCACGACCTCGATCTGCACCGCCCCGGCCTTGCTCGCCCACTTGCCGATATAGCGCTCCAGCCCCGCATGGGCTGGCACCGCCGGCGCCGGGGTGAAGTCACTTGCCTGAAACGGCGTGCGCCGCGCAGTCTCGCCCTTGGTATCGACGTACAGGTCACACAGCGGCGCCACCTGCTCGACCTTGCGGTAGAGGAAGGTGAGCTGGGCATCGGCGACCGGCATGCTCAACATCATGACCTTCGGGGCAAAACCCAAGACCTTCAGGTCGAACGCACGCGCCTCGGACTGAACGTGGATCGAACTGCCGTCCTCCGCGACCTTGTAGTCGGAGACTTCTACGGCCTGGGTCTTGGGCTCGGCGCAGTTGAACGGGTGCAGCAGCACCTTGCCGTCAGCCTTGTATTCGGCGACGTTGGCGATGCCGTTCTTCAGCGGCATCATCGCCCAGATACCGACGATCGCACCCTTGTCGGTGCGCAGGGAAACCTGGTCTTTGCTCGGCGAGTGGCCGGCACAGCCGCCCAGGAACAGGGCGCTCAGGGCGAGAGGGAGTAGCGGTTTGAACACGATGATCATCCATGGTTGGTCGAAGGCAGCCGCCCTGTGCTTGGGGTGTCCCGGCTAAAAGCGGCTGGCCATCATCGCATGAAACGCTCTCGGATCACCCTACTCGGCCCACTCGCGCAAGCGCTGAATGAACTCGGCCAGTGGAACCCGCACTACCGGCCAGTCAGCCACGTGGTGATGGCGCAGCACAGCGGTGTCCGCCTCGAAAGTCACCAGGAAGGCGTTGCCACTGTAGGTGACATCGGCCGATCCGTAGCGCACGGCCTCTGCCTTTTCCAGCAGGGTATCGATGCTTTCGCGAGTCAACTCTTCGGCGATGAATGCCTGCAAGCCATCGGAAACGGTCATGGGCGTACTCCTGTCGCACGGTAAAAAAACGGTCGCCACGGGTACCTGCCCCGTGGCGACGAGTGGATGCAATCAGGGTTTAGGATAGGCGGTATTGATCAGATCGCCGTTCAAATAGAACACAATATCGAACGCAGCGGCCGGTGTGCCCTTCTGGCACTCGGTCCCCGACGAGCCCACATACTTGCTCTTGTTCGAGGCATCCTGGACCTTGGTGGCGTAGGCATTGCGCACCGCCGCGATCACCTGGGTCTCGGTGCAGCGATCGGGGAACATCGTGGAAATGCTCTTCGTCCCGCTTCTGGCACCCTCGGCGATGGTGAAGTTCTTCAAGGTGTAGATATCACCCGCGCCGTGCGTTCCGGCCGGTGCATTGCTGACGCTGTCGGGGTTGATCCCGCCCGGACGGCTGTGGAAGCCCTTGGCAACGTCAGGTGCGCTGACCTCACCGCAGAAGATGTGCTGGGCATTGATCCGCGGGGTGCCGGCCAGGATTCCCTTGCTGCAGGTCGGGTCGGCCTGGGCGGCACCGATGCCGGCCAGGGTCACCAGGCTGACCAGGGCCAGGCGTGTGCAGTTTCTGACAATACGCTTGTTCATCGTGAAGCTCCTTTTCGTTGGGTTGAATCATTGATGCGTTGCTCGGGCGAGTGCCCGGCAAAGCGGTCACAGCCCCAGCAGCCACTTGGCGCGGGTCAGGTAGGCGATGCGGTCGTCGAGGCCGTTGAAGCCGCCGTTGATGCGGCGGGTGACTTCCTTCACGTCGTCTTTGTCGGCGTAGGTGTTGAGCTTGCGGCTGTCCCAGAACCAGCCCGCGACATCCACCGCCAGGAACGGGTCGGTACTGACCAGGGTGGGCGCATCCTTGAGTTCGAAGTCGCGCCCGCAGGCCTGGCCGTACTGGCGGTAGTTGGCCCGTCCGGTCAGCTGGATCAGGCCTCGTCCCTTGAAACGCTTGCCGTCGCCCGACTGGGTGTTGCCCAGGTCCTTGCGCCCTTCATAGGCGCTGCCGCTGGCGATTTCCTCGGTGTAGAGCAGGCACCCGCTTTCATGAGCGATCTGCGCCAGGAAGTGCGCCTGGCGCAGTGGCGTGTCGATCTTGTAGCGAGCGAACACATCGAGGATGGGCTGTCGAAACGCCTCGACCTTGGCGCCGGTCGCATGGATCAGCACCGCCCACAAGGTCGCCGTGCCGATCGTCGACGGCAGGCCTGCGCGCAGGGCGTTCAAGGTGTTGTCGTTGGCGCTGACCGTCTTGCTCTGGGCAATGCCCTGGAGTTCCTGGTAGCGCTTCAGGGCCGTGCGCGAGCCCGGCCCCCAGAGCCCGTCGGTAACCAGGGCACAGACGAATTCGCCGCGCCCGCTGTTCATGTTGAGCAACAACTGCAGGGTGCGGACATCGCCCTTGTCGTTGTTGCCACCTTCACCAACCGATTGCTTGATGCACATGCTTGCCTCCTTGCAGCGGGCACGACTTTCCCGTCGGCGACGGCGATTGCCTGCCTTGCGCTGGTTTCGATAGGGATTGCGGTGGGTCGAGCGGGTCTGGCCGCTACTTGCGAACGAGGGTCAGGCGAGCGCCGAACCTGTCCTTCTTGTTGCGGCTGAACACCTGGACCTGAAGATCGTTGCCGACCGGCCAACCGAGCACGTAGCCCTTGTCCAGCGCGGCGCAGTAGCCAGCATCGGCCTTGGTGATGGGGTAGCGAATGGCATCGGCGATCCGGGATGGCGAGCCCAACTCCAGATTGCACGACCAAGTATCGATGCGCAGTCGGCCTTTCCCTTCACGTCCCTCGTCGGGAATGACCAGGATCAGGTCGAGGAACTCGTCCGCGGTCTCGAACTGCCCGACGAATTTCTGCTCGGCAAACGCCGGCAGCAGTGTCGCCAGTGCCAGTGCACCAGCCAGTGTTGCAAGGGTGGATTTCATCTCGACTCTCCTTGTTGAATGAATGCACATGTTCAGAACGCCAACAGCAAGCCCGCCCATTCGGCGATGGCGATCGCCAACTCCGGACGCACCAGGCCCAGTGCCATCAGCGCTACCAGCAGGCCGGCACCGATGCCGATCACCAGTCGCCTGGGGCCGGACATCCTGCGGCTGCGAACCGACTTCAGATCGATGATCGATTTCAAGGCACTGCCCTCCTCCGGGGATAGAACCAACAGCATCGAACGGTCATTGCGCCTGCTCATCGCCTGGCCTCCTGTAGATCCCCAGCAGCTCGCCATCCACGCGCACGACGATGGCCTCGTTGCCATAGCCCGGCACCTCGATGCTCAACGCATGACTGCCCCGTCCGCGTGCAGGCGTACCGCCGACACGCAACGCCAGACCGTCCCCGACCGGCTCCACCGTGGCGTCCAGCACCATGCTCAACGAAGCCACCCGGGTGCCCGGCCATAGTCGATTGCAGGCCTGCTGCGCACGCTGCATCTCGGCGCCCAGCGCCATCACGAACTGTTCCAGGCTGCCCATCACGATTGCTCCGCCTCGTCCGTCAGCCAGTAGGGCCTGCGGGCGAAACCGACGTGATAGGTCAATGCCTGCAGCACGACCTGGTGCTCGCCGATGTTGAGCAGCTTGAAGCTCTTCTCGATGCCCAGCACCCGCCCGCGCGGCGTGCCGCTCAGGCAGCGGTTGAGCAATGCGGCCTGTGCCTCGACCGCCTCCTCCGGGGTCAGCTTTTCCGGATCGAGGCTGCCGACCACGATGCGCTTCACATATCCAACATCCGTCAAATCAAACATCACGGCATTCCCTCTCCGGAAAAACTGGTTGCCAGCGTCGGCCTGCGGATCAGGCCCATCCCTCGCCAGCGTGTCGCTCAGGACATCCGCGCATCACGCGGCGATCTTGGGCGTGACCGACTGGGCGATGATGTCCATCACCCGCGCCAGGCCTTCAGGCATGCCATCGTCCACGGCATGGACCTCGACGTGGTACTTCGCCGACTGGTCGGTGGAACGGGTGTTCTCCTTGTGCGAGGCCACCGAACCGGACACGTTGACCTTGGCGCTGAACGGCCCCCAGCCCAACTTGGCCTCGGCGGAGAAGCTGCCGGAGCGGTCTTCGGTGTCGCGTGACTGCTCGGAGTTGCGCACCTCCATGTCGAAGCTGATGTCCACCTTGTTGATCGCAAGGTTGGGCACCTTCACCACCGCCAGCAGCGGCAGTTGCAGCTCGACTTTTTCGATGGCGGCCGGATCGTCTTCGGTCGGTGCCGAACGGTCGTAGCGGAACGACACGTTGCGGATGTCGCCGACATCGTTGGGGCCGGCGTTGGCCGGGTCGGCCGGGGGCAGGAAGCCAATCACCTTGATGAAGTTCGCGGTGGCATTGGCCAGGCGGACCTGAGCGTCGCAGGCGGCGCTCAGGGGGGCACCGATCAGGTCTGCCATCGGCAGGCCGCGGAATTGGTTACCCATAACAAAGTCAGACATGACGTCTCTCCTAGATCAATTTATCGAGGTTGTGGATCAGTCGCGCCATGCCCTCGGACGAGGGCTGGGTTTCGACTCTGAGGGTGACGCGCGCCACTGGCCCGCTTTCACCATTTCGGCGAACGCCCATATCGACGTTCAAAGGCGTGTGTGTATCGGTCGGCCACGGCGAGTCGGGGTCGACCTCGCCGGCCTGTGCAGCGCTCGGCTCACGGTGATCGGCATGCAGGCCGACCTCGAAGTCGATCTGCATGTCCTTGACGGTCAGCAAACGCGAGCCGACCAGCGACAGCAGGGGCACCCGTACCAGGCGCTCCTCGCCCTCCTTGGCATCGGGTGACTGCAGCGGCAGGCGCACATCGACACTGACCGGACGGTTGTCGTCATCGAAGTACTGGCGCACGGTCGCCATCTGGAAGCGCTGGATCTTGTCCTGGGCCTCGGCCACGGCACCGGCAATGCTCTGGATCAAGTGATGAAGGGAGTGGTTCGCCACGACAGACGCTCCTTGTCGATTGTCGGTGCCGGGCGCGGGCCGTCACGGGAACGGGCCATCTGCGGCTGACACCTGTTGTGGGTGGGTGAGCTCAGGTTATGGCCAGTGACAGGCGCCGTCCCGGCATGGGCGTCCCGAAAACCTGGATGTGCGTCCCAGGTTCATCTGGCCGTGCACTCAGCCATGGATCAGTTCCCTGATCCAGTGATCGAGCACAGGCCGCTCGCCATTGGCCGGCACCAGGCAGCAGAATCCCGAGACGCCGCCATTGTTCAGCGCCGTACGCGCAGCCCGCGGCGAGAGACCGAACGCCTTGCGGAACAGGCGACTGAAATGGGTTTCGTCGACAAAGCCGTGGTCGTAGGCCAGGTCGCCGATGCGCCGACCGGCGTTGGTGCTGTCGCACAGGGCGAACAGGCAGCGACGCAGGCGGCGTTGCAGCAGGTAGTGGCGCACCCCGCCGAAGCGCTCGAACGAGCGGTACAGCTGGCTGCGCGAAGTGCCGACTTCCTTGGCCAGCACCGCCGGGGTGAGGTCTTCACGGTGCAGGTTGCGTTCGATGTGCAGGCGTACACGACGCCCCAGGTCAGCCTGGCCTGCGACCTGGACCTGCGCCTGGCCAGCCATGGCCTTGGCCAGGCAGGCCGCGACCATCCCCAGTAGCGGCAAGGCCAGACGTAGCGCTTCATCCATGCCCAGCTGCGGCGCGGTGGCCTCCAGCGACGACAACAGACGCGCCAGCAACATACCGGCGGCCGTCTCCCGACGCAGCACCAGGCCATGCAACTGGCCGGCGTCGAACAACAGCAGCGATAGCGCTGTGCGCGGTATGAGCAGGCTGATCCCCTCACTGGCCGCCATGCTGAACGTGGCCGGTTGCGCCAGATCGAGCAACACCACGTCCCACGGGCGCACCCGCAGGCCATTGGCGCAGGCCAGGCCACGCTGCAGTGGCAAGTGCAACAGGTAGTGATCGAGGTCGCACCACCCCAGGCGGGTGCTGTCGCGCCGATAACGGGCTGCGTCCAGATGGCCGCTGCAAAACAGAAAACGACTGAAGTGGTAGACCGTCAGGGAAGTGCGAAAAGGCGTGGCTCTGCGAGCACCGACATCGAACAGCACGCTGGCGAGCAACTGCCAGTGGGCCAGATCCTGGACCGAGGTGTGCGTAGCAGAACTGCTGAAGGTGGGCAGCAGCGCAGTGTCCTGCGCTGCTGGGGTTTGCGATTGCGGGGTAAGGGTTGATTCCATGGTTCCGACTCACTGTCCATAGTGGAGCCGGAAAGTTGGTTCACTCCCGAGGGGGCTGCATCATTTTGCCATCATCACTTCCTGACTCATTCGATCCGCGGATGCTGCTGCACCAGCACCTTGCGCTTGGCCTCGAGTTCGGCGATCTGCTCGTCGATGTCCTCGATCTTCTGCTCGATGGTGTCGTGGTGCTCCTGCAGCAGTTCCTTGGCTTCCTCAAGGTCCGAGGCCGCAGGCGCCGCGCCGCGCAGCGGCTTGTTGGCGGTCTCTTTCATGGTCAGCCCGGTGAGCAGACCGATCACGGCGATGACCATCAGGTAATAGGCCGGCATGTACAGGTTGTCGGTGCTTTCCACCAGCCAGGCGGCGATGGTCGGGGTGAGGCCGGCGATCAGCACCGAGATGTTGAAGGCGCTCGCCAGGGCGCTGTAGCGGATGTGGGTGGGGAACATCGCCGGCAAGGTCGAGGCCATCACACCGATGAAGAAGTTCAGCAGCACCGCCAGGATCAGCAAACCGGCGAAGATCACCCCGAGGCTGCCGCTGTTGATCAGCATGAACGCCGGAATCGACAGCACGAACAAGCCGACGCTGCCTACCACGATGAAGGGACGTCGGCCGACCTTGTCGCTGAGGAAGCCGATCACCGGCTGCACGAACAGCATCCCGACCATGATCGCGATGATGATCAGCACGCCGTGGTCTTCGCTGTAGTGCAGGTTGTGCGACAGGTAGCTGGGCATGTAGGTGAGCAGCATGTAGTAGGTGACGTTGGTCGCGATCACCACACCGATGCAGGTCAGCAGGCTGCGCCAGTGCTTGGTGGCCACCTCCTTGAACGACACCTTGGGCCCCGAGGCCAGGCCTTCGCGATCACCCTGCTCGAGCTTGTCGACGTGCTGCTGGAAGGCTGGCGTCTCCTCCAGGGCGTGGCGCAGGTAGAGGCCGATGATGCCCAGCGGCAGCGCGACCAGGAACGGCAGGCGCCAGCCCCAGTCGAGGAATTTCTCCTCGCCGACGATGGCCGAGATCATCACCACCATACCGGCACCCAGCACGAAGCCTGCGATCGAGCCGAAGTCCAGCCAGCTGCCGAGGAAGCCGCGCTTGCGGTCCGGGGCGTACTCGGCGACGAAGATCGAGGCGCCGGTGTACTCGCCGCCGACCGAGAAGCCCTGGGCCATCTTGGCCAGCAACAGCAGGATCGGCGCCCAGATGCCGATCGAGGCATAGGACGGTATCAGGCCAATGGCGAAGGTGCTCAGCGACATGATGACGATGGTCGCCGCCAGGACTTTCTGGCGACCGTAGCGGTCCCCCAGGGCGCCAAAGAACAGACCGCCCAGCGGCCGGATCAGGAAAGGCACCGAGAAGGTAGCCAGAGCCGCGATCATCTGCACGCTGGGCGAGGCGTTGGGGAAGAACACCTTGCCCAGGGCGTAGGCGACGAAGCCGTAGACGCCGAAGTCGAACCACTCCATGGCGTTGCCGAGCGCCGCGGCGGTGATCGCCTTGCGCATCTTGGCGTCGTCGACGATGGTGATGTCTTTCAAGCCGATCGGCTTGACTCTCTTGCGTGATTTCATAAGTGCTTACTCTGTAGCTGACCTGTCGTGACAATCCGCTGTCCCCGGGGCAGATCGGGCGGGCGAACGGTTTTTGGCCACGCAGCCAAAGCAATAGTGGCAACGGGCCCTATGGGGTCAGATACAAATGGACACTAAATAATTCCGCACTTGATGATTTTTTCCTGGTGTCCGCTGCGACAGAGGTACGCCGCCGCACCTGCAGGACACAGGTGCAAACGCGGCGAATGAGCGAACAATGTCTGGGTGTAGGTCATCCATGACATCAAAGAAACGCTGTACCTGGGTGACCGAGTGATCGTGATGGATGCCCACCCGGGGCGCATTCGCGAAGACCTGCCTATCGACCTGGCACATCCTCGCGAGCGCCCCCATCCTGCCCTGCAGGTCTTGAAACAGCGCCCGCTCAAGCAGCTAGCTTCCAACCCACGGATGCGCATCCAGCATGCTCAAGGTGAACGCCAGGACCAACTCGCGCTCGGCAGTACTGCGCTCCTCGGCCAACGTCTGGATGTCGTCGAGCACGCCCTGCTCAGGCGAGGACTCGACCTCGGCCATCAGTGCTTCGAGGCGCTCATGGTAGGGCTGATTCAGCGTTTCGAAGGCTTCGGCCTGCGTGTTGCGCAGGTAGTCCTGCCAGAAACTGCGCTGTACCAACGATGCGGCAATGCGGGCATTGGTTTCCGCCTGCAGGATCGCCGTGCTCGCCCGACGCAGTTCTGCCTCCCCGACATCGGAGAACATCCGGTGGTACATGTAACGTGACTGGGCCGGCAACCCGAGCGGCTTGACCAGCCCGGCCCGGTAAGCCAGATGCACCTCAACCTCGTCGTGCAAACCATAGGGATTGGCGATACGTGCCTGCTGAATGTGCCGGGCGGCGATGCTGTCGACCTCGTCCAGCCGATACAGCTCGCGGCCCAATTGCGTCAATGCGGGGCCAACCGCAGCGGGGGCCAGCCCGATGGTACGTGTGGCGACCAGGGCGCGAACTTCCAGCAGGCTGAGAATCAGCAGCATCTGGTCGGAGCAGGTACGTGGCCCGGCAGCCTGCTGGAAGATCGCCTCGCGAACCTCGCTGTTCTGTACGCAGGCGTCGATCACCTGCCAGACCCTGCGTCGCAGATCCAGCCCCTGCATTGCGTAATCACGGGAGCGGCCAAGATCATACAGGAAGCGCATCAGGTCACTGCTACCCGGCTCGTGCAACAGACCATTCCATTGGCCCTCGCGCACCGTCCGCTGCGCATCGGTGGAACCTGCCAGCCAGAGTTCGAGCGACTCCTGCCCTCCCGGGGCATGTCGGCGCAGGGGCACGATCACCGCAGCATCCTCTCCCATTGCGGTACGCAGTGTGGCCTGTGCTGTTTCAGGCAGCGGATTGTCATGCAGGCTCAGGCCGGCCAGGCGACGACGCGAACGCGCAAGAGTCGGGCTCATGTCGCTGATGTTGTTGTCGCGCAGGTCGATATCCTCGAGCTGCGGATGCATGTACACCTCGACTGGCAGCTCAACCAACCCCGTACCGCGCAATGACAGACGCTGCAGGTTCTCCAGGGGACCAAGCGGCGGCAGTCGGCCGATGGGGTTGTGCGCAAGGTCCAGGGTACGCAGTTGCGTCAGCACGCTCAGCCTGGCCATGCCGGCTTCGTCGATGACGATCTGGTTGCCGGCCAGGTGCAGTTCGGTGAGCTGCGTCAGTAGTTGCAGCCCTTCAGGAATGCTGTCGATCAGGTTGTCACGCAGATCGAGGCTGCGCAGGCTGGCAAAGCGCGAGAGGAAATCTGCGTCGATGGCCTGCAGGTTCAGGCGGCGCAATGTCAGTTGGGTGACATGCTCGAACGTCACGCCCTCAGGAAGTGTGGGCAGGCTATCAAGCCGTTCGCTGTCGATGATCAGTCGGTACGTGCCATCGTGTTCGACACGCTTGCGCCGCCAGCAATGGCGGATGCGCTGGGCGATCAGGCGACGCCGCTCGATCATGGGCGCGCGGGTTGCCTCACGACGCCAGCTGCCCAGGCTTTGGTTGAGGCTAATCATTTGCTGTTGCAGGTTGCGCAGGTGATCCCACAGGCCCTCGCCGCGCTGGCGCACAGTCTCCAGATACGCTTCGACCTCTACATCCGACAGGGTCGGAAAGACTTGCTGATAACCCCGCAGCAAGGCACGACGTGACCCTTCGGGGCGGCCGCTCAACAGGTAACCGATGCGTCCGTCGCCCAACCGTTGCGCAGGGCGCAGACCTGCACCGATGGGCGCCATGCCAATGAGGCGGGCAGCCTGCTCGCGCTGGGCAAAGGCGCGCGCGGCCAGGGCATCGGCCAGGTGCCGGGCAGAACGGGCCGCCTCGCCCAACTGCAACCGTTGTGGTGCATCCAGATGCCATAGCAGGGCCTGGAACAGATCGTCCGTGGCGTAGGCACCCGGCATGGGCGTCCCTTGAGCATCGACTGCCAGATAGCCTTTCGCGGTCTTGATCATTCGACGCGTCTGGCTGGCAAGCGAATCGCCTACCTGTGCCAGCACCTGGCCATCGAAATGTCCGTCACGCACCTCGATACGTACAGAGCTGTCCCAGGGCGACCAGGCCTGCAACAGTCCCAACGCCAGTTGTTCGGTATCCTGAACCACCGCGGCGGTCTGCTCGAAACCTGCACAGGCCCGATCAAGACGGGCGTCACGCAACTGCCAGCGCGCACGCTCGGTCAACGCCAGCGGCACCCGTCCGTGCTCCAGCAGTTGCTGGAGCTGGTCAGCATTGGCCTGGTCGAGCAGTTCCTGGCTCGCACGCGTCGTGAGGGAGGGAAAATCACGGTGCAAGGGCTGCGCTGCCGGGCCTGGTGTGTTCTCCTGCTCCCGGACGTGAGCTTCGAACGCGGCGCCACGCAGTTTGGGAAAGCTGTCGTGCAATTGATAACGCTGCGCCGCATCGTAGAGACGCGCTGGCGCAGGTGCATTTTCAAGGTGCAGTCGCCGTAGCTGCGCCTCGTCCATCCCGATACTGCGCAGCAGCGGACCGGCCATATCGTCACTCACCTGGCGCAACCCTCTGCCCAGACGGCGTATCAGCATGCCTTCCCCCTGCCATTGCTGGGCAGGCTCCAGGGCATGGCGCAGGCCACCGGCACCGTTGTCCTCAAGCGCAATGGTCGATGCCTCGGGTCGGTTCGGGTGCGCCGCTGCCGCTACATCCGGGTCATCGCCCAAGCGATAGGTCGTACCCTCGATCCCCTGATACGTCTGCCCGTCGAGGGTTGCCCGCTCACCGTGCGCCAGCGCCACTTCTTGCGTGGCATAACCGGGAAGATCGGCACGCGCCAGGCGCAATTGACCATCGGCGCCCCGTAGGGGGGCCAGTTCGTCGACCTGCGCGACCCGCTCAAGCACCTTGCTGGCGCCGGCTGTGACGCCGAGCAGGGCAAGGTTCTGCGCCACCGCCACAAGATGGCCAAGCGCTGCCTCCCGATCGCCGAGTTCCCAGTCACGGTACCCCTCATACACCTCTTCGGTCAGTTGCTCGGCCGTGATCGCCAGCAGTGGCAAGCCGAGTTCTGGAACGAAGAAGCTGGCGATTCCCAGAACGTCGAGCCCCAGCCCCTTGAGCCAGTGCAGTCGACGATCACGCTCGACGCTGTCGACCAGGCTGGTCGGCACGGCCAGCACCTTTGCATCGTCCAGCAGGGTATCGACCTGCACCTGGCGCAGGTGGGCGAACAACGGGCCTGCGACAGGCTGCCACCGACCATCCAGCTCGATGGCATCCTGCGGGCCGCCTTGGGCCAGCAAGCGCTCCAGCACCTGGGCGAAATGCACGCGGTCCTTTACGCTGACGAAACGCTGGAAGAACGACCAGTAACCCGCCTGGCGAAAACGCCGGCCCAGCGCCTTGAACAGCTCGGACCAGGAGCTGTGGACACTCAAGGCGCCCTGCGGATCGTCCGGTATCCAGGCGATCAACTGCTCAGGTTGACCTTCTGCTCCCTCTTGCCCGGGCATCTGGAACACCACCACCCCCTGGATCCTGCGGCCCAACAGGCGTATGTCCAGTGCCGTCAGCGAGGCTGGCTGGGAGGGCGAAGCGCAGACCTTTTGTAGCGCCGCCAGCATGTGCTCGTCGATATCACCCTTAAGCCGCGCCAGCCACGCTGTGGCCTCCAGCCCCTCTCGCCAGCCCTGTTCGAGCAGGGCTTCGTTGTGTCGGCGTATGGCATCGTTGCCGAACAGCACGTGCTTGAGATGCTGCTGGTAGAGCCCCCCCAGATCCAGGGTGCGACACAGGCCCGCGAAGGCCCGGGGCTGGAGGGCAAGCGTGTTGCCTTCGGCATCGAGTACTGCCGACGCTGCCCGCCAAGCGACCTTCGATGTTTCGGCGCGCTCGAAATTATGCAGCGCCGAGGCCAGCAGGCTGTGTTCGAAACTACGCATGACGATGCCATCCGGGGCCCAGCCGACGCCCGACGGGAAGCGGATCTGGACCTCGCGCCGCAGCATGCTGCGGCGCACATCCAGCGAGGGTTGAACCTGTTTGTCCAGCGCCTCGCTCAGCAGGGGCGCGGCAAATTCCTCCAGTGGCTGGATCTGCCCAAGCAAGGCACGCACCGCATGTTGCGTCTGTTGCTGGGCGCGCAACGCCCGGTGCAGTGCGTCCAGTTGTTCGGGCGTGGCTGCACTCAACCAATTGGGCAGACGGCTGGCGATCAGTGTATCGATCGTTTCATCGGGAAGGGATCGGGTCGGCATGATGCTGCTCCATGGCATTGAAAAAGCGCATGAAGCCAGCGAGTGCAGGGACGCACGTGGTAGCTATTTCTCAAGTCCCGGACAAACGCAGGTTTACCCCCATGGCCTGGGCGAAGGTTTTCACCAGTGGGCTGCGTGGGGTGTTGTGGCGCAGGATCAGGCAGAAAGGTGTGTGAAAACGCACCACCTCGGCATGGATCACACGCAGGCGGCCCTGGCTGACCAGCGATTGTGCATAGTGGCACGGCAGAAAACCGATGAAGTTGCCGGTGAGCAGCAGCATCGCCACCGCCTCGACCTGGGTGGCCGACGTCTGGTTGTTCTCCTGCTCGAAGAACTGCCATTTGGCCGTGTGCATGGCATAGCGGTGGTGGACGAAGTTGTGTTCGCGCAGGCTGTCGAGGGGGATGTCGGCATCGCTTCGGGCGAACAATGGATGGCCTTCGCCGCAATACAGCGCCGAAGCTTCCTGGTACATCTCGAAATAGTCGAACTCTTCCCGGCGCTGGTACAGCGGGACAATGCCGGCAATGAACCGACCCTCGATGACGCCGCGCTCCACCTCGTCCAGTTGCGCCACGTTCAGGCGTACACGCACCTTCGGATGATCGCTGGAAATTTGCCGGATCGCGGCGATCAGGGGCGAGCTTCGGTCGGACAGGGTGTTGTCGATGGCGCCCACGCCCAGTTCGCCGATCAGCTCGTTCTGGGCACTGCTGATGCGGTCGCGAAAGTTGTCGACCGAGTTGAACAGCTCGATCGAGGCCTGGTACACCACCTGCCCCTCTTCGGTCAGGCTGAAGCCTTCCCGCCCACGGCTGCACAAACGCATGCCGATACGGATTTCCAGATCGGAAATCTGCTTGCTGATGGCTGCCAGGCCCACGTTCAATTCGTTCTGCGCGGCGCTGAAGCCTCCTGCCTCGACCACTGCCTTGAACACCTTGAGCAATTTGAAGTCCTGGCCACTCAAGGCCAGTGGCGCACGAATCCGGGTTTTTTCCGGCAGGTTTCCCGCAGTGGAAAGTGAGGTTTCCATTGTAAGTATTTACCTCGCGCTCGGCTTTCAACAGGCTGGACAGCACAACAAGAAATCAGCCGGTCTCGCCATCATGACCCTATGCAACGGCATATTGCAAGACTCTCCAAACTTTCTATTTCAGTCGCAAGCGATTGATTTAATTCATTTTTATACCCTGCCCCAGCCTATGTGAAACCTGCCTTCGCAGGCGTCATGACGGCCCGAACCTGCTGACACAAGATTCTCCTTCGAGGAACGACAACAATGACTCAGCCCACCGACCGCCTCTGGGGCGCCCGCTTCGCCTCAGGCCCGGCAGCCGCCCTCGCCGCCCTGTCGCGCTCGCCACAACGCTACTTCCAGATGGCGCCCTACGACCTCGCAGGCTCCCGTGCCCATGCCCGTGAGCTGCAGCGCGCAGGCCTGCTGGACAGCGACGAGACCGCGCGCATGCTGGCCGCCATCGACACCCTCGATGCCGACTTTCGTGCCGGCCGCGTGCAGCCGATCAAGGACGACGAGGACGTGCATACGTTCCTCGAGCGCGTGCTGACCGAGCGTCTCGGCGCGCTGGGCGGCAAACTGCGCGCCGGGCGCTCGCGCAATGACCAGGCGGCCAACGACCTGCGTCTGTTCCTGCGCGATCACGCACGCAAGCTCGCCGAACAGGTGCTGGCCCTGCAGGACGCCCTGGTGAGCCAGGCCGAACAGCACGTCGACACACTGTGCCCAGGCTTCACCCACCTGCAACAGGCGCAACCGATCAGCTTCGCCCATCAGTTGCTGGCCCATGCGCAAGCGATGCTGCGCGACGTGCAACGCCTGGTCGACTGGGATGCGCGCACGGCCCTGTCGCCCCTGGGCGCTGCGGCGATGGCCGGTTCGGCCATCGCCCGCCAACCACAACAGTCAGCGCTGGAAATGGGCTACAGCGGCGCGTGCGAGAACTCCATCGACGCCGTGGCCAGCCGCGACCATGTCGCCGAGTTCCTGTTCATCGCCAGCATGCTCGGCATCAACCTGTCGCGCCTGTCCGAGGAATTCTGCCTGTGGTCGTCGCGCCAGTTCCGCTGGGTCGAGCTGGACGATGCCTATGCCACCGGCAGTTCGATCATGCCGCAGAAGAAGAACCCGGACATCGCCGAGCTCACCCGTGGCAAGGCCGGGCGCCTGATCGGCAACCTGACCGGCCTGCTGTCCACCCTCAAGGCCCTGCCGCTGTCGTACAACCGCGACCTGGCCGAGGACAAGAGCGAGGTGATGGACACGCTCGACACGCTAGGCCTGGTGCTCCCCGCCATGGCCGGCATGGTGCGGACCATGCAGGTGCGCGTGGACGAACTGCGCCGCCAGGCGCCGCTGGGCTTCACCCTGGCCACCGAGGTCGCCGACTGGCTGGCCATGCGCGGCGTACCGTTCAAGGAGGCCCACGAGATCACCGGAGCCTTGGTGCGCGCCTGTGAGGCGCAGGACATCGAGCTGTGGCAGGCGAGCCCTGCGATGCTCGCCGACATCGACCCGCGCCTGACACCCGAGGTGCGCGAGAGCCTCACCCTGGAAGCGGCCATCGCCATGCGCAGCGGCCACGGCGGTACTGCGCCACAACGCGTGCGCGAGCAGATCGTGCGCCTGAAAGTCGCCCTTGAAGAACAACAGGCCTGGGCTGCCCATTACCAAGGGCCGCGCACCTGAAGACCTGTGGGCAGCGGTTTCGCAAGGACCCGCTGCCCGCCACCGATCGACACGCCCAGGCGCCCTGCGCCGACTGCGGAGCCACACCATGAGTCAGATACACGCCAAACGCCTCGCCGATGAGCGCAGGCAACAGGAAAACGAGTTCGACATCAGCCGCTACGAACATGTCCCGCGCCGTTACTACGGGCGCATGTTCTTCGCCACGCTGATCGTCGTGCTGTTGCTGGGGCTGGCCAATGCCTTTGCCAACGGCAAGATCGAATGGGCCTTCGTCGGCCAGTTCCTGACCTCCGAGGCGATCCTCTGGGGCCTGGGCAATACCATCGTCATGTCGGTGATCGCCATGGCCTTGGGCATCGTCTTCGGCGTCATCACCGCAGTGATGCGCATGTCGCAGAACCCGATCCTGCAGTACGTGGCGCTGGCCTACACCTGGCTGTTCCGGGGTACGCCGCTGATCCTGCAACTGCTGCTGTGGTTCAACCTGGCGCTGATCTTCCCCACCATCGGCATTCCTGGCCTGTTCCAGTTCGACACCGTGACGCTGATGACCCCCTTCGTCGCCGCGCTGCTGGGCCTGAGCATCAACCAGGGCGCCTACACCGCCGAGGTGGTGCGTGCCGGCTTGCTGTCGGTGGACACGGGCCAGTACGAAGCGGCCAAGTCGATCGGCATGCCGCGCCTGCAGGCGCTGCGCCGGATCATCCTGCCCCAGGCCATGCGCATCATCATCCCGCCGGTGGGCAACGAGTTCATCGGCATGGTCAAGATGACCAGCCTGGCCAGCGTCATCCAGTATTCGGAGCTGCTGCACAACGCGCAGAACATCTACTACGCCAACGCGCGGGTGATGGAGCTGCTGATCGTTGCCGGCATCTGGTACCTGGCAGTGGTGACCCTGCTGTCGTTCGGCCAGAGCCGCCTGGAACGTCACTTCGCCAAGGGCGCTGGCAAGCGCTCCTGATCGGCCCTAGAGAGAACATGCCCATGAGAAGCATCGTCAAGGCCGTCGGCCTGCAGAAATACTACGGCGACTACCACGCGCTGAACGACATCAACCTGGAGATCGAGCAAGGCGAAGTGCTCTGCGTGATCGGCCCCTCGGGCTCCGGCAAGAGCACCTTCCTGCGCTGCATCAACCAGCTGGAAAAGGTCGATGGCGGCGGTCTGTGGGTCGACGGCGAGCTGGTCGGCTACCGCATGGCCGGCCACAAGCTGCACGAACTGACCGAATCGCAGATCGCCCGCCAGCGCCTGGCCACCGGCATGGTGTTCCAGCGTTTCAACCTGTTCCCCCACCTGACCGTGCTGCAGAACATCATCGAAGGGCCCTGCCAGGTGCTGCGCCGCTCGCCCAAGGAAGCCACCGAGGATGCCCTCGAACTGCTGGCCCGGGTCGGCCTGAGCGACAAGCGCGACCACTACCCCATCCAGCTTTCCGGTGGTCAGCAGCAGCGTGTCGCCATCGCCCGCGCCCTGGCCATGCGCCCGAAACTGATGCTGTTCGACGAACCCACCTCCGCGCTGGACCCCGAGCTGGTCGGCGAGGTGCTGTCGGTCATGCGTGACCTGGCCAAGTCCGGCATGACCATGGTCGTGGTCACCCACGAGCTGGGCTTTGCCCGCGAGGTGTCCAACCGAGTGGTGTTCATGGACGCCGGACAGATCGTAGAAGCAGGAAGCCCCGAAGAGGTGCTCCTGGCCCCCCAGAACCCGCGGACCCAGAACTTCATTTCCGCGGTTCGTACCTGACTGCCGCCCACAACCATAAAGAGAACCCTAGGCATGAAAAAAACCCTTCTTGCGTGCAGCGTACTGACCGCCCTGGCCTTCAACGCCCAGGCCGCCGTGGAACTTCCGGCCTCGATCAAGGCCAAGGGCGAAATCGTCGCCGCAATCGTCCCCAACTACCCACCGATGGACTTCAAGGACCCGGCCACCAACCAGCTGACCGGCGTCGATGTCGACCTGGGCAACGCCCTGGCCGAACGCCTGGGGGTGAAGATCAAGTGGCAGGAGACCGCCTTCGAGCAGATGATCAGCGCCCTGGTCACCAAGCGCGTCGACATCATCCTTTCGGGCATGACCGACACCAAGGAACGCCAGCAGGTGGTGACCTTCGTCGACTACTTCACCAGCGGCCCGCAGTTCTACACCCTGCAAAGCCGCGGCGAGATCAACGAGATGACCGACCTGTGCGGCAAGAAAGTCGGCACCAGCCGCCGCACTACCTGGCCCAACGATGTCGCCACCTGGAGCAAGGCCAACTGCGAAGCCAATGGCAAGCCGGCAGTGATCGTGCTCGGTTCCGAGGGCAGTGCCGATGCGCGCGCGCAACTGCGCCAAGGGCGCCTTGATGCCGCCGTGCAAGGCAGCGAAACGCTGCCTTATATCCAGGACCTGGAGAAAGGCACCTTCAAGATTCTGGGTACCCCGCTGACCACCCAGCTCACCGGGCTGGGCGTGGCCAAGGATAACGCTGCGCTGTCGGCTGCGATCCGCAGCGAACTGCAGGCGATGGTCGACGATGGCAGCTACCGCAAGATCCTGGAGAAATGGGGCGCAGCCGATGGCGAGCTGAACCCGATCACCATCAACGGCGGGAAGTGATTCGACAGGTTGAAATTGCGGCGTACTTTTCGCGGGTGAACCCGCGAAAAGGCCCATACCGACATTTCCCAATGCCCGAGAATGGACTGTGGCCACCTACTCCCCCGTCATCCGCCGCCTGATGCTGAGCTCGCTGACCCTGGTGATCAGCCGCTCGCTCACCAGCCCCCTGCTGGCGTTGTTCCTCACCACACAACTGGGCATGGCCCAGCATGACGTGGGGCTGCTGATCAGTGTCGCCGCACTGTCGGGCACCGTGTTCGGCCTCTACGGCGGCTACGTGATCGACCGCTTCGACAAGCGTCGCCTGCTGGGCCTGGCGATGCTTTCGACCGCGATCGGCTTCCTGCTGCTGACCTTCGCCCAGGACGCCTGGCAGGCCGCGCTGACCCTGGTGCTGACCGAGTCGGCCTCGGCACTGTTCGTCATTGGTTCCAAGGCCATGCTCGGCGAATACCTGGCGATCGAGCAGCGCGCCAAGGCCTTCTCCTTGCGCTACACCCTCACCAACATCGGCTACGCCACCGGCCCGATGCTCGGCGTGGTGCTGGTCGGGCTGCACCCGCTGGCGCCCTTCTGGACCGCCAGCGCGGTGGCCCTGCTGAGCCTGTGGGTGATGAGCGCGGTGCCCGCCAGCACGGCGAACACCACCCTTACCGCGCAGCCGCCAACGCGCTTCATGGCCGTACTGGCGGCGGTGCGCAGCGACCGCATCCTGCTGCTGTTCACCGCGGGCAGCGTGCTCAACGCCCTGGTGCACGGACGCTTCACCATCTACCTGTCGCAGTACCTGCTGGTGAAGTACCCACCGGCGCAGGCCATGACCACCCTCCCGGCGCTGCTGGCCTGCAACGCCCTGGTGGTGATCGTGCTGCAATTTCAGTTCGGCCGGCTGCTCAGCCGCGACAACCTGGGGCGCTGGATGAGCATCGGCGCGGTGCTGTTCATCGGCGGGCTGGCGGGGTTCCTGTATGCCGACAATCTGATCAGTTGGTGTCTGGCAATGTTCGTCTTCACCCTCGGCGAAATGATCCTGTTGCCCAGCGAGTTCCTGTTCATCGACAGCATTGCCCCTGAACACCTCAAGGGCAGCTACTACGGATTCCAGAACCTGGCGGCAGTCGGCGGCGCACTGAGCCCGGTACTGTGCGGCTACCTGCTGGGGACAGGCATGCCCGGCAGCATGTTCATCGCGCTGATGGTCACCGCCGCGTGCGGCGGCGGATTGTGTGCTGCGGCATGCCTGTGGGCGCAGCGCCGGCGTGAGGGACCGCCGATGCTCTGACTCAACGCGCCCGGCGCAGGGCCTGGTCCAGATCGCGTTGCAACGAACGCACGTCCTCCAGCCCCACGTGCAGGCGCACCAGGGGCCCGACCAGGGTTGGCACACACTGGCGCTCGCGGGTCCCGGCCAAGGTCACCAGGCTTTCGTAGCCGCCCCAGGATGCACCGATCCCGAACAGGCGCAGGCCATTGACAAAGGACTCGGCGCTCGCCAGCGATGGGTTCGCCAGGGTGAAACTGAGCAAGCCATTGCTACCGCTGAAATCGCGCTGCCACAAGGCGTGCCCAGGGTGCTCCGGCAAGGCTGGATGGAACACCTGTGCCACCTCCTCGCGCTGCTGCAACCAGCGCGCGATGTCCAACCCCTGACGCTCGTGCACAGCCATGCGGCTGGCCAGGCTACGCGCACCACGCAACACTAGCCAGGCATCGTCGGGGCTTACGGTGCAGCCGCAGTTGTCGCTCATGCGCGAGAGCGCGGCAAAGGCTTCGCGGGTAGTACAGACACTGCCCATCATCACGTCGCTGTGTCCGCCCAGGTACTTGGTCAGGGCCATGACCGAAATGTCGGCGCCCAAGGTCAGCGGCCGGTGCAGGTAGCCCGAGCCCCAGGTGTTATCGACGGCCAGCAGCACGCCGCGGGCCTTGCACAGGGCAGCCATGGCCGGCAGGTCGTTGAGCTCGTAGAGCAACGAGCTGGGGCTTTCGCTGTAGACCATGCGTGTTTCGGCGCGCAGCACCTGCTCCAGGTCACGGCCGTCGGCGGCGAAGTACTGCACCTGCACGCCGAAGGGTTCGAGCAGCTCACGCGCCAGGCGCCGCACCGGATCGTAGACACCATCGCTGACCAGCAGATGATCTCCCGGACGCAAGTAGGCCAGGAACGTCTGGGCGATTGCCTGCAGGCCGGTGGCGTACAGGCGGGTGCGATACCCCCCTTCCAGCTCGCTGACCAGGTCTTCCAGGGCAAAGGCCGTGGGGTTGCCACGGGCTCCGTAGCTGAGCACACGCTCCTGGTCGCGGCGGCTGCGGGCCTGGCGCATGTCGGCGACGCTGTCGAACAGCACCGTGCTCAGGCGGCTCACAGGCGGATTGACCCCATGCGCACCTGTACCCGGCTCGCCCCGACCACCGTGCACCAGGCGCGTGGCCACCGGGTCGACAGGGGTCAACGGACTGAAGCTTGCGGTTTCGGCCTCGTTCATCTGGGCGATCAGGCCGGTTTCCCAGGCCAGGTACTGTCGAGCCGCGTCCTTGTTGCCGCTGTGCCGGTCATGGACGAAGAACAGGAAGTCGATACAGGCTGCATCCGGCAACGACAGGTCATTCTCCACCTGCGGCCAGTCGTTCAGCGATGCACGGGGGAACAGGCGTGCGGCCTGTTGCTGAGCAGGTGTCAGCTCGGCGAGCGCCAACTGCGCCACGCGCGGATCGTCGGCGATGAACACCAGGCGCTGCCCAGCCCCGCCCACCTGCTGCGCCAGCTGCGGACGGATCGACCACCGGGCGCCTTGCAGGTGGCGCTTGCGGTAGGCGGTGCTGGAGCGCAGGTCGATCAGCAACGCGTCTGCAAGCTCATCGACGCGGGCTTCTGCGAGGGTCACCGGCAATGGTGCAGTCACGTCCAGAGCCAGGCCGCTGTCCAGGCCCCCTTCGAGCACATGGGCCTCGTGGCCCATCTGGCGCAGCCAACTGGCGACCACTGGCGCGCGCACGCCATCCGTGTCGAACAGCACCACACGGGCCTTGCGCACACCGATATACAGGTCGGTGCCCTGGATCAGCTGGCCACCTGGGCAATGCTGTGCGCCCGGCAGGCTGCCGGCGGCGAACTCTTCGGGGGTGCGCACGTCGCAGAGAAACAGGCTTCGCCCGGCGTCGGCGGCCCACTGTCGGACCTGCTCTGCATCCACCCAGGCGACCCCCGCCTGCTGGGCCAGTTGCCGCGCCCGCGCACGTTGCCTGGTCAGCGCGGCGCCGCTGTGCTCGGAGTACCCACGCTCGCTACCGTGATCCAGCGGCAGGTCCACCAGGTACCAGCCTTGGGTGCCGTTCTCCAAGGCATAGACCGGGTTGTCTATACCCAGGTTGATCAGCGTCTGCGCACCGATGATGCTGCGGGTGCGACCGGCGCAGTTGATCACCACCGGGGTGTGCGGGTCGCTCACCAGGTCTTCCAGGCGATAGCCCAGCTCGCCATTCGGGCAGCAGGTGGCGCCGGGGATGCTCATCTTGGCGAACTCCTCCAGCGGGCGACCATCGAGCAGCACCAACGGCTTGCCCTGGCGCTGCCACTCAGCCAGCTCCTGGGCACTGATGCGCGGGGTGTGGCAGGCATGCTCGACCAGCTCGCCGAAGGCCTTCGAAGGCAGGTGCACACCGGCGAACAGCTCGAAACCGGCGCGCTGCCAGCCCAGGCTGCCGCCCTCCAGGCAATGCACGGCGGTATAGCCCAACGCTTGCAGACGCTCGGCTCCGCGTTGGGCCAACGCACCGCCGGTCTCATCGTAGACCACCACACGCACCGCAGGATTGGGCGCCAGGCGCGGCGCTTCGAGCTCAAGGCGGCTGTAGGGCAGATTGACGGCGTAGAACAGGTGGGCCTCGCCGTATTGACCGTGCTCGCGCAGGTCGAACAGGGCAATTTCCTGGCCGTCGAACAGCCAGGTGTGCAGAAGCTCGGGGGTGATGCTGGGGATCATGGGACGCAGTCCGTGGTCGTTGGTGGGGAGCAGCGCTGGGAGATCGTGTCGTTCCTTTCGCGGGCAAGCCCGCTCCTACAGGTGCCTTACGGGCTTGCCCGCGAAAAGCGCGACACCCATCTCAAAGCCCGTAAGCCTCGATCGAAGGCGCCATCTGTGATTTGTTGTAGTTCACCACGCTACCGTCATCCTTGACGCCGTAGCGGTGCTCCAGAGACTCCAGCGGGCGGCCATAGAGGTGGAAGTGCAGCGTCGGGCTGTCGCCCTCGACGCGGATGCCATGCAGGTCCTCGCCCAGGAAGGCCACCGAGGTTCCAGGCTGCACCACGATCTCGCGCTCCAGCGCCAGGGTGGCACGGGCCGGATCGCTGCCGTCGTCCTCGCGGCGGTACACGCGGTTGAGCTCCTGGCCCTCGACGGCGACGATGATCGCCCAGGTCTCGTGGTTGTGCGGCAGGGTCGCCTTGCCTGGCAACAGCGAATTGACGTACAGGGTCGGCGACTCGCCGTCGTCGTTCAGGCGATAGCGAAACTGGGTTTCGCCGGTCGCGGCATCCGGGGCCGGAAAGCGCTCGAAGTTGAACAATTCGCGGCGCTCGGCCAGGCCCTCGAGCAGCTTGACGATCTGCTGCAGGGCTGCACGGTCGACGCCGCACGCATGGATGGCACGCACTTGCGCAAGGAACGGCTGGATCACGGAATCACGGGACATTGTCGGTCTCTCTTGGCTGGAGGCTGAAATCACACGCTGAGGCTGTAGCGCCCCAGGTTGGTCAATACATCGGGCGCCGGACGGCTCGGACGCTGGCTGCCCTCGCCCAGCGCGTGCTGGAGGAAGGCCTGGGTACGTGCATGGGTCGGGGCACGGAACACCTGCTCGGCACTGCCGTGCTCGACGATGCGCCCATGCTCGGTGAAATACACCTGGTCGCTGATCTCTTCGGCAAAGCGCATCTCGTGGGTGACCAGCACGCAGGTCATGCCCTCCTCGGTCAACTCGCGGATCACCGCCAGCACCTCACCGACCATCTCTGGGTCGAGCGCCGAGGTCACTTCATCGAACAGGATCAGCTTGGGCCGCATGGCCAGGGCGCGGGCAATCGCCACGCGCTGCTGCTGGCCACCGGAGAGCTCACCCGGGAACGCCGTGGCCTTGTGCCCCAGGCGAACCTTGTCGAGCAGCGCCAGGGCCTCGTCGCGCACAGCCTGGCGCGGGCGGCCGAGCACCTTGGTCGGGGCGATCAGCAGGTTGTCGAGCACACTCAGGTGGGGAAACAGGTTGTACTGCTGAAAGACGAAACCGACCTGCTTGCGCAGGGCGATCAGCCCGGCTTCGCCCTGCAACTGCTCCACTGCGGTATCCCCTATGCGGATGTTGCCGCGCTGCGGGCGCAACAGCCCGGTCATGCAGCGCAGGATGGTCGATTTGCCTGAGCCGGACGGGCCGATGATCGACACCGCCTGCCCGGCCTGCACGTCCAGGTCGATACCGCGCAGCACCGGATTGTCGCCAAAGGCCAGGTGCACATCGCGAAGCTGGATCAAAGGTTCAGAAGGCATAGCGACGCTCCAGGCGTTGGGTCAGGCGGGCAATCGGGTAGCAGTAGAAGAAGAACAGCGCCAGCACACTGAAATACACCAGCACCGTGAAACCGCTGCGGTTGACGGTGTTGGCAGCGATCTGCGCACTGTCGATCAGGTCGTGCACGCCCACCAGCGAAGCCAGCGCGGTGCCCATGGTCACCACCGCGTACAGGTTCATCCACGGCGCCAGCATGCGCCGCAGGCACTGCGGCAGAATGATCGAGGTGAAAATCTGGCCACGGCTGAAGGCCAACGAGCGCGCGGCCTCCCACTGAGTGGCCGGAATCGAGGCGACCGCGCCCCGGAAGATCTCGGCTACGTTGGCGCTGGCTGGCAGCGCAAGGCCCACGGTGACCTTGAGCCAGTCGGGAAAGGCCACCCAGGCACCGGCGATCTGCACATCGAACGGGAATACATAGGAGGTAAAGTAGATCAGCACCAACCAGGGTGCATTGCGAAACACCTGCACCCACAACCGCGCCACGCCGCGCAGGGGGCGCAGCGGCGACAGCAGCAGGATCCCCACCAGCAGCCCCAGCAGCGTGCCCAGGCCAATGGCGCCGACGCTGATCTGGATATTCTGCAGCAGGCCTGCCCCCAGGGTGGGCGACCACTGCCAGAGCGTGGCGAAATGCTCAATGGCCATAACCTGGCATCCTCAGGCGCGCTTCCAGGGCGCGACCGATACAGTTGACTGCAAAGCTGAGCAGTCCGAAAAAGGCCAGGATCAGCAGCATCAACTCGATGACGTTGTCGCCCTGGGTCCAGATCATGATCGACGCATAGGTAATGTCGTTGACGGCGATGGCCGAGGCCACCGCGGTCATCTTCACCAGGTCGATCAAGTTGTTGACCAGCGCCGGCAAGGCGAAACGCACGGCCAGCGGCAGTTGCACCTGCAGCAGTTGCTGGCGACGGCTGAAGGCCAGCGAGCTGGCCGCTTCGAGCGTCACCGCCGGCACGGCTTCGATCCCGGCGCGCAGGGCTTCGGCGTGAAAGGCGCCCTTGTGCAGGGAGATCACCAGCACCACCCAGGCGAACGGGGTCATGGGGTTGGCACTGCCCAGGCTCTGGTTGATCAGCATGTTCAGCACCAGGAAAGCGCAATACAGCTGCACCAGGGTCGGCGTGTTACGCGTCACCTCGATGAAGGCCCGCGCCGGCCAGGTCAGCCAGCGCTTCCCGGACGTGACCGCGGCAGCCAACAACACCCCCACCAGCAGGCTGCCGACGATGCTGAACAGGCACAGACCGAGGGTGGTCAACGCACCGTCGAGCAGCTTGCCGCTGGCATAGGCGTCGAGCAGGAAGGCGTAGTTCAGGCCGAGATGGGCAAGCTGCCCCACCAGCCAGTGCAGGCTGTCGCTCATCAGGCGCCTTCGCCCTGCAGCTTGGCACGCAACTCCACCAGCGCCGGCGAGGCCGGGGTGATGTGGTTGGCCTGCTCACGCTCGATCAGCCAGCCACTGCGGTGCCACTGCTTGACGAAGGGGTCCAGGCGCTGCTGGGTATCGGTTTCGCCCAGGCGGGTCCAGATCACCGAGGGCGCGGGGTTCAGTTCCGGGGCCAGGGCACGATAGCCGCTCCACTCTCCCCCCTTGGCCAACAGCGGATTGATCAGCGTGGCGTCATGCACCGCGGCCACGCAGTTGTTGCCGCGCAGGGCCAGCAGGGATTCGGCGGAGGTCTTGAAGGCCTTGAGGTCGGCGCCCAGGTCGATCAGCGCCTGGGTGTAGCTGCTGCCCTGGGAGGTGCACACCGGCTGGCCCTTGAGGTCGGCCCAGGTCTTGACCGGGCTGTCCTTGGCCAGCGCGGCGGTGCCGCCGACCCGGTAGAACGGCGTGGGCACGTGGCCCAGCAGCTTGTCGCGCTCAGGTGTCCATTCCATGTTGGCAATCAGCAGATCGACCTTGCCCTGTTGCAGGAACTGCACGCGGTTGGCCGGCTGTACGGCGACCAGATCGACCTCGACGCCCAACTGGCGTGCCAGGTCGCGAGCCAGGTCGACGCTGAAACCGATTGGCTCGCGGGTATTCGGGTCGATGGCCCCGAAGGGGCCACCGGAAAGCACCACACCCACCGCCAGCTTGTGGCGCTGCTGGATCTTGTCCAGGGTGGCATCGGCCTGGGCAAGGCCGCTGGCGGCCAGGCCGGTGGTGGCGAGCAACGCGGCAAACAGGCCGCGACGGGCAACGGTGGACAGCGACATGGTGGGCTCCTGATCCCGGCAGCCGGAACACCCGGCCAGTGAGGGCGCATCCTAGAAACTTGGCAGGATCAGGGGAAATGCAAATATTGCCTATCGTTATAACTTGGATCGAGTGATCAGCAGCTTTATTTGGCATAAGCAGCGAAAACAAAGGGGATTGCACCCAGACATTGCAAATCCAGGCCAACAAAACATAATGTTTCTTTATCGTTTATTGATCGACAGTAATGTAAAAACAGGCGATCCGCCCCCATTCCAACCGCAGGCCCACCCATGACCACACCCGCCCTGGACCTCGATTTGCTGCGCACCTTCGTCGCCATCGTCGATCACACAAGCTTCGCCGAAGCGGGTCGTCACCTGGCCCGCACCCAGGCCTCGGTCACTCAACACATGCAACGCCTGGAACAGCAGGTGGGCGTGGCGCTGTTGCGCAAGCAGGGCCGGCACAAAGCCCTCACCGACGCCGGCCGGCAGCTGCTGCGCCATGCCCGGCAGATGCTCGCACTCAACGACGAAGCCCTCGCCGGCCTGCGCCAGGACGGCCTGAGCGGCGTGCTGCGGATCGGTTCGCCGCACGACATCGCCGACACCATCCTGCCACCGCTGCTCGGCCATATCGCCCGTTCGGCGCCGAACCTGCGCCTGGAGATAGACGTCGGCCGTAGCCCATTCCTGATGGACGACCTGCAGCGTGGCAAGGTCGACATGGTCATTTCCACCGTCAACGCCCCCGGCGTCGAGGGTTTCGCCTTGCGTACCTCGCCGGTGTGGTGGATCTGTGCAGCGCAGTACCAGCACATCCCCGGCGAACCGCTGCCGCTAGTGCTGGTGGACGAACCGAGCCTGTATCGCCGACTGGCCCTGGACGCCCTGGAACAGGCCGGCATCCCGTGGCGCCAGGCCTACCTGGCGTCCAACCTGATCGGCATCAAGGCTGCGGTACGCGCAGGCTTGGGCATCACCGCGCGCAGCCAGGAAATGGTCGGCCCGGACATGCGTGTGCTCGGCCAGAGTGATGGCCTGCCGCCGTTGCCTGACGTCACCTATCACCTGTGGGTGCGGGCCAACACGGTCAACCCCCTGGTACGCCAGGCCTATGCTATGGTACGCGCCAGCGTGGGGCTGTGAGCCAATCGCCACGGCCGACCGCGATGCGCTAGAGTGGCGATCTCTCACCCGGTAAGGATGCCCCCATGCAATTCGCCCCCGCCATTCCCGTGCTGCGCATCTTCTCGGTCGACAAGGCCAAGGAGTTCTACCTCGATTTCCTGGGCTTCAGCCTCGACTGGGAACACCGCTTCGCCCCCGACCTGCCGCTGTACGCGCAAATACACCGCGACGGGCTGATCCTGCACCTGTCCGAGCACTATGGCGACGCCACGCCGGGCTCTACCGTGTTTGCCCGGGTCGAGGATCTGAAGGCGCTCGAAAGCGAACTGCAGGCCAAAAAGTACGGTTATTCACGCCCCGAAGCCGAGCGGGTGGACTGGGGGCTGCAAATGCAGATCCGTGATCCGTTCGGCAATTTGCTGCGGTTTTGTCAGCAGATTGGGGATGAATAACATTGCTGAAATCTCCCACACACTGTTTAGACACCCCTGAATAGGCTCAGCAGCGAAAGTTCTGCATTGTGCGCGCATCTGAAACAGGTTCGGCACCAGTAAGGGACTTCGCTTGCAGGCTACAAGTACATATCACGTCGTCGATCATCACGGGATCACGTTCCAAATCAATGAAGTGACCGTCCAACCCTCAGATCGAAGTCGCTTGAACCAGCTTTGCTTAACTGCAGCCCGTCAAGACAACTATCGCGTTATCGACCTCATCCTCGAGGTCTACGATCGCATGCAGGCAAATGACAGACCATGCTGGCTGCGCGTAGCTATCTCCTCCCCCATTTCTCGAAGCCAGGCTGACCTGCTGAACGAGCAGCGCAACAGCGCCGGCGCTTTGTTCGGAAGCGCGGTCAGCACCCCATCGGAACCATTACGCCAATAGGCGGCTTTGTAGTAGGGGGCCTGGTCGGCTCCTATGTCACCAGCCGCATCCCTACATTCCATTCCCGCGACAGAATCGTCAGTATTCAAGCCCAAGTCCAAGGCGGCATAGGACCCCAGCGCACCATCAAGAGCCTGATCATCAACAGCCGAGCAGCATGATGAACGATCTGATCAGCATCGCCTTCTTGTCACTGATTGCGTTCCTCACAGACAGAACCCTTCGTCGTCCAAACAGGCGCAAGTGGACGGGCATCGTTCTAATGTCATGCTCCATTGCAAGCCTTTTCTTTCTCGGACATGTAACATTGCTGGGCATCCCAGGATTTCTATGGCCTATATTTCTGGCCGCCACAGGAATCCACTTGCTTACCAATCAGACGAAATATTGTTCCGATGTAGATCCGTGATCCGTTCGGCAATTTGCTGCGGTTTTGTCAGCAGATTGGGGACCACTGAACAGCACGCAGAGCAGCGATCCGGGTTGAGCCCTTTACCTGGGCTCTCCTGACCATTACCCTTGGCACCGCTACTCATTCACGAGGTGTTCGTCCAATGCGCCACTAATGCCGCCGTCCCCTTCGACGGCCAATCTTCAGCCCCTGCTTACAGGTGGGGATGTTGTGGCATGCGTGGAGTTACCCATGACGAATACGTCGATCCTGACGCTCGAGAGCGTCTCCCTGGCCTTGCCCGATGGCAGGTTGCTGTTTTCCGAACTCAATGAATCCTTCGACCAGCGGCGTACCGGGTTGGTCGGACGCAATGGCGTGGGCAAGAGCCTGCTGGGGCATATCCTTGCCGGCCTGCGCGCGCCCACTTCAGGGCGCTGTCGACGCATCGGCCGCGTCCACCATCTGGACCAGCAGAGCATCCACCGCAGCGCGACGGTTGCCGAGTTGGCCCAGGTCGCCCCGGTAGTCCAGGCCCTCGAGCGCATTGAAGCAGGCAGCACCGCCCCCAACGACTTCGACCTGGTCGCGGATCGCTGGGATGTTCGCGAGCGCTTTCGGGCATTGCTCGACCGACAAGGCTTTGCCAGCGTCGACCTGCAGCAAGCCCCAGCCACGCTCAGCGGCGGCCAGGCAATGGGCATCGCCCTGCTCGGTGCGTGGGCCAGTGATGCCGACTTCCTGATCCTTGACGAGCCCAGCAACCACCTGGACCGCTGCGCTCGCGCCAATCTCCTGGAAATGATCCAAGCTTGGGACAAAGGCCTGCTGGTGATCAGCCATGACCGCACACTACTGGCCTCCATGGAACGTATCGTGGAGCTTTCATCGCTCGGGCTGCAGGCATTCGGCGGCAACTACGCGTTCTACGCCGAGCAGAAAATGCACGCCCAAGCCCGGGCCGAGCAGGCGCTTGCGCGTGCCAAGCAGCAACAGCAACGCCAGGCCCGCGAACTGCAACGCCAGCACGAAAATCTCGTGCGGCATCAGGCGCAAGTGGGGCATCAAGCCAAGCATGCCAACCAGGCGAAGATCCTCATTGATCGCCAGCAGCAACGTAGCCAGGTGAGCGCCGGCAAGCAACGGCGCGACCAGCAGGCTACACATCAAGCGCTGCACGAACAGGTCCGGGAGGCTGCGCGACAGGTCGAGCGACACACGGCGATCACCCTGCACGCGCCGACACCCGCACGTCATCGCGGGCGCGGAGTACTGCGACTAGACGCGCTGTGCCTGCCACGGGGCACAGCTACCCCGCTGAGCCTGAGCCTGTCACTTGGTGAGCGCCTGGGGCTGCTTGGGGCCAATGGCAGCGGAAAGTCCACGTTATTGCGGCTGCTGGCCGGAGAGCTACAGGCCACAGCAGGCACCCTGCAAATCAGCGGCGACGTTGCCCTGCTCGACCAGCATTGCAGTCAGTTGACGCCTGGGCTGTCGCTGCTCGAGCACCTGCGCCAGGGCAACGCTGCCCTTTCACAGGCACAGATGCGAACCCGTCTTGCCCAACTGGGCCTGGACGCCGCCCGAATAGAGCTGCCCAGCACACTGCTCAGTGGCGGGGAGCGCATCAAGGGTGCGATGGCTGCAGTGCTGTACCGCGAACAACCGGTGGACCTGTTGCTGCTCGACGAACCCAACAACCACCTGGACCTGCCTTCGCTGCAGGCACTGGAAACCATGCTGGAGCAGTTCTCTGGCGCCCTGCTGGTCGCCTCCCACGACAGCGTATTCCTTGAATGCCTGCACCTTGATGGATGCCTCGACCTGGGCTGAACGACGAAGCATCCAGGGCAATTCATGACTGGCCGTTCCCCATCCTCTGCGGATGTATTATCGTGGCGAGGTGCGCATTTAAAAGCAGCCCGAGCGATCGGGCCTCTGCAAGACAATAGAGGGTGTCATGAGCAACGAGATCAACTGGGACAAGCTGGGCTTCGACTACATCAAGACCGACAAGCGCTACCTGTCCGTGTGGCGCAACGGCGAGTGGGACAAAGGCACCCTGACCGACGACAACGTGCTGCACATCAGCGAAGGCTCGACTGCCCTGCACTACGGCCAGCAATGCTTCGAGGGCCTGAAGGCCTACCGCTGCAAGGATGGCTCGATCAACCTGTTCCGCCCGGACCAGAACGCCGCCCGCATGCAGCGCAGCTGCGCCCGCCTGCTGATGCCGCACGTGCCGACCGATGTGTTCATCGAGGCGTGCAAGCAGGTGGTCAAGGCCAACGAGAAGTTCGTTCCGCCGCACGGCAAGGGTGCCCTGTACCTGCGTCCGTTCGTGATCGGCACCGGTGACAACATTGGCGTGCGTACCGCGCCGGAGTTCATCTTCTCGGTATTCGCCATCCCGGTGGGCTCGTACTTCAAAGGCGGCATGAAGCCGCACAACTTCCAGATCTCCAGCTTCGACCGTGCCGCCCCACAGGGCACCGGCGCAGCCAAGGTCGGGGGCAACTACGCCGCCAGCCTGCAACCGGGTTCCGAAGCGAAGAAAGCCAACTTCGCCGACGCCATCTACCTGGATCCGCTGACCCACACCAAGATCGAGGAGGTCGGTTCGGCCAACTTCTTCGGTATTACCGCCAACAACGAGTTCGTCACGCCGAAATCGGCCTCGGTACTGCCAGGTATCACTCGCCTGTCGCTGATGGAACTGGCGCAATCGCGCCTGGGCCTGACCGTGATCGAAGGCGATGTCGAAATCAGCAAGCTCGATCGCTTCATCGAAGCGGGCGCTTGCGGTACGGCCGCAGTGATCACCCCGATCGGTGGTATCGAGTACAACGGCAAACTGCACGTGTTCCACGACCTGGAAAAGGTCGGCCCGGTCACCCAGAAGCTCTACAACGAGCTGACCGGCATCCAGAGCGGTGACGTCGAAGCGCCGGCGGGCTGGATCATCAAGGTCGCCTGAGGCGTCGCCTTGCAATGAAAACGGGGCGTGTCAGTGATGGCACGCCCCGTTTTCATTGCTGTCAGGGCCAGTCTCTGTGCGGGAAAAGCCGATACTGGCACCATGCCCCCGATAGATGAATTTTTCTTAAATCGCCGTTTGTCTATTCTTTGGCACAATCAGTCATCCAATCGCCGCCCAGGTACTAGCATGCCCCGCGTACTGACCATCGAAGACGACGCCGTCACCGCCCAGGAAATCGTCGCCGAACTTTCCAGCCACGGGCTGGAAGTCGACTGGGCAGACAATGGCCGCGAAGGCCTGGCCAAGGCTATTGCCGGCGGCTATGACCTGATCACCGTGGACCGGATGCTCCCGGAAGTCGATGGCCTGACCATCGTCACCACCCTGCGCAGCCTGAAGATCGCCACGCCAATCCTGATGATCAGCGCCCTGTCCGATGTCGACGAACGCGTGCGCGGCCTGCGTGCCGGCGGCGACGACTACCTGACCAAACCTTTCGCCTCTGACGAAATGGCGGCCCGTGTCGAAGTGCTGCTGCGGCGCAACAGCGTGCCCATGACCCAGACCCGCCTGCAGGTCGCCGACCTGGAGCTGGACCTGATCAGCCATGAAGCCCGACGCGGCGAGAGCAGCCTGAACCTGCTGCCAACCGAATACAAACTGCTCGAATTCCTGATGCGCCACTCCGGGCAGGTCATCACTCGCATGATGATCTTCGAGGAAGTCTGGGGCTATCACTTCGATCCAGGCACCAACCTGATCGACGTCCACATCGGTCGTCTGCGCAAGAAGATCGATCCACCCGGCCAGACACCGCTGATCCGAACCGTACGGGGCTCCGGTTATGCCATTGCTGAACCCGTCTAAAGGCTGGAGCTCCTCGACCAGCCGCCTGCTGGCGCTGTACAGCTTCCTGTTCGTGGCCTGGAGCAGCATCCTCATGGGGGTGCTGTACTTCGAGGTCACCAGCTATCTGAACAAGCTGACCCGCCACTCCATGCTGCAACGCCAGCACCTCTTCGCGCACATGACCGGCAAGCAGCTGGACGATGCACTGATCGCCAGCCAGGCCTTCGAAGAACGCAGCTTCGACGCCTACGGCCTGTTCGACCCGCAACTCAACCCCATCGGCGGTCGTATCCGCTCGATCCCGGCGGAGTTGGGCCTGGATGGCAAGGTTCACGAACTCAAGCGTTGCCTGGATGCCGACGATCCGCACTTGCCGCGCGACAGCTGCGATGCCGTGGCGATCCGCATCTCCGATGGCCGCTGGCTGGTGCTGGTGCGCGACAACGGCTCGCTGTTCGTGGTGACCCGGATCATTCTGCACGCGCTGCTCTGGGGGATTTCACTGACGCTGATTCCCGGTTTCGCCGGCTGGTACCTGCTACGCAGGCGCCCGCTCAAGCGTATCCGCGCGGTACAAGCCAGCGCCGAGCTGATCGTCGCCGGCGACCTCACCCACCGCTTGCCGCTGTCGGCACGGCGTGACGAGCTGGACATGCTGGCCGCGATCGTCAACGCCATGCTCGACCGCATCGAACGGCTGATGCACGAGGTCAAGGGTGTCTGCGACAACATTGCCCACGACCTGCGTACACCGCTGACCCGCCTGCGCGCCCAGCTCTACCGCATTCGCCAGCAGAGCGGAGCGAACTCGCCGGAAGCCGAAGCGCTGGATCAAGCCATCAGCGAGACCGACACCCTGATGGCACGCTTCCGCGGCCTGCTGCGCATCAGCGAGCTGGAAGACCGCCAGCGCCGCGCAGGGTTCGTCGAGCTTGATCCGCACAATTTGCTGGTGGAGCTGCACGACTTCTACCTGCCGCTTGCAGAGGATGGCAGCATTCGACTGCAATTGGAGCAGCCTGCGCAACTGCCCGCGCTGCACGGCGACCGGGAGCTGCTGTTCGAGGCCTTGGCCAACCTAGTCGGCAATGCCATCAAGTTCACCCCAGAGGGTGGGCAGGTACGGATCCAGGCACGGCAGGACGACGATGGCGTGCATATCGCCATCGAGGACAGCGGGCCAGGGATTCCGGAACAGGAGCGGGCGGCGGTGCTCAAGCGCTTCTATCGCAGCGAGGAAGGCCATCGTCACCCAGGGTTCGGGCTGGGGTTGTCGATCGTCGCAGCGATCGTCGACCTGCACGGGTTCAGACTGGAAGTGGGCAGTAGCGAGCTAGGCGGGGCGAAGTTGGTACTGCACTGCTCGACCGCCTGAAAAGCATCGCGGGACAAGTCGGAGCGGCGGTTCGGCGCCCCGACGTGTCCCGCGATAGGGCTGCAGGGCAGCCCTCGAGCTGTATCAGTCAGCCAGACGCCAGGTGGTGGTGCCTTTGCTGTCTTCCAGCACCACACCCATGGCAGTCAGTTGATCGCGAATGCGATCGGACTCCGCCCAGTTCTTGTCCGCACGCGCCTGCAGACGCGCCTGGATCAAGGCTTCGACCTCGGCAGCATCGACACGGCCTTCGGCACCGGCACGCAAAAAGTCGTCGGCATCCAGTTGCAGCACACCCAGCACATCACCCAGCTCACGCAGGCGACCGGCAAGCCCTGCCGCTGCATCAGCGTCGCTGTCGCGCAGGCGGTTGATCTCTCGCACCAGGTCGAACAGCACGGCGCAGGCTTCAGGGGTGCCGAAGTCATCGTTCATCGCCACGCTGAACCGCTCGACGAACGCCTCGCCACCCTTGGCGGCTACGCGCGGCAGGCCACGCAGTGCGTGATAGAAACGCTCCAAGGCGCCCTTGGCATCGCGCAAGCTGTCTTCGGAGTAATTGATGGCGCTGCGGTAGTGGCTCGCCACCAGCAGATAACGCACCACCTCCGGGTGGTACTTCTCGAGCACGTCGCGAATGGTGAAGAAGTTGTTCAGCGACTTCGACATCTTCTCGCCATTGATGCGAATCATGCCGCAGTGCATCCAGGCCGCCGCATAAGGCTTGCCGGTGGCCGCCTCGCTCTGGGCGATCTCGTTCTCGTGGTGCGGGAACTCGAGATCGCTGCCACCACCGTGGATGTCGAAGCTCTCGCCCAGGCAGCAGGTGGACATCACCGAGCACTCGATGTGCCAGCCCGGACGGCCCGGGCCCCAGGGCGAATCCCAGCTCGGCTCGCCCGGCTTGGCGCCCTTCCACAGGACGAAGTCCAGCGGATCCTGCTTGGCCTCGTCGACCTCGATCCGCGCGCCGATACGCAAGTCTTCGATCTTGCGTCGCGACAGCTTGCCGTAGCCGACGAACTTGCCGACGCGGTAGTACACGTCGCCATTGCCCGGTGCGTAGGCATAGCCCTTGTCGATCAGGGTCTGGATCATCGCGTGCATGCCAGGAATGTGATCGGTGGCACGCGGCTCCAGGTCCGGCTTGAGGATGTTCAGGCGCCGCTCATCCTCGTGCATGGCATCGATCATGCGCGCAGTCAGCTCATCGAAGCGCTCGCCGTTTTCGTTGGCGCGGTTGATGATCTTGTCGTCGATGTCGGTGATGTTGCGTACGTACGTGAGCTCATAGCCGCTCTTGCGCAGCCAACGGGTAATCAGGTCGAACGCCACCATGCTGCGACCATGGCCCAGGTGGCAGTAGTCGTACACGGTCATGCCGCAGACGTACATGCGCACCTTGTTGCCATCCAGGGGTTTGAAAACTTCCTTGGTCTTGCTCAGGGTGTTGTAGATGTTAAGCACGAGGATTCCTTAGCTGCCCCACGAATCGCGCAGGGTCACGGTGCGGTTGAACACCGGGCGACCCGGCTGGCTGTCTTTCAGGTCGGCGCAGAAGTAGCCTTCGCGCTCGAACTGGAAGCGATCTTCTGGCTGGGCCTGGCCCAGCGAAGGCTCGGCACGACAACCCGTCAGCACCTGCAGCGATTGCGGATTGATGTTTTCAAGGAAGCTGCCGCCCTCATCGGTCTTCTCCGGGTTGGGCGAGCGGAACAGGCGGTCGTACAGGCGCACCTCGCACTCGACGCTGGCGGCGGCCGGCACCCAGTGGATCACGCCCTTGACCTTGCGGCCCTCGGGGTTCTTACCCAGGGTGTCCGGATCGTACGAGCAGCGCAACTCGACGATATTGCCCTCGGCATCCTTGATCGCCTCGTCGGCACGAATCACGTAGCTGCCGCGCAGGCGCACCTCGCCGGCTGGCTCCAGGCGCTTGTACCCCTTGGGCGGCTCTTCCATGAAGTCATCACGGTCGATGTACAGCTCACGGGCGAACGGCAGGACGCGCACGCCCATGTCTTCCTTCGGGTGGCGCGGCAATTCGAGTTGCTCGACCTGGTCTTCAGGGTAGTTGGTGATCACCACCTTCAGCGGACGCAGTACGCACATGGCGCGCGGCGCGGTGCGGTCGAGGTCGTCACGGATGCTGAACTCGAGCATCGACATGTCGACCACGCCATCGGAGCGGTTGGTGCCGACCATGTCGCAGAAGTTGCGGATCGAGGCCGGGGTGTAGCCACGACGGCGGTAGCCCGAGAGCGTGGACATGCGCGGATCGTCCCAGCCCTCGACGTGCTGCTCGTCCACCAGTTGCTTGAGCTTGCGCTTGGAGGTGATGGTGTAGTTCAGGTTCAGGCGGCTGAACTCGTACTGGCGTGGATGCGCCGGTACCGGCAGGTTGTCGAGGAACCAGTCGTACAGCGGACGATGGCCTTCGAACTCCAGGGTGCAGATCGAGTGGGTGATGCCCTCGATGGCGTCCGACTGGCCGTGGGTGAAGTCGTAGTTGGGGTAGATGCACCACTTGTCACCGGTCTGGTGGTGGTGGGCATGGCGGATGCGGTAAAGAATCGGGTCGCGCAGGTTCATGTTCGGCGAGGCCATGTCGATTTTGGCACGCAGCACACGCTCGCCGTCCTTGAACTCGCCGGCCTTCATGCGTGCGAACAGGTCGAGGTTCTCCTCGACGCTGCGCTCGCGGAACGGGCTGTTCTTTCCGGGCTGGGTCAGGGTGCCGCGATACTCCTTGGCCTGCTCGGGGGTGAGGTCGCACACGTAGGCCTTGCCGCGCTTGATCAGCTCGACCGCCCAGTCGTGCAACTGGTCGAAATAGTCGGAAGCGAAGCGCACCGGACCTGTCCACTCGAAGCCCAGCCACTTGACATCACGCTGGATGGCGTCGATGTACTCCTGGTCCTCCTTGGCCGGGTTGGTGTCGTCGAAACGCAAGTGGCAGGCGCCACCGAACTCCTGGGCCAGACCGAAGTTGACGCAGATCGACTTGGCGTGGCCGATGTGCAGATAACCGTTCGGTTCCGGCGGGAAGCGGGTGACGATACTGCTGTGCTTGCCCGAGTCCAGGTCAGCCTGGACGATCGGTCGCAGGAAGTTCGCAGGGACGGCGGGGGCGCCTTTGGCAGCGGCGTTGGTCGCGTTGTCGGTGGGCTTGCTCATAGGATCCTTGAATGCAGATGTCCGGTCCGGGTAGGCCGATTGAATCAAAGGGCCTATCATAGCCGAAGCAGTCAAGCTGCTGACAGCCGGGCACCGACAAACTGGCGCGATTTCTCGCAGCGTTTTGTCGCCAGCTGGCAAAATGGCCGCCGCGCGCCTTGTGTCGCCGCCGCCAGATCCTGCGTCAGGTACAGTACGCGACCTGTGCACCCTATTCTCGAATGCCTTGAAAGAGCGAATTTCAGCATGTCCAAAGTCAAACTGAGCACCAACCACGGCGACATCGTTCTGCAACTGAACGCCGAAAAAGCCCCGAAAACCGTCGAGAACTTCGTTCAGTACGTCAAGGACGGCCACTTCGACGGCACCGTCTTCCACCGTGTGATCAAGGGTTTCATGATCCAGGGCGGCGGCTTCGAGCCTGGCATGAACCAGAAGAAAACCCGCGCCAGCATCGAAAACGAAGCCGACAACGGCCTGAAGAACACCAAGTACAGCATCGCCATGGCCCGCACCATGGAGCCGCACTCGGCCTCGGCGCAGTTCTTCATCAACGCTTCCGACAACGACTTCCTCAACCACAGCGGCAAGAACGTGCAGGGCTGGGGCTACGCGGTATTCGGCGAAGTGACCGAAGGCCGTGAAGTGGTCGATGCCATCGAGAAAGTCGCCACCGGTTCCAAGGCTGGCCACCAGGACGTGCCGAAGGACGACGTGATCATCGAGAAAGCCGAGATCATTGAGTGATCCTGCTGATCTCCGATCTGCACCTGCAAGAAGAACGCCCGGACATTACCCGGGCGTTTCTAGATCTGCTCGATGGGCGGGCGCGGCACGCCAAGGCGCTGTACATCCTTGGCGACTTCTTCGAAGCCTGGATCGGCGACGATGCCATGACGCCCTTCCAGCAATCGATCTGCCAGGCACTGCGCACGCTGTCAGACAGCGGCACAGCCATCTACCTGATGCACGGCAATCGCGACTTTCTCATCGGGCAGGACTTCTGCAAGGCCGCTGGCTGCACCCTGCTGGCCGACCCCAGCGTGGTTGAGCTGGGCGGTGAGCCGGTACTGCTGATGCATGGCGACACCTTGTGCACCCGCGACGTCGCCTACATGAAGCTGCGCCGCTACCTGCGCAACCCGCTGAGCCTCTGGATCCTGCGTCACTTGCCGCTGTCCACGCGCCAGAAGCTGGCACGCAAGCTGCGCAGTGAAAGCCAGGCGCAGACGCGGATGAAGAACACCGAAATCGTCGATGTCACCCCCGACGAAGTGCCCAAGGTGATGAGCGAGCACAATGTGCGTACGCTGATCCACGGCCATACCCACCGCCCTGCCCTGCACAAGCTGGTGGTCGAAGGCCAGCCGGCGCGACGCATCGTACTGGGAGACTGGGATCGCCGAGGCTGGGCGCTGCAGGTGGACGACCAGGGCATGCACCTGGCGCCATTCGAATTTTCCTGATGTGCAGCGGCCCTGAGGTGGTTTGCGCCACCGCAGGGCCACTGATTCCGCCTATTTTCCCGTGCTGACCAACGCCTGCTCATCCCGTTCGCGCACGACATACTGGCGATACTGAGGATCGGACGTGATCTGCGCCTCGGTAAACGGAAACGGCGCCAATTGCCCGGCAGCAAAGGCACGCGTCTGGTCGAAGGCATGCACCGAGGCCGACTCGCTCGACAGTGAAAACGCCAGCAGCCCCTGAGCCTGAGGCCCCTGTTCGGTGAAGCTGACCAGTTGCAGGTAGCTGGTACCGCTGACCACCAGACGCTTCCCTGCCCCATGGGGCACACTGACCATGGCGTTATAGATCCCCAGCTCCTGCGGGCCACCAGGCACCGGCGTGCCGTCCAGCGCCTGCTGGACCTGCCCCCACTGCTGTTCTTGCACCATGCCGCCTTCCTGAACCTGCGCCAACGAAGCCAGCGCCGCCTCGCGGAGCAGCTTGCGCACTGCCGCTTGCTCTACCGCAAGACCGCGCGGCGTGTGCTGCGGATCGGCCGGATCGAACGCCACACGCCAGATGTGTGGCTGGTCGCTCAGTGCTTCCATGATATTGGCAAAATGCACAAGCCCCATGCCGCTATCAGTGCCGGCCTTGCCGTCCCAGGCCTTGAGGCTCGCGCACAGCGTCTGCAGCTCGCTTTCGGCACCTTTGCACCAGTCCAGCAGCTCTGGCAGCACCTGACTGGCCAGATACACCTCGTCGCCCATCACCATTCGCTGCAACTCCGGCACCCCGAGCTTGTCGCGGCCTTGCAGGCGCTGCAAGGCAAAGCGGGTGCGCATGCCCAAGGGCTGGTCTTCACGGCTGACCAGCGGCGAGAAGCCGGTCAGTGGCTGGGCCGGGTTGACCTGCCAGGCCGAGTCGTTGGAGTTCTGCACGAAGTCCCCGCGTTCAAGGCTTGGTTGCAGGCGCGCCGGAAAGATTCCAGGTTGTGCGGCATCGGCGTCGATCTTCCACTGGCATGCGCTGCGCGAACCATCCAGGACCACCAACGGCCCCGCCAGCGACGGGTCGCTGCACTGGGCAAGCAGGGCCTTGTCGACATACGGCACCACAGACTGATTCAGGTACAGCGCACGGCCACCGGCATCCACTGCCAGGGTATTGACCCAGGGAATACCCTGCAGCTTGGCCACCGAGGCCTTGAGGCCATCGATGTCCTTGGCGCGGTTGATCCCGTACCACTGCTCGAGCACTCGCGTATTATCGAGATTGGCATCGCGCAGGCTGTAGGCATAGTGGCTATCCCAGTCCAGGCGCCCCGGCCACTGCACCACAGGTCCGAACTTCGAGACATGGACCTGGCGCTGCACCTGACTGAGCGTTCCATCTACCCCTCTCACCGCAACAGTGATGGTCTGCTGTTCGAGCGGCAGCGACTGGCCATCAAGCAGGTAGCGGGTGGGATCCTTCGGATCGAGCTGCAGGCGGTAGAGGGTGAAGTGCTTGGAGGTGTCGACCGTGTGGGTCCAGGCCAGGTCGCGGTTGAAGCCGATATTGATCACGGGCAACCCCGGCAGCGCCGCCCCCATGACGTCGAGTTGCCCAGGAATGGTCAACTGCATCTGGTAGAACCGCAGGCCTCCCACCCAAGGAAAGTGCGGGTTGGCAAGCAACAAGCCGCGCCCATTGGCCGAACGCTGTGCACCGACGGCCACGGCGTTGCTGCCGCGCTCGCTGGCGAACGCCCGCTGGCGCGCCAGGGCCACGCTGTAGTCGGCCTTGGGCCTGTGCATGGCAAGGCTCGGCGGCGTCGCCGCGACCACCGCTTCGGCGAACTGGCCGATGCCCCCTTCAGCCAGCAGTCGGCGGGTCAGCTTCACCAGGTCCAGGCTGGTGATTGGCCTGACCCAGTCGCCCGCCCCGCATTCCACCGGCAGCCCCTGGGCCTTGCGCTCGGCAAGCGCTCGGTTGTAGCCGGCAGCGTAGCCCTCCAGACGATCGCGAATTGACGCCGACTGCGCCTGGAGGAATCCGTTGACCGCCACATTGTCGTTCAGCCAGGTGAAGAACAGGTCACTGTCGAGGTTGTCGCGCTGCTCGACCGTCTTGCCTTCGACACCGAAATACTTCGACCGCTCACCATTGACCGTAAGCACTTCGCCAGCCAGCAGGCACAGGTTGTCCTGGGCGTAGGCGTAGCCGATGCCATAACCCAGGCCACGCTCGTCGCTGGCCAGGATGTGCGGCACACCGAAGCTGGTGCGACGGATCTGCGCCGAAGCATCGCCGGCAACTTCCCGCGCCTGCACGCCGGCGGCAGCGGTGGCGAGCACGATGGCCAGGCCAAGGCAGGACAAGGGACGCGATAGTGTGATCACGGGCACTCCTGGGGAATGAGAGGTCATCCCGATCAGACGAGCGGCCGGATGAAAATTTTACGTATTGCGCTGCGCGAGAACGTCTTGAAGAGGACGTGGCAGTTTTTTTTCAGCCAGAACTGCAGTTTTCCCGCGCTCATTCGTCCTAGTAGTTAGGTACTCATGATTTCGGGACAGTCCACGAAAAGGAGCATTCACATGTACAACCCGCAACTGCAGCCGCAGCGCCAGCGCACCGCTGACCGTGCAACGCCGCAAGACAGCGCTGGCGCACAGGAACGGATCGGCAACGAACAGATCCGCGAGCTGCTGCGCGCCTACGGTCTGCGCACCAGCCTGATCCGCCTGAAGGTCATCGATGCGCTGCATTCGGCCGATCGCAGCGGGCGCAGCATCGGCGTGCGCGGGGTGCATGCGCAGTTGGAGCAACTGGATATCCCGCTGTCATTCCTCAGTGTGCGCGAAGTGCTCAAGCGACTCTGCACCGAGGGCGTCATCAGCCTGGGCGATGACAAGTGCTACAGCCTCCAGCCCGCAGCCCGCGCCGTGCTGGAACAGAACGCCTTGCGCTGAATCCCGGGCCGGCCAGGACGGCCGGCTCGCCTGTCTCAGGACTTGACCTTGCGCCGCATGATGCCGTTGATCACCACGACGACCACGGCGATACCAATGGCCAAATACTGGAAGGTCTGCTCGCTGATCGTGCCCTGTTTCTGCAGATAGCTCAGGCCGAACATCACCCCCATCATCACCGCGATGATGAGAATCGAATATTTGAAGCGCTGCATGTGTGTCATCGGCAATTCCTTGGAACATCGGGGACAAAAAAGCTCGTCACGAGCCGGCCACATGATACATGGCCAAATCCAGGTGCGATGCATTTCCTGCTGAGCTTCACCGCTCAAGATTGAAAACATGGACGCCCGGCTCATGCCCTGGAGCACCCATGACAAGACCCTTCCTGCTTTGCACCCTGATAGTTGTCCCGCTCACCTTCGCCCACGCCATTGACACCAGCACCCTGCCCCGCGAACAGCTGCTCGAACTCGGCGCACGCCTCGAAGCCACCAGCAGTAACAACCAGTGGCAGCAACTGTGGCAGCAAGTGCGTGGCAGCGGCTTGCTGCAGGCGCAGCCAGGCCAGTTGCACTTCGTCCTCCAACCCTCGGAACTGCCGGTCCTGGCCAGGTTGACCCTGGCACAGGCGCAGCAGGTGGAGGCGTTCGCCAGCACCCATGCGCGCTACCGCCGGGTATTCAGCCCGCAAGTCATCGGCTATCGCGGCGGCCAGGCGCTCGAAGCGCTGTGCGTGGACGTGGACTGGCGCGCACTGCCCGCCGGCGCGGTAGACAACCCTCAGCACTATCTGGGCGTGGTAAGCCTGCGTAAAGCCTATCCCTGTGAATGAAATGGGTGGGCACACCCTTGGAGCACAACCAAAAACTCGATCGAGATAGATCAAGACCTACAGCGAAATCATGGATCAACTTCCTACGTAAAAGCTCGCCTCTGCCTGCAAGAGACGCGCTACTGAAACTACAAAGCATGGGCCACTTGGCGCCTAGGAATGACTGGGAGGGGTGGCTGAGAATCTCTGCACACCAACCGTGCAGGCTTCAAAGACAAAAGGAAATCGCATATGGAACTGCCAGATCTGACTGCAATCGATGTCACTCTATTACCCCATTCGCTGCAATCACTGATCGAGTGCGTCGGCCTTGAAAATGCTTACCGGCTGACGTGCGCCTACGGTGGCCGCCCCAAGTACATCCCCAAACATCGGGACCGTACACGGCTGGCCGAGCTGTTGCCGGCAGAAGCACTGGACGCACTGATCAAGCGCTACGCTGGTGTCGCACTGGAGATCCCCAAGGCCGATCACTTCCAGCGCCAGTTGCGCAATCTGCAAATTCAGAAAGAAAGCGCCAGCGGGCTGTCGCGCAGCCTGCTCGCAGACAAGTACGGACTGAGCCTGCGTCAGATTGGCAACATCCGGCGCCAAGACAATCACCCCCACTGAAAACAGACCTGAACGGTCACCACCCACCAAGGAGTAATGCCTATGTCCATTGACAGCAGCCTGATCGGCTCCGTCATCAACTCTCTGCCCATGGACCGAATGATCGCCGGCCCCTTGCAGGCCATGGTCCAGGCGCAGGTCACCGCGAGCAAGTCATACGCCGACTTCCTCATGAATGTCTGCATCCAGGACGGCAAGGCAGTCGCCATCCAGTTCGACTACGACGAAACCGTCGTCGGTGAGGATGGCGAGTACAAAGGCGTCGTTGCCAAGAGCATGAAGGTGCCGCTGCTGGCGGCCATCACCCACCCGAACATTGCCATCGACGAGGGCAAGATCGAGTTCGAGATGACCATCAACCAGATGGCCGAGGATCGATCCGCCAAGGATATGGAAGGCAGCATGGAGGCCTCGCTCGGTTGGGGACCTTTCAAGCTGAATGTGAAAGGCAGTGTAAGCCACAAGTCGGAACAAACCCGCAAGACCGATACCCGAGCGCGCTATGCCTTCAACACCACCGTGCGCCGCCAGGAACCACCGGAAGCCCTCATGCGCGTGATGGAATTCCTCACCGATGCCGCAACCAAACCTACCGTGCTCGCCAGCGCAGAACTGCGCAGTACCGACAACATCTCCAGCGAAGACACCCTGCCCGGCGCAGAGAAACCCTCCGCAACGCCATGATGCCCAGCGCCTTGCCCCGTCCCCACCTGCCGCAGGTCTCCGCCCGGACACCTGCGGCATCAGCACTGGAGACCGATGATTGGATCAGCCCTGCGAACACCCTCAACCGACGCCCATGACTTCCACCGACCTGCGCGACATCACGCGCGGACTCCAGGAAGCCGCCGCGGCAACCAATACTCTGATTGCCCAACAGTACCTCAGACTCTTCGATCAGTTCTTCGACGTGGACGCCGAGCAGCCCGGCATGCCGATGCGTGCCAAGATGGTCGAAGTGGCGATGGACGACACGCACACCCTGCGCATCCCACTGATTGCCCTGGTGTCTGCCAAGGGCCTGGCCCTGGAGCGCATGCAGGTCGACCTGTCGGTTCACGTGAAGAACGCACAGGCCCGCCAGGAAGTGCTGCAGCAGGCGAACGAGACCACTTCGTGCTCGCACTTCAAAGTCACCGTGGGCGCCCAGGCGCGCCGTGGCGAAGGACGCGACCCCGACGAAGTACAAATCCGCATGCAGTTCCAGGCCTGCGAGCCGCCCGAAGCGATCAACCGGCTGATCGAGGAGTACACCAACCTGATCCTGCCTCTGCGCACACCGCCCAAACCCACCCCGGAGCCGGACGCGGACAGCAACCAGTTCATAGAAGCCGCCACTGTCCGCCGAGCGGGTCAGAAGTCGCGTTTGTAGAAGATGTCCAGCGAGCTCGCCAGCCCGCTGGCGGCCTCCAGATAGACCTTCTTGCTCAGTTTGTACCGCAGTGCAATGGTGTTGGCCGGCTCGAACACACCGACCCCATAACGCAGGCTGAGGCGCTCGGTCAGGTTGCCGCTGGCCACCACGTTGGTCTTGTTGCCCGAACCTTCGGTATCGAGTTGGAAATCATCGATCCCCAGGCTCGAGGCCAGGCTGCCGGTAATCCCGGCGCTCCCGGCAAGGCCCAGGCCCAAGGCCGCTTCAGCCAGCATGTTGTTATCCTCGCCCGAGTTGCCCAGGGGACGTCCCAGCACGAGATACGACAACGCCTGCTCCTGGCTCATGGCCGGCTCCGAGAACACTTGGGTGGTCGGCTGCTCGGCACTGCCGCTCAGGCGAATACCCGCGATGACGTCGTCGACCTTGCGAATCGCTTCGATGTCCAGGTATGGCTGATCGAGGGGGCCTGCGAACAGCAGGCGCGCACGGCGAATGGTCAGGCGCTGGCCATAGGCCCGATAGCGACCGTCGGCCAGGCTCAGCTCACCACGCGTATCCAGGTTGTCACCGATGTGCACATGGCCCAGCAGATTGGCGGTCAGGCCGAAGCCGCTGAACGACAACTTGTCACGACCGACTTCGACATCGATGTCCATCGCGACCGCCATCGGCGGCGTGCCCTCTTCGGTCTGGTGGCCGACAATTACCGTGTCGTCGGAGACCTTCACCGTCGAAGGCGGCAGCTCGCGGACGGTGATCTTGCCCTTGGGTACCTGCACCTTGCCGGTCACTGCCAGCTTGTCGCCGGACAGACGAATGTTGAGATCCGGCGCAACCTCCAGAGCGGCATAGGGTTCAACGTTGACCGGAAGCTGCTGGCCCTGCAAACGCAAGTCGACAGCCAACGCCTGCCCCCAGGCCAACTCGCCGGTCAATTGCCCGCGACCGACCTCGCCACTTCGCCAATCACCGCTGATCCGTACCTGCTCCCCGGCGACGAGCGCACGCAGCGACAGGTCTTCCAGGCTGACCGGCAACTCGGCGCCACTGACATGCCCGCCGCTAAGCACCAGGTTGCCGTTGATCTGTGGCGCCAGCAAGGTACCTGACAAGCGCCCGTCTCCGTTGAGCTGCCCAGCCAGGCGCTCGACCATTGGCACGAAAGGCCGGGCGATCGACAGATCCAGCCCGGAAAGGCGAAACTCGCCAGAAAGCGGTTTGTCCCGGCCCAAGGGATCAATGCGTGTCGACAGGTTCAACTCACCCAACCGGTCGCCACGAAACGCCAACGACGTGTCAACCCGCCGCGGAGCCAAAGTACTGTCCAGGCGGAGCGTCTGGTAGGGGAAGTCGATCCAGCGCCCGTTATCGCGGACCCGCAGCGTGCCGCCGCTGGCGTCGATGCGCACCGTGCCTTTGGGGCCGCTGGCCGGCATATCCAGATTGATGTCGGCATTGAGCATGCCTTGCCAGGCGAAATCCTTCGGCAGCCACTGGGCCAGGCTGTCGATCGGGAACTGCTTGAGGTGGTAGCGCAAGCGTGGATCCGGCGCCAGGCGCTGATCCTCGCCACACAGGCTGGCAGCGCCAGAGCGCCAGCAATGTGCACCGAAGTCGAGCTGGCCGTTGGCCAGACGCTGCAGGCGTGCGGGGGCTTGCAATTGCCAGTCCTGACCGCCCGCCTGGATACGCCCGCTGGCCAGGCGGCCACGCCAATCACCTTTACCGAGCGTGCCATCCAGTGCAAGGTCGAGCTTGAGCTGGGGTCCATTCAGCGCCACTGTCAGCGCCTGCTGACGGATATCACCTTTGCCCGTGGCATCAAGATTGCCCAAGGCCGTTTCGCCCAGGCGGATATTGCCCACCTTGAGGGTGATCAGCCCACGCTGAGCGCTGTCCAGGCGTGCGTCGAGATCCAGACGCTGTATGCGGTTGTCAGCCTGGGCCAGCTGTTGCCCCTGAAGACTAAAGACACCCTGCGGCGCGGCCAGCGTGCCAGCAAGGTCGAGGCGGCCTTTGACCTGCCCCTGCAAACGCGGCCAGAGCTGGCCGAGGCGCGGCAGGTCGAGGTCGATGCGACCGGCCAGGCGCTGCTGCAGGCTGCCACTGCCGTTGATCCGGTTGTCGCCCAACTGGATCGCCAGCGCACCGAGCGTCCACGCCTCACCTGCACCTTTGGCATCAGCCTTGAGCACCGCCGGCTGGCCACGCAGGCGCCCCTTGAGGTCAAGTTGGGCCTCGAGCTGCAGACGCTCGTTCTTCAATTCGCCCTTGCTGCGCAGCGGGCCCGCCAGGGTGCCCGGCAGCTCCGCCAGCCAATAGGCGGGGTCGAGCGCCGACAGTTGCAGATCGACATCCCAGGTAATCGCGTCGGCAAAGCCCAGCGTCACGGCTCCCGACGCCTTGCCCTGGCCAGCAAGCAGTGCCAGCTGTGGCAGGCGCACCTGGGTCAGGTCGCCAGCGAACGGACTGGCCAGGCTGAACGCACCGGCCGGGCCATCGAGATCTCCCTTGAAATCACCGTTGTAGGTGCCGTCACGATAGTGCACCTGGGCATTGAAACGCTTGAGCGTAACTTGCGGTGCTTCGTCCATCGGGTACAGGCGCAGCCAGGGAAAGTCGAGCCAGTCGATCCTGGCATCGGCCGTCAGCCCTTGCTGCCAGTCGGCACTGGCCTGCAGCGCGAGTCGCTGTGTCTCACTGGCCGTGAGATCCAGTGTCTCGAGCCGGGCACCCTTGGCATCGACCTTGCCATTCAGGGCCAGGGCAATTGGCCCCTGCTCGGCCGGAAGGCTGGCCGTGCCCTTGAGCAGGTATCCCTTGAGCAGGTCACCCTTGGCCTTAAGGTGGAGCTGGTTCAGTTGCAGCGGATCAGGTAACGAGGCAGATGGACGGAACGCTTGCGCGCGGATCTGCAGTGTCGCGGGCAGGTGATCGGCCAGCGCCTGCAGCTCACCCTCGAGCTGAGCCTCAAGGTAACCCGTGCTGGTGCCCTCGAGGGTCAAGGTCTTCTGCAGGTCGCCTTTGGCATTGAGCACCAATTGCCAGGCCTGACCATCCACTGCCGGCAACTGCAGCGTGGCATCGGCCTGAAGCGGCCAATCTCCCTGGGGCAGCAGGCTGCCCTGCAGGCTCAGGTGCAGGTCGTCACGCTGCAATTGCAGGGCGTCGATACGCAGGCCTTCGGTCGTCCAGTGGGCGGCCAGTTGCAGGTCGCCGAGCAGGTCGCTGCCATCCAGGCGTAATTGACCGACCTTGACCTCACCCAGCTCGATGGCGATCGGCAAACGCAACTCAGGCAGTTGCAACGGCCCGGTGTCCGGCTGCGACTCACTCGCAGCGAACGCCATGTCGATACGTTCGGCCTGCAACCGCTGCACGCACAGCGTGGCGCGCAACAGGCACGACGGCGACCATTGCAGTTGCGGTGCCTGCAGCTCGACCCGACTGCCATCCTGGGCCCAGACCAGGTGAGCAGCCTCCCATTGGCCTCCCAGTCGGCCCTGGAAGTCCTCGACCTCAAGCCCCGGCACCAGGCCCAGAACCCAGCGGCTGCCCGCTTGCGTTCCCAGTACCAGCGTTGCGCAAAGCCCCACCAGCAGCAACAAGCCCAATACGATCGACAACGCAGGTTTGAGCAGACGCATCACAGTTCAGGCCCCATGGAGAAATGCAGCCGGATACCACCGTCATCATCCAGCGCGCGCGCCAGGTCCAGGCGCAGCGGCCCGACCGGCGAAACCCAGCGCACGCCAATGCCGACGCCGGTCTTGAGGCTGGGCAGTTCCAGCGAATTGAACGAGTTGCCCTGGTCGATGAAGGTCGCCACGCGCCATTTCTCCGTGAGCGAATACTGGTACTCGGCACTGCCGGCCACCAGGTAGCGGCCACCGATACGGTCGCCCTTGTTGTTCTTCGGCGACAGCGTCTGGTAGTCATAGCCCCTTACGCTCTGGTCGCCACCGGCGAAGAAGCGTAGTGAGGGCGGGACGTTCTGCTGGTAGCCGTTGGTAGCGCTGCCACCGAACTGCACGCGCCCCAGGAAGCGATGGTTCTGCCCCAGGGTGGTGAGGCCCTTGAGCAGGACATTGCCATGCACCAGGTTGGTGTCCGAGCCCAGCCCTTCCTTGGCTGCCTGCAGGTCGAACTGCAGGCGATAGCCATTGTGCGGGTCGATGCGATTGTCACTGCGCAAGTAGGAAAAACTCACGCCAGGCATCAGCAGGTTGCTCAGCCCGGAATCGTCACCCAGGCGGTACTCCTCGCGCTGGTACTTCAGCGAGATCACCCGCTGCCAGCCGCTGGGCAATTTGCTGTGCCATTCGGGGCCGACGGTCAGCAGTTTGCTGAGGGTGTCGGTGCCGGAGATCTCTTCGTTCTGGTAACCACCGGCAAAACGCAGCTTGTCGGTCAGCGGAGGGTCCAGGGGGATGTCATACCACAGGCCGACGTTCTGCCGAGGCGCCGAGAGCTCGGTCTCCCAACCATAACTGTGGCCCTGGGGGTTGACCCAGTGCCGCGTCCAGTTGGCCTTGCCCCGTGGCCCCACGTCGGTCGAGAAGCCCAGGCCCAGCCCCAGCGTTCGCGGCTTGCGGGTGTCCAGGCGCACGTCCACTGGCACGACGTCATCGACCGCCGCGGTCGGCGCCGCATCGACCCGTACCCCGTCGAAATAGCCGCTGGACTGCAGGTCGTTGTTCAGCTCGGCCACCAGCTCGGAGTCGTAGGGCGTTCCTGGCTTGAAGCCGACCATGCGTTGCAGCAGGTCGTCGTCCAGTGGTGCGTCGCCGCCGAAGGTCACCTTGCCCAGGCGATAACGCGGACCACTCTGGTACACCAGTTCGATATCCGCGACGCCCGCTTGCGGGTCTACCGCCAGGCGCTGACGGGAAAAACGCCCGTCGAAAAAGCCATAGCGCGAAGCCTGGTTCTGGATCAGCCGCTTGGCGTCCTCGTAGACACCATGGTTGAGCTGTTCGCCCTGGCGCAATGCCTTGCTGTCGGGAATGCGAAAGGCCTTCATCTCGCTCGCCGGGCCTTCGATGCGCACGGTCACATTGCGCAGGCGCACCGGCTCGCCCGGGTCGACGCGAATGATCAGTTGTACGGGTTGATCGGCCTTGCTCGGCGGCTTGACCTGCGTGTCGATCTGCGCCTGGTAGTAGCCCAGCGCCTGGGCCGCCTTGCGCGCCTGCTCCTCGGCGCCCCGGCTGAACCGCAGCAAGGCCTCCTCGTCGCGATCGCCCAGGCTGCCGATGTAGCCTTCGATATTGGCCTGCAGCGCCTTGTTGGACGGTTTGACCCGTACCAGCAGTTCGCTCTGGCCCCATGCTGTGCAGCTGGCGGCGAGCAACAGCACGCCCCAACCGAGTCTTCCTGAATACGTCATGCGGGGCATGCTACCAGAGCGAAGCGGCAGCGTAAGCTGCGGGTAGTTGCGATCAAGCAATTGCTGGATTGGAGGACAGCGGATTCGGATGAAAGAATACCCTCTCGCGGATTGGTCCGATCGCGACCTCGCCAATCTCCTGATAGCCCTGGCGCTCGTAAAACGCTAGGTAATGGACATTGCCAGTGTCCAGTATCACGCCCTGGGTATCCGGATCGTCGGCGCACCAGTCGTGTACTGCCTGTAACAATTGCTCACCATAATGCCGCCCCTGGAACTGCGGGTGCACCCCCAGCAGAGGCAGCACGTGGACCTGCTGGCTCGGCATGCACGCGGCCAGTGCCGCTTGGTACTCGAGGTAACGACGCGTGCAGCGCCTGCCCGTGCCCAACAGCATGCGCAGGCGCCAGGCCCAACTGTCGGCCACCCCCAGGCGACGTTGCGGCGGCACGATCAGCGCCGCACCGACCAGGCGATCGTCGACCAGCACACCGATTGCCGGCAACTGCAGGTAGAAATGCTGGCGCACCCATTCGCGCACCATCACTCGCAAGCGTCGCTCATAACCCCTGCGCTGTGCATCGAACAGGTAGGCAAAGGTCGGCTCGTGGCGATAGGCATGGTAGAGCAGCGAACGCACTTCGCGGCTGTAGCCATCGTCGAGCAGGCTGATATGCGCCGGGGCGTCGGACATTGCGATGATCCTCCTGGAATGTACGTATCAGAGCCTTGGAGGTGTCCTGCCGCACATCGTTCCCCCACCAGCACGTTAGCAGCGCGCCCCCCACGCTGCCACGCTGGTGATGACGGCCGATGTCAGCTAGCATCCGAAGCTTTTACCAGGATCGGCTTTCCATGAAGATCGTCTCGTTCAACATCAATGGCCTGCGCGCCCGCCCGCACCAGCTGGCTGCGCTGATCGAGAAGCACCAGCCAGACGTTATCGGCCTGCAGGAAACCAAGGTCAGTGACGATCAGTTCCCGCTGGCCGAAGTACAGGCCTTGGGCTATCACGTACATTTCCATGGCCAGAAGGGTCACTACGGGGTTGCCCTGCTCTCGCGCCAGGCGCCACTGTCGCTGGTCAAGGGCTTCAGTACCGATGAAGAGGACGCCCAACGCCGCTTCATCTGGGGCACCTTCGCCGATGCCGACGGCACCCCGATCACCATCATGAACGGCTACTTTCCCCAGGGCGAAAGCCGCGACCACCCTACCAAGTTCCCGGCCAAGCAACGCTTCTACAGCGACCTGCAGGCCCTGCTCGAAGACCAGTTCCGCAATGACCAGCCATTGGTGGTGATGGGCGATGTGAACATCTCGCCCCAGGATTGCGACATCGGCATCGGCGCCGACAACGCCAAGCGCTGGCTCAAGACCGGCAAGTGCAGCTTCCTGCCCGAAGAGCGTGAGTGGATGGAACGCCTCAAGGGCTGGGGCCTGGTGGACAGCTTCCGTCACCTGCACCCGGAAGTGGCAGACCGTTTCAGCTGGTTCGACTACCGCAGCCGCGGTTTCGAGGACGAACCCAAGCGCGGCCTGCGCATCGACCTGATCATGGCGTCGCAGGCACTGCTTCCACGCCTGAAGGCGGCAGGCGTGGACTACGAACTGCGGGCGATGGAGAAACCTTCGGACCACGCCCCCATCTGGCTGGAACTGGCCTGACCAGGCTCAACCGCGCAGGAACGCCTCGACCGCCTGCGCGGCGCTCACCGGGTCTTCCTGCATGAAGCAATGCCCACCCGCCACCTGCCGCTCGCTGACATTGGCATTGAGCCCCACCAGGCGCCGCACCGAATGCGGCACGAACGGGTAGGTGGTTTCACCATGCAGGATCAGCGTCGGGGTGGTGATGCGCTGCAGGCTTGGCCACATCCGCGCCGGGAACGAGCTGAAGATCTCCACCTCGCGGCTGGGCCGGCACTTGAGCACCACACCTTCGCCACAATCGCCGATGGCATGGCCGATATATGCGTGAAGCGCCGCATCACTCCACCCCTTGAAGATGCCCCGCCCCTGCAGCGACGCCAGCGCCGCCTCGCGGTCCGGCCAATGGCTGCGCCGGGTTGCGGCCTTGCGCGCCAGGGCATGGCGCTGGTGCAGGCCCACCAGTGCCGCTGCGCCCATCACCCCGATCATGCGGCGACTGAACAACACCGGATCGAGCAGTACTGCACGCTCGAACAACCCAGGCCTGCTGGCGAGAATCAGCCCGGTCAGCACCCCACCAAAACTGTGTCCGAGCGCATGGCGCGGCACATCGCCAAACACCGGGCGTCCCGCCTCGAATGCTTCCAGGACCAACTCCGCAGTGCGGTTCCAGCCACGAAAGGCGCCGCCGTGATCGCTGTCGCCGTGCCCCTGGACGTCGCACAACCACAGGTCGAAGTGCTCCCCCAGGCGCATCAGCATGGGCTCGTACGCCAGGCAGCAGAAACCGTTGCCGTGCAAGAAATGCAGCAACGGCTTGCCGCTCGGCTCGGAATGCCAGCCGCGTAGCGTGAAACCTTCCGAGCAATCATGGGACCAGGGAATCAGCTGCATCGTGTACCGCACTCATCGAACTAGGAAAACGACGATTCTACAAACAGCAGCGGATACAACGAAATCACCAGCAGCAAGGCCATCAGGACATTGAACAGCATCAGCCAGCGAGGATTTTGCAGAAGGTTGCGCAAGGCGCTGCCAAACATGACCCAGATCCCCACGCTCGGCAGGTTGACCAGGGCGAACAGCGCGGCGATGACGATGACGTTGAGCACATAGCCCTGGGCCGGGGTGTAGGTCGTGATCGCACCGACCGCCATGACCCAGGCCTTCGGATTGACCCACTGGAAAGCAGCCGCTCCCCAGAAGCTCAGGGGCTTGCGCGTCCCTGCGGCGTCCCCGGAGATCGGCCCGGAAGTGGCGATCTTCCATGCCAGGTACAGCAGGTAAGCGGCCCCCACGTAGCGCAGGATGCTGTACAGCGGCGGCCAGGCCTTGAACAGTTCGCCCAGCCCGAACCCCACGCCCAGCACCATCAGCATGAAGCCGATGCTGATGCCCATCGCATGGGGGATCGAACGGCGCACACCGAAGTTGACGCCGGACGCCAGCAACATGGTGTTGTTCGGCCCTGGGGTGATCGAAGAAACGAAGGCAAACAGGATGAATGCGGTGAGCAGATCGTATGAGCCGAGCATGGCAGGGACTTCCGTCAGGTACTGATTATCGTGTCCTGCCACACTAGCGGAACCCCTCTCGCGCAGACCGGTACAGTTACCTTAAATTACACCTATACACATCACTGTACCGCCGCAGAGGGATCGAAGATCTCTTCGATACTCAACTCGAAAACGCCGGCAATGCTGAAGGCCAGCGGCAGGCTGGGATCGTAGCGGCCGGTCTCTATGGCATTGACGGTCTGGCGCGAAACACCGAGCCGCTCGGCCAGTTCGGCCTGCGACCAGCCACGCCCACCTCGCAATTCACGGATGCGGTTGTTCAACGGTAACGCCTCACCCCGATGAAGGTCCCCAGCGCCCACAACGGCCCCATCAGGCTCCAGACCATGAACATCGACAAACGTGGGAAGCCTGCGGTCTCCAGAAAACCGTAGCTGAAGGTCAACAGCGCCGTCGCGACGAATGCCAGCCCCAACGCCTCCAGTTGGATGCGCCGGACCATTTCATCGAGGCTGCGCAGTTGCTGCACCACAGCCCAGGCCATACCGATCATGGCCGGCACCGGCACCAGCGCCACCAGGGTCTTGGCAACCCCTGGCGCCATGGACGCGAGGAAATGGCTGCTGACCAGCACACAGGCCATATAGACGACGAGGAACAGGACGAATGAAATCACATGACGTTTGTGCAGCATGCCAACAGCCTCGGATGTAAAGTGTGTTTTACATTGAAGGCGAGGCCGCGCACCATGTCAAGCTTGCTTTACATCTCGGCAAGCCGGCCCAGGCCCATTACCATGGTGCCCGCCAACCACAAGGAAGCCTTCATGAGTCTGACCATTCGCCCTGCCCGCCGCACCGACGCCGCCCAGATCCTCGCCTTCATCACCGAGCTTGCCGACTACGAGCGCGCCCGCCACGAAGTGGTAGCGACCCTGGCTGATATCGAGCACAGCCTGTTCGATGAAGGCAGCACCGTGCACAGCCTGATGTGCGAGCGCGACGGCACGGCCATCGGCTTTGCCGTGTACTTCTATAGCTACTCAACCTGGCTGGGCCGCAACGGCATTTACCTCGAAGACCTGTACATCACCCCCGAACAACGCGGCGGCGGTGCTGGTCGCCAGGTACTGCGGCACATCGCTCGCGAGGCCGTAGCCAGAGGGTGCGGGCGCCTGGAATGGAGCGTACTGGACTGGAATGAACCGGCTATCGGTTTTTACCAGGCGCTGGGCGCAGAAGCGCAAGATGAATGGGTACGTTATCGCCTGGATGGCGAGCGCCTGAAGGCATTCGCACAGGGGTAAGCCGCGCCCGACCACACGACTGTGTCAAAAGTGTTACCCGGCCCCGTCCACCCAGCAAAAAGTCGGGTAACACGGAAACAATTCGAGAGATTTTCAGGTCGTGAAAAATCGCCTCAAATCTCTAAGCCATTGATTTTAATGGATATTGAAAAGTTGGCACGGCATCTGCTTTATCTCTGGCACAACAAAAATAAAAAAACGTGACACCCCAATAAAAACAACATGCACCGGCTCTGACATAACAAGAACAACACGGCAGAGGCGCAGCAAGCAGATTTTTTTGGAGTAGACACGCGTTCCAGGGGTTCGTCCCCGCGACCTGACGCAGAACAACAAAACTACCTTGAGGTAGCGACTGTCAGGATCGGATCAGCAATGATGAAGGCAGGTCAGCGCCCAAAAAAATACGTTTGCTCTTGGCCCCGGATAGGGGCCCGGTTACACCGAAACAGGCTGACAAAAACAACAACAGGCCGGTTTTCAATAATAAAAAGAGCAGGCAACAACGCTTTGAGGGGAGCTTCGGCTCCCCTCAGTGCTTTGTGTTTTCCTCATTCTTCGCCTCACCACCCTCCCCCTCGACCTTCTCCACCAGCACCGGCATGCTGCTCAACACCAGCAACGCCAGCACCGTGCTGACCAACGCCGTCGCCTCGCGCCCCATGCCCGCCGCCGTGCCGATCGCCGCCGTCATCCACAGGCCTGCCGCCGTCGTCAGCCCCTTGACGTGATTGGTGTCCTGGCCATGGCCCTTGAGAATGGTGCCCGCGCCGAGAAAACCGATCCCGGCGACGATCCCCTGTATCACCCGGCTCAGCGCCTGTGCATCGGCACCGGCCATGCTCGGTGCCAGCACGAACAGGGCTGCACCCATGGACACCAGCATGTGTGTCCGCACCCCGGCCGACTTGCCCTTGTGCTCGCGCTCGAAACCCAACACCGCGCCAAGCACCGCCGCCATCAGCAGACGCACGAGAATCCGCGTCACCTCGCCTTCATCGGTGATGTCGGTGAACTCTGCCCGTATCGCTTGCCAGACGTTCTGCCACCAGGAATCCATGGGCTTCTCCACACCAGCGCCTCGTGGCGTATTGAAAGGTGGACCGCGACAGTTGCCCGGAGTGCGGCAGCATCCGCCCGGCGGAACGATGCAGCAACCCGAAGCACGCTGTGGTCACACTCGTAACCACCTGCGGAGGGTAACGTCATGCCGGTAGAAATCGACGAAAGCAACCAACGCTGCTGGTAGCCCAAGATGAGAGCTTGGTTGTGCAGGAAGTCCAAACTGTCACTCCATCCTGGATGAACAAGTATGGCAGTTGGAAGATGGAGAAGCTCACGTCGCTTTCGATGGGACACAACCAGGCTGGTGTGGCCGTCTGTGTTCTGGAAGTAGAGGGTGGTGCTGTGTACATCGATACGCATGAGCAGGGTCTCGGTGTCGACTCGCTAAACGGGGTCAAAGAGCTCTATCGACGCGGTATGGCTCAGGCCAACACTGGAGAGCCTCGGAGGGCTTAGGGATGTCAGAGGTCAACACGGTGAAGGTGGACTACCTCGTGAAGCGCTATTCGGACTTCGACCTGTTGCGTATTGCTCGAGCTGTAGGCCAAGAGTACTAGGACGAGGTCACCGCGTCTCTGGTGAATGTCCACATTCATCGACTCAGTGCCGTTGGCGTCGTCTTCGGGCATGTGCGGCAAGGGCCTCATAGCCGATTCGCCGATTCTCCGATGGGCATCTGATCCAGACATCCGACATCGTGAATATTAAGAAAGAAGGCAAGTTCTGGGTGATCACGACCATGAACTCCAAGTACGTCGTGGCTACCTTTCGCCGTGATGGTGGGCGCCATAGCTTGAGGGACTTTTGCCGCCTGGTGGGTGACCACTTCCCCAATACTCAACTGCACTGATTTAGATCGAGCCTGAGCACGCCAAGGTGTGCCCAAGGCCTTCCCCTGCCTGAAATTTGGGCCCGAGCAAGGAGCTGTAAGTGTTTATAAAGTTTGAATACCTAAAATTTGCTGGCTGCCTAGAGGATATTCGAGTTTTCGACCATCTCTCGGGTTTCGTGCAAGCCATCATGAAAATTGATGGGGTGTTAGCCCCCCAATGTCAAAGTTCCGATTCAGATTTATGAAGAGTTAGAGCAAGGATCTCATGTTGAGTTATATGCTCTTGTGCAGAACTCAAAAAACAAGGTTAAAAATACTGCAATTGTTCTTGCAGCCAAGACTGCCAGTGGCAGGCTCCTACGCGTGCCAAGCATGCGCTACAAAGTGCAGTTGCATTTTTGGGTAATTGCTACGATCTGGGCTGCTGTGGCATTTGTTTTGAGCTGGATTGCCCTGGTCTTCGGATCGGATTTTTTGATGGGCAGCCGCTCGATGTCGCTGCAATGGGCTTTTATCAGCTCGGGCGCCTCAGTCATAGGACTGCTGACAGGGGGATTCTTTGTGGGTTGCGGTATTTACCTGTTTCACAACACTTCAGGCCTTGACACGTGGAATTCAATTGCACCCTCGTTGCTTGTAGAGCGTTTCAGCAAACTGCACCGCTGATCCTTGGGCGGGCCGCATTCGCGGACGGCTGTCGTGAACCAGGCCTCACGTTCGTGCTGCCCGGCCCTGCGGGCTTCCATCCTCACGCCTTCAGCCTTCCTAACTTGCGCGCTCCGCTTGCGATTTGGTCGCAAACCCAATGGTTATGGGGCTTGTAACGTGGTTTTGGGAATGCAACGTTGGCGCTGTTACATTCCAGAATTAGCGTTACAACCCTAGTCACTGAAGGGCGGGCCGCTCTGCCGGATCATGGGGCTTGGCCGATCTGAGAATGCTATGACTTTCTTCAGCCGATTCTGTAATCTTGATAGATCATTAGCCTCCTAAAGGAAACCGTCCCCATGTCTCGTCTCGTAGAATTCCGTCGTTTGGAGCAACAACTCGCTCAGCAATTGGCAGAACTCGAAGCCATGAAGGGTGACTCGGGCATCAAGGCGGAGATGGAGTTTGAAGAGAAACTGCGAGCCTTGCTCGGTGAGTACGGATACAGCCTGCGCGAGGTGATCAATATCCTTGATCCCAAGGCTTCGGCACGTGCTCCCGCCCTTGCCGCCCAAGAGAAGACCAGCCGTAAGCCTCGCGAAGTAAAGGTCTATAAAAACCCGCACCACGGCGAAGTTGTTCAGACCAAGGGCGGGAATCATGCGGTTCTGAAGGCCTGGAAAGCTGAGCACGGCGCTGAAACCGTCGAGTCCTGGCGCCAGTGAATATTGCGCCTTGACGCAATGAGTATACGAAAGTTAGCCTGATTGTGTATGTATCCGACACCAAACCCTCTTAGAGGAAGTGACCTCTTTAACGGCACCTTAAACCCAGCCGTGGAGAGTCGGAGACTCCGAGCAAGATTTTAAAGAACCGCCATTTCTGGCGGTTTTTTTTCGTCTTAAAGGGTACTGCGCGGAGGTTTATTACGTGTAATACGTATGCTGCCCAGAATAGTTCCACACTTGCTGCGAGGCCTCACCACATGCCAGACCTCGCATTTTTGTGACCTACTTTATTGTGGTTCAAGCCATACTGGATGCTGAAGAACCCTCAAGCTCCAACTCATAGCTGGTACATCTGTATTGGCCACACCTCACCGTGATGGAACGATGATCTTCGATGGATGCGAACCGCCACGCAGAATTTTCAATCGTGGTGGGCGACCGTGAGGAATTTGGCCACAGTGATCGCTATCTGCTCCTGCGAACGACACCCGAATCTTGCTGCCAGGCTTGAACGCCCAAGCCGTTGGAGTTAGTGCAAGGCGAATATGCTCCGCTGTTCCCGGATGCATTACTTGCGCGTCTTTCCGCGCAAGGCTCTGATATGGCCAGGTGGTGCGGTAGGTCGCTGGTGGCGTCGTTTCCTTGCGCAGAAGTGCTCGCAGCAGCCCCTCAGTGACATAGCGCTCTGTTCCGTCTGACTCGATCTCGCTGACGTAGACGAACAGTGCGGCATCAGGCTGGTTGGATTCGACCCAGAAGTCCGCAACGATATGGCCGCAGATATCCAGGCCATCAGGTAGCGATGCTGTTGTGTAGCTCAATAGATCCTTTGTTCGCCCTTGCCAGTCAGCATAGTAAATACGGCTGTCTACGCCAGCAATTCGCTCGTACCGAGTACCGTTACCGCTGCCATGACGGAAGTCGACTTGATACTCGTCTTTGGCACCTTCCTGGGGCGGCTCGGCGGACAGCTTTTGGTTGTTGCCCAAGAACAGCACCGAATCAATCTCGGTCGGTGGCCACTGCTCAGCAGCACACCATTGTTCGTCGTGCATGCTGAAATAGTGAATTGGTGCTTCTTGGTCGAGACCGGTTGGGCGCTGCTGCAGGTAATGATCGAAAAAGCGCAGCAACTCGGGCATCAAACCGAACTGAGCAGTTTCCTCGAGACGCCACGGGGACACATTGATACGTGCCCCATGATCCCAGGGGCCTAGCAGCAGGTGCTTCGGGTTTTCACTCAGAGTGAGGAACCGCGAGATTGCTCCGTTCATGTACCCGGTGCCATCCATCCAGCCAGACACCGAGTAGATGGCGAGGTCACTGCGGGTGCCTGCACAGTAAGAGTGGGGGCTGAAAGTCGCGGGCGTGAAGTTTTTATCGTAGGGCAGGCAGTCATCGCTGAACTTGAATTCAGCCATGAAGTCAGTCTGCCTGAAGTTGGCCAAGTGCTCTTGAATAGCAGCGGCACACATCTCGCCGTTGTGATCTTCGTCGACCGGCTGTGGGCCTTGGAAGTCTGGATGATTAAAGTACGCGAACTGCCTCAAGACGTCGCGGCGGTCATGATCTAAGCCAATCATGATGTCGTCGTACAGGCGAGTTAGTGACTTAACCTGGATACCCCCAGGGTAATAATTGTCACGGTAGGTATCCCATACCGAAAACAGAGGTGCGATGGCCTTGACCGCAGGGTGGCCGGTACTTGCGAGGAAGTCAGATGAGGCGCCGAGGTACGAAACGCCTGTGGCACCAACGCGCCCGTTCGACCATGACTGGGCGATGATCCAATCCACAACTTGGACAGTATCAGCTCGCTCAGCTGGAGAGCGGAAGCTATCACGGCTACCGAAGCTTGCGCCTGTACCACGGACATCGACCACTACCACTGCGTAACCATAGGGCACGAACTGGTCACGGTACTTGAAGGTGTTGGGACTGCATTCTTGCTTCGAACCTTCTGCAACCTTGAAACGACGATAGTAGGGCGTGAAGACGACGATTGCTGGGAATTGCCGATCAGCGTGAGCATCGATTTCCGTCTGAGGGAGAAAAACGTCAATCGCGATCTTGCAGCCATCTCGCATAGCGATGTACTGGGACGCGGGGGCCGAAGGAACGGTGAAGTCGCGTTCCCGCCTAGCCAGGTATTCACTCGGGGGCAGCCGCCAAGCTACACTGCCAATATCTGCATCTGACATCAAATCTCTCCACTGCAAATCAAGGTTGACGGCAGCAGATTGCGACTTCTTGCAACGTGCGTAAAGTTCGTAAATTTAATGATTATGTGCGTTTAACGCATATTAAGCATAGCGTTGCTGATCCCGGATTGCTGATATTCGCTTCTCCGCATGCTCCTTGATCAAATTGGCCAGTTCGTTCACCACTCCACTGCGCTCCTGCCAGGCTGGGAAAATGAAACCGTAGTCCAAAGTGATAGCTGGCTGAAACGGTCGAAGCACAAGAGGCACCTCGCTTGAGGTTGCGATGAAAGGATCCGAGATTGCGATACCCAATCCTCGAGCAGCAAGCTGGCACGCGAGGATGCCATTAGTCGTTTCGAACCTGATGTTTGGCTGAGGTTGCAGGGACTCCGTGACTAGACTCAATGACTGACGAATCAAGGAGCGAGGATGGAGAGCAATCAGCGACTCCCCCGAAAGGTCGTCTACGGTAATGACTGGTTTGGATGCAAAAGGGTGGTCGGCACTCATGGCAGCTACCACCTCTACGCTGATGAATGGCTCAACCTCTAACAGGGGGTTCTCTAGGGGGAGTACGGTCACGCCGAGATCGAAGTTTTCCTGACCAACCCATGTCTCAATATCGAGCCTCACCCGTGAATCGATGCTTGCGGAAAATCGCGCTGAGCGTTCGGCCATTATGGCTAGCGCATCGTTCACGATGGCGTTGCTGAGATGAGGGGCAGTCAGTACTCGAACGTGGTTATTTTGTCTGGCTTTTAGACGGCCAGCGAGCTTTTGAAGAGACTCCTGGCTAGCCAAATGGCGTTCAACCTGACGATAAAAGCTCCATCCATCTGGAGTAAGACTGAGTCGTTTTTTGGTGCGTTGGAACAGCGCAAATCCGACCTCTTCCTCAAGATTGGATAGCAGCCTACCCACTTGCGGTTGCGTGCGGTTCAGGCGTACCGAAGCCTGAGTCACTGAACCTGTTTCGACAAAAGCGCGGAGGGCCTCAAGGCCTTTCGTCGTCAACATAGCCTGCTCCAAACATGCATTTTTCGCATGTATAGCAAAAATTTTCGCACTTTACACAGGTTTTGTGACGGATCATTCTCGACCTACAACAATTCGGGAAGAAATCCCGTTGCCCTGATCAAGGGCTTCATCTTCTTAACGAAGATTGCTTACTCGTATGCTGCCACTAATCACAAAAACCAGGCTTCCGAGAGGAGTACGTCAATGAGTTTTCCTTCCTATCACCCTCATCGTAGTGACGTTCATCGCCAGCCATCAGAAGGCTTGGGCAATGAGTGCTATCCCTATCCAGAGAAAAGCTAAAAGCGCATTTGCTTGAGTTGTTCTCGTTGCTCATCGCAAGGATGCGCCCAAGTTTTTTCTATGTGAGGGACATCGTCATGTCCAGCGTTGCCGCTTCAAATATCTCAGCAGCTACGGCACCCAAGGTTAGGCGGCGAGTGAGATGGTCATCTTTGCTACACCGGGTATTCGTTTGCATGATGTACTTCTTCATGCTCAGCCCGCTCATTTTCGTTGTATGGATGAGCTTCTTTGTCGATGCCATCCCGCATTTCCCACCATCTGGCTACACGCTGAAGTGGTACGAAAGCGCCTGGCAGAACTCGTCATTCATGAATGGCTTGGTGCTTAGCTTTCAGGTAGCTGCTGTAGCCTCGATCACTGGGGTCATTCTCGGAGTAGCCGCTGCGCTCGGGATCGTTCGGAATGGTTTCCTGGGGAGCAAGTTCGTCAACACTCTCCTACTATCTCCACTCCTTATCCCAGGCATCGTGGCAGGCATCGCGATTTACCTGTTCTACATGCGAGCTGAAAATGTATTAGATACGGACATCGTAGGCACATTCGGTGGGCTGGTAATCGCTCACGTATGCCTGACCATCCCGTGGACGGTGCGCTTGGTTTCCACCGGTATGGCAGGCCTAGACCCTTCGATTGAAGAAGCTGCACGTAACCTCGGAGCGTCCAGCTGGGCGGCATTTCGCCGAGTCACGCTGCCCATGCTTCGGCCTTCAATCGTTGCAGCTTCGCTGTTCTCCTTCATTGTTTCTTTCGAGAACCTGGAGCTGTCGTTGGCCCTAGTTGGCCCCGGTAAGACGACGCTTCCAATTGCAATTATGCAGTACCTCGAATTCAACCTCGACCCCACCATCGCTGCAGTCTCTGCCGTTCAGATTCTGTTGCTAGGGATCGTGATGTTGGTAACCGACCGTTTCGTCAAACTCAGCCAAGTGGTGTAGCGCTATGTCCAAAGTATCTATCAACAAGTTGAAAAAACAGTTTGGCGATGCGGTAGCGCTCGAAGACTTTTCGCTGGAGATCGCAGACGGCGAGTTGGTCGCATTCCTAGGCCCAAGCGGCTGCGGTAAAACGACCACGCTTCGGATGATCGCAGGGTTCATTGAACCGACAGCGGGAAGCATCCATATCGGCGAAACTGACGTCACAAACCTGCCAGTTCATAAGCGTAACACTGGTATGGTCTTCCAGCGTTACGCCCTGTTCCCACATATGACGGTGGCCCAGAACGTCTCATTCGGCTTGGAGATGCATAACGTTTCCGGCAAAGAGCGTGATAGTCGAATCGCCACGGCCTTGGATATGGTGCGGATGACCTCATTCCGTGATCGCTACCCTCGCCAATTGTCTGGAGGCCAGCAGCAGCGCGTAGCGATTGCCCGAGCATTGGCCATTCAGCCCAAAGTGTTCCTGCTCGACGAGCCACTCTCCAACCTGGATGCCAAGCTTCGCGTGGAGGTGCGTGAAGAGATTCGCTCGCTGCAACAGAATCTCGGTCTTACCACTGTCTTCGTAACGCATGACCAAGAAGAAGCCCTTGCCATTTCTGACCGCATGGCAATTATGTACAACGGCAGAGTTCAGCAGATTGGTTCACCAAAGGAACTGTACGATTCTCCGAGCAACCACTTTGTAGCTGACTTCCTTGGACGGATGAGCTTCTTCAAAGGAAACCTCGTGGCGAATGGGCGTTTTGTGAGCGAAGCCGGCACCAACATCCAAGTCGCCAGCGGTCAGAAGGTTGGACGAATTGGTATCCGTCCGGAGCGTATCAATGTGGGAGCCCATCCGGAGTCCGACAACGTATTTGATGGCTGGGTCGAATCGGCTGCTTACCTTGGTTCCCTCATCGACATCCGCCTGCGCCTGCAGGGTGGGGACATCTTAAATCTGCACGTACCCAATAATGCTTCCTCAGCAAACACAGCCATCGCCCCTGGATCGCCACTTGTTGCTTCGTTCCGCTCCAGTGATTGCGTTCTGTTTGCAGAGTAAAAGGTGAAAGTATGAGCGGCTCTTCTCGAGTTACAGGTGCAAGCATTGCGTTTCCAGCATCTGTCGTAGTTTTAGGCATCATAGTCGTACCACTGTTTCTCATGATGGGTTACAGCTTTAACCATTTTGATCCAATGGACTTGATGGTGGAAACTTTCACACTAGAGAACTATGTAAAGTTTTTTAGCGATGAGTATTACCGTAAGGTCTTTATTTCCACCCTCGGCGTTGCCGCCCTGTGTACGGTTTTTGCTCTTGTACTGGGCTTCCCTGTCGCGTACTTTTTGGCAAAAACCCAGAGTCGCTACAAGAGCCTGTTGATTGTGCTGCTCGTGTTTCCACTCATGGTAGGGAACGTTGTTCGTGCGGCTGGTTGGATGGTGATCCTGGGTAATGTCGGTGTGGTCAACGCAACGCTGATGTGGCTGGGTATCACCGATGAACCTATCAAGTTCATGTACACGCCCTTTGCAGTGATCGTTGGCACTACTGCAGTAGTCATGCCCTACATGATTCTTACTCTTCAAAGCGTTCTAGAGGGCATCGACTTCTCGGTTGAGGAAGCGGCCCAGAATTTGGGGGCTACATTCGCTACCACCTTCCGTCGCGTCGTGCTACCCATTGCAGCTCCTGGCGTAGCAGCGGGAACCATGCTTGTGTTCATTCTCTGCATGAACGCATATGCGACCCCGGTTTTGCTGGGCGGTACTGGTTTAACCATGATGGCTCCTTCGCTGTATGACCAGATCGCAAAAGCATCAAACTGGCCATTCGGCGCCGCCATGGCGTTGGTACTCATCGTCACAACATTGCTCCTCGCAACACTGTCAAACTGGTTGATTCACCGCAATTACGTCAAAACCATGGGAGCCTGACGATGGTCGTTCAAAACGTCAGTTTCATGAAGGCTCTGGGTGACCTAGATGAAAGGCTCGCTCAGCAAGTAGGTCATAAATACATGACGGTACTGCTTTACGATAGCGGTGCCGATGAGGCAGAGCGCGTTTATAGCAGCAACCCTCAGGTTTTCCCTGATCGAGGACGGAAACCAATGGATCAAGGGCCAAAAATGGCGTTCGTTCGCGATACAGGCCTAGCCTATGTTGCAATTGATCGGTTTGAAATTGAACGTGATTACCCAGACCACCAAAAAGTTTTCGCTATGGGATGCGCCTCTCTGTTGAACGTTCCAATCAAATCGCCTGAAGGCGTAATTGGTCAAGTCAACCTCATGCACGATGAGTATTACTATGATCACGGAAAAGTGAAGTTGGCGCTTCAACTTGTGTCATCATTTTTCAATGAGTCCCCCTCCGTTAGATCGCAAGGGTCAGCGGTATAATGAGATATAAATCTCATCCTTAAACCTGGAGTTCGCTATGTTTGATATTACTCGGCGTAAGCTTTTGGGTGGTACTGCCGTCACTGCTGCCACTGCTGCTGCCGCACTTTTCTTACCCCGATTCTCTTTCGGTGCATCTGATACGCCCTTGGTGGTAGGAACTTGGGGCGGAGACTTTGGCGATTTGCTTCGTTCGAGTGTAGACGTGCTTTTGAAGCCGCAAGGCATCGAGGTTATTCAAAGCATTGGCTCACCAACGGAGCGCCGTACCAAGGTGCTAGCTGAGAGACTTTCCCGACGCAGTTCGATGGACATATGTTGTCTGGCTGACTTTGATATGCAGGCCGTAGCACAGCGTGATGCATTGGAAGCAATCACCGCTGATCAGGTGCCGAACCTCGAAAATGTACTTCCCTTCCTAAGGCAGGAATTTTCGATACCGACTATCTACTCGGCACATGTCATTGTCTATAACACTGACCGTATCAAAATTCCGCCGAAATCCTTTGCCGACCTTTGGGATCCCAAATATCAAGGGCGAATCGGACTGTCTGACTTCCTCTTCAATACAAATATCGCGGTAGCTGCCTTAGCGGGTGGCGGATCAATGACTGATTTTACCCCCGCCCAGGCCAAGCTAGCAGAGCTTCGCGCTCTTGGTGTGAAAATTCTTCCCTCCACCGAGGCCGTGGCTGCTGCCTTGAAGTCGGAAGATATTTGGATCACAGTCATCTCGAAGGCTCGGGGATACATGTGGAAAAAAGCCGGGATGCCGTTGGCATCTGTCGTACCCACAGAAGGTGGGTATCCCAACGTTTACGGTGCGGGAATTCCTAAAAAATCTAGAAGGAAGCCAGAGGCCTCCCAATACCTCAATGCCATGCTTGATCCACGGGCACAAATCGCGTTCGCTCAAAAAATGGGTTACGTCCCAACAGTCTCTAATGCCTCATTGCCAGCAGAGCTGGACAAGCAGATCAACTTCACCCAAGCAGAGAAAGATCGAATGATGAAACCTGATTATGCATACATCATTGCAAATCAATCTAGCATGCTGGAAATGTGGAATAAAACTTTCAAAGGATAGATTGGCTGTTTCACTGGTACGTTTACTACTGGGCGAAAAGGCCTGCTATTGATTTGTGGATTATTTGCTAGAGCTCGTGCTCATATTTAGTGTTAATTAACTGGGCATTTTTTTGATGGCCGGAGCGGCACTGCCGTAGCTGGCGTTAGCAACTGGGAGATCTGTTCTGTCGCAATGCCCAGGATAAGTGGAGGTTCCGATGTCGCATACCACCTTGGGCGTTAAGGTTGACACAATAACAAAGCAAAGACTTAAGTCAGCTGCCGAAAGGATAGATCGTTCCCCGCATTGGCTTCTTAAACATGCTGTTCTGGAATGGATATCTAGAGTAGAAAGCGGGGCTGACATACCTGATTTGTTGAATGCGAGCGTGCTTGAGCTGGATCGACAGCGTAACAGCTTAATGCTCCGCAAGAAAAAGACTGACTGCCTATAACTAAAACTATTTCCCGGGGGCAGCTCATGTGTGTAGTACGTTACTTTTTTGTATCAGCGGCTGCAGTTATGGTCGCGCAAGCCAATGCCACTGATTTCATCCAAGACAGCAAAGCAGTAGTTAGCTCGCGAACACTTTACTTCAACAACAATCGAGAAACAGACGGACAGGATCAACGCCAAACAGCACAGGGCTTTAAAGTAGACTTCTCTTCTGGCTATACATCTGGAATTGTGGGATTCGGCCTTGATATTCAAGCAATAGCTGGATTTAACATTGATGGCGGCATTGATCACCCTACGCAGGCAACTTCCAATTCAATGACTCCTGTCGACAGCGATGGTACTCCTGTCTCCAGTTGGTCTCGGGGAGGTGGGAATCTCAAAGCTAAGGTTTCCGAGTCCGAACTTGTCGTGGGGAATACACTTTCATCTACCCTGCCAATCTTGGTTATTAATGATGGCCGGCTGTTTCCACAGACGTTCGGTGGAGCAATGCTCACGGTCAAGGAGATCCCTGGACTGACACTAGCAGCTGGTAAGCTGACTCAAACTGCTAGCCGGGCATCCAGCAACTACTCGGGGCTCGCTGTCGCAGGGGGGCTAAGGGTAGCAATGACCTCCAGTATAGGGGTGGAGATTGGCGACCGCGAAATGATCTGTTGCTGCAGTATTATCACGCTACTCTGAAAGATTACTATGACCAGGATTTTCTTTGGCTTAGCAAGAACTTTTAAAATTGACGAAAGACAATCACTACAAGCCGAGCTTAGATATTTCAATAACAGATCTAATGGTCGAGCGGGGCAATCTGACTACTTATTTAGCAACATGGGTGGCTATGCTGCAAAACCTGGTAAAGTGAAGAATAATACTTGGTCAACGACCATAACTTATACCGTTAGTGGTCACACAGTTTTGATTGGTCACCAACGAGTAAGCGATGATGGCTCCATGGTTTCTGTGAACAGCGGATCTGTTCGTGATGGTAAATCTAGCTTGGAAGGTCAGTCTGGCGCTTCATTCTATATGTACACCGACCAAATGATTAACTCATTCTGAATCGCCCCTGGTTTCCTAGACACCTCCAAGCCTCATAATGAGGCCCAAATAGGAGGTGCCATGAGTCGTCAGCGTTACCCTGAAGAATTCAAGATCGAAGCGGTCAAGCAAGTGACCGAGAAAGGCAAGCCTGTCGCTGATATTGCCCAGCGCTTGGGCATGTCTGTTCACAGCCTCTACGCCTGGATCAAGCTCTACATCAAACCCCAAGAGCAGCGTCAGCAAGACGATGACCAGCAAGCCGAACTGCGTAAGCTGCGCGCTGAACTCAAGCGCGTGACGGAAGAGCGAGACATCTTAAAGAAGGCCGCCGCGTACTTTGCCAAGGAGTGCGGCTGAAGTACGCCTTCATCAAGAAGCACTCGACGGATTACCCGGTGCGGCGCCTTTGCCAAACCCTCAAGGTGCATCCCAGCGGCTATTACGCCTAATTGGCCGAGCCTCAATCTGCCCGAGCAAAAGAAGATCATCGTCTGCTAGGCTTGATCGGTGACAAGCTACGCATAGAAGGCCTGGGGCCGGAGATCGAGATCTTCACCGATGAACAGCTGCGCATGTCGGTCGCGGTGCTGGCGGGTGAACGCATACCGATCACCGAAGCCGAAGCCGAAGCCGACGCCCTGACCGTGATCGGTGCGGTGGATAGTCGCAGACATCTCAAGAGCAGTGCTCCAGGCTCCGTGATCTGAGGCCTGCAAGGGAGTTCTCGTTCATCTGATATGGTTTTTATCGCCCTACCTGAGCCTGTGCTGTAAACAGATCGGGGGCCATAGTGCCCGGGCCTGATCGAGGCCTGATGAGCGAACCACCATGAGCGAGAGAATCCCCTTCCGAATCATCCAGATCGAGCCTGCGGCCAACACCCCCAAGCGCCAAGCAAACGGGCGCATCCACACCCGCAGCTTCACAGGCCTGTACCGCAATCTGCGAATTGGCTTCGCCGGCCTGCTGTTCGTATTGTTCTTCGGCACGGCCTGGCTGAACTGGAACGGCCGCCAGGCCGTGCTCTGGGACCTTGCCGACAGCAAGTTCCATATCTTTGCCGCGACCTTCTGGCCGCAAGACTTCATCCTGTTGTCGGCACTGCTGATCATCTGCGCGTTCGGCTTGTTCGCCATCACCGTCTTCGCCGGGCGGGTGTGGTGCGGCTACAGTTGCCCGCAGAGCGTCTGGACCTGGCTGTTCATGTGGTGCGAAAAAGTCACCGAAGGCGACCGCAACCAGCGCATCCGCCTGGCCGCCGCGCCCTGGAGCCTCGACAAGCTCGTCCGCCGCAGCCTCAAGCACGGGTTGTGGCTGGCCATCGGCGTGATCACCGGCCTCACCTTCGTCGGCTATTTCACCCCCATCCGCCCGCTGGCCCAGGAATTGCTGACCCTGCAACTGGGCGGCGTCGCGTTGTTCTGGGTGGTTTTCTTCACTGCCGCCACCTACCTGAACGCCGGTTGGCTGCGCGAAGCGGTGTGCATGCACATGTGCCCCTATGCGCGCTTTCAGAGCGTGATGTTCGACAAGGACACCCTGGCCGTGGCCTACGATCCACGTCGTGGTGAAACCCGTGGCCCACGCAAGAAAGGCAGCGATCGCCAGGCACAGCACCTGGGCGACTGCATCGACTGCACCCTGTGCGTGCAGGTCTGCCCCACCGGCATCGACATCCGCGACGGCCTGCAGATGGCCTGTATCGGCTGCGCCGCGTGCATCGACGCCTGCGACGGGGTCATGGACAAGATGGGCTACCCCCGCGGGCTGATCGGCTACAAGTCCGAACACAACCTGCAAGGCGGCCGCACCCACTGGCTGAGACCGCGCCTGCTGGGTTACGCCACGGCCTTGGTGGTCATGATCGGTGCCTTGGTGATTGCCTTGCAGATGCGCCCCATGGTGTCGCTGGACGTCATCAAGGACCGCGGCCTGTTCCGCGAGAACGCCCAGGGCCAGATCGAGAACATCTACCTGCTAAAGATCATCAACAAGACCCAGCAGCCCCAGCACTATCAACTGCGTCTGGTCGACGCCGAAGGCTTCGTGCTGCACGGCAAGCAAGCGGTGTTCATTCCCGCCGGAGAAATGAGCGAGCTGCCGGTATCGGTGGCGATGCTCGCCGATCGCCCGACGAGCAGCTCGGTAGACCTCACGTTCGAAGTACAGGACAGCGACCAGCCGCAGGTGTATAGCCGTGCACGCAGCCGTTTCGTCGCGCCACTGAACCGCTGATCCCTTACACTGCCTTCAACCTTGCCTGCCAGGCCGAAAAAAACACAACGATGAAACGTTACGAACGATTCGCCGACGATATCGCCGAACTGATCCGCTCCGGGGTGCTTGGCCCCGGACAGCGTGTACCCTCGGTACGCTACGCCAGCCAGACCCACGGGGTCAGCCCCTCCACGGTGTTCCAGGCCTACTACCTGCTCGAGCGCCGCGGGCTGATTCGTGCCCGGCCGCGTTCGGGTTACTTCGTCAATACCCACGCACCTCGCCAGTTCAGCGAACCACAGGCACAGGCACCGGTCAGTGAATCCACCGATGTCGACGTCAGTGCCCTGGTGTTTTCCATCCTTGATTCGATCAAGGACCCCCATACCGTCCCCTTCGGCTCGGCCTTCCCCAGCCCCACCCTGTTCCCGCTGCAGCGCCTGGCCCGCTCGCTGGCCAGCGCCAGCCGCGCCATGGACCCACGCGTGGTGGTCACCGACCTGTCACCGGGCAACCCGCAGTTGCGCCGCCAGATCGCCCTGCGCTACATGGTTGGCGGCCTGATGCTGCCGATGGAAGAGCTGCTGATCACCAATGGCGCGCTGGAGGCCCTCAACCTGTGCCTGCAGGCCGTCACGGAGCCTGGCGACTTGGTTGCCATCGAAGCCCCGGCCTTCTACGTGTGCCTGCAGGTACTCGAACGCCTGAAGCTCAAGGCCGTGGAAATTCCCGTGCACCCACGTGAAGGCATGGACCTGGGGGTACTGGCACAAACCCTGGAGAAGCACCCGGTCAAGGCCGTATGGTCGATGACCAACTTCCAGAACCCGGTCGGTGCGAGCATGCCCGAGGCGAAAAAGCAGGCACTGGTCGAACTCTTGCACCGCCACCAGGTGCCACTGATCGAGGACGACGTCTACGCCGAGCTGTATTACGCCCAGCAAGCGCCCAAGCCGGCCAAGGCCTTCGACCGCGACGGGCTGGTAATGCACTGCGGCTCGTTCTCCAAGAGCCTGGCGCCCGGCTACCGAGTGGGCTGGGTCGCCGCCGGGCGTTTTGCACAGAAGATCGAGCGGCTCAAGCTGATGACATCGCTGTGCGCCTCGATGCCGGCCCAGGCCGCCATCGCCGACTACCTGCAACATGGCGGCTACGACCGCCACCTGCGCAAGCTGCGCTATGCCCTGGAAGGCCAGCAGGCCAGCATGCTCGCCGCCATCGCCCGCCACTTCCCGGCGCAGACACGGGTCAGCCAGCCCGCCGGCGGCTACTTCCTGTGGCTGGAACTGCCCGAGCAGATGGATGCGCTCAAGCTCTTCCACATGGCCCTGGCACAAGGCATCAGCATCGCACCAGGGCCTATCTTCTCGCCGACCCGGCGCTTCGGCAACTGCATCAGGCTGAACTACGGCAGCCCGTGGAACGACGCCACGGAGACTGCGATGGAGACACTGGGGCGTATCGTACGCTCGTTTTGAAGGATCAGCCGCTATAGTGAGGCTAATCTGCCCAAGGATGAGCATGCGATGGACGATCCCACCCAACTGCGCCAACAGATCCTGGCCTTGCAGCAGCGCAACGGCGAGCTGGAAAACAGGCTGGCGCAGCAAGCCGAAATGTCGCCCTCGGACAACGTCCTGATGCGCCGGGTGCACGAGCAACTGGAGCAGCGCTTCGACCAGACCCTGGCCGAACGCCGGCTGTTCATCGAGCTGGTCGATCACAGCCTGGCCAATGTCTTCGTCATCGCTCCGGACCTGCGCCTGCAAGCGATCAACCGTACCGCCCGCCAGACATTCCAACGCCTACATGGCTTCTGCCCGAGGATTGGCGATCGCATCGACGAGTCACTCGCAGGCCTGGAACAACCGCTCCACTGCCTGCTGCCGCTGGTTACCCGAGCGCTGGCGGGTGAAACCCTGATCGAGAGCGTCGCCTTCGACGGGCCACCCTATCGGCGCCACTACGAGCTACGGATCACCCCGCTACGCAGCGACGACAACCCACTACTGTGCGCCTGCCTGTTCGCCTACGACATCACCGAGCGCACGCTCGAACAGGAGCGCCTGTACGAAGCCGAGCAGGCGTTGCGCCAGGCGCAGAAAATGGAAGCGGTTGGCCAGCTCACCGGCGGCATCGCCCACGACTTCAATAACCTGCTGGGCGGCATTTTCGGTGCTTTGGAGCTCGCCAAGCCACGCTTGGGCGGGCCGCATAACGATGAGGTGAGCCGCCTGTTCGACATCATCGAACAAAATGCATCCAAGGCCGCGTCATTGGTGCAGCGTCTGCTGGCCTTCTCGCGCCGACAGACACTGCTGCCCCGCGCCACCGACATCCAGCAACTGGTCGGCGACATGCTTGCGCTGCTGCAGAGCTCGCTGCGCTCGGACATCCAGCTCATCGACCGCACAGCCTCACAGTTGTGGCCAACCTGCATCGACCCCTCGCAACTGGAAAGCGCGCTGCTGAACCTGTGCCTCAACGCCCGCGATGCCATGCCCCACGGTGGCACCCTGCAGATCCATTGCGAAAACCTGGAGATGGCCCCGGCGCAAGCGCAGCGCCTGGGGCTCGCTGCGGGCCAATACCTGCACTTGCGGGTCGAGGACGACGGCCAGGGCATGCCTGCGGATGTCGCGCAACGGGCCATCGAACCCTTCTACACCACCAAGCCACTGGGCCAGGGCACCGGCCTTGGGCTGTCCATGGTGTACGGATTCGTGCGTCAGTCAGGTGGGCAGATGCACCTCGATTCGATCCCGGGCAGCGGCACCTGCGTCCACCTTTACCTGCCCAGGGCTGAAACCCTGCAAGCCCACGAACCGCAGCGCCTGTCGCCCCCGCCAACTGCGCAGTCGATCCTGCTGGTCGAAGATCAGGCGGCGATGAGGCTGGTCATCAGCGAGCTGTTGAGCGAGGCAGGCTATGACGTACACGCCTTTGCCAGCCCCGATCGAGCGCTTGCCGCCCTGCGCAAGGGGCTGCGCCCGCACCTGCTGGTCGGTGGCACCGCCTTGTCGGACAGCCCGAAGGGCCAACAACTGATAGAAATGAATGTGGCCTTGACGCCTGGCTGCACGACCTTGCTCATCAACGGCTATGCCACGCAAACACAGGCAGCCCATGACGGTCTGCCCGCGAACACCGAAGTCATTTCCAACCCGTTCGAGTTGAAAACACTGCTCGAACGGGTGACGAACATCCTGGCTTGAGGCTCAGCGCCCGCCCCCCAGATCAAGGAAACTGCCGGTGGAATAGGACGCCTTGTCCGACAGCAACCAGAGGATAGCCTCCGCCACCTCCTCCGGCTGCCCGCCACGTCCCATGGGCAGGCCAGGTTCGAGCTTGCTGACCCGCTGGGCATCACCGCTCAGGGCGTGAAAGTCGGTATGGATGTAGCCAGGACGCACGCCGTTGACCCGCACACCCTCGCCCGCCACTTCCTTGGCGAGCCCAAGGGTGAAGGTATCCAGCGCGCCCTTGGAGGCGGCATAGTCTACGTACTCGTTGGGCGAACCCAGGCGTGCAGCCACCGACGACACGTTGACGATCGCACCACCCTGCCCGCCATGGCGGCGCGACATGCGCAGCAAGGCATGCTTGGCGCAGAGCATCGGGCCGACCACGTTGGTTTTCATCAGCTTGAGCAGGCGGAACTCGGACATCTCGTCGACCCGGCTTTGGGTCGCGATGGTCCCGGCGTTATTGACCAATGCCGTGACAGGGCCGAGCTCCTGGTCGATCCGCTGGAACACCTGGATCACCTCATCCTCGACGCTGGCATCGGCTCGCACGGCGATGGCCTGGGCGCCCAGCGCCCGAACCTCGTCCAGGATGCGTTCGGCAGCGTGATCGTCGGCGTGGTAATTGATGCAGATGCGATAGCCCTGTTGCGCCGCCAACCGCGCGGTCGCGGCACCGATACCGCGGCTGGCGCCAGTGATGAGAATGACCTTGTCCATGAAACTGCCACTGTCGAGGGAATAGACCTACAAGGTTAGGGGAAAAGCCCCGATCGCGGCAACGGCTGCACGCAGCCGTGCCGCAAGTACACCTCAGTGCCCCGCCGACGCCGGCCCTGCCTTGGCCGTGAAGGGCGGGCGAGCCAGCCACACCAGCAAAATCAAGGCGCCGAACACCCAGGTCAGCAAGGTGAAGTAGTCCACCGTCGACATCATGTAGGCCTGGCTGTTGAGGATCTGCTCAAGCTGCGCATAGCTCTGCGGACTCGCCCCACCGAGTTGCTCGAGGGTGTGACGCGTTGCCGGGTCGTACTGGCTGATGTGCTCGCTCAGGTAGGCATGGTGCTGGTCGGCCCGGCGGATCCAGATCCAGGTGGTCAGCGAGGCGGCGAAACTGCCGCCCAGTGTCCGCAGGAACGTGGCCAGGCCCGAGCCGTCGGCAATCTGATGCGGCGGCAGGTCCGAGAGCAGGATGGTCAGGGTCGGCATGAAGAACAGCGCCACCCCGATCCCCATGAACAACTGCACCAGGGCGATGTGCAGGAAGTCGACCTCGCTGGTGAAGCCCGCACGCATGTAGCAGCTTGCACCAATGGCCAGGAAGGCGATCCCTGCCAGCAGGCGCAGGTCGAAGCGATGCGCATACTTGCCGACGAAGGGCGACATGATCACCGGCAGCAGGCCGATCGGTGCTACCGCAAGCCCCGCCCAGGTCGCCGTATAGCCCATCTGCGTCTGCAGCCACTGGGGCAGGATCAGGTTGATGCCGAAAAAGCCCGCGTACCCGCCCACCAACACCAGGGTGCCGATGCGGAAATTACGGTGCACGAACAGCCGCAGGTTCACCACCGGGTGCCGATCGGTGAGCTCCCAGATCACGAATATGGCCAGGAACACCGCGGAAATCAGGCTACCCACCACGATGAACGAGGACTCGAACCAATCCAGGTCGTTACCCTTGTCGAGCACCACCTGCAACGCGCCGACACCGACGATCAGCGTCAGCAGGCCGATGTAATCCATGGGCTGGCGGCTGGTGGTCACTGGACGTGTGCGCATCTGCTGGCGCACCACGGCGGCCGCGAACAGACCGATCGGTACGTTGATGAAGAAAATCCACGGCCAGCTGTAGCTGTCGGTTATCCAGCCGCCGAGGATGGGCCCGGCAATCGGCGCCACCACCGTCACCATTGCCAGCAACGCCAGGGCCATCCCCCGTTTGGCAGGCGGGTAGACAGCAATCAGCAAGGTCTGGGTCATCGGGTACAACGGGCCGGCAACAACGCCCTGGAGCACGCGAAAGCCCACAAGCTCGGGCATCGACTGGGCGATACCACAGAGGAACGACGCCAGCACGAACAGCAAGGTGGCCCAGATGAACAGCTTGACCTCGCCAAAGCGGCGGCTCAGCCAGCCCGTCAGCGGCAGGGCAATGGCATTGCTTACCGCAAACGAGGTGATGACCCAGGTGCCCTGCTCGTAGCTCACCCCCAGATTGCCGGAAATGGTTGGCAACGCCACGTTGGCGATGGTGGTGTCGAGCACCTGCATGAAGGTCGCCAGCGACAACCCGATGGTGGTCAGCAGCAGGCTCGGCGGGGTGAACTGGGCGGATGCGCCGTTGCTCATCGCTGCGCCGTCTTGCCACTGGCGGCGCTGTTGTCATGGATCAGCTGGGCGATCAGACGATCGGCCTCGGCCAGTTGGCGGTCATACACCTGGGTGGTGTAGCTGGCCTGCTGCGGTGGCTGTTGGGCCAGGGCCGGGCCACTCTGGTCGTGCAGGTCGACCTCGACCACGGTGGACAGGCCGATGCGCAGCGGATGATCCTTGAGCTGCTCGGGGTTCAGGTGCACGCGCACCGGCACACGCTGGACGATCTTGATCCAGTTGCCCGTGGCGTTCTGCGCGGGCAGCAGAGCGAAGGCACTGCCGGTGCCCGCGCCCAGGCTGTCGACCGTGCCGCTGTACTTGACTTCGCTGCCGTACAGGTCTGCGGTGATCTCCACCGGCTGGCCGATACGCATGTCACGCAGTTGGGTTTCCTTGAAGTTGGCGTCGATCCAGACCTGGTCGAGCGGAATCACCGCCATGGTCGCGGTGCCTGGTTGCAGGCGCTGCCCCAATTGCACGGTGCGCTTGGCGACGTAGCCGGTCACCGGCGCCACCAACGTCGTGCGAGCGTTGTCCAGGTAGGCCTGGCGCAGGTCGGAAGCGGCCGCCATCACCTCCGGGTGCGACGACACCACGGTGTCGTCGATCAGCGCAGTGCTGGTGTTGAGTTGCTGGCGGGCGTTGTCCAGGGCGCTCTGCGCGGCGGTCAGGTCGTCGCGTGAGTGCGACAGTTCTTCTGCGGCGATCGCCCCGCTGTCAGCCAGGACCTTACGGCGGTCGTAGTTCTCGCGGGCCTTCTTCAGTTCGGCCTGGCGCGTCTGCACCTGAGCCTTGAGCGCATCGACGTTGCTGTACAAGCCGCGCACCTGGCGCACCGTGCGCGCAAGCTTGGCCTCGCTGGCCTGCAGGGCCACCTCGCTGTCACTGGGGTCGAAGCGCAACAGCACCTGGCCGGCATGCACCAGGTCGCCATCGTCGGCGCCGATGCTGGTGACGGTTCCCGTCACCAGCGGCGTGATCTCCACCACATTACCGTTGACGTAGGCATCGTCGGTGCTTTCGTGCCAGCGCCCGATCAACGTGTACCAGGCCCAGCCGGCAGCGCCGGCCAATATCAATACCAGCAGCAGGGCCAGCAGCCAGGTCTTGCGCTTGCGCGTGGCGTCGGGCACTTCGGCGGGAGTGGATGCATCCGAGGGTGTGGCCATGGGAGTACCTTTGAATCAAGTCGGATCAGGGGTGCGATCGCCGAAACGGGCAATCGTCAACGGGTCGCTGGCGGCCATGAGAATCTTTGCCAGCAGCGTCTCGAGGGTCTTGAGCTCGTCGGCTTCGAGTGAACCGACCAGCTCGTTCATCGCCATTGCCCCGATCTCCGGCAGGCGGTCAGCCAAGCGTTGACCGTCTTCGGTCAGCACCAGCCGCACCTGGCGACGGTCGTCGGGGCAGCGGTTGCGCAGGATCAGGCCCTTCTGCTCGAGGCGGTCGAGCATGCGCGTCATCGAACCGCTGTCCAGCCCCAGGCAGCGGCACAGCTCGGCCGGGGTATCCACCTGGTACTGGGTCACGATGATCAGCACCTTGAACTGCGCAGCGGTAACGCCATCAGCTTCCAGGTGCCAGTCGAGAATGCGGTCCTTCAATAACGAGGCGCGGCCGAGCAACATGCCAATGGCGCAGGTCTGGAAATTTTCCGGGGTGAAATGGGCCATCGGCATCGCTCAACAAAGATGTTAGAAAATATTACTGCCTAGGCAGTTAATGTCAAAGCTTTTATTAGCAGGCTATCTAAGTCATTGTTCCGCCAGCCCTCTCGGTTGTCTCCATGCGCTTGCGCCGGAAAACCGACGAAAAAAATCGCAACTGATAGTCATTCGCCATTATCTCGGTTCTCGCGGAGCCCTTCTGGAAGGTAGAATGCGCAAAACCGGGAGCCGCAATGAACCAAGACCGCTTCACCCCCCTCGACGACGATGCCATCACCGATGCCGCTGCGCATTGGTGCATGCGCCTGCACGCCGAGGACTGCTCGGCCGACGAGCGTGAGGCGTTTGCTCAGTGGCTGGCCGCCGACACCCGGCATGCCGAGGAATACCAGGCGATGCTGGAGATCTGGCAGACCGCCGACATGCTGCCGCGTGCCGCCAACGTGATCGAACTGCCTGCGGCCAGACCCCGCCAACGCAACTGGCGCCCACTGGCTTCAGCCGCGGTGATCACCCTGCTCGCCCTACCCCTGGCCGGCTGGATTGGCTGGGAGCAAGGCTGGCTACCCAATCGCTACCAGCATTTCGACAGCGACCAGCAGGTGCGTACAGTGCAATTGCACGACGGCAGCCAGGTCGAACTCAACCTGAACAGCGAGCTGCGCTACCTCAACTACAAGGACCGGCGCCAGGTCGACCTGATCCAGGGCGAAGCCTTCTTCAAGGTGACCCACGACAGCGAGCACCCCTTCATCGTGCGCGCCGGTCACGGCCAGACGCGGGTCACCGGCACGCAGTTCAACGTGTGGAAGTACGAAGACCAGGTCAAGGTGACGCTGGTCGAAGGCTCAGTGCTGGTTTCCAGCAATGGTGGCGAAGGCGGCTACCGCCTCGGCCCCGGCATGCAGGCCAGCTACCGCATCGGCGACTTCGAGCCGCAACTGGCACAGAGCGACGACTATGCCAACAGCCTGGCCTGGCGCAGCGGTCGCCTGGTACTCGACAACCTCAGCCTCTCCCAGGCATTGCCGGTGATCAACCGCTACCTGGACAAACCCCTGCTGCTGGCCGACAGCAGTGTCGGTAACATCCGCATCAGCGGCATCTACGACACCCGTGAGGTCAGCCGCCTGGTGGACAACCTGCCCAAGGTCCTGCCGATCTACCTGACCCGTAACGACAACGGCAGCACGGTCATCAATCGCATCCTGCCGTCCGCCGACAAAGGGTGATGTGCGCTGCCGAAATGGCAGGCGTAAAAAAGGCGCCTCATCGAGGCGCCAAAACATTCACCTGCAACCAAAGGAGCGCAAGGCTTCTGAAGGTGAATGGGCTCAAGCTCAAAGAATCGACAACGGATACTCGACGATCACCCGCACCTCATCCAGGTCGGACTCGAACGCCGTCGCCCGGGTGGTCGCCTGGCGCACGCGCAGCGAGAGATCCTTGGCCACGCCGGTCTGCACCACGTACTTGACCTCGATGTCGCGCTCCCAGCGCTTCTGGTCGGTCAGCGGATCGCCATTGCCGTCGCGACGCATGTAGTAGGCGTTGGCGTTCGAGTAATCCGCATCACTGCCGCGCCCATAACGGGTCATGAACGACAGCCCGGGAATCCCGTACCCGGCCATGTTCAGGTCATAGCGCAGCATCCATGAGCGCTCCTTGGGCGAGTTGAAATCGCTGTACTGGATGGAGTTGTCGAGAAAGATCGAGTCGGACTGGCGCAGATAATCGAAATCGTCGTCGCCATTGTTGCGCTGGTGGGTCAACGCGAGGGTGTGAGCGCCGTAACGCACACCCATCTTGGCGCTCCAGATGTCGTTGTCGAAGGTGCCCAGGCGTTTGCGCCCTTCGTCCTTGGCGTTGTAGAAGTTGAAGCCACCGATCAGCGCCAGCTCATCGCTCAACGGCCAGGTAACGCTGGTACCGGCGTAGTACTGGTTCCACACATCCTTCAGGCGGCTGCCGAACAGGCTGACGCTGACCTGTTCGTTGACGGCATAGTCGCCGCCGCCATAGGCGATCCATGGCGAGTCCACGGGCCCACCATAGAAGGTCGCGAAAGACTCGCGCATGTCGCTGGACATCGGCTGGCTCATGGCATGCAGGCGCCCGGCCTGCAGGTTCAGGCCCGCCAGGCTGGTGTTTTCGACGGTCACGCCGCGAAAGCTCTGCGGCAACAGGCGCGAATCCCCTGCCGCGACCACCGGGTTGGCCGGAAACACATCGCCCACCCGCAGCACCGTGTCGAACACCCGCATCTTGGCCGCGCCGCCAAGCTTGCTGTATTCGTCGCGCGCCTGGCCGTCACGATCCACCGGCAGTACATCGAACGAGCTGCGTCCACCGTTGCGTCCACCTCCGGTGTCGAGCTTGAGCCCGAGCATGGCAAAGGCATCGACCCCTACCCCCACGCTTCCCTCGGTGAAGCCGGACTCGAAGCGGGTGATGACGGCATGCGCCCAGGCTTCGGAATAGCCATTGTCGGGCGCCTTGGCCCGGTTGTAGGTCGGCGCCACCCCGTCGCGGTTGTCACGGTTGAAGTAGAAGTTGCGGTTCAGCACGCTCAGGCGGCTGCCCTCTATGAACCCTTCCTTCGCAGCGTCCTCGGCCCACGCCGAAGGACCGGCCAGCGCCACCAGCGCGGCCAGGGAAAGTCCTGGTCGGTATCTCATGCGATGCTCCTTCGATAACGGCTGTTGTTCTTGTCAGGCCGTTGCGCAGGTGCGTTCGCGGCCAGCATCGATGCTCGCCGCAGATGGATAACGGGAAGGTGATCGGCACATTACAATGACGTCATGCGTGCGGACCTTTCACAACTGTAAGGCTGTCGTCATGCCCCTGTTGGCTGCTGCTCGCTAGCGTGATCCGGAAACCACAGCCCTTCCGGAGACACCCCATGAAACGACTGAGCACAGCGATCGCCCTGCTCCTGCTGGCCTTCGGCGTCCAGGCCACCGGCTTTTCCGCTCAGCGCAGCGAGCAGTTGCTGCAGGCCCACCAGCAAGCCGTGGCCGCCTACGCCATCAAGCGCGACAAACCCATGCCGGAGATCGTCGACTACCGCTACGGCATGCCACTGGATGTGGCGCGCCTGGTGCGCCAGTCGGGCGACCCGCGCACCTGCGAGGTGGTACCGCGCCTGATGACCTTCGAGGACAGCCAGGGCACCTTGCGTACCGTGCGTTATTCGGTGCAGTCCGAATGCATCAACAACAAGTGAAAACCCGACGCAGGCTCAATTGCCCGTCAAGGTCACGTCCACCAGGCGCATGCTGTCGCGTCCACTGCGCTTGGACTGATACAGCGCGGCATCGCTCTGTTCGATCAGCGCCGTGAGGCTGGCCGGCGGCTGATCGAACAGGTTGGCACCGATGCTCAAGGTCACCGCCATCGGGGTGACGAAGGATTGTGCGGCGATGTCCTGGAAGCGCTCACGAAGTATCGTGCCCAGCACCTCGACTTCGTCGCGGCGCGCGTTGCCCAGCAGAATGACGAATTCATCGCCACCCAGTCGCGCGGCCAGGGCATTGGCCGGCAGCAGGCCGCGAATGGTTTCGCTCAGCGCCACCAGCAGCCGGTCACCGGCGGTGTGGCCGTACAGGTCATTGACCAGCTTGAAGTTGTCGATATCGATCAACAGCACGGCGCCAGGGCGCTCGTGGCTGGTCGCCTGCAGCAGCACCGGCGCGCGCACTTCCAGGGCGCGGCGGTTGAACAACGCCGTGAGCGGATCACGCGCGGCCAGAAGCGCGATGCGTTCCTCGCGACGGTAACGCTCGGTGCCAGTCATCGACAGGGCGATCAGCATGATCGCCATCGCCCCTTCGATCAGCGAGATCTGGATGATTTCCCCGCGAAAGGCCGCAAGATCGAGCAAGGCTCCCGGAATCACCACGGTCAGGGCCTTGATCACGTAGAACAGCCCGTGGATCAGCATCACGTAGCGCAGTTGCACCGCCCCCACACTCAGCGACACACCGTGCGGACGCAGCAGAAAACTGGCCCGCAGCGACACCAGCGCCACCAGCAGCGAATTGACCACCAGCATGATCTTGGACCACGACGGCCCTTCCGGCAGCAGCAGCAGGCTCACCCACAGCAGCACGACCAGCAGCCAGCCCCGTGACAATCGCACTTCGGTGAAACGGGCAACGCCCAGCAGGAAGCAGAAATGCGCGAACACCAGCAGACCGTTGGCGAACCAGATACCAATCAGCAGGAAACCGTTCATGCGCAGCAGCGCGAGGGTGGAGCCAACGGTGATGGTGGCGAAACCGGCACTCCAGTAGAGCAACGACGACTCGCGCACACTGCGCCATTCGATCGTCAGGTAAAGCGCCGCCGCTGCCGCGAGGGCAACGGTCAGGGCCAGGAGGGTTGGGGGGTCGAGCGTCATTGACCGGCGTGCCTGTCTTGGAGTGCAAAAGCGGCGATTGTAAGCGCTCCCGGCAGGATTGCAGAGTGCCACCTCATCGGATTACTGCCCGGAAAGGAAGGTGACCAGTTGCCTGGCGTGGGAGCTGAGACCTTCCCAACTGCGAAAGCAGATGCGCAGCTCCAGGGTCGCCCAACGCTCCTCCAGTGCCACCCGGCGCACCGCGAGCTCCTGCTCGGCACGCACGGCAGCAATCTCCGGGACAATCGCCAGCCCGGCACGCTGGGCGACCAACTGGGCAATGGCCTCGAAACTGGGCGCACGCACGCGGATCTTCAGCGGCATGGCCAGGTTCATCGCCAACTCCTCGACGAATCGCTGCATGGCGCGCTCTGCCGGCAGGCAGACAAAGGCATGATCCAGCGCATCGATCAGCCGCAATTGCTCACGCCCGGCCAGCTCGTGATCGGCGGGCACCAGCAGCACCAGGCGCTCGGTGCGAAACGGCAGCGATACCAGGCCATCGTTGACCAGGTTGCCGTCGAACACGCCGATCTCGCACTCCCCGGCCAGCACCACGCGCAGTACATCGACACTCTTGTGCTCGACCAGCAGCAGGTCGACTTCGGGGTAGTCGGCCAGGAAAGGCCCGAGTACCGCTGGCAGCAAGGTGCTGTTGGTGACCGTCGAAGCCGCCAGGCGCAAGTTGATGCGCCGCTGGCCCGCCAGCTCCTTGAGCGTGTCCTGCAGTTTCTGCGCCTCGCCCAGCACCCCACGGGCCGACTCCAGCACCAGCCGCCCGGCAGGGGTCAACTGCATACCGTCGGCCTTGCGGGTGAACAGGGTCAGACCGCTACGCTCCTCGAACAGGCGCAAGCGCGTGCTTGCCGCCGACACCGCCACCGGAAAACCGGCTGCGGCCTTGCTCAGGCTACCGGTCGCAGCGATGGCAGCCAGCAAGCGCAGGTCTTGAAGATCGAAGTGCATGGGGTTTCTCCAAAAGCGAACGCCATGTTCCAGAAAAAGCGATTCTAGCTTTCGGGCCTTCTATTCAGAATAAGCCTCTGACTTATTTTGTTGCGGATTCAGCATGAACAGCCTGCGTACCTCTCTTGAACGACACCTGCAAAACGGCAGCCTCTATGCAGTCCTGGCCGCCTTGGGTTTCAGCTTCAAGGCGATCTTCGTCAAGCTTGCCTACGCTGCGGGGCCTGTGGATGCAGTGGCCTTGCTGGCGCTGCGCATGGGCCTGTCGCTGCCGCTGTTCGCCTGGCTGGTGTGGGCCAGCCGTCGCCCGGCGAGCATCCCGCTGACCCTGGGCGACGGGTTTCGCGTGGCAGTGCTCGGCCTGTTGGGCTACTACCTGTCGAGCCTGTTCGATTTCTATGGTTTGCAGTTCATCAGCGCGGGGCTGGAGCGCCTGATCCTGTTCACCTACCCGACCCTGGTGCTGGTATTCCAGGCCATCGCGATGCGTGAGCGCCCTACCCCGCGCACCCTGCTGGCGATGGGCTTGTGCTACCTGGGGCTGGGCATCGCCTTCGTGCACGACCTGGGTGCCGCCGGCGGCGGGCACGCAGTGCTGGCGGGGTCGCTGTGGGTGTTCGCCAGCGCAGTGACCTACGCGCTGTATTACTCCGGTACCGGGATGATGCTCAAGCGCATGGGCTCGATGCGCATGGCCGGGCTGTGTGGTTCGGCATCGTCGCTGATGGTGCTGGCGCACTACTTGCTGGTGGCGGATGTCACCCAGTTGACGCAATTGCCCGCTGCGGTGTGGGCCAATGCAGCGATGATGGCGCTGTTTTCCACGGTACTGCCGATCTACTGGGTAGCCCTGGCGATCCAGCGCCTGGGGCCGACGCACACTGCGGCGGTCGGCAACCTGGGGCCGGTGCTGACCATGCTGGCGTCCTGGGCCATCCTCAGTGAGGCGATCTCGGGGTATCAGATTGCCGGGCTGGTGCTGGTGTTGCTGGGGGTATCGCGGCTCAAGCCGGCCAAACCCAAGGTGGCCGAGGTGCAGAAGGCTGTCGCCTGAGTCTTGACCACTGCGGTGCTGTTTTCGCGGATAAACCACTCCCACAGGTCTCGGCAAACCTTCAAGGCTTGCGCAACACCTGAGGGAGCGGGTTTACCCGCGAAAAAGCGCCCCACGACCCCGCTTCTACAAATCGAACCGGTCCAGCTCCATCACCTTCACCCAGGCCGCCACGAAGTCCTTGACGAATTTCTCCTCGGCATCGCTGCTGCCGTACACCTCGCTCAACGCCCGCAACTGGGCGTGGGAGCCGAACACCAGGTCGACCCGGGTGCCAGTCCATTTCACCTGCCCGGTCTTGCGATCACGGCCTTCGAAGGTCTCGTTGTCGGCCGAGGTCGGCTTCCATTCCACGCCCATGTCCAGCAGGTTGCGGAAGAAATCGTTGCTCAAGGTGCCAGGCTTGTCGGTGAACACCCCATGCTGGCTGCCGCCATGGTTGGCGCCCAACACCCGCAGGCCGCCGACCAGCACGGTCAGTTCCGGCGCGGTGAGGGTCAGCAACTGGGCCTTGTCCAGCAGCAGCTTCTCGGCCTTGACGCTGTACCTGGCCTTGGTGAAGTTGCGCAGGCCGTCGGCCAGCGGCTCCAGCACGGCGAACGACTCGACATCCGTCTGCGCCTGGGAGGCGTCGGTACGACCCGGCCGGAACGGCACGCTGACCGTGTGCCCAGCGTCCTTGGCAGCCTTCTCGACCGCAGCGGAGCCAGCCAGCACGATCAGGTCGGCCAGCGAAATCTTCTTGCCGCCGCTGTTGAACTCGCCCTGGATGTTCTCCAGCGCCTTGAGCACCTTGTCCAACTGCTCAGGCTGGTTGGCGGCCCAGGAACGCTGAGGCTCCAGGCGCAGACGCCCGCCGTTGGCGCCCCCGCGCTTGTCCGAGCCACGGAAGGTCGAGGCTGCCGCCCAGGCGGTGGACACCAGTTCGGCAACGCTCAGACCCGAGGCCAGCACCTTGGCCTTGAGCGCCGCGATGTCCTGCTCGCCGACCAGCGGGTGATCGACCTTGGGGATCGGGTCCTGCCAGAGCAGTTCTTCCTGTGGGTTTTCCGGGCCCAGATAACGGGCCAGCGGCCCCATGTCACGGTGGATCAGCTTGTACCAGGCACGGGCGAAGGCGTCGGCCAGTTGCTCGGGATGCTCCTTGAAACGCCGGGCGATCGGCTCGTAGATCGGGTCGAAGCGCAAGGCCAGGTCAGAGGTGAGCATCATCGGTGAATGGCGCTTGGTCGGGTCGTGGGCATCGGGCACGCTGTTGGCACCCTCGCCGTCCTTGGGACGCCATTGGTGGGCGCCCGCCGGGCTCTTTGTCAGTTCCCACTCGAAGTTGAACAGGTTGTTCAGGTACTCGTTGCTCCAGCGGGTCGGGGTCGAGGTCCAGGTCACTTCCAGGCCGCTGGTGATGGTATCGCCACCCTTGCCGCTGCCGAGCTTGTTGGCCCAGCCCAGCCCTTGCAGCTCGAGCCCGGCGGCTTCAGGTTCGGCGCCGACGTTGTCCGCAGGGCCTGCACCGTGGGTCTTGCCGAAGGCGTGGCCGCCGGCGATCAGGGCCACGGTCTCTTCATCATTCATCGCCATGCGGCCGAAGGTCTCGCGAATATCCTTGCCCGAAGCGACCGGGTCAGGATTGCCCTCCGGGCCTTCGGGGTTCACGTAGATCAGGCCCATCTGCACGGCAGCCAGCGGGTTCTCCAGATTGCGTCCCGCAGGCTCGGTGCGGCTTTGCTCCTGCGCATGCTTGCCAGGCTCGGCCACCAGATCACCCTTGCCAGGTGGCTGGGCCTTGCCGTAGCGGGTGTCGCCACCCAGCCAGACCTTCTCCGAGCCCCAGTACACATCTTCGTCCGGCTCCCAGACATCGGCGCGGCCACCGGAGAAGCCGAAGGTCTTGAAGCCCATCGACTCCAACGCAACGTTGCCGGTGAGCACGATCAGGTCGGCCCAGGAAATCTTGTTGCCGTATTTCTGCTTGATCGGCCACAGCAGCCGCCGGGCCTTATCCAGGCTGACGTTGTCCGGCCAACTGTTGAGCGGGGCGAAGCGCTGCTGGCCGGAGCCCGCGCCACCACGGCCGTCGGCGATGCGGTAGGTGCCTGCGCTGTGCCAGGCCATGCGGATGAACAACGGTCCATAGTGGCCGAAGTCCGCAGGCCACCAATCCTGGGAGTCGGTCATCAGCGCTGTGAGGTCTTTTTTCAGGGCTTGGAAATCAAGGCTCTTGAACGCCTTGGCATAGTCGAATGCCGGGTCCATGGGATCGGACTGGCTGCCATGCTGGTGGAGAATCCTGAGGTTGAGCTGGTCGGGCCACCAGTCACGGTTTGTGGTGCCGCCGCCTGCGGTTTGATGGAACGGGCATTTCGATTCGTTCGACATCTGCGGGTACCTTATGGGTCGGTTGTCCAGATTTCCGGTCTATGCCAGGTGTTCTGCAGCCCGAGCCGCAAGGCTCGGGCCTTCTCTTCATCAGGTGGTGGTCGGTCTGTTGCCGACGCGGGGCCGCGGCGCTGCACGCGCAAATCGGGAGGCCACGGGAAAGACTAGCCCAGCATGGGCAGAGGTCTAATAGAGCGACTATTGAAAGGCGATAGGCTGGGTCTGTCAGGCCGGGCTTTGGCAGCGCCGCCCATCGACATCGTCGATAGCGACCATGAATATCTTCAAGTTCCACCGCGAGAACCGGAGGCGGAAGATGGCTTCATTGAACCTTCGATGAGGCAACGATCATGGCATCGATCAGCAAAGGCGGCATGCTCGCCGCGATCCTGGCCCTGCTGGCCGCCCTGGGTGGCTGTGCCGCCTCGGCCACCTCGCAGGTGGCGCAACCCTACGGCCACTTCTATTCGGCCACCGAGCTGTCCAGCGTGTCGCTGACACCGGGCCAGCATGTCGCCGTGCTGTTGGGCCGCAATGCCTCCGCTACCCTGGACTACCTGCAGCGCCATCGCGAAGCCCCGCCTTCAGTGCCTGGCGCCTCGCGTGCCGTGCAAGTGGCCACGCTCAACGGTGGCAGCCAGGCCTACAGCTGGCTGGCCCAGTCGCTGGCGCAGACCTTCGCCGAGGTCACCTTCTACGACGATCTGGATACCCTGCTCGCCGACCACCCCGACGTGATCGTGCTGCTCGATGCCCAGAGCCGCCTCGCCAGCGCCACCAGCCCAGACATCGAAACCCAGGTGGTCGCACGCTTCTACGATGACCAACTGACCTACATCGGCCGCGCCGAAGGTCAGGCCCGTGAAGCGTTGCCCAGTGACATGACGAATCTTGCCCACCAGTTGCAGGTCGAGCAGAACGTGCAGGCCGATGCCCTGCGCAGCTTCGACGCCTCGCTCAAGGCGCTGGTCAACGGCTGACGGTCACTTGCGCCGCTGCATCCAGGCGGCGCCAAGGCCGCTCAAGCAGATGATGGCGATGCCCACGATGCTGGTGGTGTCCGGCACCTGGCCGAACACCACCAGGCCCAGCACCCCCGCAAAGACGATCTGGCAGTAACTGAACGGCGCCAGCAGCGCCGGCGCTGCGTGGCGGAAGGCCTTGGTCAGCAGCAGGTGAGCAGTCATGCCGCAACCGCCGAGCGCGAGCATCAGCAGCACGTGCTGCCATTGCGGCGTCTGCCAGAAGAACGGCACCAGCACACTCATGATCAGGGTGTTGCACAGCCCTGCGTAGAAATTGCTGGTGGTTGGGCTGTCGTGGGCGGCCAGAATCCGCGTCAGCAGCTGATAGAAGCAGAAGCCCAGGGCAGAACCGAAGGGAAACAGGATCGCCGGGGTGAACATCGCCCCGCCCGGATGCACCACCACCAGCACGCCGATGAAGCCCATCACCACCGCCAGCCACTGGCCCGGCGTGACCCGCTCCTTGAGCAGCGGAGCCGACAGCGCAGTGACCAGCACCGGGGCGAGAAAGTTGACCGACGTGGCCTCGGCCAGCGGCAAGTACTGAAGCCCCGCCGTGAACAGCAGGCTGGTGCTGAGCAGGCTCAAGGCACGCAAGGTCTGCAGCAACGGGCGTCGGGTGCGCAGCACGCTCAGCCCAGCCTGGGGCATGAAGATGCCGGCCATCAGCAGCGTATGCACCACATAGCGGGCCCAGACCACCATGATCACCGGGTAGATCCCACCGAGGAACTTCGACAGCCCGTCGTGGCTGGCGAACAGGAACGTCGCGGCCACCACCAGGGCGATGCCGCGCAAGGGGTGGTTGACGCCGGACAGCGGGGTACGGGTGGTCATGCGGATCTCTGGGTGAGGCGAACCCTGCGAGTTTAGAAGAGATGGGGCGTCGGGTGGCAAGTGTTTTTGCCAGCCCGTCAATCCCTGACAATCTGCTTCAAGCGCTCGCTGGCCGGTGCCGGTCGTCCATAGAAGTAGCCCTGGAAGTGCGAACACCCTTCTGCGGCCAGACGCTCCATCTGCTCGACCGACTCCACGCCCTCGGCCGTGGTCTTGATCATCAGGCTGTTGGACAGCTCGGTAATCGCGCGGATGATCGACATCGCCTCACGGCTGTCGCACATGTCGTGGACGAAAGATTTGTCGATCTTGATCCGGTCGAACGGGAACGAGCGCAGGTAACCCAGCGACGAATAACCTGTGCCGAAATCATCCAGCGAGATCGACACGCCCAGGTCTTTCAGCTCCCGCAGGATGCGCACGTTCTCCTCGCTGTTGCCCAGCAGCACCGACTCGGTGATCTCCAGCTCCAGGCGCTGCGGGTCAAGCCCTGAGTCCGACAGTGCCAGGGAAACGGTATGCGCCAGCCCGGTATTCTTGAACTGCACCGGCGACAGGTTGACCGACACCACCTCCTGCCCTTCCCAGGTTGCCGCCTCCTGGCAGGCGAGGTTCAGCACGCGGGCACCAATCTCGTGGATCAGCCCGGTTTCCTCGGCGATGGGGATGAAGTCCATGGGCATGATCATGCCGCGGCTGGGGTGCTCCCAGCGCAGCAGCGCCTCGTAGCCGGTGACGCTGTTGCACTGCTGGTCCACCACCGGCTGGTAGTGCAATTGCAGTTGCCCCAGGTGCAGGGCCGTGCGCAGGTCGGTCTCCACCAGGCGGCGCTGGCGTGCGGCAACGTCAAGTTCGACATGGAAGCATTCGTAGCGGTTGCGACCATTGCGCTTGGCTTCGTACAGGGCCATGTCGGCGTAACCCAGCAGCAGCTCGGCGTTGTCCTGGTCCTCAGGCGCAAAGGCAATCCCGATGCTTACGCCGACAGTGAACTGGTGCCCTTCGATCTGGAATGGCGGGCAGATCGCATCGATCAGGCGCCGGGCGGTATTGCAGGCCGCCTCGCGGTTGTCCAGCCCGGCTAGAACCACGGCGAACTCATCGCCGCCTAGCCGGGCCAGGGTGTCGTGCTCGCGCAGCTCTCGACGCAGGCGCTTGCCCAGGGCACGCAGCAGTTTATCGCCGAAGGCATGGCCGAGGGAGTCGTTGATGTTCTTGAAGTTGTCCAGGTCCAGGCACAAGGTGGCGGTCAGCTTGCCACTGTCCTCGCCGCGCGCCAGCGCCTGCTTGAGACGCTCGTGGAACAGCGTGCGATTGGGCAGGCCGGTCAGTGCATCGTGATGGGCCATGTGGTGGATCTGCGCGTGGGCTGCCAGCTCTTCAGTGGCGTCCTCGGCGATGAACAGCACGTAATCGGCCTGGTTGTCGCGGTTCTGGCTGATCAGCGCGCGGCTGCGCAAGGTGCGGGCACCTGCGAGGGTTTCGACACGGGTTTCAGCGGCGTAGCCCTTGGCACTGCGTGCGCCGCGCGCCAACTGCTGCTCGAGAAACTCGGCGGCAGCCGGCACCACGCACTCGGCGGGCAGCGTACCGATCAGGCTCGCCCCCTGGCCACCAAACAAACGCTCGGCCTGCTGGTTGGCCAACAGGATGCGCTGGCTGGCCAGGTCCTGGACGATGACACAGGCCGGAATATTGGCGATCACCGAATCGAGAAACTGCGACAGGGTGCTCATCTCCTGGCTGTACTGCTCGGCCAGTTCCTTGGCCTGCAAAAGCTCCAGCTCGTAGCGGCGACGCTCGGAGATGTCACGGGTCACCTTGGCGAAACCGATCAGTTGGCCGCTGTCCTCGTCATGGATGGCCTCGATCACCACGCTGGTCCAGAAATGCGAGCCGTCCTTGCGCTGACGGACACCTTCGGCCTGGAAGCGCCCTTCCCGCCGTGCCGTCTCCAGCCCATGCTCGGGCAGGCCGCGGACGCGGTCTTCGTGGGTGTAGAACACCGAGAAATGCTGGCCGACGATCTCATCGGCCCTGTAGCCCTTGGCTCGCTCGGCACCGGCGTTCCAGTTGATCACATGACCGGCGCTGTCGAGCATGTAGATGGCATAGTCACGCACGCCCTGCACCAGCAGGCGGAAATGTCGCTCCTGCTCGCGTTGGGCCATCTGTGCATGGTACTGCTCGGTGCAGTCACGGGTGATCTTGGCGAATCCTACCAGTTGCCCGTCGTCGTCATGCACCGCCTCGATCACCACATGGGCGCGCAGCAGGCTGCCATCCTTGCGCAGGCGCCAGCCATGCTCCTCGAAACGACCACTGCGGCGTGCCTGCTCGAGGTTGGCTTGCGGCAGTCCGGCAGCGCGGTCCGCCTCGCTGTAGAACAGCGAGTAGTGCTGCCCGACGATCTCGCTGGCCTCATAGCCCTTGGCGCGCTGCGCCCCCGGGTTCCAGTTGGCGACAATCCCCTCCGGGGTCAGCAGGTAGATGGCATAGTCCACCACACTCTGGATCAACAACCGGTACATGACGTCGGGGCTCGCGACTAGCGACATGGCATTCTTCCTGAACCTGCGGGGCCGTTTTTCAAGATACTGGCATTATGCCGCTGAGCGACAGGATTTTGTGAAGTGGTTCACAAAAATTCGCGCGTGCGGCACTTCAGTGGCGCACCGCCATGACGCGCCAGGAATGCAGTTGCGGATCATCTTCCAGCGCGATCACCTGCACGGCGCGCGGCAACTCGGCAACGATGCGGGTGCAAAAAGCCATGGACACTTCATCCTGCCGAAAGCAGCGCAGCAGCCAGTCGTGGGCGCCACTGCAAAGCACCTGGGACGCTACCGCCCGGCCGATGCCCTGGCGACGGTAGCGCTTGAGGATGAACAGGTCGGCCAGTTCCAGGGCCTCGATGCCTGGCAGCTCGCTGCGCTCGACCAGCACGAAACCGGCGATGAAACCGTCGACCAGCACCAGGCTGGCGCACCACCCGGGCGATTGCCAGTAGCGCGCCATATGCGCCTCATGCAGGTAGAAACGCCCGTCCGCCTCGACGTCCTCCTGCTCCCAGTCGGAGGACTCGTAGGCATAGAACTGGTACAGATTGCGGATGACGTCGGCGTGTTCAGCGCCGGTTGGGAACAGCTCGAGTGTCGGCGCTGACATGGGGCGGACTCGCTGAAGGCAGGAGCGCCAATTCTACCCGCCCAGACAGGTTTTTCCAGGGATCGGCACCTCGATCCAAGTCCGTGGCGCCTGTCCTTGCGACAGGCGCCAGGCAAGGCTCATTTCTCTTCCAGCACGGCCCTGCCCTTCACCGCCCGCGGCCCGCGCCAGGCCCAGAACAACAGGCCGGGGAACGGCGCCCAGACCACGAACACGACCCACAACATCTTGCGCTCGGCACGGCGCTCGCTGCCGATGATGTGCCATATCGCCCAGATCTGCAGAAGAATCACCAGCACTGCGACGAGGATCCAGACCGTTCCGATTTCCATGAGCGTTCTCCTGTGAGCATGTACTGCATTTGTTCACGCCAGGCGCCAAGGGTTCATTCCAATCCGCCTACCGCCAGTGCCAGGGCTCGCGGCATTATCCGGCCAGTGATTGTCTTTCCCCGCAACTCCCAGCACACTTCCTGCGCCATCGAAGGAAACGGAGTCCGCTGTGCCCACGCCTCGCCAGTTCAGCAAGAAGACTAGCACCAGTAACATGTTGCGGCTCAAATCCGGCGCCAGCGACGAACAGGTGCCGTACCGCGTCGACTTCGTTCTGCTCGAGCATTTTTCCATGGCCAGTTTCACCGTGGCGATGGACGTGCTGGTCACCGCCAACCTGCTGCGAGCCGAGAGTTTCCGCTTCACTCCGCTGTCACTCGAAGGTGACCGGGTGCTCAGTGACCTGGGCCTGGAACTGGTGGCCAGCGAGCTGGACCCGCGCAAGCTCAAGGAGCCCGACCTCCTGGTCATCTGCGCCGGCCTGCGCACCCCGCTCAAATATCCCGAACTCGACCGCCTGCTGGGCGACTGCGCGGTCCACGGCATGGCCCTGGGGGGCTTGTGGAGCGGTGCATGGTTCCTCGGCCGCGCCGGGGTGCTGGGCGACTACGGTTGCAGCATCCACCCCGAACAGCGCGCCAGCCTCGCCGAACGCAGCCCGCAGACGCGCATCACGCCGGCCAGCTTCACCCTCGATCGAGATCGCCTGACCGCTGCCAGCCCCAATGGCGCCATGGAACTGATGCTGGGCCTGGTACGCCGGCTGTATGGCGATGCCTTGGCCGAAGGTGTCGAAGAGATCCTGTCGTTCTCAGGTGCCCGTTATCGCCAGGTCGGGCCCGGGGCGAAGAAGTCCATGAGCCTGCAACTGCGCACCATTGTCGAGCTGATGGAAAACAACCTGGAGGAGACCCTCAGCCTCGATCAGCTGGCCGCCTACAGCGGCCGCTCGCGTCGGCAGATCGACCGCTTGTTCCAGGCCCAGCTCGGCACCTCGCCGCGGCGCTACTACATGGAGCTGCGCATCACCAAGAGCCGGCGGCTGCTGCAGTACTCGGACCTGTCGGTAATGGAAGTGGCGGTGGCTTGCGGGTTCGTTTCGGTGTCGCACTTCAGCAAGTGCTACGCAGCGTATTTCGGCTACCCGCCCTCACGCGAGCAGCGGCTCGGCGAGTGATGCGGCGCCTGGCGATCAGGCGCGGATGTAGCTGAGCACGGCCTCGCAGATCATCTGCTTGTGCCGCAGCTTGATCGCCTCGTCCGCCAGGTCGATCTGGAAGATTTCGCCGAAGGTGTGCCGGTTCGAGACCCGATAGAAGCAGAACGAACTCATCAGCATATGCAGGTCGATGACCTCGATGCCCGCACGGAACATGCCTTCCTCGACCCCGCGCTGCAGGGTGCGCGCCAGTGACTCGAGCACCAGGCTGCTCATTTCGCGGATCACCGGCGCCTGCTTGACGAACTCACCGTAATGGATGTTTTCGGTACAGACGATGCGTACGAAGTCGACATTGTGGTCGTGGTGATCGAAAGTGAACTCCACCAGCCGGCGGATCGCCTGCTCGACCGGCAACGACTCCAGGTCCAGGCTGTGCTCGGTCTTGCGGATGTCGCCATAGAGCTTGACCAGGCATTCCAGGTACAGCTGTTCCTTGCTGCCGAAGTAGTAGTAGATCATGCGCTTGGACGTGGCGGTGCGTTCGGCGATCGCATCGACCCGCGCGCCAGCCAGGCCTTGCTGGACGAATTCGTGGATCGCAGCCTGGAGGATGTCCTCGCGGGTTTTCTCCGGGTTGTTCTTGCGCGACTTGCGCGCCCCGGCCTCGGACTGACCGAGGCTGACTTGCGGATCACTCATACCGACTCACAGGCTGTTGTTTGGAATGTGCGGGGATTATCCGTGAGCCGGGCGGTGCAGGGAAGCGCAAGGGTGGATGTGGAACGTGCTAGCTGCCCGGGCTCGCGCGCAGCTTGGCCATCGCCGCCAGGCGCACGGCCACGTTCGCCGCGCCATACCCCGCGTAGTCCCCCTTGCGCTGGAGGATCTCGAAGAAGAAACGCCCCTCGAACGGCTCGGTGTACACATGGAACAGCTCGCCGCCCTGCGCATCGCGGTCGTACAGCACGTTGTAGTACGCAAGCTCGCTGAGGAACTCATCGTCGAACTCGAAGCGTGCCGCCAGATCGTCGTAGTAGTTCAACGGGATCTCCAGCAACGGCACGCCAGCCTCCTTGGCCCGCGTGACCTCGGCAAAGATGTCGGCACAGTCGAAGGCGATATGGTGCACGCCCGAACCACGGTAGCTCGACAGGGCGTGGGCGATGGCGGTGTTGCGGTTCTCGGAGATGTTCAGCGGCAGGCGCAACGTTGCGCACGGACTGCGCAGGGCGCGGCTCTTGACCAGGCCATAAGGGTCAGGCAGCACCACTTCGTCGTCGGCGGTGAAGTCGAACAGGCTCTTGTAGAACAGCACCCAGCTGTCCAGACCCTCGGCCGGCAAGGCCAAGGCCATGTGGTCGATGCGCTGCAGCCCGCCATCGGTAGAAGCCGACGGATCAAGGCAGAAGTCGCTGTCGTAGATGCTCTGCCCTGCCCCGGCCCGCTCCACCAGGTAGATCAGGCTGCCATCCGGCGCGCGCACCGCCGGGACTTCCCGCTCGTTGGGGCCGACCAGGCCACGGAATGGCTGACCGCGATAGGCCACGGCTCGTTGCAGCGCGGCCTGGGCGTCATCCACACGCAAGGCTGCAGCGCACAGCGATGGACCATGGGCCTCGAAGAAGTTGTGGGCAAAGGAATAGGGTTCGGCGTTGAGCACGATATTGATATCTCCCTGGCGCAGCAGCCTGACCGCCTTGCTGCGGTGCCGCCCAGCCTCGGCGAACCCCAGGCGCTTCAACCACCCCCCCAGCCGCGCACCGACCGCGTCATCCACGGCGAACTCGACGAACTCCACCCCGTCATAGCGGCTCGCCGCAGGCGGTGTGAACAACACGCCGGGTTCCACCGCGACCGACTGCTCGGCCAGGCGCACACGGGCCTTTTCCTCCAGGTACAGCAACGAGCGCAGGCCATCGGCGGCGTTCTGACGCGAAGGCGCGGCGCGAAAACCATCGTTGAAGACTTCCAGCGACAGTGGGCCGCGATATCCACTGGCGATGATCGGCGCCAGGAAACCTGCGAGGTCCATCTCACCCTGGCCGGGGAAGCAGCGAAAATGCCGGCTCCACTCCAGCACATCCATGGCCAGGATCGGCGCATCGGCCATCTGCACGAAGAAAATCTTCTCGCCGGGAATATCGCGGATCCCACGGGGATCCCCCTTGAGCGAAAGCGTGTGGAAGCTGTCGAGAATCACCCCCAGGGCCGGATGATCAGCCTCACGCACCAAGTGCCACACCTGCTGCCAAGTGTTGACGTGACGCCCCCAGGCCAACGCTTCGTAACCGATGCGCAGGCCTCGGTCACCGGCATGCTTGGCCAGCAGGCGCAGGTCATCGACCAGCAGTTGCTCATCGCCCAGCGCATCGGGCTGCACATTGCTGCACACCAGCACCAGGTCGGTGCCCAGCTCTTGCATCAGGTCGAACTTGCGCGCCGCGCGATCGAGGTTCTTGTGCAGACGATCACGGCGGCAGCCCTCGAAGTCGCGAAACGGCTGGAACAACGTGATGGCCAGCCCCAGGTCCGCACACCGCTGACGAATCTCACGCGGGGCGCCGGCGTAATGGAGCAGGTCGTTCTCGAAGATCTCGACGCCATCAAAGCCTGCGGCGGCGATGGCCTCGAGCTTTTCGGGCAGGGTACCGCTGAGTGAGACGGTGGCGATCGAACGCTGCATGTGGAGTTCCTTGTTGTTTGTACAGGGGCAGGTTCGTCTGACCTGTGAACCTGCTTGTTCTCGACGATGGCAGGATCGATTATTCGCAGGTAAAGTCGTGGCGGCAATGCACTTTGTACGAAATGGTTAGTTTGTGTTCGATAACCGAACAGAAGCCAGCAAGACGAATTGATTCAGCGCAGAACCCTGGACGACCATGGATTCAGTCGCCGCCATCCGGGCTCATGCCTGCCCGAGTGCGACCGCCATCCGACAACCAACAAGAACAACGGAGACACCATGGCCCACTCTTCACAGGCCAAGAAAGCCACCGCCAGCGGGTGGATCGGCTCGGCCCTCGAGTACTACGACTTCTTCATCTATGCCCAGGCGGCAGCGCTGATCTTCCCGCAGATCTTCTTCCCGTCCAGCGACCCGAAGATGGCCATCATCGCCTCCCTGGCCACCTATGGCGTCGGCTACCTGGCCCGTCCGGTCGGCGCCTTCGTGCTCGGTCATTGGGGCGACACGCGAGGACGCAAGAACGTGCTGCTGCTGTGCATGTTCCTGATGGGCATCTCGACCATGGCGGTAGGCCTACTGCCCACCTACCACGACATCGGCCTCCTCGCCCCTGCCCTGCTGGTGGTCCTGCGCCTGGTCCAAGGCTTCGCCGTGGCCGGAGAGATCTCCGGCGCCAGTTCCATGATCATGGAGCACGCGCCCTTCGGGCGTCGCGGCTACTACGCCAGCTACACCCTGCAAGGCGTGCAGGCCGGCCAGGTGATGGCCGCCGCGGTGTTCCTGCCACTGGCCTACTTCATGCCCAGCGAAGCGTTCAACGAATGGGGCTGGCGTATTCCGTTCCTGATGAGCGCGGTGGTGCTGATCGCAGGCTTCATCATCCGCAAGGAGGTGCATGAAACCCCGGCATTCGTTCAGGAAGAAAAACAGGACAAGGTGGCCAAGTCGCCGATCGGCGAAGCGTTCCGCCACAACTGGAAACACATGGTGCTGGTGATGTTCATGGCACTGATGAACGTGATCCCGGTGGTCGCCACCATCTTCGGCGCGGCCTATGCGGTACAGCCGGCCTATGGCATCGGCTTCGACAAGAGCGTGTACCTGTGGATCCCGGTGGTGGGCAATGTCGTCGCGGTGCTGGTGATTCCGTTCGTGGGCAACCTGTCGGACCGCATCGGCCGACGTCCGACCATGATTGCCGGGTGCCTGGGATCGGGTCTGCTGGCGTTCGTCTACCTGTATGCGATCAGCATCCAGAACGTGCCACTTGCCTTCGTCGGCTCGATCCTGATGTGGGGCATGGTCTACCAGGGCTACAACGCCGTGTTCCCAAGCTTCTACCCGGAGCTGTTCCAGACCCGCTACCGGGTGTCGGCCATGGCCATCGCACAGAACATCGGCACCATGCTCACTGCGATGCTGCCGGCGCTGTTCGCGGCCGTCGCCCCACCTGGCTCAGAGCATATCTGGCTGGTGGTCGGTGCCCTGGCCTTCGCCATCACCTGCGTGTGCGCACTGGCAGCCTATGTGGCGCCTGAAACCTACCGGCTGGCCATGGAAGACCTGGGTAACCCGCAGGCCAAACCGCTGGAAAAGGACGCCTATGAAGCCAGCCGCAAAAGCAGCTTCGAGGTGGTGAGCCAGTAAGGCAGTCGGGGCCGCGCAGCGGCCCCGACAATCTCAAGCCTTGACCACCGCCTGCAGATTCCCCCACAGCCGCTCCACATCCGCCCGTTCGGTCGGCAGCGCGCCGACCGACACCCGAACCATCCAGCGGCCTTGCAGGGTTGCCGGGGTCACGTAGGCGTCGCCGGAAGCATTGAGCCGATCTGCCCAGCCACGGGTGTGATCATCCAGCGCCTCACCCTCCAGCCCCTCGGGTTCATGCCGAATGCACAGGGTCTGCAACTGCACCGGCGCCAGCAGTTTCCAGCCCGGCGCAGCCTCGACCTGCTCGGCCAGCCAGCGGGCATTTTCCAGGTCTCGGCGCAGGCGCTGCTGCAAGGCCTCGACCCCTTCGCTGCGCAGCATGAACCACAGTTTCAGCGCACGGAACCGCCGCCCCAGCGGTATGCCCCAATCGCGCAGGTTCTTCACCTCGCCATCCACCGACGACTGCAGGTAGCTGGGGTTGGTACTCATCACCCGGATCAGGTGCTGCGGGTCGCGCACGTAATAGATCGAACAGTCGAAGGCCACGCCCAGCCACTTGTGCGCATTGACTACCACCGAGTCAGCCAGCTCGATACCGTCCCACATCCAGCGACATTCCGGGAGGATCATCGCCGAGCCTGCCATCGCCGAATCGACATGCAGCCACAACCCCGCCGCCTGGGCGATCTCACCGACCGGGCGCAACGGGTCCAGCGCCGTGGTAGCGGTGGTGCCGGTAGTAGCGACCACCGCACAGGGCTGGTTGCCTGTCGCCAGGTCCTGCTCGATGGCCGCCTGCAGCGCTTCGGGAATCATGGCGAAGCGCTCGTCGGTGGGGATCTGGCGAATGTTGTCGCGACCAAACCCGGCCAGCAGCGCAGCCTTGTCCACCGAGCTGTGGGCATGGGCACTGACGTAGACGATCAGCGGCTTGTCCTGGGCCTGCAGGCCGCCGCGAGCCAGGGCATAGTCGGTGCTGCGCTCACGTGCGCTGATCAGCGCGACCAGGGTGCTGGTGGAGGCCGTGTCCTGGATCACCCCGCTCCACTGCGCCGACAGCCCCAGCAGTTGGCGCAGCCAGTCGAGGGTGGTTTCCTCCAGCTCGCTCAGGGCCGGGCTGGACTGCCAGGACAGGCCGAGCACGCCAAGCCCTGTGCTGAGGAAGTCGCCGAGCACCGACGACAGCGTGCCGTTGGAGGGGAAGTAGCCGTAGAAGTCCGGATGCTGCCAGTGCGACAGGCCGGGCATCACCAGCCTGGAGACATCATCGAGGATGGCGGCGAACGGCTCGCCCTGCTGCGGCGCAGCCTCGGGCAGCGCGGCCTTGAGGTAGCCGGGCTCGACCTGGGCCATCACCGGGCGCTCGCCGACGGTCTGGCGGTAGTCGGCGATCAGGTCGATGAGCTGGTGGCCGTATTGGCGAAATTGTTCGGGGGTCACTGGGCGGGCTCCTGGGGGAAGGGATGAGGTGTCAGCACCGACACCCCGCAATCAGCCCAGTCTAGGCAACCCGTCCCCGCGCAATAACCCCGTTTCGCGCATAGCTGCTATCGCAACCGCGCATCTGCGCCCTGCACGCCGAACGACGACTGGCGCCACAGCTCGAATACCCGGTTACGCAACCAGCGGTGCTCGGCCGAGGCCTGCAAGCGCTGATGCCAGACCACCCAGTAGCGCTGACTGTGCTCGATGAAACCCAGCGGCCGCCAGGCCAGGCCATGCAAACGGCAAAGCTGGCGGGCGATATGCTCCGGCACCGTGGCCAACGCCTGGCCATTGCCGATCACCTGCACCATGGCACTGAAGAACGGCACCTGGAGCTGCATGCGCCGCTGCAGCCCCTGGGCACGCAGGTGACGGTCGATGAAGCTGTCCTTGTCGCCGCCGCCGGAAACCCGCACATGGCGATAGGCAAGGTAGTCGTCCTGGCTGATCGTGGCACAGGCAGTCAGCGGATGCTCGCCCGCCATCAGGCACACGGCCCGGTCTTCACCGAGCAGCCGGCCATGCAGGTTCGGCGGGGACTCATCGAACAGCGTGGTAGCCAGATCGACCTCACCACTGGCCAGCGAGGCGTATTGGCCAGCCTGCCAGGTGCGGTACTCGAGGGACACTCCGGGCGCCTCATGCTCCAGTGCCGTCACCAGGTCCGGAAGGATATGCTCGGCAACATAGTCGGAGGCGGCGATGCAGAAACGCCGCTCGCAACGTGCCGGGTCGAAGGCGGCAGGCTGGCGCAGGGCGCTGAGCTCATCGAGCACCTGGCGCAAGGGTTCGACCAAGGTTTCGGCATGTTCGCTGAGCACATAGCCGCGGCCCTGGCGGACCAGCAGCGGGTCGCCGAAGGCATCGCGCAGGTGGGCAAGCTGACGGCTCAAGGCCGACTGGCTGCAACCCAGGCGCTCGGCGGCGTGGCTGAGGTTCTTCAATTGCAGGAGGCAATCGAGGGTGCGCAGGTGGGCCAGGCTCAGTGAGGCGAAAGTGGGGGTCATGGGGTGACCTGCGCGGGTGAGGTGGAGGGCCCCATGAAGGGGCCCATCGGGCCGCGAGGCAGCCCGGCAGGAAGTCAGTCCGTCAGACCGACATAGACGTTCTGCACGTCTTCGTTCTCGTCGATCGCCTCGAGGAAGGCTTCGACCTCGGCCAGGGCTTCAGCACTCAGGCTGGCGGCGCTCACTGGGTTTTTCGGGGTGTAGCCGATTTTCGCCGAGGTGACGGTGAAACCATGCTCGGGCAGGGCCTTCTGCACCGCGTCCAGGTCGGTGGTGTCGGTGATGAACAGGGTCGAGCCCTCCTCCTCGCCGTCTTCGAAATCCTGGGCGCCGGCTTCGATGGCGGCCATTTCCGGGTCGGCATCACCTTCCGGGGTGGCCTCGATCAGGCCGACATGGTTGAAGTCCCAGGCCACCGAGCCGCTTGCGCCAAGCTGGCCCTTGCGGAACAACACCCGGATCTGGGCGACGGTACGGTTCACGTTGTCGGTCAGGCATTCGACGATCAGCGGCACCTGGTGAGGCGCAAAGCCCTCGTAGCTGACGGCATGGTACTGCACCGCCTCGCCATCCAGGCCAGCGCCTTTCTTGATCGCACGCTCGAGGGTTTCGCGGGTCATCGACGCTTTCTTGGCCTGGACGATGGCCAAGCGCAGGCGCGGGTTCATGTCCGGGTCGGCGCCAGACTTGGCAGCGATCTGAATCTCCTTGGCCAACTTGCCCATGATCTTGCCCTTGGCGTTGGCGGCGGTTTCTCTATGCTTGGCTTTCCACTGTGCGCCCATTTCGACTCTCTTTGTCTCAGCGGCCGGTTCAGGAAGCGACCGGCCAAAAGTGGGGAGAGTTTATACGCCCTCGCGGGTGGGATCGACAAGAAATCGCGTGGCAGCCATTCGCCGGCAACCCGCAGCGGCGAACCGCCGCTCCTGCAAGCGGTGGCTACCTGTGGGAGCGGCGGTGCGGCGACCCGACTTGCCCGCGAAAAAGCCCACACCGACTCAACCCTTGTCCGCCTTCCCCGCCGCCGCCGCGAACTTCGCCAGCCGCACATCCAGCCGCCGCGGGCGCTGCCCTCGGTCTTCGGCGCGTTCCTTGCGCCGCACGGCATCGCGCACCATCAGCGACCCCAGGTAGCGGATCGGCTCCGGCGGAAACTGCCCCAGCGGCCCCTTGACCAGGGGCGAGCGCGTCCAGGCGTTGTCCATCCCCAGGGCCAGCGACGAAAGGATCTGCCCACCCATGTGACAAGGCCCTACGCCGCTGCCGGAATAACCGAAGCCATAGAACACGTTGCCCTGCCCGTCCAGGCGGCCGAAGAACGGCAAGCCGGTCACCGAGCGATCCGATGGCCCGTTCCAGCTCGCAGCCAGCGGCACCTCGGCCAACGCCGGGAAGAACTCGCCCAAGGTTCGTTGCAGCAGCGCTCGGTAAGGCGACGGCTGATCGAAGACCGGCAGCATGCGCCCGCCATAGGCAAAGGTGTTGCCGCCCTTGCCGAGCATCAGGCGCCCGTCGGGGGTGTTGTGGTAGTAGTGCACGAAGATGCGCGAATCAAGCACGCTGATCCCGGTCTCCAGGCCCGTCTGGCGCAACAACTCGGGGCACGGCTCGGTGATCACCATGTCGCTGGAGACGATCGCCACGCTGCGCTCGAACTGCGCAAACTGCCGCGCCATCCAGGCATTGAGGCCCAGCACCACCCGGTCGGCACGTACGGTGCCGTGGGCGGTGCGCACCTGCACCGGGGTGCCGTGCTCAAGACTGGTCATCGCCGTGCCTTCGTGGATGCGCACGCCGCGCTGCAAGGCCACCCGGCGCAGGCCACGCACCAGCTTGCCCGGCTGCACCGTGGCGGCCGCTGGCGAGAACCAGCCTTCCCGGTGGCGGTCAGAGCCGGCCCGGCGCTGCACTTCATCCAGCGCCAGACGCTGGAACGAGTTGATGCCCTGGCGCTGCAGCGCCGCGATCACCGCATCGGTACTGCCGACCTGCGCGGCATTGGTGGCGGTGTACAAGGTGCCGTCCATGCGGTAGTCGCAGTCGATGTGATGTTCGGCGCAGAACGTGCCGATGGCCGCGATACTGCGCTCCGACTCACGGACCAGGCGCACCGCCTCGGCCACACCGAACAAGCGCTCCAGGGTGAAGTACTTGGCCGACCACGACAGCGCGCAGCCCCCATTGCGCCCGCTGGCACCGGCGCCGCAGATATCCGCCTCGATCAACAGCACATCCAGCGCCGGCACCGCCTCCTTGAGCAGCAGTGCGGTCCACAAGCCGGTGTAGCCGCCGCCGACGATACAGACATCACAGCGCACATCGCCTTGCAGCGGCGGGCACACGGCTTCGTTTTGCGGGTCCAGGGCCTGTTGCAGCCAGAACGGTCTCATCGTTTCACTTTCCTTCAGGTACGTACCGGCTTGATCGCCATGCCGGTATTGGGTGCCACGTCATGTACCGCGTCTGCACTGACCGGGCGGCTGTTCCAGTGCGGCAGCAGCACCAGGGCGGAGAACAGCGCAGTGCCGGCGAACACAATGAACACGGTGACGCTGTCGAAGTAGCCCGGCAGCAGCCCACCCAGCACCGCGCCTACCGAGCCGCAGCCATTGACGAACCCGGCTGCGGTAGCGCCGGCCTTGGCGGTGCCGAAGTCGATGGCGGCCGCGCCGCTGATCATCGAGTCCGGGCCGTACAGGGTCAGGCCCATGACGAACAGCAGCGCCACCACCAGCAGCACGCTGCCGCTGTGCATGGCCGCCATGAAGCCGGCCAGAGTGACGGTCAGCAGCAGCAGACTGATCACGCAGGCAGGCATGCGCCGTGCACCGAACAGCTTGTCCGAGGCCAGGCCGATCAGGATCGGCCCAAGCAACCCGGCCAGCTCGAAGGCCGTGGGAATGATCGCTGCGCCAACCTTGCCCACCGAAGGCATCTGCTCGAAAACGATCACCGGCCCCCAGAGCAGGATCGCGTAACGCGCCGGCTTGAGCATGAAGTAGGCCAGCCCTAGCGTTAGGACCGTGCGGTTGCGCAGGATTTCGCGCAGCGGCGCCCAGACGCTGCACAGGTTCGCGCCTGGCGCCATGCTCTGTGGCTCCGGCTCTACCGCTGGCAGGCCGACGTCTTCGGGCTTGTTGCGCTGAAAGAGGAAGAACAGCAGCGCCACCACCGCCACCACCACGGCACTGGAGAAAAACGCTGCGTGCCAACTGCCGACCAGGGTGTACGCCCACCACCCGGCAAAGGGCGAGGCCACCAGGCCGCCAAAGGCGTAGCACGAACTCCACAGGCCCAGTACCCGGCCACGCTGGGAGGCGGGGAAGAAACTGCCGATGTTCTTGCACAGCCCTGCCCAGCCGGTCGACTGCGCCAGGCCCTGGATCAGCATGCAGGTGGCAAAGATCGGGAAGGTCGCGTAACTGCCCATCACCACCGCTGCTGCGGCCGAGATCAGCAGCCCGCCGAGTACCACCACGCGCGGGCCGAAGCGGTCGGCGAGCATGCCCCAGGTGAACTGGCCTACGGCGTAGGCCGCCAGGTAGATCGCATCGAGGTTGGCCATGGCGGCTTTGTCGAGCATGAAACCTGGGTCTTCAGCAATGCCAAGCTTGGCGACCGAGAAGGCTTTGCGGGTGAAGTAGAAGGCGGCGTAGGCCAGCCAGGTGATGGCGAAGATCTGCATGCGCCACCGCTTGATGGCACCGAAAGACTGGTTCATTTGACTCTGACCTCTTGCTGAGTGTGCCGGCAGAATGTGAAGAAACGCCTGTCTTGTTGTTGTGTTGCGCACTGCATGACGGAGGGACGTCATCTGGCTGGACCATGGCCCGGTGCAAGGGGGTGTGAAGCTGCCCCGGGTTGAGCGACATGGAAACAGCTGGTGACTGATAAATAAAATCGATTTATCGTATTTCACACATAAGCCCAGCTTTTAAAAGAACCTGTTCCGAGGTGCTCCATGTCTGTCTCGCAAGCGCAACTGAAGGCCTTTCACGCGGTGGCCGAACACGGCAGCTTCACCCGGGCCGCCGAGAAACTCTTCCTCACCCAGCCAGCGGTGTCCGACCAGGTGCGCAAGCTGGAGGAACGCTTCGGCGTGCTGCTGTTCCAGCGCAACAAGCGTTCGGTGCAGCTCACCGACCTGGGCGAGCGCCTGCTGGGCATCAGCCAACGCCTGTTCGCCTGTGAGGCCGAAGCACTGGAGCTGCTGCAGGATTCGCGTGCCCTGCACACCGGCAGCCTGGTGCTGGCAGTGGATGCCCCCGTGCACGTACTGCCGCAGGTTGCGCGCTTCTGTCAGCGCTATCCGGGGATTCAGGTCAAGATCGAGACGGGCAACACCGATGAGTCGCTGGCGCGCCTGTTCAGCTACCAGGCTGACCTGGCTCTGCTCGGGCGCGACGTCGATGACCAGCGGCTGTTCTGCGTGCCGATGCGGCGTGACCCAATGGTGGCCTTCGTCTCCCAGGACCACCCCTGGGCCAGCCGCGCCTCGATCAGCCTGGCCGACCTGGACGACACGCCGCTGGTCTTGCGTGAGCCCGGCTCGGTGACACGCCAGACCCTGGAAGAAGAAATGCAGCGCGCGGGCCTGCGCATCCGCCCGGCCATCCAGGTCGAGGGACGCGAAGCGGCGCGTGAAGCGGTGGTGGTGGGGATCGGCGTGGGCGTGGTGTCGGCGGCGGAGTTCGGCGCCGACTCACGGGTGTGCGCACTCCCCATCGTCGATTGCCAACGCCACTTGACCGAGACGCTGGTGTGCCTGAGCGAACAACGCACGCGGCGCGTGGTGGCGACGTTTCTGCAGATGGTGCAAGAAGCGTTGTGAGTTCAGCGGTGCCACCCCGCGACCATGCCGGCCCCCCGTGATCTGCCCTATGCTGATGACTCGCCCCACAGCGGACCCCGCCCATGCTCTACCGCCTCAGCGCCGACACTCTGGTTCTGCTGCACCTGGCCTTCATCCTGCTGGTGCTGTTCGGCGGCCTGCTGGTGCTGCGCTGGCGCCGCGCCCTGCTCCTGCATCTGCCGGCCCTGGCCTGGGGCCTGGCGGTGGAATGCCTGCACCTGCAGTGCCCTCTGACCGACTGGGAAAACCGCATGCGTCTGGCAGCCGGCCAGGCCGGCTACCAGGGAGGGTTCGTCGAGCACTATGTCTGGCCGCTGATCTACCCGGCCGGGCTGACGCCACAGGTCCAGGTGCTGCTTGGGTTGATCGTGTTGCTGGTCAACCTCGGCATCTACGGCTATGTGCTCTGGCGCGGGAGGCGTGCTAGCGGGTAGCGATCACGAACAACCGGGGGAACGGCAGCAGCACCTTGCCATCGGTGGCTTTCGGGTAATCCTGCTCCATGGCCTGCAGGTAGAGTTGCAGGAAGCTTTCGCGCTCGGCCTCGTCCAGCCGCGCCAGGTACGGCCGCAGGCCCGAGCCCTTGAACCACTCCACCACAGCGCTCGCGCCGCCCTCGAGGACATGGTGATAGGTGGTGCGCCACACATCCACGCGTGTGCACAGTGGGCTGAGCAGGTCGTAGTAGAACGCGCCGCTGTGTCGCGGTGGCAAGGAAAAATCGCTGAACTTGTCTTTCCACGGGCCTTGGCTGGCAATCTCGCGCATGCGCTTGTGGGCAGGCTCATCGAGGTTGTCGGGGGTCTGCACCGCCAGGCTGCCCCCCTCGGAAAGCTGGCGGATCAGGTGCGGGTACAGCTCACGGTGGTTCGGCACCCATTGCAACGAGGCGTTGGCGAGGATCAGGTCCTGGGGTTCGGCAGCCTTCCAGGTGGCGATATCGGCTACCTCGCAACGCACCCGCGGCACCTTCAGGCGTGGTCGCTCGCGCGCCTTGTCGATCATGTCCTGGTCGCTGTCCAAGGCCAGCACCTGGGCGTCGCCATGCTGTTGCAGCAGGACCTCGGTGGAGTTGCCAGGGCCGCAGCCAAGGTCCGTGGCGTGGCGTACCGGTCGCGCTGGCACAGCCGCGAGCAGATCGCGCACGGCACGGGTGCGTTCGTTTTCGAAGAGCGAATACTGGGTGGCGGACCAGGCCATGGGCGACTCCTTTGGCAGTTGGAAGCGCTAGCATATGCCTTTTGCCGAACGTTCGGGGTATCGGTCTGACCGATCCGCTTCGCCTGAACGAAAACAGGAACTGACAGCCTATGCTGGAGGTCATCCGCATAACCTCCATACGTCGCTCGCCATGAATGCCTTCCCCTACCCGCGTCTCGCCCTGCCCCTGGCCATCCTTGCGTTGATCGGCGCCTCCATCCTGCTCGCCTCGCCCTGGATGGGTCAGGGCTTCGAGCTGTCCGACCTGTCCACCGACAGCCAGAACCGCCTGACCCGGCAACTGGAGGACGGCAGCCTGCTGACCCTGGACAGCGGGTCGGCCGTGGACCTGGCGTTCGACAGGACTCAGCGACGGATCGACCTGCTCAAGGGCCAGTTGCTGCTGGAAGTGGCCCGGGGCGATACCCGCCCGCTGTTCATCGTCACCCCACAGGGCAGCCTGCGTCCGCTGGACGCGAAACTGATCGTCGAGCGGCTGCAGGACAGCAGCGAAGTCACCGTGCTGGAGGGGCGGGTCGAACTGTCTGTCAACGGTCGCCAACTGTCGCTCAACCGCGGCCAGCAGTTGCGCTTCGATGGCATCACGCCCGCAACCCTGACCCAGGTCGATACCGGCGATACCCAGGCAGCCTGGTACCTGGAGCGCCTGCCAGGCGACGGTCAACCGCTGAACGAAACGCTCGAGCGTCTGGCCCGACACCACCGCGGCCTGTTGTTGTTCGATGCCCCGTCGCTGGCCGACCTGAAGGTCGCCGACGACCTGGCCCTGGACGACACCGACCAGGCCCTCGATGACCTGCAGGCCAGCTTGCCGATCAAGATTGCCCACTACACCGACTGGCTGACCGTGGTGCGCCGCAAATGAAAACGCGGCCGGTCCCCTGGGGAGCCGGCCGCGTTTTCCGTACAGCCCGGCAGCGGTCAGTGACGCTTGGCGCTGCGGATCTGGTGTACCACACCCATGGCCACCACGATGGCTGCGGCGATACCGGTGGAGATCACCAGAATCTGGTAGTCAGGCATGAAGGCCATGGTTACCAGTGCGGCAACGATGAAGGCGATCACCAGGTAGGTCAGCCAGGGGAACAGCCACATTTTCAGGCGCACCTCGCGGCCTTCGGCGATCAGCTTGCGGCGCATGCGCAGTTGCGAGAAGGCAATCACCAGATACACCAGCAGGGCGATCATGCCAGTGGTGTTCATCAGGGTTTCCAGCACGTCCTTCGGGCGCAGGGTCTCGCTGAAGTTGATCAGCGCGCAGACCACCGCCACGGCGCACGAGCCGAGGATTGCGTACACCGGGACACCCGTGCCGGCGCGGGTGATCTTGAAGAACGACGGCGCATCGCCCCGCTGGGACAGCGAGAACAGCATGCGCGAAGCGGTGTAGTGGCCGGAGATCAGGCAACTGCTCACCGAGGTCAACACCACGAAGTTCATCAGCAGCTCGGCATACGGCACACCCAGCAGTTCCAGGGTGCGGCGGTAGGCGCCATAACCGGAAACGCCCAGGTGCGGATCGTTCCACGGCACCAGGCAGACGATCAGGAAGATCGAGCCGACGTAGAACAGGCACACACGCCACACCACCGAGTTGGTGGCCTTGACGATCTGGGTAGCCGGATCCTTCGCTTCCGAGGCCGCGATGGTCACGATTTCGGCACCGAGGAAGGCGAACATCACCCCGAGCAAGGCGCCGATCACCGTGGTGATGCCATTGGGCATGAAGCCTTCGGCGGTCAGGTGGGTGATGCCGCGTACCTCACCGAACTGCCAGACGTTCATCACGGCGGCGGTACACACCACCAGGAAGCAGACGATCGCCACCACCTTGATCAAGGCGAACCAGAACTCGAACTCGCCGTAGTGCTTGACGTTGAAGAAGTTCACGGTGATCAGCAGCAAGGTGGTCGCCAGCACGAACACGTTGACGCTGACATCAGGGAAGAAGCCATGCAGGATCTTGCCCGCCACGTAGGCTTCCCAGGCCATGAGGATGACCCAGTACCACCAGTACAGCCAACCGATGGTGAAACCGGCCCAGCGCCCGATGGCGCGGTCGGCGTAGGTGGAGAACGAGCCGGTGTCCGGCGAGGAGGTCGCCATCTCGCCGAGCATGCGCATGATCAGCACCACCAGGATGCCGCCGGCGAGGTACGCCAGGACAGCCGCTGGGCCGGCGCTGTGGATCACGCTGCCAGAGCCGACGAACAAGGCGCCGCCAATGACCCCGGCGATCGACATCATCGTCAGGTGGCGCGACTTGAGCGAGGCACTGAGCTTGCTCTCGTGCCCGCCTTTCGCGGAGGTGGTGGATGTGGATGTTGCGTCCATCAGTTGTGTACCCCGTGCTTCTTTTTATCCAAGGAAAAACTGTGAAACCCCGATGGTTATCGGCCTCACCTGTACATCAGCGCTATTGCGGGCAGGAGGTGTGAGGAACACACGCAGACCTTCCATGGCGGCCTGCTGACGCGCCCGAGGGTTGCCGCTCGGGCGAACTGAACGTGTTGCATCTGGCGATATCTGACACCTAATGTAAAAATGTCCGCCACATAGAGCCATGCACAGTGGCATGAAACTCGCACTGCACTGTACAGGCCGCCAATGCAATACACCCGCGACACCCTGCAGGCGCTTGGCGTTACGCACACCTGAAGGCACCCCATGCTGCGACTACATCCGGACTCCCCTACCCCGCTGGTCAACCAGATCATTGACGGGTTGCGCGAGCTCATCGACAACCAGACCCTCAAGCCCGGCGCCAAGGTGCCGTCTATCCGCGCGTTCGCCTCGACCTACTCGGTGAGTACCTTCACCGTGGTCGAAGCCTACGACCGCCTGGTGGCCCAGGGGCTGCTGGTCAGTCGCGGCAATGCGGGTTTCTTCGTCAGCCGCTCGGCGGGCGAGTTGCTCGACACGCACACCCCGCAAGCTGACACAACCCGACCATCGTTCAACTCCGAGTGGTACCTGCAACAGATCTTCGAGACCCGCCAACTGCCATTCAAACCCGGCTGCGGCTGGCTGCCCAACGACTGGATGTACGAAGACGGCTTGCGTCGCGGCATGCGCCAGGTGGCCGGCAGCCCGCTGGAGCTGTCTGGCTATGGTGACCCGATGGGCCTGCCCGAACTGCGCGCGCTGACCGCGCAGAACCTGCAGCAGGAGCTGTCGATCGTCGCCAGCCCTGCGCAACTGATGCTCACCCATGGCGCCAGCCAGGCGCTGGACCTGGCGGTGCGCACCCTGGTGCGACCGGGTGACGTGGTGCTGGTGGACGACCCAGGCTATCCCAACCTGATGAGCATCCTGCGCTTTCAGGGCGCGACCCTGGTCGGCGTGCCGCGCACACCGGTGGGCTACGACCTCGACCAGTTGGAGCGCTTGCTCGCCCACCATCGCCCGACAGTGTTCTTCACCCAGCCACACCTGCACAGCCCGACCTGTTCGCGCACGCCGCTGGCGCAGTTGCACCGCCTGCTGCAACTGGCGTCGCAGCATGGCTTGCGCCTGGTGGAGAACAACCTCTACGCCGACATGATCGCCGAGCCGCAGCCGTGCCTTGCCAGCCTCGACCATCTGCAGCAGGTGGTATACGTGGGCAGCTACTCCAAGAGCATCTCGCCCAACGTACGGGTGGGCTACCTGGTGGCTGAAGCCGAGGTGATGCAGCAGCTGTTGCAGTTGAAGATGCGTTCAGGGCTGACCACCTCGCAGGTGATGGAGCGCGTGGTGTACGCCGCAGTGATCGACGGTCGCTGGCGCAAGCACCTCAAGCGCCTGCGCCAGCGCCTGGCCGAAGCGCATCAGGAAGTGGGTCGACACCTGCATCGGCTGGGCTTCGAGCTGTTCATCGAATCGGATGAAGGCATGTACATCTGGACCCGCCACCCGGCCATCCCCGACAGTGCGGCATTGCTGGACGATGCGCTGGAACAGGGGATCATGCTTGGGCCTGGGCAGTTGTTCATGGTCGATGCGCAGGCCACGGGGTGGATGCGGTTCAATGTGGCGTTCAGTACGGATGCCAGGATGTGGGAGTTGCTGGAGAAGGTTCTGGTCAGGCATGTCAGGCGCGGGGGGGGTTGAGCTTTGCTTTTATAGCCTTGCCTTTCAAGGTGTTTGCGTGTGATTGCGTGAGGGCTCACAGGTGCTCGTCGAAAGCTTTTCAGCGCCTCTGAGATCGAGCGCCGCCCGCGCGGCGCTTCGCGGGCAAGCCCGCTCCCACATTTGTTTCGGGCCAATTATTCCTGAGTGATTGCCGCGCGCCCCTTGTTTGCCCCCTTCGATATCGCATTTGAGCAGTTACCTTTCTTCCATATCCAGTCATGCGCCAAGGGGCCGCGTACCGATGGATACAGGAGAAACTGGCCCGAAAACAAATGTGGGAGCGGGCTTGCCCGCGAAGCGCCGCGCGGGCGGCGCTCGATCTCAGAGGCGCTAAATATCTTTCGGCGAGCACCTATCAGCCTCTACGCAAACACTTCGCCTGGCAACTTCGGCTACGCCTCAGGGCGCTGCGCGCCTAGAAGCAAAAGCGGAGCAAAAACAGAAGCCAATGCCGGGCTCAATGGAAATCCCGGCTTCTTGTATCCAGGCCCTGCAGCAACCCGCTGACATCCTCCAACCGCCGCGCGATCAAGTGTCTGACACCATTTTCCTGCTCCAGCCGACCACTGACCTTGAGCAATTGCGAGCCCACCAGGGCTCGCCGCTGTCGCTCGGCCAGATCCCGCCACACCACCACATTGAGCATGCCGAACTCGTCCTCCAGGGTGACGAAGGTCACGCCGCTGGCCGTCTGGGGGCGCTGGCGACCTACGACGATGCCGGCCACGGCGACACTGTCGCCATGGCTCAAGCCATCCAGCTCACGGGAGCTGCGGCAACCCAGCGCGCGCAGGCGTGAGCGCAGCAGCGTCAAGGGATGCGGGCCAAGTGTGGTGCCAAGGGTCGCGTAGTCGGCGAACAGGTCTTCGGCGATGCTCGGCGCCGGCAAGCTCACTTCGCTCTCAGGCGCAGACTCGACCCCAGCGAACAACGGCAGTTGCGCCTGCACGGCAGCGACCTGCCAGCGCGCCTGATGGCGATCGCGAGCCAGGGCACGCAAGGCACCGGCATCGGCCAGGCGCGCGCGGGCGCGGCTGTCGAGGGACGCACGCAGGCACAGATCCTCGACATCCCGCCATGGCTGCTGCGCCCGCGCCTGCTCCAGGCGCCGGGCGTCGTCTTCGCCGAAACCGCGGACCTGCCGCAGCCCCAGGCGAATCGCCAGGGCGCCATTGCCCTGCGGTTCCAGGGTGCAGTCCCAGAGGCTGTGAACGACATCCACCGGTCGCACTTCGATGCCCTGCCGACGCGCCTCCTGCAAAAGCTGGTCGGGGCTGTAGAAGCCCATGGGCCAGCTGTTGATCAACGCGCAGGTGAAGATCGCCGGCTCGTGGCACTTGAGCCAACTGCTGGCATAGCACAGCAAGGCGAAGCTGGCGGCGTGGGACTCGGGAAAACCATAGCTGCCGAAGCCCTTGATCTGCTCGAAGATGCGCTCGGCAAAGGCCAGCTCGTAACCGTTGCGCAACATGCCCTCGAGCAAACGCACGCGATGCGGCTCCAGCCCGCCATGACGCTTCCACGCCGCCATGCTGCGGCGCAACTGGTCGGCTTCGCCTGGCGTGTAGTCGGCCGCGACCATGGCCAGCTCCATCACCTGCTCCTGGAACAAGGGCACGCCGAGGGTGCGCTCGAAAACCGCCTTGAGCTTTTCCGAAGGATAGGTGACCGGCTCTTGCTTCAGACGCCGCCGCAGATACGGATGCACCATGTCCCCCTGGATCGGCCCGGGCCGCACGATCGCCACTTCGATGACCAGGTCGTAGAAGGTGCGCGGCTTAAGGCGCGGCAGCATGGCCATCTGTGCCCGCGACTCGATCTGGAACACACCCATGGTCTCGGCGCGGCTGATCATCGCGTAGGTGGCCGGGTCTTCCTGGGGGATGCTGGCCAGGGTCAGCTCGCGGCCACGGTGCAGCCGGAGCAGATCGAAGCAACGGCGCAGGGCGCTGAGCATGCCCAGGGCGAGCACATCGACCTTGAGCAGGCCGACCATGTCCAGGTCGTCCTTGTCCCATTGGATCACCGTGCGCTCGGGCATGGCGGCGTTCTCCACCGGCACCAGCTGGTCCAATGGCTGTTCGGAAATCACGAAGCCGCCAGGGTGCTGCGACAGGTGCCGAGGGAAACCGATCAGCTCCCCGGCCAGCACCAGGATGCGTCGCAACGACGGGCTCTGCGCCTCGAAGCCGGCCTCGGCCAGGCGCTGCGCATCGGGGATGCGGTCGCTCCAGCGCCCGCAGCATTTGGCCAGGGCATCCACCTGGTCGCTCGGCAGGCCCAGCACCCGAGCCACGTCACGCACGGCGCCGGCGGCGTGATAAGTGCTGACCACCGCCGTAAGTGCCGCGCGGTGCCGGCCATAGCGCCTGAACACGTACTGGATCACCTCTTCACGGCGGTCGTGTTCGAAGTCCACGTCGATGTCAGGCGGCTCGTTGCGTTCGCGTGAAAGGAAACGCTCGAACAGCAGGCGGTGGGTCATCGGGTCGAGCTCGGTGATGCCCAGCACGAAACACACCACCGAATTGGCGGCAGATCCCCGCCCCTGGCAGAGAATGTTCTGCCGACGGGCGAAATCGACGATGTCGTAGACGGTGAGGAAGTAACTCTCGTACCCCAACTCTTCGATCAGCGCCAGCTCGCCTTCGAGGGTCTGGTACACCTCGGCGCTCGCGCCTTGCGGCCAGCGTATCGCCAGGCGCTGCTCGCACAACCGACGCAACCAGCTCGCCGGGCTGTGGCCTTCGGGGACCAGCTCACGGGGGTACTGGTACTTCAGCTCGCTCAGCTCGAAGCGGCAGCGCTCGGCGATGACCAGGGTTTCGGCCAGCAGGTCGCCGGGGTGCAGTTCGGCCAGTTGTTCGCGGCTGCGCAGGTGACGTTCGCCATTGGGGTAGAGGTAGCCACCGGCTTCGGCCACCGTGCAGTGCTGGCGGATCGCGGTCATGCAATCCTGCAAGGCGCGACGGCCACGCACATGCATGTGCACGTCACCACAGGCCACGGGGCGAATCGCCAGTTGCCCGGCCAGGACACGCAAACGCTGCAAGCGCGATGCGTCGTCGCTGCCACGGTGCAGGTGCACCGCCAGCCACAGGCGTTCGGGGAACAGTGTCTGCAACCAGCGACCGGGTTCGGGGTCGCCAGGGACGTCAGCGATCCACAGCGCCAGCAAGCCTGCGCAATGTGCCTGCAGGTCTTCGGCCAGTAATCGATACTCGCCCTTCTCTGCCCGGCGCCGCGCGCGGGTAATGAGCGCGCAGAGGCTCTGGTAGCCGGTCAGGTTCTCCACCAGCAGCACCAGGCGCGGCCCGTCCTGCACCTGCACTTCGCTGCCGACGATCAACCTTACGCCATGCTCACGGGCTGCCTGCCAGGCACGGACAATACCGGCCAGGGTACATTCGTCAGTGATTGCCAGGGCCTGATAGCCCTGCTCATGGGCTCGACGAAACAGCTCGTCGGCGCTGGAGGCGCCGCGCTGGAAACTGAAATTCGACAGGCAATGCAGCTCGGCATACTCAGGCAGGCTCATGCGAACCAGCCCTGCAGCCATAGGGGGCCGGGTTGGGCGAGGTCGCGGTAGGCCCAACCGCGCAGCCCTTCGCGGGTTTCGATGCGGTAGTAGTCACGGCGCACATCGCCGCCATCCCACCAGCCCGACTCGATGCGCTCGGCCTGGCCAAGCCATTGCAGGCCGCCCTCGGGCAGGGCCAGGGCCTGGGCCAGCAACCAGCCAGGACGGCTACCGGGCGCGACCGCCAGGCTGCCCGCCGCGCCCTGCTCGCTGGCCTGCCAGGCGTGCTCGGGACGGTGATCGGCTTCGGCGCGCAGGCCCTTGACCGCCTCGTCCCCCAACCGCGCCCGCAGGCGCTCGCGCAACTGTTCCCAGGGCTGGGCCTGCTGCGCGCGCGGGTCGAACAACGCACGATGCTGAGGCACGAAGGGTGGCAGGTCGTCGGCCAGCAGGCGCAGGTTGCGCACCGGTGCCGGAATGCGCAGCGGTTCCAGCCGGCCACGGGCCAGTTCGAAGAGCATCGCCGCTTCGCGCTCGGCCGCCAGCAAGCCGACCTTGAGCACGGTATCCGGCCCTTCGGCGTGCTCCAGATGCAGGTCGAAGCGCTGCACGCCGCAGTCACGCCCGGCAAGAAAGGCGGCCAGATCGTTGATCAACCGGCGCAGGGGAAACAACAACGCCTGGTGCGATTCCACATCGAAATTCAGCTCCAGCCTGGACTCGAAGCGGTCTGGCGGCTGATAGAAATCCAGCCCCAGCGCACGCTGGCCGAAGAGTTGGTCCAGGTGCAACTGCACAGGCGCAGCAAAACGCTTGGCCAGGGCAGCGCGCGGCAAGGCCATGACCTCCCCCAGCCGACGCAAGCCCATGCGCGAGAAGGCTTGGGCGGCATCGGCAGGCAAGCCCACCCGGTCCAGAGGCATGTTCGCCAATGCCGCGCGCGTCTGCTCGGCGCAGGTCAGCGCCAAGCCATCGTGCCCGTTGGCCAGCATGCGTGCCGCCACCGGGTTGCTCGCCAGCACAATACGATGGCGCAGGCCGAGCTCCTGCAGCTCTGTACGCAGGCGCGCCTCGAAACTCGACCACGGACCGAACAGTTGCAGGCTCGACCCCACCTCCAGCAACAACGCACGTGGATAGTGCAGGCTGACCTGGGCGCTGAACCGATAGGCCCAGGCCGCCAACAGTTGCTGTACCTCATCGATACGCGCCGGATCGGCCTCGACACAGGTGAAGCCGTCAGCCAGGGCCCGGGCGGCAGCCAACGTCTGCCCGGCGCGCAGGCCCAGGTCGGCGGCCGCCGCATTGACCGCCTGCAACACGCGCCGTTGAGTTGGGCCGCCCAGCAGTACCAGTGGTGAATCGGCGTCGTCCCGTCCGCGCTGGACAGTGTCCAGCGCCAGTTGCGGCAGCAGGATGCAGGCCCAGAGCATGGCGCATCAGCCTCGTCCGGGAGCAGCGATGGGCGTGGCCGGCACCAGGCCGCCACGGCACTTGAGCACGCGCCACTGTGCCGGACGCGTATCGATGGCGATACGCAAAGCCGCAGGCGACGGGTTGTGTGCCGCCTGCTGGGATCGACAGGCGAAGGCCAGCGCATCGCCGGTTTCAGCGGCCACCTGCAGGCGGCGCAACGCTCGGTCGTCGGTGCGTTCCGGCCAGCACAGCACCGCGGCACAACTGCCAGAGCGCAGGCACTGCTCGGCAGCCCACAGGGCATCGTCCGGCTCAGCCGCGACCTGCGCCAACCAGCGCAGATCGACGCCTGCCGCCTGCCAGGCCGGTGCGTAGGGAATGAATGGCGGCGCCACCAGCACCACCCGCCCACCCTCGCCACTCAGCCGGGCGAGTGTCGGCCAGAGCAACTGCAGCTCACCGCAACCGGGGCTGGCCAGCAGCAACTCGCTGAGCGCCGCCGACGGCCAGCCCCCCTCAGGCAGACGCTCGTCCAGCACGGCATGACCGGTGGGCTGCAGGCCGAGCGGGCGCGCCTGAACCTGCCGCCCACGCCAGATTCGGCGCTGGTCGAGCAGCCCCTCGAGATCGACCACCGCGCCCATCAGTCACGCCTCAGCAGGCCGCAGAACACGCCTTCGATGCAGAAGTCGTGCTCGGGGCCCACGTCGATGGGGGCATAGGCCGGGTTGCGCGGCAACAGCCGATAGCCGCCAACCACCCGTTGCAGGCGCTTGATGGTGACCTCGCCATCGAGCCGCGCGACGACGATCTGCCCGTCACGGGCATCGGCCTGCTGGAGAATGCCAACCAGATCGCCGTCGAGGATGCCGTCGCCGATCATCGAATCGCCCCGCACCTTGAGCAGGTAGTCGGGCGTGCGGCGGAACAGGCTGGGGTCGATCAGCAGTTGTTCGTGGATGCCCAGGTCCGGGCCGATCGGTGCACCGGCGGCGACCCGGCCAAGCACCGGAATCTCGAGGATCTCCGGGCGGCGCAGCGGTTCGGCCAGGCGAATGCCTCGCGCCTGGTTAGGCGTGACCTCGATGTAGCCGCCCTCATGCAGGGCGGTGATGTGCTTGCGCGCCACGCTGCGCGAGGCAAAACCGAAGCGCTCGGCGATATCGGCCAGGCTCGGCGGCTGGCCGTGGTCGGCGATGCGCTCGCGGATGAATTCGAGAATGGCGCGGCGTTTGGGGGATAATCTGTTCATGGAGCACATTTGTACTCTTTTCCAGGAACACTGAACAGCCCCCTTCGTCGCCGCACCTCGGGTCTTTGCCCAGGCCGACGCCCTCGAACAGCGCCCCTGTGGCGCGCAACCGACATCGAACGCACCACTTCAGATTCCATTCAGATTCGATACCGATAATCCACCCCGTCAAGCCCAATTGGGGGGAATTTCATGACCGAATCTCAATGGAGCAGCCTGCTCCCACTCGCTATCGGCAATCACCCGGATCATCGCGCGCACCTGTCGCTTCATCGAGCGGATGACCCCACGCGCAAGGACTTGGAGCACTTTATCCACCAATGTTTTGCCACCGTGCACCAGGCCGATGTGCAGCATTACCTGCCAGAGCTGCTGGCATTGCAGGACAGTCACGGCCAACTGATCGCAGCTGCAGGCATGCGCCCCGCCTGCGAGGGTCCGCTTTTCCTCGAAAAGTATCTGGACATGCCCTTGGAGGCCGCCGTTTCCCAGCTCACAGGCACTTCGCCAAGCCGCGCCTGCATGGTCGAGGTAGGCAACCTGGCTTCGCTCAGCGCCGGCAGCGCCCGCATCATTATCATTGCCATCACCTGGCTGCTTGCCATCCGTGGCCTTGAGTGGGTCGCATTCACCGGCGCCGCGACCTTGATCAACAGCTTTCGGCGGCTAGGGCTGACACCCACCGTGCTGGCGTCGGCCGACCCAAACCGCTTACCAGGCCAGGTAGACCAATGGGGGACCTATTATGACCAACGCCCCCAGGTGTTCGTCGGGCGCATCGGCGATGGCTTCGACGCGTTGACCCGATCCGGCGTATTCCAACGACTGGGCTTTCCCGCGATTGCCAGGGAGGCCGGTCATGCTGCGTGAACTGGAGCGTTTCCGCGAGCAACTGATGTCGTTCGCACGTGATCATGCAGGTGCCGTGGCGGTCAAGGGTGCGACTGACCGTTACACCTATCGGCAATTGCTCGCAGAGGTGGAGCTGCGCGCTCAGGTGCTGCATCGACAACCTGCGGGTACATTGGTACTGGCCCTGGATAACGGCCCTGAGCTGTTGTTCTGGGATCTGGCGGCCTTGTTCGCAGAGCGCCCCTGCGTGATCGTGCCGTCGTTCTTCAGTGCGGCGCAGTTCGATCACTGCATTGTCCAAAGCGGTGCATCAGCCGTGTTGTGCACGACGCAGTGGACGCCGCATCTGCTAGACAAGGGATTTGTCCAGAATGGTGAGTTCTGGGTACGCGAAAAAGCGACCTGCGCGGAATTGCCTGATGGCACAGCCAAGATCACCTACACCTCTGGCAGCACCGGCAACCCCAAAGGTGTCTGCCTCAGCGCCGAAGCCATACTGCGTGTAGCGCGCGAGCTGGAAGCTGCCAGCCGACCAGCCGAAACACTGCACTATCTGGCAGTGCTGCCAGTGGGTGTGCTGCTGGAGAATATTGGTGTCTACGCCGCACTGATGGCGGGCGCCTGCGTACAGCTATATCCGCAGCAGCAGTTGGGCATGAACGGGGCGAGCCAGGTCGACTTCAAGCGGCTGCTGGGCGTCATTGCGCTCAGCGGTACGCAGAGCCTGATACTCGTACCGCAATTGCTGATGGGGCTGGTCATGGCCATCGAGCGCGGACTGATGCGCGTTGGCCCACTGCGTTTAGTCGCGGTGGGCGGTGCACGGGTATCGCCAAGCCTGCTGGCACGGGCCGAAGCGGTCGGGCTACCGGTGTTCGAAGGGTATGGTCTGTCGGAATGCGCGTCCGTGGTTGCGCTGAACCGTCCGGGGGCCATTCGCCCTGGCAGCGTCGGCAAGCCATTGCCCCACGTGCAGGTGCGCATTGCCGAGGACGGCGAGGTGCTGGTGGCCGGCTCGACCTTGCTTGGCTACCTGGAGGACGCCCCGGTTACCCAGTCATGGTGGGCGACCGGCGATCTCGGCCACCTCGACGACGAGGGCTACCTGTACCTGAACGGGCGCAAGAAACACCAGTTCATCACCAGCTTCGGGCGCAACGTCAACCCAGAGTGGGTTGAAGCCGAGCTGACCCAGAGCGGCGTCATCGCCCAGGCATTCGTACATGGCGAAGCCTTGCCGCACAACCTGGCACTGCTGTGGCCACTGGACCCCACCGCCAGCGATGAAGCCATCGAGCAGGCCGTGCAGCACTGCAACGCGCAACTGCCCGATTACGCCCGAGTGTCTGCATGGCGCCGTTTGCCGACCCCACTGAGCATCCATGACGAGACCCTGACTGCCAATGGCCGTCCTCGGCGCGAGGCGATCCTGAAGCGTTACCACACGTTGTTATCCGACATTTCTTTGTGAGGTCTACCATGTCCTTTTTCGACACCCTGCAAACACAGACAGCCCAACAACGCCAGGCATTGTTCGCTGTGCCGGTGATCCGTGAAGCCTTGGCCGGCCAGGTCAGCCTGGACAGCTATGTCGCCTTCCTGACCCAGGCCTACCACCATGTTCGTCACACCGTTCCACTGATGATGGCCTGTGGCGCACGCTTGCCGTCGCGGCTGGAGTGGCTGCGCGGCGCGGTGTGCGAATACATCGAGGAGGAGTACGGCCACGAGCAGTGGATTCTCAACGACATCAAGGCGTGCGGCGGTGACTGGGAAGCGGTACGTGATGGTCGACCGGCACTGTCGATAGAGCTGATGGTCGCCTACCTCTACGACCTGATTGCTCGCGACAACCCGGTCGGCCTGTTCGGCATGGTCAACGTGCTCGAAGGCACCAGCATCGCCCTGGCCACCCAGGCGGCGGGCACCATCCAAAGCACCCTGGGCCTGCCCAACCAAGCGTTCAGCTACCTCAGCTCCCATGGTGCGCTCGACCAGGGCCACATGCAGACCTACAAACAGTTGATGGACCGTCTCGACGATGCTGCGGATCAACAGGCCGTCATCCACGCAGCGAAAGTCGTCTATCGCCTGTACACCGAGATGTTCCAAGGCTTGCCACGCGCTGGGCAGCATGAGGTGAATCATGCGTTTGCCTGAATCTGTCGTGATCCTTACCGGCGCCAGTGGCGGCATTGGCCTGGAGCTGGCCGAGCAATTGTGCGCTGCCGGTGCCCAGGTGCTGGCCGTCAGCCGACACATGGGCAAGCTGGCCAGCCTGATGAACCGATACCCGGACCGTCTGTACTGGCAAGCCGCCGACCTGCGCACACGAGAGGGGCGAGAACAGGTGGTCGCCCGCGCCCGCGAGAGGGGCCACGTCAACGTGCTGATCAACGCCGCTGGCGTGAACAGCTTCGCCCTGCTCGATCAGCTGGACGAGCAGGCGCTCGACGAACTGCTGGACATCAATCTGAAGGCGCCGCTGCAACTGACACGTGCCTGCCTGCCACTGCTGCGTGCTCAGCCCAAGGCGCTGGTGGTCAACGTCGGCTCAACCTACGGATCGATCGGCTATCCGGGCTACGCCACCTACTGCGCCAGCAAGTTCGCCTTGCGCGGGTTCTCGGAGGCGTTACGCCGTGAGCTGGCCGACACCACGGTCAACGTCCTGTACGCCGCCCCACGGGCAACTCATACCGCCATGAACAGCAGCGCCGCGACCGCGCTCAACCAAGCGCTGAAGGTCGGCATGGACGACCCGGCAGATGTCGCGCGCGCTGTGCTTGAGGCCGTGGAGTCCGAGCGCAGCGAGGTATACCTGGGCTGGCCGGAAAAACTCTTCGTGCGAATCAACAGCATGCTGCCAGGCATCGTCGATCGGGCGCTACGCAAGCAACTGCCCGTCATTCGCCGCTATATCGGTAACCACTCCAAGGAGTCAATCAAATGAAGCGCCTGTTCGTCGCCAGCTTGCTGGCATTCACACCTTTGACCTGGGCATTGGACCAAGCCGGCTCCGAACACCTGAGCAGCCTGCAGCAGCGCTGGGCGCAGATCCAGTATCAACTGCCCAAGGAAAAACGCGCCGACGCGCTTGAAAAGCTGGCTGCCGATGCCGCCACGTTCGTGCATCAGTACCCCGGCACCCCTGAACCCTTGATCTGGCAAGGCATCATCAACAGCAGCTGGGCCGGGGCTACAGGTGGCCTTGGCGCATTGAGCAAGGTCAAGGCGGCGAAGGCCAGCCTGGAACAAGCCATGAAACTGGACCCCAACGCCTTGCAGGGTTCGGCCTACACCAGTCTCGGCACGCTATACGACCAAGTGCCTGGCTGGCCGATCGGGTTCGGCGATTCCGACAAGGCAGACGCCTTGCTGCGCCAAGCCCTGCAGATCAACCCCAACGGGATCGACAGCAACTACTTCTGGGCCGATCACCTCTACCGGCAGAAGCGTTATCCTGAAGCCACTCAAGCCCTGCACAAAGCCTTGCAAGCCCCACCGCGACCAGGACGTGAGTTGGCTGACCAAGGTCGGCGCGGCGATATCGATGCTTTAATGAAAATGATCAAGGACAAACAGGACTGAGCATGCGGCTGCTGCTGGTTGAAGACGAAATTGCACTGGGTGAAGGGATCTGTGACGGTTTGCGCCAGGAGGGCTACACCCTGGACTGGCTTCGTGACGGTGTCAGTGGCTTGCATGCGCTGCAACATGAGAGCTTCGACCTGGTGATTCTGGATCTTGGTCTGCCTCGCATGGATGGCCTGGAACTGTTGCGACGGGTACGCGCCGGTGGCGAAAGCCTGCCGGTGCTGATCCTCACGGCACGGGATGCACTGGACGACCGTATCTCCGGCCTCGATGCCGGCGCTGACGATTACCTGGTCAAGCCTTTCGACCTCAACGAGCTCAAGGCGCGCTTGCGCGCCTTGCTGCGGCGCAGCGCCGGGCGCGCCAAGCTGTTGATCGAGCATGCAGGCGTCAGCCTCGATCCGGCCACCCAGCAAGTGCACTACAAAGGTAACGAGGTGGTGCTGACCCCCAAGGAATACCTGCTGCTGCACGAACTGTTGGCGCAACCGGGCAGGGTCTTCACCCGTGAACGCCTGACCCAGCTACTGTATGGCTGGGACGAAGAGCCCGAGAGCAATACCCTGGAGGTCAATATCTACCACCTGCGCAAGAAGCTGTTCAACGGTCTGATTCGGACGGTGCGCGGGATCGGCTACCTGGTCGAGGCCAAGGCATGACTTCGCTACGCCAACGCACACTCTGGCGGGTGATGCTGTTGCTGCTACTGGGCACCGGCCTGCTGGCGCTCTACAACTATCACGACAGCCGCCGCGAGATTAACGAAGTCTATGACGCCCACCTCGCCCAGAATGCTCGCCTGCTACAGGGCGTCATGAACATGCCGGTGCAGGAAGGCTCACGGGAAGTGCTGTATCAGGCCTTCAACGAGGCTCTGAGCAAGGCAGGACGGCATCAGGTCGGGCACCCATATGAAAGCAAACTGGCTTTCCAGGTGTGGCAGGAGGGGGCAGGCCTGCTGGTGCATACCCCCAGCGCACCGACCATGCCTCCTCCAACTGCGGCGGGCTTCTACGATTTCACCTCCGCTGGCGAACAGTGGCGTGGTTTCGTGTTACCGGTGCCGGAGAAACACTGGGTGATCTGGGTAGGCGAGCGTGACGACGTACGTTACGACCTGATCGACCGCATCGTGCGTCACACCTTGCTGCCTTTTCTACTCGGCAGCCTGGCATTGGCATTGCTGGTCTGGGCCGCCATTGGCTGGGGGCTTGGACCGCTCCAGAACATGGCCAATGTCATACGCGGGCGTCACGCCGACTCGCTGGAGCCTCTGCAACTGGTGCCCCTGCCCTCGGAGCTTGAGCCCATGCAGGCCGCCATCAACCGCTTGCTGGCCCAGATCAAGGACCTGCTACGGCGCGAGCATCGGTTCATCGCCGATGCCGCCCACGAAATGCGCACGCCGTTGGCGGTCCTGCGCCTGCATGCACAGAATGCCTTGGCTGCCAGTAACGATAGCGAGCGGCAAAAAGCGCTGGGCTTTCTCATGGGCGGTGTCGATCGGTTGACGCGAGTGGTCAATCAGCTGCTGACACTGGCCCGCGTCGAGCCCCGGCTGGGTCAGCGTGCGACTACCCGCGTAGACCTGGCCGAAGTGGTCGCCGACACACTGGCCGATCTGACCCCATGGATACTGGACCGGGGGCTGGAGCCCTCCCTGGAAATCGACGAAGGCGACCATCACTTGGTGATCGATGCTGGCGCGCTGGGCATCGCCCTGCAGAACCTGGTGTCCAACGCGGTAGAGCATTCACCGCCGGCAGGCCGCATCATCGTGTCACTCAAGCGCCTGGACAACGCCTTCGAATTAGTGGTCGAGGATGAAGGCCCGGGTATCGATGAAGCGAGTCTTTCCCGTGTATTCGAACGGTTCTACAGTCGTAACACCACGAACGGTGCAGGTCTGGGTCTTTCGATAGTGGCGACTATCATCGATCGCCTTGGGGGCCAGGTGCGACTGAAAAATCGACCGCACAAAGGGCTGGCAGCCACCTTGCGACTGCCCATGGCGTGATGTCGAGGCCCTTGACCGGTCATCGATCAATACAGGTATGATGGCTGCTGCTGAATTGTTTCTTCACTGCCAGGATGCCCGATGCTGACCGCCCTGCTGTTCGACCTCGATGGGACCCTCACCGACACCGACACCCTCCACCTGCAGGCATTTCGCAAGCTGCTGCACGAGTACGACGGCCGCGAACTGACCCAGGAGCAATTCAACGCCCAGGTCAGCGGGCGTTCCAACGGTTTGCTGTTCAAGGAGCTGTTCCCCCAGGCCGATGCAGCTGAGTGCAAGGCTCTGGCCGACCGCAAGGAGGCGTTGTTCCGCGACATGTCGCCCACGCTCGAGCCGATGCCGGGCCTGCTGCGCCTGCTGGACCACGCCGAGCGCCACCGCATCGGCATGTGCGTGGTGACCAATGCCCCACGGCTGAATGCCGAGCACATGCTAGGGGCCATGGGCCTGGGCAAGCGCTTCGAGCATGTGCTGGTGGCCGACGAGCTGGCCCGGCCCAAGCCCGACCCCTTGCCCTACCTCACCGGCCTCCAGCGCCTGGAAGCCAAGGCCGAGCAGGCACTGGCCTTCGAGGACTCACTGCCCGGCGTGAAAGCGGCGGTCGACGCCGGGATCTTCACCGTGGCCCTGGCCACCACCCAACCAGCCGAGCGCCTGCTGCAGGCCGGCGCGCAACTGGTGATCGAGGATTACAACGACCCACGGCTGTGGGCGTTGATCAAAGAGATGCAGGCGTAACCTGCTCCTCGACAGGAGCGGCGGTTCGCCACTGCGACTTGGCCCGCGCCTACCGAAGGGTGGTTCAAGCCCGTCGCGCAACCATCAGGAAGATCACCAGCGCCAGCCCCGGCAATACCGCGCCCACCAGCGCCACGCCATTCCAGCCATAACCCGCATACAAGGCACTGGCCACCGCCGACCCCAGCGCACCGCCGATGAAGATACTGGTCATGTACACGGCATTGAGCCGCCCACGGCTGGCCGGGTCCAGCGCGTACACCTCACGCTGGCCGATCACCATGTTCATCTGCACGGCGAAGTCCAGCAGCACCCCGGTCAACCCCAGGCCGATCACGCTGTAGCCCGGCGCACTCAATCCGAACAGCAGCGACAATGGCGCCAGCACCAAGGCCAGCAACGACGCCTGGCGCGCATGCCCGGCATCGGCAAGGCGACCGGCAATCGGTGCAGCAATCGCGCCCACCGCGCCCACCAGCGCGAACAACGCGATCTGGCTCTGCGACAGGCCATGTTCGGTCGCCAACGCCAAGGGCACGGCGGTCCAGTACAGGCTGAACGTCGCGAACATCAGGCCCTGATACAGCGAACGCTGGCGCAGCAACGGGTAGCGCCGAAGCAGCCCGCCCAGCGAGGCCATCAACTCGACGTAGCTGGCCTTGTGCTCCGGCATCCGTCGCGGCAGGGTCACGGCCAGCAGCACGACGATTGCCGCCATCAGCACCGCCGCCCCCAGGAACACGGCACGCCAGCCGAAGTGATCGGCCACCAGGCTCGACAAGGGCCGTGCCAGCAGGATGCCCAATAGCAGGCCACCCATGATGTTGCCCACCACCCGGCCACGCTGTTGCTCCGGCGACAGATGCGCAGCCAGTGGGATCAGCATCTGCACCGCCACCGAACTGAAGCCGATCAGCAAGGCATAACCAAGAAACAGCTCACCTTGGCCATGCCCGCTGCTGCCCGCCAGGAGCAGGCTGGCGCAAGACAGCACCGCCGTGGCGATCATCAGCCGGCGGTTCTCCACCAGGTCGGCCAACGGCACCAGCAACAGCAGGCCCAGGGCGTAACCCAGCTGGGTAAGCGAGACGATCAGGCTGGCACGCTCGGTGGACAGCCCAAGGTCAGGCGCAATCAGGCCGACGATGGGTTGGGCGTAGTAGATGTTGGCAACGATGGCACCACAGCAGAACGCCAGCAGCGTCACCAGGCCTCGGCTCAGTGATGTGCCGGATGTAGAGGATGTCGCTAAAGAAGCAGTCATTTCAGATTCTTCACACATGGCAAGACATGCCACGCACCTTAGCGGCCAGGGCCTGCCGAGGGAATCGGAACGCAACGCAAAGCGGCGTTGCGCCAGGCGCAACGCCACTACGTTCAAGGCCTGAGCAACGACTCGCAGAACTCGATGAAAGCCGTTACCCGCCGCGACCAACGATGGTTGGGCAGATACAAGGCGTTGATATTGCCACTGGCAGCGATCGGATTGGCCTGCCAGCCCGGGAACAACCGCACCAGACGCCCGGCAGCGACATCGTCCCGTACCAACCAGTCAGCCAGCAGGCTGACACCACTGCCCGCCACCGCCGCCTCGCGCAGTAAATCGGAGTTGGCGCAGCGCAAGGGCCCGGTCACATCCACCTCGATCAGCTCATCACCTTGGCGCAGTTGCCACGGTCGCCCCAGGCCGCCATAGCGAAAGCGCAAGCAGGCATGCTCGCTCAGTTGCGCGGGGTGCTCGAGCGCAGGATGGCTGGCCAGGTAGTCCGGGCTGGCCACCAGCCAGCGCTCGAAAGTGCCCAGGGTACGGCTGACCAGCTCGTCGCTCGGCGCCGGATCACCCAGGCGAATGGACAGGTCATAGCGCCCGTCGAGCAAATCGTCGAAGCGATCGCTCAGGTCGATATCCAGCTCCAGCGCGGGGTAGCGGGCCATGAAGCGCCCCAGGTGTGGCGCGATCATCCGCCGCCCGAACTCCACCGGCAGGCACAGGCGGAGCACGCCCACCGGTTCCTGTCCACGATCGGCGACGCTGGCATCGGCCTCGGCCAGGGCCGCAACGATAGCGCGGGCGCGCTGATAGTAGCCGACGCCCGCCTCGGTCAGGCTGACCTGCCGGGTCGAGCGGTTGAGCAGGCTGGTACCCAGCTCGCTTTCCAACGCATCGACCAGACGTGTCACCGACGAGGTCGCGACACCGAGCCGTCGGCCGGCAGCGGAAAAGCCCTGGGCTTCAACAGTCGCCATGAACATCTTGATGGCTAGCAGCTTGTCCATTGGCGTGGTTCCGTGCAGAAAATCCCGGAACCTTCCTACAATCACAGTCCGGAATCAAGAAAGGCAAACGTTCATGCCCGACAACCTGTTCAGCCCCCTGCCCCCGCTCGACCCTGCAACAGCCGAGCAATTCGACGAGCTGCTGCGCCGCCCGGGGCTGCGCATCGAGCGTATCGTCTCCAGCGGCCAATGCAGCCCGCCTGGTTTCTGGTACGACCAGCCCGAAGGCGAGTGGGTGGTGGTACTCAGCGGCAGTGCCGGGCTACGCCTGGAGCACGAGAGCGAAACACGCGTACTAAAGGCGGGCGACCACCTGGATATCCCGCCACATTGCAGGCACCGCGTAGAGTGGACGCAAGCCGATGCGACGACAGTCTGGCTGGCAGTGTTTTACGGGAGCGCCACCGACTAGAGCTGCTTGAGCGCGATTTCCGCCGCCCCACCCTTGCCATCGCGCCGCTCGCTCATCCAGTCGTTGACCTTCTGCCCGAACTCGGCCGGCGCCTTGCGCCCGAAGCGCCGCGCCAGGTCGAGGATGGTCTGCTGGGCCAGCGCCTCTTCCATGCGTTTCTGTGCGCTGAGCATCACCGCATGGATGGCACAGGTGCCCTCGGTTGCCCATCCTGGCGCCGTGCCGTCGAACAGCGAGCAGCGCTCGCGGATCTCGCGGCAATCGAAGATCTTCTTCGGCCCATCGATGGCATTGACGATATCCAGCACGGTGATTTCATCCGAAGGCCGGGCCAGGCGAAAACCGCCGCGCACGCCTTCGGTGGCCGCCACCAGCCCGGCACGCGCCAACTTGGTGAAGACCTTGGCCAGGTATTCCTGCGGCACCCCTTGCAGTTCGGCGAGATCGCGCACGCTGGACTCGCGGCTGTCGCCGCGCTCGTCGATGAGAAACAGCAGGCAGTGAATGCCGTACTCGACGCCCGCGCTGTATAACGACATATCAATCTCCGACCAAATTTGTCGCAAATAGTACGCCCTTCTCCAGAAACTGGCAAAGCCGTCGGCCACCACCGGTCGCCCGCCTATTTTTCTCAATAGCCCAGAACCCTTGATTTATCGCTGCTTCACCTGCATAGCGAGGGCCGCCCGCGACTGCCCGTTAAAAAAAAGCTTGTCGTTTTAAACTACGACCAATAGAGTCGCAGTTACTCGGCAAGCGCAGCAACGCACGCCGAACCTCGACCCAAAACCCTTCGACCCTCTCGCGGAGCCTGTCCATGAATCCACACATCCTGATCATCGGTGCCGGTTTTGCCGGCGTCTGGAGCGCCCTGAGCGCCGCCCGCCTGCTCGACCTCGCCAAGCGTGGCGACATCCACATCAGCGTGCTCGCACCGCAGGCCGAGCTGCGCATCCGCCCGCGCTTCTACGAGGCCGATGTGCACTCGATGAAAGCGCCGCTTGGCGAGCTGTTCGAGGTTGTAGGGGTGAATTTCATCCAGGGCCATGCCCAATCCATCGACGCTGCCGCACGCTCGGTCACCTATATCGACGCCAATGGCCAGACCCGCCACCTGGGTTATGACCGCCTGGTGCTGGCCGCCGGCAGCCAGGTCGCCCGCCCCGCCTTACCGGGCCTGGACCAGCACAGCTTCGATGTCGACCAGATGGAGTCGGCGATCAAGCTGGAGCAGCACCTGACCGACCTCGCCAGCCTGCCGGCCTCCCCGGCCCGCGACACCGTGGTGGTGTGCGGCGGCGGTTTCACCGGTATCGAGACCGCCACCGAAATGCCTGCCCGCTTGCGCGCAGTACTCGGCGAGCAGGCCAATATCCGCGTGATCGTGATTGATCGCGGCGCACAGGTCGGCGCAGCCCTCGGTGCAGGCATCACCCCAGCCATCGTTGCCGCCTCACAGCACGCCGGCGTGCAATGGTTCACCAATGCTTCGGTGATCGCGGTGGATACCGGTGGCGTGACCCTGGACAACGGCGAGTACATCGCCAGCAAGACGGTGATCTGGACCGCAGGCGTCAAGGCCAGCCCGCTGACCGCGCAGATCGCCGGCGAGCGCGATGCCCAGGGCCGCCTGCGCGTCGACGAGCACCTCAAGGTCATCGGTCAGCAGTACATCTACGCCACCGGCGACGTGGCCTGGGCCGCAGTCGATGACCTGGGCAACCACGCGATGATGACCTGCCAGCATGCCATCCCCATGGGCCGTCACTCGGGCAACAATGCCATGGCCGACCTGCTCGGCGAGGCGCCGGTGGTGTATCGCCAGCCCAAGTACGTCACCTGCCTCGACCTGGGCGACTGGGGCGCGGCGTTCAGCGAAGGTTGGGAACGTGAACTGAAGCTGCAGGGTGACGAAGGCAAGCAGCTCAAGCGCCAGATCAACTCGGTGTGGATCTACCCGCCAGAGGCTGATCGCAGCAAGGCCCTGGCCGCTGCCGATCCAATGATCGCCATCGTTTAAGCGAATAAACCTGACAGATCCGTCAAAAAATGACGGATCTGTTTGTACGTGTAGTTACATTGAATGACTGGTCAATAATAGTGGCACCGTGGCATTATTGACGTCAAAAAACCCACTAAAGTTAAGGATATTGTACTTTCCCGCAGCGCACCGAGACGCCTGGCCCTTTCGCCGGTTCCGGCCCCACGCCCCAGCGCTTGAAGCCTGCACGCCACATTCAAGGAGTAGCTCCATGCAGTTAAGGAATATGAAGATCGGTATCCGGGCGGCCAGCGTATTTACGCTGCTGGGCGTCCTGGTACTGGTCATGGGCTTGATATCGCTGTACGAAACCCGGCGCATGGACAGCGCCACCGATGAGATCCGTGTCACCTGGATTCCGGCGATCATTTATCTGAACGAGGTCAGCACCAATCTCGGCCGCGCCCGCGCTATGACTCTGCGCAGCGTGATCGAGGAAGACCCCGCCGTCCGCCAGGCAACTCTCGGCCGCATCGGCGAGATCAATGCTTCGCTCGAGGTAGGCATCAAATCCTACGAATCGACCATCATCGAAAAGGACGACCGCGCCCTGTTCGATAACTTCGTCTCCCTCGCCCAGCGCTACCACGGCCTGCAGAAGTCGATCCGCGATGCCGCGGCCAATGGCGACATTGTCGAGGCCAAACGCCTGGTCAACGGCCCGCTGGCCGAATACGCCGACTCGATGATGAAAGCGCTCGGCACCCTGATCCAGTACAACTCCGACGGCGCCGACAAAGCCTCGCAGCGCAGCAGTGACGCCTATGACGAAGCCTTTGCCCTGATCGTGCTGTCGCTGGTGGCGATCATCCTCGCGCTGGTGGCCATCGCCGTGCTGCTGACCCGCAGCATCGTCGTGCCGCTGGCCGATGCCGTGAGCGTTGCCGAGCGCGTGGCCACCGGCGACCTGACCCAGGAAATCCGCATCGTCGGTCGTGACGAGCCGGCGCTGCTGCTGCGGGCCTTGAGCCGCATGCAGGAAAGCCTGCGCGACACCATCCGCAAGATCGCCGCCTCGTCCGACCAACTGGCCTCGGCGTCCGAAGAGCTGCACACCGTCACCGAAGACACCAGCCGCGGCCTGCACCAGCAAAGTGCCGAGATCGACCAGGCCGCCACGGCCGTCAACCAGATGACCGCTGCCGTCGAGGAAGTGGCCAACAACGCGGTCAGCACCGCCGACGCCTCCCAGGGCGCCGACCAGACCACCCGCGATGGCCGCGACCAGGTCAACCAGGCACTGAGCTCGATCCAGCAACTGGTCGAGGACGTCACCGGCACCTCCAGCGAGATCGAACAGCTGGCCAACAGCGCCAACGAAATCAGCCGCGTGCTCGATGTGATCGGCTCGATCGCCGGGCAGACCAACCTGCTGGCGCTCAACGCCGCCATCGAAGCCGCACGGGCCGGTGAGGCCGGGCGTGGTTTTGCCGTGGTCGCCGATGAAGTGCGGGCACTGGCGCACCGGACCCAGCAGTCCACCGCAGAAATCGAACAGATGATCGGGGGTATCCAGACCGGCACCGAGCGCGCCGTGGGCTCGATGCACAGCAGCCAAGGCCGTGCCAGCGGCACCCTGGAGATTGCCCAGGCGGCGGGCCAGGCCCTGGAACTGATTGCCGAGGCGATCGCCGCGATCAACCAGCGCAACCTGGTGATCGCCAGCGCATCCGAAGAGCAGGCCCAGGTGGCGCGTGAGGTGGACCGCAACCTGGTGAACATCCGCGACCTGGCGATGCAGACCTCGGCGGGCGCCAACCAGACCAGCGCTGCGGCGCAGGATCTGTCGCGCCTGGCGGTGGAATTGAACGGGATGGTGGCGCAGTTCAAGGTGTGAACTGAAACACCGGGGGCCGCTTTGCGGCCCTCTTGCCAACCAACTAGTCGCTCACACCTACTGCACGTCCCGCCTTCACCGCCTTGCCGCGAGTCGCCAGGCAATAATAGAGCGGCACCGTCACCAGCAACCCGAACAGCCACGACAGGTCGGCGCCCTCGACGATGTTCGAATACGGCCCCACATACAACGCCGTATTGGCGAACGGCAGTTGCACCAGAATCCCGCACACATAGGCGACGATGGCGTGGTGGTTGAAGCGCCCGTAGATCCCGCCATCGGCGCGGAAGAACGAAGCGATGTCGTATTCGCCCTTCTTGATCAGGTAGAAGTCCACCAGGTTGATCGACGCCCAGGGCACCAGCACCAGCAGCAGTGCCAGGATCAGGCCGATGAACTGGCCGATGAACCCCGCAGAGGCATTCAGCGCCACCAGCCCGCACCCGAGCAGGATCACCGACGCCAGCACTACCCGCACCCGCACGCTCGGCGTCCAGTGAGCGACGAACGTCTGGATCGCGGTGACGATCGACAGCACCGCACCATACAGGTTGAGCGCGTTGTGGCTGATGATATTGAGCAGGAACAGCACCATCAGGATCGGCCCCAGCCAGCCGGTGGCCTGCTTCACCGCATCCATCGCATCAGTACCTTCCGGCACGCACAGCACCGCCACTGCCCCGAAGCTGAAACACAGGATGGTGCCCAGGGTCGCGCCGAAATAGGTCGCCCAGAACGGCTTGGCGATACCGATCTCACGCGGCAGGTAACGCGAATAATCCGAGGTGTAGGGCGAGAAGCTGATCTGCCAGATGGTGCCCAGCGACACCGTGGCGATGAAGCCCGACAGATTGAAGGCGCCGCGGCTGAAGAAGTCTGCCGGCAGTTCCTGGGCGAACATCATGATGAAGCCGGCCAGCAACGCCGAGCCCATCACCCAGGTACCGATGCGGTTCAGGCTATGAATGAAGCGATAGCCGATCACACCGATGGCCGTGGCGCTCAGGGCACCGATGACGATGGCCGTGGGCATCGGCACGCTCGGGGCGATACCGTGGATCGACTTGCCCGCCAGGACGATGTTGGAAATGAAGAAGCCGACATAGATCAGCGCGGTGAAGAACACGATCAGCAAGGCGCCGTAGCGCCCGAACTGGCCGCGGCTCTGCACCATCTGCGGAATGCCCAGCTGCGGTCCCTGCGCAGAGGCCAGGGCGATGACGATCCCGCCCAGCAGATGCCCCATCACGATGGCGACCAGGCCCCACAGCAGGTTCAGGTGGAACACCTGGACCACCATCGCGCCGGTGACGATCGGCAGTGGCGCGATATTGGTGCTGAACCAGAGGGTGAAGAGGTCGCGCGCCTTCCCGTGGCGCTCGGAGGGGGGAACATGATCGACCGTATGATTCTCGACAAACTGGTGTTGCGACGACGGTTGGGACATAGGATTTCAGCTCGAAAGGATCATTTTTATCGTTGTATGGAAACCGCTCGAGGCGGCCTCTCAGCTGAAGACCATATTATGGTATTCCAAACTTTTGACAACACTGCGCCGCGTTTTTTCAGCGCATCTGATCTGCCTTGTACGCCACTGCGGCGCAGGGCTCTAGTCATCAAGACCAATGAATACGGGGCCTTTACCGTTCATCGTGTGTTCCGGTGCGTGGAAAATTCTGCTTGCAATATAGGTATTACGGTATACCATCAGACACATCAACGATAAAAAACGCGGACCACCGCACGCCCCTTAGAGGTACACGCCATGATCGACGCAACCGTCTACAAGCACGTCCTGGGTTCCTTCCCGTCCGGCGTCACGGTCATCACCACCCTGGACGACGACGGCTCGGTCGTCGGCCTCACCGCCAGCGCCTTTTCTTCCCTGTCCATGGATCCGCCGCTGGTGCTGTTCTGCCCCAACTACAGCTCCGACTCCTATCCTGTACTGATCAAGCAGAAGCGCTTCGCCATCCACTTGCTGTCCGGCGAGCAGCAGGCCGAAGCCTATGCATTCGCCAAAAAAGGCAAGGACAAGGCCAGCGGTATCCAGTGGACCCTGAGCGAGCTGGGCAACCCGCTGCTGGCCGGGGCCACCGCGATCATCGAGTGCGAGTTGTGGCGCGAATACGAAGGCGGCGATCACGCCATCATGGTCGGCAAGGTACACAACCTGATCGTGCCTGAGGACGCCCCACGACCGATGGTCTACTGCCGCGGCAAGATGGCCAGCCTGCCCGCCTTCGCCTGATACCTGCAGTTCGACGCAAGACTCTGTGGGAGCGGGCTCGTCCCGCGATCACCGGCAAAGCCGGTGTCATTCCGGACGCGGCTTGTCTCCCTGTGCCGCGCCGTCCTCACATCGACCACAACAAGCTCCGAGGAAAGCCCCATGAAATTTTCGCTGTTCGTACACATGGAACGTTGGGATGACCAGGTCAGCCACCGCCAGCTGTTCGAAGACCTGACCGAACTGACCCTGATGGCCGAGCACGGCGGTTTCAGCACCGTATGGATCGGCGAACACCACGCCATGGAATACACCATCTCGCCCAGCCCCATGCCGCTGCTGGCCTACCTGGCTGCCCGTACCGAGACCATTCGCCTGGGCGCCGGCACCATCATCGCGCCGTTCTGGAATCCGATCCGCGTGGCGGGCGAATGCGCCCTGCTCGATGTGATCAGCAACGGCCGCATGGAAGTGGGCCTGGCCCGCGGCGCCTACCAGTTCGAGTTCGACCGCATGGCCGGGGGCATGCCCGCCACCGACGGTGGCAAGGCCCTGCGCGAGATGGTCCCGGCGGTTCGCGCCCTGTGGCAGGGCGACTACGCCCATGAAGGCGAGGTGTACAACTTCCCCACCTCTACCAGCGTGCCCAAGCCAGTGCAGCACGGCATGCCACCGATGTGGATCGCCGCCCGTGACCCGGACTCGCACAACTTCGCGGTCAAGCATGGCTGCAATGTCATGGTCACCCCGCTGATGAAGGGTGACGAAGAGGTGCTGGACCTGAAGAACAAGTTCCAGGCCGCCCTGGACAACAACCCAGACGTGCCGCGCCCGCAACTGATGGTGCTGCGCCACACCCACGTGCACAGCCCGGCCGAGCCTGATGGCTGGAAGATCGGCGCCCAGGCGATCTCGCGCTTCTATCGCACCTTCGATGCCTGGTTCGGTAACAAGACCACCCCGGTCAACGGATTCCTGGAGCCCAGCCCCGAGTCCAAGTTCGCCGAGGTGCCGGCCTTCGCGCTGGAGAACATCCGCAAGAACACCATGATCGGCACCCCCGAAGAGATCATCGCGCGGATCAAGTACTACCAGGAGCTTGGCGTCGACGAGTTCAGCTTCTGGTGTGACAACAGCCTGCCGCACGAAGAGAAACGCAAATCGCTGGAGCTGTTCATCAAGGAAGTGGTGCCTGCGTTCAGCTGAATGCCTTTTGTCTGATTGATTGCGGGAACGGCCCGCTCCTGCGTGCGGGGGTGGGCATTTTTTTGCCTGTAGCAGCCCTCTCGCGCCCTGCAGAAGCGGGCTTGCCCGCGATAGGGCCCTAACAGGCAACCGTACAAGAGAAATTCAGCATTCCTCTTGCACATCCAATATTATGGTATACCATCAGACAACAAAGCCTGATAACCCAAAAATCCAGGAGCCCCCCATGAGTTTCGAAATCCGCAAGATCGTCACCTACTCCGAAGAAACACGCATCGAAGGCGGCAAGGCCACCGACAAACCCGTGACCATGGTCGGCCTGGCCGTAGTAATCAAGAACCCATGGGCTGGCCGTGGTTTCGTCGAAGACCTCAAGCCGGAAATCCGCGCCAACTGCTCCGAACTGGGTGCGCTGATGGTCGAGCGCCTGACCGCCGCCATCGGCGGGGCCGACAAGATCGAGGCATACGGCAAGGCGGCCGTGGTCGGTGCCGAGGGTGAGATCGAGCACGCGTCGGCGGTGATCCACACCCTGCGCTTTGGCAACCACTACCGTGAAGCGGTCCAGGCCAAGAGCTACCTGAGCTTCACCAACAAGCGCGGCGGCCCGGGCACCTCGATCCAGATCCCGATGATGCAGAAGGACGACGAAGGCCTGCGCTCGCACTACATCACCCTGGAAATGCAGATCGAAGACGCCCCGCGCGCCGACGAGATCGTCGTGGTCCTGGGCGCCTCCGACGGCGGCCGCCTGCACCCGCGCATCGGCAACCGCTACATCGACCTGGAAGAACTGGCTGCCGAGAAAGCCAACGCTCAATAACAATAAGCAGACAGGCCGGAGCCAAGCGTCACGGCACCGGCCTTTCAAGGAGCGCCATCCATGATTCAGCCTGTCGCTGAACGTACACCTGCCGGGACCAGCTACCTGAGCCTCGGCCAGGGCCAACCCGTGGTGCTGATCCACGGCGTGGGCCTGAACAAGGAAATGTGGGGTGGCCAGTTCGTCGGCCTGTCCACCGACTACCGGGTCATCGCCTACGACATGCTCGGCCATGGCCAGAGCGCGCTGCCCGCGCCGGACACCGACCTGCAAGGCTACGCCACCCAGCTCGCCGAACTGCTCGACCACCTGCAGATCCCCCAGGCCACCGTCATCGGCTTCTCCATGGGCGGACTGGTCGCGCGCGCCTTCGCCCTGCACTACCCGCAGCTGCTGTCGGCACTGGTCGTGCTCAACAGCGTGTTCAACCGCAGCCCCGAGCAGAGCGCCGGTGTCATCGCCCGCGCCGCGCAGGCTGCCGAGCTTGGTCCGGACGCCAACGTCGACGCGGCGCTGGACCGTTGGTTCAGCCGCGAGTACAAGGCGGCCAACCCGGCCCAGGTCGCGGCCATCCGCCAGGTGCTGGCCAGCAACGACCCCCAGGGCTACCACACCACCTATTCGCTGTTCGCCACCCAGGACATGTACCGCGAAGCGGACTTGGGCAGCATCCAGGTGCCAACGCTGATCGCCACCGGCGAACTCGATTCCGGCTCCACCCCGGCCATGACCCGCCAGCTCGCCGCGCGCATTCCCGGCGCCCGCAGCGTGGTCCTGCCCGAACAACGGCATATGATGCCCGTTGAGGCTCCGCGCGAAGTCAACCGCATGCTGCTGGACTTCCTGAGCCAAGCCCGCACCCTCACCGAATCCGCCAAGGGGATAGTTGCATGACCCTCGTTCGTTTCCAGATGTGCATCGACGGCCAGTGGCGCGATGCCCAGAGCGGCAAGACCTTCGACAGCCTCGACCCGGCCACCGCCCAGCCCTGGGCACAATTGCCCGACGCCGGCGAGCAGGACGTCGAGCTGGCGGTACAGGCCGCCCAGCGTGCCTTCGACAGCAAGGCCTGGCGCGGGCTCACCGCCACCGCACGGGGCAAGCTGCTGCGCCGCCTGGGTGACCTGATCGCCGAGAACAAGGAGCACCTGGCCCAGCTTGAAAGCCGCGACAACGGCAAGCTGATCCGCGAGACCCGCGGCCAGGTCGGCTACCTGCCGGAGTTCTTCCACTACACCGCAGGCCTTGCCGACAAGCTCGAAGGCGGCACCCTGCCGCTGGACAAGCCCGACCTGTTCGCCTACACCGTGCACGAGCCCATCGGCGTGGTGGCGGGCATCATTCCGTGGAACAGCCCGCTGTACCTCACCGCGATCAAGCTCGCCCCGGCCCTGGCTGCGGGCAACACCATCGTACTCAAACCCTCCGAGCATGCGTCAGCCACTATCCTGGAGCTGGCCCGCCTGGCGCTGGAGGCCGGTTTCCCGGCTGGCGTGGTCAACGTGGTCACCGGCTACGGCCCAAGCACCGGTGCTGCGCTCACCCGTCATCCGCTGGTACGCAAGATCGCCTTCACCGGCGGCGCCGCCACAGCCCGCCATGTGGTGCGCAGCAGCGCCGAGAACTTCGCCAAGCTGTCGCTGGAGCTGGGCGGCAAGTCGCCGAACATCATCTTCGCCGACGCCGACCTGGACAGCGCCATCAATGGCGCAGTGGCCGGCATCTATGCCGCCTCCGGGCAAAGCTGCGTGGCCGGCTCGCGCCTGCTGGTGCAGGACGAGATCTTCGACGAGTTCGTCGAGCGCCTGATCGAGCGGGCCAAGCGCATCCGCATCGGCAACCCGCAGGACGATGCCAGTGAGATGGGCCCGATGGCCACCGCCCAGCAACTGGCCGTGGTCGAAGGTCTGGTCGCTGCGGCCAAGGCCGAGGGCGCCAAGCTGCGCCTGGGTGGCAAGCGCGCCGAGGTCGAAGGCGACGGCTGGTTCTACGAGCCGACCCTGTTCGAGTGCGACAGCAACTCGATGACCATCATGCAGGAAGAAGTATTCGGCCCGGTCGCCGCGGTGATCCGCTTCAAGACCGAGGAAGAAGCGCTGGCCATGGCCAACGACTCGCAGTTCGGCCTGGCCGCCGGCATCTGGACCCGCGACCTGGGCCGCGCCCATCGCCTGGCGCGCGACGTGCGCTCGGGGATCATCTGGGTCAACACCTACCGCGCGGTCTCGGCCATGGCGCCGATCGGTGGTTTCAAGAACAGCGGCTACGGCCGCGAGAGCGGCATCGATTCGGTGCTGGCCTATACCGAGCTGAAGACCGTGTGGATCAACCTGTCCACGGCGCCGATGCCCGATCCGTTTGTGATGCGTTGAGAAGGAGCACGAGATGATCGAACCTGGCATCTACAAAGACGTGATGGGCTCCTTCCCATCCGGCGTGACCGTGGTCACCACGCTCGATGGCGATGGCGGCATCGTCGGCATCACCGCCAGCGCCTTCAGCGCGCTGTCGATCGAGCCGGCGCTGGTGCTGTTCTGCCCCAACTACGCCTCCGACACCTACCCGATACTGCGCGACAGCAAGCAGTTCGCCATTCACCTGCTGTCGGCCGACCAGACCGCCGAGGCCTACGCCTTTGCAGGTAAAGGCAAGGACAAGGCCAAAGGCATCGACTGGCACCTGAGCGAGCTGGGCAACCCGCTGCTGGCCAAAGCCACGGCGATCATCGAGTGCGAATTGTGGCGCGAGTACGACGGCGGCGATCACGCGATCATCGTCGGTGCAGTGAAAAACCTGGTGCTGCCGGCCGAGCCGGTGACGCCGATGGTCTATCACAAGGGCAAGCTGGGTGCCCTGCCCTCGCTGGGCTGATAGACCGCGAAGAAGCCCACGCCGATGACCCTGTTTTTTGGGGCCGCGCTAATCGTCTCACCCTCGGTTGCGGCCCCTGTTTTCATTCGGAGCACTGCAATGAGCAATGAAAAGTACGAGAAGGGCCTGCAGATCCGCACCCAGGTATTGGGCGAGGACTACGTCAACCGCTCCATCCAGAACGCGGACGACTTCACCAAGCCACTTCAGGAGCTGGTCACCGAGTATTGCTGGGGCCATGTCTGGGGCCGCGACGGCTTATCGCTCAAAGAGCGCAGCATGATAAACTTGGCGATGATTTCCGCCCTCAACCGGCCCCACGAGCTCAAGCTGCATATCCGCGGCGCCTTGCGCAATGGCCTGAGCCGTGAACAGATTCGCGAAATCCTGCTCCAGGTCGGCATTTATTGCGGCGTGCCCGCGGCGGTGGACAGCTTCCGCCTGGCCCGCGAAGCGTTCGCCGAAGCCGATGCGGAGCCAACCCGTTAACAGCGGGCTGTTCGAACCACTGCAAGGAGCGCCTGGGTTCGGGGCACTCCGACGTTGGCGCAACAGCCTCATAAAGAGCGCACCTGATGAAACGCCAGCCACTCGACGACAGCTTCAAGGTCAACCGCAACCCCGTCACGCTCCGCGAAATCGTGCTCGACAAGCTGCGCGGGGCGATCATGAACTTCCACCTGCTGCCGGGCGACCGTCTGGTCGAGCGCGACCTGTGCGACCGTCTCGGCGTCAGCCGTACCTCGGTGCGTGAAGCCCTGCGCCACCTCGAGTCCGAGGGCCTGGTGGAGTTCGCCGATGCCAAGGGCCCGCGCGTGGCCATCATCACCCTGGAAGACGCCCGCGACATCTACGAGCTGCGCTGCGTGCTCGAAGGCCTGATCGTCCAGCTGTTCACCCTCAATGCCAAAGCCAAGGACATCCGCGCCCTGGAGCGCGCCCTGGACGTGAACCGCGAAGCGCTGGAGGAAGGCGAACTGCAGCAGGTGCTCGATTCGGTACAGGGCTTCTACGATGTGCTGCTCGAAGGCTCCGGCAACCACGTCGCCGCCACCCAGCTGCGTCAGCTGCAGGCCCGTATCAGCTATCTGCGCGCCACCTCGGTCTCGCAGGAAAACCGCCGCGGCGCCAGCAACCGTGAAATGGAGAAGATGGTCGAGGCCATCAAGAGCGGCGATCCGCTGGCCGCTCACCAGGCGTCGGTCGACCATGTACGCGCCGCCGCCAAGGTAGCGCTGGACTACCTGCGCCAGAAGCAGGACGACAATGCCAAGGTCCGCGACATGGTCGAGCCCCTGGCGCTGAAGGATCCACGCATTTAACCCCCACACAGGCCACCGATCATGCCCAACGCCCCGCGCTACTGCCCGCACTGCACCACGGCACTGGACCGGGGCGTTCCCAGCGGCGACACCCACGAGCGCCTGCACTGCCCCGCCTGCGGCTATATCCACTACATCAATCCGAAGATCATCGCCGGCTGCATCATCGAACGCGACGGCAAGTACCTGCTGTGCCAGCGTGCCATCCCGCCACGCCCCGGGACCTGGACCCTGCCTGCAGGCTTCATGGAGGCCGGCGAAACCACCGAGCAAGCGGCGCTGCGCGAAGTCTGGGAAGAAACCGGCGTACGCGCCGACATCGTCTCGCCCTACTCGATCTTCAGCGTGCCGCAGATCAGCGAGGTGTACATCATCTTCCGCGCCATCGCCAGCGAAGAGACGGGCCAGTTCGGCCCCGAGACCCTCGACTATCGTTTCTTCGCGCCCGAGGACATTCCCTGGGACGCAATCTACTACCCGGCGATCCGCCAGATCCTCGAACGCTACATCCTCGAACGCCAGGCCGGGGTGTATGGCATCTACATGGGCAATGACGACACCGGCAAAGTGCACTTCATGCGCTGAGCAGGCCCGCGCCTGTCGCGCAACGGCCCGGCACCCAAACAACCCCACAAATTTCTCGCCAGCCCGACATTCTCGGTGCAACCTATCCCTTCCATGCAAACGAAGCGGCAAACCTCATGGCGAAATGGCTGGAAGGCGGCGGGCTCATGGCCGAACGCATCCGCAATCACGACTGGGCGAAAACGCCCCTGGGCCCACTGGATGCCTGGCCCGACGTGCTCAAGACTACCGTGGCCTTGTGCCTGGCCTCGCGCTTCCCGCAAGCGGTGCTGTGGGGCAATGACCTGATCACCCTGCACAACGACGCCTTCAGCGAAATCCTCGGCGGCAAGCCCCCAGCCCTCGGTCGGCCCTTCAGCCACGTCTGGCACGAAGCCTGGAACGATATCGGCGCCATGGCCCGCCGCGCCCTGGGCGGCGAGGCGGTATACATCGAAGACTTCCCGCTGGTCATCGACCGCCACAACGGGCCGGAGCGTGCCTACTTCACGTTCTGCTACAGCCCGATCCGCGACCAGGACGGCCAGATCGTCGGCATGCTCGACACTGTCACCGAAACCACGGCCAGCGTGGTCGCCAACCACCGCCTGAACTTCCTCGACGACCTCGGCCGCGCCGTGGCCAACGCCACCGACCCGGACCGGATCCTGGCCATCACCACCCGCAAGCTGGGCGAACACCTGCGTCTGTCGAGCTGCGCCTACGCCGTGATGGAGCCCGATCAGGACGGCTTCACCATCTGCGGCGACTGGGTCACGCCCGGCTCGCCACGCCTGCTCGGCCAGTACCATCTCGCCGACTTCGGCCGCCTCGCCGTGCAGCGCCTGCGCGCGGGGCTGACGCTGGTGATCAACGACAACCTAAGCGAGCTCGAACCACAGGAGGCCGCGACCTTCCAGGCCATCGGCATCACGGCGATCATCTGCATGCCGCTGATCAAGGATGGGCGCCTGACGGCGTTGATGGCCATCCATGACAAGCAGCCGCGTGTCTGGACCGGCTACGAACAGGCGCTGATCAGCGAAGTCACCGAACGCAGTTGGGCGCACATCCAGCGGGTTCAGGCACACGCCGAAGTACACGAAGCGGTGCAGGCGCTCGAGTCGCTCAACGTTACCCTTGAGCAGCGTGTCGAAGAACGTACCGCACAGTTGCTGCATACCGAGGCCGTGCTGCGTCAGGCCCAGAAGCTCGAAGCCATAGGCCAGCTCACCGGGGGCGTCGCCCACGACTTCAACAACCTGCTGACCATCATCCGCTCGTCGCTGCATTTCCTGCAGCGCCCGGACCTCGACGACAGCCGCCGCCAGCGCTACCTCAAGACCGTCTCAGACACCGTCGATCGCGGCGCCAAGCTCACTGGCCAACTGCTCGCTTTCGCGCGTCGCCAGGCCCTGAGCCCGCAAGTGTTCGAAGTCGGGCCGCAGTTGGCGGCGATGGCCGAAATGCTCGACACCGCTACCGGCGCACGGATCCAGGTCAAACTTGAGCTGCCCGACACGCCCTGCCATATCCGCGCCGACCTCGGCCAGTTGGAAACGGCGGTGATCAACCTGATGATCAACGGCCGCGACGCCATGAGCGGCGAAGGCACGCTGCGCCTGCACCTGCAGCCTGACCAGGTGATGCCGGGGCAACGTGGGCAAGCGGGGCAGCCGGGCGTGTTCGCGGCGATCTCGGTGATCGACAGCGGCGTCGGGATCGCCCACGAACTGCTGGAGCGCATCTTCGACCCATTCTTCACCACCAAGCCCTCGGGCCACGGCACGGGCCTGGGCCTTTCGCAGGTGTTCGGCTTCGTCAAGCAGTCCGGCGGCGATGTGCAGGTCACCAGCGTGCCGGGCCAGGGCACCACCTTCACCCTGTACCTGCCTCAGGTCCCGACACCGGAAGCTGAACAAAGCCTCGCCAGCGCGGCAAGCGCATCGATCGACAGCCGGCCACGGCGCATCCTGGTGGTGGAGGATAACCGCGACGTCGGCAGCTTTACCGCGCAGATTCTCAAGGACCATGGCTACCAGATCAGCTGGGCGACCAGTGCCGAGGATGCACTGGCGCAGTTGCACATGACACCACGGGGCTTCGATGTGGTGTTTTCCGACGTGGTAATGCCCGGCATGGGAGGCCTGGCTCTGGCCCGGGAACTGCGCCGCACCAGGCCGCAACTGCCGGTGATCCTCACCTCCGGCTACAGTGATGCCATTGCCGAAGGCGGCCACCAGGGCTTCGCCTTCCTGGCCAAGCCATATTCGGCCGAGCAGGTGTGCCAGTTGCTGGACAAAGTGCTGACACAACACCTGTAACGGCCTTGCACCCTGTCCGTTGGATCTGTGAGAGCTGGATCTGTAGGAGCGGGCTTGCCCGCGAAAAGGGCACCGCTTTGTATGGCACGGGCTGCGCCCGTATTCGCGGGCAAGTCGGGGCGCCGAACCGCCGCCCCCACAAAACAGAAAAACCAGCGTCAGCGCTCGGCTTGCGTGCAAACCAGCGGCAGTAACCGCGCCAGGCTCTGCGCCAGCTCCGCCTGCCGGAACGGCTTGCGCAACACCTCGAAACCACAGAGCTCACTGGGCGTAAGGTTGGCAAAGCCGGTGATGATCAACACTGGCAGCCCTGGCATACGCCGCCGCAGCCCCTGGGCGAACTCGGCGCCGGTGCGCTCGGGCATCATCTGGTCGGTCACCAGCACTTCCACGGCAAACCCCTGCTCCAGCACCTGCTCGGCCTCGGCCGCGCTCATGACCGCTTTCACTTCATACCCCAGGTCACGCAACTGCATTGCCGTGGCCTGAAGCACGATGGCTTCATCGTCCACCAGCAATACCCTGACCGGGCGCGTCGGCCTGGACACTTCATCCGCCGTTTCATCCCGACACAACGTATCGGCATCGGTAATCGGCAGCCACAGTGTCGCTGTCGTGCCTTGCCCCGGCTGCGAACGAATGGCGAATCCGCCGCCAGACTGCATCGCAAGCCCCTGCACCATCGGCAGGCCAAGCCCGGTGCCCTTGCCCGTGCCCTTGGTGGAATAGAAGGGCTCGCAGCAGCGTGCCAGCACCTCATCGCTCATGCCGCAGCCGTTATCGGCCACCTCCAGCCGCACCATCGCCCCTCGCTCCGGCCCCGCCGGCCGACCTGCCCGCGCGGTGTCCAGCCCCGCACTGATCCTCAGCCTGCCACCGTCCGGCATCGCATCGTGCGCGTTGATCACCAGGTTGAGCAGCGCCAGTTCCAGTTGATGCGGGTCCACGACGGCCGCCGGCAGCGCCGGGTCGATATCGACCTGCACCTCGATGGTCGGCCCCAGCGAACGCGTGATCAATTCGTGCATGTCACCGACCCGTGCCGCGAGGGAAACAGGCTGGGGCTTGAGCGTCTGGCGCCGAGCGAAGCTGAGCAGGCGGCCGACCAGGCTGCGTGCCCGCTCCGCCGCCTGCAGCGCGCCTTCGATCAGACGCGTCGAACGCGCCGCGTCGTCCGGGCGTCGGGCGATCAGCTCCAGCGAGGCGATGATCGGGGTGAGCATGTTGTTGAAATCATGGGCAATGCCGCCGGTCAGTTGACCAACGGCCTCCATCTTGCGCGCCTCATGCAGTTGCATGAGATCGGACTCACGCTCGGCCAGCATGCTGGCAACCCGTTCCTCCAGCGTGGCATTGAGCGTCATCAGTTCGGCCAGCGTGGCCTCCAGGTGTGCGGAGCTGGCGCGCAATGCCCGCTCGGCCCGGGCGTGGATGATCGCCGACCAGGTCTGCTTGGCCGCCTCTTCCACCAGCCGGCACTCATCGTCGGCGAATACATGGGGGCGATTGAAGTAGACGCACAGCATGGCCTCGAGCACGCCGCCGCGCAGCAGCGGCACCTTCAGGCTGGCGCACAGGTCCCTGGAGGCGCCAGCCGGGTAGTCGCCATGCACCTCATGACCCGCCTGCAATTGCTCACGCAACAAGCCGACATGTTGGCGCCAGAAGTGCTCCCCCGTTTGCGACGGCACCCCATCGACCCAGTCACGGGCGACGACATAGCGTTCGTCATCGCCCAGGTCCTCGGCGAAGAACACCCGGGAAGCGCCCAGCTCCTCACCAAGCAGGCGCGTGGCATAGGTCTCGATCGCCTCGGGTTCGTCCATCTCCGGCAGCGCTCGGCCCAACGCGAGCAGAAACGACTGACGCCGCTCGAACTGCACGCGCTCGGTGGTCTCGGTGACGATGCACAGCACCCCACCCACGCTACCATCGGCCTCGCGTACCGCCGAATAGGAGACATCGAAATAGGCGGTCTCGCCCAGGCCCCGGCGCTCGATGTAGAACGGCCGGTCGCGCGCCGAGAAGGTCTCGCCGGTTTCACGCACATTGCGCAGCAACGGTTCGAGGTCGTCCCACAATTCGCTCCAGTGCTCGCGGGCCGGCCGCCCCAGTGCACGCGGGTGCTTGGCACCGATGGTCGGGGCGTAGGCATCGTTGTAGAGCGCCACGTACTCGGGGCCCCAGAACAGCACGATCTGAGCCTTGGCCGGGAGGATGGTGGCCATCAGCGTCTGCAGGCCGGATGACCAGCGGCCTGGGGCGCCAAGCGGAGATTCGGTCCATTCCAGGCTCTGCAGCAGCGAGCCGACCGTGCCGCCGTTGATCAGAAAGCCGGGCTCCGGGCGCCGAGCGTGTTCGGTATCACGGTCCTGTAGTGATTTCATGTCATGCAGACCATCAGTGTTTCCAGGCACTGTATTGAGTATCTGAGGATATGAAACCCGCGCGGCGCAGATGTTCCATCCGCCTGTGCATCAGCGCGTTCAGCGACGCCCTTCAGCCAGCATGCGCACCGCCAGCGCGGCCAATACCGTGCCCATCAACCAGCGCTGTGCCTGTTGCCACAGCGGGCGCCCAGCAAGAAACACGGCGATGGAACCGGCCATCAGGGCGATGATCGCATTGACCGTGACGCTGATGATGATCTGCGTGGAGCCCAGTACCAGCGATTGCAGCAGCACGCTGCCGTGGCCCGGCTCGATGAACTGCGGCATCAGCGACAGGTACATGACCGCGATCTTGGGGTTCAGCAGGTTGGTCAGAAAGCCCATCATGAACAACCGCCGCGGGCTGTCGGCCGGCAGGTCGCGGACCTGGAACGGCGAGCGTCCTCCGGGCTTGAGCGCCTGCCAGGCCAGGTACAGCAAGTACAGCGCGCCGCCGATGCGCAATGCGTCGTAGGCATAGGGCACGGCCATCACCAACGCAGTGATACCGAGCGCCGCGCAGAGCATGTAGAACACGAAGCCCAGGGCGACACCCCCCAGGGAAATCAGCCCGGCAATCCGCCCCTGGCAGATCGAACGGGAAATCAGGTAGACCATGTTCGGTCCGGGGGTCAGGACCATGCCCAGTGCGATCAGGGCAAAGGCCAGCAGGTGGGAGGACTCGGGCATCGGGCGCATCCTTGGCGTGCGGAGAGAGCGCAGAGTGTATCCGCAGTGGGGCCGACCTTGGAACGCCCGTCAGTGCAAGGTGCTGCGCTCAACCAAGCTGCCCGAGCATCAAGCCCAGCGCAATCGCGATCATCACCGCGCCGGAGACCCGCCCGACGATCTTCGCTGCCTGCGGCCGTGTGCCCAGCACAGCCTTGGCGCCGTAGCCCACCATCAGGTAGATCACCAGCGAACTGCACAGGTGCACCAGGCCCAACAGGAGGATCTGCAGCGGCAACGGCCAGCTTGAGGTCGGGTCGGTGAATTGCGGCAACAAGGCCAGGAACAGCAGGAACACCTTCGGGTTGAGCCCGCTCACGCAGAACCCGCGCAGCGCCCAGCGCGAACCGGTCTCACCTGCCAGCTCCAGCCCCGCCTGTGGCGCCGCCGGCTTGAGCAACAGGTTGCCGCCCAGCCAGAGCAGGTACAGGCAACCGGCGAGTGTCAGCAGCATCAGCGCCAGTGGGTGCCCGGCAATCAGGCTGCCGACCCCGGCCGCCACCACCAGGGTGGCCATGAAATGCCCCGACAGCATTCCGGCCACCGCCGGCATCACCCAACGCCCGCGCATGCCTGCCGAGATCGCGTAAGCCCAGTCGGCGCCGGGGGTGATGACGAACAGCAACGACACGGCCCAGAACGCGGCCAATACACTGAGGGTCATTTCGGGTGTTCCTTTCAGGGGTCTGGTTGAAAGGAAGATTACGGATTCCGCCCGGGGATTATCTTTCGTATATTGCTGGCAACCTTGAACACCTTGGAAGATTCTCCCCCATGGATCGCACTGATCGAAAAATCCTTGCCGAACTGCAAAAAGACGGTCGCCTGTCGGTCACCGAGCTGGCCGATCGTGTCGGCCTGAGCCTTTCACCCTGCCATCGCCGGCTCAAGGCGCTGGAAGCGTCTGGGGCGATCCTCGGTTACCACGCACGCCTGGCGCCGTCGGCGGTGGGCCTGAACTTTGCGGCGCTGGTGTTCGTCACCTTGCGCGAGGTGACCCGCCAGCCAGTGGCCGACTTCGAGGCCGCGGTGACCGAGGTGCCGCAGATCGTCGAGGCACAGCGCCTGTTCGGCGACCCGGACTACCTGCTGCATGTGGTGGCCAAGGACCTGCCGGCGTTCCAGAAGCTGTATGACGAGGTGCTGACCAGCATTCCCAATGTGAAACGGCTGAGCTCGACGCTGGTGATGAAGGAAGTGATCCAGGATCGGTTGTTGCCCATGTGAGTGAGCACCCTGAAATGTATCTGGAGGTGGCCCCGCCTTGAAACGCTTCCCTCGGACCGGTAACCTCTGCGCGCTGCTGTAAGTCCAGCAGTCGGGTTTGGTAGCCCGCGATCAATCAAGGCGCACAAGCGCCCGCTCTAACTTTCAGTTGGTTTTTGTACCTGCTGTTGCGTTCGACGGTGGCTGTGCGCAGGGCGCCTTCGTGCGCGCCGGTTTCCTTGATTCCCGGTCTACCAACCTGCGTACAGCCGCCACCCTTTCGTTTGGTAGCGAACGGTGGCGACTCCATTGAATCAAGGAGCGACACAATGACGAAAGGCTTGCCCGATCCCCCTACACCCACCACCGCGCCTGCGCATTTCGGTAGCTGCGACGGTAGCCATCGTGCACTGTTTGCGGTCTGTGCCGGTGTCGCGGCCGAAGACGCGCTGGTGCACTTGTCCACCCTGCTCAAAGGCGCTTCAGCGGCAAACCAGACCGCCATGGAACTGGCCACCGGCATCTGTCGGGATCTGCTGCTGAGCAATGATCATGGGCTCGATGCCTGCAAGGCGCTGGTCGAATCCTTGCTGGATGGGGTCGAGCAGCACGTTCAAGGCTGAGATCGCCAGGGCCGCAGTGCGGCCCATCGCGGGCAAGTCGGGGTGCCGAACCGCCGCGCCCACAAAAGCCCCCGCAAGTCTCGGGTTGCGGCGCACTATCAGCCATCTATCAGCCATCAATCCCCGCGAAAGAACCCATCTCCGGCATTTCTCAGCAATTCCACCATCGCCCCCGCCGCCGGCGGCAGATACCCTTCGGCACGTACAGTCACCCCAACCGTGCGGCGCATGGTGGTGGCCTCCAGCGGCACTTCGCGCAACCATGCCATGCCCAGCCCGTGCTCCAGCGTCTCGCGCGCGGCAAAGCTCAGCAGGCGGGTCTTGGCGATCAGCCGGGGCAGCAGCGAAATCGAGTTGGTCTCGATCTGCACCTCGGGCAGCGGCAACTGATGGCTGCTGAACACATTGTCGATCCAGCGCCGCGCCGTCACCGTCGGTGCCGCCAGTACCCAGCGGTAGGTGCACAGGTCCTTCAACTGCACCTCACCCGAGAACACCGGATGATCGGCGCTGGCCACCACCACCGCTTCGTCCTGCAGGATGGGGTAGGAACGGAACTGCGGATCGTCGACGATCAGGCCGCAGATGATCGCGTCCAGCCGGCCTGAGCGCAGCGAGTCCTTGAGCATGTCGTCCTGGCCGATCGACAGCTTCAAGGTCAGCTCCGGCGCCCGCTCCAGTAGCGAAGCGGTCAGTTGCGGCAGCAGGTGCTCGGCCATGCTCGCCGCGCAGCCCAGGCGGATATTGCCCACCAGGCCGCTGGCGAAGTCGCGTACTTCACGCTCGGTCTCGGCGATGCTCACCTGCAACTGCTTGCCACGCGCCAGCAACAACGCGCCGGCATCGGTCAGCTTGATGCGCCTTCCGTCGCGCTGGAACAGCCGCGCGCCCAGAGATTCTTCAAGGCGCTGGATGCTTTTGCTCAGCGCCGGCTGGCTGCGGTTGAGTTGCTGTGCGGCGCGCCCCAGGTGGCCGAGTTCGGCGATGGTGGCGAAATAGGTCAGGTCACGTAGGTCCATGATCGATGAATTTCAGTTATGGATTCATAGAAAGTAGAAAATAGACTTGATCAATCCACAGGTCGATAATTTTCTCTGTCAGCCATCTCTGGCTCTCGCCGTAAAGGGAGATCGACTTGCCCCCCACCCTACCCCCCCAAGCAGCAAAGAACCCGTCCCCAACCCTGATCCTGCAATGGCTCGCGCTGATCCTTTGTGCCGGCGCCGCCGGGCAGATCCTGCACGCCCTCACCGTGCCGGCAGGGCTGTTTCTCGGCCCCATGCTGGTGGCCATCGTCTTCGGTGTATCCGGCGCGCAACTAAGCCTGCATCGCCAGGTGTTCCGTTTCGGCCAAGGCTGTGTCGGACTGCTGGTGGCCCACTCGGTGACCTGGCCGGTGCTCGCCTCGCTGGCCGACGCCTGGCCATTGATGCTGTTCGCCACCTTCGCCACCGTCGCGCTCAGCGCGCTGGTCGGTCTGGGTACCGTGCGCTTCGGCGACATCCCCGGCAGCACGGCGGCCTGGGGCACCGCACCCGGCGCGGCCTCGGCGATGGTGTCGATGGCCGAGGACAACGGCGCCGATGGGCGCGTGGTGGCGACCATGCAATACGTGCGCGTGGTGTGCGTGGTGATGATCGGCTCGCTGGTCAGCCATCTGCTCGGCGCCACCAGTGTTGCCAGCGACGTGGCCCAGGTGCCGGTGGCCGCCGACAGCGTGCAACTGGGCAACCTGCTGCTCGGCCTGGGCGTGGTGCTGGTGGGCGTAGCCGTCGGCGCGAAGATGCCCGCCGGTGCCCTGCTGATGCCGCTGATGCTTGGCGCAGTGCTGCAACTGACGGGCCTGCTGCACGTCAGCCTGCCCAGCGAAGTGCTGGCCATCGCCTACGGTGCCATCGGCTGCTACATCGGCCTGCGCTTCGACCGCCAGACCGTGCGCTATGTGTGGAAGCGTCTGCCGACCATGATCGCCGGCGCCGTGGTGCTGATCCTGCTCTGCGCAGGCTGTGCCTGGCTGTTGGCGCGGGTCGCCGGCACCGACTTCCTGTCCATGTACCTGGCCACCAGCCCCGGCGGCCTGGATGCGATGGCGATCATCGCGGTGGAAACCCACGCCGATGTCGGCATGGTGCTGGCGATGCAGACACTGCGCCTGTTCGGGGTGATCCTGACCGGTGCGTATCTGGCCCGGCAGATCATTCGCCTCACACAGAACGCCCACTGAAGGGTGCACTAGGCCGAGGGGTAGCTATCCTTCCCCGCACAACAACGACAAGTGCCTGGTAGTCCGCCCCATGAACATCCTGTACGACGAGCGCCTGGACGGCGCCCTGCCCACGGTCGACAAGGCCGCGCTGCTGGACACCCTGCGCAGTGCTCTGCCCGACCTCGACATCCTGCACACCGCACAAGACCTGCGCCCCTACGAGTGCGACGGCCTCAGCGCCTACCGCGTGGTGCCACTGCTGGTGGTGCTGCCCCAACGCCTGGAACAGGTCCAGGCGCTGCTGAAGATCTGCCACGCGCACCAGGTGCCGGTGGTGGCCCGGGGCGCCGGTACCGGCCTGTCGGGCGGCGCCTTGCCGCTGGAACAGGGCATCCTGCTGGTAATGGCGCGCTTCAACCGCATCCTTGAGATCAATCCCGCAGGCCGCTTCGCCCGGGTTCAGCCTGGCGTGCGCAACCTGGCCATCTCCCAGGCCGCAGCACCGCACGGGCTGTACTACGCCCCAGATCCGTCCTCGCAGATCGCCTGCTCGATCGGCGGCAATGTCGCGGAAAACGCAGGGGGCGTGCATTGCCTGAAGTACGGCCTGACCGTGCACAACCTGCTCAAGGTCGAAATCCTCACCATCGAGGGCGAATACCTGACGCTGGGCAGCGATGCCCTGGATGCCCCAGGGTTCGACCTGCTGGCGCTGTTCACCGGCTCCGAAGGCTTGCTGGGCATCGTCACCGAGGTCACCGTGAAGCTGTTGCCCAAGCCACAGGTGGCGCGGGTATTGCTGGCCAGTTTCGACAGCGTGGAAAAGGCCGGTCGTGCGGTGGCCGACATCATCGGCGCAGGCATCATTCCCGCGGGCCTGGAGATGATGGACAACCTGTCGCTACAGGCCGCCGAAGACTTCATCCACGCAGGCTACCCGGTCGAGGCCGCCGCCATCTTGCTGTGCGAACTCGACGGCGTGGAGGCTGACGTGCAGGACGACTGCCTGCGCGTGGAGGCCGTGCTCAAGACAGCCGGCGCCAGCGAGGTGCTCCTGGCGCGCGACGAGGCTGAGCGCGTGCGCTTCTGGGCCGGGCGCAAGAACGCCTTTCCTGCGGTCGGGCGCATTTCCCCCGACTACTACTGCATGGACGGCACTATTCCGCGCCGGGCGCTGCCGGGGGTGCTGCACGGCATCGGCGAGCTGTCGCGCGAACACGGCCTGCGCGTGGCCAACGTGTTCCATGCCGGCGACGGCAACATGCACCCCTTGATCCTGTTCGACGCCAACCAGCCCGGCGAGCTGGAGCGTGCCGAGGCCCTCGGCGGCAAGATCCTGGAGCTGTGCGTGGCAGTGGGTGGCAGCATCACCGGCGAGCACGGCGTCGGGCGCGAGAAGATCAACCAGATGTGCGCGCAATTCAACGCCGACGAGCTGACGCTGTTCCATGCCGTCAAGCACGCCTTCGATCCGCTGGGTTTGCTCAATCCTGGCAAGAACATCCCGACACTGCAGCGCTGCGCCGAATTCGGCGCGATGCATGTGCACCACGGCCAGTTGCCCTTCCCCGACCTGGAGCGTTTCTGATGGATCAGGATCACGACGACAGCTCGGCCCTGCTGGAGCAGGTGCGCCAGGCACTGGTCGACTGCACGCCACTGCGCATCCAGGGCAGCGACAGCAAGGCGATGCTCGGGCGCCCGGTCAACGGCCGGCCCCTCGACACCCGCAGCCATCGCGGCATCGTCAGCTACGACCCCACCGAGCTGGTGATCACGGCACGCGCGGGCACGCCGCTGCGCGAGATCGAGGCTGCACTGCACAGCGCCGGGCAAATGCTGCCCTTCGAACCACCGCACCTGGGCGACGGCGCCACACTGGGCGGTATGGTCGCCGCCGGGCTGGCAGGGCCGCGCCGGCCTTGGGCGGGCTCGGTACGCGACCATGTGCTGGGCACCCGCGTCATCACCGGGCACGGCAAGCTGCTGCGCTTTGGCGGCGAGGTGATGAAGAACGTCGCGGGCTACGACCTGTCGCGCCTGCTGGCCGGCAGTTTCGGCTGCCTGGGGGTATTGACCGAGGTATCGCTGAAAGTCCTGCCGCGACCGCGCAGCTGCCAGAGCCTGTGTCTGACGATGGGCCTTCGGCAAGCCCTGGATGAGCTGGCGGCCTGGGGTCAGCAAGCCCTGCCGATCACGGCTGCCTGCCATGACGGCGAAGCCCTGCACCTGCGCCTGGAGGGCGGTGAAGGCTCCGTGGCCTCTGCCGCCGAGCGCCTGGGCGGTACGCTGCTGGACAACCGCTATTGGCACGACCTGCGCGAACAGCGCCTGGCCTTCTTCGCCGGTGACGAGCCCTTGTGGCGCCTGTCGCTGCCGCACAACAGCCCATCGCTCAGCCTGCCCGGCCGACAGTTGCTCGACTGGGGCGGCGCCCAGCGTTGGCTGAAATCCGCCGCTTCGCCCGCGGTAATCCGTGAGGCGGTCGCGCACCTCGGCGGTCATGCCACCCTGCATGCCTGCCACAGCGCCAGCTTTCATCCGCTGGCCGAGCCACTGCTACGTTACCAGCGCAACCTCAAGCAGCAGCTCGACCCGAGCGGTATCTTCAACCCGGGTCGCCTGTATGCCGACCTGTGAGGGCCAAACATGCAGACCAACCTGAGCGACCAGGCCAAGCGCCTGCCACGGGCCGATGAGGCCGAGCGTATCCTGCGCAGTTGCGTGCACTGTGGCTTCTGCACTGCCACCTGTCCGACCTATCAGTTGCTGGGCGATGAGCTGGACGGGCCGCGTGGGCGCATCTACCAGATCAAGCTGCTACTCGAGGGCCAACCGGCCACAGCCAGCACCCAGACCCACCTGGACCGCTGCCTGAGCTGCCGCAACTGCGAAACCACCTGCCCTTCCGGGGTGGACTATCACAACCTTCTGGACATCGGTCGTGCCGTGGTCGACGCGCAGGTGCAGCGGTCTCTGGGCGAGCGTCTGGCACGCCAAGGATTGCGCCTGTTCGTCCCAAGGCCTGCGTTGTTCAAGGCACTGACCCGCACAGCCAGGGCTTTTCGGCCACTGTTGCCCAAGCCGATGCAGGCCAAGCTGCCGCGCCAGGCGCGTGCCCCCAAACCACGTCCCGTCGTACAACATGCACGTCGGGTGCTGATGCTCGAAGGGTGCGTGCAACCGGCGCTGTCGCCCAACACCAACGCGGCAGCCGCGCGGGTGCTGGATCGCCTGGGGATCTCGGTGATCACGGCCCGTGAAGCCGGGTGTTGTGGCGCCGTGGACTATCACCTCGACGCGCAGACCGCCGGCCTTGATCGCGCTCGGCGCAACATCGACGCCTGGTGGCCGTCCATCGAAGCCGGCGCCGAAGCGATCGTGCAGACCGCCAGCGGCTGCGGTGCCTTCGTGCGTGACTATGGGCACCTGCTGGCCACCGATCTTACCTACGCCGCCAAGGCCGCACGCATCAGCGAACTGACCCGGGACCTGGTCCAGGTGTTGCGCGAGGAGCCATTGGAGCAGTTGGGCATCCAGGCTGACCGGCGCCTGGCCTTCCATTGCCCGTGCACGCTGCAGCATGCGCAAAAGCTTGCTGGTGCAGTCGAGAGCGTGCTGCAGCGCCTGGGCTTCAGCCTGGCCCCGGTGTCGGATGGTCATCTATGCTGTGGTTCGGCGGGGGCTTATTCGTTGACCCAGCCGGTGCTGTCACGCCAGTTGCGCGACAACCGTCTGAATGCGTTGGAGAGTGGCAACCCCGAGGTGATCGTCACCGCCAACATCGGTTGCCAGTCCCACCTCGACAGTGCCGGGCGAACACCGGTGCGGCACTGGATCGAACTGGTGGACGAGGCACTCCCCGATTTCAGCAGTTGCGCAGCCGGCGCAAACGACGGCGCTGACGCAGGATGACCCAGGTCAGCCCCAGCACCAGGGTGCCCAGCGCCACCACGAGGCCGCTCAGCACTTGGCCATAACGGGCCATCAGCGCCTGGAAACCGCTGACCTGGCGTATCACCTGGATATCCGCCGGCCCCTCGGCATGCACGATGCTGATGCCGCCCTGGGTGATCTGCGGGAAGTCGGCATCGAAGTACACCCACACCCGGCACACCCCGCCGGCCTCGATGGACGGGATTTCGATGATGTTGGTGGCGTTCTCGGGAATGCTGTCGTCCCCGGCGTCATCGCGCACCTGTACCAGGCCCTTGGCCGGCAGGCGGATATGCACTTGCTTGAGCGGCGTGTCGCGGGTGTTGTGCAAGGTGATGAACAGCCCGGTGCGATGGTCCACCAGCCCCGCCTCGAAGGGCTTGGCGAACAACTGCATGTAGGGCGTCTGCGCCTGGGCCACCAAGGCCTCGACCTGGTCACGGCTCAACGCACCCTTGGCCAGCGCCTCGACACCGGCGAACAGGCGTTCGTACTTGAGTTGCTCACGGGCCTGGCCGATGCGCTCGTTGAACTGGCTGGGGTAGGTCAGGGCCTCGTAGGCGACATAGGCCTTCAGGCCACGATCATCCTTGAGCGACGCATACAACACGACGACAGCGACGACGATGACCAGCAGGCCCGCAAGGGCTTTCCCGACTTTTTCCCAACTCACCTTGGCGGTTCCTTGTATCGCGGCGTGTGCGGTTGAAGACCGGGGCCAAGCGTGCCAAGTAAAGCGCCCATAGGCAAGCGTTCAGCGCCCCAGCAACACCGGCACCGACGCCACCAGCATGGCTATCCCCGACAAGGTCAGCAGCCCCAGCACCAGCCGGCGAAACGCCGCCTCGCTGATACCTAGGTAGACCCGCGCGCCCAGTACCGTGGGGATCAGCATGGCCAGGGCCACCACACCGAACCAGGGCAGCATCGCCGACGTCACCACACCGGTGCCCAGATAGGTGAGCATGGTCACCGCCAGCATCGACACGAGCAGAACAACAACGCCTTGGGATTGCTGATGTTGGTCAGCAGCCCGCGCCATACCGCCGTGCCATAGGCGCGTCGCGCTACCGACAAGCCTGCAGCGTTCAGCTCAGGCATCAGGCTGGGCGCACGCGCGATGCGCAGCCCCAACCAGATCAGGTACACCACGCCCACCACACGGACCAGCTCGAAGGCCCAGGCGACCGTCTTGAGCAGAACCGCCAGCCCCAATGCCGCCAAGGTCACGTGCACGGCCCGCGCAATCGCAAGGCCCACGGCAGTCGCCACCGCATAGGCACGGCCCTGGGTGCTGTGTGGGGGCAAACAAACCGTTGCCCCCACACAGCGCTTCAGGCGAATCGCTCGATCTGTGCCGGGGTACGGCGCATCAACACCTTGCCGCCGCGCACCGAAACCAGCGCATGGCCCTGGCTGCGAATCATCTCGTAGTCATCCGGCGCCGACAGCACCAGCAGATTCGCCGGGCGCCCCACTTCAATGCCGTAGCGCTCGCCCAGGTTCAGGGTACGCGCGCTGTTGTCGGTGATCAGGTCCAGCGCCCGCTGCAAGTCTTCATAGCCGAGCATGTGGCAGATGTGCAGGCCCGCTTCGAGAATGCGCAGGATGTTGCCGTTACCCAGCGGGTACCACGGATCGACGATCGAGTCCTGGCCGAAGCACACGTTCATGCCTGCACGATCGAGCTCTGCCACCCGGGTCACGCCGCGACGTTTGGGGAAACTGTCGAACCGCCCCTGCAGGTGGATGCTCTCGGTCGGGCACGACACGAAGTTGATACCCGACATCTTCAGCAGGCGGAACAGCTTGTAGCAGTAGGCGTTGTCGTAGGAGCCCATGGCCACGGTGTGGCTGGCGGTAACGCGCTCGCCCATGTTGCGCACCCGCGCCTCTTCGGCCAGCACTTCGAGGAAACGCGACTGCGGGTCGTCAGTCTCGTCGCAGTGCACGTCCACCAGGCAGCCGGTACGTTCGGCCAGGTCCATCAGGAACTTCACCGACGACACGCCCTGGTCACGGGTGTTCTCGAAGTGAGGGATGCCACCGACCACATCGGCGCCCAGAGCGACGGCTTCTGTCATCAGGGCGCGACCGTTGGCGTACGATTCGATCCCCTCCTGAGGGAAGGCGACGATCTGCAGGTCGACCAGGTGGCGGACCTCTTCACGCACCTCGACCATCGCCTTGAGCGCGACCAGCGTCGGGTCGGTGACATCGACGTGGGTGCGCACGTGCTGGATGCCGTGATCGACCAAGGCGCCGATGGTTTTCTTGGCACGGGCCTTGATGTCCTCGTGGGTGGTAATGGCCTTGCGCTCGGCCCAGCACTCGATCCCCTCGAACAGCGTGCCGCTCATGTTCCAGCGCGGCTCGCCGGCAGTCAGAGTGGCATCGAGGTGGATATGCGGTTCGATGAAGGGCGGGATCACCAGGTTCTGCGCCGCGTCGATGTCCTCGGCGTTGCCCAGTGCGACGGCCGCATCCTGGGGTTCGATGGCGGCAATGCGATCGCCATCGAGCTCGATCCGGAACAGGCCGGTCTTGCCGCGCAGGCGGGCGTTGATGATGTTCATGGGGTTACTCCTTGCCTTGGCTTTCGCTCATGCGCCAGATCAGCAGCGCGACGGAAGCGTTCATGCGGAAAAGCGTGTCATCGAGCGACTGTCCGCTCAACTGCTCGATGCGTTGAATACGCTGGATGATGGTGTTGCGGTGCACCCCCAGGCGTTGCGCGGCCTGGGCGCCGTTGCCGTTTTCCTTGAGCAGCACATCGAGGGTGTGCACCAGAGCGTAGGGATGCTTGCGTCCGGTCTCGATCAGCGGGCCGAGGGTCTGGGCAACGAAGTTGTCGATCAGCGAACGGTCGGTAATCCCCTGCAACAGGCGCAAAACCCCCAGCTCGCTGAAATCGCACAGGCCGGTTGCCGGGCGCATGTTCTGCGCCACTTCGAGGGCCTGGCGCGCTTCTCCCAGGGCCTGGCGGTAGTGGGCGCAGTCTTCGGCCAGGCACGACAGGCCCATGAACAGCGCCATCTCGCCAGTCACCTCGGACAGCTGCCGATACAAGGCGGCGAGCGCTGGGCGCAAATCTGGGGCGTCGGCCAACAGCAGCACGAAGAGGTCACCCGGCAATTGCGCCATGACCGCCCCGGCGACCGTGCGACACCAGGCCTCCAGTTGTTCTTCGAGCGCCTGGCGGGTGTTCTGCCACAGGCGCTCGGCCTGCTCCGGTCGATGCCGCTCGAACAGGCCATCGACTGCCGAGAGTCGCAGCGCGACCACACGGCGGGGCTCGTCCAGCGCCAGTTGCAGGTGTGCAGCCCGCTGGCGGGCAATGGCCAGGCTCGGGTAGTCGCCGGTCAACAGCTGGCCGAGGATGTCGTCACGCGAGCGCCGCACCTGCCCCATCTGCACCAGCGCCGTGCCGATCAGGTGGGTGACCACCACCATCTTCAAGGCGTAGGGCTGCTCGATCAGCGGCAGCCCCAGTTGCTCGGCACGCTCGACCACCGCCGCCGGAATATGCTGGATGAAGCTGCCGCCGGTGAGGATCACCAGGCCGGCAATACCGACAGCGTCGCCATCCTCCACCAGGCTCAGCAGGTTGGCCTCGCCACGCGGATGGTTGATACCGGTGACGAACACCAGCTCGCCCCCCATCACCCATTCGGCAATGCCTTCGTTCTCCGCCACATACGGCCAGCGCACCCGCCGCTGCAGGTTGCGTGCACCGGCTCGCACGGTCATCTCTTCGAGACCGGGCAGCCCCAGCAACTCATCGAGTGCCAGGCTCACGGCTTGGCCTGTGCCACGGGGCGCACGCGCGCACCGACTTCAAGCAGGACGATGTAGCACAGCGCCGAAGCACCGATACCCACCAGCGGGGCGACCCACGGCGAACTGTAGGCCAGCACCGCCCCCACTGCGTAGGCGAACAGACCGGCGCGGTTGTAGCGTGGCAGGCTGACCGAAGCCAGGGTCGGGTACTTGCCACGGTGGCGGTACCAGAAGTCGGCCATGATCACCCCGCCGACCGGCGGAATGATCGAGCCCAGCAGCACCAGGAACGGGATCAGCCATTCATACATACCACCGATCGCCAGCACGATGCCCACGCCGGCCGCCACCAGCGTCGCAGTACGACGACGCTCGCTGCGCACCAGGTGGCAGGTCGCCGCGGCCACGTTGTAGATGGTCGGGCCCTGAATGGTCCAGAGGTTCAGGCACAGCATCACCACCGCCGCGAACGACAGGCCCTGCAGCATCATCACTTCGACGATGTCGGCCTGCTGGTAGACCATCGCGCACCAGGCGCCTGCCACTACCATCAGGCCGTTGCCCACCAGGAACGCCACCACGCTGGCCGTGACCGCCACCCGGCCACTGCGCGACAGGCGGGTCCAATTGGTGGCCTGGGTCGCGCCGCTGGCGAAAGTGCCGAAGACCATGGTCACCGCTGCCGAGAAGCTCATCGTCTCGTGCGGCACCACGGCCATCAGCCCTTCGAAACCGCCCACATAGCGGGTGGCGATGACCATCGAAATCACCAGCAGCACGAACATCAGCGGTACCGACAGCCGCGACAGCCAGTCCAGCCCCTTGAAGCCAATGATCGCGGTGATGCTGAAACCCAGCCCGAACAACACCATCAGGGGGATGGTCAGGCCTTCGGACAGCCCCAGCAGCTTGACCAGCACGATCGCCACCGTCGCCGTGCCCCAGGCGTACCAGCCCAGTTCCGCGAAGCCCAGCAGGAAATCGGAGAGCCGACTGCCCGACTCACCAAAACAGAAACGCCCCATCAGCACCGTGTTGAGGCCACTGCGCGAGGCGATGAAAGCCAGCGTTGCCGCATAGATCGCCAGCAAGGTGTTGCCGATGGTGGCGATCCACAGCATGTCGACGAAATTGAAGGCCATGCCCAGCTTGCCGCCAGCGAACATGGTGCCGGTGAAGAAGGTGAAGCTGAACAGGACCATGGCAATCGGCAGCAGGCCCTTGCGGGCGTGCTGGGGGGCTTCGGTCAGGGGGAATTCGCCGGGTGAGCTCATTTTTATAGTGTTCCAGTGTTAGGGGGTTGGCGCTGGCGGAGCAATAATTGGGCCGGATTCAGGGTAGACGATGATCAGGCTGGGAATTGGGCTCTAGCGATATCCGTTCATGTGCTATGTGCACATAATTTATTGATTTCTGGAAAATTTTGTGGGCTTTATATCTCATTTTGACGCACGCGTGCACCTTTGGGTGGCGGACTTGCGCCAGCACGCCGGGGATTTCCAGCGCTTTGTGCCGACGAACACCTTGAGCATCACGGCTATCCTTCCTTGGCAGTACAATCATGGCCGCACCGCGCCAGGTCTCGGTGATACCTCTCGGTTCAGGACTTCTCCATGCCCTACCCCATCGAACAGAAACTTGTCGTCGGCGTTGCCTCCAGTGCGCTGTTCGACCTCGCTGAATCCGACGACATCTATCAAAGCGAAGGCGTCGAAGCCTATCGCCAGCATCATGAAGCGAACCTCGACAATCCGTTCCCCCGGGGCGTGGCCTTCCCGTTCATCCGCCGTTTCCTGAGCATCAACAAGGCCTTCCCCGGGCAACTGCCGGTGGAAGTGGTGCTGCTGTCGCGCAACTCGCCCGAAACCGGGCTGCGGGTCTTTCGCTCGATCACCCATTACGGTCTGGACATCACCCGCGCGGCATTCATGTCTGGCCGCTCGCCCTACGAATACATCCCGGCGTTCAACGCGTCGCTGTTTCTCAGCGCCAACGAAGAAGACGTGCAGCGCGCCATCGACGCCGACTATCCGGCCGGCCTGGTGCTGCCCACACGCATCTACGACGACGAGATCGACACCGAACTGCGCGTAGCCTTCGACTTCGACGGCGTGATCGCCGACGACGAAGCCGAGACGGTCTACAAGCAGCACAACAACCTCCACGACTTCCAGGCCCACGAGTTCGCCCGCAAGGCTATCCCGCATCAGCCGGGACCGCTGGCAGACCTGTACCGCAAGCTCTCGCACATCCGCACCCTGGAAGACCAGAAGCTTGCGCAAGACCCTGACTACAAGCGCATCCTGCGCATTGCCATCGTTACCGCGCGCAACGCACCGTCCCATGAGCGCGTGGTGACCACCTTGAAAAACTGGGGCGTTTCGCCAGATGAATCGTTCTTTCTGGGCGGGATGGAGAAGGGCCGCGTGCTGTCCATTCTCAAGCCGCACATGTTCTTCGATGACCAGCGCAGCCACCTGAGCTCGGCGGCGGGCAACCTGCCGATGGTCCATGTGCCGTTCGGGGTGGCCAACCGCAACGTCGCCAGCCAGCCAGTGCAGGAGGTAATGACTCAGGGCACTGGCGAAGCTACGAGTGAACAGGCGACAGGCCGATAAAGGCCGCATGCCTAGCGCTTGTCCTGCAGCATTTGCCCACGTATTTGCTGCCAGCCCATTCGCCGGTCCGCCGCCTCTTGCCACTGCGCCCGTTGCGGCTCGCGCTGCACGATTGGCAACAGCAGCGGCGGCAAGCGCTCCACCTGGCTGCTGCGGGTGAAGATGCACAGGCGGGTGTAGTCAGGCAGTTGGTGAAGCCTGGCCCCGAGCAAACTGTGCGGGCACAGCAACAGCAGGTCACCGAAGGCGAACAGCTGGTAGGCCCTGACCTGCACCTTGCCATCGTGACGCAGACGGCTGTGCCAGAGCAGCGGATCGATATCGGCCAGTGTCACCTGGCGATCGAGCACGTAGCGCTGGGAGAAACCCTGGCGTACTTCCAGGCTGCCGGCCACCGAATAGGTGATGCTCGACATCGCGCCCTTGGCGGTGGTGAGAAAGATCACGAAGAACAGCAAGGCGCCGCCGATGCCTGCGGCGACTTTGCGGTAGATATCGCCTTTGAACACGAAGTACAACATCGAAGGCAGCAGGCTCATCAGCAGCGTGAACAGTGAAAAGCCTGCCACGAACGACACCGCCGCCTCGTTATCCCGCCCGACGTAGGTGTCGATGATCAACAGCATCGACAACGAACTGGCGATGACGGCGAACACCAGGGTGAACGAAAGAAAGATCCCGAGAAACCAGCGATCGGCCTTGCCCTTGTTCTTCGGCGCCGCGAGAACGAACAACGACCTGAACGACCGGGAGAAGAACAGCGCGGCGAACGCCAGCAAGGTGGCTGCCGAGATCAACAGCATGGCGACGCCGGGGCTGAGCATTCGGTGGTAGAAAAAGCCCAGGACGATGAAGGCGGCGTAGCCCACCGCCAACGGAATCACCAGCCACAGCGCGACATGGCGGGTGAGCCAGCGCACCCTGCCGAACAGCGATACCGCCGTGCCGTAGAGCCACGACGAGCCCATCAGGATGATCAGGTGGGAGAACATCACCGCGACGACCACGAACATCCAGGCGGCGAGTGACGACTTGGAATCCAGCGCCGACATGAACAGGTCGGCGCGACCGATGGCGCGGGTATAGATGTAGAGGCTGAGGCTGCCGAGGAAGGTCCCGAAGAAGACCAGCGTCACGGTGAAGGGTGTCCAGTGCTCAAGCACACGCTTGAGATTCTTGCGAAATACCTGGGCGAAGGTCGGGCGCACACGATGTGCACGGGGAGTAGGTTGCGGGGTATTGCTCATTTCACTCGCCTGTCCATGGTCTGTAACACAAAGCCCGGGAATCTATCACGCCTGCGGGCGATAGTTCCCAGCTCGGGCCTCTGCGATGCACCCTGCATCCAATGCTGGGTTTGATAGCGCTCGCGACGAAAGCCCCTAGGTGTCACTCCCTTTATCGACCACTACCTCACCGCGAACGATCGCCAGTTGCCCGTCGATCATCGCCTTGCTCATGCCACTCAGGTAATACATGGCACGCATCAGTGGCTCGGCGTCGCGCGGCGTGTTGAGGGCGCGATGGGTGAGTTCGGTCACGCACCCCAGCATGCTCGAAACCTCCATCAGCGTTTCCTTGGGCGGAAGCCCGGGTATCGCCTGCACCCAGGCCAACCGCGGTGGGCGGCGGATGCGCGGTACTGCGCTGACCACTTTCAGGCCAGCGTTCCTGTTCGATTGATCGTCGTTATCCATGCGTCCCCCATCGAGAATCGGTAGCGCTTCCAGCGCTGGATTGAAAAGTGCCCGCCGCATCTCCCCCGCACGCCTGTAGCCCGACCCACGCGAACCCGGCGTGAGTCTCTGCCCGTAAGCTGAAAGCGTGAAGATGAAATGCGGCGGGCACGGGCAGATTAGAAGGCCAGACGGGCCTGCACAACAGCGCAACCCAGGGAAACGTGATCCCAAGAAATACCCTACGCGACAATAGGAAGTTTCACGATATTTGTGCACATTCGCCCCTTTCCACCTCGCTTATCTGATCCGTTCAGGCAACCGGAAACGGCTGGGCGATTGTCCGGCATGCTTGCTGAACGCCACGCTGAACGCGCTGGCCGAACCGTAGCCCACCCGCTCGGCGATCTCGGCGACAGACAACTGCCGGGCCCTGAGCAACTGCTTGGCGACCTCCATGCGCCAGGCCAGCAGATGCGCCATTGGCGCCACGCCCACCGTTCGCGTGAAGCGCTCGAAGAACGCCGAGCGGGAGAGCGCGGCAATGCTCGCCAACTGATCGACACTCCAAGGGTGATCGATACGTGCGTGCAACTGATTCAGCACCGGCGCCAGGCGCCCATCCGCCAGCCCCCGCAGCAACTCGACCGGGGCATTCTCGATCGCGACCAGGCGCATGGCTTCGATCAGCAACAACTCGACCAGGCGCGACAAGGCGAACTCGCTGCCTGGCTTCTGCTCCACGGACTCCTCGCTGACCATCTGCACCAACTGCGACAAGCGCACCGAGCTCCTGACATGCACGACGGTGGGCAGCAGGGCTATCAGTAACGCCGGATCGGTGTCGTCGCACGCGAAGGAGCCACCCAACGAGCACATGTCCGCTGGGCCTTGCGTCTGGCCATAGCGTACCTGTGAAACGTTGTGAAAATCACCCGATGGAACATCTGCCAGTCCTGGGCCTCCCACACTAACGCAGGGCGAAAGGCGCGCTGCCCATGAAGACCCGGAGGCATGTTCCGTATGAAAAAGATCCTGATGGTGCTGACATCCCACGACCAGCTCGGTAACACCGGCAAGAAAACCGGCTTCTGGCTGGAGGAATTTGCCGCCCCTTACTACGTGTTCATCGACGCAGGCGCACAGATCACCCTCGCCTCACCCAAAGGCGGCCAACCACCGCTGGACCCGAAGAGCGACGAGCCCGACGCCCAGACCGACGCCACGCGCCGCTTCCAGCAAGACACAAAGGCGCAGATGGCCCTGGCCGACACAATTCCGTTGGGAGAAATCGACCCTTACGACTTCGACGCCGTGTTCTATCCAGGTGGTCATGGGCCGCTGTGGGACTTGGCCGAGGACACGGATTCGGTCACCTTGCTCGAAGCCCTGTACGCCTCGAACAAACCCATCGCTGCAGTTTGTCATGCGCCGGGCGTGCTCAAGCAGGTCAAGGCAGCGGACGGCCAGCCGGTTGTGAAAGGCAAGCGCGTCACCGGTTTTACCAACAGCGAGGAAGAAGCTGTCGGGTTGACCGATGTGGTGCCGTTTCTGGTGGAGGAAATGCTCAAGGCCAACGGCGGTGAGTACTCAAAGGCAGCTGATTGGGCGAGCTACGTGGTCGAAGATGGCCACCTGATTACCGGCCAGAATCCCGCTTCGTCTGAAGCAGCGGCGCAGGCGTTGCTCAAACGTCTGGCGCACGAGCCAGGCGCCTGAGACGAATGGCACAGGCGCGATCCGCTCCCGCAGATGACGATCCCTGTAGGAGCGGGCTCGTCCCGCGATCACCGGCAAAGCCGGTGCCGTCCCCCACAACCGATACAAACGGATTCACATCACCGCCACCCGGCGGCTGGCAACCCCACCCAGCATCGGTGACAATCGCCCCTCATGCCCAAGCCAGGACGCCCCGCATGCTCACCACCCTCGCCATCGGCAACTACCGCTCGATAAAGCACCTCGTCATGCCGCTAGGCCAACTCAACCTGGTGACTGGTGCAAACGGCAGCGGCAAATCCAACCTGTACAAAGCCCTGCGCCTGCTGGCCGAAACCGCCCAAGGCGGCGTGATCGAAGCCCTCGCCCGCGAAGGCGGCCTCGACTCGACCTGGTGGGCCGGCCCGGAAACCAGCGCCCGCATGAAGCGCGGCGAAGTGCCCATCCAAGGCCAGCACCCCACCGACGTCAGACGCCTGCGCCTGGGCTTCGCCACCGAGGATTTCGGCTTCGCCATCTCCCTGGGCCTACCCATCCCGCTGCCCTACCCGAGCGCATTCATGCTCGACCCCGAGATCAAGTGCGAAGCCATCTGGGGCGCCGGCGCCTACCGCCCCTCCTCCCTGCTGGTCGAGCGCAAGAACGCCCTGGTACGCGCCCGCGAAGGCAACAGCTGGTCCGTACTCGACCAGCATGCCGACAGCAGCGAAAGCTTCTTCAACATCGTCGGCCGCCCCCGCCAGGCCCCGGAGATCGGCGAGCTGCGCGCGTTCATCAACAGCTGGCGCTTCTACGATCACTTCCGCATCGACCGCGACGCCCCCTGTCGCCAGCCACAGCTAGGCACCCGCTCGCCCGTACTGCACCACGACGGCCGCAACCTCGCCTCGGCACTGCAGACCATCATCGAGATTGGTGACGTCGAAGACCTGGTTGCCGCGCTGGATGACGCATTTCCCGGCAGCCGCCTGGAGATCGATGCACCACCCGGCGGGCTGTTCAGCGTAAGGCTTCACCAGCACGGGCTGTTGCGCCCGCTGGGCGGGACGGAGCTGTCGGACGGCACCTTGCGTTACCTGTTGCTGGTCGCGGCCCTGCTGACGCCTCGACCACCGTCACTGATGGTGCTCAACGAACCGGAAACCAGCCTGCATGCCGACCTGCTGCCGGCGCTGGCGCGCTTGATCATCCGCGCCTCGCAACGCAGCCAGGTGTGGGTGGTGTCGCACAGCAGGCCGCTGATCGACGCGCTGACCGCGTGTGAGGGGTGCAATGTGCTGGAGCTTGAGAAGGATCAGGGGCAGACGCAGTTGCGTGGGGTCGGGTTGCTGGATGAGCCGCTGTGGCGGTGGGTGGATTGAGCCTTCGAAACACCACCGCTCCCAGTGCCGCTCTTCAACATTGCTAGCCCGCTCTCCAGACCATTGCACACCTGCTTCCCACGGGAAATCCGTGTTCATACTCTTCATTCAACAGTGTTGACAGCCTTTCATCGACGCATTGGTCGGATTCAATCTGAAAACCGAGACGAGCGTAGAACGGAGCATTCCACGGTACGTCTTTGAAGGTTGTGAGAGTCAGCGCATGCAGCTCATTGATCTCAACATAAGCCTGCGCCGCTTGAACGAGCTGTCGCCCTATGCCCTGCCCTTGCAGGGTGTGTCGAACGGAAAGTTCATGGATATGAAGGTCTGTACCGTAGATATCGGCACTGAGAAATCCTTGCGGACGATTTTCAGCATCGATGGCCACCCAGCACGTCGAGCGCTCGATGAGCTCAAGATGCCGTTCAAGCGGCATAGGAGGAGAATCAGCGAGCCAGCTTAACCCTTCAAACACACGAAAGGCTTGCGCGGCAGAACGCTCGATTGAGAGTAAGAGGCTCGCATCCTCTGGCACAGCAACGCGGACAGTCGTAAACATAGCTACCCGAAATCTGGATCGCGGGATGAAAGCCTGGAGCCCCCTAGTATCAGCAAGGCTTTGACTATTTGCTGCGCCGCTTCGGAAGTGGCGCTGCCACTGGCGTTAGCATTCGATGCCAACGATCCATTGGGTCTTGGCCGCATTGCTGCGGTCCAGATCAGGGCGCCGCACGGCAGGCTGCGTACAGCCGCGCGGTACGATATACGGCTGGGCGACCGCAGCCGCTTCGGCAAGATCCATCGGCTTGCCATCGTCACGTTCGACGGTGATGAAGAACGGCTGGTAGAACGGAATGATGTAGGCGTCGAGGGTATAGCGCGCACCATTGGCCTCAAGGTTGGCGTGGTACTCATCGAAACGGGTCAGGCGACTGGTGTCGAGCTTGTCCTGCACCGCGCAACCGACCATGAAAAGCCCGAGCAAGGCACCGGCGCACAATGACATCGTGTTCATTACAACTCCTTTTGAGGTTTGCCCGGATGGACGCGCCGGGACATTAAAGGCGTGCGTGGTGGCCGTCAAGCGAGCGGCACTACTTGAGCAGCGGCATGTTAGGGATCACAATCACCGCGCTAAAAAAAGGATTAAGACAAAAGGATCATTGCCTTGAACAAGAAACAACGCGACGAACTCAGTAAGTATCTCAGCTATGTGCTACGCCATGCTCCGCACTCCATCGGCTTGACCCTGGACCGCGAAGGTTGGGCCGAGGTGGATACACTATTGCGTAATGCCGCTGAGCAAGGACGCAGTTTTGACCGCGCCGCCCTGCACGACGTGGTTGAAACCAACGACAAGAAGCGCTTCACCCTTTCGGACGATGCGCGATATATCCGCGCCGCCCAAGGCCACAGCACGACTCAGGTCGCCCTCCAACATGTCGAAAAGACCCCACCCGCCCTGCTCTACCACGGAACCGCCAGCCGTTTCATGGCGTCCATTGAGGTACAGGGTCTGGTTGCCGGTTCTCGCCACCATGTGCACCTGAGTGAAGACCCAGAAACGGCGCTGGGCGTGGGTAGACGCTACGGAGAACCCGTATTGCTGGTGATAAATACATCGAAGATGCGCGAAGCCGGCGCGCGTTTCTACCAAGCGGACAATGGTGTGTGGTTGGTGAATGAGGTACCGGTGGGCTATTGGAGTCGAGGGTAGCAGGAGCGGTAAATGGCTTCACTCTGCCAAAAAAGTTTCGAGGGAATGAAAAGCATCACGATTAATGGGATCAATCTAAAGCCAGCTTACTCACATCCTATAACCCAGGCATCAGCAATTAAACTTCCGTAAAGTACATCATACTCGTCACCCCCTTGAAGCTTGTCCTGGCTCTTGCAGCATCCGAAAAACAATTCCCCTATCAACATGAACGCCACCTAGGCTAGCCCCTATGGCGGCGCCACATTTCATTAAAAATTATTAACAGTCGCGAATAAATGAGCAATGGCACACTCAGTACCAACATTGCGTTTTTTGTGTGTATCTCCATAGGAACAAGGGTATCCACACGCTGACTCGCTGAAGCCTCAGAGAACACCTTTGCGGAGAGATGGCTCGTTATTTTCAGAACTCCTGAAATAACAACTTTCACTTGCACCATCCGACCATCAACCCTGAAACCATTTTCAAACAACTCTATACCGGATTCATTCAAGGGCAATTTGTACACGCTCGCCCCCAATAGTAAATCGCTTTGAGGCTCTGGATATTCGCCGTAGCCGGAGGCCTGCAGGCTCTGCAAATACTTCTCAATTGCCATAATTCCGCTCACTGCTCTAGCCCTTTTAAAAACTCGCGCAGTCCTTCTTTCGTTGCAGGGAAACTGAAGGAAAATTTTTCTCCTACTTTTCCCGCCCCCAGCGCGGCTCCCTCTTCCGATGCATAATAACCTCTGAGCGTGACAGTCTCCCCCCATTTAGCTTGAGTGTAAGCTAAAAGCTCCTTAAGCGGCCCCACAAGCTCCGCAGCTCCATCGGAGCCATGACCTATAAAACCTTTCGATGTCCCAACAGCAAAATCGTCGAAAATAACTTCACCGGCCTTCAGAGTTACTTTTGGTGAATATATGGTTCCCACACCGTTAGCCGCATCAAATGAAATCTTCCCGAGGTCTTTAGCACCTGCACCGCTATCTCCAGCGCCCTCCGAATAAACGGCACCCGGATTCAGCTGATGCCCGGGAGTGACGTAGATCTCCCTCCCCGGCTGCCCATCAAGCTGATTGCCGCCTGTATGCGATGTGCTGGTCGGCTGCTCACCGCCAGCATAGCCCCCGCTGCCGGGATTCTGCTTACCCGCTTCGACCAGCAGACCTTCGTACTTCTTCAAACTCGGGTCAAGCACATGTATCGGCAAGCCGACGTTTTCAATGGCGACATCCACAATCAGCTTAACCATTTCGGCACGCTGATTCAGGTCGCGCACATTCGACTCGATCGAGTCAATGGCACTCGATACCGCCGCCTGCATCTCGGCCTGGCGCTCGGGAGGTAACTGAGTGGCAGTCAGCGTGGTCGCGAGTGCCCCCATCAGTACATAGCCGGCCCAAACGGCAGGGACGATGTTTTGCTGGCTTTGTTGCACAAGGTTGGCGCGATTCATCACGCTCAAGATGCCGAGCACTTTTTCCGGATCGTCTGCCCCGATGGCAGTCAGGCTTCGAGCGACGAGCTCAAAGTCCTGGGTCCGCTCGCCTGGTGCCACCTTGTCCAGAAGTGCATTGATGGTGGCGGCTCGGGTTTCCTCACTTCGGCTGCCGATCTGGCGGGTGAGTTCGCGTGCGACCAGCACACGATTAGCCTTGTCACTTCCCGCTCCAGTGCCTAGCACGGTCCCAACCACAAACAGGTCAGTGGCGGCCAGTACCGGCCTGATGACGTGGCCCTGGCCTTCGCGCTAAGCCTGCGCGTGCACGACAGCGCCGATCACCTCCGCAGGCTGGCGCGGCGCCTGGTCGACAAGGTCTGCCTCGAGCACCAGCCGAACATGAAGCGCCTGGCCCGCGAGCCGCACGACGCGAAGGTGTTCGATGCCGCGCTCAAGATCATCAACCGGGTGTGCGACCTGCTGGAGTACGCCCCAGGCACCCGCTTTGTGCGCAATGGAGGCGATGATGGCTCTGACGCAGCAGCAGCGTGACGAAAAGCGCAGGGCCATGGCCGAGCGCTTGCAGGAAGAAGACCTGCGCTTGAAGGTTCGACCAGGGACTAAACAGGCCCTGCTGTAACTGATGGAGTGGGCCGGGATCGAGGAACAGGGCGAGGCGATGACGCTGATGATTCATCACGTCGAAGCGCTTGGGCACTATGCACTGTTCAGGATCACGCGCCACGAAATCGAAGCTCACCGGAATGTGGCGCGCACCGAGTCGTTGCGGCTTTCGGCCAGGAAGCGAACAGGCCAGCACCTGCGAGCGATTTGCGGGTGGGCCGATGCTACCCACGGGCAGATCATCGAAGCGCTGGTTCACGGCATCCATGTCCTTGGCCGGCAGCACGCGGCGAAGTTTCTGACCCCGCCGCGGCATGAGATCAGCATTTCGCCGCGCCTGGCCCTAGTCTTCGACCGGAAAAGCATGCTGATGATTCGGCATGATCCGGGCGACGAGATTATCGCACCTGGCTTAGTCCGCACTGTTGCCTTACAACTTGCCAGCGAAGATTCTGCCTATGACCGTGGCGTCCACAATGGGCGCGCTTTTCCCATGTGAACCGGGCAAAGCACAACTAGCCTCACTAAGCAACAACACCTGAGCTATCAACGACTACTTTTTGAGGGCGTCATCTAGGCGCAGTCTAGAGTCTGTAGAAAGCAAACTATATTGATGGAGACTTAAGAACCTCCCGTCTTTGAATTCCACATCGCGCAAAGTCCCTTCAAGCTTGAATCCAAACTTCCTCAAAAGAGCGCAACTGGGCTCATTCTCCGGCTCAACATCTGCATGAATACGGTGCAAGCCCATTGTGTTGAATCCGTAGTCAATCATTGACGGCAGAGCCTCAGATAGTAGACCGCGACGCCAGTACTCCGGCATCAACCAGTACCCTATCTCTGCTTTTCGGTGCTCATGGCACACATTGTTAAAGCCGCAAGCCCCTATCAATGATTGGTTGTTGATTAGTGATATTCCCCACCAGATGCCAGACCTCTCGGTGACGATTCGCTCAAACCACCGCATTTGCTCTTCAGTCTCGGCAAGGCTCGAATATGAAACGCCATAGTGGGCGATCACTTGGGGGTTGGAAAGCGCCTTGTACACATCGCTTATGTGTGAAGGAAGTATCTTTCTAAGTGAAATTCTTCCTAACAAAAACTCGGGAAATACTGTGAGCACTTCGATAAGTCCGCTGACAATGTGTCGTTAAGTTAACACAGGCGCTGCCCATTTTTACTATCTAACCCATGCCGCATCCGGCCACGGAGGGCGGCGCATGCATGGAGTACCGCAATGCAAGTCGAGACCTCGACCGTCACCAAGCTGCTGATCACCGGCGCCGAAGGCCTGGACCCGATCAGCGTCTACTTCGAAGACTTCGAACCCTGCAAAGGCAAGATCACCGTCAGCTGCTACGACAAGACCTGGCACGCCTACTGGGGCGACATGTGGGATGGCCTGACCATCGGCCAGTTCTTCTGCAAGCTGCACGACGCCTACATCATCGGCTACTTCGACCGGTCGCTGAGCTCTCGCCGGTTCAGCGCCGAGGCCCTGGCCGACAAAGCGCGGAAGGTGATCGTGCAAATGCGGCGTGACCGGGACCTGGACGCAGAAGACGCCCGGAACATGCTCGACGAGGCCGAGGATGTTCGCCACACCAGCTCGCTTGATGAGTGCGGCGGCGCCCACCGCGAGTTCATGCACCGCGTGTTCGGTGACGACTGGTGGAACCTGCCGGCCGACGCCATGGAACCCAACCCGGACTGGGCCTACCTCTGCCGCATCATCGCGACAGTGCAGCTGGCCCTGGCCAAGCAGTACCCGATCGCCGCCTGACGCATCGATCAGGATTCATGACTTGAAGCACACCTTCGGTCGCCGACTGCGCGCCGCAGGCGTTACTGAAGAAGATCGGAAGTCACTGCTCGGGCACAAGAACGGCAGCATCACCAGCCACTATTCCGGCGCTGAGCTGGGCAAGCTGATTGAGGCTGCGAACATGGTATCAACAACTGACTCTCGCGGGCCGGTGTTGACGATCTTGAAGAGGAAAATCGGATGAAGTCCCGAAAAACTCCCCACACGCAGAAATGAAAAAGCCACCCTAAGGTGGCTAAGTCATTGGGATTATTGGTCGGGACGGAGTGATTCGAACACTCGACCCCTTGCACCCCATGCAAGTGCGCTACCGGGCTGCGCTACGCCCCGACTCTATTCTCAATACCGCTGAGAACGGTAAGAAATCTAACCTAACCTTTTGAATAATGGAAGCTTTTTTTTAAAAAAATCCACTCATCGCCAAGCAGGTCACTTCTTCAACACCACCAGCACATCCTCCAACTCCGCAATCATCTGCCGAATCAGCTGCTTGTACTGGGTCGTGTCATCCTTGGCCTCATCACTGGACATGCGCAAGCGCGCACCGCCAATGGTGAAGCCCTGGTCATACAGCAAGGCGCGGATCTGGCGAATCATCAGCACGTCTTGACGCTGATAATACCGTCGGTTTCCGCGGCGCTTGACCGGGTTGAGCTGCGGGAACTCTTGTTCCCAGTAACGCAGCACATGCGGTTTTACCGCACAGAGCTCGCTGACTTCACCAATGGTGAAGTAGCGTTTGCCCGGAATGGGGGGCAGCTCGTCGTTATGGCTTGGTTCCAGCATAGGCCTCAACCCGGGCTTTCAGTTTCTGCCCTGGACGAAAGGTGACGACGCGCCGCGCGGTGATCGGGATCTCTTCCCCTGTCTTGGGGTTGCGGCCCGGCCGCTGGCGTTTGTCGCGAAGGTCGAAGTTGCCGAATCCGGACAACTTGACCTGCTCGTTCTCCTCAAGCGCGTGACGAATCTCTTCGAAAAACAACTCGACCAGCTCCTTGGCCTCGCGCTTGTTAAGCCCCAGCTCCTCGTACAGCCTTTCGGCCATCTCAGCTTTCGTCAGAGCACCCATGCCGTTATTTCCTTAACGTGGTGTTCAACCTTTGTTCGAGCGAGGTGAGGATATTTTGCAGGGTGGTGTTCACCTCATCGTCGTTAAGAGTGCGCGATGGATGCTGCCAGGTCAAGCCGACCGCGAGGCTTTTTCTATCAGGATCAATACCTTTACCCTGGTAGACATCAAACAGCCTGAGGTCTGTGAGCCATTCCCCTGCATTGTCACGAATTACTTCAAGCACGGCGCTCGACGCCACGTCACGTCCTGCGATCAACGCCAGGTCACGACGGGTTTCAGGGAACTTGGACAGTTCGCTGAATTTCGGCAGCCGGCCTTCGACCACTTCACCCAGCACCAGCTCGAAGACGAACACCGGACGCTCAAGGCCCAGGGTCTTTGCCAGCTCCGGGTGGATAGCGCCCAGGTAACCCACTTCCTTGCCGTCGCGCTCGATGCGGGCGGTCTGGCCGGGGTGCAGGGCTGGGTGCTTTCCTGCGCTGAAGCTGAAGTCGGCGAGCGCGCCGGAGTAGCCCAACAGGGCTTCGACGTCGGCCTTCATGTCGAAGAAATCGACACTGTCACGGCCGTTGGCCCAGCCTTCCGGCAGGCGGCTGCCGGTGATCACGCCGGCGATCATCGGTTGCTGCTTGAGGTCGCCCAACTGGCCGACGAAGCGCAGGCCGCTTTCGAACAGGCGCACGCGGTCTTGCTGGCGGTTGAGGTTGTGCTGCAGCGCCTTGACCAGGCCCGGCCACAGCGAGGCGCGCATCGCGGCCATGTCGCTGGAGATGGGGTTGGCCAGCATCAGCGGCTCGACGCCAGGGGTGAACAGCTCGAACAGCTTGGGGTCGATGAAGCTGTAGGTGATGGCTTCCTGATAGCCGCGGGCGACCAGCAGGCGACGCAGAATCGGCAGTTCTCCGCGCGATTCCGAGCGAGCCTTGGGGGCCAGGCGGGCTTGCGGGTAGCGGACCGGCAGGTTGTTGTAGCCGTACAGGCGTGCCAGCTCTTCGATCAGATCGACTTCGAGGCTGATGTCGAAGCGGTGGCTCGGAATCTCGACAGTCCACACCCCTGCCCCATTGGCGCTGGTTTTCAGCTCCAGGGCGTTGAGCAGTTGTTCGACCTGGGCCGGGGCCATGTCCATGCCGAGCATCTGGCTGACGCGTTCTGCGCGCAGGGTGACCGGGGCAACCTTGGGCAGGTGCTGCTCGCTCACGGCTTCGACGATCGGGCCGGCTTCGCCGCCGACGATCTCGAGCACCAGGGCGGTAGCGCGCTCCATGGCTTCGCGGGCCAGTTGCGAGTCGACGCCGCGCTCGTAGCGGTGCGAGGCATCGGTGTGCAGGCCATAGGAGCGGGCCTTGCCAGCGACCGATACTGGCTCGAAGAAGGCGCTTTCCAGGAACAGGTCGCGGGTCTTCTCGGTGTTGACGCCGCTGTGTTCGCCACCCATGACGCCGGCGATGGCCAGGGCGCGAGTATGGTCGGCGATGACCAGGGTGTCGCTCCGCAAGGCGACTTCCTGACCATCGAGCAGGACGAGCTTCTCACCCTCCTCGGCCATGCGCACGCGGATGCCGCCGTTGATTTCAGCGAGGTCGAAGGCGTGCATAGGCTGGCCGAGCTCGAGCATCACGTAGTTGGTGATGTCGACGGCAGCGTCGATGCTGCGCACGTCGCTACGACGCAGGCGTTCGACCATCCACAGCGGGGTCGGCTTGCTCAGGTCGACGTTGCGGATGACACGGCCCAGGTAACGCGGGCAAGCAGCGGGGGCGCTGATTTCAACCGGGCGTACTTCGTCGTGGGCAGGCGCGACGGCCGGAACCACCGGACGGCTGACCGGGACGTCGTACAGTGCGCTGACATCGCGCGCCAGGCCCGCCACCGACAGGCAGTCGCCGCGGTTGGGGGTCAGGCCGATTTCGATGCTGGCGTCGTCCAGATTGAGGTACTGGCGAATGTCTTCACCCACCGGCGCGTCGGGTGCCAGCTCCAGCAGGCCGTCGTTCTCTTCGCTGATCTGCAGCTCGGCGGCCGAGCACAGCATGCCGAAGGACTCGACACCGCGCAGCTTGGCCTTCTTGATCTTGAAGTCGCCGGGCAGTTCGGCGCCGATCATGGCAAACGGAATCTTGATGCCGGGACGTGCGTTGGGGGCGCCACAGACAACCTGGAAGGTTTCCTGGCCATTGCTGACCTGGCAGACGCGCAGCTTGTCGGCATCCGGGTGCTGTTCGGTGGCGAGGATCTCGCCCACCACGATGCCACTGAACTGGCCAGCCGCCGGGGTGACGCTGTCGACTTCCAGGCCGGCCATGGACAGGCGGGCGACCAGTTCGTCACGGGAGACTTGCGGGTTTACCCAACCGCGCAGCCACTGTTCACTGAATTTCATGCTGTTCTCCTGAAGATTGCGTCGAGGTGTGGCCTAGCGGAATTGCGCCAGGAACCGCAGGTCGTTGTCGAAGAACAGACGCAAATCGTTGACGCCATAGCGCAGCATGGCCAGGCGCTCGACACCCATGCCGAAGGCGAAGCCGGAGAATTCTTCCGGGTCGATACCGGACATGCGCAGTACGTTCGGGTGGACCATGCCGCAGCCCATCACTTCCAGCCAACCGGTCTGCTTGCACACGCGGCAGCCTTTGCCGGAGCACATCACGCACTCCATATCGACTTCGGCGGACGGCTCGGTGAAGGGGAAGAACGACGGGCGGAAACGCACTGCCAGCTCTTTTTCGAAGAACACCCGCAGGAACTCTTCGATGGTGCCCTTGAGGTCGGCGAAGTTGATGTCGCGATCGACCAGCAGGCCTTCGATCTGGTGGAACATCGGCGAGTGGGTGATATCCGAGTCGCAGCGGTATACGCGGCCGGGGCAGACAATGCGGATCGGCGGCTGGGTGCTTTCCATGGTCCGCACCTGAACGGGCGAAGTATGGGTGCGCAGCAGCATGTTGGCATTGAAGTAGAAGGTGTCGTGCATCGCCCGGGCCGGGTGGTGGCCTGGGATGTTGAGCGCTTCGAAGTTGTGGTAGTCGTCTTCGACCTCTGGGCCTTCGGCGATGCCGTAGCCGATGTGGGTGAAGAACTGCTCGATGCGCTCGAGGGTACGGGTGATCGGGTGCAGGCCACCGGTGGCCTGGCCACGGCCTGGCAGGGTGACATCAATGCATTCGGCAGCCAGGCGAGCGTTCAGCTCAGCCTCTTCGAAGGCGGCCTTGCGTGCGTTGAGCACGTCAGTGACGCGTTCCTTGGCGTCGTTGATCAGCGCACCGACCTTGGGGCGCTCTTCGGCTGGCAGGTTGCCCAGGGTCTTCATCACCTGGGTCAGCTCGCCCTTCTTGCCGAGAAATTGGACCCGGATCTGTTCCAGGGTATTGATGTCTTCAGCGCGTTCCACGGCCTCGAGGGCTTGGGAGACCAGCGCGTCCAGGTTTTCCATGTACAGACTCCAGATACGAAAATAGGGGAAGAGCTTTGAAGGCTCTTCCCCTATCGATGACGTTTTACACCCACCGGCACAGGGTGCCGGCGGATGATTGTCGCGGGTACTTAAGCCAGGACGGCTTTAGCTTTCTCGACAATCGCAGCAAACGCCGCTTTTTCGTTCACTGCCAGGTCGGCCAGAACCTTGCGGTCGATTTCGATCGACGCCTTTTTCAGGCCAGCAATCAGACGGCTGTAGGACAGACCGTTGGTGCGGGCACCGGCGTTGATACGAGCGATCCACAGAGCGCGGAACTGACGCTTCTTCTGGCGACGGTCACGGTAGGCGTATTGGCCTGCCTTGATGACCGCTTGCTTGGCAACGCGGAATACGCGCGAGCGTGCACCGTAGTAGCCTTTAGCCAGTTTCAGAATTTTCTTGTGACGCTTACGAGCGATGACGCCACGCTTTACACGAGCCATGAGTAACTTCCTCTATCTTTGACCGAAATTAACGTACGCGCAGCATGCGCTCGACTTTTGCCACGTCAGACGGGTGCAGCAGGCTGGCACCGCGCAGTTGACGCTTACGCTTGGTCGACATTTTGGTCAGGATGTGGCTCTTGAAAGCGTGCTTGTGCTTGAAGCCGGAAGCGGTTTTCAGGAAACGCTTCGCAGCACCGCTCTTGGTTTTCATTTTTGGCATGTTGGAACTCCGCATTCGATAAAATTACACAATAATCATCAGGCCTGCCGTGCCCGGGAGATTACTTCTTCTTTTTGGGAGCGATGACCATCATAAGCTGGCGTCCTTCCATCTTAGGATGCTGTTCGACGGTCCCGTATTCGACGAGGTCGGTTTCGACCCGCTTCAACAGTTCCATACCCAGCTCCTGGTGGGCCATCTCACGGCCGCGGAATCTCAGAGAGATCTTGGCCTTGTCCCCATCGGTAAGGAAACGTACCAGGTTGCGTAGTTTTACCTGGTAATCCCCTTCTTCCGTCCCTGGACGAAACTTGATTTCTTTAATCTGGATCTGCTTCTGGTTCTTCTTCGCTTCGTTGGCCTGCTTCTTCTTCTCGAAGAGGTGCTTGCCGTAGTCCATCACCTTGCAAACAGGCGGGACTGCGTCAGCGGAGATTTCCACCAGATCCAGCTTCGCTTCATCAGCGATACGAAGCGCTTCATCAATCGAGACGATGCCAATCTGCTCGCCATCAGCGCCAATTAACCGAACCTCGCGTGCCGAGATATTCTCGTTGATCGGTGCCTTAGGTGCAGTTCGTTTATCGTTTCTCATTTCACGCTTAATAGTCATTACTCCGATTCTTGGCGACCACGCCGGGAAACCGCATGCGACAAGAGCTCAGCGAATTGCGCGACAGGCATGGAGCCCAGGTCTGCGCCTTCGCGAGTACGCACAGCGACGGTTTGCGTTTCGACTTCGCGGTCCCCTATAACCAAAAGGTACGGGACCCTCAGCAACGTATGCTCGCGGATTTTAAAGCCGATCTTCTCATTTCTCAAGTCGGACTTGGCACGGAAACCGCTTCCATTCAGCGTTTTTTCCACTTCGAGGGCGAAATCGGCCTGCTTGTCGGTGATATTCATGATCACCGCCTGGGTCGGCGCCAGCCACGCAGGGAACACACCAGCGTAGTGCTCGATCAACATGCCGATGAAGCGCTCGAAGGAGCCGAGAATGGCGCGGTGCAGCATCACAGGACGCTTACGGGCGTTATCTTCGGCGATGTAGCTGGCATCCAGACGCTCCGGAAGGTTCGGATCGTACTGCAGGGTACCGCACTGCCAGTTACGGCCGAGGCAGTCGCGCAGGGTGAACTCGATCTTCGGACCATAGAACGCGCCCTCGCCCGGCTGGTATTCCCAGGCCAGGCCGGATTCGTTCAGGGCGTCGGCCAGCGCGCCTTCGGCGCGGTCCCACAGCTCTTCGGAACCGACACGCTTGGCCGGACGAGTGGACAGCTTCATGGCGACGTCGGTGAAGCCGAAGTCCTTGTACACGTCCAGGGTCAGCTTGATGAAATCAGCCGCTTCCTTCTTCACCTGCTCTTCGGTGCAGAAGATGTGGGCATCGTCCTGCACGAAACCGCGCACGCGCATGATGCCGTGCAGGGCGCCGGACGGCTCGTTGCGGTGGCAGGCGCCGAATTCGGCCAGGCGCAGCGGCAGGTCGCGGTACGACTTCAGGCCCTGGTTGAACACTTGCACGTGGCATGGGCAGTTCATCGGTTTTACCGCGTAGTCGCGGTTTTCCGACGAGGTGGTGAACATGTTCTCGGCATAGTTGGACCAGTGGCCGGAACGCTCCCAGAGGATGCGGTCGACGACCTGCGGGGTCTTGATTTCCTGGTAGCCATTCTCGCGCTGGACCTGGCGCATGTACTGCTCGAGTACCTGGTAGACGGTCCAGCCGTTGGCGTGCCAGAACACCATGCCCGGGGCTTCTTCCTGCAGGTGGAAGAGATCGAGCTGCTTGCCGATCTTGCGATGGTCGCGCTTTTCGGCTTCTTCGATGCGCTGGATATAGGCCGCCAGCTGCTTCTTGTCAGCCCAGGCGGTGCCATACACCCGCTGCAGCTGCTCGTTCTTGGCGTCGCCGCGCCAGTAGGCGCCGGACAGCTTGGTCAGCTTGAACGCCTTGAGGAAGCGGGTATTCGGCACGTGCGGGCCACGGCACATGTCGACGTATTCTTCGTGATAGTACAGGCCCATGGCCTGCTCGTCCGGCATGTCTTCGACCAGACGCAGCTTGTAGTCTTCGCCACGGGTGCTGAACACATCGATGACTTCGGCACGCGGGGTCATCTTCTTGATGACGTCGTAGTCCTTGTCGATCAGCTGGTGCATACGCTGTTCGATGGCAGTGAGGTCCTCGGGGGTGAAAGGACGCTCGTAGGCGATGTCGTAATAGAAGCCTTCGTCGATCACCGGACCGATCACCATCTTGGCGGTCGGGTACAGCTGCTTCACCGCGTGGCCGATCAGGTGGGCGCACGAGTGACGGATGATCTCCAGTCCCTCTTCATCTTTGGGGGTGATGATCTGCAGGGTGGCGTCGTGTTCGATCAGGTCGCAGGCATCGACCAATTTGCCGTCGACCTTGCCGGCCAAGGTGGCCTTTGCCAGGCCTGCACCAATGGATGCGGCAACTTCAGCTACGGTTACGGCCTTGTCGAACGAGCGTTGACTGCCATCGGGAAGAGTAATAGTGGGCATGGCGCCTCCTCTCCTAGTGGTGACCCCTACCAAAGGTCACGTGGGTTGGGATGAGCCAGTACAAGATCCGACCTGCCTTTCCCGGGGGAAAGCCTGCCTCACAGCGGCAGAAGCCTTTCGGCCTGTCAGGGGCGAACCAGAGTGACTGGAAAGATAACTTGCGCGCTGGACGTGAGCAGCTGCAAGCCGGGCATGCTAGCACGCGGCCTGCGCCTGACGCAGAAATATTTGGAATTTACGCCGGGGCGGTGAACTTGTACGGAAAAATTCCTATCAGACCCTCTGAAGCATCCTACTCTTGATGAGACCTAACCCAAGGAGTGTCTGGTTATGCGAGTTCAGTCTCTTCTGGCCGCGTGTGCCGCGAGCGTCCTGCTGCTGCCACTGGCCGCCAACGCAGGTAACTTCCCCGCCGGCAAGGAGCAGGCGTACATGTCTCAGTGCCAGCAAGTCGCGACCGGCCAGGGCGTGGACGCCGCGACGGCGAAGAAGCACTGCGATTGCGGCGCCCAAGCCATCAAAAAGAATTTCACCGACAAGGAGATCCAGGACCTCGACAGCAAGGACGGCGTCGACGCTGCGCTGATGCAGAAGGCTCAGACCGTAGTACAGGCCGCCTGCAAGCCAAAATGATGACCCGCCGAGCCGTACCGATCGCGCATTGTTTGCGCCAGATCAGTATCCGGCTAAGGTAAAGAGCGCTACATAAGCAGAATTAGACTATGATGTTGCCGGTGCTCCGTAGCCTCGGCCGCATTGCACCACTGAAAAACTAAATGTTCTGGAGATTCACCTCATGTCCAATCGCCAACAAGGCACCGTCAAATGGTTCAATGATGAGAAAGGCTACGGCTTCATCACCCCAGCAGGCGGCGGCGACGACCTGTTCGTACACTTCAAGGCCATCGAATCCGACGGCTTCAAGAGCCTGAAAGAAGGCCAGACTGTTTCCTTCGTAGCCGAAAGAGGCCAGAAGGGCATGCAGGCTGCTCAGGTTCGTCCGGAGTAATTCGGATACCGCAGTAAAAAAACCCGCCTTCACCGGCGGGTTTTTTATGGGCTCGAGCTACCTGGACAGGCCAGCCCTCACAGGCGATCAGCCACAGTTGGCGCGAATGACCTTGCCCTGCTCATCGACGTTCAGGTTCAAACGGTCGGAGCGGTATTCCAGGGTGACGACATCATGGGGCTTGAGGATCCGGGCGATCTGCGCGCCAGTTGCCTTGCGGGCCTGCTCCAGCAGCTCGGGCGTGCCCGGCTTGCCGACGGTGAAATCGGCGCCGCTGGCACTGCAACGGCCATCACCACCGACGGGGATCGCCGGCGCGGCGCTGCCGCCATCAGACGAGCCACCGGTGCTGCAACCAGCCAGGACGGCAGCCATCAGCAAGGTCGCCAGGGAAGCGCGGGTACGGAACATGAATCCTCCTAATCGATCTTGGGAACTGTCATATGCGACCGCTCCGCTTACAGTTTGTTGCAAAACCGCTCAAGTCTGCCTGATCTCGCCAGATGAGGCCAAAAGCAATCGTGACCGGATTTTGCACCGTGGCGATTGGTTAGGGCGAGCGGCCTGCTTATGCTTAAGTCGCAGCGCAACGGCTGCAAAGGCATGATTTACTTGGCAGACGTGGAGTGCGTCTCGCCTCCCCCGCGAACGCCAGGAGCCGGTGTTCGACCCCAGGCACCAGGCACAGTCGCGAGTACCCGCATGAACACCCACAGCATAGACGCCGACATCAAGGTCAAATGGGCCGAGGGCCAGAGTGCCTACAGCCCGGGCACTCCGGAAGAATTGCTGCTGATCGCCATCGACCTGCTGGTGCGCGATCGTGGCAGCGAGGCGGCGCGCAGCTTCATCGAACAGGTGTTCGAGCGCTACGCGCCGCACGACACTATTTCAATCGAGCCAGGCGCGCGCTGAGCAGGTCGAAGAAGCCCTGGGCGTCACCATTTTCGATCCACATCACGTTGGCCGGCTGCTTGAGCACGCCGTACCAGTCGGCGACAGTCTGGGCGAAGGTCGGGCCTTCGCGGCTGTCGACGGTCATGTGGATCTGCTTGCCACTGAACAGCTCTGGCTTGAGCAGGTAGGCGATGACGGTGGCGTCGTGTACCGGGCCACCACTCATGCCGTACTTGTCCATGTCGTACTTGATGTAGGCGTTGAGGATGTCCACCACCTTCTTGCTGGCGTCGTTGCCGACAGCGGCGAGCTGCTTGAGACGTGCGTCGCTGGTGATGATCTTGTGGGTCACGTCCAGCGGCAGGTACGTCAGCTTGACGCCGCTGGCCAGCACCACTTCGGCAGCGTGCGGATCGGCGTAGAGGTTGAACTCGGCCACCGGGGTGATATTGCCGCCATTGAAGTGGGCGCCACCCATGATCACCACTTCCTTGATGCCCTTGACGATTTCCGGCTTCTGGATCAGCGCCAGGGCCAGGTTGGTCTGCGGGCCGAGCATGGCGATGGTGATGCTGTGGGGTTCGGCGGCATCGAGGGTGTCGACCAGATACTGCACGGCGTTGCCTTTGGCCAGAGGCTGCTTGGGCTCATGCACCGCGACACCCGTCAAGCCTTCCTCGCCATGGACATCGGCGGCGTAGATCGGCGCACGCACCAGTGGGCGCCCTGCCCCGGCGTATACCGGAATGTCTTCACGACCGGCCCATTCGCGCGCCAGGCGCGCATTGCGGGAGGTCTTGTCGAGGCGCACATTGCCGGCGACGGTGGTGATGGCGCGGATCTTCAGCTCCTCAGGCGAAGCCATGGCCAGGAACAAGGCCACGACATCGTCGGCGCCGGGGTCAGTGTCGATGATCAGGTCACGCGGGGCGGCGAATGCACTGGCAGCAGCCATCGTGGACATAAGCACGACTCCTTGTAGCAAACGTTTGGCTTTGTTGATCAACATCCCGCTTCACTCCTTTGCTTTTATTGTTTGGTCTGTTTCAGAGGGCGCGTCACGCGATAGGCCGGCACATCCGCCGACTACCTCAGAACGTGACGCCCGCAATCAACGCAATATTGCTGTAGGGCTTGCATTCCCCCGTGCGAATCACCGCCCGCGCCCGTCGGCTCAGGGCCTTGAATTCATCATGGGGCATACGCTCGCGCTCACCGAGCAAGCCCAGCGCATGTTGCTCCTCGACCCCCACCAGCCCAGGCGGTGCGGCACTGAAAATCTCGTCGGCCAACACATGCCGCTCCACCTGCATTTCGCTGAGCACCACGCGCAGCACGCTGGCAAAGTCCGGAATGCCCGGCGTCAATGCCAGGTCGATCAGCTCCACACCTGGCGGCACCGGCAGGCCGGCATCGCCGATCACCAGGATGTCGCCATGCCCCAGACCGGCAATGGTGCGTGACAGGGCGATATTGAGCAGCGCGGTCTTCTTCATGGCGACAACTCCTTGAGGAAGGGAATGGATGGCTGCGCCCCCGCGCGGGTGACCGAGATGGCCGCAGCCCGCTGGCCACGCACGATCGCCTCGCCCTCCTGCAGCCCGCAGGCAAGCCCCGCAGCGAAGCCGCCGACGAAGGTGTCGCCTGCCGCCGTAGTGTCCAGTGGCTTGACCTTGGTTGCCGGGAAATGACGGCTGCCGCCCTCACTGACGAACAGCGCCCCTTCGGCACCCAGGGTGACGATGACCTTGCTCGCACCCCATTCGCGCAGGCGCTCGGCGGCGCAGCGAGCACTGTCGATATCGCTCACCGACAGGCCGGTCAAGGCCTCGGCCTCGCTCTCGTTGGGGATCAGGTAGTCGATATGGGCGAACCACTCCCGCGGCAGTGGGCCCGTTGCCGGTGCCGGGTTGAGGATGACCGTCTTGCCCAGCTCGCGACCGCGGGCCAGCGTCCACTCCACAGTGGCAGGCGGCACTTCGAGCTGGCAGATGATCACCTCGGCGCTCTGCAGCAACGCATCGAAGCGCTGCACCGACTCGGGGGTCAGCAGCCCATTGCCGCCCGGGATGATGACGATGGCGTTCTGGCTGGTGGCATCCACCACGATCAGCGCCACACCGCTGGATACGCCTGCACAGACGCTCACGGCCTGGCAATCGATCTTTTCTGCCTCCAGCGCCTGGCGCAACTGCTGGCCATAGGCGTCATCGCCGACATTGCCGACCATGGCCACGCTCGCCCCCAGGCGCGCGGCAGCAACGGCCTGGTTGGCACCCTTGCCACCGGGTACGGTGAAGAAACTGTCGCCGGCGAGGGTTTCGCCGCCACGCGGCAGACGCTCGGCACGGGCCACCAGGTCCATGTTGAGGCTGCCGACCACTACGACCTTGGCATGCATGGGTCTTCCTTAGCGGTAATCATTGAACAGGTCCGGGCGCGGCCCGGTGGATTCGCGCAGCACGATACGCGGCGCGACGATACGTTGCTGCGCCGCATCGCGACGCGGTGTGGCGATGCGCGACAGCAGCAACTGCGCGGCGCTGTCGCCCAGCTCGCGGATCGACTGGCCGACAGTGGTCAGCGGCGGATACACATAGCGGCTCAGCTCGATGTCATCGAAACCGATCACCGATAGCTGGCCAGGGACTTCGATATTGCGCTCGGCCGCAGCGCGCAACACGCCGAAACCGATCATGTCGTTGCCAGCGAAAATCGCCGTCGGCGGCTCATCCTCGAGCAACTGTGCGGCCGCTGCGTGGCCACCGGGGCTGGTAAAGTCGCTGTGCAGCACGCGATTGTCCGCCACGCTCAGCCCGGCCTCGGCCATGGCACGACGAAAACCGCTCACGCGCAGTTGGCTGACGCCGGTCTCGGCCGGGCCGCCGATGCAGGCGATGTCGGTATGGCCGAGCTCAAGCAGGTGGCGCGTGGCCAGATAGGCCCCCAGCTCGTGATCGATACGCACAAGGTCGGCATCGACGCCTTCGAGGGCCCGGTCGACGATGACCATTGGCGTGCGCACGGCAGCCAGGCTTTCGAGCAGGTCACGGTCCTCGCCCACCGAGGCGACGATCAGACCATCGATGCGTTTTTCCAGCAGCACCCGCAGGTAGCTGCGCTGCTTCTTCGGATCATCGTCCGAGTTGCACAGGATCACGCAATAACCGTTGCGCTCGCAGCCGTCCTCGATACCGCGAGCCAGCTCGGCGAAGTAAGGGTTGACGCTGCTGGGCACCAGCAGGCCAATGGTCGCGGTGCTGCGCGCCTTGAGCGAGCGCGCCACGGCACTGGGCACGTAGTCCAGCTCGGCGATGGCGGCCTCGACCTTCAGGCGCACGTGTTCGCTGACCGGGCGGGTCTTGTTCAGTACATGGGACACGGTGGTGTAGGAAATACCCGCCAGTGCCGCGACGTCTTTGATGGTTGCCATGGGTCAGTTCCGCCGGGTCGCGCGTCGGCTGCGGTAGGTGTCGAGGACCACGGCGATGACGATCACAGCGCCCGTGATGATACGCTTGGTTGGCTCGGAAGCGCCGATCTGCGCCAAGCCTGCGGCCAGCACGGAAATGATCAGCACACCGAAGAAGGTGCTGATGATCGAGCCTCGCCCGCCCATCAGGCTGGTGCCGCCGATCACCACCGCGGCAATCACCTGCAACTCAAGGCCAGAACCGGCGTTCGGATCTGCAGCCTCAAGGCGCGAGATCTGGAACAGCGCGGCCAACCCCGCCAGCAGGCCCATCAAGGCAAAGACCCCGATCTTGTACGGACGCGGATCGATACCTGCCAGGCGCACGGCTTCTTCATTGGTGCCGATGCCGATCAGGTAGCGACCGAACACCGTGCGGGTCAGTACCAGCTGGGCGAGGATGATCACCAGCAAGGCAATGATGAAGGCCGGAGAAATACCGAAAGCGATCGGGTTGGAGAACCAGGAGAACGCGTCGCCAATGTAGGCGGTGCGCGAATCGGTGAACTGGTAGGCCAGGCCACGGGCCATTTCCAGCACGCCAAGCGAGACGATGAACGACGGAATGCGCCAGGCCACGGTCACCGCGCCGGTGATGCTGCCGGCCAGAGCGGCAATGGCCATGCCCAACAGCGCGGCAGGCAATACGCTCCAGCCCCAGCCGAGGATGGCGACGCTGACGGTCGAGGCAGCCAGCGCAAGCACCGAACCGACCGACAGGTCGATGCCACCGATGATCAGCACGAAGGTCATGCCGACGGCCAGCACCATCAGGTCAGGGATCTGGTTGGCCAAGGTGCTGAAGGTGGCATAAGAGAGGAAGTGGCTGCTCAGGAACGAGAACAGCACGATCATCGCCAGCAAGGCACCGGCCAGGCCCAGGTAGGTGCCCAGGCCGAAATAGGTGCCGCTGCGGCGTACCGGCGTACCGGCGGAGTCGAGGGTGGGAGTCTTCATGCGTCCATCCTGGGAGCTGCGTCGTGCAGCAATGCGTCACGTTTCTGGTAACCGGCGAAGGCAGCGGCAAGGATCTGGTCCTGGCTCCAGCCATCACGGTCGAAGGTCTCGATCAGTTGGCCAGCGGAAAGCACGGCGATGCGGTCGCAGATCAGCATCAGCTCGCGCAGGTCGCTGGACACCACCACCAGGGCCTTGCCCTGGCGGGCGAGTTCGGCCAGCAACCCGTAGATATCGAACTTGGCGCCAACATCGATGCCGCGGGTGGGCTCATCGAACATCAGCACCTGGCAGTCGCGCTCCAACCAGCGACCGATCACCACCTTCTGCTGGTTGCCACCGGACAGCTCACCGACCGCCTGGGCGGGGCTCGCGCTGCGGATACGCATGGCGCTGATCTGCCGTTCGGCAAGCTGGCGCTCGGCGTGGGGGTCGAGCACTCCAGCGCGGGAGACCGCGCCGAGGTTACCCAAGGCGACGTTGGCGCTGATCGAGTGCGGCAACAACAGGCCTTCGCCCTTGCGGTCTTCAGTGATCAGGGCAATGCCGGCACGCACGGCAGCCTTGGGCGAATCGATGTTGACCGGTTGTAGCGGGCGCCCCAGCTGAATGCTGCCGCTGTCGGCGCGATCGGCACCATAGATCAGCCGCAACAACTCGGTACGCCCGGCGCCAATCAGCCCGGAAATACCGAAGATCTCCCCTGCCCTGACCTCGAACGACACATCGCGCACCTTGTCGCCACGGGTCATGTGCTCCACCTTGAGCAGCGGTGCGCCGATTTCGCGGCGACCAAGGTCGATGTGCTCGCCGACTTCGCGCCCCACCATCAGATTGACCAGTTCGTTGCTGCTGTAGCGAGCGATCGGCTCGGCGCACACCAGCTTGCCGTCGCGCAGCACGGCAATACGCTGCGATACGCGCTGCAGCTCTTCGAGCCGGTGCGAGATATAGACGATGGCCACACCCCGCTGACGCAGGCGCTCGATCTGCGTGAACAACAGCTCCACCTCGCGCGCAGTGAGCATCGCGGTGGGCTCGTCGAAGATCAGCACATGGCAGTCGCCGATCAGGTTGCGGGCGATTTCGACCATTTGCTGATGGCCGATGCCCAGCTCGCCGACCGGGGTGTCCGGATCGATGGCGTCCAGCCCGACCTGGGCCATGGCCGCGGTCGCCAACTGACGCAGGCGTTTCTGACTGATCCAGCCGGCATGGCTGGGCAGGTTGTCGAGAAACAGGTTCTCGGCAACAGTGAGCGTGGGCAGCAGGTTGAGTTCCTGCATCACCATGCGCACACCGAGGCGCTCGGCCTCGCTGCGACTGCCAGGGCTATAGGGCTGGCCGCGGTAGGTCATCTGCCCGGTGGTGGGGGTTTCCAGGCCACTGATGAGCTTGGACAAGGTGCTCTTGCCGGCGCCGTTCTCGCCGGTCAAAGCGAGCACCTCGCCGCCGCGCAGGTCTAGCGTGACATCACCGAGCACGGGCTGGGCGTACGTCTTGCCCAGGCCGGTGACACTGAGCACGGATTCATGGGCCGACATGGCCACCTCTCTCATGGAACGAGCTGCAACTGGTTGAACTGGCGCTGACTCTGCGTAAGCGGCGAACCACCACTGCCATCGGACTCAGCGCACTGTCAGCATCACTTGGTGATCAGTTCTACCGGTGTCTGGATGACATTGTCGGCATCGACATCAGGCTTCTCGCCCTTGACCATCTTCAGCGCCGCCTGGATACCGAACACAGCCTGCTGGCTGGCGGCCTGGTCGAGCGTGGCGAGCACGCGGCCATCCTTGAGCATCGGTTTGATGGCGTTGATGTTGTCGTAACCGACTACCTGCACCTGGCCAGTCTTGCCAGCGGCACGCACGGCCGAGACAGCGCCCAGGGCCATGCTGTCGTTACCCGCCAGCAGCGCCTTGAGGTCGGGGTATTCGTTGAGCATCGAGGCGGCAACGGCGTTGCCCTTGTCGATCTCCCAGTTGCCGGACTGCACCGAGACGATTTTCATCTGCGCGGCTTCCATCGCATCCTTGAAGCCGGCGGTGCGCTGCTGGGCGTTGGTGGTGGTCGGCACACCTTCGATGATGCCAACCTGATCGCCAGCCTTGAGCTTCTCTTTCGCCAGGTAGTCGCCGACCAGACGCGCGCCCTTGCGGTTGTCAGGGCCAACGAACGGCACGCTGATGCCTTTGCTCTTGAGCACTTCGGGGTCGAGACGGTTGTCGATGTTGACGACAGTGATGCCGGCATCCATGGCTTTCTTGATCACAGGGACCAAGGCCTTGGAGTCGGCCGGCGCGATGATCAGGGCGTTGGCGCCGGTGGCGATCATCTGCTCGACGATGCGGATCTGGTTGCCGGTATCGGTTTCGTCCTTGATGCCGTTGGCGACCAGGTCGAATTCATTCGGATGTTCTTTCTGGTAGGCCTTGGCGCCGTCTTCCATGGTGCGGAAGAATTCGTTGGCCAGCGATTTCATGACCAGTGCGACCTTGGGCTTGTCCTCGGCATGGGCCTGGGACAGCGGAATGGCGAGAGACAGGGAAGAGAGAACGGCAATAGCCAGCAGACGACCGGGGAACGGCAGTTTCATGGGATTAACTCCGAATCTTGTGATTTTTATCGGACCGCAAACGTTTGCGCTGCCTTACTATGGGAACAGGAACAGGTTTTGTCAAATGACTTTCCGGCGTTCCAGGCCCGGTCGTGTTAGTCGGAGATTATCCGGCAAATAGTCGGAAAACCGAATAGCCCTTGTAGGGATTGTTCGGGTTTCCGAATAGCAAAACACCTGCCACCCTCTTCTTGGACAAGCCCATCCCTCCACTGGCAACGCCATGCTTGCGCTCTCCACACACGGATGGGAGCGGGCTTGCTCGCGAAAAATCCGACTCAACTCGTCCCGCACCTCGCGGCTACTGCACCCTTGGTACGGAACCTGCCTACAACCTGTTGCGAACAAACATCTCATTTGGAAGAGAGAAGAAAAAATAATGAACACCGCACTGAAAACCTTCGCGCCGGGCGCCCTCGCCCTGCTGCTTGCACTGCCGATGACCGTTTCCGCCAAGGAAGCCGAACAACAGCAGAAGCTCGCCAATGTGGTCATCCTCGCCACCGGCGGCACCATTGCTGGCGCCGGCGCCAGCGCCGCCAACAGCGCGACCTACCAAGCTGCCAAGCTGGGCATCGACAAGCTGATTGCCGGCGTGCCGGAACTGGCCGACATTGCCAATGTGCGCGGCGAACAGGTGATGCAGATCGCCTCCGAGAGCATCAGCAACGACGACCTGCTCAAGCTGGCCAAACGCGTCGCGGAACTGGCCGACAGCAAGGACGTCGACGGCATCGTCATCACCCACGGCACCGACACCCTGGAAGAAACCGCCTACTTCCTCAATCTGGTCGAGAAGACCGACAAGCCGATCGTGGTCGTCGGCTCCATGCGCCCGGGCACAGCGATGTCTGCCGACGGCATGCTCAACCTGTACAACGCGGTGGCTGTGGCTGGCGACAAGCAGTCGCGCGGCAAGGGCGTGCTGGTGACCATGAACGACGAGATCCAGTCCGGTCGCGATGTCAGCAAGTCGGTGAACATCAAGACCGAAGCCTTCAAGAGCGCCTGGGGCCCGATGGGCATGGTGGTGGAGGGCAAGTCCTACTGGTTCCGCCTGCCAGCCAAGCGCCACACCACCAACTCCGAGTTCGACATCAAGCAGATCAGCAGCCTGCCACAGGTGGACATCGCCTATGGCTACGGCAACGTGACCGACACCGCGTACAAAGCCCTGGCCCAGGGCGGTGCTAAGGCGATCATCCATGCTGGCACCGGCAATGGCTCGGTGTCGTCGCGCGTGGTGCCGGCACTGCAAGAACTGCGCAAGGACGGCGTACAGATCATTCGCTCCTCGCACGTCAACCAGGGCGGTTTCGTGCTGCGTAACGCCGAGCAGCCGGACGACAAGAACGACTGGGTCGTGGCCCATGACCTGAACCCGCAGAAAGCGCGGATCCTGGCCATGGTAGCCATGACCAAGACCCAGGACAGCAAGGAGCTGCAGCGGATCTTCTGGGAATATTGATCCAGCCATGAGCAAGGCTGCAGGTATGACGGCCCAGCTCACGATGTAAAGAGTAAAGCTGCCGCGATCTCTCCCTAGAGGTTGCGGCAGCCTCATCCTTCGGGGCGGCCTACTCGTGCCAGCCCCTTCAAGCGCCATAGATGCTTTTTGCCTGACACGCTGTTGCGAAAAAACTGACAGTGAAATACTGTACGCACATACAGCAAAACAAGGAAAGCCCCATGGCCAGCCCCGCCGCAGCGCCCAGCAGTTATGAACAACTCGGCGTACGCATCCAGAAGATCATCAACAGCCCCACCGCCCAGCGCAGCCGAGCAGCGCTGATCTTCCGCCTGGAGCACGAGTCCCCCGATGACTGGGAAACGCTGCTCGAGGAAATTGCCGAGAACGACAACGTCACCCTCGCCCATCGCGACGATGGCGGTATTCAGATCTTCTGGACCATCCCCAAAGAAGACTGATCCTTTCCCCCGCCCCCTCTTCCACCGAAAGATGATTTGCGCTCGCCCATGAAAAAACTGCTGTCTGCCGTAGCCCTGCTCCTGTCCGTCGCCACTCCAGCGCTCGCCAACCCTCCCGCCACCTTTGCCGAAGCCAAGGTCGTGGCCAAACAGAAGATCTATCTCGACCAGGCCAGCAGCGCCATGGGTGAGCTCTACTGCGGCTGCAAATGGACCTGGGTGGGCAAGTCCGGGGGGCGTATCGACCCCGCCTCCTGCGGCCTGCAAGCCCGAAAGCAACAGACCCGCGCCGACCGTACCGAATGGGAACACATCGTGCCGGCCTGGACCCTGGGCCATCAACGCCAGTGCTGGAAGAACGGCGGCCGCGAGCATTGCGCCGACGACGACCCGGTATTTCGCGCCATGGAAGCCGACCTGTTCAACCTGTACCCGGCGGTGGGCGAGGTGAATGGCGATCGCAGCAACTTCAACTATGGCATGGCCTCGGGTGTGGGGCAGCAGTACGGCCAGTGCAAGACCCGCGTCGATTTCAACCAGCGCGCTGCCGAGCCGCGCGATGAAGTCAAGGGCCTGGTCGCCCGCACCACCTTCTATATGTTCGATCGCTATGGCCTGAACATGTCGCGCCAGCAGCAACAACTGCTCATGGCCTGGGACAAGCAGTACCCGGTCACCGCCTGGGAGCGCGAGCGCGACCGCCGTATCGCCGGCATCATGGGGCACGCCAACCCGTTCGTGAGCGGCGAGCGACGCTGGACAGCCGGCTACAAGACCGTCGGCGACGGTGTTGTCAGCAGCCTTGCCGACAAACCTACCAAGGCCGCACCTCAGCCTACCCTGGCCAAGGTCAGCGTGACGGGTGCGATCATCGGCAACCAGAACAGCCACCTCTACCATTTGCCCAGCGGCTGCCCTGGCTACAATCAGGTGTCAGCCAAGAACCAGGTCAGCTTCGAGTCCGAGTCGCAAGCCCAGGCCGCCGGTTACCGCAAGGCCGGCAACTGCCGCTGACCCTCATGCCACCGGGGCGCGGGAGGTCCGCTCGACGGGCAGCGACACGAACTGGCTGACGTCATCCAGGCGCTGCAACTGCTCGCTGCTGAGTTTCACCTCAAGGGCCGCCAGGTTCGACTGTAACTGCACCAGCGAACGCGGCCCGATCAGCGGCAGCGTGTCGTGACTGGCAGCCCAGGCGATCGCTACCTGATCTGCCGGGACGCCATGCTCCTGTGCCACGTCCAGCAGCGCATCGAGGATCGCGCTGCGCTGCGGCGAATTCTCCGGCTGGAACACTTTGCCGCCCAGGCCCTGGGCGCGCCCCGACTCGCCCTGGCGGTACTTGCCGGTCAGCATGCCGCCACCCAAGGGCGAGAAAGTCATCATGCCCAAACCCAATGCCCGACAGGTCGGCAACAGGTCAAGCTCGCATTCGCGGCGCACCAGGCTGTGTTCGAACTGCGCAGCCGCGATGGGTACGGCGCGAGAAAGCTGGGCATAGGTGGCCGCGTGAGCCACACGCCAGGCGGGGAAGTTGGAAAGGCCGACATACAGCACCTTGCCTGATCGCGAGAGGTCTTCCAGGCCACGCAGCAGCTCTTCGGTCGGGGTCACATGATCGGGGAAGTGAGCCCAGTACAGATCGATACGGTCCGTGTTCAAACGCTTGAGGCTGGCCTCCAGGGAGGTGACCATGGCCTTGCGGCTATTGCCGGTGGTCAGCACCCCCGCGGCGGGCGACGCACCCTGGGTGAACTTGGTCGACAGCACCACCTCATCGCGGCGCCCCGCCAGCAAGCGCCCCAGATGTGTTTCAGATTCGCCGAACTGATAGATGTCCGCCGTGTCGATGAGGTTGCCGCCCGCCTCCAGGTAGGTGTCGAACATCGCCTTGCACGCCTCGGGGTCGGCGCCATGGCCCCACGCGGTGCCAAAGTTGCCTGTACCCAATGCCAGCTGGGACAGTCGTAATCCGGTCTTGCCAAAGGGTGTGTAACGCATGAATGCTCCTGAACTGATGAATACCGTTCCAACAGCCGCCAGGAATGATCGCTCCCGGTTGACAGAACATTTGCATATACAAATGTTGCAGGTACAATATTTCACATGAACACACCAATCAAGCCCTCCGGCTGCACAAATCTCAAACTGCGCCAGTTGACGCGCATGGTCACCCGTCACTACGACCAGCACCTGGCTGCCATAGGCCTGAAGAACACCCAGTACGCCCTGCTGTCCCACGTGCTGCGGCTCGGCCCGTTGCGCCCGGGCGAATTGGCCAAGGCCATGCAGATGGAGCCTTCGACCCTGACGCGCAACATGCAACCGTTGGTAGCTCAGGGCTGGCTGACGATTTCGGCAGGCGGCGACGCGCGCAGCCGTGCGGTGCAGATCACCGAGGCAGGGATAGATAAACGCGAAGAAGGTAATCAGGCGTGGCAGGCGGCACAGGATTCATTACAGGATGCGCTGGGGCTGGAACGCATCAGCGCGCTGCATGTACTGATGGATGCGTGCATGACCACGCTCAATGATCCGGAGGCTGAAGCTCACCCCCTGTAGAATCGGCCCCGTAGCGCAACCAGGCGCTCCTGCGAAGGGCGTGGTGCCATCACGCCAGTGCCAGCAGATAGGCGCTGGCCTCACGATAACGACTCAACCGGGCGATGTCCGCGGGCCCCGGACACAGGATTCGCGAGAGGTCACTATTGTCGGCGAGGTCAGCCAGCTTCACCTCGCGCGCCAGCGGGTCACTGCCCAGGCGCACGACGAAATCCTCGTAGCGCTCACCCTCACGCCGACTCAACGCCAACAGCGCCGCCAGGATCTTCAGGGTGAAGCCTTCACGAGCCAGGTCTGACAGGGTCAGCGGCGTATCCTCCAGCACATCGTGAAGCACCGCGACGATCCGCTGCTCGGGCGTCGAGACCCGCTCCATCACCCGTAGCGGATGCAGGATATAAGCCGCGCCCCCCTTGTCGAATTGCCCTTCATGGGCCCTGGTCGCCACTACGATCGCTCGTTCCAGGTTGGACATGCTCCCTCTCCCCACTCAACCCTCTGGGTACCGACGATGCCCGATGGCAGGCGCATCGGCAAATACACCGTCACCTGAAGCATAGTCGGAAAAATACCGTTCGAGTTCAAAGCCCTGGCGCCAATGAATGTTCAGCGCCAGATCCTTGTCATCACAGGCATGCACACCACAATGCCTGCAACCTTTGCATGAGGGAGAAGCCGTCAGCGCTTGGCGCCATGCTGGATGACGATCGAGTCGGTCCCCAGGCGCGCCATGACATCAGCCTTGCGTGCATCCGCTTCGCCCTTTGTAGGGAACGGCCCCATCAGCACCACAGGTTTGCCGTCGCGGTATTCGACCCAGGAGGGAATGCCCTTCTCGATCAGGCGAGCGGTCATGTCGGTGAGTGCGCCCATATTGGGCCCCTGCACCACCTCGACATCCCAGCCTTCCGGGGCCGGCTCGCCAGCCAGGGCATCGGCACGACGCTGCAACTCAGCACCGCCGCAGATCTCGCGGATGCGCAGGTTGTTGCCGCTGTCGTCGACCAGGATTTCGTATTGGCCATCGTGCTTGATTGCCACATAGCTGCGATAGGCTTCGAACTGGCCGGCGTCGTCCTTGCCGCGGACCTGGCCGCAGATGGAGCCCTGGGTGTCGATCCGCACGTTGGCGAACTTGGCCGTCTTGGGGTTGTGCAGGTGTTCGGCCACCTGCTTGTGCACACCCTCGACCTCGTTTTCACAGCCCGCCAGGGCCAGCACCGCCATTACCACCGCCAGTTTGCGCACGCGTTCATCTCCCGATTCGAAGGGCCGGATTCTAGCATGGCGGGTCGGGAGCGCCGACGGCCAGGCTGTCGCAGGGCGTGTCACGCCCAGGCCGGTGTTTCCTGAGGCGAATGCAAAAAGGGCGATCCTTTCGGATCGCCCTTTTTGCAGATTTGGTAGGCACAATTGGACTCGAACCAACGACCCCCACCATGTCAAGGTGGTGCTCTAACCAACTGAGCTATGTGCCTGTCGTGTGGTGCGCATATTAGTGATCGATCGCACACCTGTAAAGCGTTTTTTCTCAAAAAAATCAAAAACTTTGCAGACCGGATCAAAGCCCGGACGCAAAAAAGGGCGATCCTTGCGGATCGCCCTTTTTTTCGATTTGGTAGGCACAATTGGACTCGAACCAACGACCCCCACCATGTCAAGGTGGTGCTCTAACCAACTGAGCTATGTGCCTGTCGATGAGGGCGCATTCTACGCGCTAGAAAATCCCTGTCAACAGTTTTTTTCGAGCTAACCTACTGATTCTAAAAATATTTGCGCCCATGACTAGCAGACAACACCCCTGTAAAGGATTTTCACCATACGACTAGCGGGTGTTTATTATTATTGATAGCATCGGTACATTCGTTAAAAATATAAAACACGAGGTTTTCCGAGCATGGCTAACACCCCCTACCCCCAGTCCTACTACGCCGCCTCGGCCAACCCGGTGCCGCCACGTCCGGCGCTGCAGGGTGAGGTGGAGACCGATGTATGCATCATCGGTGCCGGCTACACCGGCCTTTCCAGCGCACTGTTCCTGCTGGAGAACGGCTTCAAGGTGACCGTCGTCGAAGCCGCCAAGGTCGGCTTCGGCGCATCGGGCCGCAATGGTGGGCAGATCGTCAACAGCTACAGCCGCGACATTGACGTCATCGAACGCACCGTCGGCCCCAAGCAGGCACAACTGCTGGGCGAGATGGCTTTCGAAGGCGGCCGTATCATCCGTGAGCGCGTGGCCAAGTACAACATCCAGTGCGACCTGAAGGACGGCGGCGTATTCGCGGCCCTGACCAGCAAGCAGATGGGCCACCTGGAGTCGCAGAAGCGCCTGTGGGAGCGCTTCGGCCACACCCAGCTGGAACTCATGGACCAGAAGCGCATCCGTGAAGTGGTCGCCTGCGACAACTATATCGGCGGCATGCTCGACATGAGCGGCGGCCACATCCACCCGCTGAACCTTGCCCTGGGCGAGGCCGCTGCGGTCGAGTCGCTGGGCGGCGTCATCTATGAGCAGACCCCTGCCGTGCGCATCGAGCGTGGCGCCAACCCTGTGGTGCATACCCCACAGGGCAAAGTGCGCGCCAAGTTCATCATCGTCGCGGGCAACGCCTACCTGGGCAACCTGGTGCCGGAACTGGCCGCCAAGTCCATGCCTTGCGGCACCCAGGTGATCACCACCGAGCCACTGGGCGAGGAACTGGCCCGCACCCTGCTGCCGCAGGACTACTGCGTCGAGGACTGCAATTACCTGCTCGACTACTACCGCCTGACCAGCGACAAGCGCCTGATCTTCGGCGGCGGCGTGGTCTACGGCGCACGTGACCCGGCGAACATCGAGGCGATCATTCGTCCGAAGATGCTCAAGGCCTTCCCACAGCTCAAGGACGTGAAGATCGACTACGCCTGGACCGGCAACTTCCTGCTGACCCTATCGCGTCTGCCGCAGGTCGGTCGTATCGGCGACAACATCTACTACTCCCAGGGTTGCTCGGGTCATGGCGTGACCTACACCCACCTGGCGGGCAAGGTTCTGGCCGAAGCACTGCGTGGCCAGGCCGAGCGTTTCGACGCCTTCGCCGGCCTGCCGCACTATCCGTTCCCGGGTGGTCAGTTGCTGCGTGTGCCATTCAGCGCCATTGGTGCGTGGTACTACAGCCTGCGGGATCGCCTGGGGTTCTGATGTAGCACCGGATTGTTCATTTCGCGGGCAAGCCCGCTTCCACAAGCGAGCATCTGTGGGAGCGGGTTTACCCGCGAAATGTAATCAGTACCGCCGCAGCTACTGCCCGAGGCTACGCAGCGCCTGCTTCGCGGCAACCTCCTGGCCATCGCGCGCCAGCTCGTCGGCAGCCTTCATCCAGCGCTGGCGGTCGACCTGGGCCGGCAGGCGCTGCGGCGGTTGCACCAGCACCGCCCAACTCCCCTCCTTGGCCCAGGCGCTCTCGAAGGTTCCGAAGTCCAGCAGATGCCGCCGCGCCATCCCTGAACGCAGCAATACACGCTGCTTGTAACGGTCGTAGCCGATCAGCACCGCATAGCGTGGCTCGCCCCACAGCGCCGAACCATCGTGATAGCGCAACAACACCGGATGACCGGCCGCCACTTGGGTGAGCAAGGCATCCAGGCGCTTGTCCAGCGGATAGACCACCATGCCGTACTCGCGGGCCACCCGGGGAATGCCGGTTTCCAGCGACGCCGCGCCCTGCGGCAGATTCAGCGATTTGTCCAGCAGGCCAGGCGTGATCGGCGCGCCCTGCTGCGAAAGCACGGCCGCCAGAGCCATCGAACCACTCAGATTGGCATTACCGCGATAGAACGGCACGCTGCTGATCTCGACCCGCTGCGGCAGTTTGTCGAGCGCCGCCGGTGGAGAACCGGCGCAACCGGCAAGGCTGGCGACCACCAGGCAGGCCGCCAGCAGGCGGCGCGGGCTCAGGGAGGTGAAGAAATGCTGCGACATGGACACTCGCTTGTTTCGACGCCCGGCAGACAGCGCCCGGCACTGGGCTCCGATCATAGGCGCCTGCGCGGCCCGGGTATAGCCCGCTTCGGGCTTGGAACGAAATGGCCCAAGCAATAGACCTTCGGTCAATGGAACGTCACACGCGTGCGGCTAGACTAAGGAAGTGTCTGGAGGGAACAGCCCACAGCTGTCCCGAGAGAAGGAGGCACGCACATGAGCCTGACAATGGCAATCTTCATGCTGGTCGCGATGTGGTTGAGCGTCGCCGCCGCCATGCTCTGGGGGGTACTGCGCATCGCGCGACGCCATGCCCGACCGCATCACACCCAAGCCGCCACCGCGCCCAAGCCTCAGCCGCTGCATCGCACCCGCCGGCACGCCGGGGCACATTGACCTGATCCGCAAAAGAACAAGGGGCTGCCTGGCAGCCCCTTCTCTTTTGCGTCAGCCCGGTGTCAGCCTTCAGCCGCCTCGCGCTTCAGGCGTGCCCGGCGAACCATGATGTTGAGGATCTCGATCACCGTGGAGAAGGCCATCGCTGCGTACACGTAGCCTTTCGGTACATGGGCGCCGAAACCTTCGGCGATCAGCGTCATGCCGATCATGATCAGGAAGCCCAGCGCCAGCATCACCACGGTAGGGTTGTCGTTGATGAACTTGGCCAGCGGGTCAGCGGCCACCAACATCACGATCACTGCACTGATCACGGCGATGATCATGATCGGCAAGTGCTCGGTCATGCCCACGGCGGTGATGATGCTGTCCACCGAGAAGACGATGTCGAGCAACAGGATCTGACCGATCGCCGCAGCAAAGCCGAGGGTCACGGTGGTGCCGGCCTTGGATTCTTCCTTCGCACCATGCGGATCGACGCTTTCGTGAATCTCCTTGGTTGCCTTCCACAGCAGGAACAGGCCACCGGCGATCAGGATCATGTCCTTCCAGGAGAAGGCGTGGCCGAATACCTCGATCACCGGCTCCGTCAACTGGACGATCCAGGCCACCGTCGAGAGCAGTGCCAGGCGCATGATCAACGCCATGCTGATACCGATCCGTCGAGCCTTGGAGCGGTAGGCCTCAGGCAGCTTGTTGGTGAGAATCGAGATGAAGATCAGGTTGTCGATACCCAACACGATTTCCATTGCCACCAGTGTGGCCAGGGCGACCCAGGCGGTGGGGCTCGCAGCAAGTTCCAGCAAGTATTCCATTTAGTGTTCCTTCGCTCAAATGTCCTGGGTGTCGTTCTTGTCTTGCTTGCTCTCGGTTTTTGGCTCGCTGCCACCGAGGGTTTCGTTCAAGGCTTGCTGGGCGGCTTCGTTGGTCTTGTCGATCGCCTGCTTGGCCGACTCGGCGGCCTGGTTCAGCACCTGCTGGGCCGACTTCTCGGCCTGGTCGCAACCCGCCGTGGCCAAGAGCGCCAGCACCAGTACCAACGGGGTGCCGATGGATTTCAGTTGTAGCATAAGGTCCTCGCTTATCGATGTTCGGCTGGCGCACGCAGCGCGCCTGATGGAGTCGAATTCTAGAGAGACCGATAGTTCAGGAAAATTCGTATTTTCAGCGGTTATACTTCGGCTTTTACGAATCGAGTCATCTCTCCATGCTCAACTACCGTCAGCTTCACTATTTCTGGGTAGTGGCCCGCACTGGCAGCATCACCCGCGCCAGCGAGCAATTGAACCTCACGCCTCAGACCATCAGCGGGCAGATCAGCCTGCTTGAACAGACCTACAACCTGGAGCTGTTCCAACGCGTCGGTCGACAACTGGAACTGACCGAAACCGGCCGCCAGACCCTCGCCTATGCCGAGCAGATGTTCCAGATTGGCAGCGAACTCGAGACCCTGTTGCGCGCCGGCCCCCAGGAACAGATCCTGTTCCGCGTAGGGGTCGCGGACGTGGTGCCCAAGTCCATCGTCTATCGTTTGCTGGCACCGACCATGGAGCTTGACGAAGTACTGCGCATCAACTGCCGTGAAGACAAGCTGGAGCGCCTGCTCGCGGACCTGGCGATCCAGCGCCTTGACCTGGTGATCTCCGACAGCCCCATGCCCAGCCATCTGGACATCAAGGGGTACAGCCAGAAACTGGGTGAGTGCGGCCTGAGCTTTTTCGCCACCGCAGCCCTTGCCACTCGGCTGAAGCAGCCCTTCCCCGGCTGCCTCGACGACGCACCGCTACTGATCCCCGGACAGGAAACGGTAGTGCGCAGCCGCCTGTTGCGCTGGCTGGCCGAGCAGCAGGTGCAACCGCGCATCGTCGGTGAATTCGACGACAGCGCCTTGATGCAGGCATTCGGACAATCGGGCAGCGGCATCTTCGTGGCGCCCAGCGTGATCGCCGATGAGGTGTGTCGGCAGTACGGCGTGGAACTGATCGGACAGACCGAGGCGGTGCATGAGTCGTTCTATGCGATCTCTGTGGAGCGCAAGGTGAAGCATCCGGGGATCGTGGCGATTACCGAAGGCGCGCGCAGGGAGCTGTTCAACTGGTGAGTCCATACTGGCCCTTATCGGGCCAATAGCACTGCCATCCCTAGCGTAAATGCGGGAAACAATACCGTCAGCCATGTATTACAGCTCCTGTGCTACAGTCCGCGGTTCGTTCAAACCCGAGACCCCGCTGCACATGACCCCTGTTTTTCGCCTTCTCAGCCGCACCAGCCTGGTGACCCAGATCATCATTGGCCTGGCTGCCGGTATCGCCCTGGCGCTGGTCGCCCCGAGCCTGGCCCTGGATCTTGCATTCCTCGGCAAGGTGTTCGTCTCGGCCCTCAAGGCCGTGGCACCGATCCTGGTGTTCGTGTTGGTGATTGCCTCCATCGCCAACCATCAACAAGGTCAGCAGATCCATATCCGCCCTATCCTCTGGCTCTACCTGCTGAGCACTTTCAGTGCCGCCGTGGTCGCCGTGGTGGCGAGCATGGCCTTCCCTTCGACTCTGATACTGAACCCACACGAAGCAACGCTGAGCGCCCCCGGCGGCATCACCGAAGTGCTGCAGGGCCTGCTCCTGAGCGCGGTGGACAATCCAGTGAGTGCCCTGGTCAATGCCAACTTCATCGGCATCCTGACCTGGGCCATCGGCCTGGGCATAGTGCTGCGCAAGGCCGGCAAGGCAACCCGCGGAGTGATCGACGACCTGTCCAAAGGCATCACGCAGCTGGTTCGCGTGGTGATTCGCTTCGCTCCACTGGGGATCTTCGGCCTGGTCAGCTCGACCCTGGCCGAGGCGGGCCTGGATGCCCTGCTCGGCTACCTGCATCTGCTGGGGGTGCTGATCGGTTGCATGCTGTTCGTAGCATTGGTGATGAACCCGTTGATCGTGTTCTGGAAGATTCGCCGCAACCCTTACCCCCTGACCCTCCTGTGCCTGCGTGAAAGCGGTATCACCGCATTCTTCACCCGCAGCTCGGCAGCGAACATTCCGGTAAACCTGGCGTTGTCGGAGCGCCTGGGCCTGCACGAAGACACCTACTCAGTGTCGATCCCGCTGGGTGCGACCATCAACATGGCCGGGGCCGCGATCACCATTACCGTGCTGACCCTGGCGGCGGTGCATACCCTGGGGATCGCCATCGACCTGCCGACCGCGGTGCTGCTCAGCGTGGTGGCTGCGGTCTGTGCCTGCGGCGCCTCGGGCGTGGCCGGCGGGTCGCTACTGTTGATTCCTCTGGCTTGCAGCCTGTTCGGCATTCCCAGCGAGATTGCCATGCAGGTGGTTGCCGTCGGCTTCATCATCGGTGTGTTGCAGGACTCGGCGGAAACCGCGCTCAATTCATCGACCGACGTACTGTTCACTGCGGCTGCGTGCGAGGCCATGGAGCGGCGTACTGCCTGAGCCGCAATTGCTTAAGCCAGACGCAAGGCCTAGGCTAATGGCCTTTTCCTAGTAACGAGACAGGGCCATGTCAGAACACGAAACCGCAGGCGAAGGCCGCTTCAACAGTATCGAGGTCCGTATCCTCGGCGCGCTGATCGAAAAGCAGGCCACCAGCCCGGAAAGCTACCCACTGACACTCAATGCGCTGGTCCTGGCCTGCAACCAGAAGACCAGCCGGGAGCCGGTGATGAACCTCTCCCCCGGTCAGGTCGGCCAGGCCCTGCGTGCGCTCGAAGGCCAGGACATGGCCCGCCTGCAGATGGGTAGCCGCGCCGACCGCTGGGAACATCGGGTAGACAAGGCGCTGGAACTGGTACCGGCGCAGTTGGTACTGATGGGGCTGATGTTCCTGCGGGGCCCGCAGACCCTCAACGAACTGCTGACCCGCAGCAACCGTCTGCACGAATTCGAAGACGTCGATCAGGTCCAGCATCAGCTGGAGCGCCTGGTTTCGCGCGGGCTGGCCTTGCATCTACCGCGTCAGGCAGGCCAGCGCGAGGACCGCTACACCCATGCCTTGGGCGATCCGGCCGAGATCGAAGCGATTCTTGCCGCGCGTCAGCAGGACAGCGGGCCACGCAGTGGTGCAGGCAGCGTTTCGGAGGATCGAATCGAAGCGCTGGAAGCGCGGATCTCGGCACTGGAGGCGCGGCTGGCTCAGCTCGAGGGCTGAGTCAGGTCTGGTCGGGCTCGGGGAAGTTACGGCAGCTCTTGCGCTCGGCCAGTTCCTGGTCGCTGGGGCGCTGGTCGACGAACACGGTACGACCGTCGGGGTAGATTTCCAGGTAGCCCCAGTGCAGATCCTGCTCCTGTTGGCCAGGCTTGGGTGGCACCAACCACCAGGGTTCTCGACTGATCGGGGTCATGGCGCGATTCCTGAGAGCGTCTTCTTCAAGCATAGACACCCTCAGAGAATGCTTTGTTTCTGCGGGCCTCATCGCGGGACAAGTCGGGGCGCCGAACCGCCGCTCCCACCGGTAACAGCTTCAAAAGCTGTGCGCTACACCGGTGGGAGCGGCGGTTCGGCGCCCCGACTTGTCCCGCGATGAGGCGCGCGCTGACTTACGCCGGCGCCGATGTCCGGATCAGGTGATCGAAGGCCGCCAGCGAAGCTTTGGCGCCCTCGCCCACGGCGATGACGATCTGCTTGTATGGCACCGTGGTCACGTCACCGGCCGCGAACACACCAGGGATGCTGGTCTGGCCCTTGGCGTCGACGATGATCTCGCCACGCGGCGACAGCTCGACTGTGCCCTTGAGCCAATCAGTGTTCGGCAGCAGGCCGATCTGCACGAAGATACCTTCGAGCGCCAGCTCATGGATCTCGTTGCTGGTCCGGTCCTCGTAGCGCAGACCGGTAACCTTCTCGCCATTACCCAGCACTTCCTTGGTCAGGGCGCTGGTGATCACCTTGACGTTCGGCAGGCTGTGCAGCTTGCGCTGCAGCACCGCATCGGCACGCAACTGGCTGTCGAACTCGATCAGCGTCACCTGAGCGACGATACCGGCCAGGTCGATGGCCGCTTCCACGCCAGAGTTGCCACCACCGATCACCGCCACGCGCTTGCCCTTGAACAGTGGGCCATCACAGTGCGGGCAGTAGGCCACACCACGGGCGCGGTACTCCTGCTCACCGGGGACATTCATCTCGCGCCAGCGGGCACCGGTGGCGAGGATCACGGTCTTGGCCTTGAGCGATGCACCGCTGGCCAGGCGTACTTCATGCAAGCCGCCCTCGGTGGCCGGGATCAACGCTTCACCGCGCTGCAGATTCATGATGTCGACGTCGTACTGCTTGACGTGCTCTTCAAGCGCACTGGCCAGCTTCGGCCCTTCGGTCTCCTGCACGGAGATGAAGTTCTCGATCGCCAGGGTATCAAGCACCTGGCCGCCAAAACGCTCAGCGGCAACACCGGTACGAATGCCTTTGCGCGCAGCGTAGATGGCCGCGGCAGCGCCAGCAGGACCACCGCCGACCACCAGCACGTCGAAAGCGTCCTTGGCATTGATCTTTTCCGCCTGGCGGCTGCCGGCACTGGTGTCGATCTTGCCGAGAATCTCTTCCAGGCCCATGCGGCCCTGGCCGAACACTTCACCGTTCAGGTAGATGCTCGGTACCGCCATGATCTTGCGCGATTCGACTTCATCCTGGAACAGCGCACCATCGATGGCGACGTGACGAATATTGGGGTTGAGCACCGCCATCAGGTTCAGGGCCTGGACCACGTCGGGACAGTTCTGGCAAGACAGCGAGAAGTAAGTCTCGAAGCTGAACTCGCCTTCCAGGGCCTGGATCTGCTCGATCACTTCGGCGCTGGCCTTGGAGGGGTGGCCACCGACCTGCAGCAACGCCAGTACCAGGGAGGTAAATTCATGGCCCATGGGGATGCCGGCGAAACGCAGGCTGATATCGCCCCCGGGACGGTTGAGCGAGAACGAGGGGCGACGGGTATCGCTGCCGTCCTCGCGCAGGGTAATGAGGCTCGACAGGCCGGCGATTTCAACCAGCAGGTCGTGCATTTCACGGGACTTCGCGCCGTCGTCGAGAGAAGCAACGATCTCGATCGGCTGGGTGACCCGCTCCAGGTAGGTTTTCAGTTGCGATTTAAGCGTGGCGTCCAACATACGGGGCGATTCCTTTTTTAAAACTCGGATACAAAAACGCCCAGGCGAGGTCGCCCGGGCGTTTGACGGGGCAGTGAGTACTTCAGCTTTGGCGGCTGCTCACCGCCCGCGATTGATGCATGACCTTAGATCTTGCCGACCAGGTCCAGCGATGGCGCCAGAGTGGCCTCGCCTTCTTTCCACTTGGCCGGGCAAACTTCGCCTGGGTGAGCGGCAACGTACTGGGCAGCCTTGACCTTGCGCAGCAGCTCGGCGGCATCGCGGCCTACGCCACCGTCGTTCAGTTCGACGATCTTGATCTGACCTTCCGGGTTGATCACGAAGGTGCCGCGATCAGCCAGACCGGCTTCCTCGATCAGCACGTCGAAGTTGCGCGAGATGACGTGGGTCGGGTCACCGATCAGCGGGTATTGGATCTTGCCGATGGTGTCCGAAGTGTCGTGCCAGGCTTTGTGGGTGAAGTGGGTGTCGGTGGACACGCCGTAGATTTCGACGCCCAGCTTCTGGAACTCGGCGTAGTTGTCAGCGAGGTCACCCAGTTCGGTCGGGCAGACGAAAGTGAAGTCGGCCGGGTAGAAGAACACGACGGACCATTTGCCTTTCAGGTCGGCTTCGCTTACCTGAACGAACTCGCCTTTGTGGTAGGCAGTGGCGTTGAACGGTTTGACCTGGCTGTTGATGATTGGCATCAGAAACGCTCCTTCGAGGGTTAGTTAACTTGGGGTGGGTAACTTTCGATGGAGTAATCCTATCCAATGACCTCGACAATGGCTCATTGGTAAACCTCATGTTGGTGATTGGTTTTGGCTATAAGCTGCGCAGCCGATAGATTTTTTCATTCCTATGCTTCTTCGTCCTGCGAGGCGACACAAGCTGACGCGGCTCCATCTGCATAATCCAGCCAGCACGATGTATCGGCACGCGTGCCCCAGGAGACCTTCACCCGCCCCTGGCCAGCGGCTGAGCGAAGATGCAGGCGGCTGCCCTGCCCGACCATGCCCACTTCCTCTCCCTGAACATCGAATATCTGGGCACCGAAGGGCAGCGTCTGCCCTTGACCGCCTCGAGCCTCGATTAACAGCAGCTTTCCGCTGCGCGTCGGATAGTGCAACAGCGTCGCCGCACCGGCCCGGGGCACCACCGACTGACCGCTGATCTGCAGCTCCACATCCTGCGACATGCCCTTGGGGTCGATGTCGACGGTATTCACGCTGTAGGGGCTCAACGAGGGGACGACCGCAAAGCCCTTGGCATTCAACCGTACACTCGGGTGCTGCTGAATACGCGCCGCTTCGGCGAAGGGGGCATGAACGATGGCGAAACTCTCGCCCAACGGTTGCGCCAACAGCACGCCCCCCGGATGACCGACCACCGAGCCGCGCGCGCCGATTGCAAACTGACGGGACTCCTGGCGTTGGGCCACAGCCCCGCTCAGCTCCCCACTCGAGCTGCGATGCACCAGGTTCGCGTCAAACCCTGCGCCACCTTGCACTCCCTCCTGGTACACACTGGACAGGCCATAACCCCACTGCCCATCCTCGCCGGCCGTTGCGCTCCAGCGCACATTCGTCGTTGCCCTGCCTTCGGAGTCGCGGTTCATGCTGGTGCTCAGCGAACCGCGACGCTGTACCCCCAACGGCAGGCTGGCCGTCAGTGTCAAAGTGCTCACTGCCTGTCCGTTGCCACGATACTCGCGCCCAAGTGTTACGCCGTAGGAAAGCGAGCGCAGATTGTTGTAGTACCCCACGTTGTACTCACGGTTGCCCACCGCAGATCCCCACTGCTCGCCAGCGCTGGCCCTAAGGCTAAGACGACCGGTCCCGGGCAGCCGCTGCTGAAGTGCCATCGCCGCCCGCCAGCGCTGAGGCGAACGCGGATTGATGCGCTGAGTTTGCTGACTGATGCGGGCGAACTCGTCAAAGCTGTAGTAGTCAGCGTCGTTACGATGGGTAAGGCTGGCACTCAGGTCGGTGCCCGTCGTTTCCACCCGCTGGCGCCAACTGAAGCGCAGCGCCTGCCCCTGCGCGGAGCGGCCCTGGCCAAGCGATGCCTGGGCATGATATCCGGTCACTCCAAAGGCGCCGAAGCGGCTGTTGATCGCGCCACCCATGGCGCTGGCCAGATAGTCCTCTGCCAGCCAGACGCCTCCATGCACGCTGAAGGTGTTGTCCAACCCTTGTTGCCAGCTGCCTTGCACATGGCCTGGGCCAGGACGACCAAGGTCGTCGCGCCACACCCCTGCACTGAGGTCAAAGCGACTCGCCCCTTCTCGTAAGGCCAGTGGTGCGGCTTGATAGGGCAAGGTAAAGCGACGTACGCTGCCGTCGGCCTCCTCCAGGGTGACCTCCAGATCATCATTGAGCCCGCTGGCATACAGGTCGTCGATCTCGAACGGCCCCGGCGGCACCGTCGACTCATGCAGCAGCGCCCCTCGCTGGCGAATGCTCAACAACGCAGTGCTGTTGGCGACACCTCTGACCACCGGTGCGAAACCGCGCTGGGACCTGGGCAACATGCGCTCATCGGTGGACAGCTGTACCCCGCGAAAAGCGCTGCTGTCGAAGACATCGCCAGTTGCATGCCCATCACCCAGGGTAAGCTGGGCCGCCCATGAAGGCAGGTCCCGCCGCACCGACGTCGCGCCGGCCTGATAGCGAACCGCCCGCTCATCACTTATCTGCGCGCTGCCTTCGTGGCGCCAATACCATTGCCCGGTGTTCAAACCGGCGCGCACGCCCAGAAACCCTTGCCGACGCTGGCCGCCTCGCCGGAGGTCTTGGTATTCATAGGCATTCAGTCGGTAATCGACAAAACCCGCGGTGACACCCGAATCCCAGGTTTGCGGCGGCAAATGATCCTGAGGCTGGCGACGCAAGGCAGACTGGGCAATCTCCAGGTGCAGTTGCAAAGCGCCGAAATCCAGGTTTTCGCTGGCAGTCATCTGCAACTGCGCCAAGCTCAGGCAACTGCCGGGCTCGGCCAGTCGCTCACGCACGTCCTTCGCCAGCCCCTCCATGTTCAACCCCAACCCTTCGAGTAACGACGAGTCGTAACAGGGTACAGCCTGGCCGGACGTGCCAAAGGTGCGCAAGGAAACCGCACGGCGTCCTACCCATTGCTGGTTGAGAACGACGTCCAGGGTATAGTTGCCTTCAGGGACAGCGTCGATGACTTGATAACGCCCCAGATCGACCGTGCTTCCTTGACGCAGCAACCCTGGGTCGAACTCCACGGCACTGACGAGTTCGGCGTGTGCACCGGCCATCCCCAATGCAACCCACCACCATCGAACAGCGATCATGGGACTAACGGACCATTGAAGGGTTGCACGACGGAAGTGGCCTTCTGCAAGGCGCCATAGTCGTCCAGATATTGATAGCGCACTTCGGAAACCGGCCCCAACCCCGATGGTGCCGCTTGCAAAGCGAAACGCGCGCTGTCACGAGGTGGAATGTGCCCAACCTCCGCCGCCAAGGTCGAGTCCGGGCGGGCAACTTCGAGCACGGCCAGGTTGACGTGGTACTGGGTAGGATTGTCAGCCTGCAAAGCCCAGTCTTGCGCGTCCTTGACCAGTCGCCAGGTCACCTGTGCATGGGCTTGTTCAGCCTTGCCTGACAACCCTTGTGGCCGATAGAACAGTTTGATTCGGGTGCGCAGGGAGATCTGCAGGCTGTTACCGCCACCACCCTTTGGGGGAACGTCCAGCACATTCAACCAGTAGAGGCTCTCCCGATCCTCAGGCATGCGGCGTCCGTCGTGGAACAACCTCAGGCTCTGACGCTTGCCCGGATCGAGTCGAAACAGTGGTGGTGTCAGGCTGAACGGCCCTTGCAGCTCGCCCTCTGGGTCCTCTGGGCCTCCCTCGTCGACCCAGACCTGTACCAACGACGGATGACGCCCCTCGTTGCTCAACCTGACAGTGACTTCGGGACTCTCGGCGGGATAGATAACTCGCGTGGTGGCAATCACCACGCTGGCACTTGCCGGCGCGCACACGAAACACGCAGCCAGCAGCGCTGCGCACCCCAAGGTGCTCAGTGAAAGCTTCATGACGTTTTACTCGAAAGGAAAAGGAACCGCCCTGTACAGGGCGGCTTTTCATAACGGCTTAGAGGTAGTCCAGCGAGTAGCGGACTTTGGAGCTGACGAGGCCTGGGGTGGTGTTCCCAGTCGAGTAGTACTGAGCGTAGTAGCGCAGCGTGGCGTTACCGTCGACGATGGTTACGGTCTGGGAGTTCTGGGAACCCTTGGCTGCCGCCAGGTTGATGGGCCTCTTGGCACTGTTGAGCAGTTCCAGCTCGACATTGCGGCTGCCACCCTCATCGACGATCAGGCGCCCGGCATCACCTATGCTTGGACCTGGCTCGAAGAAGGTCGAAACGCTGCCTACATGGGTGCAGTTGCTCAGGTGCAGCTGGAACGGAGTTTCACCCGCTACGTCACCAGGGCGAACCAATCTCGAAGCATTGACATCCGGCAGAGTGACGGGCAGATTGCCATCGCCACCATTGACGACGCAGGTCGGCGCCAGTACACGTCCCTGGAACGTGATTTCACCGTGGTCGGCGTGGGCGACACCCGCCATCAGCAACGAGCCACAGAGCCCGAACACAACCTTAGAAGTTTTGCTCATATTCTTCTTCCTTCAAACCAGCGGTCAGGCACATGCCTGACCGGTGCCGTAGAACGGCACGGCCACAGTATTGTCACGGGGGGTACTGCGACACTGTCGGAAATAAAGGATCAAATACCGGATTCAGGTATCACAAGCGTAGGATTTGATTCCTAATTTTGAATGAAACATCGCCGGGCTAGGCAATGCCAAACCCAGCAGATGCCGGTGCTGCCTGAGTGTCAGCGCGTTGCGGTGCGCATCGTGACGAACTCTTCGGCCGCTGTGGGGTGTACACCAATGGTTTCGTCGAATTGCTGCTTGGTGGCGCCAGCCTTGAGCGCAATGCCCAGCCCCTGGATGATCTCGCCCGCGTCCGGCCCGACCATATGGCAACCCAGGACCTTGTCGGTCTCGGCGTCGACCACCAGCTTCATCAGGGTCTTTTCCTGCAGGTCGGTCAGCGTCAGCTTCATGGCGCGGAAGCGGCTCTCGAAAACCTGCACCTTGTGCCCGGCTGCCAGCGCTTGCTCCTCGGTCAGGCCCACGGTCCCGATCGGTGGCTGGCTGAACACCGCCGTTGGAATGTTCTGGTAGTCCACCGCACGATACTGATCAGGCTTGAACAGATGACGGGCCACCGCCATGCCTTCGGCAAGGGCGACCGGAGTAAGCTGCACCCGACCGATCACATCCCCCAGGGCGAACACCGAAGGTTCGGTGGTACGGTACAGGTCGTCGACCCGGATATAACCGCGCTCATCAAGCTCCACACCGGTATTTTCCAGCCCCAGATTGTCGAGCATCGGACGGCGACCGGTGGCGTAGAACACACAGTCGGCCACAAGCTCCCGACCATCCTTCAGGGTAGCCTTCAGACTGCCATCGGCCTGTTGGTCGATGCGCTGGATATCAGCATTGAACTGCAGGTCCAGGCCGCGTTTTTCCAGCTCTTCCTTCAGGTGCTTGCGCACTGACCCATCGAAGCCGCGCAGAAACAGGTCACCGCGGTAAAGCAAGGTGGTGTCGGCGCCCAGGCCCTGGAAGATGCCGGCGAACTCGACGGCGATGTAGCCTCCACCCACCACCAGCACCCGGCGTGGCAGCTGCTTGAGGTAGAACGCCTCGTTCGAGGTGATCGCCAATTCCTTGCCCGGGATGTCAGGCACCTGTGGCCAGCCGCCTGTGGCGATGAGGATGTTCGCCGCGCTGTAGCGCTGACCTTCGACCTCCACCTCATGGGCACCGGTCATGCGTGCATGGCCTTGCAGCAAGGTAACGCCGCTGTTGACCAGCAGGTTGCGGTAGATGCCGTTGAGACGCTCGATCTCACGGTTCTTGTTGGCGATCAGGGTGCCCCAGTCGAAATGACCTTCTTCGAGAGTCCAGCCGTAACCGGCCGCCTGCTCCAGTTCATCGCTGACATGTGCACCGTACACCAGCAACTTCTTCGGCACACAGCCGACGTTGACACAGGTGCCCCCCAGGTAGCGACTCTCGGCTACCGCCACCTTCGCGCCGAAACCCGCTGCGAAGCGCGCCGCACGCACACCGCCGGAACCGGCACCAATCACGAACAGATCAAAATCGTAGGCCACTTTCCAGACTCCACAAAAAAAGCCACCCGAGGGTGGCTCTTTTCGTGACGCGCTGCAAGCGCCAGACAACAAGAAAATGGCGCTGCAGCGCAGGCTCGGACTCAGTAGGCCTTGCCAGTCTTGTAGTAGTTCTCGAAGCAGAAGTTGGTGGCGTCGATATAGCCTTCGGCGCCGCCGCAGTCGAAACGCTTGCCCTTGAACTTGTACGCGATGACACAGCCGTTCTGTGCCTGCTGCATCAGCGCGTCGGTGATCTGGATCTCCCCACCCTTGCCCGGCTCGGTGTTGGCGATGATATCGAAGATATCCGGGGTCAGGATGTAGCGGCCAATGATCGCCAGGTTCGATGGCGCATCTTCAGGCTTGGGCTTCTCGACCATGTTGGTCACGCGGAAGATGTCGTCGCGGATCATGTCGCCAGCAATCACGCCGTACTTGTTGGTTTCCTGCGGATCGACTTCCTGGATGGCGACGATCGAGCAGCGGAACTGGTTGTACAGCTTGACCATCTGCGTCAGTACACCGTCACCTTCAGGGTTGACGCACAGGTCGTCCGCCAGGACCACGGCGAACGGCTCATCGCCGATCAGAGGACGACCGGTGAGGATGGCGTGGCCCAGGCCCTTCATTTCGGTCTGGCGGGTGTAGGAGAACGAGCACTCGTCGAGCAGACGACGGATACCGACCAGGTATTTTTCCTTGTCGGTGCCCTTGATCTGATTTTCCAGCTCATAGCTGATGTCGAAATGGTCTTCCAGCGCGCGCTTGCCGCGCCCGGTGACGATGGAGATCTCGTTCAGACCGGCGTCCAAGGCCTCTTCAACGCCATACTGGATCAGTGGCTTGTTCACCACCGGCAGCATTTCCTTGGGCATGGCTTTGGTAGCGGGCAGGAAGCGGGTGCCGTAACCGGCTGCCGGGAACAAGCATTTTTTGATCATATACATCCTTAAACAAGGGCTGGGCCTGTGGTATTCGGCGCAGTCTAATCAGGCGGCAGTCACCTTACAATGCCCCACCTGTGGCCGACCGATGCCATGATAGAGATAACCCAGTGTAGATAGTTCCGACGGATCGTAAATATTACGCCCGTCGAACAGTACCGGCATACGCATCAGGCCCCTGATCCGACGAAAATCTGGCTGGCGGAACTGCTTCCATTCGGTCACCAGAACCAGTGCATCCGCGCCCTCCACGCAAGCATAGGGATCATCGCCCAACTGCAATTGACCACTGGCCAGCGCCTGCGGATAAGCCGCCGCCGCCCCTGCCAGCGCGGCCGGGTCACAGGCCCGGACCCGTGCCCCGGCTGCCAGCAGGGCGTCGAGCAGCACCAGGCTGGGTGCTTCGCGCAGGTCATCGGTGCCAGGCTTGAACGCCAAGCCCCACAACGCCACATTGCGCCCGCGCAAGCTGCTGCCGAAGTACTGCTGCAGCGCCTGGAACAACAAGGTCTTCTGCTGCGCGTTGCGCGCCTGGACCGCACGCAGGATCGCCGGCTGGTAGCCGTGCTGCTCGGCCGTATGGATCAGCGCACGCACATCCTTTGGAAAGCATGAACCGCCATAGCCGCAGCCCGCGTAGATGAAATCGCTGCCGATGCGCCGGTCGCTGCCGATCCCGCGACGTACCTGCTCGATATCCACATCCAGCTCGGCACACAGGCCCGCCAGTTCGTTGACGAAGGAAATCTTGGTGGCCAGGAAGGCGTTGGCAGCATACTTGCTGAATTCGGCGGCACGCGGGCTCATGACCAGCACGCGCTCCCGATTACGCACAAAGGGCGCGTACAGGCGCTGCAAGCATTGAATGGCGGCATCACTGTCGGTGCCGATGATGATGCGCTGGGGACGCATGAAGTCCTCGACGGCGCTGCCCTCCTTGAGAAACTCCGGATTGCTCGCCACCGACACCGTGAAACTGGCCCCTCGCTCGCGCAGGCCACTGTTGACCTGGCGCGCGACCCGTTCGGCCGTTCCCACCGGCACGGTCGACTTGTTCACCACCAGGCATGGGCGCAGCAGGTGCCGCCCAAGGCTGTCGGCCACCGCCAGCACGTGCTGCAGGTCCGCCGAGCCGTCTTCATGGCTGGGCGTGCCCACGGCGATGAACACCACATCGACCCGCGCCACCGCATGATCCCAGTGCTCGGTGAAACTCAACAGGCCACTGTGCAGGCCCTCCTGCACGAGCGTAGCAAGCCCGGGCTCGTAGATCGGGCACTGCCCCTGACGCAACTGGGCCAGGCGCGCGCGATCATGCTCCAGACAGACCACGCGATTGCCCATTTGCGCAAAACAGGCCGCCGTGACCAGCCCCACATACCCCGCCCCGATCACACAGAGTTCCATGGCCGCACTCCTTCAGGAAGATGCGACATTGCAACCTGCAGGCGATTGCAGGGCAGTGACAGCGGCACGGCGGGAATATGACAGGTGCGCGGTGTTCAGCCGCCCGTGCCCTGCCCGATCAATACACCCTCGACCTTTTGCCCATACAGGTTGACGCCGTCGTTGGCATGAAACTTCACCCGGGTCTTCTCGATGGAGCCCTCCACCAGACGCGGATCCTGCGGGCGCTCATGGCGATTGATCCATGCCGCGACGTCCCACGCCTGCTGGTCACTCAGGCTGCCCGGCTTGCCCAGCGGCATGTTGTGCTTGATGAAGGACGCGGCGGTGTTGATCCGGTGCATCCCGGCCCCCCAGTTGTAGGCATCACGTCCCCACAACGGCGGCATGACGTATTCACCCGCGACCTTCTGCCCCTCGCCCTTGCCACCGTGGCAGATCGCACATTGCTCGCTGTACACCTGTTCGCCGCGCTTGAAGTCATAGCCGTCCTTGGGTTGCGGCACCTCCGGATAACCACGACCGGGCGTTTCCACTCCCGTGCGGGTGCCGGTCGCCAGCCAGTAGCTATAGACGCTGAGCGCGGTCATCTGCGGGCTGTCGGCGGCCGGCGGCTTGCCGTTCATGCTGAACTGGAAACAGCCCTGGATACGTTCGGCGTAAGTGTTGACCTTGTCGTTTTTCTTGCGATAGGCGGGATACATCGGATAAGCGCCCTACAGCGGCGCGGAGTGAGCCATGCGACCCTGGTCGAGGTGGCAGTTGCTGCAGTTCATGCCATTGCCGACAGCCTCAGGCATCAAGCGGCGGGTATCGACGAACAACGCATGCCCCTGGCGGACCATCTGGCCGAACGCGTTGTCCGGCAACTCGCTTTCTGCGAGCGGCACGAATACCGGCTTGGCCTGGCTGCCGGGCACCTTGAGCTGCGACTGGTCTGACATGGCGATCTCCGCCGCCTGGGTGACGCCTGCGCTGAGCCACAATACTGCGATCAGGGCTTTCATGGCGCGACCTCCTGGTGGGCGGCGTGGGCGAAGTAGTCGGCGATTGCCGTCACCTCGGCATCGGTCATGGCCTTGGCCACACCGACCAACAGTTGGTTGGGGTCATTGCGCCTGCTGCCGTCGCGCCAGGCATTGAGCTGTGCAACCAGATAAGCCGCCGGCTGTCCGGCCAGCGGTGGAAAGTGCTCGCCAACTCCCGCACCACCTGGGCCATGACACTGCACACAACCAGGAATCTCCCGATTCCAGTCGCCATACAAGGCCAGGCGCTCGGTGGGATTGCTGGCTATTTGCTGACGGCGCGCCCCCGTAACCGGGTCGGAAGGCTGAGTGGACAGCCAAGCGCTGACCGCACGAATTTCCTCGTCGCTCAGCGCCTTGGCCAGCGGCTCCATGACCGGCTGCTTGCGGCTGCCCGAACGAAAGTCATCGAGTTGCTTGCTCAGATACCCGGCAGACAAGCCGGACAGGCGGGGAAAACCGGCGGCGGCGATACCCTTGCCGTCCGGGCCGTGGCAACCAAGACAGGCCATTGCGGCAGGATTCTGCCCGCCCTGGGTGAAGATTTTCTGGCCATCGACGGCATGCGCCGCGGGCCAGGCCAGGATCAGCAGGCTGCCGATCATGACGCGACTCATCGGGTTCATCAGGGACACTCCATTTCCTTGTTATAAGCTTAGTCTTAAAAGACATAAGGAAATGGATACTAGTCCGGATAGGTAAACCGGAACAATGTCCCTACAAGTCACAAGGCCTTGATTGCCCGCCTAACGAGGTATTGCTTGCGCTGGATCAAGAACCGGAGATGCACTGGGTGGCTGCGCTGCGCACATCACCCAGGCGCAGGGGGAAGTTGTTCAACCGTTCATGCAGCTTGATGGCGCTACCGCTGCCACGCTTGTCGATATCGACGAGGGCTGCCGGGCCGACACCGGCACTGAGCTTCTGCGGCACGATCAGACGCAGACCTTCACCACGTGACTCTTCCACCAGCGGATCACGGCTGTCGGCCAGCTTCTGCTTGACGCAATCGGCATACGCACGCGGCGTCTTGCCGGAGATTACGTCCAGCGTCTCTCGCGACTGCTCCAGTTCCGAGACGCTGACGCAACCACCCAGTACCAGCGTCACCGCCGCCATCACCCACTTCATCCGTTGCACCTCTGCCAATCAAAGAAATCGTTCGACAACGTCCGGGCGGTTTTGCTCCCTGCTTTGGCAGATTTCTCCCTGGCCCGGCCGTCCAGCCCGCCAGTGTACCCTGACATCGTGGTATCTTGGGCGTTTGCAGAATTCCAACCTCGCGGAGCCCCACATGAAATTCGTCCACCAGCGCGAGCACCTCAACGAGGATGACATCGTCGTTATCGAGTGCTCTCAGCGCTGCAACATCCGCCTGATGAACGACGCCAACTTCCGCAGTTTCAAGAACGGCGGCCGCCACACCTACCACGGCGGTCTGTTCGAGCGCTTCCCGGCGAAGATCACCGTCCCCAGCACCGGCTTCTGGAACATCACGCTCGATACCGTGACCACCCGCCCGATCTCGGTGACGCGCAAGCCAAGCTTCACCCACAAGATCAAGATCATCCGTCGCTCGTCGTCGAAACTCGGATAAGCCCTGCCATGACCCAGAACCTCAAATACGTGATCAAGTACAAGCTCGATGGCCAACGCCGCTGGGACTTTGCCGTGATGCCCGATGCCTCTCAGGAGCAAGCCCTGGAGGCGTTGCGCAAGATCCATGGCGAAGACGCCGAGAAAATCAGCGACATTCAGGTCAGCAAGGCGCTGTAACCCAACAGCTACACCGCTCAGGGCGCGCTCGCCGCCCTGTACGCCTGCATCGTTGAAACAGGCTTGGCGCGTCGATAGCACCCTGCCATGATTTCACCTCTTCCCGGCGAACGACTTATCGCTATATATTTCGCAATATAACGATAAGCCTCCGAGGAGTCGTCTTCATGCGTATTCGCCTGTCCCACCTGGCCGCCACCGCCCTGCCCAGCCTGATTTCACTCAACAGCGCCTGGGCCGATGAAGTTCAGGTCGCCGTGGCGGCCAACTTTACCGCGCCGATCCAGGCGATCGCCAAGGACTTCGAGAAAGACACCGGGCACAAGTTGGTTGCAGCCTTTGGCGCCACTGGACAGTTCTACGTACAGATCAAGAACGGCGCGCCGTTCGAAGTGTTCCTCGCCGCCGACGACAGCACGCCTGCCAAGCTTGAGCAGGAAAAGGAAATCGTCGAAGGCTCGCGCTTCACCTACGCCATCGGTACCCTCGCCCTGTGGTCCGCCAAGCCCGGTTATGTCGACGACAAGGGTGAAGTACTGAAGAAGAACGACTTCAAGCACCTGTCCATCGCCAACCCCAAGGCCGCCCCCTATGGCCTGGCCGCCACCCAGGTGCTGGACAAGCTCAAGCTGACTGACGCCACCAAGGGCAAGATCGTCGAAGGCCAGAACATCACCCAGGCCTTCCAGTTCGTCTCCACCGGCAACGCCGAGCTTGGTTTCGTCGCCCTGTCGCAGATCTACAAGGATGGCAAGGTCGAGAACGGTTCCGCGTGGATCGTCCCGTCCAGCCTGCACGAGCCGATCCGCCAGGACGCCGTCATTCTCAACAAGGGCAAGGACAATCCGGCGGCCAAGGCCTTGGTCGAGTACCTCAAGGGCCCGAAAGCCGCTGCGGTGATCAAGTCGTACGGCTATGAAATCTGATGCCACTCGACGCCAGTGACCTGGGGGCAATATGGCTGACCGTCAAACTGGCCAGCCTGACCACACTGATCCTGCTGGTGGTGGGCACGCCCATTGCCTGGTGGCTGGCCCGCACCCGCTCATGGCTGCGCGGGCCCGTCGGGGCAGTCGTGGCACTGCCCCTGGTGCTGCCACCGACAGTGATCGGTTTCTACTTGCTGATCGCGCTCGGCCCCCACGGCTGGCTTGGTCAGGCCACGCAGGCGCTGGGGCTGGGCACCGTGGTGTTCAGCTTTACCGGGCTGGTGATCGGCTCGGTGGTGTACTCGATGCCCTTCGTGGTCCAGCCACTGCAGAACGCCTTCAGCGCCATCGGCCAGCGCCCGCTGGAAGTGGCCGCAACGCTGCGGGCCAGCCCTTGGGATACCTTCATCCACGTGGTGCTGCCACTGGCCCGGCCCGGCTTCATCACTGCCAGCATCCTCGGCTTCGCCCACACCGTCGGCGAGTTCGGTGTAGTGCTGATGATCGGTGGCAACATTCCCGACAAGACCCGCGTGGTTTCGGTACAGATCTTCGATCACGTCGAAGCCATGGCCTATTCGCAAGCGCACTGGCTGGCCGGTGCGATGCTGGTGTTCTCCTTCCTGGTGCTGCTGATGCTCTATGCTGGCCGCCGTGGCAAGGCTGGCTGGAGCTGAGATGAGTTCACGCATGCACGCGCGCCTGAAACTGGCACGCGACGACTTCACCCTGGACGTCGACCTCGACCTGCCGGGCCGCGGGATCAGCGCACTGTTCGGCCATTCGGGCTCAGGCAAGACCTCCTGCCTGCGCTGCCTGGCCGGCCTGGAACGCGCCAGCGAGGCCTACATCGAGATCAACGGCGAGGTGTGGGAAGACAGTCTTAATGGCTCCTTCCTCGCCCCGCATCGACGCCCGGTAGGCTATGTGTTCCAGGAGTCCAGCCTGTTTGCGCACCTCTCGGTGCGCGGTAACCTGGAATTCGGCTGGCGACGGGTCTCGGCCAGCGAACGCAAGGTCGGACTGGACCAAGCCTGCCAGTTGCTGGGGATCGGGCACCTGCTCGAACGCAAGCCCATCACTCTCTCCGGCGGCGAAGCGCAGCGTGTCGGCATCGCCCGCGCCCTGCTCAGCAGCCCCCGGCTGCTGCTGATGGACGAGCCCCTGGCCGCCCTCGACGGCCCGCGCAAGCGCGAGATTCTGCCCTACCTCGAACGCCTGCACGACGAACTCGACATCCCCGTGGTGTACGTCAGCCACTCCCAGGACGAGGTCGCACGCCTGGCCGATCACCTGGTGCTGCTGGAGCAGGGCAAGGTCATGGCCAGCGGTCCGATCGGCCAGACGCTTGCGCGCCTCGACCTCTCGCTGGCGCAGAGCGAGGAAGCGGGCGTGGTGCTTGAAGGTGTGGTGATCGGCCACCAGCCCGACTACGAACTGTTCGACCTGCGCCTGCCGGGCAGCGACGGTGCGCTGCTGCGCATCGCCCATCCCGCCCTGCATGTCGGCAGCACCCTGCGCCTCAAGGTCCAGGCCCGCGACGTCAGCCTCACCCTCACCCACGACGGCACCTCGAGCATCCTCAACCGCTTGCCGGTGACCGTGCGCGAATGCCGCCCGGCCGACAACCCGGCGCACGTGCTGGTCAGCCTCGACGCTGCCGGCAGCGCCTTGCTCGCGCGCATCACCCGGTACTCGGCAGACCAGCTCGGACTGCAGCCAGGCCAGGCGTTGTGGGCGCAGATCAAGTCGGTGGCACTGTTGGCCTGAGCAACTCAGGCGCTGTCGTTGTCCACCGATAAGACAACTGGTCGATGGACTGCGCCATGCCCGAGATCACCCTGCCCCGCACCCTGCACTATGTCGACGACACCCAACCTGGCCTGAGCCGACGCCTTTGGCGCGGACGCTTCATCTACCTGACCCCTGATGGCACGCGGGTGCGCGACGCGAATACGCTGGAACGCATTGCCGCACTGGTCATCCCGCCCGCCTACACCGATGTGTGGATCTGCCTCGACCCGCAGGGCCACCTGCAAGCCACCGGTCGCGACGCCCGTGGGCGCAAGCAGTACCGCTACCACGCCGAGTGGCGCACGCTACGCGACGAGCACAAGTACGGGCGCATGCTGGCCTTCGCGCAGGCGTTGCCAAAGCTGCGCCAACACCTGGACCAGCATCTGGCACGCCCCGGGATGGACCGGGAAAAGGTCATGGCACTGGTGGTCAGCCTGCTCGACAACACCCTGATCCGCATCGGCAACCGTCAATACCTGCGCGACAACCAGTCCTACGGACTGACCACCCTGCACAACCGGCATGTCGAGGTCAGGGGCAGCACCATTCGCTTCCAGTTTCGCGGCAAACGCGGCGTCGAGCACAGCATCACCGTGCGCGACCGGCGCCTGGCGCAACTGCTCAAGCGCTGCATGGAGTTGCCTGGCCAGGAACTCTTCCAGTACCTGGATGAGGACGGCCAGCGCCATCGCATCGGCTCCAGTGACATCAACCTGTTCCTCCAGCAACTGACAGGTGCCGACTTCACCGCCAAGGACTACCGTACCTGGGGCGGCAGCGCCTTGGCCCTGAGCCTGCTGCGCCCGCTGGCCTGGGAGCCGGAGGCCGAGGCCAGGCGCCAGGTCGCGGCCATCGTCCGCGAGGTGGCCACGCGTCTTGGCAATACGCCGGCGGTGTGCCGACGCTGCTACATCCATCCAGCGCTGCTCGAACACTTCCACCTGGGCCGTCTCGCCGAACTTCCGCGAGCCCGGGCACGCAAGGGCCTGGAACAGGAAGAGGTGGCCTTGCTACGTTTTCTGCAGGCACTGGAAGCGCTCTGAAGTTTCATTGACCAGGGCTATTTACAACATAAAGCAGAGAAATTTCCCATATTCGCTCCAGCCCCCTATCCTTGCCACCGAGCACCTTCGCCGATTGACCTGACCCGGTTGATTTCGGCACCTGCAACTGAAGACCGCCAACAGATTTTGTCCGCTCAGGAATTAATATCTTCCGAAAGCGTCTTTAATGAGAAGGAAGAGGGACAGGCTCCCACCGCTGCGGCACATGGCCCAACGGATTTCTACATCACCAAGGAGAACTAAATGCTGATACTCACCCGCAAGGTTGGCGAAAGCATCGTCATCAACGATGACATCAAAGTCACCATTCTGGGCGTCAAGGGGATGCAAGTGAGGATCGGCATCGATGCGCCAAAGGATGTCCAGGTCCATCGTGAAGAGATTTTCAAGCGCATTCAGGCCGGCAACCCCGCCCCGGAGAAAGCCGACGACCAACACTGACCACCCTCGCCTCAAGCCGCACGGACGCGCTTGATAATCCGGCACGTCCCAGCGGGATACCGCCTGCATTTCAGGTACGGAGCAGCTCGCGTACCTTGGCGATCATTCTGTCCATGTCGAACGGCTTGTCGAACACCGCCTCGAACAACCCCGGGCTGTCGCGCCCTTGGCTGGCTTGCGCGCCACTCATGAGAATGACCGGCAGGTCGACCAGCTCCAGTTCGTCGCGGATCGCCCGCGCCAACTCCTCGCCATTGAGCACCGGCATCATGTAGTCGGTGATCACCAGGTCCACCCGCTTGTCCCTCAGGGCCTCGAGCGCCTTGCGCCCGTTGCTGGCCTTTTCTACCAGAAACCCCTCATCCTCCAGGGCGAATCCGAGGATGTCGGCGATCAGGTATTCGTCATCGACGATCAGGATGGTGTTCATTGCACGGTACCGTCAGCGGTCCCCCTGGGGTACGGCCGTTCCCGACAGCACACCGCTGGCCCCCGCGAATGCATTGCGCAGGGTAATGCCATCGGCGCCAATAGCCAGCTCGTGGAGTGCCGGATCATAGTGGCTGTCACGTACCTTGAGAATCGACAACACGCGCCGCAACTGCGAGTCCAGCTCGACAAAACGCATGAGGAACAGGTTGTCGACGATGCTCGAGAGGTCCGGCGCCGGTGAAGTGATTTCCGAGCCGAACAGGTCGCGCATCTCCCAGGTCAGCATCACGCTGACACCCCGCGCCCGCAGCTCGCCGGTCAGGGCCCGAAAGAAGCCATTGAGCCGCGCCTGATCGAAAGCGAGTCGCCCGAAGGCGCCCAGGCTGTCAATCACTACACGCCGCGCCCCCAAGGCTTGCACCTGCGCCAGCAAGCGTGCCCCAACCTGATCGAGAAGGCCCTCGGTGGTCGGCTGCCAACTGAGTCGCAAGGCACCCTGGCGTTCCATTTCGGCAAAATCGTAGCCCAGCGAAGCCGCCTTCAACCTCAGGCGCGCCGGCGGCTCGTAGAAACCAAAATGCAGCGCTGGCGCCTCAGGCGTGGCCGCCGCAAGAAAGCCGAGCCCAAGGGATGACTTGCCCGCTCCCGATGGCCCCATGAGCAGGCTCACCGACCCTTCGGCCAGGCCGCCATCAAGCATCTCGTCCAACGCTTTCACACCCGTAGTGATACGCACCAGGGTGTCAGAACCCAGGTTGCTCGGGTGGCTGTACAACGCCTCCAGGCGCGGATAGACCTGCAGCCCCGCTTCGTTGATCAGGCATTCATGAACGCCAGACAACGCGCCGCTGCCTCGGGTCTTGCGCAACTGTATGTGACGCACGGCGCGGCTGCCCTCGAGCTGTTCGCCCAACTCGATGACGCCATCGACCATGGTGTGCTCTGGGCTGCCCTCATCGAGGCGGGCGCTGGTCAGCAGCAGCACCGTGCAGCCGGCAAAGGCCGCGTGCCCTTGCAGTTCGGCGACGAATTTCTTGGTATCGAGACTGGTTTCGGCCCGTGCCCGAGCATTGAGCAGGCCATCGACGATCAACAGGCTGGCCTGCTGCCTGGCGATCTCCTGGCGCAACAGACGCACCACAGCCTCCAGCCCTTCGTCCTGCAGCGTATCGAAGGCACTGACGAACTGGATCTGGTCACCCACCAGCGCCGGGTCGAAGAACTCCAGGGTCGAGAGGTACTTGAACAGACGCTCATGCGATTCGCTGAGCAGCGTCGCCACCAGCACCCGCCCACCGTCACGCACATGACCGCAGGCCAACTGGTTGGCGAGGATGGTCTTGCCCGCCCCGGGCGGCCCCTGGACGATGTAGGAAGCCCCTGCCACCAGGCCGCCCTTGAGCAGCGCGTCCAGACCTTCGATACCGGTCGCCAGTCGCTTGAGTGTTTCTACCATGACGTACTGTGCACCTCGTGTCTCAGGGTTCAGGCACATTCGATGAAACCGGCAGGTAAAGGCTCATGCACGTGCCCTCACCGACCGAACTTGCAACGCAGATCGCGCCATTGCTCTGCTTGGCAAAACCATAGACCTGACTCAGCCCCAGTCCGGTTCCCTTACCAAAGGCCTTGGTGGTGAAAAAAGGCTCGAATATCCGCGGCAGCACCTGCGCATCGATCCCGTGCCCGCTGTCCTGCACATCGAAACGCAGGAAACGCCCGTGCAACGCTTCCACCTCACCCGCCAGTTCGACGACTGCCACGTCCAGGCCGATTGCCCCGTTGCCGCTGATGGCATCACGGGCATTGAACAGCAAGTTGAGCAGGACCATCTGCAACTGTCCGGCATCCACTTCGATTTCCGGCAACTCCGGCGCCACGCGCACGTTCAGCTCGATGCCATCAGGCAGGGCGTGCTCCGCCAGGCTACGGGTGGACGCAACCAACTCCTCAGGGGAGATTGTGCTGATGTCCAGTTGCCGATGGCGAGCGAAGCTGAGCAGCTGGCCTGTCAATTGCGCGCCACGTTCCCCGGCATCGAGGATATGCTCGAGCAGGCGCTCTATCCGCTGCGAATCGCCACTGGCACGCGCCAGGCGCGCCGAACTGAGGATGATGGTCAGCAGGTTGTTGAAGTCATGGGCCAGACCACCGGTCAGTTGCCCCAGTGCTTCGAGCTTCTGCGCCTGGAACAGCTGTACCCGCATCGAGTCGAGCTGCAACGCCGAATCCCGTCGATCCGTGATATCGCGCGTCACCTTGGCCAGACCAATGATTTCGCCATGCTCATCGCGCACCACGTCCAGCGCCGCCAGAGCCCAGAATTGCGTACCGTCCTTGCGCACCCGCCAGCCTTCGTCTTGTGCCACGCCCTGTTCCAGCGCCTGGCGCAACAGGCGTGCCGGGCGGCCGTCGGCGCAATCCTGTGGCGTGAAGAACAACGAGAAATGCCGACCGATCACCTCGTCGGCACAATAGCCCTTGATCCGCTCGGCCCCTGGGTTCCAGGACACGACGTGGCCGGTCGGATCGAGCATGTAGATGGCGTAATCCACCACCGCCTGCACCAGCTGTTCGTAGCGATTGGCGGTCATGAGCGGCGGGGCAGGACGATCGGTCGAAACCATGCGGGCTCCACGAGCACGACAAGAGGAACTGTAGAAGAGCTTAGTGCACGGCATCACTGTCGGATATATGGCGCAATGACAGCAAGCCGGGGATTACCCTATAGTACCCCAGCCCCCCACTTGTCATGGAACCTATATGGCCATCAATTTCCGTCTGCTGGGCCTGCAGGACGACCTACGCCACACCGCCCGGCAGATCGATCACCTGTGCCAGGCACTCGATGGCCATACCCGTTTTCTGCGCCACTCGGTGCATCAGGACGATGCCACCGCCATGGGCGAACAGGTGCAGGACCTTCGCCACAGCGCCGATGACATGCGCGAAATTGCCCAGCTGATTCGCCCCTGAACCGGCAGTGCGGTTGACTCACCTATAACGATGGGTTATAAAGCGCGCTTGATTGTGTTGCCCTTCAGCATTGAAGCGTGCCGGTCCCGGTGACCCGATCAAGTGTGCGAGTGTGGTGGAATTGGTATACACAGCAGACTTAAAATCTGTCGGCGCAAGCCTTGTGGGTTCGAGTCCCACCACTCGCACCATATTCCTCGTCCAAGGCGCCTGAACAGGCGCCTTTTTCGTTCGTGCAGCAAAGGCTTGCGCAGCTGCTAGAGTGGATGCTGACACTGTCCACCGGAGCACTGACATGCGCTACACCCTCTTCGACGGTCAACGCGATGCCATCATCCTTCTGGCGCGCATCCTCCTGATGATCCTCTTCGTCCTCTCTGGCTGGAGCAAACTGACCGGCTTCGAAGGCACCGTGGGCTATCTCGCCTCCCTGGGCGCCCCTGCCCCCACGGTCGCGGCGGCGGTCGCAGTGATCATGGAGTTCTTCGTCGCCATCCTCCTGATACTCGGTTTCTACACACGGCCGCTGGCGTTGCTGTTCGCCCTGTTCGTGCTCGGCACAGCGCTGATCGGTCACCCGTTCTGGAACATGGTCGAGCCTGCGCGCGCAGCCAACATGACCCAGTTCTTCAAGAACATGAGCATCATCGGCGGGCTGCTGCTATTGGCTGTGACAGGCGCCGGACGCTTCTCACTGGACCGGCGCTGACTCAGTCGTCAGGGTGGTCATGCCAGGCAGGATGGTCTTGCTCGTCATCGTCGAGATCATCCTGTAGCGCCTCGTCTTCCTCGATCTCATCCTCGGCGCCCTGGGCATCGGCCTCAGGGTCGAAGTCCTCGTAGAGAAATTCGTGATCGAGCAAGTGATCGTGCTCAGGTTCGGGGAGATCGTCTTCTTCGTGCATCGCGCAGCTCCGTGTTGGGGGGCCTGTATAGGCTTATCGGATGTCGCGGTCAACCATTGGACAGGGTTAACACTCGCTTAACCCCGCAAGCCCTAATCTTGCGCTGCTCCCTTCAGAACGTCTTGCCCGCCGCCATGGCGGGCTTTTTTTGCCTGACACAAACTCGGCCATATTCAGAAACAGTCTGACGACATGGCTTTCACGAAATGCCGACATTCTTCGGGGCAAAGTGATCGGGCTTCGATACGTTCTTCAACCCGCCCATGTGGCGGGTTTTCTTTTTAGGGTTCATGAAACCGTCACCACACTCCTGCGGATCAGGTGCACCTCCCAGGCATCTCGGGTACGATCAGCGTGAACCGATACTGCCGAACACGACGTTCGCAGCCCCAGCCCCTCTCCGCCGGAATGGATTCATGCGTCTTCTCCCGCTTCTTTCCCTTTGCTCCACCGCCGCCTTCGCCCTTCAGGCCCATGCCGACAATGAAAAGCTGATCGAATGCTCCGCCTACTACCAGATACTGTCGGTGGCAGGCGACCAGCCGGATATCAGCCGACCGCAGGCCTCGCGCGCGTTCTATCAACTGTTGGAAAAAGCAGGCTACAACCCAGAGAATCAGGAAGCCGTTGCACAGCAGATGGTGGTGCTGGCGAAAGAGATTCCGGGGCGAATCTCTCAGGAAGACATCGGGCCATTCAGGCAGAAGCACGACAGCGAGTGTCGCGCGCTGCTGTAACGCGCAGGCATTAGCGCTGAGGACTCGAAGCGCCGCACCTGTAAAAGAACGGAAACAGCAGACATGAACGCATGGACCGTCATTGGCATCGCCCTTCTGGCCAGCGTCAGCCATACGACCGCAGCCAATGAAAACGCCAACCCTTTCGAGGCGGCGCTCATGATCACCACGCTGGCACCGACCATCGTTCTGGCCGGCACCACGGCACTCACCTCGAACGCCACTGATTCGATGAAGTCAGCCAAGGACGATGCGCTCGCCTTCATCGGCTCGGACGGCGCCATCCGCGGAGTGCGCTTCGAGCAGGCGCGCCGGGATTACCGCGCCAGCGCCGCCCCTCCTTTCATGAGCGACCGGCAACTGGCGCAGGTGATTGCGGCTACCTATTGAACAGCGCCACTCAGCGCAGGGGGATGTAGATATCCGTCTGCCACTGCTCGAGCGGCGTATGGGGATAGACGCTCAGGTACTCGAAGAACAGCGGATGGTCGCGCAGTTCCTCACCACTGCCCGGCAACCAGTCGCGATAGACCGGATAGATAGTCTCGCCAATGGCATGCGGCGAGCCGACATGACGCACCACCGCACAACGCCCGGCAGGGATGATGAGCTCTCGCACCGCTTCGTCACTAGGCACCAGCGGCTGATTGATCTCGCCACAGATGGCAAAGCGAAAATCCTGCGCTGGCGTGGTGTCGGGGTTGCCGTATGGGATGCCGAATGTGCGACTGCTCTCCACCGGCGACTGGCCCGTGCGCTTGCGCCAATCGATGAAGCGCCCGACCGTCTGGTCCAGCAATGCCGGTGCACCATGGTGCTCCAGCGCTACAACCTTGACCTCGACAAAGTCCACGATCCGAACTTGCATGACGATACTCCTGGAAAAATGAGGAATGGCAAATACCGCATTCCACAGCTGCCAGCTCGGCGCCTGGCGAAAGGTGCTCGGCGACATGCCAAAGGCCCGGCGAAACGCACGGCTGAACGCCTCAGGGCTTTCGAAGCCGGCGTCCAACGCAGCGTCCAGTACCGAATGGCTGTCATCCCCCGCCAGTCGTTGCCCAGCCCGACGCAGTCGCATCAGCTGCACGTATCGCGCGACGGGCACGCCGACGTACGCAGTAAACTGCCGATGGAAGTGAAAGGTCGAGAAGTTCGCGATCTCGCTCAGGGTATTCACCGACAGGTCACCTTCGAGATTGGCCTGGATATGGGTGAGCACCGCTTCGAAGCGCGTGGCGTAGATCGCGTTGGGAGGTATGCAGGACATCGGTGGCAAGGCCCAGTGGTTGCGGTGAGGCAAGGATCGTCGATGCTCGGAAAGCGGACCTAGCCAGGTTTGCTCAATGCATCCGGCGAAGAGCATCCAACCACGCCGGGCATGGCTAGCAATGCGCGCAGTATTTCATGTCTCCCCCCTTTGAGAGAGCACTGTGGGGGGCGTAGTGTCGCCAGATGCAAAAAGCCCAGCACGGAGCTGGGCTTCGTGGTTAACCTCAAGGGTCATGCCCTGGCTGCAATCTTCCTGGGCGCACCCTCCATCGCAATCCTTCTGGCGCGTCCCACACCCCATGCAAGAGCGCGGGTCATCGACTCTCCAGGACGTTCATCGTAGGCCTCTTCAAGAAGCCTGGCGCCTGAAGACGAGTAAACGCCGATGAACAGTTGCGTGCCCCCTATTCGAGATAGCCTCGCCTGAACATCGATCACGGTTCCGTCATCCAGCGCCTCTACGTGATCGCGGTGATGCAGGGTCGGGTCGGCCCAGCCCCAAAACACCTCTCCTCTGATAATCATGTCGGCCTCCTTCGACATACGCGTTTATGTAGGTGACGTACCCACATTAGCGCTGCCTCCGGCGACATTCATAAAATAGGCGTCAAAATCCGTCGCAGTCTGACAGGCGGCCCTGAATCTTGTACGCCAGCGACGACCATGTATAAGAAACAGGTTTCTAGCCCACAAATAAACTCCCGAAGGTCCGACGCCGTTAGAACACATTTCGCCCTAACGCCAGGTGGACGCGTCTACAGACTGAGCCTCACGGCAGACTGCCCATGAGCCAGGGCGAGTGGGTGCAAATTGGAACTTACTGTGGATTCAAACATTCTCAACATCGTACTCACGCACCTCGGCGATAACCCATGAGCAAGCCCGTTTTCCCCCAGCCCTTTCTAGCGATTGGCTGCTCCCAATGTCGCGACCTTGCGAGCCTGGGTTTCGACATTACGATGGCCTTCCAGCCCATCATTCACGTTCCTTCAGGTAGGCCGTTTGCCTATGAGGCATTGGTTCGCGGTCCAAGCGGTGAAAGCGCTGCGCAAATCCTGGCCAAGGTGTCGCCCGATAATCTGTACCGTTTCGATCAGGCCTGCCGAGTGAAGGCCATCGAGCAAGCGGCAGCACTAGGACTGGGACGGCATGCGGACTGTAAATTGAGCATCAACTTTCTGCCCAACGCCGTCTACCGTGCCAGTACCTGTATCCGAGCTACCCTGGAAGCCACCCGGACATTCGATTTCCCTGCCAATCAGCTCATGTTCGAAGTGACCGAAGGTGAGCGGATCGACGATACCGAGCACTTGAAAGCAATCTTCAAGGAATACGGCCGACAGGGCTTCACCACTGCGATAGATGACTTCGGCTCGGGTTACTCAGGCTTGAATCTCCTCGCAGAATTTCAGCCAGACGTGCTGAAGCTGGATATGGCACTCACGCGGAGAATAAGCCAGGATCCGGTTCGGCAAGCCATCGTCGCGGGTATCGTTCTGGTAGCCGAACGGCTGGGCATCACGCTGATCGCCGAGGGGATCGAGACAGATGCAGAGTGCCAAGCATTGGCAGCATTGGGGATTGATTTGATGCAAGGATTTCTCTTCGCTCGACCACAGGTAAATGCACTGCCATTGGTCGAACGACTTTCTTAGTTTGACCTGCTTGTAGCAGAAGGCATTCAGCGCAGCCCAACCCCGAGCCTTCGAGGCTCGAGGGTTGGTAATGCCATCTAGCGGACCTGAGAGAGCCGGATGCGACAGCAAACGGCTTTCACCTGAATGCGGTTCGGCCCAAAACAGCGGCCTGAAAGCTGTGCGCGTCAATCATGCTCAGCCGTTCTGACTCTGCACGTACTGTTCGACCATTACCTTTCCTTCGATAACTGCTTCAAACGGGGAGGAGAATGGGCGATTCACACGCATGGTGCGCGCCGTAGTGCCTGGTCTCCCTACTTCAACCAGCATCCCAGTGGGAAAATCAAGGCTAGCCTCCCACAGCACGTAGATAGATGCCTGGTACCCAAGGTAGGTGTGCTCGTACAGGTTATGGCTTATGGACTGAAGGCTCATCATTTTCTCCAATTGTGCGCCTCAAATGCGCCTCCGATGGAGATACGACTGATGGCTTTTCAAGAGCGTTCCGTTTTCCAGCATCCTTATCTGGAAGTACGTGAAGGCCTGCGTCCAGAGGGTTTAACTTCAAGGCCGGTAGGCGCAGGCGAAAAGCTCTCGGTGATCCAGTCCAGGGCGCGCTGCCGCCCCCACGCCATGGCAGGAGTCATGGTCTGACGCAATCTCCCTCTCTCACAAACTTTTTCAACTGCCGCGATATGGCCTTCTGTTGCGGGTCCGGTGTAGCGCATGCCCCATGCCTTTTGTTTCGGAACTCTTGGCTTTTTGGGCCCATAAAGAAAAACCCCGCAGACGTTAATCTGCGGGGCTTTCGAATGGTGGAGGCCGAGGTCGGAATCGAACCGGCGTAGACGGATTTGCAAACCGATCCAAGAATCCCCACCCCGCAATGGTTGCAATGCAATATCAGTTCCAAAACTAAAGAGTTTTTAACGTCCTGCACGCCGCATTCTACAAGGGTCGCCGTTTTAGTTTTGGAACCGATTTTCACCCCTTTCTTTGGCGTTCTGCCACCCCGTCAGCCGTCCTGGCTGGCGTCATTCTCACTCCGCTTCACGCTCAGCATGAGCCCATAGCCTGGCCGCCTCGGCGAGCTCCAGCATCTCGGCCAGCGCCCCAGCATCAACATCCCGTCGGCGATGAGCGGAAACGGCCATTTCCGCCATCACTGCAGAGCGCCCGTCTGGATCGGTGATCATCGCCATCTGGTCGTTGAGCTCATCCATCCAGGGCTGCGGTATGCCCGCCGCGCTACTGCGCACGACACCACCAAGACTGTGCATAGAGGACGCCGTCCACCTCCTCCACGCCGGTGATGTTCATACCGCCTTGAGCCATCCCGGTCACGCGCGCGTCGTGTAGCGACGGGATAACGTCGGGCCCTGGGGTTGGGTTGAACACCCAGGCGCCCAGGCACTGCCGACCGAGCACGGTACTGTGTCCGTACTCGATGTGAACGTCAGCGCGAATCGGCTGGATCTTCGTGAGCTGTCCATTGGGGATCGCAACGCCGCGCACTCGGCGGCGAACAAGGAGGAAGTACATACGGCACCAATACTGTATATCGATACAGTATTTGAGCATTGCATGCGCAGACAGCACCAGTACCGCCTGGCGGACTATGCTTTGTGCTCGAGCAGGAGGGATGGGAAATGTGTGGACGGCTGACTCAGTACCGGGGCATTCACGACTTCGTCGAAGTGCTCAGCATGCCGGAGGTCTGGAGGAATACCGTCGGGGAACAGGATCTGCAGCAGTACAACGTTGCGCCTACTACGCCAGTTGCTGTGCTGCGCGTTGATGACGGAGGCCCGCGGGCGGACCTGGTGAGGTGGGGGTGGCGGCCGCACTGGGCGAAAGATCGCGCCGCGCCAATCAATGCCCGCGTCGAGAAGGTCGCTCACGGCCCGTTCTTCCGTGCTATCTGGCCACACCGTGCAATCACACCCATCGACGGCTGGTACGAGTGGGTTGATGAGGGCGGGCCGAAGAAACAGCCCTACTACATCCGGCGGAGGGACGGTCAGCCGGCGCTATGCGCCAGCATGGGCCAGTTCACCGGCAGTGAGCACGACGGCTTCGTCATCATCACAGCAGACGCCCAGGGCGGGCTTGTTGACGTGCACGATCGCCGGCCAGTTGTGTTTGAGCCGGAACTGGCTCGAGAGTGGATTGCAGCAGGGATGCCAAGCGAGCACGCAGAACAGATGGTACTGAACCTGGGAGAACCGTCTGAGGCATTCGAGTGGTACAAGGTCAGCACAGCCGTAGGGAATGTGCGGAACCAGGGGCCTGAGCTTATAGCGCCACTTCAGTGACGATTCAGCGGAGCTCGCCCCATGGCATCTGAATGGTACTGATGAGCCGCCTTGATCTGCGATTCCAAGATCAGCCGCAAGCGCTCCACTTCCTCCGCAGGCAGACCGGCCTCCTGCGCCTCAAGATGGCGCCTCATAGCCTCCTCGACATCCTTATAGACCTGATGGTCTGGCATCACGACTTCGCGCTTGTCCTTCATGCTCGCCTCCCTGGCGATCAGTGGATGATATGAGGTGCCTTGCCGGTAGTGATGAGCTGATGCTCGGTCACCTGGCGGTAAAGCCGATCGGCCAATACTCGGTGCCGCTCGACATCCTCGGGGGGCTCACCATCAGCCACGGCCTGCTGCAGGCGTCGATTGGCATCGAGAGCCTGACGAAGCAACTCCTCTCCTGCGGCAACCATCCCTTCAAGAGTTCGCGTCACTTCCCAGTCTCGGAGCTTAATCACAGGATTATAAGCATATGCCACAAGCATGCTTAACCCCAAAATTAAACGCATAACGGATTTCGAATCCGTTTTCGGCATCAATTTTTTTGCGGCTAATTTGTAAAAACCCCTTAAAATCAAGAGGTTCGACGCAGCATAACAAAACACACCTCCACACCATTGGGGGATCAATTCCCCCAAAATTCCCCCACGCTTTTTTCGTGGCGAGATCTCTGAAAATGGTGCTATCGTTAGGCCACTTCGAGACGCTGACCAAGTGAAAACTGGTCACATCAAGCCAGTTGGGCCGCCGCGCCATCCTCGCTGGAAAAACCCGTAGCTGGGAAACAGGGAAATGCGGCGAAGTCTGAACCTCCTCGCCAACTGCTACATGAGACCTGGAGAAACAGCTAGAGGAGGGCGCCCCATGGGTGTTTTGAATCAGGCTGGTTCAGCAGCTTTACCTAAACGCCTCACGGCGTTTGGTGGCGTAGTCTGGGGGCTTTGCACCTTCGGGCTCGACCCGGTGACCGCTGTTGCGCTGGGTCTAATCGTCACTGTCGTATTGTCGGTAGTGTAAAGCTAGGCCGCCTGACGCGTGCGATTCCGGCGGCCGGAACTACTCCATTTATATAAGCCTGTGATTACATGGAATTAATCAACCTTCTCGGGCTGTGCCTGAATATTATCGGCGTCATTCTCCTTTTCTTCTGGTCTCTCCCGCAAGCATCTGCTGATGCGGGCACCGGCCGCATAGTCGAAGATGGCACGCCAATGGAAGATGGAAGAACCGCTGGTGAGCATCGCGCAGAAGCGAGGCGTAAAAGGCAGAACGCCAAGCGTATAGCTTGGGCTGCACTCGCTCTGATTCTCGTTGGATTCGTCTGCCAGTTCATTGCTGCTGCGTGGCCCTATCTGCACGCCTGGATAGCCGCCTCAATCTGTCGCTCATAGCCGATCCGCTGCCTTCGCTCAGCAAGCAGCGCCCGCACCTTCACCTCTAGGCTGTCGGTCTTGCGCAGGCCGACGGCCGCCCAGGGTGGTACCGCCACCTCCGGCGCCCGGCACGGCACCTGCACCGGAACCTCGACGCGCACGTATCGGATCTCGGGCTCCGTTCGACCAGCACATCCGGCGAGTAGCAGGCCCACCAGCAGGCTGGCCGTCAATCCAGTAACCACACGGCGTACAGGCTGGATTAACCAGCACAACAGGCCGGTTAGGCCCACCACCCCGCTCCTACGGGAAACGCCACGAATTACGCAGCCTGTAGCCCGAAAAAGGCTAATTCCGCTCCCACAGGAACGTGCTTTGCCCACCAGCCTCATAGGTCCAGTTCCTTGTCGATGATCGAGGTCGCGGCTGCGCATTGGTCGCCACCTGTGCGCTCCTGCTGCAAGCGGTTCGCCGCGGCGTAGTCGGCCTGGGTGCTGGCCTTGGCCTCCTTCACCACTTGCTCTGCCCTGGCCTGGCGCTCATTCGCGGCCAGGGTCAGGTCGCCCAGGGCCTTACCCTGCTCCTGCGCCAGGCCGGCCAAGTTGTCGCGCGCGGCGGCGCACTGGGCGGCCTGGTCCTGCTGGTGGTCGAGCAATGGCCGGAAGTGGCTGGTGGTGGCCCATGTGCCGACGGCGATACCCAGCAGGATCAGCAGGCCGGCGCCGGCGAGGCGCAATGCCCAGGCGCTCATGCCGGCACCGCCTTGAGTGCTGCTGCGTGATTTCTCTTGAACTTGGCGCGCAGTTCCTCCGGCTGACGGGTGTGAGCCCCAGGTCGCCACACACGCAGGTACAGCTCCCAGGCGCCATGCTCATCTTCAGCAGACGGCAAGGGCTTTGGGTCAGTCCACAGCAGAAGGCGGGCCAGGGCGGCAGCCAGCACCGGATCACGGCCAATGGCCTGGTAGATCGATTCGGCACTGAAGCCCACGCCCCGAGCTCGGCAAACTTCCTGGGTGCGCGCCTTTACCGATCCGTGGGTCACAACCCCGACCACACCGCCGCCCTTTTCAAATTGGTAGTCGCCGCGGGCAGGTCCGTTCACCTGCTGCTCCAGGCGCTTTGGGTTCTCTTGAAGATTGATCGCATGCAGCAGTACTCGAGCCGGGCGAGTGCGCATCTGTGGCGGCAGCAGGGCCAGGCCCTGCCGGATGTCGTTGTCGATCGACATGGGTTTTCTCCAGGCAAAAAAATACCGCCATGCGGCGGTTGTCTGTCGGATGTGTAGATTTATGCCGGCGGCGCGGGCCAGTCGATGGTTTGCGGGTAGCCAGGCTGATCAGGCAGCCTGTTGAGCGCGACGCGATAGCGCTTCCACTCCTTCAACAGCGCGGTCTCTGCCTCGGTCGCATCCTCCAGATCGACCGCATCCTGCAGCGGCGCGATGGCAGCATCGGCTATCGCCCGCAGCCTGCCCGCTTCCTCCTGTGCTTGCTGCAGCGGATCGGCCGGTACCGGCTCTGGCGGCAGCGGCACGGGTGCCTCTTCCACCGACACATGCAGAGTGATGCTGTGCAGCAGGTCCGCCGGCTCGCCTTCCTTGGCAACGCTCACAAGCAGCACGTCATCGGCAAAGCTGGTGGCAACCGAGGCGCCCGCGTCAATCTGGTTGATCACATACCCCCAGCCCTCCGGCGGCGGGCACATGCCAAGCGTGCCGCGTACCAGGTACTGGCCGGGGCCAGGGTGCTCTACGGTGATATCTGCCTTGCCGAGCGACGTGATGTCGAGGAGCGACCCGTTGCCCAGGATGTTGATTGCTGCTCTCGCCATGGTCAAATCGCCTTCAGTGTGCCGTCAGCGGCGCGGGTGGTGTTATTGGAGTGGTAGAGCGTCGACCAGGCGGTGGCTGCGGACTGATCAATAGCCACGGTCTTGAACGCCAGCCTATAGCCGTTGATCTCTTGGGCCAGGACCGTAGTCCACCGGGAATCCACACCGGCCCGAATATGCATTAGGTTGTAGTAACCATCCCCACCAGGCGGCGAGTTCGATGCAACTGCAGAACTGCGGAACTCGGTATTGAACACGTTGTGCAGATTATTGGTTTGTGGGGCCACCCCAAGCAGTCCGCCTGCTCCAACACCCATGATCTGGCCGGCTGAGGTGCCAACGTTTTTGGTCGCAGAATCACCCAGTCCGAGATTTGCGCGGGCGCCTGCTGCCGCTGTAGATCCAGTGCCGCCCTGGGCAACACTCAGCGCGGTGGTAAGTCCCGAAAGCCTCGTGATATCGCTGTTCTCACCGCGTGCGGCAGCGCCGATGTTCTGCCGCAGTGTTGCGACGTCAGTCGCCCCGCCGAACAGGGCCAGCGTACCGCCGAACTGATCGACGATCTGGCGCAACCGGTCAGCAGCTTCCTTGACGTAACCCTGCATGGGGGCCAGGCCGTAAGCGCCTGCGGCAACAGTGGCGCCCTGGTAGGCAGGCAAGATGCCCATCACCGTGGCACTGGCAATGTTGGCGACTTCGTACCAGCGCCCGTCAGGCCCCTGGAAAGCATCACCCACGCGGGCATTGAGTGAAAAGTTTGTGCCGGCACCGGTTACGGTCGTCTGACCGGCAGTTACTGTAACGGTTCCTTCTCTATACCAAGGCATTCATAACCTCCAATTATCTATTTAGGTGCCATAACGAGAGGCCGGAAATTTACATATTGGGATAGACAGAAAGGTATCGTTGGCGCCTTGATAGTACCAATAACCACCTCCGGTCTCTTTTGTCACAAACACGGTAAGAGACGGCGCATTGTTATTATAGACAGTTAAGCCCGCATACCTAGCCCCTTTAATAAACCATGACACCCCTCTGTCAAACGCAGAAATACTAACGAAGTCATCCGCATCAAGAACCATGCCGCTCCGATACTCATCAACAAATGTGCCAATCACTTTTGTCCATGACTTAGTGAAGCGGCTATATTTGACAACTTTATCCGCAGATGAAAACACCGGCTCATTACTCTCACCTCTAACCTCAGAGCCGTACACCTGGCTATTGTATGAATCCGTGAACTTGCACACTACAAACTCAACGGTGTAGTTCTGGAGGGTTGAGCCGCCGCGAGCAGCCGATGTAACCTGAAAACCCGTCCAAGCGCCAGGCGAGCCCTGAATGGTTATGTAGAGCCCGAGGGTTGAGTGACTGGCTGATGCGACTCGAATAAATATCTGCGGTGCTTCAACTGTCCGTACAACTTTGGTGAAAGCCGCCGCCCCGTAGCCGTTTCTATCTGTCTTCGAGGATGTAATTGTAAATACTGACCGCTCAGAAAAAACCAAAACCTTATAGATATTGGAGACAACAACAGAAAGCTGATTATTTACTGCCAGAAAACCATGCCCATCCATTTATCTGAACCTCACGGCCTCGATGGTAGAGGCGCATACGTTCTCCCACCATTCATCCTCATAGTTGTTACCGACTCCGGTTGGCCTTCGTCTATTGACGTATGTGTAGATTGCAATGCGAGTTCCTCCGAGCTCCCTATATGTCGGAATCATGCCCCACCCATCGTCGTAGCCTGGTTGCTCATACGGCGCGTATTGGCTTGGCGTAATAAGTACAAAGCAGTTGCTTGGGTCGTATCCAGGAACGTCCATAAGGATGTAGTCAGTGCGAACCCCGAGGCCGTAATTGCTCGACGCAGGTATCTGCATGGATGCCAACTTGAACAGGGTGAAGTCATCCATTGACAGGGTCACCCTGTTCATCTCGTCGCGCTCTTCAAAGCCATAGATATCCATGGATTTATCCTTTGCTCAGATTGCCTTGAGCCGTCCGACGCACGTCGTTTCTGTCGTACGTGTAGAAGCCATAGTTATTGAGCAGGATTCGACCATCAGCCTCCTGTCCGCGTAGCGCAAACTTGCCGGTCACAAAGTCGATTTCGACCAGAGGCCTCCCCTGCGAATCCACGGCCTGAGATCGCAGCGTCATGCCGAGGATCAGCTCCTGGATGAACGCCTTGTTGATGAAGGCCGTGTTGACGAACATCTGCCCGTTCTGGAACACAAAGAGATTGGCCTCCGGGCCATTCAGTCCATTGGCGATGACGACTTGGTCAGCGGACATTATGATCTGCCCGACTTCGCCGTTGCTGCCCTGGACGATGCCGGTCGCGACCTTCTTGCCGTTGACGTTGGTCTCGGTTTTCCACGAGGAAATGGCTGAAACCTTGCCGTCCAGCCCTGCAACAACCTCGTCCGTTCGCTGGATCGACGCATTCGTCTCCCCAACTTTCGCGGTCAAGATCTCGTCGCTTCGGGCAAGCGCAGTGGTCTCTGTGGTTCTGACCATCTGCTCGCGCGAGATGGCAGCCGTTGAATCCCAAAGCTTCAGGGCGCCAGCAAGATCGCCATCGGCGTTATCGTCTCTCGACGAGGCCCGCAGCAACTGCACGCTCTCGGCCGTTGACGTGACCCTGCCGTCTACATCTTCGATCCTTGCGCTGTTGGTAGCCACCTGCTGGGCCAGGCCGTTGGCAGACTCAACCGACTGCCCCACGTCATCCCACAACGTTGCGTTCGGCGGCGCGTTCGCGCCCGATGGATCGGCGGGAACTGGGTCGCGCGCCTGGTAGATCCGCCCGTCGACAACGACCATTTGGCCTTTCTCGTATGCCTCATCCTTGTTGTAGCCCTTGAGCCCGTCCAGAGCGTCGATCTGGTCCTGCAGGCCGTCGATCTCCTCGCCCAGCACAGGCCCAAGTTGACCGCGCTCAATCTTCCCCTTGAGCGCCTCGAGCATTGTGCTCACGTCGGTGGAGGTTGATGCCGCGACTTTCAGGAACCCGCTCACCCCGTAGGCATTCTTCGAGCGAATGAAGTAGTAGTAGTTGGTGAAGAAGGCCAGCCCGGTGTGAGTCAGGCTCAGGCCCTGGCCCAAGTACTCCGCCTGCGCCGCAGTCGCCTGCGGATCCATGCTTAAGAAGTATTCGTAGGTGCCGCCGTTAAGGCCGTGCTGAATGTTGCTCGGCGCCAGGTTGATGCTTTCGATGGTCGAGGTGACGGTGCAACCCTCGGGCACCGCTGGGCCGTTTATGTTGACCGTGATGCTTGCCTCGCCCGACCGCGCCTGCGGCCCGAGTGCGGCAACGCTCATCGTGTAGTTGCCCGACGGCAGGCCGGCCAGGGGCAACTGAAGCGTGGTCTCTGGCACCTGCTGGGCCTGCACGGCCACCCCGGCCTGTCGCACGGTCACTGCATAGCCAGTCACGATGCCGACCGGCGCATCCCAACTCAGCACACCCTGAGTCACTTCGGCGGTATCGTCCACGGTCCAAGCCAAACCGGTCGGACTTCCCAGGCCTCCAGATGGCAGGTTGATGAATCCGATCGGGTTGTAGGGTTTTCCCACGGCATCGTCAAAGATCGCCGGGTCGTAGACCTGCAGGGACGCGGTGCAGCCCTCGCTTGTGCCCATGGACCAGCCGGTGACGATGAATTCGCCAAGGATGTTCAGCGATGGCAGGTTCGCACGCACCGCGCGGCCTGGACGGCAGTTGTAGCCGCGCAGGTTGAGCGGGACGTTGATCACCCCGCCCGCGCGGCGCCGGCGTAGCTCGATATTGGCCAGGCGCTGGGCCTGGTAAGGGTTGGTGACGTAGGAAAAGGTAAGCGTCTCCGCCGCCTCGCCACCATCCGCAACCACCCACTCGGCCACGCTGACTTCCGGGTAGTCCGTCTCCGTCCAGGACTGGGTCGTGTCGGTGAAAGTGCCACGGATCGTGTTGATGGCCGCGTCGTTCGTCGGCTCAGTGCTGCCGGTGATGGTGCCGATCACCATGTCCTCGGTGATCTCGAAGTCCCAGGGACCGTAGTAGGCGCCAGCCTGGAACATCCAGCGGCCGCCCACACGGATGACCTTGCCACCGCACGCCGCCTCGAGCTTCTGCAGCACATTGGTGCGCTGCTCGTCGGCGCCGATCACGCAGCTGCTGCGGTAGCGCGGGCTGGTGGTGCCGTCAGGGTTGGCCACCGACTCATCGCACACGTTCGCGCCGCTGGCGAAGGTCTCGAACACGATCTCATCGTCCGGCACGCCGCAACGGGTGCGCAGGAACCACAGGATGTGCAGCGCAGTGTTCTCGCTGTACCCGGCCATGCCGGTGCGGGGGTCGTAGAGATCATTGCGCCCGCGCACGACAAAGCGCGCATCCGGAATACCAGATGGGAATTTCTCGGCGTTGTACCGCAGGGACAGGCGCACGAACGACAGGCCGCGGCCGATCTGCTCGTCCTTCCAGTCCGGGCAATTGGCCTTGAGAAAGGCATTCACCTGGGTTGGGTTGACCACCAGCTCATAGGTGGCATCGGCGCCGTAGGTATTGATCAGCTCCTCGCCGAGGTAGATCTCCTCGAGCGCATCGACGGCACCCTCACAGAGCACATACACCAAGTGGAGCCATTCGCCCTCGCGCTGCTCGCCGGCCTCTTCCTGAGCCCATACCAGCACGCCGCCAGTGCTGACCCGGCCCAGGATGAACCGCGCCGGCGCCTTGGACGAGCGCACAGTCTGCGCCGAAGGTTCGTTATCGCGCAGCGGCGACTTGGTGTTGAGCTTCTCCTGCTGCTCCGAGGCGTAGAACGCCAGGCCTGCGCCGATCGCGGCACCGATTGGGCCGCCCTGAGCGAAGCCGATGACCGCACCTACGGCGATCTGTGCAATCTTCCTGACCCCGCCGCTCATTCAACTCTCCACACTGCTGTCGGTTCGCACACCACCCGCGCGGCGCCTTCTTCGGTCGCTGCCCAGAACTCACCCGCCCAGAACACCGCGATCGCCTTTCCTTGCGGGCCGTCGTACATGGCGATGTCGCCACGCTGGATGAACGCCGGCGCCACCCGGTTGAAGCAGGCGTCCCAAGCCGCCTCGAGGCTGCCGTGGTTCTTCTTCAGCGCCCGCATCGCCCCCGCCTCGGTCTTGTACTTGCCCCTGTACGCCGCCGCCGGATCAACCCCGCAGACCGCTACCGAGCAGTCAGCCGCGAACAAGCAGCAGTCGAATTCGCCCCATGAAAAAGGCCGCTCGGAGGCGGCCTTGATCACTTCGGTCAGACGTATCGTCCAGTCTCGATTGCGCATCGCTATTTCTCGTAGTTGAAGGTCGGCGCGTCCTTGCTGGAGCCCCAGTAGATCGGCCACTCGGAAAGCTGAGCGACGGCGTAAAAGAAGCGGTCACCCTGGTGCCGGGCTCGATGGTTCTCATCGGTGAACCGCTCGGTGCCGGTGCGGCTCCACTCGGCCATGCGATCTACGATGGGGACCATGATCTTGTTGCCGTCCTCGCCATTGCCGGCGTAGGAGAAACTCGCCGCGTCCATGCGCCCGGAGAACAAGATGTCGACGGCGTAGTTGCCCGCCTCGTCGAACACCACGAACAGCAGCTTGCCCGAGCGCCCACGACAACCGCGGATGTTCGTCTCGGTGATGATGTAGCTGTCCAGACCGTTCAGGCTCAGCTCCACGGACATGGGCGAGTTCGAGTTGTCGCTCTCCTGCGACTGGCCGACCTCGCCGAACTGGCCGACACCCAAGTAGGTGATGCCGTCGATCACCAGGTCACCGGTGCCGGTGTGGGCGTACACCGGGCCATCCTCGAAGTCGAGCTGGCAGGCGTACACCGTCAGGAAGCGCCCCGTGGCAATGATGTCCACCACGCTCTGGCTGAATGGAAACGATGAGGGCATCAGAAAGCCTCCCTGAACTGATAGCTGCCGCTGGCCACGACCTGGCGCACGGTCATGGCCCAGGTGTCCTGGGTCATCCGCATCTCTGAGTAGGGGTTGAGGTACTCGATCGCAGCGCCTGCGGTCAGCGTGCGCCTGATGCGTTTGTTGAGAGGGACCACGGCCTGGCCCTGCGCATTCGCGGTAACCGGGCGCACCACCTCGAACATCTCGCCAGCCACCGTCAGGTAGTCGCCTGGGGCGAACACCTGAACACCCGGAGCAGCGCCGGCGACCAACATTGACCGCGACTGCGCCACGCCGGTGACCACGGTCAGGATGCCGACACTGTTCGACCGCCGACGAGTGATCGCCGGCATGTTGAAGGTGCCGAACATTCCATCCAGATCACCAAGGAACGCCGAGAGCTGACGCTCCTGCACCCTGGTGAGCAGGCCGAAGGTCAAGGTGCACTGCCAGTACGCCCCAGGGTGGCCAACGATCTGTTGTGCGTTGGACAGCGAGGAAGTGAATGCCCGGCTGTTGTTGACTATGCCCCACGTCATTTCAGACACGGGCAGTGATGCCGGCCATTCGAGTGCCATGCAGTACTCCTTGATCTATCACCTACGGGCGATGAGCTGACGGGCTGGGCCGTTCTGCTTGAAGTCCCGAAGGACCAGGTTGTAGCCGTCCTGCGCGCCTTTCTGTGCTGCCTGCTGGATGCGAGCCAGGGTGGCTTCGTCTGCGGCGCCCTGTACGGTGATCTCTTGCTTGATCACCAGGCCACCAGACTGAGCGCCAGTTGATGCGCCGGCAGCCTGGCTTGAAGTTGTGGTTTTGCCACCGCCGGTCGGCGACACGTTACCGGTGCGCAGCCCCTCGACAGCTTGGACGCCACCAAAGCGGCGCACATCGTCTTGCGACCACACCACCTCGCCCTTGTGGACAATTCCCGCTGGCTCGTTGATGCCGCCCGGGCCGGTATAACCACCCTCCGAGAAACCGTATTTGGCCGAGTACCCAGCGGCCGAGGCTCCCAGCTTCGAAGAAATGGCACCAGCACTGCCTGGCGCAAACGCACTGGACGCAGCGCCCGCGCCGCCGCCGAACGCGCTGATACCCGCGCCGATTGCCATGTTGAGGAAACCAGCCGCGGCCTGTCGCACCTGGATGCGGATCAGATCGGCCACAACCTGGTCGGCGAAATCCTTGAAAGACAGCTTCCCGGTCTTCACGAAGTTGACCACCGCGTCTTCCATGTTGCCGAAGGCGTTCGAGAACAGGTTGCGTGTCTGCGAAGCCACATCGGCGGCCTGCTCGGCGTAGGTGTTCATCGCCTGCGATGCGCCAACTGTCCAGTCTGACTGCAACCGGTCGACCTGGGCGTAATACGCCTGCTGGTCGGACAGCCGAGTAGACAGCGCAGAGCGCAGCGCCTCCGTCTGCCCCTGGTACAGGGCCGTGTCGTTCGCAGTAGGGTTGCTGATGCGGTTGTAGTCGCGGGTGACCTTGTCCAGCTCGCGCTGGTACTCCTGGCGGATCTTCAGGTCTTCCTGCAGGCGCTGGCGAAGCTTATCGCCCTGGCCGTACCCTTCGAGCTCTACGGCCTGCCCCTCGCGGGCGGTGCTGAGCTGGGATTGCAGATTCTCCCGGAAGGCCCTGAGCTTGGCCTCAGTCTCGAATCGCTCCTTGGTCAGCTCGTTCGCACGCTCCAGTTCCGCATTCTGCTTCTGCTGGGCCACGTTCATCTCGGCCATGGCCAGGATCTGCTTCTGCGACGTGGTGAGGGTCTTCTTCTCCTTCAGGTTGGCTATCTCGGTCTCCAGCTCCACCAGCTTGCGCGCTTCGGCGCCCAGCTTCAGGGTCTGGCCAAGCTCGCCGGAGATTGCCAGGCTCTGCTGCTGGAGCACGGCGTAGCGCTGGCGGGCGCTGTCTAGCAGCTTCTGGCCGGCGTCTTCACGAACTGCAGGGGTTTTTGCCTCCTTATAGATCGAGTTCTGCCTGATGGACTTCAGCGCCGCCTCTTCCTCCTGCTTGGTAATCGTGTAGCCGGCAGCTCTGGCGACGTTGATACGCTTCTGCTCATCCTCCAGAGCCTTGTTCATTTTCTGCTGTTTGGTGAAATTCTTTTCGATGCTCTTTTGAAACAGTTCGTAAGCCGCCTGGCCATCGCGCTGCAGCTTGGCCGCGTCCGCTTCTGCTTTAGCATTGGCATTGCGCACGGCCAATTGCTGCTTGAGCACGGCAAGCTGGTCAAGATACGGCTCCACTGTGAATCCGTTCTTCTCCCTTCTGGCGATGTTCTGCTGAAGGTCAGATATCTGTTTCTCAAGTGAATCATCACGGCCTACGGCTAGCATTGCATCCCAGGCTTGCTTTGCTGTCCTGGCGATTCCATCCCACGCCGCTTCGATGTAACCAAGATCCTCCTTCGCCTTCTTCGCTCTTTCCGTCAAAGCTTTGGCAAGAGCCTCTTGTGCAATACTGGCTGCAAGATCCTTATCCCCCATCTCCTGTGCCGATCGAACCTGCTCGTACACAGATGCGGTGAGGAAATTGAGCCTATTGTTCAGATCCGCAACGGCTTTGACTGGATCATCACCAAGACGAGAGAAGTCTGCCACGGTCTCTGAGACTGCTTTCCCTGTGGCCTTCTGATAGCTAATTGCAGCGTTTGCCACCTGCTCGAGCATCCCATAGGCTACCTTTCCGGATCCGGCCACTTGCGCCAATGCGGTAGCAGCGGATGACGTAGATCCTGAAATCGCCCCAAGCCGCTCTGCCATTGCGGTCAACTCACCTGCGCTAGTTCCGGCGGCGTTGCCAGTTTCGAGGATGGACACCTTGTAGGCGTCTGCCTCCTTGGAGCCCTGGTAGTAGGCAACACCCAGAAGGCCCACCGCTGAGGCAGCAATCGTGAAAGGATTCACCAGCCCCAGGACATATCCGCCCATTGCCTTGGCTGCGGCGCCAATGCCGCCGAACGAGTCCTTGATCTGGGAGCCCTGCTGCAGGAAGACAGTGAGCGGGGCCTGGCCGCCTTGAAGGCTGATGAAAATGTCGGAGAACTGCGCTGGAAGCATTCTGAGTGCAGCAGCGTTTTGCTTCGCAGTGTTGCCGGTGCGATTCAGTCCATCATCAAAGCTCGAGAGCGCCGCGCGTGCTTGGTCGATCTTCCCCTGGTAATGGGCAAAGGTCTCAGCGTCGAGTGCTCCAATCTTCTTCTGCTGAGCCAGCTTGCGTTCCTGCTCATCGAGGCGATTCAGTGCGCGAGTGGTTGGATCGATGCTTGCCAGAAGCTCCTGCAGGCTGTCGGTTTGGCCGCCAATGGCTGCTTGGGCCTGACGGTTGGCTTCTGCGACCTTCTGGCTGGATTGGGCCAGCTTTCCCTGGTTCGCCGCCAAAACCATGTTGCCTGAAAGGAGGCCCTGCTCGGCCTCGGAAAGGCCGGTGGCAACGTTCGCAAGGTTTCGCTGTTCCTGAGCCGCTTTGACCGCCGCCTCTGCAACGCCGAGGATTCTTTGCCGGGCCTGCTCGGCAGTCTCGCCCACGGCAGTTTGTGCGCGGGAAACTCCTGCCAGAGCGTTCAGCGAGTCCTGAAGTTTCAGGCTGTAGGCATCGAAGGTCGCCGTATTTATCTGGCCAGAACTGCGAGCCTGGGCCAGTGCGGCTTCTTGCGCTGCCAGTTCGTTGAGCTTCTTGGTCAGAGGATCAATCTTGCCAAGCAGCGCGTCCAGTTCTTTGCGCTGGTTCGCGGCCGCCTTCGCTGCGAAGTCGGCGCTCTTGGCTGCGGTATCTGTGGCGGATGCGGTCTTGTCGTTGGCAGCCTGAACCTTGGCCAGAGACATCGCCAGATTCGTGAATTCGCCGCCTGACTTGCGCAGCGTCGATGAGGCGCGGACGCCGGCCTGCTCCAGAGCCTCCAGCGCGGCGCGGATGTCATTCACCTGCTGCTCGGCGCTACGACCATCGACTTCAAGTTCAAGGCGGGATTTCAAGGCCATAGCATTCTCCGGGCGTAAAAAAACCGGGCATCGCCCGGTTTCTTGGTTTCGATCTTCTACTTTTTTCTACTGAGATAGGCGGTGGTTCTATCCATAGACTCGCCGATCTGTGTATTTGCCTGTGTTAAACCGCTCATCTCTTCCGGGGTGACATGCTGGAACAGCTCTTCGGGCTTGACCGATGCCAGGAATTTAGAGGATTTTGCCTTGAATTCATCGTAGGCCTTCTCGGCCTTTTTGCAGGGCGCCATGTCCCCTTGCCTCACTGACTCTTCGCATTTCAGCTGAAGCGCCAAAGCGCCTTGCACCGAGGTGTAGGCTTGCTGATAGGCGTCCCTGGCCTCGTCCGCTATGGCTGCACAGCAGATGGAAGAGGCCATAACAAACGCAGCAAAACTTCTCATGTTCACATTCCTGGCATCTGAGATTTCAACCAAGCATAAAACAGCTGATTAGAAATTTCTGAACGAATGACTTAGCCCTCTTCGTCATCTTCCTCAAGCGCCAGCTCATCCAGCGCGAACAACACCTCATCCACCAGCCGTCGAGGAAGCGGCAACGGGTGAGCCTCCAGCCAGTCGCTGATCTCCCTGACGGACAGGCGCAACGGATGGACCGACGCCGCGCCCACCAGATAGCGCCGCCCGCGCGCCGCGTTGCGGAAGGCGCTGAGCAGACTGCCGGTGATTGGGTCAAGAGTGGGCTCCTCAGGAACCGCGATGCGCAGTTTCTGGTAGATCAGGCTCCGCTTTTCCGACGCTTGCCCCCATTCCCGCTCCCATTCGAAGCGGGCGATGGCTTTCCCTTCACTTCCTCGAGCTCCTCGCGGTTCTCGGCGGCGATCCTGGAGGCGCGTCCCAGCACGAAGTAGAAGAACTCCTGGCTGGCCTGCAGCATCTCGGCGCAGACCGGCTCGCTGTACGCCAACGGCTTGCCCTGCTCGTCCTGGGCGCCCTCCCAGTCCTTCACGATGAAGGAGGCCAGGAGCAGACAGTGGTTATCGTGCTCGGACTTCTCGCCGTCTAGCACGCCAATGGAGCCTTCTCCGAACTGAGCGTCGTTGCGCGCCAGGCGGCGGCGCATACGCTCGAGGGCGATCTGGTACTGCTGGTTGTCCAGCGGGAGCAGCAGTACCTTGGTGTCTTTGTCGAACTCCTCCCAGCGCGCCTCGGCGCTCTTGGCGGTGTCGATTTTCTTCAGTTGGAGAGCCATGGGCATTCCTCACGCCACGCCATAAAAGGACCGCCCCGGCCGGCGTTGTAGCCGGGGCAGCCAAAAAGATCAGGAAACGGTGATGGTCGCGGTGTCGGTCTTGGTGCCGTCCACTGCGCTGGTCGCAGTGATGATCGCGGTGCCGGAGCTGATCGCGGTCACCAGGCCGCTGCTGCTGACGGTGGCCACGCCTGGGGCGCTGGTGGACCACGTCACGTTCTGCGGCGCACCCGCCGGAGAGACGGTCTTGCTCATCTGCTGGGTGTCGCCCACGTCCAGGGTGGCGGTGGCCGGGGTGACATCGATGCTTGCGACCGGCGCGGCCTGCACGCGGGTAATGGTCGGCGCCACCTTGGCCACGGTGTAGTTCAGCGATACCTCGATCAGGTCGCGCTTACCGCCGTTGGGCAGGTCGCCGTCCACCTCCAGCGCAGGGAAGTTCAGCGTGTAGCTATTGCCCAGGCTGTCGGTGATCGGAAAGGTCAGTGCGATCGGCAGCCGGGTGAAGGTGTTCTTCCAGATCTGCCAGGCGCGCTTTGACCAGGCCATGGTGATGGTGCCTGTGATCGCCGCCTCGGTGGCAATCTGTGCGCCAGGTCCGAGCTTGCTGTTGCCAATGCAGCGCTGCGCCTGGAGGCTGTTGTCCAGGTTCATGGTAAGCGCCGAGACGCAAGCGATGCCTTCCATGGACTGACCGTCAATGGTCAGGGTGCCAACGTTGATGTTCGACATGAACGGGCTGGTGGTCGGCGGGTTGGTCGCGGCGACGGTGTTGCTCTCACCGTCGGCGTAGTCCAGGCCAGCCATGCCGAAGGTGGCGGTGATCTTGCCGTCCGATGGCACTTCCAGCGCGAAGGTCGAGACGTGCATGCCCTTGAACAGGGTGTAGACGCCCACGTCGTTGAAGTTCTTCGCGATGGTGAAGGTGTGGCGCGTGTCACCAACGGTCAGAACGTTTCCGGCCCATGTGCCGTAGAAGGCAGCCTCGAAAAGCTTGTCGAACGAGCCGAAGGACAGCTCTCCGACCAGGTCGCCCTGGATATCGGCACTGGTGGCCACCGATCCCTGGCTGATGCGAGACTCGGTTATCTCGTCGCTGACCTGGGTGTTCACGGTCGGCGAAAGGGTGTTGCTGGTCAGGCGCAGGGTGTCCCAGTTGCCTGTGGTGGGGGTGACGCCGGGTGTTACCTCGGGAATGAGGTAGCTGGTTTGCTTTGCGCCAGACGACATACGGATGTCTCCTTTGTGCGGGCATAAAAAAGCCCGCTAAGCGCGGGCGGGGGATGCCGAAAAGCTATCCAAAAAATAGTAGGAGGCCCATTATTACGCCCCTACATTCGATATCACTAAAAGGGATTTCTATGGAAATTATGGAGATTTACAAAGATGTGGTCGGTGCATTGCCCCCGACTGAGATAATCGCTGCGATAGCTGCAATTGCAGCATCTGCATCAGCTTTATTTGCTGCAATTACAATCATTTCAACGGCTCGCGCGAGATCCAATGAGCGGTTACTAGAGCACGCGATAGAAACCCTTGAACGGGCATATTCGTCTCTGGTTGGAAACTCTCAAGATGGGAAGATTCCAGTAGCGGACAGGCTCGCTTGGCTAACGTCCGCGCGCCTCATAGAAGAATACAAAAGCGCAAAGAAGAGGATTTCAAGCGCCCTGATCCGTCAGGAATGCGAGAGCCATGAAGAACATTGGCGGCATCAGTTTTACCTGAAACTCAAAAATCTGTCCGGCGGAGACATTAACTACTACAGCAAGAATGGAAGTATCGAATGCATAAATCCAGTTTCCGCCGTGATTATTCATGCATTCGCCGACTGGCCAGAGGGAAAGAAAGATCCATTACGAAAATACCGTGACGAGAAGGACGCCGTAGCAAAACTAAAGCCTATGGCACGGTGGTTTATCCTTCACCAATACTGCGGAACCCTACCTAACCCGCACGGAACCGGACGTTCACGTTGATCTGGTAGTAGTCGTTGAAGGTGCCCACAACGTGCTGGGATACCTCCAGGCACTCGATATGGCCATGCTGCCAGGCCTGGAAGTGGTCAGAGAGGCCGTCGGCCAGCGTATTGATGGCGGACAGCCCGGCGCCCTTGCGGCAGAAGCACTGGATCACGACCTGACCTGGGCGCCTGAAGTGCGGTCGGTCGGCCATGCCGGCGAACGCCGCGGTGGCATATTGGATCTCGAATGCGCACCAGACGCCGTCGGCTGGCGGCTGGAAAGAGCCACCGCCAGGGGTCGGGCTGTTGGCGTACTCGATCCGGTCCTGGCCTATGCCGCCAAAGCTGGCCATGCGCGCCGTGAGCGTCTTGCGGACGGTCTCGAAGGGTACGGTCATATCCACTTCTCGGTGACAGCGATGAATGAGATGCCGTACACGCCCATGGGCGACATGCGGCTGTAGCCAGCCGAGGTGACCTTCTCGGTTGGACCCTCGTAGCCGCCGAATTCGAGTAGCTCGGCATATGGCTGGTTGTTCTGCAGGTACACGGTGCTGAACGGCTTGAGCGTTGAGATGGCCGAGACCGCGGCTTGAAAGGTAGCTTCGCCCGTCAGGTCCAGCGCCTCGCTGATCTCGTAGGACGGCGTGCCGATAGTGACGATGTTGCTCGCCATATACCCGCCCTTGTCCACCGGGGCATTGGTCAGCACCTCGCGCACCAGCTCAATGACGATTTGTCGCTGCATGTCGGTCAGATCTTCCTCGATCTGGTCGGCAAACAGGGTCGGCGACAGCGACCAGCCGGCCATCACGACCTCCTGAGCTGGAGGCGGTATGTGGCCGATGCTGGGTCAGCCCGGGCGGTCCTGACTTCGTAGGTGAGCTGCTGCGCACGATCCATCAGATCAGGCGCGGTTACCTTATGGCCAACATCAGGAACATCGGTTATCTCATTGGCGAGGACCGTCAGGCGGAGATCGCCGACCAAGATGTTGATGTTGTCGATCCGCCGGTCCTCGTAGCGAGACAGCACGCCACGGCCCGTATACGTCACTGGCTGCGCCGTGCTGACCTCATCGACCGGATCCCAATCGCCAGGCCCCATATACTCGCCCGTGAAGTTCACGACCGCATCAGCCAGGTCCGTATTGAACGCCTGGGCCAAATCGGCCTGCAGCTCATCGCGAAGTCCCATATCACCCTCTCACGATCTTGGTCTGGCCGCTGCTGTTCAAGTAATGCGCCAGCAGCGCCAAGGCGAACGACTCGCCAGCGCTGATGGTGCGGGAGGATTCGGAGTAGGTTTTGCTGCTGGAAACCCCGTCAGCGTTGACCGACTTGCTGAGCACGCCGGTCTCCTTGCTGTCGTAGATATTGCCCGCTGCTGCCTCTCGGGCGATCTCGGCGCCGGCCTGAATCACGTCATCCGGAACCGGATCTAACTCAGGCAAGCCGAGATTGGTCAGCCAGGTGTTGGCCATCAGCACCGCCCGGGCCTTCTGGTCGTCGGGCGCCCAGGTCGGCCCAAGCAGGGCGTCTACCTGCTCGACGGTGATGTAGATGGTCATTACTTGGCCTCGCCCAGCAGCTTCTGCAGGTCTTCCACGCTGGCATCAGTCGCGAACTGAACACCCTTTTCAGTCAGAGCGGCCTGCAGTTTGGTCTTCAGCTCGGCTTCTTCGGCTGCCTTCTTCTCGGCAGCAGACTTGCTAGCCTTCGAGCCTTTGGCCTCCTTCAGCGGCTCCGGGTGTTCATAGCCATCAGGCGCGAAGCGCGCATCGATGATCTTGTAGCCCTTCTGCCGCAGTTCGGCTTTACGCTCAGTGCCGACCGGGTGTTTCTCGTAAATCACTTTCTCGCTCATGGCAATCTCCTGGGGAATGCGCCCCGGAGGGCGCGGTACCTGTTACTTGGTAGCGTCACCGATGGTCAGCACGCCGGCCGAGGCCTTGATGCTGTTCGCCACCAGATCCCAGTTGGCGCCGGTGGAAAGCTCGGAGTTGGTCGGCGACTTGCCGCCGTTGGCGGTGTCCCAGGTGTAGCCCTTAAGGCCCAGGCCGAAGGTGTAGTCGGCCTGCATGGTGGTCTCGATACGCTCCTTGCCGTTGGAGGTCTCGATGTTGGTGATCAGGTCGGAACCATCCATCACCATGGCTGCGCCATCGGCCAGGCTGAGCACCTTCTGCTTGTTCGGGGTGCCAGCCTCGTACAGCGCCGGGGCATCGGTAACGATCACCGCCTTGCCCAGAACGTCGACGACCAGAACACCACCCGCCTGGAACAGCTGCTGGTTGTTGGCCAGGTTCTTACCGATCAGGGCGTGGTACTGGGCGCCGGTCATGACCTGAGCGATCAGTCGTGCCGAGGCGTCGCCGAACAGCGCGTGGGCACCGTTGATGGCGATGTAGTCGACGCCAGCGGTTGCCGACACGTCGTTGAGCGCGCCCGGCTGGTTGCCGATGGCCGCGACCAGGGCGGCGATGGCAGTGTTCAGCTGATCCGAGACGATGGCTTCGGACAGGTTGCGGCTGATGACCTCCAGCGCTTCCTCGGGGTTTTTCTGCACCCAGGACAACTGCGCAGGCTCCCACAGGATCGGGCCGAAGCCGCCTGCGATCTTCACCGAGTCGTACTGTTTCTGCGACAGAGGGGTCGCCGCCTGGCTGCCGTTCGCGGCGTAACGGTCAACGCGACGTTGAGCGCCGTGCAGGCCCGCCCAGAACGATTCCTGCAGGAAGTCACCGTCGATGCCCTGAGTGGTCAGGCGAATCGATCCAGCCGAGGCGGCGTTGAACTTGTCGACGTCCTGGGTCAGGGTTTCGATGGTGGCGTGGCGAAGGTATTCGTTGAACACCTTCATGTTCGAAAGGGCCATTGGGCCTCCTTATTCGCTTGCGATCAGGCCTTTCATGGCTTCCAGGCGCTCTGCCTTGGTGCCACCGAAATTGCCCTGTGTGGTTTTGTTGCCACCACCGCCGTTCGGGGCGCCGCCGCCATTGGCACCGGAGCTCTTCAGGATGTGGTCGCGATGGGGGTACTGCGAGACGAGGGTTTCCAGCGCTTCGTTGAAGTCGGCCAGCTCACCCGGGCGGCTGCGGCTGAAGATCTTCTGGCCTTGGGCGTCGTAGGCGACCACCTTGCCTTCTTCGATCTTGAAGCTGTTGCCGAAGGTGGCCTGGACCATGTCAGCCGGCACCGCCATCTTCTCGGCGATGAACTGCGAACGGGCGAAGCTGCCGCCGATCTTCTCGGCATACAGCTGCTGCTCGAAGCCCTGCGCCTTGGTGTTGGCTTCGTCGAGCTGGGTCTGGAAGGCCTTGCTGATCTCGCCCTTCACCTTCTCGATCTCGCCGGCATCCACCAGCTTCTTGGCGTCGAGGTTGGCGACGATCTCCAGGGCTTTCTTGGCGGCCGCAGCATCTTCGATGCCTTCAAACGCCTTGGCGGTCTTCTCGAAGCCGTCGGCGCGCTCGCGGTGCGACTTGGCTTCGGCATTCAGCCGGGTGATGGTGTTGCGGGTGCCTACGGCATCGAAGGCGACTTCTTTGCCATCGTCTTCAACGTAGACCGGCTTGCCATCTTCGATCACGGCGTAATGCTTGCCATCCACTTCAACGGTCTTGAGTTTCATGTCGTCTCTCTGGGCCATCCGGCCAGTTGATGAGCCATCCGGCCCTAGTTGCGCCCCGTCCATCCGAACCGCAGGCAGAAAAAAGCCCCGGCATTGGCCAGGGCTGTTGGTTGCAAAGTTAGAAGCTAGAGGTAGGATCCGCAGCTCGCTTACCAGAGAACCTTGGAGCTTGAAATGGACTTAGGCGCATCCACGACCGCGCGATGGACGATTGCAATTGGATTTCTTGGAGTATTTGCCAGCATTTGCGCAGCGGCGCTGGCGTACTACGCCAGCTATCTCTCCACCCACCAGGCCACCATCGAGACTTGCATGCGGCGAGTCGACAAACAGGAAGCGGTCATCAGAGAAAAGTCCGAAGCTGTGCTGGGTTCAATAGCGGCCTTCGGCAGCAAAATCCAGGCGCCCGACAGCACTGAAGACAAGCAAGCACTTTTCCACGTTCTTGGTCAGGCAGTGGTGGAAAGCTCAATGCGCCTCGTTGCGTATGCACCAGAAGAGCTCGTCGTTCCGACACTCAAGCTTGCAGCTACTGTTCAAATTGGGCTTATGGCAGAGACCACCGAAGAGAAGCTCGAATCGCTATCGCTGGCCCCTACAGCAATGAAGGATTGGCCAAAACAGTATTTTTCTCTGATGGAAAAATTTGAAAGCCGGAGAAAAGACTGCTTCAAATGAACCCGCACCACAGCATTGACCATCTCTATTTCGTGGCGCGGGTTCAGTTAAGCCGTTGCTTTAACTCATCGAGGGTCAGAAGTTTCCCCTTGTCATTGTAAAACGCGGCTAGCTTCAACCCACCCTGCCGCATCAGCCGGGCGCGCTCAGGTCCAAGGATCTCGTCCTGGCGCGCAGCTGACTGCCTGCTGAGCCATTCGGCGTAGGTGGTCGACTCAGGAACTTGGCCGTCCATGCTCGCCCGCGTAGCGCCGTCGCTGAAGCCAAGGGCCTTGGCGCTCTTGAGCACCGGTACCTTGGAGGAACGGCAGCAGAAGTGGATGCGGCCCGGCCCGGCCAGCCACGGGATCGTGTGGCCAATGGGCTTGTAGGTGCCCAGGGTGTAGGGCAACCGGTCGCGGATCCGGCAGTCGCTCGATGTGTGGTTGTCCAGCGTACTGAGCCACTCCATGTGGCTGATGATGTCGCTGTTGGCCTCATACGCTGCGTCGCTGGCTGTTTCGGCAGTATGGGATACCGCAGACCGCACTACCGCCTCAACGTCGCGCCTGGCCTTCTGGAGGGCCCCATCGGCGTAATGCTGCACCTTGGTGCCCATGACCGTGCGGACGATATCCGCAGTGGTGCGCCCCTCGACAACGCCCGAGCGCACAGCGTCGCGTACTGTGGCAGCGCGGCTGGACTCGATGCCGGCCATCCACTCCCTCAGCAGGCGCCCCTGGAATGGTCGGGCCTGGGCTATCGCCTTCACCGCGCTGAACGCCGGGGAGACGACCGGGTATGCCTCCTGCACCAGAGCCGGGAGAACGGCCCGCAACGCGCTCTGCTGGAACGCCAGCTCGTAACTGATCAGCCCATCGGTCACCTGGTCCATGGCCAGGCGGATCTCAATGAAGGTTTGCTGGTTGATCCGCAGCACCGCCGACAGGGCGATATCGACAGCCGCAGCCGACAGGTCGGTGCCGAGGTTGTCGATCGCCTCGATCAGCGCAGCCCGCAGGTCGGCATCCTTGCTGTTGAGGATCTTGATGATCGTCATCACCTGGCTGTTGCTCAGCCTGGACAGGTCGACCTCATGCCCGATCAGCTCGTTCAGCAGCTTCTCGTTGGCCGTCTTCATCACAGCGTACCGAGGGCCGGGCCCTGGGCGTCAATCTTCGCCCGCTCATCGCCCCAGTCGTATTCGTCGCTGATCACGCCGCGGCGCTGCATCTCGGTGAACAGCGTCTCCTTGGAGATCATGCCGGCATTGGCCATCGAGACCAGCGTCGGCAGAGAAACCTCTGGCATGTAGTCAACGTCGTAGTTGCCACGCATCTCGACTGTGCCGCCGTCGCCGAGGCTGCGGTACTCGGCCATGAACTGCAGCAGCTGCGCCAGGCAGTCGCCGAAATGGTTCGACATCCGCTGCAGGGGTGACAGCTCTTGCGCCGCCTCCTCCTCAGCCTGGGTCGCGGTCTTGGTCGCGGCCTTCTCCGGCGTGAGCAGCTTGCCGCCGGCCATCCGCATCTCATCGAGCAGGTCCTTCAACGCGGTGCGGCCGGCTTCCACGGCCTTGCCGGTGTGCTCCACGTATTTCAGGTCGCCACTGGCCGGCAGGTCGGTCAAAGACCCGGTGCCGACCTTGAACTCGGGCGGCACCGGCTTGCCCTGATCAGTGAACTGCATCTGCACGCCGATGCGGGCCAGGATCGGCACGCGGATGACGTGCAGGATGTTGTCCTGGTCGCTCTGGCTCTGCCAGTGCTTGACGTTCAGGTGGGCCAGCTCCAGCAGCGGCGGCTTGGCCGTCATGAAACCGGTGCGCCCGGTGTAGAAAGTCACCCATGGGATGCGGCCCAGGCTAGTGGTGCCCTGCTCGTGGAGCGCCCAGACCGCCTTCGACGTTGCGCGGCGGTAGGTTCGCCACCCGCCGGGGATCAGAACGCGGATCTGCTCGACGCACTTGGCGCCGAACTCGCCATCCTCCTCCTCTACCACCTCGCGGTAGCGGACCATGGTCAGCACGCCGCCCTTGGAGCGCCAGCCCAGCACCTGGGATGGCTTCACCATCACCACATATGGGCGGACGCCGGCGGCCTGCTCCTCGGCCTTCGTCTTCAGCCCATCAACTGACGGGTGATCGACGAATGCGTGGCAGAGGCCGAACCCCAGTCCCTCGCGAAAGAACTCTACCGCCCACGAGTTCAGGTCATTGCCGGCCCGGTCGATGTCCGTTGCCATCGCGACGATGTCCTCGGGCACGCCATCGCCAAGCTGCAGGGGCTCAGCGAACACCCTGGCAGTCATGTTGCTGATCGTCTCAGAGTAGGCCGGCAGTAGCGTCGAGAGGCGCAGGCGTTCCCGGTAGCCTTCGTCCGACTCGGCCGGGTACTGCGGCAGCAGCTTCTTGCCCGCTGCCCGCATCGCCATAGTCCCACCCATGAGCGGCGTGATCACAGCCCAGTACCCGCGCATCTCGTCGACGGCGGGAAGCGTGATGCTTGGGTTATCGCTCATGGTCACATTCTCAAGGATTGGGTCACGATCACTGGTTTGACGATCGGATAGTCATGGTGGATGAAGTAGCCGCCAGCGTCGTTGGCGTGGTCGTTGCTCTGGCTCTTGTCCGGCTCACCTGTTGGCGCCCAGATCTGCTGCTCTAGGCAGTCTGCGTAGGTTGGGCAGAGATCTGTGTTGACCCGGTAGCGGCGCTCGCCGGCCGAGTTGCAGAACATGGCGTTCATGGCATTGATCCGGTCTTTCACCGGAGGGTTTGCCTCTGGCGCCATCACTGTAAATCCGGCCTGGCGCAGCAGCTCAAGGTCAGTGGTGCTCGCATTGACCGATTTCCGGCCTTTGCCCGAGGCATCGGGGAACACCAGAATTTCGCGCGTCTTGTGGTAATTGCCCTCGGCGTACAGCCAGTAGCGCTCCTTGATCTGACGGATCATGTCAGGCGTGTCGTAGCCGTTCATGATCTCGCCCACTGCATGGGGCATACCCAGGCGCTTGACGTGGACGATGGCCGACATCTTGCCGACGTTGAAGTCCATGCCCACAAAGATCGGCTCGCCGGGCTGCACAGACTCATGGCTGCCGTTCAGCTTGCGGTTGTAGGCGGTGTAGATAGAACCGGAATTCAGGTTGACGAACTGACCGTTTAAATAGGCCAGGATCAGCTGCTCCGGGTAGGAGTCCATCAGGGATGGGATGTAGTCCGGCGGCAGGTTCAACTCGTTGTCGAACGTGCTGGCCTGCACCAGGCCGTACATGCCCTGCATCGCTGGCTTCTCGCGCAGCTGCTTCACGAACTGCTGGTAGACGAACTTGAACCCCTCGGGGGTCGTGGTCACGTCTACGCCGTTCTTCAGCCCGGGCACGTTGTAACGCATCCGGGCAATAATCTTGCGCCAGGCGTGCTCAGCCTTCAGCGCGGGCAAAACGTCGAGTTCATCGACCAGGGCGTGCCCGATCTTGAAACCCACGATGGTCTGCGGCTTCTCCATCGAGCGGCAGATGGTCGTGCTGCGGTACTGACCGCCGCTGTAGAACTCGACCTCCTTGTCGCTCTCCTTCGTCTTGACCTTCAGGCCCCAGTCGAAGGCGACCTCCTCGATGGTCGGGAAGAAGATGTCACGAATCTGTGGGTAGGTCGGGGCAAAGTAGCCGGAGTCGATCCGAGGCCACTCCCACACGTGCTTGCACAGCGCCGCGCAGCCAACCCAGGTCTTGCCCGAACCGAACCCGGCCACGAAGCCGCGGAACTTGTTCTCCATGCGGAGGAAGTTGGCCTGGGGCACGTTAAGTGACGGCATCCGACTTCCTCGCATCCACCACGTCGACCTGCACCCGGGTGGGCGGTACGTTGTCGTGCGGATTCTCGTTCTTGGTCTGGCGGTTCACGTAGACGTCGCCGACCTCTTTGGCTGCCTGCTCCAGAAGCTGGGCGGTCAGAGCCATGTTCTTCATCGACTCGGCCTTCTCAGCCATCCTGCCCAGCGCACGGAGGCGATAGGCTCGGTTGGCGATGGGTATGTCGGCTGTCTCTTCACGGAATCGCTTGCGGGTGTCCTCAAACAGGGCTACCCAGCGCTTGGCTAGGCCCTTACCCGAGAACTTCGTGGGATCGTGTGTTTCCACCTGCTGACGGGTCACGGTGATGCTGAATTCTTTCTGGACGGCCTCTACCACCTGTGACGGCGTGTCGAAGCACGCCAAGGCCTGAACGATAAAGGCCTTCACGTCGTTGCTGAGGGCTGCCATAGGCTGTCATCCGTCCAGAGCCTGTCCAGAATCACGCCGACTTGAGCAGACAGGTTCCGCAGGCCCTCGAAATGTTGATCTTGGCCACCTCGGGCGGCCGGCTTGCAGCGTCGATTAGCTGCTGTACGTCTTCGCTGGCACCGTAGCGCCGCACCACGCCGACGAACTCTTCGACGTCATGTCCGCGCAGGTAGAGCTTGGGCAGCCCGTCTTGGGTGAACTTTGGTGCGCCGTACTCATCGGTCGCCTGGGCGATATGGTACAGCTCGTGCTCTACCAGGGCGCAAAACTCGGCGTCGGTGCACTGGGCGCAGTAGTCGGCCGCCAAGGTGATCAGGTAGACCGGCTCCTCGCCGAACCAATCCCGCATCTGTTGCTCTTGCCGGGCCTTCTGCCATCCACCTGCGCGGAACATCAGCTGCTCGGCCTGGCCTAGCACCACCCTTCCCTGCTTGGCGAATCCAGAGGATGCCCAAAGCACTCCAATGTTGGCGTCGATCAGGTGAGAGTGGTCTTCGTTGTGGATGCTGCCAGTGTTAGCCAGGATCTGGCGGCTGACCCAATCCCACACTTCAGGAGCTGGCACCAGACGTATTCCGAAATCAGAGAGCTCTGAAAGCCCAAGCAGTGATTGAGGAGGAATAGGTCTTTCCATCGGTCACCTGACATTCAAAACGCACACGAATCAATTTCAGACCGCAAAGCGGGGCGAATACGGCCCTCACGGAAGAGTTAACCGCGGAGGATAGGAGGCTCACACAGTAAGTGGAGTTACGACATGCAAAAAACAGAAATTGCCTTGGTCTTGATTCTCAGCACGGTCGCGGCTTGGCCATGGCTAAAAAAGCTCTTCACCTGGAAGTCAGCACTGATACTCGCCCTTGGAGGGGTCGTCCTCTGGAAAATGGTTAAGGCTTAGTCAACAAGAAACCCGGCTCGGAAGGCTCGTTCGATCGCCTCCCAGTCGGGTCGCTTGGTTGTCATGCGGAAATCCGGATACTTGAAATGATGGCTGGTTGCCGGTATTGGTAAGGATCAATCAATGCAAGGAAGTAGTTATGTCTGAAACATTCGCCCCAATTGTTGAAAACAACTCAGTCCTGAAAAGCGAAGCAAAGCGCGCTGCGGCGGTTGCTGCGGCACTAGATTTGATCCATGCATATGCAGGGAGCGGCAATCAGAAGTTCAGCCTGAGCGCTCACATGAAGATGCTCTCGACCTACGCCGACCAGATCCAGCAAGCGCTGAAGGTCAAGTGACACAGCCGTGCCGCACTCACCTGCGGCACACCTACCCTTCCCCGCCATCCAGCAGAACGCCGATCAGCTTCTGCTCTCCCAGACGCATCGCGCCCAGACATTGCAGATCGTCGCACTTAGGTCCGAGCCCAAAAACGGTTACTTCGCCATTCGGACCGATCATGGTCAGCGTTCCGACGGAGCATTCGGGATGCTCGCCGGCATCTAGGTCATCGGCAATCTTGCGCAGGGTCTTGGCGGCATCGCGCCAGTCTTCCCGCTTGAATTCAAGAATCTTGACGGTCATTCGATCACCATCTGATGAGTTTGCGCATGCGCATGCCCGTGCAGCAGGCCAACCAGTAGCCCCTGCGGAAGCCCGGCATCCTTGGCGGCATCAATCGCTTTCACCAGGGTGGCGTCGAGCTGTGCGACTGCGTGGGCGATATCCTTGCTTACCGGAAGCTCATGGCGAATGCGGGTGACGTTGCTCATTGCTACTCCCGCGCCACGAAACGGCGCATCTAAATTTTGTGGCGCGGATCAGCCGAATACGTGGCCGCGACGCGCCCAGGCATAGGTAACCACCCCAGCGTGCAGCATCACGCCGAATGGGTTTACCCAGTGACCTTGCAGTGCGGTGACGAATGCCCCGAACCCGCCAATAGCGACCAGGTAGAACGCAACGCTTAGCAGCGGCTTATCCACCGGGCGTACCTTGCGCAGGTAGTCACAGGCAGCGACCACCACCAGAACGCAAAGGAACACGTCTAGGGCAGTCATCGCCGAAACCAGGATGCTGTTCATATCAGGCACCTCGCGCCGTGACGAACGACCCCATGGCAGCCTTGATTGCCGGGATGATGTTCATCGCTGTCAGACCCAGCACGAAGGCTACCCCGCACAGAAGGTCATCGGTGACAGCAAGATCGAGCTTGGGAGCAAGCCAGGCAGTGACGGGCTGGGTCAGGTAGACCGAGAAACCAAATCCGGTGGCGACCGCTGTTGCGGCCTGGAACCGGGTCAGATCTTTCAGGAAACCGAGCGACAGAATCGAGCCGATGAAGGCCGCCATCACCACCCCATATTTGCCCAGCACCACGCTGACGGCAGTGCTTGTTGGTTCTGCCATGGCTAACCCTCAGTGCAACAAATTAACTGAACACTTGTGTTTACACTGAACATAAATGTTTATATAATGAACCCACCAACACACAACGGAGGGTTGATGAAGTACAGCGAGTTCAGGAGGTGGTTGGAGGCCCAAGGGGTCGAGTTCTCGAAGTCAGCCAAAGGCAGCCACTTCAAGATTCGCTACAAGGACCGCCAAACGATCTTCCCGAGCCACGGAGCCAAAGAGATAGGCGAAGGGCTCAGGAAGGAGATCATCAAGCAACTGGGCCTCAAGTGAGGCCCTTCCACCTGATCGCGAAACAAGTCAGCCCCAAGAGAGGAAACATGTACGACTTCAAAATCGTGGCTCACGAAGAAAACGATCACTTCTGGTCGTCTTGCCCTGACATCCCCGAGGCGCACAGCGCGGGCGATACCCTGGAAGAACTTCTCGCGAATGCAGTTGAGGGGATCACCTTGGCGCTATCGATCTATGTAGACCGTAGAAAGCCAATTCCGCAAGCATCCGGAGACGGTGACTATGAGGTCCAGCTTCCGAGTGTAACGGTCTCCAAAATAGTGCTCTGGAACCAGCTATTGGCCAAAGGCCAAACCAAAGCCGACCTCGCGAACGCTCTCAAAATTTCTCCCACTGCCGCAGCTAGACTGGTGGATTTTGAGCACACGTCGAAGATGGAGCAGCTTGAAAAAGCCCTGAGCGCTCTGAGCGCTGGAGTGCGCATCGTTCCTGCAGATCCCGAATGGATCACCCTCCCCCATGGCGGCGGGCAAGCAGGCTTCTATGTTGGACGCCTGCTTGACGAACTCAAAGCGCGTCAAAACATGGAGATGGTGGTAGGTGCAGTAACCGAAAACCTGGACCAGGTGAAGCCAGAGTCGCTGGATTATTTTCTTCGCACTCGTTACGCAAAAAACCCGAACATCATGCAGGCGGTACGGGGGGTGATCCAGGCTCTTGTCGATACCGGAACAATTGAGCACATCCCAAGACAAGCCGGGGTTCCGGCTGGTTTCATCCGGCTGAAATGACATCTCATCTCCCGGCCGCAGGGCCGGGACTCTTGAGGCCCTCTTCGGGCAATAAAAAAACCCAGCGCTTGGCCGGGTCTATTTTACTGATCTTTCTCAGTCTTTCTTTTCTTGATGATCTTCGAGCTCGAACCATACGTCCGAAGCCTTCACCACAATGATGTGCCCTTGGATGCTCATCTGGTCCGATAGCTTTTTGTGCTTTTCAACGGCTTTCCTTGCCCGTTTGAAGACAGCTTCCGGACTGGTTTCTTCCGTCAAGCCAGATATGAAGTACGTTGCATGAGGAAGCTGCTTCGTTCCTCCTGCCATGTCTTTGATGGTCTGAGAAAAGCCCTGCTCAGCCATGCGTTCATGGAAGTACTCATATTTGCTGCCGTTCGAAAGCTCTACACGAGCTAGAAATGCAGTTTCTTGTTCTGGCAAGAACGTCGTGTGAGGGTCTCGCATCACACTATTCACGATGTTGCTAAGCGTGACTCGCATTGTGGCCATCCATAGTTAGGTGGTAGCGCCGTACATTGGGGTCCACGCGATACATTTCAAGTGCAAAAAACCCGGCACGATGGCCGGGTTCTGTTCGCCAATCCTCAACACACGCAGGAATGACAGGATGAACAAATAATGTTGCATCGTTGCACGGGTGTCAAGCGGCATCTGCCATCAAAACGCCTTCCTGCTTAAGTATCTTGCCAGACGCCTCAAGCGCCTCTGCCACCATCTCGTCCAGCACCTTCTCGATGGCCTTCTTCCAGCGCCAGTAGGTGGTCCTGTTCAGGCCCTGGCCATCCCAGGTGTTGATGTCGTAGAACTCGGCAGGCAGGACGATCATGTCGGTGGAGCGTTTCACGTACTGCTCACGCCGCGCCTGTCCGGCGTCCTCGGGCATCTCGCCCCCCGCCAGGTGCTGGACTACTCCAGCGTGCAGCGAATCGAACTCTGCACGCTCGCGGGCGGCCCGGCTGGCAACCTCTTGCCCAGACTGCGCCTGCACGCCTTTCACAGGCGGGATTGCCCAGGCGGTCACCGCCTTGTACCGGAACAGGTTCGGCGCCTGGGTTGCAATCAACGGCACCAACTTGCCGATCGCCTCGACCTTCTTGCCCTTGTGGGTCGAGAACCTGGCCGTCAGGGCATTCCAGTGCCGCGGGATCAGCTTGCTGTGCAGGCGCGCATGCACCCAGCAGTCCACCAGCATCGCCGCATCCTTGCCGGCGATCTCCCCCTTCAGCTTCGAGGCCTGGACCTTCGGCTCGAAGTCGCCGCCACCCACGCCGCTCATGGTTTCTGCTGCAAGGGCCCGCACGACTGCGGCCAACACGCTTTGGTACTTCATTGCCCTTGCTCCTTCTTCCGGCGTTTTCCGATCAACTGGCCGCGCCCCACACACCAGGTGGAAGCGACTGCCATTGCCAGCAGCAACAGGCCGGCGGAATCTGCGATAGTCCAGGTCATGCTGCTGTCTCCTGTGCTTGTATACGGACGCGCACGGCGCCGCCCTTGATCGTTTCCTTGCTCACCCGGAAGAGGGTCGTAAACACGTTGTCGTCGATGCCCAGAGCATCTGCCAGCCCGTCACGGCCAGCCTTGAACATCGCCAACAGGTTGTCGTCGTCGCGCCGGCGGCGATCCGGCGGCACGAATTCGAGCATGAGCAGCGCGTCACCCTTCGGAGTCTGGATGCCTGCTTGCCTGGCTAGGAGAAAGCAGGCATAGCGATAGGTCTTCGCCGCCTTGCTCTTCCTGGACCAGTGCACCCGAGCGTTTGGGCTGCATGCGGCCGGTGGCCACGGTAGTGTCAGTTCCATCAGGCGGCCCCCTTGATGGTCAGAATGCCGGCCCGGATAAGGGCCTCATGAGTCTCAGCGATCGCCCGAGGCATATCGGACCAGTCCACCTCGCCTTTCCCGCGACCGTCGAGGACGTCGTGACAGGCGCTGCAGGCGTATTCCGCCACGGTGTCGAAGCCCTTCATGCCCATGCCCTTCTGCCCGCAAGGCAGGTGGGCCAGCACGGTGGTCTCCGGGTTGAAATTGCAGGCGCCAGGGATACGCACGGTGCAGTCCTGGCCGCGAGCGCTCTCGCGCACCTTCTTGGATACGACGCGCATCAGTACCTCCCTCCCCACCGATCCGGCTCAGTCCAGCGCACGCCATGCTCGGCGCCGAAGGCATGCATCACTTCGAACAGGTCGCTGAACCACTTCTGCGACTGCTTGCGGGTCGAGACGCCCAGGACGACAAAGCCGCCGTCGATCCCCGGAACTGCGTCTTGCTTTTGCACCGCCGCGCTGAAGATGTGCTTCCAGGCCTCGTCAGTGAGCTTGCGGCCGTACCACTCCACCTGCTGGGAGACGTCACGGAGCATGGCCCACATCTTCCGGTTGCAGACGTCCGGGCGCTTCTCGTCCTTGATCACCACAACCTTGGGCTTGGTCAGGTCGATGGCGTGCAGAGCGCCGTACAGGCGGTTGAGGTCTTGGCTGCTGCGGATGGCGAACTCAGGCATTGGCCACCTCCTGCAGCTGCTTCTCCGCGGCACGCACCCTGGCGGTGAGCTGGCTGATCTCATCCAGCAGCTCCAACGCCACCTCCTCCACTGTCGTCTGGTCGAGGAACTCGTCCAAGGCGTCCGTGTGGCGCTCGAGGGCATCACTGCCAGCTCGCCAGGAGGCGACTACCGACCACAACAGCGGCTGGAGCTTTTGCTTGTCGATGGTCATGGACGGCCTCCTTCCATGCGAGCGGTTAACACAGCCATGCAGACCCCTTGATCAACACTTTTCGGATTCATAAAATCTCGGGCACCGGCCTCAAGCACGCATGAACCTTGCGGAGATGTGTCAGTGCGGACGAGAGGCCGACCACTTTCTTTCTTCGATCTGCTGGTCATCACACGCCCTCCTTGCCGCGATGCGATTCCCACTCGAACGGGACCACGATCATCCCTCCCTCGCGCAGGCGGTCGACGCAGCGCTCCCCCATCGCCCCCGGCAACTGCTCGGGACTCAGGTTGGAGATCACCACGGTTGGCTTCACCTGCTCGTATCGGCCGTTGATGATTGCGAACAGGGTCGTCAGCTCGAAATCGCTCGGCTGCTCCTTGCTCACGCCTACCTCATCCAGCACCAACAGTGACGGCTCGATCAGGCTGGCCAGGATGCTTGCCTCGGTCGCCTCATTGGCTCGATCGTAGGTAGCGCGAATGGCTTGCAGGACCGAACCGACAGTGCGGTACACCGCCGAGTGCGACGTGTTGCGCATCAGGTCGTTGGCCATGCCGGCGCCCAAGTGGGTCTTTCCGGTGCCAGGCTTGCCAAGCAGCACCATGCAGCGGCCAGTCTCCGCGATCTGGTCGAAGGTCTTCACGTAGTGCCGGCAGAAGCGCAGCGCCTCGGCCTGGCCCTTGTGCTCGGCCTTGTAGTTCGCCAGGGAGCGATCCGCGAAGCGTTTTGGGATCAGCGAGTCGCCCAGCTTGCGGGAGATCGCCAGGCGGATGTTCAGGGCCTGCTCGGCCTCTGCGCGCGCGTCGCGCTGCTCCTTGGCGATGCGGGCACACTCAGGGCACTGGCTGCGCAGAGCCTTGCCCATCAGCATGGTGACCTTCTGCTCGAAGGCGCCGTGCTTCTCGCACTCGGCAGGCTCGATGCGACTAGCGACGGATGCCTGGCTGATCGGGGTCACTTTCTCAGAGCGCATAGCTGCCGTCCTCCCGCTGCTTCAGGCCTTGCTTGTAGTCGCGGTTAGCGAAGCCGTGGTGGCGGCTGGCGGGCAAGTGGTGGACGTTGTCAGCAGGGATTTCGACCTCATCCTCCCAGCGCTTCCCGTTGAGCCACGTCGAGGCATGTGGGATGAACTGCCCGTTGTCCTTGGTCCAGCCAGGCAACTGCCGGTGCTTGGCCAGGGCTGAGACGATCTTGTCGAACAGAGCTTGGCTGACCTTGAGCTTCGCCCAGGCCTTCTCCGCTTTGTCCTTCCCGACCTTGCGCGGATACAGCTTCCAGAACCGCGAGAACAGCTCCGCCGAATCCACCGGAGCGGGCGACGAAGTGAGGGAATCAGGAATCAGGAATCCGGAATCAAGAGAGAGGGAATCAGCAGGGAAAGAACTGTGCGAGTCTGGTGCTTGCACCGTGCTTTCCTCATGCTTTCCCTGGCTCTGGTCTACGACAGGTATTTCAGGGATTGTGCTCTTTGCTTCCTTGACGTGCGGGTTCTGGTGCTTCGACCAGTTGATGACCTGAATAGCCTTCACGTCGCCCACGGTGTAACGCTTGATGAACCCCAGATGATCCAGGTCATCGAGCATGCGATCGAGGTCGACATTGTCAGCCGGGAACAGGGCCATCTTCAGGCGGCGCGGGCGATCTTCGAGACGACCCTCGCGGTCTGCCTCGGTCCACAGGCCGATGAACAGCAGGCGTGTGGCAAAGTCCAGCTCTGCCAGGTGTTCGTTCGAGAAGAACCCCGGCTTGATGTTTCGGGATCTGGCCATCATTGGACCTCCAGGTTGTACTGCGCCCACAGGCCGGCCACCCAGGTGACGCCCTTGGGGGTGAACTTGGTCTGGTTGAAGGCGTGGCCATTCTCGGCGGTGTCGGTTTTTACTTCGAAACGGCCAGCGTCGATGTGCTGCTGGTAGGCCTGCCATTCGCCGCCCATGCGGTACATGATCTTCTTGTCGAGAAGGAATTCTCGGAAGCGGGCCTCATTGGCCCTCAGTAGCTTGGCGGTTTGGCGGAAGCCCTTAAGGCCGGTCGATTCGACGTACTTGTCGACGAACTCAACCTTGGGAGCGGCGATGGCCAGGGCCTGCTGGGCGACTTGGCGCTGCTCGTATTGCTCGGCCCAGGCGCGTGCCGCTGCGGCTGGATTGGAGAAGTCGGGCAAGGTTGCGATAACCCTGCCGGAGCCCTCCTCCAGCTCACGCCAGCGCTTGACGACTGCCAGCCGCATCTTGGCGCTGTAGCCGGTCAACAGGGTGTCGGTCATTTCGCGGTCAAGGTTGAAGCACGGAAGGCTGCGCCCGGTGCTGTCCTTGTACTGGGCTGAAAAGTCAGCCCAGTTCAATTCCAGCTCGTCGAGCATGGCCCGGATGTCTGCCAGCACGTTTTTGTGTGCTTTGCCGGTCAGCTCGGCGATTTCACGCGAAGACATCGTGCGCGCCACAGAATCATGGTTCGCATTTTGTGGCGCGGGCCGGATGAGGGCCTGTACACTTTGGGTCTGCATATGCATAATTCCCTTCACAAGTTGTGTATTGCAGAGAGCCGGGCCGCGAACCCGGCTTTTTTGTGCCCGCAATTCGGGCTTATCAGGGCCTATTCAGGCCTTGCGCTGGAACGGAAGTACCGCTCCCCTCGCGTTTCGAGGTTTCGTTCGGCTGGCCAGCTCTCGATCAATCAGCTCGGCTGCTAGCGCTTCAGGGGTGATCCCCCGCTTTCGCGCCTCTCGCTCAAGCAACTCCATCGATCCCGGGTCCAGACCGAATTGTTCGGTCGGCATAGGGCCTCCTCGCGGCCTTCAGGCTGCGGTTTGATCGCCGGTATTCTCCGAGGACAGGGCAGCCAGCTGCGCTTCCAACATTTCGCGGCATAGCACGGCGCGCTGGGTGCGGTGATACACAGCCATCGCCTGGATCAGGTTGAATGTGTCCTCATCGACCCGGACCTTGATCTCACGGTCATGCAGGTGCTTGGGGTTGGCGTACATGCGGGAGTAGCTCCTTGCAGTTGGAATTGGTTAGGCAGCGGAAAGCGACTGGCTGGACTGGTTGTCAACCTGGTTCCACGGGAACGAAGGGCAAAGATCTGCGCGCCCTACTGCTCCGTTGGTGAGCGCTTCGATCTGCAACGCGCGCTTGGCTGGGACTGCGCGCTCTCCGGAACACCATTGGTTGACGGTCGGCGCCGCCACATTCAGCCGGCGCGCCAATTCCGCCTGGCTGCCCAGCACGCGGGATGCTTCTTTGGCTGCTTCTGCTGATTTCATGAGTTCTCTCCTGGAGATTTACCGATGAATATAAGGCATTACCTTATCTTGCACAAGCCATTGCCTAATCACCGCCGTGATAGGCCTAATTAGGCAATGCTTACCGGACCTGAACTAGGCGCAGCCATTGAGGCAGCGCGGATCGCCAAGGGCGTATCGAAGAAACAACTCGCAGACGACTTCCAAGTGAAGCCTCCGTCGGTACAGGGCTGGGTGAAAAACGGCCGAATCGACAAGTCGAAGCTGATGGACGTCATCGCCTACTTCGCCAATGTTGTAGGCCCTGAGCATTGGGGGCTGCGCCCAGGCTTTACCTACGAGAGCCTGCCGGACGTCGCTTCAGTATCGGTTGAAGAGCCGGCGCCCACCTCGGCTGCGGATATGGTTCGCAACATGCTCGCCAAGCAGGGCAAAAACCTGCCGGAAAGTGCCCGCGCGCAGCTAATGACAGCCGCCGAAGCTTCCGACCAGGGCAACGTAATCACCGTCGACTTCTCCCGCCCAGGGCTCATCGGCGATGAGGTTCGGATTGCTCACTACGATGTGCGCGCGGCCATGGGCAACGGCCAGGCCACGCATGACTACCCGGAAATGCTCAAGGACATCCGCGTCAGCCCGAGCCATCTGCGTGAGCTGGGCGTTGAATTCGAAGAGCACTTCCATTTGAAGGTGGTCACCGGATGGGGCCAGTCGATGGAACCCACAATCAAGCACCGCGACCCGTTGATCGTGAACGTCAACATCCGCGAATTCGTGGGCGACGGGATCTACCTCTTCGTCTGGGATGACCTGCTCTACATCAAGCGCCTGCAGGTGGCTGATGAGGAGCACTTCGAGATGATTTCGGACAACCCGCGGCACAAGGATCGACTGATCCGGAGGGACATGACCTACATCCAGGCTCGGGTGCTGCTGGTGTGGAATGCCCACCTAGTGTAATCAAGGTACCCATCAATCCTAGCAGTGTAAGAATTAGGACTTTACCCACGGGAGAAGGGCTCGGGAGTCGCCTGGTGAGGTCCCTTAAGTCTTTAGATTACGCACGCAAGACAAAAACCGCCTATCGTTAGTCGAAGGGCGGTTCTTGCTAAGGCTTACTTGGAGCGAACCAGGAAGCACCAAGCTTCATGGCCATACTCCCAAGCGTCCAGCACGCGGTCCGAATTTCTGACGCGGCGATAGCGGCAGAAGACCCAGCGGAAGCCTTTCGGGGCAGGTTTTTTAGGCACTGTTCATAGTCACCTCCTCAGCAGAGGGATATTTTTTTCTTGCTATCTGCTGGGAAATGACTAACATTTCGTTCGCAGTCGCACTGCAAGGGCGAGCCCCCTCACCAAAGCTCACCGAGCTGATTGGAGCTGCAACTCCAATCAGCTCAAAATTCTCATCTTGTTTTGCTTAGCCAACACATTGTTTTGTACCTTGGCTGCATCCAGCGTTACACCAAACCTTTCTGAAACCTCTGCTAGAGATCGGCAGCCAATCATTTTGGCTTCTGGCATGAGCAATGCCCCTGCAAATCGATTTGCTTGCCATTCGCTGTCCTTGTAAGCAGGTAGTCGTCCGGACTCCGCTCGGTGGAATTTGAATGGAGCATTGCGGTGCATTATGTAATGACCCAGCTCATGAGCGGCAGTAAATCGATCCCTCCCCCGCCCCTCACAAGCCCTTTCATAGACATCCTCACGCAGGACAATCGCATTCTCTGACGGAATCGTAAGCCCGTGGTTACTCCCCATGAACGTGGAGTCTCTAACCTCAAATACGAAACCTTTGAAGAAGGATGGCATGCCAAGCTCGAGAAACTCGATGATCGGAAACTCATCAGCTTCTAGCTGCAGATCTCTCCGCATTGATGCCGTGAGCTTGAAGATATCGTCGCTACTCAGCGGTGGCACCTCAACCGATGGTCCGCTCATTAGGCTTTACCTTTCTTAGGCCCTGATTTAAGCATCTTCAAAATCTTATCCAGATCATCGGAATCCATTTCCTTGAATTGCCTGGAAAATGCAAGAGCAGCCTCCTGATGCTTCATTGACATGCCACGGGTATCGATTTCTACTTGTCCGCGGCTCAACGCAGCAGCCTTCTCAAGCTCTGCCCGCTCCACGCCACCAACCCGAAGGCCGAGAAAATCCCCGAGTCTGCGTATCAGGTCAGGAGTGACGTGTCTCTTACCTGTCTCAATAGTCGAGAGATGCGCCGACGAGACGCCAACCCCCTCGGCCATATCTTTCAGGAGCAAGCCCCTATCGATACGGGCCTTGCGAAGGTATTTCCCGATTTCAGTTAACATGATGCCCTCCAAGCGGGCCGCCTTAGCCCGCTGAAATGTAGATTAGCATTTTCTGCTAATTCGTCAAGCATGTGTTGCTACCTCACATTGCTCACTTGATTTGCTCTGCCTAGCCCCCCAGCAGTGGAGACCGAAGGCTGAACAGCTAGTGGACGCTACCCTTAAAGGCGAGGTTCGTTTTCATCGGCAGAATCGCGCTCGGCCCCGCTAGATTGCTCGGGCCGCTTTATAGCGAGTGCATGACCGGCCGGCTTTGATGTCAGAAGGGCGCCTCCTCCTCCACCCTCTCCTCCTCCCGATCCCTTTCTGCGACCAGGTCGTCTCGATCGTCTGCGCTCTGCGGCTCCCATCGAACGGTCACGCTAGCGTCGTCATTGAACGTAAGGTCAAGCTCCGGCGTCTCGGCCAGCAGGCCCATCACCTCCTCCCACTCCATGTCACCGTCCGTATCCAGGCGATGGATCGTTACCCAGCGCTGTGTCTGCGCTATTGGGTGATTGATCATTGACGAAACCCGCAGGCCCAGGCGCTCCAACCCGGTCATTTGCTGACGCGCCGGCGGCGCCGACTTCTGCCGCTTGGCCATTCCTTCCTCCTTTAACTGTACATCCATCCAGTATTAGGCAGAGCTTACCCGAGCCATCGAATGATGCAAGCCCGGATAGCAGATGAGGCATGTATGAAAAAAAGTTAGGCATTACCTATTTACAAGAATTAGGCATTGACTTATCTTTCATCTCAAGCAGTCGCTCACGAGGGACTGCGGAGGTCCTCAAGCCTCACCGCTCTTTACACATCGATGGGAACCTCGCGGATCGATCCCGGCAACGGCACAGCGCGAGCAATAAATTTCGATCCCCATGCCAGCTCTGGAACTGGCCAGCTCGAAGCCATGCGGCGCGCTCCCTCACAGAAAGCGTCAAGCGGGCCAAGGGTTGAGCTGTAACGCTCCCTGCCGGGTAGCCCTCAGAACGGGCTGATGCACTGGTACAGCGGGCCACGCCGGGGAACCGGTGGAGGTTGCAGCAAGCAAGCAATCGCCCAGGCCACCGTGGCGAGTAACGGAGCCCAGCAAGACCGATTTGAATTAGCGCCCCGAGCTTCGGCATTGAGGGGCGCCGGACCTCATGCACCCTGCCCCATTCAGCCAGGGCATTCAGAGCTGTAGCGTGCATGTTGTAAGGACCTGCGATCCATGGCGGACAGATGCTGCTTGACGCCATGAGGAGGAAGCTCGACGCCCGCAACCATGACGAACCGCTGAGCTGCAATCAGCAGCGGCAGACGCGGCGCCACCCTAGCGTAGAGGGATCACAGCTGACGCAACACCCCGGCCTGTCGCCAGTAGCGAGGCCGGGCACATTCGATTTGAGCCAGCGACCGACGCCAGTAGCGGGTCGCGGCGCACCACGAGATTCACTGATGCCGCTTCGATGAGGCGGCATTGGGAATCCACTGGAGATCACCGAAATGACCAACCGTGAAGCACTCCGCAATGCCAACCACCAGCGCGACCTGGCCCAGGCCGAATCCCGTCGCTGGCAGCTCAAGGCGCAAGTCAGCGGTGACGAAGCTGACTGGACGCAGCATCGCCTGGCTCAGCAAGACGTTGTGCACTGGGGCTTGCAAGCCCACTACTACAGCAGCGCAGCGGCATGAACCTGCGCGACCAAGGCTTCAAGTTCTGCATAAGCCCGGACAAGAAGCAGGGCCAGTGGCTGCACCCAACGGTGTTCAAGGTCATGCATCCCGACTGGACCGACGTAACGGAATGGCCGACCGAGCAGTTGGTTGCCTTTCTGATGCCGGCGCCACAGCAGCAAGAGTTGTTCGCAGCATGACGATTTCACTCGCAGCCATTCCCACGAGTGGCTGCTGGGAAATCAACCGCCCTGGAGGCAAGACAATGAATCCTCAGCCAAACAGCCCCAACGGCTGCTTTCAGCGGCACGGGTATACGGTCGTGCGAACTCCAAGCCAAACCGGATCTTGCTTTCACCGAGCGGTTTACGACCGTACCGGCCAGCAGGTTCTGAATCGCGCTGGATACGACGCAGAGATTCAGTTCTGCCGCGAAAATGGGCTGATGCTGTAGTTGGCGGCGCAGGTCACGCTGCAAACCGCGTAGCTGCTTTGGCAGCGCTTGAAACGGAATGCATGGGCCTGTGCCCCGTCCGCCTGACGTTAACTGCCCGATGCCCTGCTCCCCATCGCAGGCTGCATCGGAGTGTGATCTGAATGCGCAGGCTGATGCGCAGCGATGCAGGCTCACAAGCGCGGCGCGGGCGGGCGAAAGCTGACCGGCTCGGTTGAACCTGACACTTCTCACGCAAGCCGGAGATCAGCGCCGGCCAGATCACACCCCGATGCAGAGAAGCGCCCAGCTCCGGGCGCGGTTACCGAAGTACCTGTGGACGTCCCTTCCCTCGCTCCGGGGGTATACGAATTGCGCCGCTGGATGGGTCCACGCCAAGCCAGCTGCCGGGGTAGCGCCCGGCATCTGCATCACCCCTTCCCTTCACTTCGACCGCATCGGCAGGCGCCAGGCCACCTTTCACGGTGGGTTTGGTCACCCGCGCCTGGCTCCTGGCCAATGCGGTCCAGAGGATCATTAAATGCATAACTGCACCGATACCCAGGCCGTGTGCCGGGGCTGCGGTCTCAAGCTGCGCGGGTCGCCTTCTTGGAAAGGCGGGCTGGCCTTTCACCCCGACCCGAAAGGCGAAGTACATCGCTGCCATTACGGTGGCTGGGTCTGCTCGCGGCGCTGTGACATCAAGGCCTGCGTCGAGCTGGAAGGAACCATGCCCGGGTGCGGCGGCGTGAACAGCTTCGAGCGCCTTTCGCCCTACGCCAAAGAGAGCATCAATCGCCATTGGCCGGAGGCAGCATGAGCGGCTGGATCAATGTGAAAGATTCGCTCCCACCGATTCGCAAGCACGTTGGCCTGCCGCATCGGCAAGAAGCGTAAATACGGCCCTTTCTTTGCGATGACCTGCGGTAACGAGCTTCGCCCGTGGCGCTACATCGACGGCGACCGCTGCGATATCTCGATCACCCACTGGCATGAGCTGCCAGACCTTCCCACCGAGTAACCCACCACCTGGAGGCGACCATGGGCGCACTTCGAGCAGCACAGTTTGAGTACGACAACCGGACGCCGCCGGCGGTGAGTGATCAGGCCGGGGCGGGCGAGATCTGGATTCAGGATATGTTCCATCAGCTTCTGCGTGGCGCCGATGCGACGTTCCAGGTTGGCAGCGAGATCCGCGGTGTCACCTACGAGCGCTTCGCCCAGGCCGTGGACGAGCACGCATCGCCAGGCATCACCAGCCCAAGTGCCGTGGGCAGGCTTCTTCTGGCCGCACGGCGCCGCGACGCGAGCGATGCGCACAACGTGTACCACGAGGTGATGGCCGCGCCCTGCCCTGACGCAGTACTAGAGCGGCTGGCGCGCGATCTGCTGACGCCATTCGCCGCCGCCGGAGTACAGGCCCAGGCCTACGAGGCATGGGAGCCATGAGCCCGCATGTCTTGATTGATCAGCAGCTGGATGCCTTGGTGCACCCGGGTACGCCAATCAGCTACTCAACAATCATCAGCCATCAGCTGACGGAAATGCTCCGTGACGGACGCATCACCATTGAAGAGTTCAACCACTACTGCGGGCGCCTCAACAAGATCGTTGATGGGCGCAAGGAGGTTGCATGACCACACCAATCGTGAAGACGCTCATCGACGAGCAGGTCGAGGAGGCGAAGGACGCCCAGGTGCGCGGCACCCTCAAGTTTCCGGTTGGCATGCGTGTCGCCGATCTTCCGTACCCGATCAAGGCCGACTGGCTGAAGCGCCGGCCGATCGCACGGCCGAGGCCATGCTCATGACCAGCTATCAGCGCGCCCGCCGCCTAGTCATCTGGCGCGGCTCCTTCTCTGCCCCCTTCGCCTGTACCGCATTCATGCTCGCCAGCGCACTGGCTGGCAGCATCACTTCCTGAATCACGTAGCCGAGCACGGCGGCCCTTCGGGATAACCGTACCCCTTCGGGAGCGTAAGCGGCGAGAGCGCGCAACCATCCGTCGCAGCCAGGGCCTGGGGCGTACCTCCGTGCCTGGGTGACCTGGCATTTCCATTCCATATCGAGGTTCAAAATGAAATCCGTCGCCCGCGTTGAACAGGACCAGGCGCCCGCAATCGTGGGCGAATCAGCAACCATTCTTCAGGTAATCAGCCGTGCAGCCGCAGACCCAGCCTGCGACATCGACAAGATGGAGCGCCTGATGGCAATGCATGAGCGCATGCAGGCGCGTGACGCAGAAGCTCAATTCAACGCCGCCATGGCTGCCATGCAGAGCGACATCCCGAGCATCGCCGAGCGCGGCGCCATCGTCGTAAACGGGCAGAAGCGCAGCGACTACGCCACCTTCGAAGACATCAACGATGTCATCAAGCCGATCATGCAGACCCACGGCTTCGCGATCACCTTCAAGGTCGAGAACGTGCAGGCCGGCCTAAGCGTCACTGGTATCCTGATGCATCGGGCAGGCCACCGTGAAAGCACGACCATGCTCCTGCCGCTCGACACCAGCGGCAGCAAGAACGCTGTCCAGGCGGTCGGGTCGTCCACCAGCTACGGCAAGCGCTACGTCATGAACGCCCTACTGAACCTCACGACCAGGGGCGAGGACGACGACGGCCATGCCGCTGTACCAACAGCAAACGTCACCAGCGTGCAGGCGGCAGGCATCACTTCCCTGCTCGGTCGCTGCACACAGAAGACCCGCGACTGGTTCACCAGTGAGTACGGAACAGCCGAATGCGTGCCGAAGGGTCGCCACGACATCTTGGTCGCGAAACTGAACAAGGCCATCAGGGCCGCGGAGGCTGCAAATGCAGATCATCAGTGACGTCGAGCAAGGCACTCAGGCCTGGCTGGACCTGCGCCTGGGCATCATCACCTGCAGCGAGCTGGATTGCCTGCTGGTGAACGGCAAAGGCGAGGCAGGCTTCGGCGCCGGGGCCTTCACCTACATGAACACCCTGATCGGCGAGCGCATCACCGGCGAGGCGGCCGACCCGTTCACCGGCAACCGCCACACCGAGCGCGGGCACGAACTAGAAGGCACCGCCCGTGGCCTGTACTGCGACCGAGAGGACGTCCAGACCCACCAGGTGGGGATCATCCTCAATCACGGCATTGGCTACTCACCAGACGCCTTGGTCGGCGAAAAGGGCCTGACCGAGATCAAGACCAAGCTACCGAAGCTGCAGGTCGATGTGATCCTGGGCGGAGAGATACCGAAAGAGCATGTCGCCCAGTGCCAGGGCGGCCTCTGGGTATCAGAGCGCGAGTGGATCGACTTCATCTGCTATTGGCCGGGAATGCCGCTGTTCGTGAAGCGTGCCTACCGGGACGAAGAGATGATCCGCAAGCTCTCAGAGCGGGTGAAAACTTTTTACGAAATCCTCGACGAGCGCATGAATCGCGTGCTCGGAATCGCAGCATGAGGTGAGCATGAACCAATCAATCGACCTCGAGGCAGCAAAAGCGGCCTTCTTTGCATCTGGCGGGAAGATCATCGTGCTGGAGGGTTTCCAGTACGCTCCCCACCGGCCACACCGTGACATCGAGAAGGTTCAAGCTGTGGCGCCGAAGCCGGAATGCCCGAAAAAGAAACGGCGCCTTGAGCAGCTTTCCTACTTGCGAGGCCTGGCCAAGACCATGACCTACTCCCAGGCCCGAGCCCACACGGGCATGAGCCAGAGCGCGCTATACCAGGCTTCGAGGGATGGCGGATTCTCCTTCCAGGTTGAGCCGAGAAGCGAACGGGCGCCGACTACTCGAACCTACACCGACCCTGCCGTGGATCGGGCGCTCGCCCAGCAGATCGCCGCGCTGCGCGATGAGGGCCTAAATCGGTCCCAGGCCAAGGCAAGACTGGGCATCTCAGATCGAAAGTTCTGTCGCCTCATCCACCTTTTCAGCGTGGACTACCCAAAAGCCGAGGGCAAACGATGCGACGGACCAATCTAAGGGTTCGCCAGCGCCGACGGCTAGACCAGTTCCACCTACCGCCAAGCGGTCTCACGGAGCACAGACATGCAGAAAGCACCTTCTGGAGTGGTAAGCCTGCCGGCCTGGCTGAATCGGCCGGTGAAGAAGCTGTACAACACACGCAGCGGCGGTCGGTACCGGCCTGATGATGTGGCCCTGGCCTTTGCCCTGAGCCTTCGAGTGCACGACAGCGCCGATCACCTGCGCAGGCTGGCGCGGCGTCTGGTCGACAAAGTCTGCCTCGAGCACCAGCCGAACATGAAGCGCCTGGCCCGCGAGCCTGATGATGCCAAGGTGTTCGACGCCGCGCTCAAGATCATAAATCGTGTGTGCGATCTGCTTGATTACGCACCGGGCACCCGCTTTGTGCGCAATGGAGGCGATGATGGCCCTGACGCAGCAGCAGCGTGACGAGAAGCGCCGCGCCAAGGCCGAGCGCCTTCAGGAAGAAGACCTGCGCTTGAAGGTTCGACCAGGGACTAAACAGGCCCTGCTGGAGCTGATGGAGTGGGCCGGTATCGAGGAACAGGGCGAGGCGATGACGCTGATGATTCATCACATCGAGGCGCTTGGCCACCACGCGCTGTTCAGGATCGCGCGCCACGAAATAGAAGGTCACCGATCTGTGGCGCGGACTGAGCCACTTCGGTTGTCAGCCAGGAAGCGAACCGGCCAGCACCTACGCGCGATCTGCGGTTGGGCTGAAGCCACCTACAGCCAGATGATCGAGGCGCTGATTCATGGAATTCATGCCCTCGGCAGGTTGCACGCGGCCAAGTTTCTCACCCCGCCGCGACATGAGATCAGCATCTCGCCCAGGCTGGCCTTGGCCTTCGATCGGAAGAGCATGCTGATGATTCAGCAGGATCCGGGGGATGAAGTTATCTCTCCTTCACACTAGCGGCTTCTTCAATGGCTGCGGTGGAGACCCACTTCGAGTCAAGGTGAATTAGCTTCTCAGAATCGAGCAGATGCTGTGCAAAAGCTTTTTCAACGTCAGGCCCTGACAGTTTTCCTGATTCGGCCAGCTTGTTCATTGTTTGCTGGTGCAGGATATAGGCGGCCATAGGCGCAGCTTTCTTCCTTTCGCCTCGGCCAAGAATAACGCTGATGTCCTGAGCCCGATTCTGTATGGCTGCCTCCAGCAACAGTTTTTGCTTTTCCCTTCTCGTAGTGTAATGAGCCTGTATCCACTGACCCACGAGAGTCGTCACGGCACCAATTCCAACGCCCACGAGACCAGCTATTGTAGCGTCCATAGCAATACCTCTCGGCCCCATGCCGGTCACCCGTAATACCCCATCCCAAACCAAATTGCCACCATGCCGCATCCGGCCACGGAGGGCGGCGCATGCATGGAGAAAGCCATGATCGAAGCCACCGAGAAGCAGCTCAACCTGCTCTGGCACACCCTGGGCCTGAGTCCGGGCTGCCGGACTGGCGGAAGAAACTACTTCCTAACCAGTCCTGGCTATGACGATGCCAACAACCTGGATGTGCTGGTCGAAGCAGGCCTGATGACACGTGGCAAGGCGCCGCCCTTCTGTGATGCTGATGACGTGGTGTACCGGGCAACGCCAGAAGGGAAGCAGTTTGCCCTGTCCAAGCTGCCACCGCCTCCGCCTCCGCGAAAGTACACCAGGTTCGATGCCTACCTCGATGAGTGCGAATGCTATGACGGCTTCGCCCACTTCCTTGGGATCAACCAACCGCAGATCCAGCACCGCGGCACCTGGGGCAACTACCAATACCGGATGGTTCGCTACCCACGAGGAAGCGCTTACAACGAGCATCGACGACCTACCCGATTCGCGCACTGGTCGCCCTACGAGACTCTTGAAATCGCTGGTGAGTGGGCTGCGACCATGAAGGCGGCCAAAGCCAGCTACAAAGAGGCGCTTCGTCTCCACCTGGCCGAGGGCCGCGCCGAGAAGAAGCGCCTGGCAGCCTGACCCTCAGCTGCTCGCCAGCACCCTCAATAACTAACGGTTCCTCCAAGCATCAGTACACGCCACGCGTAGCCTGTCCTGAACGACAGGGTCTTCCGGATCATCTACTTCAACCAGCAGCACGCGGTGAACGTTCGCCTTTGCTGGGGCGTTTGGTGAGCATAACTCAGCAATTTTCCTGGCGTGCCAGATTTCCACCCCTGACTCACGCTCTCCAGGGCGGACGGCAAGTACGTCGTCATAGCGCCAGATTTCCGATGTAGCGATCTGATCTTCATTGATCACGTCAACCATTTGATTCACCTCTCCGGCTCCATGCCGGGCCGAATATCAATATCCCACTTCAGCGAATCACGCCACCCCGCGCTGCCCGCCAGCGCCTTCCCCTATTCAACGATAACGCCTCCCCGGCGAGGGCGGCGCCTGAATTCAGCTAGGTCAATTAGATTTATTGTCCTTGCTCGTAGGTCTGTGCGACTTGAGTGGATGTTTGAGTTTCAGCAGTCGATATTTTTCTAGAATGCTCTCAACAAAGTCTTGATCAAGGCCAAATTCGCTTCCCTTACGCAAGATATCTTGAATACTATAAGAATCATTACTGGCAAGCTCAATGATAAATTCCTCAGCACTCTTGTATGGCCTAGCGAAAGCCTGCAAATCAACTGGGATCGACTGCCTACTTTCTAAGTCTCGAACTCTGCTGGATAGAGACCTCGTATTAGAAAGTATTTCTGACAGAATGCTTTGCTCAGACCGAGGCTCTACGTTTTCTGCTTGAGGGGTGTTTTTGATCGCTTCCTTAAACCGCTGATCAAATTGCGGCCAGTACGTATCAAAAACCTGACGAAGAATTCTTTCATCTAGACGATTGTGATCCAAACAGGAATTTAACGAGCATATTAGCCCCCACATCGAAGTGCGTTCTGGAAAGGTGTGATTAAATTGCGCCAACGGATCTTCAATCTCACTGCTTTGCAAGTCAATTAAGAATGTGCAGACTCGATTAGTGCTTAGCCCTTTTGCTAACGCGCCAGTCTCGAACAGTATCCATGGCTTATTCTTATTTTCTTGAGTTAAACACACAATACCAGCTGCAGTATCCTTAAGCTGGTCCGATATTTCGGAGAACCATATTGCGCCTTTATCAATGTCTCGAGTGGATATCCAAGGCTGCGAAGCTTGCAACACACACTTAATCCAGTCACTAATCAACTCGGCCACGGCTTTGCTGCGCTGCCCCGACCAACTAACAAAAACTTTCATACAGAATCTCCCCCCAAGGGTTGCGTTGCGAGTAATGTCGCACGGCCACTACGGGTAAATCCACAAAAAGCTCACCCTACACCCCCTACTCAACGATAACGACTCACGCCCACCAGGCGAGGACCGCCCATGTCTGCGTTTCAGAAAAAGAACCCCCTCGACTTCAAAACCCAGTACGGCCTTGGCTTCGACCCTCAGGACGATGAAATAGTGGTCGACTTCTTCTGCGGTGGCGGCGGCGCCGGTACCGGGCTGGAAATGGGCCTGGGCCGGCCGGTGACCGTGGCCAAGAACCACAGTCCAGCGGCCATCAGCATGCACACTGCCAACCACCCGGCGGCGCGCCACTTCACCACAGACGTGGTCTAGGGTGACCCGGACGAAGAATGCCAGGGCCGGCCGGTTGGCTGGTTCCACATGAGCCCCGACTGCACTCACCACAGCCAGGCCGCAGGCGGACAGCCGCGTAAGCGCGAGATCCGCAACCTTTCGTGGATCGGCTTGAAGTGGGCGGGCAAGAAGAAGCCCCGGGTGATCAGCCTGGAGAACGTGAAGCAGATCCTGCAGTGGGGTCCACTGATCGCAAAGCGCGACAAGGCCACAGGCCGGGTGATGAAGCTGGACGGCACTGTCGCCGAGCGCGGCGAGCGCGTGCCGGTGCACCAGCAGTTCCTAGTGCCCGACCCGAAACGCCGCGGCATCACCTGGCGCAGATTCGTCCACCTGCTTGAAGGCATGGGCTACCAGGTCGAATGGCGAATCATCAAGGCCTGCGACTTTGGCGCACCGACCAGTCGCGAGCGCCTGTTCATGATCGCCCGCTGCGACGGGCAGCCAATCGTGTGGCCAGAGCCGACCCACGCCAAGAACCCAACCAAGGGCCAGCAGAAGTGGCGCACAGCCGCCGACTGTATCGATTGGAGCGTGCCGAGCAAGAGCATCTTCGGGCGCAAGAAGGAATTGGCTGCAGCAACGCTGCGCCGGGTGGCCAAGGGCATGAAGAAGTTCGTGCTGGACAACCCACAGCCCTTCATCGTGCCGATTGCCAACTGGTCGGGTGAGCTGGCCCAGTCGGCAAAGGAGCCGCTGCGCACAGTGACGTCCTGGCCGCGCGGCGGATCATTCGCAATGGCCACCCCGGTAATAGTTGGGGCCGGCGGCCCGGTGTATGCCGGTAAGCCTGTACCAGCTGACCAGCCCATGGGCACCCTGATGACCCAAAGCCACCGCGCCCTGGCATCGGCGCACCTGGTCAAGTTCCGCTTCAACAGCGAAGGCTCACCCATCACGGACCCGGTGCCGACCATCACCAGCGGCGGCAACTACAAGCGCCCAGCGGGTGCAGCGCATGCGATGGGCGTGTGCACTGCCTTCATTGAGCAGGCAAACGGCGGATTCAATACCACGCCAGCCCGAGGCATGGACGAGCCCATGAGCACGGTCACCAATACAGGCAGCCAACAGCGCCTGGTAACGGCCAGCCTGGCCACCCTGCGCCGTAACTGCGTGGGGCGCGCAGTGGATGATCTGGTGCCAACAATGACCGCCGGCGCCGAGCATCACGCACTGGTTGAGTACAAGTTGTCGCCAGAGCACGAGGAGGGCGCCCTGCGCGTCGCCGCGTTCCTGATCAGCTACTACGGCACAGAGAACATCAGCGGCTGCGACTCACCGGCGCCGACAGTGACCACCAAGGACCGCCTGGGCCTGGTAACTGTCTTCGTGAAGGACACGCCCTATGTGATCGTCGACATTTGCCTGCGCATGCTGCAGCCCCACGAGCTCTACCGGGCCCAGGGCTTCCCGGCCAGCTACATCATCGACAAGGGCGCCGACGGCAAGCCGTTCACCAAAACCGAGCAGGTGCACATGTGCGGCAATAGCGTCAGCCCGCCGCCCATGGCCGCCCTAGCCCGCGCCAACGACCCCTGGATGTCAGGGCAACTTACTGCTGCGGCTTAGTTCGGTTATCGATTTCATCAATTCGATATTGATCCCACTTCGCATAACACTCTGAAGTGAGCTGCAAGCTGAGCAGGTTACTTTCGATGCAATGATCCAAAAAGCGCAGAGCGAAAGAATGCTCACTCCTGGTTTCGTAGACAAATTCTCGCTCCCTTCCATTCTTGAAAATGAACACAACCTTGTAACTTGGCGGTTGTGGGTCTCTCAAAATCTCTGAGACATCATCAAGATTGATGATGCTGTTCCCAAGAGTGAGAAGCTGCTGACCAGGCAGGTTAGTCACTGCCCGCTTAACATCTACAGCTTCGAACATTCGTTTTCTCCAGCGTAATCTCAATTTCTACAACGGTCCGCATACAGCAAAACAAGTTCCACCCTAACCTCAATAGAGGCAAAACGCCATCTCCCGCAAGGTATCCCCATACCCACAGAAAACCGATCCAGCAACACCGATCACTTAGGAACGTAGGGCATGAAGTCACCGAGCAGCTCGCGAGCGGCAGGCACGGCGTACTCGAGCAGCTCCAAAGGGACATCACGTTCGAATAGCGTCACTTCAAACTTGAGCGTCTCATCGTTTCGGAAAATCTCGAAGATGAATTGGTCGCCGCGCGAGCACTCAAGGCCCAAACCATCGTGCCCTTCGGTGACGCTTGAGGCTCGGCAAAACGCGTACTCAATTCCATGAACTATCACCGGGTGTCCTCCTGAAAAGGCTGAACGTACCCGGAAACGCTCCAGCTGTAACCCCTCTCCCCTCTATTCACAGCCGCAATATTGCGGCCAAGGAATCCGCATGCCTGCAAAACAGTATCCGCTGGAGGTGCAAAGCGTCGGCAGCGACACCTACATCGCGATGAGCAAGGGTCACCACGACCTCGAGGCATTCATGGCTGAAGCCGTGAAGGGATGCCCGGGCTGGTTCCTGGGTGGCCCGCAGCACAAATGGTGCAAGACCGTGCCGGATCGCTCGGGCGAGTTTGCGCACCGATACGTGTTCGTCGAGGAAGGCACGCCAGGCGCATGGCCGGCGACCTACTGCTGGGAGTTCGGCGAGGACTACAAGCGCTACAACGCCGAGGTGCAGCCATGAAGCTCACTGAGCGCCAGCAAGAGGTTCTCGAAACCCTGCGAGATATCGGCCGAGACAACGCGGTCCGCCACCGGGGTAGGACGCCATACCTGTACCAGCGGGATTGCGAAAAGCTGCTGAAAGGCGACGAGGCCTGTGTATTCGGCCTCGGTGGCTTGACCTGGCAGGTAGGTGGTCGGTTGGGTCTTGGCGCGTCCTCGGTGCTCAGCACCTTCAAGACGCTGGAGAGCAAGGGTCTGATCATCCGCGAGACGCGAAACCCGCGATATCAGCGTCCGCTCTACTGGTGGCCCGTGGGCATGGCGGAGGCTCTGGCCGAAGAGCTTATGCCCAGCGTGGAGGTGACTCCATGACCCGCCTCGCCCTCCTCCTCGCGCTGCTGGCCACCAGCGCCAGCGCAACCGAGAACGTAATCGACGTGCAGCACGACAGCCAGCGCGGCGTCACCTGCTACCTGCTGAATGGGGTCGGCATCAGCTGCATCCCCGACAGCCAGCTGCAGGCCGGCAACCAGCGCCAGCTCTCCCCGCACGAGCAAGAAGACAACGAACCTACACCCGCTACGGCGCCTGGGCGCTGGATTGATGAGAGGTATCAGCTGTGAAAATCGGAAGACTCTTTGTCGGTCTGAATTGGTGCTACGGCGCGAAAGACCAGGCCGTGATCTTGAGCTGGGCGCTGAATTGCGGTTACTGGCGCTGGGCGGTCTGGTGGCGCAAGCCAAAGAAAGTGCTGTGCCTTCCTGCCTTCGGGCCATCCATGGCGGCCGGCACCCGGTACTACATCGGCCATGGTCACTTCGGCGCCTGGGCTCGGCTTCCGCTGATCGGCTCGTTTTCCATTTCCACCCAGCCACCCTACCCTGCGCAGGTGCAGCCATGACCGACCTGATCGAAGTGAGGGTATCCAACCTGAGCGGCTTGGCATTGGACTGGGCTGTTGGCATCGCTGATGGGCGCGACCTGGAACTGCCATCAGCGTTCCGCAGCCGCACCTGCGTGGTCTGGTGCGAACCGTTCGTCATCAAGCGCGAAGGGTATGCAGATTTCCACGATAAGACCCGTCACCACTGGAAGCCATCCATCGACTGGAAGGACGGAGGTCTGCTGATCGACGAGCACCGCGGTAGCGCCCAGCACCGCCCAGGCCTTGCCGAGGATGTCTGCTACTGCGGCGGCCCAGAGGGCGCCGACGTCTGGTGCTACGGCCCCACCGCCCTGGTCGCGTTCTGCCGAGGATTCGTGCGCTACAAGCTGGGCGAAACAGTCCAGGTGCCCAAGGAGCTGATGCCGTGATCGAGCAATTTACCATCCACCAGCTCGAAGCCGTGCTGCAGGGCGTCAAGCCCAGCGACATGCGCGCCGGCGAGAGCATTGCGCAGTACCTCCATCGCGGCATCCAGCGGATTGCAAAGGAGCGAGACGGCCTCCTGGAAGACCGCGACGGCCTGCTCGAGCAGGGAGGACACCTTCTATGATCGCCCTCGCCTACATGGCCTACCTGATCTGGAAGGCGCCGCGATGAAGATGATCTACCGCATCAATCGATGGCTTCCATTCGGCGGCCTGCCAATTGCTCGCGTCAAACATGGACGCAACACCTGCACCCTCTACAAAAACGGATGGGTGCGGATCAGCGACGGCAAAAGCAGCGATGCACTGCCCCTCAGCTTTACCAGCCAGGCCCTCGTCGACGCCTTCGAAGCCGAGCTCGCCTAACCCCTACCCCAACTACTCAAGCCCGCCGACTGCGGGCATGGAGAGCTATTGCCATGATCATCGATGACGTGATGACCGACAAAATCACGCTTCACGGCCTGGGCTTCGTACAGGTCCAGTTGCAGGGCGAACAGCGCCTGCATGTGTGGCACCCAGAACTTCCCCGCCGCTCCTGCTTCGAGCATTCGGCAATCCACGACCACCGCTTCAACTTCGTATCGCGGATCTTGGTCGGGAAACAGATCAACCACTGCTACGACATGCGCCGCCTGGATGACGGTGAATTCGTTCTCTATCTGCACGAAGGCGCGCGGCAGGCTGGCGGCGGTAGACCGTGGACCCCAGACGGCAGGGCCAACATGGTGCACCACTCGACCTGCACCATTGCCGCGGGCGATGTTTACGCCACCAGGGCCTACGAGTACCACCGGACCGAGCCGGGCGGTGACGGCCGAGTGGCCACCATCATGCAGAAGCGCGGCGAATACCCAGCCGGCGCCCACTCCACCTGCCGCTATGGCGTGCAGCCGGACACTGACTTCGATCGCTACCAATGGCCCGCCGCCCGACTCTGGGAAGTCGTGCGTGAAGTGCTGCTGGCCTGACCACCATACTGCCGCCACCGGCGGCGTGGAGACCATCCCATGGAAACCGAGATCCTTTCGGACGAAGAGCTGGTGGTGATCACCGGCTACAAACCCCGGGCGTGGCAGCGCCGCTGGTTGAAAGAAAAAGGCTGGCATTTCGTCGAAAGCCGCGGTGGCCGGCCTCTTGTTGGCCGCCTGTACGCCCGCCAGAAGCTCAGCGGTCTGGTGATCGACACTATGCCGGTCGCTGCAGCTCCGCCGCCATCGCCAGCCTGGACCCCTGATTTTTCCCGAGTAAAGTGAAATGCGCCCAAGGAAGACCGAGAATCGCGACCTGCCACCAGGCATGTATCGCCGCAAGAGACAAAAAGCCAATGGCAAGGTGTGGGAGGCTCTGTACTACAGGGACAAGTCGGGCAAGGACATTTTCCTTGGCAGTGACCTGGTGAAGGCCAAGCTGATGTGGGCAGAGCTCGAAGCCAAGTCGGTACCGAAAGAACTGACAACGATGAAAGGGATCTTCGACGAGTACCTGTTGAAGATCATCCCAGGCAAGGCCGCCAGGACCCAGAAAGACAACATCTACGAGCTTAAGCAACTGCGCACTGTGTTCGATTCGGCGCCGATCGATGCAATCACGCCGGCCATGATCGCGCAGTACCGCGACTCAAGGTCGGCCAAAACTAGAGCGAACAGGGAGATCGCACTGCTCTCGCACGTTTTCAACACCGCAAGGGAATGGGGGCTCACCACCCGGGACAACCCGTGCCTGGGCGTGAGGAAGAACAAGGAGAAACCGCGCGACTTCTATGCCAACGAAGCGGTGTGGCAGGCGGTATATGAGGAGGCCCCACAGGAGCTTCAGGATGCGATGGACCTGGCGTACCTAACCGGCCAGCGGCCATCAGACGTTCTGTCCATGCGAAAGGACGATATGGAGGGGATTTACTTGCAGGTCAGCCAAGGCAAGACCGGCAAGCGACTGAGGATCGTCCTTGAGGTAGACGGGGCGAAGAACAGTCTTGGTCTGCTGCTGGAGCGGATTATGCGCAGGACCAGCGAGCACCTGTCGCCGTTCTTCATCATCAACGAGCACGGCAAGCGCATGAGCTGGCCGATGTTGCGCAACCGGTGGGCGGACGCCCGAGAGGCCGCCAGGGTGAAAGCTGAAGTCGAGAAGAAGCCAGACCTCGCAAACCGAATCGCCCAGTTCCAGTTCCGAGATATCCGACCGAAGGCGGCCTCGGAGATAAACGATCTGGGCGAGGCAAGCGTGCTGCTGGGGCACTCCAAAGAGGGAATCACGGAGCGTGTCTATCGCCGTGTTGGGGCTATCGCGAAGCCCTCGAAATAGGAAAGTTTTGGGACTGAACCCAAATAGTTTTGGGACTATCGAGATTTTCAGGCGCACAAATAAAAACCCCGCAGACGTTAATCTGCGGGGCTTTCGAATGGTGGAGGCCGAGGTCGGAATCGAACCGGCGTAGACGGATTTGCAATCCGGAGCATAACCACTTTGCTACTCGGCCTCAAAGTTCGGAGCCAGCTTTCGCTATCTCCTTGAAACCGCTCGACTTTTTCAAGTGAGCTGCGTTTCGATGGACGCCATTATGTCGGCATTCCCCTCACCTTGCAACCCCCTTGAAGAAAAAAATCTTCAAGGGGTTCAAGGTGTTAGCGCAAGCGGCCAAGCTTGCTCCAAAGCCCTACCAAGGTGTTCTCCACAGCACCGCTGGCGGCCACGCCGATGCGCTCCTGCAGGGATTTACGCTCGGCATAGCGGACGTGGAACAGATTGGCGTCATTGGCGCGATCACTCAGGTACTCGTCGCTGGTGCGCAGCTCGTCCACCAACTTGCGGTTGAGTGCGGCAATGCCCAGCCACACTTCACCGGTGGCGACTTCGTCGATGTGCAGTTGCGGGCGGTAGCGGGCGACGAAGTCCTTGAACAGCTGGTGGGTGATATCCAGGTCTTCCTGAAACTTCTCCCGGCCTTTCTCGGTGTTCTCGCCGAATACGGTCACGGTGCGCTTGTATTCGCCGGCCGTGAAGACTTCGAAGTCAACGTCGTGCTTTTTCAGCAGGCGGTTGACGTTGGGCAACTGCGCGACCACGCCGATCGAGCCAAGCACAGCGAACGGCGCACTGACGATCTTCTCGCCGATACAGGCCATCATGTAGCCGCCGCTGGCCGCGACCTTGTCGATGCACACGGTCAGCGGAATGCCGGCCTGGCGGATACGCGCCAACTGCGAGGCGGCCAGGCCGTAGCTGTGCACCAGCCCGCCACCGCTCTCGAGGCGCAGCACCACTTCGTCACGTGGGGTGGCGAGGGTGAGCAGCGCGGTGATTTCGTTGCGCAGGCTCTCGGTGGCGGAGGCCTTGATGTCGCCGTCGAAGTCCAGCACGAAGATCCGACCCTTTTCCTCGGGCTTGGCCTTGCCTTTCTTCTTCTGTTTTTCCGTCTTGGCCTGCTGCTTGCGCAGGGCCTTGAGCTCGGCCTTGTCGAGCAGGCCAGCTTCCAGGCGCTCACGCAGCTCCTTGTAGAAGGTGTTGAGGCGGGTGACCTGCAATTGCCCGCCGGGCTTGCGTCGACCCTTGCCACGCAGGTTGGCGATACCGGAAAGGATGACCAGGATGGCGATCACCACAGTGGCGGTTTTGGCGAGAAAGCTTGCGTATTCGGCAAGAAACTCCACATTGACTCCTTAATAGACCTGCGCCTGCACGACGCGTAACTGATGCAAGCATACCGGTGCGCCTGGGCGGCTGCCAGCATGGGAAAATGCTGGCAACACAGTTCAAACAACCTTTTCAAACGCTTGTATGTTTTTTCATTGACAGCCTCTCTGGCGCATCCTAACCTCGCAGCAACCTCCATCCCGGCCGGACATTCCAGTGGGCAATATCTACCTGATCCGACATGGCCAAGCCTCCTTCGGCGCCGACGACTACGATGTCCTGTCGCCGCTGGGTGTGCGCCAGAGTCAGGCATTGGGGGAGCACCTGGCCCAACTGGACATGCGCCTGGACCGCTGCCTGGCCGGCGACCTGCGGCGCCAGCAGGACACCGCACGACTGACACTCGACGCAATGGCCGCTGCTGGCTACGCGATCCCGGCCATAGAGACCGACGCAGCCTTCAACGAGTTCGATGCCGACGGTGTGATCCGCGCCCTGCTTCCTGCCCTGCTGCCGCACGAGCCCGAGGCGCTGCACGTGCTGCGCAATGCTGCGCAGAATCGCAGCGAGTTCCAGCGCCTGTTCGCGCTGATGGTGCAGCGCTGGCATGACGGCGAGCACGAGGCTCGCGATGGCCTGGAGACCTGGGCCGCGTTCACCGCGCGCGTTGGTGCCGGCCTGCAACGCGTCCTGGCACAAGCGTCAAGCCGCGACAACATTGCCATCTTCACCTCCGGCGGCAGCATCGCCGCCCTGCTCCACCAGGTCACCGGAATCACCCCAGCCCAGGCGTTCGCGCTGAACTGGCAGATCATCAACACGTCGCTCAGCCACCTGAAGTTCCGTGGCCGCGACGTGGCATTGACCTCCTTCAACAGCCAGGCCCACGTGCAGCTGTTGCGGATGCCGGAGCTTCTCACCTATCGATGAGCCCGGCCTGTTGTGCCCCGTGCACGCGACTTTCACCCAACAAGGAATACACCATGAGCGACGTAGCTAAAGCAGTCGAAGCGATGAAAGCCAAGTTCAACCCTGCCGCCGCCGCCGGCCTGGACCTGGTGTTCGGCTTCAACATCACCGACGAAGACAAGCACTACGCCCTGCTCGTCAAGGACGGCACCTGCGAGATCCAGGAAGGCGAGAACCCTGACGCCAACTGCACCCTGGTTCTGGACAGCGAAACCCTCAAAGGCATCGTCAGTGGCGAGACCGATGGCATGCAGGCCTTCATGGGCGGCAAGCTGCGCGTCGAAGGCGACATGATGCTGTCGATGAAGCTGAGCGAGCTGTTCCCGTCCTGAGTGATGCGAACACGTGCATGAAAAAAACCGAGGCCTGACCGGCTTCGGTTTTTTTTTGCCCGCAGCCTGCATCCGCCATTCATCAGGGGCAGTGATCGACCGGCAACACTCGCGTCGATATGACGTCTGGCACGCTTGTCCCAACCCAGGTTGGCCATTAGATTAGCCAATGATCCTTGCGACCGAGAATAAGGAAAACGCATGACGCTCACCGACCAGTCCACCCAGGTCCGCCCCGGCGAAGAACTCGATGCAGCCATCATCGATCCTTACCTCAAGGCGCATATCCCGGGCCTCGCAGGCACTCCGAGCATCAGCCAGTTCCCCGGCGGCGCATCCAACCTCACGTACCTGGTCGCCTATCCCGAACGCGAGTTCGTGCTGCGTCGCCCGCCCTTCGGGCACAAGGCCAAGTCGGCCCATGACATGGGCCGCGAGTTCCGCATCCTCAACCAGCTCAACGACGGTTTCCCGTTCTGCCCAAAGGCCTATGTGCACTGCACCGACGAATCGCTGATCGGCGGTGAGTTCTACGTGATGGAGCGGGTCAAGGGCATCATCCTGCGCTCGGACCTGCCGCCCGAACTGAACCTCGACGCCGGCCGCACCGAGGCGCTGTGCAAGAGCTTCATCGACCGTCTGGTGGAACTGCACCAGGTCGACTACAACGCCTGCGGCCTGGCTGACCTGGGCAAGCCCGAAGGCTACGTGCAGCGCCAGATCGAAGGTTGGTCGAGCCGCTACGAAAAAGCCCTGACCCCGGATGCGCCGCGCTGGGAACAGGTGATCGCCTGGCTGCGCGAGAAGATGCCCGCCGACCACCCGCGCCCGGGCATCGTGCACAACGACTACCGCTTCGACAACGTCATCCTCGATGCCAGCAACCCCATGCGCATCATCGGCGTACTGGACTGGGAGATGGCGACCATCGGTGACCCGCTGATGGACCTGGGCAACAGCCTGGCCTACTGGATCGAGGCCGACGACCCGGCACCGGTGCAACTGATGCGCCGCCAGCCGAGCAACGCCCCGGGCATGCTGACTCGCCGCCAGTTCGTCGACTACTACGCCGAGCGCGCCGGCATTCGCATCGACAACTTCGACTTCTACTACTGCTACGGCCTGTTCCGCCTGGCCGGGATCGTGCAGCAGATCTACTACCGCTTCTTCCACGGCCAGACGCAGGACAAGCGCTTCGCCCAGTTCATCCACATGAACCGGCTGCTGGAGCAGATGAGCCTGCAACTGATCGGCAAATCCACCCTGTAACCGGCGACAACAAGGAAATCCAGCATGTCCAAGACCCAACTGTTCGACCTTGACGGCAAGATCGCCTTCGTTTCCGGCGCCAGCCGCGGCATCGGCGAAGCCATCGCCCACCTGCTGGCCCAGCAAGGGGCCCATGTGATCGTCTCCAGCCGCAAGCTCGACGGCTGCCAGCAGGTCGCCGACGCCATCATCGCAGCCGGCGGCAAGGCTACGCCGGTGGCCTGCCATATCGGTGAGCTGGAACAGATCCAGCAGGTGTTCGCCGGCATCCGCGAGCAGTTCGGACGCCTGGATATCCTGGTCAACAATGCCGCCACCAACCCGCAGTTCTGCAACGTACTGGACACCGACGTCAGTGCCTTCCAGAAGACCGTCGACGTGAACATCCGCGGCTACTTCTTCATGTCGGTGGAAGCCGGCAAGCTGATGCGCGAGCACGGCGGTGGCAGCATCATCAACGTGGCGTCGATCAATGGCGTGACACCAGGCTTGTTCCAGGGCATCTACTCGGTGACCAAGGCTGCGGTGATCAACATGACCAAGGTCTTCGCCAAGGAGTGCGCGCAATTCGGCATCCGCTGCAATGCCCTGCTGCCGGGCCTGACCGACACCAAGTTCGCCTCGGCGCTGGTGAAGAACGACGCCATCCTCAACGCCGCCCTGCAGCAAATCCCGCTCAAGCGCGTGGCCGACCCGAGCGAGATGGCCGGCGCGGTGCTGTACCTGGCCAGCGACGCGTCGAGCTACACCACCGGCACGGCGCTCAATGTCGACGGCGGCTTCCTTTCCTGATCAGCCCTTGCGCGCCTGCAGCGTGTAGCTCAACGGCAGGCGCTCGGGCCGCTCGGCCAGGCGCCACTCGCCGTCTTCGCCCTTGAGCATCTGCCCGGGCAACGCCTCCCACGGGATGCTCCGGTGCTCGACCAGGGCGGTCAGTTGCATGCCCTGCTCAAGCAGCGCCGTGATGATTTCGCCAAGGCCGCGGTTCCAGGAATGGGTCTCGGTCTGCGCCAGGCGATGCTCGCTTTCGACGTAGGTCTGGTCGCTGTGGAAGATGACCGGGGCCTCGTGCTCGAAGTACGGAAAGTCGACCTGCAGGCGATCGGCGTGGGTTTCGTCGAGCGTCCACAGCATCGGATGGCCCTCACGCAGGAACAGCCGCCCTCCCGGCTTGAGCAACGCCGCGACATTCTGCGCCCAGCGCTGGATGTCCGGCAGCCAGCACAGTGCGCCGATCCCGGTGTAGATCAAGTCATAGCTCGCCTTGGGCAGCACCTCGCTGGCGCGGTAGACGTCCGCCTCGACATAGTCGATCTCCACGCCACAACGCTCGGCCAGCAACCGCGCCTGCGCCAGCGATGCCGGCGAAAAGTCCAGCCCGCTGACCTGCGCGCCCAGGCGCGCGAGCGACAAGGTGTCGGTGCCGATATGGCATTGCAGGTGCAAGGTCTTGAGGCCTTGGATATTGCCCAGGCGCGGCAGGTCGAAGCGCACGACTTCCGAAAGATGCGTGGCAGACTGCACGAAGCATTCGACTTCATAGCCCGGCGAGGCGGCGTGCAACGGCGCCCGCTCGTCCCAGTTGGCGCGGTTGAGTTCCAGTGACGGATTCATGGACACTTCCCTGTGCGGAAAACCGCCACGTTAACCGGCCAGGGTGCAGGCCGACAACCTGTCATTCAAGGAGAGAGCGTCAGCATGAAGACCTACAAGGGCGGCTGCCTGTGCGGCGCGATCCGCTTCGAGGCCGAGGGGCCAGCGGGCAATCCTCACCACTGCTCGTGCCGCTGGTGTCAGCAGCATACCGGGGCTCTGGTGGCGAGCTGGGTGGAGTTCGATCGTGCGCGGGTGCGCTGGGTGGGTGCTGGCGGAGCACCCGACACCTGGCGCTCTTCGGATTATTCCAGTCGGGCGTTCTGCCGGTTCTGCGGCAGTTCGATCGGGGCAATTGACGATGCGCCAACGGTGGCGTTGCTGCTGGGGTGTTTCGATGAGATCGAGGACGAGCAGCTGGTGCCGACCGGGCATTCGTTCGAGGACCGCTGCCCGGAGTGGATGCGTCAAGGTTGATGAGGTTGGGACCGCTGTGCGGTCCCTCAGGTCACAGCGACAGACTCATGCTCACACTCAGGTTGCGCGGCTCGCCCGGCATGTTCCACGCCGCGTTGTAGCCGCGCTCGTAGTACTTGCGGTCGAAGACGTTGTTCAGGTTCACCCCGAAACTCAACTGCTCGCTGGCCTTGTAGTGCGCCAGCAAGTCCAGCGTGCTGTACGCCGGCAGGCGCAGGTCGCCGCCCGCCTGCCCGGAACGCTCGCCCACGTAGTTGGCCGAGGCGCCGACATCCGAGCCCCGCAGCCAGCCATTCTGGAACTCGTGCACCACCATCAGGCTGCCGCTGTGCCGGGGAATGCCCAACAGGTCGCTGCCCTTGGGCAGTGCTGCATCGCCCTTGGTGACCTCGGCATCGATGTAGGCATAGGCTCCGATCACCCGCACGGCCTCGGTGAGCTGCCCGCTGAACTGCACGTCCAGCCCCTGGCTGCGCGCCTTGCCCGCAGCGATGCTTTCACCAAAGGCATCGGTGGTGACGACGTTTTCCTTGTCGATGCTGAACAACGCGACAGTCGCACCCAGCCGACTGTCGAACAGGTCGAGCTTCAGACCTGTCTCATAGCCCAGCCCTTTCTCAGGCTTGTACACCTGGCCCTGGGTGCCGATGGCATTGGGCTTGAACGAGGTGGAGGCGTTGGCGAACACCCCTACTTCCGGCGTCCATTGATACAGCAGCCCCACACGCGGTGTTGCGACTTCCTTGACCTGGCTGTTGCTTACCCCGGTGGCGCGGTTCAGCGCGGTCTGCTCGACCCGCTCCAGGCGCACACCGAGCAGGCCACGCCAACGCTCGTCGAAGATGATCTGATCTTGCAGGTTGAGGGCCTGGCTTTCGGTGCGTTCGAAGAAGTCGTTGGGGTTGATCAGCGGCGGCTTGGGCTGCCCGTAGACCGGCTGGTAGATGTCCAGCCCGTAGCCGAGCGACGTGGCGCTCTGTGGGTATTTCTGGCTGTTGCGGTAGTTCTCGTACTCCAGGCCGATCAGGCTCTGGTGCTGCCAGCCGAGAAAATCGAACTGCCCGTGCAGTTCGGCCTGAGTGATGTTGTCGTTCCACTCGAAATTGCGTTCGCGGTAGAAACGGCTGATCGTCTGGCCGACTACCCGCGACGGCTCCGAACTGTTGCCGCGCAGATGGCCCTGGGTGTAGTGGTTGGCCAGGCGCAGTTTCCAGTTGTCGTTCAGGTGACGTTCCAGGGCCAGGTCAAGGGTCTGGTTGTCGTTGCGAATGTGGCCGTCGTTGGGCTCGCCGAGAAAGGTCGAGCGCTTCACTGAACCCAACTGATTGTTGACCGCCGGAATGCCCCGGTCGAACACCGATTCGGTGCGCGAGAACTCGGCATCCAGCAACAGGCGCGTGTCAGGGTCGAGTTGCCAGATAAGCGAGGGGCTGACGATCTGTCGGCGACTGTCGACGTGATCACGGAAGCTGCCGTTGTCCTCCACTGCCAGGTTGATGCGCGACAGCAGGCGCCCCTCCTCGTCCAGCGGCGTGTTGACGTCCAGGCTGCCGCGGTAGCGATCCCAGGTCCCGGCGCTGGCCTTCAGGCGGGTGAACGCCTCTTCCTGCGGACGCTTGCTGACGATATTGACCAGGCCGCCCGGATCGCCGCGCCCGTAGAGGCTGGCGGCCGGGCCCTTGAGCACCTCGATGCGCTCGATGGTCGAGGTGTCCGGTGCACTGTAGCTGCCGCGGTTGATGGCAAAGCCGTTCTTGTACAACTCACCGGTGGTGAAACCGCGCACGCTGTAGTTGAGGAAGGTCAAGCCACCGAAGTTGTTCTGCCGGGTGACGCCACCGGCAAAGTCCAGGGCACGGTCGATGCGCGTGCTGTTGAGGTCTTCAAGCACCTGGCTGGGCACCACGGCGATGCTCTGCGGCGTGTCGCGCACATCGGTATCGGTGCGCGTCGCGGTGCTCGAGCGGGTGGCGCGGTAGCCCTGCACCGGGCCGTCCGCGCGCTCCTGCAGATGACTGTCGCTGACGGTCAGGGCCTCGAGTATTACAGGTTCGGCAGCACTGCCGGGCAGGCCGAACACAGACAGGGAAAAACCCAGGCAGAGCCGGGCGGGGGAAAGTTTCATCAACGACGCTCCTAAATTTCATGTAATAACATAACAATTTATGAACGATGCGAGGAGTACCCGGATGAGAAAAAACCGCATTTGCCCGTCAACCTGTAGTTTACGGCTCGGGTATACTCGCGCTTCCGGCCCGCTTCCAGGAACCGCCCCATGGTTGAAAACAGCTTTGCCTTCCGCTTCCAGGCATTGCTCGAACACCACAAGCTGACCCTGCAAGCCGAGGGGCGGTTGGGCTGATTCAGGGAGAGAGCTGCGATGCTACCGGGAACTGCGTCACTCGACAGCCAGCGTCAACAGCGGGTACAGCGCCGCGGCACGGTGGGGTTGTACTTCGTTGCCGCCTTGTCGGTACTCGCCGGCATGACCGATGCCATCGGTTTCATGGCCACCGGCGATTTCGTTTCGTTTATGAGCGGCAACACCACGCGCCTGGCGGCCTCGCTGGGCAGCGCCGATCTGGGGCCGGTGCTGCGCCTGGCGCTGGTGATCGCGGCGTTCGTGCTGGGCAACGCACTGGGGGTGGTCGTTGCCGCCAGAAGCGGTCGGCGCCACTGGCCGTTGCTGGGTGTGATCGCCCTGCTGCTGGCGGTCGCCGGCATGCTGCCAGAGCCCATGCAACTGCTCGCGCTACTGGCGGCGGTGACCGCGATGGGCATGATCAATGCGGTGGTCGAGGAAGTGAACGGCCTGCCGATCGGGCTGACCTACGTCACCGGCGCGCTGTCGCGTTTCGGTCGCGGCTTGGGCCGCACCCTGTTGGGTCAACAACGGCTCGGGTGGCGCGTGCAACTGGTGCCCTGGAGCGGCATGTTCATCGGGGCGGTGTTGGGGGTGTTGCTGGAACAGCGCTTCGAGCGTGCGGCACTGCTGGCCAGCGCGCTGACCGCCCTGCTGCTTGCCGTGGTCTCGTGGAAGATTCCACGGCGTTGGCAGTTGCGCTACATGCCACGCTGACTCACAGGCAGGTCGCCGCCGCAGCCTTGCGCTGCAGTGCAACCATGTCGTTCTTGCGGGCGTAGTAATCGACCCGGGTCCCGCCGGCCTGCGGGTAGACGTCAACGAAGGACTCCGCCTCGCGGGTGTACACCGTCAAGCCACCGCCCTTGCGCGTTTCCAGGTAACCACTGGCGTCAACGCCGAAGCGCGACTCTTCCTGCCAACTGAACTGGATGCACTGGGCCACCAGCTCCGGCGCTTTCTGCGAGTCGAGGCGCGCGCTCGGCTGGCCGTTACGCGCGGCCTCCATGGTCGACGAAGCGCAGCCAATCAACATCAGGGCTGCAGCCATCGGCAGTAGTGCTCGCATGTTCCATCCTCGGGGCAAAAAAGAAGCGACTGTAGCACTGGCGGTGATCGCGCGTGAATGCTCGGGCAGCGAAGTGCATCATGCCAGGGTTCCGCTGGCCCTCCTGCCGTGCTGCGCCTGAGGCCCGGACGACCATCGCCCTTGCCGGCGTTGACCACAGCTAAGGTGGGGAGGCGCGGCTTACCCGCAATCACACCACGAACCGCTCGACCATCTCCTGCAACTGCTCCCCCAACCGCGCCAGCTCGGCGCTCGAGGCCGCTGTTTCTTCACTGGCCGCTGCCGTCTGCTCACACACCTGGCGCACACCCAGCACATTGCGGCTGATCTCCTCGGCCACCAGGCTCTGCTGTTCGGCGGCAGCAGCAATCTGCTGGTTCATCCCCTGAATGCTCGACACCGCCTGGGTGATGCTGCCCAGCGCCACCCCGGCCTGACGCGTAAGCTCGACACTGCGATCGGTCAAGCCACGCCCGGCATCCATGATCGTAGCCGCCTGTTCGGCACCACTGCGCAGGCCCTCGACCAGCGCTTCGATTTCCTCGGTGGACTGCTGTGTACGCTGGGCGAGGCTGCGCACCTCGTCGGCCACCACGGCAAAACCACGCCCCGCCTCCCCTGCCCGTGCCGCCTCGATGGCGGCATTCAAGGCCAGCAGGTTGGTCTGTTGCGCCACGGCCTTGATCACATCGGTGACACTGGCGACCTTGCCGCTCTCCTGGCGCATGCGGTTCATCGCCTCGGTGGAGCGCGCCACCTGCGCGGCCAGTGTCTCGATCTGGACGATCACCGCAGCCACGACCCGATCGCCCTCGCCGGCCTGGTCGTCGGCATGCGCGGCGGCGTGGGAGGCCTGTTCGGCGTTGGCGGCCACTTCCTGCACGGTGGCGGCCATCTGCTGCATGGCGCTGGCCACCTGGTCGGTGCCCAGTCGTTGATGGTTGGCGCCGCTGCTGGTCTGCTCGGCCACGGCCGCCAGCGATCCGGTAGCGTCGGTGAGCTGCGCCACACCGTCGCGAATACCACCGATCAACCCGCGCAAGGTCTGGGTCATGCGCTGCACACCACGCTGCAACTGGCCCAGTTCATCGCCACGGACACTCGCCTCGAAGGCCGTGAGGTCGCCTGCGGCAATCCGCTCGATCCGCGCCAACACCGCGCGCACCGGACCAGTGATCTGGCGCGTGATCACCGCTGCGGCCAGCGCACCGAGCAACAATGCCAGCACCGTGCTGAGCCATAGTCGGGTACGCGCCTGGGCGCCTTCGGCGTCGCGCGCCTGCAGTTGCTCTCGGTGCAGCGCCTCGCTGCGTGTCCACATTTGCGCGCCCTGGGCGATCATGTCCCTGCCACTGCTGGCAATTGTCTCTACGGCGCGGGTGTATGCCTGCAAGGCACTGACCTGCTCGCCCAGCAGTGCCTGCAACTGCGCGAGGCTGTCCTGCTGCCCGTCGCCCAGTTGCCCGGCCAGGCGCTTCACGACCTGCAAGGTGTATTGCAGTTGGGCGGCGGCGCGTTGCTCGTGCTCGGCAGCGGGGTTGGCCAGGTAGACGGCCAGCAGGTAGCGTGCCTGGAGAAACTCGCCACGGGCGCGGCCGACGGCCAGCGCACCACCTGGAACGGCCTCCAGCGTCTCGAGCAGGGTGGCGCTGTGCCCGCCATGGGTGTCCAGCGCCTCACGCGCCTCGCCGGCGGCCTGGAACGCCACGCGCATGACGCTGAACAACTGCTGGAACCTGCCGATGTACAGCGCCTGCTCCTTGAGCAGCTTGATACTGTCCGCGTTGTCGAGGCTGCCGATCAGCCGCTGCTGACGGGCGATGAAAGCCGCGATACTGGCCTGGACGGCTTGTGCAGCAGTCTCCTCGCCCTGGCTGATCATGTAGTGCAGGCGGGTTTCGCGAACCTTGTTCAACAACGTGTTCAGTTGCGCGATGTCTTCCAGGTGATCGCTGCTGCCGATCAACTTGCCCAGGCTGGACCCGCTCTGCAGCGCGAGGACCAGAGTGAGGGCCAGCACCAGGGCAAAGCCCAGCGCCAGTTTGAGCTTGATGCCCAGGTTGCCGAGCCAGTGGGTCATGGGGAGTCTCGAAGTCGATGATAGGGGTTGACGGTGCCGGCCCCTTGCAGGCAAACCCGCCCTCACAGGCGCGGGCTTGCTGCGATGGGGCCGCGAAGCGGTCGGCTGTGCCTCAGAACAACGGCAGGCTGTAGGTGATGTAGAGACGGTTCTCGTCCAGGTCACGCTGGTTGGCGTAGGTGCTGCGCAAGCTGGCGTTGCGCCAGGAGAACGACAGGCCCTTGAAGGTCTCGCCCTGCACGGCATAGGTCACCCAGAAATCGCGTTCCCATTCATGCTGGTCGCCCTGCGCCGACTTGATGTTGTCGCCGCGCTGGTAGGCCAGCAGCGTCGTCAGACCCGGAATGCCCACAGAGGCGAAGTTGTAGGTGTGCTGCGCCACCCAGGTCCGCTCCCCGGCTTTCTGGAAACGTGCGCCGGTCTGGCGGTCGGTGATCAGGTAGGTGGCCGAGCCATCGCCCTGGTTGACGAAGGGGAAATCGCTGTCGCCTTCGAGCTGCTGGTAACCCAGGCTGAATCCATGACCACCGAGGCTGTAGGTGAACAACCCGGCGAACGCCTGATTGTCGACCTTGCCGTTGTTGCCGAAACCGGCACTGCGATAGCCCTCGGCGCGCCCGGCCACACTGCCGTTGCGCCCCGACGGGCCACTGTCGAAGTAACGCAGGTCGGTCTTGAGGCTGCCCACCGGCAAGGCCAGTTGGTGCACCAGGCCGACAAAGTGCTGGCGGTAGAAGTCCTCAAGCTCGCCGTAGTAGTACTGCAAGGTCAGGTCGCGGCTCACGGCGTAGTCGACGCCGAAGAAGTTGAACGCATTGCTGCGCTTGCCCAACGGCCCGCCCGCCCCGGCGATCGCCATGCCTTCGTTGTTCGACGAGTTGCGGCTCTTGACCCGCTGGATCTGCCCGCCGGTGAAGGTGAAGTTGTCCAGGTCACGCGAGGTGACCTGCAAACCTTCGAAGGTTTCCGGCAACAGGCGACCGTCGTTGAGCGTCAGCACCGGCATCTTCGGGCGCAACGTGCCGAGCCGCGCCTCGGTCTTGGCAACGCGCAGCTTGCCGGTCACGCCCAGGGTGCTGAACTCATCGACCGCACGACCATCGCTGTCGGTGGGAAACGCCAGGCCACCGCGATTGGTACTCTGCGGGTTGTAGTGGGTGCCCTTGCCCGAATCCAGACGGATGCCAAGCATGCCCAGGGCATCGACACCGACACCGACGGCGCCCTCGGTGTAGCCGGAAGTGAAGTCGAACAGAAAGCCCTGGCCCCACTCCTCCTGCTTGGACGGGTTGGCGCTGCCGCTGCGGTTGTCCTGGTTGAAGTAGATGTTGCGCATTTCCAGGCGCGCGTGTGAATCCTCGATCAGGCCGGCGGCCTGGGTGGTCAGGGGGGCCAGCGCCAGGGCGATCAGCCCGGGAGCGAAAGAAGACCGTTTGCAAGACATACTGTGTGTTCCTCGATTCTTGTTGTTATGTGCAGCGCCGAACACCGGGCGCAGGCAAGCCGCGCCCGACGCCGCTTCTGTCAGGAAGCGGGCGCTGGTGTTGGTTCAGGGATCAGGAGTGCGCGGGAGGCGCTTCAGCCGGCCAGGGCGCAGATGGCCGGATGCTCAGCCGGTACAGCACGAAGATCGCCGCCGCACCTGCCACCACCGGGATGGCCAGCCAGTGGAAGAACACCACGGGCGTACCGGCCGCGGCGATCAGCCAGGCCCCCAGGGTCGAGCCGACGATGGAGCCGGAACGCCCGCAGGCCATGGCCCAGCTGACCCCGGTGACGCGGGCCGCTGTCGGGTAGATGGTCGCCGAGACCAGGTTCAGGCCGTTCTGCGCACCGGCCACGCCGAAACCGATCAGGAACACCGCCGCCGCCAGGCCATAGATATCGCCCATCAGGTAACCGGTGACCGCGATCACCACCGCCGCCCCCAGATAGGAACAGGCCAGCACGCGATACGGCCCGACACGATCCATCAGCAGCGCCAGCAGGATCGCGCCGACCGTGCCGCCCAGCGGCACCATGGCCCCGATGCGTGCGGCATGGGCGATGTCGTAGCCGGCGTCCTTGAGCAGGCTTGGCAGCCAGCTGGTCAGGAGGTAGAAGACGAACAGCGAACAGAAGAACGCCAGCCACAACAGCAGGGTGCGCACCGCGCGGCCCTCGATGAACAGGTGCGAGATCGGCGAACGCACCTGCGCAGGGCGCTCGTCGTCGAGGATGGTCACCCCGGCATAGCTACTGCCGGTGATGCGCTCGACCACCTTGCGCAAGGCATCGCCATGCTTGGGGCTCGAAGCCATGAAGCGCACCGATTCAGGCATCAGCCAGACCAGCAGCGGCAGCATGGCCAGCGGCACGATACCGCCGATCATCAGCACGCCACGCCAGCCGAACAGCGGGATGATATGGGCCGCAAGCATACCGCCCAGCGCAAGGCCGGCGGTGAAGCCGCTCCAGCTCAGGGTGACCATGATCATCCGCCGCCGCGTCGGAGAGTACTCCGAGCTCAGGGTGATGCAGGTGGGCATCGCCCCACCCAGGCCGATACCGGTGACGAAACGCAGTACGGTCAGCGACTCGATCGAGTGGGCATAGGCCGAGGCCAGGGTGCCGACGCCGAACACCAGCACCGACACCAGCAGCACGCGCTTGCGCCCGATGGCATCGGCGATGGGCCCGAACACCAGGCTGCCGACCAACAGGCCGAACAGACCGGCACCGAAGGCCGGCGACAATTGTGCCGGTAGCAGGCCCCATTCCTCACGCAGGGCCGGGGCGATGTAGCCGATCGCGGCGGTGTCGAAGCCGTCGACCAGTACGATCAGGAAACACAGGGTAAGAACGATGATCTGGTAAGGCGAGATTCGTGCGTTATCGATGATCTCGCCGATTCGGGCAGTGTGCTGGCTCATGGTATTTCCCCTTTTTATTAGGCTTGTGGTTGGGGCAAAGCATTGGCAAGGCGTTGTGGTTTCAGGGTCGCAGCAGGTCCAGGGCAACGTCGACGATCATGTCTTCCTGACCGCCCACCATCTTGCGACGGCCGAGCTCGACGAGGATGTCCACGGTGTTCAGGCCATAGCGGCGAGCAGCGACCTCAGCGTGGCGCAGGAAGCTGGAATACACCCCGGCATAGCCGAGCGCCAGGGTTTCACGGTCGACCCGCACCGGGCGATCCTGCAAGGGCCGAACGATATCGTCGGCCGCGTCCATCAGCCGATACAGGTCGGTGCCGTGATTCCAGCCCAGGCGCTCGGCGGCCGCGATGAACACCTCCAACGGCGCGTTACCGGCACCGGCACCCATGCCGGCGAGGCTGGCGTCGATGCGGTCGCAGCCCGCCTCCACCGCGGTGATCGAGTTGGCCACGCCCAGGCTGAGGTTGTGGTGGGCGTGCATGCCGGTCTCGGTGGACGGGTCGAGCACCGCCTTGAACGCCTCGAAGCGCTCGCGCACATCCTGCATGTTCATCGCGCCGCCCGAGTCGGCCATGTACACGCAGGTGGCGCCGTAGCTTTCCATCAACTTCGCCTGCTGCGCCAACTGCTCGGGCGCCAGCATATGGCTCATCATCAGAAAGCCCACGGTGTCCATGCCCAGCTCGCGGGCGTACTCGATGTGCTGGCGCGAGACATCGGCTTCGGTGCAGTGGGTGGCGATGCGCACCACCCGGGCACCAGCGTTGTAGGCATCCTTGAGGTCATGCACGGTGCCGATGCCAGGCAGCAGCAGCGTGGTGATCTTCGCGTGGCTGATGACCTCGGCCACCGCCTCGATGTACTCCAGGTCCGAGTGCCGGCCAAAGCCGTAGTTGAAGCTCGAGCCCTGCAGACCGTCGCCATGGGCGACCTCGATCGAATCGACCTTGGCCTGGTCCAGCGCGCGCGCGATGTCACGGGCCTGTTGCAAGGTGTACTGATGACGAATGGCATGGCTGCCGTCGCGCAGGGTGACATCGGAAATATAGAGTTTCTTGCCGGCGTTCATGTGTTCAACCCTCCACGAACTGGGTAGCGGCGATGCGCTCGGCACAGGCCACGGCCGCCGAGGTCATGATGTCCAGGTTGCCGGCGTAGGCCGGCAGGTAGTGCGCGGCGCCCTCGACCTCGAGAAACACCGAAGTCTTCAGCCCGCTGCGCAGCCCCAGCCCCGGGACATTCACCGGCTGGTCGGCCGGGATCACCTCGAACTGCACCTGCTGCTTGAGACGATAGCCGGGCACATAGGCCTGCACGGCCTCGACCATGGCCAGGATCGAGCGCTCGACCGCCGCCTGATCCGCCGGCTCCGAAAGCACGAACACGGTGTCGCGCATCATCAGCGGCGGCTCGGCCGGATTGAGGACGATGATCGCCTTGCCCTTCTGTGCCCCGCCGAGTTTCTCGATGGCGTGGGAGGTGGTTTCGGTGAACTCATCGATGTTGGCCCGGGTGCCGGGGCCTGCCGACTTGCTGCTGATCGAGGCGACGATTTCACCGTAATGCACCTTGGCCACGCGCGACACGGCGGCGACGATCGGTATGGTGGCCTGGCCGCCGCAGGTGACCATGTTGATGTTCGGCGCGGCCAGTTCGGCATCCAGGTTGATCGCCGGAATGGTGAACGGGCCGATGGCGGCGGGCGTCAGGTCGATGACCTTGATCCCATGTTCCTGCAGCAGGGCATTGTGCCGCGCATGGGCGCCGGCGCTGGTGGCATCGAAAACGATGCGAATATCCTTGAAACCCGGCAGCGCCAGCAGGCCCTCGACCCCCTTGGCGGTGGTGGCCACGCCCAGGCGCTCGGCCCGCGCCAGGCCATCGGAGGCCGGGTCGATGCCAACCATGGCGCCCATCTTCAGGTGCTGGCCGTTGCGCAGGATCTTGATCATCAGGTCGGTGCCGATATTGCCCGAACCGATGATGGCAACGCTGATCTTGTCGTTCATTGTCGTGGTCCTGTGTTCAGGCTTTGGCGCGGCGTTCGGCGAGGGTCTGGCCACCGGCGGCCCACTGGGTCTCGGGGATTTCCTGCAACAGGACGCGCACGCTCTGGACCGGTACTTCGAGGCTGTCGGCGATGGCCAGGGTGACCTTGTCCAGCAGCGCGCGCTTCTTCTCGGGCGTGCGGCCTTCGGCGATATGGATGATGGCAATAGGCATGTCAGGTACTCCTGTCAGCGTTGGCCGGACGAGGTGAAGCGCATCGACACGCTGCCCAGGTGCTGGTAGCGCACGGTAACGTTGTCGCCCGCCTGCACTGCAATGGCCTCGGTGATGCCGCCAGTCATGATGAAGGTGCCCGCCGGCAGCTCGCGGCCCTTGGCACCGAGCATGTTGGCGAGCATCGCCACGCTCTGCGCCGGGTGCCCGAGCACCGCCGCGCCGGCCCCGGTGGCGACCACTTCGCCGTTCTTTTCCAGCACCACGCCCAGGCATTTGAGGTCGATACCCTCGACCCCGGACATACGCCCGCCCGTGACAAAACGTGCCGACGAGGTGTTGTCGGCAATCACGCTCTTGAGGTCGAAACGGAAGTTCTCGTAGCGCGAATCGATCACTTCGACCGCCGGCACGATGAAATCGGTGGCCGCCAGCACGTTGCCAACATGCACGCCCGGCCCTTTGAGCGGGTGCTTGAGGACGAAGGCGATCTCGGCCTCGACCTTGGGGTGGATCAGGCTGTCGACATCGATGGCCGCGCCGTCGAGGCTCGAGCCGTAGTCGGTGAGAAAACCGTGGATCGGGTCGGTGACGCCCATCTGTTTCATCTTGGCGAACGAGGTCAGGCCCATCTTCAGGCCGGCGATACGCACGCCACGGGCCTGCTTGCGGGCGCGGATGGCGTCCTGGATGGCATAGGCGTCGTCCCAGTCCATGTCGGGGTGGGCGTCGGTGATCTTGGCCACCGCCTCGCGCTTGAGTTCGGCGTTTTCCAGGTGTTCGGCCAGTTGGGCGATGGTGGCTTGGGACAGGTTCATGTGGGTTTTCCTTCAAACGAAGCGGACAGCGGCCGAGCCGATGCCGCCGAGGCTGATACGCAGTTGGTCGCCGGCCTGCACCGGCACCATGGCCGCCAGCGAACCGGAGAGAATCACCTCGCCCTTGTTCAGCGCGATGCCGAGGCGGCCGAGGGTGTTGGCCAGCCAGGCCACGGCGTTGGCCGGATGGCCAAGCGCGGCGGCACCGGCGCCGGTGGCGACGATCTCGCCGTTCTTTTCCAGGGTCATGCCGATACAGGCCAGGTCCACGTCACGCGGATCGACGCCGCGATCGCCCAGCACGAAGGCACCGGCCGAGGCGTTGTCGGCGACGGTGTCCTGGATGCGGATCTTCCAGTCGCGGATGCGCGAGTCGACGATCTCGAAGCACGGCATCACATAGGCGGTGGCGCGCAGCACATCGGCCACGGTGACGCCCGGGCCTTGCAGCGACTCCTTGAGCACGAAGGCAATCTCACCCTCGGCCTTGGGCGCGATGAGGCCGTCGATCGCGATAGCCGTGCCATCGGCGTGGAGCATGTCGCTGAGCAGGTGGCCGAAGTCGGGCTGGTCGACGCCGAGCATGTTCATGACGACCTGGCTGGTGACGCCGATCTTCTTGCCCAGCACGCGCTCGCCGGCATCGAGGCGCGGCTGGATCATCGCCAGTTGCACCTGGTAGGCCTGCTCCAGGGTGATGTCGGGGTAGGTTTCGGTCAGCGGCGCCAGGGCCTGGCGGGACGTCAGGGCCTGGTGCAGCTGCAGGCCGGCGTGCTGGATATCGTTCAGGTTCATGCTGTGCTCCTCACAGGCGGACGCAGACATTGCGCAGTTCGGTGTAGAACTCCAGCGAGTGCACCCCGCCCTCACGGCCGATGCCCGACTGCTTGGCGCCGCCGAAAGCGGTGCGCAGGTCACGCAGGAACCACGCGTTGATCCAGCAGATGCCGACATCCAGCGCGCTGCCCAGGCGGTGGGCGACCTGCAGGTCGCGGGTCCAGACACTGGCGGCCAGGCCGTAAGGGGTGTCGTTGGCCAGGGCCACGGCCTCTTCCTCGGTGTCGAACGGCGCGATATGGCAGCACGGGCCGAAGATCTCTTCGCGGATCACCGCCGAGGTTTCCGGCAGGCCGGTCCAGATGGTCGGCTCGAACCAGGCGCCTTCGGCCAGGTGCGCCGGCACTTGGGGAATGCCGCCACCGCACACCACGGTGGCGCCATCGGCGACAGCCTGGCGGGCGTACGACAGCACCTTCTCGCGATGGCCGAGGGAGATCAGCGGGCCCATGGTGGTGCCATGGGCGTTCGGATCGCCCACCACGATGCTCGCGGCATGCGCCTTGAACGCCTCGACGAAGCGCTCGAACAATGGCCGCTGCACATAGATGCGCTCAGTCCCCAGGCACACCTGCCCACTGTTCTCGAACACCGCGCGCCCCAGCCCCTTGACCGCTTTTTCAAGGTCGGCGTCGGCGAAGACGATGCCGGCGTTCTTGCCGCCCAGCTCCAGCGACACCGGGCGGATGCCCTTGGCCGCAGCCTTCATGATGACCTCGCCAGTGCCGGTCTCGCCGGTAAAGGTCACGCCATCGACATCCGGGTGCGAAGTCAGGAAGGCCCCCGCCGAATCGGCGCCAAAGCCATGCACCACGTTGTACACACCCGGCGGCACACCAGCCTCGTTCATCACCTCGCCCAGCAGCGTGGCTGTGGCCGGGGTTTCCTCGGACGGCTTGACCACCACGGTGTTGCCGCAGGCCAGGGCCGGGCCGACTTTCCAGGTCATCAGCAGCAGCGGCAGGTTCCACGGGCAGACCACGCCGATCACCCCGCGCGGCGCTCGCACGGCATAGTTGACTGCCTTGCCGCCGTCCGGGGTGTCCATCACGAAGCTTTCGGTCGGTACGTTGCGGATCAGGTCGGCGAACACCTTGAAGTTGGCCGCACCGCGCGGGATGTCGAGATGCCCGGCCAGGTGTGCAGGCTTGCCGGTGTCGGCCACTTCGGCGGCGACGAACTCGGCATGGCGGCGCTCGATGCCCTCGGCGACCTTGTGCAGCAAGGCGGTACGCTGGGCGACCGTCATCGTGCCCCAAGGTCCTTTGAGGGCGGCACGGGCAGCGGCCACGGCGGCATCGACTTCGGCCCGCCCCGCTTCGTGGACGAGGCCGATGACACTGTTGTCGGCAGGGTTGCGGTTTTCGAAGGTGCGGGCACTGGAGACCCACTCGCCATTGATGAAATGGCGAAACGCTTGCGCAGGCATGATCGGTAGTCCTCTGTTTTTTTATTCGAATTCGGTGTCGCTGGCTTCCGGATCGCCGGCAGTGAGGTATTCCCACATCCGCTCGTAGATCCGCCCGCCACGGGTGGCGCGTTGCACACAGGCCTGGGCATCGAGCAACGGGCCGCGCTCGGCCAGGCCTGCGGCCCGCAGTTGCAGTTCGATGCGCGCGGCATCCTCCAGGTACCAGGTCAGGGTCAGGGCCTCGACCAGTGAATCGCCAGCGACGATGGCACCGTTGCCGCGCATGGCCAGGGCCTTGCCTTGGCCGAACAGCTCACCCAAGGCGCTGGCCTGGGCATCGTCACGCAGCAACTGGACGTCGTCCCACAGCGGGATCGACGGCTGGAAGTAACTGCCCATGCCGTGCCGCGGTTGTGGGGTGAGGCCGGCGCAGGACAGCGCCATTACCTGCGCCGGCATGCTGCGGATCACTGCGCCCAGGTCGGCGCGGCGGCGGTAGAGCTGCTGGTGGATACGCACCTCGCCCAGCACGCCGTCCGGCAGCGGCCCATGGACCGGTACCACGGTGCCCGGCTCACCCACCCCGATCAGGCCCATCGGGCGCGCTGCACAGACCAGAAAGTGCTCGGCGTCCAGGCGCAGGCTGCAATGCCCGTAGGCATGCGCCAGCCCGGCGCGACCCAGGGCGCGGGCTGCCATGCGCACCTGGCGTTGCTGCGCCTCGCTGGCGAGCGGCGCGCGACTCATGACTTGAACTCCGGAATATCGGGTTTCGAACCCCAGGCGCAGTACGACGACGATACGCCGGGGAACTGCCGTGGCTGGTGGCTGGAGTCGTCTTCGGCACTGATGTGGCTGACCCCGGTGGAATACTCGTAGGTCATGCCGTCTGGCCCTTCGAAGTACAGGAACACCGCACCCGAGGTCGGATGCCGACCCGGGCCGAAGAGGATCTTGATGTTGCGCTCGCGCAGGAAGTAGTAGGCGCGCATCACGTCGTCGATGCTCTCGACCTGATGGTTGATGTGCTGCACCCCGGCGTGGCTGGAGGGGAACAGCGCGATCTTGTGGTGCACCTCGTCGATACGCAGCAGGGGCGCCTCGCCGATGCGGTCACTGACCCGGGCGTTGGCCAGGCGCGTCCAGAAATCCTCGTCGCGACGGGCGTCGGTGGTGCGCAGGCCGATATGGCTGAAACCGGTGATGCCGGCGTCGCGGCTGGGGAAGTAGCGGCTGCCGCTGGCATGGGGGCGCAGCACCAGTTCGATGTTGTTGCCGCTGGGGTCCTTGAAGCGGATCAGCTCGTTGACATGGCGCACCTCGGCGTCTTCACGCGAGCCATGCACCACCTTGAAGGCATTGCGCTCGAGCAGCACGGCAGCGTGCTCCAGCTCGTCGCTGCTGGTGACCTCGAAGGCGGTGGTGGTTTCACGCGGGTCGCCCTCGTAGTAGCACAGGGTGTGATCGCGGCTGTCGGAGCGAAAATACACCGCACCGTTGGCCTCGCGGGCCACCTGCAAACCGAGGATCTGCGTCGCGTAGCGGCGTGCGTCGTCCAGGTTGGCGGTCCCCAGGCGCACGTAGCGGATATCGTGCAGGTTGATCATGGGTGGAGTCCCTTGGTTTTATTTTTGTCTGGACTCATCCTCGCAACCGGCGCTTAATCGCAGAAGCTAATTCTCTTTATTCGCACTATTTGATTTGGTTATAGAGATGCGCACCGACCTCAATCTGCTACGCGTCCTGCTGGCCGTCTACGAAACCGGCAACGTCACCGCTGCGGCGAAACAGCTGGGCATCAGCCAGCCCGCCGCCAGCGCCGCCCTCGCCCGTCTGCGCCATTCGCTGCAGGATCCGCTGTTCATCCGCTCCGGTGCCGGCATGGAGGCCACGCCACGAGCCCAGGGCATCATCGAGCGCACCCGCGAAGTCATCGAAATCATCGACCGTGACATCCTCAGCAGCCCGACCTTCGACCCCGCCACCGCCGAAGACGAGTTCGTGTTCTGCCTGAGCGAGATCGGCGAGGTGGTGTTCCTGCCGCCGTTGTTCCAGAAGCTGCGCCAGCTCGCGCCACGCATTCGCCTGCGTACGCTCAGCCTGGCGCCCGATGCGCTCACCGACAGCCTGCATGACGGCAAGGTCGATGCCGTGCTGGGTTACTTCCCCGACCTGACGGCCCCCAACATCTACCAGCAACGGCTGTTCTCCCACGACCTCACCTGCATGCTGCGCCGCGGCCACCCACTGGCCCGCGAGCGCCTGGCGCTCGAGGATTTCGCCCGCATGGAGCACCTGCAGGTGCGCGACGGCAGCCGCCGCCAGGAGATGTTCGAAGCGCACCTGAACGAAGCGGGGATCAAGCGCAACATCGTGCTCGAGACCTCGCACTACATGAGCGTGCCCTCGATCATCGAGCAGTCCGACCTGGTGGTGGTGTTGCCGCGCACCGTGGCCAACCTGTACCTGGATACCGTGAACGTGCAGATCGTCGAGCCGCCGGTAGAGATCCCCTGCTACGACCTCAAGCAGTTCTGGCACGCACGCTTCCAGCAGGCGCCACGCAGTGTGTGGTTGCGCCGGGTGATCAGCGAGTTGTTTGCGCAGGGCTAGAAACGAAAGACCTGGATACAGGGCCCTCTTCACGGCCCCTGAATCGTCGTTCATACGTCATATAGGAAGACACCATGCAAGCGCTGGAAAAGCACCTTGATAACCTTGTACACCGCCAGCTCGACGTCGCCGTTTTGAAAGGTGACTGGGGGGTAGGGAAAACGCATTTCTTCAACACCTACGTTGCCAAGCTGGACAGTACGCCGGGGGCGGCAGGGACACTGAACGCCTACTGTTATATCTCGCTGTTTGGCGTCAACTCCATAGAGCAGGTAAAGACAAAACTGCACCAAAGCACCCGGTTCTATACCCAACCACACGCACAGCCTGGTGACTTTCGAGAGCAGTTCGTGCACAAGACCCATGCACTGGTCAAGCGCTCAAAACAACGCCTGCTCAACTACAACGATCAGCTGAAGAACGCCCCGATACTGAACCGTGCCGCAAAAGCGATCGACAGCGCCAGCAACGCGGCAATCAGCAACTACCTGATCTGCATTGATGACCTGGAGCGCAAAGGCAAGGATCTGAAGATCAAGGAGATCATGGGTTTCATCGATGAACTCCGCACGCAAAGAAAATGCGCGATCCTGATCATCCTCAACGAGGATACACTCGAGGACGCGGACATCCGGGAATACAATAACTACCGCGAAAAAGTCATTGACGCCGAATTTCTCTACGACCCCTCACCCGCCGAAAACTTCGGAAAAGTCTTCGATGAGGCGGACTTTGGATTTGCCGACGCCCAAGCGCTGTCCTGTGCCTTGGAGATCAAGAATATCCGCATTCTGGAGAAAGTCTGGCAGACGCTGGAGAATCACCGAGACCTCATTGAACGTAGCCGCGAGTCGGTCATCCGTGAGTTCGTCCATTGCGCGGTACTCATGACATGGGCTTATTTCTCTGCCGGTGCAGAGGAGGAAGAAGCCGCCCTGAAGAAGCGCCTGCTCCACGCTCCATTGAGTGACGCATTGAAACTCAAGGAGGGTGAAACCTACACCCGGCATCACAAGTTGTTGAATTTCGCGAAAAACAAACTGCTGATAATGGATTCGAAATTTCACAACCCCTTGGCGCGTTATTTGATCCAGGGCTACCCCGACACCGACGCACTCGAGGCGCTATTGTGTGATGAAGAAAAAAACACACGGGCCCGGGATGCCGAGAGGCTGTGGCGAGAAACTTGGGAGCACTATACAAACTCGCTCAGCGACAATTATGAGCAGATCAGAAACAACTTAGTGATTTTGCTCGATTCTGAGTACTTCACCGCCTATAACCTTTCTCATTTCATGAGGGCTATCGAATTTCTTGAGGACATGGGAGAAACCGTAGAGCCGTGGGTGCAGGGTTTTATCGAGCGGCATGAGGAGTTGATCGCACGAGGTGATTTCGATGCCTGGAAGAACACGAAAAATGCCACATTGGCGGCGGCCATACAGGCCCCACGGCTTAAGGAAGCCATTCCCCTCGAACTGACAGACACACTGAAAATGTTGGCAATCAGCGGGTATTGGAGCGCAGCCCAGCTTCAGTTCCTGGCGTCGCACACCGCCGATGATTTCTACAACTGGATGAAATCCGACCCCAAGGACCCTCTCACGCTCATCAACAAGGGGCTGTTAGGGCTCAAAGCAATGGGCGCCGATGAGGAGGACGCACATAAGGTTTCGCAGATCCTTGAGCGCACGAACGCTGCTCTGGATCGTCTCACCGCCGACTCTGAGATCAACAAGAAACGGATACCCGAGCTCTACCCACGCTAGCGACTCTGGCAAGGGCGCGCCCCGAGGACTACCATGTGCAGCCTCTGGCGCGACCTTTTGCCGCGCCCTCGCCTGCAGCCTGAATGCCGTCCCATGCCCTTCGAACTCACCGTAGAACCGCTTACCCTGCTGATCCTCGCCGCAGTGGCCTTCGTCGCCGGTTTCATCGATGCCATTGCCGGTGGTGGTGGCCTGCTCACCACCCCCGCCCTGCTCACCGCCGGCATGCCGCCGCACCTGGTGCTGGGCACCAACAAGCTCAGCTCGACCTTCGGCTCGGCCACCGCCGGGTTCACCTACTACCGGCGCAAGTTGTTCCACCCGGCCCAGTGGCGCCTGGCGATCGTCGGCACCTTGAGCGGCGCGCTGATCGGCGCGGTGATCGCCCACTACATGCCCGCCGAATGGTTGAACAAGATGCTGCCGGTGATCGTCTTCGCCTGTGGCCTGTACCTGCTGTTCGGCGGCACCCCCAAGGCGCCGCTGGATGCCGATGCACCGATCAGGAAAAAATGGCAGTTCCCCCAGGGTTTCAGCCTAGGTTTCTACGACGGCGTGGCAGGCCCCGGCACGGGTGCGTTCTGGACGGTAAGCACGCTGCTGCTCTACCCCATCGACCTGGTACGTGCCAGTGGTGTGGCGCGCAGCATGAACTTCGTCAGCAACATCGCGGCGCTGACGGTGTTCGTGATTTCCGGGCAAGTGGACTATATCGTCGGCCTGGCCATGGGCGTGTCGGTGATGATCGGCGCGTTCTTCGGCGCCCGCACCGCGATCAGCGGCGGCAGCAAGTTCATTCGCCCGGTGTTCATCACCGTGGTGCTGGCGCTGACCGTGCGCCTGGCCTGGCAGCATTGGTTCGGCCAGGCCTGAGGGCTGAGTCAGGTCGGCAGCACCGGCTCCGCCAACCCCAGCCGCCGCGCCACGTACAGGTCGATCAGGTAACGGGCGATGGAGCGTCCGGCGGGCAATGGCGGCAGGTCGTGTACGCTGAACCACTGGGCATCCTCGATCTCGTCAGGCTGCATGACGATCTCGCCGCCCGCGTACTCGGCGTGGAAGCCCAGCATCATCGAATGCGGGAACGGCCAGCACTGGCTGCCCACGTACTGGATGTTCTTGACCTGCACCGCCACTTCCTCGCGCACTTCGCGCACCAGGCAATCCTCAGCCGACTCGCCCGGTTCGGCAAAGCCGGCCAGGGTGCTGTACACCCCGGTGACGAAGCGCGGTGAACGCGCCAGCAGGATTTCGTCGCCACGGGTCACCAGCACGATCATGCTGGGCGAGATGCGCGGGTAGCTGCGCAGGTCGCAGGCCTGGCAGTACATCGCCCGCTCCCAGCGGATCTGCGTCATCGGCCGGCCGCAACTGCCGCAGAAACGATGCTCGCGCGCCCAGGTGCCGATCTGTGCGGCATAACCCAGCAGCTTGTAGGTGTCGAAGTCGCCTTCGAGCATGAACTGGCGCAGGCCGCGCCAGCTCATGCCCGGCAGTTCGCTGGCAGTGCGCAGCTCCAGGAGGAACACCGGCTCGCCGTCGAAATGACCGATACCGTGCTCGCAGAGCACGTCCAGCTCCTGGCGCTTGAGCCAGTCACGCGGGAACAACGCACCGTTGTCATCCACCAGGAACCCCGCAGGGCTGCGCGCGACGGCCAGGCCGCCAGCGGTCTGCGGGTCGAGTACTGCGGTAGTCCAGCGTGCTGACATGTTCGGCTCTCTTCAGGCGCGTGCGCCGTCAGGAGGTCAGTCGGCGAACGTCGGTTTCTGTTTGTTCATATGGGCCGCCACCGCGACCCGCAGGTCTTCTGACTGCAGCATGGCAGCGTTCCAGGTGGCAATGTACTGCAGGCCATCGTCGATACGATGGTCGCGCATGTAGCTGATCATTTCCTTGGTGCCGGCCACGGCGATGGGCGATTTTCCTGCAATTTCCCGGGCGATGGCAAAGACTCCGTCGAGCAATGCCGCCTGGTCGTCATAGACCCGGTTGACCAGGCCGATGCGCAACGCCTCGTTGGCATCGATCATACGCCCGGTGTAGGCCAGCTCACGCATCATGCCGTCGCCGATGATACGTGGCAAACGTTGCAGGGTGCCGACATCGGCGGCCATGCCCATGTCGATTTCCTTGATCGAGAACTGCGCATCGGCGCTGCAATAGCGCATGTCGCAGGCCGACACCAGGTCGATGGCACCGCCGATGCAATAGCCCTGGATCGCCGCCAGCACCGGCTTGCGGCACTTGTCGACGGCCGTGAACGAGCTTTGCAGACGCAGGATGGTACGGCGCAGCAGGCGCGCATTGCGGCCGGCGTCCTTGCCCATCTGGCCGGCCAGCGAGGCCAGCATCATCAGGTCGATCCCCGAGGAAAAATGCTTGCCCGCGCCACTGACAACCACCGCACGCACCGCCTCGGTGTCGTCGACCCACTGGAAGATCTCTACGATTTCCTCCCAGAAGGCAGCGTTCATCGCGTTGATTTTTTCCGGGCGATTGATCTGCACATGGGCGATGTTGTCGGTCAGTTCGACCTTGAACGCGGTGTACTCGGTCACGGGCGGCACTCCTGTGGGGAAAGGGTTCACGCGCCGGACTATAACGCACCTGCAAGGCGATGCTTGTGCCAAAGGCGGGACTGATTGCCAGTGGTAAAGAACAGGCTGTCGATTCGCGCCCTGCCCGTTCGACCAATGTTCAGGCACCGCAGTGACCTATTCTTCCACTGCCCCGAACACCCCTCGCGAGGACATACCCATGCGCACACTCATCGTTGCCGCGTTCGTCAGCCTGGACGGCGTCATGCAAGCCCCCGGCGGCCCGCAGGAAGACACCAGCCAAGGCTTCGGTTTCGGCGGCTGGCTCGTACCCTACGCCGACGAAACCTTTGGCCATGTCATGCAAGCGCTGTTCAGCCAGCCTTTCGAGTTGCTGCTGGGGCGGCGGACCTACGACATCTTTGCCGGCTACTGGCCCAAGGTCGGCGCGGATTCGGACAACGCGCCCATGGCCGAGCTGTTCAACAAGGTGCCCAAGCACGTCGCCACCCATCAACCCGACACCCTCGACTGGCAAAACAGCCGCGCCTTGGGCGCTGACGTGATCCAGGCCGTGCGCGCGCTCAAGCAGCAGGACGGCCCGGCACTGCTCACCCAAGGCAGCGCCGAACTGGTGCAGCAACTGTTGGCAGCCGGATTGGTGGACGAGCTGCGCCTTTTGATCAACCCGGTGATGCTCGGGCACGGCAAACGGCTGTTCGCAGACAACGCGCAACCGGCGGCCTTGAGCCTGGTCGAGTCCTTGAGCTCGCCACGCGGGGTACTGCTCGCCCATTACCGGCGCAGTGGCGAGGTGCAGACAGGTAGCTTTGCCTGACACGCTGCCTACCGCGAGTTGTGCCCACAGGCGTGTCGCGCCTTAGAATAGGCCGACACTCTCTGGAAGCATTTCACATGGACCTGCTGTTTCTGGGCACCAGCGCCGGGGCGCCTACCAAGGCGCGCAATGTCAGCGCCACGGCCGTCATCGACACCAGCGGCAGCGGCTGGTATCTGGTCGATTGCGGCGAGGCCACCCAGCACCAGCTCCTGCACACGCCGTTGTCGGTCCGCGACCTTCGCGCGATCTTCATCACCCACGTGCATGGCGACCACTGCTTCGGTCTGCCCGGTCTGCTGGCCAGCGCCGGTATGTCCGGGCGCAGCAAGCCACTCGAGCTGATCCTGCCAACTGTCCTGCACGACTGGGTGCGCCAGAGCCTTTCGGTCAGCGACACCTACCTGCCCTTCGAACTGCGCCTGCACGCTGCCGAAACCTTCGGCAACTGGAGCAACGCCAGCCTGCAGGTCAATGCGGTCGAGCTGTCCCACCGAGTGCCGAGCCGTGGTTATGTGTTCACCGAGATCAATCCCGAGCCGCGCCTGGACATCCCGCGCCTGGAGGCAGACGGCATCCGGCGCGGTCCGCTGTGGGGCGAACTGGCCAAGGGCATTGCCGTGGTTCACCAGGGCCGCCAGCTCGATCCACGGCACTACCTGCGCGCCTCCCGGCCAGCGCGACGGGTCATCGTCTGTGGCGACAACGATCGCCCCGAGCTGTTGGCAGAAGTTGCCAAGGGCGCGGATGTACTGGTGCACGAAGCGACCTTCACCCAGCCACTGATCGAGCGCACCGGCATCAGCTTCGGACACAGCAGTGCCGAGGCGGTGGCGAAATTCGCCCAATCGGCTGGGGTCAAGAACCTGGTGTTGACTCACTTCAGCGCCCGTTACCAGGGCGATCCACGGCGCAGCCCGTGCATCGATGATCTCCACGCCGAAGCCCAGGCCCACTACGACGGCAGCTTGATTCTGGCGCGCGATCTTCAGCGCTATCACCTGGACCGGAACGGGGACTTGCTGCACGAACCAAATACTTGAGCGCGAAATTGCACTGAACCAACCGACCTGCGGCGTGATCCTTCCCTAGGCGCAGCCAGCGTAAACGCGCTGGCTTTCATCGCCAACGACAAGGAGCCGCCATGACCACGACCGTCCACGACCCCTACCGGTGCACGCCCGGGCCGCTGCATGCGACCCTGCTGGCCGGCACCGTGCCGCTGTTTCTCGGGGCATTGATCAGTGACATCGCCTACTACCAGACCTTCCAGATCCAGTGGAGCAACTTCGCCGCCTGGCTGATCGCCGGAGGGCTGCTGTTCTGCGGCCTGGCCGTGCTGTTCGCACTGGCCAACCTGGTGCGCGCCGAGCGCAAGGCCGGTCGCCCGGTGCTGTACGTGCTGCTGTTGGTGGTGACCTGGCTGCTGGGGCTGGTCAACGCCTTCGAACATGCCAAGGACGCCTGGGCGGTCATGCCCTCGGGGCTGGTGCTGTCGGTGATCGTCAGCGTGCTGGCCTGCATCGCCACCTGGGTCGGCCTGACCAACCTGCGCTCGGGAGGTGCCGCATGAAGACGCCTCTTGCCCTGTCGATCCTGAGCATGAGCCTGCTGCTGGCCGCCTGCGGTGGTGACGGCGATGCCACCCAGGCCCGCGGCCCCGACCCGAAACTTCCGGCCCCCGAACGTGGCCTGCTGCCGAGCATGAAGATCGCCGAACCGGCACTGTGGGGCGAGCAGAAACCCAAGGTGCCGGACGGCTACAGCATCACGGCCATCGCTACCGACCTGAAGATCCCGCGCCAGACCCTGATCCTGCCCAACGGCGACATCATCGTGGCAGAAGGCCGTGGCGGCAATGCCGCCAAGCTCAAGCCCAAGGATGTGATCGCCAGCCAGATCAAGGCCAAGGGCAACACCCAGGTCAAAAGCGGCAACCGCCTCACGCTGCTGCGCGATGCCGATGGCGACGGCCGCTACGAAGTGCAGACAGTGTTCGCCGACAACCTCAACGCCCCTTACGGCCTGGCGTTTGCCGATGGCAAGCTGTACGTGGCCAACCAGGATGCCCTGGTGCGCTTCGATTACCAGGACGGCCAGACCAAGGCCGATGGCCCGCCGACCACGCTTACCGAGCTGCCCTCGGCGATCAACCACCATTGGACCAAGGCGCTGACCATCAGCCCGGACGGTCGCTACCTGTATGTGGGCATCGGCTCGAACAGCAACATCACCGAGCGCGGCATGGAAGTGGAGATCGACCGCGCGATGGTCTGGCAGATCGACGCCCAGACCGGCGCGCACAAGCCCTACGCCACCGGCCTGCGCAACCCGACGGCGCTGACCATCCAGCCTGATTCGGGGCAACTGTGGGCGGTGGTCAACGAACGTGACGAGTTGGGGCCGGACCTGGTGCCCGACTACCTGACCTCGGTGCGCGAAGGCGCCTTCTACGGATGGCCCTGGAGCTACTGGGGGCAGAACGTCGATACCCGCGCGCAACCGCAGAATCCGGAGAAAGTCGCCGCCGCGATCAAGCCGGACTACAGCCTGGGTTCGCACGTCGCCGCACTGGGCGTGGATTTCTCTCTGCCGGCGATGGGCGAAAAGTTCGCCAACGGTGTATTCGTGGGCGAGCACGGCAGCTGGAACCGACCCAATCCTGTCGGCTACAAGGTGATCTTCGTGCCGTTCAGCAATGGCAAGCCAGCGGGTGAGCCAATCGACTTCGCTACCGGTTTTCGGGGTGAGGATGGCAAGACCCGCGGCCGCCCGGTGGGGGTGACAGTGGATCCGAAAGGCGCGCTGATCATCGCCGACGACCTGGCCAATACCGTGTGGCGGGTGACGCGTAATCAGTGATGCGCTAAATCAAGGCCAGCCCGCCCCCAAAGGGGGATGGCTGGCCTTGATGTTTTGAATCGCACCCGCCATGGCCCGAAACCGCCAAGCCTACCCCGCCCAGCACCACCACCGATGCCTCCAGCAAACGCAGCGACATCGCCACCCCAACAGCCAGACCCCGCCCCTGATCACGATCTGACGGAACGTTCGCAAAGCAACACTCCAGCCTCTGAAAGCGATATTTTTTTCTGTAACGAAAATGTAATATTCGCTTTCGCAGATAAAACAACAACGTTGGAGTACCCCGATGTTTGCCTTCTTCCGCCCCGCCGTGCACCGGGCGCCGCTGCCCGCTGAACAGGTCGACAGTACCTATCGCCGCCTGCGCTGGCAGATCTTCGCCGGCATCTTCTTCGGTTATGCAGGCTATTACCTGCTGCGCAAGAACTTCTCCCTGGCCATGCCTTACCTGATCGACGAGGAAGGCTACACCCGCGGTCAGCTCGGCCTGGCCATCTCGGCCATCGCCATTGCCTACGGCCTGTCCAAGTTCCTCATGGGCCTGGTGTCCGACCGCTCCAACCCCCGTTACTTCCTGCCTTTCGGCCTGCTGGTGTCGGCAGCGGTGATGTTCGTGTTCGGATTCGCACACTGGGCCACCTCCAGCGTCACCATCATGTTCATCCTGCTGTTCATCAACGGCTGGGCCCAGGGCATGGGCTGGCCGCCGAGCGGGCGGACCATGGTGCATTGGTGGTCGCAGAAAGAGCGCGGCGGCGTGGTGTCGGTGTGGAACGTGGCACATAACGTGGGTGGCGGCCTGATTGGCCCGCTGTTCATCCTCGGCCTGGGCTGGACCAACGACTGGCATGCCGCCTTCTATGTACCGGCCGCCGTGGCCGTGCTGGTGGCCGTATTCGCCTTCGTTACCATGCGCGACACCCCGCAATCGGTGGGCCTGCCGCCGATCGAGGAATACAAGAACGACTACCCCGAAGGCTACGACGCCAGCCACGAACAGGAATTCAGCGCCAAGCAGATCTTCGTCAAGTACGTGCTGCGCAACAAGATGCTCTGGTACATCGCCCTGGCCAACGTCTTCGTCTACCTGCTGCGCTACGGCGTGCTCGACTGGGCGCCGACCTACCTCAAGGAAGCCAAGCACTTCACCGTCGACAAGACCTCCTGGGCCTACTTCTTCTACGAGTGGGCAGGCATCCCCGGCACCCTGCTGTGCGGCTGGATGTCGGACAAGATCTTCCGTGGCAACCGCGGCCTGACCGGCATCGTGTTCATGGCCCTGGTCACCGTCGCCACCCTGGTGTACTGGCTCAACCCACCGGGCAACCCCACTGTCGACATGATCGCGCTGTTCTCCATCGGCTTCCTGATCTACGGCCCGGTGATGCTGATCGGCCTGCAGGCGCTGGAACTGGCGCCGAAGAAAGCCGCCGGCACCGCTGCCGGGTTCACCGGTTTGTTCGGCTACCTGGGCGGCTCGGTCGCAGCCAGTGCCGCGATGGGCTTCACCGTCGACCACTTCGGCTGGGACGGCGGCTTCGTGCTGCTGGTCGGTGCCTGCCTGCTGTCGATCGCCTTCCTGCTGCCGACACTGCGCCACACCCAGGTTGCCAGCAGCCGGCGCGAAGCGGTGGCGTGATCAACTGATATAACGCCTGCGGCAAACAACAAGGCCGGTGACATTTTTTGTCACCGGCCTTGTTGTTTCAGCGCCAGGAAAGTTGCCCCCTGCCCTTCCAGGCGCACTGAAATCAATGCGCGAAAAGATGGCTCTTCGCCACAGATCATTAAATACCAGGCATAAAAAAGCCGCCTGAGATCAGGCGGCAAACAACCAAAGGGCGATAAAGTGGAGCCCACCCAGGAGGTGCTCTAGCACGGGGGATGTCCTGAGTGCACGAATACTTTATCGGGGCCGACTTTAACCCCTTGGCCACTCGATACTGCAATCAAAAACCGTGATTTCGATTATCAACGAAACGAAATGGCATGCGCGGCGCGGCATTTGTTACTAGTAGCCCGGCATCAATACCGGCTGCACCCTTACAACAATTACATTCCTTTATTCAGACACCTGCCTCAACAATTCCAACCAAGGGGTATGACATGTCGCCATTGCGACTCTCCATGCTGAGCGCGGCGCTACTGTGCGCGCCGTTGCAAGCCGCGTTCGCCGAAGCCGTTTCGAGCCAGTCCGAAGCCAAGGGATTCTTCGAAGGCAGCGAGCTGAACGCACGCCTGCGCAACTACTACTTCAACCGTGATGGCAAGTCGCAAGGCCCGGATCGCCGCGACTGGACCCAAGGCTTCATCCTCAACTACAGCTCCGGCTTCACCCAGGGCACCGTGGGCTTTGGCGTCGAAGCGTTCGGCCACCTGGCAGTCAAGCTCGACGGCGGCAAGGGCACCTCCGGCACCGGCAACCTGCCCGTCAGGGACAACGGCGCCCCCGAAGACGACTATGGCCGCGCCGGGGGCGCATTGAAGCTGCGTATCTCCAAGACCGAACTGCGCTGGGGCGACCTGCAACCCACCGCGCCGGTGTTCGCTGCCGGCGGTACACGGCTGCTGCCGCAAACGGCCACTGGCTTCAACCTGCTCAGCAGCGAGATCAAGGGGCTGGACCTGGAGGCGGGCCACTTCACTGGTGGCAACGGCCCGGTCACCACCAATGGCGACCATGGCCTGTGGGCCTCCTACGCCAACATCCAGGCCGACAGCATCGACTACATAGGCGGCAAATACGCGGTCAACGACGCCCTGTCGGTGTCGCTGTATGGCTCCAAGCTGCAGGACATCTGGCGCCAGTACTACGGCAACGCCAACTACATCCTGGCGCTGGCCGACGACCAGTCGCTGAACTTCGACTTCAACCTCTACCGCACCAACGACGATGGCCGCGCCGACGCCGGCTCGATCAACAACACCACCTGGTCGTTCTCCACCGCGTACAACTTCCTCTCGGCGCACACCATCACCCTGGCCTACCAGAAAGTGCACGGCGACACCCCGTTCGACTACGTCGCCTTCGGCATCAACGGCCCGGGAGACACCGGTGACGGAATCTTCCTGGCCAACTCCATCCAGTACTCGGACTTCAACGGCCCGGAGGAAAAGTCATGGCAGGTGCGCTACGACCTGGACATGAACACCTTCGGCGTGCCGGGGTTGAGCTTCATGGCCCGCTACGTCAACGGCCATGGCATCGACGGCAGCAAGATGGCCGCGGACAGCAAGTACCTGGGCTATGGCTATGGCGAGGATGGCAAGCATCATGAGACCAACCTCGAAGCCAAGTACGTGGTGCAGTCCGGCCCGGCCAAGGACCTGTCGGTGCGCCTGCGCGAGGCGATCCACCGGGGCAATGCCGACCAGGCCGAAGGGGATGTCAACGAGTTCCGGGTGATCGTCGACTACCCGCTGTCGATTCTCTGATCGCGACGTCAGTGCCGGCCCTATCGCGGGACAAGCCCGCTCCCACAGGAACTCCGCTGGTTTCAAGATCGGCGGAGTTCCTGTGGGAGCGGGCTTGTCCCGCGATAGGGCCAGCAAGGCCAACGAATAACCCGCGCGCCCATGACGAAAACACCCGCCGCCGCCGTTTTATTCCATGATTTCATTCAATTCATCCCCTTGAAATACATAGAAAAAATTGACGTTCATCGCACCCCGTGAATCGGTAGCCTGCGCTCATCCCGGGGTTACCCCTTCCGTACACACGATGACCGAACCGTGAACAGAACCGCGCTCCTCCCCCTCCTGGCTGGCCTGCTCCAACTCTCGCCTCTGCTCGCCGCCCCGGCAGAGATCGGAGTGATAAGCGCAGCGGAAAAGCCCGTGCAACTGTTGCGTGCCACGAGCGTCTACCAAGCCAACGCCGGCACCCGCCTGCAGAGTGCCGACTACCTCGAAGCCGGCAGCACAGGCGTGCTCATCGACCAACTGGCCGGCACACGCATTGCCCTTGGCCCGCACACCCGTCTGTATCTGGAACACACGGGCAACACCACCCATCTCAACCTGCTGCAAGGCTGGCTCAAGCTGCAACCGTTGACTGGCGTACCCCAAGGCAGTGCACCGCGACGTGAAGCCCGCCAACGCCAGCTCCGCCCGCAGCTCGAATCTTTGCTGTCGCAACAGATCGGCCCCCTGGCGCGCCTGCTGGTCAAGCGCAGCCTGGCCAGCGCCGACGACTTCGCCAGCCTGCGCAGCGCCCTGCTACCGCACATTCCCTCCGAGCGTGGCCGCGAACAGTTCGTCGCCGCCACCGAAGCGCTGCTGGCCACGACCGAAACCCCGCCGCAAGACGACAGCCTGCCCCACCAGACAGATACGACAGACACCCAGCCCCCGAGCTGGACCCCGCTTTCGTGCAGGCCAGCGAAACGCGCCTGACCTACCTGATCGGCCCGATCGCCCGCATCGTCATGCGCCGCGCCCTGCCCCACGCCAGCACCCGCCAGGCGCTGTTGCAGGCCCTGGCCGAACACATCCCCGACGCCGCCCAACGCAGCGCCTTTCTCGAGGAGCAGCCATGAGCGCGCCACAAAACCACATGGCCACCGCGCCCTGCCTGCTGCGCGGCGGCATCGCCTTCGGTCACAGCGACACCGGCCCGGTGCGCCAGCACAACGAAGACCACTTCCTGATCGACCCACGCCTCCAGCGACCCCGACGCCACCTGCCAGGTGCCCTCGATGCAGGCCCTGGGCGCGCTGCACGAGGCGCTCGAAGCGGTCAACACCCGCTTGTACGCGCACAACCACACCCGTCAGCTCAGCGAGGGGCGCGGCATGGGCACCACCCTCACCGGCATCTGGCGCCCCCAGGCCGGCGGGCCGTTGTTGGCGTTTCATGTGGGTGACAGTCGCCTGTATCGCTATCGCCACGGTGAGCTGGAGCAGTTGAGTCGCGACCAGACCTGGTACCAGCAGGCGCTGGATGCCGGGCATTTCGATCGGCTGCCGGCGCGCAACGTGCTGTTGCAGGCGATCGGACCAGCGCCGCGGGTGGAGCCGCAGGTGTGGGTGCAGGCGGTGCAGGCGGAGGACTTGCTGATGCTGTGCAGTGATGGGGTTCATGGGTGTGTGCCACATCATGAGATGGCGCGTGTGCTGGAGGGCGCCGGGCGGGAGAGTCTGGAGGGGAGTAGTCAGCGGTTGATTCGGTTGGCGGCGGAGTATGGCGGGCGGGATAACGCTACGGTGGTGTTGGTGAAGTTTGAGTGAGAGATGGTAGGGGCTGGCCTCACAGGATTGCTGGCATTTTCGAAAATGGTGCGTTACCTGGGGCCGAGTTGGGCCCCCAAGGCTTTTCATTAGCGAACGACCGTATCCGAGCCATAGCGGTCGTTCGGAAAGGGCAGCAATTGGCCTGAAGCAGACGGTACGCGATACAAGCGATGTGCCGTCTCCGAAGTACTACCTCTCCAGGCCGAGTCACTAGGTCATCAAGCCCTAGCCGCAGGTTTGAGTCGGAAGCTGACGCCCATACGGTTGAACGCATTCATCGCGGCAATGGCCGCTGTCAGGTCAACAAGATCCTTTTCTGCAAACATCGCCGATGCGGCTGCATAAGCTTCGTCGGATACCTGTGTCTCGCTTACCCTGGTGACTTCTTCCGCCCAAGCCAGTGCTGAGCGCTCCTGATCCGAGAACAAATATTGCGCTTCATGCCATACCGGCACTAACAGCACCTTGTCCACTGACATACCTGCTTTGATCAGATCGCGTGAGTGAAGATCAATGCAATGAGCGCAGCCGTTGATTTGAGACACCCTGAGAAACACGAGGTGGATCAGCGAGGCTGGCAAATTTGTCGCGGTGGTCACGAAATGATGCAGGCCGCCGAGGGCCTTAGCTGCACCAGGCGAAGCTTCAAACCAATTGAGACGATTCATGATTTTTTCCTTTGTATGAGCGATGAAGAGCGTGGCCGCTTGTTCGCATACGGCCCAGTTGAGATGCAAACCTAAGCGCTTGGAGTAGATGTCGGCCTTGAAGCGGACTTTAGGCTTGACCTACTCGACAGCTATGCCTACCAAAGAACGCCTGCACATCACCGTACCCTGTTGCCCTTCCAGTACTCAGTGACTCCCCCCCCTTGGCGGTACCCTCAACGGTGAAATAATGCACCTGAGTGAGACCAATGGTGGCGAGGACGGCCGACAGGTAGGGGCGCAGAAAGTCCGGTTGACGGGCCTGTGGACCGCTGATGTGGCCCCCGCTAGCGATTGCGACGTAGACCGGACGATCCGTCAGCTTTCCGACTTTACCTTTGGCGGTGCCAACAAAGGTTTTACCCACGCGTACCACCTGGTCGATCCACATCTTGAGTGGGGCGGGCACGCTGTAGTTGTGCATCGGCGTGGCAATCAGCAGTACGTCGCATGCTTGCAGTTGGTCGATCAATTCGTTGGAACGGCTCAACGTACTGTCCCGCCCGCTTACCGCGACTATGCGCTGATTGGCTAATGCCTGGGCGTAAGGCGCATCGACGGGTGCCAAGGCGTTGAGATCTAGATCGGTCAACTGGATACCCCTTCTGCCGGCCACGGTGGCCAAGCCAAACAGGATCTGCTGGGACAGCTTCAGACTTTCCGAATGGTTTGCGTTGGGGCTGGCGACCAGGCGAAGAACGCGCAAAGGAGCAAGTAGCGGTCGGGACGATGTCATGATGTTTGCCTCCTTGGATGTGTGCGGGTTATGGCGTATCGAACTGTTTTTGAAAGCGCATTGCCCCAGTCAACAGGCCTTCACGGAAGTAGAAACGTTGCGCTCGGGCGTTGGCCAAACCTGTGTCGAGCACCAGGCGCGCACAGCCGCTGGCGCGGGCCAGTCGCTCCAAGGCTTGCAACAAGCGCGCCCCCCACTGGCCACCCCGATGAGCCTCGGCGGTGACAAGGTCATCGACATACAGGAATGCGCCGTAGACCAGGTTTTCCTGTAGGCGGTAACCAGCCAATGCCACAAGGACGCCTGAGTCATACGCGCCAATGAGGTGATAGCCTTCAACACGCATACGCTCGATGCGGCTGGTGAAGTCGGCTTCGCTGGTCAGATGAGGGCGCAATTGCTGCATTACCGGGAATGCGCCGCACAGGTCATGGATGTTGTCCAGGGGACGCAGGGCCGTGTCGGCCAGGTCGAGCACGCTGGGTATGAAGTTGGTCAACGTAGATGTCATGGGATTGGCCTCATGCTTAAGTGATGGCGCTATATTGGACTACCATTGACCCACTTGATTGAGCCAAGAAATGGGATACGAACTAGTCCATGATGACTTCGCCAAAACCGCCTTTCGCCCCCTTGGAAGAGCAGTCCGCGCTGCCTCTGTATCGCCAACTCTACGACCGCGTGCTGGCCGCCATTGCCGCCGGCACGTTGTCCGCCGGTGACCGCTTGCCGTCGGCGCGCGCCATGGCCAAGGAGCTGGGTGTGGCCCGTGGGACCGTCGAACTGGCCTATTCACTGCTAGCCAGCGAGGGCTACATCCTTGCGCTCGGGCAGAAAGGCACCGTGATCAATCCTGAACTGCAGAAGCCCGCGTTGGCGGCCAGCACAGCACCCGTCAGCAGCCGGGTGATCGAAGACTCCCCTGATTCGCTCTGGCGTCCACCGCAGCTGTTGCCATTCCAGATGGGGGTGCCGGCGCTGGATGCTTTTCCGCGCAAGATATGGGCGCGTCTGGGTGCCCGGTATCTACGCGGGATGCGTGTGGGAGATCTGGACTATCCGGCACCCCACGGCCTGCCAGCGTTGCGCAGCGCCATCGCCTCGTATCTTCAGGTATCCCGAGGCATCGATTGCGGTGCCCACCAGGTGTTTATCACCAGCGGTTGGCGCAATAGCCTGACGTTGATCGCGCACACCTTGTTGCAGCCAGGGGCGCGAGCCTGGGTGGAAGACCCGGGCTATCCCCCCACGCGCCAGGTGCTTCGCCAATTCGGACTGGAGCTGGAAGCGGTGCCGGTTGATGCCGATGGCATGAATGTAGAGCATGCCATCGCGGGTGGCCGGGCTACGCAGGTCGCCATGGTGACACCGGGGCATCAGAGCCCGCTGTCGATGGCACTGTCGTTGCCACGCCGACAACTGCTATTGGATTGGGCTGCCCGCACCGGGGGGTGGATTGTCGAGGACGACTACGACGGCGAGTATCGCTACGTCAGCCGTCCACTCCCAGCGCTGGCCAGCTTGGATCGCCATGGGCGCGTGCTGTATGCCGGGACCTTCAGTAAGGTGCTGTTTCCCAGCCTTCGCCTGGCTTATCTGGTGGTGCCGCAGGCGCAGGTGGCAGCGTTCGAGCGCGTCGGCCGGGCCTTGTTCGCTGCCGGGTCACCGTCAATTACCCAGGCCATGGTGGCGGAGTTCGTTGCCGAAGGACACTTTGCCCGGCATATCCAACGCATGCGCCGCATCTACAACGAGCGACGAGCATTGACCATCGAAGCACTGGAGCGAAGTTTGCCGCAGGGTATGCAGGTGGAGCGCTCGCCGGGCGGCATGCACCTGGTACTGCGTTTGCCGAACGACGTAAACGACACCGCCCTGGCCGAGCAGTTGCTGGGCAGGGGCATGTCGGTACAGGCGTTGTCGCGCTGGGCTGCCTCGTCGCAGCGTCAGTCGGGTCTGCTCCTGAGCTTTACCAACTGCGCCACAGCTGCTCCTGGCGAGCAGCTTGGCGCAGTGATCAGCACGTTACTCAGTTGAGGTTGGCCTTGCTCAGGCCGAACAGTTCATCGGATGAGCCCGGGATGGCCTGGAAAGCTACGTTGAGGCGGTTCCAGCCGTTGATGGCGACGATCAGGAACGACAGATCCGACAGATCGTGCTCAGAAAACTGCTCGCGCACACGCGCATAGAGGCTGTCGGAGATACCATGAGGCGATAACTGGGTCAGGGCTTCGGTCCACTCCAGCGCCGCTCGCTCTACGGGCGTAAACAGCTGCGACTCACGCCAGACGGCGACGTGGTGAAGACGCAGCTCGCGCTCGCCATGGATCTTCGCCTCTTTCACATGCATATCCACGCAGAACGCACAGCCGTTGAGCTGCGAAGCCCGCAACATGATCAGGTGGGCAAGATCGACCATCAACGGCTTCTTGCTCAGTTGCAGGGTCAACTCCACCAGTTTGTTGGACGCTTGGGGAGACAGCTTGAAGTAATCAAGGCGGTTGTTCATGGGCAGGTACTCGCAGTGGGTTAGTGTCCGTTGGAGCCCACTCTAGCCATGCTTGGACTAGCCACACAGAGCCAAGATGGTGATTTCGAACTAGACCATGCCTGTGGCGAAGTGCGCCATGATGATCCCGTCGAGCAGTAGAGGCGGAGAGGCGCTACAGGCCTCTTGCTGCTCTTTCGCGGACGGCAGCTTTGGGTCGGAAGCTGTCATCCGAAGACGTAGCCGTAGATCCGAACGGACAACTCTGAATCGCCCAACCTCCACCTCAATCGCTTTTATGCATCCCCCTACGCGCATCATCCATCAACGCCTTGGCCATCTCGCTGAGGTAATGCGCCGCCCAAACCAGCACCGGTTCGTCGTCCATCACCCCGATGAACGACGCCCGCCGCGCGCTAGCCAGTAGTTCCGAAGCCTGTTGCAGCGCATGGTCGGCACAGTTGCCGGGTTCAACGCGGAACAGGTGTTTGCCTTTGGCTTCGCTTTCCAGGCAGGTGGTGGTGCCGACGGTCCAGCCGAGCTTGCCGAGGTGGTCTGGTGAGTCCTTGTCCATGGGGAAGTCCTTCGAGGTGCTGTGAATGGGGTGGGTGAGCGAGGGCACCGGTGATGGTATGGGCAATTGGCTGTGCTGAACCATTGCTGGCCTCCTCGCGGGTAAACCCGCTCCTACAGGTACTCCGCTGATTTTGAGTACAGCGGGGTACCTGTAGGAGCGGGTTTACCCGCGAAGCAGGCGATGCGGTATATGGCACGGGCGTTGCCCGTGATCGCGGGGCAAGCCCGCTCCCACAGAGGCCCTGCAAGCCTTTTGGAAATGAGTACGGACTAATGCAGGGATAGCGGCCGCGCTCGACTCTTGAGCTGCACCTGCGCCAACGCACACTCCAACAGCGAGCGCACGGCGTCGAGCTCGTGCATCACGCTAAGCAGCATGATCGTGGCGGGGGATTTGGGGAGGGAGGTGATCGACTGGTTGGCTACCGCCAGGCCACACAGGGTGTATTCCATGGCTTCGACCAGGGTGTCTTCGAGGTAATCGGGGGCTTCGGTGGTGTGCGGTGGGTCGGGGACTATCTTGAGCATGGCGTGATCTCGTCTATTAGATTGAACCACCACGACACCACTTGCATTTGATGGGTGGCGGCTACGTACAGGTCTGCAAGACCGGAAGACGAGAAAACCGGCAGATCCGAAGATCTCCCGCACGTAGCCACCATAGACGGCGTGACCGAGTAGGCTCGGCCAGCGAAGGTAGTCTCATCTTCGGGCTTGCAGGCCCGGTCGTTGATTTGGCAACGACCCGGCGAGACTAGTCGTCATCTGGATGATGCAAAAGCGGACAGAGGATGCTTGGGAAAGGGCCTACATCAAATAGCGAAAATCTGATTCGTTCGTGTAGGAAGCCATCTAATTTTGGGGTGAGTTGCTTGCTGGAGGTTATGTAGTACACATCAGTGCGCCGTCAGCAGCTAGAAAGCAATAGGGGCTTCCCTCCCCTGCCAGTCTCCGCTTCGCAGGTCGGCTAGGCCATCATCGTTGCACTTGCGCACACGCACATCCTGCGGTCGCGCAAACCCTCACTGATCAAGATCGCTGGATATTTCTTTAGCCAGCTCGATGAAGACACGCACCGCCGCACTCAGAAAAGCGTCTTTGCGCCGCATCAGAACGGCCCGTCGCTGCAAGCGCTCCGGCTCCAGTGTGATGGCTACAAGGTCGTCATGGGCCAACGCAATTCTGGCAGGCAACAAGGTCGAGAGATTCGTCCGGCGAACGATCTCGATCACTGCGCCGAGGGCATTGGCCTCCATCTGCACCTTGGGACGAATCTCATGTTTGCGGCAGTAGCGGTCGATTTGCTCGCGAGTGGCAAACTCTGTGCTGAGCAAGACCAAAGACTCTGCACTCAGGCCGTGCGAGGTAATGGAGCGTTCCTCGGCCAGGCGGTGTCTGCGGTTCATGACCAAAGCAAGCGTTTCGTTCAGCAAGGGGATGGCTTCGATATCCGGCGCATGTATTTCATCAAATGCGATCCCTACGTCCAGCTCTCCCGCCAACAGCAACTCCTCGATACGCTCCTGGGAGATCTCTTTCAGGTTGACGGTGATCTTGGGGTATCTGGAGTGAAATGCCTCGATCAGCGGCCCCACCAGATAGGTCGTGAACGTCGGCGTTACGGCAACACGCAATGAGCCACGGCTGAGGTCGCTGACATCATGTATAGCCCTTTTGGCTTCCTGCAGTTCCTGATACGCACGGCGCGCATAGAGAAGGTAGACATCCCCCGCGTCAGTCAAACGCGTCGTGCGGCCTGATCGGTCGAACAACTGGACTCCCAGGCTCTCTTCCAACTGCCTTACTTGCTGAGAAAGCGCCGGCTGAGAGACATGCAGCGCTGCTGCGGCCTTCGTGAAACTGAGATGTTCTGCAACGGCCAGGAAATACTGGATGTGGCGAGCGAGCATGCCTAAACCCATAAGATAATCTGATCCAACTCATAATAAATGAGACTTTTACCTTATGTCATGCGCTGCTTAATCTCCGTCTCACACCCAGCGACATCGAGACAGCAACCATGAAAGCGATCATCGACGGATTTCTGAAGTTTCAAAAAAACGCCTTTCCTGAGCGGGTCAAACTGTTCAAGGACCTTGCCAATCAGCAAGCGCCAAAGGCTCTCTTCATCTCCTGCTCTGATAGCCGACTGGTGCCTGAACTGGTCACCCAACGCGAGCCAGGCGATCTGTTTGTAATCCGCAACGCCGGCAATATCGTGCCCTCGTATGGGCCAGAGCCGGGTGGGGTTTCGGCGTCGGTCGAATACGCGGTCGCCGGACTCAAGGTTGCAGACATCGTGATCTGCGGCCACTCCGACTGCGGCGCGATGACCGCCATCGCCACCTGCAAATGCCTGGATCACATGCCCGCCGTAGCCAGCTGGTTGCGGTACGCCGACTCAGCCAAGGTAGTCAATGAGGCCCGTCAGCATGCGGACGGCCCAAGCAAGGTTGCTTCCATGGTGCGCGAAAACGTGGTCGCGCAGTTGGCCAACATCCAGACCCACCCCTCCGTGCGCTTGGCGCTCGAAGAAGGCCGCGTGACCCTGCACGGTTGGATCTATGACATCGAGACCGGACGTATCGACGCTTTTGATGGCAGCACCGGCACCTTCGTGTCTCTCGCGCAAAACCCAGAAGTCCACGCCGTTTCCCAGCCGGCCAGGCACGTCGCCTGAAGCCTGTATCTGCACCTTTTCTTACCCAGGAGACTCACCATGATCCAGACTCAAGCCACCCGCACCGCTCGCCAGGAACTGACCGAAGTCATCATCCAGGCCAAGGCTCGCAAGGACCTGTCCTTCGCGCAAATCGTTGACGGTACGGGCCTGTCCGAGGCCTTTGTCACCGCAGCCTTGCTTGGCCAGCATCCGCTGCCTGAAAGCGCCGCGAAGGTCGTAGGCGAAAAGCTCGATCTCGATGCTGATCAAGTCGCACTGCTGCAATCGATGCCGATCCGCGGCAGCTTCTTCGACGGGGTGCCGAGCGACCCTACCATCTACCGCTTCTACGAAATGATGTCGGTGTATGGAACCACCCTCAAAGCGCTGGTCCACGAGAAGTTCGGCGACGGCATCATTAGTGCCATCAACTTCAAGCTGGACATCAAGAAGGTCGAAGATCCAGACGGTGGTCACCGTGCTGTGATCACCCTGGACGGCAAGTATCTGCCTACCAAGCCTTTCTGATGTAACTCAGCCCGGCGCCATACCGCGCCGGGCCATCTCCAACATTCATGACGACTGAGCGCCGATCGGATGCTCAGGCCTTCTTACGCCCTCAGTACAGGTGATCACCATGAAACTCTTACTCGTTTTGTTCCTAGGCGGCCTTGGTTCTGTTGCCATGGCCGATGACCAAGGTACTCGAACTGCACCAATGACGGTTGAACCCTATCGCTACTCTCAGAAACTGGATATCGCGCACGTTGTGGCTGTTACCCCGGTGCCCAATGTCTGCGAAGTTGTGCCGATGCAGCTGACTTACGACGACTCCAATGGCGAGCGGCATATCATGGAGTACAGAATCGTGGGGAATGGCTGTGCCAACAACTGATGCGCCGTCCATACTCCAGCTCGACAGGCAGTTCCTGGGCATCAGGGCAGATGGGATCGAGGCTTGGCATCCTGTATAGACGCAAGCCCACTGCGAAAATCGCTGGGGGCTTTTTGCTTCCGACAGAGGGTGATCTGCCGACTCGTCTGCGGGACGGGAATCTGGACGGCAGACTACCCTCCTGAAACTTCAGAGCCTGTACTCAATGGTGTAGGACTCATCGTCTCTCGGTTCTATCGTAATAGGAATGCCGAAGAGCTTTCCTCGACAATCACTGACGCTACACCGATACACATTTCCCTGCTGGATCTGGTTCCAGAGCCCTTCGTCATGTATCGCAATCTGCAACACACGGTTGTTCGGATCCTCTCTGACCTGAGCAACGTGATGGTCGAGGTCGCACCCGAATTCAGCAGTAGTAAACTCGGGATCGTAGCCGATCAGCACACCGTGCCTTTTCAGATCTTCCCGAATACGCTCAATCACGTTCTCTGCTTCTTGTTTTAGCATGATCGTTGTCTCGCGGCGTTGTACTCATCAAAACTCTAGCTGACCCTGATGGTTTTGGTTGGGTATCGTGCAATCAACGACTCACCCTCATTCCTGAAATTCCCCACCGCCTTAGGAGGCGAAGCTGGCGGTAGCGGGTGACTGCTTTCGACCCATTTCGGACACTGAAAAATCGCGTTTCGTAAGTGCGACGCCCACTCCGTGGGAGCGGGTTTACCCGCGAAGCAGGCGATGCGGTGCATGCACGGCATCGAGCGCAGCATGATCGTGGCGGGGGATTTGCGCCTGATTGAGTGACTGGGTTGCGTCCAGGAGATTTCTTCTCTCGGCCACAAACACGCTTGACCTCAAGTTGACTCGAGGTTGCAGACTGCCCGCTCCTTCCTCTGGAGCAATCCCATGTCCACAGATTCCCGCCCCGCATTCGCGCTGTCCAATCCACCCGGGCTGTACGACCCGAGCAGCAACGGGTACTCCCACGTCGCCGCAGTAGCACCTGGAGCCAGGCTGTTGTTCATTGCCGGGCAAGGTGGCGAGGATGTCGACGGGCGACTGCCCGCCGAGTTTGCCACGCAGGCCAGGCAGGCACTCGCCAATTTGGACACGGCACTGCGGTCGCAAGGCGCGAGCTTGCAACAGGTATTCAAGCTGACCTTGTTGATCGTCGATCATGATGAGCATCGCTTGCGTGAATGGGTCAGCGAAGCAAATCGGGTCTGGGAAAGCGGGCATCCGGTCTGCACCCTGATCCCCGTTCCACGGCTGGCGCTGGATGGCATGCTGGTGGAGATTGATGCGGTGGCCGCTTGCTGCTGATGCAACCCGCTGCGCCTCGATGCGGCGCATGGCACGGGCGTAGCTCGTGCCAGACAGCGCGGTGTCTTTTTCGCGGGCAAGCCCGCTCCCACAGGTACGGCGATGAGGGCGGTGCCGGTATCAAGCTCACGCCGCGCCGCCACCCTCCCCGCCCAGCATGCCAACGAACCACCCCGCCCCCGGCAAGCCCCGGCTCACCAACAGCGTCGGCGCCACCTGCGGCCCGCCTTCGGTCCAGAACAAGGCATGCCCGGCCAACGACCGCTGCCCCGCCAGCCCGTCCAGTTGCATCAACCACTGTTCGACCGCCTGCGCCATCCCGTCCTGCTCCGGCAACGTCAGCCACATCGCGCCCATCGCTGGCTGCCCCCACACAGGCGCGATGCTTGCGGGCTCGGGCCGGGATGGAGCGGGCAACTGGCTGAGGTCGCGGTCGAAGCGCTCCAGCACGAATCCCGCCTCCAGGGTCGACAATGCCAGGCGCTCCACTTCGGCGTACCACGCGCCATCGCGCCGCAGGCGCTCCAGCACTGGTATGTCCGGTCCGCCATAGGCCAGGGTCAGGGGAAAATAGCGCCCCACCCGGTCGACACTGGGCATCATCACGCCGGCCCAGGCGACCTCGCCGCACACCCCGGCAGCCAAGGCGAAATGCCGGATCGGGCTGCAGCGGTAGGCCTGCTCCCACTCCGCGCCCAGGCGCTCGCGGCTGGCGCGCAGGCCCTTGGCGTGATTGCGGTGAAAGCCCGGCTGCGGGCCGGACACCGCTTCGAACGCATCGACGACGCGGGCAACGCCGGCCGCAGAGGACAGTGATGGAGGGGCTGTCCAGCTATTGCGCTCGACGAACAGCGCACAGGCAAGGCCGGTGAACAGGGTCGGGAAGAAGGCAACGAGGAAGTGGTGGCGGTACTGTGCGGGCATTCAGGCGATCCAAGAATCCGGTCGCCCACCCCCAGGGGCCTTATTGGCGGATACCGGCGAACCACAACAGCGATGGCAGGCTGGCATTGGCCGTATACAACTGGCCTGAACTGCGGTCCGCGACCACGCGGGCCACGGCATCGAGGTCGACGCCGTCCGGGGCGCCGATCAGCGCGTAGCCTAGCTGAGACTGACGCCAGACCACAACATCCATGCCCGCGACGTTCAACTGGACCATGGACTGTTCGGGCTTGGGCCCCTTCATCACGCACAGGGCTACCGGATCGCACTGCTGCGCAACTTCCGGCTTGATGTTTTTTCATACAGTGCGCCGAACGAATTATTTCTACAAGTGAAGGGAACTCATCTTGTTATTTATCGCCCTTGTTTCATGAAACAGCACTTCTTGACGATATAGCCCCCATAACACTTGTCTTGCGTCGTTTATTCCATAGCTTTTTCTGTTTTTTTTAATTACCAATTTTAGTTGGACTCTCGCGCTCAGCCCTTTCTATTCTTGCCCCGCCGGAACAACTTTCAGGTTCCTGCCACCACGCTTTCCCGTCATTGAATTGAAGAGGCAAACATGAAACGACACCTCTGGCTCGCCCTGCTGGGCACCCTGTCCATCGGCGCCCACGCCGCGACCCTTGATGTACCGGTCAATCTGGTCAGCGCCGATGGCAAAGCACAACCCATCGGTCAGGTCAGCATCAGCGAGTCGGCCTACGGACTGATCTTCACCCCCAAGCTGAACAACCTGCCCGCAGGCGTGCATGGTTTCCACGTGCATGAGAACGGCAGCTGTGCGCCCGGCATGAAAGATGGCAAGGCAGTCGCGGCGCTGGCCGCGGGCGGGCACTTCGACCCGGCCAAGACCGGCAAGCACCTGGGCCCCTATGGCGATGGCCATCTGGGCGACCTGCCGGCACTCTATGTGAGCGCCGACGGCACCTCCACCTATCCGGTCCTGGCGCCGCGCCTGAAGACGATTTCCGAAATCAAGGGCCACGCCTTGATGATCCATGCCGGTGGCGACAACCACGCCGACATGCCCATGCCCCTGGGCGGTGGCGGCGACCGCGTGGCCTGCGGCGTGATCTGAACCAGGCAGGCCGGGCGTCAGTAATCGCCGCGCTTGTGCAACGCCCAGCGCCCGGCCAGCACGGTCACGTCGGCAAGGGGCATGTCCAATGCCTGACACCGGCTGAGCCGATGCCAGGCACCGCTCGCAGTCAGGCCGCCAATCGCCCTTGGGCAATGGCCTCCGACGCTGCCAGCATCGCCCGCAGCAACACTGCACAACCCGCCGCCAGATCCTCGGGCGTAGCGTTCTCGATCTCGTTGTGGCTGATGCCGTTCTCGCACGGCACGAAAATCATGCCTGCCGGGCCCAGCTCGGCCAGGAAGATCGCATCGTGCCCAGCCCCGCTGACGATATCCATGTGCGCCAAACCAAGGCTCTTGGCCGACTCACGCACGGCATCGACACAGTTACGGTCGAAGTACAGCGCCGGGAAGTCCGCCGTTGGCGTCAGCTCGAAACTCAGCCCGTGTTTGGCACATGTACTGTCGATCACCTCACGCACCTCGGCGATCATCGAATCGAGCCGATCCCCTTCAAGGTGACGGAAGTCCAGGGTCATGCGTACCTCACCCGGAATCACATTGCGCGACCCCGGATACGCCTGCAGGCAACCGACCGTGCCGCAGGCATGGGGCTGATGCGCCAGTGCCGTGCGGTTGACTGCCGCGACCACTGCCGCCGCGCCGACCAGGGCATCCTTGCGCAGGTGCATCGGCGTCGGCCCGGCGTGCGCCTCGACGCCGCGCAGGCTCAGGTCGAACCACTTCTGGCCGAGGGCGCCGAGCACCACGCCGATGGTCTTGCCTTGATCCTCCAGAATCGGCCCCTGCTCGATATGCGCCTCGAAATACGCCCCGACCGGATGCCCCAGCACGGCCCTCGGGCCGGCATAGCCGATGGCCTGCAGCGCCTCACCGACGCTGGTCCCTTGGGCATCGCGCTTGGCCAGCGTCTCTTCGAGGGTGAACTTGCCGGCGAACACCCCTGATCCCATCATGCACGGTGGGAAACGCGAACCTTCTTCGTTGGTCCACACCACCACCTCCAGCGGCGCTTCGGTTTCCACGCCGAGGTCATTCAGGGTGCGGATCACCTCCAGGCCGGCCATCACCCCGAAGCAGCCATCGAACTTGCCGCCAGTAGGCTGCGTGTCGATGTGGCTGCCGGTCATCACCGGTGGCAGCTTGGGGTTGCGTCCGGGACGCCGGGCGAACATGTTGCCGATCGCATCGACGCTGACGCTACAACCTGCGGCCTCGCACCACTGCCGGAACAGGTCGCGGGCCTGGCGGTCCAGGTCGGTCAGTGCCAATCGGCAGACCCCGCCCTTGGGCGTGGCGCCCAGGCGCGCGAGGTCCATCAGCGATTGCCACAGGCGCGCGCTGTCGACATGGCGGTCGGTGGAGTGCAGCACTTCCTTGATCGGTTTCATCGGGACTCTCCTCAGGCGATTTCTTGTTCTGGTGATTCGGCTGTAGCGGCCAGCCAGATTCAGGGTGATGGTTTGGCCAGGCGCGCCGTTCCACGCACCGCGACGCGGCCCAGGACGTAGTACAGCCCCGCCCCCAGCAGCGAACCGGTAAACCAGCCATAGTCGTAGAACCAGCTGAAGCGGCTGTTGCCGATCGACATTACGGTCAGCGCCACCGGCACCGCGAACGCCAGGAACCCGACCCAGTTCCAGGCCGGGTACACGTCATCGCGGTACAACCCGGCAAGGTCCAGTTGCTGGCGGCGGATCAGGAAGTAGTCCACCACCATGATCCCGGCAATCGGCCCGAGCAGGCTCGAATAGCCCAGTAGCCAGTTGGAATAGACACTCTCGAGGCTCAGGTCGGAAACGATCCAGCCAAGCTTTTTCAGCAGTTCGTGGCCCATCAGCGCCAAACCGATGAAACCGGTCAGCCACACCGCACGGCTGCGCCCGATCAGGCGCGGGGCGATGTTCTGGAAGTCATTGGTCGGTGAGACGATGTTCGCCGCCGTGTTGGTCGACAGCGTGGCGATGATGATCAGCGCCATGGCCAGCGCCACCCAGCCCGGGCTCTGGATACGTCCGATCAGGTTCACCGGGTCCGACACCGTTTCCCCCACCAGCGATGCCGAGGCGGCGGTCATGACCACACCCAGGGCTGCGAACAGGAACATGGTCAGTGGCAGGCCAAAGATCTGCCCGAGAATCTGGTCCTTCTGGCTTCTGGCGTAGCGGCTGAAGTCGGGAATGTTCAGCGACAGCGTGGCCCAGAACCCGACCATCGCCGTCAGCCCCGCGCAGAAATAGCCGATCACGCTGGCGCCTTCCGGGCGCTTGGGCGGCTGGGCCAGCAGTTCGCTCATCGACATGTGCGGCAGCGCCCAGAACAGCAGGCCGACGCCCACCGCCACCAGCAGCGGTGCCGACAGGGTTTCCAGCCACTTGATCGACTCCGAGCCGCGCAGCACCACCCACAGGTTGAGCAGCCAGAACAGCATGAAACCGATCACCTCGCCGGTTCCGCCCAGGCTCTTCCAGCCATCGAACAGCGAACCCAGGAACAGGTGGATGGCAAGACCGCCGAACATCGTCTGGATACCGAACCAGCCGCACGCCACCACCGCGCGGATCAGGCACGGCACATTGGAGCCTAGGATGCCGAACGAAGCGCGTAGCAGTACCGGAAAGGGAATGCCGTACTTGGTGCCGGGGAAGGCGTTGAGGGTCAGCGGAATCAGCACGATGAGGTTGGCCAGCAAGATCGCCAGCAGCGCCTCGCCGACGCTCAGGCCGAAGTAGGCGGTCAGTACCCCGCCGAGGGTGTAGGTGGGGACGCAGATGGACATGCCGACCCACAAGGCGGTGATGTGCCATTTGTTCCAGGTACGCTGGTGCACCTTGGTCGGAGCGATGTCGTGGTTGTAGCGAGGGCTGTCGAGGACGTCAGTGCCTTCGGACAGCTCGTACAGCCCGTGCTGCTCGATCACTTGCGATCTGCTCTGTTGCATGGGGCCTTCTCCAGATTGTTCTAGTTATTCGCTCATCGGCTGAATCGATGGCCGGAGTTACACATCTCACCTGTACTGCACCTCCGGTCCGGCCTGGCGGTTGTGGCCGCACTCAAATTGCATGCCGGATTGGCCCAGGCCAACCCTGCCGGCTACCGCCGACTGGAGGTAATTCACTGATTTGCAAGGCATTGAGTCGCGCCAGGGAAAGGTACGGTCATGCCCTGCCCTGACGTTTTGCTGGTGGAGGCCCGCCCTGGCCTGCGCACCGGGTTTCAATCTGGTGCAGCCTGGTTTCTGCGCGGCGTGGTTCGCGCCGGCAAGCCAGGTTTCAAACGGCTGATTTCGCATGGAAAATCTTGACCAAATCTGCTTCTTGTCAAGTGCGTCAAAATGGTGAGTAGCCTGTCCATTTTGGTGATTTATTCAAAAAAGCCTTAAATTTCAATTATTTATTGAAGATGTAAACTCATAAAATTTTTTCTTGATCAATCCTTGATCAGCATCTAGATTCCAATCTTGTCAGCACTGACAGGATTGCAACGCAACCTCCAACCGCTGGCAAAAAACAATTTCAAGAACCGGCAAAACGACCGGTCAGCCTGCGAGGAAGACGGTATGTCCCTGTTGATCCGTGGCGCCACCGTGGTTACCCACGAAGAAAGCTATCCCGCCGATGTCCTGTGTGCCGATGGCCTGATCCGCGCCATTGGCAAAGACCTCGAAGTGCCCAGCGGTTGCCAGGTCCTGGACGGCAGCGGCCAATACTTGATGCCCGGCGGCATCGACCCGCACACTCACATGCAGTTGCCATTCATGGGCACCGTGGCCAGCGAGGACTTTTTCAGCGGCACCGCCGCAGGCCTGGCCGGCGGCACCACCTCGATCATCGACTTCGTCATCCCCAACCCGCAGCAGTCGTTGCTGGAGGCCTTCCACACCTGGCGCGGCTGGGCGCAGAAGTCGGCCAGCGACTATGGCTTTCACGTCGCAATCACCTGGTGGAGCGAGCAGGTCGCCGAGGAAATGGGCGAACTTGTCGCCCACCACGGCGTGAACAGTTTCAAGCACTTCATGGCCTACAAGAACGCGATCATGGCCGCCGACGACACCTTGGTCGCCAGCTTCGAGCGCTGCCTGCAACTGGGTGCGGTACCGACCGTGCATGCGGAGAACGGCGAGCTGGTGTTCCACCTGCAGAAGAAACTGCTGGCCCAGGGCATCACCGGCCCCGAGGCCCATCCGCTGTCGCGTCCGGCGCAGGTCGAGGGCGAGGCGGCCAGCCGCGCCATCCGTATTGCCGAAACGCTGGGCACACCGCTGTACCTGGTGCACATCTCGAGCAAAGAAGCGCTGGATGAGATCACCTACGCTCGGGCCAAGGGCCAGCCGGTGTATGGCGAAGTACTGCCCGGGCACCTGCTGATCGACGACAGCGTCTATCGCAACCCCGACTGGTCCACCGCTGCCGGCTATGTGATGAGCCCGCCATTCCGTCCGCGCGAACACCAGGAAGCCCTGTGGCGCGGCTTGCAATCGGGCAACCTGCACACCACCGCCACCGACCACTGCTGCTTCTGCGCCGAGCAGAAAGCCATGGGCCGCGATGATTTCAGCCGCATCCCCAACGGCACCGCCGGCATCGAGGACCGCATGGCGGTGTTGTGGGACGCTGGCGTGAACAGCGGGCGCCTGTCGATGCATGAGTTCGTGGCACTGACCTCGACCAATACGGCCAAGATCTTCAACCTGTTCCCACGCAAAGGCGCCATCCGCGTGGGTGCCGACGCCGACCTGGTGCTCTGGGATCCGCAGGGCACACGCACGATTTCTGCCAGCACCCATCACCAGAAGGTCGACTTCAACATCTTCGAAGGTCGCACGGTGCGCGGCATTCCCAGCCACACCATCAGCCAGGGGCGAGTGCTCTGGGCCGATGGCGACCTGCGCGCCGAGCCGGGCGCGGGGCGCTATGTGGAAAGGCCCGCCTACCCCTCGGTGTACGAGGTCCTCGGGCGACGGGCCGAGCAGCAGCGGCCGATCCCGGTCAGCCGCTGAGCAGCCCATAACAGCCGGGGGCCGCAGCGCCTCCGGCAATAACAATCCAGAGACACCTGTTGACTGCCATCCCAGAACGGACGGGCGAGTAACCGCCGCCTGTACCCATAAAAAAGAGAGAGGCTACAACCGTGATCGACACCCTGAACCACTTGCCGCGCCCGAGGGCCAGCGCCGAGCAGCTCGCCGACGCCTTCACCGACCTCGCCCCACCCCTCACCGCACGCCAGGCCGCCGTGGAAAGCGCGCGCTGCCTGTACTGCTACGACGCCCCCTGTGTGAATGCATGCCCGAGCGAAATCGACATCCCTTCATTCATCCACCGCATCAGTGATGAAAACCTGCAGGGCGCCGCCGAGCGGATCCTGTCGGCGAACATCCTCGGTGGCAGCTGCGCCCGCGTGTGCCCGACCGAAATCCTCTGCCAGCAGGCGTGCGTGCGCAACAACGCCCAGGAGTGCGCGCCGGTGCTGATCGGCCAGTTGCAACGCTACGCCCTGGACAACGCCGGTTTCAGCGAGCACCCGTTCAAACGCTCGCCCAGCACCGGCAAACGCATCGCCGTGGTCGGGGCCGGCCCCGCCGGGCTGTCCTGTGCGCACCGCCTGGCCTTGCATGGTCATGACGTGGTGGTCTTCGAGGCACAGCAAAAGGCTGGCGGCCTCAACGAGTACGGCATCGCGCGCTACAAGCTGGTGGACGACTATGCCCAGCGTGAGGTGGATTTCCTGCTCGGCATCGGTGGCATCGAGATCCGCCATGGCCAACGCCTGGGCGACAACCTCACCCTGGGCGAATTGCGTGACCAGTACGACGCGGTGTTCCTGGGCCTTGGCCTGAATGCCGTGCGCCAGCTCGGCCTGCCTGACGAGGAGGCCCCTGGGGTGCTGGCCGCCACCGACTATATCCGTGAACTGCGCCAGGCCGACGACCTCAGCCAACTGCCGCTGGCCGACCGCTGCCTGGTGATCGGCGCGGGCAACACCGCCATCGACATGGCAGTGCAGATGAGCCGCCTGGGTGCGCGCGACGTCAACCTGGTGTATCGCCGCGGTGCCGCCGACATGGGCGCCACCGGCCACGAGCAGGACATCGCCAAGGCCAACCAGGTGCGCCTGCACACCTGGGCACGGCCCGATGCTGTGCTGCTGGACGACCAGGGCCGCGTGAAAGGGATGCGTTTCGTACGCACCGAACAGGTCGAAGGCAAACTGGCCGATACCGGCGAAACCTTCGAGCTGCCCGCCGACGCGATCTTCAAGGCCATCGGCCAATGCTTCGATGACGCAGCGCTCAAGGACCCGGTAGCGGCGCAACTGGCGCGCGATGGCGAACGTATCCGCGTCGACGAGCAGATGCGCACCAGCCTGCCCGGCATCTATGCCGGTGGCGACTGCACCGCCCTGGGCCAGGACCTCACCGTCCAGGCCGTGCAACATGGCAAGCTGGCCGCCGAAGCCATCCATGCCCAACTCATGCTCAATGTGGAGGCAGCGTAAATGGCCGATCTGTCCATCGAATTCGCCGGTATCAAGGCACCCAACCCTTTCTGGCTGGCGTCCGCGCCACCGACCGACAAAGCCTACAACGTAGTCCGCGCCTTCGAGGCGGGCTGGGGTGGCGTGGTCTGGAAGACCCTTGGCGAGGACCCGGCGGCGGTCAACGTGTCGTCGCGCTACTCCGCGCACTTCGGCGCCAACCGCCAGGTGCAGGGCATCAACAACATCGAGCTGATCACCGACCGCTCGCTGGAGATCAACCTGCGTGAAATCACCCAGGTGAAGAAGGACTGGCCCGACCGGGCGCTGGTGGTGTCGCTGATGGTGCCGTGCGTGGAGGAATCGTGGAAGTTCATCCTGCCGCTGGTCGAAGCCACTGGCGCCGATGGCATCGAGCTGAACTTCGGCTGCCCCCACGGCATGCCCGAGCGCGGCATGGGCGCGGCGGTCGGTCAGGTGCCGGAATACGTGGAAATGGTCACCCGTTGGTGCAAGACGCACTGCTCGCTGCCGGTGATCGTCAAGCTCACGCCCAACATCACCGACATCCGCCAATCGGCCCGCGCCGCACATCGAGGCGGCGCCGATGCCGTGTCGCTGATCAACACCATCAACTCGATCACCAGTGTCGACCTGGACCGCATGGTCGCCCACCCCATCGTCGGAGACCAGAGCACCCACGGCGGTTACTGCGGCTCGGCGGTCAAACCGATCGCGCTGAACATGGTCGCCGAGATTGCGCGCGATCCTGAAACCCGGGGCCTGCCGATCTGCGGCATCGGTGGTATCGGCAACTGGCGCGATGCCGCGGAATTCATCGCACTGGGCAGCGGCGCGGTGCAGGTGTGCACGGCGGCGATGTTGCACGGTTTTCGCATCGTCGAAGACATGAAAGATGGCCTGGCGCGCTGGATGGACCAGCACGGGCACCGCAGCCTGGAAGCCTTCCGCGGCCAGGCCGTGGCGCACACCACCGACTGGAAGTACCTGGACATCAACTACAAGTCGGTGGCGCATATCGACCAGGATGCCTGCATCGGCTGCGGACGCTGCCACATCGCCTGCGAAGACACCTCGCACCAGGCCATCGCCAACACCCTGCAGGCCGATGGAACGCATGTCTACAGCGTGATCGAGGCCGAATGCGTGGGTTGCAACCTGTGCCAGATCACCTGCCCGGTTGAAAACTGCATCGACATGGTGGCCCAGGAGACCGGCAAGCCGTACCTGAACTGGACCCAGGATCCGCGCAACCCCTATCGTGAAGCGAGCTGACCTGGGCTGGCCTTCAGATTTTGAACCCTGCAAGATCCCTCGCCGGGGTTGTCAGGCACCCCGGCAGGCTCAAGGCTCCAGCCCGATGCCCCGCAGAATCACGCTGGTCACCGTCTGCACCGCCCGCTCGAACGCCATGTCCGACAGCGGCTCGCCGTCATTGAGCAAAGCCACCTGGTAACCGAAATCGGCGTAATGCTGGGTCGAAGCCCAGATCATGTAGAGCAGCGCCGACGGCTCGACCGGCAGGATGCGCCCCTCCTCCACCCAGCGACGGATCTTGGCTTCCTTCAACTGCGCCCAGGGCACCAGAGAATCGTCCAGGCTGTCGCCCAGCAGCGGCGCGCCGTGGAGGATTTCCTCGGCCCAGACTTTCGAGCCCAGCGGCCGCGAGCGCGAGTGTCCCATCTTGGCGCGGATATAGCTGGTCAGCACGACGCGTGGGTCTTCGAAGCGCTCGAAACACAGGGCATCCTGCTTCCAGACGTCCAGCAAGTCCTGCAGTACCGCACGATAGAGCTCATCCTTGGTACTGAAGTAGTAATGCAGGTTGGAACGCGGCAACTGCGCGCGCTCGGCGATGTCGCCCATGGAAGTGACGCCGTAGCCTTGCTCGGCGAACACCTGCTCGGCGGCCTGGAGAATTTTCTCGATATTGCGACGGCGAATTTCGATCTTGTGGTTGGCCATAGGGCGTCCGAAACGGCAGGAACCGCTCAAGGCTAACACGCACGAGCCATCGCTGCGCTCTGCAGATCGACAACTGTGCTTCGTCTGACAGTTGCAGCGTCACACACCCGCACCCGATCTGGAACCCCCTGCCCATGCGTCCGAACCTCCCCCTCTCGCTGCTGGCCCTGCTGGCCGGCACCGCCTCCCACGCCGCCGAGCGCATCGAGCTCGAACAGGTGCTGATCCAGGACCGCCAGCAGTCCGAGCAGGAAGCCGCTGCCGAACGACTGCGTGAGATACCCGGCGCCAGCAACCTGGTGGACATGGACAGCGTCGGCCAGGGGCGTGTGGCCAGCAACCAGGATGTACTGGCCTACCAGCCGGGGGTATTCGCCCAGTCGGCGGGCAACGACGGGATCAAGCTGTCGATCCGGGGCTCGGGTATCAACCGCGCGCCAGGCGCCCATGGCTCGGGGGTCTACACGATGTTCGATGGGCTGCCGCTGACCGGCCCCGGCGGTACGCCGTACGAGCTGTTCGAGCCCTTGTGGCTGAACCGTGCCGAGGTGCTGCGCGGTGCCAACGGCTTCGACCAGGGCGCCTTGGCCCTCGGCGGCGCGATCAACTACGTGACCCACACCGGCCACGACGCCGCGCCCCTGCAACTGCGCTATGAGGCCGGCAGCCACGGCTACCAGCGCCGGCACATCAGCTCTGGCCAGGTGCTGGGCAATCTCGACTACTACGTGGCGCTGACCGACGCCGAGTACGACGGCTACCAGCGACACAGCAGCGGCAGTGCCAAGGGCATCGCCGCCAACGTCGGCTATCGCTTCAACCCGAATCTGGAAACACGCTTCTACCTGCGCTACCGGGAAACCGAGAACGATCTGGCCGGGCGTCTGACCAAGGACCAGATCAAGCACCACCCGCGCGCCGCCAACCCGGCCTATCTCGCCCGCGATGACAGCCGTCCGCAGCCTGGCAGCACCTGGGTGGGCAACAAGACCACCTTCTTCCTCGATGATGACTCACGTCTGGAGGCCGGGCTGGTCTACCACGACTACCCAATGGACCTGCGCGAAGGCCCGATGCGCCTGAAAGTGGCTTACACCGATGTCAGCGGCACGCTCAACTACCTGCGTCGCGATACCCTGTTCGGCCACGAGAGCAAGACCACCGTTGGCTGGCGCACTACCAAGCACCTGCCCAACAGCGGCGCCTCGCAGTTCGTGCGCAATGGCGATGTGTTCGGCCCACGCAGCCGCGACTTCAGCTACCAGGGCTCGGACACCGTGCTGCACCTGGGCAACGACCTGGAGCTGGTGCCGAACCTGTGGCTGACCACCGGCCTTGCCATGATCTACACCCGCCGCGAAAGTGCCGTCACCTTCCCTGCCAACGGCGGTAAGGTCAGCCAGCACGACTGGGACTATGCACCGCGCCTGGGCCTGCGTTACGACATCGACCCGCAGACCCAGGTCTACGGCAACCTCAGCCGCTCCGTCGAGCCACCGCATCCTTGGTCGTTGATCTGGAGTTCGACCGTCGCGACGCAACCCATCGAGATGCAGAACCAGACAGCCACCACGCTGGAGCTGGGAGCCCGTGGCGAGTCGATCCTGGGGCGCTGGGATCTGGCCTGGTATTACTCGCAGGTGCGCCATGAACTGCTGGCGGTCGAAATCGTGCCGGGCCAGCCGTTCAAGGAGTACAACGCCAGCCCCACTGTGCACCAGGGCGTCGAAGCAGGCCTGGACAGCACACTGTGGCAACAGCAGGGCGTCGGCAAGCTGTCGCTGCGCCAGGCCTACACCTTCAGCGACTTCCATTACCGCGACGATGACCGCTTCGGCGACAACCGCCTGCCCGGTATCCCGATGCATTACTACCAGGCCGAGTTGCGCTACGACTGGCCCAGCGGTTTCTACGCCGGTGTGAATACACAGATGGCCTCGAAGGTGCAGGTTGACTACGCCAACAGCTATCACGCTGACGACTACGCCTTGCTTGGCGCGCGCCTGGGCTGGGACTCACCGAAGCAGGACTGGCAGACCTGGATCGATCTGCGCAATCTGACGGGCGAACGCTATGCGGCCACGGTAACCCCAGGCTATGACGACCAGGGTAGCGACATGGCGCGCTCGACCCCTGGGGAGGGCTTTGCAGCCTACATCGGTGTTTCTTACACGCTGAAATAATACAAAAGCGCCTGGCGGCCAAGCATATTGCCTTCGACCATGCGGAAAAAACATCGAAGGCAGTATGAAAGCATGACCAAAAAGCAGTTATCGCCATTCAAATAGAAAGCGCCTACAGATACTGCGCGAAGGTACTGCTTCATTCCTTCCCTCAGACCGCTGTCAAAAGCTCGCCTCCTTTCTCCTGAGCCCTCTGTGTGGGCGGATTGATCTGCGAAAGCATGCAGTCAACTGCCATAACAGTGACCGCACATTTCATTAACACGGCTCCCCGCGCACCCTCCCTTTCCGTAGACCGTCTTGTTGACGAACACTGCGTCGGCGGCCTTAGAACGCCGCCAACAACCCTCAGAGTTCAAGAAGGAGTTTCACCATGGGATACATTTATCGTGGCATGAGCAACAAACTGAACGAGCTGGAAGCAGAGGTCGTGGTTGATCAGGCGGCTGGCGAACTGACTACCGAGCACGCAGACGCAATGCAACTGGCCGAGCACGAGCACGTCGAGCTCGAACGCGAATAATCCAGCCTGCAAGGCGGCCCTCAAGCCGCCTTGCTCCCAGGAGTCAGCATGCATATGACGTACGTGGCTGAACGTGAACTCCCCCTGGCAACGGCAAGGCAACGCATCGATGAACAACTCGCACAACTGGCGCTGAACGTTGAAGAGCACTGGGAAGGCACATGGGTCGGCTCGGCCCGCATAGGCCTCAGCTCACAGACCGGGGCTACCAGCCAAGGCTGCGGAAAAGGCCTGGAGCAAGAAGCTCGGGTCGGCGCACGCTTCGAGGCACTGGAGCACTTTCTCGATGAACACCTTACCCGTAATGCTCACCTCAACGAGGCCAGCGACTTGGCCCGAATGCCTACCCTGCAAGATGACATGCTGCAACCCTGGCTTGCGGCACAGCCCCACGAGAAACTGGCGTGCCAGGCTTACCACGACCTGGACGGCCAATGGCTGTTCGACTATCCATTGTGCCTCACGCGGCCGGATTACGCCGATCACCCGGCTGCCGGCGAAACCTTCGACCTTCGTGGGCTCCGACGCTACAGCAGCAATGATGGGTCAGCCATCGGCGCAACCCTCCAGGAAGCCATACTGCATGCGTTGAACCAGAGCATCGAACGAGATGCGCTGTCGCTGTTCTTCCTGCGCCATTACTACTACAGACAACCCTCCCCCTTGCGCTGGGTAAGCAAACCCGGCACGCACACCGAGCTCGGACGCATCTGGCAGCATGCCGAGGACTGCCTGGAAGCGCCAATTGGTGTTCTGGACATCAGCAGCGAGTTTGCCAGCAGCACCTATCTGGCACTGCGCATGTCGCAAGCATCACGCCTGCATGGCGCGCTGTTCGGCGCAGGCGCCTCGCTCGACCCCTGGCATGCCGTGCGCCGCGCGGTCACCGAACTGGTTCAGGTACAGCTCAACAGTCGCCCCCCCGGTGCGCTGGATGAGCTGAAACTGGCCGAACGGCTGCTGCGGCCTTTTCCTCGCCTGCAATCGTGCCTGCAGTTCGACCTCGACGTACTGCTGGAAAAAGCAGGACACACGGTGGCGCTGCCTGACCCAGGCCCTCGATGCAGTGTGCGTCAACAGCTGCGATATCTGTACGCAGACCTTCAACGCCATGGCAGGCAAGCCGGTATCTGCCAGCTGTTCCAAGGCCACGAAGGCATCAGCCTGGTGAACGTCGTGGTTCCCGGACTCGAACGTTTCCACCTCGTCTGCAGCGGGAATGTCGTCTGCCCCGGGCCCAGGGGCCTCGCCCACCGAAGTCAGCAACCTTGAGGGGTCGCCATGCAACCAGAACACGCCCGACACGAACGCTGGCTGGCCCGGCACCTGCCCTCGCGCGCCCATACTCCAGGCGGGGTCGCTACGCTGGAAGAACCTGTTGGCCATGGTCTGAACAACCTGTTCATACTCCGCCTGCAAAACCTCGAATACCTGGGGCGCAAGCTGCTGGATGAACAGGGGCAGTTGGGAAGCCGACTGACACCGGCCATGTTGCTGGGGCCGCTGCTCAGAACCCGACAGTGTGGCAACCGCCTGCAGATGCACTATCGGACGCTGTCCACCGACGAAAAACACCAGGTGTTCGCCCAGGCCCGGCGCAGCAACGACACCAGCATCCACTTCCCCTTTCCGGTCGTGGACGAACAGGGCCAAGAGCTAGTAGCACCTGCATCATTCTGGAATGACACCCCGCAGCTAGCCCGGCGCCTGGACGCACAGGAACGGCATTTTCGCGAGCACTGCCTGGCGACACTGCAAAAGCGCCTTGCTCCCGGCGCCGTGATACACGACCCCGCCTGCTCGACCGGAACCTTCATCGCAACGCTCGCACAAGGGCTGCCCGACGCGCAGTGCCTGGGCAGCGACGTATCCCCTGCCATGATCGCCCATGCCCGCATGCATCAGCGACTGCCCAACCTGAAGTTCGATATTGCCGACGCCACTTATTCGGCCGCCGCCGACAGTTGCGACGTGCTGATCCTGCGCTTCCTGAATGCCGAGGTCATGGTCCGCCAGCAGGCCACCCGCCTCTTCCAGGCATTGAGCCGACGTGTGCGACGAGCCGGTGTAATCATCGTCTTCGGCCATACCCCGGTGTTGGTCGCCATCGAGCCCGAAGCCAAGCGTCTGGGCCTGAAGGTCACCGGTACGATCGCCGCCTGCCCTGATACCCAGGCGCTGTTTCAGTTCTTCATCCTGGAGCGTGACTGAACAGCCTCACGGCAACTGCACCTGTGGCGTGCTCTCGGTGAAGATCGTCCAGCTGGAGATGAACAACGCGGCGATCAGCGGCCCGATCACGAAACCGTTGAGGCCGAACACCGCCAGACCGCCCAGGGTCGACACCAGGATCAGGTAGTCGGGCATGCGCGTATCCTTGCCCACCAGGATCGGGCGCAACAGGTTGTCCACCAGCCCGATCACCAGCACGCCGAACGCCGTCAGCACGATGCCTTGCCAAATAGCGCCGGTCAGCAGGAAATACACTGCGACCGGCCCCCAGACGATCCCGGCCCCCACCGCAGGCAACAGCGACAAAAACGCCATCAGCACCGCCCACACCAGCGCACTGGGAATATCCAGCACCCAGAAAATCAAACCACCAAGAGCCCCCTGGGTGATCGCCACCAACAGGTTGCCCTTCACCGTGGCCCGCACCACCCGGTTGAACTTCAGCTGCAAGCGGCGCTTCTGCTGCTCGGGTAGCGGCACGGCCTGGCGCACCTTGCGCGCCAGCTCCGGCCCCTCACGCAAAAAGAAGTACAGCAGGTAGAGCATGATGCCGAAACTCACCAGGAAGTCGAAGGTGCCCTGGCCGAAGCTGAATGCCTGCCCGGCCAGAAACTGACTGCCCTGTGTCGCCCACTTGGTGATCTTGTCGCGCAGGCCATCGAGGTTGCCCATGCCCATGCGGTCCAGACCGTTCTGGACGAAGTGCGGCAGCATGTCCTTGCCGCGCTCGATGTAGCCGGCGATATCCAGCTGGCCGCTTTCAATGCGCTGGTACAGGGTGGCGCCCTCCTGCACCAGCAGGGCACTGATGATGATCACCGGCAGGATCGCAATCATCAGGCAGGTGGCCAAGGTGGCCCCGGCTGCCAGGTTGCGCCGCCGGTTGAAACGCAGCAGAAGGTTGCGTTGCAACGGCGCGAACAGGATGCCGAGGATCACGGCCCAGAAGATGGCGCCGTAGTAAGGCAACAGGATCCAGACGAAGGCGACGGTGACCAGCGCCAGCAATACGGCCAGGGCTCTGTTCTGGAGAGCGGTTTGATTCATGGGCATTCCTCGATTGTCCTGGACGTTAGTGCGTAGCGAAGCGGCAAAAGTGCCATCAACGCCGTTTGACCCAGATCAACACTGCTTCGCCAGCCGCGCCTTAGCATCCGCACCTTTTGCCCTGGTGCACCCATGAACCTTCTCGCCAAGCCCGAACTGCTGGCCCCTGCCGGCTCCCTGAAGACCCTGCGCTACGCCTTCGCCTATGGCGCCGATGCGGTCTACGCCGGCCAGCCACGCTACAGCCTGCGGGTGCGCAACAACGAATTCGACCACGCCAACCTGGCACAGGGCATCCAGGAAGCACACGCCCTGGGCAAGCGCTTCTACGTGGTGGTCAACATCGCGCCGCACAATGCCAAGCTCAAGACCTTCCTCAAGGACCTGGCGCCCGTGATCGAGATGGCGCCCGATGCGTTGATCATGTCCGATCCGGGGCTGATCATGCTGGTGCGCCAGCATTTCCCGCAGATGCCCGTGCACCTGTCGGTGCAGGCCAACACCGTGAACTGGGCCAGCGTGCAGTTCTGGCAGCAACTGGGCCTGAGCCGGGTGATTCTGTCGCGCGAGCTGTCGCTGGAAGAAATCGAGGAAATCCGCCAACAGGTGCCTGACATGGAGCTGGAGGTCTTCGTCCACGGCGCACTGTGCATGGCCTACTCCGGGCGCTGCCTGTTGTCGGGCTACCTGAACAAGCGCGACGCCAACCAGGGTAGCTGCACCAACGCCTGTCGCTGGAAGTACCAGGCGACCCCGGCAGGGGAAAACGCCACCGGCGAGATCGTGCGCGAGTGCGAACCGAACTTGGGCATTGGCGCCCCAACCGACCAGGTGTTCCTGCTGCAGGAGGGCAATCGACCCGGTGAAGAGATGCCCGCATTCGAGGACGAACACGGCACCTACATCATGAACGCCAAGGACCTGCGCGCCGTACAGCACGTCGAGCGCCTGACTCGGATGGGCGTGCACTCGCTGAAGATCGAGGGGCGTACCAAGTCGCACTTCTACTGCGCCCGAGCCGTGCAGTCCTACCGCCAGGCGATCGACGACGCCGTCGCCGGTCGGCCCTTCGACCGCAGCCTAATGGACAACCTCGAGTCCCTGGCCCAGCGCGGCTACACCGAAGGTTTCCTGCGCCGCCATGTGCACGACGAGTACCAGAACTACCAGCGCGGCAACTCGGTCTCGGAGCGCCAACAGTTCGTTGGCGAACTGACGGGGCTGCGTATCGACGGGCTGGCCGAGGTGAAGGTGAAGAACCGCTTCGCACTGGGTGACACCCTCGAACTGATGACCCCTCGCGGCAACTACCACTTCGAACTCGACCGGCTGGGTGATCGCCAAGGCCAGGCCATCGAGGTGGCGCCAGGCGACGGGCACCTGGTGTACCTGCCGATTCCCGAACAGGTATCGCTCGAGTTCGGGTTGCTGATGCGTGACCTGCCTGCGCAGCAGGCCCTAAGCTGACAGCGCTGTAATGACAGCCTCAGCTGGCTGACAGGGATGGCGGTGGATCATCGGGCTATTCCATGGCCCGTTCGCAGGCAAGCCCGCGGCTTCGAAAGGCGCGCCCGATCGCGACAAGGCCTCTACCCATGCCCTGCCTGAGGCCCATTCATGCCCCACAGCCCCTCCCGTCGTACCTTCGTCAAAGGCCTCGGCGCCGCCACCGCGGTGGCCGGCCTGGGTCTCTGGCGCCCACTGGCCAGCGCCGCCGAAGGCCATCGCCCAGGCCAACCGCTGCAGGGCCAGGACTTCGAACTGTACGTTGGCCAGACTCCCGTCAACATCACCGGCCGCCCGCGCACGGCCCTCACCGTCAACGGCAGCCTGCCCGGCCCGCAGTTGCGCTGGCGCGAAGGTGACAGCGTGACCCTGCGCGTGCGCAACCGTCTGACCGAACCCACCTCGATCCACTGGCACGGCATCATCCTGCCCGCCAACATGGACGGTGTTCCCGGCCTGAGCTTCGCCGGCATCGAGCCTGGCGGCGACTACCTCTACCACTTCACCCTGCGCCAGAGTGGCACCTACTGGTACCACAGCCATTCCGGGCTGCAAGAGCAGGCGGGGGTCTATGGGGCGATCGTCATCGAACCCCGCGAGGCCGAGCCTCACGCTTACCAACGCGACCATGTGCTGCTGTTCAGCGACTGGAGCGACCAGGCCCCCGAAGCACTGCTGGCGACGCTCAAGAAGCAGTCCGACGCCTTCAACTACCACAAGCTCACTGTGGGTGACTTCATCGAGGATGTCGCGCGCGACGGCTGGCGCAAGACCGTCGACGAGCGCCTGATGTGGGCCGACATGCGCATGAGCCCCACCGATCTTGCCGACATCAGCGCGGCCACCTACAGCTACCTGCTCAACGGCCAGCCACCGGAGGGCAACTTCACCTGCCTGTTCCGCCCCGGCGAGACGGTACGCCTGCGCCTGATCAACGCCTCGGCCATGACCTACTTCGACTTCCGCATCCCCGGCCTGAAACTCACGGTGATCGCCGCAGACGGCCTGCCTGTGGTGCCGGTGACGGTAGACGAACTGCGCATCGCCGTGGCCGAAACCTTCGACATACTGGTCGAGCCGGGCGATGCCCCAGCCTACACCCTGTTCGCCCAGAGCATGGACCGCACCGGCTTTGCCCGTGGCACCCTGGCCCATGCTCATGGCCAGCAGGCGCCCATCCCGCCAACGGACCCACGCCCCCGGCTGACCTTGAACGACATGGGGCACGGCGGCATGGGCGGCGCCGCAATGGCAGACATGCCTGGCATGGACCACGCCAACATGGCCGGCATGAATCACGCGGCAATGGTCGCCATGCAGCGCCACCCGGCCAGCGAGAGCGGCAACCCGCTGGTCGATATGCAGACCATGGCGCCGCGCCCGAACCTGGGTGATCCCGGTATCGTCCTGCGCAGCAACGGCCGCCGGGTGCTGACCTACGCCGATTTGCGCAGCCGCTTCGAAGACCCCGACGGCCGCCCACCCTCACGCGACATCGAACTGCACCTGACCGGCCACATGGAGCGCTTTGCCTGGTCATTCGACGGCGTGAAGTTCAGCGACGCCCAACCACTGCGCCTTACCTATGGCGAGCGGGTGCGCATCACACTGGTCAACGACACCATGATGGCCCACCCCATTCACCTGCATGGCATGTGGAGCGACCTGGAGGATGAACAGGGCAACTTCATGGTGCGCAAGCACACCCTCGATATCCCGCCCGGAACCCGGCGCAGCTATCGGGTCAGTGCCGACGCCCTGGGCCGCTGGGCCTACCACTGCCACTTGCTCTACCACATGGAGACCGGCATGTTCCGCGAGGTACGGGTCGATGAATGAGCTCAACAACCGCTGGCTCCTGGCCAGTGTGACCCTGCTGGTGCTGCTGGCCAGCGAAGAGGTGCGCGCGCAGCAAAACCCGACCCAGCCCACCACGGCGTTGCCCGTCATCACCGATGCCGACCGCCGCGCAGCCTTTCCCCCTCTGCCGGGCCACCAGGTGCATGACAATGCGCTGAACGCGGCGGTGATTGTCGATCAACTCGAATACCAGCACTTCGACAACAGCGGGCTGCTGAACTGGAATGCCACTGCCTGGATCGGCGGCGACATCGATCGCCTGTGGCTACGCAGCGAAGGTGAACGTGAACAGGGCATCACTCACAAGGCCGAACTGCAGGCGCTTTGGGGCCATGCCATCAGCCCCTGGTGGGAGCTGGTCGGCGGTATACGCCAGGACTTCAAGCCTGCCAGCGGCCAGACCTGGGCAGCGTTCGGCATCCAAGGGACGCCGCTGTATGGGCTGGAGCTCGAGGCCACCGCCTATGCCGGTGAGCGACAGCAGACCGCGCTGCGCCTGGAGGCCAGTTACGCTATGCTGCTGACCAATCGCTGGATCCTCGAACCGACCCTCGAAGCCAACTTCTTCGGCCGTAACGATGCCGGGCGCGAGCAAGGTTCGGGGCTGGCCGAAAGCGAAGCAGGCCTGCGCCTGCGCTATGAAATCACCCGCAGCTTCGCGCCCTATGTCGGCGTCAGTTTCAACCGCTTGCACGGCACCCGCGCCGACCAGGCCCGTGAAGACGGCGACGACCCCGCGCAGACCCGTCTGGTCGCAGGTGTGCGCCTGCGTTTTTGAAGGAGTTCGACCATGCTACGCAAACACCTGATGGCCTTTGGACTGCTGGCCATCAGTGGCCTGGCCCAGGCCGCCGAGGTCATCGATGTCTACCGCGACCCCAACTGCGGCTGCTGCAAACAGTGGATCAGCCATCTGCGCGACAACGGTTTCACGGTCAACGACCATGTCGAGCCGAACATGAGCGCGGTCAAGCAGCGCCTGGGCGTCGCACCACGTCTGGCGTCTTGCCATACCGGCGTGATCGACGGCAAGTTCGTCGAAGGGCATGTGCCCGCCGAACAGGTGCGCCTGCTGGCCAAACGCAGCGATCTCAAGGGGCTGGCCGTGCCGGGTATGCCCATGGGCTCGCCCGGCATGGAAATGGGCGACCACAAGGATGCCTATCAGGTCATCGGCCTGACCCGGGACGGCCAGGACACTGTGGTCGCCGAATACTGATGCTCAGTCTCTGGGCGCTGTTTCTCAGCGCCTTTGGCGCAGCCACCCTGCTGCCGCTGCAGTCCGAGGCGGTGCTGGTCGGTTTGCTCCTGCGCGACCCCAACGCCTGGCTTGTGCTGTTGCTGATTGCGACCCTGGGCAACGTGCTCGGTTCGCTGGTCAACTGGCTGCTGGGCCGAGCGATCGAGCGCTTTCGTGACAAACGCTGGTTTCCGTTCAGCGCCAGTCAGCTGCAAAGTGCACAACGGCGCTACCAGCGCTGGGGCCAGTGGTCGCTGCTGTTGAGCTGGATGCCCGTGATCGGTGATCCCTTGACCCTGATCGCCGGGATCATGCGCGAGCCGTTCTGGCGCTTCCTGTTGCTGGTCACCCTGGCCAAGGCCGGGCGCTACCTGGTGGTCGCGATGATCACCCTGGGCTGGTTTCACAGCGGGTAACACCTTTCACGGTTCCGAAGGTCAACTGACTGCTACAGTCGCCTTTTCCTACTTGAACCTACACGGAGTACCCCGATGCTGCGCGCAACCGCCCTGGCCCTGGCCTGCCTCGTCGGCAGCTCGGCCATCGCCGCCGAGTCGCCCACCTATGGCAGACAGCTCGAAGGTTTCACCTACCCTCACCCACTCCAGCACTTCGCCTTCACCTCACAGGGCCAGGCCCTGCAGATGGGCTACATGGACGTCCCTGCGCAGGGCCAGGCCAATGGTCGCAGCGTGGTGCTGATGCATGGCAAGAACTTCTGCGCCGCCACCTGGGAAACCACCATCGAGGCCCTGAGCAAAGCCGGCTACCGGGTCATAGCCCCGGACCAGGTCGGCTTCTGCACCTCGAGCAAGCCCGAGCATTACCAATACAGCTTCCAGCAACTGGCCGACAACACCCATGCACTGCTCCAACAGCTTGGCATCGACAAGGTCAGCGTGCTGGGCCACTCCACCGGTGGCATGCTCGCCACCCGCTATGCGCTGATGTACCCACAGCAGGTGGAGCGCCTGGCCATGGTCAATCCGATCGGCCTGGAGGACTGGAAAGCCCTGGGCGTGCCCTATCGCAGTGTCGATCAATGGTATCAGCGTGAACTCAAGCTCGATGCCGAAGGGGTGCGCAACTACGAGCGCAACACCTACTACGCCGGGCGCTGGAAGCCGGAATACGAGCGCTGGGTGCAGATGCTGGTAGGCCTGAACAAAGGGCCTGGGCACGAAGCGGTGGCGTGGAACTCGGCGCTGATCTACGACATGATCTTCACCCAGCCGGTGGTCTACGAGTTCAAGGACCTGAAGATGCCGACGCTGTTGCTGATCGGCGACAAAGACACCACCGCCATCGGCAGCGACATCGCCCCGCCAGAGGTCAAGGCACGCCTGGGCAAATACGCAGTGCTCGGACCGCAGGTGACCAAGCTGATCCCCCAAGGGCAACTGGTCACCTTCGAAGGCATGGGGCATGCCCCGCAGATCGAGGAACCTGAGGCGTTCCACAAAGCCTTGATCAACTGGTTGCAGCAGTAGCACTCGCCTTGCTGCAGGCTGGGAGCGGTCTTTTACGGCCACAAGGCCGCTCCTGAACAGACTCTGTGAACGAAGCTGTCACGCCCTCCAGACCTGCCCTTCGCTCCACCCCAGTTCGGCAAAATCATCCGCGCGCAGGGGCGCTTCCTCCTCGCAGAAGAATTCGTCCAGCTGCGGCGGGCGCACCGAGGTGTCGCTGAGCATCGCATGCACCTGCCCGCGGTGATGGATCTGGTGTTCGAACAGGTGCGAGAGCAGGCGCAGGCGCTGCTCGCGCTGGACCCGGTCAGCCCGCACGATACTCACATAGCGCCGCAACTGGTCGTCACGCAACAGCCGGCAATACGCGATCAGGCGCTGGTCGGCCTGGGCCTGCTGGGCATGCAGGTCGGTACAGGTGGCAAACGGCTGCTCAGGCTCGAAGAAGCGCTCGCCATCGGCCTCGGGGGCTTCGCCGCGCTGCTCGCACTCCAGGGCATTGAGGTAGAACCAGTCCACCGTCAGCAGGTGATTGAGCGTGGCCTTGATCGAAGGAAAGAAGCTGCAACGGGGGGCGACGAACTCGTCGTGGGTCAGTTGCAGGCATGCCTTGTACAGGCGATGGTTGGCCCAGCCGTTGTTGTAGGCCTGGGTCAGCAGATGGTGCGACAGCAGCTCCATGGTCGGCTCCTTCAGGCGAAGCGTTGCAGTTGCATCTCCCGCAGCCGGCTCAGGGTCCGCCTGAACGGGAACGCCAGATACCCTTGAGTGTAGAGCGCTTCGAGCGCGACCTCGGCTTCCAGGTACAAGGCGACCCGACGGTCGTAGCATTCGTCGACCAACGCGATGAAGCGCCGCACACTGTCATCGCGGGGCGACAGCGCCGGTAGCTGGCGATCGCCGGCCACTACACGCTGGGCGCCGTCCTCGGTTCCGCGGGCGATGCGCCCGGCACGTTGCACCCCGCCCAGTGCAGGCAGCCCCTCCAGCAGGATGGCCGTATAGCGGTCGCACAGGGCCATGAACTCAGTCGCCGCCAGCGGTTGCTCGCACAGGTCGGCGAAGTGGCACCAGATCACCTGCTCGCTGCGGCGAATCACTTGGATCTGCCGCGAACCGACCTGCAACGGCTGGTCGGTGCCGGGGTCATCCGCGCTCAGTTGCCGGAATACCTCGGCCAATGCGCTGGGCTTGCCCGCCTCGGCAATCCAGTAACGCTGACGCTGTTCGCCGGGGTGCAGGCGGTGGTCCTGCTCGCCGGCCACGGAGATGACCTGCATGTGCCGCTGGATCGCGGCGATGGCCGGCAAGAAGCGCTCACGATTGAACCCGTCGAGGTACAGCTGATCGGGCGGCTGGTTGGACGTAGCGACGATGACCACGCCCTGGTCGAACAGCACCTGAAACAGGCGACCGAGGATGATCGCGTCGCCAATATCGCTGACAAACAGCTCATCGAAGCACAGTACGCGAATATCCCTGGCCAGCTCCCGGGCCAACGCGTGCAGTGGATCGGCGGTGCCAGCCAGCAGAAACAGGCGTTGGTGCACCCAGGCCATGAAGTGATGAAAATGCTGTCGCCGGGAAGGAACCGCAAGGCACTGCTGGAACTGATCCATCAACCAGGTCTTGCCGCGCCCGACCGGCCCCCATAGATAGACGCCCTGGCCGCCGCGCCCCTGCTCCAGCGCCTCGAAGCACTGCTGCAGGGCGGCAACGGCCTCGGCCTGCGCAGGGTCGGCGGCAAAGCCTTGCTGCTCGATGGCTTGCTGATAAAGGGCGTAGGGCGTCATGGCGTTGGATCGCAGGCAAAACGCCATGGTAATGGGGGTTTCCCGGATCCGCCATCAACCCTCGCGCAGGCCCACCTTCAGCAGCGCCCCGTCCTTGGCGTCAGTCAGCACGTACAGGTAGCCGTCCGGCCCCACCCGCACATCGCGAATACGCGCATTGAGTTCCCCCAACAACCGTTCTTCATGGACGATCTTGTCACCATCGAGTTGCAGGCGAATCAGCTCCTGAGTGGCCAACGCACCGATGAACAGGTTGTGATCCCAGGCCTTGAAGGTCGGGCTGTCGTAGAAGGCCATGCCACTGATGCCTGGGGACTTCTCCCACACATGGTGCGGATCTTCCATACCCTCTACATGCTTGCCCTTAGCTTCGGGGATCGGCAGCAGCGAGTAGTTGATGCCATGGGTCGCGATCGGCCAACCGTAGTTCTTGCCTGCCTCGGGGATGTTGATCTCATCGCCGCCGCGCGGGCCGTGCTCGTGGGTCCAGAGCTTGCCTGTCCAGGGGTTGAGCGCCGCGCCCTGCTGGTTGCGGTGCCCGTACGACCAGATTTCCGGGCGCACATTCTTCTGGCCGACGAAGGGATTGTCCTTGGGCACCTCGCCATCGGGCAGGATGCGGACCAGCTTGCCCTGTAACTTGTCCAGATCCTGGGCGGTGGGGCGCTGATTGTTCTCGCCCAAGGCAATGAACAGATAGCCCTCGCGGTCGAACACCAGGCGCGAGCCAAAGTGGTTACCCTCGGACAGCTTGGGTTGCTGGCGGAAGATCACGGTGAAATTTTCCAGACGCGCGCGATCCTGCGACAGCTGGCCACGTCCGACCGCCGTCCCCGCCTTGCCGTCCGCGCCTTCCTCGGCATACGACAGATAGACCGTGCGATCCTTGGCGAACTCCGGCGAAAGCACCACGTCCAGCAGGCCGCCCTGCCCTTGCGCCCAGACCTTGGGCACCCCTGACAGCGGCGGCCCGACCTTGCCTTCGGCACCAACGATGCGCAGGTTACCCGTGCGCTCGGTGACCAGCATATCCTTGCCCCCCGGCAGGAATGCCAGAGCCCACGGGTAGGCCAGACCATCAGCGACGGTACTGACGGTCAATTGCCCTTCTTCGCTCGCAAACTGCTTGTCGTCGGCAGCCTGTGCCAATAACGGGAACAGTGCGGCAGCAACCAGGGTGGTCATCCAGATACGTGGCGTCATGCGGGGATCCTTCCAATCAAGAGGCTCAGGGCGCACGTTGTGAGTCGCGCGGTGGCCGAGTGGGTTCCAGGTTCGGGGTCTGTTGTTGACGGCGCAGGTTGTCACCGTTGCCGATGCCGCGGTTGTCCAGCGTCGGTGGCCGCACAATGGGCTGGGTCGAGGGGCCGCGCACCGGCGGCGTCGCTGGCACACTGCCTTGGCGGCTGTTGGGGTTGGCGCGCTGAATTGGGCTGTTGTAGGGGTTATTGCGGTCGCTGGCAGCAAGCAAGGGCATCTGCACGGGTGCCGCGTGAGCGGGAAGGCACAGCAGCAGGCTGATGGCCAGGAAAGGCAGTGTAGGTTTCATCCTTCATCTCCGGTACGAAAAATCGCGCCCAAGCGTTGGATAGCCTAAGGCGCTTCAGGTTCGCGACAAAAGCATGAAAACCAATGGAGTTGATTCGCGATGTTTCCTTCAGGCCGATAGCGAGGGTTTCAACGATGGGACGTATTTGCCACACTCAAAGGCCGTCTCCAGCCAAGGCCCTTGCGATGACCATCTGCTTGCGCAACACCGCCCGACTTTGCCTGGCCCTGCTGCTGGCCCTGGCGCTCAATGCCTGTGCGCTGCTGCACAACCGCGATCCGCTGAACATCAATGTCATAGGCATCGAGCCCCTGCCCGGACAGGACCTGGAGTTGCGCATGGCCGTGAAGATACGCGTGCAGAACCCCAACGAGACGCCGGTGGACTTCAACGGTATTGCACTGAACCTGGAGGTGAACGATCAACCGCTGGCAGCAGGTGTCAGTGACCAGCGTGGGCATATCGGCCGATATGACGAGGCGGTGATCGTGGTCCCGGTGAGTATCACCGCGTTTTCGTTCCTGCGTCAGGCGTACGGCCTGAGCCAGACCCAGTCGCTACAAGGATTGCCCTATGTGTTGCGCGGGAAGCTGGCCGGTGGGCCGCTGGGCACGGTGCGTTTCACCGATAAAGGCAAGCTCGATTTACCGCAGCCTGGGCGTGCTGGCTGGTGAGGATCAACGGTTGGCGCTGGCCGCCGCCATCATCCTGTTGACTTCGCTGCGCACCATGTCGGCGAACTCCGGAGGCGACATACCCTCCAGCTCGGCACGGACCCATTCGGCCCACTTGCCCTTGCGTCGAGGCTTCTCGGCGATCATGCGGGCCGCCTCGCCCTTGGCCTTGCCGAGATTGTTCTGCCAAAACTGGAACAGTCGTGATTTTTCCGCCTCGATCTGTGCACGTTCGGCGAAGTCTCTGTTGGCCAGATTGAAACTCATGGTCTTTCCTGCCGCTTGAAAATGAGCGCTATCTTACACTGTAGCGGCGAGCCGCCGGTATGCCGTTGCAACTTTCGACGCACGCCGTTATCCACTGTACAAGTCAATCCACCTACGAGGACGTGTTCATGGCCAGGAAATCCACCGCAACAGCCGATAGCGATCAGATCAAGGACCAGGTGTTCAGCGAGCTGCAGGCCTTGATCGAGGAGTCCGAAAAGCTCCTCGACGATAGCGCTTCACTGGTGGGCGAAGAAGCCGATACCTTGCGCGCCCAGCTCGGCCTGAAGCTGCGCCAGGCTCGCCAGGCCACCAGTCGTCTGGGGCAGAAGGCACAGCCGGTGGTAGATGCCACGCAGAAATATATTGGTGGCCACCCGTGGCAGACCGTCGCGATCTCCGCAGGATTCGGGTTGGTGGTCGGCTTGCTGCTCGGCCGTCGCCAGTGAGCTGACCCACCTCCACAGGCCCGGCCGCCCTCAGGCAGGCTGGGCCATCGGGATGCCGCTGTGAAAGCGCATCTCCATGTCCGGCGAGCTGATCAGCTCAGCCTCCACTGCCCTCACCTTCTCCACCACCCGCGCGATATCCGTTTCTTCACCATAGTGGTGCGCCAGTTTCAGGTAGCCCTGGTAATGACGTGCCTCACTCTTGAGCAGGCCGTGGTAGAAGGTGCCAAGCTCCTCATCCAGGTGCGGCACCAGCGCCGCGAAACGCTCACAGCTGCGCGCTTCGATAAAAGCACCGACTACCAGGGTATCGACCAGCTTGACCGGCTCGTGGGCACGCACAACGCGGCGCAGGCCCGAGGCATAACGTCCTGCCGAAACAGGTCGCAGGGGAACGCCGCGACGTTTCATCAGGCGCAGTACCTGTTCGTGGTGCACCAGCTCCTCACGGGCCAGGCGCGACATCATGTTGATCAAGTCCAGATGGGTGTTGTACTTGGCGATCAGGCTGAGCGCAGTGCTGGCGGCCTTGAACTCGCAGTTCTTGTGGTCGATCAGCAGGGTTTCCTGGTCGGCGAGCGCCGCTTCGATCCAGGCGTCAGGCGTAGGGCAGCCAAGGAAGGCGTCGATTTCAGGGGTCAGGGACATAGGCTCACAGCTGGGTGACATCACAGGAGCGCGGATTATACCGAGGGCGATGCTGATCGCCAGCGACTATGCTTGATACACGTCAAACGGCGCGACACAGACCGCCGACTATAGTCAGGCATTGGTCTTCATATCCCAAGGGAGTCATGCCCATGCAAGCCGTTCGCAGCATCCTTGTCGTACTCGACCCCGAGCACGCCCACAGCCGGGCTTTGACTCGGGCCAAGCTGATCGCCGGGGTAACCGGCGCACGCCTGCATCTGCTGATGTGCGACAAGAAGCAGGACCACAGCGCCTTGCTCAGCCTGCTCAGTAGCCAGCTGCATGATGATGGCTACGACAATGTTACCCATGAGCAGGCCTGGCATGACACGCTGCACGAGTCGATTGTCAGTGTGCAGCAAGCCGAAGGGTGCGAACTGGTGATCAAGGAGCATCGTCCGGACAATCCGCTGCGCAAGGCACTGCTTACACCCAGCGACTGGAAACTCTTGCGCCAATGCCCCTGCGCCGTGCTGATGGTCAAAAGCGAACGGCCCTGGACCGGCGGCAAGATCCTCGCGGCGGTGGATGTGGGGAATCAGGACGGGGATCATCGGCGACTACATGCCAGCATCATCGACCATGGCTATGCGATCGCCAGCCTGGCCAAAGGCGAGTTGCACGTCATCAGCGCTCATCCCTCGCCGATGCTCTCGGCGTCAGACCCTGTGTATCAGCTCAGCGAAACCATCGAAAAACGCTACCGCGAAGCGTGCTCGGCATTCCAGGCGGAGTTCGATATCAGCGAAGAACGCCTGCATGTCGCCGAAGGGCCGGCCGATGTACTGATTCCCTATGCCGAGAAACAGATCGATGCGGTGGTCACCATCGTCGGCACCGTGGCGCGCACGGGGATATCTGGCGCCTTGATCGGCAATACCGCCGAGGTGGTGCTTGATTCGCTTGAGGGGGATGTACTGGTGCTCAAGAGCGAAGAAGCGACGGCGCACCTGGCCGAATTGGCGCGGGGCTGATGCGATCCAGATCGGCTTTTCAGTCGCTGTATTGGACAGCCAGAAAGACAAAACCCCTACCTGCTCACGCAGATAGGGGTTTTGCGAAATGAATCTTGACGATGACCTACTCTCACATGGGGAAACCCCACACTACCATCGGCGATGCATCGTTTCACTGCTGAGTTCGGGATGGGATCAGGTGGTTCCAATGCTCTATGGTCGTCAAGAAATTCGGTTGCCAGTGCGTCTTTGCAGACACGCCAGCCAATTCGGATATGTGATCTTTGTGAGTCGCTTCGAACTTTCGGTTCGTGTCGTCTTCACCACCACAATCTGCACAGCAGATTGCTTGGGTGTTATATGGTCAAGCCTCACGGGCAATTAGTATTGGTTAGCTCAACGCCTCACAGCGCTTACACACCCAACCTATCAACGTCGTAGTCTTCGACGGCCCTTCAGGGGATTCAAGATCCCAGTGAGATCTCATCTTGAGGCAAGTTTCCCGCTTAGATGCTTTCAGCGGTTATCTCTTCCGAACATAGCTACCCGGCAATGCCACTGGCGTGACAACCGGAACACCAGAGGTTCGTCCACTCCGGTCCTCTCGTACTAGGAGCAGCCCCTCTCAAATCTCAAACGTCCACGGCAGATAGGGACCGAACTGTCTCACGACGTTCTAAACCCAGCTCGCGTACCACTTTAAATGGCGAACAGCCATACCCTTGGGACCGGCTTCAGCCCCAGGATGTGATGAGCCGACATCGAGGTGCCAAACACCGCCGTCGATATGAACTCTTGGGCGGTATCAGCCTGTTATCCCCGGAGTACCTTTTATCCGTTGAGCGATGGCCCTTCCATACAGAACCACCGGATCACTAAGACCTACTTTCGTACCTGCTCGACGTGTGTGTCTCGCAGTCAAGCGCGCTTTTGCCTTTATACTCTACGACCGATTTCCGACCGGTCTGAGCGCACCTTCGTACTCCTCCGTTACTCTTTGGGAGGAGACCGCCCCAGTCAAACTACCCACCATACACTGTCCTCGATCCGGATCACGGACCTGAGTTAGAACCTCAAGGTTGCCAGGGTGGTATTTCAAGGATGGCTCCATGAGAACTGGCGTCCCCACTTCAAAGCCTCCCACCTATCCTACACAAGCAAGCTCAAAGTCCAGTGCAAAGCTATAGTAAAGGTTCACGGGGTCTTTCCGTCTAGCCGCGGATACACTGCATCTTCACAGCGATTTCAATTTCACTGAGTCTCGGGTGGAGACAGCGCCGCCATCGTTACGCCATTCGTGCAGGTCGGAACTTACCCGACAAGGAATTTCGCTACCTTAGGACCGTTATAGTTACGGCCGCCGTTTACCGGGGCTTCGATCAAGAGCTTCGCTTGCGCTAACCCCATCAATTAACCTTCCGGCACCGGGCAGGCGTCACACCCTATACGTCCACTTTCGTGTTTGCAGAGTGCTGTGTTTTTAATAAACAGTCGCAGCGGCCTGGTATCTTCGACCGGCATGGGCTTACGGAGCAAGTCCTTCACCCTCGCCGGCGCACCTTCTCCCGAAGTTACGGTGCCATTTTGCCTAGTTCCTTCACCCGAGTTCTCTCAAGCGCCTTGGTATTCTCTACCTAACCACCTGTGTCGGTTTGGGGTACGGTTCCCAGTTATCTGAAGCTTAGGAGCTTTTCTTGGAAGCATGGTATCAACCACTTCGCACTCTAAAGAGCGCTCGTCATCAGCTCTCGGCCTTGAAATCCCGGATTTGCCTAAGATTTCAGCCTACCACCTTAAACCTGGACAACCAACGCCAGGCTGGCCTAACCTTCTCCGTCCCTCCATCGCAATAACTGGAAGTACAGGAATATTAACCTGTTTTCCATCGACTACGCTTTTCAGCCTCGCCTTAGGGACCGACTAACCCTGCGTCGATTAACGTTGCGCAGGAAACCTTGGTCTTTCGGCGTGCGAGTTTTTCACTCGCATTGTCGTTACTCATGTCAGCATTCGCACTTCTGATACCTCCAGCAAGCTTCTCAACTCACCTTCACAGGCTTACAGAACGCTCCTCTACCGCATCACCAAAGGTGATACCCGTAGCTTCGGTGCATGGTTTGAGCCCCGTTACATCTTCCGCGCAGGCCGACTCGACTAGTGAGCTATTACGCTTTCTTTAAAGGGTGGCTGCTTCTAAGCCAACCTCCTAGCTGTCTAAGCCTTCCCACATCGTTTCCCACTTAACCATGACTTTGGGACCTTAGCTGACGGTCTGGGTTGTTTCCCTTTTCACGACGGACGTTAGCACCCGCCGTGTGTCTCCCATGCTCGGCACTTGCTGGTATTCGGAGTTTGCATCGGTTTGGTAAGTCGGGATGACCCCCTAGCCGAAACAGTGCTCTACCCCCAGCAGTGATACATGAGGCGCTACCTAAATAGCTTTCGAGGAGAACCAGCTATCTCCGAGCTTGATTAGCCTTTCACTCCGATCCACAGGTCATCCGCTAACTTTTCAACGGTAGTCGGTTCGGTCCTCCAGTCAGTGTTACCTAACCTTCAACCTGCCCATGGATAGATCGCCCGGTTTCGGGTCTATACCCAGCGACTAAAGCGCCCTATTAAGACTCGCTTTCGCTACGCCTCCCCTATTCGGTTAAGCTCGCCACTGAATATAAGTCGCTGACCCATTATACAAAAGGTACGCAGTCACCTAACAAAGTAGGCTCCCACTGCTTGTACGCATACGGTTTCAGGTTCTATTTCACTCCCCTCTCCGGGGTTCTTTTCGCCTTTCCCTCACGGTACTGGTTCACTATCGGTCAGTCAGTAGTATTTAGCCTTGGAGGATGGTCCCCCCATGTTCAGACAAAGTTTCTCGTGCTCCGTCCTACTCGATTTCATTGAAAAGAGACTTTCGTGTACGGGGCTATCACCCACTATGGCCGCACTTTCCAGAGCGTTCCACTAATCTCAAATCAACTTAAGGGCTGGTCCCCGTTCGCTCGCCACTACTAAGGGAATCTCGGTTGATTTCTTTTCCTCAGGGTACTTAGATGTTTCAGTTCCCCTGGTTCGCCTCTTGCACCTATGTATTCAGTACAAGATACTCAGCTTATGCTGAGTGGGTTCCCCCATTCAGAGATCTCTGGATCACAGTCTGTTTGCCGACTCCCCAAAGCTTATCGCAGGCTACCACGTCTTTCATCGCCTCTGACTGCCAAGGCATCCACCGTATGCGCTTCTTCACTTGACCATATAACCCCAAGCAATCTGGTTATACTGTGAAGACGACATTCGCCGAAAATTCGTGAGAACTCACAAATTTTACCTTAGCCTGAACTACCAGCAGTGAAACTGGCATTCAGTCTATTTCTATCACATATCCGAATTTTTAAAGAACGATCTGACAAAAGCCAGAAATCAACATTCGATGCGAATGCTCATTTCTGAGTTTGATCAAGGTACAGCAGAAAGTGGTGGAGCCAAGCGGGATCGAACCGCTGACCTCCTGCGTGCAAGGCAGGCGCTCTCCCAGCTGAGCTATGGCCCCGCATATTGGTAGGTCTGGGCAGATTTGAACTGCCGACCTCACCCTTATCAGGGGTGCGCTCTAACCAACTGAGCTACAGACCTATATAGGGTCTTGATCGTCTTCGACAATGAATCAAGCAATTCGTGTGGGAGCTCATCAGCAGGCTGATGTCTTCGATTAAGGAGGTGATCCAGCCGCAGGTTCCCCTACGGCTACCTTGTTACGACTTCACCCCAGTCATGAATCACACCGTGGTAACCGTCCTCCCGAAGGTTAGACTAGCTACTTCTGGTGCAACCCACTCCCATGGTGTGACGGGCGGTGTGTACAAGGCCCGGGAACGTATTCACCGCGACATTCTGATTCGCGATTACTAGCGATTCCGACTTCACGCAGTCGAGTTGCAGACTGCGATCCGGACTACGATCGGTTTTGTGAGATTAGCTCCACCTCGCGGCTTGGCAACCCTCTGTACCGACCATTGTAGCACGTGTGTAGCCCAGGCCGTAAGGGCCATGATGACTTGACGTCATCCCCACCTTCCTCCGGTTTGTCACCGGCAGTCTCCTTAGAGTGCCCACCATGACGTGCTGGTAACTAAGGACAAGGGTTGCGCTCGTTACGGGACTTAACCCAACATCTCACGACACGAGCTGACGACAGCCATGCAGCACCTGTGTCAGAGCTCCCGAAGGCACCAATCCATCTCTGGAAAGTTCTCTGCATGTCAAGGCCTGGTAAGGTTCTTCGCGTTGCTTCGAATTAAACCACATGCTCCACCGCTTGTGCGGGCCCCCGTCAATTCATTTGAGTTTTAACCTTGCGGCCGTACTCCCCAGGCGGTCAACTTAATGCGTTAGCTGCGCCACTAAAATCTCAAGGATTCCAACGGCTAGTTGACATCGTTTACGGCGTGGACTACCAGGGTATCTAATCCTGTTTGCTCCCCACGCTTTCGCACCTCAGTGTCAGTATCAGTCCAGGTGGTCGCCTTCGCCACTGGTGTTCCTTCCTATATCTACGCATTTCACCGCTACACAGGAAATTCCACCACCCTCTACCATACTCTAGCTCGCCAGTTTTGGATGCAGTTCCCAGGTTGAGCCCGGGGCTTTCACATCCAACTTAACGAACCACCTACGCGCGCTTTACGCCCAGTAATTCCGATTAACGCTTGCACCCTCTGTATTACCGCGGCTGCTGGCACAGAGTTAGCCGGTGCTTATTCTGTCGGTAACGTCAAAACAGCAAGGTATTAACTTACTGCCCTTCCTCCCAACTTAAAGTGCTTTACAATCCGAAGACCTTCTTCACACACGCGGCATGGCTGGATCAGGCTTTCGCCCATTGTCCAATATTCCCCACTGCTGCCTCCCGTAGGAGTCTGGACCGTGTCTCAGTTCCAGTGTGACTGATCATCCTCTCAGACCAGTTACGGATCGTCGCCTTGGTGAGCCATTACCTCACCAACTAGCTAATCCGACCTAGGCTCATCTGATAGCGCAAGGCCCGAAGGTCCCCTGCTTTCTCCCGTAGGACGTATGCGGTATTAGCGTTCCTTTCGAAACGTTGTCCCCCACTACCAGGCAGATTCCTAGGCATTACTCACCCGTCCGCCGCTGAATCAAGGAGCAAGCTCCCGTCATCCGCTCGACTTGCATGTGTTAGGCCTGCCGCCAGCGTTCAATCTGAGCCATGATCAAACTCTTCAGTTCAATACTGCTTGGGTTTTTAAGAAACCCTAAACTTGGCTCAGCAATCTCAAATGACTATGTGATTTCTCGCATGGCCACTTGTGATGCTGATAATCTTGGCGACTATCAGTCCATACTCACAAGCACCCACACGAATTGCTTGATTCAATTTGTTAAAGAGCGTTTGGTTAAGAGCTTTTCGCCTCAACCGAGGCGCGCATTCTACGCTTTCCTCATTGCCTGTCAAGCGTTTATTTTGAAGTTTTTCGCGAGAAACTCGTTTAGCTTCAAACACTTGACTCGCTGCGATCTCTCGTAGCGGGAGGCGAATCATACAGCACTCGAAGATGCTGTCAACTGCCTTTTTCACCGCTATCGATCAGACGATCGAAGCCCTTCACACTGCATCGAACTCGCTTAACTCGTTGATTAACAAGGAGTTTTGCGTTCCGTTTGCTGCGGAAGTGGGGCGCATTATAAGGGGATCTGAGAGGCCGTCAACCTTTTATTTCACAAAATCTTAATCAGAATGAATGGCTTAGCCTGCGCATACCTCAAGAGCAGTTGCACCCGCCACCGGGATTTGCGCACTATATTGCGCAGATCACCCTTTCTTCTTATTAGGACAGTCTCCCCCAAATGAACACCCAGCCCCGCAGCCTGGCCGCTACGCTGTTCCCTATCGGCCTGCTGTTGATTGCCATGGCCTCCATCCAGTCCGGAGCATCACTGGCCAAGAGCATGTTTCCGGTTGTCGGCGCCCAGGGCACCACAACACTGCGCCTGATCTTTGCGAGCATCATCATGCTCGCGCTGCTGCGTCCGTGGCGCGCGAGGTTCAATGCCAGCACCCTGCGCAGCGTCATCATCTATGGGCTGGCCTTGGGCGGGATGAACTTCCTCTTCTATATGTCATTGCGCAGCGTTCCGCTAGGCATCGCCGTAGCACTGGAGTTTACCGGCCCGCTGGCAGTAGCGATCTTCGCTTCGCGCCGGGCCCTGGACTTTCTCTGGATCGCGCTCGCCATCGTCGGCCTGCTACTGCTCATCCCGACAGGCCAGACGGGAGCATCCCTCGACCTGACCGGCGCGGCCTACGCCTTGGGTGCCGGCGTCTGCTGGGCGCTCTACATTCTATATGGCCAGCGAGCCGGCGCGGAAAACGGCATTCAGACTGCGGCCCTGGGCGTATTGATCGCGGCGCTGTTCGTTGCTCCCATCGGCATCGCCCATGCCGGCAGCGCCTTGCTCACCCCTGCGCTGATTCCGGTCGCACTTGCGGTGGCAATCCTTTCTACCGCCCTGCCCTACAGCCTGGAAATGGTCGCACTGACGCGGATGCCCGCGCGAACCTTCGGCACACTGATGAGTATCGAGCCCGCATTCGGCGCACTGTCGGGGCTTTTGTTCCTTGGTGAAGTTCTCAGCCTGACCCAGTGGCTGGCGATCCTGGCAATCATTACTGCCTCGGTAGGGGCCACACTCTCGATGCGCAAGGAAAGCAGCCCTCCCGTAGCGGCTGACTGATTTGAGAAATACTTTCATTTGGAACAGCTTCAGCCTTGTACCTGTCTGCCAGGCTGTTTAAGCTGTCACGGCATCATCATCTTCAGACGATCTACTGAACCGGGCACGGAAGCAGGGGAATTTCAGGAAGAACGAGTCATCACTAGAAGGGCGGACACTACTCACCGCCCAGATAAGGACAGGAATGAAACGTATTTTTCTCATCCTGGCCATCTTGGCCATTGCTGGGTGTGCCGCTACAGCCAAGACCGAGGTGAAGCGGGGGAAGAAAGGCCTGCACATCAACTGCTCCGGCCTTTCATCATCCTGGGACAAGTGCTACGCCAATGCACAGGCGTCCTGCGGCAGCAAGGGGTACAAGGTGATCGCTCGCTCCAGCGACAGCGACGAAGAACCGGGCGACTACGTGTTCGGGATCAACCCCGCCGGCTACACCAGCCGAAGCATGATCGTCATCTGCAAATAAACGAAAGGGCAGCCTCAGGCTGCCCTTTCTCGTTCGAGTCGGTCGATCAGACCGGTTGCGTACGCAGTCTCAACCAAGTCAGTGCGTCGCCTTGCAACAGGGGCGCTAATCGCTCACGCACGGTCTCGTGATAACGGTTGAGCCATAGGCGCTCCGAAACATCGAGCAGCTCGGGCAGCAAGCACCGTGTGTCGATCGGGCAAAGCGTCAGGGTTTCAAAGGCCAGGAAGTCGCCAAAAGCGCTCCTGCCCGCCTCCCGATTGACTACGAGATTCTCGATTCGCACGCCCCAGGCTCCAGGTCTGTATGTGCCCGGCTCGATCGAACTGATCATCCCGACCTGCATGGCCGTCTGCGGCGTAGTTGCCGCCTGATAGGCAATGACCTGCGGCCCCTCGTGCACATTCATGAAGTAGCCCACGCCATGCCCGGTGCCATGGCCGTAGTCGACCTGATCGGCCCAGATCGGTGCCCGGGCGATGGCATCGAGCAACGGCGAAAGAATGCCCCGCGGGAAACTCGCCCGCGACAACGCTATCACTCCCTTGAGCACCCGCGTGCAGTCATGTCTCTGCTCCAGGCTGGGTGTACCGATGGGCACCATCCGGGTAATGTCGGTGGTCCCGCCCAGGTACTGGCCGCCCGAGTCGATCAGCAGCAGGCCATTACCCTCGATCACCGCATGCGATTGCTCGGTGGCGCGGTAATGGGGCATGGCACCATTGGCATTGAACGCCGCGATGGTCGAGAAGCTCAGCGAGACGAAGTCAGGACGCCGTGCACGTGCCGCGCTCAGTTGCTCATCGACCGTCAGTTCGGTGATGGTCTCGCGCCCAAGGTTCGCCTCGAACCAGGCGAAGAACTCGCACAAGGCTGCACCGTCCTGCTCCATCACCTGGCGAATATGAACCAGATCCGCCTCGCTCTTGCGCGACTTGCTCAGCGTGGTCGGATTGATGCCCTCGACCAGCACGACTCGCTCGTCGAGATTGTCCAGCAGGCCATGGGTGACACGCGCCGGATCGACCAGCAGGCGAGTGCCGCCAACGAGGCCCGCAAGTGCCTGACCAACTTCCGCGTAATCACGCACCTGGATACCGTCGGCAGCCAGTACTTGACGCAGATGGCTATTGATCTTGTCCTGACCGACGAAGAGCGTGGCTTGATCACGACTAATCAGGGCGAAGGAAACGAACACCGGGTTGTACGAAACATCACTACCACGCAGATTGAACAGCCAGGCGATGTCGTCCAGAGTAGCGATGAAATGCCAGTCAGCGCCCTTGCTGTCGAGGGCCTGACGCAGCTCAACGAGCTTCTGCGCGCGACTGGCCGTAGCCTGGGGAGGCAGGTGCTGATAGACGGGGTTGCCGGGCAGGGCCGGACGATCACTCCAGACCTCACCAAGCAGGTCCCGATCGGTCAACAGCCTCACATTGCGCGCGCTCAGGCGCTCTGCCAATTGACGGGAAGAGGCCAGCGCCATGACCGCACCATCAACTGCCACAGCACCGCCGCTGGCAACCTGCTCACCCAGCCAGTCCAATGCACCTGGCTGGCCCGGTAGCAGCTTCATCAGCTCGATGCCACTGCCCGCCAACTCCTTCTCTGCCTGCTCCCAATAGCGGCTATCGACCCACAACCCGGCGAACCCCGCGGCCACCACCAGCGTGCCGACCGAGCCCTGGAAGCCAGACAGCCATTGGCGCCCTTGCCAATGGCCGGGCAGATACTCGGACAAGTGTGGGTCGGCTGAGGGCACCAACAGGGCATCGATACCCTCCCTGACCATGACCTCGCGCACACGCGCCAGGCGTGCCGGTATGGATTTTTGAAGGGGGTTCAGACTGTTCATGCGCTCTCCTGCGATCACATCTTGGACGGTTCCAGATCGGGATAATGGAACACGCCGTCAGCGCCCGCAATCGGATCGTCCGCAACAGCCTTGCGATTGCCCGGACTGCCCCCTGCCAATCCCGCGAACAACAGGATTGGCCGGTAATGGCATGCAGTACTACGCCCCTTGATGAACCTGGGCCTCACCAACCTCGCAGTGCAAGCCGCCATCGAGGCCTCGCACCAGGCTACGCAGGGTCTGGTAGGCCGTGAAGTTGACGCCGCGCGCCTGGTGACGCTGCAACAGGTCGAGGAACGGCTCTTCGACGAAACAGGACGCGGCAGCCGCCCACTCCTGGCGCGATTGCCATTGCAGGTACTGCAGCACTCGGCTGCCATCGACACTGGCCTGAATGCTGACACCCAGCAGACCATCGCAACGGCTGGCGATCTCCTCGGCCCGCAGGACCAAAGCCTCGGCCAGGGCCTGTTGCCGAATCGCCGGCACTTCGTACTCGATCATCTGGGTAAACCATAGGGAATGGGGGGTGGCCGCCATGAACAGTCTCCTTGCTCGGGGTACTTGCAGCGTGATGGCGAGCAGGGTAAAACCTCGAGTTAAGTCAAGGTCAAGGAATATTTCGACATGCCCAGCCAGATTGTGGCGGCACCGGAGCGCCTGCTCAGCGTAGGTCAGTTGGCGGCGCGCAGCGGCGTCGCGGTGACCGCGCTGCACTTTTATGAAAGCAAGGGACTGATCCACAGCACCCGCAACAACGGCAACCAGCGCCGCTTCGAACGGGCCATGCTGCGCCGGGTAGCGGTGATCAAGATGGCGCAGCGCCTCGGGGTGCCGCTGGCACACGTCGCCGAGGCGCTCAATACACTGCCCAAAGGGCACACACCGACCGCCGAAGACTGGCAGCGGTTCTCCGCGCAATGGCGAGAAGACCTGACCCAACGCATCGAAGAACTGATGATGCTGCGCGACCAGCTGGATGGTTGTATCGGCTGCGGCTGTATGTCTTTGAAGGAATGTCCGCTGCGCAACCACCACGACCGTCTCGCCGCGCAAGGTCCTGGGCCTCACCCGCTAGGCGCGGACGCTCAGGCAACCACAGCGAAACGTCGCCGGTAGTCACTGGGTGTAAGGCCAGTGATGCGCTGGAACACCTTACGAAAGGCACCGGGGTCCTGGTAGCCCACGCCCCAGGCAATTTGGTCGACGCTGCGCCGGGTGAACTCCAGCAGGCGGCAGGCACGCCCTACCCGGACCTGCTGGCAGTATTGCGTAGGACGCAGCCCAGTCGCCGCGCGAAAGCGTCGCAGAAATGTACGCTCTTCAAGCCCGGCACATCCGGCCATGCTTGCCAGATTGGCTTCTTGCGCGCCACTCCCCTGCAGCCAGTGCTGCACCTTCAGCACGGCTTCATCGCCGTGATCCAGCCTCGGCGCGAACAACGCACCGGGCAGCGGGGTCGGTACCGGATCGACCGCCAGGTAGCGGGCGGTCTCGCGCGCCAGAGTCGCACCAAGGAAACGCTCCAGCAGGCGCAGCCCAAGTTCGGTCCAGGCCATCAGGCCGGCCGACGTCATGATGTCACCGTCGTCCAGTACCGATACGCTGGCGTCGGCACGTACTTGGGGATAGCGCTCGGCCAAGGTCTGGGCGTAGTTCCAGTGGGTGCTCGCCGAGCGCCCGTCCAGCAGGCCACTGGCCGCGATGAAGAACACGCCGATGCACACCGACGCGAGCACCGTGCCGCGTGCATGCCATTGGCACAAGTGCGCGCGGTGCCGCTCGAGCAGCGCAGGTGCAGGTGCCGGACCAAGACTGGGCGGCACTACCAACACCTTGAGATCATGGGGCACGCCCGGCAGGCTGTCGTAAACCTCGCAGAGTTCGCCGGCCTGATCCAGTTGCCAGTGGCTGACGCGGATCCGCAGCTGCTCCCCACCACCGAGTTCGCAGGCGACCCGACTGGCGACCGTGAACAGATCCGTCAATCCATGCACGGCGGCACGTTGCGCCTCGGGATAGACCAGCACGCCGATTTCCAGGCCTACGCCGATGTCAGTTTTTGCCTTCATTGTGTCGATCGCGCCAATCCTCATGTAGTTCGTTCAAGCCTATAACTATCGTCACACCACGACCACGCCCAAGGAGGCACGCGACATGAACAAACAGGCCCTGATTCTCATCGATATCCAGAACGATTACTTCCCCGGTGGCAAATGGACTCTCGATGGCGCCGACGCGGCGGCCGACAACGCTGCCCGCCTGCTCGCCGCTGCCCGCAAGCGCGGCGACCTGGTCGTGCATGTGCGTCACGAGTTCGAATCAGCCGATGCGCCGTTCTTCGCCCCCGGCTCGCCAGGCGCCGAGATCCACGCCAAGGTGCTGCCGGTCAGCAACGAGCCGGTGGTGCTCAAGCATCAGGTCAACGCGTTTCGCGACACCGAGCTCAAATCGCTGCTCGACAAGCATGAGGTGAAAGCACTGACCATCGTCGGCGCCATGAGCCACATGTGCATCGATTCGGCCACCCGCGCCGCCTCTGACTTCGGCTACCAGGTCTCGGTGGCGCACGACGCCTGCGCTACGCTGGCCCTGGAGTTCAATGGACAGACGGTGCCCGCATCGCATGTGCACGACTCAGCCATGGCAGCGCTGGCCTTCGCCTTTGCCACTGTCGAAAGTACCGACACGCTGCTGGCCAGGTAGGCGGGGGAGTCAGATCACCACATTGCGCACGAAGCGCGTGGGCTGGTCGCCGTCGTTGCGGTAGGCATAGCGGCAGTCGCTGGGGAAGATGTGGAACTCCCCAGCGCGCAGGTGCAGTTCACCCCCTTCGATCAACAGCGTCAGGCAGCCCTCGGCCACATAGATCTGCTCGCTCCAACCCTCGGCGTCAGCCTCACTGGCATAGTGCTCGCCCGGTGCCAGGGTCCATTCCCAGAGCTCGACCTCGCGCCGCGCCGGGCTGCTACCCAGCAGCACTGCGCGGCTATCAGGCTGCTCGCCGGCCCAGGCCAGCTCGTTGATGCGTGCAGGATCGCGCTGCTCGGGCGCCTGGATCAGCGTACTGAACGCCACCCCCAGCGCTTCGGCGATCAGGTCGAGGGTGGTGAGGCTGACGTTCTTCTCGCCCGCCTCGATGGCGACCAGCATGCGCCGACTCACACCAGAGTGTTCGGCCAGAGCAGTCTGGCTAAGCCCTTTGTCGTTACGCAAGCGGCGAATGTTCTGACTGACGTGCTGCAGCACCGAAGCACGGTGCGAAGAATCTTTGTGCACTATATTGCTCACTGGTAGGGATTGCGCAGTATACTGCCCACTTTGCGGCGATTGTGCGCCGCCCCTTCCGAGTGCGCAAGACCATGACCCAAACCACCAGCAGCCAACGGCCGTCCGTATCCTTTCGCCTGAGCAAAGCCGAATGGGTGCTGGTGTTCATTACCATGCTCTGGGGCGGCACCTTCCTGATCGTGCACAACGTCATGGCCGTGAGCGGACCGATGTTCTTCGTCGGCCTGCGGTTTGCGGCAGCGGCATTTTTCGTCGGGTTGGTATCGGCGAGAGCGCTCTCGGGCCTGACGTTCACCGAGTTGAAAGCTGGCGTGGTGATCGGTGTATCGATCATGCTCGGCTATGGCTTGCAGACCATGGGCCTGCAAACCATCAGTAGCAGCCAATCGGCCTTCATCACGGCACTCTACGTGCCTTTTGTGCCGCTGCTGCAGTGGTTGGTGCTGGGGCGTCGGCCCGGCCTGATGCCAAGCATCGGCATTTGCCTGGCCTTCGTCGGACTGATGCTGCTGGCCGGCCCTGAGGGCGGTGCGCTGCATTTCAGCGAAGGCGAAATCGTGACCCTGGTCAGCGCCGTGGCCATCGCCGGCGAGATCATCCTGATCAGTCGTTATGCCGGCAAGGTCGACGTGCGCCGGGTCACGGTGGTGCAACTGGCAACTGCCTCGGCGCTATCATTCCTGATGATCGTTCCGACCCAGGAACGCATTCCGGACTTTTCCTGGCTGCTGTTGGCCAGTGCCCTTGGCCTGGGTGCCATGAGCGCGGTAATCCAGGTAGCGATGAACTGGGCGCAGAAATCCGTCTCGCCAACCCGCGCCACACTGATCTATGCCGGCGAACCCGTCTGGGCCGGCATCGTTGGCCGTATCGCAGGGGACCGCTTGCCAGGTGTGGCGCTTATTGGTGGCCTGCTGATCGTGATCGCCGTAGTCGTCAGCGAACTGAAGATTCGCCGCGATCGCGATCCCCTTCCAGAGCCGCAAGGCCTGACGCCAAGCGAAAGCGAGACAGGGCGTTGAACTCCTGATCAGCGGCTATGCTCTGAAAAAAACTGTTATAAAAAAACAGCTTGTCACAGCGCTTTTGTAGGATTCTGCCACAGCTTGCGTGTTGGTGATCACCAGCGTGGCACGTATGATCCATGGCAAACCTCTGTAGATTAGAACGCTATGTCTTTGATAGTGCTATTGCTTCTGCCCTTCATCGGCAGTTGCCTGGCAGCCGTGCTGCCGCACAATGCGCGTAACGCCGAGTCCATTCTCGCCGGGCTCGTGGCCTTGGTCGGCACTGTCCAGGTAGCGCTGCTGTACCCGCAGATCGCCCATGGCGGCGTGATCCGCGAAGAATTCCTCTGGCTGCCCAGCCTCGGGCTCAACCTCGTGCTGCGCATGGATGGCTTCGCCTGGCTGTTCTCGCTGCTAGTGCTGGGTATCGGTACGCTGGTGTCGCTGTATGCGCGCTACTATATGTCGCCCCAAGACCCCGTGCCCCGATTCTTCGCCTTCTTCCTGGCCTTCATGGGCGCAATGCTCGGGCTGGTGATTTCCGGCAACCTGATTCAGCTGGTGTTCTTCTGGGAGCTGACCAGCCTGTTCTCCTTCCTCCTCATCGGCTACTGGCACCACCGCAGCGATGCTCGCCGCGGCGCTTACATGGCGCTGATGGTCACGGGCGCAGGTGGCTTGTGCCTGCTGGTCGGCGCCTTGCTGCTCGGCCATGTGGTCGGCAGCTATGACCTGGACAAGGTCCTGGCCGCTGGCGAAACCGTCCGCCAGCACGCGCTCTATCCTGTGTTGCTACCGCTGATCCTGATCGGTGCCCTGAGCAAGAGTGCGCAATTTCCCTTCCAGTTCTGGCTACCGCATGCCATGGCTGCTCCCACGCCAGTCTCGGCCTATCTGCATTCGGCGACCATGGTCAAGGCCGGGGTATTCCTGCTGGCACGCCTATGGCCAACGCTGTCAGGCACCGAGGAGTGGTTCTGGATCGTCGGCGGGGCAGGCGCCTGTACCCTCCTGCTCGGCGCCTTCGCGGCGATGTTCCAGAATGACCTCAAGGGCTTGCTGGCCTATTCGACCATCAGCCACCTGGGCCTGATCACCCTGTTGCTTGGCCTGAACAGCCCGCTTGCAGCAGTTGCGGCGGTGTTCCACATTCTCAACCACGCCACGTTCAAGGCCTCGCTGTTCATGGCCGCCGGCATCATCGACCATGAAAGTGGCACCCGCGACATCCGCCGTCTCAGCGGACTGATACGCCTGGTGCCCTATACCGCCACCCTGGCCATGGTCGCCAGTGCCTCCATGGCCGGCGTGCCTCTGATGAACGGCTTCCTTTCCAAGGAAATGTTCTTCGCCGAAACCGTATTCATTACTTCCAGTGCCTGGGTCGAGGCCGCCTTGCCGGTGATCGCCACCCTCGCAGGCACGTTCAGTGTTGCCTACGCCCTACGCTTTACGGTCGACGTATTCTTCGGTCCGACCGCCCAGGACCTTCCGCATACACCGCACGAACCACCGCGCTGGATGCGCGCTCCGGTCGAGTTGCTGGTCCTGACCTGCCTTGTAGTTGGCATCTTCCCTGCCCAGTCGGTCGGCCCGCTGCTGGCTGCCGCAGCGTTGCCGGTGGTAGGCGGCACCCTGCCAGAATACAGCCTGGCCATCTGGCACGGCTGGAACGCGCCTTTGATCATGAGCCTGATCGCCATGTGCGGCGGCGTAGTGCTCTACCTGTTACTGCGCAAACAATTGCGCCTGGGCCGCTTCCCCTACCCGCCGCTGATCGAACGCTTCAATGGCAAGCGGCTGTTCGAGCATGGACTGGTACGCTTGATGCTGCTGGCCCGGCACCTAGAAGGGCTGTTGACCAGCCGCCGCTTGCAGACCCAGTTGTTCATGCTGGTCGTTGCCGCCTTCCTCGCCGGGCTGACGCCCATGCTGTACAGCGGCATCAGTTGGGGGGACCGCCCCAAGATCCCCGGGTCCGGTGTATTCGTCGCCATGTGGCTGATAGCAATTGCCTGTGCCATCGGCGCAGCCTGGCAGGCCAAGTACCACCGTCTGGCGGCGCTGATCATGGTCAGCGTCTGCGGCTTGATGACCTGCATCACCTTCGTCTGGTTCTCTGCTCCTGACCTTGCACTCACGCAGCTGGTGGTCGAAGTCGTCACCACGGTGCTGATCCTGCTGGGCCTGCGCTGGCTGCCGCGCCGAATCGAAGGTGTCTCGCCCCTGCCTGGTAGCCAGGAGCGTGCACGCCTGCGACGCCTGCGCGACCTGCTACTTGCAGTGCTGGTCGGCGGCGGTATGGCGCTGCTGTCGTACGCCATGCTGACGCGCCCCACGCCCAACGACATCTCATCGTTCTACCTGAGCCGCGCACTCCCCGAAGGCGGCGGCACCAACGTGGTCAATGTGATGTTGGTGGACTTCCGCGGCTTCGATACTTTGGGTGAAATCACTGTGCTGGTTGCAGTGGCGCTAACGGTCTTCGCCCTGCTGCGCCGCTTCCGCCCGCCGAAAGAAAGCATGCAGTTGCCGACACAGCAGCGCCAACTGGCGCCGGACGTGATCACCGACCTGGTCAACCCACGGCATGTGACCGACACCGCACTGGGTTTCATGATGGTGCCTGCGGTGCTGGTACGTCTGCTGCTGCCGATCGCCCTGCTGGTCTCGATGTACCTGTTCATGCGTGGCCACAACCAACCAGGCGGCGGCTTCGTCGCCGGGCTGGTGATGTCGGTGGCGTTCATCCTGCAGTACATGGTCGCGGGCACCCAGTGGGTCGAGGCTCAGATGAGCCTACGGCCGCTGCGCTGGATGGGCACCGGATTGCTGTGCGCCACGCTCACCGGCGCGGGTGCCATGTTGCTGGGTTATCCGTTCCTCACCACCCACACTGCGCACCTGCATCTGCCGTTGCTCGGTGACATCCATGTCGCCAGCGCCTTGTTCTTCGATATCGGCGTGTACACCGTGGTTGTCGGCTCCACGCTCTTGATCCTGACCGCCCTGGCACACCAATCGGTACGTGCCTATCGCCCAGGCCATCCTAAATCCAGCCAGACAGGAGCCGCCTGATGGAAGAAGTCATCGCAGTCGCCATCGGCGTACTGGCCGCCTCCGGAGTCTGGCTGGTACTGCGCCCACGGACCTACCAGGTCATCATGGGCCTGTGCCTGCTCTCCTACGGCGTCAATTTGTTCATCTTCAGCATGGGTAGCCTGTTCATCGGCAAGGAGCCGATCATCAAGGACGGCGTCCCACAGGACCTGCTGAACTACACCGACCCGCTACCGCAGGCACTGGTGTTGACTGCCATCGTCATCAGCTTCGCCATGACTGCCCTGTTCCTGGTGGTCCTGCTGGCCTCGCGTGGCCTGACCGGCACCGACCATGTCGATGGCCGGGAGCGTGAGGAATGAGCTGGATGAATCAACTGATTGTCGCCCCGATCCTGCTACCACTGGTAACCGCTGCGATCATGCTGCTGATCGGCGAAAAGCACCGCCAGTTCAAGGCGCGCCTGAACCTGCTGTCGAGCCTGATCGGTTTGGGTATCGCCGTGACGCTGCTGATGTGGGTACGCGGCCAGGGCCAGGCCGAGTCCATCGGCGTCTACCTGCCCGGCAACTGGCCGGCGCCGTTCGGTATCGTGCTGGTACTCGATCACCTGTCCGCACTGCTGCTTACCCTGACCGGAGTCATCGGCGTCAGCGCCCTGCTGTTCGCCCGTGCCCGCTGGGACGGTGCCGGCGCCAGCTTCCACGCACTGTTCCAGATTCAGCTGATGGGCCTTTACGGCGCGTTCCTGACCGCCGATCTCTTCAACCTGTTCGTGTTCTTCGAGGTACTGCTGGCGGCGTCCTACGGTCTGTTGCTGCACGGTTCGGGACGCGCGCGGGTCAGGGCCGGGCTGCACTACATCGCCATCAACCTGTTCGCCTCGTCGCTGTTTCTGGTCGGCGCGGCCATGCTCTATGGCGTGACGGGCACACTGAACATGGCCGACCTGGCACTTAAGATCCCGCTGGTTGCAGAGGCCGATCGCGGCTTGCTGCACGCCGGAGCGGCGATCCTGGCCATGGCATTCCTGGTCAAGGCCGGTGTCTGGCCGCTGAACTTCTGGCTGGTGCCTGCCTACTCTTCGGCCAGCGCACCGGTCGCTGCACTGTTCGCCATCATGACCAAGGTCGGCCTGTACGCAGTGCTGCGTCTGTGGACGTTACTGTTCTCGGGCCAGGCAGGCGCCTCGGCGAATTTCGGTGGGGAATGGCTGGTGTATGGCGGCCTCGTCACCCTCGCGGTGGCTGCCGTCTCGATCCTCGCCGCCCAGCGCCTGGAGCGTCTCGCCGCGCTGAGCATCCTGGTCTCGGCTGGCACGTTGCTGGCCTCGGTCGGTTTTGGTCAGGCGGCCCTCACCGGCGCGGCACTGTTCTACCTCACCAGTTCCACCCTGGCCTTGTGCGCCTTGTTCCTGCTGGCCGAATTGATCGAGCGCTCGCGCTCGGCCAACGAAGCGCCCCTGGACGACGAAGAGGACGCCATCCCGCCGCCGCTCGAGTCCCTGCACCCACCCAAGGGCATCAACCTCGACGACGAGCAGAAGGCAGTGATCGGTCAGATCATTCCCTGGACCATGGCCTTCCTAGGCTTGAGCTTCATCGCCTGCGCACTGCTGATCATTGGCATGCCGCCGCTGTCCGGCTTCATCGGCAAGCTCAACCTGATCAGCGCACTGTTCAACCCGCAAGGCCTGGGCATGCCACCCGAGCAGCCCCTGTCAGCGGCGGGTTGGTGCCTGGTAGCCCTGTTGCTGCTATCGGGCATGGCATCGCTGATCGCCTTCGGCCGCGTGGGCATCCAGCGCTTCTGGAAACCGGAGGAGCGGCCATCGCCATTGCTGCGCCGCTATGAATGCGTACCGATCGTGCTACTGCTGGGGTTGTGCATTGCCCTCAGCATCCAGGCCGAGCCGCTGCTGCGCTACACCCAGGACACCGCCGCTGGCCTGCAGGCACCCGACGCCTATATCCAAGCGGTGATGTCCACCCGCCCCGTGCCTGGGCCGACCACCATGACGCAGGTACAACCATGAACCGGCTGTTCCCCGCCCCGCTACTGTCACTGGCGCTGTTCGTGCTGTGGCTGGTGCTGAACCTTTCCGTCAGCCCTGGCAATCTGCTGCTTGGCGCCGCCCTCGGCATCCTTGCACCCGTGCTGATGGCGCCATTGCGCCCGCAACACGCCCATATCCGCCGCCCGCTGGTGATTGCACGCTTGATCGGCCGTGTGGGCCTGGATGTGATCCTCTCCAACCTGCAGGTTGCCCGAGGCGTGCTGCGAGCCAGCAGCCATCCACCACGTTCTGCCTTCGTGCACATCCCCCTGTCGCTGCGCGACGCCCATGGCCTGGCCGCCCTGTCGATGATCACCACAGTGGTGCCCGGCACGGTCTGGTCAGAGCTGGCCCTGGATCGCAGCATCCTGTTGCTGCATGTGTTCGACCTGGACGACGAAGCCGCCTTCATCGAACACTTCAAGCACACCTACGAACGCCCGCTGATGGAGATCTTCGAATGACTGGCCTGCTCGCCAACGCCATTCTCGCCAGCCTGTTCATCTTCATCATCGCCATGGCCCTGGCGCTGGTCAGGGTGTTCCGCGGCCCTTCGGCGCAGGACCGGGTCCTGGCGCTGGACTACCTGTACATCCTGGCCATGCTGATGATGCTGGTACTGGGCATCCGCTATGCCAGTGATACCTACTTCGAAGGCGCGATGCTGATCGCCCTGTTCGGTTTCGTCGGCTCCTTTGCCCTGGCCAAGTTCCTGCTGCGCGGAGAGGTGATCGAATGATCCAGACTGTCGAACTACCGTTCTGGCTGGAGCTTGCCACGGCCGTACTGCTGCTTACAGGCAGCCTGTTCGCTTTGGTCGGTGCAATCGGACTGGTGCGCCTGAAGGATTACTTCCAACGCATGCATCCTCCGGCACTGGCCTCGACCATCGGCGCCTGGTGCGTCAGCCTCGCCTCAATCCTGTACTTTTCCGGTCTCAAGCAGGGGCCGGTGCTGCATGCCTGGCTGATACCGATCCTGCTGTCGATTACCGTGCCCGTGACTACGCTGTTGCTCGCGCGGGCCGCCCTGTTCCGCAAACGCATGTCTGGAGAGCAGGTGCCGGATGAGGTCAGCAGCGGTGGCGACCGGGGCAACTGAGCGCCAGTCGGATCTGAATGGTCAACGCTGTCAGTGCTGGGTCAGGCGCTGCAGCTCGCGCCGCACCATGGCCACATAAGGAGGCGGGCCGAGCCGATAGAGCTCACCCGCTACCCAGGCCAGCCAGCCTTCTTTCAACTGTGCTCGATGGGCGATCAGGCGCTCGGCGTCCCGAAAGGCTTGCGCCTTGTGACGCTGGTGAAACTCGGCGCGCCCCGCAGGCAACGCATCGTCGCCACTCATTCACTGGCCTTGAAAGTGGTCAGCTCGCCCTTGCGCCATTTGGCGACCTTGCCGGTCACCGCCTTGAGCAGTTTGCCCAGGCCTTCCGCCACCTGGGACTGGGCAGCGAACACAAGCATCACGCCCTGCCCGTCACGGAAGACAATGCCGTCGCCCTCGGGCACCGAGACGAACGCATAGTCACCCACCCCATATACATTGAACTTGATCTCGCGAAAACGCAGCTCGAGCTTGCCACCTTCGCGGCTGGGCAGGACGGCGGCACGGAAGTGATCCCCGACCTTCAGTTCCAGACGTTGCTTGTCATCGACAACCATCGCGTTGTCGGTATCGATCTCGGCCATGTAAAGGCCATCGGGGTTCTGCTCGGTGACGTAGATGAAACGGCCCTGAAAGAGCTTGACCAACTTGGCCCGCAAGTCGCCCAAAGCGAACAGGGCGTGGGTATCCAGAGTACTGACTGCCAATGAAGTGATCCTCGAACCGGTTGTTTCCCGCCGCCACACGAAGTCGTGAAGGCGTGACGCGGCGGCCATTTCAAAGTGATGTCTGAAAGGTTAGTGACACAATGCTTGAAGCGTCTGCGGGGCTCATCGATACGGCAAGTAGGATTTTTTACACTCGCACGCCAACAAAACCCCTGGAGAACACTCGGCATAGATCCCGCATGGGGAACAGTTTTGTCTGACAACAATGCCGCCAGAAAAGATGCAATAGATAAAGCCAGGCCCCTCGGCAGAATGGGTCCGATACTCGTCCATGCATTTACAGGGGAAAGAATATGCACGAAAACACCGAAATCCGTCGAGAGGTCTCGAACATTTCTTACATCCGACCTCTACGCAACGTCGCACGTTTCGTGGTAATTCCCGCCGGCGTCGCGTTCTTCCACATCACCGAGCGTACCACTGGCCGGGTCATGGGGTTTCGCCGCAGCCACCTGGCAGCCTGCGAGCTGGCGCGAAGCCTGGACCGCTAAGCCGCATATCCCTTCGCCAGTTGCTGCAACCAGGCGGCCTGGCACTCCAACGCTTCAGCCCGGCTGGCGAAGGCAGTACCACGACGCTCGCCATCGACCAACACCACCCAGCACGCCCGTTGCCCTCGGGCCCGCAGCGTCGCAGGTACGCCGGAACCTATCATCACTGCCACATTGACCCGGGATTGCATCATTTCTCTCCACTTAATTAGCAAGCTAACTACATGGATAGAATACGATCCTCCAAAGCCGAGAAAAAGCACTCGCCCGTAGAGCTGTATTGCATCAATCGCAACAAATCGACATGTTTTCAGCCCCTACGGAAACGCGAAAGGCCCCGCGGATTGCTCCGCAGGGCCTTGCGCCGAGTGTGTCCGTTCAGATCTGCCGCTGGTGGCGGTCGAGCTGCTCGTGACGCTCCTGGGCTTCGATGCAGTATTTGGTGGTCGGGCTGATCAGCAAGCGTTGCAGCCCAATCGGCTCGCCGCTGTCATCGCACCAGCCAAAGCTCTCGTCAGCAATACGGCCCAGGGCCATCTCCAGCTGCGGCAGCAGGCGCTGATCGCGCTCGATGGCATTGACCAGCCAATGACGCTCTTCTTCGACCGAGGCCACGTCGGCCGGATCAGAAGGCGTGTCCAAGCTTTCGATGGTGGCGCGGCTCAGCTCGATGCGCTCATGGGTCTCGACTTTCATCGCTTGCAGCAGCGCGCTAAAGAACCCGAGCTGATCGGCATTCATGTAGTCATCGGCCGACATGGCCAGCAACTGTTCCTTGGTCATCGATTTCTCTATGAAAAAATGTGCATTTGGGCGATTCGGGTGCCACCGGCGATGGCTCGCAGGCAACGGAATTCTTCAAGCGCCAACCGGCACTCTTTTACAGGGGGCGGCAGTCTAAGGTGCGCGGCCCCGTGGGGCAACAGAAATGACAGAGGAATCTGCCGAATCGGACGGATTACCCCAGGATCATACCCGGGGGTGGGCACCAGCACGGATGGCAACGCACGCCCCGATAATATGCAACAACAGCGCCATGCTGTCAGCCTGCAGCTGCAACGCCGAACACCCCCGCTCCAGGTAGTGACAAGCTACCTCTACCCCACCTGTCGACGATGATCATCTGGGGTTCCCCTTCATAAAGGAACCTCGGCCATGAGCCTTTCTAGCCCCCACCCACAGGTCGGTGACCTGGATTGCGAGATTGCCAAGCACTTCCAGACAAGACCCTCGCTTCAGGATGTAGCCAGTCGTATGCTCAAGCAGCAATGGCTGGCCTGCAAACTGGATCCCTCACTCGATCCTGCGACCTTGTCCATTCGCAGCACAGGCAAGGCCGGTACAGCCCCCTACCAGCACTCCCTGACCAGCATGCTGATACAGCGCCACATCCTCAAGACGACCCTCAACCTCACACCACTGCAAGACACACTGGTCCAAACTCAGCCAGGCCTTGACGACAAGACACTGGAAACCCCACTGCACCCGATCGAGGCCCTGATCAACGAAACCGCACCGTTTCTACTAAAGGAATATCGCCAGGCGCTGACTGACTATTGGGTGGATGCAGACAAACATGACGGCAAGTCGCCCTGGCAATGGTGCAGCCAATACCTGCGTGAGCGCTACAAAAAAGCACTGGACGAGCACCGCAAGGAGCAGTGGATGGACGACAGGACGCTGGCGGTTGCCCAACAACTGCTGGACGGCACCTCGGATACTCAGGATCCCGTTCTGCACAACGTGCGCCTGGATATGCTGGACAATTGGCAACTCGACCCGGACCTTGCCAGTGCCTTGTTGATCGAAAGCCCGGCCTCTGAAGATAAAGAGGCGGTCACCTTGCTGTTCACCACCAGTGGTCGATTACTGCAGTATCAAAGCCGTAACGCGATGCTGGCCCGGGCCAGGCGGCGTCTACCCGCCGTATTACCGCCTGCACTGACAATGATGCGCCTGATCGGAATCCCCGGTCGACCGTTCGACAACCAGGCCAGCGGCCTGTTACAGCAACAGTTGCATGGCTCACTCACTGTCACTTCGATACCCGACCGACTTCAACGCCCCAACGAACTCGCACTGGCGCTCGACCGCATCACCTCGATGCTGAGCCTGTGCGGTATCGACGACACTGCAGCCCATGACCGCCTGGCCGCGGAGTTGCCGGTGTGGTTACGCAACGCACAACCGGAGCAACTGCAGCGCTATGCCCTGGTACTGACCGATATCGCACAGACCTACGAAGGCGCCGGCAGGAAGGGCTGGCTGGACGGTATTCTCGACGCACAGGCATTTGCCTATGCCAAGCTTTACCAATGCATCCTGAAAAACCATCCCGATTTCGACCTTGACCTCAAGCAACTGCGCGTCGCGAACCATCAGGTCACTGCCGTCGCAATACCCGGGGCAGGTTCCCTGGTAACCAGTGGCAGCATTCACGTCGAACGATTCGATCTCGCGCAATTGGCCATTGCCAACCTGGGCCTGCTGCAACCTGGCAAAGTGGTGGTCGAATCCATCGATGGCAGTGACGTGCCGGCATGGTTCGACGAATCCTACCTACGCGCACTGATCACCCAGGCGGACATCGCAAAGCACTACCCGCAAATGCTGCGCGCCAAGTTGCTCGAGGACCCGCAAGCCGCACAGCGTCGCACAGCGCTGCTGCGCAAACAGTTGCGCAGCCAGTTGCCGCTGCTGGTCATGGACCTGAACCTGCGCGGCCTGACCTCGGGCCCCGACCTCTCCAGAGAGATCGCCGAAGTGTTTGCCACCCCGCCGACCCAGTCGGCTCAGTGGTACCTTCGACCCTTCGCGTTGCTGTCGAGCCTCGATGCCAGCCCTGATCCTGTGAGCAATACATGGCTGATCGAGCAGAATGCCTACAATGGTGGCCCATGCCTGCTCTATCGCCCGCTGCTGGCCACCCCCCTGTCGTACTTCCAGGACCGCATGGCGCTGTTCGAGGCGCTCGCCACACCTGGCGACCTGCAGGACGACATCCTGCAACGGCTCCCGGAACAGGCGCGCAAGGTATACGCCTACGGCGGTTTTCGCGAACCGCACCTGTTTCATCCAGGAGAGGACGATTGGGCGGTGCCGTTCGGCAAGCCCGCCCCTGCGTCGCTGTCGATCGAACCACCCTGCCCAGACCCCGCATCAGCGCTGTACAAGGCCTGCGTAGAGGAAACCATTGCGCAATTCAGCAGCCATGCGCAAAGCAGCGAACAGGCACGTTGGGCACGCTGGCAGACACTGGGTTGGCTGCTGCTCAATACGGTACTGCCTTTCGCGCCCGAGTCCGTGGCTACTGCGGGCTGGATCGTGCAGATGGAAACCACTTTCCTCCAGGCAACCAGCGACCGGCCACAGGACACCAGTGACCGTGCCGCCAGCCTGGTGGAACTGTTGCTGAACCTCGCCACACTGCTGTTCGCCCATGCTCGTCGAAGGATCGACCTACAACGACCGCTGGAGCCCCCTATCGTCGACCCGCTGGCCACGCCCAACCGCGATCAGTTGCCGACGCTGGTAAACGGGAGCGCCGATCCTCTGGCCGATTTCTCCTGGAGCAATCCTTTGTTCAAGCTCGACAGTGCCCAGCGTCAGTCGCTGCTGGCGCTGCGGGCGCCCTATGAGATCGACGAACTGGGGCCTCCGATACCTCAGGGTGCATTGCAGGGCCTGTTCCTGCATGACGCACGCACCTGGGTCTCACTCGGCGGCAGTGTCTACGAGGTACAACTGGATCCTGTCGCACAGCGTCAGCGCATCATCGACACCGCCAACCCGGACAAGCTGGGCCCCTGGATTCGCCGCGAGGAGGATGGCCGCTGGGGATTGGACCTGCGTCTGCACCTCAAGGGTGGCATGCCCCTGGGCAAGCGAATCACACAGCTCAGGGCCGAAAACGCAAAGGCCCTGGCAACGCTGAACGCGACAATCATCGAGGAACGCGCGCAATCTCAAAGCCGTCAGCAGATGCTGGTCGATGCAGTGAAGGAAGTCGGGGGCAAGGAGGATGAAGCGTCGTTGCATAAGTACCTGGGGACCGCCAAGGAATGCTCGACGTTCTGGGAGCAACACCTGGAGCACCTCAGACAACGCAACGAGCGCGCAGTACTGGAGAAGTACAAGATCCGCCGAGCGTTTGCCCTCAGCCAGCATGTGCGCTGCGAACAGGAGGTCTTCCGTGCACTGAATCGCTTGCATGAACCACTACGCGCTCGAATGCTCGAAATGTACGATCGGCAGAACAGTGGCCATGAGATAACCCCTGCAGAGGCCACCACCCTTACCGAATGCATTGAGAAGATACTGTTGCTGCTGGACCAGATGGTAGAGCACGGCTCCCTGCTCACCGAGCAAAGAGCACAACTCGAAAAGCTGCGCAGCGAACACCAGACCGAGATTAGTGGCTACATCGAGGTGGTGGACAAAGGTGGCATCAAGCCTGCCTCTAACCTGGTACTGCGCTGGATGCGTATCGAGGCCTGCACCAACCGCCTGACCATGCTCCAGCAACTGGATGAGGAAGGCTCCTTCTGGATGAAGCGCGCCTGGAACAACCTGCAGATGAGCATCACCCAGCACCTGCAACTGGCCAGGTTGAAGAGCCCTGGAGAGGAAGTTATCGCCAGGGTTCTGCACAGCATCACCGGCCAGCTCAGAACGGCTCGGCGACAACTGAACAATCTGATCAGCCATATGGACCCAGAGCGCAGCCATGATGAATTAAAGCGCATGGAGCAGGATTTCGATGCGTTCACGAACGACGTGACCAAGGAGGCCGACGAGCTGCCTGAGTTCATCCCGGTCAGCACGGTCCAGCAACTGCGAGCGCAACTGCCCGGGCTGATCGAGACACAGGAGCATGGCATCCTGCTAGGTACAGTACGTGAAGGCAATCCGAACATCGTCGACATCCCCACCCCCGCAAGTGAGACACCCTCTCGCAGCTACACACTCCAGGACGATCGCTGGGTCGAGCTGGAAGTAGCAGCGCCCGAGGCAGCACCTGTTCCGGCACAACCGCCCAACCTCAAGCGCCTGCTCAAGAGCGGCAAGTCCTGCATGGCTGCGGCACGCACGGAGCTGGTACGCCTAGGCAAGTCGTACTCGAATAACTACCTGCCGGTGGAGATAGAGGAAATTCTCACCGACCATCGCGCCAGCCTCGACAGCGCCCGCGAGGCCATAGAACGCCGTCTCACTGCGGACAATGCCACCGATGAGGCCAGCGCAGACAGCGACGCGGCGATCGTCATCAAGGAGATCGAGGACCTTGCGGCACAGCTCACGACCGAAAGCCTCAGGCTGCGTACCAAAGCGGCACTCAAGCAAAAACCGCGCATGGGTGAGCTGCAATTCCTGATCAAGCAGAACCAGGTGACGATCAGTCCTGTTGGCACGCGCAAAGCCCTGACCAAGGTCAAGGGCAGGCCTGCTGATTTCCTCGACGAATATGTCGTGCAGCACGACGAGCAGGCGATCTGGTACGCCCACTTTCACTATCGTTCGAAAACCGCCGCCAAGGTGGATTTCGTTGCCGGCCATCTGAAGCTGGCCAGTCAACGCTTTGCCCAGGGCAAGACGGTCACCAGCCCGCAGACGCTGAATCAGGAAGAGGTGTACCGCAGCCCGATCTCGTTGGCCGACGCGAAACAATACTTCTTCACGGACTGAAACAGCAGGGCAGCGCCCTGGCGCTGCCCCTCGACCTCAACAGTCCTTGAACTGCGCCTCGCGCTTGGCGATGAACGCTGCCATACCTTCCTTCTGATCTTCCGTGGAAAACGCCGCGTGGAACACGCGACGTTCGAAACGCACACCCTCGCTCAGGCTCACCTCGAAAGCACGATTGACGCTTTCCTTGACCATCATGCTCACCGGGATCGACTTGCTGGCGATGGTCGCCGCCACCTTCAGCGCCTCTTCCAGCAGCTCGGCCTGGGGCACCACGCGCGCCACCAGCCCTGCCCGCTCGGCCTCCTCTGCGCCCATCAGACGGCCAGTCAGGCACAGCTCCATGGCCTTGGCCTTGCCCACGGCGCGGGTCAGGCGCTGGGTTCCGCCCATGCCCGGCAGCACGCCGAGGTTGATCTCCGGCTGGCCAAACTTGGCGTTGTCCCCGGCGAGAATGAAGTCGCACATCATCGCCAGTTCGCAGCCACCGCCCAGGGCAAAACCCGACACCGCGGCGATGATCGGTTTGCGCCGATTGGCGATGCGGTCGGCGTCGCTGAACAGGTCGTCGACATAGATCTGCGGGTACTTGAGCTCGGCCATCTCCTTGATGTCGGCGCCCGCGGCGAAGGCCTTGGCAGAACCGGTCAGGACCACGCAACCGATGTTCGGATCACGCTCGAGCTGATCCAGGGCCTGGTTGATCTCGGCCACGATCTGCGCGTTCAGGGCATTGAGCGCCTGGGGACGGTTGAGGGTGATCAGGCCGACCTTGCCGTGGATGTCCAGCAGGATTGTTTCGAATGCCATGCAAGCTGCTCCTTCAAAGATTGCGCGCAATGACCATGCGCTGAATGTCACTGGTGCCTTCGTAGATCTGGCAAACCCGCACATCGCGATAGATGCGCTCCAGCGGGAAGTCCTTCAGATAGCCATATCCGCCGAGCGTCTGCAAGGCATCCGAACAGACCTTTTCGGCCATTTCCGAGGCGAAAAGCTTGGCCATCGACGCTTCCACCAATGCCGGGCGCCCGGCATCGCGCAGGGCTGCCGCATGCAGCACCATCTGCCTTGCCACGGCGATGCGCGTGGCCATGTCGGCCAGACGGAAGGCCACGGCCTGGTGCTCGACCAGTACCTTGCCGAAGCTCTGGCGCTCCTTGGCGTAGTCACGCGCGACCTCGAACGCCGCGCGGGCCATGCCGACGGCCTGCGAAGCGATGCCGATACGTCCGCCCTCGAGGTTGGCCAAAGCGATCTTGTAGCCCTGCCCCTCTTCACCCAGGCGATTGGCCACCGGTACCCGCACATCATCGAAGACGATCTGGCACGTGTCGGAGGCGTGCTGGCCGAGTTTTTCTTCAACCCGCACCACCTGATAGCCCGGCGTGTCGGTGGGCACGATGAACGCACTGATCCCGCGCTTGCCCGCCTCGGGATCGGTGACCGCGAAGACGATCACCACCCCGGCGTTCTGGCCGGAAGTGATGAACTGCTTGCTGCCATTGAGCACGTAGTGATCGCCCTCCAGGCGCGCACGCGTCTTCAGGCTGCTGGCATCGGAGCCCGCCTGGGGCTCGGTGAGGGCGAAGGCACCGAGCATCGCGCCGCTGGCCAACGGCACCAGGTAACGTTGCTTCTGCGCTTCGGTGCCGAACTTCAGGATCGGCACGCAACCCACCGAGTTGTGTACGCTCATGATGGTCGAGCAGGCCCCGTCGCCGGCGGCGATCTCTTCCAGGGCCATGGCGTAGGCGACATAGCCGGTGTCGCTGCCGCCATACTGCTCCGGCACCAGCATCCCGAACAGGCCAAGCCCGGCCATCTCATCGATGGCCTCGCGCGGGAAGCGATGCGCCTTGTCCCATTGCTCGGCAAACGGCTTGAGGCGCTCCTGGGCGAAGTCCTTCACCGCATCGGCGATCTGTTGTTGCTCGTCAGTTACCAGCATGGCTCACCTCAGTACAGGCATTCGACCGCGATCGCCGTGGCTTCGCCGCCGCCGATGCAGATGGCCGCGATACCGCGGCGCAGGTTGTTCTGGCGCAGGGCCGACAGCAGCGTCACCAGGATGCGCGCGCCGGAAGCGCCGATCGGATGGCCCAGAGCACAGGCGCCGCCATGGATGTTGACCTTGTCGTGGGGCAGGTCAAAGTGCTTCATCGCGGCCAGGGTGACCACGGCAAAGGCTTCGTTGATCTCGAACAGGTCCACATCCGCCAGGCTCCAGCCAGTACGTTTGACCAGCTTGTCGATGGCGCCGATAGGCGCGGTCGGGAACAACGCGGGCGTATCGGCGAAGGCCGCATGACCGTGGATCACCGCCAGCGGCTTTACGCCACGCTTGTCGGCTTCACTGCGGCGCATCAGCACCAGGGCCGCGGCGCCGTCGGAGATGGAGCTGGAGTTGGCAGCGGTCACCGTGCCCCCCTCGCGGAAGGCCGGCTTGAGCTGGGGAATCTTGTCCAGACGGGCCTTGGGCGGCTGTTCGTCGTCCTTGATAACCCTTTTCTCCTTGCCCTCGGTGACCTCAACCGGCACGATCTCGGCGCTGAAGCGGCCATTCTTGATCGCGTCCTGGGCGCGGGTCAGCGAGGCAATGGCGAAGTTATCCTGGGCCTCGCGACTGAAGGCGCCGGCCTGGGCGCAATCTTCGGCGAAGGTGCCCATCAGGCGGCCTTTGTCGTAGGCATCCTCGAGGCCGTCCATGAACATGTGGTCGATGATCCTGCCATGGCCCATGCGATAGCCACCGCGAGCCTTGTCCAGCAGGTACGGGGCGTTGGTCATGCTTTCCATGCCACCTGCCACCACCACATCGGCACTGCCGGCCAGCAGCAGGTCATGGGCCATGATCGCCGCCTGCATGCCGGAACCGCACATCTTGTTCAGGGTGGTGCAGGTGGTGTGCTTGTCCAGGCCTGCACCCAGCGCCGCCTGACGCGCCGGTGCCTGGCCGAGTCCGGCGGGCAACACGCAACCGAACAGCACCTGCTCGACACTGCCGGCATCGAGGCCGGCCCGCTCGACTGCAGCACGGATCGCCACGCTGCCCAGTTGCGGTGCGGTGAGGCTTTTCAGGTCGCCCTGCAGGCCACCCATGGGCGTGCGCACGGCACTGACGATGACAATCGGATCGTTGGCGAGGGTCATGGGTATTTCTCCTTACTTGGCAGCCATGCGCAGTGCGCCGTCGAGGCGAATCACCTCGCCGTTGAGCATGCTGTTCTCGATGATGTGGCGGGCCAGCGCGGCGTACTCCTGCGGGCGCCCAAGGCGTGGTGGGAAGGGAACGCCTGCGGCGAGCGAGTCACGCACCTCCTGGGTCATGCCCGCCATCATCGGTGTTTCGAAGATGCCGGGGGCGATGGTCATCACGCGGATACCGAAGCGCGCCAGTTCACGGGCGGTCGGCAGTGTCAGGCTGGCAATCGCGCCCTTGGAGGCGGCATAGGCCGCCTGGCCGATCTGCCCGTCATAGGCGGCGATGGAGGCGGTATTGATGATCACGCCCCGCTCCCCCCCCTCGTCCGCAGGCCCTTCAGCCATGGCCGCAGCGGCCAGGCGCAGCATGTTGAAGCTGCCGACCAGGTTGACGTTGATCACCTTGGCAAAGCTTGCGAGGCCATGCGGTCCCTGTTTGCCCAAGACCTTCTCGGCGCCGACGATACCGGCGCAGTTGACCAGCCCGTGCAGGCCGCCGAAGGCGTTGACGGCAGCCTCGACCGCCACCTGGGCGGCCTGCTCGTTGCTGATGTCGGCCACTGCGAAACGGGCGTTGTCACCCAGCTCCCGCGCCTTGGCTTCGACCGCCTCGGCGTTGAGGTCGACCAGCATCACACGGGCGCCGGCCTCGACCAGCATGTGTGCGGTAGCGGCGCCCAGCCCAGAGGCGGCGCCGGTGACGATGAAACTTTTGCGTTGAACGTTCATGGAGGTTTTCCTTCAGGCGCCAGCAGGGGTGGCCTGCGCAGCGCGTTGCTTGGCGATTTCCTGATTGCGCAGGATGAAGCGTTGCAGCTTGCCGCTCGGAGTCTTGGGCAGCTCGCCAACGAATTCGATTTCACGCGGGTAAGCGTGGGCATACAGGCGCTGGCGCACATGCTGGCGCAGGGCCTCTTCCAGCTCGGGACTGGCGCTATGGTCTGCAGCCAGCACCACGAAGGCCTTGATCAGCTCGGTACGCTGCGGGTCAGGCTTGCCCACCACCGCCGCCTCGATCACCGCCGGGTGTTCGATCAGCGCGCTCTCCACATCGAACGGGCCGACGCGGTAGCCGGAGGTGGTGATCACATCGTCGCTGCGACCGACGAAGCTGATGCTGCCGTCGGTGTTGAGCTCGACGGTATCGCCGGAAAGGTAGTACTTGCCGATGAACGCCTTGGTGGGGACGCCGTGGTAACCGCCAAACCAGCACAGCGGCGATTGCTCGCGGTCGACTGCCAGTATCCCTGGCTGACCGGCCGGCAGCTCGTTGCCGGCTTCGTCCAGCACCACGATGCGATGCCCGGGGATGGCGAAACCAGCCGATCCCAAGTGCACCGGATGCACCAGGCCATGGTGGTTGCACAACACCATGCCCAACTCGGTCTGGCCATAGTGATCGTGGATGGTCACGTTCAAGGCCTCGGCGAACCAGCGGATCACCTCGGGATTGAGCGGCTCACCGGCACTGCTGACCACCCGCAGGCGCCCCTGGATCGGTGCCGAGAACGCCTCACCGGCTGCGATCAGCAGGCGATAGGCGGTAGGCGAGCCGGCCAGGTTGCTGATGCCCAGCTTGTCGATGATCCGTGCACAGCTCTCGACGCTGAACGGACCATCGTAGAAGGTGGTGGCATGTCCCAGCGCCAGTGGGCCGGTGACAGCGTAGTACAGGCCATAGGCCCAACCCGGATCGGCCAGGTTCCAGAAGGTATCGTCGGGGCGCAGGTCGATGGCATCGCGCATGTAGCCCTGAAAGGCGATAATCGCGCGCAGCGGGACCTCGAGCGGTTTGGCCGGCCCTGTGGTGCCGGACGTGAACATCAACAGGAAGGGGTCGTCGCCGCTGCGCATTACCGGCTCGCAGTGATCGCTCGCTGCCTCTAACGCCTGCTGGAAATCCAGCTCGTGCGCTGCGGCACCGACCGTGATGATCGTCGGGCATCCGCTGACATCGTCCAGCTTGGGGCGGTTGTTGCGATCAGTGACCACCACCCGGGCATGGGACTGCTCCAGGCGGTGCTCGATGGCCTTGGGGCCGAACGCGGTGAACAACGGCTGGTACACCGCCCCCAGGCGCCAGGTCGCCAGAATCGTCACCAGCAGTTCGACGGTACGTGGCATCAGGCCGGCGACCCGGTCCCCGGGCCCCACGCCCTGATCCTTCAGGACATTGCCCATGCGTGCCGCCATGGCCTGCAGTTGCTCGAAACTGTAGCGTGCACCGTTACCTTCCTGGTCTTCACAGATCAGCGCAGGCAGGTTGCCGCCTACATGCCGGTCACAGCACTCGACACAGGCATTGAGTGCCTGCAGGTTGCCCTGCAAGGCGGCTGCGGCAACCCGGGCATATTCGAATGCTCGCGCGGCCTCGGCGTAATCACGCATCGTCGGACTCCTGGTTTCTTGTTGTTGGAGTTGAACCCTTGGTCCGACGATAGTCGCGCTGCCTGAGCTTGCGGACAATGGCAAAAGCGCTCATCAGGCATGATCGGTTTGGTCACTGTGGCGTCAGCGCCCCGAGCATTCAGCCAAGCCCTCGCTCCCTGCCCTTCAGCATTTGCCGGGTCATCTCACGGATCATCTCGAGTTCCTCGACGTCCCGCTGCCCCCCCAGCGCCTCGATCTCCAGGGCAAGGTCCTCGGCCGAAAGCTGGTCAGCCCTGGCCTGCAGCGCCACCAACCGCGCCTGATGGGCCGTTTCGACGCCGTCGAAGACCGCAGCATGGCGCTCGAGCATATAGCGTCGCCAGAACGCACGCTGGCTCAGGCTTTCACCCAAGGCTTCGATCGACTCCGCGGTCCTCACCGCCACCAACGCATCCTGAAGCTGGCTATCTGTCACCTCGGCCGCCGAGGCATAGGCCATGAACCGCGAAGTGAAAGGCAGGCTCAGGCGTTCCCGCAGGCTCACGCGGTAGTACAGGCGCACCGCAAGCTGGTCGACACTGTCACGGGCCTCGACCCGGCGACGGATGTCGGCACGGGCGAACAGGTCCAGCCGGTCCAGGCGAAACAGCCCCTGACCGAGCGTGATCAGCTCAATGCCCCGCTCATGCAAGGTGTTGGCATCGGCACGGGCAATCGCTACATAGCGCTGCAAGTCACTGAAACGGTCACTGACCGCATTCAGGCAGGTCAGGTTCTCATCGGCCAGCGCGTACAGCCGGTTGCGCAGGTCAGCGTCGGCGCTGATGGCATCGAGCACCGACCACACCCGCGTCGACAGCACCTCAGGCACCTGGGCGTAGTCCTGGGTGAGCGTCAACCAACCCAGCAACTGGAAGAACCCGTCACTGTCGGGCATCGCCTGCAGCGTGTTCCACTGGAACAGCCGCGCGTTGTGCAACTCCGCATCGCCCCTGTCCAACCACGCGGCGCGCACGGTGTCGACATTCTGCCGGGCCATTCGCTCGGGAAGGTGCAGGTGCTCCTGGATCGTGTCGAGGCCATAGAGCCCTTGCAGCTCACTGTTCGACAAAGGATTGCCGTCGACCATGAAGCCGCGGCGAAAAACATTCGGCATCTGCAGGACGGCCGCTGGCACAACACGAATCTGGTTGTCGCGCAGGTCGGCGCGCTCGAGAAACCCGCACTGCTCCAGACCGTCCGGCCAGGCGCCCAATCGACAATGGCGCACACTGACCTCGCGCAGTTGCGGCAAGTGATTGAAGCGCAGGACCAACGCCCCCAGCGGATTGTTGCTCAGGTCCAACTGGCTCAAATGTGGCAGGCCGGTCAACGCCTGGATACCCGCCTCATCGAGACGAATGGCGTTGCTTGCCAGGCGCAGGCGACGCAGCTCAACCAGACAGGCGATACCTCGCGGCACCGCCAGCAGATGATTGCCCCCCAGGTCCAGCTCGCGCAGGGCACTGAAGCAACGCAGGAAATCGGACGGTATATGGTTGAGCGAGGTGTCGCTGATCACCAGCGTGGTAACGTTGTCGAACGTAGTGGATTGGGCGAAAGCGGGCAAGGTCTGCAATTGTGCGCCACTGAGCACCAGGGTCTGCTGCCCTTCCTGAAGGCGCCAGGCCTGGCGCATGCGCTCGGCAGCTTGGACGCGAGCGGCGTGGCTGCTGCCGCCAAGCCCGGCGCTGAGCCACCCCGTGAGTGCACTCTCCAGCCGTTCGTAATCGTGCTCAAGCTCGGCCAGTCGCCGGTACACAGACCCGGACGCCTGCTGCATCTGGCTCAGCCGTGCCTCGAGTTGGGCGGGCAAGAGATCCGGGTAGATCGCGCGTAGACGATCCAGCAGCGCCTGCCAGGACGAGCCGGGCTGCCCACGCCCACTGAGCGGATACCCGACACGCCCATCGGCCATGCGCCGTGCGGGGTTGAACCATGGTTTCCCCAGGGTCCAGCCCAGCAGTTGCACACGCTCACTGCGTGTGCCCGGCAGTTGTGCACGCAACGCCGTGCGCAACAGCAAATCTGCATTTGCACCTGCCAGTCCCAGTTCGGTCCGCACCTCGACCGACAGCGCGTCGATCAGCGCCTGTCCCAGGGACATCGCGGGCTCACCCTGCTTCCGTGCGTCATGGTCATAGCGTTGGAACTGGCAGTCCTTGTGCACCAATGTGACCTGGGAGGCAGCGTCGGCAACCGGTCCGATAGCCTTGACCACCCGCCCATCAAGGGCTCCTTCGCGCAGCACCAGGCGTAACGCCTGTGGCCACCCGGGTAGCCGTGCCGCCAGCGCCAGGATCAGCTCGGCGCCCTCGTCGCTGTATACATTGTCCAGGTACAGCGATTCGCAAGCGCGGTTCAGGCGGGCCAGCTGCAACAGGCCGCGGGCGTCGTTCGCCACATCCAACGGCACACGTGATTCAGCCAGGGCGATCTTGCGCAGATGGCTCGACACCCTGGCAGTTGCCTGCTGGGCATAGCGGGCAGGCAACCCGGGAAAGTCGCGCTGCAACAGCGTACACAGCGGGTCTGCAGGCAGGTTCTCGGCCACCAGATACCGGAACAGATCGTGGCGCAGCGCGGATGCCTGCGCCAGCAAGGTAGTGCGCAGCGTGGCCTTGTCCGCCTTGCGCGAACCTGGCAACGCCAGGCACCACGCCTCGATGCGCGCATCGTCCGCGGGTGCCTGATCCGCGGCCAGCGCCGTGAAGAATGCCGAGACCTGCCGGTCCGCGTCGAAGCGTCGCAACGTTTCACGCAGATTGGCCGGAAGCTCACGGTTGTCCACCAGCAAGCCACGCAGTTCTTCGACGCTCATGTCCGCCATGTCGAGAACGGCCATGGCCTCGGTGCGGGTCAACAGCGGCTCCTGGGGCCACAGGCTCTGCAGCATCCGTGCCTCGTCCGACCACTCCAGCGGTCGCTCCAGGTGCAGCCGCCAGCCACGCTCGCCAAGGGTTTCCAGTGCCGGCCCATAGGCAGCCACACGCAGCGGATGACGCACGCGCCAGCCACCTTCAGCCGAGGGTTGGTGCACTGCGAAGAAACGTTTGCCAACCCGCAGCCAGCGCGTGTCGGCACTGCTATAAAGCCCATCATCCTGCAGGCGCGGCTGTTGCGGCTCGGCAACATAAGGGGCCAGCGAGTTTGACCACAGACGCATGCCGACGCCCGGCACAGCGACAGGTTCCAGGCCATCGACATGACTGGCGCGGGTGAACCCGCGCGCAACCACCGCTGCGCCTCCCGCCATCGCAGCCGTGACAGCAACGGTCTCGGCCACCCCGAACAGATGCTCAAGGGCTTCGTGTTGATGACCACGGGTCCAGTCCAACACCCCTTCGAACACCTGCGAAAGGGTCTGCACCACCAACTGGCCAAACAGCATCGCCCCGATCGCTGGAATGAACAGCCCCGCCAGATTGGCCAGGCCAAGCCCGACCGACTGCCACGCCTGCAGGCGTGACTGGGTCGCAGCATGATCAGCATCAGCAGTCGGCACCAACAGGTAACGCGCGTCGGACTTCACCCGTCGGACCTGCTGTGCCACCAGTTCCGCGAACAGCTCGCCCTGCGCTGTACTGCCTTCGATCTGCAAGTCCGGGCTGGCATCGGCCAAGCGTTTGCCCAGTGTCTGCAGGAACGCCGGGCGCTGCTCAAGCGCAATCAGGCCACTGAAGAACACCAGGTAGGTCTTGTCCCCAAGCGCAGTGATCAGGGCGGCACACAAGTCTTCCCACGAGTCGTAGCGACGCAGGGCATGCTGTGGGTCGCTGGGCAGGTACAGGATGATGCCCTTGCTCACACCTGCAGCGTCGCGCAGAGCGATAGTCAAGCCATCGACGATACGGTATCCCAACACCGTCAGCATGCCGGGATAGCCTCGCAGCAGCGTCTCGTGCTGCTCGGGTCGACCTTGGGCGATATCCTGCAGGGCGACCTGCTCAAGCGCCGATATCTCCCCCTTGAGCGCTGCAATCTCGATCACAAGGCTCAAGCTCGAGCGCTTGTCCTCGGCCAGCAGCGCGCAGTTCGACGCACTGAAAACCTTTTCCAACTGCGCCTGGTAAAGGCTGCCGACGTTTTTCTTGCGACAGTCGCGTGCCAGATCGCTCGCCGGGCCTGACAGCACAGCATCGGCCCCCGGATGCACAAGCCCGCTGCCCTCGAGTACGGCGTCATCGGCGTGGAAGTTCTGCATCAGTCGCAACAACCCTGGCTGGCGCTTGTAATCCGGTCGATAGAACGGCCAATGCACGCCCGGAACCAGGCCAAACTCGCGCCTGACATCCAGCCATTGCAACTGATCGAGCGTACTGCCCTTCGGCAACCGGCCGCCGAGCAAGGCCGTGAACTGCTCGAGTGCGAAGGTGTGCAGCGGGATCAGGTCGAGCGTTGCCGCACGTACCTTGTCCTGGCTGGCCCGGCTGCTCTTGAAGCGGTCCCGCAGGCGGTTGATCTGGGCCGGCGAGGCGCGCTTGAGCCAGTCGGGCAACCCGGTGCGGATAAAGTCATCGACTGCCTCGGCAACGCTGGGTTTGCCGACGGTCGGGGGAGAAACAGATGTCATGGGATAAGCTCCTTTCGCAAACTTCGCCATGCACTATCGCCGGCCCCCTCAAGCCACGGCAGGAGGAATGAACTCCAACCATGGCCTGCAACCGAGCGATCTAGCGACCCGCGCCCAGAGCATCGCGGGTCAAGCGCAACGCCAATGCCTGCAACTCGGCTTCACGCGACTGCTTCAACGATTTGGCCTCGGCCAGGTACTCCAGGTCGGTCAGCCCGTCCCTGCGGTCGTCGAGTGCCGACATCTGATCGTCCGAGGGTTCTTCGATGGCCGCGAACTGTGCAGGCTCGGTTGTTCGCAAGTAATCGAGCCAGAAGTCGCGTTCGCTGATGAATTGGGCCAGCTCGTCACTGGCCTCGGCTTCACGTACCCGTGCCGCCGCGGCATCGAGATCCGCGCGGGTCACGCCGGCAATCGTCTCGAACTGCAGGCTCCGAGCCTGACCGGGAAGGTCCAGGTCGCGGGCCAACCCCACCCGATAGGCCAGACTCACCTCGACCTCGTCGACCCCGGCCCCATCCGCGACTCGCTGCATCATGTCGGCACGGGCGTACTGCTCGACCCTGTCGAGACGAAACAGCCTGCGCCCCAGCATCAGTCGGGTACTTTGCGCTTGCGCTGCGGGCACATCGCGCAAACCGCTGGCAACGAACGCCCGGACCTGCAGGGCGCTGAAGCAGGAAGCCACGCTGTCGACGCAAGTGGTAGGGTTTGCCGCAAGGTTGAAGATGTCTTCACGCAGTTGCGTATCGCCCTGTATCGCGTCCAGCAGCGTCCAGACACGCTGTTCGAGGTTGGTTCGGGCCAAGCGGAAGTCGCTGCTCTGCACCAAACGCCCGAGCAACGCGAACAGTTCCTCACTGCCGTCCTCCTCGAGCAGCCGGTCCCACTGTGCCGCGCGACGCTCACGCTCGGTATCCTCGAAGTGTTCAAGCCAGAGCGTGCGAGCATCCAGAGCCGACGCCCCGGCCTGGCTCTGTGCTCCCAATAGAAGTTGGGAGTAATCGTCGGGCAAGGGGTTGCCTTCAAGCCGCAAAGCCTGGCGCAGCACAGTGGGCGCTTGCAGCACGCCATCGGGGAGTGCGCTGATTTCGTTGTCACGCAAATCGGCACTCTCCAGCAATTCGGCCTGCTCCAGCCCCGCAGGAAACACCGTCAGCTGGGTCGCACGCAGATCGAGCTCGTGAAGCCGCTGCAAGGAGCGCAGCGACAGGGCGAACGACCCTAGCGGATTACGGCTGAGGTCCAGGACGCGCAGATGCCGCAGCCCCCCCAGCGCCCCGTACGCCGACGCCCCCAACCGCAAGTTGTTGCGTGACAGGTTGAGAATGCGCAAGCTGCTCAAACGCTCCAACTCCCCCGGCAGACTGGAGAGTGAATTGTTAGCGAGGTTGAGGCTGCGCAGTCGGCCAAAATACCTGAGGAACCCTGCAGGCAATGAAGAGAGTCGCAGGTTGACCAGGTCCAACTCCTGGACATGCCGGAAATTGGTATTCACGGGTAAGGTCGGCAGCTCACCGACCGGTACTCCAACCAGGCTCAAACGCATACCTGCATCGCCCCCGTGGTGTACGACCGGGCCTTCTGTACGCCAGATCCGCAGCAGCTCATCGGCTACCACCTGTCGTGCCGCCCTCGCCGGGGCCAGCCCCGGAACTTGAATCCAGGTTCGCAAGGCTCGGTCCAAGCGTCGAAACTCCAGCTCCTCGCCAAGCAGGGTTGCGAATGCGGAACCCTGGCCCTCGAGCAGCTCGGCATAGGTTTCAACCTGCTGGTCGCTGAAGCCCGGATACAGTGCCCGTATACGGGTGCGCAAGGTTCGCGCCGCCGGCGAGCCAGCGCTGCCGCGACCACTGAGCGGATAACCAAAACGACCATCCGGCATACGTCTGCCAGGACGAAACCTGGGACGAATAGCCGTCATTCCCAACAGGGTCGCCACCTCGTCATGCGAGGCAGGCAACCAGCCGAGCAGATCGGTGCGCATGACTGTGGTCCCGGTCTCGCCAGACCACCCCAGGCGCTCGAGGTGCTCACCGGGCAGGAAGGCCAGGAGGCTGGCAAACAGATCGCTGGGCGGCTCAGGTGCCCCGTCCGCCTCGATGCCATCCTGGTAGACACGCAGCGCCCCCTCTTTCCAGACCAGCGTCCTCAGTTCACCCGTCGCAGCGGAGGGAAACAGGCGACTGGTCAAGCGGCCGAAGGCGCTGCCCTCACGCACCTCGAAGTTGATCTGCATAGGCCACCCTGCATGGCGACGCAGCAGGCCAAACACCAGCTCAGGCAAATCATCGCTGTAGCTGTTGCCGAGCACCAGTGCCTCGATCGCCCGGGCAATACGTGCCGACTGCAAGGCTTCACGCGCCTGCTCGGCGAGAGCCAGCGGAATGCGCTTGCGGCTGTTCATCTGCTCGACGAGCGCGGCATTTTCCTGAGACAGCAGATCGAGCGCATAGGCCTCGGGCAATCCGGGAAAGTCACGTCGGATCAGGCTCAGGTCTGCACCGTCCGGCAACGCTGGCGTAGACAGGTGCGTCATCAGCGCCTGACGCAGCCGCGGCGCATCGTCGATCATCTGTCCAGCATGTTTCTCGACGTCCAGCGCCGGATCCGCCAATTGCTCCAGGCAGTAGTCGAACAACGACGTGTCCGCGCCGTGTGCGACATCTTGCTCGAGCGCATTGAAGAACGTATCGATGCGTGCACTGGCCGTGAAGCGCAGCAACGTATCGCGAAGCACAGCGGGCAGAGGTCGCCGCTCCACGGCGAACCCTCGCAAAGCGGCCTCGTCGATACCGCAGATCCGCAGAACCTGCGCGGTCTTCAGGTCATCGAGCTCCACTGCCCAAGGCCACAAGTGCGTCAGCAGGGTGCGCGCCCCCTGCCACTCTCTTGGTCGTTGCCAAGCCAGGTGCCAGGCGCCTTTGCCATTACCGAGCAGGGAAGGTGCAAAACCCGCATGACCATCGATACGGCGCAGTTGCCACTCACCGAGCGTTTCGGGCTGATGCACTGAATGGAAGTATCCCTCCTGCTGCCACCAGTGATTCACCCCATCGCTGTACAGACCGATCTCGCCCAGCACCGCCCCGGCGGGTAACGTCTGCACTCGAAAAGGTGACAGATCTTCATGCCACAGGCGGTGGGTGCCCGCCTGGGTAGACACCGGCACCAGCTCATCGACGAAAGCGCTGCGGCTGAAGGTCCGCGCGACGTAATGCCCCGCACCCGCCAGCGCGGCATTGACCGCCACGCTTTCGACCACCCCGAACAGGTGCTCCAGTGCCTCATGCTGGTGACCGCGTGTCCAGTCATCGACACCTTCGAACACCTCCTCGAGCACTTGCACCACCAGTGTGCCGATCAACACCGCATTGAGCGCCGGAACCAACAACCCCGCCAACTGCACAAAGGTTTCACCCACGCGCTCCAGGGCTCGGAGCTTGGCCCATTTGCGATCGTCATTGACGTGCTGGGTCGGAACCGCAAGATAGCGCGCATCGCTGCGCAGCCTTTTCACCTGCGCGTCGGCCAGGGCGACGAAGACATTGCCTGTCAGTAGCTCGCCCTTGGGCTCCAGGTCGGGTTTGGCATCTTTCAGACGGACACTCAGGCGTTGCTGACAACTCGCCCGATCCTTGAGGGCCATGCGTTCGATGAGCTTCGCCTGGATCGTGGGGCTCTGCAGGCGCGTCACCAGTGCATCCTGCAATGCACGCCAAGAGTCGAATCGGCATAGCGGCTGGTCTGGCAGGTACAGCAACACAGCCTCGACGCGCAAGCTCGCCGGCACCACCCGTGGCGGCCAGACGTTGCCCAATTCGACGGTCAAGGCTCCCTCCAGCGGGTAGCCGAGCAATGCCAATTGCCGCACCTTGACGATGTCGTAGCTGACGTGAAAAACGGGCTTGCCGGCACTGACCAAGCGCAGTAGATCCAGGTCGGCTCGCACCAATGATTTTTTCAACGCGGCAATTTCGATGGCGAGGTCGAAGCGCTGGCGCTTGTCTTCGACCAACAGCGCAAGGGTGGACGGGTCGAACACCTCCGTCAGGTGGGCCTGATAGCGTTTGCCGATGTCCAAGCGGTTGCAAGCCTGAGCCACTCCCTTGGCGTCAGCGAACAACAGCGGGACATTGCGGTCGTCGGACTGCTTGGCGACGAACCCACTGCCCTCGCCAAACTCGGCATCGTCGGGAAAATTCTGCAACAAGTGGTAGAGGGCCGGGTGATGAGACTGGTAGGTATCGAACGCCTGGTTTCCCGGCAACGAAAACTTGGTCCAACGCTCACGCCACAACACCGACAGCAGGTCGATCTTCAGGCCCAGATCGCGCTCCAGTGCCTGCTGCAGCAATGGCAGGGCAAACGCTTGCAGAGGCACCAGGCGCTGCAAGGCTGTTGCCAGGCCTTGCTCGGTTCGACGATGGGCGGCGAAACCCTCTCGCAGAGCCGTGATCCGCGCCGGCGGCGCCTTGCTTAGCCATTCGGGCAGGTTTTCGCCGATGAACTCATCGACAGGGTCTGCTTTGGGTGCCGCCAGAGGGGTGGTCATCGAAGGTGTCCTCATGTTGGGAACCTCCACCTTGGTGCAGGCGACACCCGGTATTCAGCCGGAATCCTTGCCTTGTACCTGCGCGCCCCCCAATACGAAGGCTCGATACCCGCCAGGATTGCAGCCAAACCATTTACGAAACGCGCGATAGAACGAACTGGCGTCGGCAAACCCCAGGCGTTCGGCAATATCGCTCATCGCCAGCGAGCCCTCGCTCAGCCAGTCGATCGCCAGCTGTCGGCGTACGCTATCCTTGAGCCCCTGATAAGTCTGCCCTTCCTCTGCCAAACGACGGCGTAAGGTCGATAACGACAGGCACAAGTCGCGGGCCATGCGTTCGGCGTCGGGCCACTGGCCGGGGTCGAGCTGGCCCAGGATGCGACGCACGCGCCGGGCGAGGCTTTCAGGGTCACGGTATTTGACCAGGATGTTGCCCGGAGCCTCGGCGAGAAACTTCTGCAATTCCTCGGGCGTGCGCCTGAGGGGCAGGTCAAGGCAATCGGCGGCAATGATCATGCGCGTGCGCGGGCGCTCGAACTGCAGGTTCTCGGAAAACATCACCCGATAGTCGTCGCAGAACGGCGGCTCGGCACAGCGCAGGTCGATGGCGAGGATGGGGATGCGGCGGCCCGCCAGCCAGCAGGCGACGCCATGGACGATCATCCAGAACGTGAAATAGGTGAAGGCACGCCGGGGCTCATCGCGCGGTTCGTTGATCGCGATCTCGGCCAGGCTCTGCTGGCGCACCAACCCCGGCTGCAGGTCTTCGAGCATCAACGAGAGAAACCCCAAGGCAGTCTCCAGCCCGGCGCCGAGCGTGGGCTGCGCCATGCTTGCCCGACAGAGGAAGGCCAGGCTGCCGCTGCGCAGGCCACGCGGGTCCATGGCGAAGAACTCATCGTTGCAGCGCCGCGCCAGCAGGCGCCACAGGCGCGCATAGGCGTCGGCACCGACCCGAGCATGAGGCTGGTCGAGTTGCTGCGGGTCGATGCCAGCACGCGCCAGCAACACAGGATCGCCCCTGCCCTGCGGGCAGGTCTGCAAGAGTGCTTCGCGCACCAGTTGCATGGAGATGGTGTCTTTCTCGGTCATCAGTTGTCCCGGGCTCGCCCAGCGGCCATCTTAGGCCGCCAGGCGAAAAACGCCAGTGCCGGGCGCCACTCAGTTTGCCAGCCGGGCCAGAGCCTCGCGGGTCAGGCGCTTGGCCTCGCCGATCACGACCTGCTCACGCTCGCTCGCAAGCTTGCTGACATTCGTCAGGTACGTCTGGTCGTCCATGGTACTTCGCTGGGCATCCAGCGCTTCCATGCGCTCCCAGAACGGCGTCTCGAGCGCGTCGAAGCTATCGCTGTGTTGCTGGCGCAGATAGCGGGACCAGAAGTCCCGTTCACTGATGTAGGTGATCAGCGCCTCGCCTGCCTCGGACTCCTGGACCGCCGTACGTGCAGCAGCCAGATCGGTCTCTGACACTCCAGCGACCGTTTCGAACTGCATACTGCTCGGCTGTCCCGGCAGATCCAACGCACTCGCCAGGCCAACCCGGTAGGCAAGGCTGACCTCCACCTCATCGACATCGCGCCCATCGTTGCGGCGGCGCTGCATATCTTCGCGGGCATAGGCCTCGACGCGGTCCAGACGAAACAGGCGGCGAGCCAGACTCAACAATTGCGCCTCGCCAACGTTGGTCATATCACTCACGGCCGTGGAGGACAGTGCAAGCACTTCCAAGGCCCCGAACGAGGAAATGACGCTGTCGGCGCAGGAGCGCGGCAGGCTTGCCAATTCGAACAACTCCCTTCGTAGCGCTGTGTTCTGCTCCAGCGCATCGAACACCGACCAGACCCTCTCCTGCAGATTCGAGCGCGCCACGCGAAAATCACTGGTACGCGCCAAATCATGCAGCAACTGGAAAAAATCGCCGCTGCCCGGCTCGTCGCTCAATCTGTCCCACTGTATGGCGCGAGACACACGCTCAGGCCCCAAGAGTCCATCCTGCCAGACCTGCATCGAGCCAGGCTCGCCCTCCAGGCTCGCATCGCTTTCAGAGGGGGTCTGGATTCCCAACCAACGCTGCTGGTAGTCCAGCGGCAATGGATTGCCATGCAAGGCAAGCCCACGACGCAGCGAAATACGAGAGTCGACCAGCCCTTGTGGCAAGGTATCGATCAAGTTATCGCGTAGATCGACATAGTCTAACGAGACCCCCAGGCCCAGCGATTCGGGGATCTCAGTCAACGAGGTGTCGCGCAAGCCAAGCTGACGCAGGCGCGGCAGGCCTGCCAGGCCGAGAGAGAACGTCGACAACGGGTTGTTGCCAAGGTCCAGGACGCGCAACTGCTGCAGGCCGGCCAGCGTCGTGTAGTCATCCGCAGTGAGTTGCAAGCGGTTGCCGGCCATGGTCAGTTCACGCAGTTGTCCCAGATGCGCAAGCCCGCTCGGCAAGGTCGTCAGGTTGTTGTTGTCCAGGTTCAAGGTCAATAGCTCGCCAAACGGTCGTAGGAACTCGGCAGGCACCGTCTGCAACTGCATGTTCACCAGCGTCATTTCGGTTATATGGAGAAAACCCGTCTGTGTCGCCAGCGCAGGGAGCTCCCGCACGCCGAGGCCGGTCAGCACCAGCGCCATACCTGGCTGGCCATCTGCACGGTTGCGAGCCACCACACCCTGCCTGCGCCAACAACGACGCAGTTCATCGGCAACGACGCGACGAATCGGCCTTTGCACCGCACTGCTCGCTGCCTCGGACCAGATATTCAGTGTCTGGTCGAGCTGGCGAAAGCTTTCCTCCTCACGCAGCAAAGCACTGAACGTCGAACCGGGCTGACGCTCCAGCGAGCTCAAGTGAGCCATGAGCTGTTGGGCATCGAAGCCTGGGTACAAGCTGCGCAAACGGTCCTGTAGCGTGCGCTCGACAAGACGGCTGGCATCGCCCCGGCCACTGAGCAGATAACCGAAGCGCCCCCCTGACACGCGCCGCGGCGCTGTGAAACGGGGCTTCGTGGTGCTGATACCCATCATCGCCAGCAGGTGGCCGCGGCCTTCTGGCAAGCGGGCCTGCAGATCGGCGCGCATCTTGGCGATGGCCTCGCTGCCGGTCCAGCCCAAGCGCTCGCATTCGGTTTTGGGAAGGAAGTGCAGCAAGGTCTCCAGCAGGCCGCCAGGCGCCGGCTGCCCGTCGGTGAACAGACGACGGCCACCCTCGTACACCTGCATCTGGCCAAGGTGGTGGACCAGAACCTTAGGCGGGTAGGCAGGGTCGAGGGTGTGCATGCGACTGAGCACATGCCCGCTCAGCGAGTCGCGGCGCACTTCGAAATTGGTCCGCGACGGCCATGTCGTGACACGTCGCAATAACGCGAACACCAGATCCGGCAAGTGGTCGGAATAGGCATTCTTCAGATACAGGCCCTGCAGCATTCGGCAAACACGCGACGTTACCAGCGCTTGTCGCGCCTGCTCGGACAATGCCAGCGGCAAGGCGAGCTTCAACGCCATGTGTTGCCGCTGGTCGACGCTTGCCTGCTGCACGATGTCGTGGGCATAGACATCGGGCAACCGCGGGAAATCCTTGGTCACGATTACCATCAAGGCGTCGCGCTGCAGATAATCGCCAGAAAGCTTGTCCATCACCCAGGCACGCAACTCGTGCTCCCGGTCCAGAATGGACTGCCGACGACGTGCAGCCACTCGGTCCTCGGCAGGCAGCTGATCGATACACGCCTGCATCAGCGCTTCGTCACCTGCCGGCTGATTCTTGTGCAGGGCCGCGAAGAAGGTGTCTATACGTTTATCCAGCACATAGCGCTCGAGGGTATCGCGTAGCGCCACCGGGAGCCGCTGCTGCTGCGCGACACGCTCGTACAAGCCGTCCTCGTCGATGTCGGCGATGGTCAGGACCTGTGAACACTGTTGTGCATCCAACTCCGAGGCTTGAGGCCACAGGTGCTCCAGCAGCACCCGCGCGCCCTGCCATTGCTGCGGCTTTTGCCAGGCAAGCCGCCAGCCACACTCGCCATTCCACTGCAAGCCAGGGTTGAACCTGCGGTTGCCGGCACGGTGCACCATATGCCACTGCGCGCGCTGAGGATCGTTGCGCACTTCATAATCGTGGTTCTGATACCGCCACCACGCACGGTCACCATGGCGATACAGACCGTCGTGACCGCACTTGGTGTTCGCCGGTTTGTCTGTACTGCGATAGGGCTCCAGATCCTGTACCCAAAGACGCCCACCGGCGCTGGTTTGAACAGGCACCATCGCTTCAACGAAGGCGCTGCGCTTGAAACCCTGTGCCACTGCCTTACCGCCAGCGACGAGGACGGCGTTGACCGCCACCGTCTCGGCGACCCCGAGCAAGTGCTCGAGCGCTTCGTGCTGATGCCCCCGATGCCAATCCGTGACGCCTTCATAGGCCTCCGTCAGGGTTTCGACCACCATCTGCGCCAGCAGCAATTCGTTGAGTCCAGGCACGAAGAAGCTGGCCATTTGCAGCAGGCTGCTACCCACCGACTCCAAGGTATCCAAGCGCGACCGCTTGTTGTTTTCATCCGCAGTAGCGTTCGATACCAGCAGGTACGCCGAATCGGCCCGTAACTGTGCGATGTGCAATGAGGTCAGGTCGTTGAACAACCCATTGCTCAGGGCATGGCCTGTCACTTCGAGGTCGGGCTTGGGATCTTTCAGACGTTTGCGCAACAAGGTCAGGAAGGAGGCACGATCCTTCATCTGAAGGCTGTACAGTATCTGTGTCAGGCCCTGTGGGTCTGCCAGCAATTGTTGGCAGTAGGTATTGAGGTCGCCCCACGAGGCGAACCGCTGCAGGGGCCGATGGGCCAAGTACAGGATGATGCCAACGGTGCGCGTAGCATCGGCAGGCAAACTGCCCGGCGGGGTGCCTAGCAACTCGAACGTCACGCCCGTGGCCAAGCTGCAACCCAGTATCCGCAAGCGTTTCACACTTACTGAAGCGCTGTCGGGATGGGAAGGTGACACACCAGCCAGCACCTGGCGCAGCATGGCCACGTCTGCGGCACTCAACTGTTTCTTGACGACGGCAAGCGCCACTGCAAGCGCCAACCGTTGGCGCTTTTCTTCGCGCAGTTCCAGGCTGAGCGCACCGTCCACGACCTTGTCGAGGAGTGCCTGGTAGTGTTTGCCAACGTCTACGCTGCGGCAAATACCTGACAGGGTCTTGCTGTCGATCAACAATGGCGCCGTGTCAAGGGGCTGACCCGGCGCGGCGTGGATCAGTCCGCTGTGGCCATCGAAGGATTGATTCTCGACGAAATTCTGCATCAGGTGATCAAGCGCCGGTTCGAAGCTGTGGTGAACGATCAGTTCCTCACCGCCCAGAAGGCTGTAGTTCTGCCAGCGCTCCCGCCACAGCGCATGGTCCAGATCTAGCGTCTTTCCGGTACTCTCCCTGATTGCATCCTGCAGCAACGTCTTGGCGAATGTATGGGGTGGCTGCACATCGGCAAAGGACTGGACCAGCAACTCTTCGCTGGCCCGGTGCTCTGCGTAGGCTGCGCGCAGCGCAGTGATCTCCTCCACAGACGCCTTGCTTAGCCAATCAGGAAGGTTTTCCGCGATGAATTCGTCGAGCATATCGACGCTCTGTTCAGCAGCAGGCATGGGCATGACTCCTTGGGTAAAGGCCATACCATCGACAAGACGCCACTCAAGGTTCAGCAGGAAAAGCTACCGCAAATGCTCGTCCTCAAATCGCTACGGCCAATCCTAGAAATGCCTGAATCAGGCGCAACTCATGGCGACGCTCTAGACAGCCGATCATGTGCCGGTTGAGCAGTCCCTCGCCAAGCATGGGCCGCGCCACCACCCGTGGATCGTGCGCCACTTCCACCGACGAAACGATACCGATGCCCAGTTCGGCCGCCACAGCCTCGGTCACAGCCTCTCGGCTGTCCAGCTCCAGCAGCACGCGCGGCTGCACCCCGGCCTGGGCACACGCCTGGTCGAAGGTTTGCCGCGTGATCGACGAAGGCTCACGCAGCACCATGATCTGCTTGTCCAGGGCACTCAGCGCCAGCTCCCCCAGCTCGGCGGCCCAGGGATGACCGACCGGCAGCAAGGCGCAAAGACGCGACTCGCCCAGGCTCTGCAGATACAGGCCCTTGCGCGGCTCCACCTCGGTCAGCACCGCCACATCGGCATGCTCGGACAGCAACGCCGCCAGGGTTTCCTGGGCATTGCCCAGGCGCAGGTTGACGGTGATGCCAGGGTAGCGGTCGCGCAATAGCGCCAGCATCGGCATGACCCGGTGCGGCCCGTCTGCTGCGACCTCCAGACGCCCGGTCAGCAACTGACGATTCGCTTCGAGCATCGCCTGGGCCTCTTCGGCCAGGCCGAACATGGCCCGGGTAATGGCCGCCAGACGCGTACCCTCCTCGGTCAGCTCGACACGCCGTGCGGTGCGGCGCAGCAGGGTGATCTGGTAATGCTCCTCGAGCGCCTTGACGTGCCCGGTCACCGCCGGCTGGCTGATGAACAGGCGCGCCGCAGCACGGGTGAAGCTGCCCTCGCGGGCAACGGCATCGAAGGCACGGAGTTGGAACAGGTTCATTTATCGGCCTGACTTATGGCTGGCATAACAACAAACAATTTGATTGATGACTGAGCGAATTGCAACCTAGCCCCGTCGTTTCAGCCCACTGCCTGCGAGGAAGCCCCGCAATGACCAGCGCCCCGATTCTGCTGACCCCCGGCCCACTGACCACTTCGATCCGCACCCGCCAGGCCATGCTGGTGGACTGGGGCTCCTGGGACCGTGACTTCAACCAACTGACCGCCAGCGTCTGCGAGCAATTGCTGGCGATTCTGGACGCCAGCGCCAGCCACCACTGTGTGCCCCTGCAAGGCAGCGGCACCTTTGCCGTGGAAGCGGCCATCGGCACCCTCGTGCCGCGTGATGGCAAGGTCCTGGTACTGATCAACGGTGCGTATGGCCAGCGCCTGGCGAAGATCTGCAAGGTGCTGGGCCGCAACTACAGCACCTTCGAAACCGCCGAAGACCAACCGACCACCGCCGCCGACGTCGATCGCCTGCTCGCCGCCGACCCGGCCGTGACCCACGTGGCACTGATTCACTGCGAAACCAGCACCGGCATTCTCAATCCGCTCGACCAAATCGCCCAGGTCGTCAAGCACCACGGCAAACGCCTGATCATCGATGCCATGAGTTCCTTCGGCGCGCTACCCATCGATGCCCGTGAAGTGCCGTTCGAAGCACTGATCGCCGCCTCCGGCAAATGCCTGGAGGGTGTGCCCGGGATGGGCTTCGTCTTCGCCGAGAAAAATGCCCTGGCCGCTGCCGAAGGCAACGCCCACTCGCTGGCCATGGACCTTCACGACCAGCACACCTACATGGCCAAGACCGGCCAGTGGCGCTTCACCCCGCCGACCCACGTGGTCGCGGCACTGCACGAAGCACTGCAACAGTACGCTGAAGAAGGCGGCCTGCCAGCGCGCCATCAACGCTACGCCAACAACTGCCGGACCCTGCTCGACGGCATGGCCAGGATCGGCCTGCGCAGCTTCCTGCCCACCGACATCCAGGCACCGATCATCGTCACCTTCCACGCCCCCACGGACGCCCGTTACCAGTTCAAGGACTTCTACGAGCGGGTCAAGGCCAAGGGTTTCATTCTCTATCCCGGCAAGCTGACCCAGGTCGAGACCTTCCGCGTCGGCTGCATCGGTGTGGTCGGTGCGGCGGGCATGCAGGCCGCCGTCGATGCCGTGGCACAGGTGCTGCGGGAAATGGAAGTGCTGGATATCTGACCCCTTTGCCCACCTCATTGAAGGAAATCGCGCACATGAACTACAGCAACCCCACCCAGCTGCAAGCCGCCATCCTCGATTGGGCCGGCACCGTCGTCGACTTCGGCTCCTTCGCCCCGACCCAGATCTTCGTCGAGGCCTTTGCCGAATTCGATGTCGAGGTATCCATCGATGAGGCCCGCGGCCCGATGGGCATGGGCAAATGGGACCATATCCGCACCCTGTGCGATGTGCCGGAAATCGCCGAGCGTTACCGCAAGGCATTTGGCCGTACCCCGACCGATGATGACGTCACGGCCATCTACGAACGTTTCATGCCCCTGCAGATCGAGAAGATCGCCGTGCACTCGGCGCTGATTCCCGGTGCACTGGACACTCTCACCGGGCTGCGCAACGAGGGCCTGAAGATCGGCTCGTGTTCGGGCTACCCGAAAGTGGTGATGGACAAGGTGGTAGAGCTGGCAGCACGCAATGGCTATGTCGCCGATCACGTGGTGGCCACCGACGAAACGCCCAACGGTCGCCCATGGCCGGCCCAGGCCCTGGCCAACGTCATTGCCCTGGGCATCGACGATGTCGCCGCGTGCGTGAAGGTGGACGACACCGTACCAGGCATTCTGGAAGGCCGTCGTGCCGGGATGTGGACAGTGGCGCTGGTGTGCTCGGGCAATGCGCTGGGGCTGACTTGGGAGCAATACCAGGCGCTGAGTGCCGAGCAACTGGAGCAGGAGCGCAAGCGCATTCATACGCTGTTCGAGGGTTCGCGACCGCACTACCTGATCGACACCATCAACGAGCTGCCGGAGGTGGTTGCCGATATCAATCGGCGGCTGGCCAAGGGGGAAATGCCGCAAGGCGTGTGATGGATGGGCAATGACGCATTCGCGGGCACGTCGCAGCGGCGAACAGCCACTGCGACTTGCCCGCGAAAAGGATAACGAGCGCTATCAGACCGCCCGATTCAGCTTCACCCACGCGGCAAACCGGTCAATGAATGCCTGCAGGAACGGCCGAGTCTTGTCGCTGAGCTTGCCCGCCTCGTCGAACAGTGTCTCCGCGCCTCCGATGTAGGCTTCGGGCATCTGCATGCAGGGCATGTCGAGAAAGACCAGCGATTGGCGCAATGCATGGTTGGCACCAAAGCCACCGATCGCCCCCGGCGACACACTGGCCACCGCCGTCGGCTTGCCGCCCCAGGCACTCTGCCCGTAAGGTCGCGAGCCAACATCGATGGCGTTCTTCAACGCCCCCGGCACCGAGCGGTTGTACTCCGGGGTGACGAACAGCACTGCATCGCTGCGGCGGATCTCGTCGCGAAAACGCTGCCAGGGTGCCGGCACACCCGCGGCCTCGACATCCTCGTTGTACAACGGCAGATCACCGATCTCGATGATTTTCAACCTAAGGCTGGACGGCGCCAGCTCCGAAAGGGCGCGGGCCACCTTGCGGTTGTAGGAGTCCTTGCGCAAGCTGCCGACAACGACCGCTACCGAATAGACCTGGCTCATGGCGATTTGCATCCTCTGCTGGGAAAGGGGAACTGTGTAGTTATAGATGACCCTTCTTCACCCTCGAGGTTTTTTTCCGTAACAAGAAAACTTCCCGCCCCCTTCGCTGGTCTATGTCTGCAGATATTTCTCCATATTTCAGAGGTTTCAACCTACATGGCAGCAGTACTGGTCGGCCAATTCCACGCCCGCGACGCCGAAGGCCGCATCTACCCGGTGCATGAATTCCAGGAGTCGACCTTGCAGGCGGACGGCAGCACCCTTGGCGCGCCGATCACCACCTATCGCCTGGCCATCGGCGACCGGGTCAATTACCTGGGTGAAGACCGCTTCGAACTGGCCCAGAGCGGCGTCGAGATCATCCGCATTCCGTGAGGCAATCCACCGTGTAGGGCCCCTCGCCTTCATGCTGCAGGCCATGGACATCGGCAACGAAGCCGGGAAAGCCCCTGTCGAAGGCTCGGGCGAAGGCCAGGTAGTCGAGGATCGAACGGGTCGCCTCGGTGAAGCGTTCGCCCGGCATGATCAGCGGAATACCTGGCGGATAAGGCACCAGCATCACCGCCGAGATGCGCCCGAGCAATTGCTCGATCGGCACGGCTTCGACCTCCCCCTTGACCATCCGGTCGTACGCCTGCCCCGGGCTCATGGCCACTTCGGGCAAGCGGGTGAACAGGCGCTTGAGCTGCTTGGCCGTGGCATTGGCACGGTAGCAGTCGTGCAATTGCTCGCACAGGTCGCGCAGGCCCAGCCGCTGATATCGTAACGGTGCGACGGCCACGACGCTGGGCAGGCACAGCTGCAGGGCCGTATTGGCGTCATAGTGGCGCTTGAATTCGAGCAATTCGGTCAGCAGCGTGCTCCACTTGCCCTTGGTGATCCCCATGGAGAACAGCACCAGGAAACTGTACAGCCCGGTCTTCTCTACCACCAACCCACGTTCCCAGAGGAACTTGCTCACCACCGCCGCTGGAATCCCATGCTCGCCGAGCACGCCCTCGGCGGTCAGCCCTGGCATCACCAGGGTCACCTTGAGCGGATCGAGCAGCACATAGTCCTGTGCCACGTCGCCAAAGCCGTGCCACTGGGCGCCGGGCTCCAGCAACCAGTCCTGCGCGTCCAGGCGCTGGATACCTTCGGCCGCCGGCGGCTGCCAGATGCTGAACCACCAGTCATCGGTCGCAATGTGCGCGCGCAGGTTGGCCAGCGCGCGACGAAAGCTCAGGGCCTCGTCGAACATCTCCTGCAACAGTGATCGCCCGGCCGGGCCTTCCATCATGGTCGAGGCAACATCCAGCGATGCCAGGATGCTGTACTGGGGCGAGGTCGATATATGCATCATGAACGCCTCGTTGAAGCGATCGCGGTCAAGCTGGCGAAGGGCGCCGTCCTGCACGTGGATCATCGAGGCCTGGCTGAAGGCAGCCAGTAGCTTGTGGGTAGAGTGCGTGCTGAACAGCAGCGGGCTGTCGGCCTCGCGGGCGGTGCCCATGGCATAGCGCCCGCTGAAGAAATCGTGGAAAGCAGCGTAGGCGAACCAGGCCTCGTCGAAATGCAGTATTTCGACACTCGCGCCCAGGGCCTGCTTGATCTGGCCGGCGTGGTAGCACAGACCGTCATAGGTGGAATTGGTCACCACCGCCAGGCGGATGCGCGGCGCACGACCACGGGTCAGGGGGTTGGCCTGAATCTTGGCCGCGATCGACTCGCGGCTGAACTCGCTGAGCGGGATCGGCCCGATGATGCCCAGTTCGTTGCGCTCCGGGCACAGGTACAACGGGATGGCACCGGTCATGATGATCGCATGCACCACCGATTTGTGGCAGTTGCGGTCCACCAGCACCAGGTCGTCACGCGCGACCATGGCGTGCCAGACGATCTTGTTGGCGGTCGAGGTGCCATTGATGACGAAGAACGTATGATCGGCACCAAAATTGCGCGCAGCCCTGGCCTCGGCTTCGGCCAGCGGCCCGGTGTGATCGAGCAACGACCCCAGCTCCGGCACCGAGACCGAGAGATCCGAACGCAGGGTGTTTTCGCCGAAGAACTGGTGAAAGGCCTGGCCCACCGGGCTTTTGCGATACGCCACGCCACCACCGTGGCCGGGCGTGTGCCAGGAATAGTTCGATTGCGCAGTGTGCTGCACCAGCGCCTTGAAGAAAGGGGGCAGCAGGCCGTCGAGGTAATTGTGCGCAGCCCGCGCCACCTGTCGGGCCAGGAACGGCACAGTGTCTTCGAACAGGTAGAGGATGCCACGCAACTGGTTCAGCTCGCTCATCGCCTCGGCAGGTGCATTTTCCAGGGTAACCTGCTCGCCCAGGGCAAAGATCGGCAGATCCGGTGCACGCAGCCGCGCCAGGTGGATCAGCTCGGCCATATTCTGCAGCAGATGGATATTGTCACCGACGCCTTCGGCGGCGATCAGCATGCAGGCCAGGCCGTGGTGGGTGGCGGCGACCAGACGCGCTTCGGCATGGTCGGCGGCGGCGAGGATGGCGAAGCCATCCTGCTTGAGCTCCTCGGCGATACCCCGTATGCGCTCACCGGCGACACTGTCGGCCTTGATCGCACGGTGGACGATGAGGATGGGGAACTTGAGGTCCTTGTACATCAGGCTGCTACCTCCGAAGGACGCGTGTCCATTTCAGGGTAGTCGAGCCTCAGGGCAACTGTATGGGCAGTGTCAGCCTGCTGGCGTTTCGGTCAGTGCCTGCCACATTGCCGGTGCCCCTGCCGACTTGGCGATCGCCGCCAGACGCTCGGAATGTGCCTCGAGCTCCTCTTCGCTGGCCATGATCACCCGCCCCGGCTGACGCCCGACGATACGGCGGATCTCGCTACCATTGCCGCCCTGCCCTTCGTTGTCTTCAGCGCCCTGGCCGGCCAGCGACAGGCTGGTCTGGCCACCGGTCATCGCCAGGTAGACGTCGGCCAGCAGTTCCGAGTCGAGCAGCGCGCCGTGCAGGTCGCGGCCTGAGTTGTCGATGCCGTAGCGTTTGCACAGCGCATCGAGGCTGTTGCGCTGGCCCGGATGGCGCGAGCGCGCCATCATCAGGGTGTCGAGGATGGTGCAGTGCTGGGAGATGTCGGCGCGGTCTTGCCGGCCCATCAAGGCAAATTCGTTGTTGATGAAGCCAACGTCGAACGCCGCGTTGTGGATGACCAGTTGCGCGCCCTGGATGTACTCGAAGAATTCTTCGGCGACATCGGCGAAGCGCGGCTTGTCGAGCAGGAAGGCGTCGGTGATGCCGTGAACGCCAATGGCGCCCTCGTCGCTCTCGCGGTCCGGCTGCAGGTAGACGTGGAAGTTGCGCCCGGTCAGGCGCCGGCCGATGACCTCGACGCAACCGATCTCGATGATCCGGTGGCCTTCGCTGACCGGCATACCGGTGGTTTCGGTATCGAGGACGATCAGTCGGGTGTTCTGCTGCTCCACGCGGGGGCTCCAAGCGACTTCTGGGAAAGGGGACGAGTATACATCAAACGGGTTTCAGACTTTCCAGCGCGCGGGATGCGTTCAAGGTGAGGCTGCATCACCCCTGCGCGCGCAACTCATCGACCCCGCGGTTAGCCAGCTGATCGGCCCGCTCGTTACCCGGATGCCCGATATGCCCGCGCACCCACTTCCAGGTCACCTTGTGCCGGTTGACCTGTTCATCGAGCAACTTCCACAGGTCGGCATTCTTCACCGGTTCCTTCGCGGCGGTCTTCCAGCCACGTTTCTTCCAGTTGCCCATCCATTCGGTGATGCCTTTCATCACGTACTGCGAGTCGGTGGTCAACACCACGTCGCATTCGCGCTTGAGCGCCATCAGCGCGCAGATCGCGGCCATGAGCTCCATGCGATTGTTGGTGGTGTCGCGCTCGCCGCCCCACAGTTCCTTCTCGACGCCCTTATAGACGATCAGGGCGCCCCAGCCACCCAGGCCAGGATTGCCCTTGCAGGCACCATCGGTGTAGATCTCGACGCTATCGCTCATGTACCGCCTTCGTTCGCTTGCAGGTTATCGATCGCGGACGGCGTGGTCAGGGCTCGCTGTGACGACGATTGACCTTGGCCAGCGGCAGGGGCAACAGCTTGCCCATCGGCTCGCGACGCTCCATGGGCAGAGGTCGCAGGCCTACTACCATCTTGCGCGCCACCAGCAGGTAAACACCCCCGCCTGCGGTCTGCCATCCCCCGGCCATCCGCTCCCACCCCGCCAGGCGCTGTTGCCAGACAGGGGAGGAAAGCGGCGGACGATAGCACCCGAAGCGGCGTTTCTCCAGCGCGAACCCCAGCAGGTTGAGCCAGTCGCCAACCCGCGACGGCGAGATGCAGCGCGCCTTGCGTAGCGCTCCACGGCCGAAAAAGTGCCGCGCGCCCCAGGCGCTCCAAGGATTGATGCCAACGATCAACAGGTGCCCACCCGGGCGTACTGCGCTGGCAGCCTGGCGCAACAGACCGTGGGGCGAGAGGCTGAAATCCAGGCCATGCTGCAGCACCACCACATCGGCCGCATGCTCGGACAGCGGCCAGGCCTGTTCCTCGCAGACGATCTCCACTCCGGGCAATGGCGCGCCGAGGCGTACCGTGCGTTGCACCTGCGGGGCACTGGGCGGCGTCTCGGCGCTCGGCCCATAGTGCACGAGAAAACCACCGAAGAAGCGGCCCAGCTCCTCTTCGAGCAGTTTCTCTTCTTCCTTGAGCATCAGTTGCCCGATGGGCCCGGCGAACCAGTCGCGGGCCAGGCTGATCAGCTCCAACCACTCGGGGTCGGCCTGGGCAAAGGCTTGGTCGGTCATTGCATTCTCCCTCGAAGGTTTCTCCGGCCACGCCATCGCGGCTAAGATGCCTTCATGTCCCACGCCAGATGATTCGGATCCGCGCCATGATACAGATCGATGCCCTTCCCGCTTTCTCCGACAACTACATCTGGTTGTTACAGGATACTGCCAAACGCCAGTGCGCGGTGGTTGACCCCGGCGACGCCGGCCCGGTGCTGCAATGGCTCGAGGCCCATGCCGGCTGGACGCTCACCGATATCCTCATCACTCACCACCATAACGACCATGTCGGCGGCGTCGAGAAGCTCAAGCAGGCGACCGGCGCCAAAGTCTACGGGCCGGCCAACGAACGCATTCCGGCCCGTGACGTGGCCCTGGACGACGGCGACAGCGTGACGGCACTGGGCTTGACCTTCGAGGTGCTCGCCGTACCTGGCCACACCCTCGGCCACATCGCCTATTACAGCGCACAGAATCCGACCCCGCTGCTGTTCAGCGGCGACACCCTGTTCGCCGCCGGCTGCGGGCGAATGTTCGAAGGCACACCCGAACAGATGCAACCTGCCCTGCAGCGCCTGGCCGAGCTGCCGGAGGCGACCGAGGTGTACTGCGCCCACGAATACACCCTGAGCAACCTGCGTTTTGCCAAGGCCGTAGAGCCGGAGAACCAGGATGTTCTCCAGCGTTTCAACGAGGTTACCCGCCTGCGTGCCGACAATCGCATCACCCTGCCCTCGACCATCGGCCTGGAGCGGCTGACCAATCCGTTTCTTCGCACAACTGAAACATCCGTTAAACAAAAAGCAGACGAATGGAAGGGACATTCAAACGAATCCCAACCCGCTGTTTTTGCTGCCTTGAGGTCTTGGAAAGACGGCTTCTGATAACCTCACGATATATCGCAGGAGGACATCCAAGGTTGACCCAACCGGATGCGGTTTCTAGAATCGCCGAAATTTTTTGCCCGGAAAACCGTGTCCGCCGATGTCTTCCCGTAGCCGCCGCACCGCTCATTCCGCCGCCCTGACGCGCCTGGCCCAGGTCAGCGCACTCGCTTTGGCTGCCACCCTCGTGGGCTGCCAGAGCACCCGTCAGGTCGACGAATCCGACAGCGTTCGCGCGCACAACTACCAGGCCCGGATCAAGCACAAACCGGCGCCGCTGATGATCAAGCCGGCCGAGCAGAAAGCCCCCGAGGATGTCTGGGAACGCATGCGCCAGGGCTTTGCCCTGCAAGATGGCATCGACGTCAATCCGCGCATCGAGCAACAGCGCCTGTGGTTCGCCAGCAACCCGAGCTTCCTCGAGAACGCCGGCGAGCGTGGCAGCCTCTACCTGCACTACATCGTCGAGCGCCTCGAAGAACGCGACATGCCGCTTGAGCTGGCCCTGCTGCCGGCCATTGAAAGCGCCTACAACCCGATGGCCTACTCCCGCGCCCACGCGGCGGGCATGTGGCAATTCATTCCGTCCACCGGGCGCCACTTCAACCTGCGCCAGACCAACTTCTACGACGGCCGTCGCGACATCACCGCCTCCACCAACGCCGCGCTGGACTATCTGACCCGCCTGCACGACATGTTCAATGGCGACTGGCTGCTTGCCCTGGCCGCCTACAACGCCGGTGAAGGGACCGTCAGCCGGGCGATCGAGCGCAACGAGCGCCTCGGCTTGCCGACCGACTACTGGAACCTGCCGCTGCCCCAGGAAACCCGCGACTATGTGCCCAAGCTGCTGGCGCTGTCGCAGGTGGTCCTGACGCCACAGGCCTATGGCGTCAACCTCAGCCCCATCGCCAACGAGCCCTACTTCGAAGCCGTCGCCATCAACGATCGCCTCGACCTGACCCGCGTCGCCGCCTTCGCCAACATCGACGAAGACGAACTCATCCAGCTCAACCCCGCGTTCAAGAAACGCATGACGGTCGATGGCCCGCAGCAACTGCTCGTCCCCACCGCCAAGGCGCAACTGCTGACCAGCAGCCTGTCCAATCTCAAGCCCGAGCAACTGGTCAGCCTGCAACCGAACAAGGCCGTGTTCCAGGCTGCCCTCGCCGAAGCCAAGGCACCGGCCGCGACCAGCAGTTACCGGGTCAAGCGCGGCGACAACCTGGGCGCCATCGCCAAGGCCAACCGTGTGTCGGTCAAAGACATCCAGCGCTGGAACCGTCTCTCGGGCAGCAGCCTGAAGGTCGGTCAGGTCCTGGCCCTGCGCGGTGGCAATGCCCCGAGCGCCGCGGCCAACCGTGTCGCGGCAGCCAAGCAGCGCTCTACCCAGTACAAGGTGCGCAAGGGCGACTCGTACTATCTGGTTGCCAAACGTTTCAATGTCGAGATGAAACACCTCAAGCGCTGGAACCCGCGCAGCGGCCAGGCACTCAAGCCCGGCCAGACCCTCACCGTCTACCTGACGCGCTGACTGTGTAGGCACGGACTTGGGAGGGCGGCGAACCGCCGCGAACACCGGCAGAGCAGGCGCCATGCATTGCGGTGTACTTTTCGCGGGCGAGCCCGCTCCCACAACCGCCCCCGCCCCACCCTTTTTCCATTCCAGACAAGCTGTTACTGTACGCCGGACCAAGCCCAACGCCGCCTTGACCGGATCCCAGACTTGATAAGACCCCTCCTCCTGTCACTGAGCCTGGCCTTGAGCTTCCCCGCAGCCGCCACCGTGACCGAAAGCCACGGTTATGCGCAGTTCGGCACGCTCAAGTACCCGGCCACTTTCACCCATTTCGACTGGGTCAATCCGCAGGCGCCCAAGGGCGGAACCTTGCGGGCCATGGCATTCGGCACCTTCGACACGCTCAACCCCTACACTTTCAAGGGCACCAGCCCTGTTTCGACGCCGAACTTCCAGCAGTACGGCGTCAACGAGCTGAACGAGACCCTGATGGTCGGCACCGGCCAGTACGATCCTTCAGGCGACGAACCGACCTCCAGCTACGGCCTGATCGCCCGCTCGGTGGAATACAGCGAAGACCGCAGTTGGGTGGTGTTCAACCTGCGTCCCGAGGCGCGTTTCCATGACGGACACCCCATCACCTCGGCCGACGTGGCCTTCTCCTACCGCACCCTGCTCAAGGAAGGTCACCCGCTGTACCGCACCAACCTGCAGGAAGTGCAGCGCGTCGACATTCTGGGGCCTCTGCGTATCCGCTTCGTCTTCAAGCGCGCCGGCAACCCGCTGCTGATCCTGCGCCTGGGCGAAATGCCAGTGCTGCCCAAGCACTACTGGCAAGACCGTGACTTCAAGGCCACCACCTTCGAGCCTCCGCTGGGCAGCGGTCCGTATCGCATCACCGAAGTGCAGCCCGGTCGGCGCCTGGTGTTCAGCCGGGTGAAGAACTACTGGGGCAAGGATTTGCCGGTCAACCGCGGCAAGTACAACTTCAACCGCGTGGAGTTCGAGTTCTACCGTGACGCTACCGTGGCCTTCGAAGCCTTCAAGGCTGGCGAGTTCGATATCTACATCGAACACCAGGCCAAGAACTGGGCCAATGGCTACAACTTCCCGGCAATCCGCCGTGGCGATGTGATCAAGGCGCAGATCCCGCACCGGATTCCGACCCAGACCCAGGGTCTGTTCATGAACACCCGACGCGAGGCCTTCGCCGACCCGAAGGTGCGCCAGGCCCTGGGGCTGATGCTCGATTTCGAGTGGACCAACCGCGCCCTGTTCAGCAGCGCCTACCGTCGCTCGACCAGCTACTACCCCAACAGTGAATTCACCGCCAGCGGGCTGCCCACCGGCAAGGAATGGCTGCTGCTCTCACCGTTTCGCGAACAGTTGCCCGCCAAGCTCTTCACCGAGCCCTACCAGGTCAGCCAGACCGACGGGCGCGGCATCGACCGCCAGACCTTGCGCACAGCCCTGGGCCTGCTCGGCGAAGCCGGCTGGAAGCTCGACGGCCAGCGCCTGGTCGATGCAAAAGGCCGCCAGTTGCGCCTGGAGTTGCTGCTGGTAAACCCGAATCTGGAACGCATCCTGCAACCTTATGTCGAAAATCTGTCCAGCATCGGCATCGACGCGCGCTTGCGCACGGTAGACCGAGCCCAGTACAAACAACGGCTGGACCAATTCGACTTCGACATGATCCTGATGACCCTGAACCAGACCCTCAGCCCCGGACTCGAGCAGTGGCAGTACTTCCACTCAAGCCAGGCCACCGTCAAGGGCAGCAAGAACTACGCGGGCATCAAGGACCCTGTGGTCGATCACCTGCTCGATACGCTCATGGCCGCCCGCACCCGCGATGACCAGGTCGCCGCTGCGCGCGCGCTTGACCGGGTGCTGTCGTGGCACTACTACATGATTCCCAACTGGTACCTGGACAACCATCGCCTGGCCTACCGCAACCGGTTCGCCTTCGTCACCACGCCGCCCTATACCCTGGGCCTGAACAGCTGGTGGCTCAAGACTTCGGAGAAAGCCAAATGATGCCGACGCCTCGCCTGCGCCTGGCCTGCAGCCTGTTGCTCGCCTGCCTGAGCCTGCCCGCTCTGGCCGCCCCGCAACATGCCCTGACGCTCTACGACGAACCGCCCAAGTACCCCGCCGACTTCAAGCATTTCGACTACGTCAATCCCGATGCCCCCAAGGGCGGGACCTTCCGCCAGTCCAGCTTCGGCGGTTTCGACAGCCTCAACCCCTTCATCAACAAGGGTGTATCGGCCGACAACATCAGCATCATCTACGACACCCTGATGCGCCAGAGCCAGGACGAGCCCTTCACCGAGTACGGGCTGGTCGCCGGAAAGATCGAAAAGGCCCCCGACAACAGCTGGGTACGCTTCTACCTGCGACCTGAAGCACGCTTCCATGACGGCCATCCCATGCGCGCCGAAGATGTCGTGTTCAGCTTCAACGCCCTCACCCAGCAAGGTGCGCCGTTGTACCGCCAGTACTACGGTGATGTCTCGGAGGTGATCGTCGAGGACCCGCTGCGTGTCTTGTTCAAGTTCAAGCACAGCAACAACCGTGAGCTGCCGCTGATCCTGGGCCAATTGCCGGTGCTGCCCAAGCATTGGTACGAGACCCGCGACTTCACCCGCGGCAACCTCGAGATCCCCTTGGGCAGTGGCCCGTACAAGGTCGCCGAGGTCAAGGCCGGACGCTCGATCCGTTACGAGCGGGTCAAGGACTACTGGGCCAAGGACCTGCCGATCAACCGCGGCATGTTCAACTTCGACGCCATGACCTTCGACTCCTACCGCGACACCGCCGTCGCCCTCGAAGCACTCAAGGCCGGGCAGTTCGACTATGCCCTGGAAGTCAGCGCGAAGAACTGGGCCACCGCCTACAACGTCCCGGCGGTGCGCGACGGGCGCCTGATCAAGGAAGAGTTGCCCAACGGCAACCCGGTCGGCATGCAGGGCTTCATCTTCAACCTGCGCAAACCCGTGTTCCAGGACATCCGCGTGCGCCAGGCCCTGAGCCTGCTGCTCGATTACGAATGGACCAACAAGCAGCTGTTCAACGGCGCCTATACCCGCACCGGCAGCTACTTCGAAAACTCCGAGATGGCCGCTACAGGCCTGCCCTCCGCCGACGAGCTGAAGATCCTCGAACCGCTGCGCGGCAAGATTCCCGAGCAGGTCTTCACCGAGGTGTTCCACAACCCCGTCACCGACGGCAGTGGCATGATTCGCGAGCAGCAACGCAAGGCCTACCAGTTGCTGATGGACGCCGGCTGGAAGATCGAGAACGACAAGATGGTCGATGCCCAGGGCAAGCCGGTGTCGATCGAGTTTCTCCTGGCACAGACCGAGTTCGAGCGCATCCTGCTGCCGTTCAAGCGCAACCTGGCCGACCTGGGTATCGACCTGACCATCCGCCGCGTCGATGTCTCGCAATACATCACGCGCCTGCGCTCGCGCGACTTCGACATGATCGTCGGCGGCTTCCCGCAATCCAACTCGCCGGGCAACGAACAACGCGAATACTGGACCAGCGCCGCCGCCGACCGCTCGGGCAGCCGCAACACCATCGGCCTGCGTGACCCGGCCATCGACCAACTGGTCGAAGACCTGATCAACGCCGACTCGCGCCAGAGCCTGGTCGCCCACACGCGTGCGCTGGACCGTGTGCTGCTGTGGGGTTACTACGTCATCCCCAACTGGCACATCAAGACCTGGCGCGTCGCCTACTGGAACCACCTTGGCCATCCGAAGGTGTCACCCAAATACGATATCGGCATCGACACCTGGTGGATCAAGCCCGACGTGACCCCTGCCATCAGCGAAGCACGCGTGCCACTCGTGGACGAGGCAAACTGACATGCTTGCCTACATTCTGCGCCGCCTGCTGCTGATCATCCCGACCCTGTTCGGCATCCTCATCATCAACTTCATCATCGTCCAGGCCGCCCCCGGCGGCCCAGTCGAGCAGATGATCGCCAAGCTCGAGGGTTTCGATGGCGCCACCAGCCGCATCGCCGGTGGCGGCGCCGAAGTGTCGGTGGCCGGCTCCAACTACCGAGGGGCCCAAGGCCTGGACCCGGCGCTGGTCGCTGAAATCGAACGTATGTACGGTTTCGACAAATCAGCCCCCGAGCGGTTGTGGATCATGGTCAAGAACTACGCCCAGCTCGACTTCGGCGACAGCTTCTTCCGCGATGCCAAGGTCATCGACCTGATCGCCGAGAAGATGCCCGTGTCGATTTCGCTGGGGCTGTGGAGCACATTGATCATGTACCTGGTGTCGATCCCGCTGGGGATTGCCAAGGCAGTGCGCCACGGCAGCCACTTCGACGTCTGGACCAGCTCGGCGATCATCGTCGGCTACGCCATCCCCGCGTTCCTCTTCGCCATCCTGCTGATCGTGCTGTTCGCCGGTGGCAGCTATTTCGACTGGTTCCCGCTCCGGGGCCTGACCTCGAACAACTTCGACGAACTGTCCACTGCCGGTAAGGTGATGGACTACTTCTGGCACCTGGTGCTGCCGATCACCGCGCTGGTGATCGGAAACTTCGCCACCATGACCCTGCTGACCAAGAACAGCTTCCTCGACGAGATCAACAAGCAGTACGTGATCACCGCCAAGGCCAAGGGCCTGAGCCGTAACCGCGTGCTCTACGGCCATGTATTCCGCAACGCCATGCTGCTGGTGATTGCCGGCTTCCCCTCGGCGTTCATCGGCATCTTCTTCACCGGTTCCCTGCTGATCGAGGTCATTTTCTCCCTCGACGGCCTGGGCCTGATGAGTTTCGAAGCGGCCATCAACCGCGACTACCCGGTGGTGTTCGGCACCCTGTTCATCTTCACCCTGCTGGGGCTGGTGGTGAAACTGATCGGCGACCTCACCTATACCCTGGTCGATCCGCGCATCGACTTCGCCAGCCGGGAGCACTGACATGGCCCTCTCTCCCCTGAACCGCCGGCGCTTCGAGCGCTTCAAGGCCAACCGTCGCGGCTGGTGGTCGCTGTGGCTGTTCCTGATCCTATTCGGCCTGAGCCTGGGTGCCGAGTTGATCGCCAACGACAAGCCCATCGCCGTGCGCTACGACGGCGAGTGGTATTTCCCGGCGTTCAAACGCTACCCGGAAACCACCTTCGGCGGCGAATTCCCGCTGGAAGCCAACTACAAGAGCCCCTATATCCGCGAACTGCTGGAAAAGAAGGACAGCTTCGTGCTGTGGGCGCCGATCCCGTTCAGCTACCAGAGCATCAACTACGACCTGAAGGTCCCTGCCCCCGCGCCGCCCTCGACCGACAACCTGCTCGGTACCGACGATCAGGGTCGCGACGTGCTCGCCCGGGTGATCTACGGATTCCGCATCTCGGTGCTGTTCGCCCTGACGCTGACCATCGCCAGCTCCATCGTCGGCGTCATCGCCGGGGCCCTGCAGGGCTTCTATGGCGGCTGGGTGGACCTGGCTGGCCAGCGTTTCCTGGAAATCTGGTCGGGCCTGCCGGTGCTCTACCTGTTGATCATCCTCGCAAGCTTCGTACAGCCCAACTTCTGGTGGTTGCTCGGCATCATGCTGCTGTTCTCGTGGATGAGCCTGGTGGACGTGGTGCGCGCCGAATTCCTGCGCGGGCGCAACCTCGAGTACGTGCGCGCCGCACGCGCACTGGGCATGCGCAACGGCCCGATCATGTTCCGGCACATCCTGCCCAATGCCATGATCTCGACCATGACCTTCATGCCATTCATCCTCACCGGCGCCATCGGCACCCTCACCGCCCTCGATTTCCTGGGCTTCGGTCTGCCTGCCGGCTCCCCGTCGCTGGGCGAACTGGTCGCCCAGGGCAAGTCCAACCTGCAGGCCCCATGGCTGGGTATCAGCGCCTTCGCCGTGCTTGCAGTGATGCTGAGCCTGCTGGTGTTCATCGGCGAGTCCGCCCGCGATGCCTTCGACCCAAGGAAATGACATGAACCAAGACACCCTGATCGAAGTGCGCGACCTGGCGGTGGAGTTCGTCACCGGCGAACAGGTCAATCGTGTGGTCGATGGCATCAGTTTCGACATCCGCAAGGGCGAGACCCTCGCCCTGGTCGGCGAGAGCGGCTCGGGCAAATCGGTCACCGCTCACTCGATCCTGCGCCTGCTGCCCTACCCGCTCGCCCGCCACCCCGGCGGCACCATCCACTATGGCGGCAAGGACCTCCTGCACCTGGGCGAAAAGCCCATGCAGCGCATCCGCGGCAACCGCATCGCGATGATCTTCCAGGAGCCGATGACCTCGCTGAACCCGCTGCATTGCATCGAGAAGCAGATCAACGAGATCCTCCTGCTGCACAAAGGCCTCACCGGCAAGCAGGCCACCGCCCGCACCCTGGAGCTGCTCGAACTGGTCGGCATTCCCGACCCGAAGAAGCGCCTCAAGGCCCTGCCCCACGAGCTCTCCGGCGGCCAGCGCCAGCGCGTGATGATCGCCATGGCCCTGGCCAACGAACCCGAACTGCTGATCGCCGACGAGCCCACCACCGCGCTCGACGTCACCGTGCAGCTCAAGATCCTCGATTTGCTCAAATCCCTGCAGGCACGCCTGGGCATGGCGCTGCTGCTGATCAGCCACGACCTCAACCTGGTGCGGCGTATCGCCCACCGCGTGTGCGTGATGCAGTGCGGCAAGATCGTCGAGCAGGCCGACTGCGAGACGCTGTTCAAGACCCCGCAGCACCCCTATACGCAGATGCTAATCAATGCCGAGCCCAGCGGCGGCCCGGCGGCGAACGCGGTCGGCAAACCGCTGCTGGAGGTCAACGACCTGAAGGTGTGGTTCCCGATCAAGAAGGGCCTGCTGCGTCGCACTGTCGATCATGTGAAAGCCGTCGACGGGATCAATTTCAGCCTCCCGCAGGGGCAAACCCTGGGGATCGTCGGCGAGAGCGGATCAGGCAAATCAACGCTGGGGCTGGCGATCTTGCGCTTGATCGCAAGCCAGGGTGGGATTCGCTTCCACGGACAGTCGCTGGAAGGGCTGAACCAGCAGGAAGTGCGGCCGCTGCGGCGCGAGATGCAGGTGGTGTTCCAGGACCCGTTCGGCAGCCTGAGCCCGCGCATGTGCGTGGCCGATATCGTTGGCGAGGGCTTGCGGATTCACAAGATCGGCACCCCCGCCGAGCAGGAAGCCGCAATCATTGCGGCGCTGGAGGAAGTGGGGCTGGATCCGCGCACACGGCACCGGTATCCACACGAGTTCTCTGGCGGGCAGCGCCAGCGGATCGCGATCGCCCGGGCGCTGGTGTTGAAGCCGGCCTTGATCCTGCTGGACGAGCCAACCTCGGCGCTGGACCGGACCGTACAGCGGCAGGTCGTGGAACTGCTGCGCAACTTGCAGTTGAAGTACAACCTGACGTACCTGTTCATCAGCCATGACCTCGCGGTGGTGAAGGCGTTGAGTCACCAGTTGATGGTGATCAAGCACGGGCACGTGGTGGAACAAGGCGATGCGCAGGAGATCTTCCATGCGCCGCAACATCCATATACCCGGCAGTTGCTGGAGGCAGCGTTTCTGGAGGCGACGAACAGTTAATGCCTTTGTGCAATGACAAAGAGCGACTAACTCGTTCAAAACCCAAGAGCCCGCTCAGCCCTGGTAGGAGTGAGCAGGCTCAAGTCGGCTAGAGCTCAGGCTTCGGCGGCGCGGGCAGTCACTGCCTCGCCTTCGAGCACCATCCCCTCGCGCATCTTCTGCGCGTCGCGCACAAAGCACCGCGATGCCGCCAGCAGAAACACCAAGGTCAACATCAGCGCCACCGGGATCAGGTACATCGCGTCATGCAGCCCCTGGGCCTTGAACGCCTCGCTCATCACCCCCTGCCCCGCCGCCTCCATGGCCGACACGGCAAAATGATCCGACAACCCGCCGACCACCACCGGGCCCAGGCCACCGCCGAGCAGGTAGAGCCCGGCGAAGTACAACGCCATGGCAGTCGCACGCAGGCGTGGCTGCACCACATCCTGGATCGCCGTGTACACGCAGGTGTAGAAGTTGTAGGAGAACAGCCAGCCGACACCGAACACCGCGACGAACAGCCCCAGCTCGATACGCCCGGCGTGCAGTGCCCAGGCGGTGGCAAGGGTGGCCACCAACATGCTCAGTGCGGCGAACAACAGGCGTCCATTGGCAAAGCGCTGATGCACCTTGTCGGCCACCCAGCCACCCAGCGTGAGGCCCACCAGGCCACTCAGACCGACAATCATCCCCGTTGCCACGGCCGCATCGTGCAAGGGCAAGGCGAAGTAGCGCTGCAGCATCGGCACCATGAACGAGTTGCAGGCGTACGAGGCGAAGTTGAAGGTCAACCCCGCCAGTACCAGCCAGGCGAACGTGGGTACGCTCAGCACCCGCCGCAGCGGACGATCAACCGGCGCCTGGGAGATGGCCACGGTTTCCGCAGCGCCGCGCGCAGGTTCGCGGATCATGAAGATGAACAGCGCCAGCAGCAGGCCGGGCACCGCCGCGATGAAGAACGGCGCGCGCCAGCTGTCGAACGCCTGGACCATGGCACCGATGGTGAAGAACGCCAGCAACAAGCCCAGCGGCAGGCCGAGCATGAAGATGCCCATCGCACGCGAGCGCCGCTCGGCCGGGAACAGGTCGCCGATCAGCGAGTTGGCGGCGGGTGCATAGCTGGCCTCGCCGATGCCCACGCCCATGCGCACCAGCAGAAAGCTCCAGAAGCTGCCGACCATGCCGTTGACTGCCGTCAACCCGCTCCAGGCCGCCAGGCCCCAGCCCATCAGCTTGGCGCGCGAACCGGTATCGGCCATCCGCGCCAGCGGCAAGCCGGCGATGGCGTACACCAAGGTGAAGGCCGTGCCGATCAGGCCGATCTGGAAGTCGCTCAGGTGCCACTCCAGACGGATCGGCTCGATGATGATCGCGGGGATGGTGCGGTCGAAGAAATTGAACAGGTTGGCCAGGAACAGCAGGAACAAGATGCGCCAGGCGTTGGACGCTTGGGTGGCGGTGGTCATGGTCGGGTCCCTCGTTATCGTTATTCAGGGCTTCCAGCACGCCTGACGAAATCTAGAGGGTAAGGTGCAAGACGTCTGCCACCATTGACCGGGCTTATATCCCTCGATGGGCTGCGGCCTGATGCATCGCCCGCAACATTTAAACCGATGGCGGCGCCACCAACCGATACCCCACCCCCGCCTCGGTGATGATGTACCGCGGGGCGGTCGGATCGTCACCCAGCTTGTGCCGCAGATGCCCCACCACGATACGCAGGTAGTGGGTGTCGTCGACATGGGTCGGGCCCCAGATATCCTTGAGCAACTGCTGCTGGGTGATCACCCGCCCCGGATGTCCGGCCAGTTGCGCCAGCAGCGCATACTCCTTGCGCGTCAATGCCACCTCGACACCGTCGAGGGTGACCTTGCGATAGGCGAAATCGACCACCAGCGCACCGAAGCTGGCACTGGCCGCTTGCCCGGAGCCCGCCTGGGGCTTGTGCCGCAACAGCGCGCGCACTCGGGCAAGGAACTCCTGGATACCGAACGGCTTGGTCACGTAGTCGTTGGCGCCGCCATCCAATGCATCGACCTTCTGCACCTCGCTGGCACGCACCGAGAGCACCATCACCGGCACGCTGCTCCACTCGCGCAGGTCACGCAGCACCTGCTGGCCGTCCATGTCCGGCAAGCCGAGATCGAGCACCACAAGGTCAGGCTTGCTCAGTGCCGCCTGGGCCAGGCCTTCGCCACCGGTCGCAGCCTCGATCACCTTGTAGCCCTGGGACACGAGACTGATGCGCAGGAACTTGCGGATCTGCGGTTCGTCGTCGATGACCAGAAGGGTGGCGGCTTGGCTCATGGGGCTTCACTGTCGCTGTCGGGTTGAGGGGGCAATGGCAAGCATAGAGTGATGCAGGTGCCCTGGCCATCGATGCCCTCGCCGACCAGGATGCTGCCGCCATGGGCGCCGATCATGCCCTGGCAGATCGCAAGCCCCAGGCCCGTGCCCTGCCCGCCGCGGTCGCCACGGGCAGCGGTGTAGAACATGTCGAAGATCTTCTCGCGCTCGGCCACCGGGATGCCCGGGCCCTGGTCAGCAACCGAGAAGCACAGGCGCTCGTCCTGCACCGCCACCCGCAGCGCCAGGCGACCATTGGTCGGCGAGAAACGCGCAGCGTTCTCCAGGACGTTGACCAGCGCCTGCTCGATCAGCGCTGCATGCACGAACAGCAGTGGCAGCTCGGCGGGCACCTCGGTGACCACGCGCAGCGGTGCAAGCACCGCGCGCAGGCGGTTGAGGGCACTGCCGACGATATCGCCGGGCGACACCCAGTCACGCGCAAGCTTCAGGCCGCCATGGCCCAGTCGGGTCATGTCGAGCAGGTTCTGGATGTAACGATCCAGGCGCTCGGCTTCGTTGCGGGTGCCTTCGAGCAGCTCACGACGATCATCCGGCGGGATCGCATCGCCCAGCGCCAACAAACTGTCGATGCTGCCGCGCATGGCGGTCAGCGGGGTGCGCAGGTCATGGGACACCGAGGCAAGCAAGGCGCTGCGCAACTGCTCGGTTTCGCCATGCAGGCGCGCAGCTTCGAGCTGCTCGGCCAGGCGTGCGCGGGCCAGGGCCTGGGCCAGCGGCTCGGCCAGCGCCGTCAGCAAGCGTCGGCGCTGTGCGCTCAAGGGCTCGCCCGCGGCGGGCTGCACACCCAGCAAGGCCATGGGAGACTCGTCGACCGCCAGCGGCCACCACCACCAGCGACCATGGGGCAAGGTATCGCTGCCATGCCCTGCCGCCTGGCCATGTTGCCAGGCCCATTCGGCAGCGGCGCGCTCGTTGTCGGTAAAAGCCTGCGGCCCGCCGCTGGCGACCTGCAACAAACCCTCGGTATCGCGTTCGAGCAGGCAGATCTGGATATCCTGCCAATCGTCCAGGTGCTGGCCAGCGGCACTGAACACCGCCTGGCGATCCGTGGCCACGGTCAGGCGGCGCGACAGGTCGAGCAGTTGCCGGGTCTCGCCCTGGGTTTCGCGCAGCGCCTGCAACTGACGGCGCTGGCGAGCGGCGAGGTTGCCGGTCAGGGCGGCCATGAGCAGGAAGAACACCAGGGTCAGCACATCCTCTTCACGCTGGATGCTGAACGAGAAGTTCGGCGGGATGAACAGGAAGTCATAGGTCAGGAACGACAGCGCCGCACAGGCCAGCGCAGGCCCCAGGCTGCTGCGCACCGCGACCAGCAGCACCGCCGCGAGGAACACCAGCGAAATGTTCGGCAATGCCAGCACGCTGGACACGGCCCAGGCCAGCCCCGCCGCCAGTACGGTCGCCAGCAGCGCCAGCCAATAGTGGCGCCAGACCCAGGCGCGCTTGACCACCGCCCGTGTCGCTGCGGGTTGAGCGTCGCGGTCGAGCACGTTGATCTCCAACCCCCGGCTGTCGCGCAGCAAGCGTGCGGCGACGCCCGCACCGAACAGGCGACGGCGCAGGCGATCGCGAGACTGGCCGACCAGCACCAGGCTCGCCCGCCGTTCCAGCGCATGCTGGATGAGCGTGCGCGCCACCTCCCCGGCCCTGAGTACCACGACTTCGCCACCCAGGCGCTCGGCCAACTGCTGCGCAGCCTGCAGGCGCTGACGCGCGCCCTCGTCACGCAGCCTGCCGTTGTCGACATGCACCAGGCTCCACGGCAAATGCCGCCGCTGGGCGACGCGGCTGGCATGGCGCACCAGGCGCTCGGCCTGCTCATCGCCATCGACCCCGACCAGCAGGCGCCCTCGCAAGGTCGGCGCCTGCTCGCCGCGCTGGCGGTAGCCATGGGCAAGGTCGGCATCGACCTGGGCCGCGGCGGTCTGCATGGCCAGTTCGCGCAAGGCGGTGAGGTTGGTCTGGGAGAAGAACGCATCGATCGCCGCCCGTGCCTGCTCAGGCACGTAGACCTTGCCTTCGCGCAAGCGCTCGAGCAGTTCACGGGGCGGCAGGTCGATCAGCACCAGCTCGAAGGCTTCCTGCAGCACCCAGTCGGGCAGGGTTTCGCGCACCTGCACGCCGGTGATGTCGCGAACCTTGTCGTTGAGGCTTTCCAGGTGCTGGACATTGACCGTGGTATACACATCGATACCGGCAGCGAGCAGTTCCTGAACATCCTGCCAGCGCTTGGCGTGGCGGCTACCTGGGGCGTTGGTATGCGCCAGCTCGTCGACCAACGCCAGGGGCGGTGCAGCCTTGAGCAGGCCGTCGAGATCCATTTCTTCGAGGGTGACGCCACGGTACTCGCTGCGCAGCAGAGGCTGCTGCGCCAAGCCACCGAGCAGCGCCTCGGTTTCAGCACGACCATGGGTCTCCACCACCGCCGCCAGCACCTTCACCCCCTGGCGCTGCTGGGCATGGGCGGCCTGGAGCATGGCGAAGGTCTTGCCCACGCCGGGAGCTGCGCCCAGAAATACTTTAAGCCTGCCGCGACCGTTGCGGGGCAGGCTCGCCAACAGCGCATCGGCGCGGGCGGAATCACTCATGCTTGATCCTTTGGTAAGGGGCCGGGGCCTGCTTCGCAGGCCATCGCGGGACAAGCCCGCTCCCACAGGTACTGCGCCGTTCTCGTGAACACCGGTGAACCTGTAGGAGCGGGCTTGCCCCGCGATGGCCGCGACATGGTCTGGATATCAGCGTTCAGTAACAGGCGCCAACCGCTCCAGCGCCTGGTTCAAGGCCAGCACATTGACCACGGGCGGGCCGACCAATGGCCGCAGAGTGGCCTCATCCACCAGCGCTTGCAAGCGCTCGATAGGGATCTGCCGGGCCGCCGCCACACGCGGCAGCTGGTAGGCGATCGCCTCCGGCGGCAACTGCGGGTCGAGCCCGCTGCCGGAGGTGGTCAGCAGGGCCTGCGGCACCGGCCCCAGCTCAGGCTGGTAGAGCGCGCTCGCATCGGTCTTGACCCGCTCGGCCAGCGCCGGGTTGCTTGGCGCCAGGTTACTCGCGCTGCTGGAGACGGTAGCGAAGGCGCCGGCCGAAGGACGCGACTGGAACCAGCCGTCGCCCTTGAACTCCTGGGCGATCAACGCCGAGCCGCGCACCTGCCCCTGCTCATCGCGCACCAGGCTGCCATTGGCCTGATCGGGGAAGGCGACCTGGGCGATACCGGTCACCGCCAGCGGGTACAACGCGCCGGTGACCAGGGTCATCAGCAGGACCAGGCTCACGGCCGGGCGTACGTAGGTGCTCATGTTCGTCTCTCCTTCAGACCAGGTGCAGGGCAGTGAGCAGCATGTCGATCAGCTTGATCCCGGCGAACGGCACCAGGATGCCACCCACGCCGTAGATCAGCAGGTTGCGTCGCAGCAGGTGCGCGGCACTTGCCGCCTGCACGCGCACGCCGCGCAAGGCCAGGGGGATCAGCACGATGATGATCAACGCGTTGAAGACGATCGCCGAAAGGATCGCGCTTTGCGGGCTGGTCAGGCGCATCAGGTTGAGCACACCCAGTTGCGGGTAGATCGAGGCGAACAGCGCCGGCAGGATGGCGAAGTACTTGGCCACGTCGTTGGCGATGGAGAACGTTGTCAGTGCACCACGGGTCACCAGCAGTTCCTTGCCGACCTGGACCACATCCAGCAGCTTGGTCGGATCGCTGTCCAGGTCGACCATGTTGGCCGCCTCGCGCGCCGCCTGGGTACCGTCGTTCATGGCCATGCCGACATCCGCCTGGGCCAGGGCCGGAGCATCGTTGGCACCGTCGCCGCACATGGCGACCAGGCGGCCGTCATTCTGCTCCTGGCGAATGCGCGCCAGCTTCTTCTCGGGGGTGGCCTCGGCAAGCACGTCATCGACACCGGCCTCGGCGGCGATGGCTGCGGCGGTCAGTGGGTTGTCACCGGTCACCATCACGGTGCGGATACCCAGCTTGCGCAACTCGGCGAAACGCTCACGGATGCCGGGCTTGACCACGTCCTTGAGGTGGATCACCCCCAGCAGGTGGCGGTCGACGCATACCAGCAAGGGTGTGCCACCACTCTGGGCGATGCGCTCGACTTCACGGGCCAACGAAGCCGGCATTTCCAGGCGTTGCAGGCCGACGAACGCCAGCACCGCGTCCACGGCACCCTTGCGGTAGTGGCGCTGCCCGAAGTCGATACCCGAAAGACGCGTCTCGGCGCTGAAAGCGATGGCGCTGTACTGCGCGGCAGCGGGTTCGTCGAAATCGTGCAACTGGCGCAGGTAGTCGACGATGGACTTGCCCTCGGCCGTATCGTCGGCCAGCGAGGCAAGCAAGGCTCCCTCCCCCAGCTCCTTGGCGGTAACACCGGGCGCTGCGTGCAGGGCGCTGCAGCGGCGGTTACCGAAGGTGATGGTGCCGGTCTTGTCGAGCATCAACGTGTGCACGTCGCCCGCAGCCTCCACCGCACGCCCGGAGCGGGCGATGACGTTAAGGCGCACCAGGCGATCCATACCCGCGATACCGATGGCCGACAGCAGGCCACCAATGGTCGTCGGAATCAGCGTCACCAGCAGCGCGGCGAGGAAGATCAGTGGCAGGCTGCCACCCACGAAATGGGCGAACGGCTGCAAGGTCACCACTACGATCAGGAAAATCAGGGTCAGGCCGATCAGCAGGATATCCAGGGCAATCTCGTTGGGGGTCTTCTGGCGCTTGGCGCCTTCGACCAGGGCGATCATGCGGTCCAGGGTCGACTCACCAGGGTTGCTGGTGATGCGGATCAGCAGCCAGTCGGAAACCAGCCGGGTATTGCCGGTCACCGCCGAACGGTCGCCACCGGACTCGCGGATCACCGGCGCCGACTCGCCGGTGATCGCCGCCTCGTTGACGGCGGCGATGCCTTCGAGCACCTCGCCATCACCCGGGATCAGCTCACCGGCCACCACGCGCACCACATCGTCCTTGCGCAATGCGGTGGCAGCGACGGTTTCGAAGCTGCCATTGGCCAGGCGGCGCTGGGCCATCAGGCCATGGCTGCCGGCCTTGAGGCTATCGGCACGGGCCTTGCCCCGGCCTTCCGCCAAGGCTTCGGCAAAGTTGGCGAAGAGCACGGTGAACCACAGCCACAGGGCGATCTGCACCGCCACGCCGGTGCTCACACCACTGCCGGGCACCAGACACAGGACCGTGGTCAGCACAGCCGTCAGGGCGACCACCAGCATGACAGGCGAGCGCCTGAGCTGGCGCGGATCGAGCTTGACGAAGGCCTGTACCAGGGCCGTGCGCCAGAGCGCGGCGAAGCGGGTCTGGTCGACGGCGCGGGTAGCTTTCACTTCAGAAATGGGCATGTTCATGTTCGGATCCTCAGAAACCCAGGCTCAGCTGTTCGGCGATCGGCCCCAGGGCCAGCACCGGCAGGAAGGTCAGCCCACCGACCAGCAGGATGGTCACCAACAGCAGGCCGGCGAACAGCGGGCCATGGGTGGGGAAGCTGTTCTGGCCCTGCGGCGCGCTTTTCTTGGCAGCCAGGCTGCCTGCAAGGGCCAGCACCGGCAGGATGTAGCCGAAGCGCCCGATCAGCATGGCCAGGCCGATCATCAGGTTGTGGAACACCGTGTTGGCACCGAAGCCGCCGAAGGCCGAACCGTTGTTGGCGGTGCCGGAGGTGTAGGCATACAGCAACTGGCTGAAGCCATGCGCCCCCGGGTTGCTCACCGCGCCTGCAGGCCCCGGCAGGCTGGCGGCGATGGCGCCGAGCACCAGCACGCCAACCGGCATCACCAGCAGTGTCGCGACCAACAATTGCACTTCACGGGCCTGCAACTTCTTGCCCAGGTATTCGGGTGTGCGACCGATCATCAACCCGGCCAGGAACACCGCGATCAGCACGAACAGCAGCATGCCGTAGAGGCCCGAGCCGACGCCGCCGAAGATCACCTCGCCAACCATCATGTTGACCATCGCCACCATGCTGGTAAGCGGATTGAGGCTGTCGTGCATGGCGTTGACCGAACCGTTGGAGGCGGAGGTCGTCGTCACGGCCCACAGCACGCTAGCGGTGGTGCCAAAGCGGCTTTCCTTGCCTTCCATCGGCGCGCTTTGCTGCACCTGAGCGCTGTCCAGGGCCGGGTTGGGCTGGTACTCGGCCCACAGGCCGACCGCACCGCCGATCAGGAACAGGCCCAACATGCAGGCCAGGATCGCGCGGCTCTGGCGCAGGTCCTTGACGTAGTGGCCGAAAGTGAACACCAGTGCCACCGGAATCAGAATGATCGAAGCCACCTCGAACAGGTTGCTCCAGGCCGTGGGGTTCTCGAACGGATGCGCCGAGTTGACGCCGAAGAAGCCGCCGCCGTTGGTGCCCAATTGCTTGATCGCGATCTGGCTGGCGGCAGGGCCCAGCGGGATGCTCTGGTCGGCACCTTGCAGGGTGACGGCGTGGGCGTAGTCGGCGAAGGTCTGTGGCACACCCTGCCACACCAGCAGCAACGCCAGCACGATGCACAGTGGCAGCAGGCCGTAGAGGGTGGCACGGGTCATGTCGACCCAGAAGTTGCCCAGGTTGTGGGTTGAGCGCCGGCCGATACCACGGCACAGGGCGACCAGCACGGCAAGGCCGGTGGCAGCGCTGACGAAGTTCTGCACGGTCAGGCCGATCATCTGGCTCAGGTAGCTGAGCGAAGCCTCACCGCTGTAGGCCTGCCAGTTGGTGTTGGTCATGAAGCTGACGGCGGTGTTGAATGCCAGCGACCATTCCTGGCCCGGCAGATGCTGCGGGTTGAGCGGCAACGAACCCTGCAGCAGGAGCACGGCGAACAGCACCAGGAAGCCCATCAGGTTGAAGGCCAGCAGCGCCAGGGTGTATTGCTTCCAGTTCTGCTCCTGTTCGGCGCGTACCCCGGACAACCGGTAACAACCCTGCTCTACCGGGCCGAGGATCGGCGACAGCCAGGTACGCTGGCCCTCCATGACCTTGTAGTAGAACCGCCCAAGCCAGGGTGCTGGCAGCAGCACCAGGGCCAGGAACGCCAGCAGCAATGCGAAGTCGTAGCTGTGCATGGCCGCTCCCTAGCTGCGATCGGCGCGCAGCAGCGCCACCAGCAGGTAAATGGACAACGCCACTGCCAGCAGCAGTGACACTCCGTCGAGCATGTTCATCTGTGAATCTCCCCGTCTTGCGGCGTCGGCCGCTTTGGAGGAATTGTCGGAGGGAGGGGCGTAAAGAGACGAGATCGGGGGGCGGGTCAGGGCATAAAGAATGCGTAAAGATCAGGTTTCGGACTGCCTGTCGCGGCCTTTTCGCGGCGCCCCGGACTTGCCCGCGAAGAGACCGCAACAGCTTACGGTTTGACCTGCCCCGAATGCCGGCTCCAGTCCAGCAACAGGCTGTAACCGACGGCCAGCAAGGTCGGTCCGATGAACAAGCCGATGAAGCCAAACGCGATCAACCCGCCAAACACGCCGAGCAGCACGATCACCAGCGGCAGGTTCCCACCGCGGCTGATCAGGTACGGTTTGAGCACGTTGTCCACGCCACTGATGATGAAGGTGCCCCATATCCCGAGGAACACCGCCATCCCGTACTCGCCCTTCCACACCAGCCAGCCGGTGGCCGGAATCCAGGCCAGTGGCGGGCCCATCGGGATCAGGCTGAGCATGAAGGTCACAAGGCCCAGCACGATCGCCCCGGGCACGCCGGCGATGAGAAAGCCGATCAGAGCCAGCAGCCCTTGCGCCGCGGCGGTACCGATTACGCCGTTGACCACCCGCTGCACGGTGCCGGCCACCAGGTCGATGTAGTACTCGGCACGCTCGCCGACCAGGCGCTGCAGCAAGCGCTGCACGAACGCGGCCAGGCGTGGACCGTCGCGGTAGAAGAAGAACACGAAGACGATACTGAGCGTGAGTTCCAGCACGCCGCTGCCGATCTGCGCGCTACGCGCCAGGAACCAATTGCCAACCTGGCCGAAGTACGGTTTGGCCGACGCGATCAAGGCCGCGCCCTGCTGGTCGAGGGACTCCCACCAGTTGACCAGGCGCTCGCCGATGAAGGGAATGCCACGCACCCAGTCCGGCGCATCCGGCAAACCCTCCACCTGTACGTCACGCACGAAGTTGGTGGCGTCGCGCACATGGTCGGCCAGGTTGAAGCCCAGCCACACCAGCGGCAGCGCGACCACCAGGATCCACACCGTCGTGAGGATGCTGGCCGCGAGGGTTTCGCGCCCGCCCAGCCAACGCGTCAGCAAGCGCATCAGCGGCCAGCTGGCAAAGGCCAGGATCGCCCCCCAGAGTAACGCCGAGATGAACGGCGCCATGACCCACAGGGCGGCGCCCAACAGCGCCAGCAACAGAATCTGGATCAGCAGACGGTCATTGTTGGCCATGATGGCCCTCGTTCAACGAATCAGTTCCAGATGCAGACCATCGGTAGGCGCCGTACCCACTTCGAGACGGGCACTGCGTACACCGGCCTTGACCAGTTGCTCGCGCCAGGCTTCCGCCGCCTGGCCGCTGAGGCTGGCGCGCAGGGTGCTGTCCAGGTTCAGGCTGCGGGCCAACAGCGAAACCCAGGCAGGCTGTGGCGCGCTCAGGTCAGGGTAGTCGAGCTTGCCGGTATCGCGCATCTCGCGCAGCACCGTGGCGGCCGTCGGCAGTACTTCGCCCAGCGGGCTGTCAGCGACGAACTCTTCGACATGCAGGTAGGCGCGGCGGTTGCCGCGGGTGGCGCTGTACAGGGCGACCAGCGTGTCGGCCTCTTCGGCCGAGCGGCGCAAAAGAATGAAGGCCTGCTGCTCGTCGCCGCCATTGAGGCGGGCGTTGTTGAACACATCGTTGGCCCAGATGCTGGCCTCGCCGCAGTCACGGCCCTGGCACCAGAACAGTGGATAACCACCGTCGCGCTGCAGCTCTTCACGGGCGCTGGTAAAGGCCTCGCGGGCAGTGCGCTCCACCGGCAGTTCATAGGTGACCGAACTGACCTGGCCACGGCTTTCGACCTTGCCCTCGACCCGCAGGCGGCCGCTGATCTTGCGCATCGGTCCCATCGGGTAGACCCGTTCCTGCTCAACGGCAGGGCGCTGGTCGACCACCTTGGCGTCAGCCGGCACCGGCAGGCTGCCGGCCCACAACAGCGGGCTGGCAAGTGTGAAGCAGGCGGCGATGGCGCTGCGGAGGAAAAACGGCGCGCTCATCGGCCATCCTTGCGGCGCCGGGCGCCGTGGCGAAGATCGTGAATGTCTGGCATGTATGGTTGTCTCCCTGTTCAACCCGCCAAGCCTCGACACTTGTCCGGTGCAAGTCAAGCAAAGCCAAAGAAGCGATTGAAACAGTCTGCGACAAGGGCCGCGCCCTGCTCGTCATTCAAGTGCAGGTGGTGGCCACCGGGCAAGGTCACCTGCTCGAAGGGTAGCTGCTCCAGCAGGCTTGTGTGGCGCGCCAACATGCCATCCCCCGCGACGACCAGGCAGGCCGGGCAGCTCGCCCGCCGTACGAACGCCATGGCCTGGGCTTCGTTCAGGCGCACCGGCGACGGCAAGGTCAGACGGCTGTCGCTGCGCCAGCTGTAACCACCCGGCACTGGCATGAGCCCACGCTGGGCCAGCAGTTCGGCAGCTTCGCGACTGACCGCAACCATGCCTTTCATTCGCGCCTGCACCCCCGCCTCCAGGGTCGGGTACACCGACTTGCGCTTGCCCTCCAGGCGCAACTGCGCCTGCAGCGCCATGCCCAGGCGCTCGGCGGCATCCTGCTCGGCGACCGTGGGCGGGATGACGCCATCGATCAACGCCAGATGGCTGATCCGTTCGGGCAGTGCGCCAGCCAACTGCACCGAGATGATCGCCCCCAGCGAATGCCCGAGCAGGCCAAAGCGCTCCCAGCCCAGTTGCTCGGCAACCCGCAGCACATCATGGGCATAATCGGCCAGGTTGTAGCTCGCCCCGGCCGGACGATGCTGTGAGTAGCCATGCCCGGCCAGGTCGAGCGCGACAATGCGCAGGCCTTTCAGGCGCGGGGCCAGGTGGGCGAAGCTGTTGGCATTGTCGAGCCAGCCGTGCAGAGCGATCACCGGCAGGCCGTCGGCAGGACCGAACAGGTGTGCGGCCAGTTCGATATGGCCCAGACTCAGACGAATCTCCTCGACCTGCGCGCTCATGCCTGGCTCCAGCGATCGAACAGGCCCTTGATCAGACTGGCAGTATCGGTGGGCCGCTCCAGCGGAAACATATGCCCGCCGGGGACGCTGTGATATTCCCCCCGTGGCATCGCCCGCACCGCCAGGGCGTGGTGCTTGCGGATCACCCGGCTGCGATCGCCACGCACCATGGCCAGCGGTACTTGCAACTGGCGCGCAGGGGCCGGACTGACATGGGGAATGCTGCGGTAGATGCGCATTTCGGTGCTGGGGTCGAAGCGCAAACGCACCCCCTCATCCACTGTTTGCAAACCGTGCTCGAGATAGGCTTCGAGGCAATCGGGATCGAACTGGCGGAACAGCGCCTTGCTGGCGAAGTAACTGCGCGCGCTGTCGCGATCAGGAAACGCCTCGCGCCGTCCTTCGGTTCGCCCGGCCGGCGTGATGCGGTCGATGAAACCGAAGCGTTTGGCAGTGCGGATCAGCCATTGGTCGGCGCGAGTGAGCACGGGCGAGTCGAGCATCACCACACCGCGGTAGAGCTCGGGTCGGCGCAGGGCGGCATGCAGGTGCAGCACACCACCGAGGGAATGACCGACGCCCCAGACCGGGGCCGGCTGCTGCGCCAGATGATGCAGCAGCTCGTCGACCAGGTTCTGCCAGTTGTCATCCACCGGAAAGCGCGGGTCGTGGGCGTGCTGCTCCAGGTGGCAGACCTGGTAGTCCGGGGCCAGGGCCGCGAACAGCTTGCCGTAGGTGGCCGAAGGAAAACCGTTGGCATGGGCGAAGAAGATCTGCTGCGACATGACCGCCTGGTCCGACTGGAGAGTGATAGCCCATTGTCAGCAACCTGCCGGTTGGCGGCAACGTTCGGAAAGGTCATCGGCGAGGGCAATCAGGTCAAGGCGACGCAACACCCCGCTGAGCCAGCGCGATACCTGGTATTTCTGTCAGTTTCACTCGTTTCCTGCCTCGTTCAGACTGCGCCATGAACCGCTGGAAACCTGAGGAGTCGACGATGTCAACCGCTGAGGACGAGCAGCAACTGCATGCACAAGGCCTGGTCTCGAAGCCTTTGACTTTCAAGGTCACACGCAGGGCTGAGACAGATTACCCCGCACCTTCCGTACTGCAGGCAACGGACGACAGGCTCGACCCCATCGACGCGCTCAACGGCGCTACCGTAAGAGCACAGTATCCGGCCATGCTGCCCAGCGACACTCTGGCGGCAGACTGGTCCGGGAGCACTGCTACGGACAGTTGGCAGAGCGACCAACAACCCGGAAGCCTCTTTGGTTATGTCGATTTCCAGGCGCCTGTCAGCGTGGTGGCTGCCAGCCAGGGCAAGACGGTCACCCTCCGCTACGCAGTAGCACGCAGTGGCCAGGCTGCAAGATTATCCTTGCCAATGCTGCTGGCGGTGGGAACCCTGGCGCAAAGCGATTTGCCTGCCCCTGTGATTCCCCAGGCCAACGCGACCACCAGGGTACTCGATCTCAACAATTTCACCGGCAATGCACAGGTCAAGGTTGAACCATGGCCATTGATAGCGGTGGGTCAACGGGTGTGGATCCGTGTGGACGGGACCCTCGAAAATGGCTCGGCCCATACGGTCTACCTGGCCCGAGGCGAAGAGGTCGTCCCTGAACAGGTAACAGCAGGGCTGGACCTGGTCTTGCCGCGCACCGAGCTGGAGAAGCTCAGCAGCGCCTCCAGCCTCACGGCGACAGTTTCGGTAGCATTCGACGCCACCAGTAACGAGGGGCAGGCCCGAGTATTCCCAAACGCGCTCTACACGCTCGAGAAGATCATTGTGGTCAGGCCCACTATCGTTTCCGTAAAAGACGACAAGGGAACAGAGGTGCCAAACGGCAGTTCGACAACCTCGCCAAGCCTGGTGTTGAGCGGTCAGGCATCAGCCAACCAGCAGGTCGAGGTACTTGATGGCGCTAGCGTGATAAGTACCGAGCCTGTCGCAGCGAACGGCAGCTGGACGAGCACTCGGACAAACTTGAGCGTGAAAACCTACGATTTCAAAGTCCGAGGGCGCTACGCAGACAATCCTGAATCCGATGTATGGACTGTACACAGGGTCCAGGAGCTGGTCCTTGCAAAACCGGTGATTCCCCTGGCACCAGGCGATGTACTACCACCTGGAGATGTCCCGTCCACCGGCCTGCCCGTCCTGGTCGAGGTCTACGGCGGTATGGCCATCGGTGATGTGGTGTCGGTGACTTTTGCGGGAATCGCTGGCTCCCCACAGACTGTCGGCAGCGTAAGTCGGCTCACGTTTTCTGTTCCCAAGACTCAGGTAGACGCCAATGCTGGCAGAACGGTAACCGTGCAGTACCTGGTCACCCGAGGCTCGGGAGGGGCTGCGGTCCCCTCGCCTGTCGTGAACCTGCGGATCAACGCACTGACGCCGCCCCTGACCATCGATACCTCAACGGCAACACTCAATGGCGTGATCCACCGCAACAGCAACCCGGTGACCCACCCCCCCGCCAACGCTTTCGTGCAGCGCACCGCCAGCGGCGGCCAACCGCCCTACACCTACTCGACGAGCAACGGCAACGTGATCGAGGTCAACCCTTCCACTGGGCGAGCGGTGTCTTATGGCAGCGGGACGGCCAATGTGATCGTGACCGATACCGCTGGTGCCAGTGCCAGCTATCCGGTGACCGTATCCAATGTCAGACGGATTGAAGGCATGGGCTCAGTCAATGTGTGGTATTGGTGCCGAGATCTGGCCACACAGAGAGGCGGAGCATTACCTACGCTTGGAGAATGGGATGCAATGCGCGCTAGCTACAACAACAACCCAGGCATCGGTGATCGGGCGTGGAGTGCGGACTCGGCGGGAACAGGCAGACGCTATGCGATAGACGTTGCCAACGGCAACAGGGTTTCCTTGCGTGCAACGAATATCGGTGGAGATACGGCTGTGGGCTGGGGAATATTCAATCGCTGAGGCTCACCAGGTCCATGCTGCATACGAAGATGGCCGAACGCATCATCGCGATCGGCCTCCCACCACGCAAGCGCAGGAGCTGCAGATGAACTCAGGGGTTGAAGCTCGGGCTCAGCAATGTCATCACACCGAAAGGTGACAACTCCCCCTCGAGTTCTGCCAGGTCCGCAGTGCTCATCCGTGCCGGCTGCTGCAAATGCCCATGCTCCAGCATCCCCACCAGCGCGCCCACCAATGGCTGATGGCTGACCAGCAATACATGTTCCAGCGCCAGCCGCTCGATTTCGCCGATCACCTGCCGAACATTGCTCTCGGGGGTCAACCACGGCACGGTGCGCACCGGTTCGGCAAAGCCAAGGGTGTCGTGCACCAGGGCGGCGGTCTGCTGGGCGCGCACATAGGGGCTGGCGATGATCGCCTGCAGCGGCTGGCCCAGCAGATGTGCAGCACTGTGCAGCACTTGCTCGCGACCATGGGCCGTGAGACGACGCTCGGCATCGGTATTGGCCCGCGGCTCCGCTTCGCCGTGGCGCAGAATCCACAGCTTCACAGTTTCGGCTCCTCGTCACGCACCGGGTGCGGCGCCGCAGCCACTGTGTGGGGCGCTTCGCCCTCAGGCGCGCGGGGCGTCGGCCAGTCGGCAAACGGCCAGGGCTTCTGGTCGGTGTGGAAGGTGCCGAAGCGGCCGATCTGCGCCAGGTACTGGCTGAGGCTGTCGCCGAAGTTCATCAGGCTGGCACTCGGCGCGCCATACACCAGGCGGTAGATCAGCTGCACCAGCACCAGCCCGCCAAGCAGCAACTCGGCCAGTTGCCAGACCACCAGGAACACCAGCATCCACAGCACCCGCAGGATGATCGACTCGCGCTGGGCGCGCTCAGGCGTATCGTTCATGTGTCGCTCCTTGCTCTGATTAGAGGCCGCTTAAGGCTCAGTTGAAACCGCTGGTGGAAATGAAATCGACGTCGGTCTTGGGCTCGGCCCGCATCAGGTGCTCGATCACCTGGGCCAGGGTTCGCCCTTCGAACAGGATCGCGTGCAGCCCGGCCACCAACGGCATGTAGACCTGCACTTCCTGGGCCTTGGCCTTGAGTACTTTCAAGGTGTTCACCCCTTCGGCCACTTCGCCCAGGCGGCTGACCGCCTCTTCCAGGCTCAACCCCTGCCCCAGGGCGTGCCCGACCTGGTAGTTGCGGCTCTTGGGCGAGGAGCAGGTGACGATCAGGTCGCCCACCCCTGCCAGACCCAGGAAGGTCATGGGGTTGGCGCCCTGGCTCACGGCGAAACGGGTCATCTCGGCCAGCGCCCGGGTGATCAGCATGCTCTTGGTGTTCTCGCCCATCTCCAGCGCCACGGCCATGCCGGCGATGATCGCGTAGACGTTCTTCAGCGCGCCCCCAAGCTCCACACCGAATCGGTCGGCGCTGGCATAGACGCGGAAGGTACGCCCGTGCAAGACATCCTGCACGCGCTGGCACAGCGCCTCGTCCTCACTGGCAACCACAGTAGCGGTCAACGCATGCTCGGCGATCTCACGGGCCAGGTTCGGCCCGGACAGTACGCCGATACGCGCCTGGGGGGCGATCTCTTCGAGAATCTGGCTCATCAGCTTGAATGTCTGCGCCTCGATACCCTTGGTCAGGCTGACCAGGCACTTGCCGCGCAGCAACTCGGCATGCGGCGCCAGTACGCTGCGCAAGGCGCTCGACGGTAGCGCAACGAAGACCAGGTCGCTCGATTGCAGGGTCGCCAGCAGGTCATTGACCGGCTCGACAGCGTCATGCAGGCGAATGCCTTTGAGATAGCGAGGATTCTCGCGGTTGGTGCGCATGGCCTCGGCCTGCTCGGGATCGCGCATCCATTGACGTACTGGATTGCCGTTTTCCGCCAGCAGGTTCGCCACGGCGGTGCCGAAGCTCCCGCCTCCCAGAACTGCAACAGGTTGCTGTTCAGTCATATTCAATCCGTTAAAGCCATTAAGTTGAGTGGCGACGGGGGCATTATACGGCTCGTCTGCGACAGAACCAGTGTCAGCACCGGCCTCTTCACGGGTAAACCCGCCGGCATGGCGCACGAACGTATGCCCCGCAAGAGGGGATTCATCCGAGAAGAGGGCGGCAAATCCAGCGCAGATCACTGGAAAAACCCCCACGGTCGGTTACCATGCCTGGTTTATCCCGCAAACAAGGCCGTCACGTGTTCCCAGGCACGCCTCCTGCCCCTCGCCTGCTCTTGCTGACCGTCCTGCTCGGTGGTTCGGCCATGGCCGATGACCTGTTCATCGACAACCAGAACCTGCCGCAGGTTCTGACCGCCACACGCCTGAAACAATCCCCGGCGGCAGTGCCCGGCAGCATGACCGTGCTCGACAGCGAACTGATCCGCGCCAGCGGTGCACGAGACATCCCCGAGCTGCTGCGCCTGGTGCCCGGCATGATGATCGGCTACGGCGCCGGTAACCAGCCGACCGTCAACTACCACGGCAGTAACGTCAACGACGCCCGGCGCATGCAGGTGCTGATCGACGGCCGTTCGGTGTATCGAGCAGGCCTCGCCACCGTGGACTGGAGCGATATCCCGCTGGCGATCGAGGATATCGAACGCATCGAAGTGTTCCGCGGCCCCAATACCGTCAGCTATGGTGCCAACGCCCTGATGGCCGTGGTCAACATCCTCACCCGCAGCCCCGCCGACAGCCACGGCACGCGACTGAAGATCACCCAGGGCCAGGATGGCATCAATGATTTCTACGCCAGCCAGGGCCTCGGCTGGGAAGGCGGCGATCTGCGCCTGTCGATGTCCGGCATGCAGGACGATGGCTTCGACAAGAACCAATACGGCCAGGACTACCGCGACAGCCGTCGGCTGACGCGCTTCAACCTCAGCGCCAGCCACACCCTGGCGCCCGACCAGACGCTCGAATGGCAACTGGCGGCCAAGGAAGGCAGCAACCAACGCCCCTACACCTATACCCCGGTGTTCCCCTTCGTCACCGGGCGCGGCGACAACGCCGACCTCAACGCCAAGGATTACGCAGGCTCAGTGCGCTGGAACATCGATTTCAGCCCCGAACACAGCCTGTACGTACAGGGCTCGGCGCAACAGTTCGACCGCCAGCAAGTATGGCGTGCCTGCGATGCGACGCTGGCCTTCAGCCCCGAGCTGACCCGGCTGTGGCAGCTCAACCCGGACTACGCCGAACAGGTCGCGCGCAACGCCAACAATCCGCCCAACAACAGCGACCCAGTGCTGCAGGGCTTGCGCAACCAGATCAAGAGTCAATGGGACAGCGGCGGTAACCGTGAGGTCTGCGGTGATGTCGACCAGAGCACCCGCGAAACCCGCTACGACCTGGAAATCCAGGATACCCTCAGCCTCACCGACACCCTGCGCCTGCTCAGCGGCTTCAACTACCGCTATGACCGCGCCGACTCGCAGACCTACTTCAACGGCAGCCTCGACGACCGCACCTGGCGCCTGTTCGGGCAGCTCGAATGGCGCGCCGACGAACACTGGATCCTCCAGGGTGGGGCCATGTTCGAGGACAGCGAGCTGTCCGGCAGCTCGTTGACCCCGCGCGTGGCGGTCAACTACCTGATCACCCCGCGCCACGGCCTGCGCGCGGTGTACTCCGAGGCCGTACGTTCGCCTGACATGTTCGAGAACAACGTCAACTGGAGCTACACGGTCAAGAACCTCACGCCCAACGTGCTGGGTTTGCACAATGGTGAATACTTCGTCAAGACCCGTGGCCCGGGCAACCTCGACCAGGAGCGCATGCGTTCACGCGAGTTGGGCTACAACGGCTACTTCGCCGACCTCGACCTGAGCCTGGACGTCAAGCTGTTCTACGACGAAATCACCGGGATGATCAGCGAGCCACTGAAAAACAACCAGTACATCGCCAGCAACGCCAACAAGGCCAGCTTCAGCGGCACCGAGACGCAACTGGACTGGCGCCTGGGCATGCGCGACCGCCTGCGCCTGACCTATGCCTACGTCGACGCCTGGGCCAGCAACCCCGACGACCGCCGCCTCAGCGCTCGCAACAGTGGCTCGGCCGGGTGGATGCGCGACTGGGGCCAGGGATGGTCGAGTGCCCTCTTCTATTATGGCGACGACGCCCTCAACCAGTATCGCTACGAGCGTGTCGACCTGCGCGTGGCCAAGCGCCTGCGGGTGTATGGCAGCTCGCTGGAGCTGGCGGCGCTGTGGCAGCAACGCCTGGATGACCAGCCCACCACCGTCGAGCAGAACCGCTACGACAGCCGCCACCGCCTGAGTTTCAGCGCGGAGCTGGAGTTCTGATGTTGCGCCTGTTGCGCCTGCTGCTGCTGTGCCTGTGGCCGATGGGCGCGCTTTCGGCCAGCGAAATTCTGCTGGTGGGTGCCGAAGACCAGCCCGGTGTGCGCAGTTTCGTTGCCGCACTGGAGGCCCGCCGCCCTCACGACCATGTGCGGTTCCAGACCGTGGCGCAACTGCCCCGCCCAGCGTTGGTCAAACCCGAGACCCGACTGATCCTGCTGGACAACGCCGCACTCGACTGGCGCATGGGCGAAACCGCAGGTCCCGCGGCGCTGGCCATGCGGGTCAGTCGCGTTCAGGCCGAGCAGCGCCTGGGAAAGTCGCGCCCCTCCTACCTGAGCCTGCTGTGGAGCGACCCGCCGCTACCACGGCAACTGCGCCTGACCCGCTACCTGATGCCGCAAGCGCGACGCATTGGCGTACTGTACGGCCCCGGCAGCCGCTTTCTGATCGACGAATTGCGCCAGGCTGCGCGTGGCCTGGGCCTGGAGATCGTCGCCCAGGACTGGGCCGACCTGCGTGACAGTCGCCCGCTGCAGCACCTGCTGGGCAGCAGCGACGTCCTGTTGGGAATCGACGACCCCGACCTGTACAACTCCAAGACCGCCAAGAACGTCCTGCTCAGCAGCTATGGCCGACAGATGGCGCTGATTGGCCCCAACGCCGGCTTCGTTCGCGCTGGCGCCCTTGCCAGCACCTACAGCGATCAGAACGACTGGCTGGCGGTGCTCGACGACTTGCTCGACCAGCCGCCGACACACTGGCCCCGCAGCCTCTACCCCAAACACTACGGGGTCAGCGGCAACCAGCAGGTAGCCCGCGCCCTGGGCCTGGAACCCATCGATCCGAACGCCGCCGCCCTGGCCCTGGCCGAAGGAGAATCCACCCCATGACCAAGCGCCTGAGTTGGGATATCCACACACGCACCCAGATCATCAGCCTGGGCCCCGCGCTGCTGCTGACCCTGCTGCTGATCAGCTTCTTCACCTTCGTGCGTATCCAGGACTTGCGGCAGGAGCTCAACCACACCGGTCAACTGATCGCCAACCAACTGGCGCCAGCCTCCGAATACGGGGTGATCTCAGGCAACAACGAGGTGCTCGAAAGCTTGATGCGGGCGACCCTGAGCATCCCGCACGTGCGTTTCCTCGAGGTGCAGGACAGCCGCAACCACATCCTGGTCTACGTCGAGCAGTCGGGTGAAAGCATCAACCGCGCCCAGCGCGTCGAAGTGTTCCAGGCGCCCATTCGCCTGCAACAGATCCGCCTGGACAACGACTTCCTGCAGGAAGGCAAGACGCCACCCAGCATTGGCGACGATTACCTGGGGCGAGTGATCGTCGGCATGTCCGACGACGCCTTCAGCGAACGCCAGCAGGAGATCGTGATCAAGGCCGGCATTCTCGCCCTGTTCGCCTTGCTGTTTACCTTCCTCCTCGCCCGGCGCCTGGCCAGAAGCCTGTCCAAGCCGATCAGTGACATGGGCCATGCGGTCGAAGCCATCCAGCAGGGTGAATTCAACGCGCCATTGCCGGTGGTCGACGACAGCGAACTGGGTCACCTGGCACGGCACATCAACAACCTTGCCAGCGCCCTCGACCAGGCCAGCCACGAGCAGAAACAGGCCATCGCCCAGTTGACTCAGGCTCGTGAAGAGGCCGAGCAGGCCAACCGCGCCAAGTCGGACTTCCTGGCGATGATGAGCCACGAGCTGCGGACCCCGATGAACGGCGTACTCGGCATGCTACAGCTGCTGGAAACCACTACACTGACCGACGAGCAGGCCGAATACACGGCGGTGGCCAGCGAGTCCACCGGCCACCTGCTCAAGGTGATCAACGACATCCTCGACTTCTCGCGAATCGAACGCACCAGCCTGGAACTGGAGCACATCGATTTCAACCTTGGCGAGCTGATTGCCAGCAGCGTGCAGTCGTTCCAGCACAGCGCCCAACAGCGCAACCTGGCCCTGCGCCTGCACCTGCCGCCAGGCATGGACCGCCTGCAGGTGATCGGCGATCCGACACGCATTCGGCAGATCCTGTTGAACCTGGTGGGCAACGCGCTGAAGTTCACCGAGCGCGGCGAAGTGGAGATCGAGAGCCGCTGGCAAATGCTCGACCGCCAACTGCTCTGGCTGACCTGCGCGGTGCGCGATACCGGCATAGGAATCGACAGCGATCGCCTGGAAACGATGTTCGTCGCCTTCCAGCAAGCCGACAGTTCTATTTCAAGGCGTTACGGCGGCACCGGGTTGGGCTTGTCCATCGCCCGTACCCTGGCCGAGCGCATGGGCGGCAAGTTGCGCGGCGAAAGCCGCGAGGGCATGGGTTCGACCTTCACCCTGGAAGTCCCTCTGATGCTGTCGAGCAAGCCAGCAGCGCGCCTGCTCGGTCACGAGCATGACGCACTGCCGGGTGGCGAAGGCCAGCGGATCCTGCTGGTGGAAGACAACCCGGTCAATCAGAGCGTCATCGAAGCCATGCTGCGCAGTCTGGGCTTCGAGGTCAGCGTGGCACTGGACGGCGCGCAGGCGGTGGAAATGGCGGGCCAGCAAAGTTTTGCGGCAATCCTCATGGATTGTCGCCTGCCGCAGATGGACGGCTACGAAGCCACACGCCGCATCCGCCAGCACGGCGCACAACTGCCGATCATCGCCTTGACCGCCAATGCCCTGCAGGGCGATCGTGAACGCTGCCTGGCGGCAGGAATGAACGATTACCTGAGCAAACCGTTCAAACGCACCGATCTGCAACGTATTCTGCAGCGCTGGTTGCCCGGGCGGACAGCCGCGACTGGCGATTAATGATAAAGTGCGGCAGTCTTAAAGACTGGACAGGGCCGTCGTTGGCCTTGAGAATAAAACTTTCAGTGCACACCTGTACTTCTTTTGCCAGGTGCGCTGTGACTTTCACCACAACGCAATAGTCTACCTGTAGGCTGCTGCCCTGGAATCCGTAGGATTTTGGGTCGGCCGGGAAGATTCATCCCCTGCCACAGGGGGTTATTGAGGAGCTCGCATGACCAAACAACACGCCTTTACTCGGGAAGACCTGCTGCGCTGCAGTCGCGGTGAGCTGTTCGGCCCCGGTAATGCGCAACTGCCCGCCCCGAACATGCTGATGGTAGACCGCATCACCCACATCAGTGAGGAAGGCGGCAAGTTCGGCAAAGGTGAATTGGTCGCCGAGCTGGATATCACTCCAGACCTGTGGTTCTTCGCCTGCCACTTCGAAGGCGATCCGGTGATGCCGGGCTGCCTGGGCCTTGACGCCATGTGGCAGCTGGTTGGCTTTTTCCTCGGCTGGCAGGGCCTGCCGGGCCGCGGTCGCGCACTGGGTTCGGGCGAAGTGAAGTTCTTCGGCCAGGTGCTGCCTACCGCCAAGAAAGTCACCTATAACATCCACATCAAGCGCGTCCTGAAGGGCAAGCTGAACATGGCCATCGCCGATGGCTCGGTCAGCGTCGACGGTCGCGAGATCTACACCGCCGAAGGCCTGCGGGTCGGCGTGTTCACCTCCACTGACAATTTCTAAGGGTTATTCGCATGCGCCGCGTCGTTATCACTGGTCTGGGCATCGTTTCGTGCCTGGGCAATGACAAAGCTACCGTCACCGAAAACCTGCGCAACAGCCGTCCGGGTATCCGTTACAACCCGGAATACAAGGAAATGGGGCTGCGTAGCCAGGTTTCCGGCTCCATCGACCTGAACCTGGAGGAGCTGATCGACCGCAAGGTCTATCGCTTCGTCGGTCACGCCGCCGCCTACGCCTACCTGGCGATGCAAGACGCGATAAAGGACGCAGGCCTGACCGAAGAGCAGGTGTCCAACCCGCGCACCGGCCTGGTTGCAGGTTCCGGCGGCGCTTCGACCCTGAACCAGATGGAAGCACTGGACACCCTGCGCGAGAAAGGCGTCAAGCGTGTCGGCCCATACCGTGTCACCCGCACCATGGGCAGCACCGTATCGGCGTGCCTGGCCACCCCGTTCAAGATCAAGGGCATCAACTACTCGATCTCGTCGGCCTGCGCCACCTCCGCACACTGCATCGGCACCGCGCTGGAGCAGATCCAGTGGGGCAAGCAGGACATCGTCTTCGCCGGCGGCGGTGAAGAAGAGCACTGGAGCCAGTCGTTCCTGTTCGATGCCATGGGCGCCCTGTCGACCAAGCGCAACGAAACCCCTGAGCTGGCCTCGCGCGCCTACGACGCCGACCGTGATGGCTTCGTCATCGCCGGCGGTGGCGGCATGGTGGTGGTCGAGGAGCTGGAGCACGCTCTGGCCCGTGGCGCCAAGATCTACGCCGAAATCGTCGGCTACGGCGCGACTTCCGATGGTTACGACATGGTCGCTCCAAGCGGCGAAGGCGCGATCCGCTGCATGCAGCAGGCGCTGTCCACCGTCGACACCCCGATCGACTACCTGAACACCCACGGCACCTCGACGCCGGTCGGCGACGTCGCTGAAATGAAAGGCGTGCGCGAAGTGTTCGGCGACAAGGCACCCAAGATCAGCTCGACCAAGAGCCTGTCTGGCCACTCGCTGGGCGCCGCTGGCGTGCACGAAGCGATCTACTGCCTGCTGATGATGGAAAACAACTTCATCGCCGGCTCCGCCAACATCGACGAACTGGACCCAGAGGTCGCTGACCTGCCGGTACTGCGTAAAACCGAAGAAAACGCCAAGATCGATACGGTCATGAGCAACAGCTTCGGCTTCGGCGGCACCAATGCCACCCTGGTGCTCAAGCGCTGGACTGGCAAGTAAGACGCTGCTGCGACAACAAAAACGCCCCGACTGATTCGGGGCGTTTTCATTTGTGTTGCCCGCGAAAAAGCCGGTAGCTCAACGCTGCTTGGGCAGTACCGCAAGGAAATTATCCCGCGCCACCTTGCGCGCAACCGCCTCAGGCAACGCGTCCAGAAACGGCTCGAATCCGTGCATCTGCTCACCGACACTGCCGAACTTGCCGACCACATCCGAACCCAGCATGAACCGCTCCGGGAAGCGCTCGACCAACGCCAGCCACGCCTTGCGCGGGGCGCCTCGCTCATCCAGCAGGTAAGGCCGCAGCACACTCCACGAGAGGTCGATATACAGGTTCGGATAAGCCTCGAGCATGCGCTCCAGCGTTGGCAGGATGAAGTCCATCTGCGTCTGGTGACGATGAATCTCCATGCTGGTACCGGCATGGGCCCAGATGAAACGCGTATGCGGGTGATTGCGCAGCGGCTCTTCGATCTCCGCCAGGTACAGCGGGTTACGCTCGCGCTTGGAGGTGATGTTCGAATGCACCAGCACCGGCAAGTCTCGCTCGGCCGCCAGATGGTAAATGCGCGCCATTGCTTCGTTGTTGGCCCGCGGCGTGTCACCGCTGGTCAGCGCCGTGAGGTCATCATGCCGGGTGAACACCTCACCGATGCCCTGCCAGAACCCTGGGTGCAATTCGAGCATCCGCTCGATGTGGCTGACCGCGTTCTTGTCCACCGGGTTGAAACCCGACAGGAACGGATGAAAGCGTTTCTGCTGCTCGGCCGGCAACTTCTGCACCGCTGCCACTACATGGATATCGGTAGCACTGAACCAGTAGGCATCAGCGTCGTCACCCGCGTAATAGCGTGGGCGCTTGGGTTCATCCTCATGCCATTTCTTCGCCACCGGAATACCGGAAATCATCGTGTGCTCGACGCCGGCTTCATCCATGGCTTTCAGCAGTGCAGGCATGCCTTCGGTTTCCTGGAAGAAGTCGACGTAATGCAGATGGGCGTCACTGTAGCGATAGTCGCGCGCTTGCGCCGCCTGGCACAGGCACCCGGATAACACAATGCAGGCCAGCACTCTGGCAATCATGGAGCAGCTTCCTTGTTCCAGTCAGGAACAGGGTAGACCCGCGCGCCTGCAAGACGGTTCAGCACGCCGCCGCGACCCGCTATGCTAGGCGCACCCCCTGCCCGTCCGGAGCCCGACCATGAGCAGCCCCCTGATCATCCGCCCACGCGCCGAATCGGTGGAGGGCCAACCGATCCTGCGCCCGCTACCCTCGGCTCAGTGCCGCAGCGTCGGCCCCTTCGTATTCTTCGACCACATGCTGGATACTGACTTTGTCCCCGGCAGCGGCATGGACATCCGCCAGCACCCGCATATCGGCTTGTCGACCCTGACCTACCTGTTCGAAGGCGAGATCCTGCACAAGGACAGCCTGGGCTCCGACCAGCGCGTGCTACCCGGTGACGTCAGCTGGATGACTGCCGGGCGCGGCGTGGCCCATGTAGAGCGTACGCCGGCACAAGCCTTCGCCAAAGGCTCGCGACTGCACGGCCTGCAGGTCTGGCTGGCATCACCCAAGACCCACGAACAGGGCGATCCCAGCTACAGCCACCACCCCGCAAGCAGCTTGCCGGTAAGTGACAACCTCGGGGTACGCATCCGCCTGATCGCCGGCACCGGATTCTGTCTGGAGTCGCCAGTACCGGTGCTCTCTCCTACCCTCTACGCCCAGGTGCAGATGCAGGCGGCAACCTCGTTGATCGTGCCGAACGAGCACGCACAACGGGCACTGTACCTGCTCGATGGCGAGCTGGTGCTCAATGGTAAGGAGGTGGAGGCGTGCAGCCTGGTCGTGTTGCCGGAGGGCGAAGAAGTGGAGCTGTATGCCGAAGGCGAGTGCCAGCTGGTGCTGATAGGCGGCGCACCGCTGGACGGACCTCGGCGGATGAACTGGAACTTCGTTGCCAGCGATCCGCAGCTGATCGAACAGGCCCGGGCACGCTGGGCGGCAGGTGACTGGCCACAGGTGCCGGGGGAGACCTCCCGGATCGAGCTACCTCGATAGGTTGAGCCGCTTTGCGGCCGTTCGCGGGCAAGCCCCCACAAGGATGGAGCAACCCTGACAAGCAGCGCCGCACCCGTGGGAGCGGGCTTGCCCGCGAAGGGCTGCATAGCAGCCCCAATACGCTGTCAGTGTGTAAACACTTCTTCCAGCAGATTGTGCATCGCGCGGAAGGCCCGCTCCGAGGTACGACGGTCGTACTGCATCTTGCCCGGCACGTTGGCATTCGGGTCGGTAAACGAATGCACCGCGCCGCCATAGCTCAACAGTTGCCAATCGACCTTGGCCGCGTTCATTTCAGCCTCGAACGCCGGCAATTGCTCTCGGGGCACCAGCGGGTCGGAAGCACCGTGGAGCACCAGCACCGAGCCCTTGATGCGCTTGGCGTCTTCAGGGTTCGGCGTGTCCAGGGTGCCGTGGAACGACACCGCCGCCTTCAGGTCGGCGCCAGTACGCGCCAGCTCCAGGGCGCAGCAGCCACCGAAGCAGAAACCGAAAGTACCGACCTTGCCCGGCGCCAACAGCGCCTTGGACTGCCCGAGCAGTTGCGCCAGGGCCTCCTGCATGCGCTTGCGCAGCTCGGCCCGGTCATTCTTCAACGGCATCATCGCCGCACCCGCCTCATCGGCGTTCGACGGACGCACGCCCTGGCCGTACAGATCAGCGATCAGCACCACATAGCCCTTCTCGGCCACTTCCTTGGCGATTCGCTCGGCGCCTTCACCGATGCCCATCCAATTCGGCGCCATCACCAGCCCCGGCCGCCCCAGCGCCCCCGGCTCATAAACCAGACGGCTTTCATAGCCCTTGCCGGAAACGTGATAGACCAGCGACTCGACGATTACCTTGCTCATCAAACTCCTCCTGAACCTGGAACTGTTCGGTATCACGACCCTAGTGTGTACGGACCCCGGTGCAAAAGGCTAGCCGATGCGGACGATCTTCATGATTGCCAGAAAGGTCACATTAGAAAAAAGCGAGCCTGCAATTGATAAGTGTGAACGGGCACAAAAAAACCCGCCGAAGCGGGTTTTTTCATGAAGCTCGAACTCAGGCAGACAGCTCGACCAGCAGCTTGTTCAAGCGACGTACATAGGCCGCTGGATCCTTCAGGCTGTCACCGGCAGCCAAGGCCGCCTGGTCGAACAGGATGTGCGACAGCTCCGAGAAGCGGTCCTCGCTCTGCTCGTTGTCGAGCTTCTCGATCAGCGGGTGAGTCGGGTTGAACTCGAAGATCGGCTTGGAATCCGGCACCTTCTGCCCGCTGGCCTCGAGGATCTGGCGCATCTGCAAGCCCAGGTCCTGCTCGCCAATGGCCAGGATCGCCGGCGAGTCGGTCAGGCGGTGGGAAACGCGGACTTCAGCCACGCTGTCACCTAGCGCACTCTTCAGACGCTCGACCAGCCCTTCCTTGTCCTTGGCGACTTCTTCCTGGGCCTTCTTGTCCTCTTCGGAATCCAGCTTGCCCAGGTCCAGGTCGCCACGAGCGACGTCAACGAAGCCCTTGCCTTCGAACTCGCTCAGGTAGCTCATCAGCCACTCGTCGATGCGATCGGTCAGCAGCAGCACTTCGATGCCTTTCTTGCGGAAGACTTCCAGGTGCGGGCTGTTCTTCACCTGCGCATACGACTCACCGGTGAGGTAGTAGATCTTGTCCTGGCCTTCCTTGGCGCGGGCCAGGTAGTCCGCCAGGCTGACGCTCTGTTCGCCGCTGTCGTCGTGGGTGGAGGCAAAGCGCAGCAGACCTGCGATCTTCTCCTTGTTGGCGAAGTCTTCTGCCGGGCCTTCCTTCAGCACCTGGCCGAAGTTCTTCCAGAAGCCTTTGTACTGCTCGGGCTCGTTCTTGGCCAGCTTCTCCAGCATGTCCAATACACGCTTGGTCAGGGCCGACTTCATCGAGTCGATGATCGGGTCTTTCTGCAGGATTTCGCGCGACACGTTCAGCGAAAGGTCGTTGGAGTCGACCACACCCTTGATGAAGCGCAGGTACAGCGGCAGGAACGACTCGGCCTGGTCCATGATGAACACGCGCTGCACATACAGTTTCAGGCCGCGCGGCGCTTCGCGCTGGTACAGGTCGAAGGGGGCGCGGGCCGGTACGTACAGCAGCGAGTTGTACTCAAGCTTGCCTTCGACCTTGTTGTGGCTCCAGGCCAGCGGGTTCTCGAAGTCATGGCCGATGTGCTTGTAGAACTCCTGGTATTCCTCGTCCTTGATCTCGGTACGCGAACGGGTCCACAGGGCGCTGGCGCGGTTGACGGTTTCCCATTCCTCGGCCGGCTGTTCTTCGCCTTCGGCGGCAGCAGCATGCTCCTTGGGCAACTGGATCGGCAGGGCAATGTGGTCGGAGTACTTCTTGACCACGTTGCGCAGACGCCAGCCGTCGGCGAACTCCTGCTCGTCCTTCTTCAAGTGCAGGACGATGCGAGTGCCGCGCTGCGGCTTGTCGATGGTGGCGACTTCGAAGTCGCCCTCGCCTTTGGACGACCAGTGCACGCCTTCGGCTGCGGGTGCGCCGGCACGACGGCTGAAGACATCGACCTTGTCGGCGACGATGAAGGCAGAGTAGAAGCCCACACCGAACTGACCGATCAGGTGCGAATCCTTCTTCTGGTCACCGGTGAGGTTCTTCATGAAGTCGGCAGTGCCGGACTTGGCAATGGTGCCCAGGTGCGCGATGACATCGGCGCGGCTCATGCCGATGCCGTTATCCTCCAGCGTCACGGTGCCAGCGTCCTTGTCGAAGCTGACGCGAATCTTCAGATCGGCATCGCCTTCGAGCAGCTCAGGCTTGGCCAGGGCTTCGAAACGCAGTTTGTCAGCAGCGTCGGAAGCGTTGGAGATCAGCTCGCGCAGGAAGATCTCCTTGTTCGAGTACAGCGAATGGATCATGAGGTGCAGCAGTTGCTTGACCTCGGTCTGGAAGCCCAGGGTTTCTTTTTGAGTCTCCACACTCATCGTCTTCAAACTCCGATCTGTTGGTCATTGCACCCGACGGCAATTGCGCATGGCCGGGCAGATGCTCAACAGATGGGGGCATGTCCGACTATTTCAAGGGCTTATGCGGTTCGATCTTGAAATGCGCCCGAGCGGTGGCGATGGGCGAGTCGCGATCGCCTTGCCAGGCGGTGATCGCCACGTTGGTCACTCGACGGCCTTGGCGCCATAGCTGGCACTGGGCATAAGTGTCGCGGTAGTGCCCGGCGCGCAGGTAGTCGATGGAGAAGTCGATGATCTTGGGAATACTGAGGCTTTCGCTGAAGATCAACAAATAGAGCGCCGCCGAAAGCTCCATGAAACCTGCAATGACACCTCCATGGATGGCCGGCAGCAAGGGGTTGCCGATGTTGTCCTGATTGGCCGGCAGGCGGAACAGCAGGTCATCGCCCTGGCGCTCGCATTCGATGCCGATAAGCGCGGCGTAGGGAATCAGCGCCAGCAACGGCGCATAGTCGCCGCGGGCATGGGCCTGAATCAGCTGCTTGCGAACATCCTCGGGAATCATGCCCTGCCCTCCTTGAGGCCGCTGCCGAAACGGATACCACCTCGGGCCTCCTGCCCAAGACGCATGAAGGTGCCGACCACCTGACAGATCGGCTGAGCAGGGTCGTCCTGATAGGCCGTACCGCGGGTGAAGATCACATCACGGGTGACGCGATAACATTGGGCATGGCCATGGATGTCCTTGCCAGGCTGCGCAGGATGCATGTAGTCGATACGCAGGTCCAGGGTCGGGCAGACTTCGAACTGCGGCAGTACACAAAGGGTGGCCATGCCGCAGGTGGTGTCCATCAGCGTGGTCAGCACGCCGCCATGGACGGCGCCAGTCTGTGGATTGCCAACGATCGCTTCCGACCAGGGCAGTATCAGGGTCATGCCCTCGGCATCAGCGTGATGGACACGCATCTGCAACACCTGGCAATGCCTTAGCGCTGAAAGAAAACGTCCAGCCATCGCCATCAAGGCCGTCTCACTCATGGTCCGCGTACTCCTTGCCGACTCGACATTTCACAAACCCTGGGAAAAGTCGATATAGAACGGGGTGTTATATATCTGCAACCTGCGTTGAACTTATGGCTGGCGGATGGACTCGAAGGTTTCAAGTAAGTTATTCCACCAAGGAGAAACACCCCATGCGTAAACCTTTTGCTTTTGCTCTGATGCTGGCCGCTGCCATGGGCCTGGCTGCTTGCGACAAGGCGAGCGAAGACAAAGCCCAGGACGCACAGCAACATGCCGAGCAAGCCCAGGAGAAGATGGGCGAGGCTCAGGATAAAGTGAACGAGGCCGCCAAGGAAAACGCCGAAGCCGCCAAAGATCAGGCCGAAGCGCAGCAGAAAGCCGCCGAGGAAGCCCAGCCTTCCACCCCGGCGCCTTCCACTGCTCCGGCCGAACCTGCCAAGCAGTAATTATGCTGAACGGAAAAACCCGACTTGCGTCGGGTTTTTTTGTACCTGCAATTAACTGATGAAACGCTTCAGTCAGCGTTGATCAATTCATATTCACCGAAGTGTCCTTGCCCGCTTCACTCTGCACACTTTCGGTGGGAGTGAAGACCATCACTTCCAGTACATGGGAGTGGAACTCCCGTCGGTACAGAATGAATACGACACCGATACTCAGCAGCATGAACATCCACGGGCTGACGAACCAACTCAGCATGGCCATGCCGAAATAGTAAGAACGCAATCCAAGGTTGAACTGGTTGGCCGCCAGCGACAGTACCCGCGCCGCCCGCGAGGCGAAGGCCTTGCGCTCAAGCTCGCTGACCTGCCGCTCACCAATCATCGGCGCCGACCCCACCAGCACCGCAGCGAAATTGTATTGGCGCATGCACCAGCTGAAGGTGAAGAAGGCATAGACGAACACCAGCGCCAGGCACAGCAGCTTGATCTCCGACATCCCCTGCGAGGCCTGCTGCACCAGCGGCAGGTCGGCTAACAGCGACAGCGCACGATCGGAGGCGCCGAGCACGGTGAGGATGCCTGCCAGGATGATCAGAGTGCTCGAGGCAAAAAAAGACGCGTTGCGCTCCAGGTTGCCGATCACGCTGGCGTCGGCGATGCGGTTGTCGCGCAGCAGCATGCGACGCATCCAATCTTCCCGGTAGAGATGCAGGACGCTGGCCAGGCACGCAGTGTCGCGCCCCTTCCAGGTGGCGTAGCGGGTGTAGCCGCCCCAGCACAGCGCAAACCAGGCGACGGCCAGCAGGTTGTGGAGATTGCTTTGGATGAAGGTCATGCAGGGTTTCCGTAAGGCGGGGCATAAAGAGATTGGCCTGCGGATTCGACGCTGGCTATCGATGAAAGGCACACTGAGGTTGTGAAAACCATCTTGCCAGGGCGGGCCTGTTCGCGGGCAAGCCCGCTCCTACAGAAACAGTAGCCAGCAAAAAGCCCCGCATCCTTTCGGATACGGGGCTTCGGGTTCAAACATCCAGCAAGTGCCAATAGGCTTGTGGCCAGCACCTGCTGCAGGCTTCACCCATCAGGCCAGCGCCTCGCGTGGCTTGCCGAGCAGACGATCACAGACCACCGCGGCGGCCAGGGCGATCACCGAAGGCACCAGCCAGGCCAGGCCCTGCTCGCTCAGCGGCAAGTGCGCCACCGCGTCCGGCAGGATGTGCGCCAGGCCGCTGCCCTTGATCGCATCGACCATGCCGAACAGCAGCGAAACGAGCATGACCGGCGCGAGAATGCGTACCGGCGAGTTCCACAGGTCCTTCACGAAGCTCAGGCCCACGACCACGATGCAAGGCGGGTAGATGGCGGTCAGCACCGGGATCGAGAACATGATCAGCTTGGTCAGGCCCAGGTTCGAGATCAGCAGCGAGAAGCCCGCCAGGATCACCACCAGGGCACGGTACGACAGCGGCAGGATCTGGCTGAAGTACTCGGCACAGGCACAGGTCAGGCCCACGGCAGTGACCAGGCAGGCCAGCGCGATCAGCACGGCCAGGAAACCACTGCCCAGCGAGCCGAAGGTGTGCTGCACGTAGGCATGCAGAACCGCAGCACCGTTGCTCGCGTTCGCAGCGATCTCATGGCTGCCGGCGCCGAGGCGGAACAGGCTGATGTACACCAGCGCCAGGCCGACACCGGCGATCAGACCGGCGATGATGGCGTAGCGAGTGATCAGCTTGGGCGACTCCACACCGCGCGAACGGATGGCGTTGACGATGACGATGCCGAACACCAGGGCACCGAGGGTATCCATGGTCAGGTAGCCATTGATGAAGCCTTGGGAGAACGGAGCTGCGACGTAAGCCGGCTGCGCGTCACCAATCGAGCCCGCTGGCAGCGCGAAGGCAGCAATGCCGAGCACCGCCAGGGCGATGATCTTCAGCGGTGCCAGGAAGCGACCGACGGTATCGAGCAGCTTGCCCGGATACATCGACACGGCCAGCACCACAGCGAAGTACACCAGGCTGTAGATGAACAGCGCCAGCGGGCTTTCACCGGTCAGTGGCGCCACACCCACCTCGAACGAAACGGTGGCGGTGCGCGGGGTAGCGAACAGCGGGCCGACCGAGAGGTAGCAGACTGCCGCCAACAGGCCGCCGAAGAACTTGCCGATCGGGCTGCTCAGGGCATCCATCCCGCCACCGACCTTCGCCAGGGCAACCACGGTAATGACTGGCAGACCCACGGCGGTGACCAGGAAGCCCAGCGCCGCCATCCACACGTGCGGACCGGACTGCAGGCCAACGATAGGCGGGAAGATGATATTGCCCGCACCGACGAAAAGCGCGAACGTCATAAAGCCAAGCGCCAGGATATCCTGGCCTTTTAACACTTTCATTTAAGGAAGTACCACACTGCTGAAATCGGGATTCGAGAAGGGATTTCCACATGGATGAGGGAAATGCTGCCCGGCTTGATGAGCCAGACCCGTTTAGCGTGTCGTTCCCTTTTGGGGTACGGGCACAGAGTGAGCGCGTAGGTTACAGAATTTGCCGGGCAAACGCACTGCAATGGTGCTGGTTGTCCGATGTGCGTATGTGTTTGTCGTCTGCGTGACCGAGGATGGCTGGATTATCCTCGGATTGAAACCATCGTCTGCTGGAAAAATCCTATGGGCCCGATCGAATAATCTGAGTTGTCATTTCCGGGCCCATCGCAGGACGACCCAGAACGACAAAGGCCACCCGAAGGTGGCCTTTGTGCGCGTGGGGGGTATAGCGTGTTACTTACTTCTTGGCTTCCCAGCCAGTCAGCTCGGCCAGGGCCTTGCCGATGTCAGCCAGGGAACGCACGGTCTTCACGCCAGCGTCCTGCAGTGCAGCGAATTTCTCGTCTGCAGTGCCTTTACCGCCGGAGATGATGGCGCCAGCGTGGCCCATACGCTTGCCCGCAGGAGCGGTAACACCAGCGATGTAGGAAACGACAGGCTTGGTGACGTTGGCCTTGATGTAGGCAGCAGCTTCTTCTTCAGCCGAACCGCCGATCTCACCGATCATGACGATCGCTTCGGTCTTCGGGTCTTCCTGGAACAGCTTCAGGATGTCGATGAAGTTGGAGCCTGGGATCGGGTCGCCGCCGATGCCGACGCAGGTCGATTGGCCGAAGCCGGCGTCGGTGGTCTGCTTGACCGCTTCGTAGGTCAGGGTGCCGGAACGGGAAACGATACCGACCTTGCCTGGCAAGTGGATGTGGCCTGGCATGATGCCGATCTTGCACTCGCCCGGAGTGATGACGCCTGGGCAGTTAGGGCCGATCAGGGTGACACCCAGCTCGTCGCACTTGACCTTGGCGTCCAGCATGTCGAGGGTAGGAATACCTTCGGTGATGCAGACGATCAGCTTGATGCCGCCGAAGGCCGCTTCCAGGATCGAGTCCTTGCAGAACGGAGCCGGAACGTAGATGACCGAAGCGTCAGCGCCGGTAGCTTCCACAGCTTCCTTGACGGTGTTGAACACCGGCAGGCCCAGGTGGGTGGTGCCACCCTTGCCTGGGGTGACGCCGCCGACCATCTTGGTGCCGTAGGCGATGGCTTGTTCGGAGTGGAAAGTACCCTGCGAGCCGGTGAAGCCCTGGCAGATGACTTTGGTGTCTTTATTGATCAGGACGCTCATTACTTGCCCTCCGCAGCTTTGACAACTTGTTGAGCAGCGTCGGTCAGGCTGGTTGCCGCAATGATGTTCAAACCGCTTTCTGCCAGTACTTTAGCGCCCAGTTCGGCGTTGTTGCCTTCGAGGCGGACAACGACCGGTACTTTCACGCCGACTTCTTTCACTGCACCGATGATGCCTTCGGCAATCATGTCGCAACGAACGATACCACCGAAGATGTTGACCAGAACGGCCGCGACATTGCTGTCGGACAGGATGATCTTGAACGCTTCGGTAACGCGTTCCTTGGTAGCACCACCACCAACGTCGAGGAAGTTGGCTGGCTTGCCGCCGTGCAGGTTGACGATGTCCATGGTACCCATGGCCAGACCGGCACCGTTGACCATGCAGCCGATGTTGCCTTCCAGCGCTACGTAGTTCAGTTCGAACTTGGCAGCGTGGGCTTCACGGGCGTCGTCCTGGGACGGGTCGTGGAAGGTCTTCAGCTTAGGCTGACGGTACATGGCGTTGGCGTCGATGTTGATCTTGGCATCGAGGCAGTGCAGGTCGCCGTCGGCCTTGATCACCAGCGGGTTCACTTCCAGCAGGGCCAGGTCATGGTCCTTGAACAGCTTGGCCAGACCTACGAAGATCTTGGCGAACTGTTGTACTTGCTTGCCTTCCAGGCCCAGCTGGAAAGCCAGCTCGCGACCCTGGAACGGCTGAGCGCCGACCAGCGGGTCGATGGTAGCCTTGAGGATCTTCTCAGGAGTTTCGTGAGCGACTTTCTCGATGTCCACGCCACCTTCGGTGGAAGCCATGAACACGATACGACGGCTCGAACGATCCACTACAGCGCCCAGGTACAGCTCTTTGGCGATGTCAGTGCAGGATTCGACCAGGATCTTGGAGACTGGTTGACCGTTGGCGTCAGTCTGGTAGGTCACCAGATTCTTGCCCAACCACTGCGCAGCGAACGCCTTGGCGTCTTCCTTGCTGCGAACCAGCTTGACGCCGCCCGCCTTACCGCGACCACCAGCGTGGACCTGGGCTTTTACAACCCACTCGGAACCGCCGATCTTGTCGCAGGCTTCTGCGGCTTGCTCAGGGGTATCGACAGCGAAACCCTTGGAAACTGGCAGGCCGTACTCAGCGAACAGCTGTTTACCCTGATACTCGTGAAGATTCATGCTTTTTACCGTCTTCGTTAGGTACTGCGCTTCGGCGCTGCGCTGTTTCCAGAGCCGCGCCACCTGTGACCGTTAACCCCGGATTTTTCCGGTGGCCCGGTCCGGCGGACATTCCGCGGTGGATCTTGCACGCAAGACCCACGACGGGCAGCCCGCCGTGGTTTTTATAATTAACGCTTCTTACGGTTGGCCACGTGAATGGCACCGCCATTCACAGCCAGCGCTGCTTCATGCAACGCTTCGGACAGGGTCGGATGGCTGAAGACCATCATGCCCAGGTCCTCGGCACTGGTGCCGAATTCCATTGCGATCGCGCCTTGCTGAACCAGCTCGGCAGCCGATGGGCCGATCACGTGAACACCCAGGACGCGGTCGGTCTTGGCATCGGCGATGACCTTGACGAAGCCACCGGTGTCGTTGGCAGCCATCGCACGGCCGCTGGCCGCGAACGGGAAGGTGCCCACGTTAACCTCAACGCCTTCGGCTTTCAATGCTTGTTCGGTCTTGCCGACCCAGGCGATTTCCGGGTGGGTGTAGATAACCGAAGGGATCAGGTCGTAGTTCATCTGAGCCTTGTGGCCCTTGATGCGCTCGACGACCATGATGCCCTCTTCCGAGGCCTTGTGTGCCAGCATCATGCCGCGAACTACGTCGCCGATGGCGTAGACGCCCGGCACGCTGGTGGCGCAGTAGTCGTCGACGAAGATGTAGCCACGCTCGTCGATGTTCACACCGCTATCGGCAGCCAGCAGATCGGTGGTCACAGGACGACGGCCGACCGCAACGATCAGCTTGTCGAAGACGATCTTCTGCTCGCCTTCGGCGTTGGTGTAGGTCACTTCGACTTCGTCGCCGTTGACTTTCGAGCCGGTGACGCGCGCGCCCAGCTTGATGTCCAGGCCTTGCTTGGTCAGGGTCTTCTGAGCTTCTTTCGACACGGCGGTGTCGGCAGCCATCAGGAAGGTGTCCAGCGCTTCCAGCACGGTCACTTCAGCACCCAGGCGAGCCCAGACCGAGCCCAGCTCCAGGCCGATGACGCCAGCGCCGATCACGCCCAGGCGCTTGGGTACCGATTGGAATTCCAGGGCGCCGGTGGAGTCGACGATCACATTCTGGTCGACCGGAGCCGGCGGAATGTCGATCGGACGCGAGCCGGAGGCCAGGATCACGTTCTCGGCTTCGATGACTTCGGTGGTACCGTCAGCCTTGGTGACTTCGACTTTCTTGCCAGCCAGCAGCTTGCCGTGGCCCTGGATCGAAGTAACGCCGTTGGCCTTGAACAGGGTGGCAACGCCACCGGTCAGGTTCTTGACGATGCCGGCCTTGCGACCAACCATCGCGGCGACGTCCATCTTCACTTCGCCAGTGGAGATGCCGTGGACGTTGAAGCTCTCTTTTGCTTCCTTGTATTTCCAGGAGCTGTCCAGCAGCGCCTTGGAAGGAATGCAACCTACGTTCAGGCAGGTGCCGCCCAGGGCCAGCTTGCCCTCGGCGTCGGTGTACTTCTCGATACAGGCAGTCTTCAGACCAAGTTGGGCAGCCTTGATGGCAGCAACATAGCCGCCAGGACCCGCACCAATCACCACTACGTCGAATTTCTGGGTCATAAAAGATTCCTTATCAGCTTCAAGCTACAAGCCGCACGCGGCAAGGCGACCTGCTCCGGTCGGGAGCCTGTCGCCTGCAGCGTGCAGCTGCGTGATTAGATGTCCAGCAGCAGACGGGACGGATCTTCCAGCAGGTTCTTGATGGTCACCAGGAAGGTTACCGCTTCCTTGCCGTCGATCAGGCGGTGGTCATAGGACAGCGCCAGGTACATCATCGGGCGAATGACCACTTGGCCATTGATCGCCATCGGACGCTGGATGATGTTGTGCATACCCAGGATCGCGGCCTGCGGCGGGTTGACGATCGGGGTCGACATCATCGAACCGAAGGTACCACCGTTGGTGATGGTGAAGGTACCGCCGGTCATCTCTTCGATCGACAGCTTGCCGTCACGGGCCTTCTTGCCGAAGGTGGCGATGCCGTTCTCGATCTCGGCCAGCGACATCGACTCGGCATTGCGCAGCACCGGTACCACCAGGCCACGGTCGCTGGAGACGGCAACGCCGACGTCCGCGTAGCCATGGTAAACGATGTCGTTGCCATCGATCGAAGCGTTGACTGCCGGGAAGCGCTTCAGCGCCTCGGTGGCGGCCTTGACGAAGAACGACATGAAGCCCAGGCGTACGCCGTTGTGGGTCTTCTCGAACAGGTCCTTGTACTTCGAACGCAGGGCCATGACTTCGGTCATGTCGACTTCGTTGAAGGTAGTCAGCATGGCCATGCTCGACTGGGCTTCGACCAGACGCTCAGCGATCTTGGCGCGCAGACGGGTCATCGGCACACGCTTCTCGGTGCGATCGCCAGCAGCGACGACAACCGGAGCAGCGGCAGCGGCAGCCGGCTTGGCAGCAGGTGCGGCAGGGGCCGACTTCTTGTTGGCGACTGCAGCCACCACGTCTTCCTTGGTGATACGACCGCCTTTGCCTGTACCGGAAACGGTGGCCAGGTCGATACCGTTCTCTTCGGCCAGTTTGCGCGCGGCAGGCGCGGCAACCGGGTCGTCCTCACCTGCATCGGCGGCGGCGGCCGGAGCGGCAGCCGGAGCAGCGGCAGCAGCAGGCGCAGCAGCAGCGGCGCCACCTTCAACGATCGAACCCAGGACTTCGTCGGACAGGACGGTGTCGCCCTCGCCCTTGACGATGTCGCCCAGCACGCCATCAGCGGTGGCCAGAACTTCCAGGACGACCTTGTCGGTCTCGATGTCGACGATCAGCTCGTCACGCTTGACGGCTTCGCCCGGCTTCTTGTGCCAGGTGGCAACGGTGCCATCGGCAACCGATTCCGGGAAGGTTGGGGCTTTGATCTCGATAGCCATTATCAGTGTTTCCTTAAATTCGGTTTCAGGTGCGCGAAGGCGTTAGACAGTGAACGCGTCTTGCAGCAGTTTTTCCTGCTGCTCGGCGTGCTTCGATGCGTAACCACAGGCTGGCGCGGCAGAAGCGTCGCGACCGGCGTATTCCAGGACCAGCGCCTTGTTGTGGCGGCCCAGGATACGGCGCATGTGATGCTGGCTGCTGTACCAGGCACCCTGGTTCATCGGCTCTTCCTGACACCACACTGCATGCTTGAGGTTGGTGTAAGGCGCCAGGATCTCGACCAGGTCGTCCTCAGGGAACGGATACAGCTGCTCGATACGCACGATGGCGATGTCTTCGCGGCCTTCGGCACGACGTTTTTCCAGCAGGTCGTAGTAGACCTTGCCGCTGCACAGCACCAGGCGCTCGACCTTGGCCGGATCGATGGCATCGATTTCCGGGATCACGGTCTGGAACGAGCCTTCTGCCAGATCTTCCAGCGTCGAGATGGCCAGCTTGTGGCGCAGCAGCGACTTTGGCGTCAGCACGATCAGCGGCTTGCGCAGCGGGCGGATGACCTGACGACGCAGCAGGTGGTAGATCTGCGCCGGCGTGGTCGGCACGCACACCTGGATGTTGTGCTCGGCGCACAGCTGCAGGTAACGCTCCAGACGGGCCGAGGAGTGCTCGGGGCCCTGGCCTTCGTAGCCGTGCGGCAGCAGCATGGTCAGGCCGCACAGACGACCCCACTTGTGCTCGCCGCTGGTGATGAACTGGTCGATCACCACCTGCGCACCGTTGGCGAAGTCACCGAACTGGGCTTCCCAGATCACCAGCGCATTCGGCGTGGTGGTGGAGTAGCCGTATTCGAAGGCCAGTACGGCTTCTTCCGACAGGTAGGAGTCGTACAGTTCGAACTTCGGCTGGCCTGGGAACAGGTTCTTCAGCGGAACGTAGGTGCTGGCGTCCTTCTGGTTGTGCAGCACCGCGTGACGGTGCGAGAAGGTGCCACGGCCGATGTCCTGGCCGGTCATGCGGATAGGGTGACCTTCGAACTGCAGGGTGGCGTAGGCCATGGTCTCTGCATAACCCCAGTTGATCGGCAAGCCACCGGCCTGCATCTTCTGACGGTCTTCGTAGATCTTGGCGACCTGGCGCTGGACGACGAAACCTTCTGGCAGCTCGAGCAGCTTGGCCGACAGTTCCTGAAGGGTCTTGAGGTCGAAGCGCGTGTCGTGACGCGCAGTCCAGGCATGGCCCAGGTACGGACGCCAGTCGACGAACAGCTCGCGATTCGGCTCCTTGACCAGACTCTTGACCACGTGCAGGCCGTTGTCCAGCGCGTTGCGGTATTCGTCGATCTTGGCCTGGGCGCGCTCGGCGTCGATGCGACCGGCTTGAATCAGCGCGTCGGCGTACAGCTCACGGGTGGTGCGCTGCTTGGTGATCTGCTGGTACATCAGCGGCTGGGTGCCGTTCGGTTCGTCGGCCTCGTTGTGGCCGCGACGACGGTAGCAGACCAGGTCGATCACCACGTCACGCTTGAACTGCATGCGGTAGTCGATGGCCAGTTGTGTCACGAACAGCACAGCTTCCGGATCGTCGCCGTTCACGTGCAGGATCGGCGCCTGGATCATCTTGGCCACGTCGGTGGCGTACTCGGTGGAGCGCGCGTCCAGCGGGTTGCTGATGGTGAAGCCGACCTGGTTGTTGATCACGATGTGCACGGTACCGCCGGTCTTGAAACCGCGGGTCTGCGACATCTGGAAGGTTTCCATGACCACGCCCTGGCCTGCGAAGGCCGCGTCGCCGTGGATCGAGATCGGCAGGACCTTGTCGCCAACGGTGTCGTTGCGGCGGTCCTGGCGGGCACGAACCGAACCCTCTACCACTGGCGAGACGATTTCCAGGTGGGACGGGTTGAACGCCATTGCCAGGTGGACTTCACCACCAGGGGTCATGACGTTGCTGGAGAAGCCTTGGTGATACTTCACGTCACCGGAGCCCAGCTCGTTCATCTTCTTGCCTTCGAACTCGTCGAACAGCTCGCGCGGGTTCTTGCCGAAGGTGTTGACGAGCACGTTCAGACGGCCACGGTGGGCCATGCCGATCACGACTTCCTTGGTGCCGTAGGAGCCGGAACGCTGAATCATTTCGTCCAGCATCGGAATCAGGCTTTCGCCGCCTTCCAGACCGAAGCGCTTGGTACCCGGGTACTTGGTGCCCAGGTATTTTTCCAGGCCTTCGCCCGCGGTAACGCGCTCGAGCAGGTGAGTCTGCACGTCAACGGAGAAGTCAGGACGGCCACGAACGCTTTCGAGGCGCTGCTGGAACCAGCTGCGTTGCTCGGAATCGACGATGTGGGTGAACTCGGCGCCAATGGTGCGACAATATGTCTTCTGCAGCGCCTCGAAGATTTCGCGTAGGCTCGCTTCCTCTTTGCCGATGAACAGGTCGCCGGCACGGAAGGTCGTATCAAGGTCGGCATTGGTCAAGCCGTAGTGATTGATCGACAGGTCTACGGGCGCAGGGCGCTGCCACAACCCCAACGGGTCGAGCTGGGCAGCCTGATGGCCGCGCATACGATAGGCCTGGATCAGTCGCAGCACTTCAACCTGCTTCTTCTCGTGTTCACTGCTCACGCTCCCGGCGGAAACCGGTTGGGCGCGGCGCTGGTTCTTTGCCAGCAGTACGAAATGGTCGCGGATCGTAGAGTGCGATACGTCGGTAGCGGTGCTGCCGTCGGCGGGCAACTTCTGGAAGTAGGTGCGCCACTCTTCTGGCACAGCGTTAGGGTCGTGCAGGTAGAGCTCGTAGAGCTCTTCCACATATGCAGCGTTACCACCTGAAAGGTGGGCGCTTTCCCACATGCGCTGCATCACGCTTTCTTGCATGCTTGGTCACCCTCGGTTAGGGGACGGATCGGCAAGAGCCACGCAAACCTGGAAAAGTCCGAACACAGCGACTAACCACGCCACCTGGATCCTGCAGATTTTCCGGGTACCAGCCCGGAAGCCCCTGCTGGTCTCATATCTTCATAGGTAATGAGCGCGGGCTTTTTGGGCCCTTGCTCGGGTTTTACCTCGGCGCGGGCTCACCACCCGCGCTTCGGCTTACTGCTGGTGCAACATTTTCGAATCAGGTGCCGCTTTGCAGCAGCATGTTACGTACGTGGCCGATCGCCTTGGTCGGGTTCAGACCCTTCGGGCAGACGTTCACGCAGTTCATGATCCCGCGGCAGCGGAATACGCTGAACGGGTCATCCAGCGACGCCAGACGCTCTTGCGTCTTGGTGTCACGGCTGTCGGCCAGGAAACGATAGGCCTGCAGCAACGCGGCGGGGCCCAGGAACTTGTCCGGGTTCCACCAGAACGATGGGCAGGAGGTCGAGCAGCAAGCGCACAGGATGCACTCGTACAGACCGTCCAACTTGTCGCGATCTTCCGGCGACTGCAGACGCTCGATGGCCGGAGCCGGAGTGTCGTTCTGCAGGAATGGCTTCACCTTCTCGTACTGCTTGTAGAAGATGCTCATATCGACGACCAGGTCACGAATGACTGGCAAACCTGGCAGCGGACGCAGGACCAGCTTGTTGCCCTTGACCACACCCGACAGCGGGGTGATGCAGGCCAGGCCGTTCTTGCCGTTCATGTTCATGCCATCGGAACCGCAAACGCCTTCACGGCAGGAGCGACGGTACGAGAAGCCCTCGTCCTTCTCCTTGATCAGTGCCAGTACGTCCAGCACCATCAGGTCCTTGCCACCGGTATCGACGTCGAACGACTCCATCTTGGGCGCCGAGTCGGTGTCCGGGTTGTAACGATAAACTTCGACTTTCAACATAGCGGCCACCCTTAGTAAGTCCGGACTTTTGGTTCGAAGGCAGGAACTGTCTTCGGCGCAAAGTTGACGCCGCGCTTGGCAACGCGCTTCTCACCCGGGTAGTACAGGGTGTGGCACAGCCAGTTCTCGTCATCACGGTCTTCGAAGTCTTCACGGGCGTGAGCGCCGCGGGACTCTTTACGGGCTTCGGCCGCGATGGCGGTCGCTTCGGCAACTTCCAGCAGGTTCTGCAGCTCCAGCGCTTCGATACGCGCGGTGTTGAAGGCCTGGGACTTGTCGTTGATCTTGACGTTGGCAATGCGGTCACGCAGGCCGGCCAGCTGCTCGATACCCTTCTGCATGTATTCGCCAGTACGGAATACACCGAAGTAGTTCTGCATGCAGCTCTGCAGCTCGCGCTTGAGGCTTGCAACGTCTTCGCCAGTGGTACGCTCGTTGAGCTTGTTCAGGCGGTTCAGGGCAACGTCGACATCGGTGTCGCTCGCGTCGCGGTACTCGACGCCGTCGCTCAGTGCTTTTTCCAGGTGCAGGCCGGCAGCGCGACCGAAGACCACCAGGTCGAGCAACGAGTTGCCGCCCAGGCGGTTGGCACCGTGAACCGATACGCACGCCACTTCACCCACAGCGAACAGGCCTGGGATGATTTGATCCTTGCCTTCGGCGTCCATGGTGATGGCCTGGCCATGAATGTTGGTGGCAACGCCGCCCATCATGTAGTGGCAGGTCGGTACGACCGGAACCGGCGCGACCACCGGGTCGACGTGGGCGAAGGTCTTGGACAGTTCACAGATACCTGGCAGGCGGCTGTGCAGCACTTCCTCGCCCAGGTGGTCCAGCTTCAGCAGTACGTGGTCCTTGTTCGGGCCCACGCCGTTGCCGGCGATGATTTCCTTGACCATGGAACGGGCGACCACGTCGCGGCCAGCCAGGTCCTTCGCGTTCGGCGCGTAACGCTCCATGAAGCGCTCGCCGTGGGCGTTGATCAGGTAGCCACCCTCACCGCGGCAACCCTCGGTGACCAGTACACCGGCGCCGGCGATGCCGGTCGGGTGGAACTGCCACATCTCGATGTCCTGTACCGGTACGCCTGCACGCAGGGCCATGCCGATACCGTCACCGGTGTTGATCAGGGCGTTGGTGGTGGAAGCGTAGATACGGCCCGCACCGCCAGTGGCCAGAACGGTGGCCTTGGACTTGATGTACATGGTTTCGCCGGTTTCGATGCAGATCGCGATCACACCGACGAAAGCGCCGTCCTGGTTCTTGACCAGGTCAACGGCGTAGTACTCGTTGAGGAAGGTGGTGCCCGCCTTCAGGTTGCCCTGATAGAGGGTGTGCAGCAGGGCGTGGCCGGTACGGTCGGACGCGGCGCAAGTACGCGCGGCCTGGCCGCCCTTGCCGAAGTCCTTGGACTGGCCACCGAACGGACGCTGGTAGATACGGCCGGTTTCGGTACGGGAGAACGGCAGGCCCATGTGGTCCAGCTCGAAGACCGCAGCCGGGCCTTCCTGACACATGTATTCGATAGCGTCCTGGTCACCGATGTAGTCGGAACCCTTGACGGTATCGTACATGTGCCAGCGCCAGTCGTCGTTCGGGTCGGCCGAAGCGATAGCACAGGTGATGCCGCCCTGGGCGGAAACGGTGTGCGAACGGGTCGGGAACACCTTGGTGACTACTGCGGTCTTGTGGCCGCCTTGAGCCAGCTGCAGTGCGGCGCGCATGCCCGCACCGCCGCCACCGATGATGATGGCGTCGAAGGAAATGGTTGGAATGTTAGCCATGAATCAGATACCCCAGAGAATCTGCACACCCCAGACGAAGTAAGCGAACATCGCAACGCCGCATACCGCCTGGAACAGGAAACGAATCGCAGTCGCCGACTTGCCGAACGACATCGGCGTCAGGTAGTCGGTGGCGATGGTCCACATGCCGACCCAGGCGTGAGCGCCCAGCGCGACAAGTGCCAGCAGACTGAAGATCCGCATCGCGTTGTTGGAGAACAGAGCGTGCCACTGGGCATAGTCGATGCCCGGGTGGATCGCGAGGTAGCCGATCAGGAAGATGAAGTAAGCCGCGAGAACGACCGCCGAGACGCGCTGCGCCATCCAGTCATAGAGGCCCGAACGCGACAGGTTCGTGACATTAGTTACCATACCCAAACTCCCGCCAGAACGATCAGCACCACGGAGATGACGATCACGATTTTCGAGCCCAGCTTGCCGCCTTCCAGCGTCTCACCGACACCCATGTCCATGATCAGGTGGCGAACACCTGCGACGAGGTGATACAGCAGGCCGGACAGCAGGCCCCAGGTCACCAGTTTGGCCAGCGGACTGGTCAGACACGCCTTCACCTCGGCAAAGCCTTCCTCGGAACCCAGCGACTTGCCCAATGCGTACAGCATGATGGCAAGGCCGAGGAACAGGATGACGCCGGAAATACGGTGAAGAATGGACGTGTACGCGGTGATCGGGAGTTTGATGGTCCTTAGGTCTAGGTTTACAGGTCGTTGGCTTTTCACGGCTTTTTTCACACTGAAGAGCCCCTAGCGAACAGGGCAAAGTTGTTGGTAAGTGTACTGGTCAGGTACCCACCACCGAAGAGAACACGACACCCAGCAGGGCGGGCTGGAAAGCCCCTGGGAGTCGGCTGCCGAGTATAGACAGTTAGGCTGCTTATGACAACGTGAGGGGCTCGCCCGAATAGCGCATTGCCTTTAGCGAACAAAAGGCGTAAATGGGCGGCAATTTCGTGAAAATCATGGGCTTGGAGGGTGTTTCAACCAGCCTTTAGGCAAATTGACATTCGAATTTATCCCTCTATAGTGGTGCGGGCCCTGCGTGGGGGGTCTGTCTGATGATTTCAAGCATTAATAGGAGGCCACATGGCTGACAAAAAAGCGCAGTTGGTCATCGAGGGCGCAGCCCCCGTAGAGCTGCCCATTTTAACCGGCACCGTTGGTCCCGATGTTATCGACGTCCGCGGGTTGGGGGCATCCGGTCACTTCACCTTCGACCCTGGTTTCATGGCGACCGCCTCGTGCGAGTCGAAGATCACCTACATCGACGGCGACAAGGGCGTGCTGCTGCACCGCGGCTACCCGATCGAACAGCTCGCCGAGCAATCGGACTACCTGGAAACCTGCTATCTGCTGCTCAACGGCGAACTGCCGAACGCAGAGCAGAAAGCCCAGTTCGTCAGCACCGTGAAGAACCACACCATGGTCCACGAGCAGCTGAAGTCCTTCTTCAACGGCTTCCGCCGCGACGCCCACCCGATGGCCGTCATGTGCGGCGTGGTCGGCGCCCTGTCGGCGTTCTATCACGACTCGCTGGACATCAATAACCCGCAGCACCGCGAAATCTCCGCCGTGCGCCTGGTCGCGAAGATGCCGACGCTGGCAGCGATGGTGTACAAGTACTCCATGGGCCAGCCCATGATGTACCCGCGCAACGACCTGTCGTACGCGGAAAACTTCCTGCACATGATGTTCAATACCCCGTGCGAGATCAAACCGATCAGCCCGGTGCTGGCCAAGGCGATGGACCGGATCTTCATCCTCCATGCCGACCACGAGCAGAACGCCTCCACCTCCACCGTGCGCCTGGCCGGCTCCTCGGGTGCCAACCCGTTCGCCTGTATCGCCGCCGGTATCGCTGCACTGTGGGGCCCTGCCCACGGCGGCGCGAACGAAGCGGTCCTGACCATGCTCGATGAAATCGGCGATGTCTCGAACATCGACAAGTTCATCGCCAAGGCCAAGGACAAGAACGATCCGTTCAAGCTGATGGGCTTCGGTCACCGCGTCTACAAGAACCGCGACCCGCGCGCCACCGTGATGAAGCAGACCTGCGACGAAGTCCTGCGCGAGCTGGGCATCAAGGACGACCCGCAACTGGAACTGGCGATGCGCCTGGAAGAGATCGCCCTGACCGATCCGTACTTCATCGAGCGCTCGCTGTACCCGAACGTCGACTTCTACTCGGGGATCATCCTCAAGGCGATCGGCATTCCAACCAGCATGTTCACCGTGATCTTCGCCCTGGCACGTACCGTGGGCTGGATCTCGCACTGGAAGGAAATGCTCTCTGGCCCGTACAAGATCGGCCGTCCGCGCCAGCTGTACACCGGCGAGCCGCAGCGCGACATCACCGCACTGAAAGACCGCAAGTAAGCCGCCCAGGCTGAACGCAAAAAGGCTGCCCTCGGGCAGCCTTTTTCATTGGGCCATTAGACGAAAGAACCTCAGTTCTTCTCGGCCCGCTCACGCAAGCCCTTCAGCGTATTGAACGGCGCATCCACCACGAACTTGTTGGCCAACCACGAAGGCACGCTACCACCCGGCTCGGTGTGCACCTGGTAGGTCACCTCGGTGCTGTCACCCTTGGGCACCAGCTTCCAGAAGCCCTCGACCTGCGCCACGCGCACGAAGCCCTTTTCCTCCGGCAGGTACTTCGGCTCACCCTCGAGCTTGCGGGTAAGGCTGCCATCAGCCTCCTGCACCGTGGTGACATGCAGGATCGAATCGCGCGGCGTCACAGGCCATGGCGTATTGAACTGGGTGTAGGTCCAGCTCTGGTCACCTTCATGCTTGAGCAACTTCTGCGACTTGCACTCATGCACCCAGGCACAGGCGCCGACTACATCCTCCTGCAACGCCTTGACCTTGGCCAGTGGCGCCTTGATCAAGGTCACCCCGCGATAGGCCTTGTACTTGGAGCCCGCCACCTCGCTGAGGGACACCTTGATGCCCGCCTCGTCCTTGGCCACCTGCCAATTCTCGGCCCAGGCCGTCGGCGCCAGCAAGACCCCCATGCCACACAGCAGTACAACGCGCTTGATCGATCTCATCATCTTGTTCCTTTTGTCGAAGATCCAAACGTCACGCCGCCGTCATCTGCTCCAGCCAGCCAATGATCCTGATCGCATCGTCGCGATCGCTACCGCAGACATCCACCTCCGCCTTGAACCCGCCACAGACCTTTGGCCGTTCGGGCTTGCCGAACAAGGCGCAAAGATTGTCCACGGACAGGTGCAGGCAACGCTCACCCGCCGGCTTGCCCTGGGGCATGCCGGGGATCGGCGAACTGATGGACGGGGCAATGCAGCAGGCACCGCAGCCCTCACGGCATTTCATGACAACTGGACTCCCTGGAGCTGAACGGGACGGACATCCCTGGATACTAACCGCTCAAACATATGTTTGAAATTACCGAGCCGATGAAATCCGAAGTGACTCGGTAGTCAGTTGCGAAATTCGAAATCGATGGCAGCACCCTCGACATCACGGCGACTGTCGTTGCGCAACTGCAGCTGCATCTCGTTGCTGATCAGCCGGCCATTGAGCTGAAACGGGCTGTCATCGGATGCGGGTTTGTCGGGGAACATCGACGGCAGCAAGGGCTTGCGCGTCAACGGGGCATTGCCGACATCCGGCTTGAGGTTCTTCACCATCTCGCTCGGCAGGCTGAGATCGAGCTTGGGATTGGGCAGTGGCTTGCTGACCGGCTTGCTCTTTGGCTTAGGCTTGCTTGCCGGCTTGCTGACCGCCTTCGCCGGGGTTTTTACCGCTTGCTTGGCGGTCTTGCCCTGGGACACTTCGCTCTTTGCATGCGTCTGCGCAGCCTGCACAGATGCCCCCGGCAACCAGGACAGCGCAAGACACAGCATCAGGGCAGTAGGGCGAAACGCATTCATGGGCATCAAGAGCATGGCATCAAAATGCCTATGCTCCCTGTTCCCTGCCCTTATGACAAGCTACAAAATCGAGACAGCAGACTCTCGACACAATTGTTGGGCCAGCAACCCCAAGGTCATCACCGCCCGCTCTGCCTCCTTGCTCCAGGGAATCCCGCAATTGAGGCGGATGCAGTGATTGAATTGCTCGGTGTTGCTGAAGATCAGGCCAGGCGCGATGCTGATGCCCTGCTCCAGCGCCCGCACATGCAGCTCCTGAGTATTGACTCGCCCCGGCAGGCTGACCCAGAGAATGAACCCACCCGTAGGCCGAGTCATCTGCGTGCCTTCCGGGAAGTGCTGCTGCACCGCCAGCTGATAGGCGCTGAGGTTCTTGCGGTACTCCTGACGGATGAAGCGCAGGTGACGGTCGTAGCCGCCGTTCTCGAGATAGGCCGCTACGCCCATCTGGGTGACACTGCAGGCCGAGTGCGTAGTGAAGGTCTGCAGGCGCTGGATTTCGTCCTGGTAGCGCCCAGGAATCATCCAGCCGACGCGCACCCCTGGCGACAGCGTCTTGGAGAAACTCGAACAGTAAATCACCCGATCCAGCCGGTCGAACGCCTTCAGCGCCTTGGTTCGCCCCTGCTCGAACATCAGCTCGCCATAGATATCGTCCTCGACGATCTGGATATCGAAGTCTGACGCCAGGCGCAGCAACTGTTTCTGCCGCTCTTCCGGAATGGTCCCGCCCAGAGGGTTGCTCAGGCGCGCCGTCAGCACCAGGGCCTTGATCGACCACTGGTTGGCGGCCAGTTGCAGCGCCTCGAGGCTGATGCCGGTGGACGGGTCGCTGGGGATCTCGATCACCTTCAGACCCAGCAGGTCCGCCAACTGCAGAAGCCCATAGTAGGTCGGTGACTCTGCGGCGATCAGGTCGCCAGGACGCGTCAACACGCGCAGCGCCATCTGCAGGGCGTCGACACAGCCATGGGTGACGATCACCTCGCGCGGGTCGACCAGCACGCCAGCGTCACGCATGCGAATGGCGATCTGCCGACGCAGCGGCTCGAACCCCGGGCTGAACATGTAGCTGAAGGCACGCGGGCTGTGGAACCGCGTCACCTTGGCGATCTGCTGGTGCAGCGCTCGAACCGGCAGGTAGTCCACATGCGGAACAGCAGCCCCGAAAGGGAACACACCGTCGCGGCGTGCTTCAGTGAGCACTTGCTGGATGATACTGGCACGGGTAACCAACCCGGGGCGTTCGACCCGGGCGATATCCGGGGTCTGCGCGGTCAGGGCGGGTGTCTGGTGGACATAGTAGCCAGACTGCGGACGGGCGCGAATCAGGCCCTGATCCTCGAGGTTGGCGTAGGCCTGCAGCACCGTGGCATGGCTGACATTGAGCTGGGCGCTCATCTTGCGCACGGAGGGCACGCGCTCGCCTGGCTGGTAGACACCGCGACGGATGTCATCGGCCAGTTGCTGGGCAATGCGCTGATACAACAGCAGGTTGGTCATGGTGATTCTCGAAGCGCGGACGGGTTCGTTGTTCTTGTACGACTCACAGTCGAGACAGAATACCGTAACAGTTGCAAAGTGTACTGGGACAGTTCCGAGAATAGTCGACATTACACTTGCTTGACAGCGGCGAACAGACGAACCGTCAGCACGGGTGCCAGGCAGCACCCGAACAGCCCTCAGCGCGGCGGCGCGAGCTTGCCCTTCTCATCGGAGAACACGATCTCCACACGGCGGTTCTGCGCCCTGCCCCGCTCCGAGGCGTTGACCTCGACCGGGTACTGGTCGCCATACCCCTCGACCTCGATGCGTTTCTCGTCGATGCCCAGGTCGACCAGCATGTCAGCCACCGACTGCGCGCGGTCACGGGACAGCTTCAGGTTGTCTTCAGCCGCCCCGGTGCTGTCGGTGTAGCCCTCGATTCGTACCACGCGGCGCGGATTGAGCTGCAGGAACTGCACCAGCTTGAGCACCGTGCGACTGGCGGAGTTCTTGAGTTCCGCCTCGCCGGTGTCGAACAGCACGTCCCCCAGCGTCATCACCAGGCCGCGATCGGCCTGCTCCGATGCCAGGGCGGCGATCTGCGATTCGACCCACTTGCCCTGCTGCTGCACGCTGGCCAGCTTCGCTTCACGCAGCGCCAACTGCAGACGTTGGCGCTCCAGGTCGAGCTTGGCCAGGCGTTCCTGGTTCAGCGCCAGATTGGCGTGCTCGCGGGCGATCTCGCTGTAGCGCTGGCTGAGGTAGGCATAGTGGCGTACGTCAGTGCCACTGCCTACATAACTGGCCAGGCGCTCTGCTCGCGCCAGCGACTCACCTGCACGGATCACATCACGCGGCGCACTGCGCAGCACGTCGGAGTTGTCCTTGACCTTCTGGAACGCAGCCGTGGCATCGTCCAGCGCCGACTCGCTGCGCTGGCTCGCGCAACCCTGCAGGCCGACGGCCAACGCCAGCACGACCAAGGCGGCGCCGGGCTTGAATGTACGGCTCATGGCTGTACCTCCAGCTGCTTGCGCAGGCGCTTGATCCGCGACTCGGTCACCTTCAACTGCTCTTCGCTTTTCTGGGTCAACACCTGAGCCTCGGCCAGGCGTGCATCCAGCTCGGCCTGCTCGGCGCGCATGCGCGCATCACGAAAATCTTCGCTGGCCATGTTGGTCTTGGCCCGAGCGAACTTGTCTTCGGCCAGCTTGAACGCCTCGACCTGCTCAGTCGCGCCGACAGCCTTGGCCTGCTCCAGCGCCTGCTCGGACAGGCGCATCTGCTCATGAGGAGCCGGATCGTTGGCACAACCGGCCAGGGCTGCTAAAGCCAGGACCAGGATCAGTGGTTGGGTTCTCACGCATTCTTCCTACTGTTTGGGGGCGTCCCCGGTCATCTGCATCTGCGCTTTCCAGCGCTCCACATTCCGCTGCAGCACCGACTCGGAGGCGCCAGAGATCGGCAATTCTGTCAGCTTTTTAGCCAGTTGCCCACGCAGCCAGGCATCGTTACAGGCCGAATTGTGCGACACGGCCAGGTACAGCCCCGGACGATCCACTGGCAGGCCGCGCGCGACAAGGTCGTTGCTCATGCCCAGGCTCTGGGTCATGGCCATCCCCGAATAGCGCCCCGCCAATACGTAATCGACCTGCCCCAGCACCAACTTCTGGAAGGCCTGGGTAAGATTCTGCGCAGGCACCAGCTTAAGCTGGGACTTGGCGAACGCTTCGAACGCCGGGGTCAGCCGGGCCTTCTCCGAAAGGCTGCCCTGATAGCGGGCCAGATCCGCAGGACCCTCGAAATCCAGTGTGGAGTCGTGGCGGGTCCAGACCAAGTACTCGTTGAGCTGCAGGGGTGGATGGATGTAGTCCAGCGCGGTCAACTGGCCGACTTGCATCGGCGTATCCAGCAACAGGTCCATCCGCCCGCTGCGCACCTCTTCCAGCGCCTGCTCGCGGCGCCCGGCATGCAGCACCTCGACCCGCACCCCCAACTCGTCCGCCACCTGACGCAGCAGGTCGACGTTGGCACCGATCAGGTGCCGAGAGTCTTTCGGGTCCTGCCAGGAGTACGGCGGTGCATCCGGGCTGCCGGTGGCCACCAGCTTTTCACATTTGCCGGCGGCCATCGCCTGCGAGGATGCCAAGGCCACCATGCAGGCCAGCAACCGACCCGTTCTGCCAAACGCCATTACCCTACTCCTTGCCAGCCATGCAAAAAAAAGCCCGACCCCTGTTACGAGGGTCGGGCTTCTTTATAAGTGAAGCGCTCGGATCAGACCAGCTTTTCCAGCTCAGGCACCGCCTCGAAGAGGTCGGCAACCAGGCCGTAGTCGGCCACCTGGAAGATCGGGGCTTCTTCGTCCTTGTTGATCGCGACGATCACCTTGGAGTCCTTCATGCCCGCCAGGTGCTGGATCGCGCCGGAGATACCGACGGCGATGTACAACTGCGGCGCGACGATCTTGCCGGTCTGGCCGACCTGCATGTCGTTCGGCACGAAGCCCGCGTCGACGGCGGCACGGGAAGCACCGACCGCAGCACCGAGCTTGTCGGCCAGGGCGTACAGGTGCTTGAAGTTGTCACCGTTGCCCATGCCACGGCCGCCGGAGACGACGATCTTGGCAGCGGTCAGCTCGGGACGATCGGACTTGGCCAGCTCTTCGTTGACGAAGGCCGACTTGCCAGCATCATGGGCAGCAGCCACGGCTTCCACCGCAGCCGAACCACCTTCGGCGGCCACGGCGTCGAAGCCGGTGGTACGCACGGTGATGACCTTGACCGCAGCGCTCGATTGCACGGTAGCAATGGCGTTACCGGCATAGATCGGGCGCTTGAAGGTGTCGGCGGATTCGACCGAGACGATCTCGGAGATCTGGTCGACGTCCAGCAGCGCAGCAACGCGTGGCAGGATGTTCTTGCCGTTGGTGGTGGCCGGAGCCAGCACGTGGCTGTAGCCCTTGGCCAGCTCGACGATCAGGGGCGCTACGTTTTCAGGCAGGGCGTGGGCGTAGGCGGCGTTGTCCGCAACCAGCACCTTGGCAACGCCCGCGATCTTGGCAGCGGACTCGGCGACGCCACCGACGTTCTGGCCTGCGACCAGCACGTGCACATCACCACCGATCTTGGCGGCAGCAGCGACAGTGTTCAGGGTAGCCGGGGCAACGGCACCGTTCTCGTGTTCAGCGACAACCAGGATAGTCATTTAGATTACCTTCGCTTCGTTCTTCAGCTTCTCGACCAGTTCGGCCACCGACTTAACCTTGATACCGGCGCTGCGTGCAGCAGGCGCTTCGACTTTCACGGTCTTGGTGGTGGAGGCGGTGGATACGCCCAGCGCGTCTGGAGTCACAGTCTCCAGCGGCTTCTTCTTGGCCTTCATGATGTTCGGCAGCGACGCGTAGCGCGGCTCGTTCAGGCGCAGGTCGGTGGTGACGATCGCCGGCAGGTTCAGCGCGACGGTCTGCAGGCCGCCATCGATCTCGCGGGTGACGTTCAGCTTGTCGCCAGCCACTTCGACCTTGGAGGCGAAGGTGCCCTGGGCGTAGCCGGTCAGCGCAGCCAGCATCTGGCCGGTCTGGTTGTTGTCACTGTCGATGGCCTGCTTGCCGAGGATGACCAGCTGTGGCTGCTCTTTATCGACGATGGCCTTCAGCGCCTTGGCCACGGCCAGGGAGTTCAGCTCCTCGGCGGTCTCGACCAGGATGGCACGATCGGCACCCAGTGCCAGGGCGGTACGCAGTTGCTCCTGGGCAGCGGTCGGGCCGACGGCAACGGCGACGATCTCGGTCGCAACGCCCTTCTCTTTCAGGCGTACGGCTTCTTCCACGGCGATTTCGCAGAAGGGGTTCATGGACATCTTGACGTTTGCAAGGTCGACGCCGGAGTTGTCCGCCTTGACGCGAACCTTGACGTTGTAGTCGACCACTCGTTTGACAGCTACAAGAACCTTCATGGATTCCTCGTTACTCTCCGGTGAAAAGAATGTCGCCTGGGGCGTGCCCGGCGAATGCGCGTGGGTACAAGGACACCTCTGAAAACGTTCCGGGTCGAGCGAAATTTGCCATGACCGATCAGTCCTGTGCGGACTGGCGGGGCAAAACCCGCGGGTCATTTTCTGTCGTGGCGTGTAGACTCCACTACAAAAAGGGTTTCGGCCTGTATTCCCTGCTCTACGCCTGGTTTTTAGAGGTGCACCTGCGCCCGACGGTCAGCCTACGGCGAGCGTAAAACCGCTCGTATCTTGACCGTAACACCCAATCCGGTCAATACGGCAAATTGGCCAGCCTCCAGCCGCCCTCCTGTGATTTTACTGGGCTGCGGCAAATTCAAACAAACGTTTGTATTGGACCCGCCAAGTGGTGTAGATATAATGCGCGGCCAAGACAAAACGGTGTAGTCCGCCACCGGCACGGCTACAGCTGCCCCGACCGTGAGCGGGCATCCGACACCCATAAGATAAGACAAGCAACGCGATGAGCCTTGAGTAGGAGAGAACCTGTGGAACGCGAATACATGGAATTCGACGTGGTCATCGTCGGCGCAGGCCCGGCGGGCCTGTCTGCCGCCTGCCGCCTGAAGCAGAAGGCCGCCGAAGCCGGTAACGAGATCAGCGTCTGCGTGGTCGAGAAAGGCTCCGAGGTCGGCGCCCACATCCTCTCCGGTGCGGTCTTCGAACCCCGCGCGCTGAACGAGCTGTTCCCCGACTGGAAAGAACTCGGCGCGCCGCTGAACACCGAGGTCAAGCGCGACGACATCTATGTGCTCAAGGACCAGGGCAGTTCGGTCAAGGTGCCGGACCTGTTCGTGCCCAAGACCATGCACAACCAGGGCAACTACATCATCTCGCTGGGCAACCTGTGCCGCTGGCTGGCCCAGCAGGCCGAGAACCTGGGCGTGGAAATCTATCCCGGCTTCGCCGCCCAGGAAGCGCTGTTCGACGAAAACGGCGTGGTCCGTGGCATCGTCACCGGCGACCTGGGTGTCGACCGCGAAGGTCAGCCCAAGGACGGCCTATACACCCCCGGCATGGAGCTGCGCGCCAAGTACACGCTGTTCGCCGAAGGTTGCCGCGGCCACATTGGCAAGCAGCTGATCAAGCGCTTCGACCTGGACAGCGAAGCCGATGTGCAGCACTACGGTATCGGCATCAAGGAAATCTGGGAGATCGACCCGAGCAAGCACGAACAGGGCCTGGTGGTGCACACCGCCGGCTGGCCGCTGGATGTAGTCAGCGCCGAGAACACCGGCGGCTCGTTCCTCTATCACCTGGAGAACAACCAGGTGGTGGTCGGCCTGATCGTCGACCTCTCCTATGCCAACCCTTACCTGTCGCCGTTCGACGAGTTCCAGCGCCTGAAGCACCACCCGGTGATCAGCCAATATCTGGAAGGCGGCAAGCGCATCAGCTACGGCGCCCGCGCCATCTGCAAGGGCGGCCTGAACTCGCTGCCGAAGATGGTGTTCAACGGTGGCGCGCTGATCGGTTGCGATCTGGGCACCTTGAACTTCGCCAAGATCAAGGGCAGCCACACTGCAATGAAGTCCGGCATGCTGGCCGCCGATGCAGTGGCCGACGCCCTGTTCGCCGGCAGCGAAGGCGGCGACGCCCTCAACAGCTACGTCGAGGCATTCAAGGCCAGCTGGCTGTATGAGGAGCTGTACGCCAGCCGCAACTTCGGCCCGGCCATGCACAAGTTCGGCCCGCTGTTCGGAGCAGCGTTCAACTATATCGACCAGAACTGGTTCGGCGGCAAGATGCCCTTCACCCTGCACGACACCAAGCCGGACTACGCCTGCCTGAAGCTGGCCGCCGACGCCAAGAAGATCGACTACCCCAAGCCCGACGGCAAGCTCAGCTTCGACAAACTCAGCTCGGTGTTCCTCTCCAGCACCAACCATGAAGAAGAGCAACCCTGCCACTTGAAGCTGACCGATCCGAACGTGCCGATCGCCACCAACCTGCCGCTGTACGACGAACCCGCGCAGCGTTACTGCCCGGCCGGTGTCTACGAGGTGGTCACCCAGGAAGACGGCAGCAAGCGCTTCCAGATCAACGCGCAGAACTGCGTGCACTGCAAGACCTGCGACATCAAGGATCCGTCGCAGAACATCACCTGGGTCACCCCAGAAGGTGCCGGCGGCCCTAACTACCCCAACATGTAAGGCCTGCGCCATATGAAAAAGCCCCCTGGCAGCGATGCCAGGGGGCTTTTTCGTCTACGGCTGATGCTCAGGACAGCACCACCGCGTCCTGCTCGAACAACGCCCATCCACCCTGGCCATCGACCTCCAGCCGGTGGCTGTGGAACCCGGCCAGCGTGCTGCGATGCCCGACACTCACCAGCAAGGTTTCCGGCATTTCGTTGCGCAGCAGCGAATACAAGGCATGTTCCAAGCCTTCATCCATCGCCGAGGTGGACTCGTCGAGGAACACCACATGCGGCTGGTTGAACAATACTCGCGCAAACGCCAGGCGCTGCTGCTCGCCGATCGACAGGATGCGCGTCCAGTCGCGGCTTTCCTCGAGGCGCTCAGCCAGATGCGCCAGGTTCACTTGCCGCAATGCCTGTTGCATCCGCGCATCCTGCTCCTGGCCGACCTGGGCCGGGTAGGCGATGGCGGTGCGCAGATCCCCCAACGGCAGGTACGGCCGCTGCGACAGGAACAGCGCCTGCTCACCCAACGGCCGCGCGACCGCCCCTTCTGCATAAGGCCACAATCCCGCCAGGGCCCGAAGCAGCGTGGTCTTGCCGCTGCCCGAAGGCCCCTTGATCAGCAAGGCCTGCCCGGCCTGCAGCTTCAGACTCAGGTCGGCGATCAAGCGGTGGCCATCCGGGCGCAGCACCTGCAGGCCGGCGATATCCAAGGCCCGCGGCAGCTCGCGGGTAGCCACGTGCGGCAGCTCGCTGGCCTGGTGGTTGGCATCGAGAAAACCGGTGAGACGATCGAGGGTCGCGCGGTAGCTGGCAAAGGTGTCGTAGGACTCACGGAAAAACGACAACGAATCCTGCACTTGTCCGAACGCCTGCGACGTCTGCATCACATCACCCAGCTTGATCGCTCCGCTGAAGAAACGCGGCGCCTGCAGGATGAACGGGAACACCACCGCGACCTGGCTGACACCCAGGTTGAAACCATTGAACTTCAGGCTCCGCCAGACCAACGCCCAGACATTGCCGATCAAGGCGAAGAAGCGCCCGAGCAACGTGCCCCGCTCGACCTGCGCGCCCTGGTAGAAGGCAATGTTCTCGGCATTCTCGCGCAAGCGCATCAGTGCGTAGCGAAAGTTCGCCGTGAGCTTTTCGTTGAGGAAATTCAGGCGAATCAACGGCCGCCCGAGGCGGAAAGCGATCCAGGTGGCGATGAGCACATAGACATAGACCGCAAACACCATCGCCCGCGGCACCTCCACCCCGGCAACCGCCAGTGGTGCCGACAGCCCCCAGAGAATGCCGGTGAACGCCACCAGCGAGACCAACGCACTCACTGCCCCGAGGGCCAGCGACACCGAGCCGGTAACGAAGGCGTTGACGTCCAGTTCGATACGTTGGTCAGGGTTGTCCACCGGCTCATCTAAGAATTGCCCGCGGTAGTAGGCATCGCCATGCATCCAGTCGGCAGTCAGGCGCTCGGTCAGCCAGACCCGCCAGTGGATGTTGAACGACTGGGTGACGTAGTAGTTGAACAGTGAACGCAGCACATGAATGGTTGCCAGTACCGCGAATACCCCAAGCAGGTACCAGAACGCCGTCTGGTCCAGGCCCTGCAGGGCGCTATAGAAACCGTTGTACCAGAACGAGAACAGCACGTTCATGCGCACCGAGAACAGCGCCAGGAACAACAACAGTGCAAATACGAGCAGCGGGCGCCAGCTGCGCCTGAAACTGAAGTACTCACCCGCCAACTGCCAGAACTGCTGGCCCCAGCGGGTGAAGCGCACCGCCAGGAAAGCGGCGGCGGTGAAGCCGACAAGTGTGATCAATGAAGCGACTGCAAGCCAGCTCAGGCTCTCTTGCAGGGCCTGGTGCCAGTTCATTTCCATGGTGGGGTTTCCGTGGCGAGTATTTACTCGAGCCTAGCACCGGCCGGGGTTGGCGAAGATGACGGAGGTTTCATGTTGGGCTTGCCAGCCCGATCGCACATGCAACGAATCCGACTCGATCCGTGTAGGGGCAACTGTCTTGTTCAAAATCTAAAGGCCAGCCCAATCCCCCTGTGGGAGCGGCGGTTCGGCGCCCCGACTTGTCCCGCGAACACGGGCGTAGCCCGTGCCAGGCAGCGCGGTGTCTTTTTCGCGGGCAAGCCCGCTCCCACAGTTACCCCAACGCCTCCCGCACCTTCGAATCGAGCCCCTCCCCCGCGTGGGCCTCGATCCACTCGCTCAACTGACGCCTCATCGCCGGGGTCCAGAAGCTGTTCAGGTGTTGTCTCACCCCCTGCACCGCCAGCGCACGATCAGGCTCGCTGTCGAAATAGTGGGCGATCTGGTTGGCCATCTTGACCAGGTTGTCACTGCTCATTGGCGCACCTCGGCTTTTTCCTGGCCTTCGGCCTTACGCCGCTCCTTGAGCAGGCGCTGCTGTTCGTCACTGAAATGCTGGTAGCGCTTCTGCCATTCCGAGGGCTGGAAGACTCGCACCACCTCAACCGCCGTGACCTTGTACTCGGGGCAGTTGGTGGCCCAGTCGGAGTTGTCGGTGGTGATCACGTTGGCGCCAGACTCAGGGAAGTGGAAGGTGGTGTACACCACGCCCGGCGCCACCCGCGCACTGACCCGCGCACGCAAAACGCTCTGCCCCGCACGGCTGCCCACGCCAACCCAGTCGCCGTCGCGGATGCCGCGGCTTTCGGCATCGCTGGCGTGGATCTCCAGGCGATCCTCATCGTGCCAGGCAACGTTGTGGGTGCGACGGGTCTGGGCGCCAACGTTGTATTGGCTGAGGATGCGGCCGGTGGTCAGCAACAACGGATAACGGGCATTGACCTTCTCGTCGGTGGGCACATAACCGGTGAGCATGAATCGCCCCTTGCCGCGCACGAACTGGTCGATGTGCATGGTCGGGGTGCCGTCGGGCGCGGCCTCGTTGCACGGCCATTGCAGGCTGCCGCGGCGGTCGATCTCGGCATAGCTGACGCGGTGGAAGCTCGGCGTCAGGCGGGCGATTTCGTCCATGATCTCGGACGGGTGCCGGTAGTCCATGCGATAGCCCAGGGCGTTGGCCAGGGCCACGGTCGCCTCCCAGTCGGCCTTGCCGGCCAGCGGCTCCATCACCTTGCGCACCCGCGAGATACGGCGTTCGGCGTTGGTGAAGGTGCCGTCCTTTTCCAGGAACGAACTGCCCGGCAGGAACACATGGGCGAACTTGGCGGTTTCGTTGAGGAAGATGTCCTGCACCACCACGCACTCCATGGCCATCAGTGCCGCGGTGACGTGCTGGGTGTTCGGGTCGCTCTGGGCGATATCCTCGCCCTGGCAGTACAGCGCCTTGAAGCTGCCGTCGAGCGCGGCCTCGAACATGTTGGGGATACGCAGCCCCGGGTCGGGCTGCAAGGTCACGCCCCAGGCCTGCTCGAATTCGCTGCGCACCGCTTCGTTGGAGATGTGCCGGTAGCCCGGCAATTCATGGGGGAAGGAGCCCATGTCGCACGAGCCCTGGACGTTGTTCTGACCACGCAACGGATTGACGCCCACGCCTTCGCGACCGATGTTGCCGGTTGCCATGGCCAGGTTGGCGATGCCCATCACCGCGGTGCTGCCCTGGCTGTGTTCGGTGACGCCCAGGCCATAATAGATCGCCGCATTGCCGGCGCCCGCATACACCCGCGCCGCCTCGCGGATCTGCTCGGCAGGCACGCCGCACACCGGCCCAACCGCCTCGGGTGAATTCTCGGCCAGGCCGACGAACTCACGCCAACGCGTGAACTCGGCACTCTCGCAGCGCGCATCGATGAATGCCTGGTCGAGCAGCCCTTCATCGACGATCACATGGGCCAGGGCATTGAGCATGGCGACGTTGGTGCCCGGACGCAGTTGCAGGTGCAACTCGGCGCGGGCGTGGGGCGAGTCGACCAGGTCGATGCGGCGCGGGTCGATGACGATCAGCCGTGCCCCCTGGCGCAGGCGGCGCTTGAGTTGCGAACCGAACACCGGGTGAGCGTCGGTCGGGTTGGCGCCGATCACCAGGATCACGTCGGCCTGCATCACCGAGTCGAAGCTCTGGGTTCCGGCGGACTCGCCCAGGGTCTGCTTCAGGCCATAGCCAGTCGGCGAATGGCAGACCCGCGCGCAGGTGTCCACGTTGTTGTTGCCAAAGGCGGCACGCACCAGCTTCTGCACCAGATAGGCTTCTTCGTTGGTGCAACGGCTGGAGGTGATACCGCCGATCGAATCGCGCCCGTACTTGAGCTGGATGCGTCGGAACTCACTGGCGGCATAGGCCAGCGCCTCATCCCAGCTGACTTCCTGCCACGGGTCTTCAAGGCGCTTGCGGATCATCGGCGTGGTGATGCGATCCGGGTGAGTGGCGTAGCCCCAGGCGAAGCGCCCCTTGACGCAGGCGTGGCCGTGGTTGGCGCCGCCGTTCTTGTCCGGGACCATGCGCACCAGTTGATCGCCCTTCATCTCGGCGCGGAACGAGCAGCCCACCCCGCAATAGGCACAGGTGGTGATCACCGCGCGCTCCGGCTGGCCGAGCTGGACCAGGCTCTTCTCGGTCAGGGTCGCCGTCGGGCAGGCCTGCACGCAGGCGCCGCACGACACGCACTCGGAGGCGAGGAAATTCTCGCCCCCGGCCGCCGCCACCCGCGACTCGAAACCTCGGCCACTGATGGTCAGGGCGAAGGTGCCCTGAATGTCTTCGCAGGCACGCACGCAGCGGCTGCAGACGATGCACTTGCTGGGCTCGTAGTCGAAGTACGGGTTGGAGACGTCCTTGGCCTCGTTGAGATGGTTGGCCCCGTCATAGCCATAGCGCACTTCGCGCAGGCCCACCTGGCCGGCGACCGTTTGCAGCTCGCAGTTGCCGTTGGCCGAGCAGGTCAGGCAGTCCAGTGGGTGATCGGAGATGTACAGCTCCATGACATTGCGCCGCAGGTCGGCCAGCCGCGGCGTCTGGGTACGCACCACCATGCCTTCGCTGACCGGCGTGGTGCATGAAGCCGGATAGCCGCGCATGCCGTCGATCTCGACCATGCACATGCGGCATGAGCCAAAGGCTTCGAGGCTGTCGGTGGCGCACAGCTTGGGGATGCTGGTGCCCAGCAGCGCGGCAGCGCGCATCACCGAGGTGCCTGCTGGGACGCTGATCGCGCGGCCGTCGATGTTCAGGCTGACCTGTACTTCACTGTCGCGGGCAGGCGTGCCCAGGTCGATATCGCTGTTGGCGGGGTCGAAATAATGGATCATTGGGCGGCCTCCGGGCTGGCCAGACCGAAATCGGCAGGAAAATGCTTGAGGGCGCTGGCCACGGGGTAAGCGGTCATCCCGCCCATGGCGCACAGCGAGCCGTACTGCATCGTGTCGCACAGGTCACGCAGCAGGTGGGCCTGATCCTCGCGCGCAGCAGGATCGCTGCTGGCGATCAGGCGATCCACCACTTCCATCCCGCGGGTCGACCCGATCCGGCACGGCGTGCACTTGCCGCAGGACTCCTCGGCGCAGAACTGCAGGGCGAAGCGCGCCATGCCAGCCATGTTCAGTGTGTCGTCAGCGACCACCACACCGCCATGGCCGATCATCGCGCCGATGGCAGCGAAGGCCTCGTAGTCCAGCGGCGTATCGAACTGCGACGGCGGCACCCAGGCGCCCAGCGGGCCGCCGACCTGCGCGGCCTTCAACGGACGACCACTGGCGGTACCACCGCCATACCCCTCGACCAGCTCACGCAGGGTCAGGCCAAAAGCCCGCTCGACCAGCCCACCCTGGCGCACATTGCCCGCCAGTTGGAACGGCAAGGTGCCCAGTGAACGGCCCATGCCAAAGTCGCGATAGAACGCGGCACCTTTTGCCAGGATGATCGGCACAGAAGCCAAGGTCAGGACGTTATGCACCAGCGTCGGCTGGCCGAACAGGCCCTCGAGCGCCGGCAGTGGCGGCTTGGCGCGCACGATGCCGCGCTTGCCTTCGATCGACTCCAGCAGCGCCGTCTCCTCGCCGCAAATATAGGCGCCAGCGCCCACACGCACCTCGAGCTCGAACGCCACGCCGCTGCCAGTGACGTCCAGATAACCCGCTTCGCGGGCCAGCATCACGGCCTCGTTGAGCACACGGATGGCGTCCGGGTATTCGGAGCGCACATAAATGTAGCCCTTGCTTGCGCCGACAGCGAGGCCGGCGATGATCATGCCTTCGATCAGCAGGAAGGGATCGCCCTCCATCAGCATGCGGTCGGCGAAGGTGCCGGAGTCGCCTTCGTCGGCATTGCAGACAATGTACTTCTGCCCGGCCGGCGCCTGGCGCACGGTGCGCCACTTGATGCCGGCCGGGAACGCGGCCCCGCCCCGACCACGCAGGCCGGAATCGAGCACTGCGGCAACCACTGCATCGCCGTCCATCAATGCAGCCTTGCGCAAGCCCTCGAAGCCGCCATGGGCCTGATAGTCGTCCAGCGACAACGGGCGGGTGATACCGGCGCGGGCGAACAGCAGGCGCTGCTGGGTCTTCAGATAGGGGATCTGTTCGACAGGGCCCAATGCCAGTGGATGCTCGCCCCCCTTGTCCAGAGCCTCCAGCAGGTCCGGCACATCTTCCGGCATGACCGGCCCGAAGCCCAGGCGCCCTTCGGCGCTTTCCAGCTCCAGCAATGGCTCGAGCCAATACAGGCCACGCGAGCTGGTGCGCTGGATCTGCAGCGGCAGTTGCCGCTGTGCAGCCTCACGTTCGAACGCCTCGGCGACCTGGTCGGCGCCCACTGCGCGAGCCAGCGAATCGCAGGAAATACACAGCTTGATCATGCGCCCGCCTCCACCCTGCAGCTTTTCACCAAAGCGTGCAGACGCTCGGGCGTGAGCCGCGCATGCACCTGGCCGTCCAGCTCCAGCGCTGGCGAGCAGGCGCAAGCGCCGAGGCAGTACACCGGGCGCAGACTCAATGCTCCGTCGGCAGTGGTGCCATGGTCGTCCAGCCCGAGCTGTTCGCGCAGTTGCGCGGCCAGGGCTTCGGCGCCGCGGCTCTGGCACGACTCGGCGCGGCACAGGCGCAGGGTGTGGCGTGCCGGGGGCGAAGTGCGGAAATCATGGTAGAAGCTGATCACCCCACGCACCTCGGCGAGGCTGAGGTTCAGCGCATGGGCGATCTCGGGGACTGCTTCATCGGGTACATGGCCCAGGCCTTGCTGGATGGCGTGGAGGATCGGCAACAGCGCACCGGGCACCTCCTTGTGGTTGTCCAGCACACGCTGGATCAAGGGCAGGTCAAGCGTCTCTTCAGGCATACAGCGGACCTCGGCAACCCGGATCCGCCCGAGGGTGCGGGCAGGTGTCCGGCGGTGTTCTGCTGTGGCGTTCCGGGCCTGTCACGGTCACAGGATCACGGTCGCCTTCCTCGTCCAAGCCGGTGCGTCTGTGCGCACTCGGTCGTCGGACATCCTGATAAGGATGGCACCGTTGCCGGGAAACGGTAGCGTGCAAACGACAGGGCGCGTCCTGAAACCGACGCTCGGGCCATGAGACTGTGTAATTACCAAGTATAAAATTTCAAAATCTCACAACTTTTAACATTGTCAAATACTACAAGACCCACACCCCATGGCTCTTTCACAACTTGGCCACGCGTACACTTACTCTTTCACAGCCGCGTTAAAACGATAATAAAATCACACTTCGCAATGTTCTTTTACAACTTGAAACAAATATGACTTCTTGCCTGCCTATCGTCGGAAGCCTCCCGCATCAATACGGTCCGGCACCATGAAAACCACCAACACCGACGCCCCCGGCTCAGCCTCTTCCGACAACCCCCTGGCCCGCTTCGAAACCGCAGTCACTCGCTCGCTTTCCAACTTCAAGGAAACTTCAGATACCCCACCTGCTGGCAATAAGCGCTTCATCGTCGCCGCTGCGGTCGACAACAAGAAGGAAGCAGAGATCGCCGCCGCACTGGCCACCAACGACCCGGAAGTCATCAAGCACCTCAACGACCCCAACCTTGCCGATATCGGCAACACTGGCATCCCGCTGGCCAACATCGCCTCGATCACCAAGCTGTCCGACAACGTCCTGGACCTCAAGACCCGCGACGGCCGCGACATCATCATCATCAAGCAGATGACCCCCTACCTGTTCGAAGGCATGGCCAGCAAGACCGACGCCGTGGACGCCCTTAACAAGAGCAAGGCCGAGGGCTATCGCATCGCCCAGTCCGGCGATGTGCCCCCAGGCATGGACGACTACAAGTTCATCGGCCCTGCCGACGAAGTTGGCCCCGGCCTGATTCGTTATGAAACGCAGTCCGGCGACAAGGTGATCGTCGCCAACGAGACCAACCATGCCCTGTTCGACCAGGTGAAGTCCGATGGCGAAGCCCTCACCCTGATCAACAAGAGCGAGCAGGAAGGCTATCGCCTGGCCAGGGCAGACGAGCCCGCCGACGGCATCAACGCCATCGGTACGCCCGAGGAGCTGGGCCACGGCCTGATCCGCTACGAAACCGAGAGCGGCGAGAAGATCATCGTTTCCCAAGGCATCAGCCCGGATCTCTATGCCTCGATGAGCAAGGAGTCCAACGGCATCTTCGGTGTCGGCGGCGCAGTCGACACCAGCTGGATCGACAACTCCAAGTACGCCAGCGGCGTACGCGACTGGGACACCATCACCGGCAACAAGGGCGGCGACAAGCCCACCCAGGCCGAAAAAGACCTGGAGCGTCCGCGCGCCGCATCCAAGATGCTCAGCGACAACTGGGACAAATGGGGCCTGCACGACCGCAAGATCGACTTCGCCAACCCACCCAGCGACCTGCCGCCCGAGGCGCAGGCCACGCTCAAGTACCTGGCAGGCAGCCCGAGCCTGATGAACGCCCTGGACAGCGGCGGCCTGGGCAAGAGCGATGGGGTCATCACCCACGCCGATGTCGACAAGTTCATCAGCCAGCAGAACAAGGACCTGTCGGCTGCCTCGTCTGCGTATTCGAAGTTCCTCTCGAAAAACCCGGGTGCCTCCGACCTGGCCAAGGAAAACGCCAAGTCCGCAGCCATCGTCATGGCCAACATCTCGCTGGTCAGCAGCGCCGGCCCGCAGATGGAAGGCGCCAACCAGCGTGCCAACAACGGCAGCCTGACCACCGACAACCTCAACGCGATCAAGTCCGACAGCGGCCTGAGCCCGGAACTGACCGGCGCCGCAGGCTACTGGTCCAACCCGGGCATGTGGCATGTGATGGACTCGGCCGGCGACCACCCCGCCACCGCCTCCTCCGACGGCATCGTCCAGCAGAAGAACATCGGCGCCTGGCTGGAAAACCAGGCACCGAAGGACGACCACGGCGTGCTGATGATGCTCAGCAACGCCTCGATTCGCGGCTCTCTGGCTGACGTGGACACCTCCAAGCTGACCAAGGACGTGCTCGAGCATCCCGAGAACTACGACGGCAAGACCAAGGCCGCGGCCATGCTGGAGATCACGGACGCGCGTGCGCGCCTGCAGGCCAGCGACAAGGTCGACGGCGACCTGTATGCCGGTATCACCGCCGACAGCCAGTACCACCTCAACCCGACCAAGTCCAAGGTCATGAAGCAGCTGGACGATGCCATCTCCAAGCTGGGCAACGACGCGGACGTCAAGGCCTACATGGCCGCAAATCAAGGCCCGGGCATGCGCGACATCATCAACGCCGACCCGGCGATGAAGAAGGCGCTGCAGCACAGCCAGGACAGCCAGATCAACAGCGGCAACATCATCAACACCGCCCTGGCCACCAAGGATGCCAACGGCAACCCGCTCTCGCTGCCTGACGCCCTCGCCCTGGCCGGTACCGATGCCACCCTGACCGACCTGGCCCTGGGTGGCGACGGCAGCGTCGACCTGGCATCGATCGCCGACAAGTCAGGCAAGTCCGGCGATATCGAGCAATATTTCCGCGAGCACATCCTCAACGGCAAGGACCTGGAGGATGGCCTGTCCAAGGGCGGCGACCCGATGACCGTCATCGGCCAGTACGCCTCCAACGCCGCGCTGTTCAAAGAGTTCCTCGGCGACAAGGTGACGCCGCAGGAAGCCTCCGAAGTCGGCCAACGCATCAACCAGACCGTGTCCGATTCGCTGATCGACGGTGCCGACAACACCACGCTCAAGGATATCTTTGGCGACGGTAGCGGCAACTTCGATGAAAACAAGGCCAAGGCCATCATCGACAAGGCCATGGCCGACGACCCTGACATGTTCAAGGACTCCAGCGGTACGCCGATCCGTCCGCAGGACGTAATCTCGATGCTGCGCTCGGTGTGGGATACCAACCGCCAGGGCGAGAAGATCAGCGACGTCCTGCCCAAGTCGATCGACGGTCTGAAGCTCAATGTCAGCGAGTCCTACAAGCAAGGCCTGCTGCACATTGGCAGCGCCCTGCTCGCCGGCGGCGTGCTTGCCGCACGTTCCTCTACTGGTGGCAACAGCCCGACTGACAACGCCTCGCGCGTTTCGGCAGGCATGCAGTTCGCTGGCCTGATCATCGAGGGCGGCACCAAGTACGCCAAGGAAGCCGGTTATGGCATGGTCTGGAAACCCACCCCGGTAGACCCGTCCAAACCCGCGCCGATCGGCGAGTTCCCGACAGGCAAGATGGTGCAGAACACCGATGGTATCAACCGCCTGGGCAACCTGGGCAAGGTCATCGGCGGTGCGGGCAGCTTCATCGGCGGCGTGCTGGGCCTGATCAGCGGCGTCAACAGTGCCTTCGCCGGTGACAAGGTCGGTGCCGGCTTCTCGCTGACCACCGGCGCGCTGGGTACCGGTGCGGCGATCACCTCGATCATCGAAGGCGGTGCGGGCCTGTTCGGACTGGCCGACGTCGGCGCCATCGCCGGTGCCTTCTCCGGCGTGCTGGGCTGGGCCACGGCGGGTATCGGGCTGGTGGCCGGGATCGTGTTGCCGATCATCGAAGTGGCCAAGCGCGAGAAGATGCAGGACCAGTTCTTCGGCGAACTCAAGCCGGTATTGGACAAGTACGACCTCACCGGCGGGCCGATCACCAAGGAAGATCGCGACGAGGAGTACAACTTCGCCTACGGCTGAGGCAAGGCTGCCCGCGCCTGCAGGCCCGCGATACAGGGTTCTCAAAACCTGCGCGGGCCTTGTGGGAGCGGGCTTGCCCGCGAAAAAGACACCGCGCGCCCTTGCACGGACTACACCCGTGTTCCCGGGACAAATCGGCCCGCCGAACCGCCGCTGCCCTCCACTACACCCAGAAAATTCGGAGTCTACCCGCCAATACTTCAGCTCAACGCCGCCTGGGAACTAGCCTACGCAGCACGCAGCCGTTTCTCTGTTGTTGAAGATAAGCATCAGGGCTAATTTCCCCGGGTCGCCCTTATGGTGACCGGGGGGGGTGAGAGCCCGGCTTTACTGAAGAGTTGGCGGCACTGCTATGGCAGCAGTGCGTGGGCAGGCTTCTGCCTGGCCGGTTTTTGCTAACTCTCGCCGGTCTCTCACCCCACGCACCGCTGCCACCCTTGTCCTGTGAGAGGGATGATGAAGGTGGCTACTTTGCTTAATGGGAGTTAGCCATGAAAAAGATCGTCCCCGATCCACCCCGCCTCAGACTCGTCAACAACCTCTACTTCTCCATCCATTCCGACCTCATTCCGCCCGACGCCTTGGCTCACGCCAGCGAACTGTTGCGCGGCGTCAGCGAAACCCTCGACGAACACTGCCGGGCCCTGGCCGGTACTCCTGGCCTGAACATGCTCGCCAACGCAGCGCACGCCGCAGAAACGGCTCGCGCCTTGATCGAACATGCACTGAGGCGGATGTGAAAGAGGTTTGCCGATGAATGAAGGCACCACACCCGGCATCGCCACTGCGCTAGGGATTTTCCGCGTGCAACCCGGCATTCCCGTCGGCCAGGCTTTCGACGAAGTCTCGCTACTACTGGGATGCGTGCGCGACCTGAGCGAAATGGGTGATGAATCAATCACGCCTGCGGCCATGGTCGCCCTGAGGTATCTGAGCGCCATGGCCAAAGCATTGATGAACGACCTGGAAGTCGCCAGAAATCAGTCGCCTTGAGTAACCGCCGCGGCCACAAAGCCTGCAATACACTGCCCGCCCCTGTAGGGGCGGCGGTTCGGCGCCCCGACTTGCCCACGAAGCAGACACCTCGGCAAATGGAACCGGCATGCTGGTCATCGCAGGACAATATCCACTTGATCCTACGCGCGCTTACTTCGCCGCCTCGGACAATTGCTGGATCAATGCCACTGTCAGATAAAGCCTCGGCGCGATGCTCGACAGCTCGATGTACTCGTCATCGGCATGCAATCCCGCCCCCACCACGCCCATGGTTTCAAGCACTGCCGGCTTCTCGCTGCCGGGCACGTAGGCATAGCCCGCATCAGTCCCGAAACGCATGGCAATCGGCTCGATATTGCGATCGATCTTCGCGTAGAGCGTCTGGGCAGTTTTCGCCAACTGCTCAGAGCCGGCGTTCTTCGCCAGCGGCGGGCGGCCCTTGTCGAGGCGCACCGTCACTTCGGTGCCCTCGATGAGTTTCTTCTGTACGAGCCGTTGCGCGTCGGCCAGCACCCGGTCGCTCTCGCTCAGGTCCGAGTAGCGCATGTCCGCCTCGGCCGTGGCGCTGGCGGGAATGATGTTGCGCTTGTCGCCCGCCCTGACCATCGTCCAGTTGACCGTGGTGCCTTTGGCCGGGTCGCCGAGGTCCTTCAACTGCAGCATCTGGTGGGCCAACTCCATGGCGGCATTACGCCCAGCCTCGGGTGCGGACCCTGCGTGGGAAGACTTGCCTTTCACTTCGAGAAATACGCCATTGATGCCATTGGTCGCGACTGTTACCGCGTCCTTGTCCGGCGGCTCGTACGAGAACACGTAGTCATGCTTGCGCGCCAGTTCCGCGATGATCGCCTTCGAGCCGCTGGAGCCGGTTTCCTCATCCGGGTTGAACAGTACGGTCAAGGTGCCGAAGCCTTTGAACTTCTCGTCCTGCAGCAGCTTCAGCGAGTGCAGGATCATCGCCACACCCCCTTTGGCATCGGCCACGCCAGGACCATAGGCACGCTCGCCCTCGACCTTGAACGGCCGCTTGGCCGCAGTGCCGGGCAGGAACACCGTGTCGTAGTGGACCATCAGCAAGAACGACTTGCTGCCGGTGCCCTTGAAGGTGCCAACGATGTTGTCACCCGCCGACGGGCTGGCCGGGCTGGTTTTGACCTCGGCACCCAACGCCTTGAGCCGCTCGACCAGCAGGGCGCTGACGGTTTTCAGCCCCGGCGCCTGGCCGGTTCCGGTATCGACATTGACCAGTTGCTTGACGGTGGCGAGATAGGCCTTCTGCTCGGCTTCGGCCTTTTTCAATAGCGCGTCGGGAGCCAGGTTGGCGGCGAGTGCGGAAAACGACAGGAATGACAAGGCGATGGCAGCGGCGATCGATGAGCGTCGGATGGGCATGCGAAGTCCTTTATCAATGCAAGGGGAACCTGCAGCTTTGACCATCGATGGCGCTGGCGCCAGCTTTGTAGACCATTTGATGAAGTGCAGGCCATTGGCCTTGATCCACGAAGCCCCGCGATTGCGGGGCTGGGAATTCAGGCAAAGACCTTGATTGTCAGTGCGGTGATGCCCGCCACTGCTGTCACCAGACCGGTGGCGATGCCGATCGGGTACCAGAAGGTTTCTCGGGTCAATTTGCCTGCTTCGGTATTGAGCTTGCGAGTCTCTGCCATCAGTTTGGCAATCTCGACGTGAATCTTCTCCGCTTCGGCTTGGGGCATGTCGTATGGATGCATGAGTCTTCCCTTCGGATGCCGGCTGTTTGTGGGTTTCGACATGGCGCGAGTTGATTGAGGCGAACAATCTATCGTAAGGCGGATGCTCGGCAAAGTCAGCGGGAAGCTATCCAGGCCGTAGGGGGTTTCGCGGGCAATGTTTCCCTGACGGACTGACCATCGGGGCCGCGGCAAGCAAGGCTCTACAGGCCAATACCTGGTGCTCTTGGTAAACTGGCGTCTTGAACGCCTCCTGTCGCGGCTCTGTTGGTTCAGGGTCCCGAGCGAATGGTACAACGCCATAAAATTGTCGGTAATCGGTACTGAATACGTTGAACGAACGGACTGCATCACAAGCCTCAAACCCACAAACCACGCGCCCTGAACCCTCCCGCCGGTTCAGCGTTGCACCCATGATGGATCGGGTCGATTAATTGAAAAGGCCCAGTATTTCCGGGGCTTGTAGGTATGCCGAGTTTTTGCTGTAACAAAAATTAAGCAAGGGTGATGGGATAGCCGCGTAAGTGGCTATTTTTTGGGCAGGAAAAAGGCAGCACTCCGGTTTGCCACTGCCGGTTCTTCTCGAAACTCCGGGGACAATCCACACCCCCACGCATAGTCAGGCACATCGTGGCTGCCAAACAAACCACACGCATACATCTCCTCGTGTTCGCTCAAGCCGAACCACCTGGCCGCCTCGGCCATCTCCAGCATGTCAGACAGCTGCACATCGTCGACCTGACTCCGGCGCCGACACTCAAAAGCCATGCTCACAAGCTTGGCCGCGTGGTTCTCGGGATCGGTGGAAAGGTCGCACTGGTTGCCGAGCGCTATGCCTGCTCGCGCTGCAGCGCACCCATCACGCCCCTACAAATTTCCCGAACCACCTAGAGGCACTGTATGATCCGCGGCAGAAGGAAACCTTCAAGGTAAAGGAAAATTTCAGTGATCAGAAATGTTCAGTTTCTGCGCTTCATAGCTGCGGCAATGGTTGTATTCGCGCACTACCCTCTTGTCGCTGTAACTGAGTTAGGCGCAAACCCTTCACTCCTTAAGCTCGGTGGATTTGGAGTAGACATATTTTTTGTAATAAGCGGCTTCATAATGCTGCTAATTCTGTACCCCACATCAACATCAAACACCAACACCCCTTCCATGTCATGGACTCAATTTATAAAGAAAAGACTATATAGGGTTTGGCCTCTTTACTTTGTAGCAACAGTGCTGGTATTTATTGTCGCATCAATAATCAACGGCAGTCCAATCTCAAGCGATGTAGAAATTTCGCGAGCGTACAATAGCAGCAAAGTAGATACATCCTTAGCCCTACAATCACTGACGTTTTCGCATGCATTTATTGCACCAGTGCTAGATGTAGGATGGACACTACAGTTTGAGTTTGCATTTTATATTACAATTGCATCGTCTTTGGCAATAGGAATTAGAAAGTGCGACTCCCTAATACTTGCTTTTGCCTCAATTCTTCTTACATCAAGCTTAGCCGTGGCTTCGATGACAAAATATGGAATGACAAGCGACCACGCAACACTTAGACCATTAATGATAATGGCTAACCCAATGATGATAGAGTTCCTTATTGGGATGCTACTTTATCGAATCATTAGAAATGAAATCTTGCTTGGAAAGAAAATGTCGATTGTGATTCTTCTCACAACAATACCAAGCTTCCTAGCTTCTGAAATGCAAGACGTATTTTCAGGTTTTGGTGGCGCTTACCACAGGTCAATTATATGGGGAACATTTGCATTCCTACTAGTGTGGTCGGCGATAAGCCTGGAAAAATATATATCCACACCAAGGGCCCTAGACATTTTAGGGAATTCTTCTTACAGCCTCTACTTAGTCCACTGGATGCTTCTTCCTTGGATATCGTACATTGTAACAACGTCAGGAATAGTTAACAGCATTAACCTGATAGTTCTTCTTGCATTGAATTTAGTAATTTGCCAAGCGGCGGCCATACTGACTTATAAGTATGTAGAGCTCCCGATTGGGGAGCTCTTGAAGCCTAAGAAGCTCTCCATGAATCAGGTCAGACATTCCCAAACACAGTGAGCCTTGAGCTAATACTGCCACTTGCGGCCCTCGGCGGGGTGCAAGTGGCATTAACTGTTACGATCGAGCCAGCACGAATTGACCTAGCCCTGAGCGTAGCCCTTGGTGTAGCACCATAAACAGTGCAAACATCAACCTCCACACCGTCCACAATCAGAAAGTAAGTCGTCATATCGCTTTGTGCACCCGAAGGGTACAGAAGACTTATGATGAATGACACATTACGCATATTTGATTTAGGCGTGAACGATCCGCTTGATGTCGAGTACCAATCTACCTCAAACGATATCCAAAGATCTGATGAGTCTCGGCTAGTCATGATAACAGGGGAAGATGTCGAGTTTATAGTTTGACCTGAGCTTGTGACATTAACAGGGCAAAAATTTTCGTAGCCTACAGGTCGCGCGATGTGAAGGGCCTGGAAATAATCCACATCATAGTTACTGAACGAGTTTGCTCCAACATGAACACCTGCAGAAGCATTGGCAGAATAGATTATATTGTTTCCTATATTACCATAAAAATTGCAATCATCCGAAACCCAAACTGATTGCTTGCAAGCAGACCCTAAGTCAATCCTGTTTCCGCCAGTAGAAGCCATATATCCATGACAACCACTCAACTCCAGACATCTTGTTGAATTGTCGTCAGCAGTATAAGACCCGACAGAATCGCACCTGAATAGAACGCCTATTTCCATGTGGGTATTCTTGGAATAAAACCTGCCGAACGAGTTCTTGTAGGCAGGATTGCTCACTGGTTGAATCTGAGATAGGAATATCGGACTAACCCCACTGAAATTACAAACAGCGCCGCCATTAAAATATATTAGCGCACCGCAATTTATAATGGTGTATTCAGGCGTAGAATTCCAATAGGGTAAATCAGGGTGGTCAGGCTCTACCTGCCCCATCGCAGATATGAGTGTATACATAAGGCAATCATTCAAGTGCAGTATTGTGTTTTGCCCATACGCCCTGATAACAGTAATACTCCAAATTGTATTACATCCGTGAAGAATATTTTCAGAATCGCCTAGATGGCCTTGGCTAGGATCTGACGACCAAGCAATGTCGCCAGTCATCCATGCATATCTTGCTTTCCAAATTACGCATCCGAAGAACTGAGTGTAGCGGCCTCTAATCCAAATTGCTGAAGCATAGTCAACGGCGAACTCCATATCTATAGTCACATCGTAGCAGGTGTTGTGCCCCATGAATTTCATAAGATGCGATAATGATGCCTGTCTATCAAATGGTCGAAAAACAGCACCACCCGTAGTAACGTTTACCTTTTCTGGGAAAACAACAGAAGTTATCCGGTACTGACCTGGTGGAAAAAACAAAAACAAGGACTTATTTGAAGGTGCAATATCATCAAATGGGATACTATCAGCCGCGGCCTGTACTGCGGGAGTCCAATCCCACGTGTCGGGACTATTAGGATCAGGCTTATTCACGATCAGGCTCGCAAATTCCCACACATTAATGTGTTGCGCAGACAACATGCCTCCAACGGTCGATATCTCTCGCTGAAGATTGCCTCTTTTCCAGAGCCACCGCCCTGTAAACGCCAAGGGCTGCAAGCCCGACAGCAACATTCTGCTCCCACCTACCGTGACTCAGGCCGAGCCGTGGGAGTGGCGCAATATGGCGACCGCACCAAAAGACGAAACGCTCGTATTTCTGTACGTTTACTTAACCGGCCACCCAACCGCAGATGCCGATTATGAAACCACGGTCGGCGCCAGCGGCTTTGACCATACCGAATTCGACAACCGGCAATTCGCCAGCATGGATCGGGAACAGGATCGCTCTACCGAAGGCCTTGTAACACCCATTGGCTGGCTTCCGATCCCAACTATTGAACGGGGCGAGGCGTACCACAGTTTCCGGAACTCTGGGAGGCGCGCATGAATACAGCGTTTGTTTTGATGGCCCAGTACAACGGGCTCGCAATCATCCCACTTGACCAAGTCTGCAAAGATTACTTCACCCATTTGACCGCTGACATGTTCCAAAGGAAGGTTCTGGCTGGCCAGATTAAACTACCTATCACTCGTCTCGAAAGCAGCCAGAAGAGCGCCAGAGGTGTCCACCTATATGACCTGGCGCAATATCTGGATCACCAACGCGAGGCCGCCCTCAAGGAAATATCTCAACTGCACAAGCCGGTGAGAGCAAGCTGATCATTCGCCCAAGGCGTCGGACTGACCGGCGCCTTCCCTAATCCTCTGAAACGCATATTCAATCGCCCACTCCTTCTGGGAGCCACTGACCCCTACATCAGGCAGCCAGTCACGTTTATCTTCCTCACGTAATGCAAAGCCATCCGGAAGGTATTGAATCAGCGTCTCATAGTCGCGCGACAGTCGATAAGCATAGACCTGTTGCCCCGCGACACTATCAAATCGAATTTCTTGCGCAACCCTACCATTCCTAGAATGGAAGAAAACATTAATTTCTTGGCGATCCCCTGAAGCCCTTGGGATACTGTTGACTATAGCAGTTCCGCCCACAGAGAACTCATCCCAAACAAACGTCTCCTCTATTTGCTTTGTTAAATCTTCAATATCAACAATTCTCATCCTAAGATTAAACAATGGGTACACACCACACTGCCGCACAAGCCATTGACGCTTACCATCTTTAACACCATTAGGCATAACACAACAAAAACTGTCGCCACCATTGATATGCCCGACCAACTCCTGCACATTCTTCTCTAGACCTGTAGAGATATTTTCTAGCCTTCCCTCCACGCCACCTAAGCTCGTCGTTAAATTAATAAGCCGCGACTCAACATCACCTAAACTCCGCTCAACCCCTGCCTGTTTGCGAACCCTGAATATTTGACCAACTAGCCAACTAGCAAGAAAAAATGCCGGACCGAATATCGAAACGGCGGACACCAACTCAAAAGATTTCCCCCACGACGAATATACCGTCCATGCCAGCGCAACACTAAAAGGCAATGAAAACTCCCTGAACAATTGCTTAGCTACCTTCACCACTTTCTCCTTGTCATCTAGACCTAGCACCGAGCACTACCTCACTTTCAATGATTTCCTTCAACCACACCCAGCCCCGGTATTTATCACCTCGGCTTCTTAAGTGAGTATACCGACGAAGAGAATTCCAATCACGATGTCCGGAAACACTCGATACTCTCGGGATATCCCAATCCATTTCAAACAACCGGCTCACTCCTTCATGGCGAAGGTCATGAAAATGGAGCCCATCTATCCCGACCACCTTGCAAGCTCTCGCCCAAGACATGCCGACTGAGTCCGTGTTGAACGGAAATATCTCAGGACACCGACGCGGCATGCTCTGCAAGATCTGCCATGCCTCATCTGGCAAGTGACACCAGACATCATTGCCGATCTTCTGGCCAGGGTTCTTCATGTCACGCACCTTCACCGCCTGACGGTGTTCGTCCAGATCCTCCCAGCGGATACGGGTGATCTCATCCATTCTTCGTGTCGAGAAGATCGCGAACGCTACCACCTTGGGCATATGAATAGCGGTTGGCCTACGCTTCAGCATCTCGAAGAAATGCTCTAGTACCTTGTCGAGCTCATCCATTGTCGGACGTCGATCCCGCTCGCGGCTACGCATGTTGTAGCCGAATTGCTTGAGGACAAGACGAGCATCAGGCATAGCTCGCGCGTCGATCTCGTAACCCCACGCTGCCCTGGCCAGCGACAGAACCGACCCAAGGAGCGCCAAGTCATTACCTGCCGTCTGCGGTTTGACTCCACCACCCTCGGGACTCATTCGCCACAATGCGTAGTCGACCAGCACCTGCTGGGTGATATTGGAGTCGACTACTTCAGCGAGGTAGGTTTTCTGGATGGCTCTGAGTGTCTGTCGCTTGGTCACGCCTAGCGGCCGGGCTTTCTCCGCTTCTACCAGGTACCGGTCAATCATCGCCGCAATCGGACGCCCCACACGGTTCGCCCGCTCGATTGCGCCCGGCTCCGACAATTCGGTCTCGCGTCGCTTCACCCATGCCACAGCCGCCTGTTTGCGGGCGAACGTCTGGCTCTCTTGGTAGACTGTGACCTTGTCGCGGTTGATGCGAATCTGGACGGTGTAGCTGGTGGTGCCATCGGCTTTCTTGCGCAGTCTGATCGTTGCCATAGGGAATTGGTACACGTGTAGTGTCGATTGGTACATTGCACCAAGCGCTTGGTAAAAACGCCTCAAAACCCCCGAAAATCGGTACGAAACACGTTGAACGCAAACACAGCAAAACCAGGCCATAAGCCACAGATCACGCCCCCTGAGCCGTCCCGCCGGTTCAGCGTTGCACCCATGATGGACTGGACCGACCGCCACTGTCGGTACTTCCTGCGCCTGCTCTCCCAACGCGCCCTGCTCTACACCGAAATGGTCACCACCGGCGCCCTGCTCCACGGCGATGCCGCGCGTTTCCTGCGTCATGACGAGTCCGAGCACCCGCTGGCTTTGCAGTTGGGCGGCAGCAACCCGGCTGAACTCGCCGCCTGTGCTCGCCTGGCCCAGGAAGCGGGTTACGACGAGGTCAACCTCAATGTCGGCTGCCCCAGCGACCGGGTGCAGAACAACATGATCGGGGCCTGCCTGATGGGCCATCCGGCGCTGGTGGCCGACTGCGTCAAGGCGATGATCGATGCGGTCGAGATTCCGGTGACGGTCAAGCACCGCATCGGCATCAATGGCCGCGACAGCTATGCCGAGCTGTGCGACTTTGTCGGCCAGGTGCGCGACGCCGGCTGTCGCAGCTTTACCGTGCATGCGCGGATCGCGATCCTCGAAGGCCTGTCGCCAAAGGAGAACCGCGAGGTGCCGCCGCTGCGCTACGAGGTGGCGGCGCAGTTGAAACAGGACTTCCCGGACCTTGAGCTGGTGCTCAACGGCGGGATCAAGACCCTCGACGAATGCCGCACCCACCTGCAGACCTTCGACGGCGTGATGCTGGGGCGCGAGGCTTACCACAACCCGTACCTGCTGGCCGAGGTGGATCAACAACTGTTCGCCAGCGACGTCCCCGTCGTGACGCGCAGCGAGGCGATGGCGCGGCTGATGCCGTACCTTGTGGCGCATGTGGAGAGTGGCGGGGCCATTCATCACATCACCCGGCATATCCTCGGCCTGGGCCAGGGCTTCCCGGGGGCGCGCCGGTTCCGCCAGTTGCTGTCGGCAGACATTCACAAGGCGGCCGAGCCGCTGAAGGTGGTCGAGCAGGCGGCAGAGTTGCTGGTCGGACGCTAGGGAACCCTGGGCGGGGGTTGGACTCGAAGGGGGATTCGACGGCCCCATCCTGGGGCTGCCATGTGGCCAGCACGGGGCCAGCCCGCGCCCGCATGACGCAGGATTGCCTTAGCCTGTGTTTGGCCTTGAGTGGCCGTCAGGGCTCGGGTAATGTCAAGACACTCACAGGACAGAGCATCAGGACAGAGCACGCCCATGACCTCAAAGCTGGAACAACTCAAGCAGTTCACCACCGTGGTCGCCGACACCGGGGACCTGGATGCCATCACCCGTCTCAAGCCGGTCGATGCCACCACCAACCCTTCGCTGCTGCTCAAGGCCGCGGCCATCTCGGGTTACGCCGACCTGCTCAAACAGGTCAAGGCCGACGCCAAAGGCAACGTCGACCTGGCCTGCGACAAGTTCGCGGTAGCCGTGGGCGCGGGCATTCTCAAGGTCATCCCCGGCCGTATCTCCACCGAGGTCGATGCACGCCTGTCGTTCGATGAGCCGGCGTTGCTGAACAAGGCTCGCCAGTTGATCGACCTGTACAAAGCTGCCGGCATTTCCAAGGATCGCGTACTGATCAAGCTGGCCTCTACCTGGGAAGGCATCCGCGCCGCCGAGAAGCTGGAAAAGGAAGGCATCCAGACCAACCTCACGCTGCTGTTCTCCTTCGCCCAGGCCCAGGCCTGTGCCGACGCCGGGGTGTTCCTGATCTCGCCGTTCGTGGGCCGGATCTACGACTGGTACAAGAAGAGCACCGGCAAGGAGTACGTCGGCGCCGAGGATCCAGGCGTGCAGTCGGTGACACGCATCTACGACTACTACAAGACCAACGGCTACGACACCGTGGTCATGGGCGCAAGCTTCCGTAACGTCGGGCAGATCGAGCAACTGGCCGGGTGCGATCGCCTGACCATCAGCCCTGAACTGCTGCAGCAGTTGAGCGACGACCAAGGCGAGCTGCCGCGCATCCTCACACCACGCAATGCTGGCGAAGCCAAGCAGGTGCTGAACGAGAGCCAGTTCCGCTGGGCGATGAACGAAGATGCCATGGCCACCGAGAAGCTGGCCGAAGGCATTCGCCAGTTTGCGCGCGACCAGGAGAAGCTCGAGGCGTTGATGGCCGACAAAGGCTGATACATATCCGAGTTGTGGAACGGGCGGGAAGTACTGAGTATTTCCCGCCCGTTTGCGTTTGTGTATTCGAAAAAGAGGCTGCCGGCCTATCGCGGGACAAGCCCGCTCCCACAGAAGCATGTTCCCTGCCATGGGATAGGTGCCGCTGTGGGAGCGGGCTTGTCCCGCGATGGGGCCGGCAGCCTCCCAACAGATGGAAGCAATGACCACCACCCTCCCCCTCGTCCTCGCCGGCCCCGTGCTGCGCCGCCTGGAGCCGCAACGCCTGGCCATCTGGCTGGTCGGCTCGCGCCCGCTGAACCCTCGATTCGTGCTGGACGGCGCGCAGGTCAGTACCCACCTGGAGTGTCGGGTCGTTCCGATCGGCCAGCATGCCTTCGTCCATCTGCTGGAAGTGCACATCGACCAGGCACTGCCCGAGGACGTCGCGCTGGGCTACGACCTGCACCTGGACAATGGCCAGGGCATCGCCGACTGGGCACCGCACCTGCTCTACCCAGGTGCCTGCCGCCCGAGCTTCGTTCTGCGCAAACGTATCGATCCGTTGCTGCACGGCTCGTGCCGCAAACCCCATCACCCCGCCGCCGACGGCCTGCTCTGCGCCGACCGCCTGCTGCTCGACAATCCCCCTCCCGAACAACGCCCGGCACTGCTGATGATGACCGGCGACCAGGTCTATGCAGACGATGTCGCCGGCCCCACGCTCAAGGCCATCCACGGGTTGATCGAACGCCTGAAGCTATTCGACGAGCCCCTCGACGGCGCGCTGGTCGACAGCAGCCAGGCGCTCTATCGTCACCCCGCCTGCTACTACCATCGCGCCGACCTGCTGCCCGCCCAGCAGGGCAATGAGCCGCTGCGCCAACGCTTCTTCCGGGGCAAGCGCAAGCCGATCTTCTCGTCGAGCAATGCCGACAACCACCTGGTGACCTTTGCCGAGGTCATGGCCATGTACCTGCTGGTCTGGTCGCCCACGCCCTGGACACTGGTGGAGCTGGAGGCGCCCGAGGGGCTCACTGCCGCGCGCCAGCAGCGCTATCAGAACGAACTGCCGCTGATCGAGGCGTTCCGCGACGGCCTGGGTCAAGTGGCGCGCGCCATGGCCCACCTGCCCTGCCTGATGATCTTCGACGACCACGACATCACCGATGACTGGAACCTGTCGGCGCAATGGGAACAGACCGCCTATGGCCACCCCTTCTCGCGCCGGATCATCGGCAACGCCCTGCTCGGCTACCTGCTGTGCCAAGGCTGGGGCAATGACCCCGAGGGCTGTACGACGCTGGTCGAAGGGTTGCAGGCACTGACTGCAAATGCACCGCAGGGCGCATTGGACGGTGAGGCCCTGGATACACTGATCGGCGACCTGTTGCGTTTCCAGGGCTGGCAGTACGACCTGCCCAGCAACCCACCGTTGCGCGTGCTGGACACCCGCACCCGGCGCTGGCGCAGCGAAAGCAAGCTGGGCAAACCGTCCGGGCTGCTCGACTGGGAGGCGCTGTGCGAACTGCAGCAGGCCCTGCTCGATCATCCATCGGCAATCATCGTGTCACCGGCGCCGATTTTCGGGGTCAAGCTGATCGAGACGGTGCAGCGGGTGTTCACTGCGCTGAGCTACCCGCTGCTGGTGGACGCCGAGAACTGGATGGCCCATCGCGGCTCCGCGCAGGTGATCCTGAATATCTTCCGTCATTCCCGCACGCCAGGGCACTACGTGATCCTGTCCGGGGATGTGCATTATTCATTCGTCTACGAGGTGCTGATCCGCCACCGCCAACGCAGCCCACACCTGTGGCAGGTCACCAGCAGCGGGATCAAGAACACCTTTCCAGTGCGCCTGCTGGATGTGCTCGACCGCCTGAACCGCTGGCTGTACTCACCACGCTCGCCACTCAACTGGTTCACAAAGCGCCGATCGATGGAGGTGGTGCCACGCGTGCCAAGCCGAAGCAAGGCCGGGGAGCGGCTGTGGAATGGCGCGGGCCTGGGGCAGGTATTCTTCGACGAGCAGGGGCGGCCGGTGCGGGTTGTCCAGCTGAGTGCCGAAGGAGGTGAAGCGACGGAGTTCGTGCACAGCCATGAGGTGGAGCGCTAGCGGATACAGGGCGCCGTTGGCGCCGAGTCAGGAACGCTCCAGCGCACTCACCAGGTCACGAAACGCTTCGCGGTTGGAATCGTTCAGCCCCATGAGAATCTTGTGCGCTTCCAGCACCTTGGAGCGCACCACTTCTTCGTTCTGATCCTGCGATGGCAAGTCGCTCAGGCAATCCGGGCATGGCAGCGGACGGTCGACGATGTTGAATACCTGGTCGAACCCCATCGACTGCAGCAACCGGGAAATGTCCGGATTGGTGGTGACCACGGTCGGCAACAGGCCGACCTTCTGCCGCGACAGAATCGACAACTTGGCCAGCAGGCCCAGGGTGGTGCTGTCGATGCTCTCGGTTTCGGTCAGGTCGATGACGATGGCCGAGAAGTTCAGTGCGGTGAAGATCTTCTCGATCGTCGCATCCAGCGCCGAACACAGGGTCAGGCGCACTTCACCGACGAATTTCAGTACGAAGGTACCGCTCTGCTCGGCGAACTGGATTCTACCGGTACTCATTGAAGGTTCCTGCTCAACACCAATAGGGCGATATCATCCGGCATCTCCCCAAGCGTAGCCAATCCGAATCGTTGGCGCAGCCCGTCCAGGCTGCCCCCCGCGGTCTTGACGATTTCCGGCAAGGCCGCTTCCTTATCTTTGAGTGTATCCCCGGGCAAAAGGTCCAGAATGCCGTCGGACATGAGCGTGAGGCTGAAGCGCGGCGGCAGCTCGAGCACATGGTCCTGGTAGGTGGCTTCATCGAACAGCCCCACCGGCAGGCCACGGCCCTCCAGGTAGCGGGCCTGGCCCGGGGTGTAGAGCACCGGCAGCGGCAGATGGCCGCCGACGCTGTAGGTCATCAGGCCGGTCTCCTCGTCGATCACCCCGCCGACCATGGTCACATGCTTGCCCAGCTTGCAGTTGATCAGGCCACGATTGATGTGCGCCAACACCTGCGACGGCTTGAACTCGCGCATCTTGCCGTTGCGCTTGAATTCGAACAGCAGGCGGGTGGTCATGAACTTGAGCAGCACGGTGACGAATGCCGAGGACGCCCCATGGCCGGATACGTCGGCCAGGTAGAAGGCAATGCGGCGCTCGTCGACGCGGAAATAATCGGTGAAATCGCCGGAGAGGTAGAGCGAGGGAATGATCTGGTGGTCGAACGACAGGTCGCCCGCGGTCCACGGCTTTTCCGGCAGCATGTTCATCTGCACCTGGCGGCCGGCGGTCTGGTCTTCCTGCAACAGGTGCAGACTGGCCTCCAGCTCCCGGTTGGCAGCTTCGAGCTTGTCGCGGTAGCGCTGGTTTTCGAGCACCAGGCGCGAACGGTCGAGCGCACGGCGCACCGAGTGCTCGAGCACGGCAAGGTCTTCCAACGGCTTGATCAGGTAGTCGGCCGCGCCCAGGCGCAAGGCCTCGACCGCATCGCTCATGACGCCGGCACCGGACACCACGATCACGGGCAACTGCGGAGCGTGCTCGGTGATCCGGCGGATCAGTTCGAGGCCGCCCATCTGCGGCATGCGCAGATCGCAGATCACGAGGTCGGGCTGGTGTTCTTCGAAGACCTGGAGCCCCTGCTGGCCATTACCGGCCTGGAGGACGCTGAAGCCACTGTCTTCCAGATAGGCGGCGAGGCTTGCACGAACCACGTCGTCGTCATCGATGATCAGCAGCGTTGCACTGGTTTTCTGCATGTGGGCGAACGGCGCCGATTGGTTGGCGTAGCGGGCATCGGCAAGGGCGACGGACGGCTACTGGAATACTCTGTGACCACTTCTCTTTGAGGTGTAGGACAAGAAAACCTGTCCAGCAAATCGCAGTGGTGCCCTGTAAGGCGCAGACGGTACTCCCATCCGCGGGGCGTTTCAAGCATACGAGGGTCGAGTTCGCTGTGCTAATCACCAGCGGTTATTTGGCGGGGCCGTTTGGCGTACGGTTGGGCATAGAAAAGCCCTTGAGCGGCCAGACAATTACAGGATGTAAATGCCTGGAGCCACTCGAGGGCAAGTCTTGAAAGGATCAGGGTTCAGCGACGACCGATGTTCGACGACACACTCCACAGGTCGACACCACCATCGGTGGCATGACGGTCGATGGCGGCCAGCTCGTCGGCGGTGAACTGCAGATTGCCCACCGCATCGAGGGAGTCGTCGAGTTGCGCCAGTGTGCGAGCGCCGATCAGCGTCGAGGACACCCGCGAGTCACGCAGCACCCAGGCAATCGCGATCTGCGCCAGGGTCTGGCCGCGGGCCTGGGCGATATCATTGAGGCTGCGGATGCGCGCCAGGTTGTCATCGCCGAGCATGCGCGAGGGCAGCGAACCGCCACGGGTGGCGCGCGATTCACTCGGCACGCCCTGCAGATACTTGTCGGTGAGCATGCCCTGGGCCAACGGCGAGAAGGCGATGCAACCCACGCCCAGATCGTCGAGCGTGCCGAGCAACCCCTGCGATCATGTCCTGGGCACGGTTGCACCGAAGCGGATACCGGCATCGAAGCCTTCGGCAACGATGTCGAGCATGCGGTCGTCCATCACCAGGTCGAGGTGCACCTGGGGAAAGCGCGACAAAAACTGATCAAGCACCGGCAGGATCAGCAGGCGCCCGGCGTCATGGGGAATGTTCAGACGCAGGCGGCCGACTGGCGCCTTGCGGTAGTCTTCGAGGGTATTGAGGCCGTGGCCGATGGCCTCGAAGCCTTGGGCCAGGGACTGCATGAGATCGCTGCCGGCGGCCGTCAGTGCCACTGAAGGTTGGTACGATTGAGCAGGCGGACTTCGAGGCGATCTTCGAGCTTCTTCATCGTGTGGCTCAACGCCGAGGCGGTCAGCCCGAGTTCGTTGGCGGCATCGACGAAACTGCCGCGGCGAGCAATGGTGAAGAACACGTTCAGGTCCGCCAGATCGGAGCGCTTGAATGCCGCCATGGGGCCAGCCACCCTTGAGAATGAGAACGACCGCCATTGTGCCGCCAATCGGAGAGAAGCTGAACGCACCAGGCGTGAAAAGGATTCAGTGCCCCCAATGCCCCATTCTCACATTGCGCCAAAACGAAGAAGGCGACCCTTGCGGTCGCCTTCTTCTGTTCGCCTGACTCAGAAGTCGTCTTCGACTTCGCCGTCCTTGACCTTGAACTCGCGGTTCTGCAGGTAGGCGTTGCGGATGAAAATGTACTTGTCGCCCTGCATCAGCTTCTCTGCCGACAGCAGGCTGGCGCGGGTATCGATCACGTTCAGGGCGAAGATCGAGTTGCGGGTCGGTACATGATCGATATAGCGGTAGGGTTCGGTGAAGGAGTCCGGGTACTTGGACAGGCCGTCACGCACCGTGCTTGGCCCAAGCAGCGGAATGACCACGTATGGCCCGCTGGGCACGCCCCAGTAGCCGAGGGTCTGGCCGAAATCTTCGTCGTTGCGCTGCAGCCCCATGCGGGTGCCGACGTCGATGAAGCCACCCAGGCCGAATGTGGTGTTGACGATCAGCCGCGCCGTGTCGATGCCTGCGGCGCGAGGCTTGAGCTGCAGGACATTGTTGACCAGGTTGCCGACGTCGCCCAGGTTCAGGAAGACATTGTGAATGCCGTCCTCGAGGAACTGCGGGGTGACGGCCTGATAGCCCTGGGCCAACGGCTTGAGGGCGTAGGTATCAATGGTGTCGTTGAACCTGAAGATCGGTCGATTGACCACTTCCCAAGGATCTTCCTCGGTCGCCGCCTGGGTGGCGGCCACAGGCGCCAGCAACAGGCTGGCACAGACACAGGCCTGGGTGATTCGCTCGATCACACCGGCACCGATCCTCTGCATAGATGTTTCTCCATCGGATTTCACGGTGGCAGCCGCCTGAAGGCGCTGCTGGATAGTGCGCCAGTATAAAGGCAATCTGGCAGGCAGCCAGCATTACACACCTTTGTTCAACATTTTGTGAACAAGAGTTTCATCTTCCAACTGTCATCCGACCGTCATGAAGGGCGTTTAGCCTGCGGTGTATTTCAGGGATGTTGCCATGCACGAAGCACCTGCCCTCACTGCTGTGCTGTTCGGCCTGCGCGGCTGCCTGGTCCAGACCGCGAACGGCAGCCCCCTGCCCGCCCCTGGCGCCCTGGACACCCTAGAACAGCTGCGGCGCCAGCAAGTACCCTGCATCTGGCTGGACGATCTGCACAACCATCAAGGCGAGCGTCTGGCCAGCGTGCTCCCGGACTGGCTGCCCGGCCAGGTCGCCAACGGTTCGCCATGGCCTTCACCGAATGCCTGCTGGCATGCCTTGATGTCATTGAACAGTGATCGCCTCGACGGCTGCGTACTGGTCAGTGGCGAGCCGCGCCTGTTGCAGTCGGGCCTGAACGCCGGATTGTGGACGGTCGGCCTCGCCGCCTGCAGCCCGTCGTGCGACCAGGCATCGAATCTGTGGCAAGCCATGAGCGTACAGGAGCAGGAGTTGGCCCGCGGCAAAGCCACCCTCGAGCTGTTCGGCCTGGGCGTGCATTCGGTGATCGACCACCTGGAATCACTGGAAACCTGCCTCGCGGACATCGCTCAGCGGCGGCGCAAGGGTGAAAAACCCTGACACAGCGTCGTTGATGCCGGTCATGCAAAGCGCCGGCAAGTGGATTACGCTTGAAGTCAGGCCAGAACCTTTGCCGCTTCGCCGAGGTCCATGGCTTGCCAAGTCATTGATGGAGAACAGCCAATGCCCGCCCGCGAATTGCAAGAGCGCCTCAACAGCCTGCGCGAGCAACTGGATCGAAACGTACCGCTGTCGGAAGAAGAACTCGCCAGCCTGCATGAAGAAGCGCGACAGATCGAAGCGCAACTGAAGCTCGAAGAGGCCACGCCAGACAACAACCTGGTCGATGGCGTGAACCTGGCCATCGAGCGCTTCGAAGCCGATCACCCGGACCTCACGGCGACGCTGCGCAGCATTGCCAACTCGCTGCACAGCATGGGGATCTGATTTCACCGCCCGGCGCCGCCCTGCAGTCAGCGCACGCTCTGCAGGAGCGGCCTCGCGCTGGTTGGGGCGCCAAGCATTGACCTTACTGCCGCACCAACCGCCCGTTGCGCGCACTGATCGGCCCGTTGCTGCGGTACGGGTTGATGTCCAACCCACCCCGGCGCACATAACGCGCATACACCGTCAGATGCTCAGGCTTCAGCAGGCGCAACAGGTCCAGGTAGATCCGCTCGACGCACTGCTCATGGAAGTCGGCATGCTGGCGGAAGCTCACCAGATAGGTCAGCAGGCTGGCATGATCCAGCGCGCTGCCCTTGTACTCGACCACCACACTCCCCCAGTCAGGCTGGCCGGTGACTGGGCAGTTGGACTTGAGCAGGTGGCTGTGCAGCGTTTCTTCGACGATACGCTCCGAGTTGCAGCTCAGCAGCTCAGGCTGGGGTTGCTCGTAGTTGCTGATGCTCACATCCAGCGCATCGATGCACTGGCCCGGCAAGGCCACCACCCCCTGCTGCTCGACTTCACCCAGCGTTCGAACCTGAACACTCACAGGCTTGCCTGCCGCAGCGGACAGGTCCTTCTCCAGGCATGCCTGCAGCTCGCCGATCGATGCGAACACCGTCTGGTTCAACGAGTTGAGGTAGAGCTTGAACGACTTGGACTCGATGATGTTCGGCGAGTCGGCCGGAATGGCGAACTCGCCGATGGCCACCACCGGTTTGCCGGAGGGCAGCAACCACGACAGTTCGAAGCAGTTCCAGTAGTCCACGCCCTGCCACGGCAGGGTCTGCGCGGTCACACCCAGCTCGGCCCATTTGGCCGTGCGTGGGATCGGAAACAGCAGCGACGGAGTGTAGGTGGCGATGTATTCGCTGGACTTGCCCAGCGGGGAGTGTTCGGCGGCGGGATGCATGTATCTGACCTGAAAGCGCGGGAATGGCGCCATTCTACCGGTTTTGCAGCCCGCCTTGGGGATGAAGTCACTCGATGGTCAACTGACCGACCATGCCCGCCTGATAGTGGCCCGGCACATTGCAGGCGAACTCGATGGGTGCCGACTTGCGGAAGGTCCAGGTCAGCTCGGCGCGCTGCCCGGGCTGGACCAGCACAGTGTTGCCCTGATCATGCCCGTTGCCGCCATGGCCCATCTGGCTGTGGTCCATCCCGGCCATGTTGCCATGGTCCATGCCCGCCATGGCCGCCATCTCCTTCTGGTGCTCGACGTGCATGGCCTTGTCACCCAGGTTGAACTCATGAGCCAGCTTGCCTTCGTTGATCACCACGAAGCGCACCGTCTCGCCGGCCTTGACCTGCAGGCTCTTGGGCTCGAAGGCGATATCCTTGAGCACCACATCGACGGTACGGGTGGCCTTGGAGGCCGGAGCCGGCTCGCCGAAGCCGAAGGTCTTGGCGGCATCGGCGAAGACCGGCAGGCTGGCCACGGCGAGGGTAGCGGCGAGAATCAGGTGTTTCATGGCAACTCCGGTTTGTGCGCTAGAGATGGAGCCACTCTAGGGCCATAGGACTGGCGGCTAGCTGACAGGCAGATTACAAGTTTGTCAGCTTGGGCGCGCTTGCCGATCGTCACGTATCATTTGAGCCAATGCTGCGGCACGACACTCCGGGCTGTTCTATGAAAACTGGAGTGCTTGTGCGCTTACCTTTTTGACAATGGACAGTGCATGAAACTGCTGATCGTCGAAGACCAGGCCAAGACCGGCCAATACCTGCGCCAGGGCCTGAGCGAAGCCGGTTTTGCCACGGAGCTGGCCGGCGACGGCGAAACGGGTCAATTCCTCGCGCTCACCGGCGACCACGACCTGCTGATCCTGGATGTCATGCTGCCGGGCCGGGATGGCTGGCAGATCCTTCAGGCTGTGCGCCAGGCCGGGCTGGACACGCCGGTATTGTTCCTTACCGCGCGTGACGCTGTCGAAGACCGCGTCCATGGCCTGGAGCTGGGTGCCGACGATTATCTGGTCAAACCCTTTGCCTTCTCCGAACTGCTGGCCCGGGTACGTAGCCTGCTGCGCCGCGGTGCCAGCCCCTCCCAGGACACCACCCTGGCCCTGGCCGACCTGCGCCTGGACCTGATCCGTCGCCGCGCCGAGCGCGCCGGCAGCCGCATCGACCTGACCGCCAAGGAATTCGCCCTGCTCGAGTTGCTGCTGCGGCGCCAGGGCGAGGTGCTGCCCAAATCGCTGATCGCTTCGCAGGTGTGGGACATGAATTTCGACAGCGACACCAACGTGATCGAAGTTGCGATCCGTCGCCTGCGCCTGAAGATCGACGACAACCACGCCAACAAGCTGATCCATACCGTGCGCGGCATGGGCTACGTGCTCGAGGAGCGCCACGACTGATGCCCCGACTCTCCCTCGGCGGGCGCCTGGCCCTGCTGTTCGCGGCCTGCACCGCCGCCGTTTCGCTGAGCGCCGGGTTGCTGTTCAGCCATGCCAGTGAGCGCCACTTCATCGAACTCGACCAGCAGTTGCTCAGCGCTCGCCTCTCGCAATTGCGTGCGCACCTGGCCGATGTCGACTCCCGCGCAGCCTTGGACGACCACCTGCCGGCGCTGCGCAGCGAGCTCAGCCACCAGTCGGACCTGGCCCTGCGCATTCGCGGCAACGACGGTACGCTGTGGTTCGACAGCCGCGAAGGCTTGCCGCAGGAGCCCCGCCAGCCGGGCCTGGCCACCCTGCACAGTGACGGCATGGACTACCGCAGCCTGTGCCAGGCCTTGCCAAACGCTCAGATCACCTTGTTTCTCGACATCACCCACCATCAGCACTTTCTGCAACGCATGCAGCAGTTGATCTGGCTGACCGTCGGGCTCTGCGCGCTGGCCACAGCCCTCCTCGGCGCCTGGGCTGCACGCCGAGGCTTGCGACCGTTGCGCCAGATGGGCGCGGTGGCCGCCAGCGTCAATGCGCGCTCGCTCACCACACGCCTGCCAGTGGCGCAACTGCCTGAAGAACTCGCCGAGCTCGGCCAGACCGTCAACGCCATGCTGCAACGCCTGGATGATGCCTTTCAGCGCCTCTCGGCGTTTTCCGCCGACATCGCCCATGAGCTGCGCACGCCGCTGTCAAATCTGCTGACCCACACCCAGGTCACCCTCACCCGCCCCCGCAGCCTGGAGGAATACCGCGAAGCCCTTCACGGCAACCTCGAAGAACTGCAGCACATGGCGCAGATGGTCAACGACATGCTGTTCCTGGCCAAGGCCGACCACGGTCTGCTGATGCCCAGCCGACAGGCCCTGGACCTGGCGACCGAGACCGACGCACTGCTGGAGTACTACGCGCCACTGGCCGAGGATGCCGGCATCACCCTGCTGCGCCGCGGCGAAGCGCAAACAGCGGGCGACCGGCACATGCTGCGCCGAGCCCTGTCCAACCTGCTGGACAACGCGCTGCGCTTCACCCCGCCTGGTGGGACCATCGAGGTGACGCTGTCACCGGGATTGCACATAGAGATCGCCAATACCGGCCCCGCGATAGCAGCGCAGGCGCTGCCGCGCCTGTTCGACCGCTTCTATCGGGAGGATCCGATGCGCCATGAAGGAAGCAGCGAGCATGCCGGGCTGGGACTTGCGATCACCCGATCCACCGTACTGGCCCATGGCGGGGGGATTCAGGCTCGCTTTGAAGGGGGATGGACACGCTTTGTGATCGACCTGCCCCAGACAGGCTGAGGCAGGCTGGCGTGGGCCACACGTCACTCGTAGCGCAATGCCATTGCAGGCTCGATCTGCGACGCGCGATAGGCCGGATACAACGTGGCCAGGAAGCTCATCACCAAGCCCGCGATACAGATGATCGCGACATCGCCCCACTGCAACTGCGACGGCAGGCTGCTGATGAAGTACATGTCGGAGGTGAAGATATGCTGGCCGCTGGTGCGTTCCAGCCAACCGACGATGGCGCTGACGTTGAGCGCACCGATCACGCCCAACACCCCGCCGATCAGGGTGCCGACGATACCGATCAGGCTGCCCTGGACCATGAAGGTGCCCATGATCTGCGCCGGCGTCGCCCCGATGGTGCGCAGAATCGCGATGTCGGCGCCCTTGTCGTTCACCACCATCACCAGGGTGGCGATGATGTTGAACGCTGCCACGGCAATGATCATCAGCAGCAGCAGTCCGATCATGGTCTTTTCCATCTTCATCGCACTGAACAGGCTGCCCTGGGTGTGCGACCAGTCATCGGCGCGGTAGGCATCGCCCAGGCCCGAAGCGATCGCCTTGGACACCTGCGGTGCAGCGTACAGGTCGTGCAGCTTCAGGCGTACGCCCTGCACCTGGCCCGGCGCCCAGCGTTGCATCTCGCCGGCGTCGGCCATGTGGATGTAGGCCTGCGAACCATCCAGCTCGGCACCGACCTTGAAGATGCCGACCACGGTCAGGCGCTGCATGCGCGGGGTGATACCACCAGGCGCACTGCTCACCTCCGGGACGATCAGGGTGACCTTGTCGCCGGTGTTCAGACGAAAGCGACGGGCCGTCAGTTCCCCGAGCACCACGCCATACTCACCCGGCTGCAGGGCTTGCAAGGCCCCCTGGACGATATGCTGGCCGACGATGGAGACCTTGCCCTCCTGCGCCGGGTCGATACCGCTGACCTGGATCGGCTGCATCGCGCCCTTGTAGGAGAGCATGCCTTCCATTTCCGTCAAAGGCGCCGCGGCGATAACCGCCGGGTTCTTCAGCGCGGTTTCGGCAACACTTTGCCAGTTATCCAGCGGCTGTACGCCAAGGATGCTGGCATGGGGCACCAGCCCCAGCACGCGCGAGCTCATCTCACGCTGGAAACCGTTCATCACCGACAACACCACGATCATCGCCAGCACGCCCAGGGAAAGGCCGATCATCGAGGTCATGGAGATGAACGAGATGAAGTGATTGCGGCGCTTGGCACGGGTGTAGCGGGCACCGATGAACAAGGGCAAGGGTCTGAACATGTACGCGAACACCCAGTTGAACAGTGGATCGGGGCCGCGCAGGCGGCCCCATGCAATCAGATCGAGACCAGACGACCGTCTTCCAGGCTCAGCACACGGTCCATCTTGCGTGCCAGGCTCAGGTCGTGGGTCACCACCAGGAACGCCGTGCGCGACGCCGTCGACAGTTCCTGCATCAGTTCCTGGATCCCCAGGGCGGTGTGGTGGTCGAGGTTGCCGGTGGGTTCGTCGAGCATCACCAGGCCCGGCTGGTTGACCAGCGCACGGGCAATCGCCACGCGCTGGCGCTCACCGCCGGACAGCTCGGCAGGTTTGTGATTCAGTCGATGGCCAAGGCCTACACGCTTGAGCAGCGCCTCAGCCCGCTGACGTGCTTCCGGGATGGGTGTACGACCGATCAGCAGCGGCATGCAGACGTTTTCCAGTGCCGTGAATTCTGCCAGCAGGTGGTGGAACTGATAGACGAAACCCAGGGCGCGGTTGCGCAGCAAGCCGCGATCACGCTCGCCAAGCGCCGAAAGTTCTTCCCCGGCTAGCCAGACGCTGCCTTGGGTTGGCGTATCGAGGCCGCCCAGCAGGTTGAGCAGCGTGCTCTTGCCAGAGCCGGAGCTACCGACGATGGCCACCCGCTCACCCGGGTGCAGTTCCAGGCTCAGGCCCGACAACACCTGCACCGACTCCGGGCCCTCGTCATAGGACTTGCCCAAGTTGCGGCAACTCAGTACGGCTTTATCACTCATGCGCGACTCACTCATAACGTAGCGCCTCTGCAGGCTGGGTGCGCGCTGCACGCCAGGCCGGATACAGGGTGGCGAGGAAACTCAGGACCAGCGCCGCACCGCAGACCATCCACACGTCCTGGGCGATGATCTGCGACGGCAGGTAATCGATGAAGTACACATCGGCATTGAGGAACTTGTGCCCGATCAGGGTCTCGACGCCAGCGATCGCCGCACTGACGTTGAGCGCGGCGATGATCCCGACCACCGCGCCGATCAGTGTGCCGACCACGCCGATCACCGTGCCCTGGACCATGAAGATCGCCATGATCTGCCGGGGCGTGGCGCCAAGCGTACGCAGGATGGCAATGTCGCCACGCTTGTCATTGACCACCATCACCAGGGTGGAAATGATGTTGAACGCTGCCACCGCGACGATCAGCAGCAGGAGCAGGCCGATGATCGACTTCTCCATGCGAATCGCCTGGTACAGGTTGCCCTGGGTGCGGGTCCAGTCGCGGGCGTAATACTGGTGCTCGCCCAGCTGCTGGACGATGCTCCAGGCCTCACGCGGCGCCTTGAACAGGTCATCGAACTTCAGGCGCAGGCCTTGCACCTGGTCGGCCTTCCAGCGGTGCAGGCGCGAAAGGTCGGAGAGGTTGGTCAGCCCCAGGTAGCCGTCGATCTCGCCGGCGCCGACATGGAAGGTGCCGACCACGGTAAAGCGCTTCATGCGCGGGAACATCCCGGCCGGGGTGATGCTCACCTCGGGCGCGACGAACGTGACCTTGTCGCCGACCTTCACACCCAGCTTGGTGGCGGCCTTGTCACCGATGAGGATGCCCCATTCGCCGGGCGCCAACTGGTCGAGGCTGCCCTGCTGCAGGAAGTTGTCGATGATCGACACCTCACGCTCGCGATCCGGCTGGATGCCGTTGAGCAGCATCTTCTGCACCTTGCCGTCATGGGTGAGCAGCCCCTGCATCTGCGTGAAGGGCGCGACCGCCTGCACGTGCGGATTCTGCTTTACTTGTTGAGCAAGGGCCTGCCAGTCGCCGATGGGCTGGTCGCCCTCGATGGTGGCGTGGGGAACCATGCCAAGGACGCGGGTGCGCATCTCGTGATCGAAGCCATTCATCACCGACAGCACCACGATCATCACTACCACGCCCAGGGCAAGGCCGATCATCGAGGTCAGGGAAATGAACGAGACGAAATGGTTGCGTCGCTTGGCACGGGTGTAGCGCGTACCGATGAATACGAAGAGAGGTCTGAACATGTCGGGGCTTGTTCGGATGAAAGGGAACGTCCTGGTGGCGAGGCGCCTACGGCGGCTTTACACTCGGACCACCGCCGCAACCATGGGTTCGCCATGACGACATTAGACGAAGAAGATCGCCGGGAATACTACCGCATCGAAGACAGGATCGCACTGGAAATCAGCCCCCTGAGCGCCGCCGAAGCCCTTGAGCCAGAACTGTTGCAGGATGATTCACCGCTGTTCAACCTGCTCAGCGAGCTGCACCTGTCGGACTTCGAATCCCAGCACCTGTTGCGCCAGCTCAGCGACAAGGACCGTACCCTGGCTGCCTTCCTGCGCGCCCAGAACAAACGCCTCGACCTGCTCAGCGCGGTAGTCGCGCACACGCTGATCGGCGAGATCGGCCAGCCGCAGCGGGTGATCATCTCCGAAGGCGGTGTCGAGTTCGCCCAGGCGCAGCAGATCGCGCCCGGCACCCGGGTCAAGGTGAAGATGGTGCTGATGCCACGCGCCCACGGCCTGTTGCTGCGTGGCCGCGTCACCCACTGCGACCCGCGCCCCGAAGGCGATTTCGAGGTTGGCACCGAGTTCATCGACATGACCGATGCCCAGCGCCAGCTCCTGGCCCGCTACATCCTGCAGCGCCAGCAACAGCAGCGGCGTCAGCAGATCGAACAGAACAATCCGCAATCCTGAGCCTTTTCCCTTTTGACCTGAAGGAACGAACGTGACCCTGATCTACGGCCATCGCGGCGCCAAGGGCGAAGCGCCCGAGAATACCCTGACCAGCTTCCGCCAGTGCCTGTCGCACGGCGTCGACCGTTGCGAGCTGGACCTGCACCTGTCGGCCGACAACGAGCTGATGGTGATCCATGACCCGACCCTCAAGCGCACGACTGGGCGACGCGGCAAGGTCGTCGAACACTCGGCAGCGGACCTGGTTACCTACGACGCGCGCAAGGGCGGCCCCGGACATGTGCAGCCCTGCCCTATTCCGCGCCTTGAAGAACTGTTCGAGAAATGCGCCTTTGCCCACTGGCAGCTGGAGGTCAAGAGTGCTTCGCGCACCCGTGCAGCAAGCACGGTGCTGGCCATTCGCGAGCTGGCACAACAATACGGCCTGCTCGACAAGGTGACCATCACCTCGAGCTCGCGGGAAGTGCTGGGGGCAGCGCAGGAACTGGTGCCCGACATCGCGCGCGGGCTGGTTGCCGAGTACGCCTGGCTCGACCCGCTGAAAGTCGCACAGAACTATGGCTGCGAGATGCTCGCGCTGAACTGGACACTGTGCACCCCCGAACGCCTGCTCAAGGCGCAGAAGCAGGGTTTGCATGTGTCGGTGTGGACGGTCAACGAGCCGGCGCTGATGCGCCGACTCGCCGATTTTGGCGTGGACAGCCTGATTACAGACTTTCCCGGTTTGGCCAAGACCACCCTCGGGTAGGGCTGAAATCGGTCTCCCCGACCGGCTCAGGCCACCGGCCGGAGCCGCTCAAAAAAGCCGGTTCAGACCGTCGTAGGCAGCTACCCGATAGGCTTCGGCCATGGTCGGGTAGTTGAAGGTGGTGTTGACGAAGTACTTGAGATTGTTCAGCTCACCCGGCTGGTTCATGATCGCCTGGCCGATGTGGACAATCTCCGAAGCCTGGTAACCGAAGCAGTGCACGCCAAGGATTTCCAGGGTTTCGCGGTGGAACAGGATCTTCAGCATGCCCTGCGGCTCGCCGGCGATCTGCGCACGCGCCATGCTCTTGAAGAACGCCTTGCCCACTTCGTATGGCACCTTGGCCTGGGTCAGCTCCTGCTCGTTCTTGCCGATCGAGCTGATCTCCGGAATGGTGTAGATGCCGGTCGGCACGTCGTTGACGAAGCGCCAGCTGCCGTTGTCGACGATGCTACCTGCCGCCGAACGGCCCTGGTCGTGGGCGGCGCTGGCCAGGCTCGGCCAACCGATCACGTCACCGGCACCGTAGATGTTCGGCACACTGGTGCGGTAGTTCTCGTCGACCTCGATCTGGCCGCGGCTGTTGACCTTGATGCCGATGTTCTCAAGGCCCAGCTTGTCGGTGTTGCCGGTACGGCCGTTGCACCACAGCAAGGCGTCGGCCTTGATCTTCTTGCCCGACTTCAGGTGCAGGATCACCCCGTTGTCCAGGCCCTCGACACGCTCGTACTCCTCGTTATGGCGTACGGTGATGTTGTTGTTGCTGAAGTGGTAGCTCAGCGCCTGGGAGATTTCCGAATCCAGGAAGCTCAGCAGTTGACCACGGTTGTCGACCAATTCGACCAGCACACCCAGGCCACTGAAGATCGAGGCGTATTCGCAACCGATCACCCCGGCACCATAGACGATCAGCTTGCGCGGCGTGTGGCTCAGGCTGAGGATGGTGTCGCTGTCATAGACGCGCGGGTGGTGGAAGTCGATGTCGGCCGGGCGATAAGGGCGCGAGCCGGTGGCGATGATGATGTGCTTGGCGTTGAGCTTCTCGACCACACCGTTGGGGCAGACCACTTCGACGGTCTGCTCGTCGGCGAAGCTGCCGGTGCCGACGAACACGTCGACGCGGTTGCGCGCGTAGTAGCCGGTGCGCGAGGCAACCTGCTTGGAAATCACCTTCTCGGCGCTCTTGAGCACGTCGGGGAAGGAGAACCAGCGCGGCTCACCAATAGCGCGGAACATCGGGTTGGTGTTGAACTGCATGATCTGCCGCACCGAGTGACGCAGTGCCTTGGACGGGATGGTGCCCAGGTGGGTGCAGTTGCCGCCGACCTGGCGACGGCTGTCGACCATTGCGACCTTGCGCCCCGCTTTGGCGGCGTTCATTGCCGCGCCTTCTCCGGCCGGGCCGGAACCCAGCACCACTACGTCGTAGTTGTAGACAGCCATGCGTACTCCTTCAGAACTGGCCCGCCGGCCGGCTGGCCGCGGGGCTCATCATGCCGCCGGGGCGCCATGAAAAAATTCGGGTGCAGTCTAATCAAGCGTGAACGCCGCGCACATTAACCCTTGGTCGCGTCGTAGGCCATCTTTGCCTGCACTACATGTCATTTCGCCGTTTCCGTGGCCGCGATCATCCGTGCCCTGCCTTTCACCCGCCTTTCAACACCCGCTGGAAACCTGGCGTGGAACGGGAGACGAAACCACCCTCGACCCGGGTCACCAATACGGCAGCGATGCCGTGGGCCACAGCAAAATCCCAGCCGCGCTCGGGCCCGAGAATCAACAGCAGCGTCGAGTAACCGTCGGCGATCAGCGCCGAGCGGTCCAGCACGGTGACCGCAGCCAGATCGTGCACCACCGGACGCCCCAGGCGGGCATCGAAGGTGTGCGAATAGCGCCGGCCATTGTCCTCGAAATAGTTGCGGTAGTCACCCGAGGTCGACACCGACAGGCCATCGATGGCTATCACCTGGCGAGCGATCTGGCGATCCTCGCGCGGCAGCTCCAGTGCAATGCGCCAGGGGCTGCCATCAGGCTTGCGGCCTGCGGCCTGCAATTCCCCGGTGGCTTCGGCGACAAAGCTGTCGATACCCATCGTCCGCAGGCGCTCGGCGATCAGATCGACTGCGTGACCGGCAGCGATACTGTTGAAGTCCAGCTCCAGCGCGACATCCTTGCACAGGCGCTCTCCATCGATGTGCAGGTGACGATAACCTACGCGCTGACGGGCCAAGGCCAGCGCCTGAGGGTCGGGCACCTGCTCCTGACGCGCCTGCGGGCCGAAACCCCACAGGTTGAGCAGTGGCTCGACACTGAGGTCGAACGCCCCCTCGCTCACATCGGCCAGGTGCTGGCCGAAGGTGACCAGCTCGAGCATGCCCTGCGGGATGGTCAGACATTGATTGGCCGGCAATTGGTTGAAACGGCTGACAACGGAGTCGTCACGGTAGGTGGAGTAATACGCGTCGATGCCATGCAGGATGGTTTCGACTGCCTCGCGCACCTGGCTCGGCGCCGGGCCGCCGGGGCTGCGAACATACTGGATGCTGTAGCTGCTGCCCATGGTCGGGCCGCCCAGGCGCTCCAGCGTGGGTTGCTGGTCGCAGGCCGATAGCAGCATCAGGATAAGCAGGAAGGCTTTGCGCAAGATTCAGATTCTCGGTTGCCTGTGCCGCCTCTGTGGCGGGACGAACGTTTACCTTTGCCGGGCCGGCACAGACACAACATAAAAAAAACGGGAACCCGAAGGTTCCCGTTTTTTCATCGCCTTACAAGCCTATCAGCGTGGAAACGCTGGCGGGTTCACACCGGCCATTTCTTCCATCACGCGAACGACCTGGCAGCTGTAACCGAATTCGTTGTCGTACCAGACGTACAGGACAACACGGTTATCGTTGCAGATGGTCGCTTCGGCATCGACCACACCGGCGTGGCGCGAGCCGACGAAGTCGGTCGAAACCACTTCCTGGGAGCTGACGTAGTCGATCTGCTTGTGCAGTTCCGAGTGCATGGCGGTCTGGCGCAGGTACTCGTTGAGCTCTTCGCGGTTGGTGGCCTTTTCCAGGTTCAGGTTCAGGATGGCCATCGACACGTTCGGTGTCGGTACGCGAATGGCGTTGCCGGTCAACTTGCCCTTGAGCACTGGCAGTGCCTTGGCAGCGGCAGTGGCGGCGCCGGTTTCGGTGATGACCATGTTCAGCGGCGCGGCACGACCGCGACGGCTGCCCTTGTGGAAGTTGTCGATCAGGTTCTGGTCGTTGGTGAACGAGTGAACGGTCTCGACGTGGCCGTTGACGATGCCGTACTGGTCGTTGATGGCCTTGAGCACCGGCACGATGGCGTTGGTGGTGCAGGACGCCGCGGAGATGATCTTGTCATCGGCGGCGATATCGCCATGGTTGATGCCGTGCACGATGTTCTTCAGCGCACCCTTGCCAGGAGCGGTGAGGATCACACGGGCAGCGCCCGGGCAGGCCAGGTGCTGGCCCAGGCCGTCGGCATCACGCCAGACGCCGGTGTTGTCGACGATCAGTGCGTTTTCGATGCCGTACTGGGTGTAGTCGACTTCGCTCGGGCTCTTGGCGTAGATGACCTGGATCAGGTTGCCGTTGGCGGTGATGGTGTTGTTGGCTTCATCGATGGTGATGGTGCCATCGAACGGGCCGTGGACCGAATCGCGGCGCAGCAGGCTGGCACGCTTGACCAGGTCGTTCTCGGCGCCCTTGCGCACGACGATGGCACGCAGGCGCAGGCCGTCGCCGCCACCGGTCTTCTCGATCAGGATGCGCGCCAGCAGGCGGCCGATGCGGCCGAAGCCGTACAGGACGACGTCGGTGCCCTTGCGCGCCGAAGCGTTCTGCTGGCCAACCACATCAGCCAGCTCTTCACGGACGAACTGCTCGGCAGTGCGACCGTTGCCTTCCTGCTTGAACTTGTTGGCCAGCTTGCCCAGGTCGACCGAGGCGGCGCCCAGTTTCAGCTCGCTCATGGCTTTGAGCAGGGGGAATGTCTCGTGTACGGACAGTTCGGTCTCGTCGGTCTGACGGTGACGTGCAAAGCGATGCGCTTTGAGGATCGAGATAACCGAACGGTTGATCAGGCTGCGGCCATAGATCGAGCTCACCACATTGTTGTTGCGGTAGAGCTGACCGATAAGCGGGATCATCGCTTCAGCCAGGGCTTCACGATCGATCCACTCACCAAGACACTGGTCGGGCTTCTGAGTCACGGGAACCTTCCACATGTAGGGACAGAAAAAAGGGGCTACATTATGACGCCCCGATGCGTATCGGGCAATGAGCGCCTGTCGCTACCCGCAAAGCCAGCCGCCATGGCCTTTCGAGCCTGACAGCGAGCAGCGTCGCCGGTACAATTGACCTCTTTGCCGCAACGCTTGGAGTCGGATCTTCCGTGTCAGTTCTGCGCCTTCCGCAACTGTCGGCCACGGCCGGCAAACAAACCTGGGGCAACCTGCCCGGTGCCGCCCTCAGTCTCGCCATCGCCGAGGCCGCCAGCAGCGCCGGGCGCTTCACCCTGCTGCTGACTGCCGACAGCCAGGCCGCCGACCGCCTGGAACAGGAGCTGCGTTTCTTCGCCCCGCAGCTCCCGGTGCTGCCGTTCCCCGACTGGGAAACCCTGTCCTACGACCTGTTCTCGCCGCACCAGGACATCATCTCCCAGCGCATCGCCAGCCTCTATCGACTGCCAGAGCTGGACCACGGCATTCTCGTGGTGCCGATCACCACCGCCCTGCACCGCCTGGCCCCGACCCGCTTCCTGCTGGGCAGCAGCCTGGTGCTGGACGTAGGCCAGAAGATCGACGTCGAGCAGATGCGCACCCGCCTGGAAGCCAGCGGCTACCGCTGCGTCGACACGGTCTACGAGCATGGTGAATTTGCCGTGCGCGGCGCGCTGATCGACCTGTTCCCCATGGGCAGCAAGGCGCCGTATCGCATCGACTTGTTCGACGACGAGATCGAGACCCTGCGCACCTTCGACCCGGAGACCCAGCGCTCGGTCGACAAGGTCGACTCGATCCGCCTGCTGCCGGCCCGCGAATTCCCTATGCACAAGGATGAGGTGACACGCTTCAAGGCCCGTTTCCGAGAGCGCTTCGACGTCGACTTCCGGCGCAGTGCGATCTTCCAGGACCTGACCAGCGGCATCATCCCGGCCGGCATCGAATACTATCTGCCACTGTTCTTCGAAGAGACCGCGACACTCTTCGACTACCTGCCGGCAGACACCCAGGTATTCTCCCTGCCCGGTGTCGAGCAGGCCGCCGAACACTTCTGGAACGACGTACGCGGGCGCTACGAAGAGCGCCGCGGCGACCTCAGCCGCCCCTTGCTGCCACCGGCCGAGCTGTTCATGCCGGTCGAGGACTGCTTCGCCCGCCTCAAGCAATGGCCGCGCGTGGTGGTCAGCGCCGACGAACTCGAGCCAGGCGCTGGCCGCGAGCGCTTCCCGGCCCGCGCCCTGCCCAACCTTGCCATCGAGGCCAAGGCCAACCAGCCGCTGGCTGAGCTGTCGAACTTCCTCGACCAGTTCCCCGGCCGCGTGCTGTTCACCGCCGAATCGGCAGGCCGCCGCGAGGTACTGCTGGAGCTGCTCGAACGCCTGAAGCTGCGCCCGCACACCGTCGAGGGCTGGGACGATTTCATCACTGGCAGCGAGCGCCTGGCGATCACCATCGCCCCGCTCGATGACGGCCTGCTGCTGGATGACCCGAGCCTGGCCCTTGTGGCTGAAAGCCCGTTGTTCGGCCAGCGCGTGATGCAGCGCCGACGTCGCGACAAGCGCGGCGAAGCGGCCAACGACGCAGTGATCAAGAACCTCACCGAGCTGCGCGAAGGCGCCCCTGTGGTGCACATCGATCACGGCGTGGGCCGCTACCTGGGCCTGGCCACCCTGGAAATAGACGGCCAGGCCGCCGAGTTCCTCACCCTGGAATACGCCGAGGGCGCCAAGCTCTATGTGCCGGTGGCCAACCTGCACCTGATCGCCCGCTATACCGGCAGCGACGACGCCCTGGCGCCACTGCACCGACTTGGCTCCGAAGCCTGGCAGAAGGCCAAGCGCAAGGCCGCCGAACAGGTGCGCGACGTGGCCGCCGAGCTGCTCGACATCTATGCCCGCCGTGCTGCGCGCAAGGGCTACGCCTTCGCCGACCCGGCCGCCGACTACGCCACCTTCAGCGCCGGCTTCCCGTTCGAGGAGACGCCCGACCAGCAGGCCGCCATCGAGGCCGTGCGCCTCGACATGCTTGCGGCCAAGCCCATGGACCGACTGGTCTGTGGCGATGTCGGCTTCGGCAAGACTGAAGTGGCCATGCGCGCAGCCTTCATCGCGGTGCACAGCGGTCGCCAGGTCGCGGTCCTGGTCCCCACCACCCTGCTCGCCCAGCAGCACTACAACAGCTTCCGTGATCGCTTTGCCGACTGGCCGGTGACGGTCGAAGTGATGAGCCGCTTCAAGTCCGCCAAGGAAGTGGCCGCCGCCGCCGCAGACCTTGCCGAAGGCAAGATCGACATCCTCATCGGCACCCACAAGCTGCTGCAGGACGACGTACGCTTCAAGGACCTGGGCCTGGCGATCATCGACGAAGAGCACCGTTTCGGCGTACGCCAGAAAGAACAGCTCAAGGCGCTGCGCAGCGAGGTGGACATCCTCACCCTCACCGCCACGCCAATCCCGCGCACCCTGAACATGGCCGTGGCCGGCATGCGCGACCTGTCGATCATCGCCACTCCGCCGGCGCGACGCCTGTCGGTGCGCACCTTCGTCATGGAGCAGAACAAGAGCACGGTCAAGGAAGCGCTGCTGCGTGAGTTGTTGCGTGGCGGTCAGGTCTATTACCTGCACAACGATGTGAAGACCATCGAGAAATGCGCCGCCGACCTCGCCGAACTGGTGCCCGAGGCCCGCATCGGCATTGGCCACGGGCAGATGCGCGAGCGCGAACTCGAACAGGTGATGAGCGATTTCTACCACAAGCGCTTCAACGTGCTGATCGCCTCGACCATCATCGAGACCGGCATCGACGTCCCGAGCGCCAACACCATCGTCATCGAACGTGCCGACAAGTTCGGCCTGGCCCAGTTGCACCAGCTGCGCGGCCGGGTCGGACGCAGCCACCACCAGGCCTACGCCTACCTGCTCACCCCGCCACGCCAACAGATCAGCGGCGATGCCGAAAAGCGCCTGGAGGCGATCGCCAACACCCAGGACCTGGGCGCAGGCTTCGTGCTGGCCACCAACGACCTGGAGATCCGCGGCGCCGGCGAGTTGCTCGGCGAAGGCCAGAGCGGGCAGATCCAGGCAGTGGGTTTCACCCTCTACATGGAAATGCTCGAACGTGCGGTCAAGGCGATCCGCAAGGGCACCCAACCCAATCTCGAGCAACCACTGGGCGGCGGCCCGGAGATCAACCTGCGCTTGCCGGCGCTGATCCCCGAAGACTACCTGCCCGATGTGCACGCCCGCCTGATCCTGTACAAGCGCATCGCCTCGGCGGCCGACGAAGAAGGGCTCAAGGACCTGCAAGTGGAGATGATCGACCGCTTCGGCCTGCTGCCCGAGCCGACCAAGAACCTCATGCGCCTGACGCTGCTCAAGCTGCAGGCCGAGAAGCTTGGCATCAAGAAGGTCGATGCCGGCCCCAATGGCGGCAAGCTTGAGTTCGAGGCCGAAACACCGGTCGATCCGCTGACCCTGATCAAACTGATCCAGGGCCAGCCCAAGCGCTATAAGTTCGAAGGCGCGACCCAGTTCCGCTTCCTGGTGCCGATGGAACGCCCGGAAGAACGCTTCAATACCCTGGAGGCGCTGTTCGAGCGCCTGGCCCCACAGTCAAATTAAGGAAGCTCCATGCGCGCCATTCGTTGCCTGACCTTGTTGCTGACGCTCATCGCGCCAGTAACGGCCTTCGCCGAAGGCCCTTATCAGGTGGAAATCCTCCTCCTGCGGCAGAACGCCGTGCCTGCCGTGACCAGCCCGTTCGCCCCCGAAAACTGGAGCGCCGACGCGCCGCGCCTGACCAAGGACGCCGAGCGCCCGCTGGCACTGGCTGACGAAGCCACCCGCCTGCAAGCCACTGCCGACTACACTGTGCTGCTGCACAAGGCCTGGCAGCAGCAGGTGGGCAGCGAGCCCAGCCGCATTGCCGTGGGCGCAGGCGAAGAGCAGTTCGGGCACTTCCCCATCGAGGGCAACCTGAGCATCGCCGAGGGCCGCTTCACGCGCATCGAGGCCAACTTCTGGGTCAACGAACTGGACGGCAACGGCAGCGTGCTGCGCAGCGAGCAATTCAAGCAAAGCAACAGCAATGTGAAGAACGGCCAGCTGACCTTCCTCGACGGCGGGCACCTGGCGCTGTTGATCAAGGTTGCACCGGCCGGGATGCGCAAGCTGCCGACACTGGATCCGGAAATGATGGAGCAGTGACACGTGAGTGACGTGCAGAAGCAGGTTGCGGAAAATCCAAGCTGGAAGCGCGAATTCGACGCCGGTGCCCTGCAGCGTGGTGAACGCTATGCCGAGCAAGGCAGGGTAGAGATCCTCTCCCACGGCGATGCGCGCATCGAGGCAACCTGCAGCGGCAGCGGCGACAGCCGTTATCGTCAACGGATCATCATCACCTTCACCTCCGCCGGACACTGCCATGTTCGCGGTCAGTGCACCTGCCCGGTCGGCGAGAATTGCAAGCACTGCGCCGCCGTGCTCTACACGCTCGCCCACCGCCATACGGCACAACCGGCGGCCAGCGATCACCTGCCCCATCACCTGCAACACTGGCTGCAGGGCCTTGAGCAACGCCCCAGCACCCACCAGCCTGGCGAAGACAAACGCGGACGCATGGTCTGCTACCAGCTCATGTTGCTGGGCGATCAGGGCTGCGCCCTGCGCGTTCGCAAGGGCACTCGCAGCGATGACGGCATACGCTACAGCCGGGTGCACTCGCTGTACGAACTGCTCTACGAGCCGCCCAAGTTCGTCAAGGAAGAAGATCTGCGCATCCTGCGCCAGTTGTCGGCACAGAACGCACCCTACGGCCAGGAGCGCGGCTACGTGCTCAAGGGCCAGGAAGGCGGCGAGCTACTGCAACGGGTGCTGGAAACCGGACGCCTGATGTTCATGGAAGAATTGCCGCTGCTGCGCCGCGGCCAGGAGCGCCAGGCGGAATTTCGCTGGGTGCGCCTGGACAGCGGCGAATACCGCGGCATGTGGTACAGCGCCGACAAACCGCTGCTTTGCGTCCTGCCGCTGGTGCCGTTGTTTTACTTCGATGTCATGACCAGAGAAGTCGGTACCGTCGCCCACAGTCTCGACCCGCACACCGCCATCCAGCTCTCGCTCGCACCCGATGTACCGGAACACCTGATCGTGCCACTCAGCCACAAACTCAACGCCCTGAACCACCAACTGCCAACCCCGACAACGGTGAAGCAGGAACTGCTCGACAACATCGAGCCCATCCCCCACCTGACCCTTGGCAGCCTCGAATTCAGCGCCTACATGCCCAAGACCGGACGCATGCAGCGCCAGATGCAACACCGCGCCGCGCTCTCGTTCGACTACGACGGGTTGCGCACCAGCGGCCCCGACGACAAGCCGCTGAGCCGCCTGGTAGACAGCACCAGCCAACGCATTCGCCGCCAGCCGCAGCATGAAAAACGCCTGCGCGACACCCTGCGCAAGCTCGGTTTCAAGCCTGCCACGCGCCAGAGCAAGGCCCTGCCCGACAGCGCCGGCGAGATGTTCCAACTGCCCGACGACGAAACCTGGCTGCGTTTTGCCCGCGAAGAGCTGCTGCGACTACGCGAGGCAGGCTGGAAGGTGGATGTCCACCGCGACTTCGCCTTCAACCTCCACGACGTGGAAGACTGGTACGCCAACATTCAGGAAGCCCCCGGCCACGAATGGTTCGACCTGGAACTGGGCATCGTCGTCGACGGCCAGCGCCACAGCCTGCTGCCGATTGTCCTGCAGTTGCTGCGCAGCAGCCCCGAACTGCTGCGCCCCAGCGAACTTGCGCGGCGCGGCGACGATGAACACCTGTTGATCGACCTCAACCGCGGCCGCCTGGACAGTCCGGCCATGCGTGTTGCCTTGCCCTACGGGCGGATCAAGGCAGTCATGGGCACCCTCGGCGAGCTGTACCTGCACGAGGATGCCACCGGCCCGACGCTGCGCATGGAACGCGCCGATGCCGCACGCCTTAACGATATCGAGCACCTGCCCCTGCAATGGGAAGGTGGCGAACAACTGCGTGACCTGGGTCGACGCCTGCGCGATGCGCGCGATTTGGAGGTCGAGCCACCCAAAGGCCTGGCCGCGACCTTGCGCCCCTACCAGCAGCAGGGCCTGAACTGGCTGCATGCCCTGCGCGAGATGGGCACCGGCGGCATCCTCGGCGACGACATGGGCCTGGGCAAGACCCTGCAGACCCTTGCCCACCTGCTGCTGGAAAAAGAAGCCGGGCGCCTGGCCCATCCCGCCCTGGCAGTGATGCCCACCAGCCTTGTGCCCAACTGGCTGGACGAAGCCCAGCGCTTCGCACCCGACCTGCGTGTCCTGGCCCTTCACGGCCCGGGCCGCACCCGGTTCTTCGGCGCACTGCACGAGTACGACCTGATCCTGACCACGTACGCCCTGCTGCCACGCGACCTCGAGCAACTGCAGGCCCAAGCCTGGCACGTGCTGGTGCTGGACGAAGCACAGAACATCAAGAGCAGCACCAGCAAGGCCGCCCAGGCCGCCCGGGAGCTGCAGGCCAACCAGCGCCTGTGCCTGACCGGCACGCCCATGGAGAACAACCTGGGTGAGCTATGGTCGATTTTCCACTTCCTGATGCCCGGCTGGCTGGGCGATCAGAAACGTTTCAACCAGGATTACCGCACCCCCATCGAACGTCATGGCGACCGCGAGCGCCTGGCCCACCTGGCCAGCCGGGTCCGCCCTTTCCTGCTGCGCCGCAGCAAGGAGCAGGTGGCCCGCGAGCTGCCGGCCAAGAGCGAGATGGTTCACTGGGTGGACCTCAGCGATGCACAGCGTGACACCTACGAAACCGTGCGCGTGGCGATGGACAAGAAGGTGCGCGATGAAATCGCCCGTAACGGCGCCTCACGCAGCCAGATCGTCATCCTCGATGCCCTGCTCAAGCTTCGCCAGGTGTGCTGCGACCTGCGCCTGGTCAAGGGCGTGGAAGCCAAGGGCAATCAAGCCGACAAGGGCAAGCTGGGCAGCTTGATGGAAATGCTCGAGGAACTGCTCAGTGAAGGCCGCCGAGTGTTGCTGTTCTCCCAGTTCACCTCGATGCTCGCACTGATCGAACAGGAGCTGGAAAAGCGCGACATTCGCTACAGCCTGCTGACCGGAGACACCCGCGACCGCCGCGCGCCGGTTCAACAGTTCCAGAGCGGCGACAGCGAAGTGTTCCTGATCAGCCTCAAGGCCGGCGGTACTGGCCTGAACCTGACCGCTGCCGACACGGTGATTCACTACGATCCCTGGTGGAACCCGGCCAGCGAGAACCAGGCAACCGACCGCGCCTACCGCATCGGTCAGGACAAGCCGGTGTTCGTCTACAAGCTGATCACCCGCGGCACGGTGGAAGAAAAGATCCAGCAGTTGCAGCAAGAGAAAGCCGCCCTCGCGGCCGGCCTGCTCGATGGTGAGCAGGCCGGTCAGTGGCGGCTCGGGGATGACGAGATCGAAGCACTGTTCGCGCCGTTGCCGGGCAAGCGAGGGCGCTGAATACGGGGCGCCTACTTCGCAGACACCCCGGTCAATCCACCAACTGCGCGTCCTTCAAAGCCCCCAGCGCCTCGAGCCAACGCGGCTGCTGCCGGTAGTCGGTGCGCGCAAAGCCCCGCCCGCGCATGCCGGCGATACGTGGCAAAGGCCGCACCTTCAAGCGCTGCGCCGCGCTCAGTGCAAGCTCCGCCGCCGCCCGGTCATTGCACACCAGGCCCATGTCGCAACCGGCGCTCAACGCCGCCTCGATGCGATTGGCCGCATCGCCCACCACATGCGCACCGGCCATGGACAGGTCGTCACTGAAGATCACCCCCTCGAAGCCCAGCTCACCACGCAGGATGTCCTGCAGCCAGCGCCGCGAGAAACCTGCCGGCTGGTTGTCGACCTGGGGGTAGATCACGTGGGCCGGCATCACCGCTGCCAGTTGCCCACTGAGACGGGTGAACGGCACCAGGTCAGCCTCGCGCAATTGCGCCAGGCTGCGCTCATCGGTCGGGATCGCCACGTGCGAGTCGGCCTCGGCCCAACCGTGCCCCGGGAAGTGCTTGCCACAGGCCGCCATGCCTGCGGCGTTCATGCCACGAATAAAAGCACCGGCCAGTTGCGTGGCGCGCTGTGGATCGCCCTCGAAGGCACGACTACCAACCACCGCGCTGCGCTGGTGATCGAGGTCAAGCACCGGCGCAAAGCTCAGGTCCAGGCCGACCGCGAGAACTTCGGTCGCCATCAGCCAACCGCATTGTTCGGCCAGGTAATCGGCGTTGGCGTTGTCGGCGATGGCACGCATGGCGGGCAAACGTACGAAGCCCTGGCGCAGACGCTGGACCCGACCACCTTCCTGATCGACCGCCAGGATCAGGTCAGGACGAATAGCACGGATCGAGGCGCACAGCTCGCGCACCTGGCGTGGGCTGTCGATGTTACGGGCAAAGATGATCAGACCGGCCACTTCGGGCTGGCGCAGGAGGTGACGATCCTCGGGGGTCAACCATTGACCGGCGATATCCACCATCAGGGAGCCTTGCAGGCTGGCAGTCATAGGGTGTCCTTCATTAAATATCCAGAGAGGCCCATTGCGGGCAGGCAGCCTCGTCTATGCGCACCGGACAATGGAGCGGTACGCGCTCGAACAGATCCGACAGCTCGCGGTTGCGCAGGCGCACGCAGCCATGGGACAACGGCACGCCCAGCGGTTCGCTGTCCGGCGTGCCGTGCAGGTAAATGTAACGACTAAAGGTATCGACTCGACCCAGGCGGTTGACGCCCGGTTCGCAGCCACTGAGCCAGAGGATTCGGGTGAGAATCCAGTCTCGGCCTGGAAATTGCTCATGCAGAGCGCACGACCAGACTTCGCCGGTCCAGCGTCGGCTGCGGAGCACAGCCCCTTGCGGCAATCCAGCGCCGATCTTCGCCCTGACCTGATGCAGGCCACGCGGTGTGCAGCCGGAACCCTTGAGTTCACCCGCTCCCAGACGCGCAGTGGAAACATCCAGGCGCACGCACAACGTCCCCCGGAAAAATCCGTAAAGGCGTTGGTCTGCGAGGGAGATGTGCAGGAAATCAAGGTCGGGCATGGGCGCTAGCTTAGCCGAAGCGCCCTGCTGCGCCCAGTGCTCAAGCCTTGGCTGGCGTACCGCTGACTGCGCTCTTGCTGCGTGGTCGCAGTTGCGCGGCCGCCATGGCCTCGTCGGTCACCCCGGTATCGGCACGCATGCCGGCGGCGAGGAACGGCACCATCAGGCGCATGACCTGCTCGATCGAAGTGTTGATGCCAAAATCGGTTTCAGCGATGGCGCGCAGCGCCTTGATACCGGACATGCTGAACGCCGCGGCACCCAGCATGAAATGCACGCGCCAGAACAGCTCGATGGGGGGAATGCGCGGAGCAGCTTCGTTGACCAACAGCATGTAGCGCCGGAACACCTTGCCGTACATGTCTTCAAGGTAGCGGCGCAGGTGGCCCTGACTCTGACTGAAGGCCAGACCCAGCAGACGCATGAAGATCGACAGGTCGTTGTTGCTGCGCGGTTGCACGGCCAGGGCCTGCTCCACCAGCATCTCCAGCAGCTCTTCGAGCGTCGGCTTCTGCTCCGGGCGCGCCTGGCGGCGCTCGAGCTCACGCTCCAGGCTGGCGCAGAAAGGACCGAGGAAGCGCGAGAATACCGCCTGGATAAGCGCCTTTTTGGAGCCGAAATGGTAATTCACCGCCGCCAGGTTGACCCCGGCCTTGCTGGTGATCAAACGCAACGAAGTTTCCGCGAAACCTCTTTCCGCGAACAGCTGCTCGGCAGCATCGAGAATGCGTTCAACGGTTTCCGATTGGGCCATGACTTATCCGCCTGACAAACAGTTGTTTGAAACATACGTTTCAAGCACGCGCATGTCAAGGTTCGGTGACCCGACGGTCGCCCTTTTTAAAGCGCCGGGGCTCAAGCTGCAAGCCACAAATATCAAGGGCTGGGCACAACGCCTGGCAGATCGCGGCGATTTTCTTGAAGCGTGGAGCTTGCAGCAGCCCTTGTACTGTATATAATCCCAGTCACTGTATAAAAAGACAGAGCCACTCGCCATGCTGAAACTGACGCCACGCCAAGCCGAGATCCTGGCCTTCATCAAACGTTGCCTCGAAGACAACGGTTTCCCGCCTACCCGCGCAGAAATCGCACAAGAGCTAGGGTTCAAGTCGCCCAATGCCGCCGAAGAGCACCTCAAGGCCTTGGCGCGCAAAGGCGCCATCGAGATGACGCCTGGCGCCTCCCGCGGCATTCGCATCCCTGGCCTCGAAGCCAAGCCTGACGACAGCGGCCTGCCGATCATCGGTCGTGTTGCAGCAGGTGCCCCGATCCTCGCCGAGCAGCACATCGAGGAATCCTGCAACATCAATCCAGCCTTCTTCCATCCCCGCGCCGACTACCTGTTGCGCGTCCACGGCATGAGCATGAAGGATATCGGCATCGTCGACGGCGACCTGCTCGCCGTGCACACCTGCCGCGAAGCCCGCAACGGCCAGATCGTGGTCGCCCGCATCGGTGACGAAGTTACCGTCAAGCGCTTCAAGCGCGAGGGCAGCAAGGTCTGGCTGATTGCCGAAAACCCCGAATTCGCCCCCATCGAAGTCGACCTGAAAGATCAGGAGCTGGTGATCGAGGGCTTGAGCGTCGGCGTCATTCGCCGCTGATCCAGGAGGCGTCATGCAGCAGTCCGCCCATTTATCGCAGCCCGCACAATTGCCATTGTTCGAAGCCTTTCTCGCACAGCCGGTACTGCCAGGCCTGAAAAGTCGAGAGGAACCGCGCAAGCCCGGCCAACCTGAACTGTTCAGTGAACTGTCCCTGCGCGGCGCGCCAGGGCACTGCCAGAGCCTTTTGGCCCCTATCCTGCGCGAGCTGAGCGAAGAAGATGATGCGCGCTGGCTGACACTGATCGCACCGCCGGCCAGCCTCACCCAAACCTGGCTGCGTGAGGCGGGCCTGAATCGCGAACGCATCCTGCTGCTGCACCCCGGAAGCAACCAAAGCGCCCTGCAACTGGCCTGCGAAGCGCTACGCCTGGGCCATAGTCACACCGTGGTCAGCTGGCTCGGCAACGTCAATACCAGCATCCGCCAACAGCTCGTTCGTGCCGCCACCTGCGGAAACGCACAAAGCCTGAACATCCGCCTCGGCTGATGTTCAGGCTTTGCCTGTACGATCTGCAATGATGGCTCAACTGGCGTGCTCAATGCAGAACACGCGGCCCCTCATCACGCTCGAAGTCGCCTTCGATCAATTTACCTGCCATCTGCACACCAACGCTGAGCATGGCTTTGGCCACTTCTACATGCTGCCCTTGAAGAAATGCCTTGGCATCTTCGGAGAAATCCAGGGTAACCAGCGAACCCTCGTCCTCGGCACGGCGCAGTTCGATCCGGCCATCAGGCAATTCGACAATTTCTAGAAAGGACGTTGACATAAAGGGCCTGCTGTTCACGAAAGGCGAGTAGTGTACCAGCCGCGCAGATTGTCAGCACTCACTCAACGCTTCTCGGAAACGTCTTACAAGCCCTTTGAGGTTCTGCCGCCATTCTTCCAACTGTTCCCGAGACAGCACGATTTCCTCGACTTCATCGAGATTGACGGCCTGAATCAACGGCTGGGTGACATCGGTCTTGGCGACTTTCTTCGCGACCGGTGGTTGGAACAAATCGGCATAAGCCTTGATCAACTGCGCCAGCCAGGTTTGCGGCTGGCGTGCCAGCTCAAGCATCTCGGCCATTTCCGGAATGGCAACGGTCTTCAGCGTTTCATCGTCAAGCAACAGCTCCGCACGGGACGCCTTCGCCTGCGGCAGGCGATAGAAACCAGCAATCTCGTGACACAGCCCGAGCAACGCCCCATACAGATGGAACAACGCCGCTTCGCGCTCAGCTTGGATCAGGCCCTGGGCGTTCATGGCCTGGCTCTGCCCTGCCTTGGTCATGGACTCGAGGGCCAGGCCTGCAAAGAACAGTTTCTGGTTGGTGCGGGTGTAGAGTTCCTGGGCCATTTCGGATGACCTCCCATAGGCAGCAAGACGAATAGCTGCATCATAAATGATTAGGGCCGCAAAGCGGCCCTGATCAAAACACCGAAGAATCAGCGCTTGTCTTCGACCTTCCACGCCTTGCCGTCGTAGAACGCCTTCCAGCCTGTCGGCTTGCCGTCTACCTCGGATTGCACGTACTGCTCCTTGGTCTTGCGGCTATAGCGGATCACCGCCGGACGACCGTCCGGATCCTTCTGCGGCGCATCGCAGAGGAAGTGGTACTTGGGGTCGATCTCGTGCTTGTGCGGGATGATCTCAAGCACCAATGGCGCACGGGTCTCGCGATTCTTCGGGAACTGGCTTGCCGCCAGGAACAAGCCCGAGGCACCGTCACGCAGCACGTAGGTGTCATCGACCTTCTCGCACTTGAGCTCCGGCATCTCCACCTTGTCCATCTTCGGTGGCGCCGCCTCACCGCTCTTGAGCAGCTTGCGGGTGTTCTTGCACGCCGGGTTGGTGCAACCGAAGAACTTGCCGAAGCGGCCGGTCTTGAGCTGCATCTCGCTGCCGCACTTGTCGCACTCAAGGCTCGGCCCTTCGTACCCCTTGATACGGTAGCTGCCTTCCTCGATCTCGTAGCCGGCGCAATCCGGGTTGTTACCGCAGATATGCAGCTTGTGCTTCTCGTCGAGCAGATAGGCGTCCATCGCCGTCGAACAGATCGGGCAGCGGTGCTTGCCGCGCAGCACCAACGACTCGGACTCACCTTCGTCATCCGCCGCGATTTCGTCGCCCGGCACCAGGTTCACAGTAGCCTTGCAGCGCTCTTTCGGTGGCAGGCTATAGCCCGAACAGCCGAGGAACACTCCGGTGGACGCGGTACGGATCATCATGGGGCGACCACATTCCTTGCATGGAATGTTGGTCAGGGTCGGCTGGTTGGCACGCATGCCATTCTCGGCGGACTCGGCCGCCAGCAGCTTTCTGCTGAAATCGCCGTAGAACTCATCGAGCACGTTCTTCCAGTCACGCTCACCCTGGGCCACATCATCGAGGTTCTCCTCCATGCCGGCGGTGAAACCGTAGTCCATCAGATCAGAGAAGCTTTCCGACAAACGCTCGGTGACGATGTCGCCCATCTTTTCGGAGTAGAAGCGGCGGTTGTGCAGGGTCACGTAACCGCGGTCCTGGATGGTGGAAATGATCGCTGCATAGGTCGACGGACGACCGATACCGCGCTTTTCCATTTCCTTGACCAGGCTCGCTTCAGTGAAGCGCGCTGGCGGCTTGGTGAAATGCTGGCTCGGATCGAGCTGGATCAACTTGAGCGTCTCGCCCTGCCCCATTTCCGGCAGCACGTCGTCCTCGCCCGGCTTGGCCTGCTGAGGCAATACGCGGGTGTAACCGTCGAACTTGAGAATACGCCCCTTGGCACGCAACTCGAAGTTGCCAGCCGCCACGGTGACGCTCGTGGACAGGTACTGCGCCGGTGGCATCTGGCAGGCCAGGAACTGGCGCCAGATCAGCTCGTACAGGCGCTCGGCATCGCGTTCCATGCCGCTGAGTTTGGTCGGATGGGTGTTGACGTCGGACGGACGAATCGCTTCGTGCGCCTCCTGTGCCCCTTCCTTGCTGCCGTAGACGACCGGAGCGGCCGGCAGGTACTGCTTGCCAAACTCGCTTTCGATGTAGCTGCGCGCCATTTCAACGGCATCGGTCGACAGGTTGGTCGAGTCGGTACGCATATAGGTGATGTAACCGGCTTCATACAGACGCTGGGCCATCATCATGGTCTTCTTTACCCCGAAGCCCAGGCGATTGCTTGCCGCCTGCTGCAAGGTCGAGGTGATGAAGGGCGCCGACGGCTTGCTGCTGGTCGGGCGATCCTCACGCTTGATCACGCTGTAGCTGGAAGCCTTGAGCTTCTCCAGCGCCGCCATGGCCTGCGCTTCGTTCAACGGCTTGAAGGCTTCGCCGTTCTCGCGCGCCACTTCGAAGCGCACCTTGGCGTTCTTCGCAGTACCCAGGTCAGCATGGACCTCCCAATACTCCTCGGGATTGAACGCACGGATCTCGCGCTCACGCTCGACCACCAGTTTCACTGCTACCGATTGCACACGACCGGCAGACAGGCCACGGGCGATCTTGGACCACAGCAGCGGCGAAACCATGTAGCCCACCACGCGATCGAGGAAGCGCCGCGCCTGCTGGGCGTTGACCCGAGCGATATCCAGGTCGCCAGGCTGCGAAAACGCCTCCTGGATGGCCTTCTTGGTGATTTCGTTGAACACCACGCGCTTGTAACGGCTGTCATCTCCCCCGATGGCTTCGCGCAGGTGCCAGGCAATGGCTTCCCCCTCGCGATCCAAGTCGGTTGCGAGATAGATGGTGTCGGCATCCTTGGCCAGGCGGCGCAGCTCATCGATCACCTTCTCCTTGCCGGGAAGGATCTCGTACTTGGCTTTCCAGCCGGCCTCCGGGTCGACGCCCATGCGCGCCACCAACTGGCGCCGGGCTTTCTCCTTTGGCGTCAGCGCCGGAGCCTCACCCGCGGTCTTGCCGCGCTTGGCCGCCGGTTCCTTGGCCGTACTGGCCGAACCGCTGGTGGGGAGGTCTCGGATATGGCCGATACTCGACTTCACCACGTACTGGCTGCCCAGGTACTTGTTGATGGTCTTGGCCTTGGCCGGGGATTCCACAATGACCAGCGATTTGCCCATGGATCGGAGTATTCCTGAATCTGAAGATGAAAAACGCGTCAGGTGCCGGACGCGGCACCGCTATATATAGTGGCAAAACAGTGAGGTCAAGCGCGGTCGATCACTCGCAGGGCTTCCCGGCCAGTGCCGCGAGCCCCTCTTCGGCCTTGACCAAAGCAAAGCGTGGCACCTGCTCGCCGTCAACCTCGACCGACTCCTGGAACATCGAAAGTGGACGCACCCAGAACCCATAGTCACCATACAGGCATTGGTAGAACACCATCCACTCTTCGCTCTCCGAGTGCCGCGCAACGCTGAAGACACGGTACTCAGGCCCTTTGTAATGCCGATATACGCCTGGTTGTATCTGCATGCCGCCCACCCTCTTGAACAAATCCTGTAAAAAACAAAAAACCGGGGCACTAGGCCCCGGCTGCTGTCCCGCGAAGCGATCAGACGCGTTCGAAGACAGTGGTGATGCCCTGACCCAGGCCGACACACATGGTCGCCACACCCAGCGTACCGCCATTCTGCTTCATGACATTGAGCAGGGTGCCGGAAATCCGTGCACCGGAGCAACCAAACGGGTGGCCCAGGGCGATGGCGCCGCCGTGCAGGTTAACCTTCTCATCCATCTTGTCGAGCACTTTCAGATCCTTCAGCACTGGCAGGGCCTGTGCGGCGAAGGCTTCGTTGAGCTCGAAGAAATCGATGTCGGCGATGGTCAGACCCGCGCGCTTGAGGGCTTTCTGAGTCGAAGGCACCGGCCCATAACCCATGATCGCCGGATCCACACCGGCTACTGCCATCGAACGAATCACGGCCAATGGCTGGATACCGAGGTCCATGGCACGCTGGCCGGACATGACGATCATGCACGAGGCACCGTCGGTGATCTGCGACGAGGTACCGGCGGTGACAGTGCCACCCTTGGGGTTGAACGCCGGCTTGAGCGCAGCGAGGCCCTCGAGGGTGGTCTCGGGACGAATGGTTTCGTCGTAGTCAAAGACCTTGAGGAAGCCGTTCTCGTCATAGCCCTGCATCGGGATGATCTCATCCTTGAACTTGCCTTCGACGGTGGCCTTGTGAGCCAACTGGTGCGAACGCAGACCGAACAGGTCCTGCTGCTCACGGGTGATGCCGTGCATCTTGCCGAGCATCTCCGCAGTCAGGCCCATCATCCCGGAAGCCTTGGCGGCGTGCAAGGACAGGTGCGGGTTCGGGTCGACGCCGTGCATCATGCTGACGTGCCCCATGTGCTCGACACCACCGACCACGAATACATCGCCGTTGCCGGTCATGATCGCCTGGGCAGCGGTGTGCAGCGCGCTCATCGACGAGCCGCACAGCCGGCTGACGGTCTGGGCGGCGGAGGTGTGCGGGATCGGGGTCATCAGCGACGCCATGCGCGCGATGTTCCAACCCTGCTCCAGGGTCTGGTTGACGCAGCCCCAGATCACATCCTCGACTTCCTTCGGATCGACCTTGTCGTTGCGCTCCAGCAGCTTGCTGATCAGGTGCGCCGACATGTCTTCGGCGCGGGTGTTGCGGTGCATGCCACCCTTGGAACGGCCCATCGGCGTGCGACCGAAGTCGACAATCACCACGTCTCTTGGATTCAGGCTCATATCAATAATCTCGCTCTAGCTCGTGGCCGTTCAGTTGAAGAAGCGCTGGCCGTTCTTGGCCATTTCACGCAGCTTCGCAGTCGGGTGGTACAGCGGACCCAGATCGGCGTACTTGTCGGCCAGGGCAACGAACTCGGCAACACCGATCGAATCGATGTAGCGCAGCGCACCACCGCGGAAGGGAGGGAAACCGATGCCGTAGACCAGGCCCATGTCCGCCTCGGCTGCAGTTTCGACGATGCCATCTTCCAGGCAGCGCACGGTCTCCAGGCACAGCGGCACCATCATCCAGTTGATGATGTCCTCGTCACTGACTTCACGCTGCTCGAAGATCACCGGCTTGAGCACGTCCAGCACGGACGCGTCGGCGACTTTCTTCGGTTTGCCGCGCTTGTCGGTTTCGTAGGCATAGAAGCCCTTGCCGTTCTTCTGCCCCAGGCGATTGGCTTCGTACAGGGCGTCGACGGCGGAGCGGCGATCGTCCTTCATGCGATCCGGGAAGCCTTCAGCCATCACGTCGCGACCATGGTGGCCGGTGTCGATGCCGACCACGTCCATCAGGTAGGCCGGGCCCATCGGCCAGCCGAACTTCTCCATGACCTTGTCGATGCGCACGAAATCGACGCCTGCGCTGACCAGCTTGGCGAAGCCGCCGAAGTACGGGAACAGTACGCGGTTGACCAGGAAGCCCGGGCAGTCGTTGACCACGATCGGGTTCTTGCCCATCTTCTTGGCGTAGGCCACGGTGGTGGCGACCGCCACTTCACTGGACTTCTCGCCACGAATGACTTCGACCAGCGGCATCATGTGCACCGGGTTGAAGAAGTGCATGCCAACGAAGTTTTCCGGACGCTTGAGGGCCTTGGCCAGCAGGTTGATCGAAATGGTCGAGGTGTTCGACGCCAGAATCGCGTCTTCCTTGACCTGCCCTTCCACCTCGGCCAGCACCGCCTGCTTGACCTTCGGGTTCTCGACCACGGCCTCGACGACGATGTCGACGTTGGCGAAATCGCCATACGACAAGGTCGGGCGAATGGCATTGAGTGCCTCGGCCATCTTCGCCGGGGTCAGGCGACCTTTCTCGACGCGCTTGCCAAGCAGCTTGGACGCTTCGTTCAGGCCCAGCTGGATGGCTTCTTCACGGATATCCTTCATCAGGATCGGCGTGCCCTTGACCGCCGACTGGTAGGCGATACCGCCACCCATGATGCCGGCGCCGAGTACGGCAGCCTGCTTCACGTCACGGGCGATCTCGTCATGGGCCTTGGCTTTGCGCTTGAGCTCTTGATCGTTCAGGAACAGGCCGATCAGGCTCTCGGCGACCGAGGTCTTGGCCAGCTTGGCAAAGCCTGCGGCTTCGACTTCCAGGGCCTTGTCACGGCCAAAGTTGGCGGCCTTCTGGATGGTCTTGATGGCTTCGACCGGAGCCGGGTAGTTCGGGCCGGCTTGACCGGCGACAAAGCCCTTGGCGGTTTCGAAGGCCATCATCTGCTCGATGGCGTTGAGCTTGAGCTTCTCGAGCTTGGGCTGACGCTTGGCCTTGTAGTCCAGCTCTCCGCTGATGGCGCGCTTGACCAGGTCCAGGGCACCGGCCTGCAGCAGCTCAGGGGCGACCACGGCATCGACGGCGCCCACTTTCAGGGCGTCTTCGGCGCGGTTTTCCTTGCCCGAGGCGATCCACTCGATGGCATTGTCCGAGCCGATCAGACGCGGCAGGCGAACGGTGCCGCCAAAGCCCGGGTAGATGCCCAGCTTGACTTCCGGCAGGCCGATCTTGGCGCTGCTGGACATGACGCGGTAATCCGCCGCCAGGCACATTTCCAGGCCGCCGCCCAGGGCGATGCCGTTGATGGCCACGACGGTTGGCACCGCGAGGTCTTCGAAGTCGCTGAAGATACGGTTGGCTTCCAGGTTGCCGGCCACCAGCTCGGCTTCGGGCAGCTTGAAATTGTCGACGAATTCGGTGATGTCGGCACCGACGATGAACACGTCCTTGCCGCTGCTGACGATCACACCCTTGATGGAGGCGTCGGCCTTGATGGTGTCTACGGCCTGACGCAGCTCGTTCAGGGTAAGGCGGTTGAATTTGTTGACGGACTCACCCTTGAGGTCGAACTTCAGTTCGACGATGCCGCTTTCAAGAGCCTTAACCGTGATGGCTTTACCTTCGTAAATCATCAACTGATCTCCACGATATGGAAGCTGAACTGTACACGCCGATCACTGGCAGGAAGGCCGGCTTTACGCCCCTCCCCCAGGCACACCCGTCAGCGCGCTAGTCGGGATTCTGTACGAGCGATGTGAACATACAAACGCTCAATTCATACGCCCGTTTGATTTGGGTACGCACACATTCTCCGAAAAGGTCGGCGTTGTCAAATGCTCGAAAGCACCCGGAAAACGCGACTTTCCAGTCATTTTGTAACACCAGGGGATAAAACATGATGACAGTGATTGTCGATCATTCATGACGACGATCGGCCAATGGCTGGTGGGGTCAGTTGCGCTGCCAGCCTGCTGATTTTTCATGTGCACATTGGAGACAAGGGTCTACACTGCCCTCGAATCGAATGTTTTCCCGGCCTGCCTGGCCAGCTTCACCACTGTGGGATCAGGGTTGCCCTGCTCCCACTTTTTTTTGCGCATGCCTCAGGCGAGGGTTTCGAGGGTGTGGGCAATATCCTGCAATACAGATTTTTCGCCGCGCTCGCTCCAGTACAAGGCGATCATGCGGGTATCGGCCTCCACCTTGTAGACACTGGCCGGCAACCGCGCAAAACACTCCGCCAGACGTGGCTCCTGGCAGGGTTCGCGCCATTTGTTCCACCACACGCCCGGGCTGACCTGCCAGTAGCACCAGCTATCCTCTCGCCCCTTGCGCCGCCCGCGGTAGTACTGTGGGCACGGGCTTGGCGGTTGGTTTTCCAGCCAGTGCGGCCACTCCTGGGGCGCCAGCTGCATGGCCAGACCCATGCGCCGCCCCTCCAGGCGCAGGCTCATCTGTTCGCTCTGCTTGCGCGACGGTCGCAACCAGGCCAGCGGGCTGAGAATCAGCGCAAGGATTGACACCACCAGCCATACCGTCATATCTGTAGTTCCCATAAAGCGTTGCAAATGAGCGGGTTAGTCTTTTTCACGCAAGGCCTGCCAGAAAGCGACCATACTTTCACTATTGCGATTGTCAGGAGTGCCGCTCATGTCCTACGAACATCTTCTGGTTGCCGTCGACCTGACCGAAGAATGCGACCCAGTGATCAAACGTGCCATGGCACTGGCGAAACCGTCGAACGCCAAGGTCTCGCTGGTGCATATCGTCGAGCCGATGGCCATGGCATTTGGTGGCGACGTGCCGATGGACCTGTCGCAACTGCAGCAACAGCAGTTCGACCAGGCCAAGGAACGCATGGATCGCCTGTTCAACAAATATCCAGACATCAATCGCGGCGATTCGCACCTGACCTACGGCCAGCCGCGCCAGGAAATCCACCAACTGGCCAAGGATCAGAAGTGCGACCTGATCGTGGTCGGCAGCCATGGCCGCCATGGCCTGGCGCTGCTACTGGGCTCCACGGCCAATGACGTCCTGCATGGAGCACCGTGCGATGTGCTGGCGGTGCGGTTGCAGAAGAAAGAATGATATAGCCCGAGCCGGCCCTATCGCTGCGACTTGTCCCGCGATAGGGCCGGCTCGATCGACTCAACCTTCCAGCTCGGCCCAGCGCTCGACCAGCACATCCAGCTCAGCCTGCAACGTCTCGAGCTTGGCCAGCACGTCCGACGTTTCGCCAATCGGCCGCTGATAGAAGCCAGGCGCATTCACCTCTTCCTGCAGCACCGCCATCTTCTGCTCCAGCGCATCGATCTGCCCAGGCAGCATCTCCAGCTCACGCTGCAGTTTGTAGCTCAGCTTTTTCTTGCTGCTGTCGGCCACCACAGGCGCCACGGGCTCCGGGGCGACCTCGACCGCAACCTTCTCGACCACCGCACTGTTGAGCTCGGACTTGCCGCCCTTGCTCTCGGTCACGCCCAGCAGCTTCGGCGAGCCCCCCTGGCGGATCCAGTCTTCATAGCCACCCACGTACTCACGCACCTTGCCCTCACCCTCGAACACCAGGGTGCTGGTGACCACGTTGTCGAGGAAGGCCCGGTCGTGGCTGACCATCAGTACCGTACCCTTGAAGTTGGACAGCACTTCCTCAAGCAGCTCGAGCGTCTCGACGTCCAGGTCGTTGGTCGGCTCGTCCAGCACCAGCAAGTTGGCCGGTTTGCTGAACAGCTTGGCCAGCAACAGACGCGCACGTTCACCACCAGACAGCGCCTTGACCGGCGTGCGTGCACGCTGGGGGCTGAACAGGAAGTCTCCGAGGTAGCTCAACACGTGGCGATTCTGACCATCGATCTCGATGAAGTCGCGACCTTCGGCGAGGTTGTCGATCACCGTCTTCTCGAGGTCGAGCTGGTGACGCATCTGGTCGAAGTAGGCCACCTCCAGCTTGGTGCCGCGATCGACCTTGCCGGCGGTCGGCTCCAGGTCACCCAGCATGAGCTTGAGCAGGGTGGTCTTGCCGGTGCCGTTGGCGCCGAGCAGGCCGATGCGGTCCTGGCGCTGCAGGACCATGGAGAAATCCTTGACCAGCTTCGGCCCCTGAGGGTGCGCGAAGCTGACGTTTTCCAGCACCATCACCTGCTTGCCGGACTTGTCGGCGACCTCGATCTGGATGTTCGCCCTGCCCTGGCGCTCGCGACGCTCGCTGCGCTCCACGCGCAGGGCCTTGAGGGCACGCACACGACCTTCATTACGGGTACGCCGGGCCTTGATGCCCTGGCGGATCCAGACCTCTTCCTGGGCCAGGCGCTTGTCGAACAGCGCATTGGCGGTTTCCTCGGCGGCCAGCGCAGCCTCCTTGTGCACCAGGAAGCTGGCGTAGTCGCCGTTCCAGTCAATCAGCCCGCCGCGGTCCAGCTCGAGGATCCGCGTGGCCAGGTTCTGCAGGAACGAGCGGTCGTGAGTGATGAACAACACGGCGCCGTTGAAGCCGCTCAGGGCCTCTTCGAGCCAGGCGATGGCACCGATGTCCAGGTGGTTGGTCGGTTCGTCGAGCAGCAGCAGGTCAGGCTCGGACACCAGGGCCTGAGCCAGCAGCACGCGACGGCGCCAGCCGCCGGACAGCTCGGCGAGGGTCTTGTCGGCCGGCAACTGCAGGCGGCTCAAGGTGCTCTCCACGACCTGCTGCAGACGCCAGCCGTCGCGGGCCTCCAGCTCGTGCTGGACATGCATCAGCTTGTCCAGGTCGGCATCATTCTGGATGTTCTGGCTCAGGTGGTGATATTCGGCGAGCAGCGCACCGACGCCGTCGAGGCCCTCGGCGACCACATCGAACACACTGCGATCGTCGGCCACCGGCAACTCCTGCGGAAGCTCACCGATCTTCAGTGCCGGCGCACGCCAGATTTCCCCTTCGTCGGGTTTCTGCTCACCCTTGACCAGGCGCAGCATGCTCGACTTGCCGGTGCCGTTGCGGCCGATGATGCACACCCGCTCGCCACGGGCGATCTGCCAGGACACTTTGTCCAGCAGCGGCATGGCGCCGAACGCGAGGGACACATCGCTGAATTTGAGCAGGGTCATGATCATCTCCAAAAACCGGGCGCGCATTCTACCTGACTTTCACGCCTACTTCGCCCCTGCGTGACATTCCAGATGCGATGACGGCGCGCGCTTGGCGACGCGTGGTCGGCGTTAACGATTCGATACAAGCCCAATGCTTTCATCCACCGCCGGCAAACGGCTAAGCTAAGGAAACAAGATTTCAACAGTGCTGGCTTCGCCGTCACTTTTCATGGTTCAACTGCCCGGACGTATCATGCGCAGCCGCCTGTTCCAATTCGTTTCCTGCCTGGTGCTCACCGCCACGACCGCGAGTGCTGCACAGGCCATCGACATCACCCAGCAGCGCCAGTACTACGACGAGGCCAAGCGTGCCCTCGCCAAAGGCGACAAGGGCCCCTACCTGCGCTATGCCCAAGCGCTCAGCGACTATCCGCTCACACCCTACCTGGCCTACGACGAACTCACCGCGCGGCTGAAGACTGCCAGCAACGAGGAAATCGAAGGTTTCCTCGCCAAGCACGGCGACCTGCCCCAGGCCAACTGGATGAAACTGCGCTGGTTGCGCTGGCAGGCCGAACGCGGCGACTGGAAGACCTTCGCCAAATACTATGACCCGAAGCTGAACTTCACAGAACTGGACTGCCTCAACGGCCAGTACCAGTTGACCAACGGGCTGCGCGCCGAAGGCTTCGCCACCGCCGAAAAACTGTGGAACGTCGGCAAGTCGCAACCTGCGGCCTGCGATACCCTGTTCGGCCTGTGGGCCGCAGAAGGCCAGCTCACCGAGGCTCGCCGCTGGCAGCGCGCCAAACTGGCGGCCGAGGCGCGCAACTACAGCCTGGCCAACAACCTGGTGCAAACGCTCACCACACTCGGCCCACAGGGCAAGCTGCTGGTCGACGTGGCGCAAAAGCCCGAGCTGCTCAAGCAGCCTTCGCGCTTCACCCCGGTCAACGAGGCGATGTCCGATGTGGTCAGCCTCGGCCTGCGCCGCCTGGCGCGGCAGGATCCCGAGCAAGCCATGGCACTGCTCGACGACTACGCACAACGCATGCATTTCTCCCGCGACGAGAAGGTCGCCATCGCCCGCGAGATCGGCCTCACGCTAGCGCGGCGCTACGATCCGCGCGCCCTCGACCTGATGACCCGCTACGACCCGGAACTGCGCGACAACACCGTCAGCGAATGGCGCATGCGCCTGCTCCTGCGTCTCGGGCGCTGGGAAGAAGCCTACGAACTGAGCCGCCGCCTGCCCCAGGATCTGGCCGACAGCAGCCGTTGGCGTTACTGGCAGGCGCGCAGCCTGGAGCTGGCACAACCGAACAACCCGCAGATCCCACTGCTCTACAAGAATGTCTCGCGTGAGCGCGACTTCTATGGCTTCCTTGCTGCCGACCGCGCGCAGACACCTTACCAGCTCAACAACAAGCCTCTGGTGCTAAGCCAGCAGTTGATCAACAAGGTGCGCAACACCCCCGGCGTGCGCCGCGCCCTGGAGTTCCACGCCCGTGGCCAGATCGTCGAAGGGCGCCGCGAGTGGTACCACGTCAGCCGCCACTTCAACCGTGACGAAATGGTCGCCCAGGCCCGCCTGGCCTACGACCTGCGCTGGTACTTCCCGGCCATTCGCACCATCAGCCAGGCCAAGTACTGGGACGACCTGGACATCCGCTTCCCGATGGCTCACCGCGATACCCTGGTACGTGAAGCCAAGGTCCGCGGCCTGCACTCCAGCTGGGTGTTCGCCATCACCCGCCAGGAAAGTGCCTTCATGGACGATGCCCGCTCGCCGGTGGGCGCCAGCGGCCTGATGCAACTGATGCCAGGAACCGCCAAGGAGACCGCGCGCAAGTTCAGCATCCCCCTGGCCTCACCTGCGCAGGTGCTCGATCCGGACAAGAACATCCAGCTCGGCGCCGCCTACCTGAGCCAGGTACACGGCCAGTTCAACGGCAACCGCGTGCTGGCGTCGGCCGCCTACAACGCAGGCCCCGGTCGCGTACGTCAGTGGCTCAAGGGCGCCAAGCACCTGAGCTTCGATGTCTGGGTCGAGTCGATTCCGTTCGACGAGACACGTCAGTATGTGCAGAACGTGCTGTCCTACTCGGTGATCTATGGCCAGAAACTGAACGCACCACAACCGTTGGTGGACTGGCACGAGCGCTACTTCGACGACATGTGACCCGACCAAGGCCCTGCCGGAACAACCGGCAGGGCCTCATGTCGAACCGGGTTAACTTTCGGTTAATCAGCCTGCTCCAGCATGGTGCACTCAATGCACTGCCAAGGCGTCGACATGCGTGTTCTCCTGCTCTTCCTGACATTCCTGCTCGCCGGCCCGCTCCAGGCCAATCCCTTCGCTCCCAAGTCGGATTTCCTGCCGGTGAACCAGGCTTTCGTCCTGAGTCAGGATCGCCTGCCCTCCGGGCAGATGCGCCTTTATTTCCAGATCAAGGACGGCTACTACCTCTACCAGAAGCGCCTCAAATTCGACGGCATTCCCGTCGATCAGCAACCGCAACTGCCTCCTGCCCTCAACCATCACGATGAGTTCTTCGGTGATAGCGCCGTCTACCGCACCGAACTCCAATTGCTGCTGCCCGCCAATGCCACTGGAGAACTGCGACTGGGCTGGCAGGGCTGCGCCGATGCCGGGCTGTGCTATCCACCGCAAACTACGGTGATCGACCTGGGCGGCCAGCCTGCGCTCTCTGCGCCAGCCGCAGCCGACAGCGGACAAGCCAGCGACCAGGCCCTGGCCAGCGGCCTGCAACACAGCAGCCTGGCCTGGAGCCTGCTGGCCTTCTTCGGCCTGGGACTGCTGCTGGCGTTCACCCCCTGCTCCCTGCCGATGCTGCCCATCCTCGCCGGACTGGTCATGGGCAATGGCGCAAGTGCCCGACGCGGCTGGGTGCTGGCCGGGGTCTATGTATTGAGCATGGCGCTGGTGTACGCCGCCTTGGGTGTGGTCGCGGCATTGCTCGGCGCGAGCCTCCAGGCGTGGCTGCAACAACCTTGGCTGTTGGGCAGCCTGGCGGGTCTGTTCGTGTTGCTCGCCCTGCCGATGTTCGGCGCCTTCGAACTGCAACTGCCCGCCGCCGTGCGTGATCGCCTCGATCGTGCAGGTCAGGGAACACGTGGCGGCAACCTGTATGGCGCAGCGTTGCTTGGCGCGCTCTCTGGCCTGCTGATGGGGCCGTGCATGACCGCGCCACTGGCCGGTGCCCTGCTCTATATCGCCCAGAGCGGCGATGTGGTGCAAGGCGCACTGGTGCTGTTCAGCCTGGGGCTGGGCATGGGCGTACCGCTGCTGCTGTTGGTCACCCTGGGCAACCGCTACCTGCCACGCCCCGGAGCCTGGATGAACCTGGTCAAGGGCGTGTTCGGCTTCGTCTTCCTGGCCATGGCCCTGTACACCTTACGCAGCCTGCTGCCCGAGCCGCTGCTGCTGGCACTGGTCGGCGCCTGGCTGATTGCCCTGGCCTGGGCGGCCTGGCCTGCCCTGCAGCGTCTACCGGCGCTGCGCGCCCTACCGTTACTCGGTAGCCTCTGGGGTGGCCTGCTGCTGGTCGGTGCCGCCGCAGGAGGCAACGATCTCTGGCAACCGCTGCAGCCCTTCACCGGCGGCGGCACGACAACCGCCGGTAATGTCCACGATGCACGGGTCATCACCGTCAACACCCCACAGGACCTGCAGCGTGAACTGGATGCCGCCAAGGCACGCAACCAGTGGGTGCTGGTCGACTACTACGCCGACTGGTGCGTATCGTGCAAAGTGATGGAGAAACAGGTGTTCGCCCGCGGCGATGTCCAGGCCAGCCTCGACGGCGTGCAAATGCTGCGCCTGGACGTCACCGCCGACACCCCTGCCAGCCGCGAATTGCTGCAGCGCTACCAGGTTCCAGGCCCGCCCAGCCTGATCTGGATCGGCCCGGAAGGTGACGAGCGGCGCGCCCGACGCATCACCGGTGAAATCGACGCCGCTGCATTCCTGCAACACTGGGCCCAGACCAGGAGTCAAGGCTGATGCTGACGGTAACCTTGGGGCCGCTGACCATGGCCTTGAACCACCTGCTGTTGCTTGCAGCTTTGGGCATCGCCTGCCTGGTCGGCTGGTGGGTCGCTCGCCGTGGCGGCGAGAGCCCCGAATCGGCGCTGTTCAACCTGTTTCTGGTCGGGCTCCTCTGCGCCCGTGCGGGCTTCGTCCTGGAGTACTGGGCGATGTACCGCGATGACCCTGTGCAGATCATCGACATTCGCGATGGCGGCTTCCAGCTCTGGAGTGGCCTGGCGGGACTCATCGCTGCTGCCTTGTGGCAGGGTCGCCGCCGACCGGGGCTGCGCCGCCCGCTGGGCTGGGCGCTGTTCAGCGGCGCACTGTTCTGGGGGCTGGCGAGCCTGGGCAGCCACCTGTACAGCAAAGGCACCGAGCTGCCCGAACTGAGCCTGCAAAACGCCAGCGGCGAATCGGTGGCCCTGCACAGCTACCGCGGCACACCACTGGTCATCAACATCTGGGCCACCTGGTGCCCACCGTGCAGGCGTGAGATGCCTGTGCTGCAACAGGCCCAGAGCGACTACCCCGACGTGACCTTCCTGTTCGTCAACCAAGGCGAAACACCAGAGAGCGTCAGTACCTTCCTGGCCACGACCGGTCTGAGCCTGAATCACGTGCTGTTCGACGGCAGCGGGCAACTGGCGCAACGGGTCGGCTCCATGGCCCTGCCCACCACCCTGTTCTACAACGCCGAGGGACGCCTGGTCGGCAGCCACCTCGGCGAGCTATCCCGCGCCAGCCTGCACAACGCCCTGGAGCCTTTAGAGCGGGCCGTAGCGCCCGCCCCCGCCGTACAAGGAAAATGACATGCGACTGACTGCTCTCCTGCCCCTCTCCCTGGCCCTGCTCGTCGCGCCCCTGGCGCAGGCCGAGCCCTGGCCAAAGGCGATCCAGCAGATGGAAGCCAAGGGCGCGGTAATCAAGGGTACTTTCGACGCGCCCAATGGCCTGCGCGGTTATGCCGCCGAGTACCACAACAACGGCATCGCCCTGTACTTGACGCCCGACGGCAAGCACGTGCTGGTTGGCAGCCTTTTCGATGAACAAGGCCAGGACCTGAGCGCCGAACCGTTGGACAAGTTGGTCTACACACCGATGAGCAAGGAAATCTGGGCGAAGATGGAAAAGACCGCCTGGATCCAGGACGGCAAGACCGATGCGCCACGTATCGTCTACCTGTTCAGCGACCCCAACTGCCCGTACTGCAACATGTTCTGGCAACAGGCGCGGCCCTGGGTCGAGTCGGGCAAGGTGCAACTGCGCCATATCATGGTCGGCATCATCCGCCCGGACAGCCCGGGCAAATCCGCAGCGCTGTTGTCGGCAAAAGACCCTGCCAAGGCACTGCAAGACCACGAAAGCGCCGGCAAGGCCAGCACGCTCAAGGCACTGGACACAATTCCCGAAGCCACACAGAAGCAACTCGCAGCCAACCAGGCGTTGATGGAAGAAATGGGGTTGGGTGCGACGCCCGCGATCTTCTACCAGGATGAACACGGACAACTGCAGAGCCAACAGGGCGCGCCGCGCCCGGAAATGCTCGGCAAGATTCTGGGCAAGCGTTGACCTGATAAATCTGTCAGGTGCAAGACCGACGCAGCCTCCCTAGACTCGCCTTATCGAACGCTCGCGTCTGCGCGATCGGTGAACTGGAGGCGATGAGACGAGGGATTGCCGATGCCTGCCATCAACGCTGCGCGCTACCATGCCGAAACACCGGACGTAACGGTGCTGTCCAGTGCCGCAGGCGCTACGGTGACGCTGCGCCTGCTGCGCTCCCCACAGGATGGAGCAGACATACCCGCAGCAAAACTGCTGCGTAGCCGCACCCATGCAGACCCACTGACCCGCACCGTCCGCCAGTTCGGTGCCCGAGCGCTGCAGGTATCGGCAGGGGCACCGACGCTGGCCGATGCTACGACGGTAACCAGCCTCGGCGGCCAACAATTGAAGCTGCATACGACCGACGGCGATACCTCACTGTCGCTTGATGATGCCACTGGTCGGCCGCTGTGGACCTGCAACGCCCAGGGCACCCACCACAGACATACCTACGAAGCCCCTGAACAAGGCGGGCGCAAAAGCGCGATCTTCGAACATCCGGCCGCTGGCATCGCCCGTATGCGCGAGCGCCTGGTGTATGCACCCGCCACTGCCCCCGAACGCCAGCGCAACCTGGCAGGCGCGACGCTCAAGCATTTCGACAACGCAGGCCTGACTCTCACAGCCTTGCTATCACTGACCAGCGCACCTCTCGAAACCCGGCAACAACTGCTGCAGCCTCAAGCTGAACAACCCGATTGGGCGGGCAGCAGTGAAGATGATCTGGAAGAGGACGTACTGATTACCCTTAACCGATACAACGCAGCGGGCGATATGCTGGTACGCACCAACGCGGCCGGGGTAACGAGCTCGAAGACACTGGACGTCAGTGGCGCAGTACGCCAGATGCATTTGCGTCAGGGTGCCAAGGAGGCCGTGGCGCTCGCGGCTGTCACACGCAGGGCCGATGGCTTGGTCGTGGCGCAGATGTCTGGCAATGGTGTGGTCGACCTCTACGACTACTCGCCCACCAGTCAGCGCCTGATTCAACATCGCACGGAGCGCCCAAGTAACCATGCGCTGGGCTATCTGCTGATCAGCGACCTGCACTATGGCTACGATCCCGCAGGCAACATCCTCGCCCTCGATGACCAAGGTGCCGACCCTCAGTGGCATGACAACCAGCAGGCCGACGGCCTGCGCAAATACACCTACGACACCCTCTACCGCCTGATCGAGGCAAGCGGGCGCGAGCGCAGCCCGGTCGGCACCTACTGGTCCCCCTCCTTCGGACCGTCCGACCGCCAGGGCGGCAAAGTCTGGACACCCTACAGCGAACGCTATGAATACGACGACGGTGACAACCTGGTCACCTTGAGTCACAACGGTGGTGCCGGCCAGCGCACCCAGCACCTGCGTGTGTCGACCCAGAGCAACCGCGCAATGCCCCAGAGCCACGGACTGACACCAGACAACGGCTTCCTGCCTGGCGGCCTGCAGAAACAATTGGTCGATGGCCGGGCACTGGCTTGGTTGGCCGATCACCAGTTGGGCCAGGTGCCGCTGGTCAAACGCGCCAGCGGTGCGGCAGATGATATCGAGCAATACCGATACGCCAATGGCGGCACCCGACGTCGCAAGATCAGTACTGTGCACACGGCCAACGGAATTCAGACCACCCTGACGACCTACGTCGATGACTGCGAAGTACGCCTGCGCACGCTCGAAGGCCAGCCCCTGGCACTCAAGCATGTGGTAATCATCGAAATAGAGCAGGTGCGTTGGATTCAAAATCGCCTGAATACCGATGTTAACCTGCGCTATGGGTTTAGCGACCATCTGGGCAGCAGTGCGGGAGAAACGGACGAGGTGGGAAACATCGTCTCGCGTGAGGAATACACCCCCTATGGCGAAACAGCTGGTCTGGATGAGCAAGCAGCGGAAGTCGACGGATTAACCCAACGTACGTCGCGTCATGCCGGCAAGGGGCTCGATGCCAGCGGTCTTTACTACTACGGCTGGCGATACTATCAGACGGGGTTGGGCCGATGGCTGAGTGCCGATCCCGGTGGGCTTATTGATGGCCCGAATCTGTATCGGACGAATAGAAATAATCCACTGCGCTTTCGTGACGCTACGGGGATGTCTCCAGCAGAGACCCTTATGACTGTACTCTTAGAAATATTTGCCATCTGGCTGCTTCTGCTGAACATAGCGACGCTTATTACGAACAACCAACCCCTCTACTACCAACTCAAAGATGCAGAGAGAAACGGAACATCACTGACAGCTCCCTTATGGAAGCACTGGAGAGAATCGGGTGGCCGCCTCCATGTTGCATCCAGCGGACTAAGGGTGCTTAACATCTTTATTGTGATTACTTTAATGTTCTTAGGCTGGATCTCCCCCAATGATTCCTCCGTGCAATATTTAACCTTGTTTTCCTCCATGACAGCGATCGGGACCCAACATTCTGCACAATATCGGCTGTTTAAGAAACAACGTGAAGCTGAACAAATTCGCCGTACTCAGTTGGAATCTGACGAGGCTCCCCCGTTCGAAAATGATGCTCAATCACCCGATAATCAAAACCCCGCGGGGGGCGAAAACTTCGTTCACCAGAACGCCATTAGCAGACCACACTCTCCCAGACATGGGGAACAGCGCCCGAATACGCACGACGCTATAGAGATGGCCGCCCTGCCTGCTCCATCGGCACATACCAACGCAGAAGAGGACTTCTCTGCACCGCAGCACCTCGCCATCAATATTGACGACCCCGATACAAATGATACTCAACAAGGGACGACACTGGCTCGCACGCACAGCACATCGAGCGAAGAGAATACTCTCAACCTGGAGACACTATTTCCTGACACCCCCAACGATGATTCAAACTCCAGTCGGCGCTCAAGCCTATCCAGTAGCTCTTCAACGCGGTCAAGTAACTCTTCGACGCTGTCAAGTAACTCTTCGACGGTAAGAAAAAGACTGGGCGATTCCAGGCGTAGCATGCGTAGAAAGAGCATCAACAACGCACCGCGTTAAATACAGCACGACACCAGAGCGGCTTGCCCGCGCTGGTGTCGTGGCCTGTTACAAACCTTCCAACTCCGCCATCAGATCACTCAACCGATCCACCTTATCCTCATTCAACGCACTGCCCTGCAACCCTTCGACATACGCCGCCAGCTCTTCCACGGTGCCGCACTCGAACATCGCCCGCAGTGGCACGTTCAGTTGCAGACGCTTCTGTACGCGTGAGGCAATCTGCGTGGCCAGCAACGAGTGCCCGCCCAGTTCGAAGAAGTTGTCGCGCACCCCGACCCGCTCAGCCTTGAGCACCTCGCCCCAGATAGCGGCCAGGGTCTCTTCCAGCTCGCTGCGCGGAGCCAGGTAATCCTGGCTGTGCTGGCCACCGATCTCGATGACCGGCAGTGCCTTGCGGTCGAGCTTGCCATTGGCGTTGTGCGGCAGGTTATCGAACCAGCCCCAGTGCAGCGGCACCATGTACTCCGGCAACTCGGCGCGCAGGCGCTGCTTGATCTGCTCGAGCAGGCCGGCATCGGTCACCACGCCCTGATGGGCTACCAGGTAGCCAACCAGGTGCTTGCCATTGACGCCCTCCTGGACACCGACTGCCGCATCGCGAATCTGCGGCTGCTCGTGCAGGCGGGCTTCGATCTCGCCAAGCTCGATACGGTAGCCGCGGATCTTCACTTGGTGGTCGATGCGCCCTACATATTCGAGCACACCATCGGCACGGCGCCGCGCCAGATCGCCGGTGCGATACAGCCGCTCGCCCGGAGCACCGTGTGGATGCGGGATGAACGCCAGGGCCGTGCGCACCGGATCGCCGACATATCCGCGACCGACGCCCGTGCCAGCCACGCACAGCTCGCCCACCGCGCCCAGCGGCACAAGGGTCTGCTCTTCGCCGTAGAGGTACAGGCGGTTGTTGTCGGTCGGGGTGCCGATGGGTAGGTAGCTGCCGCGGGTCGAATCGGCATCGACGCGGAAGAACGCCACATCGTCAGAGCATTCGGCCGGGCCATAGGCGTTGACCAGGCCGATCTGCGGATAGCGCTCCAGCCACTGGGCGGCCAGCTCAGGCGGCATCGCCTCGCCGGTCGGCAGCATCCAGCGCAGGCCATCCAGCGCCTGGTGGTCGTTGGCCAGCATGCCCTGGATCAACGAAGGCACGCTTTCCAGCACAGTGATGCCACGGGCCTGGACATGCGCCAGCAAGCCCTGTGGATCGTGGGCAATGGCATTCGGCACGATCTCGACACTGGCCCCGAACAGCGGTGCTGCCAGGAATTGCCACACCGAGATGTCAAAGCTCTGCGAGGCGGTCTGGGCGATCACGTCGTGTTCGTCCAGCGCCAGGTACGGCACCTTGCTCAGCTGGTTGTTGAGCATGCCGCGCTGCTCGACCATCACGCCCTTGGGCAGCCCGGTGGAGCCTGAGGTATAGATCACATAGGCCAGGTTGTCCGGCCCGCTGTAGATACCGGGGTTGTGGCCCGCGACCTGGCTGGCCTGGATATCCTCCCACACCAGCAGCTTCGGCCGTACCGCCCCGCTCAGCTCGTCGAGCAACTGACCCGCCTGCTCGGCACAGGCGGCGCTGCACACCAGTACTGGCGTGCGGCTGAGCTCGACGATACGCTGCAGACGCGCCGAGGGCAGGCCCGGATCCAGCGGCAGGTACCCCGCACCGGCCTTGAAGCTGCCAACTATCATGCCCAGCAGCGGCAGGCCACGCTCGGCCAGCAAGGCGACGGGCTGATCGATGTTCACACCGGCCGCGACCAGGGCATGCCCCAGGCGGTTGGCGGCCAGGTTGAGCCCGGCATAGTCGTAGGACGCCTCCAGGCAACGGGCAGCGATACGCTCGGGGTGCGCTGCGACGCGCGCCTCGAACAGCTCGACGTAACTCTGCTCCAGGGTATAGGCGTGCTCGGTACGGTTGCAGTCCTCGAGCAGGAAGCGCTGCTCCTCGGCCCCCAGCAGTGGCAGTGCCTGCACCTCACCCTCGAAACCTTCGACCAGCGCCAGCAACAGGCGCTTGAACTCGGCCAGCAGGCGCTCGACGGTCGGGTAGTCGAAGTAACGCTGGTCGAACGACAGGTGCAGGCCCAGGTCATCGCCCGGGTAGCACACCGCCGTCAGCGGGAAGTTGGTGTGGGTACGGCCCGAGTCGGAGCTTGCGTTCAGGTGTTGGGCGTGGTCGAGCACATTGCTCTCGACCGGCGCGTTTTCAAACACGAACAGGCTGTCGAACAGCGCCTGCCCCTTGGGCAGCTCGCTGCATTCCTGGATCGCCACCAACGGCAGGTACTCGTATTCGCGCAACTGCATGTTGCGATCGAGCAAGCCCTGCAGCCACTGACGCACGCTCTGGCGCTCGCCGGCTGCCGGCAACTGCACACGCAAGGCGATGCTGTTGATGAACAGGCCGACCGTGCGTTGCATCTGCGGCATGCTCACCGGGCGCCCGGCAACGGTCACCCCGAACACCACGTCGCGCTCGCCGCTGTAGCGGGCCAGTACCAGTGCCCAGGCCGCCTGGGCAAAGGTGTTGACGGTCAGTTGATGAGCCTGCGCCAGTTCACGCAGACGCGCCCCCTCGCTCACCTCGAGGCGGGTGTAGCAATCGCCGACGATCATGCCGTCCCCGGCGTGGTCATGGCGCAGCGGGCGGTCGCTGGGGATCGCCGTGGCGCGTTCGAAGCCGGCCAGGTTGGCCTGCCACCACTGGCGTGCTTCGTCCAGGTCCTGGCGCTGCAGCCAGCCGATGTAGTCGCGATAGCGCGGCGGCACCGGCAGCTGCGCGGCACGGCCTTCGCCCAGCGCCTGGTAGATCTCGAAGAAATCGTTCATCAGCAACGAGCGGCACCAGGCATCGATGAGGATGTGATGGTTGCTCATCATGAACCAGTAGCGCTCATCGGCCACGCGCACCAGGCGCAGGTGGAACGGTGCCTCGCGCAGCAACTCGAATCCGGCTTCGCGCTCCTGCTTGTGCAGGGCCTGCAGGCGTTGCTCCTGGCTGGCGTCGTCCAGCTCGCGCCAGTCCTGGTAGTCCACCTGGGTCTTGCCCGCCTTGTGGATGATCTGCAGCATCGCTTCACCCGCGTTCCAGCTGAACGATGCGCGCAGCGCCTCATGGCGTGCGACCACCGCCTGCCAGGCCTGGGCGAAGCGCTCGGGGTCCAGCGCACTGTTGATGCGGTAGCGGTCCTGCATGTAGTAGATGCCGGTGCCCGGCTCGAGCAGGGTGTGCAGCAGCAGCCCCTCCTGCATCGGCGTCAGCGGGTAGACATCCTCGATTTCGGCTGCCGGCACCGGCAAGGTATCGATCTGCTCCTGGGTCAGTTGGGCCAGCGGGAAGTCCGACGGCGTGAAGCTACCGTTGCCCTCGCCCAGACAGTGGGCGACCAGCGCCAGCAGTTCCTGGCGATAGGCTTCGGCCAGCTCGGCGATGGTCGTTTCGTCGTAGCGCTCGGCACTGAAGGTCCAGCGCAGTTGCAAGGCACCACCATAGACCTGGCCATCCACGCTCAGCCAGTTGGGCAGTGGAGCATCCAGGTCATGGGCCAGGCCCACCGGGGTATCCAGCGGCTGGAACACGGCATTGGTGTCGAACTGCTGATCGAACTGCCCCAGGTAGTTGAAGGTGATGCGTGCCTGTGGCAACGCCGCCATGCGCTCACGCCCCGCAGTATCGGCCAGGTAGCGCAGCACGCCATACCCCAGCCCTTTGTGCGGCACCTGGCGCAGTTGTTCCTTGATGCCCTTGATCGAAGCACTGCGCGCGGCATCGTCGTTACCGGCTGCCGGGCTCAGGCTCAGCGGATAGGCGTTGGTGAACCAGCCGACGCTGCGGGTCAGGTCGATGTCTTCGAACAGCCCTTCGCGACCATGCCCCTCAAGCTGTACCAGCACCTGCTCATCGCCGCTCCAGTGGCTCAGGGTGCGGGCCAGGGCGGTCAGCAGCAAGTCGTTGACCTGGGTGTGATAGGCCGCTGGTGCCTGCTGCAGCAGTTGGCGGGTCTGCTCGGTGTCGAGCTCGATAGCCAGGGTGCGGGCATGGCGGTGCAGGTTGCCGCCCTGCGGGTGATCGCACGGCAGTTCGCGGCGCACACGTCCCAGTTGCCCCTCCCACCAGTCCAGCTCGTCACGCAGCGAATCGCTGCCGGCATAGCTGGCCAGGCGCGCCGACCAGTCGCCCATGGCATGGGTCTTGGCCGCCAGGGTTTCACCGCGATACAGCGCCTGCAGGTCTTCGAGCAACACACGCCAGGACACGCCGTCGACCACCAGGTGGTGGATGGCCAGCAGCAAGCGTTGCTCGCCTGCGCCATCGGTCAGCAGCAGGCCGCGCAACAGGGGCCCTTGCTGCAGGTCGAGGCTGCGCTGCACGTCGGTATAGAGCGCCTGGCAATCACTGAAGTCAGCGACTGTCGCCGTCCACAGCAGCGGCTGGGCACTCGCCTGGTCGTATTCGCCCTGCCAGCGATCTGCGGCCTGGAGGAAGCGCAGGCGCAGACTGTCGTGATGCTGCACCAGCGCCGCCAGTGCAGTCTCCAGCCGTTCGGCGTGCAGCGGCTTGCGTGCTTGCAGCAGCACCGCCTGGTTCCAGTGCTGTGGCTGTGGCACCTCGCTGTCGAAGAACCAATGCTGGATCGGCGTCAGACCGATACGGCCCTGACGCGCCCCCTGCTCCACATGCGTCGGCGCCGCGCCATGGGTGACCACGGCTGCCAGGGTCTGGATGGTCTGGTGCTGGAACAGGTCGCGCGGGGTGAACTGCAGGCCCAACTGACGGGCGCGGCTGACCACCTGGATCGACAGGATCGAGTCACCGCCCAGTTCGAAGAAGTTGTCCTGTACCCCCACGCGGGAAACGTTGAGCACCTCACACCAGATCTGCGCCAACTGTGTCTCCAGCTCATTGGTCGGCGCCTGGTAAAGCTGGTGTGCCTGCGCGAGGTCCGGCGCTGGCAGCGCCCGCCGGTCGAGCTTGCCATTGCCCATCAGCGGCAGGCGCTCGAGCAGCACCAGGTGCGCAGGCACCATGTAGTCAGGCAGGTGCTGGCGGGCATGGGCCTTCACCGCCTCGCGCAGGTGCGCCTGGGCCTCGCTGCCACCTTTGGCCTGATCACAGACCAGGTAGCCCACCAGTTGCTTGCCGCCCGGCAGGTCGAGGGCCAGGACCACGGCCTCCTCGACAGCGGCGTGCTCCTGCAGGCGGCTTTCGATCTCGCCCAGCTCGATGCGGAAACCACGGATCTTCACCTGCTGGTCAGCGCGGCCGATGTACTCGACCAGCCCGTCGGCGCGCAGGCGCACCAGGTCGCCGGTGCGATACAGCCGGCCACCGCCATGGCTGAAGGGGTCGGCGACGAAACGTTCGGCCGACAGCCCCGGACGGTCGTGATAGCCCTGGGCGAGGCCCGCGCCACCGACATACAGCTCACCAATGCCACCCTGGGGCAACAGCGCCAGGTCCTCGTCGAGAATGTAGCCGGTGCGCGCCCCGATCATGCGACCAATCGGCACGCTGCCCGCATCGGCTGACAAGGTTACGGGTGCCAGGCATGCCAGCGGCATGACCACGGTTTCGGTCGGGCCGTAGGCATTGAAGAACTGCTGCGGGGCAAAGGCCTGGCGGATGCGCTGCAGGTGTTCGCCCGTCAGCGCCTCGCCGCCGGTGATCACCAGACGCACCGGCAGTTGCTCGCCACGCGCGGCCAGGAATTGCGCCAACTGGCTACCGTAGCTCGGGGTGAAACCGAGAATGCTCACCTGCTGCTCGCGCACCAGGTCGCAGATCTCTTCTGCGCCCCATTGCCCCTGGGCACGCAGCACCACCCGTGCACCGCACAGCAGCGGCGTGAGCAGGCGTTCGCTGGCCGCATCGAAGTTGATCGAATAGAAATGCAGCTCGCAATCGTCGCTGCGCATGCCGAAGTCGGCGATCACCGCCTGGCAGTGCATGGCGATCTCGCCATGGCTGACCATCACGCCCTTGGGCTTGCCGGTTGAGCCGGAGGTGTAGATCAGGTACGCCTGGTGCTGCGGCAGGTTGAGGTTGTCCAGTGGCGCATCGCTGTAGGCGGACAGCGATGCGGCGTCGTCCTCCAGGCTCCAGGTGAGCACACTGGCCGGCAGCTCGCCGAGGGTCGCGAGCAAGTCGCGCTGGCCGATCAGCAGGCCCAGGCGGCTGTCCTCGATCATGTAGTGCAGGCGCTCGAGCGGGTATTCCGGATCGAGCGGCACATAGGCACCACCGGCCTTGAGGATCGCCAGCAGGCCGACCACCATCTGCGTCGAGCGCTCCAGCGCCAGGCCCACCCGCACCTGCGGGCCGACACCCCGCTCACGCAGGGCACGGGCCAGGCGGTTGGCCTGCTGATCGAGTTCGGCGTAGCTCAGGTGCTGGCCGGCAAAGGTCAGCGCCAGTGCCTGGGGCGTGCGCTCGACCTGGGCGGCGAACAGCCCGTGCAGGGTCTGGTCGAGGTCGAAGTCCTGCTCGCCCTGAAGTTGACCGACCAGCTCCTGCTGCTCGGCGCCCGACAGCATCGGCAGTTCGCACAGGCGCTGCTGCGGATCGTCCAGCATCGCAGCCAGCAACTGCTGCAAGTGTTCGGCCATGCGCGCGATGCGCGGCTCATCGAACAGGTCGCGGCTGTAGGTCAGGCAGCAGCCCAGTCGGCCGTCCAGGTCGGTGACTTCCAGGTACAGGTCGAACTTGGTGGCGCTGGCGTCGTTGACCAGGTAATCCACCTGCATGCCCGCCAGTGTGCGGCTTTGCTGGAAAACCCAGCGCTGCACGTTGCACATCACCTGGAACAACGGGTTGTAGGCACTGCTGCGCGGCGGCTGCAGGGCTTCGACCAATTGTTCGAACGGCAAGTCCTGGTGCGACTGGCCGTCGATGATGGTCTGGCGCATCTGCTCGAGCAACGCGGCGGCGCTCATCTGCCCATCCAGTTGGCAACGCAGCACCTGGGTGTTGAGGAAGGCACCGATCAGCCCCTCGCTTTCCGGACGGATGCGATTGGCCACCGGCGCGCCGATACGCAGGTCGCGCTGGCCGCTGTAGCGGTGCAGCAGGGCGGCCAGCGAGGCGGTCATGGTCATGAACAGGGTCAGCCCACGCTGGCTGTTGAACGCATGCACACGCTCGACCAGCGCCGGGTCGAGGTCGAAGCGGTACAGCTCGCCGCGATGGCTCTGCACCGCCGGGCGCGGGCGGTCGGTCGGCAGTGCCAGCACCGGGTGCTCGTCGCCCAGGCGTGCTTTCCAGTAGTCGAGCTGGCGCGCGCCCTCGCCGCCTTCAAGCCACTGGCGCTGCCAGACGCTGTAGTCCAGGTACTGCACTGGCAGCGGAGGCAGCGGCGATTCGCGTTCGTCGACGAAGGCTTCGTAGAGCTCGCCCAGCTCGCGGGCGAAGATGTCCATCGCCCAACCCTCGGTGACGATATGGTGCAGGGTCAGGACGAAATAGTGCTCACGCTCCTGCACCTTGACCAGGCAGGCGCGCAGCAACGGACCACGCTCCAGGTCGAACGGCTGGTGCGCCTGTTCGTCAGCCAGTTGCTGCAGGCGTTGCTGGCGATTGTCGGCCGGCAGCGTGCTGAAGTCCTGCCAGTCCAGGTGCAGGCTGCTGTCGTCGGCCACGCACTGGTAGGGCTTGCCGTCGATGCTGGGGAAGGTGGTGCGCAGGGTTTCGTGGCGTACGATCAACGCCTGCAGGGCACGTTCGAAGGCGTCCACATGCAGCGCGCCGCGTAGACGCGCCATGCCGCCGACGTTGTATGCGGGGCTGTCCGGTTCCATCTGCCAGAGGAACCACATGCGCTGCTGCGAGTACGACAGCGGCACGGCCTGACGGCGGTCGACACGGGCGATCTCGCCCTGCAGGTTGCACCCACCGCTGGCGCGGATCCGCGCGATCTCGGCGCAGAAGGCGCCCAGCTCACTGGCCTCGAACAGCGCCTTGAGCGGCAGTTCGACGTCGCAGGCCTGACGGCAGCGCGAAACGATCTGGGTGGCCAGCAGCGAGTGGCCACCAAGGGCGAAGAAGTCGTCCTGCAGGCCTACCCGGGGCAGGTTCAGCACCTCGCGCCAGATCGCCGCCACCTGCTGCTCCAGCGCGGACTGCGGTTCGACGTGTTGGCGTTGCTGCCAGACCGGCGTCGGCAACGCCTTGCGATCGACCTTGCCGCTCGGGCCTAGTGGCATCTGCGCGAGGTGAATCAACTGCGCCGGCACCATGTAGGCAGGCAGTTGCGCGCCGAGGGTAGCGAGCAAGGCGGCACTCTGCTCGACACCGCTGTAGTAGCCGACCAACTGCGCGCCGACGGCGTCCCGGTGGATCAGCACCAGCGCCTGCTCGACACCTGGCTGGGCCAGCAGCACCGCCTGGACCTCTTCAGGCTCAACGCGGAAGCCGCGCACCTTGACCTGCTGGTCGAGGCGCCCGAGGTATTCCAGCGCACCGTCGTGCACCAGCCAGCGCGCGCGGTCGCCGCTGCGGTACAGACGCTGGCCGTCGCCATCGGGCTGCGGCACGAAGCGCTCGGCGGTCAGGCCCGGGCGCCCGAGGTAGCCACGGGCCAGGCCTGCGCCACCGAGGCACAGCTCGCCCGGCACGCCCGGTGCGGTCAGTTCGAATTCATCATCCAGCACACGGCACAGCACATTGGCCAGCGGACGGCCGATGGGCGAGCGCTCGCCATCCTCGCCCTGGCTGTGCCAGTGGGTGACGTTGATCGCGGTCTCGGTCGGGCCATAACGGTTGTGCAACTGCGCCTGGGGCAGCAACGCCAGGGCTCGGTCGCGCAGGCTGGCAGGCAACGCCTCGCCACCGGAGAACAGCCGCCGCAGGCTGGTGCAGCCTGCGGCCAGCGGTTCCTGGACAAACACCTGCAACAGCGGCGGTACGAAGTGCAGCGTGGTCACGCCATGCTGCTGCACCAGCGCGGCGATGCGCTGTGGATCGCGATGTTCACCGGGGCCGGCCAGCACCAGGCGGCAGCCGGTGACCAGCGGCCAGAAGCATTCCCACACCGACACGTCGAAGCTGATCGGTGCCTTCTGCATCAGCACGTCGTGCTCGTCCAGCGCATAGGTGGCCTGCATCCATTGCAGGCGTTCGGCCAGGGCCGCGTGGGTGTTGCCCACGCCCTTGGGCTGGCCGGTGGAGCCGGAGGTATAGATCACATAGGCCAGGTGCTCGCCTTCCAGGTGCAGGCCTGGGGCCTGGCTGGGCCAGGTGTCCAGGTGCAACTGGTCCAGCGCGATGGTACTGACGCCCTCGACCTGGGGCAGGCGCTCGAGCAAGTTGCTCTGGCTCAGCAGCAGGCCCGCGCCACAGTCGGCGAGCATGTAGGCCAGGCGTTCGGCCGGGTAGTCGACGTCCAGCGGCACATAGGCGCCGCCCGCCTTGAGGATCGCCAGCAGGCCGACCAGCAGTTGCGGCGAGCGTTCTACAGCGATGGCCACGCATGTGTCCGGGCCGACACTCTTGTCACGCAGGTAGTGGGCCAGACGGTTGGCCTGCTGGTGCAGGCTGGCGTAGTCGAGCTGACCGCCCTCCCACACCAGGGCGATGCGCTCCGGTGTCAGGCGTGCCTGTTCGTTGAGCTGCTCGACCAGCAAGGTCTTGGCGGGCTCGACCGGCGCCTGGCCCCAGGCGAGCAGTTGTGCGCGGGCTGGCTCATCCAGCAGTTGTACCTCGCCCACAGCCAGTTGCGGCTGCGCGCAGACCTGCTCGAGCAGCGCCAGCAGGTGCTGGGCCAGACGCTTGACCGTGCTGGCTTCGAACAGCTCGGCGGCGTAGTCGAAGGCCAGTGTCAGCCGGCCCTGGTGATCTTCCTCACTGTGCAGTTGCAGGTCGAACTTGGCCTCGCGGCTGTGCCAGGGCAGTTGTTCGGCAAGCAGGCCGGGCAGGCGACGCAGCGCGGACAGGTCGCGCTGCTGGTGGTTGAACATGACCTGGAACAGGCCCTGCTCGCGAGCCTGTGGCAGTGCTTCGAGCAGTTGTTCGAATGGCAGGTCCTGGTGCGCCTGGGCGCCAAGGGTGCGTTCGCGCACCTGGGCCAGCAACTGGTCGAACGGCGTACGGCCGTCGAACTCGGCACGCATGACCTGGGTGTTGATAAAGAAGCCGACCATGGCCTGGGTCTCCAGGCGCGGGCGGTTGGCGTTGGGGACGCCGACGCGGATGTCGGACTGGCCGCTGTATCGCTGCAGCAAGGCTTGCCAGCCCGCCAGCAGGACCATGAACAGGCTCGCCTGCTGGTCACGGGCCAGGCCCTTGAGCGCTTCGCCGAGCTTGGCTGGCACTTTCATGTTCAGGCGCGCGGCACGCTGCTCGCGCAGTGCCGAGCGCGGATGGTCGGTGCACAGGTCGAGCACCGGCAAGTCGTCGCCCAGTTGCGCCGTCCAGTATTCCAACTGGCGCGCAGCCTCGCCCTCTGCCAGCCACTGGCGCTGCCAGGTGCCGTAGTCGGCGTAACCCAGCGCCAGCGGCGCAAGGCTGGCCTGCTGGCCCTGGCAGTGTGCGGCGTAGAGTCGGGCGAACTCTTCGAGCAGGATATTCAGCGACCAACCGTCGGCGACGATGTGATGCAGGGTCACCCACAGTTGGTGCTCCTCATCGCCCAGGCGTGCCAGGGTCACGCGCAGCAGCGGGCCCTCGCGCAAATCGAACGGCTGGCGGGCCTCATGTTCGCGACGGTTGGCGATCTCGCTGGCGTCCAGCCCCTCGAGATCGGCACGCTGCAAGGTAAATTCGGCGTGCGCCAGCACATGCTGCAGGGCCTCGCCATCCAATTCGCTGAAACGGGTGCGCAGGGACTCGTGGCGCTCGACCAGCGCCTGGAAGCTCGCCTGCAGCGCCGCCTCGTCCAACTCGCCACGCAGGTGCAGGCCGGCTGGAATGTTGTAGGCAGCGGACTGGGGCTCAAGTTGCCACAGCAACCACAAGCGGTTCTGCGCCAGCGACTGCGGCAATGCCTTGGCGCGGTCGAGGATGGCGATGGCACCGGTGCCCTGCCCGCCCTGCTCCAGCACGCAAGCCACCGCGGCACTGTAGTCGGCCAATACCGGCGCCTCGAACAAGGTACGCAGGCTGAGCGTGATGCCCAGCTCGTCGGACAGCCACGCGGTGACCTGGGTGGCGGCGATGGAGTTGCCGCCCAGCAGCAGGAAGTGATCGTCCGCCGCCACCGCCTCCACCTTGAGCAGTTCGCGCCACACTGTCGCGATGCGCGCCTGCAGGGCATCGCCTGAGGTGCCTTGCTCGGCGGATGCTTCATCGGCCGGGAAGCGGGCGTAGCAATCGAGGCTGCCGTCGTTCATGCGCAGGCGGCAAGCCGAGCGCTGCAGCTTGCCGCTGGAGGTCTTGGGCAGTGCCCCCGGATTGAGCAGCAACACCACCGCCGGCGCCTGGCGGCAGGCGTCGGCGATGACCTGGCGCAGGGTCTTGATCAGCGCCTCGGGGGGCATTGCCTTCTGCACGTTGCGGCTGACTTCCACCGCCACGCCGATGCCCTCTTCGCCCCGGTCGTCCACGGCGAACACCGCCACGCGCCCCTTGCGCAACACCTCGACCTCACGTTCGAGGGTCTTCTCCAGATCCTGCGGATAGAGATTCTGGCCACGCACGATCAGCATGTCCTTCAGTCGCCCGGTGACGAACACCTCGCCATCGCGCATGAAGCCCAGGTCGCCGGTGCGCAGCCAGGTCTGGCCGTCCATCTCGACAAAGGTACGCGCCGTGGCCTCGGGGTTGCGCCAGTAGCCCAGCGCAATGCTTGGGCCACCGGCCCAGATTTCACCCACCCGGTTATCGCCCAGCACAGCGAGTTGCTGCGGTTCGACGATACGCACCGCATGGCCCGGCTGCGGATAGCCGCAGCTCATCAGCACGCTGCCCTTGCCAGACTCGGCGCGGTTGGCGGCGAAGGCCTCGGCATCGAGCTCCAGCGCGCCGATGCCCTGGCCGCGTCGGCTGCCGCTGACGAACAGCGTGGCTTCGGCCAGCCCGTAGCTGGCGAAGAAGCTGCTCGCCTGGAAGCCGCAGGCGGCGAACTTGCTGGCGAAGGTTTCGAGGCTGTCCTGGCGGATCGGCTCGGAACCAGAGTAGGCCACGTGCCAGCGGCTCAGATCGAGCCCGGCCAAGGCCGCTTCGCTGACCCGCTCGCTGCACAGGCGATAGGCGAAATCCGGACCGCCGCTGATGGTGCCGCCGTATTCGCTGATCGCCTGCAACCAACGCAGGGGCCGGGCAAGGAAGTAGCCCGGCGACATCAGCACACAGGGCACGCCGCTGAAGATCGGTTGCAGCAAGCCGCCGATCAGGCCCATGTCGTGGTACAGCGGCAGCCAGCTGACGATCACGTCGTCGGGGTTGAGGTCGATGCCGAAGCCCTGGCGGATCAACTGCTCATTAGCCACCAGATTGCCATGGCTGACCTGCACCCCCTTGGGCAGTGCGGTGGAGCCGGAGGTGTACTGCAGGAAGGCGATGTGCTCGCCGGCCAGCGCCGGCTCACGCCAGTCGTCGGCCAATTCCGGGGCCAGGCGGTCCACCGCCAGCAGGCCTGGGGCTGCGTCCGTCGCCAGGGCGTCGAGGCCCTGCAAACTGTCATGAAGCGCTTCTACCGTCAGCAGCAGACGCGGCTGGGCATCGTCGATGATCGACAGCAGGCGCTCCTGATGGTGTTGGCGCGAAGACTCCGGCGGATAGGCCGGCACTGCGATCACCCCGGCATACAGGCAGCCGAAGAACGCCGCGACATAGTCCGGACCACTGGGGAACAGCAGGATCGCGCGGTCGCCGAATGCGGCACGGGCCTGCAGGGCGGCGGCGATGGTACGGGCGCGCTGGTCCAGCTCGCGGTAGCTGAGCACCGCCTGTTCGCGGGGATCGTCGGCCAGAAAGCGCAAGGCGATCCGGTCCGGGGTCGCCGCGGCGCGTTGCGCCAGGGCCTGGACCAGCGTGAGCGGGAGTTCGAAGGCGTCCGTCATGGAGTGTTCCTGCCAGTGTCTGGGTAAGTCGGGCCGGGGCCGGGCCAGGTGCGCCAGGCACGCAGGGCGGGCGGCAGTCGGCGGCCGGATGTACACAGGGGAACGGATGGGCCGGAGAAATAATTAGAAACGTCGCTGGCCTGCGGACGACGTTCACACAGTGGTCATGGAGGGGGTGGAGCTTAGACCGCAATCGAATAGAGACTCACTTACTTCTGTATTTGACAATCATTATCATTATGAATAGTTTGTCGCACGTCGTAGGAAGCATCGCCAAACGGTGTGCTCCCTTTCCCCACAGAGACAAGGTGATTTCCATGGCGGAACAACTATCCACAAGTAAGTGCGATTCACCATTACTCCAGGCGTTCGTCGACAATCGCAGCATCCTCGTCAAGATTGCCGCCCGTATCACGGGCTGTCGGTCGCGCGCCGAGGATGTGGTGCAGGATGCCTTCTTCCGGCTCGGTTCCGCGCCGCAGATCACGTCCTCGTTCAAGGCCCAGCTCAGCTATCTGTTCCAGATCGTGCGCAACCTGGCCATCGATCACTACCGCAAGCAGGCGATGGAGCTGAAGTACTCGGGTAGCGAGGAAGAAGGCATGAATGTGGTGATCCAGAATGCCTCGCCAGAATCCACCCACATCAACCTTGCGACCCTCGAACACATCGCCGAAGCGCTCAACGAGCTGCCCCAGCGCACGCGCTACGCGTTCGAGATGTACCGCCTGCACGGCGTGCCGCAAAAAGACATCGCCAAGGAGCTCGGGGTCTCGCCGACGCTGGTCAACTTCATGATCCGCGACGCGCTGATCCACTGCCGCAAGAACAGCCGCCAGGCCGAGGGCTGACCGCCTCACAGGTACAGCGCACAGCACCTGCCCAGCGTGGCCGGGCCGCCCAGCGGCCCACGCCCTGCGTGCCGCTAGACCAGCGCGCAGCGATCGAAGAATCGCTCACGCCCCAGGATCATCAACGCCGCCCGCTTGTGCGGGAAATCGAACTCTTTCTCGCAGTGGAAGCACTGATCGTGCATGTAGCCGATCATCTTGCCGTTGTCGGCGCGCGGCTCGGCGACCACCTGCTGGGTGCGCGGGTCGTCGAGGAACAGGTAGTGCACCAGCGCCGACATCCAGCTCGCCACCTTGTGCGGGCCACGGTGCGCCTGTTCGCCCACGAGCATGTGGATACCGCGGTCGTAGTCATCGGCCGGATAGAACGGCGCGATGCGGTCTTCCTTGGCCCAATAGGCTTCGAAGTAGGCGAACGGCTCATCGTCGAAACAGCCGATGAGCGTCAGGGTGTGCGGGTCTGCATCCAGCTTGCTCAGGTATTCGCGGTGCTGCTCCAGGCTGCCCTGTTCCTGCCAGAAGTGCGCGACCCGCGGCTCGTTCTGCCAACGGTTGAAGCGCGCCAGGTCCTGCTCGACTTCCAGGGTGCGCAGCGACACCCACGCCCCCAGGCGCGCATCGAAACGGCGATACACCTCGCCCCGGGGCTTGGGCGCGCGGCGCGGATGGCGCTTGCCGTTGCTGATCTGCATCTGCTGCGGGTAGACACCGCTCTGTACCTCGCCAAGCCAGGGCTGCGGCAACTGCCAGAACAGCGCTCGCTCGCAGATCAATACGTCCGCTTGCTCGCTGGCGACCAGCAAGCCGCTCGCCAGCAGCGCCGGCAGCCACGCTGGCGTCTTCGGCAAATGCCAGGCCAGGCGCTGGCAGGCGGGATCGCGCGACAGCAGCCAGTAGCAGGCGGCCCACAGGGCCTGGGCGCCGCGATCCGGGCAGACGGTTTCCAGGTGAACCTGCACGGGGTCGGCGGGCACCAGGCGCACCTGGATCAGCGGGCGGCCCTCCAGGGTCAGACTCAACCGGGAAGCGGTCTCGTCACCTTGCAGGCTGTGCCATCGCGGAAGGGAAAGCGGCGTCGAAGCGGCATCGAAAGGCATGGTCATGGCTCACGGAAAAATGGGATCACACTCAAGTGTCTGAACGTGATCGCCGCCCGGGAATTTAATTGCGCGGCGTTTGCACGGTGATCCGATAAGGGCCGAAAAGCGCCGCCAGCTCACCGCTGTCGCGCAGGCGCTGCATCAGCTGGGCGAAGGCTTCGGCGCGGATCGGCGCGTCAGGGCGCAGCAGTGCGTAGTGATGGTAGACCTGATCGACCCGCTCCGAGGCCAGCAGCTCGCTGTCCTTGGCCGGGTTGCGCTTGAGGTAGTCACTCAGGTACGAGCGGGTCACCAGGGCAATGTCCGCACGCTCGCGCTGCACCATCGACAGGTTGCTGTCATGGGAATAGGAGAGGATGGCCCGGAAGGTCTTCTTCAGGTATTCGGGGTCGGGATTGAAATCGGCAAACGCGTAGTGATAGCCGTTGAACAACGCCAGGCGCTTGCCTTTGAGGTCATCGAAATAATGCTGGTCACGCCCGGCCTGACGATGGGCGACGAAGATCTCGGCATCTTCCAGGCCCATGTCGACCGCCGTGTGCGGGATCTGCTGCCAACCCCATTGCGGGTTCTCGAAGATCGCCATGTCGGTGCGCGCTTGCTGGAAATCACCGAAGCGGCGCGGGATCGAGGTTGGCACCAGAACGAAACGGTAACCAGCCTGGAGCTGGTTCAGCGCCTCGGCGAACTGCGGCAGCAACCCTGTATCGGCACCCTGCTCCGGACGCACCGTGTAAGGCGGGAAATGCGCGGCCCCGATCCGCACCTCCACCACGTCGGCGGCACAGGCCGGCCCGGCCAGCCACAGTGCAGCGAGCATCATCAGGGATGACAGGGCCTTGAGGGCGGGCGGTGGCGTCAAGTGAGGCACTCAAATAACGGGTTTGGACCTTGATGCGCCTAAGCTAGGCGTTTTCCTGTCAGGGCACAACCGCTGGTTATGCCAAAATAGCGGCATTCTGCCAGGGGATGCCGTAAGGTTTCTGGATTGGCTACGCTCTAGGGGCCCGCGGCCCTGCTCTCTCGTCCGACGCCGCGGACCACAGCGTCTTGCAAGGGAGCCTGGTATGGGCCATTGGCTGGTCATCGACCTGGAAGCCACCACCGACGACGGTGGCTGGCCGGTCACCGAGATGGAAATCATTGAAATCGGCGCAAGCCTGGTCACCCGCGAAGGTCGCGAGGTCGATCACTTCCAGCGCTTCGTCAAGCCGCGGCGGCGTCCGCAACTGACACCCTTCTGCCGTGAGCTGACGCACATCGGCCAGGCCAGTATCGACAGCGCGGCGTCGTTCGCCGAGATCTGGGAGCAGTTCGAGCGCTGGTTGGGCCATCATCGGGCGCAGTTGCAGGCCTGGGTCAGTTGGGGCGACTACGACCGCCAGCAGTTGCTGCAGGAATGGCAGCAGCACCAGGTCAACAGCCTGCTGGCGCAATTGCCGCACATCAATCTCAAGCAGCGCTTCGCCAAGGCCCGTCACCTGCAGCGTCCCACCGGCCTGAACGGTGCACTGCAACTGGCCGGCATGCAGTTCGTCGGGCAACAGCACCGGGCGCTGGAGGATGCACGCAATACCGCACGGTTGCTGCCCTTGAGCCTCACCTGAAAGCAGATGACGACCGCGCAGGGCTTGGGCATACTGGCCAGCCTTTTTTCAGCCCTTCTGTTCAGGAGTCGCCCATGTTCCAGGTCAACGAGTACTTCAACGGCACCGTCAAGTCGATCGCCTTCGCAGGCGAAGAAGGTCCGGCCACCGTGGGCGTGATGGCCCCGGGCGAATACGAGTTCGGCACCGCCAAGCGCGAGATCATGCACGTGGTGTCCGGCGCCCTGATCGTCAAGCTGCCGGGCAGCGACAACTGGGAAACCTTCAACGCAGGCGACAAGTTCAATGTGCCGGCCGACAGCAAGTTCCAGCTGCAGGTGAAGGTCGATACCGCTTACCTGTGCGAGTATCGCGACTAAGCATCAGGCTCTTCGCGGGCTTGCCCGCGAAGAATCCAGCGCTAACCCTTCAGAAACCCCGCCACCTTCTCAGCCGCCGCCTGCAGATGCTGCTCATGGCTGAACCCTGAAGCTTTCAGCGGCTTCAGATCATGATCCCCCGCCACCAGCCAGTTCACCTCGATCGCCGTTGACAGTTCATACCCCTGAACCGCCTCGCGATTGCCCAGCGCATCCCGCTCGCCCTGGACGATGAGCGTGGGCGTCTTCAGCCCGGCCAGATGCTCGACCCGCGGTTTCTCCGGCTTGCCCACGGCATAGAACGGATACCCCAGGCACACCAGCGCATCCGCCTCCAACTCATCGGCCAGCAAACTGGCCATCCGTCCGCCCATCGACTTGCCGCCAATGGCCAAGGTGCCCGTGACCAATGGTCGCACCTGCCCATACACCTCGCGCCAGCACTCGAGCAGCACCTTCTGCGGATTGGGCGGACGCTTGCCGCCGTTTATGCGGCGCTCGGCCATGTAGGGAAATTCGAAGCGGATCACCCCGACCCCAAGCCCCGCCAGCCTTTGCGCAATCTCGTCCATGAACGCGCTGTCCATCGGCGCCCCCGCGCCGTGGGCCAGGATCAGTGTGCAGGAACGCCCATGATCGCCCCGGATTTGCGGAGGATCGACGCGCAAGCCTGGGACATTTCCCACTTGGGCCCATTGATCCCCGTCAATACCGGCACATTGCCCATCTTTCATGCTTGCCTCGCTGTTTAGCCTGCCTATAACCGTGGATGGGAACCCATACATGAACACAACCAGCAGTACCGCCTACAACTACAAGGTGGTCCGCCAATTCGCCATCATGACGGTGGTGTGGGGCATCGTCGGCATGGGGCTCGGTGTCTTCATCGCCGCGCAACTCGTGTGGCCGAGCCTCAACTTCGACCTCCCCTGGACCAGCTTCGGCCGTCTGCGACCGCTGCACACCAACGCAGTGATCTTCGCCTTCGGTGGCTGTGCCCTGTTCGCCACCTCCTATTATTCGGTGCAGCGCACCTGCCAGACCATCCTCTTCGCGCCTAAATTGGCCGCATTCACCTTCTGGGGCTGGCAACTGGTGATCCTGCTGGCAGCGATCAGCCTGCCACTGGGCTACACCAGCTCCAAGGAATACGCCGAACTGGAATGGCCGATCGACATCCTGATCACCATCGTCTGGGTCTGCTACGCCATCGTGTTCTTCGGCACGCTGATGAAGCGCACCACCAAGCACATCTACGTGGGCAACTGGTTCTTCGGTGCCTTCATCCTCACCGTGGCGATCCTGCACATCGTCAACAACCTGGAGATGCCGGTCAGCCTGACCAAGTCGTACTCGGTCTACGCCGGGGCCACCGACGCCATGGTGCAATGGTGGTACGGCCACAACGCCGTAGGTTTCTTCCTGACCGCAGGCTTCCTGGGGATGATGTACTACTACGTGCCCAAGCAGGCCGAGCGACCGGTGTATTCCTATCGCCTGTCCATCGTGCACTTCTGGGCGCTGATCACCCTGTACATCTGGGCCGGCCCTCATCACCTGCACTACACCGCCCTGCCCGACTGGGCCCAGTCACTGGGCATGATCATGTCGCTGATCCTGCTCGCACCGAGCTGGGGTGGGATGATCAACGGCATGATGACCCTCTCCGGTGCCTGGCACAAACTGCGCAGCGACCCGATCCTGCGCTTCCTCGTGGTGTCGCTGGCGTTCTACGGCATGTCGACCTTCGAAGGCCCGATGATGGCGATCAAGACCGTCAACGCCCTCTCCCACTACACCGACTGGACCATCGGCCACGTCCACGCCGGCGCCCTGGGCTGGGTGGCGATGATCTCCATCGGCGCGCTGTACCACACCATTCCCAAGGTGTTCGGCAAGCAGCAGATGCACAGCATCGGCCTGATCAACGCGCACTTCTGGCTGGCGACCATCGGCACCGTGCTCTACATCGCCTCGATGTGGGTCAACGGCATCGCCCAGGGCCTGATGTGGCGCGCGGTCAACAGCGACGGCACGCTCACCTACTCGTTCGTCGAAACCCTGGTGGCCAGCCACCCCGGCTTCATCGTGCGCTTCGTCGGCGGGGCGATCTTCCTCAGCGGCATGTTCCTGATGGCCTGGAACACCTGGCGCACCGTGCGTTCGCCAGCGCTCGACGCCGCCCCTGCGAACGCCCAGCTGGCTTGAGGAGACACGCCTGATGAAACATGAAGTCATCGAGAAAAACGTCGGCCTGCTGGCCTTGCTGATGGTGTTCGCCGTCAGCATCGGCGGCCTCACGCAGATCGTCCCGCTGTTCTTCCAGGACGTCACCAACAAGCCGGTCGAGGGCATGAAGCCATACACCGCGCTGCAACTGGAAGGCCGTGACATCTACATCCGCGAAGGCTGCGTGGGCTGCCACTCGCAGATGATCCGCCCGTTCCGCGCCGAGACCGAACGCTATGGCCACTACTCGGTGGCCGGTGAAAGCGTGTGGGACCACCCCTTCCTCTGGGGTTCCAAGCGCACCGGCCCGGACCTGGCCCGCGTCGGTGGACGCTACTCCGACGACTGGCACCGCGCGCACCTGTACAACCCGCGCAACGTGGTACCGGAATCGAAGATGCCGGCCTACCCGTGGCTGGTCGCACAACCGGTCGACAACAGCCACACCGACACCAAGCTGCGTGTACTGCGCACCCTCGGCGTGCCCTACACCGACGAGGACATCGCCAGCGCCCGCGACGCGGTCAAGGGCAAGACCGAGATGGATGCGTTGGTCGCCTACCTGCAGGTGCTGGGCACCTCGATCAAGAACAAGAGGTGAACACGATGGAATTCGACATCGGCATGATCCGCGGCCTCGGCACCCTGGTGGTGATGATCGCCTTCATCGGCCTGTCGCTCTGGGTGTTCAACCGCCGCCGCGACCGTGATTTCGCCGAAGCGCGCCTGCTGCCCTTCGACGACGACCGCCTGCCCCCTGCCGGGCAGGAACCTGCCATGAGGAGTAACGGGCAATGACCACCTTCTGGAGTACGTACATCAGCGTACTGACCATCGGCAGCCTGATCGGCCTGACCTGGTTGCTGCTCGCCACACGCAAGGGCCAGAGCCACGACACCAGCGACCAGACCATGGGCCACAGCTTCGACGGGATCGAGGAATACGACAACCCGCTGCCCAAATGGTGGTTCTGGCTGTTCGTCGGCACCCTGGTGTTCTCGGTGGGCTACCTGATCCTCTACCCGGGCCTGGGTAACTGGAAAGGCATCCTGCCCGGCTACGAGAACGGCTGGACCCAGGTCAACGAATGGCAGAAAGAAATGGACAAGGCCGATGCCCGCTTCGGACCGATCTTCGCCAAGTTCGCCGCCATGCCGGTGGAGGAAGTGGCCAAGGATCCGCAGGCATTGAAGATGGGCGCCCGCCTGTTCGCCTCCAACTGCTCGGTGTGCCATGGCTCGGACGCCAAAGGGGCCTATGGTTTCCCCAACCTGACTGACAAGGACTGGCGCTGGGGCGGTGAACCCGAGACCATCAAGGCCTCGATCATGAACGGCCGCCATGGCGTGATGCCAGCCTGGGCCGAGGTGATCGGCGAGCAGGGCGTGGCGGATGTGGCCGCCTTCGTGCTGAGCAACCTGGACGGGCGCAGCTTGCCTGAAGGGATCAAAGCCGACGTGGCCAAGGGCAAGGAAATCTTCGCCAGCAACTGCGTGGCCTGCCATGGGCCGGAAGGCAAAGGCACCCCCGCCATGGGCGCCCCCGACCTGACCCACCCGCAGGCGTTCATCTACGGTTCGAGCTTCGCCCAGTTGCAGCAGACCATTCGTTACGGCCGCCAGGGCCAGATGCCGGCTCAGGCCGAGATCCAGGGCAACGACAAGGTGCACCTGCTGGCGGCTTATGTGTATAGCCTGTCGCACGACCAGGTCCCAGAGACAGTAACCGCCAAGTAACACCCACCGGTGCGGCAGCACGCCGCTGCGGCTTGCCCCGCGATGTGTCTTGTTTGCCAAGGCCATTGCGGGGGCAAACCGTCCCCACGCTTCAGAAGCTGCTGGAGCGACGCCTCCTACATCAATCTAGGAATCTACTGACAATACTTCCCCGGACTCATCTTTTACGGTCTCTCCCCGAGCTCAACAGGTTCAAGCGCGCTGCATGGCACTTCGAACAACACCGGACAGGGAGTTCCATGCCGTACCAATCCGACATTCATTACACCTTCTCGCCAATACTTGGCGACACCCAATTCGAGGTGGTGTCATTCACCCTGAATGAAGCAGTCAGCACACCTCACCAACTGCTGCTGGAACTGGTCAGCCACGACAACGACGTCGACTTCGGTCACTTGCTCGACAAGCCCGTGCTGTTCACCCTCTGGAAAGGCGAACGGCCGGTACGCCACGTTCACGGCCTGGTCAGCAGCTTCAGCCAAGGCGAGAAGCCGCCTCCGACCAGGGCACGCACTACCAGCACACCGCTCAAGTCGACCGCCGAGGGCCGCAGCCTGATCCCCATGGAGGGTGCCTGATGCTCAGCCCGTTCATCCAGTCAATCGTCACGACACTGCGAAAGTCCAACAGCTATCGGCTCAGCGGCATTATCGACATAGCCTCCCTCACCCCCTCTGCGCGCGACAAGGTTCAGGAACACGTCTCGACGTACTGCTGGCCGCTGCTGCAACAGGCACAGTTCGCCAACCTGCAGGCAGCAGGGCCCTGGCTGTTCTCGGCCAGGCCAGGTGCCGACGTGTCCGCACAGTACGATTTTCTGGGAGCACTCGATGAATGTGCCGAGCGCGCGGTTTGCGGCTGGATCATCAGCGCACTTGCACCCGAACAACTGGCCAGGCACCTCAGCCAGGCCGCGGTAGCGACCGGGCCGGACGGGCATCGCTACCTGCTTCGCTATCACACCGCCACGGTGCTGAAGGTGCTGGACAACCGCCGAGACCTGCCCGGCGTCAGGCAACTGTTCGCACCCATTCACCGCTGGTGGTTCCCGGAACCTACCCTCAATCCAAATGAACAGAGCTGGAGGTCGCTTACTGGCGCCGATCAGCCAGAATCACTCGCGGTGCCTGCGATACACCTCGATGCCGATAGCTGGGCTGCGCTGGCCGGGGACCCGCTGAGCTATCACCTGGCCAAACTGCTGCGCAAGGAAAACACCGCTCCGGCATTCGATCGGGCCTGCCCCGGCACACAGATCGGCCTCATCGACCTCTACCTGCGCCAAGCCCGCGAACATGGTCTGACGCGGGACAAGGACCTGATCACCTACGTGCTGATGCTCGCGTGCAACGGTGACAACCTCGCCGACACACCTGCCTGGCAGCAAGCCCTGAGCGCAACCTGTGAGCAACAGACCGCGCTTGTCGACAACCTGCAGACCCTCCTGCCTGCATCCACGCGCTGAGGCCAATTGATGAGCACCCTGCTGGAAACACTCGAACTCTGCAAACAGGTCAATGCCACGTACAAACCTGCTCTGAGCAACAGCCCGGTGGCCTCATGCACGCGCAGCTTCCAACTGCTGCCGCTACGCTTCGCAGCAGTCGGTGGCGAAGCTGCGCAACGCAGCCGGCTACCCACGCTTACAGCGCCGCTGACACCTTACCCCGACGTACAACCTCTCAGTCATTCCAGCTACGCGCTGCGCCCGTTGCGCGAAGGGTTTCTGTACCTGTTGCTCAAGCGCTATGGCGACCCGGCCTATCACTGGCACAGCCAGTATCGCGTCTTGGCCAACGGATCGCTGCGCGCGATCAGCGCTGACGCCCCCTGGGAGGTCCTGCCCAGCGCGACCCTCGATGATCTGATCAAGAGTTTTGGCTGGACGATAACCCTGTACGACCTCGACAGCATGCAGGAGCTGCGCCCACTCTACAGCCCCACCCCGCTGACACCACGCATGCTCGACAATTACCGCTTGATCGAGGATGGTTACCGCGACAGCTTGCCGAGCATCGACGTCGAGACTCTCGTTCAGCCGGTGGAGCTACCCTCACCACCGTCAGTGCTCAAGTACGACCAGTTGGAGTGCATCGCCGACTTCAAGGCTCAACAAGACCCTCAACTGCGGGCGCTGCTGAAGCAGCAGCCGTTCAACCAGGACCAGCTACTGTCGTTGCAGGCCACGCGCCAGGCCTTCGCCCCGTCACCTAACCGCAACAACCCCCGCGGCGCCGCCATGGTGGTCGATGACATTATCGGTATCACCCAGGAACTCAACGCCTGGCGCAATGCAGCAGTCGACCAGGTGCGCAGCGATTGGCTGCAGCGCAGCGTGGAGCCGGGCGTCGACAATGAGCGCCGGCTGTTGGTGGCGCAGTCGTTTCTAAAAATCGAAAAGCTCTATCCCGAAATGCGCGCCGAACAGATTGTCAAACGCGAGGTCATGGCAGAAACCCTGCGTCTTCAACCGGTAATGCCTGCGGAGTACCACGGTTTCACGGAGCAGGCGAGAAAAGACGCGGATGCCCACGATGCCCAGCTCAAGCCCCTTCTCGAAAAATTCGAGCGAGACACCCGAGCCCGGGTAAACGCCCGCCAGCAAGCGGGCGAATTCAACCGGCAGTTCGATGAGAAGTACGGCCCCCTGGTGGACCGCGCCGCCATGCGCCTTCAGATCGAACACTTCCACAAGGTCACGCAGTCGGCCAAGCACGCCGCCGAGGCACGCGCATTGGACCACCTGCGCTGGGTGATCAACGAGCGTTTTCTCCAGGCCCTGGACCGTTACGACGACGCAGACCCTACAGACGGCCTGGCTTTCGCCGAACAGACCGGGCAGTGCGTGGTCGGCATGGAACTCAGCGAGCTCGGCACCAAGGTATTGGACCACTGGTGGCGCAGCGACCCCACCGAGCGAGACAACCTGGCCATGCGCAGCATCGCCTTCAACCAACAGACCCTGCGCGAGGAGCTGGCACAGTTGCGCGACGCCGCCAAGGCCGCATCCGGTTCAGAGACCTCCTTCGACCTGCCGGAAGCCCTCGCCCGCCAGGCCCATGCAGCGGCCAACGCCTTTACCCGACTGAACACACTGTACGAACAGCGCCAGGCACAAAACGGCAGGGCTAGCGTTGGCTTGTATGCCTGGTATGTCGCGCTCGGGCGCCAAGTGCTGCGCACCGCGGCGCCGAACAATCTGGACCGCGCCTTGCACCAAGGGCTGCGAGTCACGCTATTTGCCTCCGTGCACGAAGCCGCCGTAAATGTGCGCCTCGCGCAAGCAGCGGAGCTCAACCAGACCATCAACCCACAACGCAGTGCCGGCCAGATCACCCGCTACCTCGATCAGGCCTGGGCCGAAGGGCTGATGCAGGCGCACAAGAGTAACTTCTACAAGGTTCGGGTATCCGGGGTCATCACCCTGATCGAGGGGATGTTGATGGCCTTCAAGGCGCGACAGCTACCAGATAGCGACATGCGCCTGAAAACCGAGCTACTGGCAGCAGCGATGAGCACGGCGGCTGCCGGGTTCGAGATCGGGGTTAGTTATTTGGAAATGGTCATGACACGCTATGGCGCACAAAGCGTGACTGGCGGCGGGGCAACGGTGGCGTTGGGGCGGTTGAAGTTGTGGGGGGCAGGGTTAGCGGGGATGGGGGGGTTGGTGTTGGCCTGGTGGGATTTTGCGGATGGGATTGAGCACTCTAAGTCTATAGAACCTTCAAATACTTCCAGAAGCAGTAGCCAAATATTAGCTACTGCATACCTTACGCGCGCTTTCGCCGTCGTGGGTTTATCGTTAGCTGAGATGGGCACAGCCATAGCCATTGCCCAACCGCTGTTCCAACATCTAGCCAGAACCACCTCCAACACACTTTTAAGCAGCGTAGCCAGTTCATTTAGCGCGCTTTCCGCAAGGCTAGGAACTCAAGCCGCTCGCCTCATATTGGCCAGACTCGTACTCGGCACATTCTGGATTGGCATTGCAATTACAGTGATCATTTTTATTTTTGACGATGATGCACTGGAGAAATGGTGCAAAAAAAGCGTCTACCGACGGGATAGACAAAAAAAACCTTTCGATAGCACCCATGAACTTTCAGAACTCTACAAAGCGCTCAATGAGGTCATGTAATGCACCTAATTGAATGGATGTTCTGGAGAATGCACATCGAGTCATCGGCGGACCGCGAAATGGCGGAATCAATCCAAACGCGCACCCAATTGCGAGCTGCCAAAGATAATTACGAAGAGGATTTTACATCTGACTTACATCTTAGACCCGTCAGTGATAATCCGAGCAGCCGCGGGCCGGTATTCGAGTTCGACGACAACATCATGGAAATGCGCTGCGGCGGATCAGAGGAAAAACGTGGCTTAATAACCATGGCTACATTAGGAATGTTGGCACCTGCAGCTTGGGCATGGTCAATAATAACCTTCGGATTCATATCACTCATCATCACACAGCTCCCAGACTTCAGCGTACTGACGCTATCACTGACTACGTTTCTACTAGCACTGGGTGGCAGCACAGGATATTTTTACGCTCGGTACGGCTTTCGACTGACTCGCCTGGAAATGCTGACAAGCCGCCACTTACTAATACGGTTCAACCGTAAAACTCAGCAAGTTCATTTGCACCGCCCTGGCTACTGCGGCGGCATTGTTACATTTGCCTGGAAAACAACAGGAAGCACCGCCACTAACCCAAAGGATGATCGTCTTAGCATGGGTATGCGACTCGTTCTGGCTTGGCACCCTCATTTGACAGGACTACCTCACATGGAAATGGCCCTGCTAGGCAAACAAGGCCAAGGCGGCAGCGAACTGCGGGACGAATGGGAGTTCATCCGCCGCTACATGGAAGAAGGCCCCGACTCCGTCCCGCGCCCGCGCCTGAGCACACGCTTCCCATCGCCCATCCAGGCCTTCAGTGCCCAGTTCGAAGGCATGGGCCGTTTCTTTCGCAATAGCAGGTGGCCCTTCAAGGTTGCCCTGCTGCTGGTCTGGCCTGCCTTCGTGATCATCGGTACCTCACACTGGCTCAGCCTGATGCTCTGCTGGCGTCCACGCTGGCCGAAGATCATCCGCGAGGCCGGGCTACCGGGTAAACCGGTGCCCCCGCTCACCACATTGAGTGACTACCCGCCTGACATTCAGCAGCGCCTGCTCGCCAACGCCGACCGCTGGCACCTGAAGCCGGGCAAGCGCCCGGAGCAGAAACCCCGCAAGGCCAAAACAGCCCCTGAATAAGGGAACTGCACCCAATGGGGCGCTACTGTCGCTAATCGGTCTATCCGGGTACGTGGGGGCGAGCCCTGCCATGCTGGCTACTTGATGGATGGCACCGACTACGCGAGTGTTCGCGAGCAAGCCCCCACAGCCATCGCACCCGCGCTCGAAAACAACAATGCTTACGCAGACTCTAACGCCCCTACCCCACTCCCCCTCCCTTGCACCCCCTCCGAACGGAACTAAGCTTGTTGCCAAAGTGGCCTCGCGTTGCAGCGATGCCATCGACGCGGCGCATTGCCTGACGCTGCGCGCCAAAAAGGCATCCGAAAAAAAGCTTGACCGATCGATCAGAAAAAGGTGAAAAACGGTACACATTACAGATATTTATTTGTGTACAATCGTTCGACCCGAAACGCCACGGGACGGTGGTGGGAAGGGTATGGACACGGGTCGGCGCAGGGTACCTTGCGTTGCCATAGCCATTGCGGCTATCGAGACTGGCGCCGATTTTTCCACCAACAAGAACACCCAAACCGTGGAACCTTAGCATGAGCACAGCAATCAGTCCGACTGCTTATAACTATAAGGTCGTCCGCCAGTTCGCCATCATGACGGTGGTCTGGGGGATCCTTGGCATGGGCCTCGGCGTCTTCATTGCATCGCAACTGGTGTGGCCGCAGCTCAACTTCGACCTGCCCTGGACCAGCTTCGGACGCCTGCGCCCGCTGCACACCAACCTGGTGATCTTCGCCTTCGGCGGCTGTGCCCTGTTCGGCACCAGCTACTACGTGGTGCAGCGCACCTGCCAGACCCGGCTGATCTCCGACGGCATGGCCGCCTTCACCTTCTGGGGCTGGCAGGCGGTGATCCTCGGCGCGCTGATCACCCTGCCGATGGGCTACACCACCACCAAGGAATACGCCGAGCTCGAATGGCCCATCGCAATCCTGCTGGCCATCGTCTGGGTCACCTATGCCGTGGTGTTCTTCGGCACCATCGTCAAGCGCAAGACCAAGCACATCTACGTGGGCAACTGGTTCTACGGCGCCTTCATCGTGGTCACCGCGATGCTGCACATCGTCAACCACATCTCGCTGCCGGTCAGCCTGTTCAAGTCGTACTCAGCCTACGCCGGTGCAACCGACGCGATGATCCAGTGGTGGTATGGCCACAACGCCGTGGGCTTCTTCCTCACCACCGGCTTCCTGGGGATGATGTACTACTTCGTGCCCAAGCAGGCGGAGCGGCCGATCTACTCCTACCGCCTGTCGATCGTGCACTTCTGGGCGCTGATCACCCTGTACATCTGGGCCGGCCCCCACCACCTGCACTACACCGCCCTGCCCGACTGGGCGCAGTCGCTGGGCATGGTGATGTCGATCATCCTCCTGGCCCCGAGCTGGGGCGGCATGATCAACGGCATGATGACCCTCTCCGGTGCCTGGCACAAACTGCGCACCGACCCGATCCTGCGCTTCCTGGTGGTCTCCCTGGCCTTCTACGGCATGTCGACCTTCGAAGGGCCGATGATGGCGATCAAGACGGTCAACTCGCTGTCGCACTACACCGACTGGACCATCGGCCACGTCCACGCCGGCGCCCTGGGCTGGGTGGCGATGATCTCCATCGGCGCGGTGTACCACATGATTCCGAAGCTGTACGGCCGCGAGCAGATGCACAGCGTCGGCCTGATCAACGCGCACTTCTGGCTGGCAACCATCGGCACCGTGCTGTACATCGCCTCAATGTGGGTCAACGGCATCACCCAGGGCCTGATGTGGCGTGCGATCAACGATGACGGCACCCTCACCTACTCCTTCGTCGAAGCGCTGCAGGCCAGCCATCCGGGCTATATCGTCCGCGCACTGGGCGGTGCGTTCTTCGCCTCGGGCATGTTGCTGATGGCCTACAACGTGCTGCGCACGGTACGCGCTGCCAATCCGGCGCAGGCCGATGAAGCCGCCAAGATCGTCGTCGTGGGAGCGCACTGATGAAGCATGAAGCAGTCGAGAAGAACATAGGCCTGCTGGCCTTCTTCATGGTCATTGCCGTGAGCATCGGCGGCCTGACGCAAATCGTCCCGCTGTTCTTCCAGGACGTCACCAACAAGCCGGTCGAAGGCATGAAGCCGCGCACCGCGCTGGAAGTCGAAGGCCGCGACATCTACATCCGCGAAGGCTGTGTAGGTTGCCACTCGCAGATGATCCGCCCGTTCCGCGCCGAGACCGAACGCTATGGCCACTATTCGGTGGCCGGTGAAAGCGTGTGGGACCACCCCTTCCTCTGGGGCTCCAAGCGTACTGGCCCGGACCTGGCCCGCGTCGGTGGGCGCTACTCGGACGACTGGCACCGCGCGCACCTGTACAACCCGCGCAACGTGGTGCCGGAGTCGAAGATGCCCGCCTACCCGTGGCTGGTGGAAAACCACCTCGATGGCAAGGATACGGCCAAGAAGCTCGAAGTGCTGCGCACCCTCGGCACGCCCTACACCGACGAAGACATCGCCGGTGCCCGCGACGCGGTCAAGGGCAAGACCGAGATGGACGCCCTGGTGGCGTACCTGCAAGGCCTTGGCACCCTCATCAAGAGCAAACGGTGACGCTGATGGATATCGGGATGATTCGCGGCCTGGGCACCGTCGTCGTGCTGGTGGCCTTCGTGGGCCTGGCGCTGTGGGTGTTCAGCCCGCGGCGCAAGAAGGATTTCGACGAGGCCACGCAGTTGCCCTTCGCGGATGATCCCGAGGCCAGCCGGCATGTCGAGCACGCGCAAAAGAATGCTTCTGGGAGCAAACAACAATGACAACCTTCTGGAGTCTGTACGTCACCGTCCTGACCCTGGGCACCATCTTCGCCTTGACCTGGCTACTGCTGTCGACCCGCAAGGGCCAGCGCGAAGAGATCACCGACGAAACCGTCGGCCATGCGTTCGACGGTATCGAGGAGTACGACAACCCGCTGCCCAAATGGTGGTTCTGGCTGTTCGTCGGCACCATCGTCTTCGCCCTCGGCTACCTGGCGCTGTACCCGGGCCTGGGCAACTGGAAAGGCATCCTGCCAGGCTACAGCTACCTGGATAACGACAAGCAGACCGAGTTCAGCAATGGCCAGTCGGGCTGGACCGGCGTGCACGAATGGGAAAAGGAAATGGCCAAGGCCGATGCCCGCTTCGGGCCGATCTTCGCCAAGTTCGCCGCCATGCCGCTGGAAGACGTCGCCAAGGATCCGCAGGCCCTCAAGATGGGCGCACGCCTGTTCGCCTCCAACTGCTCGGTGTGCCATGGCTCGGACGCCAAGGGAGCCTACGGCTTCCCCAACCTGACCGACAGCGACTGGCGCTGGGGCGGCGAGCCGGAAACCATCAAGACCACCATCATGAATGGCCGTCATGGTGTGATGCCGGCCTGGGCCGAGGTGATCGGCGAGCAGGGCGTGGCGGATGTCGCCGCCTTCGTGCTGACCAACCTGGACGGGCGCAGCCTGCCCGAGGGCATCAAGGCCGACGCGGCCAACGGACAGAAGATCTTTGCCGCCAACTGCGTGGCCTGCCACGGCCCTGAAGGCAAGGGCACCCCCGCCATGGGCGCACCCAACCTGACTCACCCGCAGGCGTTCATCTACGGCTCAAGCTTCGCCCAATTGCAGCAGACCATTCGTTACGGCCGTCAGGGGCAGATGCCAGCGCAGGCTGAAATCCAGGGCAACGACAAGGTGCACCTGCTGGCGGCTTATGTGTACAGCCTGTCGCAGCAGGCGGAGCCGGCTCAACCGGCTGAGTAAGCCTGGGCTGGCCTCATCGCGGGACAAGCCCGCTCCCACAAGGCGGGTGCGGTACTTGTAGGAGCGGGCTTGCCCGCGATGAGGCCGGCAAATGCACCACTGGCTGACCTGGATCAATTGACACTCGCCATAACACGATTCAAACGACCACCCAACGCGACTAAACGTCGCAGCCAAGCCCTACCCTGCCATCACAGGCGTATCATGGGCCGCAGAGCGCCAACACAGGCGCGCGACCACGGCCGGCATGCACTGGCCCTGGCATTTCTCCACTGCCGTGGGACTTGATGATGAGCAAGCAGATTCCGGTACATGACGTCACCCCGCCTGCCAATAAAGGAAAGGATTCCGTCGACCTCTACGCCGCCCGAGAGAAAATCTATACCCGCGCCTTCACCGGCGTATTCCGCAGGTTGCGCATGGTCGGTGGTGCCCTGCTATTCCTGCTCTACTTCGGCACCGTGTGGCTGAACTGGGGCGGGCACCAGGCCGTCTGGTGGAATCTGCCCGAACGCAAGTTCTACATCTTTGGCGCCACCATCTGGCCGCAGGACTTCATCCTGCTGTCGGGCATCCTCATCGTCGCCGCTTTCGGCCTGTTCTTCATCACCGTGTACGCCGGCCGCGTCTGGTGCGGCTATACCTGCCCGCAGAGCGTGTGGACCTGGATCTTCATGTGGTGCGAAAAAGTCACCGAGGGCGACCGCAACCAGCGCATGAAGCTGGACAAGGCCCCCATGAGCGGCAACAAGTTCCTGCGCAAGCTGGCCAAGCACAGCCTGTGGCTGCTGATCGGCTTCGTCACCGGCCTGACCTTCGTGGGCTACTTTTCGCCGATCCGCGAACTGGTCATCGAGTTCTTCACCGGCCAGGCAGATGGCTGGGCCTATTTCTGGGTCGGCTTCTTCACCCTCGCCACCTATGGCAACGCCGGCTGGCTGCGCGAACAGGTGTGCGTGTACATGTGCCCCTATGCACGCTTCCAGAGCGTGATGTTCGACAAGGACACGCTGATCGTCTCCTACGACCCACGCCGCGGCGAAGCCCGTGGTCCGCGCAAGAAAGGCGTCGACTACAAGGCCCAGGGCCTGGGCGACTGCATCGACTGCACGATGTGTGTGCAGGTCTGCCCTACCGGCATCGATATCCGCGACGGCCTGCAGATCGAATGTATCGGCTGCGCCGCGTGCATCGACGCCTGCGACGGCATCATGGACAAGATGGACTACCCGCGCGGGCTGATCAGCTACACCACCGAACACAACCTTTCCGGGCAGAAGACCCACATGCTGCGCCCGCGCCTGATTGGCTACGCCCTGGTGCTGCTGGTGATGATCGGCGCCCTGGCCACTGCCTTCGCCACCCGTTCGCTGGTGGGCTTCGACGTCAGCAAGGACCGCGTGCTGTACCGCGAGAACGCCCAGGGCTGGATCGAGAACGTCTACAGCCTCAAGGTGATGAACAAGGACCAGCGCGACCACGTCTACGTGCTCGACGCCGCCGGCCTGCCTGGCTTGCAACTGTCCGGGCAACGCGAGATCCGCGTGGCCGCCGGCGATATCGTCAGCCTGCCGGTCCAGCTGTCGGTCGCACCCGAGAAATTGCCCTCGAGCACCAACGACATCACCTTCATCCTTAAGGATGCCGACGACAACGGCACACAGGTTGAAGCCAAGAGCCGCTTCATCGGCCCACAGATCCGCTGAGAGAGACGTTCGACAATGACTGCCGCCACCGCCAACAGCCCCTGGTACAAGCACCTCTGGCCCTGGATCATCATCGGCATCCTCACCACCTCGGTGTGCCTGAGCCTGACCATGGTGAGCATCGCCGTGCGCAACCCGGACAACCTGGTCAACGACAACTACTACGAGGCTGGCAAAGGCATCAACCGCTCGCTGGACCGCGAACTGCTGGCCCAGACGCTGAATCTCAAGGCCAGCGTGCACCTGGACGAGCTGACCGGCGAGGTGGCATTGCGCCTGACCGGCAACAGCGATCCGCAGACCCTGGAGCTGAACCTGATCTCGCCGACCCAGCCGGACAAGGACCGCAAGGTCCAGCTCGCCCGTGCCGAGGCCGGGCGCTATGTCGGTCAGCTCGAAGACAAGGTCGAGGGCCGGCGCTTCGTCGAGCTGCTCGGCAACGAGAAGGGCCAGGTGTGGCGGTTGTTCGAGGAAGAGAAGGTCGAGCACGGCGTGCCCCTGGAGTTGGGCGATGAAGCCCTGCAGGGCGCCGAGCACCAAGAATGAAAGGCCACATCAGTTCCGACCCCGTGGGAGCGGGCTTGCCCCGCGATGGCGGTCGCCCGGACAACAGCATTGCCTGGGCTCACGCTATCGCGGGGCAAGCCCGCTCCCACAGGTTTTGCACTGCTGCCCAAGGTCAGGTATGACACCAATGACCCAACCCACCCCCTGCTACCACTGCGCCCTGCCCGTCCCCGCCGGCAACCGCTTCAGCGCCGTGGTGCTTGGCCAGCCCCGGCAGTTCTGCTGCCCTGGCTGCCAGGCGGTGGCCGAGGCCATCGTCGCAGGTGGGCTCGAGCACTACTACCAGCACCGCAGCGAGACCAGCGCCAATCCCGAGGCACTGCCACGGCAATTGCAGGACGAACTGGCGTTGTACGACCGCGCCGACGTCCAGCAGAACTTCGTGCAGCACCAGGGCACCCTGGCCGAAACCACCTTGATGATCGAAGGTATCAGTTGCGCCGCCTGCGGCTGGCTGATCGAGAAGCATCTGCGCAATCTCGAAGGCGTTGGCGAGGCGCGCCTGAACCTGTCCAATCACCGTCTGCACGTCAGCTGGAACGACGGGCAACTGCCGCTCTCGCGGCTGATCGCCGAACTGCGCGGCATCGGCTACGCCGCCCACCCCTATCAACCCGACCAGGCCGCCGAACAACTGGCCCGGGAAAACCGCACGGCGCTGCGCCGGCTCGGCGTGGCTGGCCTGTTGTGGTTCCAGGCGATGATGGCGACCATGGCCACCTGGCCGGAATTCAACATCGACCTGTCGCCCGAACTGCACACCATCCTGCGCTGGGTCGCGCTGTTCCTGACCACGCCGATCGTGTTCTACAGCTGTGCACCGTTCTTCAAAGGCGCTGCTCGTGACCTGCGTACCCGCCACCTGACGATGGATGTCTCGGTATCGCTGGCCATCGGCCTGGCCTACGGCGCCGGGATCTGGACCGCGATCACCGGCAGCGGCGAGCTGTACTTCGACACCGTGGGCATGTTCGCCCTGTTCCTGCTCACCGGCCGCTACCTGGAGCGGCGCGCCCGCGAGCGCACGGCAGCGGCCACTGCGCAACTGGTCAACCTGCTGCCGGCCTCGTGCCTGCGCCTCGACGCGCAGGGCCGTGCCGAACGTATCCTGCTGGCAGAGCTGGACTGCGGCGATCGCGTGCAGGTCCTGCCGGGCACCGTGATTCCCGCTGACGGCCGCATCCTCGAAGGCCGCTCGAGCATCGACGAATCGCTGCTCACCGGTGAATACCTGCCCCAGGCCCGACGGGCTGGCGACCGGGTCACCGGCGGCACGCTCAATGTCGAGAGCGCCTTGACCGTAGAGGTCGACGCCCTCGGCCAGGATTCGCGCCTGTCGGCCATCGTGCGCCTGCTCGAGCGCGCGCAATCGGAAAAGCCACGCCTGGCACAGATCGCCGACCGCGCCTCGCAGTGGTTCCTGCTGTTCAGCCTGGCTGCCGCGCTGGCCATCGGTCTGTGGTGGTGGCACCTGGATGCCGAGCGCGCATTCTGGATCGTCCTGGCGATGCTGGTCGCGACCTGCCCCTGCGCACTCTCGCTCGCCACTCCGACGGCACTGACCACGGCCACCGGCACCCTGCACAAACTTGGCCTGCTGGTGACCCGCGGCCACGTGCTCGAAGGGCTGAACCAGATCGACACCGTGGTGTTCGACAAGACTGGCACCCTGACCGAAGGACGCCTGGCCCTGCGCAGTATCCGCCCGCTGGGCAGCCTTGCACCCGACCGCTGCCTGGCCCTGGCCGCCGCCCTGGAGAACCGCTCGGAACACCCGATCGCGCGTGCTTTCGGGCGCAGTGCCGAACCTGCCGACGATGTCCAGGCCGTACCTGGCCTGGGCCTTGAAGGTCAGGTCGGGCAGCAGCGCCTGCGCATCGGGCAGGCTGCCTTCGTCTGCGCCCTGAGCGGCGCCGAAGTGCCGGCCGTACCCGAGCCACGCGGGCAGTGGCTGCTGCTGGGAAACTGCATGGGCCCCCTGGCCTGGTTCAGCCTTGACGATCGCCTGCGTGACGATGCCAGCGAGTTGCTGGCCGTGTGCAGGGCGCGCGGGTGGCAGACCTTGCTGCTGTCGGGCGACAGTTCACCGATGGTCGCAGAAGTCGCCGCGCAACTGGGCATCGACCAGGCCATCGGCGGCCTGCGCCCGGACGACAAGCTGGCGCGGGTCAAGGCTCTGCAGGCGCAAGGACGCAAGGTGCTGATGCTCGGCGATGGCGTCAACGACGTCCCGGTACTGGCGGCGGCCGACATCAGCATCGCCATGGGCTCGGCCACCGACCTGGCCAAGACCTGCGCTGACGCGGTGCTGCTGTCCAACCGCCTGCAGGCCCTGGCGCAAGCCTTCGAACTCGCGCGCCGGACCCGGCGCAACATCCTCGAGAACCTGCTATGGGCAACGCTGTACAATGGGCTCATGCTGCCCTTCGCCGCGCTGGGCTGGATCACCCCGGTGTGGGCGGCGATCGGCATGTCGGTGAGCTCGCTGATCGTGGTGCTCAATGCCCTGCGCCTGACGCGTATGCCGACAGTGCAGGCGGCCAATGCTGCCCCCAGTCCGGTCATGGCCTGAGCAGGAGTTCGATCGTGCATGACATGGCTTTTGCAGTCTGAAGAGGACACCCCAATGCCCGCCCTCTACGTGATGATCCCCGCGGCCCTGCTGCTCGTTGGCGTGGCGGTATACATCTTCTTCTGGGCCGTGGACAGCGGCCAGTACGACGATCTCGAAGGCCCTGCCCACAGCATCCTGTTCGACGACCAGGATCCGCGCCACCAGGCCGCGGTGAAACCCGAAGCGACCACGCCCGAGCAACCCGACGACAAGGATCCGGCCCCGCGTGCCTGACCTGCTCCCCTTGCTCGGTTCTGCCCTGGTGCTCGGCCTGCTCGGCGGCGGCCACTGCCTGGGCATGTGCGGCGGCCTGATGGGTGCCCTGACCCTGGCCATCCCGCCCGAACAACGCGCCCGCCGCCTGCGCCTGCTGATCGCCTACAACCTCGGCCGCGTGCTCAGCTACGCGGCCGCCGGCCTGCTGCTGGGCCTGGCCGGCTGGGCCCTGGCCAGCAGCCCGATGGCGCAGGTGCTGCGTGTGGTGGCGGCCCTGCTGCTGATCGCCATGGGTCTGTACCTGGCTGGCTGGTGGAGCGGGCTGACCCGTATCGAGGCCTTGGGCAGGGGCCTGTGGCGGCACATCCAGCCGGTGGCGTCGCGCCTGCTCCCGGTCTCGAGCCTGCCCAGGGCCCTGCTGCTGGGTGCCTTGTGGGGCTGGCTGCCCTGCGGGCTGGTCTACAGCACACTGCTGTGGGCAGCGAGCCAGGGCAATGCGCTGCACAGTACAGCATTGATGCTGGCGTTCGGGGTGGGTACCTGGCCGGTGCTGCTGGCCACGGGCCTGGCCGCCGAACGGGTCAATGCCCTGCTGCGACGGCGTAGCGTACGCCTGGCGGGCGGTGTGATGGTCATGCTGTTCGGCCTGTGGACCCTGCCCGGGCCGCACCAGCACTGGCTGATGGGGCATTGACTGAAGCGGGCGAGCAAGGTTGGTCACAGAAGTGGGTGGCGCAGGATATGAGGGCATCCGGGGTTGTTAACCACTTGATAGCCCGCCAATGTGTGTGCATCAAGGGAAACCTGCCGTGGATGCCGGTACGTTGGATGAGTCCCGGCAGAGAAAAACGCAATCGGACCTGCAGACTTATGGGCAGTCGGAACCTCCCGTGAGCTTGCGCTATCCCCATGATGAGGAACGACTACCGCGTGGTAGGCCTGATGGGCCAACGCTGCAAGGTCGGCCCCCGAATCACTTTTGATCCGCTCATAGACATAATCACCCGGAACCAATGCATTGCGACCATTGCACTTGGCTTCAGCCACCAACGCGGAGCCATTGTTGTCGGTGTTGGCACGGGACGTTCTGTAGACGCTCAATGCGTTTACCGAATCGAAACGGAAAGTGTGATCGGCCAACGCCTGCAATTTGCCCATCAATTGCTTCGAGCGGCTGATCAGGTTAGTCACACCCATCGGGAAATAGATCACCTTCGCCTGATTCAGCAAATCGAGGTCCCACTCCAGTAAACGCCAGTGGTCAGAATCTGCATGGGAAATGATCACGATCACCTCGTTCTCCCCTAGAGCGGTGCGCAGTTCGTTGATGAACGGCGTGCCATCCTGAAACCGGCGCCGTCGATACACCTCACGCTTGATCGGTGTGCCTGCGCCGGCATCCAGCAGATAACGCTGATCCCCGTAGCTGTATAGCGAGCACATGCCTTGTCCAACATGAAAAGCCGATAGCGTTGCACGGCTAGCACGCACGACCTTGTGTTCTGGATGGCTCGCCTCAAGGAGCGGCAACTTCAGCCCGCCCACGATCTGTACAGTCATCACATTGAAGTAGGAAGCACTGGCTTCGGTGAAGGCAGGATAGGCATAACTGTCGGTGATCTCGGTAGACGGTTCTATTTTGATGTAGAACCAGAAGTCCTCCAGGACGTCGAAGGCCCCGTCTGGCAACGCCCGGTTAGGGATAGGGTTGAACGCTGGGAAGCGCATCGCTTTCGCCAAAACCTTCGAGGAAACATCGAGAATATACGTCTGGCAACCCGACTCTCCAAGAAATGCACCAGAACTGAAGTCACTCGGCGAGATACCCACGAACCTTGCACATCTGCGCCCGGGAGCGTAGTCCTGAATAGCATCTATTTTGTCCAGCTGGGCGTAAAAACCTCCCGGTGGAAGGTCCACAGGCACATTCATTCCATCTACCGACATGCACTACCGCTCCCTGTTACTGTGGTGTAACCGCATCGGCCAAACTGCCTCGACCATCGAAACGACCATTGCGAAATGGCGATACGATATCACCTCCAATTCAGCGAGTTGCCATCACGTTACAGTCCTGCCTCAATCAAGCAGCTTGATACAGGTCAAGCCCCCTTACTACAGATATATCTAGACTCCGGGCACTGCTGCTCTATCCGGGGACTGCCCACATGCTCGACGACCTACGTTGGGACGCCGACCTGATCCGTCGCTACGATCTGGCCGGACCACGCTACACCTCCTATCCGACCGCTGTGCAACTGCATGGCGAAGTGGGCTCGTTCGACCTGCTGCACGCCCTGCGCGAGAGCCGCCGTGCGGTGCGCCCGCTGTCGTTGTACGTGCACGTGCCGTTCTGCGCCAACATCTGCTACTACTGCGCCTGCAACAAGGTCATCACCAAGGACCGCGCCCGCGCCGCCCCCTACCTGCAACGCCTGGAGCAGGAAATCCAGCTGGTCGCCTGCCACCTCGACCCCAAGCAACGCGTCGAACAACTGCATTTCGGCGGCGGCACCCCCACCTTCCTCAGCCATGTGGAACTGCGCCAACTGATGACCAGCCTGCGCCAGCACTTCAACCTGCTGGACGATGACTCCGGCGACTACGGGATCGAACTCGACCCGCGCGAGGCCGACTGGTCGACCATGGGGCTGCTGCGCGAGCTGGGCTTCAACCGCGTCAGCCTCGGCGTGCAGGACCTCGACCCGGCCGTGCAACGAGCGATCAACCGCCTGCAGAGCCTGGAACAGACTCGCACCCTGGTCGAAGCTGCACGCACCCTGCAATTCCGCTCGGTGAACCTCGACCTGATCTACGGCCTGCCGCGCCAGACCCCGGAAGGTTTCGCACGCACCGTCGAGGAGGTGATTCGCCTGCAGCCAGACCGCCTGTCGGTGTTCAACTACGCGCACCTGCCCGAACGCTTCATGCCCCAGCGACGCATCGACGCCACCGAGCTGCCGGCCCCGGCCGTCAAGCTGGAGATGCTGCACAACACCATCGAGCAACTCACCGCCGCCGGCTATCGCTATATCGGCATGGACCACTTCGCCCTGCCCGACGATGAACTGGCCATCGCCCAGGAAGAAGGCACCCTGCAGCGCAACTTCCAGGGCTACACCACCCACGGTCATTGCGACCTGGTGGGGCTGGGCGTTTCGGCCATCAGTCAGATCGGTGACCTCTACTGCCAGAACAGCAGCGACCTGAACACCTACCAGGACGCCCTCTCCAGCGCCCAACTGGCGACCCAGCGCGGCCTGTTGTGCAACCAGGATGATCGTGTGCGCAGGGCCGTGATCCAGCAGTTGATTTGCCACTTCGAACTGGATTTCGAGCAGATCGAGCAGGCATTCACCCTGGACTTTCGCGGATATTTCCATGAGGTCTGGCCGCAACTGCAGGCCATGCAGCGAGATGGCCTGATTACGCTGGACACGCGAGGCATCAAGGTCTTGCCGGCCGGCCGCCTGCTGGTGCGCTCGGTATGCATGGTGTTCGATGCCTACCTGGCACTGCAGAATCGCCAGCGATTTTCCCGGGTCATCTAGTCGATTTGCCGGGACGTTACACCGCATGGACAGCTCGCCTTTGTCAGGCACACCATGGATGGTCGAAGGCATCCGCGCCCACCTGCGCAGATCGCCGCCGAGCCGCACCAAAAAAGTGCAGGCTGGCCTCTAATCCAGCTGTAGGTTACCCTTACAGCTTATGTGTGCTTTATCACAAGGATCGAAAGAAATGTCCGAGCCAGTCAAACTGCGCCCCCACAGCCAGGCCCATTGCAAGGATTGCAGCCTGGCCCCCCTGTGCCTGCCCCTGTCGCTCAATCTTGAAGACATGGACGCACTGGATGAAATCGTCAAACGCGGCCGGCCACTTAAGAAGGGCGAGTTCCTGTTCCGCCAGGGTGACAATTTCGGCTCGGTCTACGCTGTACGCTCCGGCGCCCTCAAGACCTTCAGCCTCAGCGATGCGGGCGAAGAACAGATCACCGGCTTCCACCTGCCCAGCGAACTGGTCGGGCTTTCGGGCATGGACACCGAAGCCTATCCGGTGTCGGCCCAGGCCCAGGAAACCACCTCGGTCTGCGAAATCCCCTTCGAACGCCTCGACGAGCTCTCCGTGCAACTGCCACAACTGCGCCGCCAACTGATGCGGGTGATGAGCCGCGAGATCCGTGACGACCAGCAGATGATGCTGCTGTTGTCGAAAAAGACCGCCGACGAACGCATCGCCACCTTTCTGGTCAACCTCTCGGCACGCTTCCGCGCTCGTGGCTACTCGGCCAACCAGTTCCGCCTGAGCATGTCGCGCAACGAAATCGGCAACTATCTGGGCCTGGCGGTGGAAACCGTGTCGCGCGTGTTCACCCGCTTCCAGCAGAACGGCCTGCTCAAGGCCGAAGGCAAGGAAGTGCACATCCTCGACCCGATCCAGCTGTGTGCGCTGGCTGGTGGTGCGATGGAGGTCTGAAGCTCAAGCGCAGACTGCCATTACTTGAAACAAATCGAGTCCCGCTGCGGACTCGATTTTTTTGCCCCTCCGCAGCACATATTTCCCTGACAGCCAACTATCAACTTTGTCAGTTGCCAGAAGCTAGAGATCGAGAAATGATCCTTGCAGCTTATCCAAAAGGGAAGTACCACAATGATCACCGTCAAGACCTCTGAAAGCTTCGAATCATCGAAATTTATGGTCTTCCAAACCGATGTCCAGTACAAGACCACCAAATACTCAACGCATTGGTTTTCTTTGCCGCGGCGTGGCAAGCACGCCAAGGACTCAGGGATCATGGAAGCAAAATTGGATAGAGTGGGCAATAAAGAACTCGTGGTCGGCGATGATAGCGTCGTGCGCATCGACTTCGGCATGAAGGTGAAAGATCTTGAATGGAATTATTACGTCGTGACCGACTATACCGAAGAGGACTTTGCCATCGAGCACCCTGACACCCCATTGGATTTCGAACTCAAAAAGTTGACACCTGGCAACTTTACTACATTCGTCCAGATCAAAGTCTTCAACGGCGATACCGTGGTCATCTACGATGGAGGCGCTCCTGGCGATCTCACACACGTGAATCTGCCGGGAGAGCTGGATGCAATCGAATTCCACTCGACGCTCGCAGGTTCGGTTCATTTCGATATGTTCAAATGGTATGAAGCATCGCCGAAGGAATAGCGCCAGAACCGGGCACGTGGCGGATTGATTGGCAAGGTATACTGACGCCACGTTTTTCCAGGATACCCGCCCCATGCACAGCGACACCTTCGACCTCAAAGCCCTGATCCGCCCGGTAGTGGACTTTCCCAAGCCAGGTGTGATCTTTCGTGACATCACCCCGCTGTTCCAGTCGCCACGCGGACTGCGCTATGTCGCCGACCGGTTCATCGAGCGCTATGTCGAAGCCGAGTTCAGCCACATCGGGGCCATGGACGCACGCGGTTTCCTCATCGGTTCGATCATCGCCCACCAGTTGAACAAGCCACTGATCCTGTTCCGCAAGCAGGGCAAACTGCCAGCCAACGTGCTGTCGGAGCCCTATCAAACCGAATACGGCGAAGCCTTCCTGGAAGTGCACGCCGACAGCCTATGCGATGGCGATTCAGTGCTGATCTTCGATGACCTGATCGCTACCGGCGGCACCCTGCTGGCGGCCGCCAACCTGGTGCGACGTACCGGGGCCAAGGTGTTCGAGGCCGCAGCGATCATCGACCTGCCCGAACTCGAAGGCTCGCGCCGCCTGCAAGCTGCCGGCGTTCCAACCTTCTGCCTGACCGAGTTTTCGCTGTCCGAATACTGATCGCCATCGGGCCGAACCCGACCCCCTCGGGTTCAGCCCAGCTGGCGGAACACCAGCGCCTTCAACCCGCCCTGCGGGTCCGCATCGGGAAACTCCGGCGGGTTCTCCAGGCGCTCGACAAAGACCAGCTGCGGCGCCTGCTGCGCCATGCCGTCGATGAGAAACTCCGGGCCGATCGCCGGATCGTTCACGCAAGCCAGCACCGTCCCGCCTTCACTCAACAGCTCAGGTAGACGACGCAGGATCTTGGCGTAGTCCTGGGTGAGCACGAAGCTGCCACGCTGGAAGGTCGGCGGGTCGATGATGATCAGGTCGTACGGGCCGTACTTGCGCACCTTGCCCCACGACTTGAAAAGCTCATGCCCGAGATAAGCGACACATGAAGCATCGTGGCCATTGAGGCGATGGTTCTCACGCCCACGCGACAGTGCCGACTTGGCCATGTCCAGGTTCACCACCTGCTGCGCGCCTCCAGCAATGGCTGCCACGGAGAATCCGCAGGTATAGGCGAACAGGTTCAGCACCCGCTTGCCCGCCGCCTGCTCACGCACCCAGCGGCGGCCGTAGCGCATGTCCAGGAACAGGCCGTTGTTCTGCCGCACCCCCAGGTCCAGCAGGTACTTCAAGCCGTCCTCGATCACTTCGCGCTGCTGGCAGGGCTCGCCGAGCAGCCACTGGCCCGGGCTGTCGGGCAGGTAGCGATGCTGCAGCAGGATCGCCTGGCCGCTCCATTGCGGGCGCTCGGCGAGGGCGCGCAGCATCGCCTCGAGTTCGGCCAACTGGCCATCGGGCGGCTCGCGGAACAGCGCGACCAGCAGCACCCCGTCGAGCCAGTCGACGGTGATCTGCTCCAGGCCCGGCCAGCAGCGGCCACGGCCGTGGAACAAACGACGGGTTTCGACAGGCGCGGGGTCGAGGGCGGTGAGCAGGTGCTGCTCCAGGGTGTGAATCGGGGAGGTCATGGCGGGCCGCATAGCGAAAAACCGTCATTCTACCTGCTTTGTCAGGCCGGGGCCGCCCTGCGCGACCTGAACCACCACCCCTGCTGCATCCCTGCCGCCGCCAGCAGGATCAGCGCCACGCCCAACCACTGCAGCGGCGCCAAGCGATGACCGAACGCCACCCAGTCCACCAGGATCGCGGCGATCGGGTAGATGAACGACAGGGCGCCGGTCAGCGCCGTGGGCAGGCGTTGGATGGCGCTGTACAGCAGCACGTACATCAACCCGGTATGCACCACCCCCAGTGTCACCAGGCTACCCAGCGCGGCAGGCGCTGCCGGCAGACCGCCGAACCCGACCCAAGGCGCCAGCAGCAGTGCCCCGGTGCTTACCTGGATCAAGGCAATCAGGTGCGGCGGTGTCCCGCTCAAGCGCTTGATGATCAAAGCCGCCAGGGCGTAGAGCAACGCCGCCCCCAATGCCAACCCAATGCCCAGCAGGTACTCATCGCCGCCCTGCCCTTGCCCGTGAGCGCTGACGATCGCCAGCATGCCGACAAAGGCCAGCCCCAGCCAGGTCAGCTTGGCTGCGGTGATCCGCTCACCGAGAAACACCGCCGCCAGGCCCACCAGCATGAACGGCTGGACGTTGTACACGGCGGTGCCGATAGCGATCGAGGCCCGTGAATAGGAGGCGAACAGCAGTAACCAGTTGCCAACGATGGCGACCCCGCTGAGCACCGCCAGCAGAAAAGTGGTGCGGGTCAGGATGCCGGGCTTGAGAAAGCCCATGAACGCGCAGATCAGCAGCAAGGTGCCAGCGCCCAGGACACAACGCCAGAACACCACATCCAGCACCGGCTGCCCGGACACCAGCACGAACCAGCCGATGGTGCCGGATATCAGCATGGCGGCAACCATTTCCAGTGAGCCGCGACGAATCGAACTGTCCATCTCATGCCTCCTGTCGAAGATGGCAACAGTATGCTGGCGCGGATATTGGCACTCCAGCGGATAAACAAGGCCAGAATCACCAATCGCCTTTACTATCAAGGCAGTTTTACACTTTTACCTCACGAGGCAAGTATGACCGACGATATCGACCAACTGCTGATCAATGCCCTGATGGAGGATTCGCGCCGCTCGCTCAAGGCCCTGGCGCAGATCAGCGGCCTCTCCGCCCCCAGCGTCAGCGAGCGGCTGCGCCGCCTGGAAGAACGCGGCGTGCTGCGCGGCTACACCGTGGAAATCGACCCACGCTGTTTCGGTTACCAGTTACAGGCCATTGTGCGAATCCGGCCGCTGCCGGGGCAATTGCAGGAAGTCGAGCGGCAGATCGTTGCCATTCCCGAGTTCACCGAATGCGACAAGGTTACCGGCGAGGACTGCTTCATCGCCCGCCTGCATGTGCGCTCGATGGAACAGCTGGACACCCTTCTTGACCGGCTCAACACCCTCGCCGAGACCAACACCGCGATCATCAAGAAGACACCGGTCAAGCGGCGCCTGCCGCCGATGGCATGACCCAAGACTTGTACACAAGAATGTCACCTAGAGTGCCATTTTTGTGTGCACTGGTTACGGACATGCCCCAACACGTTACACCGGAAAGCCGATAAAAATTGACTCTAAAATCAACTAATAAGTGAATGCAAAATAAATACTGATCAAATGGTCAACTTATAGTTCTTTATTTTCATAACGTTAGAAAAAAAAAGGAGAAAGTCAAAGTAATAGCAACTCAGAAACTGTGCCCTCTCTGGCATGGAACTGGCTTGAGTGAACTTGTGTTTTGTATACAACTTGAACAAAACATAAATACACAAGAACACGCAGCGCCTGCCCCGCAGGCCGCTAGCGCCCAGAACCCAGTGATGCCAATGCTGCACAGACGAGAAGGCGAGCCCGTGCGCAAGCCCGCCTCATCGCAGTCCTAGCGCATCAGGAGCCGCCGGAATGAGTAGCAGTCTCGACCTTGCCCCTGAACTTTCCGTTGCCAGCACCAGCCCCACCGCCACCACGCTGGAAAATCCCGCCGGGCCGTACGAGCTGAGCCCACGTCTGCACAACCGGGACCTGGCGCCCACCCGCATCGAGGGCCGCCGCTGGGGTGGCTACAGCATCTTCGCGCTGTGGACCAACGACGTGCACAACATCGCCAATTATTCCTTCGCCATGGGGCTGTTCGCTCTGGGCCTTGGCGGCTGGCAGATTCTCGTCTCCCTGGCGATCGGTGCTGTGCTGGTGTACTTCTTCATGAACCTCTCCGGCTACATGGGCCAGAAGACCGGCGTGCCGTTCCCGGTCATGAGCCGCATCGCCTTTGGTATCCATGGCGCACAGATTCCTGCGCTGATCCGCGCGGTGATCGCCATCGCCTGGTTCGGCATCCAGACCTACCTGGCCTCGGTGGTGCTACGCGTGCTGCTCACCGCCGTGTGGCCACAGGTTGCCGCCTATGACCACGACAGTATTCTCGGGCTATCGAGCCTGGGTTGGGTGTGCTTCGTGGCAATCTGGATCGTGCAACTGGTGATCCTCGCCTACGGCATGGAGATGGTGCGCCGCTACGAAGGTTTCGCCGGGCCGGTGATCCTGCTGACCGTGGCGAGCCTCGCCGCCTGGATGTTCTTCAAGAACGATGCGCGCATCGCCTGGTCGGTGGCCGATCCACTGACCGGCTACGAGATGTGGCGCAACATCTTTGCCGGCGGCGCGCTGTGGCTGGCAATCTACGGCACCCTGGTGCTCAACTTCTGCGATTTCGCCCGTTCCTCGCCGTGCCGGCGGACCATCCGCGTCGGCAACTTCTGGGGCCTGCCGGTGAACATCCTGGTATTTGCGGTGATCACTGTGGTGCTGTGTGGCGCACAGTTCCAGATCAACGGCCAGGTAATCGACAGCCCGACGCAGATCGTCGCCACCATCCCCAACACGCTGTTCCTGGTGCTGGGTTGCCTGGCCTTCCTGATCGTCACCGTCGCGGTGAACATCATGGCCAACTTCGTCGCCCCGGCCTTCGTGCTCAGCAACCTGGCGCCACGCCACCTGAACTTCCGTCGTGCCGGGCTGATCAGCGCCACCGTGGCGGTGCTGATCCTGCCATGGAACCTGTACAACAGCCCGCTGGTGATCGTGTACTTCCTGTCTGGCCTGGGCGCCCTGCTCGGCCCGCTGTACGGGGTGATCATGTCCGACTACTGGCTGCTGCGCAAAGGCCGGATCAACGTGCCGGAGCTGTACAGCGAGAACCCGGCCGGTGCCTATCACTACTCCCGCGGCGTCAACCTGCGCGCGGTCGCGGCCTTCATTCCATCGGCCCTGCTGGCCATCGTCCTGGCACTGGTACCGCACTTCCACAGTGTCGCGCCGTTCTCCTGGTTGATCGGCGCAGGGACCGCGGCCGCACTCTACCTGCTCATCGCGCCGCGCAATCGCCAATACCTCGACGTCAGCGGCGAAGCCATCGCCGTCGACCACAGCAGCCATTGATCAAGGGACATTCGTTCATGCGTATTCTGATCGCCAACGTCAACACCACCGAAGCCATCACCGAGGCCATCGCCGAACAGGCACGCAGCGTTGCAGCGCCTGGTACCGAGATCGTCGGGCTGACGCCCTGGTTCGGCGCGGAGTCGGTGGAGGGAAACTTCGAGAGCTATCTGGCCGCCATCGCCGTGATGGATCGGGTGCTGGCCTACGACCAGCCCTACGACGCCGTGATCCAGGCCGGCTATGGCGAGCATGGGCGCGAAGGTTTGCAGGAGCTGCTCAATGTCCCGGTGGTGGACATCACCGATGCCGCCGCCAGCACCGCGATGTACCTGGGCCATGCCTATTCGGTGGTCACCACGCTGGACCGCACCGTGCCGCTGATCGAGGATCGCCTGAAGCTGTCAGGGCTGTATGACCGCTGCGCCTCGGTACGGGCCAGCGGCCTGGCGGTGCTGGAACTGGAAGCTGATCCGCAGCGCGCCGTGGAGGCCATCGTCGAAGAGGCCGAGCGCGCCGTGCGTGACGACAAGGCCGAGGTGATCTGCCTGGGCTGCGGCGGCATGGCCGGGCTTGACGAGCATATTCGCCAGCGTACCGGCGTGCCGGTGGTCGATGGCGTGAGTGCGGCGGTGACCATCGCCGAATCGCTGGTGCGACTGGGGTTGAGCACGTCGAAAGTGCGCACCTATGCGACGCCACGGGTGAAGAAGGTGGTGGGCTGGCCGATGCGGTTGGGACGATAAATTCAGCTCGAGGCCGCCGTATCGTCATCCTGAAGGCGCGGCGGCCTTGTCACAAGCTGACCCACTCTCCCAGTGATGCTTACGACTTGTCGACATGCCGGTTGCTGCGCAGCATGAGAAAAATGCCGATAGATACAGCGGTTGACTTCCACATGATTATTTCGTGACCAAAAACTCTCCACATTTCGGTCCAGAAAAAGCTGGCCAAGCCACCCGCTAGAAGGGCCAGCCCTACCCATCCGCGCCAGGGTGATACGGTCCAGCGATCCAGTGTCCACCAGACGATCATGATCAAAATCGGCTGCAGCAGATCATCGAACGACATGGTCAACCCCAGCTTTCAGTAACAGGGAAGTAGAACTGCGTTGCGGACCAATACCGCCCTGGACCTTGGCCTCGACTGATACCAAGACATCCCCCGCGTGAAACGTTGGCAGACGGTCGGAGACAAAAGCGAATGTGCCCATCTTTGCCGCACCAACTACCAACGCCGGGGCGAACGTCCCGGTGACTGCAGCCCCCCCTGCCGACACCAGAGCAGCGACTGTCCAGCGCTGTGAGTTCAGAGCATCCCCCTGCTCGCGCGTCAACGGCAATGAAACCACCACCGCCATCACACAGGGCAACTGCCCGGCCTGCATCCGTTCGTACACCTCCTTCACCTTGCCGACCACGCGATATTGATGTCGGCCCGCTGTCGGAATATGCAGCGTATTGAGCCAGCAGCAGTTATCGGCCCTGACAGTGAACTCGATGACATCGAAGGTCACGCCGCGATGACCGATAAACCGATAAGCTCGATCGATTTCCATGCAACCTCGCACTCCCCACGCCCGAAATCGGATTTCCGGAAACCCGTGGACAGTGCCTTGTCGTCATCTGGAAATAAGTCAGCCCGGATACCGCGAGCGAGTCAGAAACATCTGAATCAAGTCGGGCAAACTTCGGATCCGCCATCGAGCTCCTGGCGTACGTTGCGACTGAGCATCGTGGCCTTGCCGTCATGCCAGGTCAGGGTGATCACATAGAGGGTGTCGAAGTCGTCGCCGTCCCAGTCCGAGGTGATGACGCGCTTCTCGCCCAGAGCCTTCCCGGCCACGGCGTTGATCAGGTCGGGCAGGTAGCCGTGGGACCACGCGGTGTAGACCGTGGCGTTGCGGTACTTGGCGCGCAGCAGTTCTTCGGCGAGGTCGTCATAGTCGTTGGCGCCGAAGTCGATATTGACCGGCAACCCGAGGCGGATGGCGCTGGGGCTGATGGTCATGAGCGGGCGGATGTAGCTGTAGCGTTTATCCTCGCTGCCCTCCTCGACATGTCGGCCGGGGTCGGCGGCGAACACGTAATCGGCAGCGCCGAATCGCTCAGGCAGCAACGTGGCCAGGTCGATGGCGCGGTTGAGGCCCTGGCAGTTCAGTTGTCCCAGCCCCTCGCCGGGCTTCTCGGCATGGCGCAGGAACACCAGTGTCTGGGTTCCGTCACCGTGCTGGTCGCGGCTTTGCACCACATCGAGGGTCAGCGGTATCAGCACCGCAGCGAGGGTGAGACCGAGAAACAGGTGACGGCGTCGCAGGTATTGCATCCACTTCATGGCAGGGCTCGTTCGGCTAAGGACGGGGAGCATCCTTGCCTGTGCACCATCCTTGCCGGCGGCGGTGCAAGGCACCGGCCGCCTGATGGGCTCTTCCATGCTGGCCCTCCCTGGCAGCAGCCATGTTGGACCATCGATGTTGCCGAATTACGTCACCCTCGCAACAACTGGACATCAATCATCCCGCGTCAGCACCTCGAGCAGCTCGATCTCGAAGGTCAGGTCCGAGTTCGGCGGAATGCTGCCCACGGAGCGCTCGCCATAGCCCAGGTGCGCAGGTACTTGCAGCCTGCGCTTGCCGCCCACGCGCATGCCCATCAGCCCCTGGTCCCAGCCCTTGATCACCCGGCCGGTGCCGATCACGCACTGGAACGGCTTGCCGCGCGACCAGGACGAGTCGAACTCGCTGCCGTCGGCCAGCCAGCCGGTGTACTGGGTGGTGATCAGGGCGCCTTTGACCACGGCCTTGCCCTCGCCTTCCTGGATCTCGGTGATGTGCAGTTCCTGAGTCACGGTCATTTCCTTGCGGCAGATTTCGAGGCCGCCCTTTTCTCAGGAATGCAAAGGTTTGGCAAGTCCGGGAGTGACGTTGTGCTGGCACATCGACCACCGGACGCCACCGATCACCTTCACGATGGCTGCCATCTCCAGCCAGGTAGGGGCAGTCCGGCATGAAGTCCCACGGCTTCGCCGAGTTGTTGCGACACAGGCTTAGCTGAACAGCTGCATGACCTGCTCGCCGGTGAGGTCTTGGGTCTCATTGGAGAAGCAATACCAGCTCGGGCGCTGTTCAACGTAGATCTGCATCGTGAACTGCCAGTCATCGCCTTTGAGCAGGCCGACCGGCAAGGCGTACTCATTCTTGTCGATCAGCCGGTAATAGAGGTGGGTGCCACACTGCCCGCAAAAGCACCGCTCGGCCCATTCCGAGGAACGGTAGACACTGGGATCAGCACCTTCGAAACGGGGCGGCTGGGAGCAGTGCACCGCGAGCATCGGGCCTCCGGCCCAGGTGCGGCACATGCTGCAGTGGCAAGCGTTGACTTCGAGGTTGTCGACCGTGGCGGCCAGGCGGATGGCGCCGCAGAGGCAGGCGCCGTGCTTGGTGTGAGACATGGGGGGGCTCCTGACGGGTGGGGAAGCTGCAAAGTATAGCGGTGCAGCTACAGACCTTTTGGCGGGCAAGTCGCAGCGGCGAACCGCCGCACAAGAGGCCCGCAAAGCCATCCTCGCCTCAGATGAACACTGTCCCTCGCATATACAGTGCCCCACGCCCGCTGATGATCACCCGGCCATTCCCCGGCACCTCGCACTGCAACTGCCCCTTGCGCACCCCGCCCTGCTCGCAGCTGAGGCTGCGCTTGCCGAGGCGCTCGGACCAGTAAGGCGCCAGCGTCGTGTGCGCCGAACCGGTCACCGGATCCTCGTTGACCCCTACGCGTGGGCCAAACCAGCGGGTAACGAAGTCGAAGCCACGGCCCGGCGCGGTCACGGCAATGCCACGCACATCGAAAGCCGACAGCGCGACGAAATCGGGCTTGAGCGGATCGATCAAGGCTGCGTCGTCGATTACCACCACGAAGTCATCCGAGCGGTACAGCGCGCGGGCGCTCGACAGGCCCAAGGCCTTGAGCAGGCCATCGGGGAAATCTACCTTCGCCGGTTGCTTGGCCGGGAAGTCCATGGCCAGCAGGCCATCAGCATCGCGCCTGACCCGCAACTCGCCACTGCGGGTATTGAAACGTAGCACTTCGGCCTGTTCGCCCAGTTGCTCGAACAACACCCAGGCCGAAGCCAGCGTGGCGTGGCCGCACAGGTCGACCTCCACGGCCGGGGTGAACCAGCGCAGGTCATAGCCTTCGCCGTTACGCACGAAGTAGGCCGTCTCGGACAGGTTGTTCTCTTCGGCGATGCGCTGCAGCACATCGTCCGGCAGCCAGCTCTCCAGCGGGATCACCGCCGCCGGGTTGCCGCCAAAAGGTTTGGCCGAAAAAGCATCGACCTGGAAGATCTCAAGTTGCATGCACACACTCCTTGTCAGGCGGGATCGAAAGCTGGGGGTTACGACAGTACTGGCGTGAGCACCGGCTCGCCAGCGAAGAATGCCTGGAGATTGCGCAGCACCAGGGTAACGGTATCGCGCGCCGCTTCCGGCGACTGGCCGGCGACATGCGGGGTCAGCACGGTATTGCCCAACACCTTGAGTGCCTCGGGCACGGCAGGCTCGTCATCGAAGACATCCAATGCGGCGCCAGCGATGATGCCCGCCTGCAATGCCTGCACGAGCGCCTGGGTATCGACCACGCTCGCGCGGGCGATATTGACCAGATACCCCTCGCCCCCCAGCGCCGCGAGCACCGGGGCATCGACCAGGTGCAAGGTACCGGCACCACCCGGGGTGGCGATCACCAGGATGTCCACGGCCTGGGCCAGTTGCAACGGGCTGTCGTACCAGGTGTAGGGCACATCGGCACGCGGCGTTCGACTGTGGTAGCTGACGCTCATGTCGAAGCCCTGCGCCGCACGCTTGGCGATAGCCTGGCCGATGGCACCAAGGCCGATGATGCCAAGGCGCTTGCCGCTCACCGACGGGCTGATGACCCGGTTCCATTCACCGCGCCGGGTGCTCGCATCAGCCCGGGGAATGTCGCGCAACATCGCCAGCAACAGGGCCATGGCGTGATCGGCGACCGGGCCTGCGTTGGCGCCAGCACCGTTGGTGACGGTAATGCCACGGGTCTTGGCGGCGGCCAGGTCGACCTGCTCATAGCCTGCGCCGATCACGCAGATGATTTCGAGTTTGGGCAGTGCCTGGATTTCCGCGCCGGTCAGGCCCAGCGGGCCACGGGTGAGGACAGCGTCGATCTGTTCGGCATGCTCGGCGATGGCTTGCGCACGCCGTTGCGCGGATGGGGCACGAATCAGGTGGTAACCGGCCTGCTCCAGCAGCGGCAGGTAATCGTCGACGGTTTCCACCAGTACCAGGACTGTCTTGCTCATGCCACCCTCCGGTTCGATTCAGAGGGGGATTATGCCAGTTCGGTTGGAGACTGCGAGGGCCTCTATCGCGGGGACGCGCCCACGACAGAGGCATGAAGGATGCTTACTGCGCGAAGGCCCTGCCCAACCCACCCGGCACACCGCTGCTGTCAGTCTCCTGCCAGGGGCCATTGGGGCTCAGCGACCAGCTCCAGCCCTTGTCATAACGGTAGTAGGTGCGCTGACGATAGAAGGTGTTGGGCTGCTTCTCCAGCACATAGACGCCAAGCTTCGGATCCCAATGGCTGGCACCGCCCGGCGGCGGCGCGAAGCTCGCGGAGGTGCGTGGCATCGGCTTGGGAATACCGGACGGCGCACCAGGCTGCGGTGCGGGCTGGCCGCCCGGCAGCGGCTTGACCACCGGCCCCTGGTGCGGTGGAGGGGTGGTCTCGATCGGTGGCAGCGACTCGCGCTCGCCTGGCTGATGCACCGTACAGGCGGAAAGCCCCAGGGCCAGGGTGATCAAGGTCAGGCGTACGCTGCGGTTCATGGCGGCAATCTCTTATCGGTCGGGGCGGTCGATGGTCAGCTGCTGGGTTGGCTGGCCACGGGTAGCCAGCGGCGCGCTCTGGCCGATCCACTCGCCCTGGGTCGGCTGGCCGGCACGCGATACGCGCGCAACCAGTTGGACTTCAGCGAAGTCCGACAGTTTCATCTGCGGCATCATCGCGTCGGCATCCGACAACTGCACTTCGATCGGCAACTGCGCCACCGTCACTCGCTTGGCCGCCAGCGGCATCGGCGGGCCGTTGCTGGCGCGGGCGAAGATGAACACGGTGTCGTCCGGCTTGACCTTGTCCTTGAGCGCTGCGGCCAGCTCGACGCGCACGGTCAGGCTCGCAGTCTGCACCGGCTTGCCGCCGTCAGCCTTGAGCTTGTCGGCAGCGCGGTCGATCCCACCCTGCAGGGCGGCGCGCGAGGCATCGCCTTCGGGCAGTTGCGCCAGCAGGCGCTGCCAGTAGTCGATCGCTTCCTGATAGCGTTCGCCCTCGAAGGCAGCGATGCCGCGCAGCCCCAGGCTGGTGACCTCGTTCGGGTCGGCCTTGAGCGCTTCGTCGGTCAGGCTCTGCAGTTGTGGGCTCCAGTGCTTGTCGGCAGCGAAGTACTGCGCCTGGGCCCACTGCCCGAGCAGCTCGGGCTCACGACCAGCCAGGGCGACCGCACGTTCGAAGGCCTTGGCGGCATCGGCAGGACGCTGGTCGGCCATGTAGGCGCGGCCCAGGAAATACAGGCCCTCGGCAGAGTCCGGCTGGGCCTGCACGGCACGCTCCAGGCGCGTGGTCATCTCCTGCATGGTTTTCGGCGCGTCGGCGAACTCACGGGTCAGCTCGACCTTGTCGGCGGCGCCGAAATGCAGGTACAACCCCAACGCCATCACCGGTACCAGCACGGCAGCCACCAGCGGCAGGGTCTTGCCCAGATGCCCCTGACGCGGCGCCTCGCTCCCTTCGGTGTCGGACAGCAGTTCACGGGCCGCCTCGTCGCGACCCTTGGCCAGTTGCCCGGCGTCGAGCACCCCGGCCTCCTGCTGTGCAGTCAACTCGGCGACCCGCTCCTGGTACAGGGCCACGTTGAGCGCGGTGCGGTCTTCTTCGGCCTGCTGGCGGCGGCCACGCAGGATCGGGATCATCAGGAAAGCCAGGGCGGCGAGCAACAGCAGGCCCGCACTCAGCCAGAATTCAGTCATGGGTCTGTTCTTTATCCAGCAGTTTGGCGAGACGTTCGCGTTCGTCCACGGAGAGTTCGCAGGTGCCTTGCGCCACCGGGCTGCGGCGCCGACGGACGATCACCGCCAGCACCACGAAGCCGCCAGCCAGCAACACGCCAGGGCCGAACCAGAGCAGCCAGGTACGCGCCGTCAGCGCTGGCTTGTAGCGTACGAAGTCGCCATAGCGATCGACCATGAAGTCGATGATCTGCTGGTTGCTCTGGTTTTCGCCGAGCATGCGGAAGATCTCCCGGCGCAGGTCGGCGGCGATCGGTGCATTGGAGTCGGCAATGTCCTGGTTCTGGCACTTGGGGCAGCGCAGTTCCTTGGTCAGTTGCTGGTAGCGCTCGCGCTCGGCATCGTCGCGAAACTGATAGGTATCGATAGCCGCCCTGGCCATGCCGGCCAGGCTCAAGCCGAGTACGGCGGCGGCAAGCCAACGCTTCATGGCTGCCCCTCATCGACCAGCCCCTGGTACAGCGGCGCCAGTTGCTCGCGCCAGACCGTGGCATCGACCACGCCGACATGCTTGTAGCGAATGACGCCCTTGGCGTCGATCAGGAAGGTTTCCGGCGCGCCGTACACTCCCAGGTCCAGGCCCAGGGTGCCCTGCTCGTCGCGGATATCGAGCTGGTAAGGGTTGTGGAATTCGGCCAGCCATTTGAGCGCGGCGGCGTTGTCATCCTTGTAGTTGATCCCGTGGATCACCACGCCTTGCTCGGCCAGTTGGTTCAGATAAGGGTGCTCGACCTTGCACGACGGGCACCAGGTGCCCCAGACGTTGACCAGCGCCGGCCGTCCCTGCAGGTCGGCCTGGGTCAGGGTCCGGTCGCCCTGCACGCTCTGCAGCGAAAATGCCGGGAAGGGCTTGCCGATCATCGCCGACGGCAGTTCGTCGGGCTTGAGGAACAGCCCCTTGTACAGAAACACGGCCATCAGCAGGAACACCGCCAATGGCACTACCATGATCCAACGCTTCATGCCGCCGCTCCAGACAGGCCCAATGTTTCGCGCACCCGCGCCGTGACCTTGACCCGATAACGCCGGTCCAGCGCCGCGAGCAGACCGCCCAGCGCGGTCAGCAGGCCGCCCAGCCAGATCCAGCGCACGTAGGGCTTGATGTGTACCCGTACTGCCCAGGCACCGTTCTCCAATGGCTCGCCCAGGGCGACATAGAGGTCGCGGGTAAAGCCTGCATCGATACCGGCCTCGGTCATCATCGATTGCTGGACGGTGTACAGGCGTTTTTCCGGGTGCAACACCGTCACTTCACGCCCCTCACGCGACACACGGATGGTGCCCCTGTCAGAAATGAAGTTCGGCCCCTCGAAGTGCTTGGCGCCCTCGAACAGGAAGTGATAACCGCCCAGCTCGACGCTTTCGCCCGGCGCCATGCGCAGGTCGCGCTCGGCGCTGTTGTTGCTCGACAACACCACGCCCAGGGCACACACCACCAGCCCCAGGTGGGCCAGGTGCATGCCCCAGTAGCTGCGGTGCAGGCCGCGCAGGCCCTTGAGCAGGCCTTTGTGACGGGTCTTGTCGAGGATGTCGCGCACACCGCCGAGCACCACCCAGGCGGCCAGGGCGAAGACGCTGAGCGCCGGCCAGTCGAAGTCGTCGACGATCAGCCCGGCGACCGGCGCCAGGATCGCGCTGCCGATCAGCACCGGCGTCAGCATGCCGAACAGCCATTTGCCAGGCGTATCCTTCCAGCGCACCAGTACACCGATTGCCAGCACCACCATCAGCAGCGCCATCAACGGCAGGAACAACGCATCGAAGTAAGGTGGGCCGACCGACAGCTTGGCGCCGGTCAGGGCGTCGAGCACCAGCGGGTAGAGCGTGCCCAGCAGGATCATCGAGGCGGCCACCACCAGCACCAGGTTGTTGGCCAGCAGCAGCGTCTCGCGCGACCACAGGCCAAAGCCCACGTGGCTCTTGACCACCGGAGCGCGCAGGGCGAACAGGGTCAGCGAGCCGCCGACCACGAACAGCAGGAAGATCAGGATGAACACACCGCGCGACGGGTCGGCGGCGAAGGCGTGCACCGAGGTCAGTACCCCGGAACGCACCAGGAAGGTACCCAGCAGGCTCAGCGAGAATGCCGCGATGGCCAGCAGCACGGTCCAGCTCTTGAACACCCCGCGCTTTTCGGTCACCGCCAGCGAATGGATCAGCGCAGTACCGACCAGCCATGGCATGAACGAGGCATTTTCCACCGGATCCCAGAACCACCAGCCGCCCCAGCCCAGCTCATAGTAGGCCCACCAGGAGCCGAGGGTGATGCCGATGCCGAGGAAGGCCCAGGCGACAATGGTCCAGGGCCGCGACCAGCGTGCCCAGGCCGCATCCAGGCGGCCACCGAGCAGCGCCGCGATGGCGAAGGCGAATGCCACAGAGAAACCCACGTAGCCCATGTACAGCATCGGCGGATGGACGATCAGGCCGAAGTCCTGCAGCAGCGGATTGAGGTCGCGACCGTCGGTGGGCACCTGCGGCAGCAGGCGGGTGAAGGGATTGGAGGTGATGATCAGGAACGACAGGAAACCTGTGCTGATCATGCCCATCACCGCCAGCACCCGCGCCAGCATCACCTGCGGCAACTGGCGCGAGAACACCGATACGGCGAAGGTCCAGCCCCCCAGGATCAACGCCCAGAGCAGCAGCGAGCCTTCGTGGGCACCCCACACGGCGCTGAACTTGTAGTACCAGGGCAGTGCGGTGTTGGAGTTGTGGGCGACATAGGCGACCGAGAAGTTGTCGGTCATGAAGGCATGGGTCAGGCAGGCGAAGGCAAAGGCGAGGAAGGCGAACTGGCCCCAGGCCGCGGGGCGCGCCAGGCCCATCCAGAGGCGGTCGCCGCGCCAGGCACCGAGCAGCGGCACGCTGGCCTGCACCACGGCAAAACAGATCGCCAGGATCATCGCCAACTGGCCAAGCTCGGGGATCACCAGGGCAGCGTTCATGGCTTGACCTCGCCGGCAGTGGCGGCCTGGCCGCTTTCCTTGAGCGCCTTGGTCACCTCGGGCGGCATGTACTTCTCGTCGTGCTTGGCCAGCACTTCGTCAGCCACCACCACACCCTCGGCGTTGAGCTTGCCCAGGGCAACGATGCCCTGCCCTTCGCGGAACAGGTCCGGAAGGATACCGCGGTAGGTGATCGGCACCGACTTGTTGAAGTCGGTGACCACGAAGCGTACGTCGAGCGAGTCGGCCGAGCGCTGCACCGAGCCCTTCTCGACCAAGCCGCCGGCGCGAATGCGTGTGTCCTGCGGCGCCTCGCCATTGGCGATCTGGGTAGGGGTGTAGAACAGGTTGATGTTCTGCTGCAGGGCGCTCAAGGCAAAGCCCAGGGCCACGGCGACGCCGAGCAGCAGGCCGAGGATGAGCAACAGGCGTTTCTTGCGCTGCGGATTCACTGGTGGTTCTCCCGGCGCAGACGGCGCGCCTCTTCTTGCAGGTAGCGGCGGCGGGCCTGCAGCGGCAGGGCGACATTGATTGCCAGTACCGTCAGGCAAATGCCATAGGCCGACCACACGTACAGGCCGTGATGGCCCATGGCGAGGAAATCACTGAAAGAGGCGAAACTCATCGCACGGTCTCCCGGCCCAGGCTGTTCAGCACTTCGTCGCGCACCCAACTGGCACGCGCTTCGCGCTTGAGCACTTCAAGACGCATGCGCAGCAGCAGCACGGCGCCGAAGAAGCAGTAGAAGCCCAGCACCGTCAGCAACAGCGGCAGCCACATCTCGGCAGGCATGGCCGGCTTTTCGGTGAGGGTGAAGGTGGCGCCCTGGTGCAGGGTGTTCCACCACTCCACCGAGTACTTGATGATCGGGATGTTGACCACGCCGACGATGGCCAGCACCGCGCACGCCTTGGCGGCGCTGTCGCGGTTACTGATGGCCTGGCCCAGGGCGATGATGCCGAAGTACAGGAACAGCAGGATCAGCATCGAGGTCAGGCGCGCGTCCCACACCCACCAGCTACCCCAGGTCGGCTTGCCCCAGATGGCCCCGGTGACCAGCGCCACTGCGGTCATCCAGGCGCCGATGGGAGCGGCGCACTGCAGGGCGACGTCGGCCAGCTTCATCTTCCACACCAGCCCCACCACACCGGCAACGGCCAGCAGCACATAGCAGGACTGCGCCAACATCGCCGCCGGCACGTGGATGTAGATGATCCGGAAACTGTTGCCCTGCTGGTAGTCCTGTGGCGCGAAAGCGAGGCCCCAGGCGATGCCCACCAGCAACAGGAGCACGGCAGCGATGGTCAGCCACGGCAGCATGCGCCCGCTGATGGCATAGAACCATTTTGGGGAACCCAGTTTGTGGAACCACGTCCAGCTCATTTTCATCAGGGTACATCCAGGGTCTTTGCCGGGCTTCGGTGCCCGGGACTCGTTATTCGCCGACGCTGATCTTCAGGCCGGCCGCTATCGCAAAGGGTGCCAATGTCACGGCCAGGGCGGTCAGGCTGGCCAGCCAGAGCAGGTGTCCGGTCGCGGGCATATTCTGCAACGCCGCCTGCAATGCACCACTGCCCAGGATCAATACAGGGATATACAACGGCAGAATCAGCAACGCCAGCAGCAAACCACCGCGCTTGAGCCCGACCGTCAGCGCCGCCCCCACCGCTCCCAGCAAGCTCAGCACCGGGGTGCCGAGCAGCAGCGAGCCTAGCAGCACCGGCAGGCAGGCGACCGGCAGCCCCAGCATCAGCGCCAGCAGTGGCGCCAACAATACCAGCGCCAGCCCGGAAAAGGTCCAATGCGCCAGCACCTTGGCCAGCACCAGCAATGGCAGTGGATGCGGTGACAGCACCCATTGCTCCAGCGAACCGTCCTCGAAATCGCTGCGGAACAGGCCGTCCAGCGACAGCAATACCGCCAGCAAGGCCGCGACCCAGACCAGTCCCGGCGACAAGGTTTGCAACAATTGTGTCTCGGGGCCGACCGCCAGCGGGAACAGCGCCACGACGATGGCAAAGAACACCAGCGGGTTGGCCAACTCCGCCGGGCGACGGAACAACAGGCGTGCTTCGCGGCGCAGCAACAGAAGGAATACGCTCATGCCGCCCACTGCCCCAGGTTGAGTTCGCGGTAGCCCGACGGCCTGCGCTCGAGGTTGTGATGGGTGGTCAGCACCACCGTGCCCCCCTGCTCGCAGTGCGCGGCCAGGTGCGCTTCGAGCTGGGCCACCCCTTGTTTGTCGAGGGCGGTGAAGGGTTCGTCGAGGATCCACAGCGGCGGGCAGTCCAGGTACAGGCGGGCCAGGGCGACACGGCGCTGCTGGCCGGCCGAGAGCGTGTGACAAGGCACGTCCTCGAACCCGCGCAGGCCGACTGCCTCGAGTGCCGTCCAGATGCCCTCGCGGGTCGCGGGGCGATGCAGGGCACAGAGCCAGGCAAGGTTCTCTTCGGCCGTCAGCAGTTCCTTGATCCCGGCAGCATGCCCAATCCAAAGCAGGATGCTGGCCAGGGCATGGCGCTGGTCGCCCAGCGCACGGCCGTCAAGCAGGATCTGCCCGGCAGTCGGCTGCATCAACCCGGCCAGCAGGCGCAGCAGGCTGGTCTTGCCGCTGCCATTGGGGCCGCTGACCTGCAGCATGTCGCCGGGGCGCAGTTCGAAGTCCAGGTGCTCGAAGAGCAGTCGCCAGTCGCGCTCGCAGGCAAGGTTCGCGGCTTGGAGGTGGAGGGTCACGGTTTCGCCTTATGCTGTTCGTGGCGTGTCGAGCGGTGGCGCCTTCTTCGCGGGCAATCCCACCCCCACAGAGGCCCTGTGGGAGCGGGCTTGCCCGCGAATGAAACACCGCAGATCAACACCCTTGTCTCAAGTCGCCCCGCCCCTGGCCGTTATACTGGCAGTGGCAGCGCGCCCGGCATTATTACATGTGCCACCCCGCTGCCAAGAGGGCTGGCTCGACAGGTTGTATACAATCATGACGGAAATCAATAGTCTCGGCGCACAAAGCGCATTCGCGGCGCAGGTGGCCAAGGCCAGCCTGACCGGTGAGCTGCTGCGCCTGAGTCAACCGCAACCCGGCCTGATCCCCCCGGGCCAGACTGCCCAGGCCGAAGTGCTGAACCTGCGCCAGGTGGGCCAGGACTTCATGATGCTGTTGCGCCTGAGCCTGCCCAACGGCAACCAGGCCCAGGTGCAGGCCAGCGCCAACCAGCCGCTGCCCCCCGGCAGCCAGATCACCCTCGGCCAAGCCGACGGCAACCGCCTGGCGGTCGTCTTGCAGCAGGCCAGCGCCAGCAACATCGCTACCCTCACGCAGCTCGACACCGGCAAGATACCGATCGGCACCCTGCTGCAGGGCAAGGTCCTGACCAGCCAGGCGCTGCCGGGCGCCACAGCGTTCCGCTCATTGGTGAGCCTGCTCAACAGCAGCCAGGCCGGCGCCACCCTGACCCTCGACAGCCCACGCCCGTTGGCGGTCGGCAGCCTGCTCAGCGCGCTGGTGCAAGGCGACCAGTCGCTGCGCTTCGTACCCCTGAGTGGCCGTCAGGATCAACTGACCATCGCCCAACAGCTGCTGACCCAACAAAGCCGCCAGGCTTCGCTGCCAACCTTGCTCAATGCCTTGCAGCAGATCGCCAGTGCCCCTGCCGGCAACAGCGAGCTGAGTGCCACGGCGGCACGCCTGCTGGCCAGCCTGCCTGACCCTACGCAACTGGGCGATGCCAAGAGCATCGCCCAGGCGCTGAACAACAGCGGTGCGTTTCTCGAAGCCAAGCTGCTCGGCGGGCTGGGCGCCGCTGTCACGCCGGACCTCAAGGCACAACTGGTGCGCCTGGTGGCGCAGATCCTGCCAGGTGTTCCGAGCAACCCGACCTTCAACCCGGCCCTGGCCGCCACCGCCCTGGCTCAGGTCCTGCCGGGCATGGCCCGCAGTGCCCTGGGCATGCTCGACCAGGTCAGCAGCCGCCCTCAACCTGGTGCCTTCCCCCTGCCCTCGCGACTGCTGCAGAGCCTGGAAGAAAAAGGCGACCTGCAGCAATTGCTGCGCCTGGCCGCCGCCGCCATCTCGCGCGTACAAAGCCATCAACTGGCCAGCCTGCAGCAGACCGGCACCACCGAGAGCGGCAACCAGCAGACCACCTGGCAAACCGAGATCCCCTTGCGCCACGGCCAGGAGTTCATCCCGCTGCAGGCCAAGCTGCAACGCGAGGACACCCCACAGCAGCAGGCCGACCCGCAGCGCGAGCAGCGTGATCCGCTGCAGTCGCTGTGGCGCATCGAACTGGCCTTCGACCTGCCACCACTGGGCCCGCTGCAAGTACAGGCACAACTGAGCCAGGGCCGCCTCAGCGGCCAGCTGTGGGCCGAGCGTCCACAGACCGCACAACTGATCGACAGCCAGCTCGGCAGCCTGCGCGCACGCCTGCTCGCCCGTGGCCTCGATGTGGGTGACCTTGCCTGTCACCCCGGCACCCCGCCGCAAGGCCCGCGCACACGACTGGAACAACGCTGGGTGGACGAAACCGCATGAACAACAAAGCCCCTCGCCAGGCCATCGCCCTGAGTTACGACGGTGCACAGGCACCGACCTTGAGCGCCAAAGGCGAGGATGAACTGGCCGAGGCGATTCTCGCCCTGGCCCGCGAACATGAAGTGCCGATCTACGAAAACGCCGAACTGGTGCGCCTGCTGGCCCGGCTGGAACTGGGCGAACAGATCCCCGAGGCCCTGTACCTGACCATCGCCGAGATCATCGCCTTCGCCTGGCAGTTGCGCGGCAAACTACCGGCGAATTTCGACGACACGCCCCCAGGCGAGCGCGATATCACCCCCGGACCGCACCTGCCCCTTCCCGACGCCAGCAGTATCTAACACCCCGCCCATTACCGAACCGCTGTTCGATGAACTTGGCAAGCGCCAGCAGCAAAGGTCATACGCCGATGCCGACAGCCAGATCGTCAGCAATCACCAGATCGACAAGGCGCGCTGGAGCAGCTACCTCAATGCCGCCATGACCCTGCTCGCCCCCGTGGCCATGGTGGTTCCAGCACTCACCCCGCTGCTGGCCGCAGGAGGGCTGGCCCAGTTCGGCCTGGGGCTGGACAAGGCAAGCAACGGCAACACGCTCGCGGACAAGGCCGCTGGCGTGACGGCGCAAGCCTTTGGTCTGTTCAATGCGCTGCCATTGCTGGGCAACGCCCGTTTCCGGCCCGATGCACTGTTCAGCTACGGTCGGCCAGGCTTCGTCACCTTTGGCCAGATGCTGCAGCCCGTGGAAGAAGCCAGCGAGGCCCTCGCCCTGCAACCGTTGGCGCCAAAGCGCTGCCCACCTGCGGATGGCATGCCCGTCCACAGGCAGGGTCGCAGATATCTAACACTGCCGTCGCCACGAAAGCGCCACGCTGGGTCTCCCCCTGCCCAAAAGGTGATGTCATGCTTTCGACTCGAATCAACCCCGCCGGCGTGCAGTACGTACGCGACCATCTGGCTAACCTTCCGCGTCCCGACCATGAAGTCGGCCGCAGCATACAGACCTGGCTGCGCGCCCAAGGCGTGCAACTGGCGCCCGATCAGATCGAGGTCGTGACCCTGCATGTCCGTGAACCAGGTTCCGGCATACCCCTGGCGCAGGTGATCCAGCGCGTCAGTCTGATCGAAGCGGTGCTGATGAATTGGCAGGGTGAGTCAAACAACAATGTGTTCGACGCGCTGTTCGAACACCCATGGGCCGGAACCTTGCCTGCAGGCAAGATCCGCATCGTCGACACCTTGCCTTCTCCACCGATTGGCCACAACGGTGACTGGTACCGCGTCTTCAATGGCCTGTTCCGCCGCACCGATGATTCGCGCTTCGACTCCACGACGCTGCTGACAATCTCCGCCGAAACCCTGCAAAGCCATATCGAGGCCCTGGATTACCACACGCAGTACAAGGCATTGCTCGACACCTATTGGGCCGCCCATCTGCAAACCTATGGCCAATCCTGCAAGCTCAACTTCATCGCCGCCTGCAACAAGCAGGTCAGCGAAGGCAGCCTAAGCGATCCGGCAAGGCGGCTGATCTGGCGCGCAGCCAAGTTGCTACCGCGCGGCAGGCTGCGCCTGAGCACCCTGAGCATCTATGGCTATGCTTCCACCGACCTGTTGTACATCAATGATGTGGCAAGCGACCTCACCGTGCTGTACATGCCTGGCAACAGCTCGCCGCTGCTTGAATTCGCCAGCGAAGAGGCGATGAAGGACTGGATCGGCGAACAGTGCAAGGACGCCGGTAAACGTAACGCACTCAAGCGCCACTTCCGCCTCGCCGATGGCCCTCAGGGCATTGATTTCAGCGGTCTGGACACTGCCCTGGAAGGGCTTGGCGCCTACCCCGCCAGACACAACCTGCCACCGGAGCATGGTTTTTTCAACGACGACGGAACCTGGCCGCCACGGACCTACGTCAACTACCGACCCGGCAAGTACAATCCCAAGATCAAGGGCGACCTGTTCCAGGCCCTGGCCAAGCGCCAACGCCAGCGTACCTACGACGATGCGGACTTCCTCATCACCAGCGACAGCGAGGTGACGAAGAAAAGGTGGCAAGGCTATCTGAACACCACCCTGAACCTGGTCGCCCCCCTGACCCTGGTGGTTCCCGGACTGGCACCTTTGATCGCCATCGGCGGGCTGGCACAGGCAGGGTTGGGCCTGGACCAGGTCATCAACGGCAAGCATCTTCAGGACCAGCAAGCAGGCGTTAGCAACCTTGCCTGGGGCCTGTTCAATGCCCTGCCGCTGGTTGCCCAGGGTGTGGCCAAGAGCACGACCTTGTTCGAGGTCAAGAGCGAAAGCTTCGTCCCTCCTCGGCGCCTGAACGAGCAGATCGGCTACCCACTGAGCCCGATCACCCCGCCACGCCTGCCGGAACTGGATGCCGCCCCCTACTTCCACAACCACAGCTCGGTCACGCCACTGCCGGGGGCCGATCAGACCGTCGCCGACTCGGTGATCCGCGTCCCCAAGTACGACGGTTCGCTGGACGACCTGGACGCCAGCATAGGCGGCTACAACGTGCGCATGATCTATGACATGGAAAAGAATGCCTTCATCATCGAAGGCGATGAGAACAGCATTGAACCGATCCGCCATGTTGCCCTGCCCCACAGCAAAGACCTGGAGCCCGTCGAAGGTCCGCGCGAGGTCACCGACGCCATGCGCACCAGCACCTTGCGCGCACTGGGTATCGACCTTCCCTTGCCGGTGCAACTTCCGACCCTTGCCGAGAATCGCCTGCCCATTCCCAAGACCTTCTCTTCACTATGGGTCGGCGGCAACGTGATGGACCAGGACCTGATTCACAACCTGGCCAACAACGCCAGCCACCTGCAGAACAGCGAATATCGGCTACGCCTGTTCCTGTCCAATGCGTCCCCTGCGGCCTTCGAGGAAAATCTGCGCCTGCTCAACGAACAAGCTCCCGGCGTACAGGTTCTGCCGCTGGAAGAGCAAGCGTTCTTCCGCAGCTTCAGCCAGAGCAAGTACCACGCGCAGTACCAGGCGGCCCTCGACGGCAATGGCGGCGTGGCGCGCAACTATGCCTCGGCCGCAGATGTGCTGCGCTACCAGATGCTCTATCACGAAGGTGGCGTATACATTGACGTGGACGATACGCTATTCACGCCTGGCGAGATCGTCGATGGCAAGCCTGCACCAGCCGTCGATCAAGTCGAGCTGCGCACCACCCCCGACGGCCTGTTGCTGGCACCTGCGATGTCCAACGAAAAGATGGGCATGAACTGCCTCTTCAACAACAGCTTGATCGGCAGCCATCCGGGCAACCCGACGCTGGAAGCGATCAGCGAAGAGATGCACACCCGCTACCTGGCCCGCCCCGATTTCTACGACAGCAAACCCAGCGTGGCCGAAGACCCTCTCGGCTTTTACCGCTACGCCCAGCAGTTGAGCGAGCTCACCGGCCCCGCCCTGCTCACCCAAGTCGTCGACCAACGCCTGCCGGGATTGGCAACCTTGCGCCAGATCAACAACTTGTGCGGTATCCCGCGGGTCAACTCGTACCTGTTCGTCGACCTGCCGCAGGCTCAGAAACTGACCGACGAACTGCTGCCACTGGGTCGTGTGGCGAAGGTGGGAGGCAGCAACTCGTGGGCACGAACGTGAAATGAAACAAGGCGATCGATTGATCGCCTTGTTTTACCGTTATTCCCGACGATGCAACTTGCTCATCAACTCAGCCTCCGCCTGGGTCAGCCCGCAGCTTTCGGTGAGTTCGGAAACGCTCGCGCCCATCCCCACCAGCTTGGCGGCCTGGGAGAAGGTGACATTGTTGGGATCGCGCTGCTCCAGTTGCAGCAGCCTATCAGGCAGCGGCGAGACCGCCGCGCGCAGTTCGTGAATGGCCTCGCCCATGCGCACGGTGACGTTCTGGTAATCATCCAGACGTTTGGCCAGGTCCTTGATGCGCTGGTCACGTAGCGCATCGCCCTGGGCCTGCTGGCTGGCCATCTCGCGCTGGCGCTTGCTGTAGTTGAGGAAAAACCACAGGCTCAGCGCCCACAGCAGCGCCAGAAGGATTACCGCAGCCTCGAAGATCACCTCAGATGTTCTCCAGCTCCGACCACTCTTCCTCGGTCATCATCTTGTCCAGCTCGACCAGGATCAGCAGCTCGCCGTTCTTGTTGCAGACGCCCTGGATGAACTTGGCCGACTCTTCGTTACCGACATTCGGCGCCGTCTCGATCTCCGACTGGCGCAGATAGACCACTTCGGCCACGCTGTCGACCAGGATGCCGACGACCTGTTTGTCCGCCTCGATGATCACGATACGGGTATTGTCGGTGACATCGGACGGCATCAGGCCGAAACGCTGACGGGTGTCGATCACGGTGACCACGTTGCCGCGCAGGTTGATGATACCGAGCACATAGCTCGGCGCACCCGGCACCGGAGCGATCTCGGTATAGCGCAGGACTTCCTGCACCTGCATGACGTTGATGCCGTAGGACTCGTTGTCCAGACGGAAGGTGACCCACTGCAGGATCGGATCTTCGGAACCCTGTGCAGACGACTTTTTCATTCCCCTAGCCCTCTCAATCCGCCGTTGGCGGTGTGCTCGTTGTCGCCGCGGCAGCTGCGGCGCCGATTCAGTTGTGTTTGGTATTCATCTGCTTGACCGCACCGCTGGCGATCAATTCGGCCAGCTCGGCAACGTCGAGCAAGGCACACATGTGTTCGATCACCGTACCGGCCAACCACGGGCGCTGGCCACGCTGGCTGCGCCACTTGATCTCGGCCGGATCCAGGCGCAGCGAGCGGCTGACCTGATGCACCGCCAGCCCCCACTCGTAGCCCTGCACGGAAATCACGTACTGCAGGCCTTGACGGAAATCGTCACGGTAGCGGTCTGGCATGACCCAACGCGCGGTGTCCAGCACCTTCAGGTTGCCGGCCTGGCAACTGAGGATGCCGAGGAACCAGTCCGGTTGGCCGAACAGCGGCGTGAGCTCCTGGCCGGCCAGGCTGTAGATCGAGCCCAGGCACACCAGCGGCACCGCCAGGGTCAGCCCGGCCACGTCGAACAGCAGGCATTCGAAAGGCTCCGCTGCCCAGGCCGGACGACCATCGGCGGTGGCCGGTGGAACCGGTGCAGCAGGCGCCGGCAGGTGAACTTCGACCAGCGGTGCGACCGGCTCGATGGCCTGTGCTTCGGTCAGCACCGGGATGGCCGCCTCGGCCAGCACCTGGTCGTCGACCACGCTGACCACCGGCTGCACCGGCGGCAACACCGTGGGCAGTACATTGGCCACAGGCTCGGCGAACGGCTTGAGCGCTACCACCGGAGCGGGTTCGCGGCGCGCATCACGGGCCTGCTCTTCGCGCACGGCCGCGGCGAATTCGTCGCTGGGCTCAGGTGCCTCTGCCTGCGCAACCGGCAGCGGCGCCTCGGGCACCGAGGCCGGTTCAGTGGCTTCCTGCAACAGACCGTCGAGGTAGGACTGCAGGGCGAGTTGCGGCTTGCTGGTGATCTGCGGAGCGCGGTTCATCAGGCCACCTGCAATGCGTTGCGGTACGTCAGCAGGTGCTTGAGCAGCGCCCGGTAGGCGGTCACACCGCGGCTCTTGCCGTCGAACTGCGAGGGTGTGACACCGTTGCGGCTGGCATCGCGCAGGCGCGTATCGACCGGAATATAACCTTGCCAGACCTGCTCGCCGTAGGTGTCGCGCAGCACTTTGAGCGTGCCGAGCGAGGCCTGGGTACGGCGGTCGAACAAGGTCGGGACGATCTGGAAGGGCAGTGCCTGCTTGCGTGAACGGTTGATCATCGCCAGGGTGCCGACCATGCGCTCCAGGCCCTTGACCGCGAGGAACTCGGTCTGCACCGGGATCACCAGCTGCTGGCTGGCCGCCAGGGCGTTGACCATCAGTACGCCCAGCAAGGGCGGGCTGTCGATCAGGGCAAAGTCGAAATCCTGCCACAGCTGCGCCAGACTCTTGGCGATTACCAGGCCCAGGCCATTCTGGCCCGGCGACTGGCGCTCCAGCACCGCCAGTGCAGTGCTTGAAGGCAGCAGCGAAATGCGCTCATGGCTGGTCGGCAGCAGCAATTGCCCCGGCAGCCCTTCGGGCACCACGCCCTTGTGCAGGAACAGGTCGTAGCAGCTGTGCTCCAGAGCGTCGGGATTGTGCCCGAAATAGCTGGTCATCGAGCCGTGCGGGTCGAGGTCGACGACGACCACGCGCTTGCCCGCCTCGGCCAGCAGGCCGGCCAGGGCGATGGTAGTGGTGGTCTTGCCGACGCCACCTTTTTGATTGGCTACTGCCCAGACTCTCATCGTGCGTTGCTTCCTCCCAGCATGGGCGAAATGTCCCGCCGGGAACGGTTTTATAGATTCGGTGACGGAGATTTGACGGGATTGCTCCCGACCGTCGTGGCTGGCGTAGCTGGTGCACTTTGTGTGCCAGCACGGCGCAACGCCGCGTCCGGGGTGGCATTGGCACTGCCGGAGCCAGTCAGGCTGCGGCGCACCTCGAGGTTGCGCGAAATCACCAGCACGACCCGGCGGTTGCGCGCCCGGCCGTCAGCGGTATCGTTGCTGGCGACCGGCTGATACTCGCCGTAACCCACCGAGGCCATGCGCGCCGGGTTCACCCCTTCCATCGCCAGCAGCCGCACGATGCTCGCGGCCCGCGCCGAGGACAGTTCCCAGTTGGTCGGGTACTGGGCGGTACGGATCGGCAGATTGTCGGTGAAGCCTTCGACATGCACCGGGTTGGCGAAGGGTTTGAGAATCCTGGCCACCTTCTCGATGATCTCGAAGGCGATATCGCTGGGCATGGCGTCGCCGCTGCCGAACAACAAGGCCGAGTTGAGTTCGATCTCCACCCACAACTCATTGCCACGCACGGTCATCTGGTTCGACTTGATCAGGTCGCCGAAGGCATCGTCCACCTGGTCGGTGATGGTCTTGAGCGGATCGACGCTGGTCTGCCCCAGGCCCGCATCGACCTGGTCACTGTCCTTGATCAAGGGTTCTGCCGGCTTGATCGTCAGCGGACGTTCATCGCCGATCGGGATCGGCTTGAGGCTGCGCTCGGGGTCGTTGAACACCCCGATCAGCGCCTGGGAAATGACCTTGTACTTGCCCTCGTTGATCGAGGAGATCGAGTACATCACCACGAAAAAGGCGAACAGCAAGGTGATGAAGTCAGCGTACGAGACCAGCCAGCGCTCGTGGTTCTCGTGCTCCTCGGTATGGCGACGACGACGCATGGCTTACTCCATGAAGCCTTGCAGCTTCAGCTCGATCGAGCGTGGGTTCTCGCCTTCGGCGATCGACAGCAGCCCCTCGAGCAGCATCTCGCGATAACGCGACTGGCGCATGACGATGGCCTTGAGCTTGTTGGCCACCGGCAGCAGGATCAGGTTGGCACTGGCCACACCATAGATGGTGGCGACGAAGGCCACGGCAATGCCGTTACCCAGTTGCGACGGGTCTGCCAGGTTGCCCATCACATGGATCAAGCCCATCACCGCACCGATGATGCCGATGGTCGGCGCGTAGCCGCCCATGCTCTCGAAGACCTTGGCCGCCTGGATGTCACGGCTCTCCTGGGTGAGGAAATCGACCTCCAGAATGCTGCGGATCGACTCAGGCTCAGCGCCATCGACCAGCAGCTGCAAACCTTTGCGTGCGTACGGGTCCGGTTCGGCATCGGCGACGCCCTCCAGCCCCAGCAGGCCTTCCTTGCGCGCGGTCAGGCTCCAGTTGACGACACGGTCGATACCGCCGGCCAGATCGACCCGTGGCGGGAAGAAGATCCAGCGCAGGATCTGCAACGCACGCTTGAACGCCGACAGCGGCGACTGCAGCAGCGCTGCGGCCAGGGTGCCGCCGATCACGATCAGCCCGGCCGGGCCGTTGAGCAGCGCGCCGACATGCCCGCCTTCGAGGAAGTTGCCACCGACGATGGCGACGAACGCCAGGATCAGGCCGATAACGCTGAGAACATCCATCAGACACAGGCCTCTACCAGGTGCTTGCCGATCTCGTCCAGGCTGTACACGGCGTCAGCCAGGTTGGCCTTGACGATGGCCATGGGCATGCCGTAGATCACGCAGCTCGCCTCGTCCTGGGCCCATACGGTGCTGCCGCCCTGCTTGAGCAGGCGAGCACCTTCGCGTCCGTCGGCGCCCATGCCGGTCAGCACGACCGAAAGCACCTTGTCACCGTAGGTCTTGGCCGCCGAGCCGAAGGTGATGTCCACGCAGGGCTTGTAGTTCAGGCGTTCGTCACCCGGCAGGATCTTCACCGTGCCACGGCCATCGACCATCATCTGCTTGCCACCCGGGGCCAGCAGTGCAAGGCCTGGACGCAGCACATCACCGTCCTCGGCCTCCTTGACGCTGATCTTGCACAGCTTGTCGAGGCGCTCGGCAAAGGCCTTGGTGAACGCCGCCGGCATGTGCTGGATCAGCACGATGGGTGCCGGGAAGCTGGCGGGCAGTTGCGTCAGCACCCGCTGCAGGGCCACCGGGCCACCTGTGGAGGTCCCGATCGCCACCAGCTTGTAGGGCTTGCGCTTGGGCGTCGGCGAATGGCTGGCAGCGGCGCGCACCGGTGCCGCAGCACGAACCGGGGCAGTGCTGCCCAGGGTGCTGGTCGGAGCATGGCTGGTGCTGGGCGCGGCACTGGCAACCGGGCTTGGCGCGTGACTGGCGAAACTGCTGAAACGGCGATTGCTGCGCGAGATGGTGTGGACCTTCTCGCACAGCATCTGCTTGACCTTCTCGGGATTGCGCGAAATATCCTCGAAGTTCTTCGGCAGGTAATCGACCGCCCCTGCGTCCAGCGCATCGAGGGTGACACGCGCGCCTTCGTGGGTAAGCGAAGAGAACATCAGGACCGGCGTCGGGCAGCGCTGCATGATGTGCCGCACGGCGGTAATGCCGTCCATCATCGGCATCTCGTAGTCCATGGTGATCACATCAGGCTTGAGCGCCAGCGCCTGGTCGATCGCTTCCTTGCCGTTGGTCGCGGTGCCGACCACCTGGATGGTCGGGTCCGCCGAGAGGATTTCCGAGACACGGCGGCGGAAGAAACCGGAATCATCCACCACCAGGACCTTGACTGCCATAAACACTCCATTAGGCGGCGCAACCGCCAGGCCGCGCCGCCGAAATCAAATACGCCGGGCGGCGTAACGCTTGAGCATGCTCGGGACGTCGAGGATCAGCGCGATACGACCGTCACCGGTGATGGTGGCGCCGGACATGCCCGGGGTGCCCTGCAGCATCTTGCCCAGCGGCTTGATCACCACCTCTTCCTGGCCCACCAGCTGGTCGACCACGAAGCCGATACGCTGAGTGCCGACCGACAGGATCACCACATGCCCTTCGAGCTGCTCCTCATGCTGCTGGTCCTGGACCAGCCAGCGCTTGAGGTAGAACAGCGGCAGCGCCTTGTCGCGCACGATCACCACTTCCTGGCCATCGACCACGTTGGTGCGCGACAGGTCGAGGTGGAAGATCTCGTTGACGTTGACCAGCGGGAACGCGAACGCCTGGTTGCCCAGCATCACCATCAGCGTCGGCATGATTGCCAGCGTCAGTGGCACCTTGATGATGATCTTCGAGCCCTGGCCCTTGGCCGAGAAGATGTTGATCGAGCCGTTGAGCTGGGAAATCTTGGTCTTCACCACATCCATGCCCACACCGCGGCCGGACACGTCGGAAATCTCGGTCTTGGTCGAGAAGCCCGGGGCGAAGATCAGGTTGTAGCAATCCGACTCGCTCAGGCGGTCGGCTGCATCCTTGTCCATCAGGCCCTTCTCGACCGCCTTGGCGCGCAGGACGTTCGGGTCCATGCCCTTGCCGTCGTCGGAGATCGACAGCAGGATGTGGTCACCCTCCTGCTCCGCCGACAGGACCACCCGACCGGTGCGCGCCTTGCCGGAGGCCTCGCGCTCTTCGGGGGTCTCGACGCCATGGTCGACCGCGTTGCGCACCAAGTGCACCAGCGGGTCGGCCAGGGCCTCGACCAGGTTCTTGTCCAGGTCGGTCTCTTCGCCGACCAGCTCCAGGTTGATTTCTTTCTTGAGCTGGCGGGCCAGGTCGCGCACCAGGCGCGGGAAGCGGCCGAAGACCTTCTTGATCGGCTGCATGCGGGTCTTCATGACCGCGGTCTGCAGGTCGGCGGTGACCACGTCCAGGTTGGACACGGCCTTGGACATGGCCTCGTCGCCGCTGTTCAGGCCCAGGCGCACCAGGCGGTTACGCACCAACACCAGTTCGCCGACCATGTTCATGATTTCATCCAGGCGCGCGGTATCGACCCGCACCGTGGTTTCCGCCTCGCTGGCGCCGTGCTTGTCGGCAGCCGGGGCTGCAGCGCGTGCCGGGGCCGCAGCGGCGGCAGGCTTGGCGGCTGGCGCGGGTGCAGGCGCCGGTTTGGCGACGGGCTTGTTTTCAGCCTTGGCAGCAGGTGCGGCCGCCACGGCAACGGCAGGCGCTTCAGCCGCAACGGCATCGCCACTGAACTTGCCCTTGCCATGCAGTTGGTCCAGCAGGGCCTCGAACTCGTTGTCGGTGATATGGTCGCCGACAGGTTCGGCCGCCGGTGCAGTGGCAGTGCTGGCGGTGGCTTCGACGCTCGGCAGTGCATCGGCGGCAAAAGCGCCCTTGCCGTGCAACTGGTCGAGCAGCGCCTCGAACTCTTCGTCGGTGATCTCGTCACCGGCCGGCGCCGCGACTGCAGCCTCCGGCTCGCTCGCCGCGACTTCCGGCGAGAACTGACCCTTGCCATGCAACTGGTCGAGCAGCGATTCGAACTCGGCGTCGGTGATCTCGTCAGCGCTGCCGGAAACGGCTTCGCCCTGCGACTGCTCGGCCGCCTCGGCCTGGGCCTTGACCGCGTCGAGGGAATCGAGCAGTTGTTCGAATTCGGTATCGGTGATGTCCGCCTCGGCAGCCGGTGCCTCGACGACGGCCGCGGCCACGACAACCGGTGCCACGGCATCGGCGCTGGCCGGTTCGGCCAGGCGCGACAGCGCGGCGAGCAGCTCTGGCGTGGCCGGGGTGATGTCGCTGCGCTCGCGAACCTGGCCAAACATGCTGTTGACCGTATCCAGCGCTTCGAGCACCACATCCATCAGTTCGGCATCGACCCTGCGCTCTCCCTTGCGCAGGATGTCGAAGACGTTCTCGGCAATGTGGCAGCACTCCACCAACTCATTGAGCTGAAGGAAGCCGGCGCCCCCTTTTACAGTGTGAAAACCGCGAAAGATCGCATTGAGCAAATCCGCATCGTCAGGTCGGCTTTCCAGCTCGACCAGTTGCTCGGACAGTTGCTCGAGGATTTCGCCGGCTTCTACCAGGAAATCCTGAAGGATTTCTTCATCGGCGCCGAAGCTCATTAAACGTGCTCCCTAAAAACCCAGGCTGGACAGCAGATCATCGACATCGTCCTGACCGGACACGACGTCTTCACGCTTATCGGCATGAATCTGCGGACCTTCACCCCGAGTTGGATGTTTTTCTTCATCTTTTTCAGCACGCAATTGATCGTGGTCATGTTCGATACCGGCAAAGCGGTCGACTTGACTGGCCATCAACACGAGCTTGAGCAGATTGCTTTCGACTTCGGTGACCAGTGCGGTCACCCGCTTGATCACCTGCCCGGTCAGGTCCTGATAGTCCTGAGCCAGGAGAATATCGTTGAGGTGGCCGGCCACCTTGCGGTTACCTTCGGCGCTGTGCGTCAGGAAACTGTCGACGCGCTTGACCAGCTCACGAAACTCCGGCGCCGCCACCTCGCGACGCATGAAGCGCTGCCAGTCGACGGACAAGGTCTGGGCCTCGCTCGCCAGGTCGTTGAGCACCGGCGTGCTCTGTTCGACCAGGTCCATGGTGCGATTGGCCGCGTTCTCGGTCAGCCGGACCACGTAGGACAGCCGTTCGGTGGCGTCGGTGATCTGCGACACTTCCTCGGCCTGCGGCATGCGCGGATCGATCTGGAAACTGACGATGGCGCTGTGCAGCTCGCGGGTGAGCTTGCCGACCTCCTGGTAAAGGCCACGGTCACGGGTCTGGTTGAGCTGGTGGATCAGCTGCACCGCCTCGCCGAACTGGCCGCGCTCCAGGCTTTGCACCAGCTGCTCGGCGTGCTTCTTCAGGGTCGACTCGAACTCCCCCAGAGAATCGTTTCTTGATTCCATAGCGCCCCCAGACATGGCTCAGCCGTTGACGCGTTCGAAGATCTTCTCGATCTTTTCTTTGAGTACCTGCGCGGTGAAAGGCTTGACCACGTAGCCGTTGACGCCGGCCTGGGCCGCTTCGATGATCTGGTCGCGCTTGGCCTCGGCGGTCACCATCAGCACCGGCATGCCCTTGAGACGGTCGTGGGCACGTACCTTGCGCAGCAGGTCGATACCGGACATGCCGGGCATGTTCCAGTCGGTCACCAGGAAGTCGTAATGACCGCTTTCGAGCATCGGCAGGGCCGTGGTGCCATCGTCGGCCTCGTCGGTGTTGGTGAAGCCCAGATCACGCAACAGGTTCTTGATGATCCGCCGCATCGTCGAGAAGTCGTCAACGATGAGGATTTTCATATCTTTGTTCAATTAGACCTCCAAGCAGTCTTAAACGCGCTCGTCTGGCAAGCGCGCGCTCAATCAATTCGGCACCACGTAAAACGACTGCATCGAACCCGGGTTCACCGTGCCCGCCATTCACCCAACCGGCTGCGCAGACGCGCTGCGCACTGGCTGTGCAACTGGCTGACACGCGACTCGCTGACCCCCAGCACTTCCCCGATTTCCTTGAGGTTCAACTCTTCGTCGTAGTACAGCGCCAGGACCAGGCGCTCGCGCTCCGGCAGGTTGGCGATCGCGTCGGTCAGTGCGGCCTGGAAGCGTTCGTCTTCCAGATCCCGCCACGGCTCGACCTGGCCGCTGGCACCGTCCTCGTGCAGCCCTTCGTGTTCGCCGTCCTGCAGCAGGTCGTCGAAACTGAACAGGCGGCTGCCCAAGGTATCGTTCAGAATCCCGTAATAATCGTCGAGACCCAATTGGAGTTCGGCAGCAACCTCGTGATCTTTAGCGTCACGACCGGTTCTTGCTTCGACGGCGCGAATCGCGTCACTGACCATGCGCGTGTTGCGGTGCACCGAACGCGGCGCCCAATCGCCCTTGCGCACCTCGTCGAGCATGGCGCCACGGATGCGGATGCCGGCATAGGTCTCGAAGCTCGCGCCTTTGCTGGCGTCGTACTTGTTGGCCACTTCCAGCAGGCCGATCATGCCGGCCTGGATCAGGTCCTCGACCTGCACGTTGGCCGGCAGGCGCGCCAACAGGTGGTAGGCGATGCGCTTGACCAGCGGGGCATAGCGCTCGACCAGCTCGTACTGGGCGTCCTTGGACGCCTTGCTGTACATCTTGAATCCGCTCGCGTTCATAGCACCGGCCCCGCACTGGTAGGCTGCACCAGGCGCTCGACGAAGAACTCCAGGTGCCCACGCGGGTTGGCCGGCAGCGGCCAGCTGTCGACCTTCTGCGCAATGGCCTTGAAGGCCAGGGCGCACTTGGAGCGCGGGAAGGCCTCGTACACTGCGCGCTGCTTCTGCACCGCCTTGCGCACGCACTCGTCGTAGGGCACGGCGCCGACGTACTGCAGGGCCACGTCGAGGAAGCGGTCAGTGACCTTGGTCAGCTTGGCAAACAGGTTGCGCCCTTCCTGCGGGCTCTGCGCCATGTTGGCCAGGACGCGGAAGCGATTCATGCCGTAATCGCGGTTGAGCAACTTGATCAGGGCGTAGGCATCGGTGATCGAGGTAGGCTCGTCGCACACCACCAGCAGCACCTCCTGCGCGGCGCGGACAAAACTGACCACCGAGTCACCGATACCCGCAGCGGTGTCGATCACCAATACGTCGAGGTTGTCGCCGATCTCGCTGAACGCCTGGATTAGCCCGGCATGCTGGGCCGGCGCCAGGTGCACCATGCTCTGGGTGCCCGAAGCCGCCGGCACGATGCGTACGCCGCCCGGCCCCTGCAGCAGCACGTCGCGCAGCTCGCAGCGTCCTTCGATGACGTCGGCCAGGGTACGTTTGGGGGTCAGCCCCAGCAGCACGTCGACGTTAGCCAGACCCAGGTCGGCGTCCAGCAGCATGACCCGGCGGCCGAGTTCGGCCAGCGCCAGGGACAGGTTCACTGAAACGTTGGTCTTGCCGACGCCACCTTTGCCACCGGTGACGGCGATCACCTGTACGGGATGCATGCTACCCATGTCTGTTCTTTACCTTGTCTCGCGTGGGACCCGCCCACTTGAAGGGCCGCTGTCGACCCCCTGCGCCGTTCATCTTCAACCCGCCCGCTTATCGGGATTGTGGTAGAGATCAGCGAACATGTCGGCCATGGCCTCTTCGCTGGGCTCTTCCTGCAACTGCACGCTGACCGCACGGCTCACCAACTGGTGCTTGCGCGGCAGCTGCAGGTCGTCCGGAATGCGCGGACCATCGGTGAGATAGGCCACGGGCAGTTCGTGACTGATGGCCAGGCTCAGCACTTCGCCGAGGCTGCCCGTTTCATCGAGCTTGGTCAGGATGCAACCGGCCAGGCCACAGCGCTTGTAGCTGTGATAGGCGGCGGTCAGCACCTGCTTCTGGCTGGTGGTGGCCAGTACCAGGTAGTTCTTGGCGGCGATGCCGCGGCTGGCGAGCGACTCGAGCTGCATGCGCAGGGCCGGATCGCTGGCCTGAAGGCCCGCGGTATCGATCAGCACCACGCGCTTGCGCAGCAGTGGTTCCAGGGCCTGGGCCAGCGACTGGCCCGGATCGACATAGGTCACCGGCACATTGAGGATGCGCCCGAGGGTCTTGAGCTGCTCCTGGGCACCGATGCGATAGCTGTCCATGCTCACCAGCGCCAGGTGCTGCGAGCCGTACTTGAGCACGTAGCGTGCCGCAAGCTTGGCCAGGGTGGTGGTCTTGCCCATGCCGGCCGGGCCGACCATGGCGATGACCCCGCCCTCCTCGATCGGCTCGACCTCAGGCACCTCGATCAGGCGCGCCAGGTGCGCCAGGACCATGCGCCAGGCCTGGCGCGGGTCTTCGATTTCACCGGCCAGGTCGAGCAGTTCACGGGCGATCGGGCCAGACAGGCCCAGGCGCTGCAAGCGACGCCAGAGGTTGGCCTGCTGCGGCTTGCTGCCCTGCAACTGGCCCCAGGCAAGCGAGCCGAGCTGCACTTCGAGCAGCTCGCGCAGGCCCGAAAGCTCCGAACGCATGGCATCGAATACGCGCTTGTCCACCGCCGGAGCTGCCGGGGCCGGCGCAGGCACCGGCGCTTCCACATGCGGCTCGACCAGTGGCTCGGACGCGGTCAGCGACAGGCCGGCAAACAGTTGCCGGTTGCCGAGCTCGGCGTCACCACGCCCGTCCAGCTCGGCCTGGGCGGTGGCGATGCGCGAATGGGTCTTGCGCAGCTCGTCCTCGAGCTCGACATTCGGCACGCGTGGGGCCAGGGCGGACAGCTTGTAGTCCAGCGCGGCCGTCAGTTCGACACCGCCGGCGATACGCCGGTTGCCGATGATCGCGGCATCGGCGCCAAGCTCATCACGGACCAGTTTCATGGCCTGACGCATATCGGCGGCGAAAAAACGCTTAACTTGCATAACCCACTACCTCAGCCATTAGGGCCCACGGTGGCAACGATGGTGACTTGCTTGTTGTCCGGTATTTCCTGGTACGCCAGCACATGCAGGTTGGGCACGGCCAGACGACCGAATCTCGACAGCATGGCACGGATCGGGCCGGCGACCAGGAGGATGGCCGGCTGGCCTTGCATCTCCTGGCGCTGCGCCGCCTCGATCAGCGAACGCTGCAACTTCTCGGCCATGCTCGGTTCAAGAAGAACACCGTCTTCCTGACCCTGCCCGGCCCTTTGCAAACTATTGAGCAAGATCTGTTCCAACCTTGGTTCAAGGGTGATCACAGGCAGCTCGGACTCAACGCCGACAATGCTTTGCACGATGGCGCGGGACAAGCCGACCCGCACCGAAGCCACCAACGCGGCGGTATCTTGACTCTTGGCGGCATTGTTGGCGATGGCCTCGGCAATGCTGCGGATGTCACGCACGGGCACCTGCTCGGCAAGCAGGGCCTGCAGGACCTTGAGCAACCCCGACAAGGAAATGACACCCGGCACCAATTCCTCGGCAAGTTTCGGCGATGCCTTGGACAGCACCTGCAGCAACTGCTGAACCTCTTCATGGCCGATCAGCTCGTGGCAGTGCTTCTGCAGAATCTGGTTGAGGTGAGTGGCGACCACGGTGCTGGCATCGACCACCGTGTACCCCAAGGACTGCGCCTGGGCGCGCTGGGCCACATCGATCCACACCGCCTCCAGGCCAAAGGCCGGGTCGCGCGCGGCGATACCATTGAGGGTGCCGAACACCTGCCCAGGGTTGATCGCAAGCTCGCGGTCCGGGTAGATCTCGGCCTCGGCCAGGATCACCCCCATCAGCGTCAGGCGATAGGCACTGGGCTGCAGGTCGAGGTTGTCGCGAATGTGTACGGTGGGCATGAGAAAACCCAGGTCCTGCGAGAGCTTCTTGCGCACGCCCTTGATCCGCGCCAGCAACTGGCCGCCCTGGTTGCGGTCGACCAGCGGAATCAGGCGATAGCCGACCTCCAGGCCAATCATGTCGATCGGGGTCACGTCGTCCCAGCCCAGCTCCTTGGTTTCCATGGCGCGCTGAGGCGATGGCAGCAGGTCCTGTTGGCGCTGAGCCTCCTGCAGAGCCACCTGCTTGGCCTTCTGTTGTTTCTTCCACACCAGGTAGGCGCCACCACCGGCCATCAGGCCGAGGCTGAGGAAGGCGATGTGCGGCATCCCCGGCACCAGCCCCATCACCACCATCAGTGCGCCGGAAACAGCCAGGGCCTTGGGCGAATCGAACATCTGCCGGTTGATCAGCTTGCCCATGTCCTCGGAGCCCGAGGCGCGGGTGACCATGATCGCGGCCGCAGTGGACAGCAGCAGCGAGGGCAACTGCGCCACCAAACCGTCACCGATGGTCAACAAAGCGTACACCTTACCGGCGTCGCTGAAGGTCATGCCATGCTGCAGCATGCCGATGAGCATGCCGCCGATAAGGTTGATGAACAGGATCAGCAGGCCGGCGATGGCGTCGCCACGCACGAACTTGCTGGCACCGTCCATCGAACCGTAGAACTCGGCCTCCTGGGCCACCTCGGCGCGACGCGCCTTGGCCTGGGCCTGGTCGATCAAGCCGGCGTTGAGGTCGGCGTCGATCGCCATCTGCTTGCCGGGCATGGCGTCGAGGGTGAAGCGCGCGCTCACCTCGGAGATACGCCCGGCACCCTTGGTCACCACGACGAAGTTGATGATCATGAGGATGGCGAACACCACCGCACCGACCACATAGTTGCCGCCGATCACCACTTCGCCGAAGGCCTGGATCACCTTGCCCGCCGCACCGTGACCCTCCTGGCCGTGGAGCATGACCACGCGGGTCGAGGCGACGTTGAGCGCCAGGCGTAGCAAGGTCGCCACCAGCAGGATGGTCGGGAAGGCGGCGAAGTCCAGCGGGCGCAGGGCATAGACGCAGACCAGCAGGACCACGATCGACAGCGCGATGTTGAAGGTGAAGAACACATCGAGCAGGAACGGCGGGATGGGCAACATCATCATTGCCAGCATCACCAGCAGCAACAGCGGCACACCCAGGTTCCCCCGACCGAGACCGGCCAGGTTGTTACGGGCGTTGCTGATTAACTGAGCGCGATCCACCGGGTATCCTCTTCAAGCAAAACTTTGACGCCTGGACGGCGCTTGGGCGTGGCTTTGCAAGAAGCTTTCCAACTTTGCCTGGGTGCGGGGCCAGGCGCTCTGTTGCGGTGTTTTCGCGGTCATCGCGGTGGTCTTTTCGCGGGCAAGCCCGACCCCACAGGATCAATTGTCGCGCTGCAGGTCCGGCGGAATCGGCAGATCTTTCTTCAACGGCTCCGGCGGCTTGCCCTTGCCGGAACGGTACTGGCGAATCTGGAACACGTAAGCGAGCACCTGCGCCACCGCCAGGTACAGCCCGGCCGGAATCTCGTGCTCGAGCTCGGTCGAGTAGTAGATCGCCCGCGCCAACGCCGGCGATTCGAGAATCTGCACCTTGTGCTCCTGGCCGATCTCGCGGATCTTCAAGGCCAAAAAGTCAGTGCCCTTGGCCAACAGCAACGGCGCCGCACCGCCCTTCTCCGGGTCGTACTTGAGCGCCACGGCATAGTGCGTAGGGTTGGTGATGATCACATCGGCCTCGGGCACCGCCGCCATCATCCTGCGCTGCGACGCCTCGCGCTGCAGTTGGCGAATGCGCTGCTTCACCTCTGGCTTGCCCTCGGTATCCTTGTATTCGTCGCGCACTTCCTGCTTGGTCATCTTCAGCTTCTTGTGCGTCTGCCAGAGCTGGAACGGCACATCGACGATGGCGATCAGCAGCAGACCCGCCGCCATCCACAAGGCGCTCCAGCCCACCACCTGCACGCTGTGGATGATCGCCTGCTCGAGCGGCTCCTTGGCAATCGCCATCAGCGCCTCGCGGTCGTTGGCCAGCACCACCAGCGCCACCACCAGCACCAGGAAGAACTTGGCCACCGCCTTGAGCAGTTCGGTCAGCGAGTTCAGCGAGAACATGCGCTTGATCCCGGACAGCGGGTTCATCCGGCTGAACTTGGGCTGCAGCAAGGAGCCGGAAAACAGAAAGCCACCCAGGGCGATCGGGGCCACGAACGATACGACGAACAGCAGCACCAGAACCGGCTGGGTGGCCCAGATGGCCATCTTGCCCGAGGCCATCAGGAAGGCGCCCATGGCCCGCTCGTCGACAATCACTTCACGCGACAGGGTGAAGTTCACGCGCATCAGCGTCATCAGGGTTTCGGCAAGGTGCCCACCAAAGGCCAGCAAGGCCCCGGCACCGCCCAGGGTCACAGCAAAGGTGTTGAGCTCTTTGGAACGGGCGATGTCACCCTTTTCCCGTGCGTCGCGCTTGCGCTTCTCGGTGGGTTCCTCTGTCTTGTCCTGACCGCTCTCGCTCTCTGCCATGCTCAGGGCGCCCGTGCCAGTTCACGCAGCCACTGCAAGGCCTCGCTGGCCAGCTGCTGATAATGCGAGAGGATGTCGGCAAGCCCGACCCAGAAGATGGCCAGCCCCAGCACCAGGGTCAGCGGGAAACCAATGGAGAAGATGTTCAACTGAGGTGCGGCGCGGGTCATCACACCGAAGGCAATGTTGATCACCAGCAGCGCTGCGATGACCGGCAGGATCAACACCAGGCCCGCACCCAGCACCCAGCCCAGACGCCCGGCGATCTCCCAGAAATGCGCGACCACCAGGGCATTGCCCACCGGCAGCGTGGTGAAACTTTCGGTCAGTACCTCGATCACCACCAAGTGGCCGTTCATCAGCAGGAACAGCACACTCACCAGCATGGTCAGGAACTGCCCGACCACCGCCACGTTGACGCCGTTGGCCGGATCGACCATCGAGGCCATCGCCATACCCAGCTGGATCGCGACGATCTGCCCGGCAACGACGAAGGCCTGGAACAGCATCTGCAGCGAAAACCCGAACAGCGCACCGACGATGATCTGCTCGGCGCACAGCAGCACGCCGCGCACGCTCAACGGCTCGAACTCGGGCAGCGGCGGCAGGCCCGGCACGATCACCACGGTGATCGCCACCGCCACGTACAGGCGGATCCGCGCCGGCAGCATGCGCGTACCGAACACCGGCATGGTCATCAGCACCGCTGCCACGCGAAACAGCGGCAGGATGAAAGTGGCGACCCAGGTGCCGATCTGCGCGGCGCTCAGCTCGAGCATGGGTTCATCATCCGATCAACTGCGGAATGCCGCTGTACAGGCCGGTCATGTATTCCATGAACTTCTGCACCAGCCACGGACCGACCACGATCAGAGTGATCAGCATCACCAGCAGACGCGGCAGGAAGCTCAGGGTCTGTTCGTTGATCTGCGTGGCCGCCTGGAAGATCGCCACCAGCAGGCCGACCAGCAGGCTGGGCACCACCAGCACCGCCACCATGAGGGCCGTCAGCCAGAGCGCATCGCGAAATAGGTCGACGGCTACTTCCGGGGTCATCGAAAATTCTCCTTGAGCGGCCTCAGACGCCGCCGAAACTGCCGGCCAGCGTACCCATGATCAACGCCCAGCCATCGACCAGGACGAACAGCATGATCTTGAACGGCAGCGAGATGATCAGCGGCGACAGCATCATCATACCCATCGCCATCAGCACACTGGCGACCACCATGTCGATGATCAGGAACGGGATGAAGATCATGAAACCGATCTGGAACGCGGTCTTGAGCTCGGAGGTGACGAAGGCTGGCACCAGAATGGTCAGCGGCACCTGGTCGGGACCGGCGATGTCGGTACGCTTGGACAGGCGCATGAACAGGTCCAGGTCGCTTTGCCGGGTCTGCGCCAGCATGAAGTCCTTCAGCGGCCCCTGGGCCTTGTCGATCGCCTGCTGGGCGGTCATCTGTTCGTTCAGGTAGGGCTGCAAGGCGTCACGATTCACCCGATCGAACACCGGCGCCATGATGAACATGGTCAGGAACAGGGCCATGCCGGTGAGCAACTGGTTCGACGGTGTCTGCTGCAGGCCCAGGGCCTGGCGCAGGATGGAGAAGACGATGATGATGCGGGTGAAGCTGGTCATCAGGATGACGAACGCTGGAATGAAGCTCAGCGCCGTCATGATCAGCAGGATCTGCAGGCTGACCGAATATTCCTGCTGGCCGTTCGGCCCATTGGACAGGGTGATGGCCGGGATCGACAACGGATCGGCGGCCAGGGCCACGGGCGCGGCCAGAAGCAGCGCCAGGGTCAACAGTAAGCGCAGCGCGCCGCTCATCACTTCTTGTCCTTCTGGTCCTTGCCCATCAGCTCGAGCAGCCGCTGGGCGAATTCCGGTGCCGCCTGGCGCGCGCCGGCAGGCACTTCCACGGGCTCGGCCATGACGTGCAATGCTTCGATGCTGCCAGGGCTGTGGCCGATCAGGATCTGCTCCTTGCCCACCTGCACCAGCAGCAGGCGGTCGCGCGGGCCGAGGGCACGGCTGCCGACGATCTCGATCACCTGCCCGCCGCGCGGCTGCGCCACCTGCAGGCGGCGCAACAGCCAGGCGAGCAGGAAGATGGCGCCCACCACCACGAGCAGGCCAAAGACCATCTGCGCCAGTTGCCCGCCCATGCCGCCCGGCGTCGCCGTGCTGGCCGGCACCGGCGCGGGATCAGCCGCGGCGATCACCACCTCGCTGGCGAGCAATGTGCCCAGGGCGGCGACGCCGCGTATCAGGCCCTTCACTCAGCGCAGCTTCTTGATGCGTTCGCTGGGGCTGATCACGTCGGTCAGGCGGATGCCGAACTTCTCGTTGACCACCACCACTTCGCCATGGGCGATCAGCGTGCCATTGACCAGTACGTCCAGGGGCTCGCCGGCCAGGCGATCGAGCTCGATGACCGAACCCTGGTTCAGTTGCAGCAGGTTGCGAATGCTGATTTCCGTGGCGCCCACTTCCATGGAGATGCTCACTGGAATGTCCAGGATCACGTCCAGGTTAGGACCTTCCAGGCCGACGTTCTCGCTCGGTCGCGGGGAACTGGCGAACTCTTCCATGGGCAGGCGACCTGCGCCGGAGGAGCGGCCACTGTCGGCTGCCAGCAGCGCATCGATGTCCGCCTGGCCCGCATCACCGGTTTCTTCCAGGGCTGCCGCCCACTCATCGGCCAGGGCCTGTTCCTCTGGGGAGGTGATCTCGTTTTCGTTAGCCATAAAGTCCTCGACAGGCTTTCAATTCTTAGTGCGACCGGCTCGCCGTCAGCGGCGCTCGATCGGGTCGATGATCTGCAGCGACAGGGTGCCCTTGTGCGAGCCCAGACGCGCCTTGAACGACGGCACGCCGTTGGCGCGCAGTACCAGGTGTTCGGGCAGCTCTACCGGAATCACATCGCCCGGCTGCATGTGCAGGATGTCGCGCAGCTTGAGCTGACGACGGGCAACGGTGGCCGAGAGCGGCACATTGACGTCCAGCACGTCCTCGCGCAGGGCCTTGACCCAACGCTCGTCCTGATCGTCCAGGTCGGACTGGAAACCGGCATCGAGCATCTCGCGCACCGGCTCGATCATCGAGTACGGCATGGTCACGTGCAGGTCGCCGCCGCCGCCATCGAGCTCGATGTGGAAGGTCGAGACCACCACCGCCTCGCTGGGCCCGACGATGTTGGCCATGGCCGGGTTGACCTCGGAGTTCATGTACTCGAAGTTCACCGGCATGATCGCTTGCCAGGCTTCCTTGAGGTCGACGAAGCACTGGTCCAGGACCATGCGCACCACGCGCAGCTCGGTCGGCGTGAACTCTCGGCCTTCGATCTTGGCGTGACGGCCGTCGCCACCGAAGAAGTTGTCCACCAGCTTGAACACCAGCTTGGCGTCGAGGATGAACAGCGAGGTGCCGCGCAGCGGCTTGATCTTGACCAGGTTGAGGCTGGTCGGCACGTACAGCGAATGCACGTACTCGCCGAACTTCATCACCTGCACACCGCCCACCGCCACGTCGGCGGAGCGACGCAGCAGGTTGAACATGCTGATGCGGGTGTAACGGGCGAAGCGCTCGTTGATCATCTCCAGGGTCGGCATGCGACCGCGGACGATCCGGTCCTGGCTGGTCAGGTCGTAGCTCTTGACGCCACCGGGCTCGGCAGCGCTCTCGGTCTGTACCAGCCCATCGTCGACCCCATGCAGCAGGGCATCGATCTCATCCTGGGACAGCAGGTCCTGCACGGCCATCGAGTGTGCTCCTACTGCAATACGAAATTGGTGAACAGCAACTGGTCGATGACCGGCTTGCCGACTTCCTTCTGCGCCACTTCCTGGACCACCGCAGTGGCCTTCTGGCGCAGCATTTCCTGGCCCACGGCACTGCTGGCCAGACTGTCGAAACCTTGCCCGGAGAACATCATCACCAGATTGTTGCGAATCACCGGCATGTGCACCTTCAGCGCATCGAGGTCAGCCTGGTTGCGGCCCTGCAGGGTGATACTCACCTGCATGTAGCGCTGGCGGCCGTTCTGGTTGAAATTGACCACGAAGGCCGGCGCCAGGGGCTCGTAGATCGCCGCTTGCTTGACGCTGGCCACGGCAGGATCGGCTGCAGGCGCAGGCTCGCTCTTGTGCATGATGAACCAGGTGGCGCCCACCGACAGGCCCACGGCCAGCAGCAAGGCCAGCACCAGCAGCAGGATCATCTTCAGTTTGCCTTTAGTGGCGGGGTCTTTGACTGCGTCGCTCTTCGCCATGCCAATAATCCGTCGTCCATCGGGGTTTCAAGAAAGGATGACGTGGCTGAGCAAGTGTTATGCCAGATTTGGCCGAGGGGGCTTGAGGAGGTGGTAGGAGCGGGCTTGCCCGCGAACACGGGCGTAGCCCGTGCCAGGCAGCGCGGTGTATTTTTCGCGGGCAAGCCCGCTCCCACAGGGATTTGGGCTGGCTTCTAGATTTTGAGCAAGACAGTTGCTCACAAAAGCCCGCACCGGTGTCAGACGCAACCCCCGAGCGATCAGGCGTAGTAATCGACCGCACTGTCGCCGATCACAACCTGCTGTTCCACCGGCCGGGAAGCGTCGGCCAGCTCGGCATCCTCCCCCGCCTCCCCGGCCCGACGCGCTGCGACACCGGACAGGTTCGACCCACCCTGCTGGGCTTGCTGTTGCTGCTGGCGCGACTGATCGGCGACGTTGACGTCAGGCTGGGCCAGCCCCTGCTGGGCGAACAGTTCGCGCAGGCGGTACAGCTGGCTGTCCAGTGCATCGCGCACGCCGGCGTGACCACTGATGAAGGTGACCTGGGTAGCCTGGTCCGCCGCGACATTGACACGAATGTCCAGGCGGCCGAGCTCGGCAGGTTCGAGCTGGATATCGGCCGACTTGAGGTTCTGGCTGGACAGATACATGACCCGGTTGACCAGGCCCTCCGCCCAGGCGCCCTGGTTCATCGCCAGCGGCTGGTGCAGCGGGTTGGTCGGCGGCACGGCGTGCGCGGTCTTGGGTGTGACGGCCTGGGTCAGGTTGGCCAGGCGATTGGCGAAATCGTCCACACGGGTGTCACTGTCAGCATGCTTGACGTCCCTCAGGCCACTGGACAACAGCTCGGAGAAGCCTTTTTCGCCAGGCTGTGATTGGCCGCGCTCGGATTCGCCCTCAGGCTTGACCGCCAGGCTCGCCAAGGTATTGACGTTGGCCTGGGCACTGTCATCCTGGGCCGCGGCCTTGTCGCCCGCAGTGGACGAATGGGCCGAAGTGGTCCCTTTGGCCTGGGCGTTCTGCTCCAGGGCCAGGCGCAGTGTCGGCATGTTTGCCAAGGCATCGGCTTCGGGATCGAAGTCGCTGTCGCTGGCGGCCTCTTCGGTGAGCGCAGGGGGTAAGGGTTCGGCCTGCGCTGCAGGCTGCTGGATCGCGGCCTGCAGCACGGGCGCCACAGCCTCGGCCTGAGCCTGGATCAGCTGCGCGCCCGCCAGGGCATCGGTCACCTGCCCTGCGACCAGGTTGGCATCCAGCGAGTTCGAGTTGCCTGACTGCGCACTGTCGCCAGGCGTGGAAACCTGTCGATCATCGCCACCAGCCTGCTGGGTGCTGTCGCTCGACGTGTTCTTGTCACTGGTTGGCGCGGCCTTGTTGCTGCTGGCTGGCAAATTCTTGCCATTGGCGGCAACCGACGGGGATTTGTCATTGCCGACTTTGCCGCCGGCGCTGAAGTCAGGCTTATCCTTGAATGCAGGTTGCGAGGCCTTGTCGTTGCGCACCGGCGTCGTGTCACGCTGCTGGCGCGCCATCAACTGATCGAAGCCGCCGCCCTGATTGCCTGCTGCCTGCGAGGTTTTGTCCGTCGCGGAACTGGTCGCCCGCGAGTTCGCATTGGCGAGGCCGGCTTGCAACAAGGGATTGGATGCGACAGGCATTGAAACTCTCCACGCCAGTGAACCGAAATAGTATCTGGGTGAAGACAGGCAAAACTCGCGCCAGTTTTGCCATCAGCCTGCAGAAACCCGCTCACGCTCGCTGCGGTAGAAGCGCTGGACCTCGACAAATTCCTGGTCAATCTGATTGATCAGGTCTTCGATGCCGTACAGAGGCTGTTGCCGCACACGCTCCTCAAGCTGTTGGCACAGACCTGCCAAGCCCACTGCGCCCATGTTGCTGCTGCTGCCCTTGAAGCTGTGGGCGGCCATACCCAGCTCGTGGGCATCCTTGGCCTCGTGCAACAGGCTGAGTCGACGCACGGAGTCTTCCAGGAAGGTTTCCAGCAACTGCAGGTAGCCATCTTCCATGACCTCCCGCAGGTCGCTCAGGACCTTGTGATCGATATGCTCGTCTGTCACTTGCTCACTCCTTGATCAAGCTTGATTATGCCTCAATCGCCGGGGCCGCTCACCAGCCGAACTCAACCCGCGCCCGCCGCCCCTGGTCGAGCCATTGAGCCCGGACGCCCAAGCGCTGTACCAGATGCAGCCCACGCCCACTCAAACCTTTTTCCGACGCCGGGCGTGCCAACACCTTCTCGATATCAAAACCCGTGCCACTGTCGCTGATTTCCACTGTGAGACGCCCACCTGCCGCCATCGGTTCCACTCTCAGCGCTATTCGCACGAAGCCCTCGGACAAAGCTGTCAGACGCCGGCCGCGCTCGCGGTAGTACTCGGCAAATCCCGCGGCATCCTGCTTGAGCCGCGAGTCCAGGCCCAAGACTCCGTGCTCCAGTGCGTTGGAGTAAAGCTCACCGAGCACACTGTGCAACACCGCACTGCTGGGGCGCAGACCGTGGATTTCCTGAAGAAACTGCAACAGATAGGGAACCGGATTGAACCGCTTCAGGCTGTCGGCATGCAGCACCAGGGACAACGACCAGTCCAGTGGGCTGGAACGACCGCTGTCGGAATACACCGGCGCCACGGGTGCCAGGCCACCTGGCTCGGCCATGCGGATATCGCACAAGCTGATATCGTCTCGCGGCACACCGCCAAAACGCTCCAGTGCCTGCATCACTTCATCGAACAGCTGCCCAGGGTCTCGGTTGGCCGCCAACACCTCACGCAAACGCTCCACGCCAAACAATCGATCCTTTGCATCGCCGGTATCGACCACGCCATCGGAGAGCAGGAACACTCGCTCCCCCGCCGTCAGCGGCAGTATGTCGGTGCGGTCGTCGAACTGCTCGGGCGCAAGGATACCCAGCGGCAAATGCCGCGATTGCAGCACCGACAGCACCTCGCCGGCGGCCGACAAGCGATAGCCATCGGGCATGCCGCCGTTCCACACCTCGACCGTGCCACGCTCGAAGCTCAGGTTCAGCAGCAGCGCGCAACAGAACATGTCCACCGGCAGGATGCGCTTGAGCTTGGCGTTCATCTCGCGCAGCGTCTCGACCAGGCCATAGCCCTTGGCGGTCATGCCATAGAACACCTCGGCCAGGGGCATCGCCCCAACAGCCGCCGGCAGGCCGTGTCCAGTGAAATCACCCAGCAGTACATGCATGTCGCCCGAAGGTGTGAACGCAGCCAGCAGCAGGTCGCCGTTGAACAATGCGTAGGGCGACTGCAGGTAGCGGATATTGCTGCTTCTCAGGCAACCGGAATGGGCGACCTTGTCGAACACGGCTTTGGCCACGCGCTGCTCGTTAAGCAGGTGATGGTGGTGACGGGCCAGTTCGTCGCGCTGCTCCAGCACCGTGGCCTGCAGCCGGCGCAGGCGATCCATCGCGCCGATCTTGGCGGCCAGAATCACCGCACTGTAGGGTTTGGCCATGAAATCGTCGCCGCCGGCCTCCAGGCAACGCACCAGCCCCTGCTCCTCGTTCATCGAGGTGAGGAAGATGATCGGCACCAGCGCTTCACCGGCCATGGCCTTGATCCGTCGCGCCGCCTCGAAGCCATCCATCACCGGCATCAAGGCATCGAGCAGCACCAGGTCCGGCCGCTCTTCGGCGAACAGTGCCACGGCCTGCTCGCCATTTTCGGCAGTGACCACCTCGTGCCCCTGGCGCCGCACGATCTGCGCGAGCAGCAAGCGATCCGCCGCACCGTCCTCGGCGATCAGCACCCTCAATCCCTGTTCGGCGGGCATGGTCGGCTCAGCTGACGTCGAACAGTTTTTCGAAATTGGAAATGGCGAGAATCTTGCGCACGTCCGAACTGGTATTGATCACTTTGATATCCGAGCGCTCGCCACCGGCGTGATCGCGCAACAGCAGCAGCATGCCCAGCGCGGAGCTGTCCAGATACGTCGCGTCCTTGAGATCCACCACTACCGAATTCGGGGTCGGATCCAAGCGCTCGTAGGCGTCACGAAATTCCTGATGCTTGCCAAAATCGAAATGGCCCTTGACCTTGATCGTCAACTGCTTTTCGTCCGGTGAAAAATCAGATTCGACTGCCATACGTGCGATTCCTTCGAAGATGGCTACGACTCAGGAAGGTTTAGCAGTCGCCCAGCCAGGCCGCAAGCGCAGCGGGTTGAAGCAACGTCGAGCTAGAAATGATTCTGCCGCGGCAACCGCTGCGATAGCTCGTCGAGCAACTTCTGCTCGCGCTTGTCTTCTGCCCGACGAGCCTCGTCCAGGTATCGCTGCACCAGCTTGCGCAGGCCCTCGACCCGGGCATAGGCCTGTTGCCAGGCATCACGGGCGTTCTTGAGGTTGTTCTGGTGCCAGGTCAGGCTCTGACGCTGCTGGGTCATGGCCGTTTCCAACTGCCCCAGAAAGCGCTGGTAGTTGACCAACCAGCTGCCGCCAACGCCCTGGCTGCCGCGGTTGATCCACTGCAACTGGTAGTCCTCGCGAAAACGCTCAAGCTCGGCGAGCTTGGCCTGGGCCTGGGCCACCAATTGCTGGAAATGGCCCATGCGCTGGACGGCCTTGCGCTCGGCCTCCTCGGCCATCTCCACCACCGGCGACAGGCGCGCGGCACGACTGGGCAGGGCCATGGCCTATCAGCCGCCCGCCGGCGGGGCGAACACCGCGCCCAACTGCTCGCCGCTCTCGGCCATGCCGACACTCTCGTCCAGCCCTTGGCGCAAGAACGCCACCAGCTTGGACTGCAAGGCAATGGCCAGGTCGGTTTCCGGATCGCCACCGGCCACGTAGGCACCGACGCTGATCAGGTCGCGACTCTGCGACAAACGCGACCACAGTTGCTTGAATTTCTGCGCCTGGCGCAGATGGTCGGGATCCACCACCTGCGGCATGACCCGGCTGATCGAGGCCTCGATGTCGATCGCCGGATAATGCCCTTCCTCGGCCAGACGCCGGGACAGCACGAAGTGACCGTCCAGCACGCCACGCGCCGAGTCGGCGATCGGATCCTGCTGGTCATCACCCTCGGAAAGCACGGTATAGAACGCGGTGATCGAACCCCCGCCGGCCTCGCCATTGCCCGCGCGTTCGACCAGCTTGGGCAACTTGGCGAACACCGACGGCGGGTAGCCACGGGTGGCGGGCGGCTCGCCGATGGCCAGGGCGATTTCCCGCTGCGCCTGGGCAAAACGGGTCAGCGAATCCATCAACAGCAGGACATTCTTGCCCTTGTCGCGGAAATACTCGGCGATGCGCGTGCAATACATGGCTGCGCGCAGGCGCATCAGCGGCGCATCGTCGGCCGGTGAGGCGACCACCACCGAACGCTTGAGCCCTTCTTCGCCGAGGATGTGCTCGATGAACTCCTTCACCTCGCGGCCCCGCTCGCCGATCAGCCCGACGACGATGATGTCGGCCTTGGTGAAGCGGGTCATCATGCCCAGCAGCACCGACTTACCGACACCGGTACCGGCGAACAGGCCCAGGCGCTGGCCGCGACCGACGGTCAACAGGCCGTTGATGCTGCGGATGCCCACGTCGAGCGGCTGACTGATCGGATCGCGGTTGAGCGGGTTGATCACCGGACCATCCAGCGGCACCCAGTCCTCGGCCTTCATCCCGCCCTTGCCATCGAGGGCACGGCCAGCGCCATCGAGCACCCGCCCAAGCATGCTCATGCCCATCGGCAGGCGGCCGCTGTCATCCAGCGGCACCACCCGCGCCCCCGGGGCGATACCGGCGATACTGCCGACCGGCATGAGGAAGACCTTGCTGCCGGCAAAGCCCATCACCTCGGCCTCGACCTGCACCGGGTGGTAGCTGTCGTCGTTGATCACCATGCAGCGGCTGCCTACCGCCCCGCGCAAGCCTTCGGCTTCGAGGGTAAGGCCGACCATACGCAGCAGGCGCCCCTCGACCACCGGCTGCTCGGGCAGGCTCACCGCCTCGGCATAACCACTCAAGCGCTTGGCGAAACTGGTGCGATCAAGGCGCATCGGGCGCATCCAGCTCAATGGACAGATCCGGTGCCGCCGGATGCAGGGATTGATCGTGGGACTGCTCGAACAGTTGCGCCACGGCCTTCTCCATGCGGGTTTCCATGGTGGCATCGATGCGGCTGTGGGCCGTCTCGATGCGGCAACCACCCGGCAGCAAGGACTCGTCTTCGAGCAGCTTCCAGCTCTCCTCGTGACGCTCGCGCAAGGCCTTGGCCAGCTCGAAGTCCTGGGGATTGAGGTGGATGCGAATATTGTCGGCGCCCATTGGCAGCAACTTGAGGGCCTCACGCAGCACATGGGTGATCTGCCCGGAGTCGCTACGCAGCTCGCGGCCGATCACCTGACGGGCGACATGGACGACCAGGTGCACGAGGGACTTCTCGATCTGGGTGTCCTGCTCGGCAATGGGCTCGAGCAGGTTCGCCATCAGTTGCTCCAGGCCTGCCAGCTTGGCCGTCAGTGCCTCCTCGGCTTCCTGGCGCACCTTGAGCTGCGTGCTGTGGAAACCCTCGCGCTCGCCAGTGGCGAAGCCTTCGTTGTAGGCCTCCTGACGGATCGCCTCGAGCTCTTCGAGGGTCAACGGCTGGACTTCCTCCAGCGGCACTTCCTCGACTTCCTCGACCACCTCGGGTTCAGGCTCAGGCTCGAACTCGGGTTGCGGATCGAAGCTGGGCAGTGCCCACACATCGACACCCTCGAGGTCGCGGGCGCGGATCAGGTCGCTGGGATGTTCTTTGGTGGACATGCTGTCATGTTCTCGAAACCATGTTCGGCCAACGCGATCCCCGTGGGAGCGGGCTTGCCCGCGAATGCGTCAGCAGGGGCAACGCGTTGCCTGGCCTGGCGCCGTCGCGGGCAAGCCCGCGCCCACAGGGTCAGCGCCAGTCAGCACGGTGCGCGAAATCGCTTAGATCATTTCCTCGGCACCCTTGCCACCGAGCACGATCTCGCCGGCCTCGGCCATGCGTCGAGCGATGGTGAGGATTTCCTTCTGCGCCGCCTCCACATCGCTGACCCGCACCGGCCCCTTGGCCTCCAGGTCGTCGCGCAGCAGTTCCGAAGCACGCTTGGACATGTTCTTGAAGATCTTGTCCTTGACCTTCTCGTCCGCGCCCTTGAGCGACACCACCAGCACGTCCGAGGACACCTCGCGCAGCAGCGCCTGGATACCACGGTCGTCGACGTCGGCCAGGTTGTTGAAGACGAACATCAGGTCTTCGATCTGCTCCGACAGGTCGCTGTCGATATCGCGGATCGCATCCATCAGCTGGCCTTCCACGGAACTGTCGAGGAAGTTCATGATGTCGGCAGCGCGCTTGATGCCACCCAGGGTGGTGCGCGCGGCATTGGAGTTGCCCGAGAACTGTTTCTCGAGGATCTGGTTCAGTTCCTTGAGTGCCGCCGGTTGCACGGTGTTCAACGACGAAACGCGCAGGACGATGTCCAGGCGCACCTTGTGGTCGAAATTGCTCAACACTTCACCGGCCTGGTCGGGATCGAGGTAGGCGACCACGATGGCCTGGATCTGCGGGTGCTCATAGCGGATGACATCGGCCACGGCACGCGGCTCCATCCACTTCAGGCTGTCCAGGCCGCTGGTGTTGCCACCGAGCAGGATGCGGTCGATCAGGCCGTTGGCCTTGTCCTCGCCGAGCGCCTGGTTGAGCATCTTGCGGATATAGCCGTCGGAGCCGACGCCCAGGCTGGTCTGGTCGCCGACGATCTCGACGAACTCGCTCATGACCTGCTCGACCTGCTCGCGGTGCACATTGCCCATCTGCGCCATGGCGACGCCGACCCGCTGCACTTCCTTGGGCCCCATGTGGCGCAGGACCTGGGCTGCATCGGTCTCGCCCAGAGACAGCAGGAGAATCGCCGCCTTGTCGACGCGGCTCAGCTTGGCGGTAACGGCTCGGTTGTCACTCATCGGCGTTGATCCACTCTTTCACGACCTGGGCGACACGGCCCGGGTCTTCGGCCACCAGGCCCTTGATTGCGTTCAGTTGCGCCTCGTAGCCTTCGCTCGGGCTTGGCAACAGGATACTGCTCGGGCCGCCGAGGCTGACGCGGTCGTTGCCGAGCTCGCCGTCCAGGCCGATCATGCCGCCCAGTTCCATGTCGCTGTCGGTGGCCGCACTCTTGCCGCCACCGGTGATGTTGTTGAGCACAGGGCGCAGCACGCCGAACACCAGCACCAGGATGAACACTACGCCCAGCACTTGCTTGATGATGTCCCAGAACCACGGCTGCGAGTAGAACGGAATGTCGGCGAGCACTTCACCGCGGTCGGCGGAGAACGGCACGTTCATCACGGTCACGCTGTCGCCACGGCTGGCGTCGAAGCCGACCGCATCCTGCACCAGGCGAGTGAAGCGCGACAGGTCCTCGGCGCCCCAGGGCGCGCGAGTGGTCTCGCCATTGGCATCGACCTTGACCTGGTCGTCCACCACCACGGCCACCGACAGGCGGGTCAGGCGACCTTGCTGCTGGCGGGTATGGCTGATGGAGCGGTCCAGCTCGAAGTTCTTGGTGCTCTGCTGACGCTTGTCGGACGGATATGGCGCGAGCATCGGCTGGCCGGTGGCCGGGTCCATGATCTGCTGGCCGTTGGCATCGACCAGCGGCTGGCCCGGGGCAATGGCACCGGCTGGCGTACCACCGCCAGCGGCGTTTTCCGGGGCGGCGGCACCCGCCGGCGGCTGGTTGCTCAGCGCACCGGGCACACCCTGCGGGCCCTGGCTGCTGGCACGCTGCTCATTCACCGACTGCTCGCTGCGCAGGGCAGGTTGATCGGGGTTGAACTGTTCAGAGGTGGACTCGACTGCGTTGAAGTCGACGTCGGCGGACACCTCGGCCTTGTAGCGGTCGTTGCCCAGCACAGGCTGCAGGATATTGTGCACACGCTGGGTGAGCAGGCCTTCCATGCGCCGGGTGTAATCGAACTGCTTGCCGGCCACGGTCAGCGAGGTGTCTTGCAACTGGTCGGAGAGCAGGTTGCCCTTCTGGTCGACCACGGTGACTTGCGACTTGTCCAGCTCCGGCACGCTGGTGGCGACCAGGTTGACGATCGCCATCACCTGACCGGCTTCCAGGTTGCGCCCCGGGAACATCTCGACCAGTACCGAAGCGCTCGGGCGGCGCTCGTCACGCACGAATACCGAGCTTTTCGGAATGGCCAGGTGCACCCGTGCAGCCTTGATGTTGTTCAGGCTGGAGATGGTCCGCGCCAATTCGCCTTCCAGGCCGCGACGGTAACGGGTCGCCTCCATGAACTGGCTGGTGCCCAGGCCCTGGTCCTTGTCGAGGATCTCGAACCCGATGTTGCCGTCGCTCGGCGCCACGCCGGCGGCGGCCAGTTTCATGCGGGCACGGGAGAGGTCATCGGCCTTGACCAGCAGTGCACCGGAATTCGGCTCGACGGTGTAGGGAATATCAGCGGCGGCCAGGGTTTCCATGACCTGCTTGGTGTCCATGCCGGCCAGGCTGCCATACAGCGGACGGTAATCCGGCTGCTGCGACCAGAGCACCACGGCAAAGCCGATAGCCACGCTGGCGGCCAGCCCGACCAGCAGGCCGACCTGACGCAGCATGGGCATCTGCGAGATGTTTTCCAGGAACGCCATGCCGAACAGCGGCGGCTTGGCCACGGGCGGGCCACTCTTGGCGGGGGCGTTATCGACGACTGCTTCGGCCATGACTCAATACGTCCTCAAACCGGCATCTGCATGATGTCCTGGTACGCCTGGACCAGCTTGTTGCGCACCTGGGTCAGGGCCTGGAACGACACACTGGCCTTCTGCGAGGCGATCATCACATCGGTGAGGTCGACGCCGCTCTTGCCGATCTCGAAGGCGTTGGCCAACTGGCTGGATGCCTGCTGGGTATCGCTGACCTTGTTGATGGCCTGGCCGAGCATGTCGGCGAAGCTGCTCTGGCCCGGGGCAAGCTCAGGCGCAGCGGCGACCTTGGGCAGCGACATGGCATCGGCCTGCATCGCGCGCATGTCCAACATCAGACGATTGAATTCAACACCTTGGCTCATGACCTTCTCTCTCCGGCGGCCGCATTTTTTTGACACTGATGCAGCGGGTAAAACGGTTAAAGCAACAAAGGTGCCAGCCTTCGCAAAGTCACTCCGCAGAGGCGCTCACCCGTACAGGCTGGCCTCGACATCCATCCCCGCATCACGCATCTGCGCCAGCTTGTAGCGCAGCGTGCGCGGGCTGATGCCCAGACGCTCAGCGGCCTCCTTGCGACGCCCACGTTCGGCGCGCAAGGTATCGATGATCATCTGGAACTCATGACGACGCATATCGTCGCCCAGGCCACTGGACTCCGAGGACGATTCGAGCGATGATGGCTCAGTGATATCATCACTCACTGGCGACAAGGGAATGGCGCCCGCCAGACAGAAATCCGCCGCCTCGATCACCCCACCTTGCTGCAGGATCAGCGCTCGCTGCAGCGCGTTGTCCAGCTCGCGCACGTTGCCAGGCCATGCGTGCGCTTGCAGGCATGCCCGCGCCTCGGCCGACAGACGAACCGGCGCATGCTTCATCTTGCCGACATGCTTGGCCAGCAGGCGCTCGGCCAGCGGCAGGATATCGGCGCTGCGCTCGCGCAGTGGGCGCCAGGCCAGCGGGAAGACCGAAAGACGGTAGTACAGGTCTTCGCGGAAGCGCCCCGCCGCCACCTCGCCCGCCAGGTCACGGTTGGTGGTGGCCAGCACGCGGATGTCCAGGGTGATCGGCTTGCGCCCGCCGACCCGCTCGACCTCCCGCTCCTGCAGCACGCGCAACAGCTTGGCCTGCAGGCCAAGTGGCATTTCGGAAATTTCGTCGAGCAACAGGGTGCCGCCTTCGGCCTGCTCGAACTTGCCCGCTTGGGCCGCGATAGCACCGGTGAACGCGCCTTTTTCGTGACCGAACAGTGTGGCTTCGAGCATGTTGTCCGGAATCGCCGCACAGTTGATCGCCACGAACGGCTGCGCTGCACGCCCCGACTGCTGGTGAATGTAGCGCGCCAGCACTTCCTTGCCGGTCCCCGACTCGCCCGAGATCAGCACCGTGGAGTCACTGCGGGCAACACGGGCGGCCAGTTCGAGCAACTGCCTGCTGGCCGGCTCGCTAGCCACCGGCCCTTCTTCCTCGGCATCCAGGCGACCCGCCGCATGCCGCTCGACCAGGCTCAGCAGTGCCTTGGGCTCGAACGGCTTGACCAGATAGTCGGCAGCCCCTTGGCGCATCGCCTCCACGGCACGCTCGACCGCAGCATGAGCGGTCATCAGTAGCACCGGAAGTTGTGGATGATGGCGACGCAACCTGGCCAGCAACTGATGGCCGTCCATGCCCGGCATGTTCACATCGCTGACCACCAGGCCGTAGGCGTCCTCGGCCACGGCATCCAGCGCTTCCTCGGCGCTGCCCACGGCGCGGTAGTCGAAGCCGCCGATCTCGAGGGTATCGCCCAGCGCCTGACGCAGGACACGGTCATCCTCGACCAGCAACACCTTGACCATCACAACACCTCCGTCGATTGCCCGCCGATCAGCGGCAGCACCACCCGCACGCAGGTGCCGCGGCCGACCTTCGAACGCAACTCCAGGCTACCCTGATGCGCCTTGACCACCGCCTTGACCACCGCCAGGCCCAGGCCGGTGCCGGTGGCCTTGGTGGTCAGGAACGGCTCACCCAGACGCGCCAGCAGTTGCGCGTCGATTCCGCTGCCAGCGTCACTGACGCACAGGTGCAGGCTCAGCCCGCGCCGGAACAGGTGAACCTTCAGGCGCGCAGGCTCAGGGCTTGCCTGCAGCGCGTTTTCGATCAGGTTGAGCAAGGCGCCGACCAAGGTGTCGCGATTGCACAGCAACTCGCCCAGGTGCGTGTCACACTGCCAGCGCACCGCATGCCCCTGCACATGCGACTGCGCAGCCTGCTGCAGCACCTGGAACAACGCCTTGGGGGTCAGCCGATCACTCAGCGGCAGCTCGCCGCGGGCGAACACCAGCATGTCGCGCACCTGATGCTCGAGCTCGTGCAAGCGCTCCTTGAGGCTGCCGGCAAAGCGCTGCCGGGTTGCCAGCGCCAGCTCCCCCTCATCGTCTGCCAGGTGGCTGGCATAGAGCAGCGCCGCCGACAGCGGCGTACGAATCTGGTGGGCCAGCGACGCGACCATGCGCCCCAACGACGACAGACGCTCGTGACGCGCCAGTTGCCCCTGCAGGCGACGGGTTTCAGTCAGGTCGTTGAGCAACACCAACTGGCCGGGCTCGGCATCCAGCGAACGGGTGGCAATGGACAGGCGTCGACCGTCACGCAGCGACACCTCATGGCCGTCATCTTCTCGCGGCGCGAAGCTGCGGGCGATGACCTGGCGCCACAGCTCACCGACCAACGGCGCACCGAGCAACTCACAGGCGGCAGGGTTGGCTTCGCGCACATGACCCTGACCATCGATGACGATCACCCCGCCAGGCAGCAAATCCAGCAAATGCTGCAAACGGTTGGCCAGACGTTCCTTTTCACCCAGCTCGGCCATACGCTGCGCGCTGACCACTTCCAACTCGCCCTTGAGCTCGCTGACGCGCGCCTCGAGCATGTTGTACGACTCGCTGAGCTGGGAGGAAACCTGGTTGAACAGGGCGAACGCCTGCTCGAGCCCTTGTCGACTTTCCTGTTCGACCGGGGTGCGTCCCTGCAGCTCAGAGGCTCGGGAGATGTGGGCGGCCTGGGGCATCGTGCTCTCTCGCATGGCTGACCGTCATAAAAACGGTACTTTGCCTGCGGTGTAGCAATAGCCGTGCCGGGGACGGGGTTTCTGAACGAACGCCGGCCCCTTGCAGGCGCGACACGAGGTTGCACCTGCAAGGGGCCGGGCCTTCAGTCTTCGGCCTGGTCTTCGCCGCCCTGGCGGCTCATGCCGTACTTGCGCATCTTCTCCACAAGCGTGGTTCGACGGATGCGCAGGCGTTCGGCGGCACGAGCAACGATACCGTTGGCATCGTCCAGGGCTTGCTGGATCAGCCCCTGCTCAAGGCTGCCGAGGTAGTCCTTCAGGTCCAGGCCTTCCGGCGGCAGCATGGCGTGGCTGGAGAAGTTCGGCGCATGACCGTTGATCGCCACGCGCTCTTCGAGATCGCTGCGCAGGCTGTCGACCAACTGCTCGTCTTCGTCATCGACGTAGCGGAATTTCTTCGGCAGCTCGGCAACACCGATCACCCCGTACGGGTGCATGATCGCCATGCGCTCGACCAGGTTGGCCAGCTCACGGACGTTGCCCGGCCAGCCATGCCGGCACAGCGACATGATCGAGGCCGAGTTGAAACGGATAGAGCCGCGCTTCTCGTGCTCCATGCGCGAGATCAGCTCGTTCATCAGCAGCGGGATGTCCTCGACACGCTCGCGCAGCGGTGCCATTTCGATAGGGAAGACGTTCAGGCGATAGTACAGGTCTTCGCGGAAGGTCCCCTCCTCGATCATGCTCTCGAGGTTCTTGTGGGTCGCCGCGATAATGCGCACATCGATGCTCTGGGTTTTGTTGCTGCCAACCCGCTCGAAAGTGCGCTCCTGCAGTACGCGCAACAGCTTGACCTGCATCGGCAACGGCATGTCGCCGATCTCGTCGAGGAACAGGGTGCCGCCGTTGGCCAGCTCGAAACGCCCCGCACGGCTGGTGATCGCCCCGGTGAAGGCGCCCTTCTCATGCCCGAACAGCTCGCTTTCGAGCAACTCGGCCGGAATCGCCCCGCAATTGACCGGCACGAACGGCGCTTCACGGCGCTTGGAGTGGTAGTGCAGGTTGCGCGCCACCACTTCCTTGCCCGTGCCGGACTCACCGAGGATCAGCACGCTGGCATCGGTGTCGGCCACCTGCTGCATCATCTGCCGCACATGCTGGATCGCCCGGCTGGTACCCACCAGACTGCGGAACAGGTTGGGTTCGCGCTGACGACCGCGCTCGCGGGCCTGGTCGTACATTTCACGATAGACCTGGGCGCGGTGCAGCGAGTCGAGCAACTGGCTGTAGCTCGGCGGCATCTCCAGGTTGGACAGCACGCGCCGGCGCAAGTCTTCAGGGAACTCGGCGGAAGAAATTTCGCCCAGAAGCAGAACCGGAAGGAACTCATCCCACGCAGCCACTGTCTTAAGCAGGCCCAGGACACTTGCCGGAGCATTTACCGCCCCGATCAGCACACACAGGACTTCCCTGCTCGAAGACAACGCCTCTACCGACTGCTGCCAGTCCGCACTGGAGCAGGAAAGGTTCTCTTCGCCGAGAAAATTCAGGACCACCGCCAGATCGCGGCGGCGTTCGCTGTCGTCATCGATCAGGAGGATCTTGGTTTCACGCCACATTCAATACTAACTTCCCTAGTCATATCGGCGCCCGAGGGCGTGCTCGACATCATTCCGACTGAATGGTCAGTGTTCGGACGTCTGAAATTTCGAAAACAGCCACTAGTTAAGTCAAAAAACAGCACACAGTCAAATTTATGGCGCGCAGCTTCTTGCATTGCCCAGCGATCAGCTGAACAGATGGTATACCTTTGTCGCGTTTTTTGCCTGACGGATCTGCGCCATCTCGTCGACTATTGATTGACGTTCACCACTTGCAACTTCAATCAATTGGCGATAGACCGTCAGCAATTCATCCAGGCTGCTCCTGACCTGCGCATCGTTTTCCCGCGCTTCGGCCAGGATATCCTCGACGCACACGCGACATGCCAGGTCGAGCTTGCCCACCGCATCCCAGTCGCGTTCAGCGAACGCTGCCAGCAAGGCATCGCGGGTCTCTTCGATACGTGCAATCACTTCGCTCATGTGCGCCTCCTGGAATTACTCTGCCGGCACTTGTTCGCCGATAGCGTCCCAGCCTTCCTTGACCGTGATCAGCAGGCGCGCCACTTCGTCGATGATCGCCGGATCGCTGTGGACGTTGGCTTCGATCAGGCGACGGCTCATGTACTGGTACAGGTTGTCGAGGTCGGTCAGGCTGTCGGCGTGATTCTCCAGATCCAGCCCTTCGCGCAGGCCACCAATGATGTCGATGGCCTTGCCGATCAGAATGCCCTTCTGGGCGACGTTCTTGCGCGCGATGGCGCCCTTGGCCTGGGCCATCCGGTCAAGACCGCCCTGCATCAGCATCTGCACCAGACGGTGCGGACTGGCTTCGGAAGTCTGTGCAGCACCGTTGACTTTCTGGTACTGCCGAAGGGCCAACATCGGGTTCATGGAACTACCTCATTGCAGCGAAAAGGTTGCGTATACCTGCTTTATCGCCAGCTCGTCAAAAAACTTTAGCCATGAAACACAAAGCCCGGGACACCTGCAAGGTGTCACCGGGCTTTTGTCGCCGCTTAGCGATCAGCCTTTCTTGGCCTGGGCATTCATCGCATCGAAGATCGAGACGATCTGCTCGCCCTGTTTCTTCATCAGGCCCAGGGCGGTGTCGAGCGCTGCGTACTTCTTGGTCAGCGAGGTGGTCAGCAGCTCGGTACGGCGGTCCAGCGCAGCCTGCTGGTCCTGCAGGTTCTTGGTCACCTTGTCGAGCGCCGTCTTGCGCGAATCCAGCGAACCGCCGGTCTTGACGTAGGGATCGAGGGCCTTGGTCATCCGGTCGAAAACGCCACCGTCGGCAGTGAACAGCCCCTGAATCTCCGAGCCAAGCTTCTTGTCGTTCAGTGCAGCGGTGAACTTGGTGCTGTTGAACTCAAGCGTGCCGTCTTTCTGGGTGTTGATACCCAGCTGGCTGAGGGTATTGAGCTGGGTGCCCGAACCGGCTTCGGCGATCACCTTGCCGATGTCGCTCAGCAACGAGCGCGTGGTCGGATCGTTGGTCAACGGGCCCAGGCTGGTCACGTTACCTGAAGAGTCCTTGGTCGGTGTCGTCAGGGCGGTAACAGCCTTGCGCAGGGTGTTGTAAGCATCGACAAACGACTGAACCGATTTCTTCAGGCCATCGTTATCGAGCGTCACACTCACCTTGACCCCGGTCGTGGCAGTGGGCGAAGTGGTGCCGGTAAGCTCGAGGCTCAGGCCACTGACCGCGTTGTCGACGGCGTTCTTGGAGCTGGTCAGTTTCAAACCGTCGACGGAGAACTCGGCATCCTGTGCCAGGGCGTCGATAAAGCCGCCCCCCGTACCCACCATCTTCTGCGTGCCATCGATGGTGAGCTCAGGGATACCGCCGACGGAAATGTCACTACCCTTGCCGGTCGTGGTAGAGCCGAATACCAGCCGCGAACCGCCCGCCTCGTTGACGACGTTGGCGGTGATACCTTCCTTGCCCAGCTCCTTGTTGATCTGGTCGCGCACGCTTTGCAGCGTGGAACCGGCAGCAACATTGACCTTGTAGGTCTTGCCGTTCTGGCTGATGGTCAGCTCACCTTCGCTAATCGCCGAGCTTCCCCCCCCGGCGAACTGCTGGCTGGCGACCTTGGAGCCAGTGGCCAGTTGGCTTACACGGATATCGTAGGTACCGGCAACTGCACTGTTGGTGGTCTTGACCTTGACCACGCTTTCGTTGGCGGAAGTACCGGCAAAGGCGTTGAAGGAAGGCGCATCCTTGTCGTTGAGCTTCTTCATGGCATCCTGGAACGCCGTCAGGGCGCTGCGCAGGGAGCCGATGCCCGAGAGGATCGCCGAGTTATTGCTCGACTGCCGAGCAATCTGGTTGGACTTGGCCGAAGTATCGGACTTCACCAATGCATCGACGATCTTGCTGATCTCGAGGCCGTAGCCCACGCCTGTGCTAGGAGTAATTGTCGCCATGTCCTGCCCCTCTCTTCAACGCGCCCGCCCTGCTCCTGCAAGGCCGGCATGATTCGTGTCGCGTAGTGCTCGCCGCCGGTCAGACCTTGGCGTTGAACAGTACACTTTTGACATCGCGCAGGCTTTCGGCGATCCGCAGGGCCTCCTCGGAGGGAATCTGACGGATCAGCTCGCCGGTTTCGCTGGCGATGACCTTGACGACAATCTTGCCGGATTCTTCATCCGTGGAAAACTCAAGATTACGTCGGGTTTCTTTCAGGAATTGCTCGATCTGCGACACGGCGTTCTTGACGTTGTCGGTGTCGTGCACCTTGACTGCGCCCTGCTTGTCGCCCTCAGCGGATGTTTCCAACGGCCGCGAGACCGGCTTGTCGGTAACCTGCTCGGCCGAGCGTGCGGCCGGATAAGACAGGTTCAGCTTGACGCTCATGTCCATGTCCACCACCTCGTAATGAAAAGGCGGGGGAGCGCCGCAAGTGCACTCCCCCGCCAGCAGCTATCAGGCAGATTAGCCCAGCAGCTTCAGAACTGCCGACGGCAGCTGGTTGGCCTGGGCCAGAACCGAGGTCGAAGCTTGCTGCAGGGTCTGCTGCTTGGTCAGCTGGGCAGTTTCGGCAGCGAAGTCGGTGTCCTGTACACGGCCACGAGCAGCTTCGGCGTTCTCGTTGATGTTCTGCAGGTTGTTGATGGTGCTGGTCAGACGGTTCTGGGCGGCACCCAGGTCAGCACGGTTGGTGTTGATTGCCTGCAGGGCCTCGTCGATGGCGCTGATGGCGGCGGTGAAGGTGGCTTCGGCGGCGGTGCTGTTGGCACCGGTGATGCTCTTGCCAGCCAGGGCGGTCAGCGCAGCGCCAGTACCGGTGGTTTTCATCGCGGCACTGAGAGTCACGGTGATCTGGTTGGCGGTGCCGGTGTTGGAGCCGACCTGGAAGGTCATGACGCCAGCGGTACCGTCCAGCAGGTTCTTGCCGTTCAGCTGGGTGGAGTCGGCGATACGGTCGATTTCCGACAGCATCGACTGGAACTCTTTGTTCAGAGCGTCACGGTCTTGCTGGCTGTTGGAGTCGTTTCGGGACTGGACGGCCAGTTCACGCATACGCTGCAGAATGTTGGTCTGCTCTTGCATCGCGCCTTCAGCGGTCTGGGCGATGGAGATACCGTCGTTGGCGTTCTTGATAGCCATGGTCTGACCGCGGATCTGCGAGGTCATGCGGGTAGCGATCTGCAGGCCGGCGGCGTCGTCTTTGGCGCTGTTGATTTTCAGGCCGGACGACAGACGGGTCATCGAGGTGCTCAGAGCGTCGGAAGCACGGCTCAGGTTTTTCTGAACGCCCAGAGAGGTGGTGTTGGTGTTAACGGTCAAAGCCATGACGAATTCCTCGTTGGATTGGGTACTGCGGCTTCCGGCCCTGGCGTTTGCCGGGTGTGTGGCCTAGAGAACCTTCGTAATGGTTATCGTCGTCGTGGCGGTTTGCTTTAGGGGGTTTTGCGAATTTTTTTAGTGGCACGCTGCCACCCCAATGAAATCAAGGGTTTGACGTCAGAAATACAGCGCCCACCGGCGTGCGCAGAACGGCTGATAGACAGCAGAAATACAAAAGCGCCGAACGGTCACCCGTTCGGCGCTTTTGCAGATACCGCGACAACGCTCAATCAGTGCGTTCGATGATCGCCGAGCCCCACGACAAGCCGACGCCAAAACCACTGAGGGCAACGCGCTTGTGAGTCGAACCCAGCACATGCTTCTCCAGCAGCAACGGAATGCTGGAAGAAACGGTGTTGCCGGTCTCGACCATGTCCTTGACGAACTTGCCCTTGTGCTCGCCCTCATCGAAGCGCGCCGACACCGCATCGACGATAGCTGCGCTGCCTTGATGCAGGCAATACAGGTCGATGTCTTCAGCCTTCAGCTGGCTGGCTTCGAGCAACTGGTTCAGGTGCGCTGGCACCTTGACCAGGGCGAAGTTGTAGACCTGACGACCGTTCATGAAGAACTTGCCATCGGTGGTGCGCAGGTGCTCAGCCCCGCCACCGTCACTGCCAAACAGCGACTTGCCCAGTTGCCAGGCGGCGTTCTCGCCCATCCAGGTCGCGGTGGCGGCATCGCCGAACAGCATGGTGGTGTTGCGGTCTTCTGGGTCGACGATCTTCGAGTACGGATCGGCGGTGATCAGCAGGCCATTCTTCAAGCCCGCAGCTTCCATGAAGCCTTTCATCGCGTACAGGCCGTAGACATAGCCCGAGCACCCCAGCGAAACGTCGAACGCCGCGACATGGGTCGAAAGCCCCAGCTTGTGCTGGACGATCGCTGCGGTGTGCGGCAGCCCCTCGGCGTCGCCATTCTGGGTGACGACGATCACTGCATCGATGCTGGCAGGGTCGAGCGAAGGATTGGCGGCGAACAGATTGCGTGCAGCCTCGACGCACAGGTCGGAGGTTTCCTGCTCGCTGTCCTTGCGCGGCAAGAAGGTGGAACCGATCTTGCCGAAGATGAAATCCTGGTCCTTGCCGAATTTTGCGCCCTGGGCGTAGTTGTCTACCCCTTGAGTCGGCAGGTAACTGGCGATGCTTTTAATGCCAATCATGTGGCTTCCCGTTCAATAACAGCGAAGTAGCCCACGGCGTACGCAACGACGAAACGCCAGGAAACACGGGACGCCCCTGTTCCTGACCACGTTTATGGCTGCGCGACGGCGGCTCCTAGTTCGGACAATATACAGTGAAGATGCGCGAAGTGACTCTCAAGTCACGCGTTTTTTGTCGAATGGACACTACAGCGTCACATCCTCACTGCAGACCACCCCTTCAATCGGGTAACCAGGCCCGGCACCAGCTCTCCAGCCGCGCACCTTCGAGCAGCCACTGCCCACGCACAGCCGCCTGCAGCGCATCGCCCAGTGCCGCCGAAGCGTCACGGTCCGACAGGTGCAGACGGATCGCCTGCAGCCATTCGTCGGACTGGTTACCCGCGCGCGACAGCGGCAAGGCATCGCCTGCGGCAAAGCCCGGCACTCGGCTGCAGATCACCGGATGACCACAGGCCGCGTGCTGCAACACACGCAGGTCACCGGAACAGGCGTTTTCCAGGGAATCGGCCATGGGCACCAGCGCCAGATCGAGGTTCAACGCCGCCAGGGCCTCGCCCAGATGCTCAGGCTCGACCGCTGGGTGCGACTCGCTGACGAACGGCCTCAAGCTACCGGCACACTCACCCAGCACCACCCACTCGACTTCACCCGACAAGGCCGGTACTACCTGCTCGAGCAACTCGTCGTCCTTGCCGGCGATCCAGCCAAGACGTGGCAAGACCCCTGCCTGCCGCTCGCCCTTCAGGCGGCCCCAGCCGACCGGCAAGGCGTTCTCCAGCACCCGGATATCCTGGTGCAGCCCCTGCAGCCACTCGCCCAACGCAGGCGTCGGCACCAGCACGCGGTCAGCCTGCATCAACGCGGCCTGCAGGCGTTGCAGCAGATCCTCGCCGGACTCGAACTGCGCAGGTTCGGGATAACCGTCAAGCGTCACTACCTTCAGCGCTTGGGAGAATGCACTCAGCCGCCGCAAGGCCAGCAGCCCTGCATCATCCAACGGTCGCTGCAGGATCACGCTGGTCGGGGCAAAACGCTCCAGCTCCACCGGCGACAGCAGCCCCAGGGTTGCCGCGCCGTCGAGCAACGCGTTTTCGCACAGCGCCCCCAACGGATGGACCAGACGCGACAATGCCCGGTCACCCTGCTCGGCAATGCAAGCCAATACCCGCGGCACCTTGCCCAGCAAAGGTCGCCAGCTCAGGTCATTGCTTTGCAGCATGAAGCCTTGCCCGTCACGCAGCGAGAAATTGCCGTTGTAGGCCGGGTCGTGCGCCAGACGCGGCAACCAGCGCGCATACAACGCATCGTGCTGCTCTTCGCTGGCCAGCACATCGCGTGGCGCATCCAGCAGCAGGCGCGCATGCGGCGTCCAGACATTCAGATAGCCCGCCTGATGCAGCTTCAGGCACAGATCGACATCGGCCCAGGGCGCCAGCAACTCGCTGGCATCGAAGCCGCCGGCCTCGAGGAACAGCGCGCGCCGCAGCATCAGGCACTCGCCACCGACCGCAGCGAAGTTCTGCTCCAGCGCCAGGCGCGCCATGTAGCCTGTCGACAGTGCAGGCAGACCGGCAAACGCCGCGCCCACCGAACCGTCGATCCCCAGCAGCAGGCCAGCCTGGCGTACCGTGCCGTCACCGGCCAGCAACTTGCCGCCGACTGCACCGACTTCAGGGCGCTGGGCGTGATTGAGCAGCGCCGGCAACCAGTGGCCATCGAGTACCGCGGCGCGGCCGTCGAGCCAGAGCAGATAATCACCCCGCGCCTCCTGCGCAGCCGCGTTGCACAACGCAGCCCAGGGCTGGCCAGGCATATAGCGCAGCACCTGGAAACGCCCCTCACCGATCTGCCCGACCATGTCCAGCCATTCGAGCAACGCAGGGTCTTCGCTGCCCGCCTCGATCAGCAACACTTCGAACTGCTCATGGGCGGTGTGCGTCAACAGGGTTTCCAGGCAGCGCTGGAAATCGACCAGTTGCCCGCGCAACGGCACCATGATGCTGACCGAAGCGACATGCGCATGACCGTAGTCGATGCGATAACCGCCCGGCACGTCATCAAGGGCAAAGACCTGCGCCTGCTCATAGCCGCGCAGGCGCAGATGATGCGCGATGACCGCCTGCTCGTCGGCACAGGCCGCCAGCGGCCCACCCTTGCCGATCAATAGCGGCTCGGCGACATGCATGACACTGCCCAGCCCGCGTTCGAGCAGCAAGCCCAACTGAAGGCCGAGCTCGAAGGCTCGCCCACAGTCGCCGGCGAACCCTGCTGCCAGCGCCTCGCGCCGATAGACCCAGTGTCGCGACAGGCTGCCCGGCAGTGCCAGCAGCAGGTCCAGGTTAAGGTCCGGGCGCAGCGCCAGCTCGACATCCCCTCCCTCGCGGCGCAGGCCTTCGTCGGCGTACACCGCCAGGCAGTCCTCGGGCGCATCGAGCAAACGCACCGCCAGCGCCAGCAACCCGCTGGCGACGAAAGTCTCGCCAGCCTCGACCAGCAAGTACCAGTCACTTGCGCAATCGCTCAGCAGCGCATTGATCGTCGCCACCGGCTCACGTGGGTCGCACGCCTGCCATTGCACACCGACGCGCTGCGGGTCGCACTCGCCCAGCACATGCACCTGCACCTGTCGATACAGGCCACGGTCAACACTCTCCAGGGTCCGCAACAGCGCCTGACGGTCGCCGTGATCGCGCACCAGCACGGCAAGCTTCGGCGCCTGCGGCCCGGACAGCTCCTGCTGCAGACGTTGCACTTGCTTGGGCAATGGATAGCGCTGACGCAACCAGTCGAGCATGCCGTGCCGGTTGCCCGAGGCTTCAGCCACGGCTGCGTCCTGGGTCTTGGCGATGAAGGTGTCCAGTTGCTGCCAGAACGATGCGGTGCGCTGCACATAGCGCTGCAGACCATCGCCAACGGTAGCCCGGGCCTGTTCGAGGGCGCGGGGCCGGTCGGCCATGGCAAAGCCGACGCAACCGAAGAAGCTGTTGTCGAGCACCTGCTGGTCAACGCCATGTCCCGGCATGAACAGCACAGGGCAACCACACAGCACTGCGATCACACAGGTCATCGACCATTCGTAGGTGTACAGCACCTCGGCATGGCGCAACACCTCGGCCAACTCCGCCAGGCTCAGGGCATTGGCGACGCTGAGCAGGCGAATGCCGGCAGGCAACTGGTCGTAGTCGATCTGCTCCAGCGGGTGACGGTTCTGGTAGAGGCAGGCACCTTCGCGCACGCAATCGGCAGCGCCCGCAGCGAACAGCTCGATGTCGATGGTGGGCAGGCACAGCAGGTCGACGTTGACATCGCCACGGGCCTCGGCAAGGCGCTCGGCGTAGTAGAAGATCAGGTCGGTCGCCGCCGCGTTCATGCTCTTGCCGCTGATGAAACTCTCGAAGTTGAGCATGTAGCGCGCCACCACCGGGCACTCCAGCGGGTTGCCGCTGACCACTTCGGGATAGACCGCGATCGGCACCTTGCCCTCGGCCAGGTGGCGGCGGGCGATGGCCGGGTCGAACAACGGCGTCTTGAGATCGGGATTGACCACGTCGGTGCCGTAGATGTACGCCTCGCGCCCGTTGAGGTTGAGCATGTGGCAGAGGTAGTGCATCGAAACGATACCGGACGAGGTATCACGGTAGGCAGGTGCCAGCAGGTAGTAGGGATGCCCCGGCTTGGTGAACATCAGGCGCAGGCGCGTCAGCGCCTGTTCGAGCGAAAGAGCATCCAGCTGCGCAGCGGTCGACATTGGGGGGCGAACTCCAGGATCAGGGCAGGCCGCTAACCATCGCGGTGGCAGCCTGTCAATAATTTGCCAGCGGGCATGAAAAAGCCGGGCTTAACCCGGCTTTTTTTGCAATTAGCGCGCCAGTCATCCCAGCTGTGCTAGCCACTGCGGTGCCCCCGCGGCGCCCTGGGCGTCGAGCCGCGCACGCCCCTGGAACGCGCCAGGCCATTGCTCGGCCAGCGCCTGCACAGCCTGCCCCGCGGGCACCACCAGTTCGTTGCCCATCAGCCTGGCACGCGGCGTCCACACCACCATCAGGCCGTTGCTGCGTACCGCCAGGCACAGGGCCAGGTCTGCCGCACCTGTTGCCGGCAGGCCACCGCACTGCTCGAAGGTTTCGCGGCTGATCATCAGGCAGTCGCCGGACACCGCCGGGCAGTCGCGTACCGACAGCGGCCAGCGCGCCGCAGCACTGCGTGCCGCCGAGGTGCCGGCCCAGGGTGCATTGACCTGTCCGCCGTCGAGCAGCTCGTAGCCTGCATGCAGCAGGATTTCGCCACGACCCCACAAGCTGGCCCCGACAATCCCCACCTCGGGGCGCTGGGCCTCGTTGAGCAGCGATTCGATCCAGGCCGGCGTAATCACATGGCAGCGCTCGGAGAGCAGCACCAGGTAATCGCCGCGCGCCTGCCCGGCGGCCAGCGCCAGCAGTTGCTGGCGCGAGGCATGGGCCTCACCGGCAATCAGCCGCACGCGCGTGCCGAAGGCCTGGGCAATCGCCGCCTGTCCTGCGCTGTCGTGCCCCGGCAAGGCCACCACCACTTCGAAGCGCGGGTAACGGGTGCGCTGGAAGATCCCGGTCAGCGATACCTGCAACTGCGCGGTATCGCCCTCGCCTGCCAGCAGGATGCTGACCAGCGGCGTGGCGGTATGACGGAAATCGACGGTCAGGCCTGCGCTGCCTTGGTCACTGATCTGGGCGCGGTAGCCCAGCTCGGTCAGGTGACGGTTGAGGACCTTGGCCGCTTCGTCTGTCAGAGCCTGCTCGGGCTGCTGGCCGATGACCAGGTAGTCATCCATGTGCGCCAGGCAGCCAACACCCTGCTGCTGGACCAGGCGCAGCAACAGGTCGTATTCCTGCGCATGACGGTAGGACTCGCTGTAGCCACCCAGATCGAGCACGGCCTGGCGACGTACCAGCCAGTGCCGCGACATCAGCCCCGGCTGGCTACGCAGCAGGTCCAGGTCGCTGCCCGGACGGATCACGTCGAGCAGGCGGCCATCGCTGTCACGCTGCACTTCGTCAGCAGCGATTGCCTGGCACCCCGGCGCCTGGGTCAACTCCACCGCCAGACGCAGCAGGCCACCGGCCAGCAGCACGTCGCCGGCATCGAGCAGCAGCAGCCACTCGCTGGAAAGCTGTTTCACCACCTGGTTCAGGTGGGTCGCCCAGTTGCCGTCGTTGACCTGGATGAAGTGCAGGGTGTCGCGCGCAGTGGTAATCGCCGGAGGCTTGCCGCCCTTGAGCACCACCAGCTTGAAGTTGCGCAGGCCGCTGGCCAGCAGGCTGTCGAAGGTGGCCTGCAGTGCCTGGTCGTCATTCTCCAGGTCCAGCACCACGAAGGCGATCTGCGCAGCCGGGTGGCGCGCCAGGTAGGCCTGCGCGCGGGCGCGGTCGGCCTCGGCCGGGGTCGCGGCGGCAATCGCGGCCAGCAACTTGCCGGACGGCGTCGTCTCGAGCAATGCGCGGGCATCGGGTGCCGGAACGCTGCCCAGGCGGGTCAGCCAGTCCTGCATTTCGCGAACATGGTGGACGTCCTTGGCACCGGCCAACAGCGGCATCAGGCGCTGGCATACGTCCCGGTTGAACAGGCCCAGGCCCAGCGCGTGCAGGTAGCGCTGCTGCAGGCTGTCGTTGGTGTCGTTCGGATGTACTTGCAGCAAGTCGTGCTGGCGCACCCAGGCGCCTTCGAGCGCATGCAGGTGACGCTCGCCGGTCGGCCAGGCATGGCAGAGGAACTCGATTTCGCTCAGGCGCTGGAACAGCTTGCCGTTGTAGTACGGCAGCTCGACATACTGGCGCGGCTCGAAGATCTGCTCAGGGTCGTCAATCACGCTGGCCCAGTCGGAGCTGAACAGCAGCGGCGTCTCGCCCTGATCGTAGCTGCTGCGCACGAAGCGGTTGAGCACCACGAAACCTTCTTCGCCGGCACACACACCCGCCGCCTCATCCCACTGGCGCAGGCTGCGTACGGTCTGGGTCAGGCGCTCCTCGCGGGCGGCTGCGCCCAGGTCGTTGTCCAGCAGTTCGCAGACCGCATCGGTCTGCTCGAGGCTGCCGATCTCGCCTTGCAGCAGGATCGCGTAGCCCAGCGCCACACGCCAGCCCGCGGCATCCAGCTCTTGCGGCAGGCCTGCCAACGCGGTCTGCAGGGTAGCCACACGCAGTACGGCACGCCAGGCCTGCTGGCCGCTGTGGCCATAACGACGCAGGCGCGCCAGAGCGTCTTCTGCGGCCTGGGGCGCGACGAATGCACCGAGCTTGTGGTAGCTCAGCTTGCAGTTGCCCGCCGCATAGGCCAGGGCATGCCCCTGCACCCCCTTCACCTGCGGCTGTGCAAGCAGATGGGCGGCAGCCTTGCCCAGCGCATCGGCGAGCACGAAGTCGGCATCCAGCGCCAGGCAGACGAAAGGCGTGTTCACCTGCTCGAGCAGTGCACCGAGTTGGCCTGCCGGCTCCAGCGCCAGGCATGGAACGCCCTGGCTGGCGTAGTAGTGGAGTGCGCGGGCGCGGTGATCCGCCTGGTCATGCCCAAGCAGGACAACGGTCACTTCAGTGTGCGAGCCAGTTGCGGTATCGATCATAAGGCACCTGTTCAAGAGTTCGGTTCTGCGCAGGGCCTGGGCCCTGCGCCTGGATTTCAGTCAGCCAGCCAGGCGTTGGCCCAGTGCTGCAGATGGTGTTCGGTAAGGACATAGTCGCTCAGTACCGCCTCGCGCAACGCATCGCCCTGGCGGTAGCTGGCGGCCGGGTCGTCGAGGTGCATGCGAATCGCTTCCAGCCACTGCGCCGTGGTGTTGTCGGCCACCCGGGTGCACGGCAGGTAGCCGGCATAGGCCTTGGTGTCGGTGCAGATGACCGGGAAGCCGCAGGCGCCATACTCGAGTAGCCGCAGGTTGCTCTTGCAGTCGTTGAACAGGTTCTGCTCCAACGGTGCCAGGGCCAGATCAAGGTTGAGGCTGGCCAGCTTGCGCGGGTAGTCACCGAACGAAATGGCCGGGTGAAACTCCTTCACGTAAGGCAGCAGCATCTCGGGGCACATGCCGAAGAAAACCCAGTCGACTTCGTCGGCCAGTGTGCGCACCACCTCCAGCAGCAACTCCAGGTCGCCTCGGTGACTGGTGCCGCCCGCCCAGCCTACACGTGGCCGCGCGCTGGTCTGACGCTCACTGCGAAGGCCCGTCCACAAGGAGGCGGCGAGCATGTTGGGGACCACGCGGATGTCGCTGTGCATGCTCGACAGGGCATCGGCCAGCGGTTCGGTAGAGACCACCACGCGATCGCACAAGCCGATGGCTTCGCTGACCAGCTCGCGCATGTTGCGCGGCAGGTTGCGAGCGTGATCGTTCTTCTTCGGCGGATCGATGATGTAGTCGTCCAGCTCGTAGATGCGCCGGGTGTTGGAGAAGCGCTTGAAGCGGGCGATATCGCGCAGGCTGGCCGGGGTGTAGCGGCACTGCAGGATCACCACATCAGGTTTTTCCCGCTCCAGCTCGATCAGGCTCGGTGCGCTGTAGTCGATGCGCCCCTGGATCCAGCCGGCCTTTTCCAGCTCGGCGAACGGCTGCGATACACGGTAGTGACCGATGGCCGAGGTGCTGCTGGGCAGCCCCATCACCGACGGCATGGCGCGTGCGATGAACGGATCCCAGCCACCGCGCAGGCCCGGCTCGAAGTTGAAGTTCGGCAGCTTCAGGCTGAGGTTGCGATTGTAGGCGGGATCGAAAGCAACCCATGCCAGCCAGCGCTCATACAGCCGCTCCTGATCGGCCAGCAGGCTTTGCGGTGCGGGCTGTTCCTGAGCGGGCACCGGCACCTGGGCGACCCGCGAGAACGGCGTCCACACCGACAGGTAGCCTGCTTCGCGCGCCCGCAGGCAGAAATCGGCATCGAACAGCGACACCTCGAATGCCGCAGTATCCAGCCCACCCAGCTCGGCGAACAGCGCGGCGCGCACCAGCAGGCAGTCAAGGCTCAGCGCGCTCCAGTTCTGTACCAGGCTCAGGCGGTTCATGTAGCCGTCGGCATTCACCGCGCAGCTCAGGAACGGCGTGCCGGCAGTGCCATTCATGCCCATCACCAGGCCGGCCGAGAGCACCGAGCCATTGTTGTCGAACAGCTTGGGGCCAACCAGGCCGACTTCCGGGCGCTGCCCCAGTTGCATCAATTCCTGCAGCCATCGGCCGTCGAACAGCACACAGGCAGCATCGAGCAGCAGCAGGTAGTCGCCACGCGCCTGACGGCTGGCTTCGTTGAAGCTCTGCGCCCGCCCGGTGGCATCCACCTGGCACACGCGTAACTGGTCACTGCCCAGCCCCTGCAGGCCGCCCAGCCAATCGCGCACCTCGGGGGATGTCTCGCCGCTGGCCACCAGCAGTACTTCGAAATTGGCGTAGGCGGTATGGGCGAACAACGATTCGACGCAGCGCATCAGCACCGCCAGCTCGCCTGCGGCGTGGATGAGGATCGAGACACTGGCGGCTTGCGGGTGCAGGTAGGTGACTCGCGTCATCATGCTGCCTTCGATACCCGTGACCTGCGCCTGTACGCCCAGACGCTCGAAGTGCGCTTGCAGCACGCGAGGGGCCTGCACATGCGCCTGCGCATCGTTGAGCCAGTCGGCATAGCGGTGGTGACACTGCACCAGCACTTCGGCTACGTGCTCGACCACCTGCAGGCCGTGGACCTCGACCATGCGCCAGAGCAGGTCGTGGGGGGCGAGCGTGGCGAAGCTGGCGTCGAAGCCGCCCAGTTCGCGCAGCGCCTTGGCATCGAAGGCGAGCAGCCGACCGACATAGGGCAGGCTGCGCATCAGATCGAGGTTGAAGTCGGGTTTGAAGATCGGACACGACGGCGCCAGGTTGTCGTTGGCGCCTTCGTCGATGTACAGGCACAGGCTATCGCCGCGCAGGGCCACGCGCTCGGCCATGATCACCAGCGCATGAGGGTGCGCGCGATCACCGGCGCGCAGCAGCAACAGCCAGTCGATGTCCTGCGCGGTGGCCAGCCACTGGCCAAGCTCGACAAAGTGATCACCCTGGCTGTGCAGGTGACGGGCCTCGCCCTGTACCTGGGCAGCCAGCGCCGCCGGGCCCAGCACCAAGGTATGGCGGGCTGGGTAGGACTGCCCCTGCAGGCTCTGCAAGGTGGTGCGCAAGACCTTCTCATCGCCCGCCTCGGCCAGCACCGCCACCGCGATACGCGGCTGGCGCGGCCACTGCTCGATGCGCTTGGGCAGCAGGCTGACCTGGCCCGCCGACAATTGGCGCGACTCCAGCCATTCGGCATACAGCTCGTCGAAGCTGATGCTGTCGGTACCGATCTGCTGGCCGAGGTTGGCCATCTGCCCGGAGTAGAAACGGCGCAGGTCCATTTCCTCCCAGACCTGATCGGCTGCCCCGGTGTATTCGGCCAGCGGCAGCGTACGCACCCAACCATCGGCCGGCGCTGGCTCGCCGGTGGACTCGGCGAGCATCTGCAGCAGCCATTCGGATTCAGTCTTGGCAGCTTCGACCATGCTGCCCTGGTGGCTCAGGCGTCCGGCATGCACGCGCTCGAGGCTCAGCACCTGATCCAGGCTGCACAGGTGGCCACGGCGCAGCAGGCAGGCGTACAAGGCCAGGTCCAGGCGTGCGGCAAAGCCCTGCCCTTCCCCGACCAGCGCCGGCAGGTAGGCCTGCACCTCGTCACGGCGCAGCAGCGCATGGCTGATCCCACCGAACAGATTGGGCACGCCGTCGGCGACGCTTTCGAGCAGGTCGGTGCCATTGATCACGGCACTGTTCAGGGAAATGACGAAGTTCAGCGAACGCGCCGGCAGCAGCACATCGTCGGCAGCGCACAGCAGGCGCTGGCAGATGACCATGCTGACCTGGGAGTGATCGCTGAGTACTCTGGCCTGCTGGCTGATGCAGGTGCCGAACAGCACGTCGTCGTCGCAGAGAAACTTGATCAGCTCGCCCGAAGACTGCTCCAGGCAACGCTGCAGGTTGCGGGCAAACCCCAGGCGCTCGGGGTTGCGCACATGACGCAAGGGCACTGTGCAACCGGCACGCAGCTCATCGCAGATCGCTGCGATCTGGTCACCGCGACTGTCGTCGCAGACCACGATCTCCAGGTTCGGGTAATCCTGGCCGATGGCGCTGGCCAGCGTGGCGCGAAAGAACTCGGGATTGAACGCGGGGATGGCGATGCTGACGAGGGGATGTGCGTTCACTAGGACTCACTCAAGCGATTGAACCGCGGGACCGGCTGCCACCCAGTCCGGCGCTGACCGGCGGGTGGCGAGGCAGGCTCGTGGGACGATCACCCCGCGATCACCCGCACCTGGGTTCAGATGTAGTTGACCAGCGACAGGCCGGCGATCTTGGCATAGGACTGCAGCGAGGCCTGGAGCATGTTGGTCTGCATTTGCAGGCGCAGCATCACCGTGGCCGGGTCGCTTTCGCGGATCGAGCTCTGGGTCTTGCTGTTTTCATTGCCCAGTGCTTCGTTGGTTTCGGCCTGGACATCCAATGCCGCGCCGCGACCACCGATGGCGCTGATCGAGGAGCTCACCTGGTTGGTGGCGCTGGCGATGTTGCCGATTGCCGAGTCCAGCGAGGCGAGGAAGTTCTGGCGCGCCTTGGGATCATTGTCCATCGGCACGCTCAACGCGGTGCGCAGTTGGCCAATAGTGTTGAGCATGTTCTGATTCTGGTGGGTGTCGACCTTGATCGCGAACGAGTCACCAGCATTGGGTGCACCGGACAACTGGAAGCTCACGCCCGAGGCCGTGGCAGTGTTGCCCGCCAGGGTGCCGGTGGAGATCGGCCGGCTGTTGTCGGTGAGCGGCGCTGCATACAGCTCGAAGTCGGTAGCGCTGGTGAACTTGAGCACCGCGCCGCCACCTGGGAACGAGGCGTTGTACTGCGCCTGGTTGCTGATGGTGGCGTTGTTGACCTGGGTGCCGGAGGTGTTGCCTGGGCTACGCGAGCCAGCGATGGCATCGGGCTTGGAGCTCAGGTTGAAGGTGTGGCCGGCAATCGCGGTGTCCGGGTTGTCACCCGGCTGCAGGGTGATCTTCAGGCGCAGGTCGACACCGCGGAAGGAGATCGTGCCATTCTCGGCATTCGGGTTATAGGTCCCGCCCTGCGAGGCTTCCAGGGTCACGTCGTTGTTGCCCGAATCGAGGATGCGGTACTGAGTGCTGCTGAGGAACTCGATACGGTACGGCTCACCACTGCGGAAGCGGTCGTTGAACGTCGCGCTGCCGGATACCTGGCCATTGGACAGGCTGACCCGACCATCGTCCACCGCCGGAGCGGTCAGGGTGGTCTGGCTGCGGCTGGTGTTGAGCGCCTGCTCGAAGGCGTCGAAACCGGTCTCGTTGGCCGCCAGGCTGAGCATGTCGCCCACCTGCAGTTTCAACTGGCCCTGGTCGCCCTGATAGCTGTAGGTGCCGTCGGCGTTGCGCACGTAGGGCGGGGTGTCGCCCTTGGAACCGGAGAACAGGTACTTGCCGTTCTCGTCCTTGCTGTTCATCAGCGAGAACAACTGCTCTTCCAGCGAGCCCAGCTCGTCGGCGTTGGCCTTGCGGTCGGCGTCGGTAAAACCGGCGTTGCCCGAGCTGATCGCCAGCTCGTTGACCCGCTGCAGCACCTTGCCGATGGCATCGAGGGTGCTTTCGGAGGTGCTCAGCGAGTTGCGCACATTGGTGATGTTGCTCTTGTACTGGTCGAGCATGTTCTGTTGCTGCTCGAGCTGCAGCAGGCGCGAGGCGCCCACCGGATCGTCGGCTGCAGTACGCACGCGGATGCCATCGCTGGATTCCTGCTGGGTTTTCACCACGTTGCTGAAGCCGCGCTGATAGTTGGCGCTGCTGGTGTTGTAGAACTGCGAAGTGGAAATGCGCACGGTCTACGGCTCCTTAAAGGCTGTTGATCAAGGTGGCGAAGGTTTCCTGGGCCGCCTTGATGATCTGCGACGACGCGGTGTAGTACTGCTGGAACTTGATGAGGTTGCCGGTCTCTTCGTCGATCGACACCCCGGAGACGGCGTTGCGGCCATCGAGCGCCGACTTCTGCAGGGCATTGGTGGCGTCGGAGTCCATGCTCGCCTGGCCAGCCTTGCCGCCGACGTTGGACACAAGCTTGGCGTAGGCATCGGTCAGGCTGATGCCCTTGCCGTCGGCGCCGACTTCCACGGTGGACTTGGTCTGCAGGTCGATCACCGACTTGGCGTTGCGGTTGTCGGAAGAGCCTGCACCGGTCAGCGAGACGGTGAAGCTGTCACCGTTCTTCGGTGCACCGGCCACTTCCATCTCGAAGGTGAACGAACGCTGGGTGGCGCCATCCATGATCGGGTTGCCGGCGCCATCGACCATCGGCACCGAGAGCTGCAGCTTGTTGCTCTGGCCGGGCACGATGGTGCCGGTGCCGATGGAGTTGCCCTTGGCGTCGTACAGGGTGTAGCCCTGCGGAGACGCGCTGTCGTCGCCGAACACCAGCTTGACCGGGGTCGAATATTTCAGGCCGGTCTGCAACTGAGTGCGATCGGTGGCGTTGTAGATGTCCAGCTTGGAGGTCAGGTTCGGCTGGGTGATCTGCCCGGTGCCCTTGTTGCCCGAGCCGCTCACTGCACCCAACGGCGCGGACAGCGCCAGGCGCTTGGGATCGGTGAGCACCGACTCGATACCGGCTGCGGCGTTGCGGGTCGGGGTGATCTTGAAGCTGTCGCCAGCGGCAACGGCGCCACCATTGAGCGAGAGGCTGAAGCCATCGATCACTTTCGGTGGGTTGTCGTTGAGGTCGAAGTTGCCCATGTCGGTGCCTTCGGGCAGCTTGCGCACGTTGTAGCCGGTGGCACTGGTGAAGGTCACCTGGTAGTCGCTGGTGCCGAGCTTACCGGTGTCCTTGATGGTCACATCGAGGTTGCCGGAGCCTGCACTGTTGCCCTGGCGGGCGATGCTGCGCTCGCTGATGGCCTTGGCGCTGTTGATGTCGCCGAACAGCAGCGCACCGAATTCACCATTCTTGTCGACGCCCTGGCCGAGCTGGCTGTTGATCGCATCGGACACCACCAGTGCCACCCGGCCCAACTCGTTGAGCGCAGGATCCAGGGTGTCCTTGCGGTAGCGCAGCAGGCCACCGAGCTCGCCACCGGTGGTGGTGTCGGTGATGTCCATCTTGGTGCTGCCGCGGTTGATCATCAGGCTCATGCGCGTCGGATCGTTGCGGTTTGGCGCGACCTCGAGGGTCTGGGTGGTCTTGCCCAGTACCAGTGCCTGGCCGTTGGGCAGGTAGATGTCGTAGTTGCCTTCGCGCTCCACAACCTGGCTGCCGATCAGCTTGTTCAGTTCGCGCACGGCGCCGTCGCGCTGGTCGAGCAGATCGTTCGGCTGGCCCTGGATCGCCGACACGCGCGCGATCTGGTCGTTGTACTGGGCGATGGTCGAGGTGAGCTGGTTCACCTGGTCGGCGATCGACGCCATGTTGGCGTTGATGTTGCTGTTCTGCTGGTTGAGCTGCGTCGACAGGCTGTTGAAACGCTTGGCCAGCGATTGCGCGCTGGTCAGCAGCAACTGGCGAGAGGCATCTTCGTTGGGCTTGGCCGCCGCGTCCTGCATGGCGGTGAAGAAGCCTTTCAGGGCAGCCGTGATACCGGTGTCAGCGCTCGACAGGGCAGTGTCGAGCGGATTGATCTGGTTCAGGTACGAGTTGGCATCGCTGGACAGCGAGGTGGTGGTGCGCAGTTGGTTCTCGAGGAACGAGTTGTACACTCGACGCACGTCGGCCAGCGTGGTGCCGCTGCCGATGAAGACGTTGCCGTTCTGCTGCGAGCCCTTGGTCTTCTGCACGTTCTGCTGGCGCGAGTAACTGTCCACATCGGCGTTGGCGATGTTGTTACCCAGGGTGTACATCCCCGACTGCGCGGCGCCCAGCCCCGACATGCCAATATTGATCAAGCTCGCCATGATTCGCTGCCCTTAAAGTTGCGTGGTGGTCCCGAGCATTGCGTAGCTCGTGTCCGACTTCATCTGTCTTGCGATCTGCGAGATCTTGCTGGCGTAGTTCGGGTCGGTGGCATACCCGGCCTTCTGCAGCTCTCGCACAAACTGCTCTGGGTTATCGGCAGACTTCACCGCATCTTGATAGCGCGCATTGTTCTGCAGCAGGCTGACCAAGTCGTGGAAGCTGTCCTGGTAGGAGTCGTAGGAACGGAACGCTGCCGTTTCCTTGACGAACTGACCGTTGCGGAACTCGCTGGTGATCGCCCTCGCCTCGCCGCCCTGCCAATTGCCGGTGGCCTTGATGCCGAACAGGTTGTGGCTGCTGCTGCCATCGGTGTTGCGCATGACCGATTTGCCCCATCCGGTTTCGAGGGCAGCCTGGGCGACCAGGTAACGCGGGTCGATACCGATGCGCTTGGCGGCCTGCTCGGCCATCGGCAGCATGGTGGCGACGAACTCGTCGCTGTCGGCGAAGGCTTTCTTCGGCGCCAGCGGCGGCTGGGCCACGGCGCGCCCGAGAATCTGCATGCCATGCCCCGGTGCGGCGAAGGCCTGGGCCGGCTCCCAGTCGCCGGTGGCCACGCCACCGGGCGGAATATCGCCACGACCCGGCAATGCCGAGGTGTTGGTCGCAGCCGGATTGCCGGCCGACGGCACGATGCCGGCGAGCAGGCGGTCGGTGAGCCTGCCCGGCAGCGCCAGACGCCGCGCATTGAGCGCCGCAACGTCGTTGCGGGTGGACGTCGATTCGGCGGCGTGGGCAGGTGCGACCACTTTCGTGCCCCACAACGCCGGCGCATTGCCGTCGATACGCGGGAAGGGGCTGGTGTTCGGGCGCACGGCCTTGTTCTTGGACAACTGGCGCACCAGCACGTCCTGCAGGCCGATACCGCCGCCTTCGCGGGACATGCTCACGGCCAACTGCTGGTCGTACATGTCGCGGTACTGCTTGACCGTCTCGGTATTCATCGGATCGTCGGCAGCCAGCACATCGCCGGCCTTGCGCGAGGCCTTGAGCATTTCGCCGATGAACAGCGACTCGAACTCCTGGGCCACCTTGCGGATGTTGGCATCGCTGTCGCGATCCCCGTGCTTGAGCGAGCTCAGGCGGTTGAGGTCGGTGTAGGCGCCGCTGTCGGCGGCACTTGAAACCAGGCTCTTCGGATTCATCGCCAGCGTCCTCAGATCACGATCAGGTCGGCCTGCAAGGCGCCGGCCTGTTTCAGGGCTTCGAGGATCGCCATCAGGTCGCCCGGTGCCGCGCCGACCTGGTTCACCGCACGGACGATTTCATCCAGCGTGGTGCCTGGGCCGAACTTGAACATCGGCTTGGCTTCCTGTTGCGCATTGATCCGCGAACGCGGCACCACGGCGGTCTGGCCATTGGAGAACGGCCCCGGCTGGCTGACGATCGGGTCTTCGGTGATGGTCACGGTCAGGCTGCCGTGGGTGACGGCGGCCGGCGATACCTTGACGTTCTGGCCAATGACGATGGTGCCGGTACGCGAGTTGATGATGACCTTGGCCACGGCCTGGCCAGGATCGATCTCCAGGTTCTCGAGGATCGACAGGTAGTCGACCCGCTGGCTCGGGTCCATGGGCGCGGTGACGCGCACCGAACCGCCGTCCAGCGCCTGGGCAACGCCCGGGCCGAGCAGTTCGTTGACCTTGTCGACGATGCGCTTGGCGGTGGTGAAATCAGGACGGTTGAGGTTCAGGGTCAGGCTGTTGCCCTGGTTGAAGCCGCTCGGCACCGCTCGCTCGACCGAAGCGCCGCCAGGGATGCGACCGGCAGACGGCACGTTGACGGTGATCTTCGAGCCATCGCGACCTTCGGCATCGAAACCACCGACCACCAGGTTGCCCTGGGCAATGGCGTAGACGTTGCCGTCGATACCCTTGAGCGGGGTCATCAGCAGGCTACCGCCGCGCAGGCTCTTGGAGTTGCCGATCGAGGACACGGTGATGTCGATCACCTGCCCCGGCTTGGCGAAGGCCGGCAGGTCGGCGTGCACCGACACCGCAGCGACGTTCTTCAACTGCACGTTGCCCGAACCTGGCGGCACCTTGATGCCGAACTGCGACAGCATGTTGTTGAAGGTCTGCAGCGTGAACGGGGTCTGGGTGGTCTGGTCACCGGTGCCGTTGAGCCCCACCACCAGGCCGTAGCCGATCAACTGGTTGGCGCGCACGCCGGAAATGCTGGCGATATCCTTCAGGCGCTCGGCGTGGGCGCCGAACGCGAAGGACAGGAGCAAGGTCGCGGCAATCAACTGCCTGGCGTTGAACATGGTCATCCGTACTCAGAAGGGCCAAAGCGGGCTCATGAAGAAGCGGTCCAGCCACCCGGGCTGGCTGGCATCGGCGAAGGAGCCGGTGCCCGAATAGGTGATGCGCGCGTCGGCCACACGCGTGGACGGCACGGTGTTGTCGGTGGCGATATCATCGGCGCGGATCAGACCGGCGATGCGTACCAGCTCTTCGCCGGTGTTGAGGGTCATCCACTTCTCGCCGCGCACGGCGATGATGCCGTTGGGCAGCACATCGGCCACGGTAACGGTGATGGAGCCGGTCAAGGTATTGCCCTGGCTGGCCTGGCTGGCACCTTTGGTGGCGCGCTCACCCTTGTACCCGGCGTTGAGCGACAGGTCGCCACCGCCGAACGGGTTGTTGGTGTTGGGCGTCGTCCCGAACAGCGAGGTCAGGCCGATATTGGCGTTGCTGTCCTTCTGGATCTGGGAACCGGCGTTCTTGCTCGCCGAGGTACGCTCGTTGAGGGTGATGGTGATGATGTCACCAACACGAAACGCCTTGCGATCGCCATACATGTTCTGCTCGAAACCGGCCTGGTAGATCGAACCGTTGTTGGCCGCCGACGGCAAAGGTGTACGCGGCAGTACAGGCGCGTAGTACGGGTCGTTGGGCTTTGCCGTCGGCGCAACGCAACCGGCCAGCAACACAGCCCCTCCCAGGGCGACGACGGACAACAGACGATTCATGACGCTTACCTCACGGTGTAACAGGCGCTGCAACAGCGGCCGGGTAGCTAGAGCCAGGACTTACAGTTGCTGGGTGACGAACGACAACATCTGGTCGGCGGTGGAGATGACCTTGGAGTTCATCTCGTAGGCGCGCTGGGTGGTGATCATGTTCACCAGCTCTTCGACGGTGCTGACGTTGGAGTTTTCCAGGGTCTGCTGCAGAGTGGTGCCGAAACCGTTCAGGCCCGGGGTGCCGACCTGCGGCGCACCGCTGGCAGCGGTCTCGAAGAACAGGTTGTTGCCGATCGCCTGCAGGCCGGCCGGGTTGATGAAGTCTGCGGTCTGGATGTTGCCGATGATCTGCGCAGCAGGGTTGCCGGTGGTGGTGATCGACACGGTGCCGTCCTGGCCGACGGTGAAGGTCTGGGCCTCCGGCGGCACGACGATGGCAGGCTCGAGGGCGAAACCGTTGGCGGTCACGACCTGGCCATCGGAGTTCAGGTGGAAGGTGCCGTCACGGGTGTAGGAGACAGTGCCGTCTGGCTGCAGGACCTGGAAGAAACCACGACCGTTGACCGCGAGATCCAGCGGGTTTTCAGTGGTCTGCAGGCTGCCAGTCTGGAAGTTCTTCTGGGTGCCGACGATGCGCACACCGGTACCGACCTGCAGGCCCGAAGGCAGCTCGCTGTCCTGGGTCGACTGGGCACCAGGCTGACGCTTGGTCTGGTACAGCAGGTCCTGGAACTCGGCACGGTCGCGCTTGAAGCCGGTGGTCGAGACGTTGGCCAGGTTGTTGGAGATGACCGTCAGGTTGGTGTCCTGTGCGGACAGGCCGGTTTTAGCGACCCAGAGAGCCGGAAGCATTTAGTGTTCTCCTCGTGCGCCTGTTTTACGGCACCCGTTCAAAAGTGATTAGCTGATTTGCAAAACCCGAGCCATGGCTTCGTCGCCCTGCTCGGCGGTCTTCATCATCTTGACGTGCAGCTCGAACTGGCGGGACAGGGCCAGCACCGAAGTCATCTCTTCGACGGCATTGACGTTGCTGCCCTCGAGGAAGCCCGACACCACGCGGACATTGACGTCCGCATCGGCCGGCTGGCCGCTGTTGGTATGGATCAGGCCATCGAGGCCTTTGCTGATGCTCTTGATATCGGGGTTGACCAGCTTGATCCGATCGACCTCGGCCATGACGCGCGGGTCTTCACCCATGGCGCGGATGCTGATGGTGCCATCGTCACCGACCTCGACCTTCTGCTCTGGCGGAATGGCGATCGGGCCACCGTTGCCGATCACCGGCATGCCATTGCCGGCACGCAACACGCCGAGGGCGTCGATGTTCAGGCTGCCGGTGCGCACATAGGCTTCGCTGCCATCAGGGGCCTGCACGGCGATGAAACCGTTGCCGCTGACCGCCACGTCCAGCTCGCGACCGGTCTCGATCATCGGGCCTGCGGTAAAGTCGGTGGCAGGCCGCTCGCTCATGGCGAAGGCACGCGCCGGAAAGCTGTCGCCGAACACCGGCATCGAGCGCGCCTGCTCCAGGTCACGCTGAAAACCGGTGGTGGAAACGTTCGCCAGGTTGTTGGCGTGGGCCTTCTGTGCCACCGCGTTCTGGGCGGCGCCGGTCATGGCCACGTAAAGCATCTTGTCCACAGTCATCCTCCACTGCACTGGCGATCGATTGCCGCTCACCGTTGCTATGCAGGCTGTAAAGCAAGTTCCGAACCAACTTTTCCCGAGGCAAGAAAAAGCCCGTGGATACGGGCCTTTGGTGGTTTTCGTCGAGGGTGCAACGTCGGTTATCCGGCGCTGCTTTGCCGCTGGCGGCAAGGGGGTGCCAAAGTTCAGCAGTGGCGGTATTGCTAATCGCGACACCCACCATTGTTGTACGGCCCGGCAAACCGCTTCCAGCCCTCCCCCGGCGACCACTGCGAACACACCAGTCGCCCATCCACCTGGCTTTCCCAGCGCCACCACGGCGCAGTACCGGCCTGAGCCTGGAGCAGGCATGCCGCCGCCAACAGCGCGACAGTCAGTTTCCTCATGATCCCTCCTGCAAAAACGACGAACCCCTTCACGGGAAAGGGGTTCGTCCAGACACGCTCAGCCAGCGACCATCAGGTCATCTGGATGATGGTCTGCATGATGGTGCTTTCGGTGGAGATGGTCTTGGCGTTGGCCTGGTAGTTGCTCTGCGCCTTGATCAGCTCGACCAGCTCCTGGGTCAGGTTGACGTTGGACGCTTCCAGCGAGTTGGACTCGACCGAGCCCAGGGTGCCGGTCTTCGGCGCGTCGATGCCTGGAATACCCGAGGAGAAGGTCTCTTTCCAACGCGTACCGCCGATCTGCTGCAGGCCCTGGTCGTTGGCGAAGCTGGCAATCGCAACCTGGCCGATGGCGCGAGACTGCTGGTTGCTGAAGCTTGCGAACATCACCCCGGTCGAGTCGATCGACAGGCTCGACAGGATGCCGGTGGCATAGCCGTCCTGATTCTGCGACATGCGCGCGGTCTCGGTGTTGTACGAGGTGGTGCTGTTCATGGCCAGGCGCATGCCGTCGGCATTGCCATCCGAACCGTTGGCCGCCCAGTTGCCTGCGGCATCCTTCGCGGCCGGGATCCAGCCCTTGAGGCTGAAGGTGTTGTTGGTCACGCTCCAGTTGGCCGCCGGCACCGTGGTGTTGTCGGTGGTCATGGCCTTGATGCTGCCGTCGGAGTTGAAAGTCATGGTGCCGGTCAGCGGCGTGGTGCTACTCGGGTTGAGCGGGTTGCGACCATCGACCAGGGTGTACATGGTCCACTCGTTGGTGCCGGTCTTGCGGTAGAACTGCTCCATGGTGTGCTCGTTACCCTGGCTGTCGTACACCTTGGTCGGGAAGGACTTGGTGTAGGTCGACTGGTCGGCCGGGTCGAACGGCTTGTTCGGCACCATCACCGGCGGGGTCGCGCCGTCGGACACCTCCAGCGGGATGGTGTCGGCGGAGGAGTTCAGGTTGATACCCTGGTCGATCAGGGTAGTGGCCTTGGGGGCCAGCGCCGAGGTATCGATCTTCAGGTTGGTGAGGATGCCCTTCTGGATCTTGCCGGTGCTGTCGGCAGCATAGCCTTGCAGGTTCAGGCCGTCGGAGGTCACCACGTTGTTGTCCTTGTCGGTGCGGAAGGCTCCGGCACGGGTGTAGGTCAGCGAGCCGTTGTCGGACAGGACGAAGTAGCCCTGGCCCTGGATCCCCATGTCCAGCACGTTGCCAGTGTTGTTCACGTCACCCTGGGTGAACTGCTGCGACACCGCCGCCAGGCGCACACCGTTACCGACCTGGTTCTGGCCCACGCCCAGGCGGTTGGCGCCGGCGTAGACGTCGGCGAACTCGGCACGCGACGACTTGAAACCGGTGGTATTGACGTTGGCGATGTTGTTGCCGGTAACGTCGAGTTGCTTGTTGGCTGCGTAGAGACCGCTAAGGCCGATATTGAAAGACATGCATTGCTCCTTCTGCCGAACAGGCCGGCCTTAGATTCCGATGGTTTGTACTTTGGAGATGCCGACCTTGCCGATACCGGCCAGGTTGAGCATCATCTCGCCGCCAGTGCCACCCACGGTGACACTGGTGACGGTGGCTGGCAGCAGCGTGTACATCTCCTGAGCCTTGCCATCGACGGTGGTCGTCGCGGTAAAGGTGTAGTTGCCTGCAGCGACCTTCTCGCCCTTGTCGTTGGTGCCATCCCAGATGAAGTCGGCAGTGCCCTTCTTCTGTTCGCCCAACTGGATGGTCTTGACGACGTTGCCATCCTTGTCCTTGATCGTGACCTTGCCGCTCTCGATGTTCTGCGGCACCACGACCTGACCATTGAAGCTCTTGGTCGGATCGACCAACGCCTTGTCGTTCTGCACGATCACCGAGCGGCCGACCAGCGACGATGCCTGCAGCGCCTGGGACGAACCCAGCGAACCGGTAATGGCGTTGACCGACTCGTTGAGGGTCTGGATACCCTCCAGGCTGCTGAACTGCGCAAGCTGGGCAACGAACTCACCGTTGTCCTGCGGATCGAGCGGGTTCTGGTGCTGCATCTGGGTGACCAGCAACTGCAAGAAGGCATCCTTGCCGAGCGCGTTCTTGTCGGTCGGCTCGCTGGCTGGCTTCTTGGTGCCGTTGCTCACACCGGAGTTGGCGAGCACATCATTAACATTGACTGCCATGCGTTGCGCTCCTCAATCACTGACCCAGGGTCAGCACCTTCTGCATCATGGTCTTGGCGGTGTTCATCAGCTCGGCGTTGGTCTGGAACGCACGGCTGGCGGAGATCATGTCAGCCATCTCCTCGACCACGTTGACGTTCGGGTAGTAGACGTAGCCGTCCTTGTTCGCCGCCGGATGATTGGGCTCGTAGCGGGCTTCCAGGTTGCTCTGGTCCTCGATGATCCCCTTGACCTGCACACCCTGGCCGGCCTGGCCCTGGTCGTCGAACAGCGACTGACCGGCGCCGTTCTGGGCCTGTTCGAAGGTAGTGGCGAACACCGGGTGGCGCGCGCGGTAGGTCTGGTCGATGCTCGAGGAGACGGTCTCGGCGTTGGCGATGTTCGAGGCGACGGTGTTAAGGCGCGTGTTCTGCGCGCTCATGCCGCTACCGGCGATGTTGAAGACACTGGCAAGGGACATGGTCACTCTCCACGCAGGGCCGATACCAGCCCTTTGAATTTACTGTTGAGCAAGGTGAAGCTGGCCTGGAAGTCGATCGCGTTCTGCGCATAGTTCGACTGCTCGATCTGTGCATCCACGGTGTTCTGGTCGATCGACGGCTGCATCGGCGTGCGGTACTTGAGACTGTCGTCGCCCATGGCCAGGCCTTCGGCCTCGATGTGGTGGCCGTTGGTGCGGGTCAGCGAAATACGCCCATTGCTTTGTTTGTCTGCCTCGGCGGCAAGCACCGAGGAGAAGTCCATGTCACGCGCCTTGTAGTTGGGCGTGTCGGCGTTGGCGATGTTGTTGGCCAGCACCTCGGCGCGCTGGGCGCGGAAACCCAGTGCCTTTTCATGGATGCCGAGGGCCTTGTCGAAGCTGATGCTCATGTCGGGGAACCTTCGAAGGTTGACCAGCGTTGCGTTGGCCAAGCTATAGCAAGGCCTGTGCCAACAGCCGCAACCCCAGCAATACCGGGCATCATCTGCATCCGCGAGCAACGGCAATGCCAGAAAAGCGGCAAAGTGCTTCCGCTTGATGGCGAGTGAGCGGCAATTGCCGAGCGGCAAAAGCGGCAATCCAAAAAATTGACGTCAACAGGGCAGTGTTATTTTGCCATCACTGCGAGTAGCATTCGCGACCGCGCAGAGATGTGGCATGAGGCCACTGGTTACGGTTTCAGGCACAGCATGGATGCGCACTGTCCCTATTGCCTTCCAAGGAAGAAACCGTGTCCCCGCTGACCTACCGCAAGACCCTGCTTGCCCTGGCAATTGCCACCAGCGCCCTGCCCGCCCATGGCCAGACCATCCAACTGACCGATGCCGGCTTCACCTCCAGCCACCAGAGCTACGCGAACGGCCTCGAGTTCGGCGGCAGCTTCACCAATATTTCCCGCAGCGCGATCGTGCTCGACGACGCCAACGTACAGGGCGACCTGACCTTCAACAGCCCGATCAACGACAACGACCGCACCACCGTGGACATGGTCAATCGCAGCGACGCCCTCACCGTGCGCAACAGTCATGTGACCGGCGACCTGATGAACCAGGCCTTCGTCAGGAGCACCAGCCTCGATGGCAACGCGCTGAAAATCAGCAATACCACCATCGATGGCAACCTGATCAACCAAGGCACGCTCCAGGCCGGCACCGGTATCGGCATCATCAACCGGCGGGAGGCCTACGGCATCAACCTGGCCAGCGCCAACGGCCAGTCGACCTTGATCAAGGGCGACCTGGTCAACGCCCAGAACGCCAAGGTCCGCGCCTATGGCTACAACGCGATCACCCTCAACCTGGCCGGCGCCACCGTGCAGGGCAAGATCGTCAACCGCGGCGCCATCGAAAGCAGCGGCCCCAATGCCATCAGCGTCAACGCCACGTCGCGCGGCGGCGCCACCGGCATGCCAACCCGCCTGGACAGCATCGAAAACTACGGCAATATCGTCGCCAGCGACACGAACAGCCAGGCCATCGCGCTCGATGGCGCAACCCTGACCAGTAGCCTGGGGCGGCACATCGACAACCGTGGCTCGATCTACGCCTTGAGCGGCACCGGCATTCGCATCGGCGATGTCGCATTCGACGGCCCCGGCCAGCAACCCTGGTATCGCGACCACGGCGACCTGAACATCTTCAACAGCGGCATCATCATGGCCCAGGTCGCCATCGACGCCAGCCACAGCAATCGGCCGGTCGAGCTCATCCTGCGCGAGGGCAGCCAGATCACCGGCATGCTCGACGGGCTGAGCAACATCGAGGTCGAAGGTAACAGCGAGTTCCAGGCCCACTACCTGCCCCACAGCACCCCGGACATCCGCCTCAAGCCCGGTGGCTGGATCGAAGTCGGCAACCTGGGTGACGACACCCGCGCAACCCTGTCACTGACCGCTGCCCGCACCGCGATCGACGGCAACCTGTCGATCGCCGGCAACTCGGCGCTGGGCCTGGAATTGTCCAGCGAAACCGACCCGAGCGTGGCGGTACTCAAGGTCAGTGGCACCAGCAAGTTCGAGCAAGGCTCGCGCATCGCCCTGCACGCCGACGAAGAGGACTTCCAGCCGTCCGGATCGCGCTACCTGCTGGTCGAGGCCGGCCAGGTACAGCTGGTGGACACCGCCGGCCACAACCTTGACCCCAACGGCATCCAGGTCACCAGTACCTCGGCACTGCTGCGCGTGCAGAGCAGCGCGGTGGAAGACAACAAAGTCTACGCTCAGGTCACGACCAAACCAGTGGAAGAAGTCACCGAGATCGTCAAGGAAAGCGGCGGCAACGACAATGCCCAGGGTGCCATCGGCAACGCGATCGGTAACGGCCTGCTGGCTCAGTTGCCCAAAGGCGACCCGCTGCTGGCCTACGCCGCCAAGGCCGACCAGGCCCAGGTCGCCAGACTGGCTCGCCAGCTGACCCCGGAGGTCAACGGCGGCGCGCGCCAGGCAGCCACCGGAGCCCAGCGCATGATCGGCAACGCCATCAGCAGCCGCGCCAGCAACCTGCGTGGCGCGTCGTCGGGGGAAGGCTTCAGCCAGGCCGGCGTATGGGTTCAATCGCTGTACAGCGACGCCACCCAGAGCACCCGTGACGGCGTGGCAGGTTACAACGCCTACAGTCACGGCATTGCCGTCGGTGCCGATGGCAAGCTCAACGACCAGCTCACCCTGGGCCTGGCGTACAGCTTCCTGGACACTGACGTCAACGGCAGCAGTGGCAACAAGACGTCGGTCGAGAGCCATGCCTTCACCCTGTACAGCGCCTATACGCTGGGCAACTACTTCGTCGACGCCAGCCTGACCTATGGCCGGGGCGACAACCAAGGCAAGCGTGAGATCGCCGACACCCGGGCCAAGGCCGACTACGATAGCAACCAGTTGGCCGCGAACCTGGTGGGTGGCTACACCTGGCACATCAACCCGCAATTGCTGGTCGAACCACGCGTGGCCGCACGCTACAGCCGTGTCGACATCGATGGCTACCGCGAGAAAGGCTCGTCCGCCGCACTCAAGGTCGAAGATGAGCGCTACGAAGCCCTCGAGCTGGGTGCAGGTGTGCGAGTGGCGGGCAGCTATGCCGTTGGTGTCGGGACCCTGGAGCCGCAATTCAAGCTGATGGGCTACCACGACTTCGCCGCCGACCAGACCAACAGCACCTCGACCTTCCTGCTCGGCAACACGCCATTCGTGACCCGCGGCGCAAGTGCGGTGCGCAACAGCTACGAAGCAGGTGTCGGTGCCGACTACAAGCTGGGTGCAGTGACCCTCGGGGTCAATTATGACTACGTGGGCAAGTCGGGCTTCAATGCCGACGTATTCTCGGCGAAGGTGCGGTACGACTTCTGATCGCGATCTCGATCGATCCTGACCTTGCCGCCTGAACACGCTGGCAAGGTCCGGTGTTCGCAGACGCGAAAACGAAAAGGCCGGTATCTCTCGATACCGGCCTTTTCATTCACTTGGCCTGATAGATGATCCCTGGACTGCACTGAACCATCTGGTAATGATCCGGCAAGCCATTGAGCGCCTCCGAAGCCCCCAGGAACAGATATCCCCCTGGCTTGAGCGTTGCATGGATACGCATGAGGATGTCTTTCTTCACCTGCGCGGAGAAGTAGATCAACACATTGCGGCAGAACACGATGTCGAACTTGCCCAACGCCGCATAGCTGTCGAGCAGGTTGAACGAGCGGAACTCCACCCGACTGCGAATTGCCGGCTTAACCGCCCACCGCCCCGGCCCTTTCGGGTCGAAGTAGCGCTGCAGGCGCTCCTGCGACAAGCCGCGGGCAATCGCCAGGCTATCGTACTCACCCGTCTTGCAGTTATTGAGCATGGCACCGGAAAGATCGGTGGCGACGATCTGCGCCCCCATCTTCAACTGGCCCAGGTTGCTGCGCTCGAACTCATCGATAGCCATCGAGATCGAATACGGCTCCTGCCCCGACGAGCAGGCCGCCGACCACATGCGCAGGCGCTGGCCAGGGTTGGCGCGGATGAACTCGGGAATCACCTTGTTCTTCAGCACTTCGAACGGATAGGTGTCGCGAAACCACAAGGTCTCGTTGGTGGTCATGGCGTCGACTACCTGCTCGCGCAGGCCACTGCGGGGCTGGGTCTGGATGCGCTGGACCAGCTCACCCAGGCTCTTGATGCCCTGCTGCTCCATCAGCTTGTTGAGACGGCTGGACACCAGATACTGCTTATTTTCGCCCAGCAGGATGCCACAGGCTTTCTCCAGGAAGACCCGGAACTGTTCGAAATCCAAATTACCCGTAGACAATGCTGCCGCCTCTTTTCAATCACATGCGCCGGGGCTCGCCCCGGCCGTTTCAATGCGTTGCCTTGATCCGATCGACCACGCGCTGGGCCAGGTCGTCCGGCTTGAACTTGGCCAGGAAGTCGTCAGCGCCGACCTTCTTGACCATCGCCTTGTTGAACACGCCCGACAGCGAAGTATGCAGGACGATGTGCAATTTTTGCATGCGCGGATCGTTACGAATCTCGGCGGTGAGGGTATAGCCGTCCATTTCCGGCATTTCAATGTCGGAGATCATCATCAGGAACTCTTCTTCCGGCCGCTTGCCCTCATCCACCAGCTTGCGCAGGTAGTCCAGCGCCTGGCGGCCGTCGTTGAGCGCCACCACCTCCACGCCCACGGTCTGCAGGCAACGGCTGACCTGCTTGCGCGCCACCGACGAATCGTCGACGGTCAGCACCCGCAGCAACACGGCCTTGTCCTGCACCTCAGCATCGACCACGCCGGCGGAAACCGACTCCGAGGACGGTGCCACTTCCGCGAGCACCTTCTCGACGTCGACGATCTCGACCATGCGGTTGTCTACCCGGGTGACCGCCGTCAGGTAGTGATCGCGCCCAGTACCCTTGGGTGGTGGATGGATCTCTTCCCAGTTCATGTTGACGATGCGCTCGACCGAGTGCACCAGGAAACCCTGGGTCTTGGTGTTGTACTCGGTAATGATCACGAAACTGTTACGGGTCTCTTCTTTCAGGCCCGGTAGCCCCGTCGCCATCGACAGGTCGAGGATGGGGATGGTTGCCCCACGAATGTTCGCTACACCGCGCACCACCGGATGGGACTTGGGCAACAGGGTCAGCTCCGGGCACTGCAGCACCTCACGGACCTTGAACACATTGATGCCATAGAGTTGATCGCCATTGAGACGGAACAACAGCAGCTCGAGGCGATTCTGTCCAACCAGTTGCGTGCGCTGGTTGACCGAATCCATAACGCCAGCCATGCCAGACTCCTTCTATTTTTCTGCTCGCTTGCCAACAAGTCGGCACGGGCTTTGCTTTTTTGAGCGTATGTACACGAAAACGACATTTTTCCGACGACTGACGCGCCTGCTGGCCATCCCCCTGGCCATTGCATGCCTGCTCGCATCCGGCGCTCGCACGCTGGCGGATTCGTTTACCTTGCCTGAACAGCTTATCGGTGTCACCCAAGGGTTTCTTGAATTCACCGTGGAAGACTACATGACGCGCACCCAGACCGTGGGACGTTATGACATCCAGGTCAACAATCTCGACCCACGCCTGCGCATGCCGGTGTGCAGCCAGCAACTGGACGCCTCGCTGGAAAGCCCGGCACAGCCGCTTGGGCGGGTGACGGTGCGGGTACGTTGCGACGGCACCTCGCCCTGGACGGTATTCGTGCCGGCACATGTGAAGCTGTTCCGCGACGTGGTGGTCATGACCCGCCCACTCAAGCGCGAAAGCGTGATCACTGAAGGTGACGTGGCCCTGCGCGAGCGTGACGTCAGCACCCTGGGCCAGGGCTTTCTGAGCGAACTCGACCAGGCCGTGGGCATGAAACTGCTGCGCCCGACCATCCTCGACCAGGTCCTGACGTTGCAGCAACTGGAACAAGCGGACGTCATTCGCAAGGGCGATCACGTGGTGATCACCGCCCGCAGTGGCGGCCTGAGCGTACGCATGCCAGGCGAAGCCCTCAGCAAGGGCGGCCTGACCGAACAGATCCGCGTGCGCAATCTCAACTCCCAGCGCGTGGTCAAGGCCACGGTGGTCGGGCCGGGCCAGGTCGAAGTGGCGATGTAGGAAGGATGTAAAAGGCACCGGCGGTTCATCGCCGACGAAATAATGCAGGACCCCGGGACTGGCGGCGAGGAACCGCTTTTCCTAAACTGTGTCAGAAATTGGGATATGCGGGTTTGCTGACGGACGGCAGAACATTTGTGCCTAAAGTTTGTTTCGGGTTGGCCGAAACAAAGGCAAGCGTCCTATTCACCCAGAGGTTTCTGATCATGGTCATCGACTTCAGTCGTTTGAATAACTCTCCGTCCATCACGGGCGGCGTTCGCGGCAATGCCGCATCGGGCAACACCGAAAAAACCGGTGGTGCCAGCGATGCAGGCAAGCCTGCCAGCGTTAGCGGAGAGGCGGTACACCTCAGTCAAGAGGCCCAGCAGTTGCAGAAGATCAGCGACAAGCTGCGCGATCAACCGGCAGTCGACAGCGCCCGCGTGGCCCAGTTGAGGCAGGCGATCGCCGACGGCAGCTACCAGGTCGATGCCGGCCGGATCGCCAGCAAACTGCTTGATTTCGAAGCTCAGCGCTAACCTTACGGTGCGCTGACTTCCAGGACGCCAGAGCCAAGAGCCAGCCATGCACGACACCACACTGCTGCAACTGATCGAAGACGACATCGCGCCGACCCAGGAACTGCTCGACCTCCTCCAGAAGGAAACGGTCGCCCTGCACGGTCGGGACATGCAGGTGCTGGAGACCATCCTCGCCCGCAAGCAATCGCTGATCGTCTTGCTCGAGCAGCAGGGCATGCGGCGCAATCACCTGCTCAACGGGCTCGGCCTCAGCGCCGACCGGGCAGGTGTGCAGGCCGTTGCTGCGCAATCGCCAAACGGCGAGATCATCCTGCAGCAACTCGATGTGCTGACCCAGTTGATGGATACCTGCCAGAAGGTCAACGAGACCAATGGCCGGGTTATCCAGGTGCAGCAGCACGCCACGGCCAACCAGATCAGAATCCTCAACGGCGGCGACTCCCCGTCGCTGTACGACAGCCGTGGTACCACCTCCCCCATGGACAAGCCCCGGGCGATCAGCCAGGTGTGATTATTCCTATTCAAGGCACGGAACATACTGGCAAAATGCCGTTACTTGCGTGTGTCGTTTTTGCCTGGAGATTGATTACCCGTGTTCAATGAGTCCGATGCTCCTCAGCCACCAAAAGTGCTGACCACTCCTCTGGAGATTTCGGCGAACCTGCGCCAGCTGATGGAAAGCCACGATCCGCTGATCATCAGCTTCCATGAACGCAGCCAGCGCTTCCAGAGTTACGTGGTACAGGTGGACCGGGACGCCAACGTTCTGGCACTGGACGAAATGATCCCGCGTGACGGCGAGAAGTTCATCGAGAACGGCGAACCCTTCCGCGTCGAAGGTTTCCACGATGGCGTACGCATTGCCTGGGAGTGCAACACTGCGCTGGCCATCGGCGAAGTCGATGGCCACCGCTGCTACCGCGGCACTCTGCCCACCGAAATGACCTACCATCAGCGTCGCAACGCCTTCCGCGCAGCGCTGAAACTGTCGCAACTGGTCGACATCATCCTCGACGGCACCCACCTCAAGGGCAACGGCGCGCTGCGCGGCAAGCTGCTGGACGTGTCCGCCACGGGCTGCAAGCTGCGCTTCGATGGCAATGTCGAAGAGCGCCTGCAACTGGGCCAGGTGTATGAGCGCTTCAAGGCCGCAAACCCGCTGGGCCTGAGCGACGTGATGGTGGAGCTGCGTCACCTGCACTTCGAAGAGCGCATCAATACCACCTTCGCCGGCGTGCGTTTCCACAACCTCAACGGCCAGAGCCAGCGCAAGATCGAGAGTTTCGTGTACCAGCTGCAGCGTGAAGCGCGGCGGTTCGATAAAGACGACTACTGATCGCCCCTTGAAAGACATCGACGCCACCCCTCGGGTGGCGTTTTCGATTCAGGCGGTCGGTACATTCGCTGAAAATTTTCCTCATGCTCCTTACACCTTGAACCCACTACGGTGACGGCTATCGCCCCAACAACCTGGGCGCTCAACAGGAGCATCGCCATGATTCACCGCAACTTCACAGCCGAGCTGCATTGCAGGCATGGCCAGGTCGGGACCTCCCGCTGGTTGTCACCGTCCAAGCCGGACGGTGAAACAGAACGGGAGGGATGGCTGCTGACCGAAGCGGCCTATCAACACCCGCTCAGTACCTTCGTGCCACTCACGTTTCATTTCGAGTACCTGAAAGAAAAACAGACCGCCACCCGATCTCATTATCGGATCAGTTGCCTGAATAACTTTACAGTCAGCAGCTTCGAATATGCCGGCGCCAGAATGGAACAGAACTATAAGGGATGGCTCGGCCTGTATGGCACCGGCTTGTTGGGCAAAGCGATCGACAGCATCACCAGGCCCCTGCTCGGCCCTGGCGAAAGCTTGTGGAAGATCGAAACGCTCACTAATTGGGATGGCAATCCGAACAGCGCGCCGAACATTCCGTTCTACCTGCGTGACGCCCTGGGGCACAGGGTTTCCCAAGTGAAGATCTGGGATGGCGCCTACCTCAATGCCGGAGAGTTGAACGGCGAGATTCTCGAGTTTCGACTGCAAAACATTCAGGACGCCTGAGCCATCAAAAAATGAACGATCCCGACCAGGAAGCCTGGCTCCTGGTCGGGCATCACTCAATTCGCCTTGTCGGTTTCCGGCTCGACCTGACTACCCTGGACCTGCCCTGGCTCATCTTCGGTATCTTCCGCCGCCACCGGCGCCTGCATCACGTCCTGCACGGTCTGCTCATCGACCCGTGGATCGAGCGCCGCAGACAACGGCGAACCTGCCGCAGGCATCGCCACGTGGCCCAGCGGTGCATCCTGAACCTGGTGCAGCCCGGTGACCGCCTTCGGTCGAATACGCCACACCAGCACCAGGGCAAAGAAGGTGAAGAAGGCATAGAGCATCTGTGCGCCCAACGCCTTCATCAGCACGCCCGCCACCAGCGGACCGATGCTCGCACCCACGCCGTAGGTGACCAGCAGCATCGCCGTCAACGATACCCGCCGCTCACTTTCCACATGGTCATTGGAGAACGCCACGGCCAATGGATAGAGGCAGAACTGCAACAACGAAACGATGAAGCCAGCCGCGAACAGCAACTCCAGCGGCACACTGGGCAGCAGCGCCAACGGCAGCGACACCACCGCCAGGCCGATCGACACGCTGCGGATCAGCACCGCTCGATCATAGCGATCCGACAGCCAGCCCAGGGGCCACTGCACTAACAGCCCGGCGAAAATACAACAGCCCATGAACAGACCGACCTGCTCGGTGCTCAGCCCCTGGCGCGCCGCATACAGGGGGGCCAGACCATAGAAGGAACCGACGATCAGTCCCGCGCCAAGCACGGTACTCAGCGACTGCGGCACCCGCTTGATGAAGAATTTCGGCTCCATCGGCGCCGGCCGCAGCGGTGCCGGGTGAATGCGCCGAGTCATCGCCACCGGCACCAGGCACAGGGCAAAGCACATGGCGACCAGCATCAGCAGCTCAGGCCCCAGTGCCGGATGCACCACCAGGATCAACTGACCCAGCACCAACCCAAGATAGGACGCGATCATGTAGCCGCTGAATACTGCACCGCGCTGCTTGGCGTCGGCCTGCTCGTTGAGCCAGCTCTCGATGACCATGTACTGGCACATCATGCCCAGGCCGACGATCATGCGCAGGCCGATCCAGGCCGGTACGTAATCGGTCAGCCCGTGCCCCAGCACCGCCGCACCGACGATGCCGGCGCAGGTGGCATACGCACGAATGTGCCCGACCCGAGCGATCAATCGGTGACCGACCTTGCCGCCCACGGCCAGACCGAAATAGTTGGCTGCCATCAGCGCACCGACCCACAGGCTGTCGACATGGTCGGCAGCCAGGCGCAACGCCAGGTAGGTACTCAACAGGCCTGAGCCGATCAGCATCATCAGGGCGGCGAAGTACAACGAGCGAAATGACTTCCAGATCTGGCGCATGCGTCCCCGCGGGCTCCTTGGGCAGGTGTGGTGCTGCTGGCAAGCATAAGGGCAATTTCCCGGACGCGGGCCCCTGGCAATGAAAAAAAGCCAGGAGCGGCGCGCCGGGCAAAGCTTCTGTCGCGATCAGGCCTGCGCGGCCAGCACCCTACGCTCCCACGGCGTGATCTCATCGAAGAAATCCGTCAATTCCAGGGTCTTGGTGGCGACGTATCCTTCGATGAACTCCTCGCCAAACAGTTCCCGCGCCAACGTGCTGCGACGCAGGCGCTCGATGCCCGCGTGCAGCGTGCACGGCAGGCTCAGGTGCTCGGGCACCACGAACTCGCCCTGGATCGCCGCAGTGGGCTGCAGCTTGCGCTCGATGCCATGCAGCCCGGCCGCAAGGCTTGCGGCAATCGCCAGGTAGGGGTTGGTGTCGGCGCCCGGCAGACGATTTTCCACACGCCGCGCTACCGGTGAACTGGCCGGGATGCGCAGGCCAGCCGCGCGATTGTCCTCTGACCAGCAAGCATTGTTCGGCGAGGCGTAAGGGTGGCACAGACGCTGGTAGGAGTTGACGTTGGGCGCGAACAGCGCGGTGAAGTCGGCCATGCACGCCTGCAAGCCGCCGATGAAGTGATGGAAGGTGTCGGTTGCCCTGCCCTGCTCGTCACTGAACACGTTACGACCGGTGCCGATCTCCACCAGGCTCTGGTGGATGTGCATCGAGCTGCCGGGGGTATGCGCCAGCGGCTTGGCCATGCACACCACGGTCAAGCCGTGTTTGAGTGCAACTTCCTTGAGCAGATGCTTGAACAGGAAGGTCTGGTCGGCCAGCAACAGCGGATCACCGTGCAACAGGTTGATCTCGAACTGGCTGACGCCCATCTCGTGCATGAACGTATCGCGCGGCAAGCCCAGCGCTGCCATGCACCGGTAGACCTCGCTGAAGAAAGGCCGCAGGCCATTGTTGGAGCTGACGCTGAAGGCCGAATGGCCCAGCTCGCGGCGCCCGTCCCTGCCCAGCGGTGGCTGGAACGGCTGGCCCGGATCACTGTTCGGGGCGAAGACGAAGAATTCCAGTTCGGTGGCCACCACCGGCGCAAGCCCCAGCGCCGCATAGCGAGCGATCACCGCCTTGAGCAGACCACGGGTAGAAAGCCCCGAGGGCGTGCCATCGAGCTCGACCGCATCGCAGATCGCCAAGGCCCGTGGGCTGTCGCTCCACGGCAGGACATGAGTTTGCGCAGGATCAGCGACCAGTGCCAGGTCGCCGTCATCACTGCCATAGAACCTTGCCGGCGGATAGCCGCCCATGATGCATTGCAGCAGCACCCCACGCGCCATCTGCAGGCGCCGGCCTTCGAGGAAGCCCTCGGCGGTCATCACCTTGCCGCGTGGGACGCCATTGAGGTCAGGGGTGACGCATTCGATTTCGTCGATGCCGGTCAGGCGCTCGGTCGTCATGACGCTGGTCCTTGTTGTTGTAGGCATGCCGCAAAGGGCGACAGCCACAACATAGGCCGGGGGTGTTTAAAATATCAAGCACCCTGTCGGGCGGTGGCGATAGAGCCTGAACTGACAACTACTCGCGCAAGGTCATGCCATTGGCCGGTAACGGCAATGCGGTCTTGTAGCGCACCTGCTTCAGCGCAAAGCTGGAGCGGATATTCGCCACCCCCGGCAGCCGCGTAAGGTAATCGAGAAATCGCTCCAGCGCCTGGATGCTCGGCAACAGCACGCGCAGCAGGTAATCCGGATCGCCTGTCATCAGGTAGCACTCCATCACCTCGGGCCGCTCGGCGATCTCCTCCTCGAAGCGATGCAACGACTGCTCCACCTGCTTCTCCAGACTGACATGGATGAACACGTTGACATCCAGGCCCAGCGCTTCGGGCGACAGCAAGGTCACTTGCTGGCGGATCACCCCTAGTTCCTCCATCGCCTTGACCCGGTTGAAACAGGGGGTCGGCGAGAGGTTCACCGAACGCGCAAGCTCCGCGTTGGTGATCCGGGCGTTCTCCTGGAGGCTGTTGAGAATACCGATATCCGTACGATCAAGTTTACGCATGAGGCAAATTCACCTGATTCTTGTGTTTATTCAGAATGTTTATCTGCGCTGCGCCATAAAGGCAATGAACTTGAGAGAAAAATTCTCCGGCCCAGCCTCTAAGATGTAAATGACGCTGACCTACCAGTCACAAGCCGGTAGTCAGCGGCGGCCGCTTCAGAGCTCACAAAAACAACATTCGAGCGAGCGTAAAAAGCATGAACGAGTACGCCCCCCTGCGTTTGCATGTGCCCGAGCCCACAGGCCGGCCAGGCTGCCAGACCGATTTCTCCTACCTGCGTCTGAACGACGCCGGTCAAGTCCGTAAGCCACCTATCGACGTAGAGCCCGCCGACACTGCGGACCTCTCCTATAGCCTCGTGCGTGTGCTCGACGAGCACGGCAATGCTGTCGGCCCCTGGGCCGAGGGCATCGACCCGCAGGTGCTGCGCCAAGGCATGCACGCCATGCTCAAGACGCGCATCTTCGACAGCCGCATGGTGGTCGCCCAACGCCAGAAGAAGATGTCCTTCTACATGCAGAGCCTGGGCGAGGAAGCCATTGGCAGTGGTCAGGCATTGGCCCTGAACCGCACCGACATGTGCTTCCCCACCTACCGCCAGCAGAGCATCCTGATGGCCCGCGACGTGTCGCTGGTGGAGATGATCTGCCAGCTGCTGTCCAACACCCGCGACCCGCTCAAGGGCCGTCAGCTGCCGATCATGTACTCGGTGCGCGAGGCGGGCTTCTTCACCATCAGCGGCAACCTGGCGACCCAGTTCGTGCAGGCGGTCGGCTGGGCCATGGCGTCGGCGATCAAGGGTGATACCAAGATCGCCTCGGCCTGGATCGGTGACGGTGCCACTGCCGAATCCGACTTCCACACTGCCCTGACCTTTGCCCACGTCTACCGCGCCCCGGTGATCCTCAACGTGGTCAACAACCAGTGGGCAATTTCCACCTTCCAGGCCATCGCCGGTGGTGAGTCGACCACCTTCGCCGGCCGTGGCGTGGGCTGCGGCATCGCCTCGCTGCGGGTCGACGGCAACGACTTCGTCGCCGTGTACGCCGCTTCGCGCTGGGCCGCCGAACGTGCCCGCCGTGGCCTGGGCCCGACACTGATCGAATGGGTCACCTACCGTGCCGGCCCGCACTCCACCTCGGACGATCCGTCCAAATACCGCCCGGCCGACGACTGGAGCCACTTTCCGCTGGGCGACCCGATCCTTCGTCTCAAGCAGCACCTGATCAAGGCCGGCCACTGGTCCGAAGAAGAGCACCAGGCCGTCAGTGCCGAGCTCGAGGCCGAGGTGATCAAGGCACAGAAGGATGCCGAACAGTTCGGCACCCTCGCCAATGGCCATATCCCCAGCGCCGCCTCGATGTTCGAGGACGTGTACAAGGAAATGCCCGATCACCTGCGCCGTCAACGCCAGGAACTGGGGGTTTGAGATGAACGATCACAACAACAGCATCAACCCGGAAACCGCCATGGCCACCACTACCATGACCATGATCCAGGCCCTGCGCTCGGCCATGGATGTCATGCTCGAGCGCGACGACGACGTGGTGATCTACGGCCAGGACGTCGGCTACTTCGGCGGCGTGTTCCGCTGCACCGAAGGCCTGCAGACCAAGTACGGCAAGTCGCGGGTGTTCGATGCACCGATCTCCGAGAGCGGCATCGTCGGCACCGCCGTGGGCATGGGTGCCTACGGCCTGCGCCCGGTGGTGGAAATCCAGTTCGCCGACTACTTCTACCCCGCCTCCGACCAGATCGTCTCGGAGATGGCTCGCCTGCGGTATCGTTCGGCCGGCGAATTCATCTCGCCGCTGACCCTGCGCATGCCCTGCGGCGGCGGCATCTACGGCGGCCAGACCCACAGCCAGAGCCCCGAAGCGATGTTCACCCAGGTCTGCGGCCTGCGCACGGTGATGCCATCCAACCCCTATGACGCCAAGGGCCTGCTGATCGCGTCGATCGAATGCGACGACCCAGTGATCTTCCTCGAGCCCAAGCGCTTGTACAACGGCCCGTTCGACGGCCACCACGACCGCCCGGTAACACCCTGGTCGAAGCACCCGCACAGTGCCGTGCCCGACGGCTACTACAAGGTGCCGCTGGACAAGGCGGCGATCACCCGCCCCGGCAACGATGTCACCGTGCTGACCTACGGCACCACGGTCTACGTGGCCCAGGTGGCTGCCGAGGAGAGCGGCGTCGACGCCGAGGTCATCGACCTGCGCAGCCTCTGGCCGCTGGACCTGGAAACCATCGTCGCCTCGGTGAAGAAGACCGGGCGTTGCGTGGTGGTCCACGAGGCCACTCGTACGTGCGGCTTCGGCGCCGAGCTGGTGTCGCTGGTCCAGGAGCATTGCTTCCATCACCTCGAAGCGCCGATCGAGCGCGTCACCGGCTGGGACACCCCCTACCCCCACGCACAGGAATGGGCTTACTTCCCAGGTCCTTCGCGGGTAGGTGCGGCATTGAAACGGGTCATGGAGGTCTGAATGGGCACGCACGTCATCAAGATGCCGGATATCGGTGAAGGCATCGCGCAGGTCGAACTGGTGGAATGGTTCGTCAAGGTCGGCGATGTGATCGCAGAAGACCAGGTGGTGGCCGATGTCATGACCGACAAGGCCACGGTAGAAATTCCCTCGCCGGTCAGCGGCAAGGTCTTGGCCCTGGGAGGCCAGCCCGGCGAGGTCATGGCGGTCGGCAGCGAGCTGATCCGTATCGAAGTCGAAGGCAGCGGCAACCACGTCGACGCGCCGCAGGCCAAGCCGGCCGAGCCGCACGTCGCGCCGGCCCCTGCGCCAGCCCAGACAAGGAGCGAGCCGCAGCCCGAAAGCCGTCCGCAGCCGGCCACAAGCCACGCCGTCGCGCCCATCGTCCCGCGCGAGGCGCATGACAAACCACTGGCCTCACCCGCCGTGCGCAAGCGTGCGCTGGATGCCGGTATCGAGTTGCGTTACGTGCATGGCAGCGGCCCGGCCGGGCGCATCCTGCACGAAGACCTCGACGCCTTCATCAGCAAGCCGCAGACCGCCCTCGGCCAGGCGCCAGCCGGCTACGGCAAGCGCACCGACAGCGAGCAGGTGCCGGTGATCGGCCTGCGCCGCAAGATCGCCCAGCGCATGCAGGATGCCAAGCGCCGCGTCGCGCACTTCAGCTATGTCGAGGAAATCGACGTCACCCAGCTCGAAGCCCTGCGCCAACAGCTCAACGCCAAGCATGGCGAGAGCCGTGGCAAGCTCACGCTGCTGCCGTTCCTGGTACGCGCCATGGTCGTCGCCCTGCGCGATTTCCCGCAGATCAACGCCACCTACGACGACGAGGCCCAGGTCATCACCCGCCACGGCGCCGTACATGTGGGCATCGCCACCCAAGGTGACAACGGCCTGATGGTGCCGGTACTGCGCCATGCCGAAGCCGGCAGCCTGTGGAGCAACGCCAGCGAGATCGCCCGCGTGGCCCATGCCGCGCGCAACAACAAGGCCAGCCGCGAAGAGCTGTCCGGCTCGACCATCACCCTGACCAGCCTCGGTGCCCTGGGCGGTATCGTCAGCACGCCGGTGGTCAACACCCCGGAGGTGGCGATCGTCGGCGTCAACCGCATGGTCGAGCGCCCGGTGGTGATCGATGGCCAGATCGTGGTGCGCAAGATGATGAACCTGTCCAGTTCGTTCGACCATCGCGTGGTCGACGGAATGGACGCCGCCCTGTTCATTCAGGCCGTGCGCGGCCTGCTGGAACAGCCCGCCTGCCTGTTCGTGGAGTGAGCATGCAACAGATTCTTGATACCACCCTGCTGATTGTCGGTGGTGGCCCCGGCGGCTACGTGGCCGCCATCCGCGCCGGGCAACTGGGCATTCCCACCGTGCTGGTCGAAGGGCAGGCGCTGGGTGGCACCTGCCTGAACATCGGCTGCATCCCATCCAAGGCGCTGATCCACGTGGCCGAGCAGTTCCACCAGACCCGCCGCTACGCCGAAGGTTCGGCGCTGGGCATCAGCGTCTCGGCACCGCACCTGGACATCACGCGCAGCGTCGAATGGAAGGACGGCATCGTCGACCGCCTCACCAGCGGTGTGGCTGCCCTGCTGAAGAAACATGGCGTGAAGGTGCTCCATGGCTGGGCGAAGATCCTCGACGGCAAGAACGTCGAGGTCGACGGCCAGCGCATCCAGTGCGAACACCTGTTGCTGGCGACCGGCTCGAGCAGCGTCGAGCTGCCGATGCTGCCGCTGGGCGGGCCGGTGATCTCCTCTACCGAGGCCCTGGCACCGAAAAGCCTGCCGCAACACCTGGTGGTGGTCGGCGGCGGCTATATCGGCCTGGAGCTGGGCATCGCCTACCGCAAGCTCGGTGCGCGCGTGAGCGTGGTAGAAGCGCGTGATCGCATCCTGCCCACCTACGACGCCGAGCTGACCGCACCGGTGGCCGAGTCGCTGAAAAAACTCGGCATCGCGCTGCACCTGGGACACAGCGTGGAAGGCTACGAACAGGGCTGCCTGCTGGCGCGCGACGGCGCAGGCGAACAGTTGCGCCTGGAGGCCGATCAGGTACTGGTCGCCGTTGGCCGTCGGCCACGCACCCAGGGCTTCAGCCTGGAGAGCCTGGCACTGAAGATGAACGGTGCGGCGATCGCCATCGACGAGCGCTGCCAGACCAGCATGCGCAACGTCTGGGCGATCGGTGACGTGGCCGGCGAACCGATGCTCGCGCACCGGGCCATGGCCCAGGGCGAGATGGTCGCCGAACTTGTCGCTGGCAAGACTCGGCGCTTCGAGCCCACTGCGATTGCCGCAGTGTGCTTCACCGATCCGGAAGTCGTGGTGGCCGGCAAGACCCCGGACCAAGCCGCCGCGCTGGGCCTGGACTGCATCGTTGCGCAGTTCCCCTTCGCCGCCAATGGCCGGGCGATGAGCCTTGAGTCGAAAAGCGGTTTCGTGCGTGTCGTCGCGCGTCGCGACAACCACCTGATCCTTGGCTGGCAAGCAGTCGGGGTAGCGGTTTCCGAACTCTCCACTGCCTTTGCCCAATCCCTGGAAATGGGCGCGCGGCTGGAAGACGTGGCCGGCACCATCCATGCCCATCCGACCCTGGGCGAGGCCGTGCAGGAGGCTGCATTGCGGGCATTGGGGCACGCACTGCATATCTGAACAGCACTGAAGCGGCGAAAGCCGACTTGACCCGTCGCACCTTGGGTGCGGTGGGTCTTTTTTTGCCTGCGGCAAGGCACGGGTGTTGCCATCAGCCTGTTTGCCGATAGCGGCAAGCCACTTCCTCCTGCGGGCAATCCGCTGCCCTGGCGCTCAGCGCAATCCAGCTACAGCCCTCGCCGCTTCTGGCTTCGGTAGTCTGGCACAGGTTTTGCCGCTAGCTCTGCGCGTTTTACCATCCAAGGAGGAAACACATGATGATCAGCCTCAATGGGTTGGGCTGGCAGACTGCGGTACAACAACCGCACCGGGTCAACCATGACACTGTCCAGGCCGATATCCTGCCGCAGCGTCAGGCCCTGGCCACCAGCAACACGACAGCCCAACAGAACAGCCAAGGCAACACCTCGCAGCAGAACGCCGAAGACGCCCGCCAGGAAGCCTTCGCCAAGCTCAAGGTCGCCCTGCAGAACCCCGATATCGCCGCGCGCCAGCAAGCCAGTGCATCTAAGCAGCCGGCCAGCAACGCCCTGCAGGAGTTCCGCGACTACATGTCCAAGTCGCCGGAGGAAAAGATCAAGGAGAAGATCCTGCAGGAGCTTGGGATGACTGAAGAGGACTACAACGCCCTGCCTCCGGAGAAGAAACAGAAGATCGACGAACAGATTGCCCAGCGCATGAAAGAAGACGTCGAACTCAAGACCCAGGCCAAGCTGCAGCAGCAGGCTGAACGTGCAGCCGCCAACACGGCCGACATGACCCAGGCCAGCGAGACCAGCAAGCAGCAGGAAGACAAGGAAAAGGCACTGTCGGTCTGAACGACATGATCACGGTGGCCGGTGCGATACCGGTCGTCGTGCGTCGTGGCGAATCTCTGCGATTCGTCCAGCGCTGGAAAGACGGCAACAGGGAGTGGTAGGCGGAATTGCGAAGGATGTGTCCCCTGCTGGAATCGAACCAGCATCTAGCCCTTAGGAGGGGCTTGTTCTATCCGTTGAACTAAGGGGACATCACGTCGCGCATTCTACGCAAATTCAGTGGCTTGGAGAAGCCATCCGAAACGGCGCAGGCGGTCAGCGGCGAGCATGGTAACCAGCGCTCGACCGTTTGTCATGCCCGAGACTGGCATTTCGATGTAGTCCATTTCTGCGTTTTCTCGCCGTCTCCACGCTGCCCGGCGATTCAATTGCATATTAATGGCATCGTCAGGGAATTTTTTGCGTAGGCGCGGTCAAAACGTGAACGTCGGGCGCTTCGGCCTGATGGGGAACGCTTGCGTCATGTTGCATAGCCACTATGCTCAAGGATAGGGAAATCTTGCGAGTTTTATGATTTTCACCAGGCCTTTGCCAAGTTTTACAAGATTTTGACAGCAAAGGCCTGACAGAGGGTCGAGATGGGAAAGAGTAAAACTTTTCAAACCAGTACTCATTTCTGATAATTGGTACTGGCAGAAAGCCTTTACCCGGATCACTATTTGTCACAGAATTGACGCCAAGGAAACGGCGACCATGAGGCAAGATGAGCATCCAAAATCACATCACGGTTGAACATTTTGTCGTCGCGACGGTCGTACCGACTACCGTGCGGCCAATTTGAGAACCGCTTCCCCTGAACCAGAACAACCGGTCAATTTATATGCGCCCAATGAAACAGGCTATCTACTCCAGCCGCACCGCTGACAAATTCGTCGTCCGCCTGCCTGACGGGATGCGTGAGCGCATTGCCGAGGTAGCGCGCAACCATCACCGCAGCATGAACTCCGAAATCATCGCCCGCTTGGAGCAAAGCCTCATCCAGGAAGGTGCACTGGGCGACGAGTTGAGCATGCGCCTGGACAGCCCTGAACTGTCCCTGCACGAACGCGAGTTGCTGCAACGCTTCCGTCAACTCACCCACCGCCAGCAGAACGCGCTGGTCGCCCTCATCGCTCACGATGTGGAAATGGCAGCCGACGCCTCCTGAGGTTTCCAACGCCCACGAAAAAAGCCAGCGCAAGCTGGCTTTTTTCGTTTGAGCCGAATCAGCCCTTCCTGGCGCTGCACACTGCCCATCAGAGCAGGAACAGTGTCGCCAGGCCGAGGAAGATGAAGAAGCCGCCGCTGTCGGTTACGGCGGTAATCATCACGCTCGACCCCATCGCAGGGTCGCGCCCGAGGCGTGCCAGGGTCATGGGGATCAACACCCCCATCAACGCCGCCAACAGCAGGTTCAAGGTCATGGCTGCGGTCATCACAACACCCAACGACCAGCTGCCGTAGAGCAGGAACGCGACCATCCCGATCACCCCACCCCAGATCAAGCCATTGAGCAAGGATACCGCCAGCTCCTTGCGCATCAGGCGACGCGTATTGCCTGGCGAGACCTGGTCCAACGCCATGGCGCGCACGATCATGGTGATGGTCTGGTTACCCGAGTTGCCACCAATACCGGCCACGATGGGCATCAATGCCGCCAACGCCACCAGCTTCTCGATCGAACCTTCGAACAGGCCGATCACCCGCGAGGCGACGAAGGCGGTGATCAGGTTGATCGCCAGCCAAGCCCAACGGTTGCGCAGCGAGCGCCAGACCGAGGCGAAGATATCTTCTTCTTCGCGCAGACCGGCCATGTTGAGGACTTCGCTCTCGCTCTCTTCACGAATCAGGTCGACCATCTCGTCAATGGTCAGACGACCAATGAGACGATCGCTCTTGTCGACCACTGGTGCGGAAACCAAGTCGTAACGCTCGAAAGCCTGGGCAGCATCGTAGGCATCTTCCTCGGGCTTGAAGCTGACAGGGTCGGTCGCCATGACCTCCGCCACCTTCTTGTCCGGGTCGTTGACCAGCAGACGCTTGATCGGCAGCACACCCTTCAGAATGCCGTCGTAATCGACCACGAACAGCTTGTCGGTGTGCCCCGGCAGCTCCTTGAGCCGACGCAGGTAACGCAGTACCACTTCCAGGCTGACGTCTTCGCGGATGGTGACCATCTCGAAGTCCATCAGTGCACCGACCTGCTCCTCGTCGTAGCTCAAGGCAGAACGCACGCGTTCGCGCTGCTGGGCATCGAGGCTTTCCATCAGCTCGTGGACGACGTCACGCGGCAGCTCAGGCGCCAGGTCAGCCAGTTCGTCCGCGTCCATTTCCTTGGCCGCAGCCAGCAGCTCGTGATCGTCCATGTCGGCGATCAACGTCTGACGCACGGCGTCGGAGACTTCGAGGAGGATGTCGCCGTCGCGATCCGAGCGCACCAGTTGCCAGACCGTCAGGCGATCTTCCAGGGGCAAGGCTTCGAGGATGTAGGCGATGTCGGCGGGGTGCAGATCATCGAGCTTGCGCTGCAGCTCGACCAGGTTCTGGCGGTGGACGAGGTTTTCCACCAGGTCGTTGTGCTGACCTTCCTGACGATGAGTCAGGTCTTCAACGACGCGCTGGCGCTGCAGCAGTTCGATCACCTGGGCGAGGCGATCCTGCAGGCTCTCTTGGACTTTCTTTACTTCGACTTCGGTCATAGGCGAACTCCACTCCCAGCAGCGGAGCACGCCGGGAGAATCAATCGGTCAGATCTGGCTTGATAACGCGTATTAAGGGGTAACTACTGGGTAAGTCCATGGTGGTATTCCACAAGCCCCGGCGGGGCTGACGGGCGCAATCATACACTGCTCAAGCTGTCAGATCGCTTAAATTTTTGGCCGGAACAATCGTTTGCGCGATAAAGCTGTGACAACGCTCGAAGCCAACAGTGCGACGGCAGGCAGCAGCGAAAAAGCACATCGATGTGCAGTGGTGTTCATACGGAGTCTAGCCGTGTGGCATTGACAAATCCGTGAAACGGCAGAAAAGAAAAAGCCCGCTACAGGAGCGGGCTTTTTGGTGTGGCGGACTCAGGAGGATTCGAACCTCCGACCGCTCGGTTCGTAGCCGAGTACTCTATCCAGCTGAGCTATGAGTCCGTGGTTGGTAGTTTTAGACCAGATTACCACTGGTTTTTGAAGCTGCCTTGACAAGCAAAACCACTTCAGAAAGTGGCGGACTCAGGAGGATTCGAACCTCCGACCGCTCGGTTCGTAGCCGAGTACTCTATCCAGCTGAGCTATGAGTCCGTCGATGGTAGTTTTAGACCAGATTACCACTGGTGAAATGATGCGTCTTCCAAAGAAAACCGCCTCATTGTATGGCGGACTCAGGAGGATTCGAACCTCCGACCGCTCGGTTCGTAGCCGAGTACTCTATCCAGCTGAGCTATGAGTCCGTGTCTTGCCGCGCATTATAGTTCGCCAAATCGTTTTGCCAAGTACTTTTTCGTTTAATTTCAACGACTTAAGCGTTTTGACCGATTACAGCGCCCTACACGAAGAATGGCGGTGAAGGGGGGATTCGAACCCCCGATACCCTTATGAGGTATACTCCCTTAGCAGGGGAGCGCCTTCGGCCACTCGGCCACCTCACCGCAACACGGGGCGTATATTAACCAGACCCTTCCCCGTTTGCAAACCCTTTTTTGAAAAAAACTTCAAAAAAATTAAAGGGTTGGTTCTTCGTCCTTCTCTTTCTTGATCCGCAGGTAGATTTCCTCGCGGTGAACAGCCACTTCCTTAGGGGCACTCACACCGATTCGTACCTGGTTGCCTTTGACACCCAGGACCGTCACGGTGATCTCACCATCACCAATGATCAGGCTCTCGGCGCACCGACGAGTCAGAATCAACATAGCTTTCTCCTCACGCAGTTCATTCAGGGACAACAGTCTGTTGGAAACAGAGGGCAGCTCGGGACGAAGGCCCAGCCCTCTTTATCGGCGGTCAGGCAGGAAAGGACAGTAACCTGCATGACCGCCAGAAACGCGAAGGGCGCGGCCAGAGCCGCGCCCCCCAGGGCAATGCGTCACTCGCTCTGTCGAGCAGGCGCATCGAGCTCGAACGCGGTATGCAGCGCGCGTACGGCCAGCTCCAGGTACTTCTCTTCGATCACCACCGACACCTTGATCTCGGAGGTGGAGATCATCTGGATGTTGATGCTCTCCTTGGCCAGGGCCTCGAACATACGGCTGGCCACGCCCGCATGGGAGCGCATGCCGACGCCGACGATCGACACCTTGGCGATCTTGGTATCGCCGATCACTTCACGGGCACCGATTTCGCGCGCGGTGTTCTCGAGCACGCTCAGAGCCTTCTCGTACTCGTTGCGGTGCACGGTGAAGGTGAAGTCGGTGGTGTTATCGTGCGAGACGTTCTGCACGATCATGTCCACTTCGATGTTCGCGGCGCTGATCGGGCCGAGGATCTTGAAAGCAACGCCCGGGGTGTCCGGCACGCCGCGAATGGTCAGCTTGGCCTCATCACGGTTGAAGGCGATACCGGAAATGATCGGCTGTTCCATGGATTCCTCTTCATCGATGGTAATGAGGGTACCCGGACCCTCCTTGAAGCTGTGCAGCACGCGCAGCGGAACGTTGTACTTGCCGGCGAACTCCACCGAACGGATCTGCAGCACCTTGGAACCGAGGCTGGCCATTTCCAGCATCTCTTCAAAGGTGATCTTCTCCAGGCGACGGGCCTGCGGCACCACGCGTGGATCGGTGGTATAGACGCCGTCGACGTCGGTGTAGATCTGGCACTCGTCGGCACCCAGCGCTGCCGCCAGGGCAACACCGGTAGTGTCGGAGCCACCACGCCCGAGGGTGGTGATGTTGCCGTGCTCGTCGACACCCTGGAAACCTGCGACCACGACCACGGTGCCAGCCTTGAGGTCGGCGCGGATCTTCTGGTCATCGATCTGCAGGATGCGCGCCTTGTTGTGCGCGCTGTCGGTCAGGATGCGCACCTGGTTGCCGGTGTAGGACACCGCCGGCACGCCACGCTTGATCAGCGCCATGGCCAGCAGCGCGATGGTCACCTGCTCGCCGGTCGACACGATAACGTCCAGTTCACGCGGAACCAGCTGATCGGAGACCTGCTTGGCCAGGTCGATCAGGCGGTTGGTTTCCCCGCTCATGGCCGACAGCACAACCACCAGGTCATCGCCCGCCTCGCGGTGTTTCTTGACCTTGTCGGCCACCTGCTCGATCCGCTCAATGGAGCCGACGGAGGTGCCGCCAAATTTCTGTACGATCAACGCCATTTCAAAGTGCCTCAGCCCACGAAGGGCACCCAGTAAACAATCCTTCCTGACGCGCCCCGCAACAAGACTACGGGGCGCGTCATCTCAAAGCCCCTGCTCGGCGAACGGCACGGCCAGTGCCAGGGCCTGATCCAGTGCAGCGACGTCGACGCCGCCACCCTGGGCCATGTCCGGACGACCACCGCCCTTGCCGCCAACCGCCGCAGCGGCCTGTTTCATCAGGTCACCAGCCTTGAGTTGGCTGGAGAGGTCCTTGGTCACGCCGGCCACCAGCACGACCTTGCCCTCATGCTCGCTGCCCAGCAGGATCACTGCATGGCCGAGCTTGTTCTTCAACTGATCGACGAGCGCCAGCAGCGCCTTGCCATCCTGCCCATCCAGGCGAGCGGCAAGCACCTTGGCACCCTTGACCTCAACGGCCGCACTGGAGAGATCGTCCCCTGCGGCGCTGGCGGCCTTGGCCTGCAGCTGTTCGAGCTGCTTCTCCAGCTGACGGTTGCGCTCGAGCACAGCCGACAGCTTGTCGATCAGGTTGTCGCGGTTACCCTTGACCAGTTGCGCAGCTTCCTTGACCTGCTCCTCGGCAGCGTTCAGGTAGGCCAGCGCCGCAGCACCGGTGATCGCCTCGATACGACGCACACCGGAGGCTACGCCACCTTCACTGATAATCTTGAACAGGCTGATATCGCCGGTGCGCTTGGCATGAATACCCCCGCACAGCTCGACCGAGAAGTCGCCGCCCATGCTCAGCACACGCACGGTGTCGCCGTATTTCTCACCGAACAGCGCCATGGCGCCCTTGCGCTTGGCGGTCTCGATATCGGTCTCGATGGTTTCGACCGCGGAGTTCTTGCGCACTTCGCGGTTGACGATGTCTTCCAGGGCCTTGATCTGCGCAGGCGTCACCGCCTCGAAGTGGCTGAAGTCGAAACGCAGGCGTTGGCTGTCGACCAGCGAGCCCTTCTGCTGGACGTGCTCGCCCAGCACTTCACGCAGTGCAGCGTGCAGCAGGTGGGTGGCGGAGTGGTTCAGCGAGGTGGCGTGCTGCACGTCGGCATCCACGCGAGCCTCGACCGGGGCACCAATCAGCAGCGCGCCGCTGGCGACCACGCCGTGGTGCAGGAAGGCACCGCCGGTCTTGGTGGTGTCGCGCACGTCGAAGCGCCCAGCCCCAGCCTGCAGGTAGCCGCTGTCACCGACCTGACCGCCAGATTCGGCATAGAACGGCGTGCGATCCAGGACGACCACGCCCTCCTCGCCTTCGCCCAGCTGATCGACCGACTGGCCATCCTTGTACAGGGCGATGATCTTGCCCTGGCCTTCGGTGGTGCTGTACCCGAGGAAATCGGTGGCGGTATCGACCTTGACCAGGCTGTTGTAGTCCATGCCGAAGGCGCTGGCCGAGCGGGCGCGCTCGCGCTGGGCGTCCATCTCGCGCTCGAAGCCGGCTTCGTCGATGGTCAGCTCACGCTCGCGGGCGATGTCGGCAGTCAGGTCCATGGGGAAGCCGTAGGTATCGTACAGCTTGAACACCACGTCGCCCGGCACGACCTTGCCCTGCAACTGCGACAGGTCCTGCTCGAGGATGCGCAGGCCCTGCTCGAGGGTCTTGGCGAACTGTTCTTCCTCGGTCTTGAGTACGCGCTCGATGTGCGCCTGCTGGTTCTTGAGCTCGGGGAAGGCTTCACCCATCTCGTTGACCAGTGCAGCCACGACCTTGTGGAAGAAGCTGCCCTTGGCACCAAGTTTGTTGCCGTGGCGGCAGGCGCGGCGAATGATGCGGCGCAGCACATAGCCACGGCCTTCATTGGATGGCAGTACGCCGTCGGCGATCAGGAAGCCGCAGGAACGGATGTGGTCGGCGACCACTTTCAGCGACGACTGCTCTTCGTTGCGGCAACCGATGGCCTGGGCCGCGGCGTCGAGCAGGCTCTGGAACAGATCGATCTCGTAGTTCGAGTGCACGTGCTGCATGACCGCACTGATGCGCTCAAGGCCCATGCCGGTGTCCACCGACGGGGCGGGCAGCGGGTGCAGGACGCCGTCGGCAGTGCGATTGAACTGCATGAAGACGTTGTTCCAGATCTCGATGTAGCGGTCGCCGTCTTCTTCCGGCGAGCCGGGCGGGCCACCCCAGATGTCGGCGCCGTGGTCGTAGAAGATCTCGGTGCACGGACCGCAAGGACCGGTATCGCCCATGGTCCAGAAGTTGTCGGAAGCGTAAGGAGCACCCTTGTTGTCACCGATGCGCACCATGCGCTCGGCCGGCACGCCGACTTCCTTGGTCCAGATGTCGTAGGCTTCGTCGTCGGTGGCGTAGACGGTGACCCAGAGCTTTTCCTTGGGCAGGTTCAGCCACTTGTCGGAGGTCAGGAAGGTCCAGGCGAAGGTGATCGCGTCGCGCTTGAAGTAGTCACCGAAGCTGAAGTTGCCCAGCATTTCGAAAAAGGTGTGGTGACGCGCGGTGTAGCCGACGTTTTCCAGGTCGTTGTGCTTGCCACCGGCGCGCACGCACTTCTGGCTGCTGACAGCGCGGGTGTAGGCACGCTTTTCGGCACCCAGGAAGCAGTCCTTGAACTGGTTCATGCCTGCGTTGGTGAACAGCAGGGTTGGGTCGTTGTTCGGGATCAGCGAACTGGAGGCGACTCGGGTATGTCCCTGCTCTTCGAAGAAGCGAAGGAAGGCTTCACGGATTTCTGCGCTTTTCATAGGTTCTTCCACGGAAACGGCGGCCGTTTGGGCTAACGCGTCGGATCGACGAAACGACGGCAAAGGGCCGCATTATATCGGTCCTGCAATCGAGGTGCAGTGTGTTTATGCGATGGAAACCGGCAATCGGACAGTTTTTCCGTTGCGAACGGGCAAAAACGACATAAGCGGATGCTAAATCGCGGCTTTCGTCACTGACAAGCCAATTACCGCCCAGAGGAAGGGAAAAGGGAATAGGCGGCAAATTAAATCCCCTTCATCCGCCTTCTCATGCTGATTATTCAGGCGGTACATGAGTACCACTGGAACCACCGAACCAACGCCAGAATGCAATCTCCCCCATGAAAGGAGACGCCCATGGCGCCCGAAGACCTGAAGATCCACACCCCTTCCGGCCTTGTGCTGACACAACGACTGCCATACAGAAGCGGCCCACTGGCGATCAGTCGCCATGACCACACGCTGCTGATCGAAGCACTGGCCCCAGACACCGAACTGTCGGTTCATCCAAGCCCCGAAGGCATCGTGCTGCGCATCGAAGGCGCCCGCTATACGCTGGCACTGGCAAAAACAGAGATGCTGCATATCCGCACCGGCGCCGGTGACGACAACGTATTTGTCGAATCCACCCTCGACAGCCGCATCGTGATAGAGACCGGTGATGGCAACGACAGCATCCGGATCGAGGGCCAATTGCCTCCTGACGGCCAGCCCCTGAATGCCGGCTCGGTGCTCATTGATGCCGGGGCAGGCGATGACCACATCGTGGTAGAGGGGGTCCGGCAAGCGGAAATCGATGGCGGCAAGGGCAACGACGCCCTGCACAGCGCCGCCGCCCACAGCACGCTGTATGCTGGCGCTGGCGACGATGTCATCAGGGTCAACGCGGGCAATGCGACCATCGAGGCCTTCGCCGGACATAATCGCCTGTCAACAGGGCCACTGGACGATCGACTCTACGGCAACGCCACCAGCATTCTCGTCGAGGAGGGTTTCAACGCACCACTGCTCTACGAGGCATACGCTGCAGAGCTACCAGCGGAATACCTCGAAACCTTCGATATCCAGGGTGATCCCGCGTACACCGACAAAGTCAGGCGCCAACTGGTGATGCTACGGGCCAGCCCGAGTGCCTCGGTGCTTCTGGAACAGTTGGTGGCGCACAAGGTGAAAGTCGTCATTACGCCGACATCAGCGATGGACAATGCTTATGCTCGATTTGATCCTGCCCAAGGGGACCCGACAATCCGAAACGGCGCACGAGGCGACCGCATCCTGAACTGCGAAGTCGGCTACAACCCGCTAGCCTCCAGGCTCGATGCACCCTCGCTGGTGATGCTCTACCATGAGCTCTGTCACGTCTGGAACTTCGCGACCGGAAGCGTAAACGACAACATCGAACGCTTGGCTGTCGGACTAGAAAACCCAGGTTCCTTGTTCGATTTCGACGACGACCCAAGGACCCCTGACACCGACACCAATCCTGCGCCGTTCAACGAAAATGCCTTGCGACACGAACTGGGCCTACCACCGAGACTGACCTACCCCTGAACACCTATCCCAGGCGCTGCCCGGAATCCGGCACGATCAGGATCCCTGCCCGCAAACCGTTCCTGACCTTTGGGTTGGGGAAAATGATACGTGCCCCCTCCTCTTCCACGATCCAACGTGTTTCGGCCAGGTCCTCGGCCAGCAGATAGCCCTTGCTCAGCTCGGAAAAGTTCTCGATATCCGCCGGCAGGTGCAGGTGGAAGCTGTCGCTGTGCTTGATGATTTCCCGGGCGACACTGAAGAGCTTCAGGCCATCGAGGCTCTGCTCGGTCTCAGGTTCGGTATGCTCGATCAACTGCACCAGGCGCGTCTCGAGCTTGTCGAGGTTGACCTGCTCGTTCTGCCCGAACGGACGGGCCTTGCCCAACTCCAGGGTGAAGGCTTCGGCGTCGAGCTGCTCATAGGTAAAGGCGCTGAAGGTGATCGACGACTTGCTCTGCAGCAGCACAGCTTCCATGCCGGCGGCCGCCAGGCGCGCCAGCTCGCGCCGTGAGTGCTTGCGCCCTTCCTTGAACGGGTACAGCGCGAACTGCTCGATCTTCGAACCACGAATGGCCGTGTGCAGGTCGTAATGCAGGCGAGTGCGCTCGGGCTTGCTGAAAAACACCCGGGCAAACTGCTCGAGTTCCGCGGCGCGCAGCGCCTCGAAACCACTGGAAAGCTCATGACGACCGTTGAACAGGCGATTGATGTCCTGCTCGATGAAGCGCTCGCCCTTGCGTATCGCCGCTGGATTGCCGAACAGGAACAACACCCGGGCACGCGGCTTGATCTTGCCGTTGGCCACACCATGCAGTAGCCGCTCGAGCAACTCGATCGGCGCGGTCTCGTTGCCATGGATGCCGGCCGACAACAACAGGTCGAGCCCACAATCCTCGCTCTCGGCCGGACGCACTTCCAGCGCGCCCTCCCCCAACCAGCGCAAACGCACGCCCTTGGGGGTCACTTGGGTCTTCTCGGCCGGTTCGTGATCGGTCAGGGTCAGCTCAAGCAGTTTGCCGAGGGCGAGCATAGGGTATTTCCTTAGTGGTGGTGACCGCAGTCCGGACCGTGCACGTGATCGTCGTCTTCACCGACCTCGGCAGGCTCCATCTCCAGTTGCAGGCTGACCAGGTTGGTGGCCATCGGGCGCAGCAGCAGGTTGGCGTACTCGGTATCGCCTTCCTCGACATCGACACCGATCAGCAGTTGACCGCGGCCATCCTGCTGAATCCAGACCTCCTTGCCTTGCCAGACCACCGCAAAGCGGGTGCAGGAGGTTTCCAGCTGGGTGCCGTCTTCATCTTCCAGGATCAGGCGCAGGGCGTCGGACATTGCAATTCTCTCTATCAAGGTTGGCGTTGGAACGGATAGACCGAACCCAACTTCAGGATCTGGGTCAACTCATCCAGTGCCGTACGGCATTCGTCCAGCAATTGCGGGTCGGCAAGGTCAGCTTCGCCCAGGCGGTCGCGGTAGTGCTTGTCGACCCACTGCACCAGGGTGTCGTACAGCGGGGCGGTCATGATAACGCCTTGGTTGACCGCCGCCAGTTCCGTTTCCTTCAGGGCCACGCGCAAGCGCAGGCAGGCAGGGCCACCGCCGTTCTGCATGCTCTGCTTGAGGTCGAACACCTTGACCTCCTTCACCACGCCCTGCTGGCCGGTCAGCTGGTTCAGGTAACTCCACACCCGCTCGTTGTTGCGGCACTCTTCGGGCACCACCAGCAGCATGGAGCCGTCGTCGCGCGACAGCAACTGGCTGTTGAACAGGTACGAACGCACTGCGTCTTCCACCGTCACGGCCGAACGCGGCACGCGGATGGCCTGGAAGTTGCCGCCCTTTGCAGCCAGTTTAGCTTGCAGCTGGCCAAGCACCGTGTCGGTCTCGAGGAAGGCGTCCTCGTGGTAGAACAGCACCTCGCCGTTGCCTACCGAAATCACGTCGTTATGGAACACACCCTGGTCGATCACCGCCGGATTCTGTTGAGCGTAGACCACGCCCTGCTCGCCCAGGCCATGCAACCGGGCCACAGCCTGGGAGGCCTCGAGGGTCTGGCGCGCCGGATACTTCTGTGGCGCCGGGTAGCGCGCATCGAAGGCGCTGCGGCCATAGACGAAGAACTCCACGCCCGACTCGCCGTACGCACGGCAGAAACGCGTATGGTTGGCCGCACCCTCGTCGCCGAACTGGGCCACCGCCGGCAGCGCCTCATGATGGGCGAAATGCTGCTCATCAGCGAACATCGCCGCCAGCACACGGCTGGTGGTCGGGTGTTCGATGCTGCGGTGGTACTTGCAGTTGAGGTTGGCTGCAGTGAAATGCACCCGGCCGTCTGCCGTGTCGGCGCTGGGGCTGACGGTGGCGGCGTTGGCCACCCACATGCTCGAGGCCGAGCAACTGGCGACCAGCAGTGGCATGGCCTCCTTGGCGGCGCGACGGATCACTTCGCCGTCGCTGCCGGTGAAGCCCAGGCGGCGCAGGGCAGCCACATCCGGTCGTTCCTGCGGGGCCAGCACGCCTTGCTTGAAGCCCATCTCCATCAGGGCTTTCATTTTCGCCAGGCCCTGGCGCGCCGCTTCTCGCGGATTGGAGCACTGCTGGCTATTGCTCTGCGAGGCCACGTTGCCGTACGAGAGGCCGCCGTAGTTGTGGGTTGGCCCCACCAGGCCATCAAAATTCACTTCATAGGATTTCATCGGCTAGCTCCGAGACCTGTTGTTATAGGGTGACGCCCGGCGTCAGGGTCGCCGGCAGGGCAAGGCTGGCGGTCTCCAGCGAAGCCACAGGATAGGCGCAGTAGTCCGCCGCGTAATAGGCACTGGCCCGATGGTTGCCGCTGGCCCCCACGCCACCGAACGGTGCGCTGCTGGCGGCGCCGGTGAGTTGCTTGTTCCAGTTGACGATACCGGCGCGGCTGCGCAGCCAGAAGTACTGGTAACGGGCGCGCGAGTCGGACAGCAGCCCGGCTGCCAGGCCGTACTGGGTGTTGTTGGCCTCATCGATCGCGGCGTCGAAGTCGCTGTAGCGAATCACCTGCAGCAGTGGGCCGAAGAACTCTTCGTCGGGCCGGTCGGCAACTGCCGTCACATCGAGGATGCCTGGCGTCAACAAGGCCGCACCGGCCTTTGGCTGGGTCATTTCCAGCAGCGCCTGCGCGCCCTTGGCCTGCAGTTCGGATTGCGCCGCCAGCAAGGCAGCGGCAGCCTGCAGCGAAATCACCGAACCCATGAACGGCGCTGGTTGCTGATCGAAGGCGCCGACACTGATGCTGCGACTGACCTCGACCAGGCGCGCAAGCAGCTTGTCACCCCAGGCGCCGTGCGGCACCAGCAGGCGGCGGGCACAGGTGCAACGCTGCCCGGCCGAAATGAACGCTGACTGGATGATGGTGTAGACCGCGGCGTCCAGGTCTTTGACCTCATCGACCACCAGCGGATTGTTGCCGCCCATTTCCAGCGCCAGGATCTTGTCCGGGCGACCGGCGAACTGCTGGTGCAGCAGGTTGCCGGTGCGGCTGGAACCGGTGAAGAACAGCCCATCGATACCCGGGTTGGCCGCCAGCGCCACGCCGGTTTCGCGCGCGCCCTGCACCAGGTTGAGCACACCGCTCGGCAATCCGGCGGCGATCCAGCACTTGACCGTCAGCTCGGCGACCTTGGGGGTCAGTTCGCTGGGCTTGAACACCACGCAGTTGCCCGCCAGCAATGCCGGCACGATATGACCGTTAGGCAGGTGGCCGGGGAAGTTGTATGGGCCGAACACTGCCACCACACCATGCGGCTTGTGGCGCAGCACGGCGGTCGCGTCCGCCAGCGGGCCGCTCTTCTCACCGGTGCGTTCGCGGTAGCTCTGCACTGAGATCGCCACTTTGTTGACCATGCTGGTGACTTCGGTGGCCGACTCCCACAAGGGCTTGCCGGTTTCCTCACCGATGCAGCGGGCCAGCTCCTCGGCGTTGGCCTTGAGCTGGTCGGCAAAGCCTTCTAGTACGGCGATGCGCGCCTCCAGGCTCAGTTGCGCCCAGGCCGGGAAGGCCTTGCGCGCCGCCTGCACAGAAGCGTCGACCTGAGCAGGCGCCGCGCCCTGCCCTTGCCAGACCACGGCCTGGCTGACCGGGTCGAGCGATTGCAGGGCGTCACCCTGGCCGGCCTGCCAGTTTCCGGCGATGTAATGCGTGGTCATTATTGGGCCTCCCGAGGTGCAGTCAGCGGCACAGCGCGAACGTTATCGCCAACGCCCAGGCGCAGGCGCTTGGCAGTCTGCGGATCGACGACCAATGTCCCGGCCGCCAGGCGCGCGGGCGCTGCGGTGATGCGGCAGTCTTCGCGCTTGCGGTTGTGAATGATGTAAGGGGTGGCGTCGTCACCCGGCGTACCGACCGCCAGTACCAGGGTCTCACTCTCGCGCACGGCGCGGATCTTCGCGGTCTCGCATTCGATCGCCGGGCCGGCATCGAAGATGTCGACGTAGCCTTGATAGTTGAAGCCCTCGCGCTTGAGCATCGCCAGCGCAGGCTCGGTGTCGGTGTGCACACGCCCGATGACACTGCGCGCAGCCTCCGACAGGAAGCAGGTGTACAGCGGGAACTTGGGCATCAGCTCGGCAATGAACGACTTGTTGCCCACGCCGGTGAGGTAGTCGGCCTGGCTGAATTCCATCTTGAAGAAGTGACGGCCCAGGCTTTCCCAGAACGGCGAACGACCGGCAGCGTCGGACATGCCACGCATCTCGGCGATGATCTTCTTGCCGAACAGGTCAGGGAATTCAGCGATGAACAGCATGCGCGACTTCGACAGCAGGTGCCCATTGCGCCCGCTGCGGTAGTCACTGCGCAGGAACAGCGAGCACAGCTCGGAGTTGCCGGTCAGGTCGTTGGCCAGGAACAGGGTCGGGATCTCGCGGTAGATGTTCAGCTCCTGCGAAGCGCTGACCGTCAGACCGACCCGATAGTTGTACCAAGGCTCGCGCAAACCGACGGCGCCGGCGATGGCGCTGATGCCGACCACCAGGCCTTCGTCGTTCTCCAGCACGAACAGGTAGTCGGTGTCGCCGCGCTCGGCTTCGCCACTGAAGCTCTTCTCGGCCCAGCCGACACGGCGGGCCAGTCGCTCCTCGTTGGCAGGAAGCGTGGTCAGCCCAGTGGTACCGGTGCTGCGGGCCAATTCGATCAGCGCAGGTAAATCGCTGCTGCGTACAGGACGAACGATCATACTATCTCCTTGTGCGGCGGCCTCTGCCTGCCGCGAATCGCGCTTGCCAGCTTCGCGCAGGCTCAGGCGGCAACCAGACGGACGCTGCCACCTTCACCGACGCCCAGGGCGTCGGCAGCTTCATTGCTCAGTGCCACCGGCTTGCCCGGCACCCAGTCCAGCTCCAGCAGCACGGCGCGGTAGTCCTGCAACTGGCCGTTGCACACCAGGTAGGGGCGGCCGCCTTTGACTGGCGTATCGTCAAGCCTGACCGGCGCCACGCGGCTCTGGGCAATCGAGCGGATCGCCGAGGTGCGCGCATGCAGGGTCGGACCACCGTCGAAGATGTCGATGTAGTGCTCGGTCTCGAAGCCCTCGCGCATCAGGATGTCGAAGGTGATCTGCGCGCGCGGGTGCACCTGGCCCATGGCTTCCTGGGCTTCGTCGTGCAGCAGGGGCACATAGATCGGGTAGTGCGGCATCAGCTCGGCGAGGAAGGTCCGGCTCTTCAGCCCGCACAGGCGCTCGGCGTCGGCGTAGTTGAGGTCGAAGAAGTTGCGCCCGATGGCGTCCCAGAACGGCGACTCGCCCTGATCGTCGCTGTAGCCGACGATCTCGGTCACCACCGAGTCGGCAAAACGCTCGGGATGCGAGGCCATGAACAGCAGGCGACCGCGCGAATTGAGCTCGGCCCAGCCGCTGTTCACCAGTTCGGGCAATACGTAGAAGCTGGTCAGCAGGCTGTTGCCGGTCAGGTCGTGGCACAGCGACAGGACATGGATCTTGTTGTGGATCTTCAGCTCGCGCGAGGCGTGCACGAAGGTTTCGTTGCGAAAGCTGTAGAACGGCTCGGAATAGCCGGCCGAGGCGACGATGGCCGAGCAGCCGGCGAGCTTGCCGGAGGTGCTGTCTTCAAGCACGAAGAAATAGCTCTCTTCACCGTTGAAGCTCACCTCGGCGGCGAAGGAGGTTTCCGAGGCGGCGATCTTGTCGCCCAGGCGGCCCGCGTCATCGGGCAGCGAGGTGACACCAATGGGGCTGTCGGCAGCCATGCGCTGCACTTCATTCAGATCCGCCATTTGCGCGGGGCGCATCACCAGCATGGTGTCACTCCTTTGGAATACGGGCCGACCCGGTCGGCACGGAAGAACGGCGGGCACACCCTTGCTTGCACAAGCAGGCACCTGCACTGGAATTCAGGTATCGCCGGCGCAGTACGAGCCGCCCCGGCGATGGGACCGCAGGGCGATCAGCCCTGGGTCAGCTTGGCCACAGCGCGCTCGAAGCGGTCCAGGCCCTCGTCGATGTCAGCGTCCTCGACCACCAGGCTCGGCGCGAAGCGCACGACGTCAGGACCGGCCTGCAGCACCATCACGCCTTCTTTCTCGGCGGCATTGAGGATGTCCTTGGCTTTGCCCTTCCAGGCCTCGCTCAGCACACAGCCGATCAGCAGGCCGACGCCACGCACCTGGGTGAACAGACCGGTGTCCTGGCCGATCTTTTCCAGGCGGGTCTTGAAACGCGCGTGCTTGGTCTTGATGCCTGCCAGCGTCTCAGGGGTGTTGATCACGTCCAGCACCGCACAGGCGACGGCGCAGCCCAGCGGGTTGCCGCCATAGGTGGTGCCGTGGGTGCCAACGGCCAGGTGCTTGGCCAGCTCGGTGGTGGTCAGCATGGCACCGATCGGGAAGCCGCCGCCCAGGCTCTTGGCGCTGGTCAGGATATCCGGGGTCACGCCGTAGTGCTGGTAGGCGTACAGCGAACCGGTACGGCCGACGCCGGTCTGCACTTCATCGAAGATCAGCAGGGCGTTGTGCTCGTCGCACAGTTTGCGCGCGCCTTCCAGGTAGGCCTTGTCGGCCGGAACCACGCCGCTCTCGCCCTGGATCGGCTCGATCACCACGGCGCAGGTCTTGTCGGAGATCTGTGCCTTCAGCGCTTCCAGGTCGTTGTACGGGACATGGCTGATGCCGGTGATCTTCGGCCCGAAACCGTCGGAGTACTTGGGCTGGCCACCGACGCTGACGGTGAACAGGGTGCGACCGTGGAAGCTGTTCACGGTGGCGATGATTTCGTGCTTTTCCGGGCCGAAGCGGTCGTGGGCGACGCGCCGGGCGAGCTTGAAGGCGGCCTCGTTGGCTTCGGCGCCGGAGTTGCAGAAGAAGGCACGGTCGGCAAAGGTGGCGTCGACCAGCTTGTGGGCCAGGCGCAGGGCCGGCTCGTTGGTGAAGACGTTGGACACATGCCACAGGGTGTTGGCCTGTTCGGTCAGTGCCTTGACCAGCGCCGGGTGGCAATGACCCAGGGCGTTCACCGCGATGCCGCCGGCGAAGTCGATGAGCTCGCGGCCCGACTGGTCCCAGACGCGGGAGCCCTCGCCTCGAACAGGAATGAAGGCCGCCGGGGAGTAGTTGGGAACCATGACCTGGTCGAAATCGGCACGTTGCACCGGGGCTTGCTCAACGGACATCTGAGTCTCCTGAAGAGGAACGCTGGCCTGAAAGTGGCGAGCGATGGGGGGATTGTAAGGACTGATCGGCGCCTGTCCTTGCTGCCAGGCGACAACTTGTTACAGCGCCAACCCCTGTTTTACCTGGGTTTTCGGCAATGCGACAAACAGTGTCGCAATCGCGCAGTGTAACGGGCGGGCGGGGTGGCGGGGAGAGGGGCGGGGAAATTGAGAGAACGGGTGTTCACAGGAGAGGGAGGCGCCCGCGGCGGCCCTATCGCGGGATCAGCCCGCTCCCACAGCTACCCCGCCGAACTCAGAATCAGCGGGGCAGCTATGGGAGCGGACTCGCCCCGACCTCACCCGCGCTCGGCCGGCGCCGAACTCAACTCGAACGGGCTGCTGCTGCGCCGCTGGTTGCGGTCTTCCCGCGGCGTGGCGCCGAAGAAGTTGCGGTAAGCGCTGGAGAAATGCGGCCCGGAGGAGAACCCGCACGACAAGCCGATCTGGATGATCGACTTGCTGGTCTGCATCAGCATCTGCCGCGCCTTGTTCAACCGCAGCTCCAGGTAGTACTGGCTGGGCACGCGATTGAGGTACTGCTTGAAGATCCGCTCCAACTGCCGGCGCGAGACACAGACATGCTGGGCGATCTCGTCGGTGGTCAGCGGCTCCTCGATGTTGGCCTCCATCAGCAGCACGGCCTGGGTCAGCTTGGGGTGGCTGGAGCCCAGGCGATTCTGCAACGGAATACGTTGACGCTCCCCGCCTTCACGAATGCGCTCGACCACCAGCTCCTCGGACACCGCCCCGGCCAGCTCCGCGCCATGGTCACGGGCCAGCACCGCCAGCAGCAGGTCGGTCACCGCCATGCCGCCACAGGCGGTCAGACGATCGCGATCCCAGTCGAACAGATGACTGGTGGCGATGACCTTGGGGAAACGCTCCGCAAAGTCGTCCTGCCAGCGCCAGTGCACCGCGGCCCGGTAACCATCGAGCAGGCCCAGCAAGGCCAGCGGGTACACGCCCGCCGACAACCCACCGATCATGCAGCCACTGCGGGCCAGGTGCTTGAGCGCCGCCGACAGCGCCGAACCCACCGCCAGCGGCGGCTCGTCAGCAAGCAGCAGGAGCTTCTGGAAGCCCTCCAGGCGCCCGTTCCAGGGCTCGCCCGGCAAGCGCCAGGCGCCCTCCTCGGCTGGCTCGGCCTGCAGGTACGCCAGCTCGTAAACCACATCAGGATGCACCCGCTGGGCCACCTGCAGCACTTCCTCGGCCAGGGCCAGGGTCAGCGGCTTGGTGCCGGGCCAGATAAGAAATCCGATTCGCTGGGTGGTCATAGGCTAGGTCCGAAACCTGAGGTCGAGTGAGGCACGGGTCATGCCGCGCTCGCTGCGCAGCATGCCCTATTCTGGTGCAGGAATGCAGCCTTTACTTCAGGCTGCCGGAGAGAAACTGCTTGAGACGCTCGGATTGCGGATTGACCAGCACCTCACGCGGATTGCCCCGCTCCTCGACCACCCCCTTGTGCAGGAACACCAGCTGGTTGGACACCTCGCGGGCAAAGCCCATCTCGTGGGTGACCACCACCATGGTGCGGCCTTCCTGGGCCAGCGACTGCATGACCTTGAGCACATCGCCCACCAGTTCAGGATCGAGCGCCGAGGTCGGCTCGTCGAACAGCATCACCTCAGGCTCCATGGCCAGGGCGCGAGCGATCGCCACGCGCTGCTGCTCACCGCCGGACATGTGCCCGGGGAAAGCATCCTTGCGATGCGCCACACCCACCTTGGCCAGGTAGTGCTCGGCCTTTTCCAGCGCCTCCTTCTTGCTCATGCCCAGCACATGCACCGGCGCCTCGATGATGTTCTCGAGTGCGGTCATGTGCGCCCACAGGTTGAAATGCTGGAACACCATCGACAGGCGCGAGCGCATGCGCTGCAGCTGCCTGGGGTCGGCGGCCTTGAGCGCGCCGTCCTTGCCGGCGACCAGCTTGAGCTCCTCGTTGTTGAGAAGGATCTTGCCGGCATGCGGCTGTTCGAGCAGGTTGATGCAACGCAGGAAGGTGGATTTGCCCGAACCGCTCGAGCCGATGATGCTGATCACATCGCCTGCCTTGGCTTCGAGCGAGACGCCCTTGAGCACCTCGTGGCTGCCGTAGCGCTTGTGCAGGTCTTGGACTTGGAGTTTGTACATGCTGTCGATTCTCACAGAGCGGTCAGTGCTTGCGCGGCGCCAGGTAGCTGAGCCAGCGACGTTCGGCCATCTTGAACAGGCGCACGAGGATGAAGGTCAGGCACAGGTAGAACACGCCCGCCGTGATGTAGGCCTCGAAAGGCAGGTAGTACTGGGCGTTGACCGTGCGCGCAGCACCGGTGATGTCGATCAGGGTGACGATCGACGCCAGGCTGGTGGTCTGCAGCATCATGATCACTTCGTTGCTGTACTGCGGCAGCGCCCGGCGCAGGGCCGAAGGCAACAGGATGCGGCGGTACATCTTGAAGCGCGACATGCCCATGGCCTTGGCCGCCTCGATCTCGCCATGAGGCGTGGCCTTGAGGCTGCCGGCAATGATTTCGGCGGTGTAGGCGCTGGTGTTGATGGCGAACGCCAGGCAGGCGCAGAAGGTCGCACTCGACAGCCACGGCCAGAAGATGCTCTCGCGCACCGCCTCGAACTGGGCCAGGCCATAGTAGATCAGGAACAGTTGCACCAGCATCGGCGTGCCGCGGATCACGTAGGTGTAGAGCCATGCGGTCATGTTTACCAGCGGCTGCTTCGACACCCGCATCAACCCCAGCGGGATGGCCGCCAGCAGGCCGAAGAACAGCGACAGCGCCAGCAGCTTGAGGGTGGTCAGCAAACCGCCGATGTACAGCGGCATGGCCTCCCAGATGACGTTGTAGTCGAAGATCATAGTTCAGCCGCCTTTACGCCCACCGAGTAGCGCTTCTCGAGATACTTCAACGCCAGCAGCGAGACGCTGGTCAGCACCAGGTACAGCGCCGCCACCGCCAGGAAGAAGGTGAAGGGTTCGCGGGTGGCATCCGCCGCCTGCTTGGCCTTGAACATCATGTCCTGCAGGCCGACCACGGAAATCAGCGCAGTGGCCTTGGTCAGCACCAGCCAGTTGTTGGTGAAGCCCGGAATGGCCAGGCGGATCATCTGCGGCACCATGATGCGGAAGAATACCTGCCGGCTGCTCATGCCATAGGCCGCACCAGCTTCGGCCTGCCCCTTTGGAATGCCGAGGAAGGCGCCGCGGAAGGTTTCCGACAGATACGCGCCAAAGATGAAGCCCAGTGTGCCGATGCCGGCGATCATCGGGTTCAGGTCGATGTAGTCATCGTAGCCGACCAGTGGTGCGACCCGGTTGATGATGTCCTGGCCACCGTAGAAGATCAGCAGGATGAGCACCAGGTCCGGAATGCCACGGATCACCGTGGAGTACAGGTCGCCCAGCCAGGCCAGCCAGCGCACCGGCGACAGCCGCAAGGCCACGCCGATCAGGCCGAGAACGATGGCCAGGGCCATCGACGACAGGGCGAGCTGCAACGTCAGCCACGCCCCCTCGAGGATGACTGCCCCGTAGCCTTTCAACATGATTGGGATTCCTCAGGACTTGGGAATGAAAAATGGTGCAAACCTCAGAGATTCTGCTGTTTGCACCATTGCACAGGTGAAACTCGACGATTTAGTTCGACTCGGGGCCGTAGATGTCGAAGTTGAAGTACTTGGCCTCGATCTGCTTGTACTTGCCATTGGCGCGGATGGCGTCGATGGCAGCGTTGATGCGATCGGCGTTGGCCTTGTCGCCCTTGCGCACGGCAATGCCGACGCCGTCACCGAAGTACTTCACGTCGGTGAAGGACGGACCTACGAAGGCAAAGCCCTTGCCGGCGTCGGTTTTCAGGAAGCCGTCTTCGAGCAGGGTAGCATCGGCCACGGTGCCATCGAGGCGACCTGCGGCGACATCCAGGTAGATTTCGTTCTGGGTGCCGTAAGGCACGACAGTGGCGCCCTTGGGTGCCAGCACTTCCTTGGCGAAACGGTCGTGGATAGAGCCGCGCTGCACGCCGATCTTCTTGCCCTTGAGCTCGTCGAGGCTGTCGCTGACGGTGATACCTTCCTTCATTACCAGGCGCGCCGGGGTGAGGTAGTAGCGCTTGGTGAAGTCGACGGACTTCTTGCGATCTTCGGTGATCGACATCGACGACAGGATGGCGTCGATCTTGCGCACTTTCAGCGCCGGGATCAGGCCATCGAACTCCTGCTCGACCCAGGTGCACTTGGCTTTCATCTCTTCGCACAGGGCGTTGCCGATGTCGTAGTCGAAACCAGCGATGCTGCCATCAGGCTGCTTGAAGGCGAAGGGTGGGTAGGCGGCTTCGATACCGATCTTCAACGGCTTCTCGTCGGCCTGCGAGACCAGGGAAAACACAGACAGCGCCAGGGCGCCAAGCAGTGCAAGCTTCTTCATCAGGTAACTCCATCGGTACGGGGCAATACCCGGCAGGGACACGATTGCCGGATATGCGAATGAGTACAACGCGAGCCGCGCAGGGTTCGACCAAGGTCGCAGACCACGAGCGAGTGAGTGGCATTTTAACGACAGCCCGGTAGTCGATATTTCTTCAAAGCGACAACTACGTACAGAAGCGCCTGAAGCTGCGGGCGGCGATATTGACAGCTCTTGCGAAACATGCAAGCGCAAAAGGAAAACAACCTTTAGACGAAGCAATAAGCGGGCCTATTATTGGCAAAGCCTTGTAATCCGGCAAGTGCAGGGTGCAAGGCTGCAAGAAATGGCTACAAGAACGCACTCCGAAGGCACAGAAATGTTTCCTCTGGCCCCGTTTCAGTGCAATCACGGTGACAGCAGCGGGTTACCGATGAATGTCGGGTAACAGAATGCAAAAACCCCGCCGATATACGGCGGGGTTTGCTTGAGCAGAGCCTGTGGGTTTACCCCGCGAGAGTCATCACGCCGTCGCCAGGCTCATGGCCTTGTGCGTGTCGATCAGGTGCTGCACCACACCCGGGTCGGCCAGGGTGGAGATATCCCCCAGCGCATCGTACTCACCCGTGGCGATCTTGCGCAGGATACGCCGCATGATCTTGCCCGAGCGGGTCTTGGGCAAGCCCGGCGCCCACTGGATGACATCCGGCGAGGCGATCGGGCCGATTTCCTTGCGCACCCAGTTCTTCAGCTCGAGGCGCAATTGCTCGCTGGACTCCTCGCCTGCATTGAGGGTGACGTAGACATAGATGCCCTGCCCCTTGATGTCGTGCGGCACACCCACCACCGCGGCTTCGGCAACCTTCGAATGGGCGACCATCGCGCTCTCGATCTCGGCAGTCCCCATGCGGTGGCCGGAAACGTTGAGCACATCGTCTACCCGACCAGTGATCCAGTAGTAGCCATCTTCGTCGCGGCGCGCACCGTCACCGGTGAAATACATGCCACGGAAGGTCTTGAAGTAGGTGTCGACGAAGCGATCGTGATCGCCATACAGCGAACGCGACTGCCCCGGCCAGGAATCGAGGATCACCAGGTTGCCCTCGGCCGCGCCATCGATCAGGTTGCCCAGGTTGTCCACCAGTGCCGGCACCACACCGAAGAACGGACGGGTCGCCGAGCCCGGCTTGAGGCCGGTGGCGCCCGGCAGCGGGCTGATCAGGATGCCGCCGGTCTCGGTCTGCCACCAGGTGTCGACGATCGGGCAGCGCTCCTTGCCGACGGTCTTGTAGTACCAGTTCCAGGCTTCAGGGTTGATCGGCTCGCCCACCGAACCCAGCAGGCGCAGGCTCGAGCCATCGGCACCGGCGACCGCCGCCTGACCTTCGGCCATCATCGCGCGGATGGCAGTCGGCGCGGTGTAGAGGATGTTGACCTTGTGCTTGTCGACGATCTTCGACACGCGGGTGATGTCCGGATAGTTCGGCACACCCTCGAACAGCAGTGTGGTCGCGCCATTGGCCAGCGGACCATAGACGATATAGCTGTGACCGGTGACCCAACCCACGTCGGCGGTGCACCAGTAGACCTCGCCCTGGCGGTAGTCGAATACGCGCTCGTGGGTGAGCGCGGCATAGACCAGATAGCCACCCGTGGTGTGCAGCACGCCCTTGGGCTTGCCGGTGGAACCGGAGGTATAGAGGATGAACAGTGCTTCCTCGGCCCCCATCTCCTTGGGCGCGCAATGGCTGGAGGCGACCTTCATCAGGTCTTCGTACCAGATGTCGCGGTGCTGGTGCCAGGCGATGTCACCACCGGTGCGCTTGCACACGATGATCTTCTGCACGCTGTTGGTTTCCGGATTGGTAAGCGCCAGGTCAACGTTGGCCTTGAGTGGCGTGCGGCGGCCACCACGCAGCCCCTCGTCGGCGGTGATGACGACCTTGGACTTGCAGTCGATGATGCGCCCGGCCAGGGCTTCGGGAGAGAAACCACCAAACACCACGGAGTGGATAGCGCCAATACGGGCACAGGCCAGCATCGCCACCACGGCTTCCGGGATCATCGGCATGTAGATGGTGACCACATCACCACGGTGTACGTCCTGGCCACGCAGGGCGTTGGCGAACTTGCAGACCTGCTCGTGCAGCTCGCGGTAGGTGATGTTGCGGTGTTCGGAAGGGTCATCGCCTTCCCAGATGATCGCCAGCTGGTCGCCGCGCTCTGCGAGGTGGCGGTCCAGGCAGTTGTAGGAAACGTTCAGAGTGCCGTCGGCGAACCACTTGATATCGACATGGTGGTCGTCGAACGAGGTCTGCTTGACCTTGGTGAAGGGCTTGATCCAGTCCAGGCGCTGGGCCTGCTCACGCCAGAAGCCATCCGGGTTGATCACCGACTGCTGGTACATGGCCTTGTAGGTGGCCTCGTCGGTCAGGGTGTTTGCCGCAACCTCGGGACGAACGGGATACAGTGGAGCCGCACTCATCTGTGTTACCTCGGTGTAATAGTTGTTTTTGTATGAGACGGTTTTAACTGTACCAGAGCGGCCATGACCATTCGACGTTGGTAGTAACGAACAGCATGCGCCACGGCGAAATTTCATCGAGGCGCTCTAGCATGCGGTGCATAAGGCCATCACTGAAGAATCCGGTACGTTCGTACCGATGATTGTTACCGATTCTGTCAAAAGCCCGAAAAACTTTATCAAAACCGGGTCTTTTTCAATTCAAGGTGCACTCCTAGAATTCACCTCGCCAGCAACGGCAAGGCGATTAACTTCTTGTAACAGCCCCCACGAAGGCACGTTAATCCCGCTCTAATTCGACAGTAAGACTCTGGATGTACTCGCGGCACCACAAGTGCCGCGTGCCCCCTCACGACCTTAGACAGGTAAATTGAAAATGAAAGCGTTACTGGTATTGGTACTTGGCAGTGTTTGCAGCGCGGCAATGGCCGATGATGTTGCAACGAACGCCGAGCAGATTCCGGTTGAACAGTACAGTTACTCGCAACACCTGGACATTGCCAAGGTGCTGTCCATGAGCGAAGTCCCGAATGTCTGTGAAGTGGTGCCGGCGCGCATGACCTACGAAGACTCCAAGGGCCAGAAGCACATTCTCGAATACCGCGTGATGGGCAACGGTTGCTCCAACGGCTAACGCCAAGGCCCGCTCCCTTCGGCCGATCTCGATACTTCTGTGGGAGCGGGCTTGCCCGCGAAAACAACACCGTCGATTAAATATTCTTTACCCGGACCTTCTTCAATCCACCGACTTGCCCAACGAATACTCCCGCAACTTGTTGGCAATCGTGGTATGGGAAACACCCAGTCTTTTCCCCAGCGCCCGACTAGTTGGAAACTCCGCCATCAAACTTTCCAACACCGCTTTTTCAAAGCGCCCGACGATTTGCGCAAGTTCCCCTTCCAGCGAAAACTCACCCAGGGGTTGTCGCGCCCCATAATCCGGCAAACGTATATGTTCGCCCTTGACCACGCCGCCCTCGCATAACGACACAGCCTGGAACAATACGTTTTCCAGTTGCCGGACATTGCCCGGCCAGTGATATTGACTCAACTTGTCCATCGCCGCCGGCGCCAGACGTGGCAACGCACAGCCGATCTGCCGACTGGCCTGGTCGAGGAAGTGCTGCGCCAGCCCCTCCAGCCCATCCATGCACTCACGCAGTGGCGGAATGTGCAACGACAGCACGTTGAGCCGGTGATAGAGGTCTTGGCGGAATTCGCCCCGCGCGCACAGCTCCGACAAATCGACCTGGGTGGCGCAGATCACTCGCACATCCAGATAGACCTCCTCATCGCTGCCGACCCGACGAAAACAGCCGTCCTGCAGAAAGCGCAGCAACTTCACCTGCAAGCGCGGGCTCATCTCCCCCACCCCGTCCAGAAACAGCGTGCCGCCCGCGGTCAACTCCAGCAGCCCCAGCTTGCCCTCGGCCCGCGCCCCCTCGAACGCACCAGGGCCATAGCCGAACAGCTCGGTCTCGGCCATCGACTCCGGCAACCCTGCGCAGTTGAGTGCCATCAGTGGCGCCTGGCCACGCGGGCTGGCCAGGTGACAGGCACGGGCCAGCAACTCCTTGCCGGTGCCGGTTTCCCCCTCGATCAGCAGCGGCGCATCCAGCGGCGCCATGCGCCGCGCCTCGCGCACTACCGAGGCCATCACCCGTGAACTCTGGAAGATGCTGTCGAAACCACGCAGCTCCTGCTTGCGCACGTTGTAGATGCGCTCGCCGATGCGATCGGCGCGGTGCAAGGTCAGCACCGCGCCGGCCAGGGCTTCGCTGTCGTCATGTTCGGACTGCAAGGGCGCGATATCGGCCAGGAACACGTCACCCTTGACCTTGATGCGCAATCCGTTGATCCGCGATTTGTTGGCCCGGACCAGCTCCGGCAGGTCGAAATCCTCGACATAGCGCGCCAGCGGCAGCCCCGGCACCTCATCGACGCGCACCCCGAGCAAATGGGCTGCAGCACGGTTGGCTGCGACGATGCTGCCTCCCATGTCGACCGACAACACCGGAAACTCCAGCGCCCCGAGCAACGCATTGAGCTCCATGTGCCGCCGCTCGCTGGGCATCAGGCCGACGCGCTTGACCCCGAACACCCCGGCGATGGCCTCGAATTTAGGACGCAAAGCCTGGAACTGCAGGTTGATCAGGTTTGGGCAGTGCAGGTAGATGGCGTTGCCATGGTCGCCGCCGACCTCGCCACGCAACACGTTGATGCCGTACTCCACCAACAGGTTGAGGATGTCGCGCAGGATGCCGATGCGGTTCTGGCAATGGACTTTGATACGCATGGAAGGCCCCGAGGCAGCCGACTTTTTCATCGGTGCGCAGAAAATTCGTAAAGATAAGCTGACAGAAATACCTTGGCTATCAGCGTGATTCCCTTGATTTTCCGGGATAACCCTAAAATTGTAAAATTATCGTTACATAAACACTCTACCTCCTGCTTCTTCCCTGTCAGGTAGGCCAGTGCAAAACCGCCGCCGGAGGGCTATTCCTAGGGCACGCCCCACCCATAACAAGAAAGCCCTCACCAGGAGAGCTCCATGAAACAGACGCAATACGTGGCCCGCGAGCCCGATGCGCAGGGTTTTATCGACTACCCGCAGCAAGAGCACGCCGTGTGGAACACTCTGATCACCCGCCAACTGAAAGTGATCGAGGGCCGCGCGTGCCAGGAATACCTGGACGGTATCGACCAGCTCAAGCTGCCCCATGACCGCATCCCGCAACTGGGCGAAGTCAACAAGGTACTGGGCGCCACCACAGGCTGGCAGGTCGCCCGCGTGCCGGCGCTGATCCCCTTCCAGACCTTCTTCGAACTGCTGGCCAGCAAGCGTTTCCCGGTCGCCACCTTCATCCGCACCCCGGAGGAGCTGGACTACCTGCAGGAACCGGACATCTTCCACGAGATCTTCGGCCACTGCCCCCTGCTGACCAACCCCTGGTTCGCCGAATTCACCCACACTTATGGCAAGCTCGGCCTGGCAGCCACCAAGGAACAACGGGTGTACCTGGCGCGCCTGTACTGGATGACCATCGAGTTCGGCCTCATGGAAACCGCCCAGGGCCGCAAGATCTATGGCGGCGGCATCCTCTCGTCACCGAAAGAGACCGTCTACAGCCTGTCCAGCGAGCCCGAGCACCAGGTGTTCGACCCGATCGAAGCCATGCGTACGCCCTACCGGATCGATATCCTGCAGCCGGTGTACTTTGTCCTGCCGAACATGAAACGCCTGTTCGACCTGGCCCACGAAGACATCATGGGCATGGTCCAGCACGCCATGCAGCTGGGTCTGCACGCGCCGAAATTCCCACCCAAGGCGGCCTGAGCCGCCTTACCGACAACAACTCGAAAGCGGAAAACCTCCATGAATGCCTTGAACCAAGCCCACTGCGAAGCCTGCCGCGCCGACGCCCCGAAGGTCAGCGACGAAGAGCTGGCCGAATTGATCCGCGAGATCCCGGACTGGAGCGTTGAAGTGCGCGACGGTCACATGGAACTGGAGCGCGTGTTCCTGTTCAAGAACTTCAAGCACGCCCTGGCGTTCACCAACGCGGTCGGCGAAATCGCCGAAGCCGAGGGCCATCACCCTGGCCTGCTCACCGAGTGGGGCAAGGTCACCGTGACCTGGTGGAGCCACTCGATCAAGGGGCTGCACCGCAACGATTTCATCATGTGCGCACGCACCGACAAGGTGGCCGAGACGGCTGAAGGGCGCAAGTAACGCCCGGCAGATCGCGCCGAACCGTCCGCAGCGGTTCGGCGCGAATGCATTCCCGGCAGAACCCAAGCGAACATCGTCCGCTATTCGCCCGCAAATCGACCGGCGAACAGGAAAATTTATAAACTGTCATCCAGACTGCTGTATCCTGCCCCGGCTTTGCAAAAGCTTCCACTGCGCTACGCGCCGCCTTTTCACTCACACTTGCGAGGAACGACGAGATGCATGAAATCCCGAATCTTCCCTTCCCAAGCCTGAACCCCGAAGAGCAAACCGTTACCGCCCACGCCGCCGAGCCGGCACCTGCTTCGCAGGAAGGTGACGATCAATCCAGCGCCGATCAGGAATAACCGCGCATCCCCACCGACCGTGTGAAAACGGCTGACCTGCGGCTCCCCCCCGTCATCGCGTTTTCACACAGTCCAGAACCTCGAAGGCCCCCATGCCCGACTCACCGCGCCCTCTTGCGGTCACCCTGCAAGTCGTCTCCATCGTTCTCTTCACCTTCATCGGCTACCTGAACATCGGCATCCCCCTTGCCGTACTGCCCAGCTATGTGCACAACGACCTGGGTTTCAGCGCCGTGCTCGCAGGCCTGGTCATCAGCGTGCAGTACCTGGCAACCCTGCTCAGCCGCCCGACCGCCAGCCGTATCATCGACAACCTCGGCAGCAAGAAGGCGGTAATGTGGGGCCTGTTCGGCTGCGGCCTGAGCGGGGTGTTCATGCTGGCCTGCAGCTTCCTCACCCACCTGCCCTGGCTGAGCCTCACCTGCCTGCTCATCGGGCGCCTGGTACTGGGCAGCGCGGAAAGCCTCGTGGGCTCGGGTTCGATCGGCTGGGGCATCGGCCGCGTCGGCGCCGAACACACCGCCAAGGTCATCTCCTGGAATGGCATCGCCAGCTATGGTGCGCTGGCCGTCGGCGCACCGCTGGGGGTGCTGATGGTCAAGGGCCTGGGGCTGTGGAGCATGGGTGTGAGCATCATCCTGCTGGGCCTTCTGGGCCTGGCACTGGCCTGGCCCAAGCAGGCCGCACCGGTGGTGGCGGGCAAGCGCCTGCCCTTCCGGCAGGTGCTGGGCAAGGTGTTCCCGCATGGTTCGGGGCTGGCGCTGGGCTCGATCGGCTTCGGCACCATCGCGACCTTCATCACCCTCTACTACGCCAGCCGCAACTGGCCAGATGCGGCGCTGACCCTGAGCCTGTTCGGCGCCAGCTTCATCTGCGCACGCCTGCTGTTCGGCAACCTGATCAACCGCATCGGCGGTTTTCGCGTGGCCATCGCCTGCCTGTCGGTGGAAACCCTGGGGCTGTTGATGCTGTGGCTGGCACCCAACGCCCAGCTGGCCTTGGTGGGCGCGGCCTTGAGCGGCTTCGGCTTCTCGCTGGTGTTCCCGGCACTGGGGGTGGAAGCGGTGAACCAGGTGTCGGCAGCCAACCGTGGCGCGGCGGTCGGCGCCTATTCGCTGTTCATCGACCTGTCGCTGGGGATCACCGGGCCACTGGTGGGCGCGGTGGCCTCAGGGTTCGGCTTCAGGTCGATCTTCCTGTTTGCCGCCGGGGCGGCGATGTGCGGGCTGGTATTGAGCCTGTACCTGTACCGCCAGGCACGGCTCGGACGGGAGCAGCACGGCTGAAGGTTGCGCTGGCCTCTTCACGGACTTGCCCGCGAAGAGGCCGCGAGATCAGCGCACCACGTACTGCAACACCACCTCCAGCGGATGGCGCAGCTGCTTCTCGGTCATGCGCTTGACCTGGCTGCGGCACGAATAACCGGTTGCCAACGCCTCACCCTCCTTGTCCAGCTTGGTCGCCCACGACTGCTCGAAGATGGTCTTCGAAGCCTGCTGGTTGCGTGCCTCGTGACCGTAGGTGCCAGACATCCCGCAGCATCCGGTGGCCTCGGTCGAGAGCTTGAGCCCCATCCGCGCGAACACCTGCTCCCACTGCCGAGTGCTGGCCGGGACGTTGGTCTTCTCGGTGCAGTGCGCCATCAGGCGGAAGCTGCCGCCCTGCCCTGCGGCCTGCTCGGGCAACGCCTCCATCAGCCATTCCTGCGGTAACAACACCGTCGGACAGCCTTGCAGGCCGTCGACCTTCTGGTATTCCTGGCGATAGACCAGGGTCATCGCCGGGTCCAGCCCCACCAACTGCACACCGCAATCCGCCAGGGCCTTGAGCTGCCGGCCATTGCGAATCGCCGCCTTGGCGAAGGCGCCAAGGAAACCCTGCACGTGCAGCGGCTTGCCGTTGGCGCTGTAGGGCGCCAGGAACACCTTGTAGCCCAGCCGGTGGGCCAGCTCGATGAACGAAGCCAGCAGCGGCGTCTCGAAGTACCGCGTGAAAGCGTCCTGCACCAGCACGATGCTGCGCTCGCGCTGGGCCGGGGTCAGCTCGCGCAGGGCGGGCACACTGGCCACACCCACACGGCAGCGGGTCAGGGTGGACTGGAAATTGAAGCGGCTGATCAGTGGGCTGTCGACCATCCCGACCTTGTCAGCCAGCAGACGGCTGACCCACTTCGACCCCATCACCGCGTTATACACGCCCGGCACATGGGCCAGGTACGGAATGGTGAACTCCAGCGAGCCGATCAGATAATCACGCAGCGGGCGCTGGTAGCGACCGTGGTAGAGCTCGAGGAAGCGTGAACGGAAGTCCGGTACGTTGACCTTGATCGGGCACTGCCCCGCGCACGACTTGCACGCCAGGCAGCCGGCCATGGCGTCGTACACCTCGTGGGAGAAGTCCTCCTGGCCCTGACGCTGGGCCCGCAGGTTGCCCAGGCGCTTGGGCAGGCCCTTGATCCACGACGGCTTGCGCTGCGCCGAGGCCAGCACATCGATGTTGGCCTCGCCCTGCAGGCGCAGCCACTCACGGATCAGCGAAGCGCGCCCCTTGGGTGAATGGCGGCGCTCGCGGGTGGCCTTCCACGACGGGCACATGGCGTCGTTGGGGTCATAGTTGTAGCAGGCGCCGTTGCCGTTGCAGTGCACGGCGCTGCCGAAGCTCTGCCACACGCGCTCGTCGATGTTTCGGTCCAGGTCGCCACGCAGGGTGACACCATCGACCGGCGTCAGGCCCTCGGCGCTGTCTGGCGGCGTGCAGATCTTGCCCGGATTGAGCTGGTTGTACGGGTCGAATGCACCCTTGAGCCGCTGCAGGGCCGGATACAGCTCACCGAAGTACTCCGGCACGTATTCCGAACGCAACCCTTTGCCATGCTCGCCCCAGAGCAAACCACCATAGCGCTTGGTCAGCGCCGCCACCGCATCGGAGATCGGCTTGACCAACGCGGCCTGGGCGGGGTCTTTCATGTCCAGCGCCGGACGCACGTGCAGCACGCCGGCATCGACATGACCGAACATGCCATAGGCCAGGCCATGGCCATCGAGCAGCGCACGGAATTCGGCGATGTAGTCGGCCAACTGCTCCGGCGGTACCGCGGTATCTTCCACGAACGGCTGCGGCCGCACCTCGCCTTCGACGTTGCCGAGCAAACCGACCGAACGCTTGCGCATGGTGTAGACGCGCGTCACGGCCTCGGCGCCCTCGGCGAGGGTGTGGCCCAACCGCTCGACGCTGGTATCGCTGCGCAGGTGTTCGACGAACGCCTCGACACGGGCATTGACCTCAGCCGGCTCGTCGCCACAGAACTCGACCAGGTTGATACCCAGGGTCGGGCGCTCGGCGTCGGCGGGGAAGTACTCGGCGACGCTGTGCCAGACGATATCCTTCATCGCCAGCATCAGTACCTTGGAGTCGACGGTCTCGATCGACAGTGGCTTGTGCGCCATCAACGCATTGGCGTCGCGCAGGGCGTCCATGAAGCTGGTGTAACGCACGTTGACCAACACCGCGTATTTCGGGATCGGCAGCACATTGAGCTTGGCCTCGACCACGTAGCCCAATGAGCCTTCGGCGCCGCACAGCACGCTGTTGAGGTTGAAGCGGCCCTCTTCGTCGCGCAGGTGCGCAAGGTCGTAACCGGTCAGGCAACGGTTTAGCTTGGGGAAGGTGTTCTCGATCAGCTCGCCTTGGGTCTGCTGGATCTCGCGGGCCATGCGATAGACCTCGCCGACCCGGCCAGGGGCGGCGCAGGCCTGCTCCAGCGCAGCGTCGTCGATCGGCAGGCTGTGCAGGCGCTCACCGCCGAGCAGCACGCTGTGCAGCTCGAGCACATGGTCACGGGTCTTGCCGTAGGTGCAACTGCCCTGGCCGCTGGCATCGGTATTGATCATGCCGCCGACCGTGGCGCGGTTGGAGGTCGACAGCTCAGGGGCGAAGAACAGCCCGTGCGGCTTGAGCGCAGCGTTGAGCTGATCCTTCACCACACCGGCCTGCACCCGCACCCAACGCTCCTGGGTGTTGATTTCGAGGATGGTGTTCATGTGCCGCGACAGGTCGACGACGATGCCGTCGGTCAATGACTGGCCGTTGGTCCCTGTACCACCGCCGCGCGGGGTCAGTTTGACCTGGCGAAAACGCGGCTCGGCCATCAACGTGGCGACGCGTGCCACGTCGTCAGCGTCGAGCGGGAAGACGGCCGCCTGGGGCAGGCGCTGATAGATCGAGTTGTCGGTGGCCAGCACCGTACGGGTGCCGTAGTCGGCGCTGATCTGGCCACGGAAGCCGCTGGCGCTCAGGGCTTCGAGGAATTCGGGGTAGCCGGCGGCAGGCGCACGGACAGGCAACTGGGCGATCATCGAAGGATGGCCTCTTGTATGGGCAGGTTCACGGTCTGGCATCACCCGGCGGGCGACGCTCTGTTGCTCATCCGGCATGAATAACTCAGAGCCGGATGACGAGTAGGCCAATGTTCCTGTACTTTCCAGCCGAGGGCAAACGGATAATCCTGCCGCTATCGATGAGTTTCATGAATGAATTACCGCCACCTGACCCCATCGATGTCCTTGCTGCTGGCGTTCGAGGCCGCTGCCCGGCATGAAAGCTACACCCGCGCGGCCGTCGAGCTGTCACTGACCCAGAGCGCCGTCAGCCGCCAGGTCCAGGCGCTGGAGCAGCAACTGGGCCTGACCTTGTTCCGCCGCGAGGGGCGCCAGGTGCAATTGACCGATGTCGGGCGCCTGTACCAGCGCGAGTTGAGCGAAGCCCTCGGGCGCATTCGCAGCGCCACGCTGCAGGCCCTCGCCTATCAGTCCGGGGTCGGCACCCTGCGCCTGGCGACACTGCCCACCTTCGGTTCGAAATGGCTGCTGCCGCGCCTGAACGCGTTCTACAGCGCGCATCCCGGGATGCTGGTGCACATCCATTCACGCATCGAGGCGATCAACTTCGACACCAGCGAGATCGATGCCGCCATCGGCGTGGCCAGCCACGACCTGCCCGGCCTGATCTGCCATCGATTGCATGCCGAGGAACTGGTGGTGATCCTGCCGCCGCAGGCTGCGGGCGCAGCGGACACATGGACGCCGGCACGGATCAGCGAAGAGTTGCTGCTCAATGTCGCCAACAACCCGCATGCCTGGGGCGAATGGTTTTCTCATCACGGCCTGGCGCACCGCGCCATGCGGCTGGGGCCGAGCTTCGAGCTGACATCGCACCTGATCCAGGCAGTACGCGCCGGGATCGGCATCGGCCTGGTGCCGAGGATTCTGGTGGCCGAGGAGTTGGCCAAGGGCGAGCTGTTCAGCCCGGGCGAGGCGTTCGCCAGCCAGCGCAGCTATTACCTGATCTACCCGCCGCGCAACGAGGCGCTGCCCTCGCTGAGGGCGTTTCGCGGGTGGTTGTTGGAGCAGATTTAGCGGTTGCCTGGTTGGGCGCTTTCGCGGGCAAGCCCGCTCCCACAGGGCCCGAGCAGACAACAAAAAACCCGGCACCAGCCCCTGGCACCGGGTTTCCCGAATCAAGCTACCGGCTTACTTGGCCACGCTACCCGCCGCAGTACCGGCCTGCGCCATGCGCTTGCTCTTGATCACATAGAACACATACATCACCACCAGCCACACCGGAATCGCGTAGACCGAAATCTGGATCCCCGGGATCTGCAGCATGATGCCCAGGATCAGCACTACGAAGGCCAGGCACAGGTAGTTGCCATACGGGTACCACAGCGCCTTGAACAGCGGCTTCTGGCCGGTACGGTCAAGGTGCTGGCGGAACTTGAGGTGCGAGTAGCTGATCATCGCCCAGTTGATCACCAGCGCCGCGACCACCAGCGACATCAGCAACTCCAGGGCATGCTGCGGCATGAAGTAGTTGAGCAGCACGGCAATCAGGGTGAACGCTGCCGACGCCAGGATCGCCCGCACCGGCACGCCACGACGGTCGATCTTCGCCAGGCCCGCCGGGGCATCGCCCTGGTCGGCCATGCCGTAGAGCATGCGCGCATTGCAGTAGGTGCCGCTGTTGTACACCGACAGCGCCGCGGTCAGTACCACGAAGTTCAGCAGGTGCGCCGCGACATCACTGCCCAGCAGCGAGAACACCTGGACGAACGGGCTGCTGCCATAGCTACCACCCGACGCATCGATGCTGGCAACCAGGCTGTCCCACGGGGTCAGCGACAGCAGCACAACCAAGGCGCCGATGTAGAAGATCAGGATGCGGTAGATGACCTGGTTGATCGCCTTCGGGATCACGGTCTTGGGCTTGTCGGCCTCGGCGGCGGTGAAGCCGAGCATTTCCAGGCCACCGAAGGAGAACATGATGATCGCCAGCGCCATCACCAATCCGCTCACGCCATTGGGGAAGAAACCACCATGGCTCCACAGGTTGGCCACCGAGGCGTCCGGGCCGCCACTGCCGCTGGTGAGCAGGTACGCGCCCAGGGCGATCATGCCGACGATGGCGGCCACCTTGATGATCGCGAACCAGAACTCGGCCTCGCCGAACACCTTGACGTTCATCAGGTTGATCGCGTTGATCAGCAGGAAGAAGCCCGCCGCCGTCACCCAGGTCGGGATTTCCGGCCACCAGTAGTGGACGTACTTGCCGACGGCGGACAACTCCGACATGCCCACCAGGATGTAAAGCACCCAGCAGTTCCAGCCCGACAGGAACCCGGCAAAGCCGCCCCAATACTTGTGGGCAAAGTGGCTGAAGGAGCCGGCCACGGGCTCTTCGACGATCATCTCGCCGAGCTGGCGCATGATCATGAAGGCGATGAAGCCGCAGATGGCGTAGCCAAGGATCATCGAGGGCCCGGCGGATTTCATCACCCCGGCCGAGCCGAGGAACAGGCCGGTACCGATGGCGCCCCCCAGGGCGATCAGCTGGATATGGCGGTTCTTCAAGCCACGCTTGAGTTCGCCTGACGGCTGCGAATTGTGTCCACTCATGAACGAAGTCACCTGCTTGTTTTTATCTGTGACGGAATCGGACCCGCCGCGCTCGTGGCACAGCGGAATGAGGCAAGGTGGTTACCTTGGGTTCCCGGACCCTGGCGCCGCGCCTGGCACGGAGCCTGGGGCGGATCAGCCGGGAGTCGGCGAGAATGCGTGGTACGCGAGGGGGTCACAGGTAAAACGCGGCGCATTGTATACCCCTGCGAGCGCGCAGGCGTCAACGCGTTGCGTCGTTTCCTCGAGAAAAAACGCAGCGGTCCTGGGGCAAGGGCCATCAATGGCGTAGTGATCGGCGTACATGGCGCCTCCATTTGTTGTTGTGTAGGCCCGACTGCAGGAGTGGGCTGATGCACTTGGCAATGTCCGTCATATCAGCGCGGGACGGGGCTTTGGGCAATAGCGCGAATGGCCGATGGAAGGCTCTGCGGCGCGGCATGCGGCAAGATCTGTTTACACCAGCCTGGAAAGCAGGAAACCGAACGGTAATCCCGGCAGATTCCGTATAAGTTTCGTTACAAGATGGTTCAAATACTTTCCAGCATGACGAAAAACGCTTCCTGTTCAGCAGCTTGAAGGCTCGCACTTTTCGACCAGGCACAAAAAAGCCAGCCCGAAGGCTGGCCCTTTCACCGCCGCATGCGATCAACCACGCGGTTTACCGCGACCACGGCCGGCTGGTTTGTCGCCTTCCGCACGCGCAGGACGCTTGCGCATCTCGCTAGGACGTTCGGCAACGGCGCTGCCGCGGCTACCCTTGCGCGGCGCTTCCTCACGTGCCGGACGCGCCGGGCGCTCGCTGGCCGCGCGTGGCTGACGCTCGCCGGCGTCCTTGGCGGGGCGCAGGTCACGCACGCGCTCGCCACGACCCATGGGGCGCGTGGACTTGCGCTGCAGACGCTCGAGCTTGTCCTTGGCCTTGAGGTTGAGGGTCGGCAGCGCCACCGGCTGCAGCCCGACTTCGGCAGCGAGGATGTCGATCTCGCCCTGGCTCATTTCACGCCAGCGGCCCATCGGCAGGTCGGAGTTGAGGAACACCGGGCCGAAACGCACGCGCTTCAGGCGGCTGACCACCATGCCCTGGGACTCCCACAGGCGACGCACCTCACGGTTGCGGCCTTCCATCACCACGCAATGGTACCAATGGTTGAAGCCTTCACCGCCCGGCGCCTTCTGGATATCGGTGAACTTGGCCGGGCCGTCCTCGAGCATCACGCCCGCCTTGAGGCGCTCGATCATCTCGTCGTCGACCTCGCCACGGACACGCACCGCGTACTCGCGGTCCATCTCGTAGGAGGGGTGCATCAGGCGGTTGGCCAGTTCACCGTCGGTGGTGAACAGCAGCAAGCCCGTGGTGTTGATATCGAGACGACCGATATTGATCCAGCGGCCTTCTTTCGGGCGCGGCAGGCGGTCGAACACGGTCGGACGGCCTTCCGGGTCGTCACGGGTGCAGATCTCGCCGTCTGGCTTGTTGTACATGATGACGCGGCGGGTCGCCTCGGCGGCTTCCTCGCGCTTGATCAGCTTGCCGTCGACAGCGATGGCATCGTGCAGGTCGACGCGCTGGCCGAGGGTGGCCTCGACGCCGTTGACCTTGATGCGACCCTGGCTGATCCAGGCTTCGACGTCACGGCGTGAACCCACGCCGATGCGTGCCAGCACTTTCTGCAGCTTTTCGCCGGACGGCGGGGTGATCTGGGTTTCTTGCAGGTCTTTGTCACTCATCTGGGCACCTCCCGGTGTACGGTGTAGTGAAAGCGGTTTGGCGGCGAATGCACCAAGGGGGCGCGCATTGTACGCGGTTCATGGGGCGGGTGCATCGGGGTGATGAAGTTTTTCTGCTCGGCGGTTAGCCCGCAAAACGCCAGCGCAGATCAAGGCTTGTCCTCGTCCTCGACCACATCCTCTTCCTCGCGTAAATCATCAAAGTCGATCTTGAGCCCCTCTTCCATGGCATCCAGCTCCACCAGCAGGCTGCGGAAGCTGGTTTCCTCCTTCGGCTCACCCTCGCCCTCCAGCTCATCCTCGCCCAAGCTGGCATCGGCCAACGCCTGCAGGTGCGCGGGCACAGGCGCATCGTCCAGGTCGTCGAGCACAGGCTCTGGCTCCATCTCGCGCAGTTCGGCCAGCGGCGGCAACTCATCGAGGCTCTTGAGATTGAAATGATCGAGAAACGCCTTGGTGGTGGCGAACATCGCCGGACGGCCCGGCACCTCGCGGTAGCCGACGATGCGGATCCACTCGCGCTCCATCAGGGTCTTGATGATGTTGCTGTTGACGGCCACCCCGCGCACGTCCTCGATCTCGCCCCGAGTGATCGGCTGGCGGTAGGCGATCAAGGCCATGGTTTCGAGCAGCGCACGGGAATAGCGCTGCGGGCGCTCCTCCCACAGGCGACCGACCCAGGGCGCGAAGTCCTCGCGAATCTGCAAGCGGTAGCCGCTGGCCACTTCCTTGAGCTCGAAGGCGCGACCGTTGCACGACTTGCCAAGCACCTCCAGGGCCTTCTTGAACACGGCCGGCGCCGGACGTTCTGCCTCCTCGAACAACTCGAAGAGGCGCTCCAGGGACTGCGGCTTGCCAGAGGCCAGCAGAAAGGCCTCGATCAGCGACGCCAGGTCGCGGGGTTCGTTCAGGTTCATCGGCGCTCTTAACTGTCACTCGGCCCGGGCACGGACATGGATCGGGGTGAAAGGCTCATTCTGCACCAGTTCGATCAGCGATTCCTTCACCAGCTCGAGAATCGCCATGAAGGTGACCACCACGCCGAGCTTGCCCTCCTCGACGCTGAACAGCTCGATGAAGGGTACGAAGCCGCCGCCCTTCAGACGCTCGAGCACCTCGCTCATGCGCTCGCGGGTCGACAAGGTCTCGCGGGTGATCTGGTGGCTTTCGAACAGATCGTTGCGACGCATGACCTCAGCCATGGACAGCAGGATCTCCTCCAGCGCGACTTCCGGCAGCAGCTTACGTACCTTGGCCTGCGGCGCCTCCAACTGCGGCACCAGCACTTCGCGACCGATCCGCGGCAACTCGTCGATGCCCTCGGCGGCAGCCTTGAAACGCTCGTACTCCTGCAGGCGGCGGATCAGTTCGGCGCGCGGATCGCCCTCTTCTTCCTCGACTTCACTGGAGCGCGGCAGCAGCATGCGCGACTTGATCTCGGCGAGCATCGCGGCCATCACCAGGTACTCGGCAGCCAGCTCCAGTCGCACCGACTTCATCAGCTCGACGTAGCCCATGTACTGCCGGGTGATCTCGGCCACGGGGATGTCGAGGATGTCGATGTTCTGCTTGCGGATCAGGTACAGCAGCAGGTCCAGCGGGCCCTCGAAGGCTTCGAGGAAGACCTCCAGGGCATCCGGGGGAATGTACAGATCAACCGGCATTTCGGTGAGGGCTTCACCGTAGACCAGCGCCAACTGCAGTTGCTGCGGCGCTTCGGGGGCCTGCACCTGGCTCACGCGTTGACCAAGAAGGGCGTGGGGTCGCCGCAGCCTGCGCGGATCAGCTGTGGCTCGTCACCGGACAGGTCGATGATGGTGGACGCCTTCAGGTCGCCGAAGCCACCGTCGATGACCAGATCGACGTGGTGCTCCAGGCGTTCGCGGATTTCGTAGGGATCGGTCATCGGCTCATCGTCGCCGGGCAGGATCAGGCTGACGCTCATCAACGGCTCGCCCAGTTCCGCGAGCAGCGCCAGGGTGATGCCATGGTCCGGCACGCGCAGGCCGATGGTACGGCGTTTTTCATGCAGCAACAGGCGCGGCACCTCGCGGGTCCCGTTGAGAATGAAGGTGTAAGGGCCGGGGATATGGGCCTTGAGCAGGCGGAAGGTGCCGGTATCGACCTTGGCATACAACCCCAGCTGCGACATGTCGCAGCACATCAAGGTGAAATTGTGCGTTTTATTCAGGCCGCGCAGGCGCCGGACCCGCTCGATCGCCGCCTTATCGCCGATCTGACAACCCAGGGCGTATGCCGAATCGGTCGGATAGACCACCACCCCGCCCTTGCGGATGATCTCCACGGCCTGCTTGATCAGGCGCGCTTGCGGGTTCTCCGCATGAATCTGGAAGAATTGACTCACGTAATCGTCCTGTTCATACCGCCATAGGCTGTTCATGGCTGAATCGGCGCCACAGAGGTGGCAGGTCCTCGGGCAATGGCCGGTAGGCACCGATCTCGCCCCAGGTGCCGGGGCCGTGGAAGTCACTGCCAGCGCTTGCCAGCAGGCCGAACTCACGGGTAAGGATGGACATCGTGCCCACTTGCTCGGGCGGCATCATGCCATTGACCACTTCAAGCGCCTGCCCTCCCGCTTGAATATAGTCGGCGATCAGGCGTCTGCGCTTGCTGCGAGTCAGTTCGTAGTGCATGGGATGGGCCAGGCTCACCCAAGCGTTGGACTGGCGAAGGGTCCCGACAGTTTCCTCGAGCGTCGGCCAATGCAGCTTGACGTCGCCCAGCTTGCCGGCACCCAGCCATTTGCGGAACGCCTCACCGCGGTCCTTGACGTGCCCGGCGCGCACCAGGAACTCGGCGAAGTGCGGGCGCGCCGGGGCGTTGCCACTGTCACCCAGCTCCTGCTGTACGGCACGCGCGCCCTCGAGCGCATCCGGCATGCCCTTGCCCGCCAGACGCCTGGCGATATCCTCGGCGCGCAGCCAGCGACCACGGTGCAATTGCTCGATGGCCTCCAGCAGGGGCGGCGCATCGAGGGGGAAGTTGTAACCCAGCACATGGATGGTCGCCCCACCCCAGGTGCATGACAGCTCCACCCCGCTGACCCATTGCATGCCCAGGTCAAGACACGCCTGGCGCGCCTCGGGGAGCCCTTCGAGGGTGTCGTGATCGGTCAGCGCCAGCGTGCGCACCCCGTACTCGTGGGCGCGGGCGACCAGTGCCGTGGGCGACAGGGCGCCGTCGGAGGCCGTGCTGTGACAGTGCAGATCAACATTCATGGAGGAGCGCTTTCGCCGGAATCGATGTTTGTTATTATGCCGTCACATCCCGCTTCTGGCTGCCACTGTGAAACAATTCATCGATTTCATCCCGCTGCTGCTGTTCTTCATCGTCTACAAGCTGGACCCGCGCCCGGTCGAATTCGCCGGTCAAAGCTTCGAGTTCGGCGGTATCTACAGCGCCACGGCGATGCTCATCCTCAGCTCCGTGGTGGTCTACGGCGCGCTGTTCCTGCGCCATCGCAAGCTCGAAAAAGGCCAGTTGCTGACACTGGTCGCGTGCCTTGTCTTCGGTGGCCTCACCCTGGCCTTCCACAGCGAAACCTTCCTCAAATGGAAGGCGCCGGTGGTCAACTGGTTGTTCGCCCTGGCCTTCGCCGGCAGCCACTTCATCGGCGACCGGGTTCTGATCAAGCGCATCATGGGGCACGCACTGACACTCCCCGAAACGATCTGGAACCGCCTGAACGTCGCCTGGATCCTGTTCTTCCTGGTCTGCGGCGCAGCCAACCTGTTCGTCGCCTTCACGTTCCAGGAGTTCTGGGTCGACTTCAAGGTCTTCGGCAGCCTGGGCATGACCGTGATCTTCCTGGTGGCCCAGGGCGTGTACCTGTCGCGCCATCTGCACGACGCCGACCCTTCCACCTCCAAACCCAAGGATTGACATGCTCTACGCCATCATCGCCAGCGACGTCGCGAACTCCCTGGAAAAACGCCTGGCTGCCCGCCCTGCGCACATCGAGCGCCTGCAGCAACTCAAGGCCGAAGGTCGAGTGATCCTGGCCGGCCCGCATCCGGCCATCGACAGCAACGACCCGGGCGCTGCAGGTTTCACTGGCAGCCTGATCGTCGCCGAGTTCGACTCCCTTGCCGCCGCACAGGCCTGGGCCGACGCCGACCCGTACATCGCGGCAGGCGTGTACGAGAAGGTGGTGGTCAAACCGTTCAAGCAAGTGCTGCCCTGAGCCCGATCGTTTCTGTTCGCGTGCAAGCCGTGACGACGACTTGCACGCGAACAGGCCCAGGCAATCCACGGATTCATCTATTGCGACCTACTGCCGACAACCTTCTGAATCGAACAAGAATCAGGAGTTCCGATGCGCCAAGGTCCGATGTCCCTGCTGCTTTTCTGGCTGTTGCTGCTCTCTCCCCTCGCTCTCGCCGAACAGCCTCTGTCGCTGGAAGCTGGCGCGCGCATCACCGAGCTGCAGCAGCGCCTGGAAGACAGCGAGAAACAGCGCGCTGCGCTGAGCAAACAGCTGCAAGATGCCGACAGCGCCCGGGAAAGCACCCAACTCGAACGCCTGCGCCAGGACAACCAGCGCCTGCAGGCTGCGGTGGAAAAACTGCAGGCCAGCAGCCCCCTGCACCTGCTTACCGACCAGCAGCAATGGTTCCTGATCGGATCGGTCGTTGCACTGTTGTCGGCAGTCTGCGGTATCTTAGCCAGCGGCGGACACAGAAGACGCCGACAATGGTTGAATTGAGTGAGTCATGAGCGAGCTGTTACTGATTGATGATGACCAGGAGTTGTGCGAGCTGCTCGGCAGCTGGCTGACCCAGGAAGGCTTTGCGGTCCGCGCCTGCCACGACGGCGAGAGCGCGCGCCAGGCCCTGGCCGCCCACGCCCCGGCGGCGGTGGTGCTGGATGTAATGCTGCCCGATGGCAGCGGTCTGGAACTGCTCAAGCAACTGCGCAGCGACCACGCCGAACTGCCGGTACTGATGCTGTCGGCCCGTGGCGAACCGCTGGACCGCATCCTGGGCCTGGAGCTGGGTGCCGACGATTACCTGGCCAAACCCTGCGACCCGCGTGAGCTGACCGCTCGCTTGCGTGCCGTGCTGCGCCGCAGCCACCCGGCGGCGCCCAGCACCCAGATCGAGATCGGCGACCTGGCCTTCAGCCCCGTGCGCGGGGTGGTCAGCATCGATCAGCGCGAGATGAGCCTGACACTCTCCGAGAGCCGCATCCTCGAAGCCCTGCTGCGTCAACCCGGCGAGCCATTGGACAAGCAGGAGCTTGCACAGATCGGCCTGGGCCGCAAACTGACGCTCTATGACCGCAGCCTGGACATGCACGTCAGCAACCTGCGCAAGAAGATCGGCCCCCACGCCGATGGCCGCCCCCGCATCGTCGCCCTGCGCAGCCGCGGCTACTACTACAGCCTGTAAACGCCGCGGGGCGGCCCTGCCCCGCAGCGACACCTTCATTTGCGCAATGGATCGTCCCAGAACGGGCGCTCCACCTCCTGCAGGGTATCCGCCCGACTCAACCCCAGATCGTGCAGCGCATCGTCGCTGAGGCTGGCCAATTGCCGCCGCTGGCGGTACAGCTGTTGCCAGCGCAGCAGTCGCTGAAGCGCCTGTGCGAGAAGTTGGCCCAAGGAGAAGGGGGTGTGCGTGACGCCGAAATGACCTTTCATCGTGAAGCCCTCCGTGTGAGTGGCTTCAGTCTCGCGCTGGGCTTAGGATCAATCCAACGAATGTTTCTTATGTCTTGCATCTGGAGAATTGATGCAATGTCCACCTACCAGAGTCTCGACGCCGAGGTCCTGCGCACCTTCGTCGCCATCGCCGAACAAGGCGGCTTCACCCGCGCCGGGGAGGTCGTCAACCGTACCCAGTCGGCAGTGAGCATGCAGATGAAACGCCTGGAGGAAGACATCCTCCAGCGCCAGTTGTTCGAACGCGACGGACGCCAGGTGCGCCTGACCGCCGAGGGCCAGGTGCTGCTGGGTTACGCCCGGCGCATCCTCAAGCTGCACGGTGAGGTGTTCAACACCTTGCGCATGCCGCACATGGTCGGCGTGGTGCGCATCGGCACTCCAGACGACTACGCCATGCGCTTTCTGCCGGCGATTCTCGCCAGCTTCGCCTGCAGCTATCCGCTGATCCAGGTGGAGGTGCATTGCGAGCCATCGAAGCAGTTGATGCAGCGCCAGGACCTGGACCTGACCATCATCACCCGCGAGCCAGGTGCCGAGGTGGGCCAGCTGCTGCGTCAGGAGCGCCTGGTATGGGCAGCCGCCAAGGGCTTCTGCCCCCACGAACAGAGCCCGATGCCCCTGGCGATGTTCAACACCGACTGTTTCTGCCGCACCTGGGCCTGCAACGCCCTGGACCATCAGGGGATCGATTACCGCATCGCCTACACAAGCCCAAGCCTGGCGGCCATCTTTGCCATCGTCGGCGCAGGCCTGGCGGTTACAGCCCAGTTGCAGAGCCTCATCAGCGACCCTCTGTGCATCCTCGGCGAAGACCAGGGCCTGCCGCAGTTACCGGTGGCCAATGTGATGCTGCTGCGCAATGCGCAAAGCCACTCGCCGATCACCGACTGCATGGCCGACTACGTGATCGACGGCTTCAGGTAAACGCGATTACAGCTCCAGGCCCAGCATCACCGCACAGACAATCAGAAACACGCAGAACAGCGTACGCAGCACTTTCTCGGGCAACGCATGGGCCAGCTTCACGCCCCAGCTGATGCTGAGCAGACCGCCCACCGCCAGTGGAATACCGGCATGCCAGTCAACGCTGCCATGAACGCCATAGGTGAGCAGTGTCACCATGGTGCTCGGCGCCGCAAGCGCCAGCGACAGTCCCTGGGCCACCACCTGGGTGGTACCGAACACGCTGGTCAGGATCGGCGTGGCCACTACCGCGCCGCCAACACCGAACAGCCCGCCCATGCTACCGGCGAAGCAACCCAGCACACCCAGCCAAGGCCAGGGATAACGCAACTGGCTGCTCGGCGGGCTGACCTTCATGAACATGCGTGCCACGTTCCACACCGCCAGCGCCACCAGGAACGCGACGAAACCCAGGCGCATGGAGTGCGCATCGAGCCCGACCGCCCAGATCGACCCCAGCCACGCAAAAATGAAACTGCACAGCGAAAGCGGCACCGCATGGCGCAGTTCGATGCGGTTGCGTTGATGGTAGCGCCACAGCGCCAGCAGCACGTTGGGCACTACCATCACCAACGCCGTGCCCTGGGCCAGTTGCTGGTCGAGACCGAACAGCACTCCCAGCGCAGGAATAGCAATCAACCCGCCGCCGATGCCGAACAGGCCACCCATGGTGCCCAGCGCCGCGCCTAAAACGATGTACATCACCCACTCGATCATCAGTGCCTCATCCGACAGCATTCTCAATCCAGGCATGCTACCCAGTGCAGGCTGGCGGGGAAACGCACAGCAGCGCACAATGGCTTTGCGTTTTACGCAAAAGCATGGAAAGGGTCATGAGTCCAGATATCCTCACCGAACAACTGAGTCTGTTTCTCGACGTGCTGGAAACCGGCAGCTTCTCTGCCGCCGCGCGTCGTCACCCCTTGACGCCTTCGGCAGTCGCACGACGCATCGACAACCTGGAAAACGCCGTGGGCAGCCGCCTGTTCGTGCGCAGCACCCATGCCGTGCGCCCGACCCCAGCGGGCAATGCCTTCGCCGAACGCGCCCGGCGCATCATCGAGGAACTGCGCCTGGCACGCGCTGAAGCGGTATCCCTGAGCAATGCACCGGAAGGCCTGATCCGCATGGATGCCCCGGCAGCCTTCGGACGCCGTCACCTGGCACCCGCGATCGCCGACTTCCTGGTGGCCTACCCCGGGCTCGATGTGCAACTGCGCCTGATCGACAGTTTCGTCGACATGCACGGCAGCCACCTGGGCGAGGTCGACCTGGTGCTGCGCGCAGGCACTCTGGCCGACACACGACTGGTCGCCACACCGCTGGCCTACATGGTGCGCATCGCCTGCGCCAGCCCGGCCTACCTGGCCGCGCGAGGTGTGCCTACCTGCCCCAGCGAGCTGCCGCAGCACGACGGCCTGGACTGGGATGGCCTTGCACCACCGTTCGCCTGGCGCTTCGCCGTCGATGGCCAGGTGCGCCTGTACCGCCCGGCACGCCTGCGTATGACCGCCAACAACGCCGAAACCCTGCTGTTCGGCGCCCTCGCCGGCCTCGGCATCGCCCATCTGCCCACCTGGCTGGTCAGCGAATACCTGCTACGGGGTGAACTGCTGCCGCTATTCTGCGAAAACGGCCTGCCCGGACCGGAAACCACCGGTATCTATGCACTGCGGCTCGAACATGAAACGAACTCTCGCAGCCGCTTGCTGCTCGAATTCCTCAAGAGCCGCTTCAGCCCGGTCCCTCCCTGGGACCTGGCGCTACGCAGTGGACTGCGTGGTTGATGAGCGCGCTAACGATCTGCGTGCTAGATTCTTAACTGAACTCATTCAAGGACTTGCATGAACGCCGACACCAAAGCCCCCTGCGACGAGCTGCTGCTGGACAACCAGGTGTGCTTCGCCCTGCACTCCACCTCGTTGCTGATGACCAAGGTCTACAAACCCTTGTTGCAGGCCCTGGGCCTCACCTACCCGCAATACCTGGCCATGCTCGTGCTGTGGGAGGAGGACGGCCTGACCGTAGGCGAAATCAGCCAGCGCCTGTTGACCGACCCCGGTTCGCTCACCCCGCTGCTCAAGCGCCTGGAAAGCGAAGGCCTGCTCAAGCGCACCCGCAGCCGCGACGATGAGCGCGTGGTGCTGGTGCAACTGACCGACAAGGGCCGTGATTTGCGCGATGAGGCCCGCAAGGTGCCGCACTGCATCCTGGAAGCCTCCGGGCGCACGGTGGAACGCTTGCAGAAGCTGCAGGCCGAACTGCTCGACCTGCGCGACAGCCTGCAAAAAAGCCTCTGAGGACTATGCTGTGAAAGCCTGTCGGACGAATGGTCGAAAATTTATCTTGCGCACTAAATAATTGCGCGCTAATTTAAACCCACACCCACCCAGCGCCAAGGCGCACAGCACACAAGCGAGGCTCAAGATGCAAAAGGTCACTCCCCTGTACATCGCAGAAGCAACCTCCACTGGTGGTCGCGACGGCAAATCCCGCTCCAGCGACGGCAAGCTCGAAGTCAAGCTGAGCACCCCTAAAGAACTGGGCGGTGCTGGCGGTGAAGGCACCAACCCCGAGCAGATGTTCGCTGCCGGCTACTCGGCCTGCTTCATCGGCGCGCTGAAGTTCGTCGCCGGCCAGGAGAAGAAAGCCCTGCCTGCCGACGCCTCGATCACCGCCAAGGTCGGTATCGGCCAGATCCCCGGTGGTTTCGGCCTGGACATCGACCTGCACATCAACCTGCCGGGCCTGGCCCAGGCAGATGCCGAAGGCCTGGTGGAGAAGGCGCACAAAGTCTGCCCATACTCCAACGCCACCCGCGGCAACGTCGATGTGCGCCTGCACGTGACGGTCTGAGTAAACGCCAGACACAAAAAACCCGGCCAAGGCCGGGTTTTTTGTGGGTCGCAAGAAGATTACTTCTTGGAACGGCCCTTGAAGCTGTTGTCGCGAGTGTCGATGTCGATCCACTCGTCGATCTGGATGAAGTCAGCTACCGAAATCTCGGTACCGTTCTTCAGCTTGGCAGGCTTCATGACCTTGCCCGAGGTATCGCCGCGAGCAGCGTTCTCGGTGTAGACAACCTGACGGCTGATGGTGGTCGGCAGTTCAACCGATACCAGGCGGCCTTCGAAGAAGACGGCTTCGCAGACATCTTCCATGCCTTCTTCGATGTACGGCAGAACGGCGTCGATGTCTTCGGCGTTCAGCTCGTACATGGTGTAGTCGGTGGTGTCCATGAAGGTGTACGAGTCACCGCTGATGAACGACAGGGTCGCTTCTTTGCGATCCAGGATCACGTCGTCCAGCTTGTCGTCCGCACCGTAGACGGTTTCGGTCTTGTAGCCGGTCAGCAGGTTCTTCAGCTTGGTCTTCATGATCGCGCTGTTACGGCCCGACTTGGTGAATTCCGCTTTCTGGACCAGCCACGGGTCGTTGTCGATCCGCAGTACGGTACCGGGTTTCAGCTCTTTACCAGTTTTCATTACGAAGTATCCGAATCTGGATGGATTTATAAAAATCGAGGCCGCATATCATATCCAATTTCGGTAAAACTGTACCAGCGCTGTGGCAAGGTCCGGCCGAGTGGCCTGTTCCAGACACCATTGCCGGGCGTGCGTCTGCAGTTGCGGCCAGTGTTTGAGCACCCCGCGCCAGGCCTCGCCCATGTCACGATCCATGTTCCAGGCACGCCACAACGCCACCAGCGCATCTGCGGCATCGTCCGACAGCCCCTGTCGATAGATCTTGAGAAAAGCCTCGAGCTTTTCCCAGTGAGCATTCTCCTCTTGCACGTAGATGTGCCACAGCAGAGGGCGCCCGGCCCACTGGGCACGCACGAAGGAATCCTCGCCGCGCACGGCATTGAAGTCGCAGCACCAGAGGATACGGTCGTAGTCGTCCTGGCTGACGAATCGTAGCACCTGCAAGGTCAGCGCCCCGCGCTGGCGCACCTCGCCCACGGCCAGTCGTTCACCCAGCCACGCATGCAGGTCGGACAGGATTCGACCTTCGGGGACCAACAGGTGGGTGGGCTGATCGTCTGCCGCCAGGGCTTCCAGCCAATGGCCCAACTGTGCGTTCTCGTAGGCGAACAACGACATCAGTCGCGCCTCGGGCGCAGGTTTCACGCCGAGGCCGGCAAGGAATGCCTTGCGCGCGGCAGCATCCTCCTCGAACGCAGCACGCTTGCCCAGCAGTTCGCCTTCACGCAGCAAGCCGCCGGTATTGGCGGTGAAGCCTGGGAAGAAAAACACTTTGCGCAGGCCATTGGGTTGTGGCGAAGGCAGCCCATGACAACCCTCGACCCAGTCCTCGGCGCTCAGGTATTCGAGGTTCAGCCACAATGCCGGTGTCGAGCGCTCGGCCAAGGCTTCGACATAGGCCGCCGGTAGTTGGCAACCGAAGGCACCGATCACCACCTCGGCGGTTTCGCATGCGGGCCAATCGACCGGCCAATGGCATACCTCGACGCCTTGCTGATATTGCCGCTCGGCCTGTGGATCAGCCTCCGGGCAGAGGCGTGCGAACGCCTGCAGGTCGTCCACCCAAAGCCGCACGGTCAACGCATGCTCATCGGCGAGCTGGCGCGCCAGGCGCCAGGTGACGCCAATATCGCCGTAGTTGTCGACGACCGTGCAGAAAATGTCCCAGGTGGCTTTCACGACCACTCCCCTCGCAGCGCAGAAAACCATGGATTGTGCGGATAAACCGGCACCGACAAAAGCGCTACCCGAACCCGGCAATAAAACAAATCGCACAGCCATGCGACAATGGCCCCTTAATCGACCCCTGCCAGGAGGCCACGATGCCCCGTCGCCGCGAACTGAAGATCACCCTGAACCCTTTGCAGTTGATTGTCTGCGTGGCCATCGGCCTGTGGCTCGGCGCCGTGGCCATCGCCCTGAGCCTGTGGCTGGCCTGGCAGTTGTGGCCGCAGCAGGTCGCACCACTGGCCCAGGCAGTGGCCCCGGCACGCACCGCCCCCGCCCCGGTTGCCCCGCCGCAACCGGCCGACGCGCAGCAGGCGATGTTCGAGCGCTACAAGGAAATCCTGAATACACAGCAGGCCCAACAGGCCATCGAGGCCAACCCGCGCAACCTGAACAACCCCAAATGCCAGTTCTGGCTACAGCAGAACCGCAATGCACCGACCGACAAGAGCCAGGCCAACGTGCTGGAGTTCTGCCGCTGACCATGGACAAGCCAACCCTGCTCGCACGCATCATCGACACCCTCGTGCACGACATGGAGGTGCTGCGACGCGCCGCCCAGACCGCCTACGAAACCGCCACTGCCGAAGAGAACATCGCCGAGAACAAGTACGACACCCTGGGGCTCGAAGCTTCCTACCTCGCCACCGGCCAGGCGCGCCGTACCGCGGAAATCCGCCAAGCGCTGCTGAGCTACCAGCAGTTGCTGCTGCGCGACTACGATCCGGCGCGGGGGATCCAGCTCAGCAACCGGGTAACGCTTGAAGACGAGCAAGGTCGCCAGCAGTTGCTGTTTCTCGGCCCCGAGGGCGCCGGACTGAAAATCGGCGAAGGCCCTGGACTGGTGACCGTGATCACCCCGCGCTCGCCGCTTGGCAAGCAGTTGATCGGCAAGAAACTCGATGACGAAGTAAGCCTGATGCTCGCCGGGGTGGCGCAGGTGCAGTTCGTAGTCGAAGTCGACTGACGGCAGGATTCAGACGCCTGCCATCGCATCGAACTGATTCGCCAACCCCTGCGCCTCGAAACACGCCACCAGATAGTCGATGAACGCGCGGGTCTTGCCCGGCAGCAGCTTGCGCTCGGCGTAGTAGACGCTGACGCTGCCATCGTCCACATACCAGTCCGGCAACACCCTGCACAGCCGTTTGCTGGCAAAGTACGGCAAAGCGAACGGCATGCTCACCAAGGCAATCCCCAACCCTTGCTCCGCCGCAGCACAGGCTGCATCCGAGTCGCTCATGGTCATCGCCTGGCGCAATTGCAGCGGGCGCTGCTCCTGGCCGCGGCTGGTCAGGGGCCAGGAACGCACTCGCCCAGTCTGCGGCGAACGGATCAGGATGCCGTCGTGCTGGGGTAGTTGTTCCGGCATCTGGATCGGCGCGTGCCGCTGCAGGTACTCAGGCGCCGCTACCAAGACCCGGTGTGCAGGCGCCAACTTGCGCGCAACGACACCCGGCGGCAGGTCGAAGCCGCCGCCGATAGCGGCATCGAACCCTTGGCCGATGAGATCGACCTGGCGGTTGTCGAAATGCCAGTCCGCGGTGATTGCCGGGTATCGGCGCAGGAACTCCCCCAGCAACGGCAGCACGTACAAACGCCCGAACACGATGCCCATGCTGACCCGCAGCACCCCGGCCGGCTGGCCTTCGCTGCTGGCCAGGTTGGCGACGGCGTACTGGATGCTGCGAAAACTCTCGCTCACTTCACCGAGAAAGCGTTGCCCGGCCTCGGTCAGGGTCAACTTGCGCGTACTGCGCTGGAACAGGCGCACACCCAGGCGGGACTCCAACTGGGCGACGTTCTTGCCCACCGCCGCAGGCGTGATCGACAAGCGCCGGGCGGCCTCGGCGAAGCTGCCGACCTCGGCACTGGTGATGAAGCACTCGAGGCTGCTGAAGGATTCCATGGGCGATTCCCAACCAGAAGTTCACTCTGACGATAGCGATTGCCATCTTATCAGCAGGTAATACCCAGCCGATACTGGGCTCATCCAAGGCACACCGCCTTGCTCGCTTCAGGAGAGCAGCATGTCCCACGTATCGAACCTCGAAGGCAAAGTCGCCCTGGTCCAGGGCGGTTCCCGCGGCATCGGCGCCGCCATCGTCCGGCGCCTGGCCCGCGAAGGCGCGCAAGTCGCCTTCACTTATGTCAGCTCCGCTGCCCCCGCGCAGGCCCTGGCTGATGCCATCAACGCCGAGGGGGGCCGCGCCCTGGCCTTGCGCGCCGACAGCGCTGATGCCAGTGCGGTGCAGCAAGCGGTGGAAGATACCGTCAAAGCCTTCGGCCGCCTCGACATCCTGGTCAACAACGCCGGTGTACTGGCCGTGGCGCCAGTGACCGAATTCGACCTCGACGACTTCGACCGCATGCTGGCGATCAACGTGCGCAGCGTGTTCGTAGCGAGCCAGGCTGCGGCCCGGCACATGGGCCAGGGCGGCCGGATCATCAACATCGGCAGCACCAACGCCGAACGCATGCCGTTCGCAGGCGGCGCGCCCTACGCCATGAGCAAGTCGGCGCTGGTCGGCCTGACCCGCGGCATGGCCCGCGACCTCGGGCCCCAGGGCATCACCGTCAACAATGTGCAGCCTGGCCCGGTGGACACCGATATGAATCCGGCCAACGGCGAGTTCGCCGACAGCCTGATCCCGCTGATGGCGATCGGACGCTACGGGCATGCCGATGAAATCGCCAGCTTCGTCGCCTATCTGGCCGGCCCGGAAGCTGGCTACATCACCGGTGCCAGCCTGCTGGCCGATGGCGGGTTCGCCGCCTGAGGCCATGGCGACAGGGAGCGGCCCAATGGCCGCCCCTATCCGCCGGCCGCCACGAAGGCTTCGTCCACCCGCGCCAGCTGCGCTTCGCTCAAGGTCCCCGCCTGGTAATGCAGCTTGATCCAGGCCAGCAGGTAGTCGTAGCGCGCCCGCGCCAAGTCACGCCGGGTGGTCGCCAGTTGCTGTTCGGCATTGAGCACATCCAGATTGACCCGCTCGCCCCCTTGCACACTCTTGCGCGTCGACACCACCAGAGCCTCGGCCGCCTGCAGCGCCCTTTCGTAGGCGCGCAGGCGACTGGCACCGGACTCGCAGGCGTTGTACTGCTTGCGCAGCTCGATCAAGGTGCTGCGGGTATTACCGTCGAGCTCGTACTCGGCCTGCTCCAGATGCCGGCTGGCCTGGCGCGTCGAGGCGCTGACGCCACCACCGGCAAACAGCGGCACGCTGATTTCGATACCGACGGTGTTGGTGTCGTAGCGCTGGTTGTAGGTGTTACCGCTGTCCGACTCCTGGCGCCGCGAAGTCGCGAAGGCGCTGACCTTGGGCAGGTGCCCGGCACGATTGCGCTCGACCTCGTAACGCGCCACTTCCAGCGCATGGCGCTGCGAGCCGAGCTGCGGGTTGCTGGCCAGGGCCAGCGATTGCCAGGCCTCGTAACCGCTGGGCATCACCTGCGGCAAGGCAAAGCCGCTGCGCAGGGGGGCGAGCATGTCGATCTGCACCGCCGGTTCGCCAATCAACGCGCCGAGTTCACGCAGGGCGGCATCCTCGTCGTTACGTGCCTGGATTTCCTCGGCATCGGCCAGTTCGAAACGCGCCTGGGCCTCGAGAATGTCAGTGCGCGTCCCCTCGCCGGCCTGGAACAGGCGCTGGTTCTGCTGGAATTGCTGGCGGTAGGCCTGCTTGCTTGCCACGCTGATAGCGATCTGGTCTCGGGCGTACAGGGCCTGGGTATAGCTGGTCATCACTCGCACCAGCAACTGCTGGCTCTGGTCGCGAAAGCTTTCGTCGGCGAACAGCGCCTGGGCCACCCCTTTGCGATAGGCCGCATAGGCTTCGTAGTCGAACAACGGTTGCTGGAGGATGAAGGTCGAGCCATAGCTGTCATAGCGCCTGTCTTCGCTGGAGCGACGCGAATCACCGAGGTAGCTGGCCTTCGAATCGTTACGGCCCTTGTTGTAGCTGTAGGAAAGGTTGGGCAGCAAGCCTGCGCGGCCGATGGCCCGGTACTCCTGGCCCGCCTCACGGGCCTTGAAGGCTGCAAGGTAGGTCGGATCGCGGCGCAGCGCCTGCTCGTAGACCTGGAACGGCCCCATGCTGGCCTGGGCCAGTGTCGGCAGCAGCACGAAGGCCAGCAGCAGCCTGGTTGCAGATGTGTTCATCAGCGCGTCCTTATTGTTCGGTCAAGGCGCTGCCTGCACGGTCGAGCAGGGGCTTGAACAGGTAGTTGAGCAGCGAGCGCTCGCCAGTGCGCACGAACAGTTCGGCTGGCATGCCCGGGCGGATCGCCAAGCCCTGCAAACGCGCCAGCGCCTCTTCGCTGACGGTGCTGCGCAGCACGTAGTACGGCTGGCCACTGCGCTCGTCGAGTAACTGGTCGGCCGACACCAGCGCCACTTCGCCGGTGACCCGTGGCGTGCTGTTCTGGTTGAAGGCTGTGAACAGGATATCGACCGGCAACTGCGGCGCGACCTTGTCCACCAGGTTCACCGGCAGGCGCCCTTCCACCTCCAGCGCCGTACCTTGCGGCACGATCTCCAGCAACGTGTCGCCTGCCCGCACCACTGCACCTTCGGTGTGTACCCCCAGGTTGACGGCGATGCCGTCGGCTGGCGCGAGGATCTCGCTGTGACGCAACTCGAAGCGCGCCGAGTTGAGCTGCTGCTCCAGCGTCGCGGCCTTGACCTGGGCCTCGGCCAGTTGGGTGCGCACCTCTTTCTGGTATTCCTCACGGCGCTGCTGCAGGTTGAGCCGAGCCTCGACGATGCCCTGTTCCAGGCGCGCGCTGTCGCCCGCGTTCTGCGCCAGGTCACGTTGCACCTGGGACAACTGACGCTGGTATTCGAGCACCCGATTGCGCGGGATGTAGCCCTCGCCAGCCAGCGGGCGCAGGTTGTCCAACTGCTCGCGCAGGGAGTCGGCCTGGGCCTGCAGGTCGCCCCGTGCCCGGCGCATGCCGGCCAGTTGGGCCTGGGAGCCTTCGATGCTGGCCGACACCGCGCCCTGTTCACGGGCCAGGGCCTGGCGACGGCTGTCGAACAACTGGCGCTGACCTTCAAGAACCAGGCCGAGTTGCGCGTCGGACTCATCCATCAGCTCAGCAGGAAACTGCACCTGCCCCGCGTTGTCACGCTCACCGCGCCAACGCGCCAGGCTGGCCAGGGCCAGGCGGTACTGGGCCTGCAGCGCCTCGACATCTGCCTGTACCTGGGTACGGTCGAGACGGAACAGCGGCTCACCCTGACGCACCGTCTGCCCTTCGCGGACCAGAATCCGGCTGACCACCCCGGCAGCCATGGACTGCACTGCCTTGCGCTTGCCCGACACCACCACGGTGCCCTGCACCGCCACGCCCTGATCCAGCGGCGCAAGGCTGGCCCAGGCCATGAACCCGCCAAACCCCAGCAGGGTCAGCAGCCAACCAAGGCGGACATAAAAACGCGCATCGCTTGTCGTGCGGCTCATGCGCCACCTCCGGCTTGCAGCGGCCGCTGCGTGGTGCCCTGGCCCAGCGCCTGGAGAATATCCCGCGCAGGGCCAAACGCCTGCACACGCCCGTCGTTCATCACCAGCAGCTTGTCGGCCTGGGCCAGCGCCGCACTGCGATGGGTCACCAGCACCACAGTGCGTCCCAGCGCCTTCAACTGAACGATGGCATTGGCCAGCGCCGCCTCGCCAAGGCTGTCGAGGTTGGAGTTGGGTTCGTCGAGCACGATCAGGCACGGGTTGCCATAGAGCGCACGCGCCAGGGCAATGCGTTGTTTCTGGCCTCCGGAGAGGTCGCCGCCGCCCTCGCCAAGGCGTGTGTCGTAACCCTGCGGCAAGCGCAGGATCAACTCATGCACACCTGCCAGGCGCGCCGCTTCCACCACTTTGTGGCCATCAAGTTCGCCGAAGCGGGCGATATTCTCGGCGATGCTGCCGCGCAGCAGCTCGATGCCTTGCGGCAGATAGCCGATATGCGGACCAAGCGCATCGCGGTCCCATTGGCAAAGCTCGGCGCCATCCAGGCGCACCTGGCCCGCCAGTGGTTGCCAGACGCCAACCAGCAGCCTGGCCAGGGTCGACTTGCCAGAGCCCGAAGCCCCCAGCACCCCCAGCACCTCACCGGGTGCCAGGGCAAAACTGACCTGCTGCACGGTAGCCACCCTGCGCCCCGGTGGCCCGCCGCTGACCTGCTCGATGGACAACTGGCCGCCAGGCGCCGGTAGCGGCATTGGTAGCGCCGGTTCAGGGTGCTCCTGCAGCAGGGTTTCCAGACGCTTGTAGGCCAACTGGGCACCGCTCCACTGCTTCCACACCGCGATGAGCTGGTCGATTGGCGCCAGCACCCGGCCCATGAGAATGGAGCCGGCAATCATCATGCCCGGCGTCATCTGGCCCTCGATCACCAGCAACGCCCCAAGGCCCAGCACCAGCGACTGCAAACACAAGCGCAGGGACTTGCTGGTGGCCGTGATCACTGCCGACGTGTCGCTGGCACGGTTCTGCAACTCGAGAAAGCGTCCGTGCAAGGCAAACCAGCGCTGACGCAGCGCACCGAGCATGCCCATGGCCTGGATGCTCTCGGCGTTGAGCAGTTGGCTGCCGGCCAGGCTGCTCGACTGCTGCTGCAGGCTGCTTGCCTCGGCCAACGGGCGCTGGGTCAGGCGTTCGTTGAGCACAGCCAGCAGCACCAACAGCAAGGCTCCGGCACTGGCGAGCACACCCAGCCAGACGTTGAACAGGAAGATCACCGCCAGATACACCGGAAACCACGGTGCATCGAAGAAGGCGAACAACGCGGGGCCGGTGACGAACTGACGCACTTGGGTCATGTCGTTCAAAGCCTGGCCAGCGGCGCCATCACCTTGGCGCAAGTGACGCTCGAACGCGGCGCGATAAATCCGCAGGTTGAAGCGCTGCTCCAGTCGATGGCCGACTCGAATCACAATGAAACTGCGCACCGCCTCCAGTACGCCCATATAGACGAAGAAACCCACCACCATCAGGGTCAACATCCACAAGGTGGTTTCATTCTGCGAAGTCAGTACACGGTCGTACACTTGCAGCATATATATCGATGGCACGAGCATGAGAATATTGATCAACGCAGTAAAACAACCGACGCTGATCAACGTCGATTTGAATTCGCCAAGTGCCGCCCACAGAAGTGCGCCGGGCCTGTTGCTCGGAAGTTTCATGTTTCGCCCTTATGGCCGTTATAACCTGGCCGGGTAATTAGTTGTCCACACGCTCCAGCACCACTGCACTGCCGGCAGCAGACGTCCAGGTATAGCGACCGGCGCCCTGGCGGCTGAAATGCACCACCGTGCTGCCATCGCTGCCCACCAGGGCCAAGGTGTCGGGGGTCACCAGCCAACTGCCCGGGCGCACGCCGAGCAAGGTTTCGGCGCAGGCCAGGTCGCCGTCCAGCGCGCCCTCGCTGGCGGCCAGGTTCAGGCTGCAGGCGCTGGCCTGCTGCGGTTGCGCATAAAGCTGCCAGCGCCCGGCCAGTTGCGCGGCGTTGGGGAGTAGCAGGCTGCTCGCCATACCTACCTCGGTCATCGACATCAGGGAAATCGCGGCCAGCGCGATCATTCGTTTGATTGCTCGCATCCACCCACCTCACGTGGCTGGGAGCGACCCATGCAATACAGCGTGAGCCGCTCCCGGCCCATCAGACCACGATATCCGTGGCGACGGCCTGACCCACCGTGGTCACCAGGAAGTCAGCCAGGCTGTTTCCGGTGAAATCGATGGACAGACTGCCCAGGTTGGTCGCCTGGTCATAGCTCAGGACCGCCTCGCCGGCATGTCCGGTGAAGGCGCTGACGAACTCCAACGGCAGCTTGCCCTGGGAAAACGCCGAGATCGCAGACAGATCGATCTTGTCCTGACCACTGACGAAATCCATGATCCGATCCGGCGCACTGACCGTGGAGTCGCTGATGGCGCCATAGACGAAGGTATCCGCACCGCTTCCCCCCCAGAGGGTGTCAGCCCCGCCACCGCCGTAGATGATGTCGTTGCCGGCACCGCCCTTGAGCACGTTGGCCACCGCGTTGCCAATCAGCAGGTCGTTGCCCGAACCGCCGATGGCGTTCTCCACCGTCACGCCCTTGGCGATCGAGACGTTGCCGATCATGCCGCCAACATCGGAGAACGAAGCCTCGTTGAGGTTGATCTTCTGGTTCTGGGTGAACCCGGAGAAATCCAGGGTGTCGTTGCCACCACCATCCCACACGCTGAACACCACCTTCGACGACGCCGAGGTAGCCGAGTAGAAATCGCGGTCGGCGGTGGAGTTGAAGCCATACACGGTATCGCCCGAGCGGGTGGCGTAGTTGGCGCCGTAGAGCTTCTGGATGGCGGCGATGTCGTCCATCAGCGGGGCCGAGGCATAGTACTGCCCGCCGCCCTTGACGAAGTTCTGCGCCGTGTTGCTCTCGCTCCAGTAGCTCATGACACTGTAGCCACGGGTGTCCTGCGCATACGAAGCGTCACGATAGCTCGGATTGCCTTCGCCGGCGTTGTAGTCGCCGGGATGGGACAGCCCGAGTACGTGACCGATCTCGTGGGTCAGGGTCTGGCGGCCGTAGTTGCCGGTGTCCGGGTTGATGTTCACCTGATAGCCGCTGTTGATCAGGTACCAGGACTCACCCTTGTGCGAACCCCGGCCATCGAACGGCAGGTAGGCAAATGCCGCCCCGCCATTGCTGGCGCTGAAGTTGCCGAAGGTCATGTGCCCGTCGCCGCCCGAAGCGGCTTCGGTAAAGGTCACCTTGGCCACATCGCCCCAGGACTCCATGGCCAGCTTGGCCTGGGCCTTCTGCTGGTTGTTGAACTGGCTGAAGCTGCCCAGGCCACGGCTGACGAAGTCCGCCGGTGCCTTGGTCAGGAAGGTGTAGGTGAGGCTGATGGTGCCGTCCTTGTTCAAGTCCTTCCAGGACGCCCCGTCGCGCAGCAGCTGGGTGGCTGCCTGGTCGACGGTGAACGAAGGTTTGCCATTGATGTTCGCGCCACCGCGATCGTACTGGTGGGCGAAGTTGTTGATCAGCCCGAAGGCCGAACTCGGCCCGTTCGGCTGCAACACCGAGGCGGCGGAAACAACAGCATTTGCTTTGACTTTCGACATGCAGACACTTCCTTGTTTGCGGAATAGTTGATGTTCGACAGGAACGCTCAAACTTTCGGCGAGAGCATCCTGTAACTCGCCCTTGTGAGGCGCAAAAAAACTGACACATCCTGAAACTTTCTGTCCAGTGTTTTTTGACGTCATTTTTTCTGCGTGAATCATCATCTGCTGTATCGCTGTTATTTGCGCAAACTGTTATCGATCAATTGCATTAGTGAATACCCCCAATCCAGATAATGACTGATCGGTTTAATATTCAGGACGGGGAAGTTTTATTATGAAAAGGCGACGGAGTGCTGGTGTTTCAATGAGGCCATTCGTTATTGGCGCGGATGTCGCGACAACCGGTCGCATGACCCTCCGTCGCCTGCTCGTTGACTTGCCGAGGGGTGCGGCGCTCAGTAGGTGCTGGTCACAGCCCTTCCACTGACAGGACGACACAATGACAAGACTCACGGTGCAATCCGGCGACTTCTTGCAAGGTGAAGGCGAGTATCGCAACGGATCGCTCACACTCAAGACCCCACGCAGCCAGGCCGGTGAGCGCATCTCACTGGCCCGTATCAAGGACCTCAGGCTTGCCAGCCTGGAATCGAACCGCAACCTGGGCGCCACCCTCGGCTGGGGTGTGGCCGGTGCCTTGGTGGCCGGACCGGTCGGCCTGCTCGCCGGCTTGTGGCTGGGCGGCAAAGAGGAAGAAGCCACCTTTCTTGCCACGTTCAAGGATGGCCGCAAGCTGCTGGCCATTACCGATGGCAAGACCTGGTCGAAGATCGACGACACCTGGCGCCAGCGGCAAAAACCAAGTCAGCAATAAAGCAAGCTGATTTGAGTTCGTCTGAATGATCGAGGTGTTCTTTTCGCGGGCAAGCCCGCTCCCACAGGTATCACGCTGCTCTGAGTTCGTGGGAGCGGGCTTGCTTGCGAAAAGAACACCGCACAGCCCCTGACACCCCTGCTACCATTGCGCCCCCTTTGCCAACCGCCTCACCGACAATAGCCGGAGCATACCGGCGCGTCCGTTTTCCAAGGAGCCTTGCATGACCCCGCTTCGCCCCCGCCTGCCCCTCGGCCTGCTCGGCCTGGGCCTTGCGCTGCATGCTGGCCATGGTCTGGCCGATGAACGCGTGACCCTCGCCCCCTTGCAGGTCACCGAGCGCAGCGACGACGGCTATCAACCTGGTGAAGCCCAGGTCGGCGGCTGGCATGCCGCGCCACTGCTCGACACCCCGGCCTCGGTCAGCGTATTCAGCCGCCAGTTGCTCGACGACCGCCAGGTGCGCACGCTCAGCGAAGTGCTGCAAAGCGATGCCTCGGTCGGCGAAAGCTACGCCCCCGTCGGCTACTACGAGAACTTCAACGTGCGCGGCTTCGAGCTCAATGCCGCCAGCAGCTACCGGATCAATGGCCAGACCATCGCCGGCGAGCAGAACGTGGCGCTGGAGAACAAGCAGCAGGTCGAATTGCTCAAGGGGCTGTCGGGGTTGCAGAGCGGCGTATCGGAGCCCGGCGGGCTGGTCAACTATGTGACCAAGCGCGCCGAGGACGTACGCAGTGTCACTGTCTCGACCAACGAGCAGGGCGAACGCTACCTGGCCACCGACCTCGGCGGCTGGTTCGGCAGCGAGAAGCAGTTCGGCCTGCGCGCCAACCTCGCGCATGAAGACATCCGTTCCTACGTCGACCACGCCGACGGCAAGCGCGACTTCGCCTCGCTGGCATTCGACTGGCAGATCAACCCCGATGCCACCCTGCAACTCGATGCCGAGTACCAGCACCGCGAACAGCGCTCGGTGCCCGGCTACCAGCTGCTGGGCGGCACCCAGGTGCCCCACGGCATCGACCCGGACGACCGCCTGGCCTACCAGCATTGGGCCAAGCCTGTGACGAACGACTCGCTGAACCTGGGCGGGCGCTTCGAGTACCGCTTCAACGAGGCCTGGACCGGCGCGCTCAACGCTTCGCGCAGCCAGGTGGTGATCGACGACTACAGTGCGTTCGCCTGGGGCTCCAGCGAGGGTGCGTTCTTCGGCAGCAATGGCGACTACGACATCTACGATTTCCGCAGCCCCGATGACACACGACGCATCGACGAACTGCAGGCCACCCTCGAAGGGCGCTTCGACGCCTTGGGCGTGCAGCACGAGCTGACGGTCGGCAGCAGCGCGCAGCGTCGGACCCTCGATCAGCGTCCGTACTACAACGAATGGTTGGACAGCGGAAATATCTACACCGGTGCACCAGCGCTGGATCCGTCCGACAAACCGATCGGCCACAGCGAACGCCGCCTGGACAGCCGCCAGTACGGCCTGTTCGTCAGCGACCGCATCAGCTTCAACGAGCAATGGCAGACCGTGCTCGGCGCCCGCGAAGTGCGTTTGGACGAGAAGACCTGGGACGAAACCGGCACACCGGGCCGTCATACCCGCCAGTACCAGTTGCTGCCCAACGCCGCGCTGATCTACAAACCGCAAGCGGACACCACGCTGTACGCAAGCTGGTCCAAAGGCCTGTCGGCAGGCGGTACCGCGCCCTGGTTCGCCAGCAATCGCTACGAAATTCTCGCTCCGACCCTGTCGCGCCAATTGGAAGTGGGTATCAAGCGCGACTGGAAAGGCATGAGCCTGAGCGCAGCGCTGTTCCAGATCCGCCAGGCCTACCAGTACGCCCGCCCACAGGACGGCACGGCCCCGATCTATGTGCAGCAAGGCCAACAGAAGAACACCGGCCTGGAGCTGGGCGCCAGCGGCTGGGTGACGTCCAACCTGCAACTGCACGCCAGCGCCGCCGCGATCCGCGCCCGGGTGCAGAACAGCGGCACCGACGTCTACGAGGGCCACCAGGCGATCAACGTGCCCCGCCTGCGCGCGGCGCTGCAGGCCGAATACAACCTCCCGGTGCCGGGCCTGGCACTGCTCGGCGGTGCACGCTACAGCGCCAGCAAGTACGCAAGCCAAGCGGGTAACGTCGAGGTGGGTGGCTACACGTTATTCGATATCGGCAGCCGCTACCGCACCCGCATCGGTGACTACGACACCGTGCTGCGCCTGACGGTCGACAACGTCTTCGACAAGCGCTACTGGCGTGACGTGGGGGACTATCTGGGGGACAACTATCTGTTCCAGGGGGCACCGCGCACGGCACGACTGTCGGCTTCGGTCAGTTTCTGAAGATATCGCCCGCCTGCGAGCACCGGTTGAGTCGGTATTCGCGGGCGAGCCAGCCAAGCCGGATTTCACGCAAACAAAAAACCCCTGAACCTTTCGATTCAGGGGTTTCTCGTGGAATGTGGCGGTGAAGAAGGGATTTGAACCCTTGATACGATTTCTCGTATACACACTTTCCAGGCGTGCTCCTTCGACCACTCGGACACTTCACCGGATCTCTTCAAGCTATTCAGCCTGTCGAGGCGCGCTAATTTAGTAGAAGACCCTTTCTTTGGCAAGCATTTTTTTCAGAATTTTCATGCGCTTAAGCCTCACCCCGGAAAAACCCGGCCAGCCAGGGCGATGCTGCCAATCTGGCCTGCGCTTTTTCCGCATTCCTGGCGCCTGCCCCGGCACCACACGGGGTCGGTGACGCAGGCTGACTGGCCAGTCAGCCTTGGCGCTTTACCTGGCCTGCGCTGCTGGGTAACGTCATCGCCACGCCACCCAAAGGACTCTGTCATGAGCGAGTTGATTACCTACCACGCCGAAGACGGCATCGCCACCCTGACCCTGAACAACGGCAAGGTCAACGCGATCTCGCCGGACGTCATCACCGCCTTCAACGCAGCACTGGACCGCGCCGAGGAAGAACGTGCCGTGGTGATCATCACCGGCCAGCCAGGCATTCTTTCCGGCGGCTACGATCTCAAGGTGATGACCGCCGGCCCCAAAGAGGCTATCGACCTGGTCACCGCCGGCTCCACCCTGGCCCGCCGCCTGCTCTCGCACCCTTTCCCGGTGATCGTCGCCTGCCCCGGCAATGCCGTGGCCAAAGGCGCGTTCCTGCTGCTGTCGGCCGACTACCGCATCGGTGTCGAAGGCCCTTACAAGATCTGCCTGAACGAGGTCCAGATCGGCATGACCATGCACCATGCCGGAATCGAACTGGCCCGCGACCGCCTGACCCGCTCGACCTTCCAGCGCTCGGTGAACAATGCCGAAGTGTTCGACCCGCACGGGGCGGTGGTGGCCGGGTTCCTCGACAAGGTGGTGCCGGCCGAGCAACTGCAGGAAACGGCGCTGAGCGCGGCGCGGGAGCTGAAGAAACTGAACATGCTGGCGCACAAGAACACCAAGCGCAAAGTGCGCAAGGCGCTGCTGGAGACGCTCGACAAGGCGATCGAGGCCGACAAGGGCCACATGGGCTGAAACCAGGCTTGCTGGAGCCGCCGCGCGCCGCTCCAGCAAGCCATGACGCGACCGGGCTCTGTTCGCCGGTTTGCCCTGACCAGTGCACGGTCGTACACTGCGCCGCGACTGTCTGGTGTGAGCCGTATCATGCTCTATATGCTTCGCATGCTCCTTCTGGCGCTGCACTTCCTGCTGGTCGGCGCCGTCGGCCTGGTCATCGGCCTGTGCCGCCCCTTCAACCCCGATAACAGCCGCCTGTTCGCCCGCCTCTACAGCGTGCCGGCAGCCTGGTTCATGCGCATCCGGGTCAAGGCCGAAGTCGGCCCCTTGTGGGACCAGCCGCCCGGCTGCGTGATCGTTGCCAATCATCAATCCAACTACGACCTGTTCATCCTCGGCCAGGTGGTTCCACGGCGTACGGTCGCCATCGGCAAGAAGAGCCTGGGCTGGATTCCGTTGTTCGGCCAATTGTTCTGGCTCGGCGGCAACGTGCTGGTGGACCGCAAGAATGCCTACCAGGCGCGCAAGGCGATGCAACTGACCACACGGATCCTGCGCGATGACACCTCGATCTGGATCTTCCCCGAAGGCACGCGCAACCCGGCGGAACAGCTGCTGGCGTTCAAGAAAGGCGCGTTCCACATGGCAGTCGAGGCCGGCGTGCCGATCGTGCCGGTGTGCGTCAGCCGCTACTCCAGGCGCCTGAGCCTCAACAGCTGGCGACGGCGCACGGTGATCGTCCGCTCGTTGCCGCCGATCGCCACCCATGGCCTGGGCCAGCAGGACGTGCCCGCGCTGATGGAGCAATGCCGCCTGCAGATGCAGCAGTGCATCGACCGCATGGAGCGGGAATTGCCGCACGCCTGAGCCGCCAGCTTGCTCTGCGCCGCAGCACGGCCCAAGCTGTCGAGGTGTCCAACCGAAGAAGCAGGCAACCATGGGTCGAGTCGTCGCAGCGGCGGTGTACAGCGCCGGGAGAAAGGTCACCAACATCAGCCTGGATGAAGGCAGCGAATGGGCACGCAAGCCCGGGCATTTCGTCTGGATCGGCCTGGAAGAGCCCAACGCCCAGGAACTGGCCAACCTGCAACGCCAGTTCGGCCTGCACGAACTGGCCATCGAGGACGCCCTCGAGAAACACAGCCGCCCCAAGCTCGAAACCTTCGGCGATGCGCTGTTCATCGTCACCTATTCGCCGGTGCGCCATGAGGGCAAGCTGGAGTTCATCGAGACCCACATTTTTGCGGGCAACGGCTACATCATCACCTGCCGCAACGGTCATTCGAAATCCTACGCCCTGGTGCGCCAACGCTGTGAAGCGCGGCCGCTGCTGCTCGAGCACGGCGAGGACTTCGTGCTTTACGCCCTGCTCGACTTCGTCACCGAAAACTACCAGCCCGTCAGCGAGGCGATCCATGGCGAGATCGAGGAGCTGGAGCAAAGCGTGCTCAGCGGCTCGCTGCAAGAGCAGGACATCCGCCGCCTGCACAGCTTGCGTCGCGACATCCTGCGGCTGCGCCGCTACGTGGCGCCGATGGTGGAGATCGGCGAAGAACTGCAGCGCCTGAGCTTCCCTTTCATCGACAAGAACATGCGCCCGTACTTTCGCGACGTGCAGATCCACGTCACACGGCAGATGGAAGACCTTGTCGGCATACGCGACATCGCCAGCCAGACCATCGAGATCGGCATGCTGCTGGAGTCGTCACGCCAGAGCATCGTGCAGCGCAAGTTCGCTGCCTGGGCGGCGATACTCGCCTTCCCCACGGCCATTGCCGGGATCTACGGGATGAACTTCCAGAACATGCCGGAGCTGGGCTGGCACTACGGCTATTTTGCGGTGCTGGGGGTGATCGGGGCGGGATGTGCGGGGCTGTACGCGAGCTTCAAGCGCTCGGGATGGTTGTAACCGGCTGAGTACCGGGTCGTTCTTTTCGCGGCGGTTCGGTGCCCCGACAACCCCGCGAAAAGAACGACGCAGTGGCAGGCTCAGGCAGCGCTCTGCTTGCCCTTGCGCGGTTGCTTGACGAACCGCAGCATCCACTCGCCCACCAGATCGCCCTGGTGCTCGGTGGCAAGGCTCGCCACCGCCTTGTGATACACCTCATCCCCCAGAACGTCCTGGCGCGCATCGAGCAGCGCACGGGAATAGTCGTGGACAAACTCCGGATGCCCCTGGAAGCACAGCACCTGGTCACCCACGTGATAGGCCGCATTCGGGCAGAAATCGCTGGAGGCGATCAGGGTCGCGCCTTCAGGCAACGCGGTCACCTGGTCCTGGTGGCTGATCAGCAGGGTCAGCTCGGTCACTTCAGGATCCATCCACGGCGCATGGGCCGCCAGGCTGTAGCGGTGGATACCCAGCCCCCAACCGCGGTCGGCGCGCTCGGCCTTGCCACCCAACACCAACGCCAGCAACTGGTGACCAAAACAGACACCCAGCAGCTTCTCGCCCCGCTCATAGAGCTTGAGCAGGTAGGCCTTGAGGGTCTGAATCCAGGGATCGGAACCGAACGAGTCGGCCTTGCTGCCGGTCACAAGGTAGGCATCGAAGGTTTCACCTTCGGGTGGGTACTCGCCGTTCATCACGTTGTAGACGCGAAACTCGGCGGCGATCGGCTGACGCGAGAACAGCTGCTCGAACATCCTTCCGTAGCCCTGGTACTGCGCGGTCAACTCCGGTCGCAGGACATCGGTTTCAAGGATGCAGATGCGTAACGACATAGGGATAGTCCTGAACGACATGTGGTGGAATCTGATGTAGAGACTGACGCGAAAGACACGTACAAGCAAGAGGTGTGCACTGACGAACGGTCACCTTGCAGGCCCTGCCCGCGCAGCCTCCACGATGTGTCTAGTCAGAGCATGCCAGCTAAATGGCCAGTGGCCTCATAACGTTCGGAAATGCCTGCTGTTACGCTTAGAACAAAGGGTTCTCAAACAGGCCCGGTGTTCGCCCTACTGTTGGGTGTAGATATCTACGCAAGAGGCACGCAAGGCCTGCGTTTCATACGCCACAGTGATCGACCCGACGCAAGACAAGGAAGCCAAAGGCTATTCAGGAATAACAACAAGAAGGCGGTCCGCCATGTTCAGACAATCGAAAGTACGCCAAGCCGGACTCATACTCTTCGCCACCACGTTGCTGCTGATCCTGCCGAACCTGACACGCTTGTTCGGCTGACGGCAGCGGTGGCATTCACAGGCTGCGCAGGAGTAATCTGCCGACCTTTCAGGGTTGGAGATCGTTCATGCGTCATTGCCTGAGTTTGCTGTTGCTGCTGGTCAGCCTGCCGCTGGCAGCCGCGCAATTGACGCTGGAGCTGGGCAACGGTCAACGCCAATGGCAATCCGAGCAATTGCTCGAACACCCGCAGGCGCGTGCAATCGACATCCCCCAGGATGTCGCCTACAAACGCCCCATGCATTACCGCGCCGTGCCACTGGCCACCCTGCTCGAAGGAGTGAAGCCTGGCGATCACCTGCAAGCGGTGGCACTGGATGGCTTTGCCGCGGAGATGCCCGCTGCGCAGTTGCTGCAGGAAGGTCCGGCACGGGCCTGGGTGGCGGTGGAAGATCCGCGCCAGCCGTGGCCAGCGCTGGCCCAGGACAAACCCGGTGCCGGCCCGTTCTACCTGGTCTGGACCAACCCGCAAGCCAGCGGCATCCGTCCCGAGCAATGGCCCTACCAGATCGCCAGCATCCGCCGCCTGGCGCCGGTCGCCGAGCGTTTCCCTGCCCTGTTGCCTGCGCCCGAACTCCCCGCGCAAGACCCGATACGCCAGGGTTTTGCACTGTTCCAGCAGAACTGCCTGGCCTGTCATCGCCTCAACGGTGCGGGGGATGCCCAGTTCGGACCAGACCTGAACCTGCCGCACAATCCCACCGAGTACTTCCAGCCGGGTTACCTGCGCCTGTACATTCGCGACCCGCAGAGCCTCAGGCAGTGGCCGCAGGCTCGCATGCCGGGGTTCTCGAAGGATGTGTTGAGCGAGCAGGAGCTCGATGCGCTGATCGCCTACCTCGGGCACATGGCCAAGCGGCGACCTTGAGAGGAATGCGCGGGGCCGCAATGCAGCCCCGAACGCGTCAGGCGATGGGTCTTTCCTGTTTGACGCCCCAACCCTCGACCTCTCCTCCCAGCGGCGAGATCACCGCCTCGAAGGCCTCCTCGAAAGCCCCGATCCCTCGGTAGGTGGCGTACATGACCTTGCTCAGTTCCAGGTGCCAGGCGCCGTCATCGCGCTCGCGTACCTGGGCATTGATCGACTCCCCGCGGAATTGCCCCGCGGCCCGGCGTGCCCCGACTTCGTCTGGAAAAGTGGCATAGAACTCGATGGGATGGATCTGGGTGAAGTCGAAACCACCCGCTTTCATCTGGCGAAGCACGCTGCTGCTGATGTCTTCGTTCTGGCTGCTCATGAAACGTCCTCCTGAAAAACCCAAGGGATAGACTTTCCGTGCACTACGCACCTGCCGGCAGCCCGCAAGGGGCCTGGCAGTTCGAGCTGATGCAAGACGCGAATGAAAACGGCGTAGACCCGCAGAAGACCAACGCCTCTGTCCAGCGTAGTGCGGATGACGGCACCTTGCCAGTTGCCCCGTTCAGGGCGCTTCGTGAATGGTGGTGATGATCACGCCGTTCTGCTCCTTGAGCCACAGCGCGGTAGGGGAAGGCTTTCGGTCCTGGAAATCGTTGAGGTCCAGTTCATCCATGAGCGGAAACAGCTTGGAGCGGATGGCCCGCGCCGCATCCTCTTCACTGGGCAGATGCTCGCTTTTGAGCAGCAGGGACTGCGGTACACCTTTCTGATCAGCAAAGATGACTTCCCACTCTTTCATTGATCGACCCTCTTGGAAGCACAACGGTCAGTGATATCCGTACTTAGCTGACCATACACAAAGGCTGATGTTCAGAGTGGCTGAGAGATGGAGATGAAGATTTCTTCAGCAAGCGATGACAGAGGCCGCAAATGAAAAAGCCCGCCATCATCGGCGGGCTTCTGCACACGGGTAGCCGTTACTCAGGCTTGCCGTGAACCACACCGGCGGTGTTGTCCAGCAGACTCTTGGTCGCGGTCTGGATATAGGCCTCGAGCTTCTTGAGCATTTCCGGCTGGTCCGGACTTTCGATCAGTTCGGCCTTGAACTCACGCCCCAGCTGGTAGCGATACATCCGTGGCGTCATGTCCTTGGACTCGATGAGGATGTGATCACCCTGCACCAGGCCAACGATCTGCTCGCTGCCCGATGGCTTGATCATGCCTACGCCCTGGTCACCGGCCGGCAGGTTGAGCAGGTCACGACCCCAGCACTGGTGACGGGTGTCGCCCCCCAGGCGCCCCATAATGGTCGGCACGATATCGACCTGGGTGCCAACGGTATGGTTGACCGCACCGAACTTGTCCTGGATACCCGGGGCGATCAGCAGCAGCGGCACGTTGAAACGGCCCAGATCCAGCTCGGTGACCTGTTGGTGGTTACCGAAACCGTGGTCGCCGACGATCACGAACAGGGTCTCCTTGAAGTAGGGCTCCTTGCGCGCCTTCTCGAAGAACTGCCCCAACGCCCAGTCGGAGTAACGCATGGCGGTCAGGTGCTCATCCAGGCGGCCTTGGCCGGTGACCTTCTCCACCGGCAGGTCCTTGGGCAAGGCGTACGGGGTGTGGTTGGAGAGGGTCTGGAGCAAGGCGTAGAACGGTTTCTTGCCGTAGTTGTGGGCCAGCTCCTGATTGGCACGGTCGAACATGTCCTGGTCCGAAACGCCCCAGGTCGGGTCGGAGAACACCGGATTGACAAAGTCGTTGCGGCCGATGAAGGTGGTCATGCCCTGGTTGCCGAAGAACCCGGACTGGTTGTCCCAGGCGAAGTCGCCGTTGTAGACGTAGACATCATCGTAGTCGCGGGCGCTGAGCAGTGCCGGCAGGCCCGAGAGCTTGTGTCCGCCCTCTGGGGTCTGCATCAGGTACTCGAAGCCCGGCAGGTTGGGGAAGCACGCCATGGTGGCGAACATGCCCTGGTGGGTGTGGGTACCGTTGGAGAAGAAGCGGTCGAACAACAGCCCCTCCTTGGCCAGCTTGTCGAAGTACGGGGTGATGTTGTTCGGGCTGCCCAGGGCGCCCACCGAGTGACCGGCGAAGCTCTCCATGAGGATCACTACCACGTTCTTGATCGGCAAGGTGTTGCCGGCCGGCGGCACGAAGTCTCGGCGGATGGCCGCCTGGTCGGCATCGACCAGCGTGTCGTTGGGGGTCAGCAGCAGGTCACGCACACTTTGCTGGGCGACTCCGGTTTCCAGTACCGGTTTCCAGATATTGGCGCGGTCTTCACCGAAGCGGCTCTTGGCGGCGTCGATCAGCGTCAAGGTGCCGTTCAGGCCCAGCTGGTTGACGAAGTTGGAGTCGGTGGTGAAGGCATCACCCCAGCGCATGGGTGGGCCCTGGCGCAGGGTGCCGCGGGCGGCGACCACCGCCACCACCAGGATGACCATGAACACCGCCAGGCGGGCGTACCAGGGTGCGACACGGCGCTGAGCGACGATCTGGCCGCTGCCCTGGCCACCGCGAGTCAGGCGGTCGATACCCTTGAACAGCAGGCTCAGCAGCCAGGTGCCGAACAGCCACGCCAGCAGGTAGCGAACCACCGGGAAGCCGTACCAGAGCATGCTCATGACGGTCTTGGGGTCTTCCTTGATGTACTGGAAGACCAGGCCGTTCAGGCGCTGGTGGAATTCACGGTAGAAGTCCAGCTCCATCAGGCCAAGGAACATCACGATGCTGGAGGTGACGGTCAGCCAGAATCGGAAGAAGCCGCGCCGCGCCATGGCCCAGGGGCTGTTCATGGCCAGCAGCAGCGGGATGCTCAGGTACACCACCACCCGCAGGTCGAAGCGCAGGCCGTTGAGGAAGCCTTCGGCCACCGTGGAGTACGGGGTGTCGCCGATCATGTCGCTGTTGTAGACCAGCAGCGCAAGGCGTACCAGGCTGAGCATCAGCATGATCAGCAGGCCGCTGAGCAAGGTGTAGGCGAGGTGCGATTTGAGGGTCGGCGAGAACGGTGCCGACGCGGCCCGTTGCTTCAAGGCATCCGTGTTAGCCATGAATGGGAAGATCCTAGGATTTCGGGGTTGGGAAAGGCGCTGGACGCAGCCTCGCAGTCCTGTGCCGGACAATCGCCGGCAAGGGCCCATACATTAAATGTGCGGCGCGGAGTTTGGTTAATGCCGTGTGAAAATTTTGTCACGATGAACGGTCAGAGGCGCACGTTGCCCCGTGGCCCTGCAATTGCCCAGATGATCAGGCCCAGCACAGGCAACAGCAGGATGAGCAGAATCCACAGGATCTTGATCCCTGTCTCGCTGCCGCTTTTCAGCACGTTGATGATCGCCCAGATATCTAGGGCAAGAATGATCAGCCCGACCAGGCCGTTGAATGTAGATCCCATGCTGCAGCTCCTGCGTGAACGTTCCTGTGGCTGAGCATAGTCCGCTATCGGCACGATATAAGGGAATCCTTGGCCGGGCTGGCAGGTCACTGGATAGACTGCTGTCATCCATCGCTTTCGAGGTTCCCATGCCACCCGCCCACAGCCACAGCGCCGCCCCTCCTTCACTCATCCATGCCTGGCGCCAGCAAGCGCTGAGTACCCCCTGGCTCAGTGCAGGCCTTGGCTTGAGCCTGCTGGCGATCGTCTTCCTGCTGCTGGCCAGCCTGTGGAATGCCGTCAACGGCGATCATTCGCAGAACCTGCACCTGGCGGTGCTGGGTGGGCTGTCGGGCTTCGGCGCCACGGCCCTGGGCGCGGTGCTGGCCGTGGTGCTGCGCGATGTCAGTGCGCGCAGCCAGGATGTGATGCTGGGTTTCGCTGCCGGCATGATGCTCGCCGCCAGCTCGTTCTCGCTGATCCTGCCGGGTCTGGATGCCGCCCGGGAAATCACCGGCAACGGCCCCGCCGCTGCGGGCGTCGTCGTGCTGGGCATGGGCCTGGGCGTGCTGCTGATGCTCGGCCTGGACCGCTTCACCCCACACGAGCACGAGAGCACTGGCCCTTGTGGGCCGGACGCTGAACGAATCAGCCGGGTGTGGCTGTTCGTGCTCGCCATCACCCTGCACAACCTGCCCGAGGGCATGGCCATCGGCGTGAGTTTCACCAACGGTGACATGAGCATCGGCCTGCCACTGACCAGCGCCATCGCGATCCAGGACATTCCCGAAGGCCTGGCCGTGGCCATGGCCCTGCGCGCCACAGGACTGTCGAACTTCAAGGCCGCGCTGGTGGCGATCGGCTCTGGCCTGATGGAGCCGCTGGGGGCAGTGATAGGCCTGGGCATCTCCACCGGCTTCGCCCTCGCCTACCCAATCAGCATGGGCCTGGCAGCGGGCGCGATGATCTTCGTGGTGTCGCACGAGGTGATTCCGGAAACCCATCGCAACGGTCACCAGACCTCGGCAACCCTGGGCCTGATGGGCGGCTTTGCGGTGATGATGTTCCTCGACACCGCGCTGGGCTGATCTGCAGGAGCCCCATAGGGGCGGCGTTCGCCGCCCCTGCAACACACAATCACAGCGTCAGACGTGCACCGCGACCTTCAAGGCCTCCAACGCCGGTTCCACCTTGATGCCCAACTCGGCGCCCAGCTCCAGCGCGCGCGCCAGGTCCTGCTGACCGACCATCACCATCTGCAGCTCGTCATCGAGCAACTGGCTGAAGTTCAGCAGCACATAGCCGCCCGCTTCCTTGTTCAGTGCACCCATCTGCACCTGGATGCGGTTGAGCGCGGTCAGCGGCTCGGTGCGCGCCAGTTGCTTGGGCTTGAGGGTGAATGGCACGCTCTTGTCGAACGAATCGGTGATCGCCTGGAACAGGTCCTGGTAGCTGTCGGCCTGGAACACCACGGTGTCCGGCAGACTGCCGAGCACTACCCATTCGCCCAGTGGGATCGGGAAACTGTCGTCGTAGTTGATGTCTGGATTGGCCGCAAGAAAAGCGGCAGGGTCGGCGTAGGCCTGGGCGGCCTCGTCGGCGATACGCTCGATGTCAGCCTCGCGCAGGCAACCGGCGCCGATGAGGCTGATGAATTCGAGCAACTGGTTTTTCATGGGGGGCCCTGCTTGGCGATTGGCGAAAAAGGCGCCAAGGATACCCCCCGAGGTGTCAGCCTGCCAGCGCCTGCAGGCGAGCGGCTGCTTCGCTGGCACCCATGGTCTGCGCTGCGACCAGTGCGGTGGCGCCACGTGCATCCTGGCGCGCCGGATCAGCGCCCTGGGCCAGGAGATAGTCGAGGATTTCGCTGCGGTTGAACATCGCTGCCAGCATCAATGCCGTACGGCCATCGCCCGCCGCCGCGTCCACCGGCACTCCGTGTTCGATGAACAACCGGATCATCGCCAGGTCGCCCTTGAAGGCTGCACCGGCAATCGGCAACTGGCCATTGTCGTTGGCGATCAAGGGGTCCGCGCCATGGGCCAGCAGCACTTTCACCGCCTCGTGATGACCGTGGTAGCTCGCCAGCATCAGCAAGGTGTCGCCCTTGTGATTGCGCAGGTTGGCCGGCAGGCCACCGTCCAGCAGACGCTCGAGAATGGTGGCATCGCCACGACGGGCGCGCTCGAACACTTCTTCGGCGAAGGCGGCGGATTCTTCTTCTGTCATGGCGGTGGGTTGTTGGTCGGACATCTGGAACCTCCTGGCAAGTGTGATGGCCCAATTTTGTGTCAGGCCATCGTCGAGCGGCAAAGGTTCAGATTCTATGGGACCGAGAGGCAGGCTCTATGACCTTGCAAAATGCACTGTGCAAAATGCACGACCATGCACAATGCACGGCAGCTGACTCCTTGAATTAACTTAACTTGTTGTTTTTAAAGGATTTTATTTTTTATTAAGGCCTGGCACGGTCACTGCAACCATCAACTCACGTCTGCAAACCTACACGTCAGGAGTTGATATGGACCTCATCCAGGAAAAATTCGTCTCGGTCTTCGCGGCCTATCAGGTCGACACCAAGTCCCGTCCGGACGGCGGCATCCTGCTGACCCTGCGCGCCGCCGACGGCACCGTGACTCGCCGCGTGCTGTCCTATGCACAACTGCACAGTGCCGAACAGCTGTCCTGGGCCATCAGCGCCATTCGCCGCGACCTGGCCGAGCAGGCCAGCGAGCTGCCGGTGATCTCCATGCTGCAGAGCCAGCAACGTTTCGCCCTGCCAACCTATCGTTGACAGTGCCGCCCGTTTCGCGGGGCAATCCTCCTTCCACGAAGGGATTCTGTGGGAAGAGGATTGCCCCGCGATCTATTACAGCTCGCTCATCCCCACAAACTGTCGTGCCTGCTCGTCGCCAGTCATGGTGATGCCCTGCTCGTTGCCGAACAGGCGCAAGGCCAGACAGAACGGTGTATCGCCCAGGTCGATCCAGCGACGGGTCTGCGCAGGCACCACCAGCACATCGCCCTTCTCGCACAGCAGCGCAAACACCTGCTCACCCAGGCGCAGGCTGATCTGGCCTCGCCCGCTCACCACGGCAAATACCTCGACGGCGTCATGCGCGTGCTCATCACGCAGATCGACCTCGACCAGCTGATCGCCGTCGCGGTTCAGCAGCATCAATCCCTTGCAACCGTGCGCGGTCATCAGTGTGTCGATCAAGCCAGCGGCCTCTTCGCGCACCTGTGCCTCGGCGCTGCCCGGACGAATACGCAGTCCGTGCTCGTGTCGTGCAAATTGCACGCCCTGCTCGGCCAGGGTAGCGGCAATGTCTTCATGGTGGGTCAGCACCTTGTGCGCCAGCTGCGGGCTGCTGGAATGAAAAACGCTGAGAATGCTCATCAGGGGCTGTTCCTGGTCTGTTGCGAACGAAGGGCAATGATAACGGCTGCAGCCAGCGCTGCGACGCTGGCCATACCAAAGGTGAACTGCGGGCCGAGCAGTTTCCAGCTGTAGCCCGAATAGAGCGCGCCCAGCGCGCCACCGGTGCCGGACAGCGCCGCATACAGCGCCTGGCCCTGCCCCTGCTGGCGAGCGCCGAAGCTGGACTGGACGAAGGCGATGGAGGCGGCGTGGAAGCAACCGAAGGTGGCTGCATGCAGCAACTGGGCGAGGATCAGCACTGCCGGGATATCGGCAAGGCTGCCCAGCAGCAGCCAGCGCAACGAGGCCAGCAAGAAGCTCACCAACAGCACACTGCGCACCGGGAAGCGCGCGAAGATCCGGCTCATCAGCATGAACATCAGCACCTCGGCGACCACCCCGAGCGCCCACAGCAGGCCGATGGCGCCGCGGCTGTAGCCCAGGTGTTCCAGATGCAGGGTCAGGAAGGTGTAGTACGGACCGTGGCTGAGCTGCATCAGCGCCACGCAGACATAGAACGCCAGCACTCCCGGTGCCGCCAACTGCTTGAGAAAGCCCCCCGCCGCGCGCCGTTCGGCATGCTCGACCGGCTGGGCATTGGGCACCCACAGGCTGGCGATGACGATGCCGGCCATGATGCTGACCATCGCCAGCGGGTAGACGTCCAGGCTCAACCATTCGAACAATCGCCCCAACCCGACCACAGTGAGGATGAAGCCGATCGAACCCCATAGCCGGACCTGGCTGTAGCGCGAGGTCTGTCCATGCAGGTGCGCCAGGGTGATCACTTCGAACTGCGGCAGCACCGCATGCCAGAAGAACGCGTGCAGGGCCATGACCAGCGCCAGCCAGGCGTAGCTCTTGGCGAAGAAGATCAGGGAAAAGGTCGCCAGCGTGCACAACGCTCCCAGGCGCACGATCAGCAGGCGCCGCCCGCTGCGATCACCCAACCAGCCCCACAGGTTGGGAGCGATGCAACGCATGAGCATGGGGATCGCCACCAGCTCGCCGATGCGTGCCGGGGGTAAACCCAGGTGATCGAAGTACAGGGCCAGGAAAGGTGCGGTGGCACCGAGCAAGGCGAAGTAGCAGAGGTAGAAGCTGGACAGACGCCAGTAGGGGATGGGGTGCATGGGTGGGCCTTGTGGGGACCTTTACCGGCCTCTTCGCGGGCACGTCCGCGAAGAGGCCGGGCCTGGCTGAATCAGAGCTGGCCCAGCACCGGGGTGTCGACCTTCACATCGGCATTCTGCGCACGCTGGCGCAGCAGGTGGTCCATCAGCACGATGGCCATCATCGCCTCGGCGATCGGCGTGGCGCGAATGCCCACGCACGGGTCATGACGGCCCTTGGTGACGACGTCGACCGGGTTGCCATCGACGTCGATCGAGCGGCCCGGCACGGTAATGCTCGAAGTGGGCTTGAGCGCCAGATGGGCAACGATCGGCTGACCCGACGAAATACCGCCGAGGATGCCGCCGGCGTTATTGCTGAGGAAGCCTTCCGGGGTGAGCTCGTCGCGGTGCTCGCTGCCGCGCTGGGCGATGCTGGCGAACCCTGCGCCGATCTCCACGCCCTTGACCGCGTTGATGCTCATCAGCGCGTGGGCCAGTTCGGCGTCGAGGCGGTCGAAGATCGGCTCGCCCAGGCCCGGCATCACGCCCTCGGCGACCACGGTGATCTTCGCGCCGACCGAATCCTGGTCGCGGCGCAGTTGGTCCATGTACGCCTCAAGCTCAGGGACCTTGTCCGGGTCGGGGCTGAAGAAGGCGTTCTGCTCGACGCTGTCCCAGGTCTTGAAGGGAATTTCGATCGGGCCCAACTGGCTCATGTAGCCGCGCACGCGAATGCCCTGGGTGGCCAGGAACTTCTTGGCGATGGCACCGGCAGCCACGCGCATGGCGGTTTCCCGCGCCGAGCTGCGGCCACCGCCACGGTAATCGCGGATGCCGTACTTGTGGTGGTAGGTGTAGTCGGCGTGGGCCGGGCGGAACAGATCCTTGATGGCCGAGTAGTCCTTGGACTTCTGGTCGGTGTTGCGGATCAGCAGACCGATCGAGCAACCGGTGGTGCGACCTTCGAACACCCCGGAGAGGATTTCGACTTCGTCGGCTTCCTGGCGCTGGGTGGTGTGCCGGCTGGTACCGGGCTTGCGACGATCCAGGTCGTGCTGCAGGTCGGCCAGCGAGATTTCCAGGCCCGGCGGGCAGCCGTCGACGATGGCGACCAGCGCGGGGCCATGGCTTTCGCCTGCGGTGGTGACGGTGAACAGCTTGCCGTAGGTATTGCCGGACATGGACGCTCCGCGAAAATCAGCCTGAACTTGAAAGAGGCCGCCAGTATACGGAAAGCCGCAGCTTTGCGAAAAAAATCGCGAGAACCTTCGTTCGCGCTCCAGGTCCAACCGAACATCTCCCCATGCAGTATCCGAAGATGCGCATCGTCGCCCTGCTCTTGCTGTTCTGCGCAAGCCTGGCCCAGGCCGCCGCCCCTACCGTGCTCAAGCATCCCATCGACCTGGACACTGGTCATGGCGTGCTGCACGGCAGCCTGCTGCTGCCGCTGCAGGATACCCCGCCGCCGGTGGCGCTGATCATCGCCGGCTCCGGCCCGACCGACCGCGATGGCAACAACCCGGCATCCGGGCGCATCGACAACCTAAAGCGCCTGGCCCAACTGCTCGCCAACGAGCACATCGCCAGCGTGCGCTACGACAAGCGCGGGGTCGCCGCCAGCCAGCCCGCAGCGCCCGACGAACGCGACCTGAGCGTCGAAGGCTATGTCGCCGATGTCGTGGCCTGGGCGCACAAGCTGCAAGCCGACCCACGCTTCGGCCCGGTGATCCTGATCGGCCACAGCGAAGGCGCGCTGATCGCCAGCCTCGCCGCCAATCAGGCCGGCGCCAGCGCGGTGATCACCCTGGCCGGCAGCGGCCGCCCCATCGCCGACGTGCTGCGTGAACAACTGGCCCAGCGGCTGTCTGCGGCGCAACTGGCCCGCGGCAACAGCCTGCTCGACCGCCTCCAGGCCGGCCAGACCAGCCTGGATGTGCCCACGCCCTTGCGCGAGGTGTTTCGACCTACGGTGCAGCCCTACCTGATCTCACTGTTCCGCCAGGACCCGGCCACGGCCTTTTCGCGTCTGCAGGTGCCGGCGCTGATCGTCCAGGGCCGCAATGACGTACAGGTCGAGGTCGACGACGCCAAGCGCCTGAAAGCCGCCAAGCCGGACGCGGAACTGGTGCTGATCGACGGCATGAACCATATGCTGCGCATCAGCCCGCGGGCGATGAGCGAGCAACGCGACAGTTACAGCAATCCTGACCTGCCCCTGGCTCATGAGCTGGGCGAGCGGATCGTCGCCTTCATCCACCGCTTGCAGTCCGCCTGACACTTTTACCCCTCAGGTCTTGCCCGGTGCTGCCGATAACGCATGGCAAGAGGCGGTGATGCCAAAGAGCCTTATCGCGCAGCGACCGTTGCGCGCCCGCGCATGGCATCAACCGGCCCGTGCACTTGAGGATTGCCCTGATGACCGATGCCCCCGCCGCCGAGGCGACCGAAGAACAACCCCCAGAGAGCGCACCGCTGCCCTGGGCCGACCTGGCCGCTGAACACTTTCAACTGCTGCGCCTGGCGCCGCTGCCCACCGATCGCAACAGCGGCGCGCGACCGCTGCGCTTCGTGCAATTCGGCTACGCCGAGCGCCACGACAAGGCCAACAGCCTGCTGCGCATGGAAATCCTGCTGCCAGGCCAGAAGGTACGCAAGGAGCAGAACCGCCTCGACGTGCGGGTCGACCATGAACACCGTGTCGTGCGCATCGGCGACGAAGCCGGCCTGCAACTGGAACCGCTCAACCGTGGGCTGGGCCGTTACTTGCTGGCCCAGGCCGTACAATGGCTGCAGCGCAAGTGGTCGCACTATCAGGTCGAGGGCATGGCCCTGCCGAGCAAGGATGCCCTCAACGAAGACTCGCGCCTGCGCCGCGACCATGTGCTGCGCAGCGTAGGGCTGGAAGTGGAATATGCCGACGGCCAGATGCTCAAGGCCCGAACCGTCGAGACCCCGGTTGGCCAGCTCAAGAGCCTCTGGAGCAGCGAGAAGGTGCAGCGCGTCGACATGCTCGAGGCGGCGACCATGCTGCAGCAGGCCGAGCAGAAACTGCAGGAGAAGGAAGCGCAACTGCGCGAGCGTGACGAGCGTGTGGCCAAGTACCGCCGCGAGGACAGCGGCCTGCGCTTCACCATCACCTGCCTGGTGGCCTTTGCGGTGTTCCAGGCCGGCCTGCTGATCTGGATCGCCACCCGCTGACGCCGGATCGCGGGGGCCTGCCCCGCGACCGAAGCCTCATACTCGCGAAGCAAACAGCTCCTGGTGGTCCCGGCACTGTTGCGCCGTGAGCATGAACACGCCGTGGCCACCGCGCTCGAACTCCAGCCAGGCGAAGTCCACCTCCGGGTAGAGGGCTTCGACATGCACCTGGCTGTTGCCCACCTCGACGATCAACAAGCCCTTCTCGGTCAGGTGATCAGCGGCTTCGGCAAGCATGCGTCGCACTAGGTCCAGACCGTCGTTGCCACAGGCCAGGCCAAGCTCCGGCTCGTGGTGGTATTCGGTGGGCATGTCGGCGAAATCCTCGGCGTCGACATAAGGCGGATTGGACAGGATCAGGTCGAAACGCTGCCCAGGCAGCCCGGCGAAACCATCGCCCTGCACGGTGAACACCCGCTGGTCGAGGCCGTGGCGCTCGATATTCTGATTGGCCACTTCGAGTGCGTCGAAGGACAGGTCGGCCAGTACCACCTCGGCCTCCTGGAACACATCGGCGGCAACGATACCGATGCAGCCGGAGCCGGTGCACAGGTCGAGGATCCGCGCCGGCTCGCTGGCCAGCCAAGGCTCGAAGCGCTTCTCGATCAATTCGCCGATCGGGGAGCGCGGTATCAGTACGCGTTCGTCGACGATGAACGACATGCCACAGAACCACGCCTCGCCCAGCAGGTAGGCGGTCGGTACCCGCTCCTCGATGCGTCGCTTGAGCAAGTGCTGCAGGCGCACCCGCTCGTCATCCTCCAGCTGGCAGTCCAGGTAGCTGTCGGCCACCTCCCAGGGCAAGTGCACGGCACCGAGCACCAGCAGGCGGGCCTCGTCCCAGGCGTTGTCGGCGCCATGGCCGAAGAACAGCTCGTGCTCATGGAAGCGGCTGACCGCCCAGCGGATGTGGTCGCGCAGGGTGCGCAGGCGGGATGTGATCACGGAGTACTCCTTTTCAGACTGTGCGAAAGTCTAACAGTCCCCCGGCTGAAATGTTCCACCGGTTCCCGTTCGGATAGCCACAGGCCAGTAATCATGCCGTCTGCGTTGTCAACCATTCACATTGGCGCCGAGGCAAGGGAGAATAGAGGGATAAAAGCCCTTCCAAGGAGCCCTTGATGTCCGTTCCAACCACGATGTTCCGCCTCACCGGCCGCGACTACCCGCCGGCCAGGCTGAGCCAAGCCAGCCTGATCGTCATCGACGCGCAAAAGGAGTACCTGAGCGGTCCGCTGGCGCTGTCGGGCATGGACGAGGCCGTGGCGAACATTGCCAAGTTGCTCGAGGCTGCCCGCAAGGCCGGCCGTCCGATCATCCATGTCCGCCACCTCGGCACCGTCGGTGGCCGCTTCGACCCACAGGGGCCGGCCGGCGAATTCATTCCGGGCCTCGAGCCGCAAGGCGATGAAATCGTCATCGAGAAGCGCATGCCCAACGCCTTCAAGAACACCAAGCTGCACGAGACGCTGCAGGAGCTCGGCCACCTGGACCTGATCGTCTGCGGTTTCATGAGCCACTCCAGCGTCAGCACCACGGTGCGCCGCGCCAAGGACTATGGTTATCGCTGCACTCTGGTGGAAGACGCCTCGGCCACCCGTGACCTGGCGCTCAAGGATACGGTCATCCCGGCCGCGCAGATCCACCAGTGCGAGATGGCCGTGATGGCCGACAACTTTGCCTGTGTCGCCCCGACCGCCAGCCTGATCTGACTGCGCAACCGCCCGGCAGCCGGGCGGAACCCGAAGGGCGAGCACAGGTCTGATTCCGGATACCTACAGAGGAACACGGAATGAAGCTCAAAGGCAGTTTCGATGCCAGGCGCCTGCGCCCGCACGAGCCGGGCAACTGGGGCGCGCGCCTGGCTGCCGGCCTGTCCGCCCTGCTCGCCACCTTGGGCATTCTCCTGGCCATGGCCGGTATCGCCGGGCTGCTGGGCAACTACCAGGCCCTGGCCGAACTCAACGCCAACCGTCCCTTGTCGGCCATCCTCACGGTGATCGGGTTGCTGATGCTGTACCTGGGGGTGCGCTTCTGGCGGCGCAGCCGCATTCGCCTGCGCCGTGGACGGGAGCTGAACCTGTCGCCGCACTTGATGAAAAAGCATGATTGAGCGTTGGCCGCAGCGGTACTGACGACGCGGGGCCGATCGCGTAGAATACGCCGCCCACGTGGAGGCACACATGCAAGACGACGACTTTTCCCTCTTCCGCAGCGAGGTGCGGGGCGTCAAGCCCATCGCGCACGACCGCGCCGAAGTCGGCAAGCCCAAGGCCGACCGCAAGCAATTGGCCGGCCTGCGCCAGGCTGCGACCGTGCGCAGCGACCAGCCGCGGGTAGTCGATGGCATGTCGGACCAGTTCGTCATCGACGTTGGCGCCGAAGACGAGCTGATGTGGCGCCGCGACGGCGTGCAGGAAAGCCAGATCCGCAAGCTCAAGCTCGGCCAGATCGCCTTCGAGGGCAGCCTCGACCTGCACGGCATGACCGTTGAACGCGCGCGCGAAACGCTGTGGGACTTCATCGCCGAAGCCACCAAGCTGGAAGTGCGCTGCGTGCGGGTCACCCATGGCAAGGCTGCGCGTATCGACGGCAAGCGCCCGATGATCAAGAGCCACGTCAACACCTGGCTGCGCCAGCACCCGCAGGTGCTCGGTTTCGTCTCTTGCCAGGCCCGTCATGGCGGCACCGGCGCCTTGTACGTGATGCTCAAGCGGACCATGCTCGACGGTCGCGACGAATGACATCACGCTTGCAGCGCCGCGTTTGCCGCCGTAACCTTCGTTTTTGCGTTTTTTCCCACAGGTAGATCCATGTCCCTGGAACAGAACTACACCGAGATCCTCAGCCAGATCGGCGAGGACGTCTCCCGTGAGGGCCTGCTCGACACGCCCAAGCGGGCCGCAAAGGCCATGAAGTACCTTTGCCGCGGTTATGAACAAACCCTGGAAGAAGTCACCAACGGTGCGCTGTTCACTTCGGACAACAGCGAGATGGTGCTGGTCCGGGACATCGAGCTCTATTCGATGTGCGAACACCACATGCTGCCGTTCATCGGCAAGGCCCATGTGGCCTACCTGCCCAAGGGCAAGGTGCTGGGGCTGTCCAAGGTGGCACGGATCGTCGACATGTACGCACGTCGCCTGCAGATCCAGGAAAACCTCAGCCGTCAGATCGCCGAGGCCGTGGAGAAGGTTACCGGCGCCGCAGGCGTTGCGGTGGTCATCGAAGCCAAGCACATGTGCATGATGATGCGCGGCGTCGAGAAACAGAACTCGAGCATGATCACTTCGGTGATGCTTGGCGAGTTCCGCGAGAACGCCGCCACCCGCAGTGAATTCCTCAGCCTGATCAAGTGATCGGACTCTGCGCGAAGCCGACCCCTCGGGGTCGGCTTTTTATTTTCCGTTGTGCCCCACAGATCAGGAGTTGCCCATGATCGTCAAAGCCCTGCGGGTCGGCCTCGGCCAGCTCATCGTGTTCGGCGACTGGATCAGCCGCCCGGCCAAGCGCAAGCGCGACGCCGCCGCCCAGGTCCAGGTCGAGCAACAGGCCAAGGGGCTGGCGCTGTACCAGTTCCACGCCTGCCCGTTCTGCGTCAAGACCCGCCGTGCCCTGCACCGCCTCAACGTGCCGGTGGCACTGCGCGATGCGAAGAACGACCCGCAACACCGCCAGGCGCTGCAGGAAGGCGGCGGCCGGGTAAAGGTGCCGTGCCTGCGTATCGAAGAGGACGGCAAGGTGACCTGGATGTATGAATCCAAGGACATCATTGGCTATCTGGAAAAGCGCTTCGGGTCGGTCTGAGCCTGGCCTGCAGCGGCCGCCACAAGGGCTGCGCCGCTGCCAGGCCGATCAATCCACCATCTGCACATGCCGCGGATGGCTGGCCACCCGCACCAGCCAGGCCCTCACCCCCGGATACTCGGCCAGGTCGAACCCACCCTCCTGCGCCACGTGGGTGTAGGCATACAACGCGACATCAGCGATCGAATACTGCTCGCCCACCAGGTACGGCGTCATCTGCAACTGACGCTCCATCACCTTGAGGGCCTTGTAGCCACCTTTGTGCAACTTGCGATATTCCTCGAGGCGCTCGTCCGGCAACCCCAGGTAGAACTGGATGAAACGCGCCACGGCGATGTAAGGCTCATGGCTGTACTGCTCGAAGAACTGCCATTGCAGCACCTGGGTGCGCAAGCGCGGCTCGGCCGGCAGGAACTCGCTGCCATCGGCGAGGAAGTTGAGGATCGCGTTGGATTCCCACAGGCAAGTACCGTCTTCGAGCTCCAGCACCGGTACCTTGCCATTGGGGTTTCTGGCCAGAAACTCGGGGGTCTCGGTTTCGCCTTTGAGAATGTCCACCGAGTGCCACTCATATGGGCGCCCCAGAAGATTCAGCATCAACTTGATCTTGTAGCAGTTGCCCGACTGGTAATCCCCATAAACCTTGTACATCGCCCCTCCCCTCCTGTGCAGTTGCAGGTCAGCGCCCAATAGTTGGGGACTGTACGGCTAAAAGCAATGACTGCTGTATGGCAAGCTTCCGATTCGCCCGCGTTAATCTGAAAAAACTGCTTACATGAACAAGGAATGCCCCATGACCGACGCCACTTCCACGCGTCTGCGCCCACTGGCGGACAGCGCCCCATCGGCGGTGGTCGCCGGTTTCATCGCCATGCTGACCGGCTATACCAGCTCCCTGGTGCTGATGTTCCAGGCTGGCCAGGCCGCCGGGTTGACCACCGCGCAGATTTCCTCGTGGATATGGGCCCTGTCGATCGGCATGGCGGTGTGCAGCATCGGCCTGTCACTGCGCTACCGCACCCCGATCACCGTGGCCTGGTCGACGCCGGGCGCAGCGTTGCTGATCACCAGCCTTGGCGGTGTCAGCTATGGCGAAGCCATCGGCGCTTACATCACCTGCGCCGTGCTGGTGCTGGTCTGCGGCTTGACCGGCAGTTTCGAGCGCCTGGTGCGGCGTATTCCGGCGTCGCTGGCGTCGGCCTTGCTGGCTGGGATCCTGTTCAAGATCGGCAGCGAAATCTTCGTCGCCGCCCAGCATCGCACTCTGCTGGTACTGGGCATGTTCTTCAGCTACCTGCTGGTCAAGCGCCTGTCGCCGCGCTATTGCGTGCTGGCCGCGCTGGTGGTCGGCACGACGCTGTCCGGCATGCTGGGGCTGCTGGACTTCAGCCACTTCAATCTGGAGGTGGCAAAACCGGTCTGGACCACGCCGAGCTTCTCGTTGGCAGCGACCATCAGCATCGGCATCCCGCTGTTCGTGGTGGCGATGACCTCGCAGAACATGCCCGGCGTTGCCGTGCTGCGCGCCGACGGCTACCAGGTGCCGGCCTCGCCGCTGATCTCGGCGACCGGTTTCGCCTCGCTGCTGCTGGCACCCTTCGGTTCGCACGGGGTCAACCTGGCAGCCATCAGCGCGGCGATCTGCACCGGCCCACATGCCCATGAAGACCCGGCCAAGCGCTATACCGCGGCGCTCTGGTGTGGAATCTTCTATGGCATCGCCGGGGTGTTCGGCGCGACCTTGGCCGCGCTGTTCGCGGCGCTGCCAAAGGAGCTGGTGTTGTCGATCGCGGCGCTGGCGCTGTTCGGCTCGATCATGAACGGGTTGACCGTGGCGATGAGCGAGGCACGGGAGCGTGAGGCGGCGCTGATCACCTTCATGGTGACGGCCTCGGGGCTGACGCTGTTTTCGATCGGTTCGGCGTTCTGGGGGATCGTGGCGGGGGTGATTACCTTGCTGATACTGAGTCCGCGCAAGGGGTAAAGGTTATTGGTTGCCTGTACCGACCTCTTCGCGGGCAAGTCGCAGCGGCGAACCGCCGCTCCTACAGAGGTCCAGCAGTATTGAAGGCTGCGCCGTACCTGTGGGAGCGGCGGTTCGCCGCTGCGACTTGCCCGCGAAGAGGCCAGCCTCATCCCAAGCGGAAATGCCCCACCATCCCCTTCAACTCATCTCCCAACTGCGCCAGCTCCACACTCGACCGCGCATTATCCTGCATCGCCAACGCCGCCTGATCCGCACTGCCGCGAATCTGTGTGACGCTGCGGCTGATCTCCTCGGCCACCGAGCTCTGCTGCTCCGCTGCCGCAGCGATCTGCTGGTTCATCTGCTGGATCAGCGACACCGCCGAGGCGATGCTGCCCAGGGCGCTTTCGGTATGCAGCGCATCGGCCACGGCCATGCGCACCAGCTCGGTACTGCCACGAATCTGCGCCACCGACTGCTGGGCATTGCCGCGCAGGCTGGCCACCAGGCGCTCGATCTCCTCGGTCGACTGCCGGGTACGCCGCGCCAAGGCCCGCACTTCATCAGCCACCACAGCAAAACCACGGCCCTGCTCACCGGCGCGCGCGGCCTCGATCGCCGCGTTGAGCGCCAGCAGGTTGGTCTGCTCGGCGACGCTCTTGATCACTTCCAGTACATCGCCGATGGTGTGGATCTCGGCACTCAGGCTGTCGATGCCGGCGCTGGCGGTTTCCGCAGCCTCGGCCAGCTGTTCGATGCGCTGCATGCTCTGGCGCACCACCTGCTGACCGGACTCGACCTTGTCGTCGGCATCCTGTGCCGCCTGCGCTGCCTCCTCGGCGTTGCGCGCCACATCGTGCACGGTCGCAGTCATCTGCTGCATCGCGGTGGCGACCTGTTCGGTCTCCTCCTTCTGGCTGCCCACCTCGCGGTTGGTCTGCTCGGTCACCGCCGACAACGCCTGAGCGTTGCCGGCCAATTGTTCGATGCCCTGCTGCAATCCGCTGACGATACCTGACAGCCCCGCGGCCATCTGCTGCATGGCCAGAGTGAGTTGCCCCACCTCATCGCGCCCCGCCACTTGCGCCTCGACCACCAGATCGCCGGCCGCGATGCGCTGGGCACTGTCGATCACCCGTTTGAGCGGCCCGACCACGGCGCGCGTGATCAGCCAGGCGGCAACGATGCCCACCAGCAACGCCAGGGCCGTGGCGATGGCGATGGCCAGCGCGTTGTGCAGCAGCTCCTGGCGCATGGCTTCCTGCTGCGCCGCATAGGCCTGGTCAACCCGGCTGGTGACCTGTTCGGCGCTGGCCTGCAACTGGGTCTTGGTGCCCTGCTCCTTGGCCAGTTCATCGGTGTATTCGTTGAGTTTGTCGGAGAAGGTGGCGATATGCCCGGCCACTTCACCCAGCACGCTCTGGTAACCGGAATCGGTGACGGAGGTCTTGAGCTGATCGACCAGATTCGCCGCCTCGACCGTCTGCGCGATGCGCCCGCCGGACACCACCTCTTCCCCCTTGCGCCCCTGCTCCAGACGCACCCGCGCCTCGTCCATCGCCTGCAGCATCAGCCGCGAGACCTGGGCCACCTGCGCGGCCTGATCGAGAAACTCGCTGCCCTGCTGGCCCTGAGACTGCTTGAGGGTGTAGGCGCCATCGTCCGCCAGCCCGGCCTGCAGCACATCGAGATTGTTGGCGACGCTGGAAACCGACCAGCCAGCCGTATCCAGCGCCAGCTCCTTGGCCTGCACGGCCTCGACAAAGGCATCGAAGGCCTGGCCATAGGCATTGAGATCCGCCTCGCTCGCCGCCAGTGCCGGCAGGCCACGTACGCGCTTGAGCAACGTCTGCAAGCCCGCACGCAGCGCCTCGGCCTCCTTGATGTCGGAACGCAGGGCGAAGGCCTGCTCATGCTGGCGCAGGCGCAGCAGGTCGGTATTGACCTCGCCCATCTGCCGCAGCCCATCGAAGCGCTGGCCGACATTGTTCAGGGCGTACACTCCGATGGCCGCCACCGCCAGGGTCAACAGCAGCACCAGGGCGAAGCCCAGGCCGAGTTTACGTGCCATGCCCAGATTGGACAGACTACCGCGCTTGGTCGCCCCCATCGCCGCTCCCCCTTGCCCATTCAGGTGTTCCCGAATACCAAGAGTGACAACCGTGCCGGCCGGCTCACAAGGGCTTGACGTCAGAATGGTGTCAAATAGCTATGCCCCTGTCGTTTTCAGCTATCTGCAGGTCGCCCTGCATGTGAGAAGAAGGCCTGGGCGCGGATGTCCTGCCCGTACGCGACATTGATGCGCAGCCAGTCGCTGTCGGCTCCCAGATGATCGAAAGCGCTGCCCGGGGTCAGCAGCACCGAATGCTCCAGCGCCAGGCGATCGAGCCAGGCGAAATCCCGGCTCGGCACCCGCGCCCAGACGAACATGCCGCCATAGGGCTCGCAGAACACCTCCCACCCGAACGCTTCCAGTTGCCCCAGCAACTTGGCCATGTGCTGGGCCAGGCGCAGCCGCAAACGCTGCACGCTCTTGCGGTAGCTGCCGTTGGCTAGCATCTGCCCGACCACTTGCTCGACGAAGCGTGAAGTCCCGATGCCGGTCACCATCTTCAACTGCGCCAGTTGGCCGATCAGCTCGGCGTCGGCGGCGATGTAGCCGACCCGCAGGGCACTGCTCAGGGTCTTGGAAAAGCTGCCCAGGTAGATCACCCGCTGTTCGCTGTCCAGCGTCGCCAGCCGCGTGGCCGGGCCGTCCTGGAAGTCTGCGTAGATGTCATCCTCGACGATCCGCAGGTCATGCTCGCGCGCCAGCTCCAGCAAGCGGTAGGCGGTCTTGGGGCTGAGGCTGGTGCCAGTCGGGTTCTGGTACAGACTGTTGACGAACAGGCAACGCGGGCAATGCTCGACCAGCAACCGCTCGAGCGCCTGCACATCAGGGCCCGAAGGCGTGCGCGGCAACGGCAGCATGTGCACTTGATGCTGACGCAGCAGGGTGAACAGGTTGTAGTAGCCGGGGCTTTCGACCACCACCGTATCGCCGGGCTTGAGCAGGGTCCGCACCAGCAGGTCAAGGCCATGGCTGCCGCCTTGCGTGGTGAGAATGCGTTCAGGAGCGGTGGGGATATCCAGCTGCGACAGGCGCTTGTGCAACTGCTGGCGCAGGCTGGCCAACCCCAGCGGCGAGCAATAGCGGAACAGGTCTTCGGGGTCGCCACGGCTGACCAGACGTATCGCCTGGGCCAGGGCCTCACGCGCATGCCAGGCGGTGGGCAGCCAGCCACAACCGAGCTTGAGCATGGCATCGTGGCCGTCGCTGAACTGCCGCCAACTGCCATCGATGGCATCGCCCCAGGGCATGGCATCCTCCTGGGCCACCCCCGGCTTGCGCTCGGCGACGAAGAAGCCGGCACCATGGCGCGCCTCGAGCCAGCCAATGGCCACCAGACGGTCATAAGCGTCGATCACACAGGATTGGCTGACGTCTAGAGTGCTGGCCAAGGTGCGAATCGACGGCAGCCGCGCACCGGGGCGCAGGCGCTGTGTCTCGATCCAGGCTTGCAGATGCTCGGTAAGTTGTTGCACCAGAGGTGTGCGGCTGAGGCGATCCAGAGGAATGTGCATGGTGAAGTGTTTGTTGTTTTCAAGGGAACAGTTAAGCATAAATCGCGTAAATGTGTGCCTTGTCGCTGCATCGTGATCACGCCAATGTGGCTGCACCACCCTCTTGCCTATGGACTCTCCATGCCCGCCCGCCTGGCCTTCACCCTGTGCCTGATCACCCTCGCCGTGAATCTGCAGGCACCGCTCTACACCACCTACGCCGACCTGTCCGGATACGGCGCCGCTGCCACTGCCCTGGCATTCTCCAGCTATGTAGTGGGTGTGCTTCCTGTGCTGCTGGCCTTCGGTGGCTTGGCGGACCGGGTCGGCCGCCGCCCCCTGATCATGGCCGCATTGCTACTGTCGATGCTGGCCACAACCCTCGTCCTGCTCGCACCCGGCCTCGAAACCCTCGCTATGACCCGCCTCCTGATGGGCGTCGGTACGGCCTTGGCGACGACCACCGCGACCGCCTACATGGGTGAACTGCTGGGCGGCGCTGACAGTACCCGGGCTGCCAACTGGGTAACCGCCAGCACCTCGTTGGGCTTCGGGCTGGGTGCGGCACTGACCAGTCTGTTCCTGTTGCGTGGCCCGAGCCTGAGCCCGGGTAGCTTCTACCTGCAACTGCTGCTGGCCGCCGTCGCCCTATTGCTGGTGTGGCGCCTGCCTGACCCTCGCCCGACACAACGCGGCGCCATGCTGCGCCTGCCCTGCTATCCGCCCGGCAGCCTGCCTTATGGCCTGGCGATCCTGCTGGCCTGGGCCTGCACCGGGCTGGTCATCGCGCTGCTGCCAGGTGTACTGCGCCAGCACGGGCTGAGCGAGTGGTCGGGCTTTTCCACCTTCTGCGTAATCAGTTGCGGCCTGCTGTTCCAGCCGCTGGCTCGGCGCCTGGCAAGCGTGCGCGCCACGCTGCTCGGCCTGGCGATCCTGCCACTGAGCTACGCCCTGTTGGCCTGGGGTGCCGAAAACGGCAGGCTGGCAGCGGTACTGGCAGGCGCAGTGGCCGCCAGCAGCGCCTGCTATGGCTTCATCTATCTTGGTGGGCTGGCGGCGGTAAACACTCTCGCAGGGAACCAGATGACCCGCGCCAGCGCCGGGTTCTTCCTGCTCGCCTACCTGGGTTTCAGCCTGCCGGTGATCTTCACCGGCCTGCTCAGTGATCGCCTCGGCTCGCGCATGGCCCTGATGCTGTTCGGCGCAGCCCTGCTGCTGGGCTGCGTCGCGGTGGCGCTGGCGTTGCTGATCTCGGCACGCGTCTCGATCAGATGGCCGTGGCACCGCCATCCACGGTCAGGCTATGGCCGGTGGTGAACTTCGCCCCATCGCTGCACAGATAAAGCACCGCGCTGGCGATCTCCTCGACCTTGCCGATGCGCCCGACCGGGTGCATCGCTGCGGCGAACTCGGCCTTGCGCGGATCGGCCTCGTAGGCGCGGCGGAACATGTCGGTGTCGATCACTGCCGGGCACACCGCGTTGACCCGAATCCCCTTCTTCGCATACTCGATGGCCGCCGACTTGGTCAGGCCGATCACCGCGTGCTTGGACGCAGCATAGATGCTCATCTTGGGTGCTGCGCCCAGCCCGGCGACCGACGCTGTGTTGACGATCGCGCCACTGCCCTGGGCAAGCAGCAGCGGCAACTGGTATTTCATGCACAACCAGACGCCTTTGACGTTGACGCCCATGATCGCGTCGAACTCGGCCTCGCTACCCTCGGCCAGACGCCCCTTCTCGATCTCGATGCCGGCGTTGTTGTACGCGTAGTCCAGGCGGCCATAGACGTCGATGATCTTCTCGTGCAACTGGCGCACATCGCTGTCGCGGGTCACATCGCAGGTCACGAACAGCGCGTCACCACCGGCTTCGCGAATCAGTGCGACGGTTGCCTCGCCACCGGCCACGTCGAGGTCTGCCACCACCACCTTCAGCCCTTCGGCGGCGAACGCCTGGGCCGTGGCTCGGCCGATACCTGCCGCACCGCCGGTGACCAGGGCGACCTGGCCAGAAAAAGTCATGCTCATCACAGGCTCCTGTTTCACAGAGATCGAGTAGAGACCGAGTCTAGTCAGAGCACCGCCCGGCTGGGCAGCATCATCAGGAGCACGGTTGGACTACCATCGTTTGCAGTGATTGTGCGCTGCCGGCCAGATCATCGAGGTGGATTACCGGGCATTCGCCAACCCGGTCAACCTTGCCTGGCCAGGCTCGACGGTCTATCAACAGGCTTTGCCATCTACAGGGAGAGATACCATGACCCAGACCAACCGCCGCTTCCTGCTCGCCAAACGCCCCGTCGGTGCCGTGCGCCGCGAAGATTTCGACTACCAGCAGGGCCCCGCCGCCGAACCCACAGACGGCCAGATCCAGGTGCGCAACCTCTACCTGTCGCTGGACCCTGCCATGCGCGGCTGGATGAACGAAGGCAAGTCCTACATCCCGCCGGTGGGCCTGGGTGAGGTGATGCGCGCACTGGGCGTAGGCGAAGTCGTCGCCTCCAAACATCCGGACTACAAGCCCGGCGACCATGTCAGCGGCGCCCTTGGCGTACAGGACTACTTCACCGGCACGCCCCAGGGCCTGCACAAGATCGACCCGCGCCTGGCACCCCTGCCCCGCTATTTGTCTGCGCTGGGCATGACCGGCATGACCGCCTACTTCGCCCTGCTCGACGTCGGCCAGCCCAAGGCCGGCGAAACCGTTGTCATTTCCGGCGCTGCCGGCGCGGTTGGCAGCATCGCCGGGCAGATTGCCAAGCTCAAGGGCTGCCACGTCGTGGGGATCGCCGGCGGCACGCAGAAATGCCAGTACCTCAAGGATGAACTGGGCTTCGATGGTGTCATCGACTACAAGGCCGAAGATGTGCTCGCCGGCCTCAAGCGCGAATGCGCCAAAGGCGTGGATGTGTATTTCGACAACGTCGGTGGCGACATCCTCGACGCGGTGTTGAGCCGCCTGAATTTCAAGGCCCGGGTGGTGATCTGCGGCGCCATCAGTCAGTACAACAACAAGGAGGCGGTGAAAGGGCCGGCCAACTACCTGTCGCTGCTGGTGAACCGCGCGCGCATGGAAGGCTTCGTGGTGATGGACCACGTCAAGGAGTACGGCAAGGCTGCGCAGGAAATGGCTGGCTGGCTGGCCAGTGGCAAGGTCAAGAGCAAGGAAGATGTTGTGGACGGGCTGGAAACCTTCCCCGAAACGCTGCTCAAGCTGTTCAGCGGGGAAAACTTCGGCAAGCTGGTGCTGAAAGTCTGAACCGGCTGCAACTGGCCGCTCCGTGTGGGAGCGGCCCCGTGTCGCGATGGGCTGCGTGGCAGCCCGTGGGGCGGATCAGCCGCGAATCTCGGCCACCACCGCCGCCAGCGCCTGCGCTGGATCCGCTGCCTGGCTGATCGGGCGGCCGATCACCAGATAGTCGGAGCCGGCATCCAGTGCCTGACGCGGCGTGAGGATGCGGCGTTGATCGTCCTGGGCGCTGCCCGTCGGGCGAATACCCGGGGTCACCAGTTTCAGCGCCGGGTGCGCGGCCTTCAGTGCCGGCGCTTCCAGTGCCGAGCACACCAGGCCATCCATACCGGCCTTCTGCGCCAACGCTGCCAGGCGCAACACCTGCTCCTGCGGATCGATATCCAGGCCAATGCCTGCCAGATCCTCGCGCTCCATGCTGGTCAGCACGGTGACGCCGATCAGCAGCGGCTGCGGCCCGCTGCGCTTGGCCAGCTCCTCACGGCAGGCCGACATCATGCGCAGGCCGCCGGAGCAGTGCACGTTGACCATCCACACGCCCATCTCCGCGGCAGCCTTGACCGCCATTGCCGTGGTGTTGGGGATGTCATGGAATTTCAGGTCGAGGAAGACTTCGAAGCCCTTGGCGCAGAGGGTCTCGACGATGCCCGAGGCGCTGCTGGTGAACAGCTCCTTGCCGACCTTGACCCGGCACAGCGCCGGATCGAGCTGGTCAGCCAGCTTCAGGGCGGCCTCACGGGTAGGGAAATCGAGGGCGACGATCAGGGGCGTCTGGCAGGCGGACATGGTCAGGTCTCTTGGCAAGTCGTAAACGGCGCGCATTGTAAACGAAGTGGGGCGCGGTTTGGGGGCCGCAGATCCACTGGCTGGGCAGGCGATGGCCAGAGGCTATAATTGAACGTACAGACTGGGTTGTCGGTCGAATGAAATGACACGCGGCACATTAACGATCACAGGAGAACGACAATGCCCTGGTATGCCTGGCTGATACTCATCATAGCCCTCGGCTCGATCGTCGGTGGATTGATGATGTTGCGCGATACGGCGAAGAAACTGCCCTTGACCGAGGAGCAGTTGAGGAAAGTTCATGAGAGGAATGCGGAGATGGATGCCAAGGAGGCGCGGGATAAGTAACAGCATTCTGGAAGGCGCCGACCAGCGCATTGCCGGCCGGCTTTGATGTCGCGTTAGTCCACCGTCAACTTTTCGCGATTACGCTCCAGCAGCGCGCTGCCGATTCCTTTGATTTCCAGTAATTCGTCCACAGAATCGAACGGGCCGTTCGCCTCGCGGTAGGCCACGATCGCTTCAGCCTTGGCCTTGCCGATCCCGTTGAGATTGTGCTGCAACGTCAAGGCATCGGCATTGTTCAGGTCAATTCTGGACGTCTTTGTCTGTAGTTCTGTCGACTGGGTCGCAGTTGCTACTACTGGTTGCGAAACCGTGGTTTGAGCCGCGTGTAGTGTCAAAGGCAGGGCTGCAAATAGCGGCAGCAGAAGATAGGACAGGACGGTGTTACGCATGTTAGGCACTCCTTGAGTGAAATGAAAGCAGCGTTCCGTTGGCTGCTTGACAAACCCTAGCGCGTAAACCATGGATTCAGGAAACTGAGATGTTACCAAGTTGAACAGAACAACGCTTCCCTACACCTACCCTCCATTTACACTAAGCGGGGCTGCACGAATCGCCCGCCAGCATTCAAGAGGTTGATTAAAAGCGTTCGAAGATTTAAGCCCAATAACTACCTCCATTCAGACAAAGCTTTTTTACTTTTTCCTACAGAAAGCTTCGTGCAATTCATTTTCGAGCAGTATTAAAGCGCTGGCGAAGACTTCGTCCCGAGACAAGACCTGGCAGGAAATTCATAGGCGCCCAGAAATAGACCCGAAAGATTGCACACCCTGAACACCAGACCGACCAGTAGCCTGATGTTCAGGAAGCAATTGCCGTAAGCGCCTGCAACGGGGGCTCAACGACAGGTTATATCGGATTTAGTAGACCTTTGTTTCCAACAGTCGTTTAAGGTACTGGCCATAACCATTCTTGGCCAAGGGCGCCGCCAACTTTTCCAACTGCTCGGCATCGATCCAGTCCTGGCGATAAGCCACTTCTTCTGGACAGGCCACCTTCAACCCTTGCCGGCGCTCAATAGTCGCGATATAGCCGCTAGCTTCAAGCAATGAATCATGCGTGCCGGTATCTAGCCATGCATAGCCACGCCCCATGATTTCAACCGAGAGCTTGCCCTGCTCCAGATACACGCGGTTGAGGTCGGTAATTTCCAGCTCACCGCGCGGCGAGGGTTTGATCCCCTTGGCAATTTCGACCACATCACGGTCATAAAAATAAAGCCCGGTCACGGCATAACTCGACTTCGGCTTGGCTGGCTTCTCTTCCAGGCTGATCGCCTTTCCTCGCTGGTCGAATTCAACCACACCATAACGCTCAGGATCGTGCACATGGTAGGCGAATACACTGGCGCCATCGGTACGCCCCATGGCACTTCCCAGCAACCCTTGGAAGTCGTGGCCATAGTAGATGTTGTCGCCCAAAACCAATGCCGACAGGTCATTACCGATGAACTGTTCACCAATCAGGAAAGCTTGTGCCAAACCATCAGGTGATGCTTGCACCGCATAGGTAATATTGATCCCCCATTGATGCCCGTCACCTAGAAGCTGTTCGAACCTTGGGGTGTCCTGGGGCGTCGAGATGATCAGGATGTCGCGAATGCCCGCCAGCATCAGAGTGGTGAGCGGGTAGTAGATCATCGGCTTGTCGTAAACCGGCAGAAGCTGTTTGGAAATAGCCAGGGTCGCGGGATGCAGACGGGTACCCGACCCGCCGGCCAAGATGATGCCTTTACGATTTAGTTTGCTCATTTTTCGTGTATCTCGGTCAGCATGCGAGCCACGCCCTGACGCCAGTCAGGCAGCGTCAGCGCGAAAGCTTCTTGTAGTTTGTGAGTATTGAGTCGCGAGTTTGCTGGGCGCTTTGCAGGTGTCGGGTAGGCATCTGTAGTCAGCGGTTTGACCTGCTCGGCGTGCACCTTCAGTGACAAACCGCGCGCTGCGGCTTGCTCCAGAACGAAACGCGCGTAACCGCACCAGGTTGTCTCACCTGACGCCGCCAGGTGGTACACACCAGCCAAAGCAGGGTCACGCCGTGTACATGCAATGGCATGAGCAGTCACGTCGGCAATCAGTTCCGCACCAGTAGGAGCCCCGAACTGGTCATCAATGACACCCAGACTGTCCCGCTCGGTTGCCAGCCGAAGCATGGTCCGGGCGAAGTTGTTGCCGCGAGCGGCATAGACCCAGCAGGTACGGAAGATCAGGCTTGTGCAGCCGGAGGCCAGAATTGCCTGCTCGCCGCCCAGCTTGCTTTCGCCGTAGACATTCAGCGGCCCTACCGCGTCCTCTTCGCTCCAAGGCGCGTTGCCATTGCCTGGGAAGACGTAATCCGTCGAATAATGCACCAACAATGCACCCAGCTCAGCGGCTAAACCGGCCAGTACCTTCACTGCTTGCGCATTGACCAGAAATGCTTGCTCGCGCTCGCCTTCTGCCTTGTCTACCGCGGTGTAGGCTGCTGCATTGACGATGACATCGGGGGCAAAGGTACGCACGGTTTCCGCCAACCCCTGGAGGTTGGTCAAGTCACCACAACACTCATGGCTTCTTGAGCTGAGTGCCAGGACTTGCCCCAAGACAGCCAGACTGCGCTGTAACTCCCACCCCAGTTGACCATCCTTGCCCAGGAGGAGAATTTTCATGCCGAACGCCCGGCGTAATTTTTCTCGACCCAGTCTCGATAGCCACCGGACTGCACGTTTTCTACCCAGTCCCAGTTATCCAAGTACCATTCAACCGTCTTGCGGATACCGGTCTCGAAGGTTTCCGCAGGCTTCCACCCAAGCTCACGCTCGAGTTTGCGTGCATCGATGGCGTAGCGGCGATCATGCCCTGGGCGGTCGGTAACATAGGTAATCTGCTCCCCATACGGCTTGCCATCAGCACGTGGACGCAGCTCATCCAACAGCGCACAAACGCGATTGACGATCTCCAGGTTGGGCTTTTCGTTCCAGCCGCCGACGTTGTATACCTCTCCCATCTTCCCGGCTTCGAGCACGCGGCGGATGGCACTGCAGTGATCTTTGACATAGAGCCAGTCACGTATCTGCTGACCATCACCGTAGACAGGCAGTGCCTTGCCACCCAAAGCGTTGACGATCATCAGAGGGATGAGCTTTTCCGGAAAGTGGAATGGCCCATAGTTGTTCGAGCAGTTGGTGGTCAGCACCGGTAGGCCATAGGTGTGGTGATAGGAGCGCACCAGGTGATCGCTTGCCGCTTTGCTCGCTGAGTACGGACTGTTCGGTTGATACTGGTGGGTCTCAGTAAACGCCGGCTCATCAGCAGCCAGAGAACCATAGACCTCATCGGTAGATACGTGCAGGAAGCGGAATGTCTGACGCGCTTGCTCGTCCAGCCCGCCCCAATACGCGCGCACCGCTTCGAGCAGGCGGAAGGTACCGACGATATTGGTCTCGATGAAGTCCTCAGGCCCGTGAATCGACCGATCGACATGGGACTCTGCTGCGAAGTTCACGATGGCACGGGGCTTATGCTCTTCCAGCAGACGCGCTACCTGTTGGGAGTCTCCGATATCGCCATGCACGAAAATGTGGCGCTCATCACCCTGCAAACTGTTCAGTGTCTGTAGGTTGCCTGCATATGTGAGCTTGTCCAGATTCACCACAGGCTCATCGGAAACTGCCAACCAATCGAGAACAAAATTTGCGCCAATGAAACCAGCACCACCGGTTACTAAAACAGTCATTATCAGCTACCTACTAAACTAATCATTGAAAGCGAAAAGCGCGGAATAGCGATGGCCTGACCGGACAGACATGCCCGAGACAGCCCCTGCGCGCGCCTTCGGCGTTATCAAAAAACTCTCGCGGGCAGGGCGAAAGTCAGATTTCTTTTTTGCGTTGCGTGTAGAGCAGGTCCACGATCTCTCCTTGCGGAACATAGCCACTGACCAGTTCACGCAGCAGTTTTCGCACGGTAACCAATTCATGCGTTTCAACCGCGCCAAGCAATTCAACAAGCTTGACCTTGAGTACATCCCACGGCAAAAAGTCCTCGTTTGCACTCATGATCATCGGGTGCCGGGTGGAGACGACGTTATCGCCAATCAGTAGCTCTTCGTAGAGTTTTTCACCTGGCCGAAGCCCCGTGAACTCAACGGCGATATCGCCATGTGGATTCTTTTCCGAGCGTATGCTCAATCCTGACAGGTGGATCATCTTCTCTGCCAGTTCGGCAATACGAACAGGCTCCCCCATATCCAGAACGAATACATCCCCTCCACGTCCCATCGAGCCGGCCTGGATAACCAGCTGAGCCGCTTCAGGAATGGTCATGAAGTATCGGGTGATCTTGGGGTGGGTTACCGTCAGAGGACCTCCCGACATGATCTGCTTGCGGAACAAAGGTATGACGGACCCTGACGAGCCCAGCACATTACCGAAACGCACCATGGTGAAACGTGTTTTGTTCACCTGCGCGACATTATCCTTCTGCCCGAAGAGGACCGGAGCGCTCTCTCGGCTCAGCGCCTGCAGTACCATCTCGGCAAGCCGCTTGGTACTGCCCATGACGTTGGTCGGCCGCACGGCCTTGTCGGTTGAGATCAGCACAAAGTTAGCGACCCCGGCCTGAACAGCAGCCTGGGCGGAACAGAGTGTGCCGATGACATTGTTCTGCACACCTTCAGAGATGTTGTGCTCAACCATGGGAACATGCTTGTAAGCCGCAGCGTGATAGACAGTCTCCACGCGCCAGGACTGCATAACCTCCAGCAAGTGCGCCTGGTTGCGCACTGAGCCCAGCACCGGCAAGACGGTTACAGGCAATGCCTCACGACATATCCTCAGTTCCAGCTCACTCAAGATGCTGTACAGGTTGTATTCGCTGTGCTCGTACAGTAACAAGGTTTTCGGCCCTGCCCCGACGATTTGCCGACAGAGCTCCGAACCAATCGACCCCCCCGCGCCCGTGACCAGCACCACCTTGTTCGAAATACACTGCGCCAGCAGATCGTTTTGCGCAGGCACCACATCGCGCCCCAGCAGGTCGGCGATGTCGACTTCCTGAATGTCGCCCACTTGCACTCGCCCACTGGCCAGGTCAAGAATGCTGGGAACACTGCGAACATGCAGGGGGAAGCCCTCCAGGAAGCTCAGGATCTCCTTGCGACGACTGCGACTAGCACTAGGAATCGCGAGCAAAATCTCCTGAGCCCCCGTGTCATCGATCATTCGGCCAACTTCATTCGAGCGATACACGTGCAACCCGGAAATGATGCGATCGGCAATCTCCACGTCGTCATCGATAAAAGCCACCGGCCTCATCGACTTGGCCATACGTAGCGCAGCAATAAGCTGGTTTCCAGCGGCGCCAGCGCCATAGATCGCCACTCTCGGCAAACCATCGTCCCGGGAGGCGAAAGGCATGTGTTGCGTTGCCGAGAACCAGTCGCCCAGGAAGTACTGACGCATGGCCAGGCGCAACCCGCCTATCATGACCAGGCTCAACCACCAATAGTTGAAAATTACGGAACGCGGTACCAAAGTCTGGTGATTGCTATACCAGTAGACGAAAACGCCCAGCAAGAGCGCGGAAAGGGAAACCGCCTTGACGATGACGATGAGTGCATCGTTACCGAAATACCGCATCACTGCCCGGTACATGCCGAACTTTACAAAAAGCGGTATTGCCAGAACGGGCGCAGTCACGAACAGCCAGATGTGTTCCCTGAGCGGATTACCCAGGTCATCAAGGCCAAGACGCACGGCAAAGGCCATCAGCAGGGCCAGCCACACCAGGCACACATCCACCAGCACCTGGAGCGTGCGCTTCTCCCTGCGCGGCAATTGAAGCAGATATTTTCGAAGCTCGATCAGTTCCCTAGCTTTCATATCCAGTTACCCACTCGCCTCGTATCCTTCAAAAAATCAAAGCTCACGCTCACCCGCATGGAATTTCAAAGCGAGCACTACCAGCGGTAGATAAGCCAAGCATACGCCAAGCACGCCATTCAGACCGTAGAACGCTACCAGCAGTGCTACCGGGAACAACCAGAACAGGTTCAGGCCCCAGGCTGCCAACGTTACCTTCTTATGGCTTGCGAACTGCCGCGAGGCAAACTGGTAAGCGTGACTTCTATGCGCTTCATAGACCTTTTCACCTCGCATCAGGCGACGCAGCAAGGTGACCGTGGCATCGACCACGAACACACCCAGCAGGATTACCCAACACCAGAAGAAATCGGGTGACGTCCATCCGGCGATCAGGGCCATCGTGCCCATGACAACCCCCAGAAACCCACTGCCGGCATCGCCCATGAAGATTTTCGCCGGAGGGAAGTTCCACAGCAGGAATCCTGCGCCCGATGCCGCCAGCGCAAAGCTGAGGCCAGCGAGGCCGCCGTGCCCCGAGAGGAAGTAGATCAAGCCACCGGATAGCCCGACAAAAACGGCTTCGGAACTGGCAAGCCCGTCAATACCATCCATGAAGTTATAGAGATTCAGCATCCATACCAGGAACACCACAGCCAGCAAGCTGCCTATGAATCCGAGGTTCGACGCCTCTCCCCAAAGCGTGATGGGGGCCAACCCTCCAAGGTTGAATACGATCCAGATACCCGCGAGAAAATGACCGAGCAACCGCCAACGCGCAGGGATATGCCCTAGGTCATCGTAAAAGCCAAGGACCGCCACGCCAGCCCCGCCGAGCACCAGCGCCGACGTGGTGGCGAGGCTGACGTTGCCGAACGCGAAGAGCAACAGTGTCGCTGCAATGAAAGCCACAACGATAGCCACACCACCACCGCGCGGCGTCGGCACGGAGTGCGAGCTGCGCTCATTGGGAATATCAAGCACACTTTTGCGTATTGCATAGCGCCTTACCGTTCCAGTCAATGCCGCAGCACTTACCAGAGCCAACGCTATTATTAGTAGCTGAACCATGAGTCGTGAAATCCAATTCCTAGTTACTGAGCATCAACCATCAATCGCTGGACGTACTTTCTGCCGGCCTCTGCAAGCGCAGCTTCCGGATCTTCGACCGGCAACCAGCCCAGCAGGTCGCGCGCCTTGTTGGTGCTGATTTCCAATGAGCTGAACAATTGCACATACATACCCGTGCGCCCCAAGGCAGTCAAAAGCAGCTTGGCCAGTAGCTTGGGCATGTAGAAACACCTGGATTTTCGTCCCATGCCGGCCGCGAGAGATGCCACGATCTGACGGGTTGAAACGCTGTCACCATCCGCAATCAGGAACAACTCCCCGGCGGCCTTCTCATGGGTAATCACCAGCGTCAGGAAGCTGATCAGGTTGTTCAACGACACCAGACTGCGCCGGTTATGTAATGAAGCAAACGGCAGCGGCAAACCTTTGGCCACCAGGCCCAGCAAGCGTGCGAAATTGCCCGGGGCGCCAGCATCATAAATGAGTGGAGGACGCACAATAACCAGCTGCATGTCAGTCCCTGCTAGCAGCTCGCCTAACGCCTGCTCGGCCTCCAGCTTGGAAACGGCGTAAGCCGCCGTTGGTGCGGCGTCGCTCTGCTCGGTAAATGCCTGGTCAGTGGTCTCGTTGCCATTTACACCAATGGAGCTGACAAAGATGAATCGCCCGACTCCGGCGGCCAGTGCCGCTTTGGCCAGCGCCAGGGCCGTTTCGACATTCGCCTCCCGGAAAGCGGCCAATGGGTCGGCTACCTGATCATTAAGCACATGCGCACGGCCAGCCAAATGAACAACGCAATCGACACCCATCAGGCTATTCCGCACGCAGGCCTGATCCATCAAGTCCAGTTGCACGACATCCCCGGCCAGCACTTGGCCCGACTCACGCCTTACCGCAGCCTTTACAGAAAAGCCGTCTCGGACCAGAGATTCGCACAGGTGCCTGCCGACAAAGCCTGAGGCACCTGTAACCATTACCTGGCATAGCCCTGCCATTTCAGACTCCCGGAGCAATGTGCGGCCTGCCGATCGCATGATACGCCACGCCAGCCTCTGCCATCGTCCACGGGTCGAAGAGATTGCGACCGTCGACCACGATGGCACTGGAAAGAGCCCCACGCAGCATGTGCGGGTCTACAGCGCGGAACGATTTCCACTCGGTACAGATCGCCAGGGCGTCGGCACCGGCCAGGGCCTCTTCCTGCGTCGCCGCGTAGTGGGTATCAGCCCGTTTACCGTAGATGCGCTCGAATTCCTCCATGGCCTTGGGATCGAAAACACGTACCTTCGCTCCCGCCTGCCAGAGTTGTTCGATAAGCCGACGACTTGGCGCATCGCGCATGTCGTCGGTGTTGGGCTTGAAGGCCAGGCCCCAGACGGCGATCGTCTTGCCCTCGAGCTGCCCGTCGAAGATACCCTCGAACGAAGCGAACATCTTGTCTTTCTGGCGCTTGTTAACGCCCTCGACAGCCGCGAGCAGATCAGCGGAATAACCAACTTCCTGCGCGGTACGGTGCAACGCCTGAACATCCTTGGGGAAACAGGAGCCGCCGTAACCACACCCAGGGTAGATGAAGCTGTAACCAATCCGTGGGTCCGAACCGATACCGATACGTACCTGCTCGATGTCGGCACCCAGGCGCTCGGCCAGATTGGACAGTTCGTTCATGAAGCTAATCTTGGTAGCCAGCATGCCGTTGGCCGCGTACTTGGTCAGCTCGGCAGAGCGAACATCCATGAAGATCAGTTTGTCATGGTTCCGGCTGTAAGGCGCATAGCACTCGCGCATCTTGCGGCGAACGTGCTCGGAATCAGTGCCCACCACGATTCGCGCACCTTTGGTGAAGTCTTCGAGAGCCGCACCCTCTTTAAGGAACTCAGGGTTGGAACAGACATGGAATTGCAGGTCGACACCACGAGAGGCCAAGGTACGCTGGATAGACTCCTTGACCTTGTCAGCCGTGCCTACAGGTACTGTCGACTTGTCGACAATGATCTTGGGCTCAGTCATGTACTGACCAATCGTATTGGCGACCGCCAGCACATACTTGAGATCAGCAGAGCCATCTTCATCCGGCGGAGTACCTACCGCAATGAACTGAATCTCACCGAACGAAACGCCCATGGCAGCATCCGTGGTGAAGTCAAGGCGCCCCTCGTGCTGGTTGCGAACAACCATTTCATCGAGGCCAGGCTCGTAGATTGGAATAATGCCCCTCTTCAAGTTATCGATCTTGCGCTGATCGACATCAACACATACCACATGATGGCCAACATCAGCTAGGCACGTGCCAGTGACCAACCCAACATAGCCCGAGCCAAAAACAGTAATCTTCATCTATTTACACCTTCAAATTTCGTAGTACGACCGGTACCAATTCACAAATTTTGCGGCCCCTTCTTGCACGGGCACATTCGGTTTGTACCCGACGGCATCAAACAACCCCTGAGTATCTGCCCATGTCTGCTCGACGTCGCCGGGTTGCATGGGCAAATAATTACAGATTGCCTTGATACCGGTTGCGGCCTCCACGGCGTAGATGAAGTCCATCAGGTTGACCGGGCTGCCGTGACCGATGTTGAACACTGTGCAAGCATCAAGGTCAGGCTTTTGCAGCAACCGGAGAATGCCGGAGATGATGTCATCGATGTAGGTAAAGTCGCGCGACAGATGTCCATGGTTATACACATCGATCGGCTTGCCTTCGAGAATTGCCTTGGTGAACTTGAACATCGCCATATCGGGACGTCCCCACGGGCCGTAGACTGTAAAGAACCTCAGGCCGGTGGTTTGGATCCCGTACAAATGAGAGTACGTATGAGCCATCAGCTCATTCGATTTCTTGGTGGCCGCGTAAAGGCTGATCGGGCAATCTACCGACTGTTGAGTCGAGAAGGGGACGTCCTTGCTCAGACCATAGACAGAACTCGAAGACGCATAGAACAACCGCTTGACGTTGTGATTACGGCAACCTTCGAGAATATTCATGAAACCAACGACATTACTCTGCACGTAAGCCATTGGATTATCGAGCGAGTAGCGCACGCCCGCCTGGGCTGCCAGGTTCACCACACAGTCGAATTGATTAGCGGAGAACACCCTATCGATGGCCTCGGCGTCAATAAGATCCGCACGAATGAATGTGAAGTTTTCAATCTCCTCAAGATCCTTGAGCCGCGCTTCCTTGAGGCTGACGTCATAATAATCATTGAGATTATCGACACCCACCACCTTTTCAGCGGTGGCCGATAATGCCTTGGTCAGCGCATGCCCGATGAATCCAGCAGCGCCAGTAATCAAAATTTTCATCTACGCCTACCGTGCGAACTTGTATAGCAATTGTTTAAGAAATGCGGGAGACCGACGGACGATAGAACGCAACATCGTGTTGATGACAAACGCACCGCCACCGATAAAGCCGATATCCTTCTGGAAACGGATAATGGCCAGCTCATGCTTGAGATAATCCTTGCCACGCCGTTGCATCAGCTCGCTGCCTGCTCGCATCTTCAAAAGAATGTCCGGCAGATTCTCAATCCTGTACCCCTTTTGCAACATCAGCGACCACAGCGCGTAGTCCTGAGCCTTCCGGAAGCTCGGGTAACCACCTACTGCCTGCACTCCTGACTTGCGGAACATGACGGTAGGATGACTGAGCGGGCTGCGCCGCTTGGAAAACGCGTATAGCGCGTCATGGTCCAACGGTAGTCTGCGCGGCCCCAACGAATGCCTCATGGTCACATCGTATTCTTCAACCATCGCACCCAGCACAGTCACCTCAGGATGGGCTTGTAAATACGTCAGCTGCCGTTCAAATCGAACGGGGAGGCAGATGTCATCGGTGTCCATCCGCGCGACAAGCTCATGGGTGCAGTATTTCAACCCTTCATTGAGCGCATTGGCCAGCCCCACGTTTACAGGTAGCACCACCGAAACGATCGGCAGCTTCGACCGAAATTGCTCAATGACCGCCTTCAGCGAATCAGAAATCGGCCCATCCTCGACGAGTACCACTTCCTGCGCTTTACAGGTCTGTACCGTCAAGCTCTCGAGGCATGCCACCAGAAACTCGGGTTTCTCCGATGCGTAAACCGAGATAAGTACGGAAAAGTCAGCAGTCACAGCTCTGATCCTTTTGCAAAATTCAAACTACTGACGCGCCAGCCACGCCTGGAACATTAATACATTCCAGAGAACTGCCGCATGATTCCGCTTGCCACCGACGTGTTCTTGCCAGAGCCTGTGTACGGCATCCACATTGAAATGACCTTCACTTCGCAGCTTGCGGGCATCCAGCAAGGCTTCCGCCCACTCTCGCAACGGGCCGATCAGCCAGTCTCTCAGCGGAACGCCAAACCCCATCTTCGGACGGTCGATCAACGCACGATCAACATGCTTGTAGAGGACCTGCTTGAGTGCCCACTTGGTCTCCCCTTCTCGGAACTTGTACTCGAGGGGCAATGACCAGGCGAATTCCACCACCGAGTGATCCAGAAACGGCGCGCGTCCTTCCAGCGAGACCGCCATTGCCGCCCGGTCGAGCTTGGTCAGGATGTCGCCCGGCAAATATTCCTTCAGATCCCAGGCCATCATCTGCTGTACATCACACAAACCCTGATTGGCCAGCCTCGAGGGACGGGAATCGGTAACCGGTTTAAGCAGCAGATTGTTCGCTTGTGCATGGTTCGACACAATATTGTTGTAGACATCATGAGGCCCGCGAGCGGCAAATACCCCAGCCAACTTATGGACCTTGTCGCCAATACTGCCCAGCCCTTTGCTACCCGGTAACCGCCGGCCAAGCGAATCCCACCCCCCAGGCTCCACAGTTGTCAGTAGCCGCCCCACACCCGCTCTGAGCCCGGCAGGAATCGGCTTCATGTACCGCCACAGTTTGCCAGCCACCAGGTAACGGTTGTAGCCGCAAAAAAGTTCGTCACCACCGTCGCCGGAAAGCGAAACGGTTACCTGCCTCTTGGCCAGCTTGGAGACCAGAAAAGTCGGAATCTGCGAAGGGTCGGCAAACGGTTCGTCCCAGATGTCCGGAAGCATCGGGACGACATCCAGCGCCTGCCTGGCGCTGACATACAGCTCTTCATGCTCCGTGCCAATATGCTGAGCCACTTCCTTGGCATATGGCGCTTCGTTGAAACGTGGGTCGTCGAAGCCAATCGAGAAGGTCTTGATCTTCTCTGAAGACTGGGCCTGCATCAGTGCCACGATGAGTGACGAGTCCACACCACCGGACAAGAATGCCCCCAACGGCACATCGGAAAGCATCTGCCTGCCGATGGTCGTCTTCAGCATGCTTTCTAATGCACCGACGGCCTCATCCGCTGTTCCCTGAAACGGAGCATTCAGGCCATTACGAATGATCTCGTCGACGCTCCAATACGCACGCGTCACAGGCTGAGGATCGCGCAGCGATACCTGCAAATACTCTCCCGGCATCAGTTTACTGACGCGGTCGTAGATCGAGAACGGCGCAGGCACATAGCCAAATTGGAGGAACAGCGATAGCGCCTGTGGGTCTACATGCGATTCGAATCCAGGCGCCGCTTTCAACGCCCTGAGTTCAGAACCGAACAAAAACGCCTCACCGAGCCAACCGTAATAAAGCGGCTTCTCGCCCAACCGGTCTCGCATTAACGTCAATTGCGCTTGGTCTCGGTCCCACAATGCGATGGCAAACATGCCATGCAACTGGGAAAGCGTCGCCTCAATGCCATAGATCTCAAAGCACGCAAGTAATGTTTCGGTGTCAGAATGACCCGACCACTGAATGACGTGCTGATCACGGGCAAGTTTGTCTCTCAGGTCAACATGGTTATAGATCTCGCCGTTGAAGGCGATCATGTAACGGCCACTGGCTGAGCGCATGGGCTGAGCGCCATGGCTGGAAACGTCCATGATCGAGAGCCGCCGATGGGAAAAACCGACACCTGAAGCGGCATCAAACCAGATTCCACTGGAATCAGGCCCTCGATGCTCGATCGCAAGCCCCATGTTTTCCAGGATCTGCTCGGTATCACTGCCAAGCGTCGAACGGGAGAGAAGCCCTGCGAAACCGCACATTTCAATTACCCTCAATCGACGCGTAACGAGAAAGCATATTCATTCTCCAATCTTTCCCCAAGCACCACGAATGGCATCTTTTATCCCTGCGACCGCGAAGCTCAACCGTTTCATTTTTCTATCGAAACACAATGGAATGAGGCATAACTTCGCCAGCATGATGACACTGTATTTCAATTTCCATCTTCCTGGAACAAAGGGCTTGCTCAACAGGTAGATAAAATTGCGGAACTGGTAATAATGGCGGATGGGAGATGGCATACCAATGCTTTGACCAAGGATTCTCTTATGGCCATCGCCGAGCATGTGGGAAATTTCCAAGGTGGTATCAATGAAGATACGATAGCCGCGCTCACGGCTACGCCAGCACCATTCCCAATCGACGAAGTCGATGAACAAGTCCTCGTTCTTCAAGCCGACGGCATCAATGGCATCGAAACGCATGAGAAACCCGGAACTCAGGGTGTATTCAACTTCGATCACATCGCCGCTGCGAGTGAGTCCGTCATAGACCTCATCACTGTCCTTGCGCACCGCGAGAGGGCCGATGCCGCCGACTTTGATACCTTTTTCAGTCAACTCTGCATGGCGGTGCATGAGATTGTTGACATAACCCACCGGCAGCTTCGAGTCTTGGTCCATCTCGATGACAAACTCGCTACCCATTGCCTTGGCGGCTTGCATGCCGATATTTTGTGCAGCAGCAATACCTAGATTTCGAGACAACTGTTTAATGATAACGCTGGGATAAGAAGCAGCCAACGCACCAACTTCATGCTGGCGCGCGATGCAATCCGAGTTATCCACTATTATAATATATTTAGCCTGGTGCAAGTAGGACTTTATATTTTCAAGCAAATCTTCCACACAGGGATTGTATGTGGTCACCAGAATTGAAACATTATCACCCGCAAACCCAGCACCCATTACGCCACCACCCGAACATTACCTTTTGACGCAAAACGGAGAAGAACGCCAATGCAATTGATAACAAAAAACAACAAGAATATATCGAGTACATAAGCCAACCCGACGGTTGGCTCAAGCAACATTGCAATCGAACGCACCCACAATGCAGCACACAGTGCCGCATAATAGGGACGTTGATTACGCCCCAAACGGCCAAGCGCTGCCACAGAGGCTAAAAACCAACCCATCAACGCCGCAAACACAAGCCCTGGAAAGAATCCAAAATACTTGTATGAAAAAAGATCGAAGTGGCTGGTAGGGCCTCCCGCGATGGTATTATCGGGGTACCAGTACAGCAGTGCCTGCCGCCCGACAGCATAGTCATTGATAGGATAGCCAACTATTTCGCTCATTTTGGTAACACTTACCAATGGAGCAATAAACTGCACGAACACACTATCCGTCTTTAGCTCTTCAATCACACCATTGGGCAAAGACAAATAGTATTTATCAGCGTTTGCTAGGATCCTCAACGCAAGCCGCTCATAGAGCATTGGCGTATTCGGCATGTAAACCCCAGACGCCTGGGTATCAACACCCGCACCTTCAAGATTCTTGCTCAAAATCCACACAGCAAACACAAGAACAACAGAAAACAAAGCACCTACTTTTAAGAAATTCAAGCGCAGCCGATAACCGTAGACACCCAACGCAAAAATCGACGCATAAATACCCTCGAGAATAGCAAATTTCGCACCATTCAGAAGAGAACTTATCACGAGCAACAACACGTAACCCAAACCGAGCACGAGGGTCAAATAGTTCCGTCTACCGTTGCGCCAGCGCTCAACACAGACAACAGCGATGCATGCCACCAAAAACAACCTAAACGCGTCAGCCACTCTGACAAAAGCGCCAAGACCTCGATTTTGCTCAAATCTGTTGGTTTCTGCACTGGATCCAAAACCGGTGCTCGCTATCAAGAACACGGCCAAACAAATGTAGATCAGAAGGACTATCCAGAACTCCCCTCTGCCTCGGCCATGTGGCACCAGAAGAGCGACAACCCATTTATACATCTGCTGCCCATGACGACCACTGAACCGTAAAAAAAACAGAAAAGTCAGCGCATATGAAAGTAACAACGCTACATAATAGAGAGAGACATGCCCCCCGATGAACATGGCCAGAACGATTCCGTAGGCAGTTCCGAAGGTAAATGTCCAGTAAAAATGGAGAGGATCAAGGTAACCCAAAAACGCAAATCGACGAACTGAAAAATACAAAAGCCCCGTCGTTACAAACATGCAAGTCAGCAAAATTGGAATATTTGAAAAAGCGAATTCAAAAAAATCCAGATCGCTCATTTTCTACCCACTACATGCTGCACAGCAACAATCGGCATTTTCAGAAAGCTCAAAACGATCTCTTTGAAATCACACTCGCGGAATAAATCGACAAAATAGCTAAATCGTCCATGTTTTAGCGCGTTCAACGAGTAATAGGCAGCGGCATTAGCGACTGCTTCGAGACGAAGATTATCTGGCGCCAGCGCAACAAGAGCGCCTCGCACCATCCTTAGCTGCGCGGACAAATTTTTTGAGGTATTCGTGCCATGTTGACGGTAGCGAACACAATCAATGCCCGGTTCGAATCCAAAGTCTCGCCCTGCTTCGCCATAAACACTCAGCAGCTTTACAAAGGTCGGATAGTCATCAAGTCGCAACGCTGGATCCCAGCCGCCAATCCGTCTAAGTGCTTCAACTCTAAAAATAGTCGACTGCAATAAAATGGGTGATGGATAGTGCGTAAACATCTCCCGATCACGCGTGCAGCGATTCAGCGAAAAGAACCTCTCATGCCGAACATTATAGATAGGGCCCAAAACGCCTTCAGCATCGAAGTAATGACCACCACCAATTAAAAAGCCCAGGTTCTCCTTCGACTTGATTTCAGCAAACACTTGCGCAACACCGTCGGGAACCAAAATATCATCAGAAGCAACAAACCAACAAAACTCAGTATCGATGAGCTTCATTGACTCATTGAGCGAAGACACCAAGCCACCATTCGCTTTTTCTACAATAGTGACATTCTCACCAAGACCCTGCTGCTTCAGATACTCCCTGACCAAGGACATTGAGTCATCTCTGGAACCATCATCTACAACAAGAACCTTCAAGCCTGGCACTGCAATTGCCAGCGCCGCCCTCAAAGACTCGACAATATAGTCGGCATGATTGTACGACGGAATCACCACTGTCAGCATTTTGCCAGCTCCTGCAACGCATCAATTTCAGTCAAACAATCTGTTAAACGAGCTCAGCCGGATGTCTCATCGTCCGCAAACTCCTACGAATCACTATCCACACAAGGACCCAGTAAATAGCATAATTGATGGCATAGGCCATAACTACGCCCTCGAGGCCTACAGCCCTAATCAAAAAAACTGCCAACACATAAAATAAAAACGATCCAATTATTTCAGTAAAAACAAAGGCCTTGAACATCGCTTTACCCAACATCACATAGGCAATAATCCAACTGCCAATCTTGAGTGAATCACCGACCAACTGCCAAGCAAACAAGTCAGTGACAGGTGCAAAGTCAGCACTAAACAAAAACAGTACGACAGGCTCTCTCAAGACATAAATCACCACCGCAGCGAGGACCGTCAATGGCAAGATAACTCGATACCCAAATCCGATTTCTGCCATCAGTTCCGGATACGTTTTAAGCTCCGATAGTCGTGGTAGGAAGTAAATCGACAACGTCGTGGTCGCCATCATCAGATAGGCGGAACTCAATCGCCACATGGCTTCCCAGTATCCCGCCGCATGCCATCCCAGCGTCTGCCCGATCTCGCTCCGGATCAACATTTGAGTGACCGGAAGGCAAGACGCTGAAACAATAGCCATGACTGCATATTTTAGCAGATTCCTTACGACGCTCTTATCCAACTGACCAAAGAGCATGAAAAAGCTAAAAAACTCTAAGCGATGACAAACGATCAGCGTGGAGAAGAAGGCAACAGACTGATAGGTTGCCAGCGCAACAAGTGCTCCTTTCAACCCATAAAAATGGACCAAAATAGCGGTGATCAACACGGAAAGTACACTACCTGCAATATTGCAGACAACATACTTACCAATCTCCTTGAGGCCATTCAGCACTGCCAGGAGAAAGGTATTTAAAATAAGAAAAACCAAGCCGACTGCAAACCAGGTAAATACATCAGAAAGACTGCTATCATTCAAAAACCTTGCAGCGAGCCTCTCCCTAAATAAAAACAATAGACAAGCGATAATCAAGCTAACCACGACGCTCAGGGTGCCAGCTGTGCGCCACACCGCAATCCGGCTCTTGGCATCATCTGCGTATTCCGCCGTGTACTTGGTAACGCCCGTATTGAAAGCGCCCCCAATCAGCGTAGTGATCAATGCAACAACATTCTGAAACTGACCGAACGCCGCATACCCTGCCGGACCGACGTACAACGCGAGCATTTTATTGATACCAAGCAGCGCCAACATCTTCGTGACGACCGCAATACCGTTGAGCACGCTAGTTTTGATGAGATTCATCTGTATCGATCCGCAAAAGCATCTGACTTTCCAATCACTGCCTCCCCCCCGAACAGTGCTATCAGTTCATCGAGGAACACCAAAAGCCATGAGCCCTGCAGGCACCCAAATGCCGTACAAGGTCATGGCACTCTTCAACGAACTAGAAGCTGTTACATGCCTCGATGACGTGGTCGATCGCCTCCTGAGTCATTGTCGGATCCATCGGCAAGCTGAGGACCTCCTCATGGATCTTCTCCGTGACGGGCAGGCTCAGTCCATTCAGATGTCTGTAGGCTTGCTGCTTGTGAGGCGGGATCGGGTAGTGCGCCAACGTCTGCACCCCTTTTGATGCCAGATGGGCTTGCAGGGCATCGCGAACTGCGGTGCGCACAACATAGAGATGCCAGACATGTTCGCCCTCTTCACCGTGCGACGGCAAAGCGATTCTCGAACTCTCGATACCCTGAGCGTAACACTTTGCAATATGGCGACGACGCGCAATCTCATCGTCCAGATACTTGAGCTTCACATCCAGCATCGCCGCCTGGATTTCATCAAGACGGCTGTTTACGCCAACGTAGATGTTCTTGTACTTCTCGTGCGACCCATAATTGCGAAGAGCACACAGCACTTCTGCCAGCTCCGCATCGTTGGTGGTGATGGCACCACCGTCGCCCAGTGCGCCCAGGTTCTTGCCTGGATAGAAACTGAAGCCGGATGCGTCACCCCAGCCACCGACTCTCTTACCCTGCGTTGCAGCACCGTGAGCCTGCGCAGAATCCTCAAGCACGAGTAAACCAAATTCGTCAGCAATGGCCCGAATCGCCGGCATCGGCGCAATACGCCCGTACAAGTGTACAGGCAGAATCACTTTGGTACGTGGATTGACGGCTGCACGGATGGCTTCAGGCTCGATGTTGAAGGTCGCTGAATCGGGCTCGACAAGCACTGGGGTCAGGCCACTTTCAGTGATGGCGAGCACACTCGCGATATACGTATTACCTGGAACAATGACTTCATCGCCATCATTCAATCGCCCGAGTAACTTCCACGCCTTGAGCGTAAGCGTCAGCGCATCAAGGCCATTCGCGACGCCGATGCAAAATTTAACGTCGCTATAGTTGGCAAAATTGGCCTCGAAGCGCTTCAATGCACCGCCATTGATATACCAGCCTGAATCAATAACATCAGCGCACGCTTTCAACAACGCTTCTCGATATTGATGATTGACCGCTTTCAGGCTCAAAAAATCAATCACGTTCCAACTCCCTGATTACTTTGGCAGGATTACCGACTACGACAGCATAGTCAGGCACATCTTTCGTCACAACGGCACCAGCACCCACCATGGCGTGCTTACCGATCGTAATACCCGGCAGCAGCGTCGCATTGGCGCCTATACTACAGCCTTCTTTCAGCAACGTTTTTGCATACACGTCCGGGTACTGCTTGGAGCGAGGCTCCCTGTCATTTGTAAACGTAGCATTGGGACCAATGAAGACATTATTCTCCACTCTGACACCGTCCCAAAGGTACACACCACATTTGATGGTTACATTGTCACCCACGACAACACCACCTTCGATAAAAGTGTGCGCACAAACATTACAGCCCCTGCCGATTTGCGCGCCCTGCAGCACCACGGCGTACTGCCAGATCCTAGTCCCCTCACCAACATCATCTGTTTGAACATCAGATAATCTGTGAATGCTGGTCATTGCCAATCAGCCTCTTGAAATCCTGATAATCACGAATATAGTCGCGCTCGTCATACACTTCACTTGCCACTACCATCAGCACGCAGTCCTCACTGAAATCGTGCATCTCGCGCCAGACCATATTACGAACGAAAATGGCTTTGTTTGGCCTGTCGATAACATGCTCGACGCGTTCACGACCATCATCCAGCACCATCCGGCAACTACCAGAGACACAAACAATCAGCTGTTGCAAATCACGATGTGCGTGGAAGCCCCTACTGACATCCTGCTGGGTACCAAAAATATAATAGACACGCCTAATCGAGAACGGAATATTGAGGTCCTTCTCAATACCAATCAAACTACCACGGTCGTCACTGTGCGATTCCAGTTCGACAACATCGACCTTACCGGGGATCAGATAATTCGTATGCTCGGCCTTGGCGAAACCAGGTGCCATGCGATCCTTCTCGCTCACCACCGGAGCGGCTGTCGTTGGCCATTCAATTGCCAAGTCAGGATCATCCCAGGCCAGACTCCGCTCGTGAGCTTTGGAATAAGTATCAGTCGTGCGGTATTGGAATACCGTATCGTCCTCAAGCGCCATGAAGCCATGGGCGAAGCCTTCGGGAATCCAGAGCATCTTTCGGTTCGCCGCGGACAGCGTTACGCCAACCCATTGCCCGAACGTCGGTGAACCTTTACGAATATCAACTGCGACATCATAAACGGCGCCTTGGCTCACATTGACGAGCTTGCCCTGCGAACTGGGCGACAGCTGGTAATGCAAACCTCGAACAACCCCTTTCTTCGACATCGAGCAGTTTTCTTGGATGAAAGGTCGAGGCACTGGTAAATCAGACGCTCTGAGCAGCGCGTGAAACTTTGGTTCACTGTAAAGCTCGTAGAACCAGCCACGCTCATCTTCGAATATTGTGGGTTCGATAATGACAACTTCAGCAATATCTGTCTTTGTAAGCTTCACCCAACCAACCTCATATAAATATCGACAGATTCATCCGTATCATACAGCATTCCCCAACTGCACTAACAGCACGTCCACTTACTACCAACACCCAAACCCATCGTGCCTTGGGGTTACTGAAAGATCAGTCGCCCTTCGACGCGGGCATCAACCAGATCCCGTACGACACCCCCTGACCGTTTTCACCTTAGCCGACCATGCCTTCAGACTTTTCGCACCAGCGCCTAGGAAGACGGCCCCATGCACAGTCTCTGGGTATAGCGACTCATTCTGCCAGTGAACCTCTGTTGAGACCACAGCATTCTGCCAACGACTCAGGACCCACCGTTGATCACGATGCAATTCGACCGAAAACGCACTGGAAAGCCAGCATGGCACACCCCCATCAAAGACAATATTCAAAAAATATCAATGCGTTGCGTCAGTTCTCACAACACCGCGAATGGATACCGTACCGGCGGCGGCCAGCGAAATTCGACCCGCCAAGTAGCAAAAAAACCGACATATCTGCCCCACCGCCAAGCAACGAACAGGTGGGAATGATCAGAGACATCGCAAACGGGGCAATTGAGCTCTGAGCGACCAATCCCGTGCCTGAAGCGCGCGCTATGTAAAATGGCACAAGCCGGCGCCTATCGAATCGAGGTGTGAGCAGATACAATAACAGGCCGCTTAACGGCGCCGACCTACTAGACTCTGTACGAAAAGCCCTGATACTCGGTGTATGCTGCGTTGGAAACAGCCTAGTGCGCCAGCCCGGTCGGAATGCCCATTTACAACCGTGACCCCGGCGGCTCCTCGGCTATTTTCGCCTACCCGACCTTCGCCCCAAGACTTTTCATACGACCCCCTAAGGGCTTCCTGCCAACTTCAAACCAAGATGACATCAAGGCAATATCACTCCTTGCCCGCCCTGATCTGTACTTCTGGCGACAAAACGCCGACTTGGCGCGAGAGATCCGCTGGAACAACAGACGCCATCACACCACCTATTTCCAGGACACGCATCCGCCGTAGATGACTCTTGAAAGCAGCCCGCATCAGCGCAATCAACACACCAAGCAATATACCGCCAATAAACGCCAGAATAACAATCAACGCCTTGCGCGGCTTGATCGGCTTGGTAGCCGCCACTGCGCGCTGATCGATGCTTACCAATTGCAAACCCTGCAACTGCGTATCAATGGCTTGCAAGCGCTCCCGCTCGACCCGCAACGCTTCTACGCCCTCCAGGAAATCCTGATCATTGGCACGGGCTTTGATTGCTTCGACATTACGGTTATTGGAAAGTAGCAGGAGCTCTTTGCGAATTTGACCGATTCTCGGCTCGACAAAGTCATCAGAGGAACGCTTGCGCAGCGTACTGCGCTCGGCCTCGAGCACCTCAGTACCCATGAAATACAGCGGCACCGGTCGGTCATTCACTTCGGTGCGTATAATGTTGCCACCAACCACACCTTCATCAGCCATCTGGGAGGGAGTGGATGGCTTTTTCAGTCCCAGACTGTTGGCAATAGCGATAGACTCATCCAGTTCAGCCAAACGCGATTCACGCTGCATTTTCAGCTGTACGCGCAGCGCCTTGAGCTCATCGTTCAACTGTGCACGCCTGATGGCATCACTTTCTTCCAGGCGAGCGATACGCCCATCGTTGGCAGTTCGGTACTCGGAGACCGCCGAGTTTAGCTCGGCATTCACCTCAGCCAGGCGATTGGACAAAATGACCTGCACATCCCGTGACAACTGAACCCGCTCTTGCTCCACAGCATAATCCACAAAGGCATTGAGAACGGCCGGGCCATCGATATCCTTTCCATAACGCATCTTCAAACCGATAAAATTGCTCAGCAAATCGGTTTTTTTCGGGTCAGCCTGGACGACACTTAGGTCGGTGCTGTTGAAGTCCTGAAAGCCTTGCTCAATCGTTTGCCCCTCTTTAGTGAAGACTCGCACAAGGTCTGGCCTGGAGCGAAAATAATCCAACCGTGCGCTATAGGAATCCAACCTCGCGCCCACTCGTTTCAGCGCTTCATCAGGAGGCAGGCTGTAGATTTTAGAGCGATTCAATGCATCCAGTTGATTGAGCTCAACGGGGCGCAAAGTAGCTGATGTCTCATATTCAGGAGGGATGACGTAGGCCAGGGCGACACCGACCGCCGCGAAAAGCAAACCCAGGCCAGCGATGAAAACACGCCGGCGCCAGACTGCTCGAAAAAGGTCAAAAACGTCTATTTCAGGAGGACTAGAGCTGCGGGGACCGCGAGAATCGATGTTCACTGACTTTGCCTGCACACTAACGGGATAGCACCCATGACAGGCAGAAACAGAAGTGGCGCATCGTGCACCTCATCCAGCTATCCATGTCATTGGTGAATGGGGGAAGGGCGTATTGTTGCACCTTCCCACACCTACAACAACGCATGACAGCATTTTTGAGCCATCAAATTGCCTTAATCGCTCGCCCTTCGCCTCAACCACTGATCACGCCCCAACGCTACGAGCACACCCATAGCCAGACCCGCGAACACCCCCAGTGCCATGATGATTGCCTTACGCGGCTTTATCGGCTTGTCGGGCTGAAAGACTGGCCCGTCCTGCTGGTACATTGCGACCAGCGCTGGGTCGATCTTGAGATTACGCATGAAGATCAGCCTTTCCTGTTTCTCGCGCAACCCCGGGATGTAGGGATCATCCGACGCACGAGACTCAAGGTTGGCGATCTCTGCCTCCAGCGCTCGGGAGCCGCGCATGTAGATCAGAGAGCCACCCATGCCGGCAGACACCTCGTTGGATAATGCACTCGAAATGATCGGCGGTTTCTCCAGACCGATGGACTTTGCCACTCGCAACGCCTCATTGAGCTTGGCGATCTGATCTGTACGCTGATTGAACGCGCTGGCTCGCGAAGCCTGTATCTGCTGCTCCAGGTTATCCGCCATGATTGAAATGTCGCTACGGGTACCGCCAAGCAGCTCATCTTTCGCTCGGTCCGCAGCCATTTCGGCATAGCTGGACACCCAGTTGGCAGCGAGTTGCGGATCTTCGACGTCCGCAGTGATAACAAAGCGATCAGGCATGTCCCGGGCCGCCTGGGCCACCGTCAGCATGCTATTGAATCGGGCAAACAGCGCATCACGCGAGCCCTTCCTATCCTCTTCGCTCAGCGTTGAAAGAAAGGCCCCACGGAAGAACTTTTCACGCACCGCTTCAGACTGCAGCGCTCTCAGGTAAACGCTATAGACGTCTTTGGCGCTAAGCGGCTGGAGCCCCGTACCCTCACCACGACCAAAATTGAGCTGCGCCACATCATTCTGTGCTGGAGGCCGAATGTAGAGCTTTGCCTCATAGACCGGCGAAGCGAGCACTAAATAAATCAAGGCCAGGCCAATCACCGATGCCGCGACTATCACCACCCAGAATTTCTGCCGCCAGACCCCCTGCACAAGCTCAAGCAAATCAATCTCATCATCACCACTCAGGCGCTCGCGTTCATTGCGCATTTAGTCTTTTTTCCTTGGGTCCGTCTAATCACTTCAACACAGGGGATGACCGTCAAACCTTAACGCCCCCTTCAAGCCAAGCGTAGCGGCAATATCAACACGCGTGCCAGCTTTATCATGTAGCATTATTCGGAAGTAGAGAGACTTTGAGGATAGAAGTTCCCCAGACCCACACCAACTGAGTGATTTCCGCCCGATTGCCAGCCAGCCGATAGGCCCGCTCCAGCATCAAGAGTAATAGTTTTACCGAAGGCATACGGCAGAGAAACGGCCCACGAAAGCCTGCGTTCAGCAGGGAGCGCATGCCAGGGGCGTAAACAAAGTGCTTGTACGGAGCAGCCAGCGCCTCAACATCCCAAGTTTTGAATCTTGGGCCAAAGCAGGCGCCGAAATGGGCATCGACACCCTGCTCCGCCCCAGTCGACGAGCGACCGGTGCCGAGTCAAGATGCACTTCGTGACAGGAGCCCCTTACGCCCACCGCCATGAAGGGAAATATTGGGGAAGTGTATATTCCTGCCCACTTGCGCAGCCCACTGATTGGATACCTAATATCTATTTGAGTGGTTGCGTGTAAAGACGCATATTCCTAAAACCGTGCAGGTTCTTTCTCTAATTACTAGCCGGCACAGCCTGACGTGCCGATGCACGGATCTTGCGCTTACTGCGCTGAACGCCATAAGCCCCCAGCAAGGGGCCAATAGCCAGGCCGACCACGAGAGCAGCCATCACTGGCACTGCCACCGGCAAAGCCGGGGCCGACCAACCGAAGAGCATCAGCGAAACAGCCTGCTGGTTCTCCAGCACAAAAAACAGCACTGCTGCTGCCAATATCAGGACGAATAATACTGCCAGCGCACGCTTGAGATTACGCATCAGATTGCTCCTTCATCACTCAAGGATGTTCGCGTTCGTCTTCATTGACCCGATCTCGCAGCTCCTTGCCCGGCTTGAAATGCGGCACAAACTTGCCTTCTAGCTCCACCGACTGGCCCGTCTTGGGATTGCGGCCAACGCGCGGCGCACGGTAGTGCAGGGAAAAACTGCCAAATCCACGGATCTCGATACGATCTCCCGTGGCCAAACATTGCGACATCTGCTCAAGCATGGTCTTGATAGCCAACTCCACGTCCTTGGACGAGAGCAGCCCCTGATGGGTGACAATACGTTCGATCAGCTCCGACTTCGTCATGTTTTTCCCTTCGTTATCAAGCAGCTAGATCATTGCTTAAGGAGTTTGTAGCACGCCCAGAGGGATTTGAACAGGGCGGTTCTTGACTTAATAAAAAAATTCAAGATTGGATTGTTAAGGAATAAGGCGAATAGCAATGCCCCACACCACCGACCCAGGCCGATCACCAGCGCTGCGGCAGGCCGCAAAGCGGAGAAGCCGCTCGGCGGATTATTGAAATTTTCCCCGTAAGCGAACCTAAGCCTCGTAAGATTTGTCTGATAAAAAATCAGACGCATCCCATTTTGATTCGTCCTCAAAACTGATTGCAAAGTGGTTATCTACTTGCTCTTCAAGCAGTACACACAAGGATTGTTTATGCGGACTCTCTCTCTTTCACTCACCCTGGCGACCCTCATTACCACACCGGTGGCGTTCGCTCAAGGCGCTCGACAACACCAAATCTGGGAAAAGGAGCCATCCGAGTTTCTGGGTGTTCCTTTGCATGGCAACTTCAAGGCCCAGGTTCCAGAATGCCCCGAGAGCGCCGCTCGCCAAGACACACCCTGCCGCATCAACACCTCGGAGCCTGACCGGTACGAAGTTCACGGGCTGCCCTATATCCCTATCAGCTCGGGGTACCAACTCTTTGCGAGCACAAAGGATGGCAAAATCAGCCAGTTGATGTTGACAGGAAGAGCCAGCAGCCTGGCATTGGTCGATGACTTTCTAACCGACACCCTCGGACAGCCAGGCTCAAGCCTGAGTCGCCGGATTCAACTGAGCTCAGGCGCAACCTATGAGATAAAGACCATCACATGGGAAGGCAAACAGGTCGCCGTCCGCTTTCAGCGAAACGAAAGCGATCTCAGTCGCTATGCCGTGATATTCACTCTTTCTGCCGACGACACCGAGGGGATGGGGGTAAGCACTACAGGTGACACTCCCAGCCGCACGCCCCCTAACAACTAACACGAGCTTCACAACACCCGCACCATCAATCCCTGACACACAGCCAAAAAAAGGGCGACCCGAGGGTCGCCCTTTTTTACCGATCAAACAGAACTCAGTTCTGCTTGGCCATTGCTTCGCGCAGCAGCGCAGCCATGGTGGTGTCGGCAGCAGCTTCCGGAGCGGTGTTTTTCAGGCTCTGGATAGCTTCGCGCTCTTCAGCATCGTCCTTCGACTTGATGGACAGGCTGATGACGCGGGACTTGCGGTCAACGCTGATGATCTTGGCTTCGATCTCTTCGCCTTCCTTCAGGACGTTACGCGCGTCTTCAACGCGGTCACGGCTGATTTCGGAAGCTTTCAGAGTAGCTTCGATGTCGTCGGCCAGAGTGACGATGGCGCCCTTGGCGTCAACTTCCTTCACGATACCCTTGACGATTGCACCCTTGTCGTTGACAGCAACGAAGTTGGAGAACGGATCGTCTTCCAGCTGCTTGATGCCCAGGGAGATGCGCTCGCGCTCTGGGTCAACCGACAGGATGACGGTTTCCAGCTCGTCGCCCTTCTTGAAACGACGTACGGCTTCTTCGCCGGTTTCGTTCCAGGAGATGTCGGACAGGTGAACCAGACCGTCGATGCCACCGTCCAGGCCGATGAAGATACCGAAGTCGGTGATCGACTTGATGGTACCGGTGATCTTGTCACCCTTGTTGAACTGGCCGGAGAAGTCTTCCCATGGGTTGGATTTGCACTGCTTGATACCCAGGGAGATACGACGACGCTCTTCGTCGATGTCCAGAACCATGACTTCCACTTCGTCGCCAACCTGAACGACTTTCGACGGGTGGATGTTCTTGTTGGTCCAGTCCATTTCGGAAACGTGCACCAGGCCTTCGACACCCTCTTCCAGCTCGGCGAAGCAGCCGTAGTCGGTCAGGTTGGTGACGCGAGCGGTAACACGAGTACCTTCTGGGTAGCGGGAAGTGATAGCAACCCACGGATCTTCGCCCATCTGCTTCAGACCCAGCGAAACGCGGTTGCGCTCACGGTCGAACTTCAGAACGCGAACGTCGACTTCGTCACCAACGTTGACGATTTCCGACGGGTGCTTGATGCGCTTCCAGGCCATGTCGGTGATGTGCAGCAGGCCGTCGATGCCGCCCAGGTCCACGAAGGCGCCGTAGTCGGTGAGGTTCTTGACGATACCTTTGACCTGTTGGCCTTCCTGCAGGGTTTCCAGCAGGGCTTCGCGCTCGGCGCTGTTCTCGGCTTCCAGCACGCTGCGACGGGAAACGACAACGTTGTTGCGCTTCTGGTCCAGCTTGATGACCTTGAATTCCAGCTCTTTGCCTTCCAGGTGGGTGGTGTCGCGCACTGGGCGGACATCAACCAGGGAGCCCGGCAGGAACGCACGGATGCCGTTAACGTCGACAGTGAAGCCGCCCTTAACCTTACCGTTGATAACGCCCTTGACCACTTCTTCGGCAGCGAAAGCAGCTTCCAGAACAATCCAGCACTCGGCGCGCTTGGCTTTTTCACGGGACAGCTTGGTTTCGCCAAAGCCGTCTTCGACCGCGTCCAGCGCAACGTGAACTTCGTCACCGACCTTGATGGTCAGCTCGCCAGCTTCGTTGTAGAACTGCTCGAGCGGGATGACGCCCTCGGACTTCAGACCAGCGTGAACGGTAACCCAGTCGCCGTCGATGTCGACAACGATACCGGTGATGATTGCGCCCGGCTGAAGATTGAGGGTTTTCAGGCTTTCTTCAAAGAGTTCTGCAAAGCTTTCGCTCATTTTAATTCCTGTAAATTCGGGCGAGACAAACACCCATCGCCACATTCCAGACAATGTGGGTTTCGTTTAAGTAAAGGAAAGCGGGCAGGACGTTGACTGGTGCCCCTGCCTGCTTTCCTGGCGATCAGAGCAGATCGCGCAATGCGAGCTCGCTTCTGATCCGTTGCAGCACCTGCTCGATGGACAACTCGGTAGAGTCCAGCTGGATTGCATCGGCCGCCGGCTTGAGCGGGGCCACTGCGCGCTGGGTGTCGCGCTCATCGCGCGCACGAATCTCATCTAGCAGACTCGACAGACTAACATCTTCGCCTTTGCCCTTCAACTGCAGGTAACGGCGGCGGGCGCGTTCCTCGGCACTGGCGGTGAGAAACACCTTCAGTGGCGCATCGGGAAACACCACGGTCCCCATGTCGCGACCGTCGGCGATCAGCCCCGGCGCCTCACGGAAGGCACGCTGACGCTGCAGCAGTGCCTCGCGCACCGCTGGCAGAGAAGCGACCATCGAGGCGCCCGCCCCTACCGTTTCGGTACGGATGACATTGCTGACATCCTCGCCCTCGAGAATGATCTGCTGCAGCTTGCCCGGCTCGGCAGCGATGAACTGCACGTCCAGATGAGCGGCAAGCGCCTTGAGCAACTCTTCGTTGGTCAGGTCGACACCATGGTTCGAGGCGTTGAACGCCAGCAGGCGATACAGCGCTCCGGAATCCAGCAGCCGCCAGCCAAGCTCGCGTGCCAGCAGGCCAGCTACCGTGCCCTTGCCCGAGCCGCTTGGCCCGTCGATGGTGATGACCGGCGCCTGCGAATTCACGACTTGCCCTCTTGCGCCACGCGAATGCCGACTTCGGCGCAAAGCGCCAGGAAGTTGGGGAAGGAGGTGGCGACGTTGGCGCAGTCGTGAATGCGGATCGGCGCACTGGCACGCAGCGAGGCAATGCTGAACGCCATGGAGATACGGTGATCACCGTGACCATGGACCTCACCGCCGCCGATCTGGCCGCCATCGATGATGATGCCGTCCGGGGTCGGCTCACACTTGACGCCCAGGGCGATCAGGCCATCGGCCATGACCTGGATACGGTCAGACTCCTTGACCCGCAACTCCTCGGCACCACGCAGCACGGTACGCCCCTCGGCGCAGGCGGCCGCGACGAACAGCACCGGGAATTCGTCGATGGCCAGCGGCACCAGGTCTTCCGGAATCTCGATACCCTTGAGCTTCGCCCCACGCACGCGCAGGTCGGCAACAGGCTCGCCGCCGACTTCACGCTGGTTCTCCAGGGTGATGTCGCCGCCCATCAGACGCAGGATGTCGATCACGCCGGTGCGGGTCGGGTTGATGCCGACGTGCTCCAGCACCAGCTCCGAACCTTCGGCGATGGACGCTGCGACCAGGAAGAAGGCCGAGGACGAGATATCGGCCGGCACTTCGATCCGAGTAGCGGTCAGCTTGCCGCCGGACTGCAGCGAAGCGACAGGGCCATTGCTCTGCACGCTGTAACCGAAGCCACGCAGCATGCGCTCGGTGTGATCGCGGGTCGGCGCCGGCTCGGTGACGGTGGTAGTGCCTTCGGCGTACAGGCCGGCCAGCAGCAGGCAGGACTTAACCTGGGCACTGGCCATCGGCAGGGTGTAGTTCAGCGCCTTGAGCTTCTGGCCACCGCGAATGGTCAGCGGAGGACGCCCCTCAGGGCCGGTCTCGACCACGGCTCCCATTTCGCGCAACGGATTGGCCACGCGGTTCATCGGGCGCTTGGACAGCGAAGCGTCACCGGTCATGGTCACATCGAACGGCTGTGCGGCCAGCAGGCCCGACAGCAGGCGCATCGAGGTCCCGGAGTTACCCAGGTAGATCGGGCCAGGTGGCGGCTTCAGGCCGTGCAGGCCGACACCATGGATGGTGACGCGGCCGTGGTGCGGCCCCTCGATGACCACACCCATGTCGCGGAAGGCTTGCAAGGTCGCCAGGGCATCTTCGCCCTCGAGGAAGCCTTCGACTTCAGTGGTGCCCTCGGCCAGCGAGCCGAGCATGATCGAGCGGTGGGAAATCGATTTGTCGCCCGGTACGCGAATCCGTCCGGACACGCGGCCACCAGGTTGGGCCAGGAAGATCAGGTCGTTGGCGTTCATAGCGTCCACATAGGCCCGGCGGGCCAGGATTTTACTGAAATGCTCGCGGGCGACTCGAGCGCGGGTGAATACACCCAGCAACTGGTGCCCGTCCCCTGCATCGACCGCGTCGCGCAAGGCGTCGAGATCGCTGCGAAATGTATCCAGCGTGCGCAGGACAGCGTCGCGGTTGGCGAGGAAGATGTCATGCCACATGATCGGGTCGCTGCCGGCGATTCTCGTGAAATCGCGGAACCCTCCCGCAGCGTACCGGAAGATGTCGAGGTTTTCATTGCGTTTGGCCAGCGAATCCACCAGGCCGAACGCCAGCAGGTGCGGAAGGTGGCTGGTGGCCGCCAGGACTTCGTCATGACGCTCGACCGGCATGTGCTCGACGTCGGCCTCCAGCGCGCGCCACAGGCGATCGACCAGGGCCAGGGCTGCCGGGTCGGTTTCGGCGAGCGGCGTGAGGATCACTTTGTGACGACGGAACAGTGCAGCATTGGACGCCTCCACACCGCTCTGCTCGGACCCTGCGATCGGATGGCCGGGCACGAAACGCGCCAGACGCTCGCCGAATACGGCCCGCGCGGCACGCACCACATTGCCCTTGGCACTGCCGACATCGGTGATCACCGCAGCCCCCAGGTCGAGCGACGCCAGGCGAGCCAGAACCTTTTCCATGGCCAGGATCGGCACCGCCAGCTGGATCACGTCAGCACCGACACAGGCAACGGCCAGATCCTCTTCGCAGCGATCGACCACACCAAGAGCGACAGCCTGCTTGCGCGACTGGGCATCCAGGTCGACACCGACCACTTCACGGCACAGCCCGCTTTCACGCAGGCCTTTGGCGAAGGAACCACCGATCAGACCCAGGCCGACGACGACCAGGCGATTGATGAGCGGTGCGGGTTTGTTTACAGCATTAACCACGAGTGCGAACCCTGTTCAGAACAGCAACATGTGCCAAATTACAGCCTACAGATGGGCAGGACGAACCCGAACTATAGGTCCGACGCCACTCTCACGGGCAGCATGAAACCTGTGGGAGCGGGCTGGTCCCGCGATGGAGCGCAAAGCGCTCCCACTCACGGGCAATAATAAGTTCAGAGCACCGCCTTCGGATAAGACCCCAGCACCTTCAACGCCACGGCCTCCTGGCTGATCTTCTCCAGCACCGCCTTGATCAGCGGATCGCGGTGGTGGCCGACGAAGTCGATGAAGAACACGTAGGTCCACTTGCCGCTGCGCGACGGGCGGGTCTCGATGCGGGTCAGGTCGATGCCGTTATCGTGGAATGGCACCAGCAGCTCATGCAGCGCGCCTGGCTTGTTGCTCATCGAAACGATGATCGAGGTCTTGTCGTCGCCGGTCGGCGGCACTTCCTGGTTACCGATCATCAGGAACCGCGTGGAGTTGTCCGGACGGTCTTCGATCTTCTCGGCCAGACGGGTCAAACCATACAGATTGGCTGCCATGTCACCGGCGATCGCCGCCGAATTCCACTCGCCCTTGACCCGCTTGGCCGCCTCGGCATTGCTCGAGACCGCCACGCGCTCGACGTTCGGGTAGTGCGCGTCCAGCCACTTGCGGCACTGGGCCAGCGACTGGGCGTGCGAGTAAATACGGGTGATGCTGTCGGTCTTGGTGTTCTCGCCCACCAGCAGGTGGTGGTGGATACGCAGCTCGACCTCGCCACAGATCACCATGTCGTGCTCGAGGAAGCTGTCGAGCGTGTGACTCACCGCGCCTTCGGTGGAGTTTTCCACCGGCACCACGCCGAAGTTGACAGCGCCTGCCGCCACTTCGCGGAACACTTCATCGATGGCCGCCATCGGACGACTGATCACCGCATGACCGAAATGCTTCATGGCCGCAGCCTGGGTGAAGGTGCCCTCGGGGCCGAGGTAGGCAATCTTCAACGGCTCTTCCAGGGCCAGGCACGACGACATGATTTCGCGGAACAGACGCGCCATCTCTTCGTTACCCAAGGGCCCCTTGTTGCGCTCCATGACGCGCTTGAGCACCGCGGCCTCACGCTCGGGGCGGTAGAACACCGGCTTTTCGCCTTCGGCGAGCGACGCGGTCTTGACCCGCGCCACTTCTTCGGCGCAGCGAGCGCGATCGCTGATCAGCTCGAGGATTTTCTCGTCGAGGCTGTCAATGCGAACGCGCAGGGCCTTGAGTTCCTGTTCGGACATCAGCCGTGCTCCTTCTCGAATTCGGCCATGTAGGCCACCAGAGCTTCCACCGCATCCAGCCCCAGCGCGTTGTAGATCGAGGCACGCATGCCACCGACCGAACGATGGCCCTTGAGATTGAGCAGGCCGCGGGCGTCGGCACCGGCGAGGAATGCCTTGTCCAGGCGCTCGTCGGCGAGGCGGAACGGCACGTTCATCCAAGAGCGGGCATTGTGGCTGATCGGGTTGGTGTAGAACTCGCTGGCGTCGATGAAACCGTACAGACGGTCTTTCTTCGCACGGTTGCGCTGCTCCATGGCCTCGACGCCGCCCTGCTCCTTGAGCCACTCGAACACCAGGCCCGACAGATACCAGGAGTAGGTGGCCGGGGTGTTGTACATCGAACCATTATCGGCCGAGATCTTGTAGTCGAGCATGGTCGGGCAGGTGCTGCGCGCGCGACCGAGCAGGTCTTCGCGCACAATGACCACCACCAGGCCGCTCGGGCCGATGTTCTTTTGCGCACCGGCGTAGATCAGGCCGTACTGCGACACGTCGATCGGGCGCGAGAGGATGTCGGACGACATGTCGACCACCAGCGGAACATCACCGGTTTCAGGCACCCAGTCGAACTGCAGGCCGCCGATGGTTTCGTTGGAGGCGTAGTGAACGTATGCAGCCCCTGGGGTCAGCTTCCACTCGTTCTGGCCAGGAATGGCCAGGTAATCGTAAGGCTTGGCGCTGGCAGCGACGTTGATATTGCCGAAACGGCGCCCTTCCTCGATAGCCTTCTTCGACCAGATGCCGGTCTCGATGTAGTCGGCCGTGGCGCCTTCGGGCAGCAGGTTCAGCGGGATCTCGGCGAACTGCTGGCTGGCACCACCCTGCAGGAACAGCACCTTGTAGTTCGAGGGAATGCTCAGCAGGTCACGCAGGTCTTGCTCGGCCTTTTCGGCGATCGCCACGTAGTCATCGCTGCGGTGGCTCATCTCCATCACTGACAAGCCCTTGCCGCGCCAGTCCAGCATTTCGGCCTGGGCACGCTGCAGGACAGCGTCGGGAAGCGCGGCAGGGCCTGCGCAGAAGTTAAAGGCTCGTTTGCTCACATCCACTCTCGCTCTAATAGAACAAAATCTAACCAGCTGGTTCAGCGGTAATCCTGTGGGAGCCGCGAACACCGGCGAAGCCGGTGCCATACATCGCACCGCCTGCTTCGCGGGCAAGCCCGCTCCCACAGAAACCAGACGTTGCCGTCGCTAATCAGTCAAACGGGGCGACCTTGGTCGCCCCGCTCGGGTTTACGCTTGCTTATTCCTGCGGAGCCTCTTCGGCGCCTGCAGCTTCGTCATCTGGCGCATCAGCTTCGACGCCCTCCTCGTCCGTCTCGACGATATCGTCGAGCTCGTCCTCGGACGGCTCCTGGATACGCTCCAGGCCTACCAGCGTCTCGTCGCTGGCCAGCTTGATCAGCGTAACGCCCTGGGTGTTACGGCTCAGGCTGGAGACCTCACCGACCCGTGTACGCACCAGCGTACCCTGGTCGGAAATCAGCATGATCTCCTCGCCTTCCTGAACCTGGATGGCACCGATAAGCAAGCCGTTGCGCCCTTTTGTGCCCATGGCAATCACACCCTGCCCGCCACGACCACGACGCGGGAACTTGGACAGCGGGGTGCGCTTGCCGAAGCCACGCTCGGAAGCGGTGAGGATCTGCGCGCCCGACTCGGGGATCAGCATGGAAATCACTTCCTGCCCCTTGCCCAGCTTCATGCCACGCACACCGCGCGCGGTACGGCCCATCTCGCGAACCACGCTCTCGGCGAAGCGAATCACCTTGCCAGCGCTGGAGAACATCATGACTTCCTTCGCGCCATCGGTGATGGCTGCGGCGATCAAGGTGTCACCTTCCTTCAGCTTGACCGCGATCAGGCCATTGGAGCGCGGACGCGCGAACTGCACCAACGGGGTCTTCTTGACGGTACCGGAAGCGGTAGCCATGAAGATGTAGGCACCGGTTGGCTCTGCAACCAGCTCTGGAGTGTCGCCGTCTTCTTCGTCGACTTCTTCCGGCTCGATCACCTCACCCTCGAGCACCGCGTCTTCCACCTCGTCGATTTCTTCGTCGAGGTCGGCGCTCTGCTGCAGGGCCTCGAGGTCGATCTGCAGCATCGCAGTGATGCGCTCGCCGTCTTCCAGCGGCAGCAGGTTGACCATCGGGCGACCACGCGCGGCGCGGGAGGCCTCAGGGATGTCGTAGGTCTTTAGCCAGTAAACCTTGCCTTTGCTGGAGAACAGCAGCAGCGTGGCGTGGCTGTTGGCAACCAGCAGGTGCTCGATGTAGTCCTCATCCTTCACGCCGGTCGCCGACTTGCCCTTGCCGCCGCGGCGCTGGGCCTGGTAAGCGGACAATGGCTGAGTCTTGGCATAACCACCATGGGAAATGGTCACCACACGCTCTTCTTCCGGGATCATGTCGCCGTAGTTGAGGTCGTGACGGGCATCGAGGATCTGGGTACGACGGGCATCGCCGTACTCGGCGCGAATCGCTTCAAGCTCTTCGCGGATCACTTCCATCAGGCGCTGGGCACTGTTGAGGATGCGGATCAGCTCGCCGATCTGCTCGAGGATCTCCTGGTACTCGGCCAGCAGCTTCTCATGCTCCAGGCCGGTCAGGCGGTGCAGACGCAGGTCGAGGATGGCCTGGGCCTGTTCAGGCGACAGCCAGTACTTGCCATCACGCAGGCCATACTGCTCCGGCAGGTCTTCCGGACGGCACGAGTCGGCGCCAGCGCGCTCGACCATGACCTGCACTGCACTGGACTCCCACGGCGTACCGACCAGGGCTTCCTTGGCTTCCGACGGCGTTGGCGAGGCCTTGATCAGGGCAATGACCGGATCGATGTTGGACAGAGCAACAGCCTGGCCTTCAAGAATGTGCCCACGCTCACGCGCCTTGCGCAGCTCGAACACGGTGCGACGGGTGACCACTTCGCGACGGTGACGAACGAAGGCCTCGAGCAGGTCTTTCAGGTTCAGCAACCGCGGACGACCGTCGATCAAAGCGACAACGTTGATGCCGAACACACTCTGCAGCTGGGTCTGCTGATAGAGGTTGTTGAGCACCACTTCAGGCACCTCGCCGCGACGCAGCTCGATGACGATGCGCATGCCGTCCTTGTCGGACTCGTCACGCAGCTCGGTGATGCCTTCGATCTTCTTCTCTTTGACCAGCTCGGCGATCTTCTCGATCAGACGCGCCTTGTTCAGCTGATACGGCAGCTCGGTCACGACGATCTGCTGACGACCACCCACCTTGTCGATGTCCTCGACCTCGGAGCGGGCGCGCATATAGATGCGGCCGCGGCCGGTGCGATAGGCCTCGATGATGCCCTGGCGGCCGTTGATGATGCCGGCGGTCGGGAAGTCCGGGCCAGGGATGAACTGCATCAGCTCATCGACGGTGACCTCGGGGTTGTCGATCAGCGCCAGGCAACCATCGATGACTTCGCCCAGGTTGTGCGGCGGGATGTTGGTGGCCATGCCCACGGCGATGCCGCTGGAACCGTTGACCAGCAGGTTGGGGATCCTGGTCGGCATGACCGCCGGGATCTGCTCGGTGCCGTCGTAGTTGGGCACCCAGTCGACCGTTTCCTTGTGCAGGTCGGCCAGCAGCTCGTGAGCCAGCTTGGTCATGCGCACTTCGGTGTATCGCATGGCCGCAGCGTTGTCGCCGTCCACCGAACCGAAGTTGCCCTGACCGTCGACCAGCAGGTAGCGCAGCGAGAACGGCTGCGCCATGCGCACGATGGTGTCGTACACGGCAGTGTCGCCGTGCGGGTGGTATTTACCGATGACGTCACCGACCACACGGGCGGACTTCTTGTACGGCTTGTTCCAGTCGTTGCCCAGTTCGCTCATCGCGTACAGGACGCGGCGATGCACGGGCTTCAAGCCGTCACGCGCATCGGGCAGCGCTCGCCCGACAATCACGCTCATCGCGTAGTCGAGGTAGGACTGTCTCAGTTCGTCTTCGATATTGACCGGGAGGATTTCTTTGGCCAGTTCGCCCATGAGAAGCCTGATTCCTTTTTCTGGTGAAACTTCGCCATATCCATCGGTGGACGAACGAAGCTCGTCGCCGCAGCGTTCGACAGTGCGACGACATACGACAAATCAATGAGTTGTGCCCAGGATCTGCGCAATGAAGACCGCGGAAAAGAGCGGCCTTGGAAACTGTCGGATGGTATCACAAAGGGTTGGCGGGTGGGAGATAGGGCAGGATGCCGCTGAAGCGGAAAGTCCAGACCGCCATCGCCCCCGCGAAAACACTCAATGCAAGCGCTTGCGGCACATCAACTGGGCGATTTTGGCGGCATCCGGTCGCTCGACAATACCCTTCTCGGTCACGATCACGTCGATCAGATCCGCAGGAGTCACATCGAAAACGGTATTGAACACCTCGACATCTGCACCGACTCGCTTCCCAGCCACTTCCAGCAGCTCGTCCGCCTCACGTTCTTCAAGAGGGATGTCATCACCGCTGGCGAGGTTGAGGTCAATGCTGGTGCTCGATGCCACCACCATGAAACGTACGCCATGGTGCATGGCCGAGACTGCCAACTGGTATGTGCCGATCTTGCTCGCCACGTCACCATTGGCCGCGATGCAGTCGGCACCGACCACAACCCAGGTGATGCCTTTGGTCTTCATCAGGTGCGCCAGCGCCGAGTCCGCACACAGCGTGACTGGTATCCCCTCATGGGACAGCTCCCAGGCCGTCAGGCGCGATCCGTGCAACCAGGGACGGGTTTCGGCGGCATAGATGCGCTCGACCATCCCTTCCAGATAAGCGGCATGGATCACCCCCAACGCCGTCCCGAAACCACCGCTGGCCAAGGCACCAGCATTGCCGTAGGTCAGCAAGGTCTGCTCGCTGCCCTGGTGGCGACGGATCTGCTCGATACCGTTTTGCGCCATGGTCAGGTTGGCTTCGCGATCGCTGTCGTGGATCGCCACGGCTTCGGCTTCCATGACTGCGAGCACATCCTCGTCGGGGCGCAGCCGCTGCAGGCGCTCGCGCATGCGATTGAGCGCCCAGAACAGGTTGGCAGCTGTCGGGCGCGCCTCGGCCAGCTCGAGGAAGTCCTCTTCCAGCGCCTGCTCCCAGTCATCGTCCTCGGCCAGGCGTTGACGCAACGCAAGCACCAGCCCATAGGCAGCACTGATGCCGATGGCTGCCGCACCGCGCACCGCCATGCCGCGGATCGCCTGAACCACGGAGGCCACATCGGCGCAGGCCAGCCAGTGCTCGCGGGTCGGCAGCAGACGCTGGTCGAGCAGATGCAGGGTACCATCACGCCACTGGATGCTGGTCACCTTCTCCGCCGCCAAAAGTCGCTCGCGCATCGCCTCTCCCCGCAATTCACTGATCAAAAGCGGACGATTATAGCGAGCCTCGGGCGCAGGCGCTCGGGTATACTGCGCGTTCCATTTAACGGAACCCGGTAGCCTGCCTATGCCTTCAGTCTCTTCGCCGCTCGACCTGCTGCTCGCACCCCGCTGGCTGGTGCCCGTGGAGCCGGCCGGCGTAGTGCTCGAAGGGCATGCCCTGGGCATCCGGGACGGGCTGATTGCCTGGATCGGCCCCCGCGAGCGGGCGCCGCAGGCACTGGAGGTGCGCGAGCTGCCCGACTGCGTGCTCACCCCAGGGCTGGTCAACGCCCACGGGCACGCCGCCATGACCCTGTTCCGCGGCCTGGCCGACGACCTGCCGCTGATGACCTGGCTGCAGGAGCACATCTGGCCGGCCGAAGGGCGCTGGGTCGACGAAGCCTTCGTGCGCGACGGCACCGACCTGGCGATCGCCGAGCAGCTCAAGGGCGGCATCACCTGCTTCGCCGACATGTACTTTTTCCCCCGCGAGGCCTGTGACCGCGTGCACCGCAGCGGCATCCGCGCCCAGGTGGCCGTGCCGTTGCTGGACTTCCCCATCCCCGGTGCGCGCAGCCCCGACGAGGCCCTGCACCTGGCCATCGAGCTGTTCGGCGACCTGCGCCATCACCCGCGCATCAGCGTCGCCCTCGGGCCCCATGCGCCGTATACGGTCAATGACCAGAACCTGGAGAAGATCCGGGTCATCGCCGACCAGCTCGACGCGCCGCTGCACATGCACATCCACGAAACCGCCGCAGAGGTCGAGCGGGCGGTGGCCGAGCACGGCGAACGCCCGCTGGCGCGCCTGGCACGCCTCGGCCTGCTGGGCCCGCGCCTGCAGGCGGTCCACATGACCCAGATCAGCGACGACGACCTGGCCCTGCTGGTAGAAAGCAACACCAGCGTGGTGCACTGCCCGGAGTCCAACCTCAAGCTGGCCAGCGGCTTCTGCCCGGTCGAACGCCTGTGGCAGGCCGGGGTCAACGTCGCCGTAGGCACCGATGGCGCCGCCAGCAACAACGACCTCGACCTGCTTGGCGAAACCCGGACCGCCGCATTGCTGGCCAAGGCCGTCGCAGGTTCGGCCACGGCCCTGGACGCCCACCGCGCCCTGCGCATGGCCACGCTCAACGGCGCCCGCGCCCTGGGGCTGGAGGCCAGCATTGGCTCGCTGGAGGCGGGCAAGGCTGCGGACATCACCGCCTTCGACCTCTCGGGCCTGGCCCAGCAACCGGTGCATGACCCGGTTTCGCAACTGATCTACGCCACCGGCCGCGACTGCGTGCGCCACGTCTGGGTCGCGGGCCACCACCTGCTCGACGACGGGCGCCTGACCCAAATGGACGAAGCCGCGCTGATCGACACCGCCCGCACCTGGGGAGCGCGCATTCGCGCTGGCAAAGAATGACCGGCCGGCAGCTGCGGCTGCCGCTTGAGACACCTTTTATCGAAGTTTTCAGAGGATCTGTTCAATGAGCAACGTCGACCGCGCCGAAATCGCCAAGTTCGAGGCCTTGGCCCACCGCTGGTGGGATCGCGAGAGCGAGTTCAAGCCCCTGCACGAGATCAACCCGCTGCGGGTCAACTGGATAGACGAGCGCGCCAGCCTCGCCGGCAAGAAGGTGCTGGACGTCGGCTGCGGCGGCGGCATCCTCAGCGAGGCGATGGCCCAGCGCGGTGCTACCGTGACCGGCATCGACATGGGCGAGGCGCCACTGGCTGTGGCGCGCCTGCACCAACTGGAGTCGGGAGTCGAGGTCGAGTACCGGCAGATCACCGCCGAAGCGCTGGCAGAAGAGCTGCCTGGCCAGTTCGACGTGGTCACCTGCCTGGAAATGCTCGAACACGTGCCCGATCCTTCCTCGGTGATCCGCGCCTGCCATCGCCTGGTCAAGCCCGGCGGCCAGGTGTTCTTCTCCACCATCAACCGCAACCCCAAGGCCTATCTGCTGGCGATCATCGGCGCCGAGTACATCCTCAAGATGCTGCCGCGCGGCACCCACGACTTCAAGAAATTCATCCGGCCCTCCGAGCTCGGCGCCTGGAGCCGTGTGGCCGGCCTCGAAGTTAAGGACATCATCGGCCTCACCTACAACCCGCTGACCAAGCACTACAAGCTGGCCAGCGACGTCGATGTCAACTACATGATCCAGACCCTGCGCGAGGAATGAGCATGCGCCTGCGAGCAGTACTCTTCGACATGGACGGCACCCTGCTGGACACCGCGCCGGACTTCATCGCCATCTGCCAGGCCATGCTCGCCGAGCGCGGCCTGCCGGCCGTGGACGACCAGTTGATCCGCGGCGTGATCTCGGGCGGCGCGCGGGCGATGGTCGCCGCCACTTTCGCCATGGACCCGGACGCCGAAGGCTTCGAGGCCCTGCGCCTGGAATTTCTCGAACGTTACCAACGCGATTGCGCGGTCCACAGCAAGCTGTTCGAGGGCATGGCCGAACTGCTGGACGACATCGAGAAAGGCAACCTGCTGTGGGGTGTGGTCACCAACAAGCCGGTGCGCTTCGCCGAGCCGATCATGCAGCAGCTTGGCCTGGCCGAGCGTTCGGCGCTGCTGATCTGCCCCGATCACGTGAAGAACAGCAAACCCGACCCCGAGCCGCTGATCCTCGCCTGCAAGACGCTTGACCTGGATCCGGCCAGCGTACTGTTCGTCGGCGACGATCTGCGTGACATCGAATCCGGTCGCGATGCCGGCACCCGCACCGCCGCCGTGCGCTACGGTTATATTCATCCAGAGGACAATCCCAACAACTGGGGTGCCGACGTGGTGGTGGACCACCCGCTGGACCTGCGCAAAGTGATCGACAGTGCGTTGTGCGGCTGCTGAGTTGTAAGAGCTGGCGGCACACACAGGGATAAAAAACAGGGAAATTTCAATGTTCGACTACACCGCCCGCCCCGACCTGCTCAAGGGTCGGGTCATTCTTGTCACCGGCGCCGGGCGCGGCATCGGCGCGGCTGCCGCCAAGGCTTACGCAGCACTGGGGGCCACCGTGCTGCTGCTGGGCAAGACCGAGGCCAACCTCAACGAGGTCTACGACCAGATCGAAGCTGCCGGCCACCCACAACCGGTGGTGATTCCGTTCAACCTGGAAACCGCCCTGCCCCATCAGTACGACGAACTGGCGGTGATGATCGAAGAGCAGTTCGGGCGCCTCGACGGCCTGCTCAACAACGCGTCGATCATCGGCCCACGTACGCCGCTGGAGCAGTTGTCGGGCGACAACTTCATGCGCGTGATGCACATCAACGTCAACGCGACATTCATGCTGACCAGCACACTGCTGCCGCTGCTGAAGTTGTCCGAGGACGCCTCGGTGGTGTTCACCTCGTCGAGCGTCGGGCGCAAGGGCCGGGCCTACTGGGGCGCCTATGGCGTGTCGAAATTCGCCACCGAAGGCCTGATGCAGACCCTGGCCGACGAGCTGGAAGGCGTGGCGCCGGTGCGTGCCAACAGCATCAACCCGGGCGCCACGCGCACGGCGATGCGGGCGCTGGCCTATCCCAGCGAGAACCCGCAGGACAATCCGCTGCCCGAAGACATCATGCCGGTGTACCTGTACCTGATGGGCCCGGACAGCAGCGGCGTGAATGGACAGGCGTTCAACGCGCAGTAAAATCACAGGGACACTTCGCAGCGCTGAACAGCCTGGAAGTGTCCTTTACCCGCTACGACTCCATCTTATCCCGCTAGCGCACGAGCATTAGCCCGTTTTTTCACAGGCTGCTCACGCTGCTTTACAGGCTTGTTCAGTTCCACCTGCTCCACCGGCTTGAGCACAGGCTGCTCATGCTCACTCTCGGATCTCAGGCAACGCTCCAGGAACAGGTACATGCAGTCGTAGCTCTTGCAGATGGCCTTGCGCAGTTGCGCCTGCAATTCCTCGGAAGGGCTCTCGCCCACCAGCGTGCAAATGATCTCCAGCGCCTCCCACGGGTGCGAATCGTCGTACTCGGCGTGCAGGTCCAGCCACCTCATGGCCGCCTTGGATTCCTTGTCACCCTGCTGGATGAAAGACCGCGCATAGTCCGTCTCGGGATAGACCTTTGCCGACCACTCGCCCGTCGCCCCTTCGATCGCGTAGTTGGTCGCGGCCATCGCAATGGCCAGCGACTCGGTCGCACAGACACGCCAGCACCAATCGTTCAAGCCGTTCAGCTCAGGGGGGACATCCTGGGCCTGCAAGTCCTTCAAGCTAATGTCGTGCGCCTTGCACCATTTGACCCAATGGTCGGCATGGTTGAGCTCAACGCGGATATTGCGTATCAACCAGCGCCGCGCCATATCCTCGCCCTGGCTGCGGCCGTAGCGGGTCTTGGTGAGGTTTTGGGCCATGTACAACGAAAACTGTTCGACCACCGGCCAACCACCGACCAAGTACTGACGGATGGTCTTCTTGCTCAGTTTGCCGTCGCTCAAGCGCTGGTAGATCTCATGCTCCACCACCCTTCGCTTGCTCTCGGCACAATCCGAGATCATTTTCTGCGCCCAGTCGGGGTAGCTCTTGGGGTCCATCAATGGACCGATCCGAACGAATGCGTCAATCACTGTCAGCTCCTTGATTCCTTGTGATTTTCCGGACGACTACTACTGTCAGCGGAAGGACCCTGGCGCCCGGTGCAACAAGGGCCTTACTGCAATCCGTTGTCGCTGGAGGCTGTCACAGGTGAACACCTGCGGCCGCTCGATCAGATAACCCTGGGCGAAATCTACGCCGATCTCCTGCAGCGCCTGCTCGATCAACGGTGTTTCGACAAACTCGGCGATGGTGCGCTTACCCATGACATGGCCAATATGGTTGATCACCTCCACCATAGCCCTGTTAATGGGATCGTCGAGCATATCCTTGACGAAACTTCCGTCGATCTTCAGAAAGTCTACTGGTAAATGCTTCAAATAGGCGAATGACGACATCCCGGCGCAGAAATCGTCGAGGGAGAACTTGCAGCCCAAACCTTTCAATTCGTTGATGAAGCGAATGGCACTTCCCAAATTGGCGATTGCGCTGGTCTCGGTTATTTCGAAACAAATCATGTGCGGGGGGATCTGGAACTCGGCAAACAACCTCTGCAGGTATTCCAGGAACTTGTCATCGCCAATACTCGTACCCGACAGATTGATCGCGCACATCGCCAACGGTCGGCTGCGACCTTCGTCCAGCGCCTGGCGAATCACCAGGAACACATTGCGCACCACCCAGCGATCGAGCGCGGTCATCAGGCCATAGCGCTCGGCGGCTGGGATGAAACTGTCCGGCAGGATGGTCCGACCGCTCTCGTCATGCAGGCGCAGGAGAATCTCGAGGTGTCCGGCGCCCATGTCTGGTTTGAGGGGGGCGATTTCCTGGGCATACAGGCAGAAGCGGTTTTCCTCGAGCGCAACGTGCAGGCGCTGGATCCAGGCCATCTCGCCAAAGCGCATCGACAACTCGCTGTCGTCGGCATGGTAGACCTGCACACGGTTGCGCCCCTTCTCCTTGGCCATGTAGCAGGCCATGTCGGCAGCGCGCAGCGAGGTCTCAAGCGTGCCGGGCGAATGGGCAATGTGTACCAGGCCAATACTCACGGTGGTGACGAAGGGCCGTCCCTTCCAGACGAAATGCAGGCTCTGCACGGTCTGGCGCAAGTGCTCGGCAATCCGCTCAGCCTGGTCGGGCGGACAGTTTTCCAGCAATACGCCGAATTCGTCACCGCCCAGCCGGGCCAGGGTGTCACCTTCACGCAGGCCTGCCTGCAGCACAGCGCAGATATGGCGCAGCAACTCATCGCCCGCGGCATGCCCGCAGGTATCGTTGACCAGCTTGAACTGGTCGAGGTCCAGGAACATCAGGGAGTGGCGTCCCGACTGACGGGCCAAGGTGTTGAGCGCCTGCTCGAGGCGATACTCGAACTCACGGCGGTTGGCAAGGCCCGTCAGGGCATCGTGGGTCGCCTGCCATGACAGGTTGGCGATGTACTGCCGCTCCTGGGTCATGTCATGCAGGGCGAGGACGATGCCGCTGATCTGACCGTCGGTGTGGATGGGCGACCCCACCAGGTTGACCGACACCGTACTGCCATCCAGGCGCTGGATCAGCCGGGCATGCTCGGCCCCGCCCTTGAGGCTGCCGCTGAGCACCTGCTCGACCAGAGTCAGGCTGTCCCGCTCGGCATTTTCATCGAGCAGGCTGAACAGCGCCGCCAGCGGCAAGCCATGGGCCTGGGAAGCCTGCCAGTGGGTCAACTGCTCCGCGGCAGGGTTCATGTAGACGATGCACCCCTCGACATCGGTGGTGATCACCGCATCGCCGATCGACTCCAGGGTGGTCTGTGCCCGCTCACGCTCTACCTGCAAAGCGCTGGCAAACGCCTGGCGCTGGGACAGCAACCTTGCAGAACGGCGCCAGGCCAGGGCGATGAGAATCAACGCCGTGAGCAGGTTGGTGACCATCAACACCCGCAGCAGCACCCGCGAGCCTTCGCCCAAGGCATCGCTGAATGCCTTGGCGGCCGGCGTCACGCCCTCGTTGATCGAGACGATACGCGCTTTCCAGTCCGCCACCTCACGCTCACTGGCCAGCCCCCGGACGAAGGCCTCACGCATCTGCTGCGCCAGGACATCCAGTTGCCGCAGGTATTCGTCACCCGTGTTCCAGTAGCCGATGGCATTCTGCATGTAACTGATCTGACGGAAGTTGCGGTAGAACCAGATGATCCGATTGACGTCGTCCGGATGGTTACCGCCCTGCAGGATCCCGCGCCGTGCGGCCTCAAGGTCCGGCACAGGCTGGTCGAGGGCCACCCGTAGCTCACGGTCGCCCTGGGGTATGGCAATGGCCTGGCGATAGCGCTGGAAGATGCGTTCGTCCTGGCTTTCGGCATACAGATTGAGGTAATAGATGGCGTCTTTCTGTGCCTTGGACCACAGGCTTTCGCCGGCCACGTACGCACGCATGGCCGAAAGCGAATAAAGACTGAGGCTGCCCAGCAGCACCTGGAAAACCACCACTGCGACGAAGGGCCAGATGATTCCCAGCAACCTTGGCGCTTCGAGAGTCCGATTTCCCTTCATGTAGTCCCTGTCTCAGAGCGGATATGGCACGAATCGACCCAGACAAGCACAGCGTAGGCCATTTGCCATAATTGCGCGGAGCTTTTTGTCGCAGCCAGTGCGCCTGTTGGCGCGCCGCGCGATCAGGACTGCTGCAGATGCCCGTACAGCTTGGCGTACAAGCCGCCTTCGGCGATCAACTGCTGGTGGCCGCCGTCTTCGGCCACATGCCCACCGTCGAACACCAGCACCCGATCGGCCTGTTTCACCGCCGATAGGCGATGGGCAATGATCAAGGTGGTACGGCCACTGAGGAAACGCGCCAAGGCCTGGTGCAGGTTGTATTCGGTGGCCGCATCGAGGGCCGAGGTGGCCTCGTCGAGGATCACCACCTTCGGCTCGGCCAGGACCATGCGGGCAATCGCCAAACGTTGACGCTGACCGCCGGACAGCCGCACCCCCGAACGCCCGACCACACTGTCCAGCCCCTGAGGCAGCGCGGCGATGGTGGCATCGAGCTGGGCAATGCGCAGCGCCTGCCAGCAGGCGTCGTCACTGCACTCGCGGCCCATGGTCAGGTTGGCGCGCACACTGTCGTTGAACAACGAGGGATGCTGCAGCACCACCGCGACATGCTCACGCAGGGTCTCCAGCCCGATCTCCTGGAGGCTCGCACCGCCAAAACGGATGGTTCCGGCCTGGGCGCTGTACAACCCCAGCAGCAGCTGTACCAGCGTGCTCTTGCCACCGCCGCTGGCACCGACAATGGCCACCTTCTCGCCCGGCGCGATGGACAGGTCCAGGTGATCGAGCACCGGCTCATCGGCGTAGGCGAAGCGCAGGTCGCGCACCTCGATACCCACCGTCGCGTGCCCAGCGAACGGATCACAGGCGGCCGGATACTGCGGCTCGTCCTCTCGCGACAGCAATTCGTTGAGCCGACTCAGCGCACCACCGGCCGCGTAGTAGGCGTACTGCAGGTTGAGCAATTGCTCCACCGGGCCGATCATGAACCACAGGTAGCTGAACACGGCCAGCATCTGCCCGATCGACAGGTCGGAGAACAGCACGGTGAGCATCGCCGCGGCACGGAAAATGTCGATGCCGAACTGGAACAGCAGGCCGCTGGCCCGACCACTGGCGTCGCTCTTCCACTGCGAGGCCACTGCATAGTCGCGCACTTCCCGGGCACGTACTCCCAGGCGCCCGAGAAAATAGCCCTGGCGGTTACCGGCGCGGATTTCCTGGATGGCGTCGAGGGTTTCGCTCAGCGCCTGGGTGAAACGCCCGGTGCTGTCGTTCTCGAGCTTCTTCAGGTGCTTGACCCGCTTGCCCAGCTGCACGGTGAAATAGATCACCAGCGGGTTGAACAGCAGGATCAGCAGCGCCAGCTTCCAGTGCATCCAGATCAGGATCGCCGCAGTGCCGGTAAGCGTCAGCATGGCCACCAGGAAGCGGCTGAGGGTTTCGCCGACGAACTTGTCCAGGGTATCCAGGTCGGTGACCAGATGCGTAGTCACCGTGCCACTACCCAGGCTTTCATACTCCTTGAGCGAGATCCGCTTGAGCCGCTCGATCAGGCGGATTCGCAGGCGGTACACGATATCCTTGGCCAATCCGGCGAACTGCCGGGCCTGGATCACGCCGAAGGCCAGCGAGGCCAGGCGCAGGCTGAGGGTCGCAACCAGCATCAAGCCGATGTAACCGGCCGCCACCTGCCAATCGGTCGGCAGGAACTGATTCATCCATTTCAAGGCGGCATCGCCATGACCCAGCAGCACTTCATCGACCAGCAAGGGCAGCAGCAAGGGAATCGGCACGCTGCAGAGGGCAGCGAGCACGGCAACCAGGTTGGCGGTCCACAAGGCCTTCTTGTGGTGCAGGGCCAGGCGGCGGATTTCCGCCCAGCTCAGACGATCGTGCGCAACGGGGGGCTTCCCCGGCACAGGGTCGCTAGACCCTGGCAGATCAAGCACAGGCGGCCTGCTGCAGCCAGCGGCCCAGCAACGGCTGCAGGCGATCGAGCGACTGATAGCCGTTGGTCAGCAAGGCCAGTTGACCATTGCGCTCAGCCAGCAGGGTCGGGAAGCCGGCGATACCCAGGTCCTGAACCCAGGCAAAGTCGGCTGTCGTGGTCGTGCGGGTCTCGACGCTTGCGAACGTCGCAGAAAACCGCTCGCGGTCGAAGCCTGCCTGCTCGGCCAGGTCCACCAACTGCGGGGCACGGGTGACATCCAGGCCCTGCTCGTAGAACGAGCCCTGGATCAGCTTGAGCAGCGCCCAACCGCGCTCGGCATCGAGTTCACGCGCCGTGACCAAGGCGCGGCAGGCCGGCTCGGTGTCATAGACGAAGCCGTCAGGCATGGCGCCTTCGAAGCGAAACGTCTGACCAGTGGCTTCGGCGACCGCCTGCCAATGCTCGAGGATGTACTTGCGCGTCGAGGCATCCAGCGCGCTGCTGCCACTGCGCAGGCCACCCAACACCAGGCGCGTCTGCACACCGGCTTCCCGTGCCTGGGCGATCAACGCCTCGGCCACGGGAGCGAAGCCCCAGCACCAGGAACACATCGGGTCCATCACATAGAGCAGGCGTGCAGTCATGCATCAGGCCTCGGCTTTGTAGTTGTAACCGATCGGGTGCGGCAAGTTGCGCGCCTTGGCCAGCTCGATCTGCTTCTGCCGGTCGATGGCGCTGCGCCGGGTCTTTTCGCTAAGAGTGTCCCAGCAGTGCGGGCAGCTCACCCCGGGCGAATAGTGCTCGGACGCACGGTCATCCGCGTTGATCGGATGGCGGCAGGCATGGCACTGGTCGTAATCGCCCTCGGACAGGTCGTGACGCACGGTGACCCGGTTGTCGAAGACGAAGCAGTCGCCGTCCCAGAGGCTTTCTTCCTGAGCCACTTCCTCGAAGTATTTCAGGACCCCGCCCTTAAGATGATAGACCTCCTCGAAGCCTTCACCGAGCATGTAGCTGGACGCTTTTTCACAGCGAATGCCGCCGGTGCAGAACATCGCGACCTTCTTGTGCTTGCTCGGGTCGAAGTTGGCCTTGATGTAGTCGGGGAACTCGCGGAAGGTCTCGGTCTTCGGATCGATGGCGCCCTTGAAGGTGCCGATCGCCACTTCATAGTCATTGCGGGTGTCGATCAGCAGCACTTCGGGGTCGCTGATCAGCGCGTTCCAGTCCTTGGGCTCGACGTAGGTGCCGACCTGCTTGTTGGGATCGACGCCCGGCACACCGAGGGTGACGATCTCTTTCTTGAGCTTGACCTTGGTGCGGTAGAACGGCTGCTCGTCGCAGTACGATTCTTTATGGTCGACATCCGCCAGGCGCGGATCGTTGCGCAGCCAGGCCAGCAGGCCGTCGATACCTTCGCGGGTACCGGAGACCGTGCCGTTGATGCCCTCGAGGGCCAGCAGCAACGTGCCTTTGACGTCGTTTTCCAGCAGGGTCTTGAGCAATGGCTCGCGCAGGTCGAGGTAGTCTTCGAGGGTGACGAACTTGTAGAGCGCCGCCACGACGATCGGTTGGGACATGAAACAGAATCTCCTGGTGGTTGCCCTCGTAAGGGGCGGACCGGGTTTGACGAAAAGCGAGGGGGCCGCAAAAGCGGCCCCCGGATGACGCGGATTCTACCAGAACGACGGAAAGGTTTCAGTGCCCGCCGCCGGCACACACCGGCGAAGCAGGCGCCGCCCCTACCTGCGCCCATTCTTCAGGCGTGTAGGTATGAATGGCCAGGGCGTGAATCTCGCCCATCAGCTCGCCCATGGTGGCGTAGACCTTCTGGTGACGCTTGACGCTGTTCAGGCCGGCGAACTGCTCGCTGACCAGCACCGCCTTGTAATGCGTCTCCTGCCCGCGACTGTGCATGTGGCTTTCGTTCAGCACCTGCAGGTGCTGATCGCCAAGCGGTGCCAGTTGCTGCTCGATGCGTTGCTGCATGCTCATCGATTCAGGCTCACTTCTTCGCCGGGGCCGCGGCCTTGCCAGCGTTCGGGTCCAGCTCTTTGGTCATGTCGTCCAGCAGCTTGTTCACCACCGGCACTGCAGGCTCCAGGCTCTGCTGGGTCAGCTGGGCCGACTGCTGGGTGACCTTGGGCATTTCGCGCAGGACTTTCTTGCCCAGCGGCGACTCGTAGAACTTGACCAGATCGTTGAGCTCCTGCTCGGTGAAGGTCGCGGTGTACAGGTTGACCATCTGCGGCTTGAGCTTCTTCCAGCCGATGGCATTGTCCAGGGCCGCGTTGGCCTTGGCCTGATAGCTGTCGAGCACGGATTTCTTCGCGGCCGGGGCCTTGGTCTGCTCGAAGCGCTGGGCGAACATCTGCTGGACCTGCATGTACACCGGGGTGCCCAGCTTGTCGGCATTGGCCAGGGTCAGGAATTTCTCGGCGGCGGCGTTGTGGCTCGGGGTGGCAGCGAGGACCTGGCCGCTGGCACAGGCCAGGGCGACAGCGGCAAAAAGGACACGGAGGCGGGTCATTGCAATTCCTTCATGAGAGGGTGAGGCGGATACCTCAGAGTAGAGCATTCTGCGCCGCAGAGGGCACTGTGCTCAAGTGACAAGACGAGCGATTGACCGCCCGGGTGGATCAGGGCCTAAACTGCGATTTCTGACTGAACAAAGGAGTGAGCGCAGCATGAGCCGTATCGAGACAGACAGCCTGGGCCCGGTCGAAGTTCCAGAGGACGCTTACTGGGGCGCACAGACCCAGCGTTCGCTGATCAACTTCGCCATCGGCAAGGAGCGCATGCCCCTGGCTGTCCTGCACGCCCTGGCGCTGGTCAAGAAAGCTGCGGCGCGGGTCAACGACCGCAACGGCGACCTGCCAGCCGACATTGCCCGACTGATCGAACAGGCCGCCGACGAAGTGCTCGACGGCAAACACGACGATCAGTTCCCGCTGGTGGTCTGGCAGACCGGCAGCGGCACCCAGAGCAACATGAACGTCAACGAGGTGATCGCCGGGCGCGCCAACGAACTGGCCGGCAAGGGCCGTGGCGGCAAACTGCCTGTACACCCGAACGATCACGTCAACCGCTCGCAGAGCTCCAACGACTGCTTCCCCACGGCCATGAGCATCGCCGCCGCCCAGGCCGTGCATGGCAAGTTGCTGCCGGCCATCGCCGAGCTCTCGTCGGGCCTGGCAGAACTGTCGGCGCGCCACTCGAACCTGGTCAAGACTGGCCGCACGCACATGATGGACGCCACGCCCATCACCTTCGGCCAGGAAGTCTCGGCCTTCGTTGCACAGCTCGACTACGCCCAGCGGGCAATCCGCGCCACCCTTCCGGCAGTCTGCGAGCTGGCCCAGGGCGGCACTGCCGTGGGCACCGGCCTCAACGCCCCGCACGGTTTTGCCGAAGCCATCGCCGCGGAGCTGGCAGCGCTGTCCGGCCTGCCGTTCGTCACCGCACCGAACAAATTCGCCGCCCTCGCCGGCCATGAGCCGCTGACCAGCCTGGCGGGCGCGCTCAAGACCCTGGCCGTGGCTCTGATGAAGATCGCCAACGACCTGCGTCTGCTGGGTTCCGGCCCGCGTGCAGGGCTTGCCGAAGTGCGCCTGCCGGCCAACGAGCCAGGCAGCTCGATCATGCCGGGCAAGGTCAACCCTACTCAATGCGAAGCCCTGTCGATGCTGGCCTGCCAGGTACTGGGCAACGATGCGGCGATCGGCTTCGCGGCCAGCCAGGGGCACTTGCAGTTGAACGTGTTCAAGCCGGTGATCATCCACAACCTGCTGCAGTCGATCGAACTGCTGGCCGATGGCTGTCGCAACTTCCAGGAGCACTGCGTGGCCGGCATCGAGCCGGACGCCGAGCAGATGGCCGCCCACCTGGAGCGCGGGCTGATGCTGGTGACGGCGCTGAACCCGCACATCGGCTACGACAAGGCGGCGGAAATCGCCAAGAAGGCCTACAGCGAGGGCAAGACCCTGCGCGAGGCAGCGCTGGAGCTCAAGTACCTGACCAACGAGCAGTTCGATCAGTGGGTGCGCCCGGAAAACATGCTGGCACCGGGGGCCAAGGGCTGATCCTGAGCCGATAGGGGCCTCTTCGCGGGCTTGCCCGCGAAGAGGCCACCGCCGATTATCAGCGAACCTCTGCCACCCTGGCCCGCCGCGCCCGCCACCCCGCCATCAGCGAAGGCCCCAGCGCCACCAGTGCCGACCCTGCCACCACCGTCACCGCCCCGGCATAGCCCAGCGCATTGATCTGTTCGGCATGCACGTACTCAGGCCACACCCAGGCCGACAGTGCCACCGCAACAAAGGTGACCAGTGGCGTCAGTGCCAAGGTCGCACTCACCCGCGATGCTTCCCAATGCGCCAAGGCCTCGGCAAATGCGCCATAGGCGACCAGGGTGTTCAGGCAGCACGCCAGCAGCAACCAGCCTTGTACAGCCGTCAGTTGCAGCGCCTCCAGCGGATGCACCCAGGGCGTCAGCAGCGCCGCACAGCACAGGTAGATCACCATCATCACCTGCTGCGAGTGCCAGACCGACAGCAGTTGCTTCTGGCTCAGGGCATAGAACACCCAGATGCTGGTGGCCAGGATGATCGTCAGTACACCGGTGGTGTAGGCCCCAAGTGATGTCAGCAGTTCGTCCAGGCGCTGGTTGAAGAACAGCCCGAAACCGGCCAGCAGCACCAGCAACCCGATACCCTGGCCCAAGCTGAAACGCTCCTTGAACACGAACACACTGGCCACCAGCAACAGCACCGGCCCCAGTTGCACCACCAGTTGCGCGGTGCCCGGGCTGAGCAGTTTGAGACCGACCAGGTACAGCACATAATTGCCCATCAGCCCACACACGGCCACCGCTACCAGGCCAAAGCCCTTGCGCCCCAGGCGCTGGAACGGCGGCAGGCGCCGGTTCGCGGCCAGCCAGGCGAACAACAGGCCGCCGGAGACCAGCAGCCGATACCAGGTGACCGTGATCGGGTCCATCACCTGCAGTACCTGCTTGAGCTTGATCGGCAGAATGCCCCACAACAGCGCGGTCAGCAGTGCCAGGAACAGCCCATGGACCCAGCGTCCGGAAGAAATGTGCATAGCGTCCTCGATCAATGCCCTGAGTGGGGTGACTGAAGTCTAAGGGCTGCAAAGGTGGGGCTGGCAGAAAGTGGCGGGAAAAGAATTCATCGGGTCATTCCTGCGGGGCATGGCTGCCCCGCGGCGTGAGGGGCGTTACTTCTTGTGCTTGGCGAACGCCGCCTCCAGTGCATCGTTGATGGTGCGCAGCACCTTGACCCGCGCCCAGCGCTTGTCGTTGGCCTCCACCAGTGTCCAGGGGGCTATCTCGGTGCTGGTACGATCGACCATGTCGCCCACAGCCTCGGCGTATACATCCCACTTGTCGCGGTTGCGCCAGTCTTCCTCGGTAATCTTGTAGCGCTTGAACGGGATCTCTTCGCGTTCCTCGAAACGCTGCAACTGTGTCTCTTGGTCGATTGCCAGCCAGAACTTCACGACCACGATGCCCGCGTTGCTCAACTGCTCCTCGAAATCATTGATCTCGCCATAGGCGCGCATCCAGTCGGCCGGGGTGCAGAACCCTTCGACCCGCTCGACCAGTACCCTGCCATACCAGGAGCGGTCGAAGATGGTGAACTTGCCGCGCGCCGGCACATGTCGCCAAAAGCGCCACAAATAAGGCTGGGCGCGCTCCTCCTCGGTGGGTGCGGCGATCGGTACGATACGGTACTGACGCGGGTCCAGCGCAGCAGCCACGCGGCGAATCGCCCCGCCCTTGCCCGCAGCATCGTTGCCTTCGAACACCGCGATGAGGGCATGCTCACGCATGCGCTTGTGCCGCAGCAGCCCGGCCAGGCGCGCCTGCTCGGCGACCAGCTGCTTCTGGTAGTCGTGCTTGTCGAGGCGCTGGGTGAGATCCAGGGCACCGAGCAGGCTCAATTGATCGATACTGCGCCCAAATGGCGCGACATTGCCCTGGTGCTTGCCCTTCGGCGCGTTGGCCAGCGCCGACTGCAGACTTTCAAGCAGAATGCGCCCCACCGCCAGCGCCCGGTAGTACGGATCGACACCTTCGATCACATGCCAAGGCGCGTAGTCGCGGCTGGTGCGGCGCAGCACCCGCTCGCCAAAGCGCACGAAGCGGTCGTAGGTCTGCGACTGCTGCCAGTCCAGCGGGCTGATCCGCCAGCTGTGCAACGGGTCGTCGCGCAGGGCCTTAAGCCGGGTCTTCATCTGCTTCTTGGAGAGATGGAACCAGAACTTGATGATCAGCGCGCCTTCGTCACAAAGCATCTGCTCAAGGCGCTCGGCGCCAGTAATGGCCTGGTCCAGCACCGCATCCTTGAAGCGGCCATGCACCCGCCCCTGAATCATCTGGCTGTACCAATTACCGAAGAACACGCCCATGCGCCCCTTGGGCGGCAGGGCGCGCCAGTAGCGCCACGCCGGCGGACGAGCCAGCTCCTCATCGGTCTGCTGGTCGAAGGTCAGCACTTCGATCATCCGCGGGTCCATCCACTCGTTGAGCAGCTTCACCGTCTCGCCCTTGCCGGCGCCCTCAATGCCGTTGATCAGCACGATGACCGGAAAGCGCGCCTGCTGCTTGAGCTCGAACTGGGCCTCCAGCAACGCCTCGCGCAGGGCCGGCACCTCGGCCTCGTAGGTATCCTTGTCGATGCTGTGACCGATCTCCGCAGATTCGAACATGACTCACTCCTTCGATGGATAAGCAAGAGTAGCGGATTGCACGCCAGTCTTGCGCCCTCTTCACCACGGCGGATACAGCGTCGGCGACGCAGATGGCATAAAATCTCCGCCTCACTGCCAGCCGAACAGACCATGCCTGATACCCCACTCCCCCAGCACGCCCAGATCGACTGGGACGACCAGGGCCGCCCTCACTCGCGGCAATACGACGACGTCTACTTCTCGAAGAACGAGGGCGTGCACGAAACGGTATACGTCTTCCTCGAACGCAACCACCTGGCCCGGCGCTTCGCCGAGCTTGCGCCACACGCCTGCCTGGTGATCGGCGAGACCGGTTTTGGTACCGGCATGAACTTCTTCTGTGCCTGGCAACTGTTCGCAGAAAAAGCCCACCCCGAGGCGCGGCTGCACTTCGTCAGTGTCGAGAAGTACCCGCTGAGCCGCGCCGACCTGGCACGCGCTGCAGCGCTGTGGCCGGAGCTTGCGCCCTACAGCGAACCCTTGCTGGCGCAGTACGTGGCAGTGCACCCGGGCTTCCAGCAATTCAGCTTCGAACAGGGCCGGATCACCCTCACCCTGCTGGTCGGTGACGTGCTGGAACAGTTGCCTCAGCTCGACGCGCCCATCGACGCCTGGTTTCTGGACGGTTTCGCTCCGGCGAAGAACCCGGACATGTGGACGCCGGAACTGTTCGCGCAACTGGCGCGGCTGTCACGCCCCGGCACCACGCTGGGGACCTTTACCACCACCGGCTGGGTACGCCGTGGCCTGGCGGCCGCCGGTTTTGCGATCAAGAAAGTGCCGGGGCTGGGCAAGAAGTGGGAAGTGATGGGGGGAGAATTCGTCGGCTGGCCTGAAGACCTGCCGACACCGCCGCAACCCACCCCCTGGTATGCACGCCCCGCCCCCGTGAACGGCCCCCGTCGCGCACTGGTCATCGGCGCCGGGCTGGCCGGTTGCGCCAGCGCCGCCAGCCTGGCCGCACGCGGTTGGCAGGTCGAGGTGCTGGAGCGCCACGACGCCCCGGCCCGAGAGGCTTCCGGCAACCCCCAGGGCGTGCTGTACCTCAAGCTCTCGGCGCATGGCACTGCCTTGTCGCAGATGATTCTCGCCGGGTTCGGCTACACCCGCCGTTGGCTAGAACGCCTGCAGCGTGGCCGTGACTGGGACGACTGCGGCGTGCTGCAACTGGCCTTCGACACCAAGGAAGCCGAGCGCCAGGCCAAGCTGGCCAGCGCCTTTGACAGCAGCCTGCTGCAGTGCCTGGATCGCGAGCAGGCCGAAGCGGTCGCCGGGGTCGCCCTGGCCAGCGGTGGGCTGTTCTACCCCGAGGGTGGCTGGGTACACCCGCCCGCACTGTGCCACGCGCAACTGCAACACCCACGCATTCGCCTGCTCAACCATCACCAGGTGATCGAACTGCGCCGCATCGACGGTCTGTGGCAGGCCTGGGACGGCGAACAATTACTGGCCAGTGCGCCGCTGGTGGTACTGGCCGGCGCCGCTGAGATATGCAACTTCGAGGCATGCGCCGAGCTGCCGCTCAAGCGTATCCGCGGACAGATCACCCGCCTGCCACTGACCGAGCGCAGCCAGGCGCTGGGCACCGTGGTCTGCGCCGACGGCTACGTCGCACCGGCGCGCGACGGCGAGCATACCCTCGGCGCCAGTTTCGACTTCCATAGCCTCGACCTCGCCCCCACTGCCGGCGAGCACGCAAGCAATCTTGGCCTGCTGGAGGCGATTTCTGCCGACCTGGCGCAGCGCCTCGATACGAGCGCACTGGATCCGGCGCAACTGCAGGGGCGTGCAGCGTTCCGTTGCACCAGCCCGGATTACCTGCCGATCGTCGGGCCGCTGGCCGACCCTGCTGCGTTCAGCACGACCTATTCAATGCTGGCCAAGGATGCCCGACAGGTCCCGGCCATCGACTGCCCCTGGCTGGAAGGCCTGTACGTCAACAGCGGCCATGGCTCACGCGGCCTGATCACTGCGCCTCTGAGCGGCGAGCTGATCGCTGCCTGGGCCAGTGGCGAACCACTGCCGGTGCCTCGGGCTGTGGCCGAGGCCTGTCATCCAAACCGGTTCACGCTGCGCAAGCTGATTCGCGGCAAATGAAACGGCACCCACCCGTCCCATATAACAGATTGATCTAAAACTCCCGCAAATCCCCCGGGTCAGTTCCTTAAGGTGCCCCATGTGGGGGCACTCTTTCCCCAACGGCAAAACCGGTAAGGACTTATGTGCGGATTAGCAGGAGAGTTGCGTTTCACCCCCATCGACCAAGCCCCCCGCCCGGCGGATCTCGCCGCGGTGGAGCGCATCACCCACCATCTGGCGCCACGCGGCCCTGATGCCTGGGGCTTCCATAGCCAGGGGCCGATCGCCCTCGGCCATCGGCGCCTGAAGATCATGGACCTGTCCGACGGCTCGGCGCAGCCGATGGTCGATAACACCCTCGGCCTGTCCCTGGCCTTCAACGGCGCCATCTACAACTTCCCGGAGCTGCGCCAGGAACTGCAGGACCTGGGTTACAGGTTCTGGTCCGACGGCGACACCGAAGTGCTGCTCAAGGGCTACCACGCCTGGGGCGCCGCGCTGCTGCCCAAGCTCAACGGCATGTTTGCCCTGGCCATCTGGGAACGCGACAACCAGCGCCTGTTCCTGGCCCGCGACCGCCTCGGCGTCAAGCCGCTGTACCTGTCGCGCAACGGCGAGCGCCTGCGCTTCGCCTCGACCCTGCCGGCGCTGCTCAAGGGCGGCGACATCGACCCGATGATCGATCCGGTGGCGCTCAACCACTACCTCAACTTCCACGCCGTGGTGCCCGCCCCGCGCACGATACTGGCCAACGTGCAGAAGCTCGAGCCCGGCACCTGGATGCGCATCGACCGCCACGGTGAAGTCGAGCGCCAGACCTGGTGGCAGCTGCATTACGGCCCGCACCCGGACGAGCAGGACCTCGATCTCGAAGGCTGGACCACCCGCGTGCTCGATGCCACCCGCGATGCCGTGGCGATCCGCCAGCGCGCGGCTGTGGATGTCGGCGTGCTGCTGTCAGGCGGTGTCGACTCCAGTCTGCTGGTCGGCCTGCTGCGCGAGGTCGGTGTGGACGACCTGTCGACTTTCTCCATCGGTTTCGAGGATGCCGGCGGCGAACGTGGCGACGAGTTCCAGTACTCGGACCTGATCGCCAAGCACTACGGCACCCGCCACCACCAGCTGCGCATCGCCGAACACGAGATCATCGAGCAATTGCCGGCCGCCTTCCGCGCCATGAGCGAGCCGATGGTCAGCCACGACTGCATCGCCTTCTATCTGCTCTCGCGTGAAGTCGCCAAGCACTGCAAGGGCGTGCAGAGCGGCCAGGGCGCCGACGAATTGTTCGCCGGTTACCACTGGTATCCGCAGGTCGATGGCGCCGAGGATGCCTTCGGCGCCTATCGCAAGGCGTTCTTCGACCGTAGCCACGACGAATACCGCGACACCGTGCAGGCCCCCTGGTTGCTGGACAACGATGCCGCTGGCGATTTCGTCCGCGAGCACTTCGCCCGCCCCGGTGCAACCCATGCGGTGGACAAGGCCCTGCGCCTGGACAGCACGGTGATGCTGGTCGACGACCCGGTCAAGCGTGTCGACAACATGACCATGGCCTGGGGGCTGGAGGCACGTACGCCGTTCCTCGACTATCGCCTGGTCGAACTTTCTGCACGTATCCCGGCGCGCTTCAAGCTGCCCGACGGTGGCAAGCAGGTGCTCAAGCAGGCGGCGCGACGGGTCATTCCCCATGAAGTCATCGACCGCAAGAAGGGCTACTTCCCCGTACCCGGCCTCAAGCACCTGGAGGGCGCGACCCTTGGCTGGGTACGCGAACTGCTGACCGACCCGAGCCAGGACCGCGGCCTGTTCAACCCGGCGATGCTCGACCGCCTGCTGAGCAACCCGCATGGCCAACTGACCCCGCTGCGCGGCTCCAAGCTGTGGCAATTGGCGGCCCTGAACCTGTGGCTCAGCGAACAAGGAATCTGACCGATGAAAGCCCATAGTGCCTATGGCCAGCGCCTGCTGCGCGGCCAGGCGCCCTCCTACGAACGCCTGCAGGCCCGCCTGGCGGGCGACGGCAGCGACCCGCACGACCAACCGCGTGCGGTGCACTGCGGCTGGGGGCGGTTGCTGATCGGCCACACCTACCCTGACCCTGCACAACTTGCCGAGGCCATGCTCGACGAACAGCCCGGCGAACGTGACATCGCCCTGTACGTGGCGGCCCCCCAGCAGTTGCTGGCCCAGGCGCCGCAACAGCTGTTCCTCGACCCCTCCGACACCCTGCGCCTGTGGTTCACCGACTACCGCCCGGCGCAGCGCGTGTTCCGGGGCTTTCGCATCCGCCGCGCGCAGGCCGAAGGCGACTGGCAAGCAATCAACACGCTGTACCAGGCGCGCGGCATGATGCCGGTCAATCCCGAGCTGCTCACCCCGCGCCATCTGGGCGGCCCGGTGTACTGGATGGCCGAGGACGAAGACACCGGCGCCGTGATCGGCAGCGTCATGGGGCTGAACCACAGCAAGGCTTTCGACGACCCCGAGCACGGCAGCAGCCTGTGGTGCCTGGCCGTCTCCCCGCAGTGCAGCCGTCCGGGTGTCGGCGAAGTGCTGGTGCGCCATCTGGTGGAGCACTTCATGAGCCGCGGCCTGGCTTACCTCGACCTGTCGGTGATGCACGACAACCGCCAGGCCAAGCGGCTTTACCAGAAGCTGGGCTTTCGCAACCTGCCCACCTTCGCCGTCAAGCGCAGGAATGGCATCAACCAGGAACTGTTCCTCGGCCCTGGCCCTGAAGCCGGGCTCAATCCCTACGCGCGGATCATCGTCAACGAAGCCCTGCGCCGTGGTATCGAAGTCCAGGTGGACGACGCCAGCGCCGGGCTGTTCACCCTGAGCCTGGGCGGGCGCAGGATTCGCTGTCGCGAATCACTGAGTGACTTGACCAGCGCCGTGACCATGACCCTGTGCCAGGACAAGCGCCTGACCCGCAAGGTGCTGCACGATGCCGGGCTGCAAGTGCCTGCCCAGCAGTTGGCGGGCAACGCCGACGACAACCTGGCCTTTCTCGAAGAGCATGGCGCCGTGGTGGTCAAGCCGGTGGATGGCGAGCAGGGCCAGGGTGTCGCGGTCAACCTCACCGAATACGACGAGATCAGCCAGGCTGTGGAGCACGCCCGGCGTTTCGACAGCCGCGTGCTGCTCGAGAGCTTCCACGCCGGTTTCGACCTGCGCATCCTGGTGATCGGCTTCGAGGTGGTGGCCGCCGCCATTCGCCATCCGGCCGAGGTGATCGGCGACGGCAAGCACACCATAAAGGCACTGATCGAGGCCCAGAGCCGCCGTCGCCAGGCCGCAACCGGGGGTGAAAGCCGCATCCCGATGGATGAGGAAACCGAGCGCACCCTGCGCGCCTGCGGGCTGGGCTTTGAAGACGTATTGCCCGCAGGCCAGCGCCTGGCGGTGCGGCGCACGGCAAACCTGCACACGGGCGGCACCCTGGAAGATGTCACCGAACAGTTGCACCCGGTGCTCGCCGATGCGGCGGTGAGGGCTGCGCGGGCGCTGGAGATTCCGGTGGTGGGCCTGGACCTGATGGTGCGCGATGCGCAGCAGCCAGACTACGTGATCATCGAAGCCAACGAACGGGCCGGGCTGGCCAACCATGAACCGCAGCCGACTGCGGAGCGGTTCGTGGATCTGCTGTTCCCGCATAGCCAGGCCCTGGCCTGAATCGCTGCTGGCCTTTTCGCGGGCAAGCCCTTGTGGAATGGGCTTGCCCGCGAAAAAGCCAGCAAAGACCCCAAGGAGTACCCATGTCCGAACGACTCCCCGAACCCGACCTGGACTACCTCAAGCGCGTCCTCCTGGAGATGCTTGCCATCCCCAGTCCAACCGGCTTCACCGATACCATCGTGCGCTACGTAGCCGAGCGCCTGGACGAACTGGGCATCCCCTTCGAGCTGACCCGCCGTGGCACCATCCGCGCCACGCTCAAGGGCCGTCAGAGTTCGCCCGATCGCGCCGTCTCGGCACACCTGGACACCATCGGCGCCAGCGTGCGGCAGTTGCAGGACAACGGCCGCCTGGCCCTGTCGGCGGTGGGGCACTGGTCCAGCCGCTTCGCCGAAGGCAGCCGGGTCAGCGTGTTCACCGACACCGGCGTGTTTCGCGGCAGCGTGCTGCCGTTGATGGCCAGCGGGCACGCTTTCAACACCGCCATCGACCAGATGCCGATCAGTTGGGAACACGTTGAGGTGCGCCTGGACGCTTACTGCGCTACCCGCGCCGATTGCGAGGCGCTGGGCATCGGCATCGGTGACTTCGTCGCCTTCGACCCGCTACCGGAATTCACCGACAGCGGCCATATCAGCGCCCGTCACCTGGACGACAAAGCCGGCGTGGCGGCATTGCTCGCAGCCCTCAAGGCTGTGGTGGAAAGTGGCCGCCAACCGCTGATCGACTGCCATCCGCTGTTCACCATCACCGAGGAAACCGGGTCCGGGGCCGCAGGCGCGCTGCCTTGGGATGTCAGCGAGTTCGTCGGCATCGACATCGCCCCGGTGGCGCCGGGGCAGGCGTCCAGCGAGCATGCGGTAAGCGTGGCGATGCAGGACTCTTCAGGGCCGTACGACTACCACCTGTCCCGCCATCTGCTCAAGCTCGCGAGCGACCAGGAGTTGCCGGTACGCCGCGACCTGTTCCGCTACTACTTCAGCGACGCCCACTCGGCGGTCACGGCCGGGCACGATATCCGCACTGCGCTGGTGGCGTTCGGTTGCGACGCCACTCACGGTTACGAGCGCACCCACATCGACAGCCTGGCTGCACTGAGTCGCCTGTTGTCGGCGTACCTGCTCAGCCCGCCCGTGTTCGCCAGCGACTCGCAACCGGCCAATACTTCTCTGGAGCGCTTCAGTCATCAACTGGAGCATGATGCGCAAATGGAGAGCGATACCCGGGTGCCAGCGGTGGATAGCCTGGTGGGCAACAAGAGCTGAACCTGGCGGCGGCGTCTACGCGGGTGACCCCGCCCAGACGTCGCCGGCAATTAACGTCCCTGCCCCACTTTCAAGTAGCATGCAGCCCAACCTGCCCAACCCGATAGCCATCATGCTGATCCCCTACGACCAACTCGAAGCCGACACCCTCACCCGCCTGATCGAAGACTTCGTCACCCGCGACGGCACCGACAACGGCGACGACACCCCACTGGAAACCCGCGTGCTGCGCGTGCGCCAGGCCTTGGCCAAGGGCCAGGCGTTCATTCTCTTCGATCTGGAAAGCCAGCAGTGCCAGTTACTGGCCAAGCATGATGTGCCACGGGAGCTTCTGGACTAGGGTCTGCCTGAAATGTATCTGCACTCGCCCATACTGCGTTGAAACGGGGCTCGGAACGCTCATGTACTCCAGTACAGTCGTGCGCGACCCCGGGCGTTCCTCCCCCCGTTTCGCCTTGTCTGGCCTTCGCGCAGACACATTTCAGACAGCCCCTAAGCCGAAGTGCTGCGCTCCAGCTCCTGCTCCTTGATACGCTTGTGAATCTCCGAGCGGTGCACCACCACCTCACGCGGTGCACTGATCCCGAAGCGCACTACCCCGCCTTCTACGGCCATCACCTTGATGCGGATGTTCTCGCCGATGGTGATGACCTCGCCGATTTCGCGTCCGATTACCAGCATGCTCCGATCCTCCAGATCGAGGGAAAACCCGAGCCTGCGCTGGGGTTCCGGCCTATTCAATCATTCACCCATGAAAAAGACCGGACCTACCTAGCAAGGTAAAAACGCCTACAGACCGACACCACAAAAACCTAGTGACCCGAGCGCGCCTTGGCTCGCATCTTCACCGCCATGGCGGCCATTTCGTCATACAACACCTGCGGGGCTTCGCACTTCAGGCGCCAGGCGTCGCGCCCGGCCTCGTGCGGCAGGATCAGGAACTCACCGGCATCGACCTGGGCATGGATGTAGTCGGCGATGTCGGCAGCGGTGATCGGAGAGCCCTCCAGCAGCTTGCCGACCTGCGCCTTCATCGCAGGATTCGGCCCGCGGAAGGAGTCGAGCAGATTGGTCTGGAAGAACGACGGGCACACCACATGCACCCCCACCTCTAGCTGGCGCAACTCCACCAGCAGGCTTTCCGACAGCGCCAGCACTCCGGCCTTGGCGACGTTGTAGTTGCTCATCCCCGGCCCTTGCATCAACGCCGCCATCGAGGCGATGTTGATGATGCGCCCCTTGCTGCGCTCGAGCAGTGGCAGAAACGCCTTGCAGCCCTTGACCACGCCCATCAGGTTGACTGCGATCTGCCAGTCCCAATCCTCGAGCGACAGCTCGGCGAAAAACCCGCCCGAGGCGACGCCTGCGTTATTGACGATCACATCGATGCCGCCGAATTGCTCCTCGCAGGCTTGGGCCAGGGCGGTGAGCTGGCTGTAGTCACGCACGTCGCAACGCTGCACGAAACCACTGCCGCCTGCGGTACGTACCAGCTCCAGGGTTTCGCGCAGGCCTGCATCGCTGACATCGGCCAGCGCCAGGCGCCAACCCTCTCGAGCCCAGCGCAGGGCGATCTCGCGTCCCAGGCCGGAACCTGCGCCTGTGATCATGATGCGGTTTTGCATGGTGACGGGCCTTGTGCCGACTGAATTGCAACCGAGTCTAATCAACGTCGGCCAGCCAGGCAGGGTCCATCAGGATAGTGAATGGATGGGCATGACCCATTGGTCAGTATCGATCCTGCGAAGAAGCCGCACACCAATGGAATCTTTCCCAAGCGGCACCAGTCCGAATCTACAAGAGGCCAGCAGTTCCAGGCCCTTGCCCCTCAATCACGCAAGGACTTCGCCCATGACCACGATCCTCATCATCATTCTGATCCTGCTGCTGATCGGTGGCTTACCGGTCTTCCCCCATTCGCGCAGTTGGGGCTATGGCCCGTCCGGCATCGTCGGCGCTGTACTGGTGGTGCTGCTGGTGCTGTTGTTGCTCGGGATGATATGACGCCACCGCCATGCCGCCAGCGGCGGCGTGGCGCTCGAGCTGGCGATCCAGTTGCTGCATCGCTGTGCGCAAGGCGCGCACATCTGCGCCCAATTTCACCGGTGCAGGGGACGGCTCGGCGCAGGTCCGTTCGAGGCGTTCGCACAACGTCACCAAGGTGCGGGCGCGCACGATGCGCGCAGCGCCCTTGACCCGGTGGGCCAGTTGCGCAAGCGCCTGCGGCTGGTGCCTGAACGCCTGCAGACGCTCGAGGTCGCTGCGATTGCTGCTGCGCAAATCGGCCAGCAAGGCATTGAGCGCAGCCTGGTCCTTGCCCACCAGACGCGTCAAATGGGCCATGTCCAGGATCGGTTGCCCGCATGCGGTCGCTCGCGAGGGTGGACGACAGGCCGTCAGCACCCGCTCCAGGTCTTGCAGCCCCAGCGGTTTGAACAGGCAAGCGTCCATGCCCGCCGCCCGGCAACGGTTTCGCTCATCGGCCAGGGCGCTGGCCGTGAGCCCGATGACCCGGCAGCGCGGACGCTCGCTGCGCCGCTCATGTTCGCGGATTGCCCGCGCCAGCGCCTGCCCACCGAGGCGTGGCATGCTGCAATCGCTGATCACCACATCGAAATGCTCCTTGAGCCACAAGCGCAAGGCCTGCGTGCCATCTTCGGCGACGCGGGCCTGATGGCCAAGGTAATCGAGCTGCTGCGCCAGCAGCAGACGGTTGGCCGGATAGTCATCGACCACCAGCACCCGCAATCTGGCGAAGTGCGCCATGGCTGTGGGCACGGTCGGCCCCTCACGAGCTTCCTGCGCGGTCAGCAAGGGCAACTCAAGGTGGATGCACACGCGTGTTCCCTGCCCCAGCACACTGTCCAGCCTCAGGTGCCCCCCCATCATCTGGCACAGGCTGCGACTGATGGCCAAACCCAGCCCGGCGCTCTGCCGTGGCGATTGCCGCTGGTTGCTGGCCTGGCGAAAGAGCTGGCCAAGAACTGCCAATTCATCGGCGGCAATGCCGATCCCGGTATCCTCCACGACCAGCTCGACCGTGAGCCTGGCCCCCTGCGCACGCGCCTGCAAATCAACCCGGACATGGCCCTCCCCAGTGAACTTGATCGCATTGCTCAGGACGTTGGCGAGGATCTGCTTGAAGCGCAGAGGGTCGAGCATGACCTCGCACGCCTGTGCACCGCGCATGTCCAGCTCCAACACCAGCCCCTTGGCCCGCGCCTGCTCTTCGAACAACTGAACCACGCTGGCCACCTGCTCACCCAGCACGACCCGCTGCGGCGCCAGTTGCAAACGTCCGGCTTCGATCCGGCTGACATCGAGAATGTCACCGACCAGCTCAAGCAGGCCGCGTGCGGCATCGGTGGCCACCTCGATGGCCATGCGGTCGAGGACACCTTGGCCCGCCTTGCGCTGGGCCAGTTCAAGCATGCCCAGCACGGCGTGCAGCGGGGTGCGGATTTCATGGCTCATGGTGGTGAGAAAATCCGTCTTGGCCTGGTTCGCCGCCTCAGCCTCGCGGCGCGCCCGTGCCGCCTCTCGCTGCAGACGGCGCAGGTAACGGATCCATACCAGCGCCAGCAACAGCAGGCCCAAGGCCGCCGCGAAGCCTCCCAGGATCTTGCCACGATAGCGTGACCAGACCCCGTCCCCCACGATCAGCGGGTTGCGCCAGCGGCGCACCAGGGCATCGGTTTCCTGTGGGGAGAGGCTGAGCAGAGCCTTGTTCAGGATGCTCTGCAACTCCTGCTCGCCGCGCGCCGTGGCCAACGCAAAGTGAGCCGGTGGCAAGGATACGCTGGCCGCGATCTTCACCCGCCCCGGGTACCATCGAGCGATCATCGGCCGCGCATCGTCGTAGGTCAGCACCGCCGCGCTCACCTGGCCGCGGGCGACCGCGTGCAGGGCCTCCAGCGCCCCGTCATAGGCTTGCAAGCGGATACGCGGGTAGCGCTGGGCCAGGAGGTCCGGCACGGCACTGCCCAGGATCACGCCAAGTCGGTGCCCCTCCAGCCCGGCCAGGCTCGCGGGGCCGGGGGCGTCTTCACGTGTCACCAGCACCCTTGACGCACTCAGGTAAGCCCGACTGAAACTCAGCTCGCGGGCCCGTTGCGGGCTGTAGGCCAAACCGGCAATCACTTGCGCACGCCCTTGACGTACCCACTCGATCATCTGCTCGATAGTGCCTGTGCCCTGCACCTCGAAACGCAACCCGGTGCGCTGGCTGACCCATTGCAGGATGTCCAGGCTAAGCCCCTGCAGCCCCATCTTGGCATCGCGATAGCTCAGGGGTAGCAACTGTTCGTCCAGCACCACCTTGACCACAGGATTGTCAGCGATCCAGCGCTGCTCGGAAGTGCTCAACTGCAAGGCCGCAGGATCGTAGGCCGCCATTACCAAAGGGCTCCAGCGTCGGCGGATCTGCTCATGCTGGGGCTCGCCAAGGCTGGCGAGGGCGTCATCGACCAGGGCCGCCAGCGGTCCGGTCGAGTCGAGCATGGCAAAACCGATCGCCTGTGAATCCAGGTCTGCGTGACCGACCGCCTCGACCCCGAACAGCTGACTGCGCCCCAGCAGGTAGCGCCCTTTGAGGCCATCCCCGATGTACACATCGGCCTGGCCCAGTACCAGCGCGGCCATGGCACTGAACGGCGAGGCATGCCACTGGACCTGCGCCAGCGGGTAGACCGCCAGAACCTGCTCCAGTGGGCGATAACCTTCAACCATGGCCAGGCGCATACCGGGCTCATGCCCTGGACCAGGTACGCTGGTCGGCCGAGCCGCCATCAGCATGGGCCGATCCTCGGCATAGGGGTGCGACAAGCGCAGCCCCGCATCCTGGGCCTGGCGTGCAGTCACCGAGCCGACCAGGTCGACGCGTGCATCACGCAACGCTGCAAAGGCTTCATCCTGCGAGGCAAACACCTGCACCTCGACCGGCAGGCGCAAACGCGCCGCCACCAGGCTGGCGTAGTCGGCAGTGATACCCTCATAGGTCTGGCCAGTGCCCAGCAGGTCGAAAGGGGGATCGTGTCGTTCGACGATACCCAGGCGCAACCGACCTCGCTCCCACAACCAGCGCAGGGCGTCTTGCGTCGGCTCGATGGTCGGCCCCTCTAGGACAACCCACGAATGCAACTGGGTGGCAGCCGCCACCGGCGGGGCGATCAGGCACAACAGCAGCGCCAGCGACAGGGCTCGCCCGAGCACTGGACAGCTCTAGATCAGCAGGTTGCGGCGGGCGAAATCCGCGAGATCGATGAGCGAACGGACCCGCAGCTTTTCCAGCAGACGGCTCTTGTAGGTGCTGATGGTCTTGTTGCTCAGCAACATCGCATCGCCAATTGCCTTGTTGCTCAAGCCCCTGGCCAACTGCTGCAGAACCATCAGTTCACGGTCGGTGAGGCTGGCGATGCACTGTGCCTCGCTGGCCTTGAGATCCTGCCGGTGCACCGAGCTGAGCGTCACCTGCGGAAAGTAGGTGTAACCGGAAAGCACCGCGCGCACCGCCTTGTTCAGTTCGCCAAGATCATCGGTCTTGGACACGTAGCCCGCAGCGCCGGCCTGCATGCAACGCAGCGAATAGGCCTCGGCCAGTTGCGAGGTGAGGATCAGCGACTTGGCCGGGTGCTCCAGGCTGCGCATCCGGGCGATCACCTCCAGGCCATCCAGGCCCGGCATGGTGATGTCCAGGATCACCAGGTCCACCGGTTCCTGACGCATCAACCGCAGTGCATCGATACCATTGTCCGCCTGCCCGACGACCTCCAGCCGTTCCTGGCGCAACAGCATGCACACGGTCGAGCGGATGAAAGGGTGGTCGTCGACCACCAGTACCCTGCTCATGCTCGTTCCTCGCTCGTCATGTCCATGGACTACAACTCGGCATCGAAAACGACGGTAACCAGGCCAGTGTAGGTGCTTCCGGCATTGGCCAGCATGCCGCGTACCTGATCGGATTCGATGGCGAAGTGCAACTGCCCGGGGCGGTTCGCCACCGGCTGTACCGATTCGAACTGCACTGCCATGGCGCGCCCCGTGGGTAGCGGCAGTCGCTGCACCGCGCCGCCCCCATGCTGGATCCCGCCAGGCAGGCTGAGTGCCACTCCCAGGTCGGCCTGATGGCTGGCGGCATCTCGGATCGCGCACTGCGTACCACTGTCGTACTGGCACAGCTTGTAGACCTTGAACGGGCCGGTCGACCACACCCGAAAAGGCAGGTCGCGATAAAGCCGCTGTGGAACCCGACCACCGCCCAGCCATGCCTGCCAGCCGCCCCGGGGCTCGAGCACGGCACGGTCGGAGCCTGGGGGAAACTCGAACACGAAGGCATGCTGCACATCCAGTTCGAAATTGACGGTCAGGGTATCGCCGCTGAGCGCCGACACCCCATTTCCGAAGTCGAAGTCCATGCCCGGGCCGATGCGGTAGGTGGTGGAGCCTCGATAGGTGCCAGAACGCAGGCGGTAAGGCGGTGGCAGGTCGAGTTGGAAGGCGACGCTGGTTTCCTGTACGTCGAGGTTCTGGCTGAAGCCCGCAGCAGCGTAACCACCATCTGCAGTGCAGGCACCCGGCGAGATCGGATCGCCGATGCGCCAGAGGTAGGAGACGAGGGCCGGACGGAACTGCGATACGCTGCCGATACTGCTGCAGCCGCCCTCCGGCGTGGCCTGATAAAGCGTATGTCGATTGAGATTCGCGCCGAGCACGCGCTGGCTGAGCGCGGTCCATTCGAACACCATGCGCCGGGATTCGAGCCCGTCGTCCGAGCGCACCTCGATTTCCCGTCGAGCAGGAACCTTGACGAAAAAGGTATCGCGCACATCCGAAGCTGTCCGGATCGTGGTCTTGGTATAGGTGATAGGCAGGGTGACGGTCATCTGGTTACGGCAAGTCGAACCCCAGCTCTGGCAGAGCCCTCCAGGCGGCGTAGTATTCTCGAACCGTCCCGACCCACCGCCCTGGTATTTTGCAGTCAAGGTCACCTCCAGGGCAGGGACCACCGGTGCGACGAGCAGCATGAGCCATAGCCAGGTGCCACCGACATGCGCAAGGCGACCGCGTCCTGCAAGGCGGCTCATCCTTCCACCACGACATCGCGGCGTTCGGCCCCTTCATGCAGGTCGAAGCGATGTTCCTTTTCCACATGGCCATTGAATTGTCGGCTACGCCCCGGCAACAAGTGATGCTTGGTGGCCGCGTCACAGGTCTGCGCCGACGCGTGGCATTGACGGAAACGATCCAGGACCACACTGGCGTTGCCGGCGTTGGTCACCTCCAGTTGACCACCCTGGCGGCGGATCCGGGTATCGAAGCGTGGCTGCTGCGGACGTACGAACAGCAGCGAGCCGTAACCGGCCAGCAGGTTGACCCCGGCCTGCAAGTGCTCACGGTAGCTGCGCGCCTGTTGTTCATCGACGGCAAAGTCATCGCCGCGCTCAGGCAGCACCGGTAAAAAGCGCAGGCGGTAATAGCGCTCCTGGTCTCGCGGGCCGCGATAGAGCAGGCGCACAGCCTGCATTCCACCAGCCGGCACGATCAGCCGCGCGGGGCTGACCACCAGCCCTCGCTGCTCGAGCGCCAATCCATCGGTCGCGACTTCACGGGCTTGACCGTCGGCGTCGTACACCAGCTCCACAACGCTGATCTTGACGAAGGCGGTGGTATCGCCACCATTGCGCACCCGTTTCAGCAGGGTGCTGCGATCACCTTCGAGGTAGTCGTAGAGGCCACCGATATTCAGTTCGGGGGCCGCGTGAAGTGACAGCGGCAGCGCCAGCAGCAGGGCCATCAGGCTACGGATACCCATGCGATAAATCTCCATATATTCAATAGGATATTAGGGGGGCGTCGATCACGTGGCCATGCAGCGATGCGAACGACACTTCCCAAAACGTGATGAGAAACCTCCTACAAAAAGCAGGAAAAACTGCTCTTCCCTTCAACTGCCTGTATCCATGCCCGCCCTGCTCTCGCCTGCCAGCTCGCCACGCCGGCACTGCTGGTCGCCAGCCAGCAATACGTCGCCTTCACGTACCAGCCGCGAGGTGTCCAGCGCCAGCAGACAGACCGCGGCCCCCTTGAGACGCACTTCGAGGGTCGGTGTCGACTCGCTCATTTCCACAGCGAAGAAACCATCGACTTCGGTGACACTGCGGCTGGCGTCATTGATCACCTGCGCGCCACGCAGAGGCTGGCCCTTGTCGTCGAACAACCGCCCCAGCACCATGACCGTGCGCATCACCCGCAACTGGCGATAAGCGATACCCCCTCGGTTGAGGTGGTAATCCAGGCTGGCGGGCTGGATCAGCGCCGCCGTCGCGTCGACACCGTCGAAATCGAACTGCACGCTGCCAGGCTTGTAGGCCGCGACCGGTATCACGTTACGCCCGGGGCGCAGGAGTGACGTGGTGCCATTGGGGTCGTCGGCGTGCAGTTTCAGGTCGGGCAAGTCACTGTCGACGTCGACGATCAGGCCCGCCTGATGCGGCAGGTACTGGCCGCTCAGGGCGACTTTGCCGCCCCCAAGCGCGAGCAGGCTCTCCAGGTTCACCCCACCACTGAACTCGCCGTTGTAGGAGGATTGCTGCACGTAGGCATCGCCATGCATCACCTCACTTTCGAACTGGGTATCGCCGCCGAGCCCCACGCCATAGCGGTCGGCACTCATCGTTGCACCGACACTGCGCAGCGGCCCGAGCTCGAGGTCTTGCTGGTAGGCCAGCGAGGTGTTGACGTCGCGCCCGCCGTCGCGAGACGTGCGGGTGCCGACGGTCGCCGACAAACGCCGCCCCTTGCCGCCTCCCAGGCTCATGCTCAAGGCCAGGTTGACCCCGCGGCTGCGTGACTCGCCGGTGGCCAGCGTACCGGGACGGTCGAACACCGACAGCCGCCAGTTGGCATCGGAGCCGAACAGCCGCCCGTAGTACGACCACCCCAGGTCCAAGCCCACGCCCTCGCTGCCTCCGCGGCTGTGCGACAGCCGCAGATTGGCAGTGTGGCGCGGGTCCAGGCGCTGGCTCAGCGACACCGAGGTCTGCCGGGTCGACTGCGCCGCATGAGGGCGCTGGGTGGTCGTCTCGGGGGCGAGCCAGGAGCGGCTGTGGCTGGCCACCAGGGAGGTGCGCTCGAAGTTGCCGACGGCCTGCAGGTCGTAGCCGTTGCCATAGCCCCGGGCCTGATAGAGGTTGCCATACAGCTTGAAGCGCTCGTGCACATCCCAGTCCAGCGAGGTGCCGAACTGCTGCTGCTCATCGATCTGCTGCACGGAAACCCCCACCACTGCGCGTGGATGCAAGAGGTAGTTGGCCAGGACGCCGCCACTGAGGCTGTCGTCATGCTCGCGTGACCAGTTGCTCAGCACGCTGCTCTGTCGTCCCAGGTAGACGTTGTAGCGCCAACGTCCGCCGCGGCTGCTCCAGTTGCTGGGTTTGTAGATGAATGCCTGGTCGCGCGAGGTGACCTGGCCATCCTCGACCAGACGCACCTCGACCTCGTAGATGCCACCGGGCAGCACACGAGTGTCCAGGGTCTGCAAGCCAGGCTGCACAGGCTGGCTGTTGATCAGCACACCGTTGCGGTAGATCTCGACGATCGCCGGCCGGTCAGGGGTGACGTAGATCGGGGTGGCGCTGGGCATGCCGGTGTCCAGGGTCAACCCATCGCTGCTGCCGAACATCACCCCCAGCGTGGTGTCGGCGCTGGCCCCGTTCAGCCTTGGCTGGCGCGTCAGGCCCTGGGCGCTCGGGGTGAAGTAGCCGAGCCGGTAGAAGTGATCTTCGACCAGGCGTTCGGCATATAGCTGCTCGACGTGATAGCGGGTCGAGGCGTCGGCCTCGCTGCCACGGTCGAGTTGTCCGTCGGCCAGGGCGGTCCAGTGGCCGATGCTGCCCTGGCCTTGTAATGCAAAGCGCCCCGTGCCGCCGCGTCCATCACCGACCAGATTGAGCTGATTGCGCAGCAGCAGGCCTGTGCTTCCCTGCTCTGGCGGTCGATGAAAGCGAGGTGCCTGCCCGGCGCTTTCGGCCTGCAGGGTGAGCAAAGACAACTGCGAGTTGACCAGGCTGTAGTGCACGGCCTGAAGCCCGTCGGGACAATCCTGCAGACAATCGCCCAGCGGTCGCGGTCGTGCCAGACGCTCTTGCCAGCGCTGGCGCAGGCTTTCGGGCTCGCGGCTCTCGTCGGTCTCGGTGAACTCGAGCAGTTGCACCTGCTCGTCACGCCCCAGTACCACCAGGGCGTCACCCAGGTAGCGGCCGTCCAGGTCCACCCGCACCGCCAGCGGCACATCGAAGAAATGCCCCTCGAACTCGCGGGGCAAACCCTCGACCCGCCCCAGGGTCGCAGTGGCAGCAAGGCCGACCCGGGGCATCAAGGCGATGCAGGCGCCCACGAGCAGGCAATGGCGGAGCGCGACAGGGATAGGCTGAAAGATTGACATAGGCATCATGGCAGACAATGCCCGCCCGGCCCTGACAAGCAGCAGACAGAGGCGGCAACGGGCAATGGGAAGCAGGGAGTGGGCGAATCAGGGGATGGCGGTTTCGAACATCATGCTCACCAGCCCCTGGTAGCTGCCGGGCACATAGCCGCCGGCTGGCGCGGCTTGAGCCGCGATCTCGAAACCGACCACCGCACCCGGCGCCGCCTGGGCCGCGCTGATGACTTCGGTGGAGGTGGTGCTGAGCGTGGTGCCGGCCACCGACACATCCAGGCCGATGCTGTTCACCCCGTCGCTGACCGTCGCCGGCGACACCAGGTAGGCGGTGATCGGCCCGACGGTGCTCTTGACCTGCAACTGCTTGCGGATCGGCTGCAGTTCGCTGCGGAACGAGTTCCAGGCCAGTTCCTGCGGGTCGTTCATCCAGTTGCCGCCCACCGGCTCGACGAAGAAGGCATCGGTAGGCACCTGCGCGGTGACCTGGACCTGCTTTTCGATAGGGTCGACGGCATATGCCGATGCGGCGGTGAACAGCGCGAGGGGCAGGGTCATGAACAGACGTTTCATGAGGAAATCTCCTTGAAGTAATGAGGCGGAATAACGCTTGACTGCGTCACCTGGCCCATTATTCGCGGAGTAATCGACGCATTAACTCAGACCCTTCCCAGCGAGCTTGGGAAATTTCCCAGGGATAGGAAAATGCCATCAGCCAGAAACGACGACGCCCCGGCAGGCGGGGCGTCGTACTCGGCATCAACGATCAGTGGGAAACCGCACCACTGGCACCCAGGCCGGTCTGCGAGCGAACGAACTGCGGGTAGAACAGTGCACGTTCGTCATCGGCAGCCTTGGACTTGTCGGTGACCGAGAAGAACCAGATACCCGCGAAGGCGATGATCATGGAGAACAGCGCCGGGTACTCGTACGGATAGATGGCTTTTTCGTGACCGAGGATCTGCACCCAGATGGTCGGGCCGAGGATCATCAGGCCAACCGCGCTGATCAGGCCCATCCAGCCGCCGATCATGGCGCCGCGGGTGGTCAGCTTCTTCCAGTACATCGAGAGCAGCAGTACCGGGAAGTTGCAGCTTGCGGCGATGGAGAAGGCCAGGCCAACCATGAAGGCGATGTTCTGCTTCTCGAACAAGATACCCAGGCCGATCGCCAGGACGCCCAGGGCGACGGTGGTGATCTTCGACACGCGGATCTCGTCCTTGTCGTTGGCCTTGCCCTTGCGCCAGACGCTGGCGTACAGGTCGTGGGAAACCGCCGAAGCGCCTGCCAGGGTGAGGCCGGCCACCACGGCGAGGATGGTGGCGAAGGCCACCGCCGAGATGAAGCCGAGGAAGATACTGCCACCCACGGCATCGGCCAGGTGCACCGCCGCCATGTTGTTACCGCCCAGCAGGGCGCCAGCGGCGTCCTTGAAGTCGGGGTTGGTGCTGACCAGCAGGATGGCGCCGAAGCCGATGATGAAGGTCAGGATGTAGAAGTAACCGATGAAACCGGTGGCATACAGCACGCTCTTGCGCGCTTCCTTGGCGTCGCTGACGGTGAAGAAGCGCATCAGGATGTGCGGCAGGCCCGCGGTGCCGAACATCAGCGCCAGGCCCAGCGAGAAGGCCGAGATCGGGTCCTTGACCAGGCCGCCCGGGCTCATGATCGCTTCGCCCTTGGCATGTACCTTGATGGCCTCGGAGAACAGGGTGTTGAAGTCGAAGCCCACGTGCTTCATCACCATCAGCGCCATGAAGCTGGCACCGGAGAGCAGCAGCACGGCCTTGATGATCTGCACCCAGGTCGTGGCCAGCATGCCACCGAACAGCACGTACAGGCACATCAGGATGCCGACCAGGATCACCGCGACGTGATAGTCCAGGCCGAACAGCAGCTCGATCAACTTGCCGGCACCGACCATCTGCGCGATCAGGTAGAAGGCCACCACCACCAGCGAGCCCGAGGCCGACAGGGTGCGGATCTCTTTCTGACCGAGGCGATAGGAGGCGACGTCGGCGAAGGTGTACTTGCCCAGGTTGCGCAGGCGCTCGGCGATCAGGAACAGGATGATCGGCCAGCCGACAAGGAAACCGATCGAGTAGATCAGGCCATCGTAGCCGGAGGTGAACACCAGGGCGGAAATCCCCAGGAAAGAGGCCGCCGACATGTAGTCACCGGCAATTGCCAGGCCGTTCTGGAAACCGGTGATGCGCCCGCCCGCCGCGTAGTAATCCGACGCCGACTTGTTGCGCTTGGAGGCCCAGTAGGTGATCCCCAGGGTGAAGCAGACAAAGGCCAGGAACATGATGATCGCCGACATGTTCAACGGCTGTTTCTGCACCGCGCCGCTGATTGCATCGGCAGCCCACACGGCGGGTGCAAAGGCACCGCAGGCCAGTACGGCCAGGGTTTTGGCGTGACGAATCATTGCTGCGCCTCCTTCAGGATCGCCTTGTTCAGCTCATCGAATTCACCGTTGGCACGACGCACGTAGATGGCGGTGAGGACGAAGGCCGAGAGGATCAGGCCTACCCCCAGGGGAATGCCCCAGGTGATGGACGAGCCGGGGCTGAGCTTGGCGCCGAGAATCTGCGGGCCATAGGCGATGAGCAGGATGAAGCCGCAGTAGAGGCCGAGCATGATCGCCGAAAGGAGCCAGGCGAAACGTTCACGTTTGGTGACCAGCTCCTTGAAGCGCGGACTTTCTTGTATCGATCGGTAGATGCTGTCGTTCATTGTTTTTGTCCTAGCAGCAACACAGTAAGGGGAGAACCCGCCTTAACTTTATGCTGCCGGTGGACGCCAACCAGACGACCTTAGTCTTAGATGCAACAGTCTTTTACCGTTTGGGTAACAAAGTCAGGGCCAATGCGCACTTTGTGGGAGCGGGTTTACCCGCGAAAAGTACCCACTGGCCCTAGGCTCTGTATGAAAAACCTTGATACTCGGTGATGCTGCGTTGAAAACAGCCTGGTGCGCCAGCCCGGTCGGAATGCTCATTTACAACCCGTAAAGTCGAGCGCGACTCCGACCGTTCCTCGGCTGTTTTCGCCTTGCCTGACCTTCGTCTCAAGGCTTTTCATAAAGACCCTATCGGTTATTTACCCGTCCACTCCTTGACCCGCTCCGGATGCTTGGCCACCCAGTCCTTGGCCGCCGCTTCAGGCTTGGCGCCCTCCTGAATGGCCAGCATCACCTCGCCAATCTCGTCCTTGGACTGCCACTGGAACTTCTTGAGGAACTCGGCCACTTCCGGCGCCTTGCTCGCCAACTCCTTGCTGCCAATACTGTTGACGGTTTCCGCCGCGCCATAGACGCCTTTCGGATCTTCGAGGAACTTGAGCTTCCATTTGGCGAACATCCAGTGCGGCACCCAGCCGGTCACCGCGATCGACTGCTGCTTGGCATAGGAGCGGCCAAGTTCCGCCGTCATCGCTGCGCCTGAACTTGCCGTCAGCTTGTAGCCGGTGAGGTCATAGTCCTTGATCGCCTGCTCGGTCTTGAGCATCACCCCGGAGCCTGCGTCGATACCCACGATCTTCTGCTTGAAGCTGCTATCGGTCTTGAGATCGGCAATGCTGTTGGCCTTGACGTACTCAGGCACGATCAGGCCGATCTTGGCATCCTTGAAGTTCGGGCCGAAGTCGACCACGTTATCCTTGTTCTTGCTCCAGTACTCGCCGTGGGTCACCGGCAGCCAGGCCGAGAGCATGGCGTCGAGCTTGCCGGTCGCCACCCCCTGCCACATGATACCGGTGGCCACCGCCTGCAGCTTCACGTCGTAGCCAAGTTTCTGCTTGATCACTTCGGCAGCCACGTTGGTGGTCGCGACACTATCGGCCCAACCGTCCACGTAACCGATGCTTACTTCCTTGGCCATGGCCTGTGCAGCACCCATGGTCAAGACCAGGGCGCCAGTCACGCCCAGGAAACGTCGCATTCTTGTAGTAGTCGCCATCAAAGCATCCCCTCGTCAGGTCTTGGAGATTGCATCATCAACCTGCAACACAGTGCGACCTGCTCCGTCAGCGACCTTTACCCAACGATAAGCGACAGCACTTGGCCATTAGCGTCATCCACGCGCAGGGTTCTGCGCGATCCTTGCATGCCAAACTGTTGGCGCCGGGCTACTATCAGCGACTCTGAACCGATGACCCGCGCCAGACGATGGACCGCTCGATGCCAAGCACGCCCCGCACCACCCTCCTCTACCTGATCACCTGCCTGTTCGCCGTGCTCGGTCTCGGTGCACTCTGGTATGGACTGGGCAAGCCGGTGCGCCTGCCCGATGCGGCCAGCCCGACGCACAAGTTGCAGTGCGCTTCCTACACCCCCTTCGACAAGGACCAATCACCCTTCGACCAGCCGTTTCGCCTGCGCCCTGCGCGCATGGACGCCGACCTGGCATTGCTGGCCGAGCGTTTCCAGTGCATCCGCACCTATTCGATGACCGGGCTGGAGGCGATTCCGGCGCTGGCGCGCAAGCACGGCCTGAAGGTGATGCTCGGTGCCTGGGTCAACGCCAACCCGGTGGATACCGACAAGGAGGTCGCGCTGCTGATCGAGGCGGCCAACGCCAACCCGGACGTGGTCAGCGCAGTGATCGTCGGCAACGAAGCGCTGCTGCGCAAGGAAGTCACAGGCCAACGCCTGGCCGAACTGATCACCCGGGTGAAACGCCAGGTGACGGTCCCGGTCACTTACGCCGATGTCTGGGACTTCTGGCTCCAGCACCCGGAAGTGGCGCCGGCGGTGGACTTCCTGACCATCCACCTGCTGCCCTACTGGGAGGACGATCCACGCGGGATCGAGGACGCCCTCGCGCATGTCGCCGAGGTGCGCCAGGTGTTCGGCAATCGCTTTGCGCCCAAGGACGTCATGATCGGCGAGACCGGCTGGCCCAGCGAAGGCCGGCAACGCGAGACCGCAGAACCAAGCCGGGTCAACGAGGCGCGCTTCATTCGTGGCTTCGTCGCGATGGCCGAGGCCAACGGCTGGCGCTACAACCTGATCGAAGCGTTCGACCAGCCCTGGAAACGCGCCAGCGAAGGCGCCGTGGGCGGTTACTGGGGGCTGTACGACGCTGATCGACAGGACAAAGGCGTGCTCGAAGGGCCCGTCAGCAACCTGCCACTGTGGCCACAGTGGTGGCTGGTCAGCACCTTGCTGGTGTTGGCGACCCTGGGGCTGGCCGGGCGCCCGGCGCATGCCCGTGCGGCATTGCTGCTGCCGCTGCTGGCGGCAGTCGGCGCGGGCAGCCTGGGGCTGTGGGGCGAGCTGATGCGCACCAATGCACGCTTTGCCGCCGAGTGGCTGTGGGCGGCAGGGCTGGCAGGCCTGAACCTGCTGGTACTGGCCCATGCCGCGCTGGCCCTGGCCCGACGCGAAGGCTGGCGCGAGCGGTTGTTCGTCTGGCTCGAGGCTCGCGCAGGCTGGTGGCTGCTGGCAGCGGGGTTCGCAGCGGCGGTGAGCATGCTGGCAATGGTCTTCGACCCGCGCTATCGCAGCTTCCCCAGTGCAGCGCTGCTGCTGCCGGCCCTGGTGTACCTGCTGCGGCCGGTTGCGGCGCGCAGGGCCGAGGTGGCGCTGCTGGCGTTCATCATCGGCGCGGGGATTGCGCCGCAGTTGTATCAGGAAGGGCTGCACAACCATCAGGCCTGGGCCTGGTTGGCGGTCAGTGTGCTGATGGTCGCTGCCCTTTGGCGCAGTTTGCGCAGGGCTTGAGACGGCGGTGTTCTTTCCGCGGGCTTGCCTGCGAAAAGAACACCCGCAAAAACCTGCTAGCTGGAAACCCTGACCAACCTCAACCCCGCCAGAACCACCGCAAACACCGCCAGACTGGCCGTGTACAACACCAGCGCAGGCACCCCGGCCACCAGCGCCAGCACCGCCCCCCACCAACCAAGCCGTCCCGGCAGCACCTGGCACAGCAAGGCCAGCCCCAACGCCACCCAGCCGATCACCTGGAAGTGAATCCACAACCCCAGCAGCGACCGCGCCTGGCACTGCCAGTGCTCGCCAGGCACCGCGCACAGGCCTACCCACTGCCCGTCTTCCATCAGGCCGAAACGCACGCCATAACTGGCCGCCAGCCACAACGGCAAAAACAGCAGCAAGGCAACGACAGGCCACGAACGAATCATGTACAGCTCCAGAAAATGTAACCGGCGCTCAGGATAATCCCCCAGGCTTGCCGCGCAAGGCAAAATGGCTCGGTTCGGCTAATGTCGAGAAAGCGGTCATTGCCGCAGCGGCCAACTTCGCGGCAACATCCGCAACAATAAAGGACAGCGCACAAGGCAACTTTGCCTTGGGCGCGATGGTCCTAGCTCCACATTGCCTTGCCGTTCTCCCGGGGGACTCTCCATGCTTCGACCGTTGCGCCTCGTCGGCCTGCTGTGCGGCCTGTTTCTGGCTGCGGCCGCTTCCGCGCGGGACATAGACCCCGCCACCTACGGCTATCCCTTGACCAATCCGTTCGAGGCGACCATTGCCACTACGCCGCCCGACCAGCGCCCGACGCTGCCCAGCGACGACGATATCAACCAGTCCGACTACAGCCTGAACCTGCGCCCGGAGCGCGAATTCACCCTGCCGGACAACTTCTGGCCGGTGAAAAAACTCCGCTACCGCCTGGCACGCCAGGACCAAGAAGCGCCCCTGGTGTTCATCATCGCAGGCACCGGCGCGCCCTACAGCAGTACCATCGCCGAATACCTGAAAAAACTGTTCTACCAGGCGGGCTACCACGTGGTGCAGCTGTCTTCTCCCACCAGCTGGGACTTCATGAGCGCCGCCTCACGCTTCGCCACACCGGGCGTAAGCCGCGAGGATGCCGAAGACCTGTATCGGGTCATGCAAGCCGTACGCGCCCAGCACCCGCGCCTGCCGGTCAGCGAGTTCTACCTCACCGGCTACAGCCTCGGCGCCCTGGATGCCGCGTTCGTCAGCCACCTGGACGAAACCCGGCGCAGCTTCAACTTCAAGCGCGTGCTGCTGCTCAACCCGCCGGTGAACCTGTACACCTCGATCAACAACCTCGACAAACTGGTGCAGACCCAGGTCAAGGGCATCGACCGCAGCACCACGTTCTACGAACTGATGCTGGAAAAACTCACTCGCTACTTCCAGGACAAGGGCTACATCGACCTCAATGACGCCCTGCTCTACGACTTCCAGAAATCACGCCAGCACCTGTCCAACGAACAGATGGCCATGCTGATCGGCACCTCGTTCCGCTTCTCGGCAGCCGACATCGCCTTCACCTCCGACCTGATCAACCGCCGCGGCCTGATCATCCCGCCGAAGTTCCCGATCACCGAAGGCAGCAGCCTCACACCGTTCTTCAAACGTGCCCTGCAATGCGACTTCGACTGCTACCTGACCGAGCAGGTGATCCCCATGTGGCGTGCGCGCACCGATGGCAACAGCCTGCTGCAACTGATCGACCAGGTCAGCCTGTACGCCTTGGCCGACTACCTGCGCGACAGCCCGAAGATCGCCGTGATGCACAACGCCGACGACGTGATCCTCGGCCCCGGCGACATCGGTTTCCTGCGCAAGGTGTTTGGCGACCGGCTGACCCTTTATCCACACGGCGGCCATTGCGGCAACCTCAACTACCGCGTCAATGCCGACGCCATGCTGGAGTTCTTCCGTGGCTGACAGACTCGTACTTGCCCTCGCCCTGCTCGTCAGCACCAGTGCCCTGGCAGCAGAAACCGCACCGCGTACCAGCGTGATCGAAGCCGATGTGGTCGACACGCCGAGCGTGGAGTCGGACGGTTTCCTCGACCCGCTGCGCGAGCTGAAATTCAACCCAGGCCTCGACCAGCGCGAGTTCGAACGCTCCACGCTGGCCGCGTTGAACGTCTACGACCCGCTGGAATCGATGAACCGGCGCATCTACCACTTCAACTATCGCTTCGACCAATGGGTGTTCCTGCCGGCGGTCGATGGCTACCGCTACATCACCCCGCACTTCGTGCGCACCGGGGTGAGCAACTTCTTCAACAACCTGGGGGATGTGCCCAACCTGTTCAACAGTGTGTTGCAGCTCAAGGTCAAACGCTCGGCGGAGATCACTGCGCGCCTGATGTTCAACACCCTCATCGGCGTGGGTGGGTTGTGGGATCCGGCGACCAAGATGGGGCTGCCACGCCAGAGCGAGGATTTCGGCCAGACCCTGGGCTTCTATGGCGTTCCGGAAGGCCCGTACATCATGCTGCCGATCCTCGGACCCTCGAACCTGCGCGACACCACGGGCCTGGTTGTGGACTACGTGGGCGAGCGCGAGGCGAATTTCCTCAACGTCGCCGAGGTCAGTACCGACCACCCGGAAATCTTCCTGCTGCGCGCGATCGACCGGCGCTACACCACCAATTTCCGCTATGGCCAGACCAACTCGCCGTTCGAGTACGAGAAGGTGCGCTACGTCTATACCCAGGCGCGCAAGTTGCAGATTTCAGAGTGAGTGCGGCGGGGCCGCCCTGCGGCCTCAGCCCACCAGCCCTAGAAACTGCTGCAATTCCCGGCGCTTGGCCAGGGCATCGCTGCGCCCCAGTTCGATCAGCTCACTGCAGTAGCTCGCCTCGAACAACAGGTAGCTGAGTACACCGGCCCCGCTGGTCCTGGTCGCTCCGGGCCCGCGCAGGAACAGGCGCAACGCCGCTGGCAACTCGCGCCGATGACGTGCCGCGATCTCGTCCAGCGGCTGGCTGGGCGCCACCACCAGGACTTCGATCGGCGCCAGGCCCAGACGGCGGGCGTCCAGATGTGCAGGCATCAGGTGGCTCAGGTGATTCAGGCGCTGCAACAACTCGATATCGTCCTCGAGGCTGTCGATGAAGGTACTGTTGAGCATGTGCCCACCGATCTGCGCCAGGCTCGGCTGCTGCCCGCTGAACACCCGCGCACTGTGCATCGGCGGCGCGGGGCGCTGCGGGTTACCGCTGACCCCCACCACAAGTACGCGGCTGGCACCCAGGTGCAACGCCGGGCTGATCGGCGCAGACTGACGCACCGCGCCGTCACCGAAGTACTCGTCACCCAGGCGCACCGGGGCGAACAGCAACGGGATGGCCGAGCTGGCCAGCAGGTGCTCGACGCTCAGCGCGGTGGGCACACCGATACGCCGGTGCCGCAGCCAGGGCTCGATCGCTTCGCCGCCTTGATAGAAGGTCACCGCCTGGCCGGACTCGTAGCCAAAGGCGGTTACGGCCACCGCGCGCAGTTGCTCGCTGGCCAGGGCATGGTGGATGCCGTCCAGGTCCAGATGCGCCTTGAGCAGCGCTCGCAACGGGCTGCTGTCGAGCAGCGCCACCGGCATCTGCCGACCTAGACCCAGCAGGCTATGGCTGACGAAACGGCTGGCCTGACGCACAACCCCGGGCCAGTCGCTGCGCAGCACAAGGTGGCTGCGAAAGTTCTGCCAGAAGCGGGTCAGGCGCTGCACCGAATCGCCAAAGCGGGTGGCACCGCTGGCCAGGGTCACGGCGTTGATGGCCCCGGCGGAGGTGCCGACGATGACCGGGAAGGGGTTGGGCGCGCCAGCTGGCAGCAGCTCGGCGATGCCGGCGAGCACGCCGACCTGGTAGGCAGCGCGGGCGCCGCCGCCGGAGAGGATCAGGCCAGTGGTCGGGGGTGGGGCCATCGGTTCCTTCCTGGTTTGTCGGTTTTGTCAGGATCGGCCCCTTCGCGGGCAAGTCGGGGCGCGAAAGGGCCTGCAGCCATTACCCCGGATCAGCGCTTCTTCTTGTCGTACAGCCGCGGCGCCCCTTCGGGCCGAGACTTGAAGCGCCGGTGCGCCCACAGGTACTGCTCGGGGCACTCGCGCAGCACACTCTCGACCCACTGGTTAATGCGCAGACAGTCGGCCTCCTCGCTCTCCCCCGGGAAGTCCTCGAGTGGCGCATGCACCACCAGACGATAGCCGCTGCCATCTTCCAGGCGTTTCTGAGTGAACGGAATCACCCTCGCCTTGCCCAGCCGGGCGAACTTGGTGGTCGCAGTCACCGTCGCGGCGGGAATGCCGAACAGCGGCACGAACAGGCTCTGCTTGGTGCCGTAGTCCTGGTCCGGGGCGTACCAGATCGCCCGCCCGCCGCGCAGCAGCTTGAGCATGCCTCGCACGTCCTCGCGTTCCACCGCCAGGGAGTCGAGATTGTGCCGCTCGCGACCGCGCCGCTGGATGAAGTCGAACACCGGGTTGCCGTGCTCGCGGTACATGCCATCGATGGTGTGCTCCTGCCCAAGCAGGGCCGCGCCGATCTCCAGCGTGGTGAAATGCACCGCCATGAGGATGGCGCCCTGGCCGTCACGCTGGGCTGCCTGCAGGTGCTCCAGACCTTCGATGTGCGCCAGGCGGGCAAGCCTGGCTTTGGGCCACCACCAGCTCATGGCCATTTCAAAGAAGGCGATGCCGGTGGAGGCGAAGTTTTCCTTCAGCAGGCGCTGCCGTTCGTCGCCGGACAGTGCCGGGAAACACAGCTCCAGATTGCGCGCGGCAATACGCCGACGCTCGCCGGCCAGGCGATACATCACGGCGCCCAGGGCGCTGCCGAGCCGCAGCAAGGCTCGGTAAGGCAACTGCACGACCAGCCACAGCAGGCCCAGGCCGAGCCACAGGCCCCAGAAACGCGGATGGAGGAAGTAGGGACGAAAACGCGGACGATCCATTGAAGCTTCCGGTAAGACAAAGGCCTGGCATTCTACAACCTTTGGCCGCAGGTTGCGGCCAATCGGTCTTATCGTTATAAGTCAGGGCACTTTTTTCGCAACAAGTCGTCTATGCAGACCATGAGCCTCAACCAGACACCCGACTCCGCCACCGTGTTCCAGCTCAAGGGCAGCATGCTCGCCATCACTGTGCTGGAGCTGGCGCGCAACGACCTCGAAGCCCTCGACCGCCAACTGGCGGCGAAAGTGGCGCAGGCCCCCAATTTCTTCAGCAACACACCGCTGGTGCTGGCCCTGGACAAGCTGCCGCCCGACGAAGGCGCCATCGACCTGCCAGGGCTGATGCGCATCTGCCGTCACCATGGCCTGCGCACCCTGGCGATCCGCGCCAGCCGGATCGAGGACATCGCCGCAGCGATCGCCATCGACCTGCCGGTCCTGCCGCCCTCCGGCGCCCGCGAACGCCCGCTGGAACCTGAGCCGGAAGTGAAGAAAGTCGAGCCCGCTCCGGCACCCGCTGTGGCCGCCGAACCCGAGGTTCGCCCGACCCGCATCATCACCAGTCCTGTACGTGGCGGCCAGCAGATCTATGCTCAGGGCGGCGATCTGGTGGTGACCGCCTCGGTGAGCCCGGGTGCGGAACTTCTCGCCGATGGCAATATCCATGTGTACGGCGCCATGCGTGGCCGCGCACTGGCCGGTATCAAGGGCAACACCCGGGCCAGGATCTTCTGTCAGCAGATGACTGCCGAGATGGTCTCCATCGCCGGTCAGTACAAGGTCTGCGAAGACCTGCGCCGCGACCCGCTGTGGGGTTCGGGCGTGCAGGTGAGCCTGGTCGGCGACGTGTTGAACATCACCCGTCTTTAACGGATACTGCCGCCATTTTAAGAGCAACTTTTCCACCGTTGCCTTTTTTGCATTTGCTGGGACTTCGGGTCCCGTTTATTTAGGGGTGAAACACCTTGGCCAAGATTCTCGTGGTTACTTCCGGCAAGGGGGGTGTGGGCAAGACCACCACCAGCGCCGCCATCGGTACCGGCCTCGCATTGCGCGGGCACAAGACTGTGATCGTCGACTTCGACGTCGGCCTGCGTAACCTCGACCTGATCATGGGCTGCGAACGCCGCGTGGTGTACGACTTCGTCAACGTGGTCAACGGCGAAGCCAACCTGCAGCAGGCCCTGATCAAGGACAAGCGCCTTGAGAACCTGTTCGTGCTGGCCGCCAGCCAGACCCGCGACAAGGACGCCCTGACCCAGGAAGGCGTCGAAAAGGTCCTGATGGAGCTCAAGGAGCAGTTCGACTACGTCATCTGCGACTCCCCGGCCGGTATCGAGAAAGGCGCGCACCTGGCGATGTACTTCGCCGACGAAGCCATCGTCGTGACCAACCCGGAAGTCTCCTCGGTTCGTGACTCCGACCGCATGCTGGGCATTCTGTCGAGCAAGTCGCGCCGCTCCGAAAACGGCGAAGAGCCGATCAAGGAACACCTGCTGATCACCCGCTACCACCCCGAGCGCGTGGAAAAGGGCGAAATGCTCAGCATCGCCGACGTCGAAGAGATCCTCGCGATCAAGCTCAAGGGCGTCATTCCCGAGTCGCAAGCGGTCCTCAAGGCATCCAACCAGGGTATCCCGGTCATCCTCGACGACCAGAGCGACGCCGGCCAGGCCTACAGCGATACCGTCGACCGCCTGCTGGGTAAAGAGAAGCCTCTGCGCTTCATCGAAGTGCCGAAGCAAGGATTCTTCGCGCGCCTGTTTGGAGGCAAATAAACCATGAACCTTTTTGACTTCTTTCGTGGCAGACAGAAACAGACCAGTGCGTCGGTAGCGAAAGAGCGTCTACAGATCATCGTGGCGCATGAGCGCGGCCAGCGCAGCGAACCGGACTACCTGCCGGCGCTGCAGAAAGAACTGCTCGAAGTGATCCGCAAGTATGTGAATATCGGCAACGATGACGTGCATATCGAGCTGGAAAACCAGGGCAGCTGCTCGATTCTGGAACTGAACATCACCTTGCCGGATCGCTGACAGGATCCCCTGCCACACCGCGATCCCCTGTGGGAGCGGGCTTGCCCGCGAAAAGCCCGGTACAGGCGCCATCACCCTGGCACTTTTACCGGGCTTCTTCGCGGGCAAGCCCGCTCCCACAGTGCTTTACAGAGAACCGCTGAACATGCCGCTGTCGAACATCCAGATCCTCTTCGAAGACGCCGCCATCCTGGTGATCAACAAGCCGACCCTGCTGCTGTCGGTGCCGGGCCGTGCCGAGGACAACAAGGACTGCCTGATCACCCGCCTGCAGGAAAACGGCTATCCCGACGCGCTGATCGTCCATCGCCTGGACTGGGAAACCTCCGGGATCATTCTCCTGGCCCGCGATGCCGACAGTCACCGCGAGCTGTCGCGCCAGTTCCACGACCGCGAGACGGAGAAAGCCTATACCGCACTGTGCTGGGGCCAGCCGACGCTCGACAGTGGCAGCATCGACCTGCCGCTGCGCTACGATCCGCCCACCAAGCCACGCCATGTGGTCGACCATGAGCAGGGCAAGCATGCCCTGACCTTCTGGCGCGTACTGGAGCGCTGCGGCGACCATTGCCGGGTGGAGCTGACGCCCATCACCGGCCGTTCGCACCAGTTGCGCGTGCACATGCTGTCGATCGGGCACCCGCTGCTGGGCGACCGCCTGTATGCCAACCCCGAGGCACTGGCGGCCCATGAGCGGCTGTGCCTGCATGCCTCGATGCTGAGCTTTACTCATCCGGTTTCCGGGGAGCGCTTGAAGTTCGAGTGTCCGGCGCCATTCTAAGGGATCGCGTGGCGCCCGTAGGAGCGGGCTTGCCCGCGAAGAGGCCCGCACAAATCCCGGACCATTTACGCTAAACTCGCGCCACTGCTGTCTGGAGTGAGCTATGCGCGAAGCACTGAATACCGGCCTGATCGATTTCCTCAAGGCCTCCCCGACGCCCTTCCACGCCACCGCCAGCCTGGCCAAGCGCCTCGAAGCCGCCGGTTACCAGCGTCTGGACGAGCGTGACAGCTGGGCCACCGTGCCTGGCGGGCGCTACTACGTCACCCGTAACGACTCTTCGATCATCGCTATTCGCCTGGGCAAGCATTCGCCCCTGATCGGCGGAATCCGCATGGTCGGCGCGCACACCGACAGCCCGTGCCTGCGGGTCAAGCCGCAGCCCGAACTGCAGCGCCAGGGCTTCCTGCAACTGGGCGTCGAAGTCTATGGCGGTGCCCTGCTCGCCCCCTGGTTCGACCGCGACCTGTCGCTGGCTGGCCGCGTCACCTTCCGCCGCGATGGCAAGGTCGAGAGCCAACTGGTCGACTTCAAGCTGCCGATCGCCATCATTCCCAACCTGGCCATCCACCTCAACCGTACCGCCAACGAGGGCTGGCCGATCAACCCGCAGAACGAGCTGCCGCCCATCCTGGCCCAGGTCGCCGGCGATGAGCGTGTCGACTTCCGCGCCCTGCTCACCGAACAACTGGCCCGCGAGCACGGCCTGATCGCCGACGTGGTGCTGGACTATGAGCTGAGTTTCTACGACACCCAGAGCGCTGCGGTCATCGGCCTGCATGGCGACTTCATCGCAGGCGCGCGCCTGGACAACCTGCTGTCGTGCTATGCCGGGCTGCAGGCGCTACTGGCCGCCGAGAGCGACGAAACCTGCGTGCTGGTATGCACCGATCACGAAGAGGTCGGCTCCTGCTCGGCCTGTGGCGCCGACGGCCCGATGCTCGAGCAGACCCTGCAACGCCTGCTGCCCGATGGCGACGAATACGTGCGCACCATCCAGCGCTCGTTGCTGGTGTCGGCCGACAACGCCCACGGCGTGCACCCCAACTACGCCGACAAGCATGACGGCAATCATGGGCCCAAGCTCAACTCCGGCCCGGTAATCAAGGTCAACAACAACCAGCGCTACGCCACCAACAGCGAAACCGCCGGCTATTTCCGCCACCTGTGCATGGCCGAAGAAGTACCTGTACAGAGCTTCGTGGTGCGTAGCGACATGGGTTGTGGTTCGACCATCGGTCCGATCACCGCCAGCCACCTGGGCGTGCGTACCGTCGACATCGGCCTGCCGACCTTCGCCATGCACTCGATCCGCGAGCTGTGCGGCAGCCAGGACCTGGCGCACCTGGTGAAGGTGCTGACGGCGTTCTATCGCAGCCGCGAACTGCCCTGATATCAGATAGGCCTTTTCGCGGGTAAACCCGCTCCCACAGGTGCATCACCGTTCCTGCAGGAGCGGGCTTACCCGCGAATTCTCCGCCCCTCAACGCGCTATGCTTCAAGCATGCCCCTGACAACAGAAGGATTCTGTTCATGTCACCCTTCCTCTCCCTGTTCGTGCCGGTGTTCCTTTTCCTGATGCTGCTGACCATCGGCTTCAGCCTGCGCGAGCGCAATGTCGGCGTACTGATGATGTGGATCGGCACCCTCGGCATCTTTGGCATCATGTGCTGGAAGATCCTTGAGAAACTCGTCTGAGAAATCCTCTACACTCCGGCAATCGATCGACCTGAGGTAGATTTTCCGGTGCCCGCCTTTCTCCGTTGCCTGACCCTGCTGCTCTTCCTGTTCATCGCTCCGGTGCAAGCCGCTGGCCTGCCCGGCTTGCTGGGTAGCAGCGCGCCTGCCCAACCCCAGGCCACCGAGCCGCTGGACAAGTCACTGGACGAGGTGATCAAGAGCCTGGAAAACGACCAGCAACGGGCCAAGTTGCTGGCCGACCTGAAGAAACTGCGCGATGCCAGCAAACAGTCGCAACCCACGGTGGAACAGGGCGTACTGGGGCTGATCGGCAACGCCATGCACGACCTGGAAAAGCAGTTCAGCGGCGATGCCAGCCCCTTCGTGCGCTGGTCGCAGGAAATCGACCAAGCCCAGACCGAACTGGCAGCATTGGTCGTGCCCGTGCACCAGTGGCCAGCGATCCTGTTCGGCTTCGCTGCGGTCATTGCCGTGTGGAGCCTGTTGGCCTACGCCTTCAACTGGATCGGCCATCGGGTACGGATCCGCTTCGGGCTGACCGAGGAACTGCCCCAACACCCACGGACCTGGGATCTGGTGCGATTCGCCCTGCGCAAGCTCGGGCCCTGGCTGGTGGCGCTGGTATTCACCGTGTACCTGAGCTTCGCCCTGCCACCGTCGCTGGGCAAATCCCTGGCCATGGTCCTGGCCTATGCGCTGGTGGTCGGCACCTGCTTTTCGGCGATCTGCGTGATTGCCTTCTCTCTGCTCGACGGCCCACATCGCCACCGTGCCCTGCATATCCTGCGGCACCAGGCGTTTCGTCCGTTATGGCTGATCGGCAGCTTCGCCGCCTTCGGTGAAGCGATGAGCGATCCACGCCTGACCACTGCACTGGGCACACACCTGGCCCATGCGATAGCGACCGTGACCAACGTGCTGGCGGCCCTGTGCACCGGCCTGTTCATCCTGCGTTTCAGGCGGCCGATTGCGCACCTGATCCGCAATCAGCCCCTGTCGCGGCGCCTGACCCGGCGCACACTCAGCGACACCATCGAGCTGCTTGGCAGTTTCTGGTTCGTCCCGGCCTTGATCCTGGTGGCGATCTCGCTGTTCGCCACCTTCGTCTCTGCCGGCGACACCAGCACCGCCCTGCGTCAGTCACTGATGTGCACCGTGCTGGTGGTGGTGTGCATGGTGCTCAACGGCCTGGTGCGCCGCCACGCCGCCAAACCTCGGCGCGCCAACAAACGTCAGGCGGTGTATACCGAACGCCTGAAGAACTTTGGCTACGCCCTGGTGCACCTAGGCATCTGGTTGCTGTTCATCGAACTGGGCCTGCGCGTGTGGGGGCTTTCGATGATCGGTTTTGCCGAGGGCGACGGCCATGATGTCAGCGTGCGCCTGCTGGGCCTGGCAGGCACCCTGATCGCCGCCTGGCTGGTGTGGATCCTGGCCGACACCGCCGTGCACCACGCACTGGTGCGTTCGCGCCGAGGCCTGGCCAACGCCCGCGCGCAGACCATGATGCCGCTGATCCGCAACGTACTGTTCGTGGCGATTTTCATCATCGCGGTGATCGTCGCCCTGGCCAACATGGGCATGAACGTCACACCGCTGCTGGCCGGTGCCGGTGTCATCGGCCTGGCTATCGGCTTCGGTGCGCAATCGCTGGTGGCCGATCTGATCACCGGCTTGTTCATCATCATCGAGGATAGCCTTGCCATCGACGACTATGTCGACGTCGGCGGCCACCTGGGCACGGTCGAGGGCCTGACCATTCGCACCGTGCGCCTGCGCGACATCGACGGCATCGTCCACACCATCCCGTTCAGCGAGATCAAGAGCATCAAGAACTACTCGCGTGAATTCGGCTATGCGATCTTCCGAGTCGCCATCCCGCACAGCATGAGCATCGACAAGGCGATCAGCCTGATTCGCGAGGTGGGACAGAAGCTGCGCAATGATCCGCTGATGCGCCGCAACATCTGGTCGCCGCTGGAACTGCAGGGAGTCGAGAGTTTCGAGTCGGGCTCGGCGATCCTGCGCGCACGCTTCAAGACCGCGCCGATCAAGCAGTGGGAGGTGTCGCGGGCCTTCAACCTGGCATTGAAACGCCAGCTCGACGAAGCCGGGCTGGACCTGGCTACGCCACGGTTGTCGGTGCAGGTGGTGACGGCAGGGGGTGGGGCGATGGCTGAGTCTGGCTCCGCCAATTAGGGCCCTTTCGCAGGCAAGCCCGCAAAAAGCGCCCCTTACCCCGCCTGCGCCTGGATACGAATCGCATCGTGCCGCCAATACTCCAGGTCGCAGTCGATCAGGTGCCCATGCTGGTCACTGTTGACCCGGGTAATGTGCAACCCCGGGCTCCCCGCCGACACCCTAAGCGCCATGGCCGCCGCCACCGGCAACGCAGTCGGCAGGATCTCGAAGCACACCTGCCCGTAGCGGATGCCATATTCGCGGGCATAGATCTCGGTCAGCGACTGTGCCAGGTCCAGCGCCAGGATCCCCGGGAAATAGCGTGGGTTGAGGTAGTGCTCGGCATACAACACACCGCGCCCATCGATGCGCCGCAAACGGCAGATCTGTACCACACTCGACAACGCCGGCAGCCGCAGGCGCGCACAGATCGCTGCGGAAGCCGGCAGCAAGCGCGCCGAGAGCAGCTCGGTGCTCGGAACCCGCCCCTGGTCGCGCACCATCGCATGGAAGTGGCTGCGCTCGATCAGGTCGTAGGTCAGGCGTTCGGGGGCGACGAACCAGCCGCGGCGCTCTTCGCGGTAGATCAGGCCCTGGGCCTCGAGCTGCACCAGCGCCTCACGCAAGGTGATCCGGGTAGTGTCGAATACCTCGCTCAGCTTGCGCTCGGCCGGCAGCTTGCCGCCCGGCGCCAGCAGGCCATGTTCGATCTGTTCCTGCAGCGCATGGCAGATGGCTGTTACCGCCCGCGGTGGGGTCGATTGCATCAAAGGTTACCTATCTGGACTAGTCCAGCCCCATAACAGGGCAACTGGAGAATAGAGCAAGCCTAGGCACGGCTGATGAAGATCCTGTGACAAAGCCCTTGCACCACGATTGCCAGAATCGGGCCAAGGCGCGTGAATAAAGGGCCGGGTTCTAGTCTACGCTTTGCTTTCAGGGCCCAAGCCTCCCCGCTGACGGGCCTGTCCTACATCAAACTGTCATGCAACAGGCCTACCTTGGCTCAAGGTTTGCTGACCTAGACCAAAGGTTCTCGGCAAGGTCTGCACCACAGCATTCACAACAGCGTTCATAACAACGATTGCAAGGCACCCACCAAAGGAGCTTCGGATGAAAAAGTTCTTCATGGCGTCACTGCTGGGCTCGGCCATCGCCCTGTGCACCACGGCCATGGCCGCCGATACCGACCTCAAGGCCCTGGAAGACGCCGCCCGCAAGGAGGGCACGGTCAACAGCGTGGGCATGCCGGATGCCTGGGCCAACTGGAAAGGCACCTGGGATGACCTGGCCAAGAAGTACGGCCTCAAGCACAGCGACACCGACATGAGCTCGGCCCAGGAAATCGCCAAGTTCGACGCTGAAAAAGACAACGCCAGTGCCGACATCGGTGACGTCGGCGCCGCCTTCGGCCCGATCGCCGTGAACAAGGGCGTGACCCAGCCCTACAAGCCGAGCACCTGGGACCAAGTGCCGGATTGGGCCAAGGACAAGGACGGTCACTGGGCGCTGGCCTATACCGGCACCATCGCCTTCATCATCAACAAGGACCTGGTCAAGGAAGACGAACGCCCGAAAACCTGGCATGACCTGGAAAAGGGCAAGTACAAGGTCGCCATTGGTGACGTCGGCACCGCAGCCCAGGCTGCCAACGGTGTACTGGCCGCCGCCATCGCCTACAAGGGCGACGAAAGCAATATCGAGCCGGGCCTGCAACTGTTCACCAAGCTGGCCCAGCAGAAGCGCCTGTCGCTGGCCAACCCGACCATCCAGACCCTCGAGAAAGGTGAAGTGGAAGTCGGCGTGGTCTGGGACTTCAACGGCCTGAGCTACCGCGAGCAGATCGATCCGAAGCGCTTCGAAGTGCTGATCCCGTCCGATGGCTCGGTGATTTCCGGCTACACCACCATCATCAACAAATACGCCAAGCACCCGAACGCCGCCAAGCTTGCCCGCGAATACATCTTCAGCGACGCCGGCCAGACCAACCTGGCCATCGGCCACGCCCGCCCGATCCGCGCCGAGCACCTGAAGCTGCCAGCCGATGTGCAGGCCAAGCTGCTGCCCAACGAGCAGTACCAGGCCGCCCAGCCGATCAAGAACGCCGACGCCTGGGAGAAGACCTCCAAGGCCCTGCCGCAGAAGTGGCAGGAGCAGGTGATCATCGAGATGGAGTGACGGCGGGGTTTTCCAGCGCCTGACACGGCCCTTTCACGGGTAAACCCGCTCCCACAGGTGCAGCACAAGCTTCCAGGCCTGCGCGATACCTGTGGGAGCGGGTTTACCCGCGAAAAGGACGACGCGGTACCGACCTATTCCTCTGCGGAGCCAACATGCAACACAACGTCATCCTGGTCCTGCTCGACGGACTCAACCACCAGGTCGCACACCACGCCATGGGCCACCTGCACGCCTACGTCGAGGCCGACCGCGCCGCGCTGTACCGCGTGGAATGCGAACTGCCGTCACTGTCACGCCCGCTGTACGAGTGCATTCTCACCGGCGTCGCGCCGATCGACAGCGGTATCGTGCACAACAACGTCAATCGCCTGTCCAACCAGCGCAGCGTCTTCCACTACGCCCGCGAAGCCGGGCTGGGCACTGCAGCTGCGGCCTACCACTGGATGAGCGAACTGTACAACCGCTCGCCCTTCGATCCGATCCGCGACCGCCATACCCACGCGCCCAAGCTGCCTATCCAGCACGGGCTGTTCTACTACGCCGATCACTACCCCGATTCGCACCTGCTGGCCGACGCCGAGTACCTGCGCCGCCGTCATGCACCGAACTTCCTGCTGGTGCACCCGATGAACATCGACGATGCCGGCCACCGCCACGGCCTGGACAGCAGCCAGTACCGCAACGCCGCACGCAGCGCCGACATCCTGCTGGCCGACTACCTGCCACTGTGGCTCGAAGAGGGCTACCAGGTACTGGTCACCGCCGACCACGGCATGAACAACGACCGCTCGCACAATGGCCTGCTGGCCGAGGAACGCGAGGTGCCGCTGTTCGTCTTCGGCGACGCCTTCAGCCTCGACCCCGCCGCCAAGCCCCTGCAGACCGAGCTGTGCGGCACGATCTGCGAACTGCTCGGCGCGGCCCACGACAAACCGGTCTGCCGGGAGTTGCTCAAGTGAATTCCAGCCACCGCGGCCGTCACCTGGCCCTGCTCTGCCTGCTGCCCTTCGCCATTTTCTTCATCATCTTCCAGATCGCCCCGCTGGCCTGGGTCGCCATCGCCAGCCTGCAAAACGAAAGTGGCTGGGGCCTGGACAACTTCAGCAAGATCTTCGCCTCGAAGTTCTACCTGCAGGCCATCGAACGCAGCCTCGAGATCAGCTTCTGGTCGAGCCTGTTCGGCATCGTCATCGCCACCCTCGGCGCCTATTCGCTGCGCCAGGTCGATTCGCGCCTGCGCGACTTCGTCAGCGCCTTCGCCAACATGACCAGCAACTTCGCCGGCGTGCCCCTGGCCTTCGCCTTCATCATCCTGCTGGGCTTCAACGGCGCGCTCACCCTGGCGCTCAAGGAGATCGGCCTGCTCGGCGACTTCAGTATCTACTCCAAGACTGGCCTGATCATCGTCTACACCTACTTCCAGATTCCGCTGGGCGTGCTGCTGCTCTACCCGGCTTTCGACGCCGTGCGCGAAGACTGGCGCGAATCCGCCGCGCTGCTCGGTGCCAGCCACTGGCAGTTCTGGCGGCACATCGGCCTGCCGGTGCTGACCCCGGCACTGCTGGGCACCTTCGTCATCCTGCTGGCCAACGCCCTGGGCGCCTACGCCACCGTCTATGCCCTGACCACCGGCAACTTCAACGTGCTGCCAATCCGTATCGCCGCCCTGGTGGCCGGCGACATCACCCTCGACCCGAACCTGGGCAGCGCGCTGGCCATGGTGCTGGTGGGGCTGATGACCCTGGTGACGGTGGTCCATCAATGGCTGCTGAAAAGGAGCTACCATGCGCGCTGAATCACACAAGGGCGGCTGGTACCACCGCGCCGTGGTGTACCTGCTGTTCCTGATCCTGCTGTTACCCCTGGCCGGCACCCTGCTCTACTCATTGGCTACCAGTTGGTCGGCGAGCCTGCTGCCCAGCGGCCTGACCCTCAAGTGGTACGTGCAACTGTGGAGCGAGCCGCGATTTCTCGCCGCCTTCGGCCAGTCGCTGATCGTCTGCGTGGGAGCGTTGGTACTGTCGGTGGTGCTGATCCTGCCGCTGCTGTTCGTGGTGCATTACCACTTCCCCAAGCTCGACGCGCTGATGAACATCCTCATCCTGCTGCCCTTCGCGGTGCCGCCGGTGGTGTCTTCGGTGGGGCTGCTGCAGTTGTACGGCAGCGGGCCGATGGCCATGGTCGGGACGCCGTGGATCCTGATCGGCTGCTATTTCACCATCGCCCTGCCCTTCATGTACCGGGCGATCACCAACAACCTGCAGGCGATCAACCTGCGCGACCTGATGGACGCCGCGCAACTACTCGGCGCCAGCACCTGGCAAGCCGCCCTTCTGGTGGTGCTGCCCAATCTGCGCAAGGGCCTGATGGTGGCGTTGCTGCTGTCGTTTTCCTTCCTGTTCGGCGAATTCGTGTTCGCCAACCTGCTGGTCGGCACCCGTTACGAAACCCTGCAGGTCTACCTGAACAACATGCGCAACAGCAGCGGCCACTTCAACAGCGCGCTGGTGATCTCTTATTTCGCCTTCGTGCTGGTACTGACCTGGGTCGCCAACCGCCTGAACAAGGATAAATCCTGATGAGCTTCGTCAGTGTCCAGAAACTGCAAAAGAGCTACGCCGGCAGCCCGGTCTTCGAAAACATCGATTGCAACATCGAACGCGGCGAGTTCGTCACCCTGCTCGGCCCCTCGGGGTGCGGCAAGTCCACCCTGCTGCGCTGCATCGCTGGGCTGACCCCCGTAGACAGTGGCCACATCCTGCTCGACGGCCAGGACATCGTGCCGCTCAGCCCGCAGAAGCGCGGGATCGGCATGGTGTTCCAGAGCTATGCGCTGTTCCCCAACATGACCGTTGAACAGAACGTCGCCTTTGGCCTGCGCATGCAGAAGGTCAAGGCCGAGGAGAGCCAGGCGCGTGTGCGCGAGGCCCTGGAGTTGGTGGAGCTGGGCAGTTTTGCCGGACGCTACCCGCACCAGTTGTCGGGCGGACAGTGCCAACGCGTGGCGCTGGCCCGTTCGCTGGTCACCCGCCCGCGCCTGCTGCTGCTCGACGAGCCGCTGTCGGCGCTGGATGCGCGTATCCGCAAACACCTGCGCGAGCAGATCCGCGCGATCCAGCGCGAGCTGGGGCTGACCACCATCTTCGTCACCCACGACCAGGAAGAGGCGCTGACCATGTCGGACCGCATCGTCCTGATGAACCAGGGGCGCATCGTCCAGAGCGGCGACGCCGAAACCCTCTACACCGCACCTGTCGACCTGTTCGCCGCCGGTTTCATCGGCAACTACAACCTGCTCGACGCCGACAGCGCCAGCCGCCTGCTGCAGCGCCCGGTCAGCGCACGCCTGGCGATCCGTCCCGAGTCCATCAGCCTGGGCCTGGACGGTGAACTGGACGGCCAGATCCGCAGTCACAGCCTGCTCGGCAACGTGATCCGCTACCGGGTCGAGGCGCGCGGCGTGGAGGTGGTGGTGGATGTGCTCAATCGCTCGTCTGCCGATCTGTACGCCGACGGACAGCGGGTGTCGCTGTCGATCGATCCCACCGCGCTACGGGAAGTGGCTTAAGGAGATTCAAGCAATGGCACTGGCGATTTTCGATCTGGACGAAACCCTGATCCACGGTGACTGCGCGTCGCTGTGGAGCGAACAGATGGCCCGGCTGGGCTGGGTGGACGGCAAGGAATTCCTGCGTCGCGACCAGGAACTGATGGATGCATACGGCAAGGGCCACCTGCAGATGGAGGACTACATGGCCTTCAGCCTGGAGCCCATCGCCGGGCGCACGCTGGAGGAAGTCGAACACCTGGTCGAGCCCTGGGTGGAGGATGTGATCGAGCCGATCATCTATGGCGATGCCTGCCGATGCATCGCCGAACACCGCAAGAAGGGCGACCGTATCCTGATCATTTCCGCCTCCGGCACGCACCTTGTCGGGCCGATCGCTGCACGCCTGGGGGTCGACGAGTACCTGGCCATCGAGCTGGAGGCGATCAACGGCGTGTACACCGGCAAGACCCACGGCGTGCTGACCTACCGCGAGGGCAAGATCACCCGCTTGCTGGAGTGGCTGGACCAGGAGCAGGAAAACCTCGAAGGCGCGAGCTTCTATTCCGACTCACGGAACGATCTGCCGCTGTTATTGAAAGTGGACCATCCGTTTGCCGTGAATCCGGATCCGGTGCTGCGTGAACATGCCCAGACCAATGGCTGGCCTGTATTGAGCTGGTCCTGAGTTCCATCGCCGCTGTGCCGGCCTCTTCGCGCCCCGACTTGCCCGCGAAGAGGCCGGGGCCGCTTAGGTCAAGCCAGCGTCGATCACCATCACCAGCTTGCCGGACACCTGGTTGCTCTCAAGCTCGGCATACGCCGCCTGGGCGAACTCGACCGGATAGGTATCGACCAACTGTGGCGACAACCGCCCTTCGGCGAACAGCGGCCACACCTGCTGCTGCAGGTCGCGCAGCAACTCGGCCTTGAAGCCATCGTCACGGTTGCGCAGGGTGGAACCGGTGATCTCCAGGCGTTTGCCCAGCACCAGCGCCAGGTCCATTTCGAACTTGCGCCCGCTCATCAGGCCGATGATCACCCAGCGGCCGTCGCGGGCCAGCAGGTCCAGGTTGAGCGGGCCATAGCTCGCGCCTACCGGGTCGAGGATCACATCGAACGGCCCGAACCCCTTGAGCGCGTCGAGGTTCTCGTTACGCACCACACCTCCTGCGGCACCCAGTGCCTTGCAGTAGTCCAGGCGCTCCTGGGAACCGACGCTGACCCATACCGGGCAACCAAACGCCTTGCCCAACTGGATGGCCGCAGAGCCCACACCACTGGCACCGGCGTGCACCAGCACCTTCTCACCCGCCTTGGCCGCCCCGAGCTGGAAGATATTCAGCCAGGCCGTGGCGTACACCTCGGGCAGCGCGGCTGCCTCGTGCAGGCTCAGGCCCTCGGGCACCGGCAGCACATGGCGGGCATCCACAACCACTTCCTCGGCCATGGCACCACTGGCCAACAGCGCGCAGACCCGATCGCCCACACGCCAATCTGCCCCCGCACCCACCTCCTCGATCACCCCGGCGCACTCCAGCCCCATATAAGGGCTGGCGCCGGGTGGCGGCGGGTACAAACCCTTCATCTGCAACAGGTCGGCGCGGTTCAACCCGGCCGCAGCCACTCGAATGCGTACCTGCCCCGCGTCGCACACCGGACGTTCGGCTTCGACCCAGGCTACATGTCCGTCAACGCCTTGCAATGCCTTCACAGTGCCTCCATAGTTGAGTCATGACTGAGCCCGGGATCACCATGTCCCGGGTTTTTTGCAGTATTCAGCCGGTTTCATGGAACCGGCGTACGGAAAAGACGGCCTACTATGCGTGATCAATTGCCCCCACGTCGAATCAGCATGAAGCATTTCCTTCCCAGCACCGCCCTCGCCCTCATGGTCGGCCTCGGCAGCCTCACGCTCGGTGGCAATGCGGCCGCCGCCAACAAATGGGACAGCCTGCAGCCGGACCGCGACGAGATCGTCGCCAGCCTCAACGTGGTGGAGCTGCTCAAGCGCCATCACTACAGCAAGCCGCCGCTTGACGATGCCCGCTCGGTCATCATCTATGACAGCTACATCAAGCTGCTCGACCCGTCGCGCAGCTATTTCATGGCCAGTGACATCGCCGAATTCGACAAGTGGAAGACGCAGTTCGACGACTTCCTCAAGAGCGGCAACCTCGATCCCGGCTTCACGATCTACAAGCGCTACCTGGACCGTGTTAAATCGCGTCTGGACTTCGCCCTGGCCGAACTGAACAAGGGTGTCGACAAGATCGACTTCACCGTCAAGGAAGACCTGCTGGTCGACCGCAAGGACGCTCCGTGGCTGAAGAACGAGGCCGAGCTCGACGACCTGTGGCGCAAGCGCGTCAAGGACGAAGTGCTGCGCCAGAAGCTGGCCGGCAAGGATCCCAAGCAGATCCAGGAAACTCTCACCAAGCGCTACAAGAATCAACTGGCGCGCCTGGACCAGACCCGTGCCGAAGACATCTTCCAGGCCTACATCAACACCTTCGCCCAGTCCTACGATCCGCACACCAACTACCTGTCGCCAGACAACGCCGAAAACTTCGACATCAACATGAGCCTGTCGCTCGAAGGCATCGGCGCGGTGCTGCAGAGCGATAACGACCAGGTCAAGATCGTACGCCTGGTACCGGCCGGCCCTGCCGCCAAGACCAAGCAGGTCGCCCCTGCCGACAAGATCATCGGTGTCGCCCAGGGCAACAAGGAAATGGTCGACGTGGTCGGCTGGCGCCTGGACGAAGTGGTCAAGCTGATCCGTGGCCCCAAAGGCTCGGTGGTACGCCTGGAGATCATCCCGGCGAGCAATGCGCCGAACGACCAGACCACCAAGATCGTTTCGATCACCCGCGAGGCGGTCAAGCTCGAGGAGCAGGCGGCGAAGAAGTCGGTGCTCAAGCTCAAGCAGGACGGTCGTGACTACAAGCTCGGCATCATCGAGATCCCGGCCTTCTACCTCGACTTCAAGGCCTACCGCGCTGGCGATCCGGACTACAAGAGCACCACGCGCGACGTGAAGAAACTGCTCACCGAACTGCAGAAGGAAAAAGTCGACGGCGTGGTCATCGACCTGCGCAACAACGGCGGCGGCTCGCTCCAGGAAGCCACCGAACTGACCAGCCTGTTCATCGAGAAAGGCCCGACGGTATTGGTGCGCAACAGCGACGGCCGCGTCGACGTACTCGAGGACGAGAACCCAGGCGCCTTCTACAAGGGCCCACTGGCACTGCTGGTCAACCGCCTCTCGGCCTCGGCCTCGGAGATCTTCGCCGGCGCCATGCAGGACTACCATCGCGCACTGATCATCGGCGGCCAGACCTTCGGCAAAGGCACCGTGCAGACCATCCAGCCACTGAACCATGGCGAGCTGAAGCTCACCCTGGCCAAGTTCTACCGTGTTTCCGGCCAGAGCACCCAGCACCAGGGCGTACTGCCGGACATCGACTACCCGTCGATCATCGACACCAAGGAAATCGGCGAAAGCGCCCTGCCCGAAGCCATGCCCTGGGACACCATCCGCCCGGTGGTCAAACCGGCAGCTGATCCGTTCAAGCCATTCCTGGCCCAGCTCAAGGCGCAACATGAGGCGCGCAGCGTCAAGGACGCCGAGTTCACCTACATCCGCGACCGCCTGGCGCTGACGCAGAAACTGATGAACGAGAAGACCGTCAGCCTCAACGAGCAAGACCGTCGCACCCGTCACGACGAGATCGAGGCCAAGCAACTGGCGCTGGAGAACACCCGACGCAAAGCCAAGGGCGAAGAGCCGCTCAAGGAACTGAAGAAGGTCGACGAAGACGCCCTGCCCGAGGAGAAGGACGACGCCAAGCCAGAAGATGATGCCTACCTGGCCGAAACCGGTCGTATCCTGCTCGACTACCTGCGCCTGAGCTCGCAGGTGGCGAAGAAATAAGCGACTCGATCAGATGATGGCAGATTAATGTGACCTGTCATCAAACAGTCATCGCACTGTCGTGAAATAGAAGGGCCGGACGCCAAAACGTCCGGCCTTTTCATTTTCAGGAAACAGTCCATGACCGTCACCGAACAGCTCAGTGCCTTGAGCGCCATCCTGGCTCAACGCAGCATTCACAGCCTGTTCCAACCGATCATCTGCCTTTCCGAGCGGCGCATCCTCGGCTATGAGGCGCTCAGCCGTGGGCCGTCCAACAGCCCTCTGCACTCGCCCCTGAACCTGTTCGCCATCGCCCGCCAGGCAGGGCGCCTGAGCGAGCTTGAAGTGCTGTGCCGGGAGAACGCATGCCGGCGCTTCAGCGAGCTGGGGCTCGAAGGCAAGCTGTTCCTCAATGTCTCGCCCGAGTCGCTGCTGGAACCCCACTACCCTTCCGGGCGTACCCTGAAGATGCTCGAGCAGGTTGGTCTGCAACCCAGCCGTGTGGTGATCGAGTTGACCGAACAAACCCCCACCGACGACTTCCAGTTGCTGTCCAACGCCCTGCACCACTACCGGGACATGGGGTTTTCCATTGCGCTGGACGACCTGGGGGCAGGTTACTCGAGCTTGCGCCTGTGGTCGGAGCTGCGTCCGGACTACGTGAAGATCGACCGTCACTTCATCGATAGCATCCATCAGGACCCGCTCAAGCGCGAATTCGTCGGCTCCATCCTGCAGATCGCCCGCGCCTCCAAGGCCCAGGTGATTGCCGAGGGCATCGAACTGGGTGAGGAGCTGACGGTACTGGCCGATATGGGCGTCGACCTGTTGCAAGGCTACCTGCTCGGTCGCCCGCAAGAGTTTCCCCCACGCGACGGCCTGAATCTGCTGCCGCCTGCGCAAGGCTGCGCGCTGGTGATCAGCGAGGAAGGCGGCGACCTCGCCGCACTGCTGATCGAGCAGCCTGCGGTTGCGCTGGATACGCCAACCCAGCAGGTGCTGGAGGCCTTCCGCCGCCAGGCCAATCTCAATTCCCTGGCCGTGCTCGACGCCCAGGGCCAGGCTTGCGGTATCGTCCATCGGCATTCGTTGTCCGACGCGCTGCTCAAGCCATTCGGCACCGACCTGTTCGCCCGCAAGCCGATCAGCCGGCTGATGAACGAGGACTTTCTCGTGGTCGAGCGCAGCCAGTCGCTGCAGCAGGTCAGCCGCCTGCTCACCAGCCGCGCACGGCAGCGCATCGAGGAAGATTTCATCATCACCCATGGTGGCCGCTACCTGGGGCTGGGGCGCGTGATCGACGTGCTCAAGTTGATCACCGAGCAGAAGATCCAGCAGGCCCGCTACGCCAATCCACTGACCCTGCTGCCAGGCAACGTGCCGATCCGCCAGTGCCTGACCCGCCTGCTGGAGCAGCAGCGTGCAGCGGCGGTGTGCTACGTCGACATCGACAGCTTCAAGCCCTTCAACGATATCTATGGCTATGCCCGTGGCGACGAGGTGTTGCTGTGCCTGGCCCAATGCCTGAACGACAGCGTCGATCCGCGCCGCGACTTCGTCGGGCATATCGGCGGTGATGATTTCATGCTGGTGTTGGGATCGGCCGATTGGCGCGAGCGTCTGCACACGTTGATCGACAATTTTCTACGCGAATGTCGACGCTTCTACCGCAGCGAGCACCTGGAGGCCGGTTGCTTCATCGCCCACAACCGCCAAGGGCAGCGGGAGACCTTCCCCTTGCTGTCGCTGTCGATCGGCGTGGTTTTGCTGCGGCCGGAGTGCTGCGCCAGCCTGGATGCGGCGCAGTTGGCCGATCTTGCTTCGCAGGCAAAGCGCCAGGCCAAGGATACCGCCGGGCCCAGTCTGAGCCTGATCGATACCGGGGTGTCGTAGCCCCTACCCTGCCGTCACTTCTTCGGGGTAAGCGAACTCGAACACCCGCACCACTTCGGAGGCATGCCACGAAGCCGCCTCCATACCATCGACGGGCCCTGAAAACCGCCCCAGGCGCTCGACACATTCGAAGAAGCCGGTACGTGGCAGGCGGCTGGCCCCCTGGCTGATCACCAGCGAGCTGCGCAGCGGCTGCTCGGCACGCGCATCGATCATCGCCAGGTATTCCAGGGCGGCGGTCAGGGTCTGCATGGCGGGGGTGGGCAACTCCAGGCGCTCGAGCAGCGCCCTGTAGGTGAGCAGGTGGCGTTGACGGCGGGCCAGGTCAAGCTCGTCCAGCAGGCGTTGCCATTGCTGACGACTGATCCTGACCTGACTCATGATGGCTCGCTCCAGCCGGCGATCCCCAGGTGCCATGCCAGGCTGCGCTGGATCGCCGCATCGGGCACACGTTCGCCCGACTCGATCATGGCCAGGTACGACGGGCTGATGCCAACGCTGCGGGCCAACTGCTCGGGGGCCAGGCCCTTGGCCTGACGCAACTGCGCCAGCTCACCCAAGGCAGGCAAGCTGGTGCTTTGCTTCGCGACTTCGCCGCGACCCTCACTGGCCGCAGCCTGAGGTTCGTCGGCATTGACTGGCGCCTGCCCCGCTGCGGCTAGCAGTGCCTGGTACTGGGCCCAGGGAACAACCGCATACTCGGGCTGACCGTCCCGACTGATGACCTGAATACCCATACAACCCCCTTACTGCATGTAATCCGTCGGCATAATGCTTATGCCAATTATATGACCAAGTGCGGGAGTCTGTGCAGATCAGGCCAAAATCAAGGGTGAGGACGTTCCAGGCGTAACGCTTCCGGGCTGTCCGGCAGCCGCTCGACCACACGCAGGCGCTCGGGTGATTGGCTGTCGCGCCAGGCCTTGAAGCGCGCCAGCTCGTCGCCGACGGTCTTCAGCACCCACCCCAACACGGCGATGTCATCGAGAAAACCGACACCGACGATCCAGTCCGGAATGGCATCCAGGGGGCTGACGAAATACAGCAGGCCAGCGACGATGGTCACCAAGGCCTTGGGACTGACGGCACGGTACTCGCCACGCCACCAGGCCAGACACAGGCCTTGCATAAGGCGCAGGTCGTCACGCAACTGGCCCAGCTTGGGGCCCTTGCGGGCCACGGCGAACAGCAACGCAGGCAGGCGGCCACGGCTGAGCAGGCGCTCGGCCAGCGGCAGAAAACGGGCAAAATTCCAGGGTGCGCTCATGGTGTCTCCAGCATCAGCCAGGAAGGTTATCCACATTTATTGTGGATAACCTTGTGAACAGGGCAGCGTTTTAGGGCGCTAGGCGCCCACGGAGCAAGGGTCTCGCTCAGATCGGGCGTTTTTTACACAACCGTTTCAGAAAGGCAAACGATTTGCGTCAGACGTATGGTTGGCTACGCGTCAAGGTGCCTCATGCTCAGACAGTGAGACACCTGCAGCGTTCGCGTCAAGCGTGCGACCAAAATGAAAACGCCCCGTCGAAACGGGGCGTCAGGTGCGGCAGTTGCCAGATTACTTGGCCGGCGCTTCGGCAGGCTCGGCAGGTTCGGCGTCCAGCTTGCTCGGGTCCTTGATGGCCAGCAGCTCGAGGTCGAACACCAGTACCGAGTTCGCCGGGATCAGCGGGCTCGGGCTCTGGGCGCCGTAGGCCAGCTCGGCCGGGATGTACAGCTTGTACTTCTCGCCGACGTGCATCAGTTGCAGGCCTTCGACCCAACCTGGGATCACGCCGCTGACCGGCAGGTCGATCGGGCTGCCACGCTCGATCGAGCTGTCGAAGACCTTGCCATCGATCAGCTTGCCTTCGTAGTGGACGGTAACCACATCGGTCGGCTTGGGCTGCGGGCCATCGGCCTTCTTCACGACTTCGTACTGCAGACCCGAGGCGGTGGTGACCACGCCCGGCTTCTTGGCGTTGTCCTCAAGGAACTTCTTGCCCTTGGCGGCCGCTTCCTCGCTGGCCTTGGCCAGGCGCTCCTCGGCGCGTTTCTGCAGCGCGGTGAAGGCTTCTACCAGTTCTTCGTCCTTCAGACGGGCTTCTTTCTTGCCGACTGCATCCTCGATACCCAGGGCCACCGCTTTGGAGTCCAGGTCATCCATGCCTTCCTGCGCCAGGCTCTTGCCCATGTTCAGGCCGATACCGTAGGAGGCCTTCTGTGCTGGGGTCTTCAGCTCGACGCTGCTGGTCTGAGCGTCGCAGCCAGCCAGGACCAGGCCTACCAGGGCAACCGCAGCCGCCAAACGATGCTGTTTCATGCTATTTCCTTGTTCATGCGCCATGAGGGCAATCAGGGTAAAGCCGCGAGCTTATCAGGCGGCCATGACCAATGGCTACCGGCATAGGAGCGGGTTTGTGCCAGGAAGTTCCTGTATGAAGGGATGTTCATCCCACGGTGAAAATCAAGGGTAGCTGCCGGCCCGGTATTCGCCCGCCACTTCCCGCAATACCTCGCACACCCATTGGGCTGCCAGCCCCTGCGGCAGGGCCGCGTTGCGGCAGATACCCACCGAGCCTCCCGGTTCGCGCACACCCAGATCGAGCTCGACCAGCTCACCACGCTGCAGGTCGATCAGCACGGCGTCACGCGGTGCCACCCACACCGCATCGCTGCCCAGCAGGTAGCGCCGGCTCAAGGCCAGAGACAGGGTTTCCAGGCGTTGCCCCGGCATCTGGATACCGCACTGCACGAACAGGCTGTCGGCGTGCAGGCGAATGGTGGTACCTGCTGGCGGCAGCACCAGTGCGTAATCGCCGACCCGTGCCCGATCCAGGGGTTGGCGCGCGAGTAACGGATGGCCAGGACGCACCACCAGGCTCATGGACTCACTGTACAGGTGCTCGAACGACAGGCCCTGGATCTGCGGGCTGTCGGTCATCCGCCCGACCACCAGTTCCAGTTCGCCTAGGCGCAGTTGCCCCAGCAACTGCGCACTGATCCCGGTGACCACGCTGATCACCAACGCCTCATGACGCTGATGCAGGCGACACAGCACCTCCGGCATCAGCAACCCCTCGACCGTCGACAGCACACCTATGCGCACCTGCGACGGCGCCCGGGCCTCACCGCGCACCGTGCTGACACCTTCGCGCAGGGCCTGCACGCTGGGCCCGGCGTAGCGCATGAAGCGGGTGCCCGCCGAGGTCAGCTCGACGCCCTGGCGGGTGCGCTCGAACAGACGCGTCTCGAGCAAGTCCTCAAGTTCCTTGAGCGTCTTGGAAATGGCCGGCTGGCTGATCGCCAGGACATCGGCCGCCCTGGCCAGACTGCCCTGACGGGCGATCTCCAGAAAGCACAGCAGATGGCGGTACTTGATGCGGGTATCGAGGTTCATGCACGGCAGTGTAACGGTGTGCAGGAGGGCTGCAAGTCGTCTATGAATATCCTTTCCTACAACGACTCGATCCCATTCTGACAATGCGCAGCTTGCCCTCAAGCCCCTGGATTTGTAGGGTGCAGCTTTCCCCGGCAAGGAGCCAACCGATGTCGCTCTACCAAACCCAGGACCTATCACTAGACCTGGGCGCAGAGCTGCCGCAGGACAGCAGCATGAACATGCTGACGTTCCCGGAGCGCGGCACCACCTTGGTGATCGCCCGCAGCCCGCTCCCCGCAGACCACTCCTTCGATACCGTCTACCGCCAGCAGCTCGAACAACTGCGCAGTCGCCTCGATGCACACATCACCGAGCCTCAAGCCACGACCTGCGGCATGGCGCAAGCCATCCAGGGCCTGGAAGTCGGCCTGCAGTTCCAGCGTGGCGAAATTCGCTCGCACCAGCGTCAACTGGCCTATCCCCATGTGCAGGCACAACGTCTTATGGTGCTGAGCTATAGCAAGGAGACACCGCTGACGGAAAACGACCTCATGCACTGGCAAGCCATCAAGGCGAGCCTGCAGACACGCTGACACCCCTCCAGCTAGGAAGCCCGGATTCATGGCGCAGGACCTCCACGCCGCCCGCAAGGACGACCTGATACTGCACCCACCGTTGATGGCCGAGCTCACCAGCGCGCTGACCGAGGCGGTGGTCTATGCGGCCGCCACCGCCGCAGTGGGTGCGGCCTTGGGCGCCGCCGTCGCCGCCACCATCGGCACCGGCGGTGCGGCGGCTGCACTGGTGCCGGTGGCCGCCGGCCTGCTGGTAGGCGCGGCCAGTTCGCTGCCCGGCGGCGGCGACAAGAGCATCGGCGAACACATTTCCGACTTCAGTGACTGGGTCGGCAACTCGCTGTTCCCGCCCGAGCCCTATGGCGCCATCCTGACCGGCTCCGCCAACGTCCATATCAATGGCATGCCCGCTGCCCGTGCTGCCGGCATCAGCCTGGGCGTCGAGGCCTCGCCCGACAACCCCGAGCCCCCCTCCATCCTGGAAAACGTCGGTGCCTACGCCATGGTCGGCGCCTCGATGATGCTCCCGATCATCGGCATGGCCCAAGACATCGCCAGCATCTTCAACCCGCCAATCACCACACCAGCCGATCCCGGCACCCAGGAGCGGGGCGAGGATACCGTCACCTGCAGCAAGCACCCGGCCAAGAACTTCCTCGCCCAGGGTTCGGACAAGGTGTTCATCAATGGCCAACCCGCCGTGCGGGTGGGCGACAAGACTACTTGCGACGGCCCTGTGGGCATGACCTTCTCGCCCAATGTGCGCATCGGCGGCGGCACGCTGACCGTGCGCGACATCCGCGATGGCAAGAGCGCGCTGGCCAAGATCATCGGCATCGTCGCCGGCATGCTCCTCTCGCGCCGGGGTGGCAAGGCCCGCTCACGCCCAGGCAAGGCACCCAAGCCAAAGTCGATGATTCCCAAGTGCAAGGGCCATCCGGTGATCGTTTCCAGCGGTGCCAAGCTGCTCGACGGCCCTGACGACCTGGATTTCGCCCTCCCCGGCCTGCTGCCGATCGAATGGGCCCGGCGCTACGACAGCAACGACACGCGCGGCGATGGCGTGTTCGGCCTGGGCTGGAGCCTGCCTTATGAAGTTCGCATCGAGCGTGTCCCCCATCCTGAAGGGGGCGAGCTGTGGGTCTATGTCGACGAGGAAGGCACGCGTATCGAACTGGGACGCCTGCAGCCAGGCAGCGCGCTGGTCAGCAGCCTCGACGGCCTGGCGTTCTTCCACCAGGACGCTGGCATCACCGTGGTCGAGGACATCTACACCGGCCAGTACCAGGTGCTGCGCACCGACCCGCACGACCCGAGTCGTTCACGCCTGGTGCAACTGGGGGATCGCAACCTCAACCGCCTTGACCTGCTCTACGACAACGACGGCCGCCTGCAGTACCTGGTCGACACCTTTGGCCGCACGGTGGTCGAACTGCTCTACGACAGCATGCACCCTCGCCGCGTCGGCCAGGTGCAGCGCCTGTTCCTGCGCGAGGGCAACGACTTTGTGGTCGAGCGCCGTGAAACCCTCGCCACCTACGCTTACACCCCTGCCGGTCAACTGAGCGAAGTACACGAGCCGGGCGGCCAGCTGCTGCGACGCTTCAGCTATACCCCTGAAGGGCTGATGGCCAGCCACACCCTGGCCAGCGGTGCGACCTTCCATTACCAGTGGCAACGTTTCGCCGCCGTCCCCCGCCCGACACCGCACCTGCCGCCGCTGCTCGAGCCGCAGCCAGACCATGAGTGGCGGGTGATCCGTCACTGGAGCGAAGACGGCGAGGACTACCTTTTCCACTACGACCTGGGGCAGGGTCATACCGAGGTCACCGACAGCCTAGGTCGCAAGGAACATTTCGAGTGGGGCCCGTTGCACGAGGTATTGGTGTATGTAGATCCACTGGGCCAGCGCTGGCAGGAAGAGATCGTCCAGGGCCAGTTGCTGGCCAGCATCGACCCGCAAGGCGCCGAGTGGCGATACCACTACGATGCGCTCGGGCGCCTGATCGAAAGCCACGACCCGCTGGGGCGTTGCGAGCGCACCACCTACACCGAGCACTGGGCGCTGCCCACCCACATCAGCGATGGCGCCGGCCATACCTATCGCAACACCTACGACACCCGCGGCAACCTGATCAGTACCACCGACCCGCTGGGGCGCACCACGCGCTACCGTCACGATCGACAAGGCCGGGTGGAACAGGTCATCGATGCTCAGGGCAAGACCCTTCAGCTGGAATGGAACGCCCGAGGGCAACTGATTCGCTACAGCGACTGCTCCAACCGTACCACCCTCTGGCGCTACGACGAGCGCGGTCACCTGAGCGAAGTCTTCAACGGCCGCAACAACCGCACCCGCTATCGTTTCGACGCCCGTGGCCACCTGCTGGAAAGCACCCGCGCCGACGGGCGCGTCGACCGCTACCAGGTAAACCTGTCGGGGCAGTTGACCCAGCACATCGACCCCGGCCAGCAGCTCACCCAATGGCACTACGACGAGCGTGGGCGCCTCAGCCAACGCACCGACGCCATGGGGCTCACCCTTCGCTTCGCCTGGGATGCGCACGACCGCCTGCAACGCCTGGAAAATGAAAACGGCGAGCACTACGCCTTCAACTGGGATGCCCTGGACCGCCTGGCCGCCCAGCACAACCTCGATGGCGGCGGTCACAGCTATCGCTACGATGCAGCGGGCAATGTCATCGAGGCGAGGCTGCACCCGGCCCGCGACGCCGAGCCGACCTTCCCCGGCAGCCCGCCGGAGCCCGAGGCTTCGATACAGTCGCAATATTTCGAATACGACGCCGCCGGGCGCCTGTTGCGCAAGCGCACCGACGACGGCGTCACCGACTACGAATATGACCTCGCCGACAACCTGCTGGCGATCACCTTCACCAACCTGCTGGGCGAGCCAAAACGGCTTGCTTTCAGCCATGACGCCCTCGGGCAACTGCTGAGCGAAACCGGGGAAGCGGGCCGGCTTGCCTACGAACATGACGAACTGGGCAACCTGCAGACCCTGACCCTGCCTGATGGCCGACGCCTCAATCACCTCTACTACGGCAGTGGCCACCTGCATCAGCTCAACCTCGATGGCCGGGTGATCTGCGATTTCGAGCGCGACGAGCTGCATGCTGAAGTCCTGCGCACACAAGGCCGGATCCAGACCCGGACCCGCTACGACAGCACCGGGCGCCTGCTGGAAAAAGCCCTGCATATACAGGACGCAGGCCTCGGCAGCCTGGCCTTGCTGAGCAAACAGTATCGTTATGACGACAGCGACAACCTGGTCGGCGAGGATTTCATCCAGTGTCAGCGAACCCGCGACGGCGAAACGCCCACGCACACACAGATCATCGGCCGCCTGTTCGGCACCGACGCCAGCGGCAACGTCCAGCGCGGCCAGGTTCGCTACGACTATGGCCCCACCGAACGCATCCATGGCGCCAGCCGCACACTGCCCCATCGCAATGGCCAACAGGTCGAGCACTACGGCTACGACAAGGCAGGCAACCTGCTCGACGGCTACCCGATCAAGGGCTACGTACGGCACAACCGCCTAAAGGTCTACCAGGACAAGCGCTACCGCTACGACCGCTTCGCCCGCCTCAGCGAAAAACGCACTGGCGCGCACCTGATCCAGCGCTTCGAATACGACGCCGAGCATCGTCTGGTGCGCGTGCACCAGCAGCGAGGGCCGGTGCTCGAGCGGGTGGAATTCGACTACGACCCGCTGGGGCGCCGGATCGCCAAGCGCCTGTACCGTAACGATCACCCTACCCCTTTCAGCCAGACCCTTTTCCTCTGGCAGGGTCTGCGCCTGTTGCAGGACATCCAGGACGACAAACCCAGCCTGTACGTCTACGCCGACAGCGACAGCTACGAACCCCTCGCCCGCCTCGACGGCGCACCCGGCGCCGAACAGCTGCACTACTTCCACACCAACCTCGCCGGGTTGCCCGAGCAGCTCACCGATGAAAACGGCGTGACCGTGTGGCAAGGTGAGTTCGAGACCTGGGGCAAGTGTCGGGAAGAATGGCACCATGCCGGGCAGAACCGTCAGCAGAACCTGAGGTTCCAGGGACAGTACCTGGACCGGGAGACGGGGCTGCACTACAACACGTTCAGGTTCTATGATCCGGAGGTGGGGCGGTTTACGCAGCAGGATCCACTGAGTATCAGTGCAGGGCCCAACCTTTATAGATACGCGCCCAACCCACTTCGTTGGATCGATCCATTTGGACTGGAGGCCGATTACAAGGCAGATGCTCAGTATCACGGCCCCAAACCCAAACTGGTCGACCCAGGGCATCACGACCCTAAATCACCTAACTTCCGAGGGGGCGGTAATACCACAACACTCTTGCCCGATGATGCTGCAGAGGTTTACAAACGTGCCGTTCCTGATAGGGCAGACTCCTGGTTTGGCCAGAACAAGAATGGAGAATTCTATCGCTATCAAGGCGCAAACGGCGAAGTGCATTGGAACGGGCGCGAAAATTCATCGAGGGGACTGAAAGTTCCTGACTGGATCAAACGAAGATTCAAAGACATGGCTAATAGAAAGAAAAACCGAGGAAGCAACTGTGACCTACTATAGCGCTGGGAAAAAAGAGTTATTTTCAGTCTGTTGCTCGACTTGCGCGCCAAACTTCAAGTCGGGTTGGATGGCTGTGAACCTATCTTTAGACAATCATCTCATTGGTGCAAACGAAGAGATCACGCAGATCGATACCTTCTTGAACATGATCAGTGTCAAATTCGATAATTATGATCTCGATTACGCTGACTCCCTGAAAAACCTGGACAAATCGGCCGTCCTTTCCCAGATCGAGCAAGGGTACGAACACTCTCAAAACTGGATTGATTCTAGCAAAATTGGTGCACTGTTCTTGTCGCTGAACCTGACGCCCTGCCTTGATGGCGATGTCGTGATTCTGCTCATGCTTGAGACAATGGACCGGGTCATTTGGAAAGCGCATGACGATGACGTGGTGCAAGAAATTTTCCTACCTCCTGGATACGTAAAAAACACACTGAACGATGTGATAAATTTTTTCAGTCCGCCCAAAAACCATGATTAATTCTTTCGAAACCACATTGTTTGAGGTGCTCGGGCTCGTCGCAGATTTCGATCCAGAGTATGCACAATGGAGCTGCAAGCTCACCGCAGAGCCCCTCCGGCTGGAGTTGGTCTACTCACTGGACGGTACTGTTTCGACATCGCTGTATCTTGACGATAGGCTTCTGGCGTTCAATTACGCCAGCGGGCTGCATTGCCTTTCGATTAACGAGGACGAGATCTCATGCGACATCATGTCCGGATCACTTAGGCGAACACTCACCATCAATATCAATTCGCTAAGAGTGAGGTGGCAGGACTTATGATTCAGGACACTCGTTAAAACCAACGCTCCTGCGAGTGCCCCTCGCGCCATTGAACCCCTTCGATTTTTTTGGTGTGATCGATGATAAAGCTCGCCCCTCAAAAAATTAATTTTGTCATCAACACCACACAGCTCAACGCAAAGTACGACGAGACTGGTGCCGCATTGATTCAGGTTGAAGCTCAGCGAATCGAACACATCGAAAATAACACCTACGCCGTGGCGACACTTGTTTTTGAGCGTGTCGCTGAGATGCGCTGTATCACACTCAATTTTTTCGAGCGCGAGTATCAAAGCTACGAAATTCTGGGCAACCAAGGCGATGAAATAGAAACCTGGCGAGAGACCGGGCTTCATCCTGACCCAAAATTCTATGAGGTAGTCGATTCAGCGCTGTTGGCAGAAAAAAAACCACTGTATGACCCCGCCAATTTTCTTTCATTGAAGCACTACATAGTCGCAGGGTACGACAGCTATGTAGAGATCATCGCAGGCAGCTATCAATGCTCTCTTGGATAAACCCCCATACATAAAACCATTTCCGCGGCGCTGAAAAACCGAATCCTTTCCCTGTATACGACCGCCATGAAAATAATCAAACTCACCGAAAACCACGACGGATACACTCTAGACAGCAGCGAATACCCAGCTTATGTCGAGAGCGTAAAGCATTTACTCCCAGAGAATATTTACAACTTTATGAGCAGTGCTTGGCACTACAATCCCTCCGACTCCCGATGCTTACATGACGCCCGGCTAAAAAGCATTAGATTCGAAGAGCATGACATCGACGAATGCTACGCCAACACCGCTCAAATAATCCTAAACGGAGCTTACGGAGACACCCTGACGCTTACCTATACAAAAGTCTCAAGTTACTCCGTCGAAAAAAGACCCACAGAATGGCCTGCCAACCAATCCACTCACGGCGACCTCATAACTGACGAAATGACAATAATGGACAACACCAGCAAGCTTCGGCACGAATTGGTATTCGAGGACGCCACTGTAAAAATAATCTTCGAGAACTTTGATTTCAAAATAGACACACAGAAATGATTAAAACACTTCTTCAGGGGCGGACTTTAGTTTCCGAGATCAAGTCGGACACACCACAATCCAGAACCTGGATAGAGTTATCCCTGCAGGACCATCTAATCCCTGCGTATCCGCTGAGGACCAAACCCTACTCAATGATCGGACATTCCCCTTATGCCCACCAATGCCGCATTGAAGAGGCGCGCTTCAAAGCTCGGCTGAACACGTTCAACGCCGAAGATATAGAGCAGGCGCTAGACCCCTCGTACGATCGAGTTGGCTCATTCAGAGCACTTGAATCAATAGCTGAACTGAAGGTCTTTCTCAGCAAAAACAGTCTGGTTCTGGAGGACTTTGTCGATGCCTCGGATGTGGATGAATATCCATTGTGAACAAGCCGTTGAGCCACCTTTATCCGAAGACCTGCAAACGTGCCAGACCCGAGGTCTGCGCAGTACCTGTGGGAGCGGGTTTACCCGCGAAGCAAACACCGCGGTAGATGGCACCGGCTTCGCCGGTGTTCGCGGGCAAGCCCGCTCCCACAGGTACTGCACAGGCCGGGCAGGAGCCATACCTGCTAGAAACAGCGAATCTCGACCTGCCCCCCTTCCATCCGCACCGGCCACACCCGCAACCGCTGCCCCGCATCCTCCAGGCAACGCCCATCACGCAAGCTGAAATGCTGCTTGTACAACGGCGCCGCCACCACCAGTTCGCCTTGCAGGCTGCCGATCAACCCCCGCCCGATAACATTGGCCCCTGAACGTGGGTCGCGGTTGTCCACGGCATACAGTGTCTGCTCCTGCCCGGGCAGGTAGAACAGCGCGACCTGCTCGCCGTCGAGCCAGACCACCACCCCCGAGTCCGCAATCAGATCATCGACCCGGCACACCGACTGCCAGATATCCTGTGGCGCAACGACAGCATTAGACAGGTTCATCAAACGAGCTCCTCGACAGTAGGGATCAACTCCAGCGGCGTAGCCGGTCGACGCTGTTCGCGCTCACGCACGAAATGCACATCCGGGTCAGGCCGCTGATCGTTGACGAAGGTGCGGAAGCGCTTGAGCTTCTCCGGGTCTTTCAAGGCGTTGGCCCATTCGCATTCGTAGCGGTCGACCACATGCTGCATCTGCGCTTCCAGCTCGTCGGCAAGGCCCAGGCTATCGTCGAGAATCACCGCCTTGAGATAGTCCAGCCCGCCGTCCAGGCCTTCGCGCCACACCGAGGTGCGCTGCAGTTTGTCGGCGGTGCGGATGTAGAACATCAGCACGCGGTCGATCAGGCGGATCAGGGTGTCGTCGTCCAGATCGGTGGCGAACAGTTCGGCATGGCGCGGGCGCATGCCACCGTTGCCACAAACGTACAGGTTCCACCCCTTGTCGGTGGCGATCACGCCGATATCCTTGCTCTGCGCCTCGGCGCATTCACGGGTGCAGCCGGACACCGCGAACTTGAGCTTGTGCGGCGAGCGCAGGCCCTTGTAGCGGTCTTCGATACGCAGGGCCATGGCAACGCTGTCCTGCACGCCGTAGCGGCACCAGGTGCTGCCCACGCACGACTTCACCGTGCGGGTCGACTTGCCATAGGCATGGCCGGTTTCGAAGCCCGCCTCGATCAGTTCGCCCCAGATCAGCGGCAGCTCGTGCAACTGCGCGCCGAACAGGTCGATGCGCTGGCCGCCGGTGATTTTGGTGTAGAGGTCGTACTTCTTCGCCACCTGGCCGATCACGATCAACTTGTCGGGGGTGATTTCACCACCCGGGATGCGCGGCACCACCGAGTAGGTGCCGTTCTTCTGCATGTTGGCCATGAAGGTGTCGTTGGTGTCCTGCAGCGGTACCAGCGAGGGGTCCATGATCGGCTGGTTCCAGCACGAGGCGAGGATCGAGCCCACGGTCGGCTTGCAGATGTCGCAACCGACATGGCCCTTGCCGTGGCGCTCGAGCAGCTCGTTGAAGGTTCGAATCCCCTCGACCCGCACCAGTGCATACAACTCCTGACGGGTATAGGCAAAGTGCTCGCACAGGCTCTTGTCGACCGTCACGCCACGCGCGGTCAGTTCGTGCTCGAACACCTGCTTGAGCAGCGCCGCACAGCCACCACAGCCGCTGGCCGCCTTGGTGCAGCCCTTGACCGCCGCCAGGTCCGCGCAGCCACTGTCGATGGCCGCGCAGATCGCGCCCTTGCTGACGTTGTGGCAAGAGCAGATGGTCGCGCTGTCGGGCAGGGCATCGGCGCCCAGCGTCGGCGCGCCGCCGCTCTGCGGCAGGATCAGCGCCGCCGGATCCTGCGGCAGGGCGATGCCGTTTTGCACGTACTGCAGCAGCGTGTCGTAGTAGCTGTTGTCGCCGACCAGCACCGCGCCGATCACCCGCTTGCCGCTGGCGTCGACCACCAGGCGGCGGTAGCTGGCGTTGGCCTCGTCGATGTATCGGTAGCTGCGGGCGCCCGGGGTGGCGCCGTGGGCGTCGCCGATGGAGCCGACATCGACCCCCAGCAGCTTGAGCTTGGTCGACATGTCGGCACCGCTGAACTCGGCACTGGCCTCGCCGACCAGCAGCGCAGCAAGGTTGCGCGCCATGCTGTAGCCCGGGGCAACGAGGCCGAACACGCTACCGTTCCACGACGCGCACTCGCCGATGGCAAAGATCCGTGGATCGCTGGAACGGCAGTTGCCGTCGATGACCACGCCGCCGCGCGGCGCGATCTGCAGCTCGCAGGCACGCCCCAGGGCGTCACGCGGACGGATACCGGCAGAGAACACGATCAGGTCGGTTTCCAGGTACTCGCCACCATCGAAATTCATGCGATGGCGATACTCTTCTCCCGGGTCGATCGACTGGGTGGCGCGAGACAGATGCACGCCGACACCCAGCGCTTCGATCTGCGCACGCAAGGCCGCGCCTCCTTCATGATCGAGCTGCACCGGCATCAGCCGTGGCGCGAACTCCACGACATGAGCCTCCAGCCCCAGCGACTTGAGCGCATTGGCAGCCTCAAGGCCCAGCAGCCCACCGCCGACCACCACGCCACGCCGGGCCCCGGCAGCCGAGGCGCGGATGTCGTCAAGATCGTCGAGGGTGCGGTAGACCAAGCAGGCCGTGCCCGTGGAGCCTTCGATCGGCGGTACGAACGGGTAGGAGCCGGTGGCAAGGATCAGTTGGTCATAACCGTAGCGCCCCTGGGCGGTGACCACCTCGCCCAGCGTGCGGTCGATCTCCAGCACAGCTTCGTGCAGGTGCAGGTGCACGCCGTGCTGGGCATAGAAGTCGGGCTCGCACATAGCTAGTGTCTCGGCGCTACTGCCGGCGAAGTATTCCGACAAGTGCACACGGTCGTAGGCGCGCTGGCGCTCCTCGCCGAACACGCGCAGCTCGAAGCGCGCCAGGGCACCACGTTCGATCAGTTGCTCGACCAGGTGATGACCGACCATGCCGTTGCCGACAATGACCAGTCGCTCTCGTTGTCCGCCGTTCGCTGTTGCCTTCATAGCCGATCCTCGATCACGGTGTGCGGGGCATGCCCGCGGCAAAGACAAAAAAAGGCGCCTGGAGCCGAAGCTCCAGGCGCCTTTGCCTGTACTCATCAGTGTGAGGCCCCTGTTGATCGCCGTTGATCAGTGGGGCTGTGTTGTAAACCGTTGAAAGCAGGGAGCGTGCCAAGGTCGGAATGAGTGCTGGCACTGTCGCGTTGCAAGCCCGCTCCTGCGGGGTATGCAGCGTTGCGCGACCTGTGGCAGCGGGCGTGTCCGGCGACAGCGCCGCACGCGGCAACGCCTCAAGCCGGTGCACCCCTCCCCATCCCGGTGCACTCAATACACATCGCGTCGATAACGCTTGTTCTTGCCCAATTCCTCGACATAAGCCGCTGCCGCCTCGGCGCTCATCCGCCCGTGCTCGGCCACGACCTGGCGCAACGCAGCATCGACATCCTTGGCCATGCGCTGGGCATCGCCGCAGATGTAGAAGTACGCCCCTGCCTCCAGCCACTGCCACAGTTCGGCGCCCTGTTCGAGCATGCGCTGCTGCACGTACAGCTTCTCGGCCTGGTCACGCGAGAACGCCGTGCTCAGGCGCAGATGACCGCTGGCCTCCCAGGCCTGCAACTGCTCGCGGTAATAGAAATCAAAGGCGGCATGCTGCTCACCGAAGAACAGCCAGTTGCCGCCGGTCGCACCGCGGGCTTCGCGCTCTTCGAGAAAGGCTCGGAACGGCGCGATACCCGTGCCAGGGCCGACCATGATGAGCGGTGTAGCATCGTCGTCCGGCAGTCGGAAATGCCGCGCGACCTGCGGGAAGATCGCCACCTCCAGCGCTTCGGCGCGGTCGGCGAGGAAGCTTGAACTCACGCCCTTGCGCTGGCCATAGCGCACAGTTGAAACGGTCAGGTGCACCTGCTGCGGATGGGCCTTGGGGCTGGAGCTGATCGAGTACATGCGTGGCTGCAACGGCTTGAGCAGGGCCAACCAGTTTTCCAGTGACAGTTGCGGCGCGAATGCCGCGAGCACATCGGCCAACTGCCGCCCCCACAGCCACTCCTTGAGTTCGGCCTTGTGCTCGGGCAGCAGCAGCCGACGCAGTTCACCTGCCTGCGGCGCCTGGCTGAAGGCGGCAAGCTGCTGCGACGTGACCCGGGCGATCTCCAGATGCCGCTCCATCGCCTCGGCCAACGGCATCGTCGGCAAGTCCGGCAGTTGCACGCACGTCTGGCCATCGAGCCCCATCAGGCCTAGCAGCTCCTGGACCAGCGCCGGGCAGTTGCGCGGCCAGACACCCAGCGCATCGCCTGCCTCGTAGACCAGCCCGGTGCCTTGCAGGTCGAACACCACCTGGCGTGTCTCCTTGGTCGCTCCGGGCGCATTGAGCACACGGTTCTCGATGATGGGAGCCAGGCAGGGTTGCTGCTTGCCGAACACCCGCGCCGGCGGGGCTATGACGGGCGCTTCGGCCGTCGGCCCGAGCAGCGGCAGCAACGCCTGCAGCCAGGCGGCGAACGATGGGTCGAAGTCCGGTTCGCAATCGACCCGATCGAGCAGACGTCGGCCGCCCAGTTCAGCCAGGCGCTGGTCGAGCTTGCGGCCAAAGCCGCAGAACTGGTCGTAGCTGGAGTCACCCAGCGCCAGCACGGCGAAGGGCAGTGCCGCACACTGCGCCCCCTCCTCGCCCTGCAGCGCCTGCCAGAACGCCGAAGCACAGTCAGGCGCATCGCCGTCACCAAAGGTGCTGGTGATCAGCAGCACGCTGGCGGCGCCACGCAATTGGCCGGGGCTGACTGCATCCATGCAGCTCAGCTCGACCGCCAGGCCCGCTTCGCGCAGATGGGCCGCACAGCGCTCGGCCAGCACCTCGCCATTGCCGGTCTGCGAGGCCCACAGCACCCGATGCCGGGCGACCTCGGCCATGGCGACCGGCGCCACCACCGGCTGGGCGAACAGGCCGGCGATCAAGCCATCGACGAACAGCCGACTGGCGGGCGCCAGCGGCGCACCGGGCGGCAGGCTGGGCACACCCGGTGTACGCGCCTGCCCAAGGCCGAGCAGGAAGCCCTGAAGGTAATGACGCTCCTCGTCAGCCAGGACGGGGGCCGGCAGGCTGTCCAGGCCGAGCAGGCGAGACAGGGTGTCGGTGGGCATGGTGGCAGGCTCCGTAGGGATCGCGCAGGGCAGCTCGAGTGCCTCGATGCGTTCGCCCGCAACCCGCTCCAGGGTCACGGCGCAATGCTTGAAGGCCGGTTGCAGGGAAGTTGGATCGACCGCGTCGCAGGTCACGGCGTTGATCGCCAGTTGCTCGCCATACAGGTCGTTCCAGTGAAAAGGGGCAAAGCAGTTGCCGACCAGCACCCGCTCGCTGATGCGTGCCGGCAGCACGGCCTGGCCGCGGCGCGAGCGAATCGCCACCTGGTCCTTGTCGGCGATGCCCAGGCGTCGGGCGTCCTGCGGATTAATCTCGACGAAGGGACCGGGCTCGAGCTTGTTCAGGCTCGGCACCTTGCCGGTCTTGGTCAGGGTGTGCCACTGGTGCTGCACGCGGCCGGTGTTGAGCACCAGCGGAAAGTCGGCATCCGGCAGCTCGGCCGGCGCCAGCCAGGGCCGGGCGAAGAACCGCGCCTTGCCACTGGGCGTGGGAAAGACCAGTGCGGGGCGTTCGCCCTGGGCATCGTGCAGCAGCGCCTGGCTGCTGCCGTCGTTGAGATAGCGCAGCGGGCTGCGGTCGTCCGCGCGCCCGGGCGCACTTGGCCACTGGCGCGGTTTGTCGCGTAGCTCGGCGTAGCCGATGCCGCGCAGGTCATAGCCGGTGGCGGGGTTCCAGAAACGGCGGATCTCGTCGTACACCGCTTCGGCATCGGCATAGCTGAACGCCTCGGCATAGCCCATGGCACAAGCGATGCGGGCAATGATGCGCCAATCCTCAAGGCTTTCGCCGGGCGCTGCGACTGCACGCGGCATCAGGGTGAGGTTGCGCTCGCTGTTGATCATCACACCCTCGCCCTCGGCCCACAGCGCGGCAGGCAGGAGGATATCGGCATGGCGGTTGGTCTCGGTGTCGAGGAAAGCGTCCTGGGCGATCACCAACTGCGCCTCGTGCAGGCCGTCGATCACCTGCTGGCGGTTGGCGACGCTGGCCACCGGGTTGCTGCAGATGATCCAGCAGGCCTTCACTTCCCCGGCCTTCATCTGCTCGAACAGCGCCACCGTGCCTTCACCGCCTTCGCTGCGCAGCGCGCCCGGCGCCAGGCCCCACTGCTGCTCGACAAAAGCACGGTCGCCCGCCACCTGCGCCGAACGCTGGCCCGGCAGGCCTGGGCCCATGTAGCCCATCTCACGGCCGCCCATGGCGTTGGGCTGGCCGGTCAGCGAGAACGGTCCGCTGCCAGGACGGCAGATCGCGCCGGTGGCCAGGTGCAGGTTGCACAGCGCGTTGCTGTGCCAGGTGCCATGGATGCTCTGGTTGAGGCCCATGGTCCAGCAGCTCATCCACTCCGACGCCCCGCCGATCCAGGCAGCCGCCTGGCGGATATCGGCCTCGGCAAGGCCGGTCAGGGCCGCGACCCGCTCGGGGGTATAGTCGGCGAGAAAGGCCGGCATGTCGTCCCAGCCCTCGGTGTGGCGGGCGATGAAATCGCTGTCGGTGTGGCCGTTCTCGTGCAGCAGGTAGAGCAAGCCGTTGAGCAGGGCCAGATCACTGCCCGGGCGCACCTGCAGGAACAGGTCGGCCTTGTCGGCAGTGGCACTGCGGCGCGGGTCGACGACAATCAGCCTGGCCCCGGCCTTGACTCGGTCGAGCAGGCGCAGGAACAGGATCGGATGACAGTCGGCCATGTTGGCGCCAATGACGAAGAACACCTCGGCGCGCTCAAAATCCTGGTAGCTGCCCGGTGGACCATCGGCGCCCAGCGACTGCTTGTAGCCGCTGCCGGCACTGGCCATGCACAGCCGCGAGTTGGACTCGATATGGCGCGTGCGGATAAAGCCCTTGGCCAGCTTGTTGGCCAGGTACTGAGCCTCCAGCGACATCTGCCCTGACACATAGAGCGCCACGGCATCAGGCCCGTGCTGGTCGATGATCGCGCGCAGGCGCGCGGCCGATTGCGCAATGGCCTCGTCCATGCCCGTGCGCACCGGCTGCTGGCTGCGCTGCTGGCGCACGAAAGCGTGCTCCATGCGCCCGGCAGCGGACAGTGGCAGGTGTGCGGTGAGGCCCTTGGTGCACAGGCGTCCGAAGTTGCTCGGGTGCTGTTTGTCGCCGCTGACCTTGGTGACCTTGCCCTCGGCCACGGTCATGACGATGCCGCACCCGACCCCGCAATACGGGCAAACGCTGCGCACCTCGCTGCTGCTCATGGGCGGTCTCCCTGAAAACGCAAAAGGCGCCGGCTACCCGGCCTGCAGGGCAAGCGGGTAACACGGCGCCTTTGTCGTGAAGATGTAGGGCCCCTCGGCGTTGAGGGGTCCGGATGCAGCTGAATCAGCAATTTGCGGGCCAGTTGCGCGATGGCGGTGGCCATGTCGCGGACAAACCCGCGCCCACAGGCCTGCGCAGCCCCAGAGGGCGGGTAGACCCGCGAAAACATCGACGCGATATCCGCCCCGTCTTGATGCCCCCGCGCACCAGAAGATGACACGACGCCCCAACCGATTATATGATCCGTATACGTTTCATATACCAGGAAGACTCCCCATGGGCATCGTCAAGATCTGCGACGACCTCCACGAAGACCTGCGCATCGCCAGCGCCGCGATGTCGCGCTCGATCAACGCCCAGGCCGAACACTGGATCCGCATCGGCATGCTCGCCGAACTGCATCCCCAGGCCACTTACCAGGAACTGCTGCGCCAACTGTTGCGTCAGGAACAAGCGAATCTCAAGGAGCTGCTGCAATGAGCGAGGTGATACTCAAGAACCCGGAGCAGCTGGCACTGATGCGCAGGGCCGGGCAGTTGCTGGCACAGGTGTTCGCCGACCTCGACGGTTTCATCCGTGCCGGGGTGACCACGATGCAGATCAACGACCGCGCCGAAGCCTTCATCGTCGAGACGCTCAAGGCGCGCCCGGCGAGCAAGGGCCAGTACGGCTTCCCCTATTCGCTGAACACCTCGGTGGACCAGGTCGTCTGCCATGGCATGCCCAAGGTTGACGAGGTGCTGCAGGAAGGCTCGATCATCAACGTCGACATCACCCTGGAACAGGGCGGCTACATTGCCGACTCGTCGAAGATGTACCAAATCGGCGCAATCAGCGAGGAGGCCCGGCGCCTGGTCGACACCACCTACGAGGCGCTGTGGAAAGGCATCGAACAGGTGCGCCCCGGCGCCACCCTGGGCGATATCGGCCACGCCATCCAGCAGTTCGCCGAGGCGGCGGGCTACAGCGTGGTGCGCGAGTACTGCGGCCACGGCATCGGCCGGCAGATGCACGAAGCGCCGCAGGTGCTGCACTATGGCCAACGCGGCATGGGCCTGAAACTCAAGCCGGGGATGGTGTTCACCATCGAGCCGATGATCAACCAGGGCGCCCGCGGCACACGCACGCTGAAGGATGGCTGGACGGTGATCACCCGCGATGGCGGGCTGTCGGCGCAGTGGGAGCACACGGTCGCGGTGACCGAGCAGGGCTATGAAGTGCTGACGCTGCGAGCGGAAGAAGGCCGGCGTTGAGGCCTGCGTAGACGGCCCCCTTGTTGCCTCTCTACAATCGCGCCACCCCCCTCGCCCCGGACACTCTTCATGGACGAATCCCCACAGCATTGGCTGCACGCCCTCTCCGCCCCGATGGCCGCACTCAACGGTGCCAGCTACACCGCCGCCGAGTACTTCGAAGGCGAAGACCAGACTGACCTGGAAAGCGGCTGGGGCATCAGCACCCGTGCCCAGTTGCTCGACGTGCTCGGCATGGCCGACAACGGCCACGCCAGCGAGATGAGCAACGCCTACTGGCAGTTCCAGCGCTGCCTGCCAAGCCAGTGGCAGGCGCTGCTCGCAACCCTGACGCCACGTGACCGGGTCAAGTACAGCTACGCCGCACGCACCTTTCCCGACTGCGGCCCGGGCGGAACCCGCGCCTGGGACATCGGACGCATGAGCTTTCTGCTGCGCGCCGGGGTGAAAAAGGGCCATATCAGCCGCGACGAAAGCCTCTACCTGCACTATCGCCTGGCCTTGCGCGCCCGCCATTACTACAACCGCTGGGACAGCTACATCGCCGGGTACCTGTTCGGCAAGGCGCTGTGGAATGTCTCCGACAGCAGCGACGAGACCTTTGCCGCCAACCTGGAGCGCCAAGGCAACGAACACTGGAATCGCTGCATTGCCCTGAACCTGAGGATCGGCGCCAACGCGCTGCTCGCCGACCTGCCCTGGGAGCTGCCGTTGCCCGAGCCGGAACGCCCGGCATCACTGGAAGAGGACTGCTGGTCATGAGTTGCTGGATTCGCCTGGGCATCGAGCCGACCCAGGACCTCGACACCATCCGCCAGGCCTACCGCGGCCGCCTGCCGACGCACCATCCGGAAACCGACCCCGAAGGCTTCCAGGCCCTGCGCGCCGCCTACGAAGAAGCACAGCGTCTGGCCCGCGAACACGCCGAAACCGGCGCGACGCCCGAGCAGCAAGCAGCCGACGGGCAGAGCGAAGCGTCCACCAGCGAAGCCTTCGAGGCGTTCCATGCACTGCTCGAAGACTCCACTCGCCGTTACGAACCCCAAGCCTGGCAGGACTACATCGCCCAGCTCGACGAACTGCCCCTGGAGCAACTGGAAGACCTCAGCTGGCGACTGCTGCACAACCTGCGCAACTGCGGACCGATCTCGTACCAGTGCGCGCGCCTGCTGGCCCGGCGCATGGGCTGGGCCGAGCAGTTGCTGCGCCTGGCGCCGGAGGATGCCCAGGAGATAGAAGCCTTCCTGCAACGCATCGAGGAGCCCGATCCGTTCGACACCCGCCTGATGCACAGCTGGTCGCCCGCCGCGCAACTGGAAACCCTTTGGTACTTCCGCAGCCTTGGCTACTACCATCAGGAGCGCCCGCTGTTCGAGTACGCACAGTTCGCCGGGTACCACACCTGCGTGGCGTTCCCTGACGACGAACACCTGGTCCAGCGTCTGACCGAACAGTTCAGCCAAGTCGGCATCGGCAGCCTCACCCTGCATGCACGCCTGCAGTTGCAGCACCAGCAGGCGCCGGACGATGTCGACCTGCTGTTCCTGCTGGCCCGCCAGGCCGACGCCCTGGGCGCCGAGCAGCAAGCCCTGGACTGCTGGCTACGGCTGTGGCGCGAACATCGCCACCCGCAGGCCGAACGCTGGCTGCTCGACCTCTGCGCGCGCTACCAGCCGCAACGCCTGCCCCTGCTGATCCAGGCCCTCGACCAGCAGAGCACACCCGAGACCTGGCCCGCCGACCTGGCCGATCCGGCACAGGTCTTGGGCAGCCCGGCACAGTCGCCGCAGACACTGGCGCGCTGGTCCGAAGCCTCGCGCCTGGGCCTTGAGGGCATCGCCGCCACCTACATCGACTGGCGCCTGGACGGCGACGACGAACTGCCGCTGCTCGCCTGGCTGTTGCCCAATCAGGAAGATCGCGAACTGCACCGCCGCTACTGGCAGGCCTGGGCCCTGCAACGCGGTGAAGCCGGCTTGCTGCGCACCATTGTCGATGAGCGCCTGGGCAACGACCCGCTCGATGCCTTGATCCTCGAGGGCTTCCAGCGCCAGGCTGCGCAGCAACTGCATTGGCTCGAACACTCACCGGTGGCGCGTGCATTGGCGGAGTACTGCGCACGTGACGAGGGGCCTGTGGAACTGCCAGAGGCGCTCAAGTCCGACGCACTGCACCCGGCCTGCCGCGAGTGGCTGCGGCGCATGCGGGTCTATTCGCCGCGAGCGCTGGGCGAGCTGAACGAGCATTTCGACATGCGCCGCATGTTCACCGTGCCGTTCGGCCTGGTGCTGATGGAAGAACTGGCACTGAACGGCATCGAGCTGCCGCCGATGGTCGAGGGCGAAGCGCTGTGGAACTGGCATCGCCAGCAGTTGTTCATGCTGGCCACGGCGCAACAGCCGCAACGCTGGCTGGACCTGGCGCCACCGCAACTGGCCGCCCAGCTCACCTATCCGAGCGACCATCCGTTCGCCCCCCTGCACAAGGTGCTGATCGCCCGTCAGGCTCAGTTCAACGAACACAATGCCCTGCTCGGCTGGATGGACGATCGCGATCCGATGCAGGCCCTGGTTGCCAGCCGCCTGCAAACCCTGGGCTACGTGTTCGGCAGCACTCGCCTGCCCGGCGCGGTCCGCCTGCTCGAATGCCTGGAAGAAGACGTTGGCACCCTCGACGACCACCCACTGGGCTACATGCTGCTGTGCGCCGTGCTGTACCACGACCCCGAGCTCGATGCTCAACAGCGCGCCCGCTTGCGCGATCGCCTCGAGGCACTGAACAACGACAGCCCCTGGTTCGCTCCGCTGCGCGACGGCCTGATCGCCGGCAAGGTCAAACGCCCGCCGCGCCAAGCGGTGGAGCAGGAAGAGAAGGTCGACGGCAAGCTGCTCAACGAGATCCTCGACGCCTTCAATCACCTGGTCAAATCCGCATTTCCGCCAGGCACCCGCGCCTTGATGCGCCTGCAGAAAGCCAAGGACGATCCGGACCAGGACACCGGCCTGCGCTGCGCCAGCATGGCGATACTGGCCCGCGCCGAGCGTCTGCTGATGGCTCGTGTCAGCCAGACGCCGGTGCCCTCCTGGGCGTTCTGGCGCCTGGACAGCCGTCTCAATCGCAGCGACCTGATCGCCCACGTGATCGTGCTGCTGCTGGCGGGCACGGTGCTGACCACCGCGACCAAGAGCCCGATGCTCTGGACCCTTGTCGTGTTGCTGCTGTTGACATCCTTCCTGCGGCGCTTGCGCGACTTGGGCCAGGGCGTCTGGGCACTGGTGGGGTTGCTGGCCGTCAGCCGCCTGCTGCCGTTCGCACCGCTGCTTCTGGTGGGGCTACCCGGCGACAAGCTGGCCAACCGCTATGGCCCTTCACCGGACGACCCCGACCAGTTGCAACTGGGCCTGCAAGTGGCCCTGCGGCGCCTGAATCATCCCTGATCAGTAGCGCAGCTCGTCCAGCGCCTGGCTCAACTGCTGGCGCTGGCGGCTGATCTCGCTGGCCTGCTGGCCAGCGAGCACGGCATTGAAGGCATCCAGCCAACTGCCGATAAGGTCGCGCTCATCCCCCAGGCTCTGCATCCAGGCGCGCTCCAGGCGGGCCAGCAGGGTGCGGTTGGGCAAGGCGTCGCGCGGGTGAATCTTCAATCTAGCCAGGCGCTCGTGGCTGGCCTGGCGGGCGTCGCTGTCCAGCCCGGTCGGGCTGCGGTCGATGCTGTGGCTGTGCTTGTGCCCGGTTTCGAGGAACGTCACGTCCACTTCGAGCAGGCCATTGATGTCGTAGCTGAAGCGCACATCCAGCGACTGCACCTGGCCGGTCGGCTGCAACGGAATCTCGAAGCTGTCGACCAGAATGTTGTCGCGCACCCATGGCCGCTCGCCCTGGTACACGGCGATGCGCACCACTTTCTGCTCCGGATGGCTGCTGTAGAAGCGCTGCACACGCGAGGTGGGGATCACCGTGTTGCGCTCGATGATCGGGGTAAAGGCCCCGGACACTTCCTCGCCACGGGACGAGGCGACCCCCAGGGTGTAAGGACAGACGTCGGTCAGGATCAACTCGTCGATCGCCGAATCCCGCGCCTTGCAGGCTGCCTGGCTGGCGGCGCCAAGAGCGACGATGGTGTCCGGATCGAGGTGGCGGTACGGCAGGCGGCCGAACAGCTTGGCCACCAGTTGCTGGATCTGCGGCATGCGCGTGGCCCCACCGACCAGCACCAGGCTGTCCAGTTCGCGCGGGCTCAGGCGCGCATCACGCAGGGCCTGCTCGATGGGGGTCCGCACCCGTGCCAGCAACGGCGCCCAGATCGACTGCAACCGGGCCTGGTCGAGCACCCATTCGCGGGCCTGGCCATCGCCGCTCCAATTCAGGGTGCGGCTGCCCTCGCCCACCTCGCGTTTCAGTTGCTCGATCGCATCATGCAGGCTCGACAGCGCCTGGGGCTCCAGGGCTTCGGCACTGAGGTTCCAGTCGCGCAGGCAGGCATTGAGCAAGGCCTCGGTGAAATCCTCGCCCCCCAGATAGTTGTCACCGGTTGAAGCATGCACTTCGATCAGCGGCAAGGCGTATTCCAGCACAGTGACGTCGAAGGTCCCGCCGCCCAAGTCGAACACCAGGGTGCGCTCGAACTTCTGCTCGTGCAGCCCGTAGGCCATGGCGGCCGCGGTCGGCTCGTTGATCAGGCGCTGCACCTTCAGCCCCGCCAGCTCCGCAGCGAAGACCGTGCGCTTGCGCTGTTCGTCGCTGAAATAGGCCGGCACCGAGATCACCGCTTCGCTGACCTGGCACCCCAGATACGCTTCGGCATCCTGCTTCAACGCGCCCAGCACCAGGGCCGAGAGCTCTTCGGGGGTGAAACGGTGCTCGCCGAGCTCGAAGCGCTTGTCACTGCCCATGTAGCGCTTGAAGGCCGCAGCGGTGCGATGGGGATGGGTGGTCAGCCGGGCGCGGGCAGCGCTGCCCACCAGGATGCTGCCATCGTCGTCGACGCTGACCACCGACGGCGTCAGCACCTCGCCCACGGCGTTAGCGATCAGCTGCGCCTTGCCGTCCTGCCAGACTGCGATAAGGCTGTTGGTGGTCCCCAGGTCGATACCCAGCAGTGGGGTCGACGGCGTGGGCGTTGGAGAGGTGCTGGCATCCTGCATGGTCGGTCTCTGCTTGCAAGGTAGAGCCGGCGCGCGGCCTGCTGGCTGCATCCGGCGTGTAGGGGGATTCTGACGCAATGGGCCAGCGAGTTGAAGGCGTAGATGCGCGCAAGTGGCGAAGGAGCGGTATGGGACGGAAAGATTTTTTTCGAGGTCGGGAATAAAAGCCGAGCACAGGTCGTTGTTCCTGCATGACCGATGCATAACAGCCATCGTACCCACCGAACGGATTCGGATAACCGCCAGAGGTATCTCTCATGTTGAAGAAAAGCGCACTCGTTCTTTCATTGGCTCTGACCTGCGTGTCTGGCCTGGCCTTGGCGGACGCCCCCGCGAAAGTCGGCGACAGCGCCCTGGGCAAGGTCCTGGTCGACAGCAAAGGCCTGACCCTCTACACCTTCACCAAGGACAGCGCTGGCAAGTCGGCGTGCAACGGTCAATGTGCGCAGAATTGGCCGCCGCTGGCCGCCGGCGCCTACGCCAAGGCCGCCGATGGCTACAGCGTGATTACCCGTGACGACGGCAGCAAGCAGTGGGCTTACAAAGACCAGCCGCTGTACAGTTGGGTCAAGGATCAGAAGCCGGGCGATACCACCGGCGAAGGTGTCGGCCAGGTCTGGCACGTGGCCAAACCCTGAAGCTGAAACGCCCCGGGGACTGTCGACCGACAGCCCCCGGGGCGTTTTGCGAGGCACAAACAAAAAAAGCGACCCTAAGGTCGCTTTCTTTGTGGCTTCCGGGTGTTCAGTGGGCCCTGGAAGCTGGAATATGGCGCAGCGGACGGGACTCGAACCCGCGACCCCCGGCGTGACAGGCCGGTATTCTAACCGACTGAACTACCGCTGCGCTATACATCGAGTGGTGGGTGATGACGGGATCGAACCGCCGACCCTCTGCTTGTAAGGCAGATGCTCTCCCGGCTGAGCTAATCACCCTTCGTCTCGGTGTGGCGCGCATTCTACGGAGGACCCTGTACCCTGGCAAGCACTTTTTTCAAATTTTTTATCTGATCTTTCAAAGACCTATGAATAAGTCACTGCTGGCCCTCTGACAGGGTTGGCCTGCAACCACTGCTCGGAGAATAATGCCCGCCTTATGCATTAAGGAGAGATTCCCCCTCATGTGGTTCAAGAACCTGCTGACCTACCGCCTGACCCAGGATGTCCCGTTCGAGCCTGAAGCGCTGGAGACCGCCCTGGCCAGCAAGCCGGCCCGCCCCTGCGCCAGCCAGGAGCTGACCACTTACGGCTTCGTCGCTCCGTTCGGCAAGGGCGAAGACGCTCCCCTGGTGCACGTCAGCGGTGAATTCCTGTTGATTGCCGCACGCAAGGAAGAACGTATCCTGCCCAGCAGCGTGGTCAACGATGCGGTCAAGGAGAAGGTCGAAGAGATCGAGACCGAGCAGATGCGCAAGGTCTACAAGAAGGAACGCGACCAGATCAAGGACGAGATCATCCAGGCCTTCCTGCCGCGTGCTTTCATCCGCCGCTCGATGATCTTCGCTGCCATCGCCCCGCGCCAGGGCCTGATCCTGGTTAACTCGGCCAGCGCCAAGCGCGCCGAAGACCTGCTCTCCACGCTACGTGAAGTCATGGGTTCGCTGCCGGTGCGCCCGGCCACCGTGAAGATCGCCCCGACCGCGACCATGACCGACTGGGTCAAGTCGCAGCAGCCTGCCGAAGGCTTCTATCCACTGGATGAATGCGAGCTGCGCGACACCGCCGAAGACGGTGGCATCGTGCGCTGCAAGCGCCAGGACCTGGCCAGCGAGGAAATCCAGTTGCACCTGAGCACCGGCAAGCTGGTCACGCAATTGGCCCTGGCCTGGCAGGACAAACTGTCGTTCGTGCTCGACGACAAGATGGTGATCAAGCGCCTGAAATTCGAGGAACTGCTGCAGGAGCAGGCCGAGCAGGATGGTGGCGACGAAGCCGCGCAACAGTTCGACGCAAGCTTCCTGTTGATGATGATGACCCTCAACGAATTCCTGCCGGTGCTGTTCGAGGCCCTGGGTGGGGAAGAGATTCCGCAGGGGGTCTGATTCAAGTTGAAGGGCCGGTGCTGGGGTGGTTGTGTTGTCGCCAGTACCGACCTCTTCGCGGGCAAGCCCGCGAAGAGGTCAGTGAATGCCACAAAGCTATAAATAGAAAAGGAATCCCCCATGCGTGCCCTCGCCGCCTTCAGCCGTTTCGTCGGTAACACCTTCGCCCTCTGGGTCCTGGTGTTCGCCTGCCTGGCCTACCTGCAACCGCAATGGTTCATCGCCCTGAAGGTGGCCATCGTGCCGCTGCTGGGGCTGGTGATGTTCGGCATGGGGCTTACGCTCAAGCTCGACGACTTCGCCGCCCTCGCCCGTCAACCCTGGCGCGTGGCGCTGGGAGTGGTGGCGCATTTCGTGATCATGCCGGGCGTTGCCTGGCTGCTGTGCCAACTGTTTCACCTGCCACCGGAAATCGCCGTGGGCGTGATCCTGGTCGGCTGCTGCCCGAGCGGCACGGCCTCGAACGTGATGGTCTGGCTGTCCAAGGGCGACCTGGCACTGGCTGTGGCCATCGCCGCAGTCACCACCCTGCTCGCCCCCTTGCTGACCCCGGCGCTGATCTGGTTCCTGGCCTCGGCCTGGCTGCCCGTCTCGTTCATGGACATGTTCTGGTCGATCCTGCAGTTGGTGATGCTGCCGATCGTGCTCGGCGTGCTGGCGCAGAAGCTGCTCGGCGCGCGCGTACAGGTGGCGGTGCAGGTGCTGCCACTGGTGTCGGTGGTGAGCATCGTGATGATCGTCTGCGCGGTGGTCGCGGCCAGCCAGGCGAAGATCGCCGAGTCCGGCCTGCTGATCATGGCGGTGGTGATCCTGCACAACAGCTTCGGCTTCCTGCTGGGCTATCTGACCGGCAAGCTGTGCAAGCTGCCCCTGGCGCAGCGCAAGTCGCTGGCGCTGGAGGTGGGGATGCAGAACTCGGGCCTGGGCGCGGCCCTGGCAGCGGCGCATTTCTCACCGCTGGCGGCGGTGCCCAGCGCGCTGTTCAGTGTCTGGCACAACATTTCCGGGGCCTTGCTCTCGACCTGGTTCAGGCGCATGGAAGAGCCCCGCGGTGCAGGGGAGGAACAGGCGCAAGTCGGGCACTGAGCGGGGGTCTCTTCGCGGGCAAGCCCGCTCCCACACTCAAGACAGCTGGATACCGTGTAGGAGCGGGCTTGCCCGCGAAGAGGCCCGGACAGCCACCACTTGCCTGCAACCCTACAGATGTGCAATATAGTGCGCACTGTGAGGACGACCTCACGACGCAACGCGTGACCAATCCGGGGACGGCCCCATCTTTCAACGATGGAGAATCATCATGTCCTGGATCATCCTGTTCTTCGCCGGCCTGTTCGAAGTCGGCTGGGCTGTCGGCCTCAAATACACCGATGGCTTCACTCGCCCACTCCCCACCGCACTGACCGTCGCCGCCATGGCCGTGAGCCTGGGCCTGCTTGGCCTGGCCATGAAGGAATTGCCGCTGGGCACTGCCTACGCCATCTGGACCGGCGTCGGCGCGATCGGCACGGTAATCGCCGGGATCATCCTGTTCGGCGAATCCATGGCACTGGTACGACTGCTCAGCGTTGCGCTGATCGTCGCCGGCCTGATCGGCCTGAAGGTCAGCGCCAGCTGACCTTCGCCCTTTCCCTCAACGCAAGTCGCCGCGCAGGGCACTGACCTTCTCGCGCAGCGCTTCAGGCTGGGCCGCCTCCACCGGGATGGCGGCACCGGCCACCAGGGTCACCCGCGACCATAACCGGCGCAGAAAGCCCTTGGCCGGATCGCGACTGAAGAAGCTCCCCCACAGCCCCTGCAAAGCCAGCGGAATCACCGGCACCGGGGTTTCCTGGAGAATTTTGTTGACCCCGCCCTTGAACACATCGATCTCACCATCGGCGGTCAGCTTGCCTTCCGGGAAGATGCACACCACCTCACCGGCCCGCAGGTACTCGGCAATGCGCGCAAAGGCCCGCTCGTACGTCGCCTCGTCCTCACTGCGCCCGGCAATCGGGATGGCCCCGGCAGTGCGGAACACGAAGTTGAGCACCGGCAGGTTGTAGATCTTGTAGTACATGACGAAACGGATCGGTCGGCGGATCGCACCGCCGATCAGCAGCGCATCGACGAACGACACATGGTTGCACACCAACAGCGCCGCCCCCTCGTCAGGGATACGATCGAGGTCGCGGTGCTCGACGCGGTACATCGAATGGCTGAGCAGCCAGATCAGGAAGCGCATGGTGAATTCAGGAACAATGCGGAAGATGTAGGCGTTGACCGCAATGTTGAGCAGCGACACCACCAGGAACAGCTGCGGGATGCTCAGGTCGGCCAGGCTCAAGAGGACGATGGTGACGATCGCCGAGACCACCATGAACAGGGCATTGAGGATGTTGTTCGCGGCGATCACCCGGGCGCGCTGGTCTTCAGGCGTACGCGCCTGGATCAGGGCGTACAGCGGCACGATGTAGAAACCACCGAACACACCAAGCCCGACGATCGAGACCATGATCCACCAGGCCTGGCTCATGCCCAACAGGCTCAGCCAATCGTGTGGCGCAGCAGCGGCTGGCACATCACCCGAATGCCACCACCAGAGCAGGCCGAACAGGGTCAGGCCGAACGAGCCGAACGGCACCAGGCCGATCTCCACCTTGCGCCCGCTCAGGCGTTCGCACAGCAGCGACCCCACGGCAATGCCCACCGAGAACAGCGTCAGCACCAGCGTGACCACGGTCTCGTCGCCATGCAGCCAGTCCTTGGCGTAAGCCGGGATCTGCGTCAGGTAGATCGCCCCGACGAACCAGAACCACGAGTTGCCGACGATCGAGCGCGACACCGCCGGGGTCTGCCCCAAGCCCAGGCGCAAGGTGGCCCAGGACTGCTTGAAGATATTCCAATCCAGCTTCATCTGCGGCGCCACCGCCGCCGCCCGCGGGATCCAGCGGCTGGCCAGGTAGCCGAGCACCGCAGTGCCGACGATGCCTCCGGCCACCACCGTGGCGTAGTTGCCCGAGGACATCATCACCCCGGCACCGATGGTGCCGGCCAGGATCGCCAGGAAGGTGCCCATTTCCACCAGCCCGTTGCCGCCGACCAGTTCGTCTTCGCGCAAGGCCTGGGGCAGGATCGAGTACTTCACCGGCCCGAACAGCGCCGAATGAGTGCCCATGGCAAACAATGTCAGCAGCATCAATTCCAGGTGATCACTGAGAAAGCCCACCGCGCCAATCACCATGATCACCACTTCAGCCAGCTTGATCGCGCGGATCAGCGCATCCTTGGCGAACTTCTCGCCAAACTGCCCGGCCAGCGCCGAGAACAGGAAGAACGGCAGGATGAACAGCAGCGCGCAGAGGTTGACCCAGATCGAACGGTCGCCCTCCAGGCTGAGCTTGTAGAGGATCGCCAGGATTAGCGACTGCTTGAACAGATTGTCGTTGAAGGCACCCAGCGACTGGGTGATGAAGAACGGCAGGAAGCGCCGCTTGCCGAGCAAGGTGAATTGCGAGGGATGACTCATCGTCCTTGTTCCTGAGAGGGCGTTGTCAATTGGAGGTCTGCTCATCGCGAGAAGCCACAAATCTGCACGGGATTGCCCATCCCTGGCAACTGGCCTGCGAACCACATGACACACAACGAATCGATTAATGGCTATATGCCATTATTTTTTCTGCAAACTCTTTTCAGATTATTGCAAGGCTGCCGATAATTCATATAGATGACTAAATCCGGTAACAGGATCAGCCTTCGGCTCTCCTCCAACGCACAAGAAAAGGAGTACAGCAGCAGATGTTCACCTGGTTCGGCGATCTGAAGATCGCACACAAACTTGGCCTCGGTTTTGGCCTGGTCCTCGTGCTGACCCTGGCCCAGTCGCTGATCGGCTGGGACGCCCTGGGCAGCCTGGTACGGCGCAGCGAAGCGGTCAGCGATGTTTCCGCCCTCAACGATGCCCTGGGCGATCTGCGCGAGGCGCGCCTGCAACACGCCATGTCCAGTGGCGACGAAGCACAAGACAAGGCGTTGCAACAGACACTGGCGGCCTTCCAGGCCCGTTTGACGAAACTCCACGGCATCCTGCGCAACGCGACCAACCTGCAGACCCTCGACAAGGCCGAGCAGACCCTGCAGGCCTACGCCCGCAACCAGGAACTGAGCCTGCAGTCGTACCGCACCATGCGCGCGGCGCAAAAAGAGATGGGCGCGCTTGCAACCCAGTCGTTCGCCACGATCGACAGCATCCGCAAGCAGGTCCGCGCGTTGCCCGATGCCGAACAGCGCTACGTGCGCAGCGAAGCGATCAACCAGATTCGCGAGAACCTGATCCTGCTGCGCTACCAGGTACGTGGCTACACCGGCAACACCAACGCAGACACCGAGCAGGTGATGAATGCACAGATCGCCACCACGGTGAACGACCTGCCAGCCCTGACCGCGGCATTCAATGGCCAGTTCGCCGACGAATTCCGCCAACTGAACGAACAGGTGCGCGCCTACGCCGCCGCCGTCGAGGCCTTCCGCGGCGAAACCCGCAAACTGATGGACTACCGCGCCAACATGGGCAATGACGTCGCGACCCTCACCACCCTGATCGGCCAATTGCTCGACAGCCAAGCGGTGGCCGTGGTCAATGACAGCCAGTTCGCCAAGACGCTGCAGTTCGCCACCACCGCCCTCGCCCTGCTGCTCGGCGCCCTGCTGGCGATACTGATCGCCCGGCAGATCAGCCAGCCGCTGCAACGGGTCCTGCACGCCCTGGAGGAGGTGGCCGACGGCAACTTGGGCGAGCAACCCAGCAGCAGTCGCCGTGATGAACTCGGCCAGTTGCAGAACAGCCTGCATGGCATGACTACCAAGCTACGCCAGCTGATCGCCGGCGTGCGCGATGGCATCTCGCAGATTGCCAGTGCCACCGAAGAGCTCTCGGCGATCACCGCGCAAACCAGCGCCGGCGCCAGCAGCCAACGCCAGGAGACCGACCAGGTCGCCACCGCGATGCAGGAAATGGCCGCCACCGTGCAGGAAGTGGCACGCAATGCCGGCGAAGCCTCGGTGGCTGCCAGTGCCACCGACCTCGAAGCCCGCGAAGGTGACAGTGTGGTCACCCGCGCCGTGACCCAGATCGGCCGCCTGGCCAGCCAGGTCGACGCCACCAATGAGGCGATGGACGCCCTGCGCAACGAAAGCCAGCGTATCGGCAAGGTGATGGACGTGATCAAGGCGGTGGCCGAGCAGACCAACCTGCTGGCGCTCAACGCCGCCATCGAGGCCGCCCGCGCTGGCGAGGCCGGCCGTGGTTTTGCCGTGGTCGCCGACGAGGTACGCAGCCTGGCCCAGCGTACCCAGGCCTCGACCGAAGAAATCGAATCGGCGATCAGCAGCCTGGAGCAAGGCACGCGCTCGGTCAGCGACCTGATGGAAGAAAGTCAGAGCCTGACCGAAAGCAGCGTGGCGCTGGTACGTGAGGCCGGCGTTGCGCTGGAGGGCATCACTCAGCGGGTATCGGGCATCCAGTTGATGAACCAGCAGATTGCGGCAGCCTCCGAGCAGCAGAGCGCTGTGGCCGAGGAGATCAGCCGCAGCGTGGTGACGGTGAGGGATATTTCCGAACAGACCGCCGAGGCCAGTGAGCAGACCTCGGTGTCCAGCGTCGAACTGGCGCGACTGGGTGGGCAATTGCAGCAGATGATCAGCCGGTTCCGCCTCTGACAGACCGAGAACCTCTTGTAGGAGCGGGCTTGCCCGCGAAAAGCACACCGCGGTGCCTGGCACGGGCTACGCCCGTGTTCGCGGGCAAGCCCGCTCCTACAAGGATTGGGCTGGCCTTTAGATTTTGAAAAAGACAGTTGCCCCTACGCGAACCCGAACAGCCCCCGCGCCGTGTCCACCAACAGCGACCGACGCAGCGCAGCCGAGCAGCCCAGTGCATCGAACTGCTCGACCACCGCCGTAAAGCTCATCACCGATTCATGCTGCGTATGCGGCCAGTCGCTGCCCCACATCAACCGGTCCGCGCCATAGTGCGCCTCCAGGGCGCACAGTGCCTGGCGGGCGAAGTCCAGGTTCTGCTCGGGCGAGCCACCCAGTCGATAGATCCCCGACACCTTCACCCACACCTTGCCCTGCCCGCCCAGGGTCAGAAGCTCGGCAAACCCCGGCTGCCCCAACCCCAGGCGTGCATCCGGCCTGCCGAAGTGATCGATCACGATATCCACACCATATGGCTGCAAGGCACGCACCAGTGCCGGTATATCGGCCACCTGCCGATGCAGCTCGACATGCCAGCCCAGATCGCCGATGAGCTCCAGCAGTGACCGCCAACCGGCGTCGCGCAGATCAGGCAAGGCCTGCCCCATCAGGTTCAGGCGCACGCCGCGTACACCGAGGCGCGCCATCTGCTCAAGGGTGTCGCGCGCAACGCCAGGATCGAGCATCACCACCCCACGCAATTGCCTGGGCGCAGTTTGCAACGCCGCCAGCAGGTAGCTGTTGTCGGTGCCGAGAAAGCTCGGCTGCACCAATACGCCATGACTGAAACCGTGCCCGGCCAGCTGGGCCAGGTAGTCGCCCAGCGGCGCATCGTAGGTGGGTGCGTAACGGCGCTCTGCTGCCAGGTTCAGCCCACGGCTGAACACGTGGGCGTGGCTGTCGATCGCGGTGAATGGGGATATAGGGGTTTGCGGCATGATGCTCATTCGGGACTATTGAAGGTTACTTGGCGACCGCACCCGCAACCTGCGGCGAGGCAGGGGCCTCGAGGTTGCGACCGCGGGTTTCCGGCAGGCACAGTGCGGCGATCACTGCCACGCCGTAGGCGATGCCGGCATCGATGCCGATGGCTGCCCCCAGCGACATGGATTCGCTCATGTGACCGACCAGGAACGGGAACACGGCCGACAGCACCCGGCCGAAGTTGTAGCAGAAGCCCACCCCGGCACCGCGCACGTCGGCCGGGTACAGTTCGTTGAAGAACGCCCCCAGACTCGCGGGGATACCGGCGGCGAAGAAGCCCAGCGGGAAGCCGAGGAACAGCATCTGCGTATTGCTCAGCGGGAAGAACACGTAGGCCTGCACCGTCAGCACGCAGCACAGGGCGAACAGCAGGATGTTCTTGCGCCGGCCAATACGATCGATGAGCAGGCCACTGACCACGCAACCACACCAGAAGGCGAAGATGATCACCGCCAGGTAGCCGCCGGAGTTGAGCACCGAGAGGTTGCGCTCGGTCTTGAGGAAGGTCGGCAGCCAGGTCATCACCGCGTGGTAACCACCATGGGCACCCAAACCCAGCAGCCCGCCCAGCAGGGTCACGCGCAGCAGTTCAGGACGGAAGATGCCGGCCATGGACTTGGTGAAGCTGACGGGAATGGCCTTTTCCTTCTGCAGGCGCTGGAAGCTGTCCGGCTCGGGTACGTTGCGCCGCACCCAGATGATCAGCAGCGACGGCAGCAGGCCGACGAAGAACATCACCCGCCAGGCGAACTCCTGCGGCACCAGCGAATAGATCAGCGCAAACAGCCCCACCGCCAGGCCCCAGCCCACGGCCCAGGCGCTCTGCACCGTACCCATGACCTTGCCGCGGTATTTCGGGTTGATGGTCTCGGCCATCAGCACCGCGCCTGCGGCCCACTCGCCACCAATGCCGAAGCCTTGCATGGCCTTGACGAACAGCAGCGGGTAGAAGCCGGTGACGAAGGCCGACAGGAAGGTGAAGAAGGAGAACCAGAGGATCATCCACTGCAGGGTGCGCACCCGGCCGTAACGGTCGGACAACGTACCGCCAAGCCAGCCACCGATCGCCGAGGTGACCAGCGTCAGACCACTGATCAGCCCAGCATCGCCCTTGGTCAGGGAAAACGCGGCGATCAGCGCCGGGATGGCCAGGCCGAACATCTGCACTTCAAGGGCATCGAGCGACCAGCCACCAAAGCAGGCCCAGAACGTCTTGCGTTCGCGCGAGGTGATTTCGCGGTACCAACTGAACATGATTTCTTATCCTTCTATGTCGTGTGTGCGAGGTCAGAGAGCGGCCGGACGCACGCCGGCCGGGCAGGCAGAACCACGGCACCGTGCTGGCACGGCGCCGGACGTCACAACGGGGCGTGAAGCGCCCGGTCAGCGAATATCGATGCGGTAGCGGAAGTGCTCGGCATGGCCGCGCGAACGGCGCCATTCCAACGGTTTGCCGGCGTAGTCACGGGCCAGACGCTCGATCACCACCACCGGACTGCCCTCCGGCATCTGCAGCAGGCGCGCGTGAACGGCATCGACCGACTCGGCCGTGAGGGTCTCCTCGGCATAGGCCACCACCTGGCCGCACAGCTCTTCGTAGATCGGGTAGAGCAGCGGGCCCTTGCGGTCCAGCTCGACCTCAAGCAGTGGCTGGAACGTCTGGCGCGGCAGCCAGATTTCCTCGGCCAGTACCGGCTTGGCACCGAGTAGACGCAGGCGCACGATGTGAATGACTTCGGCTTCCGGCGCCAAGCCCAGGGCACTGGCAACCGCCGAGGGCGCCGGGACTGGCTCGATGGACAGGATGCGACTCTCGGGCACGGCACGCTCGCCGTTGGCCGACTCGAAACGGAAGAAGCGGAACAGCGAGGAATGGAACTGCGGCCGACGAATGAAGGTGCCGCGGCCTTGCTGGCGCTCCAGCACGCCCTCGGTCACCAGCACATCGACGGCCTTGCGCACGGTGCCGACCGACATGTCGAACTCACTGGCAAGGGCCGCTTCGGTGGGAATGGCCTCACCAGGGCGCCAGCGGTTATTGGCGATCTGCGCGACCATATGGTCGCGCAGTTGTTGATAGCGGGGCAGACGCGCATCACCGGGCAATGTGTTCATGGAGGCCTGTCTCTGGTCTTGTTATATAAACATATATATGAATTTTTCCGAGAGTATTCCTGCTGCCCTAAACGCTGTCAATCCTCCGCCTATCGGCTTGAACGATCACCCGCTAAAAGATCAACGCACTCAACTATTTGCGATACAGGGCGAGACGAACAGCTCGCCACGCCAGGCGCCCTTGAGCGTGCGGCTCGCCACCACCAGCCAGAGCACCGCCAGCATCGCTACCAGCACTTGCCCGAACACGGTGAAGAAACCCAGACCCAGCCAGGCCGACAGCTTCAGGGTGGCGAGGCTGTAGACCCCCAGCGGGAAGGTGAAACCCCACCACCCCAGGTTGAACGGCATGCCCTGGCGCATGTAGCGCAGAGTGATCAGTACTGCGGTCAGCAGCCACCACAGGCCAGCGCCCCACAACACCATCCCGGCCACCAGTCCCAACCCGCGTGCCACTTCACCCAGGTTGCCCAGGCCATTGGCCGCGAACACTGCGGGCGCATCGCCGCCCAGCAGCAGCATGCCCAGCGCCCCGGTGCCGATCGGGCCCAGCGCCAGCCAGCTGGATGCGGCCATGTTGGCCGGCGGCAGCTTGTGCAGCGCCATGCGCAGCATGAGGATGGTCAGGATGCTGAACGCCACCGGCAGCGACACCGCCCACAGCACGTAGCTGGTCACCACCACCAGGAACTGCGCATGGACATCCGCCAGGTGCGGCGCCAGCAGGCCACCACTGGCCGCCGCCACCTCGGCCGCCACCACCGGCAGCAACCACACCGCCGTCATCTGGTCGATGCTGTGCTCCTGGCGGGTGAACATCAGATAAGGGATTGCCACGCCACACAGCAGTGCCAGCGCCACGTCCAGCCACCAGAGCGCCTCGACCCAAGGCAGCACGCCGTCGCCCCAGCGCTCGAGGCCAAACACCAGCGCGCCATTGAGGATGGTCGCCAGACCCATGGGGATGGTGCCGAAGAACATCGAGACCGTGGAGTGGGCGAAGATCCGCCGCGCCTCGTCGAAGAACAGCAACCAGCGCGCGCCGTACAGCACGCAGAACAGGATGAACAGGCCAATGGTCAGCCACCAGAGCCCTTCTGCCACGCCATGCAGCGCCGGTATCTGCAACTGCCGCAAGGCCAGCGCGAGGACACCGGTGCCCATGGTCGCGGCAAACCAGTTCGGGGTGAACTGACGGATCACTTCCAGCGGGCGGGCCAACTGGTGGAAGGGCCGCAAGGACGCAGCGCGAGTCTGTGGGCAGGTCATGGCAAAGATTCCTCGTGTAAGGTGGAATCATCTTATGCCTGCAAAGAATATCCATATAACGGTTAATTTCTCTATCTGTTATCTATTTTGCAGATATAGCGCAAGCCAGAGCCGGTGGCTTATGCTTGCTGCCTGCGACAATTCCAACAACAAGGACGTGGCAATGCTCGCCGCACTGAAACGCTATCCCTCCGCTGTCCGCCTGCTGCTGCTCACCACCTTCGTGCTGACCCTGGCGCGCGCGATCACCCTGCCCTATCTGGTCGTCTATCTGTCGGACAGCTTCCAGTTGTCGGTCAGCCATATCGGCCTGCTGATCGGCGGGGCACTGATCGTCGCCTCGTTGCTGAGCCTGTATGGCGGTCATCTGGTCGACACGCTGCGCAACCATACGGTGATCATCGTCGCAACCCTGGTGTTCACGCTGTCGTTCGCCGTCGCCATGTTCAGCCCCTCGGTGGCGCTGTTCTTCCTGTGCCTGGTGCTGATCAACCTCGCCCTGGCGGTGGTCGACATCGCCAGCAAGGCCGGATTCTGCGCCCTGCTGCCGGTGGAGGAGCGCGCCGAGGTGTTCGCCATCAAGTACACCCTCAGCAACATCGGCTATGCCGTCGGCCCGTTGCTGGGAGTGGCGCTGATCGAGCTCGATGGCCATCTGCCGTTCCTGGTCTCGGCGCTGATCGGCCTGCTCATGTGCTTGGTCTACCAGCGTCTGGGCGATCGCCAACTGCGCCCCAGCGAGCCGCAACGGCCCGGTGCCGGCTTCGTTCAGGTCGCCATGGGGCTGGCGCGGGACCGGCGCCTGGTGTGCTTCACCCTGGGCGGGGTGCTCAGCGCGGTGGTGTTCGGCCAGTTCACGGCCTACCTGTCGCAATTCCTGGTGGTGACCGCCAGCCCTGCCGAAGCGGCGCGGCTGGTCGGGGTGCTGGTGACGACCAACGCGGTGACGGTGATCGCCCTGCAATACCTGATCGGCCGACGCATCAGCCGCCAGCACCTGATGCCTTGGTTGATGGCTGGCATGGCGCTGTTCATCGCCGGGCTGGTGGGTTTCTCGTTGGCCGGCTCGGTGCTGGCCTGGTGCCTGGCCATGCTGGTGTTCACCCTCGGCGAGATCATCGTGATTCCCGCCGAGTACATGTTCATCGACCTGATCGCGCCGGAACATCTGCGCGGCGTCTACTATGGCGCGCAGAACCTCTCCAACCTCGGCGCGGCGCTGGGGCCGGTTCTGGTCGGGTTTGCCCTGGGGTATGTGGTGCCGGTGGCGGTGTTCTACCTGCTGGTGCTGTCGGTGGTGCTGGCGGCGTTGTTCTATTGGCTGGGGACGCGAGGGGCAAAGGCTTAGAGCGGCGCTGGCCGTTTCGCGGGCAAGCCCGCTCCCACAGGGGCCCCTGCGACCACCTGCCACTGCGACCATCGTCTGCGCTGACGAACCCGCGCCCGCGTGCCAGACTGATTGATCGGGACCGCGTTTTCCTTTTTGCTCCGGAGTTTGCATGTCGTTGTCCAGCGGGCTGATCGCCGTGGTCGCCCTGGCCTATATGGCCATCATGTTCGCCATCGCCTTCTACGGCGACCGTCGCAGCACGCCGTTGCCGCCGCGCCTGCGCGCCTGGGTGTACAGCCTGTCGCTGGCGGTGTACTGCACCAGCTGGACGTTCTTCGGTGCCGTCGGCCAGGCGGCCGAGCAGCTCTGGGCGTTCCTGCCCATCTACCTGGGCCCGGTGCTGCTGCTGATCTTCGCACCCTGGGTGCTGCAGAAGATGGTGCTGATCAGCAAGCAGCAGAACATCACCTCGATCGCCGACTTCATTGCCGCCCGCTACGGCAAGTCGCAGACGCTCGCGGTGGTGGTGGCCCTGATCTGCCTGGTCGGCGTGCTGCCTTACATCGCCCTGCAGCTCAAGGGCATCGTGCTTGGCGTCAACCTGCTGATCGGCGCCACCCCCGACGCCACCGGCACCCGGGTGCAGGACACGGCGCTGGTGGTGTCACTGGTGCTGGCGCTGTTCGCCATCGTCTTCGGCACGCGCAGCCTGGATGTCACCGAGCACCATCGCGGCATGGTGCTGGCCATCGCCTTCGAGTCACTGATCAAACTGCTGGCGTTTCTTGCCGTCGGCGCCTTCGTGGTCTTCAACCTGTACGACGGTTTCGACGACCTGTTCAGCCAGGCGCGCCAGTCGATCCATCTGGAAAACTACTGGCAGGAGACCATCAACTGGCCATCGATGGTGGTGCAGACTGCCGTGGCGATGATGGCGATCATTTGCTTGCCACGGCAGTTCCACGTCACCGTGGTGGAAAACATCGAGCCCCAGGACATGCGCCTGGCGCGCTGGGTGTTCCCGCTGTACCTGGTGCTGGCCGCACTGTTCGTGGTGCCGATCGCCCTGGCTGGGCAGATGCTGCTGCCGGGCACGGTGATTTCCGACTCCTTCGTCATCAGCCTGCCGCTGGCCGAGGCCCACCCGAGCCTGGCCCTGCTCGCCTTCATCGGCGGCGCTTCGGCCGCTACCGGCATGGTGATCGTCGAGGCAGTGGCGCTGTCGACCATGGTCTCCAACGACATGCTGCTGCCCTGGCTGCTGCGACGCACCAACGCCGAACGCCCGTTCGAGGCCTTCCGCCACTGGATGCTCTCGGTGCGCCGGGTGACCATCGTGGTCATCCTGCTGCTGGCCTACGTCAGCTATCGCCTGCTCGGCTCCACCGCGAGCCTTGCGACCATCGGCCAGATCGCCTTCGCCGCGGTCACCCAGCTGACCCCGGCGATGCTCGGCGCCCTGTACTGGAAGCAGGCCAACCGCCGTGGCGTGTTCGCTGGCCTCGCCGCAGGCATCTTCCTGTGGTTCTACACCCTGGTGCTGCCGATCGCCGCCCATAGCCTGGGCTGGTCGCTGCAGTTGTTCCCCGGCCTTGCCTGGCTGCACGGCAACCCGCTGGACCTGCCGATCACCCCGCTGACGCAAGGGGTGGTGCTGTCGCTGGCGGGCAACTTCATGCTCTTTGCCTGGGTCTCGATCCTCTCGCGCACCCGGGTTTCCGAGCACTGGCAGGCCGGGCGTTTCATCGGCCAGCAAACCAGCGCTCGCCCCAGCAGTCGCACCCTGCTGGCGGTGCAGATCGACGATCTGCTCAACCTCGCCGCGCGCTTCGTTGGCGAGGAGCGCGCACGGCAGAGCTTCATCCGCTTCGCCTACCGCCAGGGCAAGGGCTTCAACCCCAACCAGAACGCCGACGGCGACTGGATCGAACACACCGAGCGCCTGCTTGCCGGCGTGCTCGGCACCTCCTCCACCCGTGCGGTGGTCAAGGCGGCCATCGAAGGCCGCGACATGCAGCTCGAAGACGTCGTGCGCATCGCCGACGAAGCCAGCGAGGTGCTGCAGTTCAACCGCGCCCTGCTGCAGGGCGCCATCGAGAACATCAACCAGGGCATCAGTGTGGTCGACCAGAACCTGCACCTGGTGGCGTGGAATCGTCGTTACCTGGAGCTGTTCAACTACCCCGACGGACTGATCAGTGTCGGCCGACCGATCGCCGACATCATCCGCTACAACGCCGAGCGCGGCCTGTGCGGCCCGGGCGAGGCGCAGGTGCACGTGGCCAGGCGCCTGCACTGGATGCGCCAGGGCCGGGCGCACACCTCCGAACGGCTGTTCCCCAACGGGCGGGTGATCGAACTGATCGGCAACCCCATGCCCGGCGGTGGCTTCGTCATGAGCTTTACCGACATCACCCCGTTCCGCGAAGCCGAGCAGGCGCTCAAGGATGCCAACGAGGGGCTGGAGCAACGCGTGGCCGAACGCACCCACGAGCTGTCGCAACTGAACCAGGCGTTGTCGGAAGCCAAGAGCCATGCCGAGGCGGTCAGCCAGTCCAAGACCCGCTTCCTCGCCGCCGTCAGCCACGACCTGATGCAACCGCTGAATGCCGCGCGGCTGTTCTCCGCCGCCCTGTCGCAACAAGCCGAGGGCCTGAGTGAGGAGGCCCAGCAACTGGTGCAGCACATGGACAGCTCGCTGCGCTCGGCCGAGGAGCTGATCAGCGACCTGCTGGACATCTCGCGCCTGGAGAACGGCAAGGTCACCCCCGACATCAAGCCCTTCGCGCTCAACGAACTGTTCGACACCCTGGGTGCCGAGTTCAAGGTACTGGCGGCCGAGAAAGGCCTGGAATTCCGCTTGCGCGGCAGCCGACTGCAAGTCGCCAGCGACATGAAACTGTTGCGCCGGGTGCTGCAGAACTTCCTCACCAATGCCCTGCGCTACGGCAAGAGCCCGATCCTGCTGGGCGCTCGGCGTGAAGGCGAGCACCTTTGGCTGGAGGTCTGGGACCGCGGTCCGGGCATCGCCGACGACAAACTGCAGGTGATCTTCCAGGAGTTCAAACGCCTGGACAGCCATCAGACCCGCGCCGAAAAAGGCCTGGGCCTGGGCCTGGCAATCGCCGATGGTCTGTGCCGGGTGCTCGGGCATCGCCTGGAAGTGCGCTCATGGCCAGGCAAGGGCAGCGTGTTCCGGGTCAGCGTGCCGATCGCCAGGCATCCGGTGGCAGCGCCCGCAGCGCCAGTGGAACCGGGCGGGCAGCCGCTCGCCGGGCTGCAGGTGCTGTGCGTGGACAACGAAGACAGCATCCTGATCGGCATGAACAGCCTGCTCGGGCGCTGGGGCTGCCAGGTCTGGACCGCACGCAATCAGGCCGAGTGCGAGGCGCTGCTATTGAAGGGCATGCGCCCGCACCTGGCGCTGGTGGACTACCACCTGGACGATGGCGAAACCGGCATCGGCCTGATGGTCTGGCTACGCACGCGCCTGGGCGAACCCGTCCCTGGCGTGGTGATCAGTGCCGACGGGCGCAACGAAACCATCGCCCAGGTGCATGCCGCCGGGCTGGACTACCTGGCCAAGCCGGTCAAGCCCGCCGCCCTGCGCGCCTTGCTCAATCGGCATCTGAGCCTGGTTCAGTAAGCGTTGCATCGGCCAGCGCCTCATCCGACAGCGCCCGCTCCAGCAGGTCGGCCGGCAAGCTCTTGCTGGCGCGCGCGCCCAGCAGCTTGAGCTGCTCGCTGCGGCTGATCAGGTTGCCACGCCCTTCGCACAGTTTGTTGCGCGCTGCGGCGTAGGCCTTGTCGACCTGCTGCAGGCGCGCACCGAGCTCGTCCAAGTCCTGGATGAACAGCACGAACTTGTCGTACAGCCAACCCGCACGCTCGGCGATCTCGCGGGCGTTCTGGCCCTGACGCTCCTGCTTCCACAAGCTGTCGATGACCCGCAGGGTCGCGAGCAAGGTGGTGGGGCTGACAATGACGATCTGTCGGTCGAAGGCTTCCTGGAACAGGCCCGGCTCGGCTTGCAGCGCTGCCGAGAAGGCCGCTTCGATGGGCACGAACAGCAATACGAAATCCAGGCTGTGCAAGCCATCCAGCCGACTGTAATCCTTGCTGGAGAGGCCTTTGACGTGGCTGCGCAACGACTGCACGTGCTGTTTGAGCGCCGCCTCGTCGTTGCCGGAGACGAACTGCTGGTAGGCGGTGAGGCTGACCTTGGCATCGACCACCACCTGCTTGTCTCCCGGCAGCATGATCAGCACATCGGGCTGGAAACGCTCGCCATCGGCGCTCTTCAGGCTGACCTGGGTCTGGTATTCGCGGCCTTTCTCAAGGCCCGCATGCTCCAGTACCCGCTCGAGAATCAACTCGCCCCAATTGCCCTGGGTCTTCTGGCCCTTGAGCGCCTGGGTGAGATTGGTGGCCTCATCAGACAGACGCAGGTTGAGTTGCTGCAGGCGCTCAAGCTCCTTGCCCAGCGAGAAGCGCTCGCGGGCCTCCTGCTGATAGCTTTCTTCCACGCGCTTTTCGAAGGCCTGGATGCGCTCCTTGAGCGGATCGAGCAATTGCCCCAGGTGCTGTTGGCTGGTCTGGGCGAAGCGCTGCTCGCGCTCGTCGAAAATCTTGGTGGCCATCTCGGCGAACTGGGCACGCAGGGTATCGCGGGCTTCCTGCAAGTCGTCCAGGCGCTGGGCGTGGCTTTCCTGCTGCTCGCGCAGTTCGGCGTCCAGGCGTGCGGCCTGGGCCTCCAGGCGACGCAGTTCGGCTTCGCGGGTGGCGCGCTCCAGGTTCCAGGCATGGGCAGCATCGCGGGCGTTGTCGCGATCGATCTGCAACAGTTCCAGTTCGCGGTTCTGCGCGGCGAGCGTCGCCTGTTTGTGGCTGTTGGCTTCGCTGAGGTCGCTGATCTCGTCGCGACTGGCCTCGAGCTGCGCCTGCAGGCCGGCCTGGGCCAACTGCGCGGCACTCAGGCGTTCCTGCATCAGGCCGGTTTCGGCCTGGCGGGCAGCGAGCCGACGCTGGAGCTGCAACACCCACCCCAGACATGGCACCGCGGCAGCCACGATGCCCAATAGAATACTGGCCAGGTCCACTGCCATGCTTGCTCCGGTCAACGCTTAGATTGTGCGCAGCTTACAGGTTTTTTGCCGGTGCTATCGCAGCGAAGGCAGCAGCCCAAGCAGCCGCCGCGCCTCCTGCGAACCCTGCCCTGCCGCCAGCTCCAGCCAGTACCGCGCTTGCTCGGGGTCCTGCGCCTGGCACAACCGGCCATATTCGAGCTGAGCCCGGCTATCGCCTGCGCGGGCGGCCTGGCGCAGCAGCTCGTGGCCGATACGCCGATCCCGCGCAGTGCCGCAGTCACGGCAGAGCATCTGCCCCAGGCGACTCTGCGCCACCACCACGCCTTGCCGGGCGGGTTGTTTGAGCATACGCCCCGCAAGGTGCTTGACGCTGGGCTTGTCGCCCAGGCGCGGGTTGTCGAGCAGCCACAGGGCCACTTTCAGGGAAAAGCGCTTGGGGGAAACCAATGGCGCAACGGCGGGGGATCCAGCGGGGGATTTACCACGAAAATTCATGACAACAGCGATGGTGATTCGAAAGGCGCGCCACTCTACTCCTTTTTTTCGACAAAGGCCCGGTGCAACCTTGGGGCGTTGGGAAAAAATATTTCATGGTTCTTTTCTTGACGTTTTCACCCCAGAGAAAGGTCGTGGGTATTTTCCTCGGCGCAGTGTCGGACGCTTCTGAAAACAGCTGGCACGCCCGTCCTAGAGCAAGCCCTAGGGACAATCCACAGAACCTGTGGATAACTCGGTGGACAACCCCCCCTTGGCGCCCGCAAACCCCTGTGGAATGGGGCTTACAGTCAAACTGACGATTTTTTCACCAGCCAAAATAAGTGTTTTTTTTCATTGACTTAAGGGCTCAGTCAAGTCATTGGCGGAGTCCGGGGAGCTTGTTGCAGAACGGTTACAAGTCATACTCCAAGTGTGCACAAGTGCACCAACGAAGTGCCCGGGCTTGCACCACGAAGAAAAAACCGCGCCATTTCACGGCATCGCGCCCTCTTCACAGAAGCCCCACGAACAGAGATAATGATCGGCTTCGCTGAAGAAAAATCAAAAAGGGCTTGCCATTCGGCAATCCTTCCGGTAGTGTGGCCGTCGTTAGTACCAAGCTGAAAGTCAATTCTGGCCACAATGTCCTTGCGAATTGCCACCCTCCCCGGGTAGCACCGCTGAAACCAGGACCGGCCCACTCGATGATTCCCTCGACGGCAACAGCCGCTCCAGCACGAATCACCTAATGACAGATTGATCGGGATCTTCACCCAGCGGCCTAGAACCTGGTCCGCGGGATGCTGCCCGCCTTCCGAAGTACCTACCAGTCAGCCCGGCGCCTTACTTGTGCTTGCGCTACCTCTGGCTGCTCTGTTCCGGTCAGGTTTTTCGCCTCCCTTAATAAAGGCGTCACCGGAACGTTTCTATTGTGCACGGATCGAAACCCGTGTCTTGAGCAGGAAATCTAAAAAAATGACTAATCACCATCAGATCCAGCGCGCCTTCGGCACGCTTTCTCAGGCCTTCGCCCCACTGAAGTGCCTCATCGTTGCCCCTCGCAAGGGCAGCTTCAGCTTCACCCTGGTCGACGAACACGGCGTGGCCTGTCACACCGAGCGCCTGTATCCAGAGCACTACACCCGTGCAGAGCCGCTGCAGGCGGTAATCGATCGCACCCGCCAGTCGCTGGTCGCATGAATGAATGGGTGAGGATTCACCCCATGAATGAGCGACCCTGATCGCTGCCCGAAACGCTCTTTGCTTAATTGCCACAAGGCATATAGCGCAGGCGCTGCGGCAGCAATCGATTTAAAAACAGCCCTTTACACCATGATTATCACACTACACTTCAACTCGAGCGGTGCGAGCCGCTTCCGGCGGGCCTGATCATCCATTAGCTGCCAAGCTCCAGCGCCCGTCGGCCCCTGACAGTTCGAGGGCATCATGGGTATCGCTGCGAACGAGTTGAGCCAATATGTGATCCGCCCCACGCTGATCTACCTGGATCGCCACAGCGCGAGCGCCGAAGCCTTGCTGTTGGGGGTCGCCGCCAGCCAGTCCAGCCTTGGAGCGGCCCTGCACGACCGTCGCGGTCACGGCCTGTACAGGATCGGCGAGACGCGCCATCAGACCCTCTGGGACGACTACCTGGCCCGCGACCCCGAGCTGGCAAGCCTGGTACGCGGGCTTGCCAGCCAGCATGCCTTCCTTGGCGGCCCGCACCTGGAGCTGACGGTCAACCTGCGCTATGCCACCGCCATTGCCTGGATGCTCATCGAAGAACAGGCCACCCCTCTACCCGCCGCCGACGATCTTCTGGGTCTGGCGCGAATCTGGCGACAGACATTCCACCCCCAGGGACGCCTGCGTGATTTCACCCAAGCCTGGCACTGCTGGGTAAATCCGATAATGTCCCAGGCATCTTAAGAACTGTCCTACGCACAAACCGGAAAAAAGGGAATTTTGGTCGGATTGTCCTACAAAACCGCTCTATCTCCGCCGATACAGGCTATGGCGTAGTGCGTGATTTGTTGGTAGCTTTTCGCCCCGGAGATCCCAAGGAGTTCTAATAATGAAAACAGTCATGCTCAAAACCTCTCTCGGCGTCGCGATCGCGCTCGCTTCCAGCCAACTGTTCGCCAGCGGCTTCGCCCTCAACGAACAAAGCGTCAGTGGCATGGGGACAGGTTTTGCGGGTCGTTCTTCCTCTGCCGACGATGCCAGCACCATTTACGGAAACCCTGCCGGCATGTCGCGCCTCAAGCGCGAACAGATCACCGTAGGCGGCGCAGCCGTCATCGCCAAGACCGACATTTCCGGCCGCGGCAGCAACCTGGGCGGGAAAATGGACGGTGACATGGTGCCGTTCGTGGGCGTGCCCATGGGCTACTACGTCAAGCCAATCGATGATCACTGGAGCCTGGGCTTCGGCGTCTACGTGCCCTTCGGCCTGGTCACCGACTACGGCAGCAACCACGCGGCGCGCTACTGGGGCAAGAAAAGCCACGTCGAAGTGGTCACCTTCCAGCCGACCGTCAGCTACGCCTTCAACGACAAGGTGTCGATCGGTTTCGGCCCGACCATCAACCGCATCAAGGGCGAGCTGGGTTCGAGCACCATCAACCCGCGCTCCCCTGGCCGCAACGATGGCGAAGTGAAGATCAAGGGCGATGACACCGCCGTGGGCTACAACATCGGTATCCTCGTCCAGGCCACCGACCGTACCCGCCTCGGCCTGACCTACCACTCGATGGTCGACTACAAGCTCGAAGGCAAGACCAAGATCAACAACGCGTTGATCGGCCCGTTCAGCGGCAGCAAGTTCGACGCCGACCTGAAGATCAAGACGCCCGAGTCGGTAGACTTCTCGGTCACCCACGAACTCGACGACCAGTGGACCCTGTACGCAGGCAGCACCTGGACCCGTTGGAGCCGCCTGAAGGACATCACCGTCACCAACGACGTCCCTGCCCCGCTGGCCGGCCAGTTCGGCACCATCAGCGAAGAGCAGAACTGGCACGACACCTGGGCTCACGCCATCGGTGCCTCGTACAAGGTGAACAAAGAGTGGACCCTGCGCACCGGCTTCACCGTCGATCAGTCGCCGACCAACAACCACGACCGCTCTCCGCGCATCCCTACTGGCGATCGCAAGATCTTCAGCCTGGGTGCCGGCTACAGCCCGACCGACGACGTGACCATCGACGTGGCCTACTCCTACCTGTGGGAAGAGGACACCAAGGTGAACCTGGCCAGCGCCACCAAAGGCACTTACCAGGCCAAGTACGAGAACAGCGCTCACGGTATCGGAGCTTCGCTCACCTACCGCTTCTGAGTGGGTTCGACCTGCATGAAAAAACCGCCCTCGTGGCGGTTTTTTCATGCCTGCACGCGCCAGCTCTCCCCAAGGCTCGCCTGCAGATACTCCATGAACACGCGCACCTTGGCGGTCATGGCAAAGCGATCAGCCACGCACAGAAACACATCCATCGGCTCGGTCTGCGCATACGCCTCACCGGGCTGGGCAGAGTCGAACAACGGCACCAACTGACCGCTGTCCAGGTGCGGGCGCACAAGGAACTCGGCCAGGCGCGTCACCCCACCATCGTTGAGCGCCATTTCCGCCAGGGCCTCGATGTCATCGCTGATCAGCACGCGTCCGAACTCCGCCTCGAAGCGCATACCGTCCCGCACGAATCCCAGCGCAGCAGCCGCCCATCGACGGGGTAACGCAGCACCAGGCAGCGGTGATCCCGCAACGCCTCGGGCGTGGTCGGCCGGCCGGCCTGGGCCAGGTAGCCGGGCGAGGCACAGCAGACGAACGGGATACGGGCGATATGCCGGGCCAGCAAGTGGTCTTCCAACTGCGGAGTGATACGCAGGCTGACATCGACATCTTCGCGGGCATGATTGACGCGACGATCACTCGCAACCATTTCTATCGAAAGCAGCGGATAGCGTGCACTGAAAGCAGGAATCAGTGGCGCCAGGATACGGCGCCCGAACGCCGATGTGGCGGCAATGCACAAGCGCCCTTGAGGCTCGGTATCGGGAGTGGTGACCGCTTGCTCGGCCAGGATCAGGTCGCGCTCCACATGCTTGACCCGGCTGTAATACTGGCTGCCAGCGGGTGTGATGGCCATGCTGCGGGTGCTGCGCGACAGCAGGCGGACCTGCAGGTGCGCCTCCAGGCGGGCCAGGTTCTGGCTGACCGCTGCCGCACTCAGGCCCAGTGCGCGCGCCGCACCGGCAATGCTGCCGGCCTCTACGACCTTGATGAAACTGCGGATAGCGTTGAGCAGATCCATGGTCAGCCCTTGGGATTCGTAAGAATCTCTTTATAAAGAACTCAACGCGACGGGTCTACAGCGCACAGGAAGCCATTGTTAACCTGCGCTTCTCATGTTCAACCGAGAGACGCCCTCATGACTCCTTTGTCCCAGCCCCGCCGTCGCAAGCTGCGCGCCAGTGCCACACCCTATGTCTTCGCCTTCTACATGTCGGCGATCATGGCGATGCTGATGTGCTTCGTGATTACCGCTGCCACGGCCGGCATCGACCAGGACTACTTGCGCAAAGTACTCCAGGCCTATCAGTTGGCGATGCCGGTGGCGTTCGTCTGCGTGCTGATGGTGCGGCCCGTGGTGATGCGCCTGGTGGCAATCACCGTGCACCCGCACTGATCGCCCATCAACAGAAAGCGCTGCATCAAGGCTGCGACGCAATGGCCTTCTCGATAGCCGCCCGGAACGCCGGATCATCCGGCTTGGTCAGGCTGGAGAAATTGCCGATCACCTTGCCTCGCCGGTCCACCACGTACTTGTAGAAATTCCACTTGGGCGCACTGCTCTGCCTTGCCAGCTCGACGAACAGCGGGATCGCATCCTTGCCACGCACCGGCTGGGTCTTGGTCATGGTGAAGGTGACGCCGTAGTTGGCGTAGCAGACCTTGGCGGTCTTCTCGCTGTCGGCATCTTCCTGCTTGAAATCGTTGGAGGGGATGCCGAGCATTTCCAGCCCCTGCTCGTGGTACTCCTTGTAGGTAGCCTCCAGGCCCTCGAACTGCGGCGCGAAGCCGCAGTAACTGGCGGTATTGATCACCACCAACGGCTTGCCGGCGTAGCGCTGGCACAGCTCGACCTGCCCTTTGCCACGCAGCTCCGGCAGGCTGCCCTGCAGCAGCGCCGGGCATTCGGCCGCCCAAGTGGAAGCAGTGACTGTCAGGGCCAGCAAAGGTAGCGCGAACCAACGAGTGAGCATGTTCTTGTTCTCCTGCAAGACAATTCCTTGCCTTGCAGGGTAGCGCTTAACAAACACCCATGCCCAGTTGCATCAACGCCAATCCGCCCTGATGCCAGCCCCACCAGGCGAGCGCCAGCACCAGCAGCGCACCCGCCACCAGCAGCCCGCGCAGCAAGGCGCGGTTCATGCCGCCGTGGCCTGCAGGCGCGCAACCGGGCGTTCGCGCACCGGCCAGTTGAGGGCCGCCGCCAGCAGGCTGAGCAGGATGGAGATCTGCCAGACCAGGTCATAGCTGCCCGTGCGGTCATAGACCACCCCGCCCAGCCAGCCACCGAGGAAGGCGCCGAGCTGATGGAAGAGGAACACGATACCCCCCAGCATCGACAGGTTGCGCACACCGAACAGGGTCGCCACCGTGCCATTGGTCAGCGGCACCGTCGACAACCACAACAGGCCCATGGCAATGCCGAACAGGTAGGCGCTGAATTCGGTCACCGGTACCCACAGGAACAGCACGATCACCACCGCCCGCAACAGATAGAGGCTAGTCAGCAGACGCGGCTTGGACATGCGTCCGCCCAGCCAGCCGGCAGTGTAGGTGCCAACAATGTTGAACAACCCGACCAGTGCCAGCACCGTGGTGCCGATGGTCGCTGGCAAGTGTTGGTCGACCAGATAGGCCGGCAGGTGCACACCGATGAACACCACCTGGAAACCGCAGACGAAAAAGCCCAGTGCCAGCAGCCAGAAACCGGAATGCGAGCACGCCTCGCGCAGTGCCTGGCCCAGCGTCTGCTCGCCGCCCTGGCTGGGCAGTGGCCGATCGCGCAGCAGCCCGACGAAAGGCACGATCAGCGCCACCATCAAACCCAGTACCAGCAGCGCTGCCGACCAGCCCAGCCACTGGATCAGCCCAAGCGTACCCGGCAGCATGGCGAACTGGCCGAACGATCCCGCCGCGCTGGCAATCCCCATGGCCATGCTGCGTTTTTCCGGCGGCACCGCGCGGCCAACCACGCCGAGGATTACCGAGAACGAGGTACCGGACAGCCCGATGCCGATCAGCAAGCCAGCACTCAGCGACAACGACCAGATCGAATCGGCCATGCCCATCAGTACCAGGCCGGCAGCGTAGAGAATGCCGCCAATGATCACCACCCGCGCCGCGCCCAGGCGATCGGCCAGCGCGCCGGCGAACGGCTGGGCCAATCCCCAGATCAGGTTCTGCAGGGCAATCGCGAAGGCGAAGACTTCACGCCCCCAGCCAAAATCGGCGCTCATGGGGGCCAGGAACAGGCCGAAGCCATGCCGCACACCCAGCGACAGCGCCAGGATCAGCGCCGCCCCGAGCAGCACCCAGCCACTGGTTCGCCAAACGGAAGTCATTGTTGTTGTCTCCTAACCATCGCAAGGTTTGTGCGGGTATATACCCGCTTTATAGGGCACATTTCAGGCCAAACGCTCCAACAAGCGAACCAGTTCATCGCGCTGCTCCTCGCCCAGATGCTCGACCAACTGTAGCTGAGCCTGCTCCCAGGCAGGATGTGCGGCAGCCAGGCACGCCTTGCCTGCCTCGGTCAGGCACACCAGGCGATTGCGCTGGTCGCTGCCCTCGCCAAGCGCCACCAACCCATCGGCCTCCAGCACCCGCAGGTTGCGACCCAAGGTGCTGCGGTCAAGGCCCATGGCCTCGGCCAGGCTGGTGATACTCGGCTGGTCGAGCCGCTGCAGATGACGCAACAAGGAAAACTGCGCGACATTGATACCGAAGCCCGCCAGGGCCTCGTCGTAATGTCGGCTCACCCCGCGGGCGGCACGACGCAGGTGGGTGCAGATGCATTCACTGGTCAACATGAAAGCGTGTATATACCCGCACCCAGGGATGTTGCAAGAAGTTTCTCGATTCGCTCATGGCTGCAAACGCCGACGAATCGGTTCGAATGCCTCACCGGCCTTACGCTCGAGCGGATCGGGCGCGCCCTCGTCGATAGCCTTCCAGTAGCGCCACGGCACCTTGCCGCTGCCCAGTTCGTAGTCCATGCCATCCCAGCTGTCCTCGCGAAAGCTGTAGAAGGCCCAGTGCAGCCGCTCATGCACGAGCACTTCCAGAACGTCCTCCAGGTAGCGATGACAGCCCGGCAGACGGCGCATACAGCCGAACTCGCCGACCACCAGTCGTGAACGCGGGACCCGCATGGCCTCGGCCCATTGCAGCGGAAGTCGCAGGTACTGTGCTACCCGCGCCGCATCCCAGTGCTCGTCACGCCCCGCGAAAGGCACCCTGCCCGGGTATTCGAACGGCCGCTTGCGCGCCATGTTCGGCGCACTGGTGGCAGCGTAGGGCTCGTACATGTGCACGCTGTAGAGCACACGCGCATCTGCCAGCGGCCTTGGCCAATAGCCGAAAGCATCGGCCGCGGCATACCAGCCGGCATCGACCATCACCGGGGTCTTGTCGTCCACTGCCCGGATCGCTGCCAGCAGCTTGGCAGACAGTGCCGGCAGATCACGCGGCCCGCCCTGCTGCCGCGCATACCAGGCTTTCATCTGCTCCTGCGAGGCATGCTCCGGCAGACCACCCTGCTTTTCCGGGGCGGGCTCATTGACCAGGTTATAGGCTGCGACAGCGGGATGGCCTTTCAATGCCTGCGCCAGGTCCCGCCAGAAGGCCGCGGACTGGACCCAGTAGCGCTTGTCCTGCCACAGCCGATCATCGAAATGACCCTGATTGTTCTGCGACCAGCGCATGCCCGGCAGCGAAAGCGGTGCGATGACCACTTTCAGGCCTGCACGCTGAGCGCGATCCAGCACCTGTTTCAGTGTGTCCAGATCTGCCTGGACAAGCTCTGTGTAGTTGTCGGCGTCGCCCAACAGGAAATCCCTGCCGGCCGGCTTCCATTTGTCGTACGAAAGCCGCACCCAGGTCGCACCGTAGGCTTGCAGGGCGTCGAAGTAAGCTTGCTCGGGCGGCAGGCGGTTGAAACTGTTACCACCGTGGCGCGGTGTGCCCCAGAAATCGATCAGATCAGCTGCTGGAGCCGTTAGCGGCACCAGTAACAACAGGCCGACAAGCAGACGGTAGAGCATCGGAGATTACCCCAGGGCACGGAAGGAAGCCGAGCGTAACCCTGCAAACACTGGGAAATTTCCACAATGATTGAAGGCAGATTCCGAATTTGCCCGGGTATCAATACAAAAGTGCCAGCCCCAATACCACCGTCAACTCCAGCAGTTCCAGCAGTGCACCTGCAGTGTCACCAGTGGTCCCGCCCAACCGGCGGCACATCTGCCGCCGCAAGAACGCAAAGACCAGCGCTGCCACCAGAAGCAGCCACAGCCCCAGCCAGCCACCCAGCACCAGACAGCCCAGCGCACTGCCCAGCAGCACCCAGCCTGCCGCACGCCTGGGCAGGTGTTCGGCCAGTGCCGAGCCCAGCCCCCCCGCACGCACATAAGGTGTGCAGAGGAACAAACCGAGCATCGCAGCCCGCCCGACCACTGGCGCCAGAACCAACCAGGCACCCGCGCCACGCTCGACCAGCACCCACAAGGCGCAGAACTTCAACAGCAGCACCAGCACCAGGGTGACCACGGCAATCGGGCCACTGCGCGGGTCTTTCATGATCTGCAAGGTGCGCTTGCGGTCGCCGAAGCCACCCAGCCAGGCATCGGCACTGTCGGCCAGGCCATCCAGGTGCAGGGCGCCACTGAGCAGCACCCACAAGGTCAGCAGCAATGCCGCCTGCAACGGTGCCGCTGCCCCCTGCAGCAGCGCGCTGGCAGCCCACAGCAGCAGGCCGAACAGTAACCCGACGGCGGGGTAGAACAGCAGCGAGCGGCCCATCTGCCGCGGCTCCGGCATGCCCGGCAGGCTTACCGGTAGGCTGCTAAGAAACTGCAGGGCAATCCAGAACGGCAGCATCAGGCTACCTCACGCAACTGGCCGTCAGCCTGCAGCGCCAGACGTACCAACGCACCGTGCCCCACCTCGACCTGCAGCAACTGCTCACGCGGCAGGCCACGGGCACGCGCCAGCAACAAGCGCATGACACCGCCGTGGGTCACCAGCAGCACGCGCTTGCCCGAGTGTTGCCGGGCCAGGGTTTCGATCGCGGCCAGCACGCGCTCGGCGAAGTCGGCAACCGGCTCGCCTGCAGGCGGCGTGAAGGCGTATGGGTCGGCCCAGAACAGCCCCAAGGCGTCAGCTTCGGTCTGCATGATCTGCGCCGCGCTGCGTCCTTCCCACTCGCCAAAGTGCAGCTCGCGTACACCCGCTTCGAGCTGCACCGGCAGTTGGAGACCTGCGCCCAGCTCGTCGGCGAAACGTGCACAACGCTGCAAGGGCGAACTGACCAGCACGTCCCAGGGCCCACCCTTCTCGACAGCCGCACGCATCTGCGTCCAGCCCTGCGCGGTCAGGGCGTCGTCCAGGCTGCCGCGCAGGCCGCCGCCCAGTTCGGTCTCACCATGGCGCAGCAGATCGAGGATCATGCCGGGCGATCCGCGACCGCCGCTTCGGCGAAGGTCGCCATCTGCCCGTGCAGCGCGCAGGCCAGACGCATCAAAGGAACCGCCAGCGCAGCACCGCTGCCCTCGCCCAGGCGCAGCCCGAGGGCCAGCAGCGGTTCTGCCTGCAGCGCCTCGAGCAAGGCCCGATGCCCAGGCTCGGCGCCTTGGTGGGCGAACAGCAGCCACTGGCGGCACTGCGGATTGAGGCGCACGGCAACCAAGGCCGCCACGCTGCAGATGAAGCCGTCGACCAGCACCGCTATCCCTTCCTGCGCGCAGGCCAGGTACGCCCCCGCCAGCGCGGCGATCTCGAAACCACCGACGCAGGCCAATGCCCGCAACGGGTCGCCGTCCTGCAGGCCGTGCAATGTCAGGGCACGCTCGATCACCTCGGCCTTGTGCCGTACCCCGGCACAGTCGAGCCCGGTACCCGGGCCGCTCAGGGCATTGGCCGGGCACCCGAGCAACGCACTGGCCAGGGCCGCCGCTGCCGTGGTGTTGCCAATGCCCATCTCGCCACCGATGAACAACTGCGCGCCCTGCTCTGCTGCACGCAAGGCACTGTCGCGCCCGGCCGCGAGCGCGGCGCGCAGTTGCGCGTCGGTCATCGCTGGCTGACGGGCGAAGTTGGCAGTACCGGTACCCAGGCGCAGGTGATGCACGCCCGGCAGTTGTAGTTCGGGGTCGATGGTCCCCAGGTCGACCACGTCCAGCGTCGCCTCCAGTTGACGCGCCAGCACGCTGATCGCCGCGCCACCGCCGACGAAATTGCGCAACATCTGGCCAGTCACTGCCTGGGGATAGGCGGAGATACCCTCCTCCACCACGCCATGGTCACCGGCAAACAGGCCGATTGCCACGCGCTCGAGGTTCGGACGCTCACGACCTTGCAGGCCGGCCAGGCTAATCGCCAGGGCTTCCAGCTGGCCCAGCGATCCGGCGGGTTTGGTCAGTTGCTGCTGACGGCTGCGCGCCTGCTCCATGGCGTCGTTGTCGAGGGGTTGGCAGGCATCGAGCCACCAGGTGGTATTCATAGAGCAGGTCCTTTGAGCATGAGAGGAAGGCCGGCAACCGTGAGCACCACGCGCTCACAGCGTTCGGCCACGGCCTGGTGCAGCCAGCCGGCCAGGTCGACGTAACGACGGGTCAGCTCGCCCATGGGCACCACGCCCAGGCCGGTTTCGTTGCTGACCAGGATCAGCGTGCCCGGCAGGCTACCCAGGCAGTCGAGCAGCGCGTCACGCTCCTCGGCCTGGCGCTGCTCGTCGTCGAGCATCAGCAGATTGGTCAACCACAGGGTCAGGCAATCCACCAGCAGGCAGCGCCCTTGGTCGGCTTCGGCACGCAGCACGCGGGCCAGGGCCAGAGGCTCTTCGATCAGCCCCCAGTCAGAAGGCCGACGCTCGCGGTGCAGGCGCACGCGTTCATTCATCTCGCCGTCCAGCGGCTCGCTGGTGGCGATGTAGGTGACCGGCAAACCACTGGCCGCAGCCAGTTGCTCGGCCAGACGGCTCTTGCCCGAGCGGGCACCACCGAGGATCAGGTTGCGCATCTCAGGCGACTCCACACAAGGCGCGCAACTGCGCAGTGTCCAGGTGCTGCTCGATGAGGTCGGCCAGACGCTCGATATCGCGCTCGCGCAATGCCTCGTAATCGACCACCTCGACGTCATCCAGCCCGGCCCAGCGCAGCAGCGCGGCGCACGACTGGCTACCCTCGAACAGACCATGCAGATAGGTGGCGAGTATCTGCCCGTCGGCGCTGATCGCGCCATCGGCACGGCCGTCTGCGAGCATCACCGCGGGCTGCTCCAGCGCAGGCCCCTGGGTGACACCTGCGTGGATCTCGTAGCCCGACACCGATGCCTGCTCAAGGCTCAGCACGCCTGCGACATTGCGCAGCTGCTTTTCGGCTTCCAGCACCGTGGCGTAGTCGAACAGGCCCAGCCCAGCGCTCGAACCCGCCGGCCCTTCCAGCCCGAGCGGGTCGTGCACCTGGCGCCCGAGCATCTGCAGCCCGCCACAGATGCCGATGAGCTTGCCGCCATAACGCAGGTGACGGGCAATGGCGCTGTCCCAGCCGCGCTCGCGCAATTGCGCCAGGTCACCGCGCACGCTCTTGGAGCCGGGCAGGATGATCAGGTCGGCAGGCGGGATCGGCTGGCCGGGTCCGATGAACTGCAAGTCCACCTGCGGGTGCAGGCGCAGCGGGTCGAAGTCGGTGTGGTTGCTGATGCGCGGCAACACCGGAACGATCACCTTGAGCACACGATCGCCCTTGAGCGACTGGCGCCGGTCAATGCCGTCCTCGGCCTCCAGGTGCAGGTCGGTGACGTAGGGCAATACGCCCAGCACCGGTTTGCCGGTACGCTGCTCGAGCCAGTCCAGGCCCGGTTGCAGCAAGGCGATATCACCGCGAAAACGGTTGATGACAAACCCCTTCACCCGCGCCTGCTCGCTGGGCGACAGCAGTTCGAGGGTGCCGACCAGATGGGCGAACACCCCACCACGGTTGATGTCGGCCACCAGGATCACCGGGCAGTCCACCGCCTCGGCAAACCCCATGTTGGCGATATCGCCTGCCCGCAGGTTGATCTCGGCGGGCGAGCCTGCACCTTCGACCATCACCACCGGGTAGGCGGCGCTCAGGCGCTGGTGCGAGGCCAGCACCGCCTGCATGGCGATGGCCTTGTAGTCGTGGTAGGCGACGGCGTTCATGCTGGTTACCGCGCGGCCATGGACGATGACCTGGGCGCCAGTGTCGCTGTTGGGCTTGAGCAGCACCGGGTTCATGTCGGTGTGCGGCGCCAGCCGGCAGGCCTGGGCCTGCACCGCCTGGGCGCGGCCAATCTCGCCACCGTCGGCGGTCACCGCGCTGTTGAGCGCCATGTTCTGCGGCTTGAACGGCACCACGCCGACACCCTGGCGCAACAGCCAGCGGCACAGGGCGGTAACCAGCGTGCTTTTGCCGGCATCGGAGGTGGTGCCTTGCACCATGAGGGTGGTCATGCCGATTCCTTCTGGAAGTCCTGCAGCGCCTGGCGCAGGCGCTGTTCATCCGCCGCACAGGCGGGCAAGCCAAAGCGCAGGGCGGCAGGCGTTTCGAACAGGCGCACGAGAATGCCGCGACGGGCGAGAAAGTCATGCAACTGCGCGGCGCGCGGATCACGCAGGTACTGGAACAGGTTACAGGCTCCAGTGGCGGGCAAGCCGGACTCGGCCAACAGTGCTGCCAGGCGTGCGCTGGCTTCGGCGCAGCGCAGGATCTGCGCCTGCTGCGAGGCATGGTCAGCGAAGCACGACTGGCCGATGATTCGAGTCGGACCGCTGACCGTCCATGGCCCCAGCATCTCGGCCAGGCGCTGCAACAGTGGCGCCTCGGCCATGACAAAGCCCAGACGCACACCGGCCAGACCAAAGAACTTGCCGAACGAACGCAGCACGATCAATCCAGCACGTCCGCTCTGGTCGATGACGCTGTGTGCCGGGGTGTTGTCCATGAACGCCTCGTCCACCACCAGCCAGCCGCCGCGTCGTGCCAGGCGAGCGTGCCAGGCGAGCAGGCGCTCGCGCGGCACACAGCGCCCGGTCGGGTTGTTCGGGTTGACCAGCAACAGCACATCGAGACTGTCCAGGGCCTCTTCGACCTGGTCGTCATCGAGCGCGACAAGCTCATGCCCGGCGCGCTGCCAGGCGTGCGGATGCTCGGCATAGCACGGCGACAACACGCCGACCCGCCCGGGCGCGCGCAAGTGCGGCAAGGCCTGGATCGCCGCCTGGGAACCGGCCACCGCGAGCAGCTCATCGACACCGTAATAGGCGCGCGCGGCCTGCTCCAGGCCATCCTCGACCTCGGGCAGGCGCGCCCAGGCATCCAGCGGAATCGATGGGATGGCGAAGGACCAGGGAGCGATACCGCTGGACAGGTCGAGCCAGTCTTCGCGTGCGATACCGTACTGGCGCATCGCGCGCAGCAGGCGACCACCATGTTCAAGCATAGAGCCAGGCCCCCGTGCAGATCACCAGCAGCCACAGCCATACGCCGCGCTGCACCAGGCTCCAGCCGCGCTCAATGGCATCGGCATCGGCCACCGGCCCCTCACCCAGACGGGCGCGTTCGTGCAGCTCGCCGTGGTACACCGCCGGGCCTCCCAGCTCCACGCCCAGGGCACCGGCCCCTGCGGCCATCACCGGGCCCGCGTTGGGGCTGTCCCACAGTGGCGCCTGGCTGCGCCAGCACCTCAAGGCCAGGCGGGTCTTGCCCAGCAACGCGTAGGTCAGTGCCACCAGCCTGGCCGGCAGGAAGTTGAGCACATCGTCGATGCGCGCCGCAGCCCAGCCAAAGCGCTCGAAGCGCTCATTGCGATAGCCCCACATGGCATCCAGGGTATTGCTCAGGCGATACAGCACCACGCCCGGCGCACCGGCCACGACGAACCAGAACAGCGCGGCGAACACCGCATCGCTGCCATTCTCCAGCACCGACTCGGTGGCGGCGCGGGCCACGGCAGCCTCGTCGAGCTCGCGGGTCTCGCGGCTGACCAGATAGCCTACCCGTCGCCGTGCTTCATCCAGATCCCCTTGGCGCAGGGCCTGGGCCACGGGCAATACATGCTCGCCCAGGCTGCGCATGCCCAGCGCGCAATACAGCGCCAGGGCGTCCACCAGCCAACCGATGTAGGGCAGCCACGACAGGATCAGCGCCAGCAGGGTCAAGGGCACCACGGCCAGGAACCAGGCACTGACGCCGTGGCTGCGCCAGCCACGGCCACCGGCATTCAAGCGCTGCTCCAGACGCCCGGCGAAGTTGCCGAAAGCCACCAGAGGATGACGCCGCTGCGGCTCCCCCAACAGCGCATCCAGCGCCACACCGGCGACGGTCAGCAAGGCGATGCTCATGGCCGCTCTCCCCATTGGTTCTCGTAGAGCATCTCGCTCAGCGGCCGCTCACGCGCCCAGTCTTCCAGCACCAACATGGGCGCTTCGTAAAATTTCGCCACCGGCCCCAGGCACAACACCGCCACCGGCTTGGCCCCAGTCGGCATGCCCAGCAGCTCGCCCAGCGCCTGCGGGTCGAACAGCGACACCCAGCCCATCCCCAGCCCCTCGGCGCGTGCGGCCAGCCAGAGGTTCTGGATCGCGCAGGCCATCGACGCCAGGTCCATTTCCGGCAGGGTGCGGCGGCCGAAGATGTGCGGCTCGCGCTTGTCCATCAAGGCGGCTACCAGCACCTCGGCGCACTCGCCGATGCCTTCGACCTTGAGCCTCATGAATGCATCGGAGCGCTCACCGAGGGCCTCGGCGGTGCGAATCCGCTCTTCCTCCACCAGCGCCTGGATGCGCAAGCGCAGATCGCGCTGGCTGATCCGAATGAAGCGCCAGGGCTGCATCAACCCGACGCTGGGCGCCTGGTGCGCGGCGGCCAGCAGCCGGGCAAGCAGCGCAGGCGCCACGTCGCCGCCAATGAAGTGGCGCATGTCGCGACGTTCGCCGATCGCGCGGTAGACCGCAGCGCGCTCGGCCTCGCTGAAAGCGTGTTCGTTCATGGTCGCAACAGCGCCACCGCCGCTTCGGGGTTGGAAGGGAAATAGAAGTGCACGTAGGACGCCGTCAAGCGCCCCAGACGATAGACCGCCTCGTTGCCACGTCCGCCATTGGGGCTCAGGCCACGGGCGATGGGCACAAGCTCGGTGGTGGTCAGAGAGTGGTGGTAGGTATGGCCACGCAGGGTGCCTTCAGGCAACTCGACAGCCTGCAGCGCCAAGGCGGCGAGGCGCTTCTGCATCACGGCTTCGCCGGGCAACAGTCCCAGCAGCTCGGCGCGCTCGCCCGCAACGTCGGTCAAGGCATCGAGCAGATAGAGCATGCCGCCGCATTCGGCCAACAAGGGTTTGCCTTCGGCATGATGGCCGCGGATCGCCTCGCGCATCGGCGCGTTGGCCGCCAGGGCGTGGTGATGCAGTTCGGGGTAGCCGCCAGGCAAATACAGGCTGTCGACCACAGGCAGGTGGCGATCATGCAACGGCGAGAAGAACACCAGCTCCGCGCCGTGATCGCGCAGCAGGTCGAGATTGGCGCCATAGAGGAAGGCGAAGGCCTCGTCGCGGGCCACACCGATGCGCACACCGGCCAGGCTTGCGGCCGAGTGCACGGTTTGTGGCTCGACAAAGGCCACCGGTGGCGGCAAAGCAGCATCGCAGCTGGCGCCCAAGGCCTCGGCGGCGGCGTCCAGGCGTGCATCCAGATCGTTCAGCTCACTGGCCTGGACCAGCCCGAGGTGACGGCTGGGCAATTCGATGCCGCGCTCGCGAGACAACCCGCCATACCAGCGCAAGCCTTCGGTCAGGCTGCCTTCGAGCAGTTGCGCATGACGCAGGCTGCCGACCCGGTTGGCCAGCACGCCAGCGAATGGCAGGTCGGGCTGGTAGCGCGCCAGCCCCAGGGCCAGGGCCCCGAAGGTCTGGGCCATGGCAGTGCCATCGATCACCGCCAGCACCGGCACGCCGAAATGCCGCGCCAGGTCAGCGCTCGACGGCGTGCCGTCGAACAGCCCCATGACACCCTCGATGAGGATCAGGTCGGCTTCGGCGGCGGCGTCCCACAACAGGCGGCGGCTCTCCTGCTCGCCGATCATCCACATGTCCAACTGATACACCGGGGCGCCGCTGGCGCGCTCCAGGATCATCGGGTCAAGAAAATCCGGCCCGCACTTGAACACCCGCACCTTGCGCCCGAGGTTGCGGTGCAGGCGCGCCAGGGCGGCAGTCACGGTGGTCTTGCCTTGGCCGGAGGCCGGCGCGGCGATCAACACCGCTGGGCAATGACGGGTGGCTCGACTCACAGTTCAACGCCCTTCTGTGCGCGGATACCGGCCTGGAAGGCGTGCTTGAGCATGCCCATCTCGGTCACGGTGTCGGCCAGCTCGATCATCTCAGGCTTGGCGGCGCGGCCCGTGACGATGACGTGCTGCATCGGTGGACGGGCCTGGATGTCCGAGAGCACCTGGTCGAGGTCGAGGTAGCCGTGCTTGAGGGCGATATTCAGCTCGTCGAGCACCACGAACTGCACCGACGGGTCCTGCAGCAACTGGCGGGAGACCGCCCAGGCCGCTTCTGCAGCCGCGATGTCGCGCTGGCGGTCCTGGGTTTCCCAGGTGAAGCCCTCGCCCATCACGTGGTAGCGCACTTCATTGGGGAAACGGCGGAAGAACAGCTCTTCGCCAGTGCTGTTGCGACCCTTGATGAACTGCACTACCCCGCACTGCATGCCATGCCCCAGCGCGCGGGCGAGCATGCCGAAGGCCGAGCTGCTCTTGCCCTTGCCATTGCCCGTGAGCACCAGCAGCAGGCCACATTCGTTGGGGGAGTTGGCGATACGTTCGTCGATGATCGCTTTTTTGCGCTGCATGCGCGCCAAGTGGCGTTCGTCGCGTTCGGTGGATTCGCTCATCAGGGGTTCTCCGCAAGCTGTCGACGCACCGGTCGGGCACTCGCGGGCGGGCACCAGGCAACGACAGAAAACAAGGCAGGCAGGCGAAGGGAGCGCGCAAAAGCCGTGGCGACACCACGGGGCAGCGCGCATCACCCTCCGTGATGCCGTTGGCAGTGACAGGCCGGTCTCCGGGCTCGTGAGCCGGGCCTTGGCCCGAAACCGCGCGCCTTCCCGGGTGTGGACACCCAGTGGCCTTGCGCGGCCTTGACTCACCTACCGTTGCGGGGGCAGCGCCGGATTCGCGCCCTGCTGGCGCCCACCGGCTTCCCAGTTTCACCCTGCCGGAGCTGATCCGCAGAGCACCTGAAACACGCCGCGAAGGTTAGAGGGTTGCACCGGGAGCGTCAATTAAACGCGGACGATGAACGGTTGATCTGGATGCTTGTCTCACTATTGAAGCAGTGATATCACATAGCCATCACCGGCTGTACGCGACCATAATAAAAGGAGAGCGCGGCATGCAAGGCTTGATCATCAACAACCCGCACCTGGAGTTCCTGCGCCCGGCCCTGGAGCGCTGGATCGACTGCATCGACCGTTTCAACCAGATCCACGGCGACGGCGACGCGCCCTACTGGCATGGTGCCCAGGCCAATGCCGGTATTCTCGCCGCGGCGGCCTGGCAGGCCGAGCTGGTGGCGCTGCAGCAGTATCAGAGCAAGAAGCAGCGTGACGAAGGTGAGCGCGAAGGGCGCTGCGATCTGTCGATTGCCGGTGCCGAACACTCCATTCATCTGCACACTGAACAGCGCTGGCCGAAGATCGCCCGCCTGGATCTGGCGGGGGCCCTGCAGGAGGCGGCGACGTTGGCGCGGCTGACAGCCTATCCCAGCCAGCTCAAGGCCGGGGCGCTGTTCGTCAGCCCGTGGAAGGCGGGGCAGAATGCAAGCCCCGAGGAACTGCAGGATCTGGTCGATGACCTGAACAAGCACACGGCCTGTGCGATTGCCTGGTACTTCCCGTATGCGTACCGCAAGCTGCATAACGAGTCGGGGCAATACCATCCGGGGGTGGCGCTGTTGCTCAAGCAGGCTTGAATGTACGTCGGGGCTGCTGTGCAGCCCCGACGATCTCAGGGATTCTGCGCCAGATGCCCCGGCGTCAACACCCGCTTGGCCTGCAGGTAGGCCTTGGACCAGTAGCTGTTCGACAGGTAGTCCAGCCGCACCGTACCGCCGGTGGACGGCGCATGCACGAAGCGCCCTTCACCCACGTAGATCCCGGCATGGCTTACCTGCGAACCACCGCCGGTGGCGAAGAACACCAGGTCACCGGACTGCAGTGCGTTGATGTTCACGGTCGGCGCACGCATGACGATCATCTCGCGGGTCGAGCGTGGCAGGCTGATGTTCGCCGCATCGCGGTACACATAACCGATCAGGCCACTGCAATCGAAGCCCGAGTCCGGCGTGTTGCCGCCCCAGCGATACGGGGTGCCGACCAGACCGATGGCACGGATCAGCACGTCGTCAGCCACGGGCGACGAGGAAGGCTGGTCAATGAAGGTAACCTGCGGCTTGGCCACGGGTGCCGGGGCCGGAGCACGGCTGGAACAGGCGGCAAGCAGTGCCACCAGGGAGAGGAATGCGAAGCGCGTCATCATCGCCATGGGTCAGAACCTGTCTGAGACCAATCGGCCGCAGCCGAAAAAAGAGTTAAGGATTTAGATTAGACGCTATTCGTAAATGCGCACGGCGGCTAGCTTTTCAGCTACGCCGCCGTGCGAGGATACAGCATTTTGATATCAGTTGCGCGACAGGGTAGTGGTCGGCGCCATGGCCAAGGCACGCTTGGCTTCGATGAAGGTCTTGCTCCAGTAACGGTCACCGAGGTTGTCGATGCGCACACCACCGCTGCGGCGGCTGCTGGAGTGGATGAACTGGTTGTCGCCCAGGTAGATGCCGGCATGGCTGACACGGCCACGGCCATTGGTGCTGAAGAACAGCAGGTCACCTGGCTTGAGCTTGTTGCGTGCGACCTTGGGTGCGTCGACGTTGATCATCTCGCGGGTCGAGCGCGGCAGGTTCATGCCGGCCTCTTCGCGGAACAGGTAGCCGATGAAGCCGCTGCAATCGAAGCCGGACTGCTCGGAAGTACCGCCGAAACGATAACGGGTGCCGATCAGCGACATGCCACGCTCCAGGATGCTGTCTGCAAGGACGGGCAGCTGGTAGGGCTTGCTGTTGCTGGAGAAGGCTTGGAGGTCTTCATCGGTGGCGAGGTCTTCTTCATCGAATACCGACGAATGCGACGCCTTGGCCTTGACCGCGGTTTGCGCGGTGACCGATGGGTGATCCTGGGGCTGGGAAATCGGGCCTTGGGCCGCGCAGCCAAAAAGCAGGGTCACGAGTGCGAGTGGCACGAGGGGTGCGAAGCGCTTGAGCATGGGCACGACCGTGTCTGTAATCCTTTAGAAGGGGGAAACTATGCCTTCTATCGGACCTATTTGCAAATTTTATCGAAAAAAATGTGACTTTTGCGTTTTGCCGCTCTGGCCCGGTGTTTTCAGGGTTACCAGCCGAGGGTTTCCTTGAGGAAGGGGATGGTCAATTTGCGCTGGGCCTGCAGCGAGGCCTGGTCGAGGCGCTCGAGCAGATCGAACAGTGCGCTCATGCTGCGCGTGCCACGGGTGAGAATGAAGTGCCCGACCTCATCGGTCAGGTGCAGGCCACGACGTGAAGCCCGCAGTTGCAAGGCGCGCAGCTTGTCTTCGTCGGACAGGCCACGCATCTGGAAAATCAGTGCCAGCGTAAGCCGTGACTTAAGGTCGGCAAGCTTGATCGGCAGCTCCCGCGGCGAACTCGATGCCGCCAGCAGCAAGCGCCGGCCGCTGTCTCGCAGGCGATTGAACAGATGGAACATCGCCTCTTCCCAGTCGGCCTTGCCGGCAATCACGTGCAGGTCGTCGATGCACACCAGCTCGTACTGCTCCAGATGATCGAGCAGCTCCACGCCACGGTCGAGCAATTGCGCCAACGGCAGGTAGACAGCGGGTTCGCCCAGTTGCTGGAAACGGTGGGTGGCAGCCTGCAGCAGGTGAGTACGCCCCGCGCCCTGCTTACCCCATAGATAGATGAGGCTCTCGGTCCAGCCGGCGTCGGCTTCGCACAGCCGCTCGACATAGCCCAGCGCCGCGGCGTTGGCACCCGGATAGTAGTTGATGAAGGTGGCGTCATCGCGCAGGCGCACACCCAGGGGCAACTGGATCGGTTTCATGCTGGCGGGCGGTCGCGAGGACCAAAGGGGGCCTTTGGTGAAGAGTTTGCAAAGTCTATACCCGCAACGCGGGCGGCACAATCAGGGAGGGGAATAGCGCAAGCAAAATCAACGGGTTGCGTGATGTTTGAACAACCAGAACAGCGTCCCGGCCAAGCGCCTCATCCGGTAGCGTGCCAAACTCGAAGTCGCCTGGGTGCAAAAGCAGGTCGCCTGGGTGCGATTTTTCCGCTCGGCCGGCTCATAACCTGAGCGGCAGCCACCGCCGCGCGGGGCGTCATGACATAACAACGATAATCACCGTCTCGTGAGGGGAAAAGTCATGCAGCGATCGATCAAGGCGGCCACCTGCGCCGCACTCCTGAGTATCAGCGCAGCCAGCTGGGCCGCAGAACCCGCCGCTTGCCAGAATGTGCGCATGGGCTCGGTGAACTGGACCGATGTCGTCGCCAGCAGCGCCGTCGCCGAAGCCCTGCTCGACAGTCTGGGCTACAAGGTCAAGCAGACCAGCGCCTCGCAGCAGATCGTCCTGGCCGGCATCGCGGAAAAACGCCTCGATGTGTTCCTCGGTTACTGGCAGCCGACCATGCAATCGGTGGCCAAGCCCTTCCTGGACAAACAGCAGATCGACGTGATCAGCCCCGCCACCCTCGCCGATGCTCAGTCCACCTATGCCGTGCCTGCCTACGCCTACGACGCAGGCCTGAAAACCTTCGCCGACATCGCCAGGTTTCGCGACAAGCTCAAGAACCAGCTGTACCTGATCGAACCGGGCAGCGGCATGAACCGCATCACCGCGCAGATGATCGCCGAAGACAAATTCGGCCTGAAGGGCTTCAAGGGCATAGAGTCCAGTGAGGCTGGCATGCTGACAGCGGTCAAGCGTGCCGTGCAGAAGGGCGAGTGGGTGGTGTTCGCCGGCTGGAAGCCGCACCCGATGAACCTGCAGATCGACATGCGCTACCTCTCCGGCAGCGATGACGCCTTCGGCCCCAACGAAGGCTCGGCCACCGTCTCGATCATGACCGCTGCCGGTTACCAGCAACAATGCGGCAACGTCGCCAAGCTGCTGCACAACCTGCGTTTCACCAATGAAGGTGTGAGTCAGGTCATGGAGCCGATCCTCAACCGCAAAGCGCCGCTCGATGCCGCGCGAGACTGGCTCAAGGCACACCCCGAGCAGGTCTCGGCCTGGCTCGAAGGCGTCACCACATTCGACGGCAAGCCCGCCGATGCGGCATTGGTCGCGCAACGGTAATGCAGCGCTACGCACTCTCGGCCGGCATGCAGGTCTTCATCGAGCGGACCCGCGCCTTCGGTGTGGCCGATCCCGCACTGACGGCCCAGCGCGCGGCCTATTCACGCATGGCAGCCGCCTTCACCCCGCCCTGCCCGAAAGGCGTGCAGGTGCGCGACCTGAGCTTGCCCGGACTGGCGCCGCTGCGCGTGTTCCAGCCTGCACAATCGGCACCGGCCGATGGGTGGCCAGCGCTGCTATTCATGCATGGCGGCGGCTGGATGCTGGGCGGGCTCGATTCACACGCATTCTTCTGCGCCGAACTGACAGCTCGCCTGGAGGTGCTAGTGGTGGCGGTGGATTACCGACTCTCGCCGGAAACCCCCTTCCCCGCCGCCCTGCACGACAGCCTCGCCGCCTGGCGCGCCCTGCGCGATGGCGTGCTGGATATACCGATCGACCCCACGCGCCTGGTCGCCATCGGCGACAGCGCCGGGGGTAACCTCGCCGCCGCCTTGTGCCTGGCACTGCGCGAGGCCGGTGAGCCGCAGCCGCGCATGCAGGCACTGATCTATCCAGCACTGGGCGACGAGGACAGCGTGTCGCGACGCGAATGTGCCGATGCGCCGCTGCTGTCTGTCGCGGACATGCAGGCCTGCCTGAATGCCTACCTGCCCTCCACTACCCGCAGCCCGCTGGCGCTACCGCTGCTCGCCGACAATTTCAAAGGGCTGGCGCCCGCTTTCATTGCCGTGGCCGAGTTCGATCCATTGCGCGATGACGGCCTGCTTTATGCGCAACGGCTGGAGGATCACGGCGTGACAGTGGATTACTTCCCCGGCCACGGGCTGGTTCATGGCTGCCTGCGGGCCAGGGAGCTGCCGGAGGTGGAGCAGTTGTACGAGGCACTGTTAGCGGCGCTCGAGAACAGCCTCGATTGATCGTCCGCTGACGGCACCACAGGCGCCAACCTAATGAAAGTTTCATGTTTTGACTCATGCTCTTTCTGCAAGAATCTTTAGTTACAACCTCTTACAAAGATTCGCTGAATAGCTGGAGCCTGTGATGAATCCCACCCTCCCTGCCAAAGCTTCATCCAAAGCCGGAAGAGTCTTCCGGGTGACCTCCGGCAACTTCCTCGAACAATTCGACTTCTTCCTGTTTGGCTTCTACGCCACCCAGATCGCTGCCGCGTTCTTCCCTGCCAGTAACGAATTCGCCTCCTTGATGATGACCTTCGCCGTGTTCGGCGCAGGCTTCCTGATGCGCCCGCTGGGCGCAATCATCCTTGGTGCTTACATCGATGACGTAGGCAGGCGCCAGGGCCTCATCGTGACCTTGGCGATCATGGCCAGCGGCACCTTGCTGATCGTGTTCGTGCCCGGCTATGCCAGTATCGGTCTATGGGCGCCCGCCCTGGTGTTGCTAGGCAGGCTGCTGCAAGGGTTCTCGGCCGGCGCCGAGCTCGGCGGCGTCTCTGTTTACCTGGCGGAGATGGCCACGCCCGGGCGCAAAGGCTTCTACGCCAGTTGGCAATCGGCCAGCCAGCAGGTGTCCATCATGGTTGCCGCAGCCCTGGGTTATGGCTTGAATCAGTGGTTGTCCGCCGAGGAGCTCTCCCAGTGGGGATGGCGGATTCCCTTCGCCGTGGGCTGCCTGATCGTCCCGTGCATCTTCCTGCTGCGCCGTAACCTGCAGGAGACCGAAGAATTCGCCAAACGCGAACATCGCCCGACCATGAGCCAAGTGTTCAAGACGCTGTGCGCCAACGCATCGGTGGTGATCCTGGGCATGCTGATGGTGGCCATGACCACCACCGCTTTCTACATGATTACCGTGTACGCCCCGACCTTTGGCAAAACCGTGCTGCAGCTCGATACCAGTGACGCATTGATGGTGACCTTGCTGGTCGCCGTGTCCAACTTCCTGTGGCTGCCGATCGGCGGCACGTTGAGCGATCGCCTGGGACGCAAACCGCTGCTGGCGGCGATGTCCCTGCTGACCGTGCTCACGGCATATCCTGCTCTGTCGTACCTGGCCCAGAGCCCCAGCTTCGCTCACATGCTGGAGGTGCTGCTGTGGTTCTCGTGCCTCTACGGCGTGTACAACGGCGCACTGATCCCGGCCCTGACCGAAATCATGCCCACCGAAGTGCGTGTTGCCGGATTCTCCCTGGCTTATAGCCTCGCCACTGCGGTATTCGGCGGCTTCACCCCGGCGGTGTCCACCTGGGCGATCCATGCCACGTCAGACAAGGCCGCCCCGGCTTACTGGCTGATGTTTGCAGCGCTGTGTGCGCTCACTGCAACGCTTGTGCTGTATCGCCGCCGGCCTGCACGCAGCACGGCTGTTGCCTGAGGGTGTGACGGATCCTTACGAGTGCTGTGCAGAGCGCTGGAAAGTAAATTCGCATAACTAAAAAGCGCGCCCGAGCTTCTCGGGCGCGCTTTCGGCTTAGTCCTGGTTCATTCTACCTGTAGGAGCGGGCTGGTCCCGCGATGGGGGCGCCGCCATCGGCAAAGATCCATAGCGATCTACTAGCATCCTGGTCAAAGCCATCCTGACCAGGCCTCTGATCGCGGCAGCTCCTGACCCCAAAACAATCGTCGGTCTGCAATGCTCAAGGCAACACCCAGATCCTGAGCAACCTGTTTCAAAAGGAATTCGAGTTTCAGTGATCGAAGCGGCCTGTCAAAGCCGGTCGTTGAATTGGCAGCGACCCGGCAGACTTGAGGCCGAAGCGCTGATATCTGCCGCAAACTCTTGAGAGCCTCGAGCCTACCTATCGTCGAATTTTGCCCATAAAAAAGCCCCGCTGATTTTCATCAGCGGGGCTTTTCATGTATGGCGGAGAGATAGGGATTTGAACCCTAGGTACTGTTGCCAGTACAACGGATTTCGAATCCGTCCCGTTCGACCACTCCGGCATCTCTCCAGTGGCGCGCATCATACCAGCGTTTTCGTTTCTGGCAAACCTTTTTCGAAAAAAATTCGCGTGGTATCAGGCGCTTGCGTGAGCGTGCGGGTTACAGCGGCACGCCCAGGCGCTTGGCGACTTCTTCGTAGGCTTCGATGACATCGCCCAGACCCTGGCGGAAGCGGTCCTTATCCATCTTCTTGCGGGTTTCCTTGTCCCACAGGCGGCAGCCATCAGGGCTGAACTCGTCGCCCAGGACGATCTGGCCGTGGAACACGCCGAACTCCAGCTTGAAGTCAACCAGCAGCAGGCCAGCGTCATCGAACAGCTTGCTCAGCACTTCGTTGACCTTCAGCGACAGCTTCTTCATCTCGACCAACTGCTCGGCGGTGCCCCAGCCGAACGCGACAACGTGGGATTCGTTGATGAAGGGGTCGCCCTTTTCGTCGTTCTTCAGGAACAGCTCGAAGGTCGAAGGCGTCAGCTGGATGCCTTCCTCGACGCCCAGGCGCTTGACCAGGCTGCCGGCAGCGTAGTTACGCACGACGCACTCGACCGGGATCATGTCCAGCTTCTTGACCAGGCACTCGTTGTCGCCCAGCAGCTTGTCGAACTGGGTCGGCACGCCGGCTTCTTCGAGCTTCTGCATGATGAAGGCGTTGAACTTGTTGTTGACCATGCCCTTGCGGTCCAACTGCTCGATGCGCTTGCCGTCGAACGCCGAGGTGTCGTTACGGAACAGCAGGATCAAGCGGTCGGCGTCGTCGGTCTTGTAAACCGATTTGGCCTTGCCGCGGTAGAGTTCGTCGCGTTTTTCCATGATGGGCTCCGCTTGCTTGAGTGGTTGGGCTAGGCGATTTCGCGCCAGTCGAGCCCGTGTTCCTGATTCGCCACCTGGAGCCAGTCCGGATCGCACCCCAGGGTGTCGACGAAGCACTGACGGGCCAGTTGTGGCAGGTTGTTCTTGCTGCTGAGGTGGGCCAGCACCAGGTGTTGCAGGTGCTTCCAGCCCAGCTCGGCCACCAGGTTGGCAGCCTGGTGGTTGTTCAGATGTCCTTGGCTGCCGCCAACCCGCTGCTTGAGAAAGTACGGGTAGTGCCCGCGCGCCAGCAGGTCACGGCAGTGATTGGCCTCGATCAGCAACGCGTCGAGGCCCTGGTAACGCTCCAGCAGGTACGTATCGTAGCTGCCCAGGTCGGTGAGCATGCCGAAACGCCGGCGCCCGTCACTGATCACGTATTGCAGGGGTTCGAGCGCATCGTGCTCGACCCGCGCGGCACTGACCTGCAGGCTGCCAATGTCCAGTACGTCGCCACAACCGAGAAAACCGGCGACCTCCACCGGCTTGCGCATGCCGCGCAAGGTCCCTTGGCTGAGGTAGACCGGTACATTGTAGCGCCGCGACAGCAACCCGACGCCATGCACATGGTCGGCATGTTCGTGGGTCACCAGCACGGCGCTCAGTTGTGCTGCCGACACCCCGAGCAGCGCCAGGCGCCGCTCGGTCTCGCGCAGGGAGAACCCGCAATCGACCAGGACGAAGGTATCGTCACTGGCGATTAGCGTGCCATTTCCCTGGCTACCGCTTCCCAGTACCGCGAAGCGCACTTAGCCCAGACGGTCCTGGATCGCGCTCAGCACGCGGCGGGCCACATCGGCCGGGGCCACGGTGTTGATGTTCTTCTCGACGGTGACCTGGACCGACTCGCCCACCTTGCTCAGGCGCACCTGGTAGCGCTCGGCGCGTGCTTCACGCTCTTCCTTGCTCGGCGCGCTGCCGAACAGGCGGCTGAAGAAGCCCGGCTCGTTCTGCTTGTCCTCGGGTTTCTCGGACAGGTTGATGTAGTACAGGCCCAGGCTGCGGTTGATGTCCTCGACACGCCATTCGCCCTGCTCCAGGGCGCGGCCTACGCCAGACCAGGCGCGGTCCAGGTCCGAGCCCAGGAACAGCACCGGGTTGCCGCTGCCGTCCTCGCTCAGGCTGACCTGGCTTGGGGCATCGAAATCGCGCGCCGCCAGCAGCGACACCGAACCGCCCTTCTCGGCGCTGCGGTTCATGCTGGCCAGCAGTTCGTCGACCAGCAGCGCATCGACGCCGGTGTTGCTCGACGTGCTCGGGAAGCCAGGCTCGGCGGTGCTGCCGGCCGGACGCTCGACACTGACCACGTACACCTCGGAGGTATTGCGCTGCACGCCGGGCTCCATGCGCACACGGACGCGCACTTCGCTGTCCGGGCTGCTGGAGGTGCTGGCCAGGCGCTGGCCGAGCGAGGCAGACAGCTCATCGAAGCGCTGCCAGGTGGTGTTGAACTCACCCGTCTGCGGACGCTCTTCGGCAATGCGGAAACCATTGTCTTCAAAGTACTGGCGCGCGACCGGCCAGACTTCGGCCGGCGAGCGCTGGGCCAGCACCCAACGGTTGGCACCGCTGCGCTGCAGGGTGAAATCGCTGACGTCGGCGCTGGCCGACAGCGGCTGCGGACGCGGAACTTCGAACTCGCCAGTGGCGTTGTCGTCGGCCACGTTGCGCGGGATCGGCAGCAGCGGATCCAGGCGCTTGACGTTGGCGGCGTCCGGCGGCAGTTGCATCGGCGCAGTCGGGTGCGCCTGCAGGTAATCGCTGCCGCGGTCGCGGAAATAGCCATCCTCGCCCCACAGCCAGCCGCACCCGCTGGTGCTGGAGATGATCAGGGCGAGCGCGGAAAGACCAGCCAGTCGCTTCATGCGGTGTACTTCCTCGATTAAACCAGTACGCCGGACTGGCGCAAGGCAGTACGGACTTTTTCGTGACAGCCTTCGCTCAGCCAGGTCAGCGGCAGGCGAATGCCCTTGTGCATCAGGCCCATTTCCACCAGCGCCCACTTCACAGGGATCGGGTTGGCTTCGCAGAACAGGTCTTTGTGCAGCGGCATGAGTTTTTCGTTGATCGCGCGGGCCTTCTCGGCATTGCCCTCAAGGGCGGCCTCGCACAGATCGGCCATTTCGCGCGGGGCGACGTTGGCGGTGACGGAAATATTGCCCTTGCCGCCCATCAGGATCAGCTCGACGGCCGTCGGATCGTCGCCGGACATGACGATGAAGTCCTTGTCGACGCCGTCGAGGATGGCCTTGGCACGGACCAGGTCGCCGGTGGCTTCCTTGATGCCGATGATGTTCTTGACCTTCGACAGGCGGATCACGGTCTCGGCCTGCATGTCGCAGGAAGTGCGACCGGGCACGTTGTAGAGGATCTGCGGGATGTCGACGGCTTCGGCGATGTGCTTGAAGTGCTGGTACAGGCCTTCTTGCGTCGGCTTGTTGTAGTACGGCACCACCAGCAGGCAGGCGTCGGCGCCGGCATTCTTGGCGTTCTGCGTCAGGTGCACGGCTTCGGCGGTGGAGTTGGCGCCGGTGCCGGCAATCACCGGGATGCGGCGGGCGCTGCGCTTGACGCGCTCGACCACGTGCTTGATGACCAGGATGTGCTCTTCGACGTCAAGCGTGGCGGATTCGCCAGTGGTGCCGACCGCTACGATCGCGTGGGTGCCCTTTTCCAGGTGGAAGTCGACCAGTTTATCGAGGCTGTCCCAATCCAGACGCCCTTGTGCATCCATGGGTGTGACCAATGCCACCATACTGCCCGCGATCATGAAACTGCTCCTGCCGGAAAAAGAGAGCGGTAATGGTACTGGCGCCATCGACCTTGCACAAGCGAAGCTGGCGGGCGGAGCATTCCCCTCGGCGTCGCTTTTCGCTACCCTTGATTCTTTGATCGGCGCAGTGCGGCCCGCCGGGCCGTCGACAGTGCTCCACGCCAGTACTTCGTCATGCCCCACAGGGCTGCGAATAAGGGCGACAGTGAGGCTTGCTCTCGTCCTTCGCCGACCGCTCATCGCTTTAGGAATGCTGCATGTCCACCGCCCCCCGCGAACAATTCCTCGTCATCAGTGCCCTGGGCCCCAATCCCATGGAGCTTGCCAACGTCCTCAGCCGCGCAGCCTTCGAAAACCGCTGTGCGGTCGTCACCTCGCGCCTGTCGCGCCACGGCGAAACCAGCGCCCTGGTACTGCAGGTCGGTGGCAGCTGGGATGCCCTGGCCCGTCTTGAGACCACCCTGCCCGGCCTTGGCAAGAAGCATGGCCTGACCCTCGATGTGGTGCGCAGCGCCGAGCAGGAGGTTCGCCCACAGGCACTGCCCTACGTTGCCTACGTCAGCGCCGCCTATCGCCCGGACATCATCAACGAGCTGTGCCAGTTCTTCCTCGACCACCGCGTCGAGCTCGACGGGATGACCTGCGACACCTACCTCGCCCCGCAGACTGGCAGCAGCATGCTCAACGCACAGTTCACCGTGATCCTGCCGGCCGGCACCCAGATCAGCTGGCTGCGCGACCAGTTCCTGGATTTCGCCGACGCCCTGAACCTGGACGCCCTGATCGAACCCTGGCGTCCACAGAACCCTGTCTAAGGAGCTCCCATGGCCGTTGCCATCGACCAACCCGTTGCCGACTTCCAGGCCCAGGCCACCAGTGGCCAGACCATCAGCCTGTCCGCGCTCAAGGGCCAGCAGGTGGTGTTGTACTTCTACCCCAAGGACAGCACGCCGGGCTGCACCACCCAGGGCCAGGGTTTCCGTGACCAGCACGAAGCTTTCAAGGCTGCCAACACCGTGGTGCTGGGCGTCTCGCGTGATGGCATCAAGTCCCACGAGAACTTCAAGGCCAAGCAAGGCTTCACCTTCGAGCTGATCAGCGACAAGGACGAGGCGCTGTGCCAGCTGTTCGACGTGATCAAGCTGAAGAAGCTGTATGGCAAGGAATACCTGGGCGTGGACCGCAGCACCTTCCTGATCGACAAGGACGGTGTGCTGCGCCAGGAATGGCGCGGGGTGAAGGTGCCCGGGCATGTGGATGCGGTGCTGGCGGCAGCGCAGGCCCTGAACAAGGCCTGATATCGCCTTGAATTTTTTCGCGGGCAAGCCCGCTCCTACACCTGTAGGAGCGGGCTTGCCCGCGAAAAGAACACCACAGTCCTACAGTAGTGGCGCCACCGTCGGCTCCTGCCGCGGCCAAGCGTCGAGTACCGCCTTGAACAGCGTCGCCAGGGGAATGGCGAAGAAGATCCCCCAGAACCCCCACAGCCCACCGAACAGCAGCACCGCGCAGATGATTGCCACCGGGTGCAGGCTCACCGCTTCGGAGAACAGCAGCGGTACCAGCACGTTGCCATCCAACGCCTGGATGATCGCGTACACCGCCATCAGGTAGAAGAACTGATCACCCCAGCCCCACTGGAACAGCGCGATCAGGGTCACCGGCACGGTCACCACCACCGCCCCCACGTAGGGCACCACCACCGACAGCCCCACCAGCAGCGCCAGCAAGGCCGCGTAGTTGAGCCCCAGGCTGATGAAAGCGATATAGGTGGCGATGCCGCAGATCAGGATCTCGATGCCCTTGCCGCGGATGTAGTTGGCGATCTGCCGATTCATCTCGTCGCCCACGCGGGTCAGCAACCTGCGTTCACGCGGCAGGTAGCCGCTGACCCAACGGGCGATCATCTCGCGGTCCTTGAGGAAGAAGAACACCAGGATCGGCACCAGCACCAGGTAGATCATCGCATTGACCAGCAGCGGCAGGCTGGAGAGCGAGAACGTCAGCGCCCACTGGCCGAACTTGCCGATCTCGCCACGCACCGACTCGATGGCGCGCAGCACCTGCTCGTCGGAGACCAGGTGCGGATAGCGCTCGGGCAGCAGCAACAACAGCGATTGCCATTTGCCGAGCATGCCCGGCAACTCGTTGAACAGGGTGATCAACTGGTGCCACAGCAACGGCACCAGCACTACCAGGAACACGCCCAGCGCCCCCATGAACAGGGCGAACACCAGCCACACCGCCATGCGCGTCGGCACCTTGAAGCGCTCCAGGGCGTTGACCAGCCCCTGCATGAGAAACGCCAGGACCATGCCCGCCAGCACCGGCGCGAGCATGCCGCCGAGCGTGAGCACCACGGTGAAGGCCAGGAACAGCAGGACCGCCAGCACCACCGCTTCCTCATCGGAAAAGTAGCGCTGCATCCAGTCGCGAAGCACTTTGAACATTGACGATCCTTGGGAAAGAAGACTCAGGCCTTGCGTAGCCAGTAGGTGTAGGTCCCTGACTCGGCCGTTTCACGAAGCAGCGTATGACCGGCAAGCTGGGCAAACGTGCGAAAGTCACGCTGCGAGCCGGCATCGGTGGCCACTACTTTGAGGACCGCGCCGCTGGCCAGGCGATTGAGCTCCATTTTCGCCTTGAGCAGCGGTAATGGGCAGTTCAGCCCGCTGGCGTCGAGCTCAGCGTCGCAGGTCGGGGTGTCGATCATCAGGAGTCTCCATGGCGGGCGCAATAAGGTGTTGCAGACGATGTCCGTAGGATACCGCCACTGGTCGGCAAGGTGCGAGCGGGCTACAGTAAGGGTTTTGATCGACGCGAGCTTCGTGCATGAATCTACTGCGCCCTACCCTGCTGACGCTGGCCTGCCTGATGGCCCTTCCTGGCCATGCCGACGACCTGCCGTCGCTGGGTGATGCCAGCTCTGCGATCGTTTCGCCGAAACAGGAGCACGACCTGGGCCGCGCCTGGCTGAGCCTGCTGCGCGGACAGGTCAACCAGCTCAACGACCCACAGCTCAAGGACTACGTCGAAACCAGCGTGTACCGGCTGGCCGAGACCAGCCAGCTGCAGGACCGGCGCCTGGAATTCATCCTGATCGACAGCCGCGAGCTCAACGCCTTCGCCGCGCCCGGCGGCATCGTCGGGGTCAACGGCGGCCTGTTCCTCAACGCCCAGACCGAAGGCGAGTACGCCTCGGTGCTGGCCCACGAACTGGCGCACTTGTCGCAACGCCACTTCGCCCGCGGCGTCGAGGCCCAGCAGCGTATGCAACTGCCCATGATGGCGGCGCTGCTGGCCGGTATCGTGCTGGCTGCCGGTGGCGGTGGCGATGCCGGGATCGGCGTGATCGCCGGCACCCAGGCCGCTGCCCTGCAGGAACAGCGGCGCTTCTCGCGGCAGAACGAGCAGGAAGCCGACCGCATCGGCATCCTCAACCTGGAAAAGGCCGGCTACGACCCACGCAACATGCCGAGCATGTTCGAGCGCCTGGCCCGCCAGTACCGCTATGACGCCAAGCCGCCGGAATTCCTCCTGACCCACCCGGTCACCGAATCGCGTATCGCCGACACCCGCAACCGCGCAGAACAGGCGCCCAAGGGCGGCGTCGAAGACAGCCTGCGCTACCAACTGATCCGCGCCCGCGTCGCCCTCACCTACGAAGGCACGCCGGGCCTCGCGGCCAAGCGCTTCCGTGCCCAGCTTGACGAAAACCCCAACCTCGACGCTGCCCGCTACGGTCTGGCCCTGGCGCAGATCAAGGGTGGCCAGCTGAACGAGGCACGGGAAAACCTCAAGCCGCTGCTGGCCAAGGCACCCAACGACATCACCTACAACCTGGCGCAGATCGACCTGGACATCACCAACAACCGCCTGGCCGATGCCCAGCAGCGCGTCACCCGCATGCAAGGGCTGTATCCGGGTAACTACCCGCTCAAGCAGGTGAGCGCCGACCTGCTGGTCAAGCAGAGCAAGCCAGCCGAAGCAGAAAAGGTGCTGGACGACCTGGTCAAGAACCGGCCGGACGACCCGGATGTCTGGTACGACGTAGCCGAGGTGCGCGGGCTGTCAGGCAACACGATTGGCCTGCACCGGGCACGGGCGGAGTACTTCACGCTGGTGGGCGATTTCGATCAGGCAATCCAGCAGTTGGACTACGCCAAGCGCCGGGCAGGAAGCAACTTCCCACTGGCTTCGCAGATCGACCAGCGCCAGCGGGAGATCATGGAGCAGCAGCGGATGGTCAAGGACATGATGCGCTGATATGGACAGGGGCCGCTGCGCGCCCCAATCGCGGGACGAGCCCGCTCCCACAGCGAGCGAGGACATCACTCACTGAGGGAGCGGCAGTCTGGCGTCAGGCGTTACCGGAGAGTTTGAGACGCGCCGCCTGGGTAAAGTCCAGCATCCGGTTCAGCGGCTTGATCGCACGCGGAATCAGCGCAGGCTCGACGAAAATCTCATTGCTGCCCTTGCGCAGGCAATCCAGCGTGCGCTCCAGCGTGTTCATCGCCATCCACGGGCAGTGCGCGCAACTGCGGCAGGCGGCGCCATTGCCGGCGGTCGGCGCTTCGACGAATACCTTGTCCGGACACAGCTGCTGCATCTTGTAGAAGATGCCGCGGTCGGTGGCGACGATGAAGGTCTTGTTGGGCAGCGTCTGCGCTGCCTTGATCAACTGGCTGGTAGACCCCACCGCATCGGCCAGTTCGATCACCGACTCCGGCGACTCCGGGTGCACCAGGATCGCTGCATCCGGATACAGCGCCTTCATGTCGGCCAACTGGCGCGACTTGAACTCTTCGTGAACGATGCAGGCACCGTCCCACAGCAACATGTCGGCGCCGGTTTTCTTCTGGATGTAACGGCCCAGGTGCTGGTCCGGGCCCCAGATGATGGTCTCGCCGTTGTCCATCAGGGTCTCGACGATCTCCAACGCGCAGCTGGAGGTCACCACCCAGTCGGCACGCGCCTTTACCGCTGCCGAGGTGTTGGCATAAACCACCACGGTACGTTCCGGGTGCTGATCGCAGAACGCCGAGAACTCCTCCACCGGGCAGCCCAGGTCGAGGGAGCAGGTGGCTTCCAGGGTCGGCATCAAAATGCGCTTTTCCGGGGTGAGGATCTTCGCGGTCTCACCCATGAAACGCACACCGGCGACCACCACGGTCTCAGCCGGATGGTTCTTGCCGAAGCGGGCCATTTCGAGCGAGTCGGAAACGCAACCACCGGTTTCCTCGGCCAGGGCCTGGATCACCGGATCGCAATAGAAGTGGGCAACCAGAACCGCATTCTGCGCCTTGAGCTCGGCAGCGATGGCCGCACGGTAATCGGCCTCCTGCGCGGGCGTCAGCGGATGGGGCTGCTTGGCGTCAAGGTGGGCTTGAACCAGGAGACGTTCGGAAATCTGGGTCATGATCGCTGGACCTGCGTGCGCGTCAGTCGAGTGTACCACCCGGCCCCTGGCAGATCGGCTAACGGTGCCGGATGGCCGGCAGTGGCGGGCCATCGCGACCCCTCTGCGGGCGCGGATTATTATCGGACGGCGAAGGCTACAGGCAATCGGGGGAATGCAAAAGGTGTTTTTGCCAGGATAAGGCATTCGCGGATAAACCCGCCCCCCAGAGGTACACCACCACTGCAGGAACGGGTTTACCCGCGCAGAACTCAAGGCAATCGTCAGCCCTGTGGCGACAAAGCCGCCAGGTGCATGCTCATCAGCACGGCAAACTCCTCGACAGTCATCTTCTTGCCGTTGAAGTCCACCATGCCATCGGCGTAATGCAGGCTCGACACCACGTCGTTACCCTCGACCGTGGCCATGCCGCTCTGCAGCGCCATCATGCCGAGCATTTCCCCGGCCTGGCCCGACTGAAGGGCGATGGCCTGGGCGTCGGTCTGACCGTCAAGCAGCGCCTGCAGCGTGGCGAGGTCGCCGACCATCGCCTTGGACAGCGACAGCTTGCCCTGCAGGCGGGTCACCATTTGCTTGGCGATCTGGTCTGGCGGCAGGTCGAAGGACGTCGGATTGGCGAGGTCCAGCGACAGGTTGAAGTGGCTCTGACCATTCGCCGTCTTGAACGACAGGTCTTCCAGCGCCAGCTGCGGCTTGTCGGCCAACAATTTCTGCAGGTCGCCCTGGACCTTGGCGGTCTCCTCGGGGCTCATGTTCAGCGACGGCACCGCCTCGCCACGGGCAGCAGCGTCCTGCAGCTCGGGCACCTTGGTCTGATACCACTCCAGCAGTGCCTGGGTGGCCGGCATGTTCACCGACTTCATGCTCAGCACCATTTGCCCGCTGCCCACCGCGCGACCGGCGTAGGTGATATCGGACACCTTGTACTCCAGGCGCCCGCCCAGCTTGTCCTGGCCCTCGGCGCTGTACAGGTTGTTCTGCTCCAGCCCCTTGAGCACCAGCACGTCCTGCTTCGGCCCGAGCGTGGCTTGCAGATCGGCCAGCAGCAGGTTCAGGTGGCCGACATAGATCATGTCGTGCCCGGTACTGGCCAGCTCGCCGCCGATCTTGAAACCATTGAACTGCAACTTGACCGGCGGGTGATCATCACCAACCAGGGTCATGTCCAGGCGCTCGGCATTGCCGTGGATTTCCACCGCCTTGCCTTCACGATCCCCCTTGAGCACCAGTTGCATGCCGGCGAAGTCGAGGACATTGCCATCACCTTCGTCCAGCTTGACCGGCGCCAGCCGGATGTCGCTCTCGACACCACCGCCATAACCCAGGCTGACCTGGCCGACCACTGGCGACTTGTCGCCTGCGGCGGCAAACCACGATGCGGTGTTGTCATCCTTCTGCAACTGGCTGTTGCTGACCGCCATCACCGGCAGCAGCTTGAACGCCTTGACCCGCGACCAGGGGAAAGGGCCATGCTCGATGTGGTCGGTCACACCGACCTCGAAGCTCACCGGCGCACCTTCGCCGATACGCAGGTCACTGGCCTTGAGCCGGTACTGCGCATCGCTGGTGAACAGGTGCTGGTCCAGCGAGACCAGCTCGATGGTCATGGTGCCACCCGTACCGACCAGCGCCTTCTGCAACTCCGCGTTACCGCGGGCGATGGACTGCTCCAGCTCCGTCGGCAGCTGTTTGCCGGTGTACCAGGCGCCAGCAGTGGTGACGACGGCGATGGCGACGGCCAGGCCGGAAAGGATGCCTACTGATTTCTTCATGAATAGAACCGATTGCTGTCCATAGGGCTGGTGGTGGCGCGAAGCACGCGACCGGGGTGCCAAGCGTAGCACTGTCGCTTGCCTGGCGCGGTGTCCACCCGGGAGATTTTCCTGCACTTGCGACGCGTCCTACAACTGCCGACAGATAACTCCGACGGTGCCGATCGTAAAATTTTACGAACACTAAAATCTGCTTTTTGCCCTAAATATCCATGAACACCCATTTTCACCCATTAAAAAGCCGATAAAAACCTGAAAACCAATCAATCTGTCATGTTTAACTTGACACCCAACCGTCCAATCGTCTTTTATTTTCCCCACCTTGCTCCGCGCCCTCCACATCAAGAAAAAAGACCGCGCCGCCATCATGCCTGTCCGCCCCTGCCCCCAGGCGCCGCCGTTTCGCCGGCCCCGCCCGTACTGATCACGCGCCCACGCGCGAACCTTCGCTCCGCTATAAAAGGTGAACAACATGGAGCCCATCCGCTCGACCTTGCCGTGCCCGTCGCCCGCTTCGTCCCGCCTTCGCCGGGAGCGCCAGCATGCAGCCTGAGCACCCTGCCAATCGTCACGAGCAGTTTCGCAAGTCCCTGCGCCTCTGGCAGGTGGTGATCATCGGTCTGGCGTACATCGCACCGATGACCGTTTTCGACACCTTCGGCATCGTCTCCGGCATTACCGCCGGTCACGTGCCCAGCGCCTATATCCTGGCCCTGCTGGGTATCCTGTTCACCGCCGTGAGTTACGGCACGCTGGTGCGGCGCTTCCCGGAGTCGGGATCGGCCTACACCTACACGCAACGTGCGATCAACCCGCACGTCGGTTTCCTGGTCGGCTGGTCGTCGCTGCTCGATTACCTGTTGCTGCCGATGGTCAACGCCCTGCTGGCAAAGCTGTACCTGTCGGCAATGTTCCCCGAGGTGCCGGCATGGGTCTGGGTGGTGGCCTTCGTCACCCTGATCAGCCTGGTCAACATGCGCAGCATCAACCTGGTGGCCAACTTCAATACCCTGTTCGTGGCGGTGCAGATCGCGATCATGGCCGTGTTCGTCTACCTCTGCGTGCGCGGCCTGCACCAGGGCGAAGGGCTGGGCACGGCCTGGACGCTGACGCCGTTCGCCGATGAACAGACGCAGTTCAGCGCGCTGGTCGCCGGCGCAACCATCCTGTGCTTCTCGTTCCTGGGCTTCGACGCCGTCACCTGCCTGTCAGAAGAAACCCGCGACCCGGCACGCACCATCCCACGCGCGATCTTCCTGATCGCCCTGATCGGCGGCGTGGTGTTCATTATCATGTCGTTCTTCATCCAGGCGTACTTCCCGACCATGGACCGCTTCCAGGATCATGAAGCGGCCCTGCCGGAAATCGCCCTGTACGTCGGTGGCAAGCTGTTCCAGTCGGTGTTCATCGCCTGCACGGTGATCAACACCATCGCCTCGGGCCTGGCGTCCCAGGCCAGCGTGTCCCGCCTGCTGTTCGTGATGGGCCGCGACGAGGTGATCCCGGCCCGCCTGTTCGCCCGTCTGCACCCGCGCTATCGCACCCCGGTGCTGAACATCGTGGTGGTGGGCGTGATCGCCCTGTCGGCGATCTTCTTCGACCTGGTGACCGCCACCTCGGTGATCAACTTCGGCGCACTGATGGCCTTCAGCTTCGTCAACCTGTCAGTCATCAACCATTGCTATGTTCGCGAACGGCGCAACAAGGGCCTGACCAACAACCTCAAGTATCTGGTGCTGCCGACGATAGGCTTTTGCATCATCGCCGTGCTGTGGATCGACCTGGACGAGCACTCACTGGCGTTCGGCGGCGCCTGGGCCTTGTGCGGCGTGCTGTACCTGGCCTGGCTGACCAAGGCGTTCCGCGTCGCCCCACCAAGCTACGTGGCCGAATGACCCACCCTGCCGACAACGCCCGCGCCTGACCGCGGACGTTGTCTTGATCGAGAAGGAAACGCTCCATGTCGCTGCGCCGTCTCTCCATCCAGTGGAAAATCACCCTGCTTGCAGGGCTGTGCCTGCTGGCGGTGGTCACCTTGCTGGTGGCCACTTCGCTGATCCAATCCCGACGCAGCACCGAACAGGTGTTCACCGCCAACACCGAACTGCTCGATCAAAGCGCGCGGCAGCGCCTGCAGGCCCACGCCGAGACCCAGTCGCTGCGCATCCAGCGTTATTTCATGGACGCTTATCAGTACGGCAATGGCTTCGCCCGCGTGGTGCAGGTGCTCAGGGCGCGCGGGGGCGACGAGTTGCGCAGCGAACTGGTCAAGCAAGCCGGTACGGCACTGGCAGGCAACCCTGACCTGATCGGCCTCTACCTGGTGTTTCAACCGGACGCCCTGGAGCACCAGGACGCGCGTTTCAGCGGCCAGGCCGAGCTGGGCAGCAACGAGCAAGGGCGCTTCTCGCTGTACTGGTCGCGCGAAGGCTCAGGCGACGTCGCCTCCGAAGCGATGCCCGAATCGATGCTGGCCGACACCAGCATCGGCGCCAACGGCTCAGCCTACAACCGCTGGCTGACCTGCCCGCTGGAAACCGCCAAGGCCTGTGTGCTCGCCCCCTACTTCGACGAAGTCAACGGCCGTCAGGTGCTGATGACCAGCATCGCCCTGCCACTGCTGGAAGACGGCAAGGTGATCGGCGTGGTCGGCCTGGACATCGGCCTGGACAACCTGCAGCAACTGAGCCTGGCTGGGCGCCAGGAGCTGTTCGAAGGCCAGGGCCAGGTCAGCATCGTCAGCCCCGTCGGCCTGCTGGCCGGGCACAGCCAGGACGCCAGCCAGTTGAGCAAGCCCCTGGAGCAGGCGCTGGGTGAGGCGGTGCGCGAACTGGTGGCACCGATGCGCACCGGTCAGCCAGTCGAGCGCCAGGAAGGCGGGATGCTGCGCGTCTCCCATCCGTTCGCACCGATCCCTGGCGCCGCGCCCTGGCAGGTGCTGCTGGAAGTGCCTGAAGCGGTGCTGCGCGCCCCCGCCGTGGCGGTCAACCAGCGTCTGGACACCCACAACCAGCAGGCCAACCTCACCAGCCTGCTGATCGGCCTGGTCGCTGCCGTGCTCGGCCTGCTGCTGGTGTGGCTGACCGCCCGCGGCGTGACGCGGCCAATCCTGGCCGTGGCCGAGCGCCTGCGCGATATCGCCAGCGGCGAGGGCGATCTGACCCGACGCCTGGACTACGCCCGCGACGACGAACTGGGCCAGCTGACAGGCTGGTTCAACCGTTTCCTCGACAAGCTCCAGCCGGTGATCGCCCAGGTCAAGGCGTCGCTGCACGAAGCACGCGGCACGGCCGATCAGTCGGCCGCCATCGCCAGCCAGACCAGTGCCGGCATGCAACTGCAGCACCGCGAGATCGAGCAGGTGGCCACCGCCGCCAACGAGATGAGCGCCACAGCGCAGGATGTCGCCCACAACGCTTCGCAGGCTGCCGAGGCTGCGCAAGGTGCCGACCAGGCCAGCCAGGAGGGCCTGCAACTGGTCGCCAGTACCCGCCAGACCATCGCCAACCTGGCCGCGGGCATGGATGCGGCCATGGACGAAGCCCGTTCGCTGGCCGGGCGCAGCGAGCAGATCGGCTCTGTACTGGAGGTGATCCGCGCCATCGCCGAACAAACCAACCTGCTGGCACTCAACGCCGCCATCGAGGCCGCCCGTGCGGGCGAAGCCGGCCGAGGGTTTGCCGTGGTCGCCGACGAGGTGCGCAACCTGGCCCAGCGCACCCAGGTGTCGGTGGAGGAGATCCGCGTGGTGATCGAAGGCCTGCAGCAAGGCACGCGCGATGTGGTCGATGCCATGCAGGCCGGTCAACGCCAGGCCCAGGACAATGCCCAGCGCATGGATCAGGCGCTCCCGGCCCTGCAACGGATCGGCGAGGCCGTGGCGGTGATCAGCGACATGAACCTGCAGATCGCGTCGGCGGCCGAGGAACAGAGCGCGGTGGCTGAGGAGGTGAACCGCAACGTGGCGGGTATTCGTGATGTGACCGAGTCGCTGTCAGGGCAGGCCGAAGAGTCGGCGCGGATCAGCCAGGCGCTGAACCGCCTGGCCAATCAGCAGCAGGCACTGATGGAGCAGTTCAGGACCTGATCGCAGGTACTGCGCTGTTCTTTTCGCGGGCAAGCCCCCACAGGGTGAGAGCGAGCTTGCCCGCGAAAGGGACACCGCGACATTCACTCCCCGAACACCCGCGAAGGATGGCGCAGGGTCGGATCGAACGGATTGATCCTCGGCCCGATCGCCGTCGTTTCGCGCTTGAGCAACTCGACCACCATCGGCAGGCGCTCCGGCCCCAGCCGGTCACTGATGGTCGCCACGCTCAACGCCGCCACGGCATGGCCATTGCCATCGAGGATCGGCACCGCCAGCCCGGCCATGCCGGGCAGCACGCCGGTATTGCGTGCGGCATAACCCTGGCGCCGCACGTTCTCCACCTCCGCACGCAGGAACACCTCGTCGTACAGGTGAAAATCCCGTAGCCGCGGCAGATTGTTGCGAATCACCGCCTCGCGTTCCTCCTCCGGCAGGAAGGCGAGGATCGCCAGGCTCCCCTGCCCCACACCCAACGCCACACGCCCACCGATATCGCCGGTGAAGGTACGGATCGGATACGGCCCTTCGCTGCGATCCAGACACACCGCATCGAACCCACTGCGCGCCAGCAGAAACAGCGAGTCCCCCAGCGAGGCCGACAGACGCAGCAAGCTGGGCCGCACCAGATCGCGCAGGTTGCCGCTGTTGCCTGCCCGCGCCGCCAGGGCAAAGAACGCCAGGCTCAAACGATAACGCTTGCTGCGCGCCTCCTGCTCGACCATGCCTTCATCCACCAGGCTGCGCACAAGCCGGTGCACGGTCGGCTGCGACAGGCCGACCTGCTCGGCCAGCTCGATCACCCGCATGCCCTCCACCGGCGCCTCGCCCAATACCCGCAGCACCGCGAACAAGCGCGAGACCACACTGACCCCAGGCTCTTCCTGATTTCGTTTATCGGAATTCAATTTGTGCTTTTCCTTATATAAATTTCACTGAGCGAATAAAACTGAAAATAGTGCTCGACTCAGTGAAATTCGCCATTGAGGCCATCCTAGGCTTGCGCCTACTCTGCGTCCACCGGGACAAATCGAACAACACACCGGTGGCCTCGTGAGTATTCATCGGTCCTCGATTTGCCTCCTTGCATCTGCCCCCAACAACAAGTGTGCCCGACACGCGACAAAAGACAGGTGGAACGCAGTCATGGCCTTTCTGCAACTGGACAATCTTTGCAAACGCTACGGCGCGATCGACGCCGTGGTCGCCACCAACCTCGCCATCGAACAAGGCGAATTCGTCTCCTTGCTCGGACCTTCAGGCTGCGGCAAGACCACCACCCTGCAGATGATCGCCGGCTTCGTCGACGTCAGCAGCGGCCGCATCCTGCTCGACGGACGCGACATCACCCACGCCAAGCCCAGCAGCCGTGGCCTGGGTGTGGTGTTCCAGAGCTACGCCCTGTTCCCGCACATGACCGTGGCCGACAACGTCGCCTTCGGCCTGCGCATGCGCAAGCAGCCCGAAGCCGAGATTCGCCGCAAGGTGACCGAGGTACTGGCGCTGGTGCGCCTGGATCGGCATGCCGAACGCTATCCACGCGAACTGTCAGGTGGCCAGCGCCAGCGTGTGGCCCTGGCCCGGGCGCTGGTGATCGAACCACCGGTGCTGCTGCTCGACGAGCCACTGTCGAACCTCGACGCCAACCTGCGCGAAGAGATGCAGTTCGAGATCCGCAGGATCCAGAGCGAAGTCGGCATCACCACGCTGATGGTCACCCACGACCAGGCCGAAGCCCTGTCGATCAGCGACCGCGTGGTGGTGATGCAGGGCGGGCGCGTCACCCAGGTCGACGAGCCGTATCGCCTCTACGAACACCCGCGCACCCGCTTCATCTCCGACTTCGTCGGCAAGGCCAACCTGTTGCCCGGCGAGCTGGACGGCGCGGGCCTGCCACAGGTGCAACACAGCCGCGACGCCAGCCTGACCCTGAGCCTGCGCCCGGAAAAGATCGACCTGCTCGACAACGGCGCCGGTCGCCTGCAGGGCCGCATCCTGGCCCGCTACTTCCTTGGCAGCCAATGGCTGTACCGCATCGGCACACCGCTGGGCGAACTGACCGTGGTGCGGCGCAACGATGGCAGCGCACCGCTCGGTGAAGGTGTCGATGTCGGCCTGGACTGGCAGCCCGAGCTACTGCGGGTGCTCGCTGCCGACGAGGTGAGCGCATGAACAGCGCCATGCCTGCCCCCGCCACCTGCGCCAGGCAACACCGTGACCTGCGCGGCTACCTGCTGTCGGCGCCGGCACTGGCGCTGTTCGCCGCCCTGCTGGTCGTGCCTCTGCTGCTGACCCTGGTGCTGTCGTTCAATGTGTTCGACTACGAAGTCGGCATCCGCGCCGACCACTGGACCTTCGAGCACTACCTGGCCCTGCTCGGCGACAGCTACTTCCTCGAAATCTTCTGGCGCACCTTCTGGATCAGCGCCCTGGTCACCCTGCTGTGCGTGGTGATCGGCGTACCCGAGGCCTACATCCTCAGCCGCATGGGCAGCCCGTGGCGCTCGATCTTCCTGGTGGTGATCCTCACCCCACTGCTGATCTCGGTGGTGGTGCGCGCCTTCGGCTGGAGCTTGTTGCTGGGCGCCGACGGGCTGGTCAACCACGCGATCCAGGCCCTGGGTGGCGCGCCGATGAAGCTGTTGTACACCCCGTTCGCGGTGATCGTCGCGCTGGTCCACGTGATGCTGCCGTTCATGATCATCCCGGTCTGGACCAGCCTGCAGAAGCTCGACCCCGCCGCCGAACAGGCCGCGCTGTCACTTGGCGCCAGCCAGGCCAAGGTCATGCGCCTGGTGGTGCTGCCGCAAGTGATGCCGGGGGTGCTGTCCGGCACGCTGATCGTCTTCGGCCTGGCCGCCAGTTCCTTCGCCATCCCCGGCCTGCTCGGCGGGCGCCGGCTGAAGATGGTCGCCACGCTGGTCTACGACCAGTACCTGGCCGACCTGAACTGGCCCATGGGCGCGGCCATCGCCATCGCCCTGCTGCTGGTCAACCTGCTGATCATGCTGTCGTGGAACCGCATGATCGAACGCCGCTACAAGAAATCGCTGGGGTAACTCATGTCCAAGAACGGTCCTCTGGCCCTGACCTTCCACAGCCTGGTGGTGGTCTTCATGCTCGCACCATTGGTGGTGGTGTGCCTGGTGGCATTCACCCCGGAAAACACCTTGAGCCTTCCTACGGCGGGGTTCTCGCTGCGCTGGTTCGAAGCGGTGTTCGAGCGCGCCGACTTCCTCGAAGCCTTCAAAAACAGCCTGCAGCTGGCGTTTCTCGCCGCCAGCCTGGCGACGCTGATCGCAGTGCCGGCAGGGCTTGCGATCACGCGCCTGCAGTTCCCCGGACGCGACTTTCTCAACGTGCTGTTCCTGTCGCCGATCATCATTCCGCACCTGGTGCTAGGGGTGGCGCTGCTGCGCCTGTTCGCCCTGCTCGGGGTCAATGGCAGCTTCACCTGGCTGGTCCTGGCGCACACGGTGGTGATCACCCCTTATGTGCTGCGCCTGGTGATCGCCGCCGCCATCGGCGTCGATCGCAGCGCCGAGCAGGCCGCCGAGTCGCTGGGTGCGAGCCGCTTCACGCTGTTTCGCAAGATCACCCTGCCGATGATCCTGCCCGGTATCGCCGGCGGCTGGCTGCTGGCGTTCATCAACAGCTTCGACGAGGTGACCCTGTCAATCTTCGTCACCTCGCCGGCCACCCAGACCCTGCCGGTGAAGATGTACGTCTACGCCACCGAGTCCATCGATCCGATGATGGCTGCGGTGTCGGCCCTGGTGATCGCCCTGACAGCGGTGACCATGATTCTGCTCGACCGGGTCTATGGCCTGGATCGGGTCCTGGTAGGGAAGCACTGACATGGCCTTGTTCAAACGCCTCGCCGAGCGCCAGCGCCCGGAGCTGGACTTCACCCTCGACGGCGAGCCGGCCTGTGGCCTGCTCGGCGACACCCTGCTGACCGCCATATTGACCAGCGGCGCGCACCTGCGCGGCAGCGACTTCAGCGCCGAGCCGCGCGCCGGTTTCTGCCTGATGGGCGCCTGCCAGGACTGCTGGGTACGGCTGGGCGATGGCCGCCGCGTACGCGCCTGCGCCACCGCGCTGGAAACAGGGCAGCAGGTGCTGCGCGAACCGGGGCGCCGGCCATGAGCGCCGTGGTGATCGTCGGAGCCGGCCCCGCCGGGATCCGCGCCGCACAGACACTGGTGGAGCACGGTGTGCATCCAGTCCTGATCGACGAAGCCAGCCAGGGCGGCGGGCAGATCTATCGCCGCCAGCCGGCCAACTTCACGCGAACGGCGCGCCAGCTCTATGGTTTCGAGGCCCGCAAGGCCAGCGCGCTGCACCAGACCCTCGATGCGCTTGCCGGGCAGATCGACTATCGCCCCGGCACCTTGGTATGGAACGCCGAGCACGGCGCCCTGGACACCCTGCGCGACGGCCATGCCGCGCACCTACCCTACCAGCGCCTGATCATCGCCACCGGCGCCACCGACCGGGTGCTGCCGGTGCCGGGGTGGACGCTGCCCGGGGTCTACACCCTGGGGGCCGCGCAGATCGCGCTCAAGCATCAGGGCTGCGCCATTGGCGAGCGCGTGCTGTTTTGCGGCAGCGGGCCATTGCTTTATCTGGTCGCCTACCAGTACGCCAAGGCCGGTGCCAAGGTCCTCGGCGTGCTCGACAGCGCGCCCTTCAGCGCCCAGTGCCGCGCCCTGCCTGAGCTGCTCGAGCAACCGGCAACCCTGGGCAAGGGCCTGTACTACCGCGCCTGGCTCAGCGCCCATGGCGTGCCGGTGCATCAGGGCGCGACGCTGGAACGCATCGAAGGCGGGCAACAGGTGCAACGGGCGGTATGGCGCAAGGGCGATCAGCTACATGACACCGAATGCGATGCGCTGGCCTTTGCCCATGCGCTGCGCAGCGAAACGCAGTTGGCCGACCTGCTCGGCTGCGCATTCGAGTGGAGCACGCTCAACCGGGCCTGGCTGCCGCGCCGCGACCAGGCCGGGCGCAGCAGCGAGCACGATGTCTACCTCGCCGGCGACGGCGCCGGGATCATGGGCGCCGACGCCGCCGAAATGGCTGGCGAACGCGCCGCCCTGGCGGTGCTGCAGGACCTCGGCCAAACCGTCGACCCCCAGCGTTGCCGCACCCTGGAAAAACGCCTGACGCGCATTGGCCGTTTCCGTGAAGGGCTGGAAGCCGCCTTCCCCTTCCCCGAGCACTGGGCTGAACAGGCACCGGACGATCTGGTGGTGTGCCGCTGCGAAGAGATCAGCGTCGGCGAGCTGCGCGCCGTGGTCGGCGAAGGCCATTGGGAGATCAACCGGGTCAAGGCTCACTGCCGGGTCGGCATGGGCCGCTGCCAGGGCCGCATGTGCGGCGCGGCAGCGGCGGAAATCATTGCCCATTGCAGTGGCAAGGCCCTGCACGAGGTCGGCCGTCTGCGCGCCCAGGCACCGATCAAACCCCTGCCCTTCGGCGTGGAGCATGACGCATGAGCCCGTGGATCGAATCGGAGGTGATCGTCATGGGCGCCGGTATCGTCGGCGCGTCGGCGGCGCTTGCCCTGGCCCGGCGTCGCCGTTCGGTAACCTTGCTGGAGCGTGGGTTCTGCGGCGCCCAGTCCAGCGGTGTCAACTACGGCGGCGTGCGCCGCCAGGGGCGCAGCCTGGCGCAGTTGCCGTTGTCGCAGCGGGCGCACCAGATCTGGGGCGAACTGCCTGCGTTGATCGGCATCGATGGCGAATACCTGCGCTCCGGGCACCTGAAACTGGCACGCAGCGAGGCCGACTTCGTCGCACTGCAAGGCTATGAGGCGGCCAGCCGCGACCACGGCCTGGACCTGCAACTACTCGACCGCGCCGCCCTGCGCGCCCGCTACCCCTGGGTCGGCGAGATCGCCGTCGGCGCCTCGTACTGCGCCGACGATGGCCACGCCAACCCACGCCTGGTCTCCCCCGCTTTCGCCCGTGCCGCCCGCCAGCAGGGCGCACGGGTCATCGAGCAGGCCGGCGACAGCCGTGTCGAGCATGATGGCCAGCGCTTCATCCTGCACACCCAGAGCGGCCTGCGCCTGCGCGCGCCGTGGCTGCTCAATTGTGCCGGTGCCTGGGCCGCCGATCTGGCGGCGCAGTTTGGCGAGCCGGTGCCGATGGAGTCCGGCCACCCGGCGATGCTGGTCACCGAGCCCTTGCCTTGGGTGATGAATGCCAGCACCGGTGTCGAGGGTGGCGGCATCTATGCCCGCCAGGTCGCCCGCGGCAATTGCGTGCTCGGCGGCGGGCGTGGTTTTGCCCTCGACGCACAACGCGCTCGCCCAGGGCAGTCAGCGGTGCTGGCGATCCTGCGCAACGCCGTCGAACTCTACCCGTTTCTGGCTGGCACCCAGGCGATCCGCACCTGGAGCGGCACCGAAGGCTATCTGCCCGACCACGAGCCGGTGATCGGCGCCAGCACCACCCAACCCGGCCTGCTGCATGGCTTCGGCTTTGCCGGGGCGGGCTTCCAGATCGGCCCGGCGGTCGGCGAGGCACTGGCCGAGCTCGTCTGCGACGGCGCCAGCAGGCAGCCGATCGAGGCATTTTCCATCCGTCGTTTCCAGGTCCGTCACGACCTGGCCTCCAACCACTAAGAGGAAGGTCGCTTTCATGAAACACGTCAAACGTATCCTCGGCACCGGCTTGTCCTGCCTGTCACTGGCCCTGCTCGCCGCCAGCCCCACGCTGCAGGCCGCCACCCCGACCCTGTACCTGGGCATGAACGGCGGCACCATGGAGCGTACCTACGCCGACAAGGTGCTGCCGGCCTTCGAGCAGGCAAACAACGTCAAGGTGGTGATCGTGCCCGGCACCTCGGCCGACCATCTGGCCAAGGTCCAGGCCAACAGCAAGAAGCCGCAGATGCATGTGGTGATGCTTGACGACGGCATCATGTACCGAGCCATCTCGATGGGGCTGTGCAGCAAGCTGCAGCCCAGCGAGGCCTTGTCGCAGATTCCGCAGAAGGCACGCATCAAGGAAGAAGCCGTGGCCGTCAGCCTCGGCGTGACGGGGCTGGCCTACAACACCCGCCTGTTCGAGAAGAACGGCTGGGCCGCGCCAACCTCGTGGAGCGACCTGCAAGACCCGCGCTTCAAGGACAAGCTGGTGTTCCAGTCGCTGGCCTCCTCGACCTTCGGCCTGCACGGCTTCCTGATGTACAACCGCCTCCAGGGCGGTGACGAAAGCAACGTCGAACCGGGCTTCAAGGCCTGGCCCAAGCAGGTCGGGCCGAACGTGCTGGAGTACATCGCCAGCTCGGCGAAGATCTCCGAGATGGTGCAGACCGACGAGGCCGCGTTGTTCCCACTGACGCCCACCCAGGTCACCACCTTGCAGGCCAAGGGTATCCCGGTGGCCTACGCCCAGCCCAAGGAAGGGGCAGTGGTGCTGAACTTCGCCGAATGCGTGGTGGCCAACAACGACCAGCCGGAGCTGGCGCAGAAGCTCGCCGCCTACCTGCTCACGCCTGCGGCCCAAGCCCCGGCGCTGGAGGAAGGCGACCAGATTCCGTCCAACCCCACGACCCCGACCACCGAACGCACCCGCGGCCAGGTCGAGGCGATGCAGCAGTATCAGCAGAGCGCCGTGGTGGTGAACTGGGACGAGGTCAACCAGCAGCGGCCGCAGTGGAACGCGCGCTGGAGTCGGTCAATCGAGCGATAGAGCCTCAGCGGCCCTGACGGGCTCTGGCGTATCCGAGGAAGGCGTCCAGGTCAGCGCTGCTGAGCATGCGCGCCACCTGCTTGACCTCTTCCATCGGCCAGTCCCACCAGGCCGCCTCCAGCAAGGCTTCACGCACCGGCTCGTCGAAGCGCCAGCGGATGAACTTGCACGGGTTGCCACCAACCACCGCAAATGGCGGTACATCGCGGGTGACCATCGCCCCGGCGGCAACGATGGCGCCGTGGCCGATGGTGACTCCGGAAAGGATCACCGCGTTGGTGCAGATCCAGCAGTCGCTGCCGATCACCACGTCGCCCTTGCTGGGTGCGTAATCCTTGATGTCTTCCAGGCCGTCGATCATTGCCGGAAATGGATAGGTGGTCAGCCAGTCGGTTCGATGCTCGCCTCCCAACAGCACCTGAACACCTGCGGCGATGGAAGTGTAATTACCGATGCGCAAGACGGCATCATCACCAAAATCGGTGACCTCGGGGATACCGTAGCTGCCCACGCCGACCGTGCTACGCGGATAGCGCAGGCGGATCTTCTCCGCCGCACGCTCAAGTTTGTCCATCGCCCGCAGACGCTTGCGTTCGCGGCGCTCGGCCAGGTTCCTGAAGAATTTCACGGCAGGCGCTCCTCGATCGGCATCAACGGTGGAACATCAGGCGCTTGATGCGCTTGAGGGTGGTCTTGTTGTAGTGGCGCAGGGGAATGCTGCGCAGCAGATCCCAGGCGTAGGCCTTGTCGGCAACCACGGCATACTTGAGCGCCTTGTGCACCAGCACCGAGCGCCCACGGGCATAGCCCGGATACTGCTGGTAGGGCGCGATGGCCTTGAGATCGGCCTCCAGCAGCACCTTGAACTTGCGCGACAGGTTGTTGGGGTGGCGGCGGTAGCGGGTGACGCACACCGGCAGCTCGTGGATCTCGTAGCCCTGGGCAGCAATGCGCAAGGTCATCTGGAAATCCTGGACCTTGATGGCCGGGTCGTAGAAATCAGCCGCGCGCATCGCTTCCATCCGGTACAGCGAGCCGGGCGCGCCGACGACCACTGCGTCACGCAGGATCTCGGCGAAATCGAAGGTCTTGATTTCGGTGCGTTGCTGCGCCTTGATGTCGCGGCCTTCGGTGTCCATGTAGACGATCAACGCACCGACACAACCGACCTTTGGGTGGGCGTCCAGGTAGGCGGCGCGAACACTCAGGGAGTTCGGCAGCATGATGTCGTCGAGATCGGGGGTCGAGACATAGACCCCACGGGCATGCTGCAGGCCGGTATTGAGCGCACCACTGACCCCTTGGTTGGCCTGGGTCAGCAAGGTGAAATCGTAGGTCGATTGCAACGCGCGGAGCATCTCGACGCTTCGGTCGCTGGAGCCGTCGTCGACGATGATGACTTCAAAGTTCGGGTAGTCCTGGGCAAAGATGCTCGCCAGTGCCGCCTCCAGGTACTTCTCGGCGTTGTAGCAGGGGGCGACGACCGAGATCAACGGTGCCTCAGTGGTGGAAGTACATCCTTGCGTCATCGTACTGGCAAGCCTCTGTGCGCGATCCGTGAGCGGGTCGCAGGGTTCAGCCCTGGACCGTAAAGGCGCACAGTATACGCAAGCCCGCTGCGTTCTCGAAGCGGCCCGCTTCAGCCTTGGGCGCCAGGCTCGGCCAGGCGGTACGCGGCGAGCGCGGCCAGGTAGCTGCCATCGGGGGCGCGCCTGCGAAAGTGCTTGTCGAGCCCGGCGAAAATAGCTTCGGCGACCTTGCGCTGGTGACGAGGATCCTGCAGCCGCTGGCAATCCCGGGCATTGGACATGAAGCCAGTCTCCACCAGGATCGAAGGCACGCTGGGCGACTTGAGCACCGCGAAACCCGCCTGCTCCACCCGGGCCTGATGCAGACCGGCCACGCCTTCGAGCTGGCCCAGCACCGAATGCCCCAGGTCCAGGCTGGTGGAGATGGTCGCATTCATCGACATGTCCAGAAGCACACCTGCCACCACCGGGTCCTTGGGTGGTTTTTTCAACACGCTGGATACCCCGACGAAATCGGCATCGTTCTCGCGTTGTGCCATCCAGCGCGCCACTGTCGAAGTAGCACCATGCTCGGACAGGGCGAACACCGAGGCACCGGATGCGGTGCGCCTCGGCGCCGCGTCGGCATGCACGGAAATGAACAGGTCGGCGTTCAGCCGTTGGGCCATTTCGGCACGTTTGCGCAGCGGGATAAACACGTCCTGATTGCGCACCAGGCGCGCCTTGAAGCCCTTCTGCGCATCGATGCGTCGCGCTAGCAGGCGGGCGATGGCCAGTGCTACAAGCTTTTCCTGCTCACCGCCACTGCCGACGGCACCTGGGTCCTTGCCGCCGTGACCGGCGTCAATGACGATCAGCAGGTCACGCCCCTGCGGCGGTGCCATATTCCCGACAGCCTTGCCCGTCGGCACTGCGGCCGCAACTGGCAATCCGCCAAGACGCAGGGCCAACTGCCGACCGCGGGCGAGCGTCTGCAACTCGCCGGAAATTCCCGATGAGCGCAGGTCCAGCACAATGCGCAAGCCGCCGTCTGCAGTCGCTGCACTGCGAATTGCCTTGATCGGCGTGTCCTTGAGGGCCAGCCCATCAAGCGAAGTCGCCAGCCCCGCGCCTTGCAGATCAAGAACCAGTCGCGGTGGTGCTTCCAGGGTGAAGGTGCGAGCGGGTATCGGGCCACTGAGGTCCAGCAGCAGGGTCGTGCCCTCTGCCCCCTGGCGCAATACTGCACCGCGAACCTGCTCGGCGGTATTGGCCAGCACCAGGCGGCTGACAGGCAAGGTGCAGCCGGCAAACAGCAACTGTAGGAAGGTGCGTCTCTCCATTGCGAAGGGCACTCATGTCGACAAAAAGATGATGAATATTATTGTTATAACATAACAATTTAAAGTGACGTGCAAGGATTTTTCAAGCGCCACCCTTCCCTCCCACGGCCACCTGACCAGCGACCGCAGAATGTGGATCGTTGAAGTTCCTTGCAAGGATTGGGAATTCTCCCATTCATCTGATCTGCACGGGCTGATTAAGGTTGCGGCTGCGTATCTCGGCGCACAACTACAATCGTCAGGAGTTTCCGTGAAACCTATCAGCCCATCCTCTTGCCCGGGTCGCTTGCTGCTCGCCGCCAGCCTCGTCGGCAGCCTGTGGTCAACTGCTGCCCACGCCGCACCCTTGACCCGCGATAACGGCGCTCCCGTAGGCGACAATCAAAACTCGCAAACCGCCGGCCCCAATGGCCCGGTGTTGCTCCAGGATGTACAACTGCTGCAGAAACTGCAGCGTTTCGACCGTGAGCGTATTCCCGAGCGCGTCGTGCACGCCCGCGGCACTGGCGCCCATGGCGAGTTCACTGCCAGCGCCGACATCCGTGACCTGAGCCAGGCCAAGGTCTTCACTCAGGGCACCAAGACCCCCGTATTCGTGCGCTTCTCCAGCGTCGTGCATGGCAACCATTCTCCGGAAACCCTGCGCGACCCACGCGGTTTCGCCACCAAGTTCTACACCGCTGACGGCAACTGGGATCTGGTAGGCAACAACTTCCCGACATTCTTCATCCGCGATGCGATCAAATTCCCGGACATGGTCCACTCGTTCAAGCCCGACCCGCGCACCAACCTCGACGATGACGCGCGACGCTTCGATTTCTTCTCCCACCTGCCAGAAGCCACCCGCACCCTCACCTTGCTGTATTCCAACGAGGGCACGCCGGCCAGCTACCGAGAAATGGACGGCAACAGCGTGCATGCCTACAAGCTGGTCAATGCCGAAGGCCAGGTGCACTACGTGAAATTCCACTGGAAGAGCCTGCAGGGCCAGAAGAATCTCGACCCGAAACAAGTCGAGAAGATCCAGGGGCGCGATTACAGCCACATGACCAACGACCTGGTCGCTGCAATAAACAAGGGCAACTATCCGAAGTGGGATCTGTACATCCAGACACTCAAGCCTGAACAACTGGCCACCTTCGACTTCGACCCGCTGGACGCGACCAAGATCTGGCCCGATGTGCCCAAGCGCAAGATCGGCCAGATGGTACTCAACCGCAACGTCGACAACTTCTTCCAGGAAACCGAGCAGGTCGCCATGGCGCCATCGAACCTGGTGCCCGGCATCGAGCCGTCGGAGGACCGGTTGCTGCAAGGACGGCTGTTCTCCTACGCCGACACCCAGTTGCATCGCGTCGGAGCCAATAACCTGAGCCTGCCGGTCAATCAACCGCGCAACGAGGTGAACACCATCAACCAGGACGGCGCCATGAATGCCGGCGCGACCGCCAGTGCTATCAACTACCAGCCCAGCCGCCTGCAGCCCCGTGAAGAAATCGCCGGTGCGCGATATGCCCAGACACCTCTGAGCGGCAGCACTCAACAGGCGAAGATCCAGCGAGAACAGAACTTCAAGCAAGCCGGTGAACTGTTCCGCGGCTACAGCAAGAAGGATCAGCAGGATCTGATTTCAAACCTTGGCAAGGCGTTGGCAAGCGCGGACGAAGAAAGCCGCTACATCATGCTGTCTTACTTCTACAAGGCCGACACCGACTATGGCATGGGGCTCGCCAAAGTCGCCAAGGCCGACCTGCAACGGGTTCGCCAGATGGCCTCGCAGCTTGAGGACTGACGATCAGCCAGAGGCCTGACAGCTGCGCTCCAGAGCCCCACGCGTGGTTGAACCAGGCGGGGGGTTCGACTGGGGACCAATCAGAGGAACGACGGAAACAAAAAAGCCCGCCATAAGGCGGGCTTCTCGTACAGCGGTTTCAATACATGAAAACCGCTGAGAATATGGTGGGTCGTGTAGGATTCGAACCTACGACCAATTGGTTAAAAGCCAACTGCTCTACCAACTGAGCTAACGACCCGTTGGATGGCGCGTATACTACTGATTTCTCAGAGAAAATCAACACCCCATCGCATTATTTTCAAAAATAACGTGTTGGATCAGCGATCCCGGCAGCCTTGAAGCCTTCAGCACGCAGGCGGCAGCTATCGCACTTACCGCAGGCACGGCCATCGTCGTCGGCCTGGTAACAGGATACTGTGAGGCTGTAGTCCACCCCACGGGCAATACCGGCCTCGACGATTTGCGCCTTGCTCAGGTTCTGCAGTGGCGCCTGGATGCGGAACCCCTGACCTTCCACCCCCGCCTTGGTAGCCAGGTTGGCCATGCGCTCGAAGGCCTCGACGAACTCCGGGCGGCAATCGGGGTAACCCGAATAATCAACAGCGTTGACGCCAATGAAGATGTCACGAGCTTGCAGCACTTCTGCCCAGCCCAGCGCCAACGACAGGAATACGGTATTGCGCGCCGGTACGTAGGTGACCGGAATACCCTCGGTAGGTGCTTCAGGCACATCGATACTGCTGTCGGTCAGAGCCGAACCGCCAATACCATCGAGGTTCAAGCCAATGACCTTGTGCTCGACCACGCCCAGATCGCGAGCCACCCGCGCAGCTGCGTTGAGCTCAGCGCGATGGCGCTGGCCGTAATCGAAGCTCATGGTGTAGCAACTGTAGCCCTCGGCCTTGGCCATGGCGACCACAGTGGCCGAGTCCAGACCGCCAGACAGCAGGATTACCGCACGTTTTTCAGTCATGTCATTCACTCTCTTGATCAGCGGCCCGGTTCGTCGTTCCACAGCAACTTGTGCAGTTGCAGTTGGAAGCGCACGGGCAGGTTGTCGGCGACGATCCAGTCGGCCAGGTCGCTGGCGCTCACCTGATGGTGGCTGGGCGAGAACAGGACTTCACCTGCCCGTTCTTCGAGGTTGTACTGGATCAGCTTGGACACTGCCCAGTCGTAGTCCTCACGGGAGCAGATGACGAACTTGACCTGATCATTGCTCGTCAGGTGTTCGATGTTCTCGTAGCGGTTACGGTGAACCTCTTCCGAACCTGGGGTCTTGAGGTCGACCACGCGACTGACCCGCGTGTCCACCCGCGAGATGTCGAGCGCGCCGCTGGTCTCCAGCGAAACCTCGTAGCCCGCATCGCACAGGCGCTCAAGCAAAGGCAATACGTTGGGCTGGGCCAACGGTTCGCCGCCAGTGACGCAGACATAGCGCGGGCGAAAACCTGCAACCTGCTCGAGAATGTCGTCGAGGGTACGCAGTGTGCCACCACTGAATGCATAGGCACTGTCGCAGTACTGGCAGCGCAGGGGGCAACCGGTCAGGCGCACGAACACGGTGGGCAAGCCAGCCGTTCGCGTTTCACCCTGTAACGAGTAAAAGACTTCGGTGATACGTAATGTGTCTTGCATGGTCGCCACGGGCGTGACAGCTATACAGGCTGACCGCCTCCGTCAGGCACTGCTGCAGACTCGACATAGCGTTATCCGCAGCAGCGTGTTTACGAAAAAAGGGCAGAGATTCTAACGAAAAAACCCGCGCCAGGCGCGGGTTTCTTTCAAGCGGTGCAGTTCAGAGCTTCTGAAGGTCTCGCTGGGCCAGTTGCGCGGCAGAGGTGCCGGGGTACTGGGTGATGACCTGCTGCAGGATACCCTTGACCTTGTCGGTGTGGCCCATGCGACGTTCGACATCGGCCAACTTGTACAACGAGTCAGGCACCTTGCTGTGCTTGGGGTACAACTGGCTGACCTTGGCGAAGGCCTGACCGGCACCTTGCAGGTCGCCTTTGGCGAGGTTGACCTCACCCAGCCAGTACTGCGCGTTGCCGGCGTACTGGCTGTTGGGGTACTTGCGCAGGAAGGCACTGAAGGCCTGGCTGGCCTTGTCGAAGTCTTTCTGTTTGATCAGATCGAAAGCAGCATCGTAGAACAGCTTTTCTTTCGCCGGATCGGCCGGCTCGCCACTGGCGGCCGGTTGCTGCGCAGCGCTTGCGCCTGCAGCGGCACCTGCGGCGTCGGATGCGCCACCGGTGGAGGAATTATCGGGTGTAGCGGCTGGCGCGGCACCACTGTTGATACGGCGGTCCAGATCCTGGTAACGCTCCAGGTTTTCCTGCTTCATGCGCGACACATCGTTCTGCAACTCTTCGATGATGCCTTGCTGACGGGAAATCTGGTCCTGCATCTGTTGCAGTTGCATGAACAACTGACCCTGTGCAGAAGCAGGGGCCGAAGCCCCTGCCCCGGCATAGGCGCCGCTCGTGCCATAACCCGAAGGCGGATAGCTGCCTCCGTTGTCATCAACTACAGGAACCGCAGCCCACGCAGAAAGCGGCAGGCTGAGGGCGAGGACGGTTACAACACGACGGCACATACGCATAAGAACTTACTTACGCAGTTCTACGCGGCGGTTCTGAGCCCAGGACTGCTCGTCGTTGCCGGTAGCAACTGGACGCTCTTCGCCGTAGGAAACCAGTTCCAGTTGAGCAGGGGAAACGCCCTGCAGAACCAGGTAGCGCTGAACGGCCTTGGCACGACGCTCGCCCAGAGCCATGTTGTACTCGCGGGTACCGCGCTCGTCGGTGTTACCTTCCAGAACAACACGGTTGCCGTTGGCTTTCAGGTCCTTGGCGTGAACGTCCAGGGCGCGCATGGCTTCTGGCTTCAGATCCGAGCTGTCGTATTCGAAGTAGAAGGTGGTGATTGCGCGCAGGGCGGCTTCTTCGCTCAGGGAACCGTCAACAGCGCCGGTGTTTGCACCGTAGCCAGCGTTCGGGTCAACAGCGCCTTCGCCAGCGTTGTCACCGCCCTTGGAGGAGCAACCTACAGCTACGGCCATGGCCAGAGCCAGCGCAGCGAATTTACCAAACTTCAGCATTTCCATCGTGAAACTCCTAATGAAACCCCAGTGTGTTAAGCAAAATTGTTACGCCGCAATCAGTTCAGGTAGGGGGACCAGGACGGTTCTCTGACTTCGCCTTGAGCGGTAGGAAGTGGGAGCCTCACACGGCCGTTAAGCGACACGAGCATCAAGACTCCCCGGCCCTGCTGGCGGGTGGCGTAGATTAGCATGGTGCCGTTAGGCGCAACAGTGGGAGACTCATCAAGACTTGTTTCAGAAAGAATCTTTACACTTCCCCGTTGCAAGTCCTGAGCAGCCACCTTGAAGTTGGTGAAACCTTCCTGGCGATGAATCATAACCAGGGTCTTTTCATCCGCCGACAGTTTCGGGTTGGCATTGTAGTTGCCAACGAAGGTCACACGCTCGGCGCCACCGCCACCTACCGAAGTCTTGTAGATCTGTGGCTTGCCACCACGGTCGGAAGTGAAGTACAGCGTGTTGCCATCCTTGCCCCAGAACGGCTCGGTATTGATACCAGGACCTGCAGTGACACGGCTGATCTGACGCGACCCCATGTTCATCACATAGATGTCCGGGTTGCCGTCCTTGGACAGCACGAACGCCAGGCGATTGCCATCGGGCGACCAGGCTGGTGCACCGTTGAGGCCTTCGAAGTTGGTGATCTGCTCGCGGCGACCGGTGTCGATGTGCTGGACGAAGATACGTGGACGCTTCTGCTCGAACGAGACATAGGCGATACGCTTGCCATCAGGTGCAAAACGCGGCGACAGGATGGGCTCGCGCGACTGCAGCAGCGTCACTGCACGGGCACCGTCATAGTCGGAACGCTGCAGGGTGTAGCGGGTGTTGTTGGTCGAGAATCGCTCGGCAGTCACGTACAGCATGCGAGTGGAGAACGCACCCTTGATACCGGTGAGCTTCTCGAACGACTGGTCGGCGATGTAGTGCGCCATGTCGCGCAACTGATCGACGCCACCACCGACACTGCCGGTCAGCACCTGTTGCTCGGTTGCAACGTTGAACAGCGCGTAGCTGATCTGCAGGCGACCACCGGACGGCACGATGCTACCGACCATCACGTACTGGGCACCCAGCGCCTTCCAGTCGCGGAAGATGACTTCGCTGGCCTGGGTCGGCTGGCTGATCATGTTCTGCCGCGGGATGGGCGCGTAGTAGCCGGAGTTGCGCAGATCGTTGCCGATGATGTCGGCCATGTCTTCCGGCAGCACGCTGCCACCCTGCAGACCGAACGGCACTACCGCGATGGGCGTGGCCCGATCGCTGCCGCTGGTGACCAGGATGTTCTTTTCCTCTGCCACGGCCATGCCTGCCACGCAGCAGAGCATGACCAGCAGTCCTCTCAGACGTTTAATCACAACGCTAGATCCTCAGGTGTAAATGTCATCTTGAACGAACGATACGGATTGAACTCGTTCGGCTTCAAGCCCTGCATTTCAGTCAACCGGCCAATGTTCTTCACCGCGGCCACGGCCGAGCTGTCGAACGGACCGTCGCCACTGGACTTGGCCACGCTCACATTGGTGATCGTGCCGTCCGGCAGCATGTTGATCTGCAGGACTACCGTCATGCCCTTGCGCGCGGATGGCGGACGCGCCCAACCTTCGGCCGCACGCATGCGGATGAGGTCGTCGAAATCACCTGCCACCTGGTCGCCTTGCTCATCGGCCAGTGCCTGCTGACGCTCGGTGGTGTCGGACAGCAACTCGGCCAGGGCCTGAGCCTTCTTGTCTTCAGCCGCCTTGCGGGCCGCATCCTGTGCCTTTTTCTTCTGTGCATCCGCAGCGGCTTTCTTCTTCGCCTCTTCGGCTGCCTTCTTCTTCGCTTCCTCGGCCGCCGCTGCTTTCTTCTTGGCGTCCTCGGCTGCTTTTTTCTTGGCGTCTTCGGCGGCTTTCTTCTTCGCCTCCTCGGCGGCCGCTTTCTTGGCTTCTTCCTCAGCCTGCTTCTTGGCCTCTTCCTCGGCCTTTTTCTTGGCGATATCCGCTTGCTGCTTCTTCGCTTCCTCGGCCTTCTTCTGCTCGGCGGCTTTCTTCGCTTCCGCAGCCTTGGCGGCGTCTTCAGCTTTCTTAGCCTCGGCGGCTTCGCGGGCTTCCTCGGCCTTTTGAGCGGCGTCGGCTTTCTTTTGTTCCGCGGCCTTCACAGCTTCCTGCTCGACCTTCTTCTGCTCCATCTGCTCGACTTCAGTCTGGCGTGAAGCCGTTTTCTTGGCTTCCCCGGCAATCTTCTGATTGGTCTGGGTGGTCGCCTGACTCTTGGACTTGAGCTGATAGAGCGTAGCCTGGACGATAGGCTTGGAAGGCGGCAGTTCGGGGGTCATGGCGAAGCTGACGAACAGCAGGCCGAACACCAGCACATGCAGACCAATGGCCCAGACGCTGGGCCAGAAGTAGCTTTCCGAGGCAGATGGCTCTCGCTGTTGCATCAGGGCGCCTCGGTAATCAGGCCAACGTTACCGACACCGGCTTTCTGCAACCCGCCCATGGCGCCCATGACCGCGCCGTAGTCGACGGCCTTGTCACCCCGGATAAACACCTGGGTCTGTTTGCCCTGGTCACGGCCGGCAGCAATGATCTTGGTCACCGCGCTGGTCATTTCCGGCAGGGTCATCGCCTTGTCCATCTGCTTGTCGGTATCGACTTCGCTACCGAGGTTCCAGTAGTAGGTTTTGTCGGCCTTGATCGAGATGGTGAGGATCTGGACGTTGTTGTCCTGCGGTAAGGCTTCGCTGGAAACCTTGGGCAGGTCGACCTTCACGCCCTGGTTGAGCATGGGTGCGGTCACCATGAAGATGACCAGCAGCACCAGCATCACGTCGATGTAGGGCACCACGTTCATCTCGGCGACCGGCTTGCGTTTGTGGCGAACTCGGGCCATGGATGTCTACCTGATCACTCTTCGCTGGTGTGTACTTTGCGGTGCAGGATCGCCTGGAACTCATCGGCGAACGTGTAGTAGCGACCGATCAGTGTTTCGCTGCGTGCAGCGAAACGGTTGTAGGCGATGACTGCCGGGATCGCGGCGAACAGGCCGATCGCGGTGGCGATCAGTGCCTCGGCAATGCCGGGCGCCACGGTGGCAAGGGTGGCCTGCTGGGCGCTGGCCAGGCCACGGAAGGAGTTCATGATGCCCCATACGGTACCGAACAGACCGATATACGGGCTGGTGGAACCGACGGTAGCCAGGAACGGCAGGCTTTGCTCGAGTTTCTCTTCCTCGCGGGAGATGGCCACACGCATGGCGCGCCCCACCCCTTCCATGACCGCATCAGGGTCGACGCCCGGCTGCTGGCGCAGGCGCGAAAACTCCTTGAAGCCGGCGCGGAAGACCTGCTCGACACCCGAATCCGGATCAGGGTTGCTGCCGGCCTGGCGATACAGTTTGGACAGGTCGATGCCCGACCAGAAACGCTCTTCGAACGCGTCCAGCGCACGACGACCGGCGCGCAGCATGGTGCTGCGCTGGAAGATCATGATCCAAGAGGTCACCGAGGCTGCCACGAGAGTCAGCATTACCAGCTGAACCACCACACTGGCATTGGCGACCAGGCTCCACATGGAGGTATGGTCGACGACGTTTGCTTCCACGCTTATTCTCCTGCGTTCGATTGAGTACCCATGCCGTCCGCCATGAAAGCGTCGCGCAGTTCAGGGGGAATGGCCCGGGGTTTGAAAGTGTCGGCGCGCACGGCGGCCACCAGGAACTGCCCTTCGCAAAGCAGTGTTTCATCCGTTTCCCGCCAGACCTGCTGCACGAAGCGCAGGCTGGCGCGATTCAATTCAAGTACTTGTGCGGTTACCCGTAACGCATCGTCCAACCGTGCCGGCGCGTGGTAGCGCGCCTCGCTGGAGTGGACGACGAACAATAGATTCTGTTCCGCCAGCTCGGACTGGGAAAACCCCAGGTGCCGCAACCTCTCGGTGCGTGCACGTTCCATGAATTTCAGGTAGTTGACGTAGTACACCACCCCGCCTGCGTCAGTATCCTCGTAATAGACGCGACAACGATGAGCGAACGGGTCCTGCCGATTTTGCGCGCGCATACTCTAGTGCTTACTCCTCAGCTTGCCAATCCGCCCCGGCAACTGTTTTTTCAGGGGAAATGTCGTATTGCCAGCGCTATCGCAAAGTGCCAGCGCTAGGACCACGAAAACCCCAATTCGATCTGTCACTCATCGTCAGGATCAGAAAATTCTCCGCCCTCTGCAAAGCGCCCCGGAATGTTCAGGCCGAAATGCAGGTAGGCGTGACGGGTGACCACGCGGCCACGCGGTGTACGCATGATGTAGCCCTGCTGGATCAGGTACGGCTCGAGGACATCCTCGATGGTGTGCCGCTCTTCGCTGATCGCAGCCGCCAGGTTGTCCACACCGACCGGTCCGCCATCGAATTTCTCGATCATGGTCAGCAGCAGGCGCCGGTCGGAATGGTCGAAACCGCGCTCGTCGACATCCAGCAGGTTCAACGCCTTGTCGGCGATTTCCTTGGTGATCTGGCCCTTTGCACGCACCTCGGCGTAGTCACGCACGCGGCGTAGCAGGCGGTTGGCGATCCGCGGCGTACCGCGGGCGCGACGGGCGATTTCGAAAGCGCCCTTGTCTTCGATGGCAAGCCCCAGGATGTTCGCCGACCGGCTGACGATGGTCGCCAGGTCCTGGTTGCTGTAGAACTCCAGGCGCTGGACGATGCCGAAACGGTCACGCAGCGGGTTGGTGAGCATCCCGGCCCGGGTGGTCGCACCAACCAGGGTGAACGGCGGCAGGTCGAGCTTGATCGAGCGTGCGGCAGGCCCCTCACCGATCATGATGTCGAGCTGGAAGTCCTCCATCGCCGGGTAGAGCACCTCCTCGACCACTGGCGAGAGGCGATGGATTTCATCGATGAACAGCACGTCGTGCGGCTCGAGATTGGTCAGCATCGCCGCCAGATCACCCGGACGCTCGAGGATCGGGCCGGACGTGCTCTTGACCGAAACCCCCATCTCGTGGGCGATGATATTGGCAAGGGTGGTCTTGCCCAGACCGGGCGGACCGAAGATCAAGGTGTGATCGAGGGACTCGTTGCGGCCACGGGCGGCCTGGATGAACAGGCCCATCTGCTCGCGCACCACCGGCTGGCCGATGTACTCGTCCAGGCTCAACGGGCGAATGGCGCGGTCCTGGACCTCTTCGCGGTCGCGCCCGCTGGCGGCGATCAGGCGGTCGGCTTCGATCACTTGACGATCATCCCTTTGAGGCTATGGCGAATCAGCTCCTCGCTGCTCATGTTCGCCTTGTCCTTGATCGCCGACACTGCCTTGCTCGCTTCCTGCGGCTTGTAGCCCAACGAAATCAGGGCGCTGACCGCATCGGCTTCGGCGCTGGAGGTGCTGGCCACTGGCAGTGGGCCATCAGACACCAGGGTGAACATCGCAGGCGAAGTTTCCCAGGCCTTGAAACGGTCCTTGAGCTCGACCAGCAGGCGCTCGGCGGTCTTCTTGCCAACGCCCGGTACGCGCACCAGAGCCGACGCATCCTGGGCCTGCACGCAGCGCACCAGCTCATCGACCTCGAGGCCCGACATCAACGCCAGAGCCAGCTTCGGGCCGACGCCATTGAGGCGGATCAGCTCGCGGAACAGTTCACGCTCGCGCTTCTCGAAGAAGCCATAGAGCAGGTGGGCATCTTCGCGGACCACCAGATGGGTGTGCAGCGTCACCGCTTCGCCGACCTTGGGCAGGCGGTACAGCGTCGTCATCGGCACCTCCAGCTCATAACCCAGGCCATTGACATCGATAATCAGGTGCGGCGGTTGTTTTTCCGCCAGGGTGCCACGCAAACGTCCAATCACGTTCGGATCCTTTCTCTCGGGCGTCTGGTCGGTGACCGGACAACCCTATCAGCAAATGCGGCGGGTGAGCGTGTCACCCGGACAAAATGTGTATCAGGGCATGAAGCTGTTACAGACGCAAGCGCCCACCGCGCCGGCGTGCAGTGGCCAGGCCGTGGGGCACCAGGCTGGAGCGTGTATGGGCGTGGCACAGGGCGATGGCCAAGGCGTCGGAGGCGTCGATCTGCGGCTTCTGCGTCAGCTTGAGCAGGTGCATGACCATCAGCATGACCTGATCCTTGTTCGCCCCGCCCGTACCGGCCACTGACTGCTTGACCTGGCTGGCCGTGTATTCGGCGATCTCCAGGCCCGCCTCGGCGGCGGCGACGATGGCTGCACCACGGGCCTGGCCAAGCTTGAGCGCCGAATCGGCATTGCGCGCCATGAACACCCGCTCGATGCCCATGGTGACGGGGCCATGCAGGCGAATCACCTCGCTGACGCCGCGAAACACGATCTGCAGCCGCTCATGCAACTCGCCGCCACCCGTGCGGATGCAACCGGAGGCCACATACTCGCACCCCCGCGGCGTGTGGCGCACCACACCATAACCGGTGATTCGCGAGCCGGGGTCGATACCAAGAATCAGCGTCATAAAGCCTGCGGTTCTTTACACATTTCACTGGCCCGCGAAGAGACCCTGAAGACCAAGGAGAACCTTAGCCGAGTTTTTCCATGATCTCGTCGGATATCTGCGCATTGGAGTAGACGTTCTGCACGTCGTCCAGGTCCTCGAGCATATCGATCAGCTTGAGCACCTTCTCTGCGCCGTCCTGGTCCAGCTCGGCGCTGGTGGTCGGCTGCATGACGATTTCTGCGTCGGCGGCCTTGAAGCCCGCCTCTTCCAGCGCATTGCGCACGGCGTAGAAGCTGTTGAAGGACGTGAAGACGTCGAACGAGCCATCGTCATTGCCAACCACATCATCGGCATCGGCTTCCATGGCCGCTTCGATCAGCGCCTCTTCATCGACGCCCGGCGCAAAGCTGATCTGCCCCTTGCGCTCGAACAGATAGGCCACCGAGCCATCGGTACCGAGGTTGCCCCCGCACTTGGTGAACGCATGGCGCACAGCCGCTGCTGTGCGGTTGCGGTTGTCGGTCATGGCCTCGACCATGATCGCCACGCCACCGGGGCCGTAACCCTCGTAGCTGAGCTCTTCGACGTTGTCGCTTTCGTTGGTGCCGGCCCCGCGGGCGACCGCACGATCGATGATATCGCGGCTCATGTTGGCACCCAGCGCCTTGTCCAGCGCCAACCGCAGCCGGGGATTGGAGGCCGGATCACCACCACCCTGCTTGGCAGCGACGGTCAGTTCGCGAATCCACTTGGTGAAGATCTTGCCTCTCTTGGCATCCTGGCGTTCTTTGCGGTGCTTGATGTTCGCCCACTTGGAATGACCGGCCATAACGACTCCAAATCCTTGAAACAGAAACAGGTTCCGCCCCGAAGGGCGGAACGCGGAAAATCCTGCGCACAAGCGCGAAGCGCCCCGAATCCGGGGCGCCTGCGGTTGGTTACTCGACCTTGGTCTGCTCACGCAGACGGATGTGCAGCTCGCGCAGAGCCTTGGCATCGACCAGGCCCGGGGCCTGGGTCATGACGCACGCAGCGCTCTGGGTTTTCGGGAACGCGATCACTTCGCGAATCGACTGGGCGCCAGTCATCAGCATGACCAGGCGATCCAGGCCGAAGGCCAGGCCACCGTGTGGCGGGGCGCCGAACTTCAGGGCGTCGAGCAGGAAGCCGAACTTCTCTTCCTGTTCCGCCGCCTCGATACCCAACAGGCGGAAGACGGCCTGCTGCATCTCTTTGCGATGGATACGGATCGAACCGCCACCCAGCTCGGTGCCGTTGAGCACCATGTCGTAGGCACGCGACAAGGCGGTGGCCGGGTTGGCCTCCAGCTCTTCAGGGGTGCACTTGGGCGCAGTGAACGGGTGGTGCAGCGCGGTGAAGCTGCCGTCTTCGTTCTCCTCGAACATCGGGAAGTCGACGACCCACATCGGTGCCCACTCGCAGGTGAGCAGGTTGAAGTCGTGACCCAGCTTGATACGCAGCGCGCCCAGGGCCTCGCTGACGACCTTGAACTTGTCGGCACCGAAGAACACGATGTCGCCATCGACCGCGCCGACGCGATCCAGGATCACGTTGAGGTTGGCCTCAGGGATGTTCTTGACGATCGGCGACTGCAGGCCCTCGACGCCCTTGGCGCGCTCGTTGACCTTGATGTACGCCAGGCCTTTGGCACCGTAGATGCCGACGAACTTGGTGTACTCGTCGATCTTGCTGCGCGGCATGGCAGCGCCACCCGGCAGGCGCAGGGCAGTGACGCGGCACTTCGGATCGTTGGCAGGGCCTGCGAAGACCTTGAAGTCGACGTCCTTGAGCTGGTCGGCAACATCGACCAGTTCCAGCGGGATGCGCAGGTCCGGCTTGTCGGAGCCATAACGACGCATGGCTTCCTCGAAGGTCATGTGCGGGAAGTCGCCGAACTCGAGGTCGAGCACTTCCTTGAACAGCTTGCGGATCATGCTCTCGGTGAGGCCCATGATCTCGGACTCGTCGAGGAAGCTGGTCTCGATGTCGATCTGGGTGAATTCCGGCTGGCGGTCAGCGCGCAGGTCTTCGTCACGGAAGCACTTGGCAATCTGGTAGTAGCGGTCGAAGCCGGCCACCATCAGCAGTTGCTTGAACAACTGGGGCGACTGCGGCAGGGCGAAGAAGCTGCCTGCGTGGGTGCGGCTCGGCACCAGGTAGTCGCGCGCGCCTTCCGGAGTGGCACGGGTCAGGATCGGCGTTTCGACGTCGAGGAAGCCGTTCTCGTCGAGGAAGCGGCGGATGCTGCTGGTGATGCGCGAACGCAGACGCAGCTTGTCGGCCATTTCCGGGCGACGCAGGTCGATGAAACGATAGCGCAGGCGGGTTTCTTCGCCGACGTCAGAGTATTCGTTCAGCGGGAATGGCGGGGTTTCAGCTTCGTTGAGCACGTTCAGCTGGTAGCCGAGGATCTCGATGGCACCGGAGGCCATGTTCGCGTTCACCGCACCGTCCGGGCGCTTGCGCACCTTGCCGGTGATCTGCACCACGTATTCGCTGCGCACGCGGTCGGCAGCGGCGAAGGTTTCGGCGCGATCCGGATCGAACACGACCTGGGCCATGCCTTCGCGGTCACGGATGTCGAGGAAGATCACCCCGCCGTGGTCGCGACGACGATGGACCCAGCCGCAAAGGGTGACTTCCTGGCCGTCCAGGCTCTCGTTCAGTTGGCCGCAATAATGGCTGCGCATCATGATCGTGGTTTCGCTTCTCGTGATTCGTGTATTCGGTGGAGGTCTTGTCCGCCCTGAGGGCTAATAGTGCAAGACCCTGTCGCTGCAATTCAACTCAGTCGGCCTTGTCGCCGGCCAGGTTCTTCTTCGCCCCGGTCTTGAAGTCGGTCTCGTACCAGCCATTGCCACTCAGGCGAAAGCCGGGTACCGACAACAGTTTTTTCAGGGCCGGCGCCTGGCATGCCGGACAATCGGTCAATGGCGCGGCGCTGATTTTCTGCAACACCTCCATGCGGTGGTCGCAGGAAGCACATTGATAGTCATAAAGGGGCATGGAAGTCTCTCGTCAACCACAACGCTGGCTGCCGGGGCAGCAAAAGGCGGGATTATATATGGTTAAGGAGTGCTGTGCAGCCCGCCCGGCGATCAGCGCGCACTTGGCGGATCAAGTAACCAGGCCACACAGATGACCCGAATCAGCCCACTGAAATTACGCACCCCTCCCTGGCGCAGGTGCACCTCCCGGTCAACGTAGGACAGCACAGCGCTCACCGAACAGTGATTGGCCTCGGCGATACGCTCCAGAATACGCCAGTAGACCGCCTCGAGCCGAAGGCAAGTGGCAAAACCATTGAGCCTTACCGACCGCGAGACCGGTACGATCTGCAACATGTCGAAATCACCTCTGAACGGATCATGACAATCCCTGCCTGGCCAACCGCCGTGCCTGTTTGCTTGCGCCATGGTACTGCTCCCTATTGCCGATCACTTCACGCCCTGAGCAAGAAGCTTCAGGGTGTTTCAATGAAGCGCCGTTCCGGCGTTACAGAGCAGCAGCAAGGGTTTCCCCATAATGAAAAAGCCCGGCATCGCTAGGCGATACCGGGCTCTATGACCAAGTCTGGCCGCAGGCCAGCGCATCATTATTTGCCGTCGAGCAGCACTCGCAGCATCCAGGCGGTCTTTTCGTGCACCTGCATGCGCTGGGTGAGCAGGTCGGCGGTCGGCTCGTCACTGACCTTGTCCACCACCGGGAAGATGCTGCGCGCCGTGCGCACCACCGCTTCTTGCCCCTGGACCAGCTGGCGGATCATCTCATCGGCAGCAGGCACCCCTTCTTCCTCCTTGATCGAGGAGTGACGCGCATAGAATGCATAGGAACCCGGCGCCGGGAACCCCAGCGCGCGAATACGTTCGGCGATCGAATCGACCGCCAGGGCCAACTCGTTGTACTGCTCCTCGAACATCAGGTGCAGGGTTCGGAACGACGGACCGGTGACGTTCCAGTGGAAGTTGTGGGTTTTCAGATACAGCACATAGGTGTCCGACAGCAGGCGGGACAACCCTTCGACGATGGACTTGCGATCTTCTTCGCTGATACCGATATCGATTGCCATGAATCTCCCCTTTCCATAAGGCTTGACGATCAAGCGGGCGAAAACACTGTACCAAGACTTGCAGGCAGCTGCATGTGACACAAGGCAACACATCGCCCGACCACCCCTGCGGTTTGAGAAGCCCCCGGCTTTGCTGTTAAATAGGCAGGGTGCCACCCGTGCGGACTGACAATGCCGGGTGCATAGGCTGAACAGTCACGTGATCGCGCTCTACACCTCATGCGCACCGTGCTGCCAGCTCTTCCGTGATCGGCCTTATCCATATATGTGAGCCAACCCAATGTTCAAGATCGTCCATCTGGTGACGGGCGTTGCGGCTTTGCTGCTGTCGTTCATACCCAGCCTCAGAACCGACGCCACACCCTTCCTGCAACAACCCGAAGCGGCCTACCTGGTATTCCTGGGCCTGCTCAACCTGGTCCTCGCACCGGTGGTACCGCTTTACTACCGCGGCGCGCGCCAGCAATTGCAACATCTGGCCAGCGCACTCCTGGTGCTGGCGGTGATCCTGCAAACCATCACCGTCCTCGCCCGCCCAGAGCTCGGCAGCTTGTCGGCCTTGCTCTGCGCGGCACTGGCAACGGCCCTGCACCTGGCTGCCGGCTTCGCCCGCAGCGGTCGCAAATCACGAGCCAGTCAGGTGGGCCAGCAAGATGCCAGCAAGCGCGATACCGGCACCGTGAAGTGGTTCAATACCTCGAAAGGCTTCGGATTCATCTCCCGCGACTCCGGCGATGACATCTTCGTGCACTTTCGCGCCATCCGCGGCGAAGGCCATCGCGTTCTGGTGGAAGGCCAGCGCGTGGAGTTCTCGGTAATGCACCGCGACAAAGGCCTGCAGGCCGAAGACGTGGTCGCGGTTTCACGCCGCTGATCACTCGCCTCCATCACCTCAATAATGAGGTGGTGGAGGCTCCTCCCCTCCGGCCTCGTATTGGCCGACCATCTCTTCATGACGCTTGATCAGTTCGGCGATCTGCAACTGCAGGCGCTCGATCACCCGGTTCTGACCGGCCACTTCGTCGCTGAGCGCCTGAAGGGTGTCATCCTGAAACGCCTGACGCATCTCCAGCTCGACGATTCTCGCTTCCAGTGACATGGCTCAGGCCTCCTCGAAACCTTCAAGCGCCAACCCACGCAGGCGCTGGCGGATTGCATCGACCTGCCCGTGCGCGTAGCCGAGCGCAGGCACCTTGCCCCACACTGGCGCAGGCCACGCCGCATCGCTGCGATGACGCACCACCACGTGCATATGCAACTGACTGACGACATTGCCCAGCGTGGCGACATTCATCTTGTCCGCCGTGAACTCACCCTTGAGCGCCTCGGCGAGCAAAGTGGTCTCTTTCCACAATTGCTGCTGGTCGGCCAGATCCAGATCAAAGAGCTCACTGACATCAGCACGGCGCGGCACCAGGATGAACCAGGGATAGTTGGCATCCTTGCTCAGCAAAAGACGGGACAACGGGAAATCCCCCAGCACCAGGGAATCCTGCTGCAGACGCGAATCCAGGACAAACACGGCAAACCTCCATCGACTGACACGACCCGACTCGAACGCGGGCAGAGCGCAAGGATACCTTGCTTGCAGAGCCCAAGACACGACCCACCGCCTTGCCTGGCGCCCCGAACGAGACGTACGTGCCACAAGCGGTAACACTGCGCTACTTTTCGCACCAAAATGAAGCAACGAAAAATACGCCTGTCACACCACCTCGGTACAAACTACTCAGCATCAACAGTCAGCGGTAACACCTTGACTTTCAAGCCAGCTTTATTTTGCAAACGATAATCAACATCGAGGAATACCATCAGACAACCTGAACCCCGTGTTTCCGGAGGTTTCAGGACGTTTTGAGAGCATTTGTGAAAAATTCATCAACGCTGATCGTTTTTGTGCACGCTTGTTGCATTCTTTTTACGCCAAGTCGGCACGGCACCTGCATTAGCCGGTGAACGCGACAAATAACAACAGCGACAAGGGATTCACCAGGGAGCTTCGAGCACGCACGTGTTCTTTACGGAATCGTGACGGCTTTGAAGCAGCGCTGGGGTGTACGGCCCGCCTGTAGCGGGACGTGATTTGCGACATGGAAATAGCCAAAAGCGACACGACCGTAAACTTACCGAAAGGTTCCGTTTTTCATGTCGCCAAGTACAGTCTGCGTGATATACATTTTCGCCGACATAAAAAGAAAGAGCTGCCCCATATAACTAAAACACTTGGGCGCAGCGGTACTCTTCCTAAAACCAAAGGAGCAAATCACGATGCGCGTGATGAAGTGGAGCATGATCGCCCTGGCTGTTGCAGCGGGGACTTCCGGACTGGCAGTTGCGTCGTCGCAGGATGAATCCAAAGGGTTCGTCGACGACAGCAAGCTCAACGTGAAGCTGCGTAACCTGTATTTCAGCCGTGACTTCCGCAACAACCCAAGCGACGAACAGAGCCGTCGCGCCGAGTGGGGCCAAGGCTTCATTGGCACTTTCGAATCCGGCTTCACCCAGGGCACCGTTGGTGTCGGCGTCGACGCCATCGGCCTGCTGGGCATCAAGCTCGACGGCGGTCGTGGCACCACCAACACCGGCCTGTTCCCTGTCGACTCCGAAGGTCGCCCGGAAGATTCCTATTCGAAAGGCTACGGTGCCGTCAAAGCACGCATCTCGAACACCGTCCTCAAGTTTGGCGGCCAGTTCACCTCGCTGCCAGTCTTCGCCACTGATGATAGCCGCCTGCTACCGGAAGCCGCCGAAGGCTTCCTGCTGACCAGCAAGGAAATCGAAGGCCTGGAGCTGAACGCCGGTCACTTCACCCGTCTGGACGCACAAGCCCAGAGCTACAAGGACAGCATCGGCGGTCGCAACAACCTCGGCATCAAGAACCCAGGCCTGACCGAAGCCAACGTCTTCGGTGGCACCTATGCCGTGACCGACGGTCTGAGCACCAGCCTCTACTATTCCAAAGTCGAAGACTACTGGCGTAAATACTACGCCAACGTCAACTGGGCACTGCCGCTGTCCGACAAACAAGGCCTGGTATTCGACTTCAACATCTATGACACCAAGAGCGATGGCGAAGGCAAGGTACGCGCCTTCGATGGCGACAAACTGGACAACCGTGCATTCAGCCTGTCCGGCGCCTACAACGTTGGCGCTCACACCTTCACCCTGGCCTACCAGAAGGTCACCGGTGACGGCGACTACGCCTACGGCGTAGACGGCGGCGGCACCATCTTCCTCGCCAACTCCATCGCCCGCTCCGACTTCAACGCCGAAGGCGAGAAGTCCTGGCAGGCTCGCTACGACCTGAACTTCGCCGAGTACGGCATTCCGGGCCTGACCTTCATGACCCGCTACGCCCGTGGTACCGGTGCTCACGTCGAAGGCACCACCAACGGCAAGGAATGGGAACGCGACATCGACGTCAAGTACGTCCTGCAGGAAGGTCCTGCGAAAGACCTGAGCTTCCGCGTACGCCAAGCAACCTACCGCTCCAGCGACGGCGTCTACTACGGCTCCGCATCGATCGACGAACTGCGTCTGATCGTGGAGTACCCGCTGAGCATCCTGTAAGCCCCGGCTTGCAATGCCCCGCACCTGAAGAAGCCCGGCATCTGCCGGGCTTTTTCTTGGCTGACAAGCCGAGCGCCCTGGGGCATCCTGTACGCTTTCGTCTCGCCCCCGTACAATGCGGGGTCATTTCAAACATTCAGGCAATCGACACGGCTTCCCATGCGCACCAGTCAATATTTGCTCGCCACCCAGAAAGAAACCCCGGCAGACGCCGTTGTCATCAGCCACCAGCTGATGCTGCGCGCCGGCATGATCCGCAAGCTGGCCTCCGGCCTGTACACCTGGCTGCCGATGGGCCTGCGAGTCATGCGCAAGGTCGAGAACGTGGTGCGCGAAGAAATGAACGCCGCCGGTGCCCTTGAAGTGCTGATGCCAAGCATCCAGCCAGCAGAGCTGTGGCAGGAATCCGGGCGCTGGGAGCAATACGGCCCTGAGCTGCTGCGCCTGAAAGATCGCCATGACCGCGATTTCTGCGTCGGCCCGACTCACGAAGAAGTGATCACCGACCTGGCACGCAACGAGCTGTCCAGCTATAAACAGCTGCCGCTGAACATGTACCAGATCCAGACCAAGTTCCGTGACGAGATCCGTCCGCGCTTTGGCCTGATGCGCGGCCGCGAGTTCATCATGAAGGACGCCTACTCCTTCCATGCCGACCAGGCTTCCCTGCAGGAAACCTACGACCGCATGCACCAGGCGTACTCCAACATCTTTACCCGCCTGGGCCTGGACTTCCGTCCGGTGCAGGCCGATACCGGTTCGATCGGTGGCAGCTACTCCCACGAATTCCACGTCCTGGCCTCTTCCGGCGAAGACGACGTGATCTTCAGCGACACCTCCGACTACGCCGCCAACATCGAGAAAGCCGAAGCGATTCCACGGGAAACCGTGCGTCCGGCGCCAACCGAAGAACTGCGCCTGGTCGACACGCCAAACGCCAAGACCATCGCCGAACTGGTCGAGAACCACGGCCTGGCGATCGAGAAGACCGTCAAGACCCTGATCGTGCATGGCGCCGAGGAAGGCAAGCTGGTCGCCCTGATCGTGCGTGGCGACCACGAGCTGAACGAAATCAAGGCCGCCAAGCTGGAGCAGGTTGCCGACCCGCTGGTCATGGCCAGCGACGCCGAGCTGCGGGCGGCCATCGGTGCCGGCGCTGGCTCGCTCGGCCCGCTGAACCTGCCGCTGGAATGCGTCATCGACCGCTCGGTCGCCCTGATGAGCGACTTCGGCATCGGCGCCAACATCGACGACAAGCACTACTTCGGCGTGAACTGGGAGCGTGACCTGCCAGTGCCACAGGTCGCCGACCTGCGCAACGTCGTCGCCGGCGATCCGAGCCCAGACGGCCAGGGCACGCTGGTCATCAAGCGCGGCATCGAGGTGGGCCACATCTTCCAGCTCGGCACCAAGTACAGCGAAGCGCTCAAGTGCCAGGTACTGGGCGAGAACGGCAAGCCGGTAGTGCTGTCCATGGGCTGCTACGGTATCGGCGTATCCCGTGTGGTTGCCGCCGCCATCGAGCAGAGCCATGACGACAAGGGCATCATCTGGAACGACGCCCTGGCGCCCTTCCAGATCGCCCTCGTACCATTGCGCTACGAGACCGACGCCGTGCGCGAGGCAACCGACAAGCTCTACGCCGAGCTGACCGCCGCAGGCTACGAAGTGCTGCTGGACGACCGTGACAAGAAGACCAGCCCCGGCATCAAGTTCGCCGACATGGAACTGATCGGCATCCCGCACCGTATCGTCGTCAGCGACCGCGGCCTGGCCGAAGGCAACCTGGAGTACAAGCACCGCACCGAACAGGATGCCCAGCCTCTGCCGCTCAACGAAGTGCTGACCTTCCTGCAGGCCCGCATCCGCCGCTGACCACCAATGCACGAGTGAACATGTCCAAGCGAAGTACCTTTACCCTGGGGGGCGCCGCGCTCTGCGGCGCCCTGTTCCTCAGCGGCTGCGCCAACCAGATGTCCCAGCGCAGCGAGCACGAGGAACGTGTCGAGCGCAAGTTGCTCGAGCACAGTCTGCAGATCGACGTCGGCGAGCCCAAGGTGATGGAGCTTCCGCAACGACGTGTTCGCATCAATGAACAGCGACGTTTCGAGGTCACCGAGTTCGAAGTCACACGGCGCTATGACCGCTACACGCCCTACCAGCCTTGGCGGGAGATCTACGAGATCCCACTGGGTGCGGTGGCGGTAGTCGCGGGCATCGGCGCCAACGTGGTCAACGTGATCACCTTCGACAGCCTGCCGCAGAGCATGACCCACGACTGGCTGAGCTACGGTCTGGCCGGGCTCAACCCGTTCATGAACGTGCAGTCCAACGGTCGCGCGCAGCAGAACCTCGCAGGCATCAGCGAGATCCAGAAGGACAAGCGCGAGGAGTTCACCAGCCTGCCGTGGAGCGAACGCCTGGTCGAGGTCAAGGCCGGCAAGATGACCCACGAGCTGACCACCGACAAGCATGGCGTGCTGCGCCTGAACCTGCTCGACAGCCCGTTCTCGGAGCAGAACCTCAACCACATCGGCACCCTGCACCTGGCAGCGGTCGATGAGGACAACGGCATCCGTGGCGATGCCAGCCTGCTGGTAAGCGGCAACCTGCGCAACAAGCTGCTGGAAGCCCACGAATTGATCTTCGACGACCTTGAGGACGATGACGTCGGCCAGTGGGTGCATCGGGTCAAGCGCCTCTCGGAGCTGGGCCTTGAGGAGGAAGCCAGCGAGCTGGAACAGAGCCTGATCGAGCTGACACGCAACGATCCGGAACTGCAGCAGGAGTTTCTCAAGACGCTGACCAAGGAAACCGGCCGATTGGTCGCTGACCCTGGCGAGCGGTAAAAAGAAAGGGGCGCAATGCGCCCCTTTCTTTTATTGAGCAGGAAACAGCTCCAACTGCTCATGCGCTCCGCGCAGATCCCGCAACCTTACCCCTACCCCCAGCAATCTCACCGGCTTGGCGCCACGAGCAAAGGCCTGACTGAGCAACTGCCGGTAGCTTTCCAAGCCCCTCCCCGCCCCTGCTTGTTCCAGCGTGGTCTGGCTGAAGTCATGGAACTTGACCTTGACGAAAGGCTTGTCCGGCTTATAACTGCTGTCCATCCGCGAAATTCGTTCATTGAGACTGTTGAGCAGCTCAGGAATCTTTTCCAGGCAACTGGCCAGATCAGGCAGATCGTTGTCGTAGGTGTTCTCAACACTGACCGACTGACGCCGGCTGTCGGTCTGTACGATTCGTTCGTCGATGCCATGGGCGAGCCCCCACAGCCGCTCACCGAAACTACCGAACTCACGCACCAGGCTCAGGCGCGACCACTCGCGCAACGACTGGCAGGTGTCGATACCAAGCCTTGAAAGCTTGTCGGCAGTCACCTTGCCCACCCCATGCAGGCGCGCCACCGGCAGTGCGGCAACGAACTCATCGACCTGATCGGGCCTGACCACGAACAATCCATTGGGCTTGCGCCAGTCGCTGGCGATCTTGGCCAGGAACTTGTTTGGCGCGACTCCAGCGGAAACGGTGATGTGCAAGGTCTGTGCGACGCGCCGGCGAATATCCTCGGCAATACGCGTGGCGCTGCCGGAGAACCATTGACTGTCTGTCACATCCAGATAGGCCTCATCCAGCGACAAGGGCTCGATCAGGTCGGTGTAGTCGCGAAAGATCGTGTGGATTTCCCGCGAAGCCTCGCGATAGGCCTCGAAGCGCGGCTTGACGATCAACAGGTCCGGGCACAGTTTCATGGCATGGCCCGACGACATCGCCGAGCGCACCCCATAGGCCCTCGCTTCATAGTTGCAGGTGGCGATCACCCCACGCTGACCGGGCTGACCGCCAACAGCCATCGGTCGCCCCGCCAGCCGGGGGTCGTCACGCATCTCGATCGCGGCATAAAAACAGTCACAATCAATGTGGATGATCTTGCGCAGGGACATGGATGACCGTCAGCACTGTAAATTCATACAGATATTACAGCACGACACCCGATATTCGTCAGCCCTGCTGCACCGCTGCCAGGATGATCGGCATTATCACCGCCTGCCACTCAAAACACGCCACAACCCGCGTCGTGGCTGAGGCCAAGACTATTCCAGCGACGCTAAGGGATTGAACAAAAAAGGTTTTTTGAAGATAACGCTTGACTCGCTGAAGGATCTGCGTAGAATTCGATTCCACAGGCGCGGGATGGAGCAGCCTGGTAGCTCGTCGGGCTCATAACCCGAAGGTCGTCGGTTCAAATCCGGCTCCCGCAACCAGATTCGAGAAGAGGCCACTGTTCACACAGTGGCCTTTTTCTTTGCCCTCGAAAAAACTCGAAAAAAATCAACGATTAACACTTGACACTCAATCGTTAATCCGTAGAATGCGCACCACTGACGCGGGATGGAGCAGCCTGGTAGCTCGTCGGGCTCATAACCCGAAGGTCGTCGGTTCAAATCCGGCTCCCGCAACCATATTCGTCAGAACAGGCCCCGCCTATCCCAGGATAGTGCGGGGCTTGTTGCGTTTGTCCCTGGAAAAAACCTGTCGTACGCGCTTTGCCATTTGTCTGGCACCTCAATGAACTAACTTTAACTAACCTGAAACGGATAAACCTACTCCACCCGGAGTACTATCTGGACACGTTTTCCAAAGGGACTTTCACTTGGCCGCACGTCTCCTCCCCCTCGCGCTCGCCGCACGAGGTATTTCATGACCTCCCGCTCTCCAGACTCCCAGGCCCCTATCACTGCTGCCCTGCCTGCGGCAGCACAGCGTCTGCCGTGGCTCGAACGCCTCAGCAAATACCGCCAGCCCATCGGCCTGGCGATAACCCTGTTGTTGTTCGCCATGGCGCTGATCGCCTGCCGACACCTGCTGAGCGAGTTGGACATCTATGCCTTGCATGACGCCATGCTCAGCGTGCCCAAGCAGGCGCTGCTAGGTGCGTTACTGGCCACTGTGGCAGGCTTCGTGACCCTGCTGGGGTACGAGTGGTCCGCGGCCCGCTATGCAGGCGTCAAGCTACCACCCCGCACCCTGATGCTGGGCGGTTTCAGTGCATTCGCCATCGGCAATGCCATCGGGCTGTCAATGCTCTCCGGTGGCTCGGTGCGCTATCGCCTGTACGCGCGCAAGGGGCTGGGGGCTGCGGAAGTCGCACGGATGACCGTGTTCGCCAGCCTCTCCCTAGGCTGCGCATTGCCTCCGCTGGCAGCAGTGGCCACCTTGAGCGACCTCACCTCGGCCTCCACCGCATTGCGTATGTCCCCGGTACTGCTGGGCAGCATCGCCACCGCGGTGTTGCTGGCCTGCGCCGTCCTGGCGGTGGGGCTCTATCGTCGCCGCGCTGCCGAGCAGCCCCTGGCCGACAATCTGCTGGTGCAGGTCGGACGCCGCACCCTGCGCCTGCCCAGTGCACGCCTGACCGCCCTGCAACTGGTCATCACCGCACTGGACGTTGCCGCCGCCGCCACGGTGCTTTACCTGCTGTTGCCCGAAGCCCCGCCATTCGGTGCTTTCGTTCTGGTCTACCTGCTGGCCCTCGCGGCGGGTGTACTCAGCCATGTGCCCGGCGGTGTCGGTGTGTTCGAAGCGATCCTCCTCGCGGCCTTCGCCAACGAACTGGGCGCCGCCCCACTGGCCGCGGCGCTGCTGCTGTATCGCCTGATCTACGTCGTGCTGCCGTTGCTGGTGGCCTGCGTTCTGCTGTTGGTCAACGAAGCCCGCCGCCTGCTGTTCGCCCAACAGGCGATCAAGGCAGCGTCCGGGCTCGCCGCTCCCGTGCTGGCGATCCTGGTGTTTCTGTCCGGCGTGGTGCTGTTGTTTTCCGGCGTGACCCCGGAGATCGACAGCCGCCTGGAGCACATGGGCTTTCTCATCCCGCATCGCCTGATCGACGCCTCGCACTTCGGCGCAAGCCTGATTGGCGTCCTCTGCCTGCTGCTGGCACAAGGCCTGCGTCGCCGCCTGTCGGCGGCCTGGCTGCTGACCACGGTGTTGCTGCTGACGGGCGCACTGCTGTCGCTGCTCAAGGGCTTCGACTGGGAAGAGGCGTCGATGATGATCTTCACCACCGCCCTGCTGGCCCTGTTCCGGCGCTCGTTCTATCGCCCCAGCCGCCTGCTGGAGCTGCCGTTCTCGCCGATCTACCTGGTAGCCAGCGCGTGCGTGGTCGGTGCCTCGGTATGGCTGCTGCTGTTCGCCTATCAGGACGTCCCCTACAGCCACAAACTGTGGTGGCAATTCACCCTCGACGCCGATGCTCCGCGCGGCCTGCGCGCTGCACTGGGCAGTGCAGTACTGCTGGTGATCGTCGCCCTGACCTGGCTGCTGCGCACCGCGCGCCCGGTGATTCACCTGCCGAGCGAAGACGAACTGCAGCGCGCCAACCGCATTCTGCTGGCGTCCGATCAGCCCGACGGTGGCCTGGCCCTGACCGGTGACAAGGCGCTGCTGTTCCACCCCAACGACAACGCCTTCCTCATGTATGCCCGTCGCGGCCGCAGCCTGGTCGCCTTGTACGACCCGATCGGCCCGGCACAGGAGCGTGCCGAGATGATCTGGCAGTTCCGCGACCTCTGCGACCTGCACCATGCCCGCCCGGTGTTCTACCAGGTGCGCGCGGAAAACCTGCCGTTCTACATGGACATCGGCCTGACCGCGATCAAGCTTGGCGAAGAGGCGCGGGTCGACCTGCGCCGCTTCGACCTCGAAGCCAAGGGCAAGGAGATGAAGGACCTGCGCTACACCTGGAACCGCGGCGGCCGTGACGGCCTGACACTGGAAGTCCACGAACCCGGGCATGCGCCCTTGCAAGAGCTCCGGGAAATCTCCGACGCCTGGCTGGCCGGCAAGAACGTGCGCGAAAAAGGTTTCTCGTTGGGCCGCTTCAGCCCGGAGTACCTGCAACATTTCCGTATCGCACTGATCCGCTTCCAGGGCCGTCCGGTGGCCTTCGCCAACCTGCTGGAAACCCACAGCAACGAACTGGCCAGCCTGGACCTGATGCGCGCACACCCCGAGGCACCGAAGCTGACCATGGAATTCATGATGCTCGGCCTCATCCTGCATTACAAAAGCCACGACTATGCCCGCTTCAGCCTGGGCATGGTGCCGCTTTCCGGCCTGCAACCGCGTCGCGGCGCACCGCTGACCCAACGCTTGGGCTCGATGGTGTTCCAGCGCGGCGAGCAGCTCTACAACTTCCAGGGCCTGCGGCGCTTCAAGGACAAGTTCCAGCCGGACTGGGAACCCCGTTACATGGCTGTGCCAGCCGGGCTGGACCCCCTGGTTGCACTGGCTGATACTGCCGCCCTGATTGCTGGCGGCCTGACTGGATTGGTGAAACGCTGATGACTCGACGTTACTGGTTGTACCTGCTGATCCCCCTGCTGCTCGCCGTGCTGGCTGGCGGCGGGGCCTTCTGGCTGTGGACCCGCCCTGCCCCCGAAGCCCGTATCGAGCACTTCACGCTGGACGATGGCAGTAACCTGACCCGGGTCACACCCGGCGTACGCGCCAAGACCCTGGTGGCAGTTGGCGTGCCCCATGATCAGGCACTGACCGACAAGCAACTGCTGGACCTCAGCCAGGCCGGTGAGGCTCAACTGGTGCAGGTGATCCTGCCGACCGGCGACTGCAGCAAGCAGCAGGTGGCGCTGGACCAGGCCATGGGCAAGCTCTCCGGCAAGCCGACCCTGGTTGCCGGCATCGGGCCAGGCGCCTCGCAGGCCTGGCGCTGGCTGGCCGGGCAGAACGACGACAAGGCCCGGGCCATCTCGGTCGACTTCAACCTCGAACAGCCAGACTGCAAGGTCGAGCTGCCCAAAACCGCTGCCCACGGTCACTGGAACGTGGCCTGGAACGACAACCCCGACGATGCCAGCGCTGCCTTCGTGCGCGACCAGGCCAACGCCGAAACCAGCATCAGCGACTATGACATTCACCTGCCGCAGGTGCTCAAGGCCCAACTGACCCAGGCCCTGGTCGGTCGCGACGGTAACGCCCTGGCGATTCCCGTGGTGGAAGTGCCAGCCGGCCAGACCACCGACACCGTCACCCTGTTCCTCTCCGGTGACGGCGGCTGGCGCGACCTGGACCGCGACGTGGCGGGCGAGATGGCCAAGCTCGGCTACCCGGTGGTCGGCATCGACACCCTGCGCTACTACTGGCAGCACAAGACGCCTGAACAGAGCGCTGCCGACCTGTCGGAGCTGATGCAGCACTATCGTCAGAAATGGGGCACCAAGCGCTTCGTGCTGACCGGCTATTCGTTCGGTGCCGATGTCCTGCCGGCCATCTACAATCGCCTGCCGGAAGCCGACCAGAAGCGCATCGACGCGGTGATCCTGCTGGCCTTCGCCCGCAGTGGCAGCTTCGAGATCGAAGTGGAAGGCTGGCTGGGCAAGGAAGGCCAGGAGGCCCCGACCGGGCCGGAGATGGCCAAGCTGCCTGCCGCCAAGGTGGTGTGCATCTATGGTGTGGAAGAAACCGACGAGAGCGGCTGCACCGACAAGACGGCCGTCGGCGAGCGCATGAAGCTGCCAGGCGGCCATCACTTCGACGAGAACTACCCGGCGCTGGCCAAGCGCCTGATCGGTGAGATCGAAACCCGTCAGGGCAAGTCGAACGTCGCAGAGCAGTAAGAACAACAAGGGCCGCAATGCGGCCCTTGTTATTTGAGTCAGATCTCGACCTGGGTTCCCAGCTCGATCACTCGGTTCAGCGGCAGGTTGAAGAAGCGCAGGTTGCCGTTGGCATTCTTCAGCAGGAACGCGAACAGGTTCCCGCGCCAGCGCGACATGCCTTCCAGGCGCGAGGCGATCACCGTCTCGCGGCTGAGGAAGTAGGTGGTGCGCATTGGGCTGAAATCCAGCTCTTCCAGATGGCACAGCCGCAGTGCCGCGGGTACGTCCGGTTCATCCATGAAGCCAAAGTGCAGCAATACGCGGAAGAACCCGTCGCCATAGGCCTCGACCTCGAAACGCTCCGACTCCGGCACCCGCGGCCGATCCTCGCTGACCACCGTCAACAGTACGACCTGGCTGTGCAGCACCTGGTTGTGCAGCATGTTGTGCAACAACGCATGGGGCACCGCATCGGCACGCGCCGTGAGGAACACTGCTGTCCCCTCGACACGATGCGGTGGCTGCACACGAATGCTGCTGATGAACACCGGCAACGGCAGCCCCCCCTCATCGATACGCTCGACGAGAATCTGCTTGCCACGCTTCCAGGTGCTCATCAGCACGAACAAGACGATCCCCGCCAGTACCGGGAAAGCACCACCCTGCACGATCTTCGGCACGTTGGCGGCGAAGAACAGCCCGTCCACCAACAGGAACCCCACCAGCAGCGGGACTGCCAGCACCGGTGGCCACTTCCACAGCAGCAGCATCACTGCGGCGACCAGGATAGTGGTCATGAGCATGGTGCCGGTCACCGCCACCCCATAGGCCGCCGCCAGGGCACCGGAAGACTCGAAGCCAATCACCAGCAGCACGACGCCGACCATCAGGGTCCAGTTCACTGCACCGATGTAGATCTGCCCCTGCTCGTCACTGGAGGTGTGCTGGATCTGCATGCGCGGCACGTAGCCCAGCTGGATGGCCTGGCGGGTCAGGGAGAAGGCACCGGAAATCACCGCCTGGGAGGCGATCACCGTGGCCATGGTCGCCAGCCCCACCAGCGGCAGCAGTGCCCAGCTTGGTGCCAGCAGATAGAAGGGGTTGCGCGCAGCCTCGGGGTTTTGCAACAGCATCGCGCCCTGGCCGAAGTAGTTGAGCACCAACGCTGGCAGCACCAGGGCAAACCAGGCACGGGCGATCGGCTTGCGCCCGAAGTGGCCCATATCGGCGTACAGCGCCTCGGCGCCGGTCAGCGCAAGCACCACCGCACCGAGAATCGCCACGCCCATTCCGGGATGGACGATGAAGAAGTTCAACGCCCACCCGGGATTGAACGCCTTGAGCACTTCCGGGCTCTGCTGGATGCCATGCACCCCGAGCGCAGCCAGCACGAGGAACCAGGCAACCATGATCGGGCCAAAGGCCTTGCCGATCTTCTCGGTGCCATGCTTCTGCACCAGAAACAGTACCACCAGCACTACCAGCGAGATCGGCACCACCCAGTGGTCGATGCCATCGAACGCCAGCCCCATGCCCTCGACCGCCGACAGCACCGAGACTGCCGGGGTGATCATGCTGTCGCCATAGAACAGCGAGGCGCCGACCAGCCCACAGCCGACCATCAGCATGCGCAGCCGCGGATGCCCCGCCGTGGCACGCCGCGCCAGCGCGGTGAGCGCCATGGTGCCGCCCTCGCCCTGGTTGTCGGCGCGCAGGATGAACATCACGTACTTGAACGACACGACCCACAGCAGCGACCAGAGAATCAGCGACAGGATGCCCAGCACCCCGTCGTGGTCGACCTGTACGCCATAACCGCCGGTAAAGACTTCCTTAAGGGTATACAACGGGCTGGTGCCGATATCGCCATAGACCACCCCCACAGCTGCCACCAGCAGGCCCAAAGGGCGTGCCGCCCCATGCCCGCCCTCGGCGTGACTGCTTGCCTGAACCATCGACCACTCCCGCAGACGGCCCTTCGGGGCCGATAGTATTCGCACCGGACGGCATGCTCGCAGCGCCCGGACCGCTGTCGTCATCCGGCTATCATTGCTACCCGGACACAACGGCGCGAAGCATAGCGCAGCGCTCGTCGCTTTTCTGCTGGTCAAGCGACCTTGCGCTCGCTAGAATTGCGCACTTTTTGATCAGAGGCGCCAAAAACGCCCGCCCGGATCACGCCGCCACTGGCAGGCGCGACCTGTTTCAATACCGAGGTTAGTCATGTCCACCACTCCCGCCACGCCGAAGGTCGGCTTTGTCTCCCTGGGCTGCCCAAAAGCCCTGGTCGACTCCGAGCGCATCCTCACCCAACTGCGCATGGAAGGCTATGAAGTCGTTCCGACCTACGAAGACGCCGACGTGGTGGTGGTCAACACCTGCGGCTTCATCGACAGTGCCAAGGCCGAGTCGCTGGAAGTGATCGGCGAAGCGATCAAGGAAAACGGCAAGGTCATCGTCACCGGCTGCATGGGTGTCGAGGAAGGCGCCATCCGTGACGTGCACCCCAGCGTGCTGTCGGTCACCGGCCCACAGCAGTACGAGCAGGTGGTCAATGCCGTGCACGAGGTGGTGCCACCGCGCCAGGACCACAACCCACTGATCGACCTGGTGCCGCCGCAGGGCGTCAAGCTGACCCCGCGCCACTACGCCTACCTGAAGATTTCCGAAGGCTGCAACCACAGTTGCAGCTTCTGCATCATCCCGTCGATGCGCGGCAAGCTGGTCAGCCGTCCGGTCGGCGAAGTGCTGAGCGAGGCCGAGCGCCTGGTCAAGGCTGGCGTCAAGGAGATCCTGGTGATTTCCCAGGACACCAGCGCCTATGGCGTCGACGTCAAGTACAAGACCGACTTCTGGAACGGTCGCCCGGTCAAGACCCGCATGCTCGAGCTGTGCGAAGCCCTGAGCAGCCTGGGCGCCTGGGTGCGCCTGCACTATGTCTACCCCTACCCCAACGTCGATGACGTGATCCCGCTGATGGCCGCCGGCAAGATCCTGCCGTACCTGGACATCCCGTTCCAGCACGCCAGCCCCAAGGTGCTCAAGGCCATGAAACGCCCGGCCTTCGAGGACCGTACCCTGGCGCGCATCAAGAACTGGCGCGAGCAGTGCCCGGAACTGGTGATCCGCTCGACCTTCATCGTCGGCTTCCCCGGCGAGACCGAAGAAGACTTCCAATACCTGCTCGACTGGCTGACCGAAGCCCAGCTCGACCGCGTCGGCTGCTTCCAGTACTCGCCGGTCGAAGGCGCCCCAGCCAACGACATGGGCCTGGAAGAAGTCCCGGATGACGTCAAGCAGGATCGCTGGGACCGTTTCATGGCCCACCAGCAGGCGATCAGCAGCGCACGCCTGCAACTGCGTATCGGCAAGGAGATCGAGGTACTGATCGACGAAGTCGAGGAGCAGGGTTCGGTAGGCCGCAGCTTCTTCGACGCGCCGGAAATCGACGGCAGCGTTTTCATCGACGGTGACCACGGCTTCAAGCCGGGCGACAAGGTACGTTGCCGTATTGTCGATGCCGACGAATACGACATGTGGGCCGAACCGGTCTGATCGAGACGCAAGCCCCGCCCCTTCGCGGCCACACGCCGAGAAGGGGCAAGCTTTGAAGAAAAACTCCGCAAAACTGTCATCAAGCATCTATGTTTTCCTCACTACCCGAGGAATACAGAATGTCCTTGCCCCTGACGCTGCATACCCCCCACTACAGCGACTACCCCGAACTGGTCCGTATCTGGGAAGCGTCGGTGCGCGCCACCCATGATTTTCTCCCTGACGCCTATATCGTGCTGCTGCGCGATCACGTGCTGCGCCGCTACCTGGATGCCGTGATGCTGATCTGTTGCCGGGACGCCCAACGCAGGATCCTCGGCTTTGCCGGTGTCGCCAACGGCCGCGTCGACATGCTCTTCGTCGCCCCCGAACAACGCGGCCTGGGGGTTGGCAAGCGTCTGCTGCGCCATGCCATCGAGGAGCTCAACGCCGAACGTCTGGACGTCAACGAACAGAACCTTCAGGCGCTGGGTTTCTACCTGCACGAGGGCTTCGAAGTGGCGGGACGCTCGGAAACCGATGGCCTCGGACAACCCTATCCACTGCTGCACATGCGACTGATCCGCGCACCGCGGTAGGCACGGCCCGTCAGCCGCGCCTGAAATGGCCCGACCGGCGCAGATTCGCAGCCGCAACACGGCACGGGCAGGTACAATAAGCACCTTTCCCTGCCCTGCGAACCCTCAGCTCATGTCCGAACCCGTCCGCCTGTCCAAACGCCTCATCGAACAGCTCGGCTGCTCACGCCGCGAGGCCGAACTGTACATCGAAGGGGGCTGGGTCACGGTCGATGGCGTGGTGGTCGAGCAACCGCAGTTCAAGGTTGAAACCCAGCGTGTCGAACTGCTCCCGGGGGCACGTGCCGAAACACTGGAGCCGGTTACCTTGCTGCTCAACCAGCCCAAGGGCCAGGACAGTGAAACTGCCCGCGCCAGCATGAACATGGCCAGCCTCAGCGAAACCCACCGCGAAGGCGTGCGCCCCCTGCACGGGCACTTCGCCAGATTGACCTGCCCCGCCCCGCTCGAACGCGGCGCCAGTGGCCTGCAGGTATTCAGCCAGGACTGGCGTGTCACCCGCAAGATCGACGCCGACCTGCGCCGTCTGGAACAGGAGTACATCCTCGAGGTGCGCGGCGAAACCACGCCCCAGGCCCTGGAGCGCCTGGCCCGTGGTGCGACCCGCAATGACCGGGAACTGCCCCGGGCCAAAGCCAGTTGGCAGAACGAAACTCACCTGCGCCTGGCCCTGAAGAACCCGCAGCCCGGGCAAATCTCCGAAATCTGCGCCTACCTGCGCCTGGAACTGCTCGGCATGCGCCGCATTCGCCTGGGTGGCGTGTCGATGGGCAAGCTGCCCCTGGGCCAATGGCGCTACCTGTCCGGCAGCGAACGCTTCTAAGCGATACCGCCGCGCCGCAAGGTGCGGCTCAGAAAAGGATTCGAGTCACATGAACCACAACGATGTCCTGCGCAGCCTGCGCTACATGCTCAAGGTGAACGACGCCAAGATGGCCGAAATCATCGCCCTGTCCGGCCTTGAAGTGAACCCGGTGGTGCTTGCCGGCTATATCAAGAAGGAAGACGAAGCCGGCTATGTGCGTTGCCCGGAGCGCGTCATGGCGCATTTCCTCGATGGCCTGGTGATCCACCGCCGTGGCAAGGACGACAACCGTGCGCCCCAGCCCGTCGAGCTGCCGGTGACCAACAACACCGTGCTGAAGAAACTGCGGGTGGCTTTCGAACTCAAGGAAGACGACCTGCACGCGATCCTCAAATCGGTCAATTTCCCGGTGTCCAAGCCCGAACTCAGCGCGCTGTTTCGCAAGGTCGGCCATGACAACTACCGTCCCTGCCAGGACCAGCTGCTGCGCAACTTCCTCAAGGGCCTGACCCTTCGCGTGCGTGGCTGAGCCGATCATGCAGCACAGCGTCACACCGGTCGGCATCGTCCGCTCCTGCTTCAAGGAGAAGTTCGCCATCCCCCGCCAGCCCCGCCTGGCGCCCGCGGCACGCGGCGTGCTGGAGTTGCTGCCGCCGTTCGACCAGGGCGACGCGGTACAGGGCCTGGAGCAGGTCAGCCACGTGTGGCTGCTGTTCCTGTTCCACCAAGCACTGGAGGAAAGGCCCCGGCTGAAGGTGCGCCCGCCGCGCCTGGGCGGCAACAAGAGCATGGGCGTGTTCGCCACGCGTGCCACCCATCGCCCCAACGGGATCGGCCAGTCGGTGGTGCGCCTTGAAGCTGTAGAGCCCGGGCGTCTGCTCCTGTCTGGCATCGACCTGCTGGACGGTACGCCAGTGCTGGATATCAAACCCTACGTGCCCTACGCCGACAGCATCGACAATGCCATCAACCAGATGGCCAGCGATGCGCCACTGCCGATCAACGTGCAGTGGAGCGATAGCGCCTTGCACCAGGCCCACGAGCACGCTCTGCGCCTGGCAGAACCACTGGTGGAACTCATCGAACAGTGCCTGGCCCAGGATCCACGCCCGGCCTATCAGGTGCCAGCGCCGGAACGACTCTACGGAGTGAAGTTCTGGGATGTGCAGGTGCGCTGGCATTATCCGCAGCCGGAGGTGATCCGGGTGCTGGAGGTTGCACGCGAAGCCTGAATTCACACTTTCCAGGCATAAAAAAACGCAGACCCAAGTCTGCGTTTTTTTATGCCGCAATTCGCCTTACTTCTCGACGAATGCGCGCTCGATCAGGTAATCACCCGGCTCACGCATACGCGCAGAGATCTTCAGGCCGAAGCTGTCGAGTACTTCGCTGGTCTCGTCGAGCATGCTCGGGCTGCCGCAGATCATCGCACGATCGTCCTGCGGGTTGATCGGTGGCAGGCCGATGTCGCTGAACAGCTTGCCGCTGCGCATCAGATCGGTCAGACGGCCCTGGTTCTCGAACGGCTCGCGGGTCACGGTCGGGTAGTAAATCAGCTTCTCACGCACCGCTTCGCCGAAGAATTCATTCTGTGGCAGGTGCTCGGTGATGAACTCGCGGTAGGCGACTTCGTTCACGTAGCGCACGCCATGGACCAGGATCACCTTTTCAAAACGCTCGTAGGTTTCCGGGTCCTGGATCACGCTCATGAACGGCGCAAGGCCAGTACCGGTGCTCAGCAGGTACAGGTGCTTGCCTGGGTTCAGGTCGTCCAGCACCAGGGTGCCGGTCGGTTTCTTGCTGATGATGATCTCGTCGCCTTCCTTCAGGTGCTGCAGCTGGGAGGTCAGCGGACCGTCCGGCACCTTGATGCTGAAGAACTCCAGATGCTCTTCCCAGTTCGGCGAAGCGATCGAATAGGCACGCATGAGCGGACGGCCGCTTTCCTGCTGCAGGCCGATCATCACGAACTGACCGTTCTCGAAGCGCAGGCCCGGATCGCGGGTGCACTTGAAGCTGAACAGGGTGTCGTTCCAGTGATGCACACTGAGGACACGTTCGTGGTTCATGTTGCTCATCTAATGGGGCTCCTGAAGAAAAACGCGGCGCGCGCAAGACGCGCAGTTGCGCGATAGTTTAGGGGCAGCGAGAATATCTGTTAACTGAATTATCAAGATATGACTTATCGGTTATATAGATATGCGATTCACTCTCCGCCAGCTTCAAGTCTTCGTCGCCGTCGCCCAGCATCAAAGCGTATCGCGAGCGGCCAATGTACTGGCCCTTTCGCAGTCGGCGGCCAGTACTTCCATCACCGAACTGGAGCGCCAGTCCAGCTGCCAGCTGTTCGATCGCGCCGGCAAGCGCCTGAGCCTCAACGCCCTGGGCCATCAGTTGCTGCCCCAAGCAGTAGCCCTGCTCGACCAGGCCAAGGAAATCGAAGACCTGCTCAACGGCAAGTCCGGCTTCGGCTCGCTCGCCGTCGGTGCCACCCTGACCATCGGCAACTACCTGGCAACGCTGCTGATCGGCAGCTTCATGCAGGTGCACCCGGAAAGCCAGGTCAAGCTGCACGTGCAGAATACGGCGCACATTGTGCAACAGGTAGCCCACTACGAAATTGACCTGGGTCTTATCGAGGGTGACTGCAACCACCCTGACCTGGAGGTGCAACCCTGGGTCGAGGACGAACTGGTGGTGTTCTGCGCCCCGCAACACCCCCTGGCCAAGGTCGGCCGCGCCAATATCGAGGCCTTGTCCCAGGAGGCGTGGATCTTGCGCGAACAAGGCTCAGGCACCCGCCTGACCTTTGACCAGGCCATGCGCCACCACCGCGCCAACCTGAACATCCGTCTGGAGCTCGAACATACGGAAGCGATCAAACGCGCCGTGGAGTCGGGTCTGGGGATCGGCTGCATTTCACGCCTCGCGTTGCGCGACGCTTTCAGGCGCGGCAGCCTGGTGGCGGTGGAAACACCGGAGCTGGATCTGCTGCGGCAGTTTTACTTCATCTGGCACAAGCAGAAGTACCAGACCTCGGCCATGCGTGAGTTTCTCGAGCTGTGCCGCAGCTTTACTGCGGGGGTGCAGCGCAGCGACGAGATCGTGCTGCCGGCCATCGCCTAAGCGCTAGCCGAGCAGGATCACGCCCCAGACCAGCGCCACCATGCTCATTGCCACCAACTGCGCGGCACTGCCCATGTCCTTGGCGTTCTTCGACAAGGGGTGACGCTCCAGCGAGATGCGGTCGATGGCAGCCTCGACCGCCGAGTTGAGCAGCTCGACGATCAGCCCCAGCAGGCACACGGCGATCAGGATCGCACGCTCGCCGCGGCTGACCGGCAACCAGAAGGCAGTCGGGATCAGCAGCACGTTGAGCAGCACCAGTTGGCGGAAGGCAGCCTCGCCCTTGAAGGCGGCGCGCAGGCCGTCCAGCGAATAGCCGGCGGCATTGAAGATGCGTTTCAGGCCGGTCTGGCCCTTGAATGGCGACATGTGAGTCAATTCACCTGGAAAAGGCCTGCAGGCTAGTCCAGCCTGGGTCAAAAAAGCGTGAAGCCGCGAGGCTCAGTTAGCTGAAACCGATTCAAGTTGTTGCAGCAGCAAGGCCGCCTGGGTCCGGGTGCGAACGCCCAGCTTGCGGAAGATCGCAGTGACGTGGGCCTTGATGGTCGCCTCCGAGACGCTCAGCTCGTAGGCGATCTGCTTGTTCAGCAAACCCTCGCAAACCATGGTCAGTACCCGGAACTGCTGCGGCGTCAGGCTCGCAAGCCCCTCGCTGGCGGCCTTGGCCTCGGCCGACACATCAACCTTTTCGAACGCCTGCGGCGGCCACCACACTTCGCCATCGAGCACCTTGCGCACGGCGTCCTGGATGGTTTCCAGCGGGCTGGACTTGGGAATGAAACCGCTGGCCCCGAACTCGCGGGACTTGACCACCACGGCCGCCTCTTCCTGCGCCGACACCATCACCACCGGAATCTGCGGATACTGCCCGCGCAGCAGGACCAGACCGGAGAAGCCATAGGCCCCCGGCATGTTCAAGTCGAGCAGGACCAGGTCCCAGTCGGATTTCTCGGTCAGGCGTGTTTCCAGTTCGGCGATGCTTGCCACCTCCACCAGCCGTACGTCCTGCCCGAGGCCGAGGGTCACGGCTTGGCGCAAGGCGCTACGGAACAGCGGATGGTCATCGGCAATCAGGATTTCATATGTAGCCATCGATCCAGGGGTCCTGTTCTGTGCCAGGCGCTGCGGGGTACGGGGCCTGTGCCTGGCGGGCAACTCAAGGCGCGGGCGACGGCGCCGCCTGCGGCAAGGGCACGACCGCAGCCTGGGATGGCGGCTGCGTCGTGGCCGAATCGGCGCCAAGGATGCCGAGCACCGTCCGGGTGGTCAAGCCAATTGCCCGGCGGCCTCGCCCACCCTGGCGACCTGCTCGACAGTATGAACCAATCCGGCTCGCTTGCCCCTTGGACTATAGGAAGGTATGCAAGCGTTGATGCGGCTCATCCTGGTCGTCCAGTGCCAGGTGTCGCTTGCCGCTGAGGTAATGCAGGCTGAACACGTCGAGGTAGGCATCCAGCGCTTGGGAGGCACGGTTGTCGCCGGCCAGGTCCAGACACATGGCCGCCACTTCCGCGGTGCAGAAATGATCGTCACGCTTGGAGCGGCGCAGGCGGTAGCGCGACATCTGCTCGGCCTCCAGGCTCAGCACCGGGAAGCGATCCAGGTACGGACTCTTGCGAAACATCTTGCGCGCTTCGGTCCAGGTAGCGTCGAGCAGGATGAACAGCGGCCGCTTGCCAGGCTCGCACACCACCTTGTTGACCACCCGCTCCGGTGCGACGAACTCACCAGGGAAGACGATATAGGGCTGCCACTGGGGTTGTTCGAGCAGCGCCAGCAAACGCGCGTCGACATCGGTGCGCTGCCAGCCGAAGGCCCAGGTATCTTCGATCAGATCGGCGATCAGCCAGCCGGTGTTGGTCGGCTTCAATGGCTCGGTGTCGTGCATCACCAGACACATGCCGGCCCGGGCGTCGACCCGAGGCTTCCAGGCGCACAGGCAATGGCTGGCGATCACCCGGCAGTCCGGGCAGCGATCAGCGCGCGAACCGCGGGCGACGAAAGGTTTGTTGCTGCGCGCCAGACGCTCGGCGCGCAGGCGCGCTACCGCATGGCTCATGGCTGCAAGCCTGTGGACAGGAATGGGATGGACACTGCGACAACTCGGCGGGGAACAAAGACGTGAGTCTACCAGAGCAGCCACAGGATTGCCGTGCAGGCTACAAGCGCGCTCCCTTATAATCGCGCCTTTGGCGACCGCTGCGCCCGTTGAGCGACGCGTTCATGGAACGCCGCCAGAAGGCGCAGGTCAAAGCGCCAGTTACCGAACCAGGAGAGATTCATGCTGCGTCTTATCGTCCCGACCCTGAGCCTGCTGCTCGCCCTGCCGCTCGCAGCCAATGCGGCGTCCAAGCAGGACTACGAGCTGAACCAGATGCTGCAGAAGGTTGCCAAGGAGAGCAGCGTCGGCACGCCACGCGCCGTCAACGAAGACATCCTCGATCAGGGATACACCGTCGAGAAGGGCAAGGCGCTGGTCAATCACCTGAGCGTGCGCGAAGAACATGCCCAGCGCATGCTGGAAAACCCGGCGCTGGTGCGCAGCCAGCTGGGCGACAGCGTCTGCCGCAACACCGGCTACCGCCAACTGATGACCAAGGGCGCGGTAATGGTCTACCGCTTCACCGTCTACAAGACCAACCAGCCGGTCATGGACCAGGCGTTCGATGCTGCCAGCTGCACGGCCGGCAACAAGAAGAAGTGATTCAGGCGACCTGATCGTCGCTGGCGCGCCGTTGCTCCTCATCGGCGCGCAGATCCGCCAGCAAGGCCTGAAGGTAACGTGATTGCCTGTCGGCGCCTTGCAACCTGCGCAGGCACTCGCCCTCCAGGCTCAATTGATGGTCCTGGGCTGCACGCCTGAGCAGTTCATACAACTGCAAGTCCACCTCAATGACCAACCGATGCATACCGCGACCTCCCTGCATCGCGCCGTTGTCTTTCAGTTAATCAAACCCCTGCACCGATTGGATCCTATCAGACGAACGGTTTGCAGCCGCAAACCGGCAGGATCGCTCGCCAGCGTCTAGATTGAAAGCGAAGAGCACGCGTCAGCGGCAAGCACAGGAGATTGCCGCGCCACGACGTTGCCGGACCCGCAACGACAAAAGACAAGATGGACTCACGCCACTGCATCACGGCCTTGAAGGCCTACTGCAATGCTCGAGATGCACACTCGAGCGACAGCAGCCAGCGACACACGCAGTGTCGCGGCCGGGACACCCCATCGACCCGGTCAGAGGTTTTGCTGCAGAAGGAGACGCTGAATGCCTTACCTACCGAATGAACGTCTGTCCGATCATTTCAGGGAACAGGGGATCGACCTGAACAAGATTGATGAACAACTGCAACTGGTGGCACCGGACAGCCCCAACCTGCCGCTCTACCGCGACATGATGCTGACCATCCTGCGCATGGCCTTCGACGACGCCAACCGATGGAATGCCAAGATCACCTTGCAGGCCCTGCGCGAACTGGACCACTCCTTCCGCACCCTCGAACGCTACAAGGGGCGACGCAAAGTCACTGTATTCGGCTCGGCGCGCACGCCTCAGGAACACCCGATGTATGCCCTGGCCCGAGAGCTGGGCGCCAGCCTCGCCCGCTCCGACCTGATGGTCATCACCGGGGCCGGAGGCGGCATCATGGCCGCTGCCCACGAAGGCGCCGGAGCAGCAAACAGCCTGGGTTTCAACATCACCTTGCCCTTCGAGCAGCATGCCAACGCAACGGTGGATGGCACCGATCAACTGCTGCCCTTCCACTTCTTCTTCATCCGCAAGCTGTTCTTCGTCAAGGAAGCTGACGCGTTGGTGCTCTGCCCGGGTGGTTTTGGCACCCTCGACGAGGCACTCGAAGTGCTGACCCTGATCCAGACGGGTAAAAGCCCTCTGGTACCGGTGGTGTTGCTCGACTCGCCTGGCGGGAGTTTCTGGCAGGACGCACTGAGCTTCATCAGCCGTCAATTGGAAGAGAACCGCTACATACTCCCCAGCGACCTGAAACTGGTACGTCTGGTACACAGCGCTGACGAGGCAGTGGAGGAAATCAACCAGTTCTACAGCAATTACCACTCCAGTCGCTGGTTGAAGAACCAGTTCGTGATCCGGATGCTGCACCCCCTCAGCGAGGCGGCGCTATACGACATTCAGGAGGGCTTCGCCGACCTGCGCCTGAGTGGCAAATACCATCAGCAAGCCGACAGCAGCGCAGAACATGAAGTCGGCGACTTCAACCACCTGACCCGCCTGACCTTCGCCTTCAACGGCCGTGACCAGGGACGCCTGCGTGAACTGGTGGACTTCATCAACCTGCCGGAAAACTGGGCCAAACCCCAACCGATGCACACGACGCAACATGCCCGGGAAGCGTTGAAAGTCAGTTGAACGAAAAACGGCCAGTGCGGCTGACCTGGCAGATGTCTGCCATGTCAGCCGCACTGGCCGTCAATCGTCGAGATCGCGCCCGCTGAGCAGTCGCCCGATCATGTCCATGGAAAAACCACGGTAGGCGAGAAAGCGTGTTTGCTGCGCTCGGCTGCGAGGATCCTGAGGGCGTTGCCCGGCGAACTTGCGCTGCCAGACGTCCCGTAAGCGGGCTGACCAATCTACACCGCTTTCGCGCAGTGCCTGATCGATATCGCCACGGTTCAACCCTCGCTGGCTCAGGTCTTCACGAATACGCGCTGGACCATAACCGGCGTTGGAACGGTAGGAGATGAAGCTCTCCAGATAGCGGGCCTCACTGAGCAGGCCTTCCTCGGCAAGCCGATCAAGCGCGGGCTCGATCAGCTCATCCGTGGCGCCGCGCTGACGCAGCTTGCGAGTCAGCTCGACACGACCGTGCTCGCGGCGCGCAAGCAGGTCCATGGCTGTCCGCCGAACGGCGACGGGGGTGTCGAGTACGACGGACGACATGTGCGATCAACCAGCGATATCAATAACCGGCTTCAGCATCAGCCATATCGTCGGCATCAGCTTCGGCGGCGGCAGCCTTGGCAGCCGCGGCGACAGCGCCGGAGGTCAGCAGCTTCTCACGAATCTGCTTCTCGATTTCCGAACCGATGGCCGGGTTCTCTTGCAAGTACTTGGCGGCGTTAGCCTTGCCTTGGCCGATCTTGTTGCCCTGGTAGCTGTACCAGGCGCCGGACTTCTCGACCAAGCCTTGAGAGACGCCCAAGTCGATGATCTCGCCGTTACGGTAGATACCTTTGCCGTAGAGAATCTGGAACTCGGCCTGACGGAAGGGTGGCGAAACCTTGTTCTTGACGATCTTGACGCGCGTTTCGCTACCGACCACTTCGTCGCCTTCCTTCACCGCGCCAGTACGACGGATATCCAGACGGACCGAGGCGTAGAACTTCAGGGCGTTACCGCCGGTGGTGGTTTCCGGGCTACCGAACATCACGCCGATCTTCATACGGATCTGGTTGATGAAGATGACCAGGCAGTTGGCGTTCTTGATGTTACCGGTGATCTTTCGCAGCGCCTGGGACATCAGACGGGCCTGCAGGCCGACGTGCATGTCACCCATTTCGCCTTCGATCTCGGCCTTGGGTACCAGGGCCGCCACGGAGTCGACGATGATCACGTCGACAGCGTTGGAACGCACCAGCATGTCGGTGATTTCCAGGGCCTGTTCGCCGGTGTCTGGCTGCGAGACCAGCAGGTCATCGACGTTGACGCCCAGCTTGCCAGCGTACTCAGGGTCGAGGGCATGCTCGGCGTCGACGAAGGCGCAGGTGGCGCCGTTCTTCTGGGCTTCGGCGATGACCGACAGGGTCAGCGTGGTCTTGCCCGAGGATTCCGGGCCGTAGATCTCGACGATACGGCCCTTTGGCAGGCCGCCGATGCCGAGGGCGATGTCCAGGCCCAGCGAGCCGGTGGAGATGGCTGGAATAGCCTGGCGCTCGTGATCGCCCATGCGCATGACTGCGCCCTTGCCGAATTGGCGTTCGATCTGACCCAGGGCCGCAGCCAAGGCGCGCTTCTTGTTGTCGTCCATTGAAATCCTCACGTGTTCGACGTGGCCCTGATGGCCGGAATACCTGTATAAGTAGCCAGTATTATTCCACAGGGATTCGTTTCCGCAAACCCCCGTCGAGCGATTTACTCGGCACCAAGCTGTAACAAGCCGTCTAACGCAGCGATCACCGTCTGTCGGCGCACCGCCTCGCGGTCGCCATCGAAGTGACGGCGCTCGCTGATAACACGGCCTCCATCGCCCCAGGCCAGCCATACAGTGCCCACCGGCTTGGCCGGCGAGCCGCCATCCGGCCCGGCGACACCACTGACCGCCACGGCAAAACGCGCGCCGCTGGCGGCCTGGGCACCACGAACCATGGCCTCGACCACCTCCTGGCTGACTGCGCCAACCTGGGTGAACAGTGCCTCGGGGACGCCAAGCTGCCGGGTCTTCTGGGTGTTGGAGTAGGTGACGTAGCCGGCCTCGAACCAGGCCGAACTGCCGGGAATACGGGTGATCGCCTCGGCGATGCCCCCGCCGGTGCAGGACTCGGCGGTGGTCACCTGCGCATTGAAACGGCGCAGGTGTTCGCCCAGGCGGGTAGAAAGTACGGTGATCGGGTCCATGACAGGCTCCTTGCGTGACTGCGCACTACCCTACCACCCTCATCCCCCCAGGCAAGGATTCACGGCGCCAGCGCGCGGATATACGCCTGGCAGGCACGCAGGGCGATCAGCCCCCGGTCGCCGTCGTCGGTAATGGCGATAATTCGTCGAGCATGCGCCGGGTCAAGTCGGGCGCGTAAGGCGCCATGATCCACGCCGCCGGCGCCGGTGGCGGCAGGCATTGTGGAACAGGCGGCGTCACGCTCGACCAGGACCGACAGGCGCAGATCGGCAGTAGCAAGGCGATCACGCAGCCGAGCCTGATTCTGTTGCGCATCGGTAAGCTCCTGGAAATGGTTGGACTCGCTGTCATGCAGGCGTCGCTCAAGCGCCTGGCGCTGCTCGCGCTCGCTGCGCAGTTGCTCGTTGAGCACCTCGGCCTGCTCCACTCGCTGGCGCGCCTGGAGCTCGTCCGACTCGGCGAACAGACGCTCGTAGCGCCAGGCCTGGGCCTGCCAGGCCAGTGCCGCCGACAGCAGCATCAGCGCCAGGCATGCGCAGAGCTGCCAACGGCTCAGCACAAGACCTCCCGGGCCCTGGCCCAGAGCTTGAGGCGCTCATCCAGGCCATTGAGCCCACCGTTGATATGCCGGGTGATACGGTTGAATTCACCACGATCGGCCAGGGCATTGAGCCCGCGCGACTGCCAGAACCAGGCCGCCGACTCGCAGGCCCAGCGCGGCTGCTCGAGAAGCTGGGGTTGCGCCAGCAACCGCTCATCACCGAACAGCGCACGGCTGCAGGCCTGGTAGTTGTTACGCCCGGTGACCTGAATCAGGCCGCGACCGCAATACAGCTGGCCATCGCCGTCAGCCTCAGGGGTGTTGCCCAGGCGCAGGGCCAGTGGGCCGGTGTCGTAGCGTGAAAGGTAGCGGTCGCTGCCCAGTTCCTTCACATAGCGTAACTGGCCGGACTCATGACCGACCTGGGCGAGAAAGGCGGCGATGCGCTTGGGATGGTCGATTTCCCAACGGGCCATGGCGTCGTTGAGAGGTGTGAGAAACGCGCCGGCACGCTGGCCGGCGAGCGGATAGATCTGAATGAGTTGCCGCTCGGTGAGCATGCAGAACCTCCCTGGCAAGCAAAAAAAACCCAGGCAATGCCTGGGTTGGGAGTGGGTTGTGGACTGCGTCCTGGATAATGGCGCAGAGAATCGGTGCAAGACGTCAGCCTTCGGCAGCACCGCCCCGGGAAAAAATGCGCCGCCGGTGGCGCCAACCGGTCAGCAGCGCGAAGGCCAGCGCTGCAGCCGACATGACGCCACTGACGATTACACCGCGGCGGATCGAAGTGTTGTTCCACTCGATGACCTGTTGGTTCAGCCGGTCGTCGAACAGAATACGACCCTCTTCACTGGCCAGGGCTCGCACCCGCCCGGAGCCTTCCACGGTCAGCCTGAGCACAGTGCCCATACCGATTCCCGCCTGCTCGAACGCACTGCGATAAGCATACAGACCTTGCTGCCGACGCTGACCGTCCAGGTCGTAGGCCACACCAAAGTTGACCAGCTCGGGCTGGGGCTTCCAGACTTGTGGGTGGGTCGTCAGTCGACCGTCGAGCGTGAACAGCCTGGTGTCATCCGACGCAGGATCGTCGCGATATCCCCGCGCGTAGATCGCGGCGAAAGCAAGGAAACAGATCGCCAGGAGCAGCAGGACGATGAAACGCTGGCGGGGCGTGAGTGCAGAAAGCTGAGAGGCGAGTGAAGCCATATGTCCGTTATCGATGACCGTTGGGCTGGAGCGCAACCCTACCACGAACCTCAGCGGTGGTATTGATCGCTGCCCAGGTACACATCACCCGGGTTCACGATCTCGATCGGACCGATATCGATCCAGGCGTCCGGCAGATCAGGGTAGACCACAGGCGCCGTACCGGAGCTGCCTCCTTCGACATAGCCCCCTCCCCCGCCGCCAGCCGCCGCCCCTTCGTCATAGACGGCACGGCTGTCGCTGGACAGCGCCACCGCCCCCGTTGCCGGATCCCAGTGAGTGGTAGCAATGCGATCGGCGTAGTAGGCGCCCAGCTCGGCGAGCGTGGCCAGTTTCAGGTCCGGCGCCACCCAGTAGTCGGGGTAGCTGGCCTGGGAGTTGGCGCTGAAATACTGCTCCCAAACCGGTTTCACCAGCGACTGGTAGAGGTTGTTCCTGACGTCGGAGGTGATGATGCCCGAGACGTTGGCGCCAATACCGACCGCTGTGAACAAGGCCGCGGCAGGGCCGAGCCCGGCCAGCAGGGCAATACCGCCGACCACGCCGGCAACGTTGCCTACCAAACTGATGACATCGCCGGTGTTGAACGGTTGCTCGGTGCGGTACTCCGCAGTGATCTTGACGAACACGGTGGTCGCGGCCAGCGTGTTGGTGGTCACGCTCAGGAACGGCGTGAAGCCGGCTGTCAGCTTGACCATGGAAGTCACGCCAGCCACTGTCGCAACCGTCTGGGTGCTCTGGTTGACCAGGGCGAAGCCCTCCTTGTCGCTATTGTACTGATCGATCAGCGACGTGCCGGCTGCACCGGTGCCCGCCGCCTTGTCGACATAGCCGACGATCAGTTCGACTGTTCCAGCCATGGTTATCTACTCCTTGATGAGGGTCTTGAAAGCCAGGCTCACACGCAAGCGATTGCAGCTTGCGGTGGGCGATCTGGCGCTATGGGGAATGCGTCCGTCGAAAAGCACGATTCGCCCGGGCTTGGGCAGTACGGCCTTGATTACATCGGTCTTGGCGGCGTTGAAGAACAGCAGCTCGCCGCCCCAGGCCGTAGCCCAGTGTTCGTTGCAGAACATGACCAGGGTCTTGCCCGGCTCATCCGGGCGGTTGTCGCGGTGGATAGGGCCGTCCTGGCCGCTGGTCTGGCCATTGGCGTAGACCCCAAGCAACGTTGCCTGCGGCAGATGGCTGTCCTTGAAGCCGGCCCACCAATCGGCCAGGAACGTCCAGCCGGCGCGCTCACGCAGTTCCTGCTCGCAGTCCTGTCGTTGTTCGCGTGCGCTGCCGGCAATGAAGGCATGCCAGCACGGTCGATCCAATACGCCGTAGTGCTGCGCCCAGCCGAAACGCCACACAGGGCCGGCCAGCCGCTGGGCGAGCATGGACAGCTCCTGTGGGCTCAGCAGGTCGTCCAGCACCTGGATCGCATCCGGGTTGAAACTCGATTGCATGAAGATACTCCTTGTCGAAAAGGCCTAGGCCTTGAGGGTGGCGGCCTTGTCCGCTGCACGCCCCGCGTTCCCGGCCTTGCCCGTCTTGCCACCGTTGCACTGCACGGTGGTCCGCCAGCCAGAGCCGGTGAACACTTGCTCGACCGAGTCGATCAGGTACTGGCCGTCTAGCCCGTCGACAAAACCACTCACCTCGATGTTGCGTTCGACGAACAGGTCAGTGCGCCCGGGCATGTCCAGGCGCACGCTGGCCGTCTCGCGGTTGAAGCTGGCCAAGCGTGCGCGGGCAGCCTGTTCGGCGGCGGCGCGATTGGGGTACAGGTGGCGGTCGGTATGGACAGGACGCTGGCTCTCGGAGCCTGCGTCGTTGCCCAGCTCGACCACCTTTAGCTCACCGCTGGCACTGTCCTGGTGACGGGTGCGCACGGCCTTGCGGGTGGCCTTGTCGTCCAGGCGAAACTGCCACTGGCTGACGTCGCCGCGCCGCAGTGTCACCAGCCCCAGCGTCTTGCCGCTGGCGCTCTGCCCGCCCTGGCGCGGCAGTACCAGCAACTGGCCGTTGGCGAGCTTGCCAGTGCAGTCGTACTGACGAGCCAGACGGGTGATGAAGTTGAAGTCCGATTCGTTGTACTGGTCGATACGCGGCACGTTCAGGGTGACCGGGCAGATCGCCTGCCAGCCGTTGCGCGCGCCAATCTCGGCGATGATGCGTTGCAGCGGAACGTTCTCCCAGCTGCCGCTGCGGATGGTTCTGCCACTGCCGCACAGGTCGCTGGCCTTGCCGCGGATCACCAGCGTATCTGGCGGCCCGGATAGCTCGACTTCATCGACGGTGAAGCGTCCCAGCAGCGTCAGCGGCTGCCCGGCGTACCCCAGGTGCACCTCCAGCACCGCGCCGCGAGGCGGCAAGGCCAGGGCGCCGTCGCGGGCATCGATGCGCAGCTCGAACGTATCCGACTCCATGCCGGGTTTGTCGGTGGTGCGCAGCAGCAGCAGGCGGTCGTTGATCAGCGCGGTGATGTCCTTGCCATCGGCCTTGATGCTGAAGACGGGTTGCATGACTCATGCCTCCGTTGTCGGTGTGGAAACAAGCCTGCGTTCAGTCCCAGAGCTGCACGCTGCTGACCGTGGCAGTGGGTAGGTCGGGCAGCAGGATCATCACGCCGGCACGCAGCGGCTGGTCTTCGTCGGCCAGCCCTTGATTGGCCTCCAGTACGGCTTCGACCGTGCGGTTGAGGTGGCCGTAGTAGTGCTGGCAGAGGGTGTCGAGCAGGTCGCCGTCAGACGTTTTGCAGGTCTTCGCCATAGCGGGTGAACTCCAGTGAAAAACCCTGTTTGCGTGGAATACCGCCTGCCAGCAGATTGCTCTGGTCTTCATCGATACTGGTCAGGCACCAATTGCCTAGCACCTCGCCGTAACCGGTGGTCAGGCTCAGGGGCAGCAACTGGCGACCGATGCTGCGCAGGGTCTGCAACTGGCCAAGTCCGCCCTTGAACGCAGGGAAGATCGCACCACGGATGCTGATCGTCTCCTCGCCCTGGCCGACAGCCTGCTGCGCGCTGTCGCGGCTCAGGCGCTCCTGGGCAGCCCAGCGGAAACGGGTCTGGCGGCGCAACTGGTCGAACGCTGCGGTATCGAGGTTGAAGTAGTAGGGTGCGGCATTGGCCTTCAGCGGTTGCAACACCAGCAGGTGCGCAAATGGCTTGATCGCTTCGGCGGCCGGCGTTGTCCGCGGCGCGAAGCCGAAGGTGACGAGTACCCCGCTTGCCACTGCGCGGGCATCGCCCACCACCTTGCGGATCGCCGCGCCGGCCTTGCCCAGGTGCTCGGAAAAGACCTCGACACGCTCCTGCACCTTGCGCACCTCGTCGACGGTCTTGTCGTAGCGGGCAATCACTTTGTTGACACGCCCTTGTGCCGAGTCGATGGCACGCAGGGTACGTTGCAGGCGCTGGCCGATGGCCGGTCCGATCCAGGGCAATGCTTCGAGTTCGGCCGCGGCTTCCTTGACGTGGTCCACGGCCTGGTTCATCGGGTCGAGCATGGCGCCGGCACGCCGACGCCCCTCCTCGCCCGCCTTGACCAGTGCATGCAGTGCGGCCTGCAACTGCTCCAGGTAGGTCATGAATGTCCCTCCGGTTCAAAATTGTCGTAGAGGGTCTGCCAGACGCGCTTCATCAGCTCTTTGCCGTTCTTCCAGAACCCGGCGCACAGCCAGTTCCAGGTCGGTGGCGAGTTGGTCGTGTGCAACAGCGGCGCCTTGCAGCGTGATGGGGATGTTGGTGGTGAAGTTGAAGGGCTGGCCTGCCCCGCTGGTAATCACCGGTTGGGCGGGGGCTTGCGGCGGAGCATCTGGCAGGACGCTGGCTTGCGGCGGCTCCGACAACTGCGCGGCTGGTATCTGCACCTCTACTGCGAGCTTGTCCATTACAGCTGAACGTCCAGACGCTGAGGCCTGCACCGCAACCTTCGGCAACCCCAGTACAGCAGCCGGCCTTGACGGCTTCTGAGGCGATCGAGGGAGCTCGACCTTTATGGCAGCGGGCGCAACGCTGGCGCCAGGACTTTCGAATCTGGGAGAAGGCACGATACCGGGGACCAACGAAAGACCAGGAATCGCCGGAGGCCATGCACGAGGCTCAGCGATGGCGCCTGCAACCCGGTGCTTGGCCGCCGCACTTGGCGCCCTCCCCTCATCCACAGGACGTCTCAACAGATCCCTCACGAGAGCCTTGTCCATGCCGGCAGTGTCAGCAGTCGAACCCGGCTTCGGCCTAGTCAACATCGAAGGCCGCCGTTGCGATGAAACGCTTGCGGCGGTTGCAAACTGCGCCATAAGCCCCGCCGGCCGAAGAGGAGACGGCGGTCCTGACGACCTGGCACGCTCCGGGCTCTGCTCCTTTGCCGTCCCGCTCGCCTTGGCCGGCAGCCCGCGCCGTACCGGCTGCTCTGTGGAGGCAGGCTCTTGGTACTGGGTGGCCAAATATTTGCCTACCGCCGACCCAACCTGATCGCCCACAAAGTTGCCGACCGACATCCCTATCGTGGTACCGATCGGACCCAGCAACGATCCGGCGGCACCCAGGGCGCCACCAAGAATCAGGCCCCCTGCCGCGCCGCCATAACCGCTCCACTTTTCTTCACGGGTTTGCGCCGTGCCATAGGTATAGGCCGCCTTTGCACCAGCCTCGATGAACATCGAAGCAAGGGGTATTTTCAATGCCTTGAGGTTCTCTGCGACGCCCTTGGCGGTCCCAGCGACAGCCCCTGGGTTGGTGTAACGCCGCTTGAGTACCTCCCAGCTGGCATAACCCCCGCCCACCACCGCAGCAGTCGTAAGCGCGTCCCTGACTGAGCCAGACAGCGTCGAATAAGGATCCGCGTCAGGTTTCGACTGAGTCGATACCGGCGTTGATGGCGGTTTGTCCTTGGCTGTAGCCGATGCAGGGTTCGTGACCCGCTCGCCAGCCCAGGCGCCCAGCTTGTCGCCGGCCATACCGAAGGCAACGCCGCCCACCTCCGAGACCATCGTGCCCCAGCGCGGCACCGCCGCCCCCAAGGCCTTGCCGCCTATGGTGCCGACTGCCGACCCAACCGCACTGAGATAGCCCACTGCTTGCTCCTTCGCCGTGGTGGCGGTGGAAGCGGTGTGGAAGAGCTTCAACCCCAAATCCAACTTGGTTGCAGAGGCAGCCTCCTTGGCCGCAGCCCCTGCTCGGGTACGGGCAGTGGCTCGGCTCGGCGTGGGATCAGCAGAGGCTGACGAAACTGCTTCGCCCTCCCCCGACACCACCCCTTGTCGAGCTTCAGGTGCATCCGCGTTGATCCGGGGAGTTGAATCTGCGCGCGGCCGAGGCTGGGGGTACGCATGTACGATCTGAGCGGGCAACTCGAACGGGGGTGAGTTGGATGCGCGCCATCCCTGTTCAGCCAAGGGTAACGGCTGGTGCTCCAGTGCCGGAGTGAGTCCTTGCCAGTTCGACAGCTGTGGCACGACCGATGGATACGGGCCTGGTCGCCAGATATCCAGCGGTGATGAAAACGATTGCAGCGCCTTGCCGTAAGGCGCCCAATGATCGGTAAACCTGGCGCGATAGTCATCGAGCGCGCCAGGGAAAGCCGAGCCAGATGCGACGGCTTCCCCCAGGGCAATCCCTGATTTGTTCGCCATCCGTTAATCCTCTCAATCCGAAAGCCACCAGACCATGTCGCTGAACGACATGGTCATGATTTCGCTCGCGGAAAAGTTCAGCTCCTTGGCCAGCCGCCTTGCGGCGGCCTTCTGCCGGGTCGGGTCAAACCTCGTCGTCCTGCACCAGGCGAAAATACCCGGCCTGCAAGCGGCCGTAGTCCTTCAGGGTGAGGCCTTCGAGGTCCTTGATGCCGACTTCGGCCAGCGAGGCGAAGAGGTTCAGCTCGCGCTGCTCGTCGTCGCTGGCGCCGCCGGCCTGGGCGTTGCGCATGTCACGCACCGTCGGGGCCCGCAACGTCAGGCTGTCGACCTGAACGCCATTGGCCTCGCTCGGACGCGACAAACGCACCGTGACGCGGTCGGCTGCAAGGTTCAGCCATTGGGGCTGGCGGTTTTCCTGAGCCATATGCACCTCCCTTACAGGCCCAGCGCAGTACGCTGCGCCGCCAGTTGGTCGACACCATCGATCACCCGCTTCATGCCCAGGGCATCGATCTCGTAGACCAGGCGACCGTCAACTTCCAGCTTGTAGTAGCTGAGCGCGACGCTGTGCTTGATCTCGGCCTTGTCGCCGGATTTCCAGTCGCCCATGTCGATTTCCTTGAGCGAGCCGCGCAGGGTGACGATGACTGGATTGATCTGGCCCTTGAGGCCCTTGAAGGCACCGCGGAACGTGCCGTTGAAGGCCGTGCCGTCGGCCAGGCCGAAGAACTTCAGCGACTCGCGGCGCACGCCGGTGGTGGTGAAGGCCGCTTCCTGTTTCTCCATGCCCAGGTCCATCTCGACGGGCATGTCCATGCCACCGGGACGATGCTCCTCCATCTTCAGGGTCAGCTTGGGCAGGGTCAGGCTGGGTACATCGCCCTGGAAGCTCACACCGTCGACGAACAGGTTCAGGTTGGCCAGGGTTTCGGGAATCATTGCCATGTAGATGCGCTCCTTAAGCGGCGGAATCGAGGACTTCGGTCAGCCACTGGTTGGTGACTTCGACGCGGAAATTGGGGTTTTCGGCAGGCGGTACGTCGGTGAAGCGGATGTTCCAGTACACCTTGCCCTGCTCCAGTTGGCTGGCGGTGTTCAACTCCGGATCGGCGAAGACCTCGAAGTTGATGATCGCGCCCTGGTTCTTCAGGTCGCGCATGAAGGCCTGCAAGCCCTCGGTGACGTCCTTGACGTAGGTGGCGGTGATGGAGCGGTCGACGGCCCATTTGTGGCCGTAGAGGATCGCGTCCATGACGATGTCCATGGTCCGCACGCGGGTGACGAAGGCCCACTTCGGATCGCTGGACAGGGTGCGGTTGCCCCACAGGCGGAAGCCGTCATCGCGAATGATGGTGGCGATGTTGGCGTTGTTCAGCAGGTTGGCGCGGCAGCTGTCGTCGCCATCGAGGAACTCCACCGGGCGGCTGGTGCCGGTGATACCGACGAACTCCTTGTTCGACGGCGAGGCCCAGAAGCCGTACTCGCGATCGGTGAAGGCGAACAGGCCGGCGACCCAGGCCGAACCTGGCGCATCCTCGGTGGCCTCGGCGACGGTGTCGAAGTAGCGCACGCCCGGATCGACCAGGAAGGCGCGCTTGGCACCGAAGTTCTTGGCGTAGGCGAGCGCGGCTTCGTCAGTGGTGCCAGGGCCGTCGATGATGGCGATGCCGCGCAGCTTGTCGGCCAGTGCCACCAGCGCGGTGCCGACCGCCTGGGTGGCGCTGTGCTTGGGCGCGACCAGCAGGCGCGGCTGGGCGTTGAAACGGCTCTTGCCGTCGAGCAGTGCCTGCAGGCCGGTGCGCTTGCCGTCAGCGAGCACGTTGCCGATGATCGCCGCGGTCTGCTCGGCCGCCTCTTCGAGCTTTGCCACGCCGCAGGCGACGATGACCGCCTTGGCGCGGCTGTAGATGGCACGACAGGCCTTGGTGATCGCCGCATCGGCGCCGAAGGCGGCCACGGCTTCACGCTCGCTGGTGATGAGGACCAGGTCGTTGGCCTTGGCCGTGACACCGGCACCTTCGGTGAAGGTGTCGACCAGGCCGATGATCGAGGACGACGGCAGTGCGATGTTGCGGGCGCCGGTGTCTACGTTGGTTACGGTGACGCCGTGGAAGAATCCACTCATGTAGGTTGTCTCCAAGTCGGATATAAAAAGGCCCTGCGGGGAATGCTGGGCCTGCGGGGTATTGGGAAATGGGCTTTGACTCAGTCAAAGCATGGACTGGCGGGTTTTAGGACGGCTGCCCCGCGCCCTCATGTGGATTAGGCAAGCCTTCGAGAGATTCAAGCAGCAAAGTTGTCGCCTGGACTCGCCCAATGATTTCTTGATAAAGCACTTGTCTAGCTTCACCTTCCAAGTTGAATAGTTCATGTTTGCGTAATCTGAAACTGGCCAAGGCTTCGAGAGTGGATTCACGTTGTTGCGCCTTATCGAGGATCAGATTGGTCGCTGCCTCAAGACTCAGCCCCGTAGTGGCGGCATAATATTTGATCCAGCTCCCTGCCTCACCGCTGTACCCTGCTTGACGATAAGCCACTGCAGCTTTTTCACGAGCTGCATATTCGGGTTCGAACCTAGCCCATCTGGCATAAACGTCAGCGACCCGGTCATCGATACGTCTGGACAGTTCTTTACTGCTTGGCCAAGAATCTGCGGCATCAACGAGGCGCGGGGGATGCAAGGAAAAGTCTATAAATTTTCCCTCGCTTTGCCCCGCCAACAAGCACTCGTGGAGATCATCGGATATTGCTTGAGCATCAGGTGGGAGCGTCGACGACACCTCGTCACTGTAAAACGCTCTTGCCTGGCTACTTGCGTAAATGGTCATTTCAGCTCCCTGGAGAATGTTCGAACTTTCCGCACGTGTTCAATAGCCCAGCGCGCGCCAATGCATAGAACGGGAATTGTTCAGGTAGTTATCATTGAAGACCTGGCCTTCGAAGCCAGTAGGGGTAGGGTGACCGTGACTGACTTCTTGGCGTGATAAGCGATAAGAAGGATCGCGGTCGTAATCGTCTATCGCCACTCCGACGGTGACGACCAGGCTCAAGCAGGCAGTTGAAAAGGCGACCGGGAACACCGTATCGATTGATATACTAGAGGCACCCACCAAGGAATAACGAAAGCCCCATTGCTCGATGAGTCCATTAGGTAGGCGATAGTAACCCGTTGTACCTAAGTACTTGGCCCAAGGCTGGCGAAGGTGTTCGACTCCGGTACCTAACATCATCCACTTACCCGTGCCGATGTAAGTCAAATCTACATAGGTATCGGGTGGAAGCATTCGAGGTAGCTTCGACGACGAGGTCGCCATACTTTCCTGTAATTCATCCGCTCCTTGAGGTGTGACCGATAGTGCTTGCCAGCCCCAGTTGTGTACGCGGATCGTGCTGCCGGGAGTGGCTGAGATGAGTGCGGAGTTAGGTACCGTATATGCTTGAATACCACTACCCCAGAAATGTACCACCCCGCCCACGTGAGCAACGGTACCTGCAACGACGGACGTGCCGTTGTAAACCGAGACGCCATTGAATTGCTGACCTCGAGAATGCACGAAATCTGTGCTCGCCAGCGTTGTATTGGCGGTGAAACGCGGCTGCGTCGGTGCAACGGGATTTCCCGTAAACATCGGGCTGATCAAAGGAGCCTTGAGCGTCAACGCGGTGTCCATCTGGGCAGCAGTGTAAACATCGGTCAGACCATAACCTGCCACAGTGCTAGGGTTCGTCGCCGCCACCACACGCCCATACTTGTCGACTGTTACACTGCGATAGGTCCCAACAGCAACGCCGCTGCGTCCAAAGGCCATTTCGAAGTCCTGGGCGCTGATACCCAAGCTGATAGGCCCGTCGCTCACCAGTTGCCAGGCACTGTCACCATTGACCGTCCCCTTCTCCACCAGTACCAGTAGGCCCGGCGTGATCTTGGCGTCGGTGTTGGCATCGCTGCAACGTGCCCAAGCACCGCCGGCCACCAAGTACAGGCCGTTGTCCTTGGCAGCCGCCTGGTTCTTGACCAGCACCCGGGCCCCGGTGAACAGCGCCACGCCATCGACGGTCTGCAACCCGCTCAAGGCGATGGGTGCAGTAGTCGCTACTAGCACCGAATGCTTGAAATCCTGCCTGGCCAACTCCTCGCTGACCCACTCTCGGGTAGCAAGCACTACCGCAGGGTCAATCTTCAACTGCACATTACTGGCGCTGCTGACGATCAGGTTCATCCGCACCACCTGAGTACGGCCCGAGCCCTGGCTGAGCAGCGGCTTGTAGGTCGGAGCGCAATTGGCCACCGCGATCATGTCGCCGTCGGCGTCATACAGCGCGATCTCACGGATCCAGCGCCCGCCAACCTCGGCAGGGATCACCTGCTCGGCGACGATCACCGCGCTATTCTTGTCATCCACCTTGAGCTGGTTCAACGGCGCGCGGCGCCATTCGTTGATCAGGCTGGTCTGGGTGGCGTTGGGGGTCGGGTCGGTGCCGTTGGCGTCGCCCACGCCCATCTGGGTTATTTTCCACGGAATGCCCAAGGCATCCGCATTGGCCTGCTTCGCCGCGCCCACATTGGTGAGGATGGCGTAGAACTGAGAAGTCTGGTCAACCATGTGCAATGTCCAAGGTATCGATTGTGTGTTCTCGGCCGCCGCGCCCGATGACGCCTTCAACGTCGATGTCTCGCGGTGCCGGTGGGTAGATATCGAGCTCGTCGCCATCCTGAAGCGCGCAACCGAGATGGAAGGCGCCGTTGCTTTCCAGGCTGATCACCATGCCGGTCATGTGCCGGCTGACGGGACGGGCATCGTCGATCAGAGCCGACAGTTCGTTGTAGGTCTGCTCGCTGATGCCCGAGTTCTCGACGCCGATTTTCAGCGCAAAGGTCCCCGGCACCCCGGCAGGCTGCGCCTGCCACCACTCCTCCACCTCGATGAGGTAGCCGAACGGCTCGACCACCCGCCTGAGGGCGCCGAGGGTGCCTTTGTGGGCGTGGACGAAGAATGCTGAGCGGATCACCGAGCGCTTGACGGTGTCGCTCCAGCTGTCGTCCCAGCGATCCACCGACCAGGCCCAGGCCAGCTGGTAGAGCAGGTGCGCGGGGCAGGTGTCGGGGTTGTAGAGCTGGCGCAGGGTGACCTTGAGGTCTTCGTCGCCAGCCGTTTCGATGGCCCGCTCCAGCGGGGTGCGGTTGAGCGGCAGAAGGCTTCGCATGTCAGCCTCCGCGCTTGAGTTCGAAGCCTGTGCACCAGGCAGCCTGGGCCTTGCTCGGGCGGATGTCGGTCCAGTCGATCAGCTCGACCCGACTGACGCCGTCGATGTGCAACTGGGCGTCGATGCCGGAGCGGGCGACCTCGACACCCAGGCGGCGCCGCGGGTTGATCCAGGCCTGCAAACGACGCCGGCACTCGCTGAGGATGGCCTCGTACTCGGGGCCGTTGTCGGCCATGTGCAACACGGCATCGATCCGGTATGGCAGCACCTGGGCGCTGCGCACATTGACCCGGTCGGCGACCGGGCGGATGTCCTCGTCGTTGAGGTAGGCGTTGACCTCGTCGAGCAGCGCCTGGGGCGCGACACCGTCGTCATCGATGCTCAGCACCGTGACATCGACCACCGCCGGCGACGGGCTTTCGGCGGTCGCGTCGGCGACCCGTCCCGAGGCGTTGCGGGCGTGGAGGATGTAACTGTTGCGCGGGCCGGCGGTGGTCAGGCCTTCATAGACCAGTTGCACGCGTTCGCGAAGGGCGTCGTCGGATTCGAGAACCGCCTCGGTGGGCGGAACGGTGGTCGGGTCGGCGGCCTGGATCACCAGGCGCTGCAACGAAACGTTGGCCGCCAGTTGGTCAAGGTCGCGACCCTGGGCATAGGCGAGCAACAAGGCCTTCGCAGCATCATTGATGCGTGCCCGGTTGAGCAGCTTTCGGTAGGCGCCGACCTCGAGCAGCTTGGTGACCGGATCGCTTTCCAACTGTGCCGTCCAGCCATCGCCCATATGTGCACGAAAGGTCTCGAGGTCGGCTTCGTACAGCGCTTCGAAATCCAGATCATCGAGCAGTTGCGGGGCGGGCAGTTTGGACAGGTCTACCTGACTCATACGCTCACCTCCACCAGCGCGTCATCGCCCAGATAACGGCCGCTCAGGGCCAGGCTGACCTGGCCGTCGAGCACGGCTACGACCTTCACCCGCTCCAGTTGCAAGCGCGGCTCCCAGCGCCCAAGGGCGCGAGCGACCTCTGCCTGTACCGCACTCTTCCAGCCTTCGTTGACGGGCAGGTCGACATAGCGGCGCAACTGGCTGCCGTATTCCGGACGCATGCGACGGCTGCCCAGTGGGGTGGTAAGGATGTCCTCGATGGATTGGCGCAGGTGAGCGATCCCGGCCAATGGCAGGCCGGTGCGACGGTCCAGGCCGATCATGACGCGTCTCCCGGAAAATCCCGGGCGCGTTGATGGGTATCCATTGCGTTCTCCTGGCATTAAAAAGCCCGCGATGGCGGGCTGGGTTCAGTGTTTGTGGTTGGGCGTGTTGCCGGCGGTATCGATGATCCGCCCGCCGCCGTTGATGTCGCCGCTGACAGTCAGCGGGCCGTTGACCGTGACCTTGCCGGTCAGGGTGATGCTCGAGGCCTCGAGGGTGATCGCGCCATCACTGACCACCAGGGTGCTGGCACCGACCTTGATGCGCGCGTTGCCGCTGGGTAGTTCGATGTCATAGCGCCGGGCCTGCCAGTCGTAGGTCAGCGAGCCGCCGTCATCGAAGCGCCAGACCTCGGCATGCTCGCGGTTGTCTGGCGGGAGGCCGGCATTGCCATACAGCCCGGCAAAAAAAGTACCTTGCGCCGGGTCGCCACTGGGGCTGAGCAACACGCCCTGCTCACCCAGGCTGGGCGCCCGCCAGTGCCGGGCCTTGCCGGCCGCCTGGGCATGCCAGCGCACCCAGGCGCTGGTCCAGCCGCCACCGTCGGACACCCTGACCCGCGCAGCGGCCAAGTCCACCGCCACCACGCGGCAGGGAATCACCAGGGTGGCGAGCATGCGGTCATGCGTGGCACTGACATAGCTCATGCCAGGTCCTCCGGGGCGATGTACTGGCTTTCATTACCGGGCCCCGTGTCTGGACTGAAGCCCAGCCTGAGGCTGCCCGGCGGCTGGTCGGGCCAATGCCATTGCAGTTCGCCCAACAGCACTGGCTGGTCCCAGCGCACGCGCCAGCCAGCACCGGCGAAGAAAGCCCGTACGTTGCGGCTCGGCTCAACGAAGTCGAGCCCCCATAGCTGCTGGCGCAACAGGTCCATCAGTTGTGCAGCCAGCACGCTGCACTGCAGGCGTGCCTCGGGGTTGGCGGCATCGGGGGTGATGTCCGCCTCGAAGGTGGTGACCAGCACCGAGCGTCCATCCCTGGGCGCAGCATCGGCAGTCATGCGCACGATGCCATGGCGCAATGCCGGCAATGCCGGGGTATTTCCTGCTTCCGTATAGGCATCAACCGATGCCAGTTCCGGAATCGCCTCTCGAATCGTTGCGGTCAATGCCGCATGCAAGGTGGCCAGTTCGCTCATGTGCCGCACTCCTATCGTTCGTCCTTCAAACCAAGGCGCCTGGCTGCCCAGCGTTCATAGAGGCCGATGGCTACATCGGCCCCCGCCATGGCGGTCAGGCACCCGAAGGCGCTAGCGCTCCAGATCGACATGCCGCTGGCATACAGCAGCATCACTGTCGACACCCCACACACCATGCAAGCCCCCGAGCGCAGCGCCAGCCGCCGCAGCAGCGACCAACCTCGGGCGCCGGCCTTGTCGGCCCGCCACATCTCACCGGAAAGCCCTCCCAGCAATGCCAGGACGATCACCAGCCAGAGCGGCATCTCCAGCAACGCCTGTTGCTCGTTCGTCACTGTCCTGTCTCCTGTGTCATGGCCACCGACGAGTGCCGGTGGATCCCTTGCCGTGTAACGCGGCATTCCAAAAGGCCCGTCCGTGCAGGCCCTTCAGTAATGCGTTGTCGAACCGTCGGTCACATCTGGTGACACCGGCCGGTTCCGCTTCAAATTGGTGACTCCGACCGCGGCCCCCTGCCCGCCGGATAACTGATCGTGGTGCTTTACGCTGCACACCCGGGCCAGTTGCCAACCCTCTGAACAGTCAAGGCCTGTTCATCGCTGCCTGTGTAACAACCGGTTGCTGTCCGGCTTGAGATACAGGCTATGCACTGATGCATATGCAGTCAATGCATTTTTGAAAATATTTATGCATTAGGAGTTGCTTAAATGCATGAAGGCCTTGTCGGGTATGGCCTGTAGGGCTTTTCAGAGAGCCTAAAAATTTGTAGGCCCGGTATGATTTGAGGCGGCGGGGGATGCAAGGCGGGAGGCGGGGATACTTCGTATGCATGAAAAAACCCGCCGAAGCGGGTTTTTATCCAGCGGATTTGCGGGTCAGCGTGCGTACATGCCCCACCAGAAGACATGCCCGAGCAGGCTGATCTGCTCTTCCTGCATCTGCTGGAAACTGTAGTCTTCGTCGGGGTGTTCATCACGGTTGAAGCTGCGCAGGCGTATGCCGGTGGGCAGGCGATAGACCTGCTTCACCCGCAGCTGGCCATTGTGGTTGATGGCGTAGAGATCGCCATCGATGATATCGCCAATGGCACATTTGCCGGTGTTGACGCCGACCGTCGCGCCATCGCGCAGCACTGGCAGCATGCTGTTGCCGCGCACCGTGACGCACTTGGCCTGGTCGAACTGCACACCATTGTGGCGCAGGCTGCGCTTGCCGAAACGCAGGCGCGCGCGCTCGCTTTCCTCGATGACGAATCTTCCTGATCCTGCTGCCAATTCGACCTCTCGAAGAAATGGAACGGACACCTCGTCATCCTCGACGGGGGTTTCATCGTCCCACAGGCTGATGTCGCTCAGGTCCACATGACCATGCATGGGCTGCGCCTCGCGGGACTCCCCCAGCTCCATGCGGCCACGCAACTGATCGGTGCTCACGCCGAAGTAATCGGCGATTCTGGAGACATGCTTGTCTGACGGATCGACAATTTTCTCGCTAAGGATCCGAGACAGGGTGGATTGCGGTACGCCCGTGCGCCGGTGCAGCTCCGTCGGGGACAGGCCGTGGCGATCGAGCAGTTCTCTGAGTACAGTGGCTACGTTGCGCTTTTGCATAAAATGCATATTGCTGCAGATCGATGGGAAATGCAAATGCATGCAACACACCCCGAACCTGCGATCATTCAGGGATACCCGTCACCGTATGCACTGCCCGCATCGCACAAGGCGGACGCGCGCCCTGGGGCTCGATCTGCTCGCACTTGCGCAGCAACGGCAACGCGTCGCTGAACTGGATTGCAGCGACCGTATCGGCATGCTGCTGCGACAGGAAACAGTGCTCGAAGCGGTAGCCCGCATACACATCGGCCTGCACCGGTTCATTGTCATAGACTTCGGCCACGATCTCGCGCAGCAACTGGCGGGTCGGCTCGTCCAGCCTGGCCGGTATCCCCTGCAGCAACTGCTCCCGCGGTGTCCCGCCAGCCCGTGCCTGGACCACATGCCGCGAAGCCTCTATCGAGGCCTGCATGCCCTGCGGAAACGGGCACTGTGCAGCCGCCATGAGCGGTAACGGCAGGCTCAAGCCTGCGACCATCAGATAAAACGCCACCCTTGGCATGGAATTCCTCGCGCGGTGTTCGGGCTGCCCGGAAAATCGACCAATCATAGCGATGCCCTGCCCTTGTGTCCTGCAGCAGGCAAAAAAAGCCTGTACCATTGCCGGTTTCGAAATTGCCACCAGACCACCTGTTTCAAGGCCCTGAATGTCTGATCTCTCCGCACACACCCCGATGATGCAGCAATACTGGAAGCTGAAAAACCAGCACCCAGACCAGCTGATGTTCTACCGCATGGGCGACTTCTACGAAATCTTCTACGAAGATGCGAAGAAAGCCGCGAAACTGCTGGACATCACCCTGACCGCGCGCGGTCAGTCGGCGGGCCAGTCGATCCCCATGTGCGGGATTCCGTTCCACTCGCTGGAAGGCTACCTGGCCAAACTGGTCAAGCTCGGTGAGTCGGTGGTGATCTGCGAGCAGATCGGCGACCCGGCCACCAGCAAGGGCCCGGTCGAGCGCCAGGTGGTGCGTATCATCACGCCAGGTACGGTCAGCGACGAGGCGCTGCTCGACGAGCGCCGCGACAACCTGATCGCCGCCCTGCTGGGTGACGAACGCCTGTTCGGCCTGGCGGTGCTGGACATCACCAGCGGCAGCTTCACCGTGCAGGAGATCAAGGGCTGGGAAAACCTGCTTGCCGAACTCGAGCGCATCAACCCGGTGGAACTGCTGATTCCCGACGACTGGCCACAGGGCCTGCCAGCAGAGAAACGCCCTGGAGCGCGACGTCGGGCGCCGTGGGACTTCGATCGTGACTCGGCGCGCAAGAGCCTGTGCCAACAGTTCGCAACCCAGGACCTCAAGGGCTTCGGCTGCGACAAACTGACCCTGGCCATCGGCGCCGCCGGCTGCCTGCTGACCTACGCCAAGGAAACCCAGCGTACCAGCCTGCCGCACCTGCGCAGCCTGCGCCATGAGCGCATGGACGACACGGTGATTCTCGACGGCGCGAGCCGTCGCAACCTCGAGCTGGACATCAACCTGGCCGGCGGCCGCGACAATACGCTGCAGTCAGTCATCGACCGCTGTCAGACTGCCATGGCCAGTCGCCTGCTGAGCCGCTGGCTGAACCGCCCGCTGCGCGACCTGAAAGTGCTGCAGGCACGTCAGGATTCGATTCGCTGCTTCCTCGACGGCTACCGTTTCGAGAAGCTGCAGCCGCAGCTCAAGGAAATCGGTGATATCGAGCGGATTCTCGCCCGTATCGGCCTGCGTAACGCTCGCCCACGTGATCTGGCGCGCCTGCGCGATGCCCTTGGCGCCCTGCCCGAACTGCAGAACGCCATGGCCGAGCTCGAAGCGCCCCACCTGGCCCGCCTGGCGGCCATCACCGGCACGTACCCGGAGCTGGCCAGCCTGCTGGAGCGAGCAATCATCGACAACCCACCTGCGGTGATCCGCGACGGTGGCGTGCTCAAGACCGGGTACGACAGCGAACTCGACGAACTGCTGGCCATGAGCGAGAACGCAGGTCAGTTCCTGATCGACCTCGAAGCCCGTGAAAAAGCCCGTACCGGGCTTGCCAACCTCAAGGTTGGCTACAACCGTGTGCACGGCTATTTCATCGAGTTGCCAACCAAACAGGCCGAGCAAGCGCCGGGCGACTACATCCGCCGCCAGACGCTCAAGGGCGCCGAGCGCTTCATCACGCCTGAACTCAAGGCGTTCGAAGACAAGGCGTTGTCGGCCAAGAGTCGCGCCCTGGCCCGGGAGAAAATGCTCTACGACGCGCTGCTCGAGACCTTGATCAGCCACCTTGCGCCGTTGCAGGACAGCGCTGCGGCCCTGGCCGAGCTGGACGTGCTGAGCAACCTCGCCGAGCGTGCCCTGACCCTGGACCTGAACTGCCCAAGCTTCGTCGACGAGCCGTGCCTGCGTATCGAGCAGGGCCGCCATCCGGTGGTCGAGCAGGTGCTGACCACGCCGTTCGTGGCCAACGACCTGGGCCTGGACAACAGCACCCGCATGCTGATCATTACCGGCCCGAACATGGGCGGTAAATCTACCTACATGCGCCAGACTGCGTTGATCGTACTGATGGCGCATATCGGCAGCTTCGTGCCTGCAGCGCGCTGTGAGCTGTCGCTGGTGGACCGCATCTTCACCCGCATCGGTTCCAGCGACGACCTGGCCGGCGGCCGCTCGACCTTCATGGTAGAGATGAGCGAAACCGCGAACATCCTGCACAATGCCACCGATCGCAGCCTGGTGCTGATGGACGAGGTCGGCCGCGGCACCAGTACCTTCGACGGCCTGTCGCTGGCCTGGGCCGCCGCCGAACGTCTCGCACAATTGCGCGCCTACACCCTGTTCGCCACCCACTACTTCGAGTTGACCGTACTGCCGGAGAGCGAGCCACTGGTGGCCAACGTGCACCTGAACGCCACCGAGCACAACGAGCGCATCGTGTTCCTGCACCATGTGCTGCCAGGCCCTGCCAGCCAGAGTTATGGCCTGGCGGTGGCGCAACTGGCGGGTGTGCCGTCGCAAGTCATCCTGCGCGCCCGTGAGCACCTCGGCCGCCTGGAAAAGGCCAGCCTGCCCCACGAGGCGCCGGTGACCAAGGCCAAGGGCGAACCGCAGGTGCCACACCAGAGCGACCTGTTCGCCAGCCTGCCACACCCGGCCATCGAGAAGCTGGGCAAGCTGGCGTTGGACGACATGACACCGCGTCAAGCTATCGAAATGCTATATCAACTGAAGAACCTGTTATAACGGCCAGCCGCGCAAGCTGGTAGAATCCGCCGCGGTTTGCCGGAGCTGCAGGTTATTAGTCTGGCCTGCAGCCAACGTGAACCGCGCTGCCCTGGAAGGAAGGGCACGCTGCCGTCGCCTGAGGAGAAAATTAGAAATGACCTTCGTCGTCACCGACAACTGCATCAAATGCAAGTACACCGACTGCGTGGAAGTCTGTCCGGTGGACTGCTTCTACGAAGGCCCGAACTTCCTGGTCATTCACCCGGACGAGTGCATCGACTGTGCGCTGTGCGAGCCTGAGTGCCCGGCACAGGCCATTTTCTCGGAGGACGAAGTGCCTGCGGGGATGGAGAACTTCCTCGAGCTCAACGCCGAGCTGGCTGAGATCTGGCCGAACATCACCGAGCGTAAGGATGCCCTGCCGGACGCTGAAGAGTGGGATGGCAAGCCAGGCAAGATCGCTGATCTGGAGCGCTGACCGCTGCAGTGACAAAAAAGGCCCGCAAGGGCCTTTTTTGTGCCTGGCATTCGGGCTCATGCAAGCCCGGACGAGGAGAAATCGTAGGCAAAAAAAAGGGGCGGTTTGACCCGCCCACATTTTTTCCGTAGTCCCTGCTTGTCCCATTCATCATCCTGATGAATCGCATCCTGCGATGTCCTTGGCGATCATCCTTGAAAGCCTGTGCCAGTCCGTCGGCACACTTCAGATACTAGCGATTTCCCCAGCGGGAGCAACCTACGCACCTAACAAGATGCTACAGCAGACACACTTACAAACATCTAAAAAAATCAATAATTTCAATACGTTAAGAAAACATCATTACTGGAAAAGGCAATTGTTTACTCTTGTTGGTAGCGAAGGCTTACACCACGAGTAAGCGATCTCTTACACGCTAAGCAACAACGCTAGCAGGTTGAACTATTTCCCAGGCCATAAAAAATGCCCCGAGGTCGTCGGGGCATTCTGTGTTGCGCATTCCGGCTTACTGGAACAGCGACTCGCTGGACAGGCCGTTCTTCTCCAGAATCTCACGCAGACGCTTGAGCCCTTCCACCTGAATTTGCCGTACCCGCTCACGGGTAAGGCCAATCTCCAAGCCAACATCCTCAAGCGTACTGCTCTCATGACCACGCAGGCCGAAGCGGCGAATCACCACCTCCCGCTGCTTGTCGGTCAGCTCGCCCAACCACTGGTCGATGCTCTGGGATAAGTCGTCGTCCTGCAGCAATTCACACGGATCGGTGGGGCGATCATCGGTAAGGGTGTCGAGCAGCGTCTTGTCCGAATCCGGGCCCAAGGATACGTCGACGGAGGAGACACGCTCGTTGAGTCCAAGCATGCGCTTGACCTCAGCTACCGGTTTTTCCAGCAGCCCGGCAATTTCTTCCGGGGACGGCTCATGGTCGAGCTTCTGGGTGAGCTCACGCGCGGCGCGCAGGTAGACGTTGAGCTCCTTGACCACGTGGATCGGCAGGCGAATGGTGCGGGTCTGGTTCATGATCGCCCGCTCGATGGTCTGGCGGATCCACCAGGTCGCATAGGTCGAGAAACGGAAGCCGCGCTCCGGGTCGAACTTCTCCACGGCACGAATCAGCCCCAGGTTGCCCTCCTCGATCAGATCGAGCAGCGACAGGCCACGATTGACGTAGCGGCGAGCGATCTTCACGACCAGGCGCAGGTTGCTCTCGATCATGCGTTTGCGGCCGGCCGGGTCGCCCTTCTGCGACAGGCGCGCGAAGTGCACTTCCTCTTCCGGGGAAAGCAGTGGCGAGAAACCGATTTCGTTGAGGTACAGCTGCGTGGCGTCGAGCGCACGGCTGTAGTCGATATACTTGTGCTGCTTGAGCGATGAGCCCGTTTTGGCCCTGGTCCGAACCGAAGGTACAGCAGGTTCGTCTGACACCACATCCGTTTCCAAAACGATACCTGTCTCCATCAGGAGGAGGTCATCGTCGATGTCAAACTCCGGCACTTCTTTGCTGAGAGCCATTGTTATAGTCCTTTGCTGAGTTCGAACCTCAGACTCTAGCGTCGCCTGATTCCCTGGCAGCGCTAAAGCCTGTCCCCTTTACGTCTTCAGGAACAGGCTGGTGCAACAATCAACGGCGTGGCAGGAACTGGAGTGGGTCGACGGGTTTGCCCTGGCGGCGAATCTCGAAGTGCAGCTTCACCCGATCAGTGCCCGTAGACCCCATTTCTGCGATCGTCTGCCCTGCCTTGACCTGCTGCCCCTCCCGAACCATAAGCCTGCGGTTGTGGCCGTAGGCACTGACGTAGGTATCATTGTGCTTGATGATGATGAGTTCGCCGTAGCCCCTCAAGCCACTCCCGGCGTAAACCACCGCACCATCAGATGCAGCAAAAACAGGCTGTCCCAAATCTCCGGCGATATCAATGCCTTTATTCAAACTACCGTTTGAAGCGAATTTTCCAATCAACACGCCGTTCGCCGGCCAAGTCCAACCCCCGACCGCGCGCTCTGCGGCCGGCACCTGGATGACGGTCGGAGCGGTCGTGGCAGGGGGAGGCGTTGCCGACTTGTCGCTATTTGTTGCTGGCGCGGTCTGCGTACCAACCGGGCGGCGAATGACCGTGGTTCTGCTCGATGACGAGGGACCGGACGACACTACAGTGGTGGTGCCCCCAGCGCCGCTGCTGAAACGAATCGGCTGGCCTGGGCGGATGGTGTAGGGCGGCGCGATACCATTGCGCGCGGCCAGCTCCTTGTAGTCCCAGCCGTAGCGGAAGGCGATGGAGAACAGGGTATCACCGGGTTTGACCACATACTGCCCCGAGGTCACGGTCGGACGCTTGGGAGCCGCGTTGTTGCGATCGACCACCCGAGCGCCACTGGAGCCGGTGCTGGAGCATCCCGCCAGCAAGGTTCCCATGGCCAGCGCAATCACCAGAAGCTTGAAACCCGACCGATCCTTGCGCTGCCGAATGATTGTGTGACCCACCCGCGCTCCCCTCATGGTGCCGAAATCTGGATATGACGATATGCAATATTGTTTCAATTATAACCGAGCCCGACCCGCTTGGGTGGCCCGTACGGGCTTGTCTATCTGGCGGGGTTCGCCTCACCCCGCCAGATAGACAAGCCCGTGGCGCAAGAATTCGCTATCAGCGCACATATTCCGTCGGCCCTCAGGCCAGCGGCCCGTTGAGCAGCGGCACGAAGCGTACGGCGCCCAGCACCCGGCGCGAGAAACCCTGCTCCTCACGAACGATCAGCAACAGTTGCTGTGCTTCGCCCGCCACCCCTACCGGAATCACCATGCGTCCGCCGGGTGCCAACTGATCGAGCAAGGCCTGGGGGACTTCCGGCGCCACCGCGGTGACGATGATGCCGTTGTAAGGCGCCAGCGCCGGCCAGCCTTCGCAACCGTCGCCCCAACGAAACACCACGTTACGCAGGTTGAGCTCGATCAGACGCTCCTTGGCACGATCCTGCAGCACCTTGATCCGCTCGACCGAAAACACACGCTCGACCAACTGCGCCAGGATGGCCGTCTGGTAACCAGAACCGGTGCCGATTTCCAGCACCTTGTCCAGCGGGCCGGCCTCCAGCAGCAGTTCGCTCATGTGCGCAACCATGAATGGCTGGGAAATCGTCTGGTTATGGCCGATTGGCAGCGCAGTATCTTCATACGCCCGATGGGCCAGGGCTTCATCGACGAACAGGTGGCGAGGGGTACGGCGAATGGTCTCGAGCACCTTGCTGTTCGACACGCCCTCTTCATACAAGCGTTGGATCAGGCGCTCCCGGGTACGCTGGGAGGTCATGCCGATGCCGCCACGGCGCTGCAGATCATCCTGTTCGCGCATCAAAGCAGCCCCTCCAGCCAGCCATCGAGGCGCTCGAAGGCATCGTTGAAGGTGCGATCCAGTTGCAGCGGCGTGATCGATACATAGCCTTGCATCACTGCATGGAAGTCAGTGCCCGGGCCGCCGTCCTCGGCGTCACCGGCCACAGCGATCCAGTACCCTTCCTTGCCACGCGGATTGACGACCTTGGTCGGTGCGGCCGCACGTGCCCGGTGCCCCAGGCGGGTGAGGCGTATTCCGCGGATATGCTCCAGCGGCAGGTTGGGAATGTTGACGTTGAGCACGGTACGCGCCGGCAGTTCCAGACGCGACTGCGCCTCGACGAGGCGCCGGGCGATATGGGCGGCGGTCGGCAGGTTGTCCGGCAGGCGCGACAGCAATGAGAACGCCAGCGAAGTACCGCCGAGAAAGCGGCCTTCCAATGCAGCGGCGACCGTGCCGGAGTACAGCACGTCGTCACCCAGGTTGGCGCCCAGGTTGATTCCGGAGACGACCATATCGGGCGTTTCCGGCAACAGGCCGTTGAGCCCCAGGTGCACGCAATCGGTGGGCGTGCCGTTGAGGCTGATGAAACCGTTGGCCAGCACCTGCGGGTGCAGGGGCCGGTCGAGCGTCAGCGAACTGCTGGCGCCGCTCTTGTCTTGATCCGGGGCGATCACCACGCACTTGGCATAGTCCTGCAGCGCACCGTGAAGCGCAGCGAGGCCGGGGGCGGTAACACCGTCGTCGTTGGAAATCAGAATACGCATGGGCTTTCCGTCTGCCCTGCCGGCACCAGATCCACAAGTTCGCGCACCACCACGGTGGCGAAGCATCCGGCCGGAAGGACGAATTCCAGTTGCAGGATATCAGGCTCGGGATAATGCCACGTCAGCCGCCCAATAGGGAGCCGCAGGATGCGCCGTTCGTGATCCAGTCCTGCCCTGCCCAGCCATTGGCAGAGTGCAGGATGGCGTTCGCCGACCGCCGTTTCCAGCGCCGCGGTCCCGCCCGCGCTCGACGGAAGGCCCGCGCCCCACATGGGGCCGGTGGGATGGAGGTCGAGAATTGTCAGTCGAGGATCGGAGCATTCCTGCTCGCCAGCCGGAAAGAAGCTACGGCTATCCGTGAAGGCCAGCAGATCGCCAACCTGCGCCTGGTTCCAGCTTCCGTCAGCCACTCGCGCAGCCAGTACCTGGTTGAACAGGTAGCTGCGCCCCGCAGACAGCAGCCGCGAACGCACATTGCGCTGCTCCGGCAGTGCCTCTCGGGCCGCCCAGTCGAGCGCATCGTGCACGTTCCCGCCGGCATGGCCGAAGCGCTGGGCACCGAAATAGTTCGGTACGCCCTGCACCTTGAGCTGTTCCAGACGGGCGTCCAGCGCCTGGTGATCGGCGCTCAGGCCCGTCAGTCGCAGGGTGAAGCCATTGGCCGAATGTGCGCCACGCTGCAGCTTGCGCTGGTGACGCACCTGTTTGAGCACGCGCAGGCTGTCGTCTTCGGCACGGGACAGGTCAGGATCGGCCTTGCCTGGCAGGTGCAGGCTGAACCACTGCCGGGTCAGGGCCTGACGGTCCTTCAGGCCGGCATAACTGATAGCACGAACCGGCACACCGGCCGCGCGCGCCAGGCGTCGGGCAGCTTCCTCGGTGTTCAGGTCGCGCTTCTCGACCCACAGCCACAGGTGTTCGCCTTGACCGGACAGGGGGATGTCGAGCACTTCATCGACCTGAAAATCATCGGCGACGGCCTTGAGCACGGCGCGGCCAAGGACCTCGCCGCTGGCACGCGGGCCCAACAGTTCCAGTTCGGTCATGCCGGCAGCAGCAGGGCGACCGCATGCACAGCGATGCCCTCCTCACGACCTGTGAAGCCGAGCTTCTCCTCGGTGGTCGCCTTGACGTTGACCTGGTCGAGCTCGACCTGCAGGTCCTCGGCGATGAAACGACGCATGGTGTCGATGTGCGGCGCCATCTTCGGGGCCTGGGCGACGATGGTGGCGTCGACGTTGCCCACCTTCCAGCCCTTGGCCTGCACGACGGCCACCACATGACGCAGTAGCACGCGGCTGTCGGCGCCCTTGAACTGTGGATCGGTGTCAGGGAAATGCTTGCCGATATCGCCCAGCGCTGCTGCGCCAAGCAAGGCATCGCTCAGGGCGTGCAGCAGCACATCACCATCGGAATGGGCCAGCAGGCCGTATTTGTGGGGAATACGCACCCCGCCCAAGGTAATGAAATCACCGTCGGCGAAACGGTGCACATCGTAGCCGTGGCCAATACGCATAGAAAAACGCCCTGATTGAGTCAGGGCGTGATTCTACCTGCTTTGGCCGCTATTGGGGCCGCTCCTGCAACACTACACCCGCCCCAGCGCCACCGCGTGATGGCGCAGGTGCTCATCGATGAAGCTGGCAATGAAGTAGTAGCTATGGTCATACCCTGGCTGCAACCTCAGGGTCAGTTCATGCCCACCTTTGCGCGCCGCCTGCTCCAACGCCGCAGGCTTGAGCTGCTTGTCGAGGAAGTCGTCGCGATCGCCCTGGTCGACCAGCAGCGGCGGACATTGGCCAGCCGGGGTTTCGGCCAGCAGCACGCTGGCATCCCACTCACGCCAGCGCGCGCGGTCCTCACCCAGGTAGCGGGAGAAGGCTTTTTCACCCCACGGGCAATCCATCGGGTTGCTGATCGGCGAGAACGCAGACACCGATCGGTAGCGCCCCGGGTTGCGCAGGGCACAGACCAGCGCCCCATGCCCGCCCATCGAATGACCACTGATACTACGCTGATCGGACGCAGGGAAATGCGCCTCGATCAGCGCCGGTAGCTCCTGCACCACGTAGTCGTGCATGCGGTAATGCTGGGCCCAGGGCTGCTGGGTGGCGTTGAGGTAGAAGCCAGCGCCGAGCCCGAAATCCCAGGCGCCGTCCGGGTCCCCGGGCACCTGCTCGCCACGCGGGCTGGTGTCGGGCGCGACGATGATCAGGCCAAGCTCGGCGGCCAGGCGCTGGGCGCCGGCCTTCTGCATGAAGTTCTCGTCGGTGCAGGTCAGGCCGCTGAGCCAGTACAGCACCGGCAGTTTCTCGCCCTGCTCGGCTTGCGGTGGCAGGTAGACAGCGAACACCATGTCGCAGCCGAGCACCTTGGAGTGATGCTTGTAGCGCTTGTGCCAGCCGCCGAAGCTCTTCTGGCAGGAGATGTTGTCCAGGCTCATGGCAGACCTCAGAAGTGGATCACGCTGCGGATGCTTTTGCCTTCATGCATCAGATCGAAGGCCTTGTTGATGTCCTCCAGCCCCATGGTGTGGGTGATGAAGGTGTCCAGCGGGATCTCGCCCTTCTCGGACATTTCCACGTAGCTTGGCAGCTCGCTGCGGCCACGCACGCCGCCGAAGGCCGAACCGCGCCAGACCCGGCCGGTGACCAACTGGAACGGACGGGTGGCGATTTCCTGGCCGGCGCCGGCCACACCGATGATCACAGACTCACCCCAGCCCTTGTGGCAGCACTCGAGCGCCGCACGCATCAGTTGGACATTGCCGATGCACTCGAAGGAGAAGTCCACGCCGCCATCGGTGAGGTCGACGATCACTTCCTGGATCGGGCGATCGTAGTCCTTCGGGTTGATGCAGTCGGTAGCCCCCAACTGGCGGGCGATCTCGAACTTTGCCGGGTTGATGTCGATGGCGATGATACGCGAGGCCTTGGCCTTCACCGCGCCGATCACCGCCGACAGACCAATGCCGCCCAGGCCGAAAATGGCCACGGTGTCACCCGGTTTGACCTTGGCGGTGTTGAGTACCGCACCGATACCGGTGGTCACGCCGCAACCAAGCAGGCAGACCTTCTCCAGCGGCGCTTCCTTCTGGATCTTGGCCACGGAGATTTCCGGCAGGACGGTGTACTCGGAGAAGGTCGAAGTGCCCATGTAGTGGAACAACTGCTGCCCTTTGTAGCTGAAGCGCGTGGTGCCGTCAGGCATCAGGCCCTTGCCCTGGGTGGCGCGGATGGCCTGGCACAGGTTGGTCTTGCCCGACAGGCAGAACTTGCACTTGCCGCATTCCGGGGTGTACAGCGGGATCACATGATCACCAACGGCCAGCGAAGTGACCCCCTCACCCACCGCCTCGACGATTGCCCCTCCCTCGTGACCGAGGATCGACGGGAAGATGCCTTCCGGGTCCGCACCGGAGAGGGTGTAGGCATCGGTGTGGCAGACACCGCTGGCGACCACGCGCAGCAGTACCTCGCCCGCCTTGGGCATGGCCACGTCCACTTCGACGATTTCCAGGGGTTTCTTGGCCTCGAAGGCAACAGCGGCGCGGGACTTGATCATGGTGGTCTCCAAGCTAGGTATCAGTTAAGGCCACCAGTGTAATTCATGCTTTTTTGATGAATAATCCGAGCAAATGCAAAACATTATTGCCATGCAGGGATAATAAATGAGCAGTCGCTGGGAAGGAATCGACGAGTTCGTCGCCGTCGCCGAGTCAGGCCAGTTCACCGCGGCCGCCGAACGACTGGGGGTTTCCTCATCGCATATCAGCCGCCAGATCGCTCGCCTGGAGGAACGCCTGCAAACCCGCCTGCTGTACCGCAGCACTCGGCGTGTGACCCTGAGTGAAGCCGGGCAGACCTTCCTGCAGCACTGCCAGCGCCTGCAGGATGGCCGCGAAGAAGCACTGCGCGCGATGGGGGACCTGGCCAGCGAACCCAAGGGCTTGCTGCGCATGACGTGCGCGGTGGCCTACGGCGAGCGTTTCATCGTGCCACTGGTGACACGCTTCATGGCGTTGTATCCGCAGTTGCGCGTCGAGGTGGAGCTGAGCAACCGCACTTTGGACCTGCTGCACGAAGGCATGGACCTGGCCATTCGCCTGGGACGCCTCCAGGATTCACGCCTGGTGGCCACCCGCCTCGCACCGCGGCGCATGTACCTGTGCGCATCACCGGCTTATCTGGAGCGTTACGGCAGACCGCACAGCTTGTCGGAACTGGCGCGGCACAATTGCCTGGTGGGCAGTTCGGACCTGTGGGTGTTGCAGCAGGATGGCCGCGAAATCAGCCAACGGGTACAAGGCAACTGGCGCTGCAACAGCGGCCAGGCGGTACTCGACGCGGCGCTGCAAGGAATGGGGTTGTGCCAGTTGCCGGATTACTACGTGCTCGAGCATCTGCATGCCGGGGCACTGGTGCCGCTGCTGGAGGCGCACCAGCCGCCGAACACCGCGGTGTGGGCGCTGTATCCACAGCAGCGGCATCTTTCACCGAAGGTGCGGCGGTTGGTCGACTACCTGAAGGATGGGTTGGCAGGATTGCCGGAGTATCAGCAAGGCTGAAGCGCTGCGCTTGTGCCGATGGCCTCAGCGCCGCCCAGCCCAGCGCTGACGCAACCACTCCAGGTCTTCCGGCCGGGTCACCTTGATGTTGTCGCTACGCCCTTCGACCAGGCGCGGCGCATGCCCGGCCCATTCGATGGCAGAGGATTCATCGGTCACCGCCACATCCGCCACCAGGCATTCGGCCAGTGCCCGGTGCAGCATGCCAAGCCGGAACATCTGCGGCGTGTAGGCCTGCCAAACAGTGCTGCGGTCCACCGTGGAGCTGACCCGGCCAGTCGCGTCGGCACGCTTGAGGGTATCGCGTGCAGGCACCGCCAGCAGCCCACCCACCGGATCGTCGGCCAGCTCCGACAGCAGTTTGTCCAGATCGCTACGCGCCAGGTTCGGCCGCGCAGCATCGTGCACCAGCACCCAGTCGTCGTCGGCCGCCCCTTGGGCGTGCAGCAGCAAAAGGGCATTCAGTACCGAATCGGCACGCTCGCGCCCACCCGCTGCACGCTGGATGCGCGGATCGCTCGCACAGCGCAAGCCAGGCCAGTAGGGATCATCTTCGGCAACGCTGACCACCACGCCCTTGAGCGTGGGATGGTCGAGAAAACAGTCGAGGCTATGCTCGAGGATGGTCTGCCGGCCCAGTTGCAGATACTGCTTGGGGCGGTCGGCAGCCATGCGGGCACCAATGCCCGCGGCAGGAATCACGGCCCAGAAGGCCGGCTGTTCTTGGATCATTTCTGTGGCAACTGGTAGAGGGTTTCGCCCTCCTTGACCATTCCCAGTTCATGACGAGCCCGTTCTTCCACGGTCTCCATACCTTTCTTCAACTCCAGGACTTCAGCGTCGAGCACGCGATTGCGTTCCAGCAGCCGTTCGTTTTCGGCATGCTGGTCGGCGATCTGCTGTTGCAGCTCGGCCACTTGCGCCAGGCTGCCATTACCGACCCAGAGGCGATATTGCAGGCCTCCGAGCAACAACAGCAGGACGAGGAACAACCAATAGGGACTGCGCATGAAGATATCCAGGGTAAAAGGCCGCCGCAGCGAGCTTCCGATAGCACGAAGCCTGGCCGAGGCCAGGCTTCGTCGACAGAAACCCGTTTGAAGGCGCTGAACACTCAGTAAGAACGTTCAGACAGCCCCGGCTGCTGCCTTTTTACCATCTCTTGCTCAGCCGCGAAACTCGGCACGGCCACGGTAGACGGCCTTGGCACCCAGCTGCTCTTCGATACGCAGCAGTTGGTTGTACTTCGAGACGCGGTCGGAACGGCACAGCGAACCGGTCTTGATCTGGCCTGCGGCGGTACCGACAGCCAGGTCGGCGATGGTCGAATCTTCGGTTTCACCGGAACGGTGCGAAATGACCGCAGTGTAACCAGCGGCCTTGGCCATCTGGATGGCTTCCAGGGTTTCGGTCAGCGAGCCGATCTGGTTGAACTTGATCAGGATCGAGTTGCCGATGCCTTTCTCGATGCCTTCCTTGAGGATCTTGGTGTTGGTCACGAACAGGTCGTCACCGACCAGCTGTACCTTGGCACCGATCTTGTCGGTCAGGATCTTCCAGCCAGCCCAGTCGGACTCGTCCAGGCCGTCTTCGATCGAGATGATCGGGAAGCGCTCGGTCAGGCCTTTCAGGTAGTCGGCAAAACCTTCGGCATCGAACGACTTGCCTTCGCCGGACAGGTTGTACTTGCCGTCTTCGTAGAACTCGGAAGCCGCGCAGTCCAGGGCCAGGGTGACGTCGGTGCCCAGCTTGTAGCCGGCTTTCTCGACCGCTTCGGCGATGGCCGCCAGGGCATCTTCGTTGGAGGCCAGGTTCGGGGCGAAGCCACCTTCGTCACCCACGGCAGTGTTCAGGCCGCGGGCCTTCAGAACAGCCTTGAGGTGGTGGAAGATCTCGGTGCCCATGCGCAGGCCGTCGGAGAAGGTCTTGGCGCCTACCGGCTGGACCATGAACTCCTGGATGTCGACGTTGTTATCGGCGTGCTCGCCGCCGTTGATGATGTTCATCATCGGCACCGGCATCGAGTACTGGCCAGGGGTGCCGTTGAGGTTGGCGATGTGCGCGTACAGCGGCAGGTCCTGGTCCTGGGCAGCGGCCTTGGCAGCAGCCAGGGACACAGCGAGGATGGCGTTGGCGCCCAGCTTGGCCTTGTTCTCGGTACCGTCCAGTTCGATCATGGCGCGGTCGAGTGCTTTCTGGTCCGAAGGATCCTTGCCCAGCAGCAGGTCACGGATCGGACCATTGATGTTGCCGACGGCCTTCAGCACGCCCTTGCCCAGGTAACGGCTCTTGTCGCCATCACGCAGCTCCAGCGCTTCGCGCGAGCCAGTGGAAGCACCAGACGGCGCGCAAGCGCTGCCAATGATGCCGTTGTCGAGCAGCACATCGGCTTCCACGGTGGGGTTGCCACGCGAATCGAGAACTTCACGACCTTTGATGTCGACGATCTTTGCCATTGTTGTAAGCACTCCAGAATTGACGAAAACAACGCAGCTTTGGGAATTCTTGCCGTTCACCAGGCGACATGGCACGGGCAGGCCTGGCGAAGGGAGCCCCTGACCGGCAGGCCAGGGGGTGGAACGGGCGGTACTTTACCCGAGAAATGAGCTTTACGCGGTCTCTACCGTCGGAAAACTTTTCACCAGATCGTCCAGTTGCTTGAGCTGCGCCAGGAACGGTTCCAGCTTGTCCAGGCGCAGGGCGCACGGGCCATCGCACTTGGCGTTGTCCGGGTCCGGGTGAGCCTCGAGGAACAGGCCAGCCAGGCCCTGGCTCATGCCCGCCTTGGCCAGGTCGGTGACCTGGGCACGGCGACCACCAGCGGAGTCGGCACGGCCGCCAGGCGTCTGCAGCGAGTGGGTGACGTCGAAGAACACCGGGTACTCGAACTGCTTCATGATGCCGAAGCCGAGCATGTCGACCACCAGGTTGTTGTAGCCGAAGCTCGAACCGCGCTCGCAGAGAATGAGCTGGTCGTTACCGGCCTCGACGCACTTGGCGAGGATGTGCTTCATCTCGTGCGGGGCGAGGAACTGGGCCTTCTTGATGTTGATCACCGCGCCAGTCCTGGCCATGGCCACCACCAGGTCGGTCTGGCGCGAGAGAAACGCCGGCAGCTGGATGATGTCGCAGACCTTGGCCACCGGCTCGCACTGGTAAGGCTCGTGCACATCGGTGATCACCGGTACGTTGAAGGTACGCTTGATCTCCTCGAAGATCTTCAGCCCCTCTTCCATGCCCGGACCGCGGTACGAAGCGACCGACGAACGGTTGGCCTTGTCGAAGCTGGCCTTGAACACGTACGGGATGCCGAGTTTCTCGGTCACCCGCACGTACTCCTCGCAGACCTTCAGGGCCAGGTCACGGGACTCCAGGACGTTCATGCCGCCGAACAGGACGAACGGCTTGTCGTTGGCGATCTCGATGTTACCGACGCGAATGATCTTCTGGGTCATGGATCAGGCCTTGTTCTTCTGTGCCAGGGCTGCCTTGACGAAACCGCTGAACAGCGGGTGGCCGTCACGAGGCGTGGAGGTGAACTCCGGGTGGAACTGGCAGGCGACGAACCATGGGTGATCCTTCGACTCGACCACTTCGACCAGCGCGCCATCTTCGGAACGACCCGAAACCACCAGGCCGGCGTCGATCAGTTGCGGCAGCAGGTTGTTGTTCACTTCGTAGCGGTGACGGTGACGCTCGGTGATCACGTCGCTGCCGTAGCAGTCGTGAACCTTGGAGCCGGCGATCAGCTGGCAGTCCTGCGCGCCCAGGCGCATGGTGCCGCCCAGGTCGGAAGCTTCGGTACGGGTTTCGACGGCACCGGTGGCATCGGACCATTCGGTGATCAGGCCGACCACCGGGTGGCCGCTGTTGCGGTCGAACTCGGTGGAGTTGGCGTCTTTCCAGCCCATGACGTTACGGGCGAATTCGATCACCGCGACCTGCATGCCCAGGCAGATGCCCAGGTATGGAACCTTGTTCTCACGGGCGAATTGCACAGCCTTGATCTTGCCTTCCACGCCGCGCAGACCGAAGCCGCCCGGCACCAGGATGGCGTCGGCGCCTTCGAGCAGACCGGTGCCCTGGTTCTCGATGTCTTCGGAATCGATGTAGCGCAGGTTGACCTTGGTGCGGTTGGTGATGCCGGCGTGGCTCATCGCTTCGATCAGCGACTTGTACGCATCCAGCAGCTCCATGTACTTGCCGACCATGGCGATGGTGACTTCATGCTCGGGGTTGAGCTTGGCATCGACGACCTTGTCCCACTCGGACAGGTCGGCGCCATTGCACTGCAGGCCGAAGCGCTCGACGACGAAGTCGTCCAGGCCCTGTGCGTGCAGCACGCCCGGGATCTTGTAGATGGTGTCGACGTCTTCCAGCGAGATCACCGCACGCTCTTCGACGTTGGTGAACAGGGCGATCTTGCGGCGCGACGAGGCATCGACCGGGTGGTCGGAGCGGCAGATCAGCACATCAGGCTGCAGGCCGATGGAGCGCAGCTCCTTGACCGAATGCTGAGTAGGCTTGGTCTTGGTTTCACCAGCGGTGGCGATGTACGGCACCAGCGTCAGGTGCATCAGCATGGCGCGCTTGGAGCCTACTTCGACACGCAACTGACGGATGGCTTCGAGGAATGGCTGCGACTCGATGTCGCCCACGGTGCCGCCGATCTCGACCAGAGCCACGTCGGCATCGCCGGCGCCCTTGATGATGCGACGCTTGATCTCGTCGGTGATGTGCGGGATGACCTGGATGGTCGCACCCAGGTAGTCGCCACGGCGCTCCTTGCGCAGCACGTGCTCGTAGATGCGGCCGGTGGTGAAGTTGTTGTTCTGGGTCATCGTGGTGCGGATGAACCGCTCGTAGTGGCCCAGGTCAAGGTCGGTCTCGGCACCGTCGTGGGTGACGAACACTTCACCGTGCTGGAACGGGCTCATGGTACCCGGATCGACGTTGATGTACGGGTCCAGCTTGAGCATGGTGACCTTGAGCCCCCGCGCTTCCAGGATGGCCGCCAGGGAAGCCGAGGCAATGCCTTTCCCCAATGAAGAAACAACACCGCCCGTGACGAATATGTAGCGCGTCATGAAAAACCCTAGAAGTCTGCGTTAAGGCGGCCAGCGCCGCCGGAGAAAGCGAAGGAAGGCCGAAGCCCCCGATCACCTGCGTCAATCACAGTGCATCTCGAACAACTGCCGCGTCTGTACAGACCGGGGGTATCCCCAGTGTGGAGCTCGCTCGTCATTTTAAGAATCAGCCCAGCAAAAAACTGCTTGGTAATCGGCAACTCCTGTGTTTTCGAGGAACCCACAGAAGCTGTATCAAGAAGGGAGGGTAGTCTACCGGAATGTACCCTTCAGCTCAAACCTTGCACGTTCGTCGGCGGCTGCCACTGCAACTGCCAACCTGCCGGCCCTAGATCCGGCAGGTTGGCCACCGCCAGCAGCCGCTCGCCCTGCCACAGCAGCGGCAGGCGATGACGGATGAAATGCGGCACGTGACACTCGTTGAGCAGGCGCTTGAGGTCGCGGTGACCGCGCCCTGGAATATCGAGCACTTCGCCGCCCTGGCGATAGGCGACATGCAGGCCAGGTCCGGGAATGGCACCTACCACTTGCACGCTGCCATTGCCGGGTAGTGAGAGAGACTGGCTCGGGTCTGGCCAAGGCGCCCCACCCTGCGGCGCCTGCAGCCAATCGCCGCTCAACCACCACAACCGCCCATGACTGCGCTGCAGTTCACCATCGGTCAAGCGCCAGAGCGGCTGGGCATCGGCGGCGGCATCACGCAGGTTGTCCCAGCCGGCCCAATGGCGGCTATCGGGTAGACGTGTACGACTGCTCAGCCAGTACTGCAGGGCGTTCCGCTGGCGCGCCGGCGAAAGCGCCGCCAGCACCCCCAGGTCCAGCGAGTCCAGGCATTGCCAAGGCGCTATTGCGCCAGGGCTTGCGGCAGCGATGTCGGTGGCGGCGAGTTCGTCCAGCAGCGCCAGGGCCTCGCCCAGGTGCGCGGCGCTGCGCGCCAGGCTCTGGCTCGCTTGCGGCCAGCGCTGGTGCAGCAGCGGGAACACGTCGGCGCGCAGGAAGTTGCGGGCGAAGCGGGTATCGGTGTTGGACGGGTCTTCGATCCATCTCAGCCCCGATGCCTGGGCATACCGCTGCAACTGATCCCGCGCCAGATCGAGCAACGGCCTGACCAGCCGCCCCTGCCCCAGCGGACGAGATGCGGGCATCGCCGCCAGGCCGCGCAGGCCGGCACCGCGCAACAGGCGAAACAGCAGGGTCTCGGCCTGGTCATCGCGGTGCTGGCCGGTGAACAGCACTTCGCCCGGCTGCAGAACCTCGGCGAACGCGTCGTATCGCGCCGTGCGGGCGGCTTGCTCGAGGCTGGCGCCTGAAGATACCTCGACATGAATGACATCGAGCGCAATGCCCAGGCTGTCGCAGACATGGCGACAGTGATCCGGCCAGGCGTCGGCAGCGGCTTGCAGGCCATGGTGAATGTGCAGGGCACGCACCGGTGGACTGTCGTGTTGCCGGGCGTGACTGGCGAGGAGGTGCAGCAGGACAGTGGAGTCGAGGCCGCCGGAGAAGGCAATGTACCAGGTGGGGGCCTGCTGCCAGGGGAGCAGCTTGGGGGTGAGGTCAAGCATCAGGCCCTCACAGGACTTGGAATTGCCGGAGCCGCTCGCGCCCCATTCGCGGGCAAGCCCACTCCCACAGGGAGATTGGGCTGGCCTTTAGATGTTGAACAAGACAGTTGCTCCCAAATAGCATCGTTGCTTTTGTGGGAGCGGGCTTGCCCGCGAACAGGGCGCAAAGCGCCCCTGCCAATCAGAGACCGTAGCTCATCAGGCGATCGTAGCGACGCTTGAGCAGAGTATCGTTGTCGAGCTTGCCCAGCATGTCGAGCTGCTCGAGCAGGTCGGCACGGATGCTGGCCGACATCTTGGCCGGATCGCGGTGAGCGCCGCCCAGTGGCTCGCTGATCACCTTGTCGACGATGTTCAGGCTCTTCAAGCGCTCAGCGGTGATGCCCATTGCTTCGGCAGCGTCCGGCGCCTTGTCGGAGGTCTTCCACAGGATCGAGGCGCAACCTTCCGGCGAGATCACCGAGTAGGTGGAGTATTGCAGCATGTTCAGTTGGTCGCACACACCGATGGCCAGTGCGCCGCCCGAACCACCTTCACCAATCACGGTGGCGATGATCGGGGTTTTCAGGCGCGCCATGACGCGCAGGTTCCAGGCGATGGCCTCACTCTGGTTGCGCTCTTCGGCGTCGATGCCCGGGTAGGCGCCTGGGGTATCGATGAAAGTCAGGATCGGCATCTTGAAGCGCTCGGCCATCTCCATCAGGCGGCAGGCCTTGCGGTAGCCTTCAGGACGCGGCATGCCGAAGTTGCGACGGACCTTCTCACGCACTTCGCGGCCCTTCTGGTGACCGATGACCATCACCGGCTTGCCGTCCAGGCGCGCGGTACCGCCAACGATCGCGGCGTCGTCGGAAAAATGACGGTCGCCGTGCAGTTCTTCGAACTCGGTGAAGATGTGATCGAGGTAGTCCAGCGTGTACGGACGACGCGGGTGGCGTGCCAGGCGGGCGATCTGCCAGCTGGTCAGGTTGCCGAAGATGCTTTCGGTCAGGGCACTGCTCTTGTCTTGCAGACGGGCAATTTCATCGCTGATGTTCAGCGAGTTGTCGTTACCAACCAGGCGCAGCTCTTCGATCTTGGCTTGCAGGTCGGCAATCGGCTGTTCGAAATCGAGAAAATTCGGGTTCATAGGCATCCGTCTTGGGTCTACGGCCAGGCGGCCGGCCGGTTGATCCGTTTGGCGCCATACCTTACGGGATCTGGCGCATTCAGGTCGAGATTAAAATTCGTCGTTTCAACGGTATTGCAGGAAGACGTTCTCACGTCCGAACTGGTCACGCAGCGCCTGAATCAGGCCATCGGCGGGATCGATCGACCACTCGTCGCCGAACTGCAGCATGGCCTTGGCATCGCTGCCGGTGTACTCCAGCGTGATCGGGCAACCGCCGCGATGACGGGTGATCAGCTCGCCCAGCCAGGCCAGGCGATCTCCCTTGAGTGCTTCGTGGGCGATCTTCAGGCGCAGGCTTTCGGCCAGCTTGGTGCGGGCATCCTCCATGGTCATCACCTGCTTGACGCGCAGGCGCAGGCCGCCGGAGAAGTCGTCGTTGCTGACCTCGCCTTCGACCACCACCATCGCGTCGGTCTGCAGCAGCGCCTGGGCCGCCATGAAGGCATCGGCGAACAGCGAGGCCTCGATACGACCGGAGCGATCGTCGAGGGTGACGAAGCCCATCTTGTCACCCTTCTTGTTCTTCATCACCCGCAGGGCAATGATCATCCCCGCGATGGTCTGAGTGTCGCGTGAAGGCTTGAGGTCAACGATGCGCTGGCGAGCGAAACGGCGGATCTCGGTTTCGTACTCATCGATTGGGTGACCGGTGAGATATAGCCCGAGGGTATCCTTTTCGCCTTTCAGGCGCTCCTTGAGCGTGAGCTCGCGGACCTTGTGGTGGTTGGCATAGACATCGGAATCCTCTTCGACGAACAGCCCACCGAACAGGTCGATATGGCCGCTGTCAGCGGTGCGAGCGGTCTGCTCGGCCGACTTGATCGCCTCTTCGAGCGCCGACAGCAACACCGCGCGGTTGCGGTCGATGTTGGCCTGGTAGGCCTTGATCTCGTCGTGGAAGTGCGGCCCCAAGCGGTCCAACGCACCGCTGCGGATCAGGGCATCGAGGGTGCGCTTGTTGATGCGCTTGAGGTCGACGCGCTCGCAGAAGTCGAACAGGTCCTTGAACGGGCCGCCCTCGGCGCGCGCCTCGACGATCGCCTCCACCGGGCCTTCACCCACCCCCTTGATCGCACCCAGGCCATAGACGATACGACCGTCGTCGTTGACGGTGAACTTGAAGTCGGAGAAGTTCACGTCCGGCGCATCGAGGCGCAGCTTCATGCTGCGCACTTCCTCGACCAGCACCACCACCTTGTCGGTGTTGTGCATATCCGCCGACAATACCGCAGCCATGAACGGCGCCGGGTAGTGGGTCTTGAGCCAGGCGGTCTGGTACGAGACCAGGCCATAGGCTGCGGAGTGAGACTTGTTGAAGCCGTAACCGGCAAACTTCTCTACCAGGTCGAAGATGTTACCGGCAAGGTCTGCATCGATGTTATTGGCCACGCAACCTTCGATAAAACCGCCGCGTTGCTTGGCCATTTCCTCTGGCTTCTTCTTGCCCATGGCCCGACGCAGCATATCGGCGCCACCCAGGGTGTAGCCGGCCATCACCTGGGCGATCTGCATCACCTGTTCCTGATACAGGATGATGCCGTAGGTGGGGGCCAGTACCGGCTTGAGGCCTTCGTACTGGTAATCGGAGTGCGGATAGGCCAGCTCCGCGCGGCCGTGCTTGCGGTTGATGAAGTCGTCCACCATGCCCGACTGCAGCGGGCCGGGGCGGAACAACGCCACCAGTGCGATGAGGTCTTCCAGGCAGTCGGGCTTGAGCTTCTTGATCAGCTCTTTCATGCCGCGCGATTCAAGCTGGAACACCGCCGTGGTCTCGGCCTTCTGCAACAGCTCGTAGGTCTTGCGGTCGTCCAGCGGGATGAAGTCGATGTTGACGTCGGGCAGGTCTTTCTTTTTCTGCTCGCGGTTGATGATCTCCATCGCCCACTTGATGATCGTCAGCGTCCGCAAGCCGAGGAAGTCGAACTTCACCAGGCCCGCAGCCTCGACGTCGTCCTTGTCGAACTGAGTCACCAGGCCGCCGCCCTCTTCGTCACAGGCGATCGGCGAGAAATCGGTGAGTTTGGTCGGCGCGATCACCACACCACCGGCGTGCTTACCGGTACCGCGAGTGACCCCCTCGAGCTTGAGCGCCATGTCCCAGATCTCGCGAGCGTCTTCATCGCCCTTGAGGAAGTCGCGCAGGATCTCTTCCTGCTCGTAGGCCTTCTCCAGGGTCATGCCCACTTCGAACGGGATCATTTTCGACAAGCGGTCGGCCAGGCCGTAGGACTTGCCCTGCACACGCGCCACGTCACGCACCACCGCCTTCGCGGCCATGGTGCCGAAGGTGATGATCTGGCTGACTGCATTGCGCCCATAGGCCTCGGCCACGTAGTCGATTACCCGGTCGCGACCATCCATGCAGAAGTCGACGTCGAAGTCGGGCATGGAAATACGTTCGGGGTTGAGGAAGCGCTCGAACAGCAGGTCGTAGGCCAGCGGGTCGAGGTCGGTGATCTTCAGCACGTAGGCCACCAACGAACCCGCACCCGAACCCCGGCCCGGCCCCACCGGCACGTCGTTGTTCTTGGCCCACTTGATGAAGTCCATAACGATCAGGAAGTAACCGGGGAAGCCCATCTGGATGATGATATCCAGCTCGAACTTCAGGCGGTCCAGGTAGACCTGACGTTTCTCTTCGTAATTGGGCGTGGTCTCTTTCGGCCAGAGCACGGCCAGACGTTCTTCCAGGCCCTCGTGGGAGACGTGGCGCAGGTAATCGTCGATGCTCATGCCGTTGGGCGTCGGGAAATCCGGGAGGAAGTACTTGCCCAACTGCACCGTGATGTTGCAACGCTTGGCGATCTCGACAGTGTTGGCGATCGCGTCCGGCAGGTCGCTGAACAGCTCGGCCATCTCCTCGGCCGACTTCAGGTACTGCTGATCGCTGTAGCCGCGCGGGCGCCGCGGGTCGTCCAGGGTCCAGCCCTCGCCGATGCAGACGCGGGTCTCGTGGGCGTCGAAGTCGGTCTGTTTGATGAAGCGTACATCGTTGGTCGCCACCAGCGGCGCGCCGACCTTGTCGGCGAGGGCCACTGCAGCGTGCAGGTATTCTTCGTCGCCTGCGCGATTGGTGCGCTGCACTTCTACATAGAAGCGCTCCGGCAGCATCTGCATCCAGTCGCGTAGCAAGGCCTCAGCCTCGTCGCTGCGACCGGAGAGCAGCGCCATGCCGATATCGCCCTCGCGCGCCGCAGACAAGCCAATCAGGCCCTCGCTGGCGGGCGCGATCCATTCACGCTGGATAATCACCAGGCCGTTGCGCTGGCCTTCGGTCCAGCCCTTGGAGATCAACTCGGTGAGGTTGCGATAGCCCCGGGGGTTCATGGCCAGGAAGCAGATACGCGACAGCGGTGCCTCCGGATCGGCACCGGCCAGCCACAGGTCGGCGCCGCAGATCGGCTTGATCCCTGCGCCCATGGCGGTCTTGTAGAACTTCACCAGCGAGCACATGTTGCTCTGGTCGGTGATCGCCACCGCCGGCATGTTCATTCCGGCCAGGGCCTTGGCCAGCGGCTTGATCCGCACCAGACCATCGACCAGGGAGAACTCGGAGTGCACACGGAGGTGAACGAAGGAGACCGACATTGAAGATCCTGTGGCAATGCTGAACGACAAGGGCGGGATTGTAGCGTAATTAGCCGGAATGTTTTGGGGCCGCATAGCGGCCCCGACAGATCAGATCAGCGTGCTGGCACGCCCTTCGAGGACTTCCCACGCGGCCCTCACCGGTGCGAACGAGCGCCGATGAATGGGCGTAGGCCCCAGCCGCGCGAGAGCTTCGAGGTGCAACGGCGTCGGGTAGCCTTTGTGCCCGCCGATGCCGTAACCCGGGTAGATCAGCTCGAACGCGCTCATCTCGCGATCACGCGTGACCTTAGCCAGGATCGAAGCAGCGGCGATGGCTGGCACCTGGGAATCCCCCTTGACCACCGGCGCAGCTGGCACCGACAGTTTCGGGCAGCGGTTGCCATCGATCAACGCCAGTTTCGGCGTGACGCTCAACCCTTCCACCGCACGCTGCATGGCCAGCATGGTGGCCTGCAGGATGTTCAGTTGGTCGATCTCACCGACCGTGGCACGAGCGATACAAAAGGCCAGTGCCTTTTCGCAGATTTCGTCGAACAGCAACTCACGACGTGCCTCGGTGAGCTTCTTCGAGTCGTTCAGGCCAAGGATCGGCCGCTGCGGATCGAGGATCACCGCTGCCGTGACCACGTCCCCGCACAGCGGGCCACGCCCGACTTCGTCTACACCCGCGACCAGGTCTTCGACCAGGTTGAAATCAAGTCCCATCTGCATGTCATCGATCCTTCAGCAGGCCCAGCACTGCGTCGGCAGCCTGGTTGGACGCATCACGGCGCAAGGTGCGGTGAATCTGGTCGAAGCCTTCGGTCTGCTCATTGCCCTGCGTCACCAACGGTGCCAGCGTGGCCGCCAAAGCGTCAGGCGTTGCGGCGTCCTGCAGCAGCTCAGGGACCAGCAGGCGCTGGGCGAGCAGATTGGGCAGCGACACATAGGGACTCTTGACCATGCGCTTGAGAATCCAGAAGGTCAGCGGCGCAAGGCGATAGGCGACCACCATGGGGCGCTTGTACAGCAAAGCTTCGAGCGTGGCAGTACCCGAGGCAATCAGGACCGCATCGCAGGCCGCCAACGCCTGGTGCGATTGCCCATCGAGCAAGGTCAATGGGAGCTCGCGCCCCTGCAGCATCTGTTCGATCTGGGCACGTCGTGCAGGATTGGCGCACGGCGACACGAAACGCACACCCGGCACCAGGGTTTGCAGACGTTTGGCAGTCTCGAGGAACAACTCGCCGAGCCGCCCCACTTCGCCACCACGACTACCCGGCATCAAGGCTACCAGCGGCCCTTCGCCCAGCCCCAGCGCTGCGCGCGCGGCAGTGCGATCGGCCTCGAGCGGGATGGTATCGGCCAGCGGATGGCCGACAAAACGTACCGGCACACCCTTTTCTTCGTAGAATTTCGCCTCGAAGGGGAACAGCGTCAGCATCAGGTCGCAACCTTCACGAATCTTCAGCACACGCTTCTGCCGCCACGCCCAGACCGATGGACTGACGTAATGCACGGTCTTGATCCCGGCCTGACGCAGCTTCAGTTCGATATTGAGGGTGAAATCCGGTGCGTCGATGCCGATGAACACGTCGGGCTTCTCGCCGATCAGTGTCTGGATCAGGTCCTTGCGCCGCTTGAGCAGCTCGCGCAGGCGCCCCAGGACTTCGACCAGCCCCATGACCGCCAGGCGTTCCATGGGGAAATACGACTGCAGCCCTTCGGCTTCCATCAACGGGCCGCCGACACCAATGAAACGCACATCGGGATGACGCGCCTTGAGCGCGCGCATCAGGCCGGAGCCGAGGATGTCGCCGCTGGCCTCACCGGCGACCAGCGCTACGCAAAGCGACGCCATGTCAGCGGGTGATGCCGCGGGCAGAATTGAGAATCGACTGGCGGAACAGTTCGACTTCCGGGTGCTGCCCGGCCAGTTCGTCCAGCTCCTTGATCGCCTCTTCCACGGTCAAGCCTTGGCGATAGACGATCTTGTAGGCACGGCGCAAGTCATGGATGACCTCGTCGCTGAAACCGCGACGGCGCATACCTTCAAAGTTCATGCTGCGCGCCTCGGCCGGGCTGCCGAACACCGTGACGAACGCCGGAACATCTTTGCCGATCGCCGTGCCCATGCCAGAGAAAGCGTGAGCGCCAATATGGCAATACTGGTGCACCAGGGTGTAGCCGGACAGGATGGCCCAGTCGCCCACGTGCACATGCCCGGCCAGCGCCGTATTGTTGACCAGGATGCAATGGTTGCCGATCACGCTGTCATGGCCGATGTGGGCATAGGCCATGATCAGGTTGTGATCGCCAAGCGTGGTTTCCGAACGGTCCTGCACAGTACCGCGGTGAATGGTGACACCTTCGCGGATCACGTTGTGATCGCCGATCACCAGGCGCGTCGGCTCCCCCTTGTACTTGAGGTCGGGCGTGTCTTCGCCGATGGAGCTGAACTGATAGATGCGATTGTGCTTGCCGATCCGGGTGGGCCCCTTGAGCACCACGTGCGGACCGATGACGGTGCCCTCCCCGATTTCGACATCGGGGCCTACGATCGACCAAGGGCCGACCTCGACGCCGTCGGCCAGCTTGGCCGAGGGATCGATGATCGCCCGCGGATCAATCGAACTCATAGGGAGCGTTCCGCGCAGGTGATCTCGGCCGAGCAGACCGGCTTGCCGTCGACCAGGGCACGGCACTCGAACTTCCAGATCATGCTCTTGCGGCTGAGGAACTTGGCTTCCAGCACGAGCTGGTCACCCGGCAACACCGGCTGACGGAAACGCAGCTTGTCGGAGCCGACGAAGTAATAAAGAGTGCCATCGGCAGGCTTCGCATCGAGCATCTTGAAGCCGAGAATTCCGGCCGCCTGGGCCATTGCCTCGATGATCAGCACGCCCGGCATGATCGGGTGCGCCGGGAAATGGCCGTTGAAGAACGGCTCGTTGATGCTGACATTCTTGTAGGCACGAATGCTCTGGGCCTCGAAGTCCAGCTCCGTGACCCGGTCCACCAGCAGGAACGGGTAACGGTGAGGCAGGTATTCGCGAATCTCGTTGATGTCCATCATTTCGGGGGGAAGCCTGTAATAAGAATAGGGAGCGCAGGTGCTGACCACACGCTCCTTTTGCAGTCCAAAGAGGAGCCAGCTAGCGACTGTTCACTCTTGCTCAGGAAATGGTATCAGCCTTCTGATGCCGGCTGGCCACCTGAGGTCACGGTCTCGACGCGTTTTTCCAGTTGCTGCAGACGCTTGGACATCTCGTCGAGCTGGCGTATACGCGCTGCGCTCTTGCGCCACTCGGCCAACGGCTGCATGGCAGTACCGGAAGAATAGCCGCCCGGCTCGGTGATCGAGCGGGTGACCATGGTCATACCGGAGACGAAGACGTTGTCGCAAACATCAATATGACCAACCATGCCGACGCCGCCCGCGATCATGCAGTGCTTGCCGATACGCGTGCTGCCGGAAATTCCGACGCAAGCCGCCATTGCGGTATGGTCTCCGATCTGCACGTTGTGGGCGATCTGAATCTGGTTGTCGAGCTTGACGCCATTGCCGATTCGCGTGTCAGACAGCGCGCCACGGTCCACAGCGGTGTTGACACCGATTTCCACATCGTCACCCAGCGTCACGCCGCCGATCTGGGCAATCTTCTGCCAGACACCTTTCTCGTTGGCGAAACCGAAGCCCTCACCACCGATCACCGCACCCGACTGAATGACCACACGCTTGCCGATGGTGACATCGTGGTACAGCGTCACACGCGGGGCAAGCCAGCCACCCTCGCCGATGATGCAGCGGGCACCGACAAAGCAATGCGCGCCAACGGACACGTTCGCACCGATGCGCGCACCGCTTTCGATGACCGCGAACGGCCCGATGCTGGCACTTGCATCCACCTGAGCATCGTCAGCCACCACGGCGCTGGGATGAACTCCCGCCACAGCCTTGGGCTTGGGATCGAACAGGTGAGAAATACGGGCATAAGCCAGATAGGGATCGGGGACGATCAGCGCATTGCCGGTGAAGCCTTCGGCATCCTCGGCCTTGATCAGCACCGCTGCAGCCTGGCTGTCATCCAGGAATTTGCGGTATTGACGATTGGCGAGGAAGCTCAACTGCCCCGGACCGGCTTCCTGCAAGGTGGCCAGTCCGGTGATTTCAAGCGACTCGGGGCCACTGAGCGTGGCCCCGAGGGTCTCGGCCAACTGACCGAGCGTCATGGTCACGGTCATATCAACGCGCTTGGTTCATGCGCTCGATGACCTGGCGGGTGATGTCATACTGAGGTTTGACATCGATTACCGCACCACGCTCGAGCACCAGGTCGAAACCACCTTTCTTGATGACTTCCTCGACGGCACCGTCGAGCTTGGGCTTGAGCTGCTTGAGCATGTCGCGATCAGCAACGGCCTTCGCTTCGTTGAGTTCCTTGGACTGGAACTGGAAGTCACGGGCTTTTTGCTTGAACTCGAGCTCCAGGCGCTCACGCTCCTGCTGCTGCATCTTGTCGCCACCCTTGATCAGTCGATCCTGGATGCCCTTGGCGCTGCTTTCCAGAGTTTTCAGCTGGTTCAGTTGCGGACCGAACTTCTTCTCGGCATCGACAGCGTACTTTTTGGCGGCGTCTGATTCGAGCAGCGCCATCTGGTAGTTCAGAACGGCAATCTTCATTTCGGCGAAAGCCGGGGTGGCGACCAGCGCCGCGGCCACTACGGCCAGTTGAGTCAACTTACGCACGATGCACTCCTGGATAAACCGTTGTCGTTAAGCAAGGGCCAAGCTTAGAAAGTCTGGCCCAGAGAGAATTGGAACACCTGGGTGTCGGCGTCGTCCGGCTTCTTGATCGGCATCGCCAGGCTGAAGCTCAACGGGCCCAGCGCGGTAATCCAGGTCACGCCCAGGCCGACGGAGCTGGCCATGTCGGAGAAACCGACCTTCGCGCAGTCAGGCTTGGAGCCGCAGTTGGTGTCGAACACGTTACCCACATCCCAGAAGACCGAGGTACGCAGCGAACGCTGGTCCTTGACGAACGGCAGCGGGAACAGCAGCTCGACACCACCCTGCACGAGGACGTTACCACCGAACGGCAGCGGGTCCTGGTCCGGGTCACGAATGGTACCCGGATTGGTGCCCTGGCTCGGCGTACTGCGCGGGCCCAGGCTGCTGTCCTTGAAGCCGCGGACAGAGTTGAAGCCACCCGCATAATAGTTCTCGTAGAACGGCAGGCCCGAGGTACCGCCGAAACCATCACCATAGCCCAGTTCAGTGTGCAGGCGCAGGGTGTAGTCATTGCTCAGTGGCTTGAACAGCTGGCCGCGGTAGTCGAGCTTGTAGAACGACAGGTCGCTGCCCGGCACGGTGGTTTCCAGGGTCAGGCTTTGCGAGTGACCACGGGTGGCCAGCACGCCCTTGTTCAGGGTCGATTCGGACCAGCCGATCGACGCCTTGAAGTTCAGGAAGTTGTCGCCTTCCTTGTCGAGGAACTTGAAGATCTCGTCGACGGTGTAGCGGCCGGTCTTGATCTTGTCTTGCTGCACGGTCAGGCCGTAGGTCAGGCGCGAGGTCTCGCTGATCGGGTAACCCAGGCTGACGCCGGCACCGAGGCTGTCTACTGCATAGCTCGCCACATCGACGTCAAGGTCGTCGTAGTTGGTGCTGCGGTAGAAGGCGTTGTAGCCCAGGCTCACGCCATCGGCAGTGAAGTAGGGGTCAACGAAGCCGAAGTTGTATCGGGTCTGGTATTCGCTTCGGGTCAGGCCGATGGACACCTTGTTACCGGTACCCAGGAAGTTGCTCTGGCTGATCGAACCACCCAGGATCAGGCCCGCGCTCTGGGCGAAACCGACGCTGGCGGTGATCGAACCGGAAGCCTGCTCCTCGACCGCATAGTTGACGTCGACCTGGTCGTCGGTGCCTGGCACCGGCGGCGTCTCGACGTTGACTTCCTTGAAGAAGCCCAGGCGCTCGAGGCGGGTCTTGGACTGGTCGATGAGATAAGTGGATGCCCACCCACCTTCCATCTGACGCATCTCGCGACGCAGCACCTCGTCTTCGGTCTTGGTGTTGCCGCGGTAGTTGATGCGGTTGACGTAGGCACGCTTGCCCGGATCGACGACGAACATGATGTCGACGGTGTGATCCTGGTCGTTAGGTTGCGGCACGCCGTTGACGTTGGCGAAGGTATAGCCTTCGTTACCCAGTCGACGAGTGATCAGGTCGGAGGTGGTGGTCATCACCTTGCGCGAGAAGACCTGGCCTGGCTGCACCAGCAACAGCGACTTGACCTGGTCTTCCGGCACTTTCAGGTCACCGGAGAGTTTCACGTCACGAACGGTGTACTTCTCGCCTTCGTTGACGTTGACAGTAATGTAGACGTGCTTCTTGTCCGGGGTAATCGATACCTGGGTGGACGCGATGTCCATGTTGATGTAGCCGCGGTCCAGGTAATAGGAACGCAGACGCTCCAGGTCACCGGAGAGTTTTTCACGTGCGTACTTGTCGTCGTTCTTGAAGAACGACAGCCAGTTGGTGGTTTTCAGTTCGAAGAGCTGGGAGAGGTCTTCGTCGCTGAACACGGTGTTGCCCACCACGTTGATGTGCTGGATCGCCGCGACGGTACCTTCGTTGATCTTGATCTTCAGGCCGACACGGTTGCGTGGCTGCGGCACGACCTCGGCATCGACCTCGGCCGAGTAGCGGCCCTGGGCCACGTACTGGCGCTGCAGCTCGTTACGCACGCCCTCGAGCGTGGCGCGCTGGAAGATCTCGCCCTCGGCCAGGCCGGACTGCTTCAGGCCCTTCATCAGGTCTTCGGTACTGATCGCCTTGTTGCCCTCGATCTCGATGCTCGACACCGATGGGCGTTCGACCACGTTGATGATCAGGACATTGCCGTCGCGATCCAGCTGGATGTCCTGGAAGAAACCGGTCTTGAACAGCGAGCGAGTCGACTCCACCAGGCGGCGGTCATCGACCTGGTCGCCTACGTTCAACGGCAACGCGCCGAACACGCTGCCGGCGGAAACCCGCTGCAGGCCGTTGACACGAATATCGGAGATGGTGAAGGACTCGGCGTGAACTTCAGCGATCATCAGTGCGGAGAGGACCGCAGTTAGCAGCAGACGTTTCATGAAGTCCTTTTATTCCAACTGGCAATAAACAACCCGCCACCGCAGCACGGCGGCAGGTTCGCAATAGAGCGAAGCGTTAAAGTCGACCCAGATCGTTGATCAGGGCGAGCAACATCACCCCAATGACCAAACTGATACCGATCTGGACCCCCCAACCTTGCACCCGATCCGAGAGCGGACGACCGCGCGCCCACTCGATCAGGTAGAACAGCAAATGCCCCCCATCCAGTACCGGGATGGGCAGCAGGTTCAGAACCCCCAGGCTTATGCTCAGGTAGGCCAGGAAATTCAGGAAATCCCCAACGCCCGACTGGGCTGAAGCGCCCGCCACTTTAGCAATGGTTATCGGTCCGCTCAAGTTTTTTACCGAGAGCTCCCCGAACAGCATTTTCTTCAGCGATTCAAGGGTCAGGACACTCATGTTCCAAGTGCGCGAGAGCCCCTCGCCGACCGCCTCCAGCGGCCCGTAGCTGACCTCTCGAAGCATGTTCGCAGGCCACTCGGCGCCTTTGACCCCAGCCCCCAGATAACCTCCGGACGCCTGCCCTTCCCCTTTGCGCGCCAGCGTCACCGGCAGTTCCAGCTGCGCGCCATCACGCTCGATACGCAGTAGCACCTTCGCCTCGGGGCGCGCCCGAACAGTGTCCACCACCTGCTGCCAGTCACCCAGTGCGACACCATCGAGTGCCAGGAGTCTATCGCCGGTCTTCAGCCCGGCAGCAGCGGCCGGGCCCTTGGGATCGATTTCGGCGAGCACCGGACTTACCGCCGGCCGCCAGGGGCGCAGCCCCAGGGACTGGATCGGGTCAGGCTCATCGGCACCCTTGAGCCATTGATTCAGGCGGATTTCATGCTGACGCTCCAGCGTGGCGCCGTCGTCGCGCACGCCCACCCGCAAGCTGCCGCTCTCGCCCAGGCGACGCACCAGTTGCAGATTGACCGCCGACCAGCCACTGGTCGGCTTGCCATCGATCGAAACAATTTCCTGGCCTGCCACAAGGCCTGCAGATGCCGCCAGGCTGCCCGACTCGACCGCTCCGATGACCGGACGCACCTGCTGGCTGCCGAGCATGGCGACCACCCAGAAGAACAGGATGGCGAGCAGGAAGTTGGCAATCGGACCGGCGGCAACGATAGCAATACGCTGTCCAACCGATTTGCGATTGAAGGATTGATCAACAAGCGCGGGCGGCACATCACCTTCGCGCTCATCGAGCATCTTGACATAGCCGCCCAGCGGAATCGCTGCGACGACAAACTCGGTGCCATGGCGGTCGTGCCAGCGCACCAACGGCGTGCCGAACCCCACCGAGAAGCGCAGGACTTTCACTCCGCACTTGCGTGCCACCCAGAAGTGGCCGAATTCGTGAAAGGTGACCAGTACACCCAGAGCCACCAGGGTGCCGATAATCATGTAGAGCGCAGTCATATCCATCTCCGAATGACGTTCAGCCAGGCCTGGGGCCGACGGGAAATCAGCGGCCGTGGCGCCTCAACCATTCCCGGGACAGCTCCCGGGCCCGCTGGTCGGCGGCGAACACCGCATCCAGCGAAGGCAACGGCACTACCGGCTCCTGCTCGAGCACCTGTTCGATCATACCCGCGATTTCCGGGAAGCGGATACGCCGCTGGAGAAATGCCTCGACCGCCACTTCGTTGGCGGCGTTGAGCACGGCAGGCGCACTGTTGCCCGCTTCGGCAGCTTCTCGCGCCAGGCGCAGGCAGGGGAATCGCTGCTCGTCGGGCGCCTGGAAATCCAGACGGGCGACCGCGAACAGGTCCAGCGGCGCGACACCGGAATCGATCCGCTCAGGCCATGCCAGAGCGTTGGCGATCGGTGTCCGCATGTCCGGGTTGCCCAACTGCGCCAACACCGAACCATCCACATAGTCGACCAGCGAATGGATCACACTTTGCGGGTGTACCACCACCTCGACCTTGGCTGGCGCAGCATCAAACAGCCAGCAGGCCTCGATCAGCTCGAGCCCTTTGTTCATCATGCTTGCCGAGTCGACCGAAATCTTGCGCCCCATCGACCAGTTCGGATGAGCACAGGCCTGCTCCGGCGTGACGTCCATCAGCGCCTGCGCCGCGGTTTCACGGAAGGGCCCACCAGACGCCGTCAGCAGGATACGACGCACACCAACGTGCGCCAGGCCACGGGCATAGTCGCCGGGCAAGCACTGGAAGATGGCATTGTGCTCGCTGTCGATCGGCAGCAGCACTGCACCACTGGTGCGCACCGCTTCCATGAACAGCGCGCCGGACATCACCAGCGCCTCCTTGTTGGCCAGCAGCACCTTCTTGCCGGCCTGCACCGCCGCCAAGGTCGGACGCAGACCAGCAGCGCCGACGATAGCAGCCATCACGGTGTCCACTTCGCTGGCAGACGCAACCTGGCAGAGACCTGCCTCGCCTTCCAGCACTTCGGTGGTGCTGCCCGCCGCCGCCAGCCCTTCACGCAGGCGGGCGACCGAGTCGGCGTCCGGCACCACCGCATACGCCGGACGATGGCGCAGGCACAGGCCGAGCAATTCATCCAGGCGTGAATAGCCGCTAAGGGCAAACACCTGGTAGCGCTCGGGGTGACGGGAAATCACATCCAGCGTACTCAGGCCGATCGACCCGGTCGCACCGAGCACGGTAATCCGCTGCGGATGGCTCACATCACACCCCATTCGGCCGCCCAGAGCAGCACGGCGAACATCGGGATCGCCGCGGTCAGGCTGTCGATACGATCCAGCACGCCGCCATGACCAGGCAGCAGGTTACTGCTGTCCTTGATGCCTTCGCGACGCTTGAACATGCTTTCGGTCAGGTCGCCAACCACCGACGACATGACCACGATCACCGCGCCGACCAGGCCGAGCAGCAACTGCCCCACCCCCCAGTCGCGCACGAGCCCGACCACCAGGGTGATCAACAGGCTCACGGCCATGCCGCCATACACACCCTCCCAGCTCTTGCCGGGGCTGACGTGCGGCGCCAGCTTGCGCTTGCCAAAGGCACGACCAGAGAAATATGCACCGATGTCGGCAGCCCAGACCAGCACCATCACCGCCAGGATCAAGCCATTGCCCAATGGCCAATGCTTGAGCAGCAACAGGCCTTGCCAGGCGGGTAACAGCACCAGCAGACCGATCAGCAGACGGCAGGCGGCACTGCTCCACAACTCAGCGCTACGTGGGTAGGTGAGCACCAGCCAAGTCGCCAGGCCCCACCAGATCACCGACGCCCCCAGCACCCAGGGCGCAAGGTCCGGCATGAGGTAGAGCACCATCAGCGCTCCAGCGACCACGGCGGCATAGGCGATGCGCAATGGCTGGGCCATCAACCCGGCCAGACGCGCCCATTCCCAGGCACCAAGGGTCACCACGAAACCGATGAACAGGGCGAAATCCGCGCCGTTGAGCAGGAAGAAACCGCCCAGCGCGATCGGCAACAGGATCAGCGCGGTAATGATGCGTTGTTTAAGCATTAAGCACGAGCTCCAGCCTCGACCTGCTCGCTGGTCTTACCGAAGCGGCGTTGGCGCGAAGCGAAATCGGCCAGTGCATTACGCATGGCCTCGTGTTTGAAGTCCGGCCAGTACAGGTCGGAGAAATACAGCTCGGCGTAGGCCAACTGCCACAACAGGAAGTTGCTGATGCGGTGTTCGCCGCCGGTGCGAATGCACAGGTCGGGCAAAGGCAGGTCACCCGTGGCAAGGCAGGTCTGCAGCAGGCCGGGCGTGATATCGTCCGGGCGCAGATGGCCGGCCTGGACTTCGCGCGCCAGGCGCTGGGCGGCCTGGGCGATATCCCACTGGCCACCATAGTTGGCAGCGATCTGCAGGATGAAACGATCGTTGCCGGCGGTCAGCGCTTCGGCTTCTCGCATCGCGGCCTGTAGCTCCGGATGGAAGCGCGAGCGGTCACCGATGATGCGCAGGCAGATGTTGTTGTCGTTCAGGCGCTTGGCCTCGCGGCGCAAGGCCGAGAAGAACAGCTCCATCAACGCACCCACCTCATCGGCCGGACGCTGCCAGTTCTCGCTGGAGAAGGCGAAGAGCGTGAGCACTTCGACCTTGGCCTCGGCACAGACTTCGATCACCGCACGCACCGCATCGACGCCGGCCTTGTGCCCGGCAACGCCAGGCAGCAGGCGCTTTTTCGCCCAGCGGTTGTTGCCGTCCATGATGATAGCGACGTGACGCGGCACCGACGAGGGTGCCGCCTGCTTGGTCTTTTCCATGAAAAAGTCCTGGCCTCAGACGGCCATCAGGTCCTTTTCCTTGGCTTTGAACGCAGCATCGACGTCTGCCACGAACTTGTCGGTCAGCTTCTGGATCTCGTCAGCTGCACGACGCTCTTCGTCTTCGCTGATTTCCTTGTCCTTGGTCAGCTTCTTCAGGTCGGCTAATGCGTCGCGACGCACGTTGCGCACGGCAACCTTGGCATCCTCGGCAACGCCGCTGGCCTGCTTGGTGTAGCCCTTGCGGGTTTCTTCGGTCAGGGCCGGCATCGGCACGCGAATGGTGGTACCGGCGCTCGACGGGTTCAGGCCCAGGTCGGAGGTCAGGATGGCCTTCTCGATCGCGGCGCTGAGGTTCTTGTCGTGGGCGACGATCTTGAGGGTGCGGGCGTCCTCGACGGTGATCGCGGCCACCTGGTTCAGCGGCATCTCGCTACCCCAGGCCGGAACCTTGACGCCATCCAGGATGCTTGGGTGGGCGCGACCGGTGCGGATCGCTGCCAGGTTGCGGGCCAACGCCTCGAGGGACTTGCCCATGCGCTCCTGCGCGTCTTTCTTGATGTCGTTGATCATGCTTCGCCTTCCTCGATCAAAGTACCTTCAGCGCCACCCACCACGATGTTCAGCAGGGCGCCAGGCTTGTTCATGTTGAATACCCGCAATGGCATCTTGTGGTCGCGGCACAGGCAGATTGCGGTCAGGTCCATGACACCGAGCTTGCGATCCAGCACCTCGTCGTAGGTGAGGTGGTCGAACTTCTCGGCATGCGGATCCTTGAATGGGTCGGCAGTGTACACACCATCGACCTTGGTCGCCTTCAGCACCACGTCGGCATCGATTTCGATAGCACGCAGGCACGCTGCGGAGTCGGTGGTGAAGAACGGATTGCCGGTACCGGCGGAGAAAATTACCACATCCCCGGAGTTGAGGTGGCGAATAGCTTTGCGACGATCGTAATGATCGGTGACGCCGACCATGGAGATGGCAGACATGACCAGTGCCGGGATGTTCGAGCGCTCCAGCGCATCGCGCATGGCCAGTGCGTTCATTACAGTGGCCAGCATGCCCATGTGGTCGCCCGTGACGCGGTCCATGCCGGCTGCACTGAGCGCGGCGCCGCGGAACAGGTTACCACCACCGATCACCAGGCCGACCTGGACACCGATACCGACCAGCTGACCAACTTCCAGGGCCATGCGGTCCAGCACCTTCGGGTCGATCCCGAAGTCTTCCGAGCCCATCAGGGCCTCGCCGCTAAGTTTGAGCAAAATGCGTTTATAGCGAGGTTGGCGACCACTCACCTGCTGAGCCATTGCGAGTCTCTCCTGCGGCGTACTTTTAGAAAATTCCGTGCGGGCTGTGTGCAGCCTGCTAACTGTAGCGTGGCACTGCTTCAGTGCCAGCGCACAGGGCCAGATAAACCCTTGCGCGCTTTGACAAAGAGGCTGCGCGCGTGAGCGGGCAGCCTCTTCGGGGCGACAGACGAGTCCGTCTTACTGCTTGGCGGCAGCGACCTGGGCGGCAACTTCGGCAGCGAAGTCGTCAACCGGCTTCTCGATGCCTTCGCCAACTTTGAAGTAGGTGAAGGAAACGATTTCAGCACCGGCTTTCTTGGCCAGATCGCCGACCTTGACTTCCGGGTTCATGACGAAGGCCTGCTCTTTCAGCGAGGCTTCTGCCTTGAACTTGGTGATACGGCCGTTGATCATGTTCTCAACGATGTTTTCCGGCTTGCCAGCGATCTTGTCGGCGTTCAGCTGCAGGAAGACGCCCTTCTCGCGCTCGATGGCCTCGGCGGAGATTTCCGACGAATCCAGGAACTCAGGGTTCGAAGCTGCAACGTGCATGGCGATGTTCTTGGCCAGCTCTACGTCACCGCCTTTCAGAACGACGGCAGCGCCGATCTTGTTGCCGTGCAGGTAGGCACCGACCACGTCACCTTCGACGCGAGCCAGACGACGGATGTTGACGTTCTCGCCGCACTTGGCGACCAGGGCTTCACGAGCGGCTTCACGCGAAGCGATCAGCGGAGCGGCGTCGGTCAGCTTCTGGGCGAAGGCTTCTTCCAGGCTTTCGGCAACGAAAGTCTTGAAGTCGTCTTGCAGGGCCAGGAAGTCGGTCTGCGAGTTCACTTCCAGCAGAACGGCGACCTTACCGTCGGTCTTGACGGCGATAGCACCTTCAGCGGCAACGTTGCCAGCCTTCTTGGCGGCCTTGATGGCGCCCGAGGCACGCATGTCGTCAATGGCTTTCTCGATGTCGCCGCCGGCCTTTTCCAGGGCCTTTTTGCAATCCATCATGCCTTCGCCGGTACGCTCGCGCAGTTCTTTGACCAGCGCTGCAGTAATTGCTGCCATTTCAAAATCCTCTTGGAAAGTTTTTCAACCATTCCACCCGTTCATCACGGGCGTTCAATTCTGGAAATCCGCTGTCTTCACACCAGCGCCACGCATGATGCGGCGTGCTTGCTGACAGGAGGATTTCAGGTGGCAAAAAGGGGGCCAAGCCCCCTTTTCGCGTGCCAAGTAGACGCCAGGCGTCAATTACTCAGCAGCTGGTGCCGCCGCTTCTTCAGCGTAGACTTCGGTACCGCCGGCAACGTTGTTGCGACCGCGGATGACGGCGTCAGCCATCGAAGTCATGTACAGCTCGATGGCGCGGATTGCGTCGTCGTTGCCTGGGATCACGAAGTCAACGCCTTCCGGGCTGCTGTTGGTATCGACAACGCCGATGACCGGGATGCCCAGCTTGTTGGCTTCGGTGATTGCAATGCGCTCGTGATCGACATCGATGACGAACAGTGCATCAGGCAGACCGCCCATGTCCTTGATACCACCCAGGCTGCGATCCAGTTTTTCCAGGTCGCGCGAGCGCATCAGGGCTTCTTTCTTGGTCAGCTTGGCGAAGGTGCCATCTTCGGCCTGGGTTTCCAGGTCGCGCAGACGCTTGATCGAAGCACGGATGGTCTTGTAGTTGGTCAGCATGCCGCCCAACCAGCGGTGATCAACGTATGGCGAACCGCAACGAGCAGCTTGCTCGGCGACCAGTTTGCCAGCGGAACGCTTGGTGCCGACGAACAGGATCTTGTTCTTGCCCTGGGCCAGGCGCTCTACGAACGACAGAGCGTCGTTGAACATCGGCAGGGTTTTTTCCAGGTTGATAATGTGGATCTTGTTGCGCGCGCCGAAAATGTACTTGCCCATTTTCGGGTTCCAGTAACGGGTCTGGTGGCCGAAGTGCACACCGGCCTTCAGCATATCGCGCATGTTGACTTGGGACATGATAGTTCCTTGATAAGTCGGGTTGGGCCTCCACGTATCCCAATGACCAACCCATGGATCCGAAGATCCCGGGCACCCAGGCCATCGTGTCGACACGTGTGTGGGTTTGAGCTGACGGGGACCTCCCCGAAAGCGGCGCATTTTATACCACAGACAGAAGACGAACGGAACCCGCAAGGTGCTTCATCCGTCAGGGGCTTTTGCAGCAGCCCGGCAATCGCGCCAGAATGCCTTCCATAGACCACCGGATCCGCGGTTTTCTCCCCACAGAACGCCGCCCTGCTCTGTTAGAATCCGGCCTTTCCCGTTTGTTGCGCGCCGCCCGGCGCCGTAGAGAGCCTGTAATGACCGTCACCATCAAGACCGCAGAAGACATCGAGAAGATGCGCATCGCCGGCCGCCTGGCCGCCGAAGTCCTCGAAATGATCGAAGAGCACGTCAAGCCTGGCGTGACCACCGAGGAACTCGACCGCCTGTGCCACGACTACATCGTCAACGTCCAGCAGGCGATCCCGGCGCCGCTCAACTACAAGGGCTTCCCCAAGTCGATCTGCACCTCGATCAACCATGTGGTCTGCCACGGCATCCCCAACGAAAAGCCGCTCAAGGATGGCGACACCATCAACATCGACGTGACGGTGATCAAGGATGGCTACCACGGCGACACCAGCCGCATGTTCCATGTCGGCACCGTCGCGCCCTGGGCCGAGCGCCTGTCCAAGGTCACCCAAGAGTGCCTGTACAAGGCCATCGAGCTCATCAAGCCGGGCTGCCGCCTGGGCGACATCGGCGAAGTGATCCAGAAGCACGCCGAAAAGAACGGTTTCTCGGTGGTTCGCGAGTTCTGCGGCCATGGCATCGGCAAGGTGTTCCATGAAGAACCGCAGATCCTGCACTACGGCAGGGCCGGCACCGGCATGGAACTGAAAGAAGGCATGACCTTCACCATCGAGCCAATGATCAACCAGGGCAAGGCCGACACCAAGGTGCTGGGCGATGGCTGGACCGCCATCACCAAGGATCGCAAGCTCTCGGCACAGTGGGAACATACGCTGGTGGTCACCGCCACGGGCTATGAAATCTTCACCCTGCGCAAAGACGACACCATTCCCCGTACCTCGGCGTAATTCAACTCAGGAAGGCGACTCGATGCCCCAGGTGGATCCAGAGCTGTTCGACCGTGGCCAGTTCCAGGCGGAACTGGCGCTCAAGGCAAGCCCCATTCCCGCCTTCAAGAAGGCACTGCGCCAGGCCGCAGAAGTCTTCGACAGACGCTTTCGCGAAGGCGTCGAGATCCGCCGCCTGATCGAGGACCGCGCCTGGTTCGTCGACAATATCCTGCAACAGGCCTGGAACCAGTTCGACTGGGGCAATCCGGACGGCATCGCCCTGGTCGCGGTCGGCGGCTACGGCCGCGGCGAGCTGCACCCCTGGTCGGACATCGACCTGCTGATCCTGCTCGACCAGGCGGAACACGAGCAGTATCGCGACGCCATCGAGCGCTTCCTGACACTGCTGTGGGACATCGGCCTGGAAGTCGGTCAGAGCGTGCGCACCGTCGAGGAATGCGCCGAGCAGGCGCGCGCCGACCTGACAGTGATCACCAACCTGATGGAAAGCCGCACCGTCGCCGGCCCCGAGACGCTGCGCGAGCGCATGCTGGAAGTCACCAGCACCGCGCACATGTGGCCCAGCAAGGAGTTCTTCCTGGCCAAGCGTGCCGAGCTCAAGGCACGGCACCACAAGTACAACGACACCGAGTACAACCTGGAGCCCAACGTCAAGGGTTCGCCAGGTGGCCTGCGCGACATCCAGACCGTGCTCTGGGTTGCCCGCCGCCAGTACGGCACCCTCAACCTGCACGCGCTGGCTGGCGAAGGTTTTCTGCTGGAAAGCGAGAACGACCTGCTGGCCTCGTCGCAGGCCTTCCTCTGGCGCGTACGCTACGCCCTGCACATGCTCGCCGGACGCGCCGAAGACCGCCTGCTGTTCGACCACCAGCGCAGTATCGCGGCGCTGCTCGGTTACAGCGACGAGAACCCCAAGCGCGCCATCGAGCAGTTCATGCAGCAGTACTACCGGGTGGTGATGAGCATCAGCCAGCTCTGCGACCTGATCATCCAGCACTTCGAGGAAGTGATCCTCGCCGACGACAATGGCAGCACCCAGCCGCTGAACTCGCGCTTTCGCCTGCATGACGGCTATATAGAGGCGGTCAACCCGAACGTCTTCAAGCGCACCCCGTTCGCCATGCTGGAGATCTTCGTGCTGATGGCCCAGCATCCGGAGATCAAGGGCGTACGCGCCGACACCGTGCGCCTTCTGCGTGAACATCGGCACCTGATCGACGACAAGTTCCGCAACGATATCCGCAACACCAGCCTGTTCATCGAACTGTTCAAGTGCGAGATCGGCATCCACCGCAACCTGCGGCGCATGAACCGCTATGGCATCCTCGGTCGCTACCTGCCGGAATTCGGCCTGATCGTCGGACAGATGCAGCACGACCTGTTCCACATCTATACGGTCGATGCGCACACGCTCAACCTCATCAAGCACCTGCGCAAACTGCAGTACACCCCGGTGTCGGAGAAATTCCCGCTGGCCAGCAAGCTCATGGGACGCCTGCCCAAGCCTGAGCTGATCTACCTCGCCGGCCTTTATCACGACATCGGCAAGGGTCGCCAGGGCGATCACTCCGAGCTCGGTGCGGTGGATGCTCAGGCGTTCTGCGAGCGCCATCAGCTACCGGCCTGGGACTCGCGGCTGATTGCCTGGCTGGTGCAGAGCCACCTGGTGATGTCCACCACCGCCCAGCGCAAGGACCTCTCCGACCCGCAGGTGATCAACGATTTCGCCCTGTTCGTCGGCGACGAAACCCGCCTGGACTATCTCTACGTGCTGACCGTGGCCGACATCAACGCCACCAACCCCAGCCTGTGGAACTCCTGGCGCGCCAGCCTGCTGCGCCAGCTCTACACCGAGGCCAAGCGCGCGCTGCGCCGGGGCCTTGAGAACCCGCTGGACCGCGAGGAGCAGATCCGCCAGACACAAAGCGCCGCGCTGGACATCCTCGTGCGCGAAGGCACAGACCCGGACGATGTGGAGCAACTCTGGTCGCAGCTGGGCGACGACTATTTCCTCAAGCACACCGCCGCCGATGTGGCCTGGCACAGCGATGCGATTCTCCAGCAGCCGGCCGATGGCGGCCCGCTGGTGCTGATCAAGGAAACCACCCAGCGCGAGTTCGAAGGCGGCACGCAGATATTCATCTACGCGCCCGACCAGCACGACTTCTTCGCCGTGACCGTGGCGGCGATGTCGCAGCTCAACCTGAACATCCACGACGCCCGCATCATCACCTCCAGCAGCCAGTTCACCCTCGACACCTACATCGTGCTCGACAACGACGGCGGCTCGATCGGCGACAACCCGCAGCGGGTCAAGCAGATCCGCGAAGGGCTGACCGAGGCACTGCGCAATCCCGAGGATTACCCGACCATCATCCAGCGGCGCGTGCCGCGCCAGCTCAAGCACTTCAACTTCGCGCCGCAGGTGACCATCCTCAACGATGCCCAGCGCCCGGTGACCATCCTCGAAATCACCGCACCCGACCGGCCCGGCCTGCTGGCGCGCCTGGGGCGGATCTTCCTGGAGTTCGACCTGTCGCTGCAGAACGCCAAGATCGCCACCCTCGGCGAGCGCGTGGAAGACGTGTTCTTCATCACCGACGCCGACAACCAGCCGCTCTCCGACCCGCAACTGTGCAGCCGCCTGCAGGAAGCCATCGTCGAACAGTTGCAGGCCGGCCAGTCCAGCGATACCAGCCCTACCCGCGTGACCTTCTGACGATTACGAGACCTTGCGCCGATGAACCATGCCTTGACCCAGCTTCAGCCCTATCCCTTCGAGAAGCTCCGCGCCCTGCTCGGCAGCGTGAAACCTGCCGCGGACAAACGCGCCATTGCCCTGTCGATCGGTGAGCCGAAGCATGAATCCCCGGCGTTCGTCGCCAAGGCCCTGGCCGACAACCTCGATAAACTGGCGGTCTACCCCAGCACCCTCGGCCTGCCGGCCCTGCGCCAGGCCATCGTCCAATGGTGCGAGCACCGTTTTGGCGTGCCCGCTGGCTGGCTCGATGCCGACCAGCATGTCCTGCCGGTCAATGGCACCCGTGAAGCGCTGTTCGCCTTCACGCAAACGGTGGTCAACCGCGCCGACGACGGCCTGGTGGTCAGCCCCAACCCGTTCTACCAGATCTACGAAGGCGCGGCGCTGCTGGCCGGAGCTACTCCGCACTACCTGCCCTGCCTGGAAAACAACGGCTTCAACCCTGATTTCGACGCGGTGCCGGTCGAGATCTGGAAGCGCTGCCAGATCCTGTTCCTGTGCTCCCCTGGCAACCCCACCGGCGCACTGGTGCCGATGGACACCCTGAAAAAGCTGATCGCCCTGGCCGACGAGCACGATTTCGTGATTGCCGCCGACGAGTGCTACAGCGAGCTGTACTTCGACGAAGACGCTCCACCACCAGGCCTGCTGAGCGCCTGCGCCGAGCTCGGCCGCAACGACTTCAAACGCTGCGTGGTGTTTCACAGCCTGTCCAAGCGCTCCAACCTGCCGGGTCTGCGTTCGGGCTTCGTCGCTGGCGATGCCGAGATCATCAAGCCATTCCTGCTGTACCGCACCTACCACGGTTGCGCCATGCCGGTGCAGACGCAACTGGCCAGCGTCGCCGCCTGGCAGGACGAAGCCCATGTGCGCGCAAACCGCGACCAGTACCGCGCCAAGTACGATGCCGTGCTCGAGATCCTGCAACCGGTGATGGACGTGCAACGCCCGGATGGCAGCTTCTATCTGTGGGCCAAGGTGCCGGGCAGCGACGCTGATTTTACCCGTGACCTGTTCGAAGCCGAGCACGTGACCGTTGTGCCGGGCTCGTATCTGTCGCGTGAAGTGGATGGCGTCAATCCGGGCGCAGGACGCGTGCGCATGGCGCTGGTTGCGCCTCTGGCCGAGTGCATCGAGGCGGCCGAGCGGATTCGCGGGTTCCTCGCAGGGCGCTGAAATGCCTCTCCCCTTGGGACTGGCGTCGATGTCAGCCCCTAGGTAACTATCTAACGGCACTCGGGCGCTGGGATGCCTGAACGCGTGTCACCGCACAGACTTATGTAATGCCACGTAGCTTGATCGGTCGCAGATCATCCTGAGTTCCAACCACACCAGGAACTCTCCGATGTATACACTCGCCTCACTCCGTACTCGCCACCGCATCGATCAGCAGCTCTCCCATGATCTGGCCGTTACCGAGAACCCCCGCAACAGGGGCCAGAGCAACGGCGGTCGAAAAAAGCGCGGACTGATCGAGACCGGCCGACTATGGGCACCCGGTCGTACTTTGTGGATCTCGTTTCTCGGTGCTCCGGACAGAAAGCTCAAGATGTCGATCTTCGAACTGGCTTGCCAGTGGGTGGATCTTTCCGGCGCCAACCTGGAGCTTGATCTGTCAGAAGATGATGACAAACATGCCCAGATCAGGATCCTCACAGGCGAACATGCAGAGCACAACGAATCAGACATCGGCACCGATGCACTGGCTAGTGAAGACTACACCATGTCGCTGAATGTCATACCGGGGGATGAATCATTCAAATCCACCGTGTTACACGAGTTCGGCCATGCACTAGGATTCGAACATGAACAGCTACACCCCGATGCCACCATCCCCTGGAACGAGCCGGCTCTATTCGAAGCTGCCAAGCAATCGGATGACTGGTCAGAGCAAGACATCAGGGAGACTTACCTGAACAAACGGCCCGACAACGAACTGATCAAAACCCAGTACGATCCGCTCTCTATAATGCATTACCCGATTGCGGCCTGGATGACCTTGGATGGATCCGAGGTAGTCCAGAATACGGAGCTCAGTGCGAAAGACCTCGAGATGATGCGCCTGGCCTACCCACACGACTGACGCTAACGAACCTGCCCCAGGTTCGCCTCGCTCATGTCCAGTTCACCCAGCACCTGGCGCACTACTTCATCCCCCACCAGGTGCTGGCGATGCAGGCTGTACAGTTCCAGCCGCTGTGCGCGCAATGCACGCAAGCGCAAGCGGCGCTCCAGAAGATCCATCTGCTCGGCCAGCGCACGCGCTTCGGCGCTGTCGTTGTAACTGTCCAGCTCATCCCGGTATTCCGCCATCAGGCGCGCCTTCAACTCGGTCGCCAGCGTCGCCTGGGCGGCATCCTGCGGGGCATTGGCATCGATGACCTCCTCGGCCTCCAGTGCATGGATAGCGGCTTCCGCGGTGCGTCTCCAGGCTTCCTGTACTTCCTGATGCAGGCGTTCGTCCGGGCTCTTGGTTACCCCGCGCAACAGAATCGGCAGGGCGATGCAGGCACTGATCAGCGACAGCAGGATCACCCCGGCGGCAATGAAGATCAGCAGATCACGCTCCGGGAACGCCTGGCCGGCCCCGATCAGCAAGGGCACCGACATCACACCCGCCAAGGTCACGGCCCCGCGCACGCCGCCCAGGGTCAACAGCCAGCACGAACGTGCGCTGGGCATCAGCACCAGCGCCGACTTACCGCGCCAGCGGCGCACCACGCCGATAGCGCGCCACACGCTTTGTACCCAGACGAACCGCAGCAGCACCAACGCCACGAAGATCGCCACCACATCGAGGCAACGCAAGGCCAGGGTCGGCCACAACGACGCTTCATGGCTGACCACTGCCTTGATGATGTCGGGTAGTTGCAAGCCCAGCAGCAGGAAAATCAGGCCATTGAAGGCGAACTCCAGCAGCGACCAGACGCTGCGGTTGAGCAGGCGCGTACTGGTCTGGCGCGGCAACAGGTCGAGCCAGCTCTGCATCATCCCTGCCGCCACCGCCGAGAGAATGCCCGAGACACCGAGTCGTTCGGCCAGCACGTAGGCGGCAAAGGGCAACAGCAGCATGAACACCACATGCGTCGCCGGATCGTCCCAGCCCCGAGCGATCATCCAGGCACGCAGGCGCCCCACCAACCAGCTCAGTCCCACGCCAACCGCAAGCCCGCCGATGGCCACCAGCACGAACGTCAGGCTGGCATCGGTCAACGAAAACACCCCGGTAATGGCTGCCGCCAATGCGAACTTGAACGTCACCAGGCCCGAAGCATCGTTCATCAGCGCTTCGCCCTGGAGCATGTGCATCAAGGGTGTTGGCAGGCGATCCTGGGTAATCGCCGAAACTGCCACCGCATCAGTGGGCGAGAGCACCGCGGCCAGGGCGAACGCTACCGGCAGTGGAATGCTTGGCAGGATCCAGTGAATGAAGTATCCCGCGCCCACCACGGTGAACAGCACCAGCCCCACGGCCAAGGCCACCACCGGGCCACGAATGCGCCATAGCTCGCGCTTGGGGATACGCCAGCCATCGGCGAACAGCAACGGTGGCAGGAACAGGAACAGGAACAACTCGGGATCCAGGGCCACGTGCAGGCCGAGTGTTGGCCAGGCCAGCAGCGCTCCAGCGCCGATCTGCACCAGTGGCAGGGGCAGCGGGATCATCCGCCCCACCAGCTTGGAGACACTGACCAGCATCAGCAGGATAAGAACGGTATAAGCTGACTGCATGTGGCGTGTTTCCCTTTTCGATTCAAAAGCGGTCCTGGTCGCCTTGGACAACGCCGTCGGTAACTGGACACATATAGTAACGAGCCAAGCCGCCAACGAACTGCTGCACCTAAGTCGCAAGTCGCCGGAGAAGATGTAACACCATGCTACACAAACAGCTGATTCAGAAACCGCTGTTATAACCCCACCATCGTCACAACAAGGAAGGCCTTTCGATGAGTACTGCACCGAGCAACCACACAATCAGCAACGATAGCCCCGATCGCGCCCTGCTCGTGATCGATATCCAGAATGACTTCACCCCCGGCGGCGCCCTGGAGGTGCCCCGCGGCGACGAGATCGTGCCGCTGGTCAACCAGATCGCCGTGAATTTCCGCACTGTGGTCCAGGCCCAGGACTGGCATCCCGCCGGGCATATCTCCTTCGCTTCCAGCCATCCCGGCAAGAACCCCTACGACATCATCGAACTGCCCTACGGCCCCCAGGTGCTTTGGCCGGATCACTGCGTGCAGGGCAGCCAGGGTGCCGAATTCCACCCCAAGGTAGACCTGCCCCACGCCCAGTTGATCGTGCGCAAGGGCGGCAACCCGCTGGTAGACAGCTACTCGGCCTTCTTTGAAGCCGACCAGAAGACCACCACCGGCCTCGCCGGCTACCTGCGTGAAAAAGCGGTCACCAGCGTCTACGTGGTGGGCCTTGCCCTGGATTTCTGCGTGGCCTGGACTGCCCTGCACGCACGGCGCGAACGCTTCACCACCTATGTAGTGCTGGACGCCTGCCGCGCCATCGACAAAGACGGCTCGCTGGAAAATGCAATGAGCAAGATGCAGCACGCCGGGGTGAATTTCATCAAGTCCGGGCAGTTGCTCGACAAAGGCTGAAAACTCGTCGGTCAGAAGCCGGCGCCACAGCCGTGGCGCCGTGCCGAGAGTTACCGCATAATCCTGCCCACCCCAATTTTCGAGGAGTTGCGGGGTCGGCCCGGAAAGCTCCGACGACCCTTGACGTTCAATGGCTTACATTATCTACGGCATCAAGGCCTGCGACACGATGAAGAAAGCGCGTACCTGGCTCGAGGAAAAAGCCATCGGCTACGACTTCCACGACTACAAGACCCAGGGCATCGACCGTGACAGCCTGAACCGCTGGTGCGACGAACACGGTTGGGAAAAGATCCTCAACCGCGCCGGCACCACATTCCGCAAGCTCGACGACGCGCAAAAGGCCGGCCTTGACCAGGCCAAGGCCGTCGAGCTGATGCTCGCTCAGCCGTCGATGATCAAGCGCCCGGTCCTCGACCTCGGCGACAAGACCCTGGTGGGTTTCAAACCGGATCTGTACGCGGCCGCCCTGCAGTGAGCCGCCCGTTGTCAATCCATTTCAGTACGAGGTAACCGCATGTCCACCACTCTGTTCAGCTTGGCCTTCGGTGTCGGCACCCAGAACCGCCAGGGCACCTGGCTGGAAGTCTTCTACGCTCAGCCCCTGCTCAACCCGTCCAGCGAGCTGGTCGCGGCCATCACCCCGATCCTCGGCTACGAAGGCGGCAACCAGGCGATCGCCTTCAGCCCGGCCCAGGCCGCCCAGCTCGCCGACGCGGTCAAGGGCGTGGATGCCATCCAGCACGCACTGCTGACCCGCCTGGCCGAAAGCCACAAGCCACTGGTCGCCACCCTGCTCGCCGAAGACGGTGCGCTGACCTCCACCCCCGAGGCCTACCTCAAGCTGCACCTGCTGTCGCACCGCCTGGTCAAGCCGCACGGTGTTTCCCTGGCCGGCATCTTCCCACTGCTGCCGAACGTGGCCTGGACCAACCAGGGCGCCATCGACCTGGCCGAACTGGCCGAGCAGCAATTGGAAGCACGCCTGAAGGGCGAGCTGCTGGAAGTGTTCTCGGTGGACAAGTTCCCGAAGATGACCGACTACGTGGTCCCGAGCGGCGTGCGTATCGCCGACACCGCCCGTGTGCGCCTGGGCGCCTACATCGGCGAAGGCACCACCATCATGCACGAAGGCTTCGTCAACTTTAACGCTGGCACCGAAGGCCCGGGCATGATCGAAGGCCGCGTCTCGGCCGGCGTGTTCGTCGGCAAGGGCTCGGACCTGGGCGGCGGCTGCTCGACCATGGGCACCCTGTCCGGTGGCGGCAACATCGTCATCAAGGTTGGTGAAGGGTGCCTGATCGGCGCCAACGCCGGTATCGGTATCCCCCTGGGCGACCGCAACACCGTCGAAGCCGGCCTGTACATCACCGCTGGCACCAAGGTGAACCTGCTCGACGAGCACAATGAGCTGGTCAAGGTGGTCAAGGCCCGTGACCTGGCCGGCCAGGCCGACCTGCTGTTCCGCCGCAACTCGCTCAACGGTGCGGTGGAGTGCAAGACCCACAAGTCGGCCATCGAGCTGAACGAGGCGCTGCACGCGCACAACTGAGGACTTTGCAGGCCGCTGCAAGAGCGGGCTTGCCCGCGATCAGCGGACGCTCGGTGCTTGAGATGTTAAGATCGGGTCTGGCACTACGCCAGACCCGATTTTCATTCCAGGCCCCGCGATCATGTTCCAGCCCTCCCCCTGGCGTGCCGACTTTCCCGCCATCACCGCCCTGCAACGGCAGCGTCAGACCTACCTGGACAGCGCCGCCACAACGCAGAAACCCCAGGCCCTGCTTGACGCCCTGAGCCACTACTACAGCCATGGTGCAGCCAATGTGCACCGCGCCCAGCACCTGCCCGGTGCGCTGGCGACCCAGGCATTCGAGACCAGCCGCGACAAGGTTGCCACCTGGCTCAACGCCGTTGACTCCCGGCAGATCATCTTCACCCACGGCGCCACCTCGGCGCTCAACCTGCTGGCCTACGGTCTGGAGCATGGCTTCGAAGCCGGCGACGAAATCGCCGTCAGCGCACTGGAGCACCACGCCAACCTGCTGCCCTGGCAACAATTGGCGCAGCGCCGCAATCTGCGTCTGGTGGTGCTGCCGCTGGACGAGCATGGCCGGATCGACCTCGAGCACGCCTTGCAACTGATCGGACCGCGCACACGCCTGGTCGCGCTGAGCCAGTTATCCAACGTGCTCGGCACCTGGCAGCCATTGCCTGCGCTGCTTGCTCATGCCCGCGCCCAAGGCGCTTTGAGCGTGGTCGATGGCGCCCAGGGCGTGGTTCATGGCCGCCACGACGTGCAGCTGTTGGGCTGCGATTTCTACGTGTTTTCCAGCCACAAGTTGTATGGCCCGGACGGGGTTGGCGCGCTCTATGGCCGCACAGAGGCCTTGGCACGGCTGCGACACTGGCAGTTCGGCGGTGAGATGGTGCAACTGGCCGACTACCATGAGTCAAGCTTTCGTCCCGCGCCACTGGGCTTCGAGGCGGGTACGCCGCCGATCGCCAGCGTGATCGGCCTGGGCGCGACCCTCGACTACCTCGCCAGCCTCGATCCCGCGGCCGTGGCGGCCCACGAAACCAGCCTGCACCAGCACCTGGTGCGCGGCCTGGCCGACCGCGAAGGCGTGCGCATCCTCGGCACCCCACAGAGCGCACTGGCCAGCTTCGTCATCGATGGCGTGCACAACGCCGATATCGCCCACCTGCTGACCGAACAAGGGATCGCAGTGCGCGCCGGGCACCATTGCGCCATGCCATTGCTCAAGGGGCTTGGGCTGGAAGGCGCGATCCGCGTTTCGCTGGGGCTGTACAACGACAGCGACGACCTGCAGCGCTTCTTCGATGCGCTCGACCAGGGTCTGGAGCTGCTGCGGTGAGCCTGCCCGAAGCAGCCCAGCAGGCGCTGGACACCTTCACCCAGGCAAAAGGCTGGGAGCAGCGTGCGCGCCTGTTGATGCAGATGGGTGATCGCCTGGAGCCACTGGACGAGTCTGACAAGACCGACGCCAACCGCGTGCATGGCTGTGAAAGCCTGGTCTGGCTGGTGGCTGTGCAGGTCGACGGACAGTGGCGCTTCAAGGCAACCAGCGATGCCCGGCTGCTGCGCGGCCTGCTGGCGTTGCTGCTGGTGCGGGTGCAGGGGCTGGGCAGCGACGATCTGGCCGGGCTGGACCTGCGCGAGTGGTTTACGCAACTTGGACTGGAGCGACAGCTTTCGCCCTCACGCAGCAATGGGCTGCATGCGGTGTTGCTACAGATGGCGGAGTTGGTAACCAGCCCTTGAGTCGAAAGCGCCTGCTTGGCGCTTACTGCGCCTTGACCCGCTCCGACGGCCGCCGCGCGCCAGCCACCAGCTTCTCCACGGCCTTGCTCACGGCCACCATGCCGAAGGTCGCGGTCACCATCATCACCGCGCCGAAGCCCCCCGAACAATCCAGGCGCACGCCTTCTCCCACGAAACTCTTCTGCAGGCACACACTGCCATCCCCCTTGGGGTAGCGCAGTTGTTCGCTGGAGAACACGCAAGGCACACCATAATTGCGGCTGACATTGCGCGAGAAGTTGTAGTCCCGGCGCAAGGTGGAACGTACCCGCGACGCCAGTGGGTCGTTGAAGGTCTTGTTGAGGTCGCCAATCTGGATCTGGGTCGGATCGATCTGTCCGCCCGCCCCCCCGGTGGTGACAATCGCAATCTTGCGCCGCCGGCACCAGGCGATCAGCGCGGCCTTGGCCTGCACGCTGTCGATGCAATCGATCACACAATCCAGCGACTCGGTGATGTATTCGAGCATGGTGTCACGGGTGACGAAGTCAGCCACCGCATGCACGGTGCAGGCCGGATTGATCGCGCGCAGGCGCTCGGCCATGACCTCGACCTTCGAGCGCCCCACCTGCCCCTCCAGCGCATGGGCCTGGCGATTGGTGTTGCTGACGCAGACATCGTCCAGATCGAACAGGCTGATTTCGCCCACGCCACTGCGCGCCAGGGCTTCTGCCGCCCAGGAACCCACACCGCCAATGCCGACGACCGCCACGTGGGCCTGGCGCAGACGTTGCAGGCCGTCATCGCCGTACAGCCGGGCGACACCGGCAAAGCGTGGATCTTCTGTGCTCATGTTCATACCCCGAAAAAACCGGCGCGCATTATATGCCATGCGGACACGCCGGTGAGGGCTTGTCGACATGATGCTCCTCTTCGCGCAGCGCGCGTTCATTAGGAAACAGCCTACCAATCCTGCTTTAATGTCTTATCAAACAAGCAGATCTGGACGACAACAGAGCGGGATGCACGGCGCTCGCTTCCCGCTCCCTTCCTCGGAAACTGAATCACCTATGTCATCACGCAAATTCGGTCTCAACCTGGTGGTGGTGCTGGCCATTGCCGCGCTGTTCACCGGCTTCTGGGCGCTGATCAACCGCCCGGTATCGGCCCCAGCCTGGCCAGAGCAGATCTCCGGTTTCTCCTATTCGCCCTTCCGCCTCGGTGAAAGCCCGCAAAAAGGCCAGTACCCCAGCGAAGACGAGATGCGCCAGGACCTGGAGCAACTCAGCAAGCTCACCGACAACATCCGCATCTACACCGTCGAAGGCACCCAGGCGGAAATTCCGCACCTGGCCGAGGAGCTGGGCCTGCGCGTGACCCTGGGCATCTGGATCAGTACGGATCTGGAGCGCAACGAGCGCGAGATCGAAAAAGCCATCGGTTTGGCCAACAGCTCGCGCAGCGTGGTCCGTGTGGTGGTAGGCAACGAAGCCCTGTTCCGGGAAGAAATCACGCCAGAGGCACTGATCAAATACCTGGATCGGGTGCGGGCCGCAGTCAAAGTACCTGTGACCACCAGTGAGCAATGGCACATCTGGAAAGAGCACCCGGAACTGGCCAAGCACGTCGACCTGATCGCCGCGCACATCCTGCCTTACTGGGAGTTCGTGCCGGTGGGCGATTCGATCCAGTTCGTGCTCGACCGGGCCCGCGACCTCAAGCGCCAGTTCCCGCGCAAACCCTTGCTGCTGTCGGAAGTGGGCTGGCCGAGCAATGGCCGCATGCGCGGCGGCGCCGATGCGACCCAGGCCGACCAGGCGATCTACCTGCGCACCCTGGTCAACACCTTGAACCGCCGCGGCTTCAACTACTTCGTGATCGAAGCCTACGACCAGCCCTGGAAAGCCAGCGACGAAGGCTCAGTGGGCGCGTACTGGGGCGTGTTCAACGCCGAACGCCAGCAGAAATTCAACTTCGAAGGGCCAGTGGTGGCCATTCCACAATGGCGAGCCCTGGCCGTGGCTTCGGTGGTGCTGGCGATGATCGCACTGACCGTGCTGCTGATCGACGGCTCGGCGCTGCGCCAACGCGGACGCACCTTCCTGACCTTCATCACCTTCCTCTGCGGATCGGTGCTGGTGTGGATCGCCTACGACTACAGCCAGCAGTACAGCACCTGGTTCAGCCTGACCGTAGGCTTGCTTCTGGCCCTCGGCGCCATCGGTGTGTTCATCGTCTTGCTCACCGAGGCCCACGAGCTGGCCGAGGCTGTATGGATTCACAAGCGAAGACGCGAATTCCTCCCGGTGCAAGGCGACAGCGCCTACCGACCCAAGGTCTCGGTGCACGTGCCGTGCTACAACGAGCCACCGGAGATGGTGAAACAGACCCTCGATGCCCTCGCCGCCCTGGACTATCCCGACTACGAAGTGCTGGTGATCGACAACAACACCAAGGACCCGGCCGTGTGGGAGCCGCTCAAGGCCCACTGCGAGAAGCTCGGCGAGCGCTTCAGGTTCTTCCATGTGGCCCCGCTGGCAGGCTTCAAGGGGGGTGCACTGAACTACCTGATCCCGCACACCGCCAAGGATGCCGAAGTGATCGCGGTGATCGACTCGGACTACTGCGTCGACCCTAATTGGCTCAAGCACATGGTGCCGCACTTCGCCGATCCGAAGATCGCCGTGGTGCAGTCGCCGCAGGACTACCGCGACCAGCACGAGAGCGCCTTCAAGAAGCTGTGCTACAGCGAATACAAGGGCTTCTTCCACATTGGCATGGTCACCCGTAACGACCGTGACGCAATCATTCAGCACGGCACCATGACCATGACTCGACGCAGCGTGCTCGAAGAGCTGGGTTGGGCCGAATGGTGCATCTGCGAGGATGCCGAGCTGGGCCTGCGGGTATTCGAGAAGGGCCTGTCGGCCGCCTATGCCCACAACAGCTACGGCAAGGGCCTGATGCCAGACACCTTCATCGACTTCAAGAAACAGCGCTTCCGCTGGGCCTATGGTGCGATCCAGATCATCAAGCACCACGCCGGCGCCCTGCTGCGCGGCAAGAACAGCGAGCTGACTCGTGGCCAGCGCTACCACTTCCTGGCCGGCTGGCTGCCATGGATCGCCGATGGCATGAACATTTTCTTCACCGTCGGCGCACTGTTGTGGTCGGCGGCGATGATCATCGTGCCGCATCGCGTCGATCCACCGCTGATGATCTTTGCCATCCCGCCGCTGGCGCTGTTCTTCTTCAAGGTCGGCAAGATCGTGTTCCTCTATCGCCGTGCGGTGGGAGTCAACATGAAGGACGCCTTCGCCGCCGCCCTGGCGGGCCTGGCGTTGTCGCACACCATCGCCAAGGCGGTGCTGTACGGCTTTTTCACCAGCAGCATGCCGTTCTTCCGCACCCCGAAGAACGCCGACAGCCATGGCGTGCTGGTGGCGATCTCCGAGGCGCGCGAAGAGCTGTTCATCATGTTGCTGCTGTGGAGCGCGGCAGCCGGGATCTACTTGGTGCAGGGGCTGCCCAGCTCCGACATGCGCTTCTGGGTAGCGATGCTGCTGGTGCAGTCGCTGCCGTACCTGGCGGCGTTGGTGATGGCGTTGCTGTCGTCGCTGCCCAAGCCTGGAGAAAAGGCCGCCGAACCGCAGCAGGCCTGATGTAGCCGGGCTGCTTCGCAGCCCATTCGCCGCTGCGACTTGCCGGCGAATGGGCCGTGAAGCCTGAAATCATTTGATATAAGATAACGCCCCTCAGATTTCCCGCCTTGCCTTGCCCCGGAGTCCCCCATGACGGCCCCAGCCGAGCTCTCGCCTACCCTTCAACTGGCCTGCGACCTGATCCGTCGCCCCTCGGTGACGCCGGTCGATGCCGACTGCCAGACCCTGATGATGAACCGCCTGGGTGCCGTCGGCTTCCAGCTCGAGCCGATGCGCTTCGAGGACGTCGACAACTTCTGGGCCACCCATGGCAACCAGGACGGTCCGGTGCTGTGCTTCGCCGGTCATACCGACGTGGTGCCCACCGGCCCCGTGCAGCAATGGCAGCATGAGCCTTTCGACGCGCTGATCGACGCCGACGGCATGCTCTGCGGCCGCGGCGCTGCCGACATGAAGGGCAGCCTGGCCTCGATGGTCATCGCCAGCGAGCGCTTCGTGAACGAACACCCCGACCACCGCGGCAAGATTGCCTTCCTCATCACCAGCGACGAGGAAGGTCCGGCGCATCACGGCACCAAGGCCGTGGTGGAGTTGCTCAAGGCCCGCAACGAGCGCCTGGACTGGTGCATCGTCGGCGAGCCGTCGAGCACCACGCTGCTCGGGGACGTGGTCAAGAACGGCCGTCGCGGCTCGCTCGGCGCCAAGCTGACCGTGCGCGGCAAGCAGGGCCACGTGGCCTACCCGCACCTGGCCCGCAACCCGATCCACCTGGCCGCGCCGGCCCTGGCGGAACTGGCTGCCGAGCACTGGGACGAGGGCAATGCCTTCTTCCCGCCGACCAGCTTCCAGATCTCCAACCTCAACTCCGGCACCGGCGCCACCAACGTGGTCCCGGGCGACCTGGTCGCGCTGTTCAACTTCCGCTTCTCCACCGAGTCGACTGTCGAAGGCCTGCAACAGCGGGTGGCGGCAATCCTCGACAAGCACCAGCTGGACTGGTCGATCGACTGGGCGCTGTCGGGCCTGCCGTTCCTCACCGAACCGGGTGAACTGCTCGATGCGGTGTCATCGAGCATCAAGGCCGTCACCGGTCGCGACACCCAGCCGTCCACCAGCGGCGGCACCTCCGATGGCCGTTTCATTGCCACCCTGGGCACCCAGGTGGTCGAACTGGGCCCGGTCAACGCCACCATCCACCAGGTGGACGAGCGTATCCTGGCCAGCGACCTGGACCTGCTGACCGAAATCTATTACCAGACCCTGGTGCGGTTGCTCGCCTGATGCTTGCCTGCCCCCTCTGCCAGGCGCCCCTGACGCAGCTCGACAACGGTGTGGCCTGCCCTGCCGGCCACCGCTTCGACCGCGCCCGCCAGGGCTACCTGAACCTGCTGCCGGTGCAGCACAAGAACAGCCGCGACCCGGGCGACAACCAGGCCATGGTCGAGGCTCGTCGCGACTTCCTCGACGCCGGTCACTACGCCCCGGTGGCCGCGCGCCTGGCGCAACTGGCCGCAGCACGCCAGCCCAGCGCCTGGCTCGATATCGGCTGCGGCGAGGGTTACTACACCGCGCAGATCGCCCAGGCGCTGCCTACGGCAGACGGCTATGCCCTGGACATCTCCCGCGAGGCGGTCAAGCGGGCCTGCCGCCGCGCACCGCAGTTGACCTGGATGGTCGCCAGCATGGCTCGCGTGCCGATGGCGGACGCCAGCTGCAACTTCATCGCCAGTGTCTTCAGCCCGCTGGATTGGGCCGAAGCCAAGCGCCTGCTCGCCCCGGGTGGCGGCCTGATGCGGGTCGGACCGACCAGCGGCCACCTGATGGAGCTGCGCCAGATGCTCTACGATGAAGTGCGCCACTACGCCGACGACAAGCACCTGGCCTTGGTCCCGGACGGCATGCAGCACGCCCACGGCGAGGTGCTCGAGTTCACCCTGACACTGAGCGAGGCCAAAGCCCGCGCGGACCTGCTGGCCATGACCCCGCACGGCTGGCGCGCCAGCGCCGAGAAACGTGCCCGCGTGATCGAGCAGCCTGAGCCGTTCGACGTCACGGTTTCGATGCGTTATGACTATTTCGTGCGCCAAGACTGAGCACACCCGGAGCCCTGAAATGCGCCAACCCGATATCGAGATCTACCTCAAGGACGCCGACGTCGATCACAAGCAGATCGCCGACTGGCTGACCCAGGCCCTGGGCCCATGCAGCGAATGGAAACAGAAAGGCCAGACCTTCAAGTGCACAGCCGGTAACATTCCGGTCACTTGGTTACCCAAGGCTGTAGGGAAATGGAACAGCCTGTACCTGGAAAGCGATCAGACACCGTGGGCCGATGACGTTGCTTGCGCCCGTGCCGCCTTCGCTGCGCTCGAGGTCGAAGTGCGCTGCGCGCCGGGCAGTTGGGTCGAGGAAGATGGTGAAGAGGATGCCGATCGCTGGATCCGCATCAGCGCCGACGGTGAGGAGGAAATCACCTGGCGCACCAGCTGAAAAAGCTCGCATCAGGCTGCAAGTTCCACGGACAACCTGCAGCTTGAAGCGTGCCGACTACGTGTCAGAGACCGACCACGTCCTCTGCCTGCAGGCCTTTCTGGCCCTGCACCAGGGAGTACTCCACCTGCTGTCCCTCGACCAGGGTACGATGCCCCTCACCGCGGATCGCACGATAGTGGACGAACACATCCGCTCCCCCGTCGCGCTGAATGAAGCCAAAACCCTTGGCATCGTTGAACCACTTCACATTCCCAGTCTCACGAGACGACATCTGAAACACTCCGGATTTTTATTTTGAAGATCGCCTTGCAGGCACAGGGTCTCCTCCCTGTGCCGACACTGCTTGAGGAAATTTCCTGCAAGGTGCGGACCGAGTATATGACAGAGAACAAAAAAAATTGATGACGGGTCTGTGGATGGACGATTTTTGCTGAACTTATGCAGATACAGCAGCCTAACTTGCTGGTATATCACCTGATACATTTTCCAGGGCAAACACCCCATGACCCGTTCCCCCCTGCGCCGCCTGATCTTCGGCGCCCTGCGTCGCGTGCTCTACCTGTGGGTGCGCTCCGAAACCATCAACCAGTCCTCGCTGACGCTCAAGCTCGACCGCAGCCGCCCGGTGTTCTATGCCCTGCCCTCGCCGTCGCTCACTGATCTGGCGGTGGTCGACCGCGAGTGCACCAAGGCAGGGCTGCCACGCCCCATACTGCCCGTTGCCGTCGGACCGCTGCACGAACCTGCGGCGTTCTTCTACCTCACGCCAGACCCGGACTGGCTAGGCCGCCAGGACAAACGCGGCGCGCCCCCCACCCTGGAGCGCCTGATCGAGGCGATCGGCGAGCATGCCGAAGAGGACGCGCAGATCATTCCGGTCAGCGTGTTCTGGGGGCAGACCCCGGCCAGCGAATCCAGCCCGTGGAAACTGTTGTTCGCCGACAGCTGGGCGGTCACCGGTCGTCTGCGCCGCCTGCTCAGTGTCTTGATCCTTGGTCGCAAGACCCGCGTGCAGTTCTCCGCGCCAATCCACTTGCGTGAACTGGTGCAGCAAAACAAGGGCCAGGAACGCACCGTGCGCATGGCACAGCGCCTGCTTCGCGTGCATTTTCGCAACCTGAAGACCGCGGTGATCGGGCCGGACATCTCGCACCGGCGCAACCTGGTCAAAGGCCTGGTTCATGATCCGCTGGTGCGCCAGGCGATCAGCGATGAGGCCGAGCGCGAGAAGATCCCCTACGCCAAGGCGGAGGCCAAGGCGCTGCACTATGGCAACGAGATCGCCTCGGACTACACCTACACTGCGATCCGCTTCCTTGAAGTGGTGCTGAGCTGGTTCTGGAACAAGATCTACGACGGCATCAAGGTCAACCACATCGAGCAGGTGCAAGGCATCGCACCGGGCCACGAGGTGATCTACGTGCCGTGCCATCGCAGCCACATCGACTACTTGCTGCTGTCGTACCTGTTGTTCCGCAATGGCCTGACGCCGCCGCACATCGCTGCCGGCATCAACCTCAACATGCCGGTGATCGGCGGTCTGTTGCGCCGCGGCGGTGCGTTCTTCATGCGCCGCACGTTCAAGGGCAACCCGCTGTACACCGCGGTGTTCAATGAGTACCTGCACACCTTGTTCACCAAGGGGTTCCCGGTGGAGTACTTCGTCGAGGGCGGACGCTCGCGCACCGGGCGCATGCTGCAGCCACGCCCGGGCATGCTGGCGATCACCCTGCGCAGCTTCCTGCGTTCCTCGCGCACGCCGATCGTCTTCGTGCCGGTCTACATCGGCTATGAACGCGTGCTCGAAGGCCGTACCTACCTGGGTGAGCTGCGCGGTGCGAGCAAGAAGAAAGAGTCGATCTTCGACATCTTCAAGGTCATCGGCGCCCTCAAGCAGCGCTTCGGCCAGGTCTACGTCAACTTCGGCGAACCGATCCGCCTGGGCGCGTTTTTGGACCAGCAGCAACCAGGCTGGCGCGAGCAAGACCTTGCCCCGCAGTTCCGCCCGGCCTGGCTCAACGACACCACCACCCGCCTGGGCCAGACGGTCGCCCAGCACCTGAACGGGGCGGCAGCCATCAACCCGGTCAACCTGGTGGCCCTGGCGCTGCTCTCGACCAGCCGCCTGGCCCTCGACGAACGCGCCCTGGTTCGCGTGCTCGACCTCTACCTGGCCCTGTTGCGCCAAGTGCCCTATTCGAGCCACGTGACCTTGCCCGAAGGTGACGGCAAGGCGCTGATCGAACATGTCAGGGGCATGGAGTTGCTGGCCGAGCAGAAGGACGCCCTCGGGCGCATCCTCTACCTGGACGAAGCCAATGCGGTGCTGATGACCTATTACCGCAACAACGTCCTGCACATCTTCGCCCTGCCGGCGCTGCTGGCAAGTTTCTTCCTCAGCAGCTCGCGGATGAGTCGCGAACTGGTGGGGCAATATGTTCAGGCGCTGTACCCCTACCTGCAGGCCGAACTGTTCTTGCGCTGGACACCGGAGCAACTCGACGAGGCCATCGACCAATGGCTGGGCGCGCTGGTCGAGCAAGGCCTGCTGCGCTTCGAGAACGGCGTGTACCTGCGTCCGGCGCCGAGCTCGCGCCAGTTCGTGCTGCTCACTCTGCTGGCCCGCGCCATCACCCAGACGCTACAGCGTTTCTACATGGCCACCTCGCTGCTGCTCAACAGTGGCCAGCACAGCCTGAACGCCGAAGAACTGGAAGACCTGTGCGTGATGATGGCCCAGCGCCTGTCGATCCTGCACGGGCTCAACGCCCCGGAGTTCTTCGACAAGACCCTGTTCCGCCACTTCATCCAGACCCTGGTGCACGAAGGCGTGCTGCTGCCGGATGGCAATGGCAAGCTTGGCTACCACGACAAACTCGCCGAGCTGGCCGAAGGCGTCGCCAAGCGGGTGCTGTCGGCGGAGCTGCGCTTGTCGATCCGACAGGTGGCGCTGCATAGGGACGACACCGCAGAACAGGCTATCGTCTGATCCAGAGTTGGCCTTTTCGCAGGCAAGCCCCCCTGCAAAACTTTGTGGGAGCGGGCTTGCCCGCCAAAAGGCCGGCGCGGCAAATGTTCCGAGCAGCGTGCCGAGCACCGGACAGATTTCCTTCCCCACCCGCCATTGCGCTAAAGTCCCAATGGTCGGCCACAAGCCCACGCCAAGGACTGCGGAGATTCCATGAAAAAACTTCTCACGCTGTGCTGCGCCACCCTGCTCACAGCCTGCTCCAGCCATACCACGCCGCACCAGGCCAGTCTGGAAGGCGAAGTCTTCTACCTGCAGCGCATTGCCCTGCCGCCTGCCGCCACGCTCAGCGTGAGCCTGCAGGACGTCTCGCTGATGGACGCCCCGGCCGTCACCCTCGCCAGCCAGTCCGGGCCGGTCAAGGGCAACGTGCCACTGCCGTTCCAGCTCAGCTACGATCCGGCCAAGGTCCAGCCGGGCCATCGCTACGCCGTCAGCGCCCGCATCGAACTCGATGGCAAGCTGCTGTTCATCAACACCGAACACCACGGCGTCCGACTCGACGGCAGCGACCCGCAACCTGTGCGGATCAAGGTCGATCAAGTACGTTGATCCCGCTTCATTTCTGCCCATAAGGAAGTCTTCATGATTCGCTCCTCCTTGCGCTTCACCACCCTGTGCGCCGGCCTGCTGCTGTCGGCCAGCGCCCTGGCCCTGTCGCTTGGCGACCTGTCCCAGAGCGACGCTTCCGCCGGCCTCAAGGACGCTCTGACTCAGGGCGCGCAGATCGCCGTCAAACAGCTGAGCACCCCCGGCGGCTTCAACAACAACCCGGACGTGCGCATCGAACTGCCCGGCAACCTGGGCAAGGCCGCCAAGGCGATGAAGATGTTTGGCAAGGGCGATCAGGTCGACGCCCTGGAAACCAGCATGAACAAGGCCGCCGAAGCTGCCGTGCCACAAGCCCAGGCGATTCTCGTGGATGCGGTGAAAAAGATGACCGTGACCGACGCCAAGGGCATCCTCAGCGGTGGCCAGGATTCGGCCACCCAGTACCTGAACAAGAGCAGCCGCGAGCAGATCCGCGCCAAGTTCCTGCCCATCGTCAAGCAGGCCACCGACAAGGTCGGCCTGGCCCAGCAGTACAACAGCTTCGCCGGCCAGGCCAAGGGGCTGGGCCTGATCAAGGATGACGCCAATATCGAGAACTACGTGACCGAAAAAGCCCTGGACGGGCTGTTCGAGATGATTGCCAAGCAAGAACAGAGTATCCGCCAGAACCCGGCACAGGCCGCGACGAGCCTGGCCAAGAAAGTGTTCGGCGCACTCTGATTCGCCCACCGCAACTGCCTGAAAATGCATCGCGGGCAAACACCCGCGATGCAACCCCGGCCCAGGCCCATGGGCTACGCCAGAACGACCGCCCAGCGGTTTTGCGCAAAAGATCCCCCGAGCGGCACTTGCACGATCTGCACGCTGCTGCTTGAATCCAATTCGTCAGTCTTCATGTGACTCATCGGTCACTCATGGACTCCAAGACGCCTTTTGCCGGCCACCCAAGGTCTCGATGCCTTGGGGCACGGCAGATCGCCCGCCAACAACAATACCCGTCGACCCGCGCAACCGGGATCGGCACTGGGCCCCCCGGTTTCACTTCAAGGCGAATGCCTACCTGTCATATAGGACGTGCACCCTAGGGTTCTGCGCAGCCATTTCGAGCGATCGATACGACTGGGCAGGCCACTAGATGACGCGAGTGCCCTTTTTGCGCCAGGAGTCGATGACATGAGGCCAGAAATCGCTGTACTTGATATCCAAGGTCAGTACCGGGTTTACACGGAGTTCTATCGCGCGGAAACGGCAGAGAAGACGATCGTCCTGATCAACGGCTCGCTGGCCACCACGGCGTCTTTTGCCCAGACGGTGCGCAATCTGTATCCGCAATTCAACGTGGTGCTCTACGACCAGCCCTATGCCGGCAAGTCCAAGCCACACAACCGCCAGGAACGTCTGCTGACGAAAGAGACCGAGGCGCATATTCTGCTGGAGCTGGTCGAGCACTTCCGTGCCGATCACGTGATGTCCTTCTCCTGGGGCGGCGCGTGCACGCTGCTGGCACTGGCGCACCAGCCACGCCTGGTGAAGAAGGCGATCGTCAGTTCGTTCTCGCCGGTGATCAACGATCCGATGCGCGACTACCTCGAGCGCGGCTGCCAGTACTTGTCCGCCTGCGACCGCTATCAGGTCGGCAACCTGGTCAACGACACCATTGGCAAGCACCTGCCGTCGCTGTTCAAGCGCTTCAACTACCGTCACGTGAGCAGCCTGGACAGCCACGAGTACGCACAGATGCACTTCCACATCAACCAGGTGCTGGATCATGATCTTGAGCGGGCATTGAAGGCAGCGCGCAATATCGACATCCCGGTGCTGTTCATCAACGGCGAGCGTGACGAGTACACCACCGTCGAGGATGCCCGGCAGTTCAGTCGCCATGTGGGCAAGAGCCAGTTCAGCGTGATTCGCGATGCCGGCCACTTCCTGGACATGGAACACAAGACCGCCTGCGAGGACACCCGCAGCGCGATACTTGGTTTCCTCAAGCCGGCACGCGAGCCTCGCCAACGCTACACCTACGTGCAGGACCAGCATGCGCTGGCCATCTGAGCGGCCCGGCGACCTGTGACCGTCAGCCGCCGGCTCAGGTCGTCGACAGGCTTTTTTACAACCCTGGGCTTCTCATGAGGCTTGGGTTCTGGTAAAAAGTCGCGCTGCGAAGCGGGTATAGTTTAGTGGCAAAACGAAAGCTTCCCAAGCTTTAGTTGAGGGTTCGATTCCCTCTACCCGCTCCAGATTCCTCGCCTGAACCCCCTGGTTTCAGCGCCCGTAAAAAGAGCCGTCGGCTCTTTTTTCGTTTCTGCATCTTCCATTGATCTGACCCATGGCCGCCCCCTTGCCGACCCGCTTGAATGCGCAGCCGGATTTCGCTTGCAAGCGAGACGGCTTCGGGTGCATATCGCCTACTCTACCCAGAGACATTTCCAAGGGACTGCCCATGTTTCTTTCCCGCTGGTTGCCCGGCCTGGCCAACCTTCTGCACTACCGTCGCGAGTGGTTCCACGCCGACCTGCAGGCGGGCCTTTCGGTGGCAGCGATCCAGATCCCGATCGCCATTGCCTACGCGCAGATCGTCGGCCTGCCACCGCAGTACGGTCTGTATGCCTGCGTGCTACCGATGATGGTCTACGCCCTGATCGGCAGTTCGCGGCAATTGATGGTCGGCCCCGATGCCGCTACCTGCGCGATGATCGCCGGGGCCGTGGCGCCCTTGGCGATGGGCGACCCACAGCGCATCGCCGAGCTGTCGGTCATTGTCACGGTGCTGGTCGGAGTAATGCTGATCGCGGCGGGTCTGGCCCGCGCCGGGTTCATCGCCAGCTTCTTCTCGCGGCCGATCCTGATCGGCTACCTCAACGGCATCGGCCTGAGCCTGATCGCCGGGCAACTCTCCAAAGTGGTTGGCTTCAGCATCGAAGGTGACGGTTTCATCCTCAGCCTGATCAATTTCCTCGAGCGCCTGGGTGAGATCCACTGGCTGACTCTGGCCATCGGGCTCGGCGGCCTGGCCCTGCTGATCTGGCTGCCAAGGCGCTACCCGAGGCTGCCCGCCGCCCTGGTCACGGTGGCAGTGTTCACCGTGCTCGCAGGACTGTTCGGTCTCGATCGCTTCGGTGTGGCGATCCTCGGTCCGGTGCCTGCGGGCATCCCGGAGCTGGCCTGGCCACAGAGCAACCTGGCCGAAACCAAGAGCCTGCTGCGCGACGCGCTGGGTATCGCCACGGTCAGCTTCTGCAGCGCCATGCTCACCGCGCGCAGTTTCGCCGCGCGGCATGGCTACGCGATCAATGCCAACCACGAGTTCGTCGCCCTGGGCGTGAGCAATCTGGCCGCCGGCATCTCCCAAGGCTTCGCCATCAGCGGAGCGGACTCGCGCACCGCGGTCAACGACATGGTCGGTGGCAAGAGCCAGTTGGTGGGCATCATCGCCGCGCTGGTGATCGCGCTGATCCTGCTGTTCTTCACCGCACCCATGGCCTGGATCCCCCAGGCCGCTCTCGGTGCCGTTTTATTGATGGCCGGCTGGGGCCTGATCGACGTGAAGTCGCTGGGCAAGATCCGTCGTCTGAGCCGCTTCGAGTTCTGGCTGTGCCTGCTGACTACCATCGGCGTGCTCGGCCTGGGCGTGCTGCCGGGCATCGTCTTCGCCGTGACCCTGGCCATCCTGCGCCTGCTCTACACCATCTACCAACCCACCGACGCCGTGCTCGGCTGGGTACCGGGCATCGAAGGCCAGGTCGACGTACGCCAGCACCAGGACGCACGCACCGTACCGGGCCTGGTGGTGTACCGCTTCGATGACGCGATCCTGTTCTTCAACGCCGATTACTTCAAGATGCGCTTGCTCGAAGCCCTGCAGCGCGAGCCTGAACCCAAGGCTGTGCTGTTCGATGCCGAGGCCGTGACCAGCATCGACGTCAGCGGCATCGCCGCCCTGCGCGAAGTGCGCGACACCTTGCAAGCACAAGGCGTGCACTTCGCCATCGCCCGCGCCCGTGGCACCTTCCTGCGCATGCTGGTGCGCTCGGGGATGGCGCGGGAGATGGAAGACACGCTGCTATTCGGCTCGGTCCGCGCAGGAATCCGCGCCTATCGGGTGTGGCGTAACCGGGAGCGCAGCGCAGAGCCAAAAGCGTGATCAGTACCCCAGCTTCTTCAGCAACTGAGCTTCGACCGGCACCTGCGTACGCCCGTAGAAACGCAGCAGTTCCCCGGCCCGGTTGGTGAAGATGCCATCCACTCCCGCCTTCATCGCCTTGTCGAAATCCACCCGGTCATCGAGGGTATACACATGCACCAGCAGCCCGCGCTCGTGGCTGGCCTGGTTCATCCACGGCTGGATCAGGTCGGCATAGCTCTGCTCGCCCAGGTTGCTGCGCACCGCAGACGGGCCTGTGCCGATGGCACCACCGGCCTTCGCCGCATCGAGCCAGCGCAGGAATTCTTCACGATCCTTGGGTTCCTGGCGGGCGTAGAACGCCGCCTTGTCGTGCTCGCCGGAGTCGGCAAAATCCTTGCCCGACTTGGGCTCGATGCTGCCCTTGCCAATCCACAGCAGCAGGATCTTCGGCACTTGCGGCATCTGTTGGTGCAGCAGCGCCAGGCTGTTGCGATCAAAGGTCTGCAGGATCACCCGCCCCGGCTTGTCGAGCCAGCCACGGGCCTGGAGTTTTTCCTTGAGCTGCTGCTCGATGCCAGGAAACTGCTTGGGCACCTTGGTCTCGATGTACAGCCCCGGATGACGCTCGGGATTGCCTTCGGCGATATCGATCACTTCGTCGAGGGTCAGGATCTGCAGCTTGCCGAACGAATCGCGGGCTCGGTCCGGGTAGGCCCTGTTGAACCAGCTACCAGCGTCGAGCGACTTCAGCTCAGCCAGGGTGAAGTCGCTGACCGGGCTTTTCGCCCGCTCGGGGAAGCGCTCGGCGACATCGCTGGTGCGCGCCAGCACGTCGTCATGCACCACCACCAGATGGTTGTCTCTCGTACGCTGCAGGTCGAGCTCCAGATAGTCGGCGCCCAATTCACGGGCCAGCAGGTAGGCCGCAGTGGTCGATTCGGGAGCATCGAAGGAGGCGCCGCGGTGGGCGATCACCGCCGGGTGGGGCACATGCTGGGCCTTGGCCAGGGAGGGACCATCGCTGGCGCCAGCGGTCACGGCAGACAGAAACAGAGCCAGGCCCACGGCAGGAAGTACAGGTATACGCATTCATCGATCCTCTTGAGCCGCGCCTGCTGAGGATGCTGCGCGGCTGGGTCCTTGGAGATGCAAGCCTCTCACAGCTTCGATGACATGCTAAAGTCCCCCGCGTTCCCCCCTGCCCCCGGATACGCGATGCCCTCTCTCGATTCCCAGCTGGCCCAGTGGCCCGACCTCAACGACCGCCACCCCTGTACCGCCCTGCTGGTCGGGAATGGCGCCAGCCGGGTCCTGTGGAAGCCGTTCGGCTACTTCTCGCTGTTCGAACAGGCGCAGCGCGCCGGTCGCAAGACCGGCCTGGCAATCAGCGACCAGGCGCTATTCAAGTCGCTGGGCACCGAACTGTTCGAGCCGGTGCTGAGCACCCTGAATACCACGGTGCGCGCCAACGCGGCCCTGGCGATCAACGCCACCGCACCGCTGAACCGCTACTATTCGATCAAGGAAGCGCTGATCCACGCGACCCGGACCGTGCACCCACCGCACGCACTGATGTCGAGCGCGACCTTGGCCTCGATCAACGCCGCACTGCGCCAATACCGCAACGTCTACACCAGCAACTACGACCTGATCCTGCCATGGGCCATCGAACATGCCCCGCAAGGTTTCGCACCGCTGTTCGATGATGAAGGTTTCTTCGACGTGCGCCGCCCCCGCGGCGAAGGCACGCGGGTGCTGCATCTGCACGGGGGTATGCATCTGCTCAAGCTGCCAGACGGCAGCACGCGCCAACGCAGCGCCAAGGGCAGCGAGTTGCTCGACGGCTTCGCCGTGAACATTCCTGGCGAGGTGCCGTTGTTCATCAACGAAGGCCGCAGCGAACAGAAGCTGCAGGCGATTCGTCACTCCGACTACCTGTCCTGGAGCCTCGGCCAACTGGCCCGGGAACACGAGGGCCTGTGCCTGTTCGGGCAACATCTGGACAGCAGCGACCACCACCTGCTGCACGCCATTCACCAGGCTCGTCCCAAACATTTGAGCATCGCCATCCGCCCTCTCAACGAAGCCTCGATTCTCAACCAGAAACAGCACTTCACCGACCGCTTCGCCGACATTCCAGACACCTCACTGCATTTTTTCGATGCTTCCAGCCACCCCCTGGGTGCCGCGGAGCTGGCGCTGCCCGTGCCACTGGCCCAGGCCCGGCGTCACTGAGAATTCATGCGAGACAATCTGGCAAATGTAAATAATTCTCGATAAGATCCGCACCCTTTCCTTCCCAGGCCAGCCCGGAAAGCGTGCATGCAGCGCCTCAAGCCCGACCCAGCCACCCAGGACACCTGCCGCGGTTTCTATGCCGAGATCCTGCATTTCCTGCGCAAGCGCATGGACAATGCCAGCGATGCCGCCGACATGACCCAGGATGTGTTCACCCAATGGCTGGGCTACCGCGACCGCGCCAAGGTCGAGCAACCCCGCGCCTTCCTGTTCCAGATGGCGCGCAATCTGCTCAGTGACCACTGGCGGCGGCAGAAGGTGCGCCACGCCGCGCTCGAAACAGAGGCCAGCGACGAGGCTGCAGCCGACAACGACCCGCTCGACCACGCCCAACAGGCGCAACGCCTCGAACAATTGCGCGAAGTGCTCGCCGAACTCTCGCCGCGGCGGCGAGAAGCCCTTATGCTGCACCGCTTCGAAGGCCTGACCCAGGCGCAGATCGCCGAACGCATGGACATTTCCGTAAGCATGGTCGAGAAGCACATCGCCGCCGCCCTGCTGCAATGCAAGCAACGGCTGGACAGTGACAATGGCAGGGAGCAGCCGTAATGAACCATATCGACGACATCGACCAGCGGCCGATCGACGCTCAGGCGGCCAGTTGGTTCACGCGCAACCGCAATACGCCGTCGCGTGAGGAACGCAAGGCCTTCGCCCTGTGGATCCAGCACCCGGAGCATGCGCGCGCCTATCGCCAGTTCGAACAGCTGTGGGACGACCTGGCGGCGCTCAAGCAGGCCAGCCAGCCCATCGCCCTGCCGGTTCGTCGGGCGCCGCGCTGGCGTCCGGCCCTGGCGGTGGCTGCGGCGCTGCTGTGCGCGGTGCTGGCCAGCAACCTGGGCAGCACCGCCGCACCGATGCACCAGAGCCTGGCGGCCAGCAACAGCATGCGCACCTTGCGCCTGCCTGATGGCAGCCAGTTGTTCGTCAACGCCCAGACCCGCCTGCGCCTGGATTTCACCGCCGAACAACGCTTGATCCGCCTCGAACACGGCCAGCTGTACATCGAAGTGGCACCCGACAAGGAGCGCCCGCTGTTCGTCGATGCCGGCAGTGCCCGCGTGCGCGTGGTCGGCACCGGCTTCGACCTGCGCCGTGGCGACCGCGAGCTGGCTCTGAGCGTGGCCCACGGCCAGGTTGCCTTCGAGACTTCGGGCGAACATCAGCCTGCGCTGTTGCTCGGCGCCGGACAGCGCGTCACCTACGATCCGGCGCGCGGCACACTGGTGCGCCAGGAGCTCGGAGAACAGCCGGTGGCCGACTGGCGCGATGGCCACGTGAGCTTTCGCAACCGTGAACTGGCGAGCCTGATCGACGAACTGAGCCTGTACCGCCAGCAACCGGTTTTGCTCGCCGACCCGAGCCTGGGCCGCTACAAGGTTTCAGGCAACCTCGATGTGCATGATCCTGATGCTCTGCTCACCGCCCTGCCCGCGTTGCTCCCGGTAAAAACCACCTTGCTCGGCGATGGTCGCCTGCGCATCGAGCATCGTTCGAAATAAATTTGAGAATTTTTATCATTCGCAGGTGAGGGTTTTTCCCAACGCCGCGTCTTCCTCCCCGCCTGCCGCGTGAACGGCGGGCTTTTTTCCGGCCATTTGCCGTTTGGGGCAATCCATGTTGCCTGCGTTGCGTCCGTTGAAAGCCTTGCCCACTCGTCCCACCCTGCTCGCCCTGTGCCTGGCCATCAGCCTGGCCGCCGAAGCCGCGCCGCAGCAGTTCGACCTGCCCGCCCAACCGCTGGCGCGCTCGCTGAGCCAACTGGCGCAACAGGCCAAGGTCCAGCTGCTGTTCGACGAAGCCCTCCTGCACGACGCCCAGGCCCCGGCCCTGCAGGGCGCCTTCGAGGCGCAGGATGCGATCGCCCGCCTGCTTGCCGGCAGCCGCTTCAGCATGGTGCGCATGGGCAACACCTATGTGGTGCGGCTCAACGAGGAGCAGCCACAGGCCGACAACAGCATCCAGCTCGGCGCCATGAGCATCGTCGGCGACGGCCAGCAGATCGGACCGCAGAACGTCGGACGCTCGACCCTCAACCAGGAACAGATCGACCGCTACCAGCCCAGCAACATTCCAAGCGTGCTCGCCACCCTGCCAGGCGTGAACATGGGCGGCTCAGCCAAGCCGGGCGGGCAGACCATCAACATCTGGGGCCTGGGCGACGCCGAAGACGTGCCGATGACCGTCGACGGCGCCACCAAGAGCGGCTTCGAACGCTACCAGCAAGGCACGGTGTTCATCGAGCCGGAACTGATCAAGCACATCGAGGTGGAAAAAGGCCCGCACTCGGTCAAGACCGGCAACGGCGGTTTCGGCGGCAGCGTCAACATGACCACCAAGGACGCCGGCGACCTGCTCCAGGAAGGCCGCAACAGCGGCGCCATGATCAAGTACGGCTACGCCAGCAACGACCACCAGCAGGTGTACAGCTCGGCGCTGTTCGGCCGCACCGAGGATGGCCGCTTCGACGGCCTGGCCTACCTGACCAAGCGCGATGGCGGCGACATGAAGCTGGCCAGCAACATCCCCGACCCGGAAGGCCGCTACCCGATCAACCCGACGCGCCTGCCTAACAGCGCCCTGGACCTGGACGGCGGGCTGTTCAAGGGCAATGTGCACTTCAACGAAGAACACAGCCTGGGCTTCTCCTGGTCGCGCTCGCAAAGCGAACGCTGGGCACCGTTCTCGTCCACCGCCTACCCCACGCCACCTACCGCGGCCGACATCAAGAAGTACGGCTACGAGGCTGCGCTCAAGCGCTTCCTGGCCAACCGCACCACCACCGACACCACCTGGTCGACCACCTACACCTATCAGCCGATCGACAACCGTTGGGTCGACCTGGAGGTGAAGTACTCCGACTCCGACACCAAGCAGACCGACGAACGCCTGGCCACGGCGTTCTTCCAGCCGGCTACCGGCGGGCGCAAGATGGACACCGAGTACCGCGATCGCATGCTCGCCATGACCAACACCAGCCTGTTCGAGACCGGCGCGCTGGAGCACGCACTGACTGCCGGTGTGCAAGTGCGCCGCCACGACCGCGACACGCAGATGTGGATGCCCGGCGGCATCTACGACACGCCGCGCTACAACTACGGCCACTACCAGCCTTACTTCATGCCCAGCGGCAAGGTGCAGAGCCAGGGTTACTACCTGCAGGACGCCATCACCCTGGGTGACGTGACCATCACCCCGTCGCTGCGCTACGACCAGGTGACCAACGAGGGCAAGCCCAACGATGCCCCGCTGTACAACAACCCGGCCGCTGGCCACGACTACAGCGACAAGACCTACAGCGGCTGGTCGCCGCGTCTGTCGGTGTTCTGGAAGGTCACCCCCAACACCGCCCTGTTCGCCGACTACAGCAAGACCTGGCGGGCGCCTGTGCTGGACGAGCAGTACGAAGTCCAGGGCAGCGGCAGCCGCACCGCCACCAGCCGCAACCTGGACCCGGAACGCATCACCGCCCTGCGCGTGGGCAGCGTGTTCGACTTCGACAACCTCGTGCTGGCCAACGACAGCGCCCAGGTGCGCACCACACTGTTTCGCAATCACATCGAAGACGAGATCTTCAAGGCGACCGGCATCGGTTGCCCGCAACAGCTGGTCACCGGCGGCACCATCGCCAACACCTGTGGCGGCGGGCTGATGTCCAACTACCGCAACATTGGTGATGTGGTGATCAAGGGCTTCGAGGTCGAGAGCTTCTACGATTCGACCTACCTGTTCGGCTCGGCGTCGTTCTCCTGGATCACCGGCCGTCACCAGGGCGCCTACACCAACCCCTGGGGCCCGGACGTGTGGGCCAAGGATATTCCTGCGCCGAAATGGATCACCACACTGGGCGTGAAGATCCCCGCCTGGGATGCGCGGATCGGCTGGACCGCGCAGTTCGTGCGCCAGACCGATCGCCTGCCCAGCGACAAGTACTACAACGGCCCGGCTAGCGTGCTGGGTGACCGCTACTACGATCAGTTTGCCAACAGCCGTTACCAGATCCACGGCCTGTTCGCCAACTGGAAGCCGCAGCAGGCCTATCTGAAAGGCACTGAGGTCAACTTCACCGTGGACAACCTGTTCAACAAGGCCATCCGGCCTGAACTGTCGGGGGAGAATGCCTTGGTGCAGGGGCGCAACGCCAAGATCAGCGTGACGCGGTTCTTTTGATTGTTGCCAGTCGCGGTGGAGGCGAGCTTGTCGGGGCGCCGAACCACCGCGAACATTGGCGGTGTGCTTTTCGCGGGCAAGCCCGCCCCCACAGGGCCTGGCAGTACTCAGCCGGTAATGAGCCCATCCGCGCGCAACAGGCTCTCCAGGCAATGCTCCTGCACTCCATAGAAAGCCTTGAGCTGGGCGATCTTCTCCAGCAGCGCGCTGTTATCCCCCGCCTGCCTGCGCTTGACCGCCAGGATCATCTTGTTCTTGTTGGTGTGCTCCAAAGAAATGAACTCGAACACCTTGGTCTCGTAGCCACAGGCTTCCAGGTACAACGCGCGCAGGCTGTCGGTGAGCATCTCGGCCTGCTGACCCAGGTGCAGGCCGTATTGCAGCATCGGCTGCAACAGCCCTGGGCTGTGCAGTTGCGGGCGGATCTGCTTGTGGCAGCACGGTGAGCACATGATGATCGACGCGCCGCAGCGGATACCGGTATGGATGGCGTAGTCGGTGGCGATGTCGCAGGCGTGCAGCGCGATCATCACCTCGATGGCTTCGGGCACCACGCTGCGCACATCGCCGCACTGGAACTCCAGGCCAGGATGCTCCAGCCGCGCCGCGGCAGCGTTGCACAGTTCGACCATGTCGGGGCGCAATTCCACGCCGGTCACTTGCGCCTCGCGCCCGAGGGAATTGCGCAGGTAGTCGTGCATGGCGAAGGTCAGGTAGCCCTTGCCCGAACCGAAGTCGGCGACGCGCAGCAACTGGTCCGCCGCCAGCGGCGCGCTGCCCAGGGCATGCTCGAAGACCTCGATGAACTTGTTGATCTGCTTCCACTTGCGCGACATCGAAGGAATCAGCGCACCTTGGGCGTCGGTCACGCCCAGATCGCGCAGAAATGGCCGCGACAGTTCCAGGTAGCGTTTCTTCTCGCGATCATGCCCGCTCGCCGCAGCCTCACGCGGCACCTGGGTGCTGTGACGCTGCAACAGCGGCTTGCCCTTCTTGCTGAACCCCAGTTGCACCTCGCCTTCGGCGGTGAACAGGTGGGCATTGCGAAAGCTCTCCGGCAGCAATTCGGCGACCAGGGCCTGGGCCTGATCCCGCGGCAGGTTGCGGGTGATGTCGCGGGTTTGGTGACGGTAGACCAGCGACAGGCAGGGCTGGCCCTTGATCTGTACAGGCTTGGCGATGATCCGCTGCAGGCTCTGGTCGGCACCGACATGGCGCGCCAGGACCAGCTTGGTCAGGGTTTCGCTCTGCAGGGCATCGCCCAGCAAGGTCAGGAACTGGGCGCGGGCGTCCGCCGCGGGGGTGGAGGAAGACATGGGAAGGGGGTGCCTCAAGATGCGCAATGGCGGGCATTCTACAGGTTTGCAGGCTTGAGTGGCTGTGCGGGCCCCATCGTCGGCCTGCACCGCCACACACTGTTCAATCCAGGATCAGTAACTGGTTGGGCAACTGGTTGCGCCGCCGCGTCGGCGGCAGGTGCTGGCTGAGCAACTCGCCACACGCATCGATGCATTCGACGAACCCCTGCAAGGTGCGTCCCGCGCAGACGTGAGCGGTAAACCGCGCCACCAGTTCTGCACGGACCCGCTCGTCCAGGTGCCGGGCGATGCCCTCGTCGGCCAGGATGGTCACATAGCGCTCCGCCTCGCTGACGAAGATCAACACCCCGGTGGCGCCCTCGGTGCGTTGCAGGTTCTGCTCACGAAATTGCCGCCGGGCCAGATTGGCGGCACGGCGGTGGCGCAGCATCCGAGGGACCAGCCAGCCGGCCAGGCGCGGGTTGCGCAGCAACAGGCTGAAGGCGATGAAGGTCAGCACCTGGGCCACCAGCAGCCCACGCAGCCCAGGCCACCCCAGCAGCACCTGCACCAATCCGGGCAGCGCCAGCGCCAGCAGCACAGCCCACAACAACGGCAGGTAGGCATAGTCATCGGCGTGGCGCGCCAGCACCGTCACCAGCTCCGCGTCGGTGCGCTGTTCGGCACGGGCAATGGCTTCGGCAACCTGGCGTTGTTCGTATTCATTGAGAAGGGTCATGCCTTCGGTCTCTCGATCGTTCTTATAGTTGTTAGCCCGGCACGCGGTCGGCGAGAGTGTATCTCATCGAGCCCCACTTATAAGGCATAATCCGCGGCGACCGCGGGAGGATGGGGGAGCGACCTGTTACACCGCCAGCGGGCCAGACAACAACAGCCGTCCGAAAAATCGGCCGCGAGCGAACCACTCGACAACGGAATTGATGATGAAACTGTCCTTGCTGGGCCTGGCCATGGGCCTTGCCAGTCAGGCGGCCGTGGCCGCCACCTCCGCACCGCCCCTGGAAGACAAGCGGGCCTTCATCGACCATCTGATCAGCCAGATGACCGTCGACGAGAAAATCGGTCAGTTGCGCCTGATCAGTATCAGCCCGGAAATGCCGCGCGAAAAGATCCGCGAGGAGATCGCCGCCGGTCGCATCGGCGGGACCTTCAACTCGCGCACCGCGCCGGAGAACCGGCCGATGCAGGACGCCGCCATGCGCAGCCGTCTGAAGATTCCGATGTTCTTTGCGTACGACACCATCCACGGTGAACGTACGATCTTCCCGATAAGCCTGGGCCTGGCCGCGACCTGGGACATGGACGCCATCGCCAAGGTCGGCCGCACCTCGGCCATCGAAGCCTCGGCCGATGCCCTGGACATGACCTTCGCGCCGATGGTCGACATCGCCCGCGACCCACGCTGGGGCCGCACCAGCGAGGGCTTCGGCGAGGACACCTACCTCACCTCGAAGATCGGTCAGGTGATGGTCCGCTCGTTCCAGGGCAAGAGCCCGGCCGAGCCCGACAGCATCATGGCCATCGTCAAGCACTTTGCCCTGTACGGCGCAGTGGAAGGCGGGCGCGACTACAACACGGTCGATATGAGCCTGCCGAAAATGTACAACGACTACCTGCCGCCCTACCGCGCCAGCCTCGACGCCGGTGCGGGCGGAGTGATGGTGGCGCTGAACTCGATCAACGGCGTGCCGGCCACCTCCAACACCTGGCTGATGAACGACCTGCTGCGCAAGGAGTGGGGCTTCAAGGGTGTGACCATCAGCGATCACGGCGCCATCCAGGAGCTGATCCGCCACGGCGTGGCCCGCGACGGCCGCGAAGCGGCGAAGCTGGCGATCAAGGCCGGCATCGACATGAGCATGAACGACACCCTCTACGGCCAGGAGCTGCCGGGCCTGCTCAAGTCCGGTGAAGTGACCCAGGCCGAGCTCGACCAGGCGGTACGCGAAGTGCTGGGTGCCAAGTACGACATGGGCCTGTTCAAGAACCCCTACGTGCGCATCGGCAAGCCCGAGACCGACCTCAAGGACTACTACGGCGACGACCGCCTGCACCGTGAGGCCGCCCGCGACGTGGCCCGCCGCAGCCTGGTGCTGCTGGAGAACAAGAAGCAGGCCCTGCCGCTGAAGAAGGCCGGCACCATCGCCCTGGTCGGCCCGTTGGCCGATGCCCCGATCGACATGATGGGAAGCTGGGCCGCCGACGGCCGCCCCGAACACTCGGTAACGGTTCGCGAAGGCCTGCGTCGCGCCACCGAAGGCAAGGCCAAGGTCATCTATGCCAAGGGTTCGAACGTCACCGGCGACAAGGCGATCTTCGACTACCTGAACTTCCTCAACTTCGCGGCGCCGGAAATCATCGACGATCCGCGTCCGGCCGCCGTGCTGATCGATGAAGCGGTCAAGGCCGCCCAGCAATCGGACGTGGTGGTGGCGGTTGTAGGTGAATCGCGCGGCATGTCCCACGAGTCGTCCAGCCGCACCACCCTGGAGATTCCGGCAGTACAGCGCGAGTTGATCAAGGCGCTGAAGGCCACCGGCAAACCCCTGGTGCTGGTGCTGATGAACGGCCGGCCACTCTCGATTGCCTGGGAGCGCGAGCAGGCCGATGCCATCCTCGAAACCTGGTTCAGCGGCACCGAAGGCGGCAACGCCATCGCCGATGTACTGTTCGGCGACTACAACCCGTCCGGCAAGCTGGCCATCACCTTCCCGCGTTCGGTCGGGCAGATCCCGATGTACTACAACCACCTGAGCATCGGCCGCCCGTTCACCCCGGGCAAGCCGGGCAACTACACCTCGCAGTACTTCGAGGAGCCCAATGGCCCGCTGTATCCGTTCGGTTACGGCCTGAGCTACAGCAGCTTCGAGCTCTCGGACCTTGCGCTGTCGAAGACCGCGCTCAAGCGGGGTGACAACCTGCAGGCCGAAGTGACGGTGAAGAACACCGGCAAGGTCGATGGCGAAACCGTTGTGCAGCTGTACATCCAGGATGTCAGCGCTTCGATGAGCCGTCCGGTGAAAGAGCTGAAGAACTTCCAGAAGGTGCTGCTCAAGGCGGGCGAGTCCCGCACCTTGACCTTCCGCATCAGCGAGGATGACCTGAAGTTCTACAATGGCCAGCTGCAGCATGTGGCCGAGCCTGGGCAGTTCAACGTTCAGGTCGGGCTGGACTCGCAGGCCGTGCAGCAGCAGAGCTTCGAGTTGCTGTAGACCGCTGCGGCCCCTTCGCGGGCAAGCCCGCTCCCACAGGGCCACATGTGCTCTTGTGGGAGCGGGTTTACCCGCGAAGGGGCCGGCACCTTAAACAGAACGCCCGGACCCGCACCATGCCCTCACCCTTCCGCGCCCTGCGCCTGGCCCTGATCATTCTGCTGATCCTGGTCGGCACTGCCCTCAGCGCCAGTTGGGCGATGCACCACGCCAAGCGCCAGGCGATGCAGACCGACGCACGCCGGGCCAGCGAGCAACTGACCCTCTACGCCAACGGCCTGCATACGCTGATCGAACGCTACCGCGCCCTGCCCGCCGTCCTGGCGCTGGACCCGGAGCTGATCGACGCCCTGCGCGGCCCGGTCGGCGAATCGCTGCAGGATGCACTGAACCGCAAGCTCGAACGCATCAACGGCGCCGCCAACTCCTCCACCCTCGAACTGCTCGACCGCACCGGCCTGGCCGTGGCAGCCAGCAACTGGCGCCTGCCGACCACATACGTCGGCTCCAACTATGGCTTTCGCCCCTATTTCAAGCAGACCCGCAACCAGGGCTCGGGCAGCTTCTATGCCGTCGGCGTGACCAGCGGCGTGCCGGGCTATTTCCTGTCCAGCGCAGTGAACGACGAGCACGGGCGCTTCCTCGGTGCCATGGTGGTCAAGCTCGAATTCCCCGAGCTTGAACGCGAATGGCGCCAGGGCAGCGACATCCTGCTGGTCAGCGATGCGCGCGGGATCATCTTCATCGCCAACCAGAACGGCTGGCGCTACCGCGAGCTGCAGCCCCTGACCGCCGCAGACCGCGCCGAGCTGGCCGAAACCCGCCAGTACGACAAGCAGCCGCTGGTCCCTCTGCAGCACCAGTTGCTGACCCGCTTCGACGAACGCAGCACCTTCAGCCGCGTGCAGGGGCCGGACGGTAGCGCCGACTATCTGTGGGAGAGCCTGCCGCTGAGCACCGAGGGCTGGACCCTGCACCTGCTGCGCAAGCCGCAGGTCAGCGAGGATGCCCGCAACGCGGCGTTGTCTGGCGCAGCCGTATGGCTGAGCCTGGTGTTCGCCGTGCTGTTCGTCAGCCAGCGCCTGCGCATCGCCCGCCTGCGCCAGCGCAGCCGCGAAGAGCTGACACGCCTGGTCGAGGAGCGCACCCGCGAGCTGCGCACCGCCCAGGAAGGCCTGGTGCAGTCGGCCAAGTTGGCGGCGCTGGGGCAGATGTCGGCGGCGCTGGCCCATGAGATCAACCAGCCGCTGACCACCCAGCGCATGCAACTGGAAACCCTGCGCCTGCTGCTCGACCATGGCCGCCACGAACAGGCGCGCCAGGCGCTGGAGCCGCTGGAGCAGATGCTCACGCGCATGGCCGCCCTCACCGGCCACCTCAAGACCTTCGCACGCAATAGCCCAGGTGGGCTGCGCGAGCGTCTTGACCTGGCCACCGTGGTCGACCAGGCCCTGCACCTGCTCGACACCCGCATTCGCGGCGAGCAGGTCGAGGTGGCGCTGTACCTGGCACGTCCTGCGTGGGTGCGCGGCGATGCGATCCGTCTCGAACAGGTGCTGATCAACCTGCTGCACAACGCCCTCGACGCCATGGCCGACAAGCGCTACAAACGTCTGGAGATCCGCATCGAAGCCGAGGACGAACGCTGGCACCTGAGCGTGCTCGACTCCGGTGGCGGCATCAAGGATGCCGACCTGGCCCGCGTGTTCGATCCCTTCTTCACCACCAAGCCGGTGGGCGAAGGCCTGGGCCTGGGCCTGGCAATTTCCTATGGCATCGTCCATGAAGCCGGCGGCCAGCTGCAGGTCGACAACCTGCCTGGCGGTGCCCGCTTCAGCCTTACCCTGCCCCGCGACCTGGAGCCTGCATGTTGAATTCAGTGATCGTCGTCGACGACGAAGCCAGCATCCGCACTGCGGTGGAGCAGTGGCTGAGCCTGTCCGGCTTCAGCGTGCAGTTGTTCGCCCGCGCAGAAGACTGCCTCGCACAACTGCCGCAACACTTCCCCGGCGTGGTCATCAGCGATGTGCGCATGCCGGGCATGGATGGCCTGCAACTGCTCGAACGCCTGCAGGCACAGGATCCCGACCTGCCGGTGATCCTGCTCACCGGCCACGGCGATGTGCCGATGGCAGTGGAGGCCATGCGCAACGGCGCCTACGACTTCCTGGAAAAACCCTTCACCCCGCAGCACTTGTTGGGCAGTCTGCGCCGCGCCCTGGACAAGCGCCAACTGGTGCTGGAAAACCGCGCGCTGCACCAGCAGGCCGACCTCAAGGAGCGGCTGCAGGCGACCCTGCTGGGGATGTCCCAGGGCCTGCAGCAGTTGCGCCGACAGGTATTGGAGCTGGCGGGATTGCCAGTCAATGTGCTGATTCGCGGTGAGACCGGCAGCGGCAAGGAGCGCGTGGCGCGCTGCCTGCACGACTTCGGCCCGCGCGCCGACAAACCCTTCGTCGCCCTCAATTGCGCGGCTATCCCCGAAGCCCTGTTCGAGGCCGAGCTGTTCGGCCATGAGAGCGGCGCCTTCACAGGTGCCCAGGGCAAGCGCATCGGCAAGCTGGAATATGCCAACGGCGGCACAGTGTTTCTCGACGAGATCGAGAGCATGCCGCTGGCCCAGCAGGCCAAGTTGCTGCGGGTGATTCAGGAGCACAAGCTCGAACGCCTGGGTGCCAACCAGAGCATCAGTGTCGACTTGCGCATCATCGCCGCGACCAAACCCGATCTGCTCGACGAGGCCCGCGCCGGGCGTTTTCGCGAAGACCTGGCGTACCGTCTGAACGTCGCCGAACTGCGTCTGGCGCCGCTGCGCGAGCGGCGCGAGGACATTCCGCTGCTGTTCGAACATTTCGCCCGTACCGCCGCCGAGCGCCTGGGGCGCAGCAGCACCCCGCCGCTTTCAGGTGCGCAGCTGGCGCAACTGCTGGCCCATGACTGGCCGGGCAATGTGCGCGAGCTGGCCAATGCCGCCGAGCGCCATGCGCTGGGGCTGGATTCATCGAGCATCGAGGTGGCGCCGGGCGGTCAGTCGCTGAGCGAGCAGATGGAGGCGTTCGAGCTGCAGTGCCTGCGTGCGGCGCTGCGCCAGCACAAGGGCGAGATCAAAGGGGTCATGGAAACGCTGCAACTGCCGCGGCGGACACTGAACGAGAAAATGCAGCGCCATGGCCTGATGCGCGAGGACTTTATCGAGCGCGAATGAGCGGAATCTTGCCGATCAAAAGTTGCCAATAGGCGGGTTACCGCTCATATGGCCTGCACTCGGCCGGGATGAGCAGCGCGGCTGTTCGCGGGCAAGCCCGCTCCTACGGATACAGTGCAGGCCTTGATCCATCGCGCTTCTGTGGCGCTGGCGTGCCCGTGAATGGGGCAGCCGACACCTCATTCGGATCGTTGCGCCCTCATTTGGCACACCTTCTGCAAAACCCTTCTCAAGCCGCGGTCCCGCGCGCCTCACAAAAACAACGAGAAGGTATCCCTGATGGATAACGCCACCACCCTGCCCGCCGGGGCGGCCACTGCGCCCGCCGCGGAAAAAACCACCGCCAGTCGTCTCAAGTCGATCTTCAGCGGTTCGATCGGCAACATGGTCGAATGGTACGACTGGTACGTCTACGCCGCATTCTCGCTGTACTTCGCCAAAGCCTTCTTCCCTGCTGGCGACACCACCGCACAACTGCTCAACACCGCCGCGATCTTCGCCGTGGGCTTCCTGATGCGCCCGATCGGCGGCTGGCTGATGGGGCTGTACGCCGACCGCAAGGGCCGCAAGGCTGCGCTGATGGCTTCGGTACTGCTGATGTGTGCAGGCTCGCTGGTCATCGCCCTGACCCCTGGCTATGAAACCATCGGTGTCGCCGCGCCAGTGTTGCTGGTGATCGCACGCCTGATGCAGGGCCTGTCGGTCGGCGGTGAATATGGCACCTCGGCCACCTACCTCAGCGAGATGGCCAGCAAGGAACGCCGTGGCTTCTTCTCCAGCTTCCAGTACGTCACCCTGATCTCCGGCCAGCTCATCGCCCTGGCGGTGCTGATCATCCTGCAGAATGTGCTGACCACCGAAGAACTGTATGCCTGGGGCTGGCGTGTTCCCTTCGTGATCGGCGCGCTGTGCGCGGTGGTTGCGCTGTACCTGCGCCGCGGCATGGAAGAGACCGCCTCCTTCACCAAGAAAGAGAAGTCCAAGGAAAGCCTGATGCGCACCCTAATGCGCCATCCCAAGGAGCTGATGACCGTGGTCGGCCTGACCATGGGCGGCACCCTGGCCTTCTACACCTACACCACCTACATGCAGAAGTACCTGGTCAACACCGTGGGCATGAGCATCAGTGACTCGACCACCATCTCGGCGGCCACCCTGTTCCTGTTCATGTGCCTGCAACCGGTGATCGGCGGGCTGTCCGACAAGATCGGCCGGCGCCCGATCCTGATCGCCTTCGGCGTGCTGGGCACCCTGTTCACCGTACCGATCCTCAGCACCCTGCACACCATCCAGACCTGGTGGGGTGCGTTCTTCCTGATCATGGCGGCGCTGATCATCGTCAGCGGCTATACCTCGATCAATGCCGTGGTGAAGGCCGAGCTGTTCCCCACCGAAATCCGCGCCCTGGGCGTTGGCCTGCCCTACGCACTGACCGTGTCGATCTTCGGTGGCACCGCCGAGTACGTGGCCCTGTGGTTCAAGAGCGTCGGCATGGAAACCGGCTTCTACTGGTACGTCACCGGCTGCATCGCCTGCTCGCTGCTGGTCTACGCGACCATGAAGGACACCAAGCAGCACTCGCGCATCACCACTGACTGATTCTGCGTTCGCTGTAATTGAAAAGGGTCGTTCCGGTGGAACGACCCTTTTTTGCGGCCGCAAAAAAGCTCTGCTGCGGGCATTTGTACCGTTCGCGTCAGTCCTTTTTTCTTGAGGTCAGGATACTTCCAACACTTGCTGCGGCTGACGACGCTGGTAGTAGGTGGCCAGTAGCACCAGCGCCAGCAGGATCGCGCCCAACACCACGGAAGAGCCGATCGTGCCAAAGTCCAGACCGCCTTTTTCGTATGGCTTGGTGAGGAAATCGCCCAGGGTTGCACCGAATGGCCGAGTCAGCACGAAGGCTACCCAGAACAACACCACACCAGGGATTCGGGTCCAGTAACGCGCTATAGCCACCAACACGATGGCACTGCCGATCAGCAGGGCGCCACCCGCGAAGCCCAGGCCTGAATCATCTGCAAGGTAGTCGCCCAGTGCGGTGCCCAGGGTGTTGGAGAACAGGATCGCAACCCAGTAGAACAACTCGCCCGCACGACTGCGGATACGTGTGACATCCAGTGGATTACCACTCAGCCGCCACAGGGCGAAGGTCAACAGCAGGATGCCGATCAGCAGCGCTGAACCTGCGGCGTAACCCAACCCGAGCGTGCGATCCATGAAATCGGACATGGTGGTGCCAGCGGTGCTGGTGGACAGTATCACCAGCCAGTAGAGCACTGGGTGATAGCGGCGGGAATAAAGTTGGGTGAGCAACGTCAGCAAGAAAACACTGATCAACAACAGCGAACTCATGGCGTAGCCGATGTCGAGCGTCATCGACAGCAGGTCGCCAGCCGTCTCGCCCAGCGTGGTGGCGCAGATCTTCATGACCCAGAAGGCCAAGGTGATTTGCGGAAGTTTATTCATCATGTACCGCTCCGGTTTCTGGAATGCGGCGATGTTGAAGATCAACGTCTGAAAAATCGGTTGGAAAGGAATGAAAAAACCGTTCGGCATCGAGAGCGACGGAGGGTTGAGTCCTTAACTCGCCATTAATTGAGGTGGAGCAACGTACAAGCGCTGACAGAACGCTTTCGGATATTTGATAGGCCGCATGCTGCGGGGTAGAGCCCACAGCGACTTATTTGGACACCTTGCGCACAAACACATCGATTAAATTGATTATTTTACGTAATTTTTTGCGCTTTTTAATCAAATTAATCGGCGTAGCATGAGATCCATAGCAAGAACAAACCCCCTCGAATCTACTGGAGCAACGACCATGAAAAACCAACTGATCCTGACCCTGGCCCTTTCGGTCTTCGCCGCAGGTGCCTTCGCCGAAGACGGCTTTGACCGCACCAACGCCCACACCTTCGCCGCTGCACAAAGCCAATCGGCCAGCTACGCAGAAGACGGTTTCGACCGCACTGGTGGCCAACGCTTCGCCGAAGACGGCTTCGACCGCACTGGTGGCCAACGCTTCGCCGAAGACGGCTTCGACCGCACTGGCGGCCAACGCTTCGCCGAAGACGGCTTCGACCGCACTGGCGGCCAGCGTTTCGCCGAAGATGGCTTCAGCCGCACCAACGCCCACCGCATCAGCTGATCACTGATGCGTGTCACCCAGCCCGGCTTTGGCCGGGCTTGATCATTCCCAGCCAGCTCAAGGCTTGGCACACTAGGCGTCTCGTCCGTCCCAGAGGAAGGGCCAAGGCCCTGCGCAGATGCACTACTACGAACCCGCCAAAGGCCACGGCCTGCCCCACGACCCGTTCAACGCCATCGTCGGCCCCCGGCCCATCGGCTGGATCTCCTCCCATGATCGCGAAGGTCGCCTGAACCTGGCGCCCTACAGCTTCTTCAACGCCTTCAACTACATTCCACCGATCATCGGTTTCTGCTGCGTCGGGCGCAAAGACAGCCTGAACAACATCGAACAGACCGGCGAGTTCGTCTGGAACCTGGCCACGCGCCCGCTGGCCGAGCAGATGAACCAGAGCTGCGCGGCAGTGGCTGCGGATATCGACGAATTCGAGCTGAGCGGGCTGACGCCGAGCCCCTCGAAAGTGGTCAGCGTGCCGCGGGTGGGCGAAAGCCCGGTGAACTTCGAGTGCAAGGTGAGCCAGATCATTCAGCTCAAGCGCGCCGATCAGGAGCTGGTGCCCAGCTGGCTGATCCTGGGTGAGGTGGTGGCCGTGCATATCGCCGACCACCTGCTCAAGGAGGGTATCTACGACACGGCTGCCGCCGAGCCGATCCTGCGTGGCGGTGGCCCGGCGGATTACTTCGAGCTGGGCAACCTGTTCAAGATGCGCCGCCCGCTGGCCTGATCACCAGGCCAGCTCGCCCTCTTCACCGACGCCCTGCAGGCGTTCGAGCTCGGCACAGGCCGCCTCGTCAGCGGCCAGTGCCGACTTGAACACCTGACCCTCCAGAACTTTGTGAAAGCGCGGTGCCCCACCCATGTGCAGGGCCTTGACCGCGATTGCCGCGTGGTAGCCGCCGCCTTCGACCGGGACCATCGCCGAAACGGCTTCGAAGCCCGGGAATTCTCTGCGTGCCATTGCTGTGCTCCAGCTGTTGATCGAGGGGCGGGATTCTACTGCAGCAGGCGTTACGGTAGTGGCCTTTTCGTGGGCAAGCGTGCCCGCGAAAAAGCCCCCCAACCAACCCTCAATCAAAGGTCTGCAGGTCCATGCTCGCCACCACCCGCTCCTGCACCAGATCGCCGAACACCTCGAGCGTCGGTGAGGCGAAGTAACCGCGCAGGGCCTGCTGGTCCTGCCAGCTACCACTGAGCAGCCACAGGTCGGCGTCAACCTGGGAGCGCTGGACGGTGAATGCCAGGCAGCCGGGGCTGCGCAGCGAAGGCTCGAGCAGGTCGCGCAGGCGCATGCCGAGTTCCACCGAACGACCGCTGCTGGCACGGATGAAAGCCAAGTGTGTGACCGGTTGATGCAAGGTCATGAACGATCTCCTTGAAGCAGGCGGGACGGAAAAGCCAGGCTGCCAAGATTAGGTCTTCGCCCGCACCCTGCGTTAGGCCATTTCTGTCTGCCGATTGCCTGATCCTGTCGCAATGCAGGATCAGGCAATCGGTCGGCAGCATTTGGCTAGCGCCGGATGTTGCCCAAATCTATGCTGGCCCGGTCCCTGAAGGAATTCGATCATGACCACTGCCCTTGCCGCTCTCGACCCGACCCTGGAAAACCAGCGCCTGGAACTCGCTGACCTGATCCTGAGGCACGCAGGCGACCCCCACGGACCACCGACGGCCATCGAGCAGCTATACCTGTCGCGTTACGAAGACAACATCCGTTCGAAGCCGGGCCTGGCCCTGCCGGCTCTCTGCGTCATGGCCCAGGGCAGCAAGAGCTTGTTCCTGGGCGATCAGCAGTATGCCTACGACCCGCTGCACTACATGGTGGTGTCGGTGACCATGCCGATCAGTCGGGTGAGGCTCGACGCCAGCCCGGAAAACCCTGTGCTTGGGCTGCGGATCGACCTGGACGCGGCGGAGATCAGCCAGTTGATTGCCGAAAGCGGCCCGATGCTGGTGCCCAACGTGCAGTCCGGGCTTGGGCTGTATGTGGAAAAGACCGATGCGCACCTGCTCGATGCCTTGCTGCGCCTGGTCCGCTTGCTCGATACCCCGCGCGACATCCCGATGCTGGCCCCGCTGTTTCGCCGCGAAATCCTCTACCGCCTGCTGCGCGGGCCGCAGGGGCATCGTCTGTACGAGATTGCCCTGGCCAACAGCCAGACGCACCGGGTGAGCCAGGCGATCACCTGGCTCAACAAGCATTTTCACCTGCCGCTGCGCATCGAAGAGCTGGCCCGGGAAGTGAACCTGAGCACCTCGACCTTGCACCACAGGTTCAAGGCCGTGACGTCCATGAGCCCGTTGCAGTACCAGAAGCAACTGCGCCTGCAGGAAGCCCGGCGGCTGATGCTCAACGATGGTTTGGAGGCTGCGGTGGCGGGGTATCGGGTGGGCTATGAAAGCCCGTCGCAGTTCAGCCGGGAGTACAGTCGGCTGTACGGCGCGCCGCCGATTCGCGACATGGCGCGCCTGCGCTCAAGCGCGGGTTGACCCCGCGCGAGTACCTCAGCCAGCCACCGCTGCCTGCCACTGAGCCTGGTCCACCTGGATCAGGGTCGGCCCCTTGCGCTGCGCTGCCAGCGCCAGCGCAGCCTGCAACTGCGCCACATCGCCGACATGTTCGGCCGCCGCACCCAGCCCCTGCGCAACGGTGATGAAGTCCGGGGTGTGGATGTCCACGCCCACGGGCTCGATGGCGCGATTGACCATGTACTTCTTGATCTCTTCGTAGCCTTGGTTGTTCCACAGCAGGACGATCAGCGGCACCTGTGCCTCCACTGCACTGGCCAGCTCCGGCAGTGTGAACTGCAGGCCACCGTCACCGATCAGGCATACCGACGGGGCCCGTTCAGCCATCACTTCGGCGCTGCCAAGCCAGGCGCCCATCGCCGCCGGCAAGGCATAACCGAGCGTGCCGTAGCCGGTCGAAGCGTTGAACCAGCGACGCGGACGGTCCAGGTCGAGGGTGAGGTTGCCGGTGTAGACCGGCTGGGTCGAGTCGCCCACCAGCACGGCATCGGGCAAGGTTTCCAGCACCGCGGCAAGCAGGCGGGTCTGGCTCAGGGTCGGTTGGTCCCAGCCAGCGGCCAGGTCGTTGCGCAGGCGCTCGGCACGGGCAGCGCCCCAGCGCTGGTCACGCACCGCAGGCTGCTCGGCCAGCGCCGCAACCAGGGCTTCGGCAGCCAGCTTGGCATCGGCGACCAGCGCCAGCTCAGGCAGGTAGTTGCGTACGGTCTGGTCCGGATCGATGTCGATGCGCAGCAGGCCGCCAGGGATCTCGAAACCGCCCTTGAAAGTCACGTCGTAGTCGGTTTCGGCAAGCTCGGTGCCAATGGCCAGGACCACGTCGGCCTCGGCAACCAGGGCGCGGGTTGCGGGCAGCGATTGGGTCGAACCGATCTGCAACGGATGGGCAGCCGGCAGCAGGCCCTTGGCATTGATGGTCAGGGCCACCGGTGCCTGGAGCTGCTCGGCCAACTGCGCCAGGGCATCGCCTGCCGCCAGCGCCCCACCACCGGCGAGAATCAGCGGGCGCTGGGCCTTGGCCAGGCGCTGAGCCATCTGCGCCACGACCTGTGGCGCGGCGCCCGCACGGCTGGTGCGTACCGGTCGAGCCTGCAGCAGGTGGTCGGCTGGCTCGACCAGCACATCCAGCGGGATCTCGATATGCACAGGGCGTGGCCGGGCACCGTCGAACACGGCGAAGGCACGGGCCAGTACCTGGGGCAGGTCATCGGCGCTCATCAAGGTCTGGGAGAACGCGGCAACGCCGGCCACCAACGCAGACTGGTTCGGCAACTCGTGCAGTTTGCCGCGCCCACCGCCCAGTGCATTGCGCGACTGCACGCTGGAGATCACCAGCATCGGGATCGAGTCGGCATAGGCCTGGCCCATGGCCGTGGTGATGTTGGTCATGCCGGGGCCGGTGATGATGAAGCACACCCCAGGCTTGCCGCGCGTGCGCGCGTAGCCATCGGCCATGAAGCCGGCGCCCTGCTCGTGGCGCGGCGTGACATGACGGATCGACGAGCGCGCAAGCCCGCGGTAGAGCTCTACGGTATGCACGCCGGGAATCCCGAACACATGATCTACGCCATAGCCTTCGAGGAGTTTGACCAGTACTTCGCCACAGGTTGCCATCATCGTTACCCTGATTCTTGTTGAAATCAGTGCCCATGGAACCAAGCCGCGGCTACCGCGACAATGCAAAAAAACACATACTAGCCATGTCTCCAGATCATGGCTTGCCGCGATGAAACGACTCCCTCCCCTGCCCGCGCTGCACACCTTCCTGGTCACCGCCCAGCACTGCAACTTCACCCGTGCCGCCCAGCAGTTGCACATCACCCAGGGCGCTGTCAGCCGGCAGATCGCCGGGCTCGAGGAGCAGCTCGGCTATCCCCTGTTTCAGCGCCAGGCCCGTGGCCTGAGCCTGACCCGTGAAGGCCAGGACTGGCTGCCGCGGGTGCAGCAGGTGTTCGCCCTGATCGAACAGGGCGTACGCGAGGTCGGCGCGCGCACCGCGACCTTGCAGCTCAAGGCACCCACCTGCGTGATGCGTTGGCTGCTGCCGAGGCTGATGGAGTGGCAGGCGCTGCGCCTGGATGTGCCGGTGGAGCTGACCACCACCGTGCAGCACGGCGTGGATTTTCGTCATGAAGGTTTCGATGCTGCAGTGGTGTATGGCAGCCCGCCCGCCCAGGGCTCGCTGGTGCTCAAGCTGTTCGACGAGCAACTGACGCCGGTGTGCGCACCGTCGTTGCTGCAAGGCGGGGTGCCTCTGGAGCGAGTGGAGGACCTGGCGCAGCACATGCTGCTGCACCCCTCGCGCGACGAACATGACTGGCGCCTTTGGCTGCAGGCGGCTGGCGCTGCGTTCGAGCCGCAGGGCCGACGCCAGCATTTCGAGACACTGGACATGGCGATGGCCATGGCCTCGCAGGGAACCGGCGTGGCCATCGGCGACTGGGCGCTGATCGGCGATGACCTGCGCAGTGGGCGGTTATGCATGCCCTTCGCGCTGAAGGTGATGACGGGCAAAGGTTACTACCTGGTCTGCCCGTCGAAGAGCCTGCCACCGGGGCTCGGCGAGTTGCTGGACTGGCTGCAGGCACGCGCCGGCCTGTAGGAACGGAGAGGACTGGAATGGCCTTTGGCTTTTGAACAAGCCCGTTGCTGCTACAGCCGATGCGCGACATCAGTACCCGACAGTGAAGCGCTGGCGCGTATGGGCAGGCTGTTCAAGCTCGTCGATCAAGGCAATGGCATAGTCGGCGAAGGTGATCCAGCTCTTGCCGTCGGCCCCGATCAGCAGGTGATCCTTGCCCAGCGTATAGCGCCCGCTGCGCTCACCCTCGACGAACTCGGCCGAAGGCGAGAGGAAGGTCCAGTCCAAGGTCGGCTCCTGGCGCAAGGTATCGAGAAAACGCACGCCGGCGCTGGCCTCGGCCTTGTAGGCCTCAGGGAAGTCCGGGCTGTCGATCACCCGCTGCCCCGACGGCAGCAGCAGGCTGCCGGCACCACCAACCACCAGCAGGCGCTTGACCCCGGCGCCCTTGACCGGCTCGATGATTGCCTGCGGCTCGAGGGTGGAGAAGTGTGCAGCGCTCAGCACAGCATCAACGCCCGTGACAGCCGCCTGCAGCGCAGCGCTGTCCCTGGCATCCAGCGCCTTGACCGTGACACCTTCACGGCCCTGCAGCGAAGACGGATCGCGGGCGATGGCGACAACGCTGTGGCCACGGCGCAGGGCCTCTTCCAGCAACTGGCTGCCAGCGCGGCCAGTGGCACCGATGATTGCGATCTTGCTCATGGGAAACACTCCATCAGGGTTGTAGGGGGTTACCACTTCATTTCGCCTTTTGCGACCTTGGCACCGAGCTCCAGCGAGCTTTCATCGGCCAGGTTCGGATAACGCTTGCTCATTGCAGCAATCAGCGCCGCCGCATCGCGGGCCTTGGCCGTCTCGCTGTCAAAGGCGCGGATGTAGCCTGCGGTAAAGCGCACGGCGTCCAGCGAACGGCTGCTCTGGCCCAGGTAGTGACCCGGGATCACTGTGCGCGGGGCCAGTTTTTCGATGTGGGCGAGGGTTGCCAGCCAGTCGGTGTGGGACTGGGCCGACTGGGTGTCAGCCATCCATACGTGAATGTTCTCGGAAACCACAACACCACCGACCACCGCCTTGATCGAGGGAATCCAGACGAAGCTGCGGTCGGGCTGCGGGCCGTCCAGGCCAACGACTTCCAGCGTCTGCCCTTCCAGCTCCAGGCGGTTACCGGCCAACACCTGGGGCACGACCAGTTTCGTGGGCTTGTCGGCGCCCATCTGCGGGCCCCAGTAGGCCAGCTTGGCGTCCATGGTCTGGCGGATGTGCGCCACGGTGGCAGCGGAGGCAACCACCTTGGCGTCTGGAAACGCCTGGATCAGGGTGTCGAGGCCGAAGTAGTAGTCCGGATCGCCATGGCTGATGTAGATGGTGGTCAGCCGCTTGCCGCTGGCGCGCAGGCGCTCGGCCACCTGCTCGGCCTGGGTCTTGCCGAACTGCGCATCCACCAGCACGGCCTCCCGCTCGCCACTGACGATGACCGAACTGACCGGGAACAGTGCGTCATGGCCTGGGTTGTAGACATCCAGGTGCAGCGGATCGGCCGCCATTGCCTGGCCCGTCAGGGCAACACAGGCCAGCATCAGACTGCGCAGTGGAGTGAAAATCGACATGGAGAGATTCCTGAAAGCGGGACGATGGAACACAGCTTAGTTGCCCGATCCGTCACAAAAAATGCGATGCTTGAACATAGTTTGTTTCTGAAATCGGGCAAATCATGGATCGTCTTAACGCCATGCGCGTGTTCGTCACCGTCGTCGACCTGGGCAGCCAGTCGGCCGCGGCAGATCACCTGGAGCTTTCCAGGCCTGTGGTATCGCGCTACCTCGCCGAGCTTGAAGAGTGGGTCGGCGCACGCTTGATGCAGCGCACCACGCGCAAGCTGAGCCTGACGGCCGCGGGCCTGGACACCCTGCCACGCTGCCGACAGATGCTGGAACTGGCCTGCGACCTGCAGACAGCGGTGCGTGCGCCTGAAGACGCACCGCGCGGCGAGCTGCGCATCAGCGTGAGCACCTCGTTCGGTCAGGCGCAGTTGGTGGATGCGGTGGCGGAGTACGTGAAGCGCTATCCGGGAGTGAAGGTGGAGTTGCAGATGCTCGATCGCACGGTCAACCTGGTTGACGAGCGCATCGACCTGGCGATCCGCACCAGCAACGACCTGGACCCGAACCTGATTGCCCGGCGCCTGAGCGTCTGCCGTTCGGTGGTCTGCGCCAGCCCCGCCTACTTGCACGAGTACGGCACGCCGCAGCGAGTCGAGGACTTGACCCAGCACAACTGCCTGACCCACGCCTACTTCGGCCACAGCCTGTGGCATTTCGAGGTGGCCGGTGAACAGGTCGCGGTGCCCGTGCAGGGCAACATCAGCGCCAACGAGGCCCTGACCTTGCAGAAGGCTGCCCTGGCCGGTGCCGGAATCGCCATGCTGCCGACCTACCAGGCCGCTTGCGCAGTGCGTCGCGGCGAGCTGGTGAAGTTACTGCCCATGGCCCGACCACGGGAGCTGAACCTCAATGCGGTCTACACCTCACGCAAACACATGCCGGCAACCTTGCGCAGCATGCTGGACTTTCTTGCCCAGCGGTTCAGTGAAGAACCGCTGTGGGATCGGCAGATGGATTAGCGCGCCGCTGCTACGGAAATCACACCGATCTCGATGCTCGCTCCAGGCAATTGCTGCGCCCTGACCTATGCTTACAGGCATCACCTGTGGTCACAGCAGGAGGTAGGCAACATGGGCATCAAATCCAGACGCTGCGCGATCGTCCTGGCCCTGGTCGCCGTGGCCGGGCTCTACGGTTCGGCCTGCTGGCGCGTCGAGCTGCTGCGCAGCCAGCCCAGTACCGCGGCCAGTTGCGCACACGAGCACTGCGTCCCGCACACTGCAACGCTGAGCGCTCTCAGGTAGCCCGACAACGCCTGTCGGTCACTCCTCGACGCTCATGTACTCCTTGGCCCAGCGGATGTAATCCTCAGGCTGGGTGTAGGTGTGCGAAAGCTCGGTGGCGCTGAGGTTCTCGGACTTGTTCTGCTGCCCGCGCTGCAGACGCAGGCAGTCGTAGGTGGCCTTGATCGCGGCGAAGTACGCTGCATGGCCATCGACCACGATGCGCACGCCCAGGCGCGCCAGGCGTTCGTCGTCACGCAGGTTCGGATTGCCGTAGCTGACCAGCATCAGCGGCACGTTCAGGTGCTCGGTGATCTGCTCCAGTTGCTCGAAATCCTTCACCCCCACCATGCATATACCGTCGGCACCGGCCTTCTGGTAGCTCTGGGTGCGGACGATGATTTCCTCGGTGGTCAGTACGCCGGCGTTGGTGCGGGCAATGATCGACAGCGACGAGTCGACACGTGCCTCCAGCGCTGCACGGATCTTGCCGACGCCCTCTTCCACCGAGATCAGGTCGGTGGACTTGCGACCGAACTGGGCCGGCAGCAGGGTGTCTTCGATGGTCAGCGCCGCCACGCCGGCGCGCTCCAGCTCGATCACCGTACGCATGACGTTCAGCGCATTGCCATAGCCATGGTCGGCATCGGCAATGAACGGCAACTGGGCGACGCGGCCAATGCGTGTGGCCTGCTCGACGAATTCGCTCAGGGTGATCAGGGCGAAGTCCGGGGCGGCGAGCACCTGCAGGGACGCGACCGAGCCGCCGAGGATACCGACTTCAAAGCCCAGGTCTGCGGCGATGCGCGCCGACATCGGGTCGAAGACTGAAGCTGTGTGATAGCACGAACCCGACGCGAGCAGTTCGCGGAAGGCAAAACGCAGATCTTGGTGGGAAGCCTTGGGCATGATCACTCCGCATAAACGTGAAAAATCGAACTGGCTGACTACCGCCCCTGAACCGGGACCCTCCGCCTGTCATAGACATGACATGCAGAGAGTGGAAGAGAAGTGGGGGATTACAGCGATGCGGAAACCTGGGTCACAATGCACCAAATGGGTGCAAACCAGTGTATTTCGGCTGCTATGAACTTGCACGATATCACGCAGCCATGCGCGTTCGTGTGAAAGCGCTTATGCCGATCGCGCATAGGCGATGCAGACAGTACATAGGAAGCTACCTAACTCAGGTTACAATCCTCATCGCGTTTGCAGCCATTTCACTCGCCACGGGCCGCCGACGAACAGCACAATTTCACGACCTCCGACCACAAGGTGTGACCCCGTGACCGCCGCCCTGCCTCCCGCCGTCTTGCGCAGCGTGCTCAGCGCGCTGATGCTGGCGATTCTTCTTGGTGCCCTCGACCAGACCATTGTCGCCGTCTCCATGCCAGCGATTTCCGCCCAGTTCAACGATGTCGGCCTGCTGGCCTGGGTCATCTCCGGCTATATGGTGGCCATGACCGTGGCCGTGCCGATCTACGGCAAGCTGGGCGACCTTTATGGCCGTCGGCGCATGATCCTCACCGGCACCGCACTGTTCACCCTGGCCTCGATCTTCTGCGCCCTGGCCCAGAACATGGAACAACTGGTGCTGGCGCGGGTGCTGCAAGGTATCGGCGCGGGTGGCATGGTCTCGGTCAGCCAGGCAATCATCGGCGACTTCGTCCCGCCTCGCGAGCGTGGACGCTACCAGGGATATTTCAGCAGCATGTACGCGCTGGCCAGCGTGGCTGGCCCGGTGCTCGGCGGGTGGCTGACCGAGTACCTGTCGTGGCGCTGGGTGTTCTGGATCAACCTGCCGCTGGGGCTTTGCGCCTGGTGGGTGATCCGCCGCGCGCTGATGGGCATGCCGGTCCAACGCCGGGAAGCGCAGGTCGACTATATCGGTGCATTGCTGCTGATCCTGGGCCTGGGCAGTTTGTTGCTGGGCATCACCCTGGTCGGCCAGGGCCATGCCTGGACCGCGCCGCCGGTGCTAGCCCTGATTGCCTGCGCGGTGCTGGGCCTGGCGCTGTTCGTCGCCCACGAACGCCGCTGCCAGGAACCGCTGTTGCCACTGAAGCTGTTCGGCAACCGGGTCGCCGTGCTGTGCTGGTGCGTGATCTTCTTCGCCAGCTTCCAGTCGATCTCGCTGACCATGCTCATGCCGCTGCGCTTCCAGAGCATCACCGGTGCCGGCGCCGACAGCGCCGCGCTGCACCTGCTACCGTTGGCGATGGGGTTGCCGCTGGGCGCCTTCAGCGCAGGCCGCCTGACCACCTTCACCGGGCGCTACAAACCACAGATCCTGGCGGGCGCGCTGCTGATGCCGCTGGCGATCCTCGGCATGGCCCTAACTCCGCCGCAATCAGCCTGGCTGGGCGGGCTGTTCATGCTGCTGACCGGCATCGCCTGCGGGCTGCAGTTCCCGACTTCGCTGGTGGGGACACAGAGCGCAGTGGACATGAAGGATATCGGCGTAGCCACCAGCACCACCAACCTGTTTCGCTCCCTGGGCGGGGCGATGGGTGTGGCCTGCATGTCCAGCCTGCTGCTGGCGCTGCTGCATGTCGGAGGGCTGGAGGTGCTGGGCAACCCGCTGCTGGGCAGCCTGAAGGGCGGCGAGACGGACCCGGCGACCCAGGCACACCTGCTGGTGACGTTCCGATACCTGCTGCTGGCCAGTGCCGGCGCAGCACTGCTGGGGCTGCTGGCAGCACTGGCGTTGCCGGACCGGCAATTACGCGGGCATTGAAAAGACCAGGGCCGCAACGCGGCCCCTTTTTAACCCCGACTTAATCCGGCCGGGAAAGACTTCCTCACAATCCTTAACAAAGTGTCATTTGCGCAGGGCCGGGCTCAAGCGCAGCATATCCAACCCTGTGTCGACCCATTTTTCCGCATCGCGCAGCAGGTCGAAGCTGTCCGGCAGCAGCAGCCAGCGCCCGATCAGGCCGTCGACATAGGCGAACATGGCGATGGCCGCACGCTCGACATCCAAGTCGGCGGGCAACTGGCCACGGCGTACTGCATTGGCCAGGGCACGGGAAATGCCCTCGTGGCATTCGACGATGGCGCCTTGTCGCTGCTGGCGGATCTCACACATCTCATCGGTGAACTCGCACTTGTGATGCAGGATTTCATTGATACGCCGGGTCCTGGCGTCCAGTACCAGCTCATTGAGCACTTGCAACAGCAGCTTGCGCATGCAGCCGAGCGGGTCGAGTTCGTCCTCGCTTTCGCTGGCACGCGCGAGGTGGTCATGGGTCTCGTGCAAACTGTCGAGCAGCGCCTGGACCAACTCGGCCTTGTTACTAAAATGCCAGTAGATCGCACCACGGGTGACCCCCGCGATCTCGGCGATATCGGCCAAGGTGGTTCGCGCAACTCCGCGCTTGTAGAAAGCCTTTTCCGCCGCCTCGATGATCTGGGCGCGGGTTTCCTGGGCTTCCTCTTTGGTTCGACGGACCATGGCAGCTCAACCTCATCTGAGCCCGGCACAAGATCGCACGGGCTTTAATCCGGGTTCACCTCTGCAGGGCGGCTCCCGGGGGCATTAATCACGTTTTGCGGTAGTAGCCTGGTACCACCACGCGGTATTTACAAACAACCATGAATGTAAGTATATTCGTTAGTAAGCTACTAATCCACCGGATAGCGATTTTTCTTAAAAGACTCTTCCACTATTCTTGAGCTCCCCCTGCTCCTGCGACCCGAGGATCCTCATGCAATTCAAGCCAGCCGTTACCGCCCTGGTTTCCGCCGTCGCCCTGGCAACCCTGCTCAGTGGCTGCAAGAAAGAAGAAGCCGCGCCCGCAGCGCAGGCTCCTCTGGTCGGCGTCGTCACCCTGCAGCCGCAGGCCTTCACACTGACCTCGGAACTGCCGGGGCGCACCAGCGCCTACCGCATCGCCGAAGTCCGGCCACAGGTCAACGGCATCATTCTCAAGCGCCTGTTCAAGGAAGGCAGCGACGTCAAGGAAGGGCAGCAGCTCTACCAGATCGACCCTGCCGTCTACGAGGCCAACCTGGCCAACGCCCAGGCCAACCTGCAGGCCACCCGATCGCTGGCCGAGCGCTACAAGCAACTGATCGACGAGCAAGCCGTCTCCAAGCAGGAATACGACGACGCCAATGCCAAACGATTGCAGGCCGAGGCGTCGCTCAAGAGCGCGCAGATCGACCTGCGCTACACCAAGGTGCTGGCACCGATCAGCGGTCGTATCGGTCGCTCCTCGGTCACCGAAGGCGCGCTGGTGAGCAACGGCCAGACCAATGCCATGGCAACCATCCAGCAGCTCGACCCGATCTACGTCGACGTGACCCAGTCCACCGCCGAGCTGCTCAAGCTGCGCCGTGACCTGGAAAGCGGCAAGTTGCAGAAGGCCGGCGACAACGCCGCCAAGGTCCAGCTGGTCCTCGAAGACGGCAGCAAGTTCGCCGGCGAAGGTCGCCTGGAGTTTTCCGAAGTCTCGGTCGACGAGACCACCGGTTCCGTGACCCTGCGCGCCGTCTTCCCCAATCCCGACCACACCCTGTTGCCCGGCATGTTCGTGCATGCCCGCCTGCAGGCAGGGGTCAATGCCAACGCCATCCTCGCCCCGCAACAAGGTGTGACCCGCGACCTCAAGGGCGCGCCCACAGCACTGGTGGTGAACAAGGATAACAAGGTGGAACTGCGTCAGCTCAAGGCCAGCCGCACGCTGGGCAACGAGTGGCTGATCGAGGAAGGCCTCAATGCGGGCGACCGCCTGATCACCGAGGGGCTGCAATATGTGCGCCCGGGTGCCGAGGTAAAGGTCAGCGAAGCCACCAACGTCAAGAAGCCGGCCAGCCCTGAACAGGCCAGCGCAGCGAAAGCAGACGCCAAAGCGGAGTAAACCATGTCGAAGTTCTTTATCGATCGCCCGATCTTCGCCTGGGTGATCGCCTTGGTGATCATGCTGGTCGGGGCCTTGTCGATCCTGAAGCTGCCGATCAACCAGTACCCAAGCATTGCGCCGCCGGCCATCGCCATTGCCGTCACCTACCCGGGTGCCTCCGCGCAGACCGTGCAGGACACCGTGGTGCAGGTCATCGAGCAGCAGCTCAATGGTATCGACAACCTGCGTTATGTATCGTCGGAAAGCAACTCCGACGGCAGCATGACCATCACTGCGACCTTCGAGCAGGGCACCAACGCCGACACGGCGCAGGTCCAGGTGCAGAACAAGCTCAACCTGGCCACCCCGCTGCTTCCACAGGAAGTACAGCAGCAAGGTATTCGCGTCACCAAAGCCGTGAAGAACTTCCTGCTGGTGATCGGCCTGGTCTCCGAAGATGGCAGCATGACCAAGGACGACCTGGCCAACTACATCGTCTCCAACATGCAGGACCCGATCTCGCGTACCGCAGGTGTCGGTGACTTCCAGGTGTTCGGTGCCCAGTACGCCATGCGTATCTGGCTCGACCCGGCCAAGCTCAACAAGTACCAGTTGACCCCGGTCGATGTGCGTACCGCAGTCACCGCGCAGAACGTGCAGGTCTCCTCCGGCCAGCTCGGTGGCCTGCCCGCCATGCCGGGTACCCAACTCAACGCCACCATCATCGGCAAGACCCGCCTGCAGACCGCCGAGCAATTCGAGAAGATCCTGCTCAAGGTCAACAACGATGGCTCGCAGGTACGCCTGCGCGACGTCGCCAAGGTCGGCCTGGGCGGCGAGAACTACGCGGTCAGCGCGCAGTTCAACGGCAAGCCGGCATCGGGCCTGGCGGTCAAGCTGGCGACCGGTGCCAACGCCCTGGATACCGCCAAGGCGCTGCGCAAGACCATCAGCGACCTGGAACCGTTCTTCCCGCCGGGCGTGAAAGCGGTGTTCCCGTATGACACCACGCCGGTCGTCACCGAATCGATCAGCGGAGTGATCCACACCCTGATCGAGGCCGTGGTCCTGGTGTTCCTGGTGATGTACCTGTTCCTGCAGAACTTCCGCGCCACCATCATCACCACCATGACCGTTCCGGTGGTGTTGCTGGGCACCTTCGGCATCCTTGCGGCCGCAGGCTTCAGCATCAACACCCTGACCATGTTCGCCATGGTCCTGGCCATCGGCCTGTTGGTGGACGACGCCATCGTCGTGGTGGAGAACGTCGAGCGGGTCATGTCCGAGGAAGGACTACCGCCCAAGGAAGCCACCAAGCGCTCGATGGAGCAGATTCAGGGCGCGCTGGTCGGTATCGCCCTGGTGCTGTCGGCGGTACTGCTGCCAATGGCCTTCTTCGGCGGCTCCACCGGCGTGATCTACCGGCAGTTCTCGATCACCATCGTATCGGCCATGGGCCTGTCGGTACTGGTAGCGCTGATCTTCACCCCGGCCCTGTGCGCGACCATGCTCAAGCCCTTGAAGAAGGGCGAGCACCATGTGGCCAAGCGCGGCTTCTTCGGCTGGTTCAACCGCAACTTCGACCGCAGCGTACAAGGCTACGAGCGCAGCGTCGGCACCATCCTGCGCAACAAGGTGCCGTTCCTGCTGGCCTACGCGCTGATCGTGGTCGGCATGATCTGGCTGTTCACCCGCATCCCGACCGCCTTCCTCCCCGAGGAAGATCAGGGCGTGCTGTTCGCCCAGGTGCAGACCCCGGCCGGCTCCAGTGCCGAGCGCACCCAGGCGGTGGTCGACCAGATGCGCGAATACCTGCTCAAGGACGAAGCCGATACCGTGTCTTCGGTGTTCACCGTCAACGGTTTCAACTTCGCCGGTCGCGGCCAGAGTTCGGGCATGGCGTTCATCATGCTCAAGCCTTGGGGTGAGCGTTCGAAGGAGAACAGCGTGTTCGCCCTCGCCCAACGCGCCCAGATGCACTTCTTTGGCTTCCGTGATGCGATGGTATTCGCCTTCGCCCCACCGGCGGTGCTGGAACTGGGTAACGCCACCGGCTTCGACGTGTTCCTCCAGGACCGTGCAGGCGTGGGCCACGAAAAACTGATGGAGGCGCGCAACCAGTTCCTGGCCAAGGCCGCGCAAAGCAAGATTCTCAGTGCGGTGCGCCCGAACGGCCTGAACGACGAGCCGCAGTACCAGCTGTCCATCGATGACGAACGTGCCAGTGCCCTGGGCGTGACCATCTCGGACATCAACAACACCTTGTCCATCGCCCTGGGCGGCAGCTACGTCAACGACTTCATCGACCGTGGCCGAGTCAAGAAGGTGTACATCCAGGGCGAGTCGAGTGCCCGGATGAGCCCGGAAGACCTGCAGAAGTGGTACGTGCGCAACGGCGCAGGCGAGATGGTGCCGTTCTCCTCCTTCGCCAAGGGCGAATGGACCTACGGCTCGCCGAAACTGTCGCGCTACAACGGTGTCGAGGCGGTCGAGATCCTCGGTACGCCAGCACCGGGCTACAGTACGGGTGAGGCCATGGCCGAAGTCGAGCGTATCGCCGGCGAGCTGCCGACAGGCATCGGCTACTCCTGGACCGGCATGTCCTACGAGGAAAAACTCTCCGGTTCGCAGATGCCGGCGCTGTTCGCCCTCTCGGTACTGTTCGTGTTCCTCTGCCTGGCAGCCCTGTACGAAAGCTGGTCGATCCCGATCGCGGTCGTGCTGGTAGTGCCTTTGGGGATCATCGGTGCACTGATCGCCACCAGCCTGCGTGGGTTGTCCAACGATGTGTACTTCCTGGTCGGCCTGTTGACCACCATCGGCCTGGCAGCGAAGAACGCGATCCTGATCGTAGAGTTCGCCAAGGAACTGCACGAGCAGGGCCGCAGCCTGTACGACTCGGCGATCGAAGCGTGCCGCATGCGTCTGCGCCCGATCATCATGACCTCGCTGGCCTTCATCCTCGGCGTGGTACCGTTGACCATCGCCAGCGGCGCGGGCGCCGGCAGCCAGCATGCCATCGGCACCGGCGTGATCGGCGGCATGATCAGTGCGACCGTGCTGGCAATTTTCTGGGTACCGCTATTCTTCGTCGCAGTGTCGTCGCTGTTCGGCAGCAAAGAACCGAAAGCAGACGCCACCCCTGAAACTCCACGTAATGAGGCTGGGCAATGACCAAGTCTTTGTTGTCCCTGGCGGTAACCGCTTTCATTCTCGGCGGCTGCTCGCTGATTCCCGACTACCAGACCCCGGAAGCACCGGTGGCCGCGCAGTGGCCGCAAGGCCCTGCGTACTCGCCGACCCAGTCGGCCGACGTGGCCGCCGCCGAACAGGGCTGGCGCCAGTTCTTCCACGACCCGGCACTGCAGAAACTGATCCAGACCTCGCTGGTCAACAACCGCGACCTGCGTGTCGCCGCGTTGAACATCGACGCCTACCGCGCGCAGTACCGCATCCAGCGCGCCGACCTGTTCCCGGCGGTCTCGGCCACCGGCAGCGGCAGCCGCCAGCGGGTTCCGGCCAACCTGTCGCAGACCGGTGAGGCGAACATCACCAGCCAGTACTCGGCAACGCTGGGTGTCAGCGCGTACGAGCTGGACCTGTTCGGCCGCGTGCGCAGCCTGAGCGAGCAGGCCCTGGAGACCTACCTCTCCAGCGAGCAGGCGCGTCGCTCCACGCAGATCAGCCTGGTGGCCAGCGTGGCCAACGCCTACTACACCTGGCAGGCCGACCAGGCGCTGCTGAAGCTGACCGAAGAAACGCTCAAGACCTACGAGGAAAGCTACAACCTGACCCGCCGCAGCAACGAGGTCGGTGTGGCTTCCGCGCTCGACCTGAGCCAGGCGCGCACCGCCGTCGAAGGCGCGCGGGTCAAGCTGTCGCAGTACCAGCGCCTGGTGGCGCAGGACCTGAACAGCCTCACCGTGCTGCTGGGAACCGGTGTACCGGCCGACCTGCCGGCGCCGCTGAAGCTCGACGCCGACCAGCTGGCCGACGTGCCGGCGGGCCTGCCGTCCGACCTGCTGCAGCGGCGTCCGGACATCCAGGAAGCCGAGCACCTGCTCAAGGCTGCCAACGCCAACATCGGCGCGGCCCGCGCCGCGTTCTTCCCGAGCATCAGCCTGACCGCCAACGCCGGTACCCTGAGCCCGGACATGGGCGGGCTGTTCAAGGGTGGTTCGGGGACCTGGCTGTTCCAGCCGCAGATCAACCTGCCGATCTTCAACGCCGGCAGCCTGCGGGCGAGCCTGGACTACTCGAAGATCCAGAAGGACATCAACGTCGCCAAGTACGAAAAGACCATCCAGACCGCCTTCCAGGAAGTCTCCGATGGCCTGGCCGCGCGCAAGACCTTCGAGGAGCAGTTGCAGGCCCAGCGTGACCTGGTTGCCGCCAACCAGGATTACTACCGTCTGGCCGAGCGTCGCTACCGCATCGGTATCGACAGCAACCTGACCTTCCTCGACGCCCAGCGCAACCTGTTCAGTGCCCAGCAGGCGCTGATCAGTGATCGCCTGTCGCAGCTGACCAGCGAGGTCAACCTGTACAAGGCGCTTGGCGGTGGCTGGTACGAGCAGACCAACCAGCAGGCGTCGGTGGCCACACCGAAAGGCTGATTGGCCTGGCAGCAGCATCGAGCCCACCCTTCGCGGTGGGCTTTTTGTTTGGCGGTGCCGATGATTGCCCGACGATAGGGCCAACACCGGCACCCAATTAACCACCCGGAACATTGCGTTCGATTATCGCCCGCAACCGTTTGCAACGAATTGCCACTCCACCGCCCTTCCGCGCACCATCGCTTGCGCAACGTTGCACAGTTCATCCCAAAAAAAAGCGTCGACCTGCAGGCTCGTACCCTGCAGCGCTCCGACTCGCCCATAAAAACAAGAGATCCACGACAGATGAGCATTCTGCAACCCACCCGCCCGCTGCTGCCGGGCCTGCTGGCCATGTCCTGCGCCCTGCCCGTCCTCGCTGCCGACGGCGGCTTCATGGAAGACGCCAAGGCCACCCTCAACCTGCGCAACTTCTACATCAACCGCAACTTCGTCGACCCGGCCAAGGCCCAGGGCAAGGCCGAGGAATGGACGCAAAGCTTCATCCTCGACGCCCGCTCCGGGTTCACCCAGGGCACCGTCGGCTTTGGCGTCGATGTGCTGGGGCTGTATTCGGTCAAGCTCGATGGCGGCAAGGGGACAGCCGGCACGCAACTGTTGCCGGTGCACGACGATGGCCGTCCCGCCGACGACTTCGGTCGCCTGGGTGTTGCACTCAAGACCAGGATTTCGCAGACCGAAGTCAAGGTCGGCGAATGGATGCCGGTGCTGCCGATCCTGCGCTCTGACGATGGTCGCTCGCTGCCGCAGACCTTCCGCGGCGGCCAGATCACCTCCAGGGAGATCACCGGGCTGACCCTGTACGCCGGCCAGTTCCGTGGCAACAGCCCACGCAACGACGCGAGCATGGAGGATATGGCGCTGTCCAGCCGCCCGGGCTTCACCTCCGACCGCTTCAACTTTGCCGGCGGCGAGTACAGCTTCAACGACAAGCGCACCCAGGTCGGGGTGTGGGATGCCCAGCTCAAGGATATCTACCGCCAGCAGTACTTCAACCTGGTGCACAGCCAGCCCTTGGGCGACTGGACCCTGGGGGCGAACCTGGGTTACTTCATCGGCAAGGAAGACGGTGCCGAGCGGGCCGGCAAGCTGGACAACCGCACCGCCTCGGCCATGCTTTCGGCGCGCTATCAGGGGCATACGTTCTATGTCGGCCTGCAGAAGGTCAGCGGCGATGACGAGTGGATGCGAGTCAACGGCACCAGCGGCGGCACCTTGGCCAACGACAGCTACAACGCCAGCTTCGAGAATGCCAAGGAACGCTCCTGGCAACTGCGCCACGATTTCAACTTCGCCACCGTCGGCATACCCGGGCTGACCCTGATGAACCGCTACATCAAGGGCGACAACGTGCATGTCGGCAGCATCACCGACGGCAAGGAATGGGCGCGCGAGAGCGAACTGGCGTACGTGATCCAGTCCGGTACGTTCAAGGACCTGTCGGTGAAATGGCGCAACTCCACCATGCGCAGGGACTTCAGCACCAACGCCTTCGACGAGAACAGGCTGATCGTGAGTTATCCGTTCAGCCTGTTGTGAAAGTCCCGGCGCGCTTGGGGGCGGGCTTGTCCGCCCCTTTTCAAATAACAAAAACAGCTAAATAACTAACAAAACCATCGTTGACGGAATAAGTAACAAGGTCTAAAACGAGCCCTCTTTACTCCGCAGAATCTCGATATGGACCTTCGCCAACTGCGCTATTTCATCGCCCTCACCGAGTACCGCAGCTTCGTCCACGCTGCCGAAGCCATGGGCATTACCCAGCCCGCGTTCAGCCGCGCCATCCAGGGGCTGGAGCAGGAGTTCGGCTGCGCCCTGGTCGATCGCGGCAACAAGACGCTGCAACCGACACCCGAGGGCCAGGTGGTGCTGCAACATGCACGACGCCTGGTTCAAGGGGCCGCACAACTGAGGAACGACGTGCTGCAGATGACCAAGCTCGACGCCGGCGAGCTGCATTTCGGCAGCGGCCCGGCCCTGGCCGCAAGGCTGGTGCCCGACGCCCTGCAGCAGTTCATCACCCGGCATCCGGGGATCCGCACCGAGCTGCAGGTGGACAACGCCGAACGCCTGGGCCAGGCCCTGCGCCGCGAACAGATCGAGTTCTTCGTCGACGATATACGCCCCTTCGAGGCCGACCCCAACTTCCATACTGAGCCGCTCAACCCGCGCCCCGGCCTGTTCTTCTGCCGCCCCGGCCATCCGCTGTTGGCCAAGGACAGCCTGTCGACCAACGACCTGTTCGCCTACCCCCTGGCCAGCGCCCTGCTCACCCCCGGTGTACGCAAGCGCCTGGCCAACCTCAGCGGACGCAGCGACTTCATCCCGCACCTGCAGACCGAACACCTGGCCGTGCTGCGCAGCGTGGTGCTGGCCAGCGATACCCTCGGCAGCGCCAGCGAGGAAGCCGTGGCCGAGGACCTGGCCGCCGGGCGCCTGGTACGCCTGCACTGGCGCAACCTGCCGCCGGGGCTGGAAGTGCTGAGCGTGCGTTGCGGGGTGATCAGCCGCAGCGGCTATCGCCTGTCACCGGCAGCACGGGCGATGATCGATACCCTGGTCAGCCTGGATGCGCAGCCATCTCCCGCAGCCTCGGCGCATCGAGGATCAGTACTTCGCCATAGCCCAGTTGCACCACCCCCGCCTGCTCCAGCGCCTTGAGGATCTGGTTGATGGTCTGGCGCGACAGCGACAGCATCAGCGCCAGTTGCTCCTGCGACAACTGCAGCCGCCATTGGGCAACATCGCGCTCGCCATAGCCTTCGGCGATCTGCAACAGCCGATGGGCCACACGCGGCCCCGCGGCCAGCAGGTGCTGCTGCTCAAGCGCAACGAACACCCAGCGCAGCTTGTGGCTCATCAGCAAGGCCAGGTCGCGCCAGTGCTGCGGATGCTGCGCCAACCAGTCGAGCAGCGCTGCCTGAGGTATCCACAACAGCTGCGTGACACCTTCGGCAAAGGCATCGTGGGTACGCGGCTGGCCGTCGAACAGGCTGATCTCGCCGAACCAGTAAGGCGGCTCGACCAGCGTCAGCAGCGCTTCCTTGCCGTCACGGCTGACCGCGCCGACGCGCATGGCGCCCTCCAGCACCGCATACAGACCGCAGGGCGGGTCACCACGCTGGAACAGGCACTGTCCGGCCGCCAGCTCACGCGAACGCGCCAGTGCCAGCAGGCTATCCTGAACCTGAGCGGGCAACTGCCGAAACCACTGGCCGTGGCTCAACTGCGCACGCCAGGCTTGGGGGTTGTCCATGACACCTCTTCTGAACGGACTCTGTCGGCCAGGCGACAGACGACGGCGGATGAACGGGGCAAGCTGTCGCTACCCCTGATGGAGGAACAACAATGAAAAACCTCGTCGAACACCTGAGTCAATACGCGGCCTATCATCGCGACCCGCGCAACATCGCCACGCACTTCGTCGGCATTCCACTGATCGTGCTGGCGGTAAGCATCCTGCTGTCACGACCCGGCTGGCCTGTTGCCGGCATCTGGCTGTCGCCAGCGCTGCTGGTGGCGGCGGCGTCGGTATGGTTCTACCTGCGCCTGGACCTGCGCTTCGGGCTGGTCATGGGCATATTGCTGGGGCTGTGCCTGTGGGCAGGCGAATGGCTGGCGCTGCAAAGCACAGGGCTGTGGCTGAGTGCCGGGCTCGGGGCCTTCGTGCTGGGCTGGATCATCCAGTTCGTCGGGCATGCCTACGAGGGCCGCAAGCCCGCCTTCGTCGACGATGTCAGCGGCTTGATCATCGGGCCACTGTTCGTGGTTGCAGAACTGGCGTTCATGCTTGGGCTGTGTGCCGGGCTGAGGCAGGCCGTGGAGGCCAATGCCGGACCTGTGGCGGTGCGCGGGAAGAAGGCGGCTGTGTAGACGCTGGAACAGTGCTGAATGTTTCGCCGCTGCGACTTGCCCGCGAAACATTCAGCGCCGATCTATGACCTAGGCACGCGACTCGACCCCAAGCTCATCCCACACCGACTCGGCCAGGTGGAAGGTCGCATTGGCCGCCGGGATCCCGCAGTAGATCGCGCTCTGCATGATCACTTCCTTGATCTCGTCGCGGGTCACGCCATTGTTGGCCGCCGCGCGCAGGTGCAACTTGAGTTCCTCGTTGCGGTTCATGCCGATCAGCATGGCAATGGTGATCAGGCTGCGGGTGTGGCGTGGCAACCCCGGGCGGGTCCAGATATCGCCCCAGGCGTGGCGGGTGATCATCTCCTGGAACTCGCCATTGAAGTCGTTGAGTTTCTCCAGGCTGCGGTCCACATGGGCATCGCCCAGCACCGCGCGACGCACCTGCATGCCAGCGTCGTAACGTTGTTTCTCATCCATGGCGTAGTCCTCAGAGAGCCATCAGGAAATCGAGCACGCGACGGCTGAACGGCTCGCCGACCTCGACGTTGGACAAGTGCGCAGCCTGGAAGCCTTGGTACTCGGCGCCTGCCACATGCTCCTGAATGTACAGGCCACCCGAGGGCGGCGTCACCGCGTCGGCCTCCCCGGAAATCACCAGCAGCGGCGCAGTGATCGCACCCAGCTGATCGCGGAAATCGGCATCGCGCACCGCGCCGCAATTGGCGGCGTAGCCCTGTGGCGAGGTGGTCGCGAGCATGTCGGTGATACGCTGGACCTGATCCGCGTGCACGCTCGACCACGCTGGGGTGAACCAGCGCTCGATGGACGCATCGCGCAACCCACGCATGGCCTCGGCACCGTCGCGCAAGACCATTTCGATACGCGGATTCCAGGTTTCAGGCGAGCCGATCTTCGCCGCCGTGTTGCATACCACCAGACGCTGCAAGCGCTCGCCAGCATTGATGCCCAGCCACTGGCCGATCAGGCCGCCCATCGACAGCCCGCAGAAATGCGCGCGCTCGATCTGCAGGGCATCCAGCAGCGCCAGCACATCACGCCCCAGTTGTTCGATGCTGTACGGCCCTTCGGTCACCAGCGAATCGCCATGGCCACGCGTGTCGTAGCGCAGTACTCGAAAGTGTTCGGTCCACAGCGGCATCTGGGTATCCCACATGTGCAGGTTGGTGCCCAGCGAGTTGGACAGCACCAGCACCGGGGCGTGCTCGGGGCCTTCGAGTTGGTAGTTCAATACGCCATCGGCCAGTTGCAAATGCGCCACAGCGGTCTCCTTCAGGCAGTGAAGCGTTGATGTTCGGCCACAGCACGCGCCACCCAGACGCGGGCCTGGCCGAGATAATGGGCAGGGTCGAGCAACTGGTCGAGCGCTTCGCCAGACAGCTGTTCGGTGACCTGCGGCTCGTCACCGAGCACGGCACGCAGGTGGCGCTGTTCGGCGACCGCGCGCTGACAGCATTGCTCAAGCAGGTGATGGGCCTTGTCGCGCCCCAGACGCTGCGCCAATACGATGCTCACCGCTTCGGCCAGTACCAGGCCTTGGGTGAGCTCGAGGTTGCGGCGCATGCGCTCGGCGTCCACCTCCATGCCCTCGGCGATCAGTTGTGCCTGGCGCAGGGCGCCGGAAACCAGGCAACAGATGTCTGGCAAGGTCTCCCATTCGGCATGCCACAGACCCAGGCTACGCTCGTGCTCCTGGGGCATGGCGGCGAACAACGTCGAGAGCAGCCCCGGCACGCGGGTCGCGGCGCCGATCAGCACCGCCGCCCCCACCGGATTGCGCTTGTGCGGCATGGTCGACGAGCCGCCCTTCCCCGGCGCAGCAGGCTCGAACACCTCGCCTGCCTCGGTCTGCATCAGCAGGCTGATATCGCGACCGAATTTGCCCAGGCTGCCGGCGATCAGGCCCAGCACCGAGGCGAACTCCACCAGGCGGTCACGCTGGGTGTGCCAGGGCTGCTCAGGCAAGGCGAGGCCAAGTTGCGCCGCCAGCGCCTCGGCCACCGGCAGCGCCTTGCTGCCCAGCGCCGCAAGGCTGCCCGACGCACCACCGAACTGCAGGCACAGTAAACGCGGACGCAGCTCCTGCAAGCGCTGGCGGTGACGGGTCACGGCACCGAGTAGGCCGGCCAACTTCATGCCGAGGGTCACAGGCGTGGCATGCTGCAGCCAGGTGCGCCCCACCAGCGGCGTGTCGGCATGCAGCAGAGCCTGGCGCGCCAGGCTGTCGGCGAGCTTTCCAAGGTCGGCCTCGATCAACGCCAGTGCATCACGCAGTTGCAGAACCAGGCCAGTGTCCATCGCATCCTGGCTGGTAGCGCCCAGGTGCACATAACGCTCGGCCTCAGGCACGCCACTGGCGACCACCTTGCCCAATGCCTTGACCAGCGGGATCGCCGAGTTGCCAGCCACTGCAATGGCCTGCGCCAGCGCTTGCACGTCATAGCGCTCGGCCTTGCACGCCGCCTCGATGGCCGCCACCGCACTGTGCGGCACCAGCCCCGCGTCGGCCTCGGCGTGCGCCAGGGCCGCCTCGAAGTCGAGCATGCCCTGCAGGCGGCCGCGGTCGCTGAACACCTCGCGCATGGCCGGGGCGGTGAAGTAGGCGTCGAACAGTTGGTTGCTCATGCAACGTCCTTAGTGGTCATGGTGCAGGTACGCCGCCTGCTTGGGCAGGCGCAGGCTGAACAGGAAGGCCACCGCCATCATGGCGGTCACGTACCAGTAGAAAGTGTTCTCCATCCCCAGGGTCTTCAAGCCCAGGGCGACGTATTCGGCCGAACCGCCGAAGACCGCGTTGGCCACGGCATAGGCCAGGCCCACACCCAAGGCACGGACCTGGGGTGGGAACATCTCGGCCTTCACCAGGCCGCTGATGGAGGTATAGAAACTGACGATACACAGCGCCAGGGTCACCAGCACGAAGGCCATGAACGGGCTGGTCACGGTCTTGAGCGCCATCAGCAACGGTACGGTGAACAAGGTGCCCAGCGCGCCGAACAACAGCATCGAGTTACGTCGGCCGATACGGTCGGACAACATGCCGAACAGCGGCTGCAGGATCATGAACAGGAACAGCGCGCCAGTCATCACGAAGCTGGCGCTCTTGGCATTCATGCCGGCCGTGTTGACCAGGTATTTCTGCATGTAGGTGGTGAAGGTGTAGAAGATCAACGAACCGCCAGCGGTGTAGCCCAGCACCGTGATGAAGGCAGCGGCGTGGTTGCGGAACAGGCCACTGATGCTGCCGGCTTCCTTGTCCTGGCGAGTCTCGGCACTGCTGGTCTCTTTCAGCGACCGACGCAGCATCAACGAGATCAGCGCGGCGACGGCACCGACCACGAACGGAATGCGCCAGCCCCAGGCGCGCAGTTCTTCTTCGGTGAGCAGTTGCTGCAGGATCACCACCACCAGCACCGCCAGCAACTGGCCGCCGATCAGGGTGACGTACTGGAACGAGGCGAAGAATCCACGCTGGCCACGCAGGGCCACCTCGCTCATGTAGGTCGCAGTGGTGCCGTACTCACCGCCGACCGACAAGCCCTGGACCAGCCGCGCAAACAGCAGCAGTGCCGGCGCCCAGGTGCCGATGCTCGAATAGGTCGGCAGGCAGGCAATCAGCAACGAGCCTGCGCACATCATCAATACCGAGATCATCAACGAATTCTTGCGACCGTGACGGTCGGCCAGGCGGCCGAAAATCCAGCCGCCGATGGGGCGCATCAGAAAGCCTGCGGCGAACACACCAGCCGTGTTGAGCAGTTGCACGGTAGGGTCGTCGGAGGGAAAGAACGCCGGGGCGAAATAGATGGCGCAGAAGGCATAGACATAAAAGTCGAACCACTCCACCAGGTTGCCGGAAGAAGCCCCGACGATGGCAAAGATACGGCTTTTGCGCTCCTCGCCCGTGTAATGGATTGCGGTCATGGCGTGCTTACTCCTCGAAGGTTACCGTGAATTCTAGACATACCCGGTAACACTCTCGTTCCGCTTGGGGTCTGGCCATTAGCCTTTTGTCTTGCAGGTTCGGCCTCTTCGCGGGCAAGCCCGCTCCCACAGGATGGCGTGAGCGGGCTTGCCCGCGAAGAGGCCGGCACAGGTCAAACCCGTTCGATGGCCAGCGCCAACCCCTGCCCCACGCCGACACACATGGTCGCCAGGCCCTTGCGCCCGCCGCTCTTCTCCAGCTGGTGCAGCGCGGTCAGCACCAGCCGCGCGCCGCTCATGCCCAACGGATGCCCCAGGGCAATTGCCCCGCCGTTCGGGTTCACCTGCGGTGCATCGTCCGCCACGCCCAGCTCGCGCAGAACCGCCAGACCCTGGCTGGCAAAGGCTTCGTTGAGTTCGATCACATCGAAATCAGCCACGGCGATACCCAGGCGCTCGGTCAGCTTGCGCACCGCGGGCACCGGGCCAATGCCCATCACCCGCGGCGCCACGCCGGCACTGGCCATGCCCAGGACACGGGCACGTGGGGTCAGGCCGTGTTTCTTCACGGCATCGGCCGAGGCCAGGATCAGCGCCGCCGCGCCATCGTTCACCCCCGACGCATTGCCAGCGGTGACGGTCTTGTCCGCGCCATTGACCGGCTTGAGCCTGGCCAGCGCTTCCAGGGTGGTGTCCGGGCGCAGGTGTTCATCCTGCTCGACCAGGGTTTCGCCCTTCTTGTGGACAATGCGCACCGGCACGATCTCTTCGGCGAAAAAACCTGCTGCCTGGGCGGCGGCGGCCTTCTGCTGGCTGCGCAGGGCGAAGGCGTCCTGGTCGGCACGCGAGACCTGGTGATCGTCGGCAACGTTGTCGGCGGTCTCAGGCATGGCATCGACACCGTACTGGGCCTTCATCAACGGGTTGATGAAGCGCCAGCCGATGGTGGTGTCTTCAAGCTTCATGTTGCGCGAATAGCCACTCTCGGCCTTGCCCATCACGAACGGCGCCCGCGACATCGACTCGACGCCACCGGCGATGGCCAGCTCCATCTCACCACTGGCGATGGCGCGAAACGCCGTGCCGACCGCATCCATGCCCGAGGCGCAGAGGCGGTTGAGGGTCACGCCGGGAATGCTCTCGGGCAGGCCCGCCAGCAGCAGCGCCATGCGCGCGACGTTGCGGTTATCCTCGCCGGCCTGGTTGGCACAGCCGAGAAACACTTCGTCGAGCTGAACCCAGCGAACCTGCGGGTTGCGCTCGACCAGCGCCTTGAGTGGCACCGCCGCCAGGTCGTCGGCACGCACACCGGCCAAGGCGCCGCCGAAACGGCCAATCGGGGTACGGATCGCGTCGCAGATGAATACGTCACGCATCAGGCTTCTCCTGCGCTCTGGCCATGGGCTGCTGCGGTACGGGCCTCAAGATCGCGCAGGGCAGCCAATTCCGTCTCGCTCGGCTCGGCAGTGACCTGCACGTCATCGGCAAAACGAATCGCCCAGCCGGTGGCGGCGACGATCTGTTCGCGGGTCACGCCCGGGTGGATGGAGGTCACCACGAATTCGTGGGTGCCGGCTTCCGGCTCCATGATGCACAGGTCGGTGATGATGCCCACCGGCCCCTCGCCGGGCAGGCCCAGGCGCTTGCGCGAATCGCCGCCCTCGCCGTGCCCGACCGAGGTGATGAAGTCGAGCTTGTCGACGAAAGCGCGCGGCGACTGCTTGAGGATGATCAGCACCTGCTTGGCGGAGCCTGCGATCTCTGGCGCACCGCCGGCACCCGGCAGGCGGGTCTTGGGCGCGTGGTAGTCACCGACCACGGTGGTGTTGATGTTGCCGAAGCGGTCGACCTGGGCGGCACCGAGGAAGCCTACGTCGATACGGCCGCCCTGCAGCCAGTAGCGGAAGATCTCGCCGGTCGGCACCACGGTGTCAGCGGTCTCGGCCAGCTCGCCATCGCCGATCGACAGCGGCAGCACACTCGGTTTGGCACCGATCGGACCAGACTCATAGATCAGCACCACATCGGGCGACGAGGTCAGGCGCGCCAGGTTGGCGGCCTTGGACGGCAGGCCGATCCCCACGAAGCAGACGGCGCCGTTACGCAGGCGACGGGCCGCGGCCACGGTCATCATTTCGGAGGTGGAGTAGCTCATTGTGCAGCCTCCAGCTTGCGCTTGAATTCGGTGAAGTCGGTGGTGCCGCGAATGTAGGTGTCGATCCAGGCAGTGAAGGATTCACGGTTGCGCGCGATCGGGTCCCAGGCCTGGTAGAAGCGGTTGTCACGCTCGTAGTAGCCATGGGCGTAGGACGGATGCGCACCGCCCGGCACCAGGCACACCGCGCTGAGCGCCCAGGTCGGCAGTACGCAGGCATTCATCGGCGCTTGCAGGTCGTCGACGATTTCCTCCACGGTGACGATGCAGCGCTTGGCGGCCAGGGCCGCTTCCTTCTGCACCCCGAGGATGCCCCACAGCAGCACGTTGCCCTTGCGGTCGGCTTTCTGTGCGTGGATCACGGTGACGTCCGGGCGAACCGAAGGCACGGCAGCCAGCACTTCGCCCGTGAACGGGCAAGTGACCGACTTGATCAGCGGGTTGACCTTGGGCAGGTCGGAGCCTGCGTAGGCACGCAGTACCGCGAACGGCAGGCCGGAGGCGCCGGCAACGTAGGCGTTGGCCAGGTCAGCGTGGCTGTGTTCTTCGATCTCGATCGCGTGCGGCCACTGTTTCTCTACCGCATCGCGCAGGCGATGCAGCGAGCCGACCCCCGGATTGCCGCCCCACGAGAAGATCAGCTTGCGCGCACAACCGGCACCGATCAGTTGGTCGTAGATCAGGTCCGGAGTCATGCGCACCAGCGTGAGGTCGCGCTTGCCCTGGCGGATGATCTCGTGACCGGCGGCGGTCGGAATCAGGTGGGTGAAACCTTCGAGGGCAACGCTGTCGCCGTCGTGGACGAACTGCTTCACGGCATCATGAAGCGAGAGGATTGCTGCCATTGGAGACTCCTGGTCAGGCTGAGTCGGGTTTGAGTGCAGCGTCGCTGCGATGGGCTCAGATTAAGGAGACCGGGGGTGGGGAAACAATCCGATAATCGACCTTTTGTGCGGTTATCGAACGGTTTGAATGAGGGATCGCTGATAACTGGCGGTGACCTTTTCGCGGGCAAGCCCGCTCCCACCAGGGAGCAACTGTCTTGCTCAAACCTAAAGGCCAGCCCAATCCCTGGACTGCCCCCAAGGGTTGGATTTGTGTCCAACTTCTTGGGGGCAGTCCACCCCTGTGGGAGCGGGCTTGCCCGCGAAAAGGTCACCACCCATGCTCGATCAGGTGGCGTCAGCGTGACTCACCAAGCCTTTGACGATCACCCCGACGGTCGCCAGCGCCGCCGGCACCAGGAGCGCAGTCAGCACCTGCTCGAAGGTCCAGCCCAGCCCCAGCAGCGTCGCCCCGCTCCAGGCCCCGAGAATCGCGCCGAAACGGCCGATGCCGAGCATCCACGACACCCCTGTGGCACGCCCCTGGGTCGGATAGAAGCGCGCCGCCAGCGACGGCATCGCCGACTGCGCCCCGTTCACGCACATCCCCGCGACCAGCACCAGAATGGCCAGCAGAGTGATGTTGCCCAGGCTTTGACCCACCGCGTAGGCAAACACCCCGGCCAGCAGGTAGAAGATGCCGATGACCTTGTGTGGATTGAAGCGGTCCATCGCCCAGCCTACCGCCACGGCGCTGAGTACGCCGCCGAACTGGAACAGCGCACCGATGAAGGCCGCCGTTTCAAGGCTGGCGCCACTGTCGCGCATCAGCGTCGGCAACCAACTGGTCAGCAGGTAGACGATCACCAGCCCCATGAAATAGGTCAGCCACAGCAACACAGTGCCCAGGCCGTAGGTGCCGGAGAAGATGACCGCGAAGACATTGCGCGCAGCCACGGCTTTCTGCTCCGGTACGCTGAAGGTCGCGGCCTGGGCTACCACGGCCGGAGCGATCGGGGCGAGCGTCTTGCGCACCTTGTCGGTGCCGCGATTGCGCACTACCAGAAAACGCGCCGACTCCGGCAACCACACCAGCAGCACCACCGCCAGCAGCAACGGCAGCACGCCGCCCAGCACCAGCAGACTGTGCCAGCCGTAGGCCGGGATCAGCTTGGCAGAGATGAAGCCACCGCCGGCCATACCCAGGTTGAAGCCACAGAACATGCTGGTCACCAGCAGCGACTTCAAACGCTCCGGGGTGTATTCAGACAGCAGGGTCGTGGCATTGGGCATGCCAGCTCCCAGGCCAAGGCCGGTCAGGAAGCGCAGCACCAGTAGTTGATCGACATTGCTGGCGTACGCCGACGCCAGGCTGAAGCCGCCGAACACCAGTACCGCGCCGACCAGTACACCTTTGCGACCGAAGCGGTCGGCCAGCGGCCCGGAACCCAGGGCGCCGAAGACCATGCCGATCAGCGCGGCGCTCATTACCGGGCCGAGGCTGGCGCGATCGATGCCCCACTCCTGGGACAACGCCGGAGCGATGAACCCCATCGCTGCGGTGTCCAGGCCATCGAGGAAGACAATCAGGAAGCACAGGATCACCACCCGCCATTGATAGCGGGACAGCGGCTGGTCGTTGATGAACGACTGTACATCGAGGCAGTTGCCGACAGCAGTTTGCGGTTTGTTCATTGTTGTTATCCAGAAGATGGGCGCGGGTACACCGCTGCGACAAGTAAGGCGCAGGGCTGGAGAAACCAGTACGGGCGTTGAAATCAGCTGGGTAACGATGCAACTGCGCAAGGCAGCGAAGGGACAGTGGTCATGGGCTTGTCTCGTGTTGTTATTGTCCGGTCGGCAGCGCCGACCGTTGCGAGAAACATTAATCAGCGCCTGCGGCGGGCGCAATTCACGAGGAGCGACATTGTGCGTTTATCGCACAAGAATGGTTTTACCGCTTATCTACCTGCCGGAACGGCGCGCTACCCGGCGCTCAACCGAACAACTGGTGGCAAAGATCACGGCTGGCCGCCAGCAGGATGGGCAAGAAGCGCTGTTCCAGTTCATTGCGCGTCACCCGTCCAACGTGAGTGCTGACATTCAGTGCTGCCAGCACTTGCCCTGACGCGTCGTAGATTGGCACGGCGATCGAACGCAATCCCTGCTCCAGCTCCTGGTCGACCACACACCAGCCTTGGGCGCGCACCTGCTGGATGCAGGCGAACAGCGACTCGGGATCATGCAAGGTGCGGCTGGTCCGGGCCTTGAGATCAGCGCGCTCGAAATACTCGCGCAGGCTGGTGTCGTCCAGTGCCGCCAGCAGAATCCGGCCCATGGAGGTGCAATACGCCGGCAGGCGCCCGCCCACCGACAGGTCCACCGAAATCAGGCGCTCCACCGTCGCCGAGCGGGCGATGTAGAGAATGTCGTCGCCTTCGAGGGTCGCCATGTTCGCCGCTTCGTGCAGTTGCTCGCTGATACGGTCCAGGTAGGGCTGGGCCGAGACGGCCAGCGGCGTCGAGGAGAGGTACGCGTGACCCAGCGTCAGCACCTTGGGCAACAGCGAATACGTGCGCCCGTCGGAGGTGGCGTAACCGAGCTTGATCAGGGTATGCAGGCAACGGCGCACAGCGGCGCGGGGGATTTCCGTGCGGTGGCTGATCTGGGCAATGGTCAGGTGGCGCTTGCGCTCCTGGAAGGCCTGGATCACCGCCAGGCCCCGGGCCAGAGAGGTCATGAAGTCGGGGTCGCCGGTAAACGCCTGGATGCGCTTGGCCGGCGATGCGACGATCGGCGGGGCCAGGGAAGGCGTGACGGCACGCTGCGGATCGCTGGGCGTGGAAGCGTTGGTTTCATCGTTCATCGGCAGACCTCAAAAAAAACGGCGCTTCGTGCGATTATCGAACAAGCGGCCGATAATCGCAATTGACCGCCGACACGTTTGCTTATACCTTTCTCATGCCCTTGTGGCTTCTTTGGAGAGACTGGTCAGGTACCCACCGTAGAAGACTAAAGGCAGCGGCCTCGCTTACCAGCGAGGCCGTTTTCATTTCTGCACTGTTTATCCGAACTTTACTCGGTACGTCGCCTCCAACTTCCCAAGTACAACGGGTCAACTTTCCGTTGCACAATCAGGCTTGAATAAAGGCCGTGGCCATTGCTGATTCGACGGTTATAATTCGGCGCTCAGGTCTGTACGCACGATGGGAAAGGGATCCACGCGCACCGCGTGGTACAGCCCTGTACCGAGAACCTCTTCAATTTATCAGGTCGATACTGTGACGAAAGATGAACTGCGCGCCGAACTCGAGCGCCAGGCAGAACGTTACAAGGATGTTTATGGTGGTGAAGTCACCACCTATGCTGCCCAACCGGAACCGGAGCGCAAACCCTGGCGCAAACGTGCCAGCCTCCTTGACCAAGCCTTCTCCGAGGAACTGGAAAAGATGGAAAAGGAACGGCGCCCCGAAGAGCCTTGAGCCTCGGGGCCTGATCGCAGCGCGCCACGGTACTGAACGCCCTGGCGCCACGCGTTCTTATGCCGCAGCCGATGATGAAATGGAATTACACAAATTTCATACGCCCGTTTTAATCTTGAAAAACCCTTCTTTTAATCGCCAATTCGCGGTATTTAACCGAAATTAACGCTTTTTTGTTCGTCGATTCCGCCTCGTTCCCTACCGACGAACCGTCGTGGCAGCAGTAGAAAAGCTGCCATCTGTCTGTCACGGGTGCATCGATTGCCATGGTTTTCTGGCATAATCCGGCCCCCCTACGACCGCCAGAAAACCTTCATGATCGATTTATTCAGCGGACTGGATGCCTGGGTAGCCGTGAGCCTGGTGCTCGCCCTCACCTTCGTGCTCGCATTCGAGTTCATCAATGGCTTTCATGACACCGCCAACGCGGTAGCCACCGTCATCTATACCAAAGCCATGCCGCCGCACCTGGCCGTGTTCTTCTCGGGTGTGTTCAACTTCCTCGGGGTTCTGCTCGGCGGTGTCGGGGTGGCCTATGCCATCGTGCACCTGCTGCCGGTCGAGCTGCTGATCAACGTGAACACCGGGCACGGCCTGGCCATGGTCTTCTCCCTGCTCGCCGCCGCCATTACCTGGAACTTGGGCACCTGGTATTTCGGTATCCCGGCGTCCAGCTCGCACACCCTGATCGGCTCGATTCTCGGGGTTGGCCTGGCCAACGCGCTGCTCAGCGACATCCCGCTGGGTGACGGCGTGAACTGGCAGAAAGCGATCGACATCGCCATGTCGCTGGTGGTCTCGCCGATGGCCGGCTTCGCCGTCGCCGCACTGGTGCTGATTGGCCTGAAATGGTGGCGCCCGCTGTCGAAGATGCACAAGACCCCCGAACAGCGCCGCAAGCTCGACGACAAGAAGCATCCGCCCTTCTGGAACCGCCTGGTGCTGGTGATCTCGGCCATGGGCGTGAGCTTCGTGCACGGCTCCAACGACGGCCAGAAAGGCATCGGCCTGATCATGCTGGTGCTGATCGGTATCGTCCCGGCCAAGTTCGTGCTCGACCTGAACAGCACCACCTACCAGATCGAGCGTACCCGCGACGCCACCCTGCACATGAGCCAGTTCTACCAGCGCAATGCCGCCACGCTTGGCGAGTTCCTGGCGCTGGGCAAGGCCAAGTCGACCGACCTGCCGGAGCAGTTCAGCTGCAACCCACAACAGACCGAGCCGACCATTGCCGCGCTGCAGACCTCGCTCCAGGGCGTGACCGACTACCGCGACCTGAGCGCCGAACAGCGTGTGGAAGTACGTCGTTACCTGCTGTGCCTGGACGACACCGCGAAAAAGGTCGGGAAGCTGCCAGGGCTGGATGGCCGCGAGAAGGCCGACCTGGAAAAACTGCGCAAGGACCTGACCGCAACCACCGAATACGCCCCGTTCTGGGTGATCGTCGCCGTCGCCCTGGCCTTGGGCCTGGGCACGATGGTCGGTTGGAAGCGTGTGGTACTGACTGTCGGCGAGAAGATCGGCAAGCAAGGCATGACCTACGCCCAGGGCATGTCGGCACAGATCACCGCGGCTTGCGCGATCGGCATGGCCAACGTGTTCAGCCTGCCGGTCTCGACCACCCACGTACTGTCGTCGGGTGTTGCCGGTACCATGGTCGCCAACAAGAGCGGCCTGCAAGGCGGCACGGTGAAGACCATCCTGCTGGCCTGGGTACTGACCCTGCCAGCCTCGATGGGCTTGGCGGCCGGCCTGTTCTGGCTTGCCTCCAAAGCAATCGGCTGACACCTGCAGCATTGAAGAAGGCGCCCGCGACGGCGCCTTTTTCATGCCTTGGGAAAACTCAGCGCTTCTTGCCCCCCAGCAACGACCCCATCAAGCCCCGCACCAGTTGCCTGCCCAGCTGGTTGGCGGCCTGGCGTACCGCCGACTTGATCGCCTGCCCTGCCGCGCTCTGCAAGAACTCTCCCGCCTTGTCGGCCAGACTGTCCGTCTCAACCTTGGGCTGAGGCACCGGCTCCACCGGCTCGCCCTTGCGCTGGGTCAGCAGCTCGTAGGCAGACTCACGGTCGATCGGTTTGTCATAGCGCCCCGCCAGGGGCGATGCCGCGATCAGTGCACTGCGCTCCGCCGTGGTCAGCGGGCCGATCCGCGATTGCGGCGGTGCTACCAGCACGCGCTGGACGATCTCTGGCGTCCCCTTGTCCTGCAAGGTGCCCACCAACGCCTCGCCGATCCCCAACTCGGTGAGCACCGCCAGGGTGTCGAACGCTGGATTGGGACGAAAGCCGTCAGCCACGGCCCTGAGCGACTTCTGCTCCTTGGCGGTGAAGGCCCGCAGCCCGTGCTGGATGCGCAAGCCCAACTGCGCAAGCACGGCATCGGGCAGGTCGCCCGGGGACTGGGTGACGAAGTACACCCCCACGCCCTTGGAGCGGATCAATCTCACCACCTGCTCCAGACGATCCTGCAGGGCTTTGGGAGTGCCGTTGAACAACAGGTGCGCTTCGTCGAAGAACAGCGCCAGCACCGGCTTGTCGGCGTCGCCGCGCTCCGGCAGTTGCTCGAACAGCTCGGCCAGCAGCCACAGGAGAAAGGTCGCATAGACCTTCGGCGCCTCATGCACCAGGCGGCTGGCGTCAAGCAGGTGGATGCGCCCGCGACCATCGCCATCGACCCGCAGCAGATCCTCCAGTTGCAGCGCCGGCTCACCGAACAACGCCTCGGCCCCCTGCTGCTCCAGCGTTGCCAGGCGTCGCTGCAAGGCCTGGGTCGAAGCGGTGGTCATCAGTGCGCTGTCCTCGCCCAGCAACTGCGGGTTGTCCTTCAGATGCCCAAGCAACGCCTTGAGGTCTTTCAGGTCGAGCAGCAACAGGCCCTCGCGGTCGGCAACCTTGAACGCCGCATAGAGCGCCGCCTGCTGGCTGTCGGTCAGTTCAAGCAGGTTGCCCAGCAGCAACGGGCCCATTTCACTGAGGGTAGTGCGCAACGGATGACCACTCTGCCCGGCGATGTCCCACAGGCTCACCGGGTAGGCCTTGGGCTGGTGGGCGAGCCACGGCATCCCGGCAATGCGTTCGGCCACCTTGCCCTGGGGCGAACCCGCCGCCCCCAGGCCACACAGGTCGCCTTTCACGTCTGCGGCGAACACCGCCACCCCCGCGTCGCTGAACACCTCGGCCAGACGCTGCAGGGTCACGGTCTTGCCGGTGCCGGTTGCTCCGGCGACCAGTCCATGGCGGTTGGCCAAGCGCATGGCCTGGCTGACGGGCAAGCCGTCTAGACCGGCACCTACAACGATTTGCGAAGAATCCGACATCTTATTTCATCCTCTTCTCAAGCTTTGCCTAAAAGCGGCCGATATGCAGAGGCGATATTGACCCGAAATACAGGACACAACCCACCAAGGCTCACCGGATTGTTGCACTGTTTTCTGCTGTGCTTCGTGCGAGCGACCCGATAAAACCTTAGCGGACCCGACGACGTCATGAACAAAAGCCTTCGTTTCAGCCACAAGATTCTCTTGGCGGCCTCTCTGATCGTGATACTGGCCTTTGCGCTGTTCACCTTGTACAACGACTATCTCCAGCGTAATGCCATTCGCGCCAATCTGGAGAGTTACCTGGCAGAAATGGGCCAGTCCACGTCCACCACGATCCGCAACCTGTTCGAAGGGCGGATCCGGCTGGTGGAAAACCTTGCGCAGAATATCGCCCAGCATCCGGCCGATGCCGAAACCCTGATGGGCCAACAGGCGCTGATCTCCAGCTTCCTCACGGTCTACCTGGGCAAGGTCGACGGCGGCTTCAGCGTGCGCCCCGACAGCAAGATGCCCGACGGCTACGACCCGCGCGTACGCCCCTGGTACAAGGACGGGATGGCCGCCAGCGGTCCCCTTCTCACCGAACCCTACATCGACATGACCACCAACAAGATGGTCATCGGCATCCTCGACAAGGTCTCCAGCGATGTCGGCGTGGTCGGCGGCGACCTGGCGCTGGACGGCCTGGTACAGATCATCGACTCGCTGAACTTCGGCGGCATGGGTTACGCGTTCCTGGTCAACGACCAGGGCAAGATCCTGGTGCACCCGGACAATGCCCTGGTGATGAAATCGCTGTCGGAGGCCTTCCCGCAGAACACCCCGAAACTGTCTCGCGAGCTGACCGAAGTGCAGGTCGACGGCAAGGCGCGCCTGCTCACCTTCACCCCCATCAAGGGCCTGCCTTCGGCCAACTGGTACATCGGCCTGTCGGTGGACAAGGACAAGGCCTTCAGCATGCTCAGCACCTTCCGCAACTCGGCGGTGATTGCCACGCTGGTGGCGGTGGTGATCATCATCGCCCTGCTCGGCCTGCTGATCCGCATACTGATGCAACCGCTGCACACCATGACCCGCGCCATGGAAGACATCGCCGAAGGCGAAGGCGACCTGACCAAGCGCCTGAACATCCACAACCATGACGAGTTCGGTGTGCTCGGCAGCGCATTCAACCGCTTCGTCGAACGGGTGCACAGCTCGATTCGCGAAGTCTCCTCGGCCACCGAGCAGGTCAACGAAGTGGCGCTGCGGGTGGTCAGCGCCTCCAACTCCTCAATGCTCAACTCCGACGAGCAGGCCAACCGCACCAACAGCGTCGCGGCGGCCATCAACGAGCTGGGCGCCGCGGCCCAGGAAATCGCCGGCAATGCCGCACAAGCCTCGCAACATGCCAGCTCCGCGCGATTGCTCGCCGAAGAGGGGCAGCAAGTGGTCGAGCACAATATCCAGGCGATGAACCGCCTGTCGGCACTGATCGTCAGTTCCAGCGCGCATATCGAGGCCCTCAACGACAAGACCGTCAACATCGGCCAGATCCTCGAGGTCATCACCAGCATCTCCCAGCAGACCAACCTGCTGGCGCTGAACGCGGCCATCGAGGCCGCCCGTGCCGGTGAGGCCGGCCGCGGCTTCGCGGTGGTGGCCGACGAGGTGCGCAACCTCGCCCACCGTACCCAGGAGTCGGCGCAGCAGGTCCAGGGGATGATCGAGGAGTTGCAGGTCGGCGCCCGCACCTCGGTCGAGACCATGGACCAGAGTCAACGCCACAGCCAGGACGGCGTGCAGATCGCCAACCAGGCCGGCGAGCGCCTGGGCAGTGTGACCCAGCGCATTGGCGAGATCGACGGCATGAACCAGTCGGTGGCCACCGCCACCGAGGAACAGACCTCGGTGGTGGAGTCGATCAACATGGACATCAACGAGATCAACACCCTCAACCAGGAGGGCGTGGAAAACCTGCAGGCCACCCTGCGCGCCTGCTCCGACCTGGAACAGCAGGCCACGCGCCTCAAGCAACTGGTGGGCAGTTTCCGTATCTGAATGCAGCCCCTGTGGGTGCGGTGGTTCGTCCCGACCTGCCTGCCCCCACAGCGTGGCGCCCCGCCGCCCAATCCCGATCGAACAAACTATCCTTCATAAAGGTCAACCTTTAGGCGCGTCACCGTCGGTCTGTTACCGCCGGATGACAGACCCGAAGACGATCCCGGAGGGATGCTGATCGTGCACATCGCTGACATCACCATGTTCTACGCCCCGGCCAGCGGCGGTGTACGGACCTATCTTGATGCCAAACACCATCGCCTCGACGCCATGCCCGGCGTACGCCACAGTCTGCTGATCCCCGGCCCCAGCGCCCGTGACGCCAATGGCATCTACCAGGTGCCAGCCCCGCCCTTGCCGTTCGGCAAGGGCTACCGTTTTCCGGTACGCCTGACGCCCTGGTGCAACGTGCTGCGCGATCTCAAGCCTGACCTGATCGAGGTCGGCGATCCCTACCTCACCGCCTGGGCCGCCCTGGAAGCGCGACGCAAGCTGGACGTGCCGGTGATCGGCTTCTATCACTCCGACCTGCCATTGCTGGTCAGCAACCGCATGGGCAACTGGTTCACCCCCAATGTCGAAGCCTATGTCAGCAAGCTCTACGGCAATTTCGACCGGGTGCTGGCGCCGAGCCAGGTGATGGCCGACAAACTGCGCCGTCTTGGCGTGCGCGATGTGCATGTACAGCCCCTGGGAGTCGACCTGAATACCTTCCACCCCGACAGGCGCGATCCGCACCTGCGCGCCCAGCTCGGCCTTCCCGATACCACTCGTCTGCTCGTCTTCGCCGGTCGCGGCTCGCGGGAGAAGAACCTGCCAGTGCTGCTCGAGTGCATGGGCCACCTGGGTCGCCATTACCACCTGTTGCTGGTCGGCTCGAACATGCCGGCCAACGTGCCGGACAATGTCAGCGTGATCGACCACTTCTGCCCCGCCGATGAAGTGGCCCGCCTGCTCGCCAGTGCCGACCTGTTGCTGCACGCCGGTGACCAGGAAACCTTTGGCCTGGTGATACTCGAGGCCATGGCCAGCGCCACACCGGTGGTCGCCGTGCGCGCCGGGGCTTTCGGCGAAATTGTCAACGACCAGTGCGGGCGCCTGTGCCAGGCCAACGACAGCCAGTCAATGGCCGGGGCAGTGCGCGAAATCTTCGAAGCCGGCGTGCGCCCCCTAGGCGCCCAGGCCCGTCGCCATGTGGAGCAGCATTACTCATGGGATAGCGTGGTCGATGGCCTGTTGCTGCACTACCAGGCCGTGCTTGGCCTGTCGCCACAGGTACGCGCCCATGCGTGAAGCGCCCGCCGATTCGCGTAGCCTGATGCTGGTGCTGCACGATGTGGCGCCCGAAACCTGGCCCGACTACCGTCCCTTCGTCGAAGCCGTCGATGCAATGGGCGACGTGCCCATGACCTGGCTGGTGGTCCCGGACTTCCACCACCGCAACGCATTGGCCCGCTCCCCGGACTTCTGCCGCCTCCTCGATAGGCGCCTGGCGCGCGGCGACGAGCTGGCACTGCACGGTTTCTACCACGCCGACGATGGCCCAGCCCCACGCGGGCCTGCCGAGTACTTCATGCGCCGGATCTACACCCATGAGGGCGAGTTCTATGCGCTGGAGCAGCGCGAAGCCCTGCAACGTCTGGAGGCGGGCCTGGCCCTGTTCGCCAGCCAGGGCTGGCCGGTCGCAGGCTTCGTCGCGCCCGCCTGGCTGATGAGCGAAGGCACCCGCCAGGCCCTGCGCGGCCTGCCGCTGCGCTACACCAGCACACCGCAGCACCTTTATCGGCTGCCGGACTTCACCGCGATCGAAGCTCCCGGGCTGGTCTGGAGCGCCCGCAGTGCATGGCGCCGCGGTCTGTCACGGGTGCTCTGTGACTGGCAGGCCCGGCGCTGGCGCCAGGCCGAAACCCTGCGCCTGGGCCTGCATCCGGTGGATATGCGCCACTCCAGCGCACGCAACTACTGGTTGCGAACCCTGCGTGAATTGATCGAGCAAGGGCGTGAGCCTCTGACCAAATCCGCCTGGCTGGAGCGCAGGACCTGCCCATGAACCGCCTCGCCTGGCTGGGGCTGACGCTGCTGCTCGCGGTGCTGGTTCCGGGCATTCTGGGCGGCAGCCAACTGCTGCCGCGCCTGCAGACGTTCGACCCAGGGCTGATGGCGACCCTGCTGGGCATGATCCTGCTGTGCTGGATCATCAACGCCGTGCGCCTGCGCTTGCTGCTCGGCCAGCAGGGTGCACAACTGGGCAGGGTACGCAGCCTGGGCGTGGTAATGGCGACTGAGTTCGCCATCTGCACCACCCCCGGCGGTAGCGGAGGTCCTTTGACCCTGATGACACTGCTGGCCCGCGAACGCATTGGCCCGGCCCGCAGTGGCGCGGTGTTCGCCATGGACCAGTTGAACGACCTGCTGTTCTTCTTCTGCGCCATGCTGGCAATCGCCGGCTACGCCCTGTTCCACAGCCTGGGTCGCAGCCAGGAAAGCATGCTGCTGGGCAGCGCCGCCTTGCTGTGTGGCGCGCTGGCGGCAATCGTCGTGCTGCTGCGCTACCGGCGTGGCGTGATGCGCTGGAACGGTCGACTGCTGCAACGCCTGGGTTTGTCGACCGGCCGTCGGCGGCGCTGGGCGCGCACGCTGCTACGCTTCACCCGGGCACTGGCCGACACCTGGCGCCTGCCCAAGCGCACGCTGGCGCTGGTATTCGCCCTCACCTGCGCGCACTGGAGCTTGCGCTACAGCGTGCTGTATCTGGTATTGAGGGGGCTGGGGGTAGAGCTGTCGTGGATTCCGAGCTTCCTGGTGCAGATGCTCTCGCTCAGTGCCGGCCAGTTCAGCCTGCTGCCAGGCGGCGCAGGGGCCGCCGAGCTGACGTCGGCGACCCTGCTGTCGCCACTGGTGGGCAGCTCGACAGCAGCGGCGGCGATCCTGATCTGGCGCGCCGTCACTTATTACTTCTATCTGCTCGCCGGGGGGCCGGTGTTCGTCTGTCTGCTGGCGCGTCCGTTGCTGGAGCGCTGGCGGCGTCAGGCGGGTTGAGCTGCTCCCAGAGCTCGGCGGCACCTTCGAACTCGGTGCCGTCTTCATCGCTCAACGCTTCGGGGTCGTAGCGCGCCAGGCAGCCTTCACCGAGTGTCGGCGGTGGCTGGGCACCAGCCTTGTCACGCGGATCGGCCATCTGTGCAGGCTCCGGTCAGTCGAAGACCACGGTCTTGTTGCCGTGTACCAGCACGCGGTCTTCCAGGTGATAGCGCAGACCGCGGGCCAGCACCATCTTCTCCACGTCACGACCGAAGCGGACCATGTCCTCGATGCTGTCGGCGTGGTTCACACGCACCACGTCCTGCTCGATGATGGGACCTGCGTCCAGCTCTTCGGTGACATAGTGGCAAGTGGCACCGATCAGCTTCACACCGCGCAGTGCAGCCTGGTGGTAGGGCTTGGCGCCGACGAACGATGGCAGGAAGCTGTGGTGGATGTTGATCACACGCCCGGCGTAGTCCTGGCACAACTGTGGCGGCAGGATCTGCATGTAGCGCGCCAGTACCACTACATCAGCGCCATGCTCGGCAACCAGGCGCGAAACTTCGGCGAAGGCCGGGGCCTTGTCTTTCGGATCGACCGGCACGTGGAAAAACGGAATACCGTGCCACTCGACCATGCTGCGCAGGTCGTTGTGGTTGGAGATCACGCACGGGATATCACAGTCCAGTTCATCGGTGTGCCAGCGGTGCAGCAGGTCGGCCAGGCAGTGCGACTCGCGGCTGGCCATCAGCACCACGCGCTTCTTCTGCGCCGAGTCGGTGATGTTCCAGCTCATGGAGAACTCTTCGGCGATCGGCGCAAAGGCCTCGCGGAAGGCCTCGATACCGAATGGCAGGGATTTGGCGCGGATTTCATGGCGCATGAAGAACCACCCGCTCTGCTCGTCGGAGTGGTGGCTGGCTTCGTTGATCCAGCCGTTGTACAAGGCCAGGAAGTTACTGACTTTTGCCACGATGCCGACGCGGTCGGGACAGGCAATCGTCAGACGGTAGGTGCGCATGGATGAGACTCCGGAAAACTTCGCAAAGGCGCACATTCTAGCCATCTGCCGTGAAAAAGGCAGTAACCATTGGCCTGCGCGCTCCTGCGTGGCAGCTCAATGCAGACTCTGAGCACCCGCAAGCAGGCGGATGAGGATTGACGAGGCACAGAGACGCAATATGTAAATTTTTCTTTACCGAAGCGCTGTTATTGTTGCTTCAAAATGATTTGACATTTGAGCCCCTTATTAATTGTTTACTTGCGAGTATTGCCTGTCTATTATTGGCCCACTGTCTCTCTGTACATTCACCAAGGAACACTCCATGTCCCTGATCAACGAATACCGCGCCACCGAAGAAGCCATCAAGGAACTTCAAGCTCGCCTCGCCAACCTGTCGCAAGATGACAAGCTGAAAAAAGAGCTGGAATTCGAAGGCAAACTGCGCGCACTGATGGGCGAATACTCCAAGTCGCTGCGTGACGTGATTGCCCTGCTCGACCCGGAATCCAAACTGAGCAAAGCCCCTCGCGGCGCTACCAAGACCACCAGCACCAAACGTGCTCGCAAGGTCAAGCAATACAAGAACCCGCACAACGGTGAAGTGATTGAAACCAAAGGCGGCAACCACAAGACCCTGAAAGAATGGAAAGCCAAGTGGGGTGGTGACGTGGTTGAAAGCTGGGCAACCCTGCTGGGCTGATCCCGGCAACTGCCTTAAGGCTTCAGCAAAACGCCGGCTCATCGCCGGCGTTTTTATTTATTCTGCCAACGCATAGTGCGTTCGCAGTGTACGGACATGTGCAAGCCATGCCTCCAGGACCTGCCGCCCGGCATCGTCCGTATCGACCAGACGGGCCTGCGCCGCCTGCTCGAAATCGCCCAGGGTGTTGGGCGCTCCCAGGCGCGGATCGCTCAGGCGCTGCTGGCAGAAGCGGTGCCAGCGTTGTTGCTCCTGTTCGTTCAAGGTGTCGATAAAGTTGCGCGCCCGGTAGCGGAACAATAGCTCAGGCATGCGTGCATCATCGAACATCCAGTGCCCCTGCCCCAACTGTCGCGGATCGCTCAAACGAACTTGTTCACACAAGCGACGATCACGATCCCCGAGAAATCCCTCGTACAACTGTTGCTCGGGATCTTCGCTGGGTGCGAACTCATCTGCGCTGTAGAGGCTCTCCAGCTTGTCCCGCCAAGCGTCTTGCTGCTGAATCAATTGATCGGCTCGAGACAGAACAAGCGACATATCAAGACCCAGTCGCTGTTGATCGGCCGGGCGCAATACGCTCAATGGCGCAACCACAGGACATTTGTTGATGTGCACCAACTTCAGCGGAACCGGCAATTCCGCGTCAGCCAATTCCTCGCGCCGCGTGTACAAACGCAAACGCAATACCTCGGCACTTTCCCTTATTAAAGGCGAGTTTTCCATGTGCAGGTCGCACACAATCAGTGCATTGCGATTACGCGGGTGCCAGGCCAACGGCAATACCACCCCCAGGTAACTACGCTCGCTGGAGAAACGCCCGGAGATATGCACCAGTGGCTGAAGCAGGCGAATCTGCTCCATGACCTTGTGCTTGCTACGCAACTGGAACAACCAGTCATAGAGTTTGGGCTGGCGTTGGCGAACCAGGCGGGCTAACGCGATGGTGGCGCGGACATCGGACAATGCCTCGTGAGCATGGCCGTGATCGATCTTGTTGGCCTTGCTCAGCAACTCCAGGCGCAGGCTGGTGCGTCCGTCCTGCTGCGGCCAGACGATACCTTCCGGGCGCAGGGCATAGGCGGTGCGCACCACGTCGATCAAGTCCCAGCGGCTGTTGCCACCCTGCCACTCACGGGCGTAGGGATCGAAGAAGTTGCGGTAGAGGCTGTAGCGGGTGACTTCATCATCGAAGCGCAAGGTGTTGTAGCCTGCGCCACAGGTGCCGGGGCGCGACAACTGTTCATGCACCCGGGTCATGAACTCCGCTTCCCCCAAGCCTTTTGCCATCAGTTGCTCAGGGGTGATGCCCGTCACCAGGCAGGCGGCGGGGTGCGGCAGGATATCGTCGGAGGGGCGGCAATACAGGTTGACCGGTTCGTCGATCTCGTTGAGCTCGAAATCGGTGCGTACGCCTGCAACCTGCAGCGGTCGGTCGCAGCGCGGGTTGATACCGGTGGTTTCGTAGTCGTGCCAGAAGATGCTGGAGCTCACGGTGTCGTCCTGTACAAAGTTCGCGGACGAGTCTACCGGAGGAACGCCTTCAGGCCGACTCGTTCATCGGCTTGAAGCTGAAGAAGTCGCGCAGCGAGCGCACGAACTCGTCGTACTCGCGCGGCGCCTGCAATAGCATGAAGCCAGCATCGAAATGCCCCGGGGTCTGGTCCTCGCGGCTCCACAGGCAACTGGCGGTGAGATTGATGAACTGATAGCCCCCGCCTGCAAGCGGCACACGCAGCTGCAGATCGAAATCCGGTCCGACCATGATCGGGAGCTGGCTGATCACCATGAGCCCATCCTCGGAGGCATTCCCCAGATAACCAATCTCCTGATCGGTCAACCGGTTGAAGACCTTGAGCACGTAAGGCAGTTGATGACGGTCGATCTGACGTTCGATGAACATGATTCTCCGTACCTTATGCCAGGAAGACCAGGTACTGGCGGTGAGCGTTACACCTACTTTACAGCCTAGCTTAGCCTGAGCGACGGCCCGGATGAAATCATTGTCACCTTGGTATTAACGCAAAGGCGTAGTCGGCGCAGGGCTGGTCACCGCCGGCTCACCGCGCAGATGGCCGAGCTGCTCCAGGGTCTGCAGGCGCGCCTGGGCACGGTAGGCGTACTCGTTCTGCGGGTAGCGCTGGATCAGGAACTGGTAAGTCTGCGCTGCATCGACATAGAGTTTCTGCCGCTCCAGGCACTGGCCACGCAGCATCGCCACTTCCGGATGGATGAACGGACGGGCACGGCTGGTGCGATCGACTTGCGACAGCTCCAGCATCACCCGCTGGCAATCGCCACGATCGTACGCGCGGTAGGCATTGTTCAGGTGATGGTCCATGGACCAGCGGGTGCAGCCGACGACACTGGCCGCCATGGTTAACACGATCAGGGCTCGCATGGGAATTCTCCTTTGATGGCCAGTATATCGGCCTGCGCCCCGATTTCTTCAGCGTGCCGATGCACGCTTCATCCAGCTGACGCGCGGCGCCGAGCGTCTACCTGCAACCTCCTGCTTGTAGGGTGCTGCCGACGGTGCAACCGCCCTCTCGCCAACCTGCAAGGTAGTGCAACGGAACAATGACTACAGCGCAATTGAGGAGTAGCCTTTCGCTGCGCTTCAACATAGGAGTCTGTGCATGACCATCCGCCGTACCAAAATCGTGGCCACCCTGGGCCCCGCCAGCAACTCGCCGGAAGTGATCGAACAACTGATCCTCGCCGGCCTGGACGTGGCACGTCTGAACTTTTCCCACGGCACTCCGGACGAGCACAAGGCCCGCGCCCGCCTGATCCGCGACATCGCCGCCAAGAACGGCCGCCACGTCGCACTGCTGGGCGACCTGCAAGGTCCGAAGATCCGTATCGCCAAGTTCAGCAACAAGCGCATCGAACTGAAGATCGGTGACAAGTTCACCTTCTCCACCGCTCACCCGCTCACCGAAGGCAACCAGGATATCGTCGGCATCGACTACCCCGACCTGGTCAAGGACTGCGGTGTAGGTGACGAGCTGCTGCTCGACGACGGTCGCGTGGTCATGCGCGTCGAAACCGCTACCGCCGACGCGCTGCATTGCGTGGTGATCGTCGGTGGCCCACTGTCCGACCACAAGGGCATCAACCGCAAAGGTGGCGGCCTGACTGCACCGGCCCTGACCGAAAAAGACAAGGCCGACATCAAACTGGCCGCGGAAATGGACCTGGACTACCTGGCCGTCTCCTTCCCGCGTGACGCCAAGGACATGGAATACGCACGCAAGCTGCGTGACGAAGCCGGCGGCAGCGCCTGGCTGGTGGCCAAGATCGAGCGTGCCGAAGCCGTTGCCGACGACGAAACCCTCGACGGCCTGATCGCGGCTTCCGACGCCGTGATGGTTGCCCGTGGCGACCTCGGCGTGGAAATCGGCGACGCCGAGCTGATCGGCATCCAGAAGAAGATCATCCAGCACGCTCGCCGCAACAATAAAGCGGTGATCGTTGCGACCCAGATGATGGAGTCGATGATCCAGAACCCGATGCCGACCCGCGCCGAAGTCTCCGACGTGGCCAACGCCGTGCTGGACAACACCGATGCGGTGATGCTGTCGGCCGAAAGCGCCGCCGGCTCGTACCCGATCGAAGCGGTGCAAGCCATGGCGCGCATCTGCCTGGGCGCCGAAAAGCACCCGACCAACCAGAAGTCCAGCCATCGCCTGCACACCACCTTCGAGCGCTGCGACGAGAGCATCGCCCTGGCGGCGATGTACACCGCCAACCACTTCCCTGGCGTGAAGGCGATCATCGCCCTGACCGAAAGCGGCTACACCCCGCTGATCATGTCGCGCCTGCGCTCGCATGTGCCGGTCTTCGCCATGTCGCCGCACCGCGCGACCCAGGCCCGCGTCTCGATGTTCCGCGGCGTCTACCCGATCGCCTTCGATCCGGCTTCGCTGCCGGCCGACAAGGTCAGCCAGGCGGCTGTCGACGAGCTGCTCAAGCGTGGCCTGGTCGAACAGGGCGACTGGGTGATCCTGACCAAGGGTGACAGCTACCACACCATCGGTGGCACCAATGGCATGAAGATCCTGCACGTGGGTGATCCGCTGGTCGGTTGATGCCTGAGTTGTAGCAACGACTTCAGGTCAGCAAAAAAGACCGCTCTCAGGAGCGGTCTTTTTTTTGGGTTGCCCGCGATGGGGCATGGTGCTGCCAGAGAGTCAGGCATGCTCGACGAACACGTCAGCCAGCACCTGGTTTCTTGGCACGCCGGCGATGAACAATCTGCGAGCGAAGCGCTCGACACTCACGGGCGACCCGCAGAGCAAGGCGATGGTCTGGCGAGAGGTCGGACGCAATCTCGCAAGCGCCTCCTCGAGATGCTCCTGCAGCACGTATTCGGTATCGATGCCATGCGTCTGTTGCAGCGCGGGTTGCAGGTAGTGCCCGGCATCATCGCGTGCCACATGCATGACCTTTATTCCTGCCCGATGGCCTTGGCGCAAAGCCTCCCGCGCAACACCCCACAGCGGGGCAAGGCCAGTACCTGCCGCCAGCAACCACAGCGGCCTGTCCTGCCAGTCGGGGTCGTAGTGCAGCGCGCCCCCTCTGAACTCTCCCAAACCCAACGAGTCACCGATCTTCAAGCCCCGAGCCAGATCGCAAAACGCACCCGGCCGCTGGCAGTCGATATGGAACTCGAGAAAATCATCCTCCCCCGGCAGGCTGGCCAGCGAGTAAGGTCGGGCCACCGTGCCCAGCCACAGCACCACATGCTGCCCCGCCTGATAACGCAACGCCCGCGCAGGCTTCAGTCGCAAGCGCAGTACATCGCCGACCCAGTCCAGCGCGCACACCCGCGCCGGCACACCATCACGCTGCGGATCGAACACCATAACCTGCAGATCAGCCGTCACCCGGCACTGGCAAGCCAGGCGCCAGCCCTGCTCGCGCTTGTCGGCCTGCAGCGCCTCGGGCAAGGCATCCTCAGGCTCGCCATCGACGCACCGTACCAGGCAGGCGTGGCAACTGCCGGCCCGGCAACTGTAAGGCACGTTCAGGCCGGCGCCGTTGAGGGCGTCGAGCAGGTTGCTGCCGGTCGGAACGCTGATGCGGCGCTCGCCCACACGAAGATCGGGCATGTACGAAAGGTCTCCTGGAGTCTGTTGCCATTGTACAGAACGCCAGCAAGAACGATGCCTGGCAGCGGCAGACCAAGGTCCAGCCCACGCGCAGGTGTTTCCCACGGGCAGCCGCGCTATACTGCCGCGCCCTTTTTGTGCCGGCCTGACCTGCCGGTGCGCCTTGCAAGGCCTTTCGACGCGCTGGTCGGCGGTGTCGATGCCTTTACGAATGTTCCCGTCTTTAAGAGGAGCGCGCTGCATGACCGTGATCAAGCAAGACGACCTGATTCAGAGCGTTGCCGACGCCCTGCAATTCATCTCGTATTACCACCCCGTCGATTTCATCCAGGCGATGCACGAAGCCTATCTGCGTGAAGAATCGCCCGCTGCCCGCGACTCCATCGCCCAGATCCTGATCAACTCGCGCATGTGCGCCACCGGCCACCGCCCGATCTGCCAGGACACCGGTATCGTCACCGTGTTCGTGCGCGTCGGCATGGACGTGCGCTGGGACGGCGCGACCATGAGCCTGGACGACATGATCAACGAGGGCGTGCGCCGCGCCTACAACCTGCCGGAAAACGTCCTGCGCGCCTCCATCCTGGCCGACCCGGCCGGTGCCCGCAAGAACACCAAGGACAACACCCCGGCGGTGATCCACTACTCCATCGTGCCCGGCGACAAGGTCGAAGTCGACGTCGCAGCCAAGGGCGGCGGTTCGGAGAACAAGTCGAAGATGGCCATGCTCAACCCGTCCGACTCGATCGTCGACTGGGTGCTCAAGACCGTCCCGACCATGGGCGCTGGCTGGTGCCCGCCTGGCATGCTGGGCATTGGCATCGGCGGTACTGCCGAAAAAGCCGCGGTCATGGCCAAGGAAGTGTTGATGGAATCCATCGACATCCATGAACTGAAAGCCCGCGGCCCGCAGAACCGCATCGAAGAGATCCGCCTGGAGCTGTTCGAGAAGGTCAACCAGCTGGGCATCGGCGCCCAGGGCCTGGGCGGCCTGACCACCGTGCTCGACGTCAAGATCATGGACTATCCGACCCACGCCGCCTCCTTGCCGGTGTGCATGATCCCCAACTGCGCCGCCACCCGTCACGCCCACTTCGTGCTCGACGGCTCCGGCCCGGCAGAGCTGGAAGCGCCGTCGCTGGATGCCTACCCGGAAATCGTCTGGGAAGCCGGCCCGAGCGCGCGTCGCGTCAACCTCGACGAGATCACCCCGGAAGAAGTCGCCAGCTGGAAACCGGGCGAGACCATCCTGCTCAACGGCAAGATGCTCACTGGCCGCGACGCTGCGCACAAGCGCATGGTCGAGATGCTCAACCGTGGCGAAGAGCTGCCGGTGGATCTGAAAGGCCGCTTCATCTACTACGTCGGCCCGGTCGATCCGGTCGGTGACGAAGTGGTCGGCCCAGCCGGCCCGACCACCGCCACGCGGATGGACAAGTTCACCCGCCAGATCCTCGAGCAGACCGGTCTGCTGGGCATGATCGGCAAATCCGAGCGTGGTCCGACCGCCATCGAGGCGATCAAGGACAACAAGGCCGTGTACCTGATGGCCGTTGGCGGCGCCGCGTACCTGGTGGCCCAGGCCATCCGCAAGTCGAAGGTCCTGGCCTTCGCCGAGCTGGGCATGGAAGCGATCTACGAGTTCGACGTCAAGGACATGCCGGTCACCGTCGCGGTGGACAGCAAGGGTGAGTCGGTGCACATCACCGGCCCTGCGCTGTGGCAGAACAAGATTGCCCAGAGCCTGGCTGTTGAAGTGAAGTAAGACTGCGGTAATCACGGCGCCCCGTTCGCGGGCAAGCCCACTCCTTGCAGGAGCGGGCTTGCCCGCGAACGGGGCGCTGCTGTTTCAGCACAGGATCACAGCAACAGATCCTTGAGCCAAAACGACAGCGTCTTGTCCGACTCATCCGGCTCGCCCAGATCCCGCCACGCACACGACGCACGCAGCGAAGGCTGATGCAGAAACCCTCGATTACGCCAGAAGGCGTGTAGCGGCTTGTAGTCTTCTGGCCGGCGCGGATGGCCATTGGGCCGTTCGACGGCACTGAATGCGCAGTAATGAAAGCCACCCAGCTTGTGCGCATAAGATTCGCGCTCGATGAAAAAGCGCACGCCCAGCCCTCGCCCGCGATAAGCCGGCAGCAGCACCGACTTGCCGAAATAATAGACGGTGCGCGGATCGCGTCCCTGCTCGAAAAACGGCTGGCGGAAAGCCTCAGGCTTGTCGCCCAACGGCATGCCGGTGGAAACGCCTACCACCCGCCCCTCGTCCATCGCCAGGATCGCCAGGCTGCGCTCGGAGTCGATATAGCGGCGAAGACCGTCAGCCTCGTACGCCGGCGTGCTGTCGTAAAGATAGGGGAACTCGCGGACCACCGTCAGGCGCAGGCGAGCGATATCATCGATGTAAGGCGCGATGGCAGCGCCGTGAAGCAGGCGGATTTCCATGCGGAGCAGTCGTTCTGTCGCGCCCGGCCAAGCCGGGCCTGAGGGGAAACCCTATCATCGGCTGCGACATGAGCCCTTTCCCCTGCGCGACAGGTATTTCTCCAGAACCGCTGCCAGATCAGGCAATACGCGTCCCCAACACCTTGAGGAACGCCGCCAACCAGGCCGGATGCGCCGGCCAAGCGGGCGCCGTCACCAGATTGCCATCCACATGCGCCTGGTCGATGGCAATATCCACGAACCGTCCCCCGGCCAACCGCACCTCCGGCGCGCACGCCGGATAGGCGCTGCACGCACGCCCTTCGAGCACCCCTGCCGCCGCCAGCAACTGTGCGCCATGGCACACCGCCGCGATCGGCTTGCCCGCCTGGTCGAACTCCTTGACCAGTTTCAGCACCCGCTCGTCCAGACGCAGGTACTCCGGCGCCCGCCCACCAGGGATCAGCAGCGCGTCATAGCCCTCGGCACGCACCTGGACGAAATCGAAGTTGAGGGCGAAGTTGTGCCCAGGCTTCTCGCTGTAGGTCTGGTCGCCCTCGAAGTCGTGAATGGCCGTGCGCACGGTCTGCCCGGCGATCTTCTCAGGGCACACCGCGTGCACCGTGTGGCCAACCATCTGCAAGGCCTGGAACGGCACCATCACTTCATAGTCTTCGACGTAGTCGCCCACCAGCATGAGAATCTTCTTCGCCGTCATCGCATCCACTCCTTCGTTTGCAGGGAACAATCACTGCACGATAGTCCGCTTTGTCGATGAACGATATACGGCGCAGGTCTCAGTTGCGACGATCCAGCAGATTGACCACCAGCCGATCCAGCCAGCCCCAGATCCGCTGCTGCACCCGCCGCCACAGCGGCCGGGCCTTCCAGTGATCCAGGTCGACCTCCTCGCTCAAGGCGAAGTCCCGCGTGAAACTGGCCAGCACCGCAGCAGTCAGCGGCGGATCGAGGGCTTCGACGTTGGCTTCGAGGTTGAAGCGCAGATTCCAGTGGTCGAAGTTGCACGAACCAATGCTGACCCAGTCGTCAACCACGGCCATCTTCAGGTGCAGGAAACATGGCTGGTACTCGAAGATCCGCACCCCGGCGCGCAGCAAACGCGGGTAGTAACGATGGCCAGCGTAACGCACCGAAGGGTGGTCGGTGCGTGGCCCCGTGAGCAGTAAGCGCACGTCGATACCCTTTTGCGCCGCCCGGCGCAGCGACCGGCGCACGCTCCAGGTTGGCAGAAAATACGGCGTCGCCAGCCAGATGCGACGCTGCCCACTGTTCAGTGCACGGACCAGCGAATGCAGAATATCGCGGTGCTGGCGCGCGTCGGCGTAGGCCACCCGGCCCAGGCCCTCGCCCTGCGCCGGCATCTTCGGCAGGCGCGACAGGCCGAAGTTTTCCGGCGGGCGCCAGGCCGTGCGACGGTGGTTGGCGTGCCACTGTCGGTCGAACAGCAGCTGCCAATCGGCCACCACCGGTCCCTCCATACGCACCATCACTTCATGCCACTCGCTCGCCTCCTGGCCCGGTGTCCAGAATTCATCGGTCACGCCGGTGCCACCCACCACCGCCCAGTGCTCGTCCACCAGCAGCAGCTTGCGGTGATCGCGGTACAGGTTGCGCAGGCCCCGGCGCCAGCGCAGACGGTTGTACAGGCGCAGTTCGGCTCCGGCGGCCTGCAAACGCTGACGCAAGGCCGAAGGGAAGGCCAGGGCGCCATAATCGTCGAACAGGCAACGCACGCGCACGCCACGCGCGGCCGCAGACTCCAGGGCCTCGACCACCGCATCGGCACAGGCCCCCGCCTCCACCAGGTAAAGTTCCAGATCGACCTGGCGCTCGGCGCGCACGATGGCCATGAGCATGCGGGGAAAGAATTCGGGGCCGTCGATCAGCAGTTCGAACTGGTTGCCATCCCGCCAGGGGAAGACCGGCCCTGGCATGTCAGCGCGCGGTGAAGATCAGCACCGCGCTCACCGGCACCGACGGGTTGATGGACTTGAGCCCGGCGAAGGTGCGCAGGCGTTCCAGCCCTGGCAGCAAGCCATAGTCTTCGGCACGCAACAGCAGCGGCTCGAGGGTCACCACCTGGAATCGCCGCTCATCGAGGCGGGTGGCCAGCAGCAGGGCGTTGTAGCTGTGGGACTGGCCATGCAGCGTCACGGTCAGCGGCAGGCGCAGTTCCAGTTGGGCACCGTTGGCAAGGTCGTTGATCGGGCGCAGGTCGAGCTGGGCCTTGACCGTCGCTTCGGGGAAGCGCTCGACCTCGAACAGGGTGTCACGCATGCGCTCGTCACGCAGCGGGATACCACTGCTCACCGAATCCATCTCGATGCTCAAGCCAGCCACACCCTTGCGGTCGATGGTGCCGTGCAATACCAGGAAGCGGTGCACTTCGGCAGTATCGCCGTTCTTGCCGGTGATGAACGACAGGCGCGAAGACTCACCGTCCAGGTGCCAGTTGGCATGGGCAGGCAGGCACAGGGCCAGTAACAGGGCAGGTAGCAGGCGGAGCAAGGTGGGCATGTGAAACCTCTTGAAGCAAGGCCGACAACCTTACCCCGCAGGCCTTCACGGCAGCAAGCGACAACCCTCGCGCGGCCCCTGCCAGACAGCCATGCTATGCCGTCCTAGGCCTTCGGCGAGCACGCTGCGTGCGCGGCTGTCCTCTTCCAGGCGCTCCAATGGCAGGTACTGCCTCACATAGGCGCGGCAATAGGCCTCGTCAAAACCCATGACGAAGCGGCACGAGCAGTACTCCTTTGCCGAGTACGCCGAAAGAATGCTCGGAAAGTCCGACAGGGCCTGACGTTCGGTCCATGCCCAGGCCAGCAGGACCAGCAGCAACACCAGCAAGATCCGCTTCATGCACCCGCCTTCGCCAGCACGGCCAGCACGCGCTTGAGCAGTTCGTTATGGCTGTAGCTGCCGTCGCGGTCGTCGCCGTAGCGTACGATCACCAGCTTCTGCGTGGGCAGCACATATAACGCCTGGCCCCAGTGACCGAGGGCGGCGAAGGTATCGGTGGGGGCATCCGGCCAGGGCGGTGGGTTGCCCGGCAGCGGCTGGTTCAGCCACCAGTGCCCGCCGGGGTTGGCATCGCCCGGCACCGGCTCGGCATGGGTGAACAGGGTGCGATTGAAGGCCACCCAATCGGCAGGCAGCAGTTGCTGCTCACGCCAGCGCCCGTCGCGCTGCATCAGCAGGCCGATGCGCGCAAGATCGCGGGCACTGAGGTAGAGGTAGGAGGAGCCGACATAGGTGCCAACACCGTCGCGCTCCCACACCGCATGCGTGATACCCAGCGGGGTGAACAGCGCCTGCCAGGGATAGTCGGCGTACTGGTCCGCCCCGAGCATGCCGCGTAGCGCCGCGGCCAGCAGATTGCTGTCGCCGCTGGAATAGGCAAAGTGCTGCCCCGGCAGCTCGGCTTGGGCCATGCCAGCGGTGTAGGCCGCCATGTCATTGCGCCCGCGGGTATAGAGCATTGCCACGACCGAGGATTTGAGCGGCGCGTATTCATAGTCTTCCTGCCAGGCCAGGCCGCTGGCCCAGTGCAGCAGGTCGACCAGGCGCAGTTGCGGATGCTCACGCAAGGCGGGGTAGTAACGGGCGGCCGGATCATCGAGCTGGAAACGCCCTTCGCCGCGGGCGACGCCCAGCAACGTGGCCAGCACGCTCTTGCTGATCGACCAGGTCAGGTGCGGGGTGTCGACGCCTGTAGGCGCTGCGTAGCGCTCGTACAGAACGCGACCGTCACGAATGATCAGCAGTGCATCGCTGCGCACACCGCTGCGATCGACATCGTTGCGCAGCGCGAAGGCATAGTCGTCGACAGCCTGCCAGTCGTACCGCGTCGGATCCTGCTGCCATTGGCTGCCCGGCCACTCCTCGGCGAACACCGGCAGGGCGATCAATCCGAGAATGCCCAGCACCACCTTCAGTCTGCCCATCGATACCTCACGCGCGGTCAATCGGCGGAGCATGCCTGGGCTTCATGACAATCCTGCAGCAGCCCAGGCCTTGGCCAGGCGTTTTTCCCGGGTCGCAGCGGCCAGTGCCAGCAGCCCCTGGTCGCGCTGCCAAAGCTGCGCCCAGTGCCCGGGGCCGCTGGCCAGGGCCGCGTCGATATCGCCACGCAGTGCCTGGAACTGGGCGAACAGGCCGGCCAGCAACAGATGACAGCCCACGCTGTCGGCGCATTGTCGGCTGGCCTCGGCACAGGCAGCGAGCAGGCCGATCAGGCGCAGGCGCAACACCTGGGGCCAGGTGCACTCCTGGGCAACGCCGTGCAGCCACCCGAGCAGCGCGGTGAGTACATAGAGGTCTTCGAGGGAGCGGAACGGTTTGACATAGGCCTCCCAGCCATCCCCCGCCAGCAGCTCGCAGGCCGCGTGCTTCAGTTCGACACGGGCATGGCCGACCTCAGGCATCAACGGCAGGGTCGGCAACGCTTCGAGGGTCACGCCGGGCTCACCGGGGTAGACCACCGCCAGGCTCAGCCGCGCGCTCTCGCCCTGCGCTTCGCTGCGGGCCGCCACCAGCAACCATTCGGCGTCGAGACCGGCGGTGACGAAATCCTTGCGACCACTCAGCCGCAGCCCATCGAGACGGGTGTGCATGTCGGCCGGACGCACACTGCGTCGCTCGGTGGCGCACAAGGCCCCCAACCCCGCAGGCGCGCTGGGCCAGAGCACACGCAAGGCGGCCTGGTAACCGACCAGAAAGGCCAATCCCGGCGTGTCCATCGCGCGCCCACCCAGCGCCGCCAGTTCGAACGGCGTGACTGCGCCCAGACGCTCCAGCGTGGCCGCATAGGTCTCGCCCAGAGTGGCCGCCAGCGCCTGGCGCAGCGGGTCGTTGAGTCGTTGCAACCAGGTCATCGAATGCTCCTCGTGAGGGGTGTCACGCAAGCATCACCAAAGATTCACGGAGGTGACACCGCGCCTACCTAGGCTGACTTTGCACAACAAAGCCGACCGGCCGCAACCCTATTTGGCTGGCTTATGGAGACTCGCAATGACTCAGATCGCTCGCTCTGGCGACAACAGCACTGAACGCCGTCTGCAAGCCGAACGCCTGGTCGGCGCCGCGGCCCTGCAGGAAGCACAGGCCCTGCGTTTCAAGGTGTTCAGCGCCGAATTCAAGGCCAAGCTCAAGGGCGCGGAACTGGGCCTGGACATGGATGACTACGATATCCACTGCCGCCACATCGGTGTGCGCGACCTGGCCACCGGCCAATTGGTCGCCACCACCCGCCTGCTCGACCACCAGGCCGCCAGCAGCCTGGGCCGCTTCTACAGCGAAGAAGAATTCAGCCTGCACGGGCTGCTGCAACTGCAAGGCCCGATCCTGGAACTGGGTCGCACCTGCGTCGATCCCGACTACCGCAACGGCGGCACCATCGCCGTGCTCTGGGGCGAGCTTGCCGAAGTGCTCAACGAAGGCCGCTACAGCTACCTGATGGGCTGCGCCAGCATCCCCATGCAGGACGGCGGCATCCAGGCCCACGCGATCATGCAGCGCCTGCGCGAACGCTACCTGTGCACCGAGCACCTGCGCGCCGAGCCGAAAAAACCGCTCCCCACCCTGGCCCTGCCGAACAACGTCATCACCGAGATGCCACCGTTGCTCAAGGCGTACATGCGCCTGGGGGCGAAGATCTGTGGGGAGCCCTGCTGGGACCAAGACTTCCAGGTCGCCGACGTGTTCATCCTGCTCAAGCGCGATGACCTCTGCCCGCGCTACGCCCGTCACTTCAAGGCGGCAGTCTGATGCCGGGCCTGCGGGCCTGCGCCCGCCTCCTGCGCCTGGTACTGGTGCTGTTGCTGGGGATCGCCATGGCCAGCGTCATCGCCTTGGGCGAACGCTTGGGGCTGCACGCCTCCATCGAGCGGCGGCAACGTTGGACCTGCCTGTTCATGAAACGCCTGATCGGCGCCCTGCCCTTTGACGTGCGGGTCGTCGGTGAACTGCCACAGCGCTCGATGCTGTGGGTCAGCAACCACGTGTCATGGACCGACATTCCCCTGCTGGGCATGCTCACGCCGCTGTCGTTCCTGTCCAAGGCCGAGGTACGCCAATGGCCGTTGGCCGGCTGGCTGGCGCAGAAGGCCGGCACCTTGTTCATTCGCCGTGGCGGGGGTGATGCCCAGCGTCTGCGCGAACAGATCAGCGAGCAACTGGGCCAGGCCCGACCGTTGTTGATTTTCCCTGAAGGCACGACCACCGACGGTCGCGGCCTGCGCACCTTCCACGGACGCCTGCTGGCCGGCGCCATCGATCAGGACACACCCGTGCAGCCAGTGGCGATCCAGTACCTGCGCAACGGCGAACCGGACCCGATCGCACCGTTCATCGGCGATGACGACATGGTTTCGCACCTGATGCGCTTGTTTGGCAGGGAGCGGGGGGAGGTGGTGATTCACCTGCTGGCGCCGGTGGAGAGCCAGGGCAAGGAACGTGCGGCGCTGGCCTTCATGGCGCAGCAGGCGATTCAGGTGGCTTTGTTCGGGGTCGAGGACGTCGAGGTGGCGGTGCCGCGTCGGCAGGCAAAAGCGGCCTGATTGCTGGGGTGGGGCGAGCGGCCCTATCGCGGGGCAAGCCCGCTCCCACAGGCACCCCGCTGTACTTAAAATCAGCTCGGTACCTGTGGGAGCGGGCTTGCCCCGCGATAGGGCCCTGGCAAACACTGCAAAAAACCTCACCGCCCCGCCGCCGCAAACACCTGCAACTGCGGGTAGAACTCACGAAAATCCGCCAGCAACGGCTCATACAACCGCTCCAGCTCCGCCATCACCCCATTCATGCCCTGCGGCTTCGACAGCCGCCGCGCGATCCCCCCGAACACCTGCTCCAGCGTGGCGAAATCACCATAGGCTCCCAGCCAGTCATCCGCTGCCATGAACGGCGCAATACGTGCCAAGCGCCCCGGCAACTGCGGCTCGGCCAACAGCACCCGGTAAAAGGTCTCGGTAAACTGCGCCAGCGGCTGCTCGGCGTAATCCGCCCAATGCCGTGCCAGGCAGTGATCGAAGAACACGTCGAGCACGATCCCGGCAAACCGCCGACGCTCTTGCGGGAAGCGCGCCAGCGCCGCCAGTACCAGCGGATGGCTGTCGGTGTAGCGATCGATCTGTCGGTGCAGCCGGATCGCCGCCTCCAGCTCAGGCGCAAAGCGCCCTTCGAGCGGGCCTTTGACGAAATCGCCGTACAGGCTGCCGAGCATTTGCTGCGGCGCCGGGCCGCCAAGGTGCAGGTGTGCGAGGTAGTTCATGGCGGCAGTCTAGCACTGTCGCCGCGTATATCGTTATAACGCGATATAGCGATTTCGGCTGAGCTCAGAACCTCTTCATATTTGTATATCGCGAAATACCGATTTATATTTCGCTCCATCGCGATATACCGCTACACACCACGAGCCCAACCATGCCTCTCGACCTCGACGAAATAATAAAAGCCCTGGCCCATCCGGTCCGCCGAGACATCCTCAACTGGCTGAAGGACCCTGCGGCGCAATTCCCCGACCAGCACCACAGCACCGAATTCGGCGTCTGTGCCGGGCAGATCGATCAACGCTGCGGCCTGTCGCAGTCGACCGTCTCTGCCCACCTGGCCACCTTGCAGCGCGCAGGCCTGATCAGCAGCCAGAAGGTCGGGCAGTGGCATTTCTTCAAGCGCAACGAGGACACCATCCAGGCCTTCCTCGAGCAGATGAGCCAAGAGCTCTGACAAGGACCTTGCAATGCCCCTTTCACTGTTGATCCTGGCGCTGAGCGCCTTTGCCATCGGCACCACCGAGTTCGTCATCATGGGCCTGCTGCCCGATGTGGCGCGCGACCTGGGTGTGAGCATTCCCGGAGCCGGATGGCTGGTGACCGGCTACGCCCTGGGCGTGGCGATCGGCGCGCCGTTCATGGCCCTGGCCACCGCCCGCCTGCCACGCAAGGCTGCGCTGGTGGTGCTGATGGGCGTGTTCATCGTCGGCAACCTGCTGTGTGCAGTGGCCAGCGACTACAACCTGCTGATGTTCGCCCTCGTGGTCACCGCCCTGTGCCACGGTGCCTTCTTCGGTATCGGCTCGGTGGTGGCGGCCAGTCTGGTGCCAGCCAACCGCCGCGCCTCGGCCGTAGCGCTGATGTTCACAGGTCTGACCCTGGCCAACGTGCTGGGTGTGCCACTGGGCACTGCCCTGGGCCAGGTCGCCGGCTGGCGCTCGACCTTCTGGGCCGTGACCGGCATCGGCGTGATCGCATTGATCGGCCTGATCCGCTTCCTGCCGCTGCAGCAGGATGCCGAAAAGGTCGACATGCGCGCTGAACTCGCCTCCCTCAAGGGCGCCCGGATCTGGTTGTCGCTGAGCATGACCGTGCTGTTCTCGGCCTCGGTGTTCGCCCTGTTCACCTACGTTGCGCCACTGCTCGGTGATGTGACCGGCGTATCGCCACGCGGCGTGACCTGGACCCTGGTCCTGATCGGCCTGGGCCTGACGCTGGGTAACATCATCGGAGGCAAGCTCGCCGATCGCCGCCTCGCGGCCACCCTGGTGGGTGTGTTCGCCACCATGGCAGTGGTCTCCACCCTGTTCAGCTGGACCAGCAACGCGCTGGTGCCCGCCGAAATCACCCTGTTCCTCTGGGCCACCGCCGCCTTCGCCGCCGTTCCAGCGCTGCAGGTCAACGTGGTCACCTACGGCAAGGATGCGCCGAACCTGGTCTCGACCCTGAACATCGGCGCCTTCAACCTGGGCAACGCCCTGGGCGCCTGGGTTGGCGGCAGCGTCATCGCCCACGGCCTGGGCCTGACCAGCGTACCGCTGGCCGCAGGCGCCCTGGCTGTCCTGGCGCTGATCGTCACCCTGATCACTTTCAACCAGCGCGGCGACAACGATGCCGAACTGGCCGCTGCATCCAACTGACCTACGCGAGGCTTTCGACATGACCACGCTTTTCGATCCGATCACCCTGGGCGACCTCGAGCTGCCCAACCGCATCATCATGGCCCCGCTGACCCGTTGCCGCGCCGACGAGGGCCGCGTGCCCAACGCACTGATGGCCGAGTACTACGTGCAGCGCGCCAGCGCTGGCCTGATCCTGACTGAAGCCACCTCGGTCACACCGATGGGCGTCGGCTATCCCGACACTCCCGGCATCTGGTCCAACGACCAGGTCCGCGGCTGGCACAACGTGACCCAGGCCGTGCATGGCGCTGGCGGGCGCATTTTCCTGCAACTGTGGCACGTCGGGCGCATCTCCCACCCGTCGTACCTCAACGGTGAGCTGCCGGTGGCGCCAAGCGCAATCCAGCCCAAAGGCCACGTCAGCCTGGTGCGCCCGCTGAGCGACTACCCGACACCCCGCGCGCTGGAAACCGAAGAAATCGCCGACCTCGTCGAGGCTTACCGGACCGGTGCCGAGAACGCCAAGGCTGCTGGTTTCGACGGCGTGGAAATCCATGGCGCCAATGGTTACCTGCTCGACCAGTTCCTGCAGAGCAGCACCAACCAGCGCACCGACCAATACGGCGGCTCGCTGGAAAACCGTGCCCGCCTGCTGCTGGAAGTGACCGACGCGGTGGTCGACGTCTGGGGCCCCAAGCGCGTCGGCGTGCACCTGGCACCACGGGCCGATGCCCACGACATGGGCGATGCCGACCGCGCCGAGACCTTCACCTACGTTGCCCGTGAACTGGGCAAGCGTGGCATCGCCTTCATCTGCTCGCGGGAAAAAGAAGGCGACGACAGCATCGGCCCGCTGATCAAAGAGGCGTTCGGCGGCCCCTACATCGTCAACGAACGCTTCACCAAGGCCACCGCCAACGCGGCACTGGCCAGCGGCAAGGCCGATGCCGTGGCCTTCGGCATCCCGTTCATCGCCAACCCCGACCTGCCGGCGCGTCTGGCCGCCGATGCGCCGCTGAACGAGCCGCACCCTGAAACCTTCTACGGCAAGGGTCCTGTGGGTTACATCGACTACCCGCGCCTGTGATGCAGGGCAGAGGATGAGCTGCACCCGCTCATCCTCTGCTGGTGTCCGCTTAGTGGCCAGAACCCACAGGCAATCATGCCGAAGCGGTTTACTCTGCGTGACTCATCCGCCACCTGCCATGGGCCTTCATGGCTGCACCGCCTGATCCACAGCCCGGTATTCGAAGGGATTGCCCTTGCCATACTGGGTCTGATCCAGCCTGATCACCGGAACCCAAAGATTGGTGCGAGCTTTGAATTTTGTCTGGTATGTCTTGGCGCTCGCGTCCGCTCCGGCCACATTGGCAAAGTAGAAGAAAGCCTCGAGAGGCAGTTTCTCACCGATATCCTGCGCCCAGGTCCGCACGAGAACCTCGTTCCAGGGAGTCGAAATTCTCAGCGGTGTGCCCTTCGCTTCCAACGCAGCCAGGAACTGCGAGGGTACCTGTGTGCTCAGCGAACATTGGAAGCCTGAGCTGGTGAGACCAGAGGCATGTGTGATCCACTGCGCTGCCGTGGTAATCCCTTTTGCAGCACAGGAGCTCAGATCGGCAGCCAGAAGCCCCTGTCGAGATCCACAGCCGTTCTGGTTGTAATTATTCGAAGTGCCTGCGTTATGGGGATAGATACAGAGCAGCTCCTGGGCCTTGTTCTGAGCGATGGCGGTTTCCTGGTCGCTGAAGATGAAGCCGCTGCTTATGGCGAGGCTGGTGACATGGGAGTCCATGCGCAGGTATGTGAACGACACGCCCCCCAGCTTCACCGCGTTCGGACTCGGGTTCCAGGGATCGAAATTATCGTTGTACGTGCCCCGCGCCAGCACACCGCTGCAGTAGTACGCCGGGGTATTGCCGGCACAGGCGGCAGGAACCTTGCGGTAGCGCTCGTTCAAGCGTGCTGCGACAACTTCCCCGGGAGCAAGTGCGGACTTGACGATCTTCAAATCCAGCGGCTCGGAAATCACCAGCGGATTGCCGCCACGCCCCAGGCTCGCAGTGAGCCTCACGGTCTTGCCCAGGTCCTTGGCCACATCGTCCTTGGCGACCTGGAAGCGGATATCTCCCGTACCGCCGAATCGTTGCGTGGGCAGGTCCAGACGCGCCCCTCCTTGCCAGCGCATTCCGACGGTATCGCCCTTGCGCAACTGCTGGCCATCCACCTTGATCGTCGTGCTGCCCATGATCAGATTGAGGTCGAGTTCACCCTTCGAGGCTTGCTCGGCTGTGGGCGCCTCAATCATCATCCGTTCCAGTATTCGCGCACTGAGCCCCTGGGAAATACGCAACGGATTTCCGTCTCCACCCACACTGGCGGAGATGATCACCGCACTTCCAGTAAAGAGGCTGACCGTATCGAACGGTACCTCGAATGACACCGGCGCAACTTTCTTGACCTCCTTGAGCGATAGATCGCGGGTTTTGCGGCCTTTCCATCGAAGTCCGACCATGTCACCCACTTTCATGCCGGGATAGTCAACTTCAACCGTCGTGACATCGCTGCCTGGACGATAATCGCCGTTCTTGTCGATGCCGAGCAGCTTCGGTGCAGGAACGTCGAACGGCAACGACTTCACCACCGTTACAACGATTGGGTCGGAAATGATCAAGTTCGAGCCATTTACCCCGACACTGGAGGTCAGTCGCGCAGTACCACCGACAACTTCCTCGACCAGTTCCCTGGGCACCTTGAACACCAGAGGCCCTGCCTGCTTGACGGTCTGAACCGGCAAATACTTGGATTTCTTGCCTTGCCAGCGCAACCCGACGGTATGCCCTGCAGCCATCGCCGGGTAGTCCACATGCACACTGAGCTCATCTTTGAAGCTATCGAGGCCGATCTGCCTGTCACGCGCTTCGACCAGCACCGGTGCGGGTACATCGAAGCCCGCACGCACGGCCTGCTCAGGTACTGCGGTTTCTTTGCCGTTGGGGACACAGGCAACCAGCGCTAACTGTAGCGAGCCGACTACGGCTATCCATGCCAGAGCTTTCATGGTGTCACTCCTTGATCTGCCGGGTTGTAGGTGAACGCACCTTTCCCGTGTTTGGACCCCTTCATGAAATCCCCCAAAATTTAAGAAAACGCGGCCCCGCCGAGGCTCCAGAGTGCTCGAAAATTGGAGTTACTTCGAATCCAGTTAGAGGCACCGACGAAACGATGACCCGGCCGCTGTCGCACAGTGAATGCTGTTGCCAGGATACAACTGAGCAACTTCAGTGTTTTACAAGAGATGAAATTTGGCCTGCTACTCCCAACGCGAGCGAAACTGGAAATAACAATAAAAACGGTGAAACCGTATCTCGCTTGACGCCTGACCCGGAGTACGAAGTTGCAATGACAATCTAGCAACAACTTGAAGACTGCACACCTGACAAAATTAACAGGTGCCCGCACGCCACTATCATTTTTACCAGTTGCTCAGATATACGTATTTGCCTAAGGTCGATGAAACAGCAACTGTTTGTCATAGCGAAATCACGCGGACAGCGTCATCAACCATGCAATGGAGCTGCCATGTACCTGCCTCCCGTCCTATTTAGGCTGAGCCTGCTTGCAGCCAGTCTGGTTCTCAATCACTCAGCACTGGCGGCGCCAGGACCGGAAACGGCACATGCCCTGAGTGTCCGCTACCTGCAGAGCCCCGCGAACTGTGGCAGCACCAACAAACCCCGCTTCCTGTGCGCAGGCGTGATACTCAAGGGCACGACCCACATGAATCAGGAGAACAGCTGGGATCCGACACCAGAGGAGCGCGAGAATGGCGGTACGGCCTACACGTATCTGGCCAAAGATGCCACCTTCAGCCATCTGGCCTTGAACGATACCAACGGCTACATCATTTACCCGGCAGAACAACAACCGAAAGAAAGTCGGACGCTGCAGCTACTGTGCTTCTTTCCAGTCGACGGTGGACGACGGACGCGTTCAGACCACGGTTGCGGGGAATCACAGGAGGGAGGCGCAAGCAGCCGCGCCTGCCATCTGCAAGACATCACCACAGCCAAGGGTTGGCTTGCCAACTATGGCAATGACCCCGCCAAGCAGTGCGGTTTCTCGGTAGCTAACGGGATGGGCCTGGTCGCCGTGAACGGCTTCAATGCTGGGGTAGAGGCCACAGGGCTTCTGCCAGGCGAGCAGAACAACGAACTGCGGGGCAAGACCTGGGAGGGAATTCCCACTGCTCACCTGCCGATCCAGGCGTTTTTCTACCTGCACGACAGTCCACAGGGGCTGCTCAAGGCACAGCAAGATCAACGTCAGTTCTACAAGGCAACCGGAACCTTCGTCCCGATCATCACACTGACACTGCCAGAAGCAGATCGCGATGCGCTTTTCAACTATGTCGAAGCTTCCCAGGCAAAGCTGGGCGACGTGATCTGTGAGCGTTACTTCGTATCCGGCCACTGGTTCGAGCGCAGCGACGTCAACCCGGGTAAAAAGGAGTGGGCGCTGGGACTGGTGCCGACCGATTGCGCCAGGGCGGTGAAAGCGAACCCGTCAGAAGAGGCGGAAAACGCGGCTGACCGGGAAATGCGCGACAAATTCAGCGCAGACCAACGCTGGGTGAATAATGACAAGGGTGGCATGACCCAACAGATGGTCTGCCACATGCGTATCGCCCACGACAAGCCCGAATGGAACCTCGAGCCGTTCCGACCGAACCTGCCGCTGGAAGACTATCTGCGCAAAGGTTGCAACCCGCGCTGAAACGCTACATTTTCACGGCCGCGCGTTGATCTGCTGCTGCAGGTTCTGGATCTGGCTCTGCAGGGTGTTGAGGCTGCGCGTGGTCTGGCCACGGAAAGCATCGAACTCCTGCACCGAGGCACCACTGGCAGTTGCCGGGCGATTGTCCGCCTGGCTCTTGAGCACCAGCACATCCTGCTCCAGGCTCTCGAGCGCAGCGCCTTGCTTCTTCACCGCTGCCACCTCGCTGCTCAGGCTCTTGAGCTGGCCATCGAGCTTGCCGCCATCGACCTGGCCCGACTTGAGTGCCGCAAGCTCGGTGTTCACCGCCTTGAGCTGCGCCTGCAACTGGGTCTGTAGCTCGGTCACTGCCTTCTGCTGCGCGCGGGTATCGGCCAGCACCTGTTCCAGGCGCTTGCCCAGATCGCCGGCCTGACCGGCAACGCCTTCCTGCTGCTTGCCCTGCTCGGCAAGGCTGGCCTGCAACTGGCGAATCTGCAGTTTCAGGGCTTCGCTGCCAGTGCTGCTGTTCGACTCGCTGGCATCGACCTTGCCGCTGATCGCCTGCAGGCGGCCGGCGGCTTCCTCGCTGATGCGGGCAAAGCTCTCCTGAGTGGCCACCAGTTGCTGCTCCATCAGCGAAATCTGCTGGAAGCTCCACCAGCCAAGCCCGGCCAGGGCGATGAACGAGGCCACCAGCAACGCCCACAAAGGGCCATTGCTGGTCGGCCGCGCGGCTTTCTGCCGACCACGTGCCACATGGGCCGGGAGCAGCTCGTCATCATCGGGAGTACCCGCCCTCAGGACCGGCACATCATCGAAATCATCGTGGGCATCGTTGCGCATGGGTAGGTTCGACCACACTAATAGCAAAGAGACATATTATAAACCGCCGGGATGGCGCACTGCTGACCACCGCCTGCCCGACAGGTTCACTGTTGGCCCGGCAGGTGCTTCCACCAGCCGCAGAATTCATCCAGCGCCGTCCACAGGCTGACCTTGGGGCGGTAGTCGAGATTATGCCGGGCGCGGCTGATGTCGAGGGTGAAATCCTTGCTCATCACCTGCATCGCGGTGCGTGTCAGGGTGGGTTGCGGCCGCCCGGGCCAGAGCATGCAGGCTGCCTCGTTGACCGCCGCGAGGCTGTAGGCGAGGCGATAGGAGCGGTAACGGGTGACCTGGGGCAACTGCATCTGGCGCATCACATAGTTGACCACGTCCCACAATGGCAGTGGCTGGCCGTTGCTGATGTTGTAGGCCTGGCCCAGCGCCTGCTCTTCGGCGAACAGGGCGCTGAGCAGCGCCTCGTTGAGGTTGTGCACACTGGTGAAGTCGACCTTGTTCAGGCCGTTGCCGATGATCGCCAGACGTCCCTTGCCCTGCATGCGCATCAGCCGCGGGAAGATGCTCGCATCCCCTGCGCCGGTGACGAAGCGCGGGCGCAGGGCGAGCACTTCGAGGCCGAACTCCTGGGCACCGAAGACTTTCTGCTCGGCCAGGTGCTTGGTCAGCGCATAGTGATCGTGAAAACGCCGCGGCACCTGGTCCTCGCGGATGTCCAGGCGCGAGCGCCCAGTGAAATAGATCGACGGCGACGATAGGTGCACCAGGCGCCGCACATGTTCTTTCAGGCAACCTTCGACCACGTTCTCGGTGAGCACTACGTTGCCATGATGAAAATCCTGATAACGCCCCCAGTTGCCCACCGCTCCCGCGCAATGCACCACGGCATCGACGCCCTGGCACAGCCGGCGCGCCACCTCGGCATCGCCCAGGTCGCCCGGAATGAACTGCGCCCCGCGCTTGACCAGATGCTCGACGCCTTCGGCACGGCGGCCGTTGACCCGCACCTGCAGGCCCTGCTCCAGGGCAAAACGCGCAAAGCGCCCGCCAATGAAGCCGCTCGCGCCGGTGACCAGAATTCGCATGTAAGACTCCGCCTTGCCAGATTACAGATGCAGTTGACGCTGCCCGTGCCTACAAGGGCACCAGCCACCCTGGCGCCGCCTGGCGCAGGTGTTCTGTCAGTTGGGCGAGCAGTTGCCCGCCATTGCGCCAATGATGCCAGTACAACGGTACATCGATGGGCGTATCGCTGCAGATTTCCACCAACTGGCCGCTGGCCAGTTGTTCGCGAGCCTGCAGTTCGGGCACCAGGCCCCAACCGAGCCCGGCTTCGGTCAGACGCAGAAAACCCTCGGACGACGGGCACAGGTGATGGAGAAAACCATCCTCGATCCCCAATGACGCCAGGTAGCGGTGCTGCAGGAAGTCGTCAGGTCCAAAGACCACCGCCGGTGTGCGGGCCAGCCGCGCCACCTCGAACCCCTGCGGAAAATGCCGCGCCATGAACGCCGGGCTGGCCAGCGCGCGATACCGCATCGCCCCCAACGGCTGGCTGCGCGCCCCTGCCACCGGGCGCTCGCTACCGCACAGGCAAGCCGCCACCTCGCCGGCACGCATGCGCCGCAGGCCGACTTCCTGGTCTTCGACCACCAGGTCCAGCAGCAACCGTTGCCCGGCACAGAAATCCCCCACCGCCCCGGCCCACCAGGTCGCCAGGCTGTCAGCGTTGAGGGCGATACGCAGGCGTTCGGGCATGCCCTCTTCATCCAGCGCGGGCACCTGGCGCTGCAGGTCACGTTCGAGCAAGCGCACCTGTTGTACATGGTTGAGCAACTGTCGCCCGACATCGGTCGGGCTCGGTGGCGTGGCACGCACCAGCACTGGCTGGCCGACACGTGCCTCCAGCAGCTTTATACGTTGCGAGATAGCCGACTGGGAGAGCCCGAGCACCTGGGCGGCGCGCTCGAACCCGCCTTGTTCGATCACCGCCGCGAGGGCAGCGAGCAACTTGTAGTCGAACATCGATTTTCCTAATGCCGGATGAGTGCTATTTGTTTTTCTTATACAGCGCCCTTCCCCACAATGGCCAGCATCTTCTTTGTGAATCCGCGTCGCCCTTCAAAGGTGGCGCCCGTGGAGTGTTCCCGCTATGTGGCAGAGTTACTTGAACGGCATGCTGGTGGCCTTCGGCCTGATCATGGCCATCGGCACCCAGAACGCCTTTGTCCTGGCCCAGAGCCTGCGCCGCGAACATCACCTGCCAGTGGCCCTGCTGTGTGTATTGTGCGACGCGATCCTGGTGGCGGCCGGAGTGTTCGGCCTGGCGACGGTGCTGGCCCACAACCCGACCTTGCTGGCCGCCGCACGCTGGGGAGGCGCGGTGTTCCTGATCTGGTACGGTGCCAAGGCCCTGCAGCGGGCCTGCTCCAAGCAGAGCCTGGAACAGCAGCAAGGCCAGGGCCTGCGTTCACGCCGGGCCGTACTGCTCAGTGCCTTGGCGGTGACCTTGCTCAACCCCCACGTCTACCTGGACACCGTGCTGCTGATCGGCTCGCTCGGCGCCCAGCAGACGGTGCCCGGTGCCTATGTCGCCGGGGCGGCGAGCGCATCGCTGGTGTGGTTCTTCACCCTGGCCCTGGGTGCCGCCTGGCTTGCGCCCTGGCTCGCGCGCCCCGGGACCTGGCGGCTGCTGGACCTGATGGTGGCGGTGATGATGTTCGCCGTGGCCGCGCAGTTGATCCTCGGCTGATTCCCCACTGGTCGCCAGGGCCCAACCGCTCTGGAACCTCTATTCCCTATAGTTGTTGCGTGGTTATGCGCGGGGGCTGGTGCTATGATCCAGCCCTTGCGTCGCAAAGAGTACAAACTCGCCGACGCTCATCGGGCCGCCCGTGATCGGCCTTGCGCAAACCGCAAACAGACCTGAATCAGGAGATCCACCATGGCTTTTGAATTGCCGCCGCTGCCCTACGCCCACGATGCCCTGCAGCCGCACATCTCCAAGGAAACCCTGGAGTTTCACCACGACAAGCACCACAACACCTATGTCGTGAACCTGAACAACCTGGTCCCAGGCACCGAATTCGAAGGCAAGTCGCTGGAAGAAATCGTCAAGACTTCCTCGGGCGGCATCTTCAACAACGCCGCTCAAGTCTGGAACCACACCTTCTACTGGAACTGCCTGGCACCGAACGCTGGTGGCCAGCCGACTGGCGCCCTGGCTGATGCGATCAACGCGGCCTTCGGTTCCTTCGACAAGTTCAAGGAAGAGTTCACCAAGACTTCGGTCGGCACCTTCGGCTCCGGCTGGGGCTGGCTGGTGAAGAAGGCCGACGGTTCCCTGGCCCTGGCCAGCACCATCGGCGCCGGCAACCCGCTGACCAGCGGCGACACCCCGCTGCTGACCTGCGACGTCTGGGAACACGCCTACTACATCGACTACCGCAATCTGCGTCCCAAGTACGTCGAGGCGTTCTGGAACCTGGTCAACTGGAAGTTCGTTGCCGAGCAGTTCGAAGGCAAGACCTTCAAGGCCTGATTCGTTCAGCGCTCCGAAAAACCCGGCCCTGGCCGGGTTTTTCTGTTTCCAGGGTCCAGGAAACGGAAAAACCACCGCTTATTTTCAAGCGCCCCGCGTCCCCTCTCTTGCTCCCCCCCAATAGCGCGCTAACATCAACCTTCTGGAAAGTTGATGCAGGACATTCAAGTCGCATGGCCGCGTAACCGATACAGTACTCAGGGTGCATCCAGCGACGGGCCCCTCGCCTGCCGCGGCAATCGGTCGATAGTGTATTGCCAAGGTTGATGGCAAAATAATGGCATGCGCATGGATTAAGGAAACCCCATTGAAGCTGGAATTTCGGAACAGCTTGTCGGTCAAGTTGCTCAGGGTCGTGCTGCTGTCGGCGCTCGCGGTGGGCGTCGTTCTCAGTTGTGCGCAGATCGTCTATGACACCTACAAGACCCGCCAGGCCGTCAACAACGATGCCCAGCGCATCCTCGACATGTTCCGCGACCCCTCCACCCAAGCGGTCTACAGCCTCGACCGAGAGATGGGCATGCAGGTCATGGAGGGCCTGTTCCAGGACGAATCGGTCCGCATGGCCTCCATCGGCCACCCCAATGAAACCATGCTCGCGCAGAAGTCCCGCCCCCTGCAGGACATGCCCCTGCGCTGGTTGACCGACCTGATCCTCGGCCAGGAGCGCACCTACACCACCCAACTGGTCGGCCGCGGCCCCTACAGCGAATACTACGGCGACCTGAGCATCACCCTCGATACCGCCAGCTATGGCGAGGGCTTTCTGGTCAACGCGGTCATCATCTTCATTTCCGGCGTGCTGCGCGCCCTGGCCATGGGCCTGGTGCTTTACCTCGTGTACCACTGGCTACTGACCAAACCGCTGTCGAAAATCATCGAGCACCTCACCCAGATCAACCCTGATCGCCCCAGCCAGCACCAGATTCCCCAACTCAAGGGCCACGAACGCAACGAGCTCGGCTTGTGGGTCGACACCGCCAACCAGTTGCTGGCCTCCATCGAACGCAACACCCATTTGCGCCACGAGGCGGAAAACAGCCTGCAGCGCATGGCCCAGTACGACTTCCTTACCGGCCTGCCCAACCGCCAGCAGTTGCAACAGCAACTGGACAAGATTCTCGTCGATGGCGGGCGTCTGCAGCACCGTGTGGCCGTACTGTGCGTGGGCCTGGACGACTTCAAGGGCATCAACGAACAGTTCAGCTACCAGGTCGGCGACCAGTTGCTGCTGGCCCTGGCCGACCGCCTGCGCGCCCACAGCGGCCGCCTCGGCGCCCTCGCTCGCCTGGGTGGCGACCAGTTCGCCCTGGTCCAGGCCAACATCGAACAGCCCTACGAGGCCGCCGAGCTGGCACAGAGCATTCTCGACGACCTGGAGGTGCCCTTCGCCCTCGACCACCAGGAAATCCGCCTGCGTGCCACCATCGGCATCACCCTGTTCCCCGAAGACGGCGACAGCACCGAGAAGCTGCTGCAAAAGGCCGAACAGACCATGACCCTGGCCAAGGCCCGCTCGCGCAACCGCTATCAGTTCTATATTGCCAGCGTCGACAGCGAGATGCGTCGGCGCCGCGAGCTGGAAAAAGACCTGCGCGAGGCGTTGCCGCGCAACCAGCTCTACCTGGTGTATCAACCCCAGATCAGCTACCGCGACCACCGCGTGGTCGGCGTCGAGGCGCTGCTGCGCTGGCAGCATCCTGAGCTGGGCATGGTCCCGCCGGACCAGTTCATTCCGCTGGCCGAACAGAACGGCAACATCATCGCCATCGGCGAATGGGTGCTCGACCAGGCCTGCCGCCAACTGCGCGAGTGGCACGACCTGGGTTTCAGCGAGCTGCGCATGGCGGTCAACCTGTCGACCGTGCAACTGCACCACAACGAGCTGCCGCGAGTGGTCAACAACCTGCTGCAGGCCTACCGTCTGCCACCGCGCAGCCTGGAGCTGGAAGTCACCGAGACTGGCCTGATGGAAGACATCAGCACCGCCGCGCAACACCTGCTGAGCCTGCGCCGCTCAGGGGCGCTGATCGCCATCGATGACTTCGGCACCGGCTACTCCTCGCTCAGTTACCTGAAGTCGCTGCCGCTGGACAAGATCAAGATCGACAAGAGCTTCGTTCAGGACCTGCTGGACGACGATGACGATGCCACCATCGTCCGTGCCATCATCCAGCTGGGCAAAAGCCTGGGCATGCAGGTCATCGCCGAAGGCGTGGAAACCGCCGAGCAGGAAACCTACATCATCGCCCAGGGCTGTCATGAGGGTCAGGGCTACCACTACAGCAAGCCGCTGCCCTCGCGCGAGCTGACCGCCTTCCTCAAGCACGCCCAACGCAACCAGGTCTCGGCACTCTGAGCGTGGTCGTCATTGACGACCCTGGAAACGACATTTGCACGAAAAGCACGGCCAACCCTTTACATCAAATGCAAATCTTTCGCATTATGTTGCGGTTTCGCGTGCCACGGCGCAGCGCTTCCAACACATGGTCCAACCAAACGACGCAGGGAAACCAACAATGATTCGAATGCCTCTGGCCTCCGCCAGTCTGCTGGCCATCGCCATCGCTCTCGCCGGCTGCGGCGAAGGCAAGGACGACAAGGCCGCCGCTCCGCAAGCCCAGGCACCTGCCGCCAGCACCGCCGCCGCACCGGGGGCTGTCGATGAAGCTGCTGCCCAGGCCGTGGTCAAGCACTACGCCGAAATGGTCCATGCCGTGTACAGCGACTCGCTGAGCACCGCCAAGCAACTGAAGACCGCCATCGACGCCTTCCTGGCCAAGCCCAACGATGAAACCCTGAAGGCCGCCAAGGACGCCTGGGTCGCTTCCCGCGTTCCTTACCTGCAGAGCGAAGCCTTCCGCTTCGGCAACACCATCATCGACGACTGGGAAGGTCAGGTGAACGCCTGGCCCCTGGACGAAGGCCTGATCGACTACGTCGACAAAAGCTACGAGCACGCCTTGGGCAACCCGGCTGCCAACGCCAACATCATCGCCAACCCTGAGATCCAGGTCGGCGAAGACAAGGTCGACGTCAAGGAAATCACTCCCGAAAAACTGGCCAGCCTGAACGAGCTGGGCGGTTCCGAAGCCAACGTCGCCACCGGCTACCACGCCATCGAATTCCTGCTCTGGGGCCAGGACCTCAACGGCACGGGCCCAGGCGCAGGCAACCGTCCGGCTTCGGACTACCTCGAAGGCCAGGGTGCCACCGGTGGTCACAACGACCGTCGCCGCGCCTACCTCAAGGCCGTCACCGACCTGCTGGTGAGCGACCTCGAAGAGATGGTCGGCAACTGGGCACCGAACGTCGCCGACAACTACCGCGCTTCGCTGGAAGCCGAGCCGGTCAAGGATGGCCTGCGCAAGATGCTGTTCGGTATGGGCAGCCTGTCGCTGGGCGAACTGGCGGGCGAGCGCATGAAGGTCTCGCTGGAAGCCAACTCGCCTGAAGACGAGCACGACTGCTTCAGCGACAACACCCACTGGTCGCACTTCTACGACGCCAAGGGCATCCGCAACGTCTACCTGGGCGAGTACACCCGTCCGGACGGCTCCAAGGTCAGCGGCCCGAGCCTGTCGTCGCTGGTAGCCAAGGTCGACCCGGCCACCGACGCCACCCTGAAGGCCGACCTGCAGGACACCGAAGCGAAGATCCAGGTGATCGTCGACCACGCCCTCAAGGGCGAGCACTACGACCAGCTGATCGCTGCCGACAACGCTGCAGGCAACCAGGTGGTGCGCGACGCCATCGCCGCACTGGTCAAGCAGACCGGTGCCATCGAGCAGGCCGCCGGCAAGCTGGGCATCGACAACCTGAACCCGGACACCGCAGACCACGAGTTCTGATGCCAGGGTGAAGGGTTGAAAGGGGCGGCCTTCGGGTCGCCTTTTTCATGTCCGGGCTTTGCGCTGACCAAACCCGCCCCTTCGCGGGCAAGCCCATTCCCACTGGTACCTGTGGGAGCGGGCTTGCCCGCGAAGGGGTCGCCAGCGGATTCAGCAGGCAATTGCAAATTGCTCTTATTCAAACATCCCCATTTTGCTAAGCTTGCACGCCGGTTTTTCGCTCACGCCCAGGATTCTCGATGTCCTCGTCGCTGTCCCGACTCCCACTTCTGCTGCTGGTCACCGTCCTGGCCGCCTGTGACGACGCTCCGCGTTTCACCCAGGCCGAGCCCGGCGAAGCGCTGTCCGGCGGCAAGGCGACGATCCTGCGCAGCGACCGCAACGCCTTCTCGATGCCCTCGGCCAACCTCACGCCCGAGCGACGCCTGGACTTCAGCGTCGGCAACAGCTTCTTCCGCAGCCCCTGGGTGATTGCGCCTTCGACCACCACTGCCCGCGATGGCCTGGGCCCGCTGTTCAACACCAACGCCTGCCAGAACTGCCACATCCGCGACGGCCGTGGTCATCCGCCTGAGGCCGACGCCCGCAATGCCGTCTCCATGCTGGTGCGCCTGTCGATCCCCGACCAGCCGCAGTTCGTCAAGGAAATCGAGCGCCTCGGCGTGGTTCCCGAGCCGGTCTACGGCACGCAACTGCAAGACATGTCGATCCCAGGCGTGCCGCCCGAAGGCAAGGTGCGGGTCAGCTATGAGCACGAAACGGTCAGGTTCAACGATGGCCACCAGGTCGAACTGCGCCGCCCGACCGTGGAGATCACCCAGCTCGGCTACGGCCCGATGCATCCGGACACACGTATCTCCGCCCGCGTCGCCCCGCCCATGATCGGCCTCGGACTGCTCGAGGCCATCCCGGAGGCTGCGCTTTTGGCCAACGAAGACCCGGATGATCGCAACAACGACGGCATCCGCGGCCGCGCCAACCGGGTCTGGGACGATGCCCAGGGCAAGACCGTGGTCGGCCGCTTCGGCTGGAAAGCCGGGCAGCCCAACGTCAACCAGCAGAACGTCCACGCCTTCGCTGGCGACATGGGCCTGACCAGCACGCTCAAGCCCGAGGACGATTGCACGCCGGCGCAGGTCGAATGCCGCGCCGCACCCAACGGTGACGGTGACAACGGCGAAAAGGAAGTCAGCGACAACATCCTGCGCCTGGTGACGTTCTACACCCGCAACCTGGCGGTGCCTGCACGCCGCGAGGTGAATTCGCCGCAGGTGCTGGCCGGCAAGAACCTGTTCTTCCAGGCGGGCTGCCAGGGCTGCCACACACCACAGTTCACCACCGGTAACGACAACGTCGAGCCAGAACTGGCCAACCAGGTGATCCGCCCCTACAGCGACCTGCTGCTGCACGACATGGGTCCGGGCCTGGCCGACAACCGCAGCGAGTTCGCCGCCGGTGGCCAGGATTGGCGCACCACGCCGCTGTGGGGTATCGGCCTGACCGAAACCGTCAGCGGCCACACCCAGTTCCTCCATGACGGTCGCGCCCGCAACCTGCTCGAGGCCGTGCTCTGGCACGGTGGCGAAGCCGAGGCTGCACGCCGTCACGTACTGACCTTCAATGCCGAGCAACGCGCCGCGCTGCTGGCTTTCCTGAACTCACTTTAAACGCGCAAGGAGCCGGGCATGTTCCGACCCAAACTGTTGTTCACCAGCCTCGCCGCCATCGCCCTGGGCGCCTGCTCGCCGCAGGACCAGCAGGCGGTGACCTCCGCCGCCATCGCCCAGCAGGTGATCCTGCCGACCTACAGCCGCTGGGTCGAGGCCGACCGCCAACTGGCCGCCAGCGCCCTGGCCTATTGCGAAGGCAAGCAGAGCCTGGACACCGCCCGCGCCGACTTCCTCAACGCGCAGAAGGCCTGGGCCGAACTGCAGCCGCTGCTGGTCGGCCCATTGGCCGAAGGCAACCGCGCCTGGCAGGTGCAGTTCTGGCCCGACAAGAAGAACCTGGTCGGTCGCCAGGTCGAGCAACTGGTCAGCGGCGACAAGCCGGTCGATGCCGATGCTCTCGGCAAGGCCAGCGTCGTGGTCCGTGGCCTGTCGGCCTACGAGTACATCCTCTTCGACAGCAAGCCGGACATCGCCACCGCCGAGCAGAAAGCCCGCTACTGCCCGCTGCTGGTGGCCATCGCCGAACACCAGAAAGCCCTGGCCGAAGACATTCTCAAGAGCTGGAACAGCACCGATGGCATGCTGTCGCAGATGACCAAGTTCCCCAACCAGCGCTACGCCGATTCGCATGAAGCGATCGCCGACCTGCTGCGCGCGCAGGTTACCGCCCTGGACACGCTGAAGAAGAAACTCGGCGCCCCCATGGGCCGTCAGAGCAAGGGCATCCCTCAGCCCCTGCAGGCCGAAGCCTGGCGCAGCCACTCCTCGCTCAAGAGCCTGGAGGCTTCGCTCAAGGCTGCCGAAGCCGTCTGGACCGGCGTCGACAACAAAGGCCTGCGCGGTTTGCTGGGCAAGGATCAGAGCGCGCTGGCGCAAAAGATCGACGATGCCTACGCCACCGCTGTCAAACTGCTGGCCGACAACCAGAAGACCCTGGGCGAACTGCTCGCCGACGATGCCGGCAAACAGACCCTCAACCAGATCTACGACAGCCTCAACGTCGTCCATCGCCTGCACGAAGGTGAGCTGGCCAAGGCGTTGAACATCCAGCTGGGCTTCAATGCCAACGACGGTGACTGATCATGCTGCGACGCCAGGCCCTCAAACTCGGTAGCGTGCTGCTCAGCGCCCTGACGCTCGGCGGCTGGACCCTGCTGCGCAACAAGGGCAGCGAGCCCCTGCTGCTGTCGGCGCGTGACGATGCCGATGGCGGCCACCATGCCGTAGGCTACCGCCTCGACGGTACCCAGGTGTTCGCCACCCAGGTGGCCCAGCGTTGCCATGCGATCATCCATCACCCCGAGCAGCCGATCGCCCTGTTCGTCGCCCGTCGCCCGGGTACCGAAAGCTACCTGATCGACCTGCGCGACGGGCGTCTGCTGCAGACGCTCACCTCGCAACCGAACCGGCACTTCTACGGCCATGCGGTCATCCACAAGGATGGCGAATGGCTATACGCCACCGAAAACGACACCACCGACCCCGGGCGCGGGGTGCTCGGCGTCTACCGCTTCGAGGGTCAGCGCCTGGTACACAGCGGAGAGATCTCCACCCATGGCGTCGGCCCCCATGAGGTGGCCTGGATGCCCGACGGCGAAACCCTGGTGGTGGCCAACGGTGGCATCCGCACCGAGGCCGAAAGCCGGGTAGAGATGAACCTCGACGCCATGGAGCCGAGCCTGGTGCTGATGCAGCGTGATGGCACGCTGCTTAGCAAGGAGACGCTGGCCCAGCAGATGAACAGCGTGCGCCATCTCGCGGTGGGCAACGACGGCACCGTCCTTGCCTGTCAGCAGTTCATGGGAGGTTCTGAAGAAACCGCCGAACTGCTGGCGATCAAACGCCCGGGCGAGGCATTCAAGCCGTTCCCGGTGCCGGAGCATCAGTTGCAGTCCATGGCCCAGTACACCGCCAGCGTCGCCGTGCACAGTGACCTGCGCCTGGTGGCACTGACCGCACCGCGGGCCAACCGCCTGTTCATCTGGGACCTGGACAGCGGCGCGGTGAAGCTCGATGCACCGATGCCCGACTGCGCCGGCGTCGGCGCGGTCAAGGACGGCTTCGTCGTCACCTCCGGGCAGGGGCGCTGCCGCTATTACGACTGCCGCAAGGCAGAGCTGGTCGGGCAGCCCATGAATCTGCCATCCGGGCTTTGGGACAATCACCTGCATCTGGTCTGATTCAGCACTGGCCACACCGGCCCTATCGCGGGACGAGCCCGCTCCCACAGGCCCGGCATCCACGGGTGGTGGGAGCAGGCTCGCCTTGCCCAGTCGATAGATCTCCCACTTCCCGAAAAACAGTCAATACTTGCCTTCATCCGCACGTGGGCAGGATCGCCCGTGTTCGTGCCATACCCATAACAATCACATCCAAGGAACCGGACCATGCTACGCCGCCGCATGCTGATCATGTTGGCCGTGGTGCTGCTGATCGTGCTCGCCCTGGGGGGCATCAAGGCCTTTTCGATCTACCGCCAGATCCAGGTCTTTTCCGCTCCCAAACCCGCGATCAGCGTCGCCGCCGCCAAGGCCGAACAACGCCAGTGGCAGGAGCGCCTGCCCGCGGTCGGCAGCCTCAAGGCGCTGCAGGGCGTCGAGCTCAGCCTGGAAGTGGCCGGAACGGTCAAGCGCCTGCATTTCGATTCCGGGCAACAGGTCAAGGTCGGGCAACTGCTGCTCGAACTGGACAGCGAACAGGAGGCCGCGCTGCTGGGCACCGCCCAGGCCGACCTGGGCCTGGCCAAGGTCGATTTCGGCCGCGGCAGCCAACTCGTAGGCGACTCGGCCATCTCCCGCGGTGAGTTCGACCGCCTCACCGCCCAGTACCGGCGCAACCAGGCCGTGGTCGAACAGCTCAAGGCCTCGCTGGCCAAAAAAAGCATGAAGGCGCCGTTCAGCGGCACCATCGGCATTCGCCAGGTGGATGTCGGCGACTATCTGGCCAGCGGCACGGTGATTGCCACGCTGCAGGACCTTTCCAGCCTCTACGTCGACTTCAACGTGCCCGAACAGGCACTGCCACAGTTGTCCCTCGACCAGCAGGTGCTGGTGCAGGTGGCGGCCTTCCCCGGCCAGACCTTCCCCGCCCGCCTCAGCGCGATCAATCCCAAGGTCGAGGAAAGTACGCGCAACCTGCTGCTGCGCGCCACTCTGGCCAACCCGGACGGCAAGCTGCTACCGGGCATGTTCGCCAGCCTGCTGGTGCTGCTGCCCGACCCGCAATTGCAGGTGGTGGTGCCGGAGAGCGCGGTCACCTACACCCTCTACGGCAACTCGGTGTATGTGGTCGGCGAGAAGAAGGCCGACGATGGCCAGACACAACTGGTTGCCGAACAGCGCACCGTACAGACCGGCGAGCGCCGCGATGGCGTGGTGGTGGTGCGCAAGGGGCTGCAGGCCGGCGAGCAGGTGGTCACTGCCGGACAGCTCAAACTCAGCCCCGGCGCTGCGATACGCATCAGCCAGGACCCGCCCCTGTCGCCCGCCGACGCCCAAGGCGCGGCTGCCACCCACTGACGCGGAGGCTGGCATGGCATTCACCGACCCGTTCATCCGCCGCCCCGTGCTCGCTAGCGTGGTCAGCCTGCTGATCCTGCTGCTCGGCTTCCAGGCCTGGAGCAAGCTACAGATCCGCCAGTACCCGCAGATGGAAAACGCCCTGATCACGGTAACCACCGCCTACCCCGGTGCCAACGCCGAGACCATTCAGGGCTACATCACGCAACCGCTGCAGCAGAGCCTGGCCAGCGCCGACGGCATCGACTACATGACCTCGGTGAGCCGTCAGAACTTTTCGGTGATCTCGGTCTACGCTCGCATCGGTGCCGACACGGATCGCCTGTTCACCCAACTGCTGGCCAAGGCCAACGAGGTGCGCAACAAGCTGCCGCAGGACTCCGAAGACCCGGTCCTGAGCAAGGAAGCCGCCGATGCCTCGGCGCTGATGTACATCAGCTTCTACAGCAGCGAGATGAGCAACCCGCAGATCACCGACTACCTGTCACGGGTCATCCAGCCCAAGCTTGCGACCCTGCCAGGCATGGCCGAAGCCGAAATCCTCGGCAACCAGGTGTTCGCCATGCGCATCTGGGTCGACCCGGTGAAGCTGGCCGGGTTCGGCCTTTCGGCCACCGATGTCACCAGCGCGGTGCGCCGCTACAACTTCCTGGCTGCCGCCGGCGAGGTGAAAGGCGAATACGTGGTCACCAGCGTCAATGCCACCACCGAACTGAAGTCCGCCGAAGCCTTCGCCGCCCTGCCGGTCAAGACCGTCGGCGACAGTCGTGTGCTGCTCGGCGATGTGGCGCGCATCGAGATGGGCGCGGAGAACTACGACACGGTCAGTTCCTTCGACGGCATCCCGTCTGTCTATATCGGCATCAAGGCCACGCCTTCGGCCAACCCGCTGGAGGTGATCAAGGAGGTGCGGCGAATCATGCCGGACCTGCAAAGCCAGTTGCCCTCGGCACTGAAAGTCTCCATCGCCTACGACGCCACGCTGTTCATTCAGGCCTCCATCGATGAAGTGATCAAGACCCTCGGCGAAGCGGTGCTGATCGTCATCGTCGTGGTGTTCCTGTTCCTCGGTGCGCTGCGCTCGGTGCTGATCCCGGTGATCACCATCCCGCTGTCGATGATCGGCGTGCTGTTCTTCATGCAGATGATGGGGTATTCGCTGAACCTGCTGACCTTGCTGGCCATGGTGCTGGCCATCGGCCTGGTGGTGGACGACGCGATCGTCGTGGTGGAGAACATCCACCGCCATATCGAGGAGGGCAAGACGCCGTTCGACGCCGCCCTCGAAGGCGCGCGGGAAATCGCCATGCCGGTGGTGTCGATGACCATCACCCTAGCGGCGGTGTACGCACCGATCGGCTTCCTCACCGGGCTGACCGGCGCGCTGTTCAAGGAGTTCGCCCTGACCCTGGCGGGTGCGGTGGTGATCTCCGGAATCGTGGCCCTGACCCTGTCACCGATGATGTGCGCCCTGCTGCTGCGCCCCGAGCAGAGCGAGAAAGGCCTGGCCCATCGCCTGGACCAGATCTTCGAGCGCCTGAAAGTGCGTTACCAGCGCCTGCTGCACGGCACCCTCGACAGCCGCCCGGTGGTCATCGTCTTCGCCGTGATCATCCTGTGCCTGATCCCGGTACTGCTCAAGTTCACCCAGAACGAGCTGGCGCCCAATGAAGACCAGGGGGTGATCTTCATGATGAGCAGCTCGCCGCAGCCGGCCAACCTGGATTACCTCAACGCCTATACCGACCGTTTCACACCACTGTTCAAGACCTTCCCCGAGTATTACTCCTCGTTCCAGATCAACGGTTTCAATGGGGTACAAAGCGGCATTGGCGGTTTTCTGCTCAAGCCCTGGAACGAGCGCGAACGTACGCAGATGCAACTGCTGCCGCTGGTGCAGGCCAAGCTCGAGGACATAGGCGGGCTGCAGATCTTCGGCTTCAACCTGCCATCGTTGCCGGGTACTGGCGAAGGCCTGCCGTTCCAGTTCGTGCTCAACACCGCAGGCGACTACCCTGCCCTGCTGGAGGTGGCCCAGCGCATCAAGGAGCGCGCCCAGGCCTCGGGCAAGTTCGCCTTCCTCGACATCGACCTGGCCTTCGACAAGCCCGAAGTGGTGGTCGATATCGACCGGGCCAAGGCGGCGCAGATGGGGGTGTCGATGGACACCCTCGGTGGAACGCTGGCCACCCTGCTGGGCGAGGCGGAGATCAACCGTTTCACCCTCGAAGGGCGCAGCTACAAGGTGATCGCCCAGGTCGAACGGGCCTACCGCGACAACGCCGGCTGGCTGAACAACTATTACGTGAAGAACGATCAGGGCCAGTTATTGCCCCTGTCGACCCTGATCACCCTCAGCGAACGTGCCCGACCACGCCAGCTCAACCAGTTCCAGCAGTTGAACTCGGCGATCATCCAGGGCGTACCTATGGTCAGCATGGGCGAGGCGCTGGATACCATCCGCAACATCGCCCGCGAGGAGGCGCCGGAGGGCTTTGCCTTCGACTATGCCGGCGCCGCGCGGCAGTTCGTCCAGGAAGGCAGTGCCCTGTGGGTGACCTTCGGTCTGGCCCTGGCGATCATCTTCCTGGTGCTGGCCGCACAGTTCGAAAGCTTCCGCGATCCACTGGTGATTCTGGTGACCGTGCCGCTGTCGATCTGTGGCGCACTGCTGCCGCTGTTTCTCGGCGTCTCGAGCATGAACATCTACACCCAGGTCGGGCTGGTGACATTGATCGGGCTGATCAGCAAGCACGGCATCCTGATCGTCGAGTTCGCCAACCAGCTGCGCGAGGAAAAGGGCCTGGGGGTGCGCGAGGCGATCGAGGAAGCCGCGGCGATCCGTCTACGGCCGGTGCTGATGACCACCGCTGCAATGGTATTCGGCATGGTGCCACTGATCCTGGCAACGGGTGCCGGCGCAGTGAGCCGGTTCGACATCGGTATCGTGATTGCCACCGGCATGTCGATCGGCACGCTGTTTACCTTGTTCGTACTGCCCTGCGTGTACACCTTGCTGGCGCATCGGACGGTGGCGGACGAGCGCCAAGGGATGGACGGCACAACCCCACGCCCGGAAAGACGACAAACCCATTAGCCAGAAACAACAAGGCCCCGCTTCTGCGGGGCCTTGTGTTAGATGGCTCAACCAAACGGCCGCAGCCCCTGGCGCATCCCAAACAGGAACAACAGCAGGTCATGATCCGGCTGAGCCTGGGCCTGCGCCTGCTCCGGCTTTGTCACCCTCGGTGTGGCACACTGACCCGCCGCGTCGCTCTTGCTGAACACGGTCGGCCGTGGCACCTCCCAGGCCGCCACGGCCACGCTGGTCACGCCAAGCGCGGCCACCAGGAACAAAGCTCGAGCTATTTCTAGTTTCATCGACCTAACCCTTTGACAGCGCTGCCAAACGCCCTCTCATAAAAGTAGAGCAAGGTTTGCCACTCCGCTTCATTGAACGACGAATGGCGGCGCAGCTGGCGCAGGTCGTTGTAGGCCGCGCGCTGGCAACTGATGCGGCGGCGGCACTTCTCCAGGTCAAGCAGAGCCACTTCGGCCCGCGCCTGCTCGCCTTCGCCGCTCACCTTGACGAACACATGCTTGCCGTACAGGCAGCCGTGCTGCCAGTGGCCCAGATGCATCCGCGCCAGATTGTCAGCCAGGTCCTTGAGCATGCGCTCATGCAGCACCTGCGGGTAATGCTCACGGGCGCCCTGGGCGTGCCAGGTGTCGAGATCGACGAATCCATCCAGCGCTTCACTGACCAGCAGTGCCCGCCATTGGTGCTCGGCGTCGCGCTCGGCACCAGCAAAGACGATGCGCGGCACCCGAACCCCCAACTGCTCGAAACTGTTCAGGGCGTCCAGCTCTCGCAACACCGTGGGCCGACCAAAAGGATGCAGCAGGCTGCGGTAGATGTGCCCGACCTGGCGCTTGGCATAGAGCAGGTGGCCGTTGCCATCATCCAGGCGTTGCACGCCACTTTCGCCGCCACGTCGCTGATTGGGCTCCTCGACCCATTCCCCCTGCTGTTGCCAGTAGAAGTCGAATTGCGACACCTGCCCCTGAGTTGTTGCCATGGATCCCTCACCCCTTTCGCAATACATAGACTCGCCACATGGCATAGAACGGCAGGAAGTCGAGACGTTCCTGAATCCTGAAGCCTGCTGTCACAAATTCTTCTTCAACCGTAGCAGCAGGTAACACAAAGCGATTCTGGTAACTGTCCTGCTCCGCCTTGGCGCTGCGTCGTTGTTCGAGCTTCTTGCGACGCCATGCCTTGAAATTGCCATCCACCCACAACGACAGGATCACACTATCGCGGCTAACTCTTTGAAATTCAGAAAGAATTGTCTTGCGATGGGCCGGATCACCGATGTGGTGGAACAATCGCATGCAGAAAATGCTGTCTACCGAGTTGTCCGGCAGGTCGATGGCAAAGGCTGAGGTCTGCAAGGGGCGTACCCGCTCGACCACGGCTGGCGGTTGCGACGCACAAGCTGTCTCGATCATCGCGGCGGAATTGTCGGCGCCAATGATCACGCGGTTGGGTTTTTCTGCCAGCAAAGGCCAGAAACGGCCGGCGCCGCATGGCAGGTCGAGTACCAGGCCCGGCTCACCGGCGAGCGTCAGGGCGCGGCGAGCAAGCTGCTCGTCACGGGTGTGGGAAAGGCGACGGGCCAGGCCATCCTGATGCTTGATGAAGTACTCACGGGCGTGCTGCTGATCGTACTTTTCGGAAAACTCGAGTTTGATAGGGCTACGCATGGGACATCTCCTGACTCAATGCCGACCACATTAGGTGGGCAAGCGTTGGCATCAGGTCATCGCCATGTGAAAAAACTGTCACACGAAAGGGTTAATTCTTACGAAGCATTACACAACATTCTGTATCGGGGCCGTAGTACTGCCCCGATTTCTACTGCAACGTGGCATCGGTTTCCTGCTCATGCGACAGCGCGGTGCCCTGGCTCAGGTCCACCTGGAAGCGGCAGCCGTGGGGCGAGGTGGCGGTCAGGGTCACGCGCCAGCCTTGGTCGTCACAGATCCGCTGCACCAGTGAAAGCCCCAGGCCGAGCCCTTCGCCACGCCGCTCGTCACCGCGCACGAAAGGTTTGAACATTGCCTCGCGCTGTTCCTCGGGAATGCCCACGCCACTGTCTTCGACACTGAAACCATGAGCCTCCAGGCTCAGGCGGATATAACCGGTATCGGTGTAATGCGCTGCGTTGCGCAGCAGGTTGCCCATCACCGATTGCAGGAAGGTGGCGTTGTACAAGGTCGGGCTGGCACTGACACGGCCATCGTAGTAAAGCGTCAGGCCCTTCTGCTCGATGGTATCGCGCCAGACGCCGATCAGGTCATCAGCCACCTCGCGCAGGCTGGCCCTCGAGGCCACCGCGCCTTCGTCACGCTGGGCCCGGGCCAGCATGAGGAAGGTCTTGACCAGCTCGCGCATCTCCTCGGTGGCGCGGGCGATCCGTTCCACCTGGGCACGTGACCGGCTGTCCAGGCCGGTGTTCTCCATCAGCAGTTCGCAGGAGGTTGCCAGCACCATCAGTGGGGTGCGCAGTTCATGGCTGACATCGCTGGTGAACAGTCGCTCGCGGGTCAGCGCATCGCGCAAGCGGCCCAGGGTGTCGTCGAAAGCCACCGCCAACTGCCCCACTTCGTCGGCGGCATAGTCCGGCGCCAGCGGCGGCGCCAACCCGAGCAACTGGTCACGATGGCGGACTTGCCGCGCCAGGCGAATCACTGGCGCCATGACCCGTCGCGCCAGCAACCAGCCAAGGAAGGCCGCCAGCACCAGGCTGAGCAGGAAGCCCACGACCACCACGGCGAACAGCACCCGCTCGCGCTCCTCGAAATCGCTCTGGTCCTGCAACAGTACATAGTGACGACCGTCCACGACCTCGACCATGGCGTGGTAGGAGAGCTGGTCACGGAACACTTCGTGGAACCCGGCATCGAGATGCCGCAGGTCCTTGGGCAACTCAAAATCATCGCGACCACCGCTGAAGTAGAACAACTGGTCAGGGCGCGGGCGATGGCTCCAGTCACTGACGCTGTCCATGCGCAGCAGGCGCTGCAGATCGCCCCCCAGCACCGAGGAAATCAGACGCTCTTCGACCAGGTGAACAGTGGCGACGATACCGAAGGCAAACGCACCGGCAACCAGTGCGCTCATCAGTGCAAAGGCAATGATGATGCGTTGGGCAAGGCTCTGCTTAAACTCCATCGCGACCCTCGGCGAGGCGATAGCCGACGCCATGGACGGTATGCAGCAGGGGCTTTTCGAACGGTTTGTCGATCACCTGGCGCAGTTGATGGACATGGCTGCGCAAGCTGTCGCTGTCGGGGCAGTCGTCGCCCCACAGGGCTTCCTCGAGGACTTCGCGGCGCAGCACGTGCGGGCTCTTCTGCATCAGCACCGCCAGCAACTTCAGGCCGACCGGGTTGAGTTTGAGCAGTTTGCCCTGACGGGTGACTTCCAGCGTGTCGAGGTCGTAGCTCAGGTCTGCCACCTGCAGCGTACGCCGACCACCGCCCTGGGCGCGACGCAGTACCGCCTCGATGCGCGCGGCCAACTCGGACAGGGCGAAAGGCTTGAGCAGGTAATCGTCGGCCCCCGAGCGGAAGCCCTGCAGGCGATCGTCAAGCTGGTCGCGGGCGGTCAGCATGATCACCGGGGTGTCGCGGCGGGCGTCTTCGCGCAGGCGCTTGCACAGGGTGTAGCCATCGATACCGGGCAGCATGATATCGAGGACGATCAGGTCATAGTGTTCGGTCGCGGCCAGGTGCAGACCCGACAGGCCGTCCTGGGCACAGTCGACGGTATAGCCTTTCATGCCCAGGTAATCAGCCAGGTTGGCGAGGATATCGCGGTTGTCTTCAACCAGTAGAATGCGCATCAAGGTCTCCTGTGCGGCGCTTCGGTGTGCGCGGCAGGCGCAGCTTACGGCCATTGGCCAGGCATCGCCAGCCTTGGTGGAAAAACAGCGCAACTGACGCTTTTTTCACTGATCCTTCACGCACACAGCATAGCAACGGACCGAAAATGCCCGATCTTTCATGCCTTCCCCTTGCCTGTGGAGCCTTCATGCACACCGCCCGCCCCCGCCCGATCAACCCCTGGCTGTACCTTGGCATCCCCCTGGCTACCGCGCTGGTTCTGCTGCTGCTCGAGGCCACATCGCTGGACATGGACGTGGCCAACCTGATGTTCGATCCGTCGGTGGGTCAGTTCATCGGGCGCCATAGCTACTTCCTCGAGACCATCCTGCATGACCGCGTCAAGCAGGCGGTGATCGGTGTCGGGCTGCTGGCGGTGGTGGCGTTCATCGCCAGTTTCTTCTGGTCACGGCTGGGTAACTGGCGTCGCGAACTGGGTTGCCTGGTGCTGGCCCTGGGCCTGTCCACGGGCTTTGTCACGCCGCTAAAGCAACTGACTGCAGTACAGTGCCCTTGGAGCCTGACCCAGTTTGGCGGCAAGGAAACCTACAGCAAACTGCTCGAAGCACGACCAGCGACCGACAAACCAGGGCTCTGCTGGCCCGGCGGCCATGCGGCGACCGGTTTCAGCCTGTTCGCATTGTTCTTCGTGCTGCGCGACCGCAAGCCTCGCCTGGCGCGAGGTGCGTTTGCCCTCGCGGCGGGTGTCGGGGTGGTGCTGTCGATAGGCCGGATGATGCAGGGCGCGCACTTTCTCTCGCACAACGTCTGGACCGCAGTGTTCTGCTGGTTGATCGGATTGGGCTGCTATTACCTGGTGCTCTATCGCAGGGGAATGGCGCGGGTGACCGTGGCTGAGCGCGGCATTGCCTGAGTCGACGCAGGTCTGACAAGCGCCCATGAAAAAGCCCCGCACAAGGCGGGGCTTTTTCATGCAGCTAGGGGCCAGGGCTGGCTTACATCATGCCGCCCATGCCACCCATGCCGCCCATGTCTGGCATGCCGCCAGCAGCTGGCTTGTCTTCCGGCAGGTCAGCAACCATGGCCTCGGTGGTGATCATCAGACCACCGATCGAAGCAGCGGCTTGCAGCGCCGAACGGGTGACCTTGGCTGGGTCCAGGATGCCCATCTCGATCATGTCGCCGTACTCGCCGGTCGCGGCGTTGTAGCCGTAGTTGCCCGAACCCTGCTTGACCTTGTCGGCCACAACGCTTGGCTCGTCGCCGGCGTTGGCAGTGATCTGACGCAGCGGCGCTTCGACAGCGCGACGCAGCAGGGAGATACCGACGTTCTGGTCTTCGTTGTCGCCTTTGAGCTCGGCAATGGCTGCCAGGGCGCGAACCAGGGCAACACCACCGCCAGGCACCACGCCTTCTTCAACGGCTGCACGGGTAGCGTGCAGGGCGTCTTCAACGCGGGCTTTCTTCTCTTTCATCTCGACTTCGGTGCCAGCACCGACCTTGATCACGGCAACACCGCCAGCCAGCTTGGCCAGACGCTCTTGCAGCTTCTCACGGTCGTAGTCCGAGGAAGTCTCTTCGATCTGGGCACGGATCTGCTTGACGCGTGCTTCGATGTCGGCGTCAACGCCAGCACCGTCGATGATGGTGGTGTTTTCCTTGGACAGGATGACGCGCTTGGCGTTGCCCAGGTGCTCCAGGGTGGTGGTTTCCAGGGTCAGGCCGATTTCCTCGGAGATGACCTGGCCGCCGGTCAGGACGGCGATGTCCTGCAGCATGGCCTTGCGGCGGTCGCCAAAGCCTGGGGCCTTGACCGCAGCAACCTTGACGATGCCGCGCATGTTGTTGACCACCAGAGTAGCCAGGGCTTCGCCTTCGACGTCTTCGGCGACGATCAGCAGCGGACGGCCCGACTTGGCGACAGCTTCCAGAACCGGCAGCAGTTCGCGGATGTTCGAGATCTTCTTGTCGACCAGCAGCAGCAGCGGGCTTTCGAGCTCGGCAACCATGGTGTCAGGCTTGTTGATGAAGTACGGCGACAGGTAGCCACGGTCGAACTGCATGCCTTCTACGACGGACAGTTCGTTTTCCAGGCCCGAGCCTTCTTCAACGGTGATCACGCCTTCTTTACCGACTTTTTCCATGGCTTCGGCGATGATTTCACCGATGGAGCTGTCGGAGTTGGCAGAGATGGTGCCGACCTGAGCGATGGCCTTGGAGTCGGCGCATGGCTTGGACAGGTTCTTCAGCTCGGCGACGACGGCAGCGGTGGCCTTGTCGATACCGCGCTTGAGGTCCATCGGGTTCATGCCGGCAGCGACGGCCTTCAGGCCTTCGTTGACGATGGCCTGAGCCAGAACGGTAGCGGTGGTGGTGCCGTCGCCGGCAGCATCGTTGGCCTTGGAAGCAACTTCCTTGACCAGCTGGGCGCCCATGTTCTCGAAGGCGTCCTTCAGTTCGATTTCCTTGGCAACCGAAACACCGTCTTTGGTGATGGTTGGAGCGCCGAAGCTCTTGGCCAGGACAACGTTACGGCCTTTCGGGCCGAGGGTAGCCTTGACAGCGTCAGCCAGAACGTTGACACCAACGAGCATTTTCTTGCGGGCGGAATCGCCGAATTTTACGTCTTTAGCAGCCATGATCGTTTAATCCTTGGAATTCTTTAGCAGGGAAATCGGGGAAATCAGCCTTCGATGACGGCGAGGATTTCGTTCTCGGCCATCACCAGCAGGTCTTCGCCATCGACTTTCACGGTGTTGCTGCCCGAGTAAGGGCCGAAAACCACTTTGTCACCCACTTTCACGGCCAGCGCGCGCACTTCGCCGTTGTCCAGGACGCGACCGGTGCCAACGGCGACGACTTCGCCGCGGTTTGGTTTTTCAGCGGCCGAACCCGGCAGGACGATACCGCCAGCGGTTTTCGATTCTTCTTCGCTGCGACGGATGACGACGCGGTCATGCAGAGGACGAAGCTTCATTGTCGATCTCTCCCAAATTGTGGTTTTCATCGGCCGGTGTCGACACCGGCGGGTTGAGGCTATCCGGCGTTGCCGGTGGGGGCTCGCGGCCTGCGAACCCCGCGTGTCATGTCTGGTGTCGCCACCAGAAACCTTGCGGTGACACATACATGAGGCCGCCCGATTCGATTACAAGGCTTGCCATGGAATTTTTTTAATCTGTGTACACAGGCCGAAAAAAAGCAGGGGCCGCATAGCGGCCCCCCTGGGTCATTTATCGATCATTTATCGCGGCGCTCGTACTCGCCCTCGATCACGTTCGGACGATGGCCGCCATCGCGCGGCTGCCCGTTGAACGGATCATCCTGGAACGCCCGTTGGCGCGTGGCCTGGGCCTCGGCCCGTTGGCGCAACTTGCGCGCCACCAGATAACGGGTGAATGGCAACAGGCACAGCAGGCCCAGCACGTCGCTGATGAAACCCGGCAGCAGCAGCAGGCCACCACCCACAGCCAGCATCAGGCCCTGGAACATGTCCTCGGCGGGCAGTTCGCCGCGCTGCAGGCTTTCACGGGCGCGCAGCGCCGTTGCAAGACCTGCCAGGCGCATGACCAGCAGGCCGAGGGCGGAACCGGCGATGATCAGCAGCAGCGCCGGGAAGAAACCGATGGCGGCGCTGACTTTGACGAAGACGAACAACTCCAGCACCGGAAAAATCAGGAACAGCAGTAGAAAAGCACGCATCAAGGATTCCTCGACGGAAGAGAACCTTCCAATAGGACCTCAGATGGATGCAACTGCTCGCGATTTCAACCCTCGACTTTCGCCGCAGCCGGCCACTGGTCGGCGCGCGCCAGCAATACCAAGGCCTCGCGCACTTGTGTCGGCGTATTGCAAGTATTCGGGAAGGCCAGCCAGTGAATTGCCTGGCCGATGCGCAGGTGCATGCCCTCGCTGTCGATGCCGACCATCTCGGCCGGTGCACTGCGCGGCAGACCGGTGAGCTCGACGTAATGGGCGATGGCGTTGGCATGATCGCTGTTCATGTGCTCGATCATGCTGGCTTCTGCGCCTCCGGCGAATGGGTTGGCCAAGGTGACCTCGTCGAGCCAGTGGATTGCGCCGAAACCACCGATGTAGCGATGGCGCACAGGTTCCAGCACCCAGAAATCGAAATCGTGGGCCTTGTGGTAGTTGCTGGCATCCGGGAAGTATCGGTAATAGCGCGCAGCAGCCGCTTCGATGGCGGCTTGGTCGGTCAGCTTGCGCGCCTCGGCCATCACTGTCAGGCGGCCCACCGCCTGCACGTCTTCGGCGTCACGCTCGCCCACCAGCAGCGAGCACTTGGGGTCTTTCTGCAGGTTATGGGTGTGCTGGGCGATACGGCTGATGAGGATCAGCGGGTGCCCTTGGGCGTCCAGGCAATAAGGCACCACCGAACCGAAGGGGAAGCCGGGCATGGACTTGGACAGGGTCGAGAGCACGCCGCGGTATTCTTCGAGCAGCAGTTCCCGGGCGGGGCGGATGGCGTTGGTACTCACGGGAAACTCCTGGGGCAGCGGACTGGATGGGTGACAAGATAATCATTATCACCGCCGCCTGCCACAGGAGCGCTGTACAGCCCCACGCGAGCGGTCTTACCAGGCCACACCGAAACCTGCGGTGTAGCGGGTCTTGTCCAGGTCGCTGTCGCTGGTGCCCTTGATCAGGTCCTTCTCGGCCTTGAGGTTGAGCGAGGCCCACTCGGTCACCTTGTAGCGCAGGCCCATCTCGGCATCCAGCGAGTAATCGGCGACCGAACCGAAGGGCTTGCCCAGCTCCCCGGTGGTGAAGAACTCGACCTTCTTGCCGATCAGGTAGCGGTTGTAGTCCCACTTCACCGCTGCCGAATAGAAGTTATCCTTGCCGCCGTCGCGGTATTCGTAGTCGGTGCGGTTGATCAGCGAACCGAGCGAGAACGCGCCCAGCTCGTCGTCCCAGAACTGATAGCCCGGGCCAGTACCGACGGTACGCTGGCGCGCCAGATTCTCGATCTGGTCACGCTTGTATTCCAGACGTCCCTGCCAGAACCATTTTTCGGTGAGGAAACGGTCCAGCGCGTACTCGGCGCTCCAGTTGTTGGTGGTGGTGACGTCGTCCTTGGTTTCGCGGTTGTACTCGCCTTCGGCGTTGTGCCGCCAGCGACCGTGACGTGCGGTGGTCTTGAAGCTGACATCGTAGTCATCGGTGTCGTTTTCGGCACGCTTGTAGTCCAGCGCCAGGTCGACATTACCTTTCCACAGGAAGTCCTCGACCAGCGGGCGCGGCTTCATGATCTGCTCGATGCTGGCAAGCTCCACGGTCTTGGGCGCCTCACCGTTGGCCAGGGTCACCTTGCCAGGCTCGGCGGCCTTGAGCGACTTGGCCTTCTCGCCCGAGTAGGCATCCTGTTTGACCAGCAGTTCCTGATCGCTCTCGAGTGTCTGAACCTGTTTCCAGTCCAGCGCGATACTGCCGCCATAGGGAGTTTCCAGCAGCAGCTTGCCGCCGTCGAAGACCTTGATCTTGCCACTCAGACGATCACCGTTCTTCATCCAGACGGTATCAGCCAGCGCGGGCGCAGAGAGGGAAGCAGCGAACAGGCACAGCAAGGCTCTAGAATACATAGGCAGAATTTGCGTTCGGTTGGACAAAAAAAGTCGGGCATTATCCGGATACCCACGACCAGAGCAAGGACAGACCGGGCCTATGCCTACGAGTTCAATTCTCATTTCGTACAACAACTTGTCTATTTCCACCTTCAGATCAGGAATTGCCTGATGTCTGATCAATCGATTCCGCACCCTGACGATCCCGAAGCCCGACGAATGGCGCTTTATTCGGTCCTGGGCCAGATTCCGGAAGGCAAGGTCGTCAGCTATGGCCAGCTCGCCGAACTGGCGGGTCTTGGCCGCGCCGCACGCTGGGTCGGCCGCACCCTGGGGCAATTGCCGGCCAACACGCGCCTGCCGTGGCATCGGGTGCTCGGGGCCGGTGGCCGCCTGAGCCTGCCACTGGGTACGCCGTCGGGCGACGAACAACGCGCCAGGCTGCGCGCGGAGGGCGTGAATGTGGCCAATAATCGAGTGGATATGTCGCGCCATGGCTGGCGCGCAATGGAGCACAGCGGTTAGAGTGCGCGCTTTGTTTTCGCAAACTTGAGGCAGATGTTGGCCCATGCCCCGTAAAACCTGGCGCGCTGCGCTCGCTGCCTATGCCAGCCCGTCTACCCTGGTGCTTTTGTTGCTCGGCTTCGCCGCCGGCATGCCCTACATGCTGGTGTTCTCCACGCTCTCGGTCTGGTTGCGCGAGGCGGGTGTAGCCCGTGAGACCATCGGCTACGCCAGCCTGATCGGTCTGGCCTACGCGTTCAAATGGGTCTGGTCGCCCCTGCTCGACCAATGGCGCCTGCCACTGCTCGGCGGCATGGGACGGCGTCGCTCGTGGCTGCTGCTGTCGCAGGTCCTGGTCGTCATCGGGCTGATCGGCATGGGGCTGTGCGACCCACAGAAACACCTGTCGTGGCTGATCGCCCTCGCGGTGCTGGTAGCCTTCGCCTCGGCCACCCAGGACATCGCCGTCGACGCCTATCGCCTGGAAATCGCCGACGACCAGCGCCAGGCCGCCCTGGCCGCCAGCTACATGGCTGGCTACCGGGTTGCCGCGCTGCTCGCTACTGCAGGTGCACTGTTCTTCGCCGAATGGTTCGGTTCCACCGGTTTCAGCTACCTGCACAAGGCTTGGACCGGTACCTACGTGCTGTTCGGCATCCTCATGTTGCCGGCATTGTTCACCACGCTGGTGATGCGCGAGCCCGCGGTGCCGCTGCGCACCCAACTGTCAGCGGCACGCTACGGGCTGATGCACCAACTGGTGTCAGTGTTCGTGCTGATCGTCCTGCTGGTCTCAGTGCCTGCCAGCTTCACCCAGATGTTCAACACCGACTGGGCCAGCGTGGTGTTCGGCGACTCGACCATGCTCGACCTGCTGCTCGAGGACCGCGCCTTCCTGCGCCTGATCCTCTATGCACTGCTGACCTGGGCCTGCCTGTCTTCCATGGGCCGTCGCGGCCTGGCGCCGGTGCTCACGCCGGTCAACGACTTCATCGTCCGCTACCGCTGGCAGGCCTTGCTGCTGCTGGGGCTGATTGCCACCTACCGGATGTCGGACACCGTGATGGGCGTGATGGCCAACGTGTTCTATATCGACATGGGCTTCACCAAGGACCAGATCGCCAGCGTCAGCAAGATCTTCGGCCTGATCATGACCCTGGTCGGCGCCGGTGTTGGCGGTCTGCTGATCGTACGCTTCGGTATATTGCCGATCCTGTTCATCGGCGGCGTGGCCTCTGCGGCCACCAACATCCTGTTCGTGATGCTGGCCGACATGGGGCCGAACCTGGAAATGCTGGTGGTGACCATCTCGCTGGACAACTTCAGCTCGGGCATGGCGACCTCAGCGTTCGTCGCCTACCTGTCGAGTCTGACCAACCTGAAGTTCTCGGCGACCCAGTACGCGCTGCTCAGCTCGATCATGCTGTTGCTGCCGCGGCTGATCGGCGGCTATTCGGGGGTGATGGTGGAGAAATTCGGCTATCACAACTTCTTCATGATCACCGCCCTGCTAGGTGTCCCCACGCTGATCCTGATCGCCCTGCACTGGCGCCAGGAAGTGGGACGGGGCAAGCAGGCGCAGGCGGAAAGCTCGGTGACCGAGCAGCCCTGACAATCGAGTCGTCCTTTTCGCGGGCAAGTCGGGGCGCCGAACCGCCGCTCCCACAGGTACACCACGGGTTTCAAGAGCAGTGGTGTACCTGTGGGAGCGGCGGTTCGGCGCCCCGACTTGCCCGCGAAAAGGACGACGCCGTTTTCAAACCTACTGAACGACAGCCCCTTCCCCAGGCCGACCGCCCACCACTAACCACAACGGCCATAGCGCCAGCGCCCCGGCAATCCCTGCGCCCAAGGCAAAATGCAACAGGCTCGCCCCTGCGCCCAACATCGCCAACACCGCGCCACCCAGCCCCAGCAGGGCGATGGTGATCATTCCCAGCATCGCCGACACCAACCCCTTGCTCTGCTCACTGGAGAACAGCGTCATGCGGTACAGCACCGCGTTGGCCACACCCAGGCCCAGTGCATAGAGCGACATCCCGGCAACCACGCTGGTCACGGTCGGATACAGCCAGGTCACCAGCACCATCAGGCACAACCCGGCCAGATACGGCCACAGGGCACCGCGCACCAGCGCGGGCAGCGGATAACGATCCGCAATGCGGTTGATGATCAGGTTGCCGAGGATCAGCCCGCCGAACACCGGCAGCTGCCACAGCGCGTATTCCAGGGTGCTCAGCCCCTCGTCATGGATCAGCAGGACCGGCGACAGGCCGATCCAGCCGATCAGCGGCAAGCCCACCAAACCCAACGCCGCGCTGCCAGCCACAAAACGACGGTTGCCCAGCAACTGCGCGTAACCGGCCAGCAAGGGCAACAGGTGAATGGGCGTGAAGGCCAGGCGCGAGCCATCACGGCGCTCGACCCCGAGGGTTTCAGGCATCAGGCGATACAGCAGCCCCCAGCACAGCACCGCGCCCACTGCGAAGGCGACGAACAGCCAGCGCCAGTCGAGCCACTGCAGCATCAACGTCCCCACCAGCGGCCCGAGCAACGGCGAAAGCAACGCAATGTTGGCCAGCAGCGCCATCATGCGCACCGCGTCGGCCTCGCTGAACGCCTCGTTGAGCGCCGGATAGCTCACCGTCACCACGAAGCCCAGGCCAATGCCCTGCAGCAGGCGCAGCAGATTGAACAGGCCGATGTCATGCACCCAGAAGGTCGCAAGGCATGCCACACCAAAGAAGGCGCAGCCGGTCAGCAGCAGTGGACGGCGGCCATAGCGGTCGGCCAGCGGGCCGATCAGCCACTGCAGCACTACGCCACCGAGCAGGTAGAGGTTCAGGGCATGGGGAATGAATTCAGGGCTGGCCTTGAGATCGTCGACCACCACCGGCATGGCAGGCATGACGGCATCGCTGGCCAGGTAGGTCAGCAGTTCGAACAGGGCGAGGGTCAGACCAAACAACAGGGCCCGCAGAGGGGTGATATACAACAATGGTTTCATGATGGCGTTTCGGGTGCAGACAGGAGGGGTCAGGCTATATGCCAGAAATCGTCGGCTTTGGCTGTGAACAAGTGTAAGGCGTAAAAAACAAGGGCCCCTGTAGGGGCCCTGTTTTGCAGTGCAGGTTACTGCGCGGCAGTCTCCTGCACCACGCGAATCACCCGCTGCGGGAAGGGAATGTCGATCCCCTCGGCCTTCAGGCGATCCCGCGCCTGCTCATTGAGCATGAACATCACGTCCCAGTAGTCGGCAGTCTTGGTCCACAGGCGCAGCGACACGGTGATCGAACTGTCACCAAGCGTTGCAACCACCGCCTGAGGCGCTGGGTCGGGCAGCACCCGAGGATCCTGCGCCAGCTCCAGCAGCACGTTGCGCGCCTTCTGCAGGTCGGCCTCGTAGTCCACGCCCACGTCGAACACGACCTTGCGCGTCGGCTGGCGGTTGGTGTTGACGATGATGCCGTTGGACAAGGTGCCGTTAGGCAGAATGACCGTCTTGTTATCACCGCTACGCAGCACGGTGTGGAAGATCTGGATGCTGTCGACGGTGCCGCTCACACCCTGGGCCTCGATCCAGTCGCCGATGCGGAACGGGCGGAACAGCAGGATCAGCACGCCACCGGCAAAGTTTGCCAGGCTGCCCTGCAAGGCCAGGCCGATGGCCAGCACGGCACCACCCATGGCCGCGACGAACGAGGTGGTTTCGATGCCGATCATCGACGCCACGCTGATCGCCAGCATCACCTTGAGCACGATGTTGGATAGCGTGCGGATGAAACCCTGCAACGCCGGGTCAGCTACCCGCAAGCCGACGAGCCTGGCCAATCGATCACTGATCTTGTTGGTGATCCACCAGCCGATCGCCAGGGTCAGCAGCGCCAGCAACAAACGACTGCCGTACGCCATGATCAAGGGAATCCAAGTCTCGGACTGGCGTACCAGTTGATCGACTTCAGCGTTCAAATCCATGTTCATCTCCTGATGTCGAACGACACGTGCACAGTAAAGCAGACCGCCGGACATTCAGCGGTCGCAGGAAGCGATGGACATTGGTGTGCCATCAAGGTTCCTGCCCCGCAGAATCAGTCGCGGAAGTTGTTGAACTGCAGCGGCATGTCAAATTCCTTGGCGCGCAGGGCCGCGATGGCTTCCTGCAGGTCATCGCGCTTCTTGCCGGTGACCCGCACCTGTTCGCCCTGAATGGCGGCCTGGACCTTGAGCTTGGCATCCTTGATGTGGGCGACGATCTTCTTCGCCAGCTCCTTGTCGATGCCCTCGCGGAACTTGGCTTCCTGTTTCATTTCCTTGCCGGAAGCATAGGGATCCTTGGTTTCCAGGCACTTGACGTCGATCTTGCGCTTGACCAGCGCCAGGCGCAGGATTTCGATCATCGCCTCGAGCTGGAATTCGGCTTCGGCAGTGAGCATCACGGTCTGCTCCTTGTCCTTGAACTCGAAGCTGCCCTTGCCCTTGAGGTCGTAGCGGCGATCGAGCTCCTTGATGGCGTTTTCGACCGCGTTCTGCACTTCGTGCTTGTCCAGTTCCGATACCACGTCGAACGAAGGCATGGTTGTTCTCCATAAAATAAAAGCGCGCTCGGCTTGAAGATGGAGCGCGTCGGGTTTGATGGTTAAAATGCGGGCTCATTATAACGGGTTGCGAAACGCAGATGAGCAGCACCTGGCATATTCTCGGCGCCGGCAGCCTCGGCAGCCTCTGGGCCTGTCGCCTGGCACGGGCGGGCAAGGCCGTGCGCCTGGTGCTGCGCGACGAACAGCGCCGTGCAGCGTATGAGGCCGAAGGCGGCCTGACCCTGATCGAGCAGCACCAGGCAACACAGTTCGCCATCCCGGCGCAGACCTGCGAGGGCGCAGGCCCCATCCACCGCCTGCTGGTGGCGTGCAAGGCCTACGACGCCGCGCCAGCCGTTGCGCGCCTCGCACCACGGCTGGCCGAAGGTGCGGAGCTGGTCCTGCTGCAGAACGGCCTCGGCAGCCAGGATGAAGTGGCCGAGCAGGCTCCCCACGCCCGCTGTATCTTCGCCTCCAGCACCGAAGGTGCGTTTCGCGAGCGCGACTGGCAGGTGCGGTTCGCCGGCCAGGGCTTCAACTGGCTGGGCGATCCGGGCAATCCTGGCGTCCCCGAATGGTTCGGCGATCTGAGCGAGGCCGGCATCCCGGCCGAGTGGTCGTTGGACATACTCACCCGCCTGTGGCGCAAGCTTGCACTCAATTGCGCGATCAACCCGCTGACGGTGCTTTACGACTGCAAGAATGGCGGGCTGCTTGGTCACCTGCTTGAAGTCGACGAACTGTGCCTGGAACTGAGCACCCTGCTGCGCAGTGCCGGGCAAGCGCAAGCGGCCGAAAACCTGGCCGATGACGTCCAACGGGTGATCGTGGCGACCGCGGCCAACTACTCTTCGATGTACCAGGACGTGCGCGCAGGCCGACGTACCGAGCTGCACTACCTGCTTGGCCATGCCTGCGACGTTGCCGCCCGGCATGGCCTGGCGACACTTGGCCTGGAACACCTGCGCCAACGCCTGGTCGATAACCTGCAGGCACGCAACCTGCCCAGCGACTGACGCTGCCCACCCACCGACACGGACATCACCTCGCCCATGACCCTGCGCCAACGCCTGGAAAACCTCCCGGTCGGGCAAAAACTGCTGGCCGCCCTGCTGGTGCTGCTGGTCACCATCCTGCTGGTGGCCAACCTGGCCTTCATCAGCGCCGCCTACTGGATCACCCAGGAAAGCATGGCTCCCCAGGCGCTGCAGACCATCGGCCGATTGGTCGCCAACCCGCAGCTTTCCGCGCGCGCCAGCGACACCCCGGAAACCGCCAGTGCCTTGCTCAAGGAGCTCGACAGCTATTCACCGCTGCGCGCCGCCGCCGTGTATGCCAGCGACGGGCGCCTGCTGGCCCAACTACAACATGGCCAGCCACTGAGCATGCCCAAGCGCTTCCGCAACATCGACGGCTGGCGCCTCACCGAGTTTCGCAGCACCCAGCTGATCGCCTTGCCCCGTCCAGGCAGCACGCCCGCGCACCTGCTGCTGGTGGCCAGCAGCGAATTGCCGGTTGCGTTCTATACCGGCACCCTGTCTGCCAGCCTGGCGATCCTGGTGTTCAGCATTCTGCTGTGGCTGATCATCGCCCGCCAGATCAAGCGCCTGATCACCCAGCCGATCAACCGCCTCGAGGAGCTCTCGCGCCAGGTGACCCGCGAGGAGAGCTACGCCCTGCGTGCGCAACGTGGCAACGACGACGAAATCGGCAGCCTTGCCGAGGCGTTCAACACCATGCTGTCGCGTATCGAAGCGCGCGAAGACCAGCTCAAGCGTGCCCGCGACGAGTTCCAGTCGGCCTTCGACCAGGCCCAGGGCCTGGCCGAGGAGACCCGCCACACCAACCGCAAGCTGGAGCTGGAAGTCCAGGTACGCAGCAAGATCGAGAAAAAGCTGACAGGCTTCCAGAATTACCTGAACAGCATCATCGACTCCATGCCTTCGGCACTCATCGCCCTCGACGAGCAGCTCTACGTCACGCAATGGAACCAGGAAGCCACCGTACTTTCCGGAACGCCGCTGGACGAGGCGCTGAACCAACCCATCTTCATCGCTTTCGAGCCACTCAAGCCATTCCTGCCACAGCTCAAGGAGACGGTGGAAAAACACCGGGTAGCGAAGGTCGAGCGGGTCACTTGGCCCAAGGACGACGAGCCACGCCACTACGCGCTCACGTTCTACCCGCTGACCGGAGGCGGCGGGCGCGGGGTGGTGATCCGCATCGACGACATCACCCAGCGCCTGTCGCTGGAAGAAATGATGGTGCAGTCGGAAAAGATGCTTTCGGTCGGCGGGCTGGCGGCAGGCATGGCCCACGAGATCAACAACCCGCTGGGCGCGATCCTGCACAACGTGCAGAACATTCGTCGACGCCTGTCGCCGGAACTACCGCGCAATCAGGAACAGGCCGAGGAACTGGGCATCGACCTGGCCAGCATCAACCGCTACCTGGACAGCCGCGAAGTGCCGCAACTGCTCGACGGCATCCAGCAAGCCGGCGCGCGGGCCGCGAAGATCGTCACCCACATGCTCAGTTTCAGCCGCCGCAGCAACCGCCAACTGGCGCCTTGCAACCTGCCCGCCTTGATCGACCAGGCGGTGGAAATCGCCGGCAACGACTTCGACCTGACGGAGGGCTTCGACTTCAAGGGCCAGGCCATCGTCCGCCAGTTCGACCCCGAACTCGGCCCCGTGCCCTGCACCGCCAACGAGCTGGAACAAGTGCTGCTCAACCTGCTGAAGAACGCGGCCCAGGCCATCCATCAGCGCCCGGCACCCAGCGAACCCGGTCGCATCACCCTGCGCACTCGCCTCAATCCGCCGTGGGCCGAAATCCAGGTGGAAGACAACGGCATCGGCATGCCCGAATCGGTGCGCAAGCGCACCTTCGAGCCGTTCTTCACCACCAAGGAGATTGGCCAGGGCACCGGCCTGGGCCTTTCGGTCTCGTACTTCATCATCACCAACAACCATAAAGGGCAGATGGAGGTGCATTCCACCCCAGGCCAGGGCACCTGCTTCACCCTGCGCCTGCCCTTGAGCCCGCTGGGGGCCATGCCCTCGGCCAAGACGGAGGCATGACATGGGCTATCGCCTGTCGAAGATCTATACCCGCACCGGCGACAAGGGCGAGACCGGCCTTGGCGACGGTCGCCGCGTCCCCAAGGATCATCCGCGCATCGAAGCCATCGGCGAGGTGGACATGCTCAACAGCCAGTTGGGCGTGCTGCTCGCCGGGCTGGCCGAGCACGGCCTGGATGAACTGAGCGAGGTGCTGGCGCCTTGTCAGCATCGTCTGTTCGACCTCGGCGGCGAGCTGGCGATGCCCAGCTACCAGGCGCTGGACCAGGCGGAAGTACAACGCCTGGAAGCGGCCATCGATAGGTGGAACGAGGAGCTAGGGCCGCTGAAGAATTTCATTCTGCCCAGCGGCTCGGCACTGGTGGCCCAGGCCCATGTGTGCCGCGCCCAGGCGCGGGGGGCGGAGCGGCGCTGCCAGCAGTTGAATGCCATCGAACCGCTTGAAGGGGTGGGGTTGGCCTACATCAACCGGCTGTCGGACCTGCTGTTTGTCGCATCGCGGATCATCGGGCGACGCCAGGGGATAGCCGAGGTGCTGTGGCAGCCTGCCGAGAAACCGCAGGGCTGAAATTATCGGGGCCGCAAAGCGGCCCCAGATATTCAGACTTCGGGCCAGAACGCCCGAATCCCTGCAACACCTTGCGCGCCAGCCTCCCAGGCACGCTCACGCTCACCCGGCCCGACCCCGCCCAGCAGGAACACCGGCTGGTTGAAGCCTGCGATCAACCGCTGCGCCTCCTCCCAGCCCATCGGCGTGGCCTCGGGGTGGGTCTGGGTCGGCTGCACTGGCGACAGGGTGACAAAATCCACGCCCATCTGCCGTGCCAGCTCCAGTTCCTCGGCGCCATGGCAGGACGCCGCCAGCCAGCGATTCTGCGGAAACGGTCGCCCCTTGGCAGCGTACTTGCGCAATTGCGCCGCCGTCAGGTGCCAACCCGCGGACGGGAAGTCACCCAGCCACTCCAGTGGCCCCTTGAGCATCAGCAGGGCCTTGCCCGCACAGAGGCCGACCGCATCCACCGCCACATCGCGGTACTTGGGGTCGTATATGTCTGGCGCACGCAACTGGATCAGCCTGATCCCCGAGGCCACTGCCTGCTGGATGCCCCGCAGCAACACGGGGGTATCGAGCCCATCCGGGGTGATCAGGTACTGGTCCGGCAGGCGCGTAGCCGCCACGATCGGTTTGTTGGCCTCGGGAAACGCATACTGCTCCAGATCTCGCGGCGCAACCCACGCCAATGGCTGGCCCTCGGCGCCGTGGGGCTCGCCGCTGAAGGCCGACACCTCACGCACGTCCAGCAGCACCTGCTTGTCCGGGTAGTCATGGCTGACCTTGATCAGCGGCCGAGAGGCGCTGACGGCGATACCCAACTCCTCGAGCAGCTCACGGGCCAGCGCGGCCTCGACGCCCTCCCCCTCCTCCACCTTGCCGCCGGGGAACTCCCACAGGCCTCCCTGGTGCTGGGTGTCGGCGCGACGTGCGATCAGGATGCGCCCGTCGGCGCCGCGAATGACCGCTGCAACTACATGAATCCGCTTCACCCTTTACGCTCCAGCAGGCCCGCCTTCTGCCAAGCCTGGAAGGCTTGCCAGTTGTAGATCGTTTCGATGTAGGCCGCGGCATCCGCAGGCACTTGCACACGATAGGTACGCAAACGCACTGCCACCGGGGCGAAGAAGGCATCGGCCAGTGTAGGCCGTCCGAACAGGAACGGGCCGCCGTCCTTGGCCATCAGACGGCACTCCGCCCACAAGGCGACGATGCGATCGATATCGACCTGCACTTCGAGCGGCACGCTGTCCAGGGCCTGGTCGCGCGACAGATCGAACGGCATCGCACCACGCAAGGCGAAGAAACCGCTGTGCATCTGCGCACAAGCCGATCGCGCCTGGGCACGCGCAGCGACATCCGCCGGCCACAGCTGCGCCTCGGGATGCTGTTCGTTGAGGTATTCGGCGATGGCCAGGGAGTCGGCGATCACACCGTGCTCGGTCTTGAGCAGCGGCACCTTGCCGGTGGCCGAGAATTCGAGGAGGCGCTTGCGAGTATCGGGCTGGTTGAGCTTGATCAGTGTCTCGTCATAACCGACGCCTGCCAGCTCCAGGGCCAGGGCACCGCGCAGCGACCAGGAGGAATACAGCTTGTCGCCGATGATCAGGTGATAGCTCATGGTTCGGCTCCGTTAAATCTTGGGATTCGGGGCTGCTGCGCAGCCCATCGCGGCACAAGGCCGCTCCCACAGGCCTGCGAGCGTGTGGGAGCGGCCTTGGGTGGATCAGGTACGGTACTCAGCGTTGATCTTTACGTACTCGTGGGACAGGTCGGTGGTCCAGATGGTTTCGCTGCACTGGCCGCGACCCAGCTCGATACGGATGGTGATCTCTTCCTGGGCCATCACCGCCGAGCCTTGCTCTTCGGTGTAGCTCGGGCTGCGACCGCCCTTGCTGGCGATGCACACGCTGTCCAGGTACACATCGATCAGGCTGACGTCCAGCTCCGGCACGCCTGCACGGCCGACAGCGGCCAGGATGCGGCCCCAGTTGGGATCGGAGGCGAACAGCGCAGTCTTGATCAGCGGCGAATGAGCGACGGCATAGCCGACGTCCAAGCATTCCTGGTGATTACCACCACCGTTGACCTGCACGGTGACGAACTTGGTCGCGCCTTCGCCGTCACGGACGATAGCCTGGGCCACTTCCATGCACACCTCGAACACGGCCTTCTTCAGCGCCTCGAACAGCGCGCCGCTCGCTTCGGTCACCTCCGGCAGGTTGGCCTTGCCGGTGGCGATCAGCATGCAGCAGTCGTTGGTCGAAGTGTCGCCGTCGATGGTGATGCGGTTGAACGACTTGTTGGCGCCGTCGAGCATCAGGTCCTTGAGCACAGCCGGGGCGACCTTGGCGTCGGTGGCGATGTAACCGAGCATGGTGGCCATGTTCGGACGGATCATGCCCGCACCCTTGCTGATACCGGTGACGGTGACGGTGACGCCGTCGTGCTGGAACTGGCGGCTGGCACCCTTGGGCAGGGTGTCGGTGGTCATGATGCCAGTAGCGGCTTCGGCCCAGTGGTTTTCCGAAAGGTTGTCCAACGCAGCCTGCAGCGCACCTTCGATCTTCTCGACCGGCAGCGGCTCGCCGATCACGCCGGTGGAGAATGGCAGCACGGACTCGGCAGGCACGCCCGTCAGCTCGGCCAGCTTGGCGCAGGTGCGCTCGGCGGCGGCCAGGCCCGGCGCACCGGTACCAGCGTTGGCATTACCGGTGTTGGTCAGCAGGTAGCGCACGGTCCCCTGCACGCGCTGCTTGGAGAGGATCACGGGAGCGGCGCAGAAGGCGTTGAGGGTGAACACGCCAGCAACGCTGGAGCCTTCGGCGCAGCGCATCACCACCACGTCCTTGCGCCCAGGGCGCTTGATGCCCGCCGAAGCGATGCCGAGTTCGAAACCGGGAACCGGGTGCAGGGTAGGCAGGGGACCGAGACCGACAGCCATTGAAGCGCTCCTAGAAAATGAATGGTTTGCGAAAAGCGGGGCCGCTTTGCGCCCCATCGCGGCACAAGGCCGCTCCTACAGGTTCTGTGCGATGCCTGCAGGAGCGGCCTTGTGCCGCGATGGACCGTCAAGCGGCCCTGTAGATGTCAGGTGACGGATCGAATCACTCGATCTGACCATGGCAATGCTTGAATTTCTTGCCCGAACCACACCAGCACGGCTCGTTGCGGCCCAGCTTCTGTTCGTTGCGAACCGGCGCAGAGGCAACTGCCACATCGGCGCCCTCCTCGCTCAGTTGCTCGCCTTCCAGACCTGGGGCAGCGGCGTGCTGGAACTGCATGCGGCTGGCCAGCGCCTCGGCCTCGCGGCGCAGGCGGGCTTCTTCTTCGGCAGGGTCTTCGCGGCGGACCTGGACGTGCGACAGCACACGGATGGTGTCGCGCTTGATCGACTCCAGCAGCTCCTGGAACAGGGTGAACGACTCGCGCTTGTACTCCTGCTTCGGGTTCTTCTGGGCGTAGCCGCGCAGGTGGATACCGTGACGCAGGTGGTCCATGGTCGACAGGTGGTCTTTCCACAGGTCGTCCACCACGCGCAGCAGAATCTGCTTCTCGAAGGTGCGCAGGGCGTCGATGCCGGCCTGGTCTTCCTTCTCGGTGTAGGCGGTGGTGATCTCGTTCAGCAGCTTCTCGCGCAGGGTTTCCTCGTAGAGGTGATCGTCCTCGTCGAGCCACTGCTGGATCGGCAGCTTCATGGCAAAGTCGCTGGACAGCGAAGCCTCAAGACCGGCCACGTCCCACTGCTCGGGCAGCGACTGCGGCGGAATGTGCTGGCTGATGGTGGCGTCGAGCACTTCCTTGCGGAACTCGGCGATGGTGTCGCCGATGTTCTCGGCAGCCAGCAGGCTGTTGCGCATGTGGTAGATCACCTTGCGCTGCTCGTTGGCCACGTCGTCGTATTCGAGCAGCTGCTTGCGGATGTCGAAGTTGCGACCTTCGACCTTGCGCTGCGCCTTTTCGATGGCGTTGGTGACCATGCGGTGCTCGATGGCCTCGCCGGATTGCATGCCCAGCGCCTTCATGAAGTTCTTCACCCGGTCGGAGGCGAAGATACGCATCAGGCTGTCTTCCAGCGACAGGTAGAAACGGCTCGAACCGGCATCGCCCTGACGGCCGGCACGACCGCGCAACTGGTTGTCGATACGACGCGACTCGTGACGCTCGGAGGCGATCACGTGCAGGCCACCGGCTTCCAGAACCTGCTGGTGGCGCTTCTGCCAGTCGGCCTTGATCTGCGCGATCTGCTCGCTGGTCGGGTTCTCCAGTGCGGCGACTTCGGCTTCCCAGTTACCGCCCAGCAGGATGTCGGTACCACGACCGGCCATGTTGGTGGCGATGGTCAGGGCGCCCGGCGCACCGGCCTGGGCGATGATCTCGGCTTCCTTTTCGTGATACTTGGCGTTCAGGACCTTGTGGTCGATGCCTTCCTTCTGCAGAAGGTTGGACATGTGCTCGGAGGTCTCGATGGTCGCGGTACCCACCAGGACAGGACGGCCCTGGGCCATGCTTTCCTTGATGTCGGCGATGATCGCTGCGTACTTCTCGTCGGCGGTGAGGTAGACCAGGTCGTTGAAGTCTTTCCGAGCCAGCGGCTTGTTCGGCGGAATGACCATCACGTTGAGGCTGTAGATCTGGGCGAACTCGAACGCTTCGGTGTCGGCGGTACCGGTCATGCCGGACAGCTTGGTGTAGAGACGGAAGTAGTTCTGGAAGGTGGTCGAGGCCAGGGTCTGGCTTTCGGCCTGGATGTTCAGGTTTTCCTTAGCCTCGATGGCCTGGTGCAGGCCCTCGGACAGGCGACGGCCTGGCATGGTGCGGCCGGTATGCTCGTCGATCAGCAGGATCTGACCGTCCTGGACGATGTACTCGACGTTGCGGTGGAACAGCTTGTGCGCACGCAGGCCCGCGTAGACATGGGTGAGCAGGCCCAGGTTGTGGGCCGAGTAGAGGCTCTCGCCTTCGGCCAGCAGGCCGGACTGGGTGAGCATCTCTTCGATGAACTGGTGACCTGCCTCGTTGAGCTCGACCTGGCGGCTCTTCTCATCGATGGTGAAGTGACCCTCTTGAGTCACCTGGCCTTCGACTTCTTCGATGTGCTGCTTCAGGCGCGGGATCAGGCGATTGATCTCGATGTACAGCTTGGAGCTGTCTTCGGCCTGGCCCGAGATGATCAGCGGGGTACGCGCTTCGTCGATGAGGATGGAGTCGACTTCGTCGATCACGGCGAAGTTCAGCTCACGCTGGAACTTCTCGTCCTGGCTGAACGCCATGTTGTCGCGCAGGTAGTCGAAACCGAATTCGTTGTTGGTGCCGTAGGTGATGTCGGCAGCATAGGCGGCGCGCTTTTCCTCCGGCGGCTGGAAGGCCGAGACGATGCCCACCTTGAGGCCGAGGAATTCGTAAAGCGGACGCATCCAGTTGGCGTCACGGCGAGCCAGGTAGTCGTTGACCGTGACCACGTGCACGCCCTTGCCGGACAGCGCGTTCAGGTATACCGCCAGAGTACCGACCAAGGTCTTGCCTTCACCGGTACGCATTTCTGCGATCATGCCCTCGTGCAGGGTCATGCCGCCGATGAGCTGGACATCGAAGTGGCGCATGCCCATGACACGCTTGCCGGCCTCACGGGCCACGGCGAAGGCTTCGGGCAACAGCTGGTCGAGGGTTTCGCCTTTGGCCAGGCGCTCTTTGAACTCTGCGGTCTTGCCACGCAGTTGCTCGTCGGAGAGGGCCACCATCTTCTCTTCGAAGGCATTGACGGTGCTGACCGTCTTGAGCATGCGCTTGATTTCACGCTCGTTCTTGCTTCCAAAAAGTTTTTTTAACAAAGGCGCAAACATATCGGCAGGATCTTCCACACTTAGGGATGGAGGGCGGCCCCGTGAGTCGCCCGTGCAGCCCTTGGGCCGCATGCGAACGAGCATTCTACCCGGAAACGTTGGTGAGGAAAGTGGTGGATTTCCACGATGCTGGCACAGCGCTTTAAACGGGGCGTCTCTAACATAGGGACATTTTCACCAAGTTCAAGGCATCCAGACATGAAACGTGTTGGGCCGCCTCGCGCGCAGGCCTGCGCGCACACGCGCTGCACCGTCCTCAGCAGCGGGCTGCCGGCAAAGCGTCCGGCACAGGCAACGGCCCTGGTGGCATCTGTTAGACTGCCAATCTTGTAACCTCATGCGTACTCAGATGGCCTACAAACCCCCTTCCGCCCAGCCACCCGCCGCCTTGCTGCGCCAGGCCAGGCCGCTGCGCCTGCTGCTCAACCAGGCCGAGCGCCTCGAGCATCTGCAGCGTTTGCTGGAAAGCCAGTTGCAGCCCGCTGCCCGGGCACACTGTCATGTGGCCTCCTGGCGCGATGGCTGTTTGCTCCTGGTGGTGACCGACGGCCATTGGGCCACCCGTCTGCGCTACCAGCAGAAGCGCCTGCTGACCACGCTGCGCGCCATGGACGCCTTCGCCAACCTGCAGCGCATCAGATTCCAGGTGCAACCACCCGTCGGCGCCCCCGCCCGCCCTACACAGACCACCGAGTTGTCGCAACAGGCGGCACAAAGCCTGCGCGAGACAGCGCAAGGCATTGGTGACGAAAAACTGCGGGCCGCGCTGGAGCGGCTTGCTGCACACGCCCACGACAAGACCTGAAGTTCCCGGCGCTATTTCCGAAAGTGCCAAACACTGCTCTGCCATGGGCGCGCCAATAAAAAAGGCCACCCGAAGGTGGCCTCAATGAACTAGAGAGTGTTCGAACTTACACGGCCGCAACAGGGCGCATGTAGGAGATCGGTGCCGTACTGGCATCTTCGAAAGTGACCACTTCCCAGGCGTCCGTTTCCGCGATCAGCTTGCGCAGCAACTGGTTGTTCAGCGCGTGTCCGGACTTGTAGCCCTTGAACTCGCCGATCAGGCTGTTGCCCAGCAGATAGAGGTCGCCGATGGCGTCGAGGATCTTGTGCTTGACGAATTCGTCATCGGAGCGAAGTCCGTCTTCGTTGAGCACACCGGTCTCGTCGACCACGATGGCGTTCTCGACACTGCCGCCCAACGCAAGGTTGTGCTTGCGCAGGTACTCGATGTCACGCATGAAACCGAAGGTGCGTGCTCGGCTGACTTCCTTCACGAACGACGTGCTGGAGAAATCAACCACTGCACTCTGGGTCTGGCCCTTGAGGACCGGATGATCGAAGTCGATCTCGAAGCTCACCTTGAACCCGTCGAAAGGCAGGAAGGTGGCGCGCTTGTCGCCCTCCTCCACGCTCACTTCGCGCAGGATGCGGATGAACTTTTTCGCGGCGTCCTGTTCTTCCAGGCCGGCGGACTGAATCAGGAATACAAAGGGTCCGGCGCTGCCATCCATGATCGGCACTTCCGAGGCGGAGAGCTCGACGTAGGCGTTATCGATGCCCAGGCCCGCCATGGCGGAGAGCAGGTGCTCTACCGTATCGACCTTGACGTCACCGTTGACCAGCGTCGTCGACATGGTTGTCTCGCCGACGTTGGCCGCACGCGCCGGGATTTCGACCACAGGGTCGAGGTCGGCGCGGCGGAAAACGATGCCGGTATCCACGGGTGCTGGCTTGAGAGTCAGGTAGACCTTCTCTCCGGAATGCAGGCCGACACCTGTGGCACGAATGGTATTCTTCAGGGTGCGTTGTCTAATCATGGCATTGGCCGCTTTAGCGCTAATTGCGAATTGGTATCAACAAAGGCTGAGAATGATAGCAGACCCGGCCTTTGCTGAACACCAATCACCCTTATACCCCTGATAAATTCCATCAATCGGCCTGGCGACGCAGGAAGGCCGGGATGTCAAGGTAGTCCAGATCGTCCTGTGGGTTGAGTTTAGCCGCGGCCGCAGCGCCGGCATGCGCCTGGTTGCGCATCACGGTCGGACGCTCCAGGTCACGGTAGTTCACCGCCGACTGCTCCTGGCGAACCGGGGCCGGATTGGAGGACTCGTACACCTGCTGTGCGGTCTGCAGGGTATTGTCGACGACCTTGACCGGCTTCTCGATGCGCGCACCCAGGCCAGTGGCAACCACGGTGACGTGCAGCTCGTCGCGCATGTCAGGATCGATCACGGTGCCGACCTTGACCATTGCGTGGTCGGAGGCGAAGGCCTCGATGATGCTACCCACATCGGAGTACTCACCCAGCGACAGGTCAGGACCTGCGGTGATGTTTACCAGAATACCGCGGGCACCCTGCAGGTTGACGTCTTCGAGCAGCGGGTTGCGAATCGCCGCCTCGGTGGCTTCACGAGCGCGGTTCGGACCGCTGGCGCAGCCAGTGCCCATCATCGCCATGCCCATCTCGCCCATCACGGTGCGTACGTCGGCGAAGTCGACGTTGATCATGCCCGGACGCTTGATGATGTCGGAGATACCGCGCACGGCGCCAGCCAGCACGTCGTCGGCCTTGGCGAAGGCAGACAGCAGGCTTGCATCCTTGCCCAGGATGGTCAGCAGCTTCTCGTTGGGGATGGTGATCAGCGAGTCGACGCTTTCAGCCAGCATGCGGATGCCTTCGTCGGCGATCTGCATGCGCTTGCGACCCTCGAACGGGAACGGACGGGTCACCACCGCAACGGTGAGGATGCCCATTTCCTTGGCCACTTCGGCGATGATCGGCGCAGCACCGGTACCGGTACCGCCGCCCATGCCGGTGGTGATGAACACCATGTTGGTGCCTTGCAGCACTTCGGCGATGCGCTCACGGTCTTCCAGCGCGGCCTGACGACCGACTTCCGGATTGGCACCGGCACCCAGGCCCTTGGTCACACCGGTCCCCAGTTGCAGGATGGTGCGTGCGCCAATGTTCTTCAGCGCCTGGGCATCGGTGTTGGCGCAGATGAATTCCACACCTTCGATGCTGCTTTTGACCATGTGGTTGACGGCGTTGCCACCACCACCACCGACACCGATCACTTTGATGACCGGGCTTTGCGGGACGTTGTCTACGAGCTCGAACATTTTCCCTCTCCTTACAGTTCTCTAGTTTTTGCGCCTACCACTACTGCTTTGAAACTTAGAAGTTGCCTTGGACCCAGCGCTTGAAGCGCTCAAGCACCGGGGCCTTAGGTTCATCGCCATAGCTGTTGCTGCTGCTGTTGCCGGTCAGGGGCAGGTCCTCGGTCTGCTTTTGCAGGCCGTAGGTGAGCAGTCCCACGCCGGTTGAATAGATCGGGTTGCGCACCACGTCGCTCAGCCCCCGAACGCTGTGCGGCACGCCGAGGCGTACCGGCATGTGGAAGATTTCCTCGGCCAGTTCCACGGCGCCTTCCATCTTCGAAGTACCGCCGGTAAGGACGATGCCCGCCGGCACCAGATCCTCGTAGCCGCTGCGACGCAACTCGGCCTGGATCAGGGTGAAGAGTTCGTCGTAACGCGGCTCGACCACTTCTGCCAGAGCCTGGCGCGACAGTTCGCGCGGCGGACGGTCGCCGACACTCGGCACCTTGATGGTCTCGCCGGCACCGGCCAGCTTGGCCAGGGCGCAGGCGTAGCGGATCTTGATTTCCTCGGCGTACTGCGTGGGCGTGCGCAGGGCCATGGCGATGTCGTTGGTGACCTGGTCGCCAGCAATCGGGATCACCGCGGTGTGGCGGATCGCGCCTTCGGTGAAGATGGCGATGTCGGTGGTGCCGCCGCCGATATCCACCAGGCACACGCCCAGTTCTTTCTCGTCATCGGTCAACACCGAGTAAGCCGAGGCCAGTTGTTCGAGAATGATGTCGTCAATCTCGAGGCCGCAGCGGCGCACGCACTTCTCGATGTTCTGGGCGGCGTTGACCGCGCAGGTGACCACATGGACTTTCGCCTCCAGACGCACGCCAGACATGCCCAGTGGCTCACGCACACCTTCCTGGTTGTCGATCACGTAGTCCTGCGGCAGGGTGTGCAGCACGCGCTGGTCGGCCGGGATGGCCACGGCCTGGGCGGCGTCGAGCACGCGCTCGAGGTCGGCGACGCTGACCTCACGGTCGCGGATGGCGACGATGCCATGGGAGTTCAGGCTGCGAATATGGTTGCCGGCAACACCGACGAACGCCGAGTGGATACGGCAGCCGGCCATCAGCTGCGCTTCTTCCACCGCGCGCTGGATCGACTGCACGGTCGACTCGATATTCACCACCACGCCTTTCTTCAGGCCGCGGGAAGGATGCGTCCCGATCCCGACGATCTCCAGGGTGCCGTCCGCCGCCACTTCGCCCACCAGCGCCACCACCTTGGAGGTGCCAATGTCCAGCCCGACGATCATTTTGCCGCTATGCGCGTTTGCCATGGTCCTGCCTCTCTCTAATTCTTCGCAACGGCGGGTTGGGCCGTCGTCGGTGCATTCGGTTCCCGCCAGCCAACCGCTAATCCGTTGGCGTATCGCAGATCGATGCGGGCGATGTTGGTGATCTGCTCTTTGAGTGTCTTGTCGTAAATGGCAATGAACCGGCGCATCTTCTCCACCAGATGATCGCGCCCCAACAGCAGCTCGACGCCAGGACCGGCGCTACCCGCGCCAGTGGTCAGGAACCAGCTGCCTCGCTCGCGCAGCTCCAGGCGAGCGATGGAGAAGCCCATGGGGCGCAGCATCTGGCTCAATACCTGATACTGCTGCATGACTTGTTGCTGAGCGCGCTGCGGCCCGAACAGCTGCGGCAAATGCTCATAGTTGGCCAGCTCGCGCGGGGTGAACGCCTGGCCCTGGTTGTTGAGCAAGGCCTCATCGCCCCAGCGCGCGACCGGCAGTTGTTCCTCGAGGCGGATCACCACCTCGTCCGGCCATACCCGACGCACTTCGGCATGGGCGATCCATGGCATCTGCTCGAGCTCCGCACGCATCGCCGGCAGGTCGACACTGAAGAAGCTCGCGGCGACATAAGGCGCGATACGCTGCTGCACCGCCTGCTGGCTGATGTAGCTCAGATCACCCTGCACGGCGATCTTGGTGATCGGCCGGTCGGCGTAAGGCATCAAGCGGATCGCGCCTTCATAGGCACCGAAGCCGGCAGCGACCAGCAGCACCGGCCACAGCAGGCGTTTCAACCCACCGAAACTGGGTCGTGGCAGGCGCGCCGATACGGGCTCGTCGGCCACCAGTCGGCTGGCACCACGTGGCACCGGCTTGCTACGGCCGGTAACGGGTTGCTGCTGACGTATCATCGCGCCTTGCATGGCTCTTAACCTCGCGTCGCTACGCTTTCGGCCAGGATCGCCAGCACCAGTTGCTGGAAGTCCAGACCGGCCGCGCGGGCCGCCATGGGCACCAGGCTATGATCAGTCATGCCAGGTGCGGTGTTGACTTCGAGCAGCCAGAACCGGCCCTGCTCGTCCTGCATTACATCCAGACGGCCCCAGCCCTCGATGCCGATGGCATCGCAGGCGCGTGCAGTCAGGTCCATCAGTTCCTGTTCCTTGCCGGCGTCCAGGCCGCAGGGAATGCGGTACTGGGTGTCGTTGGCGATGTACTTGGCGTCGTAGTCGTAGAACACGTGCGGCGTACCCAGTGCGATCGGTGGCAGCACCTGCCCGCGCAGCACCGCAATGGTGAACTCCGGGCCATGGATCCACTGCTCGACCAGCACCTGCGAGTCGTAGCGGGCGGCGTCCTGCCAGGCGGCAACAAGCTCTTCGACACTGTTCACCTTGGCCATGCCGATGCTGGAACCTTCATGGGCCGGTTTGACGATCAGCGGGAAGCCCAGTTCCTTGCCAGCCTCGACACAGTCGCTTTCGCTGGCCAGCACGGCGTGACGCGGGGTCGGGATACCCAGGCTCTGCCACACCTGCTTGGTGCGCAGCTTGTCCATGGCCAGTGCTGAGGCAAGGATGCCGCTGCCGGTGTAGGGAATGCCCAGGCACTCGAGCAAGCCTTGCATGCTGCCGTCTTCACCACCGCGGCCGTGAAGAATGATGAAGGCACGGTCGATCTTCTCGCTTTGCAGGCGCGCGAGCAGATCGTCGCCCACATCGATGGCAACCACATCCACACCGGCCGAGGTCAGCGCCTCGATCACCGCCGCACCCGACTTGAGCGAAACCTCGCGCTCGGCGCTCTTGCCGCCATAGAGCACGGCGACGCGGCCGAAGGCCTTGACGTCGAGCGTGGAGTGCAGTTTGTCGTAGGCGGTACTCACAGCGGTTTCTCCTGCTTGGCGACAGCGCCAGCGAACAGCGGGCTTTTCATCAGTTGCGGAGCCAGGCCACCCACATCGCCGGCACCCTGGCAGATCAGGATGTCACCGGCGCGCAGCAGCGGCTTGACCAGTGGCGCAAGCTCAGCGCCACGTTCGATGTAGATCGGGTCCAGCTTGCCGCGCTGGCGGATGCTGTGGCACAGCTGGCGGCTGTCGGCGCCGGGGATCGGCTCCTCGCCGGCCGGATAGACTTCCATCAGCAGCAGCACGTTGGCATCACCCAGCACCTGCACGAAGTCGTCGTAAAGATCGCGGGTGCGGCTGTAGCGGTGCGGCTGGTAGACGATGACCAGGCGCCGGCTCGGCCAACCACCGCGCACGGCCTTGATCACCGCCGCCACTTCGGTGGGGTGATGGCCATAGTCGTCGACCAGCATCACGCTGCCGCCTTCGACTGGCAGCTCGCCATACACCTGGAAGCGTCGCCCCACACCCTGGAAGCCCGACAGCCCCTGGATGATGGCATCGTCACTGATGCCCTCGTCGGTGGCGATGGCGATGGTGGCCAGGGCGTTGAGCACGTTGTGGTTGCCCGGCATGTTCACCGACACTTCCAGCGGCTCGCAGTCGCGACGCAGCACGGTGAAATGCGTCTGCATGCCCTGCTGGCGCACATTGATGGCGCGGATGTCGGCCTCTTCGCTGAAGCCGTAGGTGACGGTGGGGCGCTTGACCTGAGGCAGGATCTCGCGCACGACCGGATCGTCCAGGCACATCACGGCCAGACCGTAGAACGGCAGGTTGTGCAGGAACTCGACGAAGGTCTTCTTCAGCTTGTTGAAGTCACCTTCGTAGGTTGCCATGTGGTCGGCGTCGATATTGGTGACGACAGCGACCATCGGCTGCAGGTGCAGGAAGCTGGCATCGCTTTCATCGGCTTCGGCGATCAGGTAGCGGCTGGTACCGAGCTGGGCGTTGGTGCCAGCAGCGGTCAGACGGCCACCGATGACGAAGGTCGGATCCAGGCCGCCGGCAGCGAACACCGAGGCCAGCAGGCTGGTGGTGGTGGTCTTGCCGTGGGTACCGGCGACGGCGATGCCGTGGCGGTAGCGCATCAGCTCGGCCAGCATTTCGGCACGCGGCACCACCGGGATACGGCGCTCGAGCGCGGTGGCAACTTCAGGGTTGGCCGGATTGATTGCGCTGGAAACCACCAGTACATCGGCGGTGGCAGCGTTCTCGGCACGGTGACCCACGAAAATTTCGGCGCCGAACGACTCCAGGCGCTGGGTGACCGGCGAGGCCTTGAGGTCGGAACCGGACACTTCGTAGCCCAGGTTCAGCAGCACTTCGGCGATACCGCACATGCCCACGCCGCCGATACCGACGAAGTGAATGCGACGAATGCGGCCCATCTTGGGCTGCGGCATGGCTTTCTGGCTTTCAACCATGGGCCACCTCCAGGCAGATATCGACCACGGTGCTGGTTGCAGCAGGCTTGGCCAGGCGACGTGCAGTGCCGGCCATGGTGTTGAGTTTCTCGGGTTGCATCAGCACCTCGTTCAGGCGTTCAGCGAGCTGCGCTGCGCCAGTTGTCGCTTGTGGCATCAGGAAGGCAGCACCTTCGCGAGCCAGATATTGGGCGTTGTGGGTCTGGTGATCGTCGATCGCGTGGGGCAAGGGCACCAGCATCGAGGGCAGGCCCGCCGCCGCGAGTTCGCTGACGGTCAGGGCGCCGGCCCGGCACACCACCATGTCGGCCCAGCCATAAGCGTGGGCCATGTCTTTGATGAAAGGCTCTACCTGAGCCTCGATCCCGGCCTCGCGATAACGCTCGGCGGTGATCGACGCATGTTGCTTGCCAGCCTGGTGGAACACCTCTGGACGCAGGTCTGCAGTCACTTCGGACAGGGCCTTAGGCAGCAATTTGTTCAATGGTTCCGCACCGAGGCTGCCGCCGAGCACCAGAAGGCGCGCACGACGCTCGGCAAGTGCCGCACGGGGCGCTTCCAGGAACAGTTCCGGGCGCACCGGGTTACCGGTAGTCCGACGTTTTTCGCTGGCAGCGAAGGTGTCGGGGAAAGCTTCGCAGACTCGTGCGGCCAGTGGCACCAGCAGCCGATTGGCGGTACCCGCGCGGGCATTCTGTTCGTGAATCACCAGCGGCACACCGCACAGCCGCGCGGCAACACCGCCAGGGCCTGTGACATAGCCGCCAAAGCCCAGCACGCACACCGGCTTGAGCTCACGAATGATGCGCCGCGCCTGCAGCACGGCCTTGACCAGGGTGAACGGCGCCTTGAGCAGCGACAGCTTGCCCTTGCCACGCAGCCCGCTGACCTGGATCAGGTGCAGCGGCAAGCCGGCCTGGGGCACCAGTTCGTTCTCGATACCCCGTGGCGTACCCAGCCAATGCACGCTGTAGCCGCGCGCCTGGAATTCGCGGGCGCAGGCCAGGGCCGGGAACACATGCCCCCCGGTGCCACCGGCCATGATCAGTACGTTCTTGCCATCAGCGGCCATGACTGGTCTCCTCGGCAAAATCGCTCTCTTTGAACTCGTGTTCCTCGCTGCCCAGGTGCGTTCGACTCTCCCACTCGATACGCAGCAACAGCCCCACACAGGCGCAGCAGATCACCAGCGAGCTGCCCCCGTAGCTGAGGAATGGCAGCGTCAGCCCCTTGGTCGGCAGCAGGCCCACGTTCACACCAATGTTGATCAGGAACTGGCCGATCCACAGGAAGGCCAGGCCGAAGGCCATGTAGGCGGCGAAGAACTGCTTGGCCTTCTCGGCCCACAGGCCGATGTACAAGGCACGGATGGTGACGAACACGAACAGCGCCACGGTGCACAGCGAGCCAACCACGCCAAGCTCTTCGGCCAGCACCGAGAACACGAAGTCGGTGTGCGCCTCGGGCAGATAGAACTGTTTCTGTACGCTGTTGCCCAGGCCGACGCCCAACCACTCGCCACGACCGAAGGCAATCAGTGCCTGAGTCAGCTGGTAGCCCGAACCGAACTGGTCGGACCAGGGGTCGGTGAAGGTGATCAAGCGCGCCATCCGGTAGGGTTGCGCCTGAACCAGAATGAACACCGCGACCACCGCCAGCACCACCATCAGCGAGAAGCGGAACAGCCCCACCCCACCGAGGAACAGCATGGCCGCCGCAGCGCCCATCATCACCACGGTGGCGCCGAAGTCAGGCTCCATCAGCAGCAGGCCGGCCATGGGCAGCAAAACGATGAACGGCTTGAAGAAGCCCATCCAGCTCTCGCGCACCTCGGTCTGACGACGCACCAGGTAACCTGCGAGGTAGATGACCACGAAGACCTTGGCGATTTCCGACGGCTGGACGTTGAAGAAGCTGAAACCAATCCAGCGCATCGAACCGTTCACCTCCCGGCCGATGCCTGGTACCAGCACCAGCACCAGCAGGCCGAAGGCGCCGATCAGCATGAGGAAGCCCATGCGCTGCCAGGTGGCGATCGGCACCATCATGGTCAGGCCGCAGGCACCCAGCCCCAGGGCGACGTACACCAGGTGGCGGATCATGTGGTAAAGCGGGTTGCCCGACTGCACCGCGGCGACTTCCGAGGAGGCCGAGGTGATCATCACCAGGCCCAGGCCAAGCAGGGCCAGGCAGCCCGCCAGCAACGGGAAGTCCAGGTCGATGCCACGACCGCTGATCAGCGGCGAGGGATAGGGCTTGAGGATACCGAAGATCATGCCAGCCCCTCCGCCGCCTGGGCGAACAGCCGCCCGCGCTCTTCAAAATTCTTGAACATGTCGAGGCTGGCGCAGGCCGGCGACAGCAACACCGCGTCGCCTGGCTGGGCGAGTTCGGCGCAGCGCTGCACGGCTTCGTCCAGGGTCTTGACCCGCACCAGCGGCACGCTGTCGCCGAAGGTCTCGGCCAGGCGCTCGGCGTCACGCCCCAGCAACACCACGGCGCGGCAATGCTTGCCCACCGGCTCGCGCAGAGCAGAGAAGTCCGCCCCCTTGCCGTCACCGCCAGCGATCAGGACCAGCTTGCCATCGATATCGGCGCCCAGGCCCTCGATGGCGGCCAGTGCCGCACCGACGTTGGTGGCCTTGGAATCGTCGTACCAGTTCACGCCATTACGCTCGCGGATCCACTGGCAGCGATGGACAAGGCCCTTGAACTCGCGCAGGGCTTCGAGCATCGGCTCGAACGGCAGACCGGCGGCATGGCCCAGGGCCAGGGCGGCCAGGGCATTGCTCTGGTTGTGCGCACCGCGGATCTTCAGATCGCGCACGGGCATCAGGGTCTGGAACTCGAATGCCAGGTGTTTCTCGCCCGCAACATCACGCAGGCCGAAGGCCTTGAAGTCGGGGGTGTTGAGGCCGAAGGTCCAGCATGGAATGCCCTCGACCGGCAGCGGCCGGCTCAGGGCATCCTGACGGTTCACCACCACTTGGCGCGCACCCCGGAAGATGCGGTGCTTGGCCAGGTGATAGGCCGGCAGGCCACTGTAGCGATCCATGTGGTCTTCGCTGATATTCAGTACGGTCGCCACTTCGGCGTTGAGCTGGTCGGTGGTCTCCAGCTGGAAGCTCGACAGCTCCATCACATACAACTCGACTGCATCGTCGAGCAGGTCCAGCGCCGGCGTACCGAGGTTGCCACCGACAGCGACGCGCTTGCCGGCCTTGGCAGCCATCTCGCCGACCAGGGTGGTCACGGTGCTCTTGGCGTTGGAGCCGCTGATCGCGATGATCGGCGCCTTGGCATGGCGGGCGAACAGTTCGATATCACCGGAGAGCTTGACGCCTCGTGCGGCGGCCTGCTGCAACGCCGGGGTAGCCAGTGCCAGGCCGGGGCTGACGTAGAGCTCGTTGGCGCGGCACAGGAAGTCCACATCCAGTTCACCACAGCGCACTTCCACCTGCGGGTATTCACGGCGCAGGGTGTCCAGTTCCGGCGGTTGCTCGCGGGTATCGGCGACCGCAAAGGCGATGCCCCGGTTCGCCAGGAAGCGAACCAGGGACATGCCGCTCTTGCCGAGGCCGACAACGATGCGGAATTGGTCGGAAGCGATCAGTGACACGCTCGTTTACCTCAGTTTCAGGGTGGCAAGGCCGATCAGCACCAGAATCACGGTGATGATCCAGAATCGGACGATCACCCGCGGCTCGGGCCAACCCTTGAGTTCGAAATGGTGGTGAATCGGCGCCATGCGAAACACGCGCTTGCCGGTCAACTTGAACGAGGCCACCTGGATCACCACCGAAAGGGTTTCCACCACGAAGATGCCGCCCATGATGAACAGCACGATTTCCTGGCGGACGATCACGGCGATGGTGCCCAGCGCGGCGCCCAGTGCCAGGGCACCGACGTCACCCATGAAGACTTGCGCCGGGTAGGTGTTGAACCAGAGGAAGCCCAGGCCTGCGCCGATCAGCGCACCGCAGAACACGATCAGCTCGCCCGAGCCCGGTACATAAGGGATCAGCAGGTATTCGGCGAACTTCACGTTGCCCGACAGATAGCAGAAAATACCGAGCGCACCGCCCACCATCACCGTCGGCATGATCGCCAGGCCGTCGAGGCCGTCGGTCAGGTTGACCGCGTTGCTCGAGCCGACGATGACGAAGTAGGTCAGCACGACGAAGCCGACGCCCAGTGGGATGGTGAAGTCCTTGAGGAACGGCACGATCAGCGTGGTTTCGACGCTGGTCGGTGCAGTCATGTAGAGGAAGACCGCAGCCCCGAGGCCAAATACCGACTGCCAGAAATACTTCCAGCGGCTCGGCAGGCCGCGGGAGTTCTTCTCGATCACCTTGCGGTAGTCGTCGACCCAGCCGATGGCGCCGAATAGCAGGGTGACGATCAGCACCACCCAGACATAGCGATTGGTCAGGTCGGCCCACAGCAAGGTGCTGATGGCGATAGCGGACAGGATCAGCGCACCGCCCATGGTCGGGGTGCCGGACTTGGACAGGTGCGATTGCGGGCCGTCGTTACGCACGGCCTGACCGATCTGGCGAATCTGCAGGGTACGAATCATCCAGGGCCCCAGCCACAGTGCCAGGGACAACGCCGTCAACACACCCAGGATCCCGCGCAGGGACAGGTACTGGAAGACCGCGAAGCCCTTGTAGAACTGTTGCAGATACTCAGCCAACAGCAGCAGCATTAATGTTTCTCCCCGCTGGCACCACACAGAGCAGCCACGACGTTTTCCATCGCAGCGCTGCGCGAGCCCTTGATCAAGATAGTGGTATCGCTGACGCTCTCGGCACGAACGGCGTCGATCAGCTCAGCTTGAGTAGCGAAATGGCGGCCATTGGCGCCGAACGCCTGGACCGCATGAACCATGTTGGTGCCCGTCGCGTACAAGGCATCGACCTTGCCGCGCGCATGGTCGCCCACCTGACGGTGGCCTTCCTCGGCCCATTGCCCCAGTTCGCCGATATCCCCGAGCACCAGGACGGTGCGTCCGGAAAAGCCGGCGAGTATATCAATGGCGGCACACATCGAGGTGGGATTTGCGTTGTAGGTGTCGTCGATCACCCGCGCACCGCTGGGCGCGATCTGCGCCACGGAACGGCCCTTGACCGGCTGCACTGCGGCCAGGCCGGCAACGATACCCGGCAGGCTCACGCCCACGGCATGTGCGGCAGCAGCGGCGGCCAGGGCGTTGCTGACGTTATGCGTACCGAGCAGGTTCAACTGTACCGGCGCACTGCCGCTCGGACCGTGCAGGGTGAACGAAGGGCAGCCGCGCGCGTCGCGACCGATGTCGCTGGCATGGAAGTCGGCCTTCTCGTTGGTCAGGGCGAAGCTCAGCACCTGGTGCGCACCGGCGCGCTTGCGCCAGATGTCAAAGGCCTTGTCGTCGAGATTGAGCACGGCGATACCGCCCTCGCCCAAGCCCTCGAGAATCTCGCCCTTGGCCTCGACGATCTTCTCCGGGCCGCCGAACTCACCCACGTGGGCGGTGCCAGCGTTGTTGAGGATGACGACTTGCGGCTGGGTGAGACCAACGGTGTAGCGAATCTCGCCGATGCGCGAAGCGCCCAGCTCGATCACCGCAGCGCTGTGTTCGGGCGCGATCTCCAGCAACGTCAGTGGCGCGCCGAGGTCGTTGTTCAGGTTGCCACGGGTGGCATGCACAAGACCGCGAGTACGCAGGATGGAAGCCAGCATCTCCTTGACCGTGGTCTTGCCGCTGGAGCCTGTGATGGCGACCACCGGCTTGTCGAAGGCGGCGCGATTGAGCGCGCCCAACTGGCCCAGCGCCACACGACAATCGGCAACCAACAGTTGCGGCAGGTCGACATCGGCGATTTCGCGCTCGACCAACGCGGCCACGGCCCCCCTGGCCTTCACATCGGCAAGGTAGTCGTGACCATCGAAACGCGGGCCGGTCAGTGCAATGAACAGTTGCCCCGCAGCCACGCTGCGGCTGTCGATGCTGACACCGTTGAAGGTGGCGTCGGCACCGACCAGACGAGCACTCAGTGCTGTAGTCAGCTGGCTGAGTGTCATGGGCTTAATCATGTGGAGCCCCCCAGGCTGAAAGTGCCTTCTCGGCTTCGACCAGATCGGAGAAATCAAGGCGCTCGCCATTGATCTCCTGGTAATCCTCGTGCCCCTTGCCGGCCAGCACGATCACATCGTCGGCGGCAGCGGTGGCGATCAGGTGTGCGATGGCCTGGCCGCGACCGGCGACGAACTCGGCGTCGGCAGCCTTGGCGAAACCTGGGCGAATGTCATCGAAGATCCGCAGCGGATCCTCGGTACGTGGGTTGTCGTCGGTGACCAGTACGCGGTCGGCCAGACGCTCGGCCACCTCGGCCATCAGCGGACGCTTGCCGCGATCGCGATCCCCGCCGCAGCCGAACAGGCACAGCAGCTTGCCGTGGGCGTGCGGGCGCAGGGCTTCGAGCACCTTCTCCAGTGCGTCGGGGGTGTGGGCGTAGTCGACCACCACCAGCGGCTTGGCACCACCACCCAGGCGCTGCATGCGACCGACAGGCCCCTGCAGTTGCGGGGTGACTTTCAGTATTTCGTCCAGCGAGTAATCCAGCGCCAGCAACGTGGCTACGGCGGCCAGCATGTTGCTCAGGTTGAAGCGCCCGAGCAGTTGGCTGCGCAGTGTGCGTTCGCCTTGAGCGGTGACGATGATGGCGCGCACGCCATCATCGTCGAAGTGGGCTTCGCGGCAGAACAGCGAGGCGTCCGGGTTTTCCAGGCTATAGCTGAGCAGCCGGGTCTCGATATGATCGGCACTCGGGCGGCGGGCAAAGTCTTCGGCCAGACGACGACCAAAGGCATCGTCCAGGTTGACCACCTGGCAGCGCAGGCTCGGCCATGCGAACAGCTTGGCCTTGGCGGCCTCGTAGGCCTCCATGCTGCCGTGGTAGTCCAGGTGATCGCGCGACAGGTTGGTCATCACCGCGATATCGAAGGCCAGCGCCGCCACGCGTCCCTGCTCCAGGGCGTGGGAAGACACTTCCATCGCCACGGCCTTGGCACCGCCCTTCTTGAGGTCGTTGAGCGTGGCTTGCACGGCAATCGGGTCCGGCGTGGTCAGGCGGCCGCTCTGCAAGTCACCGAAGAAACCGGTGCCCAAGGTGCCGATCAGACCGCAGCGCTGGCCCAACTGGTCGAGAGCCTGGGCGAGCAATTGCGTCACGCTGGTCTTGCCGTTGGTGCCGGTCACGCCGACCAGGTTGAGCTGGCGGCTCGGCTCGCCATAGAAACGGCCGGCGATGGCCGACAGTTGCGCGATCAGGCCCTTGACCGGAATCAGCGGCACGTCGGTGAGCGGCAGCACCGTGGCGCCCTGCTCTTCATAGGCAATGGCGGCAGCACCGCGGGCAAGCGCGTCGGCGATGTGGTCGCGGCCATCGACCTTGGCACCCGGCACCGCCAGGAACAGATCACCCGGCCGCACCTGGCGGCTGTCGAGTGTCAGCTCGCGAATCAACGGATCGCGGCTGGCATGGGCGAAAAGCTTGCTCAATGGCATTGTCATCAACCACGCCCTCCCTTGGCGGGTACTGCACTGGCCTGCTGCACGTTCGCGGGCGGCAGGTTATCCGGCGGCACGTTCATCAGCCGCAGAGTGCCGGACATGACCTTGCTGAACACCGGCGCCGAGACCAGACCACCGAAGTAACCGCCTTTGCCCGGCTCATCGATGACCACGACGATGGCGTAGCGCGGGTCGCTCATCGGGCCGAAACCGGCAAACAGCGAACGGTAGGCGTTTTCGGTGTATCCCTTGGAGCCGACCGTGGCCTTGCGCGCGGTGCCCGACTTGCCGGCAACGTGGTAGAACGGCACCTGGGCGCGGAACACACCGCGCGGCGCCTCGATCACCTGCTGCAACATGCCCTGAATGGTCTTGGCGGTTTCCTTCGGAATGGCTTGCACGGCTTCCGGCGCCTTGTCGACCTTGAGAATCGACAGCGGCACCATCTTGCCGTCGTTGGCCAGCGCGGCGTAGGCGTGAACCAACTGCAGGGCGGTGACCGATACGCCGTATCCATAGGAGAGCGTGGCTGTCTCGGCCTTGCGCCACTCACGATGGTTGGGCAGGTTGCCCACGCGCTCACCCGGGAATCCCAGGCCGGTGTACTGCCCCAGGCCAACCTGCGACATCACCCGATAGATGGCTTCGCCGCCGATATCGAAGGCGATCTTGCTCATGCCGACGTTACTGGAGTTGATCAGGATGCCGGTCAGGTCGAGGATCGGGCCCTCGCTCCTGGACACGTCCTTGATCGTGTAGCGACCAATCTGCAGGCTGCCCGGATACACCTCGACCTTGTCGGTGGGTTTCCAGCGCCCGCTCTGCAGGGCCGCACTCATGGAAATCGGCTTGACCGTGGAACCTGGCTCGAACACATCGATGATTGCCCGGTTACGCATGGCTGCCGGGAACATGCTGCGGCGGTTGTTGGGGTTGTACGTTGGCTGGTTGACCATCGCCAGGACCTCGCCGGTCTTGACGTCCATGATCACCAGGCTGCCGGCCTTGGCATCCTGCTCGGCGATGGCATTGCGCAGCTCGCGAGTCGCCAGGTACTGCAGGCGCAGGTCTATCGACAACGCCAAGGTCTTACCGGCCTTGGCGTTCTTGGTGACTTGAATATCCTTGATCAGGCGACCGCGCCGGTCCTTGATCACTTGTCGCTTGCCGGGCACCCCGGCCAGCCATTCGTCATAGGCGAGCTCGACACCTTCACGGCCGTGGTCGTCCAGGTCGGTAAAGCCGACCATGTGCGCCGTGACATCGCCTGCCGGATAGAAGCGGCGGAATTCTTCGAGGCCATAGACGCCGGGCACTTTAAGGTCGAGTACCTGCTGGCCCTGCTCGGGCGTGAGGCCACGAACCAGGTAGATGAACTCCTTGTTGGCCTGCTGGGTGAGGCGCTCGATCAGTTGCTGCGGGTTCTGCCCCAGCACAGCGGCCAGTTGCGGCCAACGGTCCTTGGACGCCTGCATCTCCTTGGGGTTGGCCCAGAGCGTGGTGACCGGCGTACTGACGGCCAGAGGCTCGCCATTGCGGTCGGTAATCAGGCCACGGTGTGCAGGAATCGGGATATGGCGCAGGCTGCGAGCATCGCCCTGCCCCTTGAGGAAGTCTCGGTCGACCACCTGCAGGTCGATGATCCGCCAGCTGATAGCGCCGACCATCAACGCCAGCAGACCTACGACGACCCGGAAGCGCCAGGGGTAGAGTGCACCCTCGAGCTTCATCATGGCGTCACCATCCGCACTTCGTCAGCGTTGGGTACGCGCATCTTCAACTGGCCGGCAGCCAGGTTTTCGATACGGCTGTGGGCAGTCCAGGTGCTCTGCTCGAGAATCAGGCGCCCCCACTCAGCCTGGGCCTTGTCGCGCTCGCTCAGCTCGTTGTAGAGCGTGTTGAGCAACTGGCGGTTCCAGTGAGCGCTGTAGGAGACAGCGATGGCCGACACCAGCACGCCAACGAACAGCAGAAGCATCAGGAAGCTTCCGCCTGGCAATGGCTTGGCGAACAGGCGACTCACCGCAGCTTCTCCGCCACGCGCATGACGGCGCTGCGCGCACGCGGGTTGGCCTTGAGTTCTGCATCGGAGGCGAACTGCGCCTTGCCGATCAGCTTGATACGAGGTTCGAAGGCCTTGTGCTGCACCGGCAGGTTGCGTGGCAGGTTATCCGCTTCGCCCTTGACCAGCTTGCGCATGAACAGTTTGACGATGCGGTCTTCCAGCGAGTGGAAGCTGATCACCGCCAGGCGGCCGCCGACTTCCAGCGCCTCGAGCGCGGCGTCCAGGCCGGCCTCCAGATCGCCCAGTTCGTTATTGACGTGAATGCGCAGCCCCTGGAAAGCGCGCGTCGCCGGATTCTTGCCCTTCTCCCAAGCAGGGTTGGCTACCTTGAGCACTTCGGCCAGGTCGGCGGTACGGGTGAACGGCTGCTTCTCGCGACGCTCGACCACCGCACGCGCCATGCGACCGGCAAAACGCTCCTCGCCGTACTCCTTGAACACGCGGGCTATTTCTTCGACGGGCGCGGTGGCGATGAACTCGGCGGCGCTGATGCCCTGGCCCGGATTCATGCGCATGTCCAGCGGGCCATCGTTGAGGAAACTGAAGCCGCGCTCAGGATCGTCCAGCTGCGGCGAGGAGACACCCAGGTCGAGCAGGATACCGCTGACCTTGCCGTCCAGCCCGCGCGCACGCACTTCATCACCCAGTTCGGCGAAGCTGCGCTGCACAATGACAAAGCGGCCGTCTTCGGCCGCCAGCGCTTGCCCCGTGGCAATCGCCTGTGGATCTTTGTCGAAGCCCAGCAGCCGCCCTTGCGGCCCGAGCTTGCTGAGAATGAGACGACTGTGCCCACCGCGACCAAAGGTCCCGTCCAGATAGCAACCGTCGGCGCGCAGGGCCAATGCCTCGACAGCTTCGTCGAGCAATACGGTGATGTGGTTGAAGCCGCTATCTATCGTCACAGGATCAGGTCACGCAGTTCATCGGGCATGGCGCCCGGTTGTTGAATAGCTGCGAGGTCGGCTGCCGAAACCGCGTTCCAGGCATCCTCATCCCACAGCTGGAATTTGTTCAGTTGCCCCACCAGCATCGCCTTCTTGTCGAGCTTGGCGTACTCACGCAAACGGGGCGGAACCAGGAAACGACCACTGCCATCGAGCTCCAGGTCCACCGCATTACCGATCAGCAAACGCTGCAGGCGGCGGTTTTCCTCACGCAGCGACGGCAAGGCACGCAACTTGGCTTCTATCTGCTCCCACTCATCGAGGGGATAAACACACAAGCAGGGGTCAACAGCGTCGATGGTCACGATAAGTTGACCATTGCAACGCGAATCGAGCTCGTCACGGTACCTGCTCGGCATGGCGAGACGGCCCTTTGCATCGAGGCTGACGGCGTTGGCTCCGCGGAACACGGCTGCGATTCCCCACAATGGTAACTTTTTTGTGCCAGAAAACCCACTTCATCCCACTTTCTGCCACTTGCGCACACTATAGGAATCCGTCCGCCACACCGTCAAGGCGCGTTCATAGGGAAAACCCTTACAGGACCGAGATTTAGCGCAACAAAGGAAGGAGGAAGGACTACCGGAAGAAAAAATTGGCGGAAAAAATCAAGCGCACTCAAACGGATAGAGTGTGAAGTTAAAGTGAATTATCAAGAGTAAGAACTTTTCGGCATTACCAGGAAGGATCTGCTATCGATTCAAGCAGGAAGAGAGGGGGGTGGAGAGTCGATCTGTAAGCCGGGTTTTGTCGAGGACAGTCATTCCTCTACGACGGCCATCACTGGACGCCTCTAGCAACCTACCCGGTTCCGACGCGGGCCACGCCGTATGGAACCCTATTTGGTCTTGCTCCGAGTGGGGTTTACCTAGCCACGAACTGTTGCCAGCCGTGCGGTGCGCTCTTACCGCACCTTTTCACCCTTACCGGCACCGAAGTGCTTAGGCGGTTGTTTTCTGTGGCACTTTCCGTAGGCTCGCGCCTCCCAGGCGTTACCTGGCACTCTGCCCTGCGGAGCCCGGACTTTCCTCCCCCTGATTTGCGGAACAAAAACAGGCAGCGACTGTCCGATCGACTCTCCGCCGACAAGGGTAACGGCAGGCGCGATCAAGAACAAGCAATACCGCAAATAATATCATTACGCCATTAATGGCTTTTCTGTTTATCCAGCGCTGCTTGATAAAGAAGATTCTTACGCACCCCGGTAATTTCCGCCGCCAATGCTGCCGCCCGCTTGAGCGGTAATTCTGCCAGCAACAGATCCAATACACGCATGGCGTCGCTACTGATCGCCTGGTCGTCTTGCGGCGCACTCCAGCCCGCCACCAGCACCACGCACTCACCACGCTGCTGATTGGCGTCAGCTGCGACAAAGGCGCGCAACTCGGCCAGCGGCAAGCCCTTGAGCGTCTCGAACGTCTTGGTCAGCTCTCGCGCCAGTACAGCCGGGCGCTCACCGCCGAATACCGCCTCCATGTCTTCCAGGCACTCAAGGATACGATGCGGCGCTTCATAGAAGATCAAGGTCCGAGGTTCTTCCTTGACCTGCTCCAGACGCGCACGGCGCCCGACAGCCTTCGCTGGCAGGAAGCCTTCGAAAATGAAGCGATCAGAGGGCAGCCCCGCCGCCGACAGCGCAGCGATCAGCGCGCACGCCCCTGGCACTGGCACCACCTTCACCCCGGCAGCCCGCGCCTGGCGCACCAGGTGATAGCCCGGATCGGAAATCAGCGGCGTGCCGGCGTCGGACACCAGCGCCACATCGTCACCCGCCAGCAAGCGCGTAATGAAGCGACTGCCTTCGTCGCGCTCGTTGTGCTCATGGCAGGCCGCCAGCGGCGTCTCGATGCCGAAATGCTGCAGCAGACGCACCGAGTGGCGGGTATCCTCGGCGGCGATCAGCGCCACGCCGGCCAGCACCTTGAGTGCTCGGGCGCTCATGTCGTCGAGGTTGCCGATGGGCGTCGCAACGACGTAAAGCGTACCCGCTATGGATTTTGGAACCCCTGCAACATCAGTCACTGCACACACCTGCCTTGCCGATCAAAGGCGCCATTGTAGCCCGAGCGCCCGCAACAAGGCGCAAAGAACTTGGCCGCCATCCCCTGACATGCGACCTATAGTGAAGGATCAGCGTCAGCAAGATCGCGCCCCGGCCAGCGCTTGGGTACAATTGCCGGCCAACTTGATCGAGTAACAGGACCCTTACATGATCGCTTGCCTGCGGCTGCTCACAGCCCTCTGTCTCGCTGCCCTGCTGGCAGCCTGCGCCAGCTCGCCCTCATCCAGCCTGGGCGAACTGCCACGCACCCCGGACGCCAGCATCGAGCAACTGCTCGAGAAGGCGGCTTCCAGCAAGTCCGCCGAAGACGCCGCGCTGCTGCGCCTGAGCGCCGCCGACATGGCCTACCGGCAGAAGGACTTCCCACGCGCCGCACGCATCCTCGAGCAGGCTCCACTGGACACGCTCAAACCCGCCCAACAGGTGTTCGCCAGCACCCTGGCTGCCGAGCTGGCGATGAGCCGCAACCAGCCCAAGGCCGCCCTCGGCGCCCTGTCGCACCCGAGCCTGCGACGCGTCGGCGAGCTCCCCGAAGAGCAGCAGGTACGCACCTACAGCGTGCATGCCGCAGCCCTCGAAGCCGACGGCCAGGCCCTTCCTGCGGCCCAGCAGCGCATCTTGCTGGCTCCGCTGCTCAGCGGCCCGGACGCAACCAAGAACAACGATGCCATCTGGTCGCTGGTAGCCTCGCTGCCCGCCGACCAGCTGCAGCAACCAACCAGCAACCCGACCCTCGCCGGCTGGACCAGCCTGGCCCTGGCGGTCAAGAGCGCCGGCACCCTGGAGCAGCAACAGGCCGCCATCGACAGCTGGCGCCAGCAACATGCCGATCATCCGGCCGCCAAGCAGTTGCCTGACGCACTGGTCAAGCTCAAGCAACTGGCCAGCCAGCCGCTGACCAAGATCGCCCTGCTGCTGCCACAGGAAGGCCCGCTCGCCGGTGTAGCCCGCGCGCTGCGCGACGGCTTCATGGCAGCCCATTTCCAGGCCCAGCAATCCGGCCAGCCAGCGCCGGCGGTTCAGGTTTTCGACAGCTCGCGCCTCACCTCGCTGGACGACTTCTATCGCCAGGCCCAGGCGGCCGGCGTACAGCTAGTGATCGGTCCGCTCGAAAAACCACTGGTGAAGAAACTCGCCGACTACCCGCAACTGCCCATCACCACCCTGGCACTGAACTACGCCGAGGCCGGGCAGAAATCGCCACCACAACTGTTCCAGTTCGGCCTCGCCGCCGAGGACGAAGCTCGCGAAGTCTCTCGCCGTGCCCGCGCAGACGGCCTGGTCCGCGCCGTGGCCCTGGTGCCGAGCGGCGAATGGGGTGACCGCGTGCTCGCAGCTTTCCGCCAGGACTGGGAAGGCAACGGCGGCACCCTGCTCGCTGCCGAGCGCATCGCCCAGCCGGTGGCCCTGGCCCAACAAATCGCCGACCTGTTCCAGCTGCGCCAGAGCGAAGGTCGTGCCAAGAGCCTGCAGAGCGCCGTGGGTGGTAATGTCGCCGCACAACCATCGCGTCGCCAGGACATCGATTTCATCTTCCTCGCCGCCACCCCGCAGCAGGCCCAGCAGATCAAGCCGACCCTCAACTTCCAGTACGCGGGTGACGTACCGGTCTACGCCACCTCCAACCTCTACAGCGCCAGTGGTGACGTGAACCAGTACAACGACATGAACGGCATCCGCTTCTGCGAAACCCCCTGGTTGCTGGACAACACCAACAGCCTGCGTCAGCAAGTCGTGCAGCAGTGGCCTCAAGCTGCCGGCAGCCTGGGTCGCCTGTACGCCATGGGTGTCGATGCCTACAGCCTGGCGCCACGCCTGGGCCAGCTCAAGGCGCTGCCTGACAACCGCGTCGAGGGCCTGTCCGGCAGCCTGAGCATCAACGCCAACCAGCGTATCGAACGCCAACTGCCATGGGCCGAATTCTCCGACGGTCAGGTCAAGCGCCTGCCGGATACTGCACGCTGATGCCCGACGCCTCCCCCACAAGCGCCGGGCTCGCGGCAGAAAACCAGGCCCTCGAGTATCTTCGAGGGCAAGGCCTGCAACTGCTGACGCGTAACTGGCGATGCAAGGGAGGCGAGCTTGATCTGGTCATGCTCGACGCCGATACAGTAGTATTCGTCGAAGTCCGCTACCGCTTGCACGCGGATTTCGGCGGAGCGCTCGAAAGTATCGACGCGCGCAAGCAGAAACGCCTGGCGCTTGCCGCCAACCTGTTCCTGCTGAAGGAGTCCCGCTGGGCCGATCACCCCTGCCGCTTCGACGTAGTCGCCCTGCAGGGCAGCCACCATGCAGGTCGGCCGCTTCAATGGCTGAAAAACGCCTTCGAATGCTGAACCCATTCCGATTTCTTTGCTCTATGTTTCGCGGGCTGGCCCCTGTCGCGCGTCGCGCAGGCCTCCGCCGCACTTAAGGTCACACCAGATGGACATGCAATCCCGAATTCGCCGGCTGTTCCAGGCCAGCATCGATACCAAGCAACAGGCAATGGACATCCTGGCACCGCACATCGAGCAGGCCAGCCTGGTCATGGTCAACGCGCTGCTCAACGAGGGCAAGATGCTCGCCTGCGGCAACGGTGGCTCGGCGGGCGACGCCCAGCATTTCTCCTCGGAACTGCTCAACCGCTTCGAGCGCGAGCGTCCGAGCCTGCCAGCCATCGCCCTGACCACCGACAGCTCGACCATCACCTCGATCGCCAACGACTACAGCTACAACGAAGTCTTCTCCAAGCAGATCCGCGCCCTGGGCCAACCCGGCGACGTACTGCTGGCGATCTCCACCAGCGGCAACTCGGCCAACGTGATCCAGGCGATCCAGGCCGCACATGATCGTGAAATGATTGTCGTAGCATTGACCGGACGTGACGGCGGCGGTATGGCTTCGCTGCTGCTGCCCGAGGATGTGGAGATCCGCGTCCCCTCCACGGTCACTGCGCGTATCCAGGAAGTCCACCTGCTGGCGATCCATTGCCTGTGCGATCTGATCGACAGCCAACTGTTCGGGAGTGAAGAATGATCCCCAAGCGCCTCGGCCTCATGGCCCTGACCCTGTGCCTCGGTATTTCCGGTTGCAGCTCGGTATTGACCTCGACCCGCAACTCGCCGATCGAAGATGATCGCGGCACCCGCACCATCGGTAGCAAGATCGACGATTCGCTGATCGAAACCAAGGTTTCGGTCAACGTCGCCAAGGCAAGCCCCGACCTGGACAAGGGCTCGCACATCGTCGTCAGCAGCTACAACGGCATCGTGCTGCTCGCCGGTCAAACGCCGCGCGCCGACCTCAAGAGCCTCGCCGAGCAGACCGCCGGCCAGGTACAACGGGTCAAGAAGGTGCATAACGAGCTGCAGGTGATGCAGCCCTCGTCGATCCTGGCACGCAACAACGACACCTGGCTGACCACCAAGATCAAGACCCAGATGATCGGTGATGCCAACGTTCCCAGCTCACGCATCAAGGTGATCACCGAGAACGGAATCGTCTACCTGCTCGGCCTGGTCACCCAGCAGGAAGCCAACGCTGCCACCAACGTGGTTCAGGGTGTGTCTGGCGTACAGAAAATCGTCAAGCTGTTCGAGTACATCGACTAACACTGCCAGCGGCCCCCCCAGCCTCGGCGCTGGGGCACCGCAGACAACGGCATGCATTACCCTCACACTCTCAGGAAGTACCCATGAAGAAGTCCCTGCTGTCCCTCCTGGCCATTACTGCCTTCGCCACCCTGGCCGGCTGCTCCACCCCGAGCGTGATCACCCTCAACGATGGCCGCGAGCTGCAGACCACCGACACGCCGAAGTTCGACCGTGACTCCGGCTTCTATGAATTCAAGCAGCTCGATGGCAAGCCGACCCGTATCAACAAGGATCAGGTCCGCTCCATCAAGGACCTGTAATCCGAACTTGAAAAAAAGGCGATCCATCTGGATCGCCTTTTTTGTTACTTGACCACTTTCAAGCTCGGTCGTCCAGTCGGTCGCGGCGGCTGGCCACCACCTTCCGGCGGGCCATCATCATCAGGCTCGACGCCTTCTTCCTCATCGAGCTCTTCGCCTCCCATCAACGGCGGCTCCAGCTCGAACACCATGCCCTGGCCATTCTCACGGGCATAGATACCCAGAATTGCGCCAGCTGGCACATAGAGCGAATGAGCTACACCACTGAACCGCCCCTCGAAGCTCACCGCTTCGTTGTCCATGTGCAGGTTACGCACGGCACTGGGCGAGATGTTCAAGACGATCTGGCCATCGCTGGCAAATCCCTGGGGCACCTGGACCGCCGGATACTCGGCATTGACCAGCATATGGGGGGTGCAATCGTTGTCGACGATCCACTCGTACAGTGCTCTAACCAGATAGGGGCGACTGGAGTTCATCAACGGCTCCTTAAAGCTTGCGCATTTCACGTTCAGCAGCAGACAGGCTCGCCTGGAAAGGCTCGCGGGCGAACTGTCGCTCCATATAATCCAGCAGCGGCTTGGCTTGCCGCGGCAGCTCGATACCCAGTACCGGCAATCGCCAGAGTATGGGCAGTAGACAACAATCGACCAGGCTTTGCTCCTCGCTCATGAAGCAGGGAAACTCGCCGAACAGCGCCGAGACACCGGTCAGGCTCTCGCGCAGCGACTTGCGCGCCTCGCCACGCGCTGCTTCGGCGGCGCGTGGATCGAGAATGACATCGGCCAGTGCACACCAGTCACGCTGGATACGGTGCATCAGCAGACGGCTGTTGCCGCGCGCCACCGGGTATACCGGCATCAGCGGCGGATGAGGATAACGCTCCTCGAGGTATTCCATCACCACGGTCGATTCGTACAACGCCAGGTCGCGATCGACCAGGGTTGGAACGCTGCCATAGGGATTCACTTCGATCAGTTTGGGCGGCAGACGATCGGCGATGACGTCGATGATCTGCACACTGACGCCCTTCTCGGCGAGAACGAGGCGTACCCGATGAGAATAATGGTCAGCGGGGTCGGAATAGCAGGCTAACCTGTTGGTCGCGCCCATGTAGCTCCTCCTCGCATGGGGATGCTTGTGAAACTGCAAATGCAAACGCGCCCTGGGAGGCTCCTCGCGATTGCGCAGGAGCACCCCAGGGCGCGTTCAACTACCAGAAACTACTGCGTGATCAGTGCACGTCCTTCCAGTATTCGCGCTTGAGCAAGTAGGCGAACACGAAGAAGAAAGCCAGGTACAGCAGGACATAGGTGCCGATGCGCTGACTTTCCAGTTTGACCGGGTTGGCCGAATAGGCCAGGAAGGTCACCAGGTTCTTGACCTTCTCGTCGAACTGCTCGGGCGTCAGGGTACCGGATTTCGGCTCGATGGTCAGCTGGTCACAGGCTTCATGGGTCAACGGACTGCCAGTCAGCGGGTCGAATTGCTTCTTGCCGTCGACCACTGTCTGGATCTGCTTGCAGCCAATCACCTGGTTGCCCTGCAGCCCGACCAGCACGTTGGGCATGCCCACGTTCGGGAAGACCTTGTTGTTCACCCCATAAGGGCGCGACTTGTCTTCGTAGAAGCTGTGCAGGTAGCTGTACAGCCAATCGTTGCCACGCACTCGGGCGACCAACGTGAGATCAGGCGGCGCCGCACCGAACCAGGTCTTGGCATCGCTGGGCTGCATGCCGATCTTCATGTGATCGCCGATCTTGGCCCCCGTGAACACCAGCTTTTCGAGCATCAGCTCGTGGGGGATGCCCAGGTCATCGGCAACCCGCTCGTACCGCTGGAACTTGGCGCTGTGGCAACCCATGCAATAGTTGGCGAAGGTGCGCGCGCCATCCTGCAACGCGGCCTTGTCGGTCAGGTCGATATCGACCTTCTGCAGCTCCACACCCTGCTCGGCAGCAAAGGATAAGGCAGGCATCAATGCCAGGAACATTACCGCAATAAACTTTTTCATCAGCCAGTCACCCTTTCCGGAACCGGTTTTGTCTTCTCGAGCCTTGTGTAGAACGGCATCAACAGGAAGTAGGCGAAATACAGCACGGTGCAGACCTGGGACAGCAGGGTCCGTCCGGGCGTAGGCGCCAGCACACCGAGCACGCCGAGAATGATGAAGGCCACGCAGAACACCAGCAGGAAGATCTTGCTCAACCAACCCTTGTAGCGCATGGAGCGCACCGGGCTGCGATCGAGCCAGGGCAACACGAACAGCACCGCGATCGCCGCGCCCATGGCGATGACGCCGAACAGCTTGTCAGGCACCGCCCGCAGGATCGCGTAGAAGGGCGTGAAGTACCACACCGGCGCAATGTGCTCGGGGGTCTTGAAGGCGTTGGCCTGCTCGAAGTTAGGTTTTTCCAGGAAGTAGCCACCCATTTCCGGGAAGAAGAACACCACGGCGCAGAACACGAAGAGGAATACCACGACCCCGACGATATCCTTGACGGTGTAGTACGGGTGGAAGGGAATGCCATCCAGCGGTACGCCGTTCTCGTCCTTGTGCTTCTTGATGTCGACACCGTCCGGGTTGTTCGAGCCCACCTCGTGCAGTGCCAGGATGTGCAGCACCACAAGCCCGAGAATGACGATCGGCAGCGCCACCACATGCAGGGCAAAGAAGCGGTTCAGGGTGATGCCGGAGATCAGGTAGTCACCACGGATCCATTGAGTGAGATCATCGCCGATCACCGGGATGGCACCGAACAGCGAGATGATCACCTGGGCGCCCCAGTAGGACATCTGCCCCCAGGGCAGCAGGTAACCCATGAAGGCCTCGGCCATCAGCGCCAGGTAGATCAGCATGCCGAACAGCCATACCAGCTCACGCGGCTTCTGGTACGAGCCGTAGAGCAAGCCGCGGAACATGTGCAGGTAGACCACGATGAAGAACGCCGAGGCGCCGGTGGAATGCAGATAGCGCAGAATCCAGCCGTACTCGACATCGCGCATGATGTACTCGACCGAGGCGAAGGCCTCTTCTGCCGAGGGCGTGAAGCTCATGGTCAGCCAGACCCCCGTGACGATCTGGTTGACCAGCACCAGCAACGCGAGGGAGCCAAAGAAGTACAGGAAGTTGAAGTTCTTGGGCGCGTAATACTTGCTCAGGTGATCTTCCCACATTTTCGTGGCGGGGAAGCGAGCATCAATCCAGTCCATGAACTTGCTCATCATGCGTTCTCCTGATCGACGCCGATGACGATGATGTCGTCCGACTCGTACGAGTGCGGCGGCACTGGCAAATTGAGCGGGGCTGGCTGCGACTTGTAGACGCGACCCGCCAGATCATAGTGCGAGCCATGGCAAGGGCAGAAATAGCCACCGACCCACTTCGGACCGAGATCGGCGGGGGCGACTTCCGGACGGAAAGTCGGCGAGCACCCCAGGTGGGTGCACAAGCCAACGAGAATGAGGATTTCCGGCTTGATCGAGCGGACCTCGGGATCGACGTAGGTCGGCTGCACCGAAGCCTTGGACTCGGGGTCGGACAGGTCTGCAGTGATCTTTTTCAGATTGCCGAGGATCTCTTGCGTTCGTCGCACGATGAACACCGGCTGACCGCGCCATTCGGCAACCATCTGCTGCCCGGGCTCAACCTTGGCGATGTTGACCTTCACCGGTGCCCCAGCGGCTTTCGCCTTGGCACTGGGGAACCATGACCCCACGAACGGTACCGCAGCCCCCACTGCCCCCGCAGCCCCCACCACGGATGTGGCAGCTACGAGGAAGCGGCGCCGGCCTGCGTTGACGCCGTCATTGCTCATTCAGTCCTCTCCCATCAGCTTTCTTCTCGCCCGCTGGATCAGGCGTCTATTAGTAATGTCTGTGGCGCTAAAAATTGGCCGCCATGGTAAGAAACAAATCCACACACTGACAAGGTGATTACCCCTGGTTCGGGCTACAACCCTCGCTTTGCTTGATCTGCGTCTATGTGGCAACTCGGCCCGGACATGCTGACAGGTTAGTTCAAGACATAAAAAAAGCCCGGTTCCAAGGAACCGGGCTTTTTCGACTGCCGAAGCGGTATTAACGCTTGGAGTACTGAGGACGCTTACGCGCTTTACGCAGACCCACTTTCTTACGCTCGACTTCACGAGCGTCGCGGGTGACGTAGCCAGCACGACGCAGAGCGCCACGCAGGGTTTCGTCGTATTCCATCAGAGCGCGGGTGATACCGTGGCGGATAGCACCGGCCTGACCGCTGACACCACCACCGGCGACGGTGACGTAGATGTCGAACTTCTCAACGGTCTCGGTCAGTTCCAGCGGCTGGCGAACAACCATGCGAGCGGTTTCGCGGCCGAAGAAAGTGTCCAGAGGACGGTTGTTGATGGAAATGTTACCAGTACCCGGACGCAGGAAAACGCGAGCGGTTGCGGTCTTGCGACGGCCAGTGCCGTAATTTTGAGTCGCCGACATAATGAACTATCCCGTTAGATCTTCAGTTCTTGAGGCTGCTGAGCAGTGTGAGGGTGGGTAGCACCCGCGTACACTTTCAGCTTGCGGTACATGTCGCGACCCAGCGGGTTCTTCGGCAGCATGCCTTTGACCGCGGTCTCGATGACGCGCTCAGGGGCCTTGTCGATCAGCTTCTCGAAGCTGATTTCCTTGATGCCACCTGGGAAGCCGGAGTGGGAGTAGTACATCTTGTCCGAAGACTTGGCACCAGTTACACGAACCTGCTCGGCGTTGATGACGACGATGTAGTCGCCGGTGTCAACGTGAGGAGTGTACTCAGGCTTGTGTTTGCCGCGCAGACGGGTAGCGATTTCGGTAGCCAGACGACCCAGGGTCTGACCAGCGGCATCGATTACGAACCACTCGCGCTTTACTGTTTCCGGTTTAGCAGTAAAAGTTTTCATTCTCTAAAGCCTCAGAGGCCGCCCAGCGAAAAATAGACGGCGAATCTTACTGGATAGTGCACAACTTGCCAAGGGCAAGCGCGCAGCCGAGCACGGACGCTTTTGGGGGCTCGGGTCGGGCACGCCCATGATCGACGGGGTTCTTCCTGCGTGGTGGTGCATCACTTCCGCCACACGGAGAGGCCCAGCATTATCCAGATTGCGCAAAGATTTTCAACCTGCTTTGATGGTTTCTTTGTCCAGCAGAGAGCCTTCCGATGGAATACCGCAAGCTCGGCCGTACCGACCTCAACGTCAGCGCACTGTGCCTGGGCACCATGACCTGGGGTGAGCAGAACGTTCAGGATGAGGCCTTCGAGCAGATCGCCCTGGCGAAGGCCGCCGGCATCAACTTCATCGACACCGCCGAAATGTACCCGGTGCCGCCGCGCCCGGAGACCTACGCGGCCACCGAACGCATCATCGGCAACTGGTTCGCTGCCAATGGCGACCGTGACGACTGGATTCTCGCCAGCAAGGTCGCTGGCCCCGGCAACGGCATCAGCCATATCCGCGACGGCCAGCTCAAGCACAACCGCCAGCACATCGTCGCCGCGCTGGACGAAAGCCTCAAGCGCCTGCAGACCGACCGCATCGACCTCTACCAGCTGCACTGGCCGGAGCGTTCGACCAACTTCTTCGGCAAGCTGGGCTACCAGCACCTGCCCAACGACCTGTTCACGCCGCTGGAGGAAACGCTGGAGGTGCTCGACGAGCAAGTGCGCGCCGGCAAGATCCGCCACATCGGCCTGTCCAACGAAACGCCATGGGGCACCATGAAGTTCCTGCACCTGGCCGAAAGCCGCGGCTGGCCACGGGCAGTGTCGATCCAGAACCCTTACAACCTGCTCAATCGCAGCTTCGAGGTGGGCCTGGCGGAAGTGGCGATCCGCGAGCAGTGCGGCCTGCTGGCTTATTCGCCACTGGCCTTCGGCATGCTGTCGGGCAAGTACGAGAACGGCGCGCGCCCGGAAAAGGCACGCCTGACCTTGTTCAGCCGCTTCGCCCGCTACTCCAACCCGCAGACCGTGGCCGCCTGCAGCCGCTACGTGCAGTTGGCCCGCGAGCATGGCCTGGATCCGGCGCAGATGGCCCTGGCATTCGTCACCCGCCAGCCGTTCGTGACCAGCAACATCATCGGGGCGACCGATCTCAAGCAATTGCAGAGCAACCTGGACAGCGCCAACCTGGTGCTGAGTGACGAACTGTTGGCGGCGATCGAGGCACTGCACCAGCAGCAGCCAAACCCGGCGCCTTGAGCGTGATCATGTACTGCCCTCTTCGCGAGCAAGCCCGCTCCCACAAGGTTCATCACAGGCCTTGTGGGAGCGGGCTTGCCCGCGAAGAGGGCAGCGCATTTCTTCGGGGTAGACACAATCGCCAAAAAATAAGACGATCCAGCCGGTGATTGACCACTCTACCCTATAAGAACAATGACAATGATGTTTACCCAACCCTCCGCGTCGTTGCGGCGCGTCAGCATCCTGGCCATTGATAAAGTGTTCGCTTCGACACTGATGCAGGCCAAGGACTTCTTCCACCTGGCCAGCCTGCGTTACAGCAAGCAACTGGGCCTGGGGCTGCAATCGATGTTCGAGATTCACCTGGTGAGCCCTGACGGCCAGCCGGTGGACAGCTTCAGCGACGTACAACTCCCCGTCGACAGTGGCCTGGGTGACGCCGATGTGATCATCCTCCCGGCGTTCTGGGACGACTTCGACAACCTGCTCGCCCGCTACCCGCAAGTGCTCCCCTGGCTGCGTGAGCAGCACGCCCGTGGCGCCGTGCTGTGCGGCGAAGCCAGCGGCGTGTTCTGGCTCGCCGAGTCAGGCCTGCTCGATGGCAAGGAGGCGACCACCTACTGGCGTTTCTTCAACAGCTTCGCCGAACGCTTCCCCACTATCCGCCTGAATCAGGACAAGCACCTGACCGACGCCGACAACCTGTACTGCGCCGGCGGCACCACCTCGGCCTGCGACCTGTACATCTACCTGATCGAGCGCTTCTGCGGCGCCAACGTGGCGCGGGCGGTTGCTCGCGACATCCTCTACGAAGTGCAGCGCAACTACACGCCAGGGCGCATGGGCTTCGGCGGGCAGAAGCTGCACCAGGACCTGATCATCCTGCAGATCCAGCACTGGCTGGAGGAGCACTTCGCCGACAAGTTCCGCTTCGAGGACGTGGCGCGCAACCATGGCATGAGCATCCGCAACTTCATGCGCCGCTTCCAGAGCGCGACCGGGGACAAGCCACTGCACTACCTGCAGCGCCTGCGTATCGAGACCGCCAAGGGCCTGCTCTCGAGCACCCGCAAGAGCATCAAGACCATCAGTTATGAGGTGGGGTACGACGACGCGAGCTTCTTCGCCCGGCTGTTCCGCCAGCACACCGAACTGTCGCCGAACCAGTATCGGCAGCAGTTCATGCAGGAGGCCTGAGAACACCAACCACCCCTGGCAGGTGCGCGGCAAGCCCGCGCCTGCCAGGGGACAGGTACGGCTTCAGGGCTTGTGCGCGCGAGCCAGGAACTCGTGGGACTGCATTTCCAGCAGTCGGCTGAGCGTACGCTGGAACTCGAAGCTCAGGCGCCCGCCGGTGTACAGGTCCTTGAGCTCGACTTCGGCCGAAATGATCAGTTTGACGTTGCGATCATAGAACTCGTCGACCATGTTGATGAAGCGGCGGGCGATGTCGTCGGTGGTGACGCCCATCTGCTCGACGTTGCTCAGCAGCACGGCATGGAAGATCTTGCCCAACTCGATGTAGTCGTTCTGGCTGCGTGGCCCATCGCACAAGGCGCGGAAGTCAAACCAGGCGACGTCGTCACAGGTGCGCAACGCGTGGATCTCGCGATTCTCGATCATCAGCACGTCGTTCTCGACCGCCTGGGTGCAATCGGGGGTCAGGGCCTTGAAACTGGCGCGCAGACTCTCGTGGGCAGCTTCGTTGAGCGGGAAGTGGAACAGCTCGGCCTGCTCCAGGTGGCGCAAGCGATAGTCAACGCCACTGTCGACGTTCACCACATCGGTGTACTGCTTGATCATGGCGATGGCCGGGAGGAAACGCGCACGCTGCAGGCCGTCCTTGTACAGGCCGTCCGGCACGATGTTGGAGGTGGCCACCAAAGAGACGCCGTTCTTGAACAGCTCTTCCATCAAGGTGCCGAGGATCATGGCGTCGGTGATGTCGGACACGAAGAACTCATCGAAGCAGATCACCTTGGCTTCCTGGGAGAAGCGCTTGGCGATGATGGTCAGCGGGTTCTTCTCACCCTTGAGGGTTTTCATTTCCTCGTGCACACGCTTCATGAAGCGGTGGAAGTGGGTGCGCATCTTCTCCTTGAACGGCAGCGCCTCGAAGAAGGTGTCGACCAGGTAGGTCTTGCCACGCCCTACCCCGCCCCAGAAATACAGGCCTTTGACCGGTGTCTGCTCCTTCTTGCCGAACAGCTTGCCGAACACGCCCGGCTTGTTGCTCTGCGCGGCGACCAGGTCGTCGTAAAGGCGCTGCAAGTGACGCACCGCCGTTTCCTGCGCCGCGTCATGGAAGAAATCGGGGCGTTTCAGATCTGCTTGATATCGTTCTAGGGGCGTCATGATTCGTTAGCGAGGCAACAAAAAACGGGCCGTCACTGTAGCGACCGGCCCGCTTAATGGCAATCAGTCTGTAGGAGCGGGCTTGCCCGCGAACACCGGCATGGCCGGTGCCATGCAACGCGGCGCCTGCTTCGCGGGCAAGTCGGAGCGCCGAACCGCCGCTCCTACAGGTCCCTGTTTCAGTCCTGCTGGGGCGCCAACGCCTCACGCAGGCTCAGCACCGCCGCATCACGGGCGCTTGCATCGGCGAACTGCGGGCCTTCGGCCACCTGCTCGCCATCGAGCCACAGGCTGAAGCCCAGGCCATCTACACGCACATCCGCCTCGCCACCCTGCTGCAGTTGCTTGCTCACCGCGCCTGCACTCTTGCCGTCGGCGAAGCTGCGCGACAGCAACAATTGCTCGCCATCGGCGGCCAGGAGGCGGAAGCGGAAGCTGCCGTCTTCATCGCGGAAGCTGACGAAGCGCGCGCTCTTGGCAGCCTTCTTCTTCACTTCGGCGTTGACCTGGACGCTGCTGCGGAAGGAGCGCAGGCCCACCGACTCACGCAACTGCTCGAGGAACGGCGTGGCGATCTTGCGGGCCTTGGCTGCGCCGGCCAGGAGGATGTCTTCCAGGTCCGACGGACGCGAGATCAGTTGATGGTAGTGCTCGCGCTTCTCGGCCAACTGGCCGTCGAGCAACTGGAACAGGCGGCTCTTCGCCTCGCCCCAGCCCAGGCCCTGCAGCAACTCTTCGCGGAACTCGCCGGCTTGTGCGGCGCTGGCGAAGGCCTGGTACAGGGTGAACAGGTGGGAGTTGTCCGGATCCTTCGCCTCGCCTGGCGCACGCGAGTCGGTGACGATGCGCGAGATGGCGTCCTTCATGTCCTTGGCGCTGGTGAACAGCGGGATGGTGTTGTCGTAGCTTTTGGACATCTTGCGACCGTCCAGGCCTGGAAGCGTGGCCACGCTTTCCTCGATCACCGCCTCGGGCAGAACGAAGAACTCCTTGCCCTGGCCGAACAGGTGGTTGAAGCGCTGGCCGATGTCACGGGCCATTTCAACGTGCTGGATCTGGTCACGACCGACCGGAACCTTGTGTGCGTTGAACATCAGGATGTCGGCGGCCATCAGCACCGGGTAGCTGTACAGGCCCATGGACACGCCGGCATCCGGGTCTTCGCCGCTTTCCAGGTTCTTGTCGACCGAGGCCTTGTAGGCGTGGGCGCGATTGAGCAGGCCCTTGGCCGCCACGCAGGTCAGCAGCCAGGTCAACTCGGGAATTTCAGGAATGTCGGACTGGCGGTAGAAGGTGACCTTGTCCGGGTCCAGGCCGCCGGCCAGCCAGGTGGCGGCGATTTCCAGGCGCGAGCGCTGGATGCGCAGCGGGTCGTCGCACTTGATCAGGGCGTGGTAGTCGGCCAGGAAGTAGAACGAGTCGGCACCGGGCTGCTGGCTGGCGAGGATCGCCGGACGGATGGCGCCGGCGTAGTTGCCCAGGTGCGGGGTGCCGGTGGTGGTGATACCGGTGAGAATGCGCGTGGTCATGGGTGATCGCTTATTCAGGCTTGGCTCAGTTCGAAAGACGCGGCAGCACCAGATCCTTCAGATCGGTCAGCTTGCCATGGAAGAAGTGTCCGCATTCTGCCACTTTCAGCAGCTCATGGGGGCGCGTCAGTGCGTCGGACCATTCATAGACCAACGCAGGGTCGACCACCTCGTCGGTTTCAGGCTGGACCACGGTGAGGGCGCAGCGCTCGGGCAGCGGGAAGTCGGCGGTCAGGCGCATCACCGCCGGGGCAATCATGAACAGATGTTGCAACTCGCTCCCGGCGCGTTCCAGCCGCCCGGCCAGGCTGGCGGCGACGAAGCCCCCGAACGAGAAGCCCATCAGTACCAGCGCCAGCTCAGGATGTGTGGCGCGCAGCCAGGCCGCGGCGGCCTCGGCATCGGCCACTTCGCCAGCGCCCATGTCGTGGCTGCCGGCGCTCTGGCCGACGCCACGGTAGTTGAAGCGCAGGGTGCTGTAGCCCGCATCGCGAGCCGTGCGCTGCAGCGTCGAGACCACCTTGTTGAGCATGGTGCCACCCTGGACCGGGTTGGGGTGGCAGATCAGCACCACGCCGCGGGCATCGGTCACGTCCAGGTACAAGGCTTCCAGCGGGCCACTGGGGCCATCGATGAACATGGGGGTTTCGCGGACAAGCAAGGCACTACTCCGTGACCTCGTGGGGGGTCGATTCGTCTAGAGGAGGAATTCTGTTCTGATTTGCGATCGCTCGCGGTATACAGCGCAGGTCTGAGCCGTTAACGTAAAGCAAAGCCGTTTATAGAGGAAGGACTCGTGGAACACTCGCTCCTTGTTTGGTTGCTGCCGACCCTGGCACTGGTCGTTGGTGTCGTCGTCGGTTTCGCCCTGGCCCGCCTTCTCCCCAACGCGGCTCCCAGCAGTACGCAACGCCAGCTGGACGACATCCAGCAGCGTTTCGACAACTACCAGAACGAAGTGGTCACCCACTTCAACAGCACGGCTTCTCTGGTCAAGAAACTGACCCAGAGCTACCAGGATGTGCAGGATCACCTGGCTGACGGGGCCAATCGCCTGGCCCTGGACGAGCTGACCCGCCAGCGCCTGCTCGCGTCGTTGCACTCCGAAGCCGCACAAGGTCCGCGCGATCGCCTGACACCGCCGAAGGATACCGCCGAAGTCCCACGCGACTACGCGCCCAAGGCGCCGAACTCGCCGGGCATGCTCGACGAGAGCTACGGCCTCAAGCGCTGACCCAGCAAGCATGACGAAGGCCGCGTAAAGCGGCCTTTTTTGTGCCCGTGAAAAGTGGCCATCACTTAACTCAAACACGGCTCCCGAGGGCCTGCCCAAGATCCGCCAGCAGGTCGTCGACATCCTCCAGGCCCACCGACAACCGCACCAACCCCTCGGAGATCCCATGCTGCGCTCGTTCCTCGGGCGTGTAGCTCGAATGGGTCATGCTCGCCGGGTGCTGCGCCAATGACTCGGCATCCCCCAGGCTCACCGCGCGGCTGAACAACTGCAACGCGTTCATGAAGCGTCGCCCCGCCTGGATGCCGCCCTTGAGTTCGAAGGCAATCATCCCGCCCGGCAAACGCATCTGCCGCTGCGCCAGGCCGAACTGCGCAAAGCTCGGCAGGCCCGGGTAATGAATCAGCTCGACCTGTGGATGACGCTCCAGGAACTGCGCCACGCGCAGGGCGTTGCTGCAATGGCGGTCCATGCGCAGGGCCAGGGTTTTCATACCACGCATCAGCAGCGATGCACCATGCGGCGACAGCACGGCGCCGGTCATGTCCTTCAAGCCTTCCAGGCGAATCCGGTCGATCAGCGCCTTGCGCCCCACCACCAGCCCGGCGGTGATATCGCCGTGGCCACTGAGGTACTTGGTCGCCGAATGCACCACCAGGTCCGCGCCTAGCTCCAGCGGGCGTTGCAGATAGGGGGTGCAATAGGTGTTGTCGATCACCACCAGCAGGTCATGCCGGCGCGCCACACCCAACACGGCGGCGATGTCCACCAGGTGCATGTTGGGGTTGGCCGGGGTCTCGAAATAGATCATCCGCGTGCTGGAAGTGATCGCAGCCTCGAGCGCGACCGGATCGTTCAGGTCAACATGCCGCACCTTCACGCCGAACTCGCCGATGCCATGGTGCAGGAAAGCAAAAGTGCAACCGTACAAGGTGTCGCCGACGATCAGCTCATCCCCCGGGCGCAGCAGGGTCCACATCGTCGAGGTGATGGCACCCATGCCCGAAGCCAGGGCCAGCCCCGCCTCGCCGCCCTCTAGCGACGCCATGCGCTGCTCCAGCAGGGCCAGGGTCGGGTTGGAGATCCGACTATAGAAGTGTCCGCCCTGCTCTCCGGCAAAGCAGGCCGCGCCATACTCGACGCTTTCGAAAGCGTAGGTCGCGGTCTGGTAGACCGGCGGCACCAGCGCGCCACCATGGGACTGCGGGTCGTAGCCATGGTGAATGGCCCGCGTGGAAAAACCGGTCTTATCGACGGCAGCGCGCATGACAACAGCCTCCTTGTTGTTTGTTCTAAGCTTATGCCTTGGTACCCCGGATTTTTTTCCAAATTGCCCCGTGAACATCGGCAGTTCTGGAACAAAAACAACAATCAGACCGAAAAAAGGGCACACCATGCCAGCCCCTCTGGACCGAACCGACCGCGCCCTGCTCGGCGCGCTGCAGGACAACGCCCGCCTCACCGTCGCCGAACTCGCCGACCAGGTTGCCCTGACCACTTCGCCTTGCTGGCGGCGGGTCAAGCTGCTGGAAGAAGGCGGCTATATCACCGGCTACCAGGCCATCCTTTCGCCCAAGTCTCTGGGCTTTGGCGTCACAGCGTTCGTCAGCATCATGATGGAATCGCACAACAAGGACGCTGCCCGCGCCTTCGAGAAGCGCCTGATGGAAATCCCGGAAATCGTCGCCTGCCACAACATCTCGGGGCGCTATGACTTTCTCCTGGAGGTCCTCGCGCGGGACCTGGAGTCTTTCGGCGAATTCGCCCGCGAAGTGCTGCAGACACTGCCCGGGGTGAAGGAGATCTATTCGAGTTTTTCGTACAAGGCGGTGAAGGAAAGGCGGGTGATTCCGGTGGGGGAGAAGCATATCTAGGCGTCTTGCGCAGGGTGCCAGCCCTGGACGACACCAGTAGCGGAGTTTTCTGACTCGGCACAAGAAAACAACCCGCGCAGAACTCGGCAATCGGAATCTATTCCCTGGCTGACCAAGCGTTGATCATGGGGCACCTCACCCTGTCGTGCACAAGGAGCCCGAACGACATGGCCACACCCATCCCCACTCACATCGCCCAAAAGCTCGCCGGGCAACATTTCACAAGCTTCGACCAGTTCTCCAGCACCTTCTGGATGACCATCGCCGAAGACCCGGTACTCTCGAAGCAATTCGTCGAATCGCAGTTGAACCGGATCAAGAAAGGCTGGGCGCCTCGCGCGCCCTTTGGTGAAACGGCCAGAGGCTTGCGCTCCTACCAGGTCTGCCACCTGTTGCCGCCGGCGCTCAGCGCAGTGGTGTACGACATGGACAACATGCGGATCATGAGCGCCCTGCAATATGCGCTGTCCTCGGAGGTCGAGGAATGATCACCTTCAGGCAGCAGTTGAGCGACTATGCGCCTGACGAGTTCGAATCACTGGTCGAAGTGCTGATCACCGCACAAGGCTCGGCAAGTTTCCAGGATGGGTTGCTGGAGCACTTCATCGACATCACCGCTCACCCGCAGGGGTCAGACCTCATCTATCACCCTGAATCAGGCACAAGCGAGTCGGCGAAGTGCATCGTGCAAAAGGTGATGACGTGGCGGCAGGACAATGGGCTGGCCTGAACGGGTCTGGCCCTCAACAGAAAACCCCGCCGAAGCGGGGTTTCTGGTGCAGCATCGGGCGTCAGATCGCGCCGCGCTGGCGCAGCACATCCAGCACTTGCTTCACGCCTTCCTCGACGCTGGTGCTCTGGGTATCGATCACCAGGTCAGCATCCAGCGGCACGTCGAACGGGAAGCTTTCGCCCGGGATGTTGTCGCCACCGGCGGCATACAGGCCCTGTGGGTCACGCTCGCGGCACGCCAGCGGCGAAGCCTGAACGTAGACGGTCACCAGGCGCTCCTTGCCGATCAGCGCCTTGGCCTGCTCGCGGCCTTCGGCATCCGGGGCGACGAAGGCGGCCAGGGTCAGCAGGCCGGCTTCGTTGAACTGGCGCGCCACGTGGGCGGCGCGACGCCAGTTCTCGGTGCGACCTGCGCGATCCTGCGGCAAGCCCTTGTTCAGGTCATGGCGCAGGTTCTGGCCGTCGAGCACATAGACCGCACGGCCCATATCGAACAGCTTACGCTCCACGGCATAGGCCAGGGTGCTCTTGCCGGCGCCCGACAGGCCACTGAACAGCACGGTGGCCGGCTGCTGGCCGAAACGCAGGGCGCGCTCCTCGGTGGACACGTGAGCAAGCTTGCCATGCTGGCCAGTGCTGCCGTGCGGCAGCACCGGCGGGGCGATGATCATGCCGGCGCCCACGGTGCCGTTGGTCAGGCGATCGATGACGATGAACGCACCGGTGGTGCGGTTGCTGTCGTAGCCGTCCAGGGCAATGGCGGCGTCCAGCGACACCTTGACCCGGCCGATCTCGTTCAACTGCAGCGCGCTGGCGGCGTCCTGCTCCAGGGTGTTCACATCGACCTTGTGGGTGATGCTGGCAATCGAGCCCGGCACGTAGCTGGTGGCGCGCTTGATGTCGTACTTCTTGCCCGGAAGCATCGGCTCCTCGGCCATCCACACCAGCATGGCGTCGAACTGGTCGGCCACCTGCGGGACATTGTCGGCATGCACCAGCAGGTCACCACGGGAGATGTCGATCTCGTCTTCCATGGTCAGGGTCACGGCCTGGCCTGGGCCTGCGTTCTCCAGCTCGCCCTCGTAGGTGACGATGGACTTGACCCGGCTGCTCTTGCCCGACGGCAGCACCACGATGTCGTCGCCCTTGTGCACCACGCCACTGGCGATGGTGCCGGCGAAGCCACGGAAGTTCAGGTTCGGACGATTGACGTACTGCACCGGGAAACGCAGATCGGTGACGTTGCGGTCAGCCGAAACCTCGACGGTCTCGAGAATCTCCATCAGCGCCGGGCCCGTGTACCACGGCGAACGCTCGCTGCGGTTGACCACGTTGTCGCCCTTGAGCGCCGACATCGGCACGAAGTGCAGGCTCGACGGTTTCAGGTCGATGGCGTCGGCGAACTTCAGGTAGTCGGCCTTGATCGACTCGAAGACCTGCTCGTCGAAGCCTTTGAGGTCCATCTTGTTGATCGCGACCACGATGTGCTTGATGCCCAGGAGCGAGGCGATGTAGCTGTGGCGGCGGGTCTGGGTCTGCACGCCGTAGCGGGCATCGACCAGGATGATCGCCAGGTCGCAGGTCGAGGCGCCGGTGGCCATGTTGCGGGTGTACTGCTCATGGCCCGGGGTGTCGGCGATGATGAACTTGCGCTTGGCGGTGGAGAAGTAGCGGTAGGCGACATCGATGGTGATGCCCTGCTCGCGTTCGGCCTGCAGGCCATCGACCAGCAGCGCCAGGTCGACTTCCTCGCCAGTGGTGCCGGACTTCTTCGAGTCGCGGGTGATGGCCTCGAGGTGGTCCTCGTAGATCATCTTCGAATCGTGCAGCAGGCGCCCGATCAGGGTGCTCTTGCCGTCATCCACGTTGCCGCAGGTGAGGAAACGCAGCAGTTCTTTGCGCTCGTGCTGAGCCAGATAAGCGAGGATGTCTTCGCTGATCAAATCGGATTGGTGCGACATGGAGTAACCCTGAAGTTAGAAGTAGCCCTGACGTTTCTTGTCTTCCATGGAGCCGGCGCCATCGTGGTCGATGACTCGGCCCTGACGCTCGGAAGTACGCGTCAGAAGCATTTCCTGAATGATGTCGGTCAGCGTTTCGGCTTCGGACTCGACAGCGCCCGTCAACGGGTAGCAGCCCAGGGTACGGAAACGCACCTTCTTCTTGACGATACGTGCCTTTTCCTCGGCGCTGAGGTGCTCGAGGATGCGATCGTCGTCGATCATGATCAGGGTGCCGTTCTTCTCGATGACTTCACGCTCGGCAGCGAAGTACAGCGGCACGATCGGGATGCCTTCGAGGTAGATGTACTGCCAGATGTCCAGCTCGGTCCAGTTCGACAGCGGGAAGACGCGGATCGACTCGCCCTTGTTGACCTTGCCGTTGTAGACGTTCCACAGCTCCGGACGCTGGTTCTTCGGGTCCCAGCGGTGCTTGCTGTCGCGGAACGAGTAGACGCGCTCCTTGGCCCGCGACTTCTCTTCATCGCGGCGCGCGCCACCGAAGGCGGCGTCGAAACCATGCTTGTCGAGCGCCTGCTTCAGGCCCTGGGTCTTCATGATGTCGGTGTGCTTGGAGCTACCGTGGGTGAAGGGATTGATCCCTTGCGCCACACCCTCGGGGTTGACGTGGGTGATCAGCTCCAGCCCCATTTCCTCGACCATCTTGTCGCGGAAGCGGTACATCTCCTGGAATTTCCACTGGGTGTCGACGTGCATCACCGGGAACGGCAGCTTGCCCGGGAAGAAGGCCTTGCGCGCCAGGTGCAGCATCACGGCGGAGTCCTTGCCGATCGAGTACAGCATCACCGGGTTGTCGAACTCGGCGGCCACCTCGCGGATGATGTGGATGCTCTCCGCCTCCAGCTGTTTCAAGTGCGTCAGTTTGTCGACCATGGCTACTCACGAAAAACGATCTTATGGACGGCCAGCGGGCCGTGTTCGAGCGAGCCACTTTATCACAGCGCCTGATTCTATTTAGGAGGGCTGCTAGATCGAAACGGTCTAATGATATGACTGGGGGTTTGAGGACCCTGTCGCGGGCTGAGCCTGCTACAGGGCCCCGCCCGACTAGATTGGATTCGGGCAATCGATGAACAGGTGCTCCAGGGCAAAGCGCTTGGCCAGGTAGTCGCCCAGCGCCTGCACCCCGTAGCGTTCGGTGGCATGGTGCCCCGCAGCGATGAAGCTGATGCCGTTCTCGCGCGCACTGTGGTAGGTCTGCTCGGAGGCCTCTCCGCTGATGAACAGGTCGACACCCGCGGCGATGGCGTTGTCGATATAGCCCTGGCCGCCACCGGTGCACCACCCCACCCGGCGAATCGTCCCCTCGCCCTCGACTACGAGCGGCTCGCGGCCCATGACTTCGCGCACGCGGCGGGCGAAATCGCCGGCCGACATGGGCTCGGCGAGGGAGCCGATCAGGCCGACCACTCGAGGGTTTTCGGGATCGAGCGGGCCTTCGACGGTGATGTCGAGCTGGCGCGCCAGCTGCACGTTGTTGCCCACCTCAGGGTGCACGTCCAGCGGCAGGTGGAACGCCAGGAGGCTGATGTCATGCTTGAGCAGGGTCTTGATGCGCCGCTGCTTGATCCCGGTGATGCATGGGCTCTCGCCCTTCCAGAAGTAGCCGTGGTGGACCAGCACCAGGTCGGCCTCGGCTTCGACTGCAGCGTCGAGCAAGGCCTGGCTGGCCGTGACGCCCGTGACGATACGACTGACCTGCGGACGCCCCTCGACCTGCAGGCCGTTGGGGCAATAATCCTGGATCTTGGCACTGGACAGGTAGCGCTCGGCTTCCTCGACCAGGGTGCTCAGGGCGACGGCCATGGAAAAATCTCCTTGTAATTCGGTGCTTCAACGGGCGCCAGGCCTCGTATACTGAGCGCCATTATGGGCCGTCGCCGGGTTCGGGGAAACCGGCGCCCCGACTTGTCCGCGAAAGCTGCACCGCAATCCATACCATCGCCGATCACCGAGGTGTATGATCGCGCGCGTTTGCGCCACGGCCCTCGCCCTATTTCCAGGATTCATTCGATGCTCAAGGCTTTGCGTTACTTTGGCTGGCCCCTGCTCACCGGCGTACTGATCGCCGCACTGATCATCCAGCGTTTCCCGGAATGGGTCGGCCTGCCCAGCCAGGACGTCAACCTGCAACAGGCACCGCAGACTTCGCGGATCATGCAGGGCCCGGTCAGCTATGCCGACGCCGTCACCCTGGCGGCGCCCGCCGTCGCCAACCTGTACACCACCAAAGTGGTCAACAAGAGCGCCCATCCGCTGTTCGAAGACCCGCAGTTCCGCCGCTTTTTCGGCGACAACCTGCCCAAGCAGCGACGCTGGGAATCGAGCCTGGGCTCGGCGGTGATCATGAGCCCCGAAGGCTACCTGCTGACCAACAACCACGTGACCAGCGGTGCCGACCAGATCGTGGTAGCGCTCAAGGATGGCCGCGAGACCCTGGCCCGGGTCATCGGCAGCGACCCGGAAACCGACCTCGCGGTGCTGAAGATCGACCTGAAGAACCTGCCCGCCATCACCATCGGCCGCTCCGACAACATCCACATCGGCGATGTCTGCCTGGCCATCGGCAACCCCTTCGGTGTCGGCCAGACCGTGACCATGGGCATCATCAGCGCCACCGGCCGCAACCAGCTGGGGCTGAACAACTACGAAGACTTCATCCAGACCGACGCGGCCATCAACCCGGGCAACTCCGGCGGTGCGCTGGTCGACGCCAACGGCAATCTGATCGGCATCAACACCGCGATCTTCTCCAAATCCGGTGGTTCGCAGGGCATCGGTTTCGCCATTCCCGCCAAGCTGGCGCTGGAGGTGATGAAGTCGATCGTCGAACATGGCCAGGTGATTCGAGGCTGGCTGGGCATCGAGGTGCAGCCATTGAGCGAGGAATTGGCCGAGTCGTTCGGCATGCAGGGGCGTCCGGGTATCGTGGTCGCCGGCATTTTCCGCGACGGCCCAGCCCAGCGTGCGGGGCTGCAACTGGGTGACGTAATCATGAGCATCAATGGCGAGCCGGCCGGCGATGGTCGCAAGTCGATGAACCAGGTGGCGCGGATCAAACCGAGCGAGAAGATCAGCATCGAAGTGATGCGCAATGGCAAGCAACTGAAGCTGATTGCCGAGGTGGGCCTGCGGCCGCCACCAGCGCCGGTGGCGACCAAAGAAGAAAAGTAACAGCAACATGGGGCCGCTTTGCGGCCCCAGTCATATCAGTGCAGGATCTGGCTCAGGAACAACTTGGTCCGGTCACTGCGCGGCCGGTCGAAGAAGTCATCCGGCGAGGCCTGCTCGACGATCTCCCCCTTGTCCATGAAGATCACCCGGTTCGCCACGGTGCGGGCAAAGCCCATCTCGTGGGTCACGCAGAGCATGGTCATGCCGTCTTCTGCCAGGCCGACCATGGTGTCGAGCACTTCCTTGACCATCTCCGGATCGAGTGCCGAAGTCGGCTCGTCGAACAGCATGATCTTGGGCTTCATGCACAGCGCGCGGGCAATGGCCACACGTTGCTGCTGGCCACCGGACAACTGCCCCGGGAACTTGTGCGCCTGCTCTGGAATACGCACACGCTCCAGGTAATGCATGGCGATTTCCTCGGCCTTGCGCTTGGGCATCTTGCGTACCCACATCGGTGCCAGGGTGCAGTTCTCGAGGATGGTCAGGTGCGGGAACAGGTTGAAGTGCTGGAACACCATGCCGACTTCACGGCGGATCGCCTCGATCTGCTTGAGGTCGTTGGTCAACTCGACGCCATCGACGACGATGCGCCCCTGCTGGTGCTCTTCCAGCCGGTTCAGGCAACGGATGGTGGTGGACTTGCCCGAGCCGGACGGCCCGCACAGGACGATGCGCTCGCCCTGGCGTACGTTCAGGTTGATATCCTTGAGCACATGGAACTGGCCATACCACTTGTTCACGCCCTGCATCTGGATGATGCCTTCGGGGCCGGCGGGCTGCTTGATCGCTTCACTCATTTCGAAACTCCTAACGCTTGTGGCCAGTGTCCAGCTTGCGCTCCAGGTGCATGGAGTAGCGGGACATACCGAAACAGAAAATCCAGTAGACCAGGGCCGCGAATACGTAGCCCTCGGTCGCCATGCCAAGCCAGGCAGGGTCTGCCGTGGCTTGCCGGGTGCTGTTGAGCAGATCGAACAGGCCGATGATGATCACCAGGCTCGTGTCCTTGAACAGCGCGATGAAGGTGTTGACGATGCCGGGGATCACCAGCTTCAGGGCTTGCGGCAAGATCACCAGGCCCATGGCACGCCAATAGCCCAGCCCCATCGCCGCGGCCGCCTCGTACTGCCCCTTGGGAATCGCCTGCAGGCCGCCGCGAACCACCTCGGCGATGTAGGCCGACTCGAACAGGATCACGAAGATCATCGCTCGCAGCAGCTTGTCGAAGCTCGTGCCCTCGGGCATGAACAGCGGCAGCATCACCGACGACATGAACAGCACGGTAATCAGTGGAATGCCGCGCCAGAACTCGATGAAGGTCACCGAGACCGCCTTGACCACCGGCATTCTCGAACGCCGCCCGAGGGCCAGCAGAATGCCCAACGGCAAGGCCGCAGCGATGCCCACGGTGGCAATGACCAGGGTCAGCATCAGCCCGCCCCATTGCGAGGTCGGCACCAGCGTCAGGCCGAAGCTGCCACCGTGCAACAGCAGGTAGGCGAGGATCGGATACAGCACCAGATAACCAATACCGTAGGGCACCTTGCGCGGGAAGCGGCGGATGAACAGCGGTGCCGCGGCGATCACGCCCAGCCACACGGTCAGGTCGACCCGCCAGCGCAACTCGCTCGGGTAATAGCCGTACATGAACTGGCCGATGCGTTGCTGGATGAACACCCAGCAAGCGCCGTCCTTGGTGCAGTCCGCGCGGGTCGTGCCCGTCCAGTTGGCGTCCAGGAACGCCCACTGCAGCAGTGCCGGCACGATCAGCCAGACCAGGTAGACCGCGAACAGGGTCAACAGCGTGTTGATCCAGCTGGAAAACAGGTTGGCGCGCATCCACGCCAGCACGCCGACGGTCTTCACCGGTGGCGGCATATCGGGTTTGAAAACATGGGAAGTCATGCGCCTGTCCTCACCGCTCGATCAGCGCAATGCGCTTGTTGTACCAGTTCATCAGCAACGAGATGCTGATGCTGATCGTCAGATACACACCCATGGTGATCGCCATGACCTCGACCGACTGGCCGGTCTGGTTCAGCACCGTACCGGCAAACAGCGACACCAGTTCCGGATAGCCGATGACCGCCGCGAGCGACGAGTTCTTCGTCAGGTTCAGGTATTGGCTGGTCAGCGGCGGGATGATCACCCGCATCGCCTGCGGAATGATCACCTTGCGCAAGGTCGGACCTTCGCGCAGGCCCAGCGAACGGGCGGCTTCGGTCTGGCCATGGCTGACCGAGCGGATACCGGCGCGCACGATTTCGGCAATGAAGGCGGCGGTGTAGATCGACAGCGCCAGGGTCAGCGCGAGGAATTCGGGAATCAGCACCCAACCGCCGACGAAGTTGAAACCTTTGAGCTGCGGCACTTCCCACTGCAGCGGGTTGCCGAACAGCAACACGCAGACGCCGGGAATGCCAAAGAGCAGCGCCAGCCCCACCCAGAACTTGTGGAACGGCTGGCCGGTTTCATCGAAGCGTTTGTTGGCGTAGCGCACCATCAGGGCGATTGCCACGACCGCCAGCAGCAGCGCCACGACGAACGGCCAGAAAGCTTCGCCGATGGAAGCGCCCGGCATGTTCACGCCACGGCTGCTGATGAAGAACAGGTCATCGATATTGATGCTGCCCCGTGGCCCCGGCAGCGCGGTGAATACCGCGAAGTACCAGAACAGGATCTGCAGCAGCGGTGGAATGTTACGGAAGGTCTCGACATACACCGCCGCCAGCTTGCTGATCACCCAGTTCGAGGATAACCGGGCAACGCCGACGACGAAGCCAAGCACGGTGGCGATGATGATGCCGATGACGCTTGCCAGCAGGGTATTGAGCAGGCCGACCAGCAACACCCGTGCATAGGTGTCGGCTTCGGTGTAGCCGATCAGGTGCTGGGCGATGCCGAAACCGGCACTGCGCTCGAGAAAGTCGAAGCCCGAGGTGATACCTCGGTGCTGCATGTTGGTCTGGGTGTTGTGGATGAGGTACCAGCCCAGGCCGATCACGACCACGACCGTGATGATCTGGAACAGCCACGCGCGCACACGTGGATCGCTCAGGGATAACCCTTTCCGTGCGCCGATATGATTTTGCATGAAATGCCCCGAAAAGAAGGGAGTCGAACGACCCGCGACGGCCGGATGCCGTCGCGGGGGGCAGCCATCAGCGCACAGGCGGTGCGTACTGGATGCCGCCGTTGTTCCACAGGGCATTCAGGCCGCGGTCGATTTCCAGCGGGGTGCTCTTGCCCAGGTTCTTCTCGAACACTTCACCGTAGTTGCCCACTTGCTTGACGATCTGCACCACCCAGTCCTTGGGCAGCTTCAGGTCCTTGCCGTACTCGCCGTCGGCACCCAGCAGGCGAGCGACGTCGGGGTTCTTGGTGGATTTGGCTTCGGCCTCGACGTTCTTCGAGGTCACGCCTGCTTCTTCTGCGTTGAGCATGGCGTAGAGGGTCCACTTGACGATGCTGAACCACTCTTCGTCGCCTTTACGCACGACCGGGCCCAGGGGCTCCTTGGAAATGGTTTCCGGCAGCACCACGTACTCGGTCGGGGCAGCCAGCTTGGAGCGCTGTGCGTAGAGCTGCGACTTGTCGGAAGTCAGCACGTCGCAACGACCGGATTCCAGCGACTTGGCGCTCTCGTCGGAGGTGTCGAAGGTGATCGGGGTGTACTTCAGGCCATTGGCGCGGAAGTAGTCGGAGACGTTCAGCTCGGTGGTGGTACCGGCCTGGATGCAGATGGTCGCGCCATCGAGTTCCTTGGCGCTGGAAACGCCCAGCTTCTTGTTCACCAGGAAGCCTACGCCGTCGTAATAGGTGACACCGGCGAACACCAGGCCCATGCCAGCGTCACGCGAGCTGGTCCAGGTGGTGTTGCGCGACAGTACGTCGACTTCGCCGGACTGCAGCGCGGTGAAGCGCTCCTTGGCGTTGAGCTGGCTGAACTTGACCTTGGTGGCGTCGCCGAACACGGCGGCAGCCACGGCGCGGCAGACGTCGGCGTCGATGCCGACGATCTTGCCCTGGGCGTCAGGGACGGAGAAGCCCGGGAGGCCGTCGCTCACGCCACACTGGACGAAGCCCTTCTTCTGTACCGCATCGAGCGTGGCGCCAGCCTGGGCGGCGCCCACGGTGCCCAGGGTGGCGGCAGCGGTCAGGACTGCCAGCGTGGTTTTCAACATCTTCATCAACAACCTCCAAATGCTCTTGTTGTACCGAGCCGGAATTGCACCGCACCCTTATGAGGCGCATCCGACCCTTGTTGGCTTGTTTTTGGGTCAATTGGCGCAATGGGCTGTTCTGTGACAGCCTTCCATCCACGTGGGCGGGTGTTACCGTTCAGGCCCCCGTCCATCGCATCGGTACGAACGTAGCAAAGCGCGTACCATAGTTACCGCCTTAAGCGTTTAAGCATGCGTCAAGGGGGTAAAGTTGTAGAGTTGCGACATCTTTTTATGGCACTAACCACCAGCGCCTTCTTTTTACGCACTCAATAAGTTCTTACGCACTTTTTCGGAGCAGTCATGACCAACCCGCTGATTCTCGAACCCCAGAAGACCGCCGACGCCTGTGTGATCTGGTTGCACGGCCTGGGGGCCGACCGTTACGACTTCCTACCGGTGGCCGAATTCATGCAGGAACGTCTGCCAAGTACCCGTTTCATCATGCCCCAGGCGCCAACCCGCCCCGTCACCATCAACGGCGGCTATGCCATGCCGAGCTGGTACGACATCAAGGCCATGACTCCGGCCCGGGCTATCGACGAGACGCAGCTTGAAGAATCGGCCGACCAGGTCATCGCGCTGATCAAGGCCGAACAGGCCAAGGGCATCAACCTGTCGCGGATCATCCTCGCCGGATTTTCCCAGGGCGGCGCCGTGGTGCTGCACACCGCCTATATAAAGTGGCAGGAAGCGCTGGGCGGGGTGATCGCCCTGTCCACCTACGCCCCGACCTTCAACGAAGGCCATCAGCTCAGCGCCTGCCAGCAACGCACCCCGGCCCTGTGCCTGCACGGTGTGCACGATCCGGTGGTGATCCCGTCGATGGGCCGTACGGCCTTCGAGTATCTGAACACCTGGGGCGTCGCCGCACGCTGGCACGAATACCCCATGGAACACGAAGTGGTGGTCGAGGAACTGAGCGATATCCACGACTGGCTGGCCAAGCGCCTGCAGTAATCCGACGAGCGCCTGTAGCCACTGGCGCATTGCACTACAGCGAATACTACGCCGAGCCTGAATCTTGCATTACACTGCCCGGCGTACATTCCTTAACCAGTTGACGAGACGACCGTGCTCAAGGCACTCAAGAAAATATTCGGCAAGGGAGACGCCGCCCCACAGGCCGTCGCGCCCGCTGCCCCCGTGATTGCACCCACGCCTCAGCCCGCACCGGCCCGGCCCCCGAAACCGTCAAGAGCGAAGTCCGCGCCGCGCAGCCAGCCCGAACCTGTGGCCAAGGCCGAAGCCGCGCCTGCCGAGCAGCCGCCCCGGGAAAAGCCCCGCCGCGAGCGCAAACCCAAACCCCAGGCCAGCCTGTGGAAGCCCGAGGACTTCGTGGTCGAGCCCCAGGAAGGCAAGACTCGCTTCCACGACTTCAAGCTCTCCAACGAGCTGATGCACGCCATCCACGACCTGGGCTTCCCCTACTGCACGCCGATCCAGGCTCAGGTCCTGGGTTACACCCTGCGTGGCCAGGACGCCATCGGCCGGGCCCAGACCGGCACCGGCAAGACCGCCGCGTTCCTGATCTCGATCATCTCGCAGCTGCAGCAGACCCCGCCGCCCAAGGAGCGCTACATGGGCGAGCCGCGTGCGCTGATCATCGCCCCGACCCGCGAACTGGTGGTGCAGATCGCCAAGGACGCCGAGGCCCTGACCAAGTACAGCGGGCTGAACGTGATGAGCTTCGTCGGCGGCATGGAGTACGACAAACAGCTCAAGGCCCTGGAAAAGCGCTACTGCGACATCCTGGTCGCGACCCCGGGCCGCCTGCTGGACTTCCAGCAACGCGGCGAAGTGCACCTGGACATGGTCGAGGTGATGGTGCTGGACGAAGCCGACCGCATGCTCGACATGGGCTTCATCCCGCAGGTACGCCAGATCATCCGCCAGACCCCGCCCAAGAGCGAACGCCAGACCCTGCTGTTCTCCGCCACCTTCACCGACGACGTCATGAACCTGGCCAAGCAGTGGACCACTGACCCGGCCATCGTCGAGATCGAGCCGGAGAACGTTGCCAGCGAGACGGTCGAGCAGCACGTCTACGCCGTGGCGGGCAGCGACAAGTACAAGCTGCTGTACAACCTGGTCACGCAGAACAAGTGGGAACGGGTGATGGTCTTCGCCAACCGCAAGGACGAGGTGCGGCGCATCGAGGAAAAGCTGGTGCGCGACGGCATCAATGCCGCCCAGCTGTCGGGCGATGTGCCGCAGCACAAGCGCATCCGCACCCTGGAAAGCTTCCGCGAAGGGCGCATCACCGTGCTGGTGGCCACCGACGTGGCCGGGCGTGGGATCCATATCGACGGCATCAGCCACGTGATCAACTTCACCCTGCCGGAAGACCCGGACGACTACGTGCACCGCATTGGCCGTACCGGGCGTGCAGGCACCAGTGGTGTGTCGATCAGCTTCGCCGGCGAGGATGACTCCTACCAGTTGCCGGCGATCGAGGAACTGCTGGGGCGCAAGATCAAGTGCGAGATGCCGCCGGATGAATTGCTCACGGCAGTGCCGCGCAAGCATCACTGATCGGTGCTGGATTCTTCGCGGGCAAGCCCGCTCCCACAGGCCTGAAGACAGCGGGACACCTGTGGGAGCGGCGGTGCGGCGACCCGACTTGCCCGCGAACCGGGGCAACGCCCCGGCCATCAAACAGAGGTTCTACCAGCGCCCGGCAGCCTCCTGGTCACTCTGCTTGCCTTCGACCCACCTCGGCCCTTCCTGAGTGTTCTCCTTCTTCCAGAACGGCGCCCGGGTCTTCAAGTAATCCATGATGAAGTTGCAGGCATCGAACGCGGCCTGCCGATGCGCGCTGGCAACCCCCACGAACACGATCGGCTCACCCGGCTCCAGCGCCCCGATGCGATGCAGCACCTCGACCTTGAGCAAGGGCCAGCGCTGCTCGGCCTCGACCAGGATCTTGGCCAGGGCCTTCTCGGTCATGCCCGGGTAGTGCTCGAGAAACATCCCCGCCACCTCGCGACCGTCGTTGAAGTCGCGCACATAACCGACGAACCCGACCACCGCGCCCACGCCCACATTGGCAGCGTGCATGGCATTGACTTCGGCACCGGGGTCGAACGCCGCCTGCTGTACCCGTACGCCCATGCTCAACCTCCGGTCACCGGCGGGAAGAAAGCGAGCTCATCGCCGTCCTCGACCGGCTCATCGAGCCTGCACAGCTCTTCGTTGCGCGCGCACATCAGGTTCTGCTCGGCCAATACGGCGTAAACGCCGCCTTTGGCCACCAGCGCCTGGCGCACGTCGTCGAGCACCTTGAAATCCCCTTCCAGGCGCTCGGCATCGACGCCAAGCACCTCACGGTAACGGGCAAAATAGAGGGCCTTGATCTTCATCACCCCTCCACCTTGTAGTGGCCGCTCTTGCCGCCGACCTTCTCCAGCAGGCGCACCTGCTCGATTATCATGCCCTTGTCCACGGCTTTGCACATGTCGTAGATCGTCAGCGCCGCGACGCTGGCAGCGGTCAGCGCCTCCATCTCCACACCGGTTTGCCCGGCCAGCTTGCAGCGGGCAACGATATGCACCACATCTTCGCCTTCGCCAGTCAGCTCCACCTTGACGCTGGTGAGCATCAGCGGATGGCACAGCGGGATCAGGTCGCTGGTCTTCTTCGCCGCCTGAATGCCAGCGATGCGTGCCACGGCGAACACGTCACCCTTGGGGTGCTCGCCATCGACGATCATCCGCAAGGTCTGCGGCAACATGCGCACCCGCGCTTCGGCGATCGCCTCGCGTGCGGTCACGGCCTTTTCAGTGACGTCGACCATGTTGGCGCGCCCCTGGGAATCGAGATGAGTCAGCACTGCTCTGCTCCTGTGAAGGGAAAGCAGAGTGTAAACCTGTGGGTCAGGTTTGCGCAGGGGAATGTGTCGGCAGCTTCGGCCTCATCACCGGGCTTGCCCGCCCCCACAACCGTGTGGAAGCGGGCTTGCCTGCGAATGAACCAGCCGGGCCTACAGATGCGACTCGGCGTACTCGGCCAGCACCGAGCGCGGCACACCCTGCAAGGTGATGTGCACGCCATGGGGGAAGTCCTTGAAGCGCTCGGTCAGGTAGGTCAGGCCCGAGCTGGTCGCGGACAGGTAGGGGGTGTCGATCTGCGCCAGGTTGCCCAGGCAGACCACCTTGGAGCCAGAGCCTGCACGAGTGATGATGGTCTTCATCTGGTGCGGGGTGAGGTTCTGGCATTCGTCGATCAGGATCAGGCTCTGCTGGAAGCTGCGCCCACGAATGTAGTTCAGCGACTTGAACTGCAACGGCACCCGTTCGAGGATGTACTCGACACTGCCGTGGGTGCTTTCGTCATCCATGTGCAACGCCTCGAGGTTGTCGGTGATGGCGCCCAGCCAGGGCTCCATCTTCTCCGCCTCGGTGCCCGGCAGGAAGCCGATCTCCTGGTCCAGCCCCTGCACGCTGCGGGTGGCGATGATACGCCGGTAGCGCTTGCTGACCATGGTCTGCTCGATGGCAGCGGCCAAGGCCAGGATGGTTTTGCCCGAACCGGCCGCGCCGGTGAGATTGACCAGGTGGATGTCCGGATCGAGCAGGGCGAACAGCGCCAGGCTCTGGTGGATGTCGCGGGGCTTGAGACCCCAGGCTTCCTGATGCAGCAGCGGCTCCTGGTGCAGGTCGAGCAACAGCAGTTCGTTCTCGCGAATGCCCTTGATCCAACCAACGAAGCCTTGCTCGTCGATGATGAACTCATTGACGTGCACGGCCGGCAAGTTATCGATCAGTTGTACGCGATGCCAGGTACGGCCCCGTTCCTGGCGGGTGTCGACCTTGCTGACCCGGTCCCAGAATGAGCCGGTGACCGAGTGGTAGCCCTTCGAGAGCAAGGACACATCATCGACCAGTTGGTCGGTGCTGTAGTCCTCGGCAGCGATGCCACAGGCACGCGCCTTCAGGCGCATGTTGATGTCTTTGGTGACCAGTACCACGTCCAGGTCAGCCCGCCTGGCGCGCAGCTCCAGCAGTTGGTTGATGATGATGTTGTCGTTGAGGTTCTCCGGCAGCAGCCGGTTGGGTTCGTTGCGCGGGCTCATCAGGATCGACAGGAAGCCCTTCGGCCCGCCCTTGCCACGCTGGATCGGCACCCCTTGTTCGACATCGGTGGGTGATGCATCGCCGAGGGTCTGGTCGATCAGGCGAATGGCCTGGCGACATTCGGCGGCGATGGATTGTTTACCGGTCTTGAGCTTGTCGAGTTCCTCCAGCACCGTCATCGGTATGGCGACGTGGTGCTCCTCGAAGTTGAGCAAAGCGTTGGGATCGTGAATCAGGACGTTGGTATCGAGCACATACAGGATTGGCTGGTTGGAGGAAGGGTTGCGTCCTTGGTCATCCATACTCGGTCACCTTATGTGAAAGCAGGACGGCACAGCTCGGCTGCACCGCAGAGTGACCGCCGTTCTCCCCGTATCCGCGTCGTTACGGGCGGGGAGCGCACCTGGCAAGGAGGGCCTGGATGACGCCACCTGTGCTGCAGGAATCGGCTGTCCGATTCCTTCATACCGCAAAAGGCGTGACGGAAAAAAGACTTTTTACGCTCCGGTGAAGTTTATTTTGCCGAATGACGATCCGCGCTTGGCGATAAGGTGACGGGGGACTACAGTCAATGTTGGACCCTGGATTTCATGCCTAGCGCAGATGCGCATACTCCATGCAATCCTGCCACCCGATCCCGCTCTGCGCCGTGTGCTGCAACAGCCATTCCAGCGCCGGCTGTGCCTTGGGCAGGGTGTCGTGGAACTGAATCACACCCTTGCGCCATAGCAGCATCAAGGTCATCACCCGCTGGGCCGACTGCTCGGCATCCAGCGCGCTGTCGTCCTGGGCGTCGATGTCCCACAGTGACACCTGCAGCCCTTGCGCCGCCATGAACGCCTCGCCGTCGACGCGGCGCTGCCCATAGGGCGGGCGGAACAGCGGCACGTACTGCTCGGGCATCAAACCCTGCACCTGCGCCTGGCTGCGCCGCAGGGAGTCCTGCCAGCCCTGCCACTGGGCGTGGGAGCGATACTCCCAGCCCTGAATCCCCACGCACTGCCCGGCGTAAAGCGCCGCGACATTCCCCCCCTGGGCCATGTCGCGGCGCTGCTGCACGCGGTTGCCCAGCACGAAGAAGGTGGCGCCCAGCTTTTGCCGGCGCAGGTAATCAGTGAGCAGATCCGTGTTGCTGCCGACCGGGCCGGGGCCGCCGACGAACGTCAGCAGGAACATCCGATCGTTGAGTTCATCGCCATTGCGCTCGCGGCTAGACAACCGCTCGATCTCGCTGCTGGTCTGTGGAAACAACGCTGCCTTGCGCAACTGTTCGTCGAGGTAGCGGACATTGAACTGATGACTGGGCTCGACCCACTGCTTGTAGAATTCGCCGACATCTGTAGCGAACGTTGCCGAACGCGTACGCAAATCCGCCATCGAGTCCAGCGGATAGCAGAACGAGGCATCCTGCTCGCAACTGAGTTGGGCCTGCTGGAAGTTTTCCCACAACCGCTGCCACATGCGCGCCCGCACCGAACGAATCACCGCCAGGTTGATCTGCCGCAACCCCAGGCGCGCCGCCAGGGCGCGCTCATCGAGCATCTCGCTTTCATGCAGCACCTGGGCGAAGGAAAGGATCTGTGCGCGCGATGCCACGTCGAACAGCACCGGGCTGTCGAGCTGCTCGGGCCAATGGCTGCGGTCGAAGCTGACGGAATTGGACGGGGCGGCCTGCACAGCCAGGCTGAACAACCCGGCCAGCACGGCGAAGGCAATGCGCACGATCGGTTCTCCCTAAACGGATGATGCGCACTATAGCGCCTGCCCCGGCGATGGTCTGTGACTATCGTCAGCATAGTTTGGCGTTGCCCTGCTGGCCCCGTAGAATCGTCGCCGACGATTTCAGGAGCCGACCCCATGCTGACGGTGATTTCCCCCGCCAAGACCCTCGACTACGACACCCCGCCGGTAACCCAGCGCCACACCCTGCCGCAGTACCTGGACGATTCGCAGACGTTGATCACCCAACTGCGCGAGCTGTCGCCGGCCCAGATCGCCGAGCTGATGCACCTGTCCGACAAGCTCGCCGGCCTCAATGCCGCGCGCTTCGGCAGTTGGACCCCAGACTTCACCCCCGCCAACGCCAAGCAGGCGCTGCTGGCGTTCAAGGGCGATGTGTACACGGGCCTGGACGCCGAAACCCTTGGCGAAGACGATTTCAGCTACGCCCAGCAACACCTGCGCATGCTCTCGGGCCTCTATGGGCTGCTGCGCCCACTGGACCTGATGCAGCCCTATCGCCTGGAAATGGGCACCAAGCTCGCCAACGCACGCGGCAAGGACCTCTACGCCTTCTGGGGCACGCGCATCAGCGAATGGCTGAACCAGGCCCTGGCCGAACAGGGCGATGACCTGCTGCTGAACCTGGCCAGCAACGAGTACTTCAGTGCCGTGAAGAAGAACGCCCTGAATGCGCGGGTGATCAACGTCGACTTCAAGGACCTGAAGAACGGCCAGTACAAGATCATCAGCTTCTACGCCAAGAAGGCCCGCGGCCTGATGAGCCGCTTCGTGATCCAGGAGCGCATCAACGATCCCGAGCAGCTCAAGCGCTTCGATGTGCAGGGGTACTACTACAGCGCCGAGCAATCGAAGCCTGACCACCTGGTGTTTCTGCGCGATCACCCGGCTGACTAGGCCTGGAGCTTGTAGGGGCAACTGTCTTGCTCAAAATCTAAAGGCCAACCCAATCTCCCTGTGTAGCGGGCTTGCCCGCGAACACGGGCATAGCCCCTGCCAGGCACCGCGGTGTGCTTTTCGCGGGCAAGCCCGCTCCTACAGGTACAGCACCGCTGAAAGCCCCGCCCAAAAAGCCAAATTACCGGCGCCAAAAAACAGACGGACCCGAGCTTATCGCCAAACGCCATAAGACCGTTCGTAGTTTTTTGACGAATTTTGAAAAAATTTTTCCGATACTGGCATATAACCATCTCATCTTGATCTCGCCCTTTATATACAGGGGCGAAACCCATCCGTGCTATCAAATTGAAAGTATTTAGCGCTTAAAAAATATTTAGAAATCTTTCATCTGCCCTGCACTCACCCCGGAACTTCTCCCTTCGCAGATCGCTCATAGCACCCGTAACGAATCACGAGCGTGCAACGTGAGAGATGACTTACAGATGACAACTGGCAGGTACTAAATACCTGCACTGATAACTTCGACTACCGCCTCGGTATACCCGAGCGGCCTGTCCAAGCAGGAGAGACGCGCCCCTTACTAATCGTCCTAGTGGTTGATTTCAAAGGATTTATTCACTTGAAAAAACAAGCACAGCAGCGCACCCGATAACGCGCTGCAATAAAGACGGCTGCATCTCAGGGCACGCCTTTTAATAACTGGCCTTTTACTGCCAAGTTTGAGCGCACAACGGTTTGCGCTCCGGATTCATTCATGCCTGCGTTCGGTGAAGTGTCAATTCGCCATGGATCCGTGCGCCCGTAAAAGCAGGTCAATCAACCCGGTCCGACTCTTCGAAAGAGTCGGCGTGATAAACACACGAGGTGAATACGATGCGTATCAGCATCTTTGGTTTGGGTTACGTGGGTGCCGTCTGTGCAGGTTGCCTGTCGGCAAGGGGCCATGAAGTGATTGGTGTGGACGTGTCCACCACCAAGATCGACCTGATCAACCAGGGCAAGTCGCCAATCGTCGAGCCGGGTCTGGAGCAACTCCTGCAGCAAGGCATCGCCAATGGTCGCCTGCGTGGCACCACCGACTTCGCCGAGGCGATCCGCGCCAGCGACGTGTCGATGATCTGCGTCGGCACCCCGAGCAAGAAGAACGGCGACCTGGGCCTGGAATACATCGAATCGGTGTGCCGCGAGATCGGCTATGTGCTGCGCGACACCACCCGCCGCCACACCATCGTGGTGCGCAGCACCGTGCTGCCAGGCACCGTGAAGAACGTGGTGATCCCGATCCTCGAGGACTGCTCGGGCAAGAAGGCCGGCGTCGATTTCGGCGTGGCGGTCAACCCCGAGTTCCTGCGCGAAAGTACCGCGATCAAGGACTACGACCAGCCTCCGATGACTGTCATCGGCGAACTGGACAGCGCCAGCGGCGACGTGCTGCAGGCGATCTACGAAGAGCTCGACGCCCCGATCATCCGCAAGCCGATCGAAGTGGCCGAAATGATCAAGTACACCTGCAACGTCTGGCACGCCACCAAGGTGACCTTCGCCAACGAGATCGGCAACATCGCCAAGGCGGTCGGCGTCGATGGTCGCGAAGTAATGGACGTGGTCTGCCAGGACAAGGCCCTGAACCTGTCGCAGTACTACATGCGCCCAGGCTTCGCCTTCGGCGGTTCGTGCCTGCCCAAGGACGTGCGCGCCCTCACCTATCGCGCTGCCAGCCTCGACGTGAAGGCGCCGCTGCTCGACTCGCTGATGCGCAGCAACGAGTCGCAGGTGCAGAACGCCTTCGACATCATCGAAAGCCACGACAAGCGCAAGATCGCCCTGCTCGGCCTGAGCTTCAAGGCCGGCACCGACGACCTGCGCGAAAGCCCGTTGGTGGAACTGGCCGAGCGCCTGATCGGCAAGGGCTACGAGCTGAACATCTACGACCAGAACGTCGAGTACGCCCGTGTCCACGGCGCCAACAAGGACTACATCGAGTCGAAGATCCCGCATGTCTCGTCGCTGCTCAACGCCGACTTCCAGCAGGTGGTCGATGGCGCCGACATCATCATCCTCGGCAACCGCGACGAGCAGTTCCGTGCCCTGGCCCAGCAGGCGCCGGAAGGCAAGCAGGTGATCGACCTGGTCGGCTTCATGAGCAAGCCCACCAGCACCCTCACCCGCACCGAAGGCATCTGCTGGTAAGCCAGCCCGACGCGGGGCCGGCCGGCCCCGCACTTCCCTGATTCTCGCGACGGATGCTGAACATGCAAAGGCTCCAGACAGTGCTGTTGCAGTGCGCCGGATGGCTGCTCTACATGAGCCTGCTCATGCTGATCGCCCTGGCCCTGCCCAGCGATATCTTCGATTCGCAATCGAAGCACTTCATCTTCCTGGTCGGCGCAGTCGGCATCTGGCGCTACTCCATGGGCGCCACCCATTTCATCCGCGGCATGATCTTCCTGTACCTGGTCTACCCCTACCTGCGCCGCAAGGTGCAGAAGCTGGGCAAGGCGGCCGACCCGTCGCACGTGTACCTGATGGTCACCAGCTTTCGCATCGATGCGCTGACCACCGCCCAGGTGTACAGCTCGGTGATCCGCGAAGCGATCGAATGCGGTTACCCGACCACCGTGGTCTGCTCGCTGGTGGAGAAGTCCGACGAGTTGCTGGTCAAGAGCCTGTGGGCCAAGTTCAACCCGCCCGAACACGTCGCCCTGGACTTCGTGCGCATCGCCGGTACCGGTAAGCGCGACGGCCTGGCCTACGGTTTTCGCGCCATCTCGCGGATGCTGCCGGACGAAAACGCGGTGGTCGCGGTGATCGACGGCGACACCGTGCTGGCCGATGGCGTGGTCCGCAAGACCGTGCCCTGGTTCAAGCTCTACCCCAATGTCGGTGGCCTGACCACCAACGAATTCTGCGAAGTACGCGGCGGCTACATCATGAGCGAGTGGCACAAGCTGCGCTTCGCCCAGCGCCACATCAACATGTGCTCGATGGCATTGTCCAAGCGCGTGCTGACCATGACCGGGCGCATGTCGATGTTCCGCGCAAGCGTGGTCACCAACCCCGAGTTCATTGCCGACGTCGAAAGCGACTCGCTGATGCACTGGCGCCTGGGCCGCTTCAAGTTCCTCACCGGCGACGACAAGTCGAGCTGGTTCAGCCTGATGCGCCTGGGCTACGACACCTTCTACGTGCCGGACGCGGCGATCAACACGGTCGAGCATCCGCCGGAGAAGAGCTTCGTCAAGGCCAGCCGCAAGCTGATGTACCGCTGGTACGGCAACAACCTGCGGCAGAACTCCCGTGCCCTGGGCCTGGGCCTCAAGCGCCTGGGGCTGTTCACCAGCATCGTGCTGCTCGACCAGCGTGTGTCGATGTGGACCAGCCTGCTAGGCCTGACCGTGGCGGTGATCGCCAGCTTCAAGTTCGGCCTGCAGTTCCTGCTGGTGTACCTGCTGTGGATCGGCATCACCCGCCTGATCCTCACCATCATGCTGCTGTGCTCGGGCCACAGCGTCGGCCCGGCCTACCCGCTGATCCTCTATTACAACCAGATCGTCGGCGCACTGATGAAGATCTACGTGTTCTTCCGCCTCGACAAGCAGTCCTGGACCCGCCAGCCGACTGCCCTGAAACGTGACCTCGCCAGCTTTCAACAATGGTTCAACACCTGGTCCTCTCGGACCATGACCTTCTCGGCCGCCAGCATCTTCGTCGCTGTGCTGTTCATGGTCGTGTGAGCCCAACCCGGATCGATCCAACAGGAACAAATCGCCATGAATACCGCCGTGAACGTCAACGTCGTGCATGAGTCCGAAGCCCAGCGCCAGCACGCCCGGGTGCGCATCCCGGCCAAGCTGCGCTATCTGGACAGCGAGCGCCAGCCGCAGGATGTGAAGGTCGACGACCTCTCCGCCGGTGGTCTGTCGTTCCATGCCAAAAAAGCCCTTCCGGTCGGCGATGTCGTGCGTGGTCGCCTGCAGTTCGTGGTCGACAACCTGGGGCTGTCGATGGACATCGAGTTCCTGGTGCGCTCGAGCGATCCACAAAGCGGCCGCACCGGTGTCGAATTCCAGAACCTGGAACCGCGTGATATCGCGACCCTGCGCCACATCATCACCTCCCACCTGTCCGGTGAGCTGATCAGCGTCGGTGACGTGCTCAGTACCCTGCAGCGCGACAACTTCACCAAGGCGCGCAAGCAGAAGGATTCGGGCTCGGGCCTCAGCGCCTTCGGTCGCCTGCGTGCCGTCACCGTCACCCTGGGCGTGTTCGTGGTCGGCATCGCCGCCTTCGGCTTCGTCGCCAAGTCACTGTACGGCCTGTACTTCGTCAGCCACGCCGAGGCCGGCGTGGTCGCGGTACCGACCACCAACGTCACCATGCCCCGCGACGGCAGCATGCAGAGCCTGGTGGAGAACGGTGCGCAGGTGGTCAAGGGCGCGCCGCTGGCGACCTTCAACACCAGCATGCTCGACCTGCTCAAGGGCCATCTGGACGACTCGCAACTGGAGCCTGCCAAGGTCGAGGAGCTGTTCGGCAAGCAGCTTTCCGGCACCCTCACCAGCCCCTGTGATTGCGTGGTCGCCCGCCAGTTGGTGGATGACGGCCAGTACGCCAGCAAGGGCCAGGCGGTTTACCAACTGATCCCGCGCACCACCAACCCGATGGTCGAGGCGCGCTTCAGCTATCGCCAGTTCGACGAGGTCAAGCCAGGTACCCGGGTCAACTTCCAGATCGCCGGCGAAGACAACGTGCGCACCGGTGTGATCGTCGGCAGCGCCAGCCTGGACAACGACAACCTGGCTTCGGACATTCGCGTGCAGATCAAGCCTGACGAATCGCTGCCTGCAGAGCTGGCCGGCCGCCCGGCCTCGGTGAACAGCGACCGCGGTCCATCGCTGAACTGGCTGATCGACAAGGCCGTGGCCCGCGGGCTCTGAGGGGGATAGGACGATGACCCCGAACAATTACACCTGTGCCCCTGTGGGAGCGGGCTTGCCCGCGAAGGGGCCAGCAGGCACACCTTCATCGCAGCTCCCGGCCATTCGCGGGCAAGCCCGCTCCCACAAGGTTCTCGGGCTCTGCGTGCTGGCCATCACCCTGGCCGGCTGCGTCGGCCTGCCTGACCAGCGCCTGGCCAACGAGGCCCTCAAACGTGGCGACACCGCCACCGCCGAGGCCAACTACAAGGCACTCGCCGACCTGGGCTACAGCGACGCACAGGTGGGCCTGGCCGATATCCAGGTCGGCACCCGCGACCCGGCCCAGCTCAAGCAGGCCGAAGCCACCTACCGCGCCGCGGCCGCCTCCTCGCCACGTGCCCAGGCACGCCTGGGCCGCCTGCTGGTGGCCAAGCCCGACAGCACCCAGGCCGAACGCGAGGAGGCCGAAACCCTGCTCAAGCTCGCGGCCAGGCAAGGTGAGGGCAACACCCTGATCCCGCTGGCGATGCTCTACCTGCAGTACCCACAGAGCTTCCCGAACATCAATGCCCAGCAACAGATCGACCAATGGCGCGCCGCTGGCAACCCCGAGGCGGGCCTGGCCCAGGTGCTGCTGTACCGCACCCAAGGCACCTACGACCAGCACCTGGGCGAGGTGGAGAAGATCTGCAAGGCCGCGCTGAACACCACTGACATCTGCTACGTGGAGCTGGCCACGGTCTACCAGAAGCGCGCCCAACCCGACCAGCAGGCCGCCCTGCTCGACCAGCTCAAGGCCGCCTATGCCCGCAACGCGGTGCCTGCGACACGGGTCGACAGCGTCGCCCGCGTGCTCGCCGACCGCAGCCTCGGCCAGACCGACGAAAAAACCGCCAAGGACCTGCTCGAACACGTCGCCCCGGCCAACCCGGCATCCTGGGTCAGCCTTGCGCAACTGCTCTACGACTTCCCCGAACTGGGCGACACCGACCAGCTGATGGCCTACATCGACAAGGGCCGCGAAGCCGAGCAGCCCCGCGCCGAACTGCTGCTGGGCCGCCTCTACTACGAAGGCAAGAGCGTCCCGGCCGATGCCGTGAAGGCCGAGCAACACCTGCAGGCCGCCGCCGATGCCGGCGAGATCAGCGCCCACTACTACCTCGGCCAGCTCTACCGCCGCGGCTACCTGGGCCATGTCGAGCCGCAGAAGGCCGTCGACCACCTGCTCAGTGCCGCCCGTGGCGGCCAGCTCAGTGCCGACTACGCCCTGGCCCAGCTCTACAGCGAAGGCCACGGCATCCGCCAGAACACCGGCAACGCCTGGGTATTCGCCCAGCTCGCCCAGGTCAACCCGACGCCGCAGTCCAGCGAACTGCTGCAGCAACTCGACCAGCAACTCACGCCCGACCAGCGCAGCCAGGCCCAGCGCCTGCTGGAGCAGGAGAAAAAGGCGCGCGCCGGGATGCTCCAGGCCAGCAACAGCCCGCTGGCCCTGGACGCCCTGCAAGACGAGAAAGACGTAGACGCCGAGGACTCGCTATGACGCTCAACCCCTTCGTGAAAGCCGGCATCGGCCTGAGCTTCGCCCTGCTGTGGTCGCTGCCGAGCCTGGCCGCGGAAACCGCGGTGAAGAATTTCGGCCTGGATGTGAAGATCACCGGCCAGTCCGAGGACGACCGTGACCTGGGCACCCGCTCCGGCGGCGACGTCAACGGCCTGGGCCTGGACCTGCGTCCCTGGGTGTACGGCGAGCGCGGCAATTGGAGCGCCTTCGCCATGGGCCAGGCGGTGACTGCCACCGACATCATCGAAACCGACACCCTGCGCCAGAACGACGACGGCACCGCCGTCGACACCGGCGACGACAGCCGCAAGCCCGACAAGAGCTACCTGGCCCTGCGCGAATTCTGGATCGGCTACAGCGGTTTCACGCCCTACCCCGGCGAACAGTTGCGCTTCGGCCGCCAGCGCCTGCGCAGCGACGACGGCATGTGGCGCGACACCAACATCGAGGCGCTGAACTGGAGCTTCGACACCACCCTGCTCAAGGCCGACCTCGGTGTCGCCCAACGCTTCAGCGAATACCGCACCGACCTCACTGAGCTGGCCCCAGAAGACAAGGACCGCACGCACCTCTACGGCAACATCGCCACGCAGTGGACACCCGGCCACTGGGTCGGCCTGCGCGCCCACCATACCCATGACAGCGGCAGCCTGAAGAACCCCGGCGAAACCGTCGATGCCCTCGACAAGACCCGCACCGGCGACCTCACCTGGCTGGGCCTTGAGGCCAACAGCGACGCCTACAACTGGCGCAACGACCACACCGTCAACTACTGGGGCAGCGTTACCTGGCTGACCGGCAATCGCGACAGCCTCAGCAGCCAGTTGGTGGGCGAAGACCAGATCGCCACCGGCAAACAGAGCGGCGACGTCAATGCCTGGGCCACCGACCTCGGTATCCGCCTGCGCCTCGACCCGCAGTGGCAGGTCGGCGCGGCCTACGCCCGTGGCAGCGGTGGTGGCGGCAGCGATGGCTCGAACAACTTCGAGCAGACCGGCCTTGAGAGCAACCGCTCCAACTTCACCGGCACCCGCTCGCGCGTGCACCGCTTCGGCGAGGCCTTCCGCGGCGAGCTGGGCAACCTGCAGGCCGCGACCCTGTTCGCCTCCTGGCAACTGCGCGACGACTACGACGCAAGCTTCATCTACCACAAGTTCTGGCGCGTCGATGGCAACCAGAACATCGGCTCCAGCGGCATCAATGCGGTGGTCAACGACGATGGCATCAACCGTCCGCTGATCAACGGCGAGAAGGACCTGGGCCAGGAGATGGACGTGGTGGTCACCAAGTACTTCAAGCAGGGCCTGCTGCCTGCCTCGCTGAGCCAGTCGATCGACGAGCCGTCGGCCCTGGTACGCCTGCGCGCCGGTGTGTTCAAGCCCGGCGATGCCTATGGCAAGGAAGCGGACTCGTACATGCACCGCGCCTTCGTCGACGTGATCTGGCGCTTCTGAGGCCGGGAGAGGACCGTTATGAACCTGCACCCGAACCTTCGCCACAGCCTGCTCGCCAGCGCCCTGCTGCTGGCCAGCGGCATGGCCGGTGCCGCAGAACCGGCGGTGATCGCCAAGGGCCTGCAACAGGCCAAGACCTACACCGTCGCCAGCGCGCCGATCGAGCCGCTGCAGATGGACCCGCCCAAGCTGCCCGACCTGTCCGGCTATACCGCACAGGCCGTGCAACAGAAGATCGACCGCCGCCACAAGGGCAAGGTCAGCGTGCGCCGCATGCTCCAGGAAGAGTCGCTCAAGGAGTTCATCGGCGGCGACAACAAGGCCGCCGAGTGGGTCCAGCGCCAGCACGGCATTCCCCAGGCGATCTTCGTCGATGACGGGCATGTCGACCTGGTCGAACTGAGCAAGAAGGTGCCTGCCCAATACCTGCGCGAAACCTCGCCGGGCGTGTACCTGGCGCGCCTGCCGATCGTGGTCGGACGCAAGGGCGTGCTGGAGATCGACGGCAAGGTCAAGGAACTGCGCCTGTCCCAGGAGGGCGGCTCGTTCATCGTCAACGACGGCAAGCTGTTCGTCAGCGATACCCAGATCACCGGCTGGCGCGAGCAGGCCAACGGCCCGGCAACCTTCCGTTCGCCCAAGGAATTCCGCCCGTTCCTGCTCAGCTGGGGCGGCACCGAGACCTACATCGTCAACAGCAAGATGGCCAGCTTCGGCTATGCCAAGTCCAAGTCGTATGGCGTGAGCATCTCGCAGTACACCCCCAACATGGCCAAGCAGATGGGCCGCCCTGAACCGACCGGCTGGATCATCGGCTCGGAGTTCAGCGACATGTGGTACGGCTTCTACTGCTACGAGACCCGCGACTTCGTGGTCAAGGACTCGACCTACCGCGACAACATCGTCTACGGCATCGACCCGCACGACCGCTCGCACCGCCTGATCATTGCCGGCAATACCGTGTACGGCACCAAGAAGAAGCACGGGATCATCGTCTCGCGTGAGGTCAACGACAGCTGGATCATCAACAACAAAAGCTACGACAACAAGCTCTCGGGCGTGGTGATCGACCGCAACAGCGTCAACAACCTGATCGCCTACAACGAGATCTACCGCAACCACACCGACGGCATCACCCTCTACGAGAGCGGCGACAACCTGATCTGGGGCAACAAGCTGATCAACAACCGTCGCCACGGCATCCGCGTACGCAACAGCGTGAACATCCGCTTGTACGAAAACATCGCCATGGCCAACGGCCTGGTCGGGGTGTACGGGCACATCAAGGACCTCTCCGACACCGACCGCGACATCGCCCTGGACCCGTTCGACACCAAGGTCTCGCTGATCGTGGTTGGCGGCGAGCTGGCGGCCAATGGCTCCGGCCCGCTGTCGATCGACTCGCCGCTGTCGGTGGAGCTGTACAAGGTCTCCATGCTCGCCCCGCGCAAGTCCAGCGGCATCAGCCTCAACGGCGTGCTCGGCGAGCGCCAGGACGAAATCCTCGACCTGCTGGTACGCCAGCAGAAGGCCGTGCTGATCGACCCGGTCGAACGCCAGACCGAAATGATCGATTAAGGAAGCCCAGACCATGACCCCACACCTGATGAAACTGCTCGGCCTGTCCGCCGCCCTCCTGGCCATCAGCCAGGGCGTGCGCGCCGACGACGTGCAGCCACCGAGCTTCAGCGCCGAGCCGTGCTGCCAGCTGTGCCCCGAGGCCCACGACGCCAGCCGCTACACCACCCGCTACCAGCAGAACTTCACCACCCTGGTGCAGGCCCAGGGCGACTGGCTGTTCCGTACCCGCGAAGACCTGCGCACCGAATTCGACACCACGCCCGGCGGCTACAAGCGCCTGCAGCAGGTGCACGATGCCTTCAAGAAACGCGGCGTGGAGCTGGTGGTGGTCTACCAGCCGACCCGTGGCCTGGTGAACCGCAACATGCTCAAGCCCGAGGAGAAGGCCGCCTTCGACTACCAGAAGGCCCTGCACAACTACCAGGCGATGCTGCAGCGCTTCGCCAGGATGGGCTACAACGTGCCCGACCTCTCGCCCCTGACCAACGAGCAGCTCGCCGCCGCCGACCAGGGCAAGGACTTCTACTTCCGCGGCGACCAGCACTGGACGCCCTACGGCGCCGAGCGCGCAGCGAAGATCGTGGCCGACACCGTGCACCACATGCCGGCTTTCGAGGGTATTCCACGCAAGGAATTCGAGACCCGGAAATCCGGGCGCATGGGCAAGACCGGCACCCTGCACAACGTCGCCGGGCAGCTGTGCGGCACCAGCTACGCGGTGCAGTACATGGACCAGTTCGCCACCGAGCCCAAGGGTGGCGCCAGTGGCGGCGACGACCTGTTCGGCGACTCGGGCAACGCGCAGATCACCCTGGTCGGCACCAGCCACAGCGGCAAGAACTACAACTTCTCGGGCTTCCTGGAGCAGTACATCGGCGCCGACGTGCTCAACGTCGCCTTCCCCGGTGGCGGCCTGGAAGGCTCGATGATCCAGTACCTGGGCAGCGAAGAATTCCACAAGAACCCGCCGAAGATCCTGATCTGGGAGTTCTCGCCGCTGTACCGCCTCGATCAGGAAACCATCTGGCGGCAGATCCTCGGACTGCTCGACGACGGCTGCGACGACCGCCCGGCGCAAATGAGCGCCAGCACCACACTCAAGCCAGGCAAGAACGAGCTGATGGTCAACGGCAAGGGCGGCGTGATCAAAGACCTGGTCAACCGCAATCACCAGCTCGACATCCGTTTCGAGGACACCTCGGTCAAGGTCCTGCAGGCCACCCTCTGGTACCTGAACGGCCGCCACGAGGACATCAAGATCGAAAAACCCGAGACCTCCGACACCGACGGACGCTTCGTCTTCCAGATGCGCGAGGACGAAGACTGGGCCAGCCAGAACCTGCTGGCCCTGGAAGTCCAGGGTCCGGAAAACGGCACCCAGAAAGTCGAGGCCAAGCTCTGCAAACGCAACAACTTCGCCGGCAGCGCGCGCAACACCGCGCAAGCCGGCCAGTGAGGCGAACATGACGACATTGAAGCGAACCTTCAGCCCCGCCCTGCTCGCGCTGGCCCTGTTCGGCGGTGCCGCGCAGGCTGCGCTGGTGCCCCCGCAGGGTTACTACGAGGGCATCGAGAAACTCAAGACCAGCGACGGCAACTTCAGCTGCGAAGCCGCGCCCAAGCCGTACACCGGCGCGCTGCAGTTTCGCAGCAAGTACGAGGGCTCGGACAAGGCCCGGGCAACGCTCAACGTCGCCTCTGAAAAAGCCTTCCGCGACTCCACTGCCGATATCACCACTCTGGAGAAGGGCGTCAGCAAGATGGTCGGCCAGTACATGCGCGACGGTCGCCCGGCCCAGCTCGATTGCGTGCTGACCTGGCTCGGCACCTGGGCACGCGCCGATGCGCTGGAGTCCACCGACTTCAACCACACCGGCAAGTCCATGCGCAAATGGGCGCTGGGCAGCATGAGCGGGTCGTGGCTGCGCCTGAAGTTCTCCAACTCCCAGCCACTGGCCGCGCACCAGGCCGAGGCCGAGCTGATCGAGAAGTGGCTCGCCAAGCTGGCGACCCAGACCGTGCGCGACTGGAGCGACCTGCCGCTGGAGAAGATCAACAACCATAGCTACTGGGCGGCCTGGTCAGTGATGGCCACGGCAGTGGCGACCGACCGGCGCGACCTGTTCGACTGGGCAGTGAAGGAATACAAGGTCGGCGCCAACCAGGTCGACGACCAGGGCTTCTTGCCCAACGAGGTCAAGCGTCGCCAGCGCGCGCTGGCCTACCACAACTACGCCCTGCCGCCGCTGGCGATGATCGCCAGCTTCGCCCAGGCCAACGGCGTGGACCTGCGCAAGGAAAACAACTTCGCCCTGCAGCGTCTGGGCGAAGGCGTGCTGGCCGGTGCCCGCGATCCGGTGCACTTCGCCGAGCGCGCGGGGGTCAAGCAAGACCTCAAGGACCTCAAGGTCGACAGCAAGTACGCCTGGCTCGAGCCCTGGTGCGCGCTGTACCAGTGCGTCGGCGACACCCTCGAGCGCAAGCACGACATGCAGCCGTTCAACAGCTTCCGCATGGGGGGCGACATGACCCGGGTCTACGACCCGAGCGCGGAAAGCAAAAAATGAAGTGACCCCTGTGGGAGCGGGCTTGTCCCGCGATTGCGTCCGACTGGACAACACCGGCGAATCGACTGACGCAATCGCGGGACAAGCCCGCTCCCACAGGGACCAAGGTGATCCCCCGCATTTTCGTGGGGGGTTTGGGGGGCGCTGTGCCCCGGATGCTGTGAACAAAAAGGAGAACCGGGATGGTCTTCTCGTCCAACGTGTTCCTGTTCCTGTTCTTGCCGGTTTTCCTCGGCTTGTACTACCTGAGCGGGAACCGCTATCGCAACCTGCTGTTGCTGATGGCCAGCTACATCTTCTACGCCTGGTGGCGGGTAGACTTCCTGGCGCTGTTCGCTGGCGTCACCCTGTGGAACTACTGGATCGGCCTGAAAGTCGGCGCCGCCGGCGTGCGCACCAAGCCGGCCCAGCGCTGGCTGCTGCTGGGCGTGGGCGTGGACCTGGCGATCCTCGGCTACTTCAAGTACGCCAACTTCGGTGTCGACAGCCTCAACGCGATCATCACCTCGTTCGGCCTTGAGCCGTTCATCCTCACCCATGTGCTGCTGCCGATCGGTATCTCGTTCTACATCTTCGAGTCGATCAGCTACATCATCGACGTGTACCGCGGCGACACCCCGGCCACGCGCAACCTGATCGACTTCGCCGCGTTCGTGGCGATCTTCCCGCACCTGATCGCCGGCCCCGTGCTGCGCTTCAAGGACCTGGTCGATCAGTTCAACAACCGCACCCACACCCTGGACAAGTTCTCCGAAGGCTGCACCCGCTTCATGCAGGGCTTCATCAAGAAAGTGTTCATCGCCGACACCCTGGCGGTGGTCGCCGACCACTGCTTCGCCCTGCAGAACCCCACCACAGGCGATGCCTGGCTGGGCGCGCTGGCCTACACCGCGCAGCTGTACTTCGACTTCTCCGGCTACAGCGACATGGCCATCGGCCTGGGCCTGATGATGGGCTTTCGCTTCATGGAGAACTTCAAGCAGCCCTACATCAGCCAGTCGATCACCGAGTTCTGGCGGCGCTGGCACATCAGCCTGTCGACCTGGCTGCGCGACTACCTGTACATCACCTTGGGCGGCAACCGCAAAGGCACCTTCGCCACCTACCGCAACCTGTTCCTGACCATGCTGCTGGGCGGCCTGTGGCACGGCGCCAACTTCACCTACATCATCTGGGGTGCCTGGCACGGCATGTGGCTGGCGATCGAACGGGCGCTGGGTATCGACACCAACCCGCAGCGCTTCAACCCGGTCAAGTGGGCCTTCACCTTCCTGCTGGTGGTGGTCGGCTGGGTGATCTTCCGCGCCGAAAACCTCGAAGTGGCCGGGCGCATGTACGGCGCCATGTTCAGCTTCGGCCAGTGGCAACTGTCGGAACTCAACCGCGCCCAGCTCACCGGCCTGCAGGTGGCCACGCTGATCGTCGCCTACCTGACCCTGGCGTTCTTCGGCCTGCGCGACTTCTACCGCAACGCAACGCCACCGGCCGCCCCGCGCATTCCGGCGCAAGTACATGGCGACGGCACGCTGAGCCTGGACTGGACCCGGGTCATGACCCGGGCCCTGGTGCTGCTGCTGTTCGTGGCCTCGATCCTCAAGCTTTCGGCGCAGAGCTACTCGCCGTTCCTGTACTTCCAGTTCTGAGGTGGATGACATGAACCGCACACTTCGCATCACCTATTCGCTGTCGTTCCTCGGCCTGCTGGTGGGCCTGGGCGCCTGGTCGGTCGGTGGCCTGGACAGCTTCAACCGCACCGGGCAGATGACCCTGCTCGACGGCAAGCTGGCCAAGGCCGCCGAAACCCACTACGACGACCAGTTCCCGATCAAGCGCCTGGGCACCAACCTCTGGGCCGCACTGGACTTCAAGCTGTTCAACGAAGGCCGCCCCGGCGTGGTGCTGGGCCGCGACCAGTGGCTGTTCAGCGATGAAGAGTTCAACCCCACCGCCAATGCCGACCACCTGATGCAGGACAACCTGGCGCTGATTCGCGGCGTACGCGACACCCTGCAGCGCCAGAACATCCAGCTGGTGCTGGCGATCCTGCCAGCCAAGGCACGCGTCTATGACGAATACCTCGGCAAGCAGGCACCTGCCAGCCTGCATGCGGACCTGTTCAACCAGTTCCACGCCCAGGCCCGCCAGGCCAACGTGTTCGCCCCCGACCTGCTGGCCCCGCTGGAGCAGGCCAAGGCCCGCGGCCAGGTGTTCCTGCGTACCGACACCCACTGGACGCCCATGGGCGCCGAAGTGGTCGCCCAGGCGATCGCCGAGGGCGTGAAGCGCCAGCAACTGCTCGAAACCGAACCTCAGGCCTACATCACCGAGGCGGGCAAGACTGCGCCATACAAAGGCGACCTGACCAACTTCCTGCCGCTCGACCCGCTGTTCAACAACCTGCTGCCCCCCCCGGACAACCTGCAGCAGCGCACCACCCGCCCGGCGCAAAGCGAAGGCCAGGGCGATGACGCGCTGTTCGCCGACAGCGCCATCCCGGTGGCGCTGGTGGGCACCAGCTACAGCGCCAACCCGCACTGGAACTTCCTCGGCGCCCTGCAGCAGGCGCTGCACAGCGACGTCGCCAACTACGCCGAGGACGGCCACGGTCCGCTGCTGCCGATGCTCAAGTACCTGCAGAGCGACGCCTTCAAGAACGCCCCGCCACAGGTCGTGGTGTGGGAGTTCCCCGAGCGCTATCTGCCCATGAAGAACGACCTCAGCAGCTTCGATCCGCAGTGGATCGCGCAACTGAAGAACACCCGTAAATCCGAAGAAAACCTGGCCCTTTCGTCCAACCGGACGGACCACTGAAAGAGAGGAACACGCACATGACTCACAAGCCATCCATCGCCAAAGCCCTCACCCTCGCGGCCGGCCTTTCCCTGGCTTCGCTGCAGGCCTTCGCCGGCGCCGACGCTGCACTCTATGGCCCTAGCGCCCCGAAAGGCTCGACCTTCGTGCGCCTGTACAACGCAAGCTCCGCGCCCACCGCAGCCTCGGTCGGCAATACCCAGATCAAGCAGGTCGGTGCCCAGGCCAGCAGCGACTTCAGCTTCCTGCCCGGCGGCGACTACACCGCCCAGGTCGGCGGCAAGAGCGTGCCGGTCAAGCTGGCCTCGGACACGTACTACACCCTGGTCAACAACAACGCTGGCAACCCGCAACTGATCGAGGAGCCACCGTTCAAGAACAAGCAAAAAGCGCTGGTGCGCGTGCAGAACCTCAGCGACCAGTCGCTGACCCTGAAGACTGCCGACGGCAAGACCGAAGTGGTCAAGGCGGTGGCCGCCAAGGGGCGCGGCGAGCGTGAAATCAATCCGGTCAAGGTCAACCTGGCCCTGTTCGACGGCAACAAGAAAGTCAGCGACGTCAAACCCGTCGCCCTGGAGCGCGGCGAAGCGGCCGTGCTGTATGTCACCGGTTCCGGCAACAGCTTGTCGCCGGTGTGGGTAACTCGCCCCGTGGCTAGCAACTGATCCCCCTGCCTCTAAACGACTATTGGAGAAACATGATGATCCCGGTAATTCTTTCTGGTGGTAGCGGTTCGCGTCTGTGGCCTCTGTCGCGCAAGCAGTTCCCCAAGCAGTTCCTGGCGTTGACCGGCGAACACACACTGTTCCAACAGACCCTCCAGCGCCTGGTGTTCGAGGGCATGGACACCCCCATCGTGGTCTGCAACAAGGACCACAAGTTCATCGTCCAGGAGCAGTTGGCGGGCCTGAAGCTCGAAACCCAGGCCATTCTCATGGAACCCTTCGGCCGCAACACCGCGCCGGCGGTGGCGATGGCTGCGATGAAGCTGGTCAATGAGGGCCGCGACGAGCTGATGCTGGTGCTGCCCGCCGACCACGTGATCGAGGACCAGAAAGCCCTGCAACGCGCCCTGGCCCTGGCCACCGTGGCGGCCGAGCGCGGCGAGATGGTGCTGTTCGGCGTGCCGGCGACCAAGCCCGAGACCGGCTACGGCTACATCCGCTCCAGCCAGGACGCCCTGCTGCCCGAGGGCGTGGCGCGGGTCGCGCAGTTCGTCGAAAAACCCGATGAGAAACGCGCCAACGAGTTCGTCCGCGCGGGGGGCTACTTCTGGAACAGCGGCATGTTCCTGTTCCGCGCCAGCCGCTTCCTCGAAGAGCTGAAAAAGCATGACCCGGACATCTACGACACCTGCCTGCTGGCCCTGGAGCGCAGCGACGAAGAGGCCGATGTGCTGAGCATCGACGAAGCCACCTTCGCCTGCTGCCCGGACAACTCCATCGACTACGCGGTGATGGAAAAGACCCAGCGTGCCTGCGTGGTGCCGCTGTCGGCCGGCTGGAGCGACGTGGGCTGCTGGTCGTCGCTGTGGGACGTGCACGAGAAGGACGACAACGGCAACGTCACCAAGGGCGATGTGGTGGTGCAGGACAGCCACAACTGCATGATCCACGGCAACGGCAAGCTGGTGTCGGTGATCGGCCTTGAGAACATCGTCGTGGTCGAGACCAAGGACGCGATGATGATTGCCCACAAGGACAAGGTCCAGGGCGTCAAGCAACTGGTCAACACCCTCGACCAGCAAGGCCGCAGCGAGACCCAGAACCACCTCGAGGTTTACCGCCCATGGGGTTCCTACGACTCGGTGGACATGGGCGGACGCTTCCAGGTCAAGCACATTACCGTCAAGCCCGGCGCCAGCCTGTCGCTGCAGATGCACCACCACCGCGCCGAGCACTGGATCGTGGTCAGCGGCACCGCCGAGGTGACCTGCGACGAGAACGTGTTCCTGCTGACCGAGAACCAGTCGACCTACATCCCGATTGCCTCGGTGCACCGCTTGCGCAACCCCGGCAAGATCCCGCTGGAGATCATCGAAGTGCAGTCCGGGAGCTACCTGGGCGAGGATGATATCGAGCGCTTCGAGGATGTGTATGGGCGCACGTCCACGCCGGTGGAGCGTGGGGTTTCGGTGAAGACCATCGCGCAGTAATTTGAGCAAGTACCATCGCGGGGCAAGTGACAGAGGTACATTACCGCTGTGGCGTGCCCTGCGATGTTCGGTTCAAACCTTTCCGTTCGGTAATGGGAGCGAGGCTGTATATCGAGGATCGTTGATACATCAATCAGGCTCATTGAATATCAGGCCCGAGCGCGGAAAGCCGACCTTTCGCTCAGGCAAGATCAACGTGAAAACGACCTGCAAATGATAGCGTGCCGGTTCCATCGCCTCTCAGCGGCGCCGTAAAGAGACGGCAGGAAAATTCGTTTGGCGTACTGACCAAATCGAAAATCGTACCCTCTTCTCCGTACGCATAGGGCAAATCGCGATTGTCGATTTCCATATTTAGAATATTCGTGCGTTCCGGTGACTCAGGGTTATACACAAAAGTCAAAACGATGCCGCCGGAATCATCCCTAGCCTCAACGGTCCTCTCATCATCAAAGTCATAGACACTCACTCTGCGAATATCGACTTCGTATGTTTTCTCTACCTCGCCATCAAGCTCACGAGTCAACACACCCTTAAAATAGCTAGAATCAACTTTCACTTCTGTGACTTTATGTTGTGCGATCATGAGAAACTCTCCTGAGAAAAACAGCACTCGCAACTTAGCTCGGCACAATACCTCTACAACTAGCAAAGTTAATAGCCTGTGTCGGTATTCTGCTTGCAAGATGCCCTGGTCTACATTGAACTGTGGCCAGACGCACGGCCTGGGTCCGAAGCTCGTCTGACGCACGGGGAACGTATGTCACTCAGTCTTTAGTGGTCTCGACATCAAAGACGCCTTCAACCACCACTTGCTGGCCCAACAAGGTCTGGGCACGAAACTTGAAAGATGTGCACCGCGCAAAATTTCGACCATTGACGAAGCCCTCAACGGCGCCCTCGATATTGTGCACAGAGGGACGTACTTCTCCCCGACTACCCATGAGGCCAGTGAAGCGATTGACCTCGACTGTCCTCGGAGTGCTAGAGAAGCCAGTGGTCATGGCTAGCGACAACCATTTCTTTCGGTCCGGGAAGGTGCCGATGACTTCAACTTCACCTCGATCACTGGTCACCCAAGATTCGGTAAATTGCAGAACCTCTTTTCCTGGCTCCCCGCCTTCGCCATAGGTGATGGTGATCTCGTACTTCTTACCCGCCGTGATCGTGCTCACCTGATCAATTTTCAGAATATCCTCATTCATGATGTAGGCTTCTCCTGTCGCTCAGTCGCTGTTGGAAAGTGCGCGACAACGATCAAGAGACTATCAATATCGACATGAACGCGAACCTGACAAAAATACCAGGTTTACCAAACGTGGCGGATGGTCAGGCAGACAGCCTTCTTGCGACTTGGCGCCACTGCCGCCAAGATGGGCAAATCCTTGTACGGAATCTGCGCACATGATCATCGGCGCCTTTCTCATCCTCACCTGGCTGGTCCTGCTGCTGCGCTACCCGGCCAAGGCCCTGCCGATTTCCATGGCCGCCGTGTGCGGCCTGGGCCTGGTCGCGCTGTTCGTGGTCTGGCAGGACAGCCGCGAGGCCTCGCAACTGGCCCGCCTCGATCTGCGCCTGAGCTATGCGCCTGACCAATGCCCCGCCGACCGCGCCCTGCAAGTGCGGATGAAAAACGGCAACAAGGCACCGCTCACCGAACTGCGCTGGCGGGTTGCCGCCTACGCCCCCGGCGATACGGTCAACCTTGCCGAAAACACCTATGCCGCGCCGCGCTATCGCGGGCCCGGTGAGCTGCAGCCCGGTGCCGAATGGACAGACTGCCTGCCATTGCCACCGCTGCGCTCTGGCTATCGTGCGCAGACCCTGGAGTTTCGTGCCGAGCACCTGCAAGGTACATTTGCCAATTGACCGGGCGACCGCGTCGACCTTTTCGCGGGCAAGCCCGCTCCTACAGATACCTTGGCCGTGGGAGCGGCGGTTCGGCGCTCCGACTTGCCCGCGAAGAGGCCGGTGCAGACGCTACACACCTCACCTGAAAGCAGACCCTGACCATGCCCACCGTCCTCATCACCGGTTGTTCCAGCGGCATCGGCCGCGCCCTGGCCGATACTTTCCGCGATGCCGGCCACCAGGTCTGGGCCACCGCCCGCAAGCCTGAAGATGTCGAGCGCCTCGCCAGCGCTGGCTTCGTCGCCCGGCAACTGGACGTCAACGACCCGCAGGCCCTGGCACGACTGGCCGAGGAATTGCCGGAACTCGACATCCTGATCAACAACGCCGGTTACGGCGCCATGGGCCCGCTGCTCGACGGCGGCGTCGAAGCCCTGCAGCGCCAGTTCGAAACCAATGTGTTCTCGCTGGTCGGCGTAACCCGCGCCCTGTTCCCGCTGCTGCGTCGCTCCAAAGGCCTGGTGGTGAATATCGGCAGCGTGTCGGGGGTACTGGTCACCCCGTTCGCCGGCGCCTACTGCGCCTCCAAGGCCGCCGTGCATGCGCTGAGCGACGCCCTGCGCCTGGAGCTGGCACCGTTCGGGATCCGGGTGATGGAAGTGCAGCCCGGGGCGATCGCTTCACAGTTCGCCAGCAATGCGCAACACGAAGCCGAGCAGGTACTGGCAGCGGATTCGCCGTGGTGGCCGCTGCGCGAGCAGGTGCAGGCCAGGGCCCGCGCCTCGCAGGACAGGCCTACCCCGGCGGCGACCTTCGCCCAGGGATTGCTGGCAGCCACACGCAAGACGCCGACACCGGCGCTGGTAAGGCTGGGCAATGGCAGCACCGCCTTGCCACTGATGGCCCGGCTACTGCCGCAGCGGTTGCTGGACAAGGTGTTGCGCAAGCGCTTCGGGTTGTTGCGGCCGCTTTGAGTCGAGAGTGGATTCTTCGCGGCAAGTCGGGACGCCGAACCGCCCACACAGGGATTGGGCTGGTCTTTGGATTTTGAACAATACAGTTGCCCACACGGGACAGGCATGAGTACCTGGGATCTCTGGCGTCTCCAATGCGCTGCGCATTGTTCCAAAATCAGAAAATATGACTTTCCTGTAGTCCATTTCCCAAAGATACTCCCACCGCCTTTTTTCCGTTGCGGCCCCTTGGGCAGCGCTCTAGTCTCGGCGCGTCGTTGCACATCAACGACACAGCTTTGACAGGCTGTGATGGAAAATCGTATGCGGCTAGTCCTTTATGGCAGCTGTACGTGCGGGCACGCTTGCGTGCGCCGGAACTTTACGATTTTCACCGGTCTGTCAACCCACGTACGGCTGCCACCCTTCTGTTTGACAGCAGACAGGTGGTCGCTCCGCAAAGGAAAATCGTAATGTTAAAGATCGTCCCCGACCCACCCCACAACAACCACTCCCTCGAAGACACCATCATCCAAGCCACCGAGTACGCACTCTGCGCACAAACCGTGGCCCATCAAGCGGTCCTCCTCCAACCCAAGTCCCCCGTCTCGCTCCTGGTAATGGCTGCCATTCATGAAATGGAAGCGCTGAGGATTTTGCTGGAATCGGCCTTGATACAGGTTCAGATGCCGACAGAGCCGCAGACGGCTCACTAAGCGGTTTTCAGGGAGATCGAGGTATGGATGCAAGCGACACCACACCGAACACCACCGTCGGCAAAACACGGTTCTACCAAGGCAAGGGCATGACCCAGCCGCTGTTCTGCATCGAGCCGGGCATCCCGTGCGAACGTGCGCGTGAGCAGGCTTCGGAGTTGATGGGGTATGTGCGCGACATGACCTTGAGCGGGGTGATGGATGAGAATCCGCAACTGGTCTGGGCTTCGTACTACCTGAGCGCATTGGCCAAGGCATTGATGGACGATGCGGAGCTTGGGATGCCCCGGTAAAAGCGGGTTTATCGGACCTGGAATTGTGTGGGTTGTGGGGGTGGCGGTTCAGCTTCCCGCCTTGCCGGCGAAAAGGCCCCCCCACCTCAAACCTTGTCGAACGCCTGCCAGCCGCCGCCAAGCGCCTTGTACAGGCCCACCAGCGCCTGCGACACCGCCGCCGAGCTGTCGATCCACTGCTCCTCGCTGGCCAACAGTGCCGACTGCACGGTCAGCACGTTGAGAAAGTCCACCGCCCCTTCCACGTACTGACGCTGCGCCGTCTCCAGGGCAATGCGGTTCTGCCGTACCGCCTCGGCCAGGTGGTCGCGCCGCAACTGGCTGGCGTTGTACAAGCGCAGCACATCGTCGATCTCGTGCCAGGCACCCAGCACCACCTTGCGGTAGTTCAGCGCCGCCTCCTGCTGCTGCGCCTCACGCAACTGGAGCGTGCCTTTCAGGCGGCCGCCTTCGAAGATCGGCAGCGACAACTGCGGCCCGAAGGCGAAACGCCGCGAATCCCAGTTGCCGAAATCAGCCAGCTGCATCGATTGGAAGCCAGCGCTCCCGGACAAGCGGATGCTGGGGTAGAAATCGGCCTTGGCCACGCCAATGCTCGCGGTGGCGGCATGCAGGCGGGCTTCTGCCTGACGAATGTCCGGGCGACGCTCGGCCAGCTCCGAGGGCACGCCAATGGCGAACTTCTGCTCCGGTGCCGGCAACGCGCCAGCGTCCAGCAAGGTGCTCTGCAGGCTGCGCGGCGGCTCGGCCGCCAGCAGGCTCAGGGCATTGATCAGGTCATCGCGACGCGCCTGCAAGGTCGGCAGGCGCGCTTCGATCGACGCCACCTGGGCGTTGGCCTGGGCCACGTCGAGGCGAGTGGCGACGCCCTCGGCCTGGCGGTCCTCGGACAGCTTCAGGCTGTGCCGGGCAACCTTCAGGTTATCCTCGGTGACCTGCAGGGTGTGCTGTACCGCGCGCAACTGGATATAGTCACCCGCAGTCTCGGCGAGCAGCGCCAGCAGCACGCCATTGCGGTCATTCTCGGCGACCTCGACGCTGGCGTCGGCGGCCTCGACCTGGCGCCGCACCCGCCCCCAGAAATCCAGCTCCCAACCGGCAACCAGATCGCCCTGCCACAGGTTGAAGGCCGACTTGCCCGCCTTGCCGGACGGGTCGCTCAGCCCTTCGGCGCTGTTGCGCGCGCGGCTGTAGCCGGCGTTGACATCCACCGACGGCAACTCGTCGGCGGCGACGGTACTGCGCAGCGCCCGGCTCTGCAGCAGGCGTGCGCTGGCGATCTGCAGATCGAGGTTGCGCGTCGCGACCTGCTCGATCAGCGCGCTCAGGCGCGGGTCGTGAAAGCTGTCCCACCAGCGCAGTTGCAGCGGCTCTGCCACAGGCTGGCTCGCCGCCTGCTCGCCCTGCAGGGCGTTCCATTGCTGCAGCGCCTGGCTGTCGGGGCGCTGGAAGTCCGGGCCGAGGGTGCAGCCGGCCAACAGCGCGGCGAGCAGCACCGTGGGAGTGGCTGCCGCAATGGCTGGATGAGCTTTCATCGCGCCGTCACCTCTTTGCCAGCCAGGGTGTCGCCCTGGGTATCGATGGTCGCCTCCACCGACATGCCCACGCGAAGACGCTCGAGCAGAGGCTGCCCATCATCGAAGACGATCCTCACCGGAATACGCTGCACCACCTTGGTGAAGTTGCCGGTCGCGTTGTCCGGCTTCACCGCGGCGAAGGTAACGCCGGTGGCCGGCGCGATGCTCTCGACATGCCCGTGCAGGGTTTCGCCGGAGAAAGTGTCGACGCTGATACGCACCGGCTGGCCTGGCTGCACATGGGTCAGTTGGGTTTCCTGGAAGTTGCCGACCACATAGGCCTGTTGCAGCGGCACCACCGACAGCAGCCGCGCCCCCGGATTGACGTAGGCGCCAACGCGCAGCGCGCGTTCACCGACCATGCCGTCCACCGGCGCAGTGATGCGGGTGTAGGACAGGTCCAGCTCGGCTTTTTCCACGCCGGCTTCGGCCCGCTTGAGCTGGCCATCGGCACTGGCGACCTGGGCCTGGAGGATATCCACCTGCTTGCGCGTGGCGACCAGCGCCGCCTGGGTGTTGGCCAGTCGCGCACGGGCCTGGTCGACCCGGCTGCGGGCCTGCTGGGCGTTTTGCACGGTGCCGGCACCCTGCTCGGCCAGACGGCTGTAGCGCGTCACTTCATGATCGGCGAAACCAGCCTCGGCCTGCGCGGCCTTCACCGCAGCCTCGGCCTGGGCGATCAGCGCCGCCTGCCGCTCGAGGGTGGCACGGGCATCGATGGCCTGCGCCTTGGCCACCAGCAATTGGGCCTGGGCGGCATCGAGCGCGGCCTGGTAGTCGCGGGCGTCGATGGTCGCCAGCAACTGGCCGGCCTTGACCTGTTGGTTGTCCTCGACCAGCACCTGCTTGATAAAGCCGGCCACCTTCGGCGCGACCACGGTGTAGTCGGCGGTGACGTAGGCGTCGTTGGTGCTCTGGCGGTGGTCGCTGCCGAACATCCAGGGGCCGACGATGGCGGCGAGGACGGCCACGGCGAGGACCGAGCCGATGAAAACTGTCTTGCGTGTTTGCGTCATGTCATTTGTCTCGAACTACAGCGTCAGGCCACCGCACGGGGCGGATAGACCCGGGTAGGCACAAAGGGAATCAGGCAGATCAGGGCCACGGCGATGCAGGCCATCACCAGGTAAAGGTCGGCCGAGGTGAGTACCAGGGCCTGTTCGTGAAGGCGCCTGGCCAGGTTCGCCGCGCCGTCGTCCAGCAGTGGCGCATTGCCCAGGCTGTCGACCAGATGATTGGAATGAAAATGCCGGCGCAGGGTGCCCAGGGCATCGAGCAGGCCGGTAGCGACCACTGCCGCCAGGCCCTTCACGGTGTTGAACCAGGCGGACGCGAACGGGCCTTCCTGCGGGGTCATGCCGTTGGTCGAGAGCATCAACAGTGGCAGCACCGCCATCGGCTGGCCGAACACCTGCAGCAGGTAGTACGGGTAGAAGTCACCGCGGATCCATTCGCTGGTCAGCAGGCTGCTGCCCACGCACGAGGCCGCCAGCATCGCCAGCCCGCTCGCCAGTACCCAGCGGCAGTCCACCGCGCGGATATTGCACAGCGCTGCGGTGAGCGGCAGCGCGATCAATTGCGGCATGGCCACCAGCATCATCAGCGGGCTGGTCTGCGCCGGGCGATAGCCCTGGATCTGCGCCAGGTACGCCGAGGGGATACTGCCCACCCCCGACAGCACCACCAGCACACCGGCCAGGGTCACCAGGGCGAAGCTCAGGTTGCGCCGCGACAGCATGCGCAACTGGAAGAACGGCAAGGGCTCGGACCATTCGTTGTACATGAACAGCACCAGCAGCAGCAGGCCACCGCCCAGCAGCCAGCAGATCAAGGGCGAATCGAACCAGCCCCAGCGATCGCCCAGCGACAGGCCCAGCACGATGCTGCTGAGGGCCGGCAACCCCAGCAGCACGCCGCGCCAGTCGAACTGCCTGAAGCGCTCCAGGCGCAGCGGATCCTGCGGCAGGCCCCAACCGACGCAGAAGATCGCCAGTGCCGAGGGCAGGATGATCTGCCAGAACGCCCACTGCCAGCCGACATATTCGGTCCACAGGCCCGCCAGGGGCGTGCCGAGGTTCGGCCCGAACGTGGCGGTCAGGGCATAGCAGGCCAGGCCATAGACCTTGATGTTCGGCGGCAGGAAGCGCAGCGCCACGCTCATCAGCATCGGCGGCAATGCTCCCGAGGCGAAACCCTGGAGCACGCGCAGCAGCATCAGGCTGTGCAGGTTGGGGGCGAAAGGCTGGACCAGGCCCAGCACGGCGAACAGGCCAATGGCGGTCATGGTGAAGCGGCGCAGCGAGAAGGTGGTGGCCAGCCAAGGTGCGAAGGCCATGGCCGACACCGACGCAGCCGCATACACCGCCACCAGCCAGGCGCCCTCGTCGGCGCCGATGCCCATGGCGCCGCGGATATCGGCCAGCGAAATCTTCGTCACCGCCTCGTTGAGGCCGGCGCAGAGCACCGCCAGCAGCACACCGAACAACCCCACCACCACGCGCAGGCCGAACGGCGTCTGCGTGGGCGCGGCCGCCACGGGGGCGGCGGCGATCGCAGCGGCGGGCGCGGTCAGGGAACTCATTTTCGACATCTCCAGCAACATTTTTCAGCTGTGGGAAGTCTAGGGGTGGGGAATGCTTACGAAAACTGACTTGTCGGCAGGTTTATATTGCGCCAGACGCAATCCGCTTTCGGTGGTGGCCTTCTCGCGAGCATGGCACCGGCTACGCCGGTAATCGCGGGACAAGCCCGCTCCCACAGGGATTGGGCAGGCCTCAGATTTTTGAGCAAGACAGTTGTGCCTGCAGGTAAATCACTGCTCTTGAAAACAGAGCAGGCCTCAAGGCTCGGTCCCGCAACACGCCTTCAGCGTGCGCCGCAGCCACCGATGCGCCGGGTCATTGTCAAACCGTGGATGCCAGGCCTGCATCACCCGCACCTTCTCCAACTCCACCGGAATCTCGAAGGAGCGCAGCGGCAGCCCGAACTTCAGCACATTGCCGAGGATATTCGCCGGCATCGGCAGGATCAGGTCCGAATCCGGCAGGGAGAACATCGCCGAGTGGAAACTCGGGGTGATCAGCGAAACCCGCCGCTGCAATTTGTAGTTGCCCAGCTCCACGTCGATCGGCCCGTTGGCCCGCCCGCGCCGCGACACGCTGATCTGTGGATAGCGGACAAAGCGCTCGGGGGTGATCGGTGCGTCGAAGATCGGATGGTCGTCCCGCGCCAGGCCCACGAAGTGCGTATCGAACAGATGCTGCACCTTGATCTCCGGCCCCAGTTCGATACTCGAGCTCACCACCAGATCGATCTGCCCGTGGCGCAGCACGAGGTCGTCATCGCCATGGGCTTCTGGCACGAAACGCAGCACCGTACGCGGTGCCTGGGCCAGCATCATGTGCAGCAGGCGCGCGCCATACAGGGCGACGAACAGGTCGTTGGTGCGGATGTTGAAAGCGCGCTCCAGGTTCGGCAGGTCGACGTCCTCGCCGCTGTTGAACACCAGCCCGGCCTGCTCCACCAGCGCCCGCACCTGGTCACGCAGGGCCAGCGCGCGGGGTGTCGGCACCAGGCCACGGCCGGCCCGCACCAGGATCGGATCGCCCAACGCGTCGCGGATGCGCCCCAGTGTGCGGCTCATCGCTGCCGGGCTCAGGTTCATGCGCTGCGCAGCGCCCACCACACTGCCCTCGTCGAGCAGGGCATCGAGGGCGACAAGCAGGTTCATGTCCGGGAGTTGCATGGCCGTTTTCCGTGGCGAGTGTGGGAAACGCGATGGTAGCAGGTCGCACGATTGCGTCTGGTGCAATGACGCCGTGCGTGAGGGGCCATTTATCCGGGTTGGGGGAAGGTTCGAGAATGGTGGGGTTCTTTTCGCGGGCAAGCCCGCTCCCACAGGGATTGGGCTGGCCTTTAGATTTTGAGCAAGGCAGTTGCTCCCACAAGGATTTAGCTGGCTGTCAAATTTGAACATGACAGTTGCTCTCACATGGCAACCAGTGGGAGCGGCGGTTCGGCGCCCCGACTTGCCCGCGAAAAGATCGACACCGCTCTCAAGCCCCACACAAGGCCCTTCCAATGCCCATCCTCATCGCCATCGACGCCTCCCCCGCCAGCATCAACCTGATCGACCTCGTGCGCCGCTACTGCCGCCCCGGCGAACACTCGTTGCAGGTGCTGCTGGCCATCGATCCGACCTTCGCCGTGCACGAGCGCCCCGCGCCCTATACCGAGCAGGAACTGGAGGAATACCCCGCAGCCTGCGACGAACAGCAGTTGGCTGAACGTGCGCTGCAGCAAGCCGTGGCCACGCTGCGTGAAGCAGGGTTCAAATGCCAGGGTTGCATGGTCGCCGCGCAACCGGTCGAGGCCATCGTCGACAAGACCCGGGAACTCGGCTGCGAGCTGATCATCATGGGCCACCGGCACCTGTCGCGCCTTGGCAGGCTGCTGGACCCGTCGATCAGCAGCAAGGTGATCGACCGGGTACAGGTGCCGGTGCTGGTCTGCCCGGCAGGCGAGTGACCCTCACGCCCCACCCGGCTTGACCACCACCGTGCAGGTCGTGCCCGCCGCCAGCAGATACCCTTCGGGCACCTCATCGATATGAATCCGCACCGGCACCCGCTGCGCCAGGCGCACCCAGTTGAAGGTCGGGTTCACATCGGCGATCAGCTCGCGGCTCTGCGGGTTGTCGCGGTCGTAGATACCACGGGCGATGCTCTCGACATGCCCCTTGAGCAACTCGCCGCTCATCATCTGCAGCTCGGCCTGGTCCCCCACCTTCACATGCGGCAGCTTGGTCTCCTCGAAGAAGCCGTACACCCAGAACGAATGCTCGTCCACCACCGCCATCACCGCCTCGCCGGTGCGGGCGTAATCGCCCTTGTGGATGTTCAGGTTGGTGACGTAGCCGTCGACCGTGGCGACGATCTCGGTGCGCTTGAGGTTCAGCTCGGCCGCCGCCAACTGTGCCTGGGCCTGCTGATAGTCGGCCAGGGCGGCGTTTGCGATATTGCTGGCGTCGTCACGGTTTTCCTTGGAGATGACCAGGTTGTCCAGGTCGGCACGGCGCCGCGCGTTGACCTTGCGCATCTCCCAGGTGGACTTGCGCGAAGCGACCAGCGCCCGGGCCTGCTCCACTGCCAGGCGATAGTGCTCGGGGTCGATGCGGATCAGCACATCGCCCTTCTTCACCTGCTGGTTGTCACGCACCGGCACGTCCACCACATAGCCCGGCACATCGGCGGCGACGTTGATGATGTCGGCGCGCACACGCCCGTCGCGGGTCCAGGGCGTGGTCATGTAGTGCAGCCACAACTGGCGGCCGATCACCACGGCAGCGGTCAGCACCAGCAGGGTGGCAAGGAGGCTGAAGAACTTTTTCATCGAAGGTTTCTCACCAGTAGACAGACAGCGCCAGTGCGCCGAACAGGCAGACGAACAGGGACAGGCGCAACAGCGCCGGGTGCCAGAAGAAGCGATAGCCGTCGTGGCTGGCGATGAAGCGGTCCAGGCCCCAGGCCAGGCCCGCAGCGAACAGGAACATCAGGGTCATGGTGGGCATGTACACGCCATGGAAGGCGATCTCACGGGGCATGGTGCAATCCTTTGGCCGGGGCCAGGGGTGACTGGGGGTCGAGCAGCGAGGTGCGGATGAAGTGCAGGTAGCTCTGCGCACGGCGCAGCACCGACGTGTCGAAGTGCCGGGCGAAGGGTTCGTCGGTGGCCTGCACGCGGCTGATGGCGTGGTCGACCGCCACCAGCGCGCGCTCGTGGTTGCTGGCGTTGGGCTGCAGGAACAGCCGCGCCAGGGCTCGCCCCATCACCCGGATCGCCTGGCGCCAGGGCTGCGACTCGGCGTAGGCCGGGTGCACCGGGGCATTGGCCTGCTCCTTGCGCAGTTCGATGACAGCGTGGCCGACTTCCGATACCACGAACATCCAGCCCATCAGCTCGGCCTGCACCTGCGGCTTGCCGGCCGCCAGGCCATAGGCCTGGTGCAGCAGGTCGCGGGTGCGGCTCTCGAACGCCGAACCCAGGCCACGCAGGCGCCCACCGATGGCGAACAGCACCTGTTCGCGCAGGTCCTGCTCCAGGCGGCTCCATAGCCAGCGGCTGTTCGGCGGCAGGATGATCGCCCCGGCCGCAGCGCAGACCAGCATGCCGATGATCATGCCGATGTAGTCGTTGATGAAGGCGTACGGGTCATAGACCGTAAGGTTGTTGGGCACCGAGCCGATGGCGAAGAACACCAGCAAGCCCACGCCATAACCGGCATAGGCCGGGCGCGACGAGAGAAAGGCACCGAGCATGAACACCGGCGCCAGCACCATGCACAGCAAGGCGAAACCGTCGATCCAGGGGAACACGAAGAAGGTTTCGAAGAAGCCGATGAACGCCCCGAGCAGGGTGCCGCACGCCATCTGGAACGACATGCGCCTGGGGTTGGGCGAGGCTGCCGAAAGGCCGGCGGTGACCGTGGCGATCAAGGTCATCATGGCGCCGCTGGGCCAGTCGCTGAGCAGCCAGTAGCTGCCCAGCAGCAACAGCACCGCTGCACCACGCACCCCGGCGGCCAACGACACCAGCCAACTGGTCTGAGCCACATAGGGCTCGTCCCACTGCTCGCGTTCGTGGTTGTGCACGGCCAGTGATGCGTGGGTCTGGGCGTAGCTGTAGAGGTCGTCGACCAGGCGGTAGAGAAGCTCGTAGGTGGTGTGGAAGTCCAGCAGGTCGGCGTCGCTGGGGTCGGTCTCCAGGTACGCCGCACGCAGCCCGCGCACCTGGGCCTGCAGGCCGTCCTTGTAGGCCGCCAGCTCCAGGGTCAGGCGTAGTGCATCGGCATCGGTCAGGGCTCGCCCGACGTAAGGCTCGAGCAGCTGCGCCAGGGTTTGCAGGCCCGGTTCGATGGCGCCGACGATCTGCGCCGGGCCGCGCGCGCGCAGGCGTTCGAGCAAACGGTGCAGGGCGTTGAAACGGGTGGTGATGGCCATGAACTCGCTGTTCATGCGCACCAGGCGGCCAGAGCGCCTGCGCATGTGCGGGTCTTCGAAGGCGGTGACGTTGCGCAGGCTCTCCAGCCCCACCGCCTCGGCGATGAAACGCACGTTGCTGGACTCGAACAGCGCACGCTGGCTGTTGCCGCGCAGGGCCTCGACCACCACCCCGGCAAACACGCCGAAGCGCTGGTACAAGGCATTGCGCATGGCGGCGCTGGCCGATTGCGGCAGGATCGCGGCACTGACCAGGGTCGAGACGAGAATCCCCAGGGAAATCTCCAGCACCCGCCAGACGGCGGCCATGAACGCCTGGTCGGGGTGCTGGAGCACCGGCAGGCCGATCATCGCCGCGGTATAACCGGCCAGCACGAAGCCATAGGCGCGGAAGGTGCGGTAGCGCATGGCCCCTGCCGAGCACAGGCCGACCCACAGCGCCAGGCTGGGCAGGAACAGCTCGGTGTTCTGCGGGAAGATCGCGATCAGCGCGACCATCATCGCCGAGCCGGCCAGGGTGCCGAGCATGCGGTAGAAACTCTTGGCGAACACATGCCCGCTCTGCGGCTGCATGACGATGAACACGGTGATCATCGCCGTGCGCGGCTGCGGCAGCTCCAGGCGCATGGCCAGCCAGAGGGTGAGGAACGCTGCAGCGAGTACCTTGAAGATGTAGACCCAGGTCACCCCGTCGGTGCGCGCCCAGGCAAAGAAGCCCCGGCGCCACTCCAGGCTGGACAGCCAGCGCATCATTGCCCGTGCCCCGAGGCAATCAGGGACGGCGCTTTCGGCGCTGCCTGGTGCGCCTCATCCGGCACGTCCCTGCCCGCGTCGAGGCCACCGCCCAGCGCCGTGACCAGCTCGGCATGCACACTCAACCGCGCAGCCTGGACCTGCTGCTGGATCCGCTGTTGGCGAAACAGCAGGGTCTGCGCATTGAGCACGTTCAGGTAGTCGGTCAGCCCGCGCTGGAAGGCAACCGTGGCGATGTCGTAGGTCTTCTGCGCAGCGGCGACGGATTCAGCGGCGAAGTGCGCCTGCTGCGCCATCGACTCGCGACGGATCAACTGGTCGGAGATACCCTTCAACGCCCCGACCACTGTTTCGTTGTAATGCGCAACGGCCATGTCGTAGCCAGCAGAAGCCGCGCCCAACTGCGCGCGCAGCCGCCCGCCATCGAAGATCGGCAAGCTGATGGCAGGCCCGACGTTGTAGTTGAACTTGCGCCCGGTGAGAAACTCCAGCGGCCCGCCACCGGTGGCCATGAAACCAAGGCCGCCGACCAGGTCGACGTTGGGGAAGAAGCCTGCGTGGGCGACCTCGATGCCACGAGCCTGGGCTGCCACCTGCCAGCGGCTGGCAACCACGTCGGGGCGCTGGCCGACCAGCTCGGCAGGCAATGCCGAGGGCAAGGACAGCGGCGCCGCCAGGGTCAGCGTCGGGCGTTGCAGGCTGGCACCCTCGCCCGGCCCCTTGCCGGCCAGTGCCGCCAATTGATTGCGCGTCAGGGCGATTTCTTCGTCGAGGCTGTCGATCTGCCGATGGGTTTCCGGCAACGGCGCTTCGGCCTGGCTGACGTCCAGATGGGTGCCGATACCGGCCTCGAGGCGCCGCCTGGCCAGCGCGAGGATCTGCTCCTGCTGCTCCAGCTCGGCCTTGACGATGTCGCGCTGGGCGAAATGCAGGCTCAGCTGGATGTAGGTGCGCACCACGTTGTTGTGCAATTCGAGCTGGGCCTGGCGGGCTTCGGCGGCACGCATGTGCGCCTGGTCCAGCGCCTGCTCACTGGCGTTGCGTTCACGGCCCCACAGGTCGAGGGCGTAGCTCAGGCCGATGGCGGCGTTGTTGTCCCAGGTGTTGGCGCCGGACAGGGCGCCGGGGCCGTAGAACTGATCCTCCGGCCAGTTGTGGCGCTTGAGGGTCGCCTCGCCGTTGGCCTGAAGGTGTTCCGCCGACTCGACCACACCGGCCATGGCCCTGGCCTGGCGCACCCGCGCCGCGGCCATGGCCAGGCTCGGGCTACCGGCAACTGCGAGGTCCATCCAGCGGTCCAGCTGGGGATCACCATAGGCGCGCCACCATTGCTGCGCGGGCCAATGGGCGTCGCGCTCGGCTTCGCGGATGGCAGGGTCGGTGGCGAGTTGGTTGGCTTGCAGCGTCTTGCTTTGCGGGGCGATGCCCCAGGTTCCGATACAGCCGCTCAAGGACAGGCTTAGGGCACAGGCACTGAGCGCTCGAAGCGCTCCGATGTTGCGACGCGGCACAGCTGCGATTTCCCGAGGAAGAGGTGAAGGGGCCGGGCAATTCTAGGGGCGGGTTTCATTGGCGATAAGCGCATATTCCTGCGAATCTTTGTTACCAAAACAGCGATAATCCGGCTTTGGTCGGACGTGCTTTTTCATTACTTCATGTCACAATTTTGTCCTCTAGATCGAGAGTGACCCATGGACACCCTGCAAAACATGCGTGCTTTCAGTTGTGTAGCCCAGCTCGGCAGCTTCACCGCCGCCGCTGCGCAGCTGGATACGACCACCGCCAACGTGTCGCGGGCGGTCTCCAACCTGGAAGCCCATCTGCAAACCCGCCTGCTCAATCGCACCACGCGGCGCATCGCCCTGACCGAAGCGGGCAAGCGCTACCTGATGCGCTGCGAACAGATCCTGACCTTCGTCGAGGAAGCTGAAGCCGAGGCCAGCGATGCCCACGCCCGCCCCGCCGGGCAGCTCAAAGTGCATTCGATGACCGGTGTCGGCCAGCATTTCGTGGTCGATGCCATCGCTCGCTACCGCCAGACGCACCCAGACGTCACGTTCGACCTGACCATGGCCAACCGTGTGCCCGACCTGCTCGACGAGGGCTACGATGTGTCCATCGTGCTGGCCAGCGAGCTGCCTGACTCAGGGTTCGTCTCCCAGCGCCTGGGGATCACCTACAGCATCGTCTGCGCCTCCCCCGACTACATTGCTCGCCACGGCATCGCACACAAGCCCGCCGACCTGCTCAAGCACCAGTGCCTGCGCATGGTCAGCCCGGTGATTCCGCTGGAAAAATGGCTGTTCGACGGTCCGGAAGGCCAGGAGATGGTCAACATCACCAGCTCGCCGTTCCAGGTGAACTCCGCCGACGCGATGAAGACCGCGATCCGCAGTGGCATGGGGGTGGGCGTGCTGCCGATCTACTCCGCCATCGACGGCCTGCGCGACGGCAGCCTGGTGCGGGTGATGCCCGACTATCGCCTGCAGGAGCTGAACCTGTACGCGATCTACCCGTCGCGCCAGTACCTGGATGCCAAGATCAAGACCTGGGTCGAATACCTGCGCAACTCGCTGCCGGAGATCCTGGCGGCGCACGAAGCAGACCTGAAGACCCATGAATTGCTGATCGCCACCTGAAAAAGCTGCTGCATTGCAGGTGGCGACAATGGTAGGTTGCTAACCAATCGTTGATTCGCGGCGGCCTTTTCGCAGGCCGCCATCGTCCCACCGCCTTGCAGAGAAGTAGCCCGATGAAAAAGACCGTCCTGGCCTTCAGCCGTATCACCCCGGCCATGGCCGAGCGCCTGCAGCACGACTTCAACGTGATCCTGCCCAATCCCAAGCTGGGCGACATCAATGCCCAGTTCAACGAAGCGCTGCCTGAGGCTCACGGCCTGATCGGCGTCGGCCGCAAGCTCGGCCGCGCGCAGCTCGAAGGTGCCGGCAAGCTGGAGGTGGTGTCGAGCGTGTCGGTCGGCTACGACAACTACGACCTGGACTACTTCAACGAGCGCGGCATCGCCCTGACCAACACCCCCGACGTGCTCACCGAAAGCACCGCCGACCTGGGCTTTTCGCTGATCATGGGCTGTGCCCGCCGTACCGCCGAGCTGGACGCCTGGACCAAGGCCGGCAATTGGCAGGCGACCGTAGGCCCGGCGCATTTCGGCAGCGATGTGCACGGCAAGACCCTGGGCATCGTCGGCATGGGCAACATCGGCGCCGCCGTGGCTCGCCGTGGCCGCCTGGGCTTCAACATGTCGATCCTGTATGCCGGCAACAGCCGCAAGAGCGCGCTGGAGCAGGAGCTGGGCGCGCAGTTCCGCAGCCTGGAGCAGTTGCTGGCCGAGTCCGATTTCGTCTGCATCGTGGTGCCGTTGTCCGATGCCACCCGCAAGCTGATCGGCGCCCGTGAGCTGAAGCTGATGAAGCCGAGCGCCTTCCTGATCAACATCGCCCGCGGGCCGGTGGTGGACGAGGCGGCGCTGGTCGAGGCGCTGCAAACCGGCACCATTCGCGGTGCCGGACTGGATGTGTACGAGAAGGAGCCGCTGGCCGATTCGCCGCTGTTCAAGCTGCCCAACGCCCTGACCCTGCCGCACATCGGCTCGGCGACTGCCGAGACCCGCGAAGCCATGGCCAACCGGGCGATGGAGAACCTGCGCGCAGCGCTGCTGGGCGAGCGACCACGGGACCTGGTGAATCCGCAGGTGTGGAAGGGCTGAACCTGGCGGCTGACTGTACCGGCCTCTTCGCGGGCAAGCCCGCTCCCACAACAGCCCACATAGCTTCTGAATACGGTGGTGTTACCTGTGGGAGCGGGCTTGCCCGCGAAGAGGCCAGCACCAGTCCAACAGGCTCACCGCGGCTGGCGCCGCCGTCCCAGCACCTTGCGCACCACATACCGCGGCCGGTGCTTGGTCTCCTGGTAGATACGCCCCACATACTCCCCCAGGATCCCGATACCGATCAGTTGCACGCCCCCCAGGAACAGGATCGCCGACAGCAGCGACGGATATCCCGGCAGGTCGATCCCCCACAGCACCTTCTGCACGATCAGGTACACCGCGAACACCAGCGCGAACAGCGACACCCCCGCGCCGATGTAGGTCCACAAGCGCAAAGGCACGGTGCTGAACGAGGTGATGCCATCCAGCGCCAGGTTCCACAACCGCCACAGCCCGAACTTGCTCTCCCCCGCCACCCGCGGCGGGCGGTCGTACTCGATGATCTCGGTGCGAAATCCCACCCACGACAACACGCCCTTCATGAACAACTGTTGCTCCGGCAACTGGCGGATCGCGGCGACCACCTTGCGGTCGAGCAGGCGAAAATCACCGACGTTCTCTTCGATATGGGTGGAGGCGATGCGGTTGTGCAGCCGGTAGTACAGGCGCGCGCTCCAGCGCTTGAGCGGGGTGTCGGCATCACGGCTGCGGCGCTTGGCCAGGACCACGTCGGCGCCTTGCTGCCAGCGCTCGACCATCTGTGCGATCAGCTCGATGGGGTCCTGCAGGTCGACATCGATCGGCACCATGGCATCGCCATCGGCATATTCGAGCCCGGCGAACAGCGCCGACTCCTTGCCGAAATTGCGCGAGAAGTTGATCACCGTGACCCATTCATCACGCAGCGCAAGTTCGGCGCAGATCGCCTCGGTCTCGTCGCTGCTGCCGTCATTGACGAACAGGATCTCCACCGTCATGCCCTGCAGCGACGGCTCGGCGCGCACGGTGCGGTAGAAGTGCTCGAGGGTGTCCTGCTCGTTGTACACCGGCACGATGAGGGTGATGTTCATGGCGTCCTCCGTCTGAAGACCACAGTGCGCGAGTAGCTGTAACCCACTACCAGGCTGACCGTGGAAAAGGTCACGAGGGTCAGCCAGGGTGACAGGCGTGCCCAGTCGGAAAGCGCTCCCAGTGCCACGCTCACTATCCCCATGCCCAGCAGGAACAGCAAGTAGCGCCGTTTGCTGGGCCTGGCCGCGAAGGTGTAGCGGGCATTGACGTAGTACGACAGGCTGGCCGCCACGGCGAACGCCAGCAGGTTGCTTGGCGCCTGGCGCAACCCCAGCAGCAGGTGCAGCAGAAAGAACACCGACCAGTGCGCCAGGGTATTGCCCAACCCGACCAGCACATAGCGCCGCATCTGGCCGAACAGGCCGCCCGCACCGCTGCTCACGGCAACGTCCAGGGCCTGGGCTGCGGCTTGGTCACCACATAACCCTGGTCGCCGACGAGGTAGATGCTGTACAGGCGGTTGTCCACCACTGGTGTGTCGCCGCGGGCCAGCAGATCATCGGCGCGCCAGGCCGGCGCCGGGCTCTGGTTGGCGGAGCTGTTGATATAGAACTGGCCGATACCGACGCGCGCCATCATCTCCGGCAAGAGTACGAAGTCCGAACTGCGGATGAACTTGAGCAGCGGCGCCCGGGCCTGCGCGCCAGAGGCTGCAGGCAACCAGCCGTCGGCCTGGTTGCGTTCGAGCAGGTAGAAGGCGCGGGCCTTGTCCAGCGCCGGGTGGCTGAGGATGTCCTGACCGATGTACTGGCCGATCGCAGCGAACTGCGCCTTCTGCGCCTCCAGCAGGCGGCCATGGGCGTAGGCCAGCGACAGCATCGACAGCAGCGGCAGGCAGAGAATCAGCGCACGGTCGGGCGCACGGTTGCCCAGCCCGCGCCTGGCCAGGTAGAGCAGCAGCACCAGTACGCAGGCAAAGCCCATCAGGGTGCGCGCGCCATGAATGAAATAGTCGAATGCCAGCATCACGCCGCTGGTCATCACCAGCAGCACCAGCACCGCCAGCAGCAGGCCGCCGCCGCGCACGAGCAGGCCCGGCAGGCCGTGGTCCCGATGGATACCCCGGGCATCGCGCCACAGGCCAACGCCGGCCAGCAGCGCCAGCCCAACCGCCAGGACCCGATTGTCGGGCGTCAGCAGCAGGGCGACCTGTTCGAACGCAGTGCCCAGGCGCTGTATCACTTCGCCCGGCAGCGCAGTGTCCACCGCCAGCATGGTCAAACGCTGCTCGGACATCCAGGGCATCGCCACCAACAGGTACACCAGCCCGCCCAACAGCATCTGCACCACACGCAGGGTCACCGCTTTGCCCACCCTGGCCAGCGGATCGCCCCGCAACAGGCCGCGCACCGCGTCGATGCAACACAAGCCGATGAATACATTCAGCGTCACTTGGTAGAAACCCAGGCCGCAGGCAATCAATACGGTGCCAGCGAACAACCGGCGTGAATCGAGGCTTACCGCCAGGATCATCGCCGCCAACCCCAGTGCCATGGCGGGCCCGTCGTACTGGTACGACAGGTTCTGCAGGAAGAACGGGCTGTACCACAGCGGCAACACCACCAGCAGGTCGGTCGGGCGCGGCTGTCCGAAGTAATGAATGGCCAGGCGCGCCAGGGCATAGGCCGCCACCGGCAGGCTCAACAGCAGCGGCAAGGGAAACAGGTTGATCGCCCCACCCGCGAAGCTCAGCCCGGCATGCAGCCACTGGGTGAACAGGCGCCCTTCGGCGATCCAGTTACCCGTGGCGGTCTGCGCGCGCCAGACATCGTCGAGGTACATCGAGTCGGCAAGAATCAGCGGCAGCACATGCAGGCCAAGCGCGAGCAGGCAGAGCATGTGCGCCTGGCGCGGTGTCAGGGGGCGGTTCCACGGCTGGGCTGTCGACATGGCCTACCTTGCAGGATCAAGGGATTTGGCCAAGTGTAGACAGCGCAGCGCCGGCATCTTCTGCATCGGTGTCGGGCACAGGCCTCACTTCATGGCCAGCGTTGCCTGCGCAGCCTTGGCAACCCGGGGCTTGCGAAACACCAGCACGTTACCGGCCATCACCGCGACCAGCCCCAGTAATGCCGGTGCGGTCCACTGATAGCCTTCGGCGAATGCCGACACGTTCAGCGCCACCAGCGGGAACAGCACCGTGCAATACGCCGCCCGCTCCGGCCCCATGCGCCCGACGAGGGTGAGGTAGGCGGTGAAGCCGATCACTGAACCTGGGATCACCAGGTACAGCAGCGAACCGATATAGCGTGTGTTCCACTCCATGGCGAAGGGCACGCCTGTGACCAGGCAATACAACCCCAGCAGGCTCGCCCCATACACCATCCCCCAGGCGTTGGTGGTCATTGGCCTGAGGCCTGCCTTCTGCTGCAGGCTGGACAGCATGTTGCCAGCCGAGAAGCACAAGGTGCCCAGCAACGCCAGGCCCAGGCCGACCAGGGTTTCGCGGCTGGCGGCGTGCCCTGACAGCTCCGGCCAGAACAGCAGGCCCAACCCCAGCAAGCCCAAGGCGCCGCCACCCAGCACGTTGGCGGCGATCTTCTGGCCGAAGAAGATCCGCGCGTTGAGCGCGTTCCACAAGGTTGCGGTGGAGAACACCACGGCGATCAGGCCGCTGGCGATCCACTGGCTGGCGGTGAGGAAGCACATGAAATTGACGCAGAACAGGCACAGCCCCTGGGCCAGGCAGATCAGGTGCCCGCGCCGATTCATCGGTTGCAGGCGACGGGTCAGCAGCAGGACCGCGAACAGGATCAGCCCGGCCAGGGCGAAGCGGTAGACGATCGATACCGGGATCTCGACCACACCCAATTGCAGTTTCAAGGCGATCCAGGTGGTGCCCCAGATCAGGACGGTGAGCAGGTAGAGCGACAGGTTCATGGGCTGGATCCTTGGGGCTTGGCGGTGGTCTGCGGGAACGGCGGTGGGCTCATGAAGTCTGTCCCCCTCGCCCCGCCCCGCGCTTGCACAAACTTGCGCTTTTCCGTCGGCAACCACTCCCATTGCGCTCGCGTCGCAGTACGATAGCCCTCCAGAGGAATCGCCCATGCCGCCACTTCATCAGCTGCAAGTCTTCAACGCCATGCACAGCTCGCCCAACGCCCGCCTGGAAGCCAGCGCGCAAATGGGTGAGGGCCTGGCAGCAGCCCTGTGGCGCAACCGTGACGATGCGCGTGACTACCTCGCCCCCAGCCACCACACCCTGTCGTGCTACATCGCCGACGGCACCGGCACCTTCCGCCGCCAGCGCCCGGGCGACAAGGGCGCGCCCAACAAACTGTGCATCATGCCGGCCGGCCACGAGTCCAATTGGGTGGTCAACGGTGCTATCCGCCTGGCGCACCTGTACATCAGCGAAGAACAGTTCGCCTTGGGCTGCATTCGCCTGCTCGATCGCGAGCCACGGGAAATGCAGCTGCACGAAGCCACCTTCCTCGACGACCCACAGCAGGCCCTGCGCTTTCACCAACTGATCGGGCTTGACTGGAACGAACCTGCCGAGCGCCTGCTGGCCAGCAGCCTGGCGCACGCCATCATCGACCATGCCGTGCTGGGCCAGGCCGGGCTGCGACAGGGCCTGCGGCTCAAAGGCGGCCTGGCACCGCACCAGCGTAGGCACTTGGTGGACTACATCGAGGCCAATCTCGACCAGCCGCTTTCACTGAACGAACTGGCGCTGCGCTGCAATCTGTCCGAATACCACTTCGCCCGGATGTTCCGCGCAAGCTTCGGCCTGCCGCCGCACCAGTACCTGCTGGCGCGCCGACTGCACCAGGCATGCCGGTTGCTGCGCCAGGGCGACCTGCCGCTGGGGCAGGTGGCATTGCTGTGCGGGTTTGCCAGTGCCAGCCATTTCAGCAACCGCTTCAGGCAGGCGATGGGCGCAACGCCCGGCGAATATCGCGCTGCGTTGGGCAGAATAGAACTTGCGAGCCGATAAACCTTCGCCTGGGTACCTGATAATTCTGCTAGTTGTGGGCTCCTGATCAATTGCTTAGCTTCAGCAGGCACCTATCGTCCTTCACTGAATCTATCGCTCAGGGGTGGAACATGGACAAGATCACAAAACTACCCGACGCCTCTTATGGTTCAACTGCGCCGGATAGATCGGCGGAACCTCACTTTAACCTGAAGTGGTTTGGCTTCGAGAGCGAACATACGTACGAGACCTCGAATGCCAAGATTGATTATGAGTTCAACGAAGGCTTCACTCAGATCATCGCGTATATGGATCCCCCGATTGATCGAGTCGTTTTGAATGTTCCTAATGGAACCAAAGACGGGAGTTACCCTTTTGTCACCAGGGATGAACATCAAGGCGGGAAAGTCGGCATCATCCCCGGAATCATCCTGGGAGGAACCAATATCGGTTCAGTAAAAGGTGTTGTCGATCTGAACAACATCAACGAAAGGTGCATCGTCAGCTTCTCTGGAACGGCAGGCGGTTTCAACCTCAAAAAAGGGTATTTCAATTTCCCTTACCCGCGTAAACCACGTTGATGGCTGAATATATTGAAAGCACTCTACTTCGCCATTGAAGTAGAGTGCTGCTGACCTGCCTCAGAACTCCAAGGTACTCGACAGGCTCACCTGCCGTGCATCGCCGATGGCCACGAAGTACCGGTTCACCGCCGAGCTGTAGTACACCTTGTCGAACAGGTTCTTCACGTTCAACTGCAAACGCACCTTGTGCGCATCCAGCTTGGTCTCGTAGCTGGCGAAGGCATCGGCGACGGTGTAGGCCGGCAGGTCGAAATCGTTGGCCGGGTTACCTGCCCGCTCACCGACATAGCGTGCACCCGCTCCCAGGCGCAGACGATCACCGCCGAACAGGCTGCCGTAGTCGTACACCGCTGACAGCGAGCCAGTATGGCGCGCCACGTTCTGCAGACGATTGCCCTTGAGGTCCGGGTCCTTGGTCACTTCGGCGTCGGTGAAGGCATAGCTGCCGATCAGGCTCCAGCGTTCGCTGAGCTGGCCGCTCAGGTCCAGTTCGACGCCACGCGAGCTGACTTCGCCGGCATTGCTGTACAGGGTTTCGCCGGTGCGGGTGTCGAAGTTGGCCACCAGCACATTGCGCTTGGTGATGTCGAACAGCGCCAGGGTGCCGGTGATCTGCCCGGGAATGTCGAGCTTGGCCCCCAGCTCCCAGGCCTTGCCCTCCTCCGGAGCGATGGAAGAGTCGAGCACCAGGCCACCGGTCAGTGGGGCGATGCTGGAGTTGGGCTTGAACGACTCGCTGTAGCTGCCATAGAACGACAACTGCTCATCGACCTTGTAGACCAGCCCGGCATGCGGGGTCCAGGCGCGGTCGCTGGTATCGGTGTTGGTGGTGAACGGCCGGCCGCGACCGGCGAGCTGGTCGTACTGTTGCAGGCGCACACCGGCCACGGCGATCCAGTGCTCGTCCAGGTGCACGGCGTCCTGGAAGAACAGCGAGTCGGTGCGCAGCTTGTCGGTCTGGTCGCTGTCGCTGGCACGCACGGTGCTGCCTTCAGGCTCCTGGCCGTAGACCGGGTTGAGGTAGCTGAAGGTCGAGCGGCTGGCCTGGCGGATCAGGTCTGCGCGGTAGACCTTGCGGTCTTCATGGTCGAAGCCCAGCAACAGGTCATGCTGCATCCCGCCCAGTTGCACATTGCCGTTCAGGCTCAGGGTGGCGAACTGGTCGCGGCTCATGGCGCCGTGGGTGCCGTCGATGCTGCGGGTCAGGGTGCCACGGGCATCGTTGACGCCGGTCACCCGTACTTGGCTGGCGTCGTAGGTTTCACGGTTGAAGCTGTAGCCGAAGTGCAGTTTCCAGTCGTCCGCCAACTGGTGATCGACTTCAAGGCGATACAGGTCCGAACGGCCTTCCATGTCGTTGAACGGCTCGTCGAGGCGGCGAGTGGCCGGGATGTCCAGCGGGTGATTGGTGCGGTTGCTGATCGCCGTACCTCGGTCGAACGGATACAGGAACTCACGGTGCTCGTAGGCCAGCATCACCTGGGTGTCCTCGCCAAACCAGGCCAGCGACGGTGCCACCAGCGACTCGCGGTGCACGCCGTAGTTGCGCCAGTAGTCTTCATCTTCATGATCGACGATCAAGCGATAGGCCAGGTTGCTGTCGCCCAGTGCACCAGTGCTGTCGAAACTGCCACCGCTGCCATTCTTGCCGCTGCCGTAGGTCGAGCCGCGCAGGGTCAAGGCGTTGTATTGCTCGAGCTGCGGGCGCTTGCTGACCACGTTGATCACCCCGCCCGGATCCTGGATGCCGTACAGCAGCGACGCGGGCCCCTTGAGCACTTCGACGCGCTCGGTGGTGGCGTTGAGGCTGCGACCCTGCACGATGGGCATGCCGTCGCGCATGATCGAACCGTCGCGATTGTCGCCAAAACCTCGCTTCATCACCGTGTCGGAGGTGCCGCCGAAGTTGTTGCCCTGGGTGATACCACTGACGTTGGCCAGGGCATCGTCGAGGTTGCGCGGTGCCTGGTCGCGCAGCACCTGGGCCGGAACCACGTTGATGGCGTGCGGCGTTTCCAGATTCGTCCCCTGGCCGCGCATGATCGAGGGGCTGGCCGGTGGCTGGTAGCTGAAGCTGTCCATCTGCGAGGTCACGGTGGTGGCTTGCAGGTTCAAGGCGCCGGACGTGTCGAGAGGCTCCAGGGTCAGGGTGCGCGCATCGACGCGGCGCCAGGCCAGCCCGGAATGGCCGAGCAATTGCTGCAAGGCCTGCTCGGCGCTGAACGCGCCGTTGAGCGCCGGCGCCTGCTGGCTGGGCAGCTCGAAGGTGTACACCACGCTTTGCCCAGTGGTGCGGCTGAAGGCGTTGAGGGCCAGGGCCAGTGGTTGACCGGGCTGGGCGAAGGTATACACCTGAACCTGCTCGGCGGCGTGAGCCAGGGGTGTCAGCGCCACAGCGGACAGGGTGCAGAGACCGAACCAGAGAGGGACGCAACGCGGGGTGAACTTCATGGACGCTGACCTGTGAGAGAACGGATTGATTGCGAATGAATCGCACTTTCACTCACTACACGAATGCCGCGCCGGGTTACCTCACTGCTTGTGCAAAAAATATTTCCGGAAGCGGCTGCACGCCCCATAACGGCACAAGGCCGCTCCCGGGCAGAGCGCCCATCGGCGCATTACCCGGAAGCGGCCTTGCGCCGCATCCTGCTGGGATCAGTGGTGTTCGCGGGTCGCGCGGAACTGCACGTCAGGCCAGCGCTCTTCCATCAGCGACAGGTTGACCCGGGTCGGCGCCAGGTAGGTCAGGTGACCACCGCCATCGATGGCAAGGTTCTCCATGGCCTTGTTCTGGAATTCCTCGAGTTTCTTCTTGTCGTCGCAGGCGATCCAGCGTGCCGACCAGACGGTGATCGGCTCGTAGGCACACTCGACCTTGTACTCTTCCTTCAGGCGGCTGGCGACCACATCGAACTGCAGCACACCGACCGCACCGAGGATGATGTCGTTGCTGCGCTCGGGGAAGAACACCTGGGTCGCCCCTTCCTCGGCCAACTGCTGCAGGCCCTGGCGCAGTTGCTTGGATTTCAGCGGGTCTTTCAGGCGCACACGGCGGAACAGTTCCGGGGCGAAGTGCGGGATACCGGTGAAGCCCAGCGCTTCGCCTTCGCTGAAGGTGTCGCCGATCTGGATGGTGCCGTGGTTGTGCAGGCCAATGATGTCGCCGGCGTATGCCTCTTCGAGCTGTTCACGCTCGGACGAGAAGAAGGTCAGCGCATCGCCGATGCGCAGATCCTTGCCCAGGCGCACATGGCGCATCTTCATGCCCTTCTCGTACTTGCCCGAGCAGATGCGCATGAAGGCGATACGGTCGCGGTGCTTGGGGTCCATGTTCGCCTGGATCTTGAACACGAAACCGGTGAACTTCTCTTCCACCGGCTCCACGGTGCGCTCGTGCGCCACGCGTGCCAGCGGGCGCGGTGCCCAGTCGACGACGGCATCGAGCACATGGTCGACACCGAAGTTGCCCAGGGCGGTCCCGAAGAACACAGGCGTGAGCTGGCCGTTGATGAATTCGTCCTGGTTGAACTCGTGGCAGGCGCCCTGCACCAGTTCCAGTTGCTCGACGAAGCTATCGTACTGGTCGCCCAGGTGCGCGCGGGCCTCATCGGAGTCCAGCTTCTGGATGATCTTGGCTTCGGTGCGCTCGTGGCCGTGGCCCGGGGTGTAGACGATGATGTAGTCACCGGTGAGGTGGTACACGCCCTTGAAATCGCGGTAGCAACCGATCGGCCAGGTGATCGGCGCGGCCTTGATCTTCAGTACCGCTTCGATTTCGTCGAGCAGTTCGATCGGGTCGCGGATGTCACGGTCGAGTTTGTTGATGAAGCTGACGATGGGCGTGTCGCGCAGGCGGCACACGTCCATCAGGGCGATGGTACGCGGCTCTACACCCTTACCGCCGTCCAGCACCATCAGCGCCGAGTCCACCGCGGTGAGGGTGCGGTAGGTGTCTTCGGAGAAGTCTTCGTGGCCGGGGGTGTCGAGCAAGTTGATCATGTGCTCGCGATACGGGAACTGCATCACCGAGGTGGTGATGGAGATGCCGCGCTGCTTCTCCATTTCCATCCAGTCGGAGGTGGCATGGCGATCGGACTTGCGCGACTTCACGGTCCCCGCGACGGAGATCGCCTTGCCCATCAGCAGGAGCTTCTCGGTGATGGTGGTCTTACCGGCGTCGGGGTGGGAAATGATTGCGAAAGTGCGGCGCTTCGCGACTTCGGCGGCCTGGTTGGTCATGGGAAATCGCCTGAATGGGGATCGAAAAAGGGGCGATATCATACCTGAACTCGGGCGCCAGGCCAAAATGCCTGGTGACAAGCCAGCGCGGCACCCGCCCGAGGCTCAATGCCCGGTGTCCTCTGCCAGCCCCTTGATCGTAATGGGTGACCGCCCCGGCAGATGGGCGACGAGCTCCAGCCTGCCTCCCATGGCCTGCAGATAGGTGCGCAAGGTTGAAATCAGCATATCGCTACGGTTTTCCATCTTGGAAACATTGCCTTGGCGAACGTCAAGACGCTCCGCCAAGCCTTCCTGAGTGATTTCAAGCTGCCTGCGCAAGGCCTGAAGGGTCATTTCCTCATCGAGTAACTCGTCTGCACGCGCTGCGACCTTCTCCCTGCGCTGGGGAGAAAGGCCCGCCATTATGTCATCAAGTGTCTTGTACATACCTTCACCCTCTGCACAGATGTCGATCAAACCGCTCATCAGCCCGTTCAATCAGCGCTCGGTAGAACCTGCGTTCACTCACGCCAGCCTTGTTGCCAGCCACCAACAGTAAGCCGCAGCGGACAGGGTCAAACACGAATGCCACCCGCCATACACCACCACTGGCATTGAATCGAAGCTCTTTCATGTTCGAATACCGTGAGCCACTCAAGGTATCCACGCGAGGACGCCCTAGCGCAGGGCCGTAGCAAGCGAGGAGGTGAAGCTGTGCCAGAAGCTCATCCTGAACATCTTGGTCCAATGCCTCGAACTCCACGACGAACTCTGGGCACATGCGTATGGACCACACTAAAAATACCTCTCAAGGAATATTCCTTCAAGCGACTATTTCGATCTTCCAGGACGCAAATGCTGAGCCCTCCAGTACTTGGTCGATAGCAGATGCATCAGCTTCAAGAGGTAGGATTTCTACGTTTGGTCCGTACGCTGGTTCGTCATCACGACGAGCTGGTCGACCATGCACGCTTGCAACCGGTGTCGAGCGCCGTTAGCAAAAAAACTGCAAGCGCAGTGTTTTCAACGCCTGTAGCGCGACAAATCGCATTTTTTGCGCGCCTTTTTCGCATTCAGCCAGTGATTAGCACTGGCCAAATGCCGCCTCAGATGGGAACCTTTACGCCCCCGGAGACGTCCACTCCCCTGCAACCCGTTTCGGTTCAGGGCTGGTTTCACCAGCATTCACGAGCCTGACGGGGCTCGACTCATGGCATGAACGCACTGCCTCGCAGGCGTCACGCTGCTACTCGCGAACACACCACCCGCCTCCCGCACGGGCCGGCTACGAAGAAGTGTGTCCGCCGACGACATAAGGAGTCCACCTGTGGCGAAACGCTACGGAAAAGGGCTGATGGGATGGGCCTGCGTGCTCGTCATCCTGGCCCTGCTGATCCACTGGATCGGCACTGACACGATCGCGCGTTACCGCGACGATCTTGGGTTCTACCTGCAAGCGCACCTGGTACTGGTGTTGGCTTCGATGGCGGCGGCGCTGGCCGTGGGTATCCCCGCCGGCATTGCGCTCAGTCGACCGCACCGGGTCGACAAAGCCGAGCGCTTCATGCAGTTCTTCAACGTTGGCAACACCATTCCCCCCCTGGCCGTTCTGGCCATTGCCCTGAGCATTCTGGGCATCGGCGCAGGTCCTGCGATCTTCGCGTTGTTCCTCGCCTCCCTGCTGCCCATCGTGCGCAACACCTACGAGGGCCTGAAAAACGTCCCCGCCTCGCTCAAGGAAGCCGCCACCGGCATCGGCATGACCCCGCGCCAGCAACTCTGGCAGGTGGAGCTGCCCAACGCCGTGCCGATCATCGTCGGCGGCGTGCGCGTGGCCCTGGCGTTGAATGTGGGCACCGCACCACTGGCGTTTCTGATCGGCGCCAACAGCCTTGGCAGCCTGATCTTCCCCGGCATCGCCCTGAACAACCAGCCACAGCTGCTGCTGGGCGCCGCCTGCACGGCGCTCCTGGCCCTGGTACTGGATGCCCTGGTGAGCTTCTCCAGCAAGCGCTGGCTGGAACGCGGCCTGGCCGGATAACAAGAGGGAACTCATGAAAAAGACAATCGCCTTGCTGCTGGGCGCGGCACTGCTATGCGCAGGTTTTGCCCAAGCTGCAGAAAAACCCCTGGTGCGCATCGGCGCGCGGGTGTTCACCGAGCAGACCGTGCTCGCCGAAATCACTGCCCAGTACCTGCGCGCCAACGGCTTCCAGGTCCGAGTCACCGGCGGATTGGGCAGCAGCCTGGCGCGCCAGGCCCACGAAACCGGGCAGCTCGACCTGATGTGGGAGTACACCGGAGTATCGCTGGTCTCCTACAACCACATCGAGGAACGCATGCCCAGCGCCGAAGCGACCTACAACAAGGTCAAGGCCCTGGATGCGAAGAAGGACCTGATCTGGCTGACCCCCTCCAAGTTCAGCAACACCTATGCCCTGGCCCTGCCACGCAAGGTCGCCGAAGCCTACCCGCAGGTCACCAGCATCAGCCAGCTGAACCAGGTGCTGCAGGACGAACAGGCACGCAAGCACCTGGTGGCGCTGGACACCGAGTTCGCCAATCGCCCCGACGGTCTCGATGGCCTGCAGGCGATGTACGGCATGCAACTGGGGCGCGCCAACATCCGCCAGATGGATGCAGGCCTGGTCTACACCGCCCTGCGCAACAACCAGGTGTTCGCCGGCCTGGTCTACACCACCGACGGCCGCCTCAGCGCCTTCGACCTCAAGCTGCTGGATGACGACAAGCACTACTTCCCCGACTACACCGCCGCGCCGGTGGTGCGCAAGGCGGTGCTCCACGCCCATCCACAACTGGCCGACCTGCTCAAGCCGCTGGCCGAGACGCTCGACGACGAGACCATGCGCCAGCTCAACGCCAAGGTCGATGTCGAGCACCAGAGCCCGTCCAGCGTGGCGGCCGCTTTCCTGCGTGAACATGCCTTCAGCGAGGTCGCGCGATGAACCTGTTCGATACCTTCGCCCATCTCGACTGGGCCCTGGTCCTGCAACTGACCGGGCAACACATCATGCTGGTCGGCATCGCCGTCAGCCTGGCCATCGTCATCGGCGTGCCGCTGGGCATCCTGATGACCCGCTTCCCGGTACTGGCCGGCCCGCTGCAGGCCAGCGCCACGGTGCTGCTGACCATCCCGTCGATCGCCCTGTTCGGCCTGCTGCTGCCGTTTTACAGCAAGTTCGGCCAGGGCCTCGGCCCGCTGCCGGCGATCACCGCGGTGTTCCTTTATTCGCTGCTGCCGATCCTGCGCAACACCTACCTGGCCCTGACCAACGTCGAGCCCGGCATCCGCGAAGCGGCACGCGGCATCGGCATGACCTTCGGCCAGCGCCTGCGCATGGTCGAGCTGCCCATCGCGGTACCGGTGATCCTCGCTGGCGTACGCACCGCCGTGGTGATGAACATCGGCGTCATGACCATCGCCGCAACCATCGGTGCCGGTGGCCTGGGCGTGCTCATCCTCACCTCCATCAGCCGCAGCGACATGTCGATGCTGCTGGTCGGCGCCGTGCTGGTCAGCCTGCTGGCGATCATCGCCGACCTGCTCCTGCAAACCCTGCAACGTGCCCTGACTCCAGAAGGACTGCGCTCATGATCGAACTCAAGAACCTCAGCAAGACCTTCAACGTCAACGGCAAGGACGTCAAAGCCGTCGACTCGGTCAGCCTCACCGTCAACGAAGGCGAAATCTGCGTGTTCCTCGGCCCTTCGGGCTGCGGCAAGAGCACCACGCTGAAGATGATCAACCGCCTGATCACCCCGACCTCCGGCCAGGTGTTCATCAATGGCGAAGACACCACCGGACTCGACGAGGTCACCCTGCGCCGCCACATCGGCTACGTGATCCAGCAGATCGGCCTGTTCCCCAACATGACCATCGAGGAGAACATCACCGTGGTGCCGCGCCTGCTCGGATGGGACAAGCAGCGCTGCCACGATCGTGCCCGCGAGCTGATGAGCATGATCAAGCTCGAGCCCAAGCAGTACCTGCAGCGCTACCCGCGCGAGCTGTCGGGTGGCCAGCAGCAACGCATCGGCGTGATCCGCGCGCTGGCGGCCGAGGCCCCAGTGCTGCTGATGGACGAGCCGTTTGGTGCGGTTGACCCAATCAACCGCGAGATGATCCAGAACGAGTTCTTCGAGATGCAACGGGCGCTGAACAAGACCGTGATCATGGTCAGCCACGACATCGACGAGGCCATCAAGCTGGGCGACAAGATCGCCATCTTCCGCGCGGGCAAGCTGCTGCAACTGGATCACCCGGACACGCTGCTGGCGCACCCGGTGGATGACTTCGTCAGCAACTTCGTCGGCCAGGACAGCACCCTCAAGCGCCTGCTGCTGGTGCGCGCAGAAGATGCCGCGGACAACGCGCCGTCGGTCAGCCCCGAGACCCCGGTGAGCGAGGCGCTGGAGTTGCTCGACGAGCACGACCGTCGCTACGTGGTGGTCACCGATGCGGCGAACAAGGCGATGGGGTATGTGCGCCGGCGCGACATGCACCGCCAGCAAGGCACCTGTGGGGACTTCCTGCGACCGTTCAATGCCACCGCGGCCCATGACGAGCACCTGCGCATCCTGCTGTCGCGCATGTACGAGTTCAATCGGGCCTGGTTGCCGGTGCTGGATGCCGAGCAAGTGTTTCTGGGTGAGGTGACCCAGGAGTCTATTGCGGCTTACTTGAGTTCGGGTAGGTCGCGGGGAGCGAAGACCAGCATCGTGTCGCCTGCGGAGGCGGTGGCCCTTTAGATTGCCAGGGGCGCTTTGCGCCTCGCCAATGTCGAATCAAATTCTGGATATGTAGTGCTGTACGGGCCTATTCGCGGGCAAGCCCGCTCCCACAGGTCTTCTGCAAGCCTTGAGGCTGGCGCTGTACCTGTGGGAGCGGGCTTGCCCGCGAATGGGGCGACTCGGTATCAGAACCCTACACTGGCCTGTACATAGAAGGTGCGCGGCTCACCCACGTACAACCCGGCGTTGTTGTCGCTGGAGCGGGTGTAGTACTGCTTGTCGAAGATGTTCTTCACCCCCGCCGCCAGCTTCAGGTTCGACAGCTGCGGACCGAAGTCATAGCCACCACGAGCATGCCAGGTCACATAGCCCGGAATGTTGCCGTACTGCCCATCGGCGCTCGGCTGGGTGATGTAGTTGCCGGTGAAGCTGCCATCGGCATTGACCCCGGTACCCGGTGCGCGCTGCTTGGATTGAGCGTAGGCGTCCAGGTTCCAGGTCCAGCGGTTGATCTGGTAACGCAGCCCGGCAGTTGCCACCTGACGTGAGTAGAACGGCAGGTCGCGGCCCTTGAAGCCAGGGATCTCGCCTTCATAGGTGGCACGGGTGTAGGTGAAACCGGCATTGGCCGACAGACCGTCCAGACGCGGATCCAGGCCCGCCAGGTCATAACGCACCGATGCCTCGATACCCTGGTGCTTGGTCGCCCCCAGGTTGGTCCAGCCCACGTCGTTGCTGATGTACTGCAGTTCGTCGTCGAAGTCGATGTAGAACGCCGTCAGCTCGCCCGCGAAGTGGCCGTCGTCATAACGGGTACCGATCTCGTAGGTCTTGGCCTTCTCCGGCTCCAGGCCGTTGGCGGTGTTGTCACCCGAACCACCCTGACCCAACTGGAAGTACTGCAGGCTGCCGAACGAGGTCTCGTAATTGGCGAACAATTTCCACGCCTCGGACATGTGGTACATCACGCTCAGGGCCGGCAGCGGCTCGTTGCTGGTGATGCTGCGGTTCTTCTCCGGCACCGGGCGGTTGTTGTTGTCCAGCACCGGACGGTCGCTCCAGTCGGTATTGATGTGCTCGAAGCGGATGCCCGGGGTGATGGTCCAGTTGCCGACGTCGATCTTGTCATCGATGTAGTAGGCACTGGCCTCGGTGCCGCCGGTACGGTCCTGGTAGACGTGGCCATCGGCGGTCGGGGTGACGGTCGGCACGTTGTCGATCAGCGCCAGGCGGGAGGCCTGCTCGCGCATGGCTTCCTTGAGGTAGCGATAGCCGACGCTGACTTCCTGGGTCACAGGCCCGGTGAAGAAGACCCGCGACACGCGTGGCTCGATACCGAAGGTGGTGTAGTTGCGCGGGAACGACGACAGGGTGCGCTGGTCGCGAGCGGCAATGGCGCTGCCGCGGAAGCTGTCGGTGTAGTAGGTCAGCACCTCGAACTGGGTGGCTTCGTCGAGCTGGCGCTGCCACTTGAACGAGACGTCCTTGCGACGGCCGCTGAAGTAGTCGTAGTCGCGCACAGACTGGTACGGATCGCGGTCGAACTGCGCCTGGGTCAGGCCACCGGGCATGTCGGCGCGGCCGTCATAGTAGTGGAAGTTGAGCCAGAACTCGTCGCTGTCGGTGGGGGCCCAGTGGGTCTTGAGCAGCACGTCATCGATGTCGTTGTCGTTGTTGCTGCGGCGGTAGCCGTTACCGTTGACGCCGGAGTAAAGCAACGCAACGCCGATGCCGTTGTCGGCAGTACCGCCGACGAAGGCCGATTCGGTGTGTTTCCAGCCACCGTACTTGGAGGTTTCCAGGGTAGTACCCAGCTCGGCGGTGGCTTTTTCCGGGATCGCCCGGGTGACGAAGTTGATGACGCCACCGACGTTCTGCGGGCCATAACGCACCGAGCCTGCACCGCGGACCACGTCGATGCTGCCAAGGTTGCCCGAGGAGATCGGCGCCATCGACAACTGCGGCTGGCCATAGGGGGCGAAGGCCGCCGGCACGCCGTCGATCAGCACGGTCGAGCGTGGCGACAGGCGCGAGGTCAGGCCACGCACCCCGACGTTGAGCGACAGGTCGCTGCCGCCGGTGCCGTTGGAGTCCTGTACCTGCACACCCGGGATACCACGCAGTGCGTCGCGCACGTTCATGGTGCCCTGCTCGACCATTTCCTGGCGGCGCACCACGGTACGCGCGCCGGGGTGGTTCTGCACCACGGTCTGGTCGGCATCGCCCAACCAGTCACCCACCACCTTCACATCGGTCGGCGCCAGCTCCAGGCTGCCGGTGGTCAGGGTGCCGGCGCTCTGGGCCGGTTTGACCACCACGGTGTCCTGAGACATTTCGTAGGTCAGCCCGCTGCCCTGCAGCAGCTGCTGCAAGGCCTGCTCGGGGGCCAGGCTGCCAGACACCGCTGGCGCCTGTTTGCCAGCGACCAGCTCGGGGCTGAAGAACAATTGCAGGCTGGTCTGCTGGCCCAGTTGAGTCAGGGCCGAAGCCAATGGCTGGGCCTGGATCTGGATGGCGGCCGGAGCTTGTTCGGCATAGCTGTTCGCAGCGGCGGCGCTGACCGCCAGGGCCAGCGCCAGGCGGCGCAGGCGAAGGAAGGGCTTGTTGTTGTTCACGTCTTCGATAGGTCCTGAAAGTCCGGATAAACGCCAACCATACGCAAATGGAAATGCTTGGCAGTTGCAGCTGGCGAGGAAGACGAACGAACCGGAAAAAACCTGAATCTATTTCGCGATTATTTCGCTGGAGCCGTCGGAATGGGCTTTCACGGCCACGGGAAGGATGTTCGGCAGGGCCCGCAGCAACGCGTCGGTGTCGTCGGTGCTGAAGGTACTGGACAGACGCAGGTTGGCGACCTTGCCCGGAGCGACACGCAGCGGGTGGGCGCGATAGCGCGACACCTCGCTGACCACTTCGGCGAGGGTCGCGTTGTCGAACACCAGCTTGCCCTGGCGCCAGGCGGTGAGCGAGGCGGCGTTGACCGCATAGGGCGCGGCGACCGTGCCCTGCTGGTCGATATGCGCGCCCTGCCCTGCGCCCAACTGCGCCAGCGAGCCAGCCGCGCCTTCGACCTTCACCGAACCCTGCTCGACGGCAACCCGGGTCAGGCCGCTGTCCTGGCGCACGTCGAAACGGGTACCGGTGACGGTGACGCTGCCCTGGGCCGTATCAACCACGAAGGGCCGACTGCTATCGTGGGCGACACTGAACATCGCCTCGCCCGTCTCCAGGCGCAGTTGCCGGCGCCCGGCGCTGAAGGCGACCTCGACGCGCGTCGCGCTGTTCAGCTCCAGGCGCGAGCCGTCCGGCAGCTCGAACAGGCGGCGCTCGCCCAATTGCGTGGCGAGCACGTCATGGTGGTTCAACTGCTGATACTGCCACCCCGCCCAGCCCAGCCCCAGCGCGGCGACCGCAACGCCTGCGGCCAGGGCCTGACGCAGCAGACGCCGACGCGGCAACTGACGCACCGGCTCTGTTTCACACAGTGCCTCAAGGCGTTCGGAAGGGATGAAATCGGCTGCACACCACAACCTGCCAAGCAGTTCGTATTCCTGCCGGTGCTCGGGGCGCTCGTCCAGCCAACGCTGCAGGCGCTCGCGCAGGCCGCTGTCATCCGGCGCATCCTGAACGCGGACAAACCAGTCGGCGGCCTGTTCGCGCGGGTTGTCGGCGCCTTGCTGATTCATCGAAAGGGTCTCCTGACTCATCTGGTGGTCACGTCCAGGTGCTCACGCAGATGTCGGAGCGTGCGAATCATATACTTTTCGACCATATTCTTGGTCAAACCCATGCGCTCGGCGATCTCGGCCTGGGTCAGGCCTTCGAGTTTCTGCCAGATGAACACCCGCCGGCAATTGACCGGCAGTTGCGCCAGCGCCCGCTCGACGGTGTCTGCCAGCTCCAGTGCGTGCATGTAGGCTTCCGGGTCACCGCCCTGGGCACCGCCCTCATCGAACAGTTCCAGTTCCAGTGCCTGGCGCCGGTCTTCGCGACGGAAACCATCCACCGCGATGTTGCGTGCGGTCTGGTGCAGATAGGCACGCGGCTGCTCGACCTGCTCGCGCGGATTTTCCAGCACGCGGACGAAAGCATCGTGGGCGAGGTCCTCGGCCTGCTGACGACTGCGCAACTTGCGCGTCCAGGTGCCGATCAGCTCGTGATAGTGGTCGAGAAAGCCTTTGTGTCCGGACACGGTCTGGCTCGTCAGGGAGGCGGGGACAAGAGGTCGCAAATAATAATACTTCTTATTAAAAGCGGCAAATCGGCGTGCAACTGTCCTCACGGGAGCATTTTTTTGCCTCGGTAACAAAAAATTTATCGAGGAATTCCGGCACGGAGGTGCCAGCCAGGCGTGGCCATAAATATGAACACCCAGGCGCTTTTCGCGAGCGAGCACGGCACGGCGCAAACACCCTGATGCCTATGGAAACGGGTTCACCCAGCAACGGGCCGACATGCTCCATTCCACAATTCTTTACGCTGGAATTGACCAGGGGAACATCTGCCGGTCACACGAGTCGGTTATTCAAATGGCTACTCGTCGATTGCACGGGAACACGCTGGGATTGCGGGTTGATTCTGCATTCCTCACGTCCTAAAGTGCGCGCCGAACGTCCATGCTGGAAACGATCCATCCGGCTCAAGTACTGACGACGAGACAGCAAGGCCGCCGCTTTTACAGCGACCTTTTTGCTTTCGGCGACATGCCTTGGGAAGTAGGCGAACCAAAGTGGGGATACGGAGGACGTTCAGTTTGCAGCCACTTATCTTTTCAGTTTGCCCATGGAGTCCCTAAGCATGTCGATCCAGGTCGAAGACTATTTCGCGCGCGACACCTTCCAGAAAATGAAGGCGTTCGCCGACAAGCAGGAAACCCCGTTCGTACTCATCGACACCCAGATGATCAGCCAGGCCTACGACGACCTGCGCGCGGGCTTCGAATTCGCCAAGGTCTACTACGCAGTCAAGGCCAACCCGGCGGTCGAGATCATCGACCTGCTCAAGGAAAAAGGCTCGAGCTTCGACATCGCCTCGATCTACGAGCTGGACAAAGTGCTGGGCCGTGGTGTCAGCGCCGACCGCATCAGCTATGGCAACACCATCAAGAAGTCCAAGGACATTCGCTACTTCTACGAGAAGGGCGTGCGTCTCTACGCCACCGACTCCGAAGCCGACCTGCGCAACATCGCCAAGGCCGCACCGGGCTCGAAAGTGTACGTGCGCATCCTCACCGAAGGCTCCACCACCGCCGACTGGCCGCTGTCGCGTAAATTCGGTTGCCAGACCGACATGGCCATGGACCTGCTGATCCTGGCCCGTGACCTGGGCCTGGTGCCTTATGGCATCTCGTTCCACGTCGGTTCCCAGCAGCGCGACATCAGCGTCTGGGACGCGGCCATCGCCAAGGTCAAGGTGATCTTCGAGCGCCTGAAAGAAGAAGACGGCATCGAGCTGAAGCTGATCAACATGGGCGGCGGCTTCCCGGCCAACTACATCACCCGTACCAACAGCCTGGAAACCTACGCTGAAGAGATCATCCGCTTCCTCAAGGAAGACTTCGGTGACGACCTCCCGGAAATCATCCTGGAGCCGGGCCGTTCGCTGATCGCCAACGCCGGTATCCTGGTCAGCGAAGTGGTGTTGGTGGCGCGCAAGTCGCGCACCGCGGTCGAGCGCTGGATCTACACCGACGTGGGCAAGTTCTCCGGCCTGATCGAAACCATGGACGAAGCCATCAAGTTCCCGATCTGGACCGAGAAGAAAGGTGAAGCCGAAGAAGTGGTGATCGCCGGCCCGACCTGCGACAGCGCCGATATCATGTACGAGAACTACAAGTACGGCCTGCCGCTGAACCTGGCCATCGGCGACCGCCTGTACTGGCTGTCGACCGGCGCCTACACCACCAGCTACAGCGCGGTGGAGTTCAACGGCTTCCCGCCGCTGAAGGCGTTCTACCTGTAACACCTGAAAAGGCGCTTCGTCACGAAGCGCCTTTTCAGCCAGACGATGGGTGTCAGGGCTGTGCTACCCAAGTCTCTTGAATCTGAATCCAGAGCCCAGCCTGCTCGCCACTGCCTGTGCGCATCTTGTTATGCCATCCCGTCCGAACGCTGGTCGGCGCTTCATGGCGCAAGCCTCCAGCAGTGACATGCGACATGGCAAAGCCATAGGCTGGCCCGCCCATTTCGTTGACATGACCAAGCCGCAATGGCTTGCCATCCCAGCTTAGAAGCCAGTCGCAGGAAATACCGGCAGCGGGAACCATCCTCAGACTGCCATCACTGGCTACAGCCAAGCGCTGCCCATGATGAGGCTTGCCTGGAGCCCAACTACGAACGTCATAGCGCTCCGGCTCACCGCGGTTGAAACAACCAAACCAGAAACGCTCTTGATTTTGTAAGTTGACGCTGCTGCAGAGGTAAACATCACCACGGCGGTCTACATCAACGTTGCCATAGTAGCCACCCCCGCTCTTTGCTCCCTTGAGTTTACCGGCGGTCAGCGTGCCCGAGCCCTTGCTGGTTTCACAGGATAAAACGGCGATAAACGAAGCAGCTTGGTTATAAGTACTCATGTTTGACCTCAGATCGCTGAAATGAGCCCTATCGTCACAAGTACGACCTAGCTGGATAATCGTGAAATCTTTCTCGGGTCTGACGCCATGCTTCACGAGCGGCTGCGACGCTCCAGTTCCTCCTGGTAGTCCGCTGCAACGCAAGCCAACAAAGGCCCACCGGCACGCAAAGTCAACACGCTGCTGCGCAGGAAGCTTTCGTTGCCCTCCTGCCTGGCTCGTCGTAGCCAGGGAAACGCCGCTTCGATTTGCCCTCGTTCGACAAGCACCAGCGCCAGGCTGAACATTCCGCGAAAATCCCCCGCCTCGGCCGAACGCCGATACCAGCGTACCGCCCGCGCAGGGCTCGCGGTGGTGGCAATGCCCTGCTCCAGGTAGCGCCCGTACAGGTTCATCGACTTGGCATGCCCCATGTGCGCCGCCTTCTCGTAACAGATCAGCGCCTGCGCCTGATTTACTGGCACCCCGCGACCGGTAGCCAACAGGTTGCCCAGGTTGTAGAGGCCCCAATCGGAGTCGGCATCGGCGGCCTGTGCGTAATGGATGGCCGCCTGGGTCAGATCGATCTCACCACCCCAACCGTGCTCCAGGCATCGCCCCAGCATGTTGTACGCCATGGCGTTGCCGGCCTGGGCGGCAATGGCGAACCAATGCCGTGCCAGGCGCTCATCCTGTTCGATCCCATGCCCGTCGAGCAGAATCTGCCCAAGCAATGCCTGCGCCTCGACCACCCCCTGCCCCGCGGCGGCAAGAATCGCCTGGGCGGCCTTGCCGGGGCTGTGCTCGAGCATCGACTTGAGCTCGGCAACATCGATCACATCCTCGCGTCGCAACTGATACGACATGCTCAAACCTCCGCCCAGCGACGCAACAGGTTGTGGTAGGTGCCGGTCAGTTGCAGCAGCGACGGATGATCGGGCACATCGGCACCGAGCTGGCGTATGGCGTTGTCCATCTCGAACAGCAGCGTGCGCTGGCCATCGTCACGCACCAGGCTCTGGGTCCAGAAGAACGCCGCGAAGCGCTCGCCGCGCGTCACAGGGTTGACCTTGTGCAGGCTGGTGCCCGGATACAGCACCATATCGCCTGCCGCCAGCTTGACCTGCTGGACACCGTAGGTGTCCTGGATCACCAGCTCGCCACCGTCGTAGCTGTCTGGCTCGCTGAGAAACAGCGTGGACGAAAGGTCGGTGCGTACCCGCTCGGGGCTGCCCTTGGGTTGGCGCAGCGCGTTGTCGATGTGAAAACCGAAGTTGCCTCCTTCGCGGTAGCAATTGACCAGCGGCGGGAACACCTTGTGCGGCAACGCCGCCGACATGAACAACGGATTGCGCCACAGCCGGTCGATCAGCGCGCTGCCGATTTCCTTGGCCAGGGCGTGGCCTTCGGGCAACTGCAGGTTGTGCTTGGCCTTGGCCGACTGGTAGCCGGCCGTCGCCTTGCCATCGGCCCAGTCGGCCTGCTCCAGGGCCTGGCGGATGCGGGAAATCTCGTCGGCGTCGAACAGGCCGGGGATGTGCAGAAGCATGGCGCGAGGTACCTGGCAGAGGGCAAAGGCCCCAATGATATTGATTCCCTTTTACGGTAGGCAAGTGCCGTTGGCGCAATCCCCTGCCTTGTGGTCAGGATCGCAGACGCACGAACCCGGAAAAACCGTAAGGGTAAGATGTAAAGATTGTAAGTTTCTTGCGAATGGTAACGAGTCTCAATTGTTACTTACAATTGCTTACATTAACATCCGCGGCCTTCACACCTTGGGGAAGGTCAAAAACAAAATGCGCCACGTACCATCCGCTGTCAGCTCACCACGCCTGCTCACCTGCGCCATCGGCGTCGCCCTCAGCGCGACCTCGGCCTATGCCGCCGATCCCGCAACCGCCCAGCCGGTCACCCTCGACGCCACCAGCGTCAACGGCAAGGCCGAACAGGCGAGCACCGAGTACAAGGTCGAAAAAGCCTCCTCGCAGAAATACACCGCACCACTGGTGGACACCCCGCGTTCGGTCACGGTGATCCCGCAGCAGGTGATCAAGGACACCAACGCCCTGAGCCTGCAGGATGCGCTGCGTACCGTGCCGGGCATCACCTTCGGTGCCGGCGAAGGCGGCAACCCGCAAGGCGATCGCCCGTTCATCCGTGGCTTCGACGCCCAAGGCGATACCTACCTGGACGGCGTGCGCGACACGGGCGCACAGACCCGCGAGATCTTCGCCATCGAATCGGTGGAAGTGGCCAAGGGCCCGAACTCCGCCATTGGCGGCCGCGGTGCCGCAGGCGGCACCATCAACCTGGTGAGCAAGCGCGCCCACCTGGGCAACTCGCTCGACGGCGCCTGGACCTGGGGCAGCGACCAGACCCAGCGCTACACCTTCGATGGCAACTACCAGTTCAGCGACACCGTGGCCGGGCGCCTGAACCTGATGACCCACGAGAGCAATGTCGCCGGGCGCGACAAGGTCAATTACGACCGCTGGGGCATCGCCCCGTCGCTGGCGTTCGGCCTGGGCACCCCGACCCGCGTCAACCTCGACTACTACCACCTGGAAAGCGACGACCTGCCGGATTCGGGCATCCCCTACACCGTGCCGGCCGGCGGCACCGGTGCCCGCACCTCGGCCCATCCGAGCAAGCCTTACGCGGGTGGCGACCACGACAACTTCTACGGCCTGACCGGCCGCGACTTCCGCAAATCGCGGGTGGACATCGCCACCATCGCCGTCGAGCACGACCTGTCCGACTCGCTGACCGTCAAGAACACCCTGCGCCACGGCAACAGCATGCAGGACTACATCCTCACCCAGCCGGACGACAGCAAGGGCAACGTCAACAACGGCAGTGTCTGGCGCCGCGCCAACACCCGCGTGGGCAACACCGCCACCACCACCAACCAGACCGACCTGTTCGGCGAGTTGTACCTGGGCGGCCTGAAGAACAGCTTCTCCACCGGCATCGAACTGAGCCGCGAGGAGAGCGAGCGCTCCTCGTACAACGTCAACACCGACACCACGCCCGCCTCGCCCGGCAACGCGAGCACCAACTGCACCCCGGGCATGATCGTCTCCAGCGGCTACAACTGCACCTCGCTGAGCAATCCCAACCCGGACGACCCGTGGAACGGCGCGATCTCGCGCAACTACGCCGGCACCACCACCAACAGCAAGACCCGTGCGCTGTACGTCTTCGACACCCTCGAACTGACCCCGCAGTGGCTGCTGAACATGGGCCTGCGCTACGACCACTTCGACACCGACTACAAGACCTACACCGCAGCCGGCGCCACCACTGCCAAGGGCCGCGACAAGAGCGAGTTCATCACCGGCCAGTTGGGCCTGGTGTGGAAGCCGGCCGACAACGGCAGCATCTACGTGTCCTACGCCACCTCCGCCACGCCACCGGGCGCGATGCTCGGCGAAGGCCAGGAAGGCAACCCGCTGCCGGGTACGCCGGACCGCTCGGGCAACCTGCTGTCCAGCGACCTGGAACCTGAAGAAACGACCAACTACGAGATCGGTACCAAGTGGGACCTGCTTGACCAGCGCCTGTCCCTGGCCGCTGCGCTGTTCCGCACCGAAAAGGAAAACGCTCGCGTCCAGGTGAATACCACCACCTACGAGAACGTCGGCGAAACTCGCGTGCAGGGCATCGAGCTGTCGGCCAGCGGCAAGCTCACCGACAAGTGGCAGGTGTTCGCCGGCTACACCTACATGCAGGCACGCCAGATCGACGGTGGCCCGTTGGGCAAGGCCAACGACGGCAACCAGCTGCCGAACACGCCGAACAACAGCGCCAGCCTCTGGACCACCTACGCCATCACACCGAAGCTGACCGTTGGCGGCGGCGCCTTCTATGTGGATGACGTGTATGGCAGCGTGGCCAACACCACCATGGTCGACAGTTACGTGCGCTACGACGCCATGGCAGCGTACAAGCTGACCAAGAACGTCGATCTGCAACTGAACGTGCAGAACCTGACCAACGAGGTGTACTACGACAAGGCCTTCTCCACCCACTTCGCCAACCAGGCGGCCGGGCGCACGGCGCTGCTGACCACCAGCGTCCACTTCTGATGAGGGGACTGGGCTAGTCTGCACCGGCCTCTTCGCGGGCAAGGCCGCTCCCATAGGGACACCACAATCCTCAAATCCTGTGGAACACCTGTGGGAGCGGGCTTGCCCGCGAAGAGGCCGGTGCAGTCGAGCACGAAACAGAACGCCCCCCGCCCCGATCATTCCTGTGGGCGGGGCTTTTGCGTATCAAGGCATAATGCACGCCGCGCGGTCTGTGGCTGCAACACAAGGTGATCGATGTGGTGAAGAAGTCGCTGTTCCAATTGCACTGGTTCTTTGGCATCACCGCCGGCCTGGTGCTGGCGCTGATGGGCATCACCGGTGCGATCTGGTCGTTCCAGGAAGAACTGCTGCGCCTGTTCAACGCCGATGTGCTCAAGGTCGAGGTGCGCCAGGAGGGCGTGCTGCCGCTGCCGGAGCTGGTACGCCGCGCCGAACTGGCCCAGGGCGACAAGGTGGCGATGCTCTGGGTCGATACCCACGCCGACAATGCCGCCCGCCTCTTCTTCACCCCGCCGCCCGGCGAACGCCGCGGCGAGCTGCGTTATGCCGACCCTTACACAGGCGAGCTCAAGGGTGAGGTCGCGGGGATAGGCTTCTTCAACCTCATGCTGCAGCTGCACCGTTTCCTGGCCATGGGCGATAGCGGTCGGCAGATCACCGGTGCCTGCACCCTGATGCTGATCTTCTTCTGCCTCTCCGGCCTTTACCTGCGCTGGCCGCGCCGGGCCCTGAACTGGCGGGTCTGGCTGAGCTTCGACTGGGCCAAGAAAGGCCGCGCCTTCAACTGGGACCTGCACGCCGTCGCCGGGACCTGGTGCCTGCTGTTCTACCTGTTGTTTGCCCTGACCGGCCTGTTCTGGTCGTACGACTGGTACCGCGAGGGCCTGAACACACTGCTCGCCGACAAACCCGCAGCCGGCGAACAGCAGCAGCGCGGCGCAGGTCGTGGCCGCCCCGGACCGCAAGCAGCGGATGCCAAGGCGGCGCCGCTGGTGGTCGATTACGACGCCATCTGGAACAACCTCAAGAATGCCGCCGGCCCAAGCCTTGCCAGCTACAACCTGCGCCTGCCACCTGGCGGCGGGCAGCCAGCGACGCTGTTCTACCTGCTCGATGACTCAGCCCACGAGCGCGCCTTCAACACCCTGACACTTGACCCCGCCAACGGCCAGATCAAGCGTCACGAGCGCTACACCGACAAGTCGTTCAAAGCCCAACTGCTGCAGAGCGTCTACGCCCTGCACGTGGGCAGCTATTTCGGTTTGCCGGGCAGGATCATCCTCACCATCGCCAGCCTGACCATGCCGCTGTTCTTCGTCACCGGCTGGCTGCTGTATCTCGATCGCCGCCGCAAGAAGCGCCAGGTCCGTGCCGCCCGTTGCTCGGTCGACACCGCCCAGGCCAGCGGCGACAGCTGGCTGATCGGCTTCGCCAGCCAGAGTGGCCTGGCCGAGCAACTGGCCTGGCAGAGCGCAGGGCAGTTGCAGGCGGCGGGCTTGCCGGTCCAGGTGCGCTCGCTTGCCGAGCTGGGCGAGGACGAGCTGCGCCAGGCCCGTCGGGCACTGTTCGTGGTCAGCACCTTCGGTGATGGCGAAGCGCCTGACAGCGCCCGCGGCTTCGAGCGCAAGGTGCTGGGCCAACCCTGGGCGCTGCAACACCTGAACTACGCCCTGCTCGCCCTGGGCGATCGACAGTATCCGCATTTCTGCGGCTTCGCCCGACGCCTGCAGGCCTGGCTGGCCGAACGCGGTGCGACCACCGCGTTCAGCCCGATCGAAGTCGACAGTGCCGACCAGAATGCCCTGCAACAATGGCAGCAGGCCCTGGCGCAACTGACCGGCGCACGTCCGCTCGCCGCCTGGCAGCCGCCCAGCTACGGCAACTGGCGCCTGGTCCGACGCGAACGGCTCAACCCCGGCAGCCAGGGCGCACCGGTGTACTTGCTGGGCCTGAGTGCCGAACACCCAAGCCATTGGGAAGCTGGCGACCTGGTCGAGGTGCTGCCCCGCCACAGCCAGGCGCGGATCGATGCCTTCCTGCAAGGGCTGGGGCTCGATGCGAATCTACCGGTGCAACTTGATGGTCTTGTCGAACCGCTTGGCCAAGCGCTGGCCAGTCGCCAGTTGCCGACCAGCCGCGAGCATCTGGTCGGCCTGCACGCCCAGGCGCTGGTCGATTCGCTGATCCCACTCGGTGCCCGTGAATACTCCATCGCGTCGATCGCCAGCGACGGCGTGCTGGAGCTGATCGTGCGCCAGGAGCGTCATGCCGATGGCAGCCTCGGGCTGGGCTCCGGCTGGCTGACCGAATACCTGCCCATGGACGGCCATGCCAGCCTGCGTCTGCGCCGCAACAGCAGCTTCCACCTGCCGACAACCTCGGCACCGATGGTGCTGATCGGCAACGGTACTGGCCTGGCAGGCCTGCGCAGCCTGCTCAAGGCCCGGATCGCGGGGGGTGAGCAGCGCAACTGGCTGCTGTTCGGCGAACGCAACCGCGCCCACGACCTGCTCTGCGGCCGTGAGCTGCAAGGCTGGCTGGACAGCGGCGATCTGGCGCGACTGGACCTGGCGTTCTCGCGGGACCAGGCGGAAAAGGTCTATGTGCAGGATGTGCTGTTGCAGCAAGGCGAACAATTGCGCCGCTGGGTGGACGACGGCGCCTGCGTGTACGTCTGCGGGAGCCTGCAAGGGATGGCAGGCGGCGTGGATGCGGCGCTGAAGGGGCTTCTTGGTGAAGAGCTCGTCGAGCGGCTGATCGAGGATGGGCGCTATCGGCGGGATGTGTACTGACCAGCGCCTGATGTATCGGTCTTTTCGCGGGCAAGCCCGCTCCCACAGGTAAAGCATTGAGTAACGCGTTACCTGTGGGAGCGGGCTTGCCCGCGAAAAGAGCACTGCAGTTTCAATGCAGCTCGAAGGTGTCGGCATCCAGGTTCGCCGGGAACTTGGTCCGATACGCCGCCAGCTCCGCCGCGCTCAACACCGCGCTGAACACCCCGTCGGCCTCCCCCGCACTCAGCAGGCTCTCGCCCTGGAAGTCCAGCACCTGGCTGTCACCCGAATAGGCAAAGCCCTTGCCGTCGGTCCCCACCCGATTCACCGCAGCCACGTAGCACAGGTTCTCGATCCCCCGCGCCGGCAGCAGCCGGTTCCAGTGCTGGCGCCGCGCGGCCGGCCAGTTCGCCGTGTACAGCAGCAGGTCGGTATCCTGTGCGTCGCGGCTCCACACTGGGAAGCGCAGGTCGTAGCAGATCAGCGGGCGAACTCGCCAGCCCTTGAGCTCGAACTGTACCTGGCGTTCGCCAGGCGTGTAGTGCTTGTGCTCGCCCGCCATGCGGAACAGGTGGCGCTTGTCGTAATGCAGCACCTCGCCGTCCGGTCGTGCCCACAGTAGGCGATTGCGATGGCTGCCATCGGCGGCCTGGATGATCACACTGCCGGTGATCACCGCATCGATCTTCTTTGCCTGTGCCTTGAGCCACTTGTAGGTCGGCCCCTGCTCGGGCTCGGCAAGGCGTTCGGACTCCATCGAGAAGCCGGTGGTGAACATTTCCGGCAGGATCACCAAGTCAGCGCCACGGGCCTGCTCCAGCAGTACCTCGAAATGCGCGTGATTGCCCTCGCGGTCATGCCAGGCCAGGGTGGTCTGCACCAGGGCGAGCTTCAGGTTCGGCAGTTGACTCAGATCGCGCATAGTTTTTCCGCTGCCTGACGCAGCGTCTCCTCACGTTTGGCAAAGCACAGGCGCACCAGGCGTTGCTCGGGGATAGGGCGCTGGTAGAACACCGACACCGGGATGGTCGCCACGCCATGTTCGCGGGTCAGCCACAGTGCCATCTCCACATCATTGAGGTCGGGACGGATCGCCGAGTAATCCACCAACTGGAAATAGGTGCCCGCGGTGCGGGTGAAGGCAAAGCGCGATGTCTGCAGCAGGTCGCAGAACAGGTCGCGCTTGGCCTGGTAGAAGCCTGGCAGTTCGTCGATATGCTCCGGGTGTTCGGCCATGAAGTCGGCCAGCGCCCATTGCAGCGGCGTCACGCCGCAGAAGTTGACGTACTGGTGGACCTTGCGCAGCTCGGCACTCAGCGCAGGCGGTGCAATCACATAGCCGGTCTTCCAGCCGGTGACGTGGTAGGTCTTGCCGAACGAACTGACCACGAAGGCCCTGGCATAGAGCGGCTCGTGAGCCAGCACGCTGGCATGGCGCACGCCGTCGTAGACCAGGTGCTCGTAGACCTCGTCGCTCACCAGGTAGATGTCGCGCTCGGCAATCAAGTCGGCAAGCTGGTCGAGGTCTTCGCGGGTGATCAGGGCACCGCTGGGGTTGTGCGGCGAGTTGAGGATGACCATGCGCGTGCGCGGGGTCAGGGCATCGCTGAACTTCTGCCAGTCGATGCGAAAATCGCCATCACTCAGTTGCACATGCACGCAGCGACCACCGGCCAGCTCTACCGACGGCTCGTAGCTGTCGTACGACGGGTCGAAGACGATCACTTCGTCGCCAGTCTGGATCACCGCCTGGATCGCACAGAAGATCGCCTCGGTGGCGCCAGGCGTGATGGTCACTTCCTGATCGGCATCCACCTGAGCGCCATAAAGACGGGCGATCTTCGCCGCGACCTGCTGGCGCAACACCGGCAAGCCGGTCATCGGCGCGTACTGGTTGTTGCCAGCGGCCACGTGTCGGCCGACCGCATCGAGCAGCGGCTGCGGGCCATTGAAATCGGGGAAACCCTGGGACAGGTTGAGCGCGCCGGTTTGCGCGGCGAGCTGGGACATGGTGGTGAAGATGGTCGTGCCGACGTTCGGCAGTTTGCTGCGGATCATGGAGCCCTCTTTCCTGCGGGGTGGTCCGGCACGGGGTGGAGTCCGAGCATAGCGGATCGGGCAGGCAGGAAAAAGGTTGAAACATTTAAAGGCTCATTCGTGGCCAAGCCCGCTCCACAGATCGTTCACAGATCTCAATGCCTGTGCCTTGCAGTGGGAGCGGGCTTGCCCGCGAAGAAGCAGACGCGAGAATCAGCGCTTGTCTTTGCGCTTCTTCTCAGCCTTCTTGTGGTGCGACATCAAGCGGCGTTTCTTGTTGACCTGGCGATCGGTGAGGGTGTTCTTGTTGCCCTCGTACGGGTTCTCGCCGCCCTTGTACTCGATGCGGATCGGCGTACCGACCAGCTTCAGCACACGGCGGTAGGTGTTTTCCAGGTAGCGCGAGTAGGAACGCGGGATCTTGTCGGTCTGGTTGCCGTGGATCACGATCAGGGGTGGGTTGGCACCTCCGAGGTGAGCGTAGCGCAGCTTGATCCGTCGACCGTTAACCAGCGGCGGCTGGTGCTCGCTGATGGCGTCTTCGAGGATTTGCGTCAGGCGGCTGGTCGGCCAGCGGGTGACCGCCGACTTGAACGCGGCCTGCACCGACTTGTACAGATGGCCGACGCCAGTGCCGTGCAAGGCGGAGATGAAGTGGATGTCGGCAAAGTCGACGAAGAACAGCCGACGCTCCAGCTCGGTCTTCACGTAGTCGCGCTCGCCCGGCTCCATGCCATCCCACTTGTTCAGGGCGATGACGATGGCACGGCCGGCTTCCAGGGCGAAGCCCAGCAGGTTCAGGTCATGGTCGACCACCCCCTCGCGCGCGTCCATGACGAAGATCACCACGTTGGCGTCCTTGATCGCCTGCAGCGTCTTGACCACTGAGAACTTCTCGACTTCCTCGTGGATCTTGCCGCGTTTGCGCACCCCGGCAGTGTCGATGAAGGTGTACTTCTCGCCATCACGCTCGAACGGGATGTAGATACTGTCACGGGTGGTGCCCGGCTGATCGTAGACCACCACACGCTCTTCACCGAGCATGCGGTTGACCAGCGTCGACTTGCCGACGTTCGGGCGACCGATGATGGCGATCTTGATGCCATCCTTCTCGCTCGGCCCCGGAATACGCACCGCTTCCTCGCCTTCGGCGACTTCGGCATCCAGCGCTTCCTCGACCTGGTCGCGCGGGATGTGGCCAAGTACGGCTTCCATCAGCGCGTTGATACCACGGCCTTGCGAACCGGCGACCGGAATGGCGTTGCCCATACCCAGCGGCGAGAACTCGGCGCGGGCGACATCGGCATCGATGTTGTCGATCTTGTTGGCGACCAGGATCGCCTCTTTGTTTCGCTTGCGCAGGTGCTCGGCGATCATCTGGTCAGCGGCGGTCATGCCAGCGCGGGCATCGACCAGGAACAGCACATAATCCGCTTCTTCGATGGCCATCAGCGACTGCTCGGCCATCTTCTCGTCCATGCCCACTTCGTCACCGGTGATACCGCCGGTGTCGATGAGAATGAACGAACGACCCTGCCAGGTGGCGTCGCCGTACTGGCGATCACGGGTCAGGCCCGACAGGTCGCCGACGATGGCATCGCGGGTCTTGGTCAGGCGGTTGAACATGGTGGATTTGCCGACGTTCGGCCGTCCCACCAGGGCGATTACGGGAACCATGCGGCTCTCCACTCGTGAATTCTTGAAAATGCAAAGGCCGCTGCAAGGCAGCGGCCGGAGTTCGGGCGGCGCTTCCTGCGCCGCAGCCTGAAACCGATGACGGTCTCAAGCATAGCTTCAGCGGATGGTCAGTGCCTCGAGCTTGCCGCTGTTGCCATAGACATAAATGGTGTCGCCGACCACCAGGGGGCGAGCGCGCAGGCCATCGCTGTCGATACGCTCACGGCCGACGAAGCGACCATCGACCTGGCTGAGCAGGTGCAGGTAACCCTCGAAGTCACCTACCGCGACATAGCTGGAAAACACTTCCGGCGCCGACAGTTGGCGACGGGCCATGGAGTCGTTGGTCCACAGCGCCGAAGACGAACGCTCATCGATGCTCTCGACAGTGCCCGAAGCCTCGCTCACGTAGACGTTGCCAAAGCCCTGGGCGACACCCACATAGCTGGAGGCATCGCGCTGCCACAGCACGCGACCGCTTTCCAGGTCCAGGCCCGCGACGCGACCCTGGTAGCTGGTGACGTAAAGGGTACCACCGGACAGCAGCAAGCCACCGTCGATGTCCACTACACGGTCCAGCTCGGAACGGCCCTGCGGAACGGCCACGCGGGCCTCCCACACCGGCACGCCGTTCTGCGTGTCGACCGCGATCACCTTGCCGGTGGACAGACCAGCCACCGCCAGGCGGTTGGTCACGATCGGCGCGCCGGTACCACGCAGCGTGAGCACTGCTGGCGAACTCTCGTAGATCCAGCGGCGATCACCGGTGTTGAAGTCCAGGCCGATCAGACGGTCGTCCTGGGTCTGCACCACCACCACGTCACCGTTGGTCGCTGGCGGAGCCAGCACTTCGCTGGTGACGCGCGAGCGCCAGCGCTCTTCACCGGTGCTGGAGTCCAGTGCGATGACTTCACCCTTGAGGGTGCCCATCATCACCAGGCCGTAACCCACGCCGACAGCGCCGGAAACCGGTACGTCCAGGTCCTTCTTCCACACCACGTCACCGTTGCTGCGGTTCAGCGCGAAGACCTTGCCGTTGACGTCGGCAGCGTAGATGCGGTCGTTCTCGATGGCCGGCACCAGGGTGTTGTACTTGTCACCCTGGCCGTCACCGATCGAACGGCTCCACTGTTTCTTGAGCACCACCTCTTCGGTGAACTTGGTCAGTTCGGCCGGGGGCAGTTCCTTCTTGCTGTTGCTGCTGCAACCCGCGGCCAGCACGGCCAGGGCGAGCACTGCTGCTTGTTTCCAACCGGTCACTTCACGCGTCCCCTTTGGCCAGGTCATCCAGCTTCAGTTGCAGGCCACCGATCGCGGCGTCGTCGGACAGCGCGGCCTTGGCTTTTTCATACGCACCGTGGGCATCGTCGGCGCGGCCCAACTGGACCAGCAAGTCACCCTTGAGCTCCTCACGACTGGCCAGGAACGCCTTGTCGGCGTCACCGTCGAGCAGCTTGAGGGCCTCCTCGGCCTTGTCCTGGGCAGCGAGCACACGGGCCAGACGCTGGCGCGCGATCTCGCCGAGGGTTGCATCGGCCGGCTTGTCCATCACGCTCTTGAGCTCGGCGGCGGCATCGTCCAGCTTGCCGCTGTCGACCGCGACCTTGGCCACGAACAGGCTGCCGTACTGGGCATAGGCCGAACCGCCAAATTCGCTCTTGAGCTTGCCGGACAGCTCGGCGACCTTGGTCGCATCCGGCTTGCCGTCAGGCGTCAGGGTAGTTTCCAGCAACGCCTGGTACAGCGCCGAAGCGCCTTGCGACTGGTTGCTCTGGTACTTGTGCCAGGCCTGCCAGCCCATCACCACCGCAGCGGCGAGCAGGGCACCGGTCAGCAGCGGCTTGCCGTTGCGGTTCCACCAGTCCTTGGCTGCGGCCAGGCCATCATCATCGGTACTCGACACCCCAATACTCCTTTTCAGCAATTCGGCTGTTTGACCGCTTCACGCCTGCGCGAGAGCAGCTTGCAGGTGCTCGGCCAGAGCATCCCAGGCAATGTTCTGTTGTTCGCCCTGGCCACGCAGGGGCTTGAAACCTACCACTTGTTGCGCCAGTTCGTCGTCCCCCAGGATCAGGGCAAACAGCGCCCCGCTCTTGTCGGCCTTCTTGAACTGGTTCTTGAAGTTGCCGCCACCGGCGTTGACCGCCAGGCGCAGGCCCGGCAGACGATCGCGCAGTTGCTCGCTGATCTTCAGGCCCGCCAGCTCCGCCTGCTCGCCGAAGGCGCACAGGTAGACATCCAGCGTGCGGCTGATCGACTCGGGCACCTGGCCCAGCGTCTCGATCAGCAGCAGCAGTCGCTCGATACCCATGGCGAAGCCCACGCCAGCCGTCGGCTTGCCGCCCATCTGCTCGACCAGGCCATCGTAGCGGCCACCGGCACAGACAGTGCCCTGGGCACCGAGCTTGTCGGTGACCCACTCGAACACGGTCTTGCTGTAGTAGTCCAGGCCACGCACCAGCTTGGTGTTGATCACGAACGGGATACCGGCAGCGTCGAGGCGGGCCTTCACGCCCTCGAAGTGCACGCGGGACTCTTCGTCCAGGTACTCTTCGAGCTTCGGTGCGCCCACCAGAGCGGCCTGGGTGCCTTCGTTCTTGCTGTCGAGGATGCGCAGCGGGTTGCTCTTCAGGCGACGCTTGCTGTCGTCGTCCAGTTGATCGATACGCTCGCTGAGGAACTCGACCAGCGCGTCGCGATAGCGCGCACGGGCTTCGCTGGTGCCCAGGCTGTTGAGTTCGAGCGTGACCGCGTCCTGGATACCCAGGCGCGCCCAGAGGCGCCAGGTGAGCAGGATCAGCTCGGCGTCGATGTCCGGACCGGCCAGGTTGAACACCTCGACGCCGATCTGGTGGAACTGGCGATAACGCCCCAGTTGTGGGCGTTCGTGGCGGAACATCGGGCCGACATACCAGAGCTTCTGAACCTGGCCATTGCCGATGATGCCGTGCTCGAGCACAGCACGCACACACGCGGCAGTGCCTTCCGGGCGCAAGGTCAGCGAGTCCTTGTTGTCCTGGAAGGTGTACATCTCTTTTTCGACGATATCGGTGACTTCACCGATCGAGCGCTTGAACAGCTCGGTGAACTCGACGATCGGCGTGCGGATCTGGCTGTAGCCGTAGCCGTCCAGCAGGCCGGCCACGGTGCCTTCGAAGTAGCGCCACAGGGGCGACTGCTCGGGCAGGATGTCGTTCATGCCACGGATGGCTTGCAGCGATTTGCTCACGAAAAGTCCTTACGAATCTGTGTATCAGCCGCGGGCGATCAGCGCCGCGTCGGCCTCGACCTTCTCGGCCGCTTTCTGGCGGATGAGCTTTTCCAGCTCATCGACCAGGTTGTCATTGGTCAGCTTCTGCGCCGGCTTGCCATCGATGTACACCAGGTTGGGGGTACCACCGGTCAGGCCGACGTGGGATTCCTTGGCTTCGCCCGGGCCGTTGACCACGCAGCCGATCACCGCGACGTCCAGCGGCACCAGCAGGTCTTCCAGACGCCCTTCCAGCTCGTTCATGGTCTTGACCACATCGAAGTTCTGCCGCGAACAGCTCGGGCAGGCGATGAAGTTGATGCCACGGGAACGCAGGTGCAGCGACTTGAGAATGTCGTAGCCGACTTTCACTTCCTCGACCGGATCGGCAGCGAGGGAGATGCGAATGGTATCGCCAATGCCTTCGGCAAGCAGCATACCGAGGCCGACAGCGGATTTCACCGTCCCCGAACGCAGGCCACCGGCTTCGGTGATGCCCAGGTGCAGCGGCTGCACGATCTGCCTGGCCAGCAGGCGGTAGGCTTCGACGGCCATGAACACGTCGGAGGCCTTGACGCTGACCTTGAAGTCCTGGAAGTCGAGGCGGTCAAGGTGCTCGACATGGCGCAGCGCCGACTCCACCAGCGCTGCCGGGGTCGGCTCGCCGTACTTCTTCTGCAGGTCCTTTTCCAGCGAACCCGCGTTGACGCCGATGCGAATCGGGATACCACGGTCGCGAGCGGCATCGACCACCGCGCGCACACGGTCTTCGCGACCGATGTTGCCCGGGTTGATGCGCAGGCAGTCAACACCAAGCTCGGCGACGCGCAGGGCGATCTTGTAGTCGAAATGGATGTCGGCGACCAATGGCACGCTGACCAATTGCTTGATCTTGCCGAAGGCTTCGGCCGCGTCCATGTCCGGCACCGAGACGCGGACGATGTCGACGCCAGCATCGACCAGGCGCTGGATCTGCCCAACGGTGGCGGCGACATCATTGGTGTCGGTGTTGGTCATGCTCTGTACCGCGATGGGTGCATCACCACCCACCGGCACATTGCCGACCCAGATTTTGCGGGATTCGCGACGTTTGATCGGAGATTCGCCGTGCATGACTTACTGTCCCAACTTCAGGCGAGCGGTCTCGCCACTGGTGAACGGGGCGACATCGACGGCCTGACCGTTGTAGCTGACCTGAGCGCCGCGGGCAAAGCCCAGGCGGACCGCGAACGGCGGCTTGCCGGTCAGTTCCAGGCTGTCACCCTTGCGCTTGATCGCGCTGAACAGCACCTTGCCGTTGCCATCGGTGACCTGGGTCCAGCAATCGGCGGTGAATTGAATGGCGATCTTGCCATCGCCCGCAGCAACCACGGCAGGCTCGCTGGCAACTGGCGCAGTCGGTACGGCGTGGGTGGCCGGTGCGGTTGGTGCGGGCGTGGTGGCGGGCGCGTGCGTCTGGGCAGGAGCCTGGGCAACCGGAGCGGCTGGAGCGGCGGCGGATGCTGCGGTGCCCGGGGTGCCCTGTTCAGCAGCCTCGGCGGCAGCTTCGGTCGTAGCCTGCTCAAGCGGCAGTGGCGCGCTCTCTGGCTGCTGGCCCGCAGTCACGGCCTGATCTTCCGGCTCATCGAGCGGGTGGATCTGCGTGGTGCCGTCGGCGCTTTCGACCTCGACATGCTCCAGGGCGATCTTGGCCAGGTCCTTGCCACGCAGGCTGCTCTGGTCCTGCCACCAGAAGAACCCGCCACCGACCACGGCCACCAGCAGCAACAGGCTGACGACACGCAGGATATTGTGCGAAAGGCGCACCGGCTCCTCGATACGACCAAGGGCATGTACTTCGCTGCCCTTGGCGTGAGTCCCGGTGATCTGGTCGAAAGCCTCGACGAGCGGCGCCTGGTCCATGTCCATGAGCTTGGCGTAAGCACGGATATAGCCGCGCGCGAAGGTGTGTCCGGGAAGCTTGTCGAAGGCGCCGGTTTCCAGGTTGTTCAGCGAAGTGACCGTGAGATTCAGCTTACGGGCGACCTCGGCCTGCGACCAGTTCCGGTTCTCGCGGGCCTGGCGCAAGATATCACCTGGATTCTGCTGAATCGCTGCTGCTGCTTCGGGGTGCGCGGCTTTCATCGTTGCTCCGACAGGTATTGCTGATATTCCGGCGTACCGGGATAAAGTCGTTGTAATTTCTGGCCCAGCTCGGCTGCGGTGCCGTGCTCTTCGAAGACTCGGGCGAGGCGGCTGCCCAACAGCAGGCTGCGAGCGTCGTGATCGCCATGCTGGCTGAAGCGCTCGAAATAGTCCCGGGCCGGCACATAATGCCTGTTTTCGTAGGACAACTCAGCCATTTCCAGCAGCGCTCGTGGTTGCCGCTGATCGAGCTGCAGGGCCTTGTCCAGGTATTCGTGAGCCTGCTCGCGACGCCCTTGCCTGAGGGCGGTCAGGCCAAGGTTCTCGTATACCCGGGAACGTTCAGGATACAGGGTATCGGCAGCAGCTTGGCGAAACATCTGTTCTGCTTGGCGAAAATGCCCCTGAGCATATAGGAAACTGCCGAAGTTGTTGCGAATCCGCGTGTCATTCGGGCGTTGCGACAAGGCTTCGCGGAAATGGCCATCGGCCAGATCGGGCTCGCCCTGGGCCTGGAAGACCAGGGCCAGGGCGGCGTGTGCATCGGCATCGTGGCTGTTCAACGCAAGCGCCCTGGCCAGCGGGGCCTTGGCTTGCTCAGTCATGCCTTGTTGCAAATACCCCAGCCCCAACTGCACATAGGCACGCCCTGCCTCCGCCCTGCCCTGTCGGCTGGACAGCGGATCACCTGCACCGCCGGACACGCAGCCGGCCAGCAGCAAAAGCGACAGGATCGACAGCGCGGCGCGCAGGGTCATCGGCGGCTTCCGTCAGTGGCGCGCAGCGCTGTCTTGCAGCTCGCTGCCATCGGCGTTGATCTGGCGCACGGCGATGTAGCGCTCGCTACGGCGGGTGCGGTCCATGACCTGCCCCACCAACTGACCACAGGCCGCGTCGATATCTTCGCCGCGGGTGGTGCGGGTGGTGACGTTGAAGCCGCCGTGGTGCAGCAGATCCTGGAAGCGACGGATCGCATTGTTGCTGGGACGCTCGTAACCGGAGTGCGGGAACGGGTTGAACGGAATCAGGTTGATCTTGCACGGCACGTCACGCAGCAACTCGATCATCTGCGCGGCATGCTCAGGCTGATCGTTGACGTCCTTGAGCAGGGTGTACTCGATGGTGAGCACCCGCTTGCCGCCGAGCGTGGACATATAGCCCATGCAGGACTCGAGCAGCATCTTGAGCGGGTACTTCTTGTTGATCGGGACCAACTGGTTGCGCAGCGCGTCGTTGGGCGCATGCAGCGACAGCGCCAGCGACACGTCGATGTGCTTGGCCAACTCATTGATCATCGGCACGACACCCGAAGTGGACAGGGTGACGCGACGCTTGGAGATGCCATAGCCCAGATCGTCCATCATGATCTTCATCGCGGCGATGACATTGTCGAAGTTCAGCAAGGGCTCGCCCATGCCCATCATGACCACGTTGGTGATAGCGCGGTCGATCTTGGCCGGGACGGTCCCGAAGGATTTGTTGGCAAGCCACACCTGGCCAATCACTTCGGCGGCGGTGAGGTTGCTGTTGAAGCCTTGCTTGCCGGTGGAGCAGAAACTGCAGTCCAGGGCACAGCCGGCTTGCGACGAAACGCAGAGGGTACCGCGGTCGTCGGTGGGAATGTAGACGGTCTCGACGCAGCTGCCGGAGGCAACGCGGACTACCCATTTACGGGTACCGTCGGCGGAAATGTCCTCGCTGACCACTTCCGGGGGGCGAATCTCGGCAACGGCCTCGAGCTTCTCGCGCAAGACCTTGCCGACGTTGGTCATGTCCGCAAAGTCGGACACGCCAAAATGGTGAATCCATTTCATCACCTGACCGGCACGGAAGCGCTTCTCCCCGATCGAGTCGAAGAACTGTTCCATTTCCGGCAGGGTCAGCCCCAACAGGTTGATTTTGCCAGTAGATGTCGTCATGGATTCACCCTCACTCGTAAGCTTTCGCTTAGCGAGTGGTTACCTCGGTAGCAGCGAAGAAGTAAGCGATTTCGCGAGCTGCAGCGGCTTCGGAGTCCGAACCGTGAACGGCGTTGGCGTCGATCGACTCGGCGAAGTCGGCACGGATGGTGCCTGGAGCGGCTTCTTTAGGGTTGGTGGCGCCCATCAGCTCACGGTTCAGAGCGATGGCGTTCTCGCCTTCCAGCACCTGAACGACGACCGGACCGGAAGTCATGAAGGCAACCAGATCACCGAAGAAGCCACGAGCGCTGTGCTCGGCGTAGAAGCCTTCGGCTTCGGCCTTGGACAGCTGCTTGATTTTCGAAGCGACGATTTTCAGGCCGGCTTCTTCGAAGCGAGTGGTGATCTTGCCGATGACGTTCTTGGCAACTGCGTCAGGCTTGATGATGGAGAAAGTACGTTGAACAGCCATGGAAAACTCCAGAATTTGAGTGTTGCGAAAAATTAAACCCGCGAATTATACGCGGGTTCCAGGGGATTGCCTAACCTGCAGAGACGCTCAGTCGGCTTCTTCGATCCAGGCCGCCTGGATGGCCTCGAGCACTTTCTCACCGCCGCGTGACGGATCGTCGCTGAACTCTGGCAAAGCCAGCACCCAACGGTGCAGATCGACGAAATTCACATATTTAGGATCGACGTCCGGCTTGCTTTCCGCAAGCTGGATGGCGATCTCAAGTACATCAATCCATTTCAGGCTCATGCTGAAAACCTCAGTGCGGCGCTTCGGCAGCGTGGTTGAGCGAGTATTTCGGAATCTCGATGGTGATGTCTTCATCACCCACGATCACCTGGCACGCCAGGCGAGACTGCGCTTCCAGGCCCCAGGCCTTGTCCAGCATGTCTTCTTCCAGCTCGTCGGCTTCTTCCAGCGAGTCGAAACCTTCACGCACGATGCAGTGGCAGGTGGTGCAGGCACACACGCCGCCGCACGCGCTTTCCATCTCGATATGGTGTTCGTGGGCCAGCTCCAGAATGTTGGTGCCTGGCTCCACTTCGACCACCAGCCCATCCGGGCAGAACTTCTCATGCGGCAGGAAAATCACCTGGGGCATCGGTTACTCCTCGATCTCATTCAGGTTGCGCCCGGCCAGTGCGGCTTTGACCGTCGAATCAAGGCGACGGGCGGCAAAGGCATCGGTCACCTGCGACAGACGCTTGGTCTGTTGCTCGATGGCCGCGCCATCGGTGCCGCTGAGCAAATCACGCAATTCTTGCATCTGGAAGGCAATGGCCTCGCGCTCGTCAGCGCTGAGCAGGCGCTCGCCGTCGGCATCCAGGGCGCCCTGTACCGCTTCGAGCAAGCGCTCGGCATCGACCTGATGCTCGCGCAACTGGCGCGCCTGCTTGTCGGAGCCTGCATGCTCGAAGGAGTCCTTGAGCATACGGGCGATCTCGCCATCGGTCAGGCCGTAGGACGGCTTGACCTGGATGCTCGACTCCACGCCCGAGCCCAGCTCGCGGGCCGCGACGCTGAGCAGGCCGTCGGCATCGACCTGGAAGGTCACGCGGATCTTCGCTGCACCGGCCACCATCGCCGGGATGCCACGCAGCTCGAAGCGGGCCAGCGAACGACAGTCGCTGATCAGCTCGCGCTCGCCCTGCAGGACGTGAATCATCATGGCCGACTGGCCATCCTTGTAGGTGGTGAACTCCTGGGCACGAGCCACGGGAATCGTGGTGTTGCGCGGAATCACCTTTTCCATCAGCCCGCCCATGGTCTCAAGACCCAGCGACAGCGGGATGACGTCCAGAAGTAACAATTCGCCACCTTCGCGGCGATTACCGGCCAGGGTGTCGGCCTGGATCGCGGCGCCAATGGCCACGACCTGGTCAGGATCGATCGAGGTCAGCGGAGTGCGGCCGAACAGCGTGCCGACGGCTTCGCGTACACGCGGCACGCGGGTCGAGCCACCGACCATCACCACGGCACCGACCTCTTCCAGCTCGACACCGCTGTCGCGCACGGCGCGGCGGCAGGCCTTGAGGCTGCGGGCGATCAGTGGCTCGATCATGGCTTCGAAGGCGGCACGGCTGAGCTCACCCTGCCAGGCGCCGTGGGCGACGCTGACGGTGTCGGCATCGGTCAAGGCTTCCTTGGCGGCACAGGCCGTCTGCAGCAGTTGGCGCTGGGTAGCCGGGTCGAGATCGGCGGACAGACCGGCCTGCTCGATGATCCAGCCAGCGATGGCGTGATCGAAGTCATCGCCACCCAGGGCAGTGTCCCCCCCCGTGGCCAGCACTTCGAAGACGCCCGCGGTCAGGCGCAGGATCGAGATATCGAAGGTGCCGCCCCCCAGGTCGAAGATCGCCACCACGCCTTCAGCGTTCTGGTCCAGGCCATAGGCCACGGCGGCAGCGGTCGGCTCGTTGAGCAGGCGCAGCACGCTCAGGCCGGCCAGGCGCGCCGCGTCCTTGGTGGCCTGGCGCTGGGCGTCGTCGAAATAGGCCGGCACGGTGATGACCGCGCCCACCAGCTCGCCACCGAGGGTTTGCTCGGCGCGCAGGCGCAGGACCTTGAGAATGTCAGCCGACACCTCCACCGGGCTCTTCGGCCCCTGGACAGTGTCGATGAATGGCATGTGCGATTCACCGCCAACGAAGCGGTAAGGCAGTTGCTCGCCCAGTTGCTTGACGTCGGCAAGACCGCGACCCATCAGGCGCTTGACCGAAAGAACGGTGTTCAGCGGGTCGCTGGAGGCTGCGTCACGAGCGTCCTGGCCGACGTCGCAGTGCCCTGGCAAATAGCGCACGGCGGACGGCAGGATGACATTGCCCTGGGCGTCGGGCAGGGGCTCGCTGCGACCGCTGCGCACTGCAGCGACGAGAGAGTTGGTGGTACCCAGGTCGATACCCACCGCCAGGCGACGCTGGTGCGGCTGGGGGCTCTGACCGGGTTCGGCGATCTGCAGTAGGGCCATGCTTATCTGAATACCTTAGGCGTCATCACGGGCAACGCCGGGGTTAATCGTCGAGGCGCTCTTCGAGTTGGCGCACTTCTTGGGCGAGCTTGTCGAGGAACTGCATGCGGCGCATCAGGCGCTCGGCCTTGTCGCGCTCGGCAGCTTGATCCCAGCAGGCGGCGAAATCCTCGTTGAGCGTGTCCTGGGCGACCTTCAGGCGCTTCTTGAACACAGCAACACCGTCGAGGTCGGCTTCGTCCTGCAGCTCTTCGAGTTCTTCACGCCACTGCATCTGCTGCAGCAGGAAGTCGGGGTCGTGGACCGTGACTTCCTGGGGCACTTCGTGGCCGCTGACGGCCAGCAGGTAACGCGCACGACGCGGCGCGCTGCGCAGCGTCTGGTAGGCGTCGTTGAGTGCTGCGGACTTTTCCAGGGCAACACGCTGCTCACGCTCGGAGGCGTCGGCAAAGCGGTCTGGATGGACCTCTCGGGCCAGCTCACGATAACGGGTGGCCAGCTTGTCGAGGTCCAGGCGAAAGCCCGGCTGCAGGTCGAACAGGGCGAAATGGCAAGGAGTACCCACGTCAAGCCTCAGACATTGAAGCTTTCGCCGCAGCCACACTCACCGCGCACGTTGGGGTTGTTGAACTTGAAGCCTTCGTTCAACCCTTCCTTGACGAAATCCAGCTCGGTGCCATCGAGATACACCAGGCTTTTCGGGTCGATGATGACCTTCACGCCATGGTTCTCGAACACCTGGTCCTCGTCGGCCAGCTCGTCGACGAACTCCAGCACGTAGGCCAGGCCCGAGCAGCCGGTGGTGCGCACGCCCAGGCGGATGCCTTCACCCTTGCCGCGCCCGTCGAGGGAGCGGCGAATGTGGTTGGCGGCGGCTTCTGTCATGCTGATAGCCATCGGAACTCCTTACCTCGCGGCGACTTAGATCAAGCCTTTCTTCTGCTTGTAATCGCGAACGGCTGCCTTGATGGCATCTTCGGCGAGTACCGAGCAGTGGATCTTGACCGGCGGCAACGCCAGTTCTTCGGCCAGCTGGGTGTTCTTGATGGTTTCGGCTTCGTCCAGGGTCTTGCCCTTCATCCACTCGGTGGCCAGGGAGCTGGAGGCGATGGCCGAACCGCAGCCGTAGGTCTTGAACTTGGCATCTTCGATGATGCCTTGCTCGTTGACCTTGATCTGCAGACGCATCACGTCACCGCACGCCGGGGCGCCGACCATGCCGGTACCGACGTCCGGGTCTTCGGCGTCCATCTTGCCGACGTTGCGCGGGTTTTCGTAGTGGTCGATGACCTTTTCACTGTATGCCATGGTGCAATTCCTTCCTCATCAGGGAGCCGCTCTTGCTGGCGACTGCTTAGTGGGCGGCCCACTCGATCTTGGAGATGTCGACGCCGTCTTTGTACATGTCCCACAGCGGCGACAGTTCGCGCAGTTTGTTCACGGCCTTGCAGACTTCCTGCGCGGCGTAGTCGACTTCTTCCTCGGTGGTGAAGCGACCGAAGGAGAAGCGGATCGAGCTGTGCGCCAGCTCGTCGTTGCGGCCCAGGGCGCGCAGTACATAAGAAGGCTCGAGCGACGCGGAGGTGCAGGCCGAACCGGACGATACGGCGATGTCCTTGAGCGACATCAGCAGCGACTCGCCTTCGACGTAGTTGAAGCTCAGGTTCAGGTTGTGCGGAACGCGCTGGGTCTGGCTGCCGTTGACGTACAGCTCTTCAAGGTCGGAGACCTGCTTGAAGAAGCGATCGCTCAACGCCTTGATGCGCACGTTTTCAGCGGCCATTTCCTGCTTGGCGATGGCGAAGGCCTCGCCCATGCCCACGATCTGGTGGGTCGGCAGGGTGCCCGAACGCATGCCGCGCTCATGGCCACCGCCGTGAATGATGGCTTCCAGGCGCACACGCGGCTTGCGGCTGACGTACAGCGCACCGATGCCCTTCGGGCCGTAGACCTTGTGCGCCGAGAACGACATCAGGTCGACCTTGGTCTTCTGCACGTCGATTTCGACCTTGCCGGCCGACTGCGCGGCATCGACGTGGAACAGCACGCCGCGCGAGCGGGTCAGTTCACCGATGGCGGCGATATCGTTGATCGAGCCGACTTCGTTGTTCACGTGCATCAGCGAGACGAGGATGGTGTCGTCGCGCAGCACGGCCTCGACCATCGCCGGGGTGACGATGCCGTCTTCACCGGGTTCGAGGTAGGTGACTTCGAAACCTTCGCGCTCGAGCTGGCGAGCGGTGTCGAGGACCGCCTTGTGCTCGATCTTGGAGGTGATGATGTGCTTGCCCTTGGTCTGATAGAAGTGCGCGACACCCTTGAGCGCGAGGTTGTCGGACTCGGTGGCACCGCTGGTCCAGACGATTTCGCGCGGGTCGGCATTGATCAGCTCGGCGACCTGGCGGCGGCCATTCTCGACCGCCTCTTCAGCGCGCCAGCCGAACACGTGGGAACGCGAGGCCGGGTTACCGAAGTTTCCGTCGACCAGCAGGCAGTCGGCCATCTTCTGGGCGACGCGGGGATCGACCGGGGTGGTCGCGGAGTAATCGAGGTAGATCGGCAACTTCATTGAGTATCTCCTATCAGGCGTTGGCGTCGCTCGTCGCTGCATCAGTCGACGGCGGACGTCTCAATCTTGTCCAGCTGGGCAACGCGACCGGCGACTCGGCGCAGGTCCTGGCGCTGGGCGACTTCCTGCACCTCGCGGCGCATGACGAGGTCGGACAGGCTGATGCCGCTGAGGAATTCGTGGATCTGCTGGCTGAGGTCGCACCACAGGTGGTGGGTCAGGCAGGTATCACCGGCGTGGCAATCCCCGAGGCCTTGGCAGCGAGTGGCATCTACCGACTCGTTGACCGCGTCGATTACCTGCGCCACCTGGATGGTTTCCATGCCCCGCGACAGCTGGTAGCCGCCACCCGGACCGCGCACGCTGGAAACCAGGCTGCTGCGGCGCAGCTTGGCGAACAGCTGTTCCAGATAGGAGAGGGAGATGCCCTGGCGCTCGGAAATGTCGGCCAAGGATACCGGCCCATGCTGCGCGTGCAACGCCAGGTCGAGCATGGCGGTGACGGCGTAACGGCCTTTGGTAGTCAATCGCATGGCTATGGGTACCACGGGAGTTACAGGATGTGTGCGAGTATGCGATTCCCGAGCATTTAAGTCAACTATAAGACCTAGTGCTTTAGTCGGGTTTGCACGCGGGAAGCGGGCGCGATGATAGCAGACAAGGGGCGCGAGCACACGCCCCGTGTATCAGCCCGGCGTAATCAATGCGACGGAGTGTCGCTCTGCGCAGCCTGCTTGACCTCGGCGAAGTCCTCTTCCGGCAGGGCCGGCAAGGCCTTGGCACAGTAGTCACTGCCCAGGTTGGTCAGCGCCCCGCACATGCCCTCCAGGCGCTCGTCGACCGCCTGCAGGTGGTCGAGCATCTGGCCGATGGCGCGCGCCACCGGGTCGGGCATGTCGCCACTGACGCCGTAGGCATCGAAGCCGATCTTCTCGGCCATGGCCTTGCGCTTGGCCTCGACCTCGCTGTCTTCGGTCTTGACGATGATCCGCCCCGGGATCCCGACTGCCGTGGCACCGGCCGGCACGGCCTTGGTCACCACCGCATTGGAGCCGATCTTGGCCCCGGCGCCCACCGTGAACGGGCCGAGCACCTTGGCGCCCGCCCCCACCACTACGCCGTTTTCCAGGGTCGGGTGTCGCTTGCCCTTGTTCCAGCTGGTGCCGCCGAGGGTCACGCCCTGATAGAGCGTCACATCATCGCCGATCTCGGCGGTCTCGCCGATGACGATGCCCATGCCATGATCGATGAAGAAACGCCGGCCGATGGTGGCGCCGGGGTGGATCTCGATGCCGGTCATCCAGCGCCCGAAGTTCGACACCAGGCGCGCCAGCCACTTGAAGTCGCGCTTCCACAGGGCATTGCCCAGGCGATGCAGCCAGATGGCATGCATCCCGGGGTAGCAGGTCAGCACCTCGAAGGCATTGCGTGCCGCGGGGTCACGATGAAACACACTCTGTATATCTTCACGCAGACGCTCGAACATTGTTTCTAGTCCTTCCGCTTGTGCGCATCACCCCGGGCGACTTTCTGAGTCTCGGTGAGGATGCCGCGCAAAATGCTCATTTCCGAACGATTGACCGAGCTGCGCCCATACAACCGGCGCAGACGCGCCATCAGGTGCTTGGGCTTTTCAGGGTCGAGGAAGCTGATGTCCACCAGGGTCTTTTCCAGGTGTTCGTAGAACAGCTCCATTTCGTCCAGGGTGGCCAGCTCGTCGCTGGCATCGACCTTCTCGACCTTCGCCGGCGCACCTTGCGCCGCCAGCCATGCGGTGCGCACCTCGTAGGCGAGCACCTGGACTGCGGCAGCAAGATTCAGCGAGCTGAAGTCGGGGTTCGATGGAATGTGCACGTGGAAGTGACATCGCTGCAGTTCGTCATTGGTCAGGCCTGCATGTTCGCGACCGAACACCAGGGCGATCTCCTCGCCGGCGGCCGCACGCGCGACGCTCTGCACCCCGCATTCGCGCGGGTCGAGCATCGGCCACGGCATGCTGCGGTCACGGGCGCTGGTACCAATCGCCAGACTGCAGCCAGCCAGCGCCTGCTCGAGCGTATCGACCACAACGGCACCGTCCAGCACATCGTCGGCGCCGGAGGCACGAGCGCTGGCGTCCGCAGCGGGGAAATCCAGTGGCTGAACCAGCACCAGGCGCGACAAGCCCATGTTTTTCATGGCACGAGCAGCGCCGCCGATGTTGCCGGGGTGGCTGGTATTGACCAGAACAACACGAATATTCTGCAGCAAGGTGTCGAGCTCACGGATGCCTATAAAGGGGGGACCGATCTTACCTAAGCGACGGGCGTAACGCCACGAATGCGAATGTCACCCTTCTGCCGGAACAGTTTTCTGATAGACTATGCGGCTTTCTTCTTTAACATCTCCAGGTGAAACGCCCATGCAGCCTATGCTGAATATCGCCCTGCGCGCCGCTCGCAGCGCCAGTGAACTGATTTTCCGCTCCATCGAACGCCTGGACAGCATCAAGGTCGACGAGAAAGAGGCCAAGGACTACGTCTCCGAGGTCGATCGCGCCGCCGAGCAGACCATCGTCAACGCCCTGCGCAAGGCTTACCCGAACCACTCGATCCAGGGTGAAGAGACTGGCCTGCACGCCGGCTCCGGTGAGGAAGGCAAGGACTACCTGTGGATCATCGATCCGCTGGACGGCACCACCAACTTCCTGCGTGGCGTTCCGCACTTCGCGGTCAGCATCGCCTGCAAATACCGCGGCCGTCTCGAGCACGCGGTCATCGTCGACCCGGTCCGCCAGGAAGAATTCACCGCCAGCCGCGGTCGTGGCGCCCAGCTCAACGGTCGTCGCCTGCGCGTCAGCTCGCGCACCAGCCTGGAAGGCGCCCTGCTGGGTACCGGCTTCCCGTTCCGCGACAACCAGATGGCTGACCTGGACAACTACCTCGGCATGTTCCGCGCCCTCACCGGCCAGACCGCCGGCATCCGCCGCGCCGGCTCCGCCGCCCTGGACCTGGCCTACGTTGCCGCAGGCCGCTTCGACGCCTTCTGGGAGTCGGGCCTGTCCGAGTGGGACATGGCTGCAGGCGTACTGCTGATCCAGGAGGCAGGCGGCCTGGTGAGCGACTTCAACGGCGGCCACGACTTCCTCGACAAAGGCCACATCGTTGCCGGCAACATCAAGTGCTTCAAGGCGGTGCTGACTGCGATCCAGCCGCACCTGCCAGAGAACCTGAAGCGCTGAGCCAAGGCACCAGATGCAAAAAAAGCACCCCTCGGGGTGCTTTTTTATGCCTGTTTTCCACAACCCTGCCGACCCGCAATGGGGCCGGCACACAGGTCACTGCCCTGGCTGTGCCTGGCTCAGTATCAGCTTGCCATTCTTGTCCAGCGGGATGGTCGAGCCTGGCTCGTGATCCATCTTCACCACACCCGCCTGATCGCCGATGGTGTACTTCACGGTGTAACCCACCACCTTGTCGCTGACGTCGTTGACCGTGTTGCAACGCGTTTGCGTGGTGGTGTAGGTATCACGCTCCTGCATGCCCTCCTGCACCTTGTTGCCGGCATAACCGCCACCGACCGCACCGGCCACCGTGGCGATCTTCTTGCCGGTGCCGCCACCGATCTGGTTACCCAGCAGCCCCCCGGCCAAGGCGCCCACCACGGTACCGGCGATCTGGTGCTGGTCCTGCACCGGACGCTGGCGCGTCACGGTCACGTCCTTGCACACTTCGCGCGGTGTCTTCACCTGTTGCTTGATCGGCTGTACGTCAGTGACCTGGGCATATTCCGGCCCTTTGTTCACCAAGCTGTAGGTCGCCACAGCACCTCCGGCTGTAACACCGACAGCACCCAGAACCGCACCCACCAGCATTGATTTGTTCACGTGGAATCTCCTGATCATACCCGCGGGACATTGCCCGCCTTCTCCCTGCCTTGGAGCAAAAAAAAAGGCGCGAGTTCAACACTCGCGCCTCCCTTTACGCCAAACGGCGCAGGACAAGCCCTTACGGACGGTCGTCCACACCCTCGGCCTTGACCGGCGGGATCAGGTCTTCGCTGTTCAGGTTCAGCCAGATCAGCACCACGTTGGCGATGTAGATCGACGAATAGGTACCCGCCATGACACCGATGAACAGGGCCAGGGAGAAGCCGAACAGGTTGTCGCCACCGAAGAACAGCAGCGCAGCGATCGCCAGCAAGGTGGACACCGACGTGGCGATGGTACGCAGCAGGGTCTGGGTGGTCGAGACGTTGATGTTCTCGATCAGCGAGGCCTTGCGCATCACGCGGAAGTTCTCACGCACCCGGTCGAACACGACGATGGTGTCGTTGAGCGAGTAGCCGATGATCGCCAGCACCGCCGCCAGCACCGTCAGGTCGAAGGTGATCTGGAAGAACGAGAGGATGCCCACGGTCACGATCACGTCGTGAATCAGCGAGACGATCGCACCCACCGCAAACTTCCACTGGAAGCGAAACGCCAGGTAGATCAGTACCCCGCCCAGCGCCAGCAGCATGCCCAGGCCGCCCTGGTCACGCAGTTCTTCACCGACCTGCGGGCCGACGAACTCGACACGCTTGACGGTGGCCGGGTTGTCGCCGCCCAGTTTCTGCAGCGCCTGGGCAACCTGATTGCCCAGTTGCGGGTCGTCGCCCGGCATGCGCACCAGCAGGTCGGTGGTGGCACCGAAGCTCTGCACGATGGCCTCGTGGAAGCCAGACTCGACCAGTTCGGCACGCACCGCCTTGAGGTCGGCCGGACGCTCGTAGGTCAGCTCGATGAGCGTACCGCCGGTGAAGTCCAGGCCGAAGTTCAAGCCCTTGTGCCACCAGCTGAACAGCGCCAGTACGGTCAACAGGACAGTGACGGCGAACGCAACGTTGCGCACGCCCATGAAGTTGATGGTTTTCATCGCAGCTCCCTCAAACCCACAGCTTCTTGATGTCACGCCCGCCACAGGTCAGGTTGACCATTGCGCGGGTCACCATGACGGCGGTGAACATCGAGGTGAAAATCCCGAGGGACATGGTGACCGCGAAGCCTTTGACCGGGCCAGTACCCATGGCGAACAGGATGCCGCCGACCAGCAGGCTGGTCAGGTTGGCGTCGATGATCGCGGTGTAGGCACGGTTGAAGCCTTCGTGGATGGCGCGCTGCACCGACATGCCGTTTTTCAGCTCCTCGCGAATCCGCGAGAAGATCAGCACGTTGGCGTCGACCGCCATACCCATGGTCAACACGATACCGGCGATACCCGGCAGGGTCAGGGTCGCGCCCAGCAGAGACATCAGCGCCAGCAGCAGCACCATGTTGCCCGTCAGGGCGATGGTGGCGATCACGCCGAAGCCACGGTAGATGGCGATGATGAACAGCGAGACGAACAGCATGCCCCACAGCGACGCATCGACACCCTTGGTGATGTTGTCGGCACCCAGGCTCGGGCCGATGGTACGCTCTTCAGCGAAGTACATCGGCGCCGCCAGACCACCGGCACGCAGCAGCAGGGCCAGTTCCGACGATTCGCCCTGGCCGTTCAGGCCAGTGATACGGAACTGGCTGCCCAGCGGCGACTGGATGGTCGCCAGGCTGATGATCTTCTTCTCTTCCTGGAAGCTCTGTACCGCCACTTCCTTCTCGACGCCGTCGACGGTCTGCTTGACGTAGCGGGTCACCGGCTTCTGCTCGATGAAGATCACCGCCATGCTGCGACCGACGTTGCTGCGCGTGGCGCGGCTCATCAACTCGCCGCCGTGGCCGTCCAGGCGGATGTTCACCTGCGGACGACCGTGCTCGTCGAAGCTCGCCTGGGCATCGGTGACCTGGTCACCGGTGATGATCAAGCCACGCTCGACCGCAGCCGAACGGTTGCCATCACGGAACTCGAAGACCTCGGTGGTCGCTTTCGAGGCACCTGGCTCAGCGCCGAAGCGGAACTCGAGGTTGGCGGTCTTGCCGAGAATACGCTTGGCTTCGGCCGTGTCCTGCACGCCGGGCAGCTCGACCACGATACGGTTGGCACCCTGGCGCTGAACCAGCGGCTCGGCCACACCCAGCTCGTTCACACGGTTGCGGACGGTGGTCAGGTTCTGCTTGATGGAGTATTCGCGGATTTCGGCGACCTTGGCCTGGGTCAGCGCCAGACGCAGCACGGAGAGCTCGTTGCGCTCGGTGGTGGTGATATCGAAATCATTGAAATTCTTGCGGACCAGGGCACGCGCCTGTTCGCGGGTAGCATCGTCGGAGAAGCCCAGCATGATGCTGCCGTCCTGCTGGGGCAGGCTACGGTAGCGCACGCGCTCTTTGCGCAGCAGGGTCTTCACTTCGCCGTCGTAGACCTTCAGGCGGGCACTCATGGCCTTGTCCATGTCCACTTCCAGCAGGAAGTGCACACCACCGGAGAGGTCCAGGCCCAGCTTCATCGGGCTGGCACCCAGGTTGCGCAGCCACTGCGGGGTGGTCTGGGCCAGGTTCAGTGCGACGACGTAGTCGTCACCCAGGGTCTTGCGCACCACATCCTTGGCCGGCAGTTGGTCTTCCTGGTTGGTCAGGCGCACCAGCGCACTGCCCTTCTCGCCCAGGCTGCCACCCTTGACGGTGATACCGGCATCAACAAGCGCCTTGGTAGCGCGGTCGAGGTCGGCCTGGCTCACGTGCAGCGCGGAACTTGCACCGCTGATCTGCACCGCCGGGTCATCCGGGTAGAGGTTGGGAGCGGAATAAATAAAGCCGACCGCCAGTACCACCAGGATCAGCAGGTATTTCCACAGAGGGTATTTGTTCAGCATCACGCCGCCCGTTCAAGACGCGGGGCGCTTTGCGCGCCCCGACTGGAAAAAATGAAACCGGTAACTCAGATAGCCTTGAGCGTACCTTTTGGCAGGGTGGCCGCGATGGCACCCTTCTGGAACTTCAGCTCGACGTTGTCGGACACTTCCAGTACCACGAAATCGTCGGAAACTTTGACAATCTTGCCGGCGATACCGCCGTTGGTGACCACTTCATCACCCTTTTGCAGTGCGCTGAGCAGGTTTTTCTGCTCTTTGGCGCGCTTGGCCTGCGGGCGCCAGATCATCAGGTAGAAGATGACCAGGAAGCCGACCAGGAAGATCCACTCGAAGCCGGTACCAGCTGGGCCGGCGGCAGGGGCTGCAGCGTCCGCGTAAGCGGCGGGAATCAGAAAGCTCATGTAGCACTCCAGTTGCTGAATTTAGTTATGTGTGCGAACAGTCAGTCCAAAGGCGGAACGGGAAGTCCGCGCTTGGCATAGAAGGCGTCGACAAAGGCGGCCAATTTACCCTGTTGAATAGCCTCGCGTAAACCGGCCATCAAGCGCTGGTAATGGCGCAAGTTGTGGATGGTATTCAGCATGCTGCTCAACATTTCGCCGCACTTGTCCAGGTGATGCAAATAAGCGCGGGAGAAGTTGGTGCAGGTATAGCAGTCACAGGTCGGATCCAGCGGCGAATCATCGTGGCGATGGAACGCATTGCGGATCTTGATCACCCCTGTATCGACGAACAGATGGCCGTTGCGCGCGTTGCGCGTGGGCATCACGCAGTCGAACATGTCGACGCCGCGGCGCACACCCTCAACCAGATCTTCCGGTTTGCCTACCCCCATAAGGTAACGAGGTTTGTCAGCAGGCATTTGTGCCGGCAGGTAATCCAGCACCTTGATCATCTCGTGCTTGGGTTCACCCACCGACAGGCCGCCGATGGCCAGGCCGTCGAAGTCGATGTTGACCAGCGCTTCCAGCGAGCGCATGCGCAAGTCCTGGTACATGCCGCCCTGAACGATGCCGAACAGTGCCGCGGTGTTGTCGCCGTGGGCGTTCTTCGAGCGCTGGGCCCAGCGCAGCGACAGCTCCATGGAGGTGCGCGCCACGTCGTGCTCGGCCGGATATGGCGTGCACTCGTCGAAGATCATCACGATGTCCGAGCCCAGGTCACGCTGTACCTGCATCGACTCTTCCGGGCCCATGAACACCTTTGAGCCGTCTACCGGCGAGGCGAAGGTCACGCCCTCTTCCTTGATCTTGCGCATCGCACCCAGGCTGAACACCTGGAAGCCGCCGGAGTCGGTGAGGATCGGGCCTTTCCACTGCATGAAGTCGTGCAGGCCGTTGTGCTTCTTGATCACCTCGGTGCCCGGGCGCAGCCACAGGTGGAAGGTGTTGCCCAGGATGATCTCGGCGCCAATGGCCTCGATGTCCCGCGGCAGCATGCCCTTGACCGTGCCATAGGTGCCCACCGGCATAAACGCCGGGGTTTCCACGGTGCCACGGGGGAAGGTCAGCCGACCGCGACGGGCCTTGCCGTCGGTGGCCAGCAGTTCGAAGGACATTCGACAGGTGCGACTCATGCTTGATCCTCGGGGCCGCGCGGCGCCGGATTGCGGGTGATGAACATGGCATCACCGTAACTGAAGAAGCGGTATCCCTGCTCGACCGCCGCGGCGTACGCGGCCATGGTCTCGGGATACCCCGCAAAGGCCGAGACCAGCATCAGCAGCGTGGACTCGGGCAAATGGAAGTTGGTTACCAGGGCATCGACCACATGGAACGGCCGGCCGGGGTAGATGAAGATGTCGGTGTCGCCACTGAACGCCTTGAGCACGCCATCGCGCGCGGCGCTCTCCAGCGAACGCACGCTGGTGGTGCCGACCGCGATCACCCGCCCGCCACGGGCGCGGCAAGCCTCGATGGCATCGACCACCTCCTGGCTCACTTCGAGCCACTCTTTATGCATGTGGTGGTCTTCGATCTTGTCGACCCGCACCGGCTGGAAGGTGCCGGCGCCCACGTGCAGGGTGACGAAGGCGCGCTCGACGCCCTTGGCGGCAATCTGCGCCAGCAGCGCCTCGTCGAAGTGCAGGCCCGCCGTGGGTGCAGCAACCGCACCGGCACGCTCGGCGTACACGGTCTGGTAGCGCTCACGGTCGGCGCCTTCATCCGGGCGGTCGATATACGGCGGCAGCGGCATGTGACCGACGCGATCGAGCAGTGGCAGCACCTCTTCGGTGAAGCGCAGCTCGAACAGCGTCTCATGGCGCGCGACCATCTCGGCCTCGCCACCGCCATCGATCAGCACCGTGGCGCCGACCTTCAGTGCCTTGCTGGCACGCACATGGGCCAGGACCCGATGGCTGTCGAGCACGCGCTCGATCAGCACTTCCAGCTTGCCGCCGGAGGCTTTCTGACCGAACAGCCGCGCCGGAATCACCCGAGTGTTGTTGAACACCATCAGGTCGCCCGGGCGCAGGTACTCGAGCAAATCGGTGAAGCGCCGATGCGCCAGCTCCCCGCTCGGCCCGTCAAGGACCAGCAGACGGCTGCCATGGCGCTCGGCCAGGGGATGGCGGGCGATGAGGGAATCGGGGAGTTCGAAGGAAAAATCGGCGACGCGCATGATCGTGTTCGGCTTGGCAGGGCCGGGAAGTTTAGCCCAATGCATGAAAATTGACCATGAAAGCCGATTGACCGACTGCAGGAGCCTCTCTATACTGCGGCGCCACAAGCCCTGATGGCGGAATTGGTAGACGCGGCGGATTCAAAATCCGTTTTCGAAAGGAGTGGGAGTTCGAGTCTCCCTCGGGGCACCATCACATAGTTCCAAGCGGTCCCTACCAGACCTGGAACGACAAAAAACCGGCCAACGAGCCGGTTTTTTTGTGTCTGTTGTCAGTGCAAACCTACCATTGTCCTCCAGTTACCTGACCAGTTGATTTGTGCACCTTTTTTGGTACAATCCCGTTCATGGACGACCCCCTTATCAAGCTGGAAGTCAAATTTTTCCGCACGGAGGCAGGAAATGAACCCGTGCGTGAATGGCTGACAGAACTGGACCGTGCAAGTCGCCGACTCATTGGAGTCGACATCAAGACCGTGCAGCTTGGGTGGCCGATCGGGATGCCTGTCGTACGCAAGATGGAGCCAGGGCTCTGGGAAGTAAGGACGAACCTGGTCGATAGCATCGCCAGGGTTTTGTTTGCGGTAGAAGGTCAGGCCATGGTCCTGCTTCACGGCTTCATCAAAAAAAGTGAGAAAACACCGGCGTCCGACCTGGCCACTGCCAGGAAGCGCAAAGCAACACTCAAGAGGAACAAGCAATGAACCAGCACATTGGCTCCGACTTCGATGATTTCCTTGCAGAGCAAGGGCTCGCAGAAGAAGTGTCTGCTGCTGCCCTCAAGCGAGTCATCTCTTGGCAGATCGCTGAAGCCATGAAGCGCCAGAAGATGACGAAGAAAGCACTGGCCACGCGCATGCATACCAGCCGTACTGCAGTAGATCGAGCGCTCGATCAGGACGATCCAGGAATGACTTTGGCGACCCTGGCTAGCGCTGCCCGCGCGCTTGGTCAGCGCGTCGAGGTGCGACTGGTCCCAGAAAAAGAAACAGCCCACGCCTGACCCATAGTCGATAAAGCTTTGAGTTTGTTTTTCTCAAGCTCAAATCGAATGGTCTATGCCAATACTGCGACGCCATGAAGAACCGACCAAAGGGTCGGTTCTTTTTTTAACTAGGTTTTGGCGATCCAAAGTTCTTGGAGCTCTGCAAGCAATAACCCTGTTTAAGCACTTACCACGCTTACCCTTGGAATATCAGCAAAATCACAGCCCACCTCAGCGCCGACTCAACGCCAGCCGCGCCGCAAACAACACAAACACCATTCCAGTCACCCGATCCATCCACTGAATCACTTTCCCTTTGCGCAGCACACCCGCCATGGATTGTGTCGCACTGATCAACCCCACCGCCCAGATCAACCCCAGCAGCACATGAATGCCCACAAGCCCGAAGGTCCATGCAATCAATGGCTGGCCTTGCGGAATGAATTGCGGCAGGAACGACACGTAGAAAATCCCGACCTTGGGATTGAGCAGATTGCCCATCATGCCCTTGAGAAACCAGTTCGCTGCCGGTCTCCCCTCAGCCTCGGCAGGCGCCAGCGACTGGCGTGGGCGCAGGAGCATGTTCACGCCCAACCATGCCAGATAGGCAGCGCCACAGTACTTGAGGATGTCGTACGCCAGCTCGGAGACGGCGATCAATGCGCCAAGGCCGAAGGCGACCGCCGCGCCCCAAAGCAGGCAACCGGCGTTGATGCCCAGGGCCGCGCGCAGTCCCTGCTTGCGTCCTTCGACGGCGGAGGTTCTGAGAATCAGGGCGGTGTCGAGGCCGGGGGTTATCGTCAGCAGGGTAGCCGCGAGCGTGAAGGCAATCAGATTGTCGGCGATGGACATGGGGGCTCTACCTGGGCGGGAAGTTGCCCTAGATTAGCTTGGGCGCAGCTTTTTTCGTTGTGGATAAGTGGCTCGATTTTCAGTTTTTCCCCATTCCCTGTAGTCCGTTTCCCAAACATACTCTCGGCCGCCTAAAGCCGTTGCGGTGCCATGGGGCGCGTTCTAGTCTCGCCCGGTCGTTGCTCATCAACGACCGGCTATGACAGGCCGAATCAGCATTGCAACTCACACGGCTTCGCTTTTATGGCGGCTGTAGGTGGGGCACCTTCGGGTGCGCCGGGTTTCCTTGCTGACCGGTCTGTCAACCTGCTTACAGCTGCCACCCTCTTGTTTGACAGCAATGGTGGTGGTCCCTTCATCAGCGAGGAGTTCACCATGTTAAAGATCGTCCCCGATCCCCCTTTCTCCCACGAAAATCCCCACGCCCTCGAAGACCTCGTCCTCCAAATCATCGAACACCTCACCTGCGCCCTAGCCATCACCCATCACAGCACCGCCCTCACCCTCGGCTCCCCCGCCCAGCCCCTGACCATCGCCACCGCCCACGAAGTCGATGCCGCACTGACGCTGGCGGAAACCGCACTGAGCAGGATCCAGGTCCGTCACTGAAGGAGCATCGGAGATGAGCGATACCACTGCAGGCGTCACCGGGTTCGGTTACGGCGATGGCGACAAGCCGCTGTTCCGGGTCGAGCCCGGACATGATTCGAAACTGGCAATGGAACAGGCCTCGGCGATGATGGCCTGCGCCAAGCGCATGACCTTGCTCGCCTCCACCGACGGCGAGGCCGACCTGGGCTGGGCAGCGCACTTGCTGTGCGACATGGTCAAGGCGGTGATGGATGACGTGGAGATAGGGCGCGGACGGGAAAGCCGCTAGGTCAGAGCCGCATTGTCGATAGGTGGGGCTGCACGTAGCCCCGGCCTATTGAGTCGCATCGGCTACACAGGCTGTGATTCAGTCGCTTGGGCGAACCGCTGGCTTCGCACCAGCAGTACCAAACTCCACACTTTAACGGCTTCCGCGACAACTCCCAGTAGAAAAAGCAGCCAGGGTGCTGGCGTAACAAGGACGTTGGGCCATAGGAAGGCGATAGGTATCGAGGGAAGCAGGATCATTCGAAATGGCGCCTGGGCCAGGCCGACATAGGCCGCAACACGCACACCTTTGATAAACAGCAAACCACTGGCGACTACCGAGAGATGCACCGCTACGCCTGTAAGGCCGATAAACAATGCCAACTCACCATGCTCGCGTGACAAGGCCACAATGCTTTGCAGATCATCCCAAAATGGAATCCGACCACGGCGAATGCTGGCGACTGCGTAGAGCACGATGATGAGCGCATCCATCGCGCCCCAGCATAATTGGGTGAATCGCTGAAGACGATCGTTCATCAGGGCCAAAAAACACCTCCTTTCTGTTCATAGATAGTGTCCGCGACGACAGGTCGCCAATGCCAAGACTTACCGTCAACAGGCCAATGATCATCAGCCTCGACATAAACCTGTCTAATGTGCCGAATTTCGCCATAGTTACGTTTGGTTGAGCGAAGCGACATCCGCAATTCATGCTCCTCCAGCGGAGTCCATCTCTGTGTGATCGTTCGAACCGTATTCGAGTAATCCTTGCCTTCAGACAAGAACATTCGGTCTTCACCGCGAGACACCAGGAGGTTGGCAGCGAAGGCCAAGGCACTTTTTCCCATATCAACACTGATATCTACTGTTCGCCATTTTCCAGGACCTTCATGCAACACGGAGGTGCTAGGACAACCTGGATTGGCACCATGACAAATGCGGGTAATGGCCAAGTCCACCGGAGACGAAAGGCCTGAGCGGCCTAGGAGTAATTAACAGCCATCGCCCGTGCTCGACGTGTGCTAGCAAGGTTTCAGTGCAAGACGTACCAGCTCGCAGAGGAGATGAATGAGTACAGGATCGGATCAGCTCATCAAGGCCAACAAGATACTCATCATGCCGAAGAGCGCTTTCAACCCTGCGTCTGGCAAATGTTGGGCTTTCAATTTGCGCAAGATGCTCCGTTTGCACCTTGGTCCACCGGACCAGCTTTTCCATGGCAAACATTCCAGCGTCGAAACGCCAGTTCTAACCGTTTGCCACTTACCAGATCAGCAGTACACATCCCAAATATCAGTCGGATTTTTCCGCATGCAGCCCGCCATTGACGCTCAGCCCAGAATCCTCTGTGCGGTGGTCGCATTGCGCGCCAGTTCCAGCACCTTGCCTTGCAGAAAGTCCGCGTAGTACTCCTTCAACTCATCAGCCCAACCGGCAACCGGGTCCGCCTCATCCTGCGCGGCGGGAGAATAGATGAACTCGCCAGGGCGGTTGCCATTCAAGGTCAGGCGCCCAAGCGTCAGAACCTCACCGGTCTGGGGTGCTCCATGTAGATGTAGGCACTGGGCATCAGAAGTCCTCCGGCTTGGCGCGACGTCTGCGCGCTCGGCGGCCACTGGTCTCGTCCTTCAACTCAACGAAGGAGACTGAAGCGTCCTCCAGAGGACGGAAAACCTTGTCTGTGAGACCAAGGTTCCACAACACGAGCATCAACGATCTGACACTGACGGATGGATCACCACGTTCGATGCGACGCAGCATCTTCTCGGTAACGCCAAGTCTACTGACGACATCCAGTTGCCGGACACCCTGCTCCAGGCGCGCCGTTTTGACTAGAAGCCCTATACGCTGGAGGCTTGCGTCACAATCTACCGGAAAAAATCTTTCCATAAGCGGCCAAATATGTCCGACTAATTAAAATAAACGGACGATTAAATCCGTTTATCCATAGGATTGGGTACGCCTAGGCATAGCTGAAGAGCCTGCTTATCGAAAACAATCGGATTATTGGCGTCCGTTTATTTTTGAGCTGCGCGGGTCGAAAGAGGTCGACCTGCTGAGCAAACTCAAAACCAACACATCGCAGCTATGTGCTGGTGTTACACCAACGCCCCATACCGCCCCGCCACTACAATCCGATTTCGCCCCGCACTCTTGGCCTGGTACAGCGCCATATCCGCCTCATGCAACCAGGCCTCGGCGCTCTGAAGATGCCCGCCAAAAGGCGCGATGCCGATGCTCAGGCTCAACCCCTGCTCCGGCAATTCAGGATGGCGATAACACTCCACCGCCTCGCGCAGCCGCTCGAGCACTTCTTCGGCCTGCGCCACGCTGACGCCGGGCAGCATCACGCAGAACTCGTCACCGCCATAGCGCGCCACCGGGTCGCTCTTGCGCAGGTGGGTCGGCAGGAACGCGCTGAGGGTGCGCAGGATGTCGTCGCCCATCAGGTGGCCGTGACGGTCGTTGATCTGCTTGAAATGGTCGATGTCGATCAGTGCCAGCACATTGGCCTGATTGTCGCGGCGGCAACGCTGGAATTCGCGCAGCAGCAGGTCTTTCCAGGCGCCGTGGTTGATCAGGCCGGTGAGGCTGTCGGTCTGGCTCAGGCGCGCCAAGGTGCGTTTGTGCTGGGCGAGCTGGACGGTGACTTGATAGCAGATCAGGCCGATGGCCATGGGGTAGATCAGCAGGATCGGCAGGCACGCAAGCATCTGCGCCTGGCTGGTAGGCGGGAATAGCGGTGGCGCGTACAACCAGAGCCCCAGGCCAATGCCCAGCGCCTGGGCGAGGAAGGTCTTGCCGAGCATGTGCCAGCCGCCAGCAGCGATCTTGTCCATGGCGATCATCGACAGGATGATCACGCTCGGCAGCGGGTTGAGCCCCATGACGCCAGCCCAGCAGCCTCCTGCAAAGCCATCGAACACCAGGTTGCGTTGCTCGGCGCGAAAGGGCTGCTTCGACAACCGGGCCAGCTGATAAGCGACGTGCGGCCAGACGAAGCCGTGCAGCGCGAGCAAGGCCCAGGTCCACCAGGCCGGCTGCAGCGGCCAGATGCCGATCAGCACACAGAAGAACCCCAGCCCGGTGCCAATGGCGCGGGGTGGGTACATGCGTTTGGCGAAGGAAAGACCCTTACCCGTTCGCTCGATCATCGAGGGCTCACCGAAAAAATGGACTGTCCTTGAATGCACCGGACAGGCAGCCAGGCGGGAAAATGCCCTGGGGGTCGGCGTTCGAGCATTGTGCCACTATCGAAAACAGGACTTCAAACGTGCTGGACGAAATACACTAACCGTCGGGTCAATTCCGTCTCGACCTCGCGAGAAACACGTCCAGTAACATCCAGTCCACCGAACCTTGCCCCGCCCCCGACGTCGGATCCTTCATCCGCTCCACGAAGAGATCCCTGCGTGAAAAACTACCTCGTGCGCAAGTACCGCCTGGTCCTCAAGACCTTCAACTACATCGGCTGGTCGCTGCTGTGGCTGCTGGTGTGGGACATCCTGGTCACCATCGACTTCATGCTGTTCTTCAACAGCAAGTTCAGCCTGCCGCTGATCCCGCTGACGCTATTGGGTTCGGCGCTGGTGGTGCTGGTGAGCTTTCGCAACAGCAGTGCCTACAACCGCTGGTGGGAGGCGCGCACGCTGTGGGGGGCGATGGTGAACAGTTCACGCAGCTTTGCGCGGCAGGTGCTGACGCTGGTAGACGATCCAGATGACGGGCTCAACCCGGTCAAGGCGACCTTGCTGCGTCGGCATGTGGCCTATGTGAACTGCCTGGCAGCGAACCTGAAGAACGAGCCGTGCCCGCCGGAGCTGATGGCGTTCATCCCGCATCACGAGTTCGAGCGGCGCAATGGTTCGAACAACTTCGCCAACGACATCCTCGCCGGCTCCGCCGCCTTGCTGGCACGCGAATACAAGGCCGGGCGGCTGGACAGCATTCGCCTGGCGCGGCTGGAGTCGACGCTGGTGGACCTGTCCAACGCCCAGGGCGGGATGGAGCGAATCGCCAATACGCCACTGCCCTACCCTTACGTGTATTTTCCGCGGTTGTTCATCACGCTGTTCTGCGTGATCGTGCCGATCGGGCTGGTGGAGTCGCTGGAGTGGTTCACGCCGCTGGCTTCGACGGTGGTGGGCTTCATGCTGCTGGCGATCGAGCGGATCGGCACCGACCTGCAGAGCCCGTTTCGACGCAGCGAGCACCAGATTCCGATGGACACGATCTGCGAGACCATCGAACGGAACCTGGAGTCGATGCAGCGTGAGGCGCAGTGTGGGGAATGGGTGGATTGAGGTCGATGTGTGGGAGCGGGCTTGTCCCGCGATCACCGGCAAAGCCGGTGCCATCCCCACAGTAGCCAGCGAATCGCCACGCTTACGGAGAGTGCTCAGGCCCGCACATAGCGCTGGCGCAGCACATCGCTGAAGGCATCCACCAGCAACACCAGCGCCAGCATGCCGATGATCACCGTGCTGGCCTGGGCTTCCTGGAACAGGCTGAGGGTGGTGTAGAGCATCTGCCCCAACCCGCCCGCACCAACGAAGCCCAGCACACTGGCCATGCGGATATTGTTCTCCCAGCGATACAGGCTGTAGGCCAGCAACTGCGGCCACAGATTGGGCAAGGTGCCGAAGCAGAACGCTGCGACCTGGCTGCCGCCCTGCAAGCGGATCGCCGCCGCCGGCTCTGCGGGCGCGTTCTCCAGCGCCTCGGCGAACAGGCGCCCCAGCACGCCTGCCGTGTGCAGCGCCAGGGCCAGGGTGCCGGCATTGGGCCCGAGCCCGGCTGCCAGCACGGTCAAGGCCGCCCACACCAGCTCAGGGATAGCCCGCAGGGCATTGAGCAGCAAGCGCGCCGCCCCCTGCAGCGGCCAGCCGAAGCGCCCGGCCGCGGGCAATGCCAGCAGCAGGCCAAGCACCATCGCCAGCAAGGTGCCCAGCCCCGACATCGCCAGGGTTTCCAATGCACCACGGCCCACGGCACGCAGATGCTCGGGGGACAGGTCGGGGCTCAGGAAGCGCGAGGCGTACTCGCCCATCTGCGCCAATCCACCATTGCCGACGACGGCCGCAAGGTCGAGTTCCAGGTAGGCGAACGACGCCACCACCGCCGCGACGATGGCGACGATCACCAGCAGGTTGATCGCCCGGATCATGCCAGCCTCCCGCGCAACACGCGGCTCAACACATCGGCCAGGGTCACCAGTACGAGAAACGCCAGCAGCATGCTCGCCACCTCGGCGCCAGCGAACATGCGCATCGACAGGTCGATCTGCTGCCCCAGCCCGCCAGCACCGACAAAGCCCATCACCACCGAAGCCCGCACCGCGCATTCCCAGCGATAGACCGTGTAGGACACCACCTCCGCCGCCGCCACCGGCAGGATGCCATAGCAGAACGCACTCAGCCGTCCGCTGCCGGCCTGCATCAAGGCGTGGGCCGGGCGCTGGTCCACCGACTCGAAGATTTCGGCATAGACCTTGCCAAGCATGCCGCTGTAGGTGATGGCGATGGCCAGTACCCCCGCCGTCGGTCCCAGCCCCACGGCGCGCACGAACAACAGCGCCCAGACGATCTCCGGCACGCTGCGCAGGAACACCAGCAGGCCGCGTACCGGCATGCGCACCAGCCGCGACCAAGGCCCGGGGCGACCCGCGCGGGATGCCGCCCTCAACGACAATGCCCGGCTGCCCAGCAGGCTGGCGGGGATGGCCAGCAGCAATGCCAGGGTCATGCCGGCAGTGGCCACGGCAAGCGTCTGCAGGGTGGCCTCGAACAGCAACGCCAGAAAGTCCCGGTCATGGGCCGGTGGCCAGAAGGCGCCAACGAAGCTTGCCATCTGTTGACGGTTCTCGGCCTGCAACAGCACCCCGGGGTCGAGTTCGCTCAACTGCACGCCCGGCCACAACAGGGCCAGGCACAACAGCGTCAGCAACAGACGTGGCAACGCCGCAGGGTCGCGGGCATCGGTCTTCAGCATCGCGGGATCTGCACCGTCAGCGTCGGCCCCACGGTCGTTGGCGACGCCAGTTGCTCATTGGCGTAGAGGGCGTCGAGCAAGGCATCGGTCACCGCCACTGCCGGGCAATCGAACACCACGCGCCCTTCGCGGATGCCAATCACCCGGGGGAAATGCGCGAGCGCCAGCTCCACGGCATGCAGGCTGGCGACCAGTGTCACGCCATGGGTTTGCGCGTGGCGATTGAGCAGGGCCAGGCTGTGATCAGCCAGCACCGGGTCCATCGCCGAGACGGGTTCGTCGGCCAGCAGTACTTCAGGTTGTTGATACAACGCCCGGGCGATACCCACCCTTTGCAACTGGCCACCGGACAACTGCCCGCACTGCACGAACAGCTTGTCGGCCAGCCCCAACTCCGCCAGCACCTGTCGCGCGCCCGGCACATCGCTGGGGTGCAGCAGATTGAGCAGGCCGCGCAAGGTGCCCCACTGGCTAAGGCGCCCGGCCAGGACGGCGGTGACCACCCGCTGGCGCGGCGGCAGCGGCGGCGCCTGGTGCACCAGCGCGACCCGCGCCCGCAGGCGCTGCCGCGCACCCGCCGACAATGCCCAGGGCTGTGCGCCAAGCAACTCCAGGTGCCCGGCGCCGGGCTGCACGGCCGTGGCCATCAGGTGCAGCAGGCTGGACTTGCCCGCTCCCGATGGCCCGATCACCGCCACCCGCTCGCCCTTGTCGATGCGCAGGCTCACGTCTTCGAGGGCGCGTACCTGACCATGCCGAAGCCCTGCCGCGTGCAGTTGAATACTCACTTGAGCAAGCCGGCCTCACGGGCAGCCTGTTCGGTGCCGGCGTAGTTTTCGGGTTTGGTTTCGATGAAGCGGCTGGCCGCTTGCAGGTCGAGGATCGCCTTATGCTCGGGCTTGGCCGGGTCGAGGGCGAGGAAGGCTTGCTTGATCTTGTCTTTCAGGGCCGGGTCCATGTTGCCGCGCACGGTCCAGTTGTAATCGTAGTAGGTCGGCGTGGTGGCAAACACCTTCACCTTGCTGGTGTCGACCTTGCCCGCATCGATCAGCTTCTGCCAGACGCTGGCGTTGAGCACGCCGGCATCGACCTTGCCCGCCTGAACCCAGGCCACGGTGGCGTCGTGTGCACCGGAATAGGCGACCCGACTGAAGTAGCCTTCAGGCTTGATGTTGTCTTGCTTGAGCATGAAATAGCGCGGCATCAGGCTGCCGGACGTCGAGGAGATCGAACCGAAGGCAAAAGTCTTGCCCTTCAGGTCGGCCAGGCTCTTCACGTCCGGGTTGGCGGTGATGAACTTGCTGGTGAACTGCGCATCCTGCTCACGCTGCACCAGCGGAGTGGCGGTCGGATCCTTCAGGTGCACCTGGACGAAGGTGAAGCCCCCCAGCCAGGCCAGGTCCAGGCGATTGCTGGCCAGCGACTCGACCACCGCCGGGTAGTCGGCGACCGGTACGAACTGCACCTTCATGCCCAGTTGCTGCTCGAGGTATTCACCCAGCGGCTTGAACTTGCGCAGCAGTTCGGTCGGCGCTTCGTCGGGAATAGCGCTGACCCGCAAAGTGTCGGCGGCCTGTGCGATGACGGCGCAGCAGGACAGCACGAGGCCGGCGGCGAGCGCCAAGGGGCGTTTGAGCATGGGAGTTCTCCGGTTCAATAGCGGGGAAAGTGCCGGCGACGCACCGACTGCGGGAATTATAAGAGCCGATGGCGCAAAGGCCAGCTTTGCTACAATCGCGCAACAATTGGACCCCGAGGTGCCTAATGAGCGAGCCGATTCGCCTGACCCAGTACAGCCACGGCGCAGGCTGTGGCTGCAAGATCTCCCCCAAGGTGCTGGATGTGATCCTTGCCGAAAGCGGCAGCCAGGCGCTGGACCCCAAGCTCTGGGTCGGCAACGCCTCGCGTGACGACGCTGCCGTGTACGCTCTGGACGACGAGCGCGGGGTGGTCTCGACCACCGACTTCTTCATGCCCATCGTCGACGATCCGTACGACTTCGGCCGTATCGCCGCGACCAACGCCATCAGCGACATCTACGCCATGGGTGGCGACCCGCTGATGGCCATCGCCATCCTCGGCTGGCCAGTCAACGTGTTGCCGCCTGAGGTTGCCCGCGAGGTGATCCGTGGTGGCCGTGCGGTCTGCGCCGAAGCGGGCATTCCACTGGCCGGCGGCCACTCCATCGATGCGCCCGAGCCAATCTTCGGCCTCGCGGTGACCGGCGTGGTCGGCAAGCGCAATCTCAAGCGCAACGACACCGCGACCGCCGGCTGCACGCTGTACCTGACCAAGCCACTGGGTATCGGCATCCTCACCACCGCCGAGAAAAAGTCCAAGCTGCGTGAACAGGACCAAGGCCTGGCGCGCGACTGGATGTGCACCCTGAACACACCCGGCAGCCGCTTCGGCAAGCTCGACGGGGTCAAGGCGATGACCGACGTGACCGGCTTCGGCCTGCTCGGCCATCTGGTCGAAGTCGCCGAAGGCAGCGGCCTGACCGCGCGCCTGCAGTTCGAGGCCGTACCGCGCCTGCCGGGTGTGGATCACTACCTGGCCGAGGGCTGCATTCCCGGCGGTACGCTGCGCAACCACGACAGCTATGGCCACAAGATCGGCACCCTGAGCGATGAGCAGAAGCACCTGCTGTGCGACCCGCAGACCAGTGGTGGCCTGCTGGTAGCCGTGAGTCCCGAGGGTGAGGCGGAGTTTCTGGGGGTCGCCGCTGAACTGGGCCTGGACCTGTCGCCGATCGGCACACTGGTCGAGCGACAGACCTACGCAGTCGAGGTGATTTGATGCGCCCCGACTGCACCGACTTCAAACAGCTGTTCCTCGACGATGCGCCGATGATGGACATGCGTGCACCGGTCGAGTTTGCCAAGGGTGCCTTCCCCAGCGCCATCAACCTGCCGCTGATGAACGACCAGGAGCGGCAGAAGGTTGGCACCTGCTACAAGCATCAGGGCCAAAGCGCAGCCATCGCCCTGGGCCACCAACTGGTCAGCGGCGCGGTCAAGCAGGCGCGCCTGGAAGCCTGGGCCGCATTCGCCCAGGCCAACCCCCAAGGGTATCTGTACTGTTTTCGTGGCGGCCTGCGCTCGCAGATCGTCCAGGGCTGGCTGAAAGACGTGGGCATCGACTATCCGCGGGTCAAAGGCGGCTACAAGGCCCTGCGGACCTTCCTGATGGACACCACCCAACAGGCAGTCGAGCAATGCGACTTCGTGCTGCTGGGCGGCCTGACCGGCACCGGCAAGACCGACGTGCTGCTGCAACTGGACAACGTGCTCGACCTCGAAGGCCACGCCAACCACCGGGGTTCGAGCTTCGGCAAGCGCGCCACCGCGCAACCGGCACCGATCGACTTCGAGAACCGCCTGGCCATCGATATGCTCAAGAAGCGCGCGCGGGGCATGCAGCAGTTCGTGCTGGAGGACGAGGGGCGGATGGTCGGCAGCTGCTCGGTGCCGCTGGCGCTGTACCAAGGCATGCAGCAGTATCCGCTGGTGTGGCTGGAAGACAGTTTTGCCCATCGCGTCGAGCGCATCCTGCGCGACTACGTGATCAACCTGTGTGCCGAATTCGTTGCCCTGCATGGCGAAGAGGATGGGCGCCGCCTGTTTGCCGAGCGCCTGCGTCAGAGCATGGGCAATATCCACAAGCGTCTGGGGGGCGAACGCTTCCAGCGGCTGTATGCGCTGCTGGAGCAGGCGCTGCAGGTGCAGTTGCACAGCGGTGAGGTGGATCTGCACCGAGGCTGGATCGAGGGTCTGCTCAACGAGTACTACGACCCGATGTATGCGTACCAGCGTGAGGCGAAGTCGGGCAGGATCGAGTTTGCCGGTGACGCGCTCGAGGTACGGGAGTACCTGAAAGCACGGGCGCTGCGCCGGCGCTGATTGCCTCGTGGGGCATGGCACCGACTCTGCCGGTGCGATACCTGTAGGAGCAACTGTCTTGCTCAAAATCTAAAGGCCAGCCCCCCCCTGTGGGAGCGGGCTTGTCGGGGCGCCGAACCGCCGCGAACACGGGCGTAGCCCGTGCCAGGCAGCGCGGTGTATTTTTCGCGGGCAAGCCCGCTCCTACAGGGTTCGAGACCATTCACTGCCCGGGGCTGAGAATCCGCTCCAGCTCCGCGGCGCGCTCGCGGGTCATGTCCAGTACGCACATGCCGCCTTCGAGTTGCGCCAGGGTCCCGCCGCTGGCCTGCACGTGGAACTTGCAGTTCTTGTCGCGGAAGCTGATCCAGTCGCGCTGCACTTCGCGCAGGCTTTTCTGCTGCGGCGCCTCGAGCTTGCCGAGCAACTGCTTGTAGACCCGGTTGAGGCGATCATCCTGCAACTTGGTTTCATCCTTGATGCAGGCACTCATCGCAACGGTGCTGGAGGCGTTGTCCATGCATTGGGTATAGGCGGGGGAGTTCTCGTCGGCCTGGGCCTGCGAGGCGAATACCAGCGCGGCAACGACGGCTGCCAGGGAATGCTTGAACATCGAAGAGAACCCTCTGATCGGAAAGATTGCCAGCCTAGCAGCAAGTACGCCGCAAGGCCCCTGTAACCCTGTGAAATCGGACCCGTCCTACGCAGGTGAATGCCAGCCCTGGCAGTGGCGATGGATCAGCTCGCGCAACCACTGATGCCCAGCATCGCCCTCGCGCCGGGCATGCCAGGCTTGGGCAAAGCTGAACGCGCTGATCGGCAGCGGCGGCTCGAAGACCCGCAGGGCCTTGCCTGGCGGGCTTGCTGCCAGACTGCGCCGGGCCACGGTCAACACCAGGTCGGTCCCGGCCAGCACGGTCTGGGCCACGCCCCAATGCGGCAGAGTAAGGGCAATGCGCCGACGGACACCAAGAGCCTTGAGTGCCTGGTCGATCTCGTTGTCGATGCCAGGACGTACCGCCACCAGTACATGCGGGCGCGCCAGCCAGGTGTCCAGAGTCAGGCCGCCACGTGCTGGCAGGCTGCTGCGATCGGCCACACAGACAAACGACTCCTCGAACAAGCCCTGCTCATGGACCTCCGAGGGCAACTCGGGAAACACCCCAAGCGCCAGGTCGACCTCCCCGTCGATCAACTGCCCGAGCATCGCTTCGCGGCTGCCCTGGGAGATGACCAGATCGATTTGCGGTGCCAGGGTGCGCAGCTCGCGCATCAACGCAGGGAGGACCACCTGGGCGCCATAGTCGGACATCGCCAGGCGAAAGGTGCGGCGCGCCTTGCCCGGCTCGAACCCCGGGCTGCCCAGCAGCCCGTCGAGCTGCGCCAGCGCCTGCTGCAGCGGATCGCGCAGGGCCTGGGCGCGAGGGCTCAGTACCAGGCGGGCGCCACGACGCACCAGCAGCGGGTCGGCGAAGATGTCGCGCAGTTGCGCCAAGGCATGGCTCACCGCCGGCTGGCTGCGGTGCAAACGCAGCGCCGCGCGCGAGACGTGCTGCTCGCTGAGCAAGGCATGCAGGGTCAGCAGCAGGTTGAGATCGATGCGACGCAGGTCATCCATATGGCGAATACAGCCTGTGCAGAATTCGAATTTCCATCATTTAAGCGCATACAAGAGACTGGGCCAAGGTTATCCACAGGAGCTCACGCCATGCCCAACGTCTTTGCCTTGTCCGCCGTCCTGCCCTTGCTCGTCGCCCTGCTCGCCGGAGCGGCGGTGCCTTTTCAGGCTGGCAGCAATGCTGCATTGGGGCGCTTGCTCGGGCACCCGTTGTGGGCGGCGGGGGTTTCGCTGCTGGTCAGCCTGATGATGCTGGTGCCAGCGCTGCTGCTGATGCGCGCGCCCATGCCACAGCTGCAGAACCTGGCCCAGGCACCCTGGTGGGCCTGGCTGGGGGGCGTCGCCGGGGTGATCTACATCACCGCCGCGTTGGTGCTGACGCCACGCCTGGGCGCGGCGGGGTTCATCGTCTGCGTGATCGCCGGGCAGGTGCTGTCGTCGTTGCTGATCGACCAGTTCGGCTTGATGGGCCTGCCGGAGAAACCCGTGAACCTGCCACGGCTGCTGGGGGTGGCGATGATCGTCGGGGGCATGCTGGTGGTGCAGTGGGGCACGGCGCGCAGCGCCTGAGGCCAGGGCTCTACAAGCTTTGTGCAGGCTCGGGCGGCATCAGCACCTGATCCACCTCGAAGCGCAGCGAGGGCATCTGCGTTGCGGCATACAGCATCACCCCGAGCGCCGCGATCAGGGCCACGTCCAGCCAGTGCCAACCTGGCATGTCGTCGGCCTTGCGGGCCTTCCAGCACCACCAGGCCTGGCCCGCGCAGAAGGTCAGGATCGACAGCGACCACAGGTAGAACCCGGCACCGAAACCTGTGACATCGTGGAACGCGTAGCTGCGGTTGTCGGGTAGCCGCTCGAGGCCAAGGCTGCTTGCGGCCAGGTACAGCGCGAGCAGACCGAACAGCAGCGACAGTCGCCGCAAGCGCCGATGGCTCAGGACCGCCAGCGCCATCAGGGGGTTGGCGAACCACTGGTACAGCTCGAATGCCACGCCCCAGGGGCCGTAGAGCAGCATCTGCAAAGCGGGCATGTGCCGCCCGGCCCCCATCAGGACGCCGTCGAAACACAGGCCAAGCAGGTAAAGCAGCAGGCTGATACTGAGGTAGTAGGCTGGCAACCGAAGCTCCATCGGATCGGGCGAAACCCCGACCTTACCGCACCCGCGCCTCAGGCGACAGGCGGTTCCAGCAACAGCCCGTAAATCCCCGAGTCGGACAGCTCGCCCGCCACGCACCAGCGGGCGCGCAGCGTGCCTTCGAGGACGAAGCCCTGGCGCTCCAGGGTGCGCGCCGAGCCTTGGTTGCGCGGGTCGATCTCCGCCTCCAGGCGGCGCATGTGCAGGGTGTGGGCCAGATAGTCGATGAAGCAGGTCAGCGCCTCGTCCATGTAACCCCGACCTTGCACGGCCTTGGCCAGGCAGTAGCCGATCTCGCCGCGACGCGAATCGTCATCGAGATTGAACAACTGGACCATGCCGATCAGCTCGCCGTTGTCGCGCCGGTACATGCCGAGCTTGAGCAGGGTGCCGGCGGCATAGGCTTCACGGTCGGCGGCCAGGGCGCTTTCGGCCTCGGCCAGTTCTTGCCAGGGGGCATGGTGCCAGAAACGCATGACCTCCGGGTCGGCCATGATCGCCAGCCACTGCGCCGCATCGCCATGACGCATGGGGCGCAGTTGCAGGCGCGGGCTGTCCAGGCACAGGTCGCTGGGGAAACTGCGGGGGTGGGTCACGCAGGGACTCCTGTCCGACTTTGGGAAGATGACAGTCTAGCGTCAGCGGCGTGATGAAAGTAAGTCGAGGTGGCGGTGAAGGCTCCGTCACGTAAAAAGCCCGCGCCCACGGTCTTGTGGTGCGGGCTTGTTATGTAACGGGGCTGCAGAACAGCCCCTGTGGTTCAACCGATCAGAAGCCCATGCTGAAGCTCAGCACCACGCCATGGTCGCGGTTCTCGCTGGACAACTGCCCGGAGTAACCCAGGCCCAGCTTGCCGCTCTGGCCCACGGCCAGGTCGACACCCGCCTCGACCACCGCCGCATCCCGCGCGATCGGCACCCCTTCGGTGCTGAAGCTCGCACCTCCGGCGATGAAGCGTGCATCGGCATCGGGCTTGGTATCGCCGAACGCGTGGCGCCAGCCGACCGACAGGCGCGGAGTGATCTCGCTGCCGTTGTCCAGCTTGATACGCTTGCCGGCGCGCACCCCGACGGTGGAGAAGGTCACGTCCTGATCGACGCTGGCCTTCAGGCGACCGTCCCCACCCTTCTCACGGGCACTGTCGCTGTCGTAGTTGACGTAGGCAAGGCCTGCGAACGGCTCCAGGGCGATACCGCCAGCGTCGATGGCGTAACCCACCTCGCCGAACACCTGGGCGCTGCGTGCCTTGTACTTGGCTTTCAGGCGGTCGTCGTAGCTGCCCACCTGGACATCGCGCTTGGTATCGATGTCGTGCCAGGTGTAGCTGGCGCCCAGGCGTGCGGCGAAGGCATCCATCTGGTAACCCAGGTAGGTGGCCAGGTGGTAGCTGTCGACGCTGGCGTCCGACTGACGACGGTGGGCATCGATGCTGCTGCGGGTGTACCCGGCAGCGATACCGACCTTCCACTGATCGTCCAGGGCACGATCGACACCGAGCATGAAGCCCGACAGGTCACGGTCGACGCTGGCATGGCTGCTGCTGCCGTCGTAGTCACCCCAGCCGCCGATGGCGCGGATCCAGCCCACGGCCTGGCCCTGGCAACCTTCGCTGGTCAGCTGCTGGTTGGCGGTCGGCGCCAGGGTGCGGCGTGGGTCGTCCTCGCGGCTGCAATCCGGTTGACGCATACGGTCGTTGACCGCGTCGCGGATGTAGCGCGAATCCTCGATCAGCACGGTCGCGGTGCTGGCGTGGATTTCCCCGGACAGGCTGTCGAACGCCGACTGCGCGGCCTGACGGTCGAGCGGCAGGATGTTGTCGCGCAGGCTGGTCGGCGCGCCGGTGCTTTCCAGGGCCGTGGCGACACCACGCTGGTTGCTGGAGGCAGCGACATCGGCGAACGAGTTGCCGTTGCGGCTGACCGACAGGGTCACCTGGTTGGCGCCATAGTCGATCGAGCTGTTGAGGAACGCCGAGTTCACCAGGTTGTTGCTAGCGAAGGTGCCGTTGATGCCGCCAGCTGCACTGACCACGGTGTACTGCCCGTTGCCGCCGGAGAGGTTGGCAACCGTCAGGCTGCCGCCCAGGTTGGCGGTGCCGCCGACATTCAGGTAGTTCACCGGGGCGGTGCCCAGGTCGATGACCAGGTTGCCGTCACTGGCGTTGGTGAAGTTGCCACTGACATTGAGGTTGCCCGCAGGCCCTGGCAGCACGGTGCCGTGGTTGGTCAGGCTGGCGACGGTGCCGTTGCCGGTCAGCGCCGCGCCGTTGGCCACGGTGACCTGGGCGCCAAGGTTGGTGCCCGGGTTGTCGGCATTGCCGACCTGCAGCGTGCCCTGGTTGACGTTGAAGGCGCCGCTGAACGGCTGGTTGCCGGTCAGCAACAGGCTGCCCGCCCCTTGCTTGGTGGTGGTGCCGGTGCCGCTGAGGGTGCCGTTGAAGGTGCCGTTGGTGCCCTGCGCGAACACCAGGTTGGCGTTGTTGGTGATGTTGCCTTGCAGGCTGGTGGTGTTACCGGCCAAGGTGCCGCCGCTGACAATGGTGCCACCGGTGTAGGTGTTGGCTCCGGTCAGCAACAGCGTGCCAGCGTCGAGTTTTTCGATACCGCCAGTGCCAACCAGTGGCGCACTGATCACGGCGCTGGCACCTGCGTTGACCCGTACCGGCGCCAGGCTGCCATCGGCGCCGTTGACCGGGGTCAGGCTGCCACCTGTACCCGGCACCACCTGGTAGCCGTCGCTGAGGAACTGCATGCCGCTGAACGACTGATTGCCGACCACGGTGACGGTGCCAGGCTGGCCACCGAACACAGCGAAGGCATCGCTCCAAGTTTCGCCAGTGGTGCCGTTGGCGTTGGTCCAGTTGGTACCAGGGCCCCAGGTGCCGCTGCCGCCGCCAATGCTGCCGTCCGGATTGGTCTTGCCGCCGTTCCAGAACTGCAGCTGGTCGCCCGCGCCCTGCACCACCAGGTTGATCTGGTTGGCGATGGCGGTCTGCAGGCTCAGGTCGCCCAGTGCCACGCTGCCGGGGACAGCGCCGAAGACCAGACCGTTGTTGGTCAGCGCGCCGCCATAGTTGAACAGCTGGTAGACGCCGGTGCCGAAGCCGCCGGCATTGGTGATGTTCAGCGTACCGTCGAGCACCAGGTTGCCGTCGACCTTGACCACCGTAGTGGACGCCGCTGGCGCCCCGAGCGAGAAGTCCAGGGCGCTGCCGGAACTCAGGTTCAGGCTGCCTACCGTCAACGGTGTGCTGCTCTGGCCTGCGGCCAGGGTGGCGCCGTCGGCGATCTGCACAGCCCCGGCATAGGTGCCGCTGCCGCCCAGGCGAGCGCCGGTAGCGACCTGTACCGTGGCGCTGTCCAGGCGTCCGTTGACCAGCAGGCTGCCGGCATTGACGGTGGTGGCGCCGGTCAAGCCATTGACCCCGGTCAGCAGCAGTTCACCGCTGCCGTTCTTGGTCAGCGTCCCGCTGCCAGTGAGGTTGCCGGTGTAGCTGCCGTTGGCGTTCTGCTCGAAGGTCAGCGCCGCGTTGTTGAGGATCGCACCCTGCAGGCTGGTGGTGTTGCCGACCACAGTGCCCGCGTTGATCTGGGTGCCGCCGCCGTAGCTGTTGCTGCCGCCCAGGGTCAGCAGGCCTGCGCCATTCTTGACCAGCCCGCCGACACCGCTGATGTCGCCGTTGAGGGTCAGCGCGTTGCTGCCGCCGATGGCCAGTGCGCCGTTGAGTACTGCGGCGTTGGCCAGGGTGACGGCGGTGTTGCTGTCCAGGGTGGTGCCCGCGGCGGCCGTCAGCGTGCCGCTACCCAGCGCACTGTCGTTGCCGACCACCAGGGTGCCGCCGTTGAGCGCGGTGCCGCCGCTGTAGCCGTTGGCGGCGTTGAGCACTAGGGTGCCAGCATCGTACTTGGCCACGTTGCCGGCACCGTTGAGGGCGACGTTGAGGGTGGCGGTGACGCCGCTGTCTACCCGCAGGTTGGTGGTGCCGCTGGTGCTGGTGAGCAGCTCGTCCCCCGTCCCGGCATCGAGCACATAGCCGTCGGTGATGAACTGCAGGCCGGTGATGCTGTGGCTGCCGTTCACGGTGACGGTGCCGGTGGCGCCCTGGAAGACGGCGAAGGTGTCGTTCCAGGTGGTGTTGAGCACGCCGTTGGCATCGGTCCAGTTGGTATTGGTGGCATCCCATGTACCGCTGCCGCCATCGATCAGGCCGTTGGCCACGCTCTGGCTGCCGTCCCAGAACAGCACGTTGCTGGCACCGCCCACCACCAGGTTGACCTGGTTGGCAATGGCCGTCTGCACCGTCAGGTCGGTCACTGGAACGGGCGTGGAGCCAAAGGCCAGGCCGTTGTTGATCAGACTGCCGCCGTAGGCGAACAGGCGGTACACACCGGCACCGAAGCCACCGATATCAGTGACGTTCAAGGTGCCGCCAAGGGTCAGGTTGTTGGATACGTTGACCAACGGCGAATTGCCGCCAGTCGGCGTGCCGAGCGCCGCGTTGAAGTTCGAACCGGCATCCAGCGACAGGTTGCCCGCGCTCAGGGTCGTGCCGCTGGTGGCTGCGAGGCTGCCGCCGCTGGCGACGGTCACCGCCCCACCGAGGCTGCCCGCACCCGACAGCGTCGCCCCACTGGCAACGTTGACCGCGCTGCTGGCGAGCGATCCATCCACCTTCAAGCCCCCGGCCTGCACGTTGGTATTACCGGTATGGCTGTTGCTGCTGCTCAGGGCCAGGGTGCCGGTGCCGAGTTTATTGAGCGTGCCGGTGCCGCTGATGTTGCCGTCGAACACGCCGCCTTCGACGTTGAGGCTGTTGCCCGCAGCGATCTGGATCGCGCCGGTGCCACCGATCTCGCCCAGCGTGGTGTTGCCGTCAAGATTAAGGCTGGCGCCTGCACTGACGTTCAACTCGCTCTGGGTACCCAGCGCGGTGGTGCCGATAGTGCTCAGGCTGCCGGAGAGGATGTTGAGGATACCGCTGAAGGTGTTGTTGCCCGACAGGGTGAAGTCGGCCAGGCCGTTCTTGTTCAACACGCCGTTGCCACTGAGCACACCGGCCAGTTGCAGGTCGTTGCTGCCCAGCACGTTGAGGATGCCGGTGACACTGACCGGATTGGCCAGCGTGACCGCAGCGCTGCTGTCGAGGTTGGCGTTGCCGGTCACGTCCAGGCCACCAGTGCCGAGCGCGCCGTTGTTGCCGACCACCAGGGTGCCGGCCTGCAGCTCGGTGCCGCCGCTGAAGGTATTGCCGCCCAGCAGGCTGAACCGCGCGATGCCGGACTTGATCAGACGGCCAGCGCCAGCGACGGTGCCGCCGAGGCTCAGGTCATTGCCGCCCAGCACGTTGAGGTTACCGGCCAGGTTGACGTTGTTGGCCAGCGCCACGGCCTGGCTGCTGTCCAGGCTGGTGCCTGCCGCCGCATCGAGCGCGCCGGTACCCAGTGCGGTGTTGGAACCTACCACCAGGGTGCCGCCGTTCAGCGCGGTGCCGCCGCTGTAGCTGTTGTTGCCGGACAAGGCCAGTTGCGCATTGCCGGCCTTGACCAGGCTGCCGGCGCCGCCAATGTTGCCGGTGAGCGCCAGATCGTTGTTGCCGGTCAGGTTCAGCGGGCCGGCGAGGGTGATCGCATTGGCCAGGCTCACGTTCTTGTTGGTGTCCAGGGTGGTACCACTGGCAGTGTCCAGCAGGCCGGTGCCGAGGGCGGTGTTGCTGCCCAGCACCAGGGTGCCGCCGCTGAGCTGGGTGCCGCCGCTGTAGCTGTTGTTGCCGTTGAGCACCAGGGTGCCGGTGTCGAGCTTGTTCAGTTTGCCGACACCGCCCAGGCCGACATCGAGGGTCGCGATCACGCCGGGATCGACCCGCACGCTGGTATCGCCACCGCTGCCATTGACCAGATCGAGCAGGCCGGCGGTTCCGGCCAGCAGGCGATAGCCGTTGCTGACGAACTGCATGCCATTGACGCTCTGGCTGCCGTCGACGGTGACGTCACCTGCCGTGCCCTGGAACACCGCGAAGGTGCTGCCCCAGGTAGTGTTGACGGTGCCGTTGAGGTCGGTCCAGTTGGTGTTGCCGGCGTTCCACACACCGGTGCCACCATCGACCTGGCCGTTCGGGGCAGTCTGGCTGCCGTCCCAGAACTGGATGTTCAGGCCGCTGGAGCTGACGAGCAGGTTGATCTGGTTGGCCAGGGCGGTCTGCAGCGACACATCGCCAAGGCTCACGCCCAGCGGCAGGGTGCCGAAGTCCAGACCGTTGTCGGTCAGCGCGCCGGCGTAGTCGAACAAGCGGTACACGCCGTTGCCGAAGCCACCGATATTGCTGACGTTGAGGGTGCCGTCGAGGGTCAGGTTGCCGCCGACATTGAACAGCGCGGTGCCGCCAGTGCCTGGCGAAGCCAGGCCGACATCGACGATCGATCCGCTGTTGAGCACCAGCGAACCGAGGCCCAGGGTGGTGCCGCTCTGGCCTGCCAGGTGGCCGCCGTTGTCGATCACCACCGAGGCATTGGCAGAGCCGCTGCCGGTGAGGGTTGCGCCGCTGGCGACGGTCAGCAGGTTACTGCCCAGGCTGCCATCGATTTTCAGGGTGCCAGCGTTGACCTGCGTGTTGTCAGCCAGGTTGCTGGTACCGGTAAGGGTAAGAGTACCGGTGCCATCTTTGGCCAGGCCGCCCAAGCCGCTGAGGGCGCCACCGAAGGTCGTACTGGCGTTGTTGCTGCCCAGGTTCAGGGTGCTGCCAACGCCGACATCGACGTTGCCGCTGCCGGTGAGGGCACCAAGGCTGGTGTTGCCGTTGAGGTTGAGCTGGCCACTGGCACCGATGTTGAGGGTGTCGACGTTGGCCAGCACGCCGCTGCCGAGCGTGGTGAGCGAGCCGGCCTGGATATCGACGTTGCCGGTGAAAGTCTTGACGCCGACCAGGGTCAGGTCGTCGACACCGGTCTTGACCAGGTTGCCTGTGCCGCCCAGATCGCCACTGAGGATCAGGGCGTTGGCGGCCTCGACGGTCAGGTTGGCGCCGTTGCTCAGGGCGATGGTGTTGCCCAGTGCCATCGGCGCGCTGTTGGCCAGGGTGGCGTCGGCGGTCACGCTGAGGGTGCCGGTGCCCAGGGCGCCACTGCTGCCGAGGGTCAGGCGCCCGGCGTTGAGCTCGGTGCCGCCCTGGTAGCCGTTGTTGCCGTTGAGGGTGAGGTTGCCGCTGCCGTTCTTGGTCAGCCCAGCGGTACCGTTGATCACACCGTTGAGGGTCAGGTCGTTGGTGCCGGCGACAGTGAGGCCGGCGTTGAGGGTGACGTTGTTGGCCAGGGTGGTGCTGGCGACGCCGCTGCTCAGGGTCGAAGCCCCGGCGACGGTCAGGGCGCCCTGCCCCAGCGCGTTGTCGTTACCCACCACCAGTTGCCCGGCGCCCAGGGTGGTACCACCCAGGTAGTTGTTGGCGCCATTGAGGGTCAGGGTGCTGGCGCCAGCCTTGTTCAGGCCACCGACACCGTCGAGCACGCCATTGAGGGTCAGGTCGGCGGTGCCTGGCAGGTTGAGCGTGCCGCCCAGGTGCACATTGTTGGCCAAGGCGGCGCTCGCGCTGGCATCGAGGGAGGTATTGGCGCCTGTGGTCAGATCCCCGGTGCCCAACGCGGTATTGCTGCCGACGGTCAGCGTGCCGGCGTTGAGCGTGGTGCCGCCGCTGTAGGTGTTGTTGCCGTTGAGGGTCAGGCTGGCGGCACCGTTCTTCACCAGGCCGTTGGTGCCGGAAACCACACCGTTGAGGGTGAGGGCCTGGCTGCCATCAAGGGTAAGATTGCCACCGGTCAGGTTGACCGCGTTGACCAGAGCCAGAGCCTGGCTGGCGTCGAGGGCTGCGGCGCCGGTGACGTTCAGGGCGCCACTGCCCAGGGCACTGGCGTTGCCCAGCAGCAGGCTGCCGGCTTGCAACGAGGTGCCGCCGGTGTAGTTGTTGGCGCCGTTGAGCACCAATTGACCGGTGCTGGTCTTGTTAAGGCCGCCGCCGCCGCTGATGACCCCGTCGAGGGTCAGCGTCTGGGCGTTGTTGACGCCCAAGGTAGCGCCCGTGCCCAGGCCGATGGCGTTGGCTACTTGCAGGGCGCCGGTGGTGGCCAGGGTGCTGTTGCCGGTGACCGAAAGATTGCCAGCGCCCAGCGCGCTGCCGTTGCCCAGGGTCAGGGTGCCTGCGGCGAGCGTGGTGGTGCCTTGGTAGGTGTTGCCGGCACCGAGGATCAGGTTGCCGGTGCCGGTCTTGGTCAGCCCACCAGTACCGCTGATCACGCCGCTCAGGGCCAGGTCGTTGTTACCAGGCAGGGTCAGGGTGTCGTTGAGCGTGACCTGATTGGCCACGATCAGGGGGCCAGTAGTAGCCAGGTTGCTGGCGCCGCCGACGGTCAGGTTGCCGAGGCCCAGTGCCGAGTTATTGCCCAGGGTCAGGGTGCCGGCGTTGAGGGTCACGCCACCGGACAGGGTGTTGGGGCCACTCAAGGTGAGGTTGCCGGCGCCATTCTTGGTCAGGCTGCCAGCGCCCGTGACCAGCCCACCCAGGCCCAGGTCGTTGCTGCCGGCGATGGTGAGGTTGCCGCCCAGATTGACGGTGTTGCCGATAGTGAGCGCCGAGTTGCTATCCAGGGTGGTGCCCGCAGCCGCGTTGAGCTGGCCGAGGCCGAGCGCGCTGGCGTTGCCGAGTACCAAGGTGCCCGCGTTGAGACTGGTGTTGCCCAGGTTGCCATTGGTGCCATTGAGGGTGAGTGTGCCGCTGCCGGTCTTGGTCAGGCCGCCGACACCATTGATGTTGCCGCCTAGCACCAGGTCCTGCGCGCCAGCGATGGTGAGGTTGCCCGCCAGGTTGAGCGCATTGGCCAGGGTCACGTTGGCGCCTGCACTCAGGGTAGTGCCACCTACGGCATTCAGCGCGCCAGTGCCCAGGGCGGTATTGCTGCCAACCACCAGGGTGCCACCATTGAGGCTGGTAGAGCCCTGCTGGCTGTTGCTGCCGTTCAGGGTGAGTACGCCGGTGCCGTTCTTGATCAGCCCACCGGTGCCGCTGAGTGCGCCGTTGAGCGTGAGGTTGCCAGTGCCTGGCACAGTCAGGTTGGCGTTCAGCGCTACAGTATTGGCCAGCGCCACGCTGCCAGTAGCGGCGAGGCTGGAAGCGCCAGTGACGTTCAGGCCGCCTGTGCCGAGGGCCAGGTCGTTGCCCACGGTCAGGGTGCCGGCGCCGAGCGTCGTGCCGCCGCTGTAGGTGTTGGCGTTGCCCAGCGTCAGGTTGGCCGCGCCGTTCTTGACCAGGCTGCCGGCACCCGATACCACGCCAGACAAGCCAAGGTCGGCGCTACCTGCGATGGTCAGCGCGCCACTCAGGGCCAGGGCGTTGCCAAGGGTGACTGCGGTGTTGCTGTCCAGGGTGGTGCCCGTTGCGGCGCTGATCGCGCCAGTGCCCAGGGCGGTGTCGTTGCCCACTACCAGGGTGCCACCGTTGAGCAGCGTCCCGCCGGTGTAGCTGTTGGCGCCGTTGAGCACCAGGGTGCCGGTGTCGAGCTTGGCCAGTTGGCCGCTGCCGGAGAGGCCGACGTTGATCGTCGCGGTAACGCCCGGGTCGACACGCACGGCAAAGGCACCGTTGCTGGCGTTGACCAGGTCCAGGCCACCGGCACCGATCAGGCGATAACCATTGGTCACGAATTGCAGGCCAGTCGCGGCCTGGGTGCCCACCACGGTGACATCGCCCGCAGTGCCTTGGAAGACCGCGAAGTCATTGGCCCAAGTGGTGTTGAGCACTCCGTTGACGTCGGTCCAGTTGGTGTTGGCGCCATTCCAGGTGCCGGTGCCACCATCGATGACACCGTTCGGCACGCTTTGCCCACCGTCCCAGAATTGCACGGTGCCGGTTGCACCGCCCACCAGCAGGTTGATCTGTGAGCCGATGGCAGTCTGCACCTGCACATCGCCCGGCAGCACGCTACCCGGCAACGAGCCAACGACCAGACCGTTGTCGACCAGCGCGCCGGTGTAGTCGAACAGCCGATAGATACCGGTGCCGAAGCCACCGAGGTCGGTGACGTTGAGGGTGCCGTCGAGGGTCAGGTTGCCGTTGACGTTGACCAAGGCAGTGCCGCCCGTGGAGGGCGAGCCGAGGCCGAAGTCGAGAATCGAGCCGCTGTGCAGGGTCAGCGCGCCGGTATTGAGGGTCGCGCCACTGTTGGCCAACAGGTGTGCGCCGTTGGCGATGTCGACCGCGCCCAGCAGACTGCCGGTGCCGCCCAGGCTGGCGCCGACATTGACCTGTACGCCGGAGCTGGCGAGCGAACCGCTGACATTGAGCAGGCCGCCATTGACCGTGGTGGCGCCGCCAAGCACGTTCACACCGGACAGCTCCAGAGCACCGGTACCTGCCTTGATCAGGCCACCGCTACCGGCCAGGGCGCCGCTGAAAACGCTGTTGAGGTTGTTGCCGCCGACCGTCAGGTCACTGCCCCCCGCCACGCTCACCGCGCCGGCACCGCTCAGGCCGCCGATCGTGGTACTGGCACCGAGGTTCAGGCTGGCGCCCGCCCCGACGTTGACGCCCGAGCTGTTGCCGAGGGCGCCAGTACCTATGGTGGTGAGGCTGCCGCCGAGCAAGTCGACGGCACCGCTGAAGGTGTTGTTGCCGGTCAGCGTGAGGTCGGCCAGGCCATTCTTGATCAGACCTGCGGTACCGCTGATGACACCGCCCAGGGTCAGGTCGTTGCTGCCGCCGAGGGTCAGGTTGGCGTTGAGCGCGATGTCGTTGCCCAGGGTAGCGACCGCGCTGTTGTCCAGGCTGGCGGCGCCGGCCACAGTCAGGGCACCGGTCCCCAGGGCGCTGCCGTTGCCTATCACCAGGCCACCCGCGTTGAGCGTGGTGCCACCAGCATAGGTGTTGATCCCGTCCAAGGTCACGGTGGCATTGCCGTTCTTGACCAACTTTCCTGTCCCGCTGACTAAACCACCGAGGGTCAGCGCGTTGCTGCCGGTGAGGGTGAGGTCGGCGTTCAGGCCGATGTTGTTGCCCAGGCTAAGTGCGGCGCTGGCGTCCAGGCTTGCGGCGCCACCGACGATGAGGTCGCCGGTGCCGATGGCGCTACCATTGCCCAGCACCAGGGCGCCAGCGTTGAGTAGTGTGCCACCGGCATAGGTGTTCAGGCCGCCGAGGGTGAGCGTGCTGGTGCCATTCTTGATCAGACGGCCGGTGCCATCGACCAGGCCGGAGAGGTTGAGGTTGTTGCTGCCGGCCAGGGTGAGGTCGGCATCCAGGGTAACGGCGTTGCCAACGGTCAGCGCAGCCGTGGTATCCAGGGTACCGGCACCTGCGACGGTCAACTTGCCGACGCCCAGTGCGTCTCCATTGCCCAGCACCAGGCCACCGGCATTGAGGGTGGTGCCGCCCAGGAAGGTGTTGGGGCCGGAGAGCGTCAGCGTGGCGGCACCGTTCTTGACCAGGCTGCCGGCACCGGCGATCACGCCACCGAGGCCCAGGTTGGCGGTGCCGTCGAGGGTCAGGGCACCGGCCAGGTTCACGGCGTTGCCGAGGTTGACTGCGGTGTTGGCGTCCAGGTGGGTACCGGCAGCGGCATTCAGCGCGCCAGTGCCCAAGGCCGTGTTGCTGCCGACCACAAGGGTGCCGGCGTTGAGGTTGGTGGCGCCGAACTGCGTGTTGGCGCCATTGAGGGTCAGGGTCGTGCTGCCGTTCTTGGTCAGGCCCCCGATACCGGCGATAACGCCGCCCAGGGTCAGGTCGTTGCTGCCGGCGAGGGTGATGTTACCGGCCAGGTTCAACGCGTTGCCCAGGGTCAGCCCGGCCACCGAAGAATCCAGCGTGGTGTTTGCGGCGGCGTTGAGCGCGCCTGTGCCCAGGGCGGTGGCGCTGCCGACCACCAGGGTGCCGGCGTTGAGCGCGGTGGCACCGCTCTGGGTGTTGCTGCCGCTCAGGGTAAGGGTGCTCGCCCCATTCTTGATCAGGCCGCCGGTACCGCTCAGGTTGCCAGCCAGGGTCAGGTTGTTGGCGCCGGAGAGGGTCAGGTTGGCGCCGAGGTTGACGCCATTGTTCAGGGTCATCGCCGCGCTGTTGGCGAGTGTGGATGCGCCGCCAACGTTGAGCGCGCCGGTGCCCAGCGCCGCGGCGCTGGCCAGGGTCAGGGTGCCGGCGTTGAGGTTCAGGCCGCCGCTGAAGGTATTGGCACCACTGAGGGTGAGGTTGCTGGCACCGCTCTTGACCAACGCACCAGTGCCACTGACCACCCCGCCCAGGGTGGTGGCGTTGCTGCCCAGCACGCTCAAGGTGTTGGCCCCCAGGTCGATGGCGTTGCCCAGGTTGACGGCCACGCCCGCGTCGAGGCTGGCGTTGCCGCCCAGGCTCAGGGCACCGGTGCCCAGTGCGGCGTTGTTGCCGACGGTCAGCACCCCGGCGTTGAGGGTGGTGCCACCGCTGAAGGTGTTGGCGCCGTTGAGGGTCAGGCCGGCGGCGCCGTTCTTGACCAGCGCGCCGGTACCGCTGATCACCCCACCCAGGGTGGTGGCACTGGTGCCCAGCAGGTTGAGGGTATTGGCGCCCAGGCTGATGGCGTTGCCCAGGTTGACACCGGTGCTGGCATCGAGGCTGGCATTGCCACCCAGGGTCAAGGCACCGCCGCCCAGGGCGTTGTTGTTACCCACGGTGAGTTTGCCGGTGTTGAGGGTCAGGCCGCCGCTGAAGGTGTTGTTGCCGTTGAGCGCCAGGTCGGCTGCGCCGCTCTTGACCAGTGCGCCGGTGCCGCTGATCACCCCGCCCAGGGTGGTGGCACTGGTGCCCAGCAGGTTGAGGGTGTTGGCGCCGAGGTTGATCGCGTTACCCAGGCTGACCGCTGCGCTGGCGTCGAGGCTGGCGTTGCCAGTCAATGCGAGAGCGCCCGTACCCAGCGCGGCGCTGTTGCCGACAGTGAGTTTGCCGGTGCTGAGCGTGGTGCCGCCGCTGAAGGTATTGACGCCGTTCAGGGTCAGGTCGGCCGCGCCGTTCTTGACCAGGCTGCCGGTACCGCCAATCACACCGCCCAGTGTGAGCGCGTTGTTGCCAGTCAAGGTCAAGGCACTGCTGCCCAGGTTGATGGCATTGCCCAGGGTCATGACGGCCGTGGTATCGAGGGTGCCGTTGCCGGTCAGGGTCAACGCGCCACTGCCCAGACCGCTGGCATTGCCGAGGGTGAGCGTGCCTGTGCCGAGGGTGGTGCCGCCGGAGAAGGTATTGACGCCATTGAGCGTCAGGTTGCCGGTACCGCTCTTGACCAGCGAGCCCGTGCCGCTCAGCACGCCGCCAAGGCTCAGGGCGTTGCTGCCGGGCAAGGTCAGCGCCGCGTTCAGCGCCACCGCGTTGTTCAGTACCAGCGGCACACTGCCTTGCAGGCTGCCCGCACCACTGACGGTGAGCGCTCCACTGCCGAGCGCCGCAGCGCTGGTCAGGTTGAGGCCGCCCGCAGTCAGGTTGGTGCCGCCGCTGTAAGTGTTGGTGGCGCCGAGGGTGAGCAGGCCGGCGCCGGTCTTGGTCAGCCCGCCGACGCCCGAGACCACGCCGTTGAGGGCCAGGTCGTTGCCACCGCCGACACTCAGGCCGGCGTTGAGGGTCAGGGCGTTGGCCAGGCTCAACCCCGCGACACTGCCCAACAGGCTGCCACCGTTGACGGTGATGCCGCCGCTGCCGAAGGCGCTGGAGTTGTCGAAGTTGAGCACGCCGCCGTTGAGGGTGGTCTGGGTCGTGCCGCTGAGCACCGCGCCGATCAGGCTCCAGGTGCCGCTATCGACGATCAGACGGCTGAAGTTGATGTAGTTGTTGGCGTTGATCGTGCCGCTGCCGGCAGTCCCGCTGCCGCCACCAATAGCGTTCTGCAAGGCCAGCGTGTTGGTGCCGCCGGCACCGCCGTCGATCTTGCCGGCGGCTGCGAAAGCCAGGTTGGGATTACTGGTGACCAGCAAGGCGACACTGATACCAAGCCCGGCACCGACACTCGAACCAGTGATGGCATTGAAGCGGTTGGTGCTGTTGGCCCCCATCGACAAGCTGCCGGTCAAGGTGCCGGCGTTAGTGAAGGTGTTGCCTGCGGCAGAAGCCTCGAACGCTGCCCGGCCAAGAATGGTGCCGGTGTTGGTGAAGTTCACCGTGCTGCCGCCGGTAACCGCGATGACCGGGGTGTCTTCACTGAGCAGCGTCAGTGAAGCCAATGCCGAGGAGCCAATGCTGCCGGCGTTGGTGATGGTAGTGGTACCGGCCGCACCGTTGCGCGCGTCCAGCGCCATGCCCGTGAGGTTAAGAAGGTTGGCGCCGAGCAAGGCACCCGTGCCCTTGATCACACCCGTGGCATTGTTGTTGATGTTGAGCGTACTGCCGGTGCCGGTATTGCCGATCAGCACTGCACTGGACTGAATGCTCAACAGCCCCAGCAATGTAGGGTCGATGGTGCCGGAGTTGTTCAACGTGTTGTTGTTGCCCGCCAGCGACAGCGACGTGCCCCCTACGCCCAGCAAGGTACCCAGGCTGGCGCCAGGGTTCACGTTGACCGTCAGGCCGCTGCCGCCGTTGGTATAGCTCGGTGCCAGAGGGTTGGCGGCGCCGTTACACGTGATGGTGGAACCGGCCGCACTGCACACGGCCAGGGCCTGCTCGCTCGTCAGACCGAAGGCCAGGCCTCCGACAGCCAGGCTCACAGCGAGCGACAAATGGGAAAGACGGGTAGGCAAAATGGAGGCGACGCTTCTGTCCACGGAGAGCTCCTTCGTGGATCAGGTGGTTCGGTCCTTGAACGCGTGCACTGCTATGTTGCCGGTTAGTCGAACACGCGACGACGAAACACCTGACCATGGCTACATGATTCCTTGTTGGGAATGTGTAGCCGCTGGCGAGCAGGCGCGAAGGGACGCGGGGACGGTCAAATGGTGTTAATACTTTGTCGAGGCAGCACGTATTTCGCGGGCTGCAGCAGGGTGTCGCTTGGATCCAACCGACGAACGGTCATGTCCGGTGGGCAAAACGTGATGTGTTTGGACGTTCAGGCGACCTCTGCCCCATCGTCAGGCCAGTGCGGTTCGTTGGCGCCAGGCGGGGTCAGCGGTGGCAGGCCATAGGCGGCACGGGCGTCATCACAGCTGGGGTTGTGCACGCCGTTCTCCCACGACGCGTCGAACTCGCGACAGGGGCTGGAACGATTCTCGTAGATGGTGCACCCCACCTTGTTGCCGATCTCGCCTTCCAGGCTGATACAGCGGCAAGGCTTGGCGTCGGTGCCGATCATGGCCACGCGGGTCGGATTGATCTGCACCACCAGATCGTCGGGCACCAACCCGCCCGAAGACTGGCATTCACCCCAAAAGAAAGACACACGAAAGTAGCCGCAGCAGGCGCCGCAGGTCAGGCAAGGGTTCTGTTCGGACATGATGGCCAGGAAGGGAAGTTGTTGTTATCGAGCGGGCGCTCGCGGCGCCATTTTTAATCCAAGCACGAGCGGCTGGATAGAGGGGAAATGAAAAAAAGACGGCCGCTGGTCGCAGCCCTCGAGCGCCATGCCGACCGTGGCAGGCAAAAGCCGCAATCGGCCTGCCATCGCAGACCGGCTTGCGGCTTGACGCCTGGGGCTTACTTGCTGGTCAGCCCGTCGGCGCGGAACATCTGACGGATACCGCGGATGGCCTGGCGGATGCGGTCCTGATTCTCGATCAGGGCAAAGCGCACATGGTCATCGCCATAGTCGCCAAAACCGATACCGGGCGAGACACAGACCTTGGCCTCGGCCAGCAGCTTCTTGGAGAACTCCAGCGAGCCGAGGTGTGCATAGGCTTCGGGGATCTTGGCCCAGACGTACATCGAGGCTTTCGGATTCTCGACCATCCAGCCCAGCTCATGCAGCCCCTTGACCAACAGGTTGCGGCGTTGGCGGTACTGCTCGGCGATGTCGCGCACGCACTGCTGGTCACCTTCCAGCGCGGCAATCGCCGCCACCTGCAGCGGCGTGAAGGTGCCGTAGTCGTGGTAGCTCTTAATCCGCGCCAGGGCGCTGACCAGCTCGGGGTTGCCGACCATGAAGCCGATCCGCCAGCCCGCCATGTTGTAGCTCTTGGACAGGGTGAAGAACTCCACCGCGATATCCTTGGCGCCAGGCACCTGCATGATCGAAGGCGCCTTCCAGCCGTCGTAGACGATGTCGGCGTAAGCGAGGTCGTGCACCACCAGCACGTCGTACTGCTTGGCCAGGGCCACCACTCGTTCGAAGAAGTCCAATTCCACGCACTGCGCGGTCGGGTTGGAGGGGAAGCCCAGGATCATCATCTTCGGCTTGGGGATCGATTCGCGGATCGCCCGCTCCAGCTCATTGAAGAAGTCCACTCCCGGCACCAGCGGCACGGAGCGCACCTGGGCACCGGCGATCACAGCCCCGTAGATGTGAATCGGGTAGCTGGGGTTGGGTACCAGCACCGTGTCGCCATGGTCGAGGGTGGCGAGCATCAGGTGCGCGAGGCCCTCTTTCGAGCCGATGGTGACGATGGCTTCGCTGTCCGGGTCGATCTCGACGTCGTAGCGTTCCTTGTACCAGTTGGAAATGGCGCGGCGCAGTCGCGGGATGCCGCGCGAGGTGGAATAGCCGTGGGTATCTTCACGCTGGGCGACCTGCACCAGCTTCTCGACGATGTGTGGCGGGGTCGCGCCATCCGGGTTGCCCATGCTCAGGTCGATGATGTCTTCGCCACGACGGCGTGCCGCCATCTTGAGCTCGGCAGTGATGTTGAAGACGTAGGGGGGGAGACGATCGATGCGCGCAAAGCGGCGCGGCGAACCTGGGTTGGCCATGCTTTCCTCGAGAGACGTAAGCGCCCGGAACCGTCCGAGCGACGTTGGCCACTGCGGTGGCCGAGGCAGAAAATAGTCTGGTTGCCCCGGCGTTGTAAAGGGGCTGTCGATAGATTCGCCGCCCACCAGCGAGACTTACCCGCTGGTGGGTCGAAGAACTCAGCGCAGGGCTTTGTAGGCGTGCAGGTCGAAACGCTGGATACTCAACCCATCGCTGGGGTCCAGGTGCTCGCCACGCACCTGGCTGAACTCCGTGGCAATGCTGCCGCGATGAACCATACGCTCATCGGCAGTGCCTTCGGTCAGTACGGTATAGGACTTCTTGCGCATGGCGCGGTAAAGCTCATCGTTCGCATCGATGGTCTTGTGATAGGTCATCAGCCCCGCATCGTCCAACTCCAGACACTTGTCCAGCTTTACGCCCCAACGCTTCAGGCAAACCTCCGCGAAGTGCCGCACGATCATCCCCGGCTCAGGCAGTGCCTTGCCAGAACCTGCGCCGTCTATCGAAGCATTGCCCACCAGCGTTGCATGGCGGCCCGGCATCGGCAGTACGCTGACACGTGTACCGTACGCTGTGGCAGGCACCACACAGGCGAACCCTTTGGATCGCTCGTCTCGCGCATAGAACCCCACGTACTCCTTCACGTTGGCTCCCAGTTGCACGCGCTCAGACTTCAGGTTACCTACCCCCGGCACCGGATCGATGGCAAAGATGTTGACCTTCACATCACGCAGCTCCGGATCTTGCGCCATTGCGTTGGCGAGCATGTGACAACTGATTCCGCCCCTGCTCCACCCCACCAGGTTGACCGTGGTCGGGATCAACGGTTTGCGCAGTTGCCTGATCATCTGCTCTTGCAAGGCCTGGGGGGTCACCGCGCGATCACCATAGTCGTAGGTGCGCCAGAACCACGAGCCACCGGCCTCGGCATCAGGAATTGGAATGCCAGCGCTCTTCAGGTTCTGGTATTGCTGCTCGGTGAGCTTGGTGCGGGCCCAGGTACTCTTGCCCTTGATGACCTGCAGGGCATGCCGCACGTTCTCATCCCAACCTTTGCCGAACAGCGTGCCGGTCACTTTGTAGTAGTCGCCGTCGTCTACGAACAAGGCATCGTCCTGCAGGTTGCCACTGCCTGGGCCATCGACTGCGATCCAGTCGACGAACTCCCTGCCGAAGGTATGGTTGGCCAGCGTGGCGATCAGCTCGCCATTCCAGAAATTAGGGTTGTTGTGATCGAAACGGTGGGAGCCGGTTCCGCAGAAATAGACGGTAAAAACACTCATTTGGATGCTTCCTTATGACTTGGAAGCTCAAACTAGTGCGTTCGGATACCAGCGCGCAGACGGAAAATCTACCAATAAAAAACCCGGCCAAAGGCCGGGTTCTTGTAATGCGCGTAGGCTTCAGCGTGCGTAGGTCATCAGCACGTCGGCAGCAGTCTGGCTGTCCACCGACATCATCACGCTCAGCGCGGTGACGGTCAGGATGGAGAAGCCAAACACTTTGCGTGCCCACTTGCTGTCATCTTCGGCCTTGTAGCCACCCCAGGCCATGTACAACCAGTACAGACCCATGGCGGCTGCGACGGCCAGGTAACCCAGACCGGCGTACCCACCCAGCGTCAGCATCAACGTGGCGAGCACGAAGGCCAGCACGTACAGCACGATCTGCTTCTTCGCCGCCAGGATACCGCGAGCCACCGGCAGGACCGGGATGTTGGCTGCGCTGTAATCCTTGAAGCGGAAGATGGCGATGGCAAAGCTGTGCGGCATCTGCCACAGGCTGAACATCACCAGCAGCGTGACCGCTGCCAGGTCGAAGCTGTTGCTCACTGCGCAATAGCCGATCACCGGAGGCATGGCACCGGACAGGCTGCCGACCAGGGTGCCGTGCACCGATTTGCGCTTGAGCCACAGGCTGTAGAAGCCGACGTAGACCACGAAGCCGATCAGCGCACAGAACGCCGACAGCGGGTTGGCCTGGACATACAGCAGGCTGAAACCCGCCACCCCGAGCAGGGTGGCGTAGATCAGTGCGAGGGGCAGCGACATGCCGCCCTGAACCATGACGCGGTTCTTGGTACGTTCCATCTTCTGGTCGATGTCACGGTCGATGCAGTTGTTGAACACGCAACCGGACGCAACCACAAGCGAAGTACCTACCACCACCGCCAGGAACAGGGCGAAATCCACATGGCCCTTCGCGGCAAGGAAGAAACCGCCTGCCACGGAAAGCACGTTACCGAAAATGATCCCCGGTTTGGTGATTTGGATAAAGTGCTTCACGGACATGCAGTCTTACCTCACTTGGCCAACATTTCGTAGTGGATGCTGAACATGATCCACAGCGACAGGCCTACCAGCAGTGCGATTACCAGAGCGGTGAACAGGAACGTCGAGACAGTGGAGCGCTGCTCTTTCGAGCGGTCCATGTGCAGGAAGTACACCAGGTGCACCACGACCTGAATGACGGCCATGGCCACCACGATCAGGACGGTCAGGTTCTTCGGCAGGGTCGGATACATCACCAGGCCGAACGGGATCGCGGTCAGGATGATCGACAGGATGAAGCCGATCATGTAGGACTTCACGCTGCCGTGGTTACCTTCGTGGTGAGTGTCGTGTGCGTTAGCCATTACAGAACCCCCAGCAGGTAGACGACGGTGAAGACGCAGATCCAGACCACGTCCAGGAAGTGCCAGAACAGGCTCAGGCAGCTCATGCGGGTCTTGGCAGTCGGCGTGATGCCGTGCTTGTTGATCTGGTACATCAGGATGGCCATCCAGATCAGACCCGAGGTCACGTGCAGGCCGTGGGTGCCGACCAGCGCGAAGAACGCCGACAGGAAACCACTGCGCTGCGGGCCGTAGCCTTCAACGATCAGGTGATGGAACTCGTAGATTTCCATCGCGATGAAGCCTGCACCGAACAGGAAGGTGATAGCCAACCAGCCCAGTACGCCTGCCTTGTTACCGGCGAACATCTTCAGCATGGCGAAGCCGAAGGTGATCGAGGACAGCAGCAGGAACGCGGTTTCGACCAGCACGAAGTCGAGCTGGAAGATGTCATGACCCGACGGGCCGCCGGCAAAACTGCCGGACAGCACCGCGTAGGTGGCGAAGAGCGACGCAAACAGGATGCAGTCGGTCATCAGGTACAGCCAGAAACCGAAGACGGTCATCTGGCCCGAGTCGTGGTGGTGATCGTCGTGCCCATGGTCGTGACCATGCGCATCGCCGTGAATTACTTGACTGGACATTGATTACACCCGTTCAAAGGTTTCGACACGTGCGCCACCGGTAGGTACACCGGCAAGCTGCAGGGCCCGCTGGCGTTCGCCTTCGATGCGCGCCACTTCTTCGGCAGGAACCATGTAGCCCTGATCGTCACGTGCAGCGTGGCGAACGAAGACCGCGATGGTTGCTACCAGGCTCGCACCCACCAGCCACCAGATGTGCCAGATGAAAGCGAAGCCGAAGATGGTCAGGAACAGACCCATGAACAGACCGGTCGAGGTGTTGTTCGGCATGTGGATCGCTTCGTACTTGGCCGGCACCTTGTAGGCGACACCGGCTTCCTTGGCTTCTTGCCAGGCGTCCAGGCCGACCTTCTCAGGCATGTGGGCGAAGTTGTAGAACGGAGGTGGCGACGAAGTCGACCATTCCAGGGTACGGCCACCCCATGGATCGCCAGTGACGTCCAGGTTCTGGTTGCGGTCGCGAACCGATACGTACAGCTGGATCAGCTGGCAGGCGATACCGAACAGGATCAGCACCGCACCGACCACGGCCACGTACAGGTAGGGTTCCCACAGTGGGTTGTCGGAGTGGTTCAGACGACGGGTCATACCCATGAAGCCCAGCGCGTACAGCGGCATGAAGGCCACGTAGAAACCGGACAGCCAGAACCAGAATGCCGCCTTGCCCCACTTCTCGTTGAGGGTGAAACCGAAGGCTTTCGGGAACCAGAAGGCGAAGCCGGCAATGTAGCCGAACACCGCGCCGCCGATGATCACGTTGTGGAAGTGGGCGATAACGAACAGGCTGTTGTGCAGTACGAAGTCAGCACCTGGAACGGCCAGCAGTACGCCGGTCATGCCACCGATGGAGAAGGTGACCATGAAGCCCAGGGTCCAGAGCATCGGCGGAGTGAAACGCACGCGACCCTGGTACATGGTGAACAGCCAGTTGAACAGCTTCACACCGGTCGGAATGGAGATCAGCATCGTCGCCAGACCGAAGAAGGTGTTGACGCTGGCGCCGGCACCCATGGTGAAGAAGTGGTGCAGCCAGACCGCGAAGCCCAGTACGGCAATGGCACCCGATGCGTAGATCATCGCGTGGTGGCCGAACAGACGCTTGCTGGAGAAGGTCGAGGTTACTTCCGAGAACACGCCGAACGCCGGCAGGATCAGGATGTACACCTCAGGGTGACCCCAGGCCCAGAACAGGTTGACGTACATCATCGGGTTCCCACCAAGCTCGTTGGTGAAGATGTGGAAGTCCAGATAACGGTCAACGGTCAGCAGGGCGAGTGCGGCGGTCAGGATCGGGAAGGAAGCGACGATCAGCACGTTGGCCCAGGTGCAGGTCCAGGTGAAGATCGGCATGTCCATCAGTTTCATGCCAGGTGCGCGCATCTTCAGGACGGTGACCAGGAAGTTCACGCCTGTCAGTGTCGTACCCAAGCCTGATAGCTGTAGCGCCCAGATGTAGTAGTCAACCCCTACGCCCGGACTGTACTGGATCCCCGACAGTGGCGGATAGGCAACCCAACCGGTCTTGGCGAATTCGCCGACGCCCAGGGAGATGTTGACCAGCAGCACGCCTGCCAGCAGCAGGTAGAAGCTCAGGGAGTTCAGGAACGGGAAGGCAACGTCACGTGCACCGATCTGCAGAGGCAGGGCCAGGTTCATCAGGCCGGTGAAGAACGGCATCGCCATGAAGATGATCATGATCACACCGTGGGCGGTGAAGATCTGGTCATAGTGTTCAGGCGGCAGGTAGCCTTCGGAGCCGCCGGTAGCGGCAGCCAACTGGGTACGCATCATGATGGCGTCGGCGAAGCCGCGCAGCAGCATGACCATCGCGACGATGATGTACATCACCCCGATCTTCTTGTGGTCGACCGTGGTCAACCACTCGGTCCACAAGTAGGACCACTTGCGGAAATAGGTGATGGCACCAACGACGGCGAGGCCCCCGAGCGCGATCATGGCAAGCGTCACCATGACTATCGGCTCGTGATAGGGAATCGCCTCCAGGCTTAATTTACCGAACATCTCTTACTCCTCTGCACCGGCAGCTGGTTGCATACTCGTTTCCACACCCTTGGTAGTGGCCAGGTCTTTGCTGCCTGCTTCTTCGTGGCTCGGACGACCACGGTTCATGCCTTCGTACTTGTCGACGATGAGCTGGAACGTGTCAGGCGAAGCCTCGCTGTACAGCGCGACTGGGTTGTTTTCGCTTGGTTTGGCCAAGGCGTCGTATTCGGCCTTGTCCAGCTTCTTCGGCGAGGCCTTCACTTGCGCGACCCATGCATCGAAGTCGGCTTGGGAAGTGGCGGTTGCCTTGAATTTCATACCGGTGAAGCCAGCACCGCTGTAGTTCGCGGAGATACCGTCGAACTCGCCATTTTCATTGGCGATCAGGTGCAGCTTGGTGGTCATGCCGGCCATCGCGTAGATCTGGCCGCCCAGCGCAGGGATGAAGAACGAGTTCATCACGGCGTCGGAGGTCACGCGGAAGTTGACCGGGGTGTTAGCCGGGAAGACGATCTTGTTGACCGTGGCAATGCCCTGCTCCGGGTAGATGAACAGCCATTTCCAGTCCAGGGCGACCACGTCGATCTGCACCGGCTTCACATCGGAATCCAGCGGACGATAAGGGTCGAGCTTGTGGGTGGAGTGGTAGGTGACGTAGCCCAGGGCGATGATGATCAGGATCGGGATGATCCACACCGCGGCTTCGATCTTGGTCGAGTGCGACCAGTCGGGGGTGTAGGTGGCAGCCTTGTTGGAAGCACGGTACTTCCAGGCGAAGACCAGGGTCATGATGATGACTGGCACCACGACCAGCAGCATCAGGCCGGTAGCGATGAGGATCAGGTTCTTTTGCTCAATGCCGACCTGGCCCTTCGGGTCGAGCAGGGTCCAGTTGCACCCACTGAGTAAAAGCATGCCTAAAAAGGGCAATATGCCAAACAGTCTGGGGTAACGCTTTTTACTCATCTCACGACCTCTAGATCAGCTTGCTTCAATGCAATGTGTTTTGTTCGCCAACACTTCGTCCTGCCAAGCGTTAGCATTTCGAGCTCGAACCCGCGCCTGCCTGGGATCCGACTGCTGGATCTGGGCGTTGAGCGCATGGACGAGCTTGGGGTTTTCTTAGGCTAAAGGCCTGTACTTCAGACCAATTCCATTTGGTGCGGGAAAACGCGGAGGGGTGTCCGCCCGGATCGCCGTTGGGCGAAACTTGTCGAAGTCAGCAAAAGGAGCGCTGGGGCTTCCTTCAATCCTGCGACTCGCAAGCAGTGCCGAACGGAAATTGGGGGCGATTGTAGATAGGTCGCCCCCCCCTTGACTATGACTTATTGAGCAACAGTCTTTTACAGGATTTGTAATAATCCTGCCTGAAAAATCAACTTCGCGACAGTTTGTCGCACCCGGCTTGATAGCCCTGAAACCCTTGCATTACAAGGGCTCAACGTTGATCAGGATCAGCCTCTGGGGAAATTTTGCCGGTTATCTGACCGTGCAATAGTCCTGCATCAAATCGGGACTTTTGTCTAAGCCCGGCGCCGATTCCGATAGATGCCCAGCGGCACCAGGATGGCAGTGAGGACGAAGGCCACCAGCGCCCATTGCGCCAGCGACAGACCCAGGATGGGCGGGTACGGTGTGGTGCAGAAACCGTCGACCTGGAATGCCAGGGGCCAGAGCCGCGCCAGGGGCAGGTCGTCGACGATTGGTTGCAGGACATCGACGCCGCAACTGGCGTACGGGTTGGCGAGTATATACACATGGTTGCCGGCCGCAACGATTCCGCCAATTGCGCTGAGCACGACCAACGCCTCGAAGAAGGTCAGGCTCCGTCGTCCGGGCATGGCCGCGGCAATGAACGCGAACAGCGCGATCAGCAGCAAGGCATAGCGCTGCAGGATACACAGCGGGCAAGGTGCCTCGCCTAGCACGACCTGCATGTACAGCGCGCCGCCGATCAGCGAGAGGCAGATTACCCCCAACAGCACGAGGAAGCGCCGTTCCCGATTCAGGCGCAGGGTTTGTTCGTTCATTGCCGATTCCTTGGATGGATAGGTGGCAGCGTGTTCCGCCTGCCTGGCGCAAGTCTACACGCAGGGATGGTCTCTTAGCGTGTCGAGGAAGCGGCGAGACAGCGCTGCGCAGGGCTATCCGGAGATGCTGTGACCGGTGTTGACGACATCGGTTCAACCTTGGCCGGTAAAAAAAACGGCTGCCCGGGCGTCGCGCAGGGACCAGCCCCTCGACACCCGGGAGTGAAGGATACAGTGATTAAAGCAGGATTAAAGATGAAAGCTGCGGGACGCTGTTCATCCTTCTTTATATATGCACAGGCCAACCCCTTCGCGGGCAAGTCGGAGCGCCGAACCGCCGCTACAGGCAATAGGCGCTTTGTAGGAGCGGGCTTGCCCGCGAAGACGCCAGCCTGGTCAGTAGATCATTCCAGGGCAGCCGCCGGCCCGAAGAATTCGTAGCGGCTCTGCGCATCCGGAACCCCCAGCCCCTTCAAGTGACGACGGATCGCCGCCATGAAGCCCTTCGGCCCAAGGAAGTAGGCATCCACGTCACGCTCACGCGGCAGCCACTCGGCCAGCAGATCCTGGCTCAGCAGGCCGACTGCATTCGCATCCCGGCTGCCGTCGTCCTCGGCGTAGCAATAAAAACGCTGCAGTTGCGGATGTTGCGCAGCCAGACCGTCGACCCAGTCACGGAAGGCGTGTACCGAACCGTTGCGCGCACAGTGGATGAAGTGCACCCGACGCTCGGTCTGCAGCGCCGCCTCGAGCATCGCCAGGGTCGGGGTGATGCCGACACCACCACTGATCAGTACCAGCGGCTTGTCGCCAGCCGCCAGAGTGAAGTCGCCCGACGGCGGGAACAGCTTTAGGGTGTCGCCGACCTGCAGTTGATCATGCAGATGGTTCGACACCTTGCCCCCGGCCTCGCGCTTGACGCTGATGCGGTACTGCTGACCATCGCACAATGCCGAGAGCGAATAGTTGCGGCGTTGCTCGGCACCGTCGATGAACAGCTGCAAGCCGATGTACTGACCCGGCTCGGCCTTGAGTACCGGCTTGCCATCGACCGGAGCGAAGTAGAACGAGACGATCTCGCTGCTTTCCTGCTCACGGCGCACCACACGAAAATCGCGAGCACCGCGCCAGCCACCGTCGGCCTCCTCCTTGGCCTTGTACAGGCCCTCTTCGGCGCCGATGAGGATATCAGCCAGCTGGCCATAGGCCGCGCCCCAGGCAGCGATCACCTCCGGGGTGGCGATGTCCTTGCCCAGCACTTCCTCGATGGCGCGCAGCAGGCAACTGCCAACGATGGGGTAGTGTTCGGGCAGGATCTGCAAGGCCACATGCTTGTTGATGATCTGACCAACCAGGCCACCCAGTTGCTCCAGTTGGTCGATATGGCGGGCATACATGAGCACACCGTTGGCCAGCGCACGCGGCTGGTCACCACTGGCCTGGTGCGCCTGGTTGAACAGGGGACGGACCTCGGGGTACTCGCTGAGCATCATCTTGTAGAAGTGGGTAGTCAGCGCCTCGCCACCGCTTTCGAGCAGCGGGACAGTGGCCTTGATGATTGCACGTTGGTCGGCATTGAGCATTGCAGTGACTCCTGAGCCTTGGGCTTCGAATGGTTACCCAGACCATGGCAATTACGATGCCAAAAAATAAAACATTATAAATCAATGAGTTATAAATAAAATTGTCAATATGACCAATGCGCGAGCATGGTCATATCGACAACATAGAGTCTAAATGACAACGGCCTGAGTCAGCAGACATGCGCTGACTCAGGCCGTTGCTCACAACACCAACGCTATTACGCAGCGTTGCGCTCGACCGAATAGGTCACCGATACATCAACTTCCTCGAAGGGCAGAATATCCGCGTTACCCACAGTGAAGCTGAACGGGAACCCGGTGAACGTCTTGGTCTCGGTGTAGGCAGGCGGGGTATTGCCGACAGCCGCCTCCCAACGCAGCGTGACCCTGTCGTTCACACGCAGAGGAGCATTTGCCGGCACCTCGATGATCGCGTTGATGGTATCCGATGGCAGCGACGCGCCCGCACCACTGCCCTCCACCTGGGCGCAGGTCGGTGCAGGAAAATCGACTGCCGCACTGTCCAGAACGCTGTAGACGTGCTCGGGCGAAGATCGCGTGATACCGAATTCCGGGGTAAGCACCGAATAGCTCAAGGTCAGGGTGCCATCCACCGCCGGGATCAGTAGCGGTAAATCGACCTCGAACACGAGTTCGTTTTTTTCTCCCCCCACAGGAACGGTCAGGTCTGTTCGCCAGGTCGCGCCGCCGCTGCCACCGCTCCTGGCCGTCCAGGCCAAGGTGACGACATCCCCTGCGCTTTGCCCAGGATAGAGAGGGATGCGCACGTGAACCTTGTCTGTGGTCAGGTCGGCAAGATCGATGACATCGCCTGTTGCCTCGACCAGGTCCGGGCGTTGCAACACAATGCCCTCCCCGACAATGGTGAGCGAGCGCCGGCGAGAAGGTCTGGCTGCACCACCAGCGGCAGGTATCGACTCATAAAAGACAGTGGCCAGGCCATTCACCACCAGCACCGCAAAGAGATAGGGCAGGCTGAAGATCTTGTCGCGTGTGCCGGTGATCGTTCTGATGGGCCAGTCATAACGCACTTCTCTTGCATCGGTTCCGGCACTGAGCCCGACCCAATGCATCGTGACTCTATCGCCGGGCGTATAACCGACATAGTCCGGCAAGTAGATGGTCACATCCTGCCCCGCCAACGGCACCAGATCCAGCTGGTAGGGTGGACTCTCCGCACTTTCGACTTCAGGTGCCGCGAGCGCATCGGGATCTTCGACCTTTACATAGGCCGATGGAGACGGCCGCGAGTAGTTCTGCACCCGGTCACGGATCTCGTAGTAGACCCGCAGGTCTTCGCCGCTTCCGCCCTTCTCTATCACATCCGCCGGAACATCAATCACCCAATTCTTGCCTACGTCGCCTGCGCCCAGGCGTTCCCCCACATGACGAACACCGCTCCAGATCAAGGTGACCTGGTCATCCGGCTGCATGAAACGCCAAGGCACGATCGAAACGCGTACCGGAGTGGTTGGGGATTCGATCGTGGAGGGCGTTACTAAAGGCGCGACAAGAAATTCGTTGACCGGCGTTTCCGGATCGGGATCAAGCCCCCCGGGCACACGCAGGTCGATCAAGACCTCTCTGTACTGCGAGTAGCGCCTGGATGTTGAGATCGGGTCATACAGCGAGTAATAGAAATAACCGAAATAAGGATAGGGAATCTGCTCGTCCGCTGGCAGTTTCAGGTCACCCTTGACCACACCGAAGCTCAACCAGCCTCGCGCCTGCATTTCGGCATCCAACAGGTAAAACTGCACTGCAGCCTCAGACGGATCGGCTTGCGGCGGTTGCGTAACTGGCTTGGTAGCCGTCCAGAAAAGACTGATCTCATCACCCTGGCGATACGCCTCGGGCAACTTCGCCAACATCGGCACGACACGCTCTGGATCAGACAACTCATTCCAACCCAGGCCATCGCGTTGCGGTCCTCCGGAATCCATGTCAGTGATGACCAGTGGATTCAGCTCACCTGCCAGAGCCGACACCGGCAGCCGACCAAGGAACATCTCTCGTTTGGTCATTGCAGATTACCCTCGCCTGTTGAAAAGGATGTTCGACCAGTCCCGCACACGCACAAAGCGCCCTGGCCGCAGTTGTCGCTCGACTCTACCCTTCGCACGCGAAGCCGTAACCTGACAGTTTTACCAGGTCCGATTGCCGTTCAGCCTGCTGCATCGCTGCAAGCGGACCTTGACGTCAGCCCGACAACTCGCCGACCGTATGGTCAACACGCCGTTCCGGAAAACCCGCATGTTCGCAAAACCCCTCCTCACCGCCCTCCTGCCTCTGGTCAGCGATCTGTCTCGCGACCTGCCGGACCTGGAACGCTATCGCCGCCTACTGCAATCCATGCGCAGCCTGCTACCGTGCGATGCTGCAGCACTGCTGCGCCTGGATGGAGAGTGGCTGGTGCCGCTTGCGGTCGACGGCTTGTCGACAGACACCCTGGGGCGGCGTTTCAAGGTCAGCGAGCATCCACGTTTCAAGATACTGCTCAGTCGGCCTGAGCCGACGCGCTTTGCCAGTGACTCCGAACTGCCTGACCCCTACGATGGCCTGGTCGCTGCAATTGATGCAGACCTGCACGTGCACGACTGCATGGGCTGCCCGCTGATGGTCGACGAACGCCCCTGGGGCTTGCTGACCCTTGACGCCCTCACCCCGGGCCGGTTCCAGAGCCTTGAACTCGGCGCCCTCCAGGCATTCGCAAGCCTCGCTGCGGCAACCGTCACCGTCGCCGAGCGCATCGAGAAGCTGGCCCTGCGCGTGGAAGACGAGCAGCAACGCGCGGAGGTCTACCGACAAGCCAACGACCAGCGCAAGGAACTGATCGGCCAGAGCCCGGCGCACAAGCACTTGCTGGAAGAAATCCGCCTGGTGGCAGGCAGCGATCTGACCGTATTGATCACCGGAGAGACCGGTGTCGGCAAGGAGTTGGTCGCGCTGGCACTGCACCAGGCCAGCAAGCGTGCGGACAAACCAATGGTCAGCCTCAACTGCGCCGCCTTGCCCGATACCCTGGTCGAAAGCGAACTGTTCGGTCATGTCAGGGGCGCCTTTACCGGCGCTCATGGCGAGCGGCGCGGCAAGTTCGAACTGGCCCACGGCGCAACGTTGTTTCTCGACGAAGTCGGCGAGCTGCCTCTGTCGGTACAAGCCAAACTGCTACGGGTATTGCAGAGCGGCCAACTGCAGCGCCTGGGCTCGGACCACGAACACAAGGTAGATGTGCGCCTGATCGCCGCCACCAACAGAGACCTGGCCAGCGAAGTGCGCAACGGGAACTTTCGCGCCGATCTTTACCACCGCCTCAGCGTATACCCACTGCAGGTTCCACCGCTGCGCGAGCGAGGACGGGACATATTGCTGCTGGCAGGTTTCTTTCTCGAGCAAAACCGTTCGAGACTGGGGCTGGACAGCCTGCGCCTGAGCAGCGAAGCCCAGACGTCACTAGTGGCTTACGACTGGCCAGGCAACGTGCGTGAACTGGAACACCTGATCGGACGCTCGGCGCTCAAGGCCCTCGGTCAGCACCCCGAACGCCCGCGCATCCTCACCCTGCAAGCAGCAGACCTCGACCTTCGCACTACGCTGCCGACAAAGGCGGCTTCATTGGCCCCCATCGAGCCTGCCCTGCCGTTGCCCGAGGGTGGTCTGCGCGAAGCCGTCGACGCTTACCAGCGCCAAGTGATCGATAACTGCCTGCAACGGCATCAATACAACTGGGCCGCAGCGGCACGGGAACTTGGCCTGGACCGGGCCAATCTCGGCCGCCTGGCTCGTCGACTCGAGTTACGCTGAGCCACGCGGTGCATCGATGCGGCCCGGCAAGGGCGGGTAAAATAATGCGCCTCTTCCGATATCGGTATCCGCAAAGAGGCGCAAGGACAACGTCAACTAACGGGCTGGCGTGATATCTACTTCGATATCCATGAGGCGAGACAGCACGCTGTAGTTACCCGCTTGGTCTTGCACCCGGTAACCAAAGTAGCGCAAACCATTCGAGAGCTGCGCGCGTGTGAAATACACCACTTGAGTCGCCCTGGGATCGTCGACCACCCTGCTGACGCCCAGATATTCGCCCAACCCCTCGTCCGCAGACGAGCCCAGCCACAACTCGATTTTATCGCCCTGTTCACCATACAAGTAAGCGTGAACATTAACGGCCAGTCGGTCATTGACCAGATCGGTATCCCTGATACCGTTCCTCACTTGTTCAGGGGTAAAGCCCAACGCGGAAAGGGCATTTCCACCTGGCGCTCGGCGGTCCAGACGCACGCTGACCGGCAAGTTGGCGACCACCCCCGTTTGGGTGACGGTATCAAACAGCTCGTAATCCAACGTGAACGTCTCATCGGCGCCCTCCCGTGGAAAGTCCTTCTGCTCGATATTCAGTTCGAATTGAACCACTTCGGGATCGTTCAACTCTTCTGTCGTCAATCGGTAAGGCCTGCCATAGCCCTCGAAGTCACGCAGCAGACGGAGCTCATGCGCAGGGGTCATGACATCTGCCTTGGTAATCTGAACGACCAAGTCGTTCTTCAGGTATTCGACAGGCACGATACCGGTGTCGGCATCGCGGCCAGGAATCGAGAGCGGTTGCAGAGGACCGTTCATCCGTGAGGTTTTACTCACTTCGCGCAGTGCCGTTTGTACGCCTGCGCCAAAGCTGGAGGATGTCATCTGCGTATCAACAGCAAAGCTTAGCAGACACTGCCCCCCTCCGTCATTTACTGCGATATACACATAGGCTACAGGCGCCCGCACCGGAATTTCCAGATCATTGATCAATGAGTAGTTCAATTCCGCACCATTGCGGCAGATGCGCTGCAACAGGGTGCGGTACAGCAGGGGCACCTCATAGTATCCCTGGTCAAGATCAGCTTGGGTCAGTGGCACGTTGGATGCCTCGAGGCGAGTACCGGGAAGCGGGGTCCATGGTTTTTCCGGAGGTTTGACATCGTTGCCCGTTCTAAAACCTTCGAAGATGTAACTCAGTCTGGGGTTGCGTCCTATTTCTATGTTGGCGACACCCGCCAGAGGAATTCGGAACATCGTATCCCTCCTGCCAACGTTGTATTGGATGAGTCGGTAGACCTCGCCTGGGTTTTCTTGGTGATCGACCGCTTCCGGGAAGCTCCCCAACTGAAGCGGCGTAGTCCCGCCCGGCAGCTCCGAGCCGGCGGAGACAACGACTTCCTGATCGGGAGATCTGGCCGTTACAGGGGTAGTACCGCCACCAGGCAAATCCAACTCACGGGTAATGACAAAGAAGATTTTCGGTGTGCCTGTTCCGACCGCTTCGATCACATCGGCGAACGGAACCTCAATGCTGATATCGCTGCCTTCATTTGCCGTAGTGATCACGGTCGGCACGATAGGCGCGGAGATCGTGTCATAGGTCAGTTGAATGCTGTCGCCGATCTTCCAGATCGGCTGATTATCTCCAACCCTGGCACGGGAAATCTTTACACTGGCGGCTTTGCCAAAATCATCAGGCAGGATGGTGTTGGGTGGACTGGAACCACAGGTAAGTACTGCAGGCCTGATTAACTCATGAACCGGTGTTTCCGGATCCGGATCCGGATCCGGACCACCGGGTGACTCAAGATTGATATTTACAATGGTATCGGGAGAAGGCACAACCGGCTCAGAACCACGCCTCAAAGAATAGTTGATCGTGGTCTGCCCGAGAGGCCGCTTTGCGACGGTAGCGTAGGGAACCCGGATGATCGTGAGTGGGTCTTTGTCCAGGTCGGCCGACTGCAGGATATAAGGGAATGTATCGCCCTCCCAGGTCAGGGTGATGAGATCCCCCGCGGCAGGCGTACCGACTGTGTAAGTGGGTATTTCTACCTCGATAAAGGGCGTGGCATCATTATAGGTAATCAGCCCCTTTGCAGCCGCCGGCACTACAGCCGCGGCCAGCCCCGGTTGATCCAGATAGACCGGGATCTCCGTAGTGCTTGAAAGACTGCTGACATTACCTGACCAATCCGTTACCCGGTAACCGAAATAGAGTTTGCCGCTTCCACCGAAGGCGGTGAGCTGTTCACGGGTGAAGTGAACATCCAGGATATTAACCGGGTCAGCAACGTCAAATGCCGGGGTCAGGTAGAACCGCTCGTCCTCGGCATCAACGTTGGAAACCCATAACTCGACTTTGTCCTCAGCCTCACCATCGTGATAAGGGTCAATCTTGACCTTTAATAGATCACCCTCCATATCGGCTTCCGTAATCCCCCTGAGCTGTTCACCGGTAAAGAAGATACCCGGGAGATTGTCGCCACCCGGCGCCAACCGGTCGAAACGCAACGAAATAGGGAGCAGAGACAAATTACCTCTACCTGAAATAGGGTCAAAAACTCGGTAATCCATCGTGTACGTGACGTCGGCACCCGGTGGTGGAAAGTCTGCCACTTTAAAGGGAATAGAAAAAGCCGTGACCGTATTATCATCAAAGCCCAGGTCTGCCAACCTGTATTTGGCACCGAAAGGTTCACCATTTCGATACAGTTCAAGACTGTCTTGACGACGCATGTCTGGAGCCCGCGGAATAATAACTTCCACGTCGTCCGACAGAAAATCTTTGTGTATACGTCCCCCGACAGGGTCACGGTTAGGAATAGTCATTTCTTCGAGCAATATCTCCGCAGCCGGTGCAACACTTCCCTGCCGGCCGCTCTTGATATTCATCCTTGTGTTCATGCTCATGCCCTCACCCAATCTGATTTACCCGATATTAAGTGCGCAGCGTTTAAACAACAAACATGCTCTCACCCACGAGACAACACATATCGCCCGTGACTCAGAACGACCCAGCCACATCACCATTCGTTGTCTACCAGCAAAAACATACAAGCATGAATATTCAATGCCGTAACCTAGCATTTTTAACAGGTGTGCGATCTCGAAACAGACTTCTATACTCGCTCTCATATCAAGTGCATGCGCTGCTCGGAATACGTGTACCGGGCACCGGGCGATGTTGAAACCTATCCGTTTGGAGCATGAGCCAATGCAAGGAAGCATTTCAGTCAAGAATCCGCCTATCCAAAGCGTGCTGTGCTTGTTTGCCCTTCTCGCAGCCCCCCTTGATGCCGCCACACTTCCAGCGGGAGGTTCGGCGACCGTAAGAGCCGGCGACGTGAGCGAACGCTGGACACTGACTGCCGCCACACTGCTCATCGAGCCCGGAGGGCAGGCGCTGGACATTTATGCTGACCCAGATTCCACAGTCACGCTGGACGGCGCCACAGTACGAGGCGGCAGTCGAGCGGCGCTTGATCTCATTGAGAGCCAAAGCACTATCCGCAACTCATCGCTGACCTCCACCGGTAATATGGGGCTTTCGGTTTCCACCGGTTTAGTCTTCAACGGCCGAACTTCGACCGCCTTGGTGGAAGGTAGCGAGATCAGCGGCTTCGGTCGTGGGTTGAATGTCTCGGGAAGCAGCAGTGCAACGTTGATCGACTCCACCTTGACCGGTACCGGCAACCCGACAGACTTCATCGTCTACAGCGGTCTTGGCATGTCGCTGGTCGGCGGAGAGGCGATTCTGAGAAACAGCACGGCAACCGGTAGCAACATCGCTGCGGCGTTGCTTGCAGTGGATGATGGCCATGCGAATTCGCGACTGGTGGTGGATCACTCCAACCTTATATCCCAGAGCGGTAGCGCCATCGTAGTCAGCAACCTTGGTATCGATCCGATGCTGGGACAGATCGAGATTCGCAACAACTCGAGCGTAACTGCCGCCAACGGCATCCTGCTGCAGGTCGGTCTCCCCGATGAAGCGCCCGCAGCCGTCACTCAGGCGCATCTGCTTATCGACTCCAGCACCCTTGCCGGAGATATTCAGGTGGCCGCTCATGCGTCAGCGGATGTAGTCATGGCCAATGGCGCCAGTCTGACCGGCAATGTGAACAACATCCGCAGCCTGTCCATGGCTGCCAGCACACTGAACGGCACGATCAACCAGCCGGTCGGCTCCAGCGCAACGGTGAGCATGACAGCACAATCGAGCATCGTGGGTGATGTCACCAACGTCGCAGCATTGACGCTGGATGCGAGCAACCTGACCGGCAGTGTCAGCACAAGCCCTGGCAGTGCCAGCGAGCTGACCCTCGCCAATGGAGCAACGCTGACCGGGACTGTCAGCAACGTTCTCGGCATTGCGCTGGACAACAGCCGGATGACCGGCAATATCCTTCACGATTCACCTGCCACAGGCACGTTGAGCCTGGCCAACGGTTCAAGCCTGATGGGTACCGTGACCAATGCAAAAGCCACCGAGATAGGTGATCGCTCCCGCTTCGACATGGTCAATAGCTCGAATGTCGGAGCATTGAACCTGCAAGGTGGTGTGGTGAATCTACGGGGTGGCAATGACGAGTTTCGGGTGCTCACGGCAAGCAGCCTCGACGGCACCGGGACATTTGCTCTGGGTACCGACCTGGCCGCTGGTCGCAGTGACCTGGTCAACATCGAAGGCCTCGCGCGTGGCAGCTACGGCATGACTATCCAGAACAGCGGAGCAGATCCCACAGCAGGAGGCACCGCTCAACGCGTGGTGCATACCCAGGGTGGCGATGCCAACTTCAAGGTCCTCAGCGATAACGGCCTGGTCGATCTCGGTGCGTTCTCCTACTCACTGGAGCGCCAGGGCAATGACTGGTACCTGACCCAACGCCAGGACGATCCGATCATCTCACCTAGCACGCAGATGGCCGTTGCAGTATTCAGCGCCGCCCCGACCGTATGGTATGGGGAACTCAGCACCTTGCGCAGTCGCATGGGCGAATTGCGTGGTGGTTACGACCAAGGTGGCTTCTGGGGGCGCACCTATGGCAACAAGTATCGTGTCTCGGCGGCAGACCAGGTGCATTACCAGCAAGTGCAGCAAGGCGTCTCCATAGGTGTCGACAGGGCGCTGCCAACCGAGAGCGGACGCTGGTTGCTCGGTATCATGGGAGGGTACAGCGACTCTCGGCTCAATATGCGCCTGGGCAGTGACGGTCGAGTGGACAGCTATTACCTGGGAGTGTACGGCACCTGGTTGGCCGACAGCGGCTATTACATTGATGCGGTGATCAAGGCAAACCGCTTCGAGAACAAGGCTAACGCGCGCATGAGTGACGGGCACAAGGCCAAAGGTGAATACAACAATTATGGCTTCGGGGGATCCGTCGAAGCCGGACGGCATTTCAAGCTCGATGACAACTGGTTCATCGAGCCTTACCTCCAGGCGTCCGCGCTTTGGGTCAACGGCGAAAACTACAGCATGGACAATGGCATGGAGCTCAAGAGCAACAAGGCCAACTCATTGCTGGGCAAGGCCGGGGCCCATGTAGGCAAAACCATCGCCCTGCAATCGGGTGGTTACGTACAGCCTTACGTAAAACTGGCAGCCGCTCGCGAATTCGCCCGCAACAATGATATTCGCGTCAACAGCACCACTTTTCATGACGATCTGTCTGGCGGGCGAGGCGAGCTCGGCGCAGGCGTAGCCATCCAGCTGGCAAATGCGCTGCAGTTGCATGTCGACCTTGATTACAGCAACGGCAAGAATATCGAGCAACCGTGGGGTATGAATATCGGATTCAACCTAGCCTGGTAAGGGCCAATAGCAGCCTGCTTGTGCACTCGGCCGCGACCCCAACCCCAGACTATTCCTACATACAACTTCCGAGACCTCCGATCAAATTCAGATCTTTTTTGACCGGAGATCTCCATGTTTTTCAAGACCACGCTGGCAATATTGAGCGCTGGCGCATACGCGAGTACAGCGATGGCGGCTGATGTCATTCTGCGTCCCGGCGAAAGCCGTGAGGTAAACAGGGACACACCGATGCATCGCTACTACCTAGTCGGCCAGAACACCCTCAATGTAAGTAGCGGCGCTCAAACGGGAAGAATCCTTGCTACGGACAATTCACGTGTAAACATCAACGATGGCCGCGTGCACAGCGTGGGCGAAAACGCGCTCAGCCTGTACAACAGCCATGCAGAGATAGATGCCAGCACCATTACAGCCTTCATCGACCCATCTCGGCCAGGGCGTTCGCTGATCGGAATTGCGCTCTCCGGCGACCAACAGGCCTCCAGCGCACGCATCACCAATAGTAAAGTCCAGGCCACTGGTCGCGGTATCAACATAAGCCAAAACGCCACTCTTGACCTTGCCAATACCTACGTCGAAGGCTTGGCAGGCGCTGACGAAGAGGGCCCCATTGCCGGCGGAGTCGGTCTGGTGATTGCCGGCGCCACTGCATCTGTTCGCGCGGGCAGCGTCATCACTGGCGACAACAATGGCATCGTCATGCTGCCCGATGTCACAGATGGTTCTGCAACCAAGGCCAATCTGGTACTGGACCAGTCAAGTGTGATCGGTCGTGAAGGCAGTGCTATCAAGGTGCTCCGACATATCGACGATGAAGACGTGAACATCGAAATCAACAACGGCTCCACCCTTTCGGGCGGTAACGGCATGATTCTCGAGGTTAGCGAAGGCGCTCGCGCCAATGCGGCGATCAACAACAGCCATCTGACCGGCAACATCGTGGCCGACAAGAACTCCACCTTGAATATAAGCTTGGCTGATCATGCCAGCTTGACGGGTTCCATCGAGAATGCCGCCTCGCTGAAGATCGATGCCAGCTCCAGCTGGTCCCTGACCGGCGATTCCAGCGTCGACAAGCTGAACCTCTCGGACGGCACCGTGAACCTGCGCGGCCCTGGAGGCAGCACTGGCTTCAATCGCCTGCAACTGGGCGAGCTGTCTGGCTCGGGCACCTTCGTGCTTGGCGCCGACCTGGCCACCGGCCAAGGCGACTTCATCGACGTCAGCGGCAAGGCCAGCGGCGAACATCGCCTGCTGGTGGAAAGCACCGGCACCGACCCGAACGCCGCAGTGATCGACCATCAGGTCGTGCACACCGGCGAGGGCAGCACCTCGCAATTCGACTTGATCGGCGGCCAGGTGGACTTCGGCACCTTCGCCTACGAACTGGAACAGCGCGGCGACGACTGGTTCCTGGTACGCAAGGGCAACACCACCACCCCGGGCACACGCACGGTCACCGGTCTGTTCAGCGCCGCGCCTACCGTGTGGTACGGCGAGGCAACCACCCTGCGCTCGCGCATGGGCGAGCTGCGCAACGGCAACACCCAAGGTGGTGGCTGGCTGCGCACCTACGGCAACAAGCACAAGGTATCTGCAGGCGCCGGTGCCGACTACAACCAGGTACAACAGGGCATTTCCTTCGGTGCCGACGCGCCACTGCCGTCGAACGGCAGCCAGTGGCTGCTGGGCGTGACGGGCGGCTACAGCCGTTCGGACCTCGATCTGTCCGCCGGCACCACCGGCAAGGTCGACAGCTTCCATCTGGGCATGTACAGCACCTGGCTGGCGGACGATGGCCTTTACATCGATGCACTGCTCAAGGCAAACCGCTTCCAGAACACCTCGGACGTACGCATGAGCGATGGCCGCAAGGCCAAGGGCAAATACAGCAACAACGGTATCGGCGCCTCGATCGAAGTCGGCAAGCACATCAAGCTGGACGACGGCTGGTTCGTCGAACCCTATACCCAGCTGTCCACGCTGTGGGTCGACGGTGCCAGCTACAACCTGGACAACGGCATGCGCGCCAGCGCTGCCAATGCCGACTCCTTGCTGGGCAAGGTCGGTAGCCATGTCGGCCGTACCTTCCCACTCGATAAAGGCGGTTTCGTGCAGCCCTACGTAAAGGTCGCAGCAGCCCACGAGTTCGCTCGCAACAATCAGGTCAAGGTCAACGACAACAAGTTCGACAACGACCTGTCGGGCAGCCGCATCGAGCTCGGTGCAGGTGTGGCCGCGCAAGTCACCGACACGGTGCAGGTGAATGCAGGATTCGACTACATGAAAGGCAACAACATCGAACAGCCTTGGGGAGTCAACCTGGGTGCGCGTTACAGCTGGTAATCCTTCAGGGGCCGCAAGGCCCTCTTTTTTGCCTAAAGCCTGAACGGCCAAGGCCGATAACCCGGCATCCACTCCCTTTTCCGACATGCCCGAAGGTTATCCATGGCCACGCAAAATGCCCGCGCGGACTCGCTGTCCCTGCTGCTGTTCACCCTGCGCAGCGGCAAGCTGATGGCTATCAACCTGCTCAAGGTCAGCGAGATCATTCCCTGCCCGCCCCTGACCAAGCTTCCCGAGTCGCATCCCCACGTCAAAGGCGTAGCGACCTTGCGCGGCAACTCGCTGTCGGTGATCGACCTGTCGCGGGCGATCGGCGAAATGCCACTGGCCGACCCCGATGGCGGCTGCCTGATCGTCACCGACATCAGCCGCACCCGCCAAGGCCTGCACGTGCAGGCGGTCAGCCGCATCGTCCATTGCCTGAGCACCGACATCAAGCCGCCGCCGTACGGTTCGGGCAACCGCTCCTTCATCACCGGCGTGACCCGGGTCGACAACACGCTGGTGCAGGTGCTGGACATCGAGAAGGTCATCCACGGCATCGCCCCGCCGGAACCTGAAACGCATCCCGGCGAGCTCAGCGCAGAAGACGCCAGCCTGCTGGCCGCCGCCAACATCCTGGTGGTGGACGACAGCCAGGTGGCGCTGCAGCAATCGGTGCACACCCTTCGCCACCTCGGTGTCGAATGCCATACCGCGCGCAGCGCCAAGGATGCGATCAATGTCCTGCTGGAGCTGCAGGGCACCGCCCAGGAAATCAACATCGTGGTGTCGGACATCGAAATGTCCGAGATGGACGGTTACGCCTTCACCCGCACCGTGCGCGAGACCCCGGACTTCAAGCACCTCTACGTGCTGCTGCACACCTCGCTGGACAGCGCCATGAGCGCCGAAAAAGCCAAGGTCGCAGGCGCCAACGCGATTCTCACCAAGTTTTCCTCGCCCGAGCTGACCGACTGCCTCGTCGTCGCGGCGCGAGCGGTCGGCTTCGCCGAGCGCTGATACATCTGGCGACACAATGCCTTCACTTGATGGTGAGGAGGACTCGGGCATAATCACTCCCCTTCCGAGGTTTTCTTGCCGGTATCGCTTATGACCCCTCTTCGCATTGCCCTGATTGCCCTCGCCATGACCAGCGGTCTTGCCCAGGCCTCCAGCCCCGACGCCTGGAACGAGTACCGCCAGCAGATGGTCAAGCGCTGCCTGGCCGCCAGCCAGTTCAAGGACGCCCACGCCCTGGGCAAGCCCGCTGAATTCGACGACCGCACCGCCTATAGCGCCCTGCTGATCGAAGGCGTGTACAAGCCAAAATACATGAAGAACCAGACAGGCACCGAACTGTGCCTGTACGACCGCGCCCAGCAGCAAGCCTACGTCACCGAATGGAAGCCAGGCGCCAAGTGAGCGACGGCATTCGTTTCGCCTGCACCGGCTGCGGCAAGTGCTGCACCGGCCACCATGTACCGCTCACGCTCGCCGAGTCCCGCCAGTGGGCTGCCAGTGGCGGCCAGGTCGTGGTACTGATCGAAGGCTTCGTCACCGATGGCCCGGGCATGCCGGTCGAGCAACGCGATCATGTGCTGCGCCGTTCGCTCGCCGTACCTTGCGGGAGTGCAGAGGTACGGGTCTCGGTGACCTTCGCGGCCTTCAATCCAGGGCGCTGTCGCAACCTGGATGCCAACAACCTGTGCGGCATCTATGAAACACGCCCGCTGGTCTGTCGTATCTATCCGGCCGAGGTCAACCCGCACCTGCCTCTGCGCGTCGAAGCCAAGGATTGCCCACCCGAAGCCTGGCAACAAGGCCCGCAACTGATCGTCGGCAACAGGGCCGTCGATCCGCAACTGGCCGCACTGATCGAAGCCTCGCGCCAGGCCGACCGCGACGACATCGCCGCCAAGGTTGCGGTCTGCCAGGCGTTGGGCATGACCACCAGCGCGCTCAAGGGCAACGGTTTCACCGCCTGGCTGCCAGACATGCAGGCGTTTCTCGCGGCGCTGGATCAGACGAGCGATCAAGCGCTCGTGCCATGGACAGTGCATGTGCAAGATGTCGAACTGGCAGACGGGCTGCAGGGGCATGGGCTGCTGACGACCGGCGAAGCGCCGGTGTACTACGCCTTTATCGGGTTCTGAGCTGGAATCTGCGGTGCCCTTTTCGCGGGCAAGCCCGCTCCCACAAAAAAAAGCAGTCCTAGCCCCTGTGGGAGGGGCTTGCCCGCGAAAAGGGCACCGCCAGCCTCACTGACAGCGCCGCCAGAACTCATCCGCCAACCGCCGCAGATCCTGCGCCAGCCCCGCCACATCACTGGCACTGCTGTGACTGCGCTGCCCCACATCCACCGTCGCCTCGCTGGCCTGGCGAATACTGACGATATTGCGGTTGATGCTCTCGCTGACCTGGCTCTGCTGCTCCACCGCCGCCGCGATCTGCAAACTCATCTCGTTGATCTGGTTGACCCGCACGCTGATGCTGTCGAGCGCATCGCTGGCCAGGCGCGCCTGCTCGACGCTATGCCCGGCGTGGGTGCTGCTCTGACGCATCACCTGTACCGCCGCACGGGTACCCTCCTGCAAGGCAGCGATCATGCGCTGGATCTCATGGGTCGACTGCGCGGTACGCTGGGCCAGGCCACGCACCTCGTCGGCGACCACGGCAAAACCACGCCCCTGGTCGCCGGCACGCGCCGCCTCGATGGCGGCATTGAGTGCCAGCAGGTTGGTCTGCTCGGCAATGCCACGGATCACATCGATGACCCCGGAAATCTCGCCGCTGTGGTTTTCCAGTTGCTGGATCACCTCGCTCGCCTCCACCAGCGAACCGGCCAGGTCCTGGATCGCGCAGCGGTTGCGGTCGACCACTTGATGACCCGACTGGGTTTCGTCTTCGGCCTGGTCGGCAGCCATCGCCGCCAACTGCGCGCTACTGGCGACCTGGGCGACGCTGGCGCTCATCTGGTGGATCGCCGTGGCGACCTGGTCCGCCTCGCTCTGCTGCTCGAGGCTGTTGGCATGACTGGCCTGCAGGGCTTCGGCCAGCGATCCGGAATGCCCGGCCAGGCGTGTCGAGGTATCGCCTATGCGCCCGACCACCGCCCCCAACTGCGCCTTGAGCATGCGCATGGCGAAGTCGATCTGGCCAATGTCATCGCGTCTCCCCGTGTACAACTGCTGGCTCAGTGGATTGTCGGCCACCGCCAGGGCCTGGGCACGCAGACGCTCGAACGGGCGCAATAGCCCCCACACGGCCAAGCTGCTCAGGCCCGCTGCCGCCAGCCACTCGATCAAAGACACCTGCCAGGCGCAGGCCGACCAGCCCTGCCCGACGCCGATCACCAGCGCCAGCACAGCGCCAATGCCCAGCGACAGCCGCGCCCGCAGGCCCGGCACCGGCAGACGCTCGCGCCAGCGCCACCGCCCTTCGCGCAAACGTGCATAGCAGCGCTCGGCCGCCGCGACCTGCTCGTCGAGTGGACGGGTGCGCACCGACTGGTACTCGACCGTCTGCCCCGCACTGCCGATGGGCGAGACGAAGGCGCTGACCCAGTAGTGATCACCGTTGCTGCAGCGGTTCTTCACCAGCCCCATCCACGAACGACCGGCCTTGAGCGTCTGCCACATCTGCTCGAAGGCCTGGGCAGGCATGTCAGGATGGCGGACCACATGATGCGGCTGGCCGAGCAACTGCTCGCGGGCAAACCCGCTGATACGCACGAAATCATCGTTAGCGTAGGTGATGCGGCTATCGAGGTCGGTGGTGGAAAGGATGTTGGCATCACCGGGATAATCCACTTGGCGACCGGTAACAGGCATATTGCACTTCATCGGAGGCTCTCATTGTTGTCGGGACAATCGGGAGGGCGTTCGACTCTAGGGGCAAACCCCGGACGGGCATTGATCCAGCGCAATGCCTTGGCAATTGGCCATCAATGATTGGAAACTGTCAGCGCTGTCAGCCAGGCGTCACGTTGCCGACCCGATTGAGGGGCTATAAGCAGAAAAAGGACAGGACATAAAGCCGGTTATCTAGGTGTTCTGTTCGCGGGCAAGCCCCCTCCCACAGGTACTTCCGTAACAGATGGTGTGCGAGCGGGCTTGCCCGCGCAGAACACGACACGTAACCAACCCTGCCAACTGACCGGTACCAGCACCGATGCGACGTCCCTCCCGCTCCTTCGTTCTCGCCACCCTGGCCATCCTCCTGCTGATCGCCGTGGCCGGTTGGTTGCGCCTGCGCCAGGACACGCCTGCCCCACGCGCGCAAAATGCCGTGCCGGTCAGGGTGATCAGCGTCACCCAGCAGGACGTGCCGCGCTTTGCCAGCGCCATCGGCTCGGTACTGTCGTTGCACAGCGTCGACGTACGCCCGCAGGTCGAGGGCATCCTGACCCAGGTGCAGGTCAAGGAGGGCCAATGGGTCAAGGAGGGTGACCTGCTCGCCACCCTCGACGACCGCGCGATCCGCGCCAGCCTCGAGCAGGCTCGCGCCCAACTCGGCCAGAGCCAGGCACAGTTGCAGGTGGCCGGTGTCGACCTCAAGCGCTACCGCCTGCTGAGCAGCGACGACGGCGTCTCGAAACAGACCCTCGACCAGCAACAGGCGCTGGTGAATCAACTGCAGGCCACGGTCAAGGGTAACCAGGCAGCCATCGCCAATGCCGAAGTCCAACTGTCGTACACGCAGATCCGCTCACCGGTGACCGGTCGCGTCGGCATTCGCAACGTCGACCCCGGCAACCTGGTGCGCAGCAGCGACACCCGGGGTCTGTTCAGCGTCACCCAGATCGACCCGATCGCCGTCGAGTTCGCCCTGCCGCAACAGATGCTGCCCAGCCTGCAGAACCTGCTCAAAGCCCCGTCACCAGCGCTGGTCGAGGCCTACATGGACGCCGACGGCGAACGCAGCCTGCTGGGCCAGGGCCACCTGGCGCTGATCGATAACCAGGTCTCGGCCAACACCGGCACCGTGCGTATCAAGGCCGAGTTCGACAACAAGGATGGCCGCTTGTGGCCGGGCCAACTGGTGACCATTCGCCTGCGCACCGCCATCGACGAGAACGCCCTGGTGGTGCCACCACCCGTGGTGCAGCGAGGCATCGATGGCCATTACGTCTACCGCCTCGATGGCGACAAGGTTGCCAGCGTGCCGGTGAAGGTGCTCTACCAGGACAGCGCGCTGAACGTCATCGCCGGGGTCAAGGCCGGTGATCGCCTGGTGCTCGACGGCCAGTCGCGCCTCAAGCCCGGGGCACGGGTCGAGGTCGCCCCCGACCTGCCCGCCAGCCCCGAAGTGGCTGACCGCCGGAGCCAGCCATGATCACCCGCAAAGGGGTTTCGGCCTGGTGCATCGACCACCCCATCGCCACCCTGCTACTGACCTTCGCCCTGGTGCTGCTGGGGGCCATCGCTTTCCCGCGCCTGCCGGTGGCCCCCTTGCCGGAAGCCGACTTCCCGACCATCCAGGTGACCGCACAGCTTCCCGGCGCCAGCCCGGAAACCATGGCATCCTCGGTGGCGACGCCGCTGGAGGTACAGTTCAGCGCCATCCCCGGCATGACCCAGATGACCAGCAGCAGTGCCCTGGGCTCGACCACGCTGATCCTGCAGTTCACCCTCGACAAGAACATCGACACCGCCGCCCAGGAAGTCCAGGCCGCGATCAACACCGCCACTGCGCGCCTGCCGCAGGACCTGCCCAGCCCACCGACCTGGCGCAAGGTCAACCCGGCCGACAGCCCCGTGCTGGTGCTGACCGTCAGCTCCGAGCAAATGCCCGGCAACGAGCTCAGCGACTACACCGAAACCCTGTTGGCGCGCCAGCTCAGCCAGATCGACGGGGTCGGCCTGATCAACATCACCGGCCAACTGCGCCCCGCGATCCGCGTACAAGCCCAGCCCGAGAAGCTCGCGGCCATCGGCCTGACCTTGGCCGATATCCGCCAGGCCATCCAGCAGACCAGCCTGAACCTGGCCAAGGGCGCGCTGTACGGCGAGCACAGTGTCTCGACCATCGCCGCCAACGACCAGTTGTTCCACCCCGAAGACTACGCCCAACTCATCGTCAGCTACCGCAACGGTGCCCCGGTTCGCCTGCAGGACGTGGCCAAGGTGATCGAAGGCGCCGAGAACGCCTATGTCAAATCCTGGTCCGGCGACAAACCCGGGCTGAACCTGGTGATCTTCCGCCAGCCTGGCGCCAATATCGTCGACACCGTGGATCGCGTGCTCGACGCCCTGCCGCGCTTGCAGGAAATGCTTCCAGCCTCGGTCGAGGTGTCGGTGCTCAACGACCGCACCCAGACCATCCGCGCCTCGCTGCATGAAGTTGAACTCACTCTGATGATCGCGGTGATACTGGTGATCGGGGTGATGGCGCTGTTCCTGCGCCAGTGGTCGGCAACCCTGGTCGTCTCCAGCGTGCTGGGGGTGTCGCTGATCGCCAGTTGCGCGCTGATGTACGTGGCAGGCTTCAGCCTCAACAACCTCACCCTGGTGGCCATCGTCATCGCCGTGGGCTTCGTGGTCGATGACGCCATCGTGGTGGTGGAAAACATCCACCGTCACCTGGAAGCCGGAGACGACAGCCGCACGGCGGCGATCAAGGGCGCCGGCGAGATCGGCTTCACGGTGATCTCTATCAGCTTCTCGCTGATCGCCGCGTTCATTCCACTGCTGTTCATGGGCGGCGTGGTCGGGCGTTTGTTCAAGGAGTTCGCCCTGACCGCCACCTCGACCATCCTGATTTCGGTGGTGGTGTCGTTGACCCTGGCGCCGACCCTCTGCGCCTTGTTCATGCGCAAACCGCTGCAGGAACACCACGACGGCTTCGGCCAGCGCCTGGTGCGCTGGTACGAAAAGGGCCTGGACCACGCCCTCGCCCACCAGCGCCTGACGCTGGGTGTATTCGGCCTGACCCTGGCGCTGGCAGTGGTCGGCTATGTCGCCATCCCCAAGGGCTTCTTCCCGCTGCAGGATACCGGCTTCATCCTTGGCACCAGCGAAGCCGCCGCCGATGTGTCGTACCCGGCGATGATCGAAAAGCACCAGGCGCTGGCGAAGATCATCGAGGCCGACCCTGCGGTGCGCGCCTTCTCACATTCCGTCGGGGTCACAGGCAGCAACCAGACCATCGCCAACGGCCGCTTCTGGATCAGTCTCAAGCCCCGCGGCGAGCGCGATGTGTCGGCCAGCGAGCTGATCGACCGACTGCGCCCGAAACTTGCCCAGGTGCCCGGCATCGTCCTGTACCTGCGCGCCGGCCAGGACATCAACCTCAGCTCCGGCCCGTCGCGCACCCAGTACCAGTACGTGCTCAAGAGCAACGATGGCGTGGCCCTGAACCTGTGGACCCAGCGCCTGACCGACCGCCTGCGGGAAAACCCGGCGTTCCGTGACCTGTCCAACGACCTGCAGCTGGGCGCCAGCGTCACCCGCATCGACATCGACCGCCAGGCCGCCGCTCGCTTCGGCCTGACCACCACCGACGTCGACCAGGCGCTGTACGACGCCTTCGGCCAGCGCCAGATCAGCGAGTTCCAGACCGAGACCAACCAGTACAAGGTGATCCTCGAACTCGACGCCCGCCAGCGCGGCAAGGCCGAGAGCCTGAACTATTTCTACCTGCGCTCGCCGTTGTCGGGCGAGATGGTGCCGCTGTCGGCCCTGGCCCATGTCGCACCGCCCAGCACCGGCCCGCTGTCGATCGCCCACGACGGCCTGTTCCCGGCCGCCAACCTGTCGTTCAACCTCGCCCCCGGCGTGGCCCTGGGTGATGCGGTGCGCATCCTCGAACAGACCCAGCGCGAGCTGGGCATGCCCGATGCCATCGTCGGCAGTTTCCAGGGCGCGGCACAAGCGTTCCAGAGTTCATTGTCGAGCCAGCCTTGGCTGATCCTCGCAGCACTGGTGGCGGTGTACATCATCCTTGGCGTGCTCTACGAGAGCTTCGTACACCCGCTGACGATCATCTCCACCCTGCCCTCGGCGGGCCTCGGTGCGCTGATCCTGCTCTGGGCCATGGGCCAGGACTTCACCATCATGGGGCTGATCGGCATCGTGCTGCTGATCGGCATCGTCAAGAAGAACGGCATCCTGCTCATCGACTTTGCCCTCGACGCCCAACGCAACCAGGGCATGACGCCCGAGCAGGCAATCCACCAGGCCTGCCTGACACGCTTCCGGCCGATCATCATGACCACCCTCGCCGCCCTGCTCGGCGCGGTGCCTTTGATGTTCGGCTTCGGAGCCGGTGCCGAGCTGCGCCAGCCGCTGGGCATCGCGGTGGTCGGTGGCCTGCTGGTCAGCCAGGCGCTGACGCTGTTCACCACCCCCGTCATATACTTGGCCCTGGAGCGCCTGTTCCACCGCCGCAAGGTCGCCAACGCGGCCGCGACCGCCAGTTGAGACAAACTCATGCGTGTGCTGATCGTCGAAGACGAAGAAAAAACCGCCGACTACCTGCATCGCGGCCTGACCGAGCAGGGCTTCACTGTCGATCTGGCCCGTGATGGCATCGATGGCCTGCACCTGGCGCTCGAGGGCGACTATGCGGTGATCGTGCTCGACGTCATGCTCCCGGGCCTGGATGGCTACGGCGTGCTGCGCGCCCTGCGTGCACGCAAGCAGACCCCGGTGATCATGCTCACCGCCCGCGAGCGCGTCGAGGACCGCATTCATGGCTTGCGCGAAGGTGCCGACGACTACCTGGGCAAGCCGTTCTCCTTCCTCGAACTGGTCGCCCGCCTGCAGGCTCTGACCCGCCGCAGCACCAGCCATGAGCCGCTGCAGATCCAGGTCGCCGACCTGTGGATCGACCTGATGGCACGCAAGGCCAGCCGCGCGGGCCAGCGTCTGGAGCTGACCGCCAAGGAGTTCTCGCTGCTCAGCGTGCTGGCCCGGCGCCAGGGCGAGATCCTGTCCAAGACCGCCATCGCCGAGCTGGTCTGGGACATCAATTTCGACAGCGACGCCAACGTTGTCGAGGTCGCGATCAAGCGCTTGCGCGCCAAGCTCGACGGGCCGTTCGACAACAAGCTGCTGCACACCATCCGAGGCATGGGCTATGTCCTGGAAAACCGTGCGGGCTAACTCCCTGGCCCTGCGCCTATCGCTGCTGTTCACGCTAGTGGCGCTGGCGGTGTTCGTGCTGATCGGCAGCGCGTTGTACCGCCAGGTCGACCGCAGCCTCGACCTGCTGCCGACGGCCGAGCTGGATGCGCGCTTCAGCGTGCTGGAGTCCACCCTCAACCGCTTCGGCACCCTGGAACACTGGGCGAAGATCCACAACAAACTCAACCTGCTGGCCGAAGAAGACCGGCGCATCCGCTTCTGGGTGGTCAGCGATGATCCGCGCTTCGAGTACGGCCACCCCAACGAGCAGTTGCGCCGCTTCGCCCAGGGCCCGGAAGGCATGCGCGACCTGCGCCTGGCCGACAACCCCTATCCGTTCAAGATCCTGGTCAGCCAACTGCCGGCCCTGGGTGAACGGCCGGCGGTACGCTTCATGATCGGTATCGACACACAAACCTTCTGGCAGGCCCAGCACAGCCTGCTGGTGGCCATTGTCGGCCTGGCCGTGCTCGGTGTGCTGCTGGCCTCGCTGCTGGCCTACTGGGTCGCACGCATCGGCCTGCGCCCACTGCTGGCGCTGTCGGCAGAAGCCCAGGCGCTGGCCCCGCCGCGCCTGGACGGCCGCCTGCGCACCCAGGACCTGCCGCCGGAGCTGGCGCAGTTTGCCAAGGCCTTCAACGCCGCGCTCGACCGGGTCAGCCAGGCCTATTCGCGGCTCGAAGCCTTCAACGCCGACGTTGCCCACGAACTGCGCTCGCCGCTGACCAACCTGATCGGCCAGACCCAAGTGGCCCTGACCCGAGGGCGCAGCGCCGAGCACTACTTCGAAGTGCTGCAATCGAATCTCGAGGAACTCGAACGGTTGCGCAGCATCATCAACGACATGCTGTTCCTGGCCAGCGCCGACCAGGGCAGCAAGGCCACCGCGCTGACCCAGGCGTCACTGGCCGAGGAAGTGGCGACCACTCTGGACTACCTCGACTACATCCTCGAAGACGCGCGCGTCAGCGTCGAAGTCAGCGGCGATGCCCAGGCCCCGATCGAAAAGGCACAACTGCGCCGCGCGCTTATCAACCTGCTGAACAACGCGGTACAGCACACTGCCCCCGGGCAAGTGATCCAGGTACGGATCGATGTCGATAAGGAGCGGGTCAGCATCGCCGTGAGCAACCCCGGGCCGGCTATCGACGAGGCCCACCTGCCGTTGCTGTTCGAGCGTTTCTATCGGGTCGACGCCGCGCGCAGCAACAGCGGCGGTGGTAACCATGGGTTGGGCTTGGCGATCGTCAAGGCCATTGCGCTGATGCATGGCGGCAGCGTCTTTGTACGCAGCGAAGAGGGCGCCAATACTTTCGGCATCAACCTGCCGAGCGCTCAACTACGCGGGTTTAGGGTAAAAGTCTGAAGACCCACGCAGCAATTCTTACTTTTTGCGCAAGAGTGATTATCCTCTGCGGTGCTGTTTCAAGTGCCTGTTCAGGACTAACTTAGCCCTGTCTTCACTCACACTTGCCACGCAAGAAGGTTGTTTCAAATGTCCAACAGTATGGGTATTGCCAGCGTCTTCGTCCTGTCGTCCCTGTTGTTGTCGCCCCTGGCCATGGCTGAGGAATCGCCGGCCTTCGTCGCCCGTAACGCAGAGATTGCCGCCACCCTGCAACAGTCGCAGGATGCCTATGCCGCGCAGCACCAAGGCGCGACGAAAGACGCGCAACAGACAGCTTCCAAAGTCTCGAACGATGTCAATGCCGACAGCTGACCGGCAGCCGGAACACGTCCTGTTTTCCCCCGGCTACGCCATGGGCAGTGCCTGTGTCGATATGTTAGCCTTTTAAAGCCGCTGCGCATCAGCGGCTTTTTTTATGCGCTTTAATTATCAGCCGGTTTGTAACGTCCCTCACAAGAAACTGCAATTCCGACAATTAGAAACTGCCCCACCGTTAGACCAAAGGAGCATTTACTCGTGTCCTTCGCTTTCCGTTTCACGCCACTGTTCGTTGCATTGGCCGCAACGATTCCCCACGCCGCCCAGGCGGACGACGACAAGGCTGATGGCTTCATCGAGGGTTCGTCGCTGAACCTGCACTTTCGCAACGCCTACTTCAACCGCAACCAACTCAACCAGGGTGTGCGCGACAATCGCGAGTGGGGCCAGGGCGCCGTCGCCCGCTTCGAGTCGGGCTACACGCCCGGTGTGATCGGTTTCGGTGTCGATGCCCACGCCATGCTGGGCCTGAAGCTCGATGGCGGTGGCGGCCACGCTGGCACCAGCATCCTGCCGACCCACCAGAAGAACGAAGACGAACTGGGCGCCGCGCCGCATTCATTCTCCACCGCGGGCGCCGCGATCAAGCTCAAGGGCTTCGACACTGAACTGAAGGCCGGTGACCTGTTCCTCACCAACCCAGTGATCGCCGGTGGCGAGACGCGCATGCTGCCGCAGACCTTCCGTGGCGTGGCGCTGACCAACACCAGCGTCGACGGGTTGCTGCTCGAAGGCGGCCAGGTGAGCTTCACCAAGCCCTACAACCAGAGCGGCCACCGCCGCATCGACACCTACTATAGCCAGCAGACCGACGACCAGCGCAGCAAGCACCTGTCGTGGGCTGGCGCCGCGTGGAACGGCACCGAGAACATCACCGCCAACCTCTACGCCGCCGAACTGAAAGACATCTGGAACCAGTACTACGCCGACTTCGACTACACCTATGTGGTCAATGACCTGGTCAGCCTCAACCCGGGCGTGCACTTCTACCACACCCAGGACACTGGCCAGTCGAAACTGGGCAAGATCGACAACAACACCTACAGCCTGCACTTCACCGTGGCGGCCGGTCATCACAGCGTCACTGCCGCCTACCAGCGGGTCAACGGCAATACGCCGTTCGACTACATCAACCTGGGCGACAGCATCTACCTCGACAACTCGCGCATGTACTCGGACTTCAACGGCCCCAACGAGCGCTCGTGGAAGCTGCAATACGACTATGACTTCGCAGGGCTCGGCATCCCCGGGCTGACCTCGTCGCTGTCGTATTCGCGCGGCAAGCTGGACCTCACCAAGGCTGATCCGAACAGCGTTGGCTATGGCCACTGGTACAGCGAGGACGGCAAGGATGCGCGCCACTGGGAACGCGACCTGGACGTGAAGTACGTGTTCCAGGAAGGCCAGTTCAAGGACCTGTCGGTGCTGCTGCGCTATGCCAGCCACCGTGGCAGCCAGGGGTACTCGGCCGTGGATAACGATAACGACGAGCTGCGTGTGATCGTCGACTATCCGCTGAACGTGTTCTGATCGGCCCTCTCTCAGCGGATGGCACCGGCGTTGCCGGTGATCGCGGGACGAGCCCGCTCCTACAGCCCTGTAGGGGCGGGCTCGTCCCGCGAAGCCCCTGATGCATTTCCGACGGACTAATCTTGTCCGACAATTGCCACTTCCCTAGAATATTGCCGCCGCTTTATAGCCCTACCCTCACGGAAAGAGGGGCCTATGCAGTAGCGAGCCTGATGTTGCACACTCGATCCCCGCGCCCGATCCTTCCCAGGCCTCACCCCGAGCTGATCCTCAACCTGGGCAGTTGCCTCGCCGTGCTCGCGATTGTAGGTATCGTCAGCTATCTGCTCGGCCGCGAACGGGACAGTGTCGAACAGTCCTCCATCCGCGCCTCGAACAACATCGTCCAGCTCATCGAAAGTGACATCCTGCGCAACGCCGAACTCTACGACCAGTCGCTCAAGGGCCTGATCTGGGCAGTCGGGCGCCGCGAGCTGCCGGAAGTCCCCGGCCCGCTGCGCCAACGCCTGCTGTTCAACCAGGCCTTCGTCGACCGCAGCCGCGGCGATGTGCTGTGGCTCGACGCCCAGGGCGACGTGGTGGGCGACTCCACCAGCATCATTCCACGCCAGGCCAACTTCGCCAGCACGAGGGTGTTCAAGGCCCACCAGGCCAATGCCAACCTCGGTCTGCTGGTCGGTCCACCGTTCAAGGCACAGCTGGGCGATCTCGATTGGTGCATCAGTTTCAGCCGGCGCATTCCCGGCCCCAATGGTGAGTTCGCAGGCCTGGCGACCGGCGCCCTGCGCCTGTCCTATTTCAGCGAACTGTTCCAGCGCCTGGATATCGGCGAGCACAGCAGCATCAACCTGCTCAACACCAGCGGCCAGTTACTCGCTCGACAACCGACCCGGCCACAAGACCTACCGATCGGCAGCGACTTCAGCCAGTACCCTATTTTCCAGCGCATTCTCAAGGCGCGCAGCGGCAGTTTCAGCGCACACTCGAACCTGTTCGACGAGCGGCGCATGTACACGTTCGCGCGCGTGGGCGAACTGCCGCTGATCGTGTTGGTAGCGCACTCGTCTTCCGAAGTCTTCCAGGCCTGGCGGCGCACGGCGCTGATCGTCGGCCTGGCCACGGGGGTGCTATGCCTGGGCATACTCTGGCTGACCGTGCTGCTGGGGCGCGAACTGCGTCGGCGCCACGATGCCGAGCAGGGCCTGGCCACCCTGGCAGCCACCGACAGCCTCACGGGGCTGGCAAACCGACGTCGCCTCGATCAGGTCCTGCGTCAGGAATGGGCGCGCGCGCAACGCAACCGCACGGCGCTGGCGGTACTGATGGTGGATGTGGATCACTTCAAGGCGTTCAACCAGCGTCACGGCCACGCTGGCGGCGACCATGCCCTGCGTGAGGTGGCGCGCACCATCAATCGCTGCATCCGCAGGCCGGCCGATCTGGCAGCGCGCTACGGTGGCGAAGAATTTCAGGTGGTGTTGCCGGAAACCGAACTGGCCGGTGCGTTGCTGCTGGCCGAGCGCATTCGCCTGAGTGTCGAAGCAATGCCGCGATTCGGTGCCGATGAGCAGCCAATCACGGTCAGCATTGGCATCGGCCTTTACGAACCCGGCACCCAACACGACCTTACAGAAGTGCTGGGTGCCGCGGATGAAGCCCTTTACCGGGCCAAGGCGGGGGGCCGTAACCGGGTAGAAGGGCCTGTCACGCCTGTTGCTTAGGAGCGGGCGCGAGCAGCGTCACGCAGTGCTTTCACCTGGTCGTGATTGCGCTGTACGCCTTGCAGTTGGCGATCGACCAAGGTCAGCGCATTCTGCGCGCTGGGGTTATTGAGCTTAACGAGCTTTTCTCGGGCTTCCTTGTAGGCCTTCAGGGCATGGTCTTCGCCCCGCTCCACTTCGTTGAGCACCGCTTCTTCATCCTTGCCGGTCACCATCGACTTGAGGTTGACCCAGCCACGGTGAATATCACCGCTCAAGCTGGTCGAGGTCTCGGGATCGCCACCAAGATTACGTACTTCAGCCTGAAGTTCGGCAGCGGCCTGGTTACAGGCCGTCGCTCGCTGGACGAAGAAGGTCTTCAGCTCAGGATTCTTGACGTCATCGGCCGACTCCTTGAAACCCTTTTCGCCGTCCTTGCAGTACTCGATCAGGTCGTTGAGCACGTCGATCACATCTTTGTTGGGGTTGCTCATGGCGTAACTCCTTGGCAGGTGATAGTCCCTATGACTGGAGCAGTCTTCATGCCAAGCCTGAACATAAAATAAAAAGCTTACAAATCAGTTACTTATTTCATAGTCGCGACGACAGTGAAACGGTGTTCTGCATGATCGCCGCTTGCGCGCTCGTGCAGATTGCAGGGTGGATACGCACAGCGATTGCTGTATGGTCGGCGCTTTCAGCGCACCAGGTTCACCGAATGAAACCCGAATCCTTGCAACTGCTGGTCACACGGACCATGCCCTTCGGCAAATACCAGGGCCGGATCATCGCCGACCTGCCGGGCGACTACCTGGCATGGTTCGCGCGCAAGGGCTTTCCGCCCGGCGAGCTGGGCGGGTTGCTGGCGTTGATGCATGAGATCGATCACAACGGCCTGGGCGAGTTGCTGGTGCCATTGCGGCACAAGCGTTGAGATCAGTGCTGGATGCTTCGCGGGCAAGCCTGCGAAGCATCCTCCAGTGCCTCCAGCCGATCACTTGGCCGGCGCCACCACCATCTCCACCCGCTCCCCCTTCTTGATCAGCGCGTACACCACCGCCGTCACCAGGCTCCCGGCCAGGATCGCCAGCAGGTACAGCAGCGCATGATTGATCGCGTTGGGGATCAGCAACACGAACAGCCCACCGTGCGGCGCCATCAGCTTGCAGCCAAAGTACATCGACAGCGCCCCCGTCAGCGCACCGCCGGCGATGCTCGCCGGAATCACCCGCAATGGGTCCTTCGCCGCGAAGGGAATCGCGCCCTCGGAGATGAAGCAAAGCCCCAGCACCAATGCCGCCTTGCCCGCCTCGCGCTCACTCTGGGCAAACTTGCGCCGGGCCAAAAAGGTAGCGATTCCCAGGCCGATCGGCGGCACCATTCCAGCGGCCATGGTCGCCGCCATCGGCGCGTAGCTCGACGAGGCCAGCAAGCCTACCGAGAACGCATAGGCCGCCTTGTTGATCGGCCCGCCGAGGTCGACGCACATCATCCCACCCAGCAGCAATCCGAGCAGGATCGCATTGGTGGTTCCCATGCTGTCGAGAAAACGCGTCAGTCCCTCGAGCATCGCCGCCACCGGATGACCGACCACGTAGATCATCACCAACCCGGTGAACAGGCTGGCCAACAGCGGGATGATCAGGATCGGCTTGAGCGCTTCGAGGCTGGTGGGCAGACGCGCCCAGCGGCTGATGGCCTTGGCGCTGTAGCCAGCAAGAAAGCCCGCGACGATACCGCCAATGAAACCAGCCCCCAGGGTGCTGGCTAGCAGGCCACCGATCATCCCTGGGGCCAGGCCCGGGCGGTCGGCGATGGACCAGGCGATATACCCCGCCAACATCGGCACCATCAGCTTGAATGCCGCCTCGCCACCGATCTGCATCAAGGCCGCAGGCAAGGTGCCCGGCTCCTTGAACGCCTCGATGCCGAAGACGAACGACAGGGCGATCAGCAGCCCACCTGCCACCACCATCGGCAGCATGAACGACACGCCGGTCAACAGGTGTTTGTAGACACCGGCCTTTTCACTTTTCGCGGGCGTCTCGGCTGCGCCCTCGGCGCTTTCCAGCTTGGCGTCGGCCAGCGCCTTGTCGAGGGTCGCCCGCGCCTGCTTGAGGGCGATGCCAGTGCCGCATCGGTAGATGCGCTTGCCCGCGAAGCGTGCAGCCGGCACCTCGATGTCGGCTGCCAGCAGCACCACGTCCGCCTCGGCAATGGCGTCGGCCGTCAGCGGGTTGCGTGCGCCCACCGAGCCCTGGGTCTCGACACTGAAACCGTAGCCCAGCTCCCGGGCAGCCTGCTGCAAGGCTTCGGCCGCCATGAAGGTATGGGCCACACCGGTCGGGCAGGCGGTGACCGCCACGATACGGGGTGCAGCGCTGCGGCTTGGCACCTCGGCGCCGCTCGCTTCGAGCACCTTGACGTTGGCCGCCGCTTCATCGAGGAAACCTTCGCGATCAGCCAGCGCCTGGGCCGGGGTGCTCTGGTACACCGGTTTGCCGACGAAGCGACTCAGGTCCACCGAACCCGTGCTGACCACCAGCACCCAGTCGGCCTCGGCGATCTGCGCGGGGCTCAGGCGCCGCTCGGGGTGCTCGGCATCCCACACCTCGACACTGGTACTCCAGCCCCGGCGTTGGGCCGCGGCGGCCAGCAAGCGTGCACTCAATACACTCGACACCTGGCCATTCGGGCAGGCGGTGACGATCGCAATGTTCATCGGCGAGCCTCTTGTTGTTGTTCTGTCAGTTGCACGGCAGCCTCCAGGCGCGACAGCTGTTCGCGGTCGTCGATGCCGAAGCCCACCTGGGTCACCGCCTGGGCAGCGATGGCCGTGGCGCGGCGCAAGGTCTGCCCGGCGCTCTCGGCCTGCAGCAGGCCATGAACCATGCCCGCCACCAGCGAGTCGCCCGCGCCCACGGTACTGGCGATGCGCACCTTGGGCGGCTGGGCATGCAGTGCCAGGTCAGCGGCGAACCAGTTCACCCCGTGCTCGCCCTGGGACACCACCACGTGAGTGACGCCGCTGTCGAGCAGACGCCGGGCGGCATCGCGCTGCTCGGAAAAAGCCTGCACGGTGATGCCGAAAAGCTCGCCCAGCTCATCGGTATTGGGCTTGACCAACCAGGGTGTGCTTTGCAGACCGGCGCGCAAGGCTTCGCCGCTGGTGTCCAACGCCACCTTCAGGCCCTGTGCGGCCAACTGCCCCAGCAACTGGCAGAACCACTGCGTGCTGACGCCACGCGGCAAGCTGCCTGCCACCACCACCACGTCATGCCCGGCTGCCCGCTGTGCCAGGTACTCGAGCAGCTCGGCCTGGGCCGCGTCGTCGACCTGCGGGCCCTGGCCATTGACATCGGTGACCCGGCCATCGGCCTCGACCAGCTTGATGTTGGTGCGGGTTTCGCCCGACACGCGAACGAAACCGTCGTCGAAGCCGCGGCGGGCAATCAACGCTTCGAAAGGCTGCAGGTTGTCGCGCCCCAGAAAGCCGCTGACAGTCACCTGATGCCCAAGGTCAGCCAGCACCTGGGCAACGTTCAGGCCCTTGCCGGCGGCGTGGCTGCGCTGGTCATGGGTGCGATTGACCTCGCCGGCGTGCAGGCGCTCGAGGGTTACCGTGAGGTCGATCGCAGGGTTGAGGGTCAGGGTGAGAATCTTGGCCATTTCAATAACGCTCCACCAGCGCCCGTACCGCCTCGGCGCTGTCCTGTTGCAGGGCCTCGCGCGCCAGGGCACGGGCCGTCGGGTAATCGGCCTGGCGCACCAGGGCCTTGACTTCGGCGACGCTGCGCGCCGCGACGCTCAGTTCGTCCACCGCCAGCCCCAGCAGCACCGGCACTGCCTGCGGGTCGGCCGCCAGTTCACCGCACACGCCCACCCACTTGCCTTCGGCATGGGCGGCGCGCACGGTCATGTCGATCAGTTGCAGCACCGCCGGGTGCAGACCATCGGCCTGGGCCGACAGGCTCGGATGGCCGCGGTCGATGGCCAGGGCGTACTGGGTCAGGTCGTTGGTGCCGATGCTGAAGAAGTCCACCTCCCGGGCCAGTTGCGGGGCCAGCAGCGCAGCCGACGGCACCTCGACCATGATCCCCACCTGCAGGTCATTGACCGGGATCTCCTCACGCAGCCGCGCGACCATGGCCTTGGCCGCGCGCCACTCGTGCATCTGGCCGACCATCGGGAACATGATCCGCAGTGGCCGGTCGTCGGCCGCGCGCAGCAAGGCGCGCAACTGGTCCTCCATGACCTGCGGACGCTGCAGGGTCAGGCGCACGCCACGCACGCCGAGGAAGGGGTTGTCTTCATCGGCGATCGGCCAGTAGGGCAAGGGCTTGTCACCGCCCACATCGAGGGTGCGCACCACCAACGGGCGCCCCTGCAGGCCATCGAGCACGCGGCGATACTCGGCTTCCTGGGTGGCCACATCCGGCAGTTGCGGATGAGCCATGAAGATCAGTTCGGTGCGCAACAGGCCGACGCCTTCGGCGCCAAGCTCGACCACCTTGTCGATGCCACTGCTGTCACCGATGTTGGCGAAGACTTCGACGGCATGGCCATCGCGGGTCACGGCCGGCTCATGGCGTTTGACCCAGGCGGCCTGCAGACGCTGCTCACGCTGATCGCGTTCGGCCAACGCACGCTGCAGCTCATCGGCAGGCGGCGCAACGCTGACCTTGCCACGTTGCCCGTCGAGCAACAGCGGCGTACCCGCCTCCAGCAGCAGGATCGCCGCCCCGGCACCGACCACCGCCGGAATGCCCAAAGCGCGGGCAACGATGGCGCTGTGCGCGGTGGCCCCGCCTTGAGCGGTCACGATGCCGGCAACCCGCGCCGGGTCGAGACGCGCCACATCGGACGGCCCGACTTCAGCCATCACCAGCACATAGGGCTGTGCCGGCTCGGCCTGCTCGGCGACACCACACAGCTGGGCCAGCACCCTTCGGCCAATGTCGCGCAGGTCGGCGGCACGCTCGGCAAGCAACGCATCGCGCAGGGCCTCCTGCTGGCTGGCGGCCGCCTCGATCACCGCCATCCACGCCGCTGCGGCACTTTCGCCCTGGGCCAGGCGCAGGTCCACCTCATCGCCCAGTGCCGGGTCGGCGAGCATCTCCTGGTGTGTGATGAAGATCTCACCGATGGCCTTGTCGCTGCGTTGCACCAGTGTCTGCAGCTCGGCGTTGACCGCTGCCAGGGCAGCACGCAGCCTGGCACGTTCCTGGGCGCAGGATTCGCCGCGCAGCGGATAATCGATCTGGCGCTCAATCCGTACATGAGCCGGCCCGCTGGCGATACCAGGCGCGGCACCGACACCCTGGACCTGGCTGCCCGGCAGCGGCGCCTGCAAGGTTTCGCGCACCACCTCGGCAACCGGCAGGGCAAAGGCCGGCAACGGTTCGACGTCCTCGCCCAGGCCCTGTTCGATGGCCTCCAGCAACACCGGCAGGGCATCACTGGCGATCCCCGGCTCGGCGATCAGCTCCAGTTCCTGCCCACGCCGGGCCCCCAGCGACAGCAGGCGGCTCAGGCTTTTCACCGATACGCCGGGATGGCCGCTGTCGGTCAGGCGGATGCGGATCTCACCCTCGAAGCCCTTGGCCAGTTGCGCCAGCACCTTCGCCGGGCGGGCATGCAGGCCATGGGGGTTGGCCAGTATCACGCGCACGCTGGGCCAATCGGGCGGCGCCTCGCCGCCCAGCACCTGCAGCACATCGCGGCTGCTGGTGGCCTGGTAGAGGGTCTGCCCGCGCCCTTCGATCAGCACCTGACACAGGCGCTCGAGCAAGGCCTGGTGCGCAGCGCCAAGGCTGGCCAGGCAGAACAGGCCGTTCAACGGCTGGTCACGATGACGCAGGGGCTGCTGCGGCGTCACGAACGCCAGGCCAGGCTGCAGCACATCGCGCTCGCTGTGCAACCACCACAACCCCTCCCCCAACGGCAGTGGCTCGGCCTGCTGCAACAGCGCTGCGAAACCGCTGTCTACACAGCCGCCACGCTGGAGCAGGCGCGCACCGCGCCAGGCCAGTTCAGCGAAGTCTTCGGCGGGCAGGTTCAGACCGATCAGCTGTGCATCCAGCGCCAGTTCACGCGGCGCCCCCTGCAACAGCTTGAGCAGTGCGTCGGCAGAGCTGGCGCGGCGCAGCGCCTCGGCCAGGTCGGTTTCACCGAGGGCACGCGTCAGCAGTTGCAGCAGGCGCAGGTGTTCGTCAGAGCGCGCGGCGATGCCGATCGCCAGGTAGACGATTTGCCCATCGCCCCAGTCCACCCCCTCGGGAAACTGCAACAGGCGAACACCGGTGGCGTACACCAGGTCGCGGGTCTGCGGGGTACCGTGGGGAATGGCGATGCCTTGGCCGAGGAACGTGGAGCCCTGCGCCTCGCGAGCCTCAAGGCCCTGGAGGTAACCCTCGGCGACCAGGCCATCGCTGACCAGCCGATCGGCCAGCAGGCGCAGTGCCGCTGCTTTATCGCTGGCAACCTGGCCCATGGCTATCTGCTCTCTCGCGAGCTCGAGCATGACCTTCTCCTTTTGCAGTACCCGTCGCTCGGGACTGAGGTTATTGTTGTGGGATTCAACGCGTTTTTTCACCCGCGGGCTCAGGGGCAGTTCCCGTTCAATCGGATGCTGAAACGTTTAATCTGACCAGGCGGCCACGTTACTCGATAATCTGCGTAGGAAAAAGCCCCAGTTTGTCGGAACAATTGCGACAATGGTCGCCTGCACTTGGACACAATTCTGAGTAAGACTAACCGATCAGGCGCCCCAGGCTGCCCCGGTAATAACAAGGAAAATGCGGTGAAACTCAGCGATATCGCACGTCTGGCCGGTGTTTCCGTGACCACTGCCAGCTACGTCATCAACGGCAAGGCCGAACAGCAGCGCATCAGCAGCGCCACCGTCGAGCGGGTGCGCGCCGTGGTCGATGCCCACGACTTCACGCCCAACCCCCAGGCTGCCGGCCTGCGCAGTCGGCACACACGCACCCTCGGCTTCATCCTCCCGGACCTGGAAAACCCCAGCTACGCACGCATCGCCAAGCAGCTCGAACAGGGCGCGCGAGCCCGTGGCTACCAGTTGCTGATCGCCAGCAGTGATGACCAGCCCGAAAGCGAACGCCAGCTGCAGCAGTTGTTCCGCGCTCGCCGCTGCGATGCGTTGTTCGTCGCCAGTTGCCTGCCGCCGGAAGATGACAGTTATCGCGAAATGCAGAGCAAGGGCCTGCCAGTGATTGCCATCGACCGCCGCCTCGACCCCGCGCACTTCTGCTCGGTGATCAGCGACGACCGCGATGCCAGCCGCCAACTCACCGAAAGCCTGCTGGGCAGCAAGCCTCGCAGCATCGCCTTGATCGGTGCGCGTCCGGAGCTATCGGTCAGCCAGGCCCGCGCCGGGGGGTTCGACGAGGCCCTGCAAGGTTTTGATGGCGAAGTTCGCCGCTACGAAGGCGACGCCTTCAGCCGCGCCTGTGGCCAGCGCCTGATGGAAACGCTGATCGACGAGCTCGGCGACCTGCCCGATGCCCTGGTGACGACCTCCTACGTATTGCTGCAAGGCGTGTTCGACGCCCTGCAAGCCCGTGCCAGCGGGCCACGTGGGCTGCAACTGGGCACCTTCGGCGACAACCAGTTGCTCGACTTCCTGCCGCTGCCGGTCAACGCCATGGCCCAGCAGCACGGTCAGATCGCCGCCACCGCACTGGAGCTGGCCCTGGCCGCCATCGAGCAGAAGACCTACGCCCCAGGCGTACATGCCGTGGCGCGAACCTTCAAGCAGCGCATTTCGGCCTGAACATGCGCCTGATCGACACCCATACCCACCTGGACTTCCCCGACTTCGACGCCGACCGCGAGCGCCTGCTGGCCAACGCAGCGGCGCTGGGGGTCGAGCGCATGGTGGTACTGGGGGTGGATCAGGGCAACTGGCAGCGGGTCTGGGACCTGGCTTGCAGCGATGCACGCCTGCCAGCCGCCCTCGGCCTGCACCCGGTGTACCTCGAGCAGCACCGGCCCGAACACCTGGCGCAACTGCGCGCGTGGCTAGAACGCCTGCGCGGCGATCCACGCCTGTGTGCGGTCGGCGAGTTCGGCCTGGACTATTACCTGCCCGAGCTCGACAAGGACCGCCAGCAGGCCTTGTTCGAAGCGCAATTGCAGATGGCCTGCGACTTCGAATTGCCTGCGCTGCTGCACGTACGCCGCAGCCACGCCCAGGTGATCGCCACCCTCAAGCGCTACAAGCCCGCACGCGCCGGCATCATCCACGCCTTCGCCGGCAGCTACGAAGAAGCCCGCGAATACATCAAGCTCGGTTTCAAGCTGGGCCTGGGTGGCGCCGCCACCTGGCCGCAGGCCTTGCGCCTGCGCAAGACCTTGCCGCGCTTGCCGCTGGAGAGCGTGGTACTGGAGACCGACGCGCCAGACATGCCGCCGGTGATGCACCCCGGCGCGCGCAACAGCCCCGAGCATCTGCCCGATATTGCCCGAGCGCTGGCCGAGGTCATGGGGGTGGAGTGCGTGGCGCTGGCCGAGGCCAGTACGCGCAACGCCTGTGAGCTGTTCGGCTGGTAGCCGCGCAGGCGGTTACTCTTCGAACAGGGTGCAGGCCATCACCAGGGCGTCTTCACGCCCGCCAGCGACCGGGTAGTAATCGCGACGCCGACCGATCTCGTTGAATCCGTAGCGCTCGTACAAACGATAGGCCGACTGGTTGCTGGCACGCACCTCCAGGAAACACTCGCGCCCATTGAGCTGGTAGGCACGCGCCATCAGGTGTTCGAGCAGCCGCAAGCCCAGGCCGCGCCCCTGGTTCTCCGGCTTGACCGTGATGTTGAGCAGGTGCGCTTCGTCGATGATCACGTTGATCACGCCATGCCCTACCTGCTGCTGGCCGTCGAACATCAGCCACACTTCGTAGGACTTGAGCGCATCCTGGAAGATCCCGCGGGTCCAGGGGTGGCTGAAGGCGGCATATTCGATCTTCAGCACGTTATCCAGATCCGCCTCGGTCATCGGGCGGAAACTGATCGAGTCACTCATTCAACGCTCTTCCAGCGCGCCATCAGCTGGCGCATCGCTTTCCAGACGTCCGCCTTGCGTTGCGGTTCGTCCATCAACAGTTCAAGACCCGGCAATGCCCAGACATCGCCCAGGCCGTCGATCTTCAGTGATTGGTAGTAGGCCTGGGCATCGGCGTCGCCGGCAAAACGCACCGCTGGCAGGCCGATCAGCCAAAGGCAGGTGCAGGGGGCCTCTTCGAGGCGGGCCTGGATGAAGCCCTGGACGAAATCACGCGCAGCCTCCGGCCCCTGCTCCATGTTGCCGCGTACGAACAGCGGCCAGCGCACCGGCTCGCCGATGATCTGCGGCGCGTCCGGCAGGCCCGCAGCGCGCAGCATGTCCTTGAGCAACAGGTAAGAAGGGTCGCGGCTCTGGAACGGCTGGCCGGTGGCAAGCTCCACCAGCAACAGGCACGTGCCGGCGCGCAGCAGTTGCAGGGCGAAACGCGGCGGCGGCACCGGGGACGGACGGGCAGCCTTGGGCGCCTCCTCTTCGCGCTCGACCGGCTTGGCAGCAGGCTTGGGCGTGCTGCCGGGGCGCGGGATCTCGATTTTCGGTCGCTCGCCGGAGCGGGCATGGACCGACGCGGCTTCGCCCTGCGCAGGCGCCTGGCGCACCGGCTGCACCTCGACATCCAGCTCCTCGACCGGCGCCACCGGCAACAGCAGCTCGGGGCGCGAAGGCGCGGCGAACGGCAGTTCGGCACGCGGCAGCCAGTGCACCACTTGCATGGCGGAAAGGTAGGCGCGGCGGCGGGGTTCGGTCAGCAAGGCACGGGTATCCGGGGGGCTTGGTTCAGTCGGGCATTCTAACGCTGTTGGCGACACCGTGCTGCAACAGGCTGGCGGAAAAATTTATTGCTTGTGTCGGCCTCTTCGCGGGCAAGCCCGCTCCCACGGGGCCAGGCGCTGTATCTGTGGGAGCGGGCTTGCCCGCGAAGAGGCTGGCACAGATCAACGCAAATCCCGGACCAAGGGGTGAAATCCTCCCCCCCGTATGCAGTACAATCGCCCCTTTTATTTGGCAAGAGTCGACCCGCCAATGATCGAACCCAAGCGCGTCCTACGCGCCCTAGCCGAACACTGGGCCCTGATCGAGCCGCTGTGCGAGCGCTTCGACCAGGGCACCCTGAGCCTGGTCGAGCTGCGTCAGCAACTGGCCCGCCAGCAGGTGGAGAGCACGCCGCAGGACATCACCCAGCTGCTCGACGTGTGGATTCGCCTGGACATCCTGGTCCCGGTTGCCAAGAGCCCGAACCGCTTCGAGCTCAACGCGCAGATCCACGACTTCCTCGCCTACCTGCGCCGCGAGCACCGCCTTGGCCTGTGCCTGGAGATCGAAGCCTACCTGCGCCACCTCGAGCGTCTGGCCGGACACATCCAGGACGCCTTCGACAACCGCGACAGCGACGACCTGGCCCGCCAGTTGCGCCTGCTCGACATGCGCGTGCGCGATGTCCTGAAGAAGCTCGACAACGACGAACAGGCGCTGGTCGCCGTGGCCGAACGGGCCAAGACCAGCAACCGCCAGATCCCCCTGCGCCAGCGCTACGCCGAGGTCCTGGCGACCTGGGACGAATACGTCGAACCGATGATCCAGCTGGTCAACGCCGACGGTGCCTTCGAACAGGGCGTACGCAAGGTCGAGACCGTGCTGCTGCGCCTGTTGGGCGAGCAGGCGCGCCTGGGCCACCTGGTCGACGACGACATGCTGCTGCGCACCCACGCGCGTATCCTCGAGATGCAGACCAGCGCCCAGCTCACCCTGCGCCACGCCCGCGAGCTGCTGCTGCCGCTGCGTGAGGAAGCACGCCGACACAACGCCGTCACCCGCGGCGCGGCACTGGCCCTGTCGGTGATCCGCAAGAAGGGCATCGACGCCGTGCCGCAAGCGGCCATGCCGATGTTCACCCGGCCGCAGAGCACCTTCCTGGGCAGCGCCAGCCAGGTCGAGGCCTATGTCTACGCCCTGGCCCGCTTCGAGCCCAAGCCTGCGCGCTTCCCCAAGGCGCACAAGACCCACAAGGGCCCGCTGCCACGCGCACCGCGTACGGTCAAGGAAATGCTCGAACGCTGCGAGGACGCCCTGCCGCTGCCGGATCTGATGGTCTGGCTGCTGGAGCAGGAACCCGAAGGTGCCACCGACGAGTTGCTGTACTGGTTCTCGCGCCTTTCGCGCGAAAAGCGCTTCAGCCGCGAGCGCCTGCAGCGCCAGGACTACACCACCCGCGAACACCTGGTCAGCCTGCGTTCCTTCGCCCTGACATCCAGCCGCGAACAACAACCGGCAGCCACCGAATCCACCGCGAGCCCAGCCAATGCATCTTGATCTTTCCGAACTGTCCCAGCTCGCGCCGATCTTCCGCGAGCTGTTCAAGGGTTTCCACGTCAGCCGCCGCGACCCGGAACTGTACGCGCAACTGTCGAACTTCCAGGACCAGTACCGCACCCTGTTCAAGGCGCTCGGTTTCGAGCTGGTCTGCGACACCCGTGGCTTCTACTACTTCGTCCCCGAACAGGCCGCCGCGCAGGTCAACAAGACCGCCCAGCGCCTGTCGCTGTTCACCTTCATCCTGGTCGAACACCTGGCCGACCAGGGCCGCGACCCGATGGCCGTGCTCGACGGCGGCAGCATCGGCCGCGACGAGTTGCCCTCGCTGCTGGAAAAATACCGCGACCTGTTCCTGCAAGCCGAAGTGCAGACGGTCGAGGAGCTCGAAGAGAAGATCCTGCGCCGCATGACCCAGCTGGGCTTCGCCCATGAAGAAGGCGGCATCTACCGCTTCCTGCCGCCGATGCACCGCTTCCTCGATGTGTGCCTGTCGGTCCAGCAGGACCGCGACCTGGCCGCCACCCTGCACAGCGACCTGCCGCTGCCGGTCCCGGTGCTGGTCGAGGAAGAAACCCCGGAACAACTCAACCGCACCGACGATCCGCTCGACCTCACCCCCTTCGAGGGCGACGAGAGCGAAGAAGACGCCCTGGCCCGGGCCATCCGCGAAGAGCAACAGGAGATTGACGCATGAGCCAGGAACGCTACGGCATTCGCCGCTTCGCACTGCTCAACACCGCCGGCTACAGCCTCGGCCTGTTCCCGCTGGAACACCCGCTGTCGGTCTATGGCGCGAACAACCTGGGTAAATCGGCGTCGATCAACGCCCTGCAGTTCCCGATCCTGGCACGCATGTCGGACATGAGCTTCGGCAAGTACAGCCTGGAGCAGTCGCGGCGCTTCTACTTCGCCAGCGACACCAGCTACATCCTCTGCGAACTGAACCTGCCCCACGGCCCGCACGTGATCGGCGTGGTCGGTCGCGGCCCCGGCGGCGGCTTCGGCCACCAGTTCTTCGCCTATCAGGGCGAGCTGGACCTGGCCCACTACCAGAAAGACGACACCTGCCTGCGCCAGAAGGAGCTGTTCACCAACCTCGAGCGCAACGGCCTCAAGGCCTACGAACTCAAGCCGGACGAACTGCGCCGGCTGCTGGTCGGCGGCCACACCTCGGTGCCGCTGGACCTCACCCTGATCCCGCTGCGCTCGACCAGCGAGCAGAGCCTGAAGACCTTCCGCGCGCTGTTCATCAACCTGCTGCACATGCGCGAGATCACTGCTGCCAAGCTCAAGCAGCTGTTCCTGGATGCCTTCGAGCACAGCCTGCGCTCGGGCAGCGTCGACTACATTGCGGCTTGTGAAGAAGCCTTCCGCGACGTGCGCCGCATGGAGCAGGACTACAACGCCCTGGTCGCTGCCGGCCCGCTGGTCGAAGCACTTGCCGGCGGCGTGGCCCAGCGCGACATCCTGCGCGGCAAGCTGCACCGTCTCTCCCCCCTGCTCGACAGCCTGCTCGGCACCTGGCAGGACTACGCCGTAGCGCGCAAGGAAGAGCTGGTGATCCAGGCCGAGCACTACCGCGCCGAGCAGGATGGCCTGCAGAACGACCAGCGTGGCGGCACCCAGGAGCTGATGCGCCTGGAGCGCGAAATCACCGGCATCCAGCGCTGGCTCGGCGAGCTGTCGGTGCTCAAGCACCGCTTCGCCCTGGTCGATGACGTCAAGGTGCTGGAGCAGCAACTGCTCGCCGCCAAGGACGCCCACGACGAACTGGCCGGCGCCCTGGCGCAGTCGCGCCAGTTCTCCGCCGAAGACCTCGACGAGCGCGTGCGCGACCTGGAAAAACGCGTCAAGGCGGTCAAGCAACAGCTCGAGCACGCCGACAACAACAGCTACGCACGCCTGCGCGAGGAGTTCTCGCAGCAGGATGTCGATCGCCTGATGCGCCTGTTCAATGGCGCGCTGTTCAGCCTGCCGCTGGGCGATCGGGGCATCGAGCTGGACGACAGCGACCTGTGGGTCAAGACGCTTGAAGGCGTGCTCGACAGCTTCAAGGGCGAGCGCTTCGAAGTGCCGGGCCTGTCCATCGACCTGTCGCACATCGAGCCGCCCGCACTGCAGGCCCTGGCCGACCGTGCCGCCCTGCGCGACCAGAAAGAGCGCCTGGAAAAGGAGCTCAAGCAGCTCAAGACCCAGCAGGCCGTAGCCCTGGACCGCGCCGCGAGCAAAGCCCAGACCGAGGCGCTGTACCAGCAGGTGCTGGATGCGCAGAAAGCCCTGGAAGACTTCCGCCGCACCGAGACCCTGAGCGCCGAAGAGCCAGAGAAAATGGAGCAACTGGCGCAGTTCGAAGCCGCCCAGGACGAGCTCAAGCGCTCCAGTGACGCCTTCACCGAGCGCGTCCAGCAGTTGTCGGCCAAGCTGCAACTGGTTGGCCGCCAGATCGCCGACATGGAAGCCAAGCAGCGCACCCTGGACGACGCCCTGCGCCGCCGCCAGCTGCTGCCGGCCGACCTGCCGTTCGGCACGCCGTTCATGGAGCCGGTCGATGACTCGATGGACAACCTGCTGCCACTGCTCAACGACTACCAGGACAGCTGGCAGGCGCTGCAGCGCGTCGATAACCAGATCGAGGCGCTGTACGCCCAGGTGCGCCTGAAAGGCGTGGCCAAGTTCGACAGCGAAGACGACATGGAACGTCGCCTGATGCTGCTGATCAACGCCTACTCGCACCGCACCGAGGAAGCCCTCACCCTGGCCAAGGCGCGCCGCGCGGCGGTCACCGACATCGCCCGGACCCTACGCAACATCCGCAGCGACTACGACAGCCTCGAGCACCAGCTGGCGCTGTTCAACCGCGAGATCAACAAGCGCCAGGTGTCCAACCTGGAGAGCTTCCGCGTGGTGCTGGCGCCGAACAAGGAAGCGCTCAAGCACATCGACCAGATCATCCACAGTGCCGGCCAGTACGAGGAAGGCGAAACGCTGTCGGTGTTCGATCTCACGCAGAGCGCCGAGCAGGATCACAAGAACGAAGAGGCCAAGGAGTACCTGGCGCGGCTGGTAGCGGCCAACCACAACCAGCTGGGCCTGAAAGACCTGTTCGAGCTGGCCTTCGAGATCACCAAGATCAACAGCCAGCCGGTGATCCACGCCGACATCGACGGCGCCGCTTCCAACGGCACCACCATGACCATCAAGGCGCTGACCAACATGTACCTGTTGCTGCACCTGATGGACCGCGACCTGGCCGGGCGCATTCGCCTGCCCTACTACCTCGACGAAGCGGCGGACATCGACGAACGCAACCAGGCGGCATTGCTGGAGACCAGCCAGCAGCTGGGCTTCGTACCTATCCTGGCGAGCGTGAAGCCGCAGGTGTCGGCGCGCGTGGCGATCGATCTGGAAGGCGGCAGTGGGCCGAACGGGATCTACATCGACGAGGCGGACTGGAAGTACATCAGTCGGCGGGATGAAGTGAAAGCGATCGTGCGTGAGGATCAGGCCGAAGAGCTGGCCTGAGGCAACCGCGGCCCATTCCTGTAGGAGCGGGCTTGCCCCGCGATAGGGCCCGCCTTGGCAACCTCGCCGCCAGGTCGGGCCCTATCGCGGGGCAAGCCCGCTCCCACAGGGGGAGGAGCTGCGTCGTTTATTGGGCATGCGCCCAAGGCAGAATCGGAATCGCCGTCACCGCATTCTGCGGGCTACCTTCGACTATCCGGTCGCTGTACACCAGGTACACCAGCGTGTTGCGCTTCTTGTCGAGAAAACGCACCACCTGCATGGTCTTGAACACCAGCGAGGTGCGTTCCTTGAACACCTCCTCGCCATCCTTGAGCTCACCCTTGAAGTTGATCGGCCCGACCTGACGGCAGGCGATCGATGCCTCCGCGCGGTCTTCCGCCAACCCCAGCCCACCCTTAACGCCGCCGGTCTTGGCCCGCGACAGGTAGCAGGTCACGCCCTCGACCTTGGGGTCGTCGAACGCTTCGACCACGATGCGATCGTTGGGCCCAAGGAACTTGAACACGGTGGACACCTGGCCGATTTCCTCGGCACCGGCCAGCATCGGCAGCATCAACGCTGCCACGGCAAACATCCTTTTCAGCACGGGCGTCTCCTTCAGACCAGAACCAGATTGTCGCGGTGCACCAGCTCAGGCTCGGCGCTGTAGCCCAGCAGGCTTTCGATCGCGTCCGACGGCTGGCCGATGATCTTCTGCGCCTCCAGGGCGCTGTAGTTGGCCAGGCCACGGGCCACTTCCAGGCCATCGGGGCCGACGCAGACCACCATTTCGCCACGGCGGAAGCTGCCCTGCACAGTCTTCACGCCGACCGGCAACAGGCTCTTGTTCGATTCGCGCAGGGCCTTCACAGCGCCGGCATCGAGCACCAGGGTGCCGCGGGTCTGCAGGTGGCCAGCCAGCCACTGCTTGCGCGCGGCGAGCATGCCACGCTCAGGCGACAGCAAGGTGCCCAGGCGTTCGCCAGCCTTCAGGCGGTCCAGCACGCGCTCGATACGGCCACCGATGATGATGGTGTGGGCACCGGAGCGCGCGGCCAGGCGCGCAGCACGCAGCTTGGTCTGCATGCCACCGCGCCCCAGGGCGCCACCGATGCCGCCCGCCACGGCGTCGAGCGACGGATCGTCGGCGCGGGCTTCGTAGATCAGTTGGGCTTCGGGGTTGTTGCGCGGGTCGGCGTCGAACATGCCGTCGCGGTCGGTAAGGATCACCAGCAGGTCGGCCTCGACCAGGTTGGCCACCAGCGCGGCGAGGGTGTCGTTGTCGCCGAAGCGGATCTCGTCGGTAACCACGGTGTCGTTCTCGTTGATCACCGGCACCACGCCCAGGTCGACCAGGGTACGCAGGGTGCTGCGGGCATTGAGGTAACGCTTGCGGTCGGAAAGGTCGTCGTGGGTCAGGAGGATCTGCGCGGTGTGCTTGCCGTGCTCGCCGAAGCTCGACTCCCAGGCCTGCACCAAGCGCATCTGGCCGAGCGAAGCGGCCGCCTGCAGCTCGTTCATCGCACTCGGTCGCGTGGTCCAGCCCAGCTGGCTCATGCCTGCGGCCACGGCCCCTGAGGAGACCAGTACCAGTTCCACGCCCGCTTCACGCAGCGCCACCATCTGCTCGACCCAGACTGCCATCGCACCACGGTCGAGGCCCTTGCCATCGGCGGTCAGCAGCGCACTGCCGATCTTCACGACCCAGCGCTTGGCGCCCGTCACCTTGCTTCGCATCTTCTCTTCCAACCTATGTCGAATCTGTAGATACCAAAACGCCGCTCATTTGAGCGGCGTACCGTGAGAGGGGGTTGAGGCCATCGCGGGACAAGCCCGCTCCCACAAGGATCGCAGCGGACCTGTGGGAGCGGGCTCGTCCCGCGATGGGCTCAACGCCCAAGCCTGATCACGGCACACTGCTCGAAGAGCGGCGTCCAGTGTACTGCAACCGGTCAGTCGCGCACGTAAATGATTTCCGGACCGTCCTCGTCGTCTTCAAAGTCATCCCAGTCGTCATCGTCGCCGATGTCGTGGACGCTCTTGACGCCGGTACGACGCAGGGTACGGGCGTCGTCCAGGGCCTGCAGCTGGGCGCGGGCCTCGTCTTCGATACGCTGGTCGAGGTCCTTGAGCTCGGCGGCGTAGGCCGGGTCGTTGGCCAGGCGGTCGGCGCGGTCTTCGAGGAAGCGCATCAGGTCGTGGCTGAGCTTCTCGGTGCCCTGCTTGGAGATGGCCGAGATCACGTAGACCGGGCCATCCCAGTTCAGGCGATCGACGACTTCCTTCACACGCTCGTCGCGCTCGTCTTCCATCACCATGTCGGCCTTGTTCAGCACCAGCCAGCGCTCACGATCGACCAGTGCCGGGCTGAACTGCGCCAGCTCGTTGATGATCACTTCGGCGGCATCGGCCGGGCTGCTCTCGTCCAGCGGCGCCAGGTCGACCAGGTGCAACAGCACACGGGTACGGGCCAGGTGCTTGAGGAAGCGGATACCCAGGCCGGCACCTTCGGAGGCGCCCTCGATCAGGCCGGGAATGTCGGCAATGACGAAGCTCTTCCAGCGGTCGACGCTGACCACGCCCAGGTTCGGCACCAGGGTGGTGAACGGGTAGTCGGCAACCTTCGGCTTGGCGGCCGAGACGGCGCGAATGAAGGTGCTCTTGCCAGCGTTCGGCAGGCCCAGCAGGCCGACATCGGCCAGCACTTTCATTTCCATCTTCAGGTCGCGCTGTTCGCCCGGCTTGCCTGGCGTGGTCTGGCGCGGCGCACGGTTGGTGCTCGACTTGAAGCGGGTGTTGCCCAGGCCGTGCCAGCCGCCCTGGGCGACCATCAGTTTCTGACCGGGGGTGATCAGGTCGCCGATGACTTCCTGGGTGGAGGCATCGATCACCGTGGTGCCGACCGGCACGCGCAGGAACAGGTCCTCGCCCTTCTTGCCGGTGCAGTCGGTGCTGCCGCCATTCTGGCCACGCTGGGCCTCGTGGTGGCGGGTGTAGCGGTAGTCGACCAGGGTGTTGAGGTTCTCGTCGGCCACCATGTACACCGAGCCGCCGTCGCCACCGTCACCGCCGTTGGGACCACCGTTCTCGATGAATTTTTCGCGGCGGAAGCTCATGCAACCGTTACCGCCGTCACCGGCTTTTACCCGGATCGATACTTCGTCAACAAACTTCATTCAAAACCGCCTCTCGTCGGACGACGAGCTGAAAACCAGAAAACCCTGAGGCTCTTGCAAAAATGAGCGCGGCGGCCCCGTACCATCAGAAACCAACGCCGGCAGCCCAGACAAACAGCTTTGCAAGAGGCTCACCACAAACGAAAAAGCCCCGTCGCATGACGGGGCTTCTGGAGCGACGTCGCGATTAAGCGGCGACGATGCTCACGTAACGGCGGTTGAACTCGCCTTTCTTCTCGAACTTGATCACGCCGTCGATTTTGGCGAACAGGGTGTGATCCTTGCCCATGCCAACGCCGTAGCCAGCGTGGAATTCGGTGCCGCGCTGACGGACGATGATGTTGCCCGGCTTGATAACCTGGCCGCCATACATCTTCACGCCAAGGCGTTTCGATTCTGAGTCGCGACCGTTACGAGTACTACCACCAGCCTTCTTGTGAGCCATGGTTCAATTCTCCAAATAAATTCAGGGGACCTAGGGGATTAAGCCTGGATACCGGTGATTTTGATCTCGGTGAACCACTGGCGGTGGCCCATGCGCTTCATGTGGTGCTTACGACGACGGAACTTGATGATGCGAACCTTGTCGTGGCGGCCTTGCGAAACCACTTCGGCCACTACTTTGGCGCCAGCGACGACTGGAGCACCGATGGTGACTTCTTCACCGTTGGCAACCAGCAGAACGCGATCGAAAGTCACGGATTCGCCAGTGGCGACTTCCAGTTTCTCGATCTTGAGGAATTCACCTTCAGCGACTTTGTACTGCTTGCCGCCGGTAACGATTACTGCGTAGGACATTTTGAATCTCCGATAATCCTGCTCACCCAGCGCTTTATATGATGAGTATTGGCTGGCATGGCTGCACAAGGCTGGAACGGCCCGGTGCAATTGCGTAAGGCAGGTGCTGCCCAGGAAGTTAGGGTGCGCGATTGTACGCAACCCGGTAAAGCCTTGCAAGTGCCGCCCCGAGGGTGCAGGCAGCGCGCCTTGACACACCGGGACCCGCGACCTAGCATGCCGCGCAACCTCAATGGAGCAGCCGATGCAACCCCAATCCTTCTACCGCGCGGTAGCTGACGATTTCAGCGCCGTCGACGAGATCATCAAGAAGCAGCTGACCTCGCGCGTGCCGCTGGTATCGAAGATCGGCGACTATATCACATCCGCTGGTGGCAAGCGCCTGCGCCCATTGCTGGTGCTGCTGTGCGGCAAGGCCCTGGGCCGCGAAGGCGACGACCTGCGCCTGCTGGCCGCGACCATCGAATTCCTGCACACCGCCACCCTGCTGCACGACGATGTGGTCGACATGTCCGGCATGCGCCGCGGCCGCTCCACCGCCAACGCCCTGTGGGGCAACGCCCCGAGCGTGCTGGTCGGCGACTTCCTCTATTCGCGCTCGTTCGAGATGATGGTCGAACTGGGCTCGATGCCGGTCATGCAGATCCTCTCCAAGGCCACCCGGGTGATCGCCGAGGGTGAAGTGCTGCAGCTGTCGCGCGTGCGCGATGCCAGCACCACCGAAGAGGTGTACATGGACGTCATCCGCGGCAAGACCGCCATGCTCTTCGAAGCCTCGACCCACAGCGCCGCGGCGCTGGCCGGCGCCAGCGACGAACAGCGCGAGGCCCTGCGTACCTTCGGCGACCACCTGGGCGTGGCCTTCCAGCTGGTCGATGACCTGCTCGACTACAAGGGCGACTCCGAAACCCTGGGCAAGAACGTCGGCGACGACCTGGCCGAAGGCAAGCCTACCCTGCCGCTGATCTACACCATGCGCGAAGGCACGCCAGAGCAGGCGGCGCTGGTGCGCCAGGCCATCCAGAAGGGTGGCCTGGAAGACCTCGAGCAGATCCGCATCGCCGTCGAAGCCTCCGGCGCGCTCGACTACACCGCACAGATGGCCCGCGACTACGTCGCCCGTGCCATCGCCTGCCTGGAAGTGCTGCCGGCGAGCGAATATCGTGATGCGCTGGTCGAGCTGAGCGAGTTCGCGGTCGCGCGTACGCACTGATAGATCGCATCGTCTTCATTCGCGGGCAAGCCCGCTCCCACAGGGCCCAAGTACATCAGGCCTTTTGTGGGAGCTGGCTTGCCCGCGAATGCTTTTGTGCGGACAAAAAACATTTTCGCCGCAAAACCTTATACAATGTGCGCCTTTAACCCTCTGTACACCAAGGAACCGAAGTGAGCACTTTGCCGCCCTGCCCCGCCTGCAACTCCGAATACACCTACGAGGATGGCACCCAACTGATCTGCCCCGAATGCGCCCACGAATGGTCGGCCATCGGCGACGCCGAGGCGAACAGCGATGACGTGGTGAAAAAGGATTCGGTCGGCAACGTCCTGCAGGATGGCGACACCGTCACCGTGATCAAGGACCTCAAGGTCAAGGGCTCTTCGCTGGTGGTCAAGGTCGGCACCAAGGTCAAGAACATCCGCCTGTGCGACGGCGATCACGACATCGATTGCAAGATCGACGGCATCGGCGCGATGAAGCTCAAGTCCGAGTTCGTGCGCAAGGTCTGAGGCTATTTGCAGGGCCGCCCTCGGGTGGCCCTGACAGATCCTGCAACAGGATCATCTGCACCCTTTGGCAGAATTAATCCAATAGTCACTTGCTATTTTGATAATAGGAATTATTCTCATTGGAAACGCTTTCCAAGGAGAATAGCCATGACCTACCTGATCGACGCCTGGCTCGACCGCCCCCATCCCTACCTGCGCATCCTCCATCGCGAGACCGGCGAAGTCTGTGCCGTGCTCGAGGAAGAAGCACTCGACGAACTGCGTGACCAGGGCGACCTGGACCTCAACGGCCTGAGCTCGAGCGAGCCTGGGGTACTTAAGGAGCTGGTGAGGAATCTGTTTCTGTTCTGCTATGCGCGGGCGTTGCGCCCAGGGGGAACGGACTGGAATTGAGGCCGGCATTACCGGCCTCTTCGCGGGACAAGCCCGCTCCCACAGGGATTGGGCTGGTCTTTAGATTTTGAACAAGACAGTTGCTCCCACCAGTACACCTGCGCATTAGAGCCTGCGGGGCACATGTGGGAGCGGGCTGGTCCCGCGATGAAGATGACGCAGTCTTACAGAACGTCGAGCAGCTCGACGTCGAACACCAGCACGCTGTGCGGCGGGATGCTACCAACGCCTTGCGCGCCATAGGCCAGCTCGCTCGGCACGTACAGGCGCCATTTGCTGCCCGCGTTCATCAGTTGCAGCGCCTCGGTCCAGCCAGCGATCACGCCACCTACCGGGAATTCGGCAGGCTGGCCGCGCTCGTAGGAGCTGTCGAACACGGTGCCGTCGATCAGGGTGCCGTGGTAGTGGGTACGCACGTTGTCTTCGCGGCTCGGCTTGGCACCGCTACCTGCGGTCAGCACTTCGAACTGCAGGCCCGAGGCCAGGGTGGTGATGCCATCACGCTTGGCGTTCTCGACCAGGAAGGCCTTGCCCTCGGCGGCGGCGGCCTCGGCCTTGGCGGCAGCTTCGGCCTGCATCACTTCGCGGATAACCTTGAAGCTGGCAGACAGGTCGGCTTCGCTGACGCGGCTGTCGGCACCGTTGAAGGCGTCGGTCAGGCCGGCCAGGATCGCTTCCAGGCTCACACCCGGTGGCGGGTTGTCGCGCAGCTGGCCGCCCAGCTGACGGCCGATACCGTAGCTGACGCGGGATTCGTCGGTGGACAGGTTGAGTTCGGACATTGGCTTGCTCCGCTTAAGGGCGCACTGCATCCGCGCCCTTGGTGAAAAGGGCAAGCAGCCTAGCACACTGGGGCTGCGCGAAGCAGCTACCAGGCCGAACGCTGGGAAATCGGGACCTTGAGGTCTTCATCCGGGTGGCTGCCCATGCCGCACATCTCATCCTGCACCGACCAGTGCACCAGATTCATCGACAGCATCGGCAGGGCTTTCAGGAGCAATCGTGCATCTTCGACCGAGTGCACCCTCAAGCGCTCTCCGCGGGGGGCGTGGAGAGGATGGGCGTGACCCTTGATCCGGGCCTCGAGCAGGTAGTCACCACCTTCGATGGCGATCAGGTTGAGTTCATCGACGTGGCCGGCCCTGGCCTCGGAATTGAGCTGATGCAGATTCATGAATGCACCTCGCTGCGGAAACCCCGCATGAGTGCTCATTTTTTGTACAGAAGCTGGGATTAGGCAAGGGGCCGTCGGTCGGGCCGCGTCGTGCCTTTCGCGGGTAAACCCGCGAAACGGCCTTCACCGACTCAATGCTTGGTCAGCTTGTCCAGATAACCCATGCAGAAAGCCGAGACCACGAAGGTCATGTGGATGATCACGTACCACATCAGGTAGTCGGTGGAGATGTTCTGCGCATCCATGAACACGCGCAGCAGGTGAATCGAGGAAATGGCCACGATCGACGCCGCAACCTTCATCTTCAGCGAAGAAGAATCCATCTTGCCCAGCCAGTTGAGCTTCTCCTTGCTCTCGTCGATGTCCAGTTGCGAGACGAAGTTCTCGTAGCCGGAGATCATCACCATCACCAACAGGCCGCCGACCAGCGACATGTCGATCAGTGAAAGGATCACGAGGATCAGGTCCGCCTCGCTCAGCGCAAAGACGTTGGGCAGGACGTGGACCACTTCCTGAAAGAATTTCAGCGCCAGCGCCAGCAGGCCCAGGGACAGGCCGAAATAGATCGGAGCGAGTAGCCAGCGGGAGGCATACATCGCGTTTTCGAGAATACGTTCCATGGAGGATAGGGGCTCATGAGATGACTGAAAAAGCGTGCGCGAGTATAGCCAGCCATCTATGACAGCAAAAGTCTGCGGCGGGTTGCCGCAGAGCCCTCTTCAATTGTCCGGACGGAACTGGTAGTCCCCAAGGTTGCGACAACGCTCGCCATTGATCCGCCGCAATTGCGCCTGCAGGTGCAGGCACCAGATTTGCGGATCTTCGGCCACCTGGTAGCCGTGCAGGGTCAAGCTGTCGACAATGGCGTTCATCACCGATTCGGCCACCATCGGCCCATGAAACGGCCCTTGCGCCTTGATCGCCGAAGGCTGCTCACCGGCCATGCCGGCGGCAAACAGCAAGGTCCACATGCCGTTGTCGCCGGCCAGCGGACGGATGCTGCACTCGATGCGGGTCACCAGGCCAAGGCACTGGCGGGTGAGGCTGAGGTTGCGCATGGCGGCGTCCCCTCTGAGAAGCCCTGTTCAGCCTGCACGACAGGCTGTTTCCATCCTGAACCCTGACAACTCCTTAAGTTCCAGCATAGATGACAGGTGAGCATTGCTGGAAAACCGGCGCTGAACGGTAGCACTTGGCCGCCAGCGCCGGTTTATTGACTCAGGCAGGCTTGGCCTCAGCCACCATCTCCTCCAGCCGTTCCTTTTCGGCGTCCTTGATCTCTTCCTCGCTGATCATCTCGGCGATGGCCCGAAGGCGCTCGACCACCCTTGCATTGACGCTGCCTTCGGGGAACTCGCCCTTCTCGTCGGGCGCACCAGCGTCCTCGCCCACCAGCAGGCTCAGCGCCTCATCGGCCTGGCTCACCGCATAGACATGGAAGCGCCCGGCCTCGACCGCCTGCAGCACGCGCTCGTCGAGCATCAACGTGGCGACGTTGGCGCGCGGGATGATCACCCCTTGCTCGCCGGTCAGGCCACGCGCTTCGCACAGGCGGAAAAAGCCTTCGATCTTCTCGTTGACCCCGCCCACCGCCTGCACTTCGCCGAACTGGTTGATCGAACCGGTGATGGCGAAGCACTGCTTGAGTGGCGTGCGCGACAACGCCGAGATCAGCGTACAGGCCTCGCCAAGCGAAGCACTGTCGCCGTCCACGTAGCCATAGGACTGCTCCAGCGCGATGCTCGCCGAGATCGCCAGGGGGAACTCCTGGGCATAGCGGCTGCCCAGGTAACCGGTGAGGATCATCACGCCTTTGGAGTGGATCGGCTGGCCGAGGTTGACCTCACGCTCGATGTCGACGATGCCGCTGCCGCCCGGGTAGACCGTGGCGGAGATCCGCGCAGGCATGCCGAATGCCGAATCGCCGACTTCCAGCACCGTCAGGCCGTTGCACTTGCCGATGGCCGCCCCCTCGCTATCGATCAGGATGATGCCGGCGAGCATGTCATCGAGCACCCGCTGCGACACCCGCCCGGTGCGGGTCGCCTTGGCCTTGAGCGCGCGCTCGATGTGTCCGGCATCGGTCATCTCGTCGTTGGCCAACTGGCGGATGAAGTCCGCCTCGCTGACCAGTTGGAACAGGTCGCCGATACGCGCCGACAGGCGCGACTGGTTCTCGGCCAGGCGCGCGCTGAAGGTCGCCAGGCGCGCCACGGCATCGCTGGTCAGCGGCGCCATGCCCTCTTCATTGGTGCGCGTGCGCAGCAGTTGGGCGAACTGCTCGAGGTTCTCGTCGACCATCGGCATGTCTTCGTCGAAGTCGACCAGTACGCGGAACATCTCCTGGAAGTCCGAGTCGTGATCCTGCAGCGCGTAGTAGAGCTGACGCGAGCCGATGATCACCAGCTTGACGTTGAGCGGGATCATCTGCGGCGTCAGGGTGACGGTGGCGATGCGCCCCAGCTCGCCCAGGGGAGACTCCATTTTCAGCTTGCGCGACTGCAACGCACGCTTGAGCGCATCCCAGACGAAGGGCTCGCCCAGCATCTTCTCCGCTTCCAGGATCAGGAAGCCGCCGTTGGCGCGGTGCAATGCCCCCGGACGCAGTTGGCGGTAGGAGGTGGAAAGCGCGCCCTGGTCAGTGCTGTACTCGATGCGACCGAACAGGTTGTCGTAGGTCGGGTGCGGCTCGAACACCACCGGCGCGCCGCCATTGACCGGATGCCCCACCACCAGGCTTGGCGCGTACTGCTCCTCGAGCATCTTGCGCGCCACCGCGTCGGTCTTGGCATCGTCGACCAGTTGCTCGACCACGGTGCGCAGCAGGTTCAACTGCACCGACTGCAGGTAAGCGCACACCGCAGCGTTCTCGGCGTACTTCTCCGACAGAGGGGCCAGTAGCGGTTGCAGGGCCAGGGTGATGGTTTCTTCGTTCAGTTCGCGCAGTTGGTTGTTCGACTCGCGCTTCCACTGCGGCAGGCTGGACAGTTCCTCGTTGAGACGCTCCTCCAGCTCGGCGATGTCTTCGTGGAACTGCTCGCGGACCTCTTCAGGCAACTGGGCGAACTCGGCCTCATCCAGCGCCTTGCCTTCGGCCATGGGGGTGAAGGCGACATTGCTGGCGTCGCGGTACAGCGCCACGTCCTTTTCCAGCGACGCGCGTTCGATCACATCCAGGGCACGGTCGTAACGCTGGTTGAAGGCGCGATCGATGGCGCCCTTCTTCTGCTGGTAGGACGGGTGCTCGAACACCGCCGGGAAGGTTGCCAGCAAGTTGCCGATCAAACCGTTCATGTCGGCGATGAACTCGCCAGCAGTGCCTGCCGGCAACTCCAGCGCACGCGGCTCGCGGGTATCTTCGAAATTGTTGACGTAGACCCGGTCGGCCGGGGTCTGCTGGCGCTTGCCCTCGGCCTTGAGGTAGCGCTTGACGAAGGAGAAGCGGCCGGTGCCCGGCTCGCCCATCACATAGACGTTGTAGCCAGGGCGTGGCATGGCCACGCCGAACTGCAGGGCCTCGACGGCACGCTCCTGGCCCAGTACTCCGCGAAACGGCTCCAGATCATCGGTGTTGGTGAAGGCAAACTGCTCGGGGGAAAAACGCCGGGTCAGGGCTTCGGGCGCGAGACGCAGGCGCGCAGCAACAGGATCGGGCATTGGGTTTCCTTACTTCGGCGGGGCGGATACGCAGCATTCTGGCGCCGGGGGCGCGCGCCTTGCAAGGCTCCGCGGGACTTTATGTCGCAGGCGTTAAAAAGGTTTGTCCAAGATTTTTTCGCAATCAACTACGCAACTATTGGATCGTGCCTAAACTCCAAACTGCGCGGGTGGGTAAAACGCTTCCCCGTCCTGGCAGTGAACTGCCAGACAACCCTGATCATTGATACGTATCGAAAAAGAGAATAACGCTATGAAACGGATTCTTCTGGGTACCTTGTTCGCCGCGGTTTCGATCAATGCCATGGCCGAAGCGCCAGGCGGCCCGAACTGCGGTTGGGGCAACCTGCTGTTCGAAGGCCAGCGCGGCACTCCGGCGCACTTCCTGGCCTCCACCACTAACGGCACCTCCGGTAACGCCACCTTCGGCATGACCTCCGGCACCAACGGCTGCTCCACCAAGGCAGCGCTCACCTACGGCGGTAAATCGTGGCTGGCCATGAATGGCACCATGAACGAACTGTCCGAAGACATGGCTCAGGGCCAGGGCGAAGCCCTGACCACCTACGCCGTGGTACTGGGCGTCAAACCCGAAGACCGCGCGCACTTCGCCTCGGTCACCCACGACCACTTCCAGCAGATCTTCAGCAGCGCCAACGTCACTGCCGAAGATGTCCACAACAACACCATCGCGGTCCTGAAAAAAGATCCGCAACTGGCGAAGTACGCTACCGAAGCGTAAGTTCGACCTGCCCGCCCCGCTTGCGGGGCGGGTTTCGCCCGCCTCCCTTCGGCATCATTCAGAAGTAGTTGCCCGATATGCTCAAACGCTTCGCCTACCTGACGTTATGCGCCTGCGCCCCTGCCTACGCGGCACCTTCATTGGATGACGCGCGCGTGCAGCAGTTGGCCGCCGACCGCTACTGGATCGCACTGGGTCACTACGAAACCGCCAAGCTGGGCGGTTGGCGCAGTTATGTGGACGACGACAAATTCTTTCTCGCCGAGGACGGCGCCCATCATCCGGATCGCGAACTGCGGGCCACGGTCGATGCGCTGTATGCCCCGGCCAGCCTGGGCGACAAACACGCCCAATGCGTCTTTCCGGCGCGCACCCGCTGGCTACGCGAGCAACTGCAGCTCAGCGACCTGCCGACCCCGGACTGCCAGGAATACAGCCGCTGGTACGCCGACGTCGCACCGCACAGCGCGGTGCTGATCTTCCCGGCGGCCTACCTCAACAGCCCGTCCTCGATGTTCGGCCATACCCTGCTGCGCATCGACAAGGCCGACACCCGCAGCAACGACACCACGCTGCTCAGCTACGCGATCAACTTCGGCGCCTATATCGAAGGCAGCGACAACAGCATCCTCTACGCCTGGAAAGGCCTGATGGGCGGCTACCCCGGGCTGTTCGCGATGATGCCGTACCAGGAGAAACTCTCCGAATACCGCAGCCTGGAGAACCGCGACCTGTGGGAGTACCAGCTGGACCTGACGCCTGAAGAGACCGGGCGCATGGTCGAGCACGTCTGGGAACTCAAGCAGGTGCAGTTCGACTATTTCTTCTTCGACGAGAACTGCTCCTACCGCCTGCTGGAGCTGCTGCAGGTCGCCCGCCCCGGGCTGGACCTGACCTCGCAGTTCCCGCTCACCGCCATCCCTACCGATACGGTCAAGGCCGTCAAGCAGTCGGGGCTGGTGTCCGATGTGCGCTACCGGCCATCGCGCGAACGCGAGCTGCTGGCCCGCGCCGAGCCACTGGACCATCACGAAAAACAGCAGGTATTGGCCGTCAGCGCCGACACTGCGCAATTGCAGAGCCCCGAGTTCACCGCCCTGCCACGCGAACGCCAGGCTTTGGTACAAGATGCCGCCTATCGCCTGGAACGCTACCGCGCCACCGGCCAGGAGCGTGACCCGGAACAGGCCAGGCGCAGCTTCGAGCTGCTGCGGGCGATCAACCGCAACCCGCCGCCACCGCTGCAGATCGAACGCCCCGGCCTGCCCGAGGACGGTCATCAGTCGCGTACCTGGCAGCTGGGTGTCGGCACCCGCGAAGACCGCGCCTTCGCCGAGTACGGCTTGCGCATGGCCTACCACGACCTCAACGACAACGCCTACGGCTTCCCGCTCGGCGCACAGATCGAGATCCTCCAGCTCAAGCTGCGCCAGTACGAGGGCAACGACTGGCAGGTGCAACGCCTGGACCTGGCCACCATCCGCTCACTGACCCCGCGCAACGAACTGCTCAAGCCCTGGTCGTGGCAGGTGGCTGGCGGCCTCGAGCGGGTGCCGGGCAAGCATGACGACGAGGTGCTGGTCAGCCACGTCAACGGCGGCGGCGGTGGGACCTGGCAGCTTGCCGACGGCCTGCTGGGCTTTGCCCTCGGTACGGTGCGGGTCGAACATCACAATGACTTCGCCGAGTTCATCTCGCCGGCGGCCGGTTTCAATGGTGGCCTGCTGTGGCGCAACGGGCTGGGCAACATGACCCTGGAGGCAAAAGGCGATTACTTCACCAATGGTGAAGTGCGGCGCAGCCTGAGCCTGAACCAGCAGTGGGAGATTTCGCAGAACCTGGGCCTGAGGTTGAGCGCCAAGCGCGAGTTCAGCCACCTGGCCACCTCGCAGAACGAGGTGATGCTGGAGTTGAAGTGGTACCAGTACTGATACCTTTGCGTGGGGCCACAGGGATTCGCATCATGACGTGCAATCCTTCGACGGCGTTTTGACATCGCCGCGACAATCCACGACCTAGACTTCCCCTATCACCCGGAGGTCCAGTGTCTATGTCGCGGTACGGTTTCGCCCTGTGGATAACCCTGCTGCTGGTCGGCTGCCAGTCCACCCGCGAGCAGATGCTCGACCAGGGCTACCCACCGGCCTATGCCGATGGTTTCCAGGACGGCTGCAGCAGTGGCCGCCAGGCGGCGGGGCTGATGGTCGGAGATTTTCGCAAGGACGTCCCGCGCTACCTCCACGATCGTCGCTACGAAAGCGGTTGGGACGATGGTTTTCGTCAGTGCCATGCCATGCAGAACAGCGAAGACACGCGCCAGTACCGAGAGCGCTACTGGGACGAGCGTGACCGCGAATGGCAGCAGGAAAAAGACCGCGGTGCAGCGCGCGCCTATCGTCACAATTAGGTCGCAGCCAGACATTCAGGGAAACTCGACAACCCTCACCATGGTCTCCAGAAACAAGGAGGCCGTTCATGAGCCGAGCATTCGTCAACGAAGACCAGGCCGCCGCCCAGGCCAGCCAGCCGGTGGAGCGACGGGTCAGCGACCAGCCCAACTACGTCACCGCCAGCGGTCTTGCGCAACTGCAGCAACGCGTGGCGGCGCTCATTGCCCTGCACAGCGATCTGCAAGCCCAGGGTGAGCATGCCGACAAACAGCGCCTGGCCGATACCGAGCGCGACCTGCGCTACTTCCGCACACGCGTACAGAGCGCCCAGGTGGTGCCACCTGCGACCTCGCAGGACAAGGTCCAGATCGGCAGCCGGGTGAGGTTTGTCGATGAGCAGGATGAGGAGCACAAGGTGCAACTGGTCGGGGAAGACCAGGCCGATGCAGCGCGGGGGCTGATCAACTGGGGCTCACCGCTGGGGCGGGCGCTGCTTGGCGCAAGGCCTGGGGATGAGGTGCTGTGGCGGCGGCCGGCGGGGGATCTGTCCATCGAGGTGGTCGAGATCCTGGGTGAAAGTTAGGGGCTGCAATGCAGCCCCTAACCATCGTGGATCAGACCACGCCCTGCGCCAGCATGGCATCCGCCACTTTCACGAAGCCGGCGATGTTCGCGCCCTTGACGTAGTTGACCGAGCCATCGGCTTGCTCGCCATAGTGCACGCACGCATGGTGGATCGACTGCATGATCGCATGCAGCTTGCTGTCCACCTCACCCGCCGTCCACAGCAGGCGCATGGCGTTCTGCGACATCTCGAGGCCCGACACCGCAACGCCACCGGCGTTGGACGCCTTGCCCGGTGCGAACAGGGTGCCCGCCTCGATGAACACATCCACCGCCTCGAGCGTGGTCGGCATGTTGGCGCCTTCGGCGACGCAGACGCAGCCGTTGCGCAGCAAGGCGCGGGCGTCCTCGACGTCCAGTTCGTTCTGGGTGGCGCACGGCAGGGCGATATCGCACGGCAGGCTCCACGGCGTCTGGCCCTTGCGGAACTCCAGGCCAAAACGCTCGGCCAGCTCGCTGATGCGGCCACGCTTGACGTTCTTGAGCTCCATCAGCGCATCCCACTGCTCGTCGTTCAGCCCGGCCTCGCAGAACAGCGTGCCTTCGGAGTCGGACAGCGAAATCACCTTGCCGCCCAGGTCCATGACCTTGCGCGCCGCATACTGGGCTACGTTGCCAGAACCGGAGATGGCCACGCGACGCCCGTCGATTCGCAGGTCTTTACGCTTGAGCATCTCCTCGGCGAAGTACACGCAGCCGTAGCCGGTGGCTTCCGGCCGGATCAGGCTGCCGCCATAGGTCATGCCCTTGCCGGTCAGCACCGAGGTGAACTGGTTGGCCAGGCGCTTGTACTGGCCGAACATGAAGCCGATCTCACGGGCGCCAACACCGATATCACCGGCCGGCACGTCGAGGTCGGCGCCGATGTGGCGGTACAGCTCGCTCATGAATGCCTGGCAGAAGCGCATGACTTCGGCATCGCTCTTGCCTTTGGGGTCGAAGTCCGAGCCACCTTTGCCGCCGCCCATGGGCAGCGAGGTCAGCGAGTTCTTGAACACCTGTTCGAAGGCCAGGAACTTGAGCACGCCCAGGTTCACCGACGGGTGGAAGCGCAGCCCGCCCTTGTAGGGGCCGATGGCGCTGCTCATCTGGATGCGATAGCCGCGGTTGACCTGGACCTTGCCCTGGTCATCGACCCACGACACGCGGAACAGCACGGCACGCTCCGGCTCGACCATGCGTTCGAGGATGCCGGCCTGCAGGTAGTGGGGGTTGGCTTCGAGGAACGGCCAGAGGCTGCGCAGCACCTCTTCGACAGCCTGGTGGAATTCGGGCTGGGCAGGGTCACGCTGCTTCAGGCGTGCGAGGAAATGGTCGACGGATTCGATCATGGTAGACATCTCACCAAGAGGATTGGACTTATTGATTTTTTCCGGACTCTATCAAGAAGCAATCGCACTGGAACAGGGCAAAATGTCGTTTTTCTGAATTTTTTTGGTGCGTTTTATATAAATGTATACAAACCGTCACCGAGGTGTGGCATTCGCGGGCAAGCCCGCTCCTACAAGGGCCTGGACCGGCAAGCTTCCCTTGTAGGAGCGGGCTTGCCCGCGAATGAAGCACCACCACTCCCAGCAAGGCACAAAAATGGGGCCCCTGAGGGCCCCATCCTTGTGCAACAAAAACCGGCTTACTGCGCCAGCTTCTTGTGCCGTACCCGGTGCGGCTGGGCAGCAGCGTCGCCCAGGCGTTTCTTGCGATCGGCTTCGTACTCGGTGTAGTTGCCCTCGAAGAACACCACGTTCGAGTCGTCCTCGTAAGCCAGGATGTGGGTCGCCACGCGGTCCAGGAACCAACGGTCGTGGGAAATCACGATGGCGGCGCCCGGGAAGTCCAGCAGGGCTTCCTCCAGCGAACGCAGGGTCTCGACGTCCAGGTCGTTGGACGGTTCGTCGAGCAGCAGAACGTTGCCGCCCTCTTTCAGGGTCAGTGCCAGGTGCAGACGGCCACGCTCACCACCGGAGAGGTCCTTGACGAACTTCTGCTGGTCGCCGCCCTTGAAGTTGAAACGGCCCACATAAGTGCGCGACGGGATCTCGTAGTTGCCGATGCGGATCTGGTCGGAACCGTCGGAGATCTGCTGGAACACGGTCTTGCTGCCGTCCAGATCCTCGCGGCTCTGGTCGACGCAGGCCAGTTGCACGGTTTCACCGATCTCGATGCTGCCCGAGTCCGGCTGCTCCTTGCCCATCAGCATGCGGAACAGGGTCGACTTACCGGCGCCGTTACCGCCGATAACGCCGACGATGGCGCCTTTTGGCATGGAGAACGACAGGTTGTCGATCAGCACGCGGTCGCCATAGCCCTTGGAGACGTTCTTGAACTCGATGACCTTGTCGCCCAGGCGCGGACCTGCCGGGATATAGATCTCGTTGGTCTCGCTGCGCTTCTGGAACTCCTGCGACTGCATCTCTTCGAAACGCTGCAGGCGAGCCTTGGACTTGGACTGGCGGGCCTTGGCGCCTTTGCGCACCCACTCCAGTTCCTCTTTCATGGCCTTCTCGTGGGCGCTCTGCTGCTTGGATTCCTGCGCCAGACGGTCCGACTTGGCCTCCAGCCAGCCCGAGTAGTTGCCTTCGTACGGGATGCCTGCGCCGCGGTCCAGTTCGAGGATCCAGCCGGCGACGTTGTCGAGGAAGTAACGGTCGTGGGTAATGGCGACCACGGTGCCAGGGAAGTCGTGCAGGAAGCGCTCCAGCCAGGCCACCGAGTCGGCGTCCAGGTGGTTGGTCGGTTCGTCCAGCAGCAGCATGTCAGGGGCCGACAGCAGCAGGCGGCACAGGGCCACACGACGCTTCTCGCCACCAGACAGGTGCTCGATGCGCGCATCCCAGGCCGGCAGGCGCAGAGCGTCGGCAGCGACGTCCAGCTGACGCTCCAGGTTGTGACCGTCAGCGGCCTGCAGGATGGCTTCGAGCTTGGCCTGTTCGGCGGCCAGCTTGTCGAAGTCGGCATCCGGGTCGGCGTAGGCGGCGTAGACCTCGTCCAGGCGCGCCTGGGCGTCCTTGATCACGCTGACCGCTTCCTCGACCACTTCACGCACGGTCTTGTTCGGGTCCAGCTGGGGCTCCTGCGGCAGGTAGCCGACATTGATGTCGGGCATCGGACGGGCTTCGCCGTCGAATTCCTTGTCGACACCCGCCATGATCCGCAGCAGCGTGGACTTACCGGCGCCGTTCAGGCCCAGCACGCCGATCTTGGCGCCGGGGAAGAACGACAGGGAGATGTTCTTGAGAATTTCCCGCTTCGGCGGCACGACCTTGCTCAGCCGATGCATGGTGTAGACGTATTGAGCCAAAACCAAGCCCTCTATATGGATAGGTAAAGACATCGACGAGCGCCCTGAACGGGTCAGGGCGATCTGTATTCGAGGTGTCGTTGAACAAAGCTGGCCATTCTACGCCAAGTCTTGGTGAATGGCTGCCATGTGCAGGATCTGCACGTCGGCATTGCGCGAGCGATCAGACGTGACGCTGCTTGCCCTTGCCGCGCGGCAGGCGCGACCGCCCGCTTTCTTCGGCCAGGCGCGCGGCCCAGGCGGCCTTGACGCTGAAACCGCCGGTGCGGGCCGGGGTCTCGACGGTCTTGCCGGCCGGCTTGCTCGCCGGTTTGCTCACAACCTTCGCTGCAGGTTTCACCTCGGCGGCAACAACCGCGACTTCGGCCGGCTCGAGCGCAGCCTTGGCCGACTTGCGCAGCTCGGCCAGCGACGGCGTCTTGCGCTGGGCAGCCGCCGCGTCGGACTTGGCGAACGAGCGCTGGCAGGACTTGCAGGATACGTCGTCGGCCACGGCAGTGCTGACCAAAGTCTGACTGCTGCGCCCACAGGCGGAATCGAGGCCATTGGTGGAATAGTGGGTAACCAAACCGTGCTTCTCCGATGCGTTGACTATGAAACGGCCGGCATTCTCGCACAGGTTGCAGGGGCTTGCCGAACACCCGGCCGGCGCCGGGACGAGACATATCGGCTGGCACTTTGCCATAATCCAAGGCATGCTAGGGTCCGTCTGAAATGTGTCTGCGCGAAGGCCAGACAAGGCGAAACGGGGGGAGGAAGCGCAGCGTACTGGAGTACATGAGCATTCCGAGCCACGTTTCAACGCAGTATGGGCGAGTGCAGATACATATCAGACAGAGCCTAGCCGCTTTCGTATGTCCGGCCTTATAGTGCGCCACGGCGGCATGCCGCGTGCATGATCCCCCCTGCCTTCGCCAGCCCAATCGCAGGACCAACGCTTGACCAACTTCACCCGACCGCCCATCCAGCGCCCTGCGCCGCCTGCTTCGTTGCGAGGCTCGCTCAAGGGTGCGCTTGCCCTGCTGGCCCTGGTCCTGCTGGGGCTGTTGTTCTGGCAACTGTTCTCGCAGTTCCGCCACACACAGGCCGACCTGCGCCAGCAAAGCGTGGCGACGAGTGCGGAACTGGCCCACCACCTGACCCTGAACATGGCGCTCAAGGCGCAGCAGGCCATGAATCTGGTGCAGCCCTACGTCAAGCCGCCGTCGCCTGCGGCCCTGCCGGCGCTGCTGCAGACACTCAGGGGACGCTTGCCGGCCTTGCGTGGCCTGGCCTGGCTGGACAGCAACGGGCAAATCCGCGGCGACAGCCTGCGCGACAGCCCCGACCGCCAAACGATCGACGGCCTGGTACGTCTGAACCAGGGTAACGCCTACTTCTATGGTAATTCGAGCGACAACCAGCTGGTCTACCTGCTGCTGCGCCAGCCCACCGAACAAGATCGCGGCTACTGGCTGCTGCGCCTGTCCGCCGACTACTACCAGGAGCTGACCAGCAAGCTCAACACACCGATCCACCCGCTCTGGCTGCTGGAAAACAGCCGTGACGGCGCAGTGATCGAGCGCAGCGGTGTCGCCCACGCCAACCCATCGGCGCTGCACAGCGTGCTGCTGGCCTTCATCGACAACAGTACCTGGCAGGTCCGCGGCCTGCACGACCCGGCCTCGGCCCGCGATAAACTGTTGCCGGCCCTGCTGGGCAAGAGCCTGCTGGTGCTGTTCTGCGCCCTGCTGCCGGGCCTGGCGCTGATCAACATGCGCCGCCGCCAGCAGGCCCTGCAGGAAGACCGCCGGCGCTATCAGGATATCTTCGAGAGCACCGGCGTGGCCCTGTGCGTGCTCGACCTGTCGAGCCTGCCCGGCCAGCTCGATCGCTACCACCTGCGCAACCTCGCCGCGCTCAAGCAGAGCCTGGCACTGGAGCCGAGCCTGCGCCGCAACCTGCTGCAGGAACTGAAGATCACCGAGATCAACGAAGTTGCACGCCAGTTGCTCAACGTGACCTGCAACGAGGGCGCCTGGCAGCGGTTGATCGAGGGCAGCGGCGATGGCCGCGAGAGTATCGGCATGCAGTTGCTCGACGCCCTGATCGAACAGCGCGCGCAGTTCGAGTTGGAAGTACGCCTGCCCTCGCCACTGGGTGGCGAGCTGCACCTGTGGCTCATGGCCCGCCTGCCCCAGCAGCGGCGCGACTATCAGGCCGTGATCCTCAGCATCAGCGACATCACCAGCCGCAAGCAGGTCGAACTGTCGCTGCTCGAACGTGAAAGCTTCTGGTCGGACGTCGTGCGTACCGTACCCGACCAGCTCTACGTTCAGGACGTGCACAACCGGCGCATGATCTTCAGCAACCGCCATCTGGGGCAAACCCTGGGCTACGACCGCTCGGAGCTTGCGCAGATGGGCGATCACTTCTGGGAGCTGCTGCTGCACCCCGAGGATGCCGAGCACTACCGCAGCCTGCGCCAGCAACAGCGCGACAGCGGTCACAGCCAGTCGCTGCACTGCCAACTGCGCTTCCGCCACCGCGACGGCGGCTGGCGCTGCTACGACATCCGCGAGCAGGTCCTGGCCCGCGATGGCGAAGGCCAGGTCACGCGGATCATCGGCGTGGGCAAGGACGTCACGGTGCAGATCGAGGCCAGCCAGTCGCTGCGTGACAGCGAGCAGCGCTACCGGATGCTCGCCGAAAGCATCAGCGACGTGATCTTCTCCACCGACAACCAGTTGCAGCTCAACTACATCAGCCCCTCGGTGCAGACGGTGCTGGGCTATCCGGTGGACTACATCTTCGACAACGGCTGGCCATCGATCATCGCCAACCCCTCCCAGCTCAGCGGCATGCAGAGCCTCATGGAGCGGGTCAGCAAGGCGCTGGACGACCGCGAGCAACTGCGCCAGTTGCGCAGTCAACTGCCCACCCAGGTATTCCTGTTCGACTGCCTGCGTGCCGACGGTCGCAAGATCCCCATCGAGCTGCGCCTGGTGCTGGTGTGGGACGATCACGAACGCTTCGAAGGCGTGCTTGGGGTGGGGCGCGACATCAGCCAGCAGCGACGCGCCGAGAAAGACCTGCGCATGGCGGCGACGGTATTCGAGCACTCGACCTCGGCGATCCTGATCACCGACCCGGCCGGCTATATCGTCCAGGTCAACGAAGCCTTCAGCCGGGTCAGCGGCTATGCGCCCGATGAAGTACTCGACCAGCGCCCGAACATGCTCACCGTCGAAGGCCAGCAGGACGCGCACCTGGGCTATGTGCTCAAGCAACTGAACCAGCGCGGCACCTGGGAAGGCGAAGTGTGGCTCAAGCGCCGCAGCGGCGAGCACTATCCGGCCTGGGTCGGCATCACCGCGGTGCTCGACGATGAGCGCGACCTGGCCAGCTATGTGTGTTTCTTCACCGACATCAGCGAGCGCAAGGCCAGCGAGCAGCGCATCCACCGCCTGGCGTACTACGACGCCCTCACCCACCTGCCCAACCGCACGCTGTTCCAGGACCGCCTGCACACGGCATTGCAGCAGGCCGAGCGGCACAAGTCGTGGGTGGTGCTGATGTTCCTCGACCTCGACCGTTTCAAGCCGATCAACGACTCCCTCGGCCACGCCGCAGGCGATCGCATGCTCAAGGACATGGCCGAGCGCCTGCTGGCCTGTGTCGATGAAGACGACACCGTGGCGCGCATGGGCGGCGACGAGTTCACCCTGCTGCTGCAGTCGCGTACCAGCCGCGAAATGGCGCTGAACCGCGCCATTCATGTGGCCGAGAACATCCTCGCCAGCCTGGTGCGGCCATTCGTGCTGGAGAATCGCGAGTTCTTCGTCACCGCCAGTATCGGCATCGCCCTCAGCCCGCAGGACGGCAACGAGTTGAGCCAACTGATGAAGAACGCCGACACGGCGATGTACCACGCCAAGGAGCGCGGCAAGAACAACTTCCAGTTCTACCAGGCCGACATGAACGCCAGTGCCCTGGAGCGCCTGGAGCTGGAAAGCGACCTGCGCCACGCCCTGGAGCAGAACGAGTTCATGCTTTACTACCAGCCGCAGTTCAGCGGCGACGGCAAGCGCCTGACCGGCGCCGAAGCGCTGCTGCGCTGGCGCCATCCACGTCGCGGCCTGGTGCCGCCGGGCGACTTCATCCCGGTGATCGAGGAACTGGGCCTGGTGGTCGACGTCGGCGACTGGGTGTTGCGCGAGGCCAGTCGCCAGCTCAAGGCCTGGCACAAGGCCAAGGTGCGGGTGCCCAAGGTGTCGGTGAACATCTCGGCGCGGCAGTTCTCCGACGGCCAGCTGGGGACGCGGATCGCGACCATTCTCGAAGAAACCGGCCTGCCGCCGGCGTGTCTGGAGCTGGAGCTGACCGAAAGTATCCTGATGCGCGAGGTCAACGAGGCCATGCAGATCCTCGACAGCCTGAAGAACCTGGGCCTGAGCATCGCGGTGGACGACTTCGGCACGGGCTATTCGTCGCTCAACTACCTCAAGCAGTTCCCCATCGACGTGCTGAAGATCGACCGCACCTTCGTCGACGGCCTGCCCGAAGGCGAGCAGGATGCGCAGATCGCGCGGGCAATCATCGCCATGGCCCACAGCCTCAACCTGGCGGTGATCGCCGAAGGCGTGGAAACGCATGAACAGCTGGAATTCCTGCGTGAGCACGGCTGCGACGAAGTCCAGGGCTACCTGTTCGGCCGGCCGATGCCGGCCAACCAGTTCGAGGCGCAGTTCAGCAACGAAACCTTGTTCATGTTTCAGTGATCGTGCCGCCACGCAGTCCCTGTAGGAGCGGGCTTGCCCGCGAAAAGGACAACGCGCCGCCTGGCACGGGCTACGCCCGTGTTCGCGGGCAAGCCCGCTCCTACAGGGTGGACTGCCCGAAGAAGCTGGACACCAATCCAGCCTCCACCAGGTATCGAAAAAACGGACTTCGGAGTCAACTAGCGCCCTGCCTCAGCCCAGCTCCCGCGCGGTCTGCAACATGAAGCCCACTGGTCCGCGACTTGATGCCACTTCATATGCCAGGCCCGACCCAATCGGTTAGAATGCCATCCCAATTCAGCCCCGATCCTTGAGGACCGCCATGTTCAGCCGTGATTTGACCATTGCCAAGTACGACGCCGAGCTCTTCGAAGCCATGCAGCAAGAAGCCCTGCGCCAGGAAGAGCATATCGAGCTGATCGCTTCGGAAAACTACACCAGCCCAGCGGTCATGGAGGCCCAGGGCTCGGTTCTGACCAACAAGTACGCAGAAGGCTACCCAGGCAAGCGCTACTACGGCGGTTGCGAGTACGTCGACGTCGTCGAGCAACTGGCCATCGACCGCGCCAAGGAACTGTTCGGCGCCGACTACGCCAACGTCCAGCCGCACGCCGGCTCCCAGGCCAACGCTGCCGTCTACCTGGCCCTGCTGTCGGCCGGTGACACCATCCTGGGCATGAGCCTGGCCCACGGCGGTCACCTGACCCACGGCGCCAGCGTCAGCTCTTCGGGCAAGCTGTACAACGCCGTTCAGTACGGCATCGATGGCAACGGCCTGATCGACTACGACGAAGTCGAGCGCCTGGCTGTCGAGCACAAGCCGAAGATGATCGTCGCCGGCTTCTCCGCCTACTCGCAGGTCCTGGACTTCGCCCGCTTCCGCGAAATCGCCGACAAGGTAGGTGCCTACCTGTTCGTCGACATGGCCCACGTCGCTGGCCTGGTCGCCGCTGGCGTCTACCCGAACCCGGTGCCATTCGCCGACGTGGTCACCACCACCACCCACAAGACCCTGCGTGGTCCACGTGGCGGCCTGATCCTGGCCCGTGCCAACGCCGACATCGAGAAGAAGCTGAACTCCGCGGTCTTCCCGGGCGCCCAGGGTGGCCCGCTGGAGCACGTCATCGCCGCCAAGGCGATCTGCTTCAAGGAAGCCCTGCAGCCTGAGTTCAAGGCCTACCAGCAGCAGGTAGTGAAGAACGCCCAGGCCATGGCCAGCGTGTTCATCGAGCGTGGTTTCGACGTCGTTTCCGGCGGCACCGAGAACCACCTGTTCCTGCTGTCGCTGATCAAGCAGGAAATCTCGGGCAAGGACGCTGACGCCGCGCTGGGCAAAGCCTTCATCACCGTGAACAAGAACTCGGTCCCGAACGACCCACGTTCGCCGTTCGTCACCTCGGGCCTGCGCTTCGGCACCCCGGCCGTCACCACCCGCGGCTTCAAGGAAGCCGAGTGCCGCGAGCTGGCCGGCTGGATCTGCGACATCCTCGCCGACCTGAACAACGAAGCGGTGATCGACGCCGTGCGTGAGAAGGTCAAGGCCATCTGCAAGAAGCTGCCGGTGTACGGCAACTGATTGGCAATCGCCTGATGTGAAAAAGCCCGGCCTTGTGCCGGGCTTTTTGCTTATGTCTTGCGCACCTGTCAGCCAGCCAACGCGGCAAAATCCCCGCGTATCCGGTCTTGCGGCAGCTCATCACCGATAAACACCATCACGCTTTCGCGCACCTCGCCCTCCTTCCACTCGGCGTCCCAGTCGAAGCCATACAGCTTGAGCACGCCCTGAAACACCAGCCGACGGTCCTCCCCGGCGATGTTCAACACACCCTTGTAACGCAGCAATTGCTTGCCATGGTCTTCCAGCAACTGGTTCATGAAGTCGCTGAGGCGGTCGATGTCCAGCGGCTTTTCCGTGCGTAGCACAAGGGTGGAGATACGGTCCGGGGTCGCGGGCTTGAGCACCGGACGCAGGGTCGGCCTCGGGCTCAGCCCCAAGTCCGGGTTGAGGTTGAAACCGCGCACATCGAGCAGCTCAGCCAGGTCGATACGACCATGCTCGACCACGCGGATCTGTGCGCGGCCATTGATCCGCGCCAAACGCTCGCGCAGCGCGTCGACCACGTCTGCTTCGACCAGGTCGGTCTTGCTCAGCAGCAGGCGATCGGCGAACCCGACCTGGGCCTGGGCGATGGCCTGGGTCAGGTGGAACTCGGCATGCTTGGCGTCTACCAGGGTGATGATGCCGTCGAGGATATAGCGCTCGCGCAGCTCCTCGTCGATGAAGAAGGTCTGCGCCACCGGCGCCGGGTCGGCGAGGCCGGTGCACTCGATCACCAGGCGATCGAAGGCGATTTCACCGGCATCCTGGCGTTCGAGCAGCAGGTACAAGGCACGGGTAAGGTCGCCATGGATGCTGCAGCACACACAACCGTTGGCCAGGGTCATCACCTGTACCGGTTCGTCGCCCAGCAGTTGGCTGTCGATGCCCGCCTCGCTGAATTCGTTTTCGATCACGGCGATCTTCAGGCCATGCTCGGCCTTGAGCATGTGCTTGAGCAAGGTGGTCTTGCCGGCACCGAGAAAGCCGGTGAGCACGGTGACGGGAATCGGGGTATGCACGCGTTTGCCTCCATTGAAGCCGAAAATGACTGTGGGAGCCCGATTGCGCGGGCTCCCACAGGTTCAAGCAAGTTACAGACTCAACAGCACTTGGGGCCGGCCTTGCCACCGTAACGGGCTTCCTGGCGCTCCTTGAAGAAGTCCTCGTAGCTCATCACCGGCTTGTCCGGATGCTTGTTCTGCATGTGCTCGACATAGGTGTCGTAATCGGGCATGCCGACCATCAGTCGGGCAGCCTGCCCCAGATACTTACCCAGTCGCCCCAGGTCGTTGAACATCGCTGCAATCCTCTCAAGCGTCAGGCAGGGCCTGGAATGGGGTTTCCTTGTCGCTGCGCTCCTTGCGACCCAAGGCGGCGATACCGACCTTGATGGCGAAGAACAGTACGCTGAACACCACCACCAGGAACAGCACGGTGAGCCCGGCGTTGGTGTAGGCGTTGAAGATCACGTGCTGCATCTGGCCGATGTCCTTGGCCGGTGCCAGAACCTGACCGGCATCCAGCGCGGTGCTGTACTTCTTGGCCAGGGCCAGGAAGCCGACTGCCGGGTTCGGGTCGAACAGCTTGATCAGGCCTGCGGTGGTGGTGCAGATCAGCAGCCACAGCGCTGGCAGCAAGGTGACCCAGATATAGCGCTCGCGCTTCATCTTGATCAATACCACGGTGCCGAGCATCAGCGCGATACCGGCCAGCATCTGGTTGGAGATACCGAACAGCGGCCACAGGGTGTTGATACCGCCCAGCGGGTCGATCACGCCCTGGTACAGCAGGTAGCCCCACAGCGCCACGCAACCGGCGGTGCCGATCAGGTTGGCGGTCCACGACTCGGTGCGCTTGAGCGCTGGCACGAAGCTGCCCAGCAGGTCCTGCAGCATGAAGCGCCCGGCACGGGTACCGGCATCCACGGCAGTCAGGATGAACAGCGCCTCGAACAGGATCGCGAAGTGGTACCAGAAGGCCATGGTGTTCTCACCCGGCAATACCTGGTGGAGGATCTGCGCGATCCCCACCGCCAGCGTCGGTGCACCACCGGCACGCGCCAGGATGGTGTGCTCGCCGATGTCACGGGCGGTGGCCTCGAGCTGCTCGGGGGTGATGGTGAAGCCCCAACTGCTGACGGTCTGCGCCACCGACACGACGTCGGCACCGACCACTGCGGCCGGGCTGTTCATGGCGAAGTACACGCCCGGCTCGATGACCGAGGCGGCGACCATGGCCATGATGGCGACGAACGATTCCATCAGCATGCCGCCGTAGCCGATGTAGCGGGCGTTGGTTTCGTTGTCCAGCAGCTTGGGCGTGGTGCCCGAGCTGATCAGGGCATGGAAGCCGGACACCGCGCCGCAGGCGATGGTGATGAACAGGAACGGGAACAGGGTGCCCTTCCACACAGGGCCGGTACCGTCGGTGAACTGGGTCAGGGCCGGCATTTTCAGCTCAGGCGCGATGATCAGGATACCGATGGCCAGGCCGATGATGGTGCCGATCTTGAGGAAGGTCGAGAGATAGTCACGCGGTGCCAGCACCAGCCACACCGGCAGCACGGCGGCGACGAAGCCATAGCCGACCAGCATCCAGGTGATCTGCACGCCGGTAAAGGTGAACGCCGGGCCCCACACAGGATCCGCCGCGATCACGCCGCCCAGCCAGATCGATGCCAGCAGCAGCACCACGCCGATCAGCGAAATCTCGCCAATACGGCCCGGGCGGATGAAGCGCATGTAGATGCCCATGAACATGGCGATCGGGATGGTCGCCATCACCGTGAACATGCCCCACGGGCTCTCGGCCAAGGCCTTGACCACGATCAGCGCCAGCACCGCAAGGATGATGATCATGATCAGGAAGCAGCCGAACAGGGCGATGGTGCCCGGAATGCGGCCCATTTCCTCGCGCACCATGTCGCCCAGCGAACGGCCGTTACGGCGGGTGGAGAGGAACAGGACCATGAAGTCCTGCACGGCCCCTGCCAGTACCACGCCGGCAATCAGCCAGAGCGTACCGGGCAGGTAGCCCATCTGCGCGGCGAGCACCGGGCCGACCAGCGGGCCGGCGCCAGCGATGGCGGCGAAATGGTGACCGAAGAGGATGTGCTTGTTGGTCGGGACGTAGTCCAGGCCATCGTTGTTGAGTACCGCCGGGGTGGCCCGGCGCGGATCGAGTTGCATCACCTTGGTGGCGATGAACAGGCTGTAGTAGCGGTAGGCGACCAGGTAGATGGCCACAGCCGCGACCACGATCCACAAGGCGTTGATGGCTTCACCGCGACGCAGGGCGACCACACCCAGCGCACAGGCTCCTATGACTGCCAGCGCCAGCCACGGGATGTGACGTAGCAGGCTGTTATTGTTATTCATGGCATGCTTCCAGCTAAGTGGTTGGAATAGACAGCTCACTGAGTCTAGGGCCTGCTCGCCAGCTTTACCATATTGAATTGCACCCTGCCCGCGCCGCCCTAGAGCGGCGCGGGCAGGGTGCGAAAAGCGACCTGATATTTCTGCCAGTTGTGCTGCAGCCCAGACCGCTCGATCATTTCGGCATCGCTGATCGAGGCAGGGATGCCCTAATGAAGAACCGTATCCGGGCCATACAAATCGGCTTGCTTGTGCTGTTGGCAGCAGGGATTCTGGTCGCGCTGCAGGTTCGCAAGGAGCCACTGATCACCCCCGCGCCCCCCCAGCAGGCGGAGCAGCCCAGCGCCCGCCCTGGCACAGGCTGAATCGCATCAGTCGCGGCCAAACCGCAACGGGCGTGGCTGGTCTATAGTCAGATCAACTGACGAGGATCCGCCATGACCCACCCTTCCGGAACTGACGAGCGCAGGCGCTTCCAGCGCATCGACTTCGACGCCCCCACCGAGCTGAAGCAGGGCAGCCGGCGCTGGCCGGTGAAACTGCTCGACCTGTCGCTCAAGGGCCTGCTGGTCGAGCGGCCGGAGCCCTGGGACGCCGACCTGACCCAGGATTTCGATGCGCTCATCCACCTCGACAAAGAGGTCAAGGTCCGCATGCAGGTGGAACTGCGCCACGAAGAACCCACTCGCCTGGGTTTCGTCTGCCTCTATATCGACGTCGATTCGATGACCCATCTGCACCGTCTTGTGGAACTGAACCTGGCAGACAGCACCGAAATGATGCGCGAACTGCGCGAACTTATCGAAGATTGAAATCTTTTAGCCTGCTAAGAAAATGACCCACCCCTATTTCCTGCCCATCTAGACAGCTTTTCACAGGCTGCCAAGCTTTTTGTACACACCCTTCTAAACCGCCATCCCCATGTTGGAACGCTATCTGCATTGCGGTCAGGAACACCGTCCTGCCGGATCTGCGGCTGCCCAGATCAAAATATTGTATACAATTTACCTGGCAATATTTTGTCGGACCTGTCTACAGTATCGGCACAACAATAAACAGAGAGCCTGCTCCAATGACTACGTCCACCAGCACGTCTCCTGCCAAGCGCCCCGAGGACGAAAACCTCGGGCTTGGTGCCAACCTGGCTTATGGCCTGCAGCACGTCCTGACCATGTACGGAGGGATCGTCGCCGTGCCACTGATCCTGGGTCAGGCCGCCGGCCTGGCCCCGGCGGAGATCGGCCTGCTGATTGCCGCATCGTTGTTTGCTGGCGGACTGGCCACTTTGTTGCAAACCCTCGGGCTACCCTTCTTCGGCTGCCAGTTGCCACTGGTGCAGGGTGTGTCGTTCGCCGGTGTCGCAACCATGGGCGCGATTCTCGGCAGCCAGGGCGGCGGAGGCCTGCCGGCGGTGCTGGGCGCAGTCATGGCGGCATCGCTGATCGGCTTTCTGATCACTCCGGTGTTCTCGCGAATCACCAAGTTCTTCCCGCCGCTGGTCACCGGCATCGTCATCACCACCATCGGCCTGACCCTGATGCCGGTGGCCGCACGCTGGGTGATGGGCGGCAACAGCGCCTCGCCGGAGTTCGGCAGCATGGCCAACATCGGCCTGGCGGCGCTGACCTTCGCCATCGTCCTGCTGCTGAGCAAGCTGGGCAGCGCCAGCATCTCGCGCCTGTCGATCCTCCTGGCCATGGTCGCCGGCACCCTGATCGCCTGGGCGCTGGGCATGGCCGATTTCAGCAAGGTCGGCGAAGGCCCGATGTTCGCCTTCCCTACCCCGTTCCACTTCGGCATGCCGACGTTCCATATCGCGGCGATCCTGTCGATGTGCATCGTGATCATGGTGACCCTGGTGGAGACCTCGGCGGATATCCTCGCGGTCGGTGAGATCATCGACACCAAGGTCGACTCCAAGCGCCTGGGCGACGGCCTGCGCGCCGACATGGCATCGAGCATCCTGGCGCCGATCTTCGGCTCCTTCACCCAGAGCGCGTTCGCTCAGAACGTCGGCCTGGTGGCCGTGACCGGTGTGAAGAGCCGCTACGTGGTCGCCACCGGCGGGGTGATCCTGGTGGTGCTCGGCCTGCTGCCGATCATGGGCAGGATCATCGCCGCAGTCCCCACCCCGGTGCTGGGCGGTGCAGGCATCGTGCTGTTCGGCACCGTGGCGGCGAGCGGCATCCGCACCCTGTCGAAGGTGAACTACAAGAACAACGTCAACCTGATCATCGTGGCCGCCTCGCTGGGCTTCGGCATGATCCCCATCGCCGCGCCGAACTTCTACCACCAGTTCCCCAACTGGTTCGAAACCATCTTCCACTCGGGCATCAGCTCGGCGGCGATCATGGCGATCCTGCTGAACCTGATCTTCAACCACTTCACCGCCGGCAACTCGGACCAGCAGTCGGTATTCGCAGCCGGATACGAGCGCACCATCCAGTATTCGGACATCTCGGTGCTGCGCGATGGCGACTACTTCAAGGATGGCAAGCTGTTCGATGCCGATGGCAACGAAGTGCCGGTGATGGACATCGATGAACACGGCGAACAGGTGCTCAGACGCAAGGCGGTGGCGGAGCACTGACAGGATGCAAAGCCCGTAGAAGCGGTGCAGCCATCAAGCGACACCGCCTTCAACCGCGCGCCACGAAGTACCCGTTCAATACCTCCACATCCTTGGCATCCAATACCCCCGCCAAGTAGCGCAACTGCACCCAGGCCCGCAGGTACTCATGCCGGGCCTGGGCCAGATCACGCCGCGCCCCGTACAGCTGCTGCTCGGCATCGAGCACATCGAGGTTGACCCGCTCTCCCCCCTGCACGCTGCGCCGAGTCGCCTCGACCAACGCACTGGCCGCATTCACCGCCATCCCGTAGGCGCGGATCTTCGCGGTGCTGCTGGCGCACAAGTTGAACTGGCGACGCAACTGATTGAGCGTGTCGCTGACCTGCGCATCGACCTGGAACTGCAAGCCATCGCGCTCGGCCTGCGCCTGGCGCACCCGCGCCGACACACCACCACCGGCAAACAACGGCACGCTCAGTTGGATGCCGACGCTGTCGGTGTCGTAGCGCTGGTTGTAGGTACTCTCCGAGCTCGAACTGGAAATCCCCTTGCTGACGTAGGCACTCAGGCTCGGCAGGTGCCCGGCACGTTGACGCTCCACCCCTTGGGCTGCGACGTCCAGCGCATGCCGCTGGCTGGCCAGCTCGGCGTTGTGCGCCAAGGCCAGGTCGCGCCAGGGCTCGAAACGCGCTGGCACCAGCGGCTGCACCGAGCGCGACGGCAACATCGGCGCGAGGTCTTCGGCGCCGACCGCCTCACCGGTGATCGCCTGCAAGCTGCGCAAGGCCGCGTCGAGATTGTCGCCGGCCTCGATCTCCTGAGCCTGGGCCAATTCGTAGCGGGCGCGCGTCTCCAGCACATCGGTGCGGGTGCCTTCGCCATTCCTGAGCAAGCGCTCGTTGAGCTGCAGTTGCTCGGCAAAAGTACGCCGCTGGGCCTGGGCCAGGGCGATCTGCTCGTCGGCGAACAGCGCCTCGCTGTAGGCGGAGAACACCCTCACCATCAGTTCCTGGCTGCGACCGCGCAGGCGCTCGTTGGCCATCGCGGCCTGGGCCACGCCACGGCGATAGTCGCTCCACACCGCGTAGTCGAACAACGGCTGCTGCAGGGTCAGGGTCGAGGTGTAACTGCGGTAGTCACGCTGGCTGGTCACATCGCCGAACTGACTGCGCTGGGTCACCTCCGAGTCGTTGCGTGCACGGTTGTAGCGATAGGAGAGATTCGGCAACAGCCCGGCGCGGCCGATGGCGAGGTTCTCGACGCCGGCATCGCGCTCGGCGATGGCCGCGTGCAGGGTCGGGTCATTACGCAGGGCCAGGGCGTAGGCATCGCTCAAGTCCAGGGCATGCGCTGGCAAAACCAGGCCCAACAACAGGATGGGCAACAACAGGCGCATCGGCTCACTCCTCGCTCAGGGCGATGTGCACCCGGTCGGCCAGCGGCTTGAACAGGTAGCTCAGCAGCGATCGCTCACCACTGCGCACGAAAGCTTCCACCGGCATACCGGGGCGAATGTCCAGCCCAGCAAGCTGCCGCGCGCCGTCCTCGCTGACCTTGATGCGCACCTGGTAATACGGCTGCTGGGTCTTTTCATCGAGCAGGCGATCCGCCGAGACCAGGCTCACCTCCCCCGCCACCCGTGGCGTGGTGCTCTGGTTGAAGGCAACGAACAGCAACTCCACCGGCAGGCCCGGGCGCAGGCGATCGACCAGCTCCACTGGCGCCCGAGCATCGACCAGCAACGGCGCATCGCTAGGGACGATTTCCATCAACTGCTGACCGCGCGCGATCACCCCGCCGTTGGTGAACACACTCAGCCCCACCACAGTGCCCGCGACCGGCGCGCGCACCTGGGTGTGGGCCAGGTCGAACTCGGCGCTGCGCAGGCGATTGCCCAGGTCCTCGGCGCTGGCCTGGGACTCGCTCAACTGCTGGCGTACCTCGTTCTGGAATTCCTGGCGACGCTGGCTGACACGCAGCTTCAACTCCTGTACCTGGCGCCGGGTGCGGCCGATGTTGCCGAGGTCTTCGGCAATCGAGCCATTGACCTGCGCCAGCAGGCGCTCGCTGTCGAGCAGGCGGTTACGCGGGATGTAGCCGTCACGGGCCAGCTCGCGCAGGCCGCGCAACTGCTCGTCGAGCGCCTCGCGCTGGGCCTGCTTGCTGCTCATCGAACCTTGCAGGCCGCTGAGCGACGCTTCGGCACCGGCGATGCTTTCGTTCAAGCCCGCCAGTTCCAGGCTCAGCGCCTGGGCCCGGCTGGTGCGTAGTTGTCGCTGCGTTTCCAGCGCAGTCGCCACCCAGGGGGTGGCGGCTTCGGCGAGCAGATCGGCCGGAAAGGTCACGCTCTGCGCCGAATCGCGCTCAGCCAGCAGCCGCGCCTCCATGGCCCGCGCATTCACGTACTGCACCCGCAACGAACCCTGCTGGGCCTGGGCTTGGGTCGGGTCGAGGCTGAGCAGCACCTGCCCCGCCTGCACCTGATCGCCGTCGCGCACCGAAAGCTGACCAATCACCCCGCCCGTGGGGTGCTGCACCGCCTGCCGACTGCCGGCCACCACCACATTGCCACTGACCGGCACGCCCTTGTCCAACGGCGCCAGCGCCGCCCATGACAGGAAGCCACCAAAACCGGCCAGCACCAGCCAGCGTCCGGCCTTCGCCGGGCCGCGGGCGTCGTCACGCAGGGGGTGGATATTGCCCGTCGCAGCAGGGCCGGGCGCGGGGGGAAACAACGGGTGCACACTCATGTTCACGATCTCTGACCACCCTGGTTGAAGCTGTAAGTCACGCCGGTACGCACCGCGGCAGGTGGCGAAGCGCTGGGGGGCGCAGGCCGGGTGGCGGCCTGCAGCACCCGCGTGGTCGGGCCGAACTGCTGCATCACTCCGCCGTGCAGCACCAACAGCTTGTCCAGCCCCAGCAGCAGGCTCGACTTGTGGCTGATCATCACCAGTGTCCGGCCCCGCGCCTTGAGCTCGGCGAGCGCTGCCAGCAAGGCGCGCTCGCCAGCTTCGTCGAGGTTGGCGTTGGGTTCGTCGAGCACCACCAGCGCCGGCAGCCGGTACAGTGCCCGGGCCAGGCCGATGCGCTGACGCTGCCCACCAGACAGCCCCGCGCCGCCCTCGCCCAATTGCGTGTCATAACCCTGCGGCAGTCGCAGGATCAGCTCGTGTACCCCGGCCAACTGCGCGGCCGCGACCACTTCCGAGGCGTCCACCGCACCAAGCCGGGCGATGTTGTCGGCAATGCTGCCAGCGAACAGTTGCACGTCCTGCGGCAGGTAGCCGATGTGCGCGCCCAACGCCTCAGGCTGCCACTGTACCAACGCAGCGCCGTCCAGGCAGACCTTGCCCGACTCCGGATTGGCAGCGCCCACCAGCAAGCGGGCCAAGGTCGATTTGCCGGAGCCGGAAGCGCCAATCAGCCCCAGCGACTCACCGGCGGCCAGCTCGAACCCGATGCCGCTCAGACAAGGACGCTGCCCACCTGGCACCCGCGCATTCAACTGCTCGACCCGCAACCGCCCCTGTGGCGCTGGCAACGGCATCCCGCTGGGCAGAGGCGGATAACGGCGCAGCAGCAACCCCAGGCGCTCGGCACTCTGGCGCGCCGAACCCCATTGGCGCCATACACCGATCAACTGATCGATCGGCGCCAGCACCCGGGCCATGAGGATGGAGCCGGCGATCATCATCCCCGGACTGATCAGGTGCTCCAGCGCCAGCCACGCACCCAGCCCCAGCACCAGCGACTGCAACGCCAGGCGCACGCTCTTGGACACCGCCGTGATTGCCGCGCTGCGCTCGCTGCCCAGGTTCTGCCGGGCCAGAAAGCCGTGGTGCAGCAGGCTCCAGCGCTGACGCACAGCGCCGAGCATGCCCATGGCGGCGATCGCCTCGGCATTGCCCAGGTTGCCCGAAGCCTGCTGCATCGCCTGCTGCGACAACCGCCCGGCCTCGATGAACTCGCCTTGGGTCAGGCGCTCGTTGAGCCAGGCCAGCCCGGCCAGCAGCAGCGCGCCAACCACTGCCAGCAAGCCCAGCCATGGGCTGAACAGAAAGATCACCAGCAGATACAGCGGAAACCAAGGGGCATCGAAGAACGCGAACAGCGCTTGCCCGGTGGCGAACTGGCGCAACTGGGTCAGGTCGCCCAGGGCCTGCTGGGCACTGCCCTTGTGGCCGTCGAGGCTGGCCTGGAACGCGGCGTCGAACACCCTCGGGTTGAGCTGCAGGTCCATGCGCGTACCCAGGCGAATCACCACCAGGCTGCGCAGCCACTCCAGCACACCCAGAAACGCAAACAGGCCCAGCACCATCAGGCTGAGCATCAGCAAGGTCATCTCGTTGCCCGACGACAGCACCCGGTCGTAGACCTGCAGCATGTACAGCGCCGGCGCCAGCATCAGCACGTTGGCCACGGCGGTGAACAGGGCGATGTTGCCCAGCCCGCCACGGCAGGACTTGAGGGTCTGCCACAGTTCATCGGCAGCGGCGTTGCGCGGTGTACTCATCGATGACCTCGAAGGACGAGGCGGCGCCGCCATTGACCCGGCAGCCGCCACCTCGCAGAATTTCGCAGCACCCCGGCCCGGGCCCAACAAGACATGGGCCAGGGTGCAGGCAACACGGCCAATGACAGAGCGATCTGCCATTGGCCTTTTTCATGCCCGGCCTCAGGCCGCCAGGGCCAGGTCCTCAGGCAACGCCTGAACACCCACTGCCTCGGCTGCAGCGAAGCTCGACGCCCCGCCACCGAGTGCCGCGGCGATGGCGTCGAAGGTGCTGTCGGTCGACACGCCGTAGCTGGCCAGCAGGGTGTCCAGTACGCCTTCCAGCGCCGAGGTGTTGCCCTGCATCAGGCCGTAGATCACGCTCTGTACTTCGTTGCCGGCACGGCCAGCGCCCAGCGCGGCATCCAGGTCCAGGCCGTTGAAGCTGACCACGTAGTTGCTCAGGCTGAAGTCGCTGCCACCGCCACCGCCGAGGACCTCGCCGAGGCTGACGTTGTCCAGCGACCCCCACAGGTAGTGGTTCTGGTTGTCGCCCGGCGACTTGAGCGGATCGAAGACGTAGTGCAGGCCGTTGGCGGTGTCGGAATCGGCGATGAAGGCGTAGTCCGAACCATTGGCGCCATGGGTCGCATACTGGTCGCCATCACGGCTGCCGTTGCTGAAGCCGCCGGTGTTGCTGTAGCCGTGACCGGCGGTGACGAAACCTGCGCTCCAGAAGGCCAGGTAGTCGTCGACGGTGGCGCTGCCGAACGCTGGATCGTAGGTGACGGAAATAGTCATGACGGTTCCTCTGTGCTGCTTGGTTGAGACGAAGGCGTCTTGCCCTCGTGTTGCCCGGAGTGGGCGAACCCAGGTGTTTCAGAATCGGTATTCGAGCATGCCGCTCAAGGTCCGGCCGCGGGCCAGGGACAGGTTGTTGACGTCGCCCATGGCCACGAAATAGGCCTCGTCGGTGGCGTTCTCCAACGACAGCGCCAGGTTCAGGCTGGGGGTCATCCAATAGCTGGCGTACAGGTCATAGACTTTGTATTTGGGCCACATGGCCTGGTCGATCTGGCTGTAGCCGTGGGTGTCGAGGTTCTTGCCGTTGCCTTCGCTGTAGCGCAGGCGCATGCCGACATCCAGGGTCTTGTCGAGAAAGCGCATCCCCAGGGTCAGCGAGCCGCGGTCGGCCGGCATGTAGGACGCGTTGCCCATGATGTCGCCGCAGCTGACGCGGTTGTTTTCCGTGGCATTGGCCTCGGCCCGCGAGACCCGCACCGGCAGCATGATGATGCGGCTGCCGACCCGCACCGGGCGCAGCACGGTTCCGGCGCTGACCAGCTGTTGGGCGCCGCCCAGGTAGAACTGGTTGGAGCAGAAGTCGTTGCTGCCGATCATGTGGGTGTAGCTGAGCTGGCCGTAGTAGTCACCGGCGTCATAGTCGAGGCTGTATTCCACACCACGAAACTGCGTGGTCTCGAGGTTGTTCTGGTACACCGAGCGGCCCAGGGCGATGCCCGATACGCTGGAGCCCGGCAGGCTGGCGTTGGTGTCGAGAAACGAGAAGTTGTCGATGCGCGTATCGAAGTAGGCGATCTTGGCTGCGAAGCGGTCGCCACTGCGCAGCAGCGACTCCTTGAAGATGTTCAGCCCCAACTCCCAGTTGTGCGACTCCTCAGCCTTGAGGAAGGGGTTCGGGTAGACCATCTCGTTACCACCGCCATGCGGGCGGCCGCTCATGTACGCCTCGGTCACCGCCGGCGGACGCCAGCCACGGCCCCAGCGGGTGTAGACCTGCAGCCAGTCCAGGCCCGGTTTCACGGCGACGCCGAAGGTCGGCGAGAAACGGCCTTCTTCGCGGTCTTCCTCGAACAACAGGTCGGTGCGTTGACGGCGCAGGTTGGTCTCGGTGACGCCCTCGGGGTACATCCAGGTGGTGACCCCGGTCTTGCCGGTCAGGCGATAGCGGTCATAGCGCAGGCCGGCATCGACCACCAGCCAGTCGTCATGCTCGTAGCTGAGGTTGCCGAACAGGCTGGCCATGACCCGCTTGCCCTTGGGGTTGGCGCCCTGCACGTAGGGCAGCGACTCGGTTTCGTTGACCGCGGCGATGCGGTTGGTGCTGGGGCGGAAGGTGTCCTGGAACGCCTCGCTGCCGTAGTTGAAGGTCAGGCTGTCGGCCTGGAACAGGTGCCAGCGCGAGGTGTTCTGCAGTTGCAGACCCCAGGTGTCGGTCTGGTAGCGGTCGGTGTAGTCCTCGACGCGGTTGCCGCTGTTCTCGGACGAAGCGTTGTTGGCGTTCCAGCGATCCTGGCGGGTGGTGACGTAGTAGAGCTTGGCCTTGAAGTCGATCAGCTCGTTGGGGTTGAAGCTGTAGTCCAGGGCCGCGTTCCTGGCGTTGATGTCGTTGGTGCCGGTGACGCGGTAGTAGTAGTCATGGCTGCCGGAATCCTTGACGGTCCAGGCGTCCTTGCTGTCGGTGTCGGTCTCGAAGTAGCTGAACTGCAGGCGTTGCTCGTCGGGCAGGTTCAGGCCGAGCTTGAAGATCTGCGAGCGGGTCACGCTGTCCATCCCGCCGACCTCGCCATTGAGCCAGCTCTTCCAGGCCTGGCGGTCCTCGAGCTTGCCGCGCATCTGGGTGCCGAGATTACCGGCGTTTTGCGTGCCGCTGCGGTAATCGCCGAAATGCCGCTCACTGTGGCCGACCAGAATGTCGCCGACTTCATTGCCCACGGCGAACAGCGCGCTGCCATTGAAGTAGGTGCCGTTGCCCAGCGCGCCGATGCCATGCCCGGCGCGCAGGCGACCGCCGACCTCCTTGCCCGGCGCGAGCAAGTCGCGGGCATCGATGGTGCCGAAGCTGGCGATCCCGCCGATCACCCCGGCGCCGCCCATGCCAGCGGAGGTGCCTTTGTCGATCTCGACGTTCTGCACGAACTCGGGGTCGATGAACATCACGCCGTTGCGCTGCTGATGGCCATTGACGCTGAAGTTCTGGCGCATGCCATCGATGTTCATGTTGACCCGGCCGTAGTCCTGCACGCCGCGGATGTTCACCGACAGCCCGGGGTCGCGCTGGTTGACCGCGGTGTACACGCCGGCGGTCTGCTCGAGCATGTCGGCGGCGTGGCGCGGAGGGCGCTGGTCGATCTGCTTGCGGGTGACGACGCTGACCGAGCGCGGGGTCATGTAGACCCAGTCGCCGTCACGGGTGGACTCGACGTGGGTCGCACCCAATTCCAGCGCCTGGTCGCCCGATTCCACCCGCTCCAGCCCCACTTGGCCAGCTGCGCTGAAGCGATAGCGTACCGGCGTGCCTTGCAGCAGTTGGCGCAGGCCATCTTCGGCGGCATGCGCGCCCTGCAGGCCTGCACTGTTCAGCCCGGCCAGCTTGCGGCTGTCGAAGAACACCTGCACACCCGACTGTTCGGCGTAGGCCAGCACGGCGCTGTCGAGCGCCTGGGCCGGGATGTCGAACTGGATCAGTTGGCGGCTGGCGGCGTTGGCCGCTGGCGCGGCGTGGGACATGCCGATCCCCATCGGCAAGGCACAGGCGCCCAGGACCAGGCTGCTGGCCAGGGCGAGGCGACCGAAAGGTCGAAGGGTCTGTTGTCGTGGCGTGGTCACTGCGAAGGCTCGTCTGTTGTTGGCGTTTTCTAGTAATGAAAATCAATCTCAAAAATCAGACGCGCAGGGGCGGAAAAGTCAGTAAGGGAAAATGAAAAAAGATTTTGCGGGGGGGGGGTTGGAAGGGGCTGAGATCACCGGCATCGCCGGGGTCAGAAACCGCGGTGTCCTTTTCGCGGGCAAGCCCGCTCCTACAGAAATCAGTGGAGTACCTGTAGGAGCGGGCTTGCCCGCGAAAAGAACACCACCGAGCAAAGGTCAGTAGATCAAGGTCAACCCAGGCAGCTCGACCCGCCGCGCCTGCAGTTCATCGCTCAGCACCCCGCCAACCGCCGCCAGCTGGTCAAGGCGAAACACCCCGCTCACCTCGCGCTGCGCGAGCTGCGAATCCACCACCATCAACCTGCCCGGGCGATAGCGGTTGAGCCGCGCCACCACCTCGGCCAGCGGCTGGCGCTCGAACACCAGCACCCCGCGCTCCCAGTCGGTGGCCCGTTGCAGGTTCTGCTCCGGCCAGGGCCGCACACCAGCGGCCTGGTCATAGCGCACGCTCTGCCCCTGCTCCACTACCTGGTCGGCGCGCCCCCGCTGTGGCGGGCTCAGCAAGTCGACGGCAACGCGATGCTCGAGCATCCCGACCCAGCCACCCTCGCCCGCCTGCCCGACCACGAAGCGTGTGCCCAGCGCGCGGATGGTCGCTCCGGCATATTCGACCACGAACGGCCGCCGCTCGCGCTCCGTCACCGGCGCCGCACTGAACACCGCCTCGCCCGCCAGCAAGCGCACACGTCGCTCGCCCTGGTCGAAGGCCAGGGCAATGGCGCTGCGGCTGTCCAGATCGACCAGGCTGCCATCGGGCAGCGTCACCCGCCGCACTTCGCCCGCGCCAGTGACATAGTCGGCTCGCCAGTCCAGCAGCAGTTGCGGCGCCTGCGCCACACCGAACGCCACCACCAGCATGGCCGCCACGCCCGTCATCGCCCGACGCCAGCGCGAACGACGGCGCACTGGCCGCGCAAGCGTCGGCGGCAACCCACGACGCACCGGCAACGCCAGCTCGCTCAAGGCGCCCAGATCGGCCCAGGTTGCCCGGGCAAACTCATAGGCCTGCACATGCCGCGGATCGGCGGCGCACCACTGCGCCAGCGCCCGCTGCTGCTGGTCGCTCAGAGGGCCGGCACTCTCGCGCACCACCCAGTCGGCGGCCTGCTCGCGAATTGCTTGCTCGGGCTGGTTCTCGCTGCTCACACGGTTCTCTCGCGATCTGGTTATGTCTGGGCTGACGTCTGAAGGGGCAATTGTCAGTAAACCGTTGGTCATCCGCCGTCCTGCAGGCACTGCATCACATAGGCCAGGGCCTTGGCCAGATGCTTCTGCACGGAGCTGTCGGAAATCCCCAGGTGGCGGGCGACCTCGGCATGGGTCATGCCTTCGAGGCGGTTGAGACGAAAGACCTGCTGGGTGCGCTCGGGCAGCGCTTCGAGCATGGCTTGCACGCGGCGCAGGTGCTGCTCGCGGGCAGCCTGCTCCTCAAGCCCCGGGCGCTCTTCGACGATGCCTTCGAGGGCCTCGTGGGGCACCAGGTCGGTCTTGCGCCGCTGCTGCTGGCGCAGGTGATCGATCATCAGGTTGTGCGCCGTGCGGTACAGGTAGCCCGGCGTGTTGTCGATGGTTTCCTGGCGCTGCTGCTCGGCCAGACGCAGGAAACTTTCCTGCACCAGGTCGGCAGCCAGCTGCGGATCACGCACCTTGCGCGTCAGCAGCCCCTGCAGGGTTTTCGCATGCTTGATGAACAAGCGCTTGAGATCGGACTCCGCCACACGCACTCCAGCTGGTGGTCGCAAGGTGGCGGAATGCTACTCGCTACTGAGAATCAGTTGCAAGAAGGTCGGTCATTCGAACAGTGCGTCCAAGGCCTGCTCCAGACGCGTCACCGCAATCACCTGCAGCCCTGGCGGGGCTTCCTTCGGTGCGTTGCCTTTGGGCACGATGGCGCGCTTGAAGCCATGCTTGGCCGCTTCTTTCAGGCGCTCCTGACCGCTGGGCACCGGGCGCACCTCGCCAGAAAGACCGATCTCGCCGAACACCAGCAGGCCATGGGCCAACGGCCGGTTACGCAGGCTCGACATCACCGCCGCCAGCAGCGCCAGGTCGGATGCGGTTTCCAGCACCTTGACCCCGCCGACCACGTTGAGGAACACGTCCTGGTCATGGGTGGGGATGCCGCCATGGCGATGCAGCACCGCCAGCAGCATGGCCAGGCGATTCTGGTCCAGGCCCAGGGTGACCCGTCGCGGGTTGGCCAGGTGGCTGTCGTCGACCAGCGCCTGCACCTCGACCAGCATCGGCCGAGTGCCCTCCCAAGTGGCCATCACCACGCTGCCCGGCACCTCTTCCTGGGTGCGGTTGAGGAAGATCGCCGAAGGGTTGGAGACCTCCTTCAGGCCACGATCGGTCATGCCGAACACGCCCAGCTCGTTGACCGCACCGAAGCGGTTCTTCACTGCCCGCAGCAGGCGCAGGCGCCCGTCCGATTCACCCTCGAAATACAGCACGGTGTCGACCATGTGCTCGAGCACCCGCGGGCCTGCCAGCGAGCCTTCCTTGGTCACGTGGCCAACCAGGAAGATCGCCGTGCCGCTTTGCTTGGCATAACGCACCAGCAGCGCCGTGCTCTCGCGCACCTGGGCCACGCCACCAGGCGCCGACTGCAGTTGTTCGGTGAAGATGGTCTGGATCGAGTCGATCACCATCACCCGCGGCTTTTCCACCCGCGCCGTGGCGATGATGGTTTCGATGCAGGTTTCGGTCATCACCTTGAGCTGGTCCTGGGGCAGGCCCAGGCGCCGGGAACGCATGGCCACCTGCTGCTGCGACTCTTCCCCGGTGACGTACAGCGCAGGCATCTGCGTGGCGATGTTGCACAGGGTCTGCAGCAGGATGGTGGATTTACCGATCCCCGGGTCACCGCCAATCAGCACCACCGAGCCATCGACCAGGCCGCCGCCGAGCACGCGGTCAAGCTCGGTGCTGCTGGTGGTGAAGCGCGGGATCTCCTCGACGCTGACCTCGGCCAGGGTCTTGATCTGCGCCTGCTGCCCAGTCCAGCCCGCACGCCCGGAAGGCGCTGCGGCGCCGGCGCTTTCGATCATGGTTTCAACGAGGGTGTTCCAGGCGCCGCATTCGCCACACTGGCCGGCCCATTTGGGAAAGGTCGCGCCGCACTCGGTGCAGCCATACAAGCGCTTGGCCTTGGCCATCGGGTCAGTCTCCTGGGCAAAGACCGCCATGATAGCCCAAGCCCGATGTGCCTCGGGCGCTGCTGCGTGCGACAAAACTATTCGTTCTAATGGCAGTCTGTAGCCCTGAATGCAGCGCATGAAGCGTTTTAGTGGCTTACACTGCGTTTACCTCACCATTTGTTACAAAGGAATAAAACATGGGCGTGCTCAGCGAGTTCAAGGCCTTCGCGGTCAAGGGAAATGTCGTCGACATGGCGGTTGGTATCATCATCGGCGCGGCCTTCGGGAAGATCGTCTCGTCGTTCGTGGGCGACGTGATCATGCCGCCACTGGGCCTGCTGATCGGCGGTGTGGACTTCAGTGACCTGGCGATCACCCTCAAGGCCGCCGAAGGCGATATCCCGGCGGTGGTGCTGGCTTACGGCAAGTTCATCCAGACCGTCATCGACTTCGTGATCGTGGCGTTCGCCATCTTCATGGGCGTGAAAGCGATCAACCGCCTCAAGCGCGAAGAGGCCGTGGCCCCCACCACCCCACCGGTGCCGACGCCACAGGAAACCCTGCTGACCGAGATCCGCGACCTGCTCAAGGCGCAGAACCGCCAGCCGTGACCGAAACGCACCGGGGCCGCGATACGGCCCCGGATAGCGTCGCGCGCAAAGCGCCCTACCAGTAATTCTCCACCGCCACCTGCCCCGGCCGCTTGCTCAGGCTCAGTTGCAGGTCGCGCGCCTTCAGCACCTTGCGTGTCTCGTCAATCATGTCGGGGTTGCCGCACAGCATGATCCGCGAATGCTCCGGCGAAAACTCAAGGCCCGCCGCCCGCTCCAGCTCGCCGCTCTCGATCAGCGTGGTGATCCGCGCATTCAGGGCGCCAGGATGTACCTCACGCGTGACCACCGGAATGAACTGCAGCTTGCCGGCGAACTCGGCCAGGTAGTCGCGCTGCTCAAGCCCGGCGATCAGGTCCAGGTACGCCAACTCCTTGGCTTCACGCACCGAATACACCAGCTTGATGTTGTCGAAGCGCTCCCAGGCCTCGAAGTCCTGGAGGATCGACACGAAGGGCGCGATACCGGTGCCTGTGGCCAGCAGCCATAAGTCGCGGCCACCGACGAAGCGATCCAGGGTCAGGTAGCCGAAAGCCTGACGATCGATCAGCAGTGTGTCGCCCTCTCCCAGCCGGCTCAATTCGCTGGTGAACTCGCCACCCGGCACCACGATGGAGAAGAAGTCGAGAAACTCGTCATGGGGCGCGCTGACCATCGAATAGGCCCGCCACACCACACTGCCGTCGGCCTTGGACACCCCCAGGCGCGCGAACTGCCCGGCCCGAAAACGGAACCCCGCATCACGCGTTACACGCAGGCTGAAGAGGTTCGGCGTCAAAGGTTGGACATCGAGCAGGGTTTGCGAAGTGAACTTGTCGGCACTGGCGGTCATGACGGACTCCCAAGGTGAATACGCCAAGTGTGGCGCAAAGTGACGCGCAGGAACACCGAGGAGCTGTAGGGTCTCGTACAGATCAGGTACAACAAAATCTATATTCAGGCATTGGCTATAGCGAAAAATTTCCTGCGCGTTAGTCAGCTTTTCCTACACTCGGGTGGATGTCGTGAAATTATGGATCCACTTGGAGCAAGAACATGTCGCATTGGAAGCCCGAAAATCTCCATGCGTTGCTGGGTGAGCGGCACCCAGAACGCATGTTCGACCAAGCCATCGCACTCGTTCAAGAGATGGGGATGGAGTACCTCGGGCTTGCGCTGCACCTACATGTTCCTGCACAACGTGCCCATGTGATCCTGTACAACAATTTTCCCAAGGAGTGGAATGCCCACTATCAGGCAGATCGCCACTTCATCGAGCAAGACCCTGTCATGGCCCTCAGCCGCAGCTCCACGGCCCCAGTGCTCTGGGAAGACGAACTCTATAAAGAGGCCCCCGAATACCGTAGCCTCGCCTGCAGTCATGGCCTGCGGCATGGGTGGACGCAATCGCTCCACGATCACATCCACGACATCAGCCAGCTCAGCGTGGCCCGCCCCAGGCACCCGATCTCGACACTCGAATTCCTGGCCGAGAGCGCACAATTGCTCTGGCTGCACAACGTGCTGCATGAATTGATCTGCAATCATCACCGCAAGGCGATGGATCCGGCCCCAGCCTTGACCGACCGTGAGCTGGAGGTCACCAAGTGGACCGCTGATGGCAAGACCGCATCAGACATCGCCTGCATTCTCTCGCTGTCGCCGAGCACCGTGAACTTTCATATCCGCAGCGTGATCACCAAGCTCAACGTGTCCAACAAGACCGCTGCCGTCGTGGTTGCCGTGCGTCACGGTTTAATCTGAGAGTCACTGCCCGTCATCGGCAAAGCCCTGTAGAATCGAACGTTTTGACGCCTGTGGTCGTCCACCACAGGCAAAGCCGCATCGAGTCCGTTCCCCCATGCCCCTGCTGACCAGCCCCTTCGCCGAACTCGACCTGATCCGCCAGCCGGAGCAGAACAACGACCCCCTGCAAGCCTTCGACGCTGCCGACGAGTACCTGCTGAGCCATTTGGCAGCCCAGGCACCTCAAGCCGCGTGCCGCGTGCTGATCCTCAACGACAGCTTCGGCGCCTTGGCGGCAAGCCTCGCCGGCCACGTGCAGGTGACCAGCAGCGGCGACTCCTATCTGGCCCACCTGGCCCTGGAGAAAAACCTCGCGCGCAATGGCAAACCTTACGACAGCGTGCCCTTCGTACCCTCCAGCGATCATTGGCAGGGGCCGTTCGACCGCGTACTGATTCGCGTACCCAAGACCCTCGCGCTGCTCGAGGAACAACTGATCCGCCTGCAGGGCAAGCTGGCACCCGGCGCCGAAGTGATCGCCGGGGCGATGATCAAGCACCTGCCGCGTGCCGCCGGCGATCTGATGGAGCAGTACATTGGCCCGGTCCAGGCGTCGCTTGCGCAGAAAAAGGCCCGCCTGCTGATCGCCACGGTTGGCGAGCGCCCCGTCGCAGCTTCGCCCTACCCCACCCGCTACCGCCTGGACAGCCCAGCGCTGGAGCTGGTCAACCATGCCAACGTGTTCTGCCGCGAAAGCCTGGACATCGGCACCCGCGCCTTCCTCCCGCACCTGCCGCGCAACCTCGGCAGCGCCCGGGTCGCAGACCTGGGATGCGGCAATGGCGTGCTGGCCATCGCAAGTGCACTGACCAACCCGGATGCGCACTACACGCTGGTGGACGAGTCGTACATGGCCGTGCAATCGGCGCGGGAAAACTGGCAGGCGGCATTGGGCGATCGCGCAGCGGACATCCACGCCGATGATGGCCTGGCCGGGCAGCAGAAGCAGTCGCTGGATGTGGTGCTGTGCAACCCGCCATTCCACCAGCAGCAAGTGGTCGGCGACTTCCTCGCCTGGCGCATGTTCCAGCAAGCCCGGGAGGCGCTGGTGGTCGGCGGCGCGCTGTACATCGTCGGCAACCGCCACCTGGGCTATCACAGCAAGCTGTCGCGGTTGTTCCGCGGTGTGGAGCAGGTCGCGGCGACGCCAAAGTTCGTGGTGCTCAAGGCGCGCAAGTGATCGTAGGGCCAACTGTCTTGTAAAAAACCCAAAAGCCAGCCCAATGTCGGGTCCAGGGTTAGGGTTTGAAACCAGCCAGTCTTCTGTGGGAACCAGTCCTCTATGGGAACCAGTGTTCTGTGGGAACCAGTCTTCTGTGGGGAACCAGTCCTCTGTGGGAACCAGTCTTCTGTGGGGAACCAGTCTTCTGTGGGAACCAGTCTTCTGTGGGGAACCAGTCTTCTGTGGGAGCGGGCTTGTCCCGCGATCACCGGCGCAGCCGGTGCCATGCACCGCAGTATCCTTTTCGCGGGCAAGCCCGCTCCCACAAGGACCGGGCTGGCCTTTAGATTTTGAACAAGGAAGGTGCTCCTACCAGGACAACAAAGCCCTTACCCGGCTCAATGCGTACTCAACCCCGCCGCACTCATGAACATGCGCATGCCATAGGCCACGATCCCCAGCGCCGCGACACTCAGCGCCCAGATCAGCACCAGCCAACCCAGGCGCTGCCACAGCGGTTTCTTCTCCTCGATATCCATCGCCCGGCACTCCCTAGTGGTAGCCATCGTCGTGGGTCACCTTGCCGCGGAACACGTAGTAGCTCCAGAAGGTGTACCCCAGGATGAACGGCAGGATGAACAGCGTCCCCACCAGCATGAAGCCCTGGCTCTGCGCTGGCGCAGCGGCATCCCAGATCGAGATCGACGGCGGAATGATGTTCGGCCACAAGCTGATGCCCAACCCGCTGTAGCCCAGGAAAATCAGCACCAGGGTCAGCAGGAACGGCGTGTAGTTGGCGTTGCGCGCCACCGCCTTGAGCAACCCATAGAAGGTCACCAGCACCAACACAGGCACCGGCATGAACCAGATCAGGTTGGGCATGCTGAACCAACGATCGGCGATCTGTGGATAAGCCAGCGGCGTCCACAGGCTGACGATGCCGATCACCACCAGCAGCACCAGCGCCAGCGGCCGCGCCAGGTCGTGCATCTGCTTCTGCAGCGGCCCTTCGGTCTTCATGATCAGCCAGGTGCAACCCAGCAGCGTATAGGCCACGATCAGCCCCAGGCCACTGTAGATGCTGAACGGCGTCAGCCAGTCAAACGCGCCACCGGCGTAGTGGCGGTCGACCACCTTGAAGCCCTCGATGAAGGCCCCCAGCGCCACGCCCTGGAAGAAAGTGGCCACCAGCGAACCCCAGATGAACGCCTTGTCCCATAGGTGGCGCTTGTCGGCCTTGGCCTTGAAGCGGAACTCGAAGGCCACGCCACGGAAGATCAGGCCCACCAGCATCAGGATCAGCGGCAGGTACAGCGCCTCAAGCACCACCGAGTAGGCCATCGGGAAGGCCCCGAACAGCCCCGCCCCGCCCAGCACCAGCCAGGTTTCGTTGCCGTCCCACACAGGGGCGACGGTGTTCATCATCACATCACGGTCACGCTCGCCCTTGACGAAGGGGAAGAGCATGCCGATTCCCAGGTCGAAGCCATCCATGACCACGTACATCATCACCCCGAAGATGATGATCACGGCCCAGATCAGCGGAAGATCGATACCCATGGCTCAGTTCCCCTTGTTCAGGCTGACGGCGTCGTGTTCCGTGCCGTCATCGGCAGCCGACAGCGGCCGCGCTGGCGTGCGTTTCTGCCCCGGACCTCCCGGTGGCTGCGTGTCGCCCTCGCCGGTATGCGGCCCCTTGCGCACCAGGCGCATCATGTAGCCGATGCCGGTGCCGAACAGCGCGAAGTACACCACCACGAACATCACCAGGGTGAAGCCGAGCTGTCCGTAGCTGTGGTTCGACACCCCGTCCGCCGTGCGCATCAGCCCATACACCACCCACGGCTGACGGCCGATCTCGGTGGTGAACCAGCCTGCGAGGATCGCGATCAGCCCCGACGGCCCCATCCACAACGTGAGGTAGAGGAACGGCCGCGAGCTGTACAGCGTGCCACGCTTGCGCAGCCACAGGCTCCACAGCCCCACGAAGATCATCAGGAAGCCCAGCCCGACCATGACCCGGAACGACCAGAACACGATGGTCGAGTTCGGCCGGTCTTCAGGCGGGAATTCCTTCATCGCCGGCACTTGCTTGTCCAGGCTGTGGGTCAGGATCAGGCTGCCCAATGCCGGAATCTCGATCTTGAAGCGCGTGGTCTCGGCCTTCATGTCGGGGATGCCGAACAGGATCAGCGGCGTCGGCTCGCCGGGCTTGTTCTCCCAGTGGCCTTCGATGGCGGCGATTTTCACCGGCTGGTGCTTGAGCGTGTTCAAGCCATGGAAGTCACCGATCACCGCCTGGATCGGCGCAACGATCAGCGCCATCCACATGGCCATCGACAGCATCTTGCGCACCGCCGGATTATCCCGCCCGCGCAGCAGATGCCAGGCCGCCGAGGCACCGACGAAGAACGCCGTGGCCACGAACGCAGCCGTGGCCATGTGCATCAGGCGGTAGGGGAACGAGGGGTTGAAGATGATCATCAGCCAGTCGACCGGCACCACCCGGCCATCGATGATCTCGTGGCCCTGGGGCGTCTGCATCCAGCTGTTGGAGGCGAGGATCCAGAAGGTCGACACCAGTGTGCCGAGCGCCACCATCACCGTGGCGAAGAAGTGCAGCCCACGCCCCACGCGGTTCCAGCCGAACAGCATGACCCCGAGGAAACCGGCTTCGAGGAAGAAGGCAGTGAGCACTTCATAGGTCAGCAAAGGCCCGGTGACGGCGCCGGCAAAGTCGGAGAAACGGCTCCAGTTGGTGCCGAACTGATAGGCCATGACCAGCCCCGAGACCACCCCCATGCCGAAGTTGACGGCAAAGATCTTCGACCAGAAGTGGTAGAGGTCGCGGTAGACATTGTCGTTGGTCTTCAGCCAGAGGCCTTCGAGGACCGCCAGGTAGCTCGCCAGGCCAATGGTGATGGCCGGGAACAGGATGTGGAAGGATACGGTAAACGCAAACTGGATTCGGGCGAGCTCCAAGGCCTCTAAACCGAACATAGTGCTTCCTCTTCAGGTAATCCGGGCGTCCGGGCTCGTGACCCTCGCGCTCACTGCCCCCACGGTGATCGAGTGCGCTGTTGTCGAATTGTTCTGTTCGATCGCAGGGATTCTGGCCAGGCGGCCAACTCGTTTCATCTGGAACGATTGATCCAGATCAACGACTGTTGGAAAGCATAGTCCCGAATGCCAGGGCAGGCTGTGTGGTGGTTTGCCGCGTGACCGGTTGCCTCACCCTCTTTACTCGCGACGGGTTTGGTGGATCGCCCGGTCAACCCCGATGGAACCCTTGGCCAATGGCCACAGTCCACCTTTCAGGCCCACCTTCCAGAGGCCTTCACCAGGAGACACCCATGAAAGGTACAGCGCTTTCCGCCCTCTTCGCGGCCGCCACCCTGCTGGCCTCGCCTGTATTCGCTGCCGATGACTTGTGCGCGATCAACCTGCAGAAGATCAACGACAGCATGGCTACCGCCGGCGCCACGTCCGAAGGTCTGGACAAGGCCCTCACCGAGCATGTCGACAAAGCCAAGGCCGCCCAGGCCAGCGGCGATACCAAGGAGTGCATCGCCATCACCAGCAAGGTGCTGGAGCGCCTGGAAAAGACCGAGAAAGGCAGCGGCTCGGCCGGCGGCAGCGGCGCCTGAGCCGCTCTGTTGCAACGGGCGGCGGCAGCAGCAGTCGACGCCGCCCGCGCAAAGGCGTATACTCGGCGGCACGTGTCGAGAGATACGTCAGCTAGAGCTGAGTGTGGGGCCGATCAGGATTCGACGCCGGTAGCGAAACTCTAGGTGCATGCCGAGTTGGTAACAGAACTCGTAAATCCACTGTTGCAACTTTCTATAGTTGCCAATGACGAAAACTACGAGGGCTACGCTCTCGCTGCGTAAGCAGCTGAGCCCGCTCTCCTGGTAGCTTCGGCTCCAGCAATCATCAGGGGATGCCTGTAAACCCGAAATGATTGTCATACAGAACAGGATCGTCGTGTAGCACGTTGGGGGCAAAGCGACTAAAACTTACCCAACTCGTCCAAAGCACCCTGCCCGTCGGGCGGCTGCGGATTAACTCAGTAGACACGGCTAAGCATGTAGTACCGACAGCGGAGTACTGGCGGACGGGGGTTCAAATCCCCCCGGCTCCACCAAATCCGAAACAGAAGAAGACGCCCTTGGGCGTCTTTTTTTGTGGCTGCCGTTTGAGGTTCAGGGCGCTGAAAATCGGATTCATCCCCTTTCGTGTAGTCCGTTTCCCAAAGATACTGCCGGCGCCTGTTTTCCGTTGCGGTCGCTTTTTCAGGGTCTTAGTCTCGCCGAGTCGTTGCTCATCAACGGCATGACTTTGACAGGTCGCAACGGTAAACAACAAAACGGCTCGTCGTTATGGCGGCTGTACGTGCGGGCACGCTTGCGTGCGCCGGAACTTGTTGTTTCCGCCGGTCTGTCAACCCGCGTACAGCTGCCACCCTCTGTTTGACGGCGGAGGGTGATGGCGTTTTGAAGGGAAACAAATCATGTTGAAGATTGTTCCGGATCCGCCAGCTTTACTCGATTTCCTTGGGCATGCGGGTGAGAGTGCTTGGCCTTTGCGCCAGCGTTGTCGCGGAAGACTGCAGCTCATGACTCTAGGCCCCCTGATGCATTTCAATCAGGGGGATTGATCGATGCCCACTGAAAACATCAAATGCACAGCCGGTGAAACAGTGTTCTACCAAGGTGAAAATCAAACTCACCCGCTGTTTCGTATCGAGCCCGGCATCCCATGCGAACGGGCTAGGGAGCAAGCCTCAGAGCTGATGGGGTACGCTCGAGACCTCACCGTAGAAGGGCTAATGGAGAATAAACCAACGTTTATCTGGGCCGGACATTATCTCTGCGCGCTGGGTAAAGCGCTGCTGGATGATGCGGAGTTGGGGATGATGCGCTGAACGATACACACCTCGTCTAAACTGAACTACAGCTCCGTGGCGTTGCTTCATGACGCGAAAAAATTTGCCGCGCTTAGGCTAGATGAAACTCAATAGCCACGAGCTGTAGTTAGACTTAAGCCATATAAAAAAGCCCGCATTACTAAATTTTAAATCATAAACCAACCATAACATATACATTGAACACCGCAACCAATAGCCCCATTTAAAAAACAGCAAACCACCTATTAAAAAGACAGCAGATCATTGCTTTTACCTCGCGTGATGGCCTTAGAAGGTCTGCACCCACGATCTTCGGAATGCCTCTCAGCCATCCATTTTCGCCAACCTCAGACACCATAAAATATAGCGCCGCAAAAACAGCCCGCAGTTAACACTTAACTAGTCAACCCAACACTGCAGCAGATGAATGACATCACCTACACTGAACCTGCCATTGGCCTTACAAGCGAGCAGTGATAAGATAGGAGTGCATTACAGCATGACAATCAATTTTTACAAATGCAGATATTTTCATAGTTTTATACAAACAAAGAAACCAACACCCTACTTGCCTACGAGGCAGCACCCAAAAACATCTTAAGGACATCAGACAATCATGAAACTATTGAATACTTATGAAGATCGGGACGAAGCAGAAAATGCAGAAAGTATGCTCAACGGCAATAGACGCCTAGTTAGCGAGCGCGATTCGACAACGATCATCTACAATCTCTTCGGCATCCCAAGCTGGGGCAACTTTCATCGCCTAAACATGTACAACCTCAGCGAGCTGAAAGAATTACTAAGTAAACGTGACGCTTGGTGTCCTGAGGAAAAAACACGACATGCAGAAATTCTATCAATGCTAAAATCCGTCGCAAAACGCCACGAGATGCTAATCCCCAACCACTGGCTATAGCATAACAACCACTTGAGAATATGCACTTAATACTCATTAGAAAACTTGAACAGTAACTATTTTAAAAATCATCAGCCTCAAACCCTCCGGCGTCCAGCGGCACTGTTTTCTTACGCTTACCAAAGGGCGGAACAGGAGCAACCCCGTACAATAACTTACCATGCTCTATTACATAGGAAATCGGAATCTTCGGGTTATTTATATCTTTTCCACCATCCTCGTACCACTTACCCTCCCACTTAGAAAAATAAAATTCCAACTGAGACGGCATAAGAAGATAAATAGCTTGTATAGCAATATGCTTGTAAATGGCAAAAATCCACGGAACCTTTCTATATTTCCCAATAATAACTGGATTCATATGATGGTGAGTTGAGAAGCTCACTACTAACTCAGAGTTCGCAGACTTTAGCTCATACTCCTGCCCGTCTGCGTCTACAGCATCATTACCTTCACGTCCTGGCAACACTTTTAGACCAAGACTTAACAGTACTTGAAGCAATTTACCGCCATTATCCTGAAACACATCGTCTATACCATGTTTACGTGCCAGGTTCTGATATTCTTGGATGGACGGCCACAGCTTTTCCAACTCAACCAAATCATCATGTGGAATTAAATTCACTGCTCTCCCTCCTCTAGTAACTTCGACGACGACACCCCCAAAGCCATAGCGAGCCTTTCAATATTATCGATCGAAATATTTCGCTCACCCCGCTCCACAGACCCCACGTAGGTCCTGTGGAGCCCAGCGGCATGAGCCAGATCCTCCTGTGACAGATCAAGAGCTGTCCTCATTTTCCTGAGGTTCGATGCGAGCAGATGCCTCGTCGCGGAGGGCTTTATGTTTTTGGTCATAAAGGAGATAATCGTGCTCTGATGACAATGAATCTACAGACTATGAGTAGCTTTTTATGATGCTTGACCTACCCCCAGCGTACTCCACAGCCAATGGGTCTATGTTCATTGGCGACTCTATGGAGCTTTTAACGAAACTGCCCGACAACAGTGTTAGCCTTGTGATGACGAGCCCGCCCTTCGCCTTACAGAGACAAAAGGAGTACGGGAACTTAGACCAACATGCGTATATCGACTGGTTCCTAGGTTTCGCGCGACTAGTTCATCAAAAGCTCAAAAGCGACGGAAGCTTTGTAGTAGATTTCGGTGGCGCATATATGAAAGGCGTCCCAGTAAGAAGCCTTTACAACTTTCGCGTACTAATTCGAATGATTGACGAATTAAAATTTTTCCTTGCCGAAGACTTTTATTGGTTCAACCCATCTAAGCTTCCCAGCCCTATCGAGTGGGTTAACAAGCGTAAACTGCGGGTCAAGGATGCAGTAAATACTGTTTGGTGGTTCAGCAAGACCGAATGGCCGAAATCGGATATCACAAAAGTACTCGCTCCATATAGCGACCGCATGAAGAAACTAATTGAAGATCCCGAGAAATTTTATACAGCAAAAGCTCGTCCCTCAGGCCACGACATCAGCACTAGCTTTGGCAAGGACAATGGCGGTGCAATCCCCCCAAATCTTTTACAAATTCCAAACTCTGAGTCTAACGGCGCATATTTAGCGTCATGCAAAAAGCTTGGACTAAAGGGGCATCCAGCGAGATTTCCGGCGCGACTCCCAGAGTTTTTTATACAAATGCTCACTGAGCCCGGGGATTTGGTTGTTGATATATTTGGAGGCTCGAACACTACGGGGCAAGTTGCAGAAGCCACTGGCAGGAACTGGTGCAGCTTTGAAATGCTCCCTGAATACGTTGCAGCATCAGCCTTTCGCTTTGTAGATAAAAACTGCGAAAAAAACGACTTGCAAAATATATATGACAGAATCCTTAATGGAGAGTACGTAAATCTCAGCACCTACCAAAAACAAGCACAGCTTACCTTTGAGAGCCAATAAAACACCCCATATGTAGGCGCTGAAAAATAAGCGCCTACGCTTTTCCCCATATTGTCTTTAACTGTGCTACGACAAGTCGTCGCAGAACGCCCCGCATAATCCACAGCAACTATAAAACCACTCCATCATTAGTCAAAACTCAATCATCGTTGCTCTCGACAACGGCCTTGTAGCTCCTCACTATTAAAACTAGTCCCATACTGCGAAAAGGACTTCCCTCATGCCCATCCCAGACTTCCAAACCATCATGCGCCCTATCCTGACCATCGTTGCCGACCGCGCTCCGATCACGCTCAGCGATCTTCGCGAGCACGTAGCCAACGAGTTCAACCTAACCGAGAACGAACGCACCGAACGCCTCCCGTCAGGTAAACAAACAATCATCAACAACCGAGTCGGCTGGGCGCGCACCTATCTAAACAAAGCCGGTCTGCTCGTGATCCCGGCCAAAGGCCTGGTCCAGATCACTCCACGCGGCCTTGAGGCCCTTAACAACGGCCCTGCCCGCATCACTGTCAGTTGGCTCAAGCAATTTCCAGAGTTCGCCGCATTCCACACCGCGAACCCTGCCAACAACCCAATGCTGGCAGCCCAACCTGACCCCACCGAGCAATCCACTCCTGATGAACAACTGTCCACAGCCCACCAGGCACTGATGCAATCACTGGCAGACGACCTCCTCGCCCAAGTCCGCGCCGCTTCGCCGACATTCTTCGAGCAATTAGTAGTCGATCTCATGATCGCCATGGGCTACGGGGGTTCACGCAAAGAGGCCGGCAGCGCAACCCAGCAAACCAACGACGATGGTATCGACGGCATCATCAAGGAAGACAAGCTCGGGCTGGATGTCATCTACCTGCAAGCCAAGCGCTGGGGTAACACGGTGCATCGGCCTGAGATCGATAAGTTCATCGGGGCGCTGACCCGTAAACGCGCCCGTAAAGGCGTCTTCATCACGACATCCGACTTCTCCGCCGGAGCCCGCGACGCTGCCTTGAGCCTGGACATCAAAGTGGTGCTTATCGATGGCGCCGAACTCGCCCGACTGATGGTCGATTACAACCTGGGCTGCAGCGTTAAACAGGTCTACGAAGTGAAGCATCTGGATAGCGACTACTTCACCGAGGACTAACTGCGCCGTAGCGTTGATCGCCTGCCCATGCGCCTGCGCCGATCTCCGCAGGGAATCTGAGTCGTCCCTGCCCCAGGCATGGCAATATGCCACCTAAACGAGGTAAATTCCCTTCCAGGCATCCACACGAAACCCGGTTCACGATCACAGGGAAGTTGCAGCTATGGACCAAGCCAAGGACTCCCTCCTCAGGCGCCAGACCTCATCGCATCTGTGTCTGGAGTACTCAGACTCCCCCTCTCGGCCAATACCGCCCCACAAGCAGCACGCCTGCAGATAGGGAGCCGCCGATGTCCCTGCCATTCCTGTTCCAGTCGTCGCCGTCCTCCAGCACCAACACGACCGAAGCCAACATCTTCATCCACGGCTACAGCGCCGGGCACAACGACGAAGATAAGCAACTCCTGCTTGAAAGAATTCCCGCGCAACTCGGTAACTTCATCAATATCTTTGCCTTCTGGCCATCAAACCATTATCTGCACTTCGACACCGCGTCATTCTGGTCGCTGGGTGCAGGCAGCCTTAACCTCGTACCGCTCGGCGCTACCGGGGGCTTCGGTCCTTCCCTGGGATTGGTGGGGGCTGTGGTCAAAGACCGTCTGAAGAATTTCAGCGATGCCCGCGCTCGTGCAGAGAGCATGGGTGTTGTGCTGCTGGACCAACTGAAAGAGTACCTGCGCAACAAACACCCCCAGGTCGAAACCATCAATCTGATCGGCCACTCTCTTGGCGGTCGGGTGGTGGTCAGCAGTCTGAAAAGTTTCTCCAGAAGGCATCAGTTGGCAATCAACGATGTACTGCTGATGGCTGCGGCAGTCGAGGTCTCAGCCATTGAAGCGAGCCAGATGCGAAAGCGCCTGCAAGGCAGGATGATCAACGCGTATTCGAAGACAGACCGGACGTTGCTGCTCAATTGGGGCGAAACCTGCCTGGGACGCAACGTGGTCGAGCACTTCGAAAGCGTCGAAATGAACGACTTTGGTCACACAGATTACTGGGAGCGACTCCCCGAGGTGTTGACCGAAACACGCTTCAAAGCAATTACGCCGAACGCTCCTGAGCCGACCCTCGCTCATGCTGACCCTTTCCCGCCACCCCAGGCGTACGAAAAATCCATCGAAGAACCCTACATGACTCTCGAACTGAACAGCCCCCGCGAGGTTTACCAGCAAATCAACGATGAGTTGGCCCTCATCATCGGTGAGCTGAGGCACTCTTCGGACGACGAAGCCTTGAACCTGGCCAGGAAAGAAGCGCTGCGGCGGCTCACCGAACATCGTACCGCGCTGTTCGATCGGTTGGCGGAACTGGAGAAGAACGCCGAGTGGAACACCTTCACCATCGCTTTCTATGGTGAAACCGGGGCAGGCAAGTCGACACTCATCGAGACGTTGCGGATTCTGCTGCAGGAGCCAGGCAAGCGGGCGAGCCAGGAGGCCTTCCGCAAGCTGCACGAACAGTACGAACTGACTGAAGAAAACCTCCAGCGCTTGCAACAATGCATTGAGGAGACCGAAGCGCGACTTGATGAACTCACGCGGCAGTTGACCGCCGCAGTGCAGCAGTACGAGCAACCCTACCAGCAGGCTCGCGATGCGTTGGATCAGGCCAATGCCCAGTCCAGCGAGCTGACACAGAAATTAGATAACACGCTCCAGCAACACGAGCACGCGCACAAAGATGCTCTAGCTGCCGTTACCCGTTTGCACAGCCTTCTCGCCGAACGTAAAAGCACGGCTTCGCTCTGGCAGACGCTGCTGAACCTGTTCAGAAAAATGCCGGAAGAACTCCAGCTCAACGATGCCACTGCCCGGTTGGCCACCGCCACGGCAGCACGCGACAGCGCTGCAGTGACACTGGATACCGAACGGCAGAAAGCCGAGCACGCCCGCACTGCACTTGAGCAGCAGTTAGCCGAAATCACCCGTGCACGCGACGATGCCTGTACGGCGCTTACCGCTCAACAGGCAGAGACTACTGAGCAGCAACGGACGCTCGTACAACAGCGCCTGGAAGTTGAAACTCAGTTGGTGCAACTGGTGACCGAGCTGAAGATCCACGCCGACGGGCAGATCATCGGTGACGGTAGTGCCGACTTCACGCGGAAAACACAGCGTTATGACCTCGAACTGGACGGCCACCCCTTCGCCTTGCTGGATGTACCGGGTATCGAAGGCAAGGAAGGGTTGGTACTGGAGGAAATCGAGCGCGCCGTACAGATAGCTCACGCCGTATTCTACGTCACCAACCAGGCAGCACCTCCGCAGACGGGCGATGGGCAGAACGTGGGCACATTGGAGAAGATCAAGAAGCATCTCTCTGCACAAACCGAAGTCTGGACAATCTTCAACAAGAAGATCACCAGCCCCAAGAACTCCCTGAACGGCCGACCGCTGGTTTCCGAAGACGAAACCACGAGTCTTGCTGGCTTGGATCAGAAGATGGCCGACCAGCTTGGCAAACACTACCGGGAGGTGTTCGCGCTGACCGCATTGCCAGCATTCCTTGCCTCGACCCATCACTTCGCGCCGGGTTCATCGAACGCCAATCGTCGGGCCAAGGTGCTCGCGGACTTTGGTGCCGACGAACTCTTGGAGAAGTCTCGCCTGCGAGGCTTCCTGCAGTTGCTCGACGAGAAATTGATCCGTGACGGCCAGTCCAAGATCATTCGGGCCAACTTCAACAAGGCCAATGAAGCACTCACCGACACCACCGGCACGCTCTCAGGTGTTCAACAAACGCTTTCGGCGCTGGCGGCCAAACTCAACGAAGAAGAGCAAAGCGCCAAGAGCCAGTTGAACAGCAGCTTCAATGCGCTGAAGAAACGCCTTGAATCATCAGGCGAGACCTTGATCCACAGCTTCGCCAGTAAGGTGCGAAACAGCGTCTATGCGAAGATCGAAGGAGACATCAGCAACGATGCCCTCAAGGCGGCCCTGAGCGAACAGCTTGAGGAACAGCAACACGCGTTGGGCAAGCAGTTGCCCAAGGTCATCAACGTTGAAGTGAGCACCTTCCAGAAGGCTGCCGAAGATATTCTCAAGCGATTCGAAAAGCATGCTCAGGAACTGACCGCAAGCTATGGAAAGCTCGGCAGTATGAAGTTCAATCAGCCTTTCAAACTCAATATCAAAATCGACAATGGCATCAAGGTTGCGGGACTGATCGCCAGCCTTCTGGGAATCGCAGCAGCCCCCTTCACCGGCGGTGCCAGCCTGTGGTTCGTTGGGGCTTCGGTTCTGACCGCTTTGATCTCGGTTGGCAAAGCGATCTGGGGCGCATTCGATTCCGACTTCAAGAAATCTCAGCAACGTCAGGCAACCGATAAAAACCTGCTCGGCGCTACCGAACAACTGCGCAGTGCATTACGTGAAAATCTGGAAAGCGCACTGAGCGAAATGCAGAAGACGATCGAGCAACTTGATCGGGCGCTGGAAGCGCCTGCCAAGCAAGCTTCCAGCCAGGTTGAAACGCTGGCTCGCTCCACCAAACGCCTGAAAGTGCTCTCCCGCCAAATCGAAATCGCAGGAAAACTGTAATGGAAAATACCCTCAAGACATTCAAGGCCCAACAGGCCGACGCACTGTCGCTGCTCGAACGGTTGCAAGGTTTTCTCGACCAGGGTGCAAAGGCCGGCGTGCCGATCGACGGGGCCCTGAGCAGCAAGTTGAGGAATGCCATCAACAGCGTATCCGGTGAAAAACTCAAGGTCGCGCTGATCGGAGGTTTCTCCGAGGGCAAGACATCGATTGCGGCAGCCTGGATGGAAAAGCTGGATAAATCCAGCATGAAGATCAGTCATGCAGAATCCTCCAACGAGGTGAAAATCTATGAGGTCGATGATGACTTCGTACTGATCGACACACCGGGCCTGTTCGGTTTCAAGGAGCAGGAAAACGCCGAAACCCATGCCATCGAGAAGTACAAGGACATCACCAAGAAGTACGTGAGCGAATCTCACCTGGTGCTGTACGTGATGAACCCGACCAACCCGATCAAGGAAAGCCATAAGGAAGACCTGAACTGGTTGTTCCGCACCCTGGGCCTGCTGCCGCGCACAGTGTTCGTGCTCAGTCGCTTCGACGAGGTAGCTGACGTAGAAGACGAGCAGGACTATGAGTCCAATCTGCAGGTCAAGCGCGACAACGTCACGGGCAGGCTTCGCGAACAGATTGGTCTGAGCGATCAGGAAGCAGCCGATCTTTCGATAGTTGCCGTGGCTGCCAATCCCTTCGACCTCGGTGTGGAGCACTGGCTGTCTCACCTGGAACAATTCAAGACCCTGTCGCATATCGCAACCCTGCAAACGGCGACCACAGCGAAGATCGAGCACAATGGTGGCAGCGCTGCGCTGGCTAATGAAATGCGTACCAGCGTAATTCGCGATGTGCTCAACAACCAACTGCCGATCGCTGTCGAAAACGACCACAAGGTTTCCCTCGAAGTCAGCAAGCTCGACGAGCTCAATGGTCGGTTAGGTAAGCAATTGGCAAGCACCGGTCAGCAGATCGAAGAAGCACGTATCAGCCTGCGCGAGTTTGCCACGCGCTACTTCGCCGATCTGATCCTGCAGGCCAAAGGCTGTAGCCTTGAAACGTTCACCGATTTCTTCGAACGAGAGGTCGGTGCCGAAGGCATCATCCTCGCCACACGGCTGCAAAACGAGTTCAGCCGCCAGACCCAGTCGATCACCCTTGAGGTCGAAAAGATGCAGATTGGCTTCGACAGTGAGGTCAATCACTTCAATACGACGGTCAAAGCCCTCGGAAAACAAGGCATCAACCACGTGCTCAAGGGCAATCTCATCAACAACACCACGGTACTGGCCGCTCGAGATGGCATCTCGACGATTGCCAAGACGGTTGGCATGGATATCGGCAAATACCTGAAGTTCAAACCCTGGGGCGCAGTGAAATTCGCCAAGGGCGCTAATGGTGCTCTGGCTTTGCTGGGTGTGGCACTCGAAGCGTGGGACAGCTGGGAGCAATACAAACGCGAAGAAGCCTTCAAGAAAACCATTGCAACGATGGTCGACAACTTCGAAAAACAGCGCCAGGACTTCATCGCCTTGGTGAACGCTGAACGTTTCAAGGAAGAATTCTTCCCCGACTACCTTCAGCTCAATACCCGCCGGCAAGAGTTGCAAAGCAATCTGGATGAAAGCCGTGTGCGCCAACAGCTCTTCCAGGCATGGCGGGTTGAAGCTGAAACCATCGATGCTGAGTTCAGAACGTTGAACTAACCGCCCCAATACCCACACAGGGCAGACAGAAGCCTGGGCTACAACCCCAGGCTTCATCGGCTCATGCCCTATCGTCGATAGGGCACTGCAAGATCGCCCTGTTTGGAAGGCCTTTACTTTGAAGAGCTAAAAGCAACCACGTTGTCCGGGGGTTGCCACGGAATACCACCGGTGGATAACCGCTCTTAAAGTCCAAAGTGGCGCTGAATGTCGACCCTTGACCGGGTTTATCCACAGGCGTAGAACTGGCCGTGCGAGCGCTGTCGATGACAGCAAACTAGGTGGCCCGAGCCTTGAAGGTCACGCCGCTCTCGCGGTGGATCTCCCCCAAATGGCGATTCGCATCCGGCAACTTATGGATCAGCCGACTTTATCATTTGAGTCGCGAATTTCCTCATGCGGCTCAACGTATCTGTTGCGCATTCATTGCACACGCTCTTTCGCTCGGTTCGTAGCGTTGTCGTTTGCCGATCATCTGTTGCCACAGTGTGGAACTCAAAGCCGTCCGAGCACCAGCGCGTATCGCTGGTTTGCACGGAATACGGCCCTCCTTCCGACGCGGCACGCTGGGTTGTTTGATCCGGCGGTCAGGCAGCAGGTTGTAATCACGCATGACCCGGTAAACCCTCTTAACATTGATCGCCGGTAGCGACCTGGTTTCACGGGCGCGACGCAGCAATCCCCAGACTCGACGGCAGCCATAGTTGGGCAGTTCGCTGACCTGTTGTTGGATTTCGGCCACCAGTTCAGCGCCCTTCACAAGCCTGCTTCGCCGTACTTTGGGCGATGCCGATTGCTTGATTCTAACCGCTAGTTGCGAGCGCGCCACGCTGAAACATTCGCTGACCAGCTTCACGGGTCGTCCCGCGGCAACAAAGGTGAGTGGATAAACCATTTTCGCGACCGGGCTATCTCCACGGCCGCTTTGAGGATTTGCGCTTCCATTGTTTTTTACCCAGCATCCGTTGCAGTTCACGGATCTGCTTGAGCGCATCGCTCAGCTCTGAGGCCGGCACTACAGCTTCTCCGGCACTGTGTCGTCCCGGTTCAGCTTGGCATTAATGCCGTTGCACCGAGCCACCACCGACACGTTTTGTCCTGGCTCAAGGCTCTCGCGAACCTGGCTAGTTTTTGCTCCGGGCTCCAGCAACGGTGCCGCTCCTGGCCCAAAAGCTCCCCCGTTTGCCTATCCCTTGCCGTAAGGGTGAAACGGTGTCTTGTCTTTCAGGGTGCTCGTTCATTCGGTTTCATTAGACCACTACAAAACCACCGTAGGAAATTTCCTACACAGTAGTTTATCTGCATATTTTAATATCTTATAGGGTGCGCGCCGAATGAGGCCACTCAGCTACTAACAGGGTCTGACCTTTCCGTTTGAATTATGGTGTGAGGTTTTATTACGCCATTATGCTCACCTAGATCAGAGAGGGGCTGAACGGAAAGCTTTCTTGGCATTTTAGGAAGAACGTACATGTCGAAAGTAATAATTTTTGATAAAAAAACTCAAACACAAAATTTGGTCGAAGGCCCGGAAGTAACATTGCAGACGGCATCCGTTGTCATCGTTAATGCAGGGCAACTCTCCGTCAGGCAAATGACTCGCAGCGGCGACAATTTGATTATTGATTTTCTCGACAAAAAAAGGTTAGTGATTAAAAAGTTCTTTGACGATCGCGATAGCAAAGAGAACTCCCTGGTCTTCAATGATAATGGGCAATTGACAGAAGCCGTTATTCAAGAGCCCGCACTTGCAAATCAGCCACTGGGGGTCAGCTACGAACCGTTTCAGCAAAGCGCACAAAATGCACAGGGTGCCGACTCCGTGCTGGGTAAAATCAGTTCATCATTCAATGATCTTTCGCCATTAACTAAAGGCGCTCTATTGGGTGGTGCAGCCTTGGGGGTGTTCGCATTAACTCAATCAGGTGGTGGAGGGGGGGGAGGGCACCGGGTTAACACCGTAAAACCGAATACCACGGCTCCAGAACCTCCACAGGTTAGGACAGCCACTAAAGCCGACGGTACCATGGCTGTCACTGGCAAAGGAGCTCCTGGCTCGCGCATTGACTTCACCTTTCCGGATGGCTCAAAAATTAGCGTGATAGCCGGGAACGACGGGAGTTTCAGTTTTGCAAGCAAGGTGCCGCAGCCCAATGGCTCTTTTACGGCGACGGCAACGGATAGCTCGGGGCGCACCAGCAAAACGCTGACTGGAAATTATACGGCTGACCCAAGTGCCGATACATCCCCTCCTCCCCCCCCAACAGGGTTGACCGTGATCACCAAGCCCACTGGGGGTATCGGAATCACCGGTAAAGCCGAGCCCAACAGCACGGTCAACGTCACCACACCGGACGGCAAGATCCACAACGTAAAAGCCGGACCCGATGGCAACTTCAAGTTGGATATCAACGGGCCTCAGCCAAACGGCAAGATCATCATCACTGCAACGGACGCAGCAAATAACAAAAGCTTGCCTGCGATTCTGGACTTCATTGCAGACCCAAAAATCGACACTACGCCACCGGATGCTCCGACAGGGTTGAACGTGATCACCAAGCCCACTGGGGGGATCAGCATCACCGGTAAAGCCGAGCCTAACAGCACGGTCAACGTCACCACACCGGACGGCAAAACCCATAACGTAAAAGCCGGGCCCGACGGCAATTTCAAGTTGGATACCAACGGTCCTCAGCCAAACGGCAAGATCATCATCACTGCAACGGACGCAGCAAATAACAAAAGTTTGCCTGCAACCCTGGACTTCATTGCAGACCCGAAAATCGACACTACGCCACCGGATGCTCCGACAGGGTTGAACGTGATCACCAAGCCCACTGGGGGGATCGGCATCACCGGTAAAGCCGAGCCCAACAGCACGGTCAACGTCACCACACCGGACGGCAAGACCCACAACGTAAAAGCCGGGCCCGATGGCAATTTCAAGTTGGATGTCAACGGTCCTCAGCCAAACGGCAAGATCATCATCACTGCAACGGACGCAGCAAATAACAAAAGTTTGCCTGCCATTCTGGACTTCGTTGCGGTCCCGAAAAACGACACTACGCCACCGGATGCTCCGACAGGGTTAAACGTGATCACCAAGCCCACTGGGGGGATCGGCATCACCGGTAAAGCCGAGCCCAACAGCACGGTCAACGTCACCACACCGGACGGCAAGACCCACAACGTAAAAGCCGGGCCCGACGGCAATTTCAAGTTGGATATCAACGATCCTCAGCCAAACGGCAAGATCATCATCACTGCAACGGACGCAGCAAATAACAAAAGTTTACCTGCGATTCTGGACTTCATTGCAGATCCGAAAATCGACACTACGCCACCGGATGCTCCGACAGGGTTGAACGTGATCACCAAGCCCACTGGGGGGATCGGCATCACCGGTAAAGCCGAGCCCAACAGCACGGTCAACGTCACCACACCGGACGGCAAGACCCACAACGTAAAAGCCGGCCCCGACGGCAATTTCAAGTTGGATATCAACGATCCTCAGCCAAACGGCAAGATCATCATCACTGCAACAGACGCAGCAAATAACAAAAGTTTGCCTGCGATTCTGGACTTCATAGCAGATCCGAAAATCGACACTACGCCACCGGATGCTCCGACAGGGTTGAACGTGATCACCAAGCCCACTGGGGGGATCGGCATCACCGGTAAAGTCGAGCCCAACAGCACGGTCAACGTCACCACACCGGACGGCAAGACCCACAACGTAAAAGCCGGGCCCGACGGCAATTTCAAGCTGGATATCAACGATCCTCAGCCAAACGGCAAGATCATCATCACTGCAACGGATGCAGCAAATAACAAAAGTTTGCCTGCAATTCTGGAGTTCATTGCAGACCCGAAAATTGATACTACGCCACCGGATGCCCCGACAGGGCTGAACGTGATCAGCAAGCCCAATGAGGGGATCGCCATCACCGGTAAAGCCGAGCCCAACAGCACGGTCAACATAACCTCACCGGACGGCAAGACCCACAACGTGAAAGCCGGTCCCGACGGCAATTTCAAGTTGGACATCAACGATCCTCAGCCAAACGGTAATATATCAGCCGTTGCAATCGATGCTGCCGGTAACAAAAGCGTGCCGGCAAACTTGACGTACAATTTGGCTAGACCGTCGGCGCCGACTTATGATATCGCCACGGACCAAGCGACTGGCGAATTCACGTTGACGGGCAAATCAGCACCTGGGCTGAAAGTCCGCATAGAACTCCCGAACAAGGTGACCAAAACGGTTGTCGTGGACGCTGACGGGAACTTTACCCTTTCTGGCCCTGCGCCTCAGGGGACTTCCGAGTTTAAAGCGGTTGCCATTGATGGACAGGGGCGCGAAAGCGCTGCGACTGTAAAAAGTTACGAAAACCCTTTTACAAAGTATGAAGTGAAGGTTGAGAGTTATACCGATACGGTCGGTTCTGACGGTCAAATAATTGCAAACAATAAATTTGAACGTCACCCACTGAATGTGCCAACTAATGACCCAGCTCCCACCTTACACGGACGAGCAACAGGGGTCGGTAGTGGCAACAGTATAGAAATCATCAGCAAGGGCGACGGCAAGCGTGTTGCGCTAGGGGCCGTCGATAGCGACGGGAACTGGAGTATTAAGTTACCGGCACATTCGGATGGGGTTTATAACTATGACGTCAGGATCATCGATGGCGCCCGTAATGTGAAAGGTGCGCAAGTGACGGTAAACTTAACCATTGATACGGTTCCCCCGCCCGCCCCCACCTTGGACAGCATCGTGACCAAAGATGGCGTGGATGTCAAAAGTGGTAAAGCCACTGTTGATAATACCCCGACACTTCGCGGTCATGCGGAAGCCAATGCAACGGTTATTATCTTCCACAAAAATGCGGATGGAAAGAATGTCGAACTAATGCGCGTTGTCGCTGACGCCAATGGTGAGTGGACAGCTGCTTTGCCTTTTCAAAGTAACCGCCAGCACAGTTACTATGTCAACGCGCTGGATGCAGCCTCTAACCTCAGTGAGGCTTCAAGCGTTTCGCAAGTTACCTTCAACGGACCAACCAATAAGCCTATCGCAATTACAGGTAGCCAAGGAGTCTGGTCTGTAGATTCTGCAGGCAACGTGGATGGCAGTGGATTCGATTCTGTTGCAGGCCTGGGTTACGACAGTGGAAATTATAATGCCCTGTTAAGAGGTAACGCCAATGTTTCCGAAAGTCAGCATCCTAAGTATCAACTTGGAAATATTGATACCGGTTTTCATACGGCTGGCTTGGGTGATACTAACGGCGATGGTCTTAACGATATTGCATCGGTGCACAGCGGGACGAATAGCCGATCCAGGGCAGATGTACGTGTTTACAATGGAGCCCAAAACCTTGGGGTTACATCAGAAAAATACATGAAAATGTTTGAAAACCCGAAAGTTATTGGTACCGGGTATTTTGTTAGCGGCGCGGGCGATCTGGACGGCGATGGCCTGATGGATACTGTTTTGGGCGGATATGGGGCATTTGGGCAAAATGGAACCTCCACTGTCGTATTTGGGGGGAAGCAGGTTGATCCTAAAAACACTGTAACGGATTTTAAATTTGGCGCCTCTGATACAAACGTCAACAGCTACGATGCCTTTTACAGTGGTGCGCAATACGTATCGGCTACCGGTGACTTTTTAGGTGGTGGTAGCCGAGGTATTGTGACCGCTCGAGGTATTACTATCGGAAACCCTGATCGGGGGAGCATCAGTAAAACGACGGACTTTGAATGGGTAACAGGAACCGGTGCCCGTGAGGTTAACCAGGTTCAGTCGGTTGCGGGGGTAGGCGATACTAACGGTGACGGCTTTTCAGACGTTTTGGTGAATGATGGCACCAACTTGTTTGTCGTATATGGGGGCACGCTGGCAGAATTCAGCAAGTTCCGCAATAAGATCGTGCTGGAGGAAAAGTGGCTTAAGGAAAATAATCGTGGCTATATGATTGATGCTTCGAGTGCGCTTGCGGCGCAGCCGACAAAGTATGGCGACGTCCGCGCCCTGGGTGATATCAATGGTGATGGTCTTATGGATTTCGCTTATTCCACCTATGGTAATTCAGGAGCTGGAGCCGCTAAACAGGGTGGTTCTTACGGCAGCTACCAGAATTCCTATATTATTTTCGGGAAAGCCGATAACGAAAAAATTGATATGGCGAAATTCACCCCCAAACAGGGTATCGTTGTGCCAAAAGAGCAGGCAGATGGCGCATCGATCGCCGGTCGTCTAGATATTAATGGCGATGGTTTGCCGGATATTTACGTTGGCTCATACCAATCTAGCGGAAAACTGTACTTGGGTGGCACGTCTCTCGGGGCAGAACCGTCCATCAGTGTTGATAACACCACCGGACTTGCAATGGGAAATGCGGATAGCAATTTCATTAAAGGAACGGCAGGCAATGACACTATTTATGGCAAGGGAGGTGCCGACGTCATCTATGCAGGTTCCGGAGATGACGTGATTATCTTGAATAAAGATAACCTGTCTTTTCTGCTTAAAGGTTTCCAGGAAAGTGCGGGATTGCATGGGCGCTTGGCTCGAATTGATGGCGGCAACGGTATCGATACGCTGGCCTTTGAGAAGGATGTCAACGACTTCGATCTCACCAAAATCACTACAACAGGGCTAGGCACCATCAAGACTGGCGTCGGGCTTTCGCGTCTTGCCAACATGGAAGTCTTGGACTTGAATGGGGGTAACAAAATGAAGCTGACGATTGACTTGAAGCATGTTATGGATATGACGTCTGGCATGAATATGTTTAATAAAAGCAACTTCAGCTCTGGGTTGGATGAGACTGTTTCGCGCAACCAGGTTGTTATAAAAGGTAGTAGCGACAACGTGGTTGAGGTGAAAGATAAAGGTGAGTGGAAAACTGAAAGCACAAAAACCATTTACTCTGAAGGCCATGCCTATAATGTCTACAATAGTGTGGGTGATCACCAAGGGCAGTTATTGATAGAACAAACAATCAATGTTAATTGGGTGTAATACTGACTTGTAACCCACTTTAGCTCAAGAAAAGTGTAACGGCTTGGGTGTTGCTCAAGCCGTTACACAAGAACGCTTTTCCGAGCAAATTTGATTCATATATTACAAGACGGAAATGTTCAATCCCGAGGAAGCAACGTATGCAAATGGTGTAGTGGCGGATCTGCCCTACCCCACCGATGATGTGCAGTGAGTAAAAAAAGCCGCCTTCGAGGCGCTGGATCAGGTATTCCGGCCGGGCTTCAAGCACAGCAAAGCTGAGATCGTCTTGCCAAACCTGTCCCAGCCAGGTGAATCCACCGACGATCTGTTTGCAGTGTCGCCACCTCCAGACACGTCGAGAGTAATGAGGGTGCTGGATCAGATTAATGGCCATTGTGGTCATGGCATCCTGCGCACAGCCAGTGTGCTGGCGACTCCTGACTCGGCTATGGGTCGAGAGCTGATCAGTCAGAATTTCACTACCAGGCTTGACTAGTTTTGGCAGGTCCGTTGTACACAGCCCACCACTGCCATGCTCCGGGATGAAGGTATTGAGGTCGGATGCTTCAAGATCAGAGGATTCATGAATGAAACCGCCTAAACGCAATGGCTTTGTGCCGCCGACAGTTGCGAAGGAAAAATCGATTCTGTGCCCGCGAATGGTTGACCGCTGTAGATCAGATCGCTACTCCCCAACAGACAAATGGCTCAGCAATTGTGCCGAGCTAGATAAAATACTCAGGTCATTGATTAGGCTATCACTGATAGCTCCAATCGCTTGCAACTGACTGTTAAAGTGCTCATTTTCAGCCACCAACACATCAAGCAATGTGCGTTTTCCTAAATGATACCACTGCTCATAATACATCTTGCGCACACGATCGGTTTCTATGGCTAGCTGCTGATAGTTTCTTGCCTGTTGCAAGGCGTTCGCTCGGTTTTGAGTCGAACGCATGATCTCCAGGCGCAAATCTTGCTCCGTTTTTTGATACTCTTCCAATGCTGAAGTTTTACGCTCTCCTGCAGCCTTCTGGGCTGCCGTATTGGAACCACCACTAAAGATATCCCACTGCACATCTACACCGGCATACCAATCATTTGGGCCTCTCGCATGACTTCCCATTGAATCCCTTTGCTCTTTACGTACGACGAGATTGAGCCCGGGAAGTCCCTGAGCCTTGAGCGCCTTTTGGCGCTCGCCTTCGACGTCCGCCCGGGCTTTGAGTTGCAGCAACAAAGGGTGAACATCAAGCGACGATAATGCGGCTGTTTGGTCAATCATAGGGCGACTGAGAACCAGTAAAGCGCCGGATACCTCTGGCACCTCCTCACCCAAAATCCGATGAAGTCGAATCTGAGAAATGTGCTGCTGGCCAATTATCTGTTCACGGCTAGCTTGCGCCGATAACAACCTGGCACGAGCCTGGACCAACTCACTCGCCCGACCTTTGTCGTTTTGAGTAATTTTAGACAACATATCGACTCGGTCGCTCATCTGCCGTACATAATCCTCAGCCACTTCGGAACTTCGTATGGCGCGCAATAGATTGATCAACTCGGACGTCGTATTGAACGCCACCCGCTCCCGCTCCGCTTGGCTGTTCTGCTTTTTAACTTCAAGTGACGCCGTAGCCGCGCCTGTATCTCTGGCGTTTTTCCCCCAATCCCACACATTCGTGATGACGCTCAAGGTACCCGCCGTACGGTTACTATTCGAGCTACCGCTGTCATTCTTAGTTAATGCTGAATTCATCCCCAAACGCACTTGAGGCCAGCGTCGCCCTTTGACCTCATCAATTTCGTAAGCGGCAACGTTTTCATTTGCAATAGACACCCGCACCTCTGGGCTGTGACGTAATGCCTTGGCCACAAAATCTCTCATCAACGAACGCAATTCTCTATTCACGGGCAGCTCACTACCTACCGCCACTGAACGCAACGTGGGCCCCTGAAGCGTAGAAATCGTGGGATTGATGGCGAGGTCTTGCCTTTTCACGGCTGGAGTCGTCGCGAGTATATGACCAGTGGTCGGTGAGGCGGGCACCGTTGCAGAGGAAGGAAACCGGTGAATTAACGCCGCGATTTGACGATCGTCCAGTCGCAGCTGTTTATTTTCTTGTGCGAGTACTACACCGCTGAAATTTACATAAGCGCAGGCCAACCCTATTGATATGAAAGTCATTTTCCTAAACGTCAAGGGTGAGCTGTTCATGTCATCGCTCCCGAAAGGCTTCTTGTGCTTTGAATATGGGTTTCAGCAGATAGGACAGGATCGTTTTTTCTCCAGTTTTAATATCAACACTGGCGATCATACCGGGAATGATTGGGAGCTTGTGTCCACCCGCCTCCAAGACAGCACGGTCTGTTCGAACATAGACTTTGTAGTAAGTCGAGTTATCCCTGCCGAAACGGGCTTTGTCTTCGTCAAATAAAGTATCGGGGCTTATGTGTTCAACCTTGCCGACGAGTCCACCATAAACCGCGTAGTCGTAGGCCGAGATCTTAACCGTCGCTGTCAGGCCAGGACGAATAAACGCCACGTCTGCAGGCTTGATCTTGGCTTCGACCAATAACCGGTCTTCCAGCGGAATCAGCGTCATGATTTCCGCCCCTTGTTGAATTACCCCACCACGTGTAGTGACCTGGATATTGTTGATCGTTCCTCGTACCGGAGCCGTGATCGTCGTGCGATTCACAATATCTTCACGCCCCTTGAGTACCTCCAAAGCTTGTGCCAACTCGCTTTCCGAACGTGTCAACTCGTTGTTGGCTTCCGAGCGAAATCGGTTGAGACGCTCAGCAATTTGCAAATTGAACTCGTTAGCCTGACGACGTAAGCGCATAATTTCCACTTCGGACACGAGGCCCTGCTGCGCCATGGGCGCGGACAGTTTGATTTCACCGTCTGCCAACTCCAAGCTTCGACGCAGAGCTTTAACACTTTCCAATAACGTTCTCTGGCGAGAGTTAAAAGCTTGGGTTTCATCGCGCACGATAGACGCGTTCTGCTTAATATCTTCAGGAAACACGAGCGGCGTGTCATAAGCTTCTGCACGCAAACGAGCAATAGCTCCTTTTAACCCCTGGACCCGTGATAACGCTTCACCATAATTGGCACCCACCCGCGTCGGATCGATCTGCAACAACTTCTGCCCCGGCTCTACAACATCACCTTCCTTGACAAAGAGATCTTTCATGATCCCGCCTTCCAAACTCTGGATCACCTGCTCACGGCTGGCTGGTATGACTCTTCCCTCTCCACGGGTGACCTCTTCCACACGCGCAAAATTAGCCCAAAGAATACCGAACACCATCGCCGCCGCTATCAGCCATAATACTAACGCGCTGGCCGGGGTGCGCTGCTCAATCAACGCACCTTTTAAGTCTCGCATGAATGCTTCATCTTCAACGCGTAAAGCATGCTGAACTTTTTTACGATGCACGGGCCGACCTTTACCAAGCAAGCGCATTAACTTTTTAAATGACATGGAAAATTATCCTGGCAATGCAGAGCGGGTAAGCAGAACGCCCTATCATTGAGATGTGCCGAGGTGAGTATCTTCGGGCGATCGATGCTGACCATTCAGCGCCACAAGCACTTGCTCTTTAGGACCATCAGCGACAATGCATCCATTCTCAATCACGACAAGACGCTGGACGATACTGAGCATCGACATACGGTGAGTCACGATTACTAAGGTGTGCGAGGCACTCAAGTTTCCCAACTGCTCAATGAACTGAGCCTCGTTTAAACCATCCATCGCACTGGTAGGCTCATCCAGCAAGAGCACCTTGGGCTCCAGCATCAAGCAACGGGCCAGCGCGATCAATTGCTTTTGCCCACCAGACAAGTTACGCCCCATCTCACCAATCGGCATGTCATAACCCGAAGGATGGCGTGAAGCGATTTTGTCCAATCCGGTGATTTTGGCGACGCGCAGAAATTGCTGGGTAGTTGCACCCGGATTACCAATCATCACGTTTTCGCGCAAAGAGCCGAAGAACAATTGGCAGTCCTGCCCTACGTACCCCACGAGCGACCGCCAATCGGCAGGGTCTATTTGCGATGCATCAATATCATCCAACGCCAAGCGGCCTTCACTCTGCCTATAAAGTCCCGCCATCAGTTTGAGTAGCGTAGATTTTCCGCTGCCAATATTGCCAAGTATTACTACCCGTTCACCCGGTGCGATGGTTAAATTGATGTTGTCCAGCGCTTTCGGAGGCGCCACGACTCCAGGCATCGGATAAACATAACTGATTTTTTTCAGACTAAGATGACCTTCAAGGTTAGGCGCAGGGAGAAAGGTTGCCTGCGGGTCCCGATCCACCGGCAGGCTCATCAGCATACTCAGCGACTTCATACCCGCTTTAGCCTGCTGATAACGCAGCGCCAACCCCACCACGGCGCCTAATGGTTGCAGTGACCGACCCGAGAGGATGACCACAGCAATCATCGCGCCCATTGTAAGCTGGCCGTCATGAATCATATAGACACCGGTTAAGACGATCAGTACCGTGACCATCTGTTGCACGTACATCACGAAGTTAGTGGTTAGACTTGATAAGAACCGACTTTTCATCGCAGATGCAGTAGCGAGTGCGCTAAAATCATCCCAACGTTTCTGCATAACACTTTCGCCACGCGAAGCCTTTAATGCCTCCATGCCTTCCAGCGTCTCAATCAACAATCCTTGTCGCAAAGAAATCTCTCGCAAGTTTTCCTGCATATAACGTGACAACGGCCATTGGCAGGCAATACTCACCAGCACAATCAAAGGCACTGCCAACAGCGGAATAATACTCAGCGCCCCGCCAATACAATAAATAATGCCGAGGAACATAAGACAGAAAGGCAAGTCTGACAATGTCGCCAGTGTGGCCGAGGTGATGAAGTCCCGCACGGACTCGTATTCACGGAATTGGTTGGCAAATGCCCCAGAAGACCCCGGTTTGCTTTCTAATCGCACCGCCATGACCTGGCGAAATAACTTGGCCCCTAAAATCAAATCCGCTTTTTTTCCCGCCACATCCAGTAAATATGCACGAATCTGCCGCGAAGCAAATTCAAGGCTTATCGCGATCAACACACCGATTGCCATTGACCACAACGATACATACGCCTGCGTAGGCACAACGCGGTCGTAGACGTTCATGGTGAAAAAAGTGATGGCCAACGTCAGAATATTCGCCAGCAACGCTGCAAGCGCGGCACTGTAAAAATAAAATCGAAAACGCCAGATGACGGACAGCAACCAATGGGATTGGCTGGGTTTGTTATACAGTAGGTCGTCTTGACTGCACGCATCCAATTTCGGGACGGCGCCGACCAATAAAAAATACCCCGTACACTGCCTCAGCAGCTCTGCCTCATCGATAACGACCCGTCCTCCATGCTCTGGAAAAACGACATCGTATACCCATTTACCTTTATCTATATTTTTCCGGAGAATGACACAGTAACGTCCATCTCCACCGGCTTGCACAACGGGCAACAAATAATCAGAAATCTGATCAAGTGAACGCTGAACCCAGCCGGCCTTCATACCTACTTGCTCAAGCATCCGCACTGCCGCAATCGGCGACAACGCTCTACCACGAGGTAGACCCGCGTATAAAACAGCTTCACTTACTTCTTTATTATAAAATTTACAAATAAATTTCACAGCTGAAAGGAGCGAATCCGACCGCTCTTCAATCAGCTCATCTATCACGCTAAAATCGTCACCGCTCTCCACTTTTTCTGCACCTCATTCCAAATAATTTTCTTACAGTCAGAGCTGCATGAATTTCATATTTTGATTGATGGTTTCACAAATTTTTAATAACTATCACCGCACTCGCAGGGGATTCAACTATTGCCCCCGCATGAACTTTTCAAGTGCTTATATCGTTAGACGCATCGCCTGGATAAGCCGATTACGGTAGATAAGGTGATTATTGAGAGCGATAGGGAGTTTTTCTGTAGGAAATTTCCTACAGAGCACGACAGAGGTACTGGTCAGCCCGCGACGCCGTAGACATCTCCTGCCTTAAGCAGAGGAGGAAATTTATGAGCACCCAACGATTCACTCCGGAATTCAAGCTAGGCTCTATCTGAAATGTATCTGCACTCGGCCATACTGCGTTGAAACGGGGCTTGGAATGCTCATGTACTCCAGTACAGTCGGGCGCGCGCCCGGGCGTTCCTCCCCCGTTTCGCCTTGTCTAGCCTTTGCGAAGCATTCCGAACGCCGGGCTTGTGCTTTCCAGGTTTCCCCGCCATGCAACCCGGCATCACCGCACCCACGCCTTGCTGGACATGTAGTGGTCAACTCATCCCGGACACGGTTTTGAGTTTTTCTTCAGCTTTCGCCGGAGCCAGTCCATCGTTGAACTGATGAGGTCGGATCCAGTTGTAGTGGCTCATCAGGTATTGGCCAATGTCTTGTTGAACTTGTTGCCCGGTCAGGTAGCCCGTGGTCGGTATCCACTCTGATTTCGAACTGCGAAATACACGCTCCATCGGTGCACTATCCCGGCAGTTCCCTCGGCGGCTCATGCTCTGGCGAATGCGGTAGCGCCACGGTCTCCGGCGCAACTGACGGCTCATTCACCGTCACTACGCAACGATCGGTGAACTTCACAAGATTCAGTCCCGGCAGCCAGGGGTTGGATTGGCACGGCAGTTGGCCATCAGCAACTTGGCCGAGTTCAGGACGTGGCTGGAAGACTGAATGTCCGCGCGTGCCGACACAGAATGCCAACAGCGCACGCCCCCACCCGTCCCCTCGAAAATTGCGTATCAGCAGACCCCTTACAACACCGCTCGACTGCCCAGCAAAAGGTCCGCCCCCCGCTCCCCAATCACCACACAAGCCGCCATCGTATTCCCCACGGTGATCCGCGGCATCACCGAAGCATCCGCCACTCGCAAGCCGCTTACCCCATAAACCCTCAACGCGCGATCCACCACCGCCCTCTCATCCCGGCCCATCTTCGCCGTCCCGCACTGGTGCCAGAAACTCACCGCCGAGTTGCGCAAGAATCGCTCCATTCCCTGCTTATCCCGCGGTCCAGGTACGACCTCCCCGCTCACCAACCCAGCAAACGCCCGATGGTTCCCCAACTCCCTGCACAGCTCGACCGAAGCCAACGCGGCGGCCATGTCCTCCGGCGCGCTCAAGGTGTTCGGCTCGATCAGCATCTTGTCCAGCACACCAGCGCCCGACAGCCGCAACTGTCCGCGGCTGAAGGGCCTGGCCAACCCGGCGAACATCGTCCACCCCTGCGCCGGCGGGGCAATGCCGACCTCGGGGGGTGAAGGTACGGCGAATTCCAGTTGGCAGTGCAGCAAGTCCGGCGCGTCCAGGCGGGAGTCGCTGTTCCAGTACAGGGTCGCCTCGCAGCCTCCGCCGCCGACTGGCTGCGGCTGCGAGTACGCCCAAGTGCAGCCGAAGGCGACGTGGTCCTGGTGGTTCTGCCCCACGCCTTGCAGTGGGTTGAGCAACGGGATGCCGTGCGCACGCAACTCGGCCTCCGGGCCGATGCCGGACTGCATCAAGACCTTGGGGGTGTTCACCGCGCCCATCGACAGGATCACTTCACCCGTCACGTAGAAACGCTGCAGTTGGCCTTCGACCACGACCTCGACACCTATCGCCTTACGGCCATCGAACAACACGCGAGCCACCAGCGCCTGTGTGAGGATGTGCAGGTTCGGGTTGTGCAGCCGCGGCACGATATAAGCGTCGTACACCGAGTCACGCTTGCCTTCCTTGATGCGCAGGTCAGCGATGGCGACGCCGCCGGGGCCTTCCATCATCTCGCCGTTGGGGCTGTCGAAATGGGGGATGCCCAGTTGGCTGGCGGCCTCCAGGGTGGCCAAGGCGAGGGGCTGGGGCGCGCGAGGTTGGGCGACGTGCACGGGGCCAGTCGAGCCGCGACGCAGGGGGTCGGGCTGGCCTTGCCAGCTTTCGATGCTGCGGTAGTAGCCGAACACCGATTCGTAGCCCCAACCAGGATCGCCGCTTTCCTCGGCGAAGTGGTCCCAGTCCGAACGGTGGCCGCGCGCCCACACCATCACGTTGATGCTGGAGCCACCCCCGAGCCCCTTGCCCATGTTCAACCCCATGCGGCGGCCGTTCAAGGCGGGGTTGGGTTGGGCCTCAAACCCCCAGTCGCGCTCGGAACCGAGGTTCGCCGGCCATTGCGCGGGGTCGGTGACCTGCGGGCCGGTGTAGGCACTGCCGGCTTCGATCAGCAGGACCCGGGCGCCGGGCTGGTCGGCAAGGCGGGCGGCGACCACGCACCCCGAGGTGCCGGCGCCACAGACGATGAAATCGTATGTGTGATCAGTCAGTTGCTGCATGCGTTCAGTGCCTGAGTGTCAGTAGGAACCCAAGATTCTGCTGCGCAGCATTCCGCACCGATATCGGTCGATTATCCGACCCGGCGCAGGGCGCGCCGGCAAAAAGAAAGGCACGTAGGTCATCAGCACCAGCAACAGCAGCAGGATGACAGCCACGGAGTGAATTGGTACAGCAGGTGGTCATCAGCAACCTGGCCGAGCTCAAGCCGTGGCTGTATGACTGAATGCTCCTGCCCTGCCGGCACAGGGTGCTGGCTTTGTGAGTACTCGCAGCCGACTCAAGCCAAATGCAGACAAAATCGCTGAACATAGAAGCCCTACAGGCAACCGGCAACTGACAAGTCTGCCAGTTGCCGACCCTGTTATTCCTCACCCAACATGAACCCCGAGCCTGTATGGGCGGGTAGGTCTCCTTCTTGTTTAGCCTGGAATACAGCCAGCCCTCATGCGTTCGTCGTTATCCCAACCGAAACTCAGGGGTTCGCCCTTCAGGAGCAGACGATGACCAAGATGAATGAGCTTTATAAGGACTCCCAAATACCCTACATCACTGATTCTTTTAAGGATCTGAACCCCGGTAGTGAACTCAAAGGTGAAGAGCAAAGGCTGGGATACATGCTCACGCTGAGTTCCAGTGGCAACAACGTTAAATTCATAGTGCTGGAAGACAGCAACGGCCAAAACAGCATCCTTGTCCACGGAACAACCGGACATAGCGGAACTGATGCCTCCTTTGAACTGACCTTCGCCAACCCCACAAACTATCTGGCGCTGGATTGCTTCTCTTCTTCGTTGGGCTATAGCCGTGTGGTCATCTATGACAAAGACGGCAAGCCGCTGCACAATGCCCCTGTTGATGCCGGAACCGTTGTGAAGTATTTCGGCGCCGGTATCCATCGAGCGGTCTACGAAGGCCCCGTGGAAGAATTCGGACTGAGTATGCGTTTGATCTCCGTCACCCATGGATTCGCCAAGATCAAGGGCTCCTGAGGGCTGCGACCAGAAGGCGCTGACGATCAGCGTCAGCGCCTTTGGTCCGAAATGCCAACCGCCCCTACGGCATCCCCAACCACTCCGGCAACGCCAGCGAAATAAACGGCACATACGTCACCAACACCAGGAACAGCAGCAGGATCGACAACCACGGCAGGGCCGCGCGGATCGTCTGCCCCAGGGTCAAGCCAGTCACCGCACTGGTCACGAACAGGTTCAGCCCCACCGGTGGATGCACCAGGCCGATCTCCATGTTCACCACCATCACGATCCCCAGGTGGATCGGGTCGATGCCCAGCTTCATCGCGATCGGGAAGAAGATCGGCGCCAGGATCAGGATGATCGCCGAAGGCTCCATGAAGCTCCCCGCCACCAGCAGCACCACGTTGACCATGATCAGGAAGCCGATCGGCGTCAGGCCTTCGGAGAGCACCCACTGGGTGATCTGCTGGGGAATCTGCTCGGTAGTCAGCACGTGGGCGAAGAGCATGGCGTTGGCGATGATGAACAGCAGCATGATGGTCAGGCGCCCGGACTCGAGCAGCACCTTGGGGCAGTCGCGCAGGCGCATGTCCTTGTAGACGAACAGCGCGATGAAAGCCGAGTACACCGCCGCCACCGCCGCCGCTTCGGTCGGGGTGAACATGCCGCTGTAGATGCCGCCGAGGATGATCACCAGCAGCAACAGGCCCCAGAACGCGCGGCGGGCGGTGCGCAGCCATTCGGCGAAGCTGGCACGCGGCTGGGCGGGGAGTTTCTTGACGCGGGCGACGATGTAGATGGTCACCATCAAGGCGAGGCCGAGCAGGATCCCGGGTATCACACCGGCCATGAACAGCTTGCCCACCGAGGTTTCGGTGGCGGCCGAGTACACCACCATCACGATCGACGGCGGAATGAGGATGCCGAGCGTGCCGGCGTTGCAGATGATCCCGGCGCCGAACTCCTTCGGATAACCCGAGCGCACCATACCGGCCACGGCGATGGAGCCGACGGCGGCGACGGTGGCGGGCGAGGAGCCGGACAGCGCGGCGAACAGCATGCACGCCAGCACTGCGGCAATGGCCAGGCCGCCGCGAATGTGGCCGACGCAGGCGTTGGCGAAATCGATCAGGCGCTGGGCAACGCCGCCGGTGGTCATGAACGCGCCCGAGAGCAGGAAGAACGGGATCGCCAGGAAGGTGTAGCTGTCGGAGGTCTCGAACAGCTTGATCGCCAGCGAGCTGAGCGAGTCCTGGCTGAACAGCAGGATCGACACCGCGCCCGACAGGCCAAGGGAAATGGCGATCGGCACGCCGAGGAACATGAACACGAACAGCAGCAGGAACAGGCAGATAACGGTCATCAGTGTGACTCCTCGCCCGGGTTGGCCAGTTTGCTCGCCTCTGCAGCTTCATCCGCCAGGCCCAGACTGGTCTGGCGGTGGGTGAAGATGCGGTAGAGGATTTCCAGGTAGCGCACGATGATCAGGGCGAAGCCGAACGGCACGATCAGCGCGATGTGGCCGATCTTGATGCCGTAGCGGTCGAGGTCTTCAGCGCCGATGCCGGCGACGAACACGGCATTCACCCACTTGATGCTGGCAACCAGGAACAACCCGGCATAGGCCAGGCAGCAGGCGCAGGCGATCATCGCCAGGATGCGTTGCACCGGCTTGCGTGTGCGCCGCACCAGCACGTCGACGCCGAGGTGGCCGGCGGTACGCACGCCGTAGGCGATGCCGAAGAAGATCAGCCAGCCGAACAGCGCCTTGGTCAGGGCGATGCTCCAGGTCATTTCCTGGGCGTAGCCCATCAAGTGGTCGCCGATGTCGAGCAGCAGCTCGCTGGCGAAGCTCCAGTGGTCGCTGAGGCTGTAGAACAGGGTGTAGAGGTTGTTCAGCGCCACGTAGATGAAGGTGATCAAGGTCATGGCCGCCAGGAGGAAGGCGATCATGCCCTCCTCGAAGTGCTCCCAGACGCGTCTGATCCTGTGCATGGGCATTCTCCGGACAGAAGGAAGCCGGGCCACCTGCGCTGCAGGTGGCCATGGGCGATGGAAGCGATCAGGACGGCTTGTTGGCGTCGTCGGCAGCCTTGATCAGGTCGGCGCCGATCTGGTCGGAGAACTTGTCCCACACCGGGCGCATGGCTTCACGCCACTGGGCGCGCTGCTCGGGCGTCAGCTGGTCGATCTCGCTGGTCTTGGCGTCGATGATCTTCTGGCGCGAGGCCTGGTTGAGCTCTTCGGCCTGCTTGTTCACCTCGACGGTGACCTTGTCCATGATCGTCTGCAGCTCGCTGCGCACATCTTCAGGCAGGCTGTTCCAGAACTTGGCGTTGGTGATCACCATGTAGTCGATCAGGCCGTGGTTGGTCTCGGTGAAGAACGGCTGGACTTCGTTGACCTTCTGGCTTTCGTAGTTCGACCAGGTGTTCTCGGTGCCGTTGACGGTGCCGGTCTGCAAGCCTTGGTAGACCTCGGCGAAGCTCATCTTGCGCGGGTTGGCGCGAATGGCCTTGAACTGCTCTTCGAGCACGCTGGAGGCCTGCACGCGGAACTTCAGGCCGCGGGCATCCTTGGGCAGGATCACCTTCTTGTTCGCCGACAGTTGCTTGAGGCCGTTGTGCCAGTAGGCCAGGCCACGGATGCCCTTGTCTTCCATCGAGGTCAGCAGCGCCTTGCCCTGCGGGCCTTGCTGGAAGCGGTCGACGGCAGCGAGGTCGTTGAACAGGAACGGCAGGTCGAACAGTTGCACCTGCTTGTTGTAGTGCTCGAACTTGGCCAGCGAAGGCGCGAGCATCTGCACGTCACCCAGCAGCAGGGCTTCCATCTCCTTGCCGTCGCCGAACAGCGAGGAGTTGGGGTAGACCTCGACCTTGACCTTGCCCTTGAGCTGCGGGTCGGCCTCGACCAGTTTCTGGAACATCAGCGCGCCCTGGCCCTTGGGCGTGCTGTCGGCCACCACGTGGGCGAACTTGATGATCACAGGATCGGCAGCCTGGGCGAGCCCGGCCATGGACACGGCGGCGGCGCACAACAGCGCCTGGGTCAGCTTCAACATCGGTGTCACCTTTTATTGTTGTTGGAAGGGGTCAGCAGGGAAGCGTTGCCAAGGGTACGATGGCCCAATCGGGCGTGTTTCGAGAATCTGCTTTTGTGTAAGCCTGCGTTTGGCTGGGGTGAACGCTCCTGGGTGGCTGGGGGATGGCACCGGCTATGCCGGTGATCGCGGGACGAGCCCGCTCCCACAGATACATCAGTGGATATGGCACCGGCTATGCCGGTGATCGCGGGACGAGCCCGCTCCCACAGATACATCAGTGGATATGGCACCGGCTTTGCCGGTGTTCGCGGGACGAGCCCGCTCCCACAGATACATCAGTGGATATGGCACCGGCTTTGCCGGTGTTCGCGGGACGAGCCCGCTCCCACAGATACATCAGTGGATATGGCACCGGCTTTGCCGGTGTTCGCGGGCAAGCCCGCTCCTACAGGTACAGCGTTTAGCCCAGAGTCAGCGCTGTACCTGCCACTGTCTTGTTCAAAGTCTTAAACCAGCCCAGCTCCTGTGGGAGCGGGCTTGCCCGCGAAAAGGACACCGCGGTGTCGGGCACCGGCTTGCCCCGCGAAAGGCCTAGGTGCTTTCGGCCAATGCCAACAGCCGCTGCGCCCGCAACAGCACCGGCGCATCGACCATCTGCCCATCGAGCTGGAACGCCCCGGCGCCCTTGGCCGCTACACTGGCGTCCACCACCCGCCGTGCCCAGGCCAGCTCTTCGCTGCTCGGCGCCAGCACGCCATGAATCAACGGCACCTGGCTGGGATGGATGCACAGCGCCCCGCCATAGCCCATGTCGTAGGCATGGCGCATGGCCCGCTGCTGCCCTTGCGGGTCGCCGATGGCCGGGAACACCCCGTCCAGCGGGGGCGCCAGATCGGCGCCGCGCGAATGCAACTGCACCGCCATGCGCGCCTGGTCGAGAAAGCGCTGGGCCGAGGCGCTGTCAGTGTTGAGGTTCAGGTCCAGCGCCAGGTCCAGGCTACCGAACGACAAACGCTCGACCCCCTCGGCACCGGCAATGCGCTCCAGCGCCAGCAAGCCCTTGGCCGTCTCGATGATCGGCAGCACCGGCTTGCCGGTGCGCCAGGCCACCGCCACCTGGGCGGCATTTTCGACCTTGGGCAGCAGCACGGCGCTGACGCCGGGCTGCTGCGCGCAGAACGCCAGGTCATCGGCATGCCCGGCATGCTCCGGGGCGTTGACCCTGACCCACACCCGCGCCTGCGGATGGGCTGCCAGAAAGGCGGCGAGGTTGTCGCGCGCCTGGCGCTTGAGCGGCTCCTCGACGGCATCCTCGAAATCGACGATGACAGCATCGGCACCGGCAGCAAGGGCCTTGGCGAAACGCTCGGGGCGGCTGCCCGGCACGAACAGCGCGGAACGGACGATGGTTTGCGGCATCAGCAATCACTCCTTGTCATCAAACGACACCAGCAGCCGCCAGCCGGGCCTGGTCTTCGACCGAGAAACCCAGCTCCTCGAGAATCGCTGCGCTGTGCTGGCCCAGCCCCGGCACCGGGTCCATGCGCGGGGTAAAGGCGGCGTTACGCCCCGGCGGCAGCAGCGACGGCAGCTTGCCAGCCGGGCTGTCGACCTCGCGCCAGCAGTCGCGGGCCTTGAGCTGCGGGTGCTGCCAGACGCCTTGCATGTCGTTGACCCGGGCGTTGGCGATCTGTGCGTCCTCAAGACGCGCCACCACCTCGTCCAGCGACAGCGCGGCGAAGCGGTCGATGATGATCTGGCGCAGCACCTCGCGGTTCTCCGAGCGACGGAAGTTCGCGGAGAACCGCGCATCGCTGGCCAGCGCCGGGTCGAGCAGCACCTTCTCGCAAAACAGCTGCCATTCCCGCTCGTTCTGCAGCCCCAGCATGATCGTGCCGCCACCGCCGGTGGGGAACGGCCCGTATGGGTAGATGGTCGAGTGCGACGCGCCCGCCCGCGGTGGTGGCGGCGCACCGTTGTAGGCGTAGTACATCGGGTAGCCCATCCATTCCACCAGGCTCTCCAGCATCGACACGTCGATGCGGCTGCCGACGCCGGTCTTGTCACGCAGCAGCAGCGCCGACAGCACGCCGGTATAGGCATACATACCGGCAGCGATATCGGCGACCGAGCATCCGGCCTTGGCCATCTGTTCCTCGCCCGGCCCGCCGGTCACCGAGAGAAAACCGCCCTCGCTCTGGATCAGCAGGTCGTAGGCCTTTTTCTTCTCGTACGGGCCACCTTCGCCGTAGCCGGAGATATCGCAGACGATCAGCCGCGGAAAGCGCGCGTGCAGGGCCTCGAACGACAACCCCATGCGCGCCGCCGCACCTGGTGCGAGGTTCTGCACCAGCACGTCGGCCTTGGCCAGCAGCGCCAGCAGGATGTCGTCCGCCTCGTCCTGCTTGAGGTCCAGGGTCAGGCTCTGCTTGGAGCGGTTGGTCCAGACAAAGTGCGAGGCCAGCCCATCGACACGCTGGTCGTAGCCGCGGGCGAAATCGCCGCTGCCGGGGCGCTCGATCTTGATCACGCGCGCGCCCAGGTCCGCCAGTTGGCGGGTGCAGAACGGCGCGGCGATGGCATGTTCCAGGCTGACGACGGTGATGCCGTCCAGCGGGCGGGGAGCGGATTGGGTCATGGCAAATTCCTGTTCGGTGTTCAATGCAGGTCCGCCAGCGACTGCGCGTCGCGCAGTTGCCAGACGCGCTCGATCAGCGCTCGGCCCTCGGCCTCGCTGCGCTGCCCGGCATAGGCCAGCAGGCGCTGGAACTTGGCCTCCAGCTCTGGGCGCGACAGGGTGTTGCCCGGATCGCCCTTGGGTTCGTCGATGGCTGCGCTGAACTGCCGGCCATCGACGCAGCGCACCTCGATCCGCCCCAGCCAGCGCGCCGGATAGGCACCGTCCACCTCAGGGTCCAGCTGCATGCGCACCTTGTCGCGGAACGCGGCGATGCGCGGATCGGTCAGTGCCAGGTCGCGGAACTCCAGCAACTGCGCACTGCCATGCACGGCGATCAGGCCCAGTACCGTGCCCATGGAGAATTTGGCCTGATGCACGGTGGTCGGTGTGGTCACCCGCCCCAACACATCGATGGCGCCCTGGTGCACGCGGGTGATCACTTCGGCGATCTGCTCGTGGCCCAGCTCCTCGCGCTGCATCAGGTGCAGCAGTGCATCAGCCGCCGGGTGGGTGTGACGACACGAGGCGTGGAACTTGAACGAGGTTTCCGCCAGCGCCCAGCGTGTGCCGAGCCGGTCGGAGAGCCGCGCGGGGTCGGCATCGCTGGACATGCCTGCGGCCATGCCCTGGTCGCCTTCGAGGATGTTGCGCGCCCCACTCAGGCCATCGGCGGTGAGGTAAGCGGCGAGCAGGCCATCGGCGGCGGCCTTGGCGGTGTGCAGCTGCTTGGAGTCGGCGGCGTCGCGCAGAAACTCCCACAGCCCCGCAGCCTGGGTGCCGGCGCTGCCGAGCAGATTGATGAACTGCTCCTGGTTGAAGTCCAGCAGCTTGCCCACGCCCACGGCGGCAGCCAGGGTGCCGACCGTGGCGGTGGTGTGGAAGATCCGATAGTGCGAACGGCCGAGGAATTCGCCGATGCGGATGCCGGCCTCGTAGCCTGCCACCGAGGCCAGCAGCAGGTCCTGGCCGGACTTGCCCAGGTCTTGCGCGGCCGCCAGCACGGCGGAGAACACCACGGTGGCCGGGTGCAGCACGGAGCTGTTGTGCAGGTCGTCCTGCTCGACCAGATGCGAGGCGGCGCCGTTGACCAGGGCGGCGAAATAGGCGGAGGTACGCCGGCCGTTGCTCAGCACGCGCGCACGGCCCGAGGCGGGCCCCATGCGTTCGGCGTAACGCTCGAACAGCGGGATCGGGTGCGATCCCTGGCTGGCCAGGGCCGAGCCGAGCCAGTCGAGAAACAGGTCTTCGGTGCGGTCCAGCACGGCGCCGGGGATGGCCTCGTAGCGCAGGTCGGCCAGGAAGCTGGCCAGGGCTTGGGTATCACGCATGGTCGGCTCCTCAGAAGCTGCGCGGCAGCTCGAGCAGGTGCTCGGCCACGTACGACAGGATCAGGTTGGTGGAGATCGGCGCCACCTGGTACAGGCGGGTCTCGCGGAACTTGCGCTCGACGTCGTATTCGTTGGCGAAACCAAAGCCGCCATGGGTCTGCAGGCAGGCATTGGCCGCCTCCCACGAGGCCTTGGCCGCCAGGTACTTGGCCATGTTCGCCGCCGCCCCGGCGTTGGCGCCGCTGTCGTATTCGGCGCAGGCACGCCAGCGCATCAGGTCGGCGGCCTCGATCTCGATATGGGCTTCGGCGATGGGGAACTGCACGCCCTGGTTCTGTCCGATCGGGCGGCCGAACACCACGCGGTCGCGGGCGTACTGGCTGGCCTTCTCGACGAACCAGCGGCCATCGCCGATGCATTCGGCGGCAATCAGCGTGCGCTCGGCGTTAAGGCCGTCGAGGATGTAGCGGAACCCTTTGCCCTCCTCGCCAATCAGGCTGCTGGCCGGGATTTCCAGGTTGTCGAAGAACAGCTCGTTGGTCTCGTGGTTGACCATGTTGGCGATCGGCTGCACGGTCAGGCCGTTGCCGATCGCTTCACGCAGGTCGACCAGGAAGATCGACATGCCTTCGGATTTCTTCTTCACCTCCGGCAGCGGCGTGGTGCGTGCCAGCAGGATCATCAGGTCCGAATGCTGCACGCGCGAGATCCATACTTTCTGCCCGTTGATCACGTACTTGTCGCCCTGGCGCACGGCAGTGGTCTTGATCTTGGTGGTGTCGGTGCCGGTGGTCGGCTCGGTCACGCCCATCGACTGCAGGCGCAGCTCGCCACTGGCAAGCTTGGGCAGGTAGAAGCGCTTCTGCTCGTCGCTGCCGTTTCGCAGCAGGGTGAACATGTTGTACATCTGCCCGTGGATGGTGCCGGAGTTGCCGCCACAGCGGTTGACCTCCTCGAGAATCACCGAAGCCTCGGCCAGGCCCAGGCCCGATCCGCCGTACTCTTCGGGGATCATCGCCGACAGCCAGCCGGCATCGGTCATGGCCTTGACGAAGGCTTCCGGAAAACCTTTTTCTTCATCGATCCTGCGCCAGTATTCGGCGGGAAATTCGGCGCACAGGGCGCGCACGCCCTCGCGGATGGCATTGAGGTCATCGCTGTCGTAGCTGTGCATGTGTGGATTCTCTGCGAAGGCTTAAGGAAGTCAGTCGAAGATCACTTCGGCGCTCTGGGCTGTGCCGTCGGCATTGCCGGCCCACAGGCGTGCCTTGCCAGGTGCCTCGATGCAGCCACTGACCTGGAACGCTGCAGGCAGGGTCAGCGGCCGCACACCGCGGTAGGCGAAGTGGCGCACGGGCTTGTCGGGGTGGGCCCGCACGAAGGCGCGCAGGTTGAGGGTGGCGATCATCGGGCCATGCACCACCAGGCCGGGGTAGCCCTCGGTCTCGGTGACGTAGGGGTGGTCGTAGTGGATGCGGTGGCCGTTGAAGGTGATGGCCGAGTAGCGGAACAGCAGCGTCGGCGTCGGGGTGATGGTTTCATTCCACTCGCCCGCCTCGCTCGGCGTGCCGCTGCCGCGCTTGGGCGGGTTGGGCTCGCGGTAGACGATGTCCTGTTCCTCGCGGATGCACAGGCGGCCGTCCTGGGAGTAATCGTGGCGCACGGTGACGAACAGCAGTGCGCCGGTGCGCCCGTGCTTTTCCTCGATGTGCAGGATGGTCGACAGGCGGTGGGCTTCACCGCCAACTTTCAACGGCGCGATGAACTCGACCCGCCCGCCCGCCCACATGCGGTTGCGGTTGTCGGCCGGTGGCAGGAAGCCGCCACGGGCAGGGTGACCGTCCGTGCCCAGTTGCGACTCCGGCAGCGGCTCCTGGAAGAAGCACCAGGTCCACAGGTGCGGCAGCGCGTCACCATGGCCTGGCGCGGCCTCGCCGAAGGTCGCGGCGATGCGCTTGACCAGGTTGCGGCTGAGCACATCCCAGGCCTCTTCGGTGCGGCCGATCCAGGCGCTGAAGTCGGTGGGCGAAGTCGAAGCAGTCATGAGCATGGGCCTCTGCATTTGTTGTTATGGGCCGATCATGCGAGGCGCCCGGCATTCTGTGAATTTGCATTTGCGTAAACCAGCGTTCATAAATGCCGAACGCCTCTGCTACGACAGGACTCCCCATGCACTTCGACCTGGCTGACTTGCGGCTCTTCATCCACATCGGCGAATCGCCGAGCCTCACCCAAGGCGCGCGCCGTGCGTTTCTCTCCCCCGCCGCGGCCAGCGCGCGGATCAAGGCCCTCGAGGCGCAGCTCGATACCCGCCTGCTGTACCGCGACAGCCGTGGCGTGGAGCTGACGCCCGCGGGTCAGAAACTGCTGACCCATGCGCGCCTGATCATGCGTCAGGTGGAGTACCTCAAGGCCGAGTTCACCCAGTTCGGCACCGATTCGGCCGGGCACATCCGCATCTTCGCCAACACCACCGCGGTGACCGAGTTCCTGCCCGAAGTGCTGGCCGGGTTTCTCGCCCAGCGGCCGGGGGTGACGGTCGATCTGCAGGAGCGGTTGTCGCGCGATATCGTGCGCGGGGTGCTCGATGGCAGCAGCGACATGGGCATCATCGCCGGGCCCGTGGAGGCGGCGGGTCTACAGGTGATGCGCTTCAGTACCGACCGGCTGGTGCTGATCGTGCCGGCCGGTCACGAGCTGGCGGGCCGCCGCCAGGTGACGCTCAAGCAGACCCTGGCCTACCAGCACATCGGCCTGCATGACGGCAGCACCTTGCTGACGTTCCTGCGCGACCACGTCGAGCGTATTGGCCAGAGCCTGGCGCTGCGGATCCAGATGTCCAGCTTCGAGGCGATCTGCCGGATGGTCGAGGCGGGTGTGGGGATCGGGATCATTCCCGAGTCTGCGGCGGTGCGCCACAGCCACACCATGAACCTGGTCACCATCGCCCTGGACGAGCCCTGGGCGGTGCGTGAACGCAGCATCCTGGTACGCGAGCTGGATGCGTTGCCGGGGACGGTACGGGCGTTGATCGCGACCTTGATGCCGCAGGCGGCTGGCACCGGCGCTGACAGTGACCGCGGGTGACCCTGTGGGATTGGGCTGACCTTTGGATTTTGAACAAGACAGTTGCCTTCACAGCTGCGGGAGCAGTCCACTTCTGTGGGAGCGGGCTTGCCCGCGAACCAGGGCGAAGCCCTGGCCATGCACCGCGGCGTCTGCTTCGCGGGCAAGCCCGCTCCTACAGAGGGGTTGGGCTGGCCTTTAGATTTTGAACAAGACAGTTGTTCCCCCAAAGCGCCCTCAGGATCACATCCCCAACTGCCCCAGCGTGCGCCGCGCCTGGGCTGCTTCCATGCAGACATACAGCCGGTCGGTCAGCGCCTGCATATCGACGCGCCGCCCGTCCACCACCGGCGTGCACACCCACAACTTCACCCGCAAGCCACCGGCCACTGGCCACGCATCCGGCGCCACCAGTGACTTGAAGCAGGCAGGCGCAAGCTGCGGCGCACGGCTGATGGCTGCCAGCGAAAACACCAGCGTCATGCTCAGGTGACGCTGGTCGATTTCGAACCCATCGAAACAGTACAAGGGCGTCGGCGCGTGCGAGTTGGCGAACAGCACACAGTCGTCAGTCACACTCAGCACACACTTGCCATGTCTTCGGCGCAGCCCCTCGGCGAGCGCCAGCCCAGCCACGCCGGCAACCAGCAGCAGCACGCCAGGCCCCCACAGCAACCATTGCCCGGATTGCATCTGCCACTGCGCAGGCAAACTGGCCAGCCAGCCTCCGACCAACACCAGCGAAAACGCCAGCAACGCACAGGCCAGCGCCTTGCCACGCGAGGATTCGTGCAGCGCCAAAGGCTTGCAGGACTCCTCCGCGTGAGCCCCGAGCCAGGCCAGCAAGGTTTCCCGGTCGGTGTCAGCCATGAGCCTGCAGGGCATCCAGTTGCTGCTGTGCACAAGCGGCGTCGCGGTAGGCACCCAGCAGTGCGGCGATTTCGTCGCAGCCCAGCTTGCGCCCACCGGTCATCAGCCCGGCAGAGTGGATGCGTACATGCGGCTCGGGCTTTTTCAGCGACATGGCCTGGTTGCCGAATACCTGCAGCCTGGCGACGTGATGCCTGGGCAGATGGGCGTTAGAGTCGAGCGTGAGTTTCTGCAAGGTCAGCAAGCCTTCGTCCTTGACCAGAATGTCTTGCACCTCGGCCATTTCGATCGGCGCATCGAGCGTATCGACAAACAGCTGGCGGCGGGTCAGGCGCATGAACACATGCTTGCCCGCGTCCCGGTGCTGCCAGGTGACGAGCAGGGAGAACACGACCAGGAAGCCGGCGCATACCGTCAGCCCGGTTCGCCCCATGTTGACGGCCATCGCCAGCATGCCCAGCGATACCAGCAACATGATCGGCCCCCACAGCTTGTAGCGTCGGGAGTTGGTGAATTCGGTCTGTTCCGGAACTCGCTCGATCATCAGGCGCAGTTCGGCGATCACGCGGTCGCGCTGGGCGGCGCGGGACTGACCGTATTCGTCGGGAGAAATGGATGGATCGGGATGTTGTGACGTGGTCATGGCTTACTGGGTACCGGCATTGAGGTAATCGGTCAGGAACGCCTGGGCGTTGCCTTGTTCGGACAGGGCCTGCGAGTAGCCGATCTTCAGCGCCTGGGCTTCGCCGGGCAGATACAGTTCGCTGGCGCTCCAGCTGTTCGAGCCCTGGATCACCAGTGCAGCGAACTTTTGCCCGTCGACCGTGGTGTAGTAGCGGGTCAGCTTGTCGGTCTTCTCGACGTTCATCTTCTGGATGCGCATGTTCCAGTCGTGATCGACACCTTCGACCTGCACCAGCGCCTCGTTGGCGCTGCGATCGCCGATGCGCAGGGTCCAGACCTTCACGCCCTGCTCGCCGGCATAGGCCACGACCTTGTCGGCCACCGATGGTCGCTCTTGGGCCTGAGCCATGGCGCCCACGAGCGCCAATGCTGCGACCATGCCGGCCGCCCATCTGCGATGAATCGACATCCTGCTTGCTCCTCGAAATCCTGGGGGGCCTTGTATTGAAAGGGGCGTGGGCCAGCCTGCCAACCGGCCTGGCCGCTGCGCACAACAAACAGGCCGTTGCGCACAATGGCTGACGCCCGAAGCGTGTTCGCGTTAACATTCCGCCACCCGCCACGACACCCTATGGACAGGCTTGGCCGATGGAACGCTGGACCCCTTACCTGGACATGCAGTTCAGCTTCGACCGCCCAGGCTCGCTGGCCCAGGCGGGCGTCCTCGACAGCGCCGCCAGCCAGGTCATGGGCAGTGCGATCGGTCACTATCGCGCCCACACCGTGCGCGCACACCTGCAGTACTTCGACTGCGACCTGCAGTTTCCCGAGCCGCTGCGCATCCACAAGGTTTTGCCCGACAGCCTGTGCCTGGTGCACATGCTCAGCGGCCAATGGCAGCACCGGGTCGACGGCCGACTCAACCACTACCTCAGCGGCAAGACTCACGCGCTGGGCCTGAGCGAGCACATGGAAGCCTTCGACCAGCTACCCGCCGACAGCCATGCGCGCATGGCCGGGCTGCGCGTCGGTGCCGACTACCTGCGCGAACTGGCCGAGCAAGACCCACACCTGCAACCCCTGCTCGGGCTGCTCGCCGACGGCATGCGCTTTACCGATTTCGAGCGCTGCCCGGCGCTGGGTCGCCTGCTGCTGCAGCTCTATCACTCGCCCTACCACGGCACGCTCAAACGCCTGCACCAGGAGAGCCTGAGCCTGGGGTTGCTGGTGGAACTGGCCGCGCACCTCGGTGGCAGCCCACAGGCACCTACGCCGACGGTACGGGGTCAACGGGACCTGGCCCACGAAGCACGGCGCCTGCTCGACCTGGACCTGGTCGATCCGCCCGGCAGCCTGGCCCTGGCCCGGCAACTCGGGGTGGGCGAAACCACCCTGCGCCGCGCCTTCACCAAGGTGTTCGGCCAGTCGATGCTGCAGTACCTGCGCCAGCAGCGCATGGAGCTGGCCCGCACGCTGCTGCTGCAACGCAAATGGCAGGTCGCGCAGATCGCCTACCGCCTGGGCTACGCCAACCCGGCCAATTTCAGCAACGCCTACAAGGCCTACCACGGGCATCCGCCAGGTATGGAGTGATTGCCCTGCGCTGTGAAAGCTGTGAGCTGTTGTGAATCGTTGTGAAGCCTCACAGTACTAGCCAATTGCCCATGCTACCGTCCGGAGCCGTCATCAAGACGACCCCTTCCTTTCCGTTTCGGGAGCAGAGCCAATGTCTACCATCACCCCCGCTGGTGGCGGGTCCAACACGCCAAAAGCCTCGAGCTCGGCCTTCGACAACCGCCTGGACACCGCCAAGTCGAGCCAGGTGATCGCCGACTACATGCGCCAGACCGGCAAGTCGGCCATCACCAAGGACGAACTCGACAAGCTGGCCGACAACAAGTCCGGCAATGTACCGGCCAATGTGTCGGATGCGGCGAAATACATGCAGCGCCACCCGGATGTGTTCACCGCCATCGAAACCCACGACGTACCCGGCGCCGACAACCTGTCCGGGGTATGGAACTTCGATTGGGCGGCCAAGGGCGGCCTGGCCGGCACCCCGACCGACGCCATCGCCAAGATGCAGGACACCTTCGACCTGGCGATCGAGAAGTCGGCAAAAATCACTGAAGTGACGACAGGCAAGAAAGCCGAGCTGGATGCGACCAAGCAGCGGCCGAGCAACTGATTCAAGGCGGTATGCGGGTTCTCCCCTGCTGCCGCTCAGTACCTTGTGGGGACAACGGTGTTGTTCAAACTCTAAAAGCCAGCCCGCCCCCACAGGGATTGGGCTGGCTCCCAGGGATGCCCCCATCGCCTATCAGTGCTTGATCATCACATGCCGAATGGCCGTGTAATCCTCCAGCCCATACATCGACATGTCCTTGCCATACCCGGACAGCTTCACCCCGCCATGGGGCATCTCGCTGACCAGCATGAAATGGGTGTTCACCCAGGTGCAGCCATACTGCAAGCGCGCCGCCAGCCGGTGCGCGCGGCCAACGTCCTGGGTCCACACCGACGACGCCAGCCCGTAGTCCGAGTCGTTGGCCCACTCCAGCGCCTGGGCCTCGTCAGTGAACTCGGTCACCGACACCACCGGCCCGAAGATCTCGCGCCGCACCACTTCATCGTCCTGCTGCGCGCCCGCCAATACCGTCGGCTCGAAGAAGAACCCCGCCCGGTCGGCACGCTTGCCGCCCGTGGTGACCTGGATATGCGGCACCTGCCGCGCCCGCTCGACGAAACCGCTGACGCGCTCCAGGTGCTGTTGGGTGATCAACGGCCCCAGTTCGGTCTCGGGATCGTCCTGCTCGCCAAGACGAATGCTCGCCACCGCAGCCGTGAGCTTGTCGACGAACGCCTGGTACACGCCCTTCTGCACATACAGCCGGCAGGCTGCCGTGCAATCCTGCCCGGCGTTGTAGAAGCCGAACGCGCGGATACCTTCGACCGCGGCATCGATGTCGGCATCGTCGAAGATGATCACGGGTGCCTTGCCGCCCAGCTCCATGTGCATGCGCTTCACGGTGTCGGCGGTGCCGGCGATGATGCGGCTGCCAGTGGCCACGGAGCCTGTCAGCGAGACCATGCGCACCTTGGGATGGGTGGTCAGCGGCTCGCCTACGCTCGGGCCCCGGCCGAACACCAGGTTGACCACGCCCGCCGGGAAGATGCCCGCGATCAGCTCGCCCAGGCGCAGGGCAGTCAGCGGCGTCTGCTCGGACGGTTTGAGCACCACGGTATTGCCCGCCGCCAGGGCCGGGCCGAGCTTCCAGGCGGCCATCATCAGCGGGTAGTTCCAGGGCGCGATCGACGCCACCACCCCCACCGGGTCGCGGCGGATCATCGAGGTGTGCCCCGGCAGATACTCACCCGCCGCCGAGCCTTGCAGCACACGGCTGGCGCCGGCGAAGAAACGGAACACATCGGCCACTGCCGGCAACTCGTCGTTCAGCGCAGCCTGGTAGGGTTTGCCACAGTTGTCCGACTCCAGCCGTGCCAGTTCCTCGGCGTGCGCATCGATGGCATCGGCCAGCTTGAGCAACAGCAGCGAGCGATCCTTTGGGGCGGTCTGGGACCAGCCTTCGAACGCCGCATCGGCTGCACGCACGGCGGTGTCGACCTGGGCCGGCGTGGCTTCGGCAATCTCCACCAGGGTAGTGCCGAGCGCCGGGTTGAGCACGGCGAGCGACTCGCCTTCACCGGCGACCAGTTGGCCGTTGATCAGCAGTTTGGTTTGCATGAAGCGCTCCTTTTCTCAGGTTCTTGTTCGCGTGTTCACTTGCCGCTGCCGGCAACGCCTTCGCCACCTTTGGTCAGGTAGTAGGCGCCCAGGATCGGCAGCATGGTCACCAGCATCACCAGCATCGCCACCACATTGGTCACCGGCACATCGCGCGGGCGACCGAGCTGGTTGAGCAGCCAGATCGGCAAGGTGCGTTCGTGACCGGCGGTGAAGGTGGTGACGATGATTTCGTCGAACGACAGGGCGAACGCCAGCATGCCGCCGGCCAGCAGCGCCGAGCCGAGGTTGGGCAGGATCACGTAGCGGAAGGTCTGCCAGCCGTCGGCGCCCAGGTCCATCGAGGCTTCGATCAGGCTGTGCGAAGTGCGCCTGAAGCGGGCGATGACGTTGTTGTAGACGATCACCACGCAGAAGGTCGCGTGCCCGACGACGATGGTCATGAAGCCAGGCTCGATGCCCAGGGTCTTGAACGCCGACAGCAACGCGATGCCGGTGATGATGCCGGGCAAGGCGATCGGCAGGATCAGCATCAGCGAGATGCTTTCCTTGCCGAAGAAATCACGCCGGTACAACGCAGCCGCCGCCAGCGTGCCCAGTACCATGGCGATCAGCGTGGCGAGGGCGGCGATCTTCACCGACAGGGTCACGGCATCGAGCACGTCCTGACGGGCGAAGGCCACGCTGAACCAGTGCAGGGTGAAGCCCTGCGGCGGAAAGCTGAACGCAGCGTCTTCGGTGTTGAAGGCGTACAGGAAGATGATCAGGATCGGGAAGTGCAGGAACACCAGCCCTCCCCAGGCCGCAAGCTTCAGGCCCCAGGACGCTTTTTCAGAGTGCATCGAAGGCCCCCAGGCGTTTGACGATGGACAGGTAGACGGCGATCAGCACGATCGGCACCAGGGTGAAGGCCGCAGCCATGGGCATGTTGCCGATGGCACCCTGCTGGGCGTAGACCATGCCGCCGATGAAGTAGCCAGGCGGCCCGACCAGCGACGGCACGATGAAGTCGCCCAGCGTGAGGCTGAAGGTGAAGATCGAGCCCGCGGCGATGCCGGGCACCGACAGCGGCAGGATCACCTGCATGAAAGTCTGGCGCGGCTGCGCCCCCAGGTCGGCCGAGGCTTGCAGCAACGACGGCGGCAGGCGCTCCAGCGACGCCTGGATCGGCAGGATCATGAACGGCAGCCAGATGTAGACGAATACCAGGAAGCGCCCCAGGTTCGAAGTCGACAAGGTGTTGCCGCCCACCCCGGGCACGCTCAGCAGCAGGTTCAGCAACGGCTCCAGGCCCAGGTGCTGGACGAACCACATGGCCACCCCGCCCTTGGCCAGCAGCAGGGTCCAGGCGTAGGCCTTGACGATGTAGCTGGCCCACATCGGCAGCATCACCGCGATGTAGAAGAACGCCTTGGTCTTGCCGCTGGTGTAGCGCGCCATGTAGTAGGCGATGGGGAACGCCAGCGCAGCACTGGCGATGGACACCGCCACGGCCATCAGCACGGTGCGCTGGATGATGTCGAAGTTGGCCGGGGTGAACAGCGCGGCGAAGTTGGCCCAGGTCAGGCTCGGCGTCACCGTCATGGTGAAATCGTCGAAGGTGTAGAAGCCCTGCCACAACAGGGTCAGCAACGAGCCCAGGTAGATCGCGCCGAACCACAGCAGCGGCGGCACCAGCAGCAGCGACAGGTACAGCGTCGGCTTGCGGTAGAGCAGGTTGGACAGCCCGCGCAGGGCGCCGTGACGGGCTTTCGGCGCCGTGGCATCGAGGGTCAGGCTCATCTCACACGCCCTCGCTCAGCGCCACCATGGCCTCGCGCGCCCAACGGGCGGTGACACGCTGGCCCGGCTGGTGGCTGGCCGGGCCGTCGCCCCACTGGCTGTTGGCCTGGCTCAGGCTCAGGTGCTGGCCGTTGTCCAGGCGGATCTCGTAGCGGGTTGCGGCGCCCTGGTACTGGATATCGTGCAGCAGGCCGCTGACCTCCACTTCGCTGGCTCCCCGTTCGCCCAAGGCGAAGCGGATGTGTTCGGGACGAATGGAGAACGGCCGGGCATCGCCGACCAGTTGGCTGGCGAGCTCCCCACGCAGCACGTTGGAGGTGCCGACGAATTCGGCGACGAAGGCGGTGGCCGGTTTCATGTACAGGTTGCGCGGGGTATCGACCTGCTCGATGCGCCCTTTGTTGAATACCGCGACACGGTCGGACATCGACAGCGCTTCGCTCTGGTCGTGGGTGACGAAGATGAAAGTGATGCCCAGTTGCCGTTGCAGGCGCTTGAGTTCGCCCTGCATCTGCTCGCGCAGCTTGAGGTCGAGCGCGCCCAGCGGCTCGTCGAGCAGCAGCACGCGCGGGCGATTGACCAGCGCGCGGGCCAGGGCCACGCGCTGGCGCTGGCCGCCGGAGAGCTGCACAGGCTTGCGCGAGCCATAGCCGCCGAGGGCGACCATCTCCAGCGCCTGCTCGGCGCGCTGTAAACGCTCGGTGCGGGCCACGCCCTTGACCTTCAGGCCGTAGGCGATGTTGTCCAGCACGTTCATGTGCGGGAACAGCGCGTAGTCCTGGAACACCGTGTTGACGTCACGCTGATAGGGCGGCAGGCCAGCGGCTTCGAGGCCATGGATGCGGATGGAACCGGCGCTGGGCTGCTCGAAACCTGCGATCAGGCGCAAGCAGGTGGTCTTGCCCGAGCCCGAGGGGCCGAGCATGGAAAAGAATTCGCCGTCCTGGATGTCGATCGACACCTGGTCGACGGCCTTCACCTCGCCGAACTGACGGGAGACCTGGGTGAACTGGACGGCTGGGGGCATGGTGGAGGCTCCGGGGGCTGGAAGTTATCGGGGGCGGACCTTCGGGAGTGGCCTCTGTGGGTGCTGCCTTTGTGGGAGCGGGCTTGCCCGCGAAAAGAACACCGCGGTGAATGGCACCGGCTTTGCCGGTGTTCGCGGGCAAGCCCGCTCCCACAAAGTGGACTGCTCCCACAAAGTCAGCTCTCACAGCAACCTGACCTAGCGCCCGCCCATGATCGCGATGTAGTCCTGGGTCCAGCGGCTATAGGGCACGAACTTGCCACCCTCGGCCTGCGGGGTCTTCCAGAAGGCGATCTTGTCGAACTGGTCGAAGCCATTGGTCTTGCAGCCCTCGGCGCCGAGCAACTCGCTGGCCTTGCAACCCTGCGGCACCGCCGGCAGCGAGCCGAACCAGGCCGCCACATCGCCCTGCACCTTGGCCTCCAGCGACCAGTCCATCCACTTGTAGGCGCAGTTGGGGTGCTTGGCATCGACATGCAGCATGGTGGTGTCGGCCCACCCGGTGACGCCCTCCTTCGGGAACACCGTGGCGATCGGCTGGCCCTCGGCCTTGAGCGCGTTGGCCTGGTACGGCCAGGCGCTGGAGGCGGCGACGCCTTCGTTCTTGAAGTCGCTCATCTGCACCGTGGTGTCGTGCCAGTAGCGGTGAATCAAGGCGTGTTGCTTGCGCAGCAGGTCGAGCACGGCGGCGTACTGCTTCTCGTCGAGCTGGTACGGATCGCTGATGCCCAGCGCCGGCTGGGTCGCCTTGAGGTAGAGCGCGGCGTCGGCGATGTAGATCGGGCCGTCGTAGGCCTGCACACGGCCCTTGTTCGGCTTGCCGTCGGGCAGGTTCTCGGCCTCGAATACAGCTTTCCAGCTGTCCGGTGCGGTGGGGAATACCTTGGTGTTGTACATCAGCAGGTTCGGGCCCCACTGGTAGGGGGTGCCGTAGGTCTTGCCATCGACGGTGTACCACGGCGCGTCGTGCAGGCGCGGGTCGAGGTTCTTCCAGTTGGGGATCAGCTTCGGATCGATCGGCTGTACACGCTTGCCGTAGATCAATCGCAGCGAGGCATCCCCCGACGCGGTGACCAGGTCGTAGCCACCCTTGGCCATCAGGCTGACCATCTCGTCGGAGGTGGCAGCGGTCTTGACGTTGACCTTGCAGCCTGTGTCTTGCTCGAACTTGCTGACCCAGTCATAGGCCTTGTCCGACTCGCCACGTTCGATATAACCCGGCCAGGCGACGATATCGAGCTGGCCCTCGCCCTTGCCGACTTCCTTCAGGGCTTCGGCGGCCTGGAGGCTGCCACTGGCCAGGAGCGCGGTGGCGAGCCCGCTGAGCAACGCTGTCTTGTACATCGTTCATCTCCCAAATTGTTCTTTCTATTGTCGGGGCAGTATCAAGCGAACAACGTCCCTGGCGGCGCCAGCGGATTCTTGTGTCAGTCGAGCAGCTCGCCGTGACGCGCCATGATGTGGCGCACCACGCTGTAGTCCTGCAGCGAGTCGCTGGACAGGTCCTTGCCATAGCCGGAGCGCTTGAGCCCGCCATGGGGCATCTCGCTGGCCAGCATGAAATGGGTGTTGATCCAGGTGCAGCCGTATTGCAGACGGTTGGCGATCTGGAAGGCCTTGTCGAGGTTCTGCGTCCACACCGAAGAGGCCAGGCCGTACTCGGAGTCGTTGGCCCAGTCCAGCGCCTGGGACAACTGTTCGAAGCGGGTCACGGTGACCACCGGCCCGAACACTTCGCGCTGGACGATCTCGTCCTGTTGGCGGCAGCCGGCGAGCAGCGTCGGCTGGTAGTAGAAGCCGGGGCCCGAATGCACCGCGGCACCGGTCACCCGTTCGATGTGCGGCTGGCCCAGGGCGCGCTCGACGAAGCTGGCCACGCGGTCGCGCTGGCGGGCGCTGATCAGCGGGCCGATCTCGTTGTCGACGTCTTTCTTGCGGGCAAAGCGGATATTGCCCACCGCATCGCCCAGCGCAGCCACCAGCCGGTCGTGGATGCCGGCCTGGGCATAGATGCGGCAGGCGGCGGTGCAGTCTTGCCCGGCGTTGTAGTAACCATGGGTGCGAATGCCCTGCACCACGGCCTCCAGGTCGGCATCGTCGCAGACGATCACCGGAGCCTTGCCGCCGAGTTCCAGGTGGGTGCGCTTGAGCGTGCGTGAAGCGGCCTGCAGGATCTTCTGGCCGGTGACGATATCGCCGGTCAGCGACACCATGCGCACCTTGGGGTGGCCGACCAGATGGCTGCCGACCGCCTCGCCGCCACCGCAGACGATGTTCAGCACGCCCGCCGGCAGGATATCGGCCAGCAGCGGCGCCAGCGCCAGGATCGACAGCGGCGTGTGTTCGGAGGGTTTGAACACCAAGGTGTTGCCTGCGGCCAGGGCCGGGGCGATCTTCCAGGCGGCCATCATGAGTGGGTAGTTCCACGGCGCAATCGATGCGACGACACCCACCGGGTCGCGGCGCACCATGCTGGTGTGCCCGGCGACGTACTCGCCAGTGAGTTGGCCCTGCTGGCAGCGCACGGCACCGGCAAAGAAGCGGAACACATCGGCAGTGGCGGGAATATCGTCCTGGCGCGCCAGGTGCAGGGGCTTGCCGCAGTTCAGTGCCTCGAGACGGGCAAGCAAGTCGGCATTGGCGTCGATGGCGTCGGCGATGGCCAGCAAGGTGGCGGCGCGTTGCGCAGGGGTGGTGCGCGACCAGCCGGCAAAAGCGCGCTGGGCCGCCTGTACTGCGCGCTCAAGCTGTTCGAGGGAAGCCTCGCCGACATTCAGCAGCAACTCGCCGGTCGCCGGGTTGACGATGGGCTCGACCAGCCCTTCCCCGGCAACCAGGTGGCCATCGATCAACTGCGCGCTGTACAGCGGAAGACTGGTGGGCATTTTCGGACTTCTTCTTTTTTTCGTGTCGTCGTGCATGGCGCCTCCGCGGTGGGTCGGGCGCGTCCACTTGAAACGAGACTAGGGCCCGACAGCCAGCTTCACAAATTCTAAATATTGAAAGTCTCGTTCGGTTAAATCGATACCTTGCGCTGGCTGCCCTGCCCCCTGGCCAATGTCAGGAACGGGTCCACCAGCGGCGTGCGCGCCGTGCCCCGGCGCCAGGCCAGGCCCACGTCGAGGGTCTCGTTGAGGTCGACCAGCGGGCGGGCTTCGATGATGTCGCCTTCGAGCGACCAGGGGCGGTAGGTCATGTCGGCCTGGATCGACAGCCCGAGCCCCGCCGCCACCAGGCTGCGCACCGCCTCCACCGACGCGGTGCGCAAGGTGACCTTGGGCGTAAGCCCCGCACGACTCCAGATGCGCTGGGTGTGCAGGCCCATTTCATCGGCGTTGAGCTGGATCAGCGGCTCGCCCGCGACATCGGCCAGGCTGATGCTGTCGCGTTCGAGCAGCGGATGGCGTGGCGGCAGCCACAGGCGGTGCGGAGAGTGGGTGAGCACTTCGGTCTGCAGGGCGTGGCGGTCTTCGAGGTTGGACAGGATCAGCACGCCGACATCGATCTCGCCGGCCACCAACAGGTGCTCGATGTAGGGGCGCTCGTCCTCCACCACGCGGGTTTGTACGTTGGGGTAGGCGTGCTGGAAGCGGGTGATCAGGTCGGCCAGGTAATAGCCGGCGACCAGGCTGGTGACGCCGATGGTGAGCAGGCCATCGACCTGGTCGGTGCTCTGCTGCAGGCTGCGCTTGGCGTTTTCCACGGTAGCCAGGATCAGGTGCGCCTGGCGCAGGAACTGGTGCCCCTGGTGGGTCAGGCTCATGCCTTTGGCGTGGCGGGTGAACAGGGTCACGCCGATTTCGTCTTCCAGTTGCTGGATCGCCTGGGTGAGGGTCGACTGGGAGATGAACACCGCCTGCGCGGCGGCGGAGATCGAGCCGGTTTCGGCAACGGCGATGAAGTGGCGGATCTGGCGCAGGGTCATCATGCGGAAAAACACCTGTTGTTTTTTCCGCAGTATGGTTTATCGAAGGGGTGGGCGAGCGTTCTTTTTTATCGAACAGGGTTGAGGGCGGTGTTGGCCTTTTCGCGGGTAAACCCGCTCCCGCAGCAATCCCTGTAGGAGCGGGTTTACCCGCGAAGAGGCCAGGCCTGGCGGAACTACCCGGCAGTCTTGAAGAAGCCCATCCGGCTGCCCAGCGCATCCGCCAGTCCCAGCAGTTCCTGGCTGTCTCCGGCCAGGCGCGTCGAACCTGCATGGGCATCACGCGAGGAGGCGTGGATGCGATTGATGTCCTGGCTGAGCATGCTCGCCGCCACATCCTGCTGCGACGACGCCGCGGCGATCTGGTTGTTCATCTGGCTGATCGCCGCCACCTCGCGACGGATCTCGTTCAACGAACGCTGCGCGACCTGGGTACGCTCCACCGTGTCCTGCGCCAGTTCGCGGCTGTCGCCGACGATCTGTGCAGTCTTGCCGGCTCCCTCCTGCAGCTTGCCGATCATGCCGCGAATCTCGCGCGTCGACTCCTGGGTGCGGTTGGCCAGCGAGCGCACCTCGTCGGCGACCACCGCGAAGCCCCGGCCGAACTCGCCGGCACGTGCGGCCTCGATCGCGGCATTGAGCGCCAGCAGGTTGGTGCGCTCGGCGATGGCGTTGATCACCTCGATGATGCTCTCGATGGCCTGGCTGTCAGAGGCGACCTGCAACACCGCCTCGGTGGCCGACTCCAGTACCTGGGCCAGTTCGTGCATGGAGCTGGCGGTGCCTTCGACCACGGTCTTGCCAGCGTCCACCTCCTGGTCGGCCGCCTCGGAGGCCCGTGCGGCTGCAGCGGCGTAACCGGCGATCTCGTTGATGGCAGCCACCAGCTGCGACACGGCGCTGGCCATGTGCTGGGTATCGTCGCTCTGCTGCTGCATGCGCCCCTGGTTGGCGGCAGCGCCCTGGCTCATGCGGCTGGACGAGGCGACCAGGTCGGTCGCCACCTGATTGACCTGGGCGATGATCTCGGTGAGGTGACGGTTGGTGGTGCCCAGTGCGCCCATCACGCTGTCCGGGTGCTGGCTGCGCACACTCTGGTCGATCTCGCCACGGGCCAGGCCACGCAGCAATTGCGCCACTTCTTCGGGCTCGGCGCCCAGGGTCGAGCGAATGCTGCGGATGATCAGCAGCGAGGCGCCGACGCTGAGCAGTGCAGCCAGGGCCGCCGCCCAGAGCATCAACCCGGCAAAGCCCGAAGCGCTGTCACGCACGATGCCGATGTCGCGCACCACATCCTTTTCCTGCAGGTCGATGAAGGCGTTGATGCTGCGCAGCCATTCCTTGTATGCCGGCGCGACCTGGGCCAGCAACAGCGCCTGGGCCTGATCGAAGTCACCCTTGTGGCGCAGTTCCAGCAGCTGTGCGGTGGCGGCCTGGGCGGTACGCTCGATGCCCTGGATCTGCTGCTGCAGGCGTTGCTCGTCGGCGCCGGCCTGGGGCTCGCCGAGCATCTTGGCCAGCGGCACTGCTGAGGTCTGGTAGAAGTCGTCCAGGCGCTTGATGTCCTGGAGGAAGCCCGAAAGCTGGCCGTCATCGTGGGTCAGCACGGCATCGCGGATGGCGATGGCGCGGTCATGCACGCTGCCGCGCAGGTTGATCGCATGGCGCTGCTTGACCGTGGTGTTGCCGCTGACCTCGGTGAGCAGCGCGTCGATCCCGCCCACCCGGTGCACGCCGATGGCGGTGATGACCAGCATCAACCCAACGACCAATGCAAACCCCAGCGCCAACCTCATGGTGATGCTGATTCCTCTGAACATGATGTCCTCCCCCGAGTGCATAAAAGCTTTTTGCCATCATTTTTTGCATGCTTTATACCCAGAGAATGTGAAGCCTTCTAATCGCGTTGATTGATAGCGACCATGAAATTAAATCATCAGGCCGGCTGCGTGACTGGCACGGGGAGTGGTCGGTTCAGCAGAAGCCCGACCACCACGGCGAACACCAGCGCCGCCACGCCCGCACTGGTCAGCACCGCTTCGAAACCGCCGACGAAGGCTTGGCGCGCCAGCGGCGCCAGGGTGTCGCGCAGGCCCGGATCGACCACCGCCAGCGCCGCCGACAGATCGCCCGCCGCGACCCGGGTCGCCATGTCGCCGACCTTGTCCAGTTGCCCCGGCGCCACCCCCGCCACCGCCTCACGCAGCAACTGCCCGCTGCGGCTGGCCAGGATCCCGCCCAGCACACCGATGGCCAGCACGATCGCGCCGAAGCGTGTGGTGGTGCTCAACCCCGAGGCCATGCCGGTGCGCTCGCGCGGTACGCAGGCCATGATGTTCTTCTGCGTATCGCCATTGAGCAGCCCAGCCCCGGCACCAAGCACCAGGCTGGCCAGGGCGAAGGCGGCATAACCGCCCTGGGCGGCGGCCAAGGCGCACAGCAGGTTGCCCACCCCCACCAGCAACAGGCCGAGGGCGAAGATCCGCGCCGAGCCGAGCCGCGCCGACAGGCGCATGCCCAGGCGGGGTGTCAGCAGCATCGCCAGGGCGAACGGCAGCATGCCTGCGCCTGCAGCCAGCGCCGGGAGCTGCAGGCCGTTCTGCAGGTACAGCGGCAGCAAGGTCATCATCACCTGGGCGCAGGCGGCATAGGCGAACATGCCGAGCAGAGCGCCGATGAAGCGCCCGCTGCGCATCAGTTGCAGGTCGATCATCGGCCGCGACTGGTTGCGTTCGACCAGCACGAAGAGGAAGAACAGGAACGCCGCGATCACCAGGCGACCGAGGGTGGGCGCGCTGTCCCAGCCGACGCGGTTGGCATCGATCAGCGCCCAGATCAGGTAGCCCAGCGCACCTGCGAAGGTCAGGCTGCCGAACGGATCCAGGCGGGCAGCGGCGCTGTCGCGCGATTCCTCGACGCTGCGCCGGACCATCACCGCCAGCACCACCACCAGCGGCAGGTTGATGTAGAAGATCCAGCGCCAGCCCAGGGTGCTGGCGATCAGGCCGCCAAGCAGCGGTGCGAAGGTGATGGTCGCGCCCATGCACGCGCCCCAGAACGCCCAGGCGCGCAGGCGCTCTTCGGGCTCGTGGAAACGGTGACCGATGGCCGCCAGCGCGGCGGTGAGCAACAGCGCCGCACCAAGGCCCTTGGCGGCCCGGGCGAGGTCGAGAAACATCAGTGTCGGCGCGGCGCCGCAGGCCAACGAGGCCAGGCCGAACACCCCCAGGCCCAGTTGCAGCATGCGCCGCCGGCCAAAGCGGTCGGCCAGGCTGCCGGCCGGTAGCAGGGCGGCGGCGAAGGCCAGCAGGTAGGCGCTGACCACCCATTCGATGTCGGCGAACGAACCGGACAGGTCGCGGGCGATGCTGGGCAGGCTGACTGCGACGATATTGGTGTCGAGGATGATCAGCGCGCACACCGCCGAGGCGGTGAACAGGGTGAAGCGGGCGGATGACATGGTGAGGCTCCCGAAGGGGGGTGATCTTCAGGGCCTCATCGCGGGACAAGTCGCAGCGGCGAACCGCCGCTGCGACTTGTCCCGCGATGAGGCCGGAACAGCCACCACAAGCCTGTCGGCCAAAATCACTTCGCCACAGGCCTTGCAGTGTTGCCACCACCCTACCCTCCCAGCGCCCAGGCCTTGTTAGCCGGGCGCCGCTTTGTCATTAGCCTGTAGCTAACGCAGCACCACCGGCCTCCCGTCGTTCACGGCGCAACTCGCTGCCCAGCTCCCGCGCCAACGCCACGAAATTCACCGCCTGCGGCGACGGATTGTCCTGCCGGCACAGCAGGGTAATGGGCGCCGCCAGCCGCGGCCGGGCGTCGCGGATTGGCCGGTAGGCCACGCTGTGTTCGTGAAAGCCGCGCATCGAAGTCGGCACCACCGACACCCCGGCACCGGCGGCCACCAGGCTGACGTTGGTCAGCATGCGCTCGACCTCGAACGCCACCTTCGGCTCGAATCCCGCATTACGACAGGCCTGCAGCAAATTGGCGTACATCCCCGGCGCCCCCGGACGGCGCACCAGGATGAACGGCTCGTCGGCCAGGTCCTTGAGGGCAATGGCCGCACCGCTGTCGAGCAGGCGATGACCGACCGGCAGGGTCAGCACCAGCTCTTCGTTGAGCAACCGGTGATAGGCGATGCCCCGTGGGCGATCGACCGGCGCGCGAAGGATGCCGATATCGACGCTGTCGTCGCTCACCTCGTCGGTCAGCTCGCGGGCGTTGCCTTCGTGCAGGGCGATATCGACGTCCGGGTAGAGATCTCGGTAACGCCGGATGATGCGGGGGATCAGTGGATGGGACGCTGCCGAGCTGGTGAAGCCGACCTTGAGATTGCCTTCGATGCCCTTGGCCGTGCGCGCGGCCTTCTGCGCACCGTTCTCGACCCGTTGCAGGATGTCCAGCGCCTCTTGAAGGAAGACCTCGCCGCCAGCAGTCAGGTCGACACCCTTGGCATGGCGGATGAACAGGTCGAAGCCCAGCTCCTGCTCCAGTGCGCGGATCTGCTGGCTGAGCGGCGGCTGCTGCATGTTCAGCCGCGCGGCGGCACGGGTGAAGTGCTTTTCCTGGGCGACCATGACGAAGTAACGAAGGTGACGAAGTTCCATGCAGGCTCCGGGGGCGGGTGGCGAGGGGCATTGTGGCGCATGCGCAGTCCTCGCACCATTCACGCTAGAATCGGCAAAATCAAAAAAACAACAAAACCGCCGATGATCCGCAACCGTCCCCGCTCCGATCTTGCCTTGCTCCTGCTCGCCCTGCTGGCCGGTGCGCTGCTGGGTGTCTGGCAGCCGGACCTGGCGGTGCAGATGAAGCCGCTCAGCGACCTGTTCATCTCCATCATCGGCCTCTGCGCCCCGGTGGTGATGTTCATCCTGGTCTGCTCCAGCACCGCCGCCCTGAGCGACTACCGCTCGACGGCGCGCCTGGGCCTCAAGGCCATGGCCTACTGGCAACTGATGTCGTTGCTATCCTTGCTGATCGGCCTGGTGGTCGCCCTGCTGCTGCGCCCCGGCGCCGGCCTGGAAAGCTCCAGCCACGTGTGGTCGGTGCCGCTGCTGGCCGGTGACGGCCCGATGCTCTCGCGCCTGCCCACCTTGCTGCTCGACTCGCTGGAAGAAAGCCCCATCCTCAAGGTGCTGCTGGCCGCACTGGTGTGCGGCCTGCTGCTAGGGCGCAGCGGCGAAACCGGCCGACGCCTGGCCCGCCAGCTCGACCGGACCATGGCCTGGATGTTCCGCATCATGCGCCTGATCGTCAGCTTCGCGCCGCTGGCGGCCTTTGGTGCCATCGCCTTCATCATCGGCAAGTACGGCCTGGACGCCGCCATTCCCCTGGCCAAGTTCGTCATTGCCGCCTACGCCGCGTGCCTGGCCTACCTGCTGCTGGTGCCGCTGCTGGTGATGCGTCTGCTCGGCTGTCGCCTGGCGCGGCTGGTGGGCTACATCAAGGAAGAACTGTTGCTGGTGATCTCGACCGGCTCGTCGGTGGCCGCCCTGCCGCGTCTGGTGGAAAAGCTCGAAGCGGCCGGTTGCGACAGCCAGACCCTGCGCCTGACCCTCACTGCCGGCTACAGCTTCAACCTCAACGGCTCGAGCCTGTACCTGATGGTTGCGGTGCTGTTTCTCGCACAGCTTGGGCATATCGACCTGACGCCCTCGCTGCTGGCGACCATCGTGCTGGTCAGCCTGTTCACCTCGCTCGGCTCGACCAGCGTGGCTGGCTCGGCCTTCGTCACCCTGGCGGCGACCTTGAGCGTGCTGGACATCGTGCCGCTGGAGAGCATCGGCTTGCTGATTGGCGTGGAGCGGCTGATGAAATGCCGGTCGGTGACCAATGTGGTGGGCAATTGCGTGGCGTGCCTGGCGATTGCCTGGTGGCACGGGAAGGTGGATCGCGGGCGGTTGCGCGAGGTGTTGGGTTAGGGGCACCTGTAGGAACCGCGCGGTACCTGTGGGAGCGGGCTTGTCCCGCGATCACCGGCACAGCCGGTGCCATGCACCGCGGTGAATGACACCGGCCTTGCCGGTGCTCACAGCGGTGCGGCGCTCCGAATAGCCTGCTGGTTTTGCAATCAGACCTGCTGGTTTCTGGCCACCTCAAGGTCGTTCAGCAAGGCCTTGGCCATTGCGCTGAGATACCTCAATGCCGTCAGGGCGGCAGGGGCGATTTCCTCGTCACTGCCCTGGCTCAGGTCGCGCACGCAACCGAGCAGCAACGATACTTCGTCGAATGCCTGGTCCACGGGAATACCGGGTTGTACGCGGAACATCCCGAGGGCAGTGGCGATGCCTGGCGTGGTGTTTTCATTCATGGGCAAACCTCCATCACATCCGTTTGAGGGCGTGTTCGATCAAGGCACGCGCGGTTTCGGCGGCATGCGCGGCGTTGGCAAGCATGTTCAGACCGGGAGTACCGGCCATGGAGCGACAGTGCTCGTCGAGGGTCTCGCTGACACCGCGCAAAAGTTCGCTGGCGTGAGCCAGGGCATCCGGGGGAATCAGGTCGGCGTGGATGGAGAAGTAGGGAGTATTGATGAGCTTGAGGCGGGGTGGGTCGGGGACGATTTTTTTCATGGTATTGCCCTGTGTTGAGTTGTCGAAAGCCGACTACTCCATCCCTCTCACAGGATAGGGTGGCAGCTGTGGTGGGGTGAGAGACCGGACCAACACAGAGCAAAAGCCGGCCAGGCATAAAGCCTGCCCACGCACAGCTGCCATAACAGCGTTACTCAGTATTGGATGCCGGGCTCTCACACCCGGTCGCCATATGGGCGACCCGGGGAAGTTAGTCCCGATGCTTATCTCCAACAACAGAGAAACGGCTGCGTGACGCGTAGGATAATTCCCAAGCAACCTTGAGCTGAAGGGGTGCCAGCGATATTCGGAATTTTCTGAGGTCGCTCGGCGGGGCGTCGAACCGCCCCGAATACCGGCACAGCCGGTGCCATACACCGTGGTGTACTTTTCGCGGGCAAGTCCGCTGCCAGATGGGTGGCAGCTGTTACGTGGGGTGAGAGACCGGTCCATAGAGATCAATCAGCCGGCCAGGCGCAAGCCTGCCCACGCACAGCTGCCATAACAGCGTTGAACTGCAACTAGATAGCGGGTTCTCACACCCTTCTCTTTCAAGGTGTTCGCATGTGATTTGCGTGAGGGCTGACAGGTGCTTGCCTGAAGCTTTTCAGCGCCTACGAGATCGAGCGCCGCCCGCGCGGCGCTTCGCGGGCAAGCCCGCTCCTACAGTTTGTTTCGGGCCAGTTATACCTGTGACATAGGCGCGCGACCGCCTGGTGTGTACGACTCGGTAACGCGCCGTGCGCCAAAGGGGTCGCGCGAAAATGCCACAGGATTAATTGGCCCGAAACAAACTGTAGGGGCGGCGGTTCGGCGCTCCGACTTGCCCGCGAAGCGCCGCGCGGGCGGCGCTCGATCTCATAGGCGCTGAAAAGCTTTCGGCAGGCACCTGCCAGCCTCTACGCAAAAGGCATAGCTCTCACACCCGGCCCCCATATGGGCGACCCAGGGAAGTTAGCCCCGACGCTTATCCTCAACAACAGAGAAACAGCTGTGTGACGCGCAGGATAATTCCCAAGCAACCTTGAACCGCCGCGAACACCGGCACAGCCGGTGCCATGCACCGCGCTGCCTGGCACGGGCTACGCCCGTGTTCGCGGGCAAGCCCGCTCCTACAGGGATTGGGCAGGCCTTAGCGTTTTGAGCAAGCAGTTGCCACACATTGCGTCGTTGTTACTGCCCGGCGAGCTTGTCGAAGGCCTTGTCCAACGCCGCATCGGCATCCACCAGCTTCTGCCGGTGCAGCTTCATCCAGTCCTGGTCCGCCGCCAGGCGCTTGCCCGCTTCCATCAGCATGCGCCGTACTTCGTTCGGCTGCGGCCCGCCAGTGCCCTGGCGGCTCTCGACCATCGCCCGTGGCGACAGGCTGGCACGGAACGCAGCCTCGCTCAGCGGCAACTGGTCATCCTGCCATTTGTACTTCTTCGCGGCCTGGGTGTAGAGCGCCTGGGCATCGGCGTAGGCGAAGTCCTTGGGCAGCGTACCTTCGGCGCGGGCCTTTTCGACGATCAGCGAGGCGAAGCTGTGGCCGATGCGGAACGGCACGTGGTGCTGACGCTCCAGAGTGTCGGCCAGCTCCATCGACGTGGTCCAGTCGGCGTCCAGCTCTTCTTCGGCGCGGGCAGCGTTGATCTGCAAGGCATCGAGCACCAGGTCCATGCGCTCGAACATCTCGTTGGCCGACTTGAACAGCCCCAGGTCGTCGAACGCGGCTTTGTAGTCGGTCATGCCGGTGGTGACGTTATGTGCCCGCACAGTGGTGGCGTTGGCCAGCCCGACCACATCGGAGGCCGACTCGCGGGTGCGCATCAGCAGGCCCGGGTTACGCTTCTGCGGCATGGCGCTGCTGGTGTAGGTCGAGCCCTCGTCGAGCAGCAGCCACGGGCGGGTCTGGTGGTACTGGGTGTGGATGTCGCCAATGATCGCGCCCACACGAATGGCCGACGACGACGCGATGCTGGCAGCCTCCAGCGGAATGTCGTAGGTCGAGACCTGGCTGGCATCCAGCGAGTTCTCGCGCACGCCATCGAAGCCCAAGAGCGTGGCCAGGCGCTCGCGGTTGAGCGGGTAGCCGGAGTTGGCCAGCACCGCGGTGCCCATCGGGCTCAGGTTCAGGCGTGCATAGAGGTCGTGGATGCGCTGGGCATCGCGCTGGAACGACGCCTCGTAGGCCAGCAGGTAGTGGGCGTAGCTGATCGGCATCGCCTGTACGCCGTTGGTGTAGGCCGGTACCAGGGTGTCGACGTTGACCGAGGCCAGCTTGAGCAGGCGCTGGCGGGTGGCGTTCAGGGCGTCGCTGTAGTCCAGCACTTCGGCGCGCAGCGAGGCCAGGCGATAGGTGGCGTACATGTCCTGGCGGCTGCGCCCGGAGTGGATCAGCGAAGCCTGCGGGCCAATCTTGTCGATCATCACCTGCTCGAGCTGCAACACATCGCTGGGGCGCTTGCCGTCGGGCTGCTTGGCCTGGTCGATGGCATAGCGCACGCCGCCGGCGATCACCTTGCCCTGGTCGGCAGGCACGATGCCCTGCTCGGTGAGCATGACGATGGACGCCTTGTTGATGCGGTTGAGCCAGTCGAACTGGCTTTCCTGCTGGCCGCCCTTGAGCGCGGACTTGTCCACGCTGGCGCCGATCTTGCGCGCCTGTTCGGCGCATTCGGCGGTGGTCTTGCACGGCAGGTCGGCGGTGTTGGCGGCTTGGGCCGTGGCAGCGGCGAACAAGGCGTAGGCGATGGCCAGGTAGAGCGGGGTCTTTCTTGTTGTCATGGTTTCGGATCCGCGAATGTGTCGCTCAGGAGGGGCGAACATGGCGGGATGCTAGCGGCGGTGCTTGAAGATTAAAAATATATTAAAAATATCCAACCAATATCTCTCTAGTATGGAGGTCGGCAACGACAACTTGATACTTTCAAAATATCAAGACACTCGATTCAAGATATTTTATCTCGGCAAAAACCACTGCTAGGATCGGCGCCATAACTCCAATCAAACCGGCCGATCCCCATACACTGCCACGGGATACGACCGGCACCGCACTCTTACGAGGTGGTTACATGCGGCATCACGTTCTGCGCACACTCACCCGCTCCCTGCTGCTTCTGGCCGCCAGCCCGCTGGCCGTCCAGGCCGTCGCCGCCCCCCAGACCTTGCGCCTGGGCGACACGGCACCCTACAACTTCGTCGCCTTCGCCAACAACGACCTGAACACTGCCAGCCTGCCCGTACAGCGCGCCGTGGTGCTGCTGCATGGTGTACGCCGCAATGCCGACGACTATTACGACAGCGGCGAAAAGCTGCTGGAAAACGCAGGTTTCAGTGCCCGCGACACCCTGCTGCTGGCCCCCAACTTCCTCACCCCCAGCGACCGCCGTGCCGGCGATGACATGCCGCTGTGGCCCAAGGACAAGTGGATGCACGGCACCGAGTCGCAGAGCGGGCGCGCCGGTATCGCCGGATTCACCGTGCTCGACGATCTGCTCGCCTACCTCGGCAACCGCCAGCATTTCCCTGCACTGAAGGAAATCGTGCTCATCGGCCACTCAGCCGGTGGCCAGTTGATGCAGCGCTACACCCTGCTCGGCGACGGCGACCAACGTCTGCGCGCCAGTGGCATCCAGGTGCGCTACGTGGTGTCGAGCCCCTCGTCCTACCTCTACCTAGACGACAACCGCCTGCAGGACGGTGCCTTCAAGCCCGTACTCACGGTCATGTGCCCCAGCTACAACCAGTACCGCTATGGCCTGGAGCGGGCCCCGGCGTACTTCACCCGCCAGGGCCTGAACGCTACCCAGGTGTTCCAGCGCTATGCCGCACGCAACCTGACCTACATGGTCGGCGAGCTCGACAACAAGCCTGACGACCGGGTCATGGACCGCGCCTGTGGCGCTGCCATGCAGGGCGATACCCGCGTCGAGCGCCAGCTCAACTACCTGCGCTACGAAGCCTTCCTCGCGCAGAAGTGGCACACCCCTATCGACCACCTGCGATTCCAGGTGAGCAAGGTCGGCCATAACGCCGCCCGCCTGTTCGCCGCGAAAAGCGTTGCCAGGACCCTGTTCCCGACCCGCTGACGCCGTTCGCACTTCCTACAAAAACAACAAAAGAATCTGCCATGACCCGGACTTATCTCGCCGCCTCCGTGCGCCGGGCGTTGCACCCGCGCGCCCTGACGTTTCTCACCGCTGCCGTGCTCGCCGGCCAGGCCCAGGGCGAAACCCTGCCCAGCGCCGGCTCCCTGTTCGACACCAACCGCGACAGCCTGCGCCCGGCGCAGCGCAGCCAGCAGCCCCAGGGCAGCGTGCGCATCGAGGCCGAGGACGACCAGCGCCAGGCCCAGGGCACCACACCTGACGGCCCGTCGTTCAGCTTCAAGGTCACGGCCTTCAAGCTCACCGGCAACCGCGAGATCAGCGAATCGCGCTTGCAACAGGAATTGCAGAACGACCTCGGCCGGGAGCTCGACCTCGCCGGCCTGCGCGCCGCCGCCGACCGCATCACCGCGCTGTACCGCAGCCGCGGCTACCTGGTGGCCCGCGCCTACCTGCCGGCGCAGGAAATCGAAGGCGGCGTGGTCAGCCTCGACGTGCGCGAAGGCAAGGTCGGCTCGGTGCGCACCGAGCCGGGCCCGGGCGTGCGCCTGAATGCCGGCATGCAGCAGCGTTTCGTCGACGCCCTGCCCAGCGGCAGCGTGATCCGCGAGCAGGACATGGAGCGCGTGCTGCTGCGCCTTTCGGATATCGCCGGGGTGTCCGTGCGCGCAGTGCTGCAGCCCTCGCGCCAGCCCGGCGCCGCCGACATCGTGCTGAAGTTGAGCGAGATGACTGCCTGGACCGGCCGGGTCAGTTTCGACAACTACGGCAACTACTACACCGGCAGCAACCGGATGAGCACCAACGTCAGCCTCAACGACGCCTTCGGCTTCGGCGAGAGCCTGTATTTCAACAACCAGGCCAGCTTCGAGGGCCTGGATATCAAGGGCGTGGGCATGCGCTTGCCGCTGGGTGCCAGCGGCATCAGCGTCGGCGCCAGCTACGCCGAGATGGACTACAGCATCGGCAAAGGCCTGAAGACCGCCAACGCCAGCGGCAGCGCCCAGGTGTCGTCGCTGTTCGCCGATGCCTCGCTGCTGCGCAGCCGCGACGCCAACATCGGCCTGAACCTGGCCCAGGAACACCGTTACTTCGACGACGCCGCTGGCGCCTTCGAGGTGCGCAAGAGCGCCGTGTTCCGCGGCCTGACCCTGTACGGCGACTGGCGTGACGGCTGGGCCGGCAGCAACCGCTGGAGCCTGGGCTATGGCATCGGCCACCTGGACAAGAACACCCCGCTCGACGCAGCCCTCGACGCGCTGACCGCCGAGGCCGCCGGCACCTACCACAAGGGCACCCTCTCGTTCAGCCGCCTGCAGGCGCTCGGCGGCGGTTACTCGCTGTATGCCGCCATCAGTGGCCAGTGGGCCAACAAGAACCTCGACAGCTCGGAGAAATTCACCCTCGGCGGCCCCAACGGCGTGCGCGCCTATGGGGTCGGCGAAGCGGCCGGTGACGAAGGCCTGCTCGGCCGGGTCGAGCTGCGCAAATACCTGGGCAACATCAACGGCGCCATCGCCGAAGGTGCGCTGTTCGCCGATGCGGGGCGGGTGAAAGTGAACAAGAAGCCCTGGGACGACAGCGAGAACAGCCTCAGCCGCCACGGCTACGGGGTGGGCCTGAACATCTATCACCGCGACCTGGTGATGAACGCCAGCCTGGCCTTCTCCAATGGCGACGACCCCACCAGCGACGAGCGCGACGCCAAGCGTTTCTGGCTCTCGGTCAGCGGTTCGCCGCAGGCCTTCGCGGGCCTGGCCAAGGACCTCGGCACCCGCGAGGACTTTCGCGACAAGAACACCGAGCTGACTCTCTATGGCTCGCTGGGCCTGGTGCCCGAATACGTCGACCGCCGCGACTCGACCCGCGCCGCCCCCGCCGACCAGAGCAAGCTGGCCACGCCCAACGGGCGCAACATGAACAGCTACCTGCGCGCCCGCGACAACGTCTCGTACGTCGGCGCCCACGCGGGTATCCCGATCAACGACACCTCGCGTTTCCTGTGGCAGCTCGAGTACGGCATCTCGGTCAACTACACCCTCTCGGGCGACGAAACCGCGCCCAAGTCGATCTCGCCCAACACCCGCCTGCGCAACTCCGCCGTGGCCTTCGACGACGACCGCTACGGCACCTTGCTCTACGGGGTCTGGGACATGCCGCTCAAGGAAAGCACCACCAGCCTCGACCCGTTCAACGGCAAGACTGCCGGCGCCTACTACAACATCATCGGTTCGCCCGGCTTCAACGTCAGCATGGCCAGCAACGTCAACGGCCCGGCCAGCCGCGCCGACAGCAGCGAAAGCTCCGATGCCGCGTTCAACCGGCGCCAGTCCGGCATGGTCGCCTGGTGGTCGCCTGAGTGGAACGGCCTGACCCTGAAGCTCGCCTACTCCAACAACGGCACCCGCGCCGCCGAAGACGTCGACAACGGCTACATCTATGGCGGCAGCCTGACCTACCAGAACGGTGGCTTCACCGCCGTGGCGGCCGCCGAGCGCCATGTCGACTACTTCGGCATCGCCAGCCTTGGCCGCAACTCGCGTGGGGTCGGCAGCAACACCCATGTCACCGACGGCACCTCGTCCAACGACTACAGCTACCGCCTGGGCCTGGGCTACCAGCTCGGCGACACCCAGCTGTCGCTGGTGGCCGACGAACTGCACTACTCCGAGGACGGCGTGGTGAACAACAGCCTCAACGTCAGCGACCTGTCCGACTACAAGCGCCGCGCCTACATGCTCGGCGTCAGCCACCGCCTCGGCGCCTGGCGCCTGCGTGCCAGCTACGCCCGCGCCCTGGCCGGCGATTGCAAGATGATCTCGGCCGCCGGTTACCAGTGCGACACCAGTGGCATGGGTGCACGCCAGTACGCCCTGGGCGTGGGCTATCGCCTGAGCCGCAACAGCGAGATCTTCGCCCACTACGTGCTGCTGAAGAACGAGTCGCTGGCCAACTACAACTTCGCCGTGGTCGGCGCCTTTGCTGCCAGCGGCTACTCGCCGGGCGTGGGCACCACGATCAACGCCATCGGCACCGGTTTCAACTATTCGTTCTGAGGAGACGACCATGCACGCCATCCTTTCCCGTCGTCGCCCACGACCGACACTTACCCCCCTGGCCCTGGCGGTACTCTGCGCCGTGCACGGCCTATTGCCGCAGCACGCCATGGCGCTGGACGCAGGCGCCCTGCCGACGAACGGCCAGATCACCTCCGGCAGCGGCGGCATCAGCCAGGCCGGCAATGTGCTGGACGTGACCCAGAACAGCCAGCAGTTGATCGCCACCTGGGAGCGTTTCAACATCGGCAAGGACGCCCAGGTCAACTTCCACCAGCCCAACGCCTCGGCGGTGGCGCTGAACCGGGTGACCGCCAGCGACGCCTCGCAGATCCTCGGCCAGCTCAACGCCAACGGCCAGGTGTACCTGATCAACCCCGGCGGCGTGCTGTTCGGCAACGGTGCGTCGGTCAACGTCGGCGGCCTGGTCGCCAGTACCCTGGATATCAACGACGACGACTTCAAGGCCGGGCGCCTGCGCTTCCAGGGTGACGGCCAGCGCGGCGCGGTGATCAACCAGGGCACCCTGCGCGCCGCCGACGGTGGCAGCGTTGCCCTGCTCGGTGGCGAGGTGCGCAACGAAGGCGCGGTGGTCGCGCGGATGGGCTCGGTGGTACTCGGTGGCGGCGAGAAGATCACGCTGGACTACAACGGCGACGGCCTGATCAACCTGCAGGTCGATGAAGCGGCGGTCGGTGCCAGCGTCGCCAACCGCGGTCTGCTGCAAGCCGATGGCGGCACCGTGCTGATGAGCGCACGCACCAGCGATGCAATGGTCGGCAGCGTGGTCAACAACGAAGGCGTGATCGAGGCGCGCAGCCTGCAACAGCGCAACGGCCGGATCGTCCTGGATGGCGGCGACAACGGTGTGGTCGCCAACAGCGGGGTGATCGACGCCTCCGGCCGTGGTGCAGGCGAGCATGGCGGCAACGTGACCCTGACCGGCGAATACGTCGGCCTGTTCGAGCAAGGCCGCATCGATGCTTCCGGCAGCACTGGCGGCGGCACCGTGCTGCTGGGCGGCGACTATCAGGGCAGCGGCCCGCTGCACCAGGCCACGGCAACGTACATGGGCGAGGATGCGCGCATCGAGGCCAACGCACTGGGCGACGGCGACGGTGGCAAGGTGATCCTCTGGTCGCGTGACAGCACCCGCTTCGAAGGGGTGATCAGCGCCACGGGCGCCGGCGCCGGCAAAGGTGGCCTGGTCGAGACCTCCGGCAACGCGCTGGACGTCACCGGCCTGGTCAACCTGGCCGCAGCGTCGGGCCAGGGCGGCACCTGGCTGCTCGATCCGTTCAACATCAACATCACCAGCGGTGCCAGCAATGGCACCTCCAGCAGCAGCCCATTCACCCCCAACGCCGGGCGCAGTTCCAACCTCAGCTCGGCGACGCTCAACGCTTCGCTCAGCGAAGGCGCCAATATCATCGTGCAGACCTCTTCCGGGGCGGGTACTTCCGGTGACATCAACGTGCTGGACAACGTCAAGGCCCGGGGCAATGCCAGCCTGACGCTGATCGCCCACCGCAACGTCAACATGAACGGCACCAGCATCAGCAACGCCGACGGCAAATCGCTGAACGTCTCGATGCTGTCGAACTTCAACAACAGCGGCAACGGCTCCATCGCCCTTAACAACGCCACCATCAACACCAACGGCGGCAAGCTCACCCTCGGCAGCGCAGCCGACCCGGTCAACGGCTACGCCAGCACCAACGTCAGCAACGGCACCGGCGTGGCCATCAGCAACGGTACGCGGATCACCACCAACGGCGGCGACATCAGCATCCGTGGCGCCACTTCGAGCACCTTGGCATCAGGCTCCAGCGCCACGGCGGTGAACATCTCCGGCAGCACCCTGGATGCTGGTGGCGGCAATATCGACATCATTGCCCGCCAGGCCAGCACCAGCGGCACAGGCGATGCCTTCATCCTCACCGGCGGCAGCAACCTGCTCACCGACGGCGCAGGCTCGATCGCCATCAGCGCCGACAACCTCGGCGGCGGCAACGGCGCGCGGGTGTTCAGCACCAGCAACAACATCGCCGCGCGCGGCGCGGGCAATGTCACCTTGAGCGGCAATGCCGTTTCAGGGTTCGGCGTGCTGGTCTGCTCCACCGCCGCAGGCTCCACGCAGAATCTTGCGGTGGGCAGCGGTACGCTCACGGTCAAGGGCAGCAGCGCCAGCAACCGCGGCCTTTACGTGGCAGCCTCCGGCACCGGGGCGGTCAACCTGCGCGGCGATAACGGCGGGCGCATCGTGCTGGGCGGCGACAGCGGCGGCAGCTATGGCACCGCGCTCAATGTCACCGGCGCCAGCGCCTCGATCAACCTGACCAGTGCCGGCGACATCAGCGTCGAAGGCAACACCACAGGCGGCAACACCCCGGCCCTGGCGCTGATCGCGGCGGGCAACGGCAACGCCAACGCACCGGGCTCACGCATCAACATCGCCAGCAGCGCAGGCGATGTGCGGCTCAAGGCCGACAACGCGGTGATCAACACCGGCTCCGGTTCGTTCCGCGCACTCTACCTGGATGCCAGCGGCGACTACTCGAACATCCGCGTCAACAGCGCCAGCGGCAACCTGGTGCTGGAAGGCACCAGCGCCTCGGGGCGCGGCGTGGACATCGCCCCCTCCGGCCGTGGCGCCGCCATCGACCTGGGCAGCGACAGCGGCGATGTACTGATCAGCGGCACCAGCAGCAACAGTTGGGGCGGCTACGGCCTCTTCCTCAACTCCACCGGCAGCTCGCGCGGCGTGGCCATCACCAGCGGCACCGGCAACATCACCCTGCGTGGCGACTCGGTCGGCACCTCCGACGCCATCGCCCTGGGCGGCAGCGGCACCGCCTCGACCAACCGTATCAGTTCCAACGGCGGCAACATCCTGCTCGACGGCCACTTCCACTCGCCCAACAACGACGAACTGGACCACGGCATCGCCCTGCTCAGCGTCACCAACGTCATCCAGACCACCGGCTCCGGCAACATCAGCCTGGTCGGTCGCGCCACCGCTGCAGGCGATGCCATCGACTTCTACAGCAGTGGCATCAACCGCCTGAGCGTCGAGAACGGCACCCTCAGCCTCGACGGTAGCGCGGTCGCCGCCCATGGCATCAGCATGCTCACCGGACAGACCGACCTGCGCGCTACCGGCAGCGGCTCGATCAGCCTGCAGGGCTATTCGCAGCAAGCCAACGGCATCCACTTCTACCCCTCGAGCGCCAGCAGCTCAGTCACCATCGCCACCCAGGATGGCGCCATCAGCCTGAACGGGCGCAGCGACGGCGGCGCCAACGGCAACGGCGTGTTCCTGCGCACCGGGCCCAACGGTGTGATGATCCAGTCGGCAGGTGGCGATATCAGCCTGAGCGGCACCGGCAGCAACGGCGCCACTGGCATCACCTTCAACGGCTCGGGCACTGGCGCCAACAGCTTGATCAGCACGGGCCAGGGCAACCTGACCGTCACCGCCCGCAGCGACAGCGGTACGGCGCTGAACTTCGCCAGCGGCAGCAACCTGCTGCAGGTCGACGACGGTGTGCTGCTGATCGATGCCGACAGCAACAGCGGCGCCTATATCGTCCGCGGCAGCGACAGCACCACCCTCACCGCCAACGGCGGCGCGGTGGTGCAGCGCCTGGGCGGGCGGGTCAACGCCACGCTGCTCGAGCGCAGCAGCGCCGATGTGCGTGGCTACCAGCATAAAGAGATGGCTTACGCCAACTGGAGCCAGGTGCTCTACCCTGACTACCGGCAAACGCCGTTGCAGCCGCAGCTCGACCAGATCCACCTGGACCTGGCCCTGCTCGGCGACGACACGCTCGCGCAAGACTGAGGCCCGTGATGAACCAGACCCCATTCGCCCTGGAACACTTCGAGCAGCTCTGCTACACGCGCCAGCACGAAGAGGCGGCGCGCGAGCTGGTGCGCCTGCTGCTGATCATCGACCGCCACTACGGCAAGCTGTCCGGGCAGTTCAGGCTGTCGGTGTCGCCGGCCCTGCCGGAGGACGAGCTCGAAGCCCACGTGCTGACGCGCCTGACCTGCGCGATCAGCGCGCTGTTCAGCGACCCGCAGTTCCAGATCAGCCCCGGTGGCTTCGACCAGCTGATCAACTTCCAGCGCTGGCTGTCGGCGCTGTTCGCCGCCAGCGCTTTCATCAACGCCGACCACATCCTGCGCACCCTCAACCTGCACGGCCAGGACAGCCAGCGCTTCGAGGTGGCGCCGGAGCAACTGGTGAAGTTCTGCATCCTCTACTCACCGGAGTCGCAGTTGCCGCTGGATGTGGAGCTGCTGTGGACGCAGAACCCGCAACTGGCGATGGCGCTGTTCATGGCCCTGCTGTCGCCGCGTTTTCTCGGCACGCCTGCGGCGCACTCCAAGCGCGAGGCGCTGCTGGCCTGGCTGCCCGAGCGGCTGGACAGCCTCGACAGCCTCGATCAGTTGCCGCTGGCGATCATCCACGACGTGTACATGCACTGCAGCTACGCCGACCTGCCGCAGCGCCACCGCATCAAGCGTTCGATCTGCCGCCTGATCGAGCGCAAGCTGGACGCCGAAGGCATCGTCTCGCTGCCTGCGCCCACCAGCACACGCCAGGGCAAGCCGCGCATGCTGGTGGTGCTGGAATGGTTTTCCGGCGCGCATTCGATCTACCGCACCCACTCGCGCACCCTGGAGGCAGCCCGCCTGCATTTCGAGCTGTGGGCGGTCGGCTATGCCAGTAATGTCGATGAGCTGGGGCGCAAGGTGTTCGACCGCTTCATCGAGTTCGAGGCCCCGGACGACCTGCTCGTCTGTGTGCGCCAGGTGCGCGCCCTCGCCAACGAGATGCGACCGCAGGTGCTGTACATGCCCAGTGTCGGCATGTTCCCGCTTACCCTGTTCGTCGCCAACCTGCGCCTGGCGCCGTTGCAGGTGGCGGCGCTCGGGCACCCGGCGACCACCGGCTCGCGGCATGTGGACTACATCAGTGTCGAGGAGGACTTCGTCGGCGACCCTGCGTGCTTCAGCGAGCGCCTGCTGCTGTTGCCCAGCGACGGCCAGCCGTACCGGCCCTCGGCGATCGAGGTCAGGCTCGGTGCCCGCGAACGCCTCGACAGCCCCGAGGTGGCCATTGCCGTGGCGGCCACCACCATGAAGCTCAACCCGAAATTTCTCCAGGCCTGCCAGCAGATCGTCGAGCGCAGCCGCGAGCGCCATGGCCGCCGCGTGCGCCTGCACTTTCTCATCGGCCAGGCGCAGGGGTTGCTCTATCCGCAGCTGCAGCGCCTGATCCGCCGCTATGTCCCGGATGCCGTGGTGCACCCGCACCAGCCTTATGCGCAGTACCTGGACACCTTCGACCATTGCGACCTGTTCCTCAGCCCGTTTCCGTTCGGCAACACCAACGGCATCATCGACGCGTTCACCTTGGGGTTGCCGGGGGTGTGCAAGACCGGGCCGGAGGTGTTCGAGCATATCGACGAGGGGTTGTTCAGGCGGGCGGGGTTGCCGGCGTGGACCATTGCCGCGACGGTGGAGCAGTACATCGAGGCGGCGGTGCGCATGGTGAGCGAGCCGGCGCAGCGTGGCGCGCTGTATGCGCATTTGGGGAGTGGGAAGCCGTTGCAGCGGTTGTTCGAAGGGCGGCCGGAGATTTTTGCCGAGCATTTGCTGGCGTTGCTGGCGTGTCGTAGCTGAGTGTTGTGGTGGCTTGACGGGCCCTTTCGCGGGCAAGCCCGCTCCCACAGAGGGTAACCCTGTAGGAGCGGGCTTGCCCGCGAAAGCGCCAGTCAGATCACCCTCAAAGGCTAGGGAACGCGAACTGCGACGCCTCGTGGCTCTTGCGCTGCGGCCAGCGCTGGGTAATCGCCTTGCGCCGGGTATAGAAGCGCACACCGTCCGGCCCATAGGCATGCAAGTCGCCAAACAGCGAGCGCTTCCAGCCACCAAAGCTGTGGTAGCTCACCGGCACCGGCAGCGGCACGTTCACACCCACCATGCCTACCTCGATCTCGTCGCAGAACAGCCGCGCAGCTTCGCCGTCGCGGGTGAAGATGCAGGTGCCATTGCCGTATTCGTGATCGTTGATCAGTTGCATGGCTTGCTCCAGGCTCTGCACTCGCACCACGCACAGCACTGGCCCGAAGATTTCTTCCTGGTAGATGCGCATCTGCGGCGTCACCCGGTCGAACAAGGTACCGCCAACGAAGTAGCCGTTCTCGTTGCCCGCCACCGAGAAACCGCGACCATCGACCACCAGTTCGGCGCCAGCCGCCACGCCATCGTCGATATAACCCAGCACTTTGTCACGCGCAGCCGCCGTCACCAGCGGCCCCATGTCCAACCCACACTGGGTGCCGGCACCAATCTTCAGGGCCTTGATCTGCGGCTGCAGCTTGGCGATCAGCGCATCGGCAACCTGGTCACCCACGCACACTGCCACCGAGATCGCCATGCAGCGCTCGCCGCACGAGCCGTAGGCGGCGCCCATCAGCGCGTTGACCGCGTTGTCCAACTCGGCATCCGGCATCAGCACCGCGTGGTTCTTCGCGCCGCCCAACGCCTGCACGCGCTTGCCGCGCTTGGTGCCTTCTGCATAGATATATTCAGCGATCGGCGTCGAACCAACGAAGCTCAGGGCCTTGACTTCCGGCGCCTCGATCAGCGCATCCACCGCTTCCTTGTCGCCATGCACCACATTGAGAATGCCCTTGGGAAGGCCAGCCTCATGCAGCAGTTGGGCGATGTACAGGGTCGAGCTCGGATCACGCTCCGACGGTTTGAGGATGAAGGCATTACCGCAGACGATGGCCAGCGGATACATCCACAGCGGCACCATCGCCGGGAAGTTGAACGGCGTGATGCCAGCCACCACGCCCAGGGGCTGGAAGTCGGACCAGGCGTCGATGTTCGGGCCAACATTGCGGCTGTACTCGCCCTTGAGAATCTCGGGCGCTGCGCAGGCGAACTCGACGTTCTCGATCCCGCGCTTCAGTTCGCCAGCGGCATCCTCGATCGTCTTGCCATGCTCTTCGCTGATCATCTGTGCAATACGCGCCTCGTTCTGCTCCAGCAGCTGCTTGAAGCGGAACATCACCTGCGCGCGCTTGGCCGGTGGCGTGTTGCGCCACGCCGGGAACGCGGCCTTGGCCGAGTCGATGGCCGCCTGCACGGTGGCGCGGTTGGCCAGTTCGAGTTGATGGATGACCTGGCCGGTGGCCGGGTTGAACACCTCGGCGGTGCGCCCGCCGCTCGCGACCGGCTCGCCGTGGATCAGATGCTTGATCGTCGCCATGACCTTACTCCTTGACCGCGGCCTGAACGGCGATTTCAACGAGGATGTTCTCGGCAGCAAGGTTGGCCTCGACCGTGGCACGGGCCGGCAGTGCATCCTTCGGCACCCAGGCGTCCCAGGCGGCGTTCATTTCGGCAAAATCCTGCACGGCGTGCTTGAGCCACACCTGGGCGAAAAGGATGTGCGACTTGTCGGAGCCGGCCTCGGCCAGCAACTCGTCGATGCGCGCCAGCACCTGGGCGGTCTGGCCGCGCACGTCCTGGGTACGGTCGGCCGGTACTTGGCCGGTGACATAGACGATGCCGTTGTGCACCAGCGCGTGGCTGAGGCGGTTGTTGTTGGGCTGGAAACGTTGGATGGACATGGGGACTCCAGGTTATTTCGGACAAACGGGGGCCGTCACGCATACGAGGGTGCGTTGGCATGGGTGGAGTTGCTGCGAGGCCCATCGCGGGGCAAGCCCGCTCCTACAGACGGGAGCTGTCCGTGTGGGAGCGGGCTAGTCCCGCGATTGGGGCGCGCAGCGACCCCGGTTTACGGGGAATCGATCAGGTCAAGGGACGCAGGCTGCGCACCGCACTGGCAATGGAGCGCGCGGTGTTGATCACCTTCGGCGCCAGGTCCTTCCTGGCATCCTCCAGGTTCCAGCGCCCCAGCGGCACGGCGACGTTGACCGCGCCCAGCGGGTAGCCATCGGCATTGACCACCGCCGCCGCCACGCTGATGTCACCGACGTAGTACTGTTCGCTGGCGAAGGCATGGCCGTCCTTGCGCGCATTGGCGATGATCTCGCGCAGGCGCTCGCGGTCGGTCACGGTGCTGGAGGTGTGCGCCATCAGTTGCGAGGCATCGAGGATGGCCTCGCTCTCGCGCTCCGGCAGCGCCGCCAGGTAGGCACGGCCCGCGGCGGTGCAGTACATCGGCAGGTGACGGCCCAGCGGCACGTGGATCGGGATCTGCTTGTGGCTGGGGAAACGTGCCACGTAGAGCATGTCCATGCCGCAGGGCTCGAGCAGGTTGCAGCTCTCGCCGGTGTCGCGGTTGAGCTCGTGCAGGTAGGGGTTGGCGCGCTCGACCAGCTCGCTGGTCTGCAGGTAGCCAGAGCCCAGGTCGAGCGAACGCGGGGTCAGGCGATAGCGCTTGGTCACGGCATCCTTGGCCAGGTAGCCGAGGGTTTCGAGGGTGTACACCGAGCGCTGCACCGTGCTCTTGTTCAGGCCCGTGGCTTCGGCCAGCTCGACCAGGTTCATGCTCGGCCGGCCACTGCGAAACGCAGTGACGACCGCCAGCCCCTTGGACAGGGCGGTGACGAACAGGGGCGATTCTTCAGCGGCGCTCATGGCGTTCGATCCTTTTCTGACAGCTCTGAGGGAGGCAACCCGGACGGCCGGCTCGGCCGCCGCGAAAGGATGCTCCCATTCACGGTTGTTCATTCGAAATGACTCAGCACGATGCCCGGCTCGACCACCGGACGCCCTTGTACGAAGCGCTCGACAGCGAAGGGTTTCATGCGTTCGTCCACCGTCCCTTCGACGATGGCCCTGGCCAGCAGCTCGCCGGCCGCCGGCGCCCCGGCATGGCCGTAGCACCAGCCGGCACTGACGAACAGCCCCGGCAAGGCGGGGTGCGCCCCCAGCAATGGCCCGAAATCGGGCGAAATGTGGACCAGCCCGGCCCACTGGCGAAGGATACGCGCCTGGCCCAGTTGCGGGAACATCTCCATGTAGGCCTTGGCGGTCGCGGCCATCACCGGGACGTCGGCATTGAGGGTGTCCTGCGGGCGCTCGGCCACCTCGGCGCCGCCCACCACTTCGCCGCGGGCGGTCTGGTGCATGTAGCAGAGCCGGTCGAGCAGGGCCACGGCAGGGCCGATCAGCGGGCGGGTCGGCTCCAGGGCCATGGCTTCCAGGCGCATCGGGTAACCCTCCAGCGGCACCCCGGCCATCTGCGCCAGGGCATTGCTGTTGGCACCGCCAGCCAGCACGACGACGTCGGCATCGATGCGCTGCTCCCCTACCCGCACGCCACTGACACGGCCAGCGCTGCGGTCGATGGCAGCGACCGGCGTGCGATAGCGAAGGGTCACGCCCAAGCGCTCGCAGGCCTTGTGATAGGCATGCATCGCCGCATGGTGCGGCGCCACGCCGCTGCCCGGCAGGTGCAGGGCGGCGCTGACCCGCTCGTGGGCCAGGGCCGGCAGCACGTTGCGCAACTGTGCCGGGTCGAGCAACTGCGAATCGATGCCGCATTCGCGGTGCACTTCGCGGGTGCGGTGCAGCAGTTCGGCGGTGGCCGTGCGCTCGCCGATCATGCTGTAGCCGCGCATCGAGTACATGACGTTCTCGCCCAGGCGCCGCGACAGGCCATGCCAGAGCTGGTTGGAGTAGGCAAAGAAGCGCGTCCACTCCACCGAGCTGAAGGCGCCACGGATCAGGGTGCCGTTACGTCCCGACGCACCGCCCTGCCAATAGCCGGCATCCAGCACGAGGATGTCGCGCACACCGCGCTCGGCCAGGTTGAACGCCAGCGACAGGCCTTGGATACCGGCGCCGACGATAAGGATGCTGCAACGCTTGGGCAGCGGGGCATTCAGGTTCATTGCAGTGGCTCCACGACGTCGCAAAGACCAGCAGCCTGGGCCACGGTCAGGGCCCGGCGCGGCGGGCGCAGGGTCGGCCGCGCCAGTTGCAGCACGGGCACGCCGAGGCGTCCGGCGACGTAGGCTCGCAGCGAGTCCCAGCACGGTTGGCCCTGGCACGGGCCCATGCCGCAGGAGGTCAGGCGCTTGATCACCTCCAGGTCGTCGATGCCTTGCTCCAGCAGTTCATCGACCTCGCGTCCGGACACATCGAAGCACGGACACAGCAGCACGGCTGCGTCCTGGGCGGGGGCCAGCGCCGGGTCGGGTTCGGCGGCACTGCCTGCGCGGCGCAGCGAAGAACGCGCGCCGACCAATTGCAGCCGCCCGCTGGCCGAGGCCTGGAAGCTCAGGCTGTCGTCGAACAGCCCGGGGCCGGCCAACACCAGCGCATCGCAGGGCTGCAGGCGCTCGAGTTGCACAGCCCTGACCCGGTTGTGCCCAATGACCCGCTGCAGCTCAGCGACCTCGGCCACCGCCACCACCTGCACACCCAGCTGACGCAGGCGATTGGCCAGGGCCTGCTGCTGTCCGTCGCCAAGCACGACCACCGATTTGCCCGGCGCAATGCGTCGGTCGGCAGCCAGTGCCAGCGCCGTGCGCGCATCCATCACCCCGGGCAACCAGGCACCGGGGACCAGAGTCGGCACCACCCTGCGCCCGGTGGCCAGGATCACCTCGTCGGCCTCCAGCGCCACCGCGCCGCGTGCGGGATCGATCGGCGCACCGAGCAGCAGGCGACCTTCACGGTAGGCACCGAACACCTCAACGCCGAACAGGCAGCGCACCCGCGGATCGAGCGGCGCCAGCGCAGCACCGGCTTGCCGGGCATACCGCGCGGGCGACTCGCCACGGGACACCAGCAGCACCTCGCGCCCCTCCTGCGCGGCGCGGTTGGCCGCTGCGCAGCCAGCAGGCCCGGCGCCGATCACCAGCACCTCGGCGCGCAGCCGCTGGCCGACCGGAGGTGGGCCGGCGAAGCCCTGGTCGGCGGGCTCGGCCACACCGGCCAGGAACGCCAGCAATGCCTCCCAGTGCTGGAACAGTCGACCGCCGCTGGGCACCAGGTTGCTCTGTTCGAACCCGCCCTTGATCCAGCCGGACGGCACCAGCCGTGCCAGGCGCAGCAGGTCGAAACGCGGGTTCGGCCAACTGTTCTGTCGGCTGACCTGCATGCCCTCGCGCACCAGGCACTGGTCCAGGCGCACGTTGGGTACACCATCGACCCGCGCCAGCACGCCCGTGGTGTAGAGCCCCGACAAGCCCATGGGCCGGTGCGCCTTGCGCGTCCAGGCCAGGCCGCGAATGCCGTTGGCCAGCAGTGCCTGGGCGACGCTGTCGCCGGCCAGGGCCTGCAGGCGCCGGCCATTCCAGCTGAAACTCAGCGGCGCGCCACTGGCGCCCGGCAGGCGCAGGCTCATGACTCGCTCCGGCGCTGGGCGCGTCGCTGCGCAGTGAGGCTGACCGCCAGCATGATGATCGACAACAGGGTCATCAAAGTGGCGACCACGGCGATCAGCGGATCGATCTCCGAACGCAGCGAGCTGAACATGCGCTTGGTCAGCGTGGCGCTGTCGCCGCCGCTGATGAACAGCGAGATCACCGCCTCATCCAGCGACACGGCGAACGCCAGCATGGCCGCAGACACCACCGAGAAGCGGATCTGCGGCAGGGTCACGTCGAAGAATGCACGCAGGCGGCTGGCGCCCAGAATGCAGGCGGCGTGTTCCTGGGTCATGTCGTAGGTCTTGAGCCCGGCACCGACGTTGATGATCACGTACGGCAGCGCCAACAACGTGTGCGCCAGCACCAGGCCCGGGATGCTGTTGTTCAGGTCCAGCCGCGCGTAGACGAAGAACAGGCCGATGGCGATGAAGATCGACGGCACGATCATCGGCGCCATCATCAGCCCGCGCAGCAGGCCCAGGTAGCGTTGCTGGCTGTTGTGCAGGGCGTAGGCCGCCGCGGTGCCCAGGGTGGTGGCCAGGATCATGGTCAGGGTCGCGGTGATCAGCGAGATGCGCGTTGCGCTCTGCCACTCGATCGAGGCGAAGTAGCTGAAGAACGGCTGCAGGCTCAGCGACTTGGGCGGAAAGCTCAGGTAGCGCGCATCCGACAGCGACATCGGCAACACGATCAGGGTTGGCGTCAGCAGGAACACCATGATCGCCAGCACCAGCAGGTACAGCCAGGCGCGGCGGGCGGCCAGGCCCAGCCAGTGGTTCAGGGGTCGGTTCATGGCTTCACTCGCTGCGCCGGCCCAGGCCGGCGATCTTCTTGACGATGAACAGGATCACCAGGGTGGCCACCAGCAGCACCACGCCCAGCGACGAGGCAGCGCCCCAGTTGGCGTACATCGACACATCGCTCTCGATGCGCATCGACAGCATCTGCACCTTGCCGCCCCCGAGCAGCGCCGGGGTCACGTAGAAGCCCAGGCTGAGCACGAACACCAAGGTCGCGCCCGCAGCCAGCCCCGGCAGCGACAGCGGCAGGAACACATCGCGAAACGCCCGCGTCGGCGATGCACCGAAGGTCGAGGCGGCCTGCAGGTACAGCGGGTTGATGCTCTTCATCGCCGCATACAACGGCAGCACCATGTACGGCAGCATGATGTGGGTCATGCCGATCACCGTGCCGGTGAGGTTGTGCACCAGCGCCAGCGGCGTGTCGACGATGCCCAGCGAGGTCAGCACGTCGTTGACCAGGCCGCGCCGCTGCAGCAGCACCAGCCAGGCGTAGGTGCGCACCAGCAGCGAGGTCCACAGCGAGATCAGCAGCAGCGCCATCGCCAGGCCTGCCAGGCGGCGCGGCGCGTGGACCATGAAGTAGGCGTAGGGGTAGCCCAGCAGCACGCAGACCACCGTCACGATCAGCGCGATCTTGAAGGTCTGGGTGAACGCCAGCACGTAGATCGGTTGCAGCAGGCGCGTGTAGTTCTCGGCGCTGAGGTTGCCGTCGGCATCGAACAGCGACAGGCCGAACAGCCAGCCGATCGGCAGCACGAAGGTCACCAGCACCAGCAGCAGCGCCGGCAGCATCGGCGAGAGCAGGAACCAGCCGTGGCGCTTGCCCGCGCGTTGCAGGGCCTGGCCATGCAGCGCGCCTTGCAGGTTGAGCGCAGTCATGCCGAGTCCCCCACGATCAGGCTGTCCTGCGGGTGCAGGCCGAGCACCACGTGATCGCCACGCGTCGGCAGGCGGTCACCGGAGGAACTGCGCGAGGGGCGGCGGATCGACACCTGCGTGCCTTCGCCCAGGTCCACTTGCAGCAACTGGCTTTCGCCCTGGTAGATGACGTCGTGGACCTGCCCACGGAACAGGTTCAGGCCCTGCTGGCCGTCATCGACGAAGCGCAGTTTCTCGGGGCGCAGGAGGATACTCGGGTTGTTCAGGCAGCCTTCGCTGAACACCGCCTGCAACGGCTGGTCGCGGAACCATGCCCTGCCCTCGCGCATGGCCACCGGCAGGAACGACGACTCGCCGACGAACTCGGCGATGAAGCGATTGGCCGGGCGTTCGTAGAGGCTTTCGGGGGTGTCGATCTGCTGGATCCGCCCTTGGCTCATCACCGCGATGCGGTCGGACATGGTCAGTGCCTCGCGCTGGTCATGGGTGACATAGACCACGGTCATGCCGAGGCGCTCGTGCAGGCGACGGATCTCCAGCTGCATGGTTTCGCGCAGGCGTTTATCCAGCGCCGACAGCGGCTCGTCCATCAGCAGGATCTTCGGCTCGAAGACGATCGCCCGGGCCAGGGCGATGCGCTGGCGCTGGCCACCGGACATCTCGTCGATGCGCCGCCCGACCAGCTTGTCCAGCTCGACCATCTCCAGCGCCTCGCCAACTCGCTTGCGGATTTCGTCACGGCTGTAGCCGCGCAGCTTCAGCGGGTAGGCGACGTTCTGGAACACGTTCATGTGCGGGAACAGTGCGTAGTTCTGGAACATCATGCCCAGGTCGCGCTTGTGCGGCGGCTCGAACACCATTTCCCGCCCGCCGAAGCGGATGCTGCCGACGTCCGGGCGCACGAAGCCGGCCAGGGCCATCAGCAAGGTGGTCTTGCCCGAACCGGACGAGCCCAGCAGCGACAGGAACTCGCCACTGCGGATGTTCAGGGAGACGTCATCGAGCGCGGCAAAGCTGCCGTAGGTCTTGGTGACATGCTCGATGTCGATGGAGGTCGAGAGCTTCGTATCTTCAGACATGGTCAGACTCGGGGCCGCAAGCGGCACGGAACACGGGTTATGACGCGGGCCAGCACGGCCCGCCTCGTCCTAGTGGGCGATGAACAACTCGAAACGCTGCTGCACCGCCTGCTGGTTCTGCACCCACCAATGCGGGTCGATCTTCGCCACCTTGGCAATGTTCTGCGGCGAGGTCGGCAGGCGGCTGGCCTGCTCGGCGCTGATCAGGCCGACCTCGTAGGCGCGGCTGTTGACCGGCGCGTAGGGGATCAAGGTCGCCAGCGTCGCCTGGCTGGTCGGCTGCATGATCTGGTTGATCACGCGCATGGCCAGGTCCTTGTTCTGCGCACCGCGCGGCACGATCAGGCAGTCATAGCTGAGGATGGCGCCATCGAAACTGTAGTCGACCGCGTCGTCGGACTTGGCCACCTCGGCCACGCGCCCGTTCCAGATCGCCAGGAAGTCCACCTCGCGGCTGCGCAGCAATTGCGCCGAGTCGGCACCGGCGCTCCACCAGTTGACGACCTGCGGCTTGATCCGCTCCAGGGCCTTGAACGCGCGGTCGATGTCCAGGGGATACAGCTGCGCCGGGGCCACGCCATCGCCGATCAACGCGGCCTCCAGCGTTTGCCAGGGCTTGGTGTACATGGCCCGCGCGCCTTTGACATTGGGGTCGAAGAACGCCTGCCAGGTCTGGGCCACCGGCTTGCCGGTGTCTTTGGCCCAAGCCACCACCGAGGCGTAGGCATGGCTGGCGATCCAGTTGTTGCCGACCACGGCCGGGTCGATGTCGCGGGTGTCGATCACGCTTTTGTCCAGCGGCTCGGACAGCCCTTCTTTCTCGGCCTGCACGCAGTCGGTGATGCCCAGTTCGACCAGGTCCCACTTCGGCTTGCCTGACATCACCTGGGCGCGCACGGCGGCCAGGCCGTTCATGTTGTCTTCGCGGATGGCAATGTTCAGCGCCTTGGCGGCAGGTTCGAGGTACGCCTTGCGCTCGGCATCCTGCAGGGCGCCACCCCAGCCGGCGAAGGTGATACCGCCGTCGGCATGTGCCGTGGCGGCGAACAGTGCGCTGGCCAGGAGGCTGAACGCAGCGCCTTTGATCAGGTGTTTGTGCATGTGCTTTTCTCCAGGTGCGCCCCGCTTGCACAGGGCGCGGAAAGGTCGATCAGTTCTGGATGAACAGGTCGAAACGTTGCTGGAGTTCGGCCTGGCGACCTTGCCACCAGGCCGGGTCGAAGAAGGCCACCTTGTCGACGTTCGCGGGTGCTGTCGGCAGCTTGCTCGCCAGGTCCGCCGGGATGATGCCGGTGTCGAAGGCCTTGCTGTTGACCGGCGGGTTGGGAATCAGCGTGGCAAGCATGGCCTGGCTTTGCGGCGACATGATCTGCGCGATCAGCTTCATGGCCTGGGCCTTGTTCGGGGCACCCTTGGGCACCACCACGCAGTCATAGTCGAGCAGCGCCTTGTCATAGGTGTAGTCCACCGGCTGACCGGCCTTCTTCAGGTCCTCGACGCGCGAGGCCCAGATGGCCAGGAAGTCCACCTCGTGGCTGCGCAGCAACTGCGCCGAGTCGGTGCCGCTGCTCCACCAGTTGACCACCTGCGGCTTGATCCGCTCGAGCACCTTGAAGGCGCGCTCGACGTCCAGCGGGTAGAGATCCTTGGGCGCCACGCCGTCGGCCAGCAGCGCCACTTCGAGCGTGGTGAACGGGTTGCGGTACAGGGCGCGCGGCCCCTTCACGGACGGGTCGAAGAAGTCCTTCCAGGTCTGGGCCTTGGCGGCACCGCCTTCGGTGCTCCAGGCCAGGACCGTCGAGTAGGCGTGGCTGGCGATCCAGTTCTTGCCGTAGAACCTGGGATCGACGCCCTCGGTCTTGATCACCGAGAAGTCCAGCGGCTCGGTCAGGCCTTCCTTCTCGGCCACCATGCAGTCGTTTGAGGCCAGCTCAACCACATCCCACTTGGGCTTGCCGGACATCACCTGGGCGCGTACCGCCGCCAGGCCGTCCATGTTGTCTTCCTTGACGGCGATACCCAGGTTCTTCGCCGCAGGTTCCAGGTACGCCTTGCGTTCGGCGTCCTGCAAGGCGCCACCCCAGCCGGCGAAGGTCACGCTTTCGGCCGCGTGGGCCTGCCAGGTGCACAGCCCCAGCAATACCGCCACGGTGCCTGCACGCCATTCGAATCGTTTCATGTTCAACCCCTGCATTTGTTGTAGTTAGACAGTTGGCGAAACGTCATGGACATCCAGTCCTGCAGTCATCCCTGCTTGTTGTTGTGTTCTTGTGTTGTTGTGTAGTTGCCCGGCCTCAGCCGATGTCGATCATGATGTGCCGCACGCTGGTGTAATCCTCCAGGCCGTACAGGCTCAAGTCCTTGCCGTAGCCCGACTGGCGCAGCCCGCCATGGGGCATCTCGGTGGCCAGTGTCATGTGCTGGTTGACCCAGACACAACCGTACTGCAGCTGGCTGGCGGTGCGCATGGCCTTCTTCACATCGCGCGTCCACACCGAGGCCGACAGGCCGTATTCGCTTTCGTTGGCCCAGGCCAGCACCTGCTCCTCATCGTCGAAGGCGGTGACCGACACCACCGGCCCGAACACTTCCTTCTGCACGATCTCGTCGTCCTGGCGCACGCCGGCGATGACGGTCGGCTGGAAGAAGAAACCCGGGCCGTCGGGAACCTTGCCGCCAACCAGTACTTCGCCATGCGCCAGCGCCGCGGCACGGTCGACGAAGCCCTGCACGCGCTCCTGCTGGCGACGGCTGATCAGCGGGCCGAAGTCGCTGGCCGGATCTTCCGGGTGACCGGTACGCAGCGTCGAGACCTCAGCGACCAGTTGTTCGAGGAACTGCTCGCGCACCGATTCGGCGACATACACACGGCAGGCCGCGGTGCAGTCCTGCCCGGCGTTGTAGTAGCCGCCGGTACGCATCATGCGCACGGCTGCCGGGATGTCGGCATCGGCGAACACCAGTACCGGCGCCTTGCCGCCCAGCTCCAGGTGGGTACGCTTGAGGTTGCCGGCGGCGGCGCGGACCACGGCCTGGCCGGTGGCGATGTCGCCGGTGACCGACACCATGCGCACCTTGGGATGGGCGCTGAGCTGCGCGCCGAGGGTGGCACCGCGCCCGGAAAGAATGTTGACCACCCCGCGCGGGAAGATCTCGGCACACAGCCGCGCCAGGTACAGGGCGCTCAGTGGCGTCAGCTCGGACGGCTTGAACACCACGGTGTTGCCGGCGGCCAGGGCCGGGGCCAGCTTCCAGGCTGCCATCAGCAATGGGTAGTTCCACGGCGCGATCAGCCCGACCACGCCGAGCGGATCGCGACGGATCATGCTGGTGCTGCCGGCGACGTATTCACCAGCGGCGCTGCCCGGCAGGCAACGCGCGGCCCCGGCGAAGAAGCGGAACACATCGGCGACCGCCGGCACTTCGTGGCCAATCGCCTTTTGCAGCGGCTTGCCGCAGTTCTGGCTTTCCAGGGTGCCGAGCGCCTGGGCGTCGGCCTCGATGCGCTCGGCCAGCTTGAGCAGCAGGTAGCCGCGCTGACGCGGTGGCGTGCGCGCCCAACCGGTGAAGGCACGCTCGGCGGCATCGACGGCGGCATCCAGCTGGGCAGGCGAGGCATCGGCCAGCACATGCAGCACACGCTCGTCGGCTGGCGCCAGGATCGGCGACTCGTCGCCCTGCCCGCGCACCAGCTCACCGTCGATAAGGTACTCGCTATAGATCATGACGCTCTCCAGTTAGACGGACGCACGCTCGGCGTCCTTGAAGCGATACCAGGCGTAGGCCATGCGCTGGCCAACACGCAGGAAGGATTGGAACGGGAACGGCTTGGGCGCCTGGTGCAGGAACGGCACCGGCGTGGGCCGGGCTTCGCCGCAGGCCATCTGCGCCAGGCGCTTGCCGGTCTGCAGCGAGAACGACACGCCACTGCCGGCATAACCGCCGCCGGTGTAGGCATTGGCCACGCCCTGGACCGGGTAGCAGTGCGGCAGCGAGTTGTTGGTCACCGCGACCCAGCCGCCCCAGTTGTAATCCACGTCGATGCCCTGCAGCGCCGGGAACTTGCGACACAGCGCCGCCAGCAGGCGCTCGCGGTGCAGCGGGTTTTCCGCGTCGCGGCCGTTCACTGCGCTGCGACCGCCGAAGAGGATGCGGTCGTCTGGCAGGCGGCGGTAATAGAACAGCAGGTTGCGGGTATCGAACATGCAGTCGGCACCCGGCAGGCTGGCCTGCTTCTCGGCGGCGCTCATCGGCCGGGTGACGATGATCTGCGAGTGCACCGGCAGGATCCGCCCGGTCAGTGCCGGGTGCAGTTGGCGCGAGGTGTAGCCGTTGGTGGCGACCACCACCTTGCGCGCGGTGATCACCGCGCCTGGCGTGACCAGGCGATGGCCCTGCGCGCTGCTGGTCCAGGCGGTGACCGGCGAGCCGGTGTGCACCCGCGCGCCAGCCTCGCGGGCCATGCGCTGTACGCCCCAGGCCAGTTTCAGCGGATGCATGCTGAAGCCGTCGGGCATGTGCAGTGCACCGAATGACTCGGCACCGGCGTGCACCGACTGCAGGTCGGCGGCTTCGACGAAGTGGGCCGGGTAGTCGAGCAGGTCGTTGTACAGGCCCATTTCGCGCTTGAGCGACTCGACGTGGATGGCCTTGCTGGCGACCTTGTACACGCCATCGGGCTGCGCGTCGCAGTCGATGTTGCCGTCGCGGATCAGGGCGCGGGTGGTGTCCAGCGCCTGGCGCATCTCGTTGAAGTACTGGCGCGCGGTGTCGGCGCCGTAGCGCTCGATCAGCGCAGCCAGCGGCACGCGGCCACCGGAAATGCGCGCGAAGCTGCCATTGCGTCCGCTGCAACCCCAGGCGGTCTGGTTCGCCTCCAGCACCACCGCCCGCACCCCGTGCTCGCGAGCCAGGTGCAGCGCGCAACTGAGGCCGGTGTAGCCGGCACCGATGATCGCCACTTCGACGTCTTCGTTGCCACGCACCGGGCCATCGTCGGCGACCGGCGAACCTGCGGTATCGGCCCAATAGGACGGCGCATGGGGCTGGGCCCGGCCTGGGTTCGCATCAACCAATGGATCGTACAATTCAAGCCTCACGTATCGCTGTGCGATATTTATTGTTCGATTTAATGGTTAAGCTAATAGTGATTTTGATATTCGTCAATTGATTATTTGACGAGTGGTGATAGCTGTAGGAGCGGGCTTGCCCGCGAAAAAGACACCGCGCCGCCTGGCACGGGCTACGCCCGTGTTCGCGGGCAAGCCCGCTCCTACAACAGTTGGGCTGGCGTTTAGACAGGTATTGAGGAGCCGACGAAGCAGAAGTCGCGGCCAAGCTCCACGAGAAAGTCCTTCAAGCGCTGCAGCAGGCCCTTGTGCAAATCGGCTTCGGCATGTGCTTCGGGAAGGTCGAGGAAATCCAGCATGTAAGCGTCACGGAACACCGACAGGGCTTGCGGGTGGGCCTGGGCGAGGGAGGCCGAGGCCTTGAGCGGGTCGGCAACGCTGCGCTCGAACAGCGCGGCTTTCATCTGGCGCTCCAGTTCGCGACTCGACCACTTCTCCTGAATTGCCATGCGCAGGTAGAACTCACGTTCTTCGGGGCGCCTGCTTTGGCTGAGAATCGTCAGGTTCTGGGTCCAGGGCAATTGTGTCAGCAGTGCTGACACTTTCTCCTCATGGCGATAGGTCTCGTAGAACTGGCGCATACGGAAGAGGTTACGGCGCGTGAACCCACGCAACCCTGGCTGCGTGCGCGCCAGGTGTCCGGCCAACTGGCTGACCACGGCGTCGCCCCACTCGGCATTCTCGATCTTGCGGCTGATGTAGGCACCGACCTGCCAGTACAGCTCGATGAGCTGTGTGTTGACGGCCTGCATGCAGCGTTGCCGTGCCGAGTGGATGAGGGTCACGACCTCATCGAAGCGCTCATCCCTGGAAGGCGCAGAGGCGGTTGCATTGTCATGTTGCGGGTGGTCTTTCATCGAAGGGCTCCTGGCATTGTTCGAAGCCAGGAAGCCTATCCAAGGGAACGCGCCGGAAATGTCGGACCGCTCCTAGGATGCTGTGGCCCATGACAGAAGGGCGCCTAGTCCAGGCGCCCCTCGTCATGACCCGTAACATCCGCCCTGCTACCCCATCGACCGCACCACCACCTTGCGGCCATGCCCGCGCGTGGTGACGATGCCGAGGAAGGAGATCACGATCGCCAGGCTCAGTGTTGCACTGACCTCTGCACGGTGCTCCTCGGTATACATCATCACCGCCAACGCGCAGCTGATGAACACGATCACTCCCCAGGTCAGCCAGGGGAACAGCCACATGCGGAACTTCAGTTCCGTGCTCTCGCGCTCCAGGCGCCGGCGCATGCGCAACTGCGAGATGGCGATCACCAGGTACACCAACAGGGCGATGGCGCCGGAGCTGGCGAGCAGGAACTCGAACACGCCCTTGGGCGCGAAGTAGTTGAGGATGGCGATGGCAGCCCCGATCAGCGTGCTGCCGAACACTGCAGCACGCGGCACGCCGACCTTCGAGGTGCGCTTGAGCATGGCGGGCGCGTCGCCGCGCTTGGCCAGCGAGAACATCATCCGCGAGGCGATGTAGATCGACGAGTTCATGCAACTGGTCACGGCGATCAGCACCACCAGGTCGACCATGAACGCGGCATTGGGGATGTTCATGATCTCCAGCGCACGCTGGTAGGAGCCCACCACCGCAAGCTGCGGATCGTTCCACGGCACCACTGAGATGATCACGAAGATCGACAGGATGTAGAAGGTGCTGATCCGCCAGATCACCGAGCGGGTGGCCTTGGCGATGTTGCGCGCCGGATCGCTGGATTCGGAGGCGGCAATGGTCACCGCTTCCGTGCCGATGAAGCTGAACATCACGGTGATGAAGGCGCCGATCACCGCCGACCAGCCTTTGGGCGCGAAACCGCCGTGCTCGCTCATCAGTGTGCTCAGGCCGCTGACTTCGCGGTTGGGCAGCCAGCCCATCAGCGCGGCAAAACCGAGGCCGATGAAGCCCAGGATCGCGGTGACTTTCAGGATCGCGAACCAGAACTCGAACTCGCCGTACTTGGCCACGCTGAACAGGTTGGTGCAGGCCAGCAGCAGTACCGATGCGAGGGCGAAGATCCAACTGTCGACCTGCGGGAACCAGGCATTGAGCACATGGCCTGCGGCCAGCGCCTCGATGGGAATGACCAGCACCCAGAACCACCAGTACAGCCAGCCGATGGTATAGCCGGCCCAACGGCCGATGGCCTGGTCGGCGTAGGTGGAAAACGAGCCGGTGTCGGGATGGGCGACGGCCATTTCGCCGAGCATGCGCATGACCAGCACGACCAGCGTGCCGGCGACGAAATAGGAGAGGATGGTGGCGGGCCCGGCAGCCGCGATGGCGTGTCCGGAGCCGACGAAAAGTCCTGCACCGATGATGCCGGCGATGGACAGCATCGTTACATGACGTGGCTTGAAACCTTGTGCAAGGTTGCCATCAGTTCCCACGGTGTTCATTGATCTTGTTCTCTTTTTGCTGACACAAGGAAGGACGGGCAGGCGTAGGCGGAAACTATCTCCTTTCTGGACAATGAGTTGCACGCGGCTCAGGTGATTTTATTGACGTTGTTCACGGGTTGGCGAGCGGCGGCGTCGAGGTCGGCTTCATTCAAGCAGTGCGGGTGCTGGGCAAATTGTTCCTGCGCGCCATGAAGGTGTTCGATCACGACACCGGGTCTTGCGAAGGCGGGTCAAATCGGTGCTATTCACCGCGAAGGGCTTTTCGCGGGCAAGCCCGCTCCCACAGGGATTGGGCTGGACCTTTGGATGTCGAGCAAGACAGTTGCTGCTGGTCGCGACGGTGATCCCAGTGGTAGTTCACCACCGCGAAGATCACGATCACCGACACCACGCACAGCCCTGTCTGCAGATTGCTCATGCCATCCTCCGCGCCATGCGCTTGAGCCCCAGACCCATTCCTGCCCCCACCACGGCAGTCATCATGCTGAACTCGCACATCCCGCCAATGCTGGCGATCAGGTTCGGCGGCGGGAACACCATCGAATGCCGACTTCGTCTATTTGCACGATCCGGACACCGACCACGGCCGCCACCGGTTGGCGCTGGACTGCCAGCGCATGAGCCTGTTCGGTGGGCGCAAGGTGCGGGCGGTGGTGGTGGTGTTTGCGCGGGGGTAAAGCGCGCATAAAGCTTTTTACTGGCTGCGCAGGCCCTATCGCGATCCGGCTTGCCCCGCGACAGGGCCTTCTCTGTCAACGCACCAGGCAAGGCCGTTTGTTGTCGAAGGTCCACCCCGGCACCAGGAACTGCATCGCCACGCTGTCATCCCGAGCGCCCAGGCCCATGTTGCGGTAGCACTCATGGGCTCTCATCAACTGGTCCTCATCGAGCTCTACCCCCAGCCCCGGCCGCGTCGGCACCCGTACATGGCCGTCTACGATGCGCAGCGGCTCACGCGTCAGGCGCTGGCCGTCCTGCCAGATCCAGTGGGTGTCGATGGCGGTGATCTCACCCGGCGCGGCGGCTGCCGCCTGGGTGAACATGGCCAGCGAGATGTCGAAGTGATTGTTCGAATGCGAGCCCCAGGTCAGGCCCCAGTCATGGCACATCTGCGCCACCCGCACCGAGCCCTGCAAGGTCCAGAAATGCGGATCGGCCAACGGGATGTCCACCGACTGCAACTGGATCGCGTGGCCCATCTGCCGCCAGTCGGTGGCGATCATGTTGGTGGCGGTGGGCAGGCCGGTGGCGCGGCGGAACTCAGCCATCACTTCACGCCCGGAATAACCATTCTCCGCACCGCACGGATCCTCGGCGTAGGCCAGCACATCGTGCTTGTCGCGGCACAGGGCAATGGCCTCCTTCAGCGACCAGGCACCGTTGGGGTCGAGGGTGATGCGCGCCTCGGGGAAACGCTCAGCCAGCGCAGTGACAGCCTCCATCTCCTCTTCGCCACGCAGCACGCCGCCCTTGAGCTTGAAGTCGTTGAATCCGTAGCGGGCCTTGGCGGCCTCGGCCAGGCGCACCACCGCCTCGGGCGTCAGGGCCGGCTCATGGCGCAAGCGCAGCCAGTCGTCATCTGCATCGGCTTCGTTGCGGTAGGCCAGGTCGGTGCGGGTGCGGTCGCCGATGTAGAACAGGTAGCCGAGCATCTTCACCGACTCGCGCTGCTGGCCTTCACCCAGCAGCGCGGCCATCGGCACGTTCAGGTGCTGGCCGAGCAGGTCGAGCAGGGCCGACTCGATGGCGGTCACCGCGTGCACGGTAATGCGCAGGTCGAAGGTCTGCAGCCCGCGCCCGCCGGCATCGCGGCAGGCGAAGGTCTGGCGCATGGCATTGAGCACGCGCTGGTAATGGCCGATTGGCTGGCCGACCACCAGGCTACGGCTGTCTTCGAGGGTCTGGCGGATGTTCTCGCCGCCAGGCACCTCGCCCAGGCCGGTGTTGCCGGCGCTGTCGCGCAATACCACGATGTTGCGGGTGAAGAACGGGCCGTGGGCGCCGCTCAGGTTGAGCAGCATGCTGTCGTGGCCGGCCACCGGGATCACGCGCAGGTCGGTGACGACCGGGGTCGAGGAGTGAGGCGTCGTCTGCATGTTCATTGTCCTTGTCGGGCGGGCGTTCAATGGGATTGGCCCAGAGCCGATGGGGCCTTGAGTTCAGGGGAAGGAGCACCCTTGGCGCGGGTACGGGCGAAGAACACGGCGATGGCGGCCAGCACCGAGGTCACCGCCAGGCCATATAGCCCGCCCTGGATCGAGCCGCTCTGCTGCTCGAGCAGGCCGAAGGTGGTGGGCGCGACGAAGCCGCCAAGGTTGCCCACCGAGTTGATCAGTGCGATCACCGCCGCAGCGATGCGCGCATCCAGATACCCCTGGGGGATCGGCCAGAACAGCGACGACGCCGCCTTGAAGCCGATGGCGGCGAAGCACACCGAAACGAAGGCGAACACCGGCCCGCCCGTGGTCGACATGAACATGCCGATGGCGGCCACCACCAGTGCGGCGGCGACCCAGGCCTGCTGGAATCTCCAACGTGCGGCCCCGGCGGCGAAGGCGTACATCGCCAGGATCGAGATCAGCCAGGGGATCGAGTTGAAGAAGCCGACCTGCAGGTCGCTCAGCTCGCCCATGCGCTTGATGATGCTCGGCAGCCAGAAGGTCGCGGCGTAGATGGTCAGCTGGATGCAGAAGTAGATCAGGCAGAACAGCAGGATCTGGCGGTCCTTGAGCAGGCGCCAGGCCGAGGTCTTGATCACCCCGCCCGCCTCGCGCTCGCGCTGCTCGCGGTCGATGGCCTCGACCAGCGCATGCTGCTCGGCCGGGCTCAGCCACTTGGCATCCTGCGGGCGGGAGTCGAGCCAGAAGAACACGAAGAAGCACAGGATCACCGAGGCCATGCCCTCGATGAACAGCATCCATTGCCAGCCGTGCAGGCCCATGCCCTGGATCTGCATCAGCGCACCGGCCAACGGACCTGAGATCAGCGAGGCCAGGGCCGAGCCGCTGAGGAAGATGGCGATCGCCTTGCCACGTTCGGCACCGGGCAGCCAGCGGGTGAAGTAGTAGATCACTCCGGGGAAGAAGCCGGCTTCGGCGACCCCGAGCAGAAAACGCAGCACGTAGAACTGGGTCTCGTTCTGCACGAAGGCCATGGCGGTGGCGACCAGGCCCCAGGTGAACATGATGCGGGTCAGCCAAAGACGTGCGCCGACCTTTTGCAGCAGCATGTTCGACGGCACCTCGAACAACGCATAGCCGATGAAGAACAGGCCGGCGCCAAATCCATAGGCGGCGGCGCTGATGCCCAGGTCACTTTCCAGGTGCGGACGGACGAAGCCGATATTGACGCGGTCCAGGTAGTTGACCACGAACATGATGACGAACAGCGGCAGGACATGGCGCTTGACCTTGGCTACGGCGCTGGCCAGCGCATCGCCGCCGGGCAAGGCAGACGCAGGGGGGGTGTCGTTCACGGGATATCTCCCAGTCATTGTTTTTATTGAGGGTGCTGGTGGCAGGCGAGGCAGTTGTCTGACATCCAGGTGGAAATGAGCATATTCCCGGCGGGGTTGTACGACAAGTTGGAAATTGAGCGAAAAAAGCAAAATACAAGCGGTTAACTAGGTAAAAGTCGGCGAAATGCTTTTATCAGGTCGACTACCCAAGGCAATGGGAGGGGGAATATCAGGATGAAAAAAATCTTTGTGGATAACTTGTCATACAAGTAATGTGAGGGCGTTCAGCCGAGTCCTTTCGCGGAACACGTCGCAGCGGCGAACCGCCGCTCTCACAGGTACTACTTCGAGCCCACGCCATGACCCGCCCCCATAGCCGTGCCCACGACCTGGTCTCGAGCCTCACCCAGCAATTGCTGCTGGGCACCTTCAAGCCGGGCGACAAGCTGCCCTCGGAAAACACCTTGGTGCGCGAGTATGGCGTCAGCCGTACCGTGGTCCGCGAAGCGCTGTCGAAGCTACAGGCTGCGGGTCTGGTACAGGCCCGTCACGGGATCGGTACGTTCGTCATCGAACGCCAGGCCCGTTCCGGCCTGCGCGTGGGCCCCGAGAACGCCGCCAGCGTGCGCGACCTGCTGGAGCTGCGCATCGGCCTGGAGGGCCAGGCCGCCGCGCTGGCGGCCCTGCGCCGAAATGACCGACAACTGGCGCAGATGCGCCAGGCGCTGGACGACTACCAGGACCTGGCCGCCGCCGGTGACAGCTGCATCGAAGCCGACCGACGCTTCCACCTGCTGATCGCCGAGGCCACCGGCAACCTGTATTTCAGCGAGATGATGGCGCAACTGGGTGACGGCCTGATCCCGCGCAAGCGCATGGCCCAGGCCGAGCGCGCCGGGGCCAACCTGGCGGGGCATGCTTATCTGGCCAACCTGGAGCACGAGGCGATTCTCAACGCCATCCGCCGACAGGACCCGGAAGCGGCCAGGGCGGCGATCTGCCTGCACCTCTCCAACAGCCGCGATCGCCTGCTACCCGACTGACCGGCGTGCAGCGGGCAAAAAAAATCGCGGAACCGGCGCCCTCCCCCTGGTGCGCAGTAACAGGGGAAAGGCCATCCAGCCCGCGATCAAGCCCACTCGCGTATCAATCCTTCTTGCGATACCCCTCGACGATCGCCGAGAAATCCTTGCCACCCTCGCCCCGCAAACTCATGGCCTGGTACAACTGCTGCGCCACAGCACCGAGGATCACCGGCTGGTGCGCCTGGCGCGCGGCCTCTGTCGCCAGGCCCAGGTCCTTGAGCATCAGCTCCGCACCGAAACCACCGGTGTAACCGCGCGATGCCGGGGCGGTCTCGATCACGCCCGGCCAGGGGTTGTAGGTATCCGAACTCCAGCAACGGCCCGTCGAGCTGTTGATGATGCCGGCCAGCACCTGGGTGTCGATCCCCAGTGCATTGCCCAGGGCCATGGCCTCGGACACGCCGATCATCGAGATGCCCAGCAGCAGGTTGTTGCAGATCTTGGCGATCTGCCCGGTGCCGACTTCACCGCAGTGCACGATGTTGCGCCCCATCTGCTCGAGCACCGGCTTGAGCGTGGCGAACAGTTCGGGGCTGGCACCGACCATGAAGGTCAGGGTGCCGGCCGCCGCGCCGCCGGTGCCACCGGACACCGGCGCATCACCCAGGTCGATGCCTTTGGCCGCCGCGGCCTTGGACACGTCGCGGGCGGTCTGCGGATCGATGGTGCTGCAGTCCACCGCCGGTGTGCCGGGGCGAATGCCGGCGAGCACGCCGTCCTCGTTCAGGTACACGCCGCGCACATGGGCAGCGGCCGGCAGCATGGTGATCACCAGCTCGCTGTTGGCGGCGGCATCCTTGGGCGAGGTGCTGATCTGCCCGCCCAGTTCGGCGAGCTCGGCCAGCACGGTCTTGTTCAGGTCGAACAGGTTGAGCTGATGCCCGGCCTTGATCAGGTTACGGGCCATGGGCGCGCCCATGTTGCCCAGACCGATGAATGCAATGCGCATGGCAGTCTCCTTAGCGCAGGCTGATGGTGGTGTTCACACCGTCATTGACGCTGTCGTCATCGAACCAGCGGGCGGTGACGGTCTTGGTCTGAGTGTAGAACTGCACCACCTGCTTGCCGTATGGGCCGAGGTCGCCGAGCTTGGAGCCACGCGAACCGGTGAAGCTGAAGAACGGCACCGGCACCGGAATCGGAATGTTGATGCCGACCTGGCCGATGTCGATTTCGCTCTGGAACTTGCGCGCTGCCGCGCCGCTCTGGGTGAACAGGCCGGTGCCATTGCCGAACGGGTTGGCGTTGACCAGGGCGATGGCCTCGTCGAGGGTATCGACCTCGAGGGTGACCAGTACCGGGCCGAAGATTTCCTGGGTGTAGATCTGCATGTCGGTCTTCACCCCGGAGAACAGGGTCGGACCGACGAAGTTGCCCTGCTCGTACCCCGGCACCTTCACGTCGCGGCCGTCCAGCTCGAGCGTGGCGCCTTCCTTGATGCCGCTCTCGATCAGCCCCAGCACACGCTCCTTGGCGCGCTTGGAAACCACCGGCCCGACATCGGTGCCCGGTTCGCTGCCGGCATTGACCTTGAGCTTGCTCGCCGCCGCCTTGATATCCGGCAGCCATTCACGCGCCTTGCCCACCAGCACCGCCACCGACGTGGCCATGCAGCGCTGGCCGGCCGCACCAAAGGCCGCGCCGACCAGGGCGTTGATGGTCTGGGTACGGTTGGCGTCGGGCAGCACCACGGCGTGGTTCTTGGCGCCCATCATCGACTGCACGCGCTTGCCGTGCTGGCTGCCCAGGTTGTAGACATGGGTGCCCACTTCGGTGGAGCCGACGAAGGAGATCGCCTTGATGTCCGGGTGGGTGCAGAGCGCATCGACCACCTGCTTGCCGCCATGCACCACGTTGAGCACACCGGCCGGCACACCGGCTTCGAGCGCCAGCTCGACCAGCATCATGGTCGACAGCGGATCCTGCTCGGAGGGCTTGAGCACGAAGGTGTTGCCGCAGACGATGGCCATCGGGAACATCCACAGCGGGATCATCGCCGGGAAGTTGAACGGGGTGATGCCGGCGCACACACCGATGGGCTGGCGCAGGGTGTAGGTGTCGACGCCACCGGCGACGTTCTCGGCGAACTCGCCCATCTGCAGGGTGCCGATGGACGCGGCATGCTCGACCACTTCCAGACCACGGAAAATATCGCCTTCTGCGTCGGCCAGGGTCTTGCCTTGCTCGGCGCTCAGGGTCGCGGCGATGCGCTTGCTGTGTTCGCGGATCAACGCCTGAAGCTTGAGCATGATGCGCATGCGCGCACCGATCGGCGTGTCACGCCAGGTCTTGAAGGCTCGTTCGCCAGCCGCGACCGCCGCGGCGACTTCCTCGGGGGTGGCGAAAGGAACACGCGCCAGCACCTGCTGGGTGGCCGGGTTGACGATGTCGCGCCATTCGGTGGTCTTGGACTCGACCCATTGGCCGTCGATCAGCAGCTTGACCTGCTCGACCTGAGTGTGGGGCGTGTGGGGTGCGTTCATCTGCGCTCTCCTTGGAATTATTGTCGGAACGAAGACGCCTACGCCGCAGCGAACGGGGTGGCGTGCAGGGGCTGAGTTCGAGTATAGATGTGCAAACATCCAACAAGAATGCACAAAAAAACCGGATCAACATGCAAAAAGACCTGACCTCCCTCAGCGCGCTGAACTGGGACGACCTCAAGTTCTTTCTTGAGGTAGCGCGCACCCGCAAGGCCAGCAGTGCAGCCAAACGCCTGGCCGTGGACTACACCACGGTGTCGCGGCGCATCAGCTCGCTGGAAGGGGCGATGGGCACCTTGCTGTTCGAGAAATCGCGAACCAACGGTTTCGTGCTTACCGCCGAAGGCCAGCGTCTGCTGGGCTATGCCGAGTCGATCGAAAGCACCCTGCACATGGCCTGCGAGCAGGTGTCGGGCTCGGGCGTTGCGCTGTCCGGGCACGTCCGCATGGGGTGCACCGAGGGCTTCGGCAGCTTCTTCGTCACCCCTCAGCTGAGCCGCTTCGTGGACACCTGGCCGGCGATCTCGGTGGACATTCTGCCGCTGCCGCACTTCATCAGCCTGTCCAAGCGTGAAGCCGACATTGTCATCGCCCTGGAGCGCCCCGAGCATGGGCCCTACGTGTGCTGCAAGCTGTGCGACTACCGCCTGCGCCTCTATGCGACCCGCGAGTACCTCGACCACCACGAACCGATCCGCCAGGTCGCCGACCTGGTGCGCCATCCGTTCATCAGCTACGTGGACGACCTGGCGTTCAGTTCCGAGCTGCTGTACCTGGCCAACCTGATCCCCAACGCCAGCGCCCACCTGCGCAGCACCAGCGTGATCGCCCAATACACCGCTGCCCTGCAGGGACGCGGGCTGGCGATCCTGCCGTGTTTCCTGGCGGCGCAGGACGAACGACTGGTGACCGTGCTACCGGAGGAGGTGGAGGTGACGCGGCAGTTCTGGATGTACTGCCGGGAGGATTTGCGCAAGTTGAAGCGGATCACTTTGCTGTGGGATTACATCCGCGATGTGACCGAGGCGAATGCGCCGCTGTTGATGGGGCAGACGCGGGAGATGGTATTTGCGCAGGATTGAGGCGGATGGCACCGGCTGCGCCGGTGATCGCGGGACGAGCCCGCTCCCACAGGGGGCCGGTGCCATTGCTCCCATTCCTCAGTTCGACGCCACCACGATCGACACCCGCCGATTCTCGGTGCGCCCGGCACTGGTGCGGTTGTCCGCCACCGGCTGGGTGCTGCCCAAGCCGCGCGTCTGAATGTTGCGCGGCTGCATGCCGACGCTGATCAGCGCCTGGGCCACACTCTGGGCTCGGCGCTCGGAAAGCTGCTGGTTATAGGCCACCTTGCCCGAGGCATCGGCATGGCCATCGACGCGCACATGCTGGATATCCACCGACAGCAACGCCTTGCCGATCCGCTCGACAATCGCCTGGCTCTGGCCGTTGAGCCCGTCCAGGTCGCTGCCGAACAGCACCTTGCCCGACAGGTCGAACGCCCAGCCCTCGTCGCTGGGGGTGAACCCTTCGCGCTTGAGCACGGCAATCTGTTCAGGGCTCAGCCCACTGGGTGGCACGGTCTGGCAGCCGGTCAAGGCCAACACTGCCAGCAGCAAGGCCAGCAAGGGAAAACGCAGTCGGGAAAAGGGGTGTTTCACGGTTCAGCTCCTGTTGTTCAAATCCGTGGCTCAGCGTTCCGTCTGGGCCACTTGCCAATGGCCGCGCCGATTGCGCTTGGCCTGGTACATCGCCGCATCGGCGGCATTGAGCAGACTGGCCGAATCCTGGCCATCGTCCGGGTAATAGGCGATGCCGACACTCAACGAGGTGCTGACACGCTGGCCATCGTCCAGCAGGATCGGCAGCTTCATGCTGGCAACGATCTTCTCGGCGATGCGCTGGGCATCCTCGCGTGAATGCAGAGGGGTCAGCAGCACGGCGAACTCGTCACCGCCAAGGCGCGCCACCAGGTCGTGCTCGCGCAACTGCGCACGCACGCGGCTGGCGATATTGATCAGCACCTCGTCGCCAACGGCATGGCCGAGGCTGTCGTTGATCTTCTTGAAGTGGTCACTGTCGAGGAACAGCAGCGCCAGGTGGTCCTGCTGCCGGGCGGCGTTGCGCAGGCAACGGTTGAGGCGCCCTTCGAAGAAGGCGCGATTGGGCAGGCCGGTGAGGCTGTCATGGCTGGCCTGGTGCGCGAGGGTCTCGTTCTCGCTCTGCAAGTGGCTCTGCCAGACCTCCAGCTCGTCGAGCAGGGCGTTGAAGTCGTTGCCCAGCTCATTGAGCTCGGCAATCGGCGTCTCGGGCACGCGCCGGTCGAAGCTGCGCTCGCGTCGCGCCGCATGGGCCACGCTGGCCAGGCCCCGCAGAGGACGGACGATATCGCCGAACAGCCGGCGCGACAGGTGGATGGCGACTGCGGCGCTGAGCAAGCTGCAAAAGAGGATTCCCGCCAGGCCGCTGAGCAGGAAGCGCAGCAGGCTGCCGCCCTGGCCAAGCAGCTCGATGTGCCCGACCGTGCGCTGCTGACGGACGATCGGCAGGTGAATGGCCTCGCCCAGCAAGGCCTTGGCCACCTGGCGCTCCAGGGGTGCCAGCAAGCCTGTGTCATCGCGTTGCCAGTGCGCCAGCATCTCCCCCTGGCTGTCGAAGACCTTGGCGTCTGCCACCTCTTCAGTGGCGGCGATCACCGCCAGGGCTTCACTGGCCGCCCCGCTGTCGTCGAACACCACCGCCGCTTCCACGGTGTAGCTGATCGAGCGGGCGATCAGGTGCAGGTTGTGATGGGCATAGACGCGCAACGCTGCCACGCCGAGCACGGTCAGGGACACGCCCACGAGTCCGACGGCGATCAGCGCGACACCCAAGTGCCCGCGCCCCAGCACTGACCGCAAGGTCGGCCGCTTCCTGCGGCTGCCGGTGAGTTTCATGGTTGCGCCGCCCTGCGCCGCGACAATTGCAGCACGCTGGGGTGGATGCGCACGCCACTGCGCGCCACTGAGTCGAGGTTCACATCGAAGCTGACCTGTTCGTCATCGACGTGCAGGCAGAACAGACTGCCGACGGTGCACGGGTCATCGGCCTCGCTGATGCTCAGGACCGGATGCCCGACCAGGGCCTGGAACAGGCGATCACGCTGGCCAGCGTCGAGCTTGCCGATGTACACCGCGTCGCAGGCGCCGGAAACGCGTGCATCGTCGGCCAGCAGGCGACGCACCTGCAGGGGCTGGCCGGCATTCTGCACAGTGCCCTTGATCAGGTCGTCGGCATATTCTGTGGGACCGACCAGGCACAAGCGCAGCGGCGAAGGGTCAGCAGGCCAGCGGGCATAGCTGAAGATCCCCAGCACGACCTGGGTTACCGCCTTGGCGCGTTGCTGCACCTGGGCTGCAGTGGCAGGGAGGTCCGCCCGGGCAGGTACGGCGAACAGCGACAAGGCGGCAATCACTAGCGAAAGCACGCAGCCCGTCACTCGCCCCCTGGGCGAGACAACCACTGTCATGTGGGAAATCTCTCAAATTAGATTCAGATAACCCGCACGATAGCATAAGGCCGCAGTGCCAAGGTATTGACGAACATCACGCTTGATCGAGCATGAGGCCAGAAATCCGACGCACCTTGCGCTCGACAGCCGCCTCGAAGACCCCCGCCCGTGGTTCCACCAGGCTGAAGCATTGCTTGGCGCGGGTAATGCCGGTGTACACCAGCTCCTTGGTCAGCACGGGATTGAGCGCATCAGGCAACACCAGCGCGGTATGACTGAACTCCGAGCCCTGGGACTTGTGTACAGTCATGGCGAACACCGTCTCCACCTCATTGAGCCGACTGGGCAACACGAAGCGCACCCCGCCCGAGCCGTCGTTGCGCGGGAAGGCGACCCTCAGCAGTGGCTCGCCATGCTCGTCGGGCAGGCGCAGGGCGATGCCGATATCACCGTTCATCAGGCCGAGGCCGTAGTCATTGCGGGTGACCAGCACCGGTCGTCCCTCGTACCAGGGCTGGCGGGTATCGATCAACCCGGCGTTGTGCAACACACGCGCCACACGCTCGTTCAGCCCTTGCACCCCCCAGGGCCCTTTGCGCACCGCGCACAGCAGCTGGAAACCTTCGAAGCTGTTCAGCACCAGGGCAGCCCACTGCTCCCACGCGGGGTCATCGCCAGGCGTGCCTGGCGCCGGCCGATGACGACCGATACTGCGCAGATAGTGGCGATAGCCCTGCGGGCCGTCTTCACCACGCCCAAGGCCATCCAGCAGCAAGCGATCGAAGGCGCGGTCATGCTCGCCGCGCAGCGACAGCCCGAACACGTCCTCAGGCGGCATGCTCAGCAGATCCCGCGCCTGGCGGGCCTGCTGCAGGTTGACCAGCCGCGCCAACTGGCCGATACCACTGCCTTCGCCGAAACGCCGGGAATAACGCAACATCACCACCTGCTGGGCCAGCGCATGCTGGTGCGCATCACCTGGCTGCAGACCGCTGCCCTTCAGCGACTGGCCACCCACCTGCTCGAGCCAGGCCTGAGTGGCGGGCGTGTAACGCCCCTCTTCGGCATACCGGCACAGGTCGCCGAGCACCGCACCGGCCTCCACCGAAGCCAACTGGTCCTTGTCGCCCAACAGCACCAGGCGTGCCTGCGCTGGCAAGGCGTCAAGCAGATTGGCCATCATTTCCAGGTCGATCATCGAGGCTTCATCGACCACCAGCACGTCCAGCGGCAGCGGGTTACCGGCGTGATGCCGAAAATGCCGCGAACCGGGGCGACTGCCCAGCAAGCGGTGTACGGTGCTCACTTCGGTCGGAATCTGGGCTCGCACATCGGCACTGACCCGCAAACGCTCGACCTGCTGGCCAATGGATTCGGTCAGGCGCGCAGCGGCCTTGCCGGTGGGTGCGGCCAGGCGGATGCGCAAGGGCCTGCCCTGCTCCACCGCCGGCCCCTGCAGCAAGGCCAGCAAGCGTACGACCGTGGTGGTCTTGCCGGTGCCAGGGCCACCGGTGATGATGCTGAACGCGGCACGCGTTGCCAGCGCACAGGCGAGCTTCTGCCAGTCGACCTGGTCTGCCGGGGCGCCATCCTCGAACAACTGCGCCAGGCGCGCGGGCAGGTCGGCGGGAATCGACTCGTCTGCCAGGATGCGTTGCTGCAGCGACCGGTCGATACGCCGCTCATAGCTCCAGTACCGTCGCAGGTACAGACGCTGGCCGCTGAGTACCAGCGGCCGCGCGTCCTGGCCCTGGGCATCGCCCGAGGCCACCAGCCGACTGGCCGCGATGCGCTGACGCCAGGTGCTCGGTTCGAGCGTGGCGAGCAACTGCGACGGCAACAGCAACGGCCCCGCCAGCGCATCGCCCTCTGGCGGCAGCGACAAGGCGAAATCGGGCTCGGCGAGAGTCTGCTCAAGGTCGAGACAGACATGCCCATGCCCCAACTGGTGACTGGCCAGCGCCGCCGCCAGCAACAGCAGGGGATCGCTGCCGGCCTCGCGTTCCTCGAGGAAGCTGACGAATGCCCGGTCCAGCGCACGCAACCAGCCGCGCTCGACCCAACGGTCGAGCAGGGCCAGCAGGTCATGGCTGTCGTTCAACGGCGCAAGGGCCGCCAGGTGCTCGGCCTGCAGCGGTGTCGGCAGCAGGTCATCGAGGGTTCGGCTCATGGTGCGGCTCCGGCAAACAGGTCCTGCTGTTCGGGCGCACAGGCGCCGCGAAACAACGCATCGAGCTGCTCGATCAGCTCACGGGGCGGTCGGGCGAAATACAGGCCATGGCCGGCGCTGCCGATACCGCGCAGGAAGATGAACAGGGCACCGCCCACATGGCGGTCGTAGTCGTAGTCGGGCAGCCGCGCGCGCAACTGGCGATGCAGGGCCAGCAGGTAGAGCACGTACTGCAGGTCGTAGCGATGGTCGAGGATCGCCTGCTCCATGGCCAGTGCACTGTAGGCGCTGCCGTCGGGGCCGAGCCAGTTGGACTTGTAGTCGGCCACGTAGTAACGCCCGTCCAGCTCGAACGCCAGGTCGATGAAGCCCTTGAACATGCCATTGAGTTGGGTCGCCAGCGCTGCCGGTCGCGCGGCGCCACCGTGGGTGTGGCGGACAACGAGCTGATCGAGGCGCAGCACGTCAACCTGATGGCTGGCGAACCAGAACTCCATCTCGATCTGATATTGCTGGAGCTGCGCCAGGGTCAGGACCGGGCCGTCCGGCGACAGCGGCATGGCCTGCGTCAGCAACTGCTGCAGCCAGGGCGCCAGGGTCGGGATCCAGCCGGTCCAGTCGCGACGGTTGCAGCGTTGGCCGACCGTTCGTTCGATCAACGCGGGCTGGCCGGCCACTTCGGCAAAACCTTCACGCCCAGCCCACTCGAGCAGGCCGTGAAGGAAGGTGCCGGGGTTCGGTCCGCGAGGGAAACGGTGGATATCGCCGTTTTCCGCAGGGACTTCACGCAGGCGCTGTGCATCGACGTTCTCGTCGTCGAGCAATTGCTGGGCCTGGGAGCTGTCGGCACCGAGGTTCTGGTCGCCGACCCGCAAGGCGCTGTAGGAGGCGATCCACCACTGCTCCGCCGCTGCGCGGCGCGGCTCGCGTGCAGGCAGGCGTTCGGCGCTGTCCTGCGGGGCGAGATAGCACTGTTCATCGGCGTCGGGCACAGGCACCCAGGCAATGGGCGCCCCCTCGGCACACAGCGCCTGCAGCCAGTCGGCCAACTGCACGGAAGCCGCCAGCGGGACGCCGCCGCCCAGCAGGTAACCCAGGCCCGAGCGGTGCAGTTGCGAGGTTTTCTGGCTGCCGCGCTTGAGATCGGCAACCCCCAGCCAGCAAGCATGCTGGGCGCGGGTCAGGGCGACGTAGAGCAGGCGCAGGTCTTCGGCCAGACGCTCATCGTCCGCCAAGGCGATCTGCTCGTCGGTGGGGGTGAGCGTCAGCAGCACCTGGCCATCATCGCCGTGCCAGGCCAATGGCAGGCGCTGGCCATCCACCGGTTTGCTGGTGCAGATGAACGGCAGATAGACCAGCGGGTACTCCAGGCCCTTGGATTTGTGGATGGTCACGACCTTGACCAGTTGCTCATCGCTCTCCAGGCGCAGGATCTGCTCTTCACCGGCCTGCCCGGCATTGGCCAGGTGCTCGGCCAGGTGACGGATCAAGGCCTGTTCGCCATCCAGTTCGCCGGCCGCCTGTTGCAGCAGTTCGGCCAGGTGCAGCAGGTTGGTCAGCACACGTTCGCCATCGGTACGGGCGATCAACGTGCGTGGCAACTGGAAGTCGTGCAACAAGCGGCGCAGCATGGGCAGCACGCCCTGGCGCTGCCAGGTGTCGCGGTACAGACGGAAACGCATTACCCAGTCTTCCCAGACCCGCTCGTCCTGGTTCAGTCGCTCCAGTTCGAGCAACGGCAGGTCCAGCGTCAGGCTGGCCAGGGCGGCCTTGAGCAGGCGCTCGGCATCAGGCTCGGCGCAGGCTTTGAGCCAGGCCAGCAGATCGTGGGCTTCCTGGGCGGCAAAGACCGAGTCCTTGTCCGACAGATAGACACTGCGTACACCACGGGCAGCCAGCTCGGCACGGACCAGCTGCGCCTCGCGGCCATCGCGCACCAGGATGGCAATGTCCGAAGGCAGGCAGCCGCGCACCTCGCCCTGAGCGTTGGCAAACCCCGTCACACCTCGTTGACCACCGTTGAGCATGGCAACGATATGGCTGGCGCAGCTGGCGGCCAGTTGCTGACGATACAGCGTGTTGGCAATCGGCTCGTCACTGTGCAACTGCCAGCAATGCAGCGCCGCGCAGGGCTGGCCGTCGATCAGCAGGCGCTCGCTGCGGCCCTTGGCATGAACTTCGACGAACGGCAGCGGGTTGTCGTGGGCCTCACGGAACAGGAACGCCCCCTTGCCTTCGGGGCGTTGCTCGGCCAGCAGGAACACGCGGTTGACCGCCTCGACCATGGCCTGGCTGGAGCGGTAGTTGGTGTCCAGGCTGTGCAGGCGCCCAGCCGTGGCACGGCGGGCACCGAGGTAGGTGAAGATGTCGGCGCCGCGGAAGGCGTAGATCGCCTGCTTGGGGTCGCCGATCATGAACAGGCCGGTTTCCGGGCGGTTTTCGGCGATCCGGTAGATGCGCTCGAAGATGCCGTACTGCACCGGGTCGGTGTCCTGGAACTCGTCGATCAAGGCCACCGGGAACTGCTCGCGGATCAGCCCGGCCAGACGCTCGCCGGCCTCGCTGCGCAGCGCGTGTTCGAGGCGCAACAGCATATCGTCGAAGCCCATTTCGGCGCGTCGGCGCTTCTCCACTTCGAAACGCGCCGCGACCCACGCGGCAGCATGTTCCAGCACCGCCGAATCGGGGCCGGGCAGCGCCTGCAACGCATCGCGGAGTGTCTCCATGGCGTGCAATGCCGGGTGGTCCGGTGGCTCGCCCACTTTCCAGGCCTCGGCCATGCCTGAGGGTGTCAGGCGGGTGAAGCCGGTGCCCAGGTCGAGTTCCATGACTTGCTCGTCACCTGCCCAGGCGCGCAGCTTGTCGAACCAAGGCTCGAAGAAGCGTGCCTGCAACTTGCGACCATCGGCCTGCTTGGCGGCCACTGCCGCACGGCAGATTTCGTGCAGCTCGTCGGCCCACTGGGCCCAGGGGGCCTTGAGCTCGCGCAGTTGTGCCTGACGCCGCTGCAGGGCGGATTCGATCAACACCTGTGGATCGGCACCGTCGTCTTTCCTGCTGACACGGCCGAACAGCGGGCGGATCCGCGGCAGCAACGCGTCCGGGCTCACCCAGTGGCTGCGCACCCAGGCCAGCGCTTCGCCCTGCATGCCGTAGCAGAAGCGCCGCCAGTAATCGCGCATGACCTGGCCGAGCAATTCGCTGTGATCGGTCTCCAGGCTCTGGGTGAACAGGCTGCCGCTGTCGAAGGCATGCTCGCGCAGCATGCGCTGGCACCAGCCGTGAATGGTCGAGACCGCCGCCTCGTCCATCCACTGCACTGCAACCTCGAGGCGACTGGCGCAACGGGCCCAGTGCTCCTGTGGATAATCGTCGCGCAGCAGGTGCAGCAAGGGGTCGGCGTCGTCCAGCTCGCCCCTGAAGAAACGCGCAGCCTCGGCCAGACGCGCGCGAATCCGCTCGCGCAGTTCCTTGGTCGCAGCATCGGTGAAAGTCACCACGAGAATCTGCGGCGGCAGCAGTTCGCGGGCAAAGCCTTGCTCGCCGCCATGGCCGAGGATCAGGCGCAGGTAGAGCGCCGAGATGGTGAAGGTCTTGCCGGTGCCGGCACTGGCTTCGATCAGCTGGCTGCCGTGCAGGGGAAAGCTCAGGGCCAGGGGACGGGCCTGGGTCATGCGGCGGTCTCCGGATTGCCTTGGGTCTGCCAGGGGGCGGCAAACAAGGGGCGGTAGAGGGATTCGCACCAGCCTTCGAAGGTTTCGTCAGCCGTGAGCGCAGCGAAGTCGCGGAACTGACGCAGCAGTGCAAGGCTCTCGCTGCGTTCGCCGAAGCTGTTCTGGCCGTCGCCTTCATAGGCGCGCTCGGCGGCAGTCTGGGCTTTGTCCGGGTCTGACTGGGCCAGCCAGGCGAAGGCGGTCTTGGGCGCCACTGGCAGGGGTGCATTCATAGCCCCCTGGCGCGCCACCAGCAGATCGGCAAGCAGGTCACCCGCTTGCGCCTCGGGCATCGGCGCGAGCAGCAGGGTGCGGTCGCTGGCGACCAAAGCGGTGTGCAGTGGATAACCGGCAGCGCAGGCCGCCAGGTGCATGACCCACGCGGGGATCAGCCGATGCCATTTGAGGCTGTTGCGCCCGGCCCCCAGGCTATTGGGCACGGTGGTGATGCTCAGGAGGCTTTGTTCATCATCCTGGTAGACGCGCCCCAGCCAACCTTCCAGGCGATGCGGGCCGCGCTCGAAGTGAAGCGGCAGCGCGCCTTCTACCACGGTATGCCAGCGCTCCAGCAGTTGGCGATGACGCTGCAGCAGGTCTGGCAAGGGTTGGATCAGTTCCGCCTGCAGCGACTCGCCGAAGCCCGCCAATGGCAGCAGCCCGCATGCCTGCAGGCGGCGGGCCTGGGTACGCAATGCCTGCTCGGCGTCGTCGGGTGCGGCCAATGCAGCACCCAGCAGGCGCTCGCTGAGGCTGTAGCGTTGCAGGGCATCGAGCACGAAAGGTTCCTCATCCGGCGTTGGCGCTTCCAGCGCTTCGAAAAACACCTTGAGGCGTTGGCTGAAGAAATGCCGGACCGGATGGCGGAGGAAATCCTGCAGTTGCGTCAGGTTCAGCGGCTCATCGCTGTCATAGGGCGGTAGCGCCTGGTCGAGCTCCGAGGGTGGCTCGGCGGGCTGGTGCAGGACCTGCCACTCGTGGGCGTAGCTGAACAGCGCGCTGCCTTTCTGGAAGTAGCGCTGGCTGAAGGGTTGCAGGGGATGCTCCTGGGTCAGGGCATGCAGCAACTGCTGGCCCGGGTCGTCACGTTGGCCTTGCTGGGCTCCGGCCAGCTGCCAACCGGCGGCTAGATGGTCACGCAACTGGCCGACCAGCACCGAGGCGGGGCGTTCGCTGTTGTCGCGGATACTGCGCCCGACCCAGCTCACATAGAGTTGGTCACGGGCAGACAGCAGCGCCTCGAGCAGCAGGTAGCGGTCATCTTCGCGGCGCGAACGATCGCCAGGACGGTAATCGCTGGCCATCAGGTCGAAGTCCAGCGGCGGCTGGGCGCGGGGGTAATCACCGTCGTTCATGCCCAGCAGGCAGACCACGCGGAACGGGATCGCGCGCATGGGCATCAAGGTGCAGAAGTTCACGGAGCCCGCCAGGAAACGCTGGGACAGCTTGCCCTGATCCAGCCCCGACAGCCAAGCCTCGCGCACGACCGTGAGCGGCAATGGATCGTGCAGGCCGACGGTCTCGCAGGTTTCCAGCCAGGTGTCACGCAGGTCCTGCAATTGCACCAGCAGCAGCTCGTCGTGCTCCTCCTCGGCGAGGAAGAACACCTGCAGCAGCGCATGCAGGCGCGCGCCCCACACTACGGGGCTGGCCGGCTCGGCGAGGGTCTGGAACGCCACGTCCAGAGCATCGAGCAGGGCCACCAGCGGGCCGATAAGGGCCGCGTCCAGGCCACCGATCTCGTCATAGGGCTCAATGCCGTCACAGGCCTCACCGACACCTACGGCGTAGCCCAGCAGCATCCGACGCAGGCCGAACCGCCAACTGTTCTGCTCCAGGCCTTCGGGCAAACCGAGGCGGGCACGTTGTTCACCGCTCAGGCCCCAGCGGATGCCGGCGCCCTCGATCCAGCGGTGCAGGGTCGGCAGGTCGCTCTCCTTGATCCCGAAGCGGGCGCGCACGGCGGGGACGTCGAGCAGGTCGAGGATCTCGCTCACGGCGAAACGGCTGTCGGGGAGCTTGAGCAGATGCTCCAGGGCGATCAGCAATGGATCGCGGCCGCGCTGGCCCTGGTCGGTGAGGGTGAAGGGGATGTAGCGCGGATCATGGCGGTCGAGTTGGCCGAAGACAGCGCGGATATGCGGGGCGTAGTCATCGATGGCCGGGAGCATGACGATGACATCGCGCGGACGCAGGGTCGGATCCCTGCTGAAGCGCGCAAGCAACTGGTCGTGAAGGATTTCAACTTCGCGCTGCGGGCTGTGGGCGATGTGGAAACGGACCGAACGGTCGCGGGTGGCATCGATGGCAGGCCAGGCCTCGCGGGTTTCGGCCAGGGGGCGCAGCTCGAGGATGTCGTCCTGCAACTGGTTGAGCAGGGTGGTGGGCTGGGCGTCGCTGAACAGGTCGATGCGACCGTCGCTGAAGACACCACGGTAACTGCTGGGATCATCGTAGCTATCGAGCAGGTTGATGTAGTCACGGCCTTGCTTCCCCCAGGCGGCCAGCAGCGGATGAGCGTGCTGGTGCATCGACTCGTCGTCCAGTTGCAGCGGCATGCCGTGCTTGCGCTGTTGGCGCTTGTACTGGTGCCGGAGCAGGTCTTTGTCCGCGACGATATCCCCCCAGTGATGGCGGCAAGGGTTGTGTACGCACAGCAATACCTGGCTGAAGCGGGCCAGCCCGGCCAGGGCTTCAAGGGCCTGGGCGGGCAGCGACGAGATGCCAAAGACGATGACCCGCGACGGCAGGCCGGCGGGGGCTTGCTCAAGGGTATCCATGCGCGCGATGAAACGCTGATGGACGCCGGCACGGCTCTGCGCCATACCTTCTGCACCGACATCGTCGAGCAATGCACGCCATAGCTCGGCCTGCCAGCGGTTGCCATCCGCCAGGGGCTTGCGCTCGCCCCGGGCGGTATTGAGCACGTGCTCGCCAGCGGCCCAATCCTTGAGCCAGTCGGCGCGATAGACCTGGTATTGGTCGAACAGGTCGGCCAGGCGTTCGGCGAGCTGGTAGCGCTTGCGCAGGTCGGTGTCGTCGGTGAGGAAGCGCTTGAGTGGCTCGAAGTGCGGTCGCTCGATCAGCGCGGGCAGCAGGCGTACCAGGCGCCAGGTCAGCGGTGCCTTGTCGAGCAGGGACACCTCGGGAATCTCGTCGCGACCCAGCACAAGGCGATAAAGCTGCCACATGAAAGTGCCGGGCAACTGAACGTCGATGGCCGCAGCGATACCACAGCCGCCTTGATCATCGTCCTGTGGGTCTTCGGCCAGTGCGAGCTTGAGCCATTGGGCGATACCGTTGCTCTGCACCAGGGCGATTTCGTTCTCCAGGGGCGCCAGGGGATAGTTGCGCATCACGCTCACGACCAGGTTGCGCAAATCGTCGAGGCGGTTGCCCTGGACGATCATGAAACCTGGATGCAGTGATGTGGTGTTGGCCATTGGGTGCTCTCTGGAAGACGGGGTGCGCAGACGGAACCATACCCTGTAGAGGCAGGCTTGTCCTGTGGCGTGCGCGGTGTCGACGTGCAGGAGCGCTCTGGTCCGGCCTGGCTTAAGAACGCCAGAAAGACAAAACCCCTACCTGCTCGCGCAGATAGGGGTTTTGCGAAATGAATCTTGACGATGACCTACTCTCACATGGGGAAACCCCACACTACCATCGGCGATGCATCGTTTCACTGCTGAGTTCGGGATGGGATCAGGTGGTTCCAATGCTCTATGGTCGTCAAGAAATTCGGTTGCCAGTGCGTCTTTGCAGACACGCCAGCCAATTCGGATATGTGATCTTTGTGAGTCGCTTCGAACTTTCGGTTCGTGTCGTCTTCACCACCACAATCTGCACAGCAGATTGCTTGGGTGTTATATGGTCAAGCCTCACGGGCAATTAGTATTGGTTAGCTCAACGCCTCACAGCGCTTACACACCCAACCTATCAACGTCGTAGTCTTCGACGGCCCTTCAGGGGATTCAAGATCCCAGTGAGATCTCATCTTGAGGCAAGTTTCCCGCTTAGATGCTTTCAGCGGTTATCTCTTCCGAACATAGCTACCCGGCAATGCCACTGGCGTGACAACCGGAACACCAGAGGTTCGTCCACTCCGGTCCTCTCGTACTAGGAGCAGCCCCTCTCAAATCTCAAACGTCCACGGCAGATAGGGACCGAACTGTCTCACGACGTTCTAAACCCAGCTCGCGTACCACTTTAAATGGCGAACAGCCATACCCTTGGGACCGGCTTCAGCCCCAGGATGTGATGAGCCGACATCGAGGTGCCAAACACCGCCGTCGATATGAACTCTTGGGCGGTATCAGCCTGTTATCCCCGGAGTACCTTTTATCCGTTGAGCGATGGCCCTTCCATACAGAACCACCGGATCACTAAGACCTACTTTCGTACCTGCTCGACGTGTGTGTCTCGCAGTCAAGCGCGCTTTTGCCTTTATACTCTACGACCGATTTCCGACCGGTCTGAGCGCACCTTCGTACTCCTCCGTTACTCTTTGGGAGGAGACCGCCCCAGTCAAACTACCCACCATACACTGTCCTCGATCCGGATCACGGACCTGAGTTAGAACCTCAAGGTTGCCAGGGTGGTATTTCAAGGATGGCTCCATGAGAACTGGCGTCCCCACTTCAAAGCCTCCCACCTATCCTACACAAGCAAGCTCAAAGTCCAGTGCAAAGCTATAGTAAAGGTTCACGGGGTCTTTCCGTCTAGCCGCGGATACACTGCATCTTCACAGCGATTTCAATTTCACTGAGTCTCGGGTGGAGACAGCGCCGCCATCGTTACGCCATTCGTGCAGGTCGGAACTTACCCGACAAGGAATTTCGCTACCTTAGGACCGTTATAGTTACGGCCGCCGTTTACCGGGGCTTCGATCAAGAGCTTCGCTTGCGCTAACCCCATCAATTAACCTTCCGGCACCGGGCAGGCGTCACACCCTATACGTCCACTTTCGTGTTTGCAGAGTGCTGTGTTTTTAATAAACAGTCGCAGCGGCCTGGTATCTTCGACCGGCATGGGCTTACGGAGCAAGTCCTTCACCCTCGCCGGCGCACCTTCTCCCGAAGTTACGGTGCCATTTTGCCTAGTTCCTTCACCCGAGTTCTCTCAAGCGCCTTGGTATTCTCTACCTAACCACCTGTGTCGGTTTGGGGTACGGTTCCCAGTTATCTGAAGCTTAGGAGCTTTTCTTGGAAGCATGGTATCAACCACTTCGCACTCTAAAGAGCGCTCGTCATCAGCTCTCGGCCTTGAAATCCCGGATTTGCCTAAGATTTCAGCCTACCACCTTAAACCTGGACAACCAACGCCAGGCTGGCCTAACCTTCTCCGTCCCTCCATCGCAATAACTGGAAGTACAGGAATATTAACCTGTTTTCCATCGACTACGCTTTTCAGCCTCGCCTTAGGGACCGACTAACCCTGCGTCGATTAACGTTGCGCAGGAAACCTTGGTCTTTCGGCGTGCGAGTTTTTCACTCGCATTGTCGTTACTCATGTCAGCATTCGCACTTCTGATACCTCCAGCAAGCTTCTCAACTCACCTTCACAGGCTTACAGAACGCTCCTCTACCGCATCACCAAAGGTGATACCCGTAGCTTCGGTGCATGGTTTGAGCCCCGTTACATCTTCCGCGCAGGCCGACTCGACTAGTGAGCTATTACGCTTTCTTTAAAGGGTGGCTGCTTCTAAGCCAACCTCCTAGCTGTCTAAGCCTTCCCACATCGTTTCCCACTTAACCATGACTTTGGGACCTTAGCTGACGGTCTGGGTTGTTTCCCTTTTCACGACGGACGTTAGCACCCGCCGTGTGTCTCCCATGCTCGGCACTTGCTGGTATTCGGAGTTTGCATCGGTTTGGTAAGTCGGGATGACCCCCTAGCCGAAACAGTGCTCTACCCCCAGCAGTGATACATGAGGCGCTACCTAAATAGCTTTCGAGGAGAACCAGCTATCTCCGAGCTTGATTAGCCTTTCACTCCGATCCACAGGTCATCCGCTAACTTTTCAACGGTAGTCGGTTCGGTCCTCCAGTCAGTGTTACCTAACCTTCAACCTGCCCATGGATAGATCGCCCGGTTTCGGGTCTATACCCAGCGACTAAAGCGCCCTATTAAGACTCGCTTTCGCTACGCCTCCCCTATTCGGTTAAGCTCGCCACTGAATATAAGTCGCTGACCCATTATACA
>NZ_CP176784.1:4802500-5580718 GCF_046605565.1 Pseudomonas sp. L7
TGTTAGGCCTGCCGCCAGCGTTCAATCTGAGCCATGATCAAACTCTTCAGTTCAATACTGCTTGGGTTTTTAAGAAACCCTAAACTTGGCTCAGCAATCTCAAATGACTATGTGATTTCTCGCATGGCCACTTGTGATGCTGATAATCTTGGCGACTATCAGTCCATACTCACAAGCACCCACACGAATTGCTTGATTCAATTTGTTAAAGAGCGTTTGGCTAAGAGCTTTTCGTCTCAACCGAGGCGCGCATTTTACGCTTTCCTCATTGCCTGTCAAGCGTTTATTTTGAAGTTTTTCGCGAGAAACTCGTTTAGCTTCAAACACTTGACTCGCTGCGATCTCTCGTAGCGGGAGGCGAATCATACAGCACTCAAAGATGCTGTCAACTGCCTTTTTCACCGCTGCCGATCAGATGATCGAAGCCCCTCACGCCGCATCGAACTCGCTTAACTCGTTGATTAACAAGGAGTTTTGCGTTTCGTTTGCTGCGGAAGTGGGGCGCATTATAAGGGGATCTGAGAGGGCGTCAACCTTTTATTTCAGTTATTTGAAAGATCCTCGGCGCAGACCTTATATAGGCCACCAAGTGCCTGCCTCAAACTCTGCTGCGCCTACAAGATCGAGCGCCGACCGCGCGGCGCTCGATTTTAAGGGCGCCAGAAACCCCAAGGCAGGCGCCTTGCAGCCACCCATTAATCCAAACCAGGCCTCACCCACCCCACAAACCAAAACGGGGAGGCCTGTCGGCCTCCCCGCTTCTCACATCACCACAACCTTACAAGCTCGGGAACGCGAACTGCGACGCCTCGTGGCTCTTACGCTGCGGCCAGCGCTGGGTAATCGCCTTGCGACGGGTGTAGAAGCGCACACCATCCGGCCCATAGGCATGCAAGTCGCCAAACAGCGAGCGCTTCCAGCCACCAAAGCTGTGATAGCTCACCGGCACCGGCAGCGGCACGTTCACCCCAACCATGCCCACTTCGATCTCGTCGCAGAACAGCCGCGCCGCCTCACCGTCACGAGTGAAGATGCAAGTGCCGTTGCCGTACTCGTGATCGTTGATCAGTTGCATCGCCTCTTCCAGGCTCTGCACACGCACCACGCACAGCACCGGGCCGAAGATCTCTTCCTGGTAGATGCGCATCTGCGGCGTCACCCGGTCGAACAAGGTACCGCCAACGAAGTAGCCGTTCTCGTTGCCCGCCACCGAGAAACCGCGACCATCGACCACCAGTTCGGCGCCAGCCGCCACGCCATCGTCGATATAGCCCAGCACCTTGTCACGTGCAGCCGCCGTCACCAGCGGCCCCATGTCCAACCCACACTGGGTGCCGGCACCAATCTTCAGGGCCTTGATCTGCGGTTGCAGCTTGGCGATCAACGCATCGGCGACCTGGTCGCCCACGCACACTGCCACCGAGATCGCCATGCAGCGCTCGCCGCACGAGCCGTAGGCGGCGCCCATCAGCGCGTTGACCGCGTTGTCCAGTTCCGCATCCGGCATCAGCACCGCATGGTTCTTCGCCCCGCCCAACGCCTGCACGCGCTTGCCGCGCTTGGTGCCTTCGGCATAGATATATTCAGCGATCGGCGTCGAACCAACGAAGCTCAGGGCTTTGACTTCCGGCGCCTCGATCAGCGCATCCACCGCTTCCTTGTCGCCATGCACCACATTGAGAATGCCCTTGGGAAGGCCAGCCTCATGCAGCAGTTGGGCGATGTACAGCGTCGAGCTCGGGTCGCGCTCCGAGGGCTTGAGGATGAAGGCATTGCCGCAGACGATGGCCAGCGGATACATCCACAGCGGCACCATCGCCGGGAAGTTGAACGGCGTGATACCGGCCACCACACCCAGCGGCTGGAAGTCGGACCAGGCGTCGATGTTCGGGCCGACGTTGCGGCTGTATTCACCTTTGAGGATCTCGGGCGCGGCGCAGGCGAACTCGACGTTCTCGATACCACGCTTCAGTTCGCCGGCGGCATCCTCGATCGTCTTGCCATGCTCTTCGCTGATCATCTGCGAAATGCGCGCCTCGTTCTGCTCCAGCAGCTGCTTGAAGCGGAACATGACCTGGGCACGCTTGGCCGGTGGCGTGTTACGCCAGGCCGGGAACGCAGCCTTGGCCGAGTCGATGGCGTCCTGGATGGTGGCGCGGCTGGCGAGCTCGACCTTGCGGGTAGCCTGGCCAGTCGACGGGTTGAAGACATCGGCGGTGCGACCGCCCTTGGAAACCAGCTCACCATTGATCAGGTGCTGAACGATGCTCATGCAGAACTCCAGATAAAGAAGGTTGGAACAGGCGCGCTCAGGCGCCTGTCGTCAGCGTCGGAAAGATCAGTCGATCTGGTTCAGGGCTTCGCCTACCGCGTCGAACAGGCGATCCAGTTCCTGCGGCTGGGTATTGAAGGTTGGGCCGAACTGCAGGGTGTCACCCCCGAAGCGAACATAGAAGCCGGCCTTCCACAGTTTCATGGCCGTCTCGTATGGACGCACGATCGCATCGCCATCGCGCGCTGCGATCTGGATCGCGCCAGCCAGGCCGTAGTTACGGATGTCGATGACATTCTTGGTGCCCTTGACGCCATGCAGCAGGTTCTCGAAGTGCGGCGCCAGTTCGGCGGCGGACTGCACCAGGTTTTCCTTCTGCAGCAGGTCCAGTGCGGCGATGCCGGCAGCACAGGCCACAGGGTGAGCCGAATAGGTGTAGCCATGGGGGAATTCCACGGCGTATTCCGGCGTCGGTTGGTTCATGAAGGTCTGGTAGATCTCACTGCTGGCGATCACCGCACCCATCGGGATCGCGCCGTTGGTCACCTGTTTGGCGATGCACATCAGATCCGGGGTCACGCCGAAGGCTTCGGAGCCGGTCATCGCACCCATACGGCCGAAGCCAGTGATCACTTCGTCGAAGATCAGCAGGATGTTGTGCTGGGTGCAGATTTCACGCAGGCGCTTCAGATAACCCTTCGGTGGAGGCAGCACGCCAGCGGACCCGGCCAGCGGTTCGACGATCACCGCGGCGATGTTCGAAGCGTCATGCAATTCGATCAGCTTGAGCATCTCGTCGGCCAGGGCGATACCGCCCTCTTCCGGCATGCCGCGGGAGAACGCGTTCACCGGCAGTACGGTGTGAGGCAAATGGTCGACATCCAGCAGTTGGCCGAACATCTTGCGGTTGCCATTGACCCCGCCCAGGCTGGTGCCGGCGATGTTCACGCCGTGGTAACCACGGGCACGGCCGATGATCTTGGTCTTGGTTGCCTGGCCTTTCAGGCGCCAGTAGGCACGCACCATCTTCAGCGCGGTGTCGGCGCACTCGGAGCCAGAGTTGGTATAGAAGACATGGTTGAGGTCACCTGGCGTCAGCTCGGCGATCTTCTCGGCCAGCTGGAACGACAGCGGGTGACCGAACTGGAAGGCCGGCGAGTAGTCCAGGGTGCTCAACTGACGCGTCACCGCTTCGGTGATTTCCTTGCGGGTATGCCCGGCGCCACAGGTCCACAGGCCCGACAGTGCGTCGAAAATCTTGCGCCCCTTGTCGTCAACCAGGTAATTGCCTTCGGCCGCCACGATCAGGCGCGGATCACGCTGGAAGTTGCGGTTGGCGGTGTAGGGCATCCAGTGAGCATCCAGCTTGAGCTGGCTGGCCAGGCCGGACGGGGCGGTTTCGGGCATGTTCATCGGCGGTTCCTCGGAAGACGACTAGGCAACGACGGGTGTTGTTGCAGCTAAATTGTCACGGGGATAAAGTCTGAAAAAGCCAACATTTCTAATCTTCAGTTAGCAGTGGACTAAACTTATGAGTCGTCGCCCCGATCCCCTCGCGCAAGTCAGCGATTTCGATATTCGCCTGCTGAAGATTTACCGCAGTGTCGTCGAGTGCGGCGGCTTCTCGGCGGCGGAAAACGTACTGGGTATCGGGCGCTCGGCCATCAGCCAGCAGATGAATGACTTGGAGCAGCGCCTGGGCTTGCGCTTGTGCCAGCGTGGCCGGGCAGGCTTTTCGCTCACCGAGGAAGGCCGCGAGGTCTACCACTCGGCACTGCAACTGCTCAGCGCTCTGGAGAGCTTTCGCACCGAGGTCAATGGACTGCACCAGCACCTGCGTGGCGAACTCAACATCGGCCTGACCGACAACCTGGTGACCCTGCCTCACATGCGCATCACCCACGCGCTGGCCGAGCTCAAGGATCGCGGGCCGGACGTGCGCATCCAGATTCGCATGATCGCTCCGAGCCAGGTCGAACAAGGGGTGCTGGACGGCAGTCTGCATGTTGGCGTGGTGCCGCAGACCAGCCCGCTCTCGGGCCTGGAATACCAACCCCTGTACAGCGAACGTTCGTTGCTCTACTGCGCAGTGGGCCACCCGCTGTTCTATGCCGAAGACCAGAAGATCGACGACCAGCGCCTCAACAGCCAGGAAGCCATCGCCCCGACCTTCCGTCTGCCGGCCGACATCCAGGCGCACTACCAGGCCCTGAACTGCACCGCCAGCGCCTCGGACCGCGAGGGCATGGCCTTTCTCATCCTCACCGGGCGCTACATCGGCTACCTGCCCGATCACTACGCAATGTTCTGGGTCCAGCAAGGCCGCCTGCGGGCATTGAAACCGGCGCAACGCTTCTATGACCTGAGCCTGAGCTGGGTGACACGCAAGGGACGGCGTCCGAACCTGGTTCTGGAAAGTTTCCTCGAAAGCCTCGCGGCAACGCGCTAATGCTTGTCACTTCGGCACAGGCAGGTAATCTGTCCGACATCCGTTGCCCACAGACCCCGTACGGAAACGTCCATGACCTTTGAAGTCCCTGCGCATCGCCTCTCCGCCTCGGGCAAGCCCGCCGGCCGCATTCGCCAGAAGAACGAACAGGCCATCATCCAGGCCGCCGAAGACGAATTCGCCCGCCATGGTTTCAAGGGCACCAGCATGAATACCATCGCGCTGAAGGCCAACCTGCCCAAAGCCAACCTGCACTACTACTTCACCAACAAGCTCGGCCTTTATATCGCCGTGCTCAGCAACATCATCGAGTTGTGGGACAGTACCTTCAACGCCCTGAGCGTCGAGGACGACCCGGCCGTGGCGCTGAGCCAGTACATTCGCACCAAGATGGAGTTCTCCCGACGCAACCCGCAGGCATCGCGGATCTTCGCCATGGAGGTGATCAGCGGTGGGCACTGCCTGACCGAATACTTCAGCGCCGACTACCGCGAGTGGTTCCGCGGCCGCGCCGCGGTGTTCCAGGCCTGGATCGAGGCCGGCAAGATGGACCGGGTAGACCCTGTGCACCTGATCTTCCTGCTCTGGGGCAGTACCCAGCACTACGCTGACTTCGCCACCCAGATCTGCCAGGTCACCGGTCGCAGCCGCCTGACCAAGCAGGACATGGAAGACGCCAGCAACAACCTTATCCACATCATTCTCAAAGGCTGCGGCATCAATCCGCCCGCCTGACCCGGACCTATGCCCTCTACCCTGCTTGAGCTCTGCGAGTTCCGCGAAGACATCCGCAAGAGCCGCTTCATCACCCTCGCCGGCCCTGTCAGCAGCGCTGCCGAGGCGATGAGCTTCATCGAACGCCACAGCGACCCAGCCGCCACCCACAACTGCTGGGCCTGGAAACTCGGTGCGCAATACCGCAGCAGCGATGATGGCGAGCCGGGCGGCACCGCCGGACGTCCAATCCTTGCGGCGATCGAAGCCCAAGACTGCGATCAGGTGGTCGTGCTGGTCATCCGCTGGTATGGCGGTATCCAGCTCGGCACCGGGGGCCTGGCCCGGGCCTATGGCGGAGGCGCCAACAAATGCCTGCAACAGGCGCCGAAACGGCTGCTTGTACAGCGCAGCGAATTCACCTGCAGTTGCACCTTCAGCGAGCTGGCCTTGCTCAAGCTGCGCCTGGCCGAGGCCGAAGGGCTGGTGCTGGACGAACAGTTCACGGCAAACGGTGTCGATCTGCTCCTGGCGCTGGGCGCAGAGCACGTACAGACATTTCAGCAGCAATTGGCCGACCTCAGCCGTGGCCGGATTCGCCTGGAGCTTCGCTGAAAGCTGCCCACAACTGCTGTGGGCCTGCCTGTGGATAAGCTTGGGGCATTCTTTTGCAAGCCTTGCCACATATGGCTTTCAGCCGATTGAGCATATTTTGATCACTGTTTTATGACACCTGCAAACCACTGAAAGCCAGAGAGTTATCCCCACCGCCCGGTTTTCGCGGGCTCGTCCGGTGCCCACACGCTTGCGCACAATAACTGTGGAACAGCCTGTGGATAACCCGTGCGCCAACAAGCGGGGCGCCCACCAGCACAAGGCGCAGAGCGTCTGATCATTTTTTGTACAGAAGCAACGCAGGCGAGTCGCGCCCGCCTGGAGTATCCTCGATACCTTTCTTCAAGCGACTTCGGAGCGTCCACATGTCCACAAGCAAAAACGCCCTCATCATCGGCGCCTCCCGCGGATTGGGACTGGGCTTGGTCCAACGCCTGCGTGAAGACGGCTGGAACGTCACGGCTACCGTGCGCGATGCGAGCAAGCCCAGCGCCCTCAACGATGTCGCAGGTGTGCGCATCGAATCTTTGGAAATGAACGATACCGCTTTGCTCGACCGCCTCAAGCAGCGTGTGCAGGGCGAAATCTTCGACCTGGTGTTCGTCAACGCCGGGGTCATGGGGCCGTTGCCGCAAGATCTGGAAACCGTACAAGACTCGCAGATCGGCGACCTGTTCATGACCAATGCCGTAGCGCCCATCCGCGTGGCACGTCGGCTGGTCGGACAGATCCGCGAAAACACCGGGGTGCTGGCGTTCATGAGCTCGGGCCTGGGTAGCGTGACCAGCCCGGATGGCAACGAGATCTGCCTGTACAAGGCCAGCAAGGCTGCACTCAACTCGATGATCAACAGCTTCGTGGTGGAGTTGCAACGATCCGACCTGAGCGTGCTGGCCATGCACCCAGGCTGGGTGAAAACCGACATGGGCGGCGAGAACGCGGAAATCGACGTGTTCACCAGCACACGCGGCATGCTCGACCGGATCAACGAGCAAAGCGGCCAGGGCGGCCTGCGCTTTATCAACTACAAGGGCGACGCCCTGACCTGGTGAATTGAAAGCCGCGTGGCGAGGCAGTAGACTCGATGCCTCGCCTCGCGGCGGACCTGGATCAGCAGACAGGACAACACTGAGCTGGCTAACCCTGAACCCACTTTCAGAGGAGCCGGCACCATGCCTGCGACCCGTATCTGGTTGAAATCCCCCCTTGCCATCTTCACTGCCAATGACACCGATGCCCGCGGTGGCCTGGTCATCGAAAACGCCCGCATCAGCCAACTGCTCGCCCTCGGCGAACAACCCAACACCCCCTGTGACCAAGTGTTCGATGCCCGTGAGCACGTGGTGCTGCCCGGTCTGATCAACACCCACCACCACTTCTACCAGACCCTGACCCGCGCATGGGCTCCGGTGGTCAACCAACCATTGTTTCCCTGGCTCAAGACCCTTTACCCGGTGTGGGCACGGCTGACCCCGACCAAACTGGCGCTCGCCAGCGAGGTTGCATTGGCCGAGTTGCTGCTGTCAGGTTGCACCACTGCCGCCGATCACCATTACCTGTTCCCCGAAGGCCTGGACCACGCCATCGACGTACAGGTCGAAGCCGTGCGCAAGCTCGGCATGCGCGCCATGCTGACCCGTGGCTCGATGAGCCTGGGTGAAGCAGATGGCGGCTTGCCCCCGCAGCAGACAGTGCAACAAGGTGAGGTGATCCTGGCCGACAGTCAGCGACTTATCCACAGTTACCATGAGCGTGGCGAAGGCGCGCGCATCCAGATCGCCCTGGCGCCCTGCTCACCCTTCTCGGTCACGCCAGAGATCATGCGTGCCAGCGCCGCCTTGGCCGAAGAGCTGGACGTGCGCCTGCATACCCACCTGGCCGAAACACTCGATGAGGAAGACTTCTGCCTACAGCGGTTCGGCCTGCGCACCGTGGACTACCTCGACAGTGTCGGCTGGCTCGGCCCGCGCACCTGGCTGGCCCACGGCATCCACTTCAACCCCGACGAAATCACGCGCCTGGGTGCTGCCGGTACCGGCATCTGCCATTGCCCGAGTTCGAACATGCGTCTGGCCTCGGGCATCTGCCCAACCGTCGAGCTCGAAGCTGCCGGAGCCGCACTCGGCCTGGGTGTAGACGGCTCAGCGTCCAACGATGCCTCGAACATGATCCTCGAAGCACGCCAGGCCCTCTACCTGCAACGCCTGCGCTACGGCGCCGAGCAGATCACGCCCGAGCGCGCGCTGGGCTGGGCAACCCGCGGCTCGGCACAACTGCTGGGCCGTGGCGACATCGGCGAGCTGGCGGTGGGTAAGCAGGCGGACCTGGCCCTGTTCAAGCTCGACGAGCTGCGTTTCTCCGGCAGCCACGATCCGCTGTCCGCGCTGCTGCTGTGCGCGGCGGACCGGGCTGACCGAGTCATGGTCGGCGGCCACTGGCGCGTGATCGATGGCCAGATCGAGGGACTCGATGTCCAAGGCCTGATCGCCGACCATCGTCAGGCGGCAGCCGCACTGATTGCCGGTTGAAGCACAGCGGGGCTGCTGGGCAGCCCCGCCCTACCGAATAGCGCGTAGCCCTGTAGAATGTCGGCCAACCGTACCTGATTCGAGATCACACCCCATGTATGACTGGCTCAATGCCTTGCCCAAGGCCGAACTGCATATGCACCTGGAAGGTTCGCTGGAGCCGGAACTGCTGTTCGCCCTGGCCGAACGCAACAAGGTCGCCCTGCCCTGGGCCGACGTGGAGACGCTGCGCAGCGCCTACGCCTTCAACAACCTGCAGGAGTTTCTCGACCTGTACTACCAGGGCGCCGACGTGCTGCGCACCGAGCAGGACTTCTACGACCTGACCTGGGCCTACCTGCAACGCTGCAAGGCACAGAACGTCATTCACACCGAACCCTTCTTCGACCCGCAGACCCATACCGACCGGGGTATCTCCTTCGAGGTGGTGCTCAGCGGTATCAACCAGGCGCTCAAGGATGGTCGCGAGCAACTGGGCATCAGCAGCGGCCTGATCCTGAGCTTCCTGCGTCACCTCAGCGAGGAGGAAGCCGAGAAGACCCTGGACCAGGCCCTGCCGTTCCGCGATGCCTTCATTGCCGTGGGCCTGGACAGCTCGGAGAAAGGTCATCCACCAAGCAAGTTCCAGCGCGTCTTCGACCGCGCCCGCAGCGAAGGCCTGGTCGCCGTTGCCCACGCCGGCGAGGAGGGCCCACCCGAATACATCTGGGAAGCCCTCGACCTGCTGAAGATCAAGCGCATCGACCACGGCGTACGCGCCATCGAGGATGAGCGGCTGATGCAACGCATCATCGACGAGCAGATTCCGCTGACCGTCTGCCCACTGTCGAACACCAAGCTCTGTGTGTTCGACCATATGAGCCAGCACAACATCCTCGACATGCTCGAACGTGGGGTCAAGGTCACGGTGAACTCCGACGATCCGGCCTACTTCGGCGGCTATGTCACAGAAAACTTCCACGCTTTGCACCAGCATCTGGGCATGACCCAGGAACAGGCAACACGCCTGGCGCAGAACAGCCTGGATGCACGCCTGGTCTGAGTCGCGAGCACAACCGGTGTTACAGGGGTACTTCAGCCCACCTGTAATGCCGGCACCCTCGCGATACGGTTGATCTCCTGAATACCCAAGGTGGAAATCTGCATCACGCGTGATCCCTCCTGCTCGCGTATCCAGCCAGACTGCATGAACAACCTGAGCATCGCCTGCCCGACACCGCCGCCCAGGTGGGGGCCGTTGTCACTCCACTCACTGCTGTGACAGACCACACATCCACCGCGCTGGCGGGGCGCCAGCGCATCGATATAGACGCCAATTGCAGCCAATTGCAGACGCCCTTCCAGGCTCACGGTAGGATGCAGGTCATTGCCCTCCAACCAGCCGGCGGCCACCATGCGTCGATAAAGATCGACCGCAATCTCGCCCCCCAGGTGGTCACCACAACGTCGCGCCCTGCGCAACGACAGCGGCACCTGCAGGGGCCTGACCGATGTTTGGCATTCGGCACGGCCACCAAGCTGCACGCTGGCCAGTGCCTCGACCGCGGCGATCACCTCGGGGGTGGCCAGTCGAAAATAGCGCTTGCGCCCACGCGCCTCGAGGCGCAGCAAGCCAGCAGCCGACAATAAAGACAGGTGGGCGCAGGCCGATGATGGAGTGACGCCGATCATGAGCGCCAACTCATCAGCGTGCCGGGACGAACCATCGATCAAGGCCCAGAGCATGGCACTGCGCTTGGGCTCGGCCATCAGAGCGGCGATCTGACTGATACTGCTGACTGCTTTCATGCTCCATCAACTCCATGCAAAGTCACGTTTCTTGTCCAATGGCCATCCATGGCAGTAGGAATCGCCAGAGGTTGCGGCAGATAGGTGTAGGTGCAGCCTGTCAGGCTGTATGGGAAGCCCCGCCTGATGGGGAAACCGCTCTCGCTGCAAGGGCCTGCGGGGACAAGTATAAGCCGCCGAAAGCCCTGTACTAGGTGGGTTTGGCCACCGGTTTGCGGCACAAGGCCGAGGGTAGCGGCACCCTTGGCGATATAGGGAAATGCCAGTGAATGACGAGCGCTACCAGCATCCCCTCTAGCATCCCGGACATAGCCACATCCACTGCCAGGTAAAGGCCACAAGAGCGGAACATTGCCGACAGTAGGGTTCCACAAGTAGGGCAAGGAAAAGCGAAGGTTCGTATCTTGATTGAGTCAGCCCATCGCCCCGGGGGTGACCGTCAGTCAGGACGTCGTCGCGGCACATGGCGGGCAATCGGTACAGCGCTACACTGGATTCGCTCTCACCCCGACAGGAGGATGCAGCGATGAAGATTGTCGTCAGTACATCGAACCGCCACCCCAACTGCCCCTGGCAGGTACAGCTCGATCAACATGTGGTGAGTTTTCGCAGCGAGGCGGAGGCCCGGGCATTCGTCGCCGTTCTGGAGACACGCCTGAAGGCCCCTCACCCCCTCATGCAGCCTGCCTGGACTGAAGGCGTCGAGTCAGCATCGCGACATTGACCACCAAAACACCGCACAAGCTGATCACCAAGGCCATCGGCACTGCGCTGCCATCATGCAGGACACCCACCAGCGCCGCGGCCCCTGCGGCGACGCTGAACTGCAGGCTGCCCATCAATGCCGACGCGCTGCCGGCCCTGGCACCCTGCCCGTTCATAGCACAAGCCGAGGCGTTGGGAATGATGCAGCCCAGACTGGCGATGCACACGAACAGTGGTACCAACAATGGCCACAACTGCGTCGGATGCAGCAGCGCCACCCCCAGCAGCACTACCCCTGCAGCCAGGTAGAGCCATACCGCTCGGGCCAGCAGGAAGGCTGGGCCGCGCTTGGCCAGCAGCCGGGCGTTGACCTGGGCACAGAGGATGAAACCGGCAGCATTGGTGCCAAACAGCCAGCCGTAATGCTCGGCCGGCACGCCATAGAGCTTGATGAACACGAACGGTGAACCGGCGATATAGGCGAACATGCCGGCGATGGCGATGCCACCCGTCAGCGCATGCCCCAGGAACACCCGATCGCCCAGCAGCCGCAGGTACTGGCGCAAGGCACCCGACAGCGGCTGGCGCGGCACGTGGGCTGGCAGGCTTTCCGGCAGCCCCAGGCTCACCGCCAGCAGGCAGGCGGCGCTGAACAGGCTGAGCACCAGGAAGATCGACTGCCAGCCGGACACATTGATCAGGACGCCGCCGAGCATCGGCGCGAGAATCGGCGCGAGCCCCATCACCAGCATCAATTGCGAGAAGGCTTTGGCGGCCCCCACGGCGTCGCATTTGTCGACGACGATGGCCCGCGACAACACCATTCCCGCACACCCACCCAGTGCCTGGATGAAACGCGCCACGACCAGCGTGTCGAGGTCAGGGGCGTAGGCGCAGGCGAGCGACGCCAGGGTGAAAAGGCTGATACCGAACAACAGTGGCTTGCGTCGGCCGAAACGGTCGGCGATCGGACCGTAGGCCAGTTGGCCAAGCGACAAGCCAAGGAAATAGGCCGCCAGGGTCGTCTGGACGTGCTGCTCATCAGTGCCGAAGGCCTGGGCCATGGCAGGGAAGGCGGGGAGATAGAAGTCGATCGCCAATGGCGCGAAGGCCGAAAGAGCGCCGAGGATCAACAGGGTGCGCAGATTCATCGGAAATCCATAGCAGGCTAAGCAACGGACTAGTCTAACTGCACTGGAGGCGGCCTGGTATGAAAAGCTTTGTAACAGTTACACCTGAAAACGGTGGTCCCTGGAGCAGGCACCACCGCGAGTCGTCAGGCCGGCTCGGCCTGGTAACCCTCTTCACGGATCGCCTCCAGGATCTGCTGCACCCCGAGCTGGCTCTGAACCCGCACCTGCCTGGCCCCCAGGTCGACCTCCACCTGCGCTGTCGCATCCTGCTCCTGAACCGCACGGGTCACCGCCTTGACGCAATGACCGCAGCTCATGCCCTGCACATTGAAGACTTGCATCGGAACTACCTCCATCTGGGTTTTGCAGAGAGTTTCAAGCTTGCCATCATGGCAAGGTCAAGTTCTGCACAAAACGGCCGGGCTGGAAATCCGCGTGCGGCTCGGCCAAGCTGCGCTTTTGACGACTCGCCAACCAGGAGAAGTTTCATGATCAGGGCAGCATTGGGCCTCGTCGGACTGCTGAGTGCCGTGGCCGTCGTGCCACCGGTCAGCGCCGAGGGCAATTCGGACTACAGCGTGCTGATCATTTCCCGGGAGCGCCTGGAGGTAGCCACCAACTGCGAAATCGGTGTCTACCTCAACGACCAGCTCTCCGGGCGGGTGTTCCAGGAACAATCGACCTCGTTCAACCTGCCGCCAGGGCCGGTGGACGTGCGCCTGCGCCTGCTGCCTGGGCAGGTGCCCGGTTGTGCACCCGGCGTGGAGGACCAACGCAGCACCCGCCTCAACCTGCAGGCGGGCCAGATCAACAAATACCGGATCGCCGTGGGCCAGAATGGGCTGGAATTGAAGCGAGCCGGCCTGGGGTATTGACCTTACCAACATGGCAAGCTTGATGCTGCAGGCTCGATCACGGAGGAAAGCCCATGCCCGCATCAACCACCTTCGACCTGCCGATCGCCGGCATGACCTGCGCCAGCTGCGTGGGTCGCGTCGAGCGCGCGCTGCGTAAAGTCAACGGCGCCGAACAGGTCAGCGTCAACCTTGCTACCGAACAGGCCAGGGTCCAGGCCCCGGCCGAAAGCCTGCCCGAGCTGCTCGAAGCGGTGCGCAAGGCCGGCTACAGCGTGCCGAGCCGCACCCTTGAACTTCAGGTAGGCGGCATGACCTGCGCCAGTTGTGTCGGCCGCGTCGAACGCGCCCTGGGCAAGGTGTCCGGGGTCGAGCAGGTCAGCGTGAACCTGGCCAGCGAACGCGCGCACCTCAGGGTACTCGAAGGCGTCAGCGACGACGCCTTGATCGGCGCCGTGGAAAAGGCCGGCTACAGCGCCAGCCTGCCACGTACCGCCCATGACGATCGCCACGATGCGCAGCGACGCCTGCGCAACGAACGCCTGGCGGTGATCGCCGCCCTGCTGCTGGCCCTGCCCCTGGTTCTGCCAATGCTGGTGCAGCCGTTCGGCTTGCACTGGATGTTACCGGCCTGGGCGCAATTCGTGCTGGCAACCCCGGTGCAGTTCATCCTAGGGGCACGGTTCTACAAGGCCGCCTGGAAAGCCGTGCGTGCCGGCGCAGGCAACATGGACCTGCTGGTCGCCCTTGGCACCAGCGCCGGCTATGGCCTGAGTCTGTACGAATGGTCCCAGGCCCATGCGGGCATGGAACCTCACCTCTACTTCGAAGCCTCGGCCGTGGTAATCGCCCTGGTGCTGCTGGGCAAATACCTGGAAAGCCGCGCCAAACGCCAGACCGCCAGCGCCATTCGCGCACTCGAAGCCCTGCGCCCCGAGCGCGCCTTGCGCGTGATCGACGGTCGCGAGGAAGATGTAGCGATCAGCCAGCTGCGCCTGGACGACCTGGTACTGGTCAAGCCCGGCGAGCGCTTCCCGGTCGACGGCGAGGTGATCGAAGGCTGCAGTCACGCCGACGAAGCGCTGATCAGCGGCGAAAGCCTGCCAGTGCCCAAACAGCCCGGCGACAAGGTCACCGGCGGTGCGATCAACGGTGAAGGCCGCCTGCTGGTGCGCACCCTGGCCCTGGGCACCGAAACCGTACTCGCGCGGATCATCCGCCTGGTCGAAGACGCCCAGGCGGCCAAGGCACCGATCCAGAAGCTGGTCGACCGGGTCAGCCAGGTGTTCGTCCCGGCGGTGCTGGTGCTCGCATTGATCACCCTGGTCGGCTGGTGGCTGGCCGGTGCACCGCTGGAAAACGCACTGATCAACGCCGTGGCCGTGCTGGTGATCGCCTGCCCTTGCGCTCTGGGCCTGGCCACACCGGCAGCGATCATGGCCGGCACCGGTGTGGCAGCCAGCCATGGCATCCTGATCAAGGACGCCCAAGCTTTGGAGCGAGCCCATGCGGTCAATCGCGTGGTCTTCGACAAGACCGGCACCCTGACCTCCGGCAGCCCGCGCATCGTCCACAGCGAGGCCGTCGTCGGCGACGCACACGACCTGCTGCGCCTGGCCGGAGCCCTGCAACGCGGCAGCGAACATCCGCTGGCCAAGGCCGTGCTGGATGCCGGCGCTGAGCAAGGGCTGGAGATTCCCCTGGTGAGCGATAGCCAGTCGCTGACCGGGCGCGGCATCGCCGGTACGGTCGAAGGCCGGGTACTGGCCCTGGGCAACCGGCGCCTGCTCGACGAAAGCGGCCTTGAGCCAGGCAATCTGCTCGACAGGGCCCAGACCTGGGAAAGCGAAGGTCGCACCCTGTCGTGGTTGATCGAGCGCGCACCACATGCCCGGGTGCTCGGACTATTCGCCTTCGGTGACAGCCTCAAGCCCGGTGCCGAGCAGGCGATCGCGGCCCTGCACGCACAGGGCATCAGCAGCCACCTGCTGACCGGCGACAACCGCGGCAGCGCCAAGGTGGTCGCCGAGGCGCTGGGCATCGACGATGTGCACGCCGAAGTCTTGCCAGCCGACAAGGCCGCCACCGTCAATGCACTCAAGCAGAACGGCGTGGTGGCCATGGTCGGCGACGGCATCAACGATGCCCCGGCCCTGGCTGCAGCCGACATCGGCATCGCCATGGGAGGTGGTACGGACGTGGCCATGCAGGCCGCTGGCATCACCCTGATGCGCGGCGACCCTCGCCTGGTGCCCGCAGCCCTGGAAATCAGCAACAAGACCTACGCCAAGATCCGTCAGAATCTGTTCTGGGCGTTCATCTACAACCTGATCGGTATCCCGCTCGCCGCCTTTGGCTTCCTCAACCCGGTCCTGGCTGGCGCCGCCATGGCGCTCTCCAGCGTCAGCGTGGTGAGCAACGCCCTGTGGCTCAAGACCTGGAAGCCCACCGGCATCGCTTCGAAGGAGACGCCATGAACATCGGCCAAGCCGCCCGGCGCAGTGGGCTCAGCGCCAAGATGATCCGCTACTACGAGTCCATCGGCCTGCTCAAGCCGGCGCTGCGCAGCGACAGCGGCTATCGGCTGTACCAGCAGGAAGACCTGCACAGCCTGGCGTTCATCAAGCGCTCGCGCGACCTGGGGTTCTCACTGGAAGAAGTCTCCCGGCTGCTGACGCTCTGGCAGGACCGCCAGCGCGCCAGCGCCGACGTCAAGGCACTGGCGACACAGCATATCGACGAACTGAACCGACGGATCGAAGAGATGGTGAGCCTGCGCGACACCTTGAGCGAGCTGGTCGCCCACTGCCAGGGCGATGATCGCCCAGACTGCCCGATTCTCAGGGACCTGGCCAACGAAGGTGGATGCTGTCACTGAACGCTGGCGTGGGCTGCCTGACAACCCACGCCAGCATTTTGGTATGCCATATTAGCCATACCTGGCCAAACCGACCTTAAAATCAAGTTTCATCCAATAAATACGGGAGTTTCACTCAGATATTCCTGCGCTCTGCCGATGACCTGCATACCAGTTTCATGCGTCGACAAGAAAAAATCCGGGAGCGTGGATGAACATCAAGCAAAAATTGACCTGGGCCTTCGCCGTCATTGCGGGCCTGCCCATCGTCTTGGTCGCCACCGTGGTGGTGCTGAACCTGCGAGAAGAAGCGCAGGATGACTTCCTGGATGGCAGCAGCCGGGAAATCCGCCAGGTCGGCAACGCGATGAACATCTTCTTCCAGGGCATTGCGCAGAACGTCGAGTACCTCGCCAGCCAGCCCTTGGTCACGGCCAGCGCCGACAACCTCAAGAAGTACATTGCCGCCGACGCCGCGCAGATTCCCCTGGGCGAGCAGGACAAGGCGCTGTACGACCAGTTCACCCGCCTGGCCCAGAGCCACCCCGACTACGCCTACGTGTCCTACGGTATGAAAGACGGCGGCTATGCGTTCTGGCCCGGTGACCCGAAGATGGCCAGCTACGACCCGCGCACCCGCCCCTGGTTCCAGGCCGCCATGGCCAGCCCCGGCAAGACCCTGCGCACCGCGCCCTACTACTGGGCCGGCGACGACGCCGTGCTGGTCAGTACCGTGCGCACCGTGGCCAACCAGCTCGGTAGCCCGGGCGGGGTGGTCAACATTGACGTCTCGCTCAAGGGGCTGACCGAGATCGTCAAGCAGATCAAGCTGGGTGACAGCGGCTACCTGATCCTGATGGAGAACAACGGCAACGTCATGGTCGACCCGCGTGACGCGAGCCACAACTTCAAGCAGCTGGAGAGTTTCGGTGGCGGCTACGCCGAACTGGCCAAGGCCGGCAAGGGCCTGGCCGAAGTGACCCTCGATGGCGAACGCTACATGGCCAACATCTACCCGGACGAGCGCCTGGGCTGGACCTTCATCGGTCTGATCCGCCAGGACGAAGTGATGCAGACCACCACCCGCCTGACCTGGCTGATCGGCACCCTCGCACTGGTGCTGGCGGCCGTCTTCGCCGTGGCTGGCGCCGCCTTCGCCAAGCTCATCGTACGGCCGATCAACAGCGTCACCAGTGGCCTGGAAGACATCGCCCAGGGCGAGGGCGACCTGACCCGCAACCTCGAGGTACGAGGCAGCGACGAAACCGCGCAACTGGCCAACTGGTTCAACCAGTTCCTGGGGGCGATCCGCGGCCTGATCCAGCACATCGGCGGCGCGGCCGGCAAGATCCTCAGCACCTCGGCCAGTTCCACCCGGGTGTCCGGCGACATGGCCGAAGCCGCTGGCCGTCAGCGCGAGGCGGTGGACATGGTATCCACCGCCTTCCACGAAATGGTCGCCACCGCCAACGAAGTGGCGCGCTCCTGCAGCCAGGCCGCACAGTCGGCCGACAGCGGCCAGCAACAGGCACGCGAGGGGCAGCAGCAGATCGATGCGGCGGTGCAGAGCGTCGACCGCCTGAGCCAGGAGATCGAGCAGTCGGCGCAGTCGATCCAGCAACTGGAGCGTGACAGCAACGCGATCCAGTCGATCCTCGGCACCATCCGCTCGATCGCCGAACAGACCAACCTGCTGGCCCTCAACGCGGCCATCGAAGCGGCTCGCGCCGGTGAGCAGGGCCGTGGCTTTGCCGTGGTAGCCGACGAAGTCCGCGCCCTGGCCAAGCGCACCGCCGACTCCACCGCCGAGATCGACGGGCTGCTGGGCAACCTCGCCAACCGCACCGCCGAGGTGGCCGAACAGATGCATGCCAGCCTTGAAGTGTCGCAACAGTCTGTCAACCGCATCGGCCTGGCGCGCGACAGCTTCGGGCAGATCCGCGAGTCAGTGGACATCATCCGCGACATGAACACCCAGATCGCCACCGCCGCCGAAGAGCAGCACCAGGTGGCCGAGGACATCAATCGGCATATCAGCCAGATTCACGGCGATGCGCAGTTGGTGGCCGAGCTTGCGCAAGCGGCGCGGCAGGACTCCCAGAGCCTGGAAGGGTTGTCCAACGAGCTGGATGCGTTGGTGCGGCGGTTCAGGACCTGAAGTTCACGCGCCACACTGCAAACCTCGGTGTGGCGCGCCACACTCAGAACGAGTGGCTCAGGCCGAGGTTGATTCCATAACGCTGATCAACATTGCGCCCGCGGGCAGCCTCGACCTCCGTTCTGATTGTCCAGCCTGGCAGCACCTCGGACGATACGCCCAATGCCATCTCGGTGCGCCCGCTGCTGAACCTGTTGTCGAGTTCATGACCGTTGAGGCTGACCCTGCGCGTGCCGCCCAGGTTGTCCATCACCGCGATGCGGCCGTGGGTCGACATTTCCAGACCATTGTTCAAGACGATGACGCGTCCCCCCTTGATACCGAGCGTCCCCATGTTCAGGTGTTGGTTGGATGACTCGACCTCAAGCCCATTACTCAAGCTGCTGCGCTGCCCCTGCACGATCGCGGCACTCAGTTGTACAAAAGGCTGCACATACCAACCTTGATCAAGGCTCAAGCGACGACCAGTCTCCAGCGTGAGCCCATACCCCCCTTGACGGCGATTGCCGGACACCTTGCGTCCATCGTGAGCCCGGGCATCGATGGTGCCGTCAAACAGGTTGAGCTTGAGCGCAGCATCGGCGTAGTAACCGGAGTTGTCGCCCCAACCGGCATACAACGCGGAGAAGTAGCTGTTCAGTGTTGCAGATGAGCCGCGCTGCAGGCCAATCGCCGAACGACTGAGCCCCACTGCCGCACCGACCCGCCAAGTATCATCGAGCAAAGTATCAGCGCCCAGGGCAAAGCCACCAACGCGCTGGGTATAGCGGGTGCCGACTGCACTGTCGACATCAAAGCCGGTCGTGCCGGTATGCATCCACAACCCGGCTGAACCACCATTGGTCCGCATTTTTTCGAGGCGTCCGACAACCCATCGGGACTCGACCTGCGACGCGGCTTCAAGCGAACTGTCGAACGCCATCGCCGTCTCACCGGCATTGCTCAGTCTCGCCTTGCCCCGCATGTCGACCTGTGGCCGCAAACTCCACTGGTCGCCTTCGCGGACCAACTCGTGAGCAAAGGCCCCTGCATCGACCGGGCCGGATGCCAGATCGAACGTCGCATCACCACTGCCGATTCCGACCACCGGCCCCTGTGGCTCATGGCCAGAACTTGCCAGGTGCAAGGCAAAGCTGCCGCTGGCATGACTGTCTATCTGCAAGCGGCTATGGTCGAGCCAGAACGTACCCTCTCCTTGCAAGGTGTCGGCTCGCAGAATACTGCCTGACTGCACGACTACCGAACCCTGGCGCAAGTCGAGAGCACCGACCTGAGCATCCGCCATCGTCTCCCACCTGGACTGCGCGCCAATCTGCAACTGCTGGACATTATGGAGCTGGCCTCGTAAGTGCGCCGCATTGTCCAGGGTGATATCAGCACTGGCACCCTGCTCGACGCGGATGTCGCCTTCCAGGCGACTGTTGCTCACGTGAAGCGAGGCCTCGCCGCCCTCGATGACCTCAAGCAGCACGCCGTTGTCGCCTTTGAGTTGGCCTCCGTCGGCGACCCGGATGTCCACCTGTGCGTCACGAACCACTACCGCACTACCCTGCTGCCCCTCGATCAGACTGGCCTGAACAACGACCTGATTGGGCAGATCCTTTTGCCAGAACTCCGGTGTACCGACTTCCAGACCGACGTCCCCCGACACCACGGTCCCTTCATGCAACGCAAGTGTTCCGCCCTTGAGTACAACACCTGCTCTGTCACCGTGGATGCGCGAACTGCGCGCGTGCAGATCAGCCGAGTCCAACTCCACCCCAGTGGTGGCACCGCGCACACTGCTGCCGCTCAAGATCGCCGTAGACGTCAAAGTGTCATCGCCCAGCGTTCCAAGGGCCATACCGATGGAGCCTGTGCTGACTACCGTGGCATTGGTCAGGTTGACCGCACCATCCACGATGCTGATCGCAGCCCTGTCGGTCGAACTCACCTTGGCTCCCTCGACGTTGACCTGACCGCCGTCGAATCCAGTGATACGTCCGGTCTCGGCGCCCGGGCGCACGTCAAGACGCGCCCCGCTGCCCAGGTGCCAATCCTCGACAGGGTCTCCAGGGGAGACCAGCGCAAACTCGCCAGGCCCCAAGTCCGCGGCATTGGCAGCCAGACTTGCGCCCAAAGTGAACGTCAGGGTTGCCGCCAGCGGATGGCGCCGCAGTAAAATTAGTGATCCAGTCATGGAAATGCCTCTCAGGATATTGGCTCGAGAGGCGGACGTTACGTTGGAGCAAAAGGAAGATCGGTCAGACAGTTCCGTATTGATCGTGAGAAGCGAGTTGTTCGCATTGACCGTTCGAAATAACGTCGGATAAGACTTGGTCGGTCGTCGTTAGAAACGAAGCTCCCCAGGCGTCGCACCGAACAGTTGCTTGAACGCCGCGATATAGGCCGATGTCGAGTCATACCCGCAGCCTAGTGCTGCATCGGTCACGCTCTCCCCCGCCTCCAGCAACGCCAGCGACGACAACAGCCGCATGCGCTGGCGCCAGTTACGGAAGCTCAGCCCCGTCTCACGCTGGAACAGGCGCATCAGCGTCTTCCCCGAGCACCCCAGTTGCAGCGCCCATTGCTGCAGGGTCTGCGCCTGGTCGGGCGCGGCGATCAACTGATTGCACAGCGCGAGCAACCCGGCATGGCGCGGCAGCGGCAGCGAAAACCCCACCTGCGGCAACGCCTGCAACTGGTCGAGCAAGACGGCTACCAGACGCGCCTCGGCGCTGTCGCCTTCGGGATACGACGCGGGCATCTGGCAGAACTGCTTGATCAGCTCCCGCGCCAGCGGCGTCACTTCGAGTACCCGGCATTCGTCGGCGGCCCAGGTACAGGCATCGCGACGCACGTACAGGCTGCGCATCTCGGCCTGCATCGAAGTCACCACTTCGTGTTCGAGGCCAGCCGGAATCCACACCCCCCACTGCGGTGGCGCGAAGTAGCTGCCATCGCTGGTGTAGACCCCCAGCACACCGCTGATCGCGTAGGAAAACTGCACCCAATCGTGCCGGTGGCGCGTGGTCCAGGAGCCCGCGCCGAGGCTTTCGGCACGGGCGTAGAGTGGCCTGGGCAGCTGCTCGAGGTCGGGGATGGCGCGGGGGGCGGAAATCTGTCCGAGGGTCTGCATGGCACTGTTTTTTGTCTTGGATCGGACAAGGTTAACACCTCAGCGCTCGACGATCGCCGTCACCCCCTGCCCGCTCGCCGCACAGATCGAGATCAGCCCGCGTCCCTTGCCCGCCGTGGCCAGCAGCTTGGCCATGTTGGCCAGGATCCGCCCGCCGGTGGCGGCGAAGGGGTGCCCGGCGGCCAACGAGCTGCCCTTGACGTTGAGTTTGCTGCGATCGATCGCCCCCAATGCCCCCTCCAGCCCCAATGTCTCTCGGCAGTACCGATCGTCCTCCCAGGCCTTCAGCGTGCAGAGCACCTGGGCCGCGAAGGCCTCGTGGATTTCGTAGTAGTCGAAGTCCTGCAGGCTCAGGCCATTACGCGCCAACAGCCGCGGCACGGCATGAACCGGCGCCATCAGCAGCCCCTCCTGGCCTTTGACGAAGTCCACCGCCGCGGTCTCGCCATCGACCAGATAGGCGAGTACGGGCAAACCGCGCGCCTCGGCCCACGCCTCGCTGCCCAGCAACACCAACGAGGCGCCATCAGTCAGCGGCGTGGAGTTTCCGGCAGTCAGGGTGCCCTGGGCACCTTTGTCGAACACCGGTCTGAGCTTGGCCAACTGCTCTGGGGTGAGGTCCGCACGCAAGTTGTTGTCGCGGGTCAGGCCGAGGTAGGGCGTGAGCAGGTCGTCATGCCAGCCTTCGGTGTAGGACGCGGCCAGATGGCGATGACTGAGCAGTGCCAGTTCATCCTGTTCGGCGCGTCCGATCTGCCAGGTCTGAGCCATGCGTTCGCAGTGCTCGCCCATCGACAGCCCGGTACGTGGCTCGCCATTGCGTGGGAACTCAGGCTTCAGAAAACTCGGACGTACATTCAGGAAGGGCCTCAGGCGCTCGCTCAGGGTCTTGCCCCGGTTCGCCTGCAGCAAGACCCGGCGCAGCCCTTCATTGATGGCGATCGGCGCGTCCGAAGTGGTATCGACGCCACCAGCTATGCCGCTGTCGATCTGCCCGAGGGCGATCTTGTTGGCCACCAGCAGCGCCGCCTCAAGGCCGGTGCCGCAGGCTTGCTGGATGTCGTAGGCGGGTGTTTGCGGCGACAGACGCGAACCCAGCACACACTCGCGGGTCAGGTTCATGTCCCGCGAGTGCTTGAGCACCGCACCTGCCACCACCTCGCCCAGGCGCTGGCCATGCAGGCGGTAGCGCTCCACCAGGCCTTCCAGGGTGGCGGTGAGCATTGCCTGGTTGCTGGCAGTGGCGTAGGCGCCATTGGAGCGGGCGAAGGGGATACGGTTGCCCCCCAGGATCGCGACCCGTCGAGGTGAGTGCATGCGCTGATTCCTCCTGAAACAATTTGATCCGATTGGATGACGGTCTCAAAGCCCGTCACTTCGGCTAGGTTGGCTACAGCCTAGGCGTTTTTGCCACATTCGAACGACCTTGCCACAAACATGGTCCACACTTGCATGCCTGCCTTCAGGGAGACCCGCACCATGAGCGACCGCTATCTCGGCTTTGCCAACTCCAATCTCGGCCGCCGCCTGGTCGACGCCCTCGGCCTGCCGCGTCCGGCGCCGCTGGAGCGCTGGCAGGCCGGGCGCCTGCGCCCGATCGAAGGCGCACTGGTGCTGGGCGGCGGGCCGCTGGTGCGCAAGGTCGAAGCCATCGCCCCGGCACTCACCGACGAGTGCTACAGCTTTGCTGGCGAAAACCTCGCAGCCCCCGCCTGGGTCGCCGGGCTCGGCCCGAAACTCAAGGCAGTGGTGTTCGATGCCAGTCATCTGTCCGACAGCGATGAGCTTCGGCAGTTGCGCGAATTCTTCCAGCCGCTGCTGCGCAGCTTGGCGCCCTGCGCCCATGTAGTGATCCTCGGACGCCCTCCCGAACAGGTCGAAGCGCCCCAGGCCAGCGTCGCCCAGCGCGCCCTCGAAGGCTTCAGCCGCTCGCTGGCCAAGGAGCTGCGCAACGGCGCAACGGCCCAATTGCTGTATGTCGCTTCCGGCGCGGAGGATCAGCTCGAAGGTGCGCTGCGCTTCTTCCTTTCACCCAAGAGCGCGTTCGTGTCCGGGCAGGTCCTGCGCCTCGAAGCCTGTACAAGCCAGGTACAGGACTGGACTCGGCCCCTGGCCGGCAAGCGTGCGCTGGTCACCGGCGCCGCCCGTGGCATCGGTGCGTCCATCGCCGAGACCCTGGCCCGTGACGGCGCCGAGGTGGTCCTGCTGGACGTGCCGCCGGCACAGAAAGACCTCGATGCCCTTGCCGCACGTATCGGCGGCCAGGCCCTGGCGCTGGATATCTGCGCCAGCGACGCCGCAACCCAATTGCTGGAAGGCCTGCCGGCGGGCATCGACATCGTCGTGCACAATGCCGGTATCACCCGCGACAAGACCCTCGCCAACATGACTCCGGAGTACTGGGACGCGGTCATGGCCGTCAACCTCAAGGCCCCTCAAGTGCTGACCCAGGCCCTGCTCGACGCCGGCCAGTTGCACGACAATGCGCGCATCGTGCTGCTCGCCTCGGTCAGTGGCATCGCCGGTAACCGTGGCCAGGCCAACTACGCCGCGAGCAAGGCCGGCCTGATCGGCTTCGCCCAGGCCTGGGCGCCGAGGCTTGCCGAGCAGGGCGCCAGCATCAATGCCGTGGCCCCCGGTTTCATCGAAACCCACATGACCGCCGCCATGCCCATGGGTCTGCGCGAGGCTGGCCGTCGCCTGAGTTCATTGGGCCAGGGTGGGCGCCCACAAGACGTCGCCGAGGCTGTCGCCTGGCTCGCCCAGCCCGGCAGTGGTGCGGTCAGCGGCCAGTACCTGCGCGTCTGCGGGCAAGCACTGATGGGGGCATGAACATGAACCGGACATGGCAGGACCTGCACACCCCCGAAACCCGCACCAGGCTTTATCTGCGAGCGCTCGGCAAGCGCAAGATCAGTGGCGACCGCCTGCCCACAGGTGGCCTGCGCTGCTTCCTGCGGGTCGACCCAACGAACCTTGCGGCTTATCGTCGCCTGTGCCACTTCAGCGACGAGGGTCGCCTGCCGCCTACCTATCCGCACGTGGTCGCGTTCAACCTGCAATTGCAGCTGCTGACCGCCAGCGACTTTCCCTTCCCGCTACTCGGGCTGGTACACCTGCACAACGAGATCCAGGTGCTGCGCCCACTGGGCGCCATCGAGGGCCTGCGCTTTGCCGTGCATGCCGACAACCTGCAGGCACATGCAAAGGGTGGCACCTTCGACCTGATCACCGAGGCCCACGACGGGCTGGGGCTGCTCTGGCGCGAAACCAGCCGCATGCTAGTGCGAGGGCTGAAGCTCGAAGGCGAAACGCACGAGAGCAACGATGAGCCGACCAGCGAAGCGCCGGAAGTGACGCGCTGGTACGCCGACAGCGATATCGGCCGACGCTACGCCAAGGTCTGCGGCGACTACAACCCCATCCACCTGAGCGCGGCGAGTGCCCGGCTGTTCGGTTTCCCCAAGGCCATTGCCCATGGCATGTGGAACAAGGCCATGGCGCTGGCGGCGCTGCGCGGGCATCTGCCGGTGGCGGGTTATGGGTTCGCGGTGGATTTCCACAAGCCGGTGCGCCTGCCGTCGGAGGTGGTGCTCGGCGCAAGTGCCGCAGGGCCACAAGGGCAACTCAATCTGACGGGACACGGGGGCCTGCTGCACATGACCGGCAAATGGAGCGCCCTGTAACCGGTCAAGCGCGCGCTGAGCCCTCCCCCTTGGCCCCCAACAATGGCCTCCAATTCACTTGATTTGCTCCCTGGCGCACCTGAAGCTATGCGCCAGAAGGAGAGCCCTCGATGAACCTGCAAGAACTGACCGATCGCCTGCACCAGATCCGCGACAACAACGACTGGCGCGGCTTCCACAGCCCTAAGAACCTGGCCATGGCCGCCAGCGTCGAGATGGCCGAGCTGGTGGAAATCTTCCAGTGGCTGAGCGAAGACCAGTCACGCCAGCTTGCCCCCGAGCAGCTCGCCCACGCCGGCCAGGAAGTCGGCGATGTGGTGCTCTATCTGTTGCTGCTGTGCAGCGAGCTGGGGCTGGACATGGAAAGCGTGGTGCGGGCCAAGCTCGCCGACAGCGAGAGGCGCTTCGCCCGATGAACGACCGTCATTTCGATGAGCTGGCCAGCCGCTTCGCCGAGAAGATCTACGGCGGGGCCAAAGGCGCGATCCGCCTGGCGGTGTTGCAGGCCGACCTGGCCGAAAGCCTGCCCGACCGCCCCCTGCGCATCCTCGACATTGGCGCAGGCCTGGGACACATGGCGTTGTGGCTGGCGCAGCGCGGGCACCAGGTGACCCTGGCCGAGCCCGCCGCGCCGATGCTAGACGGCGCCCGCGCGCGCTTCGCCGAGGCCAACCAACCCGCCACCTTCATCCAGGCCCCCTGGCAGGACCTGCTCGGTCAGCTCACCGAGCCCTTCGATGTGGTGCTGTGCCACGCGGTGCTCGAATGGCTGGCCGAACCGCACAGCATCCTGCCGGTGCTGCACCAACTGACCGCGCCGGGTGGCTGGCTGTCGCTGGCGTTCTACAACCGCGACGCGCTGGTCTACCGCAACTTGCTCAAGGGTCACTTCCGCAAGCTGCGCAGCGACCGTCTGGCCGGGGAAAAACAGAGTCTCACCCCGCAAAAACCCCTTGATCCGCGAGAACTGCGAGCGCAACTTGAACCCTTGTGGCAGGTCGAAAGCGAGAGTGGCGTGAGAGTGTTCCACGACTACATGTCCAAGGAGTTCCAGGACAAGGCCGAACTGCTCGACCTGCTGGAAATGGAACTGGCCCACCGCCGGCACCCAAGCTTCGCCGGGCTCGGCCGTTACCTGCACTGGACCTGTCGCCCACGCTGATCTCGCCTGCCGGGAGGAATACATGCCGTACCGTCTGTTGTGCCTGGCCTTGCTCCCCTTCGCCCTGGCGGCGTGCCAGAGCAGCAATCCCTATGTCGCCAGTTCCCGGCCACTGCCACCGGCTCCGCCCCAGGCCGCGACCACATTCGACGCCAGCGCCTACCCGGCCGCGCCACGCGACTATGGCCGCTACCGCAGCTGGAGCTGGCGCAACGGCCAGTTACCCAGCGGCAGCGCCAATGCCGACCCTGCGCAACTGGCCGATGCCATCAGCGGTGCGCTCGACCAGCACGGCCTGCGCCCGGCACGCGGCGCCAGCGGCGACCTGCTGGTCAGCGCCAACCTGCGCATGGAACGCCGCCTGCGCCAGGTCCGCGATTACGACTACGACCCCTACTATGGCCCTGCCCCCTACGGCGGCATCGGCTATGGCGGCTACCGCAACGGCTATGGTGCCTACGGCAGCGTACCGATCGTGCGCACCTACGAAGTCGAGGTGATGGTGGTGCGCATCGACCTGTTCGATGCCCGCAACGGCCAGCCGGTGTGGAGTGCCAGCGCCGAAAGCGGCAGCGACAAGGGCTCGCCACGGGACCGTGAAAACGCCCTGCGCGAGTCGGTGCGCAAGGCCCTCAGTGGCTACCCTCCCAGTTAACGCGTCAGGAGAATCATCATGTTGCGCCGTCTCGTTCTGCTGTCCTTCGCGTTGCTGGTCGCTGCCTGCTCCAGCAACAACGTCACCCAGGATTTCGATGCCAGCCGCGACTTCGCCGCCTACCGCAGCTGGGCCTGGCAGGAACCGGCGCTGCAATATCGCCCGGACGATCCGCGGATCAAGAGCGACCTCACCGAGCAGCGCATCCGCCAGGCCGTGGCCGACCAACTCGACCAGCGCGGCCTGCGCCCGGCCCAGGGCACGACCCGGGCGGATGTCAGGGTGCGTGCCTACCTGATCGTCGAAGACCGCCAGCAACAGATCACCACCAACTACGGCGGTGCCTGGGGCGGCTATTGGGGAGGCTACTGGGGCGGGCCGATGTACAACGAGACCCGCAGCGTCGACTACAAGGTGGCGACCATCCAGGTCGACCTGTTCGATGGCCGGGACGGCAAGCTGGTCTGGCGCGGCAGCGCCGAACAGGTCATGAACAACTACCCGCCGAGCCCGCAGGAGCGCAATGCCGCGATCCAGAAGACAGTGACCCAGGTGATGAGCAACTACCCACCGCACTGAAACCCAACGCCTATCTGTAGGAGCGGCGGTTCGCCGCTGCGACTTGCCCGCGAACACGGGCGTAGCCCGCGCCAAGCAGCGCGGTGTTTTTTTCGCGGGCAAGCCCGCTCCTACAACCGGGCGGCGTGAAGGCTGAGAAAAGGCAAGATGCCATCACCCTGACTACACTCCTGTAATCGCAATCGCGATGCCTGGCCTTCGGCCTGCAAAGGAGTGCCCGTGGTTTGCTCTTCCGCTGCGCGCCAACGCGGCGCGATCGGCCTGATGGCCGTGATCACCCTCGGTATGGCCCTGCTGTTCCTGCTGCTGGCAATCGACAGTGGGCGGCTCTACCTCGAACAACGCAAGCTGCAGCGCATCGCCGACATGGCGGCGCTGGAAGCCGCCGGGCAGTTCGCCGTGTGCATCGGCACCGGCCCACAGGCCACTGCGATCGCCCGCACTGCTGCCACCCGCAACGGACACGCCCCTGGCAACCCACTGCAGGCCACTTGCGGCTACGTGCAGACCGGCGCCAACAGCCTGCGCAGCTTCACCCGCGACGACAACCGCAACGAAGCGATCCGGGTCGATGTCAGCAACACCGTCACCACCAGCGTCGCGGCGGGGGTGTATGCTCTGATCCAGGGCAATGGCGTGCCGCTGACCACCACCCTGCAAGCCCACGCTGTCGCTTCAGCGCCGCTGCCGCCGCAGGCAATGCTGAGTATCCGCACCACTCTCGCCACGGTCGATTCGCGTCAGTCGGTGTTGCTCAATGCCCTGCTTGGCGCCCTCGGCGGTGGCGTGCAACTGGACCTTGCCGGTTGGCAAGGCATCGCCGCCACCGACATCAAGCTGCTCAGCTACCTCGACCAATTGGCAGTCGACCTCAATCTCACGGTTGGCGACTACAAGCAGCTGCTCAACGCCAACGCCACCGCCACCCAACTGCTGCAGGCGGCGGTCAAGGTGTTGCAACAAAGCGGCGCGGCGCTGGAGGTGGTGACCAACCTGGGCAAGGTCGCCCTGGGGGCCGGCAACGGCACGCTGGTGCGCCTGGGCGATATCCTCGACATCCAGAACGGCACCGCCCAGGCTGGCCTGGATGCCAGCATCCAGTTGCTGCAACTAGTCCAAGGCGTGATCCAGCTCGCCGCCAGCGAAAGCGCCGCCAACGTCGACCTGCCGCTCAACGTGCTCGGCCTGGTCAACGGACGGGTGCGCCTGAAGGTCATCGAACCGCAGCAGATCTCCTCGGTCGGCGACCCGCGTACCGACGAACTGCGCGTACACACTGCCCAGGTGCGGGCGATGATCTCCCTCGACCTGCCCTTGCTCGATGGCATCTTCGGCCTGGTCAACGCCGTGCTCGACCTCGCCGCACCGCTGACCAACGTGATCAACAACCTGCTCAGCCTGAACCTCGCCGCCACCGTGCAATCAGTGCTCTGCCTGCTCGGCGTGCCCTGTACGGTCAGCGATATCGTCCTGGTGCCCGGCAAGCTGCACCTGGACATCGGCCTGGAAGTCGCCGAAGCCAGCACCCGCCTGAACCCTGCGGCCCCCGACACCTTCAGTTGCTCACCCAAGCGCCTGACCACCCGCAACCAGAGCTCGGCGGTCAAGATCGCGGTGGGCCAGTTCGCTTCCCCGGACGAGTTCTTCACCAACGGCACCACCGCCGTGAAGGCGCTGCCGCTGATCGACATCGGCACCAAGCGCTGTACCCGGTTGTTGATCCTGCCGCTGGGGGACTGCGAGCCGCGCATTCCCTTCGTCGGCGGCGGCATAGGCCTGCGTGTGGACAGCAAGGTGCTGGGCAGCGGCGCCCAGGAGCGCGCACTGACCTTCCAGGCCCCTACCAGCGTGCCGCCGAACATCGGCCTCAAGCCTGCCTACCTGCCCATGAGAACCGCCAACGACAACGTGGTTGGCAGCCTCAGCGACACCCTGCTGGGCATTCACCTGGAAGCCTACCGACCGACCGCCAACAACAGCGGCCTGGGCCAGGTGCTGGTGCTGGTGGGTGGGGTACTCGATGGCGTCAAGGCCATACTGGAGCCGCTGATCAAAGGCCTGCTCAGCCCGCTGCTCGACCCCTTGCTGAACGTGCTGCTGAAAGTGCTGGGTATCGACCTGGTCAACGCCGAGGTCGGCGCCAACCTCAGTTGCTCGACAGGCCGTGCTCAACTGGCGCTGTAGAGCGGCAGCAGTATGCAAAAGCACGCACCCTCGGGGCCGTTGAGTGCCTCGAGGCTGCCGCCCATGGCCTCGACGATGCCATGGCTCACCGACAGTCCCAGGCCCGTGCCGACACCCGCGGGCTTGGTGGTGAAGAATGGCTCGAAGATGCGTCCGAGCAGGCGCGGATCGATGCCGCCCGCGTTGTCCTCGACCCGCAGGCAGACGCGCCCCTCGACCTGCTGTTGGCTGACCCGGATGGCCGGTGCCAGGGCTTGACGTTCGAGCAACGCGTCGCGGGCATTGATCATCAGGTTGATCAACACCTGCTCGAGCTGGTCCTGATGCCCCTGCACCGCCAACGACGACTCGGGCGACGCGATATGCACGGCCACACCCTTGCCCCGAAGCCCCTCGGCCAGCAACGCGACCGCACCCTCCACCGCGTCCCAGGCCACGAACACCTGACGCTCCGGTTCAGAGCGACGGCCATAGACACGCATGTGCTCCACCAGCCGCGCCGCCCGTTCCACCTGGGCCTCTATACGGTGCAGCTTGTCGGTCAGGTAATCGATGTCCGCTGCGCCGTTCTCCAGGCGCTTCAAGGTATTGGCCACAGCCATGCGCATCACGTTCAGCGGCTGGTTGATCTCGTGCACCAACCCGGTCGCCAGCTCGCCGAGGGTCGCCATCTTCGCCCCCTGCAGCAACTGGCGCTGGCTGCGGCGCACCTCGGTGTTGTCACGCCCCACCGCCTGGATTTCCAGGAGCTGCCCCTGCGCGTCGAACAGGCCGCGGTCAGCCCACACCCACCAGGCGTTTTCCCGCCCCGGCAGTTGCAGGCAGACTTCTGCATTGCTCAAGGGGCGCTCCGGGGTCAGCGTTGCCAGACGCTGCAGGAACGCGCTGCGTTGAGCGTCGGACATCCACTGGCCAAGGTTCATGCCGGCAAGCTGCTGCGGCGCACACTCCAGATGGTCGGCCAGCGGACGGTTACCGAACAGCAGTTCGAGGTCGGGACGATAGCGGCAGATCATCGCCGGCGAATCCTCCACCAGCACCCGGTAGCGCTCCTCGCTGTGGCGCACGCGCTCGGCGGCCTCGGTCGCCTCGCTGACATCCAGCCACAGCCCGACCACCTCCACAGGCTGACCGAGGTCGTCGCGCAGCAGACGGGCTTCATCGAGTACCCAGTGATAGCCGCCCGCCTGGTCGCGCAGGCGATAGCGACAGCGCGCCTGGCCATCGCGCAGCAGCGTACGCGTGCGCTCCAGCCACAGGTTGCGGTCATCGGGATGCACTGCCAACCCCGGCTGACGGGCCAGCTCGCTGTCGCTGGGCCAGCCCAGCATCGGCGCCAGGCTGGCACTGAAGAACTCGCTGTGCAGCGCACCCTCGGCATAGCGCTGGATGTAGATCACTGCCGGTGAGCTGGCGATCAGGTTCTCCAGCCGTGCACGGGCGGCGCCCGCCTGCAGCTCCTGGGCCTTGAGCGCGCTGATGTCGAGCAGAAAGCCGCGCACCTGGCGACCCTGCAGTTGCCCCACCCAGTGCAGCCAGCGCGGGCTGATCTGAGGGGCGTGCTCCTGCAGGCGCAGACTGAGGCTCAGGGCACGGCCTTCGAGCAGTTGCTCGAGCGCCAGTTGCGCGGCCTCGCGATCTGCCGGGTGCACCCGCGCCAGCCATTGCTCGACGGTGATTTCACGTGGCAGGTCGACACTGGCCGCCAAGGCTGGGTCCAACTGCAGCGGCCCCTGCAGTGGCCACTCCCACCAACCGGCGCCCAATTGCCGCTGCAGCGCGTCGAGGTGCTGGTCGCTGCGCTGCAACTGGCGCTGCCGAAGGCGCGCCAGCAACGGGTCCAGCAACGCCTGCAAGAGCCACTCCTGCGCCTCGTGCACAGGCGGCGTCCCGCTCGCCACACACAGCACGCAGGCCTGGATATTCGGCCCCAGCCGGTAGGGCAGCAGCGACACCGGCAAACCGCCGCACAATACTTGCAACTCGGAGCGCTCGGACGCATCGAGTTCACCCCGTAGCGCGAACCTCTCAAGCCACGGACGCAGCTGCCCGTCGTCGGCCCAGGGCCAGTCATCGCCACTGTCGGCATGACTGCGCCAGACGCCGGCCTCAAGCAGCATCAGGCGCACCGAATCGACCTGCCAGTGTTCGACCAGGCGCCGCAACTGCTCGCCGGTCACCTGCGCCAGGCGCTCCTCGCCACACTCGCGCACCGCACGGCCGATGTCGCCAGCCAGGCGCTGCAGGCTCAAGCGTTGCGCTTCGTGGTCATGCGCGCGCAACAGGTCGCCGATATCGAACAACTGCAGCAACCAGCCCTCGGCCTGACGCTGCAGCCAACCGCGAGTGTGCAGCGTATGGCCGTGCACGGTACGAAAATCCAGATCCAACGGCTGCCCCTGCCAATCGGCAGGATCGCCTTCGAGTACCAGCCAGCTATGGTGCTGCAGGTAGTCCTGCACCCGTGTGGCGTGGTGGGTCGGCATGGCCAGCAGGGTGCGCAGCGGTCCGGACAGACGCAGCACCTGGCCCCGCTCGTCGAGCCACACTTGCAGGCCAAGCGCCAACGGCGCCTCGGCCACCGCTGCCTGGCCCCCCAACCAGCGATCGAACACGCCACTCACAGCTGCAGGCTCGCTTGGGCCTGCAGGCGCTGGGGCAGCCGCGGCACTTCGCCGATCAGCGGCAGCACCAGCACCGGCATGACATTGGTCAGTTTGTTTTTCGGGTAATCGATGGTCACGGTCAGCAGGTTACCGGGCGCCAGTACGATCCGCGCATCGGTGGCGGGCTGAAAGTCCAGTGCAGCGGGCATCCAGCTCAGTTGCTGGGTGATCACCTGGCGCGCCAGGTTCTGCACATCGGTGGCATAGGTGGCGCTGTTCGGGTCCAGCGCCACGCAGCGGCGCACCGCCTCGCTGCTGGCCTGGTTGAACGACTGCAGCATGAGCATCGGCAGGCTGTAGCTGACCAAGCCATAGAACACCGCGAAGAAGATCATGAAGACTGCGACAAACTCGATGGCTGCCGCGCCTTTTTGCCGTACTGCCGGGCTTGCTCGCATGATCACGTCTACCCTGACTAGAAGTCCTGAGTGACAGCATAGAACCCGCTCAACGAATAGGGATGGCCATTTGCCAATGCAAAGCATTGTTCTCCTGATGTGGCTTGCCTTGTGCACCGAACAAGATGTCCGTGAACGACAGATCTCCAACACCCTGACCCTGGGTGTCGCAGCCTGCGCCCTGGCCTGGCTGTTCGCCACCGGGCACAGCTGGATCGGTGCCGATGCCAGCGATGCGGGCTGGGCCTTGGCCATCGTCATGCTGCTGACCCTTCCCGGCTACATGCTCGGCCGCTTCGGCGCCGGTGATGTGAAACTGCTCGGCGCCCTGGCTCTGGCCACCAGCCACCAGTACGTGCTCGGCACCTTCATCGGTGCAGGCGTGACAGTGCTGGTGTGGATGCTTGGCCGACGCCGCCTGTGGACCCTGGCCAACCCCAAGGTGAAGAAGCGCCTGCAGCGCCTGGCCGAACAGGTGGGCGACAAGCAACCGTTCGCACCCTACGTGCTGGCCGGGTTTCTCCTGACCGCCGTCTGGATCCAATGAATGACCAGTGGGTCGATTCCGCGTGTATAGACCTTGTACATAATTGCAAAGTGCGACTACTTTTCTAAACGGCCAGGCTGTCTGGCCAACGGAGCGGGGCCCGTACCAACAGGGAGTTGAACGTGAACAAGTCTGCTAGTGAGGTGAAAGTACTGGTTGTGGACGATCAGCCGTTGATCGTCGAAGAGCTTTGCGAATATCTCGAAAGTGCGGGCTACCACTGTGTGCCGGCGCACTCCACCGCGCAGGCCATCGAGCGCTACGGCGCGGACGAGTCCATCGGCCTGGTGCTGTGCGACCTGCACATGCCCGAACAGGACGGCATCGCGCTGATGCGCGCACTGAAGAACATCGCCGGGCAGCAGCGGCTGTTCGAGGCGATCATGCTGACCGGCCGCGCCGACAAGCAGGATGTCATCCGCGCCCTGCGCGAAGGATTTTCCGATTACTACCAGAAGCCCATGGACCTGCCAGAGCTGCTCGAAGGCCTGCGCCGCCAGGAAGCAGCGCTGATGGAGCGGCGCCGCAACTTCCGCGAGCTGGGCAGCCTGAACCAGCGCCTGCAGGAGCTGGCCGAATCCATCGACGACCTCTACCACGACCTGGAAAAGGCCCGCGGCCAGGGCACCCATCGCCGGGCCGGTGACGTGGAAGAACTCGAGGGCGAGCTGCCACCGGTGTTCGAAAAGCTCTCGCCGCGCCAACTGGAAGTGGCCAAGCTGGTCAGCAAGGGCAAGACCAACTACCAGATCGCCTGCGAGCTGGGGATCACCGAGAACACGGTGAAACTCTATGTGTCGCAGGTGCTGCGCCTGACCCACATGCACAACCGCACCCAACTGGCCCTGGCCCTGACGCCGCGCTCATCGGCGCTGCACCAGCGGTTCACTACCCACTAGGCCGTTCACAGCTGCAGGCGCGGTGGTCCGCCGCGCCTGCAGGTCTCGCGCTCAGTTGTTCGAAGACGTCACCTTGGTCCAGCGATAGAAGTCCGGGATCACGTACTTGTAGGTGTCCAGCCAGCGTTGCATCGACTGGTCGCGCTCCCGGGCCGTCTGCACCTGCAAACGGTTCGACGCCTGCTCACCGCTGGACTGCACTCGCAGCAACGCCTCGGTGGCCGTCTGCGCCTCTGGCTGGCGAGGTGGCTCCTGGGCCATCGCCAATGACACGCCGGCACACCCGGCAAGCACCATCAGATACCTGAACATGACCACCCTCCTCCCGCTCAATTGACCACCGCCTCGGCACCATTGGCCAAGGCAATGGGTCCACGCCCGGTGGATTTCACCTGCCTGGCCCGCGCCTGGGCATCGGCGAACTGCTCGGGGCGCAAGTGCAGGCGGCCGACCAGATCGGTCGCCTGTTGCCAGTTGTCCTGTACCAACGACAGGGTCACCAGGTTGACCGCCGCCAAGGTGTTGTCATCCTTCAGCTCGATGGCCGTGAGAAACTCGAAGCGTGCCTGCTCGTAGCGCCCCAGGTTCATCAGCACCACGCCAAGATCGTTGCGCACGCGCTCGTCAGTGGGCGCCAGGCGCACCGCGCGCTGCAGGTTCTGCAAGGCCTGCGCATCGTCGCCACGCGCCGAGGCGAGCTGGCCCAGCCCATGTTCACCTTCGGCCGCTAGGCAGCCACCCAGCAGGCTGCGGTACAAGGGCTCGGCCTCGCTGCGTCCCAGCAGGCGCGAGACCCTGGCCTTGCGCAGACGCACCTGGTCGAGGGTGTTGGGCAGCTGCTCGAGGTGAGCCAGGCTGGCGTGCGGTCGTCCCTCGTTGAGCATCTCGTCCGCCAGGTTCAACGCCAGTTGCTGGTCGGCATCCGGCTTGCTGCAGCCCGGGCCGCCGAACAATGCCCCCAGCCCCTGCGTCGACTGCCCGGCACAACCGCCCAGCAGCAGCATGCCGGTGAACAACAGGATCTTTTTCATCCTTCTCCTCCTAGACGCCCAAAGCCCGTGCCAACGCAGTAAAACCTGGCCCGGCCAGGACGATGAGCAAGGCCGGGAACAGGAACACCATCATCACCGCCGACATCTTTGCCGACATCTTCGACACCCGCTCCTGCAAGTGCGTGAGGCGTCGATCATCGAGCAGCGCCTTGAGCGCCAGCAGCGACTTCATCCCGCCACTCCCCTGCACCAGCAACTGCTGAAGGATCACGCAGGTGTCGGAGAACTCATCCACTGCCAGCACCTGCGCAGCTTTCTCCAGCTCCGGGCCGAGAGACAGCCCTGAATCCACCCGCTGCAACACCTGACGCAGCTCCTCGCTGATCTCGGGCACCAGTGTCCGCCCTTCCTGGCTGAGCACACGTAACGCCTGCTCCACGGCCAGCCCCGTCTCGAAGAGGATGCGCAGCAGCGGAATCATCAGGCTGACCTCCTGCGCGATACGCTGTTGCCGGCGCGTGGCTGCCAGCGCCAACAGGCGCTTGGGCAGCAGGTAGCCGATCACCAGTGCGCACACCGGCAGCACCAGCCAATGCAGGGCATCGACGCCGATGAAGGCATGCTGCAGCAGCAACGCCAGCCCCATGGCCAGCAACGGCAATCCCAGTTGCACAGCGGCGAACAGCGCGCGCTGGCGACTGCGACGCCAGCCAATCCGCTCGAGCAGGCCCTGGGTTTCCCCGTCGAGCGTCTGCAAGCGTTGCCCCAGCGGGCTGCTGCCCAGCCAGTGGAGCATGTCGCCCAGGCGTTCCTCGCGGGCCAGGCGCCCTTGCAGGCGCCGCGCAACCAGATAGCGCGCACGTAACTGGCGCGAGGCCTGCAGCCCCAACAACAGGGCGGCGACAAGCAGGCACAGCGCGCAAATCAGCAGGGCCATGTCAAAGACTCCTCATCATGCGCCACAACACCAGGCAGCCGAGCGCCTGCAGGGCAAAGGCCAGGAACAGCAGCCACTGCCCGCTGCTGTCGCGCCACAGGCTCATCAGGTAGTTAGGGTTGACCGTCAGGAAGTAGCCGACCATGAACAGCGGCAAGGCCCCCAGCACCCAGGCGGTGACGCGGGTTTCGCCGGTCATGGCCTTGAGCTGGCGCGCGCCCTGCTCGCGTTCGCGGATCAGCTTGATCAGGTTTTCCATCAGCTCGCTGGCATTGCCGCCGTAGCGCTGGTTGATGCGCAGGCCCAGGGCGAACAGGCGCAACTCGTCCTGGTCGTACAGCTCGGCCAGCTCGCTCAGCGCATCCTCCAATGGCACGCCCATCTGCACATTGCGGCGCACACGGCCCATGGTCGAATGCAACGGTTCGCGCGTGCCGTCGATGCCGCCGAGCACCGCATCGCTCAGGGTCCGACCGGCCTTGAGGCTGCGCACGCTGTAGTCGAGCAGACCCGGCAGTTGCTCGACGAGCTGACGCATGCGCCGGCGGCATCGCCAACTCAAGTACAGATAGCCCGACAGCGGCGCACCGAGCAGCACCATCAGGCCGGCCAGCCAACCGGCCAGCAGCATCGCCAGCAATGCCAGCGCGCCCCACATCAGCAACCAGCGCTGCAAACGCACATCAGCGCTGACCAGGCCGGCCCGCTGCAGCAGCGGGTCGAGCCAGTCGCGCCGGGCGCTGCCCGTTCGAATCGCCTGGTAAGCGCGCCCCAGACGCTGCAGGACGCGCTCCTCGCCGCGCTTGTACAGCCCCAGGCGAAACAGCAGCAGGGCGCACCCCAGCAGCAGCGGTGCCAGCGCCAGAAGCAACGGCCCGATCACGCCACACCGTCCTGGCGCAGCTTGCTGCCTGCCGGGTTCGGCGCCTCGCGCAGGAAGGTCTCACCACCGCGCCGGTCGAGGCGGAACAGGGTGTTGGTCACATACACATCCTCACGTATGCCGACCACCTCCAGCACTTCGCTGACGCAACGCCGACCATCCGGCAAACGCGTCAACTGGATCACCACATCCAGTGCCGCGCAGATCATCTGGCGCAAGGTCTTCTCGGCGATCTGCCGGCCACTGAGGCCGACCAGGGTTTCCAGGCGCAGCAAGGCATCCTGCGCGGTGTTGGCGTGCACGGTGCTCATCGAGCCGTCGTGGCCGGTGTTCATCGCGGTGAGTACATCGAGCACCTCGGCGCCGCGGATCTCGCCAAGGATGATGCGGTCAGGACGCATGCGCAGGGCGTTGCGGATCAGCTCGCTGGGCTTGATCTCGCCATGCCCCTCGGCGTTCGGTGGGCGGGTTTCCAGGCGCACCACGTGGGGGTGATGCAGTTGCAGCTCGGCAACATCCTCGATGGTCACCAGGCGCTCGCGCGGCGCGATCATCTGGCTGAGGATGTTGAGCAGCGTGGTCTTGCCGGTGCCGGTGCCGCCGCTGACCAGGATGTTGCAACGACGGCCCACGGCGCGTTCGAAGAAATCGAAGATGGCTTGATCGATCGCGCGGGTAGCCAGCAGGTCGGCACTCTTGAGCATGTCCTGGCGGAACTTGCGGATCGACAGGCACGGCCCGTCCAGCGCCACTGGCGGGATGATTGCGTTGACCCGGCTGCCATCGGGCAGGCGCGCATCGACCATCGGCGAAGATTCGTCCAGGCGTCGTCCCAGGGGCGCGAGGATACGCTGCATGACCCGCTCGACATGGTGCGCATCGATGAAGCGCAGGTCGGTCTGCTGCAACAACCCGGCCCGCTCGACGAACACCCGGTGCGGGCCATTGACCAGGATCTCGGTGACGCTGGCATCGCGCAGCAGCACTTCCAGCGGGCCGAAGCCGGTGAGTTCATCGACCAGTTCCTCGGCCAGGCGCTCCATTTCGTAGCGCGACAGCGCCAGGCGCAAGCGCCCGACGTAGTCTCCCACCTGCTCGAGGACGAACTGGGTCAAGGCCGGGCGTGCGCCTTCGAGCAGGTTGCGTCCGCTGTCCTCGATGGCGTCGATCGCAAAGCGGTGCAGCGCTCGCTTGAGCGCGTGGGGGTCGCCCGACGCGTGGCGCTGACCGCCAAAGGGCTCATCGCCACTCATTTGCTACCCCACAGCCGACGCAGCCAGGGGAAGCTCGGTGGAGCGAGGTTTTCCGAGCGCCGCGCCAGGCGTTCGCCGAGGGCACGCAGGGCCTGGGTCAGGCCTTCGCGCGGGGCCAGCTCGAACAGGCTCAGGCCCTGGTTCTTAACGTTCAGGCGCACTTCGGGGCAGTCCGGCATCACCTTGAGCAGCGGCAGGCCATAGCGTTTGGCGAGCGCCTCGGCATCCGGGGCGACATTGCGCAGGAAGCGGTCCACCAACAAGCTGGCATGCTCAAGCTTGATGCCGCGGTCGCGCCACAGTTCGAGGACTTCCAGGTTGCGCCGGCAGTCCAGGATGTTCTGGTCGGTGTAGACGATCAGCTTGTCGCAGTGGCTGACGATGGTGCGCAACGCTTCGCTGTCGGCGTGCCCGGTCAGGTTCACGACGATGTGCTGGAAGTGCTGGCGCAAAGCACTGAGCAGCATGTACAGCTCGGCGGCGCTGGTCTGGCGCAGCGGATCATCGTTCTCGGCATAGCTCAGCAGGCGCAGGCCGCCCTTGTCGCGGGTGAAGGCACTGTCGATCAGCGTGGTGTCGAGGCGGCGCAGGTGGCGCAAGGCATCGCCGAAATAAAATGATGCCTCCAGCCCGAGCAGAGCCAGGCTGTCGCCGCGTGGCAAGCCCAGGTCGAGCAGCAAGGTCTGCTGGCCGCTTTCCTGCACCACCCGCGCCAGGTGGGTGGTCAGCAGCGCACCATCGGCGCCGCGCTGGGCGCCATAGAGCACGGTCAGGCCACCCAGGCTGGGGTTGCTGGTGACCGTCGGCAGGCGCTTGCCGAGCCTGCGCACCAGCCCGGCCACCTCGCTGGCACGCGAGCCGTAGGCGACGAAATCCCGCGCGCCGGCGCGCATGGCGTGCAACACCAATTGATTGTCCATGCCATCGCCCAACGCGACGATGGCCAGCATCGGCTTGGCCTCCAGCACCCCTTCGATCAGCGCACACTGGCTGACCAACTGCTCGCGGTCGAGGCCGATGAACACCAGGTTGCTGAACGTCACATCCACCAGCGCCAGCAATTCGTCGAGGGTGCCAGCGCTGGCGCCGATCACCTGCCCCTGCGGCGCCAAGGCGTCCTGCAACCATTGCAGGTCGTCTTCGTTGCGGGTGATGGCCAGGTAGGTCTGGTTGAGGCTGTCGTTCATCGTGATAACCCCCCATGGCCTTCGAAGTTGCCGTTTTCCAGGAAGAACAGCTGGCCCCAGCTCGGGTCATAGGTGCGCAGCGCCTCACCCGGCAACTGCGGCAGGCGCGCATTGGCCGCCAGCGGCTGGACCAGGTGCGGGGTGACGATCATCAGCAGCTCGGTCTCTTCACGCACCAGCGCCGACTGGCGGAAGAACGCGCCGAGGATCGGCAGGTTGCCCAGGCCGGGGAGCTTGTCTACCGAGGAGCGGGTGTTGTTGCTGACCAGGCCGCTGATGATGAAGCTCTCGCCATCGGCCAGGGAAATGCTGGTGTCGGTGCGGCGCACGCTCAGCCCTGGCACCAAGGTGCCGGCGATGTTTACCGCGTTGTTGTAGTCCAGCTCGCTGACCTCGGGAGCAACCTTCAGGGTGATGCGGTCGCGGCTCACCACGGTCGGTGTCAGCGCCAGGCGCACACCGAACTCCTTGTATTCGATCGACACGTTGTCGCTGCCGGAGCTGGGCACCGGAACCGGAATCTCGCCACCGGCCAGGAAACTGGCAGTCAGGCCACTGAGCACGGTGAGGCTGGGACGCGCCAGGGTGTAGGCGAATCCGCTGTTCTCCAAAGCGTTGATCGCCGCCAGGAACTTGCTGCTGCCACCGCCCCAGACGATGTTGAAGACGTTGTCGTCGAGCGGAATCGCAGGACGGGCGATCGGCACCGAGCCCGGGGTCACGGCCGTATTCGGCACCGTTCCCGGCGAGCCGATCAGGCTGTTGTTAGAGCCTTTGAAGAACAAACGCGCCCCCGCCTCCTTGTACTTGTTGCGGCGCACTTCGACGAAGCGGATATCGGCCTGCACCTGGCTTGGCAACTGCGCATCCTGGGACGGCAGCAGGCTGCCTTCCGTCATGTCGGCACTGGCGCGCCCCTTGACGAACAGCATGGCCCGGTGCGGCGCCGACGCACAGGCGGTCCACAGCATCAACGTGGTATTGCCCGGCCCCACGGCGGTCAACAGCACCGCACGATCGCCGCTGGCCTGCACGTCGGCGACTTTGGGCTCACCCACCGCCACCCGGCTGATCGCCAGCGGCAGGCGCAGTTCCTGCTGCAGGCCCTGGTCCATCTCGATCACCGAGGGCAACTGGCCGAAAGCCTCGCACCCGTTCACCGCCGCCTGGGCGTGGGGCAGCCATGCCGCCAGAAGCAGTGCACAGCACGCATCTCGGAAACTACGCTCGGAACGTCGCATCGCTGCATCCTTGCCTGGTCAGGGGGTCTTGTCGGTGTCGGCAGCCTTGGCGCCACGAATGATCTGCATGCTAGGCGCAGCGGTGGCAGGAGCAGCACTGGCCACGGGAGACTGGGACAATTGGCTGAAGCGATAGAGCTCGCGTCCGGCGCTCTCGATCTGCGGCCGGGTCTCAGGTTCGGCCCAGTAACGCGCCAGGCGCTGTTCATCGGCGCTGCGTACGGCCAGGCGCAGGGTGCCGGCCTGGGCAGCGAGCATCAGGCGGCTGGCCAGCGCCTCGGGCACGGCCAAGGTCACGGTGCGGGTGCCGCCGGCGCTGCCTTGGCTCCCGTGCTGTTCGCGCCGAGCCGTTTCTTCCTCGACGGTTTGTGCCGGGCGACCATCGTTGGCCAACCCCATCTGCTCGCCGACACTCAGCACGCGCAGGGCCGGCAACACCACCTGGGCTGAAGACTGTGGGTTGTTGTTCTCCTCGCGAAGAAACAGCAACACATCCACGTAGTCGCCCGGGCGCAGTTGCCCGGCAGCCCCCACCACATCATCGACGCCCACGGCCACCGCGCGCTCATGGGCACGAATCATCCGCGCCAGTGGCCCGCCCGCCTGGAAGCTCGCCTCGTCCAGCCAACTGCCTGCCGACAACGGACGCGCGCTGGAGCGACCGAGCACCTGGTCGATGCGCTGGAACGCACCGGCAGGCACCACCTGCAGGCGCTCGAGCAACACATCGTCCTCGGTCAGCGGCGTGTTCGCCGGTAGCGCTCTGCGCAACACGACGATGGAGGTACGTGCCGGCTCAGGCGGTTGGGGAGGTGCGACGATCACCTCGGCAGGCGCCTCGGCAATCGTCGGGGCAGGAATGACGGGGGGTGTGGCCGGGCGGCTGAGCACCAGCCCCCAGTAACCTGCGAGCAAGGCGCCGAGTAGAAACAGGACAGCCAGGGCCATGGTCAAGCGACTGCTCATCTCCGCCTCCCTGCGCTATTGCCGTGATGGCAAAAGGTAACTATTTCGCTATTGAACGGTAGCGCAGACCTCACCGTTCGCCATGAGCGGAAACGGGATTTTTTCGTCTGGCACGCGGACTTGCAGGGAAAACAGGCACTTAGAAAAAGCCTCGGCTTCCAATACTTTAGGGTTAATGCCTTTTTACATTTGCAGGCTTCACCAGCTTGGCAATTCTATGATGGCAAATGGACGTTACTTAGCCACGTCCTTACCCCGCGCCCTCGGCGCAAGGAGATGTGCCATGCAACTGCAGCAGATCCTTCAGCACTGCAAGAACTTCATTACCCGCAAAGACGGCGCTTCCGGTATCGAGTACGCGTTGATTGCCGCAATGGTCGCGGTGGTGCTGGTGCCGTTCGTACCCGCGATCTCCGGCAAGATCACCACGATGTTCACCGCCATCTCCGGGGCGCTATGACCTTGAGCAGCACGCCGCAGCATAACGCCAGGCGAACAGGAGCCAAGCATGTCGAACTCTTCCTCGCGCCAGCAGATTCTTTTGGTGGACGACGAGGAAGAGGCATTGCAGGAGCTGGCTGAACTGCTGGAGAACGAAGGTTTCAAGTGCCACACCGCCAACTCGGTGAAGGCCGCCCTGCAACAGCTCACCCGCTACCCTGATGTGGCCCTGGTGATTACCGACCTGCGCATGCCCGAAGAAAGCGGCATCGGCCTGATCAAGCGCCTGCGCGATCACACCGCCCGCCAGCACCTGCCGGTGATCGTCATGTCCGGCCATGCCGACATGGACGACGTCAGTGACCTGCTACGCCTGCATGTGCTCGACCTGTTTCGCAAACCGATCTACCACGCCCGCTTGCTGGAGACACTCGACAATCTGTTTCCCAAGTCGGTGATGCAGGTGGTGGGGCAGTAGGCCGCAGGAGCAGCCTCCCCTACAACTGATAACTGAAACTCACCGTGAACCTCGGCCGCCGGTTCAGGCTGTCGAGGGCGATGTCCGACATGGGTTTGGCCACCTCCAGCGCGATGTTGTAATAGCGCGCATCGCCAAACCGCACCCCCACCGCCGCCGACGACATCTTCGCCTTCTGCACCTCCAGTTCGTTGAACCAGGCTCGCGCGGCATCGAGCACCACATAGGGCTGCAGCACCTTCAGCCACTGGCCCTCGCGCTGGATGCTGTAGTTCAGCTCGTAGGCCAGGCCCCAGCCCTTGTCGCCGGACGCCTGGTCACTGGGGTAGCCACGGCCGAAGTTCTGCCCGCCGAACACCGCCCGTTCGCTGTCGGGCAAACTGTCGTTGCTCCAGTACCCGGCAGCGGACACGACCCCCTGCCAGTGCTCGAGGAAATTGTCGCTCTGCACGCCGGACAGGCGCAGGCGCAGGAAATCCAGGTCATAGCCTGCATTGGTGCGTGCGCCAAAATGGTCGAGGCCCTGGTAGACCCCGGCGCTGAGAATGCGCAGGCGCCTGGCCTCGGCCTTGCGCCAATCGCCCTCGAACGACAGCGCGCGAATGTCGGTGTGGCTGTCGAGCTTTAGCGGGAAACCCACGACCTGGTAGTCGATCTGGTCATTGACCGCATAGAAGCGCCCGACCACATCCAGCCATTCGGTCGGCGAGGCGATCAGCGCCTGGCTGAGCCCGATCGAGTAACGCTCGTTCTCGCGGTGCTGGGTCAGGTCGATGCCGTTGCCCAGGCGAATGCGCGCCTTCGGGTCGCTGCGATAGCGCGATGCCGACAACAGCAGTTGCGTGCCTTCGTCATCCACGAACTGGCTGTAGTCGAGGCGGTAATAGTGTTCCTTGTCCTCGCCCGGCGGCACCAGCACGCTGGCGCTCAATTGCTCGGCGAAGCGGGTCTGGGCATTGCTGCTGGCCCCCAGCAGCGCCTGCAGGTCGTCACGGTTGCCATCGCTGAGGTTGAGGGTCGTGGTGAAGGGCTTGCGCGAAGCCTGGGCGATCAGGCGCGTGGCACCGTCGGTGGTGCCCGGTGGCGGCACCTGGGCCTGGAAGGTGACACCGGGGATACGGCTGATCAGGCTGGTGTAGCGCTCGAAGGTCTTGCGCGTCAGCGGCCGTTCGGCCTTGAGCTTGTTCACGAGGCGCTCGACATAGCCCGACGCGGAACCGATATCGCCCTGAACCTCATAGTCGCGGATGTAACCTTCCACCAGCACGACCCGCACGCGGCCATCGGCGAAGTCTTGCGGCGGAAGATAGGCGTAGGACAACAGGTAGCCGTCCTGCTGGTAGCGCTGAGTCAGGCGTCGGGTGACCTCGATCAGTTCAGCGAGGGTCACGCTGCGGTCGAGTATCGATTGGTAGTGCTCGCGCAGATCCGCCAAGGGGTAGACGGTCCCGCCCTCGAAGCGCACCTTGCGCACCAGGACCTGGGTGTTCATCTGCAAGGGCGTCTGCTGGGGTGCGGCGGGCGCCGGCACATGCAGCCCGGGCTTGCCGGGACGGTAGGCGTCCACCGGCAGGTTCGGCGTGGGCAGGCGGCGTTCGGTTTCGTTGCTGTTGAGAAAACTCGGCAGGGGTTCGGCGCGGGCCACGCAGGCCCAGGACAGCGCCAGCATCGTCACCAGCAGTGGACGCATTCGGACACTCCATGATCCTGTGGAACCCTGGGCGCCCGGTTCGAGCGCCCCTTGTCAATGCAAGCGTAGGTGCTGAGCAGGCTGTCGTCTAACCAGGCGCCCGGCGGATCCGCGAAAAAGATCCGCCGGGCAGTGGATCAACGCTGCGCGCCACCCAAGGCCCCGGTCACACCACCGAGTACGCCGCCGAGCCCACCACCCTGGCCAGCACCGCCATTGACCAGCGTGCCTGCCTGGCCAACGGTGCCACCGACTGCGCTGACCGTCGCGCCCACCTGGCTGACTACCGGGTTGCCAGTGGCCGCGCCGAGCTGGCTGCCTGCACTGGCCACCGCACCACCCACCTGATTGAGCAACCCGGCGACCGGCGCACCGACGCCCGTCGCAGCGCCAACCTGCTGGGTGACACTGGCCACGCCACTGACGACCGGCGCCACACCGGCGCTCACCTGTTGCGTTACCGCTGCCACCGGAGCACCTGCTGCAGTATTGGTGACGCCATTGCCACCGAGCACGGTGCCGAGCGCAGCAACGGTATTGCCAACCTGCCCCGTGCTGCCACCTGCCGACACCACTGCCGGATTGCCAGTGCCCGCCGCCAGCCCGCTGCCTGCGCCAGCCACCACGCCGCCGACGGTTTCCAGCAGGCCCGTGCGTGCACCGCCGGTTGTCGGGGCCAGGCCGCTGGTGGTGCTGACAGTGCTGCCTACGTTGCTCACCGCTTGCCCGAGCGTACTGGTCAATGGATTACCGTTACCGGCACCTGCAACCTGTTGCCCGGCCTGGTCGAGTGCACCGCCGACCTGGTTGAGGGTCTGGTTCAGCGGGCCTGCGAGCCCGGTTTGTCGGGTGACGTTGGCGGTGGTGTTTTCCACCAGCGATACCACCGGTACCAACGCATTGCTCACCCCTTGGGTGGCACCAGCCAGCGGCCCGTTGGTGCCGATGGGGGTCAGCGTGTTGCCCAACATGGTGACGGCCTGGCCGACACGGTCTACACCTTGCCCGGCGCCTGCCACCACTTGATTGACCAACGGAATCTGCTCGACCGGTGAGTTCGTTGCCAGCCCACCTACGCCCTGCCCCAGGCCGGATACGCCGGTCCCCAGGTTGGAGGTGGCCGCACCCACCACGCCCAGCGTGGTACCGACGGCATTGTTTCCGGTGCCCAGTTGCCCAAGGCCCTCGCTCAGGCCGGAGCCGACACTGCTGACTGCATCACCCGTGGACGACACCAGCGAACCCACGCCGCCGGTCAACGAAGTGTTCCCCGCCACAGGCAGCGAGCCGATCACCTCACCCAGGTTGCTGACACCATCGCCCAGGCCGGAAACGGTATTGCCGACCTGGCCGATGACCTGACCGGTGACCAGCGGAGTCGGCGTATTACCTCCACCGGTACCACCATCACCACCGCCTGGCGTTCCGCCACCGTTACCAGGATTGGTACCACCGCCTCCCGTACCATCTCCTCCACCACCAGTGCCACCACCAGTGCCACCGCTGCCTGCGCCGTTGCCACCACCCGCCATACCGCCGCCATCACCACCGCTGCCGCCCGTTCCGTCGGAGCCGCCGCCTGCACCTGCACCAGCGCCACCATCGGCGGACGAGCCATCAACCTCGCTGTGATGACCACCACCACCGCTGCTGCACCCGGCAAGCCCAAGGGCCATGACCAGCGCCAATGCCGTACTCGCTTTCATCCAAACCTGAGTTTTCATGGGCGACTCCCGCACTGCTTTGTTGTTGGATAGGCGCGCTGGCCAGGCTGGCCAGCGTTATGCCTTCAGTCAGCAGTGAAGCTCTGGCGGTTCGACGGCGGTAGGTCGTAAGTTGGTATTAATACGGCGGGATAAGGTGCTGACGCCGATAAAAAATCCATCAAATTCAGCAAGTTGAAATATTCGCCCGAATGGCTGACCGAAAGGTTTAATACCATGTCATTAGTACAACGAAACGCTGGCTGAGAGAGGCTACTCCGCCACCTGGAACTCGACCCGTGCCGTCTCGCCGCTCTCATCCAAGGCGCTCAACTCGATGCGTCCTGACTGCTCGAAACGCACCAGCAGGCTGTCCTGCCCTTCGGTCTCGCCCAGCGGACGGCCATTGAGGAACCACCAGCGCCGCCCTGCCCCACCCAGCGCCGATACGTGCAGTTGCAATGGATCGTGACTGGTGAGCGGCCGGCGCAAGTTGTCGCCTGCTCGAACACCGACGATCGACAGCGGCGGCGCGCTGGGCGCCGCCTGCGGTGGACAGCCAGGATCGACCATCGGCAGCCGCGCACTACGCCGCTCTACCCGCGGCAGCCAAGGTTCCAGAGGGGCAGGCCAGAGGGCAATTTCCTGCGCTTTCGCCCCAGGACAGTTGGCATCGACCCGCAAACCGCGCTCATTGACCCACACCGTTTCGCGCAGGCCCAACCCCAGCGGCTGGTCGGCAGCCTGCAAGGTCGGCGGCGTGGTGCCGTCGAGGGTCCAGGCAAAACGCTGGCGGCGGCACTGCGGATCCTGACGACTCATCGGCTGCCCCAGCGGCCAGCAGATCGCTGCGACGCCGACACTGCCCGGCACGTTTTCCACCGGCACGGCAATGCCGCGCTGGCTGTCGCGGTTGCTCAACAGGTCGTGCACCTGCAGCATCAGCGGCGCTGCCGAAGCCAGGCCGAACTGGCCCGGCACCGGCGTGCCATCGGGTCGGCCTATCCACACACCAATGATGTACCGCGGCCCGACCCCCACTGACCAGGCATCGCGAAAGCCATAGCTGGTGCCGGTTTTCCAGGCCAGTTGCGGGCGCTGCACAAGCTCGGCGTGCGGGTCGCGGTCCGGGCGCGCCTGGCCGCTGAGAATACGCCGTACAATCCACGCCGAACCCGGCGACAATAGGCGCCGCTCCAGCAGCGGATCCTGGGGCTGCAGGCGGATCTTCGCGCTCTTGCCCTCGCGGGCCAACGCCGCATAACCGCCGACCAAGTCCTCCAGACGGCTGCCTGCACCGCCGAGAATCAGCGACAGGTTCGGTTCGGCCAGCGGCGGCAGTATCAGCGGCACCCCACCGATACGCATCTGCGCGGCAAAGCGCTTGGGCCCGTAGGCTTCGAGCAACTGAACCGCTGGTAGGTTGAGCGACAACGCCAGCGCCGAACTGGCCGACACCGGCCCGCTGAAGCCCATCGAGAAGTTGCCCGGACGGTAGTCGCCATAGCGGCGTGGTACGTCCTGCAGCAACGATTCGGAGTGGATCAGCCCATCGTCCAGGGCCATGCCATAGAGAAACGGCTTGAGGGTCGAGCCGGGCGAACGCAGGGCATGCACCATGTCGACATGGCCGAAGCGGCGCTCATCGCCCAGGTCGATGGACCCCAGGTAGGCACGCACGGCCATGGTCTGAGCCTCGACCACCAGGATTGCCGCCGAGGTGCGCTCGGGCAGGCGTGCACGCCAACCGAGCAGCAGGTCTTCGAGACGGCGCTGCAACGACGCATCGAGCGTGGTGCGGATCAGCGGTGGGCTGTCCGCCGTGTTCAGCCGCCGAGCCAGCAGTGGCGCCAGCGCCGGCTCCTGGCGCGGGGCGAGCAGCAAGGGCTCTTCGCGGGCCTCGGCAATCCGCTGCTCAGGCCACACCTGGTAATCGGCCAGGCGTTGCAGCACCTTGTCGCGGGCACGCTGCGCACGCTCGGGATGGCGATCCGGGCGCAGGCGGCTGGGTGCCTGGGGCAGTACGGCCAGCAGTGCCGCCTCGGCAGGCGTGAGGTGCTTGGGCGACTTGCCCAGGTAAGCCCAACTGGCGGCAGCGACACCCTGCAGGGTGCCGCCGAAGGGCGCGCGATCGAGGTAGATCTGCAGGATCTCGCGCTTGGACAGGTGCCATTCCAGCTGCGCCGTACGCCACAACTGACGGAGCTTGCCGGCCAGGGTGCGATCATGGGGGTCGAGCAAACGTGCTACCTGCATCGACAGCGTGCTGCCGCCGGACACTACGCGCCCGCCACGCAGGTTCAGCCAGGCCGCACGCGCCAGCGCCAGCGGGTTGACCCCGGGATGGTCGTAGAACCAGCGATCTTCGTAGGTGAGCAGCGCCTCCAGATACAAGGGCGATACCTCATCGGGGCTGACCGGGTAGCGCCACACGCCGTCGGCATCGGCGAAGCGCCACAGCGGCGTGCCGTCCTCAGCGAGCACCACCCGCGCCAGGTCGTCACCAGGCATCGGCAACGGCCACAGGCGATCCGCCAGCCACAGCAAGACGACGCTCGACAGCACAGTAATGCCGACACCACGCAAGATCCTTGCGCTGCGCGTACGCGGGCGAACTATGCTTGCGCCTGGCATCGGGAACCGACCCCATCGAACGATGGCCAAAGGCTTGGGATGATCATCAGGAAGCAGCTATGCATGTAGAAGGGTTTTTCGAGTGGTTGGGCCAGGCGCTGGGCGCGGTGATCAAGTTCATCGTCGATATCATGAGCGGGCTGTTCAATCTGCTGGCCAATGCCGGCGGCAATTTCATCGACGGGCTGGCGCGCACCTTGGGCATGGACACCTCGCTGGTCAGCATCCTTGCGCTGATCGTCGGGCTGATGCTGCTGTACTCGGCGATCCGGGCGTTCATGCGGGCGTCGATCGTGATGGGCATCATCTGGCTGGTGCTGGGCTTGTGGGTGTTGAGCTGGATCATTCACTGACCCGAGGCCCGCCATCCATGAACCTGTGGGAGCGGAGTCACCCGCTCCCACAGTCGCATCAACGGCTACGCACCACCATCTCGCCCTGACTATCCCCCACTGCCTGCAGGTTCGGCCGGTACATCGACTCTACCTGCGGCGGCGGAATGCGATAGCTGCCCGGCGTTACCGCACGCGCCAGGTACAGCAGGTGCGTGGTGCCGTAGCTGTCGAGCTTGAGGGCGGCCACATAACGGTCGTCGCGGTACTCCTGGTGCACCACGCTGGCGTTCTGCATCGATTCGCGCCACTGCTTGACGGCACTGCTGGCGTTGTCGAGGCTGGCGGCGCTCTGGGCCAGGTTCTGGTTTTCCAGCTCCAGGCCCGCCGGCAGCAGGTCGACCACCAGCGCATCCGGCACCTGGCTCTGGGCCTTGAGCGCCAGGTGCACCAGCACCAGGTCGCCACTACGCAGGTTGCGCAGGTCCAGGGCCTGGCCGTTCATGCCCAGGTACTCGCGACGGATCTCCATACCATTGCTGCTGGCCGCAGGCGCCTGGCGCGGATAGCCGGACAGGGTCAACTGCTGGTACAGCGTATCGCTGCCCTGGTTCTGGATGCTCAGCGGCGATGCCAGCAACGGGCCTTCGAGCTTCATGCCCGATTCGGTGTTGTTGAACTCGCGAACCTCACCAGCGCTGTCCAGACGCGCCTGCCAGTTGCCTTCGGGCTTGCCCAGCAGGCCGCGACCGGCGAGGAACAGCGCATTACGCTCCTGGGTCGACAGCCAGCGGTTGGAGGCCAGTTCGTCGGACAACGCGAACAGGCGTTGATCGACCTGGTTGCTGGCCAGGTTGTTCTCCTGAAGCAGCGCCAGGATCAGCGCCTGGTCACGCACGGCGCTGCCGTAGTCGGCCAGCCAACCCTTGCCACGGCCTATCGCCAGGCCTGCCTGCAACGCCTGCTGCGAGCGCGGCTTGTCGCCCATCTTGTCCAGCGCCACCGCCAGTTGCACCAGCGGCAGGCCGGAGCGGGCATCGCTGCGGCGTTCGAACAGGCTGCGCAGCGCACCCAGCGGCGCTTGCTGACTGCGGGCAAGCACCAGCGCGGCGTAGGCCTGCACGGCAAAGCGGGTGTGTTCGGCGTCCTGGCTGTAGTCGACCTCGATCAGGTTGCGCTCCTGCAGATAGCGCAGCAGGCGCTCGTTGGCCTTCTTCAAGGCCTCGGCAGGCACGCCGTAGCCTTGCTCACGCGCACGCAGAAGGAAGTCGGTGACGTAGGCGGTCAGCCAGTACTCTTCCTCGCTGTCCGAACTCCACAGGCCGAAGCTGCCGTTGTAGCGCTGCATGCCCAGCAAGTGCTCGATGCCCATTTCGATCTTGCGCTTGCGCACATCGGTCGGCTCACCCTTGATACCCAGACGCTTGAGGCTGTCGGCATCGGCATAGAGCGAGGGATAGAGGCCACTGGTGGTCTGCTCCAGGCAGCCGTAGGGGTAGGCTTCGAGGGCACGGATCTGCTCGGCCAGGTTCAGCGGTGGGCGGCTCGACAGCGCAAGGCTGGCTTCAAGGCCTGCCGGTTCGAACTCGGCCAGCTCGTTCTCGGGCAGGGTCCAGGGTTGGTCCTTGAGCGCCACGCGGTAGTGCTTGAGCATCGCCGGATACGCCGGGCGCACACCCAGGGTCCATTCGCGCTCGAAGCCGGTGGCCGTCTCGCCCGGCAACTGCAGGCCATCGACACGCACGTGCACCTTGCCCTGCCCCAGGCCACCGCGGGCCTGCACCGGAATCATCAGCGTGCTGCGCTGGCCTTCGGCAAGGTTGATGCTCTGCTGGGCGGCACCTGCGAGGTCGAGTTGCCCGTCGGTGGTCACCTGCACGTTGAGCTGCTGGGCACGGCCAGACAGGTTGGCCAGGTCCAGGGCCAGGCGAGTCTGGTCGCCACCGGCGAGGAAGCGCGGCGCCGACAGCTCGGCGATCAGCGGTGCAGCGACGACCGTCTTGCCTTCGGCCATGCCGAAGTGCTCGTCGGTCCAGGCCTGCGCCATCAGGCGCAGTTCGCCGTTGAAGTCGGGGATATCGACTGTGGCCTGCCCTTCGCCCTTCTCGTCGAGCGTCACCGGCAGGCTCTGCTGGGCGACGATGGTGACCGTGGTGTTCGGGCGCTTGCCACCCTTGGCCATGGCAGCGTCACCCCCGAAGGCCAGGCTCGCCAGGCGGCCCTGGCCGGCTTCGATCAACTGGCCGTAGATATCCAACTGGTCGGCGCCGTAGGCCTTGCGACCGAACAGGCTGGCGAAGGGGTCGGGGGTCTTGAAGTCGGTGATGTTGAGGATGCCCACATCCACCGCAGACAACAGCACATGCACCTGCTTCGGCACGCTGCCGTCGGCATTGACGGCCTTGAACTTCACGGTCAGGGGCTGCTTGGGGCGCATCTTCTCCGGCGCCTGCAGGCTGACCGCCAGCTTGCGCTCGGCGCGGTCCAGCGGCAGGTGCAGCACACCGACGGCGCGTTTAGGCGTGGCATTGACCTTGCGCTCACCCGGACGAATCACCAGGGCGCTGATATAGAGGTCGTGGCGGGCCCACTTCTTGTCCAGCTCGACCTCGAAAGTCTTGCCTTCGGCAGGTACGTCGATCTCCTGCCACCACAGCGGACCGTCGCTGGACTCGATCATCAGGTAGCCGCTGCCGGCCGCAGGTGGCGTGACGGTAACCTTGGCGGTGGCACCGTCGGCGTAGGAAGGTTTGTCCAGCGCCAGCTTGACCTGGTCAGGGCGTACTGCCCCACCTTCGGCGTTGTCCTGGGCGCGGTAACCGGCCCAGAAGCGCTCGCTGGATACCAGCCCGGTTTCGGGATCTTCGACCTCGACGCGGTAAGGCCCCCACTCCACCGGGAAGGTCAACTTGGCGGTGGAGCCGGCCTTGACGCTGACGGTTTCCTCGCTCTGGGTGAGGAATTTCTCGTTGTAGTTGTAGCTCCAGCCATCGCTTTGCGAGTAGTTCCAGTAGTAGTCGCGACGCTCGCGGATCAACCGCACCTTGAGGTCGTCGGCGGCGAGCTTGTTGCCGTCGCGGTCGGCGACCAGCACCTCGAACTGCACCGGGGCATCGCTGTCGGTCTCTTCGCCATCGAACAGGCCGCGCAGGCCCGGCAGGCGATCAGCCGGCCAGATCGGCTGTTCCAGACGCCGGGTGATGGGGCGACCGCCAGACTCCTGCAGGCTGGCCTGCACGGTCAATTGCAGCGGCGAGCGGGCCTCGGCCCAGCGGCTCTCGATATCGACGATGGCCTTGCCGGCCTGGTCGAGGGTGACTTCATCGAGTTCCAGGTCCTGGGTCAGTTCGCTCTCGGTAACCGAGCCGAACTGATAACCCGGCAGCGCCGGTACGGCTTCACGCAGCGGGCGGATGTAGGCCTGGCCGCTCAGGCGGTTGCCGGCAGCTGGCGCGCCATAGAGATAGCGGCCATTGACCTGGATGCGTGCGGTCTGTTCGGGGCTGAGGGGGGTCTTGCTGCCCTTGAGCTCCAGCGCCAGGCGCTCGGGCAGGAAGTCTTCGACAAGGAACTCGTAGACCTGCTTGCGGCCACCGCCGAGGTCGAGCAGCAGTTGCCAGCGCCCGGTCGGCGCCTCGGTAGCCAATTGCAGCTGATATTGGAACAGGCCGTTCTGGTCGGCCTCCCAGACGAACTTGCGGCTGACCTGCTCATCAGGGCGACGCACTTCGACCGTCACCGGCTGAGCCTTGACCGGCTTGCCGTCCTGGTCGCGCAGCAGGCCGTTGAGCAGTACGGTTTCGCCGGGGCGATACAGGTCACGCGGGCCAAAGATGAAGAACTGCAACGGATTGGCTTGCGGGCCGGTGATGTCGAATTCGGCCAGGTCCAGTGCGGCGGTGTTCAGGCGCAGCAGCGTGGTGTGCACGCCCTGGGTGGCGATCAGGGTGTCGGCCTTGGCCGTGATCGGCAACTCGGCATGGCCCTTGCCATCGGTCTTGGCCTGAGCCAGCAGCTTGCCCTTGTCGTCGTGCAGCTCGAGGGTCACGTCGCTCAGGGCCTTGCCGCCCTCGAGGGCCTGGGCGAACACGTCCAGGCGGTCACGGTAGCGGTGCGCGGACACGCCGATATCACTGAGGGTGAACAGGGTCGCCGGTTGCGAATAGTCGTAGGTGCCGGAGGCGCGCATCACCGCCAGGTAGACGCCCGGCTCCTGCAACGGCTTGATCCCGGCGATCGGCAGCAGTACGGTTTCGCGAGTATTGCGTGCAGGGTTCAGGTCGAAGCGGCCGCTGTAGACCAGCTCGGCCATGTCCAGGGTTTCCTTGGACTGGTAGTAGTACAGGCTGCTGTTTCGGCCCCAGTTGACCAGGAAGGTCGAGAGCATTTCCGGTTTGACCCGGAAGAACTCGACATCGACCTTGTCGACGTTCAGGGCGATCACCGGCAGGCCTTCGGCCAGGCGGGTGGGCAACAGGGAGCCACGGCTGGCAAAACCGATGGTCGGCTGCATGTCGCGGGTTTCCAGGCGGCTGACCGACTCACCCTGAAGCGTCTTGCCGTTGACCGCGAGCAGGCCCTTGTCGACGGTCAGCACCAGTTTGCGCTGCGGCTCGAGGTGGCGCAGACGCAGTTCCATCTGGTTGTCGGACAGCTCCCAGGCGCCGTCGAGCTTGCCCTTGACGGTATCGACCAGGTGCACCTTGGCGGCGAAGTCCTGGTTGGCATCGAGCGGCACCGAGAAGCTGATCGACAGGGTACTGGCACCGTCGAGCTGGACCTCCGAGACGTCCAGCACGTTGAGTTCACGGTCGGCGTAGCGCTTGGCGAGCGCTGCCGGGTCCTCGCGCTTGGCGGGCTTGGCTTCGGCAGGCACGCTGGCCGCGGGCTTTTCAGCCGGCGCGGGGGTGTCCTTGGAAGAGGAATCACAGGCACTGAGCAGGGCCAGCGCGCAGGCCAGCAACAATCCTTTGTTGAGCATAGGAGAGAGGACTCTTCGGCAGCAGGGTGGTGAGGGCAGAAACTATAGCGCAACGTCAGGCAGGCTACCTGCGCTGCAGTGGCAAATGAGACCGCGTTCGCACGGATTGGTTGCCTGGCCGGTACAATGGCCAGCAGCCGAAAACCGGGGCCGCCGTGCGCCCCTTCGCGGGCAAGCCCGCTCCCACAGGATAAGCGCAATCGCATGCCCTCACTGCTCAACGACTGGCAGCACCGCCTCACCCACCGCAAGGTCTGGGCCTTGGCCGCACCGATGATCCTTTCGAACATCTCGGTGCCGCTGGTGGCACTGGTCGACAGCACGGTCATCGGCCATCTGCCCCACGCCCACCAGCTCGGTGCCGTCGCCGTTGGCGCCACACTGTTCACCTTCATGGTCGGCCTGATGGGGTTCCTGCGCATGGGTTCGACCGGTTTTGCAGCCCAGGCCGCCGGTCGCGCCGACGGCGCGGCACTACGCCAGGTGCTGGTTCAGGGGCTGCTGCTGGCGCTGGCGTTCGCCGTGCTGATCGGCCTGCTCGCCCTGCCCCTCAGCCAGTTGGCCCTACAGGCGATGCAGCCCAGCGAGGCCCTGCAAGCCTCGACCGAAGCCTTCTTCCATACCCGCCTGCTCGGCCTGCCGGCGGCACTGGCCAGCTATGCCCTGGTCGGCTGGTTCCTCGGCACCCAGAATGCTCGTGCGCCGCTGGCGATCCTGCTGACCACCAACCTGCTGAACATCGTCCTCAACCTGTGGTTCGTGCTCGGACTGGACTGGGGGGTACTCGGTTCGGCGCGGGCCTCGGTGACCGCCGAATGGAGCGCGGCGCTACTGGGCCTTGCCCTGACCCGCCCGGCGCTGCGCGCCTATCCGGGACGCATCGCCTGGGCTGCGCTGAAACGCTGGCAGGCCTGGCGCCCGCTGCTGGCGGTCAACCGCGATATCTTCCTGCGCAGCCTGGCGCTGCAACTGGTGTTCCTGCTGATCACCGTGCAGGGCGCGCGCCTGGGTGAAGCGACGGTCGCGGCCAACGCGCTGCTGCTCAATGGCCTGCTGCTGACTGCCTATGCCCTGGACGGCCTGGCGCATGCGGTCGAGGCCCTGTGCGGCCACGCCATCGGCGCACGTGAGCGCGACACCCTGCGCCGCTCGCTGGTGGTCGCCTGTGGTTGGTCACTGATCGTCAGTCTGGTCTTTGCCGGGCTGTTCCTGCTGGGTGGGCACTTGTTCATCGACCTGCAGACCGACATCCAGAGCGTGCGTGACGCAGCCTACCCTTACCTGCCTTACCTGGCGCTGCTGCCGCTGGTAGCGGTGTGGAGCTATCTGCTGGATGGCCTGTTCATCGGCGCTACTCGAGCGCGCGAGATGCGCAACGCGATGCTGGTATCGGTGGCGATCGCGTTGCCGCTGGCATTCGCCCTGCGAGGGTTCGGCAACCATGGATTGTGGCTGGCGTTTCTCGGGTTCATGGGATTGCGCGCGGTGACGCTGGGGTGGGTGGGGTGGCGGTTGCAGCAGCGGGGAGCGTGGATCGATTGAAGCAGGGCCGCTCCCGCAAACCTTGCAGGAGCGGCCCGCCGATCACGACGACAGGTACGAAGACCGAGTCAGGCCCAGGCGCAGCGCGTCGAGGAACTGGGTCCGCTCACGGGCGCTGATCTTGGCGCTGGCGACCTTGTCGCGGTAGTGGGTCATCAACTCCTCCGGCGACAGGTGCACGTAGCGCAGCATGTCCTCGATGGTGTCGTGGGTCTCGATGCCAGCGTGGTACACGCTGCCGTCGGCGTTCTGGTAGATGTTCACCGAGTCGGTGTCACCGAACAGGTTGTGCATGTCCCCCAGGATTTCCTGGTAGGCGCCGACCAGGAACACGCCCAGCAGGTAGTCCTCACCTTCGCGTACCGCATGCACCGGCATGCTGGTCTCGATGCTCTGCTCGTCGACGTACTGGTTGATCTTGCCGTCCGAGTCGCAGGTCAGGTCCTGCAGCACCGCACGGCGCATGGGCTCTTCGTCCAGGCGGTGCAGCGGGATGATCGGCAGCACCTGGCCGATGGCCCAGGTGTCGGGCAGGCTCTGGAATACCGAGAAATTGCAGATGTACTTGTCGGCGAGCTTGTCGTTGAGCTCGTCCAGCACCTGGCGGTGCGAACGCTGGCGAGCCTTGAGCGAGTTGTGCAGGCGACGGCACACAGCGAAGTAGCATTGCTCGGCCAGGGCTTTCTCGGAGAGGCTGATCTTGCCATCGGCATACTGCGCGGCCACGTCACCCATGTAGTGGGTGGCACGCCAGTAGGTCTCGGTGACCATCTCGATGTCGGTCGGGCCGAGCAGGTCGGCCAGCCACTGCACGGTCTCGGGCAGCGCCTCCTTGTTCTCGATGGTCGGCACTTCGTCGTTGTGGCTTTCGACGTCGGTGACCTGGATCACCAGCATGGCGTGGTGCGCAGTCAGCGAGCGACCGCTCTCGGAGAAGATATGCGGGTGCGGCAAGCCCTGGGCGTCGCAGAACTCCTTGAGCATCCCCACCACCACGCCGGCATAGTCATCCATGTCGTAGTTGATCGAGCTGGCGTTGCGCGAGTGGGTGCCATCGTAGTCGACGCCCAGCCCGCCACCGACGTCGATGTGATCGACCGGCAGGCCCAGGCCGCGCAGCTCGCCGTAATAGCGGATGGCTTCCTTGAAGCCGTGCTGGTAGTCGGCGAGGTTGGCGATCTGCGAGCCCATGTGGAAGTGCAGCAGGCGGATACCCTGGTCCAGCCCGGCATCACGGAAGCGGCTGACCACCGACAGCAATTGCGCAGCCGAAAGGCCGAACTTGGATTTCTCGCCCCCGGTGTCGGCCCACTTGCTCGAAGCCAGCGACGACAGGCGCACGCGCAGGCCGACCTGTGGCTTGACCTTGAGCTCGGCGGCCTCCTCGATCACCAGGGCGACCTCGGATTCCTTCTCGATGACGATGAATACGTTGTGGCCCAGCTTCTGGCCCATCAGTGCCAGGCGGATGAACTCACGGTCCTTGTAGCCGTTGCAGACGATGGTACCGCCCTTGGGCGCCAGCGCCAGCACGGCCAGCAGCTCGGGCTTGGAGCCGGCTTCGAGGCCGATGGAGACGTTTTGCGTGGCGATGATGTTCTCGACCACCGCTTCCTGCTGGTTGACCTTGATCGGATAAAGGGCCGTGTACTGGCTCTGGTACTCCAGGCGCGCGATGTTGGCGTCGAAGGCACCGGTCAGTTGGCGTACGCGGTCCTGCAGGATGTCCGGGAAACGGACCAGCAGTGGCAGCGACAGGCCACTCTGGCGCAGCTCGTCGACCTGCTCGAAGAGGTCGATCGGCGCGCTGTCGGGGCCGTTGGGGCGCACTTCGACACGCCCGGCTTCATTGATGGCGAAATAACCAGCGCCCCAATGGCGGATACCATAAACACTGCGGCTGTCGGCCACGGTCCATTGGCTGCCATCGTCTTTGCGTGTGCGTCGTACGGACATTCAAGTCCCCTATAGATAAGTCAAGACACTGCCCCGCGGTGGGTGCGGGCGCAGTGTAGAAGCTGAAAATGACGATTCGTCCGTCCCCGGGTAGACCCCGGCAACGGAAACGAGTTTAGAAAGCGCTCGGCAAAAATGCCTGCGGGCAACACTCAACCGCCGGACTTCTTCGCCTTGAAACCCTGCTTGATCAGCTCGGCGAGCAGCAGTTCGACGTGATCACCCTGGATCTCGATGACACCGTCTTTCAAGGCACCACCGGTGCCGCATCGCCGTTTGAGCGTGCTGGCGAGGTCCTTGAGCTGCTCGAGCGGCAGCGGTACGCCAGTGATGGTGGTGACGGTCTTGCCGCCACGCCCCTTGCTTTCACGGCGTACCCGGGCAATGCCATCGCCTTCGGGGATCAGTTGCTGCTTGCAGACACACGCGTCCACCGGCTGGCTGCAGTCGGGGCAGTGCCGACCAGCGTCGGTGGAAAACACGAGACCGCCGAGGGCGGAGAAGGAAGAAGCTTTCTTGGCCACTTTTGTTCCTCTTGCTGAGGACAAAAACTGGTCGGACCACAGGGGGACTGGACCGACCGCGAAGCCCCACTCTGGCAGGGGCGGCGCTACTGTCGCAGGTGTTGCGACAGCCCGAAAAGGGCGCGCAGTGTAACGATAAATTCCTGGCTTGCTAAGTACTGGATTGCGGCATTTTGCGAATGTTTTGCGACGTGGGGGAGCGCTGACGGCTACAGGCTCGCCTTGTACCGGCGCAACGCCTCCAGCGAGTCCGGACAGAAGTCCTTCTCCCGGCTCTCGGCCTCTGCCTGTTCCACAGTGACGAAGCGCGCCTCGATCACCTCTTCAGGCTGCAGCCGCAGCGGCGCGTCGGACACCGCCGAGAACACCGCGCACCACAAGCGGTTGCCCAACTGATCGAAGTAGAACTTCTCGTGAAAACGCAACGCGACGCCAGCGATGCCCAGTTCCTCTTCCAGCTCGCGGGCCGCAGACTCGGCGTACTCCTCGTGCGCCCCGACCATGCCACCGGCCGCCACATCCCAATACCCGGGATACAGCGCCTTGCTCAAGGTGCGCCGGTGCACGCACAGCTCGCCCTGGCTGTTGAACAGCAGGATGAAGGTGCAGCGCCCGATCAACCCTCGCTCGCGCAACTCGGCCCGCGCCAGGGCGCCAAGCGGCTGGTCGTGTTCGTCCACCCAGGCCACCAGCTCGGCATCGGAGGCCGCGCGGTGCGCGACCTCGGCGGGATTGATGGTCATCCTTGCGAGAGCAACTGACGCAAGTCGATGACTGCGGCGTTGGCCCGGGAGATGTAGTTGGCCATCACCAGCGAGTGGTTGGCCCACATGCCGAAGCCACTGCCGTTGAGTACCATCGGGCTCCACAGCGGCTCCTGCGAAGCTTCCAGCTCACGAATGATCTGACGCACGCTGACGGTGGCGTTCTTCTTGGCCAGTACGTCGGCGAAGTCGACCTCGATGGCGCGCAGCAGATGCGACAGCGCCCAGGCCTGGCCGCGGGCTTCGTAGAAGACGTTGTCGATCTGCAGCCATGGCGTCTCGACGATCTCCTCGTCGACCTGCGGTGCCTGGCCGGCCTGGACGGTTTCGGTCTTCAGGTTGCTGTTGAGCTTGACCCGGCCGACGCTGGCCGACAGGCGTTGGGACAACGATCCCAGACGCGTGGCAACGTCGCCCAGCCAGTTGTTCAGGTTGTCGGCGCGGGTATAGAAGATCGCGCCTTGGTCGCCAGCGGCCAGGCGCACCTGGTAGCGGTTGAGCGACTTAATGCCCTCCTCGAACTCCGACTCGCTGGAAGGGAGGATCCAGCTCTTGTTGTCGAAGTTGAAGCGCGGCTCGGCCTTGGCCAGGTCGGCGTCTTCGGTCGATTGCGACTGCGAGCGAGCGAAGTCCTTGCGCAGCGCACGCGACAGGTCGCGCACCTGGACCAACACGCCATATTCCCAGCTCGGCATGTTGTCCATCCACAGCCCCGGCGGGAAGCGGTCGTTGGAGATATACCCACCCGGCTTGTCGAGCAGGGTGCCGGCCACTGTCTTGAGGGTTTCGATGGTGGTATAGCCAACCACCATCTGCTGGCCGTTACGCTCGGCCGCAGCCTGGGCATTCTGTTGCACCGGGAACAGATCAGGCTCTTCGCTCCAGTACCAGCCAAGGCCGATGCACACCAGCAGGTACAGGCCGATCAGGGTGCCCAGGGCGCGGCTCCAGAGGCCGCCGAGGTAGCTACGGGGGGCAGCGCCACGGCCATCGACGCGCTCGGGGCGCTCGGCCTTGGCCTCACGGTTTTTCCAGTCCAGCATGGCGTTGTCCTTAATCAATCATGACGGTTCAGGGGCTTGGACCACAGGCCTCGGCCAGGGTGCCACGACAAGCCCGCGTCCCAGCACTATAAAGCAGACGCCGCCATACGCATAAGCGACCAATGGGTCGGGAACTGAATAATCGGGCCTGAACGCTTTGTTGACCCACAGCACTCGCGAGCAGGAAAAGACCTGCTAGCATAGAGCCATCATTGAACCTGCACACCAACCTCCAATAAGCAGTCAGGACATGACCCAGCCAGCCGAGCCCAGCCACGAGCGCTTGAAGCAGCATTTCGCCCAGCGGGTCATTCACCAGGCCCGACAGATTCTCGAAATCTGGCAGCGCCTGCAGCGTGGCGAGTGGTCGAGCGCAGGGCTGAGCGAACTGGGCGATGCCAATCTGCGCCTGCAACGCTACGCCGACCGTTTCGAGCAGCCCGAGCACGGCAGCCTGTCGATTGCCATCGGACAGACGCTGAGGACAATCGAAGCGAACAGCACGCGGCTCAACTCCGAGCTGATCGGCGAGCTCAATCGCCTGATGCAACGCCTGTCGCGCACCGGCCTGCGCAAGGGCGACCAGCTCGATCATGTGCCTCTGCCACCCTTGCGCAAGCCGGTGTACATCCTGCTGCAGGACCATGACCGCGCCGAACGCCTGGCGCAACAGCTGGAGTTCTTCGGGTTGGGCGTGCAGGCACTGGGCAACGCCGAAGCCTTCCGTGCCTCGATGAACGAACGGCTGCCGTCGGCCATCGTCATGGATGTCGACTTCAGTGGCCCCGGCCAGGGCCTCAAACTGGCCGCCGACGCCCAGCAAGGGCTGGAGCTGCACATCCCGCTGCTGTTCTTCAGCCTCCACGAGACCGACACCCCGACCCGCCTCGCCGCCGTGCGCGCCGGAGGCCAGGAGTTCCTCACCGGCACCCTGGAGGCATCCAGCCTGCTGGAGAAGGTCGAACTGCTGACCAGCGCCACCCAATACGACCCGTTCCGGGTGCTGATCATCGATGACTCGCGCGCCCAGGCCATGCACACCGAGCGCCTGCTCAACGGCGCCGGCATCATCACCCGCACGCTCACCGAGCCGATCCGCACCATGGCCGAGCTCGCTGACTTCCAGCCCGACCTGATCATCCTCGACATGTACATGCCCGACTGCACCGGCACCGAACTGGCCAAGGTGATCCGCCACAACGACCGTTATGTCAGCGTACCGATCATCTACCTGTCGGCCGAGGACGACCTGGACAAGCAGCTCGATGCCATGAGCGAAGGTGGCGACGACTTCCTCACCAAGCCGATCCGCGCCCGTCACCTGGTCACCACCGTGCGCAACCGCGCCGCCCGCGCCCGTCATCTCAAGGCGCGCATGGTGCGCGACAGCCTGACCGGGCTGTACAACCACACCCACATCCTGCAACTGCTCGAAGACTGCAGTTTCCGCGCCCGCCGCGAGGAACAACCACTGAGCTTCGCCATGCTGGACATCGACCACTTCAAGAAGATCAACGACCGCCATGGCCATCCCATGGGCGACCGGGTGATCAAGAGCCTGGCGTTGTTCCTCAAGCAGCGCCTGCGCAAGACCGATTTCATCGGCCGCTATGGCGGCGAGGAATTCGCCATCGTCATGCCCAACACCGGCCTGGAAGCTGCGCACAAGGTGCTCGACGAGATCCGCCGGCGCTTTGCCGAAATCCACTATCCCGCCCAGCCGCACGACCTGCAGTGCACCTTCAGCGCCGGGGTGGTGCAACTCGATGACGCGCTGGATGCGCTGACCATGGCCAGCGCGGCGGACGAGGCGCTGTACCGGGCCAAGCACGCGGGGCGCAACTGTGTGGTGAGGGTCGAGCCCTAGACTGGCACTCTGCCACTTTTTTATGGCGCCACCCCGTCGTCGTCATCACCCGGTCACAAAATCGCAATAACTTCAGGCACCTACCTCTCCATTCCCGCAGGAAGTTCGCGGCTATGCGCCTGAAGTGGCTGACCAATTTCAACACCCTCTTGCTGGTGACCGTGTGCTTTGCCCTGGGTGCAACCCTGTGGTGGTCGCAGCGTGCGCTGGAGCGTCCCTATCAGATGATGGAGCGCTACCTGGGGCTGTCCCAGCAGTTCCAGAACGAGACCGCCGGCAATATCCAGGCCTACCTGGCCAGCGGCGACGCCCTGCGCCATGCCTCGGCCATGGAGGCCAACAAGCAGTTGCACAGCGCCCTCGGAGAATGGCCAGACGCATTGGCCGCCAAGCTGCGCCCGAGCCTGGACAGCCTGCAGGGCTTTACCGCCAACGAACTGCTGGCCGCCGGCAAGCTGGCCGGAGACCCGCAGGCATTGCTGCTGCAGGCCGAGCGCGAACTGGGCGCCAACCTGGAGCAACTGGCCGGCTATGCCCGCGACAGTGGCAACGCCGAGGCGGGTCGCTACCTGGCCCCACTGATGGACGCCTCGCTGCACCTGGGCCGCCTGGCACTGGCCCGCGACAAGCTGGTCAGCAGCGGTCGCGCGGAACTGGCCGACGAAGTGGAGCGCGAACTGCAACAGATCCGCGCCCAGGCGCAGATCATCGACAGCCTGCCGTTGCTGGGGGTGACCCGCGCGGCCGAATCCAACGCCGACGACTTCGCCGCGATGATGGGCCTGCAAAGCCAGGGCAGCGAGCAGAAGGAGGACGTTGCCGTCGGCCTCAAGCGTGAACTGCAAAGCTTGCTCGGGCGCTATCCGGCCGAACTGCAGCGCACCCGTGAACAGATCGAACGCCGCGCCGCACTGGCCGCCAGTACCAGCGAGCGCCTCGAAGCTGTGCAAAAGGCCATCGCCGGACTGGAACCTGAAGTGCGCGGTCAGCACGCGAAGATCGCTGGCGAGGTCCGGGTCATCCAGGGCCTGATGATCGGCCTGATTCTGCTGATCGCCCTGCTCATCGACACCTTGCAGCGCCGCCTGACGCGCACCCTTACCAGCCTTGCGCCAGCCTTGTCGCGTTGGGCCGAGGGCGATTTCGCCCAGCCCGTCGCCCTTGGCAAGACCAACCTTGAACTGCACGACATCCAGGAGTCGCTCAACCGGCTGCGCCAGTACCTGGTGACCCTGGTCGGCACGATCCGCCACAACGCCGAACAGGTCGCTGGCAGCAGCCATGCCCTGGCCGGCATGAGCAGCGCGCTGCATGACGGTGCCGAACGCCAGGCGGGCGATACTGCACAGATCCGCGATGCCCTGGGCGAGCTCGAGGCGACCATCCAGCAAGTGGCTGGCGATGCCAGTTCGGCCGCGGATGCCAGCCGCGACGCCGGGCGCGCCGTGGAGCACGGCCAGACGGTGATCGGCCACAGCCTCTCCGGCCTGCGAGCGTTGGTCGATGAAGTGCAGGGCAATGCGCAGTTGATCGAACAACTGGCCGAGGAGTCGGCGACCATCGGTGGCGTGCTGACGGTGATCCGCTCGATCGCCGAGCAGACCAACCTGCTGGCCCTCAACGCAGCGATCGAGGCGGCCCGTGCCGGCGAAATGGGCCGCGGCTTTGCCGTGGTGGCCGACGAAGTGCGCTCGCTGGCCCAGCGCACCACCGGCGCCACCGGCGAGATCCAGGCGCTGATCGACCGCCTGCAGCAGGCGGCGCGCGAATCGGTGAATGGCATGCGCACCCAGCTCGAACACGCCGAGGCCACCGCCAGCCAGGCCCAGGCGGCGGACGGTGCGCTGGATGAGATTGTCAGCGCGATTCGCACCATCTCCGATACAGCGGTGAGGATTGCCGACGTCACCGCACAGCAGAGCGGTGCTGTGAGCGAGATCCGCGACCACAGCGAGCGGATTCATGCGCTCGGTGAGGACAACCTGCAACGCATCGGCGAAGGGCGCGAGCAGGGTGAGCAGTTGCTGCAACTGGGGGGTGAGCTGAATACCGCGGTGCGGGCCTTCAGGGTGTGATCGGCAGGCCTGGCCCCTTCGCGGGCAAGCCCGCTCCCACGGAACCGCGCCAGCAGAAGGTTTTCCTCGCCGCTACCCAGTGGGAGCGGGCTTGCCCGCGAAGGGGCCAGGCCTGCAAACAGCCGAACCTGCGACCACCTGTCATCCCCGCCTCCAGCCAACTCCGCTATCATGCCGGGCACGTTCCGCCTCGCGAGTCCGCCATGCGCCGCCTGTTCTTCCTGCTGTTCCTGCTGCTGGCCAGCCCCGCCTTCGCCTCGGGCCTGCTCGACAACCGCCCCAGCGCCACCCTCGGTGCCGCCTCGCTGTCCAACAGCGCCGACTTCCTGCCGGTCCACGAAGCCTTCAAGCTCGACCTGATCAGCGCCGATGCCCAGTCGATCAAGCTGCGCTTCGTCGCCACCGAGGGCTACTACCTCTACCGCCATCGCTTCCAGTTCCGCAGCGAGCCAGCCGACATCGCCCTCGGCAACGCACGGATCCCCCAGGGTGAAGCCAAGCACGACGAGTTCTTCGGCGATGTCGAGGTCTACCATGGCATCGTCGACATCGAAGTACCGCGCACCGACTCGCGCGCCTTCACCTTGCTGGTCGGCTACCAGGGCTGCGCCGACAAGGGATTGTGCTATCCGCCGGAAACCGCACGGCTGTCGATCCCCGGCGAAGGCAGCACCCTGTCCACCAGCACGGCCGAGCGCTGGAGCTGGCAGACCTTGCTGCTGTTCTTCCTCGCCGGTCTGGGCCTGACCTTCACCCCCTGCGTGCTGCCGATGCTGCCGATTCTCTCGGGCGTGGTGCTGCGCGGCCAGGTGGGTGGCTGGCGCGGCTTGAGCCTATCGTTGGCCTACGTACTACCGATGGCTGCCAGCTTTGCCGTGCTCGGTGCGCTGATGGGCCTGTTCGGTGCCAGCCTCAACTTGCAGGCACGTTTGCAATCGGCCTGGGTACTGGTGCCCTTCGCACTGTTCTTCGTGCTGTTCGCCCTGGCGATGTTCGGCCTGTTCGAACTCAAGCTGCCGCACGCCGTGAGCCAGCGCCTGGACCGCGTCGCCAGCAATACCCGCGGCGGTTCGCTGCTGGGTGCTGCGGTGCTGGGCGTGCTTTCCAGCCTGCTGGTCTCGCCCTGCGTGTCTGCGCCACTGGCCGGTGCCCTGCTCTATATCAGCGCCAGCGGCGATGCCCTGGGAGGCGCACTGAAGCTGTTCGCGCTCGGATTGGGCATGGGGGCGCCACTGCTGCTGGTGGCGACCGGCGGTGCCGCCTGGCTGCCCAAGAGCGGGGCGTGGATGAACACGGTGAAGAACGTGATCGGGGTCCTGCTGCTGGGCGTTGCGCTCGGCCTGCTCAGCCGCGTGCTGCCGGGGCCGGTGACACTGCTGCTGATCGGCCTGTTGTCGGCAGGCGTGGCGCTGTTCCTCGGGGCGCTGGAATTCGTGGTCAAGACCCCGCGCCAACGCCTGGCCCAACTGCTGGGGCTGCTCTGCCTGGTCTATGCACTGGCGTGCTGGTATGGCGCACTTGCCGGTCAGGGCGATCCACTGCGTCCATTGCCAGGCCCCGGCGTCAGCGCCTCGGCCCCCGCCAGCGCCAACGCTCAGGCGGATGCGTGGCAAACCCTCACCACCCCTGCCGCCCTGGACGCCGCACTGGCCCAGGCCAAGGCCGCAGGCCAGCCGGTGCTGCTGGACTGCTACGCCGACTGGTGCATCAGTTGCAAGGTGATCGAGCATGAGGTGCTCAACGCGGCGCAGGTCCAGCCAGGATTGAGTGGGTTCAAACTGCTGCGCTTCGACATCACCGAGAGCAACGCCGAACAACGCGCCCTGCTCGACCGCTACAAACTGTTCGGCCCACCCGCCTTGTTGTTTTTTGCCGCAAACGGCAGCGAAATGACCGCTGATCGGGTGGTAGGCGAGGTGAACGCCGACGAATTTGCGAAAATTCTCACGGGCACGCGCAGCAAACTCGGTCTATAACTTCCCGCGCACCGGTAACTTTCTCCGATGAAGTGACCAGAGCTCATCATCTGGTCACATACTTTGCGCGAATCTCGGTCATCGTGCTGGCTATTGCAGGGAACTGGACACTCGCTAGTCTCTTGCGGCATAGTCGCCGCGCTATGTCGAATTGCCCTACAAAACCAAGGAAACCGCAGATGGCCACCCTACTGGTGCTGCACGGCCCCAACCTCAACCTGCTCGGCACCCGCGAGCCGGGAGTCTACGGCGCCGTCACCCTCGCCCAGATCAACCAGGACCTCGAGCAGCGCGCACGCGCCGCCGGCCACCACTTGCAGTACCTGCAGAGCAATGCCGAGTACGAACTGATCGACCGCATTCACGCTGCGCGCAACGAAGGCGTGGACTTCATCCTGATCAACCCGGCCGCTTTCACCCACACCAGCGTCGCATTACGTGACGCATTGCTCGCAGTGAGCATCCCATTCATCGAAGTGCACCTGTCCAACGTGCACAAGCGTGAACCGTTCCGTCATCACTCCTACTTCTCCGATGTGGCAGTGGGCGTGATCTGCGGCCTGGGCGCCACCGGTTACCGGCTGGCCCTGGAGTCTGCACTGGAACACCTGGCTGCCAACGCACAGCCCTGATGACGCAAGGCCTCGGTCCTTCGACCGGGGCCTCGAAGCACTACGAAGAAACGTTTTCGATACGTTTTAACAATTACGTCCCCGACCGAACCTTGGGAGTTGCTGATTAATGGATATCCGTAAAGTCAAAAAGCTGATCGAACTGCTGGAAGAGTCCGGCATCGACGAATTGGAGATCAAGGAAGGCGAAGAGTCCGTTCGCATCAGCCGTAACAGCAAGCAACCTGCCGGCGCCCAGTACTTCGCAGCGCCTGCTCCGGTCGCCGCACCCGTTGCCGCCGCCCCTGTCGCCGCGGCCCCGGTTGCCGAAGCCGCTGCAGCACCTGCCCTCAAAGGCACCGTGGTCCGCTCGCCGATGGTCGGCACCTTCTACCGCAAGCCATCGCCGACCTCGCCGAACTTCGCTGAAGTCGGTCAGGCGGTGAAGAAAGGCGACACCCTGTGCATCGTCGAAGCCATGAAGATGATGAACCACATCGAAGCCGATATCGGCGGTGTCATCGACGCCATCCTGGTGGAAGACGGTCAGCCGGTTGAGTTCGACCAGCCGCTGTTCACCATCGTTTGAATCGCGGAGAGCCAACGATGTCTGGGAAGCTCGAAAAAGTCCTGATCGCCAACCGTGGGGAAATTGCCCTGCGGATCCTGCGTGCCTGCAAAGAGCTGGGCATCAAGACCGTCGCGGTCCACTCCACCGCTGACCGCGAACTGATGCACCTGGGTCTGGCAGACGAATCGGTCTGCATCGGCCCTGCATCGTCGAAAGAATCCTACCTGCACATCCCGGCGATCATCGCTGCCGCCGAAGTGACTGGCGCCACCGCCATCCACCCAGGCTACGGCTTCCTCGCCGAGAACGCCGACTTCGCCGAGCAGGTGGAGAAATCCGGTTTCGCCTTCATCGGCCCTAAAGCCGACACCATCCGCCTGATGGGCGACAAGGTTTCGGCCAAGGACGCGATGATCAAGTCGGGCGTACCGACCGTACCGGGCTCCGACGGCCCGCTGCCGGAAGACGAAGAAACTGCACTGGCCATCGCCCGTGAAGTCGGCTATCCGGTGATCATCAAGGCCGCCGGTGGCGGTGGTGGTCGCGGCATGCGCGTGGTGCACAAGGAAGAAGACCTGATCGCCTCGGCCAAGCTGACCCGCACCGAAGCCGGTGCTGCGTTCGGCAACCCGATGGTCTATCTGGAGAAGTTCCTGACCAACCCACGTCACGTGGAAGTCCAGGTACTGTCCGATGGCCAGGGCAACGCCGTGCACCTGGGCGACCGCGACTGCTCGCTGCAGCGCCGTCACCAGAAGGTACTGGAAGAAGCGCCGGCCCCCGGCATCGACGAGAAGGCCCGTCAGGAAGTCTTCAAGCGTTGCGTCGATGCGTGCATCGAGATCGGCTACCGCGGTGCAGGTACTTTCGAGTTCCTGTACGAGAACGGTCGCTTCTACTTCATCGAGATGAACACCCGCGTCCAGGTCGAGCACCCGGTCTCGGAGATGGTCACCGGCATCGACATCGTCAAGGAGATGCTCAGCATCGCCGCTGGCAACAAGCTGTCGTTCCGCCAGGAAGACGTGGTGATCCGCGGTCACTCGCTGGAGTGCCGGATCAACGCCGAAGACCCGAAGAAGTTCATTCCAAGCCCAGGCACCGTCAAGCACTTCCATGCCCCGGGTGGCAATGGCGTGCGGGTCGATTCGCACCTGTACAGCGGCTATTCGGTTCCGCCGAACTACGACTCGCTGATCGGCAAGCTGATCACCTACGGCAAGGACCGCGACGAAGCCATGGCGCGCATGCGCAATGCCCTGGACGAGATCGTCGTCGACGGCATCAAGACCAACATCCCGCTGCACCGCGACCTGGTGCGTGATGAAGGTTTCTGCAAGGGCGGCATCAACATCCACTACCTCGAGCACAAACTGGCCAACCAGGAGTGATCGCGTTAGCGTGATGCACGAAACCCCGGCCCTGTGCCGGGGTTTTTCATTGCCCCGCGACAGGGGCGGTGAAACATCCACAAACCCCCCGCACTCGCGTAAACTGACGCCCTTTCGCGCAGCTCCCGCTGCCCCTGTCGATTTACCAAAGGTGCCCGCCATGCCCTGGCTGCAAGTACGTCTGGCCATCAGCCCGGAACAAGCCGAAACCTACGAAGACGCCCTGCTCGAAGTCGGCGCCGTCTCGGTCACGTTCATGGATGCCGAAGACCAGCCAATCTTCGAACCGGACCTCAACACCACCCCGCTGTGGTCGCACACGCATCTACTGGCCTTGTTCGAAGCCGATGCCGAACCCGAAGCGGTGTTCGCCCACCTGCAGCTGCTGACCGGTGCCGACCTCCCCGAGCACCAGGCCGAAGTCATCGAGGACCAGGACTGGGAACGTAGCTGGATGGACGGTTTCCAGCCGATGCGTTTCGGTCAGCGCCTGTGGATCGTGCCGAGCTGGCACGAGGCCCCGGAGAAAGACGCCGTCAACCTGCTGCTCGACCCGGGCCTGGCCTTCGGCACCGGCACCCACCCGACCACCGCCCTGTGCCTGGAATGGCTCGATGGCCAGGCGCTCGAAGGCACCCAGGTGCTCGACTTTGGCTGCGGCTCGGGCATCCTGGCCATTGCCGCCCTGCTGCTGGGCGCCCGCGAAGCGGTGGGGACCGACATCGACGTACAGGCCATCGAAGCCTCGCGTGACAACGCCCAGCGCAACGGCATCGCCGACGAGAAGCTGGCGCTGTACCTGCCCGAGCACATGCCGGCGATGCAGGCCGACGTGCTGGTCGCCAACATCCTGGCCGGCCCGCTGGTCTCCCTGGCACCGCAATTGTCCGGCCTGGTCCGTCCCGGCGGCCTGCTGGCGCTGTCGGGTATTCTTGCCGAGCAAGGCGAGGAAGTGGCCGCAGCCTATGCCGCCGACTTCGACCTCGACCCGATCGTCGTGCGCGATGGCTGGGTGCGCATCAGCGGCCGCCGTCGCTAGGCTACAGTTCGTAAAGCGCCAGACTCAAACCCTGCACAACCCCCGGATCGCCGCATGACCGACAGTTTCGTCACCCAGTGCCCGCATTGCCAGACGCGTTTTCGCGTCACGTATCACCAGTTGAGCGTGGCCCGTGGGGTGGTGCGCTGCGGCCAGTGCCTGCAGGTATTCAACGCCGCCCGGCAGTTGCTCGAGCAAAGCCAGGAAGGTACGACGCCGCCGGTCGCCACCGCACCGGCGCCAGCAGCCCCGTTGCCGGCTGCGCCAGCAGCGCCTGCGATCGAGCCCCCAGCGCCGAGCCAGGACGACTGGGCTGCCACGCTGGACGCCATGGACCTGGACCAGGAGCTTGCGCGCCTGGAGCGACGCGGCCCTCGCCCCGAGCGTCAAAGCGCCGAGCGCGACGAATCCTTGCAGGCCCGACGTGACGATCAACACCCCGAGCAGCACGGTGACGAGCCCTTCGGCACCGCAACCGATGACCGCCTCGAACCCGACCCGCAGTCCACACCTGCACCGGTCCAGGTCGAGCAAGAGCCGCTCGACCTGGAGCCGATAGCCCAGGACCGCACCGAACCCACCCTCGGACAGGCGCTCGAACTCGACGACGAAGACGCCCCTGCCCGCCTGCCCGCCGAACACGACGAACCGGCCAACGAGCGGCTGTCGCCCCTCGACGAGCCTCTTCCGGAAAAAGGCCTCTCGGCCCTGGACGACGATGTCGCGAATCTGCGCCTGTCGGCACGCGACGACCACGACGACGACACCGAAGGCGACGAACGGCTGGAGCCGGTGCTGGCCGCCAAACCCTCGCGTGCGCGCAAGGAACCACTGGTCGATGTCGTCGACGACCCGCTGCAACTGGACTGGCAAAAGCCCGCACCGAACTGGGGCAAGCGCCTGCTCTGGGGCTTCCTGGCGCTGCTCGCCGCTGGCCTGCTGGCCTTCCAGTATGTCTACTACCACTTCGATGAAATGGCCCGGCACGACCGTTACCGGCCGCTGTTCCAGCAACTGTGCCCGATCGTCGGCTGCCAGGTCCCCACCCGGGTCGACATCGCACGCATCAAGAGCAGCAACCTGGTGGTACGCAGCCATCCAGACTTCAAGGGCGCGCTGATCGTCGACGCGATCATCTACAACCGCGCCTCTTTCAGCCAGCCCTTCCCCCTGCTGGAGCTGCGTTTCGCCGACCTCAATGGCCAGTTGATCGCCAGTCGTCGGTTCAAGCCCAGCGAGTACCTGTCGGGCGAGCTGGCCGGGCGCGGCGAGATGCCCAGCCAGACGCCGATCCACATCGCCCTGGACATCCTCGATCCAGGCCCGAAGGCGGTGAACTACAGCCTGAGCTTCCGATCCCCGGAGTGACCGGCGGGTCGGCGGGAGCGCCAACCAGCGCAAAAGTCATAAGCCCACAACTGCTCAGATTTTATCCAGCTCCATCTTTATCCGGTCACCGAGAGCGGGTATCATGCCATCCCTTTTTCGAACTCCAATGATCCGGCCCCACAACAGGGAACACCTATGTCGGCGGTACGCATCGGCCCATACACACTGCAGAACAACCTGATCCTCGCGCCCATGGCCGGGGTCACGGACCAGCCTTTTCGCACGCTTTGCAAACGCCTGGGGGCGGGCATGGTGGTGTCGGAAATGGTCACCAGCGACATGAACCTGTGGAACAGCCGCAAATCGCGCCTGCGCCGCATCCACGAAGGCGATCCCGAGCCGCGCTCGGTACAGATCGCCGGTGGCGATGCACAGATGCTGGCCGCGGCAGCGCGGGCCAACGTCGAGTCCGGTGCCCAGATCATCGATATCAACATGGGTTGCCCGGCGAAAAAAGTCTGCAACAAAGCGGCAGGCTCTGCTTTATTGAGAGATGAAGCGCTGGTCGCTGAAATCCTCGATGCGGTGGTCGGTGCGGTCGATGTGCCGGTCACCCTGAAGATTCGCACCGGATGGGACCGCTCGAACAAGAATGGCCTGAACGTGGCGAAGATCGCCGAACAGGCCGGAATCCAGGCGCTGGCGGTGCATGGCCGCACACGCGCCGACCTGTACACCGGTGAAGCCGAGTACGACACCATCGCCGCGATCAAGCAGGCGGTGTCGATCCCGGTTTTCGCCAACGGCGACATCACGTCGCCAGAAAAGGCCCGGGCGGTGCTGGATGCCACCGGGGCCGACGGCCTGCTGATCGGCCGTGCCGCCCAAGGGCGGCCGTGGATCTTCCGCGAGATCGAGCATTACCTGCGGACAGGCGAACATCTTCCGGCTCCCGGGCTGGACGAAGTTGAACGCATTCTGCTGGAGCACCTTGCCGCGCTGCATGCCTTCTATGGGGATGTCATGGGCGTACGTATCGCCCGCAAGCACGTGGGCTGGTACCTGGCAACACGCACGGGCGGCAGGGAGTTTCGCGCCCGGTTCAATGCCTTGGAAGAGACCCAAGCGCAGTGCGCCAACGTTCGGGCATTTTTTGCCGAACGTCGACAGAGCCTTGAGACAGAGGACGGACAAGGGGTGGCCGCATGACGATGATGACCGAGACATTAGTGAGTGGAACAACGCCCGTGAGCGACAACGCCAACCTCAAGCAGCACCTGAATACGCCGAGCGAAGAGGGCCAGACCCTGCGCGACAGCGTCGAGAAGGCACTGCACAACTACTTCGCCCACCTGGAAGGCGCCACCGTCACGGACGTGTACAACCTGGTGCTCTCGGAAGTCGAGGCACCGCTGCTCGAGAGCGTGATGAACCACGTCAAGGGCAACCAGACCAAGGCCAGCGAGATGCTCGGGCTCAACCGCGGCACCCTGCGCAAGAAGCTCAAACAGTACGACCTGTTGTAAGCCAGAATCCCAATCAGAAAAGGCGGCTCCGTTGAAAGAGGCGCCTTTTTTGCTGACTCCACCGCGTTATGGAATCCGAAATGACCGACCAGACTACCCGCCTGCCGATCCGCCGCGCCCTGATCAGCGTCTCCGACAAGACCGGTATCCTCGAGTTCGCCCGTGAGCTGCAACAGCTCGGTGTCGAGATCCTGTCCACCGGCGGCACCTACAAGCTGCTCAAGGACAACGGCGTGAACGCGGTGGAAGTGGCCGACTACACCGGCTTCGCCGAAATGATGGACGGCCGGGTCAAGACCCTGCATCCGAAGATCCACGGCGGCATCCTCGGCCGTCGCGGCACCGACGACGCCATCATGAACGAGCACGGCATCAAGCCGATCGACCTGGTCGCGGTCAACCTGTATCCGTTCGAAGCCACCATCAGCAAGCCAGGTTGCGACCTGCCGACCGCCATCGAGAACATCGATATCGGCGGCCCGACCATGGTTCGCTCCGCGGCGAAGAACCACAAGGACGTCGCCATCGTGGTCAACGCCAGCGACTACGCCGGCATCGTCGAAGGCCTCAAGGCCGGCGGCCTGACCTACGCCCAGCGCTTCGACCTGATGCTCAAGGCCTTCGAGCACACCGCCGCCTACGACGGCATGATCGCCAACTACATGGGCAGCATCGACCAGTCCAAGGACACCCTGTCGACCGAAGGCCGCAGCGAGTTCCCGCGCACCTTCAACAGCCAGTTCGTCAAGGCCCAGGAAATGCGCTACGGCGAGAACCCGCACCAGAGCGCGGCGTTCTATGTCGAGCAGAAAAAAGGCGAAGCCAGCATTTCCACCGCCGTACAGCTGCAGGGCAAGGAGCTGTCGTTCAACAACGTGGCCGACACCGACGCCGCACTGGAGTGCGTGAAGAGCTTCGTCAAGCCGGCCTGCGTCATCGTCAAGCACGCCAACCCATGCGGCGTGGCCGTGGTTCCGGAAAACGAAGGTGGCATTCGCAAGGCCTATGACCTGGCCTACGCCACCGACACCGAGTCGGCGTTCGGCGGCATCATCGCCTTCAACCGCGAACTCGACGGCGAAACCGCCAAGGCCATCGTCGACCGCCAATTCGTCGAAGTGATCATCGCACCGAAGATCTCCCAGGCCGCCCGTGACGTGGTCGCCGCCAAGCAGAACGTACGCCTGCTCGAGTGTGGCGAATGGCCTGCCGAGCGCGCTGCCGGTTGGGACTTCAAGCGCGTCAACGGTGGCCTGCTGGTACAAAGCCGCGATATCGGCATGATCGCCGCCGAAGACCTGAAAGTCGTCACCAAACGCGCGCCGACCGAGCAAGAGATCCACGACCTGGTGTTCGCCTGGAAAGTCGCCAAGTTCGTCAAGTCCAACGCCATCGTCTACGCCAAGAACCGCCAGACCATCGGTGTCGGCGCCGGCCAGATGAGCCGCGTCAACTCCGCTCGCATCGCTGCAATCAAGGCTGAGCATGCTGGCCTCCAGGTGCAGGGTGCGGTCATGGCTTCGGACGCGTTCTTCCCGTTCCGTGATGGCATCGACAACGCGGCTAAAGTGGGCATCAGCGCCGTGATCCAGCCAGGTGGCTCGATGCGTGATGCAGAAGTCATCGCCGCCGCTGACGAAGCCGGTATCGCGATGGTGTTCACCGGTATGCGCCACTTCCGCCATTAATCAGATGACAGGCTGATCGCCGGCCCCTGTGGGAGCGGGTTTACCCGCGAATGCGATGCTGGATTCACCGCCGCATTCGCGGGTAAACCCGCTCCCACAGGATCGGGGATCACCGCTAGACAGAGGTTTTGACATGAAAGTTTTGATCATCGGCAGCGGCGGTCGTGAACACGCCCTGGCCTGGAAAGTCGCCCAGGACCCCCGCGTCGAAAAAGTCTTCGTGGCCCCGGGCAACGCCGGTACTGCCATCGAAGCCAAATGCGAGAACGTCGCCATCGACGTCTGCGCCCTGGAGCAACTGGCCGATTTCGCCGAGAAGAACGTCGACCTGACCATCGTCGGCCCTGAAGCGCCGCTGGTCATCGGTGTGGTCGACCTGTTCCGCAGCCGTGGCCTGGACTGCTTCGGTCCGACCAAGGGCGCGGCCCAGCTCGAAGGTTCCAAGGCCTTCACCAAGGATTTCCTGGCTCGCCACAAGATCCCGACCGCCGACTACCAGAACTTCACCGAGATCGAGCCGGCGCTGGCCTACCTGCGCGAGAAAGGCGCACCGATCGTGATCAAGGCCGACGGCCTGGCCGCAGGCAAGGGCGTGATCGTTGCCATGACCCTGCAGGAAGCCGAAGACGCCGTGCGCGACATGCTCGCCGGCAACGCCTTCGGTGAGGCCGGTTCGCGCGTGGTGATCGAAGAGTTCCTCGACGGCGAGGAAGCCAGCTTCATCGTCATGGTCGATGGCCACAACGTGCTGCCGATGGCCACCAGCCAGGACCACAAACGTGTCGGCGATAAAGATACCGGCCCGAACACCGGTGGCATGGGCGCCTACTCGCCAGCCCCGGTGGTCACCGCCGAGGTGCACCAGCGCGTGATGGACCAGGTGATCTGGCCGACCGTGCGCGGCATGGCCGAGGAAGGCAACGTCTACACCGGCTTCCTCTATGCGGGCCTGATGATCGACAAGGCAGGCAATCCGAAGGTCATCGAGTTCAACTGCCGCTTCGGCGACCCCGAGACACAACCGGTCATGCTGCGCCTGGAGTCGAGCCTGGTGCTGTTGGTCGAGGCCGCATTCGCCAAGGCCCTGGACAAGGTCGAAGCGCAGTGGGACCCGCGCCCGAGCCTGGGCGTGGTGCTGGCCGCTGGCGGTTACCCGGGCGACTACGCCAAGGGCGACCTGATCAACGGCCTGGACGCTGCGGCCAAGATCGAAGGCAAGGTGTTCCACGCCGGTACTGCGCTCAAGGATGGCCAGGTGACCACCAACGGCGGGCGTGTCCTGTGTGCCACCGCCATGGGCAGCACCGTTGCCGATGCACAGCAGCAGGCCTACCGCCTGGCCAAGGAAGTCAGCTGGAACGGTAGCTTCTACCGCACCGACATCGGCTACCGGGCCATCGCCCGCGAGCGCGGTGAGCACCAGCAGTAAACTGCGGCCCGCAGGTCGCAGCGCCATGGCGCGCGGCCTGCGGCTCGTCGACAGGGCCCCATCGGGGCCTTGCCTTTGGCGCGGCACGCCGCGCATAGTTGTTATCCGGCTTATCAGCCAAGAAAGGATCTCGTCGTGCGTCGGCTTCGGATTGCCACTGCCCTGATCGTCAGCTTGCTGACCCTGCTCTGCCTGCTTCCGGCTGCAGCCGAACAAGGCGGCGGGTGGTCTGTGCTGCTCGATGAACAGGCAAGCCTGCAGCTCTCCGACGTACGCTCCGACCGCTACCGCAACCAGTTCAGCCCATTGCAACTGGACGCGCTGGATGCCGCCCTGCCCGACCAGGCCCTGTGGCTGCACTACCGCCTCGAGCCCGCCGACCAGGAACGCCTGCTGCGCATCTTCGCTCCCGACCTGTCGCGCCTGGACCTCTACGCCCTCGACGGCGGCACGCTACTGCGCCAGTTGCACCATGGCCGACAACTGGGCAATGCCAGCCCTACCCTGCGCGGCAGCGATCACGTTCTGCCACTACCCAACGCCACGCAACCGCTGGATATTTACGTGCGTCTGGTCTCCGAACACCAGTTACGCCCGGCAATCTCTCTGGAATCGGCGGCCAGCGCGGCCATCGACCAACGCCAGCCGCTGCTGTTCGGCCTGCTGTTCGGCGGCCTGGTGATGCTGATCCTGCACAACCTGATCCGCTTCTTCTACACGCGCTCCAGCACCACCCTGGTACTGGCGCTCTACCACGCGCTGATGCTGCTCAGCGCCTTGATCCTGCTCAACCTCTGCGGCCCGTGGTGGCACCTGTGGCACAGCGCGCAAACGCCTGCCGCCTACCTCACGCTGGTCCTGGCGGGGCTCTGCGGGCTGTATTTCACCCAGCGCTTCTTCTCGCCCTGCGCCTCGTTGCGGCTCACCCGCATCCTGCAGGCAGAAATGCTGATCGCCGCCCTCAGCGGCCTGCTCCTGCTGTTCATCGACAGCCTGCCGCTGAACCTGACCACCTACACCCTGCTGGCCCTCGGCAGCCTGAGCATGCTCCTGGCCAGTACGTACTACTGGTACAAGGGCTACAACCCCGCACGCCTGTTCACCCTGGCCATGCTGGTGTTCAACCTCGGCGGCCTGGTCCTGCTGCCTGCGCTGCTCGGTCTGACACGCACCCCCACCCCATGGCTGCTGGTCATCCTGATGGGACTGACCGTGGTCAGCGGCCTGTTGCTGAACCTTGCGGTCAGCGAGCGCCTGCGCAAGATCAACGAGGAGCGCGTACGTGCCAGCCGTGCCCTCGCCGCCAGCGACGCCGAGATCAACGCCAAGGCCGAATTCCTGGCCAAGATCAGCCACGAGATCCGCACGCCGATGAACGGCGTGCTGGGCATGACCGAGCTGCTGCTGGGCACGCCGTTGTCGGTCAAGCAGCGCGACTACGTGCAAACCATCCACAGCGCCGGCAACGAGCTGCTCACACTGATCAACGAAATCCTCGACATCTCCAAGCTCGAGTCGCGGCAGATCGAGTTGGATGATGTGCAGTTCGACCTCAACGCACTGATCGAAGACTGTCTGAACATCTTCCGGGCCAAGGCCGAACAGCAGAACATCGAGCTGATCAGCTTCACCCAGCCACAGGTGCCACGCGTGATCAGCGGCGATCCGACGCGGTTGCGCCAGGCGCTGTCGAGCCTGCTGGACAATGCGCTGAAGAACACCGACCAGGGCGAAATCCTGCTGGTGGTGGCCCTCGACCAGCGCGGTGACGCCCCGCGCCTGCGTATCGCCGTGCAGGACAGCGGCGAGCCGATGGCCAGCGCCGAGCGCGAGGCTTTGCTGCAGGCCGAGCTGCACAGCCACCACTTCCTCTCCAGCAACAAGCTCGGCGGCCATCTGGGCCTGGTGATCGCCAAGCAGTTGATCGGCCTGATGCACGGCGAATTCGGCATCAAGACCAGCACCAGCCTGGGCAATACGCTGTGGCTGACACTGCCGCTCGATCCGCTTCGCCTGGAACAACCGCCCGCCGATCTCGACGGCCCGCTGCGCGATGCCCGGGTGCTGGTGGTGGACGATAACGACACCTGCCGCAAGGTGCTGGTACAACAGTGCAGCGCCTGGGGCATGAACGTCAGTGCGGTGCCCTCCGGCAAGGAAGCCCTGGCGCTGCTGCGCACCAAGGCGCACCTGCGCGACTACTTCGATGCCGTGCTGCTCGATCAGAACATGCCCGGAATGACCGGCATGCAACTGGCTGCCAAGATCAAGGAAGACCCGAGCCTGAACCACGACATCCTGGTGATCATGCTGACCGGCATCAGCAACGCGCCCAGCAAGATCATCGCCCGCAATGCCGGGGTCAAACGCATCCTGGCCAAGCCGGTGGCCGGCTACACGCTCAAGACCACCCTGGCCGAGGAACTGAGCCAGCGTGGCCGCGAGCCGGCGATCATTGCTGCCCTCGGTGGCGCGCCGGCGCCGCTGGACCTGCCCGCCGACTTCCGTATCCTGGTCGCCGAAGACAACAGCATCTCGACCAAGGTGATCCGCGGCATGCTCGGCAAGCTCAACCTCGAGCCCGACACGGCCAGCAACGGCGAAGAGGCCTTCGAGGCCATGAAAGCGCAGCGCTACGACCTGGTGCTCATGGACTGCGAAATGCCGATTCTCGATGGTTTCTCCGCGACCCAGCGCCTGCGTGACTGGGAAGCGGCCAATCAGCGCCAGCGCACCCCGGTGGTGGCACTGACCGCGCATATCCTCAGCGAGCACAAGGAACGTGCACGCCTGGCCGGCATGGACGGGCACATGGCCAAGCCGGTGGAACTGTCGCAGTTGCGCGAACTGATCCAGTTCTGGGCGAACCAGCGCGAAGCGGCCACCGGCCCCCTCCACACGCCCTGATCACCCAGCCCCCCTCAAATGTCGTAGTCGTGTATCCGCTTCAGGGATACCTCCACGACCCGCTGGTGCACCTTGGACAGGTAGCTGTTCTCGAAAGCCAGGATGTTGAACCGTACAAGCTCGGCGCGCACGTTCTTCATGCTGCGCTTGCGGGTGATGAAGCCCGCGCGCCAGGCATCCTGAGTATCGACCTCGTGATACAGCACCATATCGACCCGGTTCTGCCCGGCCGGAGCGCAAGGGAGTAACTGGAAGTGCCCTCGCTCGCGTGCGTTCTTCTCCAAGCTGGCGAGCGTCTCTGGGCTGTTGCGCAGGCGCTGCAACGACATTTCCACATTGCTGGCGAATCGCTCCCCCGCGGTCTTGGTGATCAGCGCAAGGACTTTGTCGACCTGTTCGGCGCGCCCCGCATCCGGCCAGTGGACCTGCTCGGCAGACACCGCATCCCAGCCCATGAACTTCAACTGGTTGCGGTAGTAGGCGAACCAATCCTGCACCAACCCTTCGTCGAAGGCCGTCTGTGTGGCCCGCTCGGCCAACGCCAGGGCCAGTTTCACCTTGTCTTTCTGCGCCAGCGACAAGCCCGGCAGGAACGAGACGACGCCCGCCCCGATCACAGCAGCATTGGCTTCATTCATGTGTCATCACTCCCAGCGTCAGTCGACGAGGCTTCTCGCGTTCCTTGTCGAGTATCAAGTTGTGCAGGTCCGAGCGCTGCGAAGCAAAGTGCTGCTTGCTCAGGTTCAGCGACAGCGCCCGTACCGCTAGCTCGCCCTGCAGCTGCGTACGCTGTGCAGCGGCGGCCAGCGTCTCCCGCGTGATCGGGTGCTCGCAGCGCAGCGACACGCTGCACAGGTCGAGAATCGGCCCGGCACCGAGCAGCCCGAACTCGATGTGCAGCTCGCCCGTATCGGCCTCGTTGCGCACGGCGAAACGCAGCAGATGGTCCAGGCCCTCAGGCATGCCCGTCAGTGCCTTCGACAACGTGGCCAGTACCCCATCGACATCGATCTTGCGCTGCTTCAACCAGTTCAAGAGCGGCGTCTCCTCGTTGCGGGCAGCCCCTGGTCCAAGGGCGATCCAATCATGCGCACTGACGAACCTGATCCAGTTCAGTGACTCGAAACCCTGGCGATAGGCAAGCGCCCAAGCGTCGGGATCGTCGAAGCAGGAGCCAGCGTGCTTGTTGGCCAGCAACTGACAGTAGTGCAGTGAATCCAGGGCATCCTCGCGCTGCTGCACCTCGATGCCTGGCGGCACGAGCAACACGGTCTGGCCAATCAGGATCAGCGTGTGATCTGCATAGGTCATGGCAGGTTTTCCTGTCTGTAGAAACAAAAAAGCGCGGTGCTCGCAAGCCCGCGCCCTTGATCAGATGTCGTACTGCAGAATGTTCTCGACACTGCGCACGCCGAGCTTCTCCTCCACCGTGGCCCGCACTTTCTCGTAGACGAAATTGTTCAGCGTCAGCACCGCTTGGCCGGCGTAGTACTCCGACTTCTCGAGCTGGAACTGCACCCCCAGTACATCTTCATCCAGGTTCGGCTCCGTCGAACGCACACAGCTCATCACCATGACCACATCGCCTTGCTCGGTTTCCAGGCAAGCCGCCATCCCGACCACGCCCCTGGCCTTGCTCTTTTTCTTGTGATGGATGATGCGGGTGTCTTTTTCGACGTCGGTCAGCTTGTCGAACGCCCGCTTGGCCAGTGCGCCCAGCTTCGTGCCGCCCAGCAGTGCAGTGCCGGCTGCACCGATGATACGCACGCCCACCGCGCCCAGCGTGACGCTCAACTGCGAGGAGGTTTCCAGTTCGAAGCTGCGGTGGGGGGTGGTGAAGCCCAGGTCACGCATCGCATCGAGGAACTTGTCGTACCAGGCCTTGCCGTTTTCCTCGATATCCAGCGCCTTGTCCGCGACAAGGGTGGCGAAGTGGAACGCGTTCTTCACGTCGCGGCGGCTCTGTGCCGTCATGCCTGCACCACAGGCCAGCAAGTTGCCCTCGACCAGCAGGCCAGCGTCGGTGGTGGTGACTTGTTTATCATCGCTCATCTGAAACTCCTTTGGGTTGCCCCTGAACACCAGGGGCGACCACGTTAGCCAGCGCCAGCTCGGCCTGGCGGACTGAAGGAGTTCCAATAAGGTCAGCGGTGCGGGGGATACCAGCGCGGGGTATAGACCCACTGCGCGCCATCGGCATGCTTGAACACGGTGGTCGTACTGGAGCCGACCAGCACCATGGTGCGCATATCGACCATCTCAGGCAGCAACTCGCAGAGCGAGACGACGTTCAGGCTCTGCCCCGGCCTGCCGATGTCGCGCCCCAGGACCACAGGGGTCTGCCCATCCCGATGACGGCGCACGATCTCCAGGGCCTGCCCCAGTTGCCAAGGCCGGGCGCGGGAGATCGGGTTGTAGAACGCCAGCACCAGGTCGGCCTGCGCCGCCAGGTCCAGGCGCTTCTCGATGATCGACCAGGGCTTGAGGTTGTCCGACAGCGACATCACGCAGAAATCGTGCCCCAACGGTGCACCGGCCTGGGCCGCGGTGGCCAGGGAGGCGGAAACGCCGGGCAGGATCTGCAGGTCGACGCGATGCCAGGCCGGATCGCTCGATTCATGCAGCGCCTCGAGCACCGCAGCCGCCATGGCGAACACGCCAGGATCGCCCGAAGAGACCACCACCACCGAGCGCCCCTGCGCCGCAAGCTCGAAGGCGTGACGCGCACGCTGCATCTCCTCGCGGTTGTCGGTGCAGTGCAGCACCTGATCGGCGCGGAAGGGGCCGGCCATACGCACATAGGTTTCGTAGCCCAGTACATCGTTGGCGCGGGCCAGTTCGGCCTTGACTGCCGGCACCATGAACTCCGCGGCCCCCGGGCCCAGGCCGATCACAGCCAGGCGACCGCGCGCACGTCCGACCTGCAACGGGTCGATCGGCGCCGGCGCTACAGCGATGACCACCTCACCCTGTTCGATCAGTTGCGCGCCCTCCAGCGCCCGCCCGGCCATCTCGACCAGGCTGCCACCCGCTGCAGCGAACCGCAGGGGCACACCCAAGCTTCGGGCGGCGTCGTGCACGGCGGGCTCGGCCAGCGCATCGTCACCAGCCAGCAAGCACGCCAGCGATGCGTCGGCGATGTTCGCCGCAGCCAAAGCGTCACGCACACGGGCAGGCAGATCGGCCTGCCCGGCCTGCACAGCCACCAGTACCGAGCGCGCATGGATCAGCAACTCGTCGCGGCTGGCCGGGCGCGCCTGGCAGCCGACATGAATACTGCGTCGGGCCGCGGCGTCTTCGGGCAACTGCGCCTGGGCCAGCCAGGGCGCCGTACCTTCGATGCGCACGCGCTCGCCGGCCAGCAGGTCAGAGACGAAGCGCTTGCCCTGCTCCAGGTCTGCCAAGGCGTAGCCTGCCGGCGGATTGAGCAGGCAGGTGCCGAAACGCAGCTCGCCGCTGGTGGTGATGGCCGCCGCCACACCCAGCACTTCGCCAATCTCCCGGGCCATGACATTGACCCCGCTCAGGCCGCCCAGCAGCGGCACCACGGCGCTGCCGTCCTCCGCCACCGCCAGCACCGGCGGCTCGGCGCCCTTCTCGTCGAGCAGGGGCGCCAAAGTACGAATGACGATCCCGGCCGCGCACAGGGCGATGATCGGCACGCCTTCGCGGTACAGCCCACGGAGCGTGTCGCCGAAGGATTCGTAGCCGTGCTCGACGCCCTCGACCCGGCCGCTCAGGCCGTGAATCCGCGCCTGTGGATAACGCTGCTGGATACGCTGGGCGGTGGCCAGGCTGCCAGGACCGAGAATGACGATGGCCGGTGCCTTGTCGCTGTTCATCCCTGCCATTTTTCACCCGGTACGACGATCAGCGAGAAATACGGCGAAGACTGCGGATCGACCGCGTCCAGCGCGACGATCTTCTGGTTGGCCATGGTTGCACGCTCCACGTACAGCGCGCGCTGGTCCAGGCCCAGCTCGGCGAGCACCTCGCGTACCTTGGGGAAGTTGCGCCCAAGCTTCATGATCACGGCGGCGTCGGCGTCGGCCAGGCGGCGCTTGAGCTCTTCGTGGGGCAGTACACCGGAGAGCACGGTCAGCGTCTGGTTGCGGTAGACCAGCGGCGCACCGAGCACGGAAGCCCCGCCGAGCATCGAGCACACGCCCGGGATCACCTCGGCCTCGTAGCGCTGGGCCAGGCGATCGTGCAGGTACATGTAGGAGCCGTAGAAGAACGGATCGCCTTCGCAGATCACCGCCACATCACGACCGGCATCCAGGTGTTCGGCCACCTGCACGCTGGCTTCGTCGTAGAAGTCGCTGATCACCTGCTCGTACGACAGTGGTGCCGGCAGCACCTCGGTGGTGACCGGATACACCAGTGGCAGCAGGGTCTGCTGCGCCTGCAGATGCGCCTCGATGATACCGAAGGCATTGCCGCGCTTGCCCTTGGCCACGAAATACGCCACCACCGGCGCTTCGCGCAGCAGGCGCAGGGCCTTGACCGTGATCAGTTCCGGATCGCCGGGGCCGACCCCCAGGCCGAGCAGACGTCCACGAGGCTGCATCATTCCACCTCCGTGGCGAGGGCATTGACAGCCGCGGCGGCCATGGCGCTACCGCCCAGGCGCCCCTGCATGATGACGAACGGCACACCACGGCTGTCGGCGGCCAACATCGCCTTGGACTCGGCAGCGCCGACGAAGCCTACCGGAAAGCCGAGGATCAACGCAGGCTTGGGCGCACCCGCGTCGAGCATTTCCAGCAAGTAGAACAGCGCGGTCGGGGCATTGCCGATCACCACCACGCTGCCCTCCAGATGCGGGCGCCACAGCTCCAGGGCCACCGCCGAGCGGGTGTTGCCGGCGTCCTTGGCCAAGCCCGGCACGCTGGGGTCACGCAGGGTGCAGATGACCGGGTTGTCGGCCGGCAGGCGCGCGCGGGTGATGCCTTCGGCAACCATGTGCGCGTCGCAGAGGATCGGTGCGCCCTTGGCCAGGGCCTGGCGCCCCGCCGTTCCGGCGCCTTCGGAAAACTGCAGGCCGTCGATCGCCTCGACCATGCCGCAGGCGTGGATCACTCGCACGGCGAGCTTTTCCAGATCGGCCGGAATCCGCTCCAGGCGAGCCTCCTCGCGAATGATGCGGAAGGAATTGCGATAGATCTCCTGACCATCGCGGATGTAGTCAATCATCAAGGTGCTCCGTCGGCAGGTCGAGCATGGCGCCTGCTTCTTCTGGGGTAAGGTCGGATGCGCGCAGTCGGCCGAAACCCGGCAGGCGCGCATCGCGAAGATAAAGGTCATAACGGCCCGGGGCACGGGCCAGCAGGGTGGCCGGGGCGACATGGGCCACGGCACAGGAACGCGGGCAAGCCGTCAGGTGCACACTGGCCGGGGCGCCATGGTGCAGCAGCCCAGCGATCAACTGCGCATCGGCCTTGGTGTCGGACTGGCCCTTGGCGCAACCGCTGGAACCGGTGCAAGCGCTGATGCGTGCAAGTGGCTGCAAGACGTCGTTGATCATGCCCAGCGCCTTCGTTTCGGCCTGGGCCTGCCCGAGCAGCGATGGGTCGAAGTTCGGCAGCACCAGGCTCTGCCAGGGCGTGAGGCGCAGGCTGCCATCACCGGCCTCGCGCGCAAGCCTGGCCAGGCCGCGCAGCATCGCGGGCGTCAAGCGCCCCAGCGGCGGTGCCACGCCGAACGCACTGCCCTCACGCTGGGCCAACATACCGAGCCAGCGCGGCTTGGCGGGCGCTCGCCGCCATTGGCGCACAGCGCTGTCACGACGAATCGGCAGCCCCAGCCCTTCGACGAAATCCTGCACCGGGCAGGTCTGCAGCAACTGGCGCATCCGTGTCTGCTCGGGCGTGGCAAGGTCGAGGAAGCGCTCCAGCACTGCCCGCACCAATGCCACTCCCTGGTCCAGCGGTACGGCGCCAAGGGTTGCGCCATCGCCCGGGCAGCCCGCCAGCCCGAAGGCCAGCCACACCTGCCGGTCGAGCAGCAGCGCCGACAACCACAGGTCATGGGGGTGCGCGAGCATCGCCAGGGACTCGCCAGCGTCGAGCTGCACGGCGAACTTGGCCGACAACTCATGCAGGCGCGGGGTGGTTTCCAGCAGGTGCAGGATCTGTCCGGCCAGCGGCCGAATGTCGATCAACATCGCCGGATCGACACCGGCCAGCGGGCTGAGCATCAGGTTGCGGACATCGTCACCGGCCGCCTCGCGCGGCCCCAGGCCGGCATCGAGCAGGTGCCCGACCAGCGCCAGGTGGTCGTCGCCGATACCGCGGATCTGCAAATTGGCGCGGTTGGTCGCCTCGATCACTCCACCGGCGAAGCGCTCGGCAGCCTCGGCCACCGCCTCGGCCTGCTCGGCCAGCAGCAGGCCGCCGGGCAGTTTGATCCGGCAAATGCCGCCATCTCGCGCCGCGACGATGCGCCACAACCCCGGGCAGGCCGAGGGGCGGGGCGAAACGGCGGGTGTGTGGGGTGGCTTCAAGGGGGTATCCGGCAATCGTGAAGACGCGCTTCAGTGTAGAAGGCGCGGTATTATGCCTGCTTTGTCCGACGGCATGAAAAGCCGATGGTCGAGCAATGCTTCAGGACAGTGTCGTCCTTTTCGCCGCTGCGACTTGCCCGCGAAAAAGGCGACACGATTCCCAACACGACGGAAATGATCAGATGACCCCCTGGCTGACAGTAGTAGGCATCGGCGAAGACGGCTTCAGCGGCCTGGGCAAGCAGGCCCGGCGCGCGCTGCTGTCTGCTGCACGTATCTTCGGCAGCCCGCGTCAGCTCGCCCTGCTGCCACGCTGCGTGGTCGGCGAGCGCCTGACGTGGTCCAGCCCGTTCTCCCTCGCCCCTGTGCTGGCTCTGTCCGGCGAGCCCGTGTGCGTGCTGGCCAGCGGCGACCCGATGTTCTACGGCGTTGGCGCAAGCCTTGCGCGCCAGGTTCCGGCCGAACAGATGCAGGTGCTGTCGATGCCCTCCTCCTGCGCCCTGGCCGCCGCGCGCCTGGGCTGGCCGTTGCAGGACGTGCAGGTGGTGTCAGTGGTCGCGCGGCCGCTGGCGGCGCTCAATGCCCAGCTCTACAGCGGTGTGCGCCTGCTGGTGCTGAGCAATGACGGCGACAGCCCTGCAGCCATTGCGCAATTGTTGCGTGAACGCGGCTTCGGCCCGAGCCGGATGCAGGTGTTCGAACACTTGGGCGGCCCCGATGAGAAGCACCTGAATGGCAGCGCAGAAGACTGGCCCCACGCCCAGGCCGCAGCACTGAACCTGGTCGCCATCGAATGCCAGGCCGCGCCGGACAGCCCGCGCCTGTCGCCGATCAGCGGCCTGCCCGACGGCGCCTTTCGCCACGACGGCCAGTTGACCAAACGCGACGTGCGCGCCATCACCCTGGCACGCCTGGCGCCTCAACCCGGCGAACTGCTGTGGGATGTCGGCGCCGGATGCGGCTCGATCGGTATCGAATGGATGCGCGCCCACCCCAGCTGCCGCGCACTGGCCATCGAGGCCGACGAAGGTCGCCAGGCATTCATCGAATTCAACCGCGACCAACTCGGCGTTCCTGGCCTGCAGTTGATTCGCGGCAAGGCGCCACAAGCCCTGGCCGGTCTCGAACGCCCCGACGCTATTTTCATCGGCGGCGGCGTCACCGGCGAAGGCGTACTGCCCTTGTGCTGGGAGCGCCTGCGCCCTGGAGGGCGGCTGGTGGCCAATGCCGTGACCTTGCAGAGCGAACTGGCCCTGGCGCATTTCCGTGAGCAACACGGAGGCGAACTGACCCGCATCCATGTGGCCCAGGCCCAGGCCCTAGGCAGTTTCGACACCTGGCGCCAGGCCCTGCCGATCACGCTGCTCGAGGTGGTGAAGCCCTTCGATGCGTGAAGAAACCCGCGAACAGCCCGCGCCACTTCGCAGTGGCCTGACCACCGGCAGTTGTGCCACCGCCACCAGCCTGGCGGCAGCGCAGTTGCTGCTCACGGGCCAGTCCAACGACGCCGTGCAGATCACCCTGCCCAAGGGCAAGCAGGTGCAGATGCGCCTGGAATTCTGCCGCCGAGACGGCGAGCGCGCCGAGGCCGGCACCTTGAAAGACGCAGGCGACGACCCCGACGTGACCCACGGTGCCCTGCTCTACAGCCAGGTACGCCTGACCGACGAGCCGGGCGTGCGCTTCGTCGCCGGGCAAGGCGTGGGCACGGTGACGCGCCCCGGCCTGGTACTGGCAGTCGGGGAACCGGCGATCAACCCCGTGCCGCGGCGGATGATCAGCGAGCACCTGCAGCGACTGGCAGGCGACTGCGCCTACGCGGGCGGATTCGAGGTCACGGTAAATGTGCAGGGTGGCGCGGAGCTTGCGCTCAAGACCATGAACCCGCGGCTGGGCATTCTCGGCGGGCTGTCGATCCTCGGCACCAGCGGTATCGTCCGGCCATTTTCCTGCTCGGCCTACATCGCCTCGATCCACCAGGGCATCGACGTTGCCCACACCAACGGCTACACCCACATCGCCGCCTGCACTGGCAACGCCAGCGAAGACACCATGCGCCGGGTCTACGGGCTGCCGGAAATCGCCCTGATCGAGATGGGCGACTTCGTCGGCGCGGTGCTCAAGCACCTGCGCAAGGTGCCGGTGCCGCGCCTGACCCTGTGCGGCGGCTTCGGCAAGATCAGCAAACTGGCAGCCGGCCACATGGACCTGCACAGCCGTCATTCGAGCATCGACCTGCCGCAACTGGCAGGCTGGGCCGCGGATATCGGCGCGGACCCCGCACTGCAGGCGGCGATCATCGGTGCCAACACCAGCCAACAGGCACTGGCGCTCGCACATGCCGCCGGTATCGCCCTGGGCGATGCCGTCTGCGCCCACGCCCTGGCATTCGCCCGCAGCGTGGTGCCTGCGCAGGTGCAGGTCGAGGTGTTCGCCATCGACCGTCAGGGCGGCGTCGTCGGCAAGGCAGGTGTGCAATGACCGGCCGTATCCTGCTGCTGGGCGGCGTCACCGAGGCGCTGGCCATCGCCCGGTTGCTGGGGCCTGAGCATGTCTACAGCCTCGCCGGTATCGGCCGCATCCCGCAGGATCTGGCCTGTCAGGTGCGGGTGGGCGGTTACGGCGGGGCCGACGGCCTGGCCGACTACCTGCAACGCGAACGGATCGCGCTGCTGATCGACGCCACCCACCCCTATGCCGCACAGATCAGCGCCAATGCCGCGCAGGCGGCGAAGGCGGCGGGCATTCCCTGCTGGGCCTTGCGTCGCCCCGCCTGGCAACCGCAGCCGGGTGACGACTGGCGCGAGGTCGAGGGCTGGGATGAGTTGATCGACGCACTGGCGCCTTTCAAGCGCCCGTTGTTCACCCTGGGGCGCGAGCCGCTGCAACATCTCGAAGATATTCCGCCCCACCAGTTCTGGACCTTGCGCGCCCTGGAAGCCTGCCCGGGCAATGATCGCTGCGAGGTGATCGGTGCCCGTGGCCCGTTCCACCTCGAGGATGAGCGGGCGCTGTTCGAACGGCGCCAGATCGATGTGCTGGTGAGCAAGAACAGTGGCAGCGCCGCGACCGAGCCGAAGCTTGAAGTGGCGCGCGAGCGCGGGGTGCCGGTGCTGGTGTTGAAGCGGCCTGAGCTGCCGGAGGTGAATCGGCTGTTCGGATCGGTGGCGCAACTGCGCGAAGCCTTGTCGATGTGAGCAGCAGGCTCGGCTCGCGCGGGAGCTGCGCAGCAGCCCCAGCCATTTCCGACACATTCATCATCCAGCTCGGAATAGTCTTCCAGTCCCCCCTGCCTTAGACTTCAGCCTCCCTCACCGCAAGGCCCTGCCCATATGGAAATGCAATGGTGGATCTGGCTCGTCTTCGGCATCGCCCTGGTCCTGCTCGAACTGGTCCTGCCAACCTTCTTCATCCTCTGGTTCGGCATCGGCGCCATCCTGGTGTCGCTGATTGCCCTGGCCGCCCCTGCACTGCAACTGGACATGCAGGTGCTGCTGTGGGTGGCATTCTCCTCCCTCACCACCCTGCTGTGGTTCAAGCTGTTCCGGCGCAAGAAGCCGGACGTACGCTGGACTGCAGACAGCGTGATCGGTGAAGTCGGCCTGCTGACCGCCAGCGTGTCGCAGTTCCAGAAAGGCCGGGTGCGCTTCCAGAAGCCCATCCTCGGCAACGAAGAATGGACCTGCGTCGCCGACAGCGACATCCCCGCCGGCGAGCGCGTTCGCCTGGCAGCCATCGAAGGCAACACCGCGCGGGTTACCCGCCCCTGAACCTGTCTTGAAAGGAAGCTTGCAATGACCAGCCTCATCGTCGTCGCCGCCATCGCCCTGTTCGTCCTGATCACCCTGTTCAAGGGGGTGCGCATCGTGCCCCAGGGCGAGGAATGGATCGTCGAACGCCTGGGCCGTTACCACACCACGCTCAAACCCGGCTTGAACATCGTCATCCCTTACATGGACGTGATCGCCTACCGCCTGCCGACCAAGGACATCATCCTCGACGTGCAGCAACAGGAAATCATCACCCGCGACAACGCGGTGATCGTCGCCAACGCCCTGTGCTTTGCCAAGGTGGTCGACCCGCAGAAGGCCTCGTACGGCGTGCAGGACTTCTCCTTCGCGGTCACCAGCCTGACCATGACCTCGCTGCGCGCCATCGTCGGCGCCATGGACCTCGACGAAGCGTTGTCGAGCCGCGAGCAGATCAAGGCGCGCCTGCGCGAGGCGATGTCCGAACAGACCGAAGACTGGGGCGTGACCGTGCGTTCGGTGGAGATCCAGGACATCAAACCGTCGGAGAACATGCAGGTGGCCATGGAGCGCCAGGCTGCGGCCGAGCGTGAGCGTAAAGCCGACGTAACCCGTGCCGAAGGCGCCAAGCAGGCGGCGATTCTCGAAGCCGAGGCGCGCCTGCAGTCAGCCAAGCTCGATGCCGAGGCACAGATCAACCTGGCCGAAGCCTCGGCCCGGGCGATTTCGCTGGTGCGTGAAGCGGTGGGCAATGAGACCACCCCGGCCATGTACCTGCTGGGTGAGCGCTACATCGGCGCGATGGAAAACCTCGCCGGGAGCGACAATTCGAAAGTCGTAGTGTTGCCAGCGGACCTGCAGGAAACAGTGCGCGGCCTGCTGGGGCGCGGCAAGGCCTGATACCGGCGGTGACTGCTTCGCGGGCAAGTCGGGGCGCCGAACCGCCGCTCCCACAAATGCCCCGTCGAGATGAAGATTGCGGGGCTCCTGTAGGAGCGGGCTTGCCCGCGAAGAACACAACGCCACTTTCACCGGCTGTGCAACAGCAACTGCGGCACTTCACCGCACCCCCGCATTTTTACCTATACTCCGCCGTACAATAGCCACCTGATTCCTGACCGGATCTCTCCATGACCCCACGTCGGCACATCGCCTGGATAGCCTGCCTTGCAGTGCTGTTCAACCTGCTGGCCATGCCGCTGTCTTCCGCCGTGCCCAAGGGCCCGGCCGAGCAGCTGCTGTGGGGTGCCTTCTGCTCGACTGGCGCGGGCAAGGCCAAGCTCGATGTCCAGGCCCTGGCCAAGATCGACCTGGGCCAACAGGACGACCACTCCAACATGCAGCACTGCTGGTGCTGCTCGGGTACCTCGCCTGTGCTCGCCCTGGCCAGCCACGCACCGCAACTGCACAACCCGCCGCAACTGCGCTTCGGCCAGGCGCCGCCACTCGCCACGCACCAGTCCACGCCGCGCCAGCTCTGGCCGGCGCTCAATCCGCGAGCCTCTCCACTGGCCTGAGTTCAAGACGCTGTTCCTGAACCCGTACAGACCGGAGACCCACCATGCTCAAGCAAGCCCTCATCCTGGCCACCCTGCTGCTGCCCAGCGCCTTTGCCAGCGCCCACGAATACAGTGTCGGCGACCTGCATATCGCCCATCCCTGGTCGCTGGAGCTGCCACCCAACGCGCCCAATGTCGCGGCCTATTTCATCGTTCACAACAACGGTAAGGTCGACGACCGCCTGTTGAGCGTCGACAGCCCCGTCAGCGATGACGCCCAGTTGCACGAACACATCAAGACCGCCGCCGGTGCCATGAAGATGCAGCAGGTGCAGAGTGTGGTCGTGCCCGCAGGCAAGGACCTGACCTTCGCCCCCAGCGCCTACCACGTGATGCTGATGCAGCCCAAGGACCGCAGCCTGCTCACTGACGGCAAGCGCTTCCCGCTCACCCTGCACTTCGAGAAAGCCGGTGACATCACCGTCGAGGTCGCCGTGCAGAAGCAGCCGCCCGCCGATCAGGCAGGACACGAACACGCGCACTGACCGCTGACAGGCGCTCGTCATGAGCTTGCCGCGCAACAGCACAGCCCGCAGCACCCGCCCTGATCGCAGGCGCGTCGGTGGCGGCTGGCTGAGCCTGTTCGCCATGTGGATGATCTTCATCGGCCCACTGGTTTCCCAGTCGATGCCGATGGATCACCACGCCGGCATGAACATGAGCATGGCCATGGACATGCCCATGGCCTCGGGGCATTCGCATGCCGGGCAAGACCACCACGGCCACGGCAACGATGGCCAGCTACACGCGGACTGGGAGAAATGCGGCTATTGCAGCCTGCTGTTCAACTGCCCCGCCCTGCCCCAGACCCTCAGCCCACTCAGCCTCGCCAGCGCCATCCCGTCCACCCTCACCACCTACCCGACCCGCCAGGGCCATGCCCTGCAAGCGGTGTTTCCCGGTGCCCGCAGCCGCGCCCCACCTGCGTCGATCAACGTCTGACCACCCCGTTTAACGCCCGAAGCCAGGAGGCTTCGCGCTTACTCATGACTGATCGACTGGAATCATTATGTCCGGCTGCACCCCTGTTTCTGCCCTGTCCCGCCATGGGACCCTCGCCATGCTCTGCGGCTCGCTGCTGAGCCCGCTGGCACTCGCCGTCGAGCCTGGCCACGAAGGCCATGACACCCCGGAACTGAGCCCGACGGTGATCACCGCCATCGCGCCCAGCTCGCCGCTGACCGTGGTCACCAACCCCAAGGATCCCCGCCAGCCGGTGCCGGCCAGCGACGGCGCCGACTACCTCAAGACCATCCCAGGCTTTTCCGCCATCCGCTCCGGCGGCACCAACGGCGACCCAGTGCTGCGCGGCATGTTCGGTTCGCGCCTGAACATCCTCACCAACGGCGGCGTGATGCTCGGCGCCTGCCCCAACCGCATGGACGCCCCGACCTCGTACATCTCGCCGGAAACCTACGACCGCCTGACCGTGATCAAAGGCCCGCAAAGCGTGATCTGGGGCCCCGGCGGCTCGGCTGGCACCATCCTCTTCGAGCGCGAGCCGGAGAAATTCGGCACCCTCGGCAGCCGGGTCAACGCCAGCCTGCTCGCCGGCTCCAACGGCCGCTTCGACAAGGTGCTCGACGCCGCCGCCGGCAACAGCCAGGCCTACGCGCGCTTCGTCGGCAACCAATCGCGCTCGGATGACTACAAGGATGGCAACGGTGATACCGTGCCGTCGCGCTGGGACAAATGGAACGGCGACGTGACCCTCGGCTGGACCCCGGATACCGACACCCTGCTCGAACTCACCGCCGGTAAGGGCGATGGCGAGGCGCGCTACGCCGGGCGCGGCATGGACGGCTCGCAGTTCAAGCGCGAAAGCCTGGGCCTGCGCTTTGAAAAGTCCAACCTCGGCGAGGTGCTCGACAAGGTCGAGGCGCAGGTCTACTACAACTACGCCGACCACGTGATGGACAACTACAGCCTGCGCACGCCCTCGGGCAGCGGCATGATGGGCATGCCCATGGTCAGCAATGTCGATCGCCGTACCCTCGGCGCACGCATCAAGGCGACCTGGCGCTGGGCCGACGTGCAGTTGATCAGCGGCATCGACGCGCAGACCAACGAACACCGCAAACGCGGCGGCATGGGCGTCGATGCGCACAAGGGCCAGCCCTGGACCAAGGACGCCGACTTCCATAACTACGGCGTGTTCAGCGAGCTGACCTGGTACGCCACCGGCGAGGATCGCCTGATCAGCGGTGCGCGCCTGGACCGGGCCTCGGCCCGCGACTTCCGCCAGGCCAGTGCCACCAACGGCGACACCCGCGCCGATACCCTGCCCAGCGGCTTCATCCGCTACGAGCATGACCTGGCGTCGATCCCGGCCACCAGCTATATCGGCCTGGGCCACGCCCAGCGCTTCCCCGACTACTGGGAGCTGTTCTCGCCAACCAACGGCCCGCGTGGCTCGGTCAATGCCTTCGACAGCATCAAGCCAGAGAAGACCACCCAGCTCGACTTCGGCATCCAGTACCAGGACGAACGCCTGCAGGCCTGGGCCTCCGGCTACGTCGGGCAGATCCGCGACTACATCCTGTTCGACTACCGCAGCATGATGGGCATGAGCAGCACCCAGGCGCAGAACATCGACGCCCGCATCATGGGTGGCGAGCTGGGCGCGGCCTACAAGCTGGACGAGAACTGGAAGGCCGACGCCACGCTGGCCTACGCCTGGGGCAAGAACAGCAGCGACGGCAAGGCCCTGCCGCAGATGCCCCCGCTGGAAAGCCGCCTGGGCCTGACCTACAGCCGCGATACCTGGAGCGTCGGTGCGCTGTGGCGGCTGGTCGCGGCGCAGAATCGCATCGCCGAGAACCAGGGCAACGTGGTGGGCAAGGACTACGAGAAGAGCGGCGGTTTCGGCGTGTTCTCGCTCAACGGTGCCTACAAGGTCAACCACAACCTCAAGCTCAGCGCGGGCGTCGACAACCTGTTCGACAAGGCCTACGCCGAGCACTTGAACCTGGCCGGGAACGCCGGGTTCGGCTATCCGGCGGCAGACCCGCAGCCGGTCAACGAGCCGGGCAGGACCTTCTGGACCAAGGTCGATTTCAGCTTCTGACAATAACAACCGGGGCGCGGGCCTGACCGCGCCCCACCTGGTCGAACGGGAGGCTCCATGAGCAAACCAAAGCAATCCTTCTACAACCTGGCCTGGCGCTGGCATTTCTATGCCGGGCTGTTCGTCGCGCCCTTCATGATCCTGCTGGCGATCACCGGGATCATCTACCTGTTCAAGCCGCAGCTCGACCCGTGGATGTACCGCGACCTGATGGTGGTCGAGGCCGGCCAGCAACGCCAAAGCGCCGATACCCTGCTGGCCCAGGTGCACCAGGCTTATCCACAGGGCCATGTCGGCCAGTACCTGCCACCGTTGAACGCCGAGCGCAGCGCGCAGTTCGTGGTGCATGACGGCGGCCGCGAACTGAACGTGTTCGTCGACCCGTACAGCGCCAAGGTGCTGGGCGCGCAGGACGGCAAGCAGAACCTGCAGGCCATCGCCCGTGCCCTGCATGGCGAGCTGATGGTCGGCACCGTCGGCGATCGGCTGGTGGAGCTGGCCGCAGGCTGGGGCATCGTGCTGGTGGTGTCCGGGCTTTATCTGTGGTGGCCACGTGGCCGCAACAGCCGTGGCGTACTGTGGCCACGCCTGTCGGCACGCGGGCGCGTGCTGTGGCGCGACCTGCATGCGGTCAGCGGCTTCTGGGGTTCGGCGCTGCTGTTGCTGATGCTGCTCAGCGGCATGACCTGGACCGGGCTGTGGGGCAAACAGTACGCCGATCTGTGGAACCGTTTCCCGGCGGCGATGTGGAACGACGTACCGAAATCCGACCAGCAGGCCGGCGCGCTGAACAGCGCCCATCGCCAGACCGTGCCCTGGGCCCTGGAAAACACGCCGATGCCGGTGTCCGGCGCGCATGCCGAGCACATGGGCCATCACGACATGCACAGCGCCCCAGCCGCGCCGCAGATCACCCTGCAGCAGGTCGAGGACCTGGCCAACGCCCGCGGCGTGGCGCCGGGCTACAGCATCACCTCGCCGAGTACCGCTGAAGGTGTGTTCACCATCGCGGTGTTCGCCGACGATCCGCGCAACGACGCCACCCTGCATGTTGACCAGTACACCGGCAAGGTCCTGGCCGACGTGCGCTGGCACGACTACAGCCCGGTAGCCCGCGCCACCGAGCTTGGGGTGATGCTGCACGAGGGCAAGATGTTCGGGGCGCTCAACCAGATCGTCATCCTGCTGGTGTGCCTGATGATCCTGCTGGGCTCGGTGAGCGGCTTGGTGATGTGGTGGAAGCGCCGCCCGTCAGGCGGGCTTGGCGTGCCGCCGCTGCGTCATGACCTGCCGCGCTGGAAGACTGCCGTGGGGGTGATGCTGGTGCTGGGTGTCGTGTTCCCGCTGGTGGGGGTGTCGATGGTAGTGATGTGGGTGGTGGACAGCCTGGTGGTGCGGCGCGGGCGGGTCGCGGTTCAGGCCTGAATCGCGTCGGCCTTTTCGCGGGCAAGCCCGCTCCCACAAGGTACAGCGGCGCCGTAGCTTGTGGGAGCGGGCTTGCCCGCGAAAAGGGCATCCGTTGATTTCAGTCATTCAAGAATCGCCACTGCACCGCCAAGATCGTGGCGATCTGTCACGCCCGCACCTTTGCAGTGCGTGTTAGCCTAACCGGCTTTCGCTCACAAGAAGACTGACCCTCAATGGAATGCAGCCTATGACCCGGACCTCATCCCCCCAGGCAGATGACCAGCATCTGCAACGCAACCTGACCAACCGCCACATCCAGCTCATCGCCATCGGTGGCGCCATCGGCACCGGCCTGTTCATGGGCTCGGGCAAGACCATCAGCCTCGCCGGCCCATCGATCATCTTCGTCTACATGATCATCGGCTTCATGCTGTTCTTCGTCATGCGGGCCATGGGCGAGCTGTTGCTGTCGAACCTCAACTACAAGTCGTTCATCGACTTCTCCGCCGACCTGCTCGGCCCCTGGGCCGGCTACTTCACCGGCTGGACCTACTGGTTCTGCTGGGTCGTCACCGGCATCGCCGACGTGGTGGCGATCGCCGCCTATACACAGTTCTGGTTCCCCGACCTGCCGCAGTGGATACCGGCGCTGACCTGCGTGGCGGTGCTGCTGTCGCTGAACCTAGTCACGGTGAAACTGTTCGGCGAAATGGAGTTCTGGTTCGCCCTGATCAAGATCATCGCCATCCTCGGCCTGGTCGCGACCGGGCTGTACATGGTCGTCACCGGCTTCCAGTCGCCGAGCGGCCACACGGCCAGCCTGGCCAACCTGTGGAATGACGGCGGCATGTTCCCCAATGGCCTGTTCGGTTTCTTCGCCGGTTTCCAGATCGCGGTGTTCGCCTTCGTCGGCATCGAGCTGGTGGGCACCACCGCCGCCGAAGCGAAGAACCCCGAGCGCACCCTGCCGCGGGCGATCAACTCGATCCCGATCCGCATCATCGTGTTCTACGTGCTGGCGCTGATCGCGATCATGGCGGTCACGCCCTGGCGCGACGTGGTGCCGGGCAAGAGCCCGTTCGTCGAGCTGTTCGTGCTGGCTGGCCTGCCGGCAGCGGCAAGCATTATCAACTTCGTGGTGCTGACCTCGGCCGCTTCGTCGGCCAACAGCGGCGTGTTCTCCACCAGCCGCATGCTCTACGGCCTGGCCCAGGAAGGCGATGCCCCGAAGTCCTTCGAGAAACTCTCGCGGCGCGCCGTGCCGGCCAACGGCCTGTACTTCTCCTGCCTGTGCCTGCTGCTCGGCGCGGTGCTGATCTACCTGGTGCCGAACGTGATCGAAGCCTTCACCCTGGTGACCACGGTGTCGGCGGTGCTGTTCATGTTCGTCTGGACGCTGATCCTGCTGTCGTACCTGAGCTACCGCAAGCAACGTGCGGCGCTGCACGAGAAGTCGATCTACAAGATGCCTGGCGGGCGCTTCATGTGCTACGTGTGCCTGGTGTTCTTCGCCGGCATCCTGGTGCTGCTGAGCCTTGAGGCCGACACCCGTTCGGCGCTGGTGGTGACACCGATCTGGTTTGTGATCCTGGCGGTCACTTACCAGTTCGTGCGCAGCAAGCGCCAGCCACGAGCGGTGGTGCGCGACAACTGATCTGCACAGGGCTGCTCTGCAGCCCTTTCGCGGGCAAACCCCGCTCTCACACTCATGGTGTGCAGTTTCACTTCGCCCCCAGCGCGCTGCGCATAAACTGCTCACCCTCTGGCCCCAATCCTGTGCAGGCTCGCCGAGCAAGCACCAACCTGGCCCCTGCCAGAGCCCCGCATCGAAGCACAACCCTTCTAATCCGCAGCTTCGCGCACCACGGCACAGCCTTTGCACTCTCCCCTCTGCCAACAGCACAACACTCAGCGGAGAGAGCACATGAAGCGACGCAGTCTGATCAAGGCCTTCACCCTCAGCGCATCGATCGCGGCGATGGGCCTGAGCTGGAGCATCCAGGCGGCCGAGACCATCAAGGTCGGCATCCTGCATTCGCTGTCCGGGACCATGGCCATTTCCGAGACGTCGCTCAAGGACATGGCGCTGATGACCATCGACGAGATCAACGCCAAGGGCGGGGTCAACGGCAAGCTGCTCGAACCGGTGGTGGTGGACCCGGCCTCGAACTGGCCGCTGTTCGCCGAGAAGAGTCGCCAGCTGCTGACCCAGGACAAGGTCGCGGTAGTGTTCGGCTGCTGGACCTCGGTGTCGCGCAAGTCGGTGCTGCCGGTGTTCGAGGAGCTCAACGGGCTGCTGTTCTATCCGGTGCAGTATGAAGGCGAGGAGATGTCGCCGAACGTGTTCTACACCGGCGCTGCGCCCAACCAGCAGGCGATCCCGGCGGTGGAGTACCTGATGAGCGAAGACGGCGGCGGCGCCAAGCGCTTCTTCCTGCTGGGCACCGACTACGTCTACCCGCGCACCACCAACAAGATCCTGCGCGCCTTCCTGCACAGCAAGGGCGTGGCCGACAAGGACATCGAAGAGGTCTACACGCCGTTCGGCCATGCCGACTACCAGACCATCGTCGCCAACATCAAGAAGTTCTCCGCAGGCGGCAAGACGGCGGTGATCTCCACCGTCAATGGCGACTCCAACGTGCCCTTCTACAAAGAGCTGGCCAACCAGGGACTGAAAGCCACCGACGTGCCGGTGGTGGCCTTCTCGGTGGGTGAAGAGGAACTGCGTGGTATCGACACCAAGCCGCTGGTCGGCCACTTGGCGGCGTGGAACTACTTCGAGTCGGTGGAGAACCCGGTCAACCAGAAGTTCGTCGCCGACTGGAAGGCCTACGCCAAGGCCAAGGGCCTGCCGGGTGCCGACAAGGCGGTGACCAACGACCCGATGGAGGCCACCTACGTGGGTATCCATATGTGGGCGCAGGCGGTCGAGAAAGCCAAGTCCACCGATGTCGACAAAGTGCGTGAGGCCTTGGCCGGGCAGAGCTTCCAGGCACCGTCGGGGTTCACCCTGACCATGGACAAGACCAACCACCACCTGCACAAGCCGGTGATGATCGGCGAGATCCAGGATGACGGGCAGTTCAGTGTGGTCTGGCAGACCGAGCAGCCGCTGCGTGCGCAGCCGTGGAGCCCGTTCATTCCGGGTAACGACAAGCGACCTGACTATGCGGTGAAGGGCAACTGATTGCACGGGGGCCGCGTTGCGGCCCATTCGCGGGCAAGCCCGCTCCCACAGGTACGGTGCAAGGTCTGGAACCGGCGCGGTCCCTGTGAGAGCGGGTTCACCCGCGAAGAATCCACCGCTGATTTCCAGGATTACCCGCATGTTCAGACTCCTGCTCTCCCTCCTGCTGCTCCTGCCTCTGGCCACCCAAGCCAGCGAGGGCGAATTCTTCCTCGGTGCCAAGCCCGCCGAACAGGCCAGCCTGCTCGAAGGCTGGGCCGCACAACCCGAACCGGCGCGCCTGGCGCTGCTGGAAAACCTGCGCGAAGGGCGCATCGCCGAAGACGACACGCGCAAGGTGCGCCTGAACAATCGCCTGCGCGGCCTGATCGACAATGCCTTGGCCAGCCATCAATTGCTCAGCGCCGACAGCAATCTGCGTCTGGCCGCAGCACGGCAACTGCAAAAAAGCGCGCAACCGGCGCAAATGGCGCTGCTCGACCGCGCCTTCGCCAGTGAGCCGGACGCCGCCGTGCACGCCGCCCTAGGCCTTGCCCTGGCCAACCTGCAACTGGGCGCCAGCGAACCTCGGGTACGCCTGGCCGCAGTGCGCCTGCTCGGGGAAACCGGCGACCCGCTGGCACGTACCCGTCTGGAAGCTCTGTTGCAGCCTGGCGCAGAACCCGACGCCGGAGTGCGCACCGCCGCCGAGACCAGCCTGGCCCAAGTGCAGCGCAAGCTGCTGTTCGGTGAAATCCTCGGCCAGGCGTTCAGCGGCCTGTCGCTGGGTTCGATCCTGCTGCTGGCGGCCCTGGGCCTGGCGATCACCTTCGGCCTGCTCGGGGTGATCAACATGGCCCACGGCGAGATGCTGATGCTCGGCGCCTACAGCACCTACCTGGTGCAGGTGCTGGTGCAGCGCTATGCCCCAGGCGCGATCGAGTTCTACCCGCTGATCGCGCTGCCGGTAGCCTTCGCCGTCAGTGCCGGCATCGGCATGGCGCTGGAGCGCACGGTGATCCGCCATCTGTACGGCCGCCCGCTGGAAACCCTGCTGGCGACCTGGGGCATCAGCCTGATCCTGATCCAGGCGGTACGCCTGCTGTTCGGCGCGCAGAACGTCGAGGTGAGCAACCCGGCGTGGTTGTCTGGCGGCATCCAGGTGCTGCCCAACCTGGTGCTGCCGTACAACCGCCTGGTGATCATCGGCTTCGCCCTGGCGGTGGTGCTGCTCACCTGGCTGTTGCTCAACCGCACGCGGCTGGGGCTGAACGTGCGCGCGGTCACGCAGAACCGCAACATGGCGGCCTGCTGCGGGGTGTCCACCGGGCGCGTCGACATGCTCGCCTTCGGCCTGGGCTCGGGTATCGCCGGGCTGGGCGGGGTCGCCCTGAGCCAGGTCGGCAACGTCGGCCCTGACCTGGGCCAGAGCTACATCATCGACTCCTTCCTGGTGGTGGTGCTCGGCGGCGTCGGGCAACTGGCCGGCAGCCTCTGGGCCGCCTTCGGGCTGGGTATCGCCAACAAGCTGCTGGAGCCGCAGATCGGTGCGGTACTCGGCAAGATCCTCATCCTTGCGCTGATCATTCTGTTCATCCAGAAACGCCCGCAAGGCCTGTTCGCCCTCAAGGGACGGGTAATCGACTGATGAACCAGCCACTGCTTGTCACTGCCACACAAAAGGCCGGCCCCCGGCTGTCGATGGCCATCGGCGTTGTCGTCGTCCTGGCACTGCTGGCCCTGCCGCTGCTGTCGCTGCTGCCTGACGGCCATGCTCTGCAGGTCTCGGCCTACACCCTGACCCTGGTCGGCAAGATCCTTTGCTACGCCATCGTCGCCCTCGCGCTGGACCTGGTCTGGGGCTACGCCGGGCTGCTGTCGCTGGGCCACGGCCTGTTCTTCGCCCTGGGCGGCTACGCCATGGGCATGTACCTGATGCGCCAGGCGGCCGGCGACGGCCTGCCGGGCTTCATGACCTTCCTGTCGTGGAGCGAGCTGCCCTGGTACTGGGCCGGCACCCAGCATTTCGCCTGGGCGCTGTGCCTGGCGGTACTGGCGCCGGGGATGCTGGCACTGGTGTTCGGCTGGTTCGCCTTCCGCTCGCGGATCAAGGGCGTGTACTTCTCGATCATGACCCAGGCCCTGACCTTTGCCGGGATGCTGCTGTTCTTTCGCAACGAAACCGGGTTCGGTGGCAACAACGGCTTCACCAGCTTCCGCACCATCCTGGGCTTCGAGATCACCGCGCCGGGCACCCGCGCGGTGCTGTTCCTGCTCACTGTCGCACTGCTGCTGGGCAGCCTGTACCTGTGCTGGCGGCTGACGCGCAGCAAGTTCGGGCGCCTGCTCACCGCGCTGCGCGACGCCGAGAACCGCCTGATGTTCTGCGGTTACGACCCACGCGGCTTCAAGCTGCTGGTGTGGGTGCTCAGCGCCGTGCTGTGCGGCCTGGCCGGGGCGCTGTACGTGCCGCAGGTGGGCATCATCAACCCCAGCGAGATGTCGCCGACCAACTCCATCGAAGCCGCCGTCTGGGTTGCCCTGGGCGGGCGCGGCACCCTGATCGGCCCCCTGCTTGGCGCCGGCCTGGTCAATGGCATGAAGAGCTGGTTCACCGTGGCCTTCCCGGAGTTCTGGCTGTTCTTCCTCGGCGCACTGTTCATCCTGGTCACCCTGTACCTGCCCAAGGGCGTGGTCGGGTTGCTGAAGAAAAGGAGCCAGCCATGAGAGGCATCCCTGCGGTTCATCCGGAATTCATGCTGGAGCCGGTCTTCGACCAGGTTGGCACTGGCCGCGACGCCATCGGCCTGGGCCAGCCGCGCAAGGCCGGGCTCGACACCCGCCATGGCACGGTGCTGAGCCTTGAAGACATCAGCGTCAGCTTCGACGGTTTCAAGGCGCTCAACGCGCTCAACCTGTACATCGGCGTCGGCGAACTGCGCTGCATCATCGGCCCCAATGGCGCGGGCAAGACCACGATGATGGACGTGATCACCGGCAAGACCCGCCCCGACACCGGCAGTGCGTTCTTTGGCGACACCCTGGACCTCACCCGCATGAGCGAATACCAGATCGCCCAGGCGGGCATCGGCCGCAAATTCCAGAAGCCCACGGTGTTCGAGGCACTGAGCGTGCATGAAAACCTCGAGTTGGCGCTCAAGGCCGACAAGTCGGTCTGGGCCAGCCTGGCGGCGCGGTTGACCGGCGAGCAGCGTGAACGGATAGAGCACGTGCTGACGACCGTGCGCCTGAACAGCCTGGCCTCGCGCCAGGCCGGGCTGTTGTCACACGGCCAGAAGCAGTTCCTGGAGATCGCCATGCTGCTGGTGCAGGAGCCGCAGTTGCTGCTGCTCGATGAGCCGGTTGCGGGCATGACCGACGCCGAGACCGAATTCACCGCCGAGCTGTTCAAGGGCCTGGCGGGCACGCATTCGCTGATGGTGGTGGAGCACGACATGGGCTTCGTCGGCAGCATTGCCGACCATGTGACGGTGCTGCACCAAGGCTCGGTGCTGGCCGAGGGGTCACTTGCGCAGGTACAGGCGGATGAGCGGGTGGTCGAGGTATATCTCGGTCGTTGAACAGAGGGAGTTGTGTCGGCCTTTTCGCGCTCCCACAAGGACAGCGTGATCCCTGTAGGAGCGGGCTTGCCCGCGAAAGGGCCGGCACAGTCAAAGCAGAATTGTCAGGAACCAAACATGCTCAAGATCGACACCCTGCACCAGTACTACGGCGGCAGCCACATCCTCCGAGGCCTGTCGTTCGAAGCCAGGATCGGCGAAGTCACCTGCCTGCTGGGCCGCAACGGTGTGGGCAAGACCACCCTGCTGCGCTGCCTGATGGGCCTGGTCCCCGCCCGCGAAGGCAGCATCGAGTGGGAGGGCAAGCCGATCACCGCGCTCAAGCCCCAGCAGCGGGTGCATGCCGGCATCGCCTACGTGCCTCAGGGCCGCGAGATATTCCCGCGCCTGACCGTGGAGGAAAACCTGCTGATGGGCCTGTCGCGCTTCAGCGCCCGCGAGGCGCGGGAGGTGCCGGCATTCATCTACGAGCTGTTTCCGGTGCTCGAGCAGATGAAGCAGCGCCGTGGCGGCGACCTCTCCGGCGGCCAGCAGCAACAGCTGGCGATCGGTCGCGCCCTGGCCAGCCGCCCGCGCCTGCTGATCCTCGATGAACCCACCGAAGGCATCCAGCCGTCGGTGATCAAGGAAATCGGCGCGGTCATCCGCAGCCTGGCCCAGCGCGGCGACATGGCCATCCTGCTGGTCGAGCAGTTCTACGACTTTGCCGAGGAGCTGGCCGACCAGTACTTGGTCATGGCCCGCGGTGAAATCGTCCAGCGTGGCCGCGGCGAAAACATGCAGGCCGAAGGTGTGCGCGGGCTGGTAACCATTTAATCTGCAGCATCGAGTTCGCGAAGACACTGCCATGAGCTACCTGATCCGTGATGCCCTACCCGACGACGTGGCGGGCATCCTCGACATCTACAACGACGCCGTGCGCAACACCACGGCGATCTGGAACGAACAACAGGTAGACCTGGCCAACCGCCAGGCCTGGGTCGCTGCACGTGTAGAGCAGGGCTATCCGGTGCTGGTGGCCGTGGATGAAAGCGGCGTGCTGGGCTACGCCTCCTTTGGCGACTGGCGTACCTTCGAGGGCTACCGCTTCACCGTCGAGCACTCGGTGTATGTGCGTGGGGATCAACGTGGTAAAGGCCTGGGGCCGGTGCTGATGCAGTTGTTGATCGAACGTGCACGCAGTTGTGGCAAGCATGTGATGGTGGCGGCCATCGAGAGTGGCAACGCTGCCTCGGTGCGCATTCATGAGCGGCTGGGGTTCGTGGTGACCGGGCAGATGCCGCAGGTGGGCGTCAAGTTCGGACGCTGGATGGACCTTACCTTGATGCAGTTGGTGCTGAATCCAGGTGCCGAACCAACCTGAAATTGATGTTGGCTGTGCTGGCCTCTTCGCGGGCAAGCCCGCTCCCACAGGTATTGCACCGTATATGAGACCCGCGCAGTACCTGTAGGAGCGGGCTTGCCCGCGAAGAGGCCAAGCCTGCAAACCTCACATCTGGGTAAACCGCCCCAACCGCTGCCGCAACATGCTGTTCTCACTGCGCAACTGCTGCACTTCCTGCAGCAACTCCAGCGCCAGCGCCACCCCTTCCCACTCCAGTTCCAGCTCCTGGTGCAGCTTGGCCGCACGCTTGGCCAGCAGCGGCGCCTGATCGTCGAATAACCAGTCCTCCGGGGTGCGCCCGGAGGGTTCGACAATGCCGTGCTCGACGATTTCGATCACACAGTCGGCCGTGACATCGGCCTCCTGACACAAGGTTCGCATGTCCAGTTGAACGATCAGGGTGCTGCTCATGGTCACTTACTCCATTGTGTCCTCGGGTTGAACGCGGCCTTCTCGGAGAGTTTGGTCCACAGTTCGCGAGTGGTCGCATCGGAGGTGCTCGGCATGACCACCTTGAGCTGGGCGTAGAGATCGCCACGCTCGCCCTGCTTGTTCGCAAGGCCCATGCCCTTGACCCGCAGGCGCTGCCCGCTCTGGCTGTCGGGGCGGATGGTCAGGTTGATCTTGCCGGTCAGTGTCGGTACCGCCACCTTGGTCCCCAGCGCCGCCTCCCAGGGGGCCAGCGGCACGGTGATGATCAGGTCGTGACCTTCGACATCGAACAGCGGGTGCGGCGCCATGCGAATGGTCAGGAACAGGTCGCCGTTGGCGCCACCGCCCACGCCCGGAGCGCCCTGGCCCTTGAGGCGGATGCGCTCGCCATCGGTCACACCGGCGGGGATCTTCACGTTCAGCGTCTTGGTGGTGAAACCGGTGCGCTGCCCGGCAGCGTTGGTCTGCGGGACCTGGAAACTGATCTGCTTGGATTCCTTGCTCAGGGTCTCTTCGAGAAAGACCGCCAGTTCCAGTTCCACGTCCTGCCCTCGCCTGCCGGCACTGCGCTGCTGGCCGCGTGCGCCGCCAAAGGGATTGCCGCCACGGGCACCGAAGATCGAGCTGAAGAAGTCAGAGAAATCGCCGCCCTCGAAGCCGCCACCACCGCCGCGGCTTTCCCAGCCTGGCGGCGCCTGGAACGGCCGGCCATGCTGGCCGCCGTACTTGCGGATCTCGTCGAATTCGGCGCGTTTCTGCGCATCGCCCAGCACTTCGTAGGCCTCGTTGGCCTCCTTGAACTTGTCCTCGGCGTCACGTTCCTTGCTGACGTCAGGGTGATACTTGCGCGCCAGCTTGCGGTACGCGGCCTTGATCGCCTTCTCGTCCGCGCTGGGCTCGACGCCGAGTATCTTGTAATAGTCTTTGAAGTCCATCTAAGGATCACCAGTAGGAATTTTCGTGTTGCATCTGAAGATTGGGGTCAAGCATAGCCTTTCAAGGTTCGCTTGGGTTTGTCTTATGGCAGACGATCGGTCTTGATTCTGTCGGCCACTGGCATAAACTGCGCGGCCGTTTGGCCTCCGGAAGCCCCTCCCCATGTCTGACCTATCCCCGGCTCGCGCCCTTGGCATCGACTTCGGCACCTCCAACTCCACGGTGGGTTGGCACCGCCCTGGCGTCGAATCGCTGATCGCCCTGGAAGAGGGCAAGATCACCCTGCCGTCGGTGGTGTTCTTCAACATCGAGGAGCGGCGCCCGGTGTACGGCCGCCAGGCCCTGCACGAGTACCTGGAAGGCTACGAAGGCCGCCTGATGCGCTCGCTCAAGAGCCTGCTGGGCTCCAAGCTGATCAAGCACGACACCAGCGTGCTGGGCAGCGCCCTGCCGTTCAAGGATCTGCTGGGCATGTTCATCGGCGAGCTGAAGAAACGCGCCGAGGCCAATGCCGGGCGCAGCTTTGACCAGGTGGTGCTGGGCCGCCCGGTGTTCTTCGTCGATGAAGACCCGGCGGCCGACCAGGAGGCCGAGGATACCCTCGCCGAAGTAGCGCGCAAGATCGGCTTCAAGGACGTGTCGTTCCAGTACGAACCGATCGCCGCAGCCTTCGACTATGAATCGGGGATCAGCCGCGAAGAGCTGGTGCTCATCGTCGATATCGGCGGCGGTACTTCGGACTTTACCCTGATCCGCCTGTCGCCCGAGCGCCACCTGGTCGATGAGCGCCAGGATGACATCCTCGCCACCGGCGGCGTGCACATCGGCGGAACCGACTTCGACAAGCAACTGAGCCTGCAGGGCGTGATGCCGCTGTTCGGTTATGGCAGCCGGATGAAGAGCGGCGCGCTGATGCCGACCAGCTACCACCTGAACCTGGCGACCTGGCACACCATCAACGCCCTGTATTCGCAAAAGTCGCAACTGGCCCTGGGCAGCATGCGCTACGACATCGAGGATGCGCTGGGCATCGACCGCCTGTTCAACCTGATCGAACAGCGCGCCGGGCACTGGCTGGCGATGGAAGTGGAGGCCAGCAAGATCGAGCTGACCGACCAGGCCAGTCGGCGCATCGACCTGGGCCGGGTCGAGCCGGGCCTGGCGGCGGACCTGACCCGCGACCTGTTCGAGGACGCCATCGACGGCCTGCTGCAGCGGGTCCGTGGCAGTGTCAGCGAGCTGCTGGCCAAGGCTGGGGTCAGTGAAACGCAGGTGGATACGGTGTTCTTCACCGGGGGTTCGAGCGGTATTCCGGCGCTGCGCAACAGCGTTGCGGCGATGCTGCCCAATGCGCGGCATGTGGAAGGCAATATCTTCGGCAGCATTGGCAGCGGGCTGGCCATCGAGGCGCGCAAGCGTTACGGGACAATTTGATCCTTTGCCTGTACTGGCCTCTTCTCGGGTAAACCCGCTCCCACAGGGTTACCTATGCCTTGAAGGCAGCGGAGAACCTGTGGGAGCGGGTTTACCCGCGAAGAGGCCTGTACAATTTCAAGCACCCCCTCAGACCAGCTCCATCCGCCTGAGCTCACTCTTCAGGTAGGCATAGTAGATCGGCCCCGCCACCACCCCCGGCAAGCCGAACGCCGCTTCGAACACCAGCATCGCCAGCAACAGTTCCCACGACTTGGCCCTGATCTGCCCACCGACGATCCGCGCGTTGAGGAAATACTCGACCTTGTGGATGACGATCAGGTAGCCCAGCGCCGCCGCCGCCACCCAGATCGACAGCGACAGCCCGACGATGGTGATCAGGGTGTTGGACATCAGGTTGCCGATCACTGGCAGCAGCCCGAGCAGGAAGGTCAGCACGATCAGGGTCTTGGTCAGCGGTAGGTGCACGTCGAACAGCGGCAGCACCACGGCGAGAAAGATGCCGGTGAACGTCGTGTTGAGCAGCGAGATCTTGATCTGCGCGAAGACGATGTTGCGAAACGCCTGCACCAGCAGGCTCAGGCGCTCGAACAGCGCGGCGGCCAGCGGCTTGCGTCGGGACAGGTCGGGCAGCCGCTGCAAGGCGATGATGGCGCCGAGGATCATGCCGATCAGCAGGGTCACGAACATGTGTGCCATGCCCTTGCCCACCAGTTGCAGGTCGCTCAGGTGGCTGCGGATCCAGTCGCCGATGGCCACCTTGAACTCTGCCGCGCTGGCCGGCAGGTAGCCCTCGATGAACGGCGGCAACTGCCCCCGGGCGCGCTCCACCAGGCCCATGAACTTGTCCAGCGAGGCGCCAGGGTTTTCGGCTTCGTGCAGCAGAAAGCTGAAGGCCCCGGCAATCAGCAAGGTCAGCGTGCTCACCACCAGGGTGCCGAGCAGCGCCACCGCCAGCCAGCGCGCCCGTTGCCCCGCGATCAGCGGCTGCAGGCGCGGGGTGAGCATGTTCACCAGCTCGAACACCAGCAGGCCCGCGAGCAGGCTCGGCAACAGCTTGAGGGGCAACGCCAGGAGCAGGCCGGCAACGACGATGATGCAGCTGGCCAGGGTGATCTGGCGGGGGGTGAAAGTCATACAGCCTCGGCGGCAGACAGCGGAAAGACCCGCAGTCTGCCAGCCTTCAGGCGACAGGCATAGGCGCAGGTCACTTCTTCTTCAAGCATTCGCTCATGAATGCCTTGCGCTCGTCGCCCTTGAGCGCCGTGGCCTTCGGGTCGGCGTTGCAGGCCTTCATGCGCTCCTGCGGCGTGGCTGGCTTGGCAGGCTCGGCTTTTTTCAGGCAGGTGCTCATGAACGCCTTGCGCTCGTCACCCTTGAGCTCCTTGGCGGTCGCGTCGGCGTTGCAGGTCTTCATCTTTTCCTGTTGCGGGGTGGCGGCGAATCCCTGGCCGACGATCGACATCCCCAGTACCAGCAATGAAACGTGCAGCATCTTCATGGAGTGGTCTCCTTGTCCCGCGCAGGATGCGCGGTCGTCGAGCTGAGTGTAGACAACAATTCCTACATCCCTGATCGCACCCGCCGCCGGTACTGTTCCGGCGTGCATCGGGCCTGGCGCTGGAACATGGCGATGAACGCCGAGGCACTGCTGTAGCCCAGGTCGAAGGCGATGCTCTGGATCGGCGTGCCGGTCTCCAGCGCTTCGATGGCGCGCAGAAAGCGCAGGCGCAGGCGCCACTCACCAAAGCTCATACCCAGTTCGCGGATGAACTGGCGGGCCAGGGTACGCTCGCTGACATGCACCTGCCCCGCCCAGTGGCCGAGCGGGCGGTTGTCGCCGGGCTCGGCGTGCAGGGCCTCGAGCACCTGACGCAGGCCGTCGCTGCGGGCGAAAGGCAGGTAGCAGGTTTGCGTGGGTGCCAGCAGCAGTTGGTCGAGCAGTACCTGGACCAGACGCTGGTCGCGTTCGTCCTGGGCGATGTTGAGGTCACGACGGGCGAAGTCGCCGAGGATCGCCTTGAGGATGTCGCTGATCGCCAGGCTGCAGGGCTGGGAAGGCAGCTCGGCGCACAGGCTGCGGTCGAGATAGACCGAGCGGAACACGACGGCCTGCGGGTTGTAGCAACCGTGTTCACGGTCAGGCGGCACCCAGACCGCATGGTTTGGCGGCGAGATGAAACGCTGGCCGTCAACATCCAGGTGCATGACGCCGTGGGCGGCATAGTTGAGCTGGCCCCACGGATGAAAGTGCGGGGCGCTGACCGTGTCGGCGCCGAACTCGTCGTAGCGAAAGTACACCGGGGCCGGGAGTTCGGGGAAACGGGGATGGTCGAGGTATTTGGCGGACATGCTGTCTGCTTCATAGGGTGAGTTGTCTGGATGGGAGTATAGCCTCGTGGACAGACAGCGGATAATGGCGGGCATCTCCGGTGGTCTTCCAGCGGGCAAGTCGGAGCGCCGAACCGACCCACAGAAGTGTCACACCGAAACAGCAATTCCCACGAGTCAAAGCCTCATGAACTACAGCTTCCCCGTCCTGGCGATTCTTATCTGGGCCGGCAACACCGTCGTCACCAAGATGTCCGCCGGAGCGATCTTTCCCGCCGAGATCGGCTTCTACCGCTGGCTGCTCGCCGGCCTGCTGTTCACCCCGTTCCTGCTGCCGCAGGTGTGGCGCAACCGCGCGGCGATCCGTGCGCAGTTGGGCAAGCTGTTCGTCCTGGGCGTGCTGGGCATGGTCATGTACCAGAGCATGGCCTACTTCGCCGCCGGCATCACCAGTGCCACGAACATGGGCATCATCCTCTCGCTGATGCCGCTGATGTCGCTGGGCCTGTCGATCGCCTGGCTCGGCCAGCGCCTGACCTACGGCGCCTCGCTCGGCGCCCTGGTGTCGTTCTTCGGCGTGCTGGAGGTGGTGTCCGCCGGCAACCCCGGCGCGCTGCTGCACCAAGGGCTCAATGGCGGTGACCTGCTGATGCTGGTCGCCACCTTCGCCTACGCCCTGTACAGCGTGCTGCTGAAGAAATGGCAATTGCGCCTGCCACAGATGCAACTGCTGTACATGCAGATCTGGATGGCGATCCTGGTACTGCTGCCGATGTACCTGCTGTCGGAGAAGACCGGGCTGACCGCGAACAATATCGGCCTGGTACTGTACGCCTGTGTACTGGCGTCGATGATCGCGCCGCAGTTCTGGATGCAGGCCGTGCACAGGCTCGGGCCGACCCGCACGACCCTGTTCTTCAACCTGTTGCCGGTGGTGACTGCCGTGATCGCCGCCGGGGTCCTGAACGAGCAGTTGGCCAGCTATCACTTGTATGGCGGCCTGCTGACACTGGCCGGGGTCATCCTCGCCGAACGCTGGACCACCCCCGTGCGCCGCGCGCCTACAGCCCGGCATCCTTGAGTCGGGCAGCGTGCTCGGTGAACAGGCGCACCGGGTCCGCGCCCTTGCCCACGGCACCGAACTGCTGGTTGACGATGTCCAGGTGATCGAGCGGGTAATCGTCGCCGATCACCTGGCCCAGGTGCGAACTGCAACGCCCGACCATGCCATCGCACTGGCCTTTCTCGCGGGTAAAACTGCGGGCGAACAGGCGGCAGAACCGGTTGCTGCCATCGAAGCGGTTCCAGCCGTTGTCGGTACGCCCGGGCTGCAGGATGCCGGACCAGGAGTAATAGCGCACGCCACCGACCTCGGCGGCCCCCTCGCCGCCCCAGTGCTGCGGCAATCCCTGCGGATACGCCTGGTTGAACAGCGCCACGCCCGAACAGGTCAGCGACTGATGCGAGGCATGCACATCGATGGGGAGCGGATCACGGCGCCAGCCGGTCTCCAGCCACACCAGCAGCAGCGCCAGGCCATGCAGCGCAGCCTTGAGCAGGCGCCCCCGGGCCGAGTCGCCAGGGGCGCTGCGTTCGAGATAATCGGCAAGTTCCGAGCCCTGGTTGGGGCCGGCCACCGAGGTCACCGACGCCACCCGCCCGGGCCTGCAGGCCGCGGCATAGCGCGCACTCAACGCACCCTGGCTGTGGCCGATGAGATTGACCTTGTCTGCCCCGGTGCGCTGGCAGATGTCTTCGATGATCGCCAGCAACTGCTCGCCACGCACCTCGCTGGAATGAAGCGGCGAGACCTGCACTGCAAACACCTGCGCCCCGCCCCGGCGCAACGCCGGGACGATGCCGAACCAGTACGGATAGAGCAGCAACCGCACGAAACCGAGCATGCCCGGCACCAGCACCAGCGGGTAGCGTGTGGCCAGTTCGTTTGCCATCTGCCATTTCTCTCCCTGAACCCTGCCCTTCTCAGAGTAGTCGCCGCTTCGCTTGATGAATCGAACTCCTGACGCGCCGTGCGGTTCCAACCTTAACAGCTACCCGCAACGGACCTTCTGCAAGGAGCGGAACCATGAACAAAGCGATCCTGGCCATTCTTGTCGCAAGCACGACCCTCGCCGCCTGCGGCAGTCGCCCGGAGAACCCGGTGGACTACGTGACCTACCGCGACGAGCCGCTGGTCAAGCAGGTCGAGCACGGCATGACCACGCAAAAGGTCATCGCCATCGGCGGCAGCCCGTCGAACATGAGCGACCTGCCCAACGGCGGGATCTGCAACGACTACATCCTCTACAAGGATGGCAAGCAGCAGCCCTACTACGTGCGCTTCGACGCCAGCGGCCATGTCGATGCCAAAGGCTTCAAGACCTGCAAGCAACGAGAAGAGGACCGCAAGGCCGTCCCCGGCCAGTGAGCCCTCCCGCCCCAACCCCTGATCTGTATGGAGAGAGTCATGAGCAACGTTGAACTGACCGATATCAACACCTTGCGCCAGCGCGCGCGCCAGCATGTCGAGCAAGGCGCGGTCACCGAGGGCTACAACGCCGACCGCCAGGAAATCATCCGCCTGCTGAACGAGTCGCTGGCCACCGAGCTGGTCTGCACCCTGCGCTACAAGCGCCACTACTTCATGGCCAGCGGTATCAAGGCCAGCGTCGCCGCCGAGGAGTTTCTCGAGCACGCCAAACAGGAAGCCGAACACGCCGACAAGCTGGCCGAGCGGATCGTCCAACTGGGCGGCGAGCCGGACTTCGACCCGGACAACCTGAGCAAGAACTCCCACGCGCAGTACGTGGCCGGCAGCAATCTCAAGGAGATGGTGCTCGAAGACCTGGTCGCCGAGCGTATCGCCATCGACAGCTACCGCGAGATCATCCAGTACATCGGTGACAAGGATCCGACCACCCGTCGTATCTTCGAGGACATCCTGGCCCAGGAAGAAGAGCACGCCGACGATATGTCGGACCTGCTGCAAGGGCTGTAAATACTTCAGGAGCGGCGGTTCGCCGTTGCGACTTGCCCGCAAAGAGGCCATCGCGGTGCCCCGCACCGCGACAACCCCGCTCCAGCCCTCTCAACGGAACCGCGCAAAGGCCTGCCACATTTCCCGGGCGAAGATCTGCGGCTGCTCGAACGCCGCGAAGTGCCCGCCATGCTCGGCTTCATTCCAGTAGAACAGTTCAGCGTAGGCTTGCTCGGCCCACTTGCGTGGCGGCTGGAAGGTCTCGGCGGGGAACACCGTGGCCCCCATCGGCAACTGGATCCGCTCTGAAGACGCGCGCACGGCCGAGAAGAAGCTGCGGTCGCGAATGGTGCTGCCCACACCCTCCCAGTACAAGCGGGCGCTGGACGTGCCGGTGCCGGTGAACCAGTACAACGAGATGTCGTCGAGCATCTGGTCGCGGCTCAGGGCATCTTCCGGACGGCCCTTGTTGTCGGTCCATTCCCAGAACTTCTCGTACATCCACATGGCCAGCGCCAGCGGCGAGTCGTTCAGTGCATAGCCGATGGTCTGCGGACGGGTGTTCATCTGGTCGGCATAGCCGGACATCTGGTTCAGGTAGTGATCCACATCGCTCAGCGCCTGCAGCTCGGCCTCGTCCGGGTGCTCCGGCGCCTGCTCGGGCACCACCAGCAACAGGTTCACGTGAGCCGCCAACAGGCCCGCCGGTTGCTGGCTGGCCAGTGCGTGGGTGATCGCCGATCCCCAATCACCGCCTTGGGCGACCCAGCGCGTGTAGCCGAGTTTCTCGGTCATCAGCACGGCCCAGGCACGGGCGATCCGCTGTGGGTTCCAGCCCAGGCTGGTGGGTTTTCCCGAGAAGCCGTAGCCAGGAATCGACGGCACCACGACATGGAAGGCGTCCTCGGCACACCCCCCGAAACGGGTTGGATCGGTAAGGCGCTCGATGACGTCGAGAAACTCCACCACCGACCCCGGCCAGCCGTGGGTCAGCAGGATGGGCATCGCCTCAGGATGCGGCGAGCGCGCATGGATGAAGTGAATGGCGACGCCGTCTATCTGCGTATGGAACTGCTCGAAACGGTTGATGCGGGCCTCGAAACGGCGCCAGTCGTAGTGGTTGAGCCAATGATCGATCAGGCCCTTGGCGGCCTCCAGGGGCACGCCCTGGGACCAATCGGCGACCAGTTCCGGGTCGGGCCAGCGGATAGCCCGCAGGCGCTGGTGCAGGTCGTCGATTGCAGCCTGCGGGATATCGACCTTGAAGGGCTCGAGGGTGGAAAGCGTGGACATGTTCAACTCCGGATGAAAACAAACCTGTAGCGGTCGCTACAAAAAATAAGCCGCCCCTCCGGATACTGTCAACGAAAAACTTTAACGACTGCTACAAATACGATAGAGTGCCGTCCATGACACGAAAAATCTCATTCGACTATCAGCAAGCCCTGGCCAGCGCCACGGGCCTGTTCTGGAAGAACGGCTACGCCGCCACCGGCCTGCGTGACCTGCTCAAGGTCATGGGCATTGGCGAGGGCTCGTTCTACAACACCCTCAAGAGCAAGAAACAGCTCTACCTGGCCTGCGTCGAGCGCTACAACGAAGAGGTGGTCGGCAAGCGGGAACAGGCCCTGCTGGCCGCACCGACTGCGGCCCTGGGCATCCGTGCGTTCTTCGCCGATGTGCTCGACAGCCTCGACAACCCGGCCACGCCGTCACGCCTGTGCATGCTGGCGGCGATGGAAACCGAGGAAGTGCTGGCCGATGACGAGCTCAAGGCCCGCGCCGAACAGGCGCTGACAGACTTGAAAGCGATGTTCGCCGGGCGTCTGGCCGAGGACCGCGAGCGCGGGGTGTTGCCGCAAGGGCTGGAACCGCAGATGACGGCGTCGATCATCGCCACCTACCTCAAAGGGTTGTGGCGTGTGGCGCTGGTGGAATACGAGCGACCGGCGTTCGAGCGGCAGATCGATGCCTTCCTGACGGCGCTGGGGCTGTAAGCGGTTATTGGCCTGGGCCGGCTCTATCGCGGGACCAGCCCGCTCCCACAGGGATTGGGCTAGCCTTTAGATTTTGAACAAGACAGTTGCTCCCGCAGGTTCACTGCTGCCACTGAGGACAGCGGTGAACCTGCGGACTGGTCCCGCGATCATGGCCTCTACTTCTTCGGTTTCACTGCCGCAGGCGCCTTGCCGGCCTTCATCCGCTCCAGCAGCGGCGTGCACTGGTTGGGCACATCACCACCGGGGGCAATCAGCGCCAGCAACCCCGCAGCTGGCCCGATCGCCACACCCAGTGCCACCATCCCTGCGCCACGCAAGGCCAGCGGCACAGCCTGCACACCAGCACTGGGCTTGGCGAACGGCCCCCGCACATACAGCGGTGAGCGCAGCGAGAACAGGCGCAGGCCTTTGGATTCCGGAGTGACCTTCAGGTCCACTTGCTCGCTGGCAAAATTCGCCGTGCCATCGATGTAGATGATCGCGTTCTCGGTGTCGAACACGAACAGCCGCGTGGTCGCCAAACCATCCTTGATACCGACGTCGGCCGCCGCGCAGTTGATCTTCACATCCTCGTCACCGAACAGCTTGTCGACCACATAGTTGCCGACGTTGAGCCCGGCGATCTCCATCAGGCTGCGGCTGATCGCGCCATCGTTGATCAGCAGGCGCAGGTCGCCATTGGAGGTGCCCAGCAACGCCGCCACTGAATTGCCGCGTCCGCTCAGGTCGGCATCGCCGTTCAGCTCACCGAAACTGGTCTGCATCGGGGCAAAGGTGGGGAACAGTTCCTTGAGCTTGAAGCCGCGGGCAGTCAGGCGTGCGCGGCCCTGCATCGGCACCGAGCGGCCATCGAGGCGAATATTGGCATCGAGGTTGCCGCCGGCCACGCCAAAGCGCAGCGGGACCATACGCAGCAGACCGTCCTCGAGCACCACATGGGCAGACAGATCCTTGAACGGCAACTGCTCGCTATGCACGATGCGCTTGCCGGCGAACGTCACGTCGGCATCCATCGCCCGCCAGCGCTCGGTGCGAAACTCCTCCACCGGCAGCACCTTGCCGGTCGGCTGCTTGCTGGCACCGCCACGGGCCTTCTGCTCGGCGTTGGAGTCGGCGCCGATCAGTGGCGCCAGGTCCTTGAACAGCAACTGGTTGGAGACCAGGTTGCCGGAAAGCTTGGGCCGTGGCTGGCTGGCGACGAAGGCCAGGTCGCCATGGATGTCGCTGTCACCGATCTTGCCGTTGAAGCCTTCGTAGCGGAAACGCGCGCCCTGCGGATCGTGCAGGTTGGCGGTGAAATGACCGTCGGTGGCATAGGCCGGAGTATCGGGCAAGGTCACGCCAGTCAGTGGATAGAGGTTGCCCAGGCTGCTGCCGGAAAGTTTCAGGCGCAGGTCAAGGGCGCCAAGGTTGCGTGGATCGGTCAAGGTGCCGGCGACCGCTGCGCGCGTATCGCCGACGCGTGCATCGACCTGCAGCGGGAATGGCTGCCTGGCGTCCTGCAGCGCCAGCAGGCCGCCGATCTTGCCGGTCGCAGACACTGCCTGGCCCTTGTAGCGACCTTCGGCCTTGAGCCCGAACGCGTAATCCTGCGCACCACCGGCCTTTTCCGCGCTGGCCTTGCCGACGATCTCGCTGAAAGGGATCGGCTTGCCCAGCGGGTCGATCTGCACTTTCATGCTGGTCTGCAGGGTCTGGTCGTCGAAAGTGACGTTGCCTTGGTCGAAGCCGATGGCGCCGATATCCAGCACCCATTTCGACGGTTCGGCGTTCTCGTCCTTGGGCCCGAAGTCGAAGGTCCAGTTGGCCCGGCCGTCGGCCAGGCGGGTCAGGCTGGCGGTGGGATGGGTGAGGTCGATGCGCGGGATCGAGATCTGCTGGAACAACAGCGGTAGCGGCGACAGGCGAAACTCGACGCGCTCCAAGCCGACCATCTGCGGCTCCTTGAGCCAGTCGGGATTGCCCAGGGTCAGGTCTTCGGCCACGAAGCGCGGCCACGGCACCCAGGCGCGCCAGCCGCCCTCATCGGGCTCGCGCTGCCAGTGCACGGCGAGGTTGCCATTGATGGCGAAAGGCCGATGCAGGGCCTCGGAGACCTTCTCGTTGAGCAACGGCTTTATACGGTTCCAGTCGAAGGTGGCGATCACCACCACCAGTATCGCCAGCAAGGCCGCGAGGATAGCGAGGGTCCAGGTAAAGATTCTGGCGGGGCGCGTCATTGCGGGGCTCTCCTGACTGCATGACATGAAGCGGTGCGGCAAAGGCGTTCATTACTTCGGACTGACGAAAGCCCGCGGGGTTTTATCGATGACAGCAATGATAGCGAAGTTTTTCCTGACCTAATTCTCAGCTTCGGGGATGAAATCGACCCGGGTGTTACCGGCAAAACGGGGTAGCACGTAGCCACCCATCACCCCGAAATCATTGATCTAGAGCCTTTGCGCCCAACCATCATTTCCGTCGATTGTTACCATTAGCCATATGAACTTTTTTCTTGAGTTACCAAGCGTAGCATTGCCCTCGTACCCACTTTCCAGCGTCCCACGAGGAGCACCGAATCATGAAACGCCAACTGCTGCTGAGCCTGAGTCTTTCCATCCTTGCCGCCAACGCCTTCGCCCTGCCGGCTGCCGACCAACACCTGAGCGCCGAAGCCCGTTCCAGCTCGGCAGTGATTGCCCAGCCCCTGAAAACCGTTGCCGAAGGTGGCTCGGATCGTCTGATCGAACGTAACAACCGCGTTGCCGAGGGTGGCTCGGATCGCCTGATCGAACGCAACAACCGCGTTGCCGAGGGTGGCTCGGATCGCCTGATCGAACGCAACAACCGCGTTGCCGAGGGTGGCTCGGATCGCCTGATCGAACGTAACAACCGCGTTGCCGAGGGTGGCTCGGATCGTCTGATCGAACGTAACAATCGCGTTGCCGAAGGTGGCTCGGACCGTCTGATCGAACGCAACAACCGCGTTGCCGAAGGTGGCTCGGACCGTCTGATCGAACGTAACAACCGCGTTGCCGAAGGTGGCTCGGATCGTCTGGTCGAAATCCGCCGCGTGAGCTGATGCCCATGGCTGATAACGACAACTCGACATACAGCGCTTGCTCCCCTCCAAAGCCCGGTCCATTGACCGGGCTTCGTTTTTTTATCTAGAGTGCCCAGCCGTACTGTCACAGAATCCAGAACCCCATGCTGCCGCGTGCCGAACAGAAGCAACAGACCCGCCAGGCCTTGCTCGACGCCGCCTGCCAGCTCATGGAGAGTGGCCGTGGCTTTGGCAGCATCAGCCTGCGCGAAGTGGCCAAGGCCGCTGGCATCGTCCCCACCGGTTTCTATCGGCATTTCCCCGACATGGATGCCCTGGGCCTCGCGCTGGTCGCCGAGGTCGACGCAACCTTCCGCCAGACCATTCGCCTGGTGCGCCACAACGAATTCGAACTCGGCGGCATCACCGACGCCTCGGTGCGCATCTTTCTCGATGTGGTGGCGGCACACCGCGCCCAATTCCTGTTCCTCGCCCGTGAACAGTACGGCGGATCGCAGCCCGTGCGCCAAGCCATCGCCCGGCTGCGCCGGGACATCAGCTCTGACCTGGCCACCGACCTTGCACGCATGACCCGCTGGCAGCACCTGGACAGCGCCGCCCTGGGGGTGATGGCCGACCTGGTGGTCAAGACCGTGTTCGCCACCCTGCCAGAGCTGATCGACAGCCCTGATCCGGCGTGCCCGCAGGCGCTGACCGCGCAGGACAAGATCACCCAGCAACTGCGCTTCATCTTCGTCGGGGCGCGGCATTGGCAGGGCTTGGGGAATCCGGGCTGAAGCCCGCGAAGCGGCCGGCACAATCAACCCCTTCCCCAGTTCTGCTACCATGGCGCCCTGCCCGATTGCGACGAGCGCCTTCATGTCCAACCCCCGCCCTACCCCGTCCGAGTTGACCACCTGCCTGGCTTCTGTGCGCGAACATTTCGCCGAGCGCATCGTGCCCTTGTGGCAAGGTCCCGGGTGGAACGCCGACATGGCCCTGCCCTTCGAAGCCCTCGACGCCGAACACCACCCCCTGCCGGTGCAGCGCTACCGCGCCATGGCCTGCGCACGTCAGCTCTACCTGTTCAGCAGCCGCATCGAGCAACCCGGTGCCGCCGAGCGCGCTGCCGCGCTGTTCCGCTCGCTGCAGCGACATTTTCACGACGCCGAGCACGGCGGCTGGTTCTACAGCATCGATGCCGACGGCAAGCCACTGGACCGACGCAAGGACCTCTACACCCACGCCTTCATCGTCTTCGCCTGCGCCCACTACTGGGGCAAGGTCGGCGAAGGGCTGGTCGAGTCGGCGCTGAACGCGGCCCTGGAAATCATCGAGGAGCAGTTCGCTCGGGATGATGGTCTGTACGAAGCCGTGCTGGGCGAAGACTGGTCCGACCTTGGCAGCGGCCCGCTGCAGAACCCGCAGATGCACCTGGCCGAAGCCTTCCTGCAAACCCTGGCCGTGCGTAAGGACGATGCCGCACAAGCGGCCCTGGTGCAGTTATGCACAGCCCTGCAGGCGCAGTTCATCGATCCGACCCACGGCGTGATGCTGGAAAAACCCCGCGATGCTGTGGATAACTGGTTCGAGCCCGGCCATCAGTTCGAATGGTTCTACCTGCTCGACACCTCGCCACTGCTGCGCGGGACCCCGCTGCATGCATCGATCAGCCGGGCGTTCGAGTACGCCGAGGGTTGCGGCGTGAAGGATGCGGCGGTGCTCGCGTCGCTGGATGTGGATGGCAAGGTCATTGATGCGACCCAGCGGATCTGGGCCCAGGCCGAATATCTGCGGGCGCTGGCGTTGAAGCCAGGCAACGAGGCAAAGCTGATGACCCAGCTCAAAGCCCTCGAAGACAACTTCCTGCATGCCGGCGGCTGGCACGAATGCCGTGATGGCCAGGGCGCAGTCAGCCGGCACGACATGCCGTCCACCACGCCCTACCACCTGGTCACTTGCCTCGAAGGCCTGCAACGCCTGCACTAATGGCTGTAGGGGCGGCGGTTCGGCGCCCCGACTTGCCCGCGAAAAAGACACCGCGCTGCCTGGCACGGGCTACGCCCGTGTTCGCAGGCAAGCCCGCTCCTACAGGGGGATTGGGCTGACCTTTAGATTTTGAGCAAGACAGTTGCTCCTACAAGAGTTGGCGAGGAACCGTTTTCAGCCCTTGGCCGAGCGGTCGATCGAGAACCCAGCCCAGTCCTGGCTTACCGGCATCAGTTCAAGGTTGTTGATGTTGATATGCGCCGGCTGGTTGAGCACCCAGAAGATGGTGTCGGCGATGTCCTGCGGCTGGATCGGCTCGGCGCCCGCGTAGGTAGCGTCGTAGCGCGACTGGTCGCCACCGAAGCGCACCAGCGAGAACTCGCTTTCACACAGCCCCGGCTCGATGTTGGTCACCCGTACGCCGGTGCCGCGCAGGTCGCAGCGCAGGCTCAGGGAGAACTGCCCGACAAAGGCCTTGGTGCCGCCATACACATGGCTGCCCGGATAGGGGTAGTTGCCCGCCACCGAACCCACGTTGAGGATGCTTGCGCCACGGCCATGGGCGATCAGGCGCGGCAACAGCAGGCGGGTGGTGTACATCAGGCCCTTGATGTTGGTGTCGACCATGGTTTCCCAGTCGTCCAGGTCGCACTGCGGCGCAGGGTCGGCGCCCAGGGCCAGCCCTGCGTTGTTGACCAGGCCCTGCAACTTGTCGAAGGTCGGCGGCAGGCCGGCAATCGCCGCCTCCATTGCCTTGCGGTCGCGCACATCGACCACCAGGCCCAACACCTCGGTCTTGGCCGACAGCTCGGCGCACAGGGCGTCCAGGCGCTCCTTGCGGCGACCGGTGAGCACCAGCTTCCAGCCCGCGTCGGCGAAACGACGGGCAGTGGCTTCACCGAAACCGGAAGTGGCACCTGTGATGAATATGGTGGACGTCATGCTGTTCTCCTTCGCTGTAGGGGTCGTCGCAGGCCTTGCAGCATGCCCGCGGCGCTCGCCGGCAGCAAGCCGTTTTCGGTACTGGTCAAAAAACAGGCAACGCCTCGAAAGCCTTGCAGCACAAGGGCTGGTGCAGGCTATACGCATCTTATCCACAAGGCTTTCCCCACGGATTGGGGGCAACTCGTCGGGTAAAGGGAACCCTGTGGCCTGAGGGAACTCTTTCAGAGCGCTCAGGGTGATGGCTCAACGCTTTCAGCCATGCCGTGTACAGCGGTCTGTCCAAGGGTTGCGCACAGACTTATCCACAGAAAGACAGCAGCGATCCCTGGCCGCGTTTCAACGGCAAAAGAGCCACGCAATTGTGCACAAAGCTCGATTGATCAATTATTGATCATTGCCATGCAGACCTTGGAGTGCGAGGGGTCCAGCGAGGTGCCACCATGTTTTCCACAGGCGGTTCCACATTAATCGTGGAAAAGACCGTGCCTGTGGAAACAAGGGTTTATGCAAGGAATCTACGGTGTTTCAAGCGCGATGTGCGACAAGTTGTCCACATTGGCGACCGGGGCTGCCTTGCAGCCCCTGCCCCACCTCAATGCCCGCCCAGATACGCGCTGCGCACCTCTTCGTTGACCAGCAACTCCTGCCCGGTCCCGGTCATGCGAATCTGGCCGTTGACCATCACATACGCCCGGTCCGACAGTTTCAGCGCATGGTTGGCGTTCTGCTCGACCAGGAAAATGGTCATGCCGGTCTTGGCCAGTTCGCGCAGGGTCGAGAAGATCTGCTTGACCACGATCGGCGCCAACCCCAGCGACGGCTCGTCCAGCAACAGCAGCTTGGGGCGGCTCATCAAGGCACGGGCGATGGCCAGCATCTGCTGCTCGCCGCCGGACATGGTCATGGCCCGCTGGTTGCGGCGTTCCTTGAGTCGCGGGAACAGCTCGTACATGCGCTGCATGTCTTCGTCGGCATGCTTGTCGCCGATGGGGATGGTGCCCATCATCAGGTTCTCCTCGACGGTCATGTCGGGGAACACCCGCCGCCCTTCCGGCGACTGGGCGATGCCGTTGGAGGCGATGTAGTGCGACGACTTGCGGGTAATGTCGGTGCCACGGTAGAGGATCTGCCCGGAAGCTGCCCGCGGCTGGCCGAAAATCGACATCAGCAGCGTGGACTTGCCCGCGCCGTTGGCACCGATCAGGCTGACCGTCTCGCCCTCCTCGATATGCATCGAGACCTTCTTCAGCGCCTGGATCGGCCCGTAGAACACATCCAGGTCCTTGAGCTCGAGAATGGGTGCACTCATATCAGTTCCTCTTCGTCGGCACCCAGGTAGGCGGCGATTACCGTCGGGTTGTTGCGGATGTCCTGCGGGGCGCCTTCGGCGATCACATTGCCGTGGTCGAGCACGACGATGTGATCGGAAATGCTCATGACCATGCCCATGTCATGCTCGATCAGCACCACGGTGATGTCGTGCTCGTCGCGCAGCACACGAATCATGCGGCTCAGGGCCTCGGTCTCCTGCGGGTTGAGGCCGGCGGCCGGCTCGTCCAGGCAGATGATCTTCGGCCGCGTGCACATGGCCCGGGCGATCTCCAGGCGGCGCTGCTGACCGTACGACAGCTCGCCGGCCAGGCGGTTGGCGCAATCGACCAGATCGACCACCTCCAACCAGTAGAACGCGTGGTCCAACGCATCGCTTTCGGCCTGGCGATAGCCCTTGGTGTTGAGCACTCCGGCCAGCAGATTGCGGTTGACCCACATGTGCTGGGCCACCAGCAGGTTTTCCACCACCGACATTTCCTTGAACAGGCGAATGTTCTGGAAGGTGCGTGCCAGGCCCGCGCGGTTCACCAGGTGGGTGCCACCGAACATCTTGTAGTACAGGCGGTTGGCGAAGCGCGCCGGGGAGACGAAATCCGTCGCCTCGAAGCGTTCGCCCAGCAGTTGGATGACGTTGGTGTGACGGCCACGCACGTTCAGCTCAATGCGCCCGCCGCTGGCCTTGTAGAAGCCGGTCAGGCAGTTGAACACCGTGGTCTTGCCGGCGCCGTTGGGGCCGATCAGGGCGAAGATCTGGTTGCGCTTGACCTTCAGGCTGACGTCGCTGAGCGCCTTGATGCCGCCGAACTGCATCATCAGGTTATCGACCGAGAGAATGATTTCGTCGCTCATGGCGCCACTCCTTTACGTGGGACCACGCCAGTGCGGCTGATGCGGATCAGCCCTCGCGGTCGCCAGATCATCATCAGCACCATCAGCACACCGAACAGCAGCACGCGGTACTCGGAGAAGCTGCGCAGCAGCTCCGGCGCCACGGTCAGCACGAAGGCGGCGATCACCACGCCCACGGTCGAGCCCATGCCGCCAAGCACGACGATGGCCAGGATCAAGGCCGATTCGAAGAAGGTGAACGACGACGGGTTGACGAAACCCTGGTAAGTGGCGAAGAACACCCCGGCAAGGCCCGCAGTAGAGGCGCCCAGGGTAAAGGCCGAAAGCTTGACCAGCACGTGGTTCAGGCCCATCGAACGGCAGGCGATCTCGTCTTCACGCAGCGCCTCCCAGGCTCGACCGACCGGCATGCGCGTGAGCCGGTGCTTGATGTAGAGCACCGCCAATACCACCAGGAACAGCACGATGTAGATGAACAGGAACTTGTAGTTGGCGTTGTATTCGATACCGAAGAACTCGTGGAACGGCACCCCGCCATCCTTCGCCCGACGGCCGAACTCCAGCCCGAAGAAGGTCGGCGACGGCGCCGGCATGCCGTTCGGGCCACCGGTGAACGACAACCAGTTGTTCAGCACCAGGCGAATGATTTCACCGAACCCCAGGGTGACGATCGCCAGGTAGTCGCCATGCATGCGCAGCACCGGGAAGCCCAGTATGCATCCCGCCAGCGCCGCAGCGATGGCCGCCAATGGCAGCACGGTCCAGAAACCCAGCCCCAGGTACTGGTAGCCCAACGCCAGGCCATAGGCGCCGATGGCGTAGAACGCCACGTAACCCAGGTCGAGCAGTCCGGCAAGGCCGACCACGATGTTCAGGCCCAAGCCCAGCAGCACGTAGATCAGCCCGAGGATGACCACGGTCAGCAGGTACTTGTTGGCAAAGATCGGGAAGACGATGGCGATGACGATCAGCGCCGGGATGATGTAGCGCAGGCGCGACTTGTAGTCGGGAGCCAGCACGTGCACGCCGGAGCCGCCGCTGTCGAAGCCTTGCAGCAGGCGTTGGCCGGTGGGTGTCTGCAGGAACAGGCTGAGCACGAAGCGACCGATCATCACCCCGCCGACCAGCCACGCGACTCGCCGGGGTTCTGCATTGAAGCTGTAGCCGTCGAGCACCACGCCGACGACCGGGCCGAAAACGATGAGCGCCAGCAGGCCGGCGACGAGGGTCTCGATCAGGCTGCGCTTGATGTCGAAGCCCTTGCTTGGAGAAGTGGAGGCAGTATTGGCAACGGACATGATCACACCTTAGCCACGAGCGGGCGACCGAGCAGGCCTTGTGGACGGAAGATGAGGATCATCACCAACAGCGAGAAGCTGAACACGTCCTTGTAGTCGGAGTTGACCAGGCCAGAGAACAGCGATTCGGAGATGCCCAGGATGATCCCGCCGAGCATGGCACCCGGCAACGAGCCGATGCCCCCGAGCACCGCGGCAGTGAACGCCTTGATGCCGATGATGAAGCCCGCGTAGAAGTCGAAGGTGCCGTAGTTCATGGTGATCAGCACACCCGCCAGCGCCGCCATCACCGCACCGATGACGAACACATAGGAGATCACGCGGTCGGTGTTGATCCCGAGGATCGACGCCATCTTGCGGTCCTGCTGGGTGGCGCGGCACATGCGCCCGAGCTTGGTGTACTTGATCACGTAGGTGAGCAGGCCCATGCCGACGAAGGCGGCAACCAGGATGAAGATCTTGGTGTAGGTGAGCTGGACGAAGCCGGTGCCGATATCGACGCGCCAGGCGCCTTCGAGCAGGGTCGGTACGCCTTGTTGACGCGCGCCCTGGCTGAGCTGCGCGTAGTTCTGCAGGATCAGCGAGATGCCGATGGCGCTGATCAGCGGAGCCAGGCGAGTGGAGTTGCGCAGCGGCTTGTAGGCGATGCGCTCGATGGTGAAGCCATAGACACCGGTGACGACAATGGTGAACAACAGCGTGCCAAGCATCAGCAGCGGGAAGGATTCGATACCGAAGTAGGCCAGCAATGCCAGGCTGATCGCCGCGAGATACGCGGAGATCATATACACCTCGCCGTGCGCGAAGTTGATCATGCCGATGATGCCATAGACCATTGTGTAGCCGATGGCGATCAGACCATAGACAGACCCGAGGGTCAGCCCATTGATCAGTTGCTGCAGGAAAATACCATCCATAACGCAATCTCACCTATTGAGATTGCACGAGCGCCGACCACGGCGGGGGCAAGGGTAGAGCGTCCCTCGCCGCGCAGGACTGTGCAGATCTACGGATAAAGTACAAATACCGCGGGGCCGCGGCCCGGTGCGCCAAGGCGACCGGGCTTCAAGCCATTGTTATTTTTGTTTTTCCAGCTGGTGGTACTTGCCGTTGGCATCCCACTGGTAGACCACGTAGTCGGAGACGGTCAGGTCGCCCTTGCTGTCCCACTTCTTCTCGCCCATGACGGTCTTGACCGGGTTGGCCTTGAGCCACTTGGCGGCGTCTTCGCCCTTGTTCGACTTGGCGCCGTTGAACGCGGCGGCCAGCGCCTGGATCGAGGCGTAGGCGTACAGGGTGTAGCCCTCAGGCTCGGTGCCGGCCTTGCGGAACTCCTCGACCACCGCCTTGCTGTCTGGCAGCAGGCGCGGGTCGGCACCAAAGGTCATGTACACGCCGTCGGTGTACTGCGCACCGCCTGCGGTGGCCACCAGTTCGTCGGTGACGATACCGTCGTCGGACATGAACTTGACGTCCTTCAGGCCCTGCTCGCGCAGCTGGCGCACCAGCGGACCGGCTTCCGGGTGCAGCCCGCCGAAGTAGACGACGTCGGCACCATTGGCGCGGATCTTGGTGACCACGGCACTGAAGTCCTTCTCGCCACGGGTCAGGCCTTCGTACAGCACAGGCTTGACGCCGCGCTTCTCGAGCTGCGCCTTGGTCGCATCGGCCAGGCCCTGGCCATAGGTGTCCTTGTCGTGCAGGACCGCGACCTTCTTGCCCTTGAGCACATCGACGATGTAGTCGCCAGCGACGATGCCCTGCTGGTCGTCACGACCGCACATGCGGAACATGGCCGACAGGCCGCGCTCGGTGACCTGCGGGTTGGTCGACCCGGGGGTGATCGCGATGACACCGGCTTCGTCGTACACCTCGGAAGCGGGAATGGTGTTGGAGGAGCAGAAGTGTCCGACCACGCCGATCACCTTGTCCTGATCGACCAGGCGGTTGGCCACGGCCACGGCCTGCTTCGGCTCGCACGCGTCATCGCCCTTGACCAGGACGATCTTCTCGCCGTTGATGCCGCCAGCCTTGTTGACCACATCGGCTGCCGCCTGGGCACCCTTCATGTATTGCTCGCCAAACGCTGCGTTGGCGCCGGTCATCGGGCCCGCTACGCCGATCTTTACGTCGGCCTGTACGTAGGAAGAAACACCCAGTGCCGTAGCCACGGCCAGTGCCAGGAAACCTTTCTTGTAAAACGTCTGCGACATGAGGTGGTGCTCCTAGAGTCTTTTTTTGGTTGGCACTACAACTTCTCAGCCCCGTGCTCCGAGCAAGGGCCGTGCCATCAGTTTTGTATTCCGGGAAAACACACTCCGCCGGGCCGCTGCGGACGCCCGACGGTCGTTTCTTTATTGAGCGTGCAACCGTCTGCCACAGGGCAGGCGCCACTGAACGCAAAACAAAGGAGCAACCGCAAGGTGCCATCATTGCAACCCTCGCAAGTGTTTACGTGCAACCATCCTGTAACAGCATGACGTCACCGAAGTGCACACCGCTGGTGCGCGACTGCTACAGGCAGGCACTGTTTCAAGGCTAGACGTTGTGACGGGGAATGGTGGTTTATCGATGATGGCCTTTTCGCATTCAGGCGGCGTTTCCCCGCAAAGAGGCCACCACAAATCCCTGGCTCCCTCTCGAAGCTGGCACAATAGGCACCAATCGCCGCCCTGGAGCCATTCAATGAGCGAGAGCGCATTCGCCGAGCGCATCGTGCATAACCTGCTCGACACCGACTTCTACAAGCTCACCATGATGCAGGGCGTCCTGCACAACTACCCGGACGCCGACGTGGAATGGGAATTCCGCTGCCGCAACGGCGAAGACCTGCGCCCCTATCTGGGTGAAATCCGCCGGCAGATCGAACTGCTGGCCGACCTCACCCTCGACGACGGCCAACTGGCGTTCCTCGAACGCATCAGCTTCCTCAAGCCCGACTTCCTGCGCTTTCTCGGCCTGTTCCGCTTCAACCTGCGCTACCTGCGCATCGGCATCGAGCACGACCAGTTGTTCCTGCGCCTGCGCGGCCCATGGCTGCACGTGATCCTGTTCGAGGTGCCGCTGCTGGCGATCATCAGCGAAGTGCGCAACCGCGCCCTGCATCCGCAGATGCGCCTGAACGCTGCGCGCGACCAGCTCTATCGCAAGTTCGACTGGTTGCGCGCCAATGCCAGTGAAGAGGAGCTGGGCGCCCTGCAGGTCGCCGACTTCGGCACCCGCCGACGCTTCTCGAGCCGCGTGCAGGAAGAAGTGGTGCGGGTGATGCGCGATGACTTCCCGGCACGCTTCGTCGGCACCAGCAACGTCGACCTGGCATGGAAACTGGATATCAAGCCGCTCGGCACCATGGCCCATGAATGGATCATGGCCCACCAGCAGCTCGGCCCGCGGCTGATCGACAGCCAGATCGCCGCGCTGGACTGCTGGGTACGCGAGTACCGCGGGCTGCTCGGCATCGCCCTGACCGACTGCATCACCATGGATGCGTTCCTCGGCGACTTCGACCTGTACTTCGCCAAGCTCTTCGACGGCCTGCGCCACGATTCGGGCGAGCCGGTGGCCTGGGCGGAAAAGGCCATCGCGCACTATCGCAAGCTGGGGATCGATCCGATGACCAAGACCCTGGTGTTCTCCGATGGCCTGGACCTGCCGCGCACCCTGCAGATCTTCCGCGCACTGCGCGGCCGCATCAATGTCAGCTTCGGCATCGGCACCAACCTGACCTGTGACATCCCGGGTGTGGCGCCGATGAGCATCGTGCTTAAAATGACCGACTGCAACGGCTCGCCAGTGGCGAAGATTTCCGACGAAGCCGCCAAGACCCAATGCCGCGACGAGAACTTCGTCGCCTACCTGCGTCACGTATTCAAAGTCCCTAGCAAGGAGTAACCCATGCAAGCCGTTCAGCAAGAGATTGCCCAGGCGCTCAAGGTACAGCCACCCTTCGCCGACGCCGCCGCGCTCGAGAAGGAAGTGGCCCGGCGCGTGGCCTTCATCAAGGACTGCCTGGCCAAAGCCCGACTCAAGACCCTGGTGCTGGGCATCAGCGGCGGCGTCGATTCGCTGACCGCCGCCCTGCTCGCCCAGCGCGCCGTCAATGAGCTGCGCGCCGAGACCGGCGACAAGGCCTACACCTTCATCGCCGTACGCCTGCCCTACCAGGTGCAGCACGACGAACACGACGCCCAGGCCTGCCTGGAGGTGATCAAGGCAGACGAAGTGCACACCGTCGATATCGCCCCGGCCGTCCGAGCCCTGGCCGCCGAAGTGGTGGAGTTGAAGAACGGCTCGCCGACCTTGGTCGACTTCGTCGTTGGCAACGTCAAGGCGCGCACCCGCATGGTCGCCCAGTACACCATCGCTGGCGCGCGCGCAGGCCTGGTGATCGGCACCGACCACGCCGCCGAGGCGGTGATGGGCTTCTTTACCAAGTTCGGTGATGGTGCCTGTGACCTGGCGCCGCTGAGCGGGCTGGTGAAGAACCAGGTGCGGGCGATCGCGCGCAGCTTCGGTGCGCCGGAATCGCTGGTGGAGAAGGTGCCGACTGCAGACCTGGAAGACCTGGAACCAGGCAAGCCGGACGAGGCATCACATGGCGTGACCTATCAGCAGATCGATGCCTTCCTGCATGGGCAGCCGGTTGACCAGGCAGCGTTCGACATCATCGTCGCCACCTACCGCAAGACCCAGCACAAGCGCGAACTGCCGTTCGCCCCATAAAAAGCTTCGCGGGCAAGCCCGCTCCCACAGGTTGTTCACTGTTCTCAATGGCAGTGAACAACCTGTGGGAGCGGGCTTGCCCGCGAATGGGGCCCTAAGGCCCTACATAGCTGTCATTACTTGACGACAACCTTGCCCTTCATCATCGAGATGTGGCCCGGGAAGGTGCAGAAGAAGCTGTAGTCGCCACCGGCTTCGAGCTTGGTCGCATCGAACTTCACTTCGGTTTCCTTCTCAGGCGCGCCGATCATCTTGGTGTGGGCGATGATCGCGGCGTTGTCAGCCTTGATGTAATCCTTGTCCAGCCCTTGGGACATGCCCTCGTTGGCGATGGCCTGCATGTCGGCGGTCTTGCTGATCACCAGGTTGTGACCCATGACGTTCTTCGGCAGGCTGCCGGAGTGGGTCAGCTTGACGGTGAACTCCTTGCAGCTCTTGTCGACGGTGAACTCCTTGGTGTTGAAGGACATCTGGTCAGTCGAGTCGACGGTCACCGAGCACTCGGCGGCGAACACAGAAGCGCTGGCGAGGGTCAGCAGGGATACCGCTACAGCTTTCGCAAACATCGTGAATCTCCTTGGCAGGGTTTTATCAATTGCGAGACTGCCTGAAACCGGCCAGACCCTTGCTGATTTGAGTCAAGGGCCATCAATGAGCCAGCCAGTAGTATTGTTCAATGGATTGTATACAAACAATCTAAGAGCACATCATGCCTGCTTGATAGACGATGGGACAACCTCTCATTTAGGAGCAAGTGCCATGAATCTCGGAAATTTCATGCGCGGCCTGTTGGCTGCCTATGCGTGCGGCGCAACCGGTGCTGCGGTCTATGAGTTCGCCCGACCGGAGTGAATTCGACGCTTGGAGCACGCGCCATTGCGCCTTACCCTGTGTGCCCCACTGCCTGCGCAGTGGGTGAACTGCACTGGAGATAAGCAATGCCCGTACGTTCCGTCTGTGTCTTCTGCGGCGCCAGCATCGGCGCCAACCCAGCCTATCGTGAAGCCGCCATCGCCCTCGGCCAGGCCATCGCCCACCGCGGCCTGACCCTGGTCTACGGCGGTGGCGCCGTCGGCCTCATGGGCATCGTCGCCGATGCTGCCATGGCGGCAGGTGGCGAAGTCATCGGCATCATCCCGCAGAGCCTGATGGACGCCGAGGTTGGCCACAAAGGGTTGACGCGCCTGGAAGTGGTCGACGGCATGCATGCCCGCAAGGCGCGCATGGCCGAACTCAGCGATGCCTTTATCGCCCTGCCGGGTGGGCTGGGTACGCTGGAGGAATTGTTCGAAGTCTGGACCTGGGGCCAACTGGGCTATCACGCCAAGCCACTGGGGCTGCTGGATGTGAATGGCTTCTATGAAAAGCTTGGCGGCTTCCTCGACCATATCGTCGAGGAAGGTTTCGTGCGGCCGCAGCACCGGGCGATGCTGTTGCTCGGTCAGCGGGCGGATGAGTTGCTCGATGGCATGGACAGCTTCATCGCCCCGGTGGCACCGAAGTGGGTCGATCACAAGCCTGATTGACAGCTTTTACAGAACCTGTGGGGGCAGCGCTTCGCCCCCACAATGCTCCATGCAGGCTTGGAGGTCAGCGCGGGATAACGGGCTGACGCGGCTTCTTCTTGCCACCGCCCTTGGCCGCTTCCTTGCGCTCCTTGGCCGCCTGCTGGTTGCGGGCGAATGCCTCGGCCTTGGCCTTCTCGCGCTTGTCCCACGGCTTGCTGCCATCGCTGGCACGCGGCGGCAGGCCGTTGTGCTGGGTGAGGATCTTCTGCTCCTTGGCCACCTTGTGGCTACCGGCAGGCGTCGAGTTCTTGCGACGGGCGCTCTGGTAGCTGTCGGTCTGCGGCTGGTGCAGCGGGATCAACTGGTGCTTGCCCGGGCCGATCAGGTCGGCGCGGCCCATGCGGGTCAGCGCTTCACGCAGCATCGGCCAGCCCTTCGGGTCGTGGTAGCGCAGGAATGCCTTGTGCAGGCGGCGCTGCTCGTCGCTCTTGACGATCTCCACACCCTCGCTCTTGTAGGTGACCTTGCGCAGCGGATTCTTGCCCGAGTGGTACATGGCCGTGGCCGAGGCCATGGGCGAAGGGTAGAACGCCTGCACCTGGTCGGCGCGGAAACCGTTGCCCTTGAGCCACAGGGCCAGGTTCATCATGTCTTCGTCGGTGGTGCCTGGGTGCGCCGCGATGAAGTACGGGATCAGGTACTGCTCCTTGCCTGCTTCTTTCGAGTATTTCTCGAACATGCGCTTGAAGCGGTCGTAGCTGCCGATGCCCGGCTTCATCATCTTGTCCAGCGGACCACGCTCGGTGTGCTCCGGGGCGATCTTGAGGTAGCCACCTACGTGGTGGGTGACCAGCTCCTTCACGTACTCCGGCGACTCGACCGCCAGGTCGTAACGCAGGCCCGAGGCGATGAGGATCTTCTTCACCCCCGGCAACGCGCGGGCCTTGCGGTACAGCGAAATCAGCGAGCTGTGGTCGGTGTTGAGGTTCTCGCAGATCCCCGGGAACACGCATGACGGCTTGCGGCAGTGCTTCTCGATCTCGTGGCTCTTGCAGGCGATGCGGTACATGTTGGCGGTCGGGCCGCCCAGGTCGGAGACCACGCCGGTGAAGCCCGGCACCTTGTCACGCATCTCCTCGATCTCGTGCAGGATCGACTCGTGGGAGCGGTTCTGGATGATCCGGCCTTCGTGCTCGGTGATCGAGCAGAAGGTGCAGCCGCCGAAACAGCCACGCATGATGTTCACCGAGAAACGGATCATCTCGTAGGCCGGGATACGCTCCTTGCCGTAGGCCGGGTGCGGCACGCGCGCGTAGGGCATGCCGAACACGTAGTCCATTTCCTCGGTGCTCATGGGAATGGGTGGCGGGTTGAACCACACATCCACTTCACCATGCTTCTGCACCAGGGCGCGGGCGTTGCCCGGGTTGGTCTCCAGGTGCAGCACGCGGTTGGCGTGGGCATAGAGCACCGGGTCGTTGCGTACCTTCTCGAACGATGGCAGACGGATCACCGACTTCTCGCGGGTCACGCGCGGGCTGTCGAGAATCTGTACGACCTTGGCTTCGTTCGGGTCTTCCACCTCGCCCTTGGCCTGCTCGATGGCGCAGGCCTGGGTATCCTGGGTGTTGACGTAGGGGTTGATGATCTTGTCGACACGGCCCGGACGGTCGATGCGGGTGGAGTCGATCTCGTACCAGCCCTCGGGGGTGTCACGACGGATGAACGCAGTGCCACGCACGTCGGTGATGGATTCGATCTTCTCGCCGTTGGACAAGCGCTGGGCAACCTCGACCACCGCCCGCTCGGCATTGCCGAACAGCAGGATATCGGCGCTGGCATCGACCAGGATCGAGTGGCGGACCTTGTCCTGCCAGTAGTCGTAATGGGCGATGCGGCGCAGCGACGCCTCGATGCCACCGAGCACGATCGGCACGTGCTTGTAGGCTTCCTTGCAGCGCTGGCTGTACACCAGGCTGGCGCGGTCCGGACGGCTGCCGGCCAGGCCACCAGGCGTGTAGGCGTCGTCGGAACGGACCTTCTTGTCGGCGGTGTAGCGGTTGATCATCGAGTCCATGTTGCCGGCCGCGACACCGAAGAACAGGTTCGGCTCGCCGAGCTTCATGAAGTCGTCTTTGGACTGCCAGTTCGGCTGGGCGATGATGCCGACGCGAAAGCCCTGGGCTTCCAGCAGGCGGCCGATGATGGCCATGCCGAACGACGGATGGTCGACGTAGGCGTCACCGGTCACGATGATGATGTCGCAGGAGTCCCAGCCGAGCTGATCCATCTCCTCCCTGCTCATTGGCAGGAAAGGCGCTGGCCCGAAGCATTCGGCCCAGTACTTGGGATAGTCGTAGAGTGGTTTGGCTGCTTGCATGTCAGTGACCGGTTCTGGTGTGCAGGGAAATCGCGGGCGCGGAATATAGCACAAATTTTGACCAAATCCGACGGTGGTGGTCGGAATCATAGTGATCGCCCAGAAAAACATCGCCCCCTGTGGGAGCGGGTTTACCCGCGAATGCGATGGCGGGTTCAACCTCGCATTCGCGGGTAAACCCGCTCCCACAGAGGGGCCGATTCAGTTCCGGGTGGTTATTCGTCGTCGTCGAAGTTGTACATGCCCGGCGCGAGGTTCTCGAAGCGGGTGTACTTGCCGATGAAGGCCAGGCGTACAAAACCGATCGGGCCGTTACGCTGCTTGCCGATGATGATTTCCGCCACGCCCTTGTGCTCGGTCTCTGGGTGATACACCTCGTCACGGTAGACGAACATGATCACGTCGGCGTCCTGCTCGATTGCACCGGATTCACGCAAGTCGGAGTTCACCGGGCGTTTGTTCGGACGCTGCTCCAGGGAGCGGTTGAGCTGGGACAGGGCGATGACCGGGCAGTTGAATTCCTTGGCCAGGGCCTTGAGCGAGCGCGAGATCTCGGAAATTTCGTTGGTCCGGTTGTCACCAGCCGAGCCCGGGATCTGCATCAGCTGCAGGTAGTCGACCATGATCAGCGCGATCTCGCCGTGCTCGCGCGCCAGGCGGCGGGTACGAGCACGCATCTCCGAGGGGCTGATCCCGGCGGTGTCGTCGATGAACAGCTTGCGGTCATTGAGCAGATTGACCGCCGAGGTCAGGCGCGGCCAGTCGTCGTCGTCGAGCTGGCCGGAACGGACCTTGGTCTGGTCGATGCGCCCCAGCGACGAGAGCATACGCATGATCAGTGATTCGCCAGGCATCTCGAGGGAGAACACCAGCACGGCCTTGTCGCTGCGCAGTACAGCGTTCTCGACCAGGTTCATGGCGAAGGTGGTCTTGCCCATCGACGGACGGCCGGCGACGATGACCAGGTCGGCGGGCTGCAGGCCGCTGGTCTTCTCGTCCAGGTCGGTGAAGCCGGTGGACACACCGGTGATGTCGCTGTCGGAGTTGAACAAGGTGTCGATGCGGTCGATGGCCATGGTCAACAGCTCGTTGACCCCCACCGGGCCACCGGTCTTGGGCCGCGCCTCGGCGATCTGGAAGATCTGCCGCTCGGCGTCGTCGAGAATCTCTTCGGCGTTGCGCCCTTGCGGGTTGAAGGCGTTGTCGGCGATGTCGGTACTGATGCTGATCAATTGGCGCAGCGTCGCCCGCTCGCGGATGATCGCGGCGTAGGCCTTGATGTTGGCCACCGACGGAGTGTTCTTGGCCAGCTCGGCCAGGTACGCCAGGCCACCGACCTGGGTCGATAGGCCTTCCTTGTCCAGTTGCTCGTGCAGGGTGACCACGTCGAACGGCTGGTTGGCATCGGCCAGCTTGTGCACGGCACGGAAGATCAGGCGGTGGTCATGCCGGTAGAAATCGCCATCGGACACCTGGTCCAGCACTCGCTCCCAGGCGTTGTTATCCAGCATCAAGCCACCGAGCACAGCCTGTTCGGCCTCGATGGAATGCGGCGGCACCTTCAGGGCAGCGGTTTGCAGGTCGAGCTGTTCGGGATTGGTAATCTCGTTCATGGCCACGCAAGAATTCTGGGGGGGTTCAAAAAGACAAAGGGCACGGCCTGAAAAACAGGACCGTGCCCGATGTTAACCGGCTGGCCCGCGAGGGGCCAGTCAGTCAGCGCAGCTTAGGCAGCTACGACGACCACACGTACGGTGGCTTCAACGTCGCTGTGCAGGTGCACGGCTACGTCGTATTCGCCAACCTGACGGATGGTGCCGTTCGGCAGACGAACTTCAGCCTTGGCCACTTCAACGCCGGAGGCGGTCAGGGCATCAGCGATGTCGTGGGTGCCGATCGAACCGAACAGCTTGCCTTCGTCGCCAGCGGTGGCAGTGATGGTCACTTCCAGCTCGGCCAGTTGGGCAGCGCGGCTTTCAGCCGAAGCTTTCTTGTCGGCAGCGGCTTTTTCCAGCTCTGCGCGACGCTCTTCGAATGCAGCCAGGTTAGCGGCGTTGGCAACGGTGGCCTTGCCGAATGGCAGCAGGAAGTTACGGCCGTAACCAGCCTTAACTTTTACTTTGTCGCCCAGGTTGCCCAGGTTGGCGACTTTTTCCAGCAGGATCAGTTCCATTTGGTAAAACCTCTTAACTTTTAACCTTCACCGTTCGCGGAATCATTCCCCTTGGGGGAGTGGCGACCGCGAAAATCAATCAGGCTGTCGACAATGGCCAAGACCACGAGCAACGGATAGGTCAGCTGCATGAACAGCACCAGCGTGACGTACAACCCCACCAGCCAGAACCTGGCCAGGCGTTTCTGGGCTACCAGCCCATGCAGCAGGGCGATGCCCGCGAACATGAGCGGCACACTGCACAGCGGCGTAAGCAAGGCGACGGCGGAACCGAAGTTCGGTCCGAACACCATGCACGCCAGCAGCACCAGTGCCGGCACCAGGGGAATCCGCACCGCTTGAAACTCGCGGCCGAAACCTCCCGGGTTGTACAACGCGGCCTGCCAGTACCGGCCCAACATCAGGGCCAGAACGCTGACGACCTGCAGCAAAGCTGCAATCAGGCCGTTGAGCACCGGTACGATGAGTGCCCCCAGGTGTGCCTGCTCCTCTACCGTCAACTGCTGGTAGAGACCGTCGAGCATCTGCGGCAGGGCTTTTTCAAGCGCTCGCGCCAGAGCTTCGATCGGTTCGCGGAACACTGAACCGAGGATGACACCGTACAACAGGCCCAAGGCGATGCTGGACAACAGCACCCGGTTCCAGGAATGCCCGGCGCGCAACAGCGCAGCCAGCCCCAGCGTCCCCAGCAACACCATCAAGGTGCGCGGCTCGCCGAAGACCCACCAGGCCAGCGCGGGCAAGATGCCCCACACGATGACCGAGGATGCGTCCTTGAAACCACGCCGCAGGAACACCAGGCTCCCGGCGGCGGCACTCAACCAGAACAACAGCGGCAATGCCGCACAACCAGCCACCACGACAGTGGCCTGCACACGACCGCGCATGATGAAATCAGCCAACGCTCGCATGCCTATCCCTTACTGCTTGTCGACGACCCGGTCTCAGCGGCCGTGGCTGTCGGTGTAGGGCAGCAGGGCCAGGAAGCGGGCGCGCTTGATAGCGGTAGCCAGCTGACGCTGATAACGAGCTTTGGTACCAGTGATACGGCTTGGAACGATCTTGCCGGTTTCGGATACGTAAGCTTTCAGGGTGTTGAGATCTTTGAAGTCGATCTCTTTCACGTCTTCAGCAGTGAAGCGGCAGAATTTACGACGACGGAAGAAACGTGCCATTTAATAGGCTCCTCTAAAGGTCCGTGGATTACTCGTCAGCGTTATCGCTGGAGTCGCTGTCATTGCTGTCGTCGCCATCGGCGGAGTCAGCATGCTCAGGACGCTCGCGACGCTCACGGCGCTCGCTGCGGTTCTCTTCAGCCTTCAGCATCTCGGACTGGCCGGTAACGGCTTCGTCACGACGGATGACCAGGTTACGGATCACGGCATCGTTGTAGCGGAAGTTGTCTTCCAGCTCGGCCAGGGCCTTGCCGGTGCACTCAACGTTCAGCATCACGTAGTGAGCCTTGTGAACATTGTTGATTGCGTAGGCCAGTTGACGACGGCCCCAGTCTTCCAGGCGGTGGATCTTGCCACCATCTTCTTCGATCAGCTTGGTGTAACGCTCGACCATGCCGCCGACTTGCTCGCTCTGGTCCGGGTGAACCAGGAAGATGATTTCGTAATGACGCATGAATGCTCCTTACGGGTTAGTAGTCTGCCAGCGAATCTGGTCAGACAAGGAGTGAATGACACTGTATGTCTTGCTTGAGGGAAGGCGCATGCGCACCTGCCAGCCCGGCAAGGGGCGCAATTGTAGAGAAGGCGGGTTGGACAAGCAAGGTGATTGGCGATTATTTGAACAGTCGGAAACATATTGGCGGGGTATGTGAGAGCGGCGGTGACTCTTTCGCGGGCAAGCCCGCTCCTACAGACCTGCACAGGCCCCGTGGGAGCGGCGGTTCGGCGGTCCGACTTGCCCGCGAAAGGAACGCCGCCGCTTCAGGCTCTCAACGCTTGGCCTGACGCTGCCTCACCGCCTCGAACAGACACACCCCGGTCGCCACCGAGACGTTCAGGCTGCTGACACTGCCGGCCATCGGCAGCTTCACCAGGAAGTCGCAATGCTCGCGGGTCAGGCGGCGCATGCCCTTGCCTTCGGCGCCCATGATCATCACCAGGGGCCCGGTGAGGTCCTGCTGATAGATCTCCTGCTCCGCTTCGCCAGCAGTGCCGACCACCCAAAGGCCACGCTGCTGGAGTTTCTCCAGGGTACGCGCCAGGTTCGTCACGGCCACCAGCGGAATCACCTCGGCAGCGCCACAGGCGACCTTGCGCACCACGCCGGTGAGCGTGGCCGACTTGTCCTTGGGAATCACCACGGCCGTCGCGCCCGCAGCATCGGCGGTGCGCAGGCAGGCGCCGAGGTTGTGCGGGTCGGTGACACCGTCGAGCACCAGGATCAGCGGCGGCGTCTCGGTGCGCTCGAGCAACTCCTCGAGCATCGCCTCGCCCCACACTTGGCTGGGGTTCACCTCGGCGACCACACCCTGGTGCACGCCCTCGACCCAGGCGTCCAGCTCACGGCGCTCGGCCTGGCCGACCGCAACGCGGTTTTCTGCAGCCAGCGCCAGCAGCGTCTGAAGACGTGGCTCGCTACGCCCTTCCGACAACCAGATCTGCTTGACCCGCTTGGGATGGTGCTGCAACAACGCCTGCACGGCATGCACGCCGTAGATTTTTTCCAGCTGACTCATGACTTGCCGCTCTTGCCCTTACGTGGCGCGCCGGACTTCGACGGGCCTTTGCGATGCTTGGTCTTGCCGGACGCCTTGGTGCCCTTCTCGGCCTTGGCACTGGTGTGCTGCCGCGCATCCCCCATCAGCGCCTTCTTCATTTCGCGGCTCTTGCGCACCTCGGCATTACGCTGCACGGCATCTTTCGGGAAGTAGGCCTCGGAAGCTTCGCTCTTGCGGCTGCGCGGCTTGGGCGAAATCTTCGCCTCGGTAGCCGGTGCAGGCTCGGACTTGACCGAACCTTTGGTGCCCGCAGGCTTGCCGGTGTCAGCCGATTCGCTACGCGGCTTGCGGCCGCCCGGCGCCTTGATCGCGGCCTCGGAAAGCTCGAAGTCGATCTTGCGCTGCTCGAGGTCGACGCGCATCACCTTGACTTCGATGGTGTCGCCCAGGCGGAAGCTGCGGCCAGTACGCTCACCGGCCAGGCGATGGTGCACAGGATCGAAGTGGTAGTAATCGCCCGGCAGCGCACTGACGTGCACCAGGCCTTCGACATAGATGTCGGTCAACTCGATGAACAGGCCGAAACCGGTCACTGCGGTGATCACGCCTGGGAAAGTCTCACCCACGCGGTCGCGCATGTATTCGCACTTGAGCCAGTTGACCACGTCGCGGGTGGCTTCATCGGCGCGGCGCTCGGTCATCGAGCACTGCTCGCCCATCTGCTCGAGGCTGTTCTCGTCGTACGGGTAGATCCGCGCCTTGGGAATGCTCATCGCACCGGCGCGCTTGACGTGCGGAGTATCGATCTTCGAGCGGATCACGCTGCGGATGGCGCGGTGCACCAGCAGGTCAGGGTAACGGCGGATCGGCGAGGTGAAGTGGGTGTAAGCCTCGTAGTTCAGGCCGAAGTGGCCGTTGTTCTCCGTGCTGTACACCGCCTGGCTCAGCGAGCGCAGCATGACGGTCTGGATCAGGTGGAAGTCCGGGCGCCCGGCGATGCTCGCCAGCAGGGCCTGGTAGTCCTTCGGCGATGGATCCTTGCCCTTGTGCAGCGACAGCCCCAGCTCACCGAGGAAGGCGCGCAGTTTTTCCAGGCGCTCCGGTGGCGGACCATCGTGCACGCGGTACAGCGACGGCACGTTGTGCTTTTGCAGGAACTCGGCGGTGGCGACGTTGGCCGCCAGCATGCATTCCTCGATCAGCTTGTGGGCGTCGTTGCGCACGGTCGGACGAATTTCGTCGATCTTGCGGTCTTCGCCGAAGATGATCCGGGTTTCCTGGGTTTCAAAGTCGATTGCACCACGGATATGGCGGGCATCGACCAGCACCTTGTACAGCGCGTAGAGGTGCTTGAGGTCCGGCAGGACTGCGCTGTACTCCTCACGCAGCGCCTTGCCTTCGCGAGTGCGGGAGTGCTCGAGCATGCTGCTGACCTTGTTGTAGGTCAGACGCGCATGGGAGTGGATCACGCCTTCATAGAACTGGTAGTCGACCATCTGGCCGGCCTTGTTGATGGTCATCTCGCAGACCATGGCCAGGCGATCGACATGCGGATTCAGCGAGCAAAGGCCGTTGGAGAGTTCCTCGGGCAGCATCGGAATCACACGCTCGGGGAAGTACACCGAGTTGCCGCGCTGCTGGGCCTCGACGTCCAGGGCCGAGCCCAGGCGCACGTAGCTGGAAACGTCGGCGATCGCCACGTACAGGCGCCAGCCGCCGGAGAACAGGCGCAGCTTGCCCAAAGGCTCGCAATAGACGGCATCGTCGAAGTCGCGGGCGTCCTCGCCGTCGATGGTGACGAACGGCAGGTGGCGCAGGTCGATGCGCTTTTCCTTGTCCTTCTCTTCGACTTCGGAGCGGAACTTGCGCGCTTCCTTGATCACGTCCTTGGGCCAGACGTGCGGAATGTCGTAGCTGCGCAGGGCGACATCGATCTCCATGCCCGGCGCCATGTAATTGCCGATCACCTCGACCACGTCACCTTGCGGCTGGAACCGCGGGGTCGGCCAGTGAGTGATCTTGATCTCGACGAACTGGCCGATCTTGGCGCCGCCGTTGCGCCCCGCAGTCACCAGCACTTCCTGCTGGATCTTCGGGTTGTCGGGGGTCACATAGCCGATGCCGCCTTCTTCGAAGTAGCGGCCAACCACGCTTTCATGGGCGCGGGAGATGATCTCGACCAGCACGCCTTCGCGGCGACCACGGCGATCGACACCAGAGACCCGGGCAAGGCCACGGTCGCCGTCGAACACCAGGCGCATCTGTGCCGGGCTGAGGAACAGGTCTTCGCTGCCGTCGTCGGGGATCAGGAAGCCGAAGCCATCGCGGTGGCCGGAGACACGGCCGCAGATCAGGTCGAGCTTGTCTACCGGGGCATAGGTGCCGCGCCGGGTATAGATAAGCTGACCATCACGCTCCATTGCGCGCAGACGGCGGCGCAGGGCCTCGATCTGGTCTTCTTCGTACAGACCGAACTCTGCCGCCAGCTCCTCGCGCGCGGCGGGTTCGCCACGGTCGGCAAGGCGCTGCAGGATCAGCTCACGGCTGGGGATGGGATTCTCGTATTTTTCCGCTTCGCGAGCGGCCTCGGGATCGAGGGATTGCCAATCGGCCATCAGAAGGGGTTCACCTTGGGGTATATAGATAGGGATTCTGGCATACGCGTATTGAAACCGGAAATCTTTGCCTTGGACAGCCCCTGCCGGGCGCCCCGGCAGCGGCAATAGGTCACTGGAATCAACAACTTGAATTTTTTGAAATTTTTTTCGATCCGGGGCTTTACAGCCCTCAGGGGCATCCGTATAGTGCGCACCACAACGACGGACAGCCGACGTTGTAGTTGAGATGAAACCTGATGTAAAGCATCATGTGACCTCGACAAAATGTGTGCCCAGGTGGCGGAATTGGTAGACGCGCTGGTTTCAGGTATCAGTGACTTAACGGTCGTGGAAGTTCGAGTCTTCTCCTGGGCACCAAATATTTCGAGTGATAGATAGCAGGTTTTTCTGTCATTCAGCAACACGATTCAAGTTTCATGCAGTAGATGTAAAAGCTTTGCCCAGGTGGCGGAATTGGTAGACGCGCTGGTTTCAGGTATCAGTGACTTAACGGTCGTGGAAGTTCGAGTCTTCTCCTGGGCACCATATAAAAACCCACTAGCTTGCTAGTGGGTTTTTTCTTGCCTGCGTTTTTTGCCCTCCCGCCGCGCCAGCATCCGCCTCCCCCCGACTATTTGCCCTCATACGGCCACATGAGAAACGATTTCGTTTACCATTGTTTCGAAATATGTAGCCGTAAGCGAGGAAGTACCCGCATGACGATCCGCCCGAAACCGCTGATGCGCACCTTGGCCGCCGCTGTCCTGGGCCTGGTGATTGGCGCGCCGGCCGCCCTGGCAGACGAACCGGTCAGCCTGACCCTGTACAACGGCCAGCACAAGGAAATCGGCGAAGCCATCGCCAAGGCCTACGAGGCCAAGACCGGTATCCACATCAATATCCGCAAGGGCAGCAGCAACCAGCTGGCCAGCCAGATCATCGAGGAAGGCACACGCTCGCCTGCCGACGTCATCTACACCGAAGAATCCCCACCCCTGAACAACCTGGGCGAACTGGGCCTGCTGGCGAAAATCGACGACGCCACCCTGGACATGCTGCCCAAGGAATACGTGGGTGCCAACGGCACCTGGATGGGCGTGACCGCGCGCACCCGCGTGGTGGTCTACAACCCGAAGAAGATCGACGAGAAAGACCTACCCACCACCGTGATGGACTTTGCCGATCCTGAGTGGGACGGCCGCGTCGGTTACGTACCGACCAGCGGCGCCTTCCAGGAACAGGCCGTGGCCATCCTCAAGATGCACGGGCGCGAAGCCACCGAAGAATGGCTCACCGGCCTGAAGGCGTTCGGCAAGACCTACACCAACAACATGGTCGCCCTGAAAGCGGTGGAAAAAGGCGAAGTCGCTGCCGTGCTGGTGAACAACTATTACTGGTACGCCCTGGAGCGCGAGCGCGGCAAGCTCGACTCCAAGCTGTACTACCTGGCCGATGGCGATGCCGGCAACCTGGTCACCATTTCCGGCGCCGCAGCGGTCAAGGCCAGCAAGCATCCCAAGGAAGCCCAAGCGCTGCTCAACTGGATGGCCAGCGAAGAAGGCCAGCGCGTGATCACCCAGACCACCGCCGAATATCCACTGCACAAAGGCATGGTGTCTGACCGCGGTCTGAAGCCGTTCGAAGAGCTGCGCCCACCGAAGATCAGCCCGGCAGACCTCGGCAATGCCGAAGAAGCCATCGAGCTCGAACGCGAGGTCGGTCTGCTCTGATGACTGCCGCCGCGCCCGACCCGGCCCTGGTACGCTTCGTGCCACGCCGCAAGCGCCCCTCCGTGTGGGTGGTGCTGCCTGTGCTGTTCCTGGTGGCGATGAGCCTGTTGCCATTGCTGTATGTCGCCATCAAAGCCTGGGAAGCCGGCTGGCATGAAGCCCTGCGCCTGCTCTGGCGCCCCTTCGTCTGGGGGTTGCTGCGCAACACCTTGCTGCTGATGGTCGGTGTCACCCTGGTGTGCATGGTGGTCGGCCTGGCGCTGGCCTGGCTGCTCGAACGCAGCGACCTGCGCGGGCGCCGCCTGTGGGGCGTGGTGTTGTGCCTGCCGTTTGCCGTACCGTCGTTCGTCAGCAGCTTCACCTGGGTGTCGCTGAGCTCGGACTTCGAAGGGCTCGGCGGGGCGATCCTGGTGATGGCGCTGTCAAAGTATCCGCTGGTGTTCCTGCCGGTGGCAGCGACCCTGCGCAATCTGGACACCTCGCTGGAGGAGTCGGCGCGCACCCTCGGTTGCAGCCGCTGGGGCGTGTTCCTCAAAGTCACCCTGCCATTGCTGTGGCCAGCCATGCTCGGCGGTGCGTTGCTGATCGCCCTGCACATGCTGGTGGAGTTCGGCGCACTGTCGATCCTCGGCCTGCAGACCTTCACCACGGCGATCTACCAGCAGTTCGAACTGGAGTTCAGCAACGCTAACGCGGCAATGCTCTCGGCTGTGCTGCTGGCACTGTGCCTGGTGATGCTTTGGCTGGAACTGCGCGTACGCGGCAAGGCCCGCCACGTGCGCATCGGCCAGGGCGTGGCGCGTCGTGCACAGCCATTGCGACTCAAAGGCTGGAGCCTGCCGGCACAACTGTTCTGCCTTGGACTGGCGGTGTTGGGCAGCGGGATTCCGCTGGCCATGCTCGGCTACTGGCTGAGTGTCGGCTCATCGGCAGCCTTCCCGGTCGCGGCGATCGGCAAGGCCTTGCTGACCTCTCTGTCGGTATCGCTTGGTGGTGCTGGCTTCTGCGTGGTACTGGCATTGCCGATCAGCTTCCTGGTGGTGCGCTACAAAGGCCGTCTGGCGATCTGGGCCGAACGCCTGCCCTACCTGCTGCATGCTCTGCCGGGCCTGGTGATCGCATTGACCCTGGTGTTCTTCGCCCTGCACTACGTGCCGGCGCTTTACCAGACCACTGCACTGCTGATCCTGGCCTACGCCCTGCTCTTCCTGCCCCTGGCCCAGGCGCCAGTGCGCACAGCGCTGAACAAGGCCTCGCCGACACTCGAGGAAGCCGCCCGCACCCTGGGCGCCAGCAGCTTCGCGGCGTTCTGCCGGGTCACCCTTCCGATCATCTTCCCGGCACTGGCGGCGGCCTTCGCCCTGGTGTTCCTGGACGCCATGAAGGAGCTGACCGCGACCCTGCTGCTCAGCCCCACGGGCATGACCACCCTGGCCACGGAAGTCTGGGCGCACACGGCCAACGTCGAGTTCGCAGCGGCAGCGCCCTATGCGGCGTTGCTGATCCTGGTATCGGGATTGCCGGTATACCTGCTGACCACGCGGATGTACCTGAACAAGGCGTAGCATCGAGGCCCGGGCGCAGGCGGCCCGGGCACAGCCATTCAATAGCCCAGCGCGCGTTTTTCCGCTGCGGCACTAACGGCATGGTTCGGTCTGCGCAGTTGCAATACCGCGAAAATCGACAGAACCACCGCCAGCCCCCAAAGGATCGGCGTCGCTCCCTGGCTCAGAGCCACCATCTGCAGACCGACGACCAACAGACGCAGCAACGCATCGAGTCGACCATTGGCCACCGAAGGTTCGCGCAGGCGCGCCACACCCCAGATGACATAAGCCAGGGCACCTAGATTGATGAAGAACATCGAGGTGGGGTCGAGCACGCTGAAGGACGTACCCAGGCCAAGCCAGGCATCGAGCCCTGCAAAAAGCTGGAATGCCCAGGCACTCAGCAATGGAACGGCAAATGGCAGGGTGGCGACGATGTCATAGATCGCGCCGATCCGGACGATGTTGGCGTAACGGGATTGATTCATTGGCAAACCTCCATGTGCATGCGTTCGAGAAGCTCTCTGACTTCGTAGAATTGTCCTGATTGCAGCGCGATTGCGCGACGCCGGCCAAGCAGGTCGACGATTTGCGCGGCGCGTTGTTGTGCGCTGACGATGTACCCCGGCTGCGTCGAGCGCTCTCGCAAGGCCACCAGTTCGGGAAAGCGCTCGTCGGCCTGCAGGATGGTTTGCGCCACGGTGGTGGCGACATTGCATAACCCCAGCACCGCAAAGAACACCTGCGGATTCTCCAACTGGTAGACCTTGGCCAGGGCGTTGAGGGCGGCTTTAGAGACGCTGTAGGAAAGCATGCCTGCGCGCTGACGGATGCCTGAAACCGAGGCCGAGAACACCACCTGGCTAACCTTGGCCTGTCGGCACAACAGCAGGTCAAGCACCCATTTCACCGCCACCAGGTTGAGCTCCAGCACCGAGCGGAAGGATTCCACTGGCGTATTGCTCGCAAGCTCCGGCGCGCTACCGAATGTTCCGGCGTTAAGGTAGGCCGTTTCGAATGTCGTCTCACCGATGAAGGCCTGCAGAACAGGCTGGACAGCCTCGCCCGCACAAAGATCCAGCGCCCGGAAATGCATGCGCGGATGCTCCAGCAGCGCCGTTGGTATCCGTCGCGAAATACCCCAGACCTCATCGCCCCGCTCAAGGTGCAACCTGGCCAGTGCCAGCCCGATGCCCGAACTGACGCCCGTAATGAATATGTGAGCCATCAGCGCCTCACTCGAACTTGCCGATGTGATAACCGCCATCGACGCTCAACACGCTGCCAGTCATGTAGCTGGCGCCGTCGCCAAGCAGGAACAGCACTGCAGCAGCCACCTCGCTTGCCTCGCCGAAGCGCTTCATGACAGTGGCGTTGATCTTGCGCTCGGTGCCCGCAGGATTGGCCGCCAGCCGTTCCGGAGAATTCATCCCGCCAAGAATCGGCCCTGGCGCTACCGCATTGACACGCACCGCGTGGCGTCCATCGCGGTCGCAGGCATTCTCCATCGCCACCACTTGGGTCAGGGCGTTGAGCCCTGCCTTGCTCGCCACATAAGCAGCCTGGTTGGGCATGGCCATCACCCCCGCGCAGGAGGACAGATTGACGATCGAGCCGCCTGGCTTCCTGGCGATCAACCGCAACTCATGTTGCAGGCAATACAACGGGCCGTTCAGATTGATACGCACGACCCGCTCCCAGTCCTGTACCTGAAGGTCGGCGACCTGTGCATACGGTGCTGTGATACCCGCGGCATTGACGGCATGGTCGAGTCCGCCGAAACGCGCCTCGATCTCGGCGAAGGCATCGCGCACCGCGCCAGGCTCAGCGACATCGCACGGGATGAAACTGGCCTGCGCGCCCAGTTGCTCAAGCGCCGAACGCCCCTTCTCCAGGCTGCGCCCAAGCACGACGACGCGCGCCCCCTCCTCGCTCAGCCGCCGGGAAATGCTCAGGCCGATACCACTGCTGCCACCGGTGACAACGATGGTCTTTCCCTGGAACTGCATCTGGACTCTCCTTAGTCATATCGAATAGAGGCTGGCCGCTTGTACCGCTCATTGACGCAGCAGTACACGCGATCCAGCTGGGGATTGCTCTTGTCACGGAAACAGTTGCCCTCGAATCGACAGGCCTGAACGCTTCCCGGCTTGCCCTGCAACGACTTGTTCACCAGGTCGTTGTCAGCGAACAGGGCACGACTCATGCCCACCAGGTCAGTGACGCCCAGCTCGAGCAAGGCCTCGGCCTGGGCCAGCGAGCCTGTGAAGCCGGCAAAGCCGACCGGGAGCGACGTCAGTTCGCGGATGTGCTTCACGCCATGCACCAGCATGGCGTGAACACGCGGATCGGCACGCAGCATGTAGTGGAACGTTTCCTTGATTGCCGCCGAACACATCAAGGCCGCCACACCTGCACGCTCCAGCGCAGGGACCACCTGCTCGAGCAGTGCCGGTTGCTGCCCCTTGTCACCCAGGCAATCATCGATACCCAGACGCACGGAGATGTCGATTCCGCCCTGGGTTGCCTCCACGATCGCGTCCATGACCTCCAGCAGCAGACGGGCCCGGCGCAACGGCGAGCCGCCGTAGCGATCCGTTCGTCGGTTGCTGTAGGGCGAGAGGAAGCTGCTCAACAGGTAGCCATTGGAGGCCTGCAATTGCACCATGCGCGCACCGGCTTGCTGCGCCAGACGTGCGGCATTGGCGAACTGGGCACAGACGCTGCGGGCGTCCTCGTGAGTCATGACCCTCGTACCGCGACGGCTTCGACTACCCACCGCCCGGCTGGGCGTCAGCAGAACACCGCCACTGCGCGCCAGATCGCCCTGGCTGCCGTAGTGCTGCAATTGCACGACCACAGGGCAGGCATTTTCCCGCCCGTAGTCGATCAGCGGCGCCAAGTGCTCGACGTGACGCTGCTCGTACAGGCACAACCCTCCCTCGTGCAGCCGCGTGGATGCATCGACTGCTGAGTTGGCCAACACCACCATGGCGCAGCCTCCGTCGATGATGCCCTTGTAGAAGGTCAGCATCTGCGGCGTCAGGCAACCTTCACGACCCAGATCGATACCCATGGGTGCGAAGTACACACGGTTCTTCAGGTTCAGGTGTCGTCCGAGGGTGATCGACTGGCGTGTCAACGGGTATCCCGAGGCCACGCCAGTTACCCGCTCTGCCGATCATTGCAAGGCGTGCCCTGGGCATCATTGCTCGCCTGGGCAGCCACCGACAGCTCCTGCAAGGGCTCGTGGAAGCAATGGCACTTGATGACTTCCTTGAGCGTCGACAGGGTGGCGCGATCGAGCTTGGCGAATACGGCCAGTTGCACCGAGGGCTGTTGCGAAGGTCGGCATTCTGCGATCGGGAAGCTCAGGAAACCCATGTCCCGTACATAGATGGACAGTTGCACCACCTCAGGGGCCTGCGCGTTTTCCTTCATGCGGAACCTCACCGCCCGCAGTGAAACATGCTCGAGCAACCCTTCGACTGCCGTGCCTTGCGCCGTGTGCAACAAGACCTGCGGCAACACCCGGTCGGAGGGGGCGAACCAGTGGTTCTCCGGAAAGTTGACCGTGCGCATGCGCTTGAACAGCGGCATCTTGATCGCACTGCCACGCAGGCGCAGCGTGGTGACCAGATTACCGTTCTGGAAGAACATCGCGGTCTTGTCCACCGTCCGGGGCTGGGCGCGCTTTTCGCCAGCGCTGTGCTGGACCACGACCTCCACCGCATAGGTGGACTCGGTGTAGTTGTTGAAGGAGACGGACAAGTCTTCGATCGAGATCGAGACTTCACCGCGCCGGTAACCCGAATGGCTGTAGAAATAGTGGTACATCGCCTGACGAGCCACTTCGATCAGCATCAGGCCAGGCACGTGCTCATGGGGCTTGTTGTAGAAAAAGTAGTTGTTGGTGTCGTTCATCAGGCCGTACGACGACAGGTTGGCACGTGTCCAGCCCGGCAGCGCGTGCAGCGTGTCGGCCAATTGAGTGACCAACGCCGAATCTGCTACCGGCAACCCGAAACGCCTCTGCAGGTAGCACTCGACCTGGCGCGGCAGCCAGGCGGCGGACAGTCGATAGCCCCCCTCGTGCAACGCATAGTAGCCCTGGGCATTCATTTCGAAACTGTCGAGGGAATCGAAGTCTTCCTGCCCGAGTGTGGCGGGGACGCTGGCAAGCACCCGGCCACCTTGATCGTCGTCGCGATACAGGGCGCCCAACACAGCACAACCGCGCTCATCGAGATGCTCGAGCAGGAAGTCGGTCTCTTCGAGGGTCAGACGAGCCGGCAGAAGATCCTGAAATCCGGAGAGCAGTACGTCATCCACAGTGCCCTTGTGCAAGACCTGTGGGGTCAGGGGTAACTGACGTTCCATGTTGATTACCTAATAGGGTTCGACGGGGAAGGCGAGCACAGCGTTCTTCAGCATGCGCTTGACGATGGGGCCGTGCGCAGGGCCGACCGGGATCATGTAGAGCCTTCCAAAGGCGTTGTATCGCTGGACGGAGGTCGTCACGCTCAAGCGCTGCCCCCCCTCGCCCGCAGGTGTGAGATCGAGGCAGACCATGACCGCCAGATGCGTATCGCGGGAGGTGAGGACCAGCCGATGCGCATCGATCGCCTCCACCGTGAAGAAGTCGAGGCGCTCGCCCACCGCAGGTTCCCGCTCGGCCGTTCGGGGTGTAAAACCATGGATGTCGGCCACCCGAAACCGGCGGGAAACGAAGTCACGAAGGCGAAAAGCCGCAGACAGCCACGCCGGGATATGCGCAGTCATCGCGCAGTAAGCCTGCAGGGCCGTGATGCGCCCACCGACGCGCACCGCAGCGCAGTGCAGGAAATCCAGCTGCGCAAGCTCGGCGACCAGACGAACATCCTTGGGGGCGCAAATCAGGGCCGCTGGCATCATCTGCACGCCCCAGTCATTGCTGCAGCAGGGCGATGGCAGCCAATTCGGCCTTGAGCAGGAGCTTCTCGTAGGCCTCGTCGGGCGACTCCTGGCGGCTGGTGATCAAGCCCGCGATTTCACGCGCCGACTCGTCCAGCGGCTCATCGGCGATGAACACCGACTCGAACAACGGAATCGGCGGCAGGTAATGACCTTTCACGTAGGCGACGGTCTGCTGCAGCGGTCGCAGAAGCTCATCCAGCGTGAACCGGTTGAACCCGCCCGCGCGGTAGCCGGACGCTGGCGCCCCGACGGTGGTGACGATCAGAAACTCCTTGTCCTGCAGCTTGTCGCCACCGCGTGCATAGGCAAAACCGGGCGTGAAGACATCGTCGATCCAGCGCTTCATCAATGCCGGGCACGAGTACCAGTAAAGCGGGAACAGCAGCACGATACGCTCATGGGCGCACAGCAGCTTCTGCTCGGCGGCAATGTCGAAGCCATTGCTGCCCAATGCCGCCGACAGGGGGTGCAGTGTGACATTGCTGCCTTGCAGGGCTTCGACGATGGCGGCATTGGCCCGCGAGCTGCTCAAGTCAGGATGACCGATTACGACCAGAATGTTATCCATGGAGAAGTCCTTTCAAGTGATGGTGTCCAGGCCGCAGCCAGGGGCTTCTATGCGGCGCGGTGGATTGAACGATAGTCCGCGGCATCTGTAACCTCCCCAATTGTGCAGGCCTGGGTCGGGACGTCGATCCAGCAGGCGAACAGCCAATGATCGCCCACGCGCATCGGCGCCGCGGCTCGACGGGCGCGATAGCCTGCACGGCGCAGCAACCGCTCGATGCCCAGTGGTGACACGGTGATCAACTGCCGCACGCCCCGAGCGGCCGCGCAGCGCAACACGGCATCCAGCAACTGTGTGGCAACGACGGAGGAAAATTGGCCGCCAGAGCTCGTCCCGGCCAGGCCAAAGTCCATGGCGGAGAAGCGCGACAGCTCCCAGATACGCGAATCACATGGCAGTGTCTGATCGCCCATCAACTGCGGGAACACCTCTGCAAGCAGGTAGCGTTGGCTGGTTGGCAGCAAGCGCGCGGTGCCTATGACCTGCTCCTGATCGTTGCAGGCAAGCACATAGAGCGTCTCGTCATGGTCGAACTGATCACGCTCGCGACCTGGATCACAAGCCAGCTCCCAACCCAGGGTGTCGACGAATACCCGATAACGATAACGGTCCATCTGCTGCAAGCGCGTCTGCCCTAGCTCCTGCTGTGTTCCAACGACGATCTCCATCTCGCGTCCTCCGGCCAATGTGGAAAGGACGCGTATTCGACTCGAAGTAGGGTGATAGCAAAACTGCACTATTTGGCAGGGTACTTCTGCACATAAGCGCAGGGCGTTCGCGCTAGGCCAGCAACCCCAGAAGCGCCGCCCGCGCTACCGCTGCCGTACGATTCGCAGCGCCCAGTTTGGCGCCGGCATTGCGGGTGTGGAATTTCACCGTTTCAATCGACAAGGTGAGGATGTCGGCAACCTCGTTGAGCGTCTTGCCATCGGCAGCCCAACGCAGCACTTCGCGCTCCCGTTCGGAAAGCGGGGACTGCGGCTGCGGTTGCCAGGAATCCGACAGCAGCCGCGAGAAGCCTTGGTGGGCGACATTCGCCAGCCAGCGCATCCGCGTCTCATGGGCACGCAACTCACCTTCGCCGATGCCTTCACCGGAGCGCGCCAGGGTCAGCATCCCCCCGCCCTTGCTCCCCTCCAGACACGATTGTGCCCACCCGTGGCGAAGACCGGCTTGGCGCGCCTCATCCCACAATTGCGGAGCGTCGGCAAATATTTCGTCGCCCCAGACCACTGGCTGCATCGAGCGCTGGCAGTGGCGGACCGTCGGATCAAGAAGCAGGTAACCATTGGCATGGTAATGATCACACCATGGCCGGCTGTAGTTGCTGAGCATGAAGATCCGTGGCTTGGTGACTGGCAGCGGCGTGCGCAGGCCATAGGCACAGTAATCGAAGCCCAGATGGCGTGCGGCTGCCTTGACCTCTTCCAACAACGTTTGCGTATCGCGCGCGTCATAAACCGCCGACAGCATGTCGCCCATCCATTGCATTAATTATTCTCTCCATGAGTGTGAAGCCGCCCCAGCCGCACCCAGAAAGGTGCGAGCCTAGCGAAGCTACAACAACCGGGCATTGAGCGATATCAATTTGCCACAACGTTGACGAATGCTGTCGCGCGATATTTATCGCGCGGCCAGCCCGTCGGTTCGGCACCGTACCGCTGACGCTACAAGCACAGCGTTACGAGAATGCTGCCGCCGCTGCGCAACTCAACGATATCTCGTGCCTGTCTGGATCGACACCTGCTCAAGCCCTGAACTGCCCCAGGCTCGCCCTTAACTGCGCCGCCAGATCATCCAGCACCTTGCTGCTGGCAGTGGTCTGCATCACCACTTCGGCCGAGCGCTCTGCCTGCGCGTGGATATTCTCGACCCGCCCCCGCACCGCCTGGGCGCCGCTGGCTTGCTGTTCGGCGGCGCGAGTCGCCAGGCCGATTGCGGCATGCACCTGCTCCACCGCCGCCTGCACCGACTGCTGGCGACGTTCGTTATCGCGCAGCACCAGCAGCCCTTCGCTGGCCTGACGCCCGGCTTGGCCGATGGTGGCCACAGCCTCTTTCGCCCCCTGCTGCAAGGCAACGATATGCGCCTGGATATCGCCGGTGGAGCTCTGCGTCTTGCTCGCCAGGGCCCGCACTTCATCGGCCACCACTGCAAAACCACGCCCTGTCTCGCCGGCCCGCGCTGCCTCGATCGCCGCATTGAGTGCCAGCAGGTTGGTCTGCTCGGCGATGCCATGAATCACGGTCAGCACTACTTCGATCTGCTCGCTCTGCTTGGCAAGGCGCTCGATGACCTGCGAGCCGCTTTCCACTTCTCCCGCCAGCTTCTCGATCAGCTTGGCCAGTTGGGTCGAGGCACGGCTGTTCTCGTCGGTAGCCTGGCGGATATCCACGACCTGCTGCAGCGCCGCCTGCATGGCGTGGCTCTCGGCCTGGGCCTCGTCGGCCATGCTCGACAGGTCGCGCAGACTCGCCGCCACCTCGTCGCGCTGCAACGCTGCCGCTGCATCGGCCCCCGCATTACGCTCGGCCATGGTGCCGATCTCCACCCCGGTACGCTGGGCCACTTCACCGGCTTCGCGGACGATCGGCTGAAGCTTGTCGACGAAGCGGTTGACTGCCGACGCCATGTCGCCGATCTCGTCACGGCTGTCGAGCGCCACCCGCTTGGTCAGGTCGCCCTCCCCGGCCGCCAGGTCGTCGAGGGCAGCGATCAACAGGCGCAGCTTGCTGACCACCCGCCGCCCCAGCACCACGGCAACCACCAACAGCACGCCAAGCCCGACCAGCACCAGGCCGACGCCGATGCGCCAACGCAGCTCGCCGGCCGCGTCGCGAACCGTCTGCGCGGTATTGGCCTGCATGGCAGTGGCGCTGTTCTGCGCCGTCTCAAGACGAGCCTGCAGGGTCTTGCCGCTATCCGCTGCGGCAGCGCCGAGGCTCTCGCCGACCAGTTGTTCGCTACTGGCGATCAGGGCGGCAAAGCGCTGGTCGAGCGCCTTGAGCTCTTGATCGACGGCGGCGGTGGAGACCCCCATGAGTACCTTGCCGATCTGGGCGCCATTGGGGCTGATCGAAGCCTCGACGAAGTACACCGATGGATCCCGGCGCGCAGCGTCGAGCACCTTGTCCAGCGCCCGCTCGCCCTGGCCCTTTTCCATCAGTGCCTGATTGATCGGGTTCTGGCGGTTGAGGTAACGGGTAAGGTGCTCGCCCTCGGCGTTGTCGTAGATCACGAACAGCACGTTGGGATTGCGCTGCGCGCGACGAGCGAAGTCAGATAGCGTGGGGACGTCATTGTCCCAGATCGCCCTCGGTGCCACCGAGGCCAGCAACTCGGCCATGTCGTTGGCCGACTCCTTGAGGCTTTGCTCCAGTGTGGTGCGTAGCTGTTGCTGTTCGCTCTGCAATCGCGTGGAAAGCCCCGCGCTCAGGCGTTGCCGGGTACTGGCCGAGAGGCTGTCGAGACCGGAGCGCACATCTTGCCCCGCCTGCTCCAGCTCACCTGCCAGCTTGCGACTGTCAGCCCCCAGGCGTTCGCCCAAATCGGCCTCCAGTGCAGTGACGGTGCTGCGGGTCAGCACGACGGCGACCACGACCTGCACCAGAAGAGCGATACCAAGTGCAACAAAAACAGGCCGCAGGAGGCGGCTTCGTAACAGAGAGAGGATGGCAGACACGTTTGAACCCCCGTGTTTCTGGCGCCATTACTTTGATGGCATCTACAGAAGCTTCTTACAGCAAGGGTCATGCCTGAAGCAGGAGGGAAATACGCCAAGGTCTAGCAGCACGATGAACCGTGGTAGCGGGCTTACCCGCGAAAGACCACTGCAGCGAGGAACAAAAACGCCGCAACCCCTTGCAGGGCTGCGGCGCTGGATCAGCCAGAAGGCAGATCAGGCGAACGGATGACGCAGCACGATGGTCTCGTTGCGGTCCGGGCCGGTGGAGATGATGTCGATCGGAGCGCCGACCAGCTCCTCGATGCGCTTGATGTAGTTGCGCGCGGCCTGCGGCAGCTCTTCCAGGGTTTTCACGCCCAGGGTCGATTCGCTCCAGCCTGGCATCTCTTCGTACACCGGCTCCAGGCCGATATAGCTGTCGGCATCGGAAGGCGCGTCGATCACCGCACCGTTCTCGTTCTTGTAGCCGACGCAGATGTTGATGGTTTCCAGACCGTCCAGCACGTCCAGCTTGGTCAGGCAGATGCCCGAGATGCTGTTGACGTCGATGGCACGACGCAGGATCACGGCATCGAACCAGCCGCAACGACGGGCACGACCGGTGGTGGAGCCGAACTCATGGCCACGCTTGGCCAGGGTAGCACCGGTTTCGTCGAACAGTTCGGTAGGGAACGGACCGGAACCCACGCGGGTGGTGTAGGCCTTGGTGATACCGAGGATGTAGTCCAGGTACATCGGGCCAACGCCGGAACCGGTGGAGATGCCGCCGGCAGTGGTGTTCGAGCTGGTGACGTACGGGTAGGTGCCGTGGTCGATGTCCAGCAGCGAGCCCTGGGCGCCTTCGAACATGATGTCCTTGCCGGCACGGCGCAGGTTGTGCAGTTCGGCGGTGACGTCGAGCATCATCGGCTTGAGCTGCTCGGCATAGGCCATGCACTCGTCGAGGGTCTGCTGGAAGTCGATGGCCGGCTCTTTGTAGTAATTGACCAGCTGGAAGTTGTGGTAGTCCAGCAGCTCACCGAGCTTGGCGGCGAAACGCTCGCGGTGGAACAGGTCACCCACGCGCAGGCCGCGACGGGCGACCTTGTCTTCGTAGGCTGGGCCGATACCACGGCCGGTGGTGCCGATCTTGGCTTCGCCACGGGCCTTTTCACGGGCCTGGTCCAGCGCCACGTGGTACGACAGGATCAGCGGAGCAGCCGGGCTGATGCGCAGACGCTCGCGAACCGGTACGCCCTTCTCTTCCAGCTTGGTGATTTCGCGCATCAGGGCGTCCGGCGCGACGACGACGCCGTTGCCGATCAGGCACTGTACGCCTTCACGCAGGATACCCGACGGGATCAGGTGCAGAACGGTCTTCTCACCGTTGATCACCAGGGTGTGGCCCGCGTTGTGGCCGCCCTGGTAACGCACGACGGCGGCAGCATGTTCGGTCAGCAGATCGACGATCTTGCCTTTGCCCTCATCACCCCATTGGGTGCCCAGGACGACGACATTCTTACCCATAACACTTGTCCTCATTCACGCAACTTGGTTGCCGGCCCATTGCCGGCGAAGAATCTCAATGGGTCAGCGGCAGAACCTGCCAGCGCCCGTCTTGCTGAATCAATTGCCGATCACAATCCGCCTCGAGAGCAGCACTCAGCGGCTGGCCAGGCAGTGCCTGGACCACGCGCTGGCCCTCGTTGCGCAACTGGCAGACCTGCTGCCAGAGGGCCGCGTCGCCACTGTCCGGCATCCAGATGCCGCCAGAAGGCAATACGACCTCCGCTCGCCCCAGTGTGACCAGGGTCTTCAAATCCGTTGAGAAACCGGTGGCCGGACGTGCCCGGCCAAAGTCGGCGCCGATGTCATCGTAGCGCCCGCCCTGGGCGATCGACTGGCCGACCCCGGGTACGAACACCGCGAACACCACGCCGGTGTGATAGTTGTAGCCGCGCAGCTCGCCCAGGTCGAAGTACAGCGGCAGGTCCGGATAACGCGCTGCCAGGCGATCGGCGATCGCCAGCAGGTCGTCCAGGGCCGCCAGCACGCTGGCCGGGGCTCGGCCCAGACGCACACGGGCGTCGGCCAGCACTTCGCGACCACCGCACAGTTCGACCAGGGCACGCAGCATGTTGCCCAGGTCTTTCGGCAGGTCGGCGGTCAGCTCGTGAACTTCATCGACAGCCTTGCGCTGCAGCGCATCGAACAACTGCTGCTCGACCGCGCCCGACAGGCCGGCGGCACGGGCCAGGCCGCGGTAGATACCGACGTGACCCAGGTCCATGTGCACATCGGCAACGTCAGTCAGTTGCAAGGTGGTCAGCATCAGGCTGATCACTTCGACGTCGCTGGTCGGACTGGCGTCGCCATACAGCTCGGCGCCCAACTGGATCGGGCTGCGCGAGGTCGACAGCGCACGCGGCTCGGCGTGCAGCACACTGCCGGCATAGCACAGGCGGCTCGGGCCTTCGCGGCGCAGGGTGTGGGCGTCGATGCGTGCCACCTGCGGCGTGAAGTCGGCACGGAAACCCATCAGGCGACCGGACTGCGGGTCGACCACCTTGAAGGTACGCTGATCCAGGTCCTGGCCGGCGCCGGTGAGCAGCGACTCCAGGTACTCGATATGTGGGGTGACGACCAGTTCATAACCCCAACTCTGGAACAGGTCCAACACCTGGCGACGCGCAATCTCGATGCGCGCCGCTTCAGGTGGCAGTACTTCCTCGATGCCATCTGGCAGAAGCCAGCGGTCTACCGTTGCCATTACGCCATTTCCCCTCTGGTCCGGGCGGCTGCCCAACAGGTTAGCCGTCTGTGAAGCAGGCATTGGCGCACAACAGCAGGCAGCACCGATCCCAGCGCCGCCGCCGTGCCAACACCCTCGAAAAACCGCGCGTCCTGTCCAAGTCGTCAAAAAGCCTGGGGCCAATCAACCTTGCAGACGCAAAAAAGCCGGGAATTTCCCGGCTGACTCATCATACACCCCTTTTGATTCGGGATGCACCCCACCGGGCGTTTTAGCTGCCCGGTGGGGGTCTTTACTGTTACGGCTTGCTCTTGTCCAGGAAGCGGAAGAACTCGTTCTTCGGATCCAGGACCAGCACGTCGCTCTTGCTGGCGAAGCTCTCGCGATAAGCCTGCAGGCTGCGGTAGAACACGTAGAAGTCAGCGTCCTGGCCGTAGGCCTTGGCGTAGATGGCAGCCGATTGGGCATCGCCATCACCGCGGGTTTCTTCAGCTTCACGGTAGGCTTCAGCCAGCAGCACACGGCGCTGACGGTCGGCATCTGCACGAATACCTTCAGCCAGCTCGTTACCCTTGGCACGGTGCTCGCGCGCTTCACGCTCACGCTCGGTGCTCATACGGTCGAACACGCTGCGGTTGACTTCCTTCGGCAGGTCGATGGCCTTGACGCGAACGTCGATGACCTCGATCCCCAGCTCCTTGTTAGCCATGCGGTTCAGCGAAGCGGTGATGTCGGCCATCAGCGCGTCACGTTCACCGGAAACCACCTCATGCAGGGTGCGCTTACCGAACTGGTCACGCAGGCCGCTTTCCAGACGACGCGACAGGCGCTCGTCGGCGATCTGCTTCATGCCCGAGGTCGCGGTGTAGAAACGCTCGGCGTCCTTCACGCGCCATTTGGCGTAGGCATCGACCATCACAGCTTTCTTCTCCAGCGTGAGGAAACGCTGGGTCGGGGCGTCGAGGGTCATCAGACGGGCGTCGAACTTGCGCACCTGGTTGACGTACGGAACCTTCACATGCAGGCCCGGCTGGACATCCGCCTGGACCACACGGCCGAACTGCAGCAATACCGCCCGCTCGGTCTGCGACACGATGTAGAAGCAGTTCCAGGCGACGATCGCCAGCACCACGGCGGCAATCAGGGCGAACAGCGATTTATTGCTCATCAGCGGCTCTCCCTAGTGCGCAGCGGCTGTTGTTGCTGTTGCAGGTCCTGTACAGCGCGGGTGGCAGCGTCGTTGACCGACGGCGACACGCTGCTGGACGGCGCTGCAGTGTTGCGGCTGCCTTCGACCATCTTGTCCAGTGGCAGGTAGAGCAGGTTGTTCTGCCCGTCCTTGGTGGCCACCATGACCTTGCTGGTGTTGCTGTACACCTCCTGCATGGTCTCCAGGTACAGACGCTGACGGGTGACGTCAGGCGCCTTGCGGTACTCGGCGACCAGCTTGGTGAAGCGATCCGCCTCACCCTTGGCGCGGGCGATCACTTCATCGCGGTAGCCGTTGGCATCCTCGATGATGCGCTGCGCCTGACCACGGGCCTCAGGCACCACGCCATTGGCGTAGGACTCGGCCTGGTTGCGCGCACGCTGCTCGTCCTCACGGGCGCGGATCACGTCGTCGAAGGCTTCCTGCACTTCACGCGGGGCTGCCGCGCTCTGTACGTTGACCTGGGTGACGGTGATACCGGTGCGGTAGGTGTCGAGGAAGCGCTGCAGGCGTTCGCGGATATCCACGGCCATCTGCTCACGGCCTTCGGTCAGCACCTGGTCCATCGAGGTGGAGCCCACGACGTGGCGCAGGGCGCTGTCGGTGGCATGCTGCAGGCTGACTTCCGGCTGGTCGACGTTGAGCACGAAGTCCTGCAGGTTGCTGATCTTGTACTGCACGGTCAGCGGCACCTCGACGATGTTCTCGTCTTCGGTGAGCATCTGGCCCTGCTTGGTGTACGCACGCTCACGCGTGACGTTTTCCATGTACTTGCGGTCGATCGGCGGGAAGTAGATGTTCAGGCCCGGCCCCACGGTCTCGTAGTACTTGCCGAAGCGCAGCACCACGGCCTGCTCCTGCTCGTCGACCACGTAGACGGCGCTGTACAGCCAGATGGCCGCCAGTACTGCCAAGCCAATGCCCAGCAAGCCGTAGCCGCCACCCTTGCCGATGTTGCGGTCACCACCGCCACCGCGTTTCTTGCTGCCGCCGAACATGCCGTTCAGGCTGTCCTGCAGCTTGCGGAAGGCCTCGTCGAGATCCGGTGGTCCCTTCTTGTCGCCACCACCACCGCCACCACGGCGGCCGCCCCAGGGATCCTGATTGTTCGAGTTGCCACCCGGCTCGTTCCAAGCCATAGCGCTCTCCATCTGATAAAGCAAAGACGCGCCCACGGCGCGCCGTCCAATGCTACAGAATGCCTGTCACGGCTGCCCGGCGACCTCGACGGGCATTTATTGCAAAGTGTGTTGCTCGATGAACACCTCAGGCTCCAGGCCTGCGCGGCTGACCAGGCGATTGAGCTCTACCCGTGGCAGACGCAAGCTCAGCAAGCTGCTGCCCTGTTCATCATGTTCTTCGCCTTGCACTGCCCCCAGTTCGAAGAATTGCGCGCGCAAGCGTGCAAGTCGCTGTTCCAGGCGCAGGGTTCCGACAAACAGATCATCCCCCAGCAATTCGGCTATCGCCTGCCCCACAAGCTCAAGACCGCGCCCGTCGCGGGCCGAAACCCATACCCGCTCCGGCTTGCCGTCGGCATCGCGCTGGATCTGCGGCTCGACATCTTCGAGCAGGTCGAGTTTGTTATAGACCTCGAGGATCGGCAAGCCTTCGGCACCGATCTCGCCCAGCACGGCGAGCACCTGCTCGATCTGCTCCATGCGCTCGGGTTCGTGCGCATCGATCACATGCAGCAGCAAGTCGGAGTTGCTCGACTCTTCGAGCGTAGCCCGAAAAGCCTCGACCAGCTTGTGCGGCAGGTGGCGAATGAAACCCACGGTGTCGGCCAGCACGATCGGCCCCAGGTCATCCAGTTCGAGCCTGCGTAATGTAGGGTCGAGTGTGGCGAACAACTGGTCGGCCGCGTAGACCTCCGATTGCGTCAGGGCGTTGAACAGCGTGGACTTGCCGGCGTTGGTATAGCCCACCAGCGACACCGAAGGGATGTCCGCGCGCTTGCGCCCGCGTCGGGCCTGCTCGCGCTGGCTGCGCACCTTCTCCAGACGCGCCTTGATCTGACGCAGGCGCACCCGCAGCAGGCGGCGGTCGGTTTCAAGCTGGGTTTCACCCGGGCCGCGCAGGCCGATACCACCCTTCTGCCGCTCAAGGTGGGTCCAGCCACGCACCAGCCGCGTGCTCATGTGCTCGAGCTGGGCCAATTCGACCTGCAGCTTGCCTTCGTGAGTACGTGCTCGTTGGGCGAAGATATCGAGAATCAGGCCGGTACGGTCAAGCACGCGGCACTCGAAGACGCGTTCGAGGTTGCGCTCCTGACTGGGCGTGAGGGTGTGATTGAAAATCACCAGGTCGGCTTCTTCGGCCTTGACCAGGTCGCGCAGTTCCTCGACCTTGCCGCTGCCGATCAGAAACTTGGCTGTGGGCTGGTGCCGGGCAACCGTAGCCAGGTGGACGATGTCCGCTCCGGCCGACAGTGCCAGCTCCTGAAACTCCTGCGGGTCTTCGCGCGCCTCAGGGTTCTGACCTTCCAAGTGAACGAGCAACGCCCGTTCACCACCACCGTGGCGCTCAAAGAACAATGCAGGCTCCTATCAGGCGTTGCCTGGCTCGCTGTCGCCGTGTTCGGAATCGGACGGGCTTGGCAGACGAACCGGACGGGCAGGTACGACAGTGGAAATCGCGTGCTTGTAGACCATCTGGCTGACGGTGTTCTTCAGCAGCACGACGAACTGGTCGAAGGACTCGATCTGGCCTTGCAGCTTGATGCCGTTGACCAGGTAGATCGAAACCGGGACCTTTTCTTTTCTCAAGGTGTTCAAGTAAGGGTCTTGTAGCGAATGCCCTTTTGACATATGCCGCACTCCTGTAAGGATCAATAGTAAAAAACTGAAAAAATTCGTTCATTAAGGCCGTCAGTCGCAAGAATAGACGGCAATTGCAGGGACTCAGCTCAATATGGAGACCGATTCCAGGTATTTCAAGGTGCGGGACAGATTGTCGCAGGCCAGACTGTCCAGCCAATGTACGTCGGACCAGCTACGCAACCAGGTGAACTGCCGCTTGGCCAGCTGGCGGGTGGCGATGATACCGCGTTCGCGCATCTGCTCGGCTGTCAGTTTGCTGTCCAGATAGTCCCATACCTGCCTGTACCCCACTGCCCGTATAGACGGCAGCCCGACATGCAAGTCACTTCTGGCCCGCAGCTCTCGGACCTCGTCGACGAAGCCCTGTTCCAGCATCTGCGAAAATCGTAGCGCAATTCGCTCATGCAAAATGTGACGATCTGTAGGCGCAATCGCCAGACTGGCGACAGTATAGGGCAAATGCCCGCCCGCGCCTGCGTCTGAACCGCGGCTTTCGGCTGATTGACGCTCGCGGTGGGCAGTCATGTTCTGGCCGCTCACCCGGTACACCTCAAGCGCACGGATCAGCCGCTGCGGATCGTTCGGATGAATGCGCGCCGCCGATACCGGGTCGATCTCGGCCAACTGCCGGTGCAGTTCACCCAGGCCCAGCTCGCGGGCCTGCGCCTCGAGTTCGGCACGAACCTCGGCATCAGCGGGCGGCATGTCGGCCAGGCCGTCCACCAGCGCCTTGTAGTACAGCATGGTGCCGCCGACCAGCAGCGGGATCTTGCCGCGCGCAGTGATCTCGGCCATGGCCTGCAGCGCATCGCTACAGAACTGCGCCGCCGAATAGCTCTCGGCCGGGTCGAGGATGTCTACCAGACGGTGCGGATGGGCAGCCAGCACCTCTGGCGAGGGCTTGGCGGTGCCGATGTCCATACCGCGGTAGACCATGGCCGAGTCGACGCTGATCAGCTCGCACGGCAGGCTCTGGGTGAGGGCGATGGCCAGGTCGGTCTTGCCGGCAGCCGTCGGGCCCATGAGAAAAATCGCTGGGGGCTTGCCGCTCATGTCATCGACCGCGCAGGAAAAGTTTGTCCAGATCATCCAGGCCCATCTGGGTCCAGGTCGGTCGGCCATGGTTGCACTGGCCGCTGCGCTCGGTGTTTTCCATGTCACGCAGCAAGGCGTTCATCTCGGGGATCGCCAGGCGTCGGTTGGCGCGCACCGCACCGTGGCAGGCCATGGTGCCGAGCAGCTCGTTGATGTGCGCCTGTATGCGGTCGCTGGTGCCGTACTCCATGAGATCGGCGAGCACATCCTGCACCAGGCGGTTGGCCTCGGCCTGCTTGAGCAGCGCGGGAATCTGGCGGATCGCCAGGGTTTCCGGGCCCAGGCGCTGCAGCTCGAAGCCCAGGCGCTGGAAGGTCTGGGCATGCTCCTCGGCGCAGTCAGCCTCACGCTGGCTCACCGCCAGCGATTCGGGCACCAGCAACGGCTGGCCGCTCAACCCTTCGCTGGCCATCGCCAGCTTCAGGCGCTCGTACATGATCCGTTCGTGGGCGGCATGCATGTCTACCAGCACCAGGCCCACGGCGTTCTCGGCGAGGATGTAGATGCCCTTGAGCTGAGCCAGGGCATAGCCCAGCGGCGGAATGTCACCCTGGCTTTGCGGCAGCGCCACAGCTGGCTGGGCGCTGTTCTCCAGCGGGGCGAAGTACTCGCGATAGACCGCTTGCGCCTCGGCTGCCGGCACCGGCTGCGACGGGCGCGGCGTGTATTGGTACTGGTAGCCTGCACCGGCGCCACCGCTGGAGAACGACGGCTGCGGTTGCGCCTGGGGCTGCTCGAGCACCGAGGCGGCCAGGCGCATCTCGCCCTGGGGGCCGAACTCGCCGGCCTGCAGGCCGCTAGGACGCACGATTTCAGTGGTCGCCGCCGGCGCCGCGAGCTGGTCCTCAGGGCGCACATCGGCCAGTGCACGGTGCAAGGTGCCGTACAGGAAGTCGTGGACCATGCGCCCTTCACGAAAGCGCACTTCGTGCTTGGTCGGGTGCACGTTGACATCGACACCGGTGGGGTCGAGTTCCAGGAACAGCACGAAGGTCGGATGCCGCCCGTTGAACAGCACGTCGCGGTAGGCCTGGCGCACCGCGTGGGCGACCAGCTTGTCGCGCACCGCGCGGCCATTGACGAAGAAGTACTGCAGGTCTGCCTGGCTACGCGAGAAGGTCGGCAAACCGACCCAGCCCCACAGGCGCAGGCCATTGCGCTCGACCTCGATCGGCAGCGCCTGCTCGAGGAAGCCGGGCCCGCAGATCGCCCCGACCCGTCGCGCACGCGACAGTTCGTCGGGCGCCTCGTGCAGGCTGAGGATGCTCTTGCCGTTGTGACGCAGGTGGAAGCCGACATCGAAACGCGCCAGCGCCAGGCGCCTGATCACTTCCTGCAGATGATCGAATTCGGTTTTTTCGGCCTTGAGGAACTTGCGCCGGGCCGGAGTGTTGAAGAACAGGTCGCGCACTTCGACGGAAGTGCCGACCGGGTGCGCCGCCGGCTGCACCCGCGGGAGCATGTCACGGCCCTCGGTCTCGACCTGCCAGGCTTCGCTGGCATTGGCGGTACGCGAGGTCAGGGTCAGGCGTGCTACCGAACTGATCGAAGCCAGCGCCTCGCCGCGAAAGCCCAGGCTGAGCACGCCCTCAAGGTCTTCCAGCTCGCGAATCTTGCTGGTCGCGTGGCGCGCCAGCGCCAGCGGCAGGTCGTCCGGGGCGATGCCACTACCATCGTCACGCACGCGCAGCAGCTTCACGCCGCCCTGTTCGACATCCACGTCGATGCGCCGGGCACCGGAGTCCAGGCTGTTCTCCAGCAGCTCCTTGGCCACCGACGCAGGGCGTTCGACCACCTCGCCGGCGGCGATCTGGTTGGCCAGCCGCGGGCTGAGCAGCTGGATTCGCGAACCACCACTCATTGCTGGGACGCCAGGGTAGTGGCCGGGATGTCGAGGTGCTGACCCACCTTGAGCTCATCGCTCTTGAGGTTGTTGGTGCTGCGCAGGCTGGCCACGCTGACCTGGTAACGCACGGCGATCATCGCCAGCGTCTCGCCCGGGCGCACGCTGTGTTCACGTGGGCCTTGGGCGATCTTGCCGGAATCGCGCAACCAGGCGATGTAGGTGCCTGGTGGCGGGTTCTGCTGGAAGAACTGGCGCACACCGGTATGAATCGAGCGGGCCAGCGCCTGCTGGTGGCTCTTGGTTGCCAGCTTGTTGGCTTCGTTGGCGTTGGAGATGAACCCGGTTTCGACCAGGATCGACGGGATGTCCGGCGACTTCAACACCATGAACCCGGCCTGTTCCACGCGCTGCTTGTGCAGCGGCGTGATGCGGCCCATGTTGCCCAGCACTTTCTGGCCCACGTTGAGGCTGGAGCTGAGCGTGGCCGTCATCGACAGGTCGAGCAGCACGCCGGCGAGCATGCGGTCCTTGTCATCGAGGCTGACGTTGCCGGCGCCGCCGATAAGGTCGGAGCGGTTCTCGCTGTCGGCCAGCCAGCGCGCGGTCTCGGAGGTGGCGCCACGGTCGGACAGGGCAAACACCGACGCACCAAAGGCCGCTTTCGACGGCGCGGCGTCGGCGTGGATGGAGATGAACAGGTCAGCGCCCTTCTTGCGGGCAATCTCGGTGCGCTTGCGCAGCGGAATGAAGTAATCGCCGGTACGGGTCAGCTCGGCACGATAACCTTTCTCGGTGTTGATCTGGCGCTGAAGCTCGCGGGCGATGTCGAGCACGATGTCTTTCTCGTGCTGGCCGCGCGAGCCGGAAGCGCCGGGGTCTTCCCCGCCGTGGCCAGCATCGATGGCGACCACGATGTCACGCTTGCCGTTGGGCACCGGCGGCAGCTTGATCGCCGGTTGCGCCGGCGTCACTGGCACCGCAGGCGTGGTCGCCGGTGCCTGGGTGACCGGCGGCGGCGTGGGGTTGCTGGCGGCAACCGCATCGGCTTCCTGGTCGTACAGGTCGACCACCAGGCGGTTGCCGTACTGGGCGTTGGGTGCAAGGGTGAAGCTTTTGGGCGTGACCGCCTTTTTCAGGTCGACCACCACGCGCAGGTCGGTGGCGGTACGCTGGGCCGAGCGCACACTGGTGATAGGCGTGTTCGAGGTGGAAACATTCAATGGCGAGGCGAGCGTCGCACCATTGATGTCGATGACCAGGCGATCAGGCGCGCTGAGCGTGAAGACACTGTGCTGCACCGGGCCGGACAGGTCGAAGACCAGGCGCGTGTTGTCCGGCGCGCGCCACAGGCGCATGCTCTTGACTTGTGTGACGGCCAGAGCGTCAACGGTCACCGCTGTCAGCAGCAGTCCAACGACGGCGACCAGTGCGCGAATGCGCAGCATACCTTTCCCCACTTACTATTTGTTTTCGGCAGCCAGAGCGGCACACCAGGCTTCGCCGCGAGCCCCCTGCGGCGACAGGTTCAGCGAGCGGCCGCCCGCCTGGGGGCTTATGGTAATGGTCAGGTCGGGCTTTGGCAAAACGCCCTCGCCCTTCTGCGGCCATTCGAAAAGACACAGCGGATCGCCTTCGAAATAGTCGCGAATCCCCATGAACTCTAGCTCTTCCGGGTCGACCAGGCGGTAAAGATCGAAATGGAAGGCGCGGATGTCGCCTATTTCATAAGGTTCCACCACAGTGAAGGTCGGACTTTTCACTGCGCCAGTGTGACCCAATCCACGAATCAGACCACGCGACAAGGTGGTCTTGCCGGCGCCCAGGTCGCCTTCCAGAAAGATCACGCCATGGCCGCCGGTGACCTTGGCGAGTGTCGCGCCGAACGCGACGGTGGCCGGCTCGTCGGCCAGAAACAGGGTTATGCCTGACACGCTGAATGCTCCTCCAACAATTCTCGAATGACCGGAACCAGATCGCTGGCCGCCAGACCTCTGCCCTGCGCGCCCAGACGTTCGCCAGCGCAGGCGTGCAACCACACGCCCAGGCCCGCCGCCTGCCAGGCGTCCAGGCCCTGGGCCAGCAACGCGGCCAGCACGCCGGTCAGCACATCGCCCAGGCCGGCACCGGCCATGGCCGGGTGCCCTCGCTCGCACAGCCGCAACTGGCCGTCCGGGTTGGCGACCAGGGTCCCGGCGCCCTTGAGCACGCAGACACTGTCGTAGCGACGCGCCAGTTTACGCGCAGCCCCAGGCCGATCGGCCTGTACGGCCTCGGTGGAAACGCCCAGCAAACGCGCAGCCTCCCCAGGATGCGGGGTCAGGATGCTGCCGCTCGGCAAAGCCAGGGGCGTGCGCGCCAGCAGGTTGAGCGCATCGGCGTCCCAGACCTGCGGCAGGTGCGCATTGGCAACAGCCGAAAGCAGGCTGCGGCCCCAGGCAGCCTGGCCAAGACCAGGCCCCACCACCAGCACCGAGGCGCGCTCCAGCACCGCCATCAACTGGTTGGCCGAACTGACGCCCAGGCACATGGTTTCCGGCAGGCGGCTGAGGCTCGCGGACACATGTTCGGGGCGTGTCGCCAGGCTGACCAGCCCCGCGCCACAGCGCAGGGCGGCTTCGGCACTGAGCAGCACGGCGCCGCCGGTCCCCAGATCGCCGCCGACCACCAGCACATGGCCAAAATCGCCCTTGTGGGCAGTCGCCGGCCGCGCAGGCAGGTGCGCGACGGTCACGCTGCTGAGCGTTTGCGGGGTGTTGGTGGGGTGTTTGGTCTGAGGCATGGGGTCAAAGGCTCCGATGTCTGGCAGAATTATACGCACCTGAGCCTGCAATGCCTTGTCCATCCATGTCCGCCTCCTCTCTAGACCTTCAAGCACTGGCCCAATCGATCAAGGATTGGGGCCGCGAACTCGGTTTTGCCCACGTGGGCATCGCCGATGTCGAGCTTGGCGAGCATGAACAGCACCTGCAGCGCTGGCTGGAGGCCGGCCATCACGGCGAGATGGACTATATGGCAGCGCACGGCACGAAACGTTCGCGCCCCGCCGAACTGATTCCCGGCACCTTGCGGGTGGTTTCGCTGCGCATGGACTACCTGCCCGGCGATACGCTGATGGCCCAACGCCTGGCTCAGCCGGAAAAAGCCTACATCTCCCGCTACGCGCTGGGCCGCGACTATCACAAGCTGGTGCGCAAGCGCGTGCAGCACCTGGCTGACCGCATCCACGAAGCCATCGGCCCCTTCGGCTACCGTGCCTTCGTCGACAGCGCCCCGGTACTGGAAAAAGCCATCGCCCAACAGGCCGGGCTCGGCTGGATCGGCAAGAACACCCTGTTGCTCAACCGTAAAGCGGGCAGCTACTTCTTCCTGGCCGAGCTGTTCGTCGATCTGCCTGTGCCCGCCGACGAAGCCCAGACCAGCGAGCACTGCGGACGCTGCCAGGCGTGCCTGGACATCTGCCCCACCGCAGCCTTCGTCGGCCCCTACCAGCTCGATGCGCGGCGCTGCATCTCGTACCTGACCATCGAGCTCAAGGACGCGATCCCCGTGGAGCTGCGTCCATTGATCGGCAACCGGGTGTTCGGTTGCGACGATTGCCAGATCGTCTGCCCCTGGAACCGCTTCGCCAAATCGACTGGCGAGGACGACTTCAAGCCGCGTCACGGACTGGACAATGTCGAGTTGGCGGCACTGTTCCTGTGGGACGAAAAGACCTTTCTCAGCCGCACCGAAGGCTCGCCGCTGCGTCGTGCCGGTTACGAGCGCTGGCTGCGCAACCTGGCGGTTGGGCTGGGCAACGCACCTTCGACGATTGCCGTGCTCGAGGCGCTGAAAGCGCGGCGCGAGCATCCTTCGGCATTGGTCAGGGAGCATGTGGAGTGGGCGTTGGCGCGGCACGAGGCGGCGAGCTGACAGGCACAGTGCGACCTTTTCGCGGGCGGCACCTCTTGCAGGAGACTGTCTTGCTCAAATCTAAAGGCCAGCCAGTCCCTGTGGGAGCGGGCTTGCCCGCGAAAAGGCCGCAGTCGATCCCGAAGATTCAATGCTCGTCGTTGTAGTGGAACTTGGGCATTTCCCAGTGGAAGCGGATCGCCAGCAACCGCAGCAGGAAGCCGCCAAACAGGGTCAACAGCATCGCCTGCTCGGCTGGCACCTTGAAGTACACGCAGCCCAGATAGAACCAGGCCGCTGCGAACGACACGCTGGCATACAGCTCGCGCCGGAACACCAAGGGAATATCGTTGCAGAAGATGTCGCGCAGGATCCCGCCGAACACGCCAGTGATCACGCCGCTGATCGACGCCACCAGCATCCCCTGCCCCATTTCCAGCGCCGTCATGCAGCCGATCAAGGTGAAGGCCACCAACCCAAGGGCGTCGAGCACCAGGAACAGCGAGCGCAGGTGACGCATCAGCGGCGCGATGAAGATCGTCAGCAATGCGGCGAAACTGGTCAGCACCAGGTATTCAGGGTGCTTCACCCAGGTCAGCGGGTAGTGCCCAAGCAGAACGTCGCGCACTGAGCCGCCACCCAGGGCGGTGATGCAGGCGATCAGCACCACGCCGAACCAGTCCATGCCGCGCCGACCGGCGGACAAGGCGCCTGTCATGGCTTCGGCGGTGATGGCGATGAGGTAGAGCATCAACAGCATGGCGCAGATCCGTGCGAGAAAAGGCGCGCAGTCTACTCACTCGCGCGGGGCACCAAAAGGGGGCGCATGTACGCCCCTTGATTCATCAGACCTTGATGAAATGTTCGCGGTAGTGACGCAGCTCGGCGATCGACTCGCGGATGTCATCCAGTGCCAGGTGCGTGCTGCCTTTCTTGAAGCTGTCGCGCACGTCGGGTGCCCAGCGTGCAGCGAGCTCCTTGAGGGTGGAGACATCGAGGTTGCGGTAGTGGAAGTAGCCTTCCAGCGCGCGCATGTGGCGGTAGAGGAAGCGGCGATCCTGGCAGATGCTGTTGCCGCAGATCGGTGACTTGCCCTTGGGTACCCACTGCTCGAGGAAGGCGATGGTCTGTGCTTCGGCTTCGGCCATGTCGATACGGCTTTCGCGCACGCGCTGGGTCAGGCCCGAGGCGCCATGGGTGCGGGTGTTCCACTCGTCCATGCGCGCCAGTACTTCGTCACTGTGGTGAATGGCGATAACCGGGCCCTCGGCCAGGGTGTTCAGTTCACTGTCGGTGACGATGGTGGCCATCTCGATGATGACGTCGTTGTCCGGATCCAGGCCGGTCATCTCCAGATCGATCCAGATCAGGTTCTGTGGGTTGTGCATGAATGAGCTCCTCGAATAGGCCGACATATTAGCCTAGTGGAGCGTGCTAAACTGCCTGCCGTTTTCTTTTGCCCCGCCAACACGGAACCTCCATGGCCAAACGCCAGCTCAACCGCCGCCAGAACTGGCGCATCGAAAAGATCCAGGGTGAACGCGCCGCCCGCGCCGCCAAACGCGAGCAGCACGCCCTGCAGGAGCTCGAAGGCGGCGACCTGGGGCCCGAACAACTGGGCCTGGTGATCGCCCACTTCGGCGTCACGGTCGAGGTCGAGGCCCAGGACGGCGACGTCGCAGGCCAGGTGTTCCGCTGCCACTTGCGCGCCAACCTGCCGGCGTTGGTCACAGGTGACAAGGTGGTCTGGCGGGCCGGCAACCAGGGCAACGGCGTGATCGTCGCGCAGATGCCGCGCAGCACCGAGCTGTGTCGGCCGAACAACCACGGGCAACTCAAGCCAGTGGCGGCCAACGTCGACCTGATCGTGATCGTCTTCGCCCCGGCACCCGAGCCCCAGGCCAATCTCATCGACCGCTACCTGGTCGCCGCCGAGCACGCCGGCATCCGCCCGCTGCTGCTGCTGAACAAGGCCGACCTGATCAACGACGACAACGCAGCGACGCTCAATGCGTTGCTGGCAGTGTACCGCGACCTCGGTTACCCGCTGCTGGAGGTGTCTGCACACCACGGCGATGGCATGCAACGCCTGCAGCAGACACTGGACGAGCACATCAGCGTGTTCGTCGGGCAATCGGGCGTGGGCAAGTCGTCGCTGGTCAACAGCCTGCTGCCGCAGGCACAGACGCGAGTGGGCGACCTGTCGGAGTGGTCGGGCCAGGGTACCCACACCACCACCACCGCACGGCTCTACCACTTCCCCAACGGGGGCGACCTGATCGACTCACCCGGTATCCGCGAGTTTGGTTTGGCGCATGTCAGCCGGGACGATGTGGAAGCAGGCTTCATCGAATTCCGCGAACTGCTCGGCAACTGCCGCTTCCGCGACTGCAAGCACGACCGCGAGCCGGGGTGTGCGCTGCTCAAAGGGCTGGAGGAAGGGCGTATCTCGGCGCAGCGGATGCACAGCTACCGCTCGATCGTGGCTAGCCTGACGCAAGACACCTACTGAAGATGCAGGAGCGGCATTGCGCCGCTCTTGCCGATTACGTGCTCAGTTTTCCTTGGGCTCGTCCATCTTCAGCACGCCATCCTCGAAGATGTTCAGCTTCTGACGCAATTCACGCGGCTGCATCGGCGCCGCGCCATCGGCCGGCGCGGCGGAGGCACCAGGTGCTCCTGGCGCCGCATTGGCAGGCGGGGTCGGATTGGCCGGTGCTTCAGGTGCGCCCTGCTCGCCCTCGATATCCCGCTGGGCTTTCTTGGTCAGCACGATGATGTCGATCCGGCGGTTGACCGGATTGAACGGGTTCTCGCGGTCGAACAGCGACGAGGAGGCGTAACCCACCACCCTTGCGACCTGCCCATCCGGATAACCACCCGCCACCAGCGCACGTCGCGCGGCGTTGGCACGGTTGGCCGACAGCTCCCAGTTGCCGAAATCACCGATGCCGGCATAAGGCTTGGCATCGGTATGGCCGCTGACGCTGATCTTGTTCGGCACAGCCTTGATGGTGTCGGCCATCGCCAGCAGGATGTCTTCGAAGTAGGGCTTCAGGCGCGCACTGCCGAGGTCGAACATCGGTCGGTTCTCGGCGTCCATGATCTGGATGCGCAGTCCGTCCTGGGTGATCTCGAACAGGATCTGGTCCTTGAACTTCTGCAGTTGCGGATTTTCCTCGACCTTGTTCTGCAGCTCCTGCAGCAGCAGTTGCAGACGCTCCTGCTCGACCTGCTCGGCCATGGTCTCGATCCGGTCTTTGTCCATCTGCACGCTGGTGTCAGGCGTCGGCTCGGACTTCTCTTCCGGGTTGATGGTCTTTTCCGGTGCCAGCTGCGGCGAGCCGCCCAGGTCGATGACGTAGGGCGTACCGCTTTCGGAGAAGCCGATCGGGTCCTTGAAGTAGCCGGCGATGGCGATCTTCTGCTCCGGAGTGGCCGTGGACAGCAACCACAGCACCAGGAAGAACGCCATCATCGCCGTGGCGAAGTCGGCGAAGGCGATCTTCCAGGAACCGCCATGGTGGCCGTCGCCGTAGCGCTTGACGCGCTTGACGATGATGGGCTGATTGTTCTCCATGACTTAGCGACCGCGAACCGCTTGTTCCAGTTCGGCAAAGCTCGGTCGGTGCGCCGGGTACAGCACCTTGCGCCCGAACTCGACAGCCAGCGACGGCGGCATGCCGGACGCCGAGGCCACCAGCGAAGCCTTGATCGCCTCGTAGACGTTCAGTTCTTCCTTGGCATCGTGGCGCAGGCAGTTGGCCAGCGGGCCGAAGAAGCCGTAGGCGGCGAGAATACCGAAGAAGGTGCCGACCAGCGCTGCACCGACGTGCAGGCCGATGGACTTCTGGTCGCCATCGCCCAGCGAGGCCATGGTCACCACGATACCCAGTACCGCAGCGACGATACCGAAGCCGGGCATGGCGTCGGCGACACTGGTCACTGCATGGGACGGGTGCTCGAGGTCTTCCTTCATGCTCAGCAGCTCCATGTCGAACAGGCCTTCGAGCTCATGGGGCGCCATGTTGCCGGTCGACATGATGCGCAGGTAGTCGCAGACGAACGCGGTCATCCGCGCATCGCCCATGACCGCAGGGTACTTGGCGAAAATCGGGCTGGCCGCGGGATCCTCGATGTCACCCTCGATGGCCATCATGCCCTCGCGGCGACTCTTGTTGAGAATCTCGTAGATCAGGCCCAGCACTTCCAGGTAGAACGTATGGGTGAAGCGGCTGCCGAACATCTTCAGCGACTTCTTCATGACGTGCATGGTCATGTAGCCAGGGTTGGCCTGGAGAAACGCGCCAAAGGCCGCACCGCCGATGATCAGCACTTCGAACGGCTGGATCAGCGCCGCGATCTTGCCGTGGGAGAGCACGTATCCGCCGAGCACACTCGCGAATACGACGATGATGCCGATAATTTTAGCCATAGATTGAAAGCACTTGCTGTCGTGGTCAGGGTCAGGGGCGGAAGCTTGGAAACTCTTCTTCTCCTTATCGGCAGAACTGCGCCAGACTATAGCCACTCAATGCGAAAAGCCAGTTTGGACTGATGTCAAAATGCCAATCGAAACCAAGGTGCCAGCGCAGATCCCCTCCTCTCTAGATGCCTGGGTAAGGCTGCTCGACGGCATCCGCGTGCCGGTGCCCAAAGAAAGTCACGACCGCGTTCTGGCGGCCATCAACGACAACCGTCGCTCGCTGCGCGACATCGCCGAACTGATGCAGGACAGCCCGTCGCTGGTGCTGTGCGTGATGCGCGAAGCCAATCACCCGACCCACGCCAGCCAGGCCGAGCCCGCCGAGAGCCTGGAAGTCGCCCTGAATCGCCTGGGCCTGAGCCGCACCCTGCAACTGATGGGGCGCCTGCCATCGATACCGGGCGACGACATCCCCCCAGTACTGCGCCAGTTCCTGCTGATCAGCCAGCACGCCACCCAGCAGGCCAACGGCCTGTTCGCCAGCCGCCTGGCACGCCTGTGGCAGGAAATCCACTGGGGCAGCCTGCTGTTCCTCTCGCCACTGTGGGCGCTGGCCCTGGCCTACCCCAAGCTGCTCGACACCTGGGAACTGCGGGTCATTCACAAGGGCGAAGAAGCTTCAGAGGTGGAACATGCACTGTTTGGTGTGCGCATCATGGAGTTGTGCCGCGCCGTCGCCACACACTGGCGCCTGCCGGAATGGGTCACCCAGGGTTATCGCCTGCTGCTCGAAGAACGCGAGCAACTGGCCCAGGTGTTGAACATCGCCCGCGAGCCCGACGATCTGAGCAAGCAGCATCGACTGGACGAAGAGCCCGGGCTGCGCCGCTGGTTCAACCAACCGGCCAACACCGTGCTGTTGGCCAACGGCCTCGCGCTGTCGGCCCAGGTCGGCTGGGACAACCCGCACCTGCTGCGCTGGCAACTGCTCACAGCCATGTACCTGCAAACCACGCTGGACGATGTGCAGCAGCAAGTGCACCAGCAAGCGGCGGCCAGCGCCCGTCACCACGCCCGGCATGCGCTGTTCCACCCGGCCGAGGCGCTGATCTGGCCCTGGCAGCAGCGGCGTCCGCACCCGGACATGCTCACCCCGCCACCGCCACCCGCCCAAGACCTGGCGCGCTGGCGCACGCTGTGCGGCGACCTTCTTGCACAGCCCAGCCCCTTCACCAACACCGTGCACCTGGCCACCCAGGCACGCGAGGCGCTGCTGGCTTGCGGCATGCAGCGGGTGCTGTTGTTGTTGCTCGACAAACCCAACGACTGCCTGCGCGTCCAGCAAAGCGCCGGCCTGCCGCGCGAAGCCTCAGGGCTGACGTTGGCACTGGGCCAGAGCAAGCTGCTGCAAAAACTGCTGAGCAAAGCCGCGCAACTGCGCCTGACACCCGACAACCATGCCCAGTTTTCCGCCCTGCTGCCCGCACCGCTGCGTGCGCTGTTCCCCAGCGAACACCTGCTGTTGCGCTCGCTGGCCGTGAACGACCAGGTGCTGATGCTGGCGATCGCCGACCAGGGCGGCAAGCCGCTTGCCGACGTGAGCGTGCAGGCCTTCGGGAAAACCGCACAGTGTATCGAGCGCGCGCTGGCCAGCTTCGCCAACCGCAATGCCTGAGCCTTGCGCTACAATCGCACCTCCCTTGCTCCCCGGAGACCGTGGATGACTGATTTTTCCGGCTTGCCCCTGGTGATCGAAGCCGCCGACCTGCTGCCACGCCTGGATTCGCCTGAGCTGATCCTGGTCGACCTGAGCAGCGCCAACCGCTATGTCAGCGGCCATATCCCCGGCGCGCGGTTCGTCGAGGGCAAGCGCACCCAACTGGGCCAGCCCCCGGCCCCCGGCCTGCTGCCGACCCAGGCCGACCTGGAAAAGCTGTTCAGCGAGCTTGGCCATCGGGACGACGCGGTGTACGTGGTATACGACGACGAAGGCGGCGGCTGGGCCGGGCGCTTCATCTGGCTGCTCGACGTGATCGGCCACACGCGCTACCACTACCTCAACGGCGGCATCCAGGCCTGGCCCGCGGACAAGCTCGTCACTGAAGTGCCACCAGCCGCCAGCACGCCTGTACGCCTGCGCTTGCGCGCCGAACCCACCGCCACTCGCGAATACCTGCAAAGCCGCCTGGGCGCAGACGACCTGGTGGTCTGGGACGCCCGCGGCCCGCAGGAGTTCAATGGCGAGAAAGTCCTGGCAGCCAAGGGCGGCCATATCCCCGGCGCGGTCAACTTCGAGTGGACTGCCGGCATGGACCTCAACGACCACCTGCGCATTCGCAAGGACATCGCCGAAGTACTGCAGCAGTTGGGCATCACCCCTGACAAGGAAGTGATCACCCACTGCCAGACCCACCGTCGCTCCGGATTCACCTACCTGGTGGCCAAGTCACTCGGCTATCCACGGGTCAAGGCCTACGCCGGCTCGTGGAGCGAGTGGGGCAATCACCCGGACACGCCTGTAGAAGTTTAAGGAACCTGCATGAAATCCCGTCTGTTCATCATCAGCCAGCACCTGCTGCCGCATCACCTGCTGTCGCGCCTGGCCGGCTGCGTCGCCGAGTGCCGCGCACGCTGGTTCAAGAATGCCTTCACCGCCTGGTTCGCCAAACGCTACCAGGTGAACATGTCCGAGGCGCTGGTCGAAGACCTGACCGCCTACGAGCACTTCAACGCGTTCTTCACCCGCGCCCTCAAGCCCGGCGCGCGCCTCCTGGATGAAACCCCGGGCGCGATCCTGTGCCCGGCCGACGGCGCGGTCAGCCAGCTCGGCCCGATCGAGCACGGTCGCATCTTCCAGGCCAAGGGCCACAGCTTCAGCGCCCTCGAGCTGCTCGGTGGCGATCCGGCACTGGCCGCGCCGTTCATGGGCGGCGAGTTCGCCACCATCTACCTGTCGCCGAAGGACTACCACCGCGTGCACATGCCGCTGGCCGGCACCCTGCGTGAAATGGTCTACGTACCGGGCCGCCTGTTCTCGGTCAACCAGACCACGGCAGAAAACGTCCCGGAACTGTTCGCCCGCAACGAGCGCGTGGTTTGCCTGTTCGACACCGAACGCGGGCCGATGGCCGTAGTGCTGGTGGGGGCGATGATCGTTGCCTCGATCGAGACGGTCTGGGCCGGGCTGGTCACGCCGCCCAAGCGCGAACTGAAGACCTTCCGCTACGACGAAGCCAGCCGCGCGCCGATCTATCTGGAAAAAGGCGCGGAACTGGGGCGTTTCAAGTTGGGATCGACCGCGATCGTGCTGTTCGGACCAGAGCAGGTGAAATGGGCCGAAGCCCTGGGCGCCGGGTCTGCCGTACGCATGGGTGAGCAACTGGCGCTGCCGGCACAGGGCTGACTCAGGATTGGCGGGGCTGCTCTGCAGCCCCGCTGTTTCAGGGCCTTACGCGCGACCGTCGCGGTCACGCCAGCCGAGCAGGTACAGCACGCCATCGAGGCCCAGCGTGGAAATCGCCTGTTTGGCCGACTGACGCACCAGCGGCTTGGCGCGGAAGGCCACGCCCAGGCCGGCCAGCGACAGCATCGGCAGGTCGTTGGCGCCATCGCCCACGGCGATGGTCTGCTCCAGTTGCAATCCTTCCTTGTGCGCCAGCTCCTTCAGCAGGTCGGCCTTGCGCTGGGCATCGACAATCGGCTCGACCGCCACGCCCGTCACCTTGCCATCCACCACTTCCAGCTCATTGGCGAACACATAGTCGATGCCAAGGCGTGCCTGCACCTGCTTGGCGAAGTAGGAAAAACCGCCGGAGAGGATCGCAGTCTTGTAACCCAGGCGCTTGAGCTCGGCAAACAGGTGTTCGGCCCCTTCGGTCAGGCGTAGCGACGCGCCGATTTCGTCCAGCACGCCGACGTCCAGGCCCTTGAGCAGCGCCATGCGCTCCTTGAAGCTGGCACGGAAATCCAACTCGCCACGCATGGCGCGCTCAGTGATCGCCGACACCTGCTCGCCGACACCGGCAGCCTTGGCCAGCTCGTCGATCACCTCGGCCTCGATCAGCGTCGAATCCATGTCGAACACCGCCAGGCGGCGATTGCGACGGAACAGGTCATCCTGCTGGAAGGCGATGTCGACACCCAGCTCGGCCGACAATGCGAAGAAATCGGCGCGCAGGGCCTGGGCGTCGGTCGGTTCACCACGCACCGAGATTTCCAGGCAGGCGCGACTCTTGTCGGTGGCGGCGTCGAGCGCCACACGTGCCGACAGGCGCTCGATACGTTCGATGGTCAGGCCATATCGGCTGATGACCGCACTCACCCGCTGCAGTTGCTCAGGCGTGACCTTGCGGCTGAGCAGCGTGACGATGTGGCGATTATCGCCATGGCCGTCCACCCATTGCTGGTAGTCTGCCTCGGAGATCGGCGTGTAGCGCGCCTGCAGGTTCAGCTCATGGGCCTTGGACTGCACCCCCTGCAGCAAGCCGGTGGCGACTTCGTTGTCGGGAATATCGACCAGAATGCCGAACGACAGCGTGCCATGCATGACCGCAAGACCGATGTCGAGGATGTTCACACCGCCCTGGAGCAGGACGCCGGTGATGGCCGCAGTGAGACCCGGACGGTCTTCACCAGTGATATTGATCAGGACGATTTCGCGCAAGACCGGGCTCCAACTCGATGAAAAATGCGCATTCTACCCACTTTCCATGACCATCGGGCGCCATCGATACTTTGCCGACAAAACGCGGGTCGCTATACTGCCCAGCATCTATTCCGCCATAAAGAGCCGCGCTCTGTGAACCGGCCCACGCCTGTCAAAACCGACAACTTCTTTCTGATGATCTTCCGAGCCCTGCGCCAGCGTCGTATTCCCCTGGCATTGCGCATCGCCAGCCACAACATCTTCCTGGTGGCGCTGGCTCTGGTGATCTATGCCTGCGTGATGGGCCTGCAGTTCAAGCAGGCCATGCACGAGCAGGCCGATGCCGTCGGCCAGAGCCTGACCGTGCAGACCGCGACCTCGGCTACCGAGCTGCTGGTGTCCAACGACATCCTCAGCCTCAACGTGCTGCTGGGCAACCTGGTGAAGAACCCGCTGGTGGCCCACGCGGCGATCTACAGCGTCGACAACCGCATCCTCGCCGAGGCCGGGCAACGGCCGAAGAACAGCCTGCTGGGCGAGGCCGAAGGGGTCTACCAGACCAAGATCACCTTCCAGGACGTGACCGCCGGGCAACTGCGCATCAGCCTGGACATGAGCCAGTTCCAGCAACCCATGCTGATCAGCCTGCAGAGCATGGGTATTCTCGCGGCCATTCTGCTGGCGTTGGCGCTCACCCTCAGCCTGCGCCTGGGTCGCTTCATCTCGACGCCGCTGCTGCAACTGCGTGTCTGGCTGCGTGACCCGCACCCCTATACCCCGGCCATCGAGCGCCAGGACGAAATCGGCGATCTCGCTCGTCAGCTCCACGCCCGTCTGGCCCCGCCGCCACCGCCGGAGCCGGAAGAAGAGGAAGACGACGAGGATGATTTCGCCGACCTGCATGTCGAGGAGCCGCCACGCAAGGCCGCACCCAAGCCCGTAGCGGCCAGGGTGGCCGCCCAGGACGACGACGCAGACGACGACGCCTTTGCCGACCTGCTCGACGACACCGAGCACAGCCCCAAGGCGCTGGCCGCACCGGAATCTGACGAGCCGAACACCAGCGCCGTGCTCGCCGTGCAACTCGGCTCCCAGGAGCAACTGCGCCGTCTGCCACGCACGCGCCTGACCGAATTGCTGGAGCGTTATCGCGACTGCCTCGACCAGGCCGCGTCGCTGTACGAAGGTGAAGTGCACACCCTCGACGATGGCAGCACACTGCTGCTGTTCCACAGCCGTGACAGCGGCGAGGACTACCTCACCAACGCCATCTGCTGTGGCGAATTGCTGCGCGCCCTGGGCCACGCCCTGCAGATCGAGGTCGCCGACAGCGGTATCACCCTGCAGTTGCAGCTGGGCCTGGCGCTGGGTGAAGACCTGCTGGGCATGGATCAGGTCGAACTGCTGATGACCGAGAAGGCCCAGGATGCCCTGGCCCTGTCGCAACACAGCCGCAACCTGCTGCTGGTCGAGCGCCAGGTCAGCGACGACGCCCTGATCCGCCAGCGCGCGCGCATTCGCCCGATCGCCAGCCCTGAAGGCGCCTGCTGTGTCGAGCGACTGATGGAGCCCTACCCGTCGATGCTCGAGCGCCAGTTGGCGCGGATGCATGAGCGTCGGGCCTGAATGGCCTGATCCGCGGTGCAGTTGTCGAAGCGGCCCTGTGTCGCGAAAGGCCTGCAATCCGGCACCCACAAAAAAGCCCGCATCGCTGCGGGCTTTTTTGTGGGTGCTGAATCAGAACCGATAGACTTCCATATCGGTGCGGATCGGCGAAGCCATCGGAATCCTCGATTTCTCCGGCTCCTTCTTGACCTGAACTGGAGCCGCCGGCTTTTTCGGCGTCTCTTCAGCGACCGCTGGCTGGTTCGCCAGTGGCTTGACGGCAACGCTCAACTGCTCGACCAGCTTCTGCAGCAACTGCCCCTGGGCCTGGACTTGCGAGGCCTCGCTGCCCTCATGCTGTTGCTCGAGGTGGACGATACGGTTGTCGCGCACATGGCCACGACGGTCCAGCACGCGCCACTGGGCATCGAGGATCGCCGGCTGGTTGGCGCCCGAGTCCAGGCGGGTGATCGACAGCAGTACCTGCACATCCGGCGTGAAGCCGGCGCTGGCAGGTGCAAGCACGACACGCTGGCTGTCCAGGCGCCAGGCGAGCTGGCGCACCAGCAACTGGTCGATATCCGACGAAAGGCTGCCGGCCCAGCGACCGTCGGTCGCCGCAGTCAGGCTGCCATCGGCTTGGCGTTGCAGAAAGGTTTCACGTTGCAGGTAGTCGGCTACCGATACCGGACCTAGCACGACCGCCATGCCGGCAGCCTGCGAAGGCTGGCCGGGGTCGCCGCTGTCGAGTTGGTACAGGGCCACCGGCTGGTGCATGCTGCACCCGCTCAGACCCAGCAACCCCGTCATCAGCAGCGCAAATGGAAGGCGCAGAAATTTCATCATCCCATCCAAGCGGCCGCCGCCCGGCAACCGCAGTGATACTCGTGTGGATTCCCGCGGGCACACGGCCACGCCGGCCCCGCAAGGGGTGTATCATCCGCGAAATAGTCGCCAGACTCCAGCATTTCCGCCCGGAACGACGCTGAAAACGCCGTTCCAGGCGAACCACCGGTTTACTCCGGGCGCTCTACCGCCATGCCGTCGACCCGCTGGAAACCACGTGGCAATTTGCTACCACGACGTCCGCGTTCGCCTTTGTAATGTTCAAGGTCATCCGGCTTCAGTGACAGGGTACGCTTGCCAGCCTGCAATACAAGCGTCGATCCCTCGGCGATCACCGCCAGATCGGTGACGAATTCTTCACGACTGGCCACGCGATCACCCGGTACGCCAATGATCTTGTTGCCCTTGCCTTTGCCCAGTTGCGGCAGGTCGGCAACCTTGAACACCAGCAGGCGACCTTCGGTGGTGACCGCCGCCAGCCAGTCCTGCTCACGATCGGCGACGGGCCGCGGCGTCATCACCTTGGCGCCATTGGGCAGGCTGAGCAGCCCTTTGCCCGCCTTGTTCTTGGCCTGCAGATCCTCGCCCTTGACCACGAAACCGTAGCCAGCATCGGATGCCACCACATACAGCGCATCATCGTCCGGCAGCAGCACGCACTCGAAGGTGGCGCCCGGCGGCGGCGTCAGACGCCCGGTCAGCGGCTCGCCCTGGCCACGGGCCGATGGCAGGCTGTGGGCTGCCAGCGAATAGCTGCGCCCGGTGGAGTCGATAAGCACCGCGAATTGGTTGGAACGCCCCGCCGCTGCAGCCTTGAAGCCATCGCCAGCCTTGTACGAAAGGCCTGTGGCATCGATATCGTGGCCCTTGGCACAACGTACCCAGCCTTTTTCCGACAGCACAACGGTGACCGGCTCGGTCGGCATCAGCTCGTTTTCCGACAGCGCCTTGGCCTCGGCGCGCTCGACGATTGGCGAACGGCGATCGTCGCCGTAAGTTTCGGCGTCCTTGATCAGTTCGCTACGTACCAGCTTGCGCAGCTTCGTCTCGCTGCCCAGCAGGGCCTGCAGCTTGGCCTGCTCCTTGAGCAACTCGTCCTGCTCGCCACGGATCTTCATCTCTTCCAGGCGCGCCAGCTGACGCAGGCGGGTCTCGAGGATGTAGTCGGCCTGAATCTCGGTCAGCTCGAAGCGCTCGATCAGCGCCTGCTTGGGATGATCCTCGGTGCGGATGATGTGAATCACTTCATCCAGGTTGAGGAACGCTGTGAGCAAGCCATCCAGCAGGTGCAGGCGCTTCTCGACCTTGTCGAGGCGGAACTGCAGGCGGCGGCGTACGGTGCCGATGCGGAACTGCAGCCACTCCTGCAACAGCGTGCGCAGGTTCTTCAACTGAGGACGGCCATCGAGGCCGATGATGTTGACGTTGACCCGGTAGCTGTTTTCAAGATCGGTGGTGGCGAACAGATGCTGCATCAGTTCGTCGGCGTCCACACGGTTGGAGCGCGGAATGATGACGATGCGGCACGGGTTCTCGTGGTCCGACTCGTCACGCAGGTCGGCGACCATCGGCAGCTTCTTGTTCTGCATCTGCGCGGCGATCTGCTCCAGCACCTTGGCACCGGACACCTGATGCGGCAGAGCAGTGACCACGATGTCGCCGTCCTCGACACGGTACACCGCGCGCATGCGAATCGAGCCCTTGCCGGTTTCGTAGATCTTCTGGATCTCGGCCCGTGGCGTGACGATCTCGGCTTCGGTTGGGTAGTCAGGGCCCTGGATGTGCTCGCACAGCTGCTCGATGGTTGCCTTAGGCTCGTCGAGCAGGCGCACGCAGGCGCTGGCGACTTCACGCAGGTTGTGCGGCGGCACGTCGGTGGCCATGCCCACGGCGATGCCGGTGGTGCCGTTGAGCAGGATGTTCGGCAGGCGCGCCGGCAATACCTGCGGCTCCTGCAGGGTGCCGTCGAAGTTCGGCACCCAGTCGACGGTGCCCTGGCCCAGTTCGCTGAGCAGCACCTCGGAGTAGCGCGACAGCCGCGCCTCGGTGTAACGCATGGCAGCGAACGACTTCGGATCGTCCGGCGCACCCCAGTTGCCCTGGCCGTCGACCAGCGTGTAGCGGTAGCTGAACGGCTGCGCCATCAGCACCATGGCTTCGTAGCACGCCGAGTCGCCGTGGGGGTGGAACTTGCCGAGCACGTCGCCGACGGTACGCGCCGACTTCTTGTGCTTGGAGTCGGCATCCAGCCCCAGTTCGCTCATGGCATAGACGATGCGTCGCTGCACCGGCTTGAGGCCGTCGCCGACGTGCGGCAGGGCGCGGTCCATGATCACGTACATGGAGTAGTTGAGGTAGGCCTGTTCGGTGAAGTCGGCCAGGGAACGGCGTTCGACGCCTTCGAGACTGTCCAGTAAGTCGCTCATGCGAGCCTCGTCATTTCAGGTTCTGGCGCAGCAGCATGGTGCCGCCGCGCTGAGTAAATTCAAGTTGTTTCAACGCGCTCATGCCGAGCAGCACCGTCTGTCCGTCCAGCCCGGGCACCACCAGGGCACGCACATCGCGCAGGCGGATATCGCCCAACTGCAGGCTGTCGAGCCGTGTGCGATAGCCCTCGGTGCGGCCATTGGCGGTGCTGAGCATCACCGGCGCGCCGCGCTGCAGCGCCAGATCACGGGCAAGTGCCTCGGGGATCGCCACATCGGTGGCACCGGTATCGAGCATGAAATGCACGACCTTGCCGTTGATCGCGCCATCGGCGACGAAGTGGCCCTGGCCATTGCCCAGCAGGCGCACCTCGACAAAGCCTTCGCCGCGCTCGGACTGCACGACACTGTTGGGGTTCTGCTGGCGATCCTCCCACTGCCCGAAAAAGCGCGTGGCAAGAAACATCGCCGCCGCCCAGGCGAGGACCATCAGGACCCGGCCCGCCCGCTTGCCCGCTGGCTGGCTCAAGGCTCCGCGCTCCAGCCGCCCGCAGGCGCGGCAAAGCGCCAGACGATAGGGCGGGTTTCACCATCGGCACGGGTGCCGTTGTTGTTGTCCAGGCCGATCCAGGCGCCGTCCTTGTCGATCACCAGCGCTTCGGCCAGGCCGAACGGCTGGTCGTAGCGACGCGTGTCGACCAGGGCATCGGCGGCGAACGACCAGCAGCGCTCGACCGCTCCGGTGTCGGCATCACGTCGGCAAATGCGGAAGGCATTGCGCTCCAGGGTGAACAGCTTGCCGTCGAACAGTGCAAGGTCGGCGAAGTCCCGCGACAGTGCCCGCGAGCCGGGCATCTGTGACGGTTGCATCTCCACTCCGGCCTCGCTGAGCAGCACACAACTGCGTCCGCAGGTCCATACCGCTTGCTGACGCTGCACGGCGATCAGCCCACGACGCTCGCGCTCGGCAGCCAACCACAGGCGGTCACCGGCCGGATTGATGGCCAGGCCTTCGAACAAGGCATTGAAGTGCAGCAGCATGCCACTGGCACGGGCCTGGCGAACCATGGCCGGATCGATCTTCAACCAGTTCGGCTCGCCCTCGACGGGCAATTGCAACACCGCCGCATGTGCCTCGCTGACCACATAGAAGTTGCCCGCGCTGTCACAGGTGATGCCTTCGAAATCCAGCTCGCCGCCACGAATGAACGATACCGCCCAGTTGCGTGACTTCAGCCCCCAGGGCAGCCCGCTCTCCGGCACTGGTGGCGGGGTGAAGGCCAGGGCCTCTGCCCGCCACACACCTTCCTGTTGCTCCAGCCGGTAGATACGATCGTCGTCGCGGTCCGAGACACCCCACAGGGCGCCACGGCACAGGGCCAGGCCCGACAGGTTGCCGCCGCGCATGCCCTCGATCGGGTGCTCGCCGGTGAGCTTGAGCTCCGGCCAGTCGCTGGCGAAACTCGCCAAACTGGCCAGCGCGAGCAAGGCTGCGACAAGCAGACGAATCAAACCAGGACCTCGGCCAGGTTGCCTTTGGTCTCCAGCCAGTTCTTGCGATCGCCCGCACGCTTCTTGGCGAGCAGCATGTCCATGATCTCTGTGGTGCCGGCCAGGTCATCCAAGGTGAGCTGCACCAGGCGCCGAGTGTTCGGATCCATGGTCGTTTCGCGCAATTGTGGCGGGTTCATTTCGCCCAGGCCCTTGAATCGGGTGACCTGGGGTTTGCCACGTTTCTTCTCGGCGACCAAGCGGTCGAGAATGCCATCGCGCTCGGCTTCGTCGAGGGCGTAGTAGATCTCCTTGCCCAGGTCGATACGGTACAGCGGCGGCATGGCCACATAGACGTGCCCGGCCTCGACCAGCGGGCGGAAATGCTGGACGAACAGCGCGCACAGCAGCGTGGCGATGTGCAAGCCGTCGGAGTCGGCGTCGGCGAGGATGCAGATCTTGCCGTAGCGCAGTTGCGACAGGTCGGTGGCACCTGGGTCTACGCCGATGGCCACGGCAATGTTGTGCACCTCCTGGCTGGCGAGCACTTCGCCGCCATCGACTTCCCAGGTGTTGAGGATCTTCCCGCGCAGGGGCAGGATCGCCTGGAACTCCTTGTCACGCGCTTGCTTGGCCGAACCACCTGCCGAGTCGCCCTCGACCAGGAACAGTTCGGCACGCATCGGGTCCTGCCCGGCGCAATCGGCCAGTTTGCCGGGCAATGCCGGCCCCTGGGTGATGCGCTTGCGCTCGACCTTCTTGCTCGCCTTGAGGCGACGGCCGGCGTTGCTGATCGCCAGCTCCGCCAGTTGCATGCCCAGCTCCGGGTGGGCGTTGAGCCACAGGCTGAAGGCATCCTTGACTACGCCGGAAACGAACGCCGCGGCCTCGCGAGACGACAGGCGCTCCTTGGTCTGGCCGGAGAACTGCGGCTCCTGCATTTTCATCGAGAGCACGAAGGTGATGCGCTCCCACACGTCCTCAGGCGCCAGCTTGACGCCACGCGGCAGCAGGTTGCGGAACTCGCAGAACTCGCGCATGGCATCGAGCAGGCCCTGGCGCAGGCCGTTGACGTGGGTGCCACCCTGGGCGGTGGGGATCAGGTTGACGTAGCTTTCCTGAACGCTGTCGCCGCCCTCAGGCAGCCACAGCAGCGCCCAATCAACAGCTTCTTTATTACCGGCCAGGCTGCCGCAGAACGGCTCGTCGGGCAGACGCTGGAATTCGCTGACCGAGTCGACCAGGTAGGAGCGCAGCCCATCCTCGTAGTGCCACTCGACTTTCTCGCCGGTGCCCTTGTCCTCGAAGCTGATCGACAGCCCCGGGCACAGCACGGCCTTGGCCTTGAGCACGTGCTTGAGACGGCTGATGGAAAATTTGGCCGAATCGAAATACTTGGGATCGGGCGCGAAGTAGACGCTGGTACCGGTGTTGCGCTTGCCGACCGTGCCGATTACTTCCAGCTCGGTGGCCTTGAAACCATCGGCGAAGGTCATCTGGTATTCATTGCCGTCGCGCTTGACCCGCACGCGGACCTGGGTCGACAGGGCGTTGACCACCGAAATGCCCACGCCGTGCAGGCCGCCGGAGAACTGGTAGTTCTTGTTGGAAAACTTGCCGCCGGCGTGCAGCTTGGTAAGGATCAGCTCGACACCCGAGACGCCTTCTTCAGGGTGGATATCCACCGGCATGCCGCGACCATCGTCGCTGACTTCCAGCGAATGGTCGGCATGCAGCACGACCTGGATCGACCGGGCATGACCGGCGAGGGCTTCGTCGACGCTGTTGTCGATGACTTCCTGGGCCAGGTGGTTGGGCCGGCTGGTGTCGGTATACATGCCCGGCCGCTTGCGGACCGGGTCAAGGCCGGAGAGGACTTCGATGGCGTCTGCGTTATAGGCGCTAGCGCTGGGATTGGCCATGGGTTCTCGTCGTCAGTCTGGTGAGTGCAAAAAAGGTCAAAATACAGAAAAATCAAGCGCCGCATACTGCGCGCGGGCAATGCCGGCGAAGGCCAGCAGGGCCGGCAGGCGCTCGGCGAAACCCTGGAAACTGTGATCACCGCCCGCCTCGATACGCAGGGCGCAGGCCCGGTAATAACGTTCGGCATGGCGATAGTCCAGCGTTTCATCAGCAGTCTGCAACCACACCTGATAACGCGAGGCGTCCTGGGGCGGCGGCACCTCCAGTTCGGCCAGGGCCTGAACGTGGTCGAGGGTCAGTTCCCAGGTTTCCTCGCTGTAGTGATTGCGCTGCGTGCCGAGGTAGCCGTCGAAATGCTTGTGCGGGGTCACTGCCGGGTTGACCAGCAGGGCCTTGAGGCCATGGCGCTCGGCCAGGTGCGTGGCATAGTAGCCGCCGAGGGAGCTGCCGACCAGCAGCGGAGCACCGAGCTCGGCGATAGCCGTCTCGAGCTGGGCCATGGCCTGGCGCGGATGGTGATGCAGGGCCGGGACGCACAGGTGGTCGCCCAGACCCAACTGCTGCATCACCGCTTCGAGCTGGCGCGCCTTGGCGGACAACGGCGAGCTGTTGAAGCCATGGATATAGAGGATGGAACCCGACATGCTGCCCCCGGAATCTGTGGCTTCGCGCCCGACGATGCGGGCACAGGGACGCGCAGTGTAGCGCGTTCGCCGGGTTTTGGCGCAAGGGTGGGATTTTCGCAACACAATCTTCAAATCCCACGGCTGCCGCGGTCTTTGCAAGAGCGGTAGCCTGTCAGTAACCCGGACTGTTGAAATCCAGGGTCACCACAAAATCCTTCGCCCGCTCGACGCCGGTTTCGAGCCGCCCGTCGGCATGCAGCCGCAGCCAGCGATACCCCGGCTGTTCTTCGCTGACCTTGAAGTCTTCGCTGTGCGCGGCGAACTGGATGCAGGTCGAGGGCGTGGCCAGCAAGCGAATACCGTCGCGGACCTCGTCCCACTCCTGATGGATGTGCCCCCACAGCAACGCCTTCACCTGTGGATAAGTCCGCAGACACTGCAGCAGCTCATCGGCATTGCGCAAGCCGATCGGCGCAATCCAGGCGCAGCCGATATCCACCGGCTGGTGGTGGCAGCACACCAGGCAGTGGCGCTCACCCGCCGACGCCAAAGCCGCATCGAGGGCCGCCAGCTGGTCTTGTTCAAGAAGCCCGTGGGTGGCACCCAGTACCGCCGAGTTGAGCATCACCACGCGCCAGGCGCCAATGTCGGTAACGGCATGGACCAGATCGGGCGCCACACGCGCCATGACCTCGGCCTCGTCATGGTTGCCCGGCAACCAACGGGTCGGCACGGCAAAACCGTCGGTCAGCTCGCGGAACGCCGCGTATGAGTTCACGCTGGCGTCCTGGGACAGGTCACCGGTGCACAGCAACAGGTCGATGCGCGGCTGCTCGCGCCGCACCTGGCTCACCACGTGGCGCAGGCTGTCACGGGTGTTGAGGCCCAGCAAGGTGCCAGCCGGATCGGCGAACAGGTGGGCGTCGGTGAGCTGCACCACATGCACCGGAGCCTGCGCGGGAGGGGTTGGTGAATGCGACAACGGCCGTCTCCTTGATCGGATTCGGCACGATTATGGCCGCAGAAAGAGTTGGAGCAAATACTCGAAACCAACCGGCGTCACATTTCAACGCACGGTTTCGAACTCGTGGCCGCAGGCCAGGCAATGGCTCAGCCACTCACCGAGGAACAGGTTGAGCTGGGCCTTCTCGTCGGGCTGGTGCATGGCCGCGTTGGGATACGGGTAGATGCTGCGCAGACGCCGGGTGTGCTCGGCACTCACCACTTCGGCCATGCGTGCATCGTGATAGACCTGCACTTCGAGTTGCGGCACCGGCAGCCACGGCAGGCTGTGCTCCTGGCATACCCGCAGCGTGGTGGTGTAGGGGCAGGCCAGCACCACGTCGAGCACCAGCACGCCGAGCATCTGGTCGCCCTGGGTCATGCCGATGCGTCGCGAGCTTTGCGTGGTACGCATGTCCGGCAGCAGGCGCATCAGCCGCGCGTAGTTGGCCTCGCAGGCTGCCTGCAGGCCGACGAGATCGACCCGGTAGCGTTCGCGCAGCAGGTTCACTTCCACATCCCCCGGACTTCGTCACGGTTCAGCGCCAGCCACTGCAGGGCGATGATGCTTGCCGCGTTGGCGATGCGTCCGTCACGTACTGCCTGCAACGCATCCTCGAACGACCAGACACGCACGCGGATGTCCTCGCCCTCTTCCTCCAGCCCGTGCAGGCCACCGGCACCCTCGCTGCTGCAACGCCCGAGAAACAGATGAACAAACTCGTCACTGCCACCAGGCGACGGGAAGTAACGGGTCATCGGCCACAGCGCGCAGAAGCTCAAGCCTGCCTCTTCTTCGGCTTCGCGGTGGGCGACTTCCTCAGGTTGCTCATCCTTGTCGATCAGCCCGGCGACCAGTTCGATCAGCCAGGGATTGTCGGTCTTGTCCAGCGCACCGACGCGGAACTGCTCGATCAGCACCACTTCGTCACGCAGCGGATCGTAGGGCAGCACGCAGACGGCGTCGTGGCGCACGAACAGCTCGCGGCTGATCTCGCGTCCCATGCCACCGGCAAACAGTTCGTGGCGCAGGCGCACCTTGTCGAGCTTGTAGAAGCCCTGGAAGCAATTGGCCCGTTCGACGATCTCGACCGCCCTGGGCACCGAATTCAAGGTGTCTGACATGGAATTCCTCGTTACATCAACGACTGCGTCGCGCCATCCTACTCTGCGTGCCGCCAGCTTTCATCCCTTTCCGGCGACCGGGACAGGCTGTTCTCACTCTGTTAGCTTAGTGGCGAACCGAAGGCCCTGCCGACGGTCCAAGGCCGATCATCCATGTTCTGCAAGGATCACCATGACGCTCGTCAAACTGACTGCCGTCGCCCTGCTGGCGTTGACCCTCGGCGCCTGCCAGAGCTTGTTCACGCCCAACTATCGCGCACCGCTCGAGGTCAAGCGCGAAGCCTGGGAGCACGTCAAACCCGGTTGCAGCGAGCGCGATTGCCCGCTGGTGAACATCGACACCGTACACTTCCCGGCGCTGCCCAAGCTCGATGCCATCGTCGAGCGTCGCTTGCTGCAACTGACCGAAGACAACCAGCGCGGCACCGCACCCACCACGCTGCAGCAGTACGAGCAGCAATACCTGGCCAGCGCGCAAGCGCGCAACAGCAGCTACCTGCAGGCCAAGGTACGCGAGCAGCATGACGGACTGGTGATCGTCGAGCTGTCCAGTTACCTGGACAGCGGCGGCGCCCACGGCATGCCAGGGCGGGCCTTCATCAACTATTCACGCAAGCAGGACAAGGTCCTCACGCTGCAGGACATGCTGGTGCCCGGCCAGGAGGAGACCTTCTGGAAGACCGTCGAGGAGTCGCACCGCGCCTGGCTGATCAGCACCGGCATGGACAAGGACGCCGAGTTCGTGAAGACCTGGCCATTCAAGCGCTCGCCGCACATCGCCCTGACGTACGGCGCGGTGGTGGTGAAGTATGAGGTCTACGCGATCGCGCCCTATTCCATGGGCCACGTCGAACTGAAGATCCCTTATCCGCGCCTGAACGGCGTCATCAAGCCCGAACTGTTTCCCGGCCGCGGATAGCACGCAGCACCCCATATAGGCCACCTGCCAGCAGCAAGGCTGGCAGGGTCGCGCCCAGCTCCGGCGCCTTGTTCGCCAGCAGGTGGTAGACCACCACCCCCGCCAGCCAGGCCAGCAGCGCCGGCCAATGCAGCCCTGGCACCTGCTGCGGCATGCGGCGACGGCGGATCACGAAGTGATCCATCAGCACCACGCCGAACAGCGGCGCGAACACCGAACCGATCAGCAGCAGGAAGTTCTGGTACTGGGCCAGCGGCGCCAGCAACGCGATCAGGGTGCACAGCAGGCCGATCGCCAGCGCCAGGTGCTCCACCTTGAGCTTTACCAACAAGCCTGTGGACACTGCCGCCGAATGAATGTCGGCGAAGGCGTTTTCCGACTCGTCCAGCAGGATCAGCAACAGCGGGATACCAAGCCCGGCGCCAGCCAGGGCCAGCAGCAGGGCATTCACCTCACCGCTCGGGGCGAACGCCAGGGTGTAGGCCACGCCCAGGCTCATCAGCCAGGCGTTGCCGATGAAAAAGCCCAGCGCGGTGCCACCGAAGACTCGGCTGGCACGCTTGCCGAAACGCGAGTAGTCGGCGATCAGCGGCAGCCACGACAGCGGCATGGCGATGACGATATCGAAGCCCACCGCCAGTGACAGCGAGCCATCGCCGGGGCGACGCCAGAGGTCGGCAAGATCGGCCTTGGCGAACAGGTTCCAGGTCAGCCACAGGCAGGCACCGAGCAACAGCCAGATCCCCCACTTGCGCAGCACCTTGCGCACGAAGGCCAGCGGCCCGCTGACGGCGAGCAGGGTTGCCAGTGCGCCGAAGCACAGGGTCCAGAGCAGCGGGCTGTTCCAGGCACTGCCTTCGCCGAAGGTGCGTGCGCCCAGCAGGCTGGCGGCGTCACGCATGACAATGATCTCGAACGATCCCCACCCGACCAGCTGCAGCAGGTTGAGCAGTGCCGGCAGGCGCGCGCCATGGCGCCCCAGCGACAGGCGCAGACCGGCCATCGCAGAGAGGCCGGTATCACTGCCGGTCACCCCGACCGCTGCCAGCAACAGCACCCCGACCGCAGTCCCGAGCACGATCGCCAGCACCGAGCCCGCCAGGCCCAGGCCCGGCGCCAGCAAGGCGCCGACCTGCAGCACCATCAGGCCGATGCCGAGGGAAAACCACAGCGAGAACAGGTCGCGGGCGCCGAACAGGCGCTGGCTGGAAGGGACCGGGTGATCGGGGGAGAAATGGCTGGGGGTGGTCATTGGAAGGGTCGCCAAAGGAGTTGGGGTCTGTGGTGAAGTCTCCGGCCCTTTCGCGGGCAAGCCCGCTCCCAAAAACCTGTAGGAGCGGGCTTGCCCGCGAAAGCGCCAGAGGCCTCGATACAAATGCAACGGCAGAGTGGCTCACCACCACCCTGCCGGCATCATTTACACCTTGTGATAAATCTGGCTGCCTTCCTGGCGGAAGCGCTCGGCCTGCTCGCGCATGCCTTGCTCGGCAGTCACATCCACGGTCTCGATCTTGGCCGCGTACTCACGCACTTCCTGGGTGATCTTCATCGAACAGAACTTCGGCCCGCACATCGAGCAGAAGTGCGCAACCTTGGCCGACTCCTTGGGCAGGGTCTCGTCGTGGAACGAGCGGGCGGTGTCCGGATCCAGGCCGAGGTTGAACTGGTCTTCCCAGCGGAACTCGAAGCGCGCCTTGGACAATGCGTTGTCGCGGATCTGCGCGCCCGGGTGGCCCTTGGCAAGGTCGGCGGCGTGCGCGGCGATCTTGTAGGTGATGATGCCGGTCTTGACGTCATCCTTGTTCGGCAGACCCAAGTGCTCCTTGGGCGTGACGTAGCAGAGCATGGCGCAGCCGAACCAGCCGATCATCGCCGCACCGATACCGGAGGTGATGTGGTCGTAGCCCGGAGCGATGTCGGTGGTCAGCGGGCCGAGGGTGTAGAACGGCGCCTCGTCGCAGCACTCGAGCTGCTTGTCCATGTTCTCCTTGATCAACTGCATCGGCACGTGGCCTGGGCCTTCGATCATGCACTGCACGTCGTGCTTCCAGGCGATCTTGGTCAGCTCGCCGAGGGTTTCCAGCTCACCGAACTGGGCCGCGTCGTTGGCGTCGGCGATCGAGCCCGGACGCAGGCCATCGCCCAGCGAGAAGCTGACGTCGTAGGCCTTCATGATTTCGCAGATCTCGTCGAAATGCGTATAGAGGAAGTTCTCCTTGTGATGCGCCAGGCACCACTTGGCCATGATCGAACCGCCACGGCTGACAATCCCGGTGACACGCTTGGCCGTCAGCGGCACATAGCGCAGCAATACGCCGGCATGGATGGTGAAGTAGTCCACGCCCTGCTCGGCCTGCTCGATCAGGGTGTCGCGGAACAGCTCCCAGGTCAGGTCTTCGGCAACGCCGTTGACTTTTTCCAGGGCCTGGTAGATCGGCACGGTGCCGATCGGGACCGGCGAGTTGCGAATGATCCACTCGCGGGTCTCGTGGATGTGCTTGCCGGTGGACAGGTCCATGACCGTGTCCGAACCCCAACGGATACCCCAGGTCAGCTTGGCCACTTCTTCCTCGATCGAGGAGCCCAGGGCGCTGTTGCCGATGTTGCCGTTGATCTTCACCAGGAAGTTGCGGCCGATGATCATCGGCTCGAGTTCGGTGTGGTTGATGTTGGCAGGGATGATCGCGCGACCGCGGGCGATCTCTTCACGCACGAACTCGGGGGTGATCTCCTTCGGGATGCTGGCACCGAAGCTGTGCCCGGCGTGCTGCTGGTCGAGCAGGCCGGCAGCGCGCGCCTCCTGCAGCTTCATGTTCTCGCGGATGGCGACGTATTCCATCTCGGCGGTGATGATGCCCTGGCGCGCGTAGTGCATCTGCGAGACGTTGGCGCCGGCCTTGGCGCGGCGCGGATTGCGTACGTGGGCGAAGCGCAGCTTGGCGAGTTCGGCGTCGTTCAGCCGCTGCTGGCCGAAATTAGAGCTCAGGCCTTCCAGGCGCTCGGTGTCGCCACGCGCGTCGATCCAGGCCGAGCGCACATCGCCCAGGCCCTTGCGCACATCGATGATGACGTTGGGGTCGGTGTAGGGGCCGGAAGTGTCATAGACCAGCACCGGGGCGTTCTTCTCGCCGCCGAAGTCGGTAGGGGTGTCGTGCAGGCTGATCTCGCGCATCGGCACGCGGATGTCCGGGCGCGAGCCCTGGACGTAGACCTTGCGCGAATTGGGCAGGGGTTGCACGGACTGCTGGTCGACTTTGGCCGACTCGCTCAGGCTGATCGCTTTTTCTTGTTTACTCATCACAGGCTCTCCAGACAGCTTCCTAGCGGGCGGAATGTCGGGGAGAACCTGAAAGGCGCGGACGCACCCCTTGGATGGAGTGCAGTGCCGGATACATGGGGGTGCCTTGGCTGCATGACAGCGCTGACATTCCCGGACCTGGCACAAGAGGCTCCCCGGGAAGGCGAGCAATCTTGTTCCCTACGCAGGCGCTAACCTGATCAGGTTCAACGGGATCCGGAAACTCTCCGATCTCAGCCTTCGATTCAAGGCACCCCGACAAGAACGTGCGCAGTCTAGACTGGAGTGGTCGGCAAAGCCAAGCCCGTAAATGCACGGGAGACGAAAGGCGCAACAGGCGGATTGTTGCCGACGGCGCGCGGCACTACACTGGCGCATCGCACGATACTCAACAGTTCAGAAATTCAATTTCGTACAAGGATTGCCCTATGCTGCGCAAACTTTCACTGGCGATTGCCGTGTCTTGTGCGTCCAACGGAGTGGTCTGGGCAGCGGATGTGCCCACGACGGTGAAGACCGACCTGGTCAGCGTCTACCAGGAAGCGGTGAACAACAACGCCGACCTCGCCGCCGCCCGCGCCGACTACGGCGCCCGCCGCGAAGTGGTGCCCCAGGCCAGGGCAGGCCTGCTGCCCAATCTGTCCGCCGGTGCAGAAATGATGAACACCCGCACCAAGCTGGACGAACCCTCGATCACCTCCAACCGCAGCGGTAACTCCTGGAGTGCCACGCTGTCGCAGCCGATCTTCCGTGCCGACCGCTGGTTCCAGCTGCAGGCCGCCGAGGCGGTCAACGAGCAAGCGGCGCTGGAGCTGTCGGCCACCGAGCAGAACCTGATCCTGCAAACGGCCGAAAACTACTTCGCTGTCTTGCGCGCGCAGGACAACCTGGCCTCGACCAAGGCCGAGGAAGCAGCATTCAAGCGCCAGCTCGACCAATCCAACGAGCGTTTCGACGTCGGGCTCTCCGACAAGACCGACGTACTGCAATCCCAGGCCAGCTACGACACCGCCCGTGCCAACCGGATCATCGCCGAGCGCCAGGTGCAGGACGCGTTCGAGGCGCTGGTGACCCTGACCAACCGTGAGTACGGATCGCTGCAGGGTGTGGTCCACAGCCTGCCGGTGCAGGTGCCGGCGCCCAACGACGCCAAGGCCTGGGTGGAGACCGCCGCAAGGCAGAACCTCAACCTGCTGGCGACCAACCACGCCGTCGATGCCGCCGAGGAAACCTTGCGCCAGCGCAAGGCCGGCCACGCCCCGACCCTCGACGCCGTGGCGCGCTACCAGAAAGGCGACAACGACAACCTCGGCTTCACCAACCCAGCGCCACAACCAGGCGTGCGCTACGGCGGTGATGTGGAGCAGACCAGCATTGGCCTGCAGTTGAACATCCCGATCTACAGCGGCGGGCTGACCAGCTCGCAGGTGCGTGAAGCCTATGCCCGCCTGAGCCAAAGCGAACAGCAGCGCGAAAGCCTGCGCCGCCAGGTGGTGGAGAACACCCGCAACCTGCACCGCGCGGTGAATACCGATGTGGAGCAGGTGCAGGCCCGCAAGCAGTCGATCATCTCCAACCAGAGCGCCCTGGAAGCTACCGAGATCGGCTATCAGGTCGGAACCCGCAACATCGTCGATGTGCTCGACGCCCAGCGTCAGCTCTACACGTCGGTGCGCGACTACAACAACAGCCGCTACGACTACATCCTCGACAACCTGCGCCTCAAACAGGCCGCTGGCACCCTGAGCCCGCAAGATTTGCAGGACCTGGGGCGCTACCTGAAAGCCGACTACAACCCGGACAAGGACTTCCTGCCACCGGATCTGGCTGCGGCAGCGGCGAAGAACTTCGAACGGCGACCCTGAACCAGACCCCAACGCACTTCAAGAGAGCGGCCTGCACGTGCGCCCCACGTGCAGGCCGCTCGCCACTTCAGTTCATTGTGAATCGCACATCGAGCACTTCACCGTTCATCTCGATCGAGCTCCTGCAGTCTGCCAACTCCGACCCGGAGGACGTCGTGCTGGCCCTCACCTCGCGGCTCGATGCATCGAAACGAAGGGTGAACTTGCAGCGCTTGCCACCACTGGTCAGGGTGACGGATTCCTTGAAGTTCTTCCCTCCAAACGCTTTCTCCAGGAACCACAGTCGCCCCCTGGACTCATCGTCCACTGCGAAGGAAGCGTTCCAATCCGGAGTGAGGAAGTCCCCGGCATGATCGATCTTCGCCTTGGAGTCCGCGTAATCGACCATCATGCTGACCCGTGGCGCCGGGGCGGCCTTTCCCGGGTAGGGCCGCGGTACGATGAAGGCATGAGCCGGCAGGACCACTACCGACAGCAATAGCGCTAATGTCTTGAATACCATGATGTTTACCTTGATCAAAGCGCGCCGGCATGGCGCGCGTCTTGATCAAGGTAAACAAGGGTCAGTGGGCAGAGGCCTCACTTAATTACCGACACCCCAGCAAGCCGCCCAGCCCCTCGAGCAGGCGTTGCAAGGCCCCTTGATTGGCTTGCATCACCGCCCTGCCCGCCTTGCCCATGCGCCGGCCGTCCTGCGGCAACTCGATCAGACGACGCACTGCCACGGCCAAGCCTTCCGTATCGTCCACCTGCTGCAGCGCCCCGGCCTCACGCAACATCGCAGTGATCTCGAGGAAGTTGAACACATGGGGCCCAGTGATCACCGGCAATGCCAACGCCGCCGGTTCCAGCGGATTGTGTCCGCCCGTGGGCACCAGGCTGCCGCCGACGAAGGTGATATCGGCCAGGGCATAGAGGAACATCAACTCGCCCATGGTATCGCCAAGCAGGACCTGGACCTGCCCGTCCACCGCCGTTCCTGAAGAACGCCGCACTGTAGTGAAACGTTCGCGACACAGCGCGTGTACTGCATCGAAACGCTCCGGGTGACGCGGCACCAGGATCAACAATGCATCGCCATGAACCTGCAACAGGCGCTGATGAGCCTCGAGAATGAGCGCATCTTCACCCTCATGCGTGCTGGCGGCGATCCATACCGGGCGCTGCGTCGCCGCCCACTGCTCGCGCAATTGGCGTGCGCGTGGCAGCAGTTGATCATCCACCTTCAGGTCGAACTTGATCGAGCCGGTCACCTGCACGCACTGCGCGCGGGCGCCCAGGCTGCGGAAACGCTCTGCTTCAGTCTCGGTCTGTACCGCAATCAGGCTCATCTCTTCGAGCATCGGCCGAGTCAGCCCGGCGAAGCGGGCATAACCGCGTGCCGAGCGCTCCGACAGCCGCGCATTGGCCAGGGCAACGGGGATACCGCGCCTGGCACACTGGTGGATGTGGTTGGGCCACAGCTCGGTTTCCATGATGACGCCAAGCTTCGGACGCACATGATCGAGGAAACGCGCCGCTGCCCAGGGCAGGTCGTAGGGTAGATAGCAGTGCTGGACCCGCGGCTCGCTGGCGAACATCGCGCGGATACGCTCCGAACCGGTCGGTGTCATGCAAGTCAGCGTGATGGGCAGGTCCGGGTAGGCCTTGAGCAGTGCCTTGACCATCGGCGCCGCAGCGATGCTCTCGCCCACCGACACCGCATGCACCCAGATGCCACCCTGGCGCATGGCCGGGAGCTTGCAGGCAAAGCGCTCGGCGATGCGCTGGCGATACGCTGGCGCCTTGCGCCCACGCAGGAACAGGCGCAGCGCAACCAGCGGCAGGCCCAGGTGAAACAGCAGGGTGTAGAGGGTTCTGTTCATGGCGTCGCAGTTTACTAGGGTCTGTCTGAAATGTGTCTGCACTCGCCCATAGAGCGTTGAAGACGGCCCCTGGGATCGGCAGCAAAAGGGCTGTTGGCCTAGCCGATTGCCCGCAGGTGCATGGCAAAGCGTTCAGCCAGCCACTGAGCTGCCGGCCCAAGCGGCTCGTCGCGCCGCCACGCCAGCTCAGCGACCAGCGCAGGCGGACGCCATTCGCTGTCGAGTTCGACCATGTGCGCCTGGTACGTCGGGTACTGCACCACATGCCGCGGCAGCCAGGCCCAGCCCAGGCCTCGCATCAGCAGTTCGGCCATGACATAGAAGCTGTCGGCACGCCAGACCTGAGCGCTGACCGGCTCGCCGCCCGGATAGTCGCTGTCCTGTGGGGCGATGAGCAACTGCCGGTGGCGCGCCAGCTGCTGGCAGGTTACCCGCCCGGCATGGGCAAGCGGATGATGCGTAGCACAGACCGTGACCATCTCGACGCTGCCCAGGGTGCGACGCTCCAGCGAGTCCGGGATGCTTTCGTGATGGAAGAACAAGCCGAGGTCCGCGCGTCGCTCAACCAGCTTGCGCGCCACGTCGCCCTGTGCACCGCTGGCCAGCTGCACCTGGAGAAAGGGGAACTGGCTGGCCAGTTCATCGAGGCTGTCGATCACCGGCTGGTAGGGCATGGCTTCATCCTGGGCCACCCGCAGCAGCGGTTCCTGGCCGCGCATCAAGGCCTGGGCGCGACCATCGAGCCGCTCGCACTGACGCAACAACTCCTGGGCGTCACGCAGCAAGGCTTCGCCACTTTCGGTCAGGCGCGGCTGGCGACCACTGCTGCGTTCGAAAAGTGTCACGCCAAGGTCTGCTTCGAGCAGCGCAATGGCGTTGCTCACGGCCGACTGCGCTTTGCGCTGGGCACGGGCGACGGCAGAAAACGAGCGTAGCTCGGCGACCTGGACGAAAAGCCGCAACTGTTCAAGGTTCCACTGTTCGGCCATTACCTATCTCCAGAATCGATAGGTAATGACTTTACCGCAATCAGGAACAACCTAGAATGCCCGACCAGTAACCAGAGGAAACCGATCATGAATGCCTACACCTATCTCACCATCGCCATCTGCGCCGAAGTCATCGCCACCGCTTCGATGAAAGCGGTCAAGGGCCTGAGTACGCCGTTGCCGCTGCTGCTGATGGTGTGCGGCTATGCCGTGGCTTTCTGGATGCTCACGCTGGTGGTGCGCAGCATCCCGGTGGGTATCGCCTACGCGGTGTGGTCCGGCATGGGGATCGTGCTGATCAGCCTCGCAGCGCTGGTGATCTATGGGCAGAAGCTGGATGTGCCGGCCATGCTGGGGATGGCGATGATCGTAGGGGGCGTGGTGGTGATCCAGCTCTTCTCCAAGACTGCTGGGCATTGATCGATAGGCAACATTGCCGGGCACGGGCTGTATACTGGGCAATCGTTCCAGTTTTCGAGGTGCCCGCATGCCATCCGCCATTTCCACTGACGTACTCATCGTCGGCGCCGGGGTCGCAGGCCTCTGGCTCAATGCCCGGCTGCGTCGCCAGGGCTATTCGACGGTGCTGGTGGAGCGCGCCAGCCTTGGCGGCGAGCAGACCATCAAGTCCCAGGGCATCATCCATGGCGGCACCAAGTACGCCCTGCATGGCGCGCTGACCGGCGCTTCGGAGGCCATCGCCGACATGCCGCGGCGCTGGCGCGAGGCGCTGGCCGGCAGCGGCGAGCTGGACCTGCGCGACACCCGCCTGCTCTCGGACGCCCACTATCTCTGGTCGCCGGGCACCCTGGCCGGCAACCTCACCAGCTTCTTCGCCAGCAAGGCCGTGCGAGGCCGGGTCGACCAGGTCAAGGGCGAGCAACTGCCCCCTGCCCTGCAGGATCGCGCGTTCAAAGGCAAGGTCTACCGCCTGGCCGAGCTGGTCATCGATGTGCCCAGCCTGCTCGCCAACCTCGCGCAGCTCGCCGGTGACAGCCTGCTCGCCGGCGAGCGGATCGAGCCTCTGCGCGACGGCCAGGCGCTGGTCGGCCTGAAGGTCGATGGCCGCGAGATCCGTGCCCAACGCATCGTGCTCAGTGCCGGCGGCGGCACCGAGGACCTGTTGCATGCCCTCGGCCTGAGCCAGCCCGCGCAGCAACGCCGCCCCTTGCACATGGTCCTGGCCAAGGGCCCCAACCTCAAGCCACTGTACGCCCACTGCCTGGGCGGTGGGCCCAAGCCACGGGTCACCGTGACCACCCACCCGGCGGCCGATGGCCAGTGGGTCTGGTATCTGGGCGGCGACCTCGCCGAAGCCGATGGCGTGGCACGCGAGCCGGCCGCGCAGATCGCTGCGGCGCAAAAAGAGATCGCCAGCCTGCTGCCCTGGGTCGATCAAAGCCAGGTGCGCTGGGCGACCTTGCGCGTCGATCGCGCAGAGCCCGCACAGTCGGGCCTGGTGCGCCCCGACAACGCGTTCCTCAGCGAGCAGGATCGCCTGCTGGTTGGCTGGCCGACCAAACTGGCGCTGGCGCCAGACTTCTCCGACCGCATCCTGGCCGCCTTCGAACGCGATGGTATTCGCCCGAGCGCCCAGGTCGATCTGACGGACCTGCCGCGTCCACCGCTCGGCGCGCCAGCCTGGGAGCAACTGCTGCCATGAGCCTGCCGACCCTGCACGATTTCCACCGCCCGTTGGGCAGCACCGGCCTGAAGGTATCGCCACTGGGGCTGGGCACGGTCAAGCTTGGCCGCGACCAGGGCGTGAAATATCCCAACGGCTTCACCATTCCCGGCGACGACGATGCCCGCCTGCTGCTGTCGCAGGCTCGCGAGCTGGGCATCAACCTGATCGACACCGCGCCGGCCTATGGCCGCAGCGAAGAGCGTCTCGGCCCGCTGCTGCGTGGCCAGCGTGACGAGTGGATCATCGTCAGCAAGGTCGGCGAAGAGTTCGAAAACGGTCTGTCGCACTTCGACTTCAGCGCCGCCCATACCCGACGCTCAGTCGAGCGCAGCCTCAAGCGCCTGGAAACCGACCGCATCGAACTGGTGCTGGTGCACTCCGACGGCAACGACCTGGCCATTCTCGAGCAGCAAGAGGTCTACCAGACGCTCGCCGCACTCAAACAGGAGGGCAAGATCCTCGGCTACGGCTTCTCCGGCAAGACCGCCGCCGGCGGCCTGAAAGCGCTTGAGCAGGGCGACTGCGCGATGGTCACCTACAACCTCAACGAGCAGGCGGAGCGCCCGGTGCTGGACTACGCTGCCGAACACGGCAAGGCCATCCTGGTGAAGAAGGCCCTGGCCAGCGGGCATATCTGCCTGTCTGCAGGCGTGGACCCGGTACAGGCCAGCTTCGAGCTGCTGTTCACCCATCCGGGGGTGAGCAGTGCTATTGTCGGCACCATCAATCCGTTGCACCTGGCCCACAACGTGGCCACCGTCGCCCGTATTCTGGGCCAGGCCTGAGCCGCTCACGCGGCCGCCGAATGCAAGGAGGAGCCTCGTGGCGCGTACGCTTATCCGCAAGAACCCGAGCAACTTCAAGACCCTGCCGCTGCATGTCGAAGCCACCCCCGAACGCCTGAGTTACCAGAGCATCGGTATGCCGCTGAACTTCGCCCAGACCCTGCAACGGCGCAAGGCGATCCAGCTGGATGACAGCCAACGCTTCGTCATCGAACTGGCCAACCTGGGCGTTTCGGTACGCCTGACCCTCAACTGGCAGAACCGCGACTACTGGGTGCTGGTGCGTCAACGCCGCCAGGACCGCGGCGACGTGGTACTCAAGCTGATCTCCGGTTACGTACCTGCCCAGGAGCTCAACCTCCCACTGCACACTGCCATTCAGGAAGTGGCAGAAGAGTGCCTGCTGGAAACCCCGGAAGGCTGGCTGAGCGGACGCTTCAACGACACCTGGCTACCCGCCCCGTATGCCGCTGCCCTGCACTACCGCGAAGCCCTGCCCTTCACCCTGAGCCCGGCCTCGGGCGCGGCGCGGCCGGTACACTGCGGCAACCTGATGCTACTGGAGCGGCCACGGGCCTATGTGCACCTGCCCACCGCCTCGCTGCAACTGATCTACGATCTGCGCCTGCAAGTACCCAAGGAGGCCAAGTCGCTCAGCCTGTTTCACGTCGACGAGCGCCTGGAAGGTGACCAACTGGTGGCCCGGCTCAACCGAAAGCGCCCCGACCTGTACCTGATGCCCCTGAAGGACGGCCAGCCATTGGCGGAGCTGTACACCCTGAAGAAGGATCAGCTTGTTCCCGCGAGCACGCGCGGGCTGTACCTGGCCGAAAGCTTCGCCCTGCAGGATGGCTGGGTGGTGAGAGAGGAACGCGTACGTTGGCGGGAATGGGTGCGTCAGCAAGGGCTGGTGGAGAGTCGGCCCGAGAAGCCTTCGCACCTGCAGCGTTTCAGCGACAAGGCACGGGCGTTGTTGCAGCGGGCGAAGACCACACTGCATAAATAGCAGCAGCGGCGCTTGGCCGCTGCCACCTGCCCTGCGCCTTCAAGGGCAGGTCAGTTCTTGCGAATTTTCTCGACGATCGCGGTGGTCGAGCTGTTCTCGACCAGGCCCAGCACTTTCACCGTGCCGCCATAGGCCTTGACGATATCCGCCCCAACCACTTGGTCGATCCCGTAGTCGCCCCCCTTGACCAGCACATCCGGCTTGACCTGGCGCAGCAGGTTTTCAGGGGTTCCCTCAGGGAAACTGATGACCCAGTCCACCGCGCCCAGGCCGGCGAGCACCGCCATGCGGCGATCGACGCTGTTGATCGGACGCCCAGGCCCCTTGAGACGGCTGACCGAAGCATCGTCGTTGATCGCAACGATCAGGCGATCCCCTTGGGCGCGAGCCTGCTCCAGGTATGTCACATGCCCAGCGTGGAGAATGTCGAAACAACCATTGGTGAAGACGATCTTCTCGTTGTGCGCACGCGCGTCGTCGATGGCCAGCAGCAGTTGCTCGAGCCCCAGCACCCCGCGCTCGGAGCCTTCTTCACGCTGGATCGCGCGGCGCAATTCCGGGGCGCTGATGGCCGCCGTACCCAGCTTGCCGACGACGATGCCAGCGGCCAGGTTGGCCAGAGCCACCGCGTGCGGCAGGTCCTCGCCTGCGGCAATGGCAGCCGCCAGCGTCGAGATAACGGTATCGCCAGCACCAGTGACATCGAACACCTCGCGGGCGCGGGCCGGCAGGTGCAAGGCCGGATGCCCGGTGCGCAGCAGGGTCATGCCGTGTTCCCCGCGCGTCACCAGCAACGCGCCGAGGTCAAGATCATCGAGCAATTGCAGGCCTTTGGCGACCAACTCGGCTTCATCGGCGCAACGCCCGACGATGGTCTCGAATTCGCTGAGGTTGGGGGTAATCAGGCTGGCACCGCGATAGATGGAAAAATCCTTGCCCTTGGGGTCGGCCAGTACCGGAATGCCTTTGCTGCGAGCAGCCTGGATCAGCGACTGGTGATTCTTCAGTGCGCCCTTGCCGTAGTCCGACAGCACCAGCACCTTGACGCCTTCGAGCAGTGCATCGACCTCGGCACCCAGCGACAGCGGATCGGTGGCGAAGGGCTCTTCGAAATCGATGCGCAGCAGTTGCTGGTGGCGGCTCATGACCCGCAGCTTGACGATGGTGGGCTGGTGCGCAATACGCTGGAACACCGAACGCACACCTGCGGCCTGCAGGCTGTTGGCCAGACTGTCGGCTGCTTCGTCCTGGCCGGTGACACCCACCAGCGAAGCCGGGGCCCCAAGCGCCGCGATGTTCAAGGCAACGTTGGCCGCACCGCCAGGCCGATCCTCGATCTGGTCGACCTTGACCACCGGCACCGGCGCTTCAGGCGAGATACGCGAGGTACCGCCATGCCAGTAGCGGTCGAGCATCACATCGCCGACCACCAGTACCGGGGCTTGATCGAAACGCGGCATGGACAACTTCATGGGCAACCCATATGAAAAAATGAACAGGGGCAGGATATTAGCACACGGCAGCCGGCGGCTTTAACGCCAACTGCGGTGGGGACAATTCCAGTGACAATCGGGGCGCACACGCCCCGATTCATGAGGGTTTCAAGTGATATCGGCCTTGTCCGGCTCATCGAGCCCCATGGCGTGCAGGCGGGCATAATGGCCATTAGCCTCAAGCAACTCGACATGGGTACCACGCTCGACCAGACGCCCCTGGTCCATGACCAGAATCAGGTCGGCCTTCTCGATGGTCGACAGCCGATGCGCGATCACCAGGGTGGTGCGCCCCTCCATCACATGGTCGAGCGCCGCCTGGATATGCCGCTCGGACTCGGTGTCCAGCGCCGAGGTCGCCTCGTCGAGGATCAGCAGCGGGGCGTTCTTCAACAGCGCCCGGGCGATTGCCAGGCGCTGACGCTGACCACCGGACAGCAGCACGCCATTCTCGCCCACCTCGGTGTCGAAACCCTTGGGCAACTGGTCGACGAACTCCTTGGCGTAGGCATCGGCCGCGGCAGCCTCGATGGCCTCGCGCGGCGCACCGGCCAGGTCGCCATAGGCGATATTGTTGGCCACGGTGTCATTGAACAGGGTGACATGCTGGGTCACCTGGGCCACATGCCGACGCAGGTTGCGCAGGCGATAGTGTTCGATTTCCACACCGTCGAGCAGGATCTCGCCCTTGTTGTGGTGGTAGAACCGTGGGATCAGCGCCGCCAGTGTCGACTTGCCGCTGCCCGAACGCCCCACCAGGGCAATCATCTGCCCGGGCTCGGCGACGAAGCTGATGTCGGTCAGTACCTGACGCTCGGTGCCTGGGTAGGTGAAGCTCAGGTTGCGCACCTCCAGACGACCCTCGACACGCTCCTTCTCCACGGTACCGCCGTCCACCTCAGGCTTCTCGTCGAGCTGCTCGAAGATGCTCTCGGCGCCGGCCAGGCCCTTCTGGATGGTCGAGCTGACCTCCGAAAGCTGGCGAATCGGCTTGGGCAGCAGACCTGCCGCCGTGATGTAGGCGACCAGGTCGCCAGCCGAGGCATCGCCACGCAGGAACAGCACCAGGAACATCAACGCGGCCATGGCGCTGTAGATCACCAGTTGCAGCGCCGGGGTGTACAGGGCGCCGGTCTTGTTCATGCGCAGCTGCTTGTCGGTGTTGCTCTGGCTGGCGTTTCTGAAGCGACGCTCTTCGTAGGCTTCGCCGCCGAAGCTGCGCACCACGCGGTAGCCCTGGATGGTTTCGGAGGCCACGTGGGTGACGTCGCCCATGGCCACCTGGATCTTCTTGCTCTGCTTGCGGAATTTCTTGCTGGCGGTACTCACCATCACTGCAATGACCGGCAGGATGGCAACCATCACCAGAGTGAGCTTCCAGTTCATCCACAGCAGGTAGACGAACAGGAACACCACCGTCAGGCCTTCGCGGATCACTACCTTGATCGCGTCGGTGGCAGCACCGGTGACCATGGTGACGTTGAAGGTGATGCGCGAGATCAGGTGCCCGGAGTTATGACTGTCGAAGTAGCGGTTGGGCAGCACCAGCAGCTTGTTGAACAGCTCCAGGCGCAGATCGTGGACCAGGCAGAGGGAGACCTTGGCCAGATAGTAGTTGCCGAGGAACGACCCGAGCCCTTGCCAGGCAGCGATCAGGATGATCAGCAACGGCACCGCCTGCAGCAATTGCAGATCGCGCAGATAGGGAACGTCGGGGAACAACACCGCTTGCGGATTGCTCAGGCCATCGACGAAGTACTTGAGGATCCCCGCCAGCATCGGCTGGGTCGAGGCAAAGATCACGAAACCGACAATGCTCAGCAGGAAAATGCCGATGTAGGGTTTCACATAGCCCAGCAGCCTGAAATAGATCTTCAGGCTGGTGGGGTTCTCCGCCGGTCGCGGTGTTTCGGCCATCATCGAGCTCGCTGTTCAGGTTGAACCGGAAATTTTACCACAGGCTTTTCGCTCGGCATGCACCCACGGCAACATCATCGCCAGACCGACCGGCAACCAGCTGATGAACCACTCCGCCCGTGGCGTGCCAGTCAGGCTTGCCGCATCGAGTTGCATGGCCACAGTTGAAAACACCCAGACCGCCAGCGCCAGCTTGCCCAACATGGTCTCCCGGGCACGCAGGATCTCGCGCAGGGCGAACAGCCATACCGCTATCCACAGCAACATACCGGGCAGCCCCAGCTCGACGGCGACGTGAGTGAGCATATTGTGGGTATGGTCGAACTGGATCCCCATTGCCTCCACGCGGTAGAACGCGCCAAGCCCCAGGCCGGTCCATGGGTGCTGTTCGATCATCTGCATCGAGGACTGGAATATCTCGGGCCGGTAAGAGGAACCCCGCTGCATGATCAGGTCCTGGAACAGGAATATCGCGACGGCAGTGATCAGCAGCGATGACACGAAGACCAGCTTGCTGAGCCGATCACGCATCCAGAATGGCGCCAACAGCACAGTGAGCAGCAAGGCCACGCCCGCGCCGCGGCTCTGGCAAAAGGCAATGAAAGCCCCCAGGCAGGCCAGAGCCAGCAGCCAACCCGACTGCACGAAGCGGTTGCGCGGACAATCGTTGAGCATCAATACGGCCATGACACCGACGACATAGGCGCCCAGGATCGGATGGCTGATTTCACCGATTCCCTCAAGACGAGAAACCAGTACGTTGCCGGCCACATGATAGAAGCGATAGATCGAAATCAGTGCAGCAACCGCCATCAGGACTCCACCGATGCGCAACAACATACGCACACGGTGGGCACCAAGCTGCGCCAGCAATGGGAAAGCCATAAGGAACAGCAGGATATAGACCAGACGCTTACCCTCGCGTCCGCCCTCTTCGGTGGATGACCACACCAGGCTCAACGCTCCCCAGGCCAACAACAGTGCAATCGCCGTCCAGAGTGCCGGCTGACGTCGCCACCCGCTCACGAACAGGTGCCGGGCGGACCAGGCGAAGACCAGGGTCGGTAGCCAGAGGAACAGGATGAGGCCTTGCTGGTAGAGCTTGTTGCTCGGCGCCAGGGCGATCGCCGCCAGGAACCAGACGAAACCGAATCCGAGCCAGGCCTGGGCCCAGCGCTTTTCATACAACATTCCTTCCCCCGATCAGTCCAATGACACCGTCATGGTGCAACCGCATTATTTTCGGCATTATTGCCAGTCATTTTGCTTGCAGAAGACAAGGCACCCATCCATGCAATGCTCCCGACTCTCCCAGCCCGACTTCGATCAGCTGACACTCGGCGCCAGGGTTCTGGAGGCCGACAGTCACGGCGCCAAAGTCTACCTGCTCGAGGATGGCAATATCCTCAAGGTTTTTCGTCGTAAGCGTCTGATTTCATCTGCGCTGCTGCGTCCCTACTCCCAGCGCTTCATCGACAACGCTGCGCGCTTGGTGCAACTGGGCATTCCCACTCTGGAAGTGATCAGCCATCACAAGCTGGACCTGCCGGGGCGCACCGCGGTGCTCTACCGCCCGCTGCCGGGCGAAACCCTGCTGCAGCGCTCGCGCCTGCCGGGGTTCAGCTGGAATGACTACCTGCCGGCACTGATCGCGCTGATCCGCCACCTTCATCGCTCAGGGATCTACTTCCGTTCATTGCACCTGGGCAACGTCGTGGTCACCCCTGAGCAACAGCTTGGCCTCATCGATGTCGCCGACATGCGTTTCCTGCGCCCTCCGCTGTCGGCACGCATGGTTCGGCGCAACGTGCAGCATCTGGCGAACTACATCGAACGGGAGCGGCTCGGCGACCACTTCCCACTCACCGAACTGAAGTCGGCGCTGCTCGAGCGCTGAGCCTCAACCCCGCAACAACGTCCGCGAGCCCTGGCTGAATGCCCGCCAGGCCTGCTCCGGGGCCAGCGCCTCACGCTGCCCGGCAGCCGTCTCCTTGACGCTGAGCGTGTTGCACTCCCCGATGGCATGCGCCCAGGCGGCCTGGTCCCCTACCGGCAGGTAGCGTCCGGCCTGCCCCAATTGCTCGCGGAACACCGGCAGGTCGCTGCACAGCACCGGCACATCGGCCAGCACCGCCTCTTGTAGCACCAGCCCCAGCCCTTCCGAACGCGAAGGCACCAGCAGCCAGTCGAAGGCACGATAGAGCTGAGATAGATCGGGACGATAACCGCACAGTTGCACGCTTTCGCCCAGCCCGAGCGCCTGGATACGGGCGCTGAGGCGCTCTCGCAGCTCGCCGTCGCCGAGGATCACCAGGCGAGCGTCCGGCTGCTGCCGGTGCACCTGGGCAAAGGCATCGATCAGCATCTCGAAACCTTTGCTTTCCACCAGCCGACCGACCGCGCCGAACACAGGCCCCGGACGCTGAACGAGGGCAAGCTCTCGTCTGGCGTGGTCACGCTCGAAGAGTGCTGCGTCGAACACCTGTGGGTCCAGCGCGACACGCAGCGTTTCGACAGAACGACCAAGCGCCTGCTCCAGCGCCTGGGCAAGGGTGTGGGAAACCGCAGCGATGCTCAGGCGGTGCGCCTCGACCGCACGCAGCAAGCGAATGTCGCTGCCGCGCAACCGAGTCGACCCATGAAAAAGCACCGTCACTCGCGCATCAGGGAAATGGCGCATCAACGGCAAGACAAGGCGCGCAACACCCATGCCGTCGAGCAGCAAGACATCGGGGCGGGTCTGCTGCAGTGCCTTGTACAAACGGCGCCGCAACACAGGCGTCAGCCAGCGCCAGAAACTTCGGCCTTTGAGTGTTCGAGGCGGCATGTGCCACTCTCGGGTCGTGCCCTCGCCGCAGCACAGGCCATCGCCCAGCAGCAGCCAGTTGCTGATCTCGGCCCCTTCTGCAACATGGCACAACATCTGACGGTGCACCTTGTGAACTGACATGTACGGGGCACCTCCCGACCACATCACATTGACAACATTCATCGGTAGAGCTCCCTCATACCCGGCGGGCCGACCGCCAGGTCAACCGATTCAATGAGCAAGAAAGCCGATTCCAATACCGACCAATGTTCCTACAACGAGCGCGGCCACCAGCTTGATCCGATCGCGCTGGCGACGCTTGGCCTTGCGCTGAACTTCCTCGGGCAAGGTCACATGGCTACCGAAACCAGTATGCAGCACCGCATCGCCCTCGAGCGTGACCGCAGTCAGGCCCAGCTCGGCATAACGACGCGACAGCGCCTTCTCTCCAGAATAGGCAGCAAATGGTGCGCAGGTTTGGTAATCGCTCAGGCGGCGCAATCCTGGGTTAAGCGAAAACGCTTGCCAATCGGCTTTATCCGAAAGCAGCGGGTAACACGGCACCTGCGCGATGACCTGCCGGTCGCCCAGGCGAATGTAGGGGCTATGGATCGCCAGGTCGTGAGCATGGCTGCGCAGCCACACCTGCAGGATCTGTGGGCTGGCCTCGAGGATCAGCCGGGAGTCCTCGACAAAGTGCTGGCGATAGAAGCTCCAGTCATCCTCGCAGTGGAAGATGTAGGGCGTCTTGACGTGGCTGTAGGCCAGGTCGATCGACGCCAGCTGCCCCAGCTTGGGCCGGTTGACGAACACCTTGCAGTGGGCCTTCCAATGCTCGGGAACGGCCGCGTGAACCGCATCGTCTCCCGAGTCTTCGGTGATGAACACCTCACGGATCGACGCGGTGTTGTAGCGGTCGAAGCTTTCCAGCGTTGTCTTGAGCAGGTCGAAACGCCCGCAACTGGTTACCACCAGCGTGATGTCACTGTTTTCCGAGAAGCGCACTGGGCTCCCTCCGCCTTGCGGCCATTTCCGATCCGTCCGACGGACAGGTTGATGTGGTTCAAAGCCCCAGTTTCAGACGCAGGCGCTGCCACGCACTAAGCGGCGCTCGCGGTCTGAGGGGGGGCATCATGTGGTCGACGATGCTACGCCCGACCTGGGCAAAACTAAAGCCAGAAACCGCCAGTTCGCGGCCATTGGCGGCGATGCGTTCGGCGAGTGCCGGATCGGCGCGTAATGTCCGCAACTTCTCCTGCAGCACCGGGATGCTGTCGTACAGCACCACGTTGTGCATGTCCTCAAGACCCAACGCACGGTTTTCCGCCTCGCCCTGGTCGAAGGCCAGCAGCACGCAGCCACAGGCCATGGCCTCGAAGTTCTTGATCATGTACTCGCCCATGCCAACGTCGGCACTGACGAAGAAGCGGATACGGTTGAGCGTGTTGCAGTAGTCTTCACCGGACTTGGTGCGAGTCACCACCAGGTTTTCCACCTGCCCCAGTTCATCGAGCAACGCCTTGCGGCCGCTATAGGCGACGCTCTTGGTGCTGCCGACAAAGGCCAGTTCGATATCACGCTCGCGCCCCTGGTCGGTCAGCAATTGCTCGTCATAGCCCTTGGGCACGAACACCGCATCGAAACCTTCCTGGCGCAGGCGCTCGCTGACCATGTAGCCAGAGCTGATCACTCGCGCCCAAGGCAGCTTGCGGTAGTGCGCGCTGAACTTGCCGGTGTATTTGCAGGGAATGTAGTTCTGGTAGGCATCGTGCTCGAGGATCACCAGATTAGGGACCGTGCGGATAAAGCCAACCTGGCGAATCTCCTGCTTGAAGCGCAGGAAAAAGACGATACGGTCATAACGCTCGACGTCCACTTCACGCTTGAAGTAGCGCCGCAGGTTGCGCTGGTCGTCGCTCGACAGCCAGCGCAAGTCGCACTCGCAGTTGGCCGCGACGCCGTCGTACAGGCGATCGAGGATGGCCCGTTGTTCCTTCTGCACCAGAAATAGGACTTTCATTGCATTCCTTGGGGGCGTGACGCCATCGCGGTCAATCATCGGGCACTCACAGCTCGCGGCGCCAGAACAGTTCATGTCGACGCACCGCCTTGCGGAAGAATTCGTTCTCCCCGTAAGGCGACGGTCGACGCCCGGCCAGCCAGCGCTGCAACAGACGGCGCAGGCGACGCTTGAACGGGGCCGGCGGCTGCAGGTCGTGCATCATGCCCAACGCCATGGCCTTGTCGCGCTGGGTCGGCACGTCCAGCACCAGGCTGCAGGGCGCCCAGGGCTGAGCGGCTTCGAGTTGCGGCGGCAGGGCAACACCGTCGCCGCTGTCACCCATGGGCCAGCGGTCGTTGTCGTGCAGGTGGTTGGCGTAGCACAGCAAGGTCTGCGGCTGCCAGTCCAGCCCCTGCAGGGCTTCGAGCACGGCGGCCTGGGCGCAGAGATGATCCGGGTGCGGATCGAGCTGCGGGTGCGGCATGACCAGGATTTCCGGGCGAGCCATCTGCAGCAGTACGCGCAAGTCGGCCAGCAGGTTGTTCCAGGTCGGCGCACCATCGGCATCGGCCGGTAGCGGAAACGGATTGAAGCGACGGAACGGCCGGATATCGGCCATATCCGCCTCGCGCGAGGCCGCTGGCTGATCCGGCGCAGCCTGCATGGCAGGCAATTGCAGACAGAAGTAACCCAACTGCACGCAACGGGCCTCCGGCACCCCGGCCCAGCGTGGCACGGCGATGCTGTCCCAGGCGCGCAGGCGCCCCTTGAGCTGCGCCGCCTCGGCCTTGGCCAGGCCCATCTGCTGATAGTGCTCGGCCTCGATCTCGCCTGCGGTCAAGGTAACCACCCAGGCCTCGTCGGCCTGGCTGTAGAGCCCATAGGCCGCCAGCTCTGCATCGTCAGCATGGGGCGCGACCACCATGATCCGACGCTGGCGCAACACCACCGCCGGGGTTATCCACAGGCGTGGTTCGCCCAGCAGCCGACAGTGACGCCCCGACAGGCGCAGTCGCCCATCGCGCAGGGCCGCAGCAAGGCCGGTCAGGTTGAGAAAACGCACGCCATCGACACCGCGCTCGAAGGTCTGGCTGTCGCGCATGGCGTCCGCGACCAGCTCGACCCGAGGATCGAGAAAGCGGCCAAGCCACCCGGACTTCACACGAATCTCGAGGATCAGCGTGTCATCATCGCCGAACGATGCATCGCTGTTCAGCGCGCCGCCTTGAATGCTGACGGCCTCGACACGGCTGTGCTCACCGAAATCGAAGGTGTAATCCTCGCCGGGCGCGTAGAACAGATGGTCGGCGAACCAGGCTTCGTGGGCAGCCCAGACGAGCGGCAGCAGCAGCAGTGGCAGCCACCACCAGGCCAGCGCTCCCAATGCGATCAGCAGCAACAACGCGATCACCAACCCGAGGCGCTTGTTGCGCCGGTGGCGCTTGAGCAATTGCTGCTTGCGACTCATGCCTGATACACCGGGACCGGATTGCACCAACGGTCCTTGTATTCGCGGTCGGCACGGCCGAATGAGAAACGCAGGGCCTTGCCACGGGCGTTGGCGTCTTCCCAGGCGGCCTGGGTATTGAGGAAGCTCAGTACGCTGCCGGGGCTGAAGGCCTTGGTTTCAGGATCGACACCACCGTTGACGTACTCGACACTGATCCATTCGGGCGACTCGACCCGATAGATCAACTGGATGGCGATCGGCTTGTCCTCGAGAAACAGCACCGAGCCGATCAGCAGCTCGCGCAGGCGCTCGACGACTTCGGCCATGCGCGCAGCGCCGGTCGCGGGGAAGCTCCAGCGGCGCTGGAACAGGTCGCAGTACATCGCGGCGATCTCCGCGGCGCTGAAGTCGCTGATCGGACGCACCACTCCACCGGCCTCCTCCAGCAGGCGCAGTTCGCGGCGCTGGTTGTAGCGGAATTTCTTCGAAAGGTCTTCATGCGGGCGCGCCATGGCCAATTGCTCGGCCTGGGGTTTCAAACCCTCGAAACGCCCGTGATTGAGCTCCGACAGGTAGCGCCCGGCATGGCGCAAGGGCGCACCCGCTTCAACGGCTGCAGGCAGGATGAGCTCGGCATTGCCCAGGTCGAACAGCCCCTTCTTGCCATGACGCTTGAGAACATCCTTGGACAACGCCAGGTGCCGTCCCCAGGTAGGGACTGCCGCCACAAGCTCGCCGCCCCGGCACCAGCCCAGGTAGCGCACCGGAATCTGTGCAAGTTCAGCCAGTTGCTCGACCACCAGCGGATGGGTGGCGACACTGCCGCCGAACCGCTGCCAGGCGTCGGCGTACTCGTTCGCATCGATAACGGCCCAGCCGCGTTCGCGCCAGGCTTGCAGATGATTGAGCATCAGGCCCGAGCCTCCAGTGCGCGCACCTGCGGCAACTGCCAGAACGCCTGGCGCACGGCTGCGTCGGAAAACCGCTCGCGCAGGCGCTGCAGCATCAGTTGCGCGCATTCGCGACGCTGATCGTCGCTCAGCCCAGCCATGTGCTTCAGCCCCTGCGCCAGTTGCCCGGCATCGCCCAGCGGGAACAGCACGCCTACGCCTTCAACCACTTCGCGCGCACCACCACAGGCCGTGGCCAGCAACGGCACACCGGCGACCATCGCTTCCAGCAGGACCATGCCGAAAGGTTCGTGGTCAGAGCTCAGGGCGAATACATCGAACGCCTGGAAATAGCGGCGGGCATCCGGCACCTGGCCAAGGAAGTCGACACGGTCGGCAATCCCCAACTCGCTCGCCTGGGCCTTGAGCGTGTCTTCCAGCCGCCCCTTGCCCAGCACCACCAACCGCGCATTGGCCGGCAGGCCCGGCAACGCCTCGGCGAAACCGCGCAGCAGGGTCGCCTGGTCCTTGTCCGGGTGCAGACGGCCGACGTTGCCGACGATCCACGCCTGTGCATCGAGCCCCAGGGCACGCCGCGCCTCGTCGCGCGGCACGAGACTGGCCTGCAGCGCCTCGACGTCGATACGGTTGTACAGCGTTTGGATGCGTTCGTGCGGCCACTGCGCCAGACAGCGGCGCATGTCGTCACGCACGGCGTCGGACACACCCAGCAGACTCAAGCGCTTGCGAAACAGGTTGGCGAACAGGCGTCGCCCCTTGCGCTGGTAATCGCCGAAGGCATGGTGCACGCCGATCACCGGCAAGCCGGTGCCCAGCAGTGCGACATAGATCGGCTTGAAGCGGTGGGCGATGCAAAAGCTGAAACGACGCTCGGCCGCAATCTTGCGCAGCGCACGGATCGCGCCCAGCTTCAGGCCGCGTACGGCCTTGGAGCTGAACTCGAGAAACAGCACTTCGTCGGAGGCGCAGCCAGCGGCCACCTGCGGGTCGGCCTTCCCGGTCAGGAAGACCGTGGTGACCTTGTAGCCACGCCCCTCGAACAGGCTGGCGTACTGACGGGCGCAGTCGAGGAACGGCCCGTCGTAGCCATGGCAGAACTGCAGGACGCGCAGGTCAGAGCGGCTGGTCATACGGGGCCGCGCCGTCCTTGACCACCAGGATGTCTTCCATGATCAGGTATTGCAGGTCCGAACCGTAGAACATGTTCAGCGCGTCGGTAGGCGAGCAGATCATCGGTTCGCCACGGCGGTTGAGCGACGTGTTCAGCGACACGCCGTTGCCGGTCAGCTCCTCGAGCGCCTTCATCATGTCGTAGTAGCGCGGGTTGTACTCACGCTTGAGCACCTGGGCACGCGAGGTGCCGTCCTCGTGCACCACTTCCGGCACGCGGGTTTTCCACTCCTCGGCCACTTCGAAGGTGAAGGTCATGAACGGAGCAGGATGGTCGATCTTGATCATCTGTGGCGCAACGGTGTCGAGCATCGACGGGCAGAATGGTCTCCAGCGTTCGCGGAACTTGATCTGCTCGTTGATACGGTCGGCGACGTTCGGCACGCTCGGGCAACCGATGATCGAACGACCACCCAATGCGCGCGGGCCGAACTCCATGCGCCCCTGGAACCAGGCCACCGGGTTGCCGTCGACCATGATCTTGGCGATGCGCTGCGGCATGTCGCTGAGCTTGCGCCATTTCGGTGCATTCGGATGGCGCGCACAGGCGGCGATCACGTCCTCGTTGGAGTACGCAGGGCCGAGGTAGACGTGCTCCATCTTCTCGACCGGCACACCACGGGCGTGGGACACGTAGGCCGCTGCACCGACCGCGGTACCAGCGTCGCCGGAGGCCGGCTGGACGAACAGTTCCTTGAGGTCTGGGCGGGCGATGATCTTCTGGTTCAGCTTGACGTTCAGCGCACAGCCACCAGCGAAGGCCAGCTTGCCGGTCTCTTTGAGGATGTCGCCCAGGTAATGATCGATCATCTGCAAGGCGAGCTTCTCGAACAGCGCCTGCATGCTGGCCGCGTAATGGATGTACGGCTCGTCGGCGATATCGCCTTCGCGCTTGGGGCCCAGCCATTCGATCAGCTTGGGCGAGAAGTAGAAGCCCTTGCCCTTCTCTTTATAGCGACGCAGGCCGATGACGTTGGCGTACTCGGTGTTGATCACCAGCTCGCCGTTCTCGAAGCTGGCCAGACGGGAGAAATCGTACTTGCTGGCGTCGCCATACGGGGCCATGCCCATGACCTTGAATTCGCCATCGAGCATCTCGAAGCCCAGGAACTCGGTGATCGCGCCATACAGGCCACCCAGCGAATCCGGGTCGAAGAACTCCTTGATCTTGTGGATCTTGCCGTTTTCGCCGTAGCCGAAGAAGGTAGTGGCGTACTCGCCCTTGCCGTCGATGCCCAGGATCGCGGTCTTTTCCTTGAAGCCCGAGCAGTGGTAGGCGCTGGAGGCGTGGGCCAGGTGGTGCTCGACCGGCTCGATCTTGACCTTTTTCGGGTCGAAGCCCAGTTGCTCCAGGCACCAGACGATCTTCTTGCGGTAGCGCTTGTAGCGACGGTTGCCCATCAGGATCGCGTCGAGGGCGCGATCCGGGGCGTACCAGTAGCGTTTGGCGTAGTGCCAGCGGGCCTTGCCGAACAGGCTGATGGGGGCGAACGGAATGGCCACCACATCGACGTCGGACGGCTTGATACCGGCCTGCTCCAGACAGAACTTCGCCGATTCGTAGGGCATGCGGTTCTTCGCATGCTTGTCACGCACGAAGCGCTCTTCTTCTGCGGCGGCAACCAGCTTGCCGTCGATGTACAAGGCCGCGGAAGGGTCATGGCTAAGGGCGCCGGACAGGCCAAGAATCGTCAATGCCAAGGGACTAGCCTCTTCATTCGGTAGAGATGCGCCAGCGGCCTCGTGGGCGGCTGGCGGCTAAAGGGCGGGATTATAACGCAAAGATCAGGGGCACACCGCCCCTTGTCGGCGCGGGGCTATTCGGCGATCAGCCAGTCCATGCGGAAGCTGCCCGAAGTCTGCGCCAGCTCCCTGGCCAGCCAGGGCAGCAGGTCCTTGAGCTCATCCTCCAGCCCCCATGGCGGGTTGGCGATGGCGAGGCCCGAGCCGTTCAGCCCCTGCGGGCTGTCCTGGTGATGCACATAGAGTTCGACGCGCAGCAGCTTGGGCGCGCCGGTGCTGGTCAGGTCCTGATAGAAGCGGGTCAGCGAACGCTGGTCCTTGATCGGGTACCAGATGGCCGCGACGGTCTGGCGCATGCGGCCGATCGCCTCCTTCATCGCCACGGTACAGCGCTTGAGTTCGTCGGCCTGCTCGAAGGGCGGGTCGATCAGCATGATCGCGCGCTTTTCCTGCACCGGCAGCAGGGCGCGCGGCACATGCCAGCCCTCGCCCAGGTGCACGGTGACCCGCGGATCCTTCTTCATGTTTTCCTTGAGCAAAGGCCCGTCTTCAGGGTGCTTCTCGTTGAGCAGTGCGCGATCCTGCTGGCGCATCAGGCGCCGTGCCAACTCCGGCGAGCCGGGGTAGTAGCGCAACTCGCCATCCGCGTTCAGGCGCTTGATGATGCGCAGGTAGTCGGCGGTCGCAGCCGGCAGGTCTTCACGATTCCACAGGCGGGCAACACCTTCGAGATACTCACCGGTACGCGTCGCCTGGTCGCCTTGCAGGTCGTACAGACCCAGGCCGGCGTGGGTGTCGATATAGGCGAACGGCTGTTCCTTGCGCGACATCAGGGCGATGAGGCGGGTCAGCACGATGTGCTTGAGGACGTCGGCATGATTGCCGGCGTGGAAGGCGTGACGATAGTTCATGGCAACTCCTGCGGGGGCGGCAAGTTTACCTTGCCTTGCGGGCGGAGTCAGGCCTGGCCGTCGATCGGCACAAGGGCCATTCGCGGGCAGGCCCGCCCCCACAGGAGCGGGCCCGCCCGCGAAGCAGCCGTCGCCGAATCAGCAGGTGTTACTTGTCTGCGTGATATGCAGCATCAGCCGTTTCAAACCGCGAAACCATGCTGCCGCTCGGACGCCCCAGCTTGCTCACCACGATGATGGCGATGGTGGCGAACAGGAAGCCCGGGATGATTTCGTACAGGCCAAGCCCGACGTAGTTCTTCCACAGGATCACGGTCAGCGCACCCACCACGATCCCCGCCAGGGCACCGTTGCGGGTCATGCCCTTCCACAATACCGACAGCAGCACCACCGGCCCGAACGCAGCACCGAAGCCCGCCCAGGCATAAGCCACGAGGCCCAGCACACGGTTGTCAGGGTTCGCCGCCAGGGCGATGGCGATCAATGCCACGGCCAGCACCATCAGGCGACCGACCCAGACCAGTTCGGTCTGCGAAGCACCCTTGCGCAGGAAAGCCTTGTAGAAGTCCTCGGTCAGCGCACTCGAGCACACCAGCAACTGGCAGCTCAGGGTGCTCATGACTGCCGCCAGGATGGCCGACAGCAGCACACCGGCAACCCACGGGTTGAACAGGATCTTCGCCAGCTCGATGAACACACGCTCGTGGTTCTCGGTGACAGGGCCAGCCAGATCAGGGTTGGCCGAGAAATACGCAATCCCGAAGAAGCCCACGGCGCAAGTGCCGGCCAGGCACAGAATCATCCAGGTCATGGAGATGCGACGAGCCTTGGCGATCGACTTCACCGAGTCGGCGGCCATGAAGCGCGCCAGGATGTGCGGCTGGCCGAAGTAGCCCAGGCCCCAGCCCATCAGCGAGATGATGCCGATGAAGGTGGCGCCGCGGAACATGTCGAAGTTCGCCGGGTTCTGCGCCTCGATCGCCAACATCGTGGTGTCGAAGCCGCCAGTGGAGATCAGCACGATGATCGGCGTGAGGATCAGCGCGAAGATCATCAGCGAGGCCTGCACGGTGTCGGTCCAGCTTACCGCCAGGAAACCACCGATGAAGGTGTAGGCGATGGTCGCCGCAGCACCGGCCCACAGGGCTGTCTCGTAGGACATGCCAAAGGTGCTTTCGAACAGGCGCGCACCCGCCACGATGCCCGAGGCGCAATAGATGGTGAAGAACACCAGGATGACGATGGCCGAGATCACCCGCAGCAGGCCGCTGTGGTCTTCGAAACGGCTGGCGAAGTAGTCGGGCAGCGTCAGCGCATCGCCGTTGTGCTCGGTCTGCACCCGCAGACGGCCGGCGACGAACAGCCAGTTCAGGTAGGCACCGACAGTCAGGCCGATGGCGATCCAGGCCTCCGACAGGCCCGACATGTAGATGGCGCCCGGCAGGCCCATCAGCAGCCAGCCGCTCATGTCGGAAGCGCCAGCAGAAAGCGCGGTGACCACGCTGCCGAGGCTGCGACCGCCGAGGATGTAGTCGGAGAGATTCTTGGTGGAGCGATAGGCCGCGAAGCCGATCAGCACCATTACCGCGATGTAGACCACAAAGGTGATCGTGATTGGATTGCCCATGGTTGTGCCCTGGCGTTGTTGTTATCTCTTGCAGCCGACCTTCGTGAGACGGTTGCACCCAGGCGGCGAATCCTATGCAACAACATGAAGCGGGTGCAACCATTTTTCATTTGCAAGTTGCACCTGGAAATGTCTTTTCAGTCAAAACCCCTTTTTTGCTCCTTTTTGAAGCAAAAACGTCGCTTTTAATAAGCAAGAGCAGCAAAAACGACCCTTTCCGCTGTTTAGCGTTTTGCGCCAGACGAGTTGCACCTTTTTCATGAAAAATTCGGGTTGCACCCGGTTGCACCCGAGAGGTGCCTGGCGCTAATCTTGCCGCCAGCTTAGCCACGCCCGTGGCAATAACGAGGATAAGAAATGGCGACGACCACCCTTGGGGTCAAACTCGACGACCCGACCCGTGAGCGACTCAAAGCGGCTGCGCAGTCCATCGACCGCACCCCGCACTGGTTGATCAAGCAAGCGATCTTCAATTACCTGGAGAAGCTCGAGGGTGGTGCAACCCTGAACGAAATCAACGGCCACGCTGCGCAGCTCGGTGACGACGCTGGCGAACTCCCGGCCGACCACACCCACCAGTGCTTCCTCGAATTCGCCGAGAGCATTCTGCCGCAGTCCGTGCTGCGCGCAGCGATCACCGCAGCCTACCGTCGCCCCGAGCAGGAAATGGTGCCGATGCTGCTGGAGCAGGCCCGCCTGCCGGCCCCGCTGGCCGAAGCGACTAACAAGATGGCCGCAGGCCTTGCCGACAAGCTGCGCAACCAGAAGAGCGCCAGCGGCCGCGCCGGTATCGTCCAGGGCCTGCTGCAGGAGTTCTCGCTGTCGTCCCAGGAAGGCGTGGCGCTGATGTGCCTGGCCGAAGCCCTGCTGCGCATCCCCGACAAAGGTACGCGCGACGCCCTGATCCGCGACAAGATCAGCACGGGCAACTGGCAGCCACACCTGGGCAACAGCCCGTCGCTGTTCGTCAATGCCGCAACCTGGGGCCTGCTGCTGACCGGCAAGCTGGTCTCCACCCACAACGAATCCGGCCTGACCTCCTCGCTCACCCGCATCATCGGCAAGAGTGGCGAGCCGATGATCCGCAAGGGTGTCGACATGGCCATGCGCCTGATGGGCGAGCAGTTCGTCACCGGCGAGACCATCGCCGAAGCCCTGGCCAACGCCAGCCGCTTCGAATCCAAGGGCTTCCGCTACAGCTACGACATGCTCGGCGAGGCCGCGCTGACCGAGCACGACGCCCAGAAGTACCTGGCCTCCTACGAGCAGGCGATCCACTCGATCGGCAAGGCCTCGCACGGGCGCGGCATCTATGAAGGCCCGGGCATCTCGATCAAGCTCTCGGCGCTGCACCCGCGCTACAGCCGCGCGCAATACGAGCGTGTGATGGAAGAACTGTACCCGCGCCTGCTGTCGCTGACCCAACTGGCCAAGCAGTACGACATCGGCCTGAACATCGACGCCGAGGAAGCCGACCGCCTGGAGCTGTCGCTGGACCTGCTCGAACGCCTGTGCTTCGAGCCATCGCTGACGGGCTGGAACGGTATCGGTTTCGTCATCCAGGCCTACCAGAAGCGCTGCCCGTACGTGATCGACTCGGTCATCGACCTGGCCAAGCGCAGCCGTCACCGCCTGATGATCCGCCTGGTCAAGGGCGCCTACTGGGACAGCGAGATCAAGCGCGCCCAGGTCGAAGGCCTGGAGGGCTACCCGGTCTACACCCGCAAGGTCTATACCGACGTGTCCTACATCGCCTGCGCCCGCAAGCTGTTGTCGGTGCCGGAAGCCATCTACCCGCAGTTCGCCACGCACAACGCCCACACCCTGTCGGCCATCTACCATATTGCCGGCCAGAACTATTACCCAGGCCAGTACGAGTTCCAGTGCCTGCACGGCATGGGCGAGCCCCTGTACGAGCAGGTCGTCGGCAAGATCGCCGATGGCAAGCTGAACCGTCCGTGCCGCGTCTATGCACCCGTCGGCACCCACGAAACCCTGCTGGCCTACCTGGTACGCCGCCTGCTGGAAAACGGCGCCAACACCTCGTTCGTCAACCGTATCGCCGACCACTCGATCTCCATCCAGGAACTGGTCGCCGACCCGGTCGCGAGCATCGAGCGCATGGCCACCCAGGAAGGCAGCATCGGGCTGCCGCATCCGCGCATTCCGCTGCCGCGCGACCTCTATGGCAGCGAACGGGCCAACTCGGCCGGCATCGACATGGCCAACGAACACCGCCTGGCGTCGCTGTCCTGCGCCATGCTGGCAACCGCCCACAACGACTGGAAGGCTGCCCCGCTGCTGGCCTGCGCCACCAGCCAGGAAGCCGCCGCACCGGTACTCAACCCAGCCGACCACCGCGACGTGGTGGGCCATGTGCAAGAGGCGAGCGTCACCGACGTCGACAACGCCATCCAGTGCGCCCTCAATGCCGCGCCGATCTGGCAAGCCACCCCACCAGCCGAGCGCGCCGCGATCCTGGAGCGCACCGCCGACCTGATGGAAGCCGAGATCCAGCCGCTGATGGGCCTGCTCATCCGCGAAGCCGGCAAGACCTTCGCCAACGCCATCGCCGAAGTGCGCGAAGCCGTCGACTTCCTGCGCTACTACGCCGTGCAGGCACGCAACGATTTCAGCAACGACGCCTGCCGCCCGCTCGGCCCGGTGGTGTGCATCAGCCCATGGAACTTCCCGCTGGCGATCTTCACCGGCCAGGTGGCCGCCGCACTGGCCGCCGGTAACCCGGTGCTGGCCAAGCCGGCCGAACAGACCCCGCTGGTCGCGGCCCAGGCCGTGCGCCTGCTGCTCGAAGCCGGCATCCCCGAAGGTGTGCTGCAACTGCTGCCGGGGCGCGGCGAAACCGTCGGTGCCGGCCTGGTCGGTGACGAACGGGTCAAGGGCGTGATGTTCACCGGCTCCACCGAAGTGGCGCGCCTGCTGCAACGCAACGTCGCCGGCCGCCTGGATGCCCAGGGTCGTCCGATCCCGCTGATCGCCGAAACCGGCGGGCAGAACGCGATGATCGTCGACTCCTCGGCGCTGACCGAGCAGGTGGTGATCGATGTGGTGTCGTCGGCCTTCGACAGCGCCGGTCAACGTTGCTCGGCGCTGCGCGTACTGTGCCTGCAAGAGGATTCCGCAGACCGCGTGATCGAGATGCTCAAGGGCGCCATGGCGCAGAACCGCATGGGCAACCCGGAGCGCCTGTCGGTGGACATCGGCCCGGTGATCGACGCCGAAGCCAAGGCCGGCATCGAGAAGCACATCCAGGCCATGCGCGAGAAAGGTCGCAGTGTCTACCAGGTGGCCATTGCCGAATCCGAGGAGTGCAAGCGCGGCACCTTCGTCATGCCGACCCTGATCGAGCTGGAGAGCTTCGACGAGCTCAAGCGCGAGATCTTCGGCCCGGTGCTGCACGTGGTGCGCTACAACCGCAAGCACCTCGACCAGCTGATCGCGCAGATCAACGCCTCCGGCTACGGCTTGACCCTGGGCGTGCACACCCGCATCGACGAAACCATCGCCAAGGTGGTGGACAACGTCAACGCCGGCAACATGTACGTCAACCGCAACATCGTCGGTGCCGTGGTCGGCGTGCAGCCATTCGGTGGTGAAGGGCTGTCGGGCACCGGCCCGAAAGCCGGTGGCCCGCTGTACCTGTACCGCCTGCTGTCGACCCGCCCGGCTGACGCCATCGCCCGCCACTTCCAGCGTGCCGACGGTGAGACCAAAGCCGACACCACCCTGCGCGACCAGCTGATCAAGCCGCTGCAGGTGCTCAAGGCCTGGGCTTCGAGCAACCAGCCCGAGCTGGTGGCACTGTGCGAGCAGTTCGCCGAACAGTCGCAAAGTGGCATCACCCGTGTACTGCCTGGCCCGACCGGCGAGCGCAACACCTACACCGTGCTGCCTCGCGAGCATGTGCTGTGCCTGGCTGACAACGAGGCCGACCTGCTCGCGCAGTTCGCCGCGGTGCTGGCGGTTGGCAGCTCGGCGGTGTGGGCCGACGGCGAGCCGGCCAAGGGCCTGCGCGGTCGCCTGCCGAAAGACCTGCAAGGCAAGATCAAGCTGGTGGCCGACTGGAGCAAAGATGACGTGGCGTTCGACGCGGTCATCCACCACGGCGACTCCGACCAGCTGCGCGCAGTGTGCCAGCAGGTCGCCAAACGCGCCGGTGCCATCGTTGGTGTGCATGGGCTGTCCAGCGGCGATCAGCAGATCGCGCTGGAGCGGTTGGTGATCGAGCGTGCGGTGAGCGTGAACACCGCGGCTGCAGGGGGTAACGCCAGCCTGATGACCATCGGCTGACGGTACTGACGCATTCAGGATGCATGCCCGCTCCTACCGGTTCAGCAGCGAAACGGTGGCAGCGGGCAACCCAGCTATTGTTTTTTATTCGATTTCCAGAATTTGAATCTGGATACAACGGGCGACTTTTTGGTCACCGGTTGTTCCGGTAAATCATGCAAAAGCGTTATTGTTTGCAGGCTGGGCACCTTATTCTGGAGGTTATAAATTAGCTTTTCATTCTTTGTAGATGTGGCCAGAAATACAGTCTGCTGGGTAATCGCATCAACCTTAGCTAAAAAATCCCCTGTCGCCACATCCTTCAGGCGGAAGACCTGTCTCGAGGTGATCGATACCTCGTCGCCCCCTTCACTCCTTTCAATCTGGTATTCAGAGGCCGCGCCCGAGGCCGCTGACCATATGCCGCGCATCTCGCCTTTTTCGTCAAACTCCCCGCCGGCAGGCTTGATGGAGTAGAGTAAGCTGGTAATCTCGGCAGCCATTGCTTGATGCGCAATCATCGAAATAATCCCTCGCTGCTGCTTTTTGAAATACTTCTTAATGTTCTCTACAACCAAGGGAGTTTCCTTTTCGTTTACTTTCAGGGTGTACGTGTCACGCATAAAGTCCTTGGCAAACTGTTCAGTCACCCCTAGATCCTGCGCGAGCTGCGCAGCCGGGCCAAGAGCTTCTTGCTCGCTGTTGCCCGCCGGACCTATGACCCTTTCCAGTTCAGTGGGTTGATACGCTTCACTCTCACGCATCCAATACACCGTTAATTTCTTTCGATGTTGCGTGTCGTGACTGACATTGCCCTTTAGTACAACACCAGGCTTCAGATTTTTAAAAATCTCCGGAAACTCGATCAACTTGTCCAACGCAGCGAAGTCGGCCCCGAATTCCTCCTCAAAACTGTGTAATCCGTTGGCATCTCTGCGCGTCACCGGATTGTTGCGCACCATGCAATACAAATTAAGGCCATCCACCGCCCCCGCCGGGTCTGCGCTCAGCCATCGCCCGACCCACGGCTGGTAGTAGCGATAACCGTAGTAATACAGCCCTGTCGCATCTCGTTCCTTGCCTGAATAACGCAGAGTCTTGTAACTCCCTTCAAGCTCGCTACGGGCCACCCACAACGCGGTTCCCCCAAATGGGTAATACGCTTCATGGCTGATCAGCCTGCCCGCGCCGTCAACCTCCAGGATGCCGCTGCCCAGCGGCGTGTCGTAGCTGTAGCGCAGTTGATCGTTCTCCAACCCGTCTGGCACCTCGCTGCACCAGTGCAACATTCGCACCTGTGCATGACCGGGCTCACCGACCGAAATAACCTGCAACTCCTCCTCAAGGGAGGCATCGCGGGTAGTGCAGCGCAATTCAAGCCCGGGTAAATAGGTGACTCGAAGCGTGTGCCGGCTTGCAGCGGCCCACTGCGTGTTGACTTTCAGGACCCGCATGCTGGCACTGTCATAACGGTAGTGCTCATGGTCATGCCGCCCCTCCTCGCGTTGCTGGGAGATGACCTGATGCAACTCCCCTTGAGGCGTCCAGCACAGGGGATTGCCGGGCAACAGCGAGATCTGCTGACCCTTTGCCGTGAACAACGCCTCCACCTCGGCGGGTGTCTTCGCCATTATGCCCAGCACCGCCCGATTGCTGCGGTCACTGACTGTGATCTCGACGACACGACAGTGATTGCTGGCCGGCACCCGGTGCACCATGCGCGTCAGGTTGCCAGCAGTGTCATAGATATAGTTGCGGGTATAACGGGTAACGAGTGTCTCATCGTAGGGAGAGGGAGACGGTGTGTTGTACTCTCCCGCCCGCGATGACGCATTGACCTGCTCTCTTCCGCAGGCGCCGACCAATTGATAAAGGCTGTCGTAACAGTACGTGGTCTGCGGCTCCGCCACCTGGTTCCGCCAGAATCTTCTGTTGTCGGCCTCGTCCCGTTCGCTCACCACATTGCCCACCGGGTCGAACGAATACTGCAAATCCTGCAGGAGCCTCGCACCCAGGGCATGACTCGCAGGCCGCTCGATCCGTAGCTGAACCTGGCGTTGCGTTCGTGGCTCAAAGAAATAGGTGCTCGACACACCGTTACCCTGCAGTTCACGGGTCTTATTTCCACCTGCCAGGTAACTCGTCGACCGGACGATCTCGCACTCTTGAGAGTCTTTGCGTCTCAGCCAACTTGCCTGGAGCCGACCCGCGATATCATAGGTGACACGCCGCCGGTTCCCGGCTGCATCGACGATGCTCGATACGGTTCCGGTTGCGTCCACGACCGAACACGTAGTGTGTGCCTGCGCAGTCGGCTCAAGTGCGCGGTCCCATTCATCGATACTCTCACCTTGCCAATCGACCACTGTCTGTACTTCATCTCCCTGCCCCAGAAGACGACGGGTGACAGACAGCGTGGTACCGGTCATGGCGATGGCGTCGTGCAACGCAAGGCCAGCAGTGTCGTAAAGACGTGTACAGCGACCAGCCAGGTTTCGCCCCCGCTCCAGTGCACTGCTCCCCCCATAGACAAAGCGCTGGGTCATGCGGGGAACACCACCGCCAACTGTATCGCTGATGCTCGACAAACGGCCCGCCAGACCGTGAGCCTCGTACATCGATCGACGTACCACCGCCTGGCTGTAGTCGTCACGCCCTTCTGCGCCTGCCGCGATTGCACTGACATGCACCAAAGGCCGACCATCGATATCAGCCAAGGCAACTTCTATGCCCGCGTCGACACTCTGAACACGCAGCACTTTGCCAGTGAAATCGTTGCCCAACGCGAAGTTCACCAGACCGCGCCCAGCCATACGCGGGTCGACGCTCCGATCCAGGAAACCACGAGGATCGTACCTGTGCCGCGTGATGAGCAGTGTGGTCTGTCCAAGCGCAAGCGCATCACGATGGCAGGCGATTTCCCGTACCTTCAGCTTGCGAGCAAACGCCGATACCGATGGGGTTTGGCGATGGACTAATGGCGCGTTGCTGGTCATTGGGCGATGCTCCGGCTCAGGTCTAGATGGCATGCAGCCCCCAATCAGGACTCAACGGGGATCCGGCAAAGGCCTAGGCTACGCCAGTGATGTACAGGCCACACCTGACACAAATACCAGTAGAGCAGCGCAAAGGATCTCGAGACGCAGCGAGCGCCACCAATCGCACACCTATGCTCAGCCTTCTGGAGTGTCATCACGCGCACCCATGAGCCTGTGCAGCCCCTCTCCCTGGCTCTAGACTCGCAGCATCTCGAACCCAGGAATCCCGCCATGTCCGAGCACCTCCTCAACCCCCGCAACCTCGCCTTCGAACTCTACGAAGTCCTCGACGCCGAAGCCCTGACCCAGCGCCCGCGTTTCGCCGAGCACAACCGCGAGACCTTCGACGCCGCGCTCGGTACTGCTCGCGCGATTGCCGAGAAGTACTTCGCCCCGCACAACCGCAAGGGCGACGAGCACGAGCCGCGTTATGTCGACGGCCGCGCCGAGTTGATTCCCGAGGTCAAGCCTGCGGTAGAGGCCTTCCTCGAGGCGGGCTTCCTCAACGCCAACCGCGACTTCGACGTCGGCGGCATGCAGTTGCCGAGCCTGGTCTCGCAAGCCTGCTTCGCCCATTTCCAGGCCGCCAACGCTGGCACCACGGCCTATCCCTTCCTGACCATGGGCGCAGCCAACCTGATCGAGAGCTTTGGCAGCGAGGAGCAGAAGCGCCTGTTCCTGCAGCCGATGATCGAAGGCCGCTACTTCGGCACCATGGCCCTGACCGAGCCCCACGCCGGCTCGTCGCTGGCCGATATCCGCACCCGTGCAGAGCCCGCTGGCGATGGCAGCTATCGGCTCAAGGGCAACAAGATATTCATCTCCGGCGGCGACCACGCGTTGTCGGAAAACATCGTGCACATGGTCCTGGCCAAGCTGCCGGATGCACCGCCTGGGGTGAAGGGCATTTCGCTGTTCATCGTGCCCAAGTACCGGGTCAACGACGACGGCAGCCTCGGTGCCCGCAACGACGTGCTGCTGGCCGGTCTGTTCCACAAGATGGGCTGGCGTGGCACCACCTCCACGGCGTTGAACTTCGGCGACAACGGCCAGTGCGTCGGCTACCTGGTCGGCAAGCCACACCAGGGCCTGGCGTGCATGTTCCAGATGATGAACGAAGCGCGCATCGGCGTCGGCATGGGTGCGGTGATGCTCGGCTACGCCGGCTACCTGTACTCGCTGGACTATGCACGCCAGCGCCCGCAAGGCCGCCAGGTGGACAACAAGGACCCCAGCAGCCCAGCAGTGCCGATCATCGAGCACGCCGATGTAAAACGCATGCTGCTGGCGCAGAAAGCCTACGTGGAAGGCGCCTTCGACCTGGGTCTGTACGCCGCACGGCTGTTCGACGACACCCACAGCGCACCCGACGAGGCGGCACGCGCCCAGGCCCAGGAACTGCTCGACCTGCTCACCCCGATCGTCAAGTCCTGGCCTTCGACGTTCTGCCTCAAGGCCAACGAACTGGCGATCCAGATCCTCGGTGGCCACGGCTACACCCGCGAATACCCGGTAGAGCAGTACTACCGCGACAACCGCCTGAACCCGATCCACGAAGGCACCGAAGGCATCCAGTCGCTCGACCTGCTCGGGCGCAAGCTGGCACAGAACGGCGGCGCCGGGCTCAAGCAACTGATTCGCCTGATCGCCACCACTGCCGAGCGCGCCAGCCATCACCCCAACCTGGACGCACTGCGCCAGCCGCTGGAGCAACTGGTCAACCGCCTGCAAGCCGTGACCCTGGCACTGCTCGGCGACCTGGCCCAGGGCAAGGTTGCCGGAGCCCTGGCCAACTCGGCCCTGTACCTCAAGGTGTTCGGCCATTGCGTGATCGGCTGGCGCTGGCTGGAGCAGGCCATCCATGCTGAGCTCGGGCTGATGAAAGGCGTCGAGGTCGACCGCGATTTTTACTACGGCAAGTTGCAGGCCGCACGTTATTTCCTGACTTGGGAAGTGCCAGGCTGCCATACTGAGCTCGCACTGCTCGAGGCACGCGACGACACCTGCCTGAGCATGCAAGAGGGGTGGTTCTAGGGGGAGCCACCGCGAACAGGAGGTTCCCGCATGTTCGATTCCAGCGCCCTGCTGCGCCAGCGCTTCGCAGCGCTGCGCAGCAAGGCCGAACTGTTCTCGCTTCGCCACGTGAAGCAATCGCATCAATCGCTGTCGGTGCGGCGCAACGTCGCCGAACCGCCATTCTTCAGCCAGGACGAAGGTGCCATGCTCACCGTGCGCCTGAACGGCGTCGAGGCCTACGCCGCCACCGCCGACCTGTCGCAGAGCGGCCTGCAACGCGCCCTGGAACACGCCGAGGCCCTGGCCCGGCAGATCACCGGCCACCACCTGCTCGACCTGCGCGACCAACCGGTGCCGAGCACGCGCCACGACCATATCTCGCCCAACTTCGACCAATCGCTGCCAAACCTTGCGGATTGCCTCGAGCTGCTCGCCACCGAATCGGCCAGCGTGCCCAAGGACGAACGTCTGGTGGACTGGCAGGCGAGCCTGGGCATCACCCTGGTCGAGCAGACTTACCTGAACTCGGCCGGCGCCGAGCTGCGCAACGCGCAGCGCTTCATCTTTCCGGGCCTTGGCGTCACCGCCAGCGATGGCCGCGACAGCCAGAGCCGCAGCCTGGGCCGGGAGAACTTTGGCCAGCAGGGTGGCTTCGAAGTCGTCCAGCGCTGCGGCCTGGTCGGCGCCGCCCGGCGCATCGCCGACGAAGCCCTGCAACTGCTGCTGGCGCCCAACACCCCGAGCGGTGCGCGCGACCTGCTGCTGATGCCCGACCAGATGATGCTGCAGATCCATGAGTCCATCGGCCATCCGCTGGAGATGGACCGTATTCTCGGCGACGAACGCAATTACGCGGGCACCAGCTTCGTCAAGCCCAGCGATTTCGGGCAGTTGCAATACGGCTCGCCCCTGCTGAACGTGACCTTCGACCCTACCATCGACGAGGAGCTGGCCAGCTACAGCTTCGACGACGACGGCACCGCGGCCAGCAAGCAGTTCCTGATCCGCGAGGGCAAGCTGCTGCGCCCGCTGGGCGGCGCCCTGTCGCAGTTCCGCTCGGGGCTCGACGGCGTGGCCAACAGCCGCGCCTGTGGCTGGAACCGCGCTCCGATCGACCGCATGGCCAACCTCAACATCGAGCCGGGCGACCAGTCGCTCGACCAGCTCATCAAGGGGATCGAGCACGGCATCCTGATGCGCACCAACCGCTCCTGGTCCATCGACGATGCGCGCAACAAGTTCCAGTTCGGCTGCGAATGGGGCCAACTGATCGAGCACGGCGAGCTCAAGGGCGTGGTCAAGAACCCCAACTATCGCGGCATCTCCGCGCAGTTCTGGCGCAACCTGTCGGCCGTGGGCGATAGCAGCACCTTCCAGGTGCTTGGCACCCCCAACTGCGGCAAGGGCGAACCCAACCAGGTCATCCGGGTCGGCCATGCCTCGCCGGCCTGCGTGTTCCGCCAGATCGACGTATTCGGAGGAGACGCCTGATGAGTACCCCCTATCAAGAACGCTTCGAGGCATTGGTCAGTGCCCTGCGCGAGGCGCTGCACCCCGGCGAGCAATTCACCCTCGGCTACAACGCCGAACAGTCGCGCTTCGTGCGTTTCAACCATGCCAAGGTGCGCCAGGCGGGCGAGGTGGCCCAAGCTAGCGCGCAGTTGCGCCTGATACGTGAAGGACGCCAGGCCGAACAGCAGTTCACCCTCGGTGACGATGCGCAACTGGATCGCCAGCGCCTGCAGGATGCCCTGAAGCGATTGCGCCAGACCTTGCCGCTGCTGCCGCTCGACCCCTACCTGAAACTCGACGAAAGCGCCTGGCACAGCCACAGCGTGCAAGATCCAACACTGCCCGACTTCAGCGAAGTGCTGACGCTGGTCGAGCAGCAGGCAGGCGACCTCGACCTGGTCGGCATCTACGCCGCCGGCCCGATCTGCCGGGGCTTTGCCAGCTCGTTCCGCGCCTTCGGCTGGCACCAGGCCAACAGCTTCAATTTCGACTGGAGCCTGTTCCACACCAATGGCCAGGCCGTGAAGGCCAACTATGCAGGCCAGGTCTGGAGCGGCGAGGCCTTCAGTGCACGCCTGCAACTGGCCCGCGAACAGCTTGAGTACCTGGGGCGCCCGACGATCACCCTCAAGCCTGGCAGCTACCGCGCCTACCTGGCACCCGCGGCCATGGACGAGATCGCCGGCATGCTGGCCTGGGGCGGTTTCTCGGCCCAGGCCCTGGCCACCGGCAACAGCCCACTGCAGCGTCTGTACACCGGTGATGACAAGCTCGATCCGCGGGTCAGCTTCTCGGAGCAGGTCAGCGGTTCGCTGAGCCCGGCGTTCTCCAGCGAGGGCTCGCCCCGCAAGGACGTAGCGCTGATCGTCGAAGGCCGGGGCCACGCACGCCTGGTCAGCCCCCGCAGCGCAGTAGAGTTCGACCTGCCGGGCAACGGCGCCGACAGCTACGAGGCACCGTGCGCCCTGAGCCTGGCACCGGGCGAGCTGGCGTCGGCGGATATCCTGGCGCGCCTGGATACCGGGCTGTACATCAGCAACCTCTGGTATCTGAACTATTCAGACCTGCCGGCAGCGCGGATGACCGGCCTGACGCGCTTCGCCACCTTCTGGGTGGAAAACGGCCAGATCCAGGGCCCGGTCAGCACCATGCGCTTCGACGACAGCCTCTATAACCTGCTGGGTAAGCAGTTGGAAGAGCTGACCCGTGACCGCGAGCTGATCCTGTCGACCAGTACCTATGGGCAGCGGCAAACCGGATCGAGTCATCTGCCCGGGGCGTTGGTCAGAGGATTGACGCTGACACTGTAACGTCACGCCCCTGTGGGAGCGGCGGTTCGCCGCGCCCGCAGGGAACTGCGCACTTTTCAGGATTGAGGCCATGCCCGAACGCGCCCCGCTCGACCCCACCACCGCCCGCTGGATCCCCTGGGTGGTGGCCATCGCCTTCTTCATGCAGTCGCTCGACGGCACCATCCTCAACACCGCACTGCCAGCCATGGCCCGCTCGCTGGCAGAAGACCCGCTGCGCATGCAGGGTGTGATCATCGCCTACATGCTCACCGTGGCGCTGCTGATCCCGGCCTCGGGCTGGATCGCCGACCGCTTCGGCACCAAGCACATTTTCTTCGGCGCCATCCTGTTGTTCAGCCTGGGTTCGCTGCTGTGCGCGGCGGCCAACAGCCTGGGCTTCCTGATCATCGCCCGCGTCATCCAGGGCCTGGGCGGTGCCCTGATGCTGCCGGTCGGGCGATTGGTGGTGCTGCGCGCCTACCCGCGCTCGGAGCTGGTGCGGATCATGAGCTTCATCACCATCCCCGGCCTGCTCGGTCCGCTGCTGGGTCCGACCGTCGGCGGCTGGCTGGTGGAAATCCTCAGTTGGCACTGGATCTTCCTGCTCAACCTGCCGGTCGGCGCACTGGGCTGCTACGCAGTATGGAAGTTCATCCCCGACCTGCGCGGCAGCGAACGCACCACCTTCGACGGGCCCGGGTTCATCCTGTTCGGTGCCGCGATGGTGCTGATCACCATCGCCATGGAGGGCCTGGGCGAGTTGCACCTGCCGCACCTGCGGGTGATGTTGCTGCTGTTTGCTGGCATGGCCTGCCTTGCCGCCTACTGGCTGCGCGCCGGGCGTGACCCGGAGCCGCTGTTCTCGCCCAGCCTGTTCCGCGTGCGCACCTTTGCCATCGGCATCCTCGGCAACCTGTTCGCCCGCCTGGGCAGCGGCGCCCTGCCCTTCCTGGTGCCGCTGCTGCTGCAGGTGGCGCTGGGCTACTCGCCGGCCCAGGCCGGCATGAGCATGATCCCGCTGGCCGCAGCGGCGATGATCGCCAAGTCGGTGGCACGGCCGCTGATCGAGCGCCTCGGCTACCGCATCATCCTCACCGGCAACACGCTGTTGCTGGGTGTACTGCTGGCCAGCCTGGGGCTGGTCGACGAACAGACACCCTATTGGCTGCTGCTGGTGCAACTGGGCTTGCTGGGGGCGGTGAACTCGCTGCAGTTCACTGCAATGAACACAGTGACGCTGATCGACCTCGACGACGCCAGCGCCAGCAGCGGCAACAGCCTGCTGTCGGTGGTCGCGCAACTGTCGCTGAGCCTGGGCGTAGCCTGCGCCGGTGCGCTGCTCGGCGGCTTTACCGCCTCCGGCAGCGCCGAGGGTGTGGAAACCACACTGGGCGCGTTCCAGTTGACCTTCCTGACCATCGGCCTGATGGCGATGCTGGCCGCGGCGATCTTCCTGCAACTGTCGCCGACGGACGGAAGGCGTGCCCGTCGTCCGGAAGAGCACGTGGAAACGTAGGGCGAATGGCCATGAGGCTGGTAGACTGTGCGGCATTTTTCGCTTCGCACCGCAGGCCCGCCTCGTGACCACCGAATCCACCGCTTTCGCCTCCCTGCCGCTGTCCGCCGCCATGCTGGCCAACCTGGACGCCCTGGGCTATGCCTCGATGACCCCGATCCAGGCCCAGAGCCTGCCGGTCATCCTCAAGGGCCAGGACTTGATCGCCCAGGCCAAGACCGGCAGCGGCAAGACCGCCGCCTTCGGCATCGGCCTGCTCAATCCGATCAACCCGCGCTTCTTCGGCTGCCAGGCGCTGGTGCTGTGCCCGACGCGCGAACTGGCCGACCAGGTCGCCAAGGAGCTGCGCCGCCTGGCCCGCGCCGAAGACAACATCAAGATCCTCACCCTCTGCGGTGGCGTCTCGCTGGGCCCGCAGATCGCCTCGCTGGAGCACGGTGCGCATATCATCGTCGGCACCCCGGGCCGTATCCAGCAGCACCTGGACAAGGGCACCCTGGACCTGAAAGGGCTCAACACCCTGGTACTCGACGAAGCCGACCGCATGCTCGACATGGGCTTCTTCGACGCCATCGCCGCCATCATCGGCAAGACCCCGTCGCGCCGCCAGACCCTGCTGTTCTCGGCCACCTACCCGGACGGCATCGAGCAACTGGCCGCCGACTTCATGCGCAAGCCGCAGCAGGTCACGGTCGAGAGCCAGCACAGCGACAGCCAGATCGAGCAGCGTTTCATCGAGATCGATCCACAGCAGCGCCTGGAGGCGGTTACCCGCGTACTGGGCCACTACCGCCCGCAGTCGTGCGTGGCGTTCTGCTTCACCAAGCAGCAGTGCGAGGACCTGGTCGCCCACCTGACCGCCAAGGGCATCGTCGCCCAGGCCCTGCACGGTGATCTGGAACAGCGTGACCGCGACCAGGTGCTGACGATGTTCGCCAACCGCAGCAGCTCGGTACTGGTGGCCACCGATGTCGCCGCCCGAGGCCTGGACATCGACGGCCTGGACCTGGTGATCAACGTGGAACTGGCGCGTGATGCCGAGATCCATGTGCACCGCGTCGGGCGTACCGGCCGTGCCGGCGAGAAAGGCGTGGCGATCAGCCTGGTGGCCCCGGCCGAAGGCCACCGCGCGCAAGCCATCGAAGACCTGCAGAAGCGCCCGCTGCGCTGGGAGCAGTTAGACAGCCTGAAGAACAAGGGCGGTGAGCCACTGCTGCCGACCATGACCACCCTGTGCATCGCCGCCGGGCGCAAGGACAAGCTGCGTCCGGGCGATATCCTTGGCGCCCTGACCGGCGATGCCGGGCTGCCGGGCAAGCAGGTGGGCAAGATCGCCATCTTCGATTTCGTCGCTTTCGTGGCGGTGGAGCGGGCCGTGGCCAAGCAGGCGATGCAGCGCTTGAACAGCGGCAAGATCAAGGGCAGGGCCCTGAAAGTCCGTATCGTCTGACCTATTCTGGGGCTGCTTCGCAGCCCATCGCAGGCAAGCCAGCTCCCACAGGATCTCCCCAGAGCCTAGGCCGGGTGCACTCCCTGTGGGAGCTGGCTTGCCTGCGATGGGCCGCGAAGCGGCCCCGGCAATCCATGAGGTAACACCGTGCACTCCACCGACGTGATCATCCTCGGCGCCGGCGCCGCCGGCCTGATGTGTGCCCAACTCAGCGCGCGCCGTGGCCGCCGCGTGCTGCTGCTCGACCATGCCAACAAGCCGGGCAAGAAAATCCTCATGTCCGGCGGCGGGCGCTGCAACTTCACCAACATGTACACCGAACCCGCCAATTTCCTCTCGCAGAACCCGCACTTCTGCAAGTCGGCGCTGGCCCGCTACACCCAGTGGGACTTCATCGAGCTGGTGGCCAAACACGGCGTGCCGTACCACGAGAAGAAGCTCGGCCAGCTGTTCTGCGACAACAAGTCCAGCGACATCCTCGACATGCTCCTGGCCGAATGCGACGACGCCGGTGCCGAGCTGCGGATGAACACCAGCATCGAGCAGATCGAGAAGACCGACAGCGGTTATCGCCTGCAGACCAGTGCCGGTGTATTTGCCTGCCAGTCGCTGGTGATCGCCACCGGCGGTCTGTCGATCCCAACCCTGGGCGCAACCGGCTTCGGCTACCAGGTCGCCCGCCAGTTCGGCCACGCCCTGCTGCCGACCCGCGCTGCGCTGGTGCCGTTCACCATCACCGAGCCCCAGCTCAAGGCATTGTGCACCGAGCTCTCCGGCACCTCGCTGGACTGCATCGCCAGCTGCAACGGCACCAGCTTCCGCGAAAACCTGCTGTTCACCCATCGCGGCCTGAGCGGCCCGGCGATCCTGCAGATTTCCTCGTACTGGGAAGCGGGCGACACCCTGGAGATCAATCTGTTGCCCGACCGCGACGCGCTGGAGTGGCTGCAAGGCGTGCAGGCCGAACGCCCCAACAGCGAGCTGAAGACCGTGCTGGGCGAGGTGTTCACCCGCAAGCTGGCGACCCTGCTGGCCGAGCAGTGGTTCGTTTCGAAACCCTTGAAGCAGTACACCCCGGCAGAATTGACCCAGATCGCCGGGCAGCTCGCGGCCTGGCAACTGGTACCGGCAGGCACCGAGGGCTACCGCACCGCGGAAGTGACCCTGGGCGGCGTCGACACCCGCGAGGTGTCGTCCAAGACCATGGAGTCGCTCAAGAGCCCGGGATTGTTCTTCATCGGCGAGGTGCTGGACGTCAGCGGGCACCTGGGCGGGTTCAATTTCCAGTGGGCGTGGGCTTCTGCCAACGCAGCGGCGCAGTTCGTTTAGAGTAGAATCCTTTCAGCACGGAACGCTTCTTGCTGGTCTGTGCCGGGAAGGTTTGACCGGGTGCGCTGCCCTTCGCGGGCAAGCCCGCTCCCACAGGATTGCGCTGGCCCTGTAGGAGCGGGCTTGCCCGCGAAAGGCAGCGCAGCCGCGTCGGTCCCAAGGTCCTCATTCGAACTCTGTCCAGCAGGCCACTATGTCATCGAGCTCGTTCCGCCATTCATTGCGTCGCTTGTGGGGCCAAGACAAGTTCAGCTACGCCATCCGGGTGACCATCGCCCTGACCGGCACCATGGCCTGGTGCTGGTACCAGAACGAGATGAGCCTGCTCATCCCGTTGTTCCTCGGCATCATCGCCAGCGCCCTGGCCGAGACCGACGACGGCTGGCAGGGCCGTCTCAGTGCGCTGGCCGTCACGCTGGTGTGTTTCGCCATCGCCGCGCTGTCGGTCGAGCTACTGTTCCCCTACCCTTGGATCTTCGCCGGCTCCCTGGCCCTGGCAGCCTTCGGCCTGACCATGCTCGGAGCACTGGGCGAACGCTATGGCGCCATCGCCTCGGCGACGCTGATCCTGTCGGTGTACACCATGATCGGCGTTGATCAGCGCGGCGGCGTGGTCACTGATTTCTGGCACGAGCCGCTGCTGCTGGTGGCTGGAGCCGCGTGGTACGGGGCGCTCTCGGTGCTCTGGCAGGCGCTGTTCTCCAACCAGCCGGTGCAGCAGAGCCTGGCCAAGCTGTTCTACGAGCTGGGCAGCTACCTCAAGCTCAAGGCCAGCCTGTTCGAGCCGGTGCGCACCCTCGATGTCGAGGCCACGCGCCTGGAGCTGGCCAAGCAGAACGGCAAGGTGGTGGCCGCGCTCAATGCCGCCAAGGAAATCATCCTGCACCGGGTCGGCAACAGCCAGCCCAACTCCAAGGTCAGTCGTTACCTGAAGCTGTACTTCCTGGCCCAGGACATCCACGAGCGCGTCAGCGCCTCGCACTACCCCTACAACGCCCTGAGCGAGGCGTTCTTCCACAGCGATGTGATGTTCCGCTGCCAGCGCCTGCTGCGCAAACAGGGCTCGTCCTGCCAGGAGCTGGCCCGTTCGATCCGCCTGCGCCAGCCATTCGTGCTCGCCAGCGGCTACCCCGAGGCGCTGGAAGACCTGAACGCCTCGCTGGAGCATCTGCGCACTCAGAACAACCCGGCCTGGCGCAGCCTGCTGCGCTCGCTGCGGGCGCTGGCAGTCAACCTGGCCACGCTGGACCGCTTGCTTGGCGCGGCCAGCAACCCCGACAGCCTTGCCGACGCCAGCGACAGCAGCCTGCTCGACCGCTCGCCGCGCACCTTCAAGGAGGTGTGGAAACGCCTGCGCACCCAGCTCACGCCCACCTCGCTGCTGTTCCGCCACGCCCTGCGCCTACCGCTGGCGCTGTCGATCGGCTATGGCATGGTGCACCTGATCCACCCCACGCAAGGCTACTGGATCATCCTCACCACCCTGTTCGTCTGCCAGCCCAACTATGGCGCGACGCGACGCAAGCTGGTGCAGCGGATCTTCGGCACCGCCATCGGCCTGACGGTTGGCTGGGCGCTGTTCGACCTGTTCCCAAACCCGATCGTCCAGTCGCTGTTCGCGGTGGTCGCTGGCGTGGTGTTCTTCGTCAACCGCACCACCCGCTACACCCTGGCCACGGCGGCGATCACGCTGATGGTGCTGTTCTGCTTCAACCAGATCGGCGATGGCTACGGGCTGTTCCTGCCGCGCCTGTTCGACACCCTGGTGGGCGCCCTGATCGCGATCCTCGCGGTGTTCCTGTTCCTGCCCGACTGGCAGGGGCGGCGCCTGAACAAGGTGCTGGCCAACACCCTGAGCTGCGCCAGCCTGTACCTGCGCCAGATCATGCAGCAGTACGCCAACGGCAAGCGCGACGATCTCGCCTACCGCCTGGCCCGGCGCAACGCCCACAATGCCGACGCGGCGTTATCGACCACGCTGTCGAACATGCTCATGGAGCCGGGGCACTTCCGCAAGGAGGCCGATGTGGGCTTCCGCTTCCTGGTGTTGTCGCACACCCTGCTCAGCTATCTGTCAGGGCTCGGCGCACACCGGGATACGGCACTGCCTGCCGAGGTGCACGAGCAGTTGATCGATGGGGTCGGCAGCAGCCTGGCACGCAGTCTCGACGAGATCGCCAATGGCCTGGCGGCGCGGCTGCCGGTGGCCATTCACAGCGATGAAGAAGAAGCGCTGGCCAACCAGCTGGAGCAGATGCCCGAGGAGCTGGATGAGCATCAGCGACTGGTACAGACCCAGTTGGCGTTGATCTGCCGGCAACTGGGGCCGTTGCGTACATTGGCGGCGCATCTGATCAAGGAAGGGGAGCCGGCTTGAGGGTAGCGTCGCCCTCTTCGCAGGCAAGTCGCAGCGGCGAACCGCCGCTTCCCACAGGAACTCTGCTACCTGGTGGGAGCGGGCTTGCCCGCGAAGAGGCCGGCACCGACACCCCAGGTCACAAGCCATACTGCTTCAACAACCGCGCATAGCTGCCATCGGCCTTCATCGCTGCAATCGCTCGCTCGAAACGCTCGACGATCTGCCGATGCTCAGGGTGCTGAAGGCTGACGAGGATATGCAGGCTGTTCTCCCCCAGCGGCCGCTCGACAAAATCCACCGCCTCGCGCACCTCCTGCGGCTCACGCTGCAGGTTGTAGCGCGCCACGTACTCGTCCTCCACCGCCAGGTCCACGCGCCCTGCCGCCAGCATGCGGATCGCCGACGGGAAGCTGCGCACCGCCACCTTGTTCAGCCGGCTGTCGCCATCGAACGCCGGTGAGTAGGCGTAGTCACGCACCACGGCGATGCTGTAGGGATACAGATCGGCCAATCGCTTGAAGCCAAGTGCCTCGCGCTGACGCTTGAGCAGGCGGATACGGTTGGTCAGATAGGCCCCGGAGAACTGGCCCAGGCGAGTACGCGATTCGTTGTACCACGCATTGATGAGCACGTCGTAGCGCCCTTCGCCAATCCCCAGCAGCGCCCTCGCCCAGGGCACTTCCTCGAACTCGCTGGCGTAACCGGCGCGGGTGAGTGCCGTAGTGACGATGCTGGTGGCCAGGCCTCCGCCCGGCATGGCGCTGTCGGAGAACGGCGGCCATTTGTCAGCCACCAGGCGCAGCGGTGGCTGCGCCGCCGCGAGCGCCGTGAACATCATTGCGGTCAATCCCAGAACGCAAAGCAGTGGCCGCATGCTCAGTTCCTTTCGCAGTTGAGGGCCCCACACTGATTACGCGAGAGTACACAAAGGCGACAGTCGACGGCAGCGGACAATGATGTCATTTAGCCTCTATTTTAGCCGAACTGTGCGAGCAGGTCTCCTTGGCGGCTTGCCCCAAGGGACATCAATGCACACCGCGCGATCTGCGCGTCCTGCACCGCCACGCCGGTCAGGTCAGCCAACGTGATCGCGGCATCCTGCGTACGACCACTCGCCTGCCCAGCCAGCAACGCGCCGATCTCGATCAGGTCGGTTGCTGCAATCAGCCCGGCCTCCAGCGCGTGGGACACCTCGCCGTAGCGGCTGCATTGGCCGATAGCGTCCACCACGATGCAATCGACGGCGGCCACCAGCGCTGGATCGAGCTCCTGCTTGCCAGGGCCATCGGCTCCCACGGCGGTGATATGGGTGCCGGGCTGTATCCATTCACGCTGCAGCAGCGGCTCGCGCGAAGGCGTGGTGCAGACGATCAGGTTGGCGGACTCGGCCAGCTCACGGGCATCATGGGTGGTGCGCACCTCGAAGCCCAGCCCTTCGGCGAACCGTCGGTAGTCCGCAAGCCGCCCGGCATCACGGCCCCAGGCGATCAGACGACGGCAGTCGGTGACCGGTAGCAGTTGTTCGAGCTGCATCCGCGCCTGCACCCCGCTGCCCAGTACACCGATTGCCCGTACCTTGCGCGGCGCCAACAGGCGGGCGGCGATTTGCCCGGCCAGCGCGGTGCGCAGGCAGGTCAGCCAGCCTTGGTCCTGGAGTAGCGCCAGCGGTTGGCCGGTACTGGCCGAAAACACCAGCATCAAGCCATCGTTGCTTTCCAGCCCCTTGGAAGGGTTGTCGTAGAAACCGGTGGAGACTTTCACCGTGAAGCTATCGCTGCCCTGCAGCCAGGCGGACTTCACGCAGCAGTCGCCGTTTTGTTCAGGGAAGGCGAAATTCTGCACCGGTGGCACATGGACCTTGCCCGCGGAAAAGGCGATAAAACCCTCTTCGATCAGGCGTACCGCCAAATCCCGGTCGAGGATTTCGACCAGTTGCGCCTTGTCGATGATCCTCATTGGATCGCCTCCAGGAACTTCTCCAGCACGATGTTGCGCCCGCACAGCACCACCGCGACCTTCTTGCCCTGGAACTCACCGGCCAGTTTCTGCATGCCTGCGACGGCAACCCCTGCCGCCCCTTCGATGATCCAGCGGTCGTGGCCTGCGACGTCGCGCATGGCTGCGCTGATCTCAGCCTCGCTGACCAGCACGGTGCGATGCAGCAACTGCTGGCACAGGGGGAAGGTGATGGCGCCGGGCTCGACGCCGCCGGCCGTGCCGTCGGACAGGGTATCGAGCTCTTGCATCTCGATGATCCGTCCCTCCTCCAGCGAGCGCTGCAGGGTGGGCGCGTTGGCCGGCCAGCAGCCGATGACCTGCACCGAGGGTGCAAGCGCGCGCAATGCAGCGCCAATGCCCGAGATCAAGCCGCCACCACCGACAGCGACGAAAACCGCGTCCAGATCCGGCGCCTGCTCGAACAGCTCCATGCCGATGGTGCCCTGGCCAGCGATGATCTGCGCGTCATTGTAGGGGGAGACGAAAGGCTTGCCCTGCAGATTGGCCTGGCGAGCCGCTTCAAGCTCGACCGACAGCGGGTCAGCGTCGAGTTCGATCACCTCGGCCCCCAGGCCGCGCATGGCCCGGATCTTCAGCGGCGAGGCGCTGCTGCTGACGTACACGGTGACCGGCACACCCAGCAATTGCCCGGCCAGTGCCAGGCCCTGCCCGTGATTGCCGGAAGAGGCGGTGATCACGCCAGCCTGACGCTGCGCAGGGTCGAGCAGGCGCAGCTTGTTGCTGGCCCCTCGGAATTTGAAGGAGCCGGTGTGCTGCAGGTGCTCGCACTTGAGATGGACATTGCAGCCGCTCTGGCGGGAAAGCCCCGGGCTGTGGCTGAGCGGCGTGACCGCCACCTGGGGGCGAAGGGCTTCATGGGCTTCGCGGATGGCGTGTGGCAGGGTGTCCAGGATGGTCATGGTGGCTCCTTGGGCGATGCGCAGGGGCAAACGCCACGATATAGAATTAAATTCTACCGTAGACTATTCTTCCACGCATTGAAAGCCTGTCGTTTGCCAGCGATGGCCTCAGCCTTGGCGCAACGCCTTCACATACTTGTATACCGTCGCCCGCCCCATCCCCAGCACGTTGGCCACGTAGTCATGGGCGCTCTTGCCACGGAACGCGCCCTCCCCGTGCAGCGCCTCGACCAACTGCCGCTTCTGCTCGCGGTCCAGCCCGCCCAGGCTCAATCCACGCGCCTGCAACCAGGCATGCAGGAAGGTGTTGATGCGCTCCTGCCAGTCGTCGCGGAACAACGCCTGCGGTTGCGGCAACAGGCGGCTGGCCTGGAAGAACGCCTCCAGCGCATCGCGCGCCTGCTCGAGAATCGAGACGTTGAGGTTGATGCAGATCAGCGCCTCGGGCTGGCCGCTGGCGTCGCGCATCACGCTGCTGATCGAACGGATCTTCTGCCCGTTCCAGTTGAGCTTTTCATACGGCCCCAGGCGGGTGCTGTCATCGAGCTGGCTGGGCAGGTCGTCGAGCCCGGAATCATCGCCGAGCTGGCGCTTGGAAATGTTGTTGGCGATATGCACCACCGTCTGGCTGGCCAGGTCGTGCACCACCACTTCGGCATGCGGGAACAACAGGGCTGCGATGCCCTCGGCCATGGCGGCGTAGTTGCTGAAGCGGCTGGACGGCATGAACGGGTCCTGGAGGGTGGTCATGGATAGCCGAGCACTTCGCGAATAGTGCGCAGGTGCTGGATGATCCACTGCTTGTCGATCGCACCCCAGTCGTGGATGCGGTAATGCCCGGCGTGGTTGCGCGCACCGCTCTGCTGCTCGAACTCGCAGACGATGTCCAGGTCCGCCAGGGCGGCGATGGTGTCCTGGGCGGTACGCCGCGGCATGCCGGTGGCTTCCATCAGCGCGGGCACGCTGGTGGCGGTCTGGCTGTCGATCAGCCAGGCCACGTAGAGGCGGCGATAGAAGCTGCTCTTGGTCTTGCTCACGTCCATGCTGGTGGGATCCTCATGCATTGCCTGGCAATTCGCGCCAGGTCAGATAGACACGCAAGTCGAACTCCAGTTGATGGTAGTCCGGCTCCATGTGCTGGCACAGCTGGTAGAACGCCTTGTTGTGGTCGCGCTCACGCAGGTGCGCCAGCTCGTGTACCACGATCATGCGCAGAAACTGCGGCGCCGCGTCCTTGAACAGCGAGGCGATGCGGATTTCCTTCTTGGCCTTGAGGTTGCCACCCTGCACCCGCGACACCGCCGTGTTCAGGCCCAGGGCCCGGTGGGTGAGGTCGAGACGGTTGTCGTAGAGCACCTTGTCCAGCGGCGGCGCGCTGCGCAGGTATTGCTGGCGCAGGTCCTGGGCATAGAGGTACAGCGCCTTGTCGCTCTGCACCTCGTGGCGGGCGGGGTAGCGCTGCTGCAGGTAGCCGCCCAGGCGATCGCTGGCGATCATCTGACGGACCTGTTCCTGCAGGTGCGGGGGATAGGCTTGCAAGTAGCGTAGGGTGGTCATGGGGTGGGAGTTTACCGAATTGGCGGGGGCCTGTGGTTGGCAGGGCTGGCCCTTTCGCGGGCAAGCCCGCTCCTACAGGACGCAAAATTTGGCTAGGATGCAGTATTCACCCCCTGCTCGAAGCACTCACCATGCCCAAAGCCAGCAAGATCACCGACCCGTCCTACGAACTGATGGACGACCACGAAGGCCATTCGCTGATCTATCGCCAGCACGGCTTCCCGAGCCCGCTGGTGCGCTGGCACTTTCACAAGGAATACGAGCTGCACTTGATCGTCGCCAGCTCCGGCAAGGTGTTCATCGGCGACTACATCGGCAACTTCGCCCCGGGCACACTGTTTCTCACCGGGCCGAACCTGCCACACAACTGGATCAGCCAGGTGGCCGCCGACGAGGTCGTCGACACCCGCGACATGCTGGTCAATTTCACTGACGAAGTGCTCGAGCAAGGCAGCCAGGTGTTCTCCGAGCTCAACCAGCTGACGCCACTGCTGGCCCGCGCCAGTTATGGCATCGAATTCCGCGATCCGCGCCTGATCGCCGAGAGCCAGCAACTGATGCAACGCATCTCGCAAAGTGCCGGCATGACGCGCCTGGGATACTTTTTTATCCTCATGGAACAGTTGGCTGCCTGCGAGGACTACCAGTTGCTGTCCACCGTCACCTCCTCGCAGCTGGCCGACGAACACAACGTCGACCGCATCAACCGCGCGGTGGACTACATCTTCCAGCACTACGCCCAGGACCTCACCCAGAACGAGGTCGCCGAGCACCTGGGCATGACCCCCACCTACTTCTCGCGCTTCTTCAAGCAGGCCGCCGGGCGCGGCTTCGTCGAGTTCGTCAATCGCCTGCGGATCAGCAAGTCCTGTGAGCTGCTGGCGCGCAGCGACCTGCCGGTGACCGAGGTGTGCTTCGAGTCCGGCTTCAGCAACCTGTCCAACTTCAACCGGCGGTTCCAGCAGCTCAAAGGCATGACACCGTCGGGCTACCGCAGCCTGGTCACCCAGCGCCTGACCGAGCAAAACCTTTAGTGAAACGCTTGAGCAGTGCATCGCACTGCCAATACCCCAGTGCAAAAAAGTATCGGCCTGCGTGCAGTCGAGGCTTTGTTGCGCTGGCGATGCAGGAGTGTAATCGGCAACCAGCGACACAAAAAAAACAATAGTGACTTCCGCGCCGCCCTGCGGTCCGGAAGAGGAGTTCAACGATGAACGACTCGATCAAGGCCTGCGTGGCCATTGCCTGTCTGAGCCTGCCGGTGTTTGCCCAGGCTGCCGAAACCCTGACCATTGCCACCGTCAACAACAACGACATGATCCGCATGCAGCGGCTGTCCAAGGTGTTCGAGGAGCAGCACCCGGACATCAAGCTCAAGTGGGTGGTGCTCGAAGAGAACGTCCTGCGCCAACGCCTGACCACCGATATCGCGACACAAGGCGGACAGTTCGACGTGCTCACCATCGGCATGTACGAAGCCGCGCTGTGGGGTGCCAAGGGTTGGCTGGAACCCATGAAAGACCTGCCTGCCGACTACCAGCTCGACGATATCTTCCCTTCGGTGCGCGACGGCCTGTCGGTCAAGGGCACGCTCTATGCCCTGCCCTTCTACGCCGAAGCCTCGATCACCTACTACCGCAAGGACCTGTTCCAGCAGGCCGGGCTGCAGATGCCCGAGCAACCGACCTGGACCCAACTGGGCGAATTCGCCGCCAAGCTCAACAAGCCCGAGGCCGGCCAGTACGGCATCTGCCTGCGCGGCAAGGCCGGCTGGGGTGAGAACATGGCGCTGATCGGCACCCTGGCCAATGCCTTCGGCGCCCGTTGGTTCAACGAGCAGTGGCAGCCGGAGTTCACCGGCAGCGAGTGGACCAAGGCCCTGAACTTCTACGTCGACACCATGAAGCAGTACGGCCCGCCCGGCGCCTCCAGCAACGGCTTCAACGAGAACCTGGCGCTGTTCAACAGCGGCAAGTGCGCAATGTGGGTCGATGCCAGCGTCGCCGGCTCGTTCGTCACCGACAAGAGCCAGAGCAAGGTCGTGGACGACGTGGGCTTCACCTTCGCGCCAAAGGAGGTCACCGACAAGGGCGCGACCTGGCTGTACTCGTGGGCGCTGGCGATCCCCACCAGCTCCAAGTCCAAGGACGCCGCCAGGACCTTCAGCACCTGGGCCACCTCCCAGGCCTATGGCCAACTGGTCGCCGACAAGGAAGGCGTGGCCAACGTGCCGCCAGGCACCCGCGCCTCCACCTACAGCGAGGCCTACCTGCAGGCCGCACCGTTCGCCAAGGTCACGCTGGAGTCGCTGAAGAAGGTCGATCCCAACCACCCGACCCTCAAGCCCGTGCCCTACGTGGGTATCCAGCTGGTGACCATTCCTGAGTTCCAGGCCATCGGCACCCAGGTCGGCAAGCTGTTCTCCGCCGCCCTGACCGGCCAGATGAAGCCTGAACAGGCGCTGGCCGCCGCCCAGTCGTCCACCGAACGCGAGATGAAACGCGCCGGCTACCCCAAGTAGACCGCCCCTGGCCGCCAGCACGCCGCCCTCGGTGTGCCGGCGGCCGGCTGCTCGCCTCTTTCTGCCGAACACGGAGTCGTCATGAACACCTCGGCCCTCGACACCCCGACCCACGCCACCGCGCGCCCCGGCAAACGCCGTGTCGGCCCCGGCTGGTTCCTGGTCAGCCCTTCGGTGGCGCTGCTGCTGTTATGGATGATCGTGCCCCTGGGCATGACCCTGTATTTCTCGCTGATCCGTTACAACCTGCTGTATCCCGGCGAGAACGACTTCGTCGGCCTGGAGAACTTCAGCTTCTTCGTCACCGATGCCGGCTTCCTGCCCGGCGCTCTGAATACCCTGACCCTGGTCGGCAGCGTGCTGGCGATCAGCGTGGTGTTCGGCGTGCTCATCGCCGCGCTGCTGGAGGCGGGTGAGTTCTGGGGCCGCGGCGTGGTGCGCGTGCTGCTGATCTCGCCGTTCTTCATCATGCCCACGGTCAGCGCGCTGCTGTGGAAGAACCTGATCTTCCACCCGGTGTCCGGGATCCTCGCGGCGGTCTGGCGCCTGTTCGGCGCCCAGCCGGTGGACTGGCTGGCGCACTATCCGTTGCTGTCGATCATCCTGATCGTGTCGTGGCAGTGGCTGCCGTTCGCCATCCTGATCCTGATGACCGCCATGCAGTCGCTGGACCAGGAGCAGAAGGAGGCCGCACGCCTGGACGGTGCAGGCCCGCTGGCGATCTTCTGGCACCTCACCCTGCCGCACCTGGCGCGGCCGATTGCCGTGGTGGTCATGATCGAAACCATCTTCCTGCTGTCGGTGTTCGCCGAGATCTTCACCACCACCAGCGGCGGGCCGGGCTATGAATCCACCAACCTCGCCTACCTGATCTACAACCAGGCGCTGCTGCAGTTCGACGTCGGCATGGCGTCGGCCGGTGGCCTGATCGCCGTGCTGATCGCCAACATCGCCGCCATCGTGCTGGTGCGCATGATCGGCAAGAACCTCACCGAGCGCAGCTGAGGAGCCCGCCATGCTGACACTCAAGCAAACCCGCCGCCTGCGCGATGCGCTGATCGGCCTGCTGTGCTGGGGCATTGCCCTGGCGATCTTCTTCCCGATCTTCTGGATGCTGCTGACCAGCTTCAAGACCGAACTCGACGCCTTCGCCACGCCGCCGCAGTTCATCTTCCACCCGACGCTGGAGAACTACCTGCACATCAACGAGCGCAGCGACTACTTCGCCTACGCCTGGAACTCGGTGCTGATCTCGTTCTCCGCGACCCTGCTGTGCATGCTGATCGCCGTGCCGGCAGCCTACTCCATGGCCTTCTTCGAGACCCGCCACACCAAGCGCACGCTGTTGTGGATGCTGTCGACCAAGATGCTGCCGCCAGTGGGCGTGCTGATGCCGATCTACCTGCTGGCCAAGCAGTTCGGGCTGCTCGATTCACGGCTGTCGCTGATCATCGTGTACACCCTGATCAACCTGCCGATCGTGGTGTGGATGGTGTACACCTACTTCAAGGACATCCCCGTCGACATCCTCGAAGCGGCGCGCCTGGACGGCGCCGGCACCTGGCAGGAAATCCTCCGCGTGCTGCTGCCGATCGCCCGTGGCGGCCTGGCCTCGACCGTGCTGCTGTCGCTGATCCTGTGCTGGAACGAGGCGTTCTGGTCGCTCAACCTGACTTCTTCGGCCGCCGCACCGCTGACCGCGCTGGTGGCCTCCTACTCAAGCCCCGAAGGCCTGTTCTGGGCCAAGCTTTCGGCCGTCTCGACACTGGCCTGCGCACCGATCCTGATCTTCGGCTGGATCAGCCAGAAGCAACTGGTGCGCGGGCTGTCGTTCGGAGCGGTGAAATGAATACCCCCAACTACGCCATCCCTGTAGGAGCGGGCTTGCCCGCGAAGCAAACACTGCGGTGCATGGCACCGGCTATGCCGGTGTTCGCGGGCAAGCCCGCTCCTACAGGAATTTGTTACATCCATAAAATCTTTGCCACTGCGGAGGTAACTCGACATGGCTGACCTGAAGATCCGCAACCTGCAAAAAGGCTTTGATGGCCACGCCATCATCAAGGGCATCGACCTGAACGTACACGACCGTGAGTTCGTGGTGTTCGTCGGGCCGTCCGGCTGTGGCAAATCGACCCTGCTGCGGCTGATTGCCGGCCTCGAAGAGGTGAGCAGCGGCAGCATCACCCTCGATGGCGTCGACATCACCGACACCGCTCCGGCCAAGCGCAACCTGGCCATGGTGTTCCAGACCTACGCCCTGTATCCGCACATGACCGTGCGCAAGAACCTGTCGTTCGCCCTGGACCTGGCGGGCGTGGCCAAGGCCGAGGTCGCCAGCAAGGTCGACAACGCCGCGCGCATCCTCGAGCTGCAACCGATGCTCGAGCGCAAGCCGCGCCAGCTCTCCGGCGGCCAGCGCCAGCGGGTGGCAATCGGCCGGGCGATCGTGCGCAACCCGAAGATCTTCCTGTTCGACGAGCCGCTGTCCAACCTCGATGCTGCCCTGCGCGTGCAGATGCGCCTGGAGCTGTCGCGCCTGCACAAGGAACTGGCCGCGACCATGATCTACGTGACCCACGACCAGGTCGAGGCGATGACCCTGGCCGACAAGGTGGTGGTGCTCAACGCCGGTCGTATCGAGCAGGTCGGCTCGCCGCTGGAGCTGTACCACCATCCGGCCAACCTGTTCGTCGCAGGCTTCCTCGGCACACCGAAGATGGGCTTTTTGCGCGGACACCTGAGCCGCAACCAGGGCAACCAGTGCGAGGTCGCCCTCGAGTGCGGCGCCCGCATCGCCCTGCCGCTGTGCGCAGGTGAACTGACCACCGGCAGCCAGATCACCCTGGGCATCCGCCCGGAGCACCTGAGCATCAGCCGCAGCGGTCACGGCGAACAGGGTTCGCTGCAGGTCACCGCCGATGTCAGCGAGCGCCTGGGCAGCGACAGCTACTGCCACGTGCGCAGCGCCTCCGGCGAGATGCTCACCGTGCGGGTGCGCGGCGATTTCGCGCCCGAGTACGGCGAGCAACTGGAACTGAGCTTCGATCCGGCGCACTGCCATCTGTTCGACAGCACCGGCAAGGCCCTGGACAAACGACTGCAACAGGCGGCCTGAGCCGTCTTCAAGGATTTCTCGATGAAACTCAACCAGCGCAATCTCGACAAGCTGCCCGCCCCGGTCGCCCGCCCCACCTATGACCCAGCGCAGCTGCGCCAGGGCATCGTGCACATCGGCGTCGGCGGCTTTCACCGCGCCCACCAGGCCGCCTATACCGACGCCCTGATGAACCGCGGCGAAGCCCTCGACTGGGCGATCTGCGGCGCCGGCCTGCGCAGCGAAGACCGCGCCATGCGCAACGCCCTGGCCGGCCAGGACCACCTCTACACCCTGTTCGAACTGGGCGAGAACCCCGACACCGAGGTGCGCGTGATCGGTGCCATCAGCGGCATGCTGCTGGCCGAAAGCGACAGCCAGGCGCTGCTCGACAAACTTGCCGACCCTGCAGTCCGTATCGTCTCGCTGACCATCACCGAAGGCGGCTACTGCATCGACGACAGCACGGGCGAGTTCCTCGAGAACCTGCCGCTGATCCAGCACGACCTGGCCAGACCTGACCAGCCGCACAGCGTATTCGGTTTTCTCTGCGAGGCCCTGCGCCGTCGCCGCGAGGCCGGCACCCCGGCGTTCACGGTCATGTCCTGCGACAACCTTCCACACAACGGCGACGTGGCGCGCAAGGCACTGCTGGCCTTCGCCCACCTGCTCAACCATGACCTGGCCCAGTGGATCGCCCGGCACGTCAGCTTCCCCAATGCCATGGTCGATCGCATCACACCGATGACCAGCGACGAACATCGCCGCCAGTTGGCCGAGCGCCATGGTGTAGAGGACGCCTGGCCGGTGGTCTGCGAGCCGTTCCTGCAGTGGGTGCTGGAAGACAAGTTCGTCAGCGGTCGCCCGGCCTGGGAGAAGGTCGGCGTGCAGTTCACCGACGACGTCACGCCCTATGAAGAGATGAAGATCAAACTGCTCAACGGCAGCCACCTGGCGCTGACCTACCTGGGCTTCCTGCAGGGCTACCGCTTCGTCCACGAGACCCTCGCCGACGACCTGCTGCGCCGCTACATGCGCACCTTCATGGACCAGGACGTCACGCCGCAACTGGCGCAGGTGCCAGGCATCGACCTTACGCACTACAAGGACAGCCTCACCGAGCGCTTCTCCAACCGCGCCATCGCCGACCAGTTGGAGCGGGTGTGCTCGGACGGCTCTTCGAAATTCCCCAAGTTCATCGTACCCACCGCCAACCGCCTGATTGCCGACGGCAAGCCGCTGGAGCGCGTGGCGCTGGTAGTCGCAGCCTGGGCGCTGTACCTGGGCGGCAAGGATGAAAAGGGCAATGTCTACAGCATTCCCGATCCGCGCGCAGCACAGTGCCAGGCCCGTGTCGTCCAGCGCGAAGGCCTGGCGGCCCGGGTGCTCGGCGACGAAGCGATCTTCGGCACGGCGATCCCCAACTCACGGGCCTTCGTCGACGCCTTCGAGCGCCTGTACGACAGCTTGCGTGAAGTCGGCGTGAGTGAAACCCTGCGCCGGGTACTGGGCGACTGAGACGGAGCGCAGCAATGATGGAAGGACTGTTCCTCGGCATCGACTGCGGCACCCAGGGCACCAAGGCCCTGGTGCTCGACGCAGACAGCGGTCGCGTACTGGGGCTGGGCAGCGCGGCACATGCGGCGCCGCAGGGCGACCACGGCCGCCGTGAACAGGATCCGGCAGACTGGCTGCAGGCCCTGCGCACGGCGGTGGCCAATGCCCTCGCTGCCGCCGGGGTCGGGGGCCATGCCATCCGCGCACTGGCCGTCTCTGGCCAGCAGCACGGCCTGGTGATGCTCGATGACCAAGGCCAGGTGCTGCGCCCGGCCAAGCTCTGGTGCGACACCGAAACCACTACGGAAAATGACGAACTGCTGGCCGCCCTCGGCGGCGCCGCAGGCTCGCTGGAGCGCCTGGGGCTGGTGGTCGCGCCGGGCTATACGCTGTCCAAGCTGCTGTGGAGCCAGCGCCATCATCCAGACCTGTTCGCCCGCGCCGCACACCTGCTGCTGCCCCACGATTACCTCAACCACTGGCTCACCGGCCGTGCCTGCAGCGAACCGGGCGACGCCTCGGGCACCGGCTACTACGATGTGCGCAAACGCACCTGGGCCGCCGATGTGCTGGCGCTGATCGAGCCCGGCAAGCGCCTGCTGGCGGCACTGCCCGAGCTGGTCGAGTCCGGCGACTGCATCGCCACCCTGCAGCCCTCGGCAGCCCGGGCGCTGGGCCTGGACACTGGCGCCTGGGTGGCCAGCGGTGGGGGCGATAACATGCTCGGCGCCATCGGCACCGGCAACATTCGCCCCGGCATGATCACCCTCAGCCTGGGCACCTCCGGCACCCTGGCCGCACACCTCGACCAGCCACGTGTCAGCCCCCACGGTGAAGTCGCGACTTTCTGCGGCTCATCCGGCGGCTGGCTGCCGCTGATCTGCACCATGAACCTGACCAGCGCCTGCGCCCTGGTGCAAGACCTGCTGCAACTGGACCTGGCTGCGTTCAGCGACCTCGCCGCACTCGCCCCTGTCGGTGCCGACGGTTTGTTGCTGCTGCCGTTCTTCAATGGCGAGCGCGTGCCCGCACTGCCCGAGGCCAGTGCCAGCCTGCACGGTATGACCAGCAGCAACCTGACCCGTGCCAACCTCTGCCGGGCGGTGCTCGAAGGCACCTGTTTCAGCCTGCGCTACGGGCTCGACCTGCTGCGCGCCAGCGGCCTGCAGGGCCAGGAGATCCGCCTGGTCGGCGGCGCGGCGAAAAGCCCGCTATGGCGCCAGACACTCGCCGACCTGCTCGGCCTGCCGGTGGTGTGCCCGCGCCAGACCGAAGCCGCCGCCCTGGGTGCTGCGATCCAGGCTGCCTGGAGCCTGGGCCGCAAGCTCGGCGAAGGTGACAGCCTGGAGGCTCTGTGCCAGCGCTGCGTCGAACTCGACGAAAGCACGCGCACCACACCCCGGCCCGCACAACAGGCGGCCTACGAAACCGCCTACCAACGTTACCTTTCGCATCTGCCTGCGCACTGATCGCAGGTATCCTGCCCGCTTACTTCGTTTCGGAGAATTTCATGTACCTGGTCTGTGGCGAAGCCCTGTTCGATGTGTTCAGCCTGGATGACAGCCCACGCAGCAGCGAGTTGGGCTTCAAGGCGATTGCCGGCGGCTCGCCGTTCAACGTCGCGGTGGGCCTGCGCCGGCTGGGCGTGGAGTCGGCGCTGTTCGGCGGGCTGTCCAGCGACTACCTCGGCGCACGCCTGCGTCGGGTGCTGGAAGAGGAAAAGGTCGATTGCAGTTACCTGGTGACCAGCGATGCACCGACCACCCTGGCCATGGTCGGGCTGGATGCGAGCGGCTCGGCGCAGTACCAGTTCCGTGGCGAAGGTTGCGCCGACCGGCAGGTGCGCCTCGAACACCTGCCGCTGCTCGGTGACCAGGTCCGTGGGCTGCACGTGGGCTCCTACACCCTGGTGGTCACACCCGTGGCAGACACCTTGCTGGCACTGGTGCAGCGCGAAAGCGCACACCGGCTGATCAGCCTCGACCCCAACGTACGCCTCAACCCGCAGCCCGACGTGGCGTTGTGGCGACGCCAGGTGCAAGCCTTCGCGGCCCATGCCCACCTGATCAAGGCCAGCGAGGAAGACCTCGCGCTGCTCTATCCGGACCGTGCGCCGGCCGAAGTGGCCCGTGGCTGGCTGAACGACCGCTGCCGACTGGTGTTCGTCACCCACGGTGCAGACGGCGCCAGCGTGCATTGCGCGCACGGCTCGTGGACACGACCGGCAGATGCCTCGCTGGCAGTGAAAGACACCGTGGGCGCTGGCGATACCTTCCAGGCTTCGGTGCTGACCTACCTCGCCCGCATGGGTGCCGACAGCCCTGCAGGGCTGGCGACACTGGAGCGGGAAACGATCGATGGCATGCTGGGCTTTGCCATTCGTGCGGCGGCGATCACCTGCTCGCGAGTTGGGCCGGATTTGCCGTTTGCGGATGAGTTGTAGCCAAGCGGCACATCATCCGAGCATCGTCTTAATCAGAACTATGCGTTGCGCAGTCGACGCGACTCTCGTCGCAGCGCCTGCCACCGCGAAAACCGGCTGCGGTGATCAGATTTAGATTTGTATGCGCTCCACTCCCACGGTGAAGTTTGCCAAGGTGCCGGGACTTCCCATCCGCCTTTGTAAAAGTGAATTTTCCCACTCAATGCCTGCTTGTTTCGAAAGGCATAACGCAATTCGCTCGCCGTAATAGAACTTCCAAACTTACCCTTTTTCGTGACGACCGCCGACGTTTTCAAGTCATCCAGGACAAAATGAATTTTTTGTCCAGCATTATGGGCTGCCATATATAAACCCAGTTTCGATCCTCGCTTCCATAGTAACTGCGGCCCAGTGTCATCCGCCCACCAATCATGGAAGCGACTTTCTCCCCACTGCCGTGAAACGGCATCATAAATAGCAGGAATGTTAAATTTTTCATTTCCCTTGCCTGCTGAAAAATAGCTATCCCAGAGCACATAAGTGCCAAAGGCCTCTTTAATGGCATCAAAAAGCACAGTGTCCGCACGAACAGCTTTTAAAATTTCTCTTGGAGAAGCATTTTCCGGCAGCTTGGAGTCCGCCAGCGCTTTCAATCGAATGGTTTGAGCGACCGCAAGATTATACTGATCTATCGTCAAGGCGGAGTCATCATCGGTACCTCGGTAACCAACGACGGCAACCTTGAAATAATTGCGACGCGGGTCGCTCAGGCCATAGATGAGATCACCTCGCGTCTTGCCGAGATTCAAGCTCATGACACACAGGCCTGAGTCGTCGAAACTTCCTACGGGATTGTTATTCAACATTTGATATAGGTTAGGACCGTCAATAGGCCCTGCAGGATCTGGATTTAACCACCGCCCCACCCACGGCTGGTAATAGCGATACCCGTAGTAATAAAGCCCTGTCGCATCTCGCTCCCGCCCCGAATAACGCACCGTCTTGTATTCCACCTCTATGCGATGACGCCCCGCCAGAATCGCCGTTCCCCCATAGGGGTAATATTCTTCGAGGCTGATGACACTGCCCTCGCCATCGAGCTCCAGTCCGACACTGCCGATCAGGTTGTCATAGCCAAAACGTACCTGGTCGTTATCGATCCCCTCCGGTTTACCGGCCTCCCAGCGCAACGCCCGCACCTGGGCACGGCCCGCCTCGCCCATTACCACCGTGTGCAGACTTTCCTGCACGGCGCCGTCGGCCATGGTGATACGCAGCTCAAGCCCCGGCAGATACAGCGTGCGCTGCACCTTCAGTGATCCACCTTGCTGCTGATGGCACACCTTGAGCACTCGCTGCCTGCCAGCGTCGTAGCGATAGCTTTCCTGAGTACCGCCTGCAACCCTGCGCAACTCACCGCGTGCCGTCCACTCAAGCGGCTGTCCCGGCAGCAGCACACGCTGCTCGCCACCTGCGGTGAACAGCGCCTCGACCTTGGTCGGGTCGCTGGCCAACGTATTCGACACGCCGCGATTACTGCGCTGGCTGACGGTGATTGCAGTGACGTAGTTGTTGTTCGTGGCCGGCGCACTATGACGGACATGCGTGAGATTGCCCGCGCTGTCGTAGGTGTAACTCCGGGTGTAGAGGGTATAGGCCGAATCATCCACCGGCAGCGGCACCAGCACGCCTGGCAGATGATTGCCCTGCTGCCCGGCATTGGCCATCTCGCGGCCGCTGGCGAAAACCAGTTGATACAAGCTGTCGTAGCGGTACTCGCTTTGCGCGGTGATCTTCTGGTTGCGCCAAAAGCGCGTCGGCTCGGCGTCGTTGGCCAGCCCAACGACGTTACCGACCGGGTCATAGCGATAGTGCAGGTCCTGCAATCGCTGGCCTTCGCTGGCCTGGAGAGTCGTTCGCACGGTTGCCAGGCGCAGGGTCATCGGTTCGTAGGTGTACACAGTGACGATGCCGTTGCCATGCACCTCGTGCTGCTTGCGCCCTCCCGCCGAGTAACTCGCCGACCTGACGATCTCACGCTCTGGCGTACCTTCGAGCGTCAACCAGCTGGCCGCCAGGACGCCTGCCACATCGTAGGCGCTTCGCTGCTGATGGCCTGCGCAATCCAGCGCCGTGAGCCCCTTGCCGGTGGCGTCTACGTGGCTACGGGTCGTGTAGCGCTGATCATCCAGCAGTGCGTCCCAGGCCTCAGCAGCCTCACCTTGCCAGTCAACTTGCACCGCATCGTCGTCGCCACCCTTCAGCAGCTTGCGCTGCACACAGAGGGCTGCGCCGCCGAGGGCGTTGGCGAGGGTAGAAACGCACCCGGCTGGATCGTAATGGGCAATCCGAGTGCCGGCTAGGTTGCGGGCTTTCTCTTGCGACTCATTGCCGCCATACAACACACGTTCACTGATACGAGGGATATCGCCAGCAACTTGCTCGCCAACCGCCAACAGACGCCCGGGCATATTGACCGGTTCGTAGCGCAGGGTCCGGGTCACGGCTTCGGCGAAACTGTCCTGGCCATCCAACGTCCTGCCAATACGGCTCACCGAGAACAGGTCACGTCTGGCTGCGTCTTTCAGATCGAGGCTCACGCCCGCATCGACGCTTTGCGTGCGTATCACCTGAGCTGTCAGATCATGCCAATGGCTGAAGTTGGCAAGACCTGCGCCATGCAACCGTGGGTCGGTGATCTGCGCCAGTCGGCCTGCCGGGCTGAACACCTGCCGCGTGATACGCGTATCGGCGGCATCCAGCAGCGAAGCACGCTGATACTCGATCTCGCGCACCGTTTGGCCGCGGTTGTCGAGGACCTTGATCGAGGGCGTCTGCTGGAACAGTGCGCTGCTCACAACCTGTACACCTGCGGGTCATGACTGGAGAGACGACAGTCGCTCATCATGAGCCGAACGGGCAACTGGCAGTTTTATCAGGTCTGGGGAGTGGTTGATCGGGTCGGCACCCACGGATACACCGTCGGAAAACCACGCGCATCCCTCGCCGTCATCGGCCGTGCAACCAGGAAACCCTGCACGTAGGCGCAGCCGCTGTCGCGCAGCCACTGCGCCTGAACGTCGGTTTCCACGCCCTCGGCGATCACCGTGATGCCATAGTCGGCGCACAGCGCGATGACGCTGCGCGCCAGCGCCGCATCGACCTTCGAATCCGGCAGGCGTGCCACCAAGTGGCGGTCGAGCTTCAGGGTGTCGATCGGCAGGTCGCGCAGCATGCGCAGCGAGCAATCTCCGGCGCCGAAGTCGTCCAGCGCCACGCGTACGCCCAGCTCGCGCAAACGCTTGACCTGCTTGGCAGCCGCGTCGATGTCATACATCAATGAGGTTTCCGCCACCTCCACTTCCAGTTGCGCAGGCTCCAGGCCATGCTCCTGGATCGCCCGCCGCAGTTCATCGACCAGGTTCGGCTGGGTGAACTGCGCGCGGCTCAGGCTGATGCCCAGCACCACATCGTCGGCGAATACCTGGCGCCATTCTTGACGCTGGGCCGCGCCCTTGCTGTAGATCCAGCTCGCCAGCCGATGGATGAGGCGCGCTTCTTCCAGCAGCGGAATGAACAGCCCCGGCGGCACATCGCCCACACTGGGGTGCCGCCAGCGCAGCAGCGCCTCGAAGCCACGCAGACGTCCGTCGGCAAATCCCACCTGCGGCTGGTAGACCAAGGTGAAGTCCTTTTGCTCGATGGCAGTGCGCACACTATCCTCGAGCATCAGCCGCGAACGCGCGCGGCCGTTGAGCTCCTGGTCATAGAAGCGATACTGCTGGCGCCCGGCGCGCTTGGCGGCATACATCGCCGCATCGCCAGCGCGCAGCAGGCCTTCGACGGTGGCACCGCAATCAGGGTAGGTGGCGATGCCGATACTGACCCCAAGACTGACATCTTGGCCGTCAACCTGCGGGCAACTGGACATGCGCTCGATCAAGGCCTCGGCGTACCGGCCGGTCTGCTCCGCATAGGGCAAGCCGTCGAACAACGCGGTGAACTCATCACCGCCCATACGCCCAAGCATCGCCTGGCTGCCCAGGCAGTCCTTGAGTTGCTCGGCGACCCAGCGCAGGACCCGGTCGCCCGCTTCGTGACCCAAGGAATCGTTGATTCGCTTGAAACCATCCAGATCCATGTACATCAAGGCCTGGACCTTGCCGGGCCGTTCGTTGCGCAGCAACGCACCTTCTGCCGTCTGATAGAAACCACGGCGGTTGAGCAAGCCAGTCAGCGGGTCGGTCACCGCCTGGTGTTCCAGTTGCTGGTGCAGGCTGCGCACCACCGACATGTCCAGTACGGTCACCACCATGGCCTTCTGTTCAGCGGGCAGCGGCGCACACGACAGCGCTACCGGAACCAGCGGCCCCTCGGGCGGACGCAACTGGGCATCGTGCACGCGGAAGATCTGCCGCCCCAGATAGGCCTGGTAGAAGTCCGAGTCGCGCCACAACGCAGCGCTGGGCAGTTGGATCAGGTCCAGGAGATGGGCGCCCTGCAGTTTGTCCACCGACATCTGCAGCAGACGCGAGATAGCAGGGTTGGCAAAGCTGATATCACCCGCCTCGTCGACCACCAGGATACCCTCGGCGGCGTTCTCAAGAATCGAGGCATTGAATGCGCGGGCCGACTCCAGCTCACGACTCAACCGCTGCAGCATGCGCCGGTTGCGCTGCTGTTCGAGCAGGGCCTGCACCTTGGGCTTGAGGATCTGCGGATCGAAGGGCTTGAACAGGTAGTCCACCGCGCCACTGGCATAGCCCTTGAGCACGGCAGCTTCGGACTGCTCGTTGGCGGTAAGGAAGATGATTGGGGTCAGGCGCGTGCGTTGGCTGCCGCGCATCAAGCGGGCGACCTCAAAGCCATCCATCTCGGGCATCTGTACATCGAGCAGGACCAGGTCCACTTCGTGTTCCAGCAAGGTGCTCAGTGCTTCCATCCCTGAGCCTGCGGTGAGTACTTGCCAATCCTGCCGGGCTAGCAAAGCCCGCATGCTGATCAGGTTTTCCGGGTAGTCATCGACCACCAGCAGCACTGAGCTGCCTTCCGGTGCCGCGGGTTGAGCTCCATCCATGCCGCTTCTCTTGTCCGACCGACTTCGTCTTGTAATTGGATCCGATTCTCTACTCTAGACGCGACTTTGCAGGACGCAATGCAATCAGTTCGCTATCAATGGATAAAATGAAAATAGCCGACTAATGGTCACTGCGCTTTGCGATCATTTCACAGGCGAAAAAAAACCCGCATTTCTGCGGGTTTCTTCAGTGCCATCAGCGGATCAGTTGACCTTTGCGGCCAGCTCGCCCTTGGCGTAACGCAGGTACATCTCATCCAGCGAAACCGGCTTGATCTTCGACGCGTTGCCAGCGGTACCGAAGGCTTCGTAACGCGCGATGCAGATGTCACGCATGGCTTCGACAGTCTTGGCGAAGTACTTGCGCGGGTCGAACTCGGACTTGTTCTGCTCCAGGAAGCGACGGATCGCGCCAGTGGAGGCCAGACGCAGGTCGGTGTCGATGTTGACCTTGCGCACGCCGTGCTTGATGCCTTCGACGATCTCTTCGACCGGCACGCCGTAGGTTTCTTTGATGTCGCCGCCGAACTCATTGATGATCGCCAGCCAGTCCTGCGGAACCGACGAGGAACCGTGCATCACCAGGTGAGTGTTGGGGATACGCTGGTGGATCGCCTTGATGCGGTCGATCGCCAGGATGTCGCCGGTCGGCGGCTTGGTGAACTTGTAGGCGCCGTGGCTGGTGCCGATGGCGATGGCCAGGGCATCGACCTGGGTCTTCTTGACGAAGTCAGCAGCCTCTTCCGGGTCGGTCAGCATCTGGCTGTGGTCCAGGATGCCTTCGGCGCCGACGCCGTCTTCTTCACCGGCCTGGCCGGTTTCCAGGCTGCCCAGGCAGCCCAGCTCGCCTTCCACCGACACACCGCAGGCGTGGGCGAATGCCACGGTCTGCTGGGTGACGCGCACGTTGTATTCGTAGTCGGACGGGGTCTTGCCGTCTTCACGCAGCGAGCCGTCCATCATGACCGAGCTGAAGCCCAGCTGGATCGAGCGCTGGCACACGTCAGGGCTGGTGCCGTGGTCCTGGTGCATGCACACCGGGATGTGCGGGAATTCTTCGATCGCCGCCAGGATCAGGTGACGCAGGAAGGGAGCACCGGCGTACTTGCGGGCACCGGCGGAGGCCTGGACGATGACCGGAGAGTCGGTCTTGTCGGCGGCTTCCATGATGGCGCGCATCTGCTCGAGGTTGTTGACGTTGAAAGCTGGAACGCCGTAGCCGAACTCGGCGGCGTGGTCCAGCATCTGGCGCATGCTAATGAGTGCCATTGTGTATCTCTCTCCCGACAAGCGTCGTTGTTTCGTGCAAGCCTGCCGCAGGGGCGGTTGCTGTTCAAGTAGTTGTGGACCACCGTCGCGGTCCGGCCAATCACGGCGCCTTGCAGCCCCGCCCAATCAGATCGTTGGTCGCTTCCCAGTACACCAGGCCTTCATTACCCTTGGTGTGGAAGGCGAGTACGCCATCGCTGTACAGCGCGCCCGAGGCGCCGGGCTCGGCCTTGAGCCGGTAGACCTGGTCAGCGCCGCCGAGGCGGACATCGACCGACTGCTGCGAAGCATCGGCGAAGCGCCACAGCACTTCGGCCTGGCTGTCACAGACCCAGCGGGTCCAGTTGTCCGTCGCGGCAGGTCGCGACGGTTGCAGCAGGGAGCAGCCTGCCAGGGTCGCCAGGGCCAGTACGGCCAGCAGCGCTTTCATTGAGTATCCTCGCTTCGAAGGCCGCACCACGGACCTTCTGTTCAAGACCACAAAACAGCCCATCGGTTGCCCGCTGTCCGATCAAGGGCAGCCGGGCGCCTTGCGCTGGTGTTCTTCGTCGTACTTCTCCAGCCCGTCCGGCCCCAGGCGCTTGTTGATCACCGGCACCGTCTCCGCCTGCCACTGCGACTGGTAACAGCCGCCCTTGGGCTCACGTGCCGGTTCGCTGTCGGGGGCGCCGCCGCTGGAGCAGGCCCCCAAAAACAAGGCCACGATCATCACAGGCAATTGCTTGACCATCAGGTCGCTCCCTTTGCCAGGCGCCGTCACTATCAGGCCTTGGCCCGTTCTTCCAGGATTGCCACGGCAGGCAGGACCTTGCCCTCGACGAACTCGAGGAACGCACCGCCACCGGTAGAAATGTAGGAGATATCAGCGCCGACGCCATACTTGTCGATGGCCGCCAGGGTGTCGCCGCCACCGGCGATGGAGAACGCGGCGCTTTCGGCGATGGCCTTGGCCAGCACTTTAGTGCCGTTGCCGAACTGGTCGAACTCGAATACACCGACCGGGCCGTTCCACAGGATGGTCTTCGACGACTTCAGCAGCTCGGCGAAGTTGGCGGCGGTCTGCGGGCCGATATCCAGGATCATGTCGTCGGCGGCCACGTCAGCAATGGCCTTGACGGTGGCTTCGGCGCTCTCGGCGAATTCCTTGGCAACGACCACATCGACCGGCAGCGGTACGCTGACCTTGGCGGCGATGGCCTTGGCGGTCTCGACCAGGTCTGGCTCGTACAGCGACTTGCCGACCGGGTGCCCGGCAGCGGCGAGGAAAGTGTTGGCGATACCACCACCGACGATCAGCTGGTCGCAGACGGTCGACAGGCTGTTGAGCACGTCGAGCTTGGTCGAGACCTTGGAGCCGGCAACGATGGCTGCCATGGGTTTGGCCGGCGCCTTCAGGGCCTTGCCCAGGGCGTCCAGCTCGGCCGCCAGCAGCGGGCCAGCGGCAGCGACCTTGGCGAACTTGGCCACACCGTGGGTGGAACCCTCGGCGCGGTGGGCGGTGCCGAAGGCGTCCATGACGAACACGTCGCACAGGGCGGCGTACTTCTGCGCCAGCTCGTCGGCGTTCTTCTTCTCGCCCTTGTTGAAACGTACGTTTTCGAACAGCACCACCTCACCGGCCTTGACCTCGACACCGTCGAGATAGTCGGCGACCAACGGTACTGCGCGGCCCAGGGCCTTGCTCAGGTAGTCGGCGACCGGCTTGAGGCTGTTTTCCTGGGAGAACTCGCCCTCGGTCGGACGGCCCAGGTGCGAGCAGACCATCAGCGCGGCGCCCTTTTCCAGGGCCAGCTTGATGGTCGGCAGCGCTGCCAGGATACGCGCATCGCTCGTTACCACACCGTCCTTCACAGGCACGTTGAGGTCTTCGCGGATCAGTACGCGCTTACCTTGCAGGTCGAGGTCGGTCATCTTCAACACGGTCATGAATGCAGTCCTTCAGGGCTGTTTGCTGCGGGTTTGGTGGACGACGTGCAGATAATGTTCGGCAACGTCGAGCATACGGTTGGCGAACCCCCATTCGTTGTCGAACCAGGCCAGCAGGTTCACCAGGCGGGGGCCTGAGACGCGGGTCTGGCTGGCATCGACGATGGCCGAGTGCGGGTCATGGTTGAAATCACAGCTGGCGTGCGGCAGTTCGGTGTAGGCCAGCAGGCCTTTGAGCGGGCCGTCCAGCGCCGCCTCGCGCAGCACCCGGTTGACCTCGGCAGCCGTAGTGTCACGGGCAGTCTGCAGGGTGATGTCCAGGCACGAGACGTTGACGGTCGGCACACGTACCGCTTTGGCCTGGATTCGCCCGGCAAGTTCCGGCAACAGGCGCTCGATGCCGCGCGCCAGACCAGTGGACACCGGGATCACCGACTGGAACGCCGAACGGGTACGGCGCAGGTCTTCGTGGTGGTAGGCGTCGATCACCGGCTGGTCGTTCATCGCCGAGTGGATGGTGGTGATCTGCACGTACTCGATACCGAACGCCTGGTCCAGCACGCGCAACAGCGGCACGCCGCAGTTGGTGGTGCAGGACGCGTTCGAGACCAGCAGCTCGTCGCCGGTCAGGCGGTCCTGGTTGATACCGTAGACCACCGTGGCATCGATGTCCGCCTCGCTGGCCATCGGCTGCGAGAACAGCACGCGCGGCGCACCGGCGTCGAGAAAACGCTGGCCATCGGCGCGGGTGTTGTAGGCACCGGAGCACTCCAGCACCAGGTCGATGCCCAGGGCGGCCCAGTCGATGCCTTCAGGGGTGGCGCTGCGCATGACTTTCACGCAGTCGCCATTGATATGCAGACAGTCGCCGTCGACCTTCACCTCGCCGGGGAAACGCCCGTGGGTGGAGTCGAAGCGCGTCAGGTACTCCAGGCTGGCCTGGTCGGCCAGGTCGTTCAACGCAACGATCTCGAAACCTGCCTTCGCCCCTCGCTCGAACAGTGCGCGCAGGACACAGCGGCCAATGCGGCCGTAACCGTTGAGTGCAACTTTGTAGGGACGCTGGGGCATTCGGGACTCACGTGGCTAGTGCGTTGAACGGCCATCGCGGGACAAGCCCGCTCCTACAGAGCACTACACATGCGCTGTAGGAGCGGGCTTGTCCCGCGATCGATGGAGGCATCACTGCCCCCAGGCTTGATGCATCAGTCTTCCAGCAGCTCTTCAGCGGTACCCAGGATGTTCTCCAGGGTGAAGCCGAACTCCTCGAACAGCGCGGCGGCCGGGGCCGATTCGCCGTAGGTGGTCATGCCGATGACGCGGCCTTCGAGGCCGACGTACTTGTACCAGAAGTCGGCATGGGCAGCTTCGATGGCGATACGCGCACCGACCTCCAACGGCAGTACCGACTGCTTGTAGGCAGCGTCCTGGGCGTCGAACACGCTGGTGCTTGGCATCGACACGACGCGGACCTTGCGGCCCTGCTCGCTGAGCTTGTCGAACGCCTGAACGGCCAGGCCCACTTCGGAGCCGGTGGCGATCAGGATCAGCTCAGGCTCGCCGGCGCAGTCCTTGAGCACGTAGCCGCCACGGGCGATGTCGGCGATCTGCTGGGCGCTGCGTTCCTGGTGCTGCAGGTTCTGGCGCGAGAAGATCAGCGCCGAAGGGCCGTCCTTGCGCTCCAGGGCGGCTTTCCAGGCCACGGCCGACTCGACCGCGTCACCCGGACGCCAGGTGTCCAGGTTCGGCGTGCTGCGCAGGCTGGTCAGTTGCTCGATCGGCTGGTGGGTCGGTCCGTCTTCGCCCAGACCGATGGAGTCGTGGGTATAGACATGGATGACACGCTGCTTCATCAGGGCCGACATGCGCACCGCGTTGCGGGCATATTCCATGAACATCAGGAAGGTGGCGCCGTAAGGCACCAGACCGCCGTGCAGGGCCACGCCGTTCATGATGGCGGTCATGCCGAACTCGCGCACGCCGTAGAACACGTAGTTGCCGCTGGCGTCATTGGCCTCGACGCCCTTGCAACCTTTCCACAGGGTCAGGTTGGAACCGGCCAGGTCCGCCGAACCACCGAGGAACTCGGGCAGCAGCGGGCCGAAGGCGTTGAGGGTGTTCTGGCTGGCCTTGCGGCTGGCGATGGTTTCGCCCTTGGCGGCGACTTCATTGATGTAGGCCTGGGCCTTCTCGGCAAAATCGGCCGGCAGGTCGCCAGCAGCGCGGCGCTTGAACTCGGCGGCGAGTTCAGGGAAGGCCTTGGCGTAGGCGTCGAAGCGCTGGTTCCACTCGGCTTCGGCCTTGGCACCGGCTTCCTTGGCGTCCCACTCGGCGTAGATGTCGGCCGGGATTTCGAACGGGCCGTGGTTCCAGTTCAGCTCCTTGCGGGCCAGGGCGATTTCGTCGTTGCCCAGCGGCGCGCCGTGGCAGTCTTCCTTGCCCTGCTTGTTCGGCGAGCCGAAACCGATGATGGTCTTGCAGCAGATGAGGGTCGGACGGTCGCTCTTGCGCGCGGTCTCGATCGCCATCTTGATTTCTTCGGCGTCGTGGCCGTTGACGTTGCGGATCACCTGCCAGTTGTAGGCTTCGAAACGCGCCGGGGTGTTGTCGGTGAACCAGCCGTGCACTTCGCCGTCGATGGAGATGCCGTTGTCGTCGTAGAAGGCGATCAGCTTGTTCAGGCCCAGGGTGCCGGCCAGCGAGGCGACTTCGTGGGAAATACCTTCCATCATGCAGCCATCGCCCAGGAACACGTAGGTGTTGTGATCGACGATGTCGTGGCCTTCACGGTTGAACTGGGCCGCCAGCACTTTCTCTGCGAGGGCGAAACCGACAGCGTTGGCGATACCCTGGCCGAGCGGGCCGGTGGTGGTCTCGACGCCCGGGGTGTAGCCGTATTCCGGGTGGCCCGGGGTGCGGCTGTGCAGTTGGCGGAACGCCTTCAGGTCATCGATGGACAAGTCGTAGCCGGTCAGGTGCAGCAGCGAATAGATGAGCATCGAACCATGGCCGTTGGACAGCACGAAGCGGTCGCGGTCGGCGAAATTCGGGTTGCTCGGGTTGTGCTTGAGGTAGTCGCGCCAAAGCACTTCGGCGATATCCGCCATGCCCATGGGGGCACCTGGGTGGCCGCTGTTGGCCTTTTGCACGGCATCCATGCTGAGGGCACGAATGGCGTTGGCACGATCACGACGGCTGGGCATCGCTTATCTCCTGAGGCTTGAATAAGTAGTGAAACGAAAAAAGGCGGCCATTTTCGCCCACTGGGGGCCTTCGGGGCAATGACGGATGGTCGCAGTCGGGGATTTTTCCTGTGATTGGAGGGCACTTCGGGTAAAAAACTCGAGATCGGCGTCGTAGTTTTCGCGGATGAACCCGCGCCCACGGATTCCAAATCCTGGCATCGGCCACCCATCAGCCAATATCAAAACTTTTTGATATTGGCTTGCCAGGACAACGACGCGTGTCTAGACTGCCGCACCATGAACCTGCGTGCGCAAGCGATCCCCCAACAAAGCGATACACTGGCCGCCCTGTGCAAGGCCAGTGGCGATGCGCTGCGCCTGAATGTCCTGCGCGCCCTGGCCAGCGATTCGTTCGGCGTGCTGGAGCTGGCGCAGATCTTCGACATCGGCCAGTCCGGCATGAGCCACCACCTCAAGGTGCTGGCCCAGGCGGAACTGGTGGCCACGCGCCGCGAAGGCAACGCGATCTTCTATCGCCGCGCCCTGCCCGACAGCCTGCGCCAAGGCGGACGCCTGCATGCGGCCCTGCTCGAGGAAATCGACGAACTGGCCCTGCCGGACGACGTGCAGGCGCGTATTGCCCAGGTGCAACAACGCCGCGCGGCCACCAGCCAGGACTTTTTCCAGCGCGTCGAAGAAAAATTCCGTGCCCAGCAGGACCTGATCGCCGGTGTACCGCAATACCGCGAAAGCCTGCTGGCCCTGCTCGACAAGCTGAGCTTTGGCAGCGACGCCAGCGCCCTGGAGGTTGGCCCCGGCGATGGCGGCTTCCTGCCTGATCTGGCGCAGCGCTTCGCTCAGGTCACGGCGATGGACAACAGCCCGACCATGCTCGAACTGGCTCGCCAGGTCTGCGAACGTGAAGGCCTGGATAATGTAATCCTGCAGTTGGCCGATGCACTGGGTGCAACGGATGTGGAAGCCGACTGCGTTGTGCTGAACATGGTCCTGCACCATTTCAGCGACCCGGCCCTGGCCTTGCGCCTGCTGGCCAAACGGGTGAAAGCGGGCGGCAGCCTGCTGGTCACCGAGCTGTGCAGCCATAACCAGGGGTGGGCGCGGGACGCCTGCGGCGACCTCTGGCTGGGCTTCGAGCAGGACGACCTGGCCCGCTGGGCCAATGCTGCGGGGCTGACTCCCGGGGACAGCCTCTATGTTGGCTTGCGTAACGGTTTCCAGATTCAGGTCCGTCATTTCCAGCGGGCCGCTGGCGACACACACATCGGTAAATTTTAGGAACCCCTCGAGATGAGCGAATACTCCCTTTTCACTTCCGAGTCCGTGTCCGAAGGGCATCCGGACAAGATCGCCGACCAGATTTCCGACGCGGTCCTGGACGCAATCATCGCCCAGGACAAATACGCCCGCGTAGCCTGTGAAACCTTGGTCAAGACCGGTGTCGCCATCATCGCCGGCGAAGTCACCACCTCGGCCTGGGTCGATCTGGAAGACCTGGTGCGCAAGGTCATCATCGACATCGGCTACAACAGCTCCGACGTCGGCTTCGACGGCGCCACCTGCGCCGTGATGAACATCATCGGCAAGCAGTCGGTGGACATCGCCCAGGGCGTCGATCGCTCCAAGCCGGAAGACCAGGGCGCAGGCGACCAGGGCCTGATGTTCGGCTACGCCAGCAACGAAACCGAAGTGCTGATGCCTGCGCCGATCTGCTTCTCGCACCGCCTGGTCGAGCGCCAGGCCGAAGCGCGCAAGTCCAAGCTGCTGCCATGGCTGCGCCCGGACGCCAAGTCCCAGGTCACCTGCCGCTACGAGAATGGCAAGGTGGTCGGCATCGACGCGGTGGTCCTGTCGACCCAGCACAACCCTGAAGTGTCGCAGAAAGACCTGCAGGAAGCGGTGATGGAACTGATCGTCAAGCACACCCTGCCGGCCGACCTGCTGCACAAGGACACCCAGTACCACATCAACCCGACCGGCAACTTCATCATCGGCGGCCCTGTGGGCGACTGCGGCCTGACCGGTCGCAAGATCATCGTCGACTCCTACGGCGGCATGGCCCGTCACGGTGGTGGCGCGTTCTCCGGCAAGGACCCGTCCAAGGTCGACCGTTCCGCAGCCTACGCCGGTCGCTACGTGGCCAAGAACATCGTTGCCGCAGGCCTGGCCGAGCGTTGCGAGATCCAGGTTTCCTACGCCATCGGCGTAGCCCAACCGACCTCCATCTCGATCAACACCTTCGGTACCGGCAAGGTGTCCGACGACAAGATCATCCAGCTGGTGCGCGAGTGCTTCGACCTGCGCCCCTACGCGATCACCACCATGCTCGACCTGCTGCACCCGATGTACCAGGAGACGGCCGCCTACGGTCACTTCGGCCGTGAGCCGCAGCAGAAGACCGTGGGTGACGACACCTTCACCACCTTCACCTGGGAGCGCACCGACCGCGCCGCCGCCCTGCGCGACGCCGCCGGCCTGTAAGCCTCCTACAGCAGTAACGGAAAGCCCCTGCCGAGCAATCAGCAGGGGCTTTTTTGTGACACATCACCTGACAGTCCTGTCCCGGCACACCTGAACATCGGCGCCTAGGCTGAGCCCTTCCTCCTGCCATGCAAGGATGCTGGCCATGTCGATTCGCTTGCTCACCCTACTGCTACTCATCGCCTTCAGCTCAGCAGCGTTGGCCACCCCCTGTCCCGATTGGCCGCCACGGCGCGCCACCGATGAAATCGCACAATTGCGCCAGACCCTCGCCGAATGGGACGACCGCTACCATCGCCAGGGTATTGCCACAGTGGCCGATGAGCTCTACGACCAGAGCCGGCATCGGCTGGAGCACCTGCAAGGCTGTTTCGGACAACCTCATCGCGACTCGCCACTGGCCACGGCCGCAGGTCCACATGCCCACCCGGTGGCACATACCGGCGTTGCCAAGCTGGCCGACGAAGCCGCTGTAGGCCAATGGTTGCAGGGCCGGCAGGCTGTCTGGATACAACCCAAGGTCGACGGCGTCGCGGTGTCGCTGATCTACCGACAGGGACGCCTGAGCACGCTGCTCAGCCGCGGCGATGGTGTGCACGGCCACGACTGGAGCCGGCATATCCCGCACCTGCGTGCCGACATACGGCAACTATCCGGGCCGCACGACCTTGTGCTCCAAGGTGAGCTGTACTGGCAGCTCGAAGACCATGTGCAGGCACAGGCAGGTTCGGTCAACGCTCGTGGCATCGTCGCCGGCCTGCTGGCACGCAAGCAACTGCCTGCGGACCAGGCCGCAGGGATCGGGCTGTTCGTCTGGGACTGGCCCGAGGGTCCCGAAAACCAGGCGCAGCGCCTGGCCCAGCTGGAAGCGCTGGGCTTTGCTGACAGCCGCCGCCTGAGCGTGCCGATCGACAACCTCGAACAAGCGGCCCACTGGCGCCAACACTGGTACCGCTCACCCCTGCCGTTCGCCACCGATGGCGTGATTCTGCGCCAGGACAGCCGTCCGCCCGCCACGCGCTGGCGGGCCCAGGCGCCTTACTGGATCGCTGCCTGGAAATACCCCTACCGCCAGGTGCTGACCGAAGTGCGCCAGGTCAGCTTCCGCATCGGCCGCAGCGGCCGCATCACCCCGCTGCTGGAGGTTCAGCCTGTAAAGCTGGACGACCGCCTCGTTCGCCAGATCAGCCTCGGCTCGCTGCAGCGCTGGCAGCAACTGGATATCCGCCCCGGAGACCAGGTGGCGGTGAGCCTGGCCGGGCTCACCATCCCGCGGTTCGAAAGTGTGGTGCTGCGCAGTCTGCAGCGCGTCCCCGTCGCAGTACCCGACCCAGGCAGCTACCACCCGCTCAGTTGCTGGACACCTCGCGACGACTGCAGCCAACAGTACCTTGCTCGCCTCACGTGGCTCTCGGGCAAGCAAGGGTTGAACATGCCAGGCCTGGGCCCCGGCACCTGGCAGTTACTCACCGAGCAAGGCCTGGGCGACACCCTGACCCGCTGGCTGGAGCTTGGCCAGGATGACCTGCTGCAGGTCCCGGGGATTGGCAGCGTACGCGCCGAAAAACTGCATCAGGCCTTCATGACGGCCCGCACACAGCCGTTCGAACGCTGGCTGCGCGCCCTGGGTGTTCCGGCCCCAAGTAACCTGCGCCTGGGCCCAGACTGGCAGACACTGGCCAGCCGAAACATTGAGCAATGGCTTGCCGAACCGGGGGTTGGCCGTGGCAGGGCCGGGCAGTTGCGGGCCTTTTTCGCCCATGAGGAAGTGCTGGCCGTGGCCGGAGAACTGCGTCGGCATGCAATAGAGGGTTTCTAATTTTCGCAGATCAGGGCAGCATTTCCGTTTCTGCCGCCTCCCGACTGGAGCCCTTCATGAAACTGCTCTCGACCTTCATTCTGTCTTCCGCACTGGGCCTGGTCGCCAACAGCGCCCTGGCCGCAGAGGTGCAGCCGGAGCTGACCGGCTGCGCCGCCAAGCGCCAGGCCATCAGCACCCAGATCGAGCAAGCCCGCGCCCACGGCAACGCCGATCAGCAGGCGGGCCTGGAAAAGGCACTGAGCGAAGTCACCGAACACTGCACCGATGCGGGCCTGCGCAAGGAACGCGAGCAGAAGGTGCTCGATGCCCGCCACGAGGTGAACCAGCGCACCAAGGACCTGGACAAGGCCATGAAAAAAGGTGACGCGGAAAAGATCAACAAGCGCAAGGAGAAGCTCGCCGAGGCGAAGAAAGAACTGCAGGAAGCGGTCGACGAGCTCGAACGCTGAGGCCAGGCAAGCGCGGCCGCTCCCGCAAAGGGCACTGCAGATCATCAATGATTGCGAAACTCGGTATGACAGGCCTTGCACGCCGCCTCGACGCGGTCCATCGGCGCCTTCAGCCCAGCCGCATCCAGTGGCTGGCTGCGGGTCACACCGACCAGTTCGCCGGTAACCCCCTCGAGCTGGCGGGCCAGGTCACGAAACCGCGCCTGGCGCTCCCAGACCTCAGGCCGGGCGCTGCTGTCCCCCCCGTCACGCGCCTGCGGGAAGTGCTGCCAGGGTTCGTGGGCCAGGGTATCGAGCTTCACCGCCCCCTCGGCGAACCTCATCCCGTCGAACGGCAAGCGCCCGCGCAACATGCCGCCCAGGTCTTCGCTGGTCTTGAGCATGTCCTTGAAGATCGCCTTGCGCTGGCCCAATGGCGAGTTCGGATCGACACGCTCGCAAGCGGTCAGGGCCAGGGTGGCGAGCAGCACTACGGTCAATCGCTTGAACATCACGGTCTCTTCGGCCTGCATGAACGGGTCGCCAGTATCGCTGCCCGCCGGGTAAAGACCAATAGCCACACAAAAGACAAGGGCGATTTTTCATCTCTGCCCGCAACAGGACCCTGCTTATGAAATCTGCTTTGCGCCCTCTCGCCTGGGCACTCCCGGCCCTGGCCCTGCTAGCCGGCTGCAACGGCGGTGAGGGTACAAAACCTGAGCCCCACGCCATCGCCACCTATGCCGATGCCACCTGGCAAGATTTGCCGAGTGTCACTGACACCGACCTGGTCGCAGGCTTCCAGGCCTGGCGCAACGGCTGCGAGAAACTCAAGCGTGATCCGGTGTGGGCCGCTACCTGCAATGCCGCTGCCGGAGTACCGGCAGACGCCGCCCAGGTGCGCGCCTTCCTGCAACAGAATCTGCAGGTCTATGGTCTGCGCTCTGCAGAAAACAACGCCAATGGCCTGATCACCGGCTACTACGAACCGGTCTATCCCGGCAGCCTGACACGTACGGCAAAGGCCAGTGTCCCGGTCTATGGTCCGCCCGACGACATGATCGTGGTCGACCTGGCCAGCGTATACCCCGAACTCAAGGGCAAACGCCTGCGCGGTCGTCTCGAAGGTCGCGTACTCAAGCCCTACGACACCGCCGAAGTGATCAACCGCCAGGGTGTGAAGGCGCCGGTGCTGGCCTGGCTGACCGACCCGATGGACCTGCAGTTCCTGCAGATCCAGGGTTCCGGTCGCGTGCAACTGGAGAGCGGTCGCCAACTGCGCCTGGGCTATGCCGACCAAAACGGCCACCCTTACCGACCGATTGGCCGCTGGCTGGTGGACCAGGGCCAATTGAAAAAAGAAGACGTGACCATGGGCAGCATCCACGCCTGGGCCCAGGCCAACCCCCAGCGGGTGCCGGAGCTGCTGGCGAGCAACCCGAGCTATGTGTTCTTCGCCGCAGGCCCCGACAGCAACGAAGGCCCGCGCGGCTCGCTCAACGTGCCATTGACCGCAGGCTACAGCGTGGCCATCGATCGCAAGGTGATTCCGCTGGGCAGCCTGCTGTGGCTGTCCACCACCCGGCCGGATGGCTCGCCGGTGGTGCGCCCGGTGGGTGCGCAAGACACCGGCGGCGCGATCACCGGCGAAGTGCGCGCCGACTTGTTCTGGGGCACCGGCCCCGAGGCCGGCGAGCTGGCAGGCAACATGAAGCAGCAAGGACAGATCTGGATGCTGTGGCCCAAGGGGGCTGCCCTGCCTGAAGTGCCGAAGGTGCCGTGATCGGTGGTGAAGCTATCGCGGGCTTGCCCCGCGATGGCTTCACGCCGATACGACGAACAACGACACGATCAACGCCAACCCGGCAAACCACACCAGCGAGCGCAACGCCGCCCAGTCCGCCAGGTAACAGATGATGTACAGCAGCCGGCTGGTGATATACAGCACCGCCAGCACATCCTGGGTCACTTGCTCGGCGTTACCGACGATATCGGCCACCAGCACCGCTGCGGCGAAGGCAGGAAACGCCTCGTAGCCGTTCTGCTGCGCCGCATTAGCGCGCCGAGGCAAGCCTGAGAGCGTCTCTAGAAAGGCTCGCGGATCATGGTTGTCGCTCAAGCCAAAACGGCCACTGGCGACTTTGGCGATCAATGCGCACAACGGCGGCAGGACCAGGGCGATCAGGATGCACCACAGGGCAACGGTCATGGACTGGCTCCTCGTTCAGAAAGGTCAGAGCTTCATCACCAGCATGCCTGCCAGGACCAGCCCGCAAGCTAAGAGTCTCGGACCGCCAAAAGGTTCTTTGAGGTAGCGCATGCCCAACAGCACCACCAGGATCACACTGACCTCCCGCAGCGCCGCCGCCTCGGCCACCGACCCCAGGTGCATGGCCCACAGCACCAGGGCGTAACTCAGCAATACACACAGCCCCACCGCCAACCCAAGCCGCCACTGGCTGCGCCAGAACTGCACGAAGGGTTCACGTCGGGCCACGCCTGCCAGCACCGGGAACGGCCAGGCACTCAGCAGCGTAAGCCAGACCAGGTAGTCCCAGGGTTTACCCCACAGGCGCACCGCCTGGCCGTCGAACCAGGTGTAACAACCGATGCACAGGCCGATCAGCGCCACCACCGGCAGCATCGACCAGGGCAGCCGATCACCGCCACCGCCCTGCCAGAGCAGACACGCCATGCCGCAGGGGATCAGCAGAATGCCAATGATCTGCTGGTTGCTCAGCGATTCACCGGCAAAGGCCAGGGTCAGCCCCAGCACCACCAGCGGCGACAATCCCCGCATCAGAGGATAGACCAGGCCCAGGTCACCGACCCGGTAGGCCTTGATCAGCAGGACACGATAGGCCTGCTCGGCCAGCGCCGAGGCCAGCAGCCATGGCCAGATCGCCGCCGGAGGGGGCTCGACGAACGCCACCGCCAGCACCGCGAAGACCAGCGCCACCGCGTCCATGCTGGCGATTACCAGCAGGCGCTCGGCACTGAACTTGATGAGGGTGTTCCAGGTGGCATGCAGCAGGGCGGCGATCAGGACGAGGGAAGTTGCCAGCACGCGTGGAGTTCCTTGGACAAGACTCGAGTCACTATATACGCGATCCGGGCAGCGCCTGCAGGAGCGGGTTTGCCCGCGAAACATACACCGCGGTGCAGGGCACCGGCCAAGCCGGTGTTCGCGGGCAAGCCCGCTCCTACACAGAAGGATGAGCTGGCCGTCAGATGTGAACCAGACAGTTGCTCCTACAGGGCCGTTTCAGCGGTGAATTGAGGAACGATCCTTATAATTCCGGTCATAAGGTGTGTCCCGAGCGCTCCGTCAGGCCATCAAAGAACTGCCCGAGCCCTTCGGGTTACGACTTGGAAGCCATTGTCACAGGATTCAGGATGCTTGAATTAGTTGCCGCGTTCATCTGCCTCACCACCCTCCTCACCTATGTGAACTACCGTTTCATCGGCCTGCCGCCCGCCATCGGCGTGATGGTCACCGCCCTGTTGTTCTCACTGATCCTGCAGGGCCTGAGCCTGATCGGCTTCCCCGGCCTGGAGGAACGCGTCGAAGGCCTGATGAACCAGATCGACTTCAATGACCTGCTGATGCACTGGATGCTGTCGTTCCTGCTGTTCGCGGGCGCTTTGCACGTCAACCTCGGCGACCTGCGCAGCTACCGCTGGCCAATCGGCCTGCTCGCCACCATCGGCGTACTGATCGCCACCGTGGTGATCGGCTACCTCGCCCACTGGGTGTTCGCGATGTTCGGCTGGGACGTACCGCTGATCTACTGCCTGCTGTTCGGCGCACTGATCTCGCCGACCGACCCCATCGCGGTGCTCGGTGCACTGCGTACCGCCAACGCCTCCAAACCGCTGAAGACCACCATCGTCGGCGAGTCGCTGTTCAACGACGGCACTGCGGTGGTGGTGTTCACCGTGCTGCTGGGCATCATCCAGCTCGGCGAGACGCCGAGCGTTTCCGACACCGCCATCCTGTTCGCCCGCGAAGCCATCGGCGGCGTGGTGTTCGGTGGGCTGATCGGCTACGCCACCTACCGCATGATCAAGAGCATCGAGCAGTATCAGGTCGAGGTGATGCTGACCCTGGCGCTGGTGATCGGCGGCTCGGCCATGTGCTACGAACTGCACGTGTCGGCGCCAATCGCCATGGTGGTAGCCGGCCTGATCATCGGCAACCTGGGGCGTAACCTGGCGATGAACGACATGACCCGTCGCTACATGGACGGTTTCTGGGAGCTGATCGACGACATGCTCAATGCCCTGCTCTTCGCCCTGATCGGCCTGGAGCTGTTGCTGCTGCCGTTCAACTGGCTGCACCTGGCAGCGGGTGGCGTGCTTGCGGTCGCGGTGCTGGCGTCGCGCCTGTTGACCGTGGCACCAGCCATCGTCTTGCTGCGGCGCTGGCGCGAAGTGCCACGTGGCACGGTGCGGGTATTGACCTGGGGAGGCTTGCGCGGAGGCGTATCGGTGGCCCTGGCGCTGTCGCTGCCGGTGGGAGACGAACGCGACCTGTTGTTGTCGATCACCTACATCGTGGTGCTGTCGTCGATCCTGGTGCAGGGGCTGACAATCGGCAAGGTGGTGCGCCGGGTAAGCGCCCAGCCGTGATTACAATGGCGCACTCCGCGAGCGAGCCCGCGAAGTGCGCCGCACGGTTTCCAGCACTACTCCACCGCCGAATCCGGGAACTGATCCTGGATGTACTTGATCTCGGTGCGCCCGTGCGGTGCCGGCAGGCCATCCTCGCCCAGATTGACGAAGACCATCTTGTCGACGGTGAGGATGCTCTTGCGGGTGATCTTGTTGCGCACTTCGCACTGCAGGGTGATCGAGGTGCGGCCGAACTCGGTGGCGGTGATACCCAGCTCGATGATCTCGCCCTGGCGCGAGGCGCTGACGAAGTTGATCTCGGAAATATACTTGGTCACCACCCGCTGGTTGCCCAACTGGACGATGGCGTAGATCGCCGCTTCCTCGTCGATCCAGCGCAGCAGGCTGCCACCGAACAGGGTGCCGTTGGGATTGAGGTCTTCGGGTTTTACCCATTTGCGCGTGTGGAAATTCATTACAACTCCTGACGTGCCTGACTGACATGGGGCAATGATGGCAGACCCACCGGCCCGCCTCCATTGAACATCGACTATCGTCGCGATAAATCAACAGAAAGTCTTGGGTGTGTCACACAGCCGCGGCTATAATCTCGCCGTTTCCAATGGCCACCCGCTGCGGTGGTCATCCCGCCACCTGTCCGAGGGGCGCTGCAGCAGGTTCACCTGTCAGGCTCGGATGGGGCGTTGTCCGCTCCTGCGGACGCTCAACGCACAACGGCGCCCATTCGCACACTACGAATGGAGGCTCTTCATGAGCGCTGTAAACACGCCCGCTGGTTTTTCCGACTTCAAGGTCGCCGACATTTCCCTGGCCGACTGGGGCCGCAAGGAAGTCATCATCGCCGAATCGGAAATGCCCGCACTGATGGGCCTGCGCCGCAAGTATCAAGCCGAGCAACCGCTCAAGGGCGCTAAGATCATCGGCTGCATCCACATGACCATCCAGACCGCCGTGCTGATCGAGACCCTCGTCGCCCTGGGCGCCGAAGTGCGCTGGTCGTCCTGCAACATCTTCTCCACCCAGGACCAGGCTGCCGCCGCCATCGCCGCTGCCGGCATCCCGGTATTCGCCTGGAAAGGTGAAACCGAGCAGGAGTACGAGTGGTGCATCGAGCAGACCATCCTCAAAGATGGCCAGCCATGGGACGCCAACATGGTCCTGGACGACGGCGGTGACCTGACCGAAATCCTGCACAAGAAATACCCGGCCATGCTGGACAAGATCCACGGCGTGACCGAAGAGACCACCACTGGCGTGCACCGCCTGCTGGACATGCTGGCCAAGGGCGAGCTGAAAGTCCCGGCGATCAACGTCAACGACTCGGTCACCAAGAGCAAGAACGACAACAAGTACGGCTGCCGTCACAGCCTGAACGACGCCATCAAGCGCGGCACCGACCACCTGCTGTCGGGCAAGCAGGCCCTGGTGATCGGCTACGGCGACGTGGGCAAGGGCTCGGCCCAGTCCCTGCGCCAGGAAGGCATGATCGTCAAGGTCACCGAAGTCGACCCGATCTGCGCCATGCAGGCCTGCATGGACGGCTTCGAAGTGGTCTCGCCGTTCAAGGACGGTATCAACACCGGTACCGAAGCCGGCATCAACAAGGACCTGCTGGGCCGCATCGACCTGATCGTCACCACCACCGGTAACGTCAACGTCTGCGACGCCAACATGCTCAAGGCCCTGAAAAAGCGTGCAGTGGTCTGCAACATCGGTCACTTCGACAACGAGATCGACACCGCCTTCATGCGCAAGAACTGGGCATGGGAAGAGGTCAAGCCACAGGTGCACAAGATCCACCGCACCGGCGCTGGCACCTTCGATCCGCAGAATGACGACTACCTGATCCTGCTGGCCGAAGGCCGTCTGGTGAACCTGGGCAACGCCACTGGCCACCCGAGCCGCATCATGGACGGCTCGTTCGCCAACCAGGTACTGGCGCAGATCTTCCTGTTCGAGCAGAAGTTCGCCGAGCTGCCTGCCGCGAAGAAGGCCGAGCGCCTGACCGTCGAAGTGCTGCCCAAGAAGCTCGACGAAGAAGTGGCCCTGGAAATGGTCCGCGGCTTCGGCGGCGTGGTCACCCAGCTGACCCCGCAGCAGGCCGAGTACATCGGCGTGACTGTCGAAGGCCCGTTCAAGCCCGACGCGTACCGCTACTAAGCGGCATGCGGCGCGTATTGCGCGCCGCAGCAGCGCAAGGATCTTGAACTACGCCCAAGCCAGATCGGCCATCACCGATCTGGCTTTTATTTGCAGCCTGACGCTTGAGGCACGCTGCCAGAGGAACGACCGATGTCCCAGGAACGCCGCTACAGTTTCGAGTTCTTCCCGACCAAGACCGATGCCGGTCACGAAAAACTCATGGCCGTTGCCCGTCAACTGGCCACCTATAACCCCGACTTCTTCTCCTGCACCTACGGCGCCGGCGGCTCGACCCGCGATCGCACGCTGAACACCGTGCTGCAACTGGAAAACGAAGTGAAAGTCCCTGCAGCCCCGCACCTGTCGTGCGTCGGCGACAGCAAGGACGACCTGCGCGCCCTGATCGCCGAATACAAGGCGGCCGGGATCAAGCGCATCGTCGCCCTGCGCGGCGATCTGCCGTCCGGCATGGGCATGGCCAGTGGCGAGCTGCGCCACGCCAGCGACCTGGTCGAATTCATCCGCCAGGAAACCGGTGACCACTTCCACCTGGAAGTCGCCGCCTACCCCGAAATGCACCCACAGGCGCACAATTTCGAGGACGACCTGGCCAACTTCGTACACAAGGTCAAGGCCGGTGCCGACAGCGCCATCACCCAATACTTCTTCAACGCCGACAGCTACTTCTACTTCGTCGAGCGCGTACAGAAGCTGGGCGTGGACATTCCGGTAGTGCCCGGCATCATGCCGATCACCAACTACAGCAAGCTGGCGCGCTTCTCCGACGCCTGCGGTGCCGAGATCCCACGCTGGATCCGCAAGCAACTGGAAGCCTACGGCGACGATGCCGCCAGCATCCAGGCATTCGGCGAAGAAGTGATCAGCACCATGTGCGAAGAGCTGCTGCAAGGCGGTGCGCCGGGCCTGCACTTCTACACGCTGAACCAGGCCGAGCCGAGCCTCGCGATCTGGAACAACCTGAAGCTACCTCGCTGATTCATCATCCTGTTACGCTTCTTTAATAAATTGCACGAGGTTTTGGCATAGGCTGAAACCTCGTCCAATTAATGCTTTAGCAGTAGGTGTCCGGCATGAAGCCAGCACAATCGTCCTTCCCGCAACTCGTCTACCTCGCCTTCGGCCCGGCTACCTATCACCAGGAAGCGTGCTTCAGCATCGTCAGCGCCCTGGCCAACCTGCGCAAGACGCCAGGTGAAGCCATGGACATCCAGGTCTACACCGACAACCCCGAACCCTACGCCAAGCTGCCCGTCACCGTGCACCTACTCGATGAGCACACGCGTACAACGTGGAACCAGCCCCACGGCTATCACTTCCGCAGCAAGCATGTGCTGCTGCGCCAGGTCCTCGAACAACACCCGCGCGCGGTCCTGATCGACACCGACACCTTCTTCCGCCAGTCGCCGATCGAACTGTTCCGCCGGGTCAAGCCAGGCGCGGTGCTCTGCAACGCCATCGACGGACGCTACGGCGAAAACCGGAAGTGCCTGCTGTACAAGAACCTGCTGACCCTCCTGCAGCAACGTGGCCTGGCCGACTGCCAGATGCCGCTGGTCAACTCCGGCGTCATCGGCCTGACTGCACAGGACGCAACGACCCTGGACCACTCCATCGCCCTGATGGACGAGCTCTATCCCCTGGCGCGCGAGGCCTATACGCTCGAGGAGTTCTGCCTGGCGGTCGCCGCCTACCGCAAGCTGCAACTGGCCACCTGCACCGACGTCATCCACCACTATTGGAGCCGCAAGGCGCAGTTCCGTGCCAAGATCCAGGCGTGGCTGCGCAAGCACGGCGACGATCCGCTCGGCGAAGCCGCGCTGGCCGACATCACGCTGGTCAACGACCAACTGCCTCGCCCACCCACCCTGCACCGCCTCGGTTACAAGGCCATGAGCCTGACGCTACCCAGTCGTCACCGCCAGTTCGCTCGCGAACTGCTCTATGGCTGCTATCCCTACGACAACGAATTCGACCGCGCCTGCGCCACGGCGTGGTGGGACAAGGCCCTGGAAAACTTCAATCAGCGTCAGGGTGGCATGAGCCCCGAGCAATTGCGCGAATGCTTGCGCCAACCCGGCCTTCGTCTGTCGCTAGGCTCACGCCACAAGGATATCGAGCGGCATCTGATCGACGCACAGCAAGCCTGAGCACAGCCCTGCTGACCACCCTGGAGCGCGCCTGTACTGCCCTGCAGACGCGCAACGCAAACATCGATGGACATTTTCTCGACACCGTTGAGCAGCAGGATCGCAGCACTTCGCGATAGCTCTGTTATACTCGGGCCTTCCCGCCCGGCTCACGCCCGGACGCTCGGCCTCGCAACAGGCATCTCGACCAGCAGCGACGCACACTCAAGTGCCCGCCCGCCGCCTCCAGGATGCGCAGTGTAAGCCCAGCTGGACCGGACGCGATCGCATCCCACCGATGCCCGTCGCGCCAGGCAGAACATCCCACAGGGCTCAGCCCAAACGAGAACAGGATTGCCCATGTCCTTTGCTTCCCTCGGTCTCTCCGAGGCACTTGTCCGCGCTATCGAGGCTGCGGGCTACACCCAGCCTACCCCGGTGCAACAGCGGGCCATTCCCGCCGTGTTGCAAGGCCGCGACCTGATGGTCGCCGCGCAGACTGGCACTGGTAAAACCGGTGGCTTCGCCCTGCCGATCCTCGAGCGCCTGTTCCCGGGTGGCCACCCTGACAAATCGCAGCGTCACGGCCCGCGCCAACCGCGCGTCCTGGTCCTGACCCCAACCCGCGAACTGGCCGCACAGGTCCACGACAGCTTCAAGATCTATGCCCGCGACCTGAACTTCATCAGCGCCTGCATCTTCGGCGGCGTCGGCATGAACCCGCAGATCCAGGCGATGGCCAAGGGTGTCGACGTTCTGGTCGCCTGCCCGGGCCGCCTGCTCGACCTGGCCGGCCAAGGCAGCGTCGATCTGTCCAAGGTGGAAATTCTCGTTCTGGACGAAGCCGACCGCATGCTCGACATGGGCTTCATCCATGATGTGAAGAAAGTCCTCGCACGCCTGCCGGCCAAGCGCCAGAACCTGCTGTTCTCGGCGACCTTCTCCAAGGACATCACCGACCTCGCCGACAAGTTGCTGCACAACCCCGAGCGCATCGAGGTCACGCCGCCCAATACCACCGTCGAGCGTATCGAGCAGCGCGTCTACCGCCTGCCCGCCAGCCACAAGCGTGCGCTGCTGGCCCACCTGATCACCCTCGGCGCCTGGGAACAGGTGCTGGTCTTCACCCGTACCAAGCACGGCGCCAACCGCCTTGCCGAGTACCTCGAAAAGCACGGTCTGACCGCTGCCGCGATCCACGGCAACAAGAGCCAGAATGCGCGCACCAAGGCTCTGGCCGACTTCAAGGCCAACAGCGTGCGGGTGCTGGTCGCCACTGACATCGCCGCCCGCGGCCTGGACATCGACCAGTTGCCGCACGTGGTCAACTTCGAACTGCCCAACGTCGAGGAAGACTACGTTCACCGCATCGGTCGCACTGGCCGTGCCGGCCGCTCCGGTGAAGCCATTTCGCTGGTGGCACCTGACGAAGAGAAGCTGCTCAAGAGCATCGAGCGGGTGACCAAGCAGAGGATCCCGGATGGCGACCTGATGGGCTTCGATGCCTCGCAGGTCGAGGCCGAGAAACCCGAGGTGCGCGAGCGCCAGCAGAATAACGGCCGCGGCGGGCGCAACCAGCAGCAACGTGCCGAAGGCAGCAAGGAAGGCAGCGGCGGGCGCAAGGACAAGGGCAAGGACAAAGGCAAGGCCAAGCAACAGGCCGCCGACAAACCTGCCGACAAGGCCACTGCGGGTGACAAGCCACAGCAGAAGAAGCAGGAACCACGCAAGCAGCGCGACAACAAGAAGCCGCGTCAGCAGCAGGCCGGCCAGGCCCAGGGCAATGTCCCCAAAGTCCCTGCCGATCGCGACCCGGAAGAATTCCTGGACGACGATATCGACAACTTCGGTAACCGCGCCGACTACGTCAGCCCTTACCAGAACGGCAAGAGCCAGGGCCGCAACCGTCGCCCAGGCGGCAACGGCGGCCAGGCTCAAGGCCAGGGGCAGCGTTCGGGTTCGGGCCAGCCTCGCAGCAACAACGGTGGCGGCGGCCAGCGCCAGGGCGGCCAGGGCTCTGGCGAGAAGCGTCCCCGCAACAACAATGGTGGTGGTGCACGCCGTGATGGCAACCCAGGCCGCGCGCGCCGGGACGACAGCAACCGCCAGGAGCCTGCCGTACGCAATCCGCGTGAGCCGCAGAGCACGCCTGTGATCATCCGCAAGGAGTCCAAGCTCGACCGTTACCCAACGCCCGAGCAACTGGATGATCTGCCGAGCCGCCCACGTGGCGAGCGTCCGGCGCTGCTGACCCGCAAGGGCTGACAGAAACGACAAGGGGCCGCATAGCGGCCCCTTGTCGTTTCAGATGACGCGAATCACTTCTGCTTCACGCCTTCCAGGCTGATGTCCAGATCCAGGGTCTGGGAAGTCGGGCCTGGGCCCTTGATGCCAAAGTCGTTCAGGTTCAGCGTGGTCTTGGCGTTGAAGCCAGCGCGCTCGCCACCCCACGGGTCCTTGCCCTCGCCGTTGAACACGGCCTTGAAGGTGACCGGCTTGGTCACGCCATGCAGGGTCAGGTCGCCGGTCACGTCGGCAGTCTTGTCACCGGTGGACTTGACGGCAGTGGAAACAAACTTGGCGTCCGGATACTTCTTCACATCCAGGAAATCGGCACTGGCGATGTGCTTGTCACGCTCGGCATGGTTGGACCACAGGCTGGCAGTCTTCAGTTCGACGCTGATCTTGCTGGCTTCAGGCTTGGCGCTGTCCCAGGAGAACGAACCGTCGAAGTCCTTGAATGTGCCGTGGATGAAGCTGTAGCCCAGGTGGCTGATCTTCCAGTCGACGAAAGCGTGCTGGCCTTCCTTGTCGATCTTGTAGTCAGCGGCCATGGCCTGACCAGCGCCAATCAGAGCGGTACCGAGCGCCAGGGCGGCAAAAGTCTTTTTCAACATCCTTACTTCCTTCCTTTGCAATTGAGGTTGAGAGTCAAGCTTTGCGGCCCAGCATACGAGTCAGGGTCGCGTCACGGTCAATGAAATGGTGCTTCAAGGCTGCCAGGGCATGCAGGATGGCGAAGATCACCAACCCCCAGGCCAGGTACAGGTGAATCACACCGGCAGTGTCCGCCTGATCGGGCAGGTTGCTGACCAGCGCCGGCACCTCGAACAGACCGAAGACCGGAATGCCGACACCGTCGGCAGTGGAGATCAGGTAGCCGGCGGCCATCACCGCAAACAACCCCAGATACAGCGCCAGGTGCCCCAGCTTGGCGGCCACGCGGGTGAGAGACCCGTGGTTGGCCGGAGCCGGTGGAGGTGGGCTGATCAAACGCCAGAGTACGCGCAGCAGCATGACTGCCAGCAATACCAGACCGATGCTCTTGTGCAGGTCGGGCCCGGCTTTGCGCCAAGGATCGTAATAGTCGAGACCGACCATCCACAGACCCAGACCGAACAACCCGAATACGACAAGGGCCACGCCCCAGTGCAGGAAGATGCTGACCGCACCATAGCGAGAAGCAGAATTGCGCAGTTGCATGTTGGCGTATTCCCCGTGAAAGCTGTGCACAAGATAACGCGATAAATATCGAATTAAAGCGGAAAAGTCCGCTTTTTATTATCGAATAAACCGATAGCTTATTTTGAATTCACCCAATTAAGTCAACATTAACAATAAGCGGGCGCGGGGGACTTGTCAGGGTAGGAACTATCGCGGGCACTTCGCAGCAACGCCACGAGGTGCCCGCCTTGGTCAATCAGTTCGCCTTGGCCTGAGTGTCGGCCGAGGGTTTCTTCTTGACGGGCTCGGCCTTTGCGGCCGCCTTCTTCACCGGCTCCGGCTTGCTGGCCTGCTTGGCAGGCGGCTTGTGCGCGGGTACGTGCTTGGCAGGTGCGGCCTTGGCCGGCGCAGCCTTGACGGGCTCCTCCTTGGCCACAGGCGCCGCAGGTGCGGCTGCCGGTGCCGGAGCTGGCGGCGCAGGTGTCGGTTCATCCACCTTGGCCACCGGCTCGGCCTTGGCCACCGGTTTATCGTCGCCACCGAACAGGCGGGAGAAGAAGCCAGGCTTGTTGTCCTTGGCGGCAGCCGCGCCGACTGCCGCAGCGCCCGCAGCTGCAGCGACCGGCGCCGCCTTGACCACTGGATCGAAGGATTTGCCGGCAGCCAGGTCCTCGATCTGGCCCGCAGCACGCTGGCCACTGCGCAGCGCGCCTTCCAGGGTGCCCGGGTAAAGTGCATCGGTGTGCTCGCCAGCAAAGGCGACACGTTGCACCGGACGCTCCCACAGGCGCCAGTACTTGCTGATCTGCCCCGGCCCATAGGCCAGGTAGGCGCCACCGGTGCCGGCATCGGTGCTGTAGCGCTTGACCTCATAACCGGTAAAGGCACCACGGGCCTGGGGGTAGAAGGCATGCAGGCGAATCAGCACCTGGTCGACCATCTGCTTGTCACCGAAGGCTTGCAGCAGGCGGGCGTTGTCGCCGGACAGGTTGATCACCACGTTGGCACCACCCTTGAGCGCCGGTTCGATCCACAGCATGCCCAGGCCTGCGTTACTGAAGATCTCGCCCGACATGCGCGAGCGGCTCTCCCACACCGGGTTCTTGAACTTGAGCAACAACTGGTCGCGCCAGCCGTAGTTGGTGCCCTTGAGCGCCGCCAGGTGCTGATTGTCCAGCCCCGGCGTCATCTGGATCTTGGCTAGCGCGCGCAGCGGCACGGCCAGGACCAGATAGTCAGCCTGATAGCCGACGGCCCCCACCTTGACGGTGACGCCGTCCTTGTCCTGGACGATGGAGGTGACCGGCGAACTGGTCTTGATGGTCTTGAGCTGCTTGACGAAGGCCTGGGCCAGTACCGGGCTGCCGCCGGGCAGGCGTGCCGCGCGCAGGTCGCGATCGCCGACTCCACGATAGACCCGGCTCTGCTGGGCGAAGTAGAGCAACGACAGGCGCGAGGGCTCGTCATAGCGGGTACGGATCTGCTGGTTGATCAACTGACGGGCGGTCGCCGGCAGTTGCAGCTTGTCCAGCCAGGTGGAGACGTTGATCTGATCGAGGGCGAACAGCGTGCTGTTGGCCGCCGGGTTCAGCGGATCATCGATCGAACGGGCCAGGTCATCGAGGGTCTTCTCGTAGCGCTTGATCGCCTCGGCGGTCGCGGGCTGCTTGGTGGCGAGGTCGGCCGCGCTGAAGTACTCGCCGTCGATCAGGTAGCCTGGGGTACGCACGAACTCGGGCGCAGGCAAGGTTTCCAGCTTGAAGCGGTCCAGGTACTGATTGAGTACCGGCTGCGCCTTGTTGTTGCCGATCCACTCGCTGGTCGCCAGCCCCGAACGGCCACCCATGCCGCTCTTGGCTTCGAGCAGGGTCACCTGCCAGCCCTTGGCCTGCAGCTCGTAGGCCGCCGTCAGACCTGCCAGGCCACCGCCGACGACAATCGCCGTGGGGGTCTTGTCCTTTGCCAGCGCGCCCGCGCTGGATGCACCAATCAATACCAACGCGCACAGGCGCACCCAAGCAGCAGCCATGTCGGCGAACTCCGGATCAGAAGCGAAATGTAAGCGGGGAGGATTTCCCCGGGAGAGATGCGTTAAGAATACGTCAGGTCCTGGGAGCCTGCCAGCACAGCGCTATCAAGTGCTTCGAATGGTTCAGGTTTCTGTGGTGGCTCCTTTGCGGCGGTTCGGCGCCCCGACAAGCCCGCTCCTGCAGAAGCCAGCACAAAACCCAAGGTTGTTCCTGTGGGTGCCTTTGCTTAGGCTTACACCGTCCTACACGCCACCCCAGCCAGGAGATCTGCCCCATGGGCCTGAATCAACAGTGGATGCAGCGCGACCTCAAGGTCCTCTGGCACCCCTGCACCCAGATGAAAGACCACGAGAGCCTGCCGCTGATCCCGATCCGCCGTGGCGAGGGCGTCTGGCTCGAGGACTTCGAGGGCAAGCGCTATCTGGACGCCGTCAGCTCCTGGTGGGTCAACGTCTTCGGCCATGCCAACCCGCGCATCAACCAGCGCATCAAGGACCAGGTCGACCAGCTCGAACACGTGATCCTTGCAGGCTTCAGCCATCAGCCGGTGATCGAGCTGTCCGAGCGCCTGGTGGCCATGACCCCGGCCGGGCTGGACCGGGTGTTCTACGCCGACAACGGCTCGTCATGCATCGAAGTGGCGCTGAAGATGAGCTTCCACTACTGGCAGAACAAGGGCCAAGGCGCCAAGAAGCGCTTCGTCACCCTGACCAACAGCTACCACGGCGAAACCATCGCCGCGATGTCGGTCGGCGATGTGCCGCTGTTCACCGAAACCTACAAGGCCCTGCTGCTCGACACCATCAAGGTGCCCAGCCCCGATTGCTACCTGCGCCCCGAAGGCATGGGTTGGGAGGAGCACTCGCGCAAAATGTTCGCAGCCATGGAGCAGACCCTGGCCGAACACCACGCCACGATCGCCGCAGTCATCGTCGAGCCGCTGATCCAGGGCGCGGGCGGCATGCGCATGTATCACCCGGTCTATCTCAAGCTGCTGCGTGAAGCCTGCGACCGGTACGGTGTGCACCTGATCCATGACGAAATCGCCGTCGGCTTCGGCCGCACCGGCACGATGTTCGCCTGCGAGCAGGCCGGTATCCGCCCCGACTTCCTCTGCCTGTCCAAGGCCCTGACCGGTGGCTACCTGCCGCTCGCCGCCTGCCTGACCACCGATGACGTGTACCAGGCCTTCTACGACGACTACCCGACCCTGCGCGCCTTCCTCCATTCGCACAGCTACACCGGCAACCCGCTGGCCTGCGCCGCAGCGCTGGCGACCCTGGACATCTTCGAGCAGGACCAGGTGATCGACGCCAACAAGGCGCTGTCGGCGCGCATGGCCAGCGCCACCGCGCATCTGGTCGATCACCCGAACGTGGCCGAAGTGCGCCAGACCGGCATGGCCCTGGCCATCGAGATGGTCAAGGACAAGGCCGGCAAGGTCGCCTACCCATGGCAGGAACGCCGCGGCCTGAAGGTCTTCGAGCATGCCCTTGCGCGCGGCGCGCTGTTGCGTCCGCTGGGCAGCGTGGTGTATTTCCTGCCGCCCTACGTGATCACCCCGGAGCAGATCGACTTCCTGGCCGAAGTGGCCAGCGAAGGCATCGATATCGCCACCCGTGACAGCGTCAGCGTGGCGGTGCCGGCCGATTTCCATCCCGACTTCCGCGATCCGGGCTAACTATCACCTAACCCTGTAGGAGCGGGCTTGCCCGCGGATGCTGCGGTGCTGCCATTGACGCATTCGCGGGCAAGCCCGCTCCTACAGAGGACGATGTCCACCCCCCTATTCCGAGCCAAACCATGAGACTGTCCCGCTTCTTCATCGACGCCCCGCTAAGCCTTGGTGAGCACGAGCTGCCCGAGGCCCAGGCCCACTACATCGGCCGCGTGCTGCGCATGACCGCCGGCGCCGCCGTGCAATTGTTCGACGGCAGCGGCCAGGAATACCTCGGCCAGTTGCTTGAAGTAGGCAAGAAATCCGTGCGCGTCAGCCTCGACCAGGCCCTGCCCGGCCAGCCCGACTCGCCGCTGCACATCCACCTCGGCCAGGGGCTGTCCCGCGGCGAGCGCATGGACTGGGCGATCCAGAAGGCCACCGAGCTGGGCGTCAACGAAATCACCCCGATCGTCAGCGAGCGCTGCGAAGTACGCCTGAAGGATGAGCGTGCCGACAAGCGCCTGGCCCACTGGCGCCAGGTGGCGATCAGCGCCTGCGAACAATGCGGGCGCTCCACCCTGCCCGTGATCCATCCGCCGGTGACCCTGGCCGAATGGCTGAAAGACAGCGAGGCCGAGCTCAAGCTGGTCCTGCACCCGGTGGCCGAGCCACTGACCAGCCACGACAAGCCCGCACGCCTGGCCTTCCTGATCGGCCCTGAAGGCGGCCTGAGCGATGCCGAAGTCGATCAGGCCAAGGGCGCCGGCTTCCACGCCGCCCGCCTCGGCCCCCGCGTACTGCGCACCGAGACCGCGCCGGTGGTGGCGCTGTCGGTGGCGCAGCAGCTGTGGGGCGATTTCTAGGCTCAGCCCCTAGAGCACATAGAAGGACACCGCGACGAAGTGCATCAGGCTGCCAGCGATGACGAACAGGTGCCAGATGCCGTGCCAGTGACGAAAGCGGCTGTCGAAGGCGAAGAAGATGATGCCGACGGTGTACAACACACCGCCGGCCGCCAGCCAGGCAAAGCCGGCGCCGCCAAGGCTGTAGAGCAGCGGCTTGACCGCCACCAGCACGATCCAGCCCATCACCGCGTAGATGATGATCGACAGCACCCGCGCCTCGGAGCGCGGCTTGATCTCCTGGAGCATGCCGATCACCGCCAGCCCCCAGACGATGCCGAACAGGCTCCAGCCCCAGGGCCCGCGCAGGCTGACCAGGCAGAACGGTGTATAGCTGCCGGCGATGAGCAGGTAGATCGACAGGTGATCGAGCTTGCGCATGACCACCTTGGCCCGGCCGCGCGTGCTGTGATAAAGCGTGGAAATGCTGTAGAGCAACAGCAGCGTAAAGCCGTAGATGGAGAAGCTGACGATCTTCCAGGGGTCGCCCTGCAAGCCCGCGACGACGATCAGCCAGATGGCACCGATACAGGCCAGGACGGCACCGACCAGGTGGGTCCAGGCATTGAAGCGTTCACCGTAGTACATGCAGAGTCTGACCTCCACAAGGTCAATGGGTTCCTGACAGGCAGTGGTGCGATAGGGCCCGCAACAGCACCATCCTACTGCACCAAAGGTTGCAGATCCGCGTCACGCACCAGCCGCTCGAGCGCCGCCAGGTCAGGCACCCGCGCCACCTGATCGCCCACCTGTACCGCCGCCAGCTCCATTGCCCCCAGTGGCACGTCCACATAGTTCAACTGGCTGTCGAGCTTGCACGAGCGCGGAATCCCCTGCAGCAGCACCGCCAGGTAGCGCAGCCCGGTATCGCCCAGGGCGTTGAGCACGACAATCCGCGCCCGCTCGCCACAAGGCGTCTCGCCCCCACAGGCCGCCTCGAAGCCGATGAGCGGCAAGCGCTGCTGGCGCCAGTCGATCCAGCCCATGTGCCAGGCCGGCTGGTGCCGCTCGCAGACGAACGCACGCTCACCGATCAGCTCGGCGACGGCGACATTGGGCAGCACCAGGGTGCGGTCGCCCAGGGGCAGCAACAGGCCGGTGAGGCTGCTGCGCTGGCCGGCGATATGTTCAAGCATGGGGCTTGCTCCAGTGGGCTATGCTCTGCAGCAGGAGCGACTCCTGGTAAGGCTTGCCGAGGTATTCGTTGACGCCGATGGCCATGGCTCGGTCGCGGTGCTTCTGACCGGTACGCGAGGTGATCATGATGATTGGCAGGTCGTGCAGTCGGTTGTCGCGCCGCACCCGCGTCGCCACTTCGAAGCCGTCCATGCGCGGCATTTCGATGTCCAGCAGCAGCACATCAGGGCGGTGCTCCTCCAGCAGGGCCATGGCATCGACCCCGTCCTTGGCGGTCAACACGCTCATGCCATGACGTTCCAGCAGGCGGCTGGTGACCTTGCGCACGGTGACCGAGTCGTCGACCACCATCACCAGCAACGGCCGCCGCGCTGCCGGGCCGAACAGTTGGCGCCGCTCGCCATCGCCCACCGGCAACCGCGCCAGGCGCCGCTGCTGGCCACGCAGCTGACCGAGCAGGTCGAGAATCAGCACCACCCGCCCATCACCGAGCAAGGTCGCACCCGACAACCCCGGCACCGCAGCGAACTGCGGCCCCAGGCTTTTCACCACGATCTCGCGGCTCGGCGACAGGCCATCGGCCTGGATCGCGAACGACTGCTCCTGGGCATGCACCAGCAGCACCGGCAAGGGCAGGCTTTGCCCCAGCAGGCGCGGCCGAGCGACATCCTGCAGCAGCTCGCCCAGATAGCGCAGGTCGTAGGCGTGCCCAGCATAGTGATAGCGTGGCGGGTCCAGTTGGTAGCAGGCCTCGAGCTCGGCGGGCGGCACGCGGACGATGCCCTCGATGGTGTTGAGCGGGATGGCGTACTGTTCCTCGCCCAGGTGCACCATCAGTGCCCGGTTCAGCGACACCGTGAACGGCAGGCGGATCTGGAAGCGTGCCCCCTTGCCAGGGCTGGACTCGATGCTCATCGAGCCGCCCAACTGCTTGACCTCTTCATGGACCACGTCCATGCCCAGCCCGCGCCCGGAAATCTGGGTGATCTTCTCTGCCGTGGAAAAGCCCGGACGCAGGATGAACTGCAGAATCTCGTGATCGCTGAGCTGCGCCTGCGGCGCCAGCAAGCCACGCTTGATGGCCTTCTTGCGCACCGCCTCCAGCGGCACCCCGGCACCGTCGTCACTCATCTCGATGACGATATCGGCGCCCTCGTGCAGCAGATTGAGGTGGATGGTGCCCTGCTCCGGCTTGCCTGCCGCCAGGCGCACCTCGCGCGGTTCAAGGCCATGGTCGACAGCATTGCGTAGCATGTGCTCCAGTGGCGCGACCATGCGCTCCAGTACGCTGCGATCCAGCTCGCCCTCGGCGTTGCCGACCACCAGTTCGACCTGTTTGCCCAGCTCGCTCGCCACCTGCCGCACCACGCGCTGCAGGCGTGGCACCAGGCGCTCGAAAGGCACCATCAGGGTGGCGGTCAGGCCTTCCTGCAACTGACTGTTGACCCGCGCCTGCTGCTGCAGCAGGCCGTGCGCCTCCTGGGCGCGCAAGGCAAGAGTTTCCTTGAGGTCGAGCAGGTCGGAAGCCGACTCGAACAACGCCCGCGACAGCTGCTGCAACTGCGAGTGACGGTCCATTTCCAGCGGGTCGAAGTCGTCGTAGGCGTCGCCCTCGGCCTGCCAGCGGCTGGACATGCGGCCCTGGGTTTCGTTGTCCAGGCGCAGCAACTGGTCGCGCATGCGCTCCAGGGTGGTTTCCATTTCGCTCAGGGCGAACTGTGCATCGTTGACCTGCTGCTCGATGCGACCACGAATGATCGCATGCTCGCTGGCCAGGTTGCCCAGGTCGTCGAGCAGTTCGGCATCGACCTTGACCATGTCACCGGGCGCGCGCTCCGGTGCGGCGGCCGGTACGTCGAGCGGCGCGGCCTCCACCGGCGGCTGGCCGGCAGCGCTGTCGGTCAGCGCCGCGCTGGAGAAGTTGCGGATGTAGTCGATCAGCGCCGTCGCGGCGTGCAGCGGCTGCCCCAGGCGCACGGCGTCGAGCATGTGCGCGAGGCGGTCGTGGCAGTTCTGCAGCAGGCTGAACAGCGCAGGCGTCGGTGGCAGGCGGCCAGCGGCGAGCAGCTCGTAGAGAAATTCCAGCTCGTGGGCCAGGTCGCCGATGGCGGCGATTTCCACCATGCGCGCGCCGCCTTTGAGGGTGTGCAGGTCGCGCAGCAGGTTTTCCACCTCAACACTGCTGCGCGGATCGGCCTGCCAGCGCGCCAATGCAGCTGCAGCGCTTTCGACGATGTCCGAGCTTTCTTCGAGGAAGACTTCCAGCAGCTCCTTGTCGCCGGGGGTTTCTGCACCCTCCGGCTCGCTGCTTGGCGCATGGCGGAACTCACGCAACTCACCAAGCAGTGCCACCGCCGAAGACGGCACCTGGCCCTGGCGCAGGCTGTCGAGCATCTGGCCCAGCGCCGCATGGCTGCGCTGCAGCAGCTCGAACAGTGCCTTGCTGGCGCCCAATCGGCGGTCGACCACGCCTTCGTAGAGCAACGCCAGCTCCTGGGCGAGCACCTCGATGGCGCCAATCGCGGCCATCTGCGCACCGCCGCGCAAGGTCTGCACATCGTGCTGCAGCGCGGACACCGCGCAACTGCCGTCAGGCTCCTGCCGCCAGCGCTGCAAAGCCTGGTCGGCGCTGTCGAGAATGTCGCCGGCCTCTTCGAGGAACAATTGCACCACTGCCGGCTCCGGCAGGTCCATGGCAGTGGCCAATGGTGTCACGCCCTGCTCGCCCACCAGCCCGGTTGCCGCCGGGTCGAGCGCCCCGTCCAGCAGCGCACGCAAGCCATCCAGGCACTCGCTGCGCGGGGTGACTTCCTGCCCCGCGGCAATCTCGTCGAGCATGTCGATCAGGGCTTCATGAGCCTGCCGCGCCTGGGAGAAGAAATGCCCGTCGGCGACCAGGCTGCCTTCCTCCACCGCCCCGTACAGATCGAGCAGCGCTTCGCAAAGCTCATCCACCTGCCAGAAATCGGCCAGGTGCGCGCCGTGGGCCAGGGTCGTCAGCTCGTCAAGCAGCGTGTCCAGCTCCTGGCGTTCGCGCGGGTGCTCCTGCCAGCGCGACAACAGCGACTCGGCATCGAGCAGAATATCCATCCCCTGGGCCAGGAAACTGGCGATCAGTTGCGGATCCCGGCGGCTACGGCGGGTGTGCGACGCCCCATCCTGCAGCACCGCCAGGCGCGCATCCACCGCTTCGCCGACCTGCTCGATCAGTTGCGCAGCGCCAGGAATCGGTGCCAGCGGTGTGCGCTCAAGCTGGGCCAGGCCCAGCTGGAACAGGCGGCGCGACGTTTCCAGCCATTCGATATCCGCCACTTCCAACGGCAGTTGGTGCGCCTTGTATTCACGCGCCAGGCGGTCGAAGGCGGTGGCCAGCTCCGCGATCGGCATCACCCCGGCCATGGCCGCACTGCCCTTGAGGGTATGCAGCGCGCGTTGCAGGCTGTCGCTGACCTGGGTGTCCTGGCCATCGGCAGCCGTGAGGAAACTGTCGAGGCTGGCCAGATGGCCTTGGGCCTCGTTGCGGAAAATCTCCAGCAGGTGCGGGTCGAGCCCGTCATCGGCACTGGCCGGCGCCTTGTCGTTGACAGCCAGGACATGCAAGTGGCCGCTGAGCTGCTCGACATCGGCCAACCGAGGTATCTGGCCGGCAGCGAAGTCGGCGAGCAGATCGGGCAGGTGGACGAGGGCCTGCTGCAGGGCCACAGCGCCCTCGCCGCTCAGTACGATGCGCCCTTCCAGCACACGATTGAGCAGATGCTCGGCCGCCCAGGCCAGCTCGGCCACGGCACCTGCGTGCACCATCCGCCCGCTGCCCTTTAACGTATGCAGGGCACGGCGCAATTCGATCAACGCCTCGCGCTGCTGATTGTCGGCGCGCCAGCGCAACCATTGGCGCTCGATCTCCGGCAACAGCTCGCCGGCCTCTTCGAGGAACACCTGGCGCAACTCGTCGTCGATGCCGTCATCCGGTATCTGCGCGGTGGCGCTCACGGCCTCGTGGCTGCAGCGCAGCCCCAGCGCGGCCAGGCTTGCAAAGGCCATGTCGAGGAAACGCTGGGCATCTGCCAGCGGATCGGCTACACGCCATTGCAGGTAGCACTCCACGGCGCTCAAGGCCTCGGCCAGGTGGGTCAACTCCTGCTCCGGGGGCTCCTGATCGAGGTGCGACAGCCAACCTTGCACATAGTCGGCCGACACTCCGAAGACCTCGGAGGCGGCCGGCAGCATCAGCATCGCCAACGCACCACGAACCTGCTGCAGCAGGCCCGGCAGGGGCTGCAGACGCTGGCGCGGCCAACCGGATTCCAGGCAGTCGCCGATCAGGTCCTTGGCCTGCTGCAACACCGAGAGCGACTCCTCGAACACCCGCTGGCGGGTCTCGGTCACGTCCGAGCCGGGCATGCCGCTTTCCAGGCCCTCGGCAAGGCCGCCGACCATGCCGTTGAGCGTCGCCTCCACGTACAACAGGGCACCGGCCACATCCATCAGCACCGCATCGTCCACGGCACGTTCGCCCTGGGCCAGGGCCTGCAAGGCGAGCACCTGATCGATGATGACCCGGCGCGGCTGCTGGAAACCCAGCACTGCGAGGGTATCGGCTACATGGCGCAGCGGCGCGACCAGCACATCGAGCGGGTCGCGCTGCTCGTTATCACCCCGTACGAACGGGTCGAGCCGCTCCTTGATCCGCACCAGGTCGTCGCACAGGGCAGTGATCACCGAGCGCAGGGCATCGCGGCCCTGGCCGGCCTGCAACTGGTCGCGCCAGTTGCCCAGCGACAGGTCGAGGTTGGCCAGATCGTTGGCCCCCGCCAGGCGCTGCGCCGCTTCTCCCATCAGGCTGTCCTGGGCCAGCGGCTCGGCGCCACGGCACAGGCGCAACTGGTTGAGCAACGGCAACACCACCAACGGCAGGTCGTGGCGCGCACCCCGCAGGCGCTCGAGATAGGGCGGCAATTGCTCGAGGCCGCGGAACAGCGCGCCCAGGCAATCGCCACGCGGGCTGACCTGGCCCTCGAAGAGGGCGCGCCCGAGCAACTCCAGCTCCTCGGCCAGACGCGCTGCGCCATTGAGCTCGAGCATCGTCAGGCACCCTTGTACCTGATGCAGGTTGTCGACGAAGAACCCCAGCAAGGCCGGGTCGCCCGGCTCGCTGGAAAAACGCTCCAGCGCCTGGCGCGCCTGGCCCAGGCAATCGGCGATGGCCGCCTTGGTCCAGCTAAGGGCGACGGTGTCGTGACGTTCGGGGCTCATTGCCGTAACGGCCATCGGCCTCTCCTCAGCGCCGCTCGGCCGGGGCCGGCAGGGTGAAACCAGACACCGAACGGCGCATCTCGCTGGCCATTCTGGCCAAGTGACGGATGCTGTCGGCGGTAGCGCCGGAACCGGCGGAGGTCTGCGCGGTGATCTGCTGGATCACCGCCATGGTGTGGGAAATCTGCCCGGCCGAGGATGTCTGCAGTTGCGCCGCGTCGGAAATGCTGTGGATCAACTCGGCCAGGTTCTGCGACACGCCCTCGATTTCAGCCAGGGCCACGCCGGCGTCCTGGGCAAGACGCGCACCGCGCACCACTTCGGCGGTGGTCTGCTCCATGGAGATCACCGCTTCGTTGGTATCGGCCTGGATGGTCCGCACCAGTGCTTCGATCTGTCGGGTCGCCGACGACGAGCGTTCAGCCAGGCGCTGTACCTCGTCGGCGACCACGGCGAAGCCGCGCCCGGCTTCACCCGCCAGCGAGGCCTGGATCGCCGCATTGAGGGCCAGGATGTTGGTCTGCTCGGCAATGTCGTCGATCAGGCTGACAATGTCACCGATTTCCTGGGAAGACTCGCCCAGACGCTTGATGCGCTTGGCGGTGTCCTGGATCTGCTCGCGGATGTTGTCCATGCCATGGATGGTGTTGTGCACCACCTCGTTGCCCTTGTTGGCGATGGCCACCGAGCGCTCGGCGACCTTGGCCGACTCGTAGGCGTGGGCGGAAACCCGGTCGATCGACTCGACCATGTCGCCCACCGCCAGCGACGCTTCGCTGATCTGGTCGGCCTGGTGTTCCGAGGCCTTGGCCAGCTGGCGTGCGGTGTTCTGGGTGTCCTGCACCGCAGCGGCAACCTGCTCGGCACTGTGGTTGATGGTCGCCACCAGGTCGCGCAACTGGTCTACCGAGAAGTTGATCGAGTCGGCGATGGCGCCGGTGAAATCCTCGGTGACCGACACCGTGACGGTCAGGTCGCCATCGGCCAGCTCTTCGATTTCATCGAGCAGGCGCATGATCGCCTGCTGGTTGCGCTCGTTCTTCTCCGCCGTGTCGCGCAGTTGCCGGTTGGTGGCGCGGACCATCACCAGGCCGATGAGGATGATCGAGGCCAGCGCCAGCAGGCCGAGCACGTAGCCGCCGACGGTATCGAGGGTGCGCCCGGCGAGGTTCTCGAAACCGTTGGCCAGGTGCGAGGCTTCGTCGAGCAGGGTCTGCGACAGGCTGAAGATATTGCTCGCCGCCTCGCGCACCCGCAGCAGTTCCGGTGAAGTTTCGAGAATTTCGTCGACCGAGCCGGAAACGAACTGGAACAGCTCGGCGATCTCGGCCAGGCGCGCGCGGGCGTCCGGGTCTTCGACACGGGTCACCTGGATCGCCGGATTGCCGCCGAGCATGCCTTCGAGCACCTGGCCGAAGCGGCTGGCATCACGGCCGAAGGTGTCGGCGGCCTGCACCGAGGTATCGTCACCGGCCAGCACGGTATTGACCGAACCGAGAATCCGCTCGGCCAACAGCAACTGGCGCTGGGCCACGGCCACCTGGCTGGCCGGTGCACCGCTCTGCAGCAGGATTTCCACAACCTTTTCGTACTCGACCTGCAACTGGGGCACGGTTTCGGCCAGGGTTGCCGCCACCTGGTGCAAGGACAGCACGGTCTGCTCGCTGGCCAGGATGGTGTCGGTGTTGCGCCGCAGGTTCTCCCAGTCCTGGCGCACCGCGTCCATTTCGTCGCGCACCGTGGCCGGTGCGGGCGGCAGGCCGGTGGCCTTGTCACCCTCGCGCAGGTACTTCCAGCGGCGCTCGAAATCGTTGCGGGCATCGGACAGCAGCCTGAACGCCAGGGCCTTGCCCGCCGCCGCCTCGGTGGCGTTCTTGGCGATGCGCTGGGACAGCACGCGCAGCTCGCCGGCATGGCCGATGTACTGCTTGTCGTGGTTGGACTGGGTATTGAGGTAGGCGAAGTTGGCGAACAGCAGCACGATCGACAGGATCAGCACCACAAACAGTACGGTGATCTGCGCCGTGCTGCGCGGGCGCTGGGCCACGGCTTCGGGAACGACGGTTGGAGCGGGCTTGTTCACTGTCGCAGGGTCCTCTACAACGCCACATCGAGAAAGCCCGGCGCCTGGGCCAGGGCGAAGGGGCTGAAGATCGCCCAGTTGCGCTCACGGGGGAAATGCCCCTGGACGAAACGCGCCGCGGCGCGGATCAGTGGCTGCGGCGGCGACAGCTCCAGGCTGCTCAGGTCGAAATGTTGCAAGCCGACCACTTCGTCCACCAGCAAGCCGACGAACAGGTCGTCATGGTCCAGCACCAGCACGCGGCGCTGCTTGCCCGAGGCCGCCGGCCCAAGGCCGAAGAACGCCGACAGGTCCATCACCGGCAGCAGGCGACCGCGCAGGTTGGCCACGCCGCACACCCATGGCTGCACCCCAGGCACCCGGCTGCTGCGCGGCTCGCGCAACACTTCGGCCACCTCACCCATGGGGGCGACGAACCACTGCCCGGCGATGCGAAAACCGATACCGCTCCACTGCTGCAGGCGCGTGTCCTGCAGCGGCTGGTCGGCCACCAAGAGGCGGCAGCGGCGGTCGATGTCCAGCAACAGCTCGAAGGCGGTCAGCGACGCACCCTGGGGGCGCGTGGTCAAGCGCCCAGCACCTCTTTGAGCTTGGCGATCAGCGCGTCTTCTTCCACCGGCTTGGTCAGGAAATCGCGGGCACCCTGGCGCGTGGCCCAGATGCGGTCGGTTTCCTGGTCCTTGGTGGTGACCACGATCACCGGGATGGCGCTGGTTTCCGGGTCCTTGCTGAGCTGACGGGTGGCCTGGAAGCCGTTCATGCCGGGCATGACGATGTCCATCAGCACCGCATCCGGCTTGTCCTGGCGGGCCAGGGCCACGCCATCGGCACCGTTGCTGGCCTTGAGCACCTGGTAGCCATGCTTTTCGAGCCATTCGGTCAATCTGTACATCTCTGTCGGCGAGTCGTCGACAATCAGCACTCGGGCCATACGGTTTCCCCATCAGGAAAATGAAGACCGCGCCAGGGCGGGCGCGGTCAGGGTGCGTGTTGTGCCTGCACGGCGAATCCGGGCACGTGGGCACGGATCGCGTCGAGCAGTTCTTCCTTGCTGAACGGTTTGGTGAGGAACTGATCCGAGCCGACCACCCGGCCGCGGGCCTTGTCGAACAGGCCATCACGCGAGGACAGCAGGATCACCGGGATATCCTTGAACGCACTGTTGTGCTTGATCACCGCGCAGGTCTGGTAACCGTCCAGGCGCGGCATCAGTACATCGACGAAGATGATCCGCGGCTTGTGATCGACGATCTTGGCCAGGGCATCGAAACCGTCGCTGGCGGTGATCACCTCGCAACCCACCTCGCCCAGCAGCATCTGGGCGGTGCGGCGGATGGTGCGGGAATCGTCGATCACCATCACCTTCAGGGGCTGTTCCATGAAATGCGTCACCCATCGCCAAGCCAGGAATGAAACCTCGAGGGCTGCGATGCAGCGCTCTGACTGGCATTTTTAACACAGTCCGGGTAGGCATTCCATCTGCCTCCCCCCTTGACCGGCCGCGTTCCCGGCGCCACCCTGAGCCACTTTTCTTTCGTGCCATCGCGGCCACCTGCCGCCAAGAGGAATTACCCCATGAGCGTTCGCCTCGGGATTGTCATGGACCCCATCGCGTCCATTTCCTACAAGAAGGACAGCTCGCTGGCCATGCTGCTGGCGGCGCAGGAGCGCGGCTGGAGCCTGTTCTACATGGAACAGCGCGACCTCTACCTGGGTGCCGGCCAGGCCCGCGCGCAGATGCGCCCGCTGAAGGTGTTCGCCGATCCGGCGCGCTGGTTCGAACTGGGCGATGAGCAGGACAGCGCGTTGAGCGAGCTGGATGTGATCCTGATGCGCAAGGATCCACCCTTCGACATGGAGTTCGTCTACAGCACCTACCTGCTGGAGCAGGCCGAGCGCGAAGGCGTGCTGATCGTCAACAAGCCGCAGAGCCTGCGCGACTGCAACGAGAAGCTGTTCGCCACCCAGTTCCCGCAGTGCATGGCGCCGACCCTGGTCAGCCGCCGCGCCGACATCCTGCGCGCCTTCGCCACCACCCATGGCGATGTGATCCTCAAGCCGCTCGACGGCATGGGCGGCGCGTCGGTGTTCCGCCACCGCCAGGGCGACCCGAACCTCTCGGTGATCCTCGAAACCCTGACCCAGCATGGCCACCAGCAGATCATGGCGCAGGCCTACCTGCCGCAGATCGTCGATGGCGACAAGCGCATCCTGATGATCGACGGCGAGCCGGTGCCCTACTGCCTGGCACGCATCCCGGCCAGCGGCGAGACCCGAGGCAACCTGGCCGCCGGCGGCCGTGGCGAAGCCCGTCCGCTGACCGAGCGCGACCGCTGGATCGCCGCCCAGGTCGGCCCGACCCTGCGCGAAAAGGGCCTGCTGTTCGTCGGCCTGGACGTGATTGGCGACTCGCTGACCGAGATCAACGTCACCAGCCCGACCTGCATCCGCGAGATCGATGCGGCCTACAACACCAATATCGGCGGCCAGCTGATGGACGCCATTGATCGCAAGCTCAAGGCGCGCTGACCGCCGACGCGGAGCAAAACCCTGGAGTGGGGTATGATGCCGGTCCATTTCACTCGACCTGCTGCCCCACTGCGGTTGCTGGATACCCGATGACGCTGCCTGCCGACATCCCCTCCGACCTGCTGCCACCGCGCGTTCGCCCGGTGGACCGGCTCGGCTTCACGCTTTTCCTGGCCGCGCTGGTGCACCTGGCGCTGATCCTCGGGGTGGGCTTCAGCGTGGTCAAGCCCGCCGAAATCCGCCAGACCATGGACATCACCCTGGCCACCTTCAAGCGCGAAAAGCCGCCCGAAAAAGCCGACTACCAGGCCCAGGACAACCAGCAGGGCAGTGGCACCCTGGACAAGAAAGCCGTGCCCACCACCACCGAGGTGGCGCCGTTCCAGGACAGCAAGGTCAACAAGATCACCCCGCCCCCTACGGCCCGGCCGGAAACGCCTGCGGCGCCGGAAAAGTCAGTGGTGACCACCAAGGCGCCGAAACCGCAGAAAGCCGAGACCGCGCCAAAGGAAAGCAAGCCTCAACCCAAGCCTCCCGCGCCTGTGCCGGACTTCGACAGCTTGCAACTGTCGAGCCAGATCGCCAGCCTCGAAGCCGAGCTGTCCAACGAACAGCAGCTGTATGCCAAGCGTCCACGCATCCATCGCCTCAACGCCGCCTCGACCATGCGCGACAAAGGCGCCTGGTACAAAGAGGAGTGGCGCAAGAAAGTCGAGCGCATCGGCAACCTCAACTACCCGGAAGAAGCCCGGCGCCAGCAGATGTACGGCAGCCTGCGGATGATGGTGTCGATCAACCGCGACGGTTCGCTGTATGAAGTGCTGGTGCTCGAATCCTCCGGGCAACCGGTGCTGGACCAGGCCGCCCAGCGCATCGTGCGCCTGGCGGCCCCGTTTGCGCCGTTCACCGGCGATCTGGCGGAGTTCGACCGACTGGAGATCATCCGCACCTGGCGCTTCGCGCGCGGCGACCGGTTGTCGAGCAACTGATCGGTGCGGGCTGTGCCGGCCCATCGCGGGACAAGCCCGCTCCCACAGGTACCCCGCAGATAGCAAATACAGCGAAGTACCTGTGGGAGCGGGCTTGCCCCGCGATGGGGCCGTTACGGACACCGCACAGCCAGCTTGTCAGCCTCGCCACCTGACGCCACACTACCCCTCATGAAAACCCTCACGCCGAGCTACCTCAAGCACCAGTTCCTGATTGCCATGCCGCACATGGCCGATCCGAACTTTGCCCAGACCCTCACCTACATCGTCGAGCACAACGCCAACGGCGCCATGGGCCTGGTGGTCAATCGCCCGCAGGAGCTGAACCTGGCCGATATCCTCGAGCAGTTGCGCCCGGATGAGGAACCGCCTGCCAGCACCCTGCAGATCCCGATCTACCAGGGCGGCCCGGTGCAGACCGACCGCGGCTTCGTCCTGCACAGCGCCGAATGCAGCTACCAGGCCACCATCGAGCTGCAAGGCCTGTCGCTGTCGACATCTCAGGATGTGCTGTTCGCCATCGCCGAGGGCGTCGGCCCGAAGCAGAGTCTGATCACCCTGGGCTACGCCGGCTGGGAAGCCGGGCAGCTCGAGGCGGAACTGGCCGATAACGCCTGGCTCAACTGCCCGTTCGACCCCGAGATCCTCTTCGGCATGGCCTGCGAGCAGCGCCTGCAGGCCGCCGCGCAAAGCCTGGGGATCAACCTCAGCCTGCTGACCAGCCAGGCAGGGCACGCCTGATGGCCGAGCTGCGCCTGCTGCTGGGCTTCGACTACGGCACCCGCCAGATCGGCGTCGCCGTCGGCCAGGTCATCACTGGCCAGGCCCGCGAACTGTGTACGCTCAAGGCACAGAACGGTGTGCCGGACTGGAACCAGGTCGAGAAACTGATCAAGGAATGGAAACCCGACGCCATCGTCGTCGGCCTGCCGCTGAACATGGACGGCACGCCCAGCGAGATGAGCGAACGCGCGGAGAAGTTCGCCCGCCGCCTGCACGGACGCTACAACCTGCCGGTGCACACCCACGATGAACGCCTGACCACCTTCGAGGCCAAGGGCGAACAGATGGCCCGTGGCGGCCAGCGTGGCAGCTACCGCGACAACCCGGTCGACGCCATCGCCGCGGCACTGCTGCTGCAGGGCTGGCTGGAGGCCAATACCTGACCATCCGCTTTGCCGCCGGTGATACCGGCGCCCCAAGGAGCACGCAATGAGCCTACCCAATCCCGCCGACCTGATCCGGCAGATGGCCGTCGACCTTCGCGCCCACCTGGCGCGCCGCGCCATCACCGAGCCACGTTTCATCGGCATCCGTACCGGTGGCGTTTGGGTCGCCCAGGCGCTGCAGCAGGAGCTTGGCGACCAAAGCCCGCTGGGCACCCTCGATGTGTCGTTCTACCGCGATGACTTCAGCCAGAACGGCCTGCACCCGCAGGTGCGTCCATCCGAGCTGCCGTTCGAGATCGAAGGCCAGCACCTGGTGCTGGTGGATGACGTGCTGATGAGCGGTCGCACCATCCGCGCAGCGCTCAACGAGCTGTTCGACTATGGGCGCCCGGCCAGCGTGACCCTGGTCTGCCTGCTCGACCTGGATGCAGGCGAATTGCCGATCCGCCCGAATGTGCTCGGCGCAACGCTGTCCCTGGCGGCCCATGAACGGGTAAAATTGACCGGACCCGCCCCGCTCGCCCTCGAGCGCCAGGACCTCGCCCCCGCATCCGCCCTTTAAGAGTCCCCCGCGATGACGCCATTCGACGCCAAGCGCCCGCTGCAGCTCAACGATCAGGGCCAGCTACGCCATTTCCTCTCGCTCGACGGTTTGCCCCGCGAACTGCTCACCGAGATCCTCGACACCGCCGACTCCTTCCTCGAAGTCGGCGCCCGGGCCGTCAAGAAGGTCCCGTTGCTGCGCGGCAAGACCGTGTGCAACGTGTTCTTCGAGAACTCCACCCGTACCCGCACCACCTTCGAACTGGCCGCCCAGCGCCTCTCGGCCGACGTGATCAGCCTGAACGTGTCGACCTCCTCGACCAGCAAGGGCGAGACCCTGTTCGATACCCTGCGCAACCTGGAAGCCATGGCGGCCGACATGTTCGTCGTACGCCACTCCGACTCCGGCGCCGCGCACTTCATTGCCGAGCACGTGTGCCCGGAAGTCGCGGTGATCAACGGCGGCGATGGCCGCCACGCCCACCCGACCCAGGGCATGCTCGACATGCTGACCATCCGTCGGCACAAAGGCAGCTTCGAAAACCTTTCGGTGGCGATCGTCGGCGATATCCTGCATTCGCGCGTGGCCCGCTCCGACATGCTCGCGCTCAAGGCGCTGGGTTGCCCGGACATCCGTGTGATCGGCCCGAAGACGCTGATCCCGATCGGTATCGAGCAGTACGGCGTCAAGGTCTACACCGACCTGGCCGAGGGTCTGAAAGACGTCGACGTGGTGATCATGCTGCGCCTGCAGCGTGAACGCATGGCCGGTGGCCTGCTGCCCAGCGAGGGCGAGTTCTACCGCCTGTTCGGGCTGACCACCGCACGCCTGGCCGGCGCCAAGCCGGACGCCATCGTCATGCACCCGGGCCCGATCAATCGGGGCGTGGAAATCGAATCGGCGGTGGCCGACGGCAAGCACTCGGTGATCCTCAACCAGGTGACCTACGGCATCGCCGTGCGCATGGCCGTGCTGTCGATGGCCATGAGCGGCCAGAACGCGCAACGTCAACTCGACCAGGAGAACGCCCTGTGACCATCAGCATCATCGGCGCACGGGTCATCGATCCCAGCAGCGGCCTGGACCAGATCACCGACCTGCACCTGGAAAACGGTCGCATCCTTGCCATCGGCGCCGCACCAGCAGGCTTCAGCGCCAGCCGCACGATCCAGGCCGACGGCCTGGTCGCCGCCCCCGGCCTGGTCGACCTGGACGTCGCCCTGCGCGAGCCGGGCTACAGCCGCAAGGGCAACATTGCCAGCGAGACCCGCGCAGCCGTGGCCGGCGGCGTCACCAGCCTGTGCTGCCCGCCGCAGACAAAACCTGTGCTCGACACCTCGGCCGTCGCGGAACTGATTCTCGACCGCGCCCGCGAAGCAGCCAACAGCAAGGTCTACCCGATCGGCGCCCTGACCAAGGGCCTTGAAGGCGAGCAACTGGCCGAGCTGGTGGCCCTGCGCGACACCGGCTGCGTGGCCTTCGGCAACGGCCTCAAGGAGATCCCCAACAACCGGACCCTGGCCCGCGCCCTGGAATATGCCGCCACCTTCGACCTGACCGTGGTGTTCCACTCCCAGGACCGCGACCTGTCAGCCGGAGGCCTGGCCCACGAAGGTGCCATGGCCAGCTTCCTCGGCTTGCCGGGCATTCCGGAAACCGCCGAGACCGTGGCCCTGGCGCGCAACCTGCTGCTGGTCGAACAGACCGGCGTGCGAGCGCACTTCACCCAGATCACCAGCGCCCGCGGTGCACGGCTGATCGCCCAGGCCCAGCAACTGGGGCTGCCGGTCACCGCCGATGTGGCGCTGTACCAGCTGATCCTCACCGACGAAGCGCTGCGCGACTTCTCCAGCCTGTACCACGTACAGCCGCCGCTGCGCACCCCGGCTGACCGCGATGGCCTGCGCGAGGCGGTGAAGTCGGGGGTCATCCAGGCGATCTCCAGCCACCACCAGCCCCACGAGCGCGACGCCAAGCTGGCACCGTTCGGCGCCACCGAAGCCGGGATCAGCAGTGTCGAACTGCTGCTGCCGCTGGCCATGACCCTGGTCGAGGACGGCCTGCTCGACCTGCCGACCCTGCTGGCGCGGCTGTCCAGTGGCCCAGCCCAGGCGCTGCGCCTGCCGGCGGGCGAGCTGAAGGTCGGTGGTGCGGCAGACTTGGTACTGTTCGACCCGAGCGCCTCCACCGTGGCCGGCGAGCAGTGGTTCTCCCGTGGTGAAAACTGCCCGTTCATCGGGCATTGCCTGCCGGGTGCGGTGCGCTACACCCTGGTCGATGGGCATGTCTGCCACGAAGCCTGAGCAACCCCCATCGCGGGGCAAGCCCGTTCCCACAGGGATCACACCTTCCTTGTGGGAGCGGGCTTGCCCCGCGATAGGGCCGGCACAACCACCACTCATCCCCTCAGGTTGAAATCCTTCCCCCCTCCCCCCATATGAGTCTGCAACAGGCATTTTCGCCCCGCTGCGTGGAGACTCTCTCTTGACCACCATCGTTTCAGTCCGCCGCCACGGCAAAGTCGTCATGGGCGGCGACGGCCAGGTATCCCTCGGCAACACCGTGATGAAAGGCAACGCCAAGAAGGTCCGTCGCCTGTACAACGGCGAGGTCATCGCAGGCTTTGCCGGCGCCACCGCCGACGCCTTCACCCTGTTCGAGCGCTTCGAAGCGCAACTGCAGAAGCACTCCGGGCACCTGGTGCGTGCCGCCGTCGAACTGGCCAAGGAGTGGCGCACCGATCGCTCGCTGAGCCGCCTGGAAGCCATGCTCGCCGTGGCCAACAAGGACGCCTCGCTGATCATCACCGGCAACGGTGACGTGGTCGAACCCGAGGACGGCCTGATCGCCATGGGTTCCGGTGGCGCCTACGCCCAGGCCGCAGCCCGCGCCCTGCTGAACAAGACCGATCTCTCGGCCCGCGAAATCGCCGAGACCGCACTGAATATCGCCGGTGACATCTGTGTGTTCACCAACCACAACCTGACCATCGAGGAGCAGGACCTGGCCGAGTGATCAGCTGATCTGGTGTCCCGCTCACGGCGGGACTTTTTCCCACGCTGACTCACTACGCCCAAGGACCCAATTCACCATGTCCATGACCCCCCGCGAGATCGTCCACGAACTCAACCGCCACATCATCGGCCAGGACGACGCCAAGCGTGCCGTCGCCATCGCCCTGCGCAACCGCTGGCGGCGCATGCAGCTACCTGCCGAGCTGCGTGCCGAAGTCACCCCCAAGAACATCCTGATGATCGGCCCTACCGGCGTCGGCAAGACCGAAATCGCCCGGCGCCTGGCCAAGCTCGCCAATGCGCCGTTCATCAAGGTCGAAGCGACCAAGTTCACCGAAGTCGGCTACGTTGGCCGTGATGTCGAGTCGATCATCCGCGACCTGGCCGATGCTGCGCTGAAGATGCTGCGCGAGCAGGAAATCGTCCGTGTGCGCCACCGCGCCGAAGACGCCGCCGAAGACCGCATCCTCGATGCCCTGCTGCCGCAGGCGCGGGTCAGCAGCTTCAACGAGGAAGCCCAGCAGTCCAGCAGCGACTCCAACACCCGACAGCTGTTCCGCAAGCGCCTGCGTGAAGGCCAGCTGGACGACAAGGAAATCGAGATCGAAGTCGCCGATGCGGTGGGCGTCGAAATCGCCGCGCCGCCCGGCATGGAAGAGATGACCAACCAGCTGCAGAGCCTGTTCGCCAACATGGGCAAGGGCAAGCGCAAGGCGCGCAAGCTGAAGGTCAAGGAAGCGCTGAAGATGGTCCGTGACGAGGAGGCAAGCCGCCTGGTCAACGAGGAAGAGCTCAAGGCCAAGGCCCTGGAAGCCGTCGAGCAGCATGGCATCGTGTTCATCGACGAGATCGACAAGGTGGCCAAGCGCGGCAACGTCGGCGGCGCCGATGTGTCCCGCGAAGGCGTACAACGCGACCTGTTGCCGCTGATCGAAGGCTGCACGGTCAACACCAAGCTGGGCATGGTCAAGACCGACCACATCCTGTTCATCGCCTCCGGTGCGTTCCACCTGAGCAAGCCGAGCGACCTGGTACCGGAGCTGCAGGGCCGCCTGCCGATCCGTGTCGAGCTCAAGGCCCTGACGCCGCAGGACTTCGAGCGCATCCTCAAGGAGCCGCACGCCTCGCTCACCGAACAGTACCGCGAGCTGCTCAAGACCGAAGGCCTGAACATCGCCTTCGCCGACGAAGGCATCAAGCGCCTGGCCGAGATCGCCTTCCAGGTCAACGAGAAGACCGAGAACATCGGTGCCCGCCGCCTGCACACTCTGCTCGAGCGCCTGCTCGAAGAGGTATCGTTCAGTGCCGGCGACCTGGCCAGCGCCCATGACGAGACGCCGATCAACATCGACGCCGCCTATGTGAACAGCCACCTCGGTGAGCTGGCGCAGAACGAAGACCTGTCGCGTTACATCCTGTAATACCACCACCGCGGGCGAGCCCGCTCCCCAGGGGTCACCACAATGCCAAGGTATAGGGTGCCCCTGTGGGAGCGGGCTTGCCCGCGAATGGGCCCTTGAATCCCTCCACCAGAAGCTGGAAGCTTGTTCCATCAGCTCCCGAGAGATTCCCCCATGGCCCGCCTCCCCACCGCCATCAACCTGCACAAAGCCTCGAAAACCCTGACACTCACCTACGCCCCCGGCGAGGTCTATCACCTGCCCGCCGAGTTCCTGCGCGTGCACTCCCCCTCCGCCGAGGTCCAGGGCCACGGCAATCCCATCCTGCAGTTCGGCAAGATCAACGTCGGCCTCAGCGGCCTGGAACCTGCCGGCCAATATGCCTTGAAACTGACCTTCGACGACGGCCACGACAGCGGTCTGTTCACCTGGGAATACCTCGAGCAACTGTGCCTGCGCCAGGAGCAGCTGTGGGCCGAGTACCTCGACGAACTGCACAAGGCCGGCAAATCCCGCGATCCGGTCGAGTCGGTGGTCAAGCTGATGCTCTAGGTCAAGTCTTCCAGACGTTAGAGCGCATTTTCTAATGCGTTTTGTTTGAATGACTTACAGACAGCCAATGACTGGCTGTCTTGCGCATTACATGAAAGTCGGGTAACCAATGGGGCTGGCAAGTTCCTGCATCTGTTCGTTATCACTGGTCACCCGAGCAGCAGTACCGGGCGGTCGTCTGTGTACCCGCCACAGGCAGCCGGTACTCGTCTCAGGACAACGGAGCGTCGTAGATGAGTAACAAGAACAACGATGAGCTGCAGAAACAGGCCTCGGAAAACACCCTCGGCCTGAATCCGGTCATCGGCATTCGTCGCAAGGACCTGCTGAGTTCCGCGCGCACCGTGTTGCGCCAGGCGGTCCGTCAGCCGTTGCACAGCGCCAAGCATGTGGCACATTTCGGCCTGGAGCTGAAAAACGTGCTGCTGGGCAAGTCCAGCCTGCATCCCGAGAGCGACGACCGTCGCTTCAGCGATCCGGCCTGGAGCCAGAATCCGCTCTATCGCCGCTACCTGCAGACCTACCTGGCCTGGCGCAAGGAGCTAAACGACTGGATCGCCGAGAGCGACCTGTCGCCCCAGGATGTCAGCCGCGGCCAGTTCGTCATCAACCTGATGACCGAAGCCATGGCGCCGACCAACACGCTGGCCAACCCCCAGGCGGTCAAACGCTTCTTCGAGACCGGCGGCAAGAGCCTGCTCGACGGCCTGTCCAACCTCGCCAAGGACATGGTCAACAATGGCGGCATGCCCAGCCAGGTGAACATGGAAGCCTTCGAGGTCGGCAAGAACCTCGGCACCAGCGAAGGTTCGGTGGTGTTTCGCAACGACGTGCTGGAGCTGATCCAGTACCGGCCGATCACCGAGCAGGTGCACAGCCGCCCGCTGCTGGTGGTGCCGCCACAGATCAACAAGTTCTACGTATTCGACCTGAGCCCGGAAAAGAGCCTGGCGCGCTTCTGCCTGCGCTCCAACCAGCAGACCTTCATCATCAGTTGGCGCAACCCGACCAAGGCCCAGCGCGAGTGGGGCCTGTCGACCTACATCGACGCCCTTAAGGAAGCGGTGGACGCGGTGCTGGCGATCACCGGCGCCAAGGACCTGAACATGCTCGGTGCCTGCTCCGGCGGCATCACCTGTACCGCACTGCTGGGCCACTACGCCGCGTTGGGCGAAACCAAGGTCAACTCGCTGACCTTGCTGGTGAGCGTGCTCGACACCACGGTCGATACCCAAGTGGCCCTGTTCGTCGACGAACAGACCCTCGAAGCCGCCAAGCGCCACTCCTACCAGGCCGGCGTGCTCGAAGGCAGCGACATGGCCAAGGTGTTCGCCTGGATGCGCCCTAACGACCTGATCTGGAACTACTGGGTCAACAACTACCTGCTCGGCAACGAGCCGCCGATCTTCGACATCCTGTTCTGGAACAACGACACCACACGCCTGCCGGCCGCCTTCCACGGCGACCTGATCGAGATGTTCAAGACCAACCCGCTGACCCGCGCCGACGCGCTGGAAGTCTGCGGCACCGCCATCGACCTGAAGAAAGTGCAGTGCGATATCTACAGCGTCGCCGGCACCGCCGACCACATCACCCCCTGGCAGTCGTGCTACCGCTCGGCGCACCTGTTCGGCGGCAAGATCGAGTTCGTGCTCTCCAACAGCGGCCATATCCAGAGCATCCTCAACCCGCCAGGAAACCCCAAGGCGCGTTTCCTGACCGGTGAAGACCGCCCGGACGATCCGTTGGCCTGGCAGGAGAACGCGATCAAGCACGCCGACTCCTGGTGGCTGCACTGGCAGACCTGGCTGGGCGAGCGCGCCGGAGAGCTGAAGAAGGCGCCGACGCGCCTGGGCAATCGCGCCTACAGCGCGGGCGAAGCGGCCCCGGGAACCTACGTGCACGAGCGTTGAGTCGCACCGCCGCGGCCACCCGGCGGGCCGCGGCGCTTCATCCATCACAGAGTCAGGCGCATGTCGCAACCCTACGTATTCAGGACCGTCGAGCTGGACAACCAGTCCATCCGCACCGCCGTCCGCCCCGGCAAGCCACATCTGACGCCGCTGCTGATCTTCAACGGCATTGGCGCCAACCTCGAGCTGGTGTTCCCGTTCATCGAGGCGCTGGACCCGGACCTGGAAGTCATCGCCTTCGACGTCCCCGGTGTCGGCGGCTCCTCGACGCCCCGCCACCCCTACCGCTTTCCGGGCCTGGCCAAGCTCACCGCACGCATGCTCGACTACCTGGACTACGGCCAGGTCAATGTCATCGGCGTGTCCTGGGGCGGGGCGCTGGCCCAGCAGTTTGCCCACGACTATCCCGAGCGCTGCAAGAAACTGGTGCTCGCCGCCACTGCCGCCGGGGCCTTCATGGTGCCCGGCAAGCCCAAGGTGCTGTGGATGATGGCCAGCCCGCGGCGCTATGTGCAGCCATCGCACGTGATCCGCATCGCACCGATGATTTATGGCGGCGCCTTCCGCCGCGACCCGGACCTGGCGCTGCACCACGCCTCCAAGGTGCGTTCCGGCGGCAAGACCGGCTACTACTGGCAACTGTTCGCCGGGCTTGGCTGGACGAGCATCCACTGGCTGCACAAGATCCACCAGCCGACCCTGGTGCTGGCCGGCGATGATGACCCGTTGATTCCGCTGATCAACATGCGCCTGCTGGCCTGGCGGATTCCCAATGCCCAGCTACACATAATCGACGACGGCCATCTTTTTCTGATTACCCGCGCCGAGGCCGTCGCTCCGATCATCATGAAATTCCTCCAGGAAGAGCGCCAGCGTGCGGTCATGCATCCGCGGCCGGTGGCTCGGAGGTGAGCGGGCGCTAGGACATTCAGTTACTCGGCGGTGCTGCCTTCGCGGGCAAGCCCGCTCCCACGGATCCGGTGCAGGTGGGAGCGGGCTTGCCCGCAAAGGCGACACCGCAGACAAGGATCGACGAGGGATTGTTGCCATGAAGGACAAACCGGTAAAGGGGACGACACCGATCCCGGCCACCAGCATGAACGTGCAGAACGCCATCGCCGGCCTGCGCGGCCGCGACCTGATCTCGACCCTGCGTCAGGTCGGACGCATCGGCCTGCGCAACCCGCTGCACACCGCCCACCACCTGCTGAGCCTCGGTGGCCAGCTGGGCCGCGTGCTGCTCGGCGACACCCCTCACCAGCCGCACCCTCGGGACGCGCGTTTCAGCGATCCGACCTGGAGCCAGAACCCCTTCTACCGGCGCGGCCTGCAGGCCTACCTGGCGTGGCAGAAGCAGACCCGTCAGTGGATCGAGGAAAGCTCGCTGGACGATGACGACCGAGCCCGCGCGCACTTTCTGTTCAACCTGCTCACCGATGCCGTGTCGCCAAGCAACTCGCTGCTCAACCCACTTGCGGTCAAGGAGATGCTCAACACTGGTGGCCAGAGCGTGGTGCGCGGTCTCGCCCACCTGCTCGACGACCTGCGCCACAACGACGGCCTGCCGCGCCAGGTCGACGATCGCGCCTTCGAAGTCGGCAGCAACCTGGCCGCCACCCCTGGCGCGGTGGTGTTTCGCAACGAGCTGCTGGAACTGATCCAGTACAAGCCGATGAGCGAGAAACAGTACACCCGCCCCCTGCTGGTGGTGCCGCCGCAGATCAACAAGTTCTACGTGTTCGACCTGGGGCCGACCAACAGCTTCGTGCAATACATGCTCAAGAACGGCCTGCAGGTGTTCATGGTCAGTTGGCGCAACCCCGACCCATGCCACCGCGAATGGGGCCTGTCGAGCTACGTCCAGGCGCTGGAGGAAGCGCTGGATGCCTGTCGCAGCATCAGCGGCAACCGCGATCCCAACCTCATGGGCGCCTGTGCCGGCGGGCTGACCATGGCCGCGCTGCAGGGGCATCTGCAGGTCAAGGGGCGCTTGCGCAAAGTGCGCAGCGCCACCTACCTGGTGAGCCTGCTCGACACCCAGTTCGACAGCCCAGCCAGCCTGTTCGCCGACGAGCAGACACTCGAAGCCTCCAAGCGCCGCTCCTACCAGCGCGGCGTGCTGGACGGCGGCGAAGTGGCGCGCATCTTCGCCTGGATGCGCCCCAACGACCTGATCTGGAACTACTGGGTCAACAACTACCTGCTCGGCAAGACACCACCGGCCTTCGACATCCTCTACTGGAACGCCGACAACACTCGCCTGCCTGCTGCCCTGCACGGCGAGCTGCTGGACTTCTTCAAGCTCAATCCACTGGTGCAGCCGGGCGGCCTGGAGGTGTGCGGCACCCCGATCGACCTCGGGCAAGTTACGGTCGACAGCTTCACCGTGGCCGGCAGCAACGATCACATCACCCCTTGGGACGCGGTGTACCGCTCGGCCCTGCTGCTGGGCGGCGAGCGCCGCTTCGTGCTGTCGCACAGCGGGCACATCCAGAGCATCATCAACCCACCCGGCAACCCCAAGGCCTATTACCTGGAAAACCCCCGGCTCTCCAGCGACCCACGCGCCTGGTTCCACGATGCCACCCGCAGCGACGGCACCTGGTGGCCGCAGTGGCTGGAATGGGTCACACGCCGCTCAGGCAGCCTCAGGCCGCCGAAGGCCGAACTGGGCACGCCATCCTACCCACCGCTCGGGCCGGCCCCTGGCACCTATGTAATGGCACGCTGAGCCCATGAAGACCCGCGACCGCATCCTGGCTTGCGCCCTGGAGCTGTTCAACCGCCAGGGCGAGCCGAACGTCTCGACCCTGGAGATCGCCAACGAACTGGGCATCAGCCCGGGCAACCTCTACTACCACTTCCACGGCAAAGAGCCGCTGGTCATGGGCCTGTTCGAGCGCTTCGAAGACGAGTTGATGCCGCTGCTCGATCCACCACTGGAGGTGCGCCTGGATGCCGAGGACTACTGGCTGTTCCTGCACCTGATCGTCGAGCGCATGTCGCAGTACCGCTTCCTGTTCCAGGACCTCTCGAACCTCACCGGCCGCCTGCCCAAGCTGGCGCGCGGCATGCGCGGGCTGATCAATGCGGTCAAGCGCACCCTGGCAGCGTTGCTGGCCAGCCTGAAGAGCCAGGGATTGGTGGTGAGCGAGACTCAGGCGCTGGGGCAACTGGTGGAGCAGATTACGCTGACGCTGCTGTTCTCGCTGGATTACCAGCGGGTACTGGGACGCGAGGGCGATGTGGGGATCGTGGTGTACCAGGTGATGATGCTGGTGGCGCCGCATCTGCAGGAGCCGGCGCGCAGGGCAGCGGAGCAATTGGCGGGGAAATATCTGGAAGTGTAGGGGCTGGACTTGCGCTGTTGCCACTGACGCATTCGCGGGCAAGTCGCAGCGGCGAAACGCCGCTGCGACTTGCCCGCGAAAAGCACGCCGCGGTATCAGCTTTGGCCGGCTGGACTCACCGGTGCCGACGGCGTATTGCCAGCCGGTACGGCGCTCGGTGCTGGCGCCGCAGCAGCGGCCGGAGCTGCGGGCTTGGCAGCGACCGGTTTCGCGGCCGCAGGCTTGGCCGGGGCTTTCTTCACTGCAGGTTTCTTGGCTGCAGCCGGTTTGGCAGCGGGCTTGGCGGCCGGTTTGGCTGCAGCAGGCTTGGCAGCCGGCTTCGCCGCAGCGGTCTTGGCTGCAGGTTTTGCCGCAGCGGCCTTAACTGCAGGCTTGGCAGCCGGTTTTGCCGCCGCAGTCTTGGCAGCCGGCTTGGCGGCGGGTTTTGCGGCGGGTTTTGCCGCAGCCTTGGCCAACGGCTTGGCAGCGGTCTTGCTCGCGGCAGCCTTGGACGCCGGTGCCACCGAGGCGCCGGTCAACTTCTCGATCTGCTTGGTCAGGCTGTCGACCTGCTGGTGCAGCGCCTTGATCTCGTTACGGCTGGGGACGCCCAGGCGCGAGATTGCACTGTTCAGACGCTTGTCGAAGGCCTCTTCCAGCTCGCTCCACTTGCCCAGCGCGCGATCCTTCACATCGGAGACCCGCGAGGTCGTCGCCGACTTGGCCGCAACGGCATCCTTCTTCGCCTGCTTTTCAGCCTTCTCGCCGTCCTTCACCAGCGAATCGAACAGCTTGGGACCATCCTGGTCGACCTTGGAGTAGATCCCCAGACCAGCCAGCCAGATCTTGCGGGAGTACTTCTCGATCCCGCCGATCCAGGAGCTGCCTTCTTTTTCGGTGTTCTTCTTGCCAGCCATCCTGCTCTCCTTATGGTTTGCGCGCGACACGCTCGAGCAACTCGGTCAGCTGTTCGAGTTTGATGGACAACGCCTCAACGTCATGTTTAGACGGAATGCCGATGCGATTCAAGGCGCGGGCCACCCGTGCGTCGAAAGCCTTTTCGATTTTGTCGAGCTGGACCTCGACCTTGCCGCGTACCCGGCTCACTTCCTCGGCCGCTTCGTCGAGCTGGCCGTTGGCCGCGTCGAGCTTCTTGTCGAGGGTTTTCTTGCCGCGTTTCTCGACGACTTCACCGGCCTTGACCAGCTCCTTGAAGTACTCCGAGCCTTCCTGGCCGACACGGGCGTAAGCGCCGACGCCGGCGAGCCAGATCTTGCGCGCGTAGCCGCGCACTTCGCTCAGGGTGCTGTCCTGGGCGTCTTCTTTCTTTTTCAGGGTCAACTTGGCCATGCTCTGCACCTCACGTTCGGTGTGGATGGAGGAACTGCCCTTGGAATGCGGGCTTGAGCATGAAGATAGGGTGGGAAATTAGAATTCTCACCCTAAGGTGAAGGACCAGGGTCGCCGTGCAGCCACGCGCCTCAGGCCAGCGCCTTGTCCAGCGCGCGCTCGATCTCGCCCTTGATGGTGCCGCTCATCATCGACAGCATCATGCCCAGCTTCAGCTCGACACGGATGGTGTCCTCGCCAATGTGCACGCTACCGTTGGCGCCGCTGCGCGCGACATCGACGCGGTCGCCGTTCCAGGTGGCCTTGAGGTCGTACTCGCGCGACAGCTTGTCGACCAGGCCTTCGGCCTTGGCCCGGGCAGCTTCGCGGCCGAGGGAATGTTTGCGTTCGACGCTGATCTGAGTCATTCGGGGTATCCAGGCAATGAAGACATAATCGGCATTATGCCCGCGCCCGCGACACGGCACACCCCGCCAAGACAAATCCGCCCGTTCACCCTAGAATGGCGGTAATTTTTTCCGGTGAAGCGATATGAACGACCAGCGCAAAGGCGACCACGCCGAACCCACCACCCACTTTGGCTACCAGGACGTCCCCGAGAGCCAGAAGGCGAAGAAGGTCGCCGAGGTCTTCCACTCCGTGGCCGCCAAGTACGACCTGATGAACGATGTGCTCTCCGGCGGCATGCACCGCCTGTGGAAGCGCTTCACCATCGAGCTGTCCGGTGTGCGCACCGGCAACCGCGTGCTCGACATCGCTGGCGGCACCGGCGACCTGGCAGCCAAGTTCTCGCGCCTGGTCGGCCCGACCGGCCAGGTCGTACTGGCCGACATCAACGAATCGATGCTCAAGGTCGGCCGTGATCGCCTGCTCGACCGTGGCGTGGCCGGCAACATCGAGTTCGTCCAGGCCGATGCGGAAAAGCTGCCCTTCCCCGACAACCACTTCGACTGCGTGACCATCGCTTTCGGCCTGCGCAACGTGACGCACAAGGATGAAGCCATCCGTTCGATGCTGCGTGTGCTCAAGCCCGGCGGCCGCCTGCTGGTGCTAGAGTTCTCCAAACCCACCAACAAACTGATGTCGCGCGCCTACGATGCCTACTCCTTCGCCTTCATGCCCCTGGCCGGCAAACTGATCACCAACGACTCGGAAAGCTATCGCTACCTGGCCGAATCGATCCGTATGCACCCCGACCAGGAAACGCTGAAAAGCATGATGGTCGATGCCGGCTTCGACCGCGTCACCTACCACAACATGACCAGCGGCATCGTCGCCGTGCACCGGGGAATCAAGCCCTGATGCTCCTGGCCGGGCTGCTCGCCAGCGTCGAGCACGGGCTCAACCGTGTGCTGCGCATGGACAGCACGGCGCTGCCGCGCCTGGGTGCGCTGGAAGGCAAGGTGATCGCCATCGACTGCCGCCAGCCCGCCCTGCAGTTGTTCATCCTGCCCGACCAAGAGGGCCTGATGCTCGCCGCGCATTGGGAGGGCGAGGTCGACTGCACCCTGCGTGCCCCAGCCGGCAGCCTGGCCCAGTTGGCCTTCGCCAAGGACAAGAACGCCGTACTGCACAGCCCGCAGGTCGAACTGCATGGCGACAGCGCGGTGCTGCTCGACCTGGTCGGCGTGCTGCAGGACCTGGAGCTCGACTGGGAGTACGAGCTGTCGCGCTGGCTGGGGCCGGTCCCCACCGCGCTGATCGCCGGCCACCTGCGCCTGCGCGCACGCTGGACCCGGCAAGGCCTGTCGCGCTTCAGCCAGAACCTGTCCGAATACCTCGCCGAGGAATCGCGCACCCTGGTCGGGCAGCGCGAAGCCGAAGCGGCATTCAGCGAGCTCGATGCGCTGAAGGTCGATATCGAACGTCTCGAGGCGCGCATCCGTCGCCTTTCCCACACTCTTGATTCCAGCGATAACGCATGAAGCTGCTCGCCGTCCGCCGTCTGTTGCGCATCCAGCGCGTCGTGATCCGCTACCGTCTCGATGACCTGCTGTTCGACCTGCCCCTGCCCTGGTGGCTGCTCAGCCTGCGCCTGCTGATGCCCTGGCGCTGGCTGCCGCGCAAGCCCAGCGAGCTCAGCCGGGGCGCGCGCCTGCGCCTGGCCCTGCAGGACCTGGGGCCGATCTTCATCAAGTTCGGCCAACTGCTCTCCACCCGCCGCGACCTGCTGCCAACGGACGTCGCCGACGAGTTGATGCTGCTGCAGGACCGCGTGCCACCGTTCGACCCACAGAAAGCCGTGGCGCTGATCGAAGCGCAGCTCGGCGCGAAAGTCGGCGAGGTGTTCAGCCGCTTCGACGTCGAACCGCTGGCCTCCGCCTCGGTCGCCCAGGTCCATGCCGCACGCCTCAAGACCGGCGAAGAGGTGGTCGTGAAGGTGGTTCGCCCGGGCCTCAAGCCCGTGATCGCCCAGGACCTGGCGTGGTTGTTCCTGATCGCCAAGGTTGCCGAACGGGCCTCCGCCGATGCGCGCCGCCTGCACCCGGTGGAAGTGGTCAGTGACTACGAAAAGACCATCTACGACGAGCTCGACCTGCTGCGCGAAGCGGCCAACGCCAGCCAACTGCGCCGCAACTTCGAAGGCTCGGAGCTGATGTACGTGCCGCAGGTGTACTGGGACCTGTGCCGCCCGAAAGTGCTGGTAATGGAGCGCATCTACGGCGTGCCGGTCACCGACATGGCCACCCTGGCCGACCAGCGCACCGACATGAAGCTTTTGGCCGAGCGCGGCGTCGAGGTGTTCTTCACCCAGGTGTTCCGTGACAGCTTCTTCCACGCCGACATGCACCCGGGCAACATCTTCGTCAGCACGGTCAAGCCGTGGAGCCCGCAGTACATCGCCATCGACTGCGGCATCGTCGGCAGCCTGACCGCCGAAGACCAGGACTACCTGGCACGCAACCTGATCGCCTTCTTCAAGCGCGACTACCGCCGCGTGGCGCAGTTGCACATCGATTCGGGCTGGGTGCCGGCGCACACCAAGGTCAACGAATTCGAAGCGGCGATCCGCACCGTGTGCGAGCCGATCTTCGAAAAACCGTTAAAGGATATTTCCTTCGGCCAGGTGCTGATGCGTCTGTTCCAGACGGCCCGCCGCTTCAATATGGAAGTTCAGCCGCAGTTGGTACTGCTGCAGAAAACCCTGCTCAACATCGAAGGCCTGGGGCGCCAGCTGTACCCCGACCTGGACCTGTGGAGCACCGCCAAACCCTATCTGGAACGCTGGATGCGCGAACGCATGAGCCCCAAGGCGGTGTTCGGCAACCTCTACAGCCAGGCCGAGCAGTTGCCGCACCTGGCCGACATGACCCGCGACCTGCTCGAACGCCTGTCGCAACCGCACCTGCACGACCCGCAACTGCCGGAGCGTCGCCGTGCGGGCGACAACTGGGCACTGCGCCTGCTCGGTGCCGGCCTGCTCGGTGGCGGCGCGACCCTGGCCGCCGGTGCCGCGAGCCTCAGCGCTCCGGCCGCCTGGCCGGCGTGGCTGATGCTGGTTGCCGGGCTCTACCTGATCGTGCGCCGATAGCCAGCCGCGCTGCTGGCTGGCACACTAGGCGCAAAGGGCCCGGTACGGGAGCGGGCCTGTTTTGGAGTCGACGATGAAAGACTGGCTGGACGAGATCAAGTGGAACAGCGATGGCCTGGTACCGGCGATCGCCCAGGACCACAAGACCGGGCGCGTGCTGATGATGGCCTGGATGAACCGTGAATCGCTCGCCCTGACTGCCGCCGAGAACCGCGCCATCTACTGGTCGCGCTCGCGAGGCAAGCTGTGGCGCAAGGGCGAAGAGTCCGGCCATGTGCAGAAACTGCATGAACTGCGCCTGGATTGCGACGCCGACGTGGTCATCCTGATGGTCGAGCAACTGGGCCATATCGCCTGCCATACCGGCCGTGAAAGCTGCTTCTATCGCGTCTTCGAAAACGGTGAGTGGAAGATCGTAGACCCGGTTCTGAAAGATCCTGACACCATCTACCACGCGGGGCACTGAACATGAGCGACACACTTGATCGCCTGGCCGAAGTGCTCGAGCAACGCAAGCAGGCGGCCCCCGACAGCTCCTACGTGGCGAGCCTCTACCACAAGGGCCTGAACAAGATTCTGGAAAAGCTTGGCGAAGAGTCGATCGAGACGATCATCGCCGCCAAGGACGCCGCCGTGAGCAAGGATTACAGTGATGTCATCTATGAAACCGCCGACCTGTGGTTTCATAGCCTGGTGATGCTCAGCGCACTGGGGCAGCATCCACAGGCGGTACTGGACGAACTCGACCGCCGCTTCGGGCTTTCCGGCCATGACGAGAAGGCCGCGCGCCAACCGACCTGATCGCCATGCCCCTGCAGGAGCGGGCTCGCCCCCGCGATAACGCCCGCTCAGGCTTCACATCATTCAAGGGAGTACACCATGGGTATCTTTGACTGGAAACACTGGATCGTCCTGCTGGTCGTCGTGGTGCTGGTGTTCGGCACCAAGAAGCTGAAGAACTTCGGCAGTGACCTGGGCGAATCGATCAAGGGCTTTCGCAAGGCCATGAACGAGGAAGAGAGCAAGCCTGCCGAGCAGACTCCGCCGCCTGTCCAGCCGTCCGTGCAACCCACCCAGCAGCCGCACAACACCGCGCCGCTGAACCAGCCGCACACCATCGAGGGCCAGGCTCAGCCGGTCCAAGAGCCACAACGGAAAGACTGACCCATGTTCGGCATCAGCTTCAGCGAGCTGCTGCTCGTCGGCCTGGTTGCCTTGCTGGTGCTCGGCCCCGAGCGCCTGCCCGGCGCCGCGCGTACCGCGGGGTTGTGGATCGGCCGGCTCAAGCGCAGCTTCAACAGCATCAAGATGGAAGTCGAGCGCGAAATCGGTGCCGATGACATCCGCCGCCAGTTGCACAACGAGCACATCCTGCAGATGGAACAGGAAGCCAAGCGCATCCTCAACCCGCAGACACCGCCCGCGCAGCCCGTGAACACAGCGGCCGCGAGCGAGACTCCCGCACCTGCCGCCGACGCCAATGCCGCCCCTGCGGCGCCCACGACCACCCCTGAGCCGCACCAGCCGCCCCGAGCCCCATGAGCGAAACTCCGGAACACGACCAGCCCATGCCGCTGGTCTCGCACCTGACCGAACTGCGCACCCGCCTGCTGCGTTGCGTCGCCGTTATCTTCCTGATCTTCGCCGGGCTGTTCTCCTTCGCCCAGCAGATCTACACCCTGGTCTCGGCGCCCTTGCGTGCGCACTTGCCGGCCAACGCGACGATGATCGCCACCGATGTGGCCTCGCCGTTCCTCACGCCGTTCAAGCTGACCATGATCGTCTCCCTGTTCCTGGCCATCCCGTTCATCCTCCAGCAGATCTGGGGCTTCATCGCACCGGGGCTGTACCGCCATGAAAAGCGCATCGCCATCCCGCTGCTGATCTCCAGCATCATCCTGTTCTACGCCGGCATGGCCTTCGCCTACTTCCTGGTGTTCCCGCTGATCTTCGGTTTCTTCGCCAGCGCCACCCCTGAAGGCGTGTCGATGATGACCGACATCGCCAGCTACCTCGACTTCGTCATGACCCTGTTCTTCGCCTTCGGCGTCGCCTTCGAGATTCCGGTGGCCGTGGTGCTGCTGGTGTGGATCGGCGTGGTCGATGTGAAGTACCTGAAGAAGATCCGTCCCTACGTGATCATCGGCTGCTTCGTGGTCGGCATGATCCTCACGCCACCGGACATCTTCTCGCAAACGCTGCTGGCCGTGCCCATGTGGCTGCTGTTCGAGATCGGCGTGCTGTTCGGCGGCCTGATCCGCAAGCGCAGCCATCCGCAGGATGAAGCTGCGGACGACCACAACGACCAGCCGCCAGCGACCCAGGCGTGAACCTGCTGCTGCTCGAGGAGGCCGACTTCGTCGCGGCCGACCGTGTCGTACTGGCCGACCGCCGCTTCACGCACATGCAGGACATCCACCGCGTGGCGGTGGGCGACAACCTGCGCGTAGGCCGCATCGGCGGCCTGATGGGCCAGGCCGAGGTGATCCGCCTGGAGGGCCACGAAGCCGAGCTGCGGGTCAGCTTCGACCAGCAGCCACCCGCGAAGCTGCCGCTCACCCTGGTGCTGGCCGTCCCCCGCCCCAAGATGCTGCGCCGACTGTTCCAGACCATCGCCACCCTTGGCGTGCCACGGCTGGTCTTGGTCAACAGCTACAAGGTCGAGAAAAGCTTCTGGCAGACCCCGTTCCTGCAGCCGGACAGCATCCGCGAGAACCTGATCCTGGGCCTTGAGCAGGCACGCGATACCGTGCTGCCGGAAGTCATCATCGAAAAACGCTTCAAACCCTTCGTCGAAGACCGGCTGCCCGCCATCGCCGACGGCACTCTCGGCCTGGTTGGCCATCCCGGCCCCTACCCGGCCTGTCCCCGCGCGGTGCAAGGGCCGGTGACCCTGGCGATCGGCCCGGAAGGCGGTTGGATCCCCTACGAAGTGGAACTGCTGGGCAAGGCCGGCCTGGCCCCCGTACAACTGGGCGAGCGCATCCTGCGCGTGGAAACAGCGGTCACGGCTCTGCTTTCCCGAATATTCTGACCATTCGGTCAGCATCCTGCCATCAAGTTTCTCCCCAACAGGCCGATGGCCTTGCAACACAAGAAAATTCTGGCTTTTCAAGTCGCCGGGGAGATCGTCATGTACGGAAAGGTTGTCCAGTCGCTGGGAAACGTGAGCGTCAGTCGCAAACTGGGGGCCGGCTTCGGCCTGGTACTGTTGTTGACCATGGCGATCACCGCCACAGGCTGGCGCGGCATGGACTCGATCATCGACCGCGGTGACACGCTGGGCAACATCTCCGTGATCCTCAGCTACAGCCAGGACCTGCGCATCGCCCGCCAGCAGTACGAACGCAATCGCGACGACGCATCGGCGGGTGAGCTGGAAAAAGCGCTCGGCAAGCTCGAGCAGCAGGTCGAGATGATGCTCGGGCAGATCGAGCATCCGCAGGATCACCAGCGCCTGGAGCAGCAGCGTCAAGCCGTGCGCCAATACCGCCAGGCCTTCGTCGAGCTCAAGCAGGCCGGCCAGCGCCGTGAAGCCGCCCGCAGTGTGCTGGGTGACAGCGCCGACAAGGCCGCTGCGCTGATCGGCCAGGTGCAGCAACGCCTTGCGCAAGGTGGCGACATCAGCCTCTATCAACAGATCGTGCAGGCCAGCGCCTTGCTCCAGCAGGCGCGCTTCCAGGTGCGCGGCTACACCTATAGCGGCAAGGCCGAATTCCAGCAGACTGCGCTGGATGCCATCGACCAGGCGCTCGCTGTGCTCAAGGCCCTGCCGGCCAGGGTGCCCGCCGAATACGCCGCCAGTCTCGATGATGCCGCCAATGCCATGGGCGCCTATCGCGATGCGGTGAACCAGTTTGGCGCAGCGCAGGCCAGCGCCGAGCAGACCTTGCAACGCATGGTCGTACAGGGCCAGGTGCTGATGGATGCCGGTACGCAGATGACCGCATCGCAGACCGCCGTGCGCAACAGTGGTGCCCTGCAGGCCAAGACCCTACTGGGCGGAGCCAGTGCCCTTGCCCTGCTGCTAGGCATCATTGCCGCCTGGGCCATCACCCGGCAGATCGTCGTGCCCCTGCGCCAGACCCTCAGCGCCGCCGAACGCGTGGCCAGCGGCGACTTGAGCCAGGAACTGCAGGTGCAACGTCGCGACGAGCTCGGCCAACTGCAAGCCAGCATGCAACGCATGACCCAGAGCCTGCGCGAACTGATCAGCGGCATCGGCGACGGTGTCACCCAGATCGCCAGTGCTGCCGAAGAGTTGTCGGCCGTCACCGAGCAGACCAGCGCCGGGGTCAACAACCAGAAAGTCGAGACTGACCAGGTGGCGACCGCCATGAACGAAATGGCAGCCACCGTGCAGGAAGTGGCGCGCAACGCGGAGCAGGCTTCGGAAGCGGCGCTGATGGCCGACCAGCAGGCTCGCGAGGGTGATCGGGTGGTTGGCGAGGCCATCGCCCAGATCGAACGCCTGGCCACCGAAGTCGGGCACTCCAGCGAAGCGATGAACCAACTTAAGACCGAGAGCGACAAAATTGGCAGCGTGCTCGACGTGATCAAGTCGGTCGCCCAGCAGACCAACCTGCTGGCCCTCAACGCCGCCATCGAGGCCGCCCGCGCGGGTGAGGCCGGCCGTGGTTTTGCCGTGGTCGCCGATGAAGTGCGCAGCCTGGCCCAGCGCACGCAGCAGTCCACCGAAGAAATCGAAGAGCTGATCGCCAGCCTGCAAAATGGCACCCAGCGCGTCTCCAGCGTCATGGACAGCAGCCGCGAGCTCACCGACAGCAGCGTGGAACTGACCCGTCGTGCCGGCAGCTCGCTGGAAACCATCACCCGCACCGTGTCCTCGATCCAGTCGATGAACCAACAGATCGCCACCGCGGCCGAACAGCAGAGCGCGGTGGCCGAGGAAATCAATCGCAGCGTGATGAATGTACGGGATATTTCCGACCAGACCTCGGCGGCGAGCGAGGAGACCGCCAGTTCCAGCGTGGAGCTGGCGCGGCTTGGCACCCACCTGCAGGGCCTGGTGGGACGTTTCCGCCTCTGAGCAGGGTGCTTGCCCTGCAGGGCGCGGAATAATCACCACGCTATTGAGGACTTTTCCCACTCGATTTGCAGGTCGAGTCTCACGCGATCTCTGCCGATGAGCAGGAGGGCCATGCTGGCAACCCAACAGCATGGCCCTTCTCTCAAATGGATGGAGACTCGCCATGTTCGGATACCTCAACCACCACCTCGGCAACATGAGCGTCCGCCTCAAGCTCACCCTCGGCTTCGCCGTGGTCCTGTTGCTCACCCTCGCCACCACCGTCAGCGGCTGGCGCGCCCTGGACGACGCCATCATTCGCTCGCAGCAGCTCAGCGAGATCATCCAGATCAATGACCTGAGCAAAGACCTGCGCGCCGAGCGCATCACCTACCGCGTGCTGGCCGACGACACCAGCAAGGCACGCATCGACGCGATCCTCGACCAGCTCGAACGCCGGCTCACGCTGCTTCAGCAACGCAGCAGCGTCGATCAGTCGCGCGAGCTGCTCAGCGAGAAGCTGCGCCAGTTGCAACGCCTGCGCGAACATTTCGCCGAGCTGCTGCGCGCAGTCGGGAGCCGCACCGAGCTGCGCACGATCATGCAGGACAAGGACCGGATACTGGATGAAGTCATCGACGACCTGCAGACCCAGGCTCTGCTCAAGCTTCCCGCCGACCAACCGCAGGGCAACCTGCTCGGGCTGATGGACACGCTCACGCGCCAGGTCGACAGCGCCAACCAGCAAAGCCTGGTCCCTGCCTACACGTTCTCGCCCGTCGAGGACTTCGCTCAGGTCGGCAATACGGCGCTCGATGCCGCGCAAGTCAGCCTGGAACAGATGCTCACGGCGCTCGCCCCGCTCGCATTGCCGAGCGACCTCATGGCGCGCCCCACGCTCGCCCTGGCCCAGTACCGGACCAGCCTGGAGCAATACCGCCGAGCAGCGATCCGCGTCGAACAACTGCAGAACGACATGGAAACCATGGGTAATGACCTGAGGGACGCCAGCGTGACACTGGCCGAGCAGAAAGTCGCACAACGCGACCATGAGGCTGTGGCCGCGCGCTCGATACTGACCAGCGTGGCACTGCTCGCCCTCGCGGTCGGCGTGCTGGCCGGTTGGTTGATCACTCGGCAGATCACCCAGCCCTTGCGCCAGACCCTGGCCCAGGCCGCGCGGATCGCCCGCGGCGACCTCTGCCACGTGGAGACGGTGGCGCGGCGCGACGAAATGGGCCAGTTACAAAGCAACATGCGCGAGATGACCCTGAGCCTGCGCCAGTTGATCGGCGGCATCGACCAGAGCGTCGAGCACTTGTCACAAGCGGCCTCGCAACTGGCCGGAGCCAGCGCCGACACGCTCGAGCGCATCACTCAGCAGCGCGAAGAAACCGACCAGGTGGCCACGGCGATGAACCAGATGAGCGCGACCGTGCAGGAAGTGGCGCAGAACGCCGAACATGCCTCATTGGCCGCAACCGACGCTGACCAGCAGGCGCAAATGGGCGATCAGGTGGTGGCCGAAGCCATCGCGCGTATCGAACAGCTGGCAACGCAGATGGACCGCTGCCTCGCCTCGATGCAACACCTGGCGGGGGAAAGCCAACGGATCGGCAGCATCCTGGATGTGATCAAGTCGGTTTCCGAACAGACCAACCTGCTGGCCCTCAATGCCGCCATCGAAGCGGCGCGTGCCGGCGAAGCCGGTCGCGGCTTCGCGGTGGTGGCCGATGAAGTGCGGGGCCTTGCCCAGCGCACTCAACAGTCGACCGAGGAGATCGAGCACCTGATCGAGAGCCTGCACAAAGGTACCGATGAAGTCACCTCGCTGCTCGACAGCAGCAGGACCCTGACCGAGCAGAGCGTCGATCTGAGTCGCCGAGCGGGCGATGCACTGGGGCAGATCACCCGGACCGTGTCGAACATCCAGGGCATGAACCAGCAAATCGCCACCGCCAGCGAAGAACAGAGCGTGGTGGCCGAGCAGATCAACCGCAGCGTGATCAGCGTGCGCGAGGCGTCCGATCACACCAGTTCGGCGAGCGAGCAGACGGCCACTTCCAGTGGCGAACTGGAGCAGCTGGGGCAGCAATTGCGCGGGATGGTGGGGAGGTTCAGCTTGTAGGAACTGTGGTGCGTCTTTCGCGGGCAAGCCCGCTCCTACAGGGGCTGGGCTTGCCCGGGAAAGAGCGAACCGGTCAGAGCACCTGGCGCAGGAACGCCTGGGCCCGCGGATCCTTCGGCGCCGCGAAGAACGCTGCGGGTGCCGAATCTTCCAGCAACTTGCCATGGTCGAAGAACAGCACCCGGTCAGCCACTTCACGGGCAAAGCCCATCTCGTGGGTCACGCAGACCATGGTCATGCCTTCCTGAGCCAAGGTCTTCATGACATCCAGCACCTCACCGACCATTTCCGGGTCGAGTGCCGAGGTCGGCTCGTCGAACAGCATCACCTTCGGGTCCATAGCCAGGGCACGGGCGATGGCCACCCGCTGCTGCTGCCCACCGGACAGGCGAGAGGGGTATTCATTGGCCTTCTGGCCGATGCCGACCTTCTCCAGCAAAGCACGGGCCTTGGCTTCGCGGTCGGCCTTGCTGCGCTTGCGCACCACCTTCTGCGCCAGGCACAGGTTCTCCAGCACGGTCATGTGCGGGAACAGGTTGAAGTGCTGGAACACCATGCCGACTTCACGGCGGTAGGCGTTGATGTCGGTCTTGGGGTCTTCCAGGCGCAGCCCGTCGATGGCCACGTGGCCTTCGTCGAAATGCTCCAGGCCATTCAGGCAGCGCAGGAAGGTCGACTTGCCCGACCCCGAGGGGCCCAGCACCACCACCACCTCGCCCTTGGCGACCTGGGTGGAGACGTTGTCCACCGCACGCACCACCTGGCCGCGGGTGTCGAAGACTTTCAGCAGGTCACGGACTTCAATCACTTTGCGCAAGCCTCCGCTCGAGCCGGCTGGCAATGTGCGACAGCGGCAGGTTGATCAGCAGGTACAGGCCTGCCACGCAGAACCAGATCTCGAAGGTCGAGAACGACGTGGTGATCGCTTCGCGGCCGCTCTTGGTCAGCTCGGTAATGGCGATCACCGACACCAGCGAGGTGTCCTTGACCAGGCTGATGAACTGCCCTGCCAGTGGCGGCAGCACGCGCTTGAACGCCTGAGGCAGGATCACATGGCGCATCGACTGGCTGGCATTCAGGCCCAGCGAGCGCGCCGCCTCGTTCTGCCCCTTGGCGATCGACTGCACGCCGGCACGGACGATCTCGGCCACATAGGCGCCGGTGAACAGCGCCAGCGCCGCCACCCCGGCGAACTCGCGGGACAGGTTGAGCACGGTGCCGATGAAGAAATAGAAGATGAAGATCTGCACCAGCAGCGGCGTACCGCGCACCAGTTCGACATACACCGTGGACAGGTCGCGCAGGGTCGGGTTGCTCGACAACCGGCACAGCCCGGCGAACAGGCCGATCACCAGGCCGAAGGCCCCGGAAAGCACCGAGATCCACAAGGTGGTCCACAGGCCCCAGGCCAGCGGGCCGGCCGCCCAGTGGCGAGTGACGCCGATCTGGTCGCCCTCGGCGACATCGTCACCACGGCTCAGTTGCAAACTGTCCTTGACCACCTCCAGCACTTGCACCTCGCCGTCCTCGCTCTTGAGCGTGACGCGGGCGTCGTTGCCGGACACGACGATTTCCTCGACGGTGCCGTAGGCCGCGGCGCGCTGCACGTCTTCGGCCTGGAAGGCGAAGTACTGCGGCACACGGTTCCAGCGCCACTCGTAGGAAATCATCGAGGTGGCCATGTACAGACTGAACGCCAAGCCCACCAGCACCAGCGCGGTCAGCGCGTGCCAGGGCCACTGGGCTTTCTTGTGTTTGATCACGTGGGTGCTTCCGTAAATGCGAACGCGCAGGGGTTGCCTGCGCGTCAGGGTCATCGCCAGGGCTTGTGGTCCGGGCTCTTATTCCATGTCCTTCAGCCAGTCGGTCTTCTTGAACCACTTGTCGTGAATACGATCGTAGGTCCCGTCGTGCTTGATCTGGTGCAGGAAGTTGTTGATGAAGTTGATGCTGTCGTAGTCGCCCTTCTTCAGACCGAATGCCAGCGGCTCGTAGGTGAAGGGTTCTTCCAGGTAGACCAGCTTGCCGGCCCCGGCCTTGTTCACCGCGACCACGTTGTACGGCGCGTCGTAGACGAAGGCATCGGCCTTGCCGTTGACCACGTCCATCACCGCTTCCTGCTCGTTGTCGTAGCCGTGGTACTTGGCCTTGCTGATCAGCTTCTTGGCGACCATCTCGCCGGTGGTGCCGAGCTTGGACGTCAGGCGGTACTTCTCGTTGTTCAGGTCCTTGTACGACTTGATCTCGCCTGCCAGCTCCTTGCGGATCAGCAGGGTCTGGCCAACGACGATGAAGGGTTCGCTGAAGTTCAGGCGCAGGTTGCGTTCCTGGGTCAGGGTCATGCCGCTGCCGATCATGTCGAACTTGTCGGTCAGCAGGGCCGGGATGATGCCGTCATAGGCAGTGGAGACGGTCTCGAGCTTGACGCCCATGGACTTGGCCATCGCCTTGAGGATGTCGACCTCGAAGCCGACGATCTCGCCGCGCTTGTTGGTCATCTGGAACGGCATGTAGGTCGGGTCCATACCCACGCGCAGGGTGCCGCGCTTGACCGCATCATCGATGGCGCCCGCCTGGGCGGTTGTGACCGCGATCAGCGCGGTGACGCCGAGCAGCATGCGCGACAGGTATTTCTTCATCATCACCAGGTCCCCTAACAAGAAGTACGCAGAATTTTATTGTGTGCACGATCGTTCCGACCGGTGCGTTGTGTCGGGACGGATGCTAACGCATGCAGGCCCTGGGACCTAGAGCCGGCGGGGACTTTGTTGGCCAAAAATCATGGCGGTAGAAAAAGCTTCGCGGGCAAGCCCGCTCCCACAGCGCATGACTGTAGGAGCGGGCTTGCCCGCGAATGCGATGGATCAGGCGCCGACGAGTGCCGGCTGGCCTTCACCTTCAGGATGCAGCGGCAGCAGCGGCGAGTGCGGATCGTTGGCGATGGAGTTGCGCCACACATTGATCCACGCCTCGTTCTGCTCGGCCCACACCCGCTCGTGCAGGCGCGACAGCGCCACCGGGTCGCTCAGCAGGGCCAGGCGAGTATTGCCGTCGATCCCCTTGGGACCGGCTTCCAGCGCCTTGGCGATACGCTCGGCACGCAGCGACTCGATCGCATCGGACTGGCCGTGACGGGCCGTACCCATGGCGCAGGCCAGGGCGTTCTGACGCGGATCGACCACGGCGCGAACGAAGCCATCGTTCAGGGCGTGCCAGCGGTTCTCGTGGGTGTACTGGTCGGTTGCCAGCAGCTCGTGCGGCGTGGCGTATTCCTCGGGAATCAGGAACAAGCGCTCATCCTTGGCCGCCAGGCCCAGGCGTACTCGGCTGGAAATCACCGAAACCGGGATCGACAACACCAGCGAACCGACGATAGGCGCCAGCCACCACAGGAAGCTCGGGTTCAGCCAAGCCACCAGCGCAGCCCAGGCAATACCCAGCAGGGTCTGCGGGCCATGGCGGCGTACCGCTTCGCTCCATGGCGTGGAGTCGTCGTCACGCTGCGGCGAATTCCAGGTCGCTGCCCAGCCGAGGAACGCAGCCAGCACGAAGCGGGTGTGGAAGATCATCCGCACCGGCGCCAGCAACATGGAGAAAAGCATCTCCATCAGCATCGACAGGGTCACCTTGATCCGCCCGCCGAACTCGGTCGCGCCCTTGGCCCAGATCAGGATGATGCTCAGCAGCTTGGGCAGGAACAGCAGCACGATGGTGGTGGAGAACAGCGCGATGGCTTTTTCCGGGTGCCACTGCGGCCACAGCGGATAGAGCTGGAACGGCTCGATGAAGTACTGCGGCTCCATCAGCGTGTTGGTTGCCAGCAGCGCCGTCGACAGCACCAGGAACAGGAACCACAGCGGCGCCGACAGGTACGACATCACCCCGGTGAGGAACACCGCGCGGTGCACCGGGTGCATGCCCTTGACCAGGAACAGGCGGAAGTTCATCAGGTTGCCGTGGCACCAGCGCCGGTCGCGCTTGAGCTCGTCGAGCAGGTTCGGCGGCAGCTCTTCATAGCTGCCCGGCAGGTCATAGGCGATCCACACGCCCCAGCCGGCACGGCGCATCAGCGCGGCTTCGACGAAGTCGTGGGACAGGATCGCGCCGGCGAAGGCACCCTTGCCCGGCAGCGGCGCCAGGGCGCAATGCTCGATGAAGGGCTTCATGCGGATGATCGCGTTGTGCCCCCAGTAATGCGACTCGCCCAACTGCCAGAAGTGCAGGCCAGCGGTGAACAGCGGGCCGTACACGCGGGTGGCGAACTGCTGCATGCGCGCATACAGCGTGTCCATGCCCGAAGCCTTCGGCCCGGTCTGGATGATGCCGGCGTCCGGGTTGGCCTCCATCAGGCGCACCAGGCTGCTCAGGCACTCGCCGCTCATCACGCTGTCGGCGTCGAGGACGACCATGTACTTGTACTCGCCCCCCCAGCGACGGCAGAAGTCGTCGAGGTTACCGCTCTTGCGCTTCACACGGCGGCGGCGGCGGCGATAGAAGATACGGCCGAACCCTTTCGCCTCACGGCACACCTCCAGCCACGCCTGCTGCTCGGCAACGGCGATGTCGGTGTCGTTGGTGTCACTGAGCACGAAGAAGTCGAAGCGGTCCAGGTTGCCGGTGGCGGCCACCGACTCGAAGGTCGCGCGCAGGCCGGCGAAGACCCGTGGCACGTCCTCGTTGCAGATCGGCATGACGATCGCGGTGCGGGCATCGGCCGGGATCGGCTCGTTGCCCGCACTGCTGCCGGAAATCTTGTACTTGTCACGGCCGGTGAGCAACTCGAGGAAGCCCATCAGCGCGGTCCAGAAGCCCGCCGACACCCAGCAGAACAGGATGCCGAAGAGGATCAGGATGGAGGTCTGCAAGGCATAGGGCCAGACCTGCACGACGGTATCCCAGATCGGCTGGTTGACCACTTCTTCCAGGTCGACGAACGACCAGCCCTGGTACGGCAGGATGCCCTTCATGTACCAGCCGGCGACGATGGTCTGGCCGATCATCAGCGCCAGCAGGATGTAGCGGCGCAACGAGCCGACCCGGCGCCAGCGTGCCGGCGGCAGCTCGCGCTTGGGCGGTTGCGGGGCGTTGGTGCGGCCGGTCATGCGCCGCCACATGCGCACCAGGATATTGGTGCGCCAGGGCTCGGGCAGGACCTTGGTGCGCTTGATCGGCGGGGCGATCTTCAGGCACAGGCGGCCACCGCCGTCGACGCCGAGCATCTCGGCCTCTTCGAGCTCGGCGGCGCTGCCGACGGTCAGACGGGAACCCACCGAAGCCTGGACGGCCTCGGTGGCGCTGGCGGCCGGATCAGCCGCCAGGCGTTGGTGCAGCTCGCTGAAGGAAGAGCAGCTGGCGAGTTCCGCTCGCTGCTCGTCGCTCAGAGGAAGGTGGGCCAGGTACTCGCCAAGCGATTCCGGCCTTGCGTTTGAGTTACTCATCGGCAGGCAACTGATAGCTCCAGGTTTCGGTCAGCACCTTCTCGGTGGTGGCCGGGGCCCCGTTGGTGGACGCCGCGTCGGCGGCTGGTTGCTCGGCCGGCTTCTCGGCTTTCTCGGCCTTGGCATGCTGAGCCTTGGCGTGCTTGGCGGCCGCCTTGTCCTGCTGGGTTTCGGCAGGTTTGGTTTCCTTCGGTGCCTCGACCGGAACATCGCGTACCAGCGCGGCACGCATCTCGGTGGACTTCTTCGGATCCTTGACCTTCAACCGCAGGGTCAGACGCCAGCCCTTGATCTCTGGGTTATAGCGCAGATTGTTCTCGACCACCTCGGCGTTGTCGCCAACGCTGACCTGGCTGCGCACGGCAGTGTCGGCCGGCAGGGCGGCAAGGACCGGGCCGTCGAAGTCGACCAGGAAGGCCACGCTGCCATCGGCCTGACGGATCAGGTTGGCTTGCTTGACGTCACCGGTCGAACGCAGGGTCTGCTTGACCCAGCCAAGGTCCTGGGCCTGGAACTTGGGCTCACTGATGGTCCAGTGCAGGCGATAGTTGTACTCGAACGGCTTGCCTGGCTCAGGCAGGGTTTCCGGGCTCCAGAAAGCAACGATGTTGTCGTTGGTCTCGTCGGCGGTCGGAATCTCGACCAGGTCGACGGTGCCCTTGCCCCAGTCGCCCTTGGGCTCGATCCAGGTGCTTGGACGCTTCTGGTAGTTGTCGTCGAGGTCTTCGAAGTCGCTGAAGGCACGCTGGCGCTGCATCAGGCCGAAACCACGCGGGTTCTCGACGCTGAAGTTGCTCACGGCCAGGTGTTTCGGGTTGTTCAGCGGACGCCACAGCCATTCGCCGTTGCCGGCGTGGATCGACAGGCCTTCGGAATCGTGCAGCGCCGGACGGTAGTTCTGCACCTTCGACGGCTGGTTCGGGCCGAACAGGAACATGCTGGTCAGCGGGGCAATGCCCAGGCGGCTGACGTGGTCACGCAGGAAAACCTTGGACTTGACGTCGACGATGGTGTCGTCGCCCGGACGCACGGTCAGCTTGTAGGCGCCGGTGGAGCGCGGCGAATCGAGCAGCGCGTAGATCACCAGGTGCTTGTCGGCAGGCTTGGGCTTCTCGATCCAGAACTCGCGAAAGCGCGGGAACTCTTCGCCCGACGGCAGCGCAGTGTCGATGGCCAGGCCACGGGCGGACAGGCCATAGGCGTGCCCCTTGCCGACCACGCGGAAGTAGCTGGCGCCCAGCAGGGTCATGATCTCATCCTGCTTGTCAGGCTTGTTGATCGGGTAGAGCACGCGGAAACCGGCGTAGCCGAGGTTCTTGGTGGCATCGGCGTCATGCGGTACGTCGCCGAACTCGAAGCGGCTCGGGTCGTACTTGATCTCTTCGACCTTCTTGGCGGTGATCTCGTTGATGGTCACCGGCGTGTCGAAGTGCATGCCCTGATGGTAGAAGGAAAGCTTGAACGGGGTCTTGTCATTCGCCCATTCGGCCTTTTCCTGGATGAAGCGGATTTTCTGATAGTCCGCGTACTTCATGTCGCGGAACACCGGAGGCAGGTTGCTCTTCGGTGCTTCGTACTTCTGGCCGGCCAGATCCTTTGCCTTGGCTGCAACATCGTCAAGATTGAATGCCCACAGCTGGCCTGCGCTCATCAGGCCAACCAGCGCTGCGCCTGCCAACAAGGCCGTGCGCAGCCGATTGCCGGGGATTCTTGGTGCATTACAGGGACTTACAATCACGAGCAACCCTCGCCGTAAACAGATCATGAAACCAACGGCCAGCGACCAATGCCGGGTTGGCGAGCACTGTTCGGACCCCGCAAGGGCGCAATGATTCCCCAAACGGATCCAGACAATGCTCGAGTCAGAGTGAAACGAACCTGCGAACGCAGGCTCACGCAGCGCGCGATTATCCAGCAGGCTGCGTTACAACGCATCAGGCTGGACAAACTATTTATCGTACAAAACCCCTTGTTTTCCTACAAACAAGGGGTTTTTGCGGCTCATATTTGTAACATAAATGTTACGGGGCCATCATTGACCAGGTGAACCTGCATGTCTGCACCAAAACGGCCACTCTCGACGTTCGAGTGCTGAAGCTTAGCCTGCTGCAAAAGATAGTCGAAAAGCTCGGCCCCCAGAGCAGGCGGTGCCGCCGTCGAAAAACCTGGCCGCATGCCACTACGGGTGTCGGCGGCCAGGGTGAACTGCGAGACCAGCAGCAGCCCGCCGCCGATATCCTTGAGCGACAGGTTCATCTTGCCCTGCGGGTCACTGAACACCCGGTAGTTCAGCAGCTTGTGCAAAAGCTTATCGGCATGTTCGCGGGTATCTTCAGGCTCGACCGCCACCAGCACCAGCAAACCCTGGTCTACCGCGCCGACGATCTCGCCCTCGACTTCGACCCGAGCTGCGCGTACACGCTGCAGCAGGCCCTTCATGCTTCTTCCAGGGGCAGGTCGAGCAGGCGACGGGCCATCTGGTCGGCGGCGCGTACCAGGGCATCGGTGATGCCCGGCTCGGATGCGGCGTGGCCGGCATCGCGGATCACCTTGAGTTCACTGTTCGGCCAGGCCTGGTGCAGCTCCCAGGCGTTGTCCAGCGGGCAGATCACGTCGTAGCGGCCATGCACGATCACCGCCGGCAGGTGGGCGATCTTCGGCAAGTCGCGGATCAACTGGTCCGGCTCGAGGAAGCCATTGTTCATGAAGTAGTGGCATTCGATGCGGGCGATCGACAGCGCGCGCTGAGGCTCGGAGAAACGATCGACCACCAGCGGGTTGGGACGCAGCGTGGCGGTGCGGCCTTCCCAGGTCGACCAGGCCTTGGCGGCCTGCATCTGGGCGATCTGGTCGTGGCCGGTCAGGCGCTTGTGGAAGGCCTTGACCAGGTCACCGCGCTCATCCGCCGGGATCGGCGCGATGTAGTCCTGCCAGTAGTCAGGGAACAGACGGCTGGCGCCCGCCTGATAGAACCATTCGATTTCCTGGGGACGGCACAGGAAGATCCCACGCAGGATCAGGCCATGCACGCGCTCGGGGTGAGTCTGGGCGTAGGCCAGCGCCAGCGTCGAGCCCCAGGAGCCACCGAACAGCACCCATTTGTCGATGCCCAGGTGCTCGCGGATGCGCTCCAGGTCTTCGATCAGGTGCCAGGTGGTGTTGTTCTCCAGGCTCGCGTGCGGCGTGGAGCGCCCACAGCCGCGCTGGTCGAAGGTGATGATGCGGTAGAGGTTGGGGTCGAAGTAGCAACGGCTCTGGGCGTCGCAGCCCGAGCCCGGACCTCCGTGGATGAACACCACCGGCAAACCTTCAGGCGAACCACTTTCATCGACGTACAACACGTGCGGCGCTTCCACGGCCAGATCGTGCCGGGCGTAGGGTTTGATCTGCGGGTAGAGGGTCTGCATTGCGCACTCCGTGTGGGGATTGTTCGGCCGAGGGCCATCATAAACCTGAATTGCGCTTTGAGCATGTACCCGTGTGATGGGCATGCCCGATCATTGTCTCAAGGCCCCCATAAACTGTTATGTCAGCCTGGCCTGCGTGGCTCACTAGCATCGGTGTTTTCCCATGAGACACCGCCATGAACAAGCCAGCCCCCCTCACGCCCCACGCCCTGATCGAGCACAAGATGCCGTCGTGGATGCGCACGACCCCCGCCCGCATGCACGCCGTCATGCGCAAAACCCTCAAAACTCCGCCGGCCTGGTTCGCGCAGGCCAACGCCACGACCCATGACCTCGCCCAAGCCTATGCCGACTACCAGGCCCAAAGTGCAAAGCTCGATGCACAAATGAGCGCGCTCCCGGCGCTGACTGCGTTCGCCACCCAGCAGTTGCAACAGGCGATTCACACGCGGTTCAGGCTATCCCTCGACGTGGCCACCCACTACCTGATCAATGCCAGCAAGGCCGAAGCCTACAAGGCGCAACTGGAAGGCGACCCCGTCGTCGACGGGCAGCGCGCGCTGAAGCTGGCCACTCAATCGCTGTTGCACTGCGCGCTGCAGAACTTCGAGGAGGCCGAAGCCCAGCCCAATGGGCTGGATGGACAATCGCTCAGCGCGGCCGTAGTCGACAGCAACGTCTTCAGGTTCCTCACTCCTGTCGGAAAGCAACTAGCCATCGCGCCCCATGAGTTCGCAGCCCTGAGCCGTGAACTGGATATCGGCGGCCAGTACCAGACGCTGATCGCCGACCTGTTGAACACCGCAGCGCCAGCGCTGCGCGCTACCGAACAGGCGGCCTTGCGCGTGGAAGTGCACAAAGCCCGCCTCAGCCAAGCGATCGACGCCGAGCTGCATTCGATACTGCTCAGCCTCGTCGAGGACACGTCGGCCGAGTACCAGGGCAGCCCGGTGCGTTGCGCCGCACTGGCGCTGTTCGGGGTGCCATTGACCGGAGCCATGGTCATCGGCGCAGTCCCCTCCCCCGAACAACTGCTGATCTACGATCCGCTGCTGTTGCCGTACAAAGGCCTCCTTGTCACCTACCTTCCCGGCAGCGCCATACCCTTGAAACAGCACCACTCGGTGCACGAGGCGCAGGCCCACTTGCGCGAGCAATTGGGGAAAATGCCGGACAGCCAGCTCAAGCGCGCAGTGTCGGCGCGTGACAGCGCCACCTTCGTCGAAAAGCTGATCGACTGTCTGCGGCCCATCGACTGGAGCACGTTGAAACCTACCCCCAACGGCCAAGAACGCCAGGTCGAGCGGGTACGCGACCCCGAAGCCTGGGTACCCGTAACCCTGAAGCCTTTTCGCAAGCCGCTGCTCACGCACCTGGTCGAGCAGAAGCAACAGCGACTCAAGGACGACGCGGCATTCCACGCGGTGCCCACCGCCGTCGAAGACGAAAAGACCGCCACAAAGCGTCGAGCCTACTTCACCCAGTTGGCCTTCAACGCCCTCAACATCAGCGGCTTCTTCGTACCCGTGTTGGGCCAAGTGATGATGGGTGTGGCCGCGATCCAACTGAGCTATGAGATTTTCGAGGGTCTCGACAGCTGGGCCAACGGCGACCAGCAACAGGCATTCGAGTATCTGATGGACGTGGTCGAGAACGTGGCGCTCACCGCCGCCTTGGGGGCCGCCGGCGGCACAGGCGAGATACCGGCGCTCGAGCGCGTTGCGGTGGAAACGCCCTCGTTCATAGAAGAGCTCACCCCTATCGAACTGCCCAATGGCCAGACCCGCCTGTGGGCGCCCGACCTGCGACCGTTCGCGCACGACATCCTGTTGCCCGCCGACCTGCAGCCAGATGAATTCGGCCTTTACCACCACCAAGGCAAGACCTGGCTGGCGCTGGACGGCACCCACTATTCGCTGACCCAGGCGGCGCATACCGGTGAGTATCGACTCGAACACCCGCATAACCCGCAGAGCTACCAGCCCAGCCTGCGTCACAATGGTGCCGGTGCCTGGCAGCACGAACTGGACCAGCCGTTGACCTGGCAGGCACCCGCCCTCATGCGTCGCGCCAGCCCGCTGGCCACGGCGTTCGACGATGCAACCATCAGCCGCATTCTGGAGATCAGCGATACCCGGGAAGACGTACTGCGCCGGATCGTCACCGAGAATCAACGGCTTCCCGCACTGCTGGAAGACACCCTGACGCGCTTCAAGCTGGACCAGCAGATCAGCCAGGCGCCCGCCTACGCCGAGCCACACAAGGCCCAGGCCGAATTCGCCAAGCGCTACAGCGCCTTGTCGAGCACAGCGATGCCATCCGCAGAGGTCATCCGCCAGCGCTACCCGCAACTACCGGGTGTCATCGTCGAGGAACTGCTGCGCCACGCCACGCCCGAGGAACTGCAAACCCTGGCACAGGCCAAGGTGCCCTACCGCCTGGCCCAGGAAATACGCATCTATCAGCAGCAGGTGCGCCTGGCGCGGGCCTACGAGGGGCTGTACCTGGACTCGGTGCGCAACGCCGATAGCGAGCGGCTGGCGCTGTACACGCTGGAGCGGTTGTCCGACTGGCCAGCCGGCACCCGCATGACCCTGGAGCAGCTGCCTGGCGGCAGCTTCGAGATCGGTGCAGCCGACACGCAGGGCCAGACCGTGGTCAGCACCGCCGCGGGCTACCTTGCGCAATCGAGTGCCGCCACGGGTATCGACTTGTCCACACACGCCTCGTTGTACAGCGCGCTGCTCGAAGTGATACCCGCCGCACTGCGCAAAACACTGACGGGCAACGATGCCGAACAAGCCCTTGCCCTGAAACGCCTGATCCAGGCCACCCCCCTGCCGCGCCCTGCACTCAGACGCCTGCTGGGCATGCAACCGCTGAACTCGGGCTACCGCTCACCGATGCGCCTGGCCGACGGACGCATCGGCTACCCGCTGGGCGGCCAAGGTGCGGCCGGGGGGCATTTCACACGCCATACCCTGCTGCGCATCATCCGCACCCTTGAACTGCCGGAACACCTCTCCCACTCGGCCGAACAGATCCTGACCCGCCTTGAAACCAGCGGCATGAACCGCTCGGACATCCATAACCGCCTGCGCCAGCTGCAAGAACAACGCACCACCCTGCAGCGCTGGCTGGACGATTGGCGCACGACGGTCCACCCTGACACCCTCACTGCGCCCCAAGCGTTCTCCGAGCTTCAGGCACGCTTCATGAATCATTGGCACCGCAACGCATTGCCCAGCCTCGGCGACACCCAAGCCCCACTGCACCTGGAGCGCATCGACCTCAGCAGCTTCCCCGCAGGCCTGCCCGACTTCCTCAGCGCAACGATCACGCACCTGCAACTGACCGAGCCGTCATTCGGCAATAGCGTGGGTTGGGCAGTATACGAACGGCACCTGAACAACCTGTTCCAACAGTTGCCAGGCTTGCGCTCACTCGAAATCAGCCGCCCCTACTCGGAAACCGCGGCCCCCTCCCAATTACTGTTCAGCGTCGGCTTGATGGCCACGCACTTCCCCGAGCTCGAATCGCTCAGCCTGCTGAACCAGAACCTGCAACTGTCCGAAAGCGACATCAACAGCCTCGCCGGTCTACGCCGTCTGCGTCGCCTGGACCTCGGCGGCAACCGCCTTTCAGAACGCTACCGCCCGGATTTTCGCGAGCTCACGCTGGACTACCTTGGCCTCGACCGTATGACCCTCGACCAATGGCCGCAGGGTCTGAGCCTGGGGTCACTGGCGAACATCGGCGAACTGTCGCTACGCGACAACAACCTGCGGGTACTGCCTGGCATGCTGTTCGGCAGCCACGCCGACGCACGCCCACGCACCGTCATCTCACTGGAAGGCAACCGCATCAGCGATGACCAATTGCTGCGCCTGCTGCTGGCCCAGGACACATCGACGCCCAACATCGCGGTCGATATCTCACCCAGCCTGCGCACCCGCCTGGACCAACACATCCAGCAACGCCAGGCGCTGCACGAGGCCATCGACCAGTGGGCCAACGCCTCCAGTTCGAGCGCACCGCTAAGCCAAGCCGCGACGCTTGCCCGCCGCCGTATCGGCTCCGCGTTGAGCACCTTCTGGCAAAGCCAGGAACAAGGCCTGACCCAGACGACCTTGCGCTTGGAAGACATGGACCTGGGGCATTTCCCGCCACAGTTGCCGGCTTTCTTCAACGAGCGGGTGCGCAACCTGTCCATATCCCGAGCCAGCGGAACCACGGAGCAGTTGAACACGTTCTTCGCCCGGCTGCCGAACGTCGAGAGCCTGAACCTGGTGGAGTACATCGGCGCCACCCAGACCCTGCCCACGGCACTGTTGCGCCTGCCAAACCTGACCTACCTCTCGATACGTGACATGGGCCTGGAGGTGAACGACAACCTGCTTGCAACCCTCGCCCACTTGAGCAACCTGACGCTGTTGGACCTGGGCGGCAACCGCATGGGTAGCATCACCCAAGTGCCCGAAGGGCTGCGCAACCTGCGCCGCCTCGACCTGAACAACATGGGCCTGCAGCACTGGCCGACCTGGGTCGACAGCCTGCTGCCGATGGACATGCTGGATCTCAGTGAAAATCAGCTCACTGCACTTCCCGAACACATTCTCAGCAACATCAACAACGACTTCCCGATCTCATCGATCGCCTTGTTCGGTAACCCGCTGAGCATGGACACCATGATGCGCGCGCGCACCTCGTCGGACAGCCAGCACAGCTACACCTTCGCCATGGACATGCCCGACGACCTGCTCCTGCTCACCTCCTCAGATGATGAAATGGCTGGCGGGCACCTGCACAACCCGATGCTTTCGGTCGATAACGATCTGCCCAACATCGACGACTGGTTGCTCGGCACAGAGGCGCAGAACGAAGCCCTGAAAAGCGCCTGGGATACCCTCGAAGAAGGCGGTGAGGCCGCCAACCTGCTGGCGCTGGTCGGCCGGTTGCGCCAGGCCGCCCCCTATCGCAACGGGCAGACCCGCCAATCGTTCTGCGAGCGCGTGCGTCTGATGCTGGTCAAGGCCTCGGTCATTACCGAGGAGCGTCTGCTGTTCAACGCCGTGGCCGAGGAGGCCCTGGTACAGCCCGACACCGGCAGCCAGACCTGCCATGACGGCGCGCTGCTGGTGTTCCAGAACATCGAACTGCTGATCGACGGCCGGCGCCTGCTGACCGAGCCGGCAGACTCGGAGCACACGCTCTACCGTGAGCTGCGTCGCCTGTACCGCCTGCACCGCCTGGACGAGATCGCCCGGGACAAGGCCAGGGGACGCGACGAGGCAGAGGTGCGCCTGGCCTATCGACGTGGGTTGAACGAAGAACTCAAGCTTGGCGTACCGGACGACAACATGCTGTATCAGGCATCTGCCGACGTCAGCCGTAACGAACTGGCGTTGGCCGTGGACCAGGTGCACCGCGAAGAACAGGGCGAATCGTTCCTGAACTACGCCACCAGCAACCAAGAATGGATTCGCTACCTGCGCCACACCAACCAGGCGCGCTTCGATGCAATCGAACAGCAGTACCAGGCGCAGGTACTGGAGTTGCCCGAGCAGTTCCCCGACAGCACCCTGGAGCAACTCGCGCCGGAGTTCGACAACTTGAAGCGTGACAAGGACGCAAAAGAGGCCCGCCTGATTCTGGAGCTGACCATCCAGGCCAACCCCGAACGCGAGTGACGTGTTGGCGACACCGCACCGTCCCCAGGCCGGCTTTGTTCCGGCCTGGGGCTGGCCTCACTTGCCGTAACGCATCTTGCCCCACTCGAGCACGCTGGCGAGCAGATGCTGCAGCACCTCCTGCGTGGGCCGCGCCAGATCCTCGCGGTAGGCGAACGGCTCCACCTCTTCCATATAGGTGCTCTGCGCCAGCTCCAGTTGCACTGCATGGATATGATTGGTCGGATCCCCGTAATGCCGGGTGATGTGTCCGCCTTTGAAGCGCCCGTTGAGCACATGGGTATAGGCTGGCGCCTGGGCACACACCTTCTCCAGCCGTTCGGCCAGCTCCGAGTCACAGCTCGCGCCGTTGAAGGTGCCGAGGTTGAAGTCCGGCAGCTTGCCCTCGAACAGGTGCGGGATCACCGATCGGATCGAGTGGGCATCCCACAGCAGCGCGTAACCGAATTCGGCACGCAGGCGATCCAGCTCCTGGCGGATCGTGCCGTGGTAAGGGCGCCAGATCTGCTCCAGGTAGGTGGCACGCTCGTCGGCCGACGGCACCTGGCCGTCCCTGAACAACGGCTCGCCCTCGAACAGCGTCGCCGGGTACAGACCCGTGGTGGCGCCGACATACAACGGCTTGTCATCGTCCGGTCGGTTCAGGTCGATGACGAAGCGCGAGTACTGCGCCGCCACCACGCTGGCACCCAGCTCACGGGCAAAATCGTACAGCTGCGGGATATGCCAATCGGTGTCCGGCAGGCTTTTGGCCTCGTCCACCAGCCCGGCCTCGACCGCCGGGGTCAACTTGAGGCCGGCGTGGGGCATGCTGATCAGCAGCGGCAGGCGACCTTGATGAAAACTCAATACCTTGTCCATGACGCCTCGCTCAGTGGGAAATTTCATGGCCCAGGCGCACCACGCGCTTAGGCAGGTCGCCACCCAGCCAGTAGGCCAGGTCGGCAGGTCGTTCGATCTGCCAGGCGACGAAGTCGGCGACCTTGCCAGTCTCCAGCGAACCATGGCTGTCGCCCAGGCCCAGGGCCGTGGCGGCGTACAGGGTGACACCGGCCAAGGCTTCTTCCGGGGTCATGCGGAACAGGGTGCAGCCCATGTTCAGCATCAGGCGCAGCGACAGCACTGGCGAGGTGCCGGGGTTGAGGTCGCTGGACAGAGCGATCTTCACGCCATGCCGACGCAGAGCGTCCATCGGCGGCAACTGGGTTTCGCGCAGGAAGTAGAACGCCCCCGGCAGCAGCACGGCGACGGTGCCAGCCTGAGCCATGGCGATGGCATCTTCCTCGGTCATGAATTCCAGGTGATCGGCCGACAGCGCCTGGTAGCGCGCCGCGAGCGTGGAGCCATGCAGCGACGACAATTGTTCAGCGTGCAGCTTGACCGGCAACCCCAGCTCGCGCGCCTTGATGAACACCCGCTCGACCTGCGCCGGCGAGAACGCCAGGTGCTCGCAGAAGGCATCCACCGCATCCACCAACCCTTCAGCGGCCAGGGCCGGGAGCATCTCGTCGCAGACATGGGTGATGTAGTCGTCGGCCCGCCCGGCGTACTCCGGCGGCAACGCGTGGGCGGCAAGGCAGGTGGCGCGGACGGTCACCGGCAGCTCTTCTGCGATGCGTCGGGCAACGCGCAGCATCTTGCGCTCGTTGGCCAGGTCCAGGCCGTAGCCGGACTTGATCTCCAGGGTGGTCACACCATCGCGCAGCAACGCCTGAACGCGCTGACGGGCGCTGGCAAGCAGTGCGTCCTCACTGGCCGCGCGAGTAGCACGCACGGTGCTGGCGATGCCACCGCCCTGGGCGGCGATCTCGGCGTAGCTGACGCCCTGCAGGCGCTGCTCGAACTCACCGCTGCGGTTGCCGCCGAACACCGTGTGGGTGTGGCAGTCGATCAGGCCGGGAGTGACCCAGGCGCCGCCCAGGTCGACCACGCGTTCGGCATCGACGCCCGGCAGTTCGGCCTGGGGGCCGATCCATTCGATCAGCCCGGCATTGGTGACGATCGCCGCGTCCTCGATGATCGAGTAGCTGCCGTTGGCCATGGTGGCCGCGTGGCAGTGCTGCCAGAGGGTTCTCATAAAGCTCTCCACAAGTCAGCGGTGCAGTTCGGCCTGCTCCCGGGCGACCTGGCCCTGCCCTGAGCGCGGCTTGCACCACAACAGGTAGGACAGCACCAGGAACACCACCCACGCCACGCCCACCAGCAGCGCCGCCTGGGTGTTCGGGAAGTAGCCGAGCACACCGAAAATGAACAACATGAACACAATCGCCAGCGCCGGGCCCCATGGCCAGAACGGCACCGGGAACTCCAGCGCCGCCGCTTGCTCGCGGCTCATGCGCCGACGCATGGCCACCTGGGTGACCAGAATCATCAGCCACACCCACACGGTGGCGAAGGTAGCGATCGAGGCGATCAGCAGGAAGACGTCTTCCGGAATCAGGTAGTTGAGCAGCACCCCCAGCAGCAGAGCAGCGCCCATCACCAGCACCGTCAGCCACGGCACGCCGTGCCGGGACAACTGCGCGAACCCGCGCGGCGCCTGGCCCTGTTCGGCCAGGCCATACATCATGCGACCCGCACCGAAGATGTCGCTGTTGATCGCCGAGACCGCCGCGGAAATCACCACCACGTTCAGCACCGCAGCGGCCGAGCCGATGCCAAGGTTGCTGAAGATCTGCACGAAGGGGCTGCCCTGGGTGCCGATCTGTGGCCAGGGGTACAGGCACATCAGCACGAACAGCGTCAGCACGTAGAACAGCAGGATGCGCAGCGGCACGGCGTTGATCGCCTTGGGGATGACGCGCTTGGGGTCCTGCGCCTCACCGGCGGTAATGCCGATGATCTCGATGCCGCCGAAGGCGAACATCACCACCGCGAACGAGGCGATCAGGCCACCGACACCATTGGGCAGGAAGCCGCCATGCTCGAACAGGTTGGCGACACCGACGCTGGTTTCGCCACCGGCCTGGCCCAGGCCGAACGCCATGATGCCGAAGCCGGCGACGATCATCGCAACGATGGCGCCGACCTTGAGCAGCGACAGCCAGAACTCCATCTCGCCGAACACCCTGACGTTGCACAGGTTCAGCCCGCCGATCAGGAACACGATGCCCAGCACCCAGATCCAGCGCGGCACCTCGGGAAACCAGAAGCCCATGTAGATCCCGAACGCGGTGACGTCGGCGATGCACACGATGATCATCTCGAAGGCATAGGTCCAGCCGAGCACGAATCCGGCCATTGGCCCGAGATAGGTGCTGGCGTACTGCCCGAAAGAACCGGCCACGGGGTTGTGCACGGCCATCTCGCCGAGGGCGCGCATGACCATGAACACCGCCGCGCCGCCGATCAGGTAGGCCAGCAGCACTGCTGGCCCGGCCATCTGGATCGCCGACGCCGAGCCGTAGAACAGGCCGGTGCCGATGGCCGATCCCAAGGCCATGAATCGAATGTGTCGGGCGGTCAGCCCGCGCTTGAGTCCTTGTGCTGGTTGCATGGTTCGTCCTTATTGTTGTTCTTGATTGCCTCATCGCGGGACGAGCCCGCGCCTGCAGGTTCGGCTACGGGAGCGAGCTCGGCCCGCGATGGCATCGACACCGATCACAGGCTCGGCAGTACTCCGGCGGGCAGCAACCCGGTCAGGCGCCCGTCGGCCAGTAGCTCCACCGCCACCTCGATATCCGGCGCGAAGAAGCGGTCACGGTCATAGTGCGGCACCTCGCGGCGCAGGGTCTGGCGCGCCTGCTCCAGCTTGGCCGAGGTCTTCAGGCCCTCACGCAGGTCCAGGCCCTGACAGGCGCCCAGCCATTCGATGGCCAGCACGCCACGGGTGTTCTCGGCCATCTCCCACAGACGTTTGCCGGCGGCCGGGGCCATCGACACGTGGTCTTCCTGGTTGGCCGAGGTCGGCAGGCTGTCGACGCTGTGCGGGTGCGACAGGGCCTTGTTCTCGCTGGCCAGTGCGGCGGCGGTGACCTGAGCGATCATGAAGCCGGAGTTGACCCCGCCGTTTTCCACCAGGAACGGCGGCAGCTGCGACATGTGCTTGTCCATCATCAGCGAGATGCGGCGTTCGCTCAGCGAGCCGATCTCGGCAATGGCCAGGGCGATATTGTCGGCCGCCATGGCCACAGGCTCTGCGTGGAAGTTGCCGCCCGAAATCACCTCGTCCTCGGCGGCGAACACCAGCGGGTTGTCGGATACCGCGTTGGACTCGATGGCCAGCACCTCGGCAGCCTGGCGCAGTTGCGTAAGGCAGGCGCCCATGACTTGCGGCTGGCAACGCAGCGAGTAAGGGTCCTGGACCTTGCCGCAGTTCTTGTGCGACTGCGAAATCTCGCTGGAGTCGCCCAGCAGGTCGCGGTAGCAGGCGGCAGCGTCGATCTGGCCACGTTGCCCGCGCACCTCATGGACACGCGCATCGAACGGCGAGCGCGAGCCCAGTGCCGCTTCCACGGTGAGCGCACCACAGGCGATGGCCCCGGCGAACAGGTCTTCGGCCTGGAACAGGCCACGCAGCGCATAGGCGGTGGACGCCTGCGTACCGTTGAGCAGGGCCAGGCCTTCCTTGGCAGCCAGGGTCAGCGGCTCGAGGCCTGCCACCGCGAGGGCTTCGTTGGCATTCAGCCATTGTCCCTGGTAACGCGCCTTGCCCTCGCCCAGCAATACCAGCGACATGTGCGCCAGCGGCGCGAGGTCGCCAGAGGCGCCAACCGAGCCCTTCAGCGGAATGTGCGGATAGACCTCGGCGTTGACCAGGCTGATCAGCGCATCGATGACCTTGCGGCGGATGCCGGAGAAACCACGGCTGAGGCTGTTGATCTTCAGCACCATGATCAGGCGCACCAGCGCATCGTCCAGCGGCGCGCCGATCCCGGCAGCGTGGGACAGCACCAGCGAGCGCTGGAGGTTTTCCAGGTCGTGGCTGGCGATGCGGGTCGAGGCCAGCAGGCCGAAGCCGGTGTTGATGCCGTAGGCCGTGCGGTCTTCGGCCAGAATGCGCTCGACGCAGGCAACGCTGGCGTCGATGGCGGCACCAGCGTCGGCATCGAGGCTCAGGCGCACCGGCGCCTGGTGGATGCGGCGCAACTGGGCCAGCGTCAACTGGCCGGGGGTCAGGGTCAAAGCTTCCATGTTCATGCTCCTTGTTATTTTGTTTAGTGCAGCGCAGCCAGCAGCGGCTGCGGCAACCGTGGATCCTTGAGCAAGGCCGCGGTGCTGGCGATGTCCGGCGCCAGCCAGCGGTCCTGCAGGTAGGCAGGCACGCTCTCGCGCAGCAAGCGCCAGGCCGCGTCGGTGCCCGCGCCGAAACGCTGTTCCTTGAGGAATTCGAATGCCTGGGCGGCCAGCAGGTACTCGATGGCGAGGATCTGCGTGCAGTTCTCCAACACCTGGTGCAGCTTGAGCGCAGCATTGGTGCCCATGCTCAGGTGATCTTCCTGCAGCCCCGAGGTGACGAAATTGTCGAGCACCGCGGGCTGCGCCAGCTGGCGGTTCTGCCCGCACAGCGAGGCGGCGACGTACTGGGCGATCATCATCCCCGAGTTGACGCCCGGGTTGCTGACCAGGAACGCCGGCAAGCCACTGACATGCGGATTGACCAGGCGGTCCAGACGCCGCTCGGCGATCGAGCCGATCTCGGCCATGGCGATCGCCAGCAGGTCGGCAGCCAGGGCCACCGACTGGCCGTGGGGGTTGGCCTGCGAGACCACACGGAAATCGTCCGGTGTGCCGAGCAGCAGCGGGTTGTCGTTGGCGCCGTTGAGCTCGGCCTCGACCTGGCGCACCACATGGGCCAGTTGGTCGCGCGCCGCGCCATGCACCTGCGGGATCGAGCGGATGCTCAGGGCGTCCTGGGTACGGATGCCTTTGCTCGAGGCGATCACTTCACTGCCATCGAGCAGCGCGCGCAGGTTCTCGCCCACCACTTGCATGCCTGGGTGTGGCTTGAGGGCGATGATCTCGGGGTCGAACGCGGCGATCTGGCCGCGCAGGGCCTCGAAGCTCATGGCGCCGATCACATCGGCCCATTGCAGCAGGCGGCTGGCGTCATCCAGTGCAAGGCTGGCGAGGCCGGTCATGCACGGCGTGCCATTGACCAGGCACAGCCCGTCCTTGGCCCCCAGCTGCACAGGCGCAAGCCCGGCATCGGCCAAGGCCTCGGCGGCCTCGACGAGGCGCCCGCGATAACTGACCTTGCCCACCCCCAGCAGGCTCACGCCGATGTGGGCCATGTGCGTCAGATACCCCACCGAACCCTGGGACGGAACCTGCGGGGTAATGCCATGTTCGAGCAACGCCAGCAGCGCCTCGACCACCGAACGCTGCAGGCCCGACTTGCCGTGGCTGTAGTTGACGATGGCGGCGCAGATGATCGCCCGCGTCTGTTCGTCCGGCAGCGCCGGGCCGACCCCGCAGGCGTGGCTGAGCAAGGTGTTGCGCGACAGTGCGCTGAGCTGCTCGCCCTGCAACGAGACATTGCACAAGGCGCCCAGGCCGGTGTTCACGCCATAGGCGCGCTCGCCGCTGTCGACGATACGCCGGACGATGGCCTGGGCGTTGTCGATACGCGCCCAGACCTGCGGTGCCAGCTCCAGGCGCGCGCCATGGCGGGCCACGGCGGCGATGTCCTGCCACCGTACAGGCCCGTTGCCGATCACCACGACTTCAGGTTTCGACATGATGCTCCTCATACCGCGACGGCGCGGCGCTGAACGAAACGGTCAACGTATTCGTCGGCCGGCGAGTGAAGGATTTCCTGCGGCGTACCCACCTGGATCAGGCGGCCATCCTTGAGAATGGCAATGCGGTTGCCGATGCGTACCGCCTCGTCCAGGTCATGGGTGATGAACACGATGGTCTTGTGCAGGGTTTTCTGCAGCTCCAGCAACTGGTCCTGCATTTCGGCGCGGATCAGTGGGTCGAGGGCGCTGAAAGCCTCGTCCATGAGAATGATGTCAGTGTCGGCGGCCAGCGCCCGCGCCAGGCCCACGCGCTGGCGCATGCCGCCGGAGAGCTGGTGCGGATACTTCTTCTCGTAGCCCTTCAGGCCCACGGTCTCGATCCACTGCAGCGCACGCTCCTGGCACAGCTGCTTGCTCTCGCCACGCACCTTCAGGCCGTAGGCGACGTTGTCCAGCACATTGCGGTGCGGCAACAGGCCGAAGCTCTGGAACACCATGCTGATCTTGCGTCGGCGGAATTCGCGCAGGGCGTCCATGTCGTACTGCAGGATATCTTCGCCATCCACCAGGATCTGCCCGCTGGTGGGGTCGATCAGGCGGTTGAAGTGGCGCACCAGGGTGGACTTGCCCGAGCCGGACAGGCCCATGATGACGAAGATCTCGCCGCTGCCGATCGACAGCGACAGGTCGTTGACCCCAACCACGCAGCCGGTCTGCGACAGCACCTGCTCCTTGCTGCGCGCCTCGCGGATCAGTTGCAGGGCTTCCCCGGCGCGCTCGCCGAAGATCTTGAAGACGTTCTTCACTTCGATCTTGCTGATCGGCTGCGTGCTCATTTGCTCACCTCATGACGTGGCCGACCATAGGCCTGGGTAATGCGGTCGATCACCACCGCGAGAATCACGATGGCCAGGCCCGCTTCGAGGCCGCGGCCAACGTTGAGGGTCTGGATGCCGACCAGCACGTCCTCGCCCAGGCCGCGGGCGCCGATCATCGAGGCGATCACCACCATCGACAGGGCCATCATGGTGGTCTGGTTGATCCCGGCCATGATGCTCGGCAGCGCCAGCGGCAACTGCACGCCGAACAGCTGCTGCCAGCGGTTGGCGCCGAAGGCGTTGATCGCTTCCATCACCTCGCCATCGACCTGGCGAATCCCCAGGTCGGTCAGGCGGATCAGTGGCGGCGCGGCATAGATGACCGTGGCGAAGATCGCCGGCACCTTGCCCAGGCCGAACAGCATCAGCACCGGGATCAGGTACACGAAGCTGGGCATGGTCTGCATGATGTCCAGCAGCGGCATCAGTACCGCCCGCAGGCGATTGCTGCGCGCCGACAGGATGCCCAGTGGGATGCCCACCAGCACCGAGATCAGCGTGGCCACCAGCATCAGCGCGAGCGTCTGCATCAGCTTGTCCCACAGGCCGACAGCGCCGACCAGGAACAGCAGGCCGGTGATCACCAGGGTCGGCAGGATGCGGCGGGTGGCGTGCCAGGCGATGACCGCGACGACCCCCAGCATCAGCCACCAGGGCGTCGCACGCAGCAGGCCTTCGAGGTTGACGATGGCCCACAGCAGGGTGTCGGAAATGTGCCGGAACACATCGCCGTAGTTGGTCACCAGCGCATCGACCCAGCCATTGACCCAGTCGGCGATGGAGAATGTGAGGTTGTCAGGGAACATAGGTACCACTCATCAGGTGAGGACGCTCAGAGCGCCGCATTGATCTTCTTGGCAGCGTCTTCACTGACCCACGCCTGCCAGACTTCAGGATGTTCCTTGAGGAAGATCTTGGCCAGCTTCGGCGATTCGATGCGTTCCTTGCTCATGCGCCCCAGATTCTGGTTGAGAATGTCGAGCGGAATATTGACCTTTTCCAGTACGCCGACCAGCTCCGGCGCTTGTTCGTGGAAGGTTTTCGACAGGCCGACCTTGATCGACACGGTCTTGTCCACACCCGGCTTTTCCTCGAGCTTGACCAGGTCGATCTGGCCCATCAGCGGGGTCGGCGTCCAGTAGTAGAGGAGGATCGGTTCGCCGCGCTTGTAGCTCGACAGCGCCGCAGCATCCAGCGCCGGGCCGGTGCCCGGGCGGAAGTTGGTGAATTTGTCTTCCAGGCCGTACTCCTTGAGCATCTGGGTGTTGTCCAGCTCACAGGTCCAGCCGGCCGGGCAGTTGTAGAAACGGCCTTTGCTCGGTTCTTCGGGATCCTTGAAGACACTGGCGTACTGGGCCAGGTCGGCCACGTTCTTCAGATCCGGCGCCTTGGCTTCGAGCTTGCGCTTGGCATCGCCCTCGATCACGTAGCGCGGCACGTACCAGCCTTCGACCGCACCGACCACCGGTGCGCCGACGCCGACCACCTTGCCGGCTGCCTCAGCCTTTTTCCACACCTCGCTGCGACCCACCCATTCCTCGGCGAAGACCTGGATATCGTTGGTGCCCAGGGCGTTCTCCATGGTGATGGAGTTGCCCGGCAGGCTGTCGGTCTTGCAGTCGTAGCCCTTCTCGAGAACGAACTGCATCACGTCGGTCAGCAGCATGCCGCTTTCCCAGTTCAGCCCGGCGAATTTCACCGGTTTGCCGGATTCGCACCAGGTAGCGGCCTGAGTGGCACCGGCGCTGCCGAGCAGGCCAAGGGCGAACAGCGAAGCAAGCAAGGTCTTGTTGGTTTTCATTGCGTGACGCTCCCAAACTTAAGAAGTGGAAATCGGCAGTCCCTGCAAAGAAGGTGGATCACCTGGGGCCACTGCGTGCCCCTTCGCGGGCAAGCCCGCTCCTACAGTAGGAGCGGGCTTGTCCCGCGATGGGGCTGCGCAGCAGCCCCTGGGACGCGGATCAACCCGTAATCATCGGCAGGTTCAGACCCTGCTCTTTGGCGCAATCGATCGCAATCTGGTAACCGGCATCGGCATGACGCATCACGCCGGTGGCCGGGTCGTTGGTCAGGACGCGGGCAATGCGCGCTGCCGCTTCGTCGGTACCGTCACAGACGATGACCACACCCGAGTGCTGGGAGAAGCCCATGCCCACGCCACCGCCGTGATGCAGGGAAACCCAGGTGGCACCGCCTGCAGTGTTGAGCAGGGCGTTGAGCAGCGGCCAGTCGGACACGGCATCGGAGCCATCCTGCATGGATTCGGTTTCACGGTTCGGGCTCGATACGGAGCCGGAGTCCAGGTGATCGCGGCCGATCACCACCGGGGCGGACAGCTCGCCGCTGCGCACCATTTCGTTGAACGCCAGGCCCAGCTTGGCGCGAAGGCCCAGGCCAACCCAGCAGATACGTGCCGGCAGGCCCTGGAAGCTGATGCGCTCGCGGGCCATGTCCAGCCAGCGGTGCAGGTGCTCGTCGTCCGGGATCAGTTCCTTGACCTTGGCGTCGGTCTTGTAGATGTCCTGCGGGTCGCCCGACAGGGCTGCCCAGCGGAACGGGCCGATGCCGCGGCAGAACAGCGGACGGATGTAGGCCGGCACGAAGCCTGGGAAGTCGAAGGCATTCTTCACGCCTTCTTCCTGGGCCATCTGGCGGATGTTGTTGCCGTAGTCGAAGGTCGGCACGCCAGCCTTCTGGAAGTCGAGCATGGCTTGCACGTGCACGGCCATCGATTGCTTGGCGGCCTTGACCACGCCAGCCGGGTCGGTCTTGGCGCGGTCGCGGTACTGCTCCCAGGTCCAGCCGATCGGCAGATAGCCATTGAGCGGGTCGTGGGCGCTGGTCTGGTCGGTGACCATGTCCGGACGCACGCCACGCTTGACCAGTTCCGGGAGGATTTCAGCAGCGTTGCCATGCAGGGCGATGGAAACCGCCTTGCCTTCGGCGGTGTACTTGGCGATGCGTGCCAGGGCGTCATCGAGGTCGGTGGCCTGCTCGTCGACATAACGGGTGCGCAGGCGGAAGTCGATGCTGACCTGCTGGCATTCGATGTTCAGCGAGCAGGCGCCAGCCAGGGTCGCGGCCAGAGGCTGGGCACCGCCCATGCCGCCCAGGCCTGCGGTCAGCACCCAGCGGCCCTTGAGGTTGCCGCCGTAGTGCTGGCGACCGGCTTCGACGAAGGTTTCGTAGGTGCCCTGAACGATGCCCTGGCTACCGATGTAGATCCAGCTGCCGGCGGTCATCTGGCCGTACATGGCCAGGCCCTTGGCGTCCAGCTCGTTGAAGTGCTCCCAGTTGGCCCAGTGCGGCACCAGGTTGGAGTTGGCGATCAGCACACGGGGGGCGTTGCTGTGGGTCTTGAACACGCCGACCGGCTTGCCCGACTGCACCAGCAGGGTTTCGTCGTCGTTCAACTCCTTGAGGGTGGAGACGATCTTGTCATAGCACTCCCAGTTGCGCGCAGCACGGCCGATGCCGCCGTACACCACCAGCTCCTTGGGGTTTTCGGCCACTTCCGGATCCAGGTTGTTCATCAGCATCCGCAGCGGGGCTTCGGTCAGCCAGCTCTTGGCGTTCAACTGGGTGCCACGTGGGGCGCGGATCTCGACGTCACGGAAGGTGGTGGGCTTTTTGTCAGTCACGAAAGGTGCTCCTTGAGCGATCTATTCAAACCCGACGAGATCGGCGGGCCGGGGCTGTTCAGTACCGTGCGGATGGGACGGCCTATCCACTATCGCGCACTTATCTTTACTTGTACATACAAGCATATGCAATTGAATTGCCAAGTCGTCGAAACGGGTGGTTAGAGGTGTTCGGGTGATGGGCTGCAGACCTTGTGACTCAAGGGCTTGAGGGGGGGAAGAAAAATCAGGGGGAAGGATGTGGTGGGAATTCAGACGGCAATGGCTTTGCGCCACCTTGGGGCATTCGGTAACAGGGTGCGCTGTTTGCGGGCGTTACCGGGTAACTGTTTTGCAGGGTTTTTGAGGGCCCTATCGCGGGACGAGCCCGCTCCTACAGGTCCAGGACAGCGCTGAATCTGTAGGAGCGGGCTCGTCCCGCGATAGGGCCCTCGAAACTCACACGTGTCGAGGGCTCAACTCGATAACGCAGCAGCGCCCCGATACCTCGACCTCGAGCAAGCCCGCGTTACCACTGAGCTGCAGGCAGTCATACAACCCAAGCCCCGACTCCTGCCCCTGGATCGCAACGTGCAAGTCCGCCTCGGCACTGAACACCAGCACGGTCTCGGCCGCACTGAACAGGCGGGTGCTGGCGGCAAACCACTGCAACCGCGCCCCGTACCGGTTCGGCGCATAGATCAGGTTGAAGTCGCGGATCGGGCCACCCTGAAGCGTGCAGGCCACCTGGCTCTCGCCACTGAACGCAAAGGCATCGAACGGTAGCAACGGCCGGCTTTCGTGACCGTCCACCGACAGGCGCATGCCATCGCCCTGCAGCACGGTGATGATCCGCTGGTAACCGGTGAAACTGGAAAAGCCGCCAGAGGCCTCGATATCGGCGATCGACAGGCGCCAGCCGAACCCGTCCAGGCCAACGCCGGCATCGCGGGTGATCTCTTCGGTGGACCCACCACCGTTCTTCCAGGGCATGCGCGGATAATCGCGGGCACGCAACAACTGCAACTGGCTCATTTGCTGAAACGTCCTTCCAGGCGATGACGGGAACCGGGGTGAATCAAGCGCGCGGCGGTGACCGGCTGGCGGCCCGACCAGGTACGCCGGCGAATCAGCAGGCACGGCTCGCCACGCTCGATCTGCAGCAGCTTGCATTCGTCAGGCTCAGCCAGGATCGCTTCGACCACGTGCTCGCCTTCGGTCAGCGGGGCGACCTGGGACAGATAGGCGTAGGGCGTCTGCCGGGTGAAGTCCTGCTTGAGGTAGTCTGGCGCGATCAGTGCATTGACGTAGCGGTCCTCGATCTGCACCGGCACGCCGTTTTCGTAATGCACGATCAGCGAATGGAACACCCGCTGGCCTTCGCGCATGTCCAGCGCCAGGGCACGCTCGGAGCCGGCAGGCTCTTCGGCCAGGACGATCACCTGACAGCGGTGCTGATGCCCGCGCCCGGCGATCTCGTCGGCGATGTTGTTGACTTCGAACAATGCAGAGCGGGTCTTGGGTTCGGCGACGAAAGTCCCGACGCCCTGCATGCGGACCAGCAGGCCCTCGGCGGTCAGCTCGCGCAGGGCGCGGTTGATGGTCATGCGGCTGAAGCCCAGTTGGCTGACCAGCTCGCTTTCCGACGGGACGCGATGATGGGGCGGCCAGCTGCCGTTTTCGATCTGCTGGACGATCATCTGCTTGACCCGCGCATACAGCGGCGCCGGCCCTTCGCCCATCTGGGCCACCAGCGCGGAGACGGAAGGTGTCGGCACGGCTATGCATCCTTGTGCAATTTGATTGACGGTAGCTTGCCGCAGTTTACCCGGCAGGCAAACGTCTGTATATGTATATACAAATAACGATACAGGATGACCGAGTGATGTCCGCCTACTTCGCCGAACGTGCCCTGCTGCCTTCAGGCTGGGCCAGCAATGTCCGCCTTGAGGTGTCCGCCGACGGGCGGCTCGAAAAAATAGACGCGAACGCCAGTGCCGAAGGCGCCGAGCACCTGGCCGGCCCGCTGCTGCCGGGCATGCCCAACCTGCATTCCCACGCCTTCCAGCGCGCCATGGCAGGCCTGGCGGAGGTGGTCGGCAACCCCAACGACAGTTTCTGGACCTGGCGCGACCTGATGTACCGCCTGGTCGGCCTGATCACTCCCGAGCAATTGCAGGTCATCGCCCGCCAGCTGTACATCGAGATGCTCAAGGCCGGCTACACCTCGGTGGCCGAATTCCACTACGTGCACCATGACAACACCGGCAAGCCCTACGCCGATCCCACCGAGCTATCCCGCCAGATCAGCGCCGCGGCGAGCGCCAGCGGCATCGGCCTGACGCTGCTGCCGGTGCTGTACTCCCACTCCGGCTTCGGCGGCCAGGCACCGAACGAGGGCCAGCGGCGCTTCATCAACGCCACCGAGCAGTACCTGCGCCTGCAGCAACAGCTCAAGCCGCTGCTGGCCGCGCAACCCGCGCAGCACCTGGGCCTGTGTTTCCACTCGCTGCGCGCGGTAACGCCACAGCAGATCGCCGAAGTGCTGGCCGCCAGCGACAAGGCATGCCCGGTGCACATCCACATCGCCGAGCAGCAGAAGGAAGTCAACGACTGCCTGAGCTGGAGCGGCCGTCGCCCGGTGCAGTGGCTGTACGAGCACGTAGAGGTGGATTCGCGCTGGTGCCTGGTGCATGCAACCCACGTCGAGGCCGACGAAGTCAGCGCCATGGCCCGCAGCGGCGCGGTGGCAGGGCTGTGCCTGACCACCGAGGCCAATCTGGGCGATGGCATCTTCCCGGCCGTCGACTTCCTGGCCCAGGGCGGGCGCATGGGCATCGGCTCGGACAGCCATGTCTCGCTGAGCGTGGTCGAGGAACTGCGCTGGCTGGAGTATGGCCAGCGCCTGCGCGACCAGCGGCGCAACCGGCTATGCCGCAGCGACCAGCCGATGGTCGGCCGGACCCTCTACGACGCGGCGCTGGCAGGCGGTGCGCAGGCCCTGGGGCAAGAGATTGGCGAGCTGGCGGTGGGCAAGCGTGCCGATTGGCTGGTGCTCGATGGGCAGGATCCGTACCTGGCGACCTCGAGCGGCGACGGCATCCTCAACCGCTGGCTGTTCGCCGGCAGCGACCGTCAGGTGCGTGATGTGATGGTCAACGGACAGTGGGTGGTGCGCCAGGGGCGACATGCGCTGGAAGAGCAAAGCGGGCAGGCCTTCGCAGCGGTATTGCGCACACTGCTGGGCTGAAAGCCGGCGCGATCACCTGCTCGATCGCGCCAAGCCTGGATCTGGAACCCGGCAACTCAATGCCGGGCAACGATTGCCTTGTCCGACACCCGCCAGATCAGCCGGCTGGTGTCATACCCCTGCTGGCGAGCCTTCGACAACAGATTCTCGCGCTCCCATGCCGGCAGGCTCGGGGTTCGCGACAGGATCCACAGGTACTTGCGGTTGGGGCTGCCGACAATCGCGGTACGGTAGTGATCGTCCACGTACAGGATCCAGTAGTCCGCCTTGGTCAGCCCCGGCACCAGGCGAGTGAACCAGTTGTCGAACTCCACCCACAACTTGTCGGTGCGCCCCGGCTCCTCGATGCCGGCGCGGCCCTCGGCGCGCAGCCATTCGTCACCTTCGGTACGGCAACGATTGAGCACGCCCAGGCTGCCATCGGGCCTGAGGTTGTAATGGGCTTCGGATTGCGCACAGCCTTCCTGGAAGCGCATCGGCAGGCGTGCCAGCTCGAACCACTTGCCCTGGTAGCGCTTGAGGTCGACGTTGCCAGCCGTCTTGGGCGCCAGCGAATCCACCGACGAGCTGGCACAACCGCCGAGCACCAGCGCAAGCCCCAGCGCCAGCAACAGGTGCACGCGCTTCATTTGAGGCCCTGCCCGGAGTACATCAGCACTTTGTCAGCGGCGTACTGGACACTGATGAAACTCTTCTCGTCGCCCCAGGTGCAACTGCTCATGCCGAGTGCTCCGGAGCACTCCTTCGGCGAGCCGAGCAACTGCTCGACCTCGGCCTTGGTCATGCCGGCCTTGAGCTTGGAATAGTTTTCCTGGTTGATCTTGCTGCAGGCGGTCAGGACGACCAACAAGGACAACAGGGCGAGGGAACGCAACGACATGAAGGGCTCTCCTGGAGATGGATGCAACAGGCGAGACGGCCTGCAGAGAGCTTAGAAGCAAAAATGCCTCCCCGGTTCCCTGCTACCCCTGCTTTCGTACCATGCCGTTGGTCGGGTGCTGTCACAAAACGCTCATGGCTATTTCATCGCAGGCGACATAGCATTCAGCGATGTGGCCTTTTGCCGCACCCTCCTCCCGAAATGCCTGCGCAGACCTTGCACATGACAAAAAATCTCAAGTTCAGCCACAAGATCCTGGTGGCCGCCGCACTCGTGGTGGCCGTCGCCTTCGCCTGCTTCGTGCTGTTCAACGACTATCGCCAGCGCCAGTCGCTGCGCAGCGACACCGAAACCAACCTGCAAGCCCTGGGCAACCTGACCGCGGGCAACATCCGCACCTGGCTCGACAGCCGCATGCAACTGCTGCAGTCACTGGCCCAGCAGATCGCCGTGGACGGGCCGCAGAAGGCCAGCCTTGACCGCAGCCTGGCGCTGCCGGTGTATGCCAGCAACTTCCAGCTCACCTACTTCGGCGGCAAAGATGGCCGCATGCAATCGGTGCCGGTCGGCAATCGCGCCCCCGACTACGACCCGCGCGCCCGCGGCTGGTACAAGGCCGCCAGCGCCGCCAACCAGACCATCATCACCGAGCCCTATATCTCGGCGTCGGCCGGCAAGCTGGTGGTCACCCTCGCCACGCCCGTGCAGCAGGCCGGGCAACTGATCGGCGTCAGCGGCGTCGACACTGACCTGCAGACCATCAGCAACCTGGTCAATGCCCTGGACTTCGGCGGCAAGGGCCACGCCTTCATCGTCAACGGTGAAGGCAAGATCCTCATCCATCCAAAGGCCGACCTGGCGCTCAAGACCCTGGCCGACCTCTACCCCAACGCTACCCCGCGCATCGCCAAGGGCATGGCTGAAGTCGAAGCGGACGGACGCAGCCAGTTCATCAGCTTCAGCCACGTCGATGGCGTGCCGGCGGACTGGTACGTCGCCCTGGTCCTGGATCAGGACGCCGCCTTCGCCATGCTGGGCGAACTGCGCACCTCGGCAGTGGTGGCAACGCTGATCGCGATAGTGGTGATCATCGCCCTGCTCGGCCTGTTGATCCGCGTGCTGATGGAGCCGCTGCATGTCATGGGCCGCGCGATGCGTGACATCGCCGAGGGCGAAGGCGACCTGACCCGGCGCCTGACCATCCACGGCCAGGACGAGTTCGGCAGCCTGGGGCAATCGTTCAACCGCTTCGTCGAGCGTATTCACGAGTCGATCCGCGAAGTGGCCTCGGCCACTGGCCAGGTCAACGCCGTGGCCAGCCAAGTGGTGAGTGCCTCCAACGCCTCCATCGAAAATGCCGACCAGCAGTCCAGCCGCACCAGCAGCGTGGCGGCGGCGATCAACCAGCTGGGCGCCGCAGCCCAGGAGATCGCCCAGAATGCCGCCCTCGCCTCGCAGCACTCCAGCGACGCCCGTGACCTGGCCGCGGAAGGCCAGCAGGTGGTTGGCCAGACCATCGATGTGATGAACAAGCTGTCGGCGCGGATCAGCGATTCGTGCGGCAACATCGAGACGCTCAACGCCCACACGGTGAACATCGGCCAGATTCTCGACGTGATCAGCGGCATCTCCCAGCAGACCAACCTGCTGGCGCTAAACGCCGCCATCGAGGCCGCACGGGCCGGCGAGGCCGGGCGCGGCTTTGCCGTGGTGGCCGACGAAGTGCGCAACCTGGCGCACCGCACCCAGGAGTCGGCGCAGCAGGTGCAGGGGTTGATCGAGGAACTGCAGGCTGGCGCGCAAGTGGCGGTGAGCACCATGAACCAGAGCCAGCAGCACAGTGATCACAGCGTCGAGATCGCCAACCGCGCAGGTGACCGCCTGGGCAGCGTGACCCAACGTATCGGCGAGATCGACGGCATGAACCAGTCGGTGGCTACGGCGACCGAAGAGCAGACGTCAGTGGTCGAGTCGATCAATGTCGACATCACCGAGATCAATACGCTGAACCAGCAAGGGGTGCAGAACCTGCAGAGCACCTTGCGTGCCTGCAACGACCTGGAGCATCAGGTCGATCGGTTGAAGCAGTTGGTGGGGAGTTTCAGGATCTAAGGTTCGACGGCGCCTTCTTCGCGGGTAAACCCGCGAAGAAGGCTGCGCTGATTTAGAACCGGGAGCCCGGCTCCAGCAGAAAGTCCATCTCTTCACTGGTACTCGGCCGCCCCAGCAACAGATTGCGATGCGGGAAACGGCCGAACCGAGCGATCACCCGCTGGTGCTGCTCGGCATAGTCCAGGAAGCCTTCGAACAGCCGACGATTGGCCTCAGGCTGCTCGTCCAGCAACGTCCGGTAGCGCTCCACGCACAGGTTCTGCCAATCCAGCACCTCGGCGTGCTCCAGTACCAGCAGCACGAACACGCGCTGGATCGGCAGCAGCTGATAATCCCAGCCCTTCTGCAAACCCTGCATGGCCACCACCTGGGCACGCCGGTCGCCCTCGAAGGCGCGCGGCGTGTCGCGGTAGATCATGCGCGGCAACTGGTCGAGCAGGAGCAACAGACCAAGCCAGCCCTGCGGGCTTTGCTGCCACTCGTCGAGCCCACCGGCCAGGGCCTGTTCGACCAGATCGCCGAACAGTGCCTGGGCATCGGCATCGTGATGCTTGCCGAACCACTGCGTACTCTTCTCGTCAGCCACGGCCTGGGCACTGGTGCCCCAACCGAACCACCACTCCAGCAACGGCTGCCAAGGTGCGAGCATGACTTACTCCTTGTGATAGGCGGTGACGCGCTCGACCTCTTCCTTCGAGCCCAGAATCACCGACACACGCTGGTGCAGGCTCTCAGGCTTGATGTCGAGGATACGCTCGTAACCGTTGGTCGATGCGCCGCCAGCCTGCTCGATGATGAACGACATCGGGTTGGCTTCGTACATCAGGCGCAGCTTACCCGGCTTGCTCGGCTCGCGAGCGTCGCGCGGGTACATGAACAGGCCGCCACGGGTCAGGATGCGGTGCACGTCGGCCACCATCGAGGCGATCCAGCGCATGTTGTAGTTCTTCTTCAGCGGCCCGGTCTCACCGGCCAGCAGCTCGCCCACGTAACGCTGCACCGGGGCTTCCCAGTGGCGCTGGTTGGACATGTTGATGGCGAATTCGGCGGTGGTTTCCGGCACGCGGATGTTTTCGTGGGTCAGGACGAAGCTGCCCAGTTCGCGGTCCAGGGTGAAGCCCTTGACGCCATTGCCCAAGGTGAGGATCAGCATGGTCTGCGGGCCGTAGATCGCATAACCGGCGGCGACCTGCTGGGTGCCTGGTTGCAGGAAGGCGTTTTCGTTGAGGGTTTCGTTCTGGCTCAGGTATTCGTTCGGGCAACGCAGCACCGAGAAAATGGTGCCGACCGAGACGTTGACGTCGATGTTCGACGAACCGTCCAGCGGGTCGAAGACCAGCAGGTAGGCGCCTTTGGGGTACTTGCCCGGGATCTGGTAGGCGTTGTCCATCTCTTCGGACGCCATGCCGGCCAGGTGGCCGCCCCACTCGTTGGCCTCGAGCAGGATGTCGTTGGAGATGACGTCGAGCTTCTTCTGCACTTCGCCTTGCACGTTTTCGGTGCCCATGCTGCCCAGCACGCCGCCCAGGGCGCCCTTGGACACGTGGTGGCTGATCTCCTTGCACGCGCGCGCCACCACTTCGATCAGGAAGCGCAGATCGGCAGGAGTGTTGTTGCTGCGGGTCTGCTCAATCAGATAGCGACTCAGGGTAACGCGGGACATGTATGGCTCCGAAGTGGAAAGGGGTAGAAAAACCCCCGCAGTTTACAGGGAGAGTGGCAGCCTAGCGAGCGAAGAGACTCGCCTGGCGGATCAGACGGTGGTTCGGGCGATGAGTTCAGGCAGTTGGTCGGCGGCGACCTGATCGCGGGGCAAGCCCGCTCCCACAGGCACCCCGCTGATCCCGAAACCAACGGTGCACCTGTGGGAGCGGGCTTGCCCCGCGATAGGGCCGGAACTGACACCCTGCTAATCCAACGCCTTCCATATCTCGGTGGCATATTCGCGAATGGTGCGGTCCGACGAGAACCAGCCCATCCGTGCGGTATTGAGCACCGCCATGCGCCACCACTCCTGCGGCGTATGCCACAGCTCCTCGACCCGCCGCTGGGCGTCCCAGTACGCATCGAAATCGGCGCACAGCAGGAAGCGGTCGTAGGCCACCAGGCCGTCGATCAGCCCGGCATAGCGCCCTGGATCATCCGGCGAGAACACCCCGCTGCGGATCGCCTGCAACACATCGCCCAGGCGCCCGGAGGCGGCCACGGCCGCCGCTGCACCAAAATCGCCCGCACGCTTGCGCGCCTCGACCTGCTGGGCGGTCAGGCCGAAGATGAACATGTTTTCCGCGCCGACCTGCTCGCACATCTCGACGTTGGCGCCGTCGAGGGTGCCGATGGTCAGCGCGCCGTTGAGGGCGAACTTCATGTTGCTGGTGCCGGACGCTTCGTACCCGGCAGTGGAGATCTGCTCGGAAAGGTCGGCCGCCGGGATGATGCTCTCGGCCAGGCTGACGTTGTAGTTGGGCAGGAACACCACCTTGAGCAGCCCGCGCACGGTGGGGTCGTTGTTGACCACCCGAGCGATGTCGTTGGTCAGCTTGATGATCAGCTTGGCCTGGTGATAGCTGGCTGCCGCCTTGCCGGCGAAGATCTTCACCCGCGGCGCCCACGGGGTGCCGGGGTCATTGCGCATGGCCTGGTACAGCGCGACGGTATGCAACAGGTTGAGCAACTGGCGCTTGTACTCGTGGATACGCTTGACCTGCACGTCGAACAACGCTTCGGGGTTGACCGTCACGCCGATGCGGTCCTGGATGATGCTCGCCAGTGCGCGCTTGCTATGCAGGCGCTGGGCGGCGAACTGCTTGCGGAAGGTGGCTTTCTCGGCGTGGGGCGCCAGCGCCTTGAGCTTGCCCTCCGGATCGTCCAGCACCTCGGCGCCCAGGGCGTCGACCAACATGCCGGTCAACTGCGGATTGGCCTGGTACAGCCAGCGGCGGAAGGTGATGCCGTTGGTCTTGTTGTTGATCCGCTGCGGATACAGCTTGTGCAGTTCGGCGAATACCGTGCTCTTCATCAGCTTGCTGTGCAGCGCCGACACGCCGTTGACGCTGTGCGAGCCGAGAAACGCCAGGTTGCCCATGCGCACACGGCGGCCGTTGTCCTCCTCGATCAGCGACACCGCGCGCAGCACGTCGAAGTCGTGCAGCCCTTTGGCCCGCAGCGCGTCGATGTGGTACGCGTTGATCAGGTAGATGATCTGCATGTGCCGCGGCAGCATGCGTTCCATCAGCGCCACAGGCCAGGTTTCCAGGGCCTCGGGCAGCAGGGTGTGGTTGGTGTAGGCCAAGGTGCCGACCGTCAGCTCCCAGGCCTTTTCCCAGGGAATGGCATGCTGGTCGACCAGCAGGCGCATCAGCTCGGCGACGGCGATCGAGGGGTGGGTGTCGTTGAGCTGGATCGCCGCCGAGTCCGGCAGGTTGAGCAGGTCATCGTGCATGTTCAGGTGACGTCGCAGCAGATCCTGCAGCGACGCGGAGACGAAGAAGTATTCCTGGCGCAGGCGCAATTCCTGCCCCGCTTCGGTGCTGTCCGCCGGATAAAGCACCCGCGAGATGCTTTCGGCCCGCGCCACTTCGGCCACCGCCCCCAGGTGATCGCCGGCATTGAAGCGCTCCAGGTGCAACTCTTCGAGCGCCCGGGCGCGCCACAGGCGCAGGGTGTTGACGCTGGAACCGCGCCAGCCGACCACGGGCGTATCGTAGGCCACGGCACGCACGGTTTCGCCCGGCGTCCAGACCTGCCGGGCAACACCCTGGGCGTCGTGCAGCGTTTCGACACTGCCGCCAAAACTGATCGGATAGATCACCTCGGCGCGCTCGAACTCCCAGGGGTTGCCGAAGTCCAGCCAGTTCTCGGTCTGCTCCTGCTGCCAGCCATCGACAATGGCCTGGCGGAACAGCCCGTGCTCGTAGCGGATACCGTAGCCATGGGCAGCGATGCCGAGGGTCGACATGCTTTCCATGAAGCACGCCGCCAGCCGTCCCAGGCCGCCATTGCCCAGCGCGGCATCGGGCTCGAGCAGGCGGATGCGTTCAAGGTCCACGTCCAGCACCTCGAGCGCTTCACGGGCGATCTCCAGATAGCCCAGGTTGCTCAGGCTGTCGTACAGCAGCCGGCCGATGAGGAACTCCAGGGAAAGGTAGTAGACCCGCTTCTGGCTGCGCCGGTAGGCCTGGCGGGTGTGGTCCATCCAGTGGTCGACCATGTGATCGCGGGCGGCCAGGGCGATGGCTTCGAACCAGTCATGGTCGAAGGCATGTTCCGGGTCCTTGCCGACCGCGTAGGTCAGTTTGTCCAGTACAGCGGCGCGAAAAGCGGCCACCTCGGCGTCACGAGCTTTGGGTTCCTGGGACATGCGGCATCCTCGGGCAAGTTGACGAATACGGAGGGAGATTGAAGAGACTAGACCCTTCGACAGGGAGTGACAGGCTACGGTTCGCAGTTTTCATGCCGCCTTGGCGATTCCGGCAAAAGGTTGTTCACAAATTGAACAACTCCGGTATGATCGCGCGCCCCAAGACCGTGATCCGCCCACTATTAAAATGAAACCGACCCTGATCGCCGCCGCCGAAGTCGACCGCCTGGAAACCTGGCAGCGCTACACCAGCAGCATGTGCCATGGCTGCCATTCGACCTGCTGTACCCTGCCTGTGGAGGTGAAGATCAAGGATCTGATCCGCATCGGCGTGGTGGACGAGTTCGAGAAGGACGAGCCGCCGAAGAACGTCGCCAAGCGCCTGCAGAAAGAAGGCATCATCGAGCGCTTCAACCAGAAGTCGGGCATTTTCACCCTGACCCGAATGAGCAACGACGATTGCATGTATCTGGACCGCAAGAGCCGGCTGTGCACCATTTATGACAAGCGCCCGGACACCTGCCGCAACCACCCCAAGGTCGGACCGCGGCCGGGGTATTGTGCATACAAGCCCAAGGTGGTTGGGCGATAGGCCTGTAGCGCCGGTTCGGGCCTCTTCGCGGGCAAGCCCGCTCCCACCGGTCCTGCGCATGCCCTATCCCTGTGGGAGCGGGCTTGCCCGCGAAGAGGCCGGTACAAACACAACACAAACTGCAGACAAACAAAAACGCCCCCGGCCTTTCGACCGGGGGCGTTTTCATTCAGCCTGAGCTAACTCAGTTCTTGGCTTTCTTGGCAGCGCGGGTACGCTCGCCTTCGTCCAGGATCTTCTTGCGCAGACGGATCGACTTCGGTGTGACTTCGCACAGCTCGTCGTCCTGGATGAACTCCAGGGCCTGCTCCAGGGTGTGGCGAACCGGCGGAACCAGGGCGATGACTTCGTCCTTGCCCGAAGCACGCATGTTGTCGAGCTTCTTGCCTTTGGTCGGGTTCACGCCCAAATCGTTGTCACGGCTGTTCAGACCGATGATCTGACCGTTGTAGATCTCCTGGCCGTGCTCGACGAACAGCTTGCCGCGCGCCTGCAGGGTTTCCAGCGAGTAGGTCAGGGCCTTGCCGGTCTCGACCGAAACCAGAACACCGTTCAGACGGCCGGACATCTGGCCCGACTTCATGGTGTCGTAGCGATCGAAGATCGAGGTCAGGATGCCTGCACCGTTGGTCAGGGTCAGGAACTGGTTACGGAAACCGATCAGACCACGGGCCGGGATGTTGTACTCCAGGCGAACACGGCCTTTGCCATCCGGGACCATGTTGGTCAGGTCGCCCTTACGCAGGCCCATCTCTTCCATGACCTTACCCTGGGATTCTTCAGGGATGTCGATGGTGACGTTCTCGAACGGTTCCTGCTTCACGCCATCCACTTCGCGGATGATCACTTCAGGACGACCAACGGCCATCTCGAAGCCTTCGCGACGCATGGTTTCGATCAGAACCGACAGGTGCAGCTCACCACGGCCCGATACCTTGAACTTGTCAGGGGAATCGGTTTCCTGAACGCGCAGGGCTACGTTGTACAGCAGCTCCTTGTCCAGACGGTCCTTGATGTTGCGGCTGGTGACGAACTTGCCTTCTTTACCGCAGAACGGCGAGTCGTTGACCTGGAAGGTCATCGAAACGGTTGGCTCGTCGACGGTCAGCGGCTTCATCGCCTCTACCGCGTCCGGGGCGCACAGGGTGTCGGAGATGAACAGCTCGTCGAAACCGCTGATGCAGACGATGTCGCCAGCCTGGGCTTCTTCGACGTCGACGCGGTGCAGGCCGTGGTGGCCCATCAGCTTGAGGATACGGCCGTTGCGCTTCTTGCCGTTGGTGTCGATGGCGACAACCGGGGTGTTCGGCTTGACGCGACCACGGGCGATACGGCCAACGCCGATAACACCGAGGAAGCTGTTGTAGTCCAGAGCCGAGATCTGCATCTGGAACGGACCTTCACGGTCAACGTCCGGCGCAGGTACGTTGTCGACGATCGACTGGTACAGCGCGGTCATGTCCTCACCCATTTCGGTGTGGTCCAGACCGGCGATGCCGTTCAGGGCCGAGGCGTAGACGACTTTGAAGTCCAGCTGTTCGTCGGTGGCACCGAGGTTGTCGAACAGGTCGAAGATCTGGTCCAGAACCCAGTCAGGACGCGCGCCCGGACGGTCGACCTTGTTGATCACGACGATTGGCTTGAGGCCGGCTTCGAAGGCTTTCTTGGTTACGAAGCGGGTTTGCGGCATCGGGCCGTCCTGGGCATCGACCAGCAGCAGCACCGAGTCGACCATCGACATTACACGCTCAACCTCGCCACCGAAGTCGGCGTGGCCGGGGGTGTCGACGATGTTGATGTGGTAGCCGTTCCAGTTGATGGCGGTGTTCTTCGCCAGAATGGTAATGCCGCGCTCTTTTTCCTGGTCGTTGGAGTCCATGACGCGCTCGTCGTTGAGCTCGTTACGCTCCAGGGTGCCGGACTGGCGCAGGAGTTTGTCGACCAGGGTGGTTTTACCATGGTCAACGTGGGCGATGATGGCGATGTTACGCAGATTTTCGATCACAACTGTATCTCGTGCAGAGGATTCGGTTTGCCGCCAGTCTAGGCAGCCAATATGAAGGTAAAAGGCTCAGCGGGCCCGCAGGTCGGGAGGGCGATGGCGGATGCTGCCGCCATACAGCCCTGGCGTCTTATGCCGGACGATAAACACGCACATTGGCATGCCCCTCACTGAGCAGGTGGTGTGCGTGCAAACGGCTCATCACACCCTTGTCGCAATAAAGCAGGTACTGGCGGTTGGCATCGAGCTGCTTGAACTTGCTGTTGATCGCGTAGAACGGCAGTGCCTGGACTTCGACGCCTTCGATCTGCAGCGGTTCGTCTTCCTGGGCGTCAGGGTGACGAATGTCGATGACGATCTGGCCCGGCAGCGCCTCGGCCACTTCCTCGATCTCGATATCCTTGCCCAGCTCGTCGATCACGTGGTCGATGGAGATCAGCTTGGCGCGCTCCAGGGCGCGCTCGAGCACCGCCATGTCGAACTGCTTCTCTTCATGCTCCATGCGGTGGCGCTTGGCATGGGTGGTCGGGTTCACCGAGATCACGCCGCAGTACTCGGGCATGTGCTTGGCGAAATCGGCGGTGCCGATCTGGTAGGCGGTATCGATGATGTCCTGCTTGTGGCTGGCCAGCAGCGGGCGCAGCACCAGCTTGTCGGTGGCCGAATCGATGATCGCAAGGTTGGGCAGGGTCTGGCTGGAAACCTGCGAGATCGCCTCGCCGGTGACCAGGGCGTCGATTTCCAGGCGGTCAGCCATGCGCGCCGCGGCACGCAGCATCATGCGCTTGAGCGTCACGCCCATATAACTGTTGTCGACCTTGCCGAGAATCTCGCCGACCACTTCTTCGAACGGCACGCTGATGAACAGCACGCGCTGGCTGCTGCCGTATTTCTTCCACAGGTAGTGCGCGACTTCCATCACCCCCAGCTCGTGGGCACGGCCACCGAGGTTGAAGAAGCAGAAGTGGGTCATCAGGCCGCGGCGCATCATCTGGTAGGCGGCCACGGTGGAGTCGAAACCACCGGACATCAGCACCAGCGTCTGCTCCAGCGCACCCAACGGGTAGCCGCCGATGCCATTGTGCTGGTTGTGGATGACGTACAGGCGCTGATCGCGGATCTCGATGCGCACCATCACTTCGGGGGTCTTCAGGTCGATGCCGGCGGCGCCGCACTGCTGGCGCAGCTGGCTGCCGACGTAGCGATCGACGTCCATCGAGGTGAAGTCGTGGTGGCCACCGCGCTTGCAGCGCACAGCGAAACGCTTGCCGGCCAGCAGGTGGCCGAAGTGCTGCCTGCATTTGTCGACGATGTCGTCGAAGTCGCCCAGCGGATATTCCTGCACCTGCAGGAAGTGGGTGATCCCTGGGGTGCAGGTCAGGCGTTCGATCATCTCGCGCTGGATCTTCTCGTCCTCGATGCGGGTGACCACTTCGAGGTTATCCCAGACACCATCGACCACGAGCTCCGGATCCAGATCCTTGAGCACGTTGCGGATGTTCTTGCCGAGCTGGCGGATGAAGCGCTTGCGCACCGGCCGGCTCTTGATGGTGATCTCTGGGAAGACTTTGACGATAAGTTTCATTGGGTTAACAGCGCGCCCGGGGCCTGCCGAAAATGAGGGGCGCGAATTATAGCGGAAATGGCTCGAGGTTTGAGCAACTTTTGATCAGAGGTTTGTTCGAGGGCTTTCGGGTGGGATTGATGGCGCTTGCAAAGGCCCTTTCGCGGGCAAGCCCGCTCCTACAGGATCTGCGCCCACCGGCAACCCCGTGGGAGCGGGCTTGCCCGCGAAGAGGCCCTCAAAAAACGCATCACGCACAAATAAGCGCACCAAAATGAAGCATTGTCGCAAGGAAATGCCTTTTATGAGTGCACAGCCTCACACCCTTCCCTCGCCAAACGCCCGCAAACGCCCATTTTCATGGCGCCATCGCCATTTTCGGGCACTGGCATGCAATTTGCTCCCTTGTGATGCAGGTAAGCTTGGCCGACTATCCGCGCCCGGCGACACCCTTTTTCCAGGGCAGCGGCCAAGCGCACCCTAGACCATCCGGAGGACAACATGTCGAAGTCGGTTCAACTCATCAAAGATCATGACGTCAAGTGGATTGATCTGCGTTTCACGGACACCAAAGGCAAACAGCACCACGTCACCATGCCGGCTCGCGATGCGCTGGATGAAGACTTCTTCGAAGCTGGCAAGATGTTCGACGGCTCCTCCATCGAGGGCTGGAAAGGCATCGAAGCTTCCGACATGATCCTGCTGCCGGACGACTCGTCCGCCGTGCTGGACCCGTTCACCGAAGAGCCGACCCTGATCCTGGTCTGCGACGTGATCGAGCCGTCCACCATGCAAGGCTACGACCGCGACCCACGCGCCATCGCCAAGCGTGCCGAAGAGTTCCTGAAGAGCACCGGCATCGGCGACACCGTGTTCGTCGGCCCGGAGCCTGAGTTCTTCATCTTCGACCAGGTGAAGTTCAAGTCGGACATCTCCGGCTCGATGTTCAAGATCTACTCCGAACAAGGCTCCTGGATGACCGACCAGGACGTCGAAGGCGGCAACAAGGGCCACCGCCCTGCCGTCAAAGGCGGCTACTTCCCGGTTCCGCCGTGCGACCACGACCACGAAATCCGTACTGCCATGTGCAACGCCATGGAAGAAATGGGCCTGGTCATCGAAGTTCACCACCACGAAGTGGCGACTGCCGGCCAGAACGAGATCGGTGTGAAGTTCAACACCCTGGTCACCAAGGCTGACGAAGTCCAGACCCTGAAGTACTGCGTGCACAACGTCGCCGACGCCTACGGCAAGACCGCAACCTTCATGCCGAAGCCGCTGTACGGCGACAACGGCTCGGGCATGCACGTTCACATGTCGATCTCCAAGGACGGCAAGAACACCTTCTCCGGCGAAGGCTATGCCGGCCTGTCCGACACCGCCCTGTACTTCATCGGCGGCATCATCAAGCACGGTAAGGCCCTGAACGGCTTCACCAACCCGGCCACCAACTCCTACAAGCGTCTGGTACCAGGCTTCGAAGCCCCGGTCATGCTGGCCTACTCGGCCCGTAACCGTTCGGCCTCGATCCGTATTCCTTACGTTTCCAGCCCGAAAGCCCGCCGCATCGAAGCGCGCTTCCCGGACCCGGCTGCCAACCCGTACCTGTGCTTCGCCGCACTGCTGATGGCCGGCCTGGACGGTATCCAGAACAAGATCCACCCAGGCGATGCCGCCGACAAGAACCTGTACGACCTGCCGCCTGAAGAGGCCAAGGAAATCCCACAGGTTTGCGGTAGCCTGAAAGAAGCCCTGGAAGAGCTGGACAAGGGCCGTGCGTTCCTGACCAAGGGCGGCGTGTTCTCCGACGACTTCATCGATGCCTACATCGAGCTGAAGTCCGAAGAAGAAATCAAGGTCCGTACCTTCGTTCACCCGCTGGAATACGACCTGTACTACAGCGTTTGATGCGCGCGGCGCTTGCGCCGTGACCGTCTAGAGAAACGGCCTCCTTCGGGAGGCCGTTTCTGTTTTTACACTCAAGCCATTCGGACGCATCCTACTGGTGCACCGAGCAGCATTGGCCACACTCGCATCTCCACCTGCCAGGAGATTCCCATGCACCCACTGCCACTTGCCCTGCTCTGCGTCATTGCCCTGTCCGGCTGCGTGAACGCCACCCCACCCGACACCACCTTCGACCCGCTGCTCGACAGCATCGAACAACGGCTGGATATCGCCCAGGCGGTCGCCCTGCATAAATGGGATCGCCAGCAGCCGGTGCAGGACAGCCCTCGCGAACGACAGGTGCTGTTGAACGTGAGCCAGCTTGCCCCCGAGCACGGGCTGGATCCGGCACGCGCCAGCCAGTTCTTCAGTGACCAGATAGAAGCCAACAAGCTCAGGCAGTACCACCTGCTCACGCAATGGCACCTGCTGCAAAAAGCCCCCGACATCCCACGCCAGGACCTCGCCAGCGAGATCCGTCCGCGCCTGGACCTGCTGCAAGGCCGACTGCTCGACGCCCTCGCCCGCTTCGACCAGGCACCTCCCGCGCAGTGCGGCCACGCACTGGCCGAAGCCATTGCCTTGCGCTCCAGCGACGCCCCGCGTCGGCTGTTCCTCATCCGGGCCACCGCCAACCTCTGCCAACGCCCCTGAGGCTCTATGCTCTATATTGGTGCACAAAACCGCTGAACGCCCTGCAATGCAACCCAAATTAGGTCAGGAGAATCGGTAAACCAGGCTTTTCTGAGCCGATTTTGCGCATACCCAGCGCTTTATCGGGCAATTCCGCTTCTTTTCGGAGCCTTGGTTTGTTTCTTGCATTTTCAGGCTATCAGCGGAATACCAGCGTGCCCGCCCCTGGCTCGACCAGGGGCGCCATGTGCCAGAACAGCGCCAAAAGAGGTCAACGACGCCCCATGACCATCAGCGATGCACAGCACCGTCTGCTACTGGACAACCTGACCACTGCCACCTTGCTGCTCAACAGCGAACTGCGCCTTGAGTACATGAACCCGGCAGCGGAAATGCTCCTGGCCGTCAGCGGCCAGCGCAGCCATGGCCAGTTCATCAGTGAACTGTTCACCGAATCGACCGAGGCGCTCAATTCCCTGCGCCAGGCCGTGGAGCAGGCGCACCCGTTCACCAAGCGCGAAGCCCAACTGACCTCGTTGACCGGCCAGAGCATCACCGTCGACTACGCCGTGACGCCGATCCTGCACCAGGGCAACACCCTGCTGCTGCTCGAAGTCCACCCGCGCGACCGCCTGCTGCGCATCACCAAGGAAGAAGCGCAGCTGAGCAAGCAGGAAACCACCAAGATGCTGGTGCGCGGCCTCGCCCATGAGATCAAGAACCCGCTCGGCGGCATCCGCGGCGCAGCCCAGCTGCTGGCCCGCGAGCTTCCCGAAGATGGCCTGCGCGACTACACCAACGTCATCATCGAAGAAGCCGACCGCCTGCGTAACCTGGTCGACCGCATGCTCGGCTCGAACAAGCTGCCGTCGCTGTCGATGACCAACGTGCACGAAGTGCTCGAACGTGTCTGCAGCCTGGTAGAGGCCGAAAGCCAGGGCGGCATCACCCTGGTGCGCGATTACGACCCGAGCCTGCCGGACGTGCTGATCGACCGCGAGCAGATGATCCAGGCCGTACTCAATATCGTGCGCAACGCCATGCAGGCGATCAGCGGGCAGAACGAACTGCGCCTGGGCCGCATCACCCTGCGCACCCGCGCGGTGCGCCAGTTCACCATCGGCCATGTGCGCCACAGGCTGGTGGCACGGGTCGAGATCATCGACAACGGCCCCGGCATTCCCTCGGAACTGCAGGACACCCTCTTCTATCCCATGGTCAGCGGGCGCCCGGACGGTACCGGGCTCGGGCTGGCCATTACCCAGAACATCATCAGTCAGCATCAGGGGCTGATCGAGTGTGAAAGCCATGCCGGCCATACCACCTTCTCGATCTTCCTGCCCCTGGAACAAGGAGCCACAGCCCCATGAGCCGTAGTGAAACCGTGTGGATCGTCGACGATGATCGTTCCATCCGCTGGGTCCTGGAAAAAGCCCTGCAACAAGAGGGCATGACCACCCAGAGCTTCGACAGTGCCGACGGAGTCATGGGTCGCCTGGCCCGGCAGCAGCCGGACGTGATCATCTCCGACATCCGCATGCCTGGCGCCAGCGGCCTGGACCTGCTCGCGCAGATTCGCGAACAGCACCCGCGCCTGCCGGTGATCATCATGACCGCCCATTCCGACCTGGACAGCGCGGTGGCGTCTTACCAAGGCGGTGCCTTCGAGTACCTGCCCAAGCCGTTCGACGTCGACGAGGCGGTGTCGTTGGTCAAGCGCGCCAACCAGCATGCCCAGGAACAACAGGCGCTCGAAGCGCCGCCCGTACTTGCCCGCACGCCCGAGATCATCGGCGAAGCCCCGGCAATGCAGGAGGTGTTTCGCGCCATCGGGCGGCTGAGCCACTCCAACATCACCGTGCTGATCAACGGCGAGTCCGGTACCGGCAAGGAACTGGTCGCCCACGCCCTGCACCGCCACAGCCCGCGTGCGGCTTCGCCGTTCATCGCCCTGAACATGGCGGCGATTCCCAAGGACCTGATGGAGTCCGAGCTGTTCGGCCACGAGAAAGGCGCCTTCACCGGCGCGGCCAACCAGCGACGCGGACGCTTCGAACAGGCTGACGGCGGCACCTTGTTCCTCGACGAGATCGGCGACATGCCTGCCGACACCCAGACCCGCCTGCTGCGCGTGCTGGCCGATGGCGAGTTCTATCGGGTCGGTGGCCATGTACCGGTGAAGGTGGATGTGCGCATCATCGCCGCGACCCACCAGAACCTGGAATCACTGGTACAGGCCGGCAAGTTCCGTGAAGACCTGTTCCACCGCCTGAACGTGATTCGTATCCACATCCCGCGCCTGGCGGACCGGCGCGAGGATATCCCGGCCCTGGCCCGCCACTTCCTGGGCCGCGCGGCGCGGGAGCTGGCGGTCGAGCCCAAGCTGCTGAAGCCGGAAACCGAGGAGTTCATGCGCAACCTGCCGTGGCCTGGCAACGTGCGTCAGCTGGAGAACACCTGCCGCTGGATCACGGTGATGGCCTCCAGCCGCGAGGTGCTGATCGGCGACCTGCCGCCAGAGCTGCTCAACCTGCCGCACGATGCCGCGCCGGTCACCAATTGGGAGCAGGCGCTGCGCCAGTGGGCCGACCAGGCCCTGGCGCGCGGGCAGTCGAATCTGCTCGACAGCGCCGTGCCGAGCTTCGAACGGATCATGATCGAGACCGCACTCAAGCACACCGCCGGACGCCGACGCGATGCCGCAGTGCTGCTGGGCTGGGGGCGCAACACCCTGACTCGCAAGATCAAGGAGCTGGGGATGAAGGTCGATGGCGGGGATGACGACGAGGGTGAGGATCACTGAGGCCTGACGCGTCGCGCTGCGCTCATCCGATCCCAAAGCAAGCCCGGCTCCTGTAGGAGCGGGCTTGCCCGCGAACACGGGCGTAGCCCGTGCCATGCACCGCGGTGTCTTTTTCGCGGGCAAGCCCGCTCCTACAAAAACATAGCCTGCCTACCCCACCAGCCCTCCTCTGCACCGATCCTGTGCCACTTGCACCTCGGCAAGGCACAAATCCCCTCCAATCCCCGCAAAACCACCCTGAAAGCCCAGTATTTCCGGGCCTTTCAAAACTGGCACGCCCCCTGCAATAGGTACTGTATCTCCAGTTTCGGGGGCCTCGGTACAGGCAGGCCGGGATATCCCCTCTTTTATTCGCAACACCGCCCGTTTTGGGGACCTCGGTACAGGCAGGCCGGGACTCCCTCTTTTATTCGCAACACCGCCCGTTTTGGGGACCTCGGTACAGGCAGGCCGGGACTCCCTCTTTTATTCGCAACATCGCCCGTTTTGGGGACCTTGGTACAGGCAGGCCGAGACATCCCCTCTTTTATTCGTGCAGCCTGACCTGCACTCGCCAGTGTCCGGCGTCCTCTGCAGCGGCCCAAGTGCCGCTCAGAGGACGCGCGGCAACCACCGTCAGCACCAACCCTTCCTCGCTCTGCTGCAAGCGCCAGCCCACCGGCCGGCCCTGCAGGCTCAACTGTCCGCGCTGGGCCTTGCCCTCGGCCTGGAACACCACGGCCACCGTCCCTTCGACGTTTTCGCCATGCAGCTTGGGGGCTTCGTTGAACCACAGGTCGAGGCCATCCTGCACCACCTCGACCCGCTCGAGCACACGTACGTCAGGCGCGGTCAGGCGACCGATCATCAGCCCCACCATCACACCGACGATCGCCATCGACAGCAACACACGCGGCCAAGCCTTCGAACGCGGGTCCGGTTCGAGGGTAGAATGCTCGTCATCTTCGTGCCTGGAGCCGTGCATGTTTCACGTCATCCTCTTTCAACCAGAAATTCCGCCGAACACCGGCAATATCATCCGCCTCTGCGCCAACAGCGGCTGCGACCTGCACCTGATCGAGCCGATCGGCTTCGAGCTGGACGACAAGCGCCTGCGTCGTGCGGGGCTGGATTACCACGAGTATGCCACGCTCAAGCGCCACGAGAGCCTCGAAGCATGCCTGGAGAGCCTGGGGCAGCCGCGCCTGTTCGCCTTTACCACCAAGGCCTCGCACTCCTTCCATGAAGTGGCCTACCAGCCGGGCGATGCCTTCCTGTTCGGCCCTGAAAGCCGCGGCCTGCCTGCCGAGGTGCTGGACAGCCTGCCCGCCGAGCAACGCCTGCGCCTGCCGATGCGGCCCGGGTGTCGCAGCCTGAACCTGTCCAATACCGTGGCCGTCACGGTATACGAGGCCTGGCGCCAGCAAGGCTTTGCCTGAGCAAGACAGCGATTCGCCGCCCATGAAAAAGGCCGCGTCCCTCACAGGACGCGGCCTTTTCATTTGCGCGATGCGGATCAGTTATCCAGCGCCACCTGCCCGGCAGCACCGCGCTTGCGGTGCAGCAAAAGGCCCGCCGCGACCACGGCGATGCTCAGCAAGGCCGTCGCGATGATCTCGATCCGGTGATCTTCACGCAGCGCCATCACCACCAGCACAGCCACGATGAAGGCAATGGTCGCCCAGGTCAGCCCCGGGAACAGCCACATCTTGAACGAGATCTTCTCGCCGCGCGCTTCACGCTGGGCACGCATGCGCAGCTGGGAAACGGCGATCACCAGGTACACCAGCAGCGCAATGGCGCCGGAGCTGGCCAGCAGGAACTCGAACACCTGGGCCGGCGCGACGAAGTTGGCGAACACGCAGAGGAAGGCCGCAGCGGTCGACAGCATGACCGCCCAGTGCGGGGTGCCCGCCTTGGTGGTGCGCTGGGCCACGGCCGGTGCGTCGCCACGCTTGCTCAGGGAGAACAGCATGCGCGAAGAGGTGTACAGCGCCGAGTTCAGGCAGCTGGTCACGGCGATCAGCACGACGATGTCGACGATCAGCTTGGCATTGGGCACACCGATCAGGCTCAGGACGGTCTGGTAGGAACCTTTCTCCGCGAGGGTCGGATCGTTCCACGGCACCATGGCCACGACCAGGAAGATCGACACCAGGTAGAACAGGCAGATACGCCAGATCACCGAGTTGGTCGCACGGCTGATCTGCTTGCCTGGGTCCTTGGACTCGGCGGCCGCGATGGTGACGATTTCGGTGCCCATGAACGAGAACATGGTGGTCAGCATGGCCGCCAGCACTGCACCGAGGCCATTGGGCATGAAGCCCTGGGTATCGAACAGGTGGCTGACACCGCTGACCTGGCTGCCCGGCACCATGCCGAACATGGCCGCGCAGCCGACGACGATGAAGGCGATGATCGCCAGCACCTTGAGCAGGGCGAACCAGAACTCGAACTCGCCGTAGTTCTTCACGCTGAACAGGTTGGTGATGGTCAGCGCCAGGGTGATCACCAGCGAGAACGCCCACAGGTCGACGGCCGGGAACCAGGCATGCAGGATCGCTGCAGCGGCGTTGGCCTCCAGCGGGATCACCAGCACCCAGAACCACCAGTACAGCCAGCCGATGGTGAAGCCGGCCCAGCGCCCGATGGCGCGGTCGGCGTAGGTCGAGAACGAACCGGTGTCTGGCGAGGCGACGGCCATCTCGCCGAGCATGCGCATCACCAGCACCACGAGAGTACCGGCAGCAGCATAGGCGAGCAGGACCGCCGGGCCGGCTGCGGCGATGGCGTGGCCGGAGCCGACGAACAGACCGGCGCCGATGACGCCAGCAATGGACAGCATGGTGACATGCCGTTGTTTGAGCCCCTGAGCGAGGTCATTGGAATTGTGCTTACCGCTCATAAAACTACCTTTGTAAGGAGTGGACCACCCGATTGCTGATAACGAAGCGCGCCAGGGGTTGATTTAGACGCCTTGGCAATCGGCGCTTTCCAGCTGGCAATAAGTGCGCCAGCGCGGAAAATCATTCGTCTGAATATTGCCTCAGTCCCGAATGGCGGGGCCTTGCGGGCATTCGGCCAGGGTTTGACCGAATGCCCATCCAGGCCTGCGGGCCAAGTGTGCATTACTGAAATACCCACTTACAAATGCACTAAAGGTAGTCCTTGGTAACACCTTTGCACCGATCAGGGGCACAAAAGGTGCAACCTCGGCGTGCAACCTTGAGTCGGTGGTGTGGCCTTCGCGGGCAAGCCCGCTCCTACAGTTTGAGCCACGGCCACACCACCGAACAAAAGCAAAACCGCTTCCCTCCCTAGCCCAAAACTGGCACCATCGCGCCTTTTTTCATCAAGGCTCCGGCGCCAAGCGCACCGTGTTGCGGACATCCGCGCGACGTTGCACTGCAGCGATGCGACAAACTGTCCTGTCAACGACCCGAGCCTGCTGCGACCCGGTTGGCCGCCATTACGCCGCTATGCTAGCGTTGCGCTCGCCAGGAAGGCCGCCAACAGCTGGGAACGCACCCGAACACATGAGGACCGCACATGGCCCAGGCCACGCCCGCGCTGGAAATCCGCAATCTGCACAAACGCTACGGCGATCAGGAAATTCTCAAGGGCATTTCGCTGACCGCGCGCGACGGTGACGTGATCTCGATCCTCGGTTCGTCCGGTTCCGGCAAGTCCACCCTGCTGCGCTGCATCAACCTGCTCGAGAACCCGCACCAGGGTGAAATCCTCGTCGCCGGCGAAGCGCTCAAGCTCAAGCCCACCAAGACCGGCGACCTGATCGCCGCCGACAACCGCCAGATCAACCGTCTGCGCAGCGAAATCGGCTTCGTCTTCCAGAATTTCAACCTGTGGCCGCACATGTCGATCCTCGACAACATCATCGAGGCGCCACGCCGCGTGCTCGGCCAGAGCAAGGCCGAGGCCATCGAAGCGGCCGAGGCGCTGCTGAACAAGGTCGGCATCCACGACAAGCGTCACAGCTATCCCGCCCAACTTTCCGGTGGCCAGCAGCAGCGCGCCGCCATCGCCCGCACCCTGGCCATGAAGCCCAAGGTCATCCTGTTCGACGAGCCGACTTCGGCGCTCGATCCGGAAATGGTCCAGGAAGTGCTTAACGTTATCCGCGCACTGGCCGACGAAGGCCGTACCATGCTGCTGGTAACGCACGAGATGAACTTTGCCCGCCAGGTGTCCAGTGAAGTGGTCTTCCTGCACCAGGGCCTCGTGGAAGAGCAAGGATCGCCGCAACAGGTCTTCGAAAACCCGACCTCGGCGCGTTGCAAGCAATTCATGTCCAGCCACCGCTAAACGGAGCAACACATGCAGACCTACAAGAAATTCCTCCTGGCCGCTGCCGCCACGCTGGTGATGTCGGCCAACGCCCTGGCCGCGGAAAAACTGCGCATGGGTATCGAGGCGGCCTACCCGCCGTTCAACAACAAGGATGCCAGCGGCAACGTGGTCGGCTTCGACAAGGACATCGGCGACGCCCTGTGCGCCAAGATGAAAGTCGAGTGCTCGGTCGTGACCTCCGACTGGGACGGCATCATCCCCGCCCTGAACGCCAAGAAGTTCGACTTCCTGGTGTCGTCGCTGTCGATCACCGACGAGCGCAAGCAGGCCGTGGACTTCACCGAGCCCTACTACTCCAACAAGCTGCAGTTCATCGCGCCGAAAAACGCTGACTTCAAGACCGACAAGGCTTCGCTCAAGGGCAAGACCATCGGCACCCAGCGCGCCACCCTGGCCGGCACCTGGCTGGAAGACCACTACGGCAGCGATGTCGATGTGAAGCTCTACGACACCCAGGAAAACGCCTACCTGGACCTGATCGCCGGCCGTATCGACGGCATCCTGGCCGACAAGTACGTGCAGTACGAGTGGCTCAAGAGCAAGGACGGCCAGAACTACGAGTTCAAGGGCGATCCGGTGGAAGAGAGCGACAAGATCGGTATCGCCGTGCGTAAAGGCGATCCGCTGCGTGAGAAGCTGAACGCTGCTCTGAAGGAAATCATCGCCGACGGCACGTACAAGAAGATCAACGACAAGTACTTCCCGTTCAGCATCTACTGATACGCCCCGACTGGCACCGCCGCTGCGCGGTGCCGGTCCCTTGAACGCACCCTGCCCATGAATATCGACCTGCACGGATTCGGTCCGGCCATGTTGGCTGGCACCCTGATGACCGTAAAACTGGCGCTCTGTGCCTTGCTGCTGGGGCTGGTCCTTGGACTGCTCGGCGCACTGGCCAAGACCTCGCCGATCAAGCCGCTGCAATGGCTTGGCGGCACCTACTCGACCCTGGTTCGCGGCGTGCCCGAGCTGCTATGGGTCCTGCTGATCTATTTCGGCACCGTCGGGCTGATGAGCAGCCTCGGCGATGCCCTGAACATGCCCGGCCTGGAGCTCAGCGCCTTCGCCGCGGGCGTGATCGCCCTGGGCCTGTGCTTCGGCGCCTACGCCACGGAAGTGTTCCGCGGCGCGATCCTGGCGATCCCCAAGGGCCACCGTGAAGCGGGCCTGGCACTGGGGCTGTCGAAGGGGCGCATCCTGTCGCGGATCATCCTGCCACAGATGTGGCGCGTGGCCCTGCCGGGCCTGGGCAACCTGTTCATGATCCTGATGAAGGACACTGCGCTGGTGTCGGTGATCGGCCTCGAAGAAATCATGCGCCACGCCCAGATCGGCGTGACCGTGACCAAGGAGCCGTTCACCTTCTATGCCGTCGCCGCCTGCATCTACCTGTGCCTGACCATCGTCGCCATGGCCGGCATGCATTTCCTTGAAAAACGCGCCGCTCGCGGCTTCATGAGGGCCGCGCAATGAACTGGGAAGTCATCATCAAGTGGCTGCCACGCCTGGCCCAGGGCGCGACCCTGACCCTGGAGCTGGTGGCCATCGCGGTCGTTGCCGGGCTGATCCTGGCCATCCCGCTGGGCATCGCCCGTTCCTCGCGCCACTGGTACGTGCGCGCCCTGCCCTACGGCTACATCTTCTTCTTCCGCGGCACACCGCTGCTGGTGCAGTTGTTCCTGGTGTACTACGGCCTGGCGCAGTTCGACCTGGTGCGTAGCAGCTCGCTGTGGCCCTACCTGCGCGATCCGTTCTGGTGCACGGTGCTGACCATGACTCTGCACACCGCCGCCTACATCGCCGAGATCCTGCGCGGTGCGCTGCAGGCGATCCCCAAGGGCGAGATCGAGGCGGCGCGCGCGCTGGGCATGTCGCGCGGCAAGGCACTGTTCTACATCATGCTGCCGCGCGCCGCGCGCATCGGCCTGCCGGCGTACAGCAACGAAGTGATCCTGATGCTCAAGGCCAGCGCCCTGGCCAGTACCGTGACGCTGCTGGAACTGACCGGCATGGCGCGCACGATCATCGCCCGCACCTACCTGCCGGTGGAGATCTTCTTTGCGGCGGGCGTGTTCTACCTGTTGATTTCGTTCGTCCTGGTGCAGGGTTTCAAGCTGCTCGAGCGCTGGTTGCGCGTCGACGCCTGCCAGGGGCGGTGATCTGAACCCGCGCTGACCTTTCGCGCGTAAGTCCGCTGCCACAGCTGCCCTGCATGATTGGAGGGTTGTTGTAGGAGCGGGCTTGCCCGCGAAGGCCTCACCACCGACCACCCTCCATGCCCCCGACCCCATTCCTCCACCCCGACCAACTGAGCGCCCGCTTCCAGGCCCTGGACCAGTTCCTGCTCCAGCACGAATCCGTGTGGAAACCCCGCCCCTTCACCGCCCTGCGCCTGGAATGGGAATCCCGCCATCCCGAGCTCGCCCAATGGCTGCGCACCCGCACCCTGGAGCAAGCCGAAGCCGCCGCACAGCACCCCGAACGACTGCCCGCCCCCGCGCCCTTCCCGCAACTCGCGGACCAGGCCCGGCAGCTATCCCGCGTCGCCGAACTGCCCCTGGCCGACCTGCACACAGCGGGTCATCGCCTGGCGGTCAACGTGCCCGGCCGCAAGTGGCAGCAGATCGAAGCCTTCGGCAGCCGCCTGAGCTTCAAGCAGCCCACGACCCACTGGCTGGACTGGTGTTCGGGCAAAGGACACCTGGGCCGCCGGCTGCTGCAGCCCGGCCAGCAATTGACCTGCCTCGAATACGACGCCGAGCTCGTCGCAGCCGGCCAGGCACTGAGTGACCACCACCACCTGCCCGCGCACCACCTGCACCAGGATGTGATGGCCGCTGACAGCGTTCGCCACCTGACCCGCGATCACAGCGTGGTCGCCCTGCACGCCTGCGGCGACCTGCACGTGCGCCTTCTGCAACTGGCCAGCGCGCAAGGCTGCCGACAGATCGCCATCGCACCCTGCTGCTACAACCGCACCCAGCGCGAGCATTACCAGGCACTGTCGAGCACCGCGCAGGCCTCGACATTGCAACTGAGCATCACCGACCTCGGCCTGCCACTGAGCGAAACCGTCACCTCCGGCGCCCGCGCGCGCCGCCTGCGCGACACCTCGATGGCCCGTCGCCTGGGCTTCGACCTGTTGCAGCGCCAGCAGCGCCACTGCGACGACTACTTGCCGACCCCATCGCTGCCAACCGCCTGGCTGGACAAATCCTTCGAAGACTACTGCCGCGACCTCGCAGCCCTGCGCCAGGTGCCGCTGAACGGCCACCCCAACTGGGCGGCGCTGGAAGCCGCCGGCTGGCAACGCCTGGCCGAAGTGCGCAACCTCGAACTACTGCGCAACCTGTTCCGTCGACCGCTGGAGTTGTGGCTGGTGCTCGATCGTGCGCTGTTCCTTCAGGAACAGGGTTACAACGTGCGCCTGGGCGAGTTCTGCAGCTATCCACTGACTCCGCGCAACCTACTGCTGCTGGGGGAGCGGGAATAGCCGGAAAACCTGTGGATAACTCTGTGAACAAGCTTGTGATGAAATTCACGGTTTATTGGATCCACTGGCTATTTCACCCGCTTCACTTATTCCCTTCAGTAAGCGAACGCCAACAAAAACAGGCCTTTGCGCAAAGACCAACGGCGCAGCGCTTCGGCATGCCTCTCGCGCAGCACCTGCATGCCGCTTGTGCATAAGCCAAATCCCAGATCCGACGCAACCCCCTGGTAGCAACTGTCTTGTTCAAAATCTAAAGGCCAGCCCAATCCCCCTGTAGGAGCGGGCTTGCCCGCGAACACGGGCGTAGCCCGTGCCAGGCAGCGCGGTGTCTTCTTCGCGGGTAAACCCGCTCCCACACCTGGTTCAAGTTCCCACTGCGGCAAAGCGTCGCAAAAGCTATTACAGAAAAATAAATTATTGTATTACGATAATTTATCAAGAATAATCCACCCCGTTCATCACTGTACGGAGGCACCCCATGAACAGTAGATCCGTCGCCTATGCGCGCTCCCGATTGCGCACCATCGGCGCCCTGGCCGCCCTTCTGGCCTGGACCACCGCTGCCGTCGAGTTCGGCGGCACGCCGATGCTCTGGCTGCTCGACTACCCCACCATGGTTTCCGCCTACCTGCAGGCCTACGGCGACCAGATGCCGCTGCTCCTCGCCGAAGGCTACCAACCGTCTCACCTGGCGATCGGCCTGGTGTTCTTCCTCGACCTGATTCCCACCGCCATTTCGGCATTCGCCCTGCTACTGACCGGCATCTTCTTCATGCGCCTGTCCAAGGGCCAGACCTGGACCCTGCCCAACATCCGCCTGCTCTGGTGGGTCGGCCTGCTGTGCATCGGCTCGCCGCTGCTCTGGTCGCTGATCGGCACTTTCGAGGGCTTGGCGCTGGCCATCGACCTGCCTGCTGGCGAAAGGAGCTTCAGCGTGTCGATCGGTGTATCATCCGAGGCTGTCTACGAGATCATGAAAGGCATTCTGCTCTGCGCCTTCTCGCTGCTCATGCGTGACGCCAAGACCATCAGCGATGAACACAACTGTTATGTCTAGCCAGCCCTTATGCCGATAATCATCCGCCTCGACGTCGTCATGGCCCGGAACAAGATCCGTTCCAAGGACCTGGCGGAAATCATCGGCATAACGGAAGCGAACCTGTCGCTGCTGAAGAACGGCAAGATCAAGGGCTTCAAGATCGAAACCCTCGAGAAGCTGTGTCGCGCGCTGAACTGCCAACCCGGCGACCTGCTGGAGTTCAGCGAGGAATGATCAAGGACTGCAACACCCATGTATTTGCCCCACAAAGGTTTACTCGCCGTACTGCTGGCCACCTGGCTGATCAGCGGCTGCGGCCCGAGTTACACGTATAGGTATTCGCCACCGCCCAGCGCGCATGGCATGAACTGCATCAACAGCTGCTCGAGCGAGCGCAGGCATTGCCAGCAACTGGAGCGTCTGGAACAAAACAGCCAGCGCGCCCTGTACCAGGCCGAAATGCGTGCCTACCAGTACTGCAAGACCGGCAAGAGCAAGAAGGAAGCGCGTCACAACTGCTACCAACCGAGCTACCCATTCGGCAGCTCATCCAGCTACAGTTGCGGCCGCGAATACGACAGCTGCTACATGGCCTGCGGTGGCACCATCCAGCGCATTCGCAACCCAGATTGATAGATGAACGGATTTCGACACGTGAAATACACCACGCCTTTCACCCTTCTGGCCCTTGGCCTGGCCCTGAGCGGCTGCTCCAGCAGTAGCAGCAGCTACACCCCAAGAACCTCGAACCTGGACTGGGAAACCCCCGGCATGCAGCTCGGCGGCGACCGCGGCCTGCCCCTGCGAGTGGACGACCGCTGCCGCAAGCGCGGTTGCGACAACCACAAGCTGTTTTTCAACCCCGCAGAGCCTGAACCGAGCGTCAACAGCATCCACCGCGGCTGGTAGGATTTTCTCCTTTGAGGGCGGCGACTTAGGCGATTTCGCGTTGAATGCAAGGAAGTGGTTTACAGCAGCCAACCGATCGCTATAATGACGCGCCTATGCCGGTATAGCTCAGATGGTAGAGCAACTGACTTGTAATCAGTAGGTCCCGGGTTCGATTCCTGGTGCCGGCACCACCTTAGAAGCCCCGCAATGCGGGGCTTTCGTCTTTCTGGAAGAATGCTCAGCAGTCTTTCAAGCTCTTTCAACGTCCACAAAGTGTCCACATCTTTAGCGGCACGCGCTTCCACCAGGGCAACCGCTTCGCGACAAGCTCTCCAGCCAAAGCCATTGCCTGCTCCAGCAGGTCCGCTGCATCGTCGAAATCTTCCTCATCATCGCTACCTTCATACAGAATGCCTCCTTCCGAGACATCCGTTCGAACGCTCTCTGCTAGCAGGTGGAAGCGAACAATAGATACTGCTTCGTGCTCTGACAAAACCCCCAAGCGACTTAGGTTCGCCTTATAGATTTGGTTGTAGTCCGACGTTATAGGGATGTGGAACTTCCAGACTTTCCCTTCTTCCCTCATCTGCCTGCCAAGCTCTCCCCTCAGCTCCTCTGCTGTGTCCCGAAGATCGCCTAGATAACCTCGCATTCTGACTACATCCCTAAGAGCAGCCACCTCTGCTAATAGCGAAGCTCTGACACTACGCCGCTCCAAAAAATCTTGGAAAATTCGCCCAAGAATGACGGCCGCGACGGTGAAACATCCAGCCATCACCGCGACTATCAGCGGCATATACTCATTGGAGTCGCCGCTGGTACTGGCCCCCGTCACTTGCCAGATTACAGCGCACCAATCTAGCCCTTCCTTCATCATCCACCTGCCAAGGTCGCAATGGGATTAAGTGTTACAACCTCAGCAAGATGACCAGGGCTGAAGTGTGCGTAGCGCATCGTCATTACCAGCGAGGAATGTCCAAGGACACGTTGGAGGGTCAGGATGTCCCCACCGTTAGCCATGTAGTGGCTGGCAAAGGTGTGACGCAGTACTGCAGCGAACTCGAAACAGCAGGTGCTGTTCTGCCGCGAGCTGGCCGCGATCCTGGCCAAGCCGATGCCGATGAACCTGCGCCATGTGGACCTGCGCGCCGTGCTCGAGGAGGCCAGCCGCCAAACCGGGCGGCGCTTCCGCGTCCCCGATCGGCACTACGCCTCGAGCCGGGCGCCGTACTTCTACAGCCTGGCGGCGGGCTACCAGGCGATGGAAAGCCTGGCCCAGGTCTACGACATTCCCGACTTCATGTGGCAGCAGCAGGGCGACGGCGAGGTGTTCGTGGGCAGTTGGGCCGACAGCTATTTCGGCGTGCGTCCTGCGCTGCAACTGCCCGTCGAGCTGTTCGACAGCTACCAGGGCAACCAGAGCGCCATGATCGCGGCCCTTCCCGGGCTGCGACCTGGAGCAACGATCAACCAGGGCGAAGGGATAGTAAGCGTTGCGTTGATTGGCAGTCAAATGGCTATCAAGTGGCGGTAATATGCCTGCAGTCCCCACTGGAGTTGATCATGAGTTTTCACACCCGACTAAATGAGATTCTTGAACACTGCCAATTAGTCAATGCCCCTCAAGGAGGATTTCGAAAACTTATTCCATGGAACCATGGGTACTTGCTCATTGAGAAGAGCTCCGACATGTCTGTGGTCAAAAGGAATATCGAAGCTATCTATGTAGACCCTGCATGGCGCTACGTCTCCCTTCGCTGGTTCACGGATAGGCTTCTAAAGTTCTGCGCCGAAAAATTATTTGAAAGCAAAAAATTTAGCAAGATCGACGAAGACTTTTTGAAATCCGAAGTGGCCAACATGCCTAACATAGAGGTCACAGTAATTCGAGAGGTCACTGGCGCCAGCTTCTATAAAGCCTCCCCACCTGTTCGGATTGGTAAGTTTATAATTTACGACTGGGCGCAGCATTCAGAAATAATCCTGCAGCACTGCCAGCATGAGTTTGACGCATCCTTTATGAAGGAAAACAAACACCGCATCCTGGCAGAATGCAAAGTAACCGCGGCCGAGTCGCGAAAAGTATCTGAACTAGCGACCTTAGCATTTCAAGAACTTGAATCTTTGATTACATTCATTGTAGGCAGCAGATCGTTCGAGTTCTCCCTAGTAAACTATGCAGGCCCCCGAGAATCATTCACTTACACGATCTCTTCCGACTCCTTCGGCTACTCCGTCGACAGCCCTGAAAACTTCGAAGTTAACCTAAGCGCTCCAGTCTTCCAAGACCCGCCTCCTTATATAGGAAAGCTTATTTCGATAAACGAGGCGTCAGCGAATGCTTTAGAAAGGAAAATATGCCGTAGCATCGACTGGACAGCACAAGCCTTGCGAGAACCCAATATGGGAAGTGCTTTTATAAAAGCTATGATCGCCTTAGAGTCTTTGCTGAAAATTGATGAGCAGGGAGGTTTCGCCCCGTCCATTGTCGCCCAAATTTCCGAAGCGACAGCGCAAATTCTGGGCTCATCAATCGAAGAGTGTATTCACATAGCCTCTGACATCAAACGACTTTACGGAATCCGTTCAAGCGCGGTCCACTCCGGCAGCAATGATATTAAACAAGATGACTTATCGAAGATAATAAACTACACCCGACAGATTATATTCACACTACTAAACGAAGAGAAATTCCAGCCCTTAGACTCTCCAAAAAAACTGGGACAATTTCTCACTGAAGCAAAATACTCGAATACATTAGGTATGTGATGGAAGAGATCATCCGGCGCGCAGTAGAACGTCAATTTCCAGAAATTACCGGGGGCTACCACTTGCCGCGCTTCGGGTGCGTGGTCGCCGTGCCCGATGCCCCCGCCAACCCTGGGTTATGTGACGACTTTCGCCCGCGCTTCGGCGTCGATGTCCAGATACTGCTGCCAAACGGCGAGCCGGATCCGGCGCTGCCAGTGTTCACCAGTCTGCCGCTGCCAGCGCTTATGGGCGGCCAGGAAGCCGGCATGTTCGGCTTCCCCGAGGAGGGCACCACGGTTGTGGTCTCGTTCGCCTACGGTCTGCCGCACAAGCCGTTTATCCAGCAGATCCTGCCGCATGGCCTGAGCCTGCCCCGGGTACCGAAAGGCGACCAGGTCTGGCAGCACAGCGAGGCCTGTCAGCAGCGCGTGGACGCGGACGGCAACTGGCTACGCCAGACGGATGGGAAGATCCAGGACAAGGCGATCGAGCGCGAGGTGGAGTCGCTAGCGAACCGCGAGCAGTTCCAGAACCATACCAGGAACGTGGATGCCCATTCGATAGAGACTGTCGGGGGTATCAAGACGATTGAGGCCCTGGGCGCGCTGAAGCTGTTGTCGGGCGGATCCGCAAGCCTGGCGGCGATTGATGATCTGCACCAGGCGACTGGCCGCGATCTGAACCTGGTGGTAGCACAGAAATTCAACGCGACGATCGGCGGCGACCTGCAAGAACGCATCAATGGCATGCGTCAAAGCGTGACGGCAGGCATCCAGCGCCTACAAGCGCCGAAGACCTGGCTGGGATCAGAAGAGGTGAATGTTCTGAAGGTGCTGTGTGACCTCCTCGATTTGGTACACCAAATGAATCTTCAGTTGGCCACACATACGCATGGCCCCACCCCACCCCCTAGTAATGCAACCGCGTTCAGCCACTCTGCCGGGGGCGCGAAAAAGCTTTATGAAAAACTAGTAGAAGCCACCTTAACTTAGGAGAGAGGCGCGATTCGTTACTGATAAGCCACATACTCATCGGGAATAAATACTTCCTCCTTAAATTTCCTTCCTGTCCTAACAGCGAATACCTCCCTATATAATTGCTTAAAACTGAGCACTATCCCGCTAGGGGTCATTTCAACGTCAAAGCAAGGAGCTATAGGGGGGAAATTTACATCGAATGGTCCAGAAATCACTTTGCCAGCCGGTTCGAAATCCTCATCCATAAAGTCAAGAAGCAGAGCCTCATCCTCAGACATATCATCAAGAAAATCTGTCACGTTTATCTCTACCTCCTCCCTCCACTGCTTGCTAACGTAGTCGTGAATAAAAGCGTTCAGCCTGTAGACGTTTCTGTTTTCATCAACTCTAACCACCTTCACTATATAACCCTGGACTTCTAGGTCCACTACATCACTAGCATGAGCGGCCAAGCAACATTCACGCAAAGTGAGATCCCTTAGAATTTCTCTTTTCTCTATATGGTAATGAGCAAATGCTTTAACAAAACTCTCAACAACCTCGCGTTTCTTCTGCTCAAGCTTTACTGCTTTTTCAGCCTCGTTTCGCTCGCGTTCCTTCTCATTAGCTAAGCGGCTTCGCCAGTCTTTTCCCGCTTTAAGTATTTCTGCAACCAAGAAATAAAAGCCCTCACCAGCCAAAGTACCTAGCCCCAACCCTAAGAACACCTTAATAAGCTCAGCATATTGCTGCGGCACATCAAGTTCCAAAACCTGCCGATCCACATATTTCCAAGAAAAAATCATAAATATGGCGACCGCAATAAACTTCACAGATGCTTTGGGCGAAGTTAAAGCTGACAACACTTTCATTAAAGATGTCGCGGCATCGCTCATTTTTGATCCTCGTAGAGAGTGCGAGCACAAAGCTATCATTTTTTGATTCTGTTGTGGAGCATGGCCGGCAGAGGTAAAAAGATCGAAGCTGTAAAAAATCATCTTCGGAAATCACTTATCCCCCTCCCGCCGACGCGCTTCGCCTCGGAAAAAAATGCAAAGGGCTTGGGCTGTGCAATGGCTGGCTACGGCAGGCGCGGCGTGGGCCACAGGGAGCTGGCAGGCATTGCACACTGTGCAAAGGATTGAAGGGATGTGCAGGGTTGAGCTGCTGGGAGTGTCCACAAAGTGTCCACAGCGCTCTCGGATACCTGACCCAAATATCCCTTAATAACCAACAAAATCAGGTGATAGCTGGCTTTTATCAATGGATGCTAGGCGATAGGGTGGACTTGTAATCAGTAGGTCCCGGGTTCGATTCCTGGTGCCGGCACCATTCAAGGTTCCATAGAAAGCTTTCAAAATCTCTGGAACCCCCGAAAAACCCGCCTTCCGGCGGGTTTTTTCGTTTTGGCGTTCCGTCGGATTCCGAGGGTAGCCAGCGCTAACAAGGGAAGCTTTAAGATTAGGAGGTACGTTTCGATATCGGACACTACTCCCGGTTTACTACCCGCCCAGCAACCGCCCGATAAACCTCCCCCCGCTCCCGCTTAACCACAGCCACTACAAACACAACCACCCGCTGCTCCACAACCTGGTAAACCAAGCGATACCCACTGCTACGCAACTTGACCTTGTAGCAGTCCGGAAGATCACTCAACCGGTTAGCCTCAACCCGTGGATTCTCCAGAACCGCTATCAACTTTGTCTTTAGTTGCTGCCGAACCGTATCCCCGAGCTTGCACCACTCCTTCAGCGCTCGCGCATCAAATTCGAGGCTATAGGTCATCCAGTGAAACCTTCACTCGCTGAGGATTGGCCAGTCGCTCCCTGACGGTTGCCAGCAGTGCCTCATCCTCCTCCGTGACCAGCACAGTCTTGAAAGGAAGCTGCCCACGCTCGGCAACGTATTGCAGTGCCTGGCGCATAAGCTCGGAAGGCGTCACGCCCAGCTTTTCCAATTCGCGGTAGGCGCGCGCCTTGAGTTCGTCGTCGATACGGACGTTGATGGATGCCATGAAAAGGGGCCTCGGCGTAATGACATTGGTCTTTACAATGCCGTGCAGAGACCCGACACGCAAGCTGAAACGACAACTGGCGTGTCGCTTCCCGATTCGGTTCCACCAAAAGCTACAACCGGTCAGTTTCCCTGCGAGGCTGGCCAAAAAGCCCCCTCAAATCGCTCCCTGCCCCACCCGCTTCGCCAACTCCGCCGCACTCTCCTTCCGCTCCGAATATCGATCCACCAGATACTCCGCCCGCCCACGCAACAGCACCGTGAACTTCACCAATTCCTCCATCACATCCACCACGCGGTCGTAATACGGCGAGGGCTTCATCCGCCCCGCTTCATCGAACTCCATGTACGCCTTGGGCACCGACGATTGGTTGGGGATGGTGAACATGCGCATCCAGCGCCCAAGCACGCGCAGTTGGTTGACGACGTTGAACGACTGCGACCCTCCGCACACCTGCATCACCGCCAGGGTCTTGCCCTGGGTGGGGCGCATGGCGCCGAGTTCGAGGGGGATCCAGTCGATCTGGGCCTTGAACACTGCCGACAAGGCGCCGTGGCGCTCCGGCGAGCACCAGACCTGGCCTTCGGACCATTGCACCAGCTCGCGCAGTTCCTGGACCTTGGGGTGATCGACCGGGGCGTCGTCCGGCAGGGGCAGGCCGGAGGGGTCGAAGATGCGGGTGTCTGCGCCGAAGTGCTGCAGCAGGCGGGCGGCTTCTTCGACCAGCAGGCGGCTGAAGGAGCGTTCGCGGGTCGAGCCGTACAGCAGCAGGATGCGCGGGGGGTGAGCGCTGGCCTGCGGCTGCCCGGGCAGGTCGCCGAACAGCGACAGGTCGAGGTTGGGCAGGGTGTCTGACATGTGGCCTCCTCAGAGCGTGCCGATGCGGTCCAGCTCGCGCTTGAGCTGGTCGCGGTCGAGGGTATCCGGATGCAGCGCGAAGAACGCCTCGAAACGCCGTTGAATATGCGCGAGGGTTGCCCGGAACGCGCCGTCGATCGCGGCTTCGTCGCCCACCACGTCGGAAGGGTCTTCCAACCCCCAGTGGGCCTTGAGCGCGGGGCCGAAGTACACGGGGCACGCTTCACCAGCGGCCTTGTCGCAGACGGTGATGACGATGTCTGGCGGGTTGCCTTCGAAGGCTTCGTTGCCCTTGCTGCTCAGGCCGTCGATGGCGATGCCGGCTTGCTGCAGGGTCTGCAGGCTGCGCGGCAGCACCTGGCCTCGTGGGAAGCTGCCGGCGCTGATGGCTTGGTAGCCTTGCGGGGCGAGGTGGTTGAACAGGGCTTCGCACAGAATGCTGCGACAGCTGTTGGCAGTGCACATGAACAGGATTCGCATCGCTCGCTCCCCGCCGCGTGGCGGTTTTCAAAGGCCCAGGCGCAGTGCCAGGGCGGAAAGGGTGATCAGCAGCACCGGCAGGGTCAGCAGGATGCCGACCTTGAAGTAGTACCCCCAGGTGATGCGCATGCCTTTGCGGGCCAGCACGTGCAGCCAGAGCAAGGTGGCGAGGCTGCCTATGGGGGTGATCTTCGGGCCGAGGTCGCAGCCGATGACGTTGGCGTAGATCATCGCGTCGCGCACCAGGCCTTCGGCGCCGCTGGCCTGGATCGACAGGGCGCCGACCAGCACGCTGGGCATGTTGTTCATCACCGACGACAGCAACGCCGCAATCAGGCCGGTGCCGAGGGTGGCGGCCCACAGGCCGTGGGCTGCGAGGCGGTCGAGCACGCCGGCCAGGGCGTCGGTCATGCCGGCGTTGCGCAGGCCGTACACCACCAGGTACATGCCCAGCGAGAACACCACGATCTGCCAGGGCGCTTCGCGCAGCACGCGGCGGGTGGAGATCACGTGGCCGCGGGCGGCCACGGCGAACAGCACGGCGGCGCAGGCGGCGGCCACGGCGCTGACCGGGATGCCCAGCGGTTCGAGCACGAAAAGACCCACCAGCAGCGCCAGCAGCACCACCCAGCCGACGCGGAAGGTCGCGCGGTCGCGGATGGCCAGGGCCGGGGCCTTGAGGTCATCCAGGGCATAGCGCGCCGGGATGTCGCGCCGGAAGTACAGGAACAGCACCAGCAGGGTGGCGGCCACCGCCGCCAGGTTGACCGGCAGCATCACCGAGGCGTAGGCGCCGAAGCCCAGCCCGAAATAGTCGGCCGAGACGATGTTCACCAGGTTCGACACCACCAGCGGCAGGCTGGCGGTGTCGGCGATGAAGCCTGCGGCCATGACGAAGGCCAGGGTCGCGCCGGGCGAGAAGCGCAGCGCCAGCAACATCGACATGACGATGGGGGTGAGGATCAGCGCGGCGCCGTCGTTGGCGAACAGTGCCGACACCGCCGCGCCGAGCAGCACGATGAAGGCGAACAGGCGGCGTCCGTCGCCGCGTGCCCAGCGCGCCACGTGCAGGGCGGACCATTCGAAGAAGCCGGCCTCATCGAGCAGCAGGCTGACGATGATGATGGCGATGAAGGTGGCCGTGGCATTCCAGATGATCGCCCAGACGGCGGGAATGTCGTGCAACGACACCGCGCCGAACAGCAGCGCCAGCAGCGCGCCGAAACTGGCGCTCCAGCCGACACCGAGCCCCTTGGGCTGCCAGATGACCAGGATGAGGGTTAAGACGAAGACGCAGGCGGCGATCAGCATCGGCAGGGCCTCGTCCACTCAGCAGCAGGCAGCGGCACGGACGGGGCGATCGTCCATGTGCTGCAGGCGGGCGATGTTGTCCTGGAGCCAGGCGCCATTGGCCTGGGTGGTGACCTGCAACAGCTCGCCAACCCAGGCGGGCAGTTCAGGGTTGAGGCGGTAGTACACCCACTGCCCCTGGCGGCGGTCCAGCAACAGACCGGCGCTGCGCAACTGGGCGAGGTGGCGGCTGATTTTCGGCTGGCTGTCGTCGAGGGCGCACATCAGTTCGCACACACACAGTTCGCCGAGACGGGCGATCAGCAAGGTGGCGCGGACGCGGGTCTCGTCGGCGAGGGACTTGAAGACCTGGGTGGGGGTGATCATGAGGGGGCACCTGAACATATGGAAATCCGAATATACGGATTTCCATATGCATATTGCAACAGGTGCGGGTGTTTCGTCAGAACGCCGTGCTGACCGTCAGCGACAGGTTGCGCGGATCGCCATAGATCGCTCCGGCGTAGAAGCCGTAGCGGGTGTAGTAGTGCTTGTCGAACAGGTTGTTGGCGTTGAGGCTGACGCTGGTGTCGTCGGTCAGTTGGTACTTGGCCATGGCATTCCAGATCGCATATCCCGACCAGTTGACGTCGCTTGAGCTACGGCTGACACCGTTGGTCGGCTGGCCGGCCGGGGTGGACAGCGCGCGGATGTTGGTCTGCGCGGTGACGCCGGTGCCGAGGGTCAGGCGGTCGAGCGGGCCGGACAACCGGTAGGTGGTCGAGGCCTTGAACAGGTGCGACGGGTCGCTGCGCCCGTCGCTGTCGAGGCGGCGGAAGTGCAGGTAGGTGTAGCCGGCATAGACGTTCCAGTTCTCGGTCAGGGCGCCTGCGAGTTCCAGGTCGATACCGTCGGTTTCCTGGCCGGAACCTGCCTTGTAGGCGGTGGCGCCGGTCGGGGTCAGCAGGTCGCCGTCGGTAACGGCCTTGTTCTCCTGCTTGGTGCGGAAGTACGCGGCGGATGCGTTCAGGCGGCCGTCGAACCAGGCGGCCTTGATGCCGGTCTCGTAGCTCTGGCCGCGGATCGGCTCGACCTTGGTGCCGCTGGCGGTCTCTTCAGTCTGCGGGTTGAAGATGTCGGTGTAGCTGGCGTACACCGAGTAGGTGTCGTTGAGGTCATACACCGCGCCCAGGTAAGGGGTGACGATGCCGTTGTTCTGCTGGTTGCTGCGCACGCCGCTGACGTTGCGGGTGGTGGCCGAGTAGTCGGTGCTGCGCACACCGAGGATCACCGACAGCGGGTCGGTGATGCTCAGGCGAGTGGCCGCGTACATGCCTTGAAGGCGGGTGGTGGTCTTGCTGTGACGGCCAGTCCGCGAGGCGAGCATGTCGTAGTCGCTGTCCACGCCATTGAGCCAGTTGCTCAGCGGCAGGCCGTTGTTGGCGCGGAACTGGCAGCCCAGGGCCGGGGCGCTGACGCTGTTGGCGCTGACCATGGTGCAGGTGTATTCCGGCGACCAGGCCACAGTGCGGCTGTCGTTGTAGCCGACCATCGCCTGGTGGGTGCGGCCGAACATCTGGAACGGGCCAGACAGGTCGATCTGCGCCGATTGCTGGGTGGTGTCGCTGGAGCTGTGCAGGCCGTTGAGCACCGCACCGCTGCCATCCTGGTCCCAGTAGCCGCCATAGACACCGCGCCCGGACGAGTTGACCTTGGCCAGACCGCGGTGGTTGAGGGCATCACTGGTGCTCTGCGAACCTTTCAGGTCCAGGGTCCAGTCGTTGTCGAAGTGGTGCTGCAGCGAGCCGAAGGTGGTGCGGGTGATGTACTCGCCGAAGCTCCAGCTGGGCACCACGTTGGTGCTGCGCGGCAGGTCGGTCTTGCTGCCGTCGCCATACCAGATCGGGATGTTGGCGCCCCAGCCGCCACCGACCACCTTGTTGTATTCGTACTGGTAACCGGCACCGAGGGTGGTGGCGTCGTCCAGGTCGAACTCGAAGTTGGCCAGCGCTGCGCGAGCGCGCTCGGACTGATTGTCACGGAACGAGTTGGCGTCCTGCTGGGTGACCACGAAGCGCGAGCGCAGGCGGCCGTCTTCGGAGAGCGGCAGGTTGAGGTCGGCGCCCAGGCGGCGTTTGTCCCAGCTGCCGTAGGTGGCGTATGCGCTGCCGCCGAAGGTGCGGGTCGGTGCCTTGCGGATCAGGTTGACCGTTGCCGACGGGTCGCCGGTGCCGCCGAGCAGGCCGTTGGCGCCACGCACGATGTCGATGCGCTCGTACAGGTCCAGGTTCAGCGCGTTGCCGCTGCCGCTGAAGTCAGAGCCGCCGGGGAACTGCAGGCCATCGATCTTCCAGTTGCTGATCGAATAGCCACGGGCGCGGAAATCGGTACGCCCGCCGACTTCCATCTTGCTCATGCTGATCCCCGGTGCAGTGTCGAGCGCCTGCTCGATGCTGTGCACATCGCGGTCGTCCATCTGCTGGCGGGTGATGCTGGTCACCGACTGCGGGGTCTGGCGCGGGGTCAGGTTCAGGCCGGTGGAGCTGCGCGTGCTCTCGACGGTATAGCCGAGCTGGCCGGCGTCGTCGGCACTGGGCAGCGCGCTGTCTTCGATGTTGGTGGCGCCCAGCTCCAGGGGCTGGGGATCAGCCGCAAAGGCACCTGCAGACAGACTGAAGGCGATACACAAGGCAAGCGGTGAGAGGCGGCTGCCGCCGCGGGTGAAGCGGGCGCAGGCGCCGGGGATGCTCTGAGGTTTCATTTGGGAAGGCTTCGTATTCGCAGATGGTTTTTGCTACGATTCTAGGGATGTGCCCTCTGGGCTCCATGCCCGGCTTGTACGGGGATGTAATGGAACGTAACGGGCGCTGCATAGGCGCCCCCGACAGGTGTCCCCCGCAATGAGCACGACCTTGCTGGTCGTCGACGATGACGACGAGATCCGCGAACTTCTCTGCGATTACCTTACCGATGCCGGCTATCAGGTGCTGGCTGCCGCCGATGGCGAACAGATGCGCCAGCAGCTGGCACGACACAAGGTCGAGCTGGTGGTGCTCGACCTCATGCTGCCCGGCGAGGATGGCCTGAGCCTGTGCCGCCAGTTGCAGGCGCAGCCGGGCCTGGCGGTGATCATGCTGTCGGCAAAGGGCAGCACGCTGGATCGCATCATCGGCCTGGAAGTGGGCGCCGACGACTACCTGTCCAAGCCCTTCGAACCCCGTGAACTCATTGCCCGCATCAAGGCCGTCCTGCGCCGCCCGCAGCGCCTCGACACGCCGAGCGAAGAGCCCGCCAGCCAGGCGCAGCAGTTCGCAGGGTTCAGCCTCGACCATATCAAGCGCCTGCTCACTCATCCCGACGGCCAGGCCCTCACCCTGCCCCGCTCCGATTACCGCGTGCTGCGCGAGCTGCTCGAGGCCAACAACCGCGTGGTATCGCGCGATCACCTGACGCGCAGCGCCTTTGGCCGCGACCACCTGCCCGACGACCGCTCGGTGGACATGTGCATCAGCCGCCTGCGCCAGCACCTGCGCCGCGCCGCCAATGGCAGCGCGCAGATCCTCACCATTCGCAACGAAGGCTACCTGCTCAGCATCGCCTGCGAGCCAGGCGCCTGAAGTGCGCCTGCTGCGCCGCCTGTGGCCACGGACGCTGTTCGGCCAACTGCTGCTGATCATGATCAGCGGCACCCTGCTGATCCAGTTGATGTCCAGCAGCATCTGGTTCGACGTGCGCTTCGCCCAAGTGTTCGAGGCCCCGGTGCGGTTGATCGCTGCGCGCAGTGCGCCGCTGATCGCCCAGGCCGACTGCCATGCCGGGCAGTTGCAGGTGCCGGCGCACTATCACCTGCGCTGCGCCGAATCGCTGCCCGAAGCCCAACGTGATGATCGACGCGGGCGGCACCGCATCGAACTGCTGCTGCACCAGGCGCTGGCCTACGAACTCGGCCGCGACCAGCAAGCGCGCCTGCTGAAGGTACAACTGACCGATGAGCTTGGTCAGCCGATCGTCTGGCGCAGCCTGTTCGGCCTGCGTACCGCCCAGGCGCACCTGCAGTTCGCCGTGCCGATGGAGGATGGCCACTGGCTGGTGATCGACGGCGAAGAACTGCAGGGCTGGAGTGGCGAGTCGGCCTGGGTGCTGATCAGCGACTATCTGCTGCGCGTCTATGCCCTGCGCATCGTCGCCGTGCTGCTGGTGTGCCTGGTGGCCGTGCGCCTGTGCCTGCGCCCGCTGCGACGCCTGGCCGATGCCGCTCGTGGCCTGGGGCGCAATCTGGAGCAGCCGGCCCTGCCCCTGGAAGGCCCTGAGGAAGTGCGCCAGGCAGCGCAGGCGTTCAACGCCATGCAGCAGCGGCTGATCGCCATGGTCAACGACAAGGCCTACTTTCTCGCCGCCGTCTCCCACGACCTGCGTACGCCCCTGACCCGCATGCGCCTGCGCCTGGAGCGGCTGGAGGATGGCGAACACAAAGAGCGTCTGCGCCAGAACATCGCGCAGATGGATGCCATGATCGGCCAGGTACTGGACTACCTGCGGGCCGGCGAGCAGCAGAACCTGCAGGAGGTGGACCTGGACCGCCTGGTGGCACGGCTGTGCGCCGACCTGGCCAGTGCCGAGGAGCCGCTGCCGATTCAGGGTGAAGTGGGCAAGGTGAAGGTCGATGCCTTGCTGATGCAGCGGTGCCTTCAGAACCTGCTGGTCAATGCCCTGCGTTATGGCAAGGCGGTTTCGCTGCGGCTCGAGGCGGATACGGCGCAGGTGCGGATTCATGTCGAGGATCGCGGGCCAGGTATTGCCGCGGGCCTGCTGGACACCGTGACCGATCCGTTCGTGCGTGGAGAGGGTTCGCGCAACCAGGCGTCTGGCGGATATGGCCTGGGGCTGAGCATTGCCCGGCGGATTGCCGCCAGCCATGGCGGTGAGTTGCGGCTTTCCAATCGCGATGGCGGTGGGCTGGAAGCGACTGTGGTGTTGCCACGCTAGCACCAGCCCGCCCACAGCGCACACCTCAAGCCCCCCATTGCCAAACCCTGCCCAAAAGAGTTCAAATCGCACTAATTCCCATTAACAACTCCCTTCCCCCATGCCCCCCACCGATTCTGCCCTGCGCTCCGCCACCGAGGCTCTCTACCTCACCCACAGCGCCTGGCTGCGTGGCTGGCTGCGCAAGCGTCTGGACTCCACCAGCGATGCCGCCGACCTGGTACAAGACACCTTCGTGCGGGTCATCAAGGCGCGTCGTGCCCTGGATATCCGCGAGCCGCGCCAATATCTGAGCACCGTCGCCAAAGGTCTGGTCATCGACCTGTTCCGCCGCCGGGCGCTGGAGCAGAGCTATCTCGAGGCGCTGGCCTCCCTGCCCACCTGCGACCATCCATCCGAGGAAGACCAGGCGATCGTTCTGGAAACCTTGATGGAAATCGATCGCATGCTAGACAGCCTGGACGACAAGGTGCGTCAGACGTTCATCCTGTCGCAGTTCGAGGGGCTGACGTATCCGCAGATCGCCGAGCGCCTGGGCGTCTCGGTACGCACGGTGAACAACCACATGGCCAAGGCGATGGAGCAGTGCTGCCTGATGCGCCTGGGGCTGCTGTGAGCACCGTGTCATCATCGCCGTTGAGCACAGCACAGCGCGAGGCGTTGCGCTGTGCGGCGCAGTGGTATGCGCGGCTGTCGTCGGGGCTCGAGGATGCGGGCGAGCAGCAGCGCTGGCAGCGCTGGCACGATGCAGATCCTCTGCACCAGCAGGCCTGGCAACAGGTTGAGGCAGTTCGGCGGATGGTCGAGGGGGTGCCACGGCAGATTGCAGCGCCGGCCCTGCGTCAGGCGCGGGAGTCGCGCAGGCGGGTGCTGCGTCAGTTGCTGGTGCTGGCGGGCGTCGGTGTGGTGGGTGTGGGCGGCTGGAGAAGCGAACTGCGAACAACGCTGATGGCCAGCCTGCACACCGGGGTCGGTGAGCAGCGTGAGGTGGTGCTGGAGGATGGCAGCCAGATCCTGCTGGACAGCCGTTCGGCGCTGGATGTGCGCTTCGACGCAGCGCAGCGTGTACTGCGTCTGCTGAGCGGGCGGGTGCTGGTGCAAACGGCCGCCGATGCCCTGGCGCGTCCGTTTCTGGTGGAGGTGGCCCAGGGGCAGGTGCAGGCGTTGGGCACCCGCTTCACGGTCGAGGCCGACGAGCGCTTCTGCGAGGTGACGGTGCTGGAAAAGGCCGTACAGGTGCGTCCGCTGAACAGCGCACAAACCCTGCGTCTGGAAGCGGGTCAGCAGGTGCGGTTCGATCGCTCTCGGCTTGGCGAGCCGTGGCGCAGCGACGCTTCGGTGGCGTCGTGGCAAACGGGTAGCCTGATAGCAATCAACCGGCCGCTGGGCGACTTGCTGGAAGAACTGTCGCGCTACCGGCGTGGCTGGCTGCGCTGTGATCCATCGATTGCCGGGCTGCGGATTTCCGGGGCCTTTCCGCTGCACGACATCGACCTCGCCCTCGCCGCATTGGCCAGCGGTTTCGAGCTGCACATCGTGCGGCGTACCGATTACTGGGTCAGTGTCATGCCTCGGGTCGGTTGAGGCGTTGCAAAAAAATCCTCATCTGCGTTGCACTTTTTTCTCACGTCCTTCGGCCATTGCTCAGACATCTGCCGTTTGAGCGGATCAATTGGGGGAGGACCATCATGACGTACCCGTATGCGCGCCGACTGAAACCGGTGGCCGCAGCCATTCGCCTGGGCTTTTGCAGCGTAGTCCTGACTACGCTGCCGGCGTTCGCCCATGCAGCCGAAGTCAGTGAGCTGCGCCAGTACCAGATTCCTGCCGGCAGCCTGACGGAGGCGCTCAGCGCCTTTGCATCGGCCTCGGGCAGTGCCTTCTCCTTCGATGCCGCCTTGACCGACGGCCATCGCTCGCCGGGGCTGCAAGGCCGCTACAGCGTTGCCCAGGGCTTCGCGCTGCTGCTGCAAGGCACAGGGTTGCAGGTGGTCGCGCAGAGCAATGGCAGTTATGTGCTGCGCCCGTCGCCGCGCAATGACGGCTCGCTGGAGCTGGACGCCACGACCATCTCCAGCCAGCGCCTGGACGCCACCTCCGAAGGCACCGGGGCCTACGCCGCGCGGGCGGTGACCATCGGCAAGGGCACACACACGCTGCGCGAGACACCCCAGGCGGTGACCGTGCTGACCCGCAAGTACATGGACGACCAGAACATCAACACCATCGACCAGGCGATGGAGAAAACCCCGGGTATCGCGGTGTACGAATCGCCCATGGGCGGCAAGTACTTCTATTCGCGTGGTTTCATGATGCAGGGCCAGTACCAGTACGACGGCGTGCCGCTGGATGTGGGCGGCGAGTACGTACAGGCCAACAGCTTCTCGGGCGACATGGCCTACTACGACCGGGTCGAAGTGCTCAAGGGCGCGGCGGGCATGATGAAGGGCTCGGGCAGCTCGGCGGGCGGGGTCAATTTCGTGCGCAAACGCGGCCAGAGCACGCCCACCACCAGCCTGAGCCTGTCGGCGGGCTCCTGGGACAACTACCGAAGCCAGATCGACACCGGTGGCCCGCTCAACGCTTCGGGCACGCTGCGTGGCCGGGCGGTGGTAGCGTTGCAGGATCGCCAGTACTTCTACGACCTGGGTAAACGCAAGGACCAGATCCTCTACGGCGCCCTGGACTACGACCTGACGCCGGATACCACCCTGGGCTTAGGCATCGCCTACGAGAGGCTCGACGCCCGGCCCTGCTGGCACGGCCTGCCAAGGGGGAGCGATGGCAAGGACCTGAAGCTGAGTCGCTCGACCTGCCTGGGCGCTTCGTGGAACACCTGGGACAGCCAGCGCACCACGGTGTTCGCCGACCTCAAGCACCAGTTGAACGATGAGTGGGCGTTCAAGTTCGCCGGGGCCTGGACCCACAACGACCAGGACATCAAGTACGCCCTTTCCGAGACCCCTGGCGGGGTGCCTGCAGGTGCGACCTCGGCGCCATCCTCGGTGTACTCGGGCCTGTTCGACTATGACCAGACCGACTACGGTTTCGACGCGTACCTGGATGGCAAATTCGATGCCTTCGGCCTGCAGCATGAGTTGGTGGTAGGCGCCAACGCCAGCCGCGCCCAGACCCGCGACCACTGGGCGCTGATCAACATGACCGGCCTACTCGGCGCATCGCAGGATCCGCTCAATCCCAACCCGCACATCCCCGAGCCCCGCGATGGCTTCTACGCGCCCAACGCTTACCGTGGCGGCCCCTTCCCGACCGAGACCGACACCCGGCAATTCGGCACCTACGCCACGCTTCGCCTGAAGCTGGCCGAGCCGTTGACCCTGGTGCTGGGTTCGCGCGTCAGTTGGTACCGCAACAGTCGTGACTCCTACACCCAGGCATGGGATTACTGGCAGCACGACCGCAGCCAGGAGAACGGTGAAGTGACGCCATTCGGCGCGCTCATCTACGACCTGAACGACAACTGGTCGGTCTACACCAGCTATGCCGCGATCTTCCAGCCGCAGAGCACTTACACCGACCAGGCAGGCAGCCCCTTGCAGCCCAAGACCGGCGCGAGCTACGAGCTGGGGATCAAGGGCGAACTGCTGGATGGGCGCGTGAACACCTCGTTCAACCTGTTCCGCACCATCGAGGAACATCGCGCGGAGGCCAACTACGACAGCAGCTGCCCAGGGTCTTCGGACGGCTTCTGCTACAGCGATGTGGGCAAGGTCCGGGCACAGGGCTTCGAGGCCGAAATCAGTGGCGAGGTGATCGAGCGCTTGCAGGTGCTGGCGGGCTATACCTACACCCAGACCAAGTACCTGGACAGCACCAGTGCCAATCCGCAGGAGCCGGCGTTTTCGACCACCTACTTCCCGCGCCATCTGTTCCGGGCCTCGGCGGACTACCAACTGGCGGGAGCACTGGAGCGCTGGAGCGTGGGTGCAGGGGTAACGGCGCAGAGTGATGTCGCGTTCCGGGATGGCAATATCAGGCCCGTGGCGGTGAAATCCGTCCAGCCAGGGTATGGCATCTGGAGTGGACGGATCGGCTATCGGATCGACGAGAACTGGTCGCTGGCGCTCAATGGCAACAACCTGTTCGACAAGAAGTACTACCAGAGTGTGGGGGCGGTTTCGTGGGGTAACTTCTATGGTGAGCCGCGCAACTTCACAGTGACGCTGAGAGGCAACTTCTGATGTAGGGCTTCATTCCCAAGGGCCGTGGACTAAGTGTGGGAGCGCACTTGCCCGGAGCTGTCATTTTTTTGCGTTCGGGCCGGCAGTGGCCTGCCGCCAGGCAGGCCCTGATTTTCAACAGGACAAAATTTCTGACACCGTGGCCGCTACAATCCCAAACCTTGAACCCCTTCCCCCAATGCGATATAGCTAAAAAGGCACCCATAACGAAAAGAGGCTAACCACGCCCCCATGCACGAGATCACACGTATCCGTCGGCCGCATGGCCCGCTTGCCAATCTGATCGGCAAGTCTACCGGGCCCTTCCCTGCCGCCGTTTCCAGCCTCGGCTGTTCCCCGCTCTCGACACTCTTCCACAACCTGTCGATCCCGCCCCGCGATGTCCTGCTGGCGCACAAGCGCAAGCGCCGCGTACCTCCGCCTGCCTGCTGACCCCTGAAGTTTCCGCGCTTCCACCGCCCTCGGCCCGTTACCGTTCGGGGCTGGGGAAGTCTTGCCTTTCTTCCGTGATCACAGGACTTTTTCATGACTACTCGCGTCGCCATCATCGGCGCCGGCCCTTCCGGCCTGGCGCAACTGCGTGCCTTCCAATCCGCCCACGCCAAGGGCGCGGCCATGCCCGAAATCGTCTGCTTCGAGAAGCAGGCCGACTGGGGCGGCATGTGGAACTACACCTGGCGTACAGGCCTCGACCAGCACGGCGAGCCGGTGCATGGCAGCATGTACCGCTACCTCTGGTCCAACGGCCCGAAGGAATGCCTGGAATTCGCCGACTACAGTTTCGACGAACATTTCGGCCGCCCGATTTCCTCCTATCCACCGCGCGAAGTGCTGTGGGACTACATCCAGGGCCGGGTGAAAAAGGCCGACGTGCGCCAGTACATTCGCTTCGACACCGTGGTCAAGGACGTGCGCTTCGACAACGCCAGTCGCACCTTCACCCTCACCGCCCACGACTACGCCAATGGCCAGCGCTACGAACAGGTGTTCGACTACGTGGTGGTCGCCAGCGGGCATTTCTCCACGCCGCAAGTGCCGTCATTCCCAGGCTTCGAGCGCTTCTCCGGACGTATCCTGCACGCCCATGATTTCCGTGATGCACTGGAATTCGCCGGCAAGGATGTGCTGATCATCGGCAGCAGCTACTCCGCCGAAGACATCGGCTCGCAGTGCTACAAATACGGCGCACGCTCGATCACCAGTGCCTACCGTACCCAGCCGATGGGCTACAAATGGCCAAAGGGCTGGGAAGAGCGGCCGCAGTTGCAGCGGGTCGACGGCGACCGCGCGCACTTTGCCGACGGCTCGAGCAAGCGCGTCGATGCGATCATCCTGTGCACCGGCTACCAGCACCACTTCCCGTTCCTGCCCGACGACCTGACCCTGCGCACCGGCAACCGTCTGTGGCCGCTGGGCCTGTACCAGGGCGTGGTGTGGGAGGCCAACCCGCAGCTGATGTACCTGGGGATGCAAGATCTGTGGTACAGCTTCAACCTGTTCGACGCCCAGGCCTGGTTCGTACGCGACGTGATCCTCGGCCGCATCGCCCTGCCCGACCCGGCCGCCATGCGCGCCGACAGCGAGCACTGGCGCGCCGAGGAAGAGGCCTTGCAAACCACGGCCTCGATGTACGAATTCCAGGGCAGCTACATCGCCCGCCTGATCGAGCAGACCGACTACCCACGGTTCGACATCGACGCGGTGAACCGCATCTTCCTCAAATGGAAGAACGACAAGAAGCACGACATCATGGGCTACCGCGACCGCTCGTACCGCTCGGTGATGACCGGCACCGCCTCGGTGCCACACCACACCCGCTGGATCAAGGCGCTGGACGATTCGCTTGAAGAGTACCTGCGTGAAACGGCGGAGCCTGGGGATGTGAAGGTGCTGCGACCGGAGCGTTGAGGTAGAGATTGGTGTTGACGGGCCCGGCGCATTAGCGCCGGGTTCGGGCCTGCCGTAGCTCGACGAGCCGTCTGCGCATCTCCCTGTGCCGCTCGCTGTTGAACACCAGCAGCGCCAGCAGAGGCAAGAGCAGGATGGCAGCCAACAACATGAAATGCAGGCAGTTGCCCAACAAGCTCAGGGCGATCAGCAGCGCCATCAGCGGTACTGGCAAAACGGCCCACATTGCCCATCCATACCCACGAATCATCGCCAAGTGCCCCAGGCACAGCAGCGCCGCCAGTGCTGTACTCGAAACTATCGTGTAGACGGGATTATCCGGATGGCTGCGCCAATGCTCGTCGATCCACATGGCAAGAACCAATGCCACCGACAGCACACAGGTGAAAAAGCCCAGCAGGAACGTCGGGAAGTAACGACGCATGAACGCATGGAATTCAAGATGGCGTTGATACTCGCCCATCATCGAGACCGTCGAACTTTGAGGCGCTGGGCTTTTGAAGCTCTATCGGCTTGACGCTTGTGTCGATACTCGGCAAGTAGCACGCGCATCGCTCTGTAGCGCTTGCTGTTGAGTACCAGCAATGCCAGCAGCGCGACGACTATGATGCTCAGGAAGATCCCCATGTGCGGCCTGAAACCGTAGGTCGGCAACAGGAAAATCACGGAGCCGATACAAAGGGCGGCGACCATCCATACCCCCCAGTCACGACCTCGCACTACGGCGGCATGCGCGGTGACCAGCGTCACCACCAGCACACCAAGGCTGAGCGGATAGTTGATCTCCCGGCTGCAGTCACGGCAATAGGTACTCCACACCAGAGAGAACGTCCCGGCCAAGGCGTACAGCGAGAGAAAATACCCCGCCAGGAACACCATGAAGTAGCGATCGAGAAACTTCTGAAGGTCAGGGTGCCGACTCATTACTCGAACTCCTCATAGAGCCCCAGAGCGATGCTCTTGGTCTTGTCCTGCACCGTCCCGCTGCCGACAAAACCGATGGAAGCGCCAAGCGAATCCTTGATCAGTGTTTGAGTGGCGTGCTTGATCTGCGTGGGCGTGTGACGCTTGATCAGCTCGCCCGTGCTCTGTTGCAGCTTGAGTTGCTTCGCGGTGAGCGAAGGATGCTTGATCGACAGCAACTCGCGGGTGAGAGCGCTACGCTGCTGACGGCTCAATGAACGGGTCAGGTCGAGCCAGTTGGCGCCCGTGGCCGCCTTGCGCACCTGCAGGAAGCGTACAGTCGTGAGGGCCGAGCTACCGACGCCAAGCAGCGATATACCGTCGAGCAACGGTGTGGCCGCCCTGTACCAGGCCTCCTGATCCATCGCATCATTGGCTGACGGGTCGTTGACCTCGTTGACCGTTCTGACAACACCGATAACGCACTGTGCGGTACTGGCGGTTGCTGCTGCATATCCGGCAGCGGTAAGCGCGAGGCTCACACCGCCGGAGAAGGGGACGGCGATAGTGCCGCTGAACATGACGACCCAACCCAGGATCGCACCAGCGCAGGAGAGCGTGGTGCCTACCGCCTCCTTGACCACGCGCGACTCACGCGGGTTGGTCTGCAACTGGTTCATGAATTGCTGGGGCGCAATGTAGCGAGGCGCCTCGCGCAGGATGATGCGCTTGGGCTTGATACTGCAGATCGGCTGAAACTCGCGCAGCACGATCACGTTGTAGTCGGCATCGATATACACGACACCCGCACCGACGATGCCAGGGTCGGCATCGATCGCCTTGAACAGCTTCTGCTGGTCGATACGCCCCTGCAGGCGCTGCTGCGCCAGAAACTGCGAGGTGTTGGCCAATTCGTTGACCAGAAGGTCTTTCATGAATACGTGTCCTTACTCAGCTACAGGCTGGCCTGTCCACAGCACAAAGCCGCTCCCTACCGAAGCGGCCTTGCGTCGCGAAAGGGGCGCGATGCACCCCTGCAATCCCATCAAACGTTCGGGCAAGGCACCGGTGCCCAGTCACCCATGTCCGGGTTGCGGCACATGCTGTTGACCTGATCCACGCCCGCCTTGGCCACTTGCTGGGCCTCGGCCTTCTTGCCGGTGGCGTTCTGCAGGGTCTTCTCGGTAGCGACTGCTTCAGTCGGCACTTTGGTGTTGGTCTTGCCCGCAGCCTGGCCCTTCTTGGTGCCAGACTTGCTGGTCGCTTTCGGTGGCTGGACCACGGCCACCACTTCCGAACGCTGCACGCCCACCTGCTTGAGGTCCTGCTCGTAGGCCTGGGTGTAGTTGTTCAGGTTCTCACCCAGACGACCGTTGACGGTGCCGAGCAGCTGGTTCGACTCGTTCAGGCCGGCAACGATCTCGGCCAGGCGCTTGCGGCCTTCGGTGTCGTTGATGCGGTTGGCCTTGCGGTTCTGGATCAGGCTGGCGAATTCACGCTGGTAGCAAGCCTGGGACGCCTTGGCGTATTGGGTGGTGCGGTCCAAGTCGGCGGCGCTCTTGTCGATGTCGGCGGCGTAGGAAGCGATGCGCTGCTTATCGTCGCTGATCTGCTTCTGGCGCTCGGTGTAGTAGCCCGCCGCGCCGCCGACCAGGGCGCCGCCAGCAGCGCCGATGGCGGCGTTGCGACCACGGTTGTCACCGTCCACCAGTGCGCCGGTCAGGGCACCGCCTACCGCGCCGAGCAGTGCGCCGGTGGCGACCGAGCGAGTCATGTCGCCGTCAGTGGAACGCAGGTGCTGCACCGGCTCGTAGCAGTTGGGGTAGTACTCCACCTTGGTCGTTGCACCGATCTTGGAAACCGGCGAACCGGCGCAGCCGGTCAGCAGGACGCTGCTGAAACCGGCAGCCAGCAGCAGAGCGGCACGGGCCTTGGAAGCGGTGATCAGGGAGGTGCGATTCAAGCGCATGGTCGGGTTCTCTCTCGGGTTGTGCTGATCCGGCCTGCTTCATGCGGGCCGGGGTCTTTTTTCAGGGTTTCTTCAAGGTCGCGGAGCAGCCGATGCCAGCAGCTCCTTGAGGATCGTCGCCGGGTCGGCCCGCCGGTTCTGGCGGTACTCCCCGACGTGGCGGACGAACAGGGTGGCGCGGGTCTCCAGGCTCTTGCCCAGCACCGGCTTGCGCTCAAGCTCTTGCTTGACCCGCTGGAACTGCGCCTGGATCACCGCATCGGTGTAGCGCGTGCCGCTGGCCAGGTTGTCGATGTAGATCGCCAGCGCGCCGTCCAGCGCGCTGCGGCCGTTGGCGATGGCGGCGCCATACAGGCTGGCGCTGGCCTGGTCGCCGGAGGCCTGGGCCTTGGCCTGGGTGTTCTGCAGGTTGGTCAGGCGGATGTTGTAGTTGTTGATGGTCTCGGCCACGAGGGCCGCCGACTGGATCAGGTTGCCGGCCGCTTCTTCGCGCTGGCGGGCGATCAGCGAGACATTGCGCTTGAGCTCCTCGTTGACCAGACCCAACTCGGCCTGCAGGCGCGGGTCGCTGGCGCCGGCGATGATGCCGTCCAGGCGCGTGGTCGGGTCATCGGCGGCATTGATGTCGTCGGTGAGGCCGGCCAGGCGCCCCTCTTTCTGCCATTGCTCGAACAGCTCCTGGTAGCGCGAACGCGGCGCGGAAAGCGCGCCGATGGCGAGGCGAAAACCGGTGGTCTCGTTGCGCTGCTCAGTGCCGTCGGCACCGAACAGCGGATACTCGCGACGCATGCCGGTGAACAGCGTGGTCTCGCCTTCCAGGTAGTTGCCGCCCTTGACCACGAAGCCGCCGTAGGCGCCCTGACGGCGACCAGCGTGCACCAGCTGGAAGGATTCCTGGACCATTTCGGCGGCATTGCCGATCACATCGAACAGCCCGAGCGGGTTAGGTTGCTTGGTCCCGATCGGCATCAGTCGCGCAGCCTGTCCGGTGCCACCGGCAACCTGGTTGAACACCGCCCAGTCGGCCAACGGCCCGTCACTGTCGCTGCCTTCGACCTTGCGCGGGAACAGCCGCCCATCGAGCTCCTGGCGGCTGACCGCCGAACCGCCGCGGGCGGCGAACTCCCATTCCACTTCGGTGGGCAAGCGCACGAAACCGATCCCGCCATCTTCGGCCTTGCTGCCCCGGCCACTGACCGGCAGCAACTCGCGGTGATGCTTCATCAACCAGGCGCTGTACACCGCGGCGAAACGCTCGGCCTCGAACCGCGACAGCTTGACCTTGGGCAGGCGACCGGCGGCCTCGGTGACCGGTTCGCAGGCGGGCTCCGCCTCGCCGCTGGCCAGCGACTGAGCCTGGGCCATGACCTGCGCATACTGGCGCGCAGTCACCTCGTACTTGCCGATAAAATACATCATCGGCTTGAGCGGACTGCCCGCCTCGACCTTGGGCAGGCTGGCGCCGACCTGCTTCTGCCAGGCGGAGGACAGGTCCTGCAGGCTGAACTGGCCATTGATGAAGTCGCGGCGATACCCGGAGATGAACGACTGCTTGTAACCCGCCTCGCCTTCGCTGAAGGGATAGCCCAGGTTGACCTCACGGTCGTCGAGGCTGCCTTGCGCCAGCACGTAGACATGCCGGAAGACAATCTCGCCGCCACAGGGCAGCGGCAAGCTGACGTCGTCGGCCAGGGGCTTGGGGTTGTCCAGCTTGCTGGTGGCGGCAGGGTCGGGCTTGGCGGTGTTGACCGCGGAGGCCTGGGGCTTGTCCCCGCCATCAGCTGGAGAACAGGCCACAAGACCCAGTGTGGTGACGATCAAGGCCGCTACCTTGAGGCGAAGTTCAGACATCACGAATTCCTTGCGAGGCGTCGATCCGCGCCACCCGCCAGCCGCCCAGGGCGGCGGCAGCGGTGCTGGCCGACAACACGGCGAGCAGCGCGACGAGATAGTGCATGGGCAGCAGGTGAGCGGCGTACTCGCCGGGCACCTGCATGAACAGTCGGTTCAGGCCGTGCTCGGCCAGGGCATACAACAGAGCCGCCAGCCCGGCGGCGAGCAGGCCGCTGTACAGCGCCTGCAACACCACGAACAACAGCAGCGCGGCGGTGCCGAAGCCCAGCAGGCGCAACACCGCCAGCTCGCGCTGCTTGCGCTCGACCGCCGCCACAGCACCTGCGGCAACCGCCGCAACCGCCCCGGCCACGGCCAACGCGGCGATGATCCAGAACACCAGGTCGAGGTTGCGCCCGAGCGACTGCACCTGGGCGATCTGCGCCGCCTGGGTCGAGACCAGCAACTGACGTTCGGCGAAGAACTGGCGCAGCGGCTCGACGTCCTCGAGCGTGCGGGCATACAGGCGAAACGCCGGGTAGACCCGCGCCGCGTTACCGGCCGGCAGCTCGCCCGCCCAATCCAGCGCCGGTACCGCACGCCCGTCGCGGTAGTCCTCGGCGGCCTCCAGCAAGGCCAACGGTGCGAACAAGGCATCGCGCTCGAACGCTGCCAGCGGCAGCACGGCACGCACGTGCAACGAGGTCTGGCGCCACTGCACCTCGCCCGCACGCTGGCGATTGAAACTGGCCTGCAAGCGATCGCCAGGATGGGCGCCGAGCTTTTCCGCCGCGGTGAAACTCAGCACTACGTCGCGCAAGTCGGCTGCATCGGGGGCCACGGCGCCGTCGAGCAACGGATCGCCGGGCGCGGTCGGCAGCATCTCGACCGTCACTCCACGCCCTTGTGCAGGCAGCAACAGCTCGGCGGTGGCAGCGATCTGGCGGGTGCGCGGGATGGCGAAGGCGACATCCGGGCGCGCCGCGAGCCCGGTAATGAAATCGGCAGTGAAACGTCCACCGCCCAAGGGTATGACCTCACGCACGCCCGGGTCGCGCTGCAGGCGTTCGGTCAGGCTGCCGATCAGGCCGAACTTCAGGCCGAACAGCACCAGCAGCGGCGCAATCACCGCCACCAGCGCCAGCACCGCGCAGGCCGACAGCCGCGCGTCGGTGCGGTAGTCCAGCCAGGCCAGCCCGGCGATCAGCAGCGGGCGCATCAGGCAGCCTGCCCCAAGGTCGCGATGACGCCGCCGTCGGCATCGCGCCGACAGTGCATGCGCAGCACCCGCAGCCCGGCGTCGCGGGCCAGGGTCTCGTCGTGGGTGGCGATGATGCAGGTCACCCGATGCGCCTCGGCCTGGCGCAACAGCAACTGCATCACCCTCTCGGCATTGACCGGATCGAGCGCTGCGGTCGGTTCGTCCGCCAGCAACAGCGCTGGCGCATGGGCCAGGGCGCGGGCACAACTGACCCGCTGGCGCTGGCCCAGCGAAAGCGCCGCCGGACGCTTGTCCAACTGGTCGCTCACATCCAGCGCGGCCGCCAGGCGTTCGACGCCACCGTCGTCGGCCAGCCCCAGCAACTGACGCGGCAGGCGGATATTGCCGCGCACATCGAGAAAGCCCAGCAGCCCGCCCGCTTGCAGCACATAACCCAGGTGCCGACTGCGCAAGGCGGCCAGCCGGTCGAGCCGACGACCACGCCACAGCCCGGCGACATCCTGCACGATGCCTTCAAGTTCCAGGGTGAAGGCGTCCGCCGCATCCGGCGCCAGCACCAATGCCAGCAGGTCGAGCAGGGTGCTCTTGCCGCAGCCGCTGGGGCCGACCAGCGCCACACGCTCACCGGCGCCCAGGCGCAGATCGCCGATCTCCAGGCGGTAGCGCCCGCGCGTCTTGTGCACCCCTTGCAGGCTGATCATCAAGGCAGCGTCGAGAGCGGGACACGGTACAGGGCGTCGCCCGGTTCGGCGTTGCCGAAACGCACCCAGTTGGCCATGTCGTTGTGGAAGGTTTCGTAGAGGCGAATCTTCGAGTCGAGCTCGTCGATGAAATCCTCCTGCTCGGCGACCGACAGCGACAGCCACAGGTCCTGGGTCATGCTCAGCGACTTGCTGCGATACGGCAGGCCTTCGAGGTACTCACCGAGTACGCCGCCCTGGGCAAGGTTGGCGCCCTTGCTCAGCGCGCCGGGGTCGCGGCTCATGTAGGCACTGGCGCTGGCGATTTCATTGAAGAAGTCGCCCGGCGAGCTGCGCGTCTTGCGCGCCGCATCGACGATCAGCTTGAGCGACTGCTGCAGGTCGTTGAGCTGCAGCTTGGTCAGCATCACGCACACCTGCAAGGTCGGCAGCGCCGGGTTGGTGAGGTCACGGTCTGCGGTCCAGGCACTCACCAGTTGCGGCGCCTGGCTGGCGCTGCGACGGCCGAGAAAGTCCATGTGCATGGCGTAGCCCACGGCCTGGGTCTTGGCGGCGAGGCTGGAACCGGAGGCGAGCAACGGCACGGCCTGCGGCTGTTGGTTGCGCACCTGGTGCACCAGCTCGGCGAAGGTCGAGCCGATCTCCTGCACGCGCTCGCCAAAGGCGTTCACATCGCCCCCCGGCACACCCACGTAGAGGTCGCCGATACGCGGGTTGCTGTCGGCGGTGAGCACGCGGTACTGCTGCTCGGCCGAGCCGTGGTTCTTCACCCCGGCAGGGGTGCGCAGGTGCAGGGCGTAGATCTTGATCTGCTTGCTCAGCGCCGCCTGACGCACCTCGGCTTCGTTCATCCGCGTGCTGCTCTCGGGGTCGCTCTTGCGCAAGGCGCCAGCATCGCTGACCAGCAGCACGATGCGTCCGCCGTAGCCGGACCAGTCCATGCCCTCGACCGCCTGCATGACCCCGGCGAAGGCATCTTCGTTGAACGAATGGCTGGACACGGTGGTGGCCTTGACCTGCGATGCGGCCTTGAGAAAGCGCGCAGGGTCGCGGCCTTCATCGAGGCTGACCAGGGTCTTGCTCAAGTAGTCCAGGCCCGGCGTGCGCTTGACGCTGTTGCGAAAGCCCACCAGGCCAAAGCTGACGCTGTCCAGCTCACCGCGTGCCGCCAGTTGCTGCTGCAACTCGCTGACCACCTGGCGCACCCGGTCGATGTAGGGCTGCATCGACACCGAGGTGTCCACCACCAGCACGATGCCGGTGCGGAAGCTGTTGTCGCCGGCGCTGGCAACACCTGCGGCCTGCGGCGCGCTGCCAGCCGCACTGCTCCCGGGATCGATCGATGCGATATTGAGCAGTTGCACCGGCTGACCGTCGGCGTCGAAGCTCTCGCGGTAGTCGAAGATCGGCATCAGGTAGAACTGGTCCTGCGGCACCGCGTTGGCCGCAGGCTCCAGCGCCAGCACACGCGGCACTTCGGCCGGATCGTTTTGCGCCTTGAGCAGTTGCGCGCGGGCCTGGGTACTGTCGTCGAGCAACTGCTGCACATCGTCGGGCTCACGCATGAACATCACCGGCGCGCGGCCGGAGCGTTCGGTGAACTTGAGCACCAGGCTCTGCTTCCAGTCGCTGGTCTGCTCTGCAGGCAGCCAGCCTTCGCGCAGGCCATCGCTGGCAGCGCCGACCTGGATCCAGGCTTTGCCGTCGATATCCTTGCGCTGATAAACGTAGAGCACCGAGAAGGCCGGCAGGCTATCGCCGGCAGCGCCACCAGGGCTATCGGCCAGGCGCGCGCCGGGCTTGGTCAGCACGCGCTGGAACAGGGTCTTCTTGCCCGCCATGAGCAGCGGCCGCTGATCGTTCTGCGCCGCGCTGGCGACGGGAGGCGGCGCGCTGGGCTGGACGGGTGTCTGTGCCACCGGTGTGGCGACGGCGGGCTTGTCGTGACCGGCGAACAACCAGTAACCGCCCGCTGCCAGGCCCAATGCCGCTGCGATGGCCACCGCCAACAGCGCCACCGCGGGCTTTTTCTTTGGCGCAACAACAGGCGCCGGGCGGCTCTGCTGTGGCTCACGCCGGGCTGGCTCGGGCTGGGCAGCCGCCTGGGGAATCTCGATGGACACTGGCGTCAACCCTGCCAGTTCGGGGGCCGCCTGGGGCACGACCAGTGGCCTGATCACCGTGCTATGGCAGTCTTCTTCCGGAAGGCGGTCCAGTGCCGCCAGCAAGGCGGCGGCATCGGCGAAGCGTTCGTTCGGGTCCTTGGCCAGTAACCCGCGCAGGATTTCCTGATAACGCCCATGCTCGATGGGCAGCTCCGGCAGCGGCTCGGTCAGGTGCGCCAGCGCCGTGGACAGCGCATCGGTGCCGCTGTAGGGCAGCTTGCCGACGAGGATCTCGTAGAGCACCACCCCCAAGGCATAAAGGTCGGCGCGCCCGTCGATCTCAAGCCCGCGGGCCTGCTCCGGGCTCATGTAGCTGGGCGTCCCCACCGCGAAACCCGCCTGGGTGAACTGGGTGTGATCGTCCAGGGACTTGGCGATGCCGAAGTCCGACAGCACGGCGTTGCCATCGGCCCGGAACAGGATGTTGGCCGGCTTCACGTCGCGGTGCACCAGGCCCTGGGCATGGGCATAGCCCAGCGCCTGGGCCATCTGGCGCACATAGATCAACCCTTGCTCCGGCGTCAGCCCGGCGGCGATGCGCTCCTTGAGCGTGCCGCTGGGCAGGTACTCCATGGCCATGTAGTACAGCTCGCCGACATTGCCGATGTCGTGGATGGTGGCAATGTGCGGATGGGCCAGGCGTGCAAGGGTGCGGCCTTCGCGCAGGAAGCGCTCGCAGAAGGTCGGATCGGCCGCCAGGCTCGCGGCCATCACCTTGAGTGCCACCTTGCGCTGCAGCGAGCGCTGGGTGGCCAGGTAGACGCTGGCCATGGCGCCTTGGCCAATCTCGCCGTCGATGTCGAATCCGGGGATCTGCATGTCCATGATGTTCTTCAATTGGCCTTCACCACCACGGCGGTGATGTTGTCGGGCGCGCCTCGGGTCAGGCCCAGGTGGACCAGGCTGCGCACTATCTGGTAGGGGTCGGCATGGCTGAGCACCTCGCCGATCTCGAGGTCTTCGGCGGTCTTGGTCAGGCCATCGCTGCACAGCAGGTAGGTGTCGCCAGGGCGCACCTGCAGGGCCACGGCCTGCAGCTCCAGGTGATCTTCGACACCGATGGCGCGGGTCACGATGTTGCCGCGCGGATGCACCCGGGCCTCGGCCTCGCTGAGCAGGCCGCTGTCCTGCAGTTCCTGGACGTAGCTGTGATCGTGGGACAGACGCTCGATGCGCCCGCCGCGCAGGCGATACAGACGGCTGTCACCGGCCCACAGGCCGATGGCCTGGTCGCCGCGCGCCGCCAGCACCACCACGGTGCTGCCCATCATCGCTACGCCACGGCGTGCGGTTTCCTCGCGGACCTTGAAGTTGACCCACGCCAGGCCGTCACGCACTTCGTCGGCGAACTCCGCCAGCGAGTCGAGCATCGGCAGGCGGCGCAGGCTGTCCACCGCCAGGCTGCTGACATAGTCGCCCGCCGCATGGCCACCCATGCCGTCGGCCACTGCCCAAAGGCCCGCCCAGGTCAGGTCCAGGCAGGCGTCCTCGTTGATCTTGCGCACCATGCCGACATGGCTGTAGCTGGCCGCGCTGTACTGCAGGTCGGTCATGCGCGTGCGGCCTCGCTACCCAGAAGAAACCCGGCGAAATCCTCGCTGCGCGGCAGGCCCGGATAGCGCATCAGGCCCGGTGCGATCCGCTCCGAACCCCTGCCCCACCACAGGCTCATGCCCTCGCAGGCGCACTCGGCCAACGCGCGTTCTCGCCCCTCAGGCGTGGTCGCGGCCAGACGTTGCAACCCACCCACCGCAGGCCCACTCGCTATCCCCTGTGGCAGCGGGGTGGTGCCCCGATAGGGCTGCACGGCATGCTCGAACGCTTCGAACTGCGCACCTTCCTCCAGCGTGCCGAGCAAGGCCGCTTCGACCTGTTCGAACCATTCATCCGCACCCACCACCGCAACCGCCACCGAAACCTGCGGCTCCAGCGCCTGCGCCACGGTCAGCGGAAAATACCGCCCGACCCGATCGATGCTCGGCATCACCACCCCGATCATCGCCTGCGGCCCACACACACCCGCTGCCAGGGCAAAGCGCCACAGCGGGCTGACCAGGTAGGCCTGCAGCCACTGCTCACCCAGTTGCCGCTGGCTGGCCTGGATACCTGCGGCCAGCCACTGGTCCCAGGGCTGGATGAAGCTCTGTGGCAGATCGCGGCTGACGAAGTCACCGCGGCAGGCCATCTTTCCGTAGAAACCAACGTCGTTCACAGGCGCTCCGGCAGGCTGAAACCGCTGACCACTCGGCTGCGGAACGGGTTGAAGGCGCTGCTGGCACGCAGCTCGTAGGACACGCTGGCACCCTCGACCCGCAGGCGCAGACTGAAGCGCTCGGGTGAGGTGCCGGCAATCAGGTCGGACTGGTCGAGCAGGCGGAACCACGCCCACGGCCCTTCCAGCGTCAGCCCCGAACGGCCACTGGCCGAAGGGGGCGAGATCGACAGGCGTACCACGCCGATGCTGTTCGGGTTCGGCCACTGCAACGACACCGGACGGCTCGGGCCGTGGTCATAGCTGACCTGTTGGCCATCGAGGTCGAGCATGAACTGGGTGATCGACGCATCCATCGCCACCGGCTTGAGCTCGAAACGCACGCCTGGCGTCAGGCCGCTGCTGTTGCGGAAGAAGGCATCGCGGATGGTCGCGGCGCGCTGGAAGGTGTTGAGCACACCGGCATTGATCCCCAGCTTCTGCGCCGCCCCTGGCTGCCAGCTCCACGGCGACGTGGAGGTGTTGACGTAAGGCTGCAGGTATTTGCGGAAGTAGTTGTCCATCACCCCGCCAACACCGAAGAACTGGCCGAAGTCTTCCAGGGTCGCATCGCGCGGGCTGCCGGCCGTCAGCGGGTAGCGACCGCTGAGGGACTGGCGGTAGACGTTGACCACCTCGCTGGTCCAGGCGGCATTGAGCTGGTTGCGTACGCCACCCATGACGATGGCGTTGGTCGAGCCGACCACCGAGCCGACCAGGTTCCGCACCACTTTCGGCTGCCGCGCGGCGCCGAGCGAAACCCTCTGCGAGGCAGCCTGAGCCTGGTTCTTGGCCTCGCCCAGCAGGGCTTCGCCACTGGCGCCGACCATCGCACTGACCTGTACGTACAGGGCGTTGAGATCGGCGAGCAGGCCATCGATCGAGCTTGGCTGGCCTTCGCCACCTTCGACCAGCTCGGCCAGTTCGGCGAAGTGTGCGGTCACGGGGTCCACCTCACGCGCACCTTGCTCGGTGCCCGGGATCGGCATGTCGCCGAGCAGACCGCCGAGGCGCTGGCGCAGTTGATCGACACCGGCCTGTTCGACCTTGGCCTGGGCCTTGTCGAGCGTGGTGGGCTGCTGCAGGTCGGTTTCCTTGGCCACCGCCTGCAACAGTTTCTTCATCGGCGAGGTAGGGCCGGACAACACCCGCAGCACGTCGGCGGCCTGCCCGACACTGGTGATCGGCACGAAGTCCAGGTCGGCCAACAGCGCGTCCCAGTGGCGGATGTAGTCCTGGTAGTAGAGCTGGCGCACATCGTCGGCCAGGCGCTTGGCATCGCTGGCCTCGCTCAGCTCGCGACCGAGCACCCAGCGCTCCTCGGCGAGGGTTTCGCTGTGGGCGACGCTGGCGGCGAGAAACGCCTTGCGATAACCCTCGACAGTGAAGATGCCCGGCAGCGGCTCGGTCAGCGGCTTGCCGCTCTTGCGCTGGAACACCAGCGCGGCATCGCGCCCGGCGGCGTCGCTGATGCGAAAATCGCTGACGCCGGCCGGCAGCTTCTGCCGCTTGACCCGGTCATACACACGTTGCGCCACCGGCAACTGCTGCAACTGGCGGCGGGTGTCGTCGATCAGGCGTTGGTCGAGGCGCGCATTCGGCGGGCGCTTGTCGAACAGCGCCGCCAGGTGCTGTTCAAGTGCCTGGCGCTGCTCGGGAGCCAGGTCGCGCGGCAGATGGCGCTCCCAGTCGAGACTGATCCATGCCTTGAGGAAGTCAGCGTCGTAATGCTCGCCGTCGGCCAGCATCAGATAGGCCTTGAGGCCTTCGTACAGATAGTCGGAAGGACCGCCGGCGTACAGTTGCTCCTCGATGCGGGTGACCAGCCGCGGGGCGAAGATCGCGATCAACAGCTTGCGATAGACGCTGGTGGATTCGGTCTCCAGCATGTCGCCCTGGTACAACCCGAGCCCCTCGGCCCAGGCCGGCGGATCGTCCGCCAGACGGCGCACGGCGTTGAGCAGCGGCAGCACTTCGATCACCTCGCGCTGCGCCGGGCTCAGCTCCTGCACGCTCTTGCCCAGCGGCTTGAGGCGGCTGTCGACTTCGGCGATGTACTGCTGGTTGGCGCGGTAGCTGAGGGTCCACAGGGTGCCGACGACCAGCACCAGAGCCACGCTCAGCGCCAGGGCACCTCGGGTGATCCACTTGCGGCGCTGCTCGACCTTGGGGTTGCTGCCCACCAGCCCACGCTCGGCGAAGGCCACGGCGCTGAACAGCTTCTCGATGAAGTAGCTGCGTCCGGTGCCGGTCTGGCGCGCCAGGTGCGCGCGGTCCAGGCCCATGCTCTGCGCCATGCTGCCGATCAGGCGATCGATGGGGCTGCCTTCCTGGGTGCCGCTGGTGAAGTACACCCCGCGCAGCAGCGCCCGCGCCTCGAAGGCGTTGGGTTTGAACACACCGTCGAGGAAGGTCTTGAGATTGCCGCGCAGTGCCGCAAATTGCTGGACGAAGCCATAGATCAGGTCGCGCCGCGCCGGGTCGCGCTCCTGCTGCAGGCGCTCGACCAGACGCTGGTTGAGGCGTTGTTCGAGCAGGCCGAACTCCTGGTCGAAGCCGGCCAGTGGGCCGTCGCCCTGCTGCCCGTCATCCAGCGCGAAGGTCATGCCCCACACCTGGGCGCGCTCGTCCTTGCTCAGGTTGTCGAAGTACTCCATGAAGCCCGGCACCAGGTCGAGCTTGGTGAGCATCAGGTAGATCGGGAAACGCACGCCGAGCTGGCTGTACAGCTCCTGGATCCGGGTGCGGATCGCCGCTGCATGGGCGGCGCGCTCGGCGTCGCTGCCCAGCAGCAGATCGGACAGGCTGATGGCGATGAACGCCCCGTCGATGGGGCGGCGCGAGCGCTGGGTCTTGAGCAGGTCGAGAAAGCCCAGCCAGGCGGCCTTGTCCACCTGCGCATGGCTGTCCTGGGTGGTGTAGCGTCCGGCGGTATCGAGCAGCACCGCCTGGTCGGTGAACCACCAGTCGCAGTTGCGCGTGCCACCGACACCACGGATGGCGCCCTCGCCCAACTGTGCCGCCAGCGGGAAATGCAGCCCCGAGTTGACCAGCGCGGTGGTCTTGCCGGAGCCCGGCGGGCCGATGATCACGTACCACGGCAGCTCGTAGAGGTTGCGGCGCTCGTCACCGCCCAGGCGCGCTTTCTTCAGCAGCACCAGGGCCTCGTCCATGCGCTGGCGCAGGGTCGCCAGCTCTTCGGCGGTGGCCAGGCTCGCAGGATCCGGCGCGGTTTCGGCGGCCAGGCTCTCCATCACTTTGGCGGCCTGGCGACGCGCCTGGACGATGCGCCAGGTACGGTAAGCGATCCACACCGCGAACAGCAGGACGATCAGGATCCAGCGCGGGGTGGGCGGCGCCAGTACGTCCAACAGCGGCCCGATGAACCAGATGATCAGGCTGAGGGCGATCAGCCCCAGCACCGGGATCACCCAGCGAATGACAAAACTGAAAAACGCCTTCACTCGACGCCCTCCGCCAGAACGGTGATTTCGACCCGGCGATTCTTCGCCCGGCCTTGTGCGGTGTCGTTGGAGGCCAGCGGCTCGGTGTCGCTCAGGCCTTGCGCGCTGAAGCGCTGCGGCTGCCCGGTGCGCGCGGCGAGCATTGCCTTGACCTCTTCGGCGCGAGCCTGGGACAGCGCCCAGTTGGAGGGGAAGCGGATCGTGGCGATGCGCTGGTTATCGCTGTGGCCGGTGACGCGCACGTTGCCCTTCACCTTGGAAATCGCCTCGGCGATACGCAGCATCAGCGGCTCGAAATCGCCCTTGATACTGGCGCTGGCAGACGCGAACAGTTCATCGCCACGAATGGTCACCACCGAGCGATCGACCGCATCCTCCACCGCGACCCGACCCGCCTTGATGTCCTCGGCAAGGAAACCTGCCAGGCGCGGGCGCTCGACCGGCTTGGGCTGCACCACCGGGCGGTCCATGGCCTGCACCGGGATTTCACCCAGGGCATGGATGCCGCGGAACACAGGCTCGGCGTCGGCGGCAAGTTTCAGGCGCAGGCCGAACAGCAACAACAGCAGCAAGGCCAGGGCCACCGCGAGCCCTACCCAGGGCGGCACGAACTGGGTCAGACGATCGCGGCTGACCGAAACGCCGCGCCAGTGCGGTGACAATTCACGCTCGATTTCGCCGCGCGCGCTGCGCAAGGCCGCGGCGGTACGCTCGCGCAGTGCCTCGAGCTGTGCTCGGCCACCGTTCATCACCCGGTAGCGGCCCTCGAAACCGAGGCTGGTGCACAGGTACAGCAACTCCAGCAGGTTCAGGCGTTCGCGCGGGCTCTGCAGGCAATGTTCGAGCAACTGGAAGACCTTCTCGCCGCCCCAGGCTTCGTTGTGCACGGTGATCAAGAGGCTTTGCTTGCCCCAGTCGCTGCTGCTGCCCCAGGGGGTGCTGAGCACGGCCTCATCGAGCGCGGTGCACAGGGCATAGCGCGCCAGCAGCACCTCGTTGCGCGGCACACCGCTGGCTTCGGCGCGCTCTTCGAACTGGCGCAGGTAGGCGAGCAGTTGCGCACGCAGGCTCGCCGGGGCTGGATGGGCGATGGTATTGCGCAAGCGCGTGAGCAACGCCAGCAGCGGCCCGGCCGCCTGCTCCAGCGGATTGAGGCCCTCGCCCTGGCCTGGTGCCAGCGGCTCGGCGGGTACGTTCAGCGGCGTTGGCGCGGCCTGGGGCGTCGCCGTCGGCTGCGGGCCTCGTCCGCCCGGGCGAGGCATGAACTGGGTGCGGTCGTTGGCCTGCGGATCGTCGTGCTGCATCGCGGCTTATCCTCGAATGGCCCAGAAGGCCAGGTTCAGGCCAGGGAACTCGCCAGCGACGTAGAAGGCGAAGCCCCCCGAGTGTTGCAACTGCTTCCAGTGCTCGCTGCCGCGGTCGAGTTCGAAATAGGTGGAGCCTGCATGGAACGGGATCTGCCGCGGCGCCACCGGCAACGGCAGCAGGCCAATGCCTGGCAGTTGCAGATTGACCAGGTCGCGGATGTGCTCCACCGAACCGATCTTGCTCTGCTGGCCGAAGCGGCTGCGCAGGGTCTCGCCTGGCACGTCGGCGCGCACCACGAGGATGAAACTGGCGCTGTCCAGCAGGCTGCGGTCGGCGAGCATGGCCACGTGCACGCCGTAGGCTTTCTCGACGATAGGAATGGCCACCGCCTTGCTGTCGATCAGCATCGACAGCGCTTCACGCAGCGACGCCATCAGCGGCTGGAAGGTCGCCGCGAGGTCATCGTGCTGGTACACCGGGAAGCTCTCGGGGCGACGGCCCTCGCGGGTGAAGGTGGCGAACTCGCCCGCCAGCGCCACCAGCTCGCTGTACAGCCGTTCGGGGTGCAGCGGGCTGAGCTGCCCGAGATGCTCGATCAACGGCTGCGCGCGGTTGACCAGTTGCAACAGCATGAAGTCGGCGATTTCCGAGGCACCGCCATTGGCCGAGGCCACCACCCGCCCGGCCAGTGCCTCGCCACGCTGGTGCAGCAGCCCCAGCAGCTCGCTGCGAAAATTCGACAGCGGGTTACTGGCCGCCACATCAAGCAGCGGCGGGATGTAGCTGTCGTCCAGCACCAAGGCCCGGTCGGCACGTTTTTCACGAATGCGCACCACACCCAGCGCGGCGAAATCGCCGAGGCCATCTTCCTCACGCAGCAGGCGCAGCGCGCGGCCACCCAGAGCCAGTGGTGCGCGGTTCTCGAACGGCGCATTGTCGTCGCGCACTTCGCTGACCCGCGCCACATAGCGCGCGCCGTCCAGCGCCTCGCCTTCGTCGACGGTGTCGCGGGCACCGGCACGCTTGAGCGGCAAGCCCAGGTGAATCACCCCGTCGCGCAGGTCGTCGGGAATTTCCAGAGGCGCCGGTGGCAGGTCATCGCGGGGAATGTCGAAGGGGGTGCCGTCCGGCAGCAGGCCACGGGCACTGAGGATCGCCAGCTTGCCCTGGGCCAGCAGGCCCTGGTCGACCAGCAGCTCGGAAAAGCCCCAGGCCGCGCTCGACAGCGGGCGGCTGCGGGCATCGATGAAGTTTTCCAGATAGCGGTCGTGCTGCTGGAAGTGCTGGGTCGTGATGAACATACCTTCCGACCAGACCACGCGATTGTTCCAGGACATGGGTTCTCCGTTTGCCTAGTGGGCAGGCACAGGTTGTGGGGTGGCCACGGCGCTGCGCACGGCGCGCACATCGAGGCTGATCTGATAGTCGCGAGGTGGCACCGCGAGCACGCTGCGCCACTGCGCCTGGTCGATCTCGCGGTAGCCGACCACCAGGCCGACCTGGCGCGTGGCCGGGTTCAGCGGGCGGTCCAGGTGCAGTTGACGGCCGGGCTGCAGCAGCACTTCGTCCTGGTCGATCAGGTCGGCGCCGAGGGTGTCCTGGGCCCGTTCGGCCAGGGCGAAGTAATCGGCGCGCTCGAAAGCGGCGGCATTCTTCAGTTCGTAGATGCGCACCCGCACAGGCGCTGGTGTGCCATCGGCGCCGGGGTTGAGCCCGGCGGCGGCACTGAAGTACAGGGTGACGCCCGGCACTGCCGGCTCAGCGTCCGAACTCGGTACGACCGGCGCATCCTTGCTGCAGGCACTGAGCAGCACGAAGGCCAGGGCTGCGATCAGTCTTGTTGCACTCATCCTCGTCCTCATGACGTATTGGTGTTCTTCCTGCCTTGAGCATCAGTCTCAAGAGCGTTGCAGTCGGGCGTTGTGGGCCTCGTAGGCGCGGCTGAACTCGCGGCCGAACAAGTCCTGGAAATCGTCCTGGGCTTCACGTGATATCTGCCCGTACAGCTCGGTGAACTGCTGCCAGCAATGGGCCTGGCGCGAGCCACCGAACACCTTCGCCAGGCCCGTTGCCGGGGCCAGGCGAGCCTCCAGCCGGGCGGGCTCGAAACGCGTCAGCACGTGCTTGATCGCCGCCTCGACCCCGGCCATGACGGCCAGCTGGTGGGCACGCAGGTCATCGAAACTGTCGCGTACCGCCTGGTCGGCGGGCATGAACGCCTGGTTGCCCTGGCGCAGCAGCAGCAACAGCGCCTCGTCGGCATTGGGGGCGAATTTCAGCGGGTTGTTCTGCACCGGCGCGATGGTGGTCTGCTGCATGCGGAACTCGCCCTTGAGGCTGCTGCGTGCGCGCAGCACATCGATCAGGCCCTCGACCATCAGGCGGTAGCTGCGGCCCACCGCCTCCATCTGCGCTGCGGCATCGCCAGCGTCGATGCGCAGGTGCTCGATGCCCGCGCCGCGCAGGAAGGCCTGCAGCAACGCCTGGTCGGGCATGGCCTGGGGGGTGGGCGGTGCGGGAACGGGCGCAGGCGGTGGAGGCACTGCGGCAACAGGCGTCATCGGCTCGTGGGCAGGCAGGGGGCTGGAGGCCGGCGCCTCGTCGAACAGGTTCCAGTCCGCCGGTATCACGCCGGGGGCCGGTGAGGCAGGTGGCGCGGCGGCGGGGACCGGTGCGGGCGGACGAAAGTCATGCTGCTGGGCCGGAACATGGTCAGGTTGGCTCGCCGTCGGCACGCTGGCAGGGCCGAGGAAATCGAAGATGTCGGGCAGTGTGTCGTGGCTCGAAGCCCCCTGCAGGAAAGCAGCCGGCGCGGGTGCAAGGGGGGGCTCGGCGGGCGTCGCCTGGTGGGCCATCAACGCCTCGAAGCTCTGCGCGCCAGGCTGGCGGCTCTCCTCCAGCGAGAATCCTGAATCGATGCGTGCCTGAATCTCGTACTCACCAATCCGGATAACTTCGCCATCCATCAATGGCTCGCTGTTTCCTCGGCGCATGCGCACGCCAGCGTGTACTAGTTCCACACCGTTGGTGCTGTTATCGGTCAGGTAATAACGGCCATCCCGAAACTGGATGACGCAATGATTGGACGACACCAACCGCTCTGGATCCGGCAACACCCAATCATTGTTTGGACTTCGCCCGATGGTGACGGCACCAGTTTCCACAATCATCTCCGCGCATTGCCCCGGAGTTATCTTGTGATAACTAGTGATAGTTAGGCAAAGTGCCATCACTCCTCCTGCATATAATATGACTCGTGATTCCATTCAAATGAGTGGATAGCGAAAATCGCCAATAACTCTTTATAAAACAATGATTTAAATAACACCTATCACTGTTTTATCGCGGCATATCGGCGAATTTAACCACAACGGCAAGGCACTTTGATGGCATCCGACAGGTGGGCCTTCAAAGCTGCAGACTCGGTCACACCTCCACTCGAGGGCGGGTAGCTTACCTTGACAGCATTTTGGAAATAAACCATAAATGCGCAACTTTGGAGCCGGCCACTGATATCACAACGATATCAACCGCCCGCTCTTCTGCAAGTTTTGTGCGCCAGTTCACACTTGCAACTTCGCGCAACTAAAGCCCCGCCACGGGCCGATATGGAGATCGATTCCTGGTGAACTCACCGCTGCTGCTCGCCGCTGTTTCCGATGACTTCCCCTGCGGTGAAGATCTCGAATATGACGCGGACTTCCTGCAACTCGAACGCGATGCCCAAGGGCGTCCGGAACGGGTCATGGGCGATGCAGTACAGGCGGCCGAGCCCCCCGAGTGGCGAGCGATCGAACAGTCCTGCGCCAGCTTGCTGCAGCGCAGCAAGGACCTGCGCATCACCCACTTCCTGGTCCAGGCCAACCTCGCGCTGCACGGCTTCGCCGGCCTCGCCGCCAGCCTGGAACTGATCCGCGACCTGCTCGGCGAATACTGGCTGCACCTGCATCCGCAGCTCGACGCCTCCGACGACAACGACCCGACCGTGCGCATCAACGCACTGACCGGCCTGACGTGCGAAGCCAACATCGCCCTGCTGCGCGATGCCGTGCTGGCGCGCTCGCGCGCCTTTGGCCCGATCACCTTGCGTGCCGCCCTGCACGCCGCCGGCCTGCAGCATTTCGCCAGCGAGACACTGAGCGTCGAGGCGCTGGCCGCAGCCCTGCGCGATGCCGACGCCGATGAACTCGAACAGACTCGCCAGGCCCTGAACCTGGCCCGCGAGGCCTGCGAAGCGATCGAGCGCCGGGTCAGCGACCAGGTCGGCTCGGCCAGTGGCGTCGATCTGTCCGCACTCAAGCAGCCGTTGCGCCTGGCGCAACAGGTACTTGCCGATTACGCCCCTGGGGGCTCGCCGTCAGCCGCGCCAGACGAACAGCCGCAGCAGGACAGCCTCGACGATGCCCCTTCGGCACCCGCTGCCGTCGCCGCGACCGCTCGCCCCGCCGTGCGCCCTGGCGAAATCAGCAGCCGCGACGAAGTTCAGCAAAGCCTCGAGCGCCTGCTCCAGTACTACGCCCGTCACGAGCCTTCCAGCCCGCTGCCGGTGCTGCTGCGCCGGGCGAAAAACCTGGTCAACGCCGACTTCGCGACCATCGTGCGCGACCTGATTCCCGATGGCCTTTCGCAGTTCGAGAACCTGCGCGGGCCCCAGGACGACTGATACCACCGACAGCCGCAACGAACGACAGCGCCCCCAGCGGCGACCAGGAGGAACCACGTGGCCAAAGACAGCTCCCAGAAATTCATCGCGCGCAACCGGGCGCCGCGAGTGCAGATCGAGTACGACGTCGAACTGTATGGCGCCGAGAAGAAGGTCCAGTTGCCCTTCGTCATGGGCGTGCTCTCGGACCTCGCCGGCAAGCCCGCCGAGCCACTGCCCGCGGTGGCCGACCGCAAGTTCCTGGAAGTCGATGTCGACAACTTCGACTCGCGCCTCAAGGCGATGAAGCCACGCGTGGCATTCAACGTCCCCAACGAGCTGACCGGCGAAGGCAACCTGAGCCTGGACATCACCTTCGAGAGCATGGACGACTTCAGCCCGGCCGCCGTGGCGCGCAAGGTCGATGCCCTGAACCAGCTGCTCGAGGCGCGTACCCAACTGGCCAACCTGCTGACCTACATGGACGGCAAGACCGGTGCCGAGGACATCATCCTCAAGGCCATCAAGGACCCTGCCCTGCTGCAGGCCCTGGCCAGCGCCCCGAAACCTTCCGACAACGAGCCGAGCGCCTGAGGAGCCCGCCATGACCGATCCATTGCGCGATACCCAGGCCCAGCCGGCCGCCACCGAGCAGGCCAGCGAGTTCGCCAACCTGCTGCTGCAGGAATTCAAACCCAAGACCGAGCGCGCCAAGGAAGCTGTCGAAAGCGCCGTGCGCACCCTCGCCGAGCAAGCCCTGGCGCAGACCAACCTGGTCTCCAACGACGCCATCGGCTCGATCGAGCAGATCATCGCCGCCATCGACGCCAAGCTCACCGCACAGGTCAACCAGATCATCCACCACGATGACTTCCAGAAGCTGGAAAGCGCGTGGCGCGGCCTGCACTACCTGGTCAACAACACCGAGAGCGACGAGCAACTGAAGATTCGCGTGCTCAACATCTCCAAGACCGACCTGCACAAGACCCTGAAGAAGTTCAAGGGCACCGCCTGGGACCAGAGCCCGGTGTTCAAGAAGCTCTACGAAGAAGAGTACGGCCAGTTCGGCGGAGAGCCCTACGGCTGCCTGGTGGGCGACTACTACTTCGATCAGTCGCCTCCGGATGTCGAGCTGCTGGGCGAGATGTCCAAGGTGTGTGCGTCGATGCATGCGCCGTTCATTGCCGCGGCGTCGCCAACGGTGATGGGCATGGGTTCGTGGCAGGAGCTGTCCAACCCGCGTGACCTGACCAAGATCTTCACCACCCCGGAATACGCCGGCTGGCGTTCGCTGCGCGAATCGGAAGACTCGCGCTACATCGGCCTGACCATGCCGCGCTTCCTGGCACGCCTGCCCTATGGCGCCAAGACCGACCCGGTCGAGGCCTTCGCCTTCGAGGAAGACACCGACGGCGCCGACAGCAGCAAGTACACCTGGGCCAACGCGGCCTATGCCATGGCGGTCAACATCAACCGCTCGTTCAAGCATTTCGGCTGGTGCTCGCGCATCCGCGGCGTGGAGTCGGGCGGTGAAGTGCAAGGCCTGCCGGCGCACACCTTCCCCACCGATGACGGTGGCGTGGACATGAAGTGCCCGACCGAGATCGCCATTTCCGACCGCCGCGAGGCGGAGCTGGCGAAGAACGGCTTCATGCCATTGCTGCACAAGAAGAACACCGACTTCGCCGCGTTCATCGGCGCCCAGTCGCTGCAAAAACCGGCTGAGTACGACGACCCGGACGCCACCGCCAACGCCAACCTGGCCGCCCGCCTGCCGTACCTGTTCGCCACCTGCCGCTTCGCCCATTACCTGAAGTGCATCGTTCGCGACAAGATCGGCTCGTTCAAGGAAAAGGACGAGATGCAGCGCTGGCTGCAGGACTGGATCCTGAACTACGTCGACGGTGACCCGGCGCACTCCAGCGAGACCACCAAGGCCCAACATCCGCTGGCTGCGGCCGAAGTGGTGGTGGAGGAAGTCGAGGGCAACCCTGGCTACTACAACTCGCGCTTCTACCTGCGCCCGCACTACCAGCTCGAAGGGCTGACCGTGTCGTTGCGCCTGGTCTCGAAGCTGCCTTCGGCCAAAGGGGCCTGAGCCTGAACCGGGGCCGCTGCGCGCCCCGCGATGGGCTGCGCAGCAGCCCCGATAGAACCGCCAACCGACGCGAAATACCGAGGACATCATGGCTGTAGATATTTTCATCAAGATCGGCGACATCAAGGGCGAGTCCGCGGACAAGGCCCACAAGGACGAAATCGACGTGCTGAACTGGAGCTGGGGCATGTCCCAGTCCGGCAACATGCACATGGGCGGGGGCGGCGGCTCCGGCAAGGTCAACATCCAGGACCTGTCGATCACCAAGTACGTGGACAAGTCCAGCCCCAACCTGATGGCCCACTGCTCCAGCGGCAAGCACATCGACAAGGTCAAGCTGACCGTGCGCAAGGCCGGTGGCGAGAGCCAGGTCGAGTACCTGATCATCAACCTCGAAGAGGTGATCATCAGCTCGCTGAGCACCGGCGGCTCGGGCAGCGATGACCGCCTCACCGAGAACGTCACCCTGAACTTCGCCAAGGTCACCGTGGACTATCAGCCGCAGAAGGCCGACGGCACCAAGGATGGCGGCGCGATCAAGTACGGCTGGAACGTGCGCCAGAACGTCAAGATCTGATAGCGGCGTCGACTGCTTCGCGGGCAATTCCGCTCCTCGTTTGTAGGAGCGGCGGTTCGCCGCTGCGACTTGCTTGCGAAGCAGTCGACACGATCCCGAATCCTTGAAGGAATCCATCCGTGGTAGCCGACATCGCCGCCCGTGACCGCCTGCAACCCTCGCTGCTGGATCGTCTGACCGACGACGACCCCGGCAACCCGCAGGAGGCCCCGGACAAGCGCGTGCTATCGCTGCAACAGCTCAAGGCTTCGGTGCTGCGCGACCTGGCCTGGCTGCTCAATACCACATCGCTGCTCGACAGCACCCGCACCCTGGATACCCCCGCAGGCACCTCGGTGATCAACTACGGCCTGCCCGCCCTGGCCGGCAACTGCGCGTCGAACATCGACCTGCTGGCCCTGGAGCGCATCATTCACCAGGCCATCGCCACCTACGAGCCACGCATCCTCGCCCACACCCTCAAGGTGCGGGCCCTGGTCGCGCCCGGCGAAATGAACGCCAACGCCCTGAGCTTCGAGATCGAAGGCGATCTCTGGGCCCAGCCTGCGGCCTTGCCATTGCTGCTGCAGACCGACCTGGACCTGGAGTCCGGCCAAGTGCACGTGGCCCCCGCCGATCGCCGGAGACGCGCATGAACCCGCGCCTGCTCGAGCTGTACAACCAGGAACTGCGGCACATCCGCGAGAGTGCAGCGGAGTTCTCCCGCGAGTACCCGAAGATCGCCGGACGCCTCACACTGTCCGGCATCGATTGCGCCGACCCGTATGTCGAGCGCCTGCTCGAAGGCTTCGCGTACCTCACTGCACGCGTGCAGCTCAAGCTCGACGCCGAGTACCCGACCTTCACCCACAACCTGCTGGAAATCGCCTACCCGCACTATCTGGCACCGACGCCCTCGATGACCGTGGTGCAGTTGCAGACCGACCCCGACGAGGGCTCGCTCAGTGCCGGCTTCCCGCTGCCACGTGGCAGCGTGCTGCGGGCCAACCTTGGCCGCGACTCGCAGACCCCCTGCGAATTTCGCAGCACCCAGGACGTGACCCTGTGGCCGCTGCAGGTGGCCCGCGCCGAATATTTCGGCAACCCCGGCACCGTGCTCGGCCGCCTCGCCGCCAGCGAACCCAAGGCCCGCGCCGCGCTGCGCCTGACCCTGCGCAGCGGTGCCGAGATCCCGCTGTGCAGCCTGCCGCTGACGCACTTGCCGCTGTACCTCAACGGCGCCGACGAAACGCCCTACCGTCTCTACGAACAACTGCTGGGCAGCGCCTGCGCCGTGTTCGCCCGCCAGCCCGGCGCTGATTGGGTCGAGCGCATCCCGCTGGAGCAGGCCCTGCGCCCCTGTGGTTTCGATGACAGTGAAGCCGCATTGCCAGTGGTGCCGCAGGCGTTTCAGGGCTACCGGCTGCTGCAGGAATACTTTGCCCTGCCGCAGCGCTTTCTATTTGTCGATTTCGCGGGCCTGGAACGGGCGGTCAAGCGCTGCAACGGGCAGGAGCTGGAGCTGCTGGTACTGTTCGAGCGCTTCGACTCGACACTGGAAAGCAGCGTCGGCGCCGAGCGCCTGGTGCCCTTCTGCACCCCAGCGATCAACCTGTTCCCGCGCCGCGTCGATCGCATCCACCTGACCGACAAGGTCAACGAACACCATGTAATCGCCGACCGCACCCGCCCTACCGATTTCGAGATCCACTCGCTGCAGCACGTCACCGGCCACGGCACCGGTGCCGACCAGGAGTTCCTGCCCTTCTACGCCGTGCGCGACCCCTCGCGCTATGGCCGCGACCAGGCCTACTACATCGTGCGCCGCGAGCAACGGGTGCTGTCGAGCGAACAACGGCGCAACGGCACGCGCTCGAGCTACATGGGCAGCGAAACCTTCATCAGCCTGGTCGATGGCCAACAGGCGCCGCACCGCCACGACCTGCGCCAGCTGGGTATCAGCGCGCTGTGCAGCAACCGCGATCTGCCGCTGTTCATGAGCGTGGGCGACGGGCGTAGCGACTTCAGCCTCGCCGACAGCGCGCCCGTGTCTGCCGTACGTTGCCTGGCCGGCCCCAGCCGCCCCAAGGCCAGCCATGCCCATGACAACCGCGCGTGGCGCCTGATCAGCCAACTGTCGCTGAACTACCTGTCGCTGACCGAGCAAGGCCAGGGCGCAGCCGCCCTGCGCGAACTGCTGCGTCTGTACGGCGATAGCCAGGACAGCGCGCTGCACCTGCAGATCGACGGCCTGCGCGAAGTCAGCAGCAAGCCCTGCACCCGGCGCCTGCCCATGCCCGGCCCGATCGTCTTCGGCCGCGGCCTGGAAATCACCCTGGAGTTCGACGAAAACGCGTTCCGCGGCACCGGTGTGTTCCTGCTCGGCGCGGTGTTCGAACGCTTCCTGACCCGCTACGTGTCCATCAACAGCTTTACCGAAACCGTTCTGCGCACCCGCGAACGCGGCGAGATCATGCGATGGAAAGCCAAGCCCGGACGCAGGCCGACCCTGTGAACACACTCGAGGCCATGCAGGCCGAACCCTGGGCGTTCGACTTCTTCCAGGCGCTGCGTCGCCTGGAGGCCGAGCACCCCGAGCTGCCGCGCTTCGGCCACGCCCAGCGTTTGGCCGACGAACCGGTGCGCCTGGGCCAGCGCCTGGACTGCAGCTTCGCCCCGGCCACGCTGGCGTCGGTGACGCAAAACGACGAAGGCCCGGCGCGCCTGGAGCAGTTCTTCTTCGGCCTCGGTGGCCCCAACGGCCCCTTGCCGCTACACCTGACCGAGTACCTGCGTGAGCGCCAGCGCAACCACGCCGACCACACCAGCAAACGCTTTCTCGACATCTTCCATCACCGCCTGCTGAGCCTGTTCTACCGAGCCTGGGCCGAAGCACGACCGACTGTCAGCCACGACCGCCCCGGCGATGACTACTGGGCCGCACGCCTGGCTGCCCTGAGCGGTCGCGGCCAACCCGAGCTGCAGGCTCAAGGCCCGCTGCCGCATACCGCCAAGTTGCACTACTCCGGCCACCTCGCCGCGCAGACCCGCTACCCCGATGGCCTGTGCAGCATCCTGTCGGGCTACTTCGGCGTGCCGGTGCATGTCGAGGAGTACGTCGGCCAGTGGCTTGAGTTGCCCGAGCGCAGTCGCCTCGGCGTGGACGCCAATCGCCTGGGTGTGGACCTGTGCCTGGGCCGCTACGTCTGGGATCGCCAGCACAAGTTCCGCCTGTGCCTCGGCCCGCTGACGCTGGAGCAGTACCACGCCCTGCTGCCCGGCGGGCAGGCCTTCATGGAACTGGCGGCCTGGGTCGCCGAGTACCTGGGCCACGAGCTGGACTGGGACCTGAACCTCATTCTCGCGCGCGAGCACGTGCCCGCGCTGGGACTCGATGCCGGCAGGCGCCTGGGTTTCGACACCTGGCTCGGCCGTCCACAACACGATGCCAACGACCTCAAGCTCGCTCGCTACTACGCCGCGCAGCCGGTCCAACCGCCATGCACAAGGAGTCAGGAACATGGGTGAAATCAGCCGCGCCGCGCTGTTCGGCAAACTCAACAGCGTCGCCTACAAGGCCATCGAGGCCGCCACGGTGTTCTGCAAGCTGCGCGGCAATCCCTACGTGGAGCTGGTGCACTGGCTGCACCAACTGCTGCAGTTGCAGGACAGCGACCTGCACCGCATCGTGCGCCAGTTCAATGTCGAGCCGGCACGCCTGGCCCGCGATCTGACCGACGCCCTCGATCGCCTGCCACGGGGCTCGACTTCGATCACCGACCTGTCCTCGCAGGTCGAAGAGGCAGTGGAACGCGGTTGGGTCTACGGCAGCCTGATGTTCGGCGAAAGCCAGGTGCGCACCGGCTACCTGCTGGTCGGCATCCTCAAGACCCCGAGCCTGCGCAATGCCCTGCTGGGTCTGTCGAGCGAGTTCGCCAAGCTCAAGGTCGAGGCCCTGAGCGAGCGTTTCGACGAGTACGTCGGCGACTCCCCCGAGAACAATCTGGCCGCCAGCGACGGCTTCACCGCGGCAGCGCCGGGCGAAGCCAGCGGCGCCGTGGCCCCCGCTGCGATGGGCAAGCAGGAGGCACTCAAGCGCTTCACCGTGGACCTGACCGAGCAGGCACGCAGCGGCAAGCTCGACCCGATCGTCGGCCGCGACGAAGAGATCCGCCAACTGGTCGACATCCTCATGCGTCGCCGCCAGAACAACCCGATCCTCACCGGCGAAGCGGGCGTGGGCAAAACTGCCGTCGTCGAGGGCTTCGCCTTGCGCATCGTTGCCGGCGATGTACCGCCCGCGCTCAAGGATGTCGAGCTGCGCAGCCTGGATGTCGGCCTGCTGCAGGCTGGCGCCAGCATGAAGGGTGAGTTCGAGCAGCGTCTGCGCCAGGTCATCGAGGACGTCCAGGCCTCGCCCAAACCCATCATCCTGTTCATCGACGAAGCCCACACCCTGGTCGGTGCCGGTGGGGCGGCCGGGACCGGCGATGCCGCCAACCTGCTCAAGCCAGCACTGGCCCGTGGCAGCCTGCGCACCGTGGCAGCGACCACCTGGGCCGAGTACAAGAAACACATCGAGAAGGATCCGGCACTGACCCGCCGCTTCCAGGTCGTGCAGGTCGATGAGCCGAGCGAGCCAAAGGCGCTGCTGATGATGCGCGGCGTGGCCTCGACCATGGAGAAGCACCATCAGGTGCAGATCCTCGACGAAGCCCTGGAGGCGGCAGTCAAGCTGTCGCACCGCTACATCCCCGCCCGGCAATTGCCCGACAAGTCGGTGAGCCTGCTCGATACCGCCTGCGCACGCGTGGCCATCAGCCTGCATGCGGTGCCCGCAGAGGTCGATGACAGCCGTCGGCGTATCGAGGCGCTGGAAGTCGAACTGCAGATCATCGCCCGCGAAGCGGCCATTGGTGTCGCCACCGAGCAACGCCAAGCCCAGGCCGACACCCTGCTGACCGAAGAGCGTCAGCGCCTGCTGGAGCTGGAAAACCGCTGGGCCGAAGAGAAAGCCCTGGTCGATCAGTTACTGGCCACCCGCGCCCAGTTGCGTGAGCAGGTCGGGGTGGTCGATCAGGAGGTCGATGCCCAAGGCAGCCATGCGCTGCGCGAACAACTCATCGACTTGCAGCAGCGCCTGGGCACCCTGCAGGGCGAAAGCCCGCTGATCCTGCCGACCGTCGACTACCAGGCCGTGGCTTCGGTGGTTGCCGACTGGACCGGTATCCCGGTGGGGCGCATGGCACGCAACGAGATCGAGACGGTGCTCAACCTCGACAGCCACCTGGGCAAGCGCATCATCGGCCAGGACCAAGCCCTGAAGATGATCGCCAAGCGTATCCAGACCTCCCGCGCCGGCCTCGACAACCCCAACAAACCCATTGGCGTGTTCATGCTTGCCGGCACCTCGGGCGTGGGCAAGACCGAGACCGCCCTGGCGCTGGCCGAGGCCATGTATGGCGGCGAGCAGAACCTGATCACCATCAACATGAGCGAGTTCCAGGAAGCGCACACCGTCTCCACCCTCAAGGGCGCACCGCCCGGCTATGTCGGCTACGGCGAAGGTGGCGTGCTGACCGAGGCCGTGCGCCGCCGCCCCTACAGCGTGGTGCTGCTCGACGAGGTGGAAAAGGCCCACCCCGACGTGCACGAGATCTTCTTCCAGGTGTTCGACAAGGGCGTGATGGAAGATGGCGAAGGGCGCCAGATCGATTTTCGCAACACCCTGATCCTGCTCACCACCAACGCCGGCACCGAGCTGATTGCCGATATCTGCAAGGACCCGCAGACCCTGCCCGAACCGGATGCGGTCGCCACCATGCTGCGCAAGCCGCTGCTGGAGATCTTCCCGCCCGCGCTGCTCGGGCGCCTGGTGACCATCCCCTACTACCCGCTCAGCGACGCCATGCTCAAGGCCATCACCCGTCTGCAACTGGAGCGCATCCGCAAACGTGTCGAGGCCACGCACAAGGTCGGCTTCGCCTACGACGACGCGGTGGTCGAGCTGATCGTCTCGCGCTGCACCGAGACCGAGAGCGGCGGGCGAATGATCGACGCGATCCTGACCAACGGCCTGCTGCCGGACATGAGCCGCGAGTTCCTCACCCGTCTGCTCGAAGGCAAGCCGCTGGCCAGCGTCAGTATCGGCGCGCGTGACAACGAACTGCACTATGACTTCAGCGCGGCCTGAGTCTCGCGCATACAGGAACATCCATGCTGTTCACGCAACTGACGCGCCTGGCGCAGATCAACAGCCCCCTGGGGCCGAACGTGCTGATCCTCAGCGAGATGGGCGGCAGCGAAGAGCTCGGCCGCCTGTTCGACTACGAGCTGCAGTTGACCAGCGACGACGCGGCCATCGACCTCAACCAGCTGCTGGGCAAACCCATGAGTCTGTCGCTGCAGATGAGCGGCGGGGGCTCGCGCCACTTTCATGGCATCGTCGCGCGCTGCAGCCAATCGGTCGATCGCGGGCAGTTCGCCAGCTACCGCGTCACCCTGCGGCCCTGGCTGTGGCTGCTGACACGCACCAGCGACTGCCGGATCTTCCAGCACCTGAGCGCACCGCAGATCATCAAGCAGGTGTTCCGCGACCTGGGGTTCTCGGACTTCGAGGACGCCCTGAGCCGCAGCTATCGCGAGCGCGAGTACTGCGTGCAATACCGCGAGACCAGCTTCGACTTCGTCAGCCGGCTGATGGAAGAAGAAGGCATCTACTACTTCTTCCGTCATGAACAAGAACGCCACGTCCTGGTGATGGCCGACGCCTATGGCGCGCACCAGAAGGCGCCGGGCTACGAGTCGGTGCCGTTCTATCCGCCCGACGGCCAGCACCGCGAGCGCGACCACATCAACGACTGGCACCTGGCGCAGGAGGTTCAGCCCGGCTCGCTGGAACTCAACGACTACGATTTCCAGCGCCCCAGCGCACGGATCGACGTGCGCTCGGCCATGCCACGCCCGCACCAGGCCGGCGACTACCCGCTGTACGACTACCCCGGCGCCTATGAGCAGACCCAGGATGGCGAGCACTATGCGCGCACCCGTCTCGAGTCGCTGCAGAGCCTGCATGAACGCGTGGAGCTGCGCGGCAACGCCCGTGGTCTTGGCAGTGGTCATTTGTTCAGCCTCAGCGGCTTCTCCCGCCAGGACCAGAACCGCGAGTACCTGATCGTCGCCGCCCGCTACTACGTAGTACAGGAGCGTCTGGAAACCGGCGGCGGCAGCGGCTCGGCGCAGTTCGAAAGCAACCTGAGCTGCATCGACGCCCAGCAGAGCTACCGGCCGGTCTCGAGCACCCTGCGCCCGCTGGTCAAGGGCCCGCAGACCGCCGTGGTGGTCGGCCCCAGCGGCGAGGAGATCTGGACCGACCAGTACGGTCGGGTGAAGGTGCACTTCCACTGGGACCGCCACGACCAGTCCAACGAGAACAGCTCGTGCTGGATCCGCGTATCCCAGGCCTGGGCCGGCAAGAACTGGGGCTCGATGCAGATCCCGCGGATCGGCCAGGAAGTGATCGTCAGCTTTCTCGAAGGCGACCCCGACCGACCGATCATCACTGGCCGGGTGTACAACGCCGAGCAGGCCGTGCCCTACGACCTGCCCGGCAACGCCACCCAGAGCGGCATGAAGAGCCGTTCGAGCAAAGGCGGCAGCCCGGCCAACTTCAACGAGATCCGCATGGAGGACAAGCGCGGGCAGGAGCAGTTGTATGTGCATGCCGAGCGCAACATGGACACGGTGGTGGAGCAGAACGAAACGTTGTCGGTGGGCATAAGCCGGACCAAGAGCGTCGGAATGGTGGAGATGGTGACCATCGGCCAGGATCGAGTACGCGCAGTACGCCATCACGATACCTTGCTGGTTGGCGCCAGCAAGACCGACAGCATCAGCACCACCTACCTGATGGAGGCCGGGGAAAAGTTGCGTCTGGTGTGCGGCGACAGTGTGCTGGAGCTCAACGCCAACGGTCACATCAATCTCACAGGCGTACGCCTGAACATCAACGCCAGCGAACATGCACAGATCAATACCCCCAACGGCACGCTCGACCTGAACATCGGTGGAGCAGCAGGCACCACACCGGGCAGCCATGGTGACAAAGGCAGCATCGACGGTCGGGTCAGCGACAAATTCCCGCGCCAGTGACGGACACCCGAATCATGAACTATCGCCTCAACGAATTTCGCTTCGACCTTCCGACCGATCAGGTGCGAGATACCAGCATCAACATCCTGCGTTTCGAGACACTGGGCACCTCACTGGTAGTCAGCCGCAGCCTGTTGAACGAAGGGGAAACGTTGCAAAGCAACTTCGACGACCAGATCCAGCGATTGCGCCAGCAGGTGCTGGATCTGCGCTTGCAGCCCCCCCGGCCGGTGAAGCTGGGAGCAGATGGAAAACTGGAAGGCATCGAGTTGCAGAGCCAGTTCACCAAGGGCAAAGAGAAGGTTTACCAATATCAACTGGCGCTGTTGCTGCCGGGCTCGCGCAAGATGTTCGCCCTGAGCTACGTGAAGCCGCAGCCATTGGGTGAGGAGGAAGCGGCGCACTGGGCGGCTCTCAAACAGTCGCTCGACTTCGACAACCTCGGCTGAACGACAACCATGTCCGACGCACTCTGGGCTGCGCGCGAAGGCGACGCACTGATGCACACCTCGATGATGGCCGACATCGTCGGCGGTGTACTCGAAGTCGCCGCCACCATCGCCATCGGGGCCTTGGCCACGGCTGCGGTCGGGGCTGCGCTTGGCATCACTGCTGCTACCGGTGGTCTGGGCTGCGTTGTGCTGGGCGCGGTCGTGGGGGTGGTGGTCGGCGTGGCAATGGCCAGCACCGGAGCGGACACCGCACTGAGTCGGTTCTGCGAAGGTATAGGTAACGCGCTTTTTCCACCGACAGTGCAGGCCCACATTGCCAGTGGTTCGCAAAATACCTACATAAACTCAAAACCTGCAGCCCGGGCTGCAGGTGTGGTGTTGCCTCCTCCTGCCGCTGGCCAGGCTGATGAAGGAGAAGAAGAGCAAGAGCAAACCTTCCTCGACATGACGAAGGCGTTCTTTTCGCAAATGTGGCGGCCTACCGTAGCCTCGCCAGCCCCGAACACCGAACCTGCGGACGATGACAAGGTGCTGTGCACCAAGCATCCGGCGATGCCTCCCCAATATATCGCCGAGGGCTCTGGCAAGGTCAGCATCAATGGCCAACCAGCGGCGCGCAGTGGCGATCGCAGCACCTGCGACGCGGTGATCGTCGACTCCGGCCTGATATCGGACAACGTGCGCATTGGTGGCGAGAAAATCGTCGTACGAGAGATCCGCAGCGGTAAGACGCCAGGCATAGGCTTGGCCATCACCGCGCTGATGATGTTGCGTGGCCGTGGGGGCAAGTTCTACAGCAAGTTTGGCTGCATGCTGCTCGGTGGCGCCGCGAGTGTCGTCAGTAGCCAGGTGACCGGGGCACTCACACGTGCCATAACCGGTGCCCCCAACCCGGTGCATGCAGCCACTGGCGCGAAAGTGTTGAGCGGCGAGCAGGAGCTGGACTTCACACTACCGGCGCTGATGCCACTGGTCTGGCAGCGCTTCTATAGCAGCCTGGACGAACGCCAGGACGGTTTGCTCGGCAGAGGTTGGAGCGTTCCCTACGAAGTCTGCGTGAACCTGATCGCCGATTTGGATGACGGAGAACGCCTGCTGTACACGGATGAGCAGGCGCGGATCATCGATATGGGCACGATCCCCCCAGGCGACGCAGTATTCAGTGCCGGCGAAGGTTTGAGCGTAAGACGCGCGGCTGATGGCGAGTTGTTGATCGAGGATATGGACGGCCTCTATCGATTATTCGAACCCTCCCCAATAGATCCCCAACGCCTGCGCCTGCGCCTGTTGGGTGACCGCAATGACAATCGGGTGCACCTTCGGTACGACGAGCATGGTCGCCTGATCGGGCTCGATGACACGTACGGCGCTACCAGAATGGAATTGCGCTATAGCTCCCGATGGCCCTCTCGCGTCTCCGAGATTGTTCGCGTGTACAGTGACGGGAGCAACGAATCGCTGGTCTGTTATGACTACGACGCGTTCGGAGAGCTCGCTGAAGTCAGGGATGGCAGCGGCCAAGTGCAGCGGCTTTTCGTCTATGGTGAACACCGGCGACTGATTGAACACCGGAACGCTTCGGGATTAGTTTGTCACTATGAGTGGCAAGCCCTCGGCGATGAATGGCGCGTCTGTCGGCACTGGACTTCCGAGGGTGATCAATACCAGTTTTCCTACGACCTGATCGCCGGGCTGACCCATGTTACGGACAGCCTGCAACGCACTCATACGCATCGCTGGAACAACCAATATCAAGTCGTGGAACACACCGACGCCCTGGCGAACACCTGGCATTTCGAATGGAACGATGAACGTCAGCTGTTGGGCGCGGTAGACCCTCAAGGCGGACGCTGGCAATACTTCTATGATGAATCCGGCAACCTGACCGAGACGGTGGATCCGCTCGGGCGCAGCGAATCCACGTATTGGCTGGAACATTGGGCGCTACCCAGAGAGCAAGTCGACCGCGCTGGGAATCGCTGGAAATACCGCTATGACCCGCGTGGCAACTGCACCCGTGAAGAAGACCCTGAAGGACATCTGACGCGGTTTCGCCATGACCCTCACGGCAGGATGGTCGAGATGGTCGACGCTGCGGGAAAAACAAGATCACAGCGCTGGAACGACCTGGATCAAGTCATCGAGACAGTCGATTGCACGGGCTCCGTTACTCATTACAGCTACGACCACCGCGGCCATCTAGCACAGGTGACGGATGCAGAGGGCTGCACGACTCGATACAGCCATGACGCACAAGGCAGGTTGCAGTCCATCACTCGGCCAGACGGTACGCACGAGCAGTACCAGCGTGCAGCCGATGGCGCCCTGATTGCCCATGTGAACGCGACTGGCCATACCACGCGCTACTCATACACAGCACGCGGACAGCTCAGCCGCCAAGTTGACGCGGCCGGCCGTAGCGTGCGTTTCGAGTACGATCACTACGGCCGACTGGTAGAGCTCGTCAACGAAAACGGCGAAGCTTATCGATTCTCCTGGGACGCGTGTGACCGCCTGGCAATGCAACGCGATCTGGGGGGTAGTCACAAGACCTATAGCTATGACGCTCTGGGCAATCTGATACGGCTGGTGTTCCACCCAGCGCCAGAGAGCCCCGATACTCCTGTCGCCCACCAGCTCGAACGCGATGCCATCGGTCGGCTCGTGGCCAAGATCACCTCCGATGGCCGCACGGAGTACCGGTTTGATGCCTTGGACCAGTTGCTCGCGGTGCAGACCATTGCCCTGGACGGCAACTCCCAGACGCTGAGCTATGTCTATGACAAGCTGGGGCATGTGCTCGAGGAGCACACACCACATGGCACACTTGGCTATTCCTACGACGAGCTGGGTAATCAGACCAGGCTCATTCTTCCCGATGGTCGTTCGATCAACCGCTTGATGTATGGCTCGGGCCATCTGCATCAACTGAACCTCGATGGGCACGTCATCGCCGACTTCGAGCGCGATCGGCTGCATCGAGAAATCAATCGTACCCAGGGACGCCTGCTGTACCGCAGCGATTACGACCAACTGGGTCGGCTTCGCAGCCGTGGCAATCACGCAAGCGATCCGACATCCGCCACTTTGGCTAACGCACGTCGGCACTACAGCTATGACGGCGCCGACAATCTGATCCAGGTGGAGGAGTTTCACGCCACAGGCAACACGCTTGAGACCATTGCCTACGACGTTACGGCCAGGGTGCGCTCAAGCTATGCCTCATCTGGTGGTCGTCAAGAACAGTTCAATTACGACCCCGCCGCAAACCTGCTCGACGGAATCAACAACTCTTCGGTTCAGTACAACCAACTGCTGAAGTATCAGGACAAGCGCTATCGCTACGACGGCTTCGGGCGCCTGATTGAAAAGGTCAGCAGCGCACGAGGCGTCCAACGCTTTCGCTACGACGCTGAGCACAGACTGGTGGAAGTCCGCACCCTGCATGCCGGTCGAGAAACCTGCGTAAGGATGCACTACGACCCACTAGGCAGACGCGTTGCCAAGGAACAATACGATGTACGCGGCCTTCTGCTGGGAAGAACCGACTTCCTGTGGGATGGCCTGCGTCTGCTGCATGAGCGCCGCAACGGTCGAAACAGTCTGTACCTGTATGCAGAATCTGGCCACGAACCCCTTGCACGCGTCGATGGGAACGGCGCCCATCAACGCATACTGCATTTTCACAACCACCTCAACGGTCTGCCATATCGTCAGACCGACGAAGATGGACAGACCCAATGGGAAGCTACCTATCGGGTGTGGGGCAACACTGCCGCCGAGCGCTGCAACCCAGACCAGGGCATGGAGCAGAACCTGAGGTTCCAAGGCCAGTACCTGGACCGTGAGACAGGACTGCATTACAACACCTTCAGATTCTATGATCCCGACATCGGACGCTTTACCCAGCCGGATCCGATAGGGTTGGCGGGGGGGTGGAACCTTTACCGCTATGCTCCCAATCCGTTTATGTGGATTGACCCGCTAGGGTGGGAGACTGTCCTCTACCGCTCCATGAGCATGGAAGAATATAACGGACTTATGCGAACCGGCACGTGGACATCGAATGGCACCATGGAAGGAAAATGGTTTGCTGAGTCATACAAAGATGCTGTGACATGGGGTAAGACGATGGGCCACGGCGGAGACTTCAAAATCGTTCAGGTCAAGGTTCCTGACAAACTTGCCAATGCAGCGTTCTCCTCCAGCAATTTGGACAGTATTGGCAAAGCCAGATACATAGAAATTGCAGATTTGAATCGTGCTCGCATCAAGCCACGTTGGACGCGGGGTATCTCTTGTGGAAAGTGATCAACCAATGAACAGACCTGTTCACGTAACCATATACTGGCGAAATGTAAGTGACGGCGGTAAGGCCCAGCTTCCCCTCAACCACCCCTACTACGTCATCACCGCTCCGATTGAAGGCCCTGACGGCTCACGGGCGGCCTGGAGTGTTGTACTTGAGGTCACGAAGAATCACCAATCACGTGACAGCAGAATAGGAACCGGAACCGCGCGCTTCCTTGCCCCCAATGCCCCCAGGGACCTGTTATGCCCTGGCAGTACGCTGGAAGTCTACGAGGGACGACGGGCCGTAGCGCGCCTCGAGTTTGACGCCAGGGGGACGCCCACCTGAACGTCCTCAAGTCGGCCAAGATCTATCTGCGCAATTCGGGCATCAGCAAGCTCAGTATCAGAAGATGTCGGTCGGGTACTCGACGAACATGGGAGCTTCGTTGCCGTCGTCGTTGTAGCGGTCCTGCCGTACCGCGTTGTTTGCCCGAATTCCATGGGCATCCGATCTCGCAGGCAGACCACATGAGCTATCTGAAATAAAAATATGAACATCATCCAAACGATTGTGCAGCAACACGCACTGATGGCTCTGCGTATCCCTACCGGTTGGTCGATCTCGAAAAATGACTTCGTCGATATCGGCCCTGACATTCTGGAAACAATCGACGATGAGCATGTGCGCTTTCTGGTCACACAGAATTTTTTCGCCGATAACATATTCATGGCGAGCAGTGAGCGAACACTCGATAGCGGCGTCCCTATTTCCGCCACTTTGGACATCTGGTGCAGAGCACCGGATGAAGAACGCATGATCGAGTATCAGGCTTCGATAAATGTGTACAAAGGCAAGAAGAAAACGTCTATTTTCTCACTGACCTGCACCACTGAAAATCGTTATGAAGCACGAGAGATGATTGATCGCTGGGCCACCGCATTCACGTGGAAAGTCCTGTTTGAATTTGAAAGTGCAGGATTGCCGATCGAGCATTACTTTTCAGCCGAGCAACATCATTGAACAGGCCTGTTCATGTAATCATATACTGGCGAAATGTAAGTGACGGCGGTAAAACCCAGTTGCCCCTCAACCAACCCTGCTACGTCATCACCTCCCCGATTGAAGGTCCTGATGGCTCACAGGCCGCCTGGAGTGTTGTACTTGAGGTCACTGAAAATCACCAATCACGTGACAGCAGAATAGGAACTGGAACCGCGCGTTTTGCAGCGTTTCACCAATCAGGGTCTGGCGCCGAGCAGCTCGCGCTCGTCGGACTGGAGCTATCCGGTGGATTTCTGGACCGGGGCAAACGGCGTGGACGCCGACGCGATGGAATATTGGTTCGGCGACTATCCGCAACTGCTGGCGCGCTAGCCTTGAAACGAAACAGCCCCGGCAAATGCCGGGGCTGTTTGGTTACGCCAGATCAGTATCAGAAGATGCTGATCGGGTACTCGACGAATACGCGAACTTCGTTGCCGTCGTCGTTGTAGCCGTTCTGCTGGACGGCGTTGTTGGTGCGAACCCACGAGCCGCGCAGCTTGACCGACAGGTCCTTGGCTGGACCTTCCTGAACCACGTAACGAAGCTGGTTGAAGATCTCGCGCTCCTTGCCTTCGCCGAAGCCCTGAGGATTGCTCAGGTTGCGGGTGTTGATGTTGTCACCCACCACGTAAGCGATCTTGTAGGTCAGGCCCGGGATGCCGAAGGCACCGAAGTCCAGGCCGTAGCCCAGTTGCCAGGAACGCTCGTCTTCGGCGTTGAAGTCGGACCAGTACGAGTTGGCCAGGTAGATGGTCGAACCGCCGTCACCCACGCCCCATGGCTGGTTCTTGTAACCGCCATAGTTGTAGCCGGTGCTGCCGGTGTTGCGCTGGTGCGCCAGGGTGATCGAGTGTGGGCCGAAGGCGTAGGTGGCCGCCAGGCTCCAGATGGTGTTGCTGTCGCCGTTCAGTTCGGCGCGCTGGACGAACTGCTTGTTCAGGCTCGACTTGTAGCCGTTGAAGTCCAGGGTCAGGGACTGGTCGGCCGCAATCGGGAAGACGTAGTTCAGGCCCAGGTAATGCTTGCGCATCACGTCTTCGTTGTCGGCGGTGTACAGCGACGCGGTGAAGTTTTCGGTGAACTTGTAGCTACCACCGAAGACGTTGATCGACTTCAGTGCGCCGCTGTCACGGCCCTGGGCGCTCTTGCGCGCTTCCTGGGTGAAGCGACCCGCGTTCAGTTCCAGGCCCTTGATCTCCTTGGAGGTCAGCAGGGCGCCGGTGAAGCTTTCTGGCAGCAGACGCGAATCGTCGTACTGCAGAACCGGAAGAGCCGGCATCTGGTCACCGTACTTCAGCACGGTGTTGGAGATGCGGAACTTGATCGCCGCGCCGCCACGGGCCAGGTCGTTGGCTGCGGAGCTGCGGCCGTCGGCATCGACGGTGTTCTCACGCTTGAAGAAGTCGATACCGGCGCCGCCGTTACGACCCTTGCCACCATCCAGACGCACGGCGTACAGGCCGAAGGCGTCGACACCGACACCCACGGTGCCTTGAGTGAAGCCGGAGGAGAAGTTGGCGATCACGCCCTGGCCCCACTGGGACTGGTCGTTGGTGTTGTGCTTCTTGTCACGGTTGATGAAGGCGTTGCGCAGGAGGACGTTGGCGTGGCTGTCCTCGATGAAGCCCTTGCTTTCGGCCTGGTCGTTGGCCTGGGCCTGAGTGGCGGCGATGAGTGCCAGCGCTACCAGGCTGATCCTTGTATTCAACATGTTGTTTTCCTTATTACCGAATCAGAACGCTCTGCTACCTAAAACGCCAGGAACCAACGCCCCTTCGTAGGTTCGACGCTTGTATCCAAACTGAAAACCCCGCTCCTTTTGCAGGTAGCGGGCTTCGTCCGGCGCTCGGCCAACTGATGGCCGGCAGGCGTAGAGGCCGAATCCTAGCCGCGTGTGCTTCGCAATGTCAAAAAAACGTGAAATGAAGGTTGATATAACCAAATTAAAGGCCAGAGCTGGTGCAAATCTGTGCTGAATCGCAGGACAGACAGTTATTCCCTCTCTTTTCTGTACTTTCGTACAGACAGCCTACTCTTGGTTGACTTGACAAAAACACGCGCATAAAAGCGAATAATTACCAGTTACAAATTGATACATTCGTAAATCTTCATCTTTACAAATAGCCAGGCAAGAGCAAATAGCAAGCATTAACATTCGCATCCTTTTCACAACAACCTCTGCTGGATGCCTGCCGATGCTTGCCCCCTGCCGCTTGTCTCCCCTGTCCCTGGGCCTGTCGCTGATGTTCAGCGTAGGCCTTGCCAGCGCTGCCACCACGACCCTGCCTGAACTCTCGGTCACCGCCGAAAGCGAACGCGAGCGCGATAACCCGCGGGTCAAGGACGTCAGCACCGCCACCCGCACCTCGACCCCGGTGCGCTACGTCCCGCAGGCCATCGACACGGTGAAGACCGCCAACGTCCTGGACTACGGCACCAACAGCCTGGGCAAGGCACTGGAGGGCATCCCCAACGTCAGCAGCGGTGCCGACACTCGCTTCGACAGCCTGCGCATCCGCGGCTTCGACGCCAGCAACGACTTCTATCTGGACGGCGTGCGTGATGACAGCCAGTACGTGCGCGACCTGCACAACATCGAGCGTATCGAGGTGCTCAAGGGCCCGGCAGCGGTGCTCTATGGCCGCGGCAGCCAGGGTGGCATCGTCAACCGGGTGAGCAAGGCGCCGGAGCATGGCCGTCGCTCGACCCTCGAAGCCCAGGGCGGCAGCGAGGATCTGCGCAGCCTGTACGCCGACCTCAGTGCCGACCTCAACGACGACATCAGCGTGCGCCTGAACATGGGCAATCAGGACAACAACAGTTTCCGCGATGGGGTCGATGGCAACCGCCAACTGTTCGCCCCGTCGCTGAGCTGGCAACTGAGCCCCGACCTGAACTGGCTGGTGCAGTACGAATACAGCCGCTACAACCGCACCCCGGATCGCGGCATTCCGGGTGTCGGCGGCCGTCCGGCAGATGTCGGGCGCAGCACCACCTATGGCGACACGCAGCGCGACTTCATCGATGACAAGTCGCAGTCGCTGCGCTCGCGCCTGAACTACCAACTCAGCGACAACTGGCAACTGCGCCACACGCTGAGCCTGTTCAAGCTCGACAGCGATTTCGACAACACCTACCTCACCGGCTACACCCCGAGCACCAACCTGGTGACCCGCCAGCGCTGGCAGCAGGACTTGAACACCCGCAACCTGTTCAACAACCTCGAGGCCGAGGGTGATGTCAGCACCTGGGGTCTGGAGCACAAGCTGCTGCTGGGTCTGGAGTTCGGTAACCAGCGCCGCGACCCGCGCCTGTACACCGCCCTGGCGGCGAACGCCGGTGGCCAGGCAGTACCACCGCTGAACCTGAACAATCCCAACCGACGCCTGCAGCACAACGGCCCGATGGTGCCGTCGAGCTACAACCATACCGTGGTCGACAGCCGTGGCGTCTACCTGCAGGACCAGATCCGCCTCAACGAGCAATGGCAGATCCTCGCAGGCGTGCGCTTCGACCAGTTCGAGGTGGAAACCACCAACAAGCTGCGGGGCATTTCCGAGAAGCAGGACGACAACAGCACCAGCCCGCGCCTGGGCGTGGTCTATTCGCCCTGGCAGGAGCATTCGTTCTACGCCTCCTGGAGCAAGACCTATTCCCCGGTCGGCGGCGGCCTGATCGGCATCACCCCCGGCGCTGCCGGCAACACCAACGAAACCGCTCCGGAGAACACCCGCCAGAAGGAAATCGGGGTCAAGAGCGACTGGTTCGACGAGCGCCTGAGCACAACCCTTGCCGTCTACGAGCTGGAGCTCTACAACCGCCGCACCACCGATCCGGACAACCCAGGCATCACCATCCTCACCGGCCTGCAACGCTCGCGAGGCATCGAGCTGACGGCCCAGGGCAATGTGGTCGGCAACTGGTACGTGCGCGGCGGCATCGGCGTGCAGGATGCCATCATCGCCAAGGACAACGGCGGCCTGGAAGGCAACCGGGTAAACAACGTGGCGCGACGCAACGCCAGCCTGTTCGTGACCTGGAAGCCGGAGCTGGGCTGGTACGCCGAAACCGGCCTGACCCTGGTCGGCGACCGCTATGCCGATAACCAGAACACCACGGTGCTGCCAGGCTACGGTCGCTGGGATGCGCTGGCCGGGTTCCGCACCCACGACTGGGACGTTCGCGCTGCGCTGAACAACATCACCGACAAGACCTACTACAGCTCGGCGACCAGCGCCGCGCAGATCCAGTTCGGCGATCCGCGCAGCCTGGTGGTGACAGGCACCTACAGCTTCTGACCGATGGGCTCTATCCAGAAGCGCGCCAACTAGGCTTCAATACGCGTTTTTTCGGACACCCCCAAGGATTCACCCATGGCCTCCAACACCAAGCAACAGAAACGCGCCAAGCGCGCCGCCTCCAAGGCCAAGCAGAACCGTATGGTCCGCGGCGGCCAGGCGGTCAAGGCCAGCGCGGGCGAGAGCACCAGCGTCGAGCAGGTGTACAGCAAGGCCATGGAATCCGGCAGCTATGACGCGCTGTTCAAGAAGATGAAGGAAGCCCAGGAAACCGGCCTGGTGGCGATGATCTCGGTGTTCCTGGTCGATCCGCTGCTGGCGCTGGTGCTCAAGGGGCACAAGGAAGAGCACGCCACCGACTACATCGTCCTGGTGTTTACCGCTTACCGCGCCTGGCTCGATGGCGCTGATGAAGCGGCCACCATGGCCTGGCTGGAAAGCGACGAGTTCCAGGACGCCTACGTGGCAGCGTCGGAGGCGGTGGCCAAGCAGCAGCAACAGCAGAAGCAGTTCGGCTGAAACTCGGCGTGCGCCCATAAAAAAACCCTCGGGTCGATCCCGAGGGTTTTTTTGTGTCGCGCGAAAACTATTACTGCAGGGAAGGCGCTTCGCCAGCTTCCTGCATGCGCTGCAGCTCCTGGGCGTACAGGGCATCGAAGTTCACAGGCGACAGCATCAGCGCCGGGAACGAGCCGCGGGTGACCAGGCTGTCGAGGGTTTCACGCGCATACGGGAACAGGATGTTCGGGCAGAACGCACCCAGGGTGTGGCTCATCGACGCTGCGTCCAGGCCCGAGATCAGGAAGATGCCCGCCTGCTGAACTTCAGCGATGAAGGCGACTTCTTCACCGTTCTTGACGGTAACCGACAGGGTCAGCACGACTTCGTGGAAGTCGCCTTCCAGGGCCTTCTGACGAGTATTCAGGTCCAGCGCGACGCTCGGTTCCCACTGCTGGCGGAAGATCTGCGGGCTTTTCGGGGCTTCGAACGACAGGTCACGCACGTAGATGCGCTGCAGGGAGAATTGTGGGTTGTTCTCTTCGGCGGCGCCGTTGTTCTGTTGGTCAGTCATGGCAGATCCTTTTCTGAAAATGGTTGAAAGAGGCGTGAATCAGGCCTCGAGCAGGGCGTCGAGCTTGCCCGAGCGCTCCAGCGCAAACAAGTCATCGCAACCGCCAACGTGGGTGCTGCCGATCCAGATCTGCGGCACCGAGGTACGCCCGGCCTTCTGCGCCATCTCGGCGCGCAGCTGCGGCTTGCCGTCGACGCGGATTTCCTCGAACGCCACCTGCTTGCTCGCCAGCAGCTGCTTGGCGCGCATGCAGTAGGGGCAGTAGTCGCTGGAGTAGACGATGACGGGCTTCATATCACTTCACCAGGGGCAGGTTATCGGCTTTCCAGCTGGACACGCCACCGCTGAGCTTGGCAGCGGTGAAGCCAGCCTTGAGCAGCTCACGGCAGACGGTGCCGGACTGCTGGCCCATCGCATCGACGATGATCAGGGTCTTTTCTTTGTGCTTTTCCAGCTCGGCAATGCGGCCGACGACTTTGTCCTGCGGAATGTTCAGCGCCCCGACGATGTGGCCGGCGGAGTATTCCTTGCTTGGACGGATATCGATCACCACGCCCTTCTCGGCGTTGACCAGCGCGGTCAGCTGGCCGTTGCTCAGGCTCTGGCCGCCGCGGCGGATTTCATTGACCAGCAGCAGGATCAGCAGGACGAAGAAGATCGCAACCAGGATGAAGTGATCTGTCGCGAATTGAATCAAGTGAGCAACCATCAGGGGTGTTCCAGGCGATTGAAAATGCCGGCCAGTATACACAGCCACCCATGCCCGCCAAAGCCCGCCGGGCCGGCTCGGAACCAGCCTTCATCTGCAACCCGTCGGGACGCTGGTCGTGCGAACCGACGAATATTCGCCGTCGCTGGCCGATTTGCCCTAAAATGCGTGTCTTTATCATCTTTGAACAACCGTGAGTTTGATTGATGACGAGCACGCCCAAGCCCCTGGTCCTGATCATCCTGGATGGTTTCGGTCACAGCGAAAGCCCCGAATACAATGCCATCTACGCCGCCAACACACCGGTCTATGACCGCCTGCGCGCCACCCAGCCGCATGGCCTGATCTCCGGTTCCGGCATGGATGTCGGCCTGCCGGACGGGCAGATGGGCAACTCCGAAGTCGGTCACATGAACCTCGGCGCCGGCCGTGTGGTGTACCAGGACTTCACCCGGGTCACCAAGGCCATCCGCGACGGCGAGTTCTTCGAAAACCCGGTGCTCACCGGCGCCGTTGACAAGGCAGTCGCCGCCGGCAAGGCCGTGCACCTGCTGGGCCTGCTCTCCGACGGCGGCGTGCACAGCCACCAGGACCACATCGTCGCCATGGCCGAACTGGCCGCGCAGCGTGGCGCCGAGAAAATCTACCTGCACGCCTTCCTCGACGGTCGCGACACCCCGCCGCGCAGCGCCCAGTCGTCCATCGAACTGCTCGATGCGACCTTCGCCAAGCTGGGCAAGGGCCGCATCGCCAGCCTGATCGGCCGCTACTACGCCATGGACCGTGACAACCGCTGGGACCGCGTCAGCGCTGCCTACAATCTGATCGTCGACAGCACCGCCGAATACAGCGCAGACAGCGCCGTGGCTGGGCTGGAAGCAGCCTATGCACGTGATGAGAGCGACGAATTCGTCAAGGCCACCCGCATCGGCGAGGCGGTCAAGGTCGAAGACGGCGACGCGGTGATCTTCATGAACTTCCGCGCCGACCGCGCCCGCGAACTGTCGCGGGTGTTCGTCGAGGCCGACTTCAACGAGTTCCCCCGTGCGCGCCTGCCGAAGCTCGCGGCCTACATCGGCCTGACCCAGTATTCGGCGAAGATCCCCGCCCCTGCCGCCTTCGCCCCAGCCAGCCTGAACAATGTGCTGGGCGAGTACCTGGCCAAGAACGGCAAGACCCAGCTGCGCATCGCCGAGACCGAAAAGTACGCCCACGTGACCTTCTTCTTCTCCGGCGGGCGTGAAGAACCCTTCGAAGGCGAAGAGCGCATCCTCATTCCGTCGCCGAAAGTCGCCACCTACGACCTGCAGCCCGAAATGAGCGCACCGGAAGTGACCGACCGTATCGTCGAGGCCATCGAGCAACAGCGTTACGACGTGATCGTGGTCAACTACGCCAACGGCGACATGGTCGGGCACACCGGCGTGTTCAGTGCTGCGGTCAAGGCGGTCGAGGCGCTGGATGGCTGTGTCGGGCGCATCGTCCAGGCGCTGGACAAGGTGGGGGGCGAAGCGCTGATCACCGCCGACCACGGCAACGTCGAGCAGATGGAAGACGAGTCCACTGGCCAGGCGCACACTGCCCACACCACCGAGCCGGTGCCGTTCATCTATGTCGGCAAGCGCAGCGTCAAAGTCCGTGAGGGCGGCGTGCTGGCCGACGTGGCACCGACCATGCTCAAGCTGCTGGGCCTGGAAAAGCCGGCGGAGATGACCGGGACGTCGATTCTGCTCGACGCCTGAGCCCGCGCTGTAAAGAAAAGCCCGATGCCATGGCATCGGGCTTTTTCATTTTCGAAGGCTCTACCGGAAGTGGTAGCCGACGTTGACCATCATTGCATTGGTCCCCAGCAGCACCGCCTCCAGGCCGACAGGCCCCAGGCGCGTGCCCAGCGATGGAATGATCACGGGCGCGACACCGAAGCGATTGAGCGGAATCTTGTCCCGGTACTCCCCGCGATAGCCATGCAGCAGGCCCGCGCTGACCTTGGCATACACCGGCCAGTGGTCATGGTGCCAGGCCTTGCCGCCGTATGCGTACACCGAACGCTGCCGATACGAGTTGCGAAAGGTCGCCGCGCCGTACAACAGGCCATCGGCACGATTGCGTTCCAGGCCGATCAGTTCCTGACGCTCGCTGTGCTCGGGATTGGGATTGAAATGCCGGGTGTAGACGCTGGTCTGCAGGTACCAGCTATCCTCCTGCACCGCCAGCGCGGGCACCGATGTTGCGACCATGATCAGGACGGTGCCGCACAACAGCCAGCGGCGCGGGGGGGCGGAGCGTTTGGGCGTAGGCATGCTTGAGTCTCACACAACGATTGGCGGGCGGGCTTTGAGGACGCCCAATCACAATGGTATCGAGCAAGACTCACGTAACCAGATACGTATGTTTCCCGTTTTTTCAGGGTTTAGTCCGATGCATCACCGGACTTTCCTGACAAACGCTTGCCTTGAGGCGCCGGGAGGCGTTTTTTTTGCGCGCCCGGGCGGGCATACTAGGCCAGTCTCCATCCCTGGTACGCCCGATTCCATGCGCCGCGCCCTCATACTCCTAGCCCTGTCATGCCTGCTCAGTCCGGCGTTCGCCGACGAGCGCGCGCAGACCCAGCAACAACTGGACGCCACGCGCCAGGACATCGCCGAGCTCAAGAAAATGCTGGGCAAGCTCCAGGAAGAGAAAGCCGGCGTGCAGAAAGACCTCAAGTCCACCGAGACCGATATCGGCAATCTCGAGAAACAGGTGGAGGGTCTGCAACAAGAGCTAAAAAAGACCGAGGGCGAGCTGGAGCGCCTTGACCACGAGAAAAAAAAACTCCAGAGCGCCCGCGTTGAACAACAACGACTGATCGCGATCCAGGCCCGCTCCGCTTACCAGAACGGTCGCGAGGAGTACCTCAAGCTGTTGCTCAACCAGCAGAATCCCGAGAAGTTCGCCCGCACCCTCACGTACTACGACTACCTGAGCAAGGCGCGCCTGGAGCAACTGCGCACCTTCAACGAAACCTTGCGCCAGTTGGCCAATGTCGAACTGGAAATTTCCGGCCAGCAGGAACAACTGATGGCCCAGCGCGCCGACCTCGACAGCCGCCGCCAGGCACTGGAGGCCGAGCGCAGAAAGCGCCAGCAGGTACTGGCCAAGCTCAACAGCGACGTCAAGGATCGCGACCAGAAGCTCCAGGCCCGCGAGCAGGACCAGGCCGACCTTGCCAAGGTGCTCAAGACCATCGAGGAAACCCTCGCCCGCCAAGCCCGCGAAGCCGAGGAAGCGCGGCAGAAGGCGCTGCTGGCCAAGCAGGAAGAAGAGAAGCGGCGCAAGGAGCAGGCCCTGGCCGACGCTCGCCGCGACGAGCAGCAAGAGCCACAAGCGCCACCGAAAAAGGCCCGCACCGTGCTCGGCCCGCTGGTGTCCAGCGATGGCGCCAACTACGGCGGTGCATTTTCTGCGGCCCGGGGAAAACTTCCATGGCCAGTCAATGGTCGATTGCTGGCACGCTTCGGCGACACGCGAGGCGGTGATGCCCGCGCCAAGTGGGACGGCGTGATGATCAGCGCCAGCGCCGGCACCCAGGTGCGCGCCGTACATGGCGGGCGCGTGGTGTTCGCCGACTGGTTGCGCGGCGCTGGACTTCTGGTCATTCTCGACCATGGTAATGGTTATCTCAGCCTGTACGGCCATAACCAGAGCCTGCTCAAGAGCGCCGGCGACATCGTCAAGGCCGGCGAAGCCATTTCCACCGTCGGCGACAGCGGTGGCCAGGACAGCGCAGGTCTGTACTTCGCGATTCGCCAGCAGGGGCGGCCTACCGACCCTGCGCAATGGTGCCGAGGCTAGGCACCGCAACATTTACGGTAAGGCCCGACAGCGGGCCGCACCGATGCTCCTCCGGGAGCGCCTACAGGATCAGGAGTTCGTTCGACATGCTGCACTCGTCTCGCCTCACCCCGCTGGCCCTGACCATCGCCCTGGTCGTCGGCGCGCCTCTGGCCAGTGCCGCAGAGCCGGTCAAGCCCGCCAAGGCGGCTGCCGTGCCGGCCACCGAGGTGACGGCCAAGGCGCCGCTGCCGCTGGACGAACTGCGCACCTTCGCCGAGGTCATGGACCGCATCAAGGCGGCCTACGTCGAGCCGGTGGACGACAAGACCCTGCTGGAAAACGCCATCAAGGGCATGCTCAGCAACCTCGACCCGCACTCGGCCTACCTCGGCCCTGAAGACTTCCAGGAGCTGCAGGAAAGCACCAGCGGCGAGTTCGGCGGCCTGGGCATCGAGGTTGGCATGGAGGACGGCTTCGTCAAGGTGGTCTCACCCATCGACGACACCCCGGCATCACGCGCCGGCATCGAGGCAGGCGACCTGATCGTCAAGATCAACGGCGCCCCGACCCGCGGCCAGACCATGACCGAAGCGGTCGACAAGATGCGCGGCAAGATCGGCCAGAAGATCACCCTGACCCTGGTACGCGATGGCGGAACACCATTCGATGTGACGCTGGCCCGCGCGGTCATCCAGGTCAAGAGCGTGAAGAGCCAGCTGCTCGAGAACGACTACGGCTATATCCGCATCACCCAGTTCCAGGTCAAGACCGGCGAAGAGGTCGGCAAGGCGTTGGCCAAGCTGCGCAAGGATAACGGCAAGAAGCTGCGCGGCCTGGTCCTGGACCTGCGCAACAACCCCGGCGGCGTCCTGCAGTCGGCCGTGGAAGTGGCCGACCACTTCCTCACCAAAGGCCTGATCGTCTACACCAAGGGCCGTATCGCCAACTCCGAGCTGCGCTTCTCCGCCGACCCGGCCGACGCCAGCGAGGGTGTACCGCTGGTGGTGCTGATCAACGGCGGCAGCGCCTCGGCTTCGGAGATCGTCGCCGGCGCCCTGCAGGATCAGAAACGCGGCGTGCTGATGGGCACCGACAGCTTCGGCAAGGGCTCGGTACAGACCGTGCTGCCACTGGCCAACGACCGTGCGCTGAAGCTCACCACCGCGCTGTACTTCACCCCCAACGGACGATCGATCCAGGCACAGGGTATCGTGCCGGACATCGAAGTACGCCAGGCCAAGCTCACGGCCGAAGCCGACACCGACAACTTCAAGGAAGCCGACCTGCAAGGGCACCTGGGCAACGGCAACGGCGGCGCCGACCGCCCGACCGGCAGCAGCAAGCGTACCGAGCGCCCGCAGGACAACGATTTCCAGCTCAGCCAGGCACTCAGCCTGCTCAAGGGCTTGAACATCACCAAGGGTGATTGATACCTGCATGCGTTTTCTGCTGTTCACGCTGTTCTGCCTGATGGCCGGTGTCGCACATGCGGCGCCGGCCTACATGAGCATCATCATCGACGACCTGGGCCAGAACAGCGAACGCGACAGCCGCACCCTCGCCCTGCCCGGTCCGGTCACCCTGGCGATCATGCCCGACACCCCGCACGCCACCGATTTCGCCCGCCAGGCCCACAAGGCCGGGCGTACGGTGATCCTGCACATGCCCATGGACCCGGCCACCGGCCCCTACGCCTGGCACCCGGGCCTGCCCATCGAAGAACTGGCCCGCAGGCTCGATGCAGCCCTGCTCAAGGTGCCGTTCGCCGCTGGCATCAACAACCACATGGGCAGCCGCATGACCGCACAGCGCGACGCCATGGCCTGGTTGATGGGCAACCTGCAGGAGCGCGAGCTGTTCTTCGTCGACAGCCGTACCAGCGCTGCCACGGTGGCGGCGGCCCAGGCCCAGGCGATCGGATTGGCGCATGTCTCGCGGGACGTATTCCTGGATGACGTGCGCACCCCCGAAGCCATCGCCGCTCAATTGCGCCAAGGCATCGAGCTTGCACGCAAGCAAGGCTCGGCGGTGCTGATCGGCCACCCCTACCCGCAAACCCTCGAAGTGCTCGAACGAGAGATGCCCGGGCTCAAGCGCCAGGGCATCGAGTTGATCGAACTGCGCCAGATGATCGCCGAGCGCAGCAACCAGGCCATGCCGGCGCACGGTCGCAACGGTCGATACAGCAACCGTTGATCCGCGCGCCGTTCAGAGCGCCTACAGGCTGTTGAAGGGAATGATGTCCTTGGCCTGGGCGTAGGTCAGGTTGCCCCGGTAGATGCTCAGCACCTGCCCCTCGCTCGCGGCCCTCATCTGCTCCCTATAGCCCATCTTGCGCTGGCTCCAGAGCTTCAGGTGGCCCTTGCCGAACGCGGTGGGCGCCGCCTGGGAGTCAGCGAAGTGGAAGTGCGCAGCCCACAGGGGTCGGCCCTTGCTGTCAGCGGACGACTTGAGCAGGTTGATGCGGTACTCATCCAGGAAACCATCCGAAACCGGCTTGCGCGGCCCCACGTACTCGACCGCGATCAAGCCTTGCTGATGGAGGAAGCTCAACCCATGGGCGCCGGGATAGCGCGTCTTGGTATAAAGCTCGACCAGGCATTCGCGCTTCTGCTCGCGCAACCGGATCACAGCGTCATCCAGACGACCCAGCAGGCTGTCGGTGCTATCCACGTCCGCCAACTGTTCGCGCAAGTCCAGCACCTCGGCGACCTGCGCATCGAGCATCGAGATCAACCCGCTGTCCTGCGCGTCGTTGGCCACCAATGCCTTGGCCTGTTCGATGACGCTCTCGTTCTGCGCCAGTATGCCCTCGGCCAGTTCACGGCTTTTCCTCTCGGATTCCGGCGTCGAGGCCCGCGATTGCGGCTCAGGTGCTGTGCTCGCGACCTCTTCGAACCATGCACCGCCTGTCTTGTGAAAACGGTGTTGGACCTGGGCGCTGAACGCGCCCTTGACCTGCAATTCCGACTTCCCATCGACCATGACCTCGGTACCCAGCACTGTCTGGCCTGCATGGGTGCGCGCCACTTGCAATGCACGCAGCGGATAAACCGCACGACGCGGCGCCTGGGCTTGCCCGGCTGCCTGCTCACGCATGGCTTCGACCAGCGACTCGCCTGCCATTGTCTTCAACAGCACCATCTGCTCTCTGTAGGATGCCAGGCGCGGGATATCGACCAAGCGTCTGCCCAGCTTGGTGATGCGGTCGCAGTTGAGGATCGCTGCCAGGTACTCATCCCAGGCACCTTGCAGCACCTCGATGCGCTCGGCGATCGGCAGCTCGCAGAACATCGAGAGATGGTGGGAGTTGGCGGCAACACGCAAACGGTAACTGGCGATCGCGTCACGGAAGATCGTGTAATGCTGGTTGGTGGCTCCTTCTTTCAAGCGAAGGGCCAGTTCGACCAGGCTCATGGCCTGGAAGAAGCGGATCATGACCGTAGACGTCTTGCGAGCGGCGATGACTTGCGCAACGGTGACACGGCCCCTGCTCGATTCGATCTCCATCCCGATATCGCTGACCGCCAGCACACGATCCATCTGGCTGGAGACCTCCATGATCCTTGGCTGGTCCAGCACCAGCCCCTCAAGCAACTCCCGGCACCTGACATAGAGGGCTGCGCGGGCTTGCGGCGTGGCCCCGCTCAAACTGCTGGCAATCCGGTCATACTCATGGAAGTTACCCACCGCCACCGCTTCATCGAGGATGAACACGCCATAGCTGATCAGGTCTCGACGCACATTCGTGAGGGTTTGTCGCTGGTCCCTGTCGTGGGCGGTCGTGCGGGTATAGTTAGGGTTATCCAGCAGCGTGACAATGCTGTTCTCTGCGTTGACGTAGTGCTCGAACATGGAATACACCAGTTCGATACGCTGCCGGCGCAGGCCGTTCATCTCGCGCAGCAGTGCATCGCGTTTTGCGGTGTACAGTTCGGTCAACGTGTTGAACCGGGAAAGGTTGTCCGGATCCGTGGGAGGCGGTTGGTCGAGTGTTTCTTTCACCTTGACGAGCTTGGTCCGCAGCTCCTCAAGCTTGGCGTTTTGCCTCTCCCCTGCATCAGGTCACGCGATATCTACCACCCACACCCTCTCTTGTCGGAACAGGCTGCTGCGTGTCCCCACAACGGAGCCTACTGATGCCCTCACTATCTCCCTGGAGCCTCGCCGCCCTGCTCGGTGCATTAGCCCCTGCAGCCCTCATGGCAGAACCTGCAAGCACACCAAGCCCCGTGTTGAATGCCCAGGCGCAACATGCGCACTGGAGCGGAATCGGCCGATTGACCATGGACAACGGCAGACTGTGCATCGCCACCTTGATCGACAGCCGCGACAACCCGCCCACGACCGACAGCGGCCCCGCCTACATCCTGACCAGCGGCCACTGCGTGGACACGCGCAATGGCCGCATCGGCCAGGACCAGCCGACACACGGCAGCATCGCCTTCAACTACTTCATCGACACCCAGGAGCAGCGCAAGACCTTCGCTCTCAAGCGCAGCCTGTGGAACAGCATGCAGGGCACCGACCTGGCACTGCTTGAGCTGGACGCCACGCTCGATGAAGTCATGTCGCAAGGCATCATGCCGCTGCGCATGGGCAGCAACCCGGCCAAAGAAAAACCGGTTGTGGTCATTGGTGAACCCGGCAGCATCGGCAAGGGCCTGCGCGTGGCAAGCTGTACCGAGCACCCCGCCGACTTTGCCCTGGAGCACCCCTGGGTCTGGCGCAACATACGCGTCAACGACTGCCCCGGGGTCAGTGCCGGTGCCTCAGGCAGCCCCGTGATAACGCCAGACGACCAGCAGGTGATCGCAGTGATCAACAGTGTCACCAGCGACGCCAGCGCGCCCTGCGCTACAAACAGCCCTTGCGTAAATGCGCAAGGCTCGCAAGACGCCCCGCCACGCAACATCGCCATGCCGCTGAACAGGGTCCTCGGCTGCTTCAAGCAAGGTGTGGCCGACCTGGCACTGGACAGCTGCCAGCTACTGCCCGGCTTCTCGGCAACGGTGACCAAGCGGCCTCGCTTTCTCGAAAAGATCGCCAGCGATGAGCAAGGGCAGTACACCCCGCCCGGCTGGAACCTGCACTTCACCCTCGACACGCCCCGCTATCGCTTCAAGACCACGACCGACCCACTGGCCTGTGAAGAGCCGACCGGCTACAGCGGCACCATCGCTGCGGGGGAAGTGCCGATCGACGCCCCCGTCGGCCCAGAGCCCGGCTGGCACTTTCTCTGCCTGATCGGCGTGAATACCCCCGAGCAGGCGCCCTCGGTCGCGCTGATGGCCAACAGCCTGACGCTGGCGACGGAACTGTTGCCCGCCAAGGACGTGCCCTTCCCCGACGTGACCTATGCGTATCAGGACAATGGTGGCGTGCGAGTCACCTGGACACGCCATCCACCGGACGTGGTCCACTACCGGGTCAAGCAAGGCCCGGCAGCGAAGATCGACTGTGACGACCCCAAGGGCTTTGGCCTCCTGCGTCACACCCACTTCACCTTCGAGGCCAGCAAGCTGCCGCTGAAGATCTGCACCCGAGGCGAGGACATCATCCGCCAACAATCTGCGCTCCGCACCGACGTGATTGCGCCTGTAGCTCGCTGAGGCAAACAAAAAGGCCCTGTCGTGTGACAGGGCCTTTTCATGACAGCACGCGTAGGGGCGATCAGCTGTAGACACGCCCCAGCAACTGGCGATGGCTTTCGAACTGATCGAGCACATCGCGCACGATCTGCTCGGGCAGGAAGCCCATCAGGTCGTACTCCTGGCTACCGTTGTGCAGGTACACCTCGGCGCGGTAGAAGCGCTGGCGCACTTCAGGCTCGCCCCCGGCAGATGCCTCGCTCGGTGCCGCCAGATAGCCGTCCAGGCTGACTTCATAGACGAAGGGGTTGCCCTCTTCCATCATCACCCGCACACCCATCATGTTGCGCGACTGACCGACGCGGGTCTCCACCTCGAAGCCCTGGGCGCGCAGTTGTTCAGCCGCCTCCTTGAGGGCCGGGCTGACCTGCTTGTCCATGAAGCGCTGCACCACCGCCTGGGTCGGCTCGAGCTCCAGTTGCGTGAGGCGCTCGCTGAAGCCACGACGGCCACGGGCAGCCAGCTCCGCACGTTCCTGCTCGACCGCGACATCCTGCTTCATCGCCTTGTACAAGCCGAACATGAACAGCACCAGCACCACCGAGAACGGCAGGCCGGCCAGCACCACCATGGTCTGCATGGCTTCGAAGTTGCCGGCGAACAGCAGGCCGATGGTGACCAGGGTGATGATCACCGACCAGAACACCACCATCCAGTGCGGCGCGTCCTCGTCGACCTGGCCACCTTTGCACGAAAGGTTGGCCATCATCACCGCACCCGAGTCGGCCGGGGTGAGGAACAGCACGAAGCCGACGAACACCGCCACACCGATCACCACCTTGGCCGCCGGGAAGTATTCCAGCAACTGGTAGATCGACATCGACGGCTGTTCCAACGCGGTCTTGCCCAGCTCCACGGCGCCCTGGTTGATTACCAGGTCCAACGCGGTGTTGCCGAAGATCGACAGCCACGCCAGGGTGAAGCCCAGCGGGATCAGCAGCACGCCGCTGACCAGCTGGCGTACGGTACGGCCCTTGGAGATACGGGCGATGAACATGCCGACGAACGGGCCCCAGGAGATCCACCAGGCCCAGTAGAACACGGTCCACAGGCCCAGCCAGCGCTCGGATTTGCCCGCCTCGCCCTCGTAGACGTAGAGGTCGAAGGTCTTGAGCACGATGCCGTTGAGGTAGTCGCCGACGTTCTGCACGAAGCCGTTGAGCAGGTGCAGGGTGTTGCCGCCAAGCAGGACGAAGATCAGCAGGCCGCTGAACAGCATGATGTTCAGGTTGGACAGGCGGCGAATGCCGTTTTCCACCCCCGACACGGCGGCGACGGTGGCCACCCCAGCCATCACCAGAATGACCACCAGCAGGTTGGTCTTGCTGTGGTCCATGCCGAACAGGTATTCCAGGCCCGAAGACACCTGCATCGAACCGATACCCAGGTTGGTCACCAGGCCCAGCAGGGTGACGAACATGCCGAAGATGTCCACGGCGTTGCCCGCCGCGCCCTTGACCCAGCGCTCACCGACCAGCGGGTACAGCGCCGAACGCAGCGCCAGCGGCTGGTTGTGGCGGTAGGCGAAGTAGCCCACGGCCAGGCCCACCAGGGCGTAGATCGCCCAGCCATGCAGGCCCCAGTGCAGGAAGGTCAGTTGCAGGCCCTGGCGCGCAGCTTCGAGGCTCGCGGGGTTGCCTTCGGGCGGGTTGAAGTAGTGGTCCAGCGGTTCGGATGCGCCGAAATACAGCAGCGAGATACCGATACCGGACGAGAACAGCATGCCGGCCCAGGCGCCATAGCTGAAGTCGGGCTGGTCATCCTTGCCGCCCAGCTTGAGCTTGCCGTAGTCGGAGAAGGCCAGGAAGACGACGAACACGAGGTAACCACAGATCACCAGCATGTAGTACCAGCCGAAGGTGCGCGTCAGCCATCTCTGGGCCACGCCCAGCACCTGGCCGGCGGTTTCGGGTACAGCGATAAGCAAGGCAGTCAACGCGAGGACCAGCAGCGCGGAGGTGAAGAACACCACGCGGTTGACCCGAACCCTCTCGGCGGGGGGCTTTGTCAGGGAGGCAGAACTCATTGCACGAATGCTCCGGGCAGTAAGGCTGTGGAGGCTAATCAGTCAGTTCCCGCGCAATTGGTGCAATAGCCCCACTGCGTCAGGTGTTATAAAAGCACCCTGGAAACCGTGATCCCGAATCGAAACGCTGCAATTAAACAGACCGGCGGGCACTGCCTGAACGCTGCCATCCTTGCTGGATGCGCGCATTCGTCACAGCTCGCCTGACCCGCTCCAAGGGTCGTCCGCGCGGTCATCGACCGCTCGGCAGAATCTGTCCATGCATCGTTCTTGCCCGTCAACGCCTTGTATTCCGGGGGTTACACGTTTTCCTGGGGTGTCAATCCGTGCTTTCTCGACCGCCTGAAAAACTGTCAATGGCACAAATTGTCGCAGAGCTTATTCTTTATTGATTGAACGTTCAATCAAAACAAAATAGACTGGCCCTTGCCGAGTCGGATGCAGGTCGTCCGCTCGCAGGCCTGAGGAGATAGCAAGATGCCCAAGGTCGGTATGCAACCCATCCGCCGCCAGCAGTTGATCGACGCCACATTGCAGGCTGTCGACCAGGTCGGTCTGGGAGATGCCAGCATTGCGCTGATTGCCCGTTTGGCCGGTGTGTCGAACGGCATCATCAGTCACTACTTTCAGGACAAGAACGGCCTGATCGCAGCGACCATGCGCTACCTCATGAACGCGTTGAGCGAAGGCACCGTCGCCCGCCGACAAGCCCTCACAGACGACAGCCCGCGGGCGCACCTGAGAGTGATCGTCGAAGGCAACTTCGACGCAAGCCAGGTCAGCGGCCCGGCAATGAAAACCTGGTTGGCCTTCTGGGCCGCCAGCATGCACCAGCCGTCCTTGCACAGGTTGCAGCGGATCAACGATCACCGCCTTTACTCCAACCTGTGCTGCCAGTTCCGCCGTGTCTTGCCGCTCTACCATGCGCGCAAGGCCGCTCGCGGGCTGGCGGCCCTGATCGACGGCCTGTGGCTGCGCGGTGCGCTCTCGGGCGACGCGTTCGACACCGAGCAGGCAATACGGATCGCCTACGAATACATGGATCTACAACTGGCTAAGCAGCACGACCTGGATTCCAACCCCCAGGCGGCTGAACGATCGCACGCAGCGACTGCCCAATCGGCAGGAGCACGACGCGGCTAGCCAATCACACACTGCACTTGCGAGGACTCTATGGCCCGTTTCGGAACGCAAAAACTCTACATCGATGGTGGTTATGTCGACGCTGGCAGCGATGCCACCTTCGAGGCCATCAACCCGGCCACCGGCGAAGTCCTTGCCCACGTCCAGCGTGCGACCGAGGCTGACGTCGAGCGCGCCGTCGAGAGCGCCGAACGTGGCCAGAAAGTCTGGGCCGCGATGACCGCCATGCAGCGTTCGCGCATCCTGCGCCGCGCCGTCGACATCCTGCGCGAGCGCAACGACGAGCTGGCCATGCTGGAAACCCTGGACACCGGCAAGTCGTACTCCGAAACCCGCTACGTCGACATCGTCACCGGTGCCGATGTACTGGAGTACTACGCAGGCCTGGTCCCGGCAATCGAAGGTGAGCAGATCCCGCTGCGCGAATCGTCCTTCGTCTACACCCGTCGCGAGCCACTGGGCGTGACTGCCGGTATCGGCGCGTGGAACTACCCGATCCAGATCGCCCTGTGGAAGTCCGCGCCTGCCCTGGCCGCTGGCAACGCGATGATCTTCAAACCGTCGGAAGTCACCTCGCTGACCACCCTGAAACTGGCCGAGATCTTCACCGAAGCCGGCCTGCCGGATGGCGTGTTCAACGTCCTGACCGGTAGCGGCCGTGAAGTCGGCACCCTGTTGACCGAGCACCCACGCATCGAGAAAGTCTCCTTCACCGGCGGCACCACCACCGGCAAGAAGGTCATGGCCAGCGCCTCGAGCTCCTCGCTCAAGGAAGTGACCATGGAACTGGGCGGCAAGTCGCCGCTGATCATCTGCGACGACGCCGACCTGGACAAGGCCGCCGACATCGCCATGATGGCCAACTTCTACAGCTCCGGTCAGGTCTGCACCAACGGCACCCGCGTGTTCGTCCCGGTCGCGATGAAAGCGGCGTTCGAAGCCAAGATCGCCGAGCGCGTCGCCCGCATCCGCATCGGCAACCCGGAAGACGAGAACACCAACTTCGGCCCGCTGGTCAGCTTCCAGCACATGGAAAGCGTCCTGGGCTACATCGCCAAGGGCAAGGAAGAAGGCGCCCGCGTGCTGTGCGGCGGTGAGCGTCTGACCGAAGGCGCGTTCGCCAAGGGCGCCTTCGTCGCCCCGACCGTGTTCACCGACTGCCGCGACGACATGACCATCGTCAAGGAAGAAATCTTCGGGCCGGTGATGAGCATCCTCACCTACGAAACCGAAGAAGAAGTCATCCGCCGCGCCAACGACACCGAGTACGGCCTGGCTGCGGGCGTATGCACCAACGACATCACCCGCGCCCACCGCATCATCCACAAGCTCGAAGCCGGTATCTGCTGGATCAACGCCTGGGGTGAATCGCCAGCCGAAATGCCGGTTGGCGGCTACAAGCAGTCGGGCGTCGGCCGTGAGAACGGCGTCAGCTCGCTGGCTCAATACACTCGCATCAAGTCGGTGCAGGTCGAGCTGGGCGGCTACAACTCGGTCTTCTAAGACCGGTCTGGCCACGCCCGTGCCTTTGCGCACGGGCACTCCCGCTCCCTGAACACTGCCAACGAGGGTACTTTGCATGTCCCAAGAATACGATTACATCATCGTCGGTGCCGGTTCGGCCGGTAACACCCTGGCCACCCGCCTGACCGAAGACGCCAGCGTCTCGGTGCTGCTGCTGGAAGCCGGCGGCCCCGACTACCGCTTCGATTTCCGCACCCAGATGCCAGCCGCCCTGGCCTTCCCGCTGCAGGGCCGCCGCTACAACTGGGCCTACGAGACCGACCCTGAACCGCACATGGATGGCCGCCGCATGGAATGTGGCCGCGGCAAGGGCCTGGGTGGCTCCTCGCTGATCAACGGCATGTGCTACATCCGCGGCAACGCCATGGACTTCGACGGCTGGGCCGAACTGCCAGGCCTGGAAGACTGGACCTACCTGGACTGCCTGCCCTACTTCAAGAAAGCCGAAACCCGCGACATCGGCCCGAACGACTACCACGGTGGCGACGGCCCGGTCAGCGTTGCCACGCCAAAAGCCGGCAACAACCCGCTGTTCCATGCCATGGTCGAAGCCGGTGTACAGGCCGGTTACCCACGCACCGAAGACCTCAACGGCTACCAGCAGGAAGGCTTCGGTCCGATGGACCGTTCGGTGACCAAGAACGGTCGTCGCTCCAGCACCGCCCGCGGCTACCTGGACCAGGCCAAGAAACGCCCGAACCTGACCATCGTCACCCACGCCCTGAGCGACCGCGTACTCTTCGAAGGCAAGCGCGCCGTGGGTGTGACCTATCTGGTCGGTGACAGCGAAGAGCGTGTCGAAGCCCGTGCCCGCAAGGAAGTCATCGTCAGCTCCGGCGCCATCGCTTCGCCGCAGTTGCTGCAGCGCTCCGGTGTCGGCCCGCGCGCCCTGCTGGAGAGCCTCGACATTCCGGTGGTCCACGACCTGCCGGGCGTCGGCGAGAACCTGCAGGACCACCTGGAACTGTATCTGCAGTACGCCTGCACCCAGCCGGTGTCGCTGTACCCATCGCTGCTGTGGTGGAACCAGCCGGCCATCGGTGCCGAGTGGCTGTTCAACGGCACCGGCATCGGCGCCAGCAACCAGTTCGAGGCCGGTGGTTTCATCCGCACCCGCCCTGAGTTCGAGTGGCCGAACATCCAGTACCACTTCCTGCCGGTGGCGATCAACTACAACGGCTCCAACGGCGTGAAGGAACACGGCTTCCAGGCGCACATGGGCTCGATGCGTTCGCCAAGCCGTGGCCGCATCCAACTCAAGTCCAAGGACCCGCGCCAGCACCCGAGCATCCTGTTCAACTACATGGCCACCGAACAGGACTGGCAAGAGTTCCGCGACGGCATCCGCCTGACCCGCGAGATCATGGCCCAGCCTGCGCTGGACCCGTATCGCGGTCGCGAGATCAGCCCGGGCGCGCACGTGCAGACCGATGAAGAGCTGGACAAATTCATCCGCGAGCACGCCGAAACCGCGTTCCACCCATCCTGCTCGTGCAAGATGGGCACCGACGACATGGCGGTGGTCGATGGCGAAGGCCGCGTGCATGGCATGCAAGGCCTGCGTGTGGTCGATGCGTCGATCATGCCGATCATCATCACCGGCAACCTCAACGCCACCACGATCATGATCGCCGAGAAAATCTCCGACAAGATCCGTGGCCGCAAGCCACTGCCACGCAGCACGGCCAAGTACTACAAGGCCAACGGTGCGCCGGTGAAGGGCAAGCCGATGCGTGAGGTGAAGCAGGCGTAATCCTGCACCGGCCTCTTCGCGGCGGTTCGTCGCCCCGACAAGCCAGCTCCCCACAGGTACTGCACAAGTCTTCATGCCTGTGGTGAATCTGTGGGAGCGGGCTTGCCCGCGAAAGGGCCCGCATAGGCAACACAACAAAAGGCACCCACCGCGGTGCCTTTTGTACATCTGCAGAAACGCTTTACATGCTGGCAATTCATCAGGTTAGAATCGATTGGCACGCGACTTGCGAGTCAAGTCATCTTTCCGCGATATCCCGGAGTACCTGCCTTTGGATGCCAGCACCATCAACAGCCTGTTCCTGATCGGCGCACTGCTGGTGGGCGCAAGTATCCTGGTCAGCTCTCTGTCGTCGCGCCTGGGCATTCCTATCCTGGTCATCATCCTCGCGGTCGGCATGGTCGCCGGTGTCGATGGTGGCGGCATCATCTTCAACAACTACCCGACCGCCTACCTGGTGGGCAACCTCGCGCTGGCCGTGATCCTGCTCGACGGCGGCCTGCGTACGCGGGTAGCGAGTTTCCGCGTGGCCCTGTGGCCGGCCTTGTCGCTGGCCACGGTGGGCGTGCTCATCACCACCGGCCTGACCGGCATGGTCGCCGCCTGGCTGTTCGACCTGAGCCTGATCCAGGGCCTGCTGATCGGCGCCATCGTCGGCTCTACCGACGCCGCGGCGGTGTTTTCGCTGCTCGGTGGCAAAGGCCTGAACGAACGGGTCACGGCTACGCTCGAGATCGAGTCGGGCAGCAACGACCCGATGGCGGTATTCCTCACCGTCACCCTGATCGACATGATCGCCAGCGGCCAGACCGGCCTGCACTGGAGCCTGCTGACCCACCTGATCCGCGAGTTCGGCATCGGCGGCCTGCTGGGCCTGGGTGGCGGCTGGCTGATGCTGCAACTGGTCAACCGCATCAACCTGGCCGGTGGCCTGTACCCGATCCTGGTGATCGCCGGGGGCCTGGTGGTGTTCTCCCTGACCAACGCCCTGCACGGCAGCGGCTTCCTTGCCGTCTACCTGTGCGGCCTGGTGCTGGGCAACAAGCCGATCCGCAGCCGCCACGGCATCCTGCACATGCTCGACGGCATGGCCTGGCTGGCGCAGATCGGCATGTTCCTGGTGCTGGGGCTGCTGGTCACCCCGCACGACCTGCTGCCCATCGCCCTGCCCGCCCTGGGCCTGGCGCTGTGGATGATCCTCTTCGCCCGCCCACTGTCGGTGCTGGCCGCACTGCTGCCGTTCAAGGCGTTCCACGGCCGCGAAAAGGGCTTCATTTCCTGGGTTGGCCTGCGCGGCGCGGTACCGATCATCCTTGCGGTGTTCCCGCTGATGGCGGGCCTGCCCGATGCGCAGTTGTTCTTCAACCTGGCGTTCTTCATCGTGCTGGTGTCGCTGCTGGTGCAAGGCACCAGCCTGCCGTGGATGGCCAAGCTGCTGAAGGTCACGGTGCCGCCAGATCCAGCGCCGATCTCGCGCTCGGCGCTGGAGGTGCACATCACCAGCGAATGGGAGCTGTTCGTCTACCGCCTGGGCGCGGAAAAATGGTGCATCGGCGCAGCCCTGCGCGAGCTGAAGATGCCCGAGGGCACGCGCATTGCCGCGCTGTTCCGTGGCGAGCAGTTGCTGCACCCCTCGGGCAGTACCGTGCTGGAGGTCGGCGACATGCTCTGCGTGATCGGCCATGAGCACAACCTGCCAGCCCTGGGCAAACTGTTCAGCCAGGCGCCACAGCGCGGCCTGGACCTGCGCTTCTTCGGCGACTTCGTCCTCGAAGGCGATGCCGAGCTCGGCGCGGTGGCAGCACTTTATGGCCTGAAGCTCGACGGGCTGGATGCGAAAATGCCGTTGGCGCAGTTCATCCGACAGAAGGTCGGAGGCGCTCCAGTCGTAGGCGACCAGGTCGAATGGCACAGCACGATCTGGACGGTCGCGACCATGGACGGGAACAAGATCCAGAAAGTGGGCGTCAGATTCCCCGAAGGAACCCGGCCCGGCCCGGGGCTGTTCCTCTAAACTCCGTTCGTGCCCTCTCGCAAGTAGTCTGCCTATGTCCCTGCGCGTGTATGTCCGCGCAGCCCTGCTGGGGCTGTGCCTTTCCCTGTCGTTCGCCGCCGTGGCGGCCGAGGTGCCGGCCGCTCCCGGCATCCAGAACAGCCTCGACAAGATTGCCGAGCGCAAGCTGCCGGAGCCCGAGCAGAAGGCGCTCCAGCAGGTGCTGGAGCAGACCCTCGCGTTGATCGCCAGCAAAGAGGATAGCGAGAAGAAACTCGCCGACCTCAAGCAGCAATTGGCCGGTGCCCCTCAGGAAACCCGCGACAGCCAGCGCGAACTGGCCAAGCTCAAGGACACCAAGGTCACGCCCGTGGCCCAGCGCTATGCCAGCCTCAGCGTGCCGCAGCTCGAGCAGATGCTCAGCGAACGCAGCACCCAGCAGGGCGAGCTGCAAAAGGCGCTGTCCGAAGCCAACAGCCTGATCATCAACTCCCAGACCCGCCCCGAACGTGCCCAGGCCGAGATCAGCAACAACCAGACCCGCGCCCAGCAGATCAACAACGCGCTGAAATCGGGCAAGGACAACGGCAAGGCGATTTCCGTCGACCAGCGCAACCAGCTCAACGCCGAACTGGCCTCGCTCAACGCCCTCACCCTGCTGCGCCGCCAGGAGCTGGCCGGCAACAGCCTGCTGCAGGATCTGGGCAACGCCCGCCACGACCTGCTGATCGAGCGTGCCACACGCCTTGAGCAAGAAATCCAGGACCTGCAGACACTGATCAACGAGAAACGCCTGGCACAGTCGCAACAGACCGTCACCCAGCAGTCGATCGAAGCGCAGAAGGCCGGCGGCAGCACCCTGCTGGCCAACGAGAGCGCCGCCAACCTCAAGCTCTCCGACTACCTGCTGCGCAGCACCGACCGCCTCAACGAACTCACCCAGCAGAACCTGCAGACCAAGCAGCAGCTCGACACACTGACCCAGGCCGACCAGGCGCTGGACGAGCAGATCAACGTACTCAAGGGCAGCCTGCTGCTGTCGAAGATCCTTTACAAGCAGAAGCAGGCGCTGCCGCACCTGAAGGTGGATCGCGACCTGGCCGACCAGATCGCCGATATCCGCCTGTACCAGTTCGAGGTCAACCAGCAGCGCGAGCAGATGAGCAGCCCGGTCAGCTATGTCGACAAGCTGCTGTCCACCCAGCCTGAGCAGGACGTCACCCCGCAACTGCGCAAGGCACTGCTGGAAGTCGCCATCACCCGCAGCGACCTGCTCGAGCGCCTGAACCGCGAACTGTCGGCACTGCTCAACGAATCCATCACCCTGCAGCTCAACCAGAAGCAGCTGCTGGGCACCGCGCAGAATCTGCGCACCACCCTCGATGAGCAGATGTTCTGGATCCCCAGCAACAAGCCGCTGGACTGGGACTGGCTGCGCTATGTGCCCGAGCGCTTCGCCGACCAGGTCGCCAGCCTGCCCTGGGGTTCGGGCATCAAGGAACTGGCCGACGGCCTGAGCCAGCGCCCACTGCTGTTCCTGCCGCTGTTGCTGGTGATCGGCGCGCTGCTGTGGAGGCGCAAGTACCTGTACCAGCGCCTGGGCAAGGTGCACCAGGATATCGGCCACTTCCGTCGCGACAGCCAGTGGCACACCCCCCAGGCGATCCTGATCAACATCCTCCTGGCCATGCCGGTAAGCCTGGGCCTGGCACTGTGCAGCTATGCCTTGCAGATCGACGCCCGCGGCCAGAACGCCAATCTCGGCGCCGCGCTGTGGCAACTGGCCCAGGCCTGGCTGGTGTTCTACACCGCCTACCGCGTGCTGGCCCCCGGAGGCGTGGCCGAGGTGCACTTCCGCTGGCACAAGCCGCAGGTCGAGTTCCTGCGCGGTTGGGTACGCAGGCTCGGCACGGTGGTGCTGGCCCTGGTGGGTGTGGTCGCGGTGGCCGAACACCAGCCTTCGGCGCTGGCCGACGACGTGCTGGGCATCGGCGTGGTGCTGGCCTGCTATGCGCTGATGGCCTGGCTGCTCAGCCGTCTGCTGCTGAGCAGCCCGGCACACCGTGACACATCGCTGTTCCGCAAGGCGGTCGGGGTAGCGTTCACCGCGCTGCCGATCGCGCTGTTCGTCGCGGTGTGCTTCGGCTACTACTACACCGCACTGAAACTCACCGACCGCCTGATCTACACCCTCTACCTGCTGCTGTTCTGGCTGGTGATCGAGGCGGCGTTCGTTCGCGGCCTGTCGGTGGCGGCGCGACGCCTGGCCTACCAGCGCGCGTTGAGCAAGCGCGCGGCCGCCAAGGAAGGCCTGGACGGCGAAGTCATCGTCGAGGAACCGACCCTGGACATCGAGCAGGTCAACCAGCAGTCCTTGCGCCTGATCCGCCTGGCCCTGCTCGGCGGCTTCATCGGTGGGTTGTACTGGGTATGGTCGGACCTGATCACCGTATTCTCCTACCTCAACAACGTCACCCTGTACGAATACGCCAGCGGCACCGGCGCAACGGCCAGCATGGTGCCGATCAGCCTCGGCGACCTGCTCGGTGCACTGGTCATCGCCGGCATCACCATTGCCCTGGCCAGCAACCTGCCGGGCCTGCTGGAAGTGCTGGTACTGTCGCGCCTGAGCCTGGCCCAGGGCAGTGCCTACGCGATCACCACGCTGCTGTCCTACGTGATCGTCGGCGTGGGCATCGTCAGCACCCTGGCCACCCTAGGGGTGAGCTGGGACAAGCTGCAATGGCTGGTCGCCGCCCTGTCTCTGGGCCTGGGCTTCGGTATGCAGGAGATCTTCGCCAACTTCATCTCCGGCATCATGATCCTGTTCGAGCGCCCGGTGCGGATCGGCGACACCATCACCATCGGCAACCTGTCCGGCACGGTGAGCAAGATCCGCATTCGCGCCACGACCATCACCGACTTCGACCGCAAGGACATCATTGTCCCCAACAAGACGTTCATCACTGGCCAGTTGATCAACTGGTCGCTGACCGACACCGTTACACGGGTGACGCTCAAGCTGGGCATCGACTACGGCTCCGACCTGGACCTGGTGCGCGAGCTGCTGCTCAAGGGCGCCCATGAAAACCCACGTGTGCTCAAGGACCCTGAGCCGATCGTGTATTTCCTGCAGTTCGGCGAAAGCTCGCTGGATCATGAGTTGCGCATGCACGTGCGCGACCTGGGCGACCGCAACCCGACGCTGGACGAGATCAACCGCTATATCAACCGTGAGTTCAAGGCCCACGACATCAAGATCTCGGTCCGCCAGGTGGAGGTGTTCCTGATGGACACCAAGGGCGGCAAGCAGCAGATGATCCCGCTGGAGCAACCGAAATCCGATGGCACTGCATCGGTCTGAGTGCACTCGAATACTTTATTCTGTGCAGAATCCCTGCGAGGGCTGCGCCCTCGTTCGCGGGCAAGCCCGCTCCTACAGAGACCGCGCATTACCTGTGGGAGCGGGCTTGCCCGCGAAGGGCCGCAAGGCGGCCCCGATGTCCAGACTTCAGGAGCCGGCCCCGTGAAAGCCCTCGACCAACTCACCTTCGACAACCGCTTCGCCCAACTCGGCGACACCTACTCCACCCAGGTGCTGCCCGAGCCGATTGCCGAGCCGCGCCTGGTGGTCGCCAGTGAATCGGCCATGGCCCTGCTCGACCTCGACCCAGCCCAGGCCGATGAGCCGGTGTTCGCCGAGCTGTTCAGCGGCCACAAGCTCTGGGAAGAAGCCGACCCACGGGCGATGGTCTATTCCGGCCATCAGTTCGGTTCGTACAACCCGCGCCTGGGGGACGGCCGCGGCCTGCTGCTGGGCGAGGTGCTGAACGATGCCGGCGAGCATTGGGACCTGCACCTCAAGGGCGCCGGCCAGACCCCGTACTCGCGCATGGGCGACGGCCGCGCGGTGCTGCGCTCCTCGATCCGCGAATTCCTTGCTTCAGAAGCACTGCACGCCCTGGGCATCCCCAGCAGCCGGGCGCTGTGCGTGGTGGGTTCGAGCACCCCGGTGTGGCGCGAGACCCGTGAAAGCGCGGCCATGCTGCTGCGACTGGCGCAGAGCCACGTGCGCTTCGGTCATTTCGAATACTTCTACTACACCCAGCAGCCCGAGCAGCAACGCGTGCTCATCGACCACGTGCTCGAACAGCACTACCCCGAGTGTCGCGACGCCGAGCAGCCCTACCTGGCGATGTTCCGCACCATCGTCGAGCGCAACGCCGAGCTGATCGCGCGCTGGCAGGCCTATGGTTTCTGCCACGGGGTGATGAACACCGACAACATGTCGATCCTGGGCATCACCTTCGATTTTGGCCCCTATGCCTTCCTCGACGACTTCGACGCCAACTTCATCTGCAACCACTCCGACGACCGCGGCCGCTACAGCTACGCCAACCAGGTGCCGATCGCCCACTGGAACCTGAGCGCCCTGGCCCAGGCCCTGACCACGGTGATCGAAGTGGATGCGCTCAAGGAAACCCTCGGGCTGTTCCTGCCGCTGTACCAGGCGCACTACCTGGACCTGATGCGCCGACGCCTGGGCCTGACCACCGCCGAAGACGGCGACATGGCCCTGGTCGAACGCCTGCTGCAACGCATGCAGAGTGGCGGCGTGGACTACACCCTGTTCTTCCGCCGGCTTGGCGAGCAACCTGTGGAACAGGCGCTGCAGGCGGTTCGCGACGACTTCATCGACCTCGCCGGCTTCGATGCCTGGGGCGCCGACTACCTGGCGCGCTGCCAGCGTGAGGCGGTTAACGCGGAGGGTCGGCGTGAGCGCATGCATGCAGTCAACCCGCTGTACATCCTGCGTAACTATCTCGCGCAGCGCGCCATCGAAGCGGCAGAGGGCGGGGACTACAGTGAAGTGCGACGGCTGCACCAGGTCCTGTGCAAGCCGTTCGATGAGCAACCCGGGATGCAAGCCTATGCCGAGCGGCCACCGGAGTGGGGCAAGCACCTGGAAATCAGCTGCTCTTCCTGAACTACGACTGACCTGGACTTGCCCCCAAGGGTTGGATTGGTGTCCAACTTCTTGGGGGCAATCCATCCCTGTGGGAGCGGCGGTTCGGCGCCCCGACTTGCCCGCGAACACCGGCAAAGCCGGTGCCATTCACCGCGCATCGGGGGCGTTTCCACTCCAGTCATTGCTGGAGTGGCTGCGCAGCCAAGGGATCTAAGCGTTTTCTTCGAGCAGCGAGTGCAGCTCGACAAACTGCTGTGTCAGCTTGTGCCGCGGCTCCAGGTGAATCAGCGGCAGGCTGGCGTGGTGGGATTCGCGCATCTTCACCGAGCTGCCCAGGTACACCGGCAGCACCGGCAGGCCCTCGGCGAGCAGCTCGTCGAGCATCTGCTGAGGCAGGCTGGCCCGTGACTGGAACTGGTTGACCACGATGCCCTCTACCTGGAGGTCTTCGTTGTGGTCGTCCTTGAGTTCCTCGATCTCGGCCAGCAGGCCGTACAGGGCCTGGCGCGAGAAGCTGTCGCAATCGAAGGGAATAAGCACACGATCTGCGGCGATCAACGCGGAAACCGCATAAAAATTCAACGCTGGCGGGGTGTCGATGTAGATCCGCTCGTAGTCTTCGTCCAGCTCATCGAGCAATTTGCGCAGCTTGTTGATCTTGTGCTTGGCCTCGAGCTTGGGCTGCAGGTCGGCCAGCTCGGCGGTGGCGGTGACCACGTGCAGGTTGTCGAAGGGCGTTTCGTAGATATCGACCTTGTTCTTCTTGCTGAACGGCCCGCTGGACAGGCTCTGCTTGAAGAAATCGGCAATACCCATGGGGATATCGTCACCCGTCAAACCGGTCAGGTACTGGGTCGAGTTGGCCTGGGCATCCAGGTCGATCAACAGGGTCCGGTAGCCTTCGTTGGCACTGACCGCCGCCAGGTTGCAGGCGATGCTCGACTTGCCCACGCCACCTTTCTGATTGAACACCACGCGCCGCATGACTGACCTCCGTGTATCAGGGAATGCCCGAGTATGTGTCCGGCGCGGCGGTTTAGCCAGCACCTTCGGGCTTTTCCAACCCCGCCAGCAGATCGACGAATGCCCTCGCCATCGCAGAGCCCGCGCCCTCGCGGCGCACCAGCCAGACCGCACTGCTCGCCTGCTCGTCGAGCAGCGTGCGGTACACCACGCCATCGATGCGGATGCGCTGGAACGACGCTGGCAGCACCGATACCCCGAGGCCCGCCGAGACCAAACCGATGATGGTCAGCGCCTCACCGGCTTCCTGGGCAAAATGCGGGCTGAAGCCAGCCTGGCGTGCCAGGTCCATCAATTGCGCATACAGACCGCTGCCGTAGCTGCGTGGGAAGAATACGAACGGCTCGTGAGCCAGGTCCCGCATATACAGGCCTTGCTCGCCGCCCAGCGCCAGCGGATGGGAGGCATTGAGCACCACGACCAGCGGCTCGCGAAACAACTCGGTGACCGCCAGCCCTTCCGGCACCGGCAGCGGACGCATCAGGCCGACCTCGATGGATTCGTCGAACACCGCGTCGACCACCTCACGGCTGCTCATCTCCTTGAGGTGCAGGTGCACCGCCGGGAAGCGCTGGCGGAAGGCGTGGATCGCCTGGGGAATCCTCGAGGTGAAGGGCGCCGACGAGGTGAAGCCAATCTTCATCTCGCCCAGTTCCCCCAACTGCGCACGACGCGCCACATCGGCCGCCTTGTCGACTTGCGCCAGCACCTGGCGTGCCTCCTCGAGAAACAGTCGTCCAGCCTCGCTCAGCTCGACTCGACGATTGGTGCGCTCGAACAGACGCGCCCCCAGCTCCTGTTCCAGCGCCTGTATCTGCTGGCTCAAGGGTGGCTGGGAGATGCCCAACTGTTGGGCTGCACGGCCGAAGTGCAGTTCTTCGGCGACGGCGATGAAGTAACGCAGATGACGCAGTTCCATGATCGGCTCCAAACAAGTCGCTAAAGCTATCAAATAGGTCGAACAATATATTGGATCTAATCATTAGCCAGCTATATGCTTTTTTCATTGCGCCAGAGGTATCACCCGTGAAAACTGCTGTAGCCCCCCTTCCTGCCGAACCCGAAGTGCCTCCCCTGAACGACTTGTGGATCGAAAAAGGCACCCCAGCCTTCATGAAAACCGTGCTGGCGCTGTTCAGCGGCGGGTTCGCCACGTTCGCCCTGCTCTACTGCGTGCAACCGATGATGCCGCTGCTGTCGCAGGAGTTCTCGATCAATGCTGCGCAGAGCAGCCTGGTGCTCTCGGTATCCACCGCCATGCTGGCGTTCGGTCTGCTGGTCACCGGGCCCATTTCCGATCGCATCGGGCGCAAGCCGGTGATGGTCTCGGCCCTGGTGTGCGCTGCCCTGGCGACACTGGCCAGCGCAGTGATGCCGACCTGGGAAGGCGTGCTCGCCACCCGCGCACTGGTCGGCCTGTCGCTGAGCGGCTTGGCGGCGGTGGCAATGACCTATCTGAGCGAGGAGATCCACCCGCAGCACATCGGCCTGGCCATGGGCCTGTACATCGGTGGCAATGCCATCGGCGGGATGAGCGGGCGGCTGATCACTGGGGTGCTGATCGACTTCGTAAGCTGGCACACCGCGATGCTGGTGATAGGCGGCCTGGCGCTGCTGGCCGCGGTGGTGTTCTGGAAGGTGCTGCCGGAATCACGCAACTTCCGCGCCCAGTCGCTGAAGCCACGCAATCTGCTCGACGGCTTCCTCATGCACTTCAAGGATGCCGGCCTGCCCTGGCTGTTCCTCGAAGCCTTCCTGCTGATGGGCGCCTTCGTCACTCTGTTCAACTACATCGGCTATCGCCTGCTGGCCGAGCCCTATCACATGAACCAGGCGCTGGTCGGCTTGCTGTCGGTGGTGTACCTGTCGGGCATCTACAGCTCGGCGCAGGTTGGCGCGCTGGCCGATCGGCTGGGGCGTCGCAGGGTGTTCTGGGCGAGCATCCTGGTGATGGCCGGTGGCATGCTGATGACTCTGTTCACCCCGTTGCCAGTGGTGATCGTCGGAATGCTGGTGTTCACCTTCGGCTTCTTCGGCGCCCATTCGGTGGCCAGCAGCTGGATCGGCCGACGCGCGCTCAAGGCCAAGGGGCAGGCGTCTTCGTTGTACCTGTTCTGCTATTACGCGGGATCGAGTGTCGCCGGGACGGCGGGCGGGATGTTCTGGCATTACGCCGGGTGGAATGGCATCGGCCTGTTCATCGGCAGTTTGCTGGCAGTGGCATTGCTGGTGGCGTTGCGCCTGAGCAAGTTGGCACCTAAGTCGGTGTGAGGCATTCGCGGCGGTTCGGGGCGCCGAACCGCCGCGAAGCAGCCTTCGTCAGTTGACGATCTCAACGATATCCACATCCACCTCACGGCTCATCAGGTGTTTCTCCACCTCGCCGGTCAGCTTGACCTTGGTCTTGTCGTTGAACGGCGTCGGCGGCAGGTCTTCGTTGTCGATTTCGACGGTGATGGTGCCGGTGTTGTCCTTGAACTCGTACTTGTCGTCGTTGTTGATCTTCTTGGTCACGTAGCCCTGCAGCACCACGGGAGTGTCGTCGGCGGCTTCCTTGGCGGCGGCGACAGTAGTCACCGCTTGGGCACCTGGGCCGGTGTAACTGGAAGCCAGGGCGGCGGTGCTGAACAGAGGGGCGAGGATGAGGGCGAGATAGCGAGCTTTCATGATGATCGGGTCCTGTTTGCGTTTTGATGGCACCAGATTACCGACGATCGCTGAATTCAAGCTTAATGAAGCAAAAAGCCCGGCACAGGGCCGGGCTTTTTGCCGAAGACGCCGATTCTACTGGTGATATTGCGCCGAGAACTCGTGCACGGCGTTGATGAACACACCGGCATGTTCCGGGTCCACCTCCGGCGTGATGCCATGACCCAGGTTGAACACATGGCCGCTGCCCTGCCCGTAGCTGGCCAGGATCCGCTGCACTTCGTTGCGGATCGCCTCAGGCTTGGCGTACAGCACGGTCGGGTCCATGTTGCCCTGCAGCGCGACCTTGTCGCCGACGCGACGACGGGCGTCGCCGATCTCGCAGGTCCAGTCCAGCCCCAGCGCGTCGGCACCGGCCTCGGCGATGCTTTCCAGCCACAGGCCGCCGTTCTTGGTGAACAGGATGACCGGCACCTTGCGCCCTTCATGCTCGCGAATCAGACCGCTGACGATCTTGCGCATGTAGGCAAGGGAGAACTCCTGATAGGCCGCTGCCGACAGCGCCCCGCCCCAGGTGTCGAAGATCTGCACGGCCTGGGCGCCGGCCTTGATCTGGCCGTTGAGGTAGCTGGTGACCGACTGCGCCAGCTTGTCGAGCAGCAGGTGCATGGCCTCGGGCTGGTCGTACAGCATCGCCTTGGTCTTGCGGAAGTCCTTCGACGAGCCGCCCTCGACCATGTAGGTCGCCAGGGTCCAGGGGCTGCCGGAGAAGCCGATCAGTGGCACGCGCCCGTTGAGCTCACGGCGGATGGTGCTGACCGCGTCCATCACATAGCCCAGATCCTTGTGCGGATCGGGGATCGGCAGCGCCTCGATATCGGCCAGGGTGCTGACGACCTTCTTGAAACGTGGACCTTCGCCCGTCTCGAAGTACAGGCCCTGGCCCATGGCATCGGGGATGGTGAGGATGTCGGAGAAGAGGATTGCGGCGTCGAGCGGGTAGCGGTCCAACGGCTGGAGCGTCACCTCACAGGCGAACTGCGGGTTCATGCACAGGCTCATGAAGTCGCCGGCATTGGCGCGGCTGGCGCGATACTCCGGCAGGTAGCGGCCCGCCTGGCGCATCATCCACACCGGGGTCACGTCTACGGGTTGCTTGAGCAGTGCACGCAGGAAACGATCGTTCTTCAGGGCAGTCATGTCGGCATCCAGCAAAAAAGTGCGGGCATTTTCTCAGACGCCAGCACAAAAGGCACGGCCAGGGCCATGCGTTTTGTCTATCGGGTGCCATGGATCAAGGTTTTTTGTATACAAAATGCATCGCGGGGCAAGCCTGCTCCTGCAAAGGGATGCGTGGTCCCTGCAGGAGCGGGCTTGCCCCGCGATAGCGATCGATCAGACTTCGAGGTAGTCCAGAATCCCTTCAGCAGCAGTACGCCCTTCGAAGATCGCCGTCACCACCAGGTCCGACCCGCGCACCATGTCGCCACCGGCAAAGACTTTCGGGTTGCTGGTCTGGTGCTTGAACTTGCCTTTCTCCGGAGCCACGACGCGGCCCTGGCTGTCCATCTGGATGCCATGCTGCTCGAACCACGGCGCCGGGCTCGGGCGGAAGCCGAAGGCGATCACCACGGCATCGGCCGGCAGGATCTCTTCGGAACCCGGGATCGGCTCGGGGCTGCGGCGGCCACGGGCGTCCGGCTCGCCGAGACGGGTTTCGACCACCTTGACGCCCTCCACCTTGTCCTCGCCGACAATGGCGATCGGCTGGCGGTTGTAGAGGAACTTCACGCCCTCTTCCTTGGCGTTCTTCACCTCTTTGCGCGAGCCAGGCATGTTGGCTTCGTCGCGACGATAAGCGCAGGTCACGGCCTTGGCGCCCTGGCGGATCGAGGTGCGGTTGCAGTCCATCGCGGTGTCGCCACCGCCGAGCACCACGACCTTCTTGCCCTGCATGTCGATGAAGTCTTCCGGCGACTTCTCGAAGCCCAGGTTGCGGTTGACGTTGGCGATCAGGAAGTCCAGGGCGTCGTGCACACCTGGCAGGTCTTCACCCGGGAAGCCACCCTTCATGTAGGTGTAGGTGCCCATGCCCATGAACACTGCATCGTACTCGGCGAGCAGCTGTTCCATGGTGATATCCTTGCCCACCTCGGTGTTCAGGCGGAACTCGATGCCCATGCCGGTGAAGACTTCGCGGCGATTGCTCAACACGGTCTTTTCCAGCTTGAACTCGGGGATGCCGAAGGTCAGCAGGCCACCGATCTCGGGGTTCTTGTCGAACACTACCGGCGTCACGCCAGCACGCACCAGCACGTCGGCACAGCCCAGGCCCGCGGGGCCGGCACCGATGATCGCAACGCGCTTGCCGGTCGGTTTGACCTTGGACATGTCCGGACGCCAGCCCATGGCGAAGGCGGTGTCGGTGATGTACTTCTCCACCGAGCCGATGGTCACTGCGCCGAACCCGTCGTTCAGGGTACAGGCACCCTCGCACAAACGGTCCTGCGGGCATACGCGGCCGCACACTTCCGGCAGGGTGTTGGTCTGGTGCGACAGCTCCGCCGCCGCCAGGATGTTGCCTTCGGACACCAGCTTCAACCAGTTGGGGATGAAGTTGTGTACCGGGCACTTCCACTCGCAATAGGGGTTGCCGCAGCCCAGGCAGCGGTGCGCCTGCTCCACGGACTGCTGCGGCTTGAAGGGTTCGTAGATCTCGACGAACTCCTTCTTGCGCTGGCGCAGCAGCTTTTTCTTCGGGTCCTTGCGGCCCACTTCGATGAACTGGAAGTCGTTGCTCAGACGTTCAGCCATTTTTCAAAACCTCTTAACAGCAGCTGCAAGCTACACGCTGCAAGCCGCAAGACGATCACTTAAGCCGGGCGAACCGCACGCTGCCTCTGCGTGCAGCTTGCAGCTCGCCACTTGCAGCTGCTCTTACTGCGGGTTGGCACGGGTGCTGGACAACAGTTGCTTCAGATTGGCCGCCTTCGGCTTGACCAGCCAGAAGCGCCGCACATAGTCGTCCAGGTTCTCGGAGAGCTCACGCCCCCACTCACTGCCGGTTTCTTCCACGTACTCGCCCAGGACCCGCGCCAGGTGGCTGCGGTAGGCCTCCATCGCCTCACCACTGATGCGCTGGATTTCCACCAGCTCGTGGTTGAGTTTGTCGACGAAGGTGTTGTCCATGTCGAGCACGTAGGCGAAGCCGCCCGTCATGCCAGAACCGAAGTTGTAACCGGTCTTGCCCAGAACGCAGACAAAGCCGCCGGTCATGTATTCACAGCAGTGATCACCGGTGCCCTCGACCACAGCGTGGGCGCCGGAGTTACGCACAGCGAAGCGCTCGCCCGCGGTACCGGCGGCGAACAGCTTGCCGCCCGTGGCGCCGTACAGGCAGGTGTTGCCGACGATGGCGCTGTGCTGGGTTTCGAACGGGCTGCCGGCAGGCGGCACGATGGTGACCTTGCCACCGGTCATGCCCTTGCCGACGTAGTCGTTGGCATCGCCTTCCAGGTGCAGGTTCAGGCCACCGGCGTTCCACACGCCGAAGCTCTGACCCGCCGTCCCCTTGAAGCGGAAGGTGATCGGGTTAGCCGCCATGCCCTGGTTGCCATGCAGGCGGGCGATCTCGCCGGAGATACGCGCACCGATGGAACGATCGCAGTTGCAGATGTCGAGGGCGAACTCGCCACCGGCCTGGTCGCGAATCGCCGGCAAGGCCATCTCGACCATCTTCTCGGCCAGTTCGCCCTTGTCGAACGGCGGGTTCTTGTCGACTTCGCAGAATTGCGGCTTGTCGGCCGGAATGTGCGAGCTGCCCAGCAGCGGCGTGAGGTCCAGGTGGTGCTGGCGCTCGGTGTCGCCCGGCAGCACTTCGAGCAGGTCGGTACGACCGATCAACTCGCCGAGGCTGCGCACGCCCAGCTTGGCCAGCCACTCACGGGTCTCTTCAGCGACGAAGGTGAAGAAGTTGATCACCATGTCGACAGTGCCGATGTAGTGGTCCTTGCGCAGCTTGTCGTTCTGCGTGGCGACACCCGTGGCGCAGTTGTTCAGGTGGCAGATGCGCAGGTATTTGCAGCCCAGGGCGATCATCGGCGCAGTGCCGAAACCGAAGCTTTCGGCACCGAGGATCGCGGCCTTGATCACGTCCAGGCCGGTCTTCAGACCGCCGTCGGTCTGTACCCGCACCTTGCCGCGCAGGTCGTTGCCACGCAGGGTCTGGTGGGTTTCGGCCAGGCCCAGCTCCCACGGGGCACCGGCGTACTTGATCGAGGTCAGCGGCGAGGCGCCGGTGCCACCGTCGTAGCCGGAGATGGTGATCAGGTCGGCATAGGCCTTGGCCACGCCGGCAGCGATCGTGCCGACACCAGCTTCGGCCACCAGCTTGACCGACACCAGCGCCTGCGGGTTGACCTGCTTGAGGTCGTAGATCAGCTGCGCCAGGTCTTCGATCGAATAGATGTCGTGGTGCGGTGGCGGCGAGATCAGGGTCACGCCCGGCACCGCATAGCGCAGCTTGGCGATCAGGCCGTTGACCTTGCCGCCAGGCAGCTGGCCGCCCTCGCCGGGCTTGGCGCCCTGGGCAACCTTGATCTGCAGGACCTCGGCGTTGACCAGGTATTCCGGGGTCACACCAAAGCGGCCAGTGGCCACCTGCTTGATCTTCGAGCTCTTGAGGGTGCCATAGCGGGCCGGGTCTTCGCCGCCCTCACCGGAGTTGGAGCGCGCGCCCAGGCGGTTCATCGCCTCGGCCAGCGCTTCGTGGGCTTCCGGCGACAGCGCACCCAGGGAGATACCGGCAGAGTCGAAGCGCTTGAGGATCGCCTCCAGCGGCTCGATCTGGTCCAGCGCCAGCGCCTGATCGGCAACCTTGACCTTGAGCAGGTCGCGGATCATCGATACCGGACGCTGATCGACCAGCGTGGTGTATTCCTTGAACTTGGCGTAGTCGCCCTGCTGCACTGCAGCCTGCAGGGTGTTGACCACGTCCGGGTTGTACGCGTGGTATTCACCGCCGTGGACGAACTTGAGCAAGCCGCCCTGCTGGATCGGCTTGCGCGCGCTCCAGGCTTCGGCGGCGAGCAGCTTCTGGTCGCTCTCCAGGTCTTCGAAACGCGCCCCCTTGATACGGCTGGACACGCCCTTGAAGCTCAGGCCGACCACTTCGTCCGACAGGCCGATGGCCTCGAAGAGTTGCGCGCCACGGTAGGAGGCGACGGTCGAGATGCCCATCTTCGACAGGATCTTCAACAGGCCCTTGGAGATGCCTTTGCGGTAGTACTTGAACACTTCATCCAGATCGCCCAGCACTTCGCCGGTGCGGATCAGGTCGGCCAACACCTCGTACGCCAGGTACGGATAGACAGCCGAGGCGCCGAAGCCCAGCAGCACGGCGAAGTGGTGCGGGTCACGGGCGGTGGCGGTTTCCACAAGGATGTTGCTGTCGCAGCGCAGGCCCTGCTCGGTCAGGCGGTGATGCACTGCACCAACGGCCAGCGAAGCGTGCACCGGCAGCTTGCCCGGCGCGATGAAACGGTCGCTCAGCACCAGTTGGGTCTTGCCGCTGCGCACCGCTTCTTCGGCCTGGTCGGCGATGTTGCGAATGGCCGCTTCAAGGCCGACATCCTGCTCGTAGTTGAGGTCGATCAGGTGACGGTCGAAGCCTTCGCGCTCCAGGCTCATCAGCGAGCGCCACTTGGCGGGCGAGATCACTGGCGAACTGAGGATCACTCGGGAGGCGTGCTCCGGGGACTCCTGGAAGATGTTGCGCTCGGCGCCCAGGCAGATTTCCAGGGACATCACGATCGCCTCGCGCAGCGGGTCGATCGGCGGGTTGGTCACCTGAGCAAACTGCTGGCGGAAGAAGTCGTACGGCGAACGCACGCGCTGCGAAAGCACGGCCATCGGCGTGTCGTCGCCCATCGAACCGACTGCTTCCTGGCCCTGCTCGCCGAGCGGGCGCAGCACCTGGTCACGCTCCTCGAAGGTGACCTGGAACATCTTCATGTATTGCTTGAGCTGGTCGGCATCGTAGCTGGCCACGCCCTGGTCGTCGGTCAGCGTCGCCTGGATGCGGGTGGCGTGCTGACGCAGCCAGCGCTTGTAGGGATGGCGCGACTTGAGACGGTTGTCGATGGCGTCGGTGTCGAGGATCTGACCGGTTTCGGTGTCCACGGCGAAGATCTGACCCGGGCCGACACGACCCTTGGCGATGACGTCCTCAGGCTTGTAGTTCCACACGCCGATTTCCGAGGCGAGGGTGATGTAGCCGTTCTTGGTGGTCACCCAGCGCGCCGGACGCAGGCCGTTGCGGTCGAGCAGGCACACGGCGTGGCGGCCTTCGGTCATGACGATGCCGGCCGGGCCGTCCCACGGCTCCATGTGCATGGAGTTGTATTCGTAGAAGGCGCGCAGGTCGGCGTCCATGGTCTCGACGTTCTGCCAGGCCGGTGGCACGAGCATGCGCACACCACGGAACAGGTCGATGCCGCCAGTGACCATCAGCTCGAGCATGTTGTCCATGCTGGAGGAGTCGGAGCCGACACGGTTGACCAGCGGACCGAGCTCTTCCAGATCGGGGATCAGGTCGTTGGCGAACTTGGTGCGACGGGCCATGGCCCAGTTGCGGTTGCCGGTGATGGTGTTGATCTCGCCGTTGTGGGCGAGGAAGCGGAATGGCTGTGCCAGCGGCCATTTCGGCAGGGTGTTGGTGGAGAAGCGCTGGTGGAAGACACAGATGGCGGTCTTCAGGCGCTCATCGCCCAGGTCCGGATAGAAGGCGGTGAGGTCCGCCGGCATCATCAGGCCTTTGTAGATGATGGTCTTGTGCGAGAAGCTGCAGATGTAGTGGTCGGCGTCGTGGGCGTTGGCCACGGACGAACGGCGACGGGCACTGAACAGCTTGATGGCGAATTCCTGGTCGGTCAGACCTTCACCGCCGATGAACACCTGCTCGATCTGCGGCAGACGTTCGAGGGCCAGGCGACCGAGCACGCTGGTGTCGATCGGCACTTTGCGCCAGCCGACCAGTTGCAGGCCGGCAGCGAGGATCTCGCGGTCCATGTTGGCGCGCGCAGCCTCGGCTTTCACAGGGTCCTGATTGAAGAACACCATGCCGACGGCGTACTGCTTGGGCAGTTCGACGGCAAAGTGCTCCTGGGCCACGGCACGCAGGAACTGATCGGGCTTCTGCATCAGCAGGCCACAACCGTCACCGGTCTTGCCATCTGCGTTGATCCCACCACGGTGGGTCATGCAGGTCAGGGCCTCGACGGCAGTTTGCAGAAGGTGGTGACTCGGCTCGCCCGTCATATGGGCGATCAGGCCAAAACCACAGTTATCCTTGAACTCTTCGGGATGGTACAGACCTGTTTTCATAGACACTTTCTCACCAGGTTCGCCTCTCAACCAAGGCAAATCTCTTTTTAGTACAACCACTTACCATCCACGCCGATCGAATGCCAGCTTTTTTGCGGTGGGTATAGGGAAACCATTGTTGCACAGCGACAGGGAGGCCCACAAATTTTCACGACGAATCGTTGAAAGTTTATGTCGCATTTTTGAATGTTTTTGCGTCATGCGCCGTGATAGCGGCTTGACTCGAGTCTGAAGCGTTTCAGCCGTGACTGCAACAGAAGGCTTGTGGCCGGCAGTCTGGGACAGAAAAGCCTGCCGCGCATCAGCACAGCAGGCTTTGTCGAGTCCGGGATTCGCTCAGCAACTGGGCGGCGGGGGTGGTGCCGCCCGGAAGGATCAGCGGGCCGTGGCCAGCTCTTGTTGAACGCTGCCGACGGTACGAGGCCAAGGTTTACCAGCCTGGACCTTCGCTGGCAAGTTCTTGATTGCCGCAGCTGCGGCATCGCGGCTGCCGAAGTTGCCGTAGGTCACCACGTACAGCGGCTTGCCCTGCAGGGTTTTCTTGAAGTAGCGATAGTCGCCACCCTGCTCCCTGACGAACGATTGGGCAGCGGATTCATTGCTGGTACCGAACACCTGAACCACATAGTTGCCCGGCTTCTGGCCGCTGTACCAGCCGCTGTTGCCTGCGCCTCCGGCGGCGGGTTTCTCGGCAGGCTTGGCTGCGGGCTTGGCGCTGGCCACCTGGGTCGGAGCCGGCGCTGGCTTGGCAGCAGGCGCAACCGGTTTTGCCGGCTGGGTTGCGACAGGTTTCTGTGCAGGCGCAACCGGCTGGGCAGGCACGCTGGCTACTGGCTGGGCTGGAGCAGGTGCAGGGCCAGCAGCGACACCTTGGGGCGGCGCAGTGGTGGTGACGGTGGGAGGAACGGCAGCCGAAGGCGCTGAAGGCTGCAGTGCAGTATTACCGGCAGGGCCTGCCTCGTCACCATCGCCCATGCCTGCGGCCTGGGCCAGCGGCTCACGCATGACCGGCTGCGACTGCCCCACCAGCGGCAGCGGCATGGGCTGCGACGAACCGGAGAATTCGACGGTCGGGCCGCCATTGCCCGACTGCCCCAGTGGCAACTGGGCCTGGGCAGCAGGCGCGTCGGTCGGCGCCTTGTCGCCTTTCTTGGGCATCAGGACCGCGGCAGCGACAGCGACCACAACGACAGCGGACAGCGCGAGCACATGTTTCTTAGGCATTTTGAACCCCATGGATGGTCGCTTTTCCGTACTGCGGGTAGCGATCATGGCTTCGATCAAGGTATCGCGGGCAACCTGGTTGATGTTTCCTGGCCAGCCGTCGGAGTTTTCGTGGATATCGGCGATCTGTTCGGCGCTGAACACCTCAAGGCCCCGGCCAGCACCTTCCAGACGCTGCTCCAGATACTCCCGAGTCTCTTCTTCGCTGTAGGGGGCAAGCTCGATGATGTGGAAGCGTTCTTCCTCGACACTGAGTTCGTCCAACCCGGCAATCAGCGAAGGCTCACCGAACAGGAACACATGCGGGCGCCCTTCCGGAACGCCTGCCGCCAGCTCCAGCAACGCTTGGAGTGCCGACTCGTCGAGTTGTTCCGCATCGTCCACCAGCAGATAGACTTCCTGCCCGGTCAGAGCCAACTGGACGACCTGGGACAGGATCGCCTGCACTTCCGGCTGCGCGACGTTCAGCGCCTGGGCTACCTGGCCCAGCACGCTGGCAGCATCGCTTGCGCCGCGCGCAGAAACGACCACGCTCTGCACCGACTGCTTGTTGGTGCTGGCCACCAGAGCCTGGCGCAGCAGGGTCTTGCCGCTGCCCAACGGGCCGGTCACCACCAGCATCAGGTGGCTGTAACGCGCCAGGTGATGCAGTTGGCCCAGCACCGGCTTGCGCTGGGCAGGGAAGAACTTGAACCCGGGCACCCGAGGTGCGAACGGATCGTGACTCAACTGGTAGTGATCGAGGAACGCCTCATCGGCATGCAAACTGGTCATCGCGCTGTCACAACCTCAAAGCTGCGCCACGATCGCGCGGTAATCCGCTGCAAGCGTGGCCTGAAGAATCTCTTTCGGATAGTCGTCGGTGATCACGGCCTCGCCCATCTGGCGCAACAGCACCAGGCGCAGGCGTCCGTCGAGCACCTTCTTGTCGACCGCCATATGTTCCATGAAATGCGCCGGGGTCATTTCCTGTGGGGGCACCACCGGCAAGCCTGCATCCTGCAGCAGGCGAATTCCGCGATCACGCGCCGACTGGTCGATCCAGCCCAGGCGCATGGACATCTCCAGGGCCATGACGGTCCCGGCAGCGACGGCCTCGCCATGCAACCATACCCCGTAACCCATGTGGGTTTCGATGGCATGGCCGAAGGTATGGCCGAGGTTCAGGGTGGCACGCACACCGGACTCACGCTCGTCGGCGCCCACCACCGCCGCCTTCGCCGCACAGGAGCGGCGGATGGCTTCGGTCAGCGCCACGGAATCGAGCTTGCGCAGCGCCGCCATGTTGTCTTCCAGCCAGCCGAGGAATGGCTCGTCGCAGATCAGGCCGTACTTGATCACTTCAGCGAGACCTGCCGACAGCTCGCGGGGTGGCAGGGTACGCAGGCTGGTGGTGTCGATCAGCACCGCGTTGGGCTGATAGAAGGCACCGACCATGTTCTTGCCCAGCGGGTGGTTGATGCCGGTCTTGCCACCAACGGACGAATCCACCTGGGACAGCAGCGTGGTCGGCACCTGGATGAAGTCGACACCTCGCTGGTAACAGGCCGCGGCAAATCCAGCCATGTCGCCGATCACTCCGCCGCCCAGCGCGACCACAGTGGTGCGCCGATCATGGCGGGCCGTGAGCAGGGCATCGAAAATCAGCTGAAGGGTTTCCCAGTTCTTGTGGGCTTCGCCGTCAGGCAGCACCACTGGTAGCACCGACCAGGCGCCGAGCGTCTTGCTCAGCCGCTCGAGATACAGGGGCGCGACGGTTTCGTTGGAGACGATGGCGACCTGCCGTCCGGCAATGTGCGGCGCCAGCAGCTCGGGCTGGTCCAGCAGGCCCTCGCCAATGTAGATCGGATAGCTACGTTCGCCCAGATCGACCTTCAATGTCTGCATGTATCCCCACAATATGCTTTGGCGCGGCCTTGCCTGAGCGGCCAGCGCGGTAACGTTCAACGTCGCCCCGGCGTTGGTCGCCGAGGATAGTCCCGGCTCAGCGGGGCGGCAACTGCTGCAAACGCTCGAGAATATCGAGCACGACCATGCGCGGTGGCCGTTCGTCGGTTTCCACCACGAGGTCGGCGATCTCGCGATAGAGCGGGTCGCGGGTTTCCAGCAATGCACGAAGCGTGGCTTCCGGGTTGGCGGTCCGCAGCAGTGGGCGGTTGCGATCACGCGCAGTGCGGCCAACCTGCTGTTCCACCGAAGCATGCAGGTAGATGACACGCCCGCCCTTGTACAACGCCTGGCGATTGGCTTCGCGCATCACCGCGCCGCCACCGGTTGCGACAACCACGCCGTCGAGCTCGCAGAGCTCGGCAATCATCGCCTGCTCACGATCACGGAAGCCCGGCTCGCCTTCCTTGTCGAAGATCCACGGGATGTTGGCGCCGGTTCGCAGCTCGATTTCCTTGTCGGAATCCTTGAACAGCAGGCGCAGCTCTTTGGCCAAAAGGCGCCCGATGGTGCTCTTACCGGCGCCCATGGGCCCTACAAGTATCAAATTTCGCACAGAATCAACGACTCACAGCTATCGCCCGGTCACCCATGATACGCGGAGTCAGGAAGACCAGCAGCTCAGATTTTTTCTCTTGTAATGCATCGCGTCGAAACAGCCGTCCAACATACGGCAGATCGCCAAGAAATGGCACCTTGTCCACCACATTGTTATGCGACGTCGAGTACACGCCACCAATCACAATCGTCTCGCCATCGGCCACTCGCACCTTGGCGTTGACCTCGTTCTTGCGGATCGGCGGCACATCGTTGAGGGCATTGAGGTAGTCCGGCTCGTCCTTGGTCACCCGCACCGCCATGATGACCTTGCCATCCGGGGTGATCTGCGGCGTGACCTCCAGTGACAGCGATGCCTCGCGGAATGCCACCGAGGTTGCACCGCTCTTGCTCGACTGCTGGTACGGCACTTCGGTGCCCTTGAGGATCCGCGCGGTTTCCTTGTCGGCAGTGACCACCTTGGGCTGGGAGATGATCTCGCCATTGCCGCTTTTCTCCATGGCACTGAGCTCCAGGTCAAGCAGCACATCGCCACGCACCAGCCCCACTCCCACGCCAAAGGTCGCCCCCTGCGCGCCGAGATCGACAAACAGCTCACCGGCGGGCCGCCCTGGCATACCACCCAGCCCTGCTCCCCAGCGAATCCCGAGCACGTTCTCATAATCGACGTTGGCCTCGACGATCCGGGCCTCGATCATTACCTGGCGCACCGGCACATCCAGGTGCGCCACCAGTTGCCGCAACTCGGCCAGGCGCGCGGCAGACTGGGTGGCGATCAGGGTGTTGGTCCGCGAGTCCACGCTCAAGCTGCCGCGCCCTGCTGCGGGGTCGTCATCCGCCAGGCTCTCCAGCAACAGTTTCGCCAGGTCGGACGCATCGGCGTGATGGATCGGCAGCAACTCCCGACGCAGCGGCTGCAACTGCGCCTCGAGTGCCTGGTCGATGCGCGCCTCGCGCGACTGCTCGGCGAGCTCGGCAGCGGGCGCGACCAATAGCACGTTGCCCTCCTCGCGCCTGGCCAGCCCCCGGCTGCGCAACACCAGGTCCAGCGCCTGGTCCCAAGGCACCTCGTGCAGCCGCAGGGTGACATTGCCCCGCACCGTGTCACTGGCAACCAGGTTGATGCCGGCATAATCGGCTAGCACCTGCAGTACCGCACGGACCTCGACGTCCTGGAAGTTCAGCGAAAGCGGCTCACCTTTGTACAGGGGCTCCGCCATTGCCCGTAGCGCCAGCAGCATCGCCATGATGCCGATCAACAGTCTCTTCACGTTCGCTCCTTGCGCCTGTGCGCCTGCTTAACGTCAGGTAGCTCGAATGCTGTTGCCACTCGCCACCATTGAACAGCCGCTCGCTGATCTCGACCTGATCCTGGTCGACCTGTATCACTTCACCCTCTTCACGGCCCAGGCGGTCCCCCTTGGCAACCCGGTAAACACGCCCGGCCCAGCGCACCAGCGCCTGGGTTTGCCCTGCGCGGGACAGGCTGCCAACCATCTCCAACTGCTCCAGTGGCACCCCCGCCAACCCCTCCGCATGCCGACGCGACGACCAGGGTGCAAACGGGTCCAGCTCCGGCGCCCGACCGATCGGACCCGCGGGCTCATCGGCCAGCGAAGCGGGCACCGGCAGCGTCTCGCCGGCATGAAATGCCTGCACTGACACTTGAAGCTGCAATAGCCCCGGCCGGTCTGCTGCAGGCTCCAGTTGCAAACGGGTCACCTGCAGCAGGCGCAACTGCCCCAGCCACTCGCCCAGCCAGGGACGCAGGGCGGCATAGCGCCCACTCACCTGCATCTGCAAGGGCACCTGGCGGTAACCCTGCGCCTCGACGCCCTCTTCCACGTCGAGGCGCTCGAAAACCAGGCCGTAGGTGCGCCCCGAAACCGCCAACTGGTCGAGCAGATCGCTCATGCTCTCGCCACCCGACAATCGCCAGCGCGCATCCCGCAGCCGCTTCTCCTCGCTGGCCAGCGCCGCCTCGGCGTCATCCAGCGCCAGGACCTGTTGCTCCCGCGCCTGCAACAGCCGCCGCTGCTCGACTTCACTCGCCACGCCTTGACGGTAGGCTGCGCGCACCTCCTGCAGACGAAGCTGATAGCCGCAGGCCAGTACCAGCAACACACCAGCGGCCACGACCGCGCCCCTGTACATACGCGAGCGCCCGGCCATCTCGTGCCAGCCCAGCACCTCTGCAATGCGCATGCTCAGGAGGCCACCACCCGGGCAACGAGTAAAAATGCGTCGCCACCCGCGCGCGCGATGACGTGCTTGAGCTCAAGGTCCAGGAGTACAGGCGAGCGCTGCAGGTCGCGCATGAACTGGGCCAGCACAGCAGCAGAAACCGCCAGGCCATTGACCTGCAGACGATCGCCCTGCACGTCCAGGCGGGTCAGTTGCATCCCTTGCGGCATCGCCAGCTCGATCTCGATCAACAGCTGCGGCACGCCGTGCTGCGACGAGCGCAGCCCACCCAGCGCATCGACCTGACTACGCAGGCCCGCGTGCGCCTCGCGCAGTTGCTCGAGACGTGCCACTTGCCCATCCAGCCACTGCAACTGCTGCTGACGCTGCACACCGGCAGCGGCTTGCTGCTTCAGGCGCAGATGGGCGAACCGATCGACCAGCATGACCACGACAAAAGCTGCGAACAGACTGCCCAGAAACACCAGCTGGAAGTTGCGCAGCGCCACCAGACGCTGGCGCTCACGCCAGGGCAGCAGATTCAGGCGCAGGTTCATTGCGCACCTCCCAGGGCGAGGCTGAGGGGCAGGACCAGGGCACTGCAGTGGTCTGGCAGCGAACCCGCGTGGACACCCTGCGGGCAAACCTGCTCACAGGGGAACCCGAAATGCCGCGCCAGCGACCGCACGCAAGCGTCCGTCGCCGCGCCGCCGCCCACCATCAACCCGCCGGTCAGCTCGAAGGGGCGATCCCCCTCCAGCAAGCCCTCGAGACGCGCCAGAAATTCTGTCGTCCCTACGCCAGGCTCGATCCTCTGCGCCTTGCGCCAAGGCAGGGGGCCATCGGGCCAGCCATGCAGGGTCAGGCTGTCGGCCTCGACCTGCAGCAGTGGCCGACAGTACTCGACGGCCTGCAAACGACGCAGCGCCAAGCCGTCCAGCTCGACGACAACCACCTCCAGGCCTGCCGCCTCGAATGGCTGCAACAGAGGCTCCAGGAAGCTCTGGCGAGCGGCCCCGACCAGTACATCGAGCATGTCCGGTGCCTGCTGCGAAGTACCAAGCACCTGAAAGTCCAGGGCCAGATCGTCAATCGGGAACGGGAAAAGCCGCTCGGCATCAGCCAGCAGACGCGCCTCTCGTTCGGACTCCGCCAGCGCGGCGGGCAACTGGCCCACCTTGCAGATCACCTGCGAGCCGGGCACGGCCAGCGCAACCCGTCTAGACCGGCTACCACAACGATGCCACGCCTGACGCAGGGCCATCGCCTGCACTTCGGTATCGACACCGCCCCGCTGGATCGGCTCGACCGCCCAGGCAGTCAGCTCATGGCGCCCTCGTCGCCGCTGTAATTCAACAATCCTCACCGAATCGGAGGCAATTTCCACCCCCAATACTGAACCGGCATCCCTGCCAAAGCGTCCAAGCATCGCTGCTCCTTTTCATGATCGTGGCAAACCCTTGCCATCCGGGGCGATTGCGCCCCTTGCCCCGACCGACCGATGACCCGGCGGGGCGAAAATGCTTATAATGCCCAGCGTTTTTCCCCGGCCGCCGGGCCTGCGTGCACTCCACTTCTCAACCTGGACACCCAAAAGCCTTGATACGCCTGCTGAAGTTCTTCTGGTGGTCTTTCGTCGCCGTCATCTGCGCGCTCGTGCTCGGTCTGAGTGGTGCGTTTCTGTATCTTAGTCCCAGCCTGCCTTCGGTCGACTCGCTCAGAAGCATCCAGTTGCAGATCCCCCTGAGGGTGTACAGCAGCGACGGCAAACTGATTGCCGAGTTTGGCGAAATGCGCCGCTCGCCGATCCGTTTTGCGGAAATTCCCCCACAGTTCATCCAGGCGCTTCTGTCAGCCGAAGACGACAATTTCCTCAATCACTACGGGGTCGATCCGAGCAGCCTGATGCGCGCCGCGACCCAGTTGGTGAAATCCGGTCATATCCAGACCGGCGGCAGCACCATCACCATGCAGGTGGCGAAGAACTTCTTCCTCACCAGCGAGCGCAGCTTCTCGCGCAAGACCAACGAGATCCTCCTGGCGCTGCAGATCGAACGCGAGCTGACCAAGGACGAAATCCTCGAGCTGTACGTCAACAAGATCTACCTGGGCAACCGCGCCTACGGTATCGACGCCGCCGCGCAGGTGTACTACGGCAAGTCGATCCGCGATGTCAGCCTGGCGCAGATGGCGATGATCGCCGGCCTGCCGAAAGCCCCTTCGCGCTTCAACCCGCTGGCCAACCCGGTGCGCGCCAAGGAGCGCCGCGACTGGATCCTCGGCCGCATGTACAAACTCGGCAAGATCGATGAGGCCAGCTACCAGGCCGCCCTCGCCGAGCCGCTGAACGCCAGCTATCACGTACCGACACCTGAGGTGAATGCGCCGTTCGTCGCCGAAATGGCCCGCGCCGAGATGGTCGGCCGCTACGGCAGCGATGCCTATACCGAAGGTTTCCGGGTCACCACGACCGTGCCCAGCGACACGCAGGAAATCGCCAACAAGGCAGTCCTCAACGGCCTCTCCCAATACGACGAGCGCCACGGCTACCGTGGTCCCGAAGCGCGCTTCCCGGGCAAGACCCGCGCCGCCTGGCAGCAGGAACTGGGCAAGCAACGCACCCTCGGCGGCCTGGAACCGGCCATCGTCACCCAGGTGGACAAGACCGGCCTGAAAGTCATGACCCGCGGTGGCCAGGACGAAGACGTGGCCTGGGACACCATGAAGTGGGCCCGTCCGTTCATCAACAGCAATGCCCAGGGTCGCACGCCTCAGTCGCCGGCCGACGTCGCGCAGATCGGCGACCTGGTGCGCCTGCAACGCCTGGACGACGGCAAGCTCAAGTTCAGCCAGGTGCCGGGCGCCCAGAGCGCACTGGTCACGCTTGACCCGAACAACGGTGCAATCCGCGCCCTGGTCGGTGGATTCTCGTTCGAGCAGAGCAACTACAACCGCGCCATGCAGGCCAAGCGCCAGCCAGGCTCCAGCTTCAAGCCCTTCGTCTATAGCGCTGCGCTGGACAACGGCTACACCGCCGCCAGCCTGGTCAACGACGCACCGATCGTGTTCGTCGACGAATACCTCGACAAGGTCTGGCGTCCGAAGAACGACACCAACACCTTCCTCGGCCCGATTCGCATGCGCGAGGCGCTGTACAAGTCGCGTAACCTGGTCTCGATCCGCCTGCTCCAGGCGATGGGGGTCGACCGCACCATCGACTACATTGCCAAGTTCGGCTTCAACAAGCAGGACCTGCCGCGCAACCTGTCGCTGGCATTGGGTACCGCAACGCTCACCCCGATGGAGATCGCCACCGGCTGGAGCACCTTTGCCAACGGCGGCTACAAGATCAACCCATACCTGATCGAGCGCGTCGAAAGCCGCAACGGCGAAACCCTGTTCACCGCCAACCCGGCACGCGTCCCCCAGGGCAACCAGGACCAGGCCGGCATCGCCGCGCCCGAAGAGCCGATCACCACGCTCCCACAACCGGGCACCGCGCCTTCGGCACTGGGCCAGATCGCCCCGCCACCGCAAACGCCGGCCATCGCCGAGCGTATCGTCGATGGCCGTACCACCTACATCCTGACCAGCATGCTGCAGGATGTGATCAAGCGTGGTACGGGCCGTCGCGCCCTGGCCCTGGGCCGCAGCGACATCGCGGGCAAGACCGGTACGACCAACGAATCCAAGGACGCCTGGTTCTCCGGCTACAACGCCGACTACGTGACCACGGTCTGGGTCGGTTTCGACCAGCCTGAGACCCTTGGTCGCCGGGAATATGGCGGCACCGTTGCACTGCCGATCTGGATGGACTTCATGGGCCCGGCACTCAAGGGTAAGCCTGAACACGCACCGGCAGAGCCTGAGGGCATCCTCAGCCTGCGCGTGGATCCGGTCAGCGGTCGCGCGGCGACGCCAAGCACGCCGAACGCCTACTTCGAGCTGTTCAAGGCCGAGGATTCCCCACCGTCGGTGGATGAGCTGGGCAACGGTGCAGCACCGGGCAGCCCGCTGCCGGCCGATGAAGCGGCGCCGATGGATCTGTTCTGAGTGGTGATGTGAACCTGTAGCAGCGGCCTTGTGCCGCTTCTACAGGTGGAGCGGCCATCTGTAGAACAGCGGCCAATAAAAAGCCCCGACTCTCGCGAGCCGGGGCTTTTTCATGTCGCTACAACGGGATCAGCCGTTGAACACGTCATCCACGCTCTTGAGCGGGTAGTGCTTCGGATACGGCAGGGTCGCCACACCGGATTCGATGGCGGCCTTGGCCACGGCATCGGAAACGACGGTGATCAGGCGAGCGTCCAGTGGCTTCGGAATGATGTACTCACGACCGAATTCCAGACCTTCGACGCCGTAGGCCTCGCAGACTTCCTTCGGAACCGGCAGCTTGGCCAGGTCTTTCAGGGCGACGGCGGCGGCGATCTTCATTTCTTCGTTGATGCGCTTGGCGCGAACGTCCAGGGCACCACGGAAGATGAAGGGGAAGCCCAGTACGTTGTTGACCTGGTTCGGGTAGTCGGAACGACCGGTGGCCATGATCACGTCGCTGCGAGTGGCGTGAGCCAGCTCTGGAGCGATTTCCGGATCCGGGTTCGAACAGGCGAACACGATCGGGTTGGCAGCCATCGACTTCAGGCCTTCCGGGCTCAGCAGGTTCGGGCCGGACAGGCCAACGAACACGTCAGCACCTTCCAGCGCGTCAGCCAGGGTGCGCTTGTCGGTGGCGTGGGCGAACTGCGCCTTGTACTGGTTCAGGTCGTCGCGGCCAGCGTGGATCACGCCGCTACGGTCGATCATGTAGATGTTCTCGACCTTGGCACCCATGCTGACCAGCAGCTTCATGCAGGAGATGGCGGCAGCGCCGGCACCCAGGCAGACGATCTTGGCGTCTTCGAGCTTCTTGCCTGCGATTTCCAGGGCGTTGATCATGCCGGCCGCCGTCACGATGGCGGTGCCGTGCTGGTCATCGTGGAAGACCGGGATGTCGCACTGTTCGATCAGGGTGCGCTCGATCTCGAAGCACTCAGGTGCCTTGATGTCTTCGAGGTTGATGCCACCGAAGGTGATGGAGATGCGGCGAACGGTGTCGATGAAAGCCTGTGGGCTTTCCGACTCGACTTCGATGTCGAACACGTCGATACCGGCGAAACGCTTGAACAGAACACCCTTGCCTTCCATGACTGGCTTGGAGGCCAGCGGGCCGAGGTCACCCAGGCCGAGGATGGCGGTACCGTCGGAGATCACAGCGACCAGGTTGCCCTTGCCGGTGTATTTGTAGGCCAGCTCCGGATCACGGCCAATTTCGCGTACCGGCTCGGCGACGCCTGGGCTGTAGGCCAGGGCAAGGTCACGGGCGGTGGCGGTTGGCTTGGAGAGTTCGACGCTCAGTTTCCCCGGGCGAGGTTGAGCGTGATATTCGAGAGCGGCGGTTTTCAAGTCTGACATGGTGGGCATTCCGCTTGTTTACTGTTCTGACGGACCGCCGAGGATACGCAAAGAGCCGGGAAGCGACAAGACTGCCCGGTCACATGTGTCAAGGCCCTTGGCCTACGACTTTACGCTACAACCCGCGGGGCTTACGACCCTGAGTGTGTACAATCCAGGATCATAATGTCTACAACTATTTTTTCCCCGAAATCCGCTCCAACATGCTCGGATCGGTCAGTGGCAACAGCCAGCGTCGCTGGCCAGGCTTGAGCCCGCCCTTGCGGGAACGGTCCAGCACCCAGCCGCGCGCCTCGACCTGATGCCCCTTGAGATTATCGAAGAAACTGTCGGGGAAGGCGCGTTGCAGACGAGCGGGGACCTGCAGCACCACAGCCTCGTCAAGCTCCAGCCAGACGCCGCCTCGATTGCGATCGATCGCGCTGACCCTGCCGCCGATCACGGCGAATCCGGATTGCCTCAGGCGCCCTGCAGCGATGACCGGCGACTGCCGCCAGAGCCCGAGGCCACCCGCGCGCGCGACCTGCTCGGCCTGTTGTTGGCAACCGACCAGACGGACGTTGGGTGCCACCGCAACGCGATAGGCCAAGCCTTCACTGAGCAGCTGCGCTTCAAGATTGTCGCCATTACGGCCATAGATGTGCGCCAAGGTGCGCCCGTACTTGTCCCTGGGCTCCACACCCGGCACCAGCCCCACCTGGCCATCACTGGCCTGCACCAATGCCTCCAGCCGCCGCCTGGCCGCCTCGGCATAGGGTTCGCTGGTGCGCCCCTTGCGCCCGATCTCCGGTGCATTGATGCCAATCAGCCGTACGCTGCGGCCATCCCCCAGACGCACGGTATCGCCATCGACGACCTGACGCACCGTCACCGACTGCACCGCCTCGGGTACCGGGCAGAAGGCCTGCGCGGGAACATGCCAGATTGCGCCCACAAAAAAGGCGCCCACGAGGGGCGCCTTCTTTTGCAGCAATGCGAAACCCGAAGGGCTCGCCGTGCGCATGATTACTTCTTGGTACCGAACATACCGAAGCGATCGGCGAACTTCTGTACGCGACCACCGGTGTCCAGGACCTTCTGCTTACCGGTGTAGAACGGGTGGCAGAGATTGCAAACGTCGATCGCCAGGGTGTCGCCCAGGGTCGAACGGGTTTCGAATTTGTTGCCGCAGCTGCAGGTGACAGCAACTGCTTCGTAGTTCGGATGAATATCGGCTTTCATGGTCACTTCCTCGAGCTGCGTGCCGCCACCCAACACCAATTGTTGAATACCGCACGTAATTAGGCGGCGAATAATACCAGACCTTCAGGCCAGCGCAAGTTGTCGCTTGCACCGACCGTCGTCTGCTAGGCTCGTGCGATTCCCGACCAGCTACGAAGACTTGCCGCGTGTCCGACGTCATCCTGCGCCTTGCCCTGCCCTCGCCCCTGCGTCGCCTGTTCGACTACCGGGCCCCGGCCGCCATGGCACGTCAGCAACTGACACCAGGCATGCGCATCCGCGTACCGTTCGGCCGGCGCGAGATGATCGGTGTACTGGTGGAGGTCTGCGAGCAGAGCGAAGTCCCTGCCGACAAGCTCAAGCCGGCGAGCCAGTTGCTCGACCCGGTCTCGCCGCTGCCTCCGGCGCTGTTCAAGCTGTGCCTGTGGACCGCCCACTACTATCAGCACAGCCTGGGCGACACCCTGAGCTGGGCGTTGCCGGTGCTGCTGCGTCAGGGCGAGGCGGCTGAAGTTCGCCAGGAGCGCTTCTGGCATGCCACCCCCGGCGCGCGTCTGGACGACCCACGCATCGCCCGCGCGCCGCGCCAGAAAGAGGCCTTGCAGGCCCTCGCCCAGCACCCTCATGGCGTGGCCCACAGCGTGCTGGCCAAACTCGGCCTGAACAAGGATAGCCTCGACCTGCTGCTGGCCAAGGAACTGGTGCAGGTCGAGGTGCGTCGGCATCTGCCGGCACCACGCCATGACCGCTGGCTGGCCCAGCCGGAACTGCCGCTCAACGACGAGCAGAGCGCCGCCTTCCAGGCCGTACGTGCAGGCTTCGGCAGCTTCCATGCCTTCCTGCTGGCCGGTGTCACCGGCAGCGGCAAGACCGAGGTCTACCTGCAGCTGATTCGCGAAACCCTGGAAGCCGGAAAGCAGGCGCTGATCCTGATTCCCGAAATCAACCTCGGCCCGCAGACCCTGGCGCGCTTCGAGCAGCGCTTCAATGCCCGCATCGCCCTGCTGCACTCGGCGGTCAACGACCGCGAGCGCCTGGACGCCTGGCTGGCGGCCCGCGATGGCGAGGCCGACATCATCATCGGCACACGCTCGGCACTGTTCACGCCCATGAAGAACCCGGGCCTGATCATCATCGACGAAGAGCACGACGGCTCCTACAAACAACAGGAAGGGCTGCGCTATCACGCCCGCGACCTGGCCGTGGTTCGCGCACACCAGGAGAACATCCCGATCCTGCTGGGGTCGGCGACACCTTCGCTGGAAAGCCTGCACAACGCCCACAGCGGGCGCTACGGCCTGCTGCGCATGAACCAGCGGGCCGGCGGCGCCCGCCCGCCACGCTTCATGCGCCTGGACGTGCGCAGCCTGCCGCTGGACAGCGGCATCAGTGGCCCGCTGCAGCAGGCCATCGGCCAGACCCTGGCAGCCGGCCAGCAAGTGCTGGTGTTCCTCAACCGCCGCGGCTTCGCCCCGACCCTGCTGTGCCACGACTGTGGCTGGCTGTCGGAATGCCCGCGCTGCGATGCACGCATGACCGTGCATCAACGCTCCGGCGTACTGCGCTGCCACCACTGTGGTTATGACGAACGCCTGCCCCTGCAATGCCCGCAATGCGCCCACGTCGACCTGCGCCCAGTCGGTGCCGGCACCGAGCGCGCCGAAGAGCGCCTGAAAACCCTGTTCCCCGATTACCCCGTCCTGCGCGTGGACCGCGACAGCACATCGCGCAAGGACGCCATGCATCATTTGTTCACCACCATCCAGCGCGGCCAGCCGAGCATTCTGGTCGGCACACAGATGCTCGCGAAGGGGCATCACTTTCCGCGGGTAACCCTCGTGGCCATCCTCGATGCCGATGGCGGCTTGTTCTCCGGCGACTTCCGCGCCAGCGAGCGCATGGCGCAACTGATCGTTCAGGTCGCCGGCCGTGCCGGGCGGGCCGAGGAGCCTGGCAAGGTGATCGTGCAGACCCACCTGGCCGAGCATCCACTGCTGGTGCAACTGACCGAGCAGGGCTATTTCGCCTTCGCCGAGCAGGCCCTGAGCGAGCGGCGCGCCGCTGGCCTGCCGCCCTTCTCGCACCTGGCCCTGCTGCGCGCCGAAGCGCACAAGCCCGGGCAGGCGGAAGCCTTTCTCGACGAGGCCTGCGCCGCCGCCGAGGCCGTGCTGGCCGAGCAGGGCTTGACCGGCATCGAGCTGCTTGGCCCGGTACCAGCCCCCATGGAGCGCCGCGCCGGGCGCTTCCGCGCGCAGTTGTTGATCCAGGCCAATGCCCGGGCGCCGCTGCATCGACTGATCAGCAGCTGGTTGCTAGTGTTGGAACAGATGCCGTCGGGGCGGCAGGTGCGCTGGTCGCTGGATGTGGACCCGGTCGATCTCTACTGAAGCCATGAAAGCCAGCGCAATCCTGCGCGAGCCGTAAAGGTTGGCAATCAAGCCCCGGCCACGGATAATGTTCAGTTTTTCCACCTGCGCATCGAAGCGCTGCACCGCGCTTGCGGTCGAAAAGAGAACCCGATGAAAGACACCATTCGCCAGCTGATCCAGCAAGCCCTCACCCAACTCGTCAACGAAGGTGTGTTGCCTGAAGGCCTGACGCCAGCGATCCAGGTGGAAAACGCCCGCGACAAGACCCACGGCGACTTCGCCAGCAACATCGCCATGATGCTGGCCAAACCGGCTGGCATGAAGCCGCGCGACCTGGCCGACAAGCTGATCGCCGCCCTGCCTGCCAGCGCCGACATCAGCAAGGTCGAGATCGCCGGCCCCGGCTTCCTCAACTTCTTCCAGAACACCGACGCCCTGGCCAACCGCCTGAACGCGGCACTTGCAGACGCCCACCTGGGCGTACGCAAGGCCGGCGCAGCGGAAAAAGTGGTCATCGACATGTCGGCGCCAAACCTGGCCAAGGAGATGCACGTCGGCCACCTGCGCTCGACCATCATCGGCGACAGCGTTGCGCGTGTACTGGAGTTCCTCGGCGACGAAGTGATCCGCCAGAACCACGTGGGCGACTGGGGCACCCAGTTCGGCATGCTGCTGGCCTACCTGGAAGAAAACCCCATCACCAGCGACGAGCTGTCGGACCTGGAAAACTTCTACCGCGCGGCGAAGAAGCGCTTCGACGAATCCGAAGACTTTGCCAACCGCGCCCGTGGGCTGGTGGTCAAGCTGCAGGCCGGCGACCCCGAGTGCATGGCGCTGTGGACGCGCTTCAAGGATATCTCGCTGTCGCACTGCCAGAAGACCTACGAACTGCTCAACGTCAAGCTGACCATGGCCGACGTAATGGGCGAAAGCGCCTATAACGCCGACCTCGCCAACGTGGTGGCTGACCTCAAGGCCAAGGGCCTGCTGGTCGAAAGCCAGGGCGCGCAGTGCGTATTCCTGGAAGAATTCAAGAACACCGAAGGCGAACCCCTGCCGGTGATCGTGCAGAAGGCCGACGGCGGCTATCTCTACGCCACCACCGACCTGGCCGCGGTGCGCTACCGCAGCAATGTGCTCAAGGCCGATCGCGCCCTGTACTTCGTCGACCAACGCCAGGCGCTGCACTTCAACCAGGTGTTCGAAGTGGCGCGTCGCGCAGGCTTCGTCGGGCACCCGATGAAAATGGAGCACATGGGCTTCGGCACCATGAACGGCGCCGATGGTCGCCCGTTCAAGACCCGCGACGGCGGCACCGTGAAGCTGATCGACCTGCTGAGCGAAGCCAAGGAACGCGCCTACGCGCTGGTCAAGGAAAAGAACCCGAGCCTGGCCGAAGACGAATTGCGTCATATCGGTGAAGTGGTCGGGATCGGCGCGGTGAAGTACGCCGACCTCTCCAAGCACCGGACCAGCGACTACAGCTTCAACTTCGAACTGATGCTCAACTTCGAAGGCAACACCGCGCCGTACCTGCTCTACGCCTACACCCGCGTGGCCGGTGTGTTCCGCAAGCTGGGCAAGGGTTTCGACGAAGTCGAGGGCGACATCGTGCTGCAGGCTGCCCACGAGCAGGACCTGGCCGCTCGCCTGGCGCAGTTCGGCGAAACGCTGAACAACGTCGCCGAAAAAGGCACCCCACACGTGCTGTGCAGCTACCTCTACGACCTGGCCGGCCTGTTCTCCAGCTTCTACGAGAACTGCCCGATCCTCGCCGCTGAAACCGCCGAACAGCAGCAGAGCCGCCTGCGCCTCGCCGCGCTGACCGGCCGCACCCTCAAGCAGGGCCTGGAACTGCTCGGCCTGGAAACCCTGGAGCGCATGTAAGTTGGCTGCCAAGAAAAAACCCGCGCCCAAGCGCGGCGCCAGCCGTCACCAGCCACCCGCCAAACAGCCGATCCCGGGCTGGGTGTGGCTGGCGGTCGGCCTGACCGTAGGCGCATTCATCGTCTTCCTGATGAAGCTCGAGCCCGGCGGCGACGACATCAAGCGTGCCAAGCCTGAACAGCAGAAGCCCGCCAAGGTCGCCGAGGCGACCAAAGGCACCGCGCCGACCACGCCGCAGCCGATCAAGCCCAAGTACGACTTCTACACGCTGCTGCCGGAGTCGGAAGTGATCGTGCCGCCCGAGGCGGTACCGGAAAAAACGCCGCCCGTGCCTGCCCAGCCGGTACAGCCCGCCACGCCGGTCACGCCAGCGGAAGCGGCAAAGATCGACACCGCCCGCGCCCAGGCGGCGCTGCTGGGCCAGACACCACCACCCGCACCACCGGTGATCAAACCCGCAGCCACGACACAGTTCTTCCTCCAGGCCGGCTCATTCCGCAAGGAGGCTGACGCCGACAAGGTGCGCGCGCAGATCATCCTGCTCGGCCAGGTGGTCAAGGTGGAATCGGGAACCGTGAAGGACGAGACCTGGTACCGCGTGCTGGTCGGCCCGTTCAGCAACCGCGAGCAGTTGACCGTGGCGCAGAAGCAGCTGGCCGGGGCAGGCTTCAACAACCTGCTGTTGCAGCAGCGACAGACCCGCCAATAACGAAAAAGGCCTTGCCGCACTGCGACAAGGCCTTTTTTCCAACGGCGTCAGCGCCGCCCGCTGTTGACCTCGGACACCTGGGTGTTGAGGGTCCAGAAGTCATACAGCACGCCAATCAGGAACAGACCGCCGGTAAACAGGTAGATCAGTGCGCTGATCCACTTGCCCTGGTAGAGCCGGTGAATGCCGAAGATACCCAGGAACGTCAGCAACAGCCACGCCACGCTGTAGTTCACCCGCCCTGGCTGGAACCGCAGGTCAGCCTCGCGGTCCATGGACGGGATCAGGAACAGGTCGATCAGCCAGCCGATACCCAGCAAGCCCAAAGTGAAGAACCAGATGGTCCCGGTGATCGGCTTGCCGTAGTAGAAACGGTGGGAGCCGGTGAAGCCGAAGATCCACAACAGGTACCCGATGACCTTGCTGTGCGTGTCATGAAGCGGCGCACCCTGTTGATACGTATTCATTCAAAACCCTCGTGGGATAGCCGAAAATTTTCTAACGAAAAATGTGACTTTTTCGTTTTGCCCCGACGTATGGTACCCAGCCACACGACCAACGGATCAGAATTTGATCAAAAAGCTGTTATAAAGTTGCGCGCCGACACCTATAAACATCCATAAAGAGCTTCAACTATGCCGCCTTTCTTCAAGACATGGCTGACCCTCTGCCTATTGTTGCCCCTGGCCGCCCACGCCACCAACCGTGAGCAACGACTTCCCAACGGATTCACCGGCTACACCACCAACGCCGATGCCTCCGTGAAACGCGCTCCAGCCAAGCAGGTCAGCCTGCGCGCGCGCCCGGCCAATGCCGCCAAGAACCACGCGCTCCAGGTCGCGGCGATGTCGCCCAAGCAGAGCAGCGAAGTACTCAGCCGCGCGGTCAATGTGCTCGGCACCCCCTACCGTTGGGGCGGCAGCACGCCCGGCAAGGGCTTCGACTGCAGCGGCCTGGTCAAGTATGCGTTCAACGATGTCGCCGATGTCGACCTGCCGCGCACGTCCAATGCCATGGCCCAAGGGCATGGCGTCAAGGTGGCGCGGGACGACCTCAAGCCGGGCGACCTGATCTTCTTCAACATCAAGAGCCGTCGGGTCAATCACGTTGCCATCTACCTGGGCAACGACCGCTTCATCCACGCGCCGCGTACTGGCAAGCGGGTGAGCATCGACAGCCTCGAGAAGCCTTACTGGCAGAAGCACTACGTGGTTGCCAAGCGGGTGCTGCCCAAGGAGCAACAGGCGCTGCGCCTGGCCAAGCGCTGATCTGGATACTCAGGGGCTCACTGGACTCTTCGCGGGCAAGCCCGCTCCCACGAAGAGCGGTGAGGTATCTGTAGGGCTTGCCTCACCCTGCCCCCTGAATCACCCCTCGCGCCACCAGCGCCTGCATCGCCCCTTCCATCGTCACCATCCCCTGCGCCGCACCCGTCTGCATCACCGACTGCAACTGCGCCACGCGCCCCTCGCGAATCAGGTTGCGCACCGCAGGCGTCGCCACCAATACCTCCCGCGCCGCCACACGGCCGCCGCCCACCCGCCGCACCAGCACCTGCGCCACCACCAGACGCAACGACTCGGCCAGCATGGCGCGCACCAGTGGCTTCTCTTCGGCGGCGAACACATCCACCAGACGATCGACACTGCTCGCGGCTGTTCGCGTATGCACCGTGGCCAGCACCAGATGCCCGGTCTGCGCCGCTCGCAGCGCCAGACGGATGGTTTCCAGGTCACGCAATTCACCGATCATGATCACATCCGGATCCTGGCGCAGGGCACTGCGCAATCCCTGGGCAAAGTCACGGCTATGGCGACCGATCTCACGCTGATTGATCAGGCAACGCTCGGCGCGGTGTACGAATTCCACCGGATCCTCCAATGTGAGGATATGGTTTGAGCGCTCACGATCAAGCTGCGCGATCAACGCAGCCAGGGTACTGGACTTGCCACTGCCGGTCGGACCACCTACCAGCACCAGGCCATCACGGCTCTCGGCAATGGCTCGAAACACTTCCGTGAGGTCGAGTTCTTCGACCGTCGGCACCTGTGCAGGTATCAGCCGCAAGCTCGCGGCCAGCCCCCGATACTGTCTGTACAGGTTCAGACGAAAACGCCCAAGCCCAGGCAAATCAAGGGCCAGGTCGATTTCGTCACCTGCCAGCCATTGGTGCAGATGAGGCGCATCGAGCCAAGCCGCCATGCCTTGCTCGATCATTTCACTTTGCAGCACGGGCAACGCCAGGCGCTGCAATTCGCCGTCCAGACGCCACAGCGGCGCCTCGCCCGCAGCCAGGTGCAGGTCCGAAGCCCCCGCCGCCACGGCCCGGGCCAGCAGGTCGGTCACATCCATGAGACTCCCCAAAGGCCATCAAGCAGGTAGAATGCCGCACACCACTGAGCTGCCGGCATCGATCCATGTCCACCCTAGCAGACAACCTTCGCGCTATCAGCGAACGCATCGACAACGCGGCCCGAGCCGCCGGACGCGACACCGCCAGCGTGCACCTGCTGGCCGTGAGCAAGACCAAGCCCGCCAGCGCCATTCGCGAAATCCACGCCGCTGGCGTACGCGACGTCGGCGAGAACTACCTGCAGGAAGCCCTGGCCAAGCAGGATGAATTGCGCGACCTGCCCTTGATCTGGCACTTCATCGGCCCCATCCAGTCGAACAAGACCAAGGCCATTGCCGAACACTTCGACTGGGTACACAGCGTGGATCGCCTGAAAATCGCCCAACGCCTGAGCGAGCAGCGCCCCAGCGGCCTGCCGGCGCTGAACGTCTGCCTGCAGGTGAACGTCAGCGGCGAAGACAGCAAATCCGGCTGCACCCCGGTCGACCTGCCGGCACTGGCCCAGGCCGTGGCCAAGCTGCCCAACCTGCGCCTGCGCGGGCTGATGGCGATTCCCGAGCCCAGCGACGACCGCGCCACCCAGGAGGCCGCCTTCGCCTGCCTGCGCCAGTTGCAGGAAAGCCTCGGCCTTGGCCTGGACACGCTGTCCATGGGCATGAGCCACGACCTGGAGGCGGCCATCGCCCAGGGTGCGACCTGGGTCCGTATCGGCACCGCCCTGTTCGGCGCCCGCGACTACGGGCAGCCCTGATTCCATGCTTTACTCACTCTCTCCTTCAAGGACCTGACATGAGCAAGACTCGTATTGCCTTCATCGGCGCCGGCAACATGGCCGCCAGCCTGATCGGCGGCCTGCGCGCCCAGGGCCTGGACGCCGCGCAGATCCGCGCCAGCGACCCGGGTGCCGAGACCCGCGCCCGGATCAATGCCGAGCATGGCATCGAAACCTTCGAAAACAACGCCCAGGCCATCGATGGCGCGGATGTGATCGTGCTGGCGGTCAAGCCACAGGTCATGAAGGCCGTGTGCGAAACCCTGAAGCCAAGCCTCAAGGCCGGCCAACTGGTGGTGTCCATCGCCGCCGGCATCACCTGCCAGAGCCTGCAGAGCTGGCTGGGCGAGATCCCGGTGGTGCGCTGCATGCCCAACACGCCATCGCTGCTGCGCCAGGGCGCCAGCGGCTTGTACGCCACTGCACAGGTCTCCGGCGAACAACGCCAGCAGGCAGAGCAACTGCTGACTGCGGTCGGCACCGCCCTGTGGCTGGAACAGGAACAGCAACTGGACGCCGTGACCGCGGTCTCCGGCAGCGGCCCCGCGTATTTCTTCCTGCTGATCGAGGCCATGACCGCTGCGGGCGAAAAGCTCGGCCTGCCGCGTGAAACCGCCTCGCAACTGACCCTGCAGACCGCCCTGGGCGCCGCGCACATGGCGGTTTCCAGCGATGTCGATGCCGCCGAACTGCGCCGTCGCGTCACCTCTCCAGCCGGGACCACCGAAGCGGCGATCAAGTCGTTCCAGGCCAACGGTTTCGAGGCCATCGTCGAGCAGGCGCTGCAGGCTGCGGCCACGCGCTCCGCCGAGCTGGCCGAACAATTGGGCAAATAAGGAGCTGTCGATGAATGCATTGTCCGGCGCCGCGATCTTCGTGGTGCAAACCCTGGTCAGCCTGTACCTGGTGATCGTCCTGCTGCGCTTCGTGCTGCAACTGGTCAAGGCCGACTTCTACAACCCGCTGAGCCAGTTCGCCGTGCGCGCCACCCAGCCGCTGCTCAAGCCGATCCGCCGGGTCATTCCCAGCATCGCTGGCCTGGACACCTCTTCGCTGCTGCTGGCGATCGTGATCCAGGCACTGCTGATGGCCTTCGTGCTGATGGTCACCTACGGCACCTTCGGCGACATCCTGCACCTGCTGATGTGGGCGATTCTCGGCATCACCTCGCTGTTCCTGAAGATTTTCTGGGTCGCGATGATCGTCATGGTGATCGTCTCCTGGGTCGCGCCGAACAGCCACAATCCCGCCGCCGAACTGGCCTACCAGATCAGCGAGCCGGTGCTGGCGCCGTTCCGTCGCCTGGTGCCCAACCTCGGCGGCATGGATATTTCGCCGATCTTCGCCTTCATCGCCATCCAGGTGATCCAGTCGTTCCTGATGCCACAACTGGCTGCCTATGCCGGCATGCCGCAAGAGCTGTGGCGGATGATCTGACCCACCGCGCCATCCAGCGGCAGCCTTTGCTTGCCGCTGGGGGTAGCGCTCTTTAGACTTACGCCTCCGTCAAGCGTGAGCAGGGTCGATGTCCACTGTCTTTCCCGAAGATTCCGTCGGTCTGGTAACCCCCCAGATCGCCCGGTTCGATGAACCGCTGGCCCTGGCCTGTGGCCGCGCCCTGGCCTCGTACGAACTCATCTACGAAACCTATGGCCAGCTCAACGCCAGCGCCAGCAATGCCGTGCTGATCTGCCACGCACTGTCCGGTCACCACCACGCCGCCGGCTACCATGCCGACACCGACCGCAAGCCGGGCTGGTGGGACAGCTGCATCGGCCCGGGCAAGCCGATCGATACCAATCGTTTCTTCGTGGTCAGCCTGAACAACCTGGGCGGCTGCAATGGCAGCACCGGCCCGAGCAGCATCAACCCGACCACCGGCAAGCCCTATGGCGCGGACTTCCCGGTGCTGACCGTAGAAGACTGGGTACACAGCCAGGCCCGCCTGGCCGACCGCCTCGGTATCCAGACCTGGGCCGCCATCGTCGGCGGTAGCCTGGGCGGCATGCAGGCGCTGCAGTGGACCATCACCTACCCCGATCGCGTACGCCACTGCGTGGACATCGCCTCGGCACCCAAGCTGTCGGCACAGAACATCGCCTTCAACGAAGTGGCGCGCCAGGCCATCCTCACCGACCCCGAATTCCACGGCGGTTCGTTCCAGGACCAGGGCGTGATCCCCAAGCGCGGGCTGATGCTGGCGCGCATGGTCGGGCACATCACCTACCTGTCCGACGATTCGATGGGCGAGAAATTCGGCCGCGAGCTCAAGAGCGACAAGCTCAACTACGACTTCCACAGCGTCGAGTTCCAGGTCGAGAGCTACCTGCGCTATCAGGGCGAGGAGTTTTCGGGGCGCTTCGACGCCAACACCTACCTGCTGATGACCAAGGCGCTGGACTACTTCGACCCGGCCGCCGCCCACGATGGCGACCTGGCCGCCACGCTGGCGCATGTCACGGCGCATTACTGCATCATGTCGTTCACCACCGACTGGCGCTTCTCGCCAGCCCGCTCGCGCGAGATCGTCGATGCCCTGATGGCTGCGCGCAAGAACGTCTGCTACCTGGACATCGACTCGCCCTACGGCCACGACGCCTTCCTCATCCCGACCCCGCGCTACATGCAGGGTTTCGCGAACTACATGAACCGCATCACCCTCTGAGGACCGCATGAGAGCCGACCTGGAAATCATCCACGACTGGATCCCCGCCGGCAGCCGGGTACTCGACCTGGGCTGCGGTAACGGCGAACTGCTGGCCTCGCTGCGTGATCGCAAGAACGTCACCGGCTATGGCCTGGAAATCGACGCCGACAACATCGCCGAGTGCGTGAGCAAGGGCGTCAACGTCATCGAACAAGACCTGGACAAAGGCCTGGGCAACTTTGCCAGCAACAGCTTCGACGTGGTGGTCATGACCCAGGCCCTGCAGGCGGTGGAGTACCCCGACCGCATTCTCGACGAAATGCTGCGGGTCGGTCGCCAGTGCATCATCACCTTCCCCAACTTCGGCCACTGGCGCTGCCGCTGGTACCTGGCCACCAAGGGGCGCATGCCGGTGTCGGACTTCATGCCATACACCTGGTACAACACCCCGAACATCCACTTCTGCACCTTCGAAGACTTCGAGAACCTGTGCCGCGAGCGCAACGCCAAGGTGCTCGACCGCCTCGCTGTCGACCATCTGCACCGCAACGGGTGGGGCGGCCGGCTTTGGCCTAATCTTCTGGGAGAGATCGGCATCTATCGGGTCAGCAGTCCTGGGCTGCAAGAGCATCAGGTCGCGGTCTGATCCACCTATCGGAGGAATGGCACCATGCGTCGTCTCGCACTTTTGCTGATCAGCCTGTGCCTGGCCTGGCCAGTGCTGGCTGCCGATGCCGCCCGTCCCGAGCGCAAGCAGGACTTCGGCGACGTCACGGTGCACTATAGCGCCTTCACCTCGAGCATGCTGCAGCCGGACATCGCTGCAGCCACCGGCCTTGTCCGCAGCAAGAACCAGGGCGTGCTCAACATCGCCGTGCTCAAGGCCGGCAAGCCTGGCACGGCGGTGGTCAGCGGCACGGTCAAGGACCTCACCGGCCGCAGCAGCCCGCTGTCGTTCAGGCAGATCACCGACCAGGGTGCGGTGTACTACATCGCCCAGTTCAAGATCGCACAGGCTGAAACCCTGACCTTCGACCTCAACATCGAAACCGGCGGCGTCAGCCACACACTCAGCTTCAACCAGGAAGTGTTCCCAGGCGAATGATGAATTTCCAGCAACTCGTATTGGCCAGCCACAATGCCGGCAAACTGAAAGAACTCCAGGCCATGCTTGGCGGTTCCGTGCAACTGCGCTCGATCGGCGAATTCAGCCAGGTCGAGCCGGAGGAGACCGGCTTGTCATTCGTCGAGAACGCCATCCTCAAGGCTCGCAACGCCGCGCGCCTCTCCGGCCTGCCGGCACTGGCCGACGACTCGGGCCTGGCGGTGGACTTCCTGGGCGGCGCACCGGGCATCTACTCGGCCCGCTACGCCGACGGCAAGGGTGATGCGGCGAACAACGCCAAGCTGCTCGACGCCCTGAAGGATGTGCCCGAGGGGCAGCGTGGCGCGCAGTTCGTCTGCGTCCTGGCCCTGGTACGCCATGCCGACGACCCTCTGCCGATCCTTTGCGAAGGCCTGTGGCACGGCAGCATCCTGTTCGAGGCCAGCGGCGAGCATGGCTTCGGCTATGACCCATTGTTCTGGGTGCCGGAGCGCAACTGCTCCAGCGCCGACCTCGCACCGCTCGAGAAGAACCAGCTCAGCCATCGCGCCCGCGCCATGGCCCTGCTGCGTCAGCGTCTAGGCCTGGCATGACCGAACAGCCGTCCCTGCAGCCGGCGGGTCTGATCCTTCCAGAACTCCCGCCGCTGTCGCTGTACATCCACATTCCCTGGTGTGTGCGCAAGTGCCCCTATTGCGACTTCAACTCGCACCAGGCCGGCCCGACGCTGCCCGAAGACGACTACATCGACGCGCTGCTCGCCGACCTGGACCAGGAACTGCCCGCGGTGCAGGGCCGCCCGATCAGCACGATCTTCTTCGGCGGTGGCACGCCCAGCCTGTTCAGTGCCGCCTCGCTGGGTCGCCTGCTGCGCGGTATCGAGCAACGTATCCCGTTCGCCCCGGAGATCGAGATCACCCTCGAAGCCAACCCCGGCACCTTCGAGCAGAACAAGTTCAAGGCCTACCGCCAGACCGGCATCAACCGTCTGTCCATCGGTGTGCAGAGCTTCCAGCCGGCCAAGCTGGAAAAACTCGGGCGTATCCACAACGGCGATGAAGCCGTGCGCGCGGCAGACATGGCCCGCGCGGCAGGTTTCGACAACTTCAACCTGGACCTGATGCACGGCCTGCCGGACCAGTCGCTGGACGAAGCGCTGGGTGACCTGCGCCAGGCCATCGCACTCGCGCCTACGCACTTGTCGTGGTACCAGCTCACCCTGGAACCGAACACCGTATTCTGGAACCAGCCGCCCGAACTGCCCGAGGACGACATCCTCTGGGACATCCAGGAAGCCGGCCAGACGCTGATGGCCGACCACGGCTATCGCCAGTACGAAGTTTCGGCCTACGCCCAGCCAGGACGCGCGGCACGGCACAATCTCAACTATTGGCGCTTCGGCGATTTCATCGGCATCGGCGCGGGGGCGCACGGCAAGCTGTCGTTCCCGGACGGGCGTATCCTGCGCACCTGGAAGACCCGGCTACCCAAGGACTACCTCAACCCGGCGAAGCCCTTCAAAGCTGGCGAGAAGCTGCTGCCCGCCGATGAGCTACCGTTCGAATTCCTGATGAATGCCCTGCGCCTGACCGATGGCGTGGAGGCCGAGCTGTTCACCCGACGCACCGGCCTGCCACTGGAACAGTTGGCAGAAGCTCGCCGTGCGGCCGAACAAAAGGGCCTTCTGCAGGTCGAACCCGATCGACTGGCGGCCACACCGCGGGGCCAGTTGTTCCTCAACGACCTGCTGCAGTACTTCTTGAATTAAGGATGACCCATGGACCTGGTACTTGACCTGCTCTCGACCGTTTCCCGCTGGAGCCGCAGCAACCTCTCGGAGATTTCCCTGGCACTCGTAGGGTGCTTGCTGGTGTTGTTCGGCACCGACCTCAAGGGCTGGGTCGACCAGCGCCTGGGCGGCCTCGCCGGTGCCCTGCGCGTGCCGTTCATGGCGCTGCTGGTGATGATCGGCAGCGGTGCGGCGCTGATCTATGCCACGCCCTGGGTGGTGAAGGCGCTGGCGCAATTCAACAACTATGCGTTGGCGCCAGTGCTGCTGGTGGTGCTGGTACTCATCGGGGTGGTAGCCGACCGCCGCGGGTAACAGGCCGCAAAATGAAAAAACGCCCTTTCCAGGGCGTTTTTTTTCAGTCCAGCTTCTCGAACTTGAGGTCCCAGACCCCGTGCCCGAGCCGCTCGCCGCGGCGCTCGAACTTGGTGATCGGACGCTCCTCGGGGCGTGGCACGTAAGCACCATCCGCCGCCTGGTTGCGATAGCCCGGCGCGACCTTCATCACCTCCAGCATGTGCTCGGCATAGGGTTCCCAGTCGGTGGCCATATGGAACACGCCGCCCACCTTGAGCTTGCGCCGTACCAGCTCGGCGAACTCGGGCTGGACGATGCGGCGCTTGTGGTGTCGCGCCTTGTGCCAAGGATCGGGGAAGAACAGCATCAGGCGGTCGAGGCTGTTGTCGGCGACACAGCGGTTGAGCACCTCGATGGCATCGCAGTCGTACACCCGCAGGTTCTTCAGCCCTTGGGTCAGCACGCCGTTGAGCAGCGCACCGACACCTGGGCGGTGCACTTCCACGCCGATGAAGTCCAGCTCAGGCGAAGCAGCGGCCATCTCCAGCAGCGAGTGGCCCATGCCGAAGCCGATCTCCAGGGTGCGCGGCGCCGAGCGCCCGAACACCTGGTCGTAGTCTACCGGGCTCTCGGCCAACGGCAGGATGAACAGGGGGCCGCCCTGGTCCAGGCCGCGTTGCTGGCCTTCGGTCATGCGGCCTGCGCGCATCACGAAGCTCTTGATGCGGCGGTGCGGGCGCTCTTCGCCGTCGGCAGTGATCGGCGTTTCTTGCGATTCAGTCATCGGGGGCTCTTACTTGATCAGACCTTCCAGCGGCGAGGACGCGCTGGCATAGAGTTTCTTAGGCATGCGCCCGGCGAGGTACGCCATGCGGCCGGCAAGGATCGCGTGCTTCATGGCCTCGGCCATCAGCACCGGTTGCTGCGCGTGGGCGATTGCCGAGTTCATCAGCACCGCTTCGCAGCCCATTTCCATGGCGATGGTGGCGTCGGAGGCGGTACCCACGCCGGCATCGACCAGCACCGGTACTTTCGATTCTTCGAGGATGATCTGCAGGTTGTACGGGTTGCAGATCCCGAGACCGGTGCCGATCAGGCCAGCCAGTGGCATCACCGCGATGCAGCCGGCTTCGGCCAGCTGACGGGCGATGATCGGATCATCGCTGGTGTAGACCATCACGTCGAAACCTTCCTTGACCAGCACTTCGGCGGCCTTGAGGGTTTCGATGACGTTGGGGAACAGGGTTTTCTGGTCGGCCAGCACTTCCAGCTTCACCAGGGTACGGCTCTCGTGGGACTTGTGCCCTTCGAGCAGCTCACGGGCCAGGCGGCAGGTACGCACCGCTTCAACGGCATCGAAGCAGCCTGCGGTGTTCGGCAGGATGGTGTACTTGTCGGGCGACAACACGTCGAGCAGGTTCGGCTCGCCCGCATTCTGGCCGAGGTTGGTGCGGCGCACGGCTACGGTGACGATCTCGGCACCCGAGGCCTCGGTGGCCAGGCGGGTTTCTTCCATGTCACGGTATTTGCCGGTACCCACCAGCAGGCGCGACTGGAAAGTGCGCCCGGCCAGGACGAAAGGCTTGTCGCTGCGAACGTTGCTCATCGATGTTCCTCTGCAAAGGTTACGGGGCTTACGGGTGACTTGCCGGGGCGCGCTCAACCGCCGCCGATGGCGTGGACCACTTCGACCTGGTCACCCTCGTTCAACAGGGTGCTTTCGTGCTGGCTGCGCGGCACGATGTCCAGGTTCAGTTCCACCGCCACACGACGCCCGACCAGCTCCAGCCGGCCCAACAGGGCCGCGACGCTCTCGCCCGCAGGCAGTTCGTAAGGTTCACCGTTCAGTTGAATGCGCATGCGCACGGCCACCATCGTTCATTGGGGCCCGCATTCTAGCCCCGATCAGCCTTGCAACCCAAGGGCGACGCGCGCCATTAGTCGCGATTCCCGACCGCTTGGTCAGCCCAGGCGCCAGGCTGCCAACCCCAGGCACAGCCAGCCGGCGAGGAAGCACAGGCCGCCGATGGGGGTGATGATGCCAAGCTTGCCCAGCCCAGTGAGGGTCAATACGTAAAGGCTGCCGGAAAACAGCAGGATACCGACCGCGAACAGCCCACCCGCCCAGCCGACCAGACGGCCCGGCAAGTGCACCGAAAGCAGCGCGACCGCCAGGATCGCCAGGGCATGGACCAGTTGATACGTAACGCCGGTGTGGAAGATCTCCAGGTAATCGGCGGTAAGACGGTTCTTCAGGCCGTGTGCGGCAAAGGCACCCAGGGCCACACCCGTAAAGCCAAAGAACGCGGCGAGCATCAGGAAGCTGCGAAGCATGGGACGACTCCTCGAGAGGGGTCTGTATAATGGCCCGTTCCATCGGTCCGGCCAAGCTATCGACATGCTGTCATCCCTGATCCGCCGTCTCGCCCGCGCCCTGCTCTGGTTCGCCGCCGGCAGCATCGTGCTGGTGCTGGTGCTGCGCTGGGTGCCGCCACCGGGCACCGCACTGATGGTCGAACGCAAGGTGCAGTCCTGGTTCAGTGGTGAGCCGATCGACCTGCAGCGCGACTGGACGCCCTGGGATGAGATCTCCGATGACCTCAAGGTAGCCGTCATCGCGGGCGAGGACCAGCGTTTCGCCAGCCACTGGGGGTTCGACATCCCCGCGATCCAAGCCGCGCTGGCCCATAACGAGCGCGGCGGCAGTATCCGCGGCGCCAGCACACTCTCCCAGCAAGTGGCGAAGAACCTGTTCCTGTGGTCCGGGCGCAGCTGGTTTCGCAAAGGTCTGGAAGCTTGGTTCACCGGCCTGATGGAGCTGTTCTGGTCGAAAGAGCGAATCCTCGAGGTCTATCTAAACAGCGCCGAATGGGGCCCGGGCGTATTCGGCGCCCAGGCAGCGGCGCGCTATCACTTCGGCGTCGACGCCAGCCGCCTCACGCGCCAGCAGGCCAGCCAGCTTGCGGCAGTGCTGCCCAGCCCGCTCAAGTGGAGCGCTAGCCGCCCGAGTACCTATGTCGCCAGCCGGGCGGGGTGGATTCGACGGCAGATGAGCCAGCTCGGGGGCACCAGCTACCTGATGCAACTGGAGAGCGCGCGCAAGCCTTGATGCTCCTGAAGCCCCGCGTGCCCCACAAAAAAGCCGCCTGCCCCGCGAGGGACAGGCGGCTTTTCAGTCAGGGCGCCGATCAGACCGTGATCAGTGCCTTGACCTTGCTCATCGCGTTCTTCTCGAGCTGACGAATCCGCTCGGCCGACACACTGTACTTCTCTGCCAGCTCGTGCAGCGTGGCCTTTTCCTCGGCCAGCCAGCGCTGATAGAGAATGTCGCGGCTGCGCTCGTCCAGGCCACTGAGCGCCTCATGCAGGTTGCTGTTGGAGTTATCGCTCCAATCGGCATCCTCCAGCTGCATGGCCGGATCGTAGCGGTGATCTTCAAGATAGTGCGCAGGCGACTGGAAGGCGCTGTCGTCGTCGGCATCGGCTGCCGGGTCGAAGGCCATGTCCTGACCGCTCAGGCGGCTTTCCATCTCGCGCACTTCCCGAGGCTCGACGCCCAGGCTTTCGGCGACACGGTGCACTTCGTCGTTGTTCAGCCAGGCCAGACGCTTTTTCTGGCTGCGCAGGTTGAAGAACAGCTTGCGCTGCGCCTTGGTGGTGGCGACCTTGACGATGCGCCAGTTGCGCAGGATGAACTCGTGGATCTCAGCCTTGATCCAGTGCACGGCGAAGGATACCAGGCGCACACCCATCTCGGGGTTGAAGCGCTTGACCGCCTTCATCAGGCCGACGTTGCCTTCCTGGATCAGGTCGGCCTGGGCCAGACCGTAGCCGGCGTAGCTACGGGCGATATGTACGACGAAACGCAGGTGGGCCATCACCATTTGCCGAGCGGCCTCAAGATCCTGCTCATAATAGAGACGCTCGGCCAGTTCACGCTCCTGCTCGACCGTCAGCAGCGGAATGCTGTTGACCGTGTGCACGTAGGCTTCCAGGTTTGCACCGGGCACCAGGGCATAGGCAGGTTGCAACGAAGTGGTCATTCAAGTACCTCCGACTCACTGGACTCGTGCCTTGTGGGCACTGCCATCATTGACCCGGAACCACGAAACAAGTTCCTGGATGAAAAAAAGTCAATGCTGGCAAGAAAGCATTATCGCGGTGCAAGCTCGTTCAAGTGGCGAGCGACCGCAATCCAAGCACCGATATACCCCAAGAGTACTGCACCAATCAAGAGTGACAGACCATCGGAGCCTGGCACCCCACCCAGGGCGAAGTCACTGTTGTACAGCCCGGAAAGCCCGACAACCGCGTCGTTCAGCCAGTTCAGGCCAAACGCCAGGATACCCCAGGCCAGCACGCCCGCACCCAGGCCATACAAGGCTCCCATGTAGAGGAAGGGGCGGCGTACGTAGCTGTCGGTGCCGCCGACCAGCTTGATCACTTCGATCTCGACACGGCGGTTCTCGATGTGCAGGCGAATTGTGTTACCAATTACCAAAAGCAGTGCGGAAATCAGCATGACCGCCAGGCCGAAGACAAAACGGTCACCCAACTTGAGAATCGCCGCCAGGCGCTCGACCCAAACCAGATCCAACTGCGCCACTTCGACCCGCGGCAACTCAGACAGGCGCTGGCGCAAGGCTTCGAGCGCCGGCTTGTCGACTTCGGTCGGCGTCACCACCACCACACCGGGCAGCGGGTTGTCCGGCAACTCGCGCAAGGCCTCGCCCAGGCCGGATTGCTGCTGGAACTCCTGCAGCGCCTGCTCGCGGCTGACATAGGTCGCCTCGGCCACGCCGGGCATGCCCTTGATCTCATCGCGCAGCGCTTCACCCTCCTTGCTGCCCGCGTCAAGCTTGAGGTAGAGCGAAATCTGCGCCGCGCGCTGCCAGGAGCCGCCGAGCTTCTCGACATTCTTCAGCAGCAGCGACAGGCCCATGGGCATGCTCAGCGCCACAGCCATCACCAGGCAGGTGAAGAAGCTGCCGATCGGCTGCTTGCCCAGGCGGCGAAGGCTGTCGGCAAGGCTGGCGCGATGGCTTTCCAGCCAGGCGTTCAACAGGGTTCGGAAATCCGGACCATCGTCGTCGTGGCCGCCGCGCTGTTTTTCCGGTTTTGTGTCTGCGGCCTTGGGCGCAACACGCTCGGAGACCTTTGGCGTACGCGTAGTGCTCATTGTCCGGCCTCCCCATCGCCGATCAGTCGTCCGCGCTGAAGCGTCAGCATGCGGTGACGCATGCGCGCGATCAGTGCCAGGTCGTGGCTGGCGATCAGCACCGTGGTGCCCAGGCGGTTGATGTCTTCGAACACGCCCATGATCTCTGCGGCCAGCCGCGGGTCGAGGTTACCGGTGGGTTCGTCCGCCAGCAGCAGCGCCGGCTGGTGAACGATGGCGCGGGCGATGCCCACACGTTGCTGCTGTCCGGTCGACAGATCAGCAGGGAACAGCTCGCCCTTGTCCGACAGCGACACGCGCTCCAGCGCCGAATCCACGCGCTTGGCGATCTCCACCTTGGACAGGCCGAGGATCTGCAGCGGCAACGCGATGTTGTTGAACACGGTGCGGTCGAACAGCAACTGGTGGTTCTGGAACACCACGCCAATCTGGCGGCGCAGGAACGGGATCTGCGCATTGCTGATCTGGCCCAGGTCCTGGCCGGCCAGCAGCAGCTTGCCGCTGGTCGGACGCTCCATCGCCAGCAGCAGGCGCAGCAAGGTGCTCTTGCCCGCGCCGGAGTGGCCGGTGACGAACAGGAATTCGCCCCGGCGTGCCCGGAAGCTCAGCTCATGCAGGCCGACATGGCCATTGGGGTAGCGCTTGGCGACCTGCTCGAATCGGATCATGGGTGCTCACGCTCGGCAAACAGGGCTTTGACGAAGGGTTCGGCCTCGAAGGTGCGCAGATCGTCGATACCCTCACCGACCCCGATGAAGCGGATCGGCAGGCTGAACTGCTTGGCCAGGGCGAAGATCACACCGCCCTTGGCGGTGCCGTCCAGCTTGGTCAGGGCCAGGCCGGTCAGCTCGACGCTCTGGTTGAAGTACTTGGCCTGGCTGATGGCGTTTTGTCCGGTCCCTGCGTCCAGCACCAGCAGGACCTCATGCGGCGCGTCGGCATCCAGCTTGCCGATGACCCGACGGACCTTTTTCAGCTCCTCCATCAGGTTATCCTTGGTGTGCAGACGCCCGGCGGTGTCGGCGATCAGCACGTCGGCGCCACGGGCCTTGGCGGCCTGTACGGCATCGAAGATCACCGAGGCCGAGTCGGCGCCGGTGTGCTGGGCGATCACCGGGATCTGGTTGCGCTCGCCCCAGACCTGCAACTGCTCCACCGCAGCCGCACGGAAGGTGTCACCGGCAGCGAGCATGACCTTCTTGCCTTCGAGCTGAAGCTTCTTGGCCAGCTTGCCGATGGTGGTGGTCTTGCCCGCGCCGTTCACGCCGACGACAAGGATCACATAGGGCTTGCTCCGGGCTTCGATCTTCAGAGGCTGCTCGACCGGGCGCAGCAGCGCGGCCAGCTCTTCCTGCAGCGACTTGTACAGCGCATCGGCGTCTGCCAACTGCTTGCGGGCGACTTTCTGCGTGAGGTTCTGGACGATCAGCGAAGTGGCCTCGACGCCCACGTCGGCAGTGAGCAGGCGAGTTTCGATCTCGTCGAGCAGGTCGTCGTCGATGACTTTCTTGCCCAGGAACAGGCTGGCCATGCCTTCGCCAATGCTGGCGCTGGTCTTGGACAGGCCCTGCTTGAGGCGGGCGAAGAAGCCGGGCTTGGACTGCTCGGTGGCGGCAACGGCGGCTTCTGGCTCGGCCAGGGCAGGCTCGGGCGCCACCGGTGCAGGCGCAGGCGTGACAACTACTGGCTCAGGCTCGATGACAACCGCCGCCACAGGTTCAGGGATCGCGACAGGGCGCTCGGGAATGGCTGGCGGTTCGCTCGGTTCCAGGTCAGGGACCAGCGCCACGGGTTCCTCGGCGACAGGCAATACCAGATTGCTGACTGGTGGAGGGGTTTCGACCTCGACAGGCTGCTCAGGCGTGGCCTGGGGAGCTTCTACCGGTGGTGGCACTTCATCTGGCACAACCGGCGCATCGGCGACAACCGGCTCGAGCGCAGCGACAACGGCCTGCTCGACGGGCGTGGATGGCGCTACCGGCTCGTTAACGGGCTGCTCGGGGGCTTGCGGCTGTTCGGCGACAGGTTGCTGCGGCTTCTTGCGAAACCAGCCGAACAGGCCTTTCTTTTCACCGGCCTCGGCCGGCGCTTTCTTGTCGTCGTTGGAACCAAACATGGAAGACGGCTATCTCAGGGTGGCGATGCACCATCATTGGGCATCGGGAATTCTCTATACGCAGAACAGACTCTCTTGAAGCCGGCTGGTTCATGCGCAACGTTTTGTCGTAGTGTCCTGTGGGCCAGAACGGCGACAGGCATGGTCGCCAGGCAACCGGATCAGTATCCTAGCACCTCCTGGCCCGCCTACGCTAAACCCCGCGGGCCGTCGTACAGGTTAACCATCGTATGAATGCTCTAGCCCGCCGCGCCGCTGGCCTGTTGCTCGGCACGCTCTGCCTGCCGCTTGCGGCCCTGGCCGCCGATACGCAACCGACCCACGAATTCATCCTCGACAACGGCCTGAAGGTCGTGGTGCGCGAAGACCATCGCGCGCCAGTGGTGGTATCGCAGATCTGGTACAAGGTCGGCTCCAGCTACGAGACACCCGGCCAGACCGGCCTCTCCCACGCCCTCGAGCACATGATGTTCAAGGGCAGCGCCAAGGTCGGTCCGGGCGAGGCCTCACGCATCCTGCGCGATCTCGGTGCCGAAGAGAACGCCTTCACCAGCGATGACTACACCGCTTATTACCAGGTGCTGGCCCGCGACCGCCTGCCGGTGGCCCTGGAGCTCGAGGCCGACCGTCTGGCCAGTCTGCGCCTGCCGGCCGACGAGTTCAGCCGCGAAATCGAGGTCATCAAGGAAGAGCGCCGCCTGCGCACCGACGACCAGCCCAACGCCAAGGCCTTCGAGCTGTTCCGCGCCATGGCCTACCCCGCCAGCGGCTACCACACCCCGACCATCGGCTGGATGGCCGACCTCGAGCGGATGAAGGTCGAGGAACTGCGCCACTGGTACGAATCCTGGTATGCACCGAACAACGCCACGCTGGTGGTGGTGGGCGATGTCACCGTCGATGAGGTCAAGGGCCTGGCGAACAAATACTTTGCCGCCATCCCCAAACGCGCCATTCCTCCCGCCAAACTGCCACTGGAACTGGCCGAGCCCGGCCAGCGCCAGCTCACCCTGCACGTGCGCACCCAACTGCCGAGCCTGATCTACGGCTTCAACGTCCCGGGCCTGGCCACCGCCAAGGACCCACGCAGCGCCCAGGCCCTGCGCCTGATCTCGGCGCTGCTCGACGGCGGCTACAGTGCGCGCATGCCGGCACGCCTCGAGCGCGGCCAGGAGCTGGTGGCCGGTGCCTCGAGCAGCTACAACGCCTTCACCCGGGGTGACAGCCTGTTCCTGATCTCGGCCACCCCGAACGTACAGAAGCAGAAAACCCTCGCCGACGTCGAGAAAGGCGTCTGGCAGTTGCTGGACGAGCTCAAGAACACGCCACCCACCGCCGAGGAGCTGGAGCGCGTGCGCGCCCAGGTCATCGCCGGCCTGGTCTACGACCGCGACTCGATCAGCAGCCAGGCCACCACCATCGGTCAGCTGGAAACCGTGGGCCTTTCGTGGAAGCTGATCGACAGCGAGCTGGACGACCTCAAGCGCGTCACGCCGCAGGACATCCAGGACGCCGCACGCACCTATTTCACCCGCGAACGCCTGAGCGTTGCCCACGTTCTTCCCGAGGAGTCCGCTCATGAGTGATCGCCGCGCCCCCCGCTATACCCTGTTCGGCCTCGGCATCCTGGCTGCGATCGTGGCGCTGGCCCTGCTGCTGGCCCGCCCGGCGCAACCGGACAATGCCGCCGGTCAGCCCGACAGCAACGCCGCACGCCCGGCCAATACCCTGCAGTCGATGGCCGAGCTCGACGGCAAATCCCCCAGCCGGCGCCAACTGAACATCCAGAACTGGACCACAGCCGAAGGCACGCGGGTCCTGTTCGTCGAAGCCCGAGAGCTGCCGATGTTCGACCTGCGCGTGACCTTCGCCGCCGGCAGCAGCCAGGACGGCAGCGTCTACGGTCTGGCCGCCCTGACCAACGCCATGCTCAACGAGGGTGTGGCCGGCAAGGACGTCACCGCGATCGCCCAAGGCTTCGAGGGGCTCGGTGCCGACTTTGGCAACGGCTCGTATCGCGACATGGCCGTGGCCACGCTGCGCAGCCTGAGCGCCCCGGACAAACGCGACCCGGCGCTGAAGCTGTTCGCCGACGTGGTCGGCAAGCCAACCTTCCCTGAAGACGCCCTCAAGCGCATCAAGAACCAGTTGCTGGCCGGTTTCGAGTACGAGAAGCAGAACCCCGGCAAGCTGGCCGGCAAGGCGCTGTTCGCCAACCTCTACGGCAGCCATCCCTACGCTCACCCCAGCGACGGCACCGCCGAAAGCATCCCGGGTATCACCCAGGTACAACTGCGCGACTTTCACGCGAAGGCCTACGCTGCCGGCAATGCCGTGATCGCCCTGGTCGGCGACCTCAGCCGCAGTGAAGCCGAAACCATCGCCGCGCAGCTCTCCGCCACCCTGCCCAAGGGCCCGGCACTGGCCAGCCCTGGCGAACCGTCGCAGCCCAAGCCGGGCGCGACTCATATCGATTTCCCGTCCAAGCAGACCCACCTGATGCTCGCCGAACTGGGCATCACTCGCCAGGACCCTGACTGGCCGGCGCTGTCGCTGGGCAACCAGATCCTGGGTGGCGGCTCTTTCGGCACCCGCCTGATGAGCGAGGTGCGGGAAAAACGCGGCCTCACCTACGGTGTGTACTCGGTATTCAGCCCGATGCAGGTGCGCGGCCCGTTCATGATCAACCTGCAGACCCGCGCCGAACTCAGCGAAGGTACGCTCAAGCTGGTCCAGGACATCCTCGCCGACTACCTGAAGAACGGCCCGACCCAGCAAGAGCTCGACGATGCCAAACGTGAGCTGGCCGGCAGCTTCCCGCTCTCGAATGCCAGCAACGCGAGCATCGTTGGCCAACTGGGCGCCATCGGCTTCTACAACCTGCCGCTGACCTGGCTCGAAGACTTCATGCAACAATCCCAGGCGCTGACCGTCGAGCAGGTCAAGACGGCGATGAACAAGCACCTGGCGGTGGACAAGCTGGTGATCGTCACCGCAGGCCCGAGCGTGCCGCAAAAGCCGCTGCCACCGCCCACAGACAAACCGTCCGAGCAGCCGCTCGGCGTACCGGAGCACTGATGGCAAGACCGTCCAACCCCGCCCAGCCCCAAAGCAAGGGGGCTGGCCACCTGCGCATCATCGCCGGCGAATGGCGCAGCCGTCGCCTGGCGGTGCCCGATGGGGAAGGCCTGCGCCCGACACCCGATCGCGTGCGTGAAACCCTGTTCAACTGGCTGGCCCCCTACATCGAAGGCGCCCGCGTGCTGGACGCCTTCACCGGCAGCGGAGCCCTGGTGCTCGAAGCCCTTTCGCGCGGTGCCGAAGATGCCGTGGCACTGGACAGCAACCCTGCAGCCATCGCCAACCTCAAGCACAACCTCGAGCTGCTGCGCTGCCCCCGTGGGCAGATCCTGCAGATTGACGCCCTGCGTTATCTCGGCGGCCCGGCCAAGCAGCAGTTCGATGTGGTATTCCTCGACCCGCCCTTCCACAAGGACCTGCTGGCCAACGTCTGCAACCTGCTGGAGGAGCATCAGTGGCTGCACGAACAGGCCTGGGTCTATACCGAGAGCGAAACAGCGCCATCCAACCTGCCGATGCCCGGCAACTGGCGCCTGCACCGGGAAAAGAAGACCGGACAGGTGCATTACGCACTGTGGCAGCGGGGGTAACACCGGTTAATTAATTACCGCCTCCCCACCTCACCGATCATCGAGGCTGCTCCTGCCAACTCAATCAGGAGCAGCCCATGCCTCTAGCCCTTCCGAGCACCGCCGCTCGCGCCTCACACCTGCAGCACGCCACCCTGGCCAATGGCCTGCGCATCTACCTTCAAGAAGATCACCGCGCACCTCTGGTCAGCGTACAACTGTCCTTACACGTCGGTGCCAGCCATGAGCCAGCCGGCAATTCGGGGCTTTCCCATGCCTTGGAACACTTGGTATTCGATGGCAGCAGCAAACTGGCCCAGGGCGAGTACATTTCCTTCATGAACCGACTGGGCGCTTCGCCAAATGCCTTCACCGACAGCGACAACACCTATTTTCCGTTGACCCTGCCGGCCAGCCGCCTTGAAATCGCCCTGGAGGCCCTGGCCGACATCACGTTCCGCCCGACGCTTGAAGCGTCGGCCTTCGCCAAGGTCCTGGAGATCGTCAAGGCAGAGCGGCGCAGCCATGTAGAGGGGACAGCCCTGGGCCGTGCCCTTGAGGCACACAAAACATTTTGTTATGGCAACGGAGCATACGCCACTCCCGTCATCGGGCGCCCAGAAGACCTGGACGCGCTGACAATCGACACCGCACGCGACTGGCACCGGCATTGGTATCACCCGAACAACGCCACGCTCGTGGTCGTCGGGGCCACGGACATGCCTCGCTTGCGCGAGCTGGTCGAGCGCCATTTTGGCGCCTTCGAGGCTGCCGAACTTCCGCCGCTCAAGCCGCTGGAAAGAACCGCAGCATCTGGGCGGCGCACGCAGACACTGCGTCTCAAGGGGCTGACAGAGGGATTGCTGATGAGCTTCGGCGTCCCCAGCCTGGCCACAGCGCCCTCCAACGAGGAGGCTTGCGCACTGCAGTTGCTGCCGAAATTGCTGGGCAAAGGTGCTAGCGCCTTCCTGCGCCAGCGACTGTTGAGCGACGAACTCATCTTGCTCAACTTGTCAGTGGACTATGACGCATTCAAACGCGCAGACAGCCTCCTGGAAATTCGGGCCCATACCAACACGTCCATAGGCACGCCTGCCCAGGCGCTCGACAGGATCATGCAGGAAATCGCCACGCTCCATCGCACCCCCTTCACTGAAAGGGACCTCAATCGCGCCAAGGTGCAATTCATGTCGAACAAGGTCTTTGCCCGCGATGACATCGCCAACCAGGCAGAGACCATCCGCCGCTACGCCGTCTGTGGCCTGGACCCGCACCTTTTGGAGCAGGAGCGACAAACGCTCGAAGCCGTGACCGTAGAACAGGTTCGCCAGGTGGCAAGCCTTTATCTGACCGAGGACCGGCTGATGGCCACCTTCATGCTCGAGGAGACGAATGATGAATGACATCCCGACAGGACTCACTAGCGCACAAGGCCTGAACCTCAATGCATTCGAGCAGATCAGCACCTCGGTGCAATCATGGCGGAACGATAACGGCACACGCGTGATGTTCGTGGAAACGCGGGGGCTGCCGATAGTGGATATCAAACTACGCTTCAAGGCAGGCACCTCGACCGACCAGGACCACCATGGCCTCGCGGCCGTGACCTTGCACATGCTCGACAAAGGCAGCGACGGTCTGGAGGCGGCCGAACGGGACAGGCGGATGCAGGAACTGGGGGCCATCGTCAGCAAGGATATACGCCTCGATCACGCAACGTTCTCCCTGCGCACACTAAGTGCACCTGAAATTCTCACCCCCGCCGTGACACTGCTCGCCTCCATGCTCGCCCACCCCGACTTCCCGGCCGACGCACTCAAAACAATTAAGACCCGAGTCAACGCTCAGGACGGGGCGTGGCGAAAATCGCAACACTGGCAACCAGTAATCGAGCTGTATCACCACCTCTACCAAGGCCACCCCTATGAAAGCGTCTTGAGCACCCCTGAGCACGTCGACGCATTGACCGTCGATGACCTGAAGGCATTCCATCGCAAGGCGTATTGCGCGAGTAACCTGGACATCGCGATTGTCGGCGATCTATCCCGGGAGGCGGCCGTCGCCCTGGCGCAGGACATCAGCTCGGCATTGCCCCAGGGGTGGACGGCCGCACACCTGCCACCGGTTCCCTCGTCAGTGGCGGTAACACGGCACCTGCCCTGGAGCGTACCCAACATCCTCGCTCAGTTGACACTGCCCATGAACGTGCCGCCCACCGAGGCCGAACATCTCCCGCTGCAGTTGGCCAACGAAGTGTTAGGTGGCGGCTTCAGCTCCCGCCTCATGCAAGAGCTCCGGCAACGCCTGGAACTGACCTACCACATCGACTCGGACTTCACAGCATCCAGCACCGCTGGCAGGTTATCGATCAGATGGGACGTCAAACCGCAGCATCTCCAGACCAGTGTCGAGCGGGTGGACGCCCTGTTGCTGGCCTTTGCTCAGGAAGGGCCAACGCTGGAAGAACTGCAACTGGCGCAACAGAGACTCGCAGGTAAATGCCTCAAGGAGGTCGCCACGAATGGCCAACTTGCCGAGCGCTTGGCCTACCTTGCCAGTCACGACCTGCCAGACGACTACCTCGACACCTACACCGATCGGTTGCGCGAACAAACACCTGCAGTCGTCCACGAGGTGATCCGACGTCGATTCGACCTGGACCGCAAGATACTGATCACTGTGGGCGGGCCTGCCGACCAGCAACCACTCGCACCCTCGCCCAGCGACCAATAGCACAGGCATGACGGCGGGGTTTCATGGCATTCTAGGCAGGCACATCACGAGTTCCAGCATGTCCAGCCACGCCTTCACCTTTCGCCCCGCCGTCGGGCTGTCCAATCCGCACCTGCAGACCCTGTGGGGGCCGCTCTGGCGCAAGCCCCCAAGGCTTGAGCGCAGCCGCGAACGCCTGTGGCTGGCCGACGGCGACTTCCTCGACATGGACTGGCACGGCCCGCATCAGGCAGACACGCCGCTGGTGCTGATCCTGCACGGCCTGACCGGTTCCTCCGACTCCCCTTACGTAAAAGGCCTGCAGCAAGCGCTGCAGGCGCGTGGCTGGGCCAGCGTCGCGCTGAACTGGCGAGGCTGCTCCGGCGAACCCAACCTGCTTGCCCGCAGTTATCACTCCGGCGCCAGCGAAGACCTGGCCGAAACCATCCGCCATCTGCGCGCGCAACGACCATTGGCGCCGCTGTATGCCGTGGGCTACTCGCTGGGCGGCAACGTGCTGTTGAAGTACCTGGGCGAAAGTGGCTCGGCCAGCCAGCTCGAAGCGGCGGTGGCCGTGTCTGTGCCATTTCGCCTGGATCAATGCGCCGACCGCATTGGCATGGGTTTCAGCAAGGTCTACCAGGCGCACTTCATGCGCGAGATGCTGGCCTACGTGCAGAACAAGCAGAGGCACTTCCAGGCCCGTGGCCACAGCGAAGGGCTGGCCGCGCTGGAGCGCCTGGGGCCGCTACGCAACCTGAGGACCTTCTGGGATTTCGATGGCCGGGTGACCGCGCCGCTCAACGGTTTCAGCGATGCCCACGACTACTACCGCCGCGCATCGAGTCGCTATTACCTGGGGGAAAACCGCACACCGACGCTGATCATCCACGCACAGGACGATCCGTTCGTGTTCGGCCACAGCCTGCCGGTGGCGCAGGAGCTGGCACCGCAGACTCATTTCGAATTGCACCGCCGTGGCGGGCACGTCGGCTTTGTCGACGGCAGCCTGCGTAATCCGGGGTATTACCTCGAACGCCGGATTCCGCAGTGGTTGCTGGAAGGACGCTGACGCTGGGTCGCCTCAGTCGCCGGTAGCCACACCATGCTTGGGATCGTTGATCCATTCGCTCCAGGATCCTGCGTACAGGCGTCCCAGCGGGTATCCCGCCAGTGCCAGGGCAAACAGGTTGTGGCACGCCGTGACGCCAGAACCGCAATACGCGACCAACTGTTCCGGCGCACGCCCCGCCAGCTTCTCGGCGAAGCGCTGCTTGAGCTGCTCGACCGGCAGGAAACGCCCGTCCGCACCGAGGTTGTCGGTGAACGCCGCGCACTGCGCGCCGGGAATGTGCCCGGCAACAGGGTCGATCGGCTCGACTTCACCGCGAAAACGCGGCAAGGCGCGGGCGTCGATCAAGGTCAGATCGGCGCTGCCCAGGCGCTTGGCCAGGTGCTCGGCATCGATCAGCAGCTTCGCATCGGCCTTACCCTCGAAGTTGCCCTCGTGCTGCACTGGCGGGTCCAGGCTCAACGGCAGGTGCGCGGCATGCCAGGCTTTGAGGCCGCCGTCGAGGATGAACACCGCATCGCGCTTGCCCAGCCAGGCCAGCAGCCACCAGGCGCGGGCTGCGAAGGCACCAGGGCCGTCGTCGTACAGCACCACCTGGCTGTCATTGTCCAGGCCCCACTTGCTCAGGCGCTCGACCAGAAGGCTAGGCTCAGGCAGTGGGTGACGGCCGGTCTGCCCCTTGACCACAGGCCCGCTCAGGTCGCGCTCCAGGTCCGCGAAATGCGCACCGGCGATATGCCCCTCGGCATAGCTGCGCTGGCCGTAGTCCACATCCTCCAGGGCGAAGCGACAGTCGAGGATCACCAGCCCCGGCGAGTCCAGACGCTCGGCCAGCTGCTGCGGGGTGATCAGTTGCGCAAGGGGCATGACAATCTCCTATCGATGGCTCGAAAGGCCCGGATCAATGTTCCAGGGCCTGGTTGAACGGAACGTGAAATTCGCTGCACAGCGCATCCACGGCGGCGCGGGAGCTGGCGGTGACGAACCCCAGCTCCAAAACCAGCACCTGATAGACGCCGCGCTTGAAGGCTTCTTCACCCAGGTGCGCGGAATGCTCGCGGGTGGTGCTGAGAAAACGCACCCAGGAGGTGAGCACGATCCAGGCATTGATGGTCAGCGACTCGATCTGAGTCGGCAGCATGTTCAGGATGCCCGCTTCGACGAAGCCACGATAGATCGCCTGCCCCTGCTGCAGGCAACGCTGGGAGAAGCGCCGGTAACGTGCGGCCAGCTCCGGGTCGCTCTCCAGCAGGTGCTCGAGGTCGCGGTGCAGAAAGCGATAGTTCCACATCGCCGCGAGCAATGCCTTGAGGTAGAAGCGCTTGTCCTCGACGGTGGCCGCCCGGCCTTGCGGCGGGCGCAGGAAGCTGTCCACCAGCTCTTCGTACTGGCTGAACAGCAACGCGATGATCGCCTGCTTGTTGGGGAAGTGGTAGTACAGGTTGCCGGGAGAGATTTCCATGAACGCGGCAATGTGATTGGTGCTGACGCTGCGCTCGCCTTGCTGGTTGAACAGTTCGAGGCTGCTTTGCACGATGCGCTCACGGGTCTTCATGCGCGGGGCCATGCGGGTATCCAGGTCTGCGGGCTTCGTATGACGAGCCATCTTACGGTTTATTCCACGGGCGGTGCACCCCGCGGACATTCACAGATCGACGCCGATTAGAGTATAAGCTCGAGAACTCGCCCCTCTGCGCGGAGCTGCCATGCGTTCGTCCACAGCCATGCCTCTTGAGCCATCCGACCTTGTTCTTGAGCAGTTGTTCGCCGAGCAACGCCAGGCCTTCGCAGGCAACCCCATGCCGCCCGCCGCGCAGCGTATCCAGTGGCTGAAAAGCCTGCGTGAGGCCCTGGTTGCAAACCAGCAGGCGCTGATCGAAGCCGTCGATGCCGACTTCGGCGGGCGCAGTGCCGATGAAACCCTGCTGGCCGAGCTGCTGCCATCCGTGCAGGGCCTGCGCCATGCCGAGCGTCATGTGCGGCGCTGGATGAAACCTGCCCGGCGCCGCGTCGGCCTGGCCTTCCAGCCGGCCAGCGCGCGAGTGCTGGCGCAACCACTGGGGGTGGTGGGCATCATCGTGCCGTGGAACTACCCGCTGTTTCTGGCTATCGGCCCGCTGACCGGTGCCCTGGCGGCGGGCAACCGGGTCATGCTCAAGCTCAGCGAGGCCACACCACGTACCGGCCATGCCCTCAAGCAGTTGCTCGAGCATGTTTTCCCTGGCGACCTGGTGAGTGTGGTGCTGGGCGAGGTCGAGGTCGGCCAGGCCTTTGCCCGCCTGCCCTTCGATCACCTGCTGTTTACCGGCGCCACCAGCATCGGCCGCCAGGTCATGCTGGCCGCCGCGCACAACCTCACGCCGGTCACGCTCGAGCTGGGCGGCAAGTCGCCCGCCATCGTCTCCCACGACGTGCCACTGGCCAGTGCCGCCGAGCGCATTGCCTTCGGCAAGACCCTCAATGCCGGGCAGACCTGCGTGGCACCCGATTACGTGCTGGTCCCGCGTCAGCGCCTGGACGACTTCGCGCAGGCCTATCGACGGGCGGTGCAGCGCCTTTTCCCACGCATCGCAGACAACCCCGACTACAGCGCGATCATCAACCCGCGCCAGTTGGAGCGCCTCGAGCGCCTGCTCGCCGACGCCCGCGACAAAGGCGCCCAGGTACTCGACCTGTACCCCGACGAGCCGCGCCAGGGCCGCAGGCTGCCACCTCATCTGCTGCTGGATGTGAACGACGACATGCAGGTGATGCAGGACGAAATCTTCGGCCCATTGTTACCGCTGGTCGCCTATGACGCGCTGGATGAGGCCCTGGCCTACATCAATCAGCGCCCACGCCCGCTGGCGCTGTACTACTTCGGTTACGACCGCAGTCAGCAGGCGCAGGTGCTGCAGCACACACACTCCGGCGGGGTGTGCCTGAACGACACCCTGCTGCATGTCGCCCAGGACGACTTGCCCTTCGGCGGCATCGGCCCCTCTGGCATGGGTCATTACCATGGTCGCGAAGGTTTCCAGACCTTCAGCAAAGCCAAGGCGGTACTGGCCAAACAGCGTATCAACGCCGCCCGGCTGATCTACCCGCCTTACGGAAAAGCCCTGCAGCGCCTCGTATACAAGCTGTTCATCCGCTGAGCGCAAAGGGCGCATGACAGCCAATAGCCGTACTGTCTATAGTGCCATCATCCGGTCGCATGACTTGGCCGGGCAGCAGTCGCTGCGCTACCATCCGACTCCCCAACGCACTCCAGCCAGGATGACGCGATGAACCGAGTGTTGTACCCGGGCACTTTCGACCCCATTACCAAAGGCCATGGCGATCTGGTCGAGCGCGCCTCGCGGCTGTTCGATCACGTGATCATCGCCGTGGCGGCCAGCCCCAAGAAAAACCCCCTGTTCCCGCTGGAACAACGGGTCGAGCTGGCCCGCGAGGTCACCAAGCACCTGCCCAATGTCGAAGTCATCGGCTTCTCCTCCCTGCTGGCGCACTTCGCCAAGGAACAGGGCGCCAACGTGTTCCTGCGGGGCCTGCGTGCGGTGTCCGACTTCGAGTACGAGTTCCAGCTGGCGAACATGAATCGCCAACTGGCGCCGGACGTCGAGAGCCTGTTCCTCACGCCGTCGGAGCGCTACTCGTTCATTTCCTCGACGCTGGTCCGCGAGATTGCGGCGCTGGGCGGGGATATCACCAAGTTCGTCCACCCGGCGGTGGCCGAAGCGTTGACCGTACGCTTCAAGAAGTGATCGCAGCGGCCTGAGTTCGGCTTTGTACGCCACGTCGCCAACCGGCACTTGCGCGACAAAGCCTCGCGCCCGCGTGCACTGCGGGCGTTAATGCGGCACAATTGTGCCCATTGCTTTGATACATGCCCGGGCGCCGAGCCCCGGCCGGAGTCCCAATGTCCCTGATCATCACCGACGATTGCATCAACTGCGACGTCTGCGAACCCGAGTGCCCGAACGCCGCCATCTCGCAAGGCGAAGAGATCTACGTGATCGACCCGAACCTCTGCACCCAGTGCGTTGGCCACTATGACGAACCCCAGTGCCAGCAGGTTTGCCCGGTTGACTGCATCCCGCTGGATGAAGCCCATCCGGAAACCGAAGACGAGCTGATGGCCAAGTACCGCCGGATCACCGGCAAGGCCTGATGCCGTTCGTCGCCGCGATTGGCCGCGCATTGCTCGGCGCCGCACTGGCGCTGCTGGCTACCGCCGCCCTGGCGGACGGACCAGGGCGCGCCGCCATTGCCAGCCCCCATGCCGATGCCACTGCAGCGGCACGAGAGGTTCTGGAGCAGGGCGGCAACGCGTTCGATGCCGCCATCGCCATCAGCGCCACGCTGGCGGTGGTCGAGCCCTATGGCTCGGGGTTGGGCGGCGGCGGTTTCTTCCTGCTGCGCGAACAGTCCGATACTGCGCACTACCGCTTCCTGGATGCCCGCGAGCGCGCGCCGGGTGCCGCCACCCCAGGCATGTACCTGGAAGACGGCAAGGTCCGGCAGGGGCTTTCGATCAACGGTGCGCTGGCGGCGGCCATCCCAGGTCTGCCCCAGGCGCTGGCAGATCTCGCGGCGACCCACGGCAAACTGCCGCTCAGGGACAGCCTCGCGCCAGCCATCCGCCTCGCCAACCAAGGCTTTGCCGTAGACCGCATCTACCGCGATCGCGCGACCATGCGCCTGAACGCGCTGCGTGACGACCCGGAAAGCGCCCGGCTGTTCCTGCGCGAGAACCAGGTCCCCGCCCTGGGCAGCGTGATCCGCCAGCCGGAACTGGCCGCCACCCTGCAAGCAATGGCCGATCGGGGGCGCGACGGTTTCTACCGTGGGACGGTTGGCCGCCAGCTTGTCGAGGGTGTGCGCCGCGCTGGCGGTGTCTGGACCCTCGACGATCTCGCCAACTACCGCACGGTCTGGCGCCAGCCACTGCGCTATCCCCTGGCAGACCAGCGCGAGCTGATCAGCAGCCCACCGCCGTCTGCCGGCGGCGTGGCCTTGGCGCAGAGCCTGGCGATGCTCCAGCGCCTGCCTTGGCAGAGCGCAGAACCCGTGCAACGCAGTCACTATGTGGTAGAAATCCTGCGCCGCGCCTACCGCGATCGCGGCCTGCTCGGCGACCCGGACTACGTCACCAACCCGATCAACCGCCTGCTGGCACGCCACTATCTGACCGGACTTGCCGACAGCATCGACGTGCACGATGCCACGCCCAGCAGCGCCCTGCCGCCCGCGCCCGCCTGGCGCGAGGGCGACCACACCACTCACTTCAGCGTGATCGATGCTGCGGGCAATGCCGTGTCGGCCACGCTGTCGGTCAACCTGCCCTTCGGTGCAGCCTTTACCGTACCCGGCAGCGGCGTGGTGCTGAACAACGAGATGGACGATTTCGCCGCCGACCCCACAGGCAGCAACAGCTACGGCCTGGCCGGCAGCCAGGCCAATGCGGTGGCCGCGGGCAAGCGCCCACTGTCGAGCATGAGCCCGAGTTTCATCGAAAGTCCGTCACAGTTCGCCAGCTTCGGCACGCCCGGCGGCAGCCGAATCCCGAGCATGGTGCTGCTGTCGATGCTCGGCTTTCTCGAAGGGCGGCCGGTGAGCGAATGGCCGGCGATTCCCCGCTATCACCATCAGTACCTGCCAGATGTGATCGAGCACGAGCCCGGCACCTTCGATGAGCGGCAGAAAGCCGCGCTGCGTGCACGCGGCTATGAGCTCAAGGATGTGCAGCGCAGCTATGGGAACCAGCAGGTGCTGTACTGGGACAAACGCGCCGGGACGCTCGAGGCGGCCAGCGATCCGCGCGGGGTCGGTGAGGCCGCAGTGCTGGAGTGACCCGCAAAGCTGCGGCGCGCTGAATGGCTGTTCGCCGAACGAATCTCAGCGCTGACAGCGCGGGCAGAACACACTAGCGCGCTGCCCCAGCTTCACGTCCCGCAGCTCGGTCCCGCACACCTTGCAGGCCTCACCGCCACGCCCATACACGAACAGTTCCTGCTGGAAATACCCCGGCTGCCCATCGCCACCGATGAAATCGCGCAACGTGGTGCCACCACGCTCGATGGCCGCCGCCAGCACGCGCTTGATCTCGATCGCCAGCTTCAGATAACGCGCCCGGCTGATCCCGCCCGCCTCGCGGCGTGGATCGATGCCCGCGGCGAACAGCGCCTCGGTGGCGTAGATGTTGCCCACCCCCACCACCACGGCGTTGTCCATGATGAACGGCTTGACCGCCATCGACCGCCCGCGTGACAGCTGGAACAACCGCTCGCCGTCGAACAGGTCGGTCAATGGCTCCGGCCCCAGGCGCACCAGCAGCTCGTGACCCAGCGGGTCCTGGCTCCAGAGCATGGCGCCGAACCGACGCGGGTCGGTGTAGCGCAGCATCAGCCCCGACTCCAGCTCGATGTCCACATGTTCATGCTTGGCCGCCGGCAGCCCGAGCTCGACCAACCGCAGGTTGCCAGACATCCCCAGGTGGCTGATCAAGGTGCCCACCTCGGCGTTGATCAGCAGGTACTTGGCCCGCCGCTCGACGCTGACGATGCGCTGCCCCGACAGGCGCACATCCAGATCCTCGGGGATCGGCCAGCGCAGGCGCCGGTCACGCACCACCACGCGGCTGACTCGCTGGCCTTCCAGGTACGGCGCGATCCCGCGCCGGGTGGTCTCGACTTCTGGCAACTCAGGCATGGATCAGTGGCCACTCATTTCACGGATGTTCTGCTTGAGGCTCTCGAAGTCGTACTCCGACAGCCCGATGTAGTCCAGCACCAGCGGCCCGACGACGTTCCACTCGTGGTCGACGCTCTGGTTGCCCAGCACGCGGTACGACGCACAGATGTGTTCGGCCATTTTCAGCACCGCCAGCAGGTTCTTCAGCTGGGTCTGGGTGTTGCGTGAAGACTCGTCGCGGAATACCGCCAGGGCGTTGTGGTGGTTGGCGATGGCCGCGCTGATATGCTCCGGCAGGCGCCACGACTTGGCGGTGAAGTAGCCCACCACCGAATGGTTGGTGTTGAACGCGCGGTTCTCGGTGTCCACCACCCGCGTTTGTTCGTCGGCCTTGGCGTAGGCGTCCTCCAGCACTTCCATGTAGGTCGGGAAGCGCTTGAGCATCAGCGGCACGCCGCAATCATGGAACAGGCCAAGGGTGTAGGCCTCGTCCACCGCCTGGATGCCGGTGCGCTTGGCCAGGGTCAGGCAGGTCATCGCGACGTCCTGGGCGGTGTCCCAGAAGCGGTTGAGGGTGACGATGGTTTCGTCGCTCATCTCGCCCTTGATCGACTGCGCGTTGATCAGGTTGATGATCGAGCGGCTGCCCAACAGGTTTACGGCGCGCTGGATCGAGCCAATCTTGTTGGCCAACCCGAAATGCGGGGAGTTCACCAGCTTGAGCAGTGCACCGGCCAGACCAGGATCCTGCGCTATGAGCTTGGCGATCGTCTCCAGGTCCGGATCGGGCATGTACTGCTCGAACTGCAGGTCCACCATGATCTGCGGCTGCGGCGGAATGGTGATGCCTTGCAAGGCTTGCTGGATCTGTTCGGCGGAAAGTTCCTGGGACATGGGTACACACTCGGAAATGACGAGAGATTCTAACCCTGTACTCCTGCAGGGCACCAACCACTGGATCGTTCCCTGGGCGGTTAACTTTAGCCGCGATGAGGCCGACACTTCATCCAGCCCACCAGCGAACCCCAGGCCAACGCGGTATACTCCCGCTCTTTTTTCCGGAGCGACGTCATGTCCCTGCCCAGCCTTCGCCTCAAAGCCAATGCCGACCGCCGCCTGCGCGCCGGCCACCTGTGGGTCTACAGCAATGAAGTCGATGTCGCCGCGACTCCGCTGCAAGGCCTGAAGGCCGGGCAGCAGGCGATCCTCGAGGCGGCCAACGGCAAGCCGCTGGGCGTGGTGGCGGTGAGCCCGAACAACCTGATCTGTGCCCGCCTGCTGTCGCGCGATGCCAAGCTGCCGCTGGACAAGTCGCTGCTGGTGCACCGCCTGAACGTCGCCCTGTCGCTGCGTGAGCGCCTGTTCGACAAACCCTGCTACCGCCTGGTCTACGGCGACTCCGACCTGCTGCCGGGCCTGGTGGTCGACCGCTTCTTCGACATTCTCGTGGTGCAACTGGCCTCGGCCACCATGGAAGCGCACAAGGATGAGGTGATCGCTGCCCTGGTACAGGTGCTCAAGCCCAGCGGCATCCTGTTCAAGAATGACTCCGCCGCGCGCGATGCCGAAGGCCTGGAGCGCTATGTCGAGACCGTCTACGGCGAAGTATCCGACTGGGTCGCGCTGGAAGAGAACGGCGTGAAGTTCGAAGCGCCGGTACGTGAAGGCCAGAAGACTGGCTGGTTCTACGACCACCGCATGAACCGTGCGCGCCTGGCGCCCTACGTCAAGGGCAAGCGCGTGCTCGACCTGTTCAGCTACATCGGTGGCTGGGGCGTACAGGCCGGGGCCTTCGGCGCCAGCGAAGTGTTCTGCGTCGATGCCTCGGGCTTTGCCCTGGATGGCGTCGAGCGCAATGCCGCGCTCAACGGCATTGCCGAAAAGCTGACCTGCATCGAAGGCGACGTGTTCGAGGCCCTGCGCGAACTCAAGGCCGCCGAAGAACGCTTCGACGTGATCATTGCCGACCCACCCGCCTTCATCAAGCGCAAGAAGGACCTGAAGAACGGCGAGGCCGCCTACCGCCGCCTCAACGAGCAGGCCATGCGCATGCTCAACAAGGACGGCATCCTGGTCAGCGCTTCGTGCTCCATGCACCTGCCCGAAGATGACCTGAACAACATCCTGCTGACCAGTGCCCGCCACCTGGACCGCAACCTGCAACTGCTCGAGCGCGGCGGCCAGGGTCCGGACCACCCAGTGCACCCGGCAATCGCCGAAACCCGCTACATCAAGAGCATCACCTGCCGGTTGCTGCCCAACAGCTGACCCACCTGCCTGGGGCTGGCCTACAGCCCCAGGTCATGCAATGTGTGGTGATTGTTGGCGATGATGTTGGCGATCAGCGACTCCCCCGGGAAGTCGGCCATGATGATGCCCACGGTCCTGACCGTTGGCTGCGGGCCGTTGAGATCCTCGATATCGTCCCGCGCCAGGGTGTTCATACCTTCAAAGGAAATGGTGCACAGCTTCCCCACGCACGTGGTGCGGGGAAAATGCGGAAACCAGTCGGACTCGCCCAGCGCAAGCAGCCCCGTAGACAGCCTGGGCGCGGCAGTACCCGGGCTGGAGTGGCCGCTGGCCACGAAGTAAGGGAACGACCCCACGCTGCCCGACAGGTAGTTGATGTAGAACGTCTCCGCACTCCCAGCCGAAGCCCGGTGCAACTGGCGCCTGACCTTGAGGTACTTCTCGTGCAGGTCCCAGTTGCTCGTCAGGGTCGAGTCGTCCTGGATATCGAAGCTGCTGTAGCTCAGCCCATAAGGGTTGAGGTTGGAGATGTTGGACAACACCACGAACTTGCCACGAGCCTCACCCAGCGTGAGGCTTTTTCGCGGCTCGCGCAGATAGACCTCCGAGAACTGCTGCATGTACTGGTCGAACACCTCCGGTAACAGCCGATTGGCATTGCTGTCTGGCGTGTGTTCCTCCTTGATCCTGAACAGCACGGTTTCACTGGGGTTGGCCTGCAGGAAATTACGGATAGACTGCAGCGCGCTGCCAAACATCTTGTCCAGGTACACCGGCCCGTGGTGCAGCGCAAATGCATCGCCCGTACGCCGGATGCGCAGGTCGAATACACGGATACCGTACTTCAACTGCTCGTCGAAGTTCAGCACCTGAGTGGTGACGATGTCATCGACCACCGGAAATACGCTGACATCGAAGGTCGCCGAGTCATGGGTGCCGGGCAACGCGAGCTCGCTCAGGCGCACGTCGTCGCGGATGGCTTGCATCCAGCGGCTCTTGTCGGTGAAGGGGTCTTTACGATCGTGGGCGTAGGCATCGTCCTCATGGGCGAAGGTATTGCCGGAAAGACAGCACAGCAGGCAGGCAAAGCCCGCCAGGGAGTGAAACGGGCGCATAATTCAAGTCCTTTGCGAGCGCAAGAAGACGTCAGGCTAATGACCCGGCGGGCAGCCAGGCACTAGATAACTACCGACTGCCCATGATCGCAACGCCGCCCTGGCTAAATCCTGCTCAGATATCCAGCACCATCGACGCGATACCAAAGTAGATAAACACCCGCACGGCATCCTGATCAGCGCCTAGTGCTCCGTTCACCTACCCGGGACCGCCTCAACAGGCGGTCCATCAATCAATTACGGACATATAACGACCTGGTATTTTTGTCAGTAGACAGTCCCGCAACGCCATACTCTAATCAGACCGAATATCAATCCGCCGCTGCAGGCACCGCTCGGTCTATAGTTGAGGTTGGAAATGGAACGTTCCAGGAATCAAGCACCTGCTGCGCCATACATTGTGGAAGCCAAAAACGGTTTCGTAGATCTGGATGACCTGAAGCGCGGCATCCATGTGAAGGTGAATCACAAACCCACCGATACATTTATAGGTTTGCAAGTTTTATTGAAGACCCAAGCAGGCCATGAAGTATCGAAAGTGATCTTTAAAAAAGACTACGACGACACCCCTGTTGCCTTCTCCGCCGAGCAGCTCAAGCGACTGTTGGGTGAGCGCGTCGAGCTGTCCTACATAGTGTGGCCAGAAAACGAATATTCTGAACCCGTCGAGTATGAATTCGATGCGAAATGGTATATGCCACAGGTACCCGCGATCCGAGACGGTCAGGTGTCGTGGGAAGATCTGGACAAAGGCCTTGAGGTCATTATTCGGCCCTACAAGGACATCCGTGTGGGGGATCGCGTGCGAGTGATGATGGCAGGGACGAATGCCAATTCCAGCGAAATTATCGAAGCCGTTGTCGTCGATACCAACACTCCACTCACCGTTCGTTTTTCCGCCGAAAAGACGCGCCTGACTGCCGGCGGCAAAACGACGGTCTTCTACCAAGTCGATGGCCATCACATCATTCCGTTTTCAGTGTCGTTCAACGGGGCACGGCAAGTTCCACTCGTGGAGCCAAAGCACATTTTGCGCGACAGCGATTACTCGCCAGCCGTGATGGCACCGGTCGAAGAGTCTGGAGGCTATCCGTTCGTTCTGAATTTCGATACTGCGCCAAACATTGGCGACACCGTCTTGGTGTGGGCGTTGGACGACCATAACCAAGTAGCAAAGATTTCCGAACACACGGTCTCCGAAAATCCCTTGACCCTCTACCTCGCGCCAGAAACATTCAATACATCCCTCACGATGGAAATGGTGGTCGTCATGCACCCCAATGGCAACTCTCTCTCGTCTCCGAGAGTAGCAATTGTTCTAGGCAGATAGGCGAGTACAAACTGATTGCAGTTCAACAACCTTCATCCTGGTAATAGCGAAGAGCAGCAGCTCGCAAGCGCTGCTGCTCTTGTATAGTGCACTCAGATATCCAGCACCATCGACGCGATGCCAAAGTAGATCAACACCCCCACGGCATCGGCAATCGAGGTCACCAGCGGCCCGCTGGCCGTCGCCGGGTCAAGCTTCAGGCGACTGAGCATGAATGGCAGGCTCATGCCGATGAGGCTGCCGATCAGCACGATCACCAACATGCTGCTGGCCACGATCAGTGCGATTTCCGGGCCGCCGCGCAATACCCCCAACGAAGCGACAGCCAGTGCCATGGTCCCGCCCAGGGCAAGCGCAACACCGCACTCGCGCGTGAGCATGCGCAACCAGTCACGCAGCACCACTTCGCCCGTGGCCAGGCCGCGCACCATCAGGGTTGCCGACTGGGCGCCGGCATTGCCGCCGCTGTCTACCAGCAACGGCAGGAAGAACACCAGGGCGATATGCGCGGCGATGGTGTCCTCGAACGCTGCGATTCCCGCACCTGAAAACAGGTTGCCGAATACCAGCAGTACCAGCCACAGCACGCGTTTGCGGTACATCAGGCTGACGGTTGCATCCTTGAGATTGCCGATGTGATTGGTGATCGATGCGCCCTTGTGAAAGTCTTCGGTAGCCTCCTCCACCATCACATCCAGCGCTTCGTCGCAGGTGACGATCCCCACCAGCCGCCCCAACTCATCGAGCACCGGCACCGCCAGCAGGTCGTGATCGCCAATCAAGCGGGCGACCTCTTCCTGACGGGTCGCCGTGGTCACGCAGATCACCTGGCGCACCATGATGGCCTCGATCGGCTGGTCGGGCGGCGCCAGGATCAGTTCACGCAGCGACAGCGTGCCGAGCAGGTTGCGCTGGGCATCGAGGACGTAGGATTGATAGATGGTTTCGGCGTCTGCGGCTTCGCGCCGCAGCATGTCGATGGCCTGGCGCGCGCTCAGGCCACTGTCCAGGCTGGAGTACTCGCTGATCATCAGCGCACCGGCGCTGCCGTCTTCGTACAGTGCGTGCTGCAGGAGTCGATCGCGTCGGGCCTGGGCCGCCTGGCGCAAGTCGAGGGGTGTCGCGAGGGTGTCGGTCGGATGTTGCATGGGAGGTTCTCCAGGCGCCGAAGCAGGCGCCCGCAGACCTCAGCCATGCGGGCTCAAGCCTCCGGATGCCCTGGCGACGGTGCGCTCAGTGCCAGATTGCAGGTTCGCGATGAACTGAAACTGGGAAGGTCCATTGGGGGCTTGGCTCGTGAAGCCGCACATGCGGCGCGGGGATCATAGGTGCAGCAAGACCAGGAAAATACCGCCGGGAGAGCATTTGGGAGATGTCCTACATCACCCTGTCCAAATGACGAAAAGCACCGTCCAGACACATCGTCATTCCCTCGTCGCGCCAGCGGTGTAGAATCGGCCTATTCATCGCCAGACATCCCCAGGCGGGTTTATGAGCTCTGGCCAAGCACGCGGCGATCCCGCGCTGTCTTCGGCCCCATCCGTGCCAGCGGCAACCGGCCTTCGGCGCAAAGGACAAGAGAAGCTCACTCCCCTTTCCAGAGACCTGATTAAGCCGCCAGGAGTGCTTCATGCCTGATTATCGTTCCAAGACTTCCACCCAGGGCCGCAACATGGCGGGTGCCCGCGCACTGTGGCGCGCCACCGGGATGAAGGACGAAGACTTCAAGAAACCGATCATCGCCATCGCCAACTCGTTCACCCAGTTCGTCCCGGGCCACGTGCACCTGAAGGACCTGGGCCAGCTGGTCGCCCGCGAGATCGAGCGCGCCGGTGGCGTGGCCAAGGAATTCAACACCATCGCCGTCGACGACGGCATCGCCATGGGCCACGACGGCATGCTGTACTCGCTGCCGAGCCGCGAGATCATCGCCGACGCCGTCGAGTACATGGTCAACGCCCACTGCGCCGACGCCATCGTCTGCATCTCTAACTGCGACAAGATCACCCCCGGCATGCTGATGGCTGCCCTGCGCCTGAACATCCCAGTGATCTTCGTCTCCGGCGGCCCAATGGAAGCCGGCAAGACCAAGCTGGCCAGCCACGGCCTGGACCTGGTCGACGCCATGGTCATCGCCGCCGACTCGACCGCCAGTGACGAAAAGGTCGCCGAGTACGAGCGCAGCGCCTGCCCGACCTGCGGTTCGTGCTCCGGCATGTTCACCGCCAACTCGATGAACTGCCTGACCGAAGCCCTGGGGCTCGCCCTGCCGGGCAACGGCTCCACCCTGGCCACCCACGCCGACCGCGAGCAGCTGTTCCTCACCGCCGGACGCACCATCGTCGAGCTGTGCAAGCGCTACTACGGCGAGAACGACGAGTCGGTACTGCCGCGCAACATCGCCAACTTCAAGGCGTTCGAGAACGCCATGATGCTCGACATCGCCATGGGCGGTTCGACCAACACCATCCTGCACCTGCTGGCTGCCGCCCAGGAAGCGGAGGTCGACTTCGACCTGCGCGACATCGATCGCCTGTCGCGCAAGGTGCCACAGCTGTGCAAGGTGGCGCCGAACATCCAGAAGTACCACATGGAAGACGTCCACCGCGCCGGCGGCATCTTCAGCATCCTCGGCTCGCTGGCCCGTGGCGGCCTGCTGCACACCGACCTTCCGACCGTGCACAGCCGCAGCATGGAAGAGGCCATCGCCAAGTGGGACATCACCCAGACCGATGACGAAGCCGTGCACACCTTCTTCAAGGCAGGCCCGGCCGGTATCCCGACCCAGACCGCGTTCAGCCAGTCGACCCGCTGGGAAACCCTCGACGACGACCGCGAGAACGGCTGCATCCGCAGCTTCGAACACGCCTACTCGCAGGAAGGTGGCCTGGCCGTGCTCTACGGCAACATCGCCCTGGACGGCTGCGTGGTCAAGACCGCGGGCGTCGACGAGTCGATCCATGTGTTCGAAGGCACCGCGAAGATCTTCGAAAGCCAGGACAGCGCCGTGCGCGGCATTCTCGCCGACGAAGTGAAGGCCGGCGACATCGTGATCATCCGCTACGAAGGCCCGAAAGGCGGTCCGGGCATGCAAGAGATGCTCTACCCGACCTCGTACCTGAAGTCCAAGGGCCTGGGCAAGGCCTGCGCACTGCTCACCGACGGCCGCTTCTCCGGCGGCACTTCGGGCCTGTCGATCGGCCACGCTTCGCCGGAAGCGGCCTCGGGCGGCGCCATCGGCCTGGTCAAGGACGGTGACAAAGTGCTGATCGACATTCCGAACCGCTCGATCAACCTGCTGGTCAGCGACGAAGAGTTGGCCGCACGCCGTGTCGAACAGGACAAGAAGGGCTGGAAACCTGCCGAAGTGCGTCCACGCAAGGTCACCACTGCACTGAAGGCCTACGCCCTGCTGGCGACCAGCGCCGACAAGGGCGCTGTGCGTAACAAGGCGATGCTCGACGGGCTGTGAGGCTTTGAGGGTGTGAAAGAAGAACCGGCGCCTTGAGCGCCGGTTTTTTTATGCCTGTGGGAAAGTGTCGGCCCTTTCGCGGGCAAGTCGGGGCGCCGAACCGCCGCTCCCACAGGAGGGGTGGTCACCCTGTAGGAGCGGCGGTTCGGCGCCCCGACTTGCCCGCGAAGAGGCCGGCATAGGCGCTACAACGCTTACTGAATCTGCTCCGGCGTCACGATCACCCAGTTCTTGTCCGCCGTCACCGGCAACCCTTCCTTCGCCTGCGCCGCCGCATGCTTGGCGATCATTCCGTTCAGTTGGTCCATGTACTTGGCCTTGCGGTTTATCCACAGGTGGATGCCGCCCTTGCCCACGTCGACCCCATGAAACTGCATGTAGCCGTCGCTGGTCGGCGTATCGCCGCCTACCAGCACCGGTCGCTTCCACTCATCGATGTAGGTCAGGATGGCTGCCTGCTTGCCAGCCATCCAGGTGGCGGGTGTCCACAGATAGGGCGTCAACTCCAGGCCCTCGTTGGCCTTGGCATCATAGTGGCCTTCGCTGATCTGCTTGCGCGCCGTGGTCAGCGCGCCGCTGGCGCGGTCCTTGAGCAGCAGGCTGACGCCGATCACGTTCTGCGGCTTGACGTTGTAGCCATACTTGGGATCGGACGCGACCATGCGCACCAGCTCCTCGGACGCGGCCGAGATCACGTAGACCTCGATGCCGTTCTCCATCAGCTTGTTGTACAGCTCGGCCTGGCCGGTGAAGACCTTCGGCGGCTGCACCTCGATACTCTTGACCTGATCGCCTTCGAAGTAGGTGCTGGGAACCGGCTTGTTCGAAGCCATCAGCTCATCGACCTGAACCTTCAGTTCCTTGAGCGTGAAGCCCGAGAACACCTGCGCCACCCAGGGGTAGCAGACCATGTCATCGATTTCGCACAGGCGATAGTAGTAGCTGAACAGGCTCTCCTTGTGCTCGGCGGTATCCTTGAACGGGATCAGCTTCAGCGAAGGATCGAGCTTGTCGCGGGTCAGCAGGCCCTTGTTCTCCATGAACGGCAGCAGCGCTTCCTCAAGGTCGTAGCGATAGCTGGTGTTGTCCATGTCGAAGACCGCGTAGTTACCCTTGTGGGCATTGGCAGCGATCATCGTGTCGAGCTGTTTTGCGGCCTCGGCGGGCCAGTGCTTGAGTTCGGTAGCCGCCCAGGTGCTGGCACTGAGCAGTAGGGCGAGACCGCCCGCGAGGAGTTTCGGAGCAGACATCATGTGCGTTCTCCAGAGACATGGCCGCTCAAGCCTAGACCGCCTGCATGACAGGCAGACGTCTGGCACCGACCTCGAAAGAGCCCGAAACGGCATGTTCATTGCCAACCGCGACAGCCCGTTATTCCATAAGCGACTATCTAAATTACATTTAGATATAAATTCGTTTGTTTTCAGACTGTTAGCATTTCCGTTCGCAATCGCTCACAGAGGCGATTCCTACTTTTGCTTCACGGAGCTTCAATGAACCTGCCGCTTTCCCTCAACCTGCTGGCGTTCCTGGCCCTGCTGCTGGGCCTGGCGCAAACCCGTCGCACCGACTGGAGCCTGGCGAAAAAAGTGCTGCTTGGCCTGGTGCTGGGCGTCCTGTTCGGCCTGGTGCTGCACAGCCTGTACGGCGCAGGTCATCCGGTGCTCAAGGCGACCATCGCCTGGCTCGACCTGGTCGGCAACGGCTATGTCGGCTTGCTGCAGATGATCGTCATGCCGCTGATCTTCGCCTCGATCCTCAGCGCGGTGGCACGTCTGCACAACGCCTCGGCCCTTGGCCGGATCAGCGTGCTGAGCATCGGCACCCTGCTGCTGACCACAGCCATTGCCGCACTGATCGGCATCGCCCTGACCAACCTGTTCGGCCTCAGTGCCGAGGGCCTGGTCGCAGGCGTCCAGGAAACCGCGCGCCTGCAGGCCATCAACAGCGACTACGCAGGCAAGGTCGCCGACCTCAACATCCCGCAACTACTGCTGTCGTTCATCCCCAGCAACCCGGTGGGCGACCTGGCCCGGGCCAAGCCGACCTCGATCATCAGCGTGGTGATCTTCGCCGTGTTCCTCGGCCTTGCTGCCCTGCAACTGATCAAGGACGACAAGGACAAGGGCGAGCGCGCCCTGTCGGCCATCGACGTGCTGCAGGCCTGGGTCATGCGCCTGGTGCGCCTGGTGATGAAGCTCACGCCTTATGGCGTCCTGGCGCTGATGACCAAGGTGGTGGCCAGCTCGAACCTCGATGACATCCTCAAGCTGGGCAGCTTCGTGGTGGTGTCGTACATCGGCCTGGGGCTGATGTTCGTGGTGCACGGGGTGATCCTGGCGTTCACTGGCGTCAGCCCGCTGCGCTTCTTCCGCAAAGTCTGGCCGGTGCTGACCTTTGCCTTCACCAGCCGCTCCAGCGCCGCCAGCATCCCGCTGAACATAGAGGCGCAGACGCGCCGCCTGGGCGTGCCACAGTCGATCGCCAGCTTCAGCGCATCATTCGGCGCGACCATCGGCCAGAACGGCTGCGCCGGCCTGTATCCGGCAATGCTGGCGGTGATGGTGGCGCCGGCCGTGGGCATCGACACCTTCGATCCACTGTGGATCGCGACCCTGGTAGCCATCGTCACCCTGAGCTCGGCAGGGGTTGCCGGGGTCGGAGGCGGCGCGACCTTCGCCGCGCTGATCGTGCTGCCGGCCATGGGCCTGCCGGTCGAGCTGGTGGCGCTGCTGATCTCGGTCGAGCCGCTGATCGACATGGGCCGCACCGCGTTGAACGTGAATGGCTCGATGACCGCAGGCGTGGTGACCAGTCAACTGCTCAAGCAGACCGACCAGCAAGTACTGGCCGGGGACGAGCATGCCGAGCTGAGTCACTCCTGACCGACACTTGTCGGGCATTCGTGGGGGCGGGCTCACCCGCTCCCACAGGACAGGCTCTATCGCTTATCCCACACCTCGAAGTGATACACCGGCTTGCCTTCCTCGACCTGCCGTTCGGTCGATACCAGCGCCCACTGCGCCGCGTCGAACGCCGGGAACCAGGCATCCCCTTCAGGCGCCAGCTCCACCCGCGTCAGGTACATCCGGCTCACCAGCCCCTTCTCCAGCGCCTGCCCGTAGAGCTGCGCCCCGCCGATCAGCATCAGCTCATCAACCCCGTGCTCGCGCGCCCACTGCTCGGCACGCGCCACTGCCACGTCCAGCGAGGCGAATACCTCGGCGCCTGCCAGCGTCAACCCGGGCTGGCGGCTGACGACGATGTTCAAGCGCCCTGGCAGCGGTCGCCCGAGCGAATCCCAGGTCTTGCGCCCCATGATGATCGGCTTGCCCAGGGTGGTGGCCTTGAAGTACTTGAAGTCCCCCGGCAGGTGCCAGGGCATGGAGTTGTCGATGCCGATCACGCGGTTCTCGGCGAGCGCCGCGATCAGGCTGAGGGGGAGTGATGTGTTCATGCCAGCGAGGATAGCACCCGGCACGTGGGTTATGCTTGGACCTCGACCCGTGCAATGGAAGACCTTGTGACTGCACCGACCGAACTGGACAAACGCTGGCTCACCGAAGCGGTGCGCCTGCGCGAAGAACACGCCGGGCCCCTGGAAGACCAGGAAGCCAACCGCCGCGCGCGCCAGCAAGGCGGCGACCTGGCGACACGCATCGAGCATCGCGCACTGTGGCTGGCCGAGCGCGACGGCATGACCCAGGCCCTGCGCCACTGGAAGCAGGGGGCACGCCTGGCCCTGCTGGCCCTGATGATCATCGCCGTACTCAGCGGCGCGGGCCTCGGTCTCGCGGCGCTGGGTGACGGCCAACGCCCGGTGAATGTGTTCTGGGCGCTGGGCAGCCTGCTGGGCCTGAACCTGGTGATGCTGATCGGCTGGGCCCTGGGCTTTCTCTTCGCGGGCGAGCAGGGCGCGGCCTTGGGCCGGCTCTGGCTATGGCTCAGCGAACGCTTCGCCCGTGATGCCAAGGCCGCGCACCTGGCCCCCGCCCTGCTGGTGCTGCTGCAGCGCAAGCGCCTCAATCGCTGGCTGCTCGGCCTGCTGGTGCATGGCCTGTGGCTGCTGGCGATGAGCGCGGCGCTGGGCATGCTGCTGGCGCTGCTGGCGACCCGACGTTACGGCTTCGTCTGGGAGACCACCCTGCTCGCCGCCGAACCCTTCATCGCCCTGACCAACGCCCTCGGCGCCCTGCCCTCGCTGCTGGGTTTCAGCATTCCCGACGAAAGCATGATCCGCGCCAGCGGCGCGACTTTGCCGAGCCTGGACATCGCCCGTCAGGCCTGGGCCAGCTGGCTGCTCGGCGTGGTGCTGGTGTACGGCCTGCTGCCACGTCTGCTGCTGGCCATCCTGTGCCTGTGGCGCTGGCGCCAGGGCCGCAGGCAACTCGCCCTGGACCTCAGCCTGCCAGGCCATGCCCATCTGCGTGAAGCGCTGATGCCACGCAGCGAGCGCATCGGTGTCCAGGACGCCGCCCCCGAGCACCTGCCGCAGTTCGAGGCCGGCCAGCTGGAAACCGGCAGCAGCGGCGCCCTGCTGGTGGGCCTGGAGCTGGACGACCAGCGCAACTGGCCGCCCAAGCTGCCGCCCACGGTGACTAACGCCGGTGTGCTCGACAGCCGCGAATCGCGCAACAAACTGCTCGAGCAGCTCAGCCGCTTTCCTCCGGCGCGCCTGGCCATCGCCTGCGATCCGCGCCGCTCGCCTGATCGTGGCAGCCTGGCGTTGCTCGCCGAACTCGCGCGCAACGCAGGCGCCACACGCATCTGGTTGCTCCAGGCCTTGCCTGGCCAGGCACTGGACGCCGCCCGCCTGGGCGACTGGCACGAAGCCCTCGATCGCCTCGGCCTGCCCCACGCCGACACCTCGCCCCTGACCTGGCTGGAGCATGGCCATGACTGATCCGCTCAAGCTGGCCGTGGTCGGCCACACCAACGTCGGCAAGACTTCGCTGCTGCGCACCCTCACCCGTGATGTCGGCTTCGGTGAGGTCTCCCATCGCCCCAGCACTACCCGCCATGTCGAAGGCGCGCGGCTGTCGGTGGAGGGCGAGCCCCTGCTCGAGCTCTACGATACCCCCGGCCTGGAGGACGCCATCGCCTTGCTCGACTATCTGGAGCGCCTGGAGCGTCCCGGTGAACGTCTCGACGGCCCAGCCCGCCTGGAACGTTTTCTCCAGGGCAGCGAGGCACGCCAGCGTTTCGAACAGGAAGCCAAGGTGCTGCGCCAGTTGCAGGCGAGCAATGCCGGTCTTTACGTGATCGACGCACGCGAGCCGGTGCTGGCCAAGTACCGTGATGAACTGGAGGTGCTCGCCAGTTGCGGCAAGCCGTTGCTACCGGTACTCAACTTCGTCGCCAGCAGCCAGCACCGCGAGCCGGAGTGGCGTGAGGCCCTGGCCCGCCTGGGACTGCATGCGCTGGTGCGGTTCGACAGCGTGGCCCCGCCCGAGGACGGCGAGCGCCGCCTCTACGAAAGCCTTGCCCTGCTACTGGAGAAATCCCGCCCCGCCCTGCAGCGCTTGATCGACGACCAGCAGGCCCAGCGCCAGGCCCGCCAGCACAGCGGCAAGCGCCTGATCGCCGAGCTGCTGCTCGACTGTGCCGCCTGCCGACGCAGCGTCGAGGCAGAGCCTGCCGCTGAAGCCAAGGCCATCGAGGCGCTGCGCCAGGATGTGCGCCAGCGCGAACAACGTTGTGTCGAGGCGCTGCTCAAGCTCTATGCGTTCCGCCGTGAGGATGCCAATGCCGGCGACCTGCCGTTGCTGGATGGTCGCTGGGGCGATGACCTGTTCAACCCCGAAACCCTGAAGCTGCTGGGCGTACGTCTGGGCAGCGGTGTGGCCGCTGGCGCGGCGGCCGGGGCTGGTGTCGATCTGCTGGTCGGCGGCCTGACCCTTGGCGCTGCCGCGCTGGCGGGGGCCATTGCCGGCGGCGCACTGCAAACTGCGCGCAATTACGGATCGCGGTTGCTGGGCAAGCTCAAGGGTCAGCGTGAACTGACCGTGGATGACAGCGTGCTGCGCTTGCTGGCGCTGCGCCAACAGCAACTGATGCTCGCACTGGACAGCCGTGGCCATGCCGCACAGGACAGGGTGCGGCTGGGCGAGCTGGATGAAAAGGCCTGGCGCGAGGGCAAATTGCCGGAGGCGTTGACCAAGGCGCGGGCGCATCCACAGTGGTCGACGCTCAATCCGGGCGCACGAGTGAACCAGGCCGAGCGCCAGGAGCAGCTTGAGGCGTTGGTGTCACAGATCTGAAGCGCTCCTCTGTAGGAGCAACTGTCTTGCTCAAAAATCTGAGGCCTGCCCAACCCCGGTGGGAGCGGGCTTGTCCCGCGATCACCGGCGTAGCCGGTGCCATGCATCGCGGTGTTCCTTTCGCGGGCAAGTCGGGGCGCCGAACCGCCGCTCCTACGCGCTAACGAGTGCACCCAATCTCAGATCAAGGCCAGCGCCTTCCCTTTCAACACCGCCATGTCCAGCACCGGCACCCCGACCTCCTTGGCCATCTCGTCCCACTCACGCATGCGCAGGCTCACCGCAAACAGCGGGTCGCGCTCGAAGGCATCGGCCTCGGCATCGCTCATCACGCCCCCCTGGTAACCCAAGGTGCGCCGGCTCGCCTCGCTCAGCCGCTGGTAATAGCCCGGCTTGCGCAAGGTCAGGTAGCGCTTGGCCTCCACGTGGAACTCCACCAGCCGCGCCATGCGTTCGCCGAACCCACAACGGCGCAGATACTCGGCGCCGATACGCTCATGGCTGACCACACCATACCCACCCATGCTGGCGTCACCGCCGCAGAGGTGGCCGATGTCGTGGAAAAACGCAGCGAGCACGACCTCGTCGTCGAAGCCTTCGGCCATGGCCAGTTGCGCGGCCTGGGACATGTGCTCGATCTGGGTGATGGCTTCGCCGATGTAGTCGTCGGCGCCGTGGCGCTCATACAAGGCGAAGGTGTTGTCGATGATCTGGGCTGAGGTGGGCATCGCGGTAGGGTCCTGGCGTCGTGAGGATAGGCCTGTTGAATGCAGTGCTACTTACTGTGCCACCTTCTCCGACTTGCCGTCGTAGCGCTTGCGCCATTCGGCCAGGATCTGGTCGCGGTGCTTCGACGCCCAGGCAAAGTCGTTCTTGATCAGGCGTTGCTCATAGTCGGCCGGCAGTTCGGTCTGCGGCTTGGCGATGCCCGGCGCGGCCAGCACGGCGAAGTTGTCCTTGTACAGCTCCATGGCCGCTGGGCTGGCCGAGAAATCCGCCAGGCGCTTGGCTGCGTCAGCCTTAGGCGTGCCCTTGATCACCGCCGTGGCCTCGATTTCCCAGCCCAGGCCTTCCTTGGGCAGCACGATGTCCAGCGGCGCACCCTGGCGCTTGAGCTGCACGGCCGGGTACTCGAACGAGATGCCGATCGGGAACTCGCCCGCCGCCGCCAGCTTGCAGGGCTTGGAACCAGAATGGACGTACTGCCCGATGTTCTGGTGCAGGGCGTCCATGTAGGCCCAGCCCTGGGGCTCGCCGAAGGTCTGCAGCCAGGCACTGACATCCAGGAAGCCGGTGCCGGACGAGGCAGGGTTGGGCATGACGATCTTGCCCTTGTACTCGGGCTTGGTCAGGTCCTGCCAACTCACCGGCTTGCTCAGGCCCTGCTTCTCGGCCTCGATGGTGTTGAAACAGATCGTCGCGGCCCACACGTCCATCCCCACCCAGGCTGGCGGGTTGGCGGCGTCGCGGTAATTCGGTGCGATCTTGCCCAGGTCTTTCGGCGCGTAGGCATCGAGCATGCCGTTCTGATCGAGGATGGCCAGGCTGGAGGCTGCCAGGCCCCACACGGCGTCGGCCTGCGGGCGGTCTTTCTCGGCCAGCAGCTTGGCGGTGATGATGCCGGTGGAGTCCCGCACCCATTTGATCTCGATATCCGGGTTGGCCTTCTCGAAGGCCTGCTTGTAGCTCTTGAGCTGCTCGGCTTCCAGGGCGGTGTAGACGGTCAGCTGGGTGGCGGCCGCCGAGGCGTGCAGGCTGAACACGGCAGATACGGCAGCAACAAGGGCAAGTGGCTTGAACATGAGGCAGCTCCTTATGAGGTGGAGAGTCGGATCAGGATTTGGGCGCGCGCTGGCGCCATGCCTGGGAGCGGCGCAACAGACCGCGCGAGGCCCCCGCCAGCAGCAGAGAGGCCGTGGCGCTGGTGAGCAGGATCAGGGTGGACATCGCCGCAGCACCGCCAACGTTGCCGGCATCGTCCATGTTCAATACGGCGACGGCGGCCAGGATCGTGTCGGGGCTGTAGAGGAAGATCGCCGCCGACACCGTGGTCATCCCGGAGACGAACAGGTAGCGCACGATATCCAGCAGTGCAGGCAGGCAGATCGGTACGGTGACGCGCAGGTAATGCCGGTACAGCGGCGCCTTGAGCGACAGCGCAGCCGCTTCGAACTCACCATCGAGCTGGCGCAGCGCAGTGCTTGCGGTCATCTGTGCGGTGGTCAGGTAGTGAGCGATGGTGCAGAGCACCAGCAACGCCATGCTGCCGTAGAAGACATGCAGCGGGTTGCCGGCGAGGTTGAAGAAGAACACGTAGCCCAGGCCCAGGACGAGCCCTGGCACCGCCATCGGTACGAAGCTGAGCAGGCGCAAGGCTTGGTTGAGCACGCGCTGGCCTTGGGTTTTCTCCATCAGGTAGGTGCCGGTAAAGATCACCACGCTGCCGATCACGGCGCAGCACAGGGCCATGGTCACGCTGTTGCGGTAGGCCAGCCAGCCGCCACCAGCGGTCTCGTCGAACAGGTAGTGCTTGAACGAAAGCGTCAGGTTGTAGGGCCAGAAGGTGACCAGCGACGAATACACCGCCATGCCGATCACCCCCAGCAGCGCTGCGCAGACCAGCACCACGATGGTCAGGAAGCAGGCATCGCGACGACGCGAAGGCTGGGGCTCGAATACCTGCGCGCGCCCGCTCATCGCCTCGCCCTGGCGGCGGCGCAGCCAGGCATCGACGCTGAAGCTGAGCAGCGCCGGCACCAGCAGGACCATGCCGATCAGGGCGCCACGGCCGAACTGCTGTTGGCCGACCACCGCCTTGTAGGCTTCCAGTGCCAGCACCTGATAGTCGCCACCGACCACCACCGGCACGCCAAAGTCGGTGATGGTCAGGGTGAACACCAGGCAGAACGCGGCGAACACCGCTTGGCGCGTGGCCGGCCAGGTGATGCTGCAAAAGGCCCGCCACGGTCCTGCGCCCATGCTCAAGGCCGCGTCGAACAGCCTCGCATCGGCGAGCGACAGCGCCGACAGCAGGATCATCAGGGCATGCGGGAAGGTGTAGATCGCCTCGCCGAGCACGATCCCCCAGAAGCCATAGATGTTGTCGCTCAGCAGTGCACGCAGCAGGCCCTGGTTGCCGAACAGGTAGACCAGCGCAATGGCCGGCAGCATCGACGGCGCCAGCAGCGGCAGCAATGAAATCCCGCGCCACAAGCCCTTGGCCGGGATCAGCGTGCGTTGCAGGGCATAGGCGAACACGTAGGCCAGCGGCACGACGATCAGCGCCACGCTGAAAGCCACTGCCAGGCTGTTGCCGAGCAGCCAGCGAAAGTTGTCGCTGGCAAACAGCTCGGCAGCCGCCTGCAGGCCACCGCCCTGCCCCGCCTCGCCGCTGAAACCACGCCAGAAGATGGCCAGCAGCGGCATCAGCACGGCCAGCAGCAGCAGAAGCAACAGCAGGCTCTTGCCACCGACCACGAACAGGCGATCACCTAGGGCGATGCCACCACCTGGTGCGGCCTTGACGGCGGCCAGCGATACGCTCATGGGCGCGGCCATCTCAGGCAAACACCTGCAGGCTCTGCGGTGGCAGGGCCACCCAGATATCCTGCGAGCCCAGGCGCGGCATGGCTTCGGGCGCCAGCTCCGCGAGCAACGCGTGCCCCGGCAAGGCCTTGAGCTCGAAGCTCATGCGGCAGCGGTTGCCGAGAAAGGTGAGCTCACGCACCTTGGCCGGAAACAGGTTCTCCTCGTGTACCACCGGATTGACCATGATCGCCTCCGGGCGGCAGAACAGCCGGCCACTGCGTGCACTCGCCGCGCCCGGAGCCAGACGCATGCTCATGCTGCCCACCTGGGCGTGGCTGTCGTCATGGCGCTGGAACGGCAGCCAGTTGCCCTGACCGACGAACTCGGCAACGAACGGTGTGGCAGGCCGGTCGTAGATATCCTGCGGGGAGGCGTACTGCTCGACCTGCCCGTTATTCATCACCGCGATGCGGTCGGCCATCAGCATGGCCTCGTCCTGGTTGTGGGTAACCATCAGCGTGGTGATGCCCAGCTTGCGCTGCAGTTGGCGCAGCTCGGTGCACAAGTGCTCGCGCACCCGCGCATCCAGCGCCGACATTGGCTCGTCGAGCAACAGCACCGACGGCGCTGGCGCCAGCGCACGGGCCAGGGCCACACGCTGCTGCTGGCCACCGGAGAGCTGGCTGGGATATTTCTTTTCGCTGCCGGCCAGGCCGACCAGCTCGAGCATTTCGGCGACGCGCTGACGCGACTGGTCGCGGCTGCCATCCGTCAGGCCATAAGCGATATTGGCTTCGACGGTGAGGTTGGGGAACAGCGCGTAGGACTGGAACAGGATGCCGTAGTCACGGGCCTGGGGCGGCAGATCGGAAATATCCCGTTCGCCGATGTACAGCGAGCCACGGTCCTGGCGTTCGAGGCCGGCGATGCAACGCAGCAGGGTGGTCTTGCCGCAGCCGGAGGGGCCGAGCAGGCAGACCAGCTCGCCGGCGGCAATGTTCAGGGACACGTCGTTCAGCGCAGTAAACGCGCCGAAACGCTTGTGGATGCCGCGCACGTGCATGTGTGCGCCCGGAGTGGTGTGGTTCATGGCGGGGCCTCATCGAAGAGATGAGGGCCATGCTAGGAAGGCTGTGCGAAGGTTCTGTGGCGATTAGGGCAAAGCAGGTGATAGTGGCATTGGCGGATTTTGGTTGAGGGCCTGCGAACACAGGCATGGCACCGCGAACAAGCTACAGGAAATCTAGAACCGAGCCCCCGCCACTTCCTGCGCTACCCCAAGAAACGCCGCCGGCAAGCGCGCCTGGCGCCGCTCCTTCAGGCAATACAGGTACTCGTGCATCAGCGGCGCACCCTCCAGCGCCAGCACCCGCAACTCCGGGGTCAGGGGCACTTCATGGCGGGCAATGACACTGATGCCGATATTGCGCAGCACCGCTTCGCGAATCGATTCGCGGCTGCCGATTTCCAACAGCGCACCGGCCTTCACCCCGGCCTCCTGCATCATCTGCTCGGTCAGCTTGCGCGTGGTCGAACCCGGTTCCCGCATCAACAGGCAATGCCCGGCGAGGCCTTCGATGCCCACTGCCTGACGCTGCGCCAGCGGATGGCTGCGGTGCACGGCCACGACCAGCGGATCGCTGCCCAGCACCCGGCGCACCAGGCGCGCATCCTCGACCAACTGCGACGAGGCAGCGATATCCACCCGGTACTCCTCGAGCATCTCCAGCACCTGTTGCGAGTTGCCGATCTCCACCGCCACCTCGACCTGGGGCAGGCGTTCGCGGAACACCTTCACCAGGTCGAGAATGTAGTAAGGCGCGGTGGCCGCGACCCGCAAGCTGCCCTGGGCCTGGCCGCTGTTGCGCAGTTCGAACTCGATGTCCGCCTCTTGCTGCAGCAAGGCCTTGACCCGCGGCAGGAGCCTGGCGCCCTCCTCGCTCAGCACCAGGCGTCGGCCCCCCCGGTAGAACAGCTCGACCGCGTACTGGCTCTCCAGGTTGCGGATCTGCGTGGTCACCGTGGGCTGGCTGAGCCCAAGCTTCTTCGCCGCCAGCGTGATGCTGCCCAGGCGGGCCACCATGTAGAAGGCTTTGAGCTCCGATGCGAGCATGGCACCTCGTTATTTGCGCAACAGGCGCAAGCCGTTGAACACCACCAGCAGGCTCACGCCCATGTCGGCGAACACTGCCATCCACAGGGTGGCCATGCCGGCAAAGGTGATTGCCAGGAATATCGCCTTGACCCCCAGTGCCAGGACAATGTTCTGGATGAGGATCGCAGCGCTCTGGCGCGACAGCCTGACGAACGCCGGGATTTTGCGCAAGTCGTCGTCCATCAGCGCCACATCCGCGGTTTCGATGGCGGTGTCGGTGCCGGCCGCCGCCATGGCGAAGCCGATCTCGGCGCGGGCCAGGGCCGGGGCGTCGTTGATGCCGTCGCCGACCATGCCCACGCGGTGGCCTTGAGCGTAGAGGTCTTCGATGGTCTTGAGCTTGTCGGCAGGCAGCAGGTTGCCCTCGGCGCGGTCGATACCCACCTGGGCAGCGATGGCCTGGGCCGTGTGCGGGTTGTCGCCGGTCAGCATGACCGTCTTGATCCCCAGCTCATGCAACTCGGCGATGGCCTGGCGGCTGCTGTCCTTCACGGTATCGGCCACGGCGAACAGTGCCAGCGGGCCGGAGCGGTCGAGCAGCAGCACGACGGTCTTGCCTTGGCGCTCGAGCTGGTCGAGCTGAGCTTCCAGCGCAGGCGAGCACAGGCCCAGTTCCTCGACCAGTCGATGGTTGCCCAGGTGATAGGCCTGGCCATCGATCTCGCCACGCACACCGCGCCCGGCCAGCGCGGCGAACTCCATGACATCGCTGAGGGCGATGTTCTGCGCCTTGGCATGCTGGGCAATAGCGCGCGACACCGGGTGGTCGGAACGCTCTCCCAAGCTCGCGGCCAAGGCCTGGGCGCGATCCTCGAACAGCGGGTCGAGCGCCTTGAAGTCGGTCTGCACTGGCTTGCCGTGGGTGATGGTGCCGGTTTTGTCCAGGGCCAGGAAGTCCAGCTTGCGCCCGCCCTCGAGATAGACACCGCCCTTGATCAGGATGCCCTTGCGCGCCGCCGCAGCCAGGCCGCTGACGATGGTCACCGGGGTCGAGATCACCAGCGCGCACGGGCAGGCCACCACCAGCAGCACCAGGGCACGGTAGACCCAGTCGAACCAGGCACCGGCCATGAACAGCGGCGGGATGATCGCCACGGCCAAGGCCACGGCGAACACGGCGGGGGTGTAGATGCGCGAGAACTGATCGACGAAGCGCTGGGTCGGCGCCCGCGCGCCTTGCGCCTCTTCCACCGCCTTGATGATGCGTGCCAGGGTCGATTGCCCGGCGCCAGCCGTGACGCGGAACTCAAGGGCACCGGCCTGGTTGATGGTGCCAGCGAAGAGTTTGTCGCCCACAGTCTTCTCGACAGGCAGGCTTTCGCCGGTGATCGGTGCCTGATCGACGCTGGATTGCCCACTGACCACCTCGCCATCCAGGCCGATCCGCTCGCCCGGGCGCACCCGCACCCGTGCACCGATGGCCACCTCACGCACCTCGACCTCACGCCATTGGCCATCCGCTTGTTGCACGGTGGCCATATCTGGCGTCAGTTGCATCAGGCCGCTGATGGCGTTGCGCGCCCGGTCCAGCGAGCGTGCCTCGATCAGTTCGGCGATGGTGAACAGCACCATGACCATCGCCGCCTCCGGCCACTGGCCGATCAGCACGGCACCGGTCACGGCGATGCTCATCAGCGCGTTGATGTTGAGGTTACGGTTCTTGAGCGCGATCCAGCCCTTCTTGTAGGTGCCCAGGCCGCAGCCGAGGATGGCTGCCAGTGCCAGTAAGGCCACCACCCACTCGGGCGCCAGCGCGGAGAAGTGCACGATTTCGGCGCCAATCGCGGCAATACCCGACAATGCCAATGGCCACCAGCGGGTCTTGTGGGCAACAGGGGCGCTGGCGCTGCCATCGTCGTCTGCAGCCAGGCGCTCGGCCTTCATGCCCAGGCTGTCGATGGCACGCTCGATCTGCACGGTGCCGTCGAGGGTGTGGCGCACGCCGAGGATGCGGTTGATCAGGTTGAACTCCAACTGCTCGATGCCAGCAAGCTTGCCCAGCTTGTCCTGGATCAAGGTCTGCTCGGTCGGGCAGTCCATCGCTTCGATGCGAAAACGGCTGAGGCGCGCCTGGTCACTGGCCTTTTCGGTCAGTTGCACGAAGGCCGGCGCCGCTTTGCTGGCACAGCAGCTGTGGGCCTGGGTGTCGTGGCAGGAGGACTTGGCGCCATGCTCATGGCCATGATCGTGCTTGTGGTCGTGACTGACAGGCTGGTTCATAGGTTCGCCCTGATGGAGAGTGCCCACTGACGGGGGGTTGTTGCCAAGTGAACACCCTGTAGCCACTATAGGGTCAAGCGATCCAATGGAGATTTCGTCATGAAGATCGGAGAACTGGCCAAGGCCACCGACTGCGCCGTGGAAACCATCCGCTACTACGAGCGCGAGCAATTGCTGCCCGAACCCGCCCGCACCGACGGCAACTACCGCCTGTACACCCAGGCCCATGTGGAGCGTCTGACCTTCATCCGCAACTGCCGAACCCTGGACATGACACTCGACGAAATCCGCAGCCTGCTGCGCCTGCGCGACACCCCCGAAGGTGCGTGCGGCAGCGTCAATGCGCTGATCGATGAGCATATCGAGCATGTACAGGCGAGGATCGATGGTTTGATGGCGCTGCAGACGCAGCTGGTGGAGTTACGCAGGCAGTGCAATGCGCAGGGGGATGAGTGCGCGATCTTGCAGCAGCTGGAGGTCAATGGTGCGGTGTCGATGCCGGAGACCGAGCATTCGCATGTGGGGCGTAGTCACGGGCATTGAGGCCGGTAAAGGCCTCTGCCCGTGAAAAGAGCGACGCGGCCTCGAATCAGACCGCCATCGGCGCCGTCATCGGCGCATGATGCTCATACCCTTCCAGCCAGAAATCACTCGGCTCGATCTTCTCCAGCCACTCCGGCTCATACACACCGGTGTCGGCAAACGCCGGCACACGGTCGCTGATCACCAGCCTCGGTGCCTCCAGCGGCTCGCGCTTGAGCTGCTCGTTGAGCATGTCCAGGTGGTTCTCGTACACATGGGCATCGCCGATGAAGTAGGTGAACCAGCGCGGGGTATAGCCGGTCAGGCGCCCGAACAGCGACAGCAGGGCCGCACCTTCGGTGAGGTTGAACGGTGTGCCCAGGCCCAGGTCATTGGAGCGAATGTAGAGCGTGAGGGAAATTTCCTTCGTCTCGACATTGGGATGGAACTGGTACAGCAGATGGCAGGGCGGCAGCGCCATCTCGTCGAGCTGGGCGCAGTTCCAGCCGTGGAACAGGATGCGTCGGCTGCCCGGATCGTTGGCGATGGTGTCCAGGCACTGGCGCACCTGGTCGATGGCCTTGTAGAGGATGACAAACGCCTGGCCGTCTTCCTCGTCCTTGGCGATCTGGCGGAAACCGGCCTTTTCCGCCATTTCGATGGCGGCCGGGTTGCTCAGCGGGATGCGCTTGTAGCCCGGCCACTGGCGCCATTGCACGCCATAGATCTCGCCGAGGTCGTCATGACCCTGGCGGAAGGGGTTGGCCAGCCATTGGGCGTTCTCGTTGGCGTTCTGGTCCCAGACCTTGCAGCCGAGGTCGCGAAACTCGCCGGCGTTCTTCACGCCGCGCAAGAAACCGACCATCTCGCCGATCGCCGACTTGAACGCCAGCTTGCGTGTGGTGATGGCCGGGAAACCCTTCTGCAGGTCGAAGCGCAACATGGCGCCCGGCAGGCTGATAGTGCGGATACCGGTGCGATTGCCCTGCAGCGTGCCGTTCTCGATGACGTCGCGAACCAGGTCTAGATACTGTTTCATGGCCTACCTGTGGCAAGCACGGCAGGGGGATCGCCCCTGCCGTGGGATTTTCAGTGGGCGGGTGTCGCCGTGGGTTTGCGATTATAAGCCCACCAGATCAAGGCGAGGCCAGCGACGATCATCGGTATGCAGAGAATCTGACCCATGGTCAGCCAGCCCCACGCCAGGTAACCCAGCTGTGCGTCCGGCACGCGAACGAATTCGACGATGAAACGGAAGATTCCGTAGAACAGCGCGAACATGCCGGAAACCGCCATGGTGGGGCGTGGTTTGCGCGAGAACAGCCAGAGGATCAGGAACAGTGCCACACCCTCCAGTGCGAACTGGTACAGCTGCGAGGGGTGACGCGGCAACTGCGCGGGATCGCTGAACGGCGGGAAGATCATCGCCCATGGCACGTCGGTCGGCTTGCCCCACAGCTCGGCATTGATGAAGTTGCCGATACGTCCGGCACCCAGGCCGATCGGCACCAGCGGCGCGACGAAGTCCATCAGCTCGAAGAACGACTTGTTGTTGCGCTTGCCGAACCACAGCGCTGCCAGCATCACGCCGATGAAGCCGCCGTGGAACGACATGCCGCCTTTCCACACTTCGAAGATCAGCGTCGGGTTGGCCAGGTACTGGTGCAGGTCGTAGAACAGCACGTAGCCCAAGCGCCCGCCGACGATCACGCCCATCGACAGCCAGAACACCAGGTCGGAGAGCTTTTCGCGGTTCCAGGTCGGGTCGAAGCGGTTCAGCCGGCGCGAGGCGAGCAGCCAGGCACCGCCGATGCCGATCAGGTACATCAGGCCGTACCAGTGGATTTTCAGCGGCCCGAGGGCCACGGCCACGGGGTCGATCTGCGGGTAAGGCAGCATGGTGGTTCCTCTAGATCAAAAAGCTAAGGCCGACGCAGAACAGCAGCGCGGCAAACAGGCGCTTGAGCAGGCGCGGCGACAGCTTGTGCGCCAGACGCGCGCCGAAGCGGGCGAAAAACATGCTGGTGACGGCAATGCCGACCAGCGCGGGGAGATAGACGTAGCCCAGGCTGTGCGCGGGCAGATGAGTTTCGTTCCAACCCAGGATCATGAAGCTCATGGCACTGGCCAGGGCAATCGGCAAACCGCAGGCCGACGAGGTGGCCACGGCCTTCTGCATGGGCAGGCTTCGCCAGGTGAGAAAAGGCACCGTGAGCGAGCCACCGCCGATACCGAAGATCGCCGAGGCCCAGCCGATCACCCCACCCGCCGCGATCAACCCAGGCTTGCCGGGGATGCCACGGCTGGCCTTGGGCCTGAGGTCGAGGGCCATCTGCAGCGACACCAGCAGGGCGAATACGCCGATGATCTTCTGCAGCATCGGCCCCTGGATCAACGAGGCGGTCTTGGCGCCAATGCCGGCGCCGATGAGGATGCCGACAGTCATCCACAGGAACACCGGCCACTGTACGGCCCCCTTGCGGTGGTGCTCCAGCACGGCATTGATCGAGGTGAAGACGATGGTCGCCAGCGAAGTCCCGACCGCCAGGTGCGTGAGGATCGAGGCATCGAAGCCCTGCAGGGTGAAGCTGAACACCAGCACCGGCACGATGATGATGCCGCCGCCCACGCCGAAGAGCCCGGCCAGTACGCCGGCGCAGGCGCCCAACAGCAGATAGAGTACGAATTCCATTCGCAGACCCTGTGAATACGATCCGGCATGGTAACGGAAGCCGGGGCTGCGCCTCTAGTGAACTCTGTGTCAGGTGATGGAAGTGCAGGCAGGCTGTGGGTAGAGTGGCACAAAACACTGAGGCCACCCCATGTGCCTGATCGTATTCGCCTGGCGGCCGGGGCACGCCCTGCCGCTGATCGTCGCGGCCAACCGCGACGAGTTCTATGCCCGCCCTACCCAGGCGCTCGCCCCCTGGGACGATGCCCATGGCGTACATGCCGGGCGCGACCTCGAAGCCGGCGGCACCTGGCTGGGTATCGGCCCGGCCGGGCGTTTCGCGGCGCTGACCAATATCCGCGACCCTCGCCAGCCGCTCGGGCCACGCTCGCGCGGAGAACTGGTGGCGGCCTTCCTGCAGGGAGACCTGGGCGTCGAGGCGTATCTGGACCAGGTTGCCAGCCGCAGCGCGCAGTACTCGGGGTTCAACCTGCTGGTGGGCGATGGCGAGCGGCTAGGCTATCTGCACGCCCGCGACCCGGCGCCACGGCTGCTGTCACCCGGCGTGTACGGGCTGTCCAACGCCGGGCTGGATACGCCGTGGCCAAAACTGGTGAAGGCGCGCTCGGCGCTGGGCCAGGCGCTGGAATCGGCAGACCCGCAGCAGCTACTGGCGCTGCTGGCCGATGGTGGGCAAGCACAAGATGGTGAGTTGCCGGAGACCGGCGTAGGGCTGGCGACCGAGCGGTTGCTGTCGAGTGTGTTCATTGCCAGCCAGAATTACGGGACGCGGGCAAGTACCGTGCTGATTGTGGATGATCAGGGCAGAAGGCGGATGATCGAGCGCAGTTTCGGGCCCTTTGGTGGGCATCTAGGGGAAGTGGAACTGAATCTCGTGTGACATCTCAGGCCCCTTCGCGGGCAAGCCCACCCCTGTGGGAGCGGGCTTGCCCGCGAAGGGGCCTGTGAACCATCAGAGGCTCTTGTTAGGTCCGATCATCCGCGCCAGCCCCAGGTTCTTCAGCGCCAGTTGCAACGAGCTGTGGATAACCTGCGGGTTGTCATGGGTCATGGCTTCGGTCAGCAGCTCGCGGGCCTTGCTCATGTTGATCTGACGCAGCATCCACTTCACCTTCGGCAGGTTGGTGGCGTTCATCGACAGGCTGTCGAAGCCCATCGCCATGAGCAGGATCGCCGCTGCCGGATCACCGGCCATCTCGCCGCAGATACTCACCGGCTTGCCTTCGGCGTGGGCATCGCGCACCACGGTCTGCAAGGCTTGCAGCACCGCGGGATGGAGGTAGTCGTACAGGTCGGCGACCCGCGGGTTGTTGCGATCGACCGCCAGCAGGTACTGCGTGAGGTCGTTGGAGCCGACCGAGAGGAAGTCGACCTGACGCGCCAGTTCCTTGGTCTGGTAAACGGCAGCCGGAATCTCCACCATCACGCCAACCGGGGGCATCGGCACATCGGTGCCTTCGTCACGCACTTCGCCCCAGGCACGGTGGATCAGGTGCAGCGCCTCTTCCAGCTCATGGATGCCAGAAATCATCGGCAGCAGGATACGCAGGTTGTTCAGGCCCTCGCTGGCCTTGAGCATGGCGCGGGTCTGTACCAGGAAGATTTCCGGGTGGTCGAGGGTGACGCGAATGCCGCGCCAGCCGAGGAAGGGGTTTTCTTCCTTGATCGGGAAGTAGGACAGCGCCTTGTCACCGCCGATGTCCAGCGTGCGCATGGTCACCGGCAGCGGGTGGAAGGCCGCCAATTGCTCGCGGTAGATCGCCAGCTGTTCCTTTTCGCTGGGGAAGCGCTGGTTGATCATGAACGGCACTTCGGTGCGGTACAGGCCCACGCCCTCGGCGCCACGCTGCTGGGCCCGGGCCACGTCGGCCAGCAGACCGGTGTTGACCCACAGCGGCATGCGGTGGCCGTCGGGGGTGATGCACGGCAGCTCGCGCAGGGCATCGAGCCCCTGGGCCAACTGGCGTTCTTCCTCGACCACGTCGCTGTACTGCTTGCGCAGCACATCGCTGGGGTTGGTGTAGGCCTCGCCCTTGTAGCCGTCGAGAATCATCTCGATGCCATCGACCTTGGAATACGGCAGGTCGACCAGGCCCATCACCGTCGGGATGCCCATGGCCCGGGCCAGGATCGCCACGTGGGAGTTGCCCGAGCCCAAAACCGACACCAGGCCGACCAGCTTGCCTTCCGGCACTTCGCCGAGCATCGCCGGGGTCAGCTCCTCGCTGACCAGGATGGTGTTGTCGGGGTAGACCAGCGTCTGCGAGCGGGCCTCCTGCAGGTAGGCCAGCAGGCGGCGGCCGAGGTCCTTGACGTCCGAGGCGCGCTCGCGCAGGTAATCGTCATCCATCAGCTCGAAGCGGCTGACGTGCTCGCCGACCACCTGGCGCAGCGCGCCCTGGGCCCACTGGCCGGTCTTGATGACCTCGGCCACTTCGCCACCGAGGGCGGCATCTTCGAGCATCATCAGGTACACATCGAACAGCGCACGCTCTTCGGGGCGCAGCTGGGTCGCAAGCTTCGCCGACAGCTTGCGCATGTCGGCGCGCACCCCTTCGAGGGCGTTGTTGAAGAGTTTGAGCTCGCCGTCGATGTCTTCGACGGTCTTGTCCGGGACCACTTCGAGGTCGGCAGGCGGCAGCATGACCACCGCGCGGCCGACGGCAGCGCCCGGCGAGCCCGGTACACCGACGAAACGTGCTTCCTGGATACCCTTGCCCTGGCGGCCCAGGCCGCGTATCGAGCCGGTGGCCTCGGCGTGGGCGATAACCCCGGCAAGCTGGGCGCTCATGGTCACCAGGAAGGCTTCTTCGCCTTCATCGAACTGGCGCCGCTCCTTCTGCTGGATCACCAGTACCCCGACCACGCGACGGTGGTGGATGATGGGGGCACCAAGGAAGGAGGCGAAGCGTTCCTCGCCGGTTTCGGCGAAGTAGCGGTAGCGCGGGTGATCCGCCGCGTTCTCGAGGTTCAACGGCTCCTCGCGGGTGCCGACCAGGCCGACCAGGCCTTCGTTGGGGGCCATGCTGACCTTGCCGATCGAGCGCTTGTTCAGGCCTTCGGTGGCCATCAGCACGAAACGGTTGGTCTCCGGGTCGAGCAGGTAGACCGAGCATACCTGGCTGCCCATGGCCTCCTTGACGCGCAAGACAATGATACCCAACGCCGTCTTGAGATCTTTGGCGGAGTTCACTTCCTGGACGATCTTGCGCAGCGTATTGAGCATGGCTCGGGGTCGGACTCCGTCGTCAGTCGCGCGTCAACAGGCGCGGGGCTAGCTCTTTCAGGGCGCGGCGATACACCTCGCGCTTGAATGTCACCACCTGACCCAGCGGATACCAGTAGCTGACCCAGCGCCAGCCATCGAATTCCGGTTTTCCGGTCAGGTCCATCCGCACCCGCTGTTCGTTGCTTACCAGCCGCAGCAGGAACCACTTCTGCTTCTGGCCGATGCACAGCGGCTGGCTGTGCGTGCGGACCAGGCGCTGGGGTAAACGATAACGCAACCAGCCTCGGGTGCAGGCAAGAATTTCCACATCCTCGCGTTCCAGGCCAACTTCTTCGTTCAGCTCGCGGTACAGGGCATCTTCTGGGGTTTCGTCAGGGTTGATGCCACCCTGTGGAAACTGCCAGGCATCCTGGTTGATCCGCCGAGCCCATAGCACCTGCCCGGCATCATTCGTGAGAATGATCCCGACATTGGGGCGAAAACCATCCGGGTCGATCACGGCAGCAACCTCGAAAACGCATGTCACCGCATTGTTCCACAAAGCTTGCGAGCGCAGCAACGCACCCGCCATAGCTTATGTGCAGCGAGGTGAAAACTCCGTATTCTGCGGGACTTCTTCCCGGAGGCTTCTGCGAGAAAACCCATGCGCCTGGCTTTATTCGACCTGGACAATACCCTCCTCGGCGGCGACAGCGATCACGCCTGGGGTGACTACCTGTGTGAGCGGGGCATCCTCGACCCCATCGCCTACAAGCAACGCAACGACGCCTTCTATCAGGATTACCTCAACGGCACCCTGGACCTGCAGGCCTACCTGGCGTTCTCGATGGAGATCTTCGCCGCCACCGAACCTGCCCAGCTCGACCAATGGCACCGCGAATTCATGCGCGACTGCATCGAGCCGATCATCCTGCCCAAGGCGCTCGCCCTGCTACAGCAGCACCGCGAGGCTGGCGACAAGCTGGTGATCATCACTGCCACCAACCGCTTCGTCACCGCGCCCATCGCCCGCCGCCTGGGCGTGCGTACCCTGCTGGCCACCGAATGCGAGCGTGATGGCGAGCGCTACACCGGGCGTAGCACCGATATACCCTGTTTCCGTGAAGGCAAGGTGACGCGCCTGAAGCGCTGGATGCTGGAGAACGGCTACGACCTGGAAGACAGCTACTTCTACAGCGATTCGCTGAATGATCTGCCGTTGCTGGAGCAGGTGACGCACTCGGTGGCGGTGGACCCGGACCCGAAGCTGCGTGCAGAGGCCGAGCGGCGCGGCTGGCCGGTGATTTCGTTACGCGATTGAGATCGCGGGGCTCTCTTCAATGGGTTTACCCGTGAAAAGGGCCCCGCAGACGCATCAGACCGGCTTGGCCCCCATCAATCCTGCAATCGACAGGAAGCACACCCCACTGAACACCGCCAGCGCCAGCGTCAGACGCAGCCCGGCAGGTTCGGCCTTGCGCAGGCGGTTCAGCCGCACCAGCAGCCACCACACGGCGAAAGCGCCCAGGGTATAGAGGATGCTGGAGGCCAGCACCCAGGTCTGGCCCAACGGCCAGCCGACCAGGTGCACCAGCCACCAGCCGGTGAACGGCATGCTCAGCAGGCACAGCCCCATCACCAGCCAGACGAATACCAGCGGCCGACGCAGCAGTTTGGCGTAGGCCTCGGCATCGCCCTGGCGGCGGGCACGCAAGGTCCAGGTCGCCAGGCCCAGCGCACCGAGGATCAACAGTGCGGTGGCGAGGATATGCAGGGTCTTGAGGGTGGTCAGGTGTTCCATCGCGTGCGGGTCCTTGAAAGACTTTTTTCGGCCTCATCGCGGGACAAGCCCGCGCCTACAGGTAAGGCGTTGCCTTCATGCCAAGCGTAGCCGCTCAACCCAGGAACAGCTTGTACGCCGGGTTATCGGTTTCATCCCAGTAGGGATAGCCGATCTTGGCCAGCGCCTCGGGCACCAGGTGACGCTCGTCATCCGGCACCTGCAGCCCAGCCACCACACGACCATCCGCCGCGCCGTGGTTGCGGTAGTGGAACATCGAGATGTTCCAGCGCCCGCCCAGCTTGTTGAGGAAGTTGAACAGCGCCCCCGGCCGCTCAGGGAACTCGAAACGCAGCACCAGCTCATCGCTGGCCGCCGCCGAGTGGCCGCCGACCATGTGACGGATATGCAACTTGGCCAGTTCATTGTCGGTCAGGTCGGTTACCGGGAAGCCCTGCTCGGTCAGGTGCTGAACCAGGGCGGCGCGCGGGTCGGTCTCTGGATGGGTCTGCACGCCGACGAAGATGTGCGCCTCTTTGTCGGCGTGGTAACGGTAGTTGAACTCAGTGATCTGGCGCTTGCCGATAGCCTCGCAGAAGGCCTTGAAGCTGCCCGGACGCTCCGGGATGGTCACGGCGATGATCGCCTCGCGCTTTTCGCCCAGCTCGGCGCGCTCGGCCACGTGACGCAGGCGATCGAAGTTGACGTTGGCACCGGAGTCGATGGCCACCAGCGTCTGCCCCGAGACACCGGTCAACTCGACGTACTTCTTGATGCCCGCCACGCCAAGAGCGCCGGCAGGCTCGGTGATCGAGCGGGTATCGTCGTAGATATCCTTGATTGCTGCGCAGATCTCATCGGTGCTGACAGTGACCACCTCATCGACATGATCCTTGCAGATATCGAAGGTGTGCTGGCCGATCTGCGCCACAGCGACACCGTCGGCGAACAGCCCCACCTGCGGCAGCACCACACGCTCGCCCGCAGCCATGGCGGCCTGCAGGCAATTGGAATCGTCGGGCTCGACACCGATCACCTTGATCTCGGGGCGCAGGTACTTCACATAGGCTGCGATCCCGGCAATCAGCCCGCCACCGCCGACCGGCACGAAGATCGCGTCCAGGCGGCCCGGGTGCTGGCGCAAAATTTCCATGGCCACGGTGCCCTGCCCGGCGATGGTGTGGGGATCGTCGTAGGGATGGATGTAGACGAAGCCCTTCTCTTCGACCAGCTTCAGCGAATAGGCCAGCGCCTCGGGGAAGGAGTCGCCGTGCAGCACCACCTTGCCGCCACGCGAGCGCACACCCTCGACCTTGATCTCCGGCGTGGTCTTGGGCATCACGATGGTCGCCTTGATGCCCAACTCCCGCGCAGCCAGGGCCACGCCCTGGGCATGGTTGCCGGCAGAAGCGGTGACCACGCCGCGCGCCAGCTCCTCGGCGCTCAGTTGCGCCAGCTTGTTGTACGCCCCGCGGATCTTGAAGGAGAACACCGGCTGCAGGTCCTCGCGCTTGAGCAGGATCTGGTTGCCCAGGCGCTTGCTCAGTTGCCCGGCGTTGTGCAGCGGGGTTTCGACAGCGACGTCGTAGACGCGCGAGGTGAGGATCTTCTTGACGTACTGTTCGAGCATCTTGGAAACATCACTGGGCCGCGGGACAAGGGCTGGAAGTCTACCCCAGCGCCCTGTCGGGCGACCACAGCAAAGCCGCCGGACTCGTTATACTAGGCGACTTCAGAAAACCTCCCGCCCCTCTCGGAGCCCGCATGACCCAGGACCAACTCAAACAGGCCGTCGCCCAGGCCGCTGTCGACTTCATTCTGCCCAAGCTGGATGAAAAGAGCGTCGTCGGCGTCGGCACCGGTTCGACCGCCAACTTCTTCATCGACGCCCTGGCCCAGCACAAGACCGCCTTCGACGGCGCCGTCGCCAGCTCCGAGGCCACCGCACAGCGTCTGAAGGGTCATGGCATTCCGGTCTATGAGCTGAACAGCGTCAGCGAGCTGGAGTTCTACGTCGACGGCGCCGACGAGAGCGATGCGCACCTGAACCTGATCAAGGGCGGCGGTGCGGCCCTGACCCGCGAGAAGATCGTCGCGGCAGTGGCCAAGACCTTCATCTGCATCGCCGACGCCAGCAAGCTGGTGCCGGTGCTCGGCGCCTTCCCGCTGCCGGTCGAGGTGATCCCGATGGCCCGCAGCCACGTGGCGCGCCAGCTGGTCAAGCTGGGCGGCGACCCGGTGTACCGCGAAGGCGTGGTGACCGACAACGGTAACGTCATCCTCGACGTGTACAACCTGCAGATCACCAACCCGGTGGAGCTGGAAAGCCAGATCAATGCGATCGTGGGCGTGGTCACCAATGGCCTGTTCGCGGCGCGTCCGGCAGACTTGCTGCTGCTGGGGACTTCAGAAGGCGTGAAGAGCCTGAAGGCCGAGTAAACCGGCCTGTTGGAGCAACTGTCTTGTTCAGAATCTAAAGGCCAGCCCAATCTCCCTGTGGGAGCGGGCTTGCCCGCGAATAGGCCAGCACTGACACAACAAAGACCACTGCCCCCACAGAGCCCTGAACTACACCTATTCAGCCGATTGCCTGAACACATAGAACAGGTTCGGCTCACTCACCAGGTAAATGGTCCCGGCATCGTCCATGGCGATCCCCTCAGCCTGCGGCACTGTCTTCTTCAGGCCCTGATACCCCTTGCGCAATGACAGGGTGCTCAGCGGCCGCCCCTTCACATCCAGCTCCAGCACCAGCCGTGATTCGTCCGACAGCGCCAGCAGATGCCCGCTGCGTTCATCGAACTGCAGGCTCGACAGGTCGCGCACGAACAACCGCGAATCGCGCTTGCGGTCCTGCACCACATGCACCGCATAGGGCTGCTCCGGATTGTCATGTGGGAAGCCGTGCACCTCGTAGATCAGCATCGGGTCACGCTCCTTGGCGACGAACAGGCGCTTGCCGGCAGAGTCGTAGGCCAACCCCTCGAAGCCCTTGTTGCCGTTCAGGCCGATGCCCAGGGTGAGCTGTTCGGCGTCGTTGGCGTCGAGAAACAGCGTGTCGTCGTCCAGGCGCACACGGATCAGGCGCTGCTGACGCTCATCGGTGATCACGTAGCTGTTCGGCCCGACGTACTCCACGGCCTCGGGATCACCGAAACCGGTCAGCGGCACACGGCGCAGGATGCGCCCGTCCAGCGAAAGCTCGATGAGCTCGGAGCGGGCGTTGGTGACGGTGAACAGGGTCTTGCGGTCAGGATCGTAGGTGAGCGCCGAGACATCGTCGTCCAGCCCCTCGATGGGCTGCGCCTCGATCACGACCTGGTAACGGTCCAGGCCGATGCCTTGCTCGGTCGGCTGCCACCAGCTCTTGAGGTTGAACCAGCCGCGCTCGAACAGGCGGAACTCGTGCCCCGCCACGCCAAGCACCGCCAGCACGGAGAAAGCCAGAAGAAAGAGAAACGAACGAAGATGACGGCGCATGAAGAGGACTCGACGGAGGATGCCGAATCTAATCATTCATAGCTGAAATAAAGCTTAAGGCCATCATCAGAGAATTCCGATAATCCTGTCAGTGCTTCTTGAAGCGATAGAACAGCGCGGGCTCGCTGACCATGTACAGGTTGCCCTGATCGTCCATGGTCACACCTTCGGCCCGAGGCACACGGCTGCCCAGGCCGTTGAACGCCCCGAGCAAGGTCATGAAGCTGACCTGTTCGCCCTTCTCGTCCAGCTCCAGCAGCATGTTCGAGTCAGCCGACAGCACCAGCAGGTGGCCCGTGCGTGGATCGACCGCCAGCGCCGACAGGTTGCGCAGGTCCAGCTCGTCACTGGGCAGTAGCTGCTTGTCGCCCTTGAGCGGCCCGCGACCGTCGGTGCTCCAGGCAAACAGACGCGGCGGACGCTCTTCGCCGATGATCAGGCGCTGGCGCAGCGAGTCCCAGGCGATGGCCTCGAAGCCCTTGTTGCTCTTGACCGACTTGCCCAGGTCATAGCTGGGGAAGTCGTCGTGATTGAGCGTCGAGGTACTCGCGTCCACCTTTACCAGCGTCAGGTCATGGTTGCGCTCATCAACGATCGCGATCAGCCCGTTTTCCAGCACGGCAAGGCCTTCAGGATTTTCCCAACCCACCAGCGGAATCTTGCGCAACACGTCGCCATCGAGCGTGAGTTCGACCAGGAAGGGGTTCTTGCCCATCACTGCAAACAGCGTGCGGGTCTGCGGATTGAACGACAGGTCCGAGGCTTCGTCGTCGTCCATGCCCGGCAACGGCTTGGCGTCGATGTCTACCAGGTAGTCCGGCAGCCAGACGCTTTCAATGCGCTCGGCACGGCTCTCGAAACGCTCCTTGACCCATAGCAAGCCACGGTCGTCCCAGTGCATGGCGATGGCCACCCCATAACCGATCACCGCTGCCACAGCCAGGGCGAACGGCCAGCGCAGGTAGAAACGACGCTTGGTGGAAGCTGGGGCGCTGGAGGGTGCTGGCATGCAGGGGGTCCTGGGTAAATGGGCGAAGACCCGCGCATTATCCAGATGCGGTGTGAAAAAAACGGTAAATCGTTCGCGGGTAAAACCGCTCTCACAAGGCTGTACAAATCCCTGTAGGAGCGGGTTTACCCGCGAAAAGGACGACCCGCAGTCAGATCAAAGCACGCGGCTCTCGAAGCGGCTGACACCCGGCAGCTCAAGCACCAGCTCATCACCGACATTGAACGGCCCGACACCGGCCGGAGTACCGGTGAGAATCACGTCACCCGCCTGCAGGGAGAAGTGCGCAGCGATGTGCTGGATGATCGGCACGATAGGGTTGAGCATCATTGCGCTGTTGCCATCCTGGCGCACTTCGCCATTGATGGTCAGGCGTACCGGAATGTCGGTCACGTCCTCGAAGCTGGATGCGGCGACGAACGGCGGCAATACACAGGCGCCGTCGAAGCTCTTGGCCAGCTCCCACGGCAGGCCCTTCTCCTTCAGCTTGGCCTGTACGTCACGCAGGGTCAGGTCCAGGGCCGGGGCGTAGCCGGAAATGGCATCCAGCACCTCTTCGACTGTCGGCTTGGTCGACAGTGGCTTGCCCAGCAGCACGGCAATCTCGGCCTCGTAGTGCACCGAACCGCGGTCGGTCGGGATCTTGAAGCCGCCTTCCAGTGGCACCACGCAGCTGCCGGGCTTGATGAACAGCAGCGGCTCGCTGGGGATGGGGTTGTCCAGTTCCTTGGCATGCTCGGCGTAGTTGCGGCCGATGCACACCACCTTGCCCAGCGTGAAGTGGATGCGCGTGCCGTCTACGTACTGGTGCTGGTAACTCATGGGGCCGACTCCTCTGGATACTGCTTTCTTATTCAGGTGCGAAGATCTTACCCGGATTCATGATGCCGTTCGGGTCGAACACCGCCTTTATCGCTTTCATGCAGGCGATTTCATCTGCCGAGCGGCTGTAGCCGAGGTAGTCCCGCTTGGTCATACCCACGCCGTGCTCAGCAGAGATCGAACCGTTGTAGCGCTCGACGATCTCGAACACCCATTTGTTGACCTTGGTGCAGGAGGCGAAGAAATCGTCCTTGCTCATGTGATCGGGCTTGAGGATGTTCAGGTGCAGATTGCCGTCGCCGATATGCCCGTACCAGACGACTTCGTAGTCGGGGTAGTGTTCGCCGACCACCGCATCGATATCACGCAGGAACGCCGGCACCTTGGAGACGGTGACGGAAATATCGTTCTTGTAGGGCGTCCAGTGGGAGATGGTCTCGGACAGGTACTCACGCAGCTTCCACAGGTTCTTCAGCTGCGTCTCGCTCTGGCTCATCACCCCATCGAGCACCCAGCCCTGCTCGACGCAGTGCTCGAAGGTGGCCAGGGCTTCGTTGGCCACTTCCTCGGTGCTGGCCTCGAACTCCAGCAGCGCATAGAAGGGGCATGGCGTGTCGAACGGCGCCGGCACGTCGCCGCGACCCATGATCTTGGCCAGGCCCTTGTCGGAGAAGAACTCGAAGGCGGTCAGGTCGAGCTTGCCCTGGAAGGCGTGCAGCACCGGCATGATCGAGTCGAAGTCCGGCGTGCCGAGCACCATCGCCGTGAGGTTGCGCGGCGCGCGGTCCAGGCGCATGGTCGCCTCGACCACGAAGCCCAGGGTGCCCTCGGCACCAATGAACAGCTGGCGCAGGTCGTAGCCGGTGGCGTTCTTGATCAGGTCGCGGTTGAGCTCCAGCAGTTCGCCCTTGCCGGTGACCACCTTCAGCCCTGCCACCCAGTTACGGGTCATGCCGTAGCGAATGACTTTGATCCCGCCGGCATTGGTGCCGATATTGCCGCCAATCTGGCTGGATCCGCTCGAGGCGAAATCGACCGGGTAGTACAGGCCCTGGTCCTCGGCGAACTGCTGCAACTGGCGGGTGATCACGCCCGGCTGGCAGACCACGGTGCGGTCGAATTCGTTGAAGGCGAGAATCTGGTTCATCTGGTCGAAAGCCACCACGACTTCGCCATTGGCAGCGACCGCAGCGCCCGACAGGCCGGTGCGTCCGCCGGACGGCACCAGCGCGACCTTGTGGCGGTTGGCCCAGCGCACGATGGCCTGGACTTGCTCGGTGGTCTTGGGCAGGACGATGGCGGTCGGCGCCGGCGGGTAGTGCTTGGTCCAGTCCTTGCCGTACGCTTCGAGCGAGGCGGGGTCGGTCAGGACCTTGCCAGGGTCGACCAGGGTCTTCAGCTCATCAATTACCGCAGCGTGGGTCATCGCCAGAACTCTCGAATGATTCATAGTCACCCTGAGCACTCTTCACCTGTCGGGATAAGCTCAGACGGTGTCGCGTATGCTAGCATAGCCCTCCCGTCGATCGTGCTAAGGCCCGTCGCCGCGCCGCTTTGCCCCCCTCGCCATTTTTTCTCCGGGATACAGGTTTACGCAGATGAGCAAGACTTCTCTCGACAAGAGCAAGATCAGGTTCCTTCTTCTCGAAGGCGTCCACCAGAATGCTGTGGACACCCTCAAGGCTGCCGGGTACACCAACATCGAGTACCTCACTGGCTCACTGCCGGATGCGCAACTGAAGGAAAAGATCGCGGACGCCCACTTCATCGGCATCCGCTCGCGCACTCAACTGACTGAAGAAGTCTTTGACTGTGCGAAGAAACTGGTCGCGGTCGGCTGCTTCTGCATCGGCACCAACCAGGTTGACCTGAACGCGGCCCGCGAGCGCGGCATCGCGGTGTTCAACGCGCCGTACTCCAACACCCGTTCGGTTGCCGAACTGGTGCTGGCCGAAGCCATCCTGCTGCTGCGCGGCATTCCCGAGAAGAACGCCTCCTGCCACCGCGGTGGCTGGATCAAGAGCGCGGCCAACTCCTTCGAGATCCGCGGCAAGAAGCTCGGCATCGTCGGCTACGGCTCGATCGGCACCCAGCTGTCGGTTCTGGCCGAAAGCGTCGGCATGCAGGTCTACTTCTTCGACCCGCTGACCAAGCTGCCTCTGGGCAACGCCACCCAGGTCACCAGCCTCAACGAACTGCTGGGCCTGGCCGACATCGTCTCGCTGCACGTGCCTGAGCTGCCATCCACCCAGTGGATGATCGGCGAGAAGGAAATCCGCGCGATGAAGAAGGGCTCGATCCTGATCAACGCCGCCCGTGGCACCGTGGTCGAACTGGATCACCTGGCTGCCGCGATCAAGGACAAGCACCTGATCGGCGCCGCCATCGACGTGTTCCCGGTCGAGCCGCGCTCGAACGACGAAGAGTTCGAAAGCCCGCTGCGTGGCCTGGACAACGTGATCCTGACCCCGCACATCGGTGGTTCGACCGCCGAAGCCCAGGCCAACATCGGCCTGGAAGTGGCCGAGAAGCTGGTCAAGTACAGCGACAACGGTACGTCCGTATCCTCGGTCAACTTCCCTGAAGTGGCCCTGCCGGCGCACCCGGGCAAGCACCGCCTGCTGCACATCCACGAAAACATCCCGGGCGTACTCAGCGAGATCAACAAGGTCTTCGCCGAGAACGGCATCAACATCTCCGGTCAGTTCCTGCAGACCGACGAGAAAGTGGGTTACGTGGTCATCGACGTCGACGCCGAGTACTCGGACCTGGCGCAAGAGAAACTGCAGCACGTCAAGGGCACCATCCGCTCGCGCGTCCTGTTCTGAGCCTGATGGCTGCATGAAGAAGGGAGGCCCTGGTGGCCTCCCTTTTTTTGCCTGCGCGATCCGAGCGTTCTGCTTCGCGGTCGAATCGGGGCGCCGAAGCGCCGCGAAGCTTCCAGGCGTCACTTCACATTGACGGTGATCTTCTTCGACTCGACGCTTGGCTTGAACGGCACATGGTACTGGTCGCCCAGCACCAGTTGCAGGGTGTGCTTGCCCGGGGTCAGGGTGATGGTCGCCTCGGTCTGCGCCTTGCCGAAGTGCAGCACCTGCGGCCCGGCTGGCAGGGGTTGGTTGCCCTCAGGCATCAGGCTGGTCGGCAATGGCTGGTCAGCTACAGGCGCCTTGTCGACATCCACCAGCAGGTGATGGTGCCCGGAGTGCGGGGTCTGGTCGCCAGCCGGCTTGAGCGCGATACCCTCGATGCCGAACTTGACGGTGAAGGTCTTGTCGACCGTGGCGCCATCGGCCGGGGAGACGATGAAGACCTTGGCGTCTTTCGGTGGTTCCTGGCTTTTCAAGGCATCGGCAGCGCTGGCAAACAGCGAGGCCCCCATCAGCAGACCGGCAAGGGCAGCACGCGACACTGGGCTTTTCATTCACTTCTCCTGTCATTCACTTCAATTGACCGCTATCACTTAAACGAAGCGAGGTGGTACTTCACCATAGTCCAGTTACCGGCCCGCAGGTTCAAAAATGCCGGCATGAAAATTTCAGCGACGGCGTAAACCTAAGCACGATGTCGGGGTCATAGGCTGCGTTCGACCGCGGCAAAACAAGAAAGCCACGGCGAATGACATTCATCTGCCGAGATATAAAAAGGGATATTCATGCGTTTGACCATTGGCCTACTGCTGGCAGTACTCATCAGCCCCCTGGCCCAGGCAGAGCTGATCGACGAAATCAACGACCGGGGTGAACTGCGCATCGCCGTGCAAGCCAACAATGCCCCCTACGCCTTCAAGGAAAACGAGCACCTGACCGGGTTCGACATCGAGTTCGGCCAAGACCTGGCCCGCGAGATGGACCTGCGCGCGGAATTCATCGAGGCGCCCGCCGACGAAGTGCTGACAGGCGTGGAGAGTGGCAAGTACGACATCGCATTGACACCCGCGAGCGAACAGCCTGCGACTGAAAGCGCGCTGGATGCCAGCCAGACGTTTGGTGAGAAGAAGCTGGTGATCCCGTTCCAGAAGGACAATCCGGCCTTCGAGAGCACGCTGAACAATGCCCTGCAGCGGCTCAAGGACAGTGGGCGGATGGCGGAGCTCGAGCAGAAGTGGTTCGAGAAGACGGCGGCGCAGCAGTGATATCGCGGCGTTCTCTTCGCGGGCAAGCCCGCTCCCACAAGGCCTGTGGTGAGCCCGTAGGAGCGGGCTTGCCCGCGAAGAGGACGACACCGAACTACCCGAGTGCCCGTTGCGCCTCATCCAGCTCCAGCTCGCTGAACACCAGCACCCCTTCCCGGCGCAACAGCGCAGCAACGACACCCTCCCCCGGCACCTTCACCCCGCTGAAACTGCCATCGTAGGTCAGTCGGTTACCGCACGACGGGCTACCGGACTTGAGCACCGCAACCCGAATCCCATGCCGCCGCACCAGCGCCAGGGCCTGCCGAGCGCCGCCCAGAAAGGCCGCACTGACATCCTCGCCAGCCACGGTCAGAACCTGAACCTGCCCATCGAGCACCTGGCCACCCTGCCCGCCCTGGATCTCCGCCGGCGGTCGCGGCGTCGGCAAGCCACCCGCCACCTCCGGGCACAAGGGCACTACACGCCCCTCGGCCTGCCATTGCTTGAGCAGATCGGGGTGGCCGCTGTCGCGTCCGTCATAGCGCACCGGCTGCCCCAGCAGACAGGCACTGACCAGTACCTTGGGCGACTCAGAAGGGATCATTGCCACGGCGCCGGAACCAGCCTGTCAGTGACAGGCGTTCGCGATTGGCCGGCAGGACTTCATGCGGGACTTCACCCGACAGGAACACCACCAGGCTGCCGGCCTCGGGCTGGACGTCATGCTCGACGTCGTCGGCAAGGAACATCCGCAACTGCCCGCCGTCTTCGGCTTGCCAGCGCTCATTGAGATAGAGCACCACCGACACCATGCGCCGGTCGTCGTCGCGGAAACGGTCAAGATGCCTGCGGTAGAAGGCGCCCGGCGGATACAGGGCGAAATGACACTCGAAGTCTTCCAACCCCAGGAACAGCCCTTGGTTGATCGCCTGGCGCAGGTTGTCCATGAGCTCAAGGTAGCGGTCGCAGGCCTCGGCCTGGCCGGGGTCGATCCACTGGATCTGGTCGCCACGGATCGCCTCGCGCACCTCCTGGGCCGCCCCCCTGCCGACACCTGCGGGGCTCAGTTCGCCCTCGGCATGGCGCCTGCGACACTCGGTGGCCAAGGCGCGGGCCAGCTCGAGCGGCAGGAAAAGTGCCTGCTGCGACCAGCCACGGGTGGCCAGGTCGTCGACGATGATCGACAGCAGCGGATGTTCGGGAGAGGTATGCATGGCGCGCATCATATCCATTAGCCATGAGCACGGACAGCGCCACTTGGCCGAGAAGCGCGCTGATATCTCGACAAAGGCGTACCACCCCACGGACAATAGCGGCCTGCCGACAGGAGTCCTGAATGCGCCGTTTGTTTTCCCTGCTTGTGCTGATGATCTGCACCATGCCTGTCTGGGCAGACAGCCTCGACCAACTGTACAAGGCCGCCGGCTGGCCCGACCAGCGCGCCCACTTCAATGACGCCATCGGGGCCGCCCAGCAGCGCTACCGCAACAGCCTGCCGCCCGCGGTTTTCCAGGCGCTCGTCGACAACAGCAACCAACGCTTCCAGGCCCAGGCGATGGATCAACGCGCCCAGGCCCAACTGCGCGCCAACCTGAAGAACCCGGCGCCGGCGCTGGCGTTCTTCCAATCGCCACTGGGGCGCAAGGTGGTTGCCGCCGAGCTGCTGGCCACGCGCAAGGACCAATTGGCCAAAAACGCCAAGGGCCTTCCCCGCATCCAGGCCAGCGACAACCGTCTGCTGGCCATCGGTCACCTGGCCCAGGCCCTGCCCGCCCGCGAAGCGGGGGCCGAGGTCAGCCTGGCGATCGCCGGAGTTGCCGCCGACAGCCTCAGCTCGATGATCCCCGGCCTGTTCGGCAGCGGCCAGGCCCAGGGCCTGCTCGATGGTCAGCGCCAACGCTTGATGAACGAGATTGGCGAAGACCTGAACAACACCTTGTTGTATGTCTACCGCGAACTGTCCGACGACGAGCTGGAAGCGTTCGCCACCTTCGCCGAATCCGCAGAGGGCAAGGCCTACTACAGCGCCGCGCTGGCTGCAGTGCGTGCGGGGCTGGCCGTCGGCCAGAGCAGCGCCAACCTCAAGTGAGCAGGCGCTGGTCGAGAAAGTTGAAGTAGCGCTGGCGGATATCCGGCAGCTCGTTGGCCAGGTGATGCCGCGCCTCGGGCAGCAGGAGAATCTGCGGCTCGGCGAACTTCTCCTTCAGCACCCTGAGGTTGTAGGGCCAGTCCACCGTGCCGTCCGCCTCGCCCTGGACGATCAGCGGCCGACGCCGACTGTGCGGCGCCGCCTCGATGCGCTTGATCCAGGCCATCAGCGCGCCCACCCATGCCGTCGGCAGGCGCCGCGGCTGCAGCGGGTCAGCCTCGAGGAACGCGAGAAACGCCGGGTCGTTGGTATTGGCGCTGAAGCGTCGCTCGATACCATCGACGAAATGACGCAGCACCCGATAACTCAACTTCGACCAGTGCCAGGCCCGCGGCCGCACCAACGGCGCCAGCAGGATCACCTGGCCGTCGGCCGGGCTCTGCTCGCCGCAGTGCAGCAGATGATCGACAACGATGGCCCCACCCGTGCTCTGCCCGCACAGGTGCCAGGGCCGTGGCAGGTCGAGCCTGCGCGCTTGCTCGAAGAGGGCATCGAGCACCTGCTGGTAGACCGCGAAGTCGGCGATGCTGGCCCGCTCGCCGCTGGACAGCCCATGGCCGGGCAGGTCACAGCCGATCACCGCGAAGCCCTGCTGCAGCGCCCAGCCAATCACATGACGATACAGCCCCATATGGTCGTAGTAACCATGCAGCAGGAACAACGTCGCCACCGGCGCATCCGGCAGCCACACCTGCCCCACCAGGTCGAAACCCGCCACACTGAAGGCGCCCAGCCAGCTTTGCGCCGGCAGGTCGAGGCCATAGAAGCGCTGGTAGTCGAGGGCCTGGGCCGACAGTGGCTGGCGCGCCGCCAGCGGGGCAAGGCTGGTACGCAGCAGGTCGGGGTCAAAGGGTGACGGCATGGAGACATCCACAATGGCGCGAGTATTGATCTGCGATATTCAGCTCTGAGCCCGGTCATGGCAAGCTGGCGTCCCCTGCAGAAGCGGTCGTGTCGTTTTCTACGGAATCACCATGCGAATTTTTACCACGCTGCTCACCACCCTGGTCTGCACCGCCCTGCTGTGGTGGGCCTACGACAGTTTCCAGTCCCGCTACCTGCGCACCTTCGACAACCAGGCCACGCTGTTCGACGGCAGCCAGTTGCAACTGCCCGCCGAGCTCGCAGGCCCTGGCCCGATCCGCGTCGTGCACTTCTGGGACCCGGCCTGCCCTTGCAACGTCGGTAACCAGCAACACCTGGCCGAGCTGATCGAGCACTTCGCCGCACAGGGTGTGACCTTCCATGTACTGCAAAAGCCTGGCAGTCACGGCCAACTACCCGCCAACCTTGGCGCCTTGCAACCCGTCGGCGACCTGCCCGGCAGCGAATACCTGCCTGCGTCCCCGGCCGTGGCGATCTGGGATCGCAAGGGCCAGCTCGCCTATTTCGGCCCTTACAGCGAAGGCGCAGTGTGCAACTCCAGCAACAGTTTCATCGAGCCGGTGATCCAGGCGCTGCTGCAAGGCCGTCAGGTACAGGCCTCCAATGCCCTGGCCAGCGGCTGCTATTGCCCCTGGCAGAAAGAAGCGCAGTAAAGGGCAGACCTGTCACGCCGGGAAGGCTATTCTCAACGCGTTTTGCGGTGTTCAGCAGCCGCTCGCCCCCTCGTCAACGGCACAAGGAATTCTATGAAGCGCAGCCTCACTCTGCTTGCCATCGTCGTGGCCGTAGCCGCGGGTGCCGGTTACTGGTACGTGCACGGCAAGCTGCCGCAGCGCGAGGGCGAAGTGGCTATCACCGGCTTGAGCGCACCGGTCAGCGTGCGCTACGACGAACGCGGTGTACCGCATCTACAGGCGCAGAACGAGCCTGACCTGTACCGCGCCCTGGGCTATGTGCACGCCCAGGACCGGCTGTTCCAGATGGAACTGGTGCGCCGCCTGGCACGTGGTGAGCTGGCCGAAGTGCTGGGCAGCAAACTGGTGCCCACCGACACCCTGTTTCGCAGCCTGCGCATCCGCGAGCAGGCGGCGCGGATGGTCGAGCGCCTGGATCACCAGTCACCGTCCTGGCTCGCACTGCAGGCCTACCTGGACGGCGTGAACAGCTGGCAGGCCAGCCATCCCAAGCCGGTGGAGTTCGACGTCCTCGGTATCCCTGAACGCCCCTTCACCGCCGAAGACACCCTGAGCATCGCCGGCTACCTGGCCTACAGTTTCGCCGCCGCCTTTCGCACCGAACCTGCGCTGACCTATATCCGCGATCAGCTCGGCCCCGACTACCTGAAGATCTTCGACCTCGACTGGCAACCTGACGGAGCTCTGCACCCGGCCCTTGCCGCCAACGACTGGCGCGCACTCGAAGGCCTGGCCCGGCTCAGCCACCAGGCGCTTGGCGACGCGGGTATTCCGCAGTTCGAAGGCAGCAACGCCTGGGCTGTCGCCGGCAGCCATACCCGCAGTGGCCGCCCGCTGCTGGCGGGCGATCCGCATATCGGCTTCGCAGTACCTGCAGTGTGGTACGAGGCTGAACTGTCGGCGCCCGGCTTCAACCTCTACGGCTATTTCCAGGCGCTGAACCCCTTCGCCCTGCTCGGTCACAATCGCGACTTCGGCTGGAGCCTGACCATGTTCCAGAACGACGACGTCGATCTGATCGCCGAGAAGACCAACCCCGCCGACACCAACCAGGTCATGGTCGATGGCCAATGGCGCGCGCTGGAGACAACCGAGCAGCAGATCGCGGTCAAGGGCGAAGCTCCGGTGACCATCACCCTGCGTCGCTCGCCCCACGGGCCGATCGTCAACGATGTGCTCGGCGAAACCGCAGGGCAAACCCCTGTCGCCATGTGGTGGGCCTTCCTCGAAACCGAAAACCCCATCCTTGATGCCTTCTACCAGGTCAACCGCGCCGACACCCTGGGCAAGATGCGCGAGGCCGCGGCGAAGATCCAGGCACCGGGGCTGAACCTGGTCTGGGCCAACGCTCGCGGTGACATCGGCTGGTGGGCCTCGGCGCAATTGCCGATTCGTCCGGACGGGGTCAACCCGGCGTTCATTCTCGACGGCAGCACCCACCAGGCCGACAAGCTCGGCTTCTACCCCTTCAGCGCCAATCCCCAGCAGGAGAATCCGCCCAGCGGCTACATCGTCTCGGCCAACTACCAGCCCCCGGCCGCCATGCCGATCCCCGGGTATTACAACCTGCCCGACCGTGGCCGCCAGCTGGATCGTCGACTGGCCGACCCGCAAGTCAAATGGGATGTGCAGAACAGCCAGGCGCTGCAGCTGGACACCAGCACCGACTACGGCCCCCGCACCTTGGCGCCGCTGCTCAATACCTTGCGTGCGATCGCCGAGGGTGACGAACAGAAGGAACTGGTCGAACAACTGGCCGCATGGCGCGGCGACTATCCACTGGATTCGACCAGCGCCACGCTGTTCAACCAGTTCCTCTACGAGCTGGCGTTCGCGGCCCTGCATGACGAGCTGGGCGACACCTGGTTCCAGGTGCTGATCAGCACCCGCGCCATCGACGCCGCACTACCTCGCCTGGCCGCCGATGCCGACTCACCCTGGTGGAACCTGCGCGGCGGCCACGACCGCACCGACCGCACCGCCATCGTCCGCCAGGCCTGGCAACGCAGCCTGGCGCATCTGCGCGAGCTGTACGGCAGCGACCCGGCCGACTGGCAATGGGGCAAGGCCCACACCCTCACCCATAACCACCCGCTGGGTCAGCAGAAACCGTTGAACCTGCTGTTCAATGTCGGCCCCTTCGCCGCACCGGGCACCCATGAGGTGCCGAACAACCTGTCGGCGAAGATCGGCCCGGCGCCCTGGCCGGTGAACTACGGGCCTTCGACCCGACGCCTGATCGACTTCGCCGACGCCGGGCAAGCGCTGACCATCAACCCTGTAGGCCAGAGTGGCGTGCCGTTCGACCGCCATTACTCGGACCAGGCCGAAGATTATGTACAGGGGCGGTATCACAAGGCGCAGATGGGGGTGATTCCGGCGCGCAGTACCTTGCGCCTGGTGCCACCGGGGCAGTGAGCGCGCTGCTGTCGAAAAGCTCACCACCAGAGCAGCCCTAACATGACCAGTTTCACAACCCTTCACACTGCGAACAGGTAACCTGTTCGCCCCTTTCTTCCAAGAGCCTTCCTCATGCAAAAGCACTTCATCGAAATCGACGGCGCCCGCATGAGCTACGTCGACCAGGGCCAGGGCTTCCCGGTGCTGCTGGGCCATAGCTACCTGTGGTCTGCCGCGATGTGGCAACCGCAGATCGATGCGCTGTCGAAACACTTCCGCGTGCTGGTGCCCGAGCTCTGGGGCCATGGCGACTCCGAGGCACCACCAGCCACCACCACCGACATGAGCGCGCTGGCACGCCAGCACCTGGCGTTTCTCGACGCGCTGGGCATCGACAAATGCCATCTGGTCGGCCTGTCGGTCGGTGGCATGTGGGGTGCTGAGCTGGCGATCGAACACCCGGAACGGGTTGACCGCATCGTGCTGATGGACACCTACCTCGGCGCCGAACCTGAAGCCACGCGCCTGAAGTACTTCGGCCTGCTGGATGCCGCCAGCGGCGCAGGGTTCTTCCCTGACCCACTGCTCGACATCGTGGTGCCGATCTTCTTCCATGCCGGCGGCCAGACGGTGCCTGACGTGCGCGAGCAGTTCCGCGCCGACCTCAAGGCCAGCAGCGCCGAGACCATTCGCCAGAGCCTCGACCCGATGGGGCGGGTGATTTTCGGACGCCCTGACCTGCTGGGCCGACTGGGCGAGTTGCCGGCAGAGCGGACCATCGTGGTCTGCGGCGACCAGGATATTCCGCGTCCGCCTGCCGAAAGCAACGAAATGGCACGGATCATCGGCTGCCTGGCGGCGCAGATTCCGTTCGCAGGGCATATCTCCAGCCTGGAGAACCCGAAGGTGGTGAATGAGTTCCTGTTGAACTGGTTGCCGCGTAACCGCTGATATCGCCGGGGCTGCAGTGCAGCCCCGCGATTGGACCCTGACTCACCCCTGCCACTTGCCGCCTTCGACGATCACGCTCTCAGGCTTGGTGTCGTCGCTCAGCTCCTTGCGCACGTACTGGTCATACAGTTTGAGCAGGAACTTCTCCTCGCCCAGCTTGGCCAGCTCGGCATTGACCCAGTCGCGCAGCTCGGTATTGCCCTTCTTCACCGCCGGGGCAATCGGCGCCTCGTCACCCAGCAACTCTGGCAACACGCGGTAACCCGGGTTCTGCTTGGCCCAGCTGAACAGGATCAGGTTGTCCTGGGCATAGGCGTCGCCACGGCCATTGGCCAGGGCCTGCAGCGATTCGCTGTTCTTCTCGAACTTGAGCAGTTTCCAGTCCGGGTGGTTCTTGGTCAGCCAGATATCGGCGGTGGTGCCGGTGGTGACGATGATGGTCTTGTCGGCCAGGTCATCGAGGGCTTTCACCGGGCTGCCGTCGGCCACGATCGCCTGCACCGCCACACGCAGGTTGGGGTTGGTGAAGTCGACCGCTTCCTTGCGCTCCGGGGTGACGGTCATGTTGGCGAGGATCAGGTCGACCTTGTCGCTCTGCAGGAACGGGATGCGGCTGGCCGGTTCGACGGCCACGAACTCGACCTTGTTCTCGTCGCCGAGCAGGTCCTTGGCGAAGCGACGACCGATATCGGTGTCGAAGCCCACATAGCGACCGCTCTCGTCGACGAAGCCGAACGGCGGCTTGTCGGTGAACACGCCGACGATCAACTTATCGCGGGCCTTGATGGTTTCCAGATAGCTGGTGGACGGTGCGGACGTCGCCGCAGCCGACTTGCCCGGCTCCGCGGGTTTGTCGCAACCGGCCAGCAAGGCCAGGCCGAACAGCGGCGCCAGCAGTTTGGTGAAGTGGGCAGTTTTCATGACAGTTCCTTGTGTAGTGTCTTCGGCAGGCTTTCGACGAAGGAGAATTTGTCCAGGAACTGCTGCGCGCGTGCGGTCCGCGGTTGGCTGAAGAAGCTCTCGGGGTCGCTCTGTTCAAGGATCCTGCCGGCCTCCATGAACACGATACGGTCGGCCACCGCCCGGGCGAAGGCCATTTCGTGGGTGACGATGAGCAGGGTCATGCCGTCCCGGGTCAGGCCCTGGATCACCTGCAGCACCTCCTTGACCATCTCGGGATCCAGGGCTGCGGTGACCTCGTCGAACAGCATCACCTGCGGGTTCATGCACAACGAACGAACAATGGCGATGCGCTGCTGCTGGCCGCCTGACAACTGCCGGGGGAAGGCGTCCCGCTTGTCCAGCAACCCCACCCGCGCCAGCAACGCCTCGGCCTGCGCCTGGGCTTCGGCGCGCTCGCGCTTCTGCACCTTGAGTGGGCCGAGCAGCAGGTTGTCGATCACGCTCATGTGGCCGAACAGGTGATAGCTCTGGAACACCATGCCCACCCGCTGGCGTACCTGGCGCCAGTCGGTGCCGGGGCCGAGCAAGTCCTGGCCATCGAGGCGCAGGCTACCGCCATGGGCCTCCTCCAGGCCGTTCAGGCAACGCAGCAGGGTGCTCTTGCCGCAACCGCTGGGGCCGAGGATCACCACCACTTCGCCGGCCTGTACTTGCAGGTCGACCCCCTTGAGCACCTGGTGCTCGCCGAAGAACTTGTTGAAACCCTGGAATTCGATCAATGCGCTCATGAGTGGGCCCAGCGGCGTTCCAGCGCGCGCGAAGCGGCGGAAAGCGGGTAGCAGATGAAGAAGAAGAACAGGAACAGTACGCCGTAGATCAGCACCGACTCGTAGGTACGCTCGATGATCTGCTGGCCGGCCTTGATCACATCGACGACGCCGATCAGCACGGCAAGCGAGCTGGTCTTGACGATGCGCGTGTAGATGTTGATGGTGGGCGGCGTCATGCGCTTGAGGGCCTGCGGCAAAAGCACGTGCCCATACAACTGCAGGCCCGACAGGCCGATCGACAACCCCGCCTCACGCTGGCCGCGCGGCAGCGAAGCCAGGGCCCCGCGCACCACCTCGCCAACCTCGCTGGCACCCCACAGCCCCAGCACCAGCACCGCGCACCAGAAGCTGGGGATACTCAGCGAAAAGAAGATCGGCAACCCGAAGAACACCAGGTACAGCCAGACCAGCACCGGTATCGCCCGAAACAGCTCCAGATAGATCTGCAAGGCGATGTTCACCGCACGCTTGCCCAGCGTGGCCAGCACGCCATAGAGCACACCACCCAGGGTGGCGAAGACGATGCCCAAGGCCGAGATCGCCAGGGTCTGTCCGGCGCCCTTGGCCAGTTGCGGCAAGGACACCAGCAGCAGCTCAATTGCCGAACTGGCCATGTTGCAGCCTCCTTTCGAGGTGGCGCAGCAGCAGCGACAACGGCAGGAACAGCAGCACGCAGAGCAACGTCAGCACCGCGAGCATCTCGTAGGTCTTGTAGTACAGGGCGATGTAGTTCTTGGTGGTGTAGAGGATTTCCGGCACGGCTACCGCCGAGACCACGGTGGTTTCCTTGAGCAGGAAGATGAAGTTGGCGAACAACGCAGGCAGGCTGAGGATGCCGGCCTGGGGCAGGATCACGTGGCGCAGCAGCTGGCCCTCGGACAAGCCGATGGAACGCCCCGACTCAAGCTGCGCGCGCGGCACCGCTTCGACACCCGCTCGCAGCACCTCGGTGAGGTAGGCACCGCCCATGAAGGTCATGGTGATGATCGCCGCAGCGAAGCCGGATACTTTCAAACCCAGGGTCGGCAATGCGAAATAGACGAAGAACAACTGGATCAGCAACGGCGTGTTGCGCGCCAGCTCCACATAGCCTTTGACCAGCCGCCACAGGTAGGGGGTGCGAAACACCAGGACGGCGGCATTGAACACGGCGACCAGCAGCGAGGTGGCGATGGCGATCAGGCCGACCTGCAGGGTGACGCCGACGGCCTTGAGGAATGCCGGGAGTGTGCTAAGCATGAAGGCAGTGTCGAAGGTCATGGATAACGCCTCGACACAAGGTCACGGAGGTACGACATGGGCAGGGTTCCGGGCTCGACGCGAGGATGGCTCGGCGTCGTGAACGATGAAAGGGATGTGCCGGTAAGCACGATGGGTAGACTCTAAAGGCATAAAAAGCTTTCTCTAAATACCCTTATTGCATATTGATATCACCCGACGGGCTAACCGGAAATTTCATACATCCGCGTGGGATCTTTCCCTCGAAATACCTCTCAAAAGGACTTCAGACTGATCGGCCTGCCAGGCCCACAGGGACGACAACGATGAACAGCCCAAGCACACCTGTTTCGAACGAACAACTTCAGTGGTTGCTGGCCCTGCGCAAGGCGCTTGCCGAGCAGCGTTGACGGGGCTCGGGACTGCGGTGCTTTCTTCGCGGGCAAGCCCGCTCCTACAAGAGCCGGTGACGGTCTCGGGATTGGGGCCGCGAAAAGAACACCGCAGCGCCAAAACAAAAACGCCGACACAACAGTGTCGGCGTTTTCATGTGAAGCGCTAACCCGGCAAATCAGAACGCCGGCAGTACCGCGCCCTGGTACTTCTGCTCGATGAAGGCTTTCACTTCAGGGCTGGTCAGGGCCTTGGCCAGCTTCTGGATGGCGTCGCTGTTCTTGTTGTCAGGACGCGCGACCAGGAAGTTCACGTATGGCGAGTCGCTGCCTTCGATCACCAGCGCATCCTTGGCCGGGTTCAGGCCAGCCTCCAGCGCGTAATTGGTGTTGATCATGTCCAGGTCGACCTGGTCCAGCACGCGCGGCAGCATGGCCGACTCGAGCTCGCGGAATTTCAGTTTCTTCGGGTTCTCGGCAATGTCTTTCGGCGTCGCCAGGGCGTTCTTCGGATCCTTCAGGGTGATCAGGCCGGCCTTCTGCAACAGCAGCAGGGCGCGACCACTGTTGCTGCCCTCGTTCGGGATAGCCACGGTGGCGCCTTCCTTGAGCTCCGACAGGCTCTTGACCTTCTTGGAGTAGCCACCGAACGGCTCGACGTGAACGCCGATCACGGTTTCCAGGTGGGTGCCCTTGCCTTCGTTGAAGTTCTTCAGGTAGGGCAGGGTCTGGAAGTAGTTGGCGTCCAGGCGCTTCTGGTCGACCTGCACGTTCGGCTGCACGTAGTCAGTGAAGACCTTGATCTGCAGGTCCACACCTTCCTTGGCCAGGGTCGGCTTGATCAGCTCGAGGATTTCGGCGTGCGGCACCGGTGTGGCGGCTACCACCAGTTTTTCGGCGGCGTGAGCCAGGCCGGACAGCGACAGGGCAGCGGCGAGGGCAGTCGTCAGCAGGGTCTTTTTCATGGTGATCCTTGTTATCAAGCTGGGGCCATCGACGATGGCGAAGTCAGGTGCCACACCGTCTCGACAGTGGGCGTGGAGCGGACGATACCGGGATTTTTTATGCCCTAACAATATCTTTTGATTCGCTCCTTATTCCAAAAACAAAAAGCCATCAGCTGTTTTGCTTATGAGCGACCGACAACCGCTCTAGCTCGCGGATGCATTGAGCTCGGCCAGGCTTTGCTCCAGCAGCTCACGCAAGGCGGCAAGCGTGCCTGGCTCGCGGCTGCGCCCCAGTTGCGCAAGCTGGCTGGCCAGACTGGCCAGGGGCGCACGCTCGGGCAGGTCCAGGTGCTGCGGGAGAATTTCATCACCGTCGGCCACCAGCAAGGCAAAGTGGATGACGTTCTCCAGCTCGCGGGTGTTGCCGGGCCAGGCATGGGCTTCCAGCGCTTGCTGCGCCGCTTCGCTGATCAGCGGCACGCTGCGCTCCAGGCGCACGCTGTAGATGCCGACGAAGTATTCGGCCAGCGGCAGGATGTCTCCCACCCTCTGGCGCAGTGCCGGCAACTCCAGTTCGCCCTCGTGCAGATAGAGGTACAGCCGTTCGTTGAAGCGCCCGGCACGCACCGCCTGGGCCAGGTCGATGCTGGAGGCGGCCACCAGACGCACATCCACGGCCTGCGCCTGCTGGGCGCCGACCCGAGTGACCTCACGGTTCTCCAGGGCCGCCAGCAGCTTGCCCTGGATGGCCAGCGGCAGGTCGGCGATCTCGTCCAGGTACAAGGTGCCGCCATTCGCCGAACCGAACCAGCCTGCGCGACTGCTGGCCGTGCCGCCATGGGTACCGGCGCTGTAGCCAAACAGCTCGGCATCGGCGTAGGTGTGGCTGATGCCCGCGCAGTTGACCGAGACGAACAACCCCGCGCGATCGCTGGCACGGTGGATCTGCCTTGCCAGCAGCTCCTTGCCGGTGCCGGTCTCACCACGGATCAGCACCGGCAGCGGTTGCGGCGCCAGGCGTTCGAGCGCTTCGCGCAGTTGCTGCGAACGTGCATCGACGAATACCAGCGCCTTGGCACGGATGCTCAGCGGGCTCTTGTCCAGCTCGGGAAACGTCAGCAGTGGCTGGCCGAAGGGATTGTTGAAACTCATGGAAAACTCCCGCCCCAGACGCAGGCGACCAGGGATTCAGCGAAATCGGTTGAAAGGCCAGGTCAGGCGCGGCGCAGGGAGCGCTGCTCGATCCGGCCTTGCAGGCGGTACAGATAGGCGAAGCCCTGTTCCCAGCGCTCGTGACCGGACTTGACGTTGATGTGCCCGGCATTGCTCAACAGCCCTGCTTCCGCGCCCCAGGCCTTGGCCAGGTAGAGTGCACGCGGCACGCTGACGGCCGGATCGTTGTCCGAGCTGACCACCTGGGTGGGAAACGGCAGCGCTTGCAGCGGAATTGGCGCGAAATTGCGCAAGGCCGGCGCGCAGGTCGGCCGTTCGACATCCGCGGGCGCCACCAGCAGCGCCCCTCGCACCTGGCGCAGCAGCGCAGGGCTGGCCTGCGCGGCCCAGTGGGCGATGGTGATGCAACCCAGGCTGTGGGCGATGAGGATCACCGGCGAGCGTTCGTCGGCAATCGCCTGCTCGAGCGCCTGTATCCAGTCGCGACGCTGCGGGGTGAGCCAATCGTGCTGCTCGACCCGGGCGCTGTTGGGCAGGCTGCGCTGCCAGTGGCTTTGCCAATGATTGTCTGGCGATCCTTGCCAGCCCGGCACAATCAGGTAACGAATCGACTCATTGCGCATGGGGACGCCTCCTTGGAAGTTTGCGTGCTTGGGAACCCAGTATAGGGAGGCAGTTATATTCGTAAAGGAATAAGAAGCTATTTATTAATAACCATAATTATTGGTTGTCTGGGCTGGCCTTTTCGCGGGCAAGCCCGCTCCTACGGGGTCGGTGCGGGCATAAAAAAAGGGCCATCCCCTGCCAAGAGAAATGGCCCTGAAGCACTTGCCTGAAGAGGGTATTGCCGATCAACGCGCGGTGATCACCGCCAGCTTGCTGATCCCGGCACGTTCGATGGCAGCCATCGCCCGCGCCACTTCGCCGTAGTTGACGCCATCGTCAGCCTGCAGCTGTACACGCACATCCGCATCCTTTTCCCTGGCCGCCTTGAGGTTGGTTTCCAGCAGGTCCGGCTGGATCTCGTCCTTGTTGATGAACAGCTTGCCGCCGCCATCGATGCTCACCACCAGCGGGTCTTTCTGCTCCACTGGGGCCACGGCTTCGGTCTTGGGCAAGTTGATCGGGATGGCGTTGGTCAGCAAGGGCGCGGTGACGATGAACACCACCAGCAGCACCAGCATGACGTCCACCAGCGGCGTGACGTTGATTTCACTGAGGACTTCGTCGCTGTCCTGGGTCGAGAACGCCATGTCAGGAAGCCTCCTTCACCGGCTGGCCGAAACCGGCCTGGGCTTTTTGCAGGGTCGGGTGAACCAGGACGCGGAAGGCACTCTTCTGCGCCAGGCTGTAGAAGTCGTGGGCGAAGTCGTCGAGGTCGGCCGCGGTCAGCTTGAGGCGGCGCAGGAAGTAGTTGTAGACCAGCACCGCCGGCACCGCGACGGCGATACCCACGCCCGTGGCGACCAGTGCCGCACCGATCGGGCCGGCCACGGTTTCCAGGCTGGCGGAGCCGGCAGCGCTGATGCCCTTGAGCGCTTCCATGATGCCCCACACGGTGCCGAACAGACCGATGAACGGCGAGGTGCTGCCAATACTGGCGACAACCGCCAGGCCGGTTTCCAGCGAACGGCGCTCGCGCACGATCTGCTGGCGCAAGGCGCGCTCGAGGCGATCCTGATGGTTGATCGCATGGCTCAGGTCGGCTGCCTGGCCCGGCTCGCCCACGGCGATGGCGGCATAACCGGCCTGGGCGACGCGGGCCGCAGGGCCAGGCTGCTCATGGCTGATCCCGGCTGCCGAGTCGAGGCTAGAAGCGGCCCAGAACTGGGCATGGAAGCGCTTGTCCTGGTTCTTCAGCCGCACGAACTGCACGACCTTGACCAGGGCCAACGCCCAGGTGACCACGGAAAAACCAACCAGCAGCCAGATGACGGCGCTTTCAACGGATTCGAGAGGGGATGCCAACAGGCTCATGATGAAGTCTTCCTATGTTCGGTTCGATGGCGCGAGTTAACGAAGCTTGAAATCGATCGGGACACTGACCCAGCCCACCTGGGCCACGTCTCCCTGCTTGGCCGGCACGAAGCTCCAGCGCTTAACCGCAGCCAGCGCGGCGGCGTCCAGGGCATCGCGGCCGCTGGTCTTCTGGATCTGGATCTGCCCCGGCTTGCCGCTGGGCAGTACCTCGACCCGCAACAGCACGGTGCCTTCCCATCCACGGCGCTGGGCCAGTTGCGGATATTCCGGCGCCGGGTTCTTCAGGTACGCGGCATTGGCCGAAGCGGGCGTGACCGGTGCTGGTGCTGGTGGTGCAGGTGCCGGAGCAGGCGGTGCAGGCGCGGGCGTCGGCACCGGTGGCGGCGCCTCGACCGGCTTGGGCTGCGGCTTGGGTACGGGCTTGGGCACAGGTTTTGGTTTGGGCACAGGTTTCGGCGCAGGCTTGGCGGCCAGCTCATCGACCACCGGTGGTGGTGGCGGTGGTGGCTCGACCACAGGCACAGGCGGTGGCGGCTCGACGACCGGCGGCGCCGGGGCGGCGAACTCGATGGTCATCGGCGGAATCTCGGGCGGGATTACCGGCAGCTCGGGGGTTGGTCGTTGGCTGACCCAGTAGGCCGCAGCGCCATGCAGCACCAGCACCAGCAACCCCAGCGCCAGCTTGTCGCGACGCTTGAGACCACTGACCGGCGTGCGCTGCAGGCGCAGCTGCGCCAGCGGCAGGCGAAGCGTGCGTCCAAGCTCGACCAGGTCGCCCGGGGCCGGGCGCCATGGCTGGTCGTAGGCCCTCGCGGCCGTCTGGACATTACCCATTGAATCGACTCCTGGAAACGTGATGCAGGTCTTCGGACCTTGGCCGGTCCTCGTGACTGAATCATCCGTTTTAGAGGCTTATCTCTGAAAGTAATGTTTAAAATTAAAGCTATATCGTTATCGAATATAAGATTTTCAGGGTTTCCGCAAAGCCGCGTGGCGCAAGGGCTGTAGCGGTGAGGGCGGAAACTAATGCACGGTCGGCATGCAAAATATTCGTGCAAGGTATGGAAAACGGCGGACTAAGGGCCACATCGCCACCCCACCCTTCGTCCAGGCATAAAAAAACCCGGGCTACGAACCCGGGTTTTTCAACATCTGCACAAGCGTCAGATATCGGCGACCTTCTGCCAGACCTTCGGCCGGAAGAACAGGGTCTCGCCGCGCGCAAGCCCAGTCAGGCTGTCGTGGTCCTTGACCACTTCGGCCTCGATCAGCTCGCTCTGCCCCTCGACCTTCAGGGTCACCCGGGTGGTCGCGCCCAGCGGGCGAATGTCGCGGACTTCGGCAGCGTGATGGCCCTCGGTCTCATGGCGCGACAGCGACACCTCGTGAGGGCGGAACAGCACATGGTTGCCCTCGCTCAAGGCCAGGCGGTTAGAGTCGCCGAGGAAGTGGTAGACGAAGTCGTTGGCCGGTTTCTCGTACACCTCGCCCGGCGAGCCGATCTGTTCGATCACGCCCTTGTTCATCACCACGATGCGGTCGGCCACTTCCATCGCCTCTTCCTGATCGTGGGTGACGAACACCGAGGTCAGGTTGATATCCTCGTGCAACCGCGCCAGCCAGCGGCGCAGCTCCTTGCGCACCTTGGCATCGAGGGCGCCGAACGGCTCATCGAGCAGCAGCACCTTCGGCTCCACCGCCAGGGCACGGGCCAGGGCGATACGCTGGCGCTGGCCCCCCGACAACTGCTCGGGATAGCGGTCGGCGAGCCAGTCGAGCTGAACCATGTTCAGCAGCTCATGGACCTTCTCGGCGATCTTGCTCTCGCTCGGGCGTTCGCCCTTGGGCTTCATGCGCAAGCCGAAGGCGACGTTGTCGAACACGCTCATGTGGCGGAACAGCGCATAGTGCTGGAACACGAACCCGACGTTGCGATCACGCACATCGTGGCCCGAGACATCCTCGCCGTGGAACACGATGCTGCCGTCATCCGGCGTCTCGAGGCCGGCGATGATGCGCAGCAGGGTGGTCTTGCCACAGCCGGAGGGGCCGAGCAGCGCGACCAGCTCACCGCTGTGGATATCCAGGTTGATGTTGTTCAGGGCCTGGAAACTGTTGAAGCGCTTGCTGACGTTACGAACTTCGATCGACATGACTTATTCCTCCGCTGCGCTGTGGCGCAGGCGGTTAATACGGTTCTCGCTCCACTGCTTGAGCAGCAGGATGAAGAGCGCCAGGATCAGCAACAGGCTGGCCACGCTGAAGGCCGCGACATGGTTGTACTCGTTGTAGAGGATCTCCACGTGCAGCGGCAAGGTGTTGGTGACGCCGCGGATATGGCCGGAGACCACCGACACCGCACCGAACTCGCCCATGGCCCGCGCGGTACAGAGCACCACGCCGTAGATCAGGCCCCACTTGATGTTCGGCAGGGTGACATGCCAGAACATCTGCCAGCCGTTGGCGCCCAGCAGGCGCGCGGCCTCTTCCTCTTGCGTGCCCTGCTCCTGCATCAGCGGGATCAGCTCACGGGCGACGAAGGGCACGGTGACGAAGATGGTCGCCAGCACGATACCCGGCAGGGCGAAGACGATCTGGATATCGTGGTCCTGCAGCCAGGGGCCGAGCAGGCCCTGGGCGCCGAACATCAGCACGTAGACCAGGCCGGCAATCACCGGCGAGACTGAGAACGGCAGGTCGATCAGGGTGACCAGCACGCTCTTGCCACGGAAGCTGTACTTGCTCACGCACCAGGCAGCGCTGACGCCGAACACCAGGTTCAGCGGCACCGAGATGACCACCGCGAGCAGGGTCAACTTGAGCGCCGAAAGCGCGTCAGGCTCGAAGATCGCCTCGAAGAAGGTGCCGAAGCCATTCTTCAGCGCCTGGGACACCACGATCACCAGCGGCAGCAGCAGGAACAGCGCGAACACCAGCCAGCCAAGGCCGATCAGTACGCGGCGCGACGTGGCGCTGCCACGGCGGGCGGCATTGGCGGCGGAGCTTGCAGTTATGGATGACGAAGACATGACCGGGCCTCCTTCAAGGGGTTTCGATGCGCCGCTGAAGCAAGTTGATCAGCAGCAGCAGGATGAAGGAAACCACCAGCATCAGCACGCCGATGGCGGTGGCGCCGGTGTAGTCGTACTGGTCGAGCTTGACCATGATCAGCAGCGGCAGGATCTCGGTCTTCATCGGCATGTTGCCGGCGATGAAGATCACCGAACCGTACTCGCCAACACCCCGGGCGAATGCCAGGGCGAAGCCGGTCAGCCAGGCCGGCAGCAGTGCTGGCGCCAGCACATGGCGGAACACCTGCAACGGCTTGGCACCCAGGCAGGCGGCAGCCTCCTCGACCTCACGCGGGATGTCCGCCAGCACTGGCTGCACCGTGCGCACCACGAATGGCAGCGTGACGAAAGTCAGGGCCAGGGTGATGCCCAGCGGGGTGTAGGCGATCTTGAAGCCCAGGTCGGTGGCGAACTGGCCGACCCAGCCCGCAGGCGCGTACAGGGCAGTCAGGGCGATACCGGCGACGGCGGTGGGCAGGGCGAACGGCAGGTCGATCATCGCATCGATGATCTTGCGCCCGGGGAAGGTGTAACGCACCAGCACCCAGGCCAGCAGGGTGCCGATCACGCCATTGATGATGGCGGCGAACAGGGCGGTACCGAAACTCAGCTTGAGCGCCGCGATGACCCGCGGTGCACTGATGATGTTCCAGAACTGCTCCCAGGTCAGCTGCGAGGCATGAATGAACATGGCCGCCAGCGGTATCAGCACGATCAGGCTGAGATACACCAAGGTGTAGCCCAGCGTCAGCCCGAAGCCGGGTATGACGGGGGAGATGCGACGTGACATAAATATCCCTGGTTGAACGCACTTGGCCCGGAACAGATTCCGGGCCGGTGCAAACTTCTGAAATCCTGGGGCTGCTTTGCGGCCCCGCTTTTTCCTTGGCCTTTACTGCGCCTGGTAGATCTGGTCGAACACACCGCCGTCGTTGAAGAACTTCGGCTGCGCAGTTTTCCAGCCACCGAAGTCCTTGTCGATAGTCACCAGGTCAAGTTTCGGGAACTGCTTGGCGAATTCGGCGGCGACTTTCTCGTCACGCGGACGGTAGAAGTTTTCTGCAGCGATCTTCTGGCCAGCAGGGCTGTAGAGGTATTTCAGGTATTCGGTGGCGATCTCGGTGTTGCCCTTCTTCTCGGCGTTTTTGTCGACCACCGCCACTGGCGGCTCGGCGAGGATCGACAGCGAAGGCACGACGATCTCGAACTTGTCGCTGCCGCCGTCTTCCTTCAGCGCCAGGAAGGCTTCGTTTTCCCAGGCCAGCAGGACGTCGCCCTGGCCGTTGTTGACGAAGGTGATGGTCGAGCCGCGTGCGCCGGTGTCCAGCACCGGTACGTGCTTGAACAGCTCCTGCACGTACTCTTTGGCCTTGGCTTCGCTGCCACCGGATTTCAGGCCATAGGCCCAGGCGGCGAGGAAGTTCCAGCGCGCGCCGCCGGAGGTTTTCGGGTTGGGGGTGATGACCGAGACGTCTTTCTTGACCAGGTCACCCCAGTCCTTGATGCCTTTCGGGTTGCCCTTGCGCACCAGGAACACGATGGTCGAGGTGTAGGGGGTGCTGGCGTCCGGCAGACGGGTCTGCCAGTTGTCCGGCAGGGTCTTGCCGAGCTTGGCGATCTCGTCGATGTCGCCAGCCAGGGCCAGGGTCACCACGTCGGCGCGCAGGCCGTCGATCACCGCGCGGCCCTGCTTGCCCGAGCCACCGTGGGATTGCTGGATCTTCACCTTGTCGTCCGGGTGCGCCTGCTGCCAGTGCTTGATGAATTCGGCGTTGTACTGCTGGTACAGCTCACGGGTCGGGTCATAGGACACGTTGAGCAGTTCGTAATCCTTGGCGATGGCGGAACCGGCAAAAACGGCACTGGCCAGAGCGGCGAGCGCATAACGGCGGATGGACATAGTGAAGCTCCCGATTGGCATTTTTTCTAGTTGGATGTGTCGGATCAGCCGGACTTGTTGCCGGGCTGCTGCAGGCGGAATTTCTCCTTGCGCTCGATCTGCACGACCTGAGCGTTGTGCACGGTGATCTCCACTGCACCGAAGCGCAGGTCGCGCAGCGCGCTCTGGATTTCACGCAGAATGGTGGCTTCGTCCTGACCGTCGATGCTACGCAGAGATGCACTCATGCTCGTTCTCCATTGAGTAAGGGTGCCGGGCAGAAGAAGGGGAGTGCGCCTGGCTTGAGGGCAATCTTAGTGAGGGCGGGATATTCTTAAAAATACTGTTTAAGAATTTTTATATAACTGAATTGCTGAGCAGGTAAGCGGGTGACTGTGGGAGCGGGCTTGCCCGCGAATGCTGTGGTGCGGCCACTGTTGCATTCGCGGGCAAGCCCGCTCCTACAGGAAGTTGAAGCTTCAGTTATGCGCCTGCGGCTCGCGGATCTTGTACCAGGCCACGTACAGCGCCGGCAGGAACAGCAAGGTCAGCAGCGTTGCGCTGACGATCCCGCCGATCATGGCGTAGGCCATCGGGCCCCAGAACACCTCGCGGGCGATGGGGATCATCCCCAGGCTGGCCGCTGCGGCCGTGAGCAGGATCGGCCGACGCCGATGGTTGGTAGCCTCGACCACCGCGTCCCAAGGTGAGTAGCCCTGGGCCTCGAATTCGTCGATCTGGGTCACCAGGATCACCGAGTTGCGGATGATGATGCCGATCAGCGCAAGAATCCCGAGGATCGCAACAAAGCCCATGGGCGTTCCCGTCGGCACCAGCGCCAGCACCACGCCGATCAGCCCCAGCGGCGCGACGCTGACCACCAGGAACAGCTTCTGCACGCTGTGCAACTGGATCATCAGGAAGGTCGCCATCAGGAACAGCATCAGCGGAATCACCTGAGCGATCGGCCCCTGCGCCTTGCCGCTCTCCTCCACGGTGCCGCCGGTGGCTACTTCGTAACCGGCCGGCAGCGAAGCGGCGAACTCTTCGATCTTCGGCTTGAGCTGGGCCACCAGGTCGGTGGGCTGGATCTCGCCGTTGACCGATGCCTTTATGGTGATCGTCGGCTTGCGGTCACGCCGCCAAACCAATGGCTGTTCGAGCTCGTAGCGCACCGTGGCGAACGACAGCAAGGGGATCGAGGTGCCGCTGGGGCTGACGATCTGCAGGTTCTGCAGGGTATCGGGCGAGCCGCGCTCACTGTCCTTGGCGCGCGCGACCACGTCCACCAGGTAGATCTGGTCGTTGACCTGGGTCACCGGTGCACCGGTGACGATGCTGTTCATCACGTTGGCGACGTCTTCGGACGACAGGCCCAGTTGGCGCGCCTTGTCCTGGGCGATCTCGACCCGCAGGACTTTGCCGGGCTCGTTCCAGTCGTACATCATCTCGCCAATGTTGGGGTTCTGGTCGAGCAAGGTCGCAAGGTCGATGGCGTGCTTGCGCACCTGGTCGATATCCTTGCCGCTGACCCGGTACTGGATCGGACGCCCCACTGGCGGGCCCATCTCCAGCGATTGCACATTGGTGCCGATGCCGACGAAATCATTGCGCAGCCGCTCCTGCAGCTTGGGAATCAACGTGTTGCGCTGCTCCAGCCCCTTGCTGACGATGACCAGTTGCGCGTAGTACGGGTTCTGCAGCTGCTGGTCGAGCGGTAGGTAGAAACGCACCGCGCCCTGGCCGATATAGGTGCTCCAGTGGTCGATGTCCGGATCGTCCTTGAGGGTGGCCTCCAGGCGATCAACCGCACGGCGGGTTTCCTGGATCGACGCGTTCTGCGGCAGGTTCAGTTCCAGCAGGATCTCCGGGCGATCCGAAGACGGGAAGAACTGGTTCTGCACGAACCGCATGCTCAACACCGCCAGGGCGAACAGCACCACGGTGCCAACGATGGTCAGCCAGCGGTTGCGCATGCACCACAGCAAGCCGCTTTCGAAGGCGCGGCCGATGCGGCCGGGTTCCCCATCATGGGGTTTGACCTTGCTGCTGAGGATATGCACGCCCAGCACCGGCGCGAAGAACACCGCCACCACCCACGACACCAGCAGCGCCACCGCGATCACCGCGAACAGGGTGAAGGTGTATTCGCCCGCAGAGCTGGCGTTCAGGCCGATGGGCACGAAGCCGGCAACGGTGACCAAGGTGCCGGTGAGCATCGGGAATGCCGTCGAGGTATAGGCATAGGTCGCCGCGTCGTTCTTGCTCTCGCCCATCTCCAGGCGCGTGACCATCATCTCTACGGTGATCATTGCATCGTCGACCAGCAGGCCCAGGGCGATGATCAATGCACCCAGCGAGATGCGCTGCATGGTGATGCCGCTGTACTCCATGAACACGAAAACCATCGCCAGCACCAGCGGGATCGAACAGGCCACCACCAGGCCTGCGCGTATGCCCAGGCTGATGAAACTGACCACCAGCACGATGATCACCGCCTCGAACAGCGCACTGGTGAAGCCGCCCACGGCGTCCTCGACCACCACGGCCTGGTTCGACACGGTATGCACGCCCACACCCACCGGTAGCTCAACGGTGATGCTGTCCATCTTGTCGCGCAGTGCCTTGCCGAACTCCTGGATGTTGCCACCCTTCTTCATGCCGATCGCCAGGCCGATGGCCGACTGGCCGTTGTAGCGGAACATGGGGGCGGGCGGATCCTGGAAACCGCGCTCGATATCGGCGATGTCGGCCAGGCGGAAGAAGCGGTCGTTGATTCTCAGGTTGACCACCTGCAGGTCCTTCTCCGAGGCGAACTGGCCGGTGGTGCGCACCGAGATGCGCTCTGGCCCGGCTTCGATCACCCCGGCCGGCGTCACCGCATTCTGCGATTGCAGCGCCTGCATCACCTGGCGCTGGTCGATGCCCAGTGCCGCCAGCTTGCGGGTGGAGAAGTTCAGGTACAGCACTTCATCCTGCACGCCGATGGTTTCGACCTTGCCGATATTCGGCACCTCGCGCACTTCGGCGCGCACCTGCTCGACGTAATCGCGCAACTGGCGCAGGTCCAGGCCATCGGTGGTGAAGGCGTAGATCGAGCCGAACACATCACCGAACTCGTCGTTGAAACCCGGCCCTTGCAGGCCCTGGGGGAATTCACCGCGGATGTCCTGGATCTTCTTGCGCACCTGGTACCAGATCTGCGGGATATCCTCGGCCTTGGTGGTGTCGCGCAGGTAGACGAAAACCGTCGACTCGCCGGGCCGGGTGTAGCTCTTGACGTAGTCGAGCGAGTCCAGTTCCTCGAGCTTCTTCTCGATCCGGTCGGTCACCTGGTACAGGGTTTCGTCCTGGGTCGCACCGGGCCAGCGGGTCTGGATCACCATGGTCTTGATGGTGAAGGACGGGTCTTCTTCCCGGCCCAGGTTCATGTAGGAGAACACGCCCATCAGCAAGGCGACGAACATCAGGTACCACACGAAGGACTGGTGCTTCAGGGCCCAGTCCGACAGGTTGAAGCTTCCTTTCATCGTGCGTCCTCGTCGAATTTGACCTGCTGGCCCGGCTTCAGGCTGTTCACACCCGCCGTCACCACCCGTTCGCCCGGCTGCACACCGGCGCCCAGCACGACGCGCCGTTCGCTGCGCTCCACGAGTGTGACCTCACGGGTGGCCACGGTCTTGTGCTGCGGATCGACCACCCAGACCTGGATCTTGCCGTCTCGCTCCAGCAGGGCGGTGGCCGGCAGCTCGGTGCGCGGCGCGATCGCCGAGCTGAGCGTGACGCTGATGGCGGTGCCGAGGTGGAACGCCTGCGGCGTACTGGCCAGGCTTAGCCGCGCACGTCGGGTGCGGGTGGCGGCATCGGCCTGCGGCTCAAGCTCGCGCAGCGTGGCGGTGGTGCTGATGGCCGGCTCCAGTTGCGATGCCACGGTGAACACCAGCGACGGGGTCAACTGCTCGGCGACTGGGATCGGCAGATCAATCACCGCCTCCTTGACGTCCGGGCGCGCCAGCGTGACCACTTCCTGGCCGGCACTGACCGTCTGCCCGGCTTCGGCGCGCCAGGCCGTGACCACGGCGCCATGGTCGGCCTTGAGCGTGCTGTAGCCGAGCTGGTCGCGTGCCTGGCTGAGCGCCGAACGCGCCTGTTCGAGCGAGGCGCCGGTGGTCTTCAGGTCAGTCTGGGCCATGTCCAGCTGGGCCTGGGCGCCGACGCCGCGGTCATACAACTGCTGCTGGCGACGGGCATTGGCCTGGGCGTTGATCCATTGCGCCTGGACTCGCGCCAGGTCGCCTTCGGCGGCGCGCAGCTGGTTCTGTTGGTCGGTGGGATCGAGAGTGGCCAGGGTGTCGCCCGGTTTCACCTGCGCGCCCACGTCCACCCAGCGCCGCGCAATGCGCCCGGACACTCGGAAGCCCAGGGTGCTTTCAAAGCGGGCCTGGATGGTGCCGGCAAAACGACCGAGCTGCGACTGCGTCTGCGGCTCGACCAGGGTCGAGAGCACCGGCCGTACGGGCTCGGGCGCCGGCTCATCACCCTTGCAACCGGGCAGCAGGGCTGCTGCGGCAAGTAACACCAGCAAGGGCTTCATGGCTCACCTCCGGGGCTCTTGGCGTCGACTTTCTGCACCTGCATGCCCGGATGCAGCAACTGGCCGCCACTGACCACAACGGTTTCGCCGCTTTTCACGCCGTCGCTGATGACGATGCGCCCGGTGAGATAACGCGCCACCTGAACCTTGCGCAGTTCGACCTTGTCGCCCTCGCCCACCACCCACACCGCCGGCTCATGCAGCGCCTTGGTCAGCGCCGACCAGGGCAATTCGATGCTTGGGCGTCCCTGTGCGTGAGCCGTGGCGGTTACCGGCGAGCCCAACTGCATGGCAGCCGGCACGTTACGCAACGCTACCTTGACCTGCACCGTACCGCTCTCGGCAGACACCGTCGGAGTGATTTCGCGAACCCGTCCTTCGGCCTGCACCTTGGGGTTATCCACAAGCCGGACGATCACCCCCTCGTCACTGGGTGGCGACACCAGCAGCGACTCATAGACGTTGAAGACGGCATCACGATCGCCGTCGGTGGCCAGGCTGAAGATCGGCATGGTCGCCTGCACCACCTGGCCGACCTCGGCCTGGCGCGCGGTGATCACGCCGTCCGCCTCGGACACCAGGTCGGTGTAGCTCAATTGCTCGCGGGCATTGGCCAGTTGTGCCTGGGCCGCCTTGAGCGCGCTCTGGCTGCTGCGCAGGGCAGCTTCAGCCGAGTCGTATTCACTCTGGCTGGTGTAGCCCTTGGGCAACAGTTTCTGCTGACGCACGAAGGCGGCGCGGGTCTGGGTGACCCTCGCCTGCTCGGCGAACACCTCGGCCTTGGCCGAGTCGACATTGTTCTGCAGGTCTTTCGGGTCCAGGCGCGCCAGCACCTGGTTGGCCTTGACGTGGTCGCCCACGTCGACGCTGCGGGCGATGATCTTGCCGCCCACGCGAAATGAAAGGTCGGTCTGTACGCGCGCCTGCACATCACCGGTAAGGGTGACGTTGGCGGCGAAATCGGTAGGTTCGACCCGTGCCACGCCGACGCGTGGCAGTTCAGGGCTGGACGCCTGTTCCTTGCAGCCTGACAGCACTGCCAACAACCCCAGGCAAACGACCAACAGCGGACGCGTAAACGTCATGCAGGCTCCTTGCTTGCGCGCAAATGATTCGTGGGATGCGACTGTCAGCGTAGTTCAGGGTTCAATAATCGGCACTGGTGGGGTCGGCTTTGGATTGGCGGTGGCCTTTTCGCGGGCAAGCCCGCTCCTACAGAGAGTTGTGGTGCCTGTAGGAGCGGGCTTGCCCGCGAAGAGGCCACCGCAAAATCCGGAAACCATGACTGGCGCCAAGGTCCGAACAGCACCGCTAACCTCCAAAGGTCAATTTCATGGAGGAAATTCGATGCTCCTGGCCCACTCTCCCCGCCTGCGCCGCGGCCGCTGCTCAGAGCCTGGCAGGTGCTACCTGCTGACCACTGTCACCCACGAACGACAACCCCTGTTCCACGACCTGCGCAGCGCCCGGCTGGTGGTGAAACAGCTACGCCTGTCAGATCAGGAAAACGCCAGCCGCACGCTGGCCTGGGTGCTGATGCCGGACCATCTGCACTGGTTGATCGAGTTGAGGGGGGTGACGCTTGGGAGTTTGATGCGCAGGTTCAAGTCGCGCAGCGCCATCACCCTGCGCAAGGCCGGAGTGAGGCATGTACCCGTCTGGCAACCGGGGTATCACGATGCCGCTTTGCGCAAGGAGGAGGAAGTGGTGCAGGCAGCCAGATACATCATCGCCAATCCACTGAGAGCAGGGCTGGTCAGCAGTGTGCGGGAGTATCCGCATTGGGATGCGGTCTGGCTTTGAATCGGTGGTGAAGCCTTCGCGGGCAAGCCCGCTCCTACAGGTTCAGTGCACGTTGCACCATCCTTGTGGGAGCCGGCTTGCCCGCGAAAGGGCCCGTCAGGCCGACGCAGCAGCCGGAGCCGGACGCCGCACCTGCGGCTGCCCGACGTTCGCTGCAGCACCTTCCTCGATGGCCTGCTGGATCGCCCGGCGGCGGCGCTCTTCGGCGCGGCGGCTGAAGTACCAGACCAGGAAGGTCACCAACGACACCGACAGCAGGATCAGGCTGGCCACGGCGTTGATCTCAGGCTTCACGCCCAGGCGCACGGCCGAGAACACTTCCATCGGCAAGGTGGTCGAGCCAGGGCCGGACACGAAGCTGGCCAGCACCAGGTCATCCAGCGACAGGGCGAACGACATCATGCCGCCTGCTGCCAGAGAAGGCGCGATCATCGGGATGGTGATCAGGAAGAACACCTTCCACGGCTTGGCACCCAGGTCCATCGCCGCTTCCTCGATCGACAGGTCCAGCTCGCGCAGGCGAGCCGACACCACCACCGCCACATACGCGGCACAGAAGGTGGTGTGGGCGATCCAGATGGTGACGACGCCACGCTCCTGCGGCCAGCCGATCATCTGCGCCATGGCCACGAACAGCAGCAACAGCGACAGACCGGTGATCACCTCGGGCATCACCAGCGGCGCGGTGACCAGGCCACCGAACAGCGTGCGGCCCTTGAAGCGGGTGACCCGGGTCAGCACGAAGGCCGCCAGGGTGCCCAGCGCGACCGCAGCCACCGCCGTATAGCAGGCGATCTCCAGCGAGCGCATCACCGAACCCATCAGCTGGGTGTTGTCGAGCAGGCCGACGTACCACTTCACCGACCAGCCGCCCCACACCGTCACCAGCTTCGAGGCGTTGAACGAGTAGATCACCAGGATCAGCATCGGCAGGTAGATGAACAGCAAGCCGAGCACCAGCATCAGCTTGGAGAAACTGAAGCGCTTCATGCCCGACCCTCCATCTCTTTGGCCTGGCTGCGGTTGAACAGCAGGATCGGCACGATCAGGATCGCCAGCATCACCACTGCCAGCGCGGATGCCACCGGCCAGTCACGGTTGTTGAAGAATTCCTGCCACAGCACCTTACCGATCATCAGGGTTTCCGGACCGCCGAGCAGTTCAGGGATCACGAACTCGCCCACCACCGGGATGAACACCAGCATGCAACCAGCGATGATGCCGTTCTTCGACAGCGGCACGGTGATCTTCCAGAAGCTGTTGAAGGTGCTCGAGCCCAGGTCGCTCGCGGCTTCCAGCAGGCTCTGGTCATGCTTCACCAGGTTCGCGTACAGCGGCAGGATCATGAATGGCAGGTACGAATAGACCACGCCGATATACACCGCCAGGTTGGTGTTGAGGATCTGCAGCGGCTGGTCGATCAGCCCGGTCCACAGCAGGAAGCTGTTGAGCAGCCCGTTGTTGCTGAGGATGCCCATCCAGGCATAGACGCGGATCAGGATCGCGGTCCAGGTCGGCATCATGATCAGCAGCAACAGGACCGTCTGCATCTCTTTCTCGGCCTTGGAGATGGCGTAGGCCATCGGGTAGCCGATCAGCAGGCACAGCAGGGTGCTGAAGAAGGCGACCTTGAGCGAGCCCAGGTAGGCCGAGATGTACAGGTCATCTTCGGTGAGCAGGCCGTAGTTGGCCAGGTTCAGCACCAGTTGGATCTTGTCCTCGACGTAGGTGTAGATCTCCGTGTAAGGCGGGATCGCCACGTCGGCTTCGGCGAAGCTGATCTTCAGCACGATGAAGAACGGCAGCATGAAGAACAGGAACAGCCAGATGAACGGCACGCCGATCACCAGATGGCGTCCCTCGGGGATGATGCGCTGGAGGGCTCGTTTGAGCTTTCGCGGTTTCATGAGCGCAGTACCACGCCGCTGTCGTCTTCCCACCACACGTAGACTTCATCGCCCCAGGTCGGGCGCGCGCCCTGGCGTTCGGCGTTGGCGACGAACGACTGGACGATCTTGCCGCTCGGCAGCTCGACGTAGAACACCGAGTGACCGCCCAGGTAGGCGATGTCGTGGACCTTGCCGCGCGACCAGTTGTGCTCGAACTCGGGTTGCGTCGTCGTCACCAGCAGCTTCTCGGGACGCAGCGCGTAGGTGATGTGCTTGTCCTCGACCGAGGTGGTGACACCGTGGCCGACGTAGATCTTGCGCTCGAGCTCCGGCGAGGCGATCAGCGCGTGGCCTTCGGCGTCGTCGATCACTTCACCTTCGAACAGGTTGACGTTGCCGATGAACTCGCACACCAGGCGGCTGGTTGGCGTCTCGTAGATATCCACAGGCGAGCCGATCTGGGCGATCCAGCCCAGGTGCATGATGGCGATGCGCTGGGCCATGGTCATGGCCTCTTCCTGGTCGTGGGTCACCATCACGCAGGTCACACCGACCCGCTCGATGATCTCGACCAGCTCCAGCTGCATCTGCGAACGCAGCTTCTTGTCCAGCGCGCCCATCGGCTCGTCGAGCAGCAGCAGTTTCGGACGCTTGGCCAGCGAGCGGGCCAGGGCCACACGCTGACGCTGGCCGCCGGAGAGCTGGTGCGGCTTGCGCTTGGCGTACTGGGTCATGTGCACCAGCTTGAGCATCTCGGCCACGCGGGCTTCGATGTCGGCCTTGGGCATCTTGTCCTGCTGCAGGCCGAAGGCGATGTTCTGCGCCACGGTCATGTGCGGGAACAGCGCGTAGGACTGGAACATCATGTTGATCGGCCGCTCGTAGGGCGGCATGTCGGTGATGTCGACACCATCGAGGAAGATCCGACCTTCGGTCGGACGCTCGAAGCCTGCGAGCATCCGCAGCAAGGTGGACTTGCCGGAACCGGAGCCGCCCAGCAGGGCGAAGATCTCGCCCTTGCGGATTTCCAGGGACACATCGTCCACGGCGATGGTTTCGTCGAACTTCTTCGTGACCCGGTCGATCTTGACCAGCACCTGCTTGGGCTGCTGGTCACCCTCGAGGGCTTTCTTATAGGCACCGGAGGCAACTGCCATGAGTGAAACTCCCAACAAGATTTTTGTGCCCGAGCGGCCTGTGTGCAGGGCCACGTCGGGTCTGGATTTTTACTTGCCCGACTTGACCTTGGTCCAGCTGCGGGTCATCAGACGTTGCACCTTGGGGGGCAACTCCGCGTTGACGAACATCTTGTCCAGCACTTCCTGCGGTGGGTAAACCGCGGCGTCAGTTCTCACAGCCTGGTCCATCAGGTCGCCAGCCTTGGGGTTGGGGTTGGCATAACCGACGTAATCACTGACCTGGGCGATAACCTCAGGTTTCAGCAAATAGTTGATGAAGGCGTGGGCCTCTTTCACGTTCTTGGCGTCCTTGGGAATCGCCAGCACGTCGAACCAGAGGTTGCCGCCTTCCTTGGGAATGGCGTAGGCCAGGTTCACGCCCTTCTTGGCTTCTTCAGCACGGGCCTTGGCCTGGAAGACATCGCCGGAGAAGCCTGCCGCGACGCAGATGTCGCCATTGGCAAGGTCGGTGATGTACTTGGACGAGTGGAAGTAGGTCACGTACGGACGTACCGCCAGCAGCTTCTTCTCGGCCTTGGCGTAATCCTTGGGATCGGTGCTGTTGGGGTTGAGCCCCATGTAGTTGAGCACCGCCGGGAGCATCTCGTCCGCCGAGTCGAGGAAGGCCACACCGCACTTGGAGAGCTTCTTCATGTTCTCGGGCTCGAACAGCACCGCCCAGGAGTCGATCTTGTCCACGCCCAGCGTGGCCTTGACCTTGTCGACGTTGTAGCCGATGCCGTTGGTGCCCCACAGGTAAGGCACGGCGTACTGGTTGCCCGGATCGTTCTTTTCCAGGCGCTTCATCAGCGCTGGGTCCAGGTTGGAATAATTGGGCAGCAGATGCTTGTCGAGCTTCTGGAACGCGCCCGCCTTGATCTGCTTGCCGAGGAAATGGTTGGACGGCACCACCACGTCATAGCCGGTGTTACCGGCCAGCAGCTTGCCTTCCAGGGTTTCGTTGGAGTCGAAGACATCCTGCACGGGCTTGATGCCCGTCTCTTTCTCGAAGTCCGCGAGCGTGGTCGGGCCGACATAGTCGGACCAGTTGTAGAAGTGCACCGTGGGCGCCGCTTGAACGCTGCAGGCCAGCGTCAGACCTGCTCCAGCCATCATGGCCTTGCGCAATACAGAAATAGACAAGTGGTTGGTCCTCACAATCAGAGCCTTCGGTGGCGGCTGGGAGCAGCCGTACACGCAAAACCGGCGCGCAACTTACCTGCGTGGCTGGGATGTCGCAATCAACAATCGAGGTTTATGCCCCCTGGGCCGGAAAACCCCGGCCCAGAGAGCCCTGCACAGGGCTTACTTGCCCGACTTGATCTTGGTCCAGCTACGGGTGATCAAACGCTGGGCGGCCGCTTCAGGGGCGGCGATCGCGTACAGATGCTTCTTCACTTCCGCTGGCGGATAGATGCTCGGGTCGCTGGTGATGTCCTTGTCGACGAACTGGGTCGCGGCCTTGTTACCGTTCGGGAAGCGCACGGCGTTGGTGATCTCGGCCATGACTTCCGGTTGCAGCAGGAAGTTCATGAACTGGTAGGCAGCATCTTTATGCTCGGCATCTTTCGGGATGGCGACCATGTCGTAGAAGGTGCCAGCGCCTTCTTTCGGAATGATGTAGTCCAGCTTGACCTTGTCGCCGGCTTCGTGGGCGCGGGCCTTGGACTGCTCCAGGTCACCCGAGTAGCCGACGGCCACGCAGATGTTGCCGTTGGCCAGGTCGCCGATGTACTTGGAGGAGTGGAAGTAGGTGATCGAAGGACGGATCTTCAGGAACAGGTCCTCGGCCGCCTTGAGGTCTTCCTTGGTGGTGCTGTCGGTCGGCTTGCCCAGGTAATGCAGCGCGGCCGGAAGCATTTCGGTCGGTGCATCGAGGAAGCTCACGCCGCAGCTCTTGAGCTTGGCGATGTTCTCGGGCTTGAACACGGCGTCCCACGAATCGATCTTGTCCACGCCCAGCGCGGCCTTGACCTTGGCCGGGTTGTAGCCGATGCCGATGGAGCCCCACATGTACGGGAAGGCGTACTTGTTGCCTTTGTCGCTGGCGTCGCCAACGGCCTTGAGCAGGTCTTCGTCGAGGTTCTTCCAGTTCGGCAGCTTGGAGCGGTCGAGCTCCTCGTAGACGCCGGCCTTGATCTGCTTGGCCAGGAAGTTGTTGGACGGCACGACGATGTCGTAGCCCGACTTGCCTGCCAGCAGCTTGGCTTCCAGGGTTTCGTTGCTGTCGAAGACGTCGTACTTGACCTTGATGCCGGTCTGCTTCTCGAACTTGGCGATGGTGTCCGGAGCGATGTAGTCCGACCAGTTGTAGACGTTCAGCACCTTGTCTTCAGCGTGAACAGCAGTGGCCATGGCACCCATCAGGGCGGCGGCCAGCAACGTCTTGCCCATTTTCTTCATGCGTTATGCTCCAGAATTTTTTTAGTAGCCATCTGTTCAGCTGCCAGGTCCCGTGGTGCAAGCGCCGGACGACTGAAACAACCGCTAGTCTGGCAAGTTACAAGGCGCTGTTTCAACAAAAGCAGGGCCTTGTAACGACTTAATGTCACATCGCTAGCCTAGCAAACGCCTATCGAATCGCTTCCAGGGTCAGATCCAGGCACTTGCGCGCCTTTTCCACCAGCTCGTCCACTTCTTCATGGCTGATCACCAGTGGCGGCGCGATGATCATGGTGTCGCCCACCGCGCGCATGATCAGGCCGTTGTCGAAACAGAAGTTGCGGCAAACCATGCCCACGCCCTTGCCTTCGTAACGGCTGCGGGTCGCCTTGTCCTTGACCAATTCGATTGCGCCGAGCAGGCCAAGGCCACGTACCTCGCCCACCAGCGGGTGGTCTTGCAGCTCGCGCAGTCGTTTTTGCAAGTACGGTGCCACTTCCGTGCGTGCGCGCTCGACGATCTTCTCGTCACGCAGGATGCGCAGGTTCTCCAGCCCCACCGCCGCTGCCACCGGGTGGCCGGAGTAGGTGAAGCCGTGGTTGAAATCGCCCCCTTCGCTGAGCACCTTGGCCACCTTGTCACGCACGATCACACCGCCCATGGGGATGTAACCGGAGGTCAGGCCCTTGGCGATGGTCATCAGGTCAGGCTTGAGATCGTAATAATCGGAGCCGAACCACTCGCCGGTACGGCCAAAGCCGCAGATCACTTCGTCGGCGACGAACAGGATGTCGTACTTGGCGAGGATCTCCTTGATCTTCGGCCAGTAGGTGTCCGGCGGAATGATCACCCCGCCGGCGCCCTGGATCGGCTCGGCGATGAAGGCGGCGACGTTGTCCTCGCCGACTTCCAGAATCTTCTTCTCCAACTGCTCGGCAGCCCACACCCCGAATTCATCCGGGGTCATGTCGCCGCCCTCACCGAACCAGTACGGCTGCGGGATGTGCACGATACCCGGGATCGGCAGGCCGCCCTGCTCGTGCATGCCGCTCATGCCGCCAAGGCTGGCGCCAGCGACGGTGGAGCCGTGGTAGCCGTTGACCCGGCCGATGAGCGTCTGCTTGTTCGGCTTGCCCTTGAGCGCCCAGTAGTGGCGAACCATGCGCAGCACGGTGTCGTTGCCTTCGGAGCCGGAGCCGGTGAAGAACACATGGCTCATGCCTTCGGGTGCCACGTCGGTGATGGCCTTGGCCAGCTCCAGCGCCGGCGGATGAGCGGTCTGGAAGAACAGGTTGTAGTACGGCAGCTCGCGCATCTGCTTCTCTGCCGCCTGGACCAGTTCTTCGCGACCATAGCCGACCGCCACGCACCACAGGCCGGCCATGCCATCGAGGATCTTGTGCCCCTCGCTGTCCCACAAATGCACACCCTGGGCCTTGGTGATGATGCGCGGCCCCTTCGCCTTCAGCTGCTTGTAGTCGCTGAAGGGTGCCAGGTGGTGCTCGCCGCTCAGGTTCTGCCATTCACGGGTTTGCGGGTTGTTGACGCTCATCTGCTTCTCCACTATCCGATGGCCGCGCTCCTGCGGCCCCAGGGTTGATCACACGGCAAACAGCAGGAACTCGCGCTCCCAGGAACTGATGACGCGCTTGAAGTTTTCATGCTCGGCGCGCTTGGTGGCGACGTAGCCGGTAATGAACTTCTTGCCCAGGTACTGCACCAGCGACCGGCTGTTCTCCATACGCTCCAGGGCGTCCTCGATGGTCAGCGGCAGGCGCAGGTTGCGCCGCTCGTAGCCACGGCCCTGGACCGGCGCGCTGGCCTCGATGCCCTCGACCATGCCGATGAAGCCACACAGCAGGCTCGCGGCGATGGCCAGGTAGGGGTTGGCGTCGGCGCCCGGCAGGCGGTTTTCCACGCGGCGGTTCTGCGGGCCCGCATCCGGTACGCGCAGGCCGACGGTACGGTTCTCTTCGCCCCACTCCACGTTCACTGGCGCCGAGGTGTCCGGCAGGAAGCGGCGGAACGAGTTGACGTTCGGTGCGAACAGCGGCAACGCCTCGGGAATGAGCTTCTGCAGGCCGCCGATGTGATGCAGGAACAGCGTGCTCATGCTGCCGTCTTCATTGGAGAAGATGTTCTTGCCGGTGGCGATGTCGATCACGCTCTGGTGCAGGTGCATGGCACTGCCGGGCTCGCCGGTCATGGGCTTGGCCATGAAGGTCGCGGCGACGTTGTGCTTGAGCGCGGCCTCGCGCATGGTGCGCTTGAACACCAGGATCTGATCGGCCAGGTGCAGCGCGTCGCCGTGACGGAAGTTGATCTCCATCTGCGCCGTGCCGTCTTCGTGGATCAGCGTGTCGAGGTCCAGCTGCTGCAGTTCGCACCAGTCATAGACGTCTTCGAACAGCGGGTCGAATTCGTTGGCGGCCTCGATGGAGAACGACTGGCGGCCAGTTTCCGGACGGCCGGAGCGGCCCACCGGCGGTTGCAGCGGGAAGTCCGGGTCTTCGCTGCGCTTGGTCAGGTAGAACTCCATCTCTGGCGCGACGATCGGCTGCCAGCCCTTGTCGGCGTAGAGCTTGAGCACTTTCTTGAGGACGTTGCGCGGCGACAGTTCGACCGGGTTGCCCTTCTTGTCGTAGGTGTCGTGGATCACCTGGGCGGTCGGCTCGATGGCCCAGGGCACGAGGAACACGGCGTCCTGGTCGGGGCGGCAGATCATGTCGATGTCGGCCGGGTCGAGCAGGTCGTAATAGATGTCGTCATCGACGTAGTCGCCAGTCACAGTTTGCAACAAAACGCTTTCGGGCAGGCGCATGCCCTTTTCGGCGATGAATTTGTTGGTCGGCGAGATCTTGCCGCGGGTGATGCCGGTCAGGTCGCTGATCAGGCATTCGACTTCGGTGATCTTGTGCTCTTTCAACCAATCGGTGAGCTGGTCGAGGTTGTTACTCATAAATACCTCAGGAGGTCATTTGACCCGGCCCCTGCGGGGCGGGCGCTACTGACGCCTGGCGTCGGTCAATGTCGGCGCATTCGGCGCGGCAGGGCCTGGCAAGGCCCACGCATTGATTCTGGATGGAGTATGTTGCCAAAGCAAAAACCCATGCGCAGGACGGCAGCCGATTCACGCGCAAAACGCGTATCGATCTCGAAAGCAAAGGGCAGGAAGGAAGAAAAGCGTGCAGTAAACTGCTACGGGGCGAGGGCTGACTGTGCCGGTCGTCAATTATTGCGGCCAGTCTGCTCCAGGGATGGGCCAGGCGCGCGAGGGCCTTTCGGCAAGCGGTGAAAATACCTGACTGCGCAGCGCAGGCGGCGCTTTCAGGTCGCGACTGGCGGACCATGTGACCCTCGTATTATTACTGTTATGGGTTGCGACCGAGCTTAGCCTCGTTCATTTTTTTTCACAACACCTCCGTAAAAAATAAAATACGCCACCATCGCCGTAGCCCTTTCCTACAGATTTAGCGGATAATGGGATGCCCTTATATGCAGCAAATCCGCCGTTGATGTGCCATTTCAGGGCATCAGGAGGTTGGCTTGACATCAGTTTGTCTTTTCGATTGACTGGGTCTGCAAGCCCCCCTTGATTGATATTTTTAACAACAAAGGTGTTGCATCATGTCGGTACCCCCGCGTGCCGTTCAGCTTAACGAAGCGAACGCGTTCCTTAAGGAACATCCTGAGGTTCTCTACGTTGACCTTCTGATTGCAGATATGAATGGTGTGGTTCGTGGCAAGCGTATCGAACGCACGAGCCTTCACAAGGTTTACGAGAAAGGCATCAACCTGCCCGCCTCCCTCTTCGCCCTGGATATCAACGGCTCGACCGTCGAAAGCACGGGCCTCGGCCTGGACATCGGCGACGCCGACCGCATCTGCTACCCGATCCCTGGCACCCTCTCCAACGAACCCTGGCAGAAGCGCCCGACCGCGCAACTGCTGATGACCATGCACGAAATCGAAGGCGAGCCGTTCTTCGCCGACCCTCGTGAAGTGTTGCGCCAGGTGGTGAGCAAGTTCACCGACATGGGCCTGACCATCTGTGCCGCGTTCGAGCTGGAGTTCTACCTGATCGACCAGGAGAACGTGAACGGCCGTCCGCAGCCGCCGCGCTCGCCGATCTCGGGCAAGCGTCCGCAGTCGACCCAGGTCTACCTGATCGACGACCTGGACGAGTATGCCGACTGCCTGCAGGACATCCTCGAAGGCGCGAAGGAGCAGGGTATCCCGGCCGACGCGATCGTCAAGGAAAGCGCCCCGGCGCAGTTCGAGGTCAACCTGCACCACGTGCCCGATCCGCTGAAGGCCTGTGACTATGCAGTGCTGCTCAAGCGCCTGATCAAGAACATCGCCTACGACCATGAAATGGACACCACTTTCATGGCCAAGCCCTACCCGGGCCAGGCTGGCAACGGCCTGCATGTACACATCTCCGTGCTGGACAAAGATGGCAACAACATCTTCACCAGCGAGGATCCCGAGCAGAACGCCGCGCTTCGTCACGCTGTCGGCGGTGTGCTCGAGACCCTGCCCGCTTCGATGGCGTTCCTCTGCCCGAACGTCAACTCGTACCGCCGTTTCGGCGCGCAGTTCTACGTACCGAACGCGCCGAGCTGGGGCCTGGACAACCGCACCGTGGCCCTGCGCGTGCCAACCGGCTCGCCGGACGCCGTGCGCATCGAGCACCGCGTGGCCGGTGCCGACGCCAACCCGTACCTGATGATGGCGGCGGTCCTGGCCGGTGTGCACCACGGCCTGACCAACAAGATCGAGCCGGGTGAGCCGATCGAAGGCAACTCCTACGAGCAGCTGGAACAGAGCCTGCCGAACAACCTGCGCGATGCCCTGCGCGAGCTGGACGACAGCGAGATCCTGAACAAGTACATCGATCCGAAGTACATCGACATCTTCGTCGCGTGCAAGGAGAGCGAGCTGGAGGAGTTCGAACACTCGATCTCCGACCTCGAGTACAACTGGTACCTGCATACCGTGTAAACGAAAACGCCGCCCTCAGGGGCGGCGTTTTTCATTGGACCTGGCGGGCCCTATCGCGGGACAAGCCCGCTCCCACAGGCTCTGCATCGGTCTTGAGATCTCTGCAGTACCTGTGGGAGCGGGCTTGTCCCGCGATAGGGCCGGTACTGACCTACAACGACTTCTCGAAAATCTTCGAATTGCGCTGGTAGTTGTACAGCGAAGCCCGCGCCGCCGGCAGGCGCTCCACGCCACTGGGCTGGAACCCGCGCTCGCGGAACCAGTGCGCCGTACGGGTCGTCAGCACGAACAGGGTATTGAGGCCCAACTGCCGCGCGCGGGTCTCGATACGCTCGAGCAGATCGTCCCCCCGACCACCATGCCGGTACTCCGGATTCACCGCCAGACACGCCAGCTCGCCCGCCTCGGACTCGGCGATCGGATACAGCGCCGCACAGGCGATGATCATGCCGTCGCGCTCCACCACGCTGAACTGCTCGATCTCCCGCTCCAGCACCTCGCGCGAACGGCGCACCAGGATGCCCTGCTCTTCCAGCGGGCTGATCAGCTCCAGCAGGCCGCCGACATCCTCGATGGTCGCCTCGCGGACGATCTCGAACTGCTCCTGCGCTACCAGCGTGCCACCGCCGTCGCGGGTGAACAGCTCGGTGAGCAGCGCACCGTCCTCGGCATAGCTGACGATATGGCTGCGCGCCACGCCGCCCTTGCAGGCCTCGGCGGCAGCATCGAGCAGCTCGCCCTGGTAGTCGCTGCCCAGGCGCTGCAAGTGCGCCGGGACCTGCTGCGGCCGCAGCTCACGCACCAGCTTGCCTTTTTCGTCCAGCAGGCCCGGCTCGGCGCCGAACAGCAGCAACTTGTCGGCGCCCAGCTCGATGGCTGCGCGGGTGGCGACGTCTTCGCAGGCCAGGTTGAAGATCTCGCCCGTCGGCGAATAGCCCAGCGGCGACAGCAGCACGATGGAGCGCTCGTCGAGCAGGCGGCTGATGCCCTTGCGATCGATGCGCCGCACCTCGCCGGTGTGGTGGTAGTCGACACCCTCCAGCACGCCGATCGGCCGTGCAGTCACCAGGTTGCCGCAGGCCACGCGCAGGCGCGAGCCCTGCATGGGCGATGCGGCGATATCCATCGACAGGCGCGCTTCGATGGCCAGGCGCAGGGCGCCGACGGCGTCGATCACGCACTCCAGGGTCGCGGCGTCGGTGATGCGCAGGCCATGATGGTAGTGCGGGGTCAGGCCGCGAGCAGCCAGGCGGCTTTCGATCTGCGGGCGCGAACCGTGCACCAGCACCAGGCGCACGCCCAGGCTGTGCAGCAGCACCAGGTCGTGGACGATATTGCCGAAGTTGGGATGTTCGACGCCATCGCCGGGGAGCATGACCACGAAGGTGCAGTCGCGATGGGCATTGATGTACGGGGAGGCATGACGCAGCCAGTTGACGTATTCGGGCATGACAGGGCCTGTGGATAAGTGAACGAGACGGGTGAAGGCGCACAACGTTCGAAAGTCATCGTCGGAACAGGCTTGCGGTCACGCGCGGTCTCCTCTAGGCAGGAACGAATCAGGTCAGTGGACGTTTAGCTCAGGCAGTAGTGCCGGACAAGATCACGCAATAGACGCACGGTAGGCTCGATTCGTGACATTTCAAGGTACTCGCCCGGCTGATGGGCGCAAGCGATGTCGCCGGGGCCGAGCACGATGGTCTGGCAACCCAGCTGTTGAAGATAAGGCGCTTCGGTGCCAAAGGCCACCGCTTCGGCACGATGGCCGGTCAGACGCTCGGCCAGTTGCACCAGCTCGGCATCGGCGGTCTGCTCGAACGGCGGCACCTCGGGGAACAGCGGCGCATAGTCGATGCGCACTTCATGGCGCTCGGCCACGGGCGTCAGCTTCGCGCGGATCGCCGCACGCAGTTGCTCCACGTCCATCCCTGGCAACGGGCGCAGGTCGAACTCCAGGGCGCACTGGCCACAGATGCGATTGGGGTTGTCGCCGCCATGGATGCAGCCGAAGTTCATCGTCGGCGTGGGCACGGTGAATTGCGGATTGCGGTAGGTCTGCTGCCACTGCTGGCGCAGGCCCATCAGCTCGCCCATCACCGCGTGCATGGCCTCCAGGGCACTGTGGCCCAGGCTTGGATCCGACGAATGGCCGCTGCGCCCGAGAATATCGATGCGGTCCATGAGGATGCCCTTGTGCATGCGGATCGGCTTCAGCCCAGTGGGTTCGCCGATCACTGCCGCCCGGCCCAGCGGTTGCCCGGCTTCGGCCAGGGCGCGGGCACCGGACATCGAGCTTTCTTCATCGCAGGTGGCGAGGATCAGCAGCGGCTGCTTGAAATCGTGCTCCAGCAGCGGGATCACCGCCTCGATCACCAGGGCGAAGAAGCCCTTCATGTCGCAACTGCCCAGCCCGATCCAGCGGCCGTCCACTTCGGTGAGTTTCAGCGGGTCGCTGCTCCACAACTGAGGATCGAACGGCACCGTATCGCTGTGGCCGGCCAGCACCAGGCCGCCCGGGCCGGTACCGCGGCTGGCGAGCAGGTTGAACTTGCCTGGAGTGATCTCCTGGATCTCGCAACGGAAACCCAGATCGCCCAGCCAGTTGGCGAGCAGGTCGATGACCTGACGGTTGGACTGGTCCAATGCGGCCTGGGTGCAGCTGACCGAGGGGGCGGCGATCAGGGCGGCGAACTGGTCTTTGAGCGATGGCAACGGCATGCACGGACTCCTCGTAAAGCATGGGGTCATCATAGCAATGCCGTCCCTTGGCAGGGCAACTCCTGTAGACTCTCCGCCAACCACGCCTTCCTTCGAGCCAGCGATGCACAAAGAAACCGAACTCAAGCTCCGCGCCAGCCGCGAGACCCTTGCCGCCCTGCGCGAGCACCCCTTGCTGAAGAAGCGCAACAAGTCCGGCTGGCAGACCCGCGAACTGCTCAACCAGTACTTCGACACCCCCGACCGCGAGCTCTCTGCAGCCCGCGTCGCCCTTCGCCTGCGCCGCGACGGCGAGGTCATCATCCAGACCCTCAAATGCCGTGGGCAGAGCGTTGCCGGCCTGTCCGAGCGCAACGAGTACGAGTGGTACCTGGACAAGGTCAAGCTGGACCTGAAGAAACTCGACGCCAGCTGCTGGCCCGAGCAATTGGCCGAGCTGGACAAAAAAACCATCAAGCCATTGTTCACCACCGATTTCACCCGCGAATACGCCGAGATCTCCTGGGGTCGCGGCAAGGCCAAGGTGGTGATCGAAGCCGCGCTCGACCAAGGCTTCGTCATCGCCGGCAAACGCAAGGAAGAAATCTGCGAGCTCGAACTGGAGCTGCGTGAAGGCGCCCCGGAAGCTCTGCTGGAGCTGGCCGCCGAGCTGTCCGCCACGCTGGCCTTGATGCCCTGCGACATCAGCAAGGCCGAGCGGGGCTATCGTCTGCTCGATCCCGACAGCTACGAGCTGAGCCTGCCACACACCGAGCTGGACGCCGAAATGGCCGTGGACGACGCCTACACCGCGCTCGCCTGGCAACTGCTGGGCAGCAGCCAGCGCCTGGCCGAACAGTACCGTCATAACGGCCACTGGCGCCTGCTGCAGGAATGGGTGCAGTGCCTGGCAGAGCTGCGCGCCCTCACCAGCAGCCTGGGCCAGGCCGCGCCACGGGCCACCACCCGTGACCTGCGCAGCCGCCTCGACGCCCTGCTCGAAGACTGGCGCCCACTGGTACAGGCCGGCAACGACGACGAAGACATCCGCCGCGCCGCACCCGAGCAGTTCGCCGAAGAGCTGGAAGACACGCGCTGGGGCCAGTTCTCACTGGAAACCTCGCGCTGGCTGCTGGCGCGCGCCTGGACCGTCGAGCGCAAGGGCCGCGGTGAGCGCCAGGGCAAGGCGCAACTGGCCAGCTGGCTGCACCACCAGCTGGGTGAAGAAGGCCGCGCGCTGAAGCTGCCGCTGTACACCCAGCGCCCGGAGGATCTGGGTGAACAGTTGCCGCGCATCGAGCAGTTGCTGACCTGGCTGCACCACGCCCGCCAGGTGCTGGAAGTGCCGCAACTGGACCGCCTGTACGGCGATCTGAAGAAGCTGCATGAACTGGCCGAGCAGCCGCTGGCCGAAGAGCAGTCGGGCGAGCTGTTCGAAGCCCGCATCGAGCAGGCCCGCGCCATCGACCAGAGCCGCGCCTGGAAGCACCTGCTCAAGGTGTAAGACCGCATCAGCTGCTTCGCGGGTATATCGGGGCACCGAACCGATGTACCCGCGAAGGCCTCACCTCGATAGCGGCAGGCAGGTCGTGGACTTGATTTCCGACAGCGCCACGATCGAGTTCACTTCCTGTATCCCTGGTACGTTCGACAACTTCTCGAAGAAGAACCGCTCGTAGGCCTCGATGTCCGAGGTGACGATACGCAGCAGGAAGTCGACCGCCCCCATCAGCACATAACACTCCAGCACTTCCGGAAAGCCGCGGATCGCCTCGGTGAATTCGGTGAAGTTCGACCGCCCGTGCGCGTTGAGTTTCACCTCGGCGAAGATTTGCGTGTTCAGCCCGACCTTCTTGCGGTCCAGCAAGGTGACCTGGCCGCGAATCACCCCTTCATCCTTCAGGCGCTGTATCCGACGCCAGCACGGCGACTGCGACAGCCCGACACGTTCGGCGATCTGCGCGCTGGACAACGACGCATCCTCCTGCAGCAGTTCAAGGATGCGTCGGTCGTAGGCATCCAACTCGCTTTGCATGATCAATTCTCCAAAGCCTACCAATGCGACAATTATTATTCGCCAAACTACAAAACCAGGTGAATCATAGCGAAGAAATGCCGGTTTCGACCTGCGAGAATTTCTCCACATCGAAGGAGACGCTCCATGAATGCACTCGAACGGCACACCCCTCAGCCCCGTAGCGACGCCTGGGCCGCCAGCGCCCTGCATGGCGAGGTCCGCTACCGCCTCGACATCGAGGCCGAGCCGGACAGCCTGTGCCGGGTACTCAACCTCTTCGCCCTGCAGTTCCTCACGCCGCACAGCGTGCAGGTGTGCCAGCGCGACGACCTGCTGGAGCTGGAGATCGGGATCGACGGCCTCAGTTGGCACCGCGCCGGGGTGATCGCGCAGAAGATGCGTAACCTGGTGTGTGTCGGCGAGGTCTTTCTGGAAAGCGTGCCGAAACTGTCTGAGGTGGCGGCGGGCTGACATCTGCCCCGCAAGATCCAGAAACGCCTTAGCCAAGGCACTGCCCCGCTGTGCAGCTACCCTTGCCTGGGCCTTTCAGCAGCCTCGGCAAGGACGCCGCCATGCACAACACTCAAGATGACAGCCTCGACCTCAAGCGCCTTCTCGACAGGCTGCTCGCCGAACATCGCCTGGCCCCCGGCGACGCCCTGCGTGCACTCGAACAGGCCCCCAGCCACCCTGGCCATCCACTCGAAATCCTTGCCAGCCTCGCCCTGAGCGACCGCCTGCGCCCCGGCCATACGCTGGACCTCGACACCCTTTGCCAATGGCTCGCCGACAGCGTCGGCCAACCCTTCCTGCGCCTGGACCCGTTGCAGGTCGATCTGGCCCACGTCGCCGGCCTGATCTCCCCCGCCTTCGCCCAGCGCCACGGCATCCTTGCCGTGGCCATGGACGCGACCGGTGTTACGGTGGCCAGCGCACAACCCTACCAACGCGAGTGGGAAGCCGACCTGAGCCGCAGCCTCGGCCAGCCGATTCGCCGGGTGCTGGCCAGCCCTGTACAACTGCGCCAGCTTGGCGACACGTTCCAGCGCCTGTCGCGATCCGTACAGGGCGCCCACCAGCAGCAGCGGGCAAGCCTGGGCGAACTTGAGCAGTTGCTGGAGCTCGGTGGGCGCGGCGGCGCCATCAGCGCCGACGATGCGCACATCGTGCATATCGTCGATTGGCTGCTGCAGTACGCCATCGAGCAGCGCGCCAGCGATATCCATCTCGAGCCGCAGCGCGACGAGGGCCGCCTGCGCTACCGTATCGACGGCCTGCTGCATACGGTCTACCTGTTTCCGGCCAGCGTGGTCCTGGCGCTGGTCAGCCGCCTCAAGCACCTGGGGCGCATGGATGTCGCCGAGAAACGCCGCCCACAGGATGGACGCCTGAAAAGCCGCCTGCCCGGCAACGCGCAGGTGGAGCTGCGCCTGTCGACCCTGCCGACACCGTTCGGCGAAAAACTGGTGTTGCGCCTCTTCGACCCCGAACAGCTGCACGAAGACTTGGAGCGCCTGGGGCTCGAAGGGACCTTGCTGGGTCAGTGGCACGCGCTGTTGGCAAAACGCCAAGGCATCATTCTGCTCACCGGCCCCACCGGCTCGGGCAAGACCAGCACGCTCTACGCCAGCCTAAAGCACCTGGCTACGCCACAGGTCAACCTGTGCACCATCGAAGATCCGATCGAGCGCCTGGAGCCCGGCTTCAATCAGTTGCAGGTCCAACCCAGCCTCGACCTCGGCTTTGCCAACGGCGTGCGCGCTCTGCTGCGCCAGGACCCGGACATCATCATGATCGGCGAGATACGCGACCGCGAAACCGCCCAGGTGGCGGTGCAAGCAGCGCTGACCGGACACCTGGTGCTATCGACCCTGCACACCAACGACGCTTGCAGCGCCATTACTCGCCTGCAGGAGCTGGGTGTGGCCGATTACCTGATAAAGGCCACGTTGATCGGCGTGATGGCCCAGCGCCTGGCACGCACCTTCTGCAGCGCCTGCAAGGGATGTCCTGGCACACGTGAAGCGGCGTGTCGCCTCTGTCGCGGCACCGGTTACCAGGGGCGCACCGGGCTGTTCGAACTGCTCGTGCTCGACGACGCCCTGCGAGCCCGGATTGGCCCGGGCAGCGAACTTGCCAGCCTGCGCCAGCAGGCTCTGGCACAGGGCATGCGCGAGCTGCGCCGCTGCGGTGAAGACCGGGTGGCCAGGGGCCTGACCAGCCTGGAAGAAGTCCTGCGGGTATGTGCCTGAGCGCCCGGCATACGCAGCGTGCAAAGGAACTTGCGGCCCGCGCGGCGATCCAAACTCGCATCACCCGCCCTCATCGTTCGAGGTAATTCACATGCGTTTCAAAACCGCCATTGCGGCTGCTGCCCTGCTGTCCCTGCCGATCGGCTCCGCCATGGCCGACGGCTTCTGGCGCAACGTCATTTCGTCCGGTGCGACCACCGGTTCCACCTACCTGACGTTCAAGGACCACAAGCTCGTCGCGGCCGCCCAGGACGATGCCGGCAGCTTCGTGGCGAGCGAAGGATCGATCCGCGGCCCTTACCTGGAAGCGGCGATGCGTCAGGTGCGCGCCGACAACCCTGGTGTCCAGGCCAGCGACATGGAACTGGCCAACGCAATCCTGGCCCGTAACCTCACCGCTCAGTAACCTGCCCCCCACGCCCGCTGCGGGAGCGGGCTGCGCGCACAGACCCGCGCAGCACCGCCTCCACAGCAGGCCCGGGCTCAGCGATACGCGTCCACCGGCACGCAAGCACAGAACAGGTTGCGATCGCCGTACACGTTGTCCACCCGGTTCACCGCCGGCCAGTACTTGTGCAAGCGCACATGCGCACTGGGTGCGACCGCCTGCTCCAGACCATAGGGCCGATCCCAGGGCCCCAGTACATCGGCCAGCGTGTGCGGCGCATGCTTGAGCGGGTTATCGTCCGCCGGCCAGTTCCCCTCCTGCACCTGAGCGATCTCGTCACGGATCGCCAGCATCGCCTCGACAAAGCGATCCAGCTCCGCCTTCGACTCACTCTCGGTCGGCTCGACCATCAGCGTGCCCGGCACCGGGAACGACATGGTCGGCGCATGGAAGCCATAGTCCATCAGGCGCTTCGCCACGTCCTCCTCGGTGATCCCGGTCTGCGCCTTGAGCGGACGCAGGTCGAGGATGCATTCATGGGCGACCCGCTGGTTACGTCCGCGATAGAGCACCGGAAAGGCCCCCGCCAGGCGACTGGCCAGGTAGTTGGCGCTGAGGATCGCCACCTCGCTGGCATCGGCCAGTTGCGGCCCCATCAGGGCGATATACATCCAGCTGATCGGCAAGATACTGGCACTGCCCCAGGGCGCTGCGCTGACAGCGCTGTTGTTCGGGTCCAGGCCCGCTACAGGCACCACCGGATGGCTGGCGACGAAAGGCTTCAGGTGCGCCCGCACCCCGATCGGCCCCATGCCCGGCCCACCACCGCCGTGAGGGATGCAGAAGGTCTTGTGCAGGTTCATGTGCGAGACGTCGGCACCGATATCCGCCGGGCGCGCCAGGCCCACCTGGGCGTTGAGGTTGGCGCCGTCCATGTACACCTGCCCGCCCTGTTGATGGACCACCTCGCAGATTTCGCGAATGCCCTCCTCGTACACCCCATGGGTCGAGGGGTAGGTGACCATCAGGCACGACAATCGATCCCCGGCTTGGCGCGCCTTGCCCTTGAGATCATCGAGGTCGACATTGCCCGCCTCGTCGCAGTCGACGATCACCACCTCCATGCCCGCCATCTGCGCCGACGCCGGGTTGGTGCCATGGGCCGACGACGGAATCAGGCACAGGGTGCGCTGCGGTTGATGACGGCTGCGGTGATAACGGGTGATGGCCATCAGCCCGGCATATTCACCCTGGGCGCCGGAGTTGGGCTGCATGCAGATCGCATCGAACCCGGTGATCGCGCACAGCCAAGCCTCCAGCTCGTCGATCATCGCCTTGTAGCCCTGCACCTGTGCGGCCGGTGCGAAGGGATGCAGCAGGGCGAAGCCAGGCCAGGTGATGGGGATCATCTCGCTGGTGGCGTTGAGCTTCATGGTGCACGAGCCCAGCGGGATCATCGACTGGTTCAGCGCCAGGTCCTTGTTCTCCAGCTGCTTGAGGTAACGCAGCATCTCGGTTTCGCTGTGGTGCAGGTTGAACACCGGGTGTTCGAGCAGCGGCGTGCTGCGCAGCAGAGTGTCCGGCACCGCCGGGGGCAGGGGCTGCTGGTCGAGGGTGGCGACGTCCAGACCATGGTCGACACCAAGGAAGACGTCGAACAGCTTGAGTACCGTCGCTTCGTCACAGGTCTCGTCCAGGCTCACGCCCAGGTGCCCGCGCCCTAGGATGCGCAGGTTGATGCGCGCCTCTTCGGCACTTTCGATGATCGCGGCCTGGGTGCCGCCCACGTCAAGGGTGAGGGTGTCGAAGAAGTGCTGGTTGAGGCGCTTGATGCCCTTGGCCTGCAGCCCGGCCGCCAGGATCTGGGTCAGGCGCTGCACACGCTGGGCAATGCGCCGCAGGCCGTCGGGCCCATGGTAGACGGCGTAGAAGCCGGCGATATTGGCCAGCAACACCTGGGCGGTGCAGATGTTGGAGTTGGCCTTCTCGCGGCGGATGTGTTGCTCGCGGGTCTGCAGGGCCATGCGCAGGGCGGTGTTGCCACGGGCATCGCGGGACACGCCGATGATGCGCCCAGGCATCGCCCGCTTGTAATCGTCACGACAGGCGAAATACGCAGCATGAGGCCCGCCATAGCCCATCGGCACACCGAAGCGCTGGCTCGACCCAAGCACCACGTCGGCCCCGGTTTCGCCAGGCGGTGTCAGCACCACCAGGCTCAACAGGTCGGCGGCAACGCACGCCAGCGCCTGCTGACCGTGCAGGTGCTCGATCAGCGGCCGCAGGTCGCGGACCTCGCCATGGGTGTCGGGGTACTGCAGCAGCGCGCCGAACACCGAGTGCTTGCCGAGGTTTTCCAGCGAATCGACGATCAGCTCGAAGCCGAAACCTTCGGCACGGGTTCGCAAGACCGAGAGCGTCTGGGGGTGGCAGTGCTCGTCGGCGAAGAACGCATTGCTCTTGCTGCGTGCAACCCGCTTGGCCAGGGCCATGGCCTCGGCGGCGGCGGTCGCCTCATCGAGCAGCGACGCGTTGGCCAGCGGCAGGCCACTGAGGTCGATGATCATCTGCTGGAAGTTGAGCAGCGCCTCGAGGCGGCCCTGAGCGATCTCGGGCTGATACGGTGTATAGGCCGTGTACCAACCAGGGTTTTCCAGCACGTTGCGCAGGATGACGGTTGGCGTGACGGTGCCGTGATAGCCCATGCCGATCAGGCTGGTCCACACCTGGTTCTGCCCGGCGTATCCGGCCAGCCTGGCCAGGGCCGCCTGCTCGTCGAGGGCGGGGGGCAGGTCAAGCGGGCGACCAAAGCGGATACCTGGCGGGACAGTCTGCTCGATCAGGGCATCGCGACTGGCAACGCCCAGGGCCGCGAGCATGGCGCTCTGCTCGCTGGCATCGGGGCCCAGATGGCGCTGCAGAAAAGGGTTGGGCACTTGCAGTTGCTGCAGGGATGGCGACTGGGACATGGCGATCTTCTCTTCCTGGACCAGTTCTCGTGGAGACTTACAAGTCTAGGAAGGGATCGACGATGTTGCGGAAAAACTTGCATCCAGGGCCGCATCGCAGCCCTGGTCCGATCAGGTCAACCGCCGACCCGGAAGCGATCCACTTCCTGGCGCAACTGCCCGGCCAGGCCCTCGAGCTCCTTGGCCGTGGCCGCCAGTTCATTGGCCACGTCGTGCTGCTCGCTGTTGGCCTGGGCGATGCTCTGCAGGTTACGGCTGAGCAGGTTCGCGGTGCTGCTCTGCTCCTGGGTCGCAGTGCTGATGGCCGTGAACTGCTCGCCCGCCGCGCGGCTCTGCTCGTCGATGCGCGCCAGTGCCTCGGCGACCTTGTCGTTGCGTTCCAGGCCTTCCTGCATCAGGCGATTGCCCTGCTCCAGGGTGCTGATGGCATGCCCGGTCTGCTGCTGGATACTGGCGATCATCCCGGAAATCTCGTCGGTGGCCTGACGCGTGCGCGCCGCCAGGCCACGCACTTCGTCGGCGACCACGGCGAAACCACGGCCCTGCTCGCCAGCGCGGGCCGCCTCGATGGCGGCGTTGAGCGCCAGCAAGTTGGTCTGCTCGGCAATCGCGGTGATGACCCCGACGATGCCGCCGATTTCCTGCGACCGTGCGCCCAGGCTGTCCATCACCGTGGCGGTGCCGCCCAGCGCCTCGGCGATCTGCTTGAGCGAGACGGACGCCTGGTCCATGGCGCTGCGGCCGATGCGCGTCTGCTGGGCGTTGTCCTGGGCCATGCGCTCGGTGCCGGCCATGTTCTCGGCGATGTTCATCGACGTGGCGCTGAACTCCTCGACAGCGCCAGCCATGCTGGTGATCTCGCCTGACTGCTGCTCCATGCCCTCGCAGGCACCAGACGAAAGCCCGGCCAGGGAGCGCGAGCGCGCGCTGACCTGCTCGGAAGCACTGCGAATGTGCTCGACCATGGTCGCCAGGGCATTCCCCATCTGGTTGAAGCTGCGCGCCAGTTGGCCAATCTCGTCTTCGCTGGTCACCGCCAGGCGCGCACTGAGATCACCCGCGCCCAGGGCTTCGGCCTGGCGCACCAGATCGTCCAGCGGGCGCAGCTTGCGCCGCAGCAGCCAGAGCGTGGCGAGCACGGCCAGGACCATCGCCAGCAGGCTGCCGATCGCCAGGCGCAGGCCGACACTCCAGGTCACCTCGCGGATTTCCGCCTCGGGCATGCTCGCCACAACAGTCCACGGCCCCTCGGCAAAGGGTTCGACCACGCTGAACAGTTGCTGCTGGCCGTTGGTCCAGAAGCGGCCCTTGGCGCCCAGGCCGGCCACTGCGGCAACCGCAGCCTGCGGATCGGCCACGCCCGCAGGCGGCACCAGCCACTGCCCCTGGTTGTCGAGCAGCGCCAGCGAGCCGGTCTGGCCGATGCGGAAGCGCTTGAGATTGGCGAACTGCGCATTCTGCGCATCGGTGTAGTCGAAGCCGACGAACAGCACGGCGATCACCCGGCCGCTGGCATCGCTCACCGGCACGTAGCGGGTCATGTAGTTGCGGTCGAACAGCAGCGCACGCCCTACATACATCTGCCCGGCGAGCAGCTTGGCGTAGGCCGGGTGCTGGCGATCCAGCTGCGTGCCGATGGCGCGGCTGCCGTCCTGCTTCTTGAGGTTGGTGGTGATGCGCACGAAGTCATCGCCGCTGCGCACGAACAGCGTCGCGATGCCGGCAGTCATCTGCTGGAATTCATCGACGACCCTGAAGTCGTTGTTCATCAGCTGGTCGCCCAGGTACAGGGCGGGCGTGGCCTGGCCGGCTACCTGCACGGTCTCGCCGGCATGCAGCGACAGGCCCGAGGCGAAACGGCGCTCGAACAGGCCACTCAGGCGCTGGGTGTTGTCCTTGAGCGAGCCGTGGAAGGTATCGAGCTGGTCGGCCAGCAGCCGCGCTTCACTGGCCAGGTGTTGCTGGCGGGTGGCGAGGTTGGCGTCGTCCAGCGAGCGCAGGGCGAACAGGGTACTGCCGGTGATCACCAGCGCCAGCACGATGGCGAGGGCGATGCCGAGTTGCGAGGCAATCCGGGCACGGGGTCGAGACATTGCGAAGCTCCTGGCAAGAGGCCGGGATCGTCCTGATCACGCTGACCACCCGCTTCATATTGAACGGGAAATCGCGTCCTCTTCCGGGACGCTGGTGCTAATAGATCGGCGTCGCGGGGGAATACTTGAGTGTCGGACCGGGAAATGCGCAAACGTTTTCCATGCGGTGTGACCGTGGAATCGCGGCGCCTGCTTCGCGGGCAAGCCCGCTCCTACAAACTCACCAATACAACGACGCGGTGCTACTCACTGCCCCGCTGTGGCCTTCCAGCCACCACCCAGCGCCAGGAACACGCCGATCTGTCCCATCGCCACCTGGGTATTGGCTGCCGCCAGTTGCGCACGCACGTCGGTGTAGGCGCGGGTCGCCTGCAGGTCGGCGAGGAACGACTCGCGCCCGGCCTCATAGCGGCGATGGGTCTGGTCGGCCGCTTCCTGCGCCGAACGCTCGGCGTCGGCCAGGGCATCGCGACGGTCCAGCAGGGCGCTGTACTGCGCCAGGCGGGTCTGGGTTTCGCGGATGGCGTTGAGCACCACGCCATCGAAATGCGCCAGCGCGGCCTGGGTCGAGGCTTCGGCTTCGCGGATCCGGGCGCGGGTGCCGTTGGTTGGGATGGCCCAGCTGATCTGCGGGCCGAAGCCCCAGCGGTTGGTCGAAGGCTCGCCGAGGTTATCAAGAATGCCGATGGTGCCGACCTGGGCACCAATGCTGATGTTCGGATACAGGGCGCCGGTGGCCACGCCAATGGTCGCGGTGGCAGCCGCCAGTTGGCGCTCGGCCTGACGCACGTCGGGACGGCGCTTGAGCAGCGCCGCGCCATCGCCCACAGGAATCAGTTGGGCCAGATGCGGCAGCTCGGCGCACTCGGCGGTGCCAGGCGGCAACTGGTCGACCGGTTTGGCCAGCAATGCGGCGAGGGTATAGAGCCCAGCCTCGCGCTCGGCCTTGAAGCGCGGCAGCTCGGCGCGCAACGACTTGAACTGGGTCTGCGAGCGAGTGACGAGGGTCTCGTCGCCACGGCCGGCATCGCGCAGGCGCTGGTTCAACTGCACGCTCTGCTGCTGCAGGTCGAGCGATTCGCGGGCGATGTGGTACTCCTCATTGGCCGAGCACACCTGGGTGTAGGCCTTGACCACATCGGCCACCAGGGTGATGCGCGCGGTGTCGGCGGCTGCCTGCACCGCGTCGGCATTGGCCTTGGCAGCTTCGGTGCCGCGCTTGAAGGTGCCCCACAGGTCAAACTGGTACGAGGCGCTGAGAATCGCCTCGCCGATGTTGGCCACCGGGACTTTCTCCGGCAGCAGGAACGCTTCGCCGGACTCCTGCAGACGCTGGGCACCGGCCTTAGCGCCGCCGCTGAAGCCCCCCTGCGACTCGGCGACCTCGACCTGCGCGCGGGCCTTGGCGATATTCGCCGCCGCCACGCGCAACTCGGTGTTGGCGCTCAACGCCTGGCGCACCAGCGCATTGAGGCGCGGGTCCTGGTACAACTGCCACCAATCATCCGGCACCGGTGCCGACACCACGCTCGCGGCATCCTGGCGCAACGGGCCGTTCAGGTCGCTGCGCTGCACCGCGGCATCCTCGGGCACCTGGTAGTCGGGGCCGACCATGGCGCAGGCCCCCAGCGACAGCGCCAGCCCTGCCAGCATCAGGCGCTTCATGGCCGCGGGCCCTCGATGATCGACACTGTCGCGGTACGCCCGGCGATCATGCGGAAATCTGCCGGCACCTCATCGAAGGCGATGCGCACCGGGATCCGCTGGGCCAGGCGCACCCAGCTGAACGCCGGGTTGACGTTGGGCAACAGGTTGGCGCCACTGACGCGGTCACGGTCCTCGATCCCTGCCGACAGGCTTTCGACATGGCCGCGCAGGCGCGTGTCATCGCCCATCACGCGGATGTCCACGGCATCGCCGACATGGATGCCACTGAGCTTGGTTTCCTCGAAATAGCCATCGACATGGTACGAGGCACTGTCGACCACCGACAGCACTGGCCGGCCCGCCGTGACGAACTCATGGGCACGCGGGGCGCGGTCGTTGAGGTAGCCATCCACCGGGCTGCGCACCACCGAACGGTCGAGGTTGAGCTGGGCGGTATCGACCGCCACCTGCGCCTCGCTCACCGCCGAGCGGGCACGGGCCTCGCGCGACTGGCTCTCTTCAAGCTGCTCGGCCGCCACCAGGTTGCCCAGCTTGCGATTGCGCCGGGTTTCGCGGGCGGCCTGGGCCAGGGTTTCCTCGCGCTCGGCCAGGGTCGCCCGGGCCTGGCGCAAGGCCAGGCCGAAGCGGTCCTGGTCGATGGTGAACAGCACGTCACCACGCTTGACCACCTGATTGTCGCGCACCTCGACCTTCTGGATCAGCCCGGACACATCCGGGGCGATCTGAATCACGTCGGCGCGGATATGGCCGTCGCGGGTCCAGGGGGCGAACATGTAGTACACGACCATCTGCCAGACCAGCACGGCCGCGAAGGTCACCACCAGCAATGTCAGGACCACACGGCCCAAGGTCAACAACGGTTTTTTCATGGCAGCATCAGGCTTCGGCAAAAGTGATCCACCGCACCCAGCAGTACGGCGTAGAGGGCAACGTTGAACAACGCCCGGTGCCAGACCAGGCGGTAGAAATGCAGGCGCACCAGCACAGCGTGCACGCCCAGGAACAGCAGGTAGGTGGCAAACATCATCACCAGCAGCGTGGGCAGGAACACCCCGCTGATATCCAGTTCACCGATCACAGCGGCGCTCCGTCGATTCCAGGTGGCAGTTGCGGTTGTTCGACCGGCTCGAGCATCACCTCGACGCCTGGCAACAGTGCCAGGCGCAAGCCGGCCAGGGCATGCAGCAGGTGGACACGGGGCTCGCCGCGCTCGTTCAGTTGGTCAGGCGCCAACGCCAGGCGTGCCCGCTCCATGTTGCGCAGCAGCGCTGCAGGTGCGTGCAGGCGCTCGCCGGCACGCAGGCAATTCGAGTAGTGGCCGCCGACTTCCTCGATGACGGTCTGCAGGCGCTCACGGGCCTGCTGGCCCACGCGCGGCATGTAGGCCAGCAGGTCGAGCAGGTTCAGGCCCACACGCAGGTCGCGCAGGGCGATGCCGCTGTCCTGGCCGGTCTGCGACAGGCGCGGCAGATGCTGCATCAGGCGATCGAGCATCTGCACGCCTACCTTGCGCTGTTCAGCCAAGGTCGCAGGCTCGGTCATCTCGACGATGTCGCGCCAGGTGAAGCGGGTCATGCGCTTGGCGGCCAGCTCCACACCGAACGGGCGCACCACCAGGGTCCAGATGAAGGCAAACAGCAGCCCCACCGGGCCTGCCAGGTTGGCATTGAGGAAGGTGAAGAAGTCGGCGTCGTAGGCGCCCTGGATGCTGATGAAGGTCGAGGTGTTGACGATGGTCAGCAGGGTGCCGAGGTAGAAGCGCGGCTGCACGGTGAGGGTGCCGACCACGATGAAGGGTACGGCGAATGCCAGCACCAGCATCGGGAAGTCGTGCAGGTTCGGCAGCACCAGGAACAGGTAGACGCTGGAGAAGATCACCGACATCAGCGTCCAGAAGAAAAAGCGGTAGATCTGCGGCGCTGGGTCGTCCATCGCCGCAAAGAAGCTGCAGGCCACGGCGGCGAGGATCACGGCACTGGCGCCGTCGTTCCACCCCAGCCCGATCCACAGGCCACAGGCGACGACGATCGCGGTGACGGTGGAGAACACCGAATACAGCATCAGGCCGCGGTCGAAGAATGGCGTCAGGCGGCCCAGCCGCCAATGACGGTAGACCGCCCGCCAGGGCTTGGTGTCGTCCAGGCGCAGTGCATGCTGCAGGGTGCAGCAGTCCTGCCAGAGATCGAGCCATTCGCTGAGGCGGTAGAGGGCGTTGGACAGCAGCAGGGCGTGACGCTGGTCGAGCGCATCGGCGCGCGGTTGCAGGCGGTCGATCTGCTCGTGCAGCGCGGTCCAGCGCGCGACCGAAGCGCTGTCGGCGGTGCCCTTGAGCCACTCGCGGGCCGATGCCAGCAGCGGCTGGACCTGTGCGAACTGCTCCGGCGCACGGCCTTCGAGGGCGACCAGCGCGTCGTCGAGGGCATCGATCACCGGCAGCAGGTGAATCATCCGGCCGCGCAGCTCGCGGGCGTTCTTCACGGTGTGCGGGCCGGCGCCTTCGTGGCCGAGCTGGCCGATCATCAGCTCCAGGCTGTTGAAGGTGGCAACCATCGAGCCGCGCAAACCCGCGACCTTGTCGGCCACAGCTTCTCGGCTCAGGTACAGATCGCTGTAGCGGATCGCCTCGCCAAACCAGGTGCCCGTGGCGCCCATCACCACCGGCGCCAGACGACGCGGCCAGAAGATCGCTCCCACCACGGCGGCGCAGACGATGCCAAGGCAGATTTCCTGGGCCCGCGAAGAGGCGACATCGAACACCGCGAGCGGGTTGTCGACCACGGCCAGGGCAATCATCGGCAAGGTGTAGCCGGCCAGCATCAGCATGTAGTTGTTGGCCGTGCGCAGGTTCAGCGAGAGAAACAGCAAGGTGCCGGTCCACAGGGCGATGGCGATGCTCAGCAACAAGGGCGACTGCACCAGCGGCGGCACCAGCAGCACCGCACCACCCGCACCGAGCAGCGTGCCGACCGCGCGGTACAGCGCCTTGGAACTGGTGGGGCCGACGAAGGGGCTGGAGACGATATAGACCGTGGCCATCGCCCAGTAGGGGCGCGGCAGTTGCATCAGCAAGGCGATGTACAGGGCAATCATCGACGCGGCGAAGGTACGCACGCCGTAGAACCAGTCGCGGGCAGGCGGCACTGAACTGAAGAAGCCGTTCACGCCGACGTCCCCTGTGCAGCGACTTCGAAGGCACGGATCACCCGCAGGGTCGCTTCCAGGTCGGCAGCCGAGATGCCATGCAACACCTCGCGACGCAGGCGCACCAGCTCGCGCTCGATGGATTCGGCCAGGGTACGTCCTTCGGCGGTCAGGCTCAGCGCCTTGGCGCGTCGGTCGAGCGGATCCTCGGTGCGGCACACCAGCCCGGCCTTGCACAGTTGGTCGAGCAGACGCACCAGCGACGGGCTTTCCAGGCCGGCGGCCTGGGCCACGGCCACCTGATGCACGCCATCGCCCAGGCGCACGATCATCAGCAACGGCACCGCGCAGGCCTCGGAGATGCCATAGCCGGTCAGCGCCGCATGGCAGATGCGTCGCCAGTGACGACCGGCAACGACCATGCCGCTGCTGACTTTCAGGTGCAGTGCATCGAGTGTCATATGGAGGAACCGAGGATATTCATAGTTTGCTAACTATCAATATACGCTCAGCCCTCCCCCCCTCGTCAACCGGGGGCGATGAACAGTGTGTTTACAACCGGGATCGGTGGCGAGGCCTTCGCGGGCAAGCCCGCTCCCACGCGCCCGCGAAGGCCTCACCACCACCCCACCGGACTCAAGACTGAACCTGATCCTCCAGCTTCATGGTCAAGGCCAGGGTGCTGCCCAAGGCGATCGCCTGATCGCGCCATTCCAGGTAGCGCGCCCCATCGCGGCGACTGAAATGCACTGCCAGTTCCTCGGCCGCCTGCATCACCCCTGCCCCTGCCGCGAGCTCCAGCCAGTACAGCGCCGCCCGCGTATCCGGTTCGACATGCAGTCCATACAGCAGCCGGTAACCCACCTCGAACCGGCAACGTGCCTCGCCACGCTGGGCTCCGCGCAGGAACCACTGGTAAGCCTCGGCCAGGTCCACCTCCCAGTCCTGATCGGCATCGCAGACTTCTTCCTCGTACAGGTCGCCCAGGGCCGCGGCAGCGTGCGACAGCCCCCGCTCGAAAGCATGCCGGTAATGCTCCGCAGCGGTGGCATAGCACACCGCCACGCCCTTGCCGAAATAGTGCTGCTGCCCCAGGTTGAACCAGGCTGCAGCATTGCCCTGCAACGCTGCCATGCGCAGCAGATGGCTGGCCAGCGCCGTGTCGGCGCGCCAGTAGCGGCCATTGAGCCAGATCCAGCCCAGGTCGTTGAGCACCGCGGCATTGCCCTCCAGTGCCTGGTGCCGCAGGTCGGTGTAGATCGCCTGCACATCCACTGCCTCGTCCAGACGGCTCACCAGCGCAGAGCGCTCACCCAGCACCGCCCACTGGGTGGGCATGCCGACGCCAGCGAACAGGCGCAGGTGTCGCCGTGGAATGGCTGGCTCAGGCACGATGCGCTCGGGCAGGAGACGGGCGAGCAGCGAATGGATATTGCTGGCAGCAGACATGTTCATCCTCATTGAACGTCCCACAGTTCCGACCTCGACTGTGATGAGGCGATTCTGCGCGACGACACGACGAAACCTGTCGCGAACGATTCACCTCGACGCAACCAAATCGCGGTTCCGCGATCTCAGCGCAAAGTAGCGAATTGCCATCTGCCGCGGTGCCCGCCATGCTAATGCCGCAAGCCTAGACAAGGACGTTACCCTTTGCCGTTCGCCACTACCCGCGCCACCCTCAGCCGCCAGTGGGCGCTGCTGCGTCAATTGCCCAGCCGTTCACCGGGAGTCACCAGCGCCGAACTGGTCTGGCGACTGCGCGATGTCGGCTTCAATGTCAGCAAGCGCACAGTCGAGCGCGACCTCAACGAGTTGTCGCTGATCTTCCCGCTGGAGCGCAATGACAAGAGCATTCCATTCGGCTGGCATTGGTCGGCCAGCGCCATGGGCGAGCCGCGTGGCAATTTTGACTTGCTGGACTACCTGCGCGGCGACCCGCAGCAGCCCCGCCAGGGCACGGGGCTGGAACTGCAGGCGTGGGTCAGCGATCAGCTGGCGCGACAGCTGCGAGAAGTGCCGTTGAGCGCGAACATGCAGTTGACGGCGCTGCAACATGGCCATCGATTGCGGGCGACGGTAGAAGACGGCTGGACGTTGCGCTGGTGGGTGCTGGGCCAGGGGGAGGCGGTGGTGGTCGAGCAGCCGGAGGCGCTGAGGGATGAGATTCGCAGGACGCTGAGTAATGCAGCAGCTCGATACATGGTCTGATGGCGCGCGAACCAGGCATCCGCGCTGCGAAACACGCGAGTGTGCCTGCGAATGACGCAGGCACAGGTGAGCTCGACAAGCGCCCAGGGTTTACTCAAACTCGATGTTGGCGAGTACGCAGTCATCGCCGACCAGCTTGTATCCCGGCTCGCACGGCATACCTACGACAGGGGCAACACCTCGGGTAGTTGCACCACTCGGCGCATTGTGATTGTCGGCAAACGCGGTTGGGGCCAAGGCGGCGAGGCTCAGAGCAAGGGCTGTGATCAGTGATTTCATACGATTTTCTCCATACGTTGATTTATGTACCGCACGGGCATCGTAGAAAAGCTGCCGCCCCCTGATAACGAGGCATTGTTTCCCGAGGCCCAGAAACTGCTCCCACGCGGAACTACCTCTGCATCCCCCAACGCCGTACGGTCAACCGCTCGAGGGTATTGAACACCAGGCCCTCCACCAGCAAGCCGATCAGGATCACCACCGCCAGCCCGGCAAACACCTTGTCGGTGTACAGCTCGTTGCGGTTCTGGAAGATGTACCAGCCCAGCCCGCCCTTGCCGCTGCTGGCGCCGAACACCAGCTCGGCGGCGATCAGGGTGCGCCAGGCGAAGGCCCAGCCGATCTTCAGACCCGAGAGAATCGACGGCAATGCCGCCGGCACCAGGATGTGCAGCACCAGTCGCAACCCACGCAGGCCATAGTTGCGCCCGGCCATGCGCAGGGTCTCGGACCCCCCGAGAAAGCCCGCGTAGGTGTTGAGCGCCAGTGCCCAGAGCACCGAATGCACCAGCACGAAGATCAGGCTGTTGTCGCCCAGGCCAAACCACAAGAGGGCCAGCGGCAACAGTGCGATGGCCGGCAGTGGGTTGAACATGGAGGTCAGGGTGCCGAGCAGGTCGCGGCCGAACTGGGTCGAGACCGCCAGGCTGGTCAAACCGAAGGCCAGTACGATCCCCAGCACATAGCCCTTGAGCAGCACCACCAGCGAGACGCCGACCTTGGCCGGCAGCTCGCCACTGGCCATACCGTCCCAGAATGCCGCCGCAGTTTGCAGAAAGGTCGGCAGCAGCAGGTCGTTGGCGGTGTAGCGCGCCACCGCCTCCCAGATCAAGGCGAGCAGTACAAGAATCACTGTCTTGCGCAACCAGGCCTGTTGCCACAGACGTTGGGCAAGCGGCAGATCGCGCTCCAGCGAAAGCCCTGGCAGGGGCTGCAGCGGCACTTCGTATTCCTGGCGTGCAGGTGTGGTCGTCATGCGCAGGCTCCTCCTGTCAGTAAGCGATGCGGATATCGTTGAAGCCCAGGTCCGAGGCCTGCTCCGGCTCACCGGCTTCGTCGAACAGCAGGCGATGGATACGCCGGGCGCTGGCCTGGAAATCGCTGCCACCCAGGCTGCCCAGATCGTATTGGTGGCTGTGCACCTCGGCCCGTACCCGTCCCGGATGCGGCGACAACAAGAGGATGCGGTTGCCCACCACCAGCGCCTCCTCGATAGAGTGGGTGACAAACAGCAGCGTGAAGCGCACCTCTTCCCACAACAGCAGCAATTCTTCCTGCATCTTGCGCCGGGTCAGGGCGTCGAGCGCGGCGAAGGGCTCGTCCATCAGCAGCACCTTCGGCTGCGTGGCCAACGCGCGGGCAATCGCCACGCGCGCCTTCATGCCGCCAGACAAGGTGTGTGGGTAGGCATCGGCGAAGGCGGCCAGGCCGACCTTCTCCAGATAGTGCAGCGCCCGCGCCTCGGCTTCGGCGCGCTTGAGCTGGCCCGAGACCAGCAGCGGAAACATGACGTTCTGCTTGACCGTCTTCCATGGCGGCAACTGGTCGAACTCCTGGAACACGACGATGCGGTCAGGGCCTGGGCCCTTGACCGGCTGGCCCTGCAACAGGATCTGCCCTTCGCGCGGCTCGATGAAGCCGGCCACGGCCTTGAGCAAGGTCGACTTGCCGCACCCGGATGGGCCCAGCAGCACGAAGCGGTCGGCGCGATCGACTTCGAAGCTGACCTGGTGAGTGGCCCGCACCACGCGCTGCGCGGTGCGGTATTCGAGGCTGAGATTGTCCACCTTGAGCAGCGGTGGGGTGTCGACACGGCTCAGGTTGCTGGCCGTGTGGCCTGGCAATGGGGCGGTCATGGTCGATCAGCTCCCTTGCAATGGGCGCTCATCCTGGAAGAAGTAGTCCTTCCACGACTCGGGCTTGTGCTTGATGGCGCCGACCCGGTAGAGGAATTCGGCCAGCGGGTAAGTGTTCTTCGGCGTGATGGTGAACTCGTACTGCGGATTGTCGATCAGCTTGATCAACGCATCGCGATCGATCTTGGCCTTGGTCACGCGGATGTAAGTGTCGGCGGCTGCGGCCTTGTCTTTCTGGGCGAAGTCGGCGGCTTCGGCGAGCGCATCGATGAATGCCTTGTAGGTCTTGGGGTTGTCCTTGCGGAATTTCTCGGTGGCGAACAGCAGGGTCGGCGAGTTGGGGCCGAGCAGGTCATAGCTGTTGAGCACGATGTGCACGTTCTTGTTGGCCAGGGCCTGGTCCTGGAACGGCGGGTTGGAGAAATGCCCGTTGAGTTCGGTGCCGCCGGCCAGCAGCGCGGCTGTGGCATCCGGATGCGGCACGGCCAGGGTGTACTTGTCGAGGCGGTTGTACTCCTTGTCGCCCCACTGCTTGGCCGCCGCGTACTGCAGGAAGCGCGACTGCACCGAAACACCCACCGCCGGCACGGCGATACGGTCCTTCTCGGAAATGTCGGCGATGGTCTTCACATTGGGATTGCTGCTGACCAGGTAGTACGGGAAATTGCCCAGCGAGGCCACGGCCTTGACGTTCTGCCGACCGTAGGTGCGATCCCAGACGGTCAGCAGCGGCCCGACGCCGGCACCGGCGATGTCCACCGAGCCCGACAGCAACGCGTCGTTGATCGCCGCGCCGCCGGAAAGCTGCGCCCAGTCGACCTGAATGTCGATGCCCTGCTCCTTGCCGTGCTTCTCGATCAGTTGCTGGTCACGAACGACGTTGAGCAACAGGTACACGATGCCGAACTGCTCGGCGATACGGATCTTGCCTTCGGCCTGGGCCACTGCCGGCGCCGCGAGGCCGCCTACGATCAGGCTCGCGCCCAGGCCGATGCTGGCCGCCAGGCGGCTGATGGATTTACGCATGATGAGAGTCCTCAGTCGTCAGAACGGGGCATCGCCCTGGATGGTGGTGCGGTAGAGCTTGCGGCGCAGGTGCGCAGGGCAGCCGGCAGCCAGGTGGATCAACGAACGGTTGTCCCAGAACACCATGTCGTGGGGCTGCCAGGCGTGGCGGTAGATGTTCTGCTCGAGCACGCTCAGGGTGTAGAGCTGCTGCAGTACATCGCGGCTTTCGTCATCGGGCAGGCCGACGATGCGAGTGGTGAAGCCCTCACTGACGAACAGCGCCTTGCGGCCGTTCTCCGGGTGAGTACGCACCACCGGGTGGATGACTTCGTTGACCTGGGCCAGTTGCTCGGCGGTCAGGGTCGGACGCCAGTTGCCTTCGAACTTGGTTTCCGAATAGCGGGCGGTGTAGGAATGCGCGGCGCTACGCCCCTCCACGATCTTGCGCAGCGCGTCGGGCACAGCGTCCCAGGCCTTGTGCATGTCGGCGAACAGGGTGTCACCGCCCTCGCTGGGCAGCTCCTGGGCATGCAGCATCGAACCGAGGCTCGGCAGCTCTTTATAGGAGAGGTCCGAATGCCAGAACTTGCCGGCATCACCCAGGCCAATGTTGCGACCGTCTTCGATGATGTTGGAAACGATCAGGATTTCGGGGTGGTTTTCCAGCAGGAACTGCTTGAGCACATGGATCTGCAGCACGCCGAAACGGCGGCTGAAGGCGATCTGCTGTTCGGGGGTGATGCGCTGGTCGCGGAACACCAGAACATGGTGGTCGAGGTGGGCGCGATGGATGCGGTTGAAGTCCTCGGCGTTGACCGGCCGGGACAGGTCCAGCCCGATGATCTCGGCACCGACGGCACCGGAGAAGGGGCGGATTTCGAAGCGTTGCGGCTGCGCGCTGTCGATGGACGACAAGGCGTTCGAGGCGGCTGACATTGTTCACTCCCACGCAGTGCGCGACTTCCAGGGGCGCGCATCGATTCAGAAACGCACGGGGATTTCCCGTGTGGGTTCGAGTCGTGCGGCGCGCCGATTGGTCGGCAGGTACGCAGTAGGAGCGACTATAAAGTCATAAGAATGGAAATTTAAATATCTTTAGCGAATATGCATATGCGGCCCGGAATGGCCTGACGGGGTTCAAAATCCAAAGACCAGCCCAAAACCTCTGTAGGAGCGGGCTTGCCCGCGAAAAAGACACCGCGCTGCCTGGCACGGGCTACGCCCGTGTTCGCGGGACAAGCCCGCTCCCACAGGGATCGGGCTGGCCTTTAGATTTTGAACAAGACAGTTGCTCCTACAAGGACCGGGCCGGGTCGTGATCAGCGCTCGCGCAGCGCCTCGGAGCGGGCCTTGATGATTGGTTTGAGCAGGTAGCTCATGATGGTCTTCTTGCCGGTGAGGATATCCACCGTGGCGACCATGCCCGGGATGATCAGCAGCGGCTTCTCATCCGAGCCCAGATGGCTCTTCTCGGTGCGCAGCTTGATCAGGTAATAGGTGGTCTTCTTGTCTTCATCGGTGATGGTGTCGGCACCGATTTGCTCGAGCTTGGCCTTCAGGCCGCCATAGATGGTGTAGTCGTAGGCGGTGAACTTGACCGTGGCCTCCTGCCCCGGGTGCAGGAAGGCAATATCCTTGGGCAGGATCTTCGCTTCCACCACCAGGGTGTCGTCCAGCGGCACGATCTCGATGATGTCGCTGCCCGGCTGGATCACGCCGCCGATGGTGTTCACCAGCAGTTGCTTGACGATACCGCGCACCGGCGATGTGACCATTGTGCGGTTGACCCGGTCATCCAGCGCCTTGCTGGTGGCCGTGGCCTTGTTCAGCTCGGTGCGAGCCTCGTTGAGCTGGGTGAGGGCCTCGCTGCGGAACTTGCCGCGGGTTTCCTCGATCTTGCTCTGCACTTCCTTGATCGCCGCCTCGGCGCGGGGAATGGCCAGGGCGGTAGAGTCCATCTGGCCACGGTTCTCGACTTCGGCGCGACGCAGGCGCAGCACCTCGACCTGCGAGATCGCGCCCTGGGCCACCAGCGGCTCGGACATGGAGATTTCCTGGCGCAGCAACTGCAGGCTGTTGGCGTACTGGGCGCGCTTGGAGTTGAACTCGCGCAGCTCCTGCTGCTTCTGCACCAGTTGCTGCTCCAGGCCGCTGATTTCATCCTGCAGTTGCTGGCGGCGGCTCTGGTACAGCGACTGCTCGCTGGCTGCCTGGCTCGGCGCGGCCTTGCGTAGTTCCTCGTCGATCTGCAGTGGCTTGTCGTCGACCTCGGCGCTCAGGCGCTGTACACGCAGCGCCATGGCCAGGCGTGAGGCCTCGGTTTCGTCGACGTTGGAGGCGAAGCGCGTTTCGTCCAGGCGCAACAGCGGCTGGCCGACTTCGACGATCTCCCCTTCCTTGGCGTAGATCTGCGCAACGATCCCGCCTTCCAGGTTCTGGATCTTCTGCACCTTCGACGACGGGATGGCCTTGCCTTCGCCGCGCGTCACCTCATCGATGGGCGCGACACTGGCCCAGACGATCAGGAACACGAAGAAGGCGATCACGCCCCAGATGGTCAGCCGCACGATGCGCGGGGCATCTTCGATCAGTGCCTTGTTGACCTCAGGCAGCGGCTGGCCTGCCAGCGATTCGGAGCCCTTGAAGTAGCGGCGCAGGTTGTCCTTGAAACGCCCGATATCCAGCTTATGCAACACTGATCTGCCCCTTCTTCAGCGCTTCCATGACGGCGGCTTTCGGGCCATCCGCGACGATCTGTCCACGATCGATGACAATCAACCGGTCCACCAGCGACAGCAACGACGCCCGGTGAGTGACCAGCAGCACGGTCTTGCCTTCGATCACCGCGCCGAGGCGCTGCTTGAGGCGCTCTTCGCCGGTGTTGTCCATGGCGCTGGTGGGCTCGTCGAGCAGCAGGATCTGCGGATTGAGCAACAGCGCACGGGCCAGGGCGACGTTCTGGCGCTGGCCGCCGGAGAGATTCTGGCCGCGCTCGCCGACCTGCAGCTCGTAACCGTCGGGGTGCAGGCGGGCGAACTCATGCACGCCCGCCAGCTCTGCGGCCTGCAGGATCAGCTCGTCTTCGATGTAGCGGGCGCCGCTGACCAGGTTGTCGCGCAGGGTGCCGGCCAGCAACTGGATATCCTGGGGCACGTAGCCGATGTTGTGGCGCAGTTCGCTGACGTCGATCTGGCGGATATCGACGCCATCCACCAGCAGCGAGCCGCCGTCGGCCTCATAAAGGCCAACGATCAACTTGGCCAGCGAGCTCTTGCCCGAACCACTGCGGCCGATGATGCCGACTTTCTCACCAGGCCGGATGACCAGGTTGATGCCCTTGAGTGCCTGGTTCTGCTGGTTCGGGTAGGTGAACTCGACGCCGCGGAACTCGACCGCGCCCTGCAGTACCTGGCGGCTCAGCGGACGCTCTTCGAAGTTGCGCTCCTGGGGCAGTTCCATCATCTGGTCGGTGGCGACCATGGTTACCTTGGCCTGCTGGTAGCGAGCCAACAGCCCATTGAGCTGACCCAGCGGGCCAAGCGCGCGACCACTGAGCATGTAGCAGGCCACCAGGCCGCCCATGCTGAGGTTGCCGTCGATGATCAGGTAGACGCCGACACAGATCATCGCCACACCTGCGAGCTGCTGGATCAGCATGGTGATGTTCATCGCCAGGCCCGACAGCACCTTGACCCGCAGTTCGAGGCGGCTGAGCGTGCCGAGGGTCTGCTCCCACATGTACTGGCGCTCGCTCTCGGCGTTGTTGACCTTCACCGCATCCAGCCCGGCAAGGGTCTCGATGAGGCTGGACTGGCGCTCGGAAGCCAGCGCCATGGTGCGCTCCATCGTCGCCATCAATGGTTTCTGCAGGGCATAGCCGATGCCCAGGGCCAGCGGGAAGGCCAAAACCGGAATCCATACCAGGTGCCCACCGATGATGGCGATCACCATCAGGATCAGCAGGGTGAACGGCAGGTCGATAAGGCTGGTGAGGGTGAGCGAAGCGAGGAAGTCGCGCAGCCCCTGGAACTCGTGGATGTTCTGCGCAAAGCTGCCGACACGCGCGGGGCGGTACTTCATCGACATACCGACGATCCGCTCGAACAGCGTCGCGGAAATGATCAGGTCGGTCTTCTTGCCGGCGAGGTCCAGACAGAGGCTGCGCAACCCCTTGAGGATGAGGTCGAAGACATAGGCACCGGCGATACCCACTGCCAGCACCCACAGGGTCGAGGTGGCCTGGTTGGGAACCACGCGGTCGTAGACGTTCATCACGAACAGCGGCGCCGCCAGGGCAATCAGGTTGATCACCAGGCTGGCGGCGATGGCGTCGATGTACAGCCATTTGCTGCGCATCAGGGTGTCGCGGAACCAGGAGCGGGCGCGCGGGATCAAGTTGCCGTGGTTGACGTCGAACTTGTGCTGCGGCTGAGCGAAGAACACTTTGCCGCTGTAGTCGCTGAGCAGCGCCTCGCGGGTGACCAGCACTTCCCCACCGTCGCTCTCGCTGAGCAGCAGGCGCGCGGTGTCTTCATTTTCCCAACCGACCAGGACGGCGCTGCGGCCTTCCTTCAATAGCAGCATGGCCGGCATGGCCATGCTGGGGATCTGCTCGAGCTTGCGCTGCAGCAAACGCCCCTGCAAGCCCGCGCGCGCGGCGGCGCGCGGCAGCAGCTCGACGCTCAGGCGCTGCGCCGGCAGCGGCAGGCCGGTGGTCAGCATGGCCCGGCTGGCGGGCTTCTGGTGCAGGACACACAGGGTCAGCAGGCTGTCCAGTAGCGGATCGTCATGCTGACTGCGTGGATCATGGTTGAGTTGTACTCGACTGACTTCAGATTCCACGCGGCGCTCTCTTCATCCTTGCGGTTGGATAGGACAGGTGCGCCTTCAGTTCATGCCTGGCAGGTTCACCTTTGGCTTCAGGTCGTTCTGTACGACGGTCGCCATGGGGGCTACGACACCCTGGCTCTTCAGCAGTTGACCAATGGTCGCCTTGATTCGGTACTGAGTAAACAACTGAGTGTTCTTCACTTCTACCAGACGACGTTGCGCAGTGAAGGTTTCATTCTCGCTGTCGAGCAGGTCAAGCAGGGTTCGCTCGCCCAGACCGAACTGCTGCTGGTAGGCGCTGCGCACCCGGGTGCTGTGATCGACATACTGCTGGGCGATCGGCAACTGGGCGTTGGCGTTGTCCAGAGCATTCCATGCCAAGCCTAACTCCTCATTGAGCTGACGCAAGGCGTTGTTGCGGATATCCAGCGCCTGGTTGGCCAGATACGACTTCGATTCCAGGTCGGCCTTGTTGCTACCACCGGCGTACAGGTTGAAGTTCATGCGCAGCATGGCCTGCCATTCATTGTTGTGGCCGACAGAGCCGTCGAGATTGTTGTCTGCCGTCCGTCCGAGCTCCGCGTCAAAACGTGGATAGAAACTAGACTTAGCCGCTTCGTATTGTTTTTCGGCCGCAGCGATGTCGGATTCTGCCGAACGCAGGATCGGGCTGCTCTCGACCATCTGGTGGCGCGCCTCGTCCAGGGTGGCCGGCAGCAGGTCGATGAACGGCGCGGGCGCGCTCAGTTCGTCAGGCATCTGCCCGACCACGCTCAGGTAGTTGGTGTTGGCATCGGCCAGGTTGGTCTGTTCGGTGATCAGGTTGTTGCGCGCCTGCGCCAGGCGCGCTTCAGCCTGGTCGAGGTCGGCCAGGCGGCCTACGCCACGGCTGGTGCGCAGCTTGATCTGGTCGAGGATGCGTTCGTGGTTGCGCAGGTTGTCTTCGGCCAGGCGCACCATCTCGCGCCGCGAAAGCACATCGAGGTAGACCTGGGCGACGGTCAGCGCCGTGCGTTCGGAGGTGCCCATCAGGGAGTAGGCGCGGGCATTGACGGTGGCTTGTTGACGACCGACTTCGCTGGAGGTGGCGAAACCGTCAAAAACCATTTGTCGAAGACGGATACTTGACTCGCCGCGGTTCAAGGTCTCCCAGCGATGCGACGTACTCGGCGAATCGCTGCCCTCGCGGCCGTAGCCGGCGGTCATGTCGACGCGCGGCAGGTAACCACCCTGGGCGGCGCGCAGTTGATAGTCCGCGGCGGTGCGGGCGTTGACCCCGGCCTGGATTTCCGGGTGCACGTCCAAGGCCTGTTGCATGGCTTGCGGCAGGGTTTGTGCTTGGGTAATGGAGGCTGCAAGGGCGAGAGGAAGAACGGTGAAAAGTGACGCACGCATTTTTACTGATTCCCAAGTGGCGCTGTTGTCCCAAATCACGGCCGAAGCGGGTCTGGCCCGTGAAAATAGCGGCCGAAACTGAACGATTGGCGAGCTTGCGAGACTGTACGTAATTAATACGAAAGGAAGAGGCTTTTACCCAAATATCAATGTGACATTAGTTTGCCGATTGTTTAGGATGGCGAGACGAAGGTCAATACTTTGGCATAAACTTAATAGCCGAAAATTATTGACAGAAAATTGACACATAAAGGCGTCAAATCATTTTTGTAACATTCCAGCGGAAGCAGGTTCGCACGCCGGCCGGAAGCCAATTGAGACACATCCCGGAGAGTTCCATGAGCACTGTCGTTGCCATCGTCAAAAGCATTGTTGGCCAAGTCATCGCAGTATCCCCGGAAGGCATCAAGCGCGTGCTGATCGAAGGCGACCGCCTGTTCGCAGGCGAGGAAGTCCTTACCGGCCCGGGCGGCGCCGTGACCCTGGAATTGGCCGACGGTCGCATGCTCGACCTGGGCCGCGACTCTCAATGGAGCGCCGATGCGCCCGACAGCAGCACCGACCTGGCCCAGGCCACTGCGCAGGCCGCACCCTCGATCGAAGAGCTGCAACAGGCCATCGCCTCCGGCGTCGACCCGACCACCGAGCTGGAAGCGCCCGCTGCCGGCCCTGCTGCCGCAGGCGGTGGTTCGGTCGGTGGTGGCCACAGCTTCGTGCTGCTGGAAGAAACCGCAGGCGTTGTCGACCCGAGCATCGGCTTCCCCACCGGCCCCCTGGGCTTCGCCGCAGGCCTGGCAAACGAAGAAGTCGGTGGGCTGGATAGCAACAACGACACCACCACCAACAACAATCCCATTCCAACCGGCCTGAGCCTGAGCGCCACCCCTTCGATCAGCGAAGCGGGCGGCGTCATCGTCTATACCGCCACGGTTGGCCAGGCGCCGCAGAGCAACCTGACCGTCACCCTGTCCAACGGCGCGGTGATCGTGATTCCGGCTGGCCAGACCAGCGGCTCGGTCAACGTCAACATTCCTGCCAATGACACGCCGTACATCGATGGTGGCCAGATTTCCACCACCATCACCGGTACCACCGGTGGCAATGGCCTGATCGTTACGCCGAACCCGACGCCTGCGGTGACCCAGATCACCGACACGATCGATACCACCACCGCCACCCTGACCGCTTCGCCAAGCGTCACCGAAGGCGGCGTGATCACCTACACCGTGACCCTGACCAACCCGGCGCAGACGCCGGTCACCGTCACCCTGTCCAACGGCCAGACGATCACCGTCGAGGCTGGCAAGTCCAGCGGCTCGGTCGATTTCCAGACCCCGCCCAACGACGTCTACAACAATGGCAGCACGGTCAGCACCACCATCACCGGCGCCACCGGCGGCAACTTCGAGAACCTGGTGCCGAACCCGACTCCGGCACAGACCGTGATCAACGACTCGGTCGACACCACCACCGCCACCTTGACCGCTTCGCCAAGCGTCACCGAAGGCGGCGTGATCACCTACACCGTAACCTTGACCAACCCGGCACAGACGCCGGTCACCGTCACCCTGTCCAACGGCCAGACCGTCACCGTCGAAGCCGGCAAGACCAGTGGCTCGGTCGACTTCCAGACCCCAGCCAACGACGTCTTCGTCAATGGCAGCACGGTCAGCACCACCATTACCGGCGCCACCGGCGGCAACTTCGAGAACCTGGTGCCCAACCCGACCCCGGCACAGACCGTGGTCAGCGACAGCATCGATACCGTGACTGTCAGCATTGCCAGCAACGGTAACGTGACTGAAGCCCAACAGCCGACCTTCACCGTCTCCGTGAGCCAGAAGCTCGACCACGACCTGACCGTGACCCTGAGCAATGGCGACAAAGTTACCATCACCGCAGGCCAGACCCAGGCCACCTACAGCCTGCCGGCGCAGGGTGACGACGTATTCAAGGACGCGGGCTCCGTGACCTTGGGCGTGACCGACGCCAGCGTACCGGGCAAGACGTTCGAGGATCTGAAGCTTGGTGGTGCGGCCACCGTCCAGATCAGCGACACCGAGAGCGAAGTCGTCGCGACCCTGACTGCCGACAAGACCACCGTGTCCGAAGGCGGCCAGATCACCTACACCGTCACCCTGACCAATGGTCAGGGCCTGGATGTCACTGGCCATGGCGGCCTGACCTTCACCCTTTCGGATGGCACCAAAGTCACCATCCCGGCGGGCAGTGCTACCGGCACGGTCACTATCACTGCTCCGGACGACGTCTATGTTGGCGGCCAGCCAGCGATCGTGAACAAGCTGGAAGGTGTCACTGGTGCGGATAACTTCGAAAAACTGACCTTGGGTCAGGGCGAAGTGAAAACTGACGTCACCGATGAGCCAGGCACTGGCACTCCCGGCACTGGCAACGAAGGCGACAAGGTTTCGGTCACCATCGTCAGCAATGGCAATGTCACCGAAGATCAGCAGCCGTCGTTCACCGTCAAAGTGAACCAGCCGCTGGATCGTCCGCTCACCGTCACTCTGAGCAATGGCGACAAGGTCACCATCGCTGCGGGTCAGACTCAGGTTGAGTACAAGGCTCCAGCTCAAGGCGATGACGTCTTCAAGGATTCCGGTTCGCTCACCATTGGCGTGACCGATGCCAGTGTTCCAGGAAAAACCTTCGAAAACCTCGAGCTGGGAAGCTCCGCAACTGTTCAAATTGCCGACACCGAAAGTGAGGTTGTCGCCACCCTGACTGCTGACAAGACCACCGTCAGCGAAGGCGGTGAGATCACCTATACCGTTACCCTGACCAATGCCCAAGGTCTGTCGGTTACTGGCCATAACGGCCTGGTCTTCACCCTCAGCGACGGCACCAAAGTGACCGTTCCGGCTGGCAGCGCTACCGGCGCCATCACCATCCACGCACCGGACGACGTGTACGTCGGCGGTCAGCCGTCGATTATCAACAAGCTGGAATCGGTCACTGGTGCCGATAACTTCGAAAAACTGACTCTGGGTCAGGGCGAAGTGAAAACCGATGTCACCGATGAGCCGGGCACTGGCACTCCGGGTACTGGCAACGAAGGCGACAAGGTTTCGGTCACCATCGTCAGCAATGGCAACGTCACCGAAGATCAGCAGCCGTCGTTCACCGTAAAAGTGAACCAGCCGCTGGATCGTCCGCTCACCGTTACCTTGAGCAATGGCGACAAGGTCACCATCGCGGCGGGCCAGACCCAAGTTGAATACAAGGCACCGGCCCAGGGCGATGATGTCTTCAAAGACTCGGGTTCCCTGACCGTGGGCATCAGTGACGCCACCGTCCCAGGCAAGACCTTCGAGAATCTCGAGCTGGGCGGTTCGGCAACTGTTCAAATCGCTGACACCGAAAGTGAAGTTGTCGCGACGCTGACTGCTGACAAAACCACCGTGTCTGAAGGTGGCGAGATCACCTATACCGTTGCCCTGACCAACGCCCAGGGCCTTGACGTCAAAGGCCATGGCGGCCTGACCTTCACTCTGTCGGATGGCACCAAGGTGACCGTTCCGGCTGGCAGCGCTACCGGCACCATCACCATCCACGCACCGGACGACGTGTACGTCGGCGGTCAGCCGTCGATTATCAACAAGCTGGAATCGGTCACTGGTGCCGATAACTTCGAAAAACTGACTCTGGGTCAGGGCGAAGTGAAAACCGATGTCACCGATGAGCCGGGCACTGGCACTCCGGGCACTGGCAACGAAGGCGACAAGGTCTCCGTCACCATCGTCAGCAATGGCAATGTCACCGAAGATCAGCAGCCGTCGTTCACCGTAAAAGTGAACCAGCCACTGGATCGTCCGCTCACCGTCACTCTGAGCAATGGCGACAAGGTCACCATCGCTGCGGGCCAGACGCAGGTTGAGTACAAGGCTCCAGCTCAAGGCGATGACGTCTTCAAGGATTCCGGTTCGCTCACCATTGGCGTGACCGATGCCAGTGTTCCGGGCAAAACCTTCGAAAACCTTGAGCTGGGAAGCTCCGCAACTGTTCAGATCGCCGATACCGAAAGTGAAGTTGTCGCGACCCTGACTGCTGACAAAACGACTGTCAGCGAAGGCGGCGAGATCACCTATACCGTTACCCTGACCAACGCCCAAGGTCTCTCGGTTACCGGCCATAACGGCCTGGTCTTCACCCTCAGCGACGGCACCAAAGTCACCGTTCCGGCTGGCAGCGCCACCGGGACTATCACCATCCATGCGCCGGACGACGTCTACGTTGGCGGCCAGCCATCGATCATCAACAAGCTGGAAGGTGTTACCGGCGCGGATAACTTCGAGAAACTGACTCTGGGTCAGGGCGAAGTGAAAACTGACGTCACCGATGAGCCAGGCACTGGTACTCCGGGCACCGGTAACGAAGGCGACAAGGTCTCCGTCACCATCGTTAGCAACGGCAATGTCACCGAAGATCAGCAGCCGTCGTTCACTGTCAAAGTGAACCAGCCGCTGGATCGTCCGCTCACCGTTACCCTGAGCAATGGCGACAAGGTCACCATCGCTGCGGGCCAAACCCAAGTTGAATACAAGGCACCGGCCCAGGGCGATGATGTCTTCAAAGACTCGGGCTCCCTGACCGTGGGCATCAGTGACGCCACCGTTCCGGGCAAGACCTTCGAAAACCTGGAGCTCGGTGGTTCGGCCACCGTTCAGATCGCCGATACCGAAAGTGAAGTTGTCGCCACCCTGACTGCAGACAAAACCACTGTCAGCGAAGGCGGCGAGATCACTTACACCGTTACCCTGACCAACGCCCAAGGTCTGGATGTCAAAGGCCACGGTGGTCTGACCTTCACTCTTTCGGATGGCACCAAAGTGACCGTTCCGGCTGGCAGCGCCACCGGCACTATCACCATCCACGCACCGGACGACGTGTACGTTGGCGGTCAGCCATCGATCGTGAACAAACTGGAGTCGGTCACTGGCGCAGATAACTTCGAGAAACTGACGCTGGGTGACGGCACCGTCACCACCACCGTGACTGACGAGCCTGGCACTGGCACTCCGGGCACTGGCAACGAAGGCGACAAGGTCTCGGTCACCATCGTCAGCAATGGCGATGTGAACGAAGCCCAGCAGCCGTCGTTCACCGTCAAAGTGAACCAGCCGCTGGATCGTCCGCTCACCGTCACCCTGAGCAATGGTGACAAGGTCACCATCGCCGCGGGCCAGACGCAGGTCGAATACAAGGCGCCAGCCCAGGGAGATGACGTCTTCAAGGATTCCGGGTCGCTCACCATTGGGATCAGCGACGCCAGTGTTCCAGGTAAGACTTTCGAAAATCTCGAGCTCGGCGGCTCGGCTACCGTTCAGATTGCTGATACCGAAAGTGAAGTGATCGCGACTCTGACCGCTGACAAGACCACTGTGTCCGAAGGCGGCGAGATCACTTACACCGTTACTCTGACCAACGCCCAAGGCTTGGACGTCAAAGGTCATGGCGGTTTGGTATTCACCCTCTCGGACGGCACAAAAGTCACCGTTCCAGCAGGCAGTTCTACCGGCACCATCACCATTCATGCACCTGACGACGTGTACGTTGGCGGCCAGCCAAGCATCGTGAATAAGCTGGAATCGGTCACTGGTGCCGACAACTTCGAAAAACTGACCTTGGGTCAGGGCGAAGTGAAAACTGACGTCACCGATGAACCGGGCACTGGTACTCCAGGCACCGGCAACGAAGGCGACAAAGTCTCTGTCACCATCGTCAGCAATGGCAATGTCACCGAAGATCAGCAGCCGTCGTTCACCGTCAAAGTGAACCAGCCACTGGACCGTCCGCTGACCGTCACCTTGAGCAATGGCGACAAGGTCACCATCGCTGCCGGCCAGACCCAAGTTGAGTACAAAGCCCCAGCCCAAGGCGATGACGTCTTCAAGGATTCGGGTTCTCTGACTGTTGGCATCACCGATGCCACCGTTCCGGGCAAGACCTTCGAAAACCTCGAGCTCGGTGGTTCGGCAACTGTTCAGATCGCTGACACCGAAAGTGAAGTTGTCGCCACCCTGACTGCAGACAAGACCACTGTGTCTGAAGGCGGCGAGATCACTTACACCGTCACCCTGACCAACTCCCAAGGTCTGTCGGTTACTGGCCATAACGGCCTGGTCTTCACCCTCAGCGACGGCACCAAAGTGACCATTCCGGCGGGCAGCGCCACCGGCACCATCACTATCCATGCCCCGGACGACGTTTACGTTGGCGGTCAACCGTCGATCATCAACAAGCTGGAAGGTGTCACTGGCGCGGATAACTTCGAGAAACTGACCCTCGGCGACAACTCCGTCACCACCACAGTGACTGACGAGCCAGGTACCGGCACCCCGGGCACCGGCAACGAAGGCGACAAGGTTTCCGTCACCATCGTCAGCAATGGCAACGTCACTGAAGACCAGCAGCCGTCGTTCACTGTCAAAGTGAGCCAACCGCTGGATCGTCCGCTCACCGTCACTCTGAGCAATGGCGACAAGGTCACCATCGCTGCGGGCCAGACGCAGGTTGAGTACAAGGCGCCAGCCCAGGGCGACGACGTCTTCAAGGACTCGGGCTCTCTGACTGTCGGCATCACCGATGCCACCGTCCCAGGCAAGACCTTCGAGAACCTGGAGCTGGGTGGCTCGGCAACTGTTCAAATCGCTGACACCGAAAGTGAAGTGGTCGCGACCCTGACCGCAGACAAGACCACTGTGTCTGAAGGCGGCGAGATCACTTACACCGTCACCCTGACCAACTCCCAAGGTCTGTCGGTTACTGGCCATAACGGCCTGGTCTTCACCCTCAGCGACGGCACCAAAGTGACCATTCCGGCGGGCAGCGCCACCGGCACTATCACTATCCATGCCCCGGACGACGTTTACGTTGGCGGTCAACCGTCGATCATCAACAAGCTGGAAGGTGTCACTGGCGCGGATAACTTCGAGAAACTGACCCTCGGCGACAACTCCGTCACCACCACAGTGACTGACGAGCCAGGTACCGGCACCCCGGGTACTGGCAACGAAGGCGACAAGGTTTCCGTCACCATCGTCAGCAATGGCAATGTCACCGAAGACCAGCAGCCAAGCTTCACTGTCAAAGTGAACCAGCCGCTGGATCGTCCGCTCACCGTCACCCTGAGCAATGGCGACAAGGTCACCATCGCTGCGGGCCAGACCCAGGTTGAGTACAAAGCTCCAGCTCAGGGCGATGACGTCTTCAAGGATGCAGGTTCGCTCACCGTTGGCATCACCGATGCCACCGTCCCAGGCAAGACCTTCGAGAACCTCGAGCTCGGCGGCTCGGCTACCGTGCAGATCGCTGATACCGAAAGTGAGGTTGTCGCCACCCTTACCGCCGACAAGACCACTGTGTCCGAGGGCGGCGAGATCACCTATACCGTTACGCTGACCAATGCCCAGGGTCTGGACGTCAAAGGCCACAATGGCCTGGTCTTCACGCTCTCGGACGGCACAAAAGTTACCGTTCCGGCGGGCAGCGCCACCGGCACCATCACCATCCATGCCCCTGACGACGTCTACGTCGGCGGTCAGCCAAACATCGTCAACAAGATCGAATCGGTCACCGGTGGTGATAACTTCGAGAAACTGACGCTGGGTGACGGTACCGTCACCACTACTGTGACTGACGAGCCGGGCACTGGCACTCCGGGCACCGGCAACGAAGGCGACAAGGTTTCCGTCACCATCGTCAGCAATGGCAATGTCACCGAAGACCAGCAGCCAAGCTTCACTGTCAAAGTGAACCAGCCACTGGATCGTCCGCTCACCGTTACCTTGAGCAATGGCGACAAAGTCACCATCGCTGCGGGCCAGACCCAAGTTGAGTACAAAGCCCCAGCTCAAGGCGATGACGTTTTCAAGGATTCGGGTTCTCTGACTGTTGGCATCACCGATGCCACCGTACCGGGCAAGACCTTCGAAAACCTCGAGCTCGGTGGTTCGGCCACCGTGCAGATCGCCGATACCGAAAGCGAAGTCGTCGCAACCCTGACCGCTGACAAGACCACCGTGGCCGAAGGCGGCGAGATCACTTACACCGTTACCCTGACCAACGCCCAAGGTCTGTCGGTTACCGGCCATAACGGCTTGGTGTTCACGCTCAGCGACGGCACCAAAGTCACCGTTCCGGCAGGCAGCGCTACCGGCACCATCACCATCCACGCACCGGACGACGTGTACGTCGGCGGTCAGCCTTCTATCGTCAACAAACTCGAAGGCGTCACTGGCGCGGATAACTTCGAGAAACTGACTCTGGGTCAGGGCGAAGTGAAAACTGACGTCACCGATGAACCGGGCACTGGTACTCCGGGTACTGGCAACGAAGGCGACAAGGTTTCCGTCACCATCGTCAGCAATGGCAACGTTACCGAAGATCAGCAGCCGTCGTTCACTGTCAAAGTGAACCAGCCGTTGGATCGTCCGCTGACCGTCACCTTGAGCAATGGCGACAAGGTCACCATCGCTGCGGGCCAGACCCAAGTTGAATACAAGGCATCGGCCCAGGGCGATGATGTCTTCAAAGACTCGGGTTCTCTGACTGTTGGCATCACCGATGCCACCGTACCGGGCAAGACCTTCGAAAACCTCGAGCTCGGTGGTTCGGCAACTGTTCAGATCGCTGACACCGAAAGTGAAGTTGTCGCCACCCTGACTGCAGACAAAACGACCGTCAGCGAAGGCGGCGATATCACCTATACCGTCACGCTGACCAACGCCCAAGGTCTGTCGGTTACCGGCCATAACGGCTTGGTGTTCACGCTCAGCGACGGCACCAAAGTCACCGTTCCGGCAGGCAGCGCTACCGGCACCATCACCATCCACGCACCGGACGACGTGTACGTCGGCGGTCAGCCTTCTATCGTCAACAAACTCGAAGGCGTCACTGGCGCGGATAACTTCGAGAAACTGACTCTGGGTCAGGGCGAAGTGAAAACTGACGTCACCGATGAGCCAGGCACTGGTACTCCAGGCACCGGCAACGAAGGCGACAAGGTCTCCGTCACCATCGTCAGCAACGGCAATGTCACCGAAGATCAGCAGCCGTCGTTCACCGTAAAAGTGAACCAGCCGCTGGATCGTCCGCTGACTGTCACCTTGAGCAACGGCGACAAGGTCACCATCGCTGCGGGCCAGACCCAGGTCGAGTACAAAGCCCCGGCCCAGGGAGATGACGTCTTCAAGGATTCCGGGTCGCTCACCATTGGGATCAGCGACGCCAGTGTTCCAGGTAAGACTTTCGAAAATCTCGAGCTCGGCGGCTCGGCTACCGTTCAGATCGCTGATACCGAAAGTGAAGTGATCGCGACTCTGACCGCTGACAAGACCACTGTGTCCGAAGGCGGCGAGATCACTTACACCGTTACCCTGACCAACGCCCAAGGCTTGGACGTCAAAGGTCATGGCGGTCTGACCTTCACTCTTTCGGATGGCACCAAGGTTACTGTCCCGGCTGGCAGCGCCACCGGCACCATCACCATCCACGCACCGGACGACGTGTACGTCGGTGGCCAGCCAGCAATCGTGAACAAGCTGGAAGGCGTTACTGGCGCAGATAACTTCGAGAAGCTGACCCTCGGCGACAACTCCGTCACCACCACCGTTACGGACGAGCCAGGTACTGGTACTCCGGGCACCGGCAACGAAGGCGACAAGGTTTCCGTCACCATCGTCAGCAATGGCAATGTCACCGAAGACCAGCAGCCAAGCTTCACTGTCAAAGTGAACCAGCCGCTGGATCGTCCGCTGACCGTTACCTTGAGCAATGGCGACAAAGTCACCATCGCTGCGGGCCAGACCCAGGTTGAGTACAAAGCCCCGGCTCAAGGCGATGACGTCTTTAAGGACTCCGGTTCGCTTACCGTTGGCATCAGCGACGCCAGTGTTCCAGGTAAGACCTTCGAGAATCTGGAGCTCGGCGGTTCGGCCACCGTGCAGATCGCCGACACCGAAAGCGAGGTTGTCGCCACCCTGACTGCAGACAAAACGACTGTCAGCGAAGGCGGCGAGATCACCTACACCGTCACCCTGACTAACGCCCAAGGTCTGTCGGTTACTGGCCATAACGGCCTGGTCTTCACCCTCAGCGACGGCACCAAAGTCACCGTTCCGGCTGGCAGCGCTACCGGCACCATCACCATCCACGCACCGGACGACGTGTACGTCGGTGGCCAGCCAGCAATCGTGAACAAGCTGGAGTCCGTCACTGGCGCCGACAACTTCGAAAAACTGACCTTGGGTCAGGGCGAAGTGAAAACTGACGTCACCGATGAACCGGGCACTGGTACTCCGGGCACCGGCAACGAAGGCGACAAGGTCTCCGTCACCATCGTCAGCAACGGCAATGTCACCGAAGATCAGCAGCCGTCGTTCACCGTCAAAGTGAACCAGCCACTGGACCGTCCGCTGACCGTTACCTTGAGCAATGGCGACAAAGTCACCATCGCTGCGGGCCAGACCCAAGTTGAATACAAGGCACCGGCCCAGGGCGATGATGTCTTCAAAGACTCGGGCTCCCTGACCGTGGGCATCAGTGACGCCACCGTTCCGGGCAAGACCTTCGAGAACCTTGAACTGGGTGGTTCGGCGACCGTTCAGATCGCTGACACCATCAGCGAAGTAGTCGCCACCCTCAGCGCCGACAAGACCACCGTCAGCGAAGGCGGTCAGGTGACCTACACCGTTACACTGACCAACGCCCAAGGTCTGTCTGTCACCGGCCATGGCGGTCTGGTATTCACCCTGAGCGATGGCACCAAGGTTACCGTTCCGGCGGGCAGTGCTACTGGCACCTTCACCATCACCGCCAAGGACGACGTCTACGTCGGTGGCCAGCCGAACATCGTCAACAAGATCGAGTCCGTCACCGGCGGCGACAACTTCGAGAAGCTGACCCTCGGCGACAACACCGTCACCACCACGGTGACAGACGAGCCAGGCACTGGCACTCCGGGTACTGGCAACGAAGGCGACAAGGTCTCCGTCACCATCGTCAGCAACGGCAATGTCACTGAAGACCAGCAGCCGTCGTTCACTGTCAAAGTGAGCCAACCGCTGGACCGTCCGCTTACCGTTACCTTGAGCAATGGCGACAAAGTCACCATCGCGGCCGGCCAGACTCAGGTTGAGTACAAGGCACCGGCACAAGGTGATGACGTCTTCAAGGATTCCGGTTCGCTCACTGTCGGCATCACCGATGCCACCGTACCGGGCAAGACTTTCGAAAACCTCGAACTGGGTGGCTCGGCGACTGTTCAAATCGCCGACACCGAAAGCGAAGTTGTCGCAACTCTCACCGCTGACAAGACCACCGTGTCCGAAGGCGGCGAGATCACTTACACCGTTACCCTGACCAACGCCCAAGGTCTGGATGTCAAAGGCCACGGCGGCCTGACCTTCACTCTTTCGGATGGCACCAAAGTGACCGTTCCGGCTGGCAGCGCCACCGGCACCATCACCATCCACGCACCGGACGACGTGTACGTTGGCGGTCAGCCATCGATCGTGAACAAGCTGGAGTCCGTCACTGGCGCCGACAACTTCGAAAAACTGACCTTGAGTCAGGGCGAAGTGAAAACTGACGTCACCGATGAACCGGGCACTGGTACTCCGGGTACTGGCAACGAAGGCGACAAGGTTTCCGTCACCATCGTCAGCAATGGCAACGTTACCGAAGATCAGCAGCCGTCGTTCACTGTCAAAGTGAACCAGCCGTTGGATCGTCCGCTGACCGTCACCTTGAGCAATGGCGACAAGGTCACCATCGCTGCAGGCCAGACCCAAGTTGAATACAAGGCACCGGCCCAGGGCGATGATGTCTTCAAAGACTCGGGCTCCCTGACCGTGGGCATCAGTGACGCCACCGTTCCAGGCAAGACCTTCGAAAACCTGGAGCTCGGTGGTTCGGCCACCGTGCAGATCGCTGACACCATCAGCGAAGTAGTCGCGACCCTCAGCGCCGACAAAACCACCGTCAGCGAAGGTGGCCAGGTCACCTACACTGTCACCCTGACCAACGCCCAGGGCCTGTCGGTTACCGGCCACGGCGGCCTGGTGTTCACCCTGAGCGATGGCACCAAAGTCACCGTTCCGGCTGGCAGCGCCACTGGCACCTTCACCATCACCGCGAAAGACGACGTCTACGTCGGTGGCCAGCCGAACATCGTCAACAAGATCGAGTCCGTCACCGGCGGCGACAACTTCGAGAAGCTGACCCTCGGCAGCAATACTGTCACCACCTCTGTCACCGACGAGCCCGGCACCGGCACCCCGGGTGCAGGTAACCAAGGCGACAAGGTCTCGGTCACCATCGTCAGCAATGGCGATGTGAACGAAGCCCAGCAGCCGTCGTTCACCGTCAAAGTGAACCAGCCGCTGGATCGTCCGCTCACCGTCACCCTGAGCAATGGTGACAAGGTCACCATCGCCGCGGGCCAGACGCAGGTCGAATACAAGGCGCCAGCCCAGGGCGATGACGTCTTCAAAGACTCGGGTTCCCTGACCGTGGGCATCAGCGACGCCACCGTCCCAGGCAAGACCTTCGAGAACCTCGAGATCGGCGGTTCGGCGACCGTGCAGATCAGCGACACCATCACCGAGGTATTCGCCAACCTGTCCGTGGACAAGAGCACCGTCGCCGAAGGCGGCCAGGTGACCTACACCGTGACGCTGGTCAGCCCCCCGGCCTTCCCGGTCATTGCCCACGGCGGCCTGGTGTTCACCCTCAGCGACGGTACCAAGATCACCGTGGCAGCCGGTCAGAAGACCGGCTCGATTACCGTCACCGCCAAGGATGACGTGTATGTTGGCGGCCAGCCTTCGCTGGTCAACAAGCTGGAGTCGGTCACCGGCGCAGATAACTTCGAGAAACTGACCCTCGGCAGCAATACCGTCACCACCACCGTCACCGACGAACCTGGTGTGGGCACGCCGGGCTCGGGTAACCAGGGCGACAAGGTCTCGGTCACCATCGTCAGCAATGGCAACGTCACCGAAGATCAGCAGCCGTCGTTCACCGTCAAAGTGAACCAACCGCTGGATCGTCCGCTGACTGTCACCCTGAGCAATGGCGACAAAGTCACCATCGCCGCAGGCCAGACTCAGGTCGAGTACAAGGCACCGGCCCAGGGTGATGACGTCTTCAAGGATTCCGGTTCGCTCACCGTTGGCATCAGCGACGCAACCGTTCCGGGCAAAACCTTCGAAAACCTTGAACTCGGTGGTTCGGCCACCGTGCAGATCACCGACACCATCAGCGAAGTCGTTGCAACGCTGTCTGCTGACAAGACCACCGTCAGCGAAGGCGGCCAGGTGACCTACACCGTCACCCTGACCAACGCCCAAGGTCTGTCGGTTACCGGCCACGGCGGCCTGGTGTTCACCCTTAGCGACGGCACCAAAGTCACCGTTCCGGCGGGCAGTGCTACTGGCACTTTCACCATCACCGCCAAGGACGACGTCTACGTCGGCGGCCAGCCGAACATCGTCAACAAGATCGAGTCCGTCACCGGTGGCGACAACTTCGAGAAGCTGACCCTCGGCAGCAACACCGTCACCACCTCCGTCACCGACGAACCTGGTGTGGGCACGCCAGGCTCCGGCAACCAGGGCGACAAGGTCTCGGTCACCATCGTCAGCAACGGCAACGTCACTGAAGATCAGCAACCGTCGTTCACCGTCAAAGTGAACCAGCCGCTGGACCGTCCGCTGACTGTCACTCTGAGCAATGGCGACAAAGTCACCATCGCCGCGGGCCAGACTCAGATCGAGTACAAGGCTCCAGCCCAGGGCGATGACGTCTTCAAGGATTCCGGCTCGCTCACCGTTGGCATCAGCGACGCCACCGTTCCGGGCAAGACCTTCGAGAACCTCGAACTGGGTGGTTCGGCGACCGTGCAGATCGCTGACACCATCAGCGAAGTCGTTGCAACGCTGTCCGCCGACAAGACCACCGTCACCGAAGGTGGCCAGGTCACCTACACCGTCACCCTGACCAACGCCCAGGGCCTGTCGGTTACCGGTCATGGCGGCCTGGTGTTCACCCTGAGCGATGGCACCAAAGTCACCGTTCCGGCTGGCAGCGCCACTGGCACCTTCACCATCACCGCGAAAGACGACGTCTACGTCGGTGGCCAGCCGAACATCGTCAACAAGATCGAATCGGTCACCGGTGGCGACAACTTCGAGAAGCTGACCCTCGGCAGCAATACCGTCACCACCACCGTCACCGACGAACCTGGTGTGGGCACGCCGGGCTCGGGTAACCAGGGCGACAAGGTCTCGGTCACCATCGTCAGCAATGGCAACGTCACCGAAGATCAGCAGCCGTCGTTCACCGTCAAAGTGAACCAGCCGCTGGATCGTCCGCTGACTGTCACCCTGAGCAATGGCGACAAGGTCACCATCGCCGCGGGCCAGACGCAGGTCGAATACAAGGCGCCAGCCCAGGGCGATGACGTCTTCAAGGATGCAGGTTCGCTCACGGTGGGCATCAGTGATGCCACCGTTCCGGGCAAGACCTTCGAGAACCTCGAACTCGGTGGCTCGGCCACCGTGCAGATCGCTGACACCATCAGCGAAGTAGTCGCGACCCTCAGCGCCGACAAGACCACCGTCACCGAAGGCGGCCAGGTGACCTACACCGTCACCCTGACCAACGCCCAGGGCCTGTCGGTTACCGGCCACAACGGCTTGGTGTTCACCCTGAGCGACGGCACCAAAGTCACCGTGCCGGCTGGCAGCGCCACTGGCACCTTCACCATCACCGCGAAAGACGACGTGTACGTCGGTGGCCAGCCGAACATCGTCAACAAGATCGAGTCCGTCACCGGTGGCGACAACTTCGAGAAACTGACCCTCGGCAGCAACACCGTCACTACCTCCGTCACCGACGAACCTGGTGTGGGCACGCCGGGCTCCGGCAACCAGGGCGACAAGGTCTCGGTCACCATCGTCAGCAACGGCAATGTCACCGAAGACCAGCAGCCGTCGTTCACCGTCAAAGTGAACCAGCCGCTGGATCGTCCGCTGACCGTTACCCTGAGCAATGGCGACAAGGTCACTATCGCTGCGGGCCAGACGCAGGTCGAATACAAGGCGCCAGCCCAGGGCGATGACGTCTTCAAAGACTCGGGTTCCCTGACCGTGGGCATCAGCGACGCCACCGTTCCGGGCAAGACCTTCGAGAATCTGGAGCTCGGTGGTTCGGCCACCGTGCAGATCGCTGACACCATCAGCGAAGTGGTCGCTACCCTCAGCGCCGACAAGACCACTGTCACCGAAGGCGGCCAGGTCACCTACACCGTCACCCTGACCAACGCCCAGGGCCTGTCGGTCACCGGCCACAGCGGCCTGGTATTCACCCTCAGCGACGGCACCAAGGTCACCGTGCCGGCTGGCAGCGCCACTGGCACCTTCACCATCACCGCCAAGGACGACGTCTATGTCGGCGGCCAGGCACCGATCGTCAACAAGATCGAATCGGTCACCGGCGGCGACAACTTCGAGAAGCTGACCCTTGGCAGCAATACCGTCACCACCACCGTCACCGACGAGCCGAGCGGCCAGGGCGACCTGACCACCGTGGGCATCAGCGGCGACACGTCGGTGACCGAAGGCGACACCGCGCACTACACCCTGACCCTGACCAATCCGTCCAAGACCGAGGTCACTGTCACCCTGAGCTACAGTGGCACCGCCACCAACGGCCAGGACTACACCGGCGTGGTCACCGTGAAGATCCCGGCTGGCAGCAGCACCGCCACCTTCGACATCAAGACCATTGATGACCAACTCGTCGAGGGCTCGGAGAACTTCACCGTCCAGATCAGCGGTGTCAGCGGCGGCGGCTTCGAAAACCTGCAGGTCAACCCGAGCAAGTCGAGCGTCACCACCACGATCATCGACAACGACCACATGCCGGTATCGCCAGGCGGCGCCGTGACTGGCACCGAAGACACCGACTACGTGTTCCAGTGGGGCGACTTCAAGGTCACCGACGCCGATGGCAACACCGGCCTGGGCGTGACCATCAGCAAGCTGCCGGATCTGGGCAACCTGAAGTTCTTCAACGGCACTTCGTGGGTCGACGTGTCGCTCAACCAGACCATCAGCCAGGCCGACATCGCCGCCGGCAAGCTCAAGTTCGTGCCGCTGGCCAACCAGTCCGGCGCAGATGGCTATGGTGGCAGCGGCGTGGGCAACAAGCAGGCCGACTACGCGCAGATCAAGTACAAGCCAAACGATGGCACCAACACCGGCAGCGAAGTGACCATGAAGGTCGATATCACGCCGGTCGCCGACAGGCCTGACCTGTCGATCGGCAACAACAACGTCAACTCGATCGGTCTGACCAAGGAAACCTGGAACAGCCTCAACGGCCTGGGCAACAACGGCAACGGCATCACCGGCGACCAGCTCAAGAACGTGTTCGCCAACTCCGGCAACGCCAGCAAGAGCGAGCAGGTCACCACGGTCGATACCACCGCCACCGTGACCCCGGGCACCGGCTCGAAGACCTCCGGCCTGATCTATCTGGAAGCCGGCAAGACCTACACCTTCAGCGGCACGGCCGACGACAGCCTGCAGATCGTGATCGGCGGCAAGAACGTCGCCAGCGGCACCTGGGGCAACGCCAGTGGCGCCATCACCGGCAGCTACACGCCGACCACCAGCGGCTACTACACCCTGGAGATCTACAACGCCAACCAGGCCGGCCCAGGCAGCCTGGACATCAACATCAAGGTGGGCAACGGCGCGGTCACCGACCTGAACAGCTCGACCATCCCGATGTACCCGAACCTCGGGGCGATGACCAATGCCGGCCTGACCGTTTCCGAACTGCACGGCAGCAACGGCCAGGGTTACTACGACGGCTACAAGCTCAACGAAGGTCGTGAGAATGGCGCCCCCGTCAAGCTGGTCGGCATCAACACCAACCTGACCGACACCGACGGCTCGGAAACCCTGAGCGTGAAACTCAGCGGCATCCCGGCGGGCTCGGTGATCAGCGATAACGCAGGCCATAGCTTCACCGTCGGCAGCAGCGCGGTGGACGTCACCGGCTGGAACCTGGGCAGCCTGGCAATCAAGCCACCGGCCTACTACAGCGGCCAATTCGATGTGAAGGTCAGCTCCACGTCCACCGAAAGCGTTGGCGGCAGCACCGCGACCAACGAAGGCACCATCAAGGTCACGGTGTACCCGCAGACCTACAACACCAGCAACCTGACGTCGGAAGGCGACAACTTCACCGGTACCGATGGCAACGATATCGTCGTCGCCGACGTGGTCGGCCTGCACGTGGTGCCAGGTCAGAACTACAACATCGCCTTCATCGTCGACACCTCGGGGAGCATGGGCTCGTCTGGCGTGGATGCGGCGAAGCAGTCGCTGGAGTCGGTGTTCAAGACCCTGGCTGCCAGCGTCAAGGGCGACCAGTCCGGTACCGTGAACATCCTGCTCGTGGACTTCGCCAGCCAGGTGAAATCCACGGTCTCGGTGACCCTCAACGATGCCGGCCTGCAGACCCTGCTCAACGCCCTGAAGACGCTGAACTCCAACGGCGGCACCAACTACGAGGACGCCTTCAAGACCACCGCCAACTGGTTCCAGAACCTCCAGAATGCTGGCAACACCGGCAGCAACCAGACGTTCTTCGTCACCGACGGCAAGCCGACCTACTACCAGACCAGCGAGCGCGGCAACCCGACCCTGGGCAACACCAGCACCACGCTGGACAGCTTCCTGACGGCGAACAACTGGAAACCAGGCAATACGATTTCCACGTACCTGAACAACACCAACTACATAACCATCGACAGCACCGGCAAGCTGACCGTCCAGACCTACTCCTGGGGCGGCTGGAGCGTGACCACCAGCGGCGATGTACGTGCCGAAGGTAACGGTGGCTATGAGCTGTCCTCCCGCGCCGGTAACGGCTCCGATACCACGACCGCGACCCTGAACGACTCGACCGCCGCCTTCAAGCTGCTGTCGGGGCTGTCGCAGGTCGAGGCCATCGGCCTGAACAGCGATATCAACGCCAATGACCTCAAGCCGTTCGACACCGATGGCAAGCCACAGACCAACATCGACCCGAGCAAGCTGGCCGAGGCCATCCTCGGTCACACCGAGGTCACCCAGCCGGGTAACGATACGGTCAACGGCGGTGACGGCAACGACATCATCTTCGGTGACCTGGTCACCTTCGACTCGGTCGCAGGTACCGGTGTCGATGCGATCCGCGGTTATGTCGCCAACAAGCTGGGCGTCGATGCGGGCGATGTAGATGCACGGGCAATGCACAAGTACGTGACCGAGCACTACACCGAGTTCGATATCTCGCGCAGCAACGACGGCAACGACACGCTGATGGGCGGTGATGGCGACGACATCATCTTCGGCCAGGGTGGCGACGACTACATCGACGGCGGTCGGGGCAACGACATCCTGCTCGGCGGCACCGGCAACGACACGCTGCTGGGCGGTGAAGGCAACGACATCCTCATTGGCGGTGCTGGCAACGACGTGCTGATCGGTGGCAAGGGTGATGACATCCTCATCGGTGGCACCGGTGCCGACACCTTCGTGTGGAAGGCCGGCGACCTGGGCAACGACGTGATCAAGGACTTCAAGGCCACCGAGGGCGACCGCCTCGACCTGCGCGACCTGCTGCAGGGCGAGAAGGCCAGCACCATCGACAACTTCCTTAAGATCACCACCGTGAACGGTGAGTCGACCCTGCAGGTCAGCACCGAAGGCAAACTCAATGCCGCCGGCGGCCTGGCCAACGCTGACGTGACCATCAAGCTCGAGGGCGTGAACTGGTCGAACACCACGATCAACTCGTTGATCAGTGGCGCCGACCCGACCATCAAGATCGACAACTCCAACAGCTGATGCCCACGCCCCTGGCGGCCTTTACCGGCCGCCGGGGGTGCGGCGCTTTCCTGCCGTCGCCTCACGGCGCATACTCGCCTGCCAGGCCCGGCAGGCCTGCTGAACTTTGCCTATGCTGCTGACAACCAAGAAGGAATCATCGTGACGAGGGTCGATGCCATGTTCTACGTGCAACGCGATGCCAACGGCCAGTTGCTGCGGGTAGAAGCAGCTGCCTTTGCCGAGCACACCGACACGCTGCCGGCCGACCATACCGAAATCCAGGAATGGTTCGCCGATGATGTCGTGGAGAACAGTCTCAAGCAGCTCAAGCAGAGCGATCTGGACATGATCCGTGTGCTCGAGGACTTGATCGAGGTGTTGACCGCCAAGGGCGTGTTCAGCATCACCGACCTGCCCCCTGGTGCCCAGGCCAAACTGCTCAGCCGTTCCACTGCGCGCAAGGCGTTGGGAAGCCTGAACAACCTGATCGAAGACGATGAAGAGGGCGGGTTGATCTGAGGATCTGCGGATACAGCGCCCTCATTTCCAGGGTGCTGGCTCTCCAACCAGTTGCCCCTGGATTCCCTGCACGCCCATCTCGCGCAGCACCTGCAGCTCCCCTTCCGTCTCCACACGTTCGGCGATCAACGGCAGGTCGATGCTGTGCGCTGCCCCCTGGATCGCTTCGATGAACAGCCGCTTGTGCCGCTCCTGGTCGATGCTGCGGATATAACCGCCATCGATCTTGAGGTACGCCAACCCAAGGTGAGCCAGGTTGCCGATCATGCTGAAGCGCCCGCCGAAGCGCTGCAGCGCCAGACCGAAACCGAGCCTGTGCAGGTGGCGGGTCAGTTTCTCCAGCTGTGCCTGCTCTGGCAGTTGCTCCTCGCCGATCTCGAAGGTCAACCTGGGCCCCAATGCCGCATGCTGCCCCAGCAGCTCGTAGACTCGCTGCAACGCCTTGGCATCGGCCAGGGTGGCGGCGGAAAGGTTCAGCGCCAGCGACTCGCCATGCTGCTGCAGATGCCGCAACACGTTCTCCAGCACCAGCAGGTCGAGCCGTGGCATCCAGCCGAAGCGCTCGAGCCAAGGCAGGAAGCGCCCGGCGGCGAGCGCCTCACCCTGTCCATCGTGCAGGCGCGAAATCACCTTGTAGTGCAGGACACGCTCTGGCGCCTGGCAATCCACCACGGGCTGGAAGAACAGTTCGAACTGTCCCTTGTCCAGCGCCTGGTCAAGGCGTGAATGCCAGGCGTGATGGCTGTCGGCAGCCTGGGCCGCGGCGCCCTGCTCCAGGCAGACCCAGCCCGGCTCCGGTTGGCTCTCGGCACGTGCCAACGCCTCGTCGGCCAGCTTCAACAAGGCTTGCGGTGCATCCCCAGGGCTGAACGGCGCCAACCCGATACAGGCCACCGGGTCGACATCGCTGGCCCCCGTCACATGCAGGCTCTGCAAGGTCGCCTCAAGGGCCTGTGCCAGTTGCACTGCCTCCTCATGCACCATCCCCGGCGCCAGTACGGCAAACTCGCCACCGCGGCTGCGGGTGATCAAGTCCTTGGTTTCCGGATAGCTGGCGCATGTGCGCCGCAACTGCTCGCCCACCGCCTGCAGCAACTGGTCGGTGCGCTGGCCGCCCAGGCGGGCGTTGAGGCCGGCCAGGTCCTGCACCCGCAGCAACAGCAGGTAACCGGCTCGGGCCTCTTCGAGGTTGCTGACACGCGTGTTCAACTGCATTTCGAAGTAGCGCCGGTTGGCCAGCCCCGTGAGGCTGTCCTGGTACGACTCGCTGCGCAGCTTTTCGCTGCGCTCGGCCTGTTCGGTGAACAGTGCCTTGAGCTTCTCGACCATCTGGTTCATCGCCTGCACCACCCGACGCAGTTCTGGCGTACGCGGCAGCTCGGGCAGGCTGAGGAATTCACGGCGGGCGATGGCGTGGGACTGCGCCACCATGTAGTCCAGCGGCCGCAGTTGGCGGCGCAACAGCAGTGCGCCCAGCACCGCACTCACCACCCCGCACAGCAGCAACCAGCCAAGGCTGCCCAGGGCACTCTGCCAGAGCTTGGCCAGGGCGAACATCGGGTGGCTGATCACCTCGACGCGCGCAGCCTGCTGCCAACCCCGGCTGACAATGGCATCGCCGCCGGCCGGCTCCAGCCCGATCAGGCCGATGAACCAGCGTGGCACGCCATTGCTGTCTGGTTCGGCATGACGCTCGACCAGGACGGCGTTGGAGTCCAGGTCGATGACCTTGATACTCGAGTAATAACCGCTGTCGAAGATCGAGCTGACCATCAGCTCGACCATCGCCGGATCATCGATGTTCGGTGTGAGCGACAAGGCCAGCGCCGTCGCCGCATCCTGGGCGTGGGAGCGCAGCTGGTTGACGTACTGGCTGCGCGAACTCTCCAGGCTGACCATGAAGCTGCCGCTGAAGGCGATGGTCAGGAGCAGGCATATGGCAAGCAGCAATTGTTTGAACAGTGACATCTGTGCTCCTCAATAAACCGGTTCGGCCGGGAACCCTTCGGCCTGCATTTTCTTCAGCACGTCCTGCCAGCGTGACAGGCGCTTGGTATCGCCGACCTTCTTGTTGCCCCCGGCGCCGGTCAGCCACAGACCTTCGCCATTGAAGGCATAGACCGGCAGCAGGTCGTTGCGCTGGCTGGCCGGCTTGATCGCGTCCATCAGGCTGTCGAGCACCAGCGGCTGGGCCTGTGGGCTTGAATAATAGGTCAGGACCATGTGCGCCCGGTTCAGGCGCAACGCCTTGACGTAGGTGATGCGCAGTTTTTCGGCGGGCACGCCCATGCGGCGCAGGCTGAAATACTTGGCGATGGCGTAGTCCTCGCAATCGCCGGCACCCTTGATCAGCGACTGGACCGGCGTGGCCCAGTAATCGACCTCATGCCACAGGTCGATGTCCTCGACATAGCGCAGCTGCTTGTTGAAGAACAGGTTGACCACCTGCAGTTTGTCCAGTTCGCTGCCCTGGTTCTGCGTGGCCATCAGGTTCTGCCAGGCGTCGATACGCCCCTGCCCTGCACCAAGCGGGCCGTACAGCTGTTGCGCGCGGCGGCTGATCTGGGCGAAATCCCAATCCGCATGCAGGCCGCCCAGCAGCAGGCAGCCAAGCAGCACGGCGAGGCCGAGGCGACGCACGGCCAAATTGAGCATTCCAGGTATCGCCACTGCGAACACCCATCCAGACCAGTCCAAAGCAGCGATGGTGCGGCTTGCCGGGGGAAAAGACAATGGCACCTTACAATCACGGTGCGCGTGAAAAAGCGTAGGAGGTTACGATCATCGAGCCAGGAAAAGTCCGACTTCCTTTGCTCGATGACTTCATTCACGATAGCCGCATTCCATCGGCCGCAGGCACCCGTCACCGCGGTTTGACAAGCCATCACCCCGCTGACTAGGGTTATTGGATCCAATCATCGCAATCATCGAGGCAGACTCCGCGTGGCCGAGAAAACCAGACTCCTCAGCTCCGTGCTGGGTAACGAGCAGGTGCCAGCGCACCTTGCCCGCAGCGTGATCGAAGAGCGTCTGCGCAGCGCTATTGTCGATGGGCGGCTGCCTCCCGGCACCGCCTTGCGCCAGCAGGAGCTCGCCGGCCTGTTCGGGGTCAGCCGCATGCCGGTGCGCGAGGCGCTGCGCCAGCTCGAGGCGCAATCGCTGCTCAAGGTGGTGATGCACAAGGGCGCCGTGGTCGCACCGCTGATCGGCGAAGATGCCGTCGACACCTATGGCCTGCGCGTTCTGCTCGAGACCGAAGCGCTGCGCCAGTCGATTCCCCACCTGGACGCTAGCGACATCGCCCTCGCCCGCAACTACATCCAGCAACTGGAGAACGAGACACGCCACGCGGAGATCGGCCGCCTCAACCGCCTGTTCCACATGACGCTGTACAGCAAGGCGCACAACCACAAGTTGCTGCGCATGATCGAGATCGAGCTCAACGAAGAGGAACGCTTCCTGCGCTTCCACCTGTCGTCGATGGGCCTGGGCAAGCTGACTCAGGACGACCACATCGCACTGGTGGACGCTGCCAGCGACAAGTTGGTGGACCAGGCCATCGACGTGCTGGAAAGGCACCTCAATACGGCATCACGTACCATCAGGAACTACCTGAACAGCCAAGCCGGCAAATGAATCACCCGCTGACATAGCCAAAAGCCGTGTCAGCCATGAAGCTCCGGCACCGAACGGAGCGAAGGACAGACAGTGCACGTCCAGAAACCACCGGCACCAGAGCACTCCGGGCAACCCCCGAGAATCCGTCTGATCTGCCTCGCCTGTAGCCAGGAGCACCTGGAGCAATATCGCGCCTGGTCCCATGCCTTGAGCGACCATATCGAACTGATAGCAGTGGATGTTCGACGCCATGCCGAATGCAGCCCGTGTGACCCGCTGCAAGGTCCCTCTCCCCTGGCCCGAACCGTGGCCAAGCACCTGCATCCTTACCTCGAAGGGCCCCATGCCATGTTTGGCCAGCGCCTGGGAGCCCACATGGCGTTCGAGCTGGCACAACTGGCGGAACGCGAGTACCCCGGGCAGACCCGCCATTTGTTTGTTTCCAGCTGTGACAGCCCAAGGGTGGCAGAACCCGATGCCAGCGCGAATGCCATACGGTTACCGGTGACGGTCCTCTACCCACCTGGAGCCCTCCCCGAAATGCTTGGCTGGCACGCCTTCGTCCGGCGCGAACTGGAGCTCATCGAGTTGCCCGACCATAGGGTCGACAAGTCGTATCAAGACCAAAGACTCGTGAGAATCTTCAACACGCATCTTGGCTTATTGAGCCTCTGAGCAGGCTACTCCCCCTCTTGAAGGCGTTGTTTCCCCTGATGCGCTGCCAATGACCATGGCAGCGCGAGTCGTTTGAGCCCACTCTAGTCGCGCTGCGACTGCCGATCGTCCGTCCCGGGCCCGGTCGCATGCCTTCCATTTACCCGCAGAAGGAGCCCGACACCGGGGCAAGGGCCGCGTGGCGATCAGCCGCCCCTCAACAGTGGAACATCCTCGTACTTCCATTCACCAGTGCTTCGAGTGAGGCATTCACTCAACTTTGTTTTCTGATGACTAATTATCGGAAGGGGCCTGTCTTGCCAAAATAAAACACTTCAAATGTTTTATTCAGCACACTATTGCTCGAAACTTTTCAATTATTAAAATATTTCAAAAAACATTTGCGGCAAACTTTGATGTTGTTCTAACTTTTATATCGCCGACACCCGACACGGCTTGAATACGTACAAGCCAGACGAATCAAGGGGCGGCCACCATCACCGAGACTGTTCAGCCATCGAGTACCTGTCGAGGACCCCGTTCGCCCGGCGTATTTCAGCGGCTGCAACTTATCGGGAAAACATGCCAACTTTCACACAATGGATATCAACCATGAGCACATTGAAGCGCACACTTTCCAGTCATAAATCCACACTCGCCCAACACCCGCTCTTCTCAGAAATCGACACTATTGAAACCTTGCAACGTTTCATGGAAACCCATGTTTTCGCGGTGTGGGACTTCATGTCGCTGACCAAGCGCCTGCAACGGGAACTGACCTGCGTAAGCCTGCCCTGGCTACCACCGGTGGACCCCGCCGCCGCCCGCCTGATCAACGAGATCGTGCTCGGCGAAGAATCTGATGACTGCCCGCAGCACGGCCACTACAGCCACTTCGAACTGTATCTGGACGCCATGCGCGAAGTGGGTGCCAGCACCCAGGCCATCGAGCGCTTCGTCCATCTGCAACAACAGGGCCTCGACTACGCCACTGCCCTGCAGCGCTGTGGCGCCAGCGAGGCCGCCAGGCACTTCGTCGGTGACACTCTCGAGGTGGCACTCAACGCACCTGCCCATCGCGTGGCAGCCGCCTTCCTGCATGGCCGCGAAAGCGTCATCCCGGCGATGTTCCAGCAGATCCTCGACGAATGGGGCATCGACCAGGCGCAGGCCCCGACCTTCCGCTATTACCTGCAGCGCCACATCGAGGTCGACGCCGAAGACCACGGCCCGGCGGCCGAAGCATTGCTGGCACGCTTGGTGAACGATGACCCGCAACGTCAACACGAGGTGTACGAAGCCGCCATCGCCGCCGTCCAGAGCCGCACCGCGCTGTGGGACCGTCTGCGCGCCTCGCTGCAGGTCACCGCCAGCGAGGTCACGCCATGAACGCGCTCGATTACCGCTCCTTCGCCGACAGCTGGGAGGAGCGTGCCACCATCCGTACTCGCCCGCGGCGGCGGCTCGAGGACGACCAGCGGCTGATCTACCCCCTCAGCCGCCAACCCTTGGTACTCAGCGCCACCTTCCAACGGGCTTGCCCGCACCTGCGTGATTTCGTGCTGGTGCAGAGCCTCTACAAGTTCATCAACGACGTGGTGATCTTCGAGACCGAAATCGTCGACCGCACGGCCCGGCGGATTGCCAAGGACCGCTTCACCGTGCGCTTTCCCTTCGCCTGCCGCTATGACGCCATGACCGTGGTGGTCGACGAGGACTACCACGCGCTGGTGGCCATGGACTTCCTGCAGCAGACCATCGCCCTGACCGGCCTCGAGCCGATCGCCCTGCCCACCGAGATCGAACTCAGCCGTGCGATCCCCACCGCACTGGCACAGGTGCCGGAAACGCTGCGGGACGCTCTTGAGCTGATCTGCGTCGGCATTGCCGAAAACACCCTGACCGACGATGTCGCCGCCTTCGCCCGCGACGACACGGTCAAGCCCTCGGTGAAGGGGCTGATGGCCGATCACCTGCTCGACGAAGGTCGGCATTCGAGCTTCTGGGCGCGGCTGACGCGCATCTATTGGCAAGCCGCGCCCGAGGTCGATCGCCAGATGATCGCCCAGGTGCTGCCCGTGTTCCTGGGCCAGTACCTGACCAACGACATCCAGCAGGCCTTCGACTTCAACCTGATCGAGGCCTTGCCAGTCAGCGAAACGCTGCGCCAGTCGCTGCGCGAGGAAGTGCTCGGCCTGGCCTACCCGATCAACCACCAGCATCCGTTGCTGGGCAACATCCTGCGCTTCTTCCGCAGCAGCTCGATGCTCGAGTCGCCCTGCGTGCAGGAAGCCCTGCGCGGCTACCTGCCCTGAGGAGATCCGCATGCGACGTCTCGACATACTGATGGTCGGCCACAGCCTTGCGCTGCGCAGCCTGGCCCGAATACTCGACGAGCAGGGCCACGCCACCCTGCTGGCCGATTCACCCTCGATGCTACGCCAGGCCCTGGCCAGCCATCACTCTCTGGTTCTGGAGGACGGCAGCCTGGTGCTGTGCACCAGTGACTGGGCACACCTGGGGCAAACGCCGTTGCTCAGGGTGCGCCTGGGCGCCAGCCACGCCGACACCCTGCCACACCTGGAACTGCTGTGCTGGTGCGCCAGTGCCACGGCTGCGCGCCTGATCAGCCGCGTACCGCTGGTCGCGCCCATCTCGGGCAATGGCCAGCAACTACGTGAAGATGCGGTGCGAGCTTTGGAGGAGTTGGTCACCCGGCAGGTCGCGTACCTCGCCCGCGACCCTCAGCATCTGAACGAAGCGTGCGCCGTCGAGCCCGGCTTGCAAACGCGTGAGCACGGTCTGGATTGGCTGCAAACGCTGGCCTACCGACATCCGTTCAACCGCTCTCAACGCACAGACCTGCTGGTAAGCAGCGAAGTCGGCTTGATGGAGGGCCTGGACCAAGCTCTGCGCCAACACGCACGGCAACCGGCGCTGAACCGCGATGGCCAGCGCAGCAGCTATCACGACTTGCACGCACTGAGCGCGGCCTTGCAACGGGCACTGCTGCCGTTACTGCCTGATCAGGACGATCAGCCAGTGGTGGTGGGCGTCTGCCTGGCCAAGTCGCCAGCACTCTACGCCAGCGTGTTGGCGATATTGGGTTGCGGCGCAATCTACCTGCCACTGGACCCGACGACACCCACAGAACGTCGTCAACGCATTCTGCAGGATGCTGGCGCCCGGGTCCTGCTGCATGACGGCCAGCCACAGGCCGAGTTGGCCCTGCTGGATGTGCGCACGCTGCAGGTGCCCACTGACAGCTGCCTGCCCTCGCTGGTCCTGCGGCCCGAGACAGCAGACCGGGCCTGCGTGGCGATCTATACCTCAGGCACCACCGGTCAGCCGAAAGGCGTGCTGCTCAGCCAGCGGAACCTCACCCACTTCATCGCCTGGTATCGCGAGCATGTCGCACTGGATGCGCACAGCCGGGTGCTGCAGTTCTCAACCATCGGCTTTGACGCCTCGCTGCTGGATATCCTGCCGACCTTCGCCTGCGGCGCGGAACTGGTCATGCCCAGCGATGACCAGCGCCGCGATCCCCAGCAACTGGTGCAACTTATCCACAGCCAGGCGGTGAGCCATGCGTTTCTGCCGCCAGCGCTGTTGAGCATCCTCCCGCATGACAGGCCGCTTGGCCTGCGCCACCTGATCACCGGGGGCGATGTCTGCGAGCCCCAGGTCATCGCGCGGTACAGCGAACAATACCGGATGCACAACATCTATGGCCCTACCGAAACCACGGTATTGGCGACGACTCGCGTCTGCGCTGCCGGGGACAGTAATCGCAACCTGGGGGTGCCAATCGCCAATACCCAGGTACTGATCCTGGACGACGACTTGCAGCCGGTCACTCAGGAGACACCCGGAGAGCTGTACATCTGCGGCCCGGGGGTCGGGTTGGGGTATCTGAACAATCCGGAACTGACCGCCGAGCGTTTCGTCGTACTCGACCTGCCCGATGGTCGTTCGCTGAGCACCTACCGTACAGGTGATATTGGCAAATGGACCGCACAGGGCATCGAGCTGTGCGGGCGACGCGACAATCAGGTGAAGATCCGTGGGTTTCGCGTAGAGCCGGAAGAAATCGAGCACTGCCTGCGCAACAGCGGCCTGTATGCACAGATCGCGGTGGTGATCGATGCCCAACGCCGCGTCCTGGCTTTCGCCGCGCAACCCACGTGTGATGCGGCCGACACTGGATTGCGGGAACACGCTGAGCGGCATCTGCCCGACTACATGCGTCCGGTGTTCTACCAGGTATTGGAGCAAATGCCCTACACCACCAACGGCAAGGTCGACCGCCAGGCGTTGCGGGCGCATCCACTGACCTTGCCAGCGGCACAGCGACTAGCACCCAGCACACCGACCGAGCAGCGTCTGCTCGGGCTCTGGAGTGAGCTGTTGGAACTGGCCCAGTCGGATATTTCCGTCGACGACAGCTTCTTCAGTCTGGGCGGGCATTCGATCCTGCTATCGCGGCTGCTGCTGGAGGTGCGCCAGGCCTTCGGCCGCGGCGTGGCGATCAACCGCTTCATCGAACAGCCGACGCTACAGCGCCTGGGTGCGCTGCTCGACGGTGACGGTAACTCCCTGGAGACTTCGCTCCAACGCCTGGAGCAGGACGCCAACCGTGACCTGGACCTGCAGGTACTGCCTCTGCAGGCCATGGGCGATGTGCACAAGGTTATCGTCACGGGCGCCAACAGCTTTCTCGGCGTGCATCTGGTCGAGGCACTGCTCGACTGGGGGGCCACGGAGGTGGCGTGCCTGGTACGTAGCAGCGCAACACAGAGTGCCACTGAACGCTTCAGACAGGCGTTGGCAGACAATCAGCTAAGCCTTGATGACAAGCGCGTACGGGTATTCGACGCGGACCTGCGCCGCCCTCGACTGGGGCTGAGCGAAGCGGACTACGACGATCTCGACCTGAACTACGGCGCACTGCTGCACAACGCTGCCCAGGTCAATCACGTACTCGATTACCAGGCCTTGGTCAGCGACAACATCGAACCGCTGTTCGAATGCCTGCGCCTGTGCGAAGGGCGACGCAAGAAGGTCTTCAACTTCGTCTCGACGCTGTCCGCTTGCAGCGCAATGGACAGCGACGGCCGCGTGCTGGAGCAAGGCCCCGCGCCGACTCCGCCGATCTACATCCGCAACGGCTACAACCTGAGTAAATGGGTCGGCGAACGTATCCTCCAGCGGGCACGTGAAGCAGGGGTACGGGTGAATCTGTTCCGTCCCGGCAATATCAGCTTCGACAGCCGCAACGGCGTGTGCCAGCCCCAACGCAATCGCTTGATGCTGATGCTCAAGGGCTCACTGCAGCTGGGCCAGGTACCACGGCTGGAGATCGATTTCGACCTCATGCCGGTGGACTTCCTCGCCCGCTTCATCGCCTTTCACAGCAGCAGGCACCAACCCGCGCAGTGCGTCTTCAACCTGCACAACCCCGAACCGCTGCGTTGGCAAGACTACCTGGCCGCATTCCGCGAGCAGGGCCACCGCTTCGAGCTGGTCGAGGTAGAGCAGTGGCAAGGCCAGCTGAGGCGGGTAGATCGCGACAACGCGCTGTTCGATGTCCTGGGCTTTTACCTCGACGGCTTCGAGGAGGACATCGGCGATATCTCCAGCATCGAGCACGGCAATGCCCGCGAGGGTGTTCGGCGCATGGGCGCCCGCTACCCGGCCAAGGATACGCAGTTGCTGCGCCGCGGCTGCCGCTACCTGAGCGCTATCGGCTTTCTCTGATTCCTTCGTTCATTCACAACAGGAGCAACATCGCATGCAAACACTCAAACCCGACACGCTGGTCCGTAATCCACAAGGCTGCCTGGTGGTATCCAGCGTGGACATTGCAGCCCCGGCGGCGGCTGTATGGAACATCGTCGGCAACTTCGCCGGCTTCCCGGTGTTCATTCCCGCCTTGGCCCATATCGAGATGACCGGAAGCGGAGTGCGTTCGGTGCGCAAGAAACTGTTCAAGGATGGCAATGTGGTCATCGAGCAGTTGAACTCGCGAGACGAGCAAACAATGCAGATGACCTGGAGCCTGATCTACACCAGCCTGAATATCGGCAACCTGTGGGCTGCGATGCAGGTCGAGGCGCTGGATGCGCATCGCAGCCGTGCGGTCTGGACTATCCAGGCCGAACCCTGGGAAGGCGGCCCGGAGGCATTGCCAGGCTTCCAGGCATTTCTCCAGGGCTTTGCCGATGAGGCGATGGCGAACGTGCGCAATCTACTGAGCTGAAGGCGATAACCCGAGCCGCTGTTGTGGGATGTGCGCTGACCGCAGCAGCGGTTTTTCTTGGGCACCAGAAAGACAAAACCCCTACCTGCTCACGCAGATAGGGGTTTTGCGAAATGAATCTTGACGATGACCTACTCTCACATGGGGAAACCCCACACTACCATCGGCGATGCATCGTTTCACTACTGAGTTCGGGATGGGATCAGGTGGTTCCAATGCTCTATGGTCGTCAAGAAATTCTGTGTGCTGGCCCGTCTCAAGGACGTGCCTGCGAATCTCTGTAGTCTCTACTTAAAGACAAAACCCCTACCTGCTCACGCAGATAGGGGTTTTGCGAAATGAATCTTGACGATGACCTACTCTCACATGGGGAAACCCCACACTACCATCGGCGATGCATCGTTTCACTGCTGAGTTCGGGATGGGATCAGGTGGTTCCAATGCTCTATGGTCGTCAAGAAATTCGGTTGCCAGTGCGTCTTTGCGGACACGCCAGCCAATTCGGATATGTGATCTTTGTGAGTCGCTTCGAACTTTCGGTTCGTTTCGTCTTCACCACCGCAATCTGCACAGCAAATTGCTTGGGTGTTATATGGTCAAGCCTCACGGGCAATTAGTATTGGTTAGCTCAACGCCTCACAGCGCTTACACACCCAACCTATCAACGTCGTAGTCTTCGACGGCCCTTCAGGGGATTCAAGATCCCAGTGAGATCTCATCTTGAGGCAAGTTTCCCGCTTAGATGCTTTCAGCGGTTATCTCTTCCGAACATAGCTACCCGGCAATGCCACTGGCGTGACAACCGGAACACCAGAGGTTCGTCCACTCCGGTCCTCTCGTACTAGGAGCAGCCCCTCTCAAATCTCAAACGTCCACGGCAGATAGGGACCGAACTGTCTCACGACGTTCTAAACCCAGCTCGCGTACCACTTTAAATGGCGAACAGCCATACCCTTGGGACCGGCTTCAGCCCCAGGATGTGATGAGCCGACATCGAGGTGCCAAACACCGCCGTCGATATGAACTCTTGGGCGGTATCAGCCTGTTATCCCCGGAGTACCTTTTATCCGTTGAGCGATGGCCCTTCCATACAGAACCACCGGATCACTAAGACCTACTTTCGTACCTGCTCGACGTGTGTGTCTCGCAGTCAAGCGCGCTTTTGCCTTTATACTCTACGACCGATTTCCGACCGGTCTGAGCGCACCTTCGTACTCCTCCGTTACTCTTTGGGAGGAGACCGCCCCAGTCAAACTACCCACCATACACTGTCCTCGATCCGGATCACGGACCTGAGTTAGAACCTCAAGGTTGCCAGGGTGGTATTTCAAGGATGGCTCCATGAGAACTGGCGTCCCCACTTCAAAGCCTCCCACCTATCCTACACAAGCAAGCTCAAAGTCCAGTGCAAAGCTATAGTAAAGGTTCACGGGGTCTTTCCGTCTAGCCGCGGATACACTGCATCTTCACAGCGATTTCAATTTCACTGAGTCTCGGGTGGAGACAGCGCCGCCATCGTTACGCCATTCGTGCAGGTCGGAACTTACCCGACAAGGAATTTCGCTACCTTAGGACCGTTATAGTTACGGCCGCCGTTTACCGGGGCTTCGATCAAGAGCTTCGCTTGCGCTAACCCCATCAATTAACCTTCCGGCACCGGGCAGGCGTCACACCCTATACGTCCACTTTCGTGTTTGCAGAGTGCTGTGTTTTTAATAAACAGTCGCAGCGGCCTGGTATCTTCGACCGGCATGAGCTTACGGAGCAAGTCCTTCACCCTCGCCGGCGCACCTTCTCCCGAAGTTACGGTGCCATTTTGCCTAGTTCCTTCACCCGAGTTCTCTCAAGCGCCTTGGTATTCTCTACCTAACCACCTGTGTCGGTTTGGGGTACGGTTCCCAGTTATCTGAAGCTTAGGAGCTTTTCTTGGAAGCATGGTATCAACCACTTCGCACTCTAAAGAGCGCTCGTCATCAGCTCTCGGCCTTGAAATCCCGGATTTGCCTAAGATTTCAGCCTACCACCTTAAACCTGGACAACCAACGCCAGGCTGGCCTAACCTTCTCCGTCCCTCCATCGCAATAACTGGAAGTACAGGAATATTAACCTGTTTTCCATCGACTACGCTTTTCAGCCTCGCCTTAGGGACCGACTAACCCTGCGTCGATTAACGTTGCGCAGGAAACCTTGGTCTTTCGGCGTGCGAGTTTTTCACTCGCATTGTCGTTACTCATGTCAGCATTCGCACTTCTGATACCTCCAGCAAGCTTCTCAACTCACCTTCACAGGCTTACAGAACGCTCCTCTACCGCATCACCAAAGGTGATACCCGTAGCTTCGGTGCATGGTTTGAGCCCCGTTACATCTTCCGCGCAGGCCGACTCGACTAGTGAGCTATTACGCTTTCTTTAAAGGGTGGCTGCTTCTAAGCCAACCTCCTAGCTGTCTAAGCCTTCCCACATCGTTTCCCACTTAACCATGACTTTGGGACCTTAGCTGACGGTCTGGGTTGTTTCCCTTTTCACGACGGACGTTAGCACCCGCCGTGTGTCTCCCATGCTCGGCACTTGCTGGTATTCGGAGTTTGCATCGGTTTGGTAAGTCGGGATGACCCCCTAGCCGAAACAGTGCTCTACCCCCAGCAGTGATACATGAGGCGCTACCTAAATAGCTTTCGAGGAGAACCAGCTATCTCCGAGCTTGATTAGCCTTTCACTCCGATCCACAGGTCATCCGCTAACTTTTCAACGGTAGTCGGTTCGGTCCTCCAGTCAGTGTTACCTAACCTTCAACCTGCCCATGGATAGATCGCCCGGTTTCGGGTCTATACCCAGCGACTAAAGCGCCCTATTAAGACTCGCTTTCGCTACGCCTCCCCTATTCGGTTAAGCTCGCCACTGAATATAAGTCGCTGACCCATTATACAAAAGGTACGCAGTCACCTAACAAAGTAGGCTCCCACTGCTTGTACGCATACGGTTTCAGGTTCTATTTCACTCCCCTCTCCGGGGTTCTTTTCGCCTTTCCCTCACGGTACTGGTTCACTATCGGTCAGTCAGTAGTATTTAGCCTTGGAGGATGGTCCCCCCATGTTCAGACAAAGTTTCTCGTGCTCCGTCCTACTCGATTTCATTGAAAAGAGACTTTCGTGTACGGGGCTATCACCCACTATGGCCGCACTTTCCAGAGCGTTCCACTAATCTCAAATCAACTTAAGGGCTGGTCCCCGTTCGCTCGCCACTACTAAGGGAATCTCGGTTGATTTCTTTTCCTCAGGGTACTTAGATGTTTCAGTTCCCCTGGTTCGCCTCTTGCACCTATGTATTCAGTACAAGATACTCAGCTTGTGCTGAGTGGGTTCCCCCATTCAGAGATCTCTGGATCACAGTCTGTTTGCCGACTCCCCAAAGCTTATCGCAGGCTACCACGTCTTTCATCGCCTCTGACTGCCAAGGCATCCACCGTATGCGCTTCTTCACTTGACCATATAACCCCAAGCAATCTGGTTATACTGTGAAGACGACATTCGCCGAAAATTCGTGAGAACTCACAAATTTTACCTTAGCCTGAACTACCAGCAGTGAAACTGGCATTCAGTCTATTTCTATCACATATCCGAATTTTTAAAGAACGATCTGACAAAAGTCAGAAATCAACATTCATCACCGAATGTTCATTTCTAAGTTCTGAACAGTGCTGCATCTTGAAGAGTGGTGGAGCCAAGCGGGATCGAACCGCTGACCTCCTGCGTGCAAGGCAGGCGCTCTCCCAGCTGAGCTATGGCCCCGTTTTGTCCTAGGCCGCACCATGTAATGGTAGGTCTGGGCAGATTTGAACTGCCGACCTCACCCTTATCAGGGGTGCGCTCTAACCAACTGAGCTACAGACCTATAACAGGGTCGCGTTACAGCATCGTCTTTTACAATGAATCAAGCAATTCGTGTGGGAGCTCATCAGCAGGCTGATGTCTTCGATTAAGGAGGTGATCCAGCCGCAGGTTCCCCTACGGCTACCTTGTTACGACTTCACCCCAGTCATGAATCACACCGTGGTAACCGTCCTCCCGAAGGTTAGACTAGCTACTTCTGGTGCAACCCACTCCCATGGTGTGACGGGCGGTGTGTACAAGGCCCGGGAACGTATTCACCGCGACATTCTGATTCGCGATTACTAGCGATTCCGACTTCACGCAGTCGAGTTGCAGACTGCGATCCGGACTACGATCGGTTTTGTGAGATTAGCTCCACCTCGCGGCTTGGCAACCCTCTGTACCGACCATTGTAGCACGTGTGTAGCCCAGGCCGTAAGGGCCATGATGACTTGACGTCATCCCCACCTTCCTCCGGTTTGTCACCGGCAGTCTCCTTAGAGTGCCCACCATAACGTGCTGGTAACTAAGGACAAGGGTTGCGCTCGTTACGGGACTTAACCCAACATCTCACGACACGAGCTGACGACAGCCATGCAGCACCTGTGTCAGAGTTCCCGAAGGCACCAATCCATCTCTGGAAAGTTCTCTGCATGTCAAGGCCTGGTAAGGTTCTTCGCGTTGCTTCGAATTAAACCACATGCTCCACCGCTTGTGCGGGCCCCCGTCAATTCATTTGAGTTTTAACCTTGCGGCCGTACTCCCCAGGCGGTCAACTTAATGCGTTAGCTGCGCCACTAAAATCTCAAGGATTCCAACGGCTAGTTGACATCGTTTACGGCGTGGACTACCAGGGTATCTAATCCTGTTTGCTCCCCACGCTTTCGCACCTCAGTGTCAGTATCAGTCCAGGTGGTCGCCTTCGCCACTGGTGTTCCTTCCTATATCTACGCATTTCACCGCTACACAGGAAATTCCACCACCCTCTACCATACTCTAGCTCGCCAGTTTTGGATGCAGTTCCCAGGTTGAGCCCGGGGCTTTCACATCCAACTTAACGAACCACCTACGCGCGCTTTACGCCCAGTAATTCCGATTAACGCTTGCACCCTCTGTATTACCGCGGCTGCTGGCACAGAGTTAGCCGGTGCTTATTCTGTCGGTAACGTCAAAACAGCAAGGTATTAACTTACTGCCCTTCCTCCCAACTTAAAGTGCTTTACAATCCGAAGACCTTCTTCACACACGCGGCATGGCTGGATCAGGCTTTCGCCCATTGTCCAATATTCCCCACTGCTGCCTCCCGTAGGAGTCTGGACCGTGTCTCAGTTCCAGTGTGACTGATCATCCTCTCAGACCAGTTACGGATCGTCGCCTTGGTGAGCCATTACCTCACCAACTAGCTAATCCGACCTAGGCTCATCTGATAGCGCAAGGCCCGAAGGTCCCCTGCTTTCTCCCGTAGGACGTATGCGGTATTAGCGTTCCTTTCGAAACGTTGTCCCCCACTACCAGGCAGATTCCTAGGCATTACTCACCCGTCCGCCGCTGAATCAAGGAGCAAGCTCCCGTCATCCGCTCGACTTGCATGTGTTAGGCCTGCCGCCAGCGTTCAATCTGAGCCATGATCAAACTCTTCAGTTCAATACTGCTTGGGTTTTTAAGAAACCCTAAACTTGGCTCAGCAATCTCAAATGACTATGTGATTTCTCGCATGGCCACTTGTGATGCTGATAATCTTGGCGACTATCAGTCCATACTCACAAGCACCCACACGAATTGCTTGATTCAATTTGTTAAAGAGCGTTTGGTTAAGAGCTTTTCGTCTCAACCGAGGCGCGCATTCTACGCTTTCCTCATTGCCTGTCAAGCGTTTATTTTGAAGTTTTTCGCGAGAAACTCGTTTAGCTTCAAACACTTGACTCGCTGCGATCTCTCGTAGCGGGAGGCGAATCATACAGCACTCGAAGATGCTGTCAACTGCCTTTTTTACCGCTGCCGATAAGATGATCGAAGCCCTTCACGCCGCATCTAACTCGCTTAACTCGTTGATTAACAAGGAGTTTTGCGTTCCGTTTGCTGCGGAAGTGGGGCGCATTATAAGGGGATCTGAGAGGGCGTCAACCTTTTATTTCAAGAATCTTTCAGATCGCTGAAAACACAGCGGGGAGGCCTGTCGGCCTCCCCGCTTCTATACATAGCCAATACGCTGTCACAACACGCCAGCAGAGCGCAGCAACTGAACAGCCCCTGCATCCAGGCCCAAGACATCCAGCAGTACTGCCTCGGTGTGCTCCCCTAACAAAGGTGGGGCCCGACGATACTCCACGGGCGTCTCCGACAACCTGATCGGGCTCGCCACCTGAGGCACGCTGCCCGCCAGCGGATGAGGAACATTCACCCTCAGCCCGCGCGCCACCACCTGCGGATCCTGAAACATCTGCGCCAGGTCGTTGATCGGGCCGCACGGCACCCCAGCCCTTTCCAGTTCCGCCACCCATTGGGCCGTGGTCTTGAACACCGTCGCCTGTCGGATCAGAGGAATAAGCTCCGCCCGATGCGCAACCCGCTGCTTGTTGGTGGCAAAGCGCGGATCATCCGCCCACTGCGGCTGACCGGCCACTTCTGCGAACTTGCGGAACTGCCCGTCGTTACCCACGGTAAGGATGAAGTCACCATCAGCCGTCGGAAAATCCTGATAAGGCACGATGTTGGGATGCGCATTGCCCAGACGCTTGGGCGATGTACCCGTGGTCAGGTAGTTCATTGCCTGGTTGGCAAGGCACGCCACCTGCACATCCAGCAAGGCCATATCGATATGCTGGCCCTCTCCCGACTGATCGCGATGCGCCAGTGCCGCAAGGATCGCCACCGTGGAATACAGCCCGGTGAGAATGTCAGTCAGCGCCACCCCCACCTTCATGGGCCCAGCCCCCTGCTCACCCTCAGGCCGCCCGGTCAGGCTCATCAGCCCACCCAGCCCTTGGATCATGAAATCGTAGCCCGCGCGCTTGGCATAGGGGCCCGTCTGGCCGAAGCCGGTGATCGAGCAATAGATAAGCTTGGGATTGACCGCCCTCAGGCATTCGTAATCCAGCCCATAGCTCGCCAGCCCGCCCACCTTGAAGTTCTCGATGACGATATCCGACTTTGCCGCCAGTTCGCGCACCAGGCGCTGACCTTCAGGTTGGGTGAAGTCGATCGTCACCGAGCGCTTGTTGCGATTGGCCGACAGATAGTAGGCCGCCTCGCTGGTGTTCTCGCCGTCGGCGTCCCGCAGGAAGGGCGGCCCCCACGCCCGGGTGTCATCACCCGTACCCGGTCGCTCGACCTTGATCACGTCAGCCCCGAGGTCGGCGAGAATCTGGCCGGACCACGGTCCGGCCAATACACGCGACAGGTCCAGCACCCGCAGATGTGACAGCGCTCCCATGGCCGCGCCCCTCTATTAATAGAACGCCTGAATGCCGGTCTGCGCGCGGCCGAGAATCAACGCATGGATGTCATGCGTACCTTCATAGGTGTTGACCACCTCGAGGTTGACCAAGTGACGCGCCACCCCAAACTCGTCAGAGATTCCGTTGCCGCCGAGCATGTCGCGCGCCAGACGGGCGATGTCCAGGGCCTTGCCGCAGGAGTTGCGCTTCATGATCGAGGTGATCTCCACCGCCGCCGAGCCCTCGTCCTTCATTCGCCCCAGCCGCAGGCAGCCCTGCAGCCCCAAAGTGATCTCGGTCTGCATGTCGGCGAGTTTCTTCTGGATCAGCTGGTTGGCGGCCAGAGGGCGGCCGAACTGCTTGCGGTCCAGGGTGTACTGGCGCGCAGTGTGCCAGCAAGCCTCCGCCGCCCCCAGCGCGCCCCAGGAAATGCCATAGCGCGCCGAGTTCAAACAGGTGAACGGGCCTTTCAGACCACGTACCTCAGGGAAAATGTTCTCTTCCGGCACGAACACGCCGTCCATGACGATCTCACCGGTGATCGACGCGCGCAGGCCAACCTTGCCATGAATGGCCGGAGCGCTCAGGCCCTTCCAGCCCTTTTCCAGAATGAAGCCACGAATATCGCCGGCATCGTCCTTCGCCCAGACCACGAACACATCAGCGATCGGGCTGTTGGTGATCCACATCTTGCTGCCCGTCAGGCTGTAGCCACCCTCGACCTTGCGCGCGCGGGTGATCATTGCACCAGGGTCGGAGCCGTGGTTGGGCTCGGTCAAACCGAAGCAACCGATCCATTCACCGCTGGCAAGCTTGGGCAGGTACTTCTGCTTCTGCGCTTCACTGCCGAACTCGTTGATCGGCACCATGACCAGCGAAGACTGCACACTCATCATCGAGCGGTAACCCGAGTCGATCCGCTCCACCTCACGGGCAATCAGCCCATAGCACACGTAGTTGAGACCACTACCGCCATACTCGGCCGGAATGGTCGCCCCCAGCAGGCCGACCTCGCCCATCTCGCGGAAGATTGCCGGATCGGTCTGTTCGTGACGGAACGCCTCGATCACCCGCGGAGCCAGCTTGTCCTGGGCGAACTGATAAGCGCTGTCACGCACCATGCGCTCTTCTTCAGTGAGCTGCTGATCCAGCAACAGCGGGTCGATCCAGTTGAAACTTGCTTTACCGGCCATGGGCAGAGTCCTCGAAAGGTGTGCGACGAAATTCTTGTTGCCTTGATCCTAGGCCGGAACCTGTCAACGGACAAACGAGGATTGCGCACCCATTAGTGCTATTTTCTCACTCCGTAATAAGTGAAATACCTATTTCAAGCCCCTTATAAGTGAGGATGACGTACATGCGGCGCAAGATCCCCAGCACCACGGCACTGGTCTGCTTCGAGGCGGCGGCCCGCCACGAGAGCTTTACCAAGGCCGCTCAGGAACTGGCGCTGACCCAAGGTGCCGTCTGTCGGCAAATCGGTGGCCTCGAGGGCTTCCTCAATGTGGAGCTTTTCCGACGCTCGCGCCGGGGCGTGAAGCTGACCGAGGCCGGCCTGTCGTATAGCCGCCAGGTCTCGGCGCAATTGGATGCGGTGGAGCGGGATACCCTGTCGGTGATGCGCCAGCAGGGCGCCAACGTCATCGAACTGGCCGTAGTGCCGACCTTCGGCACCCAGTGGCTGCTCCCCCGCCTGAAGGACTTCCAGCAACGCCATCCGGAGGTAACGGTCAACCTGACCAACCGCACGCGGCCGTTCCTGTTCGCCGACACCGCCTTCGACGCCGCCATCTACTTCGGCGACGCCGACTGGTCTGGCACCCAGTCACACCGCCTGATGGGTGAAAACCCGATGCCGGTATGCAGCCCGCAATGGCTCAACGGGAGAGACACGCTCGACGCCGACTCCATAGCCGAGCTGCCATTGCTGCAGCAGACCACCCGCCCCTATGCCTGGCGGCAGTGGTTCGACAGCCTGGGCATGAGTGTGGAGCGCGACATGAACGGCCCGCGCTACGAGCTCTTTTCCATGCTGGGGCAGGCGGCCATGCACGAAATGGGCATCGCGTTGATCCCGCCGTTCCTGATCCAGCGCGAGCTGGCGGAAGGCCGGCTGGTGGTCGCAAACAAGCATGCCCTGTCGAGCGACAAGGCCTACTATCTGATGATTCCCGAGCGCAAGGTGGAGTCAGCTTCGCTGCGCGCCTTCCGCGACTGGCTGGTGATCCAGGCCCGCGACTACGCAGCAGGTGCATGAGACCGAAAGCTGACTTCGTAGTCAATTATTTTAAACACCTACAGATATATGGATTTGTCGCAAATCCATAAACTGTTCCATAAGCGGGAAAAACCGAATCAACCCTAATAACCGCGGGGGTTTGCCGCTGTTCTTACGACATCTAGCAAACTACTAACGAAAACCGCCAAAAAATTTCGTTTTTTTCTCCTAAGCTCCCAATAGCGCGTCCTTGACAGCCTGAAGGCGGATGGTTGCGACAAGTGGTCACAGGGTGACTTGTAGTTTTAACTTCGTTTCGCTCCAGAACTGGTTGAAGCACCTTCGGTTCATCTGCAAAATGCCTCGCCCGCCCCGGAACCGGCGGTATGCATGCTCAAAGGCCGCTCCAGCCGCACCACCCGAAGTGCGCTGGAATCAACAATGACAAGGTCACCGCAGGAGACAAAGTCGTGCACATTGGTGTTCCTCTAGAGACGCAGACGGGTGAGGCGAGGGTCGCCGCGACCCCGGAAACCATCAAGAAACTGGTCGGCCAGGGCCATCAGGTCACTGTCGAACGGGGCGCCGGGCTCAAAGCCAGCATCCCGGACAGCGCCTATGAGGCCGCGGGCGCTTCCTTGGGTGACGCTGGCGATGCCTTGGGCGCGCAGTTGGTGCTCAAGGTAGTGGCGCCCAGCGACCAGGAACTGGCCCGGATCAATCCCGGCAGTATCCTGGTGGGCATGCTCAACCCTTTCAACAGCGAGCTCATCGCAAGGATGGCCGAACACGGCATCACCGCCTTCGCCCTTGAAGCCGCTCCGCGCACCTCGCGCGCGCAAAGCCTGGACGTTTTGTCATCGCAGGCCAACATCGCCGGCTACAAGGCCGTGCTGCTTGCGGCGCACCACTATCCACGCTTCATGCCCATGCTGATGACCGCTGCGGGCACCGTGAAAGCCGCGCGCGTGCTGATTCTCGGTGCCGGTGTGGCCGGCCTGCAGGCCATCGCCACGGCCAAGCGTCTCGGAGCAGTGATCGAAGCGTCCGACGTACGGCCAGCGGTGAAGGAACAGATCGAATCGCTCGGCGCCAAGTTCATCGACGTCCCCTACGAGACCGACGAAGAGCGCGAGTGCGCCGAAGGCGTAGGCGGTTACGCCCGCCCGATGCCGGCCAGCTGGATGCAACGCCAGGCCCAGGCGGTGCACGAACGCGCGAAGCAGGCCGACATCGTCATCACCACCGCACTGATCCCCGGCCGCAAGGCCCCGACGCTGCTCAGCGCCGAGACCGTGGCGCAGATGAAACCGGGCTCGGTGGTCATCGACCTCGCCGCAGCCCAGGGTGGCAACTGCCCGCTCACGGTCGCCGATCAGGTCGTGATGGCGCACGGCGTGACCATCGTCGGCCCGACCAACCTGCCTGCCCAGCTGGCTGCCGACGCCTCGGCGCTGTACGCACGCAACCTGCTGGACTTCATGAAGCTGCTGTTCGACAAGGACGGCGCTCTGGTGATCAACCTGGAAGACGACATCGTCGCCGCGTGCCTGATGTGCCGCGACGGCCAGGTCGTGCGCAAGAACGGCTGAGGAGCACGACAATGGAAGACATGCTGATTTCCCACGGAATCTACAACCTGATCATCTTCGTGCTGGCCATCTACGTTGGCTATCACGTGGTCTGGAACGTCACCCCGGCGCTGCACACCCCGCTGATGGCGGTGACCAACGCGATTTCCGCGATCGTCATCGTCGGCGCGATGCTCGCCGCAGCGCTGACCGTGACCCCGGCCGGCAAGCTGATGGGCACCCTCGCCGTGGCCCTGGCCGCGGTCAATGTGTTCGGTGGCTTCCTGGTCACCCGCCGCATGCTGGAAATGTTCAAGAAGAAAACCAAGAACGAGGGGCAGAAGTAAGCATGAGCATGAATCTGGTCACCCTTCTCTACCTGGTCGCCTCGGTCTGCTTCATCCAGGCCCTCAAAGGCCTGTCGCACCCGACCACGTCACGGCGCGGCAACCTGTTCGGCATGATCGGCATGGGCATCGCCATGCTCACCACCATCGGCCTCATCTATAAGCTCGCCGCACTCTCGGTCGGTAGCGGCGGCGCCACCGCGGGTATCGGCTATGTGCTCGTCGGCCTGTTGATCGGCGGCAGCGCCGGGTCGATCATGGCCAAGCGCGTCGAGATGACCAAGATGCCAGAGCTGGTCGCCTTCATGCACAGCATGATCGGCCTGGCCGCGGTGTTCATCGCCATCGCCGCGGTGCTCGAGCCGCAATCGCTGGGCATCGTCGCCAGCATCAGCGACCCGATCCCCACCGGCAATCGCCTGGAGCTGTTCCTCGGCGCAGCCATTGGCGCGATCACCTTCTCCGGCTCCGTGATCGCCTTCGGCAAGCTGTCGGGCAAGTACAAGTTTCGCCTGTTCCAGGGCGCACCCGTACAGTTCGCCGGCCAGCACAAGCTGAACCTGATCCTTGGCATCACCACCCTCGCCCTGGGCTTGCTGTTCACCTTCACCGGGCACTACAGCGCCTTCACCCTGATGCTGGTCCTCGCCTTCGTCATGGGTGTGCTGATCATCATCCCGATCGGCGGCGCCGACATGCCGGTAGTGGTGTCGATGCTCAACAGCTACTCGGGCTGGGCGGCGGCAGGCATCGGCTTCTCGCTGAACAACTCGATGCTGATCATCGCCGGCTCCCTGGTCGGTTCCAGCGGCGCAATCCTCTCGTACATCATGTGCAAGGCGATGAACCGCTCGTTCTTCAATGTCATCCTCGGTGGTTTCGGTGGCGACACCGATAGCGGCGCGGCGGCTGGCACGAAGGAGCAGCGCCCGGTGAAATCCGGCTCGGCCGACGATGCAACCTTCCTGCTGAGCAACGCCGACAGCGTGATCATCGTTCCCGGCTACGGCCTTGCAGTGGCCCGCGCCCAGCACGCCCTGAAAGAACTGACCGAGAAGCTGACCCATAACGGCGTCACCGTGAAATATGCGATTCACCCGGTGGCGGGGCGCATGCCCGGGCACATGAACGTACTGCTGGCCGAGGCCGAGGTTCCGTACGATCAGGTGTTCGAGATGGAGGACATCAACGCCGAGTTCGGTCAGGCCGACGTGGTGCTGGTGCTGGGCGCCAACGATGTGGTCAACCCGGCAGCGAAGAACGATCCCAAGTCGCCGATTGCCGGCATGCCGATCCTCGAAGCCTTCAAGGCCAAGACCATCATCGTCAACAAGCGCTCCATGGCCAGCGGTTATGCGGGCCTGGACAATGAACTGTTCTACCTGGACAAGACCATGATGGTGTTCGGTGACGCCAAGAAAGTCATCGAGGACATGGTCAAGGCGGTGGAGTAGTCCTTTTCCGAACTGAACAGCCGCTCTTATAGAAGGCCCCGGGAAGATTTTTCCTGGGGCCTTGTCGTTTTGCTGATCCAGATCAACGGCTCTATTTCCAGGCTTCTCATACGACCATGGTCGCGGGACGGCATCGGGCGAAATCTCTAGACTGCGCTGCAGTAGCCCAAGTAGCCCGAGATAACAATCCATGTACCGTGATCGTATCCGCTTGTCCTCCCTGCACAGCAAGGTAATGAGTGCGGCCGATGCCGCTGGCCTGATCAAGGACGGCATGACCGTCGGCATGAGCGGCTTCACCCGCGCCGGCGAAGCCAAGGCAGTGCCACACGCCCTGGCCGAACGTGCCAAGCAGTCGCCACTGAAGATCAGCCTGATGACCGGCGCCAGCCTGGGCAACGACCTGGACAAGCAACTGACCGAGGCCGGTGTACTTGCCCGGCGCATGCCCTTCCAGGTGGACAATACCCTGCGCAAGGCCATCAATGACGGGCAGGTGATGTTCATCGACCAGCACCTGTCGGAAACCGTCGAGCAATTGCGCAACAAGCAGCTGACCTTGCCGGACATCGCAGTCATCGAAGCGGTCGCGATCACAGAACAGGGCCACATCGTGCCAACCACCTCGGTGGGCAACTCGGCCAGCTTCGCGATCTTCGCCAAGCAGGTCATCGTCGAGATCAACCTGTCGCACAACCCCAACCTCGAAGGGCTGCACGACATCTATATCCCGACCTATCGCCCGACCCGCACGCCGATCCCGCTGGTGAAGGTCGATGACCGCATCGGCAGCACCGCGATCCCGATTGATCCGGCCAAGATCGTCGGCATCGTCATCAGCGACCAGCCCGACTCGCCGTCCACTGTACTGCCAGCGGATCACGAAACCCAGGCCATCGCCGACCACCTCATCAACTTCTTCAGGAAAGAAGTGGACGAAGGGCGCATGACCAACAAGCTCGGCCCTCTCCAGGCCGGTGTCGGCACCATCGCCAATGCCGTGCTGAGCGGCTTGATCGACTCGCCGTTCGAAGACCTGACCATGTACTCCGAAGTGCTGCAGGATTCGGCCTTCGACCTCATGGATGCCGGCAAGCTGAGCTTTGCCTCGGGCAGCTCGATCACCCTCTCGACCCGCCGCAACGCCGAGGTGTTCGGCAACCTGGAGCGCTACAAGGACAAGCTGGTGCTGCGTCCGCAGGAGATCTCCAACCACCCCGAAGTGGTGCGCCGCCTGGGCATCATCGGGATCAACACCGCGCTGGAGTTCGACATCTACGGCAACGTCAACTCCACCCATGTGTGCGGCACCCGGATGATGAACGGCATCGGCGGTTCCGGCGACTTCGCCCGCAACGCTCATCTGGCGGTATTCGTCACCAAGTCGATGGCCAAGGGCGGCGCGATTTCCAGCGTGGTGCCGATGGTCAGCCACGTCGATCACACCGAGCATGACGTGGACATCCTGGTCACCGAGCAGGGCCTGGCCGACCTGCGCGGCCTGGCACCACGCGAACGTGCCCGGGCGATCATCGACAACTGCGTGCACCCGGACTACCGCGCGGCCCTCAACGACTACTTCGACCGCGCCTGCCAGAGAGGCGGGCACACTCCGCATATCCTGCGCGAAGCGTTGAGCTGGCACGAGAACCTGGAAGAAAGCGGGCGGATGCTGGCCGGCTGATCCGCCAACTGCGTTGCTCCTCTGAACCCATCGCGGGACGACCCCGCTTCCACATTTCAGTTGTGGGAGCGGGGTCGTCCCGCGATGACGTCTGCCTGGCTAAAACAGTTAACCGATAAATATTCAAAAACTGTACTACTGTACCGCTATAAACCGCGCTTCAATGCCGCCAATATTTTCAAATCGAGCATAAATGCACAGAAATAGTGCAGACCAGTACAGTTATGCCAATTCTGAGTGCAACAGTAGCGTTTAACAGTTAACTGGCCCATCGCAATACTGTTGAACTGTATCTACTGTTATGGACGACAGGGGAGGATCATTGGCATCAGTTAAATCACTACCTAATCCCGCCACAAGCGGAAGGATGACACATCATGGAACGTATCCTCAGTTCCGGTCTGGTTTTCGAAAACAACGTTGAATCCAAAGCCTCGGCTCCTCTGCGTGCCCTGTCGACCCTGCTGCTGTGGCAGCGTCGCATCGCCAGCCGCCGTCAACTGGCTCGCCTGGATGCCCGCCTGCTGGCCGACGCCGGCATCAGCGAGTCCCAGCGCTACCAAGAGCTGAGCAAGCCTTTCTGGCGCTAAGCTCCGGCTTGCCGGCCCAAGGCCGGCACCGCGATTTCTCAAAACCCGTCGCAGGGAACTGCGACGGGTTTTTTGTTTCAAAGGCGCGCAGTTGAGCTGCTCAACTCACAATCAGTACAATTTTAAAAAACCAGAAAACAACCATAACAGTTTGTTCCGATCTCGTCCTTCACATCTGGAAACAGAGCTGCGTGGTACGCTTGCGACAGCGGCCTGTTAGCTTGGTCAAACGCGCTGCCTGTCATTTCAAGTGCCGTGACGAGCAGTGCGAGCGTCCGAATAACCAGAACTACCCCCGCAGGAGCCCTACCATGTCCCGTAAATACTTGTTTGGCGCTGCCATGCTGCTGACCTTGGCGGGCACCGCCCACGCCACCAGCTTCGTCGTCACCACCGATGCCGTGGTTGGCGCAGTGGCCGCGTCCACCGACGCCACCTCCGACATTTCCTCTTCGTTCCGCGACGACAAGATCGTCCAGGCCGCCCGTGACGATGCTGCCAGCTTCGTCGGCAGCCAAGGGGATATTCGCGGCGCGAAGCTGGAAAGCGCCTTCATCCATATCCGCCAGCAGATGCCTGCGCTGCAAGCCAGCGACGCGCAACTGGCACAGGCCATCCTGGCCCTCTGACGCCAGCCATCGTACCCGCAGGCTACGGCGCCCCGCTGCCTGCGGGACAGCATTCATCCTGTCGACAGAGCGTTGTCCAAGCCCATGCGTTACCTTGTGCCCTTGCTGCTCGCCATTGCCAGTGTGGGAAGCGCCCATGCCATGGATGTCACGACCCAGTTTCCGGTCATGACCGGCTATGTCACCAGCCAGGTGACCACTGCGCCGTTCGACCGCAAGATCATCGGCATGGCCCATGATGATGCGGCCGTATTCGTCGCCACTGACGGTCGGATTCGCGGCGCACGCCTGCAAGCTGCACTGACGGAACTGCGTCGTATCTATTCGCGTCAGTCCGTCGGCGACCTTGAACTGGCGGAAGCAATTCTCGTCCAATGATCACACCTGACTCCCTGTATTTTTCGGAGATGCTCCATGCGTAAACCGCTGATCGCCGCTACCCTCGGCATGTTGCTGCTGGCCGACCTGGCCCAGGCGCAAACCCTGGTGGCCACCAGCAATATCATCGTTCGCGCCTTTGGCCGCTCGATCGATTTCACATCCGACACCACCACCTCGATCCGCGACTCCAAAGTCGTGCGCGAAGCCCGCGACGACGCCGCCAGCTTCGTCGCCAGCAATGGCGATATTCGCGGCGCCCAGCTCGAAGCCGCATTCGACACCCTGCGCGACCGCGTGCCTGAAGCGCGCAATGCCAGCGACCAGGTACTGGCCGAAGCCATCCTGTCGCTGTGAAGCGTGTGCGTGCCTGGCTGCTCGGCTGCGCCCTGACGCTGCTCGGCACGCCCGCCCTGGCCGATCTGCAGCTCGAGCTGCAGACTGCCGGTCTGGACGCTCGACAGCAGCACGCCTCCCAGCAACTGCTGGATGAGGCACTGTCGAAGCTGCCTCCCTCTTTCAAGCAGCGTCTGGATCGGCGCATCCAGGTCAGCTGGACCGACAAGATGCCCGCCGATGCCTACGGCCAGGCTTCGCCAGTCTCGACCCTCGACCTCAACAGTCGCCTGCTGCCAGGGCTCACCGATGGCAGTGCCGCCAAGGAAAAAACCCATCGCCCCCACGGCACGGTGCGGGAAGAACTGCTTGCCACCGTACTGCACGAGCTGACCCATATCTATGATCGCGCGCGACTGTGGCCCAGTGCCGAGCGCTCGCTGATTGCCCGCTGCAACCGCCAGCAGGGCACCCTCGGCCAGATCGGCCTCCCCCAGCAATGCCGTGGCCAGACAGCACGCCGCTTCACCCTGAGTGACGATCCGCGCCTGCTCGACCTTGCCGGCTGGCCGCAGTACGTCGGCCGTCGCGGCGAGCGTGAACAGCACAACGGTCAACTGGTACGCACCCCGGACAGCTACGAGCTGAGCAGCCCCAAGGAGTTTGTCGCGGTCAACATGGAGTACTTCCTCCTCGACCCGAGCTATGGCTGCCGACGCCCGGCCTTGAACCAGTACCTGCGCGATCATTTCGGCTGGGCACCCCAGCAGGACACCTGCGCCAAGGGTCTGCCGTTCCTTAACGCCGGCAGCGACTTCGCCCGAGAGCCATTGGGCGAGATCGACCCGGAGCGCGTCTACGAAGTCGACTACCTGCTTGCCGAGGCCAACCAGAACTGGGTCAGCCGCTGGGGACACAGCATGCTGCGCCTGGTGATCTGCGCACCCGGCCGCCCACGCGGGCCAGACTGCCGCCTGGATCTGGACCGCCACCTGGTGTTGTCGTACCGCGCGTTCGTCAATGATGTGCAACTGTCCAGCTGGGACGGCCTGACCGGCGCCTATCCGTCGCGCCTGTTCGTCCTGCCGTTGGGCCAGGTGATCGACGAGTACACCAAGACCGAACTGCGCAGCCTGGCCTCCGTGCCGCTCAAGCTCGACCGCCAGCAGATCGAGGACCTGGTGCGCCAGGCTGCCGAAATGCACTGGAGCTACGACGGCAATTACTACTTCCTGTCCAACAACTGCGCGGTGGAAACCCTCAAGCTGATGCGCAGCGGCACCGCCGACCAACGCTTCAGCGACCTCGACGCGATCATGCCCAATGGTTTGCTGGAGGTGCTCAAGGGGCGGGGGCTGGCCGACACCAGTGTGCTCGACGACCCGCGTGAGGCGCTGCGCCTGGGGTATCGCTTCGACTCCTATCGCGATCGCTATCAGGCCATGTTCGAGGTGCTGAAGAAACAGTTGCCGATCAAGCAGACAGCGGTGGAGGACTGGTTGGCCCAGGATGCCGAGCAACGCCGCCCCTGGTTCGCCCAGGCCGATCTGCGCACCAGTGCTGCCTTGCTGCTGCTCGAGCAGGCCAGCCTGCGCCGTCAGTTGCTACTGGCACAGGATGAAGTCAAACAACGTTACCTGAACGCCGCCGCACTCAAGGACGGCAGCATCGACAAGGCCAACGCCACGCTGCAGAAGATGCTTGCCAACAGTGGGTTCCTCAGCCGCCCGGCCGAATTGCTCGAGGCGGATGGCTACGGCTTGCCCCAACCTCAGGAGCGCGTGCACCTTGAAAAGGTCAGCAGCGAGCGGCAGGCGCAGTTGCTGCGCCTGAGTACCGATCTGGACAAGGAAGTACGGGCATTGCTGGAGCCTGCACGGGCGAAGGAGATTGCGGCAATCGAGGCCAATGTGAAACAGATCGGTGAACACCTGCGCGCCCTGCACAAGGCAGCTGGCGGTTTGCAGCTCCCTTGAGCGCGCGGGGCTACTTGATCGGCCGCCAGATCAGCGGATAGCGGTACGGCTTGCCTTCATTGGCCCGAACCCCTGCAAGGATGATCAGGATCAGCACGGCCACTGCCAGGATGGCGAACAGCACGATGCCGATCACCACGAACATCAGCAGGAAGCAGATGAATCCGGCAATGGTGACGCTGATCTGGAAGTTCAGCGCCTCCTTGCCCTGGGCATCGACGAACGGATCGACCTCACGCTTCCAGATCCACATCACCAGTGGCCCGAGCAGATGCCCGAGCGGCATCACCAGCCCGAGCAAGGCGCTGAAGTGGCAGAACATCGCCCATTGCCGAACTTCGGCGCTCGGCGTTTCGATCGGCAGATTCGTCTCACTCATGGGTCCATCGCCTCCTTGGCGCAGCTTCAGTCGGCCAATGCAGCCTGCTGCAGGTCGAAGATCTCGGTCATGCCCTTCTGCGCCAGCGCCAGCATGGCGTTGAAGTCTTCAGGCTGGAACGGCGCGCCTTCGGCAGTGCCCTGCACTTCGATGAAGCCACCGGCGCTGGTCATGACCACGTTGAGGTCGGTTTCGGCAGCCGAGTCTTCGAGGTAGTCGAGGTCCAGCACTGCCTCACCCTGGTACATGCCCACCGACACTGCGGCGATCATGTGCTTGAGCGGATTGCCGCCCTTTAGACCGCCACGCTTCTTGATCACCGCCAGGGCGTCGCACAGGGCGACCATGGCGCCGGTGATCGAAGCGGTGCGAGTGCCGCCGTCCGCCTGGATCACATCGCAGTCGACGTACAGCGTGATGTCGCCCAGCTTGCTCATGTCCAGTGCCGCACGCAGCGAACGGCCGATCAGGCGCTGGATCTCGAGGGTGCGACCGCCCTGCTTGCCACGGCTGGCCTCACGCTGGTTACGCTCGCCAGTGGAGCGCGGCAGCATGCCGTACTCGGCGGTCAACCAACCCTGGCCCTGGCCTTTGAGGAAGCGCGGAACACCGTTCTCGACGCTGACCGTGCAGATGACCTTGGTGTCACCGAACTCGACCAGTACCGACCCCTCGGCGTGCTTGGTGTAGTTGCGGGTGATGCGGATCGAGCGAAGCTGATCGGCAGCGCGACCACTTGGACGTTTCATCTGGGATACCTGTACCGGAAATCGAATCTGGCGGCCATTATAGAGCCGCGCGTCCTGGGAGGACATGCCTATTGTCGCAGCCTCGCACCCCGTCGACTTTTCCCACCGATAGCAGCCCCGCCCTGTAGCATGGTTCGATTGGGCGTCACCGCCGCACTGCGCTACAATCCTGCGCCTTGCAGCCGAAAGGCTTCCCCCGTACAAACCGAATTCGCGAGGTACTCCCCATGGTGCACAGCATGACCGCCTTTGCCCGCGTCGAGCGCGCCGGCAGCCAGGGCACCCTGGCCTGGGAGCTGCGCTCGGTCAACCATCGCTATCTCGAACCGCACCTGCGCCTGCCGGAAGCCCTGCGTGACCTCGAGGGCGCGGTACGTGAAGGTCTGCGCCAGGGGCTGTCGCGCGGCAAGGTCGAATGCACCTTGCGCCTGTCCGACGACAGCACCGGCAAGCCGCTGCAGGTCGATCGCGAACGCGCCGCGCAACTGGTCGCCGCCGCCGAGACCGTGGCCGGGCTGATCAAGCAGCCGGCGCCGCTCAACCCGCTGGAAGTGCTGGCCTGGCCCGGCGTGCTGGTGGCCGATGCCGCCGACCCGCAGGCCCTCAACGCCGAAGCCATCGCCCTGTTCGACGAGGCGCTGGCCGAACTCAAGGCCGGTCGCCTGCGCGAAGGCCAGGAGCTGGCACGACTGATCAACGAGCGCCTGGACGCCATGACCAGCGAGGTCGCCACACTGCGCACCCTGGTGCCGCAGATGCTGGCAGCCCAGCGCCAGCGCATCGTCGACCGCTTCAACGACCTGCAGGCCGAACTCGACCCGCAGCGTCTGGAGCAGGAAATGGTACTGCTGGCACAAAAGAGCGACGTCGCCGAAGAACTCGACCGCCTCAGCACCCACGTCACCGAGGTGCGCCGAGTGCTCAAGTCGGGCGGCGCCGCCGGACGACGCCTGGACTTCCTGATGCAGGAACTCAACCGCGAGGCGAACACGCTCGGCTCCAAGGCCTTCGACCCGCGCAGCACCCAGGCCGCGGTCAACCTGAAGGTGCTGATCGAACAGATGCGTGAACAAGTACAGAACATCGAGTAAGGCCACCCCACCATGAACCACAGCAGCGGCACCCTCTACATCGTTTCGGCCCCTTCCGGTGCCGGCAAGACCAGCCTGGTCACCGCCCTGACCGCGCAAGACCAGCAGATCCGCGTGTCTGTCTCCCATACCACCCGCGCCATGCGCCCGGGCGAGGCTCACGGGGTGAACTACCACTTCGTGGTTCACGAGGAGTTCAAGGCATTGATCGCCCAAGGCGACTTCCTCGAGCACGCCGAGGTGTTCGGCAACTACTACGGCACCTCGCGCAGCGCGCTGCAGGAAACCCTCGAACAAGGCTTCGACCTGATCCTGGAAATCGACTGGCAGGGTGCGCAGCAGGTGCGCAAGCTGATGCCCGAGGCCCTGTCGATCTTCATCCTGCCACCGAGCCAGGAAGCCCTGCGTCAGCGTCTGGACGGACGCGGCCAGGACAGTGAAGAGATCATTGCCGGGCGCATGAAGGAAGCGGTCAGCGAGATGGTGCATTACAACGAGTTCGACTACGTCATCGTCAACGACGACTTCGAAGACGCGCTCGAAGACCTGAAGTCGGTGTTCCGTTCGAACCGGTTGCTGCTCAAGAAGCAGCAGCAGCGCCATGGTGCGCTGTTGAAGCAGTTGGTCGGCTGAAACAATCGCGGGGCAAGCCCGCTCCTACAGGTACGGCACCGCACCTGTAGGAGCGGGCTTGCCCCGCGATTAGGCTGCACAGCAGCCCCACCTACGCCTTATTCCTGCAACTGAAGTTTCGCCTGCTGCTGCAAGGTTGCCCCGAGGAAGTACGCCGGGGCGCGCAGCCGCGACAGCATCATCAGCACGATGCCCAGCACCGAGATGATCGCCGCGATCACGAATACCAGCCCCAGCCCGCCTACATGCGAGCCGCTGCCAAAGTCGGGCGAAGCGCTGTCGATCGCGGTACGCACGAAGATCACCGACAGGATCACCCCACCCACCAGCGGGCACAGGCCGCGCATGAAGAAGTGGCGCAGGCTGTCGAACAGGCTGTCGCGGAAGTACCAGACACAGGCGAACGCGGTCAGCGAATAGTAGAAGCAGATCATCATCCCCAGCGCGGTGATGGTATCTGCCAGCACGTTCTCGCTCAGGGTGCGCATGGTCACGTAGAACAAGGCCGCCGCCACGCCCGCACAGATGGTCGCGTAGCGCGGCGTCTGCGAACGCGGGCAGACGCTGGCGAAACGCTGCGGCACGGCACCGTAGTAGCCCATGGCGAGCAGGGTGCGCGCAGGAGACACGAAGGTCGACTGCAGCGATGCCGCGGTGCTGGCCAACACCGCAATCGACATCAGGATCGCCAGCGGCCCCATGACCGGGCCGGCCAGGTGGGCGAAGACGTTCTCCTGGATGCGCGGATTACCCAGGCCCAGGCCGCTGTCGCTGATACCGGCGAATTGCAAGGTGGCAATGGCGGTGAACAGGTACAGCCCCAGGATCAGCAGCACCGTCCAGGTGGCCGCCTTGCCGGGCACTTCGTCGCTGCCGATGGACTCTTCGCTGACGGTCAGGCACACGTCCCAGCCCCAGAAGATGAAGATCGACAGCGACAGGCCGGCCGCGAAGGCCGAGAACGATTCGACACCGAAGGGGTTGAACCAGGCGAAATCGAACTCCAGCGGCGGCGGCGCAGTGGTCTCGCCGAAAGCCGCGAAACCAAAGCCCACCAACACCAGCAATTGCAGGGCGACCAGGCCGTACTGCACGGTCATGGTGGTGCCCATGCCCCGACAGCAGATCCACACCGCCAGGGCGATGAACGCACAACAGGTGGTGACGTTGATCAGCAGGTTGTCCGCCAGCGCGGCATACGCGTGGTGCCCCGTGATCTGTCCGATGAACAGGTAGAAGAAATCGACCGCCACACCGGCCAGGTTCGACAGCACGATGGTGGTGGCAACGACCAGCCCCCAGCCACCGATCCAGCCGATCATCGGGCCGAAGGCACGTGCCGACCAGGTGAAAGAGGTTCCGCTGTCGGGCTCCGCGGCGTTCAGCTCGCGGTAGCCGAGGGCAACCAGCAGCATCGGCAGGAAGCCGACGATGAAGACCGCCGGCAGATGGGCGCCGACTTCGCGTACGGTCGGGCCGAGGGCGCCGGTCAGGGTATAGACCGGGGCAATGGTGGAGATGCCCAGCACCACGCTGGCCAGCAGGCCCAGGCGACCTTTGGCCAGGCCTTTGCTGGCACGCTGGGTGTTGCTGCCCGCGTCGGCCGCCACATCGGGAGGGCGGCCGGCTTCTGTGTATTCGCTCATGAGTTATTTGCCGTTGCTATTGGTATTGTTTTCACAGGCCTTGCGAACAAGGCCCGCTTTCACTCATTGAAAGCTTGCTGCAGGGGGTGGGTCATCCGAGACCTTCGGGTAACGTCAGAATGCCTTCTGGCGCGAACCCTCCCGAGCAGCATGGGCAATGCAGGCCTCGCGAAACGCCTGAAACAGACGTAGGGAGACCGGGTTTTCGGCGAAACGCCACTCCGGGTGCCATTGCACGCCAAGCACGAAGCCCGGCGCATCAGTCATCGACACCGCTTCGATCAGGCCATCCGGGGCCCGTGCCTCGACACGCAGGCCCGGGGCCAGACGGTCGATGCCCTGGCTATGCAGCGAGTTGACCTCGAACTGCGCAGCCAGGCCCAGGCGCTCGAACAATCCGCCCGGCGCAATGCCGACCGTGTGTCGAGGCCCGTATTGCACCTCCAGGGGTGCGTCCTCAGGTTCGCGGTGGTCCAGGTAGCCGGGCAGTTCCTGCACCCGCTGGTGCAGAGTGCCACCCAAGGCCACGTTGAGTTCCTGGAATCCACGGCAGATGCACAACACCGGCACGCCGGCGGCTATGGCGGCCTGCAGCAACGGCAGGGTCAGGCGATCACGCGCAACGTCGTGCCGGGTACCGTCCACGCTGGGGGCGCCATTGTAATGATGCGGCTCGACATTTGAAGGCGAGCCGGTAAAAAGAATGCCATTCAGGCGCGCCAGCAGCGCCTGCGGGTCGCTGGCCGTGTCGCGCGCCGGCAGGATCAGCGGCAACCCGGCAAAACCTGCCGCCTCGACATACTTGTCGCCCACCGTGTGCGACGAGTTCTTCCCAACCTGCTGGCGGCAGGCGCTGACACCGATCAAGGGAACCGCGTTTGCGCTCATGGGCTTACACCGTGTGCAGGTACCAGTTGTATTCGAGGTCGGAGATCGACACTTCGAACTCCGCCAGCTCGCTTTCCTTGCAGGCCACGAAGATGTCGATGTATTCCGGGCTGATGTATTGGTTGAGGACTTCGCTGTCATCCAGCGCGCGCAAGGCGTCACGCAGGTTGTTCGGCAGGCTCTGCTCGAGCTGCTCGTACGAATTGCCCTCGATCGGCGCGCCGGGCTCGACCTTGTTGGTCAGGCCGTGGTGGATGCCTGCGAGAATCGCGGCGAGCATCAGGTAAGGGTTGGCATCGGCCCCTGCGACACGGTGCTCGATGCGCAGGTTATCGCTGCTGTCGGTGGGCACGCGCAGGGCCACGGTACGGTTGTCCAGGCCCCAGCTCGGTGCGTTCGGCACATAGAACTGGGCGCCAAAGCGGCGGTAAGAGTTGATGTTCGGGCACAGGAAGGCCATCGACGCCGGCATGGTTTCCAGCACACCGCCAATGGCGTGGCGCAGGGTTTCGCTCTGCAGCGCGTCATCGTTGGCGAAGATGTTCTTGCCGGTTTTCTTGTCCAGCAGCGAGATGTGCACATGCAGGCCGTTACCCGCCTGGCCCGGATAGGGCTTGGCCATGAAGGTCGAGTCCATCTCATGGTCGTAGGCGATGTTCTTGATCAGGCGCTTGAGCAGGATCGCGTAGTCGCAGGCCTTGAGCGGGTCGGCGACGTGGTGCAGGTTGACCTCGAACTGCGCCGGAGCACTTTCCTTGACGATCGCATCGGCCGGCAGGCCTTGCTCCTTGGCGGCTTCGAGCATGTCCTGCAGGCAGTCGGCGTACTCGTCCAGGTCATCGATCAGGTAGACCTGGGTCGACTGCGGGCGCTTGCCCGAGATCGGCGAACGCGGCGGCTGCGGTCGACCGTTCAGATTGTCCTGGTCGATCAGGTAGAACTCCAGCTCGAACGCCGCGCAGATATCCAGGCCCAGCGCATCGAACTTGCTCACCACCTGGCGCAGCACTTCGCGTGGATCGGCGAAGAACGGCTCGCCTTCGATTTCGTGCATGGTCATCAGCAACTGCGCCGTCGGGCGCTTCTGCCAGGGTTCGTTGGAGAGCGAGCCCGGGATCGGGTAGCAGATGCGGTCGGCGTCGCCGATGTCCAGACCAAGGCCCGTGCTTTCGACGGTCGAGCCGTTGATATCCAGGGCGAACAGTGAAGCCGGCAGGTTGATGCCCTTCTCGTAGACCTTGTGCAGGCTGGCCCGCTCGATGCGCTTGCCGCGCACCACGCCGTTCATGTCGGAGATCAACAGGTCGACGTACTGCGTGTCCGGGTGGGCTTCCAGGAATTCATTCATCTCGCGGGAAGAACGGGCGCACGGGGAGACCGACGTCATGGCTGTACATCCTTTGATTCGGAGCGGCGATGTGGGGATACGGCTGGCGCCTCGAGGGCGACGATGGTTGCTGCTGTTGTTCTTTTCACTGCCCCATCGTGGGGGAATTCTGTCGCTCGCCGGGCGCATTGATTCCCGGGGGCCGTTCCACTATAAAGTGGGCTCCAGTGCAACAGACATTGGCAAATCGGCAAGCAGAGCGTGCACAAATGCAATATCAGATCAATCACGCGGACCTCGCCCTGGTCCTGGCACTGGAACGTGGCCGCTCACTGGCCAAGGCCGCCGAGCTCCTTAAGGTCGATGTTTCAACGGTATTCCGCTCGATCCGGCGGCTGGAGTCGGCGCTGGGCACTGCGCTGTTCGTCAAGAGCCGCAAGGGCTACCTGCCGACCGACACCGCGCAGGCCCTCGCCGAACAGGCAGAGCGTGCCGAGCAGGCGCTGGACGCCGCGCGCATCGCCCTGACCAGCGGCGAGCAGGTGGTCAGCGGCACGGTGCGCCTGACCTGCACCGAAGCCGTGCTGCACAGCCTGTTGCTCCCCGCGCTGGCCGAGTTCATGCCCAACTACCCCGCGCTGTCGCTGGAGATGGGCACCTCCAACACCTTCGCCAACCTCAGCCGCCGCGACGCCGACATCGCCCTGCGCCTGACCAACACACCGCCGGAGCACCTGGTCGGACGCTGCCTGGGCTCAACGTCCTACGTGATCTGCGGCCGCCCGGAGTTTCGCGAGCGCCTGGCCGAGTCGCCAAACAGCGTGCCGTGGATCGCCCCGGACGACGCCATGCAGGACCACCCCACGGTGGTCTGGCGCAACCAGCAGCACCCCGACCTGATCCCGCGTTACCAGTGCAGTGGCATGTCGACCATTGCTCAGTTGGTCAGCACCGGCATGGGGGTGGCGGCACTGGCCGACTATATGGTCGATACCCTGCCCGGCGTCGAGGCCTTGAGCGGCGCGCTGCCAGGCTGCGACACCCAGTTGTGGCTGCTGACCCGCCCCGATTGCCGCGCGCTGCGCTCGGTGCAGACGCTGTTCGAGGAGCTGACCCCGCGATTGCGTGACGCGATGTTGTGAAGCTGTTGTGTTCGCGGGGCGGGAAGCGTTATCGTCAGATTCAAGTGAGAGGCCGTCTGTTACGGCCCTTTCGCGGGCAAGCCCGCTCCCACGAGCAGCTGACACGGATCACCAGACAAAACAGGCCTTCCCTATTGGCTGGTGATTTTTTAAACTATCGAGTCCGCCTGCCCATTCTGGGCTGCACGCTAATCGCATCTGCTACTGAGGAAGACCATGGCCCGCGTAACTGTTGAAGACTGCCTGGAACACGTGGATAACCGCTTCGAGCTGGTCATGCTCTCGACCAAGCGCGCCCGCCAACTGGCCACCGGCGGCAAAGAGCCACGCGTGGCGTGGGAAAACGACAAGCCAACCGTCGTCGCCCTGCGCGAAATCGCCGAAGGCATCGTGACCAATGAATTCATCGCCGCCGAAGAGATCGTCACCGAGGATCCGGTGTTCGCTGCGTTCGAGGACGAGAACAACGAGGCCGTCTGATTCATGCCCGGTCGACGTCGCGCGGCACACGATCCTCTTCCTCTGCAAGAGGTGAAACCATGCCGGGTATAGAAGCCCTCGCCGAGCGGCTGTCGACCTATCTGGGCCCCGACCAGGTCAATCTGGTGCGCCGGGCCTATTTCTATGCCGAGCAGGCACACGATGGCCAGCGCCGCCGCAGTGGCGAGCCCTACGTGACCCATCCGCTGGCGGTCGCCAGCATTCTCGCCGATATGCACATGGACCATCAGAGCCTGATGGCCGCCATGCTGCACGACGTGATCGAAGACACCGGCATCGCCAAGGAAGCTCTCAGCCAGCAGTTCGGCGAAACCGTCGCCGAGCTGGTCGACGGGGTCAGCAAGCTGACCCAGATGAACTTCGAGACCAAGGCCGAGGCGCAAGCCGAGAACTTCCAGAAGATGGCCATGGCCATGGCCCGCGATATCCGCGTGATCCTGGTCAAGCTGGCCGACCGCCTGCACAACATGCGCACCCTGGAAGTGCTGTCCGGCGAAAAGCGCCGGCGCATCGCCAAGGAAACCCTCGAGATCTACGCCCCCATCGCCAACCGCCTGGGCATGCACACCGTGCGCGTGGAGTTCGAGGACCTGGGCTTCAAGGCCATGCACCCCATGCGCTCCTCGCTCATTCACCGGGCGGTGAAGAGCGCACGCGGCAACCGCAAGGAAATCGTCGCCAAGATCGAGACCTCGCTGGCCAACTGCCTGGCCGCGGATGGCATCGAGGGCGAGGTCAGCGGCCGACAGAAACACCTCTATGGCATCTACAAGAAGATGCGCGGCAAGCGCCGCGCCTTCAACGAAATCATGGACGTGTACGCCTTCCGCATCATCGTCGACAAGGTCGACACCTGCTACCGCGTGCTGGGTGCCGTGCACAACCTGTACAAGCCGCTGCCGGGGCGCTTCAAGGACTACATCGCGATTCCCAAGGCCAACGGCTACCAGTCGTTGCACACCACGCTGTTCGGCATGCACGGCGTGCCCATCGAAATCCAGATCCGCACCCGCGAAATGGAAGAGATGGCCAATAACGGCATCGCGGCGCACTGGCTGTACAAGTCGAACGAGGAAGAGCAGCCCAAGGGCAGCCACGCCCGCGCCCGCCAATGGGTCAAGGGCATCCTCGAGCTGCAGCAGCGGGCCGGCAACTCGCTGGAGTTCATCGAGAGCGTGAAGATCGACCTGTTCCCGGACGAGGTCTACGTCTTCACCCCCAAAGGCCGGATCATGGAGCTGCCCAAAGGCTCCACGGCCGTCGACTTCGCCTACGCGGTGCACACCGACGTCGGCAACAGCTGCATCGCCTGCCGCATCAACCGTCGCCTGGCACCGCTCTCCGAGCCGCTGCAAAGTGGCTCGACGGTCGAGATCGTCAGCGCCCCGGGCGCACGCCCGAACCCGGCCTGGCTCAACTTCGTGGTGACCGGCAAGGCGCGCACGCACATTCGCCATGCGCTCAAGCAGCAGCGCCGCTCCGAATCCATCAGCCTCGGCGAACGCCTGCTGAACAAAGTGCTGACCGGCTTCGACAGCAGCCTGGACAAGATCGCCGACGAGCGCGTCCAGGCCATCCTCACCGAATACCGTCTGGAGCTCGTCGAAGACCTGCTCGAAGACATCGGCCTGGGTAACCGCATGGCCTACGTGGTCGCACGCCGCCTGCTGTCGGCCGAAGGCGAGCAACTGCCATCGCCCGAGGGCCCGCTGGCGATCCGCGGCACAGAAGGCCTGGTGCTCAGCTACGCCAAGTGCTGCACGCCGATCCCGGGGGACCCCATCGTCGGCCATCTGTCGGCGGGCAAGGGCATGGTCGTCCACCTGGAAGACTGCCGCAACATCAGTGAAATCCGGCACAACCCGGAGAAGTGCCTGCAGCTCTCCTGGGCCAAGGACGTCACCGGCGAGTTCAACGTCGAACTGCGCGTCGAGCTGGAGCACCAGCGCGGCCTGATCGCCCTGCTGGCCAGCAGCGTCAACGCCGCCGACGGCAACATCGAGAAGATCAGCATGGATGAGCGCGACGGTCGCGTCAGCGTGGTCCAACTGGTGGTCAGCGTGCGCGACCGCGTGCACCTGGCTCGCGTGATCAAGAAGCTGCGCACCCTGACCGGCGTGGTCCGCATCACCCGAACGCGTGCGTAGTCCGTCAACCGCAAGGAGTCAACATGACCAAGACTGTCATCAACAGCGACAAGGCCCCTGCCGCCATCGGCACCTACTCCCAGGCGATCAAGGCCGGCAACACCGTCTACATGTCGGGCCAGATTCCGTTGGACCCCAAGACCATGGAGCTGGTTGAAGGCTTCGAGGCACAGACCGTGCAAGTCTTCGAAAACCTCAAGGCTGTTGCCGAGGCCGCTGGCGGTTCGTTCAAGGATATCGTCAAGCTGAACATCTTCCTCACCGACCTGAGCCACTTCGCCAAGGTCAATGAGGTCATGGGCCGCTACTTCGAGCAGCCCTACCCGGCCCGCGCCGCGATCGGCGTGGCTGCCCTGCCCAAGGGCTCGCAAGTCGAGATGGACGCCATCCTCGTCATCGAGTGATGCCCCAGGCGGCAGGCGCCCGGCCTGCCGCCTTCCCTTCCTGAAGGTTCCCACCATGCGTCATGCCCTGCCTCTCGCGCTGGCAGCCCTGCTTCTGGGCGGCTGCGCCAGCCACAAACCTGAAGATTTCAACGGCACCTGGATCAACCAGGATGCCATCGACGCCGCCGTCAAGGGCGACAGCTTGCGCAAGGCGCTCTCCAGCCATGGCCCGGTGTTCGAATGGAAGATCGACGTCGCCAGCCAGCAAGCTCGCTACAGCAATGGCTTCGAAGCCGCCGAGGGCAGCCTCGTCGCGGCGGACAAACAATGGCAAGCCAATTTCGAAGGCGGCCAGAGCGAGCGATTGAGCCTCGACGGCGACGAATTGCAAACGACCGATACCTCCGGCGCCAAACAGACCTTCGTGCGCAGCAAGCCCCCGGCACCGGCCGACGCCCCACTGGGCGGCAGCTTCGAGAAGGCGCTGTACAAGGCATACCTGGGCGGTGAATGGAAGATCGTCGAAGGCCCGGGCCAGGGCGCCAAGGTCCGCTTCGCCGACGACGGCGGCGTGACCGGCCTGCCCGATCTGGACCGTTACGCCCTGTGCCTGGCCGGAGATTGCGCGTCCATGGGCGGCGACAACGACAGCCTCTGGCTGGAGCGCGACCAACGCGGCGCCCCCTGGGTGTTCAAGCGTGATGACGACAAGCTGGAGATCTTCCGCGCGGTCAACCGGGCGCAGCCCGACGAAATGCCGGAGCTCGCGGCTGGCGCGCGGCAGTGGGTGCTTGAGCGCGACTGATCCGCTACTTGCAGGAGCAATTGTCTCGTCCAGAATCTGACAGCCAGCCCAATCCCTGTGGGAGCGGGCTTGTCCCGCGATCACCGGCGAAGCCGGTGCCATGCAGCGCGGTATCCGATTCGCGGGCAAGTCGGGGCGCCGAACCGCCGCTTCCACAGGGATACCCGGCCAGCCTCGACACCGGTGGTGTGGAGGCTTGGCTTCAGCCTTTAAGGATCGCCGCGTAGCCTTCCTTGTAGCTCGCATACTGCGGCGCCCAACCCAGCGCCCGCGCCCGCGCGTTACTGCAGCGCTTGCTGCCGGTGCGGCGCACGCGCTGCTCGTCCGACCACTCGGTAACGCCCATGTACTGACGCAGCCAGGCCACCACCTCGGCCAGCGGGGCTGGATCGTCGTCGACACCGATGTAGCAGTCCTGCAACTCCACGCCTTCCCCGTCAGCCTGCAGCAGGAACGCCAGCAACCCGGCCGCGTCCTCGGCATGAATGCGATTGCCGTACAGCGGTGGCTCCTCGACCACCCGGTATCCCTGGCGCACCTGGCTCAGCAGCCATTCGCGGCCGGGACCATAGATACCCGTCAGGCGCACCACGCTGGCGGGAATCCCGCTCTCGAGCGCCAGGCGTTCGGCCTCCAGCATGATCCGCCCCGAATACCCCTCGGGCTCGGTGGCCGCACCTTCCTCGACCCACTCGCCGTGCTGCTGCGCATAGACACTGCTGCTGGACACGAACAGCAAGCGGCGCGGGCGTTGCCCTTTGTGCGCCAACCAGGCCAGTATGTTGCGCAAACCCTCGACATAGGCGGCCCGATAACCGGCTTCATCGTGCTGGCTGGCCGCCACGCAATACACCAGGTAGTCCGGCGAACGCTCGGGCCAGGCGGCAGGAACACTGGCGTCGGACAGATCGGCCGCCACCGGCAGAACGCCTGCAGGCAGTTGTCCCACCGTGCGGCGCAGCCCATGCACCTGCCAGCCGCGAGCAAGCAGTTGCCGGGCCAGGCGGCTGCCTACATCACCACAACCTACGATCATCGCGGACAGATCCGACATCACTTCACTCCATAACGAAAGGCCCAGGCTAGCCGTATTAGACGATCAGCGGCTATCCAAGGCGTAAAAAAAGTTACTCTATTACTTTTGTTAACAAGAATTACTTGCAATAATGGCGCCCTGATCAGTTCTCGGCCCGCCTCGAGGCCATGGAGAACACCACCTTATTTTTCTTCATCAGGTCCGGCCAGCATGACTCGTACTCAACCTTCCGCTTCGCCAACCACGTCGCGCGCCTGGCGCGCCATCGCCGCGCTGCTGTTCAGCCTGGTGCTGGCCCCGGCCGCCATGGCTGAAGAGCCTGCCGCCAACGGCGCCACCCCTCCTGCGGCAGTCGCTCCGGCTGATCCGGCCGCCACCGGCCAGGCACCTGCCAACGCCGCTGAGCCCACCGAGGCCCAGGCGCCAGCAGACGAGAACGGCGAAGCGCTGGTCGAGGACACCTCGCTGGGCATGGCCCACGACCTGTCCCCATGGGGCATGTACAAGAACGCCGATATCGTCGTGAAGGCGGTGATGATCGGCCTGGTCATCGCCTCCATCATCACCTGGACCATCTGGATCGCCAAGGGCTTCGAGCTGATGGGCGCCAAGCGTCGCCTGCGCAGTGAAATCGCCCTGCTGAAGAAGTCCGCCAGCCTGAAAGAAGCCAGCAGCGTCGCCCACAAGGAAGGCACCCTGGCCCACACCCTGGTCCACGACGCCCTCGAGGAAATGCGCCTGTCGGCCAACGCCCGCGAGAAAGAAGGCATCAAGGAACGTGTCAGCTTCCGCCTGGAGCGTCTGGTCGCCGCCAGCGGTCGCAACATGAGCAGCGGCACCGGCGTGCTCGCCACCATCGGCTCCACCGCGCCATTCGTCGGCCTGTTCGGCACCGTGTGGGGGATCATGAACAGCTTCATCGGCATCGCCAAGACCCAGACCACCAACCTCGCCGTCGTTGCCCCAGGCATCGCCGAAGCCCTGCTGGCCACCGCCCTGGGCCTGGTCGCCGCGATCCCGGCCGTGGTCATCTACAACGTCTTCGCCCGTTCCATCGCCGGCTACAAGGCGCAGGTCTCCGACGCCTCGGCGCAGGTCCTGCTGCTGGTCAGCCGTGACCTGGACCATCAGGCTGGCGAGCGCGCCGCCCCGCACATGGTGAAAGTGGGGTAAGCCATGGGCCTGCATCTCAACGAAGGTGGCGACGACCTCGCCGAAAACCACGAAATCAACGTCACGCCGTTCATTGACGTGATGCTGGTACTGCTGATCATCTTCATGGTTGCCGCACCACTGGCGACGGTCGACATCAAGGTCGACCTGCCGGCCTCGACCGCAAAACCCGCACCGAGGCCCGAGAAACCGGTGTTCGTCAGCGTCAAGGCCGACAAGAAGCTGTACGTCGGCGATGACGCGGTGCCCCTGCCCGAACAGCTTGGCGCGATGCTCGACGCCAAGACCAAGGGCGACAAGGAAACCACCATCTTCTTCCAGGCCGACAAGGGTGTTGACTACGGCGATCTGATGGAAGTGATGAACACCATGCGCGCGGCCGGCTACCTCAAGGTCGGTCTGGTCGGACTCGAGACGGCAGCCAAGAAATGACGAACAAGCGCTCCAACCTGGTGCGCTACGGTGGCAGCCTCGCAGCCGTGCTCGGTGTGCACGTGATCGCCGTAGTGCTGACGCTCAACTGGTCGGTGCCCCAGGCTATCGAGCTGCCGCCGGCAGCGATGATGGTCGAGCTGGCGCCGATCCCAGAGCCCGCGCCACCGCCACCACCGAAAGCGGCTCCACAGCCGCCTGCGCCGGTCGAAGAGCCACCGCTGCCCAAGCTGGTGGAGGCTCCGAAACCGAAAATCGCGATCCCGAAGCCGCCCAAGCCGAAGGCCAAGCCCCAGCCGCCCAAGCCCGAGAAAAAGCCTGAGCCGCCGAAGGACGAACCACCGGCCAAGGAACAAGTGGCCGATACCGCGCCCAGCAACGCGCCGCCGCAGAAATCGGCAGCGCCGCAGCCGAGTATCGCCTCCAACAGCAACGCCCTGCCGACGTGGCAAAGCGACCTGCTGCGTCACCTGGCGAAGTACAAGAGGTACCCGGAAGACGCGCGTCGCCGTGGCCTGCAAGGGATCAACCGACTGCGCTTCGTGGTCGATGCCGAAGGCAAGGTGCTGTCGTATTCATTGGCCGGAGGCTCAGGCAGTGCTGCACTGGACCGCGCGACGATGGACATGATCCGCCGCGCCGGCACGGTACCCAAGCCGCCTGCGGAGTTGTTGAACAATGGCACGATCGAGGTAGTGGCGCCCTTCGTCTACTCGTTGGACAAGCGCTGATACATTGCATCTGTCACAAAACCGCAAGTCTGATAACGTGCGTCTATCGATTGCACCCGCTATGCTGGGGCCGCAACTTCATGGACGCACGTTATGACCCTCACTGAACTCCGCTACATCGTCACACTCGCTCAGGAGCAGCACTTCGGCCACGCAGCCGAGCGTTGCCACGTCAGCCAGCCGACCCTGTCGGTCGGTGTGAAGAAGCTTGAGGACGAGCTGGGCGTGCTGATCTTCGAACGCAGCAAGAGCGCCGTGCGCCTGACACCGGTCGGCGAAAGCATCGTCGCCCAGGCGCAGAAGGTGCTCGAGCAGGCCCAGGGCATTCGCGAACTGGCCCAGGCCGGCAAGAACCAGCTCACCGCACCGCTGAAGGTCGGCGCCATCTATACCGTCGGCCCCTACCTGTTCCCGCACCTGATTCCACAGCTGCACCGGGTCGCCCCGCAGATGCCGCTGTACATCGAAGAGAACTTCACCCACGTGCTGCGCGAGAAACTGCGCAACGGCGAACTGGACGCGGTGATCATCGCGCTGCCGTTCAACGAGGCCGACGTTCTGACGCTGCCGCTGTACGATGAGCCGTTCTGTGCGCTGATGCCGGCCGACCACCCCTGGACCGCCAAGAAGACCATCGACACCGCCTTGCTCAACGACAAGAGCCTGCTGCTGCTTGGCGAGGGTCACTGCTTCCGCGACCAGGTGCTCGAAGCCTGCCCGACGTTGAACAAGGGTAACGATGCTTCGAAGCACACCACGGTCGAATCCAGCTCGCTGGAGACCATCCGGCATATGGTCGCCTCGGGCCTGGGTGTTTCGATCCTGCCGTTGTCGGCGGTGCACAGCCATCACTACGCCCCGGGCGTCATCGAAGTGCGTCCACTGACAGCGCCTGCACCGTTCCGAACCGTGGCCATCGCCTGGCGCGCCAGCTTCCCACGGCCAAAGGCCATCGAGATCCTCGCCGACTCGATCCGCCTCTGTTCGGTCGCCAAGGCGCCTGCGCCACAGCCGGCCTGATGCCATGACGGAGTTGTCGAAGGTCCCGGTCACAGAGCTCAAGGGCGTCGGCGAGGCCTTGGCGGAAAAGCTCGCCAAGGTCGGCCTGGAAAGCCTGCAGGACTTGCTGTTCCACCTGCCACTGCGCTATCAGGATCGCACCCGCGTCGTACCGATCGGCGCCCTGCGTCCGGGTCAGGATGCCGTGATCGAAGGCGTGGTCAGCGGTGCCGACGTGACCATGGGCAAGCGCCGCAGCTTGGTAGTGCGCCTGGGCGACGGCACGGGCGTGCTGAGCCTGCGCTTCTATCACTTCAGCAACGCGCAGAAAGAAGGCCTCAAGCGTGGCACCCACCTACGCTGCTACGGTGAAGCACGCCCCGGCGCCTCTGGCCTTGAGATCTATCATCCGGAATACCGCGCGCTCAACGGCGACGAGCCGCCACCGCCGGTCGAGCAGACGCTCACCCCGATCTACCCGACCACCGAAGGCCTCACCCAGCAGCGTCTGCGCCTGCTCTGCCAGCTCAGCCTGAGCAAGCTCGGCCCGCGTAGCCTGCCCGACTGGCTGCCGGATGAGCTGGCCCGCGACTATCACCTGGCGCCACTGGACGACGCCATTCGCTATCTGCACAACCCACCCGCCGACGCCGACCTCGACGAGCTTGCCGAAGGCCAGCACTGGGCCCAGCACCGCCTCGCGTTCGAGGAACTGCTCACGCACCAGCTCTCCCAGCAGCGCCTGCGTGAGAGCCTGCGCGCCCTGCGAGCCCCGGTGCTGCCCAAGGCCAGCCGCCTGCCCGGACAATACCTGGCCAACCTCGGATTCAGCCCCACCGGTGCCCAGCAGCGGGTCGGCAACGAGATCGCCTACGACCTCAGCCAGCCAGAACCGATGATGCGCCTGGTGCAAGGTGACGTGGGTGCCGGCAAGACCGTGGTTGCTGCGCTGGCAGCGCTGCAGGCGTTGGAGGCCGGTTACCAGGTCGCGCTGATGGCGCCTACCGAGATCCTCGCCGAACAGCACTACATCACCTTCAAGCGCTGGCTCGAACCCTTGGGCATAGAAGTCGCCTGGCTGGCCGGCAAGCTCAAGGGCAAGGCCCGCGCCAGTGCGCTGGAGCAGATCGCCGGCGGCGCCCCCATGGTGGTCGGCACCCATGCGCTGTTCCAGGAAGAAGTGAAGTTTCGCCACCTGGCCCTGGCGATCATCGACGAGCAGCACCGTTTCGGCGTGCAGCAACGGCTGGCCCTGCGCAAGAAGGGCGTGAACGGCACACTGTGCCCGCACCAGTTGATCATGACCGCCACTCCCATCCCGCGTACCCTTGCCATGAGCGCCTACGCCGACCTCGACACCTCCATTCTTGATGAGCTGCCGCCTGGTCGAACGCCGGTCAATACCGTGCTGGTGGCCGACAGCCGCCGCTTCGAGGTGGTCGAGCGGGTCCGCGCTGCCTGCGCCGAAGGGCGGCAGGCCTACTGGGTGTGCACCCTGATCGAAGAATCCGAAGAACTGACCTGCCAGGCCGCCGAGAGTACGTTCGAAGAGCTTGGCAGCGCGCTCGGCGAGCTGCGTGTGGGCCTGATCCACGGGCGCATGAAGCCTGCGGAAAAAGCCGCAGTGATGGCCGAATTCAAGGCCGGCCATCTGCAACTGCTGGTGGCCACCACGGTGATCGAAGTGGGGGTGGACGTGCCCAACGCCAGCCTGATGATCATCGAAAACCCTGAGCGCCTGGGCCTGGCCCAGCTTCACCAGTTGCGTGGCCGGGTCGGTCGGGGCAGCGCAGTCAGCCATTGCGTGCTGCTCTATCACCCGCCACTGTCGCAGATCGGCCGCGAACGCTTAGGGATCATGCGTGAGACCAACGATGGCTTCATCATCGCCGAGAAGGATCTCGAGCTGCGCGGCCCCGGCGAAATGCTCGGCACCCGCCAGACCGGCCTGCTGCAATTCAAGGTCGCCGACCTGATGCGTGACGCCGACCTGCTGCCCGCGGTACGCGACGCCGCACAGGCATTGCTGGCACGCTGGCCCGATCATGTCAGCCCGCTGCTGGATCGGTGGCTGCGTCACGGCCAACAATACGGCCAAGTGTGACGCCGGTCCCATTCGTGCCCCAGTTCGGGGCTCAGGATGGTTATACTTCGCGTTTAAAAAGACACCTTTGGAAACAGACCATGACTGAAGTGGCCTTGGACACCGCAACCCCGCACGCTCCGTCGGTCATCCGACTGCTGCTGGAAAAGCTCGGCGTAGTCTATCGCGAGGTGTCCGAACACCCGCGGCTGCCCGCGAAATCGCGCGTCCAGGCCGTTCTGCTGGACGACGAAGTCGGCGCGCTCATGGTGCTGTTCCCCCAGAGCCACCTGCTGGACCTGAAGCGCCTGGAAGAGCTGACCGGTCGCACACTCAAGGCCGTGCCGCTGGAGCGTCTGAAGAAGATGCTCGACAAGCACCAGCTCAAGGCGTTGCCGGCTATCCCGGCCCTGACCAGTTCGCCGTGCCTGTACGATGAGCGGCTGCTGGACGCCGACTCGCTGCTGATCCAGTCCGGCGAGGTGGGCCTGCTGCTCGAGATCGACCGCGACAATTTCAAGCGCATGCTGAGCAAGGCCACTGCAGGCAGCTTTGGCCTTGAAGTCGAAAGTATCCAGCGCAACCTCGACCGCCCCCACGACGACACCAAGGAAATCTCCAACGCGGTCCAGGCCTTCACTGCCCGACGCATCCAGCAGCGCCTGGAGCAGACCATCGAGATCCCGCCGCTGGCCGATACCGCGCAGAAGATCATCAAGCTGCGCGTCGACCCCAACGCCAGCGTCGACGACATCACCGGCGTGGTCGAAACGGACCCGGCACTGGCCGCCCAGGTAGTCAGTTGGGCTGCATCGCCCTACTACGCGTCACCCGGCAAGATCCGCTCGGTGGAAGATGCCATCGTTCGCGTGCTGGGCTTCGACCTGGTGATCAACCTGGCGCTGGGCCTGGCCCTGGGCAAGACCCTGAGCCTGCCGAAAGATCACCCGCAACAAGCCACGCCTTACTGGCAGCAGTCGATCTACACGGCCGCAGTGATCGAAGGCCTGACCCGCGCCATGCCGCGCGCCGAACGCCCCGAAGCCGGCCTCACCTACCTGGCGGGGCTGCTGCACAACTTCGGCTATCTGCTGCTGGCCCACGTGTTCCCGCCGCATTTCTCGCTGATCTGTCGTCATCTTGAGGTCAACCCGCACCTGTACCACAGCTATGTCGAGCAGCACCTGCTGGGCATCAGCCGCGAGCAGATCGGCGCCTGGCTGATGAAACTGTGGGACATGCCGGACGAGCTGTCTGCAGCGCTGCGCTTCCAGCATGACCCAAGCTATGAAGGCGAGTATTCGGCCTACCCGAACCTCGTGTGCCTGGCCACGTCGCTGCTGCGTTCGCGGGGCATCGGTTCAGGGCCGCAGGAAGAGATTCCGGATGCGCTGCTCGAACGCCTGGGGCTGACGCGCGACAAGGCGGAGGACGTAGTCAGCAAGGTACTGGAAGCCGAAGCGTTGCTGCGCGAACTGGCATCGCAGTTCCAGGCGCCGCACTGACTGGCAGGAGCGGGGTTTCCCGTTCCTGCACAGGCCGAATCAGCCCTTCTTCTTGCGAGGTTTGAGGTACTTCATCAGCCCCTGGAACCAGATCACCAGTGCCGGGTTGCCCTTGATCTGGATGTTCTTGTCCTGAATCCCCTGCATGAACGCCAACTGCTTGTTGCCAGCCTGCAGGGTGGCAAAGCCGAACGCGGCATCCTTGAAGGCAATGGCAAAGGCCGGCTGTGGGTGCAGGCCACCCTTGCTGCTGATGCGCTCACCACTCACCGTGAAATGCCGGGCCACCTTGCCGTCCAAGGTCTGCATCTGGAACACCAGGTCCTTGTCGCGCAGTTGCTGCTGGAAAGCCGGGTTGTTGCGGCTGGCCCTGGCCATCAGCAGACCCATGGCCCAGAGAAGAAAGCGAAACTTCATCAACGCGCCTCGATTGAAATATGACTGAAGCGCGCAGTTTATCCCTTTCTTAAACTTTTTACGCCAGCTCGCCACATTGTTTCCATACGTCAGAAAGCACAACGGGCGCCCTGGGGCGCCCGTTCGGATGACACTGGGGTGTCAGGAATCGATCACTTGCCTTTCTTGGCTGGCTTGGCGGGAGCGTTGACGCTGTCACGCAGGTTCTTGCCAGGTTTGAAGGCAACAGTGTTGCTGGCCTTGATCTTCACCGGTTGACCGGTCTGTGGGTTCTTGCCGGTGCGCGCGCCGCGGTGACGCTTCTCGAAGGTGCCGAACCCGACCAGGGTGACGGTATCCTTGTCGAGCGCGCCAGTGATGCTGTCGAGAATCGCGTTCAGCACCTGATTGGCCTTTTCCTTGGTCAGATCGGCCTTTTCGGCGATGACGGCGGCGAGTTCTGGTTTACGCATAGTGAAGCCTCTTTGACGGGATTTTTGTTGTTATGCCGTGCTACCTGCGAAAGCAGCGCCCAAGGCGCCGCAGGCTCTAATCTGCGGCAGACGGAAGTGAGAATGGCACGCTCACCGAGGCCGCGCCAGTGTCTGGGCGGCCATTGTCGCGCCAAGGACAGGCCAAATGCGACAGTTCGAACGGCATTCAGGCCATAAGCGGCGGAAGCTGCCGATTCAGCGCCAGCTTTTCCATCACCGCCGAGCCCGTTAGGGCATAACCCAGCAATTGGCCATCAGCGCCGTAGCACAGCACTTTCAGGTCGCTGCCCTGCCCTTCGACCTGCCAGGTGCCCTCCCGGCCCATCGGGGGTGGCGAAACCACCAGCGGACACGCGGGCGTCTTTACCGTGACAGGCATCGGACCGTAGCTCACAGCCGTGGTGTTGCCGACCAGCGTCTGCGCCAGCGCGCGGGCGCAGGCCATCAGCGGCATGACGTAGAGCAGGTTGATGCCCTCCACTTCGGCGCAGTCGCCCAGGGCGAAGATGTTGGCGTGGGAGGTGCGCAGCTGGCGATCCACCACCACGCCACGATTGACCTGCAGCCCGGCAGCGGCGGCAAGGTCTGTACGCGGTCGCAGGCCGACGGCCGAGACCACCAGGTCGCAGGCAATCGTTCGGCCATCGGACAAGTGAGCCTCCAGGCCATCGCCCGAGCGTTGCAGACGAGTCAGCACCGGCCCCAGGTGGAAACGCACACCCAAGGCTTCCAGGCCTGCCTGCACCGCCTTGGCGGCGGCGGGGTGCAGTAGGGTCGGCATCACCTGCTCACAGGGCGCCACCACGTCGCACTGGTAGCCACCCAACGTGAGGTCGTTGGCAAACTCGCAGCCGATCAGCCCGGCACCGAGCAGCAGCACGCGCCGCTTGCCGACAGCGGCGGCACGAAAGCGCGCGTAGTCTTCCAGGTCGTTGATCGGAAAAACCAGCTCGGCGCCGTCGCCCTCGACCGGCACCTGTACCGTCTGCGCGCCCAAAGCCAGCACCAGGTCGCGGTAGGGCACCGCCTCCTCGCCGATCCACAGGCGCTTGTGGCCAGGATCGATGCCGCTGATGCGGGTATGGGTACGAATCTCGGCCTTGAGCTGCTCGGCCATGGCTCCCGGCTCGGCCATGCACAGACCGTCGGCGTCCTTGTGCTTGGCAAAGCCGGTGGAAAGCATGGGCTTGGAATAAGAGCGACCGTCGTCGGCAGTGATCAGCAACAGCGGCGTGTCAGCGTCGAGCTTGCGAAACTCCCGGGCCAGGTTGTAGCCCGCAAGGCCTGTGCCGATGATCACCACGGGGGACGTCATGTCGTGCTTCCTCTTGCAGGGGGTCGTCGATCAGCCGATGGCGATCATTTCGAAGTCGCTCTTGCCTACACCGCAGTCGGGGCACAGCCAGTCTTCCGGCACGTCTTCCCAACGGGTGCCCGGAGCGATCCCGTCGTCCGGCCAGCCCTCGGCTTCGTCGTAGATCAGCCCACAGACAATGCATTGCCACTTCTTCATCAGGGTTCCTCGGTCAGGCGTTGTGTTGCTGCTGATGGCCCTTTGCCGCGAAGGACTCACCGCGCAATTCATGACGGGCTTTGTACTGGCCCGGCTGGCAGTATGCAAGCAAACCCGGCAATCATGCTAAGCTCGCCGCCTCTCTGGATGTAACAAGCATACCGACGTGTCGTACGAATCCCCGCAAGCAGCCGCTGTCGCGTGGCTGGCGTATCCACAGCTGGCGAGCGACCTCGACCAGCGCACCCTCGACTGGCTGTTCGACGAAGGCTCCCTGACTCGTCGCCTGACCCGCCTCTCCCACGACCACTTCTGCGTGACGCCGCTGTTCGAAGGCTGGCAGCCACTGCGTGACGACGAATGCCTTGCCCTGGATCTTGCGCCAGGCGCGCAGGGCTGGGTGCGTGAAGTCTATCTGCGTGGCCATGACCGGCCCTGGGTATTTGCCCGCAGCGTCGCCAGCCGCGAGGCCTTGGAGCGCGGCGGCCTCGACCTGGAAACCCTGGGCAGCCGCTCGCTCGGCGAACTGCTGTTCTGCGACCAGGCGTTCATTCGCCATCCCATCGAGGTGTGCACGTACCCACAGGCGTGGTTGCCGACGGAAGTGGCCAGCGCCAACCTCTGGGGCCGCCGCTCGCGCTTCGAGCGCGATGGCCTGGACCTGCTGGTCGCCGAGGTATTCCTGCCCGCGATGTGGCAGGCGGACAAGGAGGTATCGTCCTGATGTACCTGCACCTGCTCAAGTCGCTCAACCGCCTGCATCCCAGGGCCTGGGACTTCGTCCAGCTCAGCCGCCTGGATCGCCCCATCGGCATCTACCTGTTGCTGTGGCCCACGCTGGCGGCGGTGTGGATCGCTGCCAAGGGTGCACCAACCCTGGCCAACGTGCTGATCTTCGGCCTCGGAGTAGCGTTGATGCGCGCGGCGGGCTGCGCGATCAATGACTTCGCCGACCGCAAGGTCGATGGCCACGTCAAGCGCACCGCCGACCGCCCCCTGGCCAGCGGCCGGGTAAAGCCGCGCGAGGCGGTGATGCTGTTCGTGGTGCTGACCGGAATAAGTTTCCTGCTGGTGCTGTGCACCAACGCCAGCACCGTGTGGCTTTCGTTTGGCGGCGTTGCCCTGGCGTTCTGCTACCCGTTCATGAAGCGCTACACCTACTACCCGCAGGTGGTGCTGGGTGCCGCCTATTCATGGGGCATTCCCATGGCCTTCACGGCCGCGGGAGGTGAGCTGCCAGCAGCGGCCTGGCTGCTGTACATCGCCAACCTGCTGTGGACGGTAGCCTTCGACACCTACTATGCGATGGTCGATCGCGACGACGACCTGAAGATCGGCGTGAAATCCACGGCGATCCTGTTCGGCGAGGCCGATCGGGTGATCATCCTGACCTTGCAGGTGCTGTCGCTCGGCTGCCTGTTGCTGGCCGGCAATCGCTTCGAACTGGGGGGCTGGTTCCACCTGGGGCTGCTGGGCGCCCTGGCCTGCTTCGCCTGGGAGTTCTGGTCGACCCGTACGCTGGATCGCGATGCCTGCTTCAAGGCGTTCCTGCACAATCACTGGGCGGGGCTGTTGATCTTCATCGGCGTGGTGCTGGATTACGCGCTGCGCTGAGGGCAAGAGCAACTGTCTTGCTCAAAATCTGAGGCCTGCCCAATCCCTGTGGGAGCGGGCTTGTCCCGCGAACACGGGCGTAGCCCGTGCCATGCAGCGCGGTGTCTTTTTCGCGGGTAAACCCGCTCCCACAGGGGATTGGGCAGGCCTCAGATTTTTGAGCAAGACAGTTGCACCCACAAAATCCGCGCACGCTTCAGGGTTTGGCGATATGCCAGACGTCCTTCACGCCATCACCGGTCTTGTCTCCGGCTTTCTTGTCCTTGATGAAGGTGTACAGCGGCTTGCCGTCGTAAGCCCACTGCTTCTTGCCATCATCCCGCTCGATCACCGTCCACTTGTCCTTGGCAGCTTCATCCTCGGCCTTGACCAGCAGCGGCGGCCAGTTGGTTGCGCATTCACCGTTGCACATCGACTTGCCTCCGGCATCCTTGTCGAAGGTGTACAGGGTCATGCCGGCATGGTCGACCCACATGCCGTCCTTCTCCATCGCATGGTGCGCCGACGCCACCCCCGGCAATGCCAGCGCAGCGAAAAGGGCCATCCAGCTCAGCGTATGTCGTGTCATTGGAATCACCATCGTGTCGGGGGGGAAGGAGGGAGAACACCGCCGCAGCGGCCCTGTGAAGCCTAGCCCAGTCACGCAATGTCGCCAGAACGGCCAACGCCTTGTCACACAGCTGCAATAATTCCGTTATCTAATGCGGGCCAAGACACCATAGATGGGAGAGTTTTGAGCATGGTTGGCAGGAACATTCTGATCGTCGACGACGAAGCGCCTATTCGCGAGATGATCGCCGTTGCATTGGAAATGGCCGGCTACGACTGCCTCGAGGCAGAGAACTCCCAGCAGGCCCACGCCATCATCGTCGACCGCAAGCCGGACCTGATCCTGCTGGACTGGATGCTGCCCGGCACCTCCGGCATCGAACTGGCACGCCGCCTCAAGCGCGACGAGCTGACCGGGGACATCCCGATCATCATGCTCACCGCCAAGGGCGAAGAGGACAACAAGATCCAGGGCCTGGAAGTCGGCGCCGACGACTACATCACCAAGCCGTTCTCGCCCCGCGAGCTGGTGGCCCGCCTCAAGGCCGTGCTGCGCCGCACCGGCCCGAGCGACAGCGAGGCACCGATCGAAGTCGGCGGCCTGCTGCTCGACCCGATCAGCCACCGCGTGACCATCGACGGCAAACCCGCCGAGATGGGCCCGACCGAGTACCGCCTGCTGCAGTTCTTCATGACCCACCAGGAGCGCGCCTACACCCGTGGCCAGCTGCTCGACCAGGTCTGGGGCGGCAACGTCTATGTCGAGGAGCGCACCGTCGACGTGCACATCCGTCGTCTGCGCAAGGCACTGGGTGAGGCCTACGAAAATCTGGTACAAACCGTCCGCGGCACCGGCTACCGTTTCTCGACCAAGAGCTGACACGCCCGCACGCTTCGCTGCAAGCCGCTGTACAAGGACTGTGAATTGAACCCGAACTGGCACGCGACCCTGATTCGCCACCTGCTCCTGCTGATCAGCGTCTGTCTGCTCGGCGGGCTGGTCAGCGGACAATACGGCTGGAGCCTGGCGGTTGGCCTGGCGCTCTACCTGGGCTGGACCCTCAAGCAGTTGCTGCGCCTGCACGAATGGCTGCGCAACCACCAGCCCGACGAAGCGCCGCCGGACGGCTACGGGCTGTGGGGCGAAGTGTTCGACAGCATCTATCACCTGCAGCGCCGCGACCAGCGTGTCCGCGGGCGCCTGCAAGCGGTGATCGACCGGGTTCAGGAGTCCACCGCTGCCCTGCGCGATGCGGTGATCATGCTCGACAGCGATGGCAACCTGGAGTGGTGGAACCGCGCCGCCGAAACCCTGCTGGGCTTCAAGACGCCCCAGGATGGCGGACAACCGGTCACCAACCTGGTCCGTCATCCGCGCTTCAAGGAATACTTCGAAGCGGAAAACTACGTCGAACCGCTGGAAATCCCCTCGCCGATCAATGACCGCCTGCGCGTGCAACTGCACATCACCCGCTACGGCAACAACGAGCACCTGATGCTGGTGCGCGACGTGACCCGCATCCACCAGCTCGAACAGATGCGCAAGGACTTCGTCGCCAACGTCTCCCACGAACTGCGCACCCCGCTGACGGTGATCACCGGCTACCTCGAAACCCTGCTGGACAACGTCGAAGACGTGAACCCACGCTGGGCCCGTGCGCTGCAGCAGATGAGCCAGCAAGGCTCGCGCATGCAGACCCTGCTCAACGACCTGTTGCTGCTGGCCAAGCTGGAAGCGACCGACTATCCCTCGGACAACCAGCCGGTGGCGGTGGATACCCTGCTGCAGTCGATCAAGGGCGACGCGCAGGCGCTGTCCGGGCCCAAGCGCCAGCACATCTCACTGGAAGCCGCGCCGGGCCTGCGCCTGAAAGGCAGCGAGTCGGAACTGCGCAGCGCCTTCTCCAACCTGGTGTTCAATGCGGTCAAGTACACCCAGGAGGAAGGCACCATTCGCATCCGCTGGTGGGCCGACGAGCAAGGGGCACACCTGAGCGTGCAGGACTCGGGGGTGGGCATCGACGCCAAGCACCTGCCGCGCCTGACCGAACGCTTCTACCGCGTCGACTCCAGCCGCGCCTCCAACACCGGCGGCACCGGGCTGGGCCTGGCGATCGTCAAGCATGTGCTGATGCGCCATCGCGCCAAGCTTGAAATCAGCAGCGTGCCGGGGCATGGCAGCACGTTCACCTGTCATTTTGCGCCGGCACAATTGGCGGCAAATCGCAGCTGAGAATCCCCACGGCAAAAAGCATCCCCTTTGCTTTTGCAGCTTCAGCCGCTACATTGGATCCCCTGTGCCAGCTAGAGCTGGCACTTTTTTTCTCTCTCTTTCAAAGACGGACCCCGTAAAAACTCCATCATGGACCCTTCCCCTGGTATCAGCCTCGCCTCTGTATTCGCCGATTTCGGCATGATTCTCTTTGCCCTGTTCCTGGTAGTGCTCAACGGCTTCTTCGTTGCCGCCGAGTTCGCCATGGTCAAGCTGCGCTCTACCCGCGTCGAATCCATCGCCGAGCTGCACGGCTGGCGCGGCAGCATCCTGCGCAAGGTACACAACCAGCTCGACGCCTACCTGTCGGCCTGCCAATTGGGCATCACCCTGGCCTCGCTGGGCCTGGGCTGGGTCGGAGAGCCGGCCTTCGCCCACCTGCTCGAACCGCTGCTGGCCTACCTGGGCGTCGACAGCCCGGAACTGATCAAGGCCGTGTCGTTCTTCGTCGCCTTCTTCGTGATCTCGTACCTGCACATCGTGGTCGGGGAGCTGGCACCCAAATCCTGGGCGATCCGCAAGCCCGAGCTGCTTTCGCTGTGGACGGCAGTGCCGCTGTACCTGTTCTACTGGCTGATGTATCCAGCGATCTACCTGCTCAACGCCAGCGCCAACACCATCCTGCGCATCGCCGGCCAGGGCGAGCCCGGGCCGCACCATGAGCACCACTACAGCCGTGAAGAGCTCAAGCTGATCCTGCACTCCAGCCGCGGCCAGGACCCAAGCGACCAAGGCATGCGCGTGCTGGCCTCGGCGGTGGAAATGGGCGAGCTGGAGGTGGTCGACTGGGCCAACTCCCGTGAAGACATGGTGGTGCTCGACGCCAAGGCACCGCTGAAGAACATCCTGGCGATGTTCCGCCGCCACAAGTTCAGCCGCTACCCGGTGTACGACGCCGAGCGCGAAGAGTTCACCGGCCTGCTGCACATCAAGGACCTGCTGCTGGAGCTGGCCGAACTGGACCACCTCCCTGAAACCATCGACCTGGAAGACCTGGCCCGACCGTTGGAGCGCGTATCGCGACACATGCCGCTGTCGCAGTTGCTCGAACAGTTCCGCAAGGGCGGTGCGCACTTCGTGCTGGTCGAGGAAGCCGATGGCAAGGTGATCGGCTACCTGACCATGGAAGACGTGCTGGAAGTACTGGTCGGCGATATCCAGGACGAACACCGCAAGGCCGAACGCGGCATCCTCGCCTACCAGCCGGGCAAGCTGCTGGTGCGGGGCGACACGCCGCTGTTCAAGGTCGAACGCCTGCTGGGCATCGACCTTGACCATATCGAGGCCGAGACCCTCGCCGGCCTGGTCTACGAGTCGCTCAAGCGCGTGCCCGAGGAAGAGGAAGTGCTGGAAGTCGAAGGCCTGCGCATCATCATCAAGAAGATGAAAGGGCCGAAGATCGTCCTGGCCAAGGTGCTGAAGCTCGATTGACAGCGCTGTTCAAGGATTCCCTGCCGTGAAGTCCGGCAACCCGCCAATCGGACGGTCGAAGCGGTAGGGAATCGACTCCAGCGCCAGCCCCACATTGCGCTGCACCACGAAATGCAGGTGCGGCCCACTGCTGTTGCCGGTGTTGCCTGACTTGCCCAGCACCTCCCCCTGCGCCACGCGTTGCCCTTCGGCTACCACCACTGACCCACGCATCAGGTGCAGATAGACACCCATGGTGCCGTCTGCGTGCAGGATGCGTACGAAGTTGCCAGAAGGATTGTTACCGCGTCCGGTCTGACGATTCTCCATCTTCACCACCACCCCGCCCCTGGCGGCGATGATCGGTGTGCCTTCGGGCATGGCGATGTCCATGGCGTAGCGCCCCTTGGGGCCGAAATGGCTGTAGCGCCCATTGGGCCCCTGGCTCAACCGGAACGGCCCGCCGCGCCAAGGGAACGGGTAGCGATACGCCTGCGGGCGCTGAGCGGGGTCGCCCATGGCATGGCGTAGCTTGGCCCGGTATTTCAGCTGGTTGCCCGGACGCGCCATCACCACGCTCAGCACCTGCGTGGAACGCGGCGCCAGCACACGTCGAACGAGACGCGGAGCATTGCCGTCGCGCGCGTTGACCAGGCCTTCCAGACGCAGCTCGACCTCCACGGGTGCGAACAGGTCGTTGCGCGCCGAAAAACGCACACCGCCAACCAGTGCCTCGGGATGCAGGCGGACTTGATCGTCGAGACGTTCGACCATCGGCTCGCGCAGCGCCATTGCCCGTGCACCAGGGCTGGGCTGATAGGAATAGGACGCCACGCCGAAGGTGTCGGTGGTGCTGTAGAGGGTCATGGCCATGCCCGGTGCCGAAGCCACGAGCAGGGACAGCAGCAGGCAGGCGCGCATGATAGTGGCTTTTTGACAGTTGTTATGTCTTGAGCCTAGCAGCGGGTTACACCGGGGGAATGACTGTTGGTCGGGTGGCCGACCCGACTTCTGCAGGAGGGGCCTTGTGCCGCTCCTGCAGGGAGGTGGAACAGCGGATCAACCGCCCGGAGTGAAGTGCTTCTGCGCAGTCCCGCGGGCGATCAATCGCGACAGGTAATCGAGCTTCTGAGCATCCTGATCGACGAACTTGAACGTCAGTTGCAACCAGTCGCTCTCAGGCTTGGGTTCGAGCGCAGCGATGGCGTGCAGGTAACCGTTCAAGCGCGCCACCTCGGCGCTCTCGCCCTGCTCCAGGTCGAGCACCGCGCCTTCGAGCACCTGCGGCAGCGCAGCACTGCGGCGCACCACCAACAGCGCTTCCTTGAGGCTCAGGGCCTTGATCACGCAGGGCTGGATGCCGCTCGACAGGCGCAACTGCCCCTGGCCACGCCCACTCTGGGCGGCTGCAGCGGCGCTTTGTGGCGTCGGTGCATTGATCAACGGCTTGGCAGCCGCAGTCGGTGCAGGCGTTGGCGCGACCTTCACAGCCTCGGGCTTGCCGCCCGTCAGGGCGCTCAGCGAATCGTTGGCAAAGGCCGAATTGACTCGCGCCGGCGCGCCCGCCACCAGAGCCTCGAGCTTGCCGATCTTGGTCAGGGATTTCTTCACCTTGGTCAGCAGCTGTTCATTGGTGAACGGCTTGCCGACGAAGTCGGAGACTCCGGCCTGGATGGCCTGGATCACGTTCTCCTTGTCACCCCGGCTGGTCACCATGATGAACTGCAGGGCTTTCATTTCTTCCTGCTGACGGCACCAGGTCAGCAGCTCGAGGCCAGACATCTCCGGCATCTCCCAGTCGCACAGGACCAGGTCGAAACGTTCCTTGCTCAGCATGGCCATGGCCTTGCGGCCATTGACCGCGTCTTCGATGACCATGCCCGGGAAGGCATTGCGCAGGCACTTCCTCACCAGGTCGCGGATGAACGGCGCATCGTCCACGACCAGCACATTGACTTTACTCATCGATACTCCTCTTGAATCCCGACTAGCATACCGCCGACTGATGGCAATTTGCCAAACCACTGGTCACGCCGGGACGTTTCAAGACTGTTCGCGGGTGCCTGCTGTATCTGCCACAAACGAAAACGCCCGGACGAGGCCGGGCGTTGATGCTCGGGAGCAATATTACTTATCGTCCGATTCGTCCGGAACATTAGCCTTTTCGGCAGCGCCGGAGGTGTCGCCCTGGACCTCGGCCTTCATGCGCTTGAGGCCCATGTGGCGAACATCGGTGCCACGCACCAGGTAGATCACCAGCTCCGAGATATTGCGGGCGTGGTCGCCGATACGCTCCAGCGAGCGCAGGGCCCAGATGACGCTCAACACCCGCGAGATCGAACGAGGGTCTTCCATCATGTAGGTGACCAGCTCGCGCAGCGCGGTCTTGTACTCGCGGTCGATGGTCTTGTCGTACTGGGCCACCGACAGTGCCAGCTCGGCGTCGAAACGGGCGAAGGCGTCCAGTGCATCACGGACCATGTTGCGCACCTGGTCGCCGATGTGGCGCACCTCGACGTAGCCACGGGGCGACTCGCCTTCCTCGCACAGCTGAATGGCGCGGCGAGCGATCTTGGTCGATTCGTCGCCGATGCGCTCCAGGTCGATTACCGACTTGGAGATGCTGATGATCAGACGCAGGTCGGACGCCGCCGGCTGGCGACGGGCGAGGATGCGTACGCACTCCTCGTCGATGTTGCGCTCCATCTGGTTGATCTGTTCATCGACCTCACGCACCTGCTGGGCCAGGCCCGAATCGGCTTCGATCAGCGCGGTCACGGCATCGTTGACCTGCTTCTCGACCAGGCCCCCCATCGCCAGCAGGTGGCTGCGCACTTCCTCGAGTTCGGCGTTGAACTGCTGGGAGATGTGATGGGTAAGGCTTTCTTTGTTGATCATCGTTCTTTAGTCCCTGAATCCTGTAGGAGCGGGCTTGTCGGGGCGCCGAATCGCCGCGCTGCTAGCCGTAACGCCCGGTAATGTAGTCTTCGGTCTGCTTCTTCGCCGGATTGGTGAAGAGCGTGTCGGTATCACCGAATTCGATCAGCTTGCCCATGTACATGAACGCGGTGTAGTCGGAGACGCGCGCCGCCTGCTGCATGTTGTGGGTCACGATGACGATGGTGTACTTGGACTTCAGCTCGTAGATCAGCTCTTCGACCTTCAGCGTGGAGATCGGGTCCAGTGCCGAGCACGGCTCATCGAGCAACAGCACCTCAGGCTCCACGGCGATGGTACGGGCGATCACCAGACGCTGCTGCTGACCACCGGACAGCCCCAGCGCCGAGTCGTGCAGGCGGTCCTTGACCTCATCCCACAACGCCGCGCCCTTGAGCGCCCACTCGACCGCTTCGTCGAGCACGCGCTTCTTGTTGATCCCCTGGATACGCAGGCCATAGACCACGTTCTCGTAGATGGTCTTGGGGAAAGGGTTGGGCTTCTGGAACACCATGCCCACCCGGCGGCGCAACTCGGCCACATCCTCGCCCTTGCGGTAGATGTTGTTGCCGTACAGGTTGATGGCACCTTCCACGCGGCAGCCATCGACCAGGTCGTTCATGCGGTTGAAGGTGCGCAGCAGCGTGGACTTGCCGCAGCCGGACGGGCCAATGAAGGCGGTCACGCGCTGTTTGGGGATGTTCATCTGCACATCGAACAGCGCCTGCTTGTCGCCGTAGAACAGCGACAGGCCCGGGACTTCGATAGCCACGGTCTCTTCGGCCAGGCGCAGGCTCTGCTTGTCGCGGCCCAGGGCCGACATGTCGATGCCGTGGGAGTGGGATTCTTGCTGCATGGTCAACTCCATACGCTATCAATTCGTTTCACAGGGCCGCTCGCTCTGCGGGCGGCCCGCTTGCAATCAGATTCAGCTGTCGAGCGCCTTGTACTTCTCGCGCAGGTGGTTACGGATCCACACCGCCGAGAGGTTGAGGGTCGCGATCACCAGCACCAGCAGCAGCGCCGTGGCGTAGACCAGCGGCCGTGCGGCCTCGACGTTGGGGCTCTGGAAGCCGACGTCGTAGATGTGGAAGCCCAGGTGCATGATCTTCTGGTCGAGGTGCAGGTAAGGGTAGTTGCCGTCCACCGGCAGCGACGGCGCCAGTTTCACTACACCCACCAGCATCAGCGGCGCCACCTCGCCTGCGGCGCGCGCCACGGCGAGGATCATGCCGGTCATCATCGCCGGGCTGGCCATCGGCAGAACGATCTTCCACAGTGTCTCGGCCTTGGTCGCACCCAGGGCCAGCGAGCCCTCGCGCACCGTACGCGGAATCCGCGCCAGGCCTTCTTCGGTGGCGACGATCACCACCGGGACCGCCAGCAGCGCCAGGGTCAGCGAGGCCCACAACAGGCCAGGCGTGCCCAGCGTAGGCGCCGGCAGCGATTCGGGGAAGAACAGCCGGTCGATCGAGCCACCCAGCACGTAGACGAAGAAGCCCAGGCCGAACACGCCATAGACGATTGCCGGCACGCCGGCCAGGTTGTTCACCGCGATGCGGATCAGCCGGGTGACCGGGCCTTGCCTGGCGTACTCGCGCAGGTAGACCGCCGCCAGCACGCCGAACGGGGTGACGATCACGGCCATGATCAGGGTCATCATCACCGTGCCGAAGATGGCCGGGAAGATACCGCCTTCGGTGTTGGCTTCACGCGGGTCGTCGCTGAGGAACTCCCAGACCTTGCTGAAGTAGGCGCCCATCTTGGTCATCGCCGACATGCCGTTAGGCTGGATGGCATGCACCACCTTGCTCAGGTTGATCTCCACCTGGCGGCCGTTGGCGTCGCGGGCCACCAGGCTGTCGCGGGCGAAAGCCTGGTGCAGGCCGGTCAGGCGCTCCTCGATGGTCTTGTAGCGGCTGTTCAGCTCAGCACGCTCAGATTCGATATCGGCCTGGGCAGCCGCATCCAGCTTGCCCTGCAGTTCCAGCTTGCGGCTGTGCAGGCGCAGGCGCTCCAGGCCGTGGTTGATCGAGCCGATGTCTTTCTTCTCGAGCGACACCAGTTGGTCATTCAGGTCGCTGGCGCGCTTGAGACGGTTTTGCAGTTCGTTCCAGGCGCTCGGGCCTTCGGCGACCACACGGCCCTCTTCCTTGACGCTGACCAGGTAACCATAGAAGTTGCCCCACTCGCGGCGCTCCAGGGCGATCAGGTCGGTGGGCTTGCTCTGGTCCACCAGCCAGTCACCGACCAGCCAGGTGAAGTCGCTGCCGTTGAGGTCGCGGTTACCGACCTTGACCAGTTCGCGGGTCATGAACTCCGGGCCCTGGTCAGGTACCGGCAGGCCAGCGCTCTTGAGGCGCTCGCGCGGAACTTCTTCCTTCTGCACCACTTCGCCGACGATCACATGATCGGCCTGGCCGGGCACCTTGTAGGTGGCCTGGATCAGGTCGGCCGGCCAGAAGTGGCCCAGGCCGCGCACCGCGATCACGGCGAGCAGGCCGACGGTCATGATCACCGCCATGGCGACCGCGCCACCGCTGATCCAAACGCCCGGCGCACCGCTCTTGAACCAGCCTTTGAGGGAATCCTTTTTCACGGATCTCTACCTTTCTATCAAAGCGACGAGTATTTCTTGCGCAGACGCTGGCGAATCAGCTCGGCCAAGGTGTTCATGATGAAGGTGAACATCAGCAGCACGAGGGCGGCGAGGAACAGCACACGATAGTGGCTGCCGCCGACTTCCGATTCGGGCATTTCCACGGCCACGTTGGCGGCCAGGGTGCGCATGCCCTCGAACAGGTTCATCTCCATCACCGGAGTGTTGCCGGTGGCCATGAGCACGATCATGGTCTCGCCCACCGCCCGGCCCATGCCGATCATCAGCGCCGAGAAGATGCCCGGGCTTGCGGTGAGGATGACCACGCGGGTCAGGGTCTGCCAGGGCGTCGCACCCAGCGCCAGCGAGCCCAGCGTGAGGCTGCGCGGCACGCTGAACACGGCGTCTTCGGCGATCGAGTAGATGTTCGGGATGACCGCGAAGCCCATGGCGATACCCACCACCAGGGCGTTGCGCTGGTCGTAGGTGATTTTCAGGTCGTGGCTGATCCACAGGCGCATGTCGCCGCCGAAGAACCAGCTCTCCAGGAACGGGCTCATGTACAGCGCGAACCAGCCGATCGCCAGGATCACCGGGATCAGAATCGCGGCCTCCCAGCCATCCGGGATGCGCTGGCGGATCGACTCCGGCAGGCGGCTCCAGGAGAAGCCCGCCACCAGGATGCCGATCGGCAGGATCAGCAGCAGGCTGAACACGCCCGGGAGGTGGCCTTCAAGATACGGCGCGAGGAACAGGCCGGCGAAGAAGCCGAGGATCACCGTCGGCATCGCTTCCATCAGCTCGATCACCGGCTTGACCTTGCGGCGCATGCCCGGCGCCATGAAGTAGGCGGTGTAGATGGCCGCGGCAATGGCCAGCGGTGCTGCCAGGATCATCGCGTAGAACGCGGCCTTGAGCGTACCGAAGGTCAGCGGCGACAGGCTCAGCTTGGGCTCGAAGTCGGTGTTGGAAGCGGTGGACTGCCAGACGTACTTCGGCTCGTCGTAGTTCTCGTACCAGACCTTGCCCCACAGCGCGCTGAAGGACACTTCAGGGTGCGGGTTGCGCAGGCTCAGCGGCAGCAGCTTGCCGCCTTCTTCGATCATGATGCGGTTGGCACGCGGCGACAGGGCCAGTACGCCGGCGCTATCGGCGACCGGCTCGACCAGCAGGGTGCGGTGCGCGGTGCTGTGGAACACACCAAGCTTGCCTTCGGCGTCCAGGGCGATGAAGCCCTTGCGACGTTCCTCGGCATCGATCTGGGCGATCGGCGCCTTGCCCAGCTGGAAGCTGCGGATCAGTTTGAAGCGCGATTCGCCATCCGGGTCGCGGGCCATGAACCACTGGCTCAGGCCACCCTTGGAGTCACCGAAGATCAGCGAGATGCCACCGACCAGCTGGCCACTGGCGGTGATTTCGGCGTTGCCGTCCTCGAGGAGCTTGTAGCGACCGTTGAGGCTCTTCTCGCGCAGGCTGAAGACATCGGCGGTGGCACGACCGTTGACCACGTACAGCCACTGCTGGCGTGGGTCGATGAAGATGTTCTTCACCGTTTCGGTCATCTGCGGCAGCGCGATGCGATTCTGCTCGGTGGTGGTCTCGCCGGTCATCATGTTTTCAGTGCGCGACAGCTCGATCACCTGCAGTTGCGCACCGGTGGAACCCGCCAGCAGCAGGGTGTCGCCATTGAGGTTGACGCTCACGTGCTCCAGCGCACGGCCCTGTTCGTCGAGGACGAACGGATCCTGGCCATAGGGGTAATCGATACCCGCATTGATGGTCTTCTTGTTGTCCGGGTAGGTGATCTTGTAGGTGTGGTGGAACACCAGCGCCTGGCCATTGGACAGCCCCAGCACCACCAGCGGGCTACCCGGCTGGTCGGTACCGATCGAACTGACCGTGGTGCCCGCGGGCAACGGCAGCTCGACCCGCTTGAGTTCGGCACCGGTCTTGGTGTCGAAGAACAGCGCCTGGCCCTTGTCGGAAACGCGCATGCCCACGAGGTTCTGCTCCTCGAGGGCGATCATCAGCGGCTTGCCGGCATCCTGCTGCAGCCAGGTCGGCTCCAGGGCCTTCTTGCTGGTCAGCTCGGCGCCCTGGAACAGCGGCAGCACCACATAAGCCAGGTAGAAGAAGATCAGGGTGATGGCTGCCAGCACGGCAAGCCCGCCCACCAGGACATACCAGCGGGTCAGGCGATCCTTCAACGCGCGCAGGCGGCGCTTGCGTTGCAGCTCGGGCGTATTGAAATCAATGCGCACGGGAGGGGTATTCGGGGTCATCTTGGAATTGGCCAGATCATTCATGCGCACACCCTAGCGGTCCCGTATGACAGAAACATGACAGTGTAGTGACGCAAAAAAGCCCGCCGCTCAGGGTGCCTGGCTTCGGACTGGAGAAAGTCGTGGAAGGGGCGGCAGCGGATGCCGTCCCCTTCCGGGTATCGCGTATTACTTGTGGGACAGGCCCAGGTCACCCAGGGTCTTCTCGACCACTTTGGCCGGCAGCGGGATGTAGCCATCCTTCACCACGACCTGCTGGCCTGCCTGCGACAGGACCAGCTTCACGAACTCGGCTTCCAGCGGGGCCAGAGGCTTGTTCGGTGCCTTGTTGACGTAGACGTACAGGAAGCGCGACAGCGGGTAGGTGCCGTTCAGGGCGTTGGCTTCGTTGTCTTCGATGAACTCGCCGCCTTCCTTCTTGGCCAGGGCTACGGTCTTGACGCTGGCGGTCTTGTAACCGATACCCGAGTAGCCGATACCGTTCAGCGAGGAGCTGATCGACTGCACCACCGAGGCCGAGCCAGGCTGTTCGTTGACGTTAGGCTTGAAGTCGCCTTTGCACAGGGCTTCTTCCTTGAAGTAGCCGTAGGTGCCCGATACCGAGTTACGGCCGAACAGCTGGATTGGCTTGTTGGCCAGGTCGCCGGTCACACCGACGTCACCCCAGGTCTTGATCTCGGCCTTGCCACCGCACAGGCGGGTGGAGGAGAAGATGGCGTCGACCTGAGCCATGGTCAGGCCCTTGATCGGGTTGTCCTTGTGCACGAACACGGCCAGGGCGTCGACAGCGACCGGGATGGCGGTCGGCTTGTAGCCGTACTTCTGCTCGAAGGCCTGCAGCTCGACGTCCTTCATCTTGCGGCTCATCGGGCCCAGGTTGGCGGTGCCTTCGGTCAGCGCGGGCGGTGCGGTGGACGAGCCGGCAGCCTGGATCTGGATGTTTACGTTCGGATATTCCTTCTTGTAGGCCTCGGCCCACAGAGTCATCAGGTTCGCGAGGGTGTCGGAACCGACGCTGGAGAGGTTGCCCGATACGCCAGTGGTCTTGGTGTAAGTCGGGATAGCAGGGTCGACAGCGGCGACCGCGTTGGCGGCAGCGACGCCAGCGGCGGCAAAGGTCAGGGCCGCCATCAAACGCTTCAGTTTCATGCCTTGCTCCTAGCAGGAATATGGGGGTGTTGGATGGAACGGGGCCCAGTATCGGCAGGCCGCATGAACACGATATGACCTAATTGTGACAAATGGATGAAAGGCCATCATCGTTGCCGAGGATGGCCTTCCGGGCGCCGCAAGAAACCGACTCAGCGCTTGTTGATCAGCAGGTACACCCCGACCAGCAGCCCTACAGCGCACAGGCCAGCCACATAGTAGGCCGGTGCCATGGGGCTGAACTTGAGCAAGGCGGTAACCACCATCGGGGTCAAGCCGCCGAAAATCGCGTAGGCGACGTTGTAGGAGAACGACAGCCCGCTGAAGCGCACCACTGCCGGGAAGGCCTTGACCATCACATAGGGCACCGCGCCGACCAGGCCGACGAACAGGCCGGTGATGGCATACAGCGGGAACAGCAGGTCAGGGCGAGTCGGCAGGCTGTGGTAGAACGCCCAGGAGGAGGCCAGCAGCGCCAGGCTGCCGATCACGAACACACGCCCGGCACCGAAGCGGTCGGCCAGGCTGCCGGCGCCGATGCAACCCAGGCTCAGCAGGACGATGGCCAGGCTGTTGGCCTTCAGCGAATCGGTCGGGCTGACATGGTAGAGGCTCTGCAGCAGCGCCGGGGTCATCAGGATCACCACCACGATGCCCGCCGACAGCAACCAGGTCAGCAGCATCGACAGGATGATCGCGCCACGGTGGTCGCGCAGCACCGCGCGCAGCGGCAGTTCTTCGGCCAGCGCCTTGCGCTGCTGCATCTCGGCGAACACCGGGGTCTCGTGCAGCCAACGACGCAGGTAGACCGCGAACAGGCCGAACACGCCACCGAGCAGGAAGGGGATCCGCCAGGCGTAGTCGGCCACTTCTTCCGGGCTGTAGACGGTATTGATCAGGGTCGCCACCAGCGACCCCAGCAGGATGCCGGCGGTCAGGCCGGCAGTCAGGGTGCCGCAGGCGTAGCCGGTATTGCGCTCCGGTACGTGTTCGGAGACGAACACCCAGGCACCCGGCACCTCGCCGCCAATGGCGGCGCCTTGCACCACGCGCATCAGCAGCAGCAGGATCGGCGCCCACAGGCCGATCTGTGCGTAGGTCGGCAGCAGGCCCATGATCAGGGTTGGCAAGGCCATCATGAAGATGCTCAGGGTAAACATCTTCTTGCGCCCGAGCAGGTCACCAAAGTGCGCCATGACGATGCCGCCCAGCGGCCGCGCCAGGTAACCTGCAGCGAAGATGCCGAAGGTCTGCATCAGGCGCAGCCATTCGGGCATGTCGGCGGGGAAGAACAACTTGCCCACCACCGTGGCGAAGAACACGAAGATGATGAAGTCGTAGAACTCCAGGGCTCCGCCCAGGGCGGACAGTGAGAGGGTCTTGTAGTCACTGCGGGTCAGCGGCCGCGAGGGCTGCTCGATACTGCTCGGCACGGAGGTCATGGACGTTCTCTTATAAGGCAGGCCGCTTGTGCTGCGGCTTCTGGCGCGGGAATGGGGAAGATAACAAATTGCCCCGCGTCGCTCATAGAGGTACAAAAACCCTACAGATATTCATCAATGTGCGGTCGTCGCTGGCCGATACCGTCTATATACTGCGCTCTTTGTAGGAGTTCGTAGGAAAAGGTTGCTTACGATATGGGATGTTGTGCGAAAACGCCGGTCATTAAGGGCAGGCGGTTTCGCAGAGTTTCCCTTTGGCCGCCAACCGGAGCGAAATCAGCGTAGTATGTTTCTGGCTGAATCGTTTTTCAGGGCGTCCGTCACCGCGCCAACCAACGAAGCGTCACGGGTCAGAGGCCCCACGGCATGATTGAGCTCGAACAAGAAGATCCTATCCCGCAGGGCGACCTGGCCCTTCAGATCACCGCGTTGCCGCGTGAAACCAACGGCTTCGGCGATATTTTCGGCGGCTGGCTGGTCGCCCAGATGGACCTGGCCGGCACGGCCATGGCCAGCCGTGTGGCTGGCGGCCGTGTGGCCACCGTAGCGATCGATCGCATGGCATTCCTGGTGCCGGTGGCCGTGGGCGCGCAACTGTCGTTCTACACGCAGACCCTGGAGATCGGCCGCAGCTCGATCCAGATGATGGTCGAGGTCTGGAGCGACGACCCGCTGTCCAGTGAATGGCGCAAGGTGACCGAGGCGGTGTTCGTCTTCGTGGCCATCGACGGCAGTGGCCGCACCCGCTCCGTACCTCGTCGCTGAACCCGGCGCGCGGTAAACTCGTTGCAGGCTTCGAGGTCCAACGGCCTCACCTGCAATCAACGAGACGAGCGCATGGCAACCTTCAAGGTCGACACCGAGCAACACGGCGAACTCAATTGCTGGCGCATCACCAGCCAGCACGCCGAACTCCTCATCGCCCAGCAGGGCGCGCAGATTCTCAGCTACCAGCCCATCGGTGACGAACCCCTGCTGTGGCTCAGTGACCAGGCGATCTTCCGCCAGGGCAAGTCAGTACGCGCCGGTGTGCCGGTATGCTGGCCGTGGTTCAGCAACTTCCAGCGTAATCCCGATTCGGTCAAGACCATGTACCACGGCAGCGAAGCGCCAGCCCACGGCCTGGTGCGCGGGCGTGACTGGCAGTTGCTGGGCGTCGAGGAAGTCGGTGAAAACCTGCGAATCGAATTCGACCTGCCCGAGGCCCAGGGCCAACTGCCGGACTGGCCGCACAAGGTCGAACTGCGTCTGCTGATCGAGCTGGGCGCACAACTGCACGTCTCGCTTTCCAGCCGCAACCTGGGCGACGCCAACGTCACGCTCAGCCAGGCACTGCACAGCTATTTCGCCGTCAGCGATGTGCGCCAGGTACAGGTGGAAGGCGTCGAGGGGCTGCCCTACATCGAGACCCTGGAAGGCTGGGAACAGCGCACCCAGCAGGGCAAGCTGGGCTTTGCCGGCGAAACCGACCGCATCTACCTGAACGCACCCGAGCGCCTGGCGATCGTCGATCCGCAATGGAAGCGGCGCATCACCTTGCACGCCACCGGCTCACGCAGTGCAGTGATCTGGAACCCCTGGACCGACCGCGCCCGCGAGCTTCCCGACATGGCCGATGATGGCTGGCAGCGGATGCTGTGCGTGGAGACGGCGAATGTGTGGGATGACGTGGTGGAGCTCAAGCCTGGCGCCAGCCATGCGCTTCAGCTGGTGATCGGTCGCGAAGCGCTCTGACTCAACAGGACACCGCCACACCGCGCTGCCTGGCACGGGCTATGCCCGTGTTCGCGGGCAAGCCCGCTCCCACAGAGGGATTGGGCTGGCCTTTAGATTTTGAGCAAGACAGTTGCTCCCAAAGAGAACTATGCCCCTGCAAGAACCGGTTCAGGCTCAAAGATCGGCGTCCTCGACCACCCTCACCTTCCCCGCGTCCAGCGCGTACGCCGCATCGGCCAGGTCATTGCTGACCTTCTCGATCTTCAGCGTGCCGGTCACCCACAGTGGCGTGTAGATATCGGCGATCTTCAACCCTTTCGGATAGCGCACCAGCACCAGCTGGTTCGGCGGTGGCGGCGGCACGTGGATGCAGGCGCCCGGATAAGGCACGAGGAAGAACAACGTACTGTTGCCCTTGGCATCGCTCTCCAGCGGCACCGGATAGCCACCCAGGCGGATCTGCTTGCCGTTCATGGCCGCCACGGTCTTGGTCGAATACATCACCGCCGGCAAGCCCTTGCTCTGCTTCAGCCCGCCCTTGGCGGTGAAGGTGCCCATGGCTTCAGGGGAGTTGTGATCGATCTCGGGCATCTGCTCGAGAGCCTTCTGGTCCGACTTGGGCATCAACTCCAGCCAGTCGGTCTCGGGCAGCTCGGCATGGGCCAGGGTGCTGGCCAGCAACAGGGGAAGAAGGAATAACGCACGCATGGCAATGCTCGGCAACTCAGGTGAATTGCCGCGCATTCTAGCCTGTGTTCAGCGCTTCTTGATGAATCCGTAGATCACCAGCAGCACGATGGCGCCGACCAGGGCACCGAAGAAGCCCGCCGCCTGCCCGGCCTGGTAGATGCCAAGGGCCTGCCCGCCATAGGTCGCCACCAGGGAGCCGGCGATGCCGAGCAGAATGGTCATGATCCAGCCCATGCTGTCGTCCCCGGGTTTCAGGAAGCGCGCCAGCAAGCCGACGATCAGGCCGATGAAGATGGTTCCGATGATGCCCATGGCAATCCCTCTGCAGTGAAGATGGAACACGCCAAAGCCTAGACAGCGCTTTGGCGTGTTCCATCTCAGAGGGCCTGCACCAGGCAGAAGTTCGATCAGTCGGCGATCAACGCCTCTACCTCGGCGATCTTGGCCTTGAGCGTGGCCATGTCCTTGCAACGCAGGGTGGCGTGACCGACCTTGCGGCCGGCCTTGAACGCCTTGCCGTAGTGGTGCAGATGGCAGTCGTCGATGGCCACGACCTTGGCGACCGCAGGCACTTCGCCGATGAAGTTGAGCATCGCGCTCTCACCCACCTTGGCGGTCGAGCCCAGCGGCAGGCCGGCGACGGCCCGCAGGTGGTTCTCGAACTGGCTGCACTCGGCGCCTTCGATGGTCCAGTGCCCGGAGTTGTGCACGCGCGGGGCGATTTCGTTGGCCTTCAGGCCACCGTCGACTTCGAAGAACTCGAACGCCATTACGCCGACGTAGTCGAGCTTTTGCAGCACACGGCCGACGTAATCTTCAGCCAGCGCCTGCAGCGGATGCGCGACGCTTGCCACCGACAGTTTCAGGATGCCGCTGTCATGGGTGTTGTGCACCAGCGGATAGAAGCGCGTCTCGCCATCGCGGGCCCGCACGGCAACCAGCGAGACTTCGCCGGTGAACGGCACGAAGCCTTCGAGCAGGCAAGGAACGCTGCCCAGCTCGGCGAAGGTGCCGACCACGTCTTCTGGCTTGCGCAGGACCTTCTGGCCCTTGCCGTCATAACCCAGGGTGCGGGTCTTGAGCACGGCCGGCAGGCCGATGCTGGCCACTGCCGCGTCGAGGTCGTCCTGCGAAAGGATGTCGGCGAAGGCCGGGGTCGGAATCCCCAGGTCGCGGAACATGCTCTTCTCGAACAGGCGATCGCGCGCGATGCGCAAGGCTTCGGCGCTTGGGTAGACCGGCACGAACTGCGACAGGAAGGCCACGGTTTCCGCCGGGACGCTCTCGAACTCGAAAGTCACCAGGTCGACTTCCTCGGCCAGCTGGCGCAGGTGGTCCTGGTCGCCGTAGTCGGCACGCAGATGCTCGCCCAGGGGGGCGGCGCAGGCGTCCGGTGCCGGGTCGAGGAAGGCGAAGTTCATGCCCAGCGGAGTGCCCGCCAAGGCCAGCATGCGACCCAGTTGGCCGCCACCGATTACACCGATCTTCATGTCGTCAGCCTCAAGCCTGGCGGGGGTCCGGGTTGTCCAGGACGGTTTCGGTCTGCTCCGTGCGGAACTGCTTGAGCGCCGCATGGTACTGGGGATGCTTGGCACCCAGGATGCTTGCCGACAGCAGCGCGGCGTTGATCGCGCCAGCCTTGCCGATGGCCAGGGTGGCAACCGGGATGCCGGCCGGCATCTGTACGATCGACAACAGCGAATCGACGCCCGACAGCATCGACGACTGCACAGGCACGCCCAGCACCGGCAGGTGCGTCTTGGCGGCGCACATGCCCGGCAGGTGCGCAGCGCCACCGGCGCCGGCGATGATCACCTCGATGCCGCGGCCTTCGGCCTCTTCGGCGTACTGGAACAGCAGGTCCGGGGTCCGGTGGGCGGACACCACCTTCACCTCGTAGGGAATGCCGAGTTTTTCCAGCATATCGGCGGTGTGGCTAAGGGTGGACCAATCGGACTTGGAGCCCATGATCACGCCAACCAGTGCACTCATCGTCGAGCCTCTTCGCTTGTGCGCCCTTGGGCGCCGTCAAAAAACAACAAGCCACGCGGGACGACCGGCGTGGCTTGTTTGCTGATCATGACCGGATCGATCCGGTCGAGGGGCCGCGCAGTATACCGTAACGCGAGGCATTGCTGGCACCCCTGGCGACCAACTGTCGGCCTTATTTTTCGGGGCTTTGACTGACTTTTGAGTCAACTGCGCCTGCCAGCGCGCCACCTTCGAGCTTGCGCCACAGCAGGCGCACGTTCGCCTTGCGCACCAGGGCGCAGCGGTAGAGGCGAATCTCCAGCGGCACATGCCACTGGCTGGGGCCGCAGATCGCCAGCTCGCCACGTTCCAGCTCGCCACGCATCGACAGGCGCGGCACCCAGGCGATACCCATGCCTTCGAGCGCCATGCTCTTGAGACTGTCGGCCATCGCCGTTTCGTACACCGTGGTGTAGCGCAGGTTGCGCTGACGCAGCAGCAGGCTGACGGATCGCCCGAGGAATGCCCCGGCGCTGTAGGCCAGAAGCGGCACGCTGCCCTCGCCTTCGAGGTCGAACAACGGCTTGCCATCGGCACCGACGGCGCAGACTGGCAACATTTCGGTGGTGCCCATGTGCAGCGACGGGAAGATCTCGGCATCCATCTGCAAGGCAGCGTCGGGGTCGTAGAAGGCCAGCATCAGGTCGCAGCCACCTTCCCTCAAGGCATGCACCGCATCGCCCACGTTGGTGGCCACCAGGCGGGTGGCGATGTTCAGGCCGTCGTTGCGCAACTGGGCCACCCAACGGGGGAAGAAGCCGGACGCCAGCGAGTGCGCCGCCGCCACCTGGACCACCTCACCCTGTCCGCCTTCCAGGTGATGCAAATGGCGGAGAACTTCGCTCAACTGGTCGACAACGGTACGCGCTGTGACAAGAAAAAGCTGACCAGCCTCGGTCAGCTCGATGGGCGTGCGGGAACGGTTCACCAGGGTCAGGCCCAATGCCGCTTCCAAGCTGCGGATGCGTCGGCTGAAAGCCGGCTGCGTCACGAAACGGCGCTCCGCCGCCTGGGAAAAACTGCGTGTGGAGGCCAGGGCACTGAAGTCTTCCAGCCACTTGCTTTCAAGATTCATCGAGAAGCTCCGCAGGCATGCACCAAAATGGAACACGCTCGATTGTCAATCGGCGTCACATCAAACCGTATGCCGTTTGTGCATAGGTTAGCGCCTAACAGCATTGGCCGACAAATCTGCCGAAGCCTAGGATTGGCGGCATTCCGGCAGGTGCCGGGTTTAAATCGAGATGATATCCGTCATGTCCTCCGCTGCATCGTTCCGCGTCGAAAAAGACCTGCTTGGTACCCTTGAAGTCCCTGCCGATGCCTACTACGGCATCCAGACTCTGCGCGCTGCCAACAACTTCCACCTCTCAGGCGTTCCGCTGTCGCACTACCCGAAACTGGTAGTCGGCCTGGCGATGGTCAAGCAGGCCGCTGCTGACGCCAACCGTGAGCTGGGGCACCTGAGCGATGCCAAGCACGCCGCCATCAGCGAGGCTTGTGCCCGCCTGATCCGTGGCGACTTCCACGAGCAGTTCGTGGTGGACATGATCCAGGGTGGTGCTGGTACTTCCACCAACATGAACGCCAACGAGGTCATCGCCAACATCGCACTGGAGGCCATGGGTCACCAGAAGGGTGAGTACCAGTACCTGCACCCGAACAACGATGTGAACATGGCGCAGTCGACCAACGACGCCTACCCGACCGCCATCCGCCTGGGCCTGCTGCTGGGCCACGACGCCCTGCTGGCCAGCCTCGACAGCCTGATCCAGGCGTTCGCCGCCAAAGGTGAAGAGTTCAGCCACGTACTGAAGATGGGTCGTACCCAGCTGCAGGACGCCGTGCCGATGACCCTGGGCCAGGAATTCCGCGCCTTCGCCACCACCATGACCGAAGACCTCAACCGTCTGCGTTCGCTGGCACCGGAACTGCTCACCGAAATCAACCTGGGCGGCACCGCCATCGGAACCGGCATCAACGCCGACCCGGGCTACCAGGCCCTGGCGGTACAACGCCTGGCAGCCATCAGCGGCCAGCCACTGGTTCCGGCGGCCGACCTGATCGAAGCCACCTCCGACATGGGCGCCTTCGTGCTGTTCTCCGGCATGCTCAAGCGTACCGCGGTCAAGCTGTCGAAGATCTGCAACGACCTGCGCCTGCTGTCCAGCGGCCCACGCACCGGCATCAACGAGATCAACCTGCCGGCGCGCCAGCCAGGCAGCTCGATCATGCCAGGCAAGGTCAACCCGGTGATCCCGGAAGCGGTCAACCAAGTCGCCTTCGCCATCATGGGCAACGACCTGGCCCTGACTGTCGCCGCCGAAGGTGGCCAGCTGCAGCTGAACGTGATGGAGCCGCTGATCGCCTACAAGATCTTCGATTCGATTCGCCTGCTGCAACGCGCCATGGACATGCTGCGCGAGCACTGCATCGTCGGCATCACCGCCAACGAACAGCGCTGCCGTGAACTGGTCGAGCACTCGATCGGCCTGGTCACCGCCCTGAACCCGTACATCGGCTACGAAAACGCCACCCGTATCGCCCGCGTCGCCCTGGAAACCGGCCGCGGTGTTCTGGAACTGGTGCGCGAAGAGAAGCTGCTGGACGAAGCGATGCTCAACGACATCCTGCGTCCGGAAAACATGATCGCTCCACGTCTGGTTCCGCTGAAGGCGTAACCCGACCGCTGCAACCTGTCTCACCAGGTCGAGGGACTAGACACCTCTCAACCTTTCAAGGGCCCGAGCGCACGCTTCGGGCCCTTTTTTTATACGCAGCACTCGCAGACACTTCCCGGCACACTACTTGCTCGATAATGCCCCTCACCCCAACGGGATGCCGAGCATGCTGCACAGCCACCTCACCACCCTCAACGCGGTTTCGTTGATTCTCAACGTGTTCCAGGAAGAGGGCTGCACTGCCTCGCAACTGCTCGCCGGCAGCGGCATAGGCCCGGCCGACCTGGGCCATCCCGATGCGCGCATCACCACCCAGCAAGAACTGCAGGTGTGTGCCAATGCGGTCGCCCGACGCGAGGAGATCGGCCTGGAGCTGGGGCGGCGGATGCATGTGTCGTGCTACGGCATGCTCGGTTACGCCTTGCTCTCGAGTGCCACTTTGGGTGACGCCCTGCGCCTGGCACTGCGTTATCCGGCACTGCTGGGAACAATCTTCCAGTTGCGCCTGGTCGACGACGGCCAGCGTGTCTGGCTGAGCGCCAGCGATTATCGCGAGGAGCCGGCACTGGCAGCGTTCAATGCCGAATTCTGCCTGGTCTCGCTGAAAGTCATCTGCGATGACCTGCTCGGCCGGCCGCTACCCTTGCTGGCGGCACGCTTCGAACACGCACGTCCCGCCTATCATCTGCTCTACGCCGGTGCATTCCCCTGCCCGACGGGCTTCGAATCGCGAGACAACGCCTTTGCCTTCGAACGGCGCTGGCTCGACATGCCACTGCCCCTGGCCGATCCCATCACCCACAAAGCCATGGCCGAACGCTGCAGGCGCCTGAACCTGGAGTTCACTGGCCGCCAAGCCTGGCTGGGGCGCATTCGCCAGTTGCTGATGCAGCAGCTCGATGCGGCGCCTGGGCTCGAGGGGCTGGCGCGGCAGATGAACTGCTCGTCGCGCACCTTGCGTCGACACTTGCAGGCGCTGGGCAGCAGTTATCAACAGCTGCTCGATGAGCTGCGCTTCGAACGGGCCAAGCAGTTGCTCGCCGAAGACCAGATGCCGATCTACCGGATCGCCGAAACCCTGGGGTTCAGCGAGACGGCAAGCTTCCGGCATGCGTTTCAACGCTGGAGTGGCGTAGCGCCCAGCCATTTTCGCGGGTAGTCGGCAGCGGCCCTGCCGGGGCGCAAGAGGCCGAAAATATCCCCGCACGACCCGATCCGGCCATCGCCAGTGGCCATATCGATCCCCTTTTGGCCGTTTGCAACGTTCTCCCCACCTGGCCCGCCCACCACAATGGGCCCACGCCAGTCACCTTCGGAGAACAATAAATGCTGACGATCTATTCCGATGACCATCGCCTGCACCACGGCCGCTGCGAGCTGATCGACGGCAAACTGATGCCGTGTTTCGAGATGCCCTCGCGCGCCGACCATGTGCTCGCTCGCGTTCAGCAGCAAAAGCTTGGCCCGATCCAGGGCCCGAACGACTTCGGCCGCGCGCCACTGCTGCGCATCCACAGCGCCGCCTACCTGGACTTCTTCGAAGGCGCCTGGGCGCGCTGGGCGGCCATGAACCAGGAGGGCGACCTGCTGCCGTTCACCTGGCCTGCACGCACCCTGCGCCAGATCAAACCCACCGGCCTGCACGGCGAACTGGGCTACTACAGCTTCGACGGTGGAGCGCCGATCACCGCTGGCACCTGGCAAGCCGCCTACAGCGCCGCGCAAGTCGCCCTGACCGGGCAGGCCGCGATCCAGAACGGCGCCCATGCCGCCTTTGCCCTGTGCCGTCCGCCAGGGCACCACGCCGCCGCCGAAGTGATGGGCGGCTACTGCTACCTGAACAACGCCGCCATCGCTGCCCAGGCCTTCCTCGACCAGGGCCGGCGCAAGGTCGCGATCCTCGATGTCGACTACCACCACGGCAACGGCACCCAGGACATCTTCTACGACCGTAACGACGTGTTCTTCGCCTCGATCCACGGCGATCCGACCGACGAGTTCCCGTTCTTCCTCGGCTATGCCGACGAAACCGGCGAGGGTGCGGGCGAGGGCTGCAACGTCAACTATCCTCTGCCGGCAGGTAGCGACTGGGCCACCTGGAGTGCCGCCCTCGAAGACGCCTGCCAGCGCATCGCCGACTTCGACGCCGACGTGCTGGTGATCTCGCTCGGCGTGGACACCTTCAAGGACGACCCGATCTCCCAGTTCAAGCTCGACAGCCCGGACTACCTGGAGATGGGCAAGCGCATCGCCCAGCTCGGCAAGCCGACCCTGTTCGTGATGGAAGGCGGTTATGCCGTCGAGGAAATCGGCATCAACGCAGTCAATGTGCTGGAAGGGTTCCAGCGCGCCCAGCCAGGAGCCTGATCATGCGTCCACTCAAGCGTCTGCTCGCCCCGCTCGTTGCTGCCGGCCTGCTGGCCGGCGGCGTTCAGGCCCATGCCGAACAACGCACCCTGCGGGTGTACAACTGGTTCGACTACATCACCCCGCAGACCCTGGTCGATTTCCAGAAGGATGCCCAGGTCAAGCTGATCTACGACATCTTCGACACCAACGAAGCACTGGAAGCCAAGCTGCTGACCGGCAACTCCGGCTATGACGTGGTCGTGCCCTCCAACGTGTTCCTCGCCAAGCAGATCGAGGCCGGAGTCTTCCAGCCCCTGGACCGCAGCAAGCTGCCGAACTGGCAGCACCTGGACCCAACGCTGATGAAGCTGATCGAGGCCAACGATCCGGGCAACAAGTTCGCGGTGCCCTACATGTACGGCACCATCCTGATCGGCTTCAACCCGGCCAAGGTGAAGGCCGCGCTGGGTGACGACGCTCCGGTGGATAGCTGGGACCTGATCTTCAAGGAAGAGAACATCGCCAAGCTCAAGCAGTGCGGCGTGGCGCTGCTCGACTCGCCGTCGGAAATCCTGCCGCTGGCCCTGCAGTACCTGGGCCTGTCGCCCAACAGCGACAAGCCTGAGGACTACAAGAAGGCCGAGGCGCTGCTGATGAAGATCCGCCCGCACGTCACCTACTTCCACTCCTCGAAATACATGGCCGATATCGCCAACGGCGACATCTGCGTGGCAGTGGGCTACTCGGGCAGCTTCTCGCAGGCCGCCAACCGTGCGCGCGAAGCCAAGAATGGCGTGGTGGTGGACATGCGCCTGCCCAAGGAAGGCGCGCCGATCTGGTTCGACATGCTGGCCATTCCGAAAAATGCAGCGAACCCGGACGACGCCCACACCTTCATCAACTACCTGCTGCGCCCCGAGGTGATCGCGCCGATCAGCGACTTCGTCGGCTACCCCAACCCGAACAAGGACGCGACCGAGAAGGTCAGCCCGCAGATTCGCAACAACCCGAACCTGTATCCGACGGCTGAAGCGATGACCACGCTGTATACCCTCAAGCCGCTGAGCAAGGAAGCCGAACGGGCAAGGACCCGGGCCTGGACGCGGATCAAGTCCGGCACCTGAGTCGCCTGCTTCGCGGGCAAGCCCGCTCCTACAAAGAGCCTGTAGGAGCGGGCTTGCCCGCGAAACAGACAGCCCGGTCCAACGTCTTACCGCCAAGCCCTGCGCAATCGCATCAGCGCCTCGGCGATCTCCGCCTCGGGCACCGCCGCAAACCCCAGCACCAGCCCCGCACGCTTATCCACAGGCACCTGGCTGTCTTCCAGCCAGTAGGCGCTCAGTGGGTGCACCTCCACCCCCACCGCCTCAGCCCTGGCCACCAGCATCTGCTCGCGCGCGAAGTTATCCACATCCACTTTCACATGCAGCCCCGCCGCCACTTCCGGCATTGCGCCCAGCCCCGGCACATCCAGCGGCCAGCCGGCCTTGAGCACATTGCGCCGCGCCAGCGCCGCCCGACGCATGCGGCGGATGTGCCGCTGGAAGTGCCCCTGGGCCATGAACTGCGCCATCACGCACTGCGTACCGACCTCGGAATGCCGCACCGCCAATGCCCGCCCCTGGCTGAAGGCTTGCACCAGCCGCGGCGGCAGCACCAGGTAACCCAGGCGCAAGGCGGGGAAGGCGATCTTGCCGAAGGTGCCGATGTAGATCACCCGCTGCTGGCGATCCAGTGCCGCAAGGGGCGCCAGCGGTGCACCGCTGTAGCGGTATTCGCCGTCGTAGTCGTCCTCGATGATCCAGCCATCCTGACGTTCGGCCCAGGCCAGCAACGACAGGCGTCGCGCCAGGCTCATGGTGACGCCGGTCGGGTACTGGTGCGCAGGCGTCACGTAGGCCAGGCGGCAGTCGCGCAACCGGGCAAGCTGCTCGCATACCAGCCCTTCGTCGTCTATCGCCACACCGCGCACATTCGCCCCGGCCAGGGCAAAGGCATGCCCGGCGGCGCGATAGCCCGGGTTTTCCACAGCCACCTCCTCGCCCGGCTGCAGCAGCAGCTGTGCACAAAGGCTGATGGCCTGCTGTGCACCACTGGTGATCACAATTTGTTCAGCGGTGCACGAAAGCCCTCGCGAGCGACGCATGTAGGCCGCGATCAGCTCGCGCAGCACAGGCTCACCGGCCGGGTCGCCATAGCCGAGCAGCGCAGGATCGGGATCACGCCAGAAACCCGCTTGCAGCTTGGCCCAGACCTCGAACGGAAACAGATCGAACGCCGGAATACCGACCCGAAAAGCCCTCGGAGCGCCCGTCCTGGGCGGTGAAAGATGGTGGGATTTCAAGCGCTCCAAGGGTGCGCTCGAGCGCGTTGAACTGGATAAATCCTCAGTATCATCAGGAAGAAATGTGGATAACTCTGTTGATAACCCCCGGGATAACCTTGTTGATAACTGTGTGGATAGTTTCGGCAGCTGGCTCACGTAAGTGCCATCCCCGACCCGGCTTTCGATGAAGCCTTCGGCGTACAACTGGTCGTAGGCGCGCACCACGCTGTTGCGCGACAGCGCCAGCATCGAAGCCAGGTCACGGGTGGCCGGCAGCCGCGTGCCACTGCTCAGCCGCCCGTCCAGCACTCGCGCGCGCAGCGCCTGGTAGAGCTGCTGGCTTAGGCCACGGCGGCGGTCGAGCACGATGCCGGCGGGGTCGAAAGGCAAAACGAGGGGACGCTCACTCATGGCATTGGACCTGTCAAATCGGCTGCAAATGGCTCTTACCCAGAACCAATAGCCTGCCTAGGATGGGGTCATCAAACAAGGACTTCGCCATGTACAACGCCAAGCCTCACCAGGAACACGACCTCCAACGCCTGCACCAGCAGATGCTGCAGACGCGCCTTGCCACGCTGGTCAGCCACGGCGAACACGGCCTGCTGGCGACCCACCTGCCAGTGCTGGTGGACACTCACGAAGGCGAGTTCGGTACGGTCTACGGCCATCTGGCACGCGCCAACCGGCAGTGGCAGGACCTGGAGCGAGGCGGCGAAGCCCTGCTGGTTTTCCAGGGTGCCGATGCCTACGTGAGCCCCGGCTACTACCCGAGCAAGCTGGAGAACCCGAAAGTGGTACCCACGTGGAACTACGTCGCGGTGCATGCCCATGGGCCGGTCGAGGTCATCCATGACCCGGTGCCCCTGCTGGAGATCGTCAGCCGCCTGACCGACCTGCATGAACAAAGCCGCGCCGCCCCCTGGAAAGTCGTTGACGCTCCTGCCGACTACATCGACGGCATGCTCCGCGCCATCGTCGGCATCCGCCTGCCCATCACCCGCATCCAGGGTGCCCGCAAGCTCAGCCAGAACCGCAGCGCCGACGATGTGCAGGGCGTGCGCGAAGGCCTGGCCAGCAGTCCCGACCCGCTCGACAACCAACTCGCGACGCAGATGCGTTCGCTCTGAAGGAAACCACCATGTCCAACGTCACCCTGCGCCCGGTCACTCTCGAAGACCACGCCGCCTGGCTGCCCCTCTGGCAGGCCTACCTGCGCTTCTACCAGACCACGCTCGCCGACGAGGTCACCGCCACGACCTGGCAGCGCCTGCTCGACCCCAGCGAACCCACCCACTCGGCCTTGGCCTGGGTCGATGGCAAGGCGGTGGGGATGGTCAACTACATCTATCATCGTTCCAACTGGAGCATCGAGAACTCCTGCTACCTGCAGGACCTCTACGTCGACGGCGAGCAGCGCGGCCTGGGCATCGGCCGCCAGCTGATCGAACACGTCTACGCCACCGCCAAGGCCGCCGGCTGCATCAAGGTGCACTGGCTGACCCACGAGACCAACGCCACGGCCATCAGCCTGTACGAGCAAGTCGCCGAGCGCCCGGGCTTCATTCAATTTCGCAAAGCACTGTAGGCCGACCATGACCCTGAACTGGAAACCCGCCGCAACACCGGACGCCTCCCCCCTCGATGGCCGTTTCATCCGCCTGGAAAAACTCGACCCGGCGCGCCATGGCGACGACCTGTGGGAGGTCCTGCAAGGCCCGGGTTCGGACCCGGTGCTGTGGGACTACCTGCCCTACGGCCCCTTTACCGAGCGCGCCGCCTTCGACCGCTGGCTGCAAGGCAACGCAGCCAGCCGCGACCCACTGTTCTATAGCGTCATCGACAAACGCAACGGGCAGGTGCAGGGCATCCTCAGCTACATGTCGATCGTCCCCGAGCAGGGACGCTTCGAAATCGGCCATATCGCCTTTGGCGCGGCCATGCAGCGTACGCCCAAGGGCACCGAGGCGGTGTACCTGCTGAGCAAGCTCGGCTTCGAGCTGGGCAACCGGCGCCTGGAATGGAAATGCAACAACGCCAACGCGCGCTCCAAGCGCGCCGCAGAGCGGTTCGGCTTCATCTTCGAAGGCGTATTCCGCCAGCACATGGTGGTGAAAGACCAGAACCGCGACACGGCTTGGTATTCGATCACCGACGGGGAGTGGCCAGCGGTGGCGACAGGGTTCGAGCGCTGGTTGAGCGAAGAGAACCAGCGGCCTGACGGGCAGGTGAAGACCCTGGAGGCGTGCCGCCAGGCCTGACGCAATCGCGGGGCAAGCCCGCTCCCACAGGTACCCCGCTGCCCATGAAAACAGCGGGGTACCTGTGGGAGCGGGCTTGCCCCGCGATTGGGCCCTGAAACCCAACACAAAAAAAGGGGAGCAACCGCTCCCCATGAGGTAAACCGCTTGTCAGTCGAAGGCTGTCGCTCAGCCTTCGATCTCGATCAGGATCTCGCCAGGGGTTACCCGGTCGCCCTTGGCCACATGAATGGCAACGACCTTGCCGGCGATGGCCGCCTGGACTTCGGTCTCCATCTTCATCGCCTCGGTGATCAGCACCGCTTGCCCCGCCTTCACCACATCGCCCTCCTTGACCAGCACATCGACGATGTTGCCCGGCATGGTGGTGCTGACGTGACCTGGCGCACTGGCCTGCTTGCGCTTGCTGCTGCCACCGCCGACGAAATCGTTGAGCGGCTCGAACACCACTTCTTCCGGCATGCCGTCGATGGACAGGTAGAAGTGACGCTTGCCTTCGGCCTTGACGCCCACGCCGGTGATGTCGACGCGGTAGGTCTCGCCGTGCACGTCGATGACGAACTCGGTCGGTACTCCCTCGCCGCCTACGGAGGTTGCAGCGCCGGCTTCCGGGATCGGCAGCAGGGCTTCGGGCTTGAGGGTTCCGGCTTCACGCTCTTCGAGGAACTTGCGCCCGATGTCCGGGAACATGGCGAAGGTCAGCACGTCTTCCTCGCTGTGCGCCAGGCTGCCGATCTCGGCACGCAGCTTGGCCATCTCCGGCTTGAGCAGGTCGGCCGGACGCACATCGATGACTTCTTCGCTGCCGATCGCCTGGCGGCGCAGCTTCTCGTCGACCACACCTGGCGCCTTGCCGTAGCCGCCCTGCAGGTACAGCTTCACCTCGTTGGTGATGGTCTTGTAGCGCTCACCGGCCAGTACGTTGAAGAACGCCTGGGTGCCTACGATCTGCGAAGTCGGGGTCACCAGCGGCGGGAAGCCGAGGTCTTCACGTACCCGCGGGATCTCCGCCAGCACTTCGTTCATGCGGTTGAGGGCGCCCTGCTCCTTGAGCTGGTTGGCCAGGTTGGAAATCATCCCGCCCGGCACCTGGTTGACCTGCACGCGGGTATCCACGGCGGTGAACTCGCTCTCGAACTGATGGTACTTCTTGCGCACGGCGTAGAAGTACAGGCCGATCTCCTGCAGCAGCTCCAGGTCCAGCCCGGTGTCGAACTCGCTGCCCTTGAGCGCGGCGACCATCGACTCGGTGCCCGGGTGGCTGGTGCCCCAGGCGAAGCTGGAGATGGCGGTGTCGATGTGGTCGGCACCGTTTTCCACCGCCTTGAGCTGGCACATGGCCGCCAGGCCTGCGGTGTCGTGGGAGTGGATGAACACCGGCAGCGACTGCTCGGCCTTCAGCGCCTTGACCAGCTCGCCTGTGGCGTACGGCGTCAGCAGGCCGGCCATGTCCTTGATCGCCACCGAGTCGCAACCCATGGCTTCCATCTGCTTGGCCTGGTTCACGAAGGCCTCGATGGTGTGCACGGGGCTGGTGGTGTAGGCAATGGTGCCCTGGGCGTGCTTGCCGGCGGCCTTCACCGCTTCGATGGCCACGCGCAGGTTACGCACATCGTTCATGGCGTCGAAGATGCGGAATACGTCGATACCATTGACCGCAGCCTTGGCCACGAAAGCCTTGACCACATCATCGCTGTAATGGCGGTAGCCCAGCAGGTTCTGGCCGCGCAGCAGCATCTGCAGACGGGTGTTGGGCAGTGCCGCACGCAGTTGGCGCAGGCGCTCCCACGGGTCTTCCTTGAGGAAGCGCACGCAGGCGTCGAAGGTCGCACCGCCCCAGACTTCGAGCGACCAGTAGCCGACCTTGTCGAGCTTTTCGCAGATCGGCAGCATGTCTTCGGTGCGCATGCGGGTGGCCAGCAGGGACTGGTGGGCGTCGCGCAGGATCGTGTCGGTTACATGGATTTTCTTGGACATTGTTGAATTCCTCACAGGCCTGCGTGGGCGGCGATGGCGGCGGCGATGGCCAGGGCCAGCTCTTCGGGTTTGCGCTTGATCGAGTAGTTGGTCAGTTCCGGATGGCTTTCCACGAAGCTGGTATTGAACTGGCCGCTACGGAATTCCGGGTTGCGCAGGATTTCCTGGTAGTACGCCGCGGTGGTCTTGACCCCCTGCAGGCGCATGTCATCCAGGGCTCGCAGGCCGCGGTCCATGGCTTCTTCCCAGGTCAGCGCCCAGACCACCAGTTTCAGGCACATGGAGTCGTAGAACGGCGGAATGGTGTAGCCGGTATAGATTGCCGTGTCGGTACGTACGCCCGGCCCCCCGGGGGCGTAGTAGCGGGTGATCTTGCCGAAGCTGGGCAGGAAATTGTTCTTCGGGTCTTCGGCGTTGATCCGGAACTGCAACGCGTAGCCGCGATGCTGGATGTCTTCCTGTTTGACCGACAGCGGCAGGCCCGAGGCGATGCGAATCTGCTCACGCACGATATCGATGCCGGTGATTTCCTCGGTGATGGTGTGTTCCACCTGCACCCGGGTGTTCATCTCCATGAAGTACACCTCGCCATCGGCGAGCAGGAACTCCACGGTACCGGCGTTCTCGTAGTTGACCGCCTTGGCGGCGCGTACGGCCAGGTCGCCGATGTAGGCGCGCTGTTCCGGCGTCAGCTGCGGGCTCGGGGCGATTTCGATGAGCTTCTGGTTGCGGCGCTGGATCGAGCAGTCGCGCTCGAACAGATGCACCACGTTGCCGAAGCTGTCACCGAGAATCTGCGCCTCGATGTGTTTGGGGTTGACGATGCATTTCTCGAGAAACACCTCGGCGGAACCGAACGCCTTGGTGGCTTCGGAAATCACCCGGGGGAAGTTCTGTTCCAGTTCCTCGCGGCTGTTGCAGCGGCGAATACCACGCCCGCCACCACCGGAGGTGGCCTTGAGCATCACCGGATAACCGATGCGCTCGCCTTCGCTCAGGGCCTCGTGGATGTCGGCCACGTTGCCTTCGGTTCCTGGGGTCACCGGGACACCGGCCTGGATCATGGTGCGGCGCGCTTCGGTCTTGTCGCCCATGCGGCGAATGACCTCGGCAGCAGGACCGATGAACTTGATGCCACGTTCGGCGCAGATTTCTGCAAGTTCTGCGTTTTCCGACAGGAAACCGTAGCCCGGATGCAGGGCGTCACAGCCGGTTTCCACAGCAAGGTTCACCAGCTTGCGCGGGTTCAGGTAACCGGCCAGAGGCTCGGCACCAATGCTGTAGGCCTCGTCGGCGCGCTTGACGTGCAAGGCGTGACGGTCGGCGTCGGAAAAGATCGCGACAGAGCGAATGCCCATTTCGGCGCAGGCACGCACGATCCGAACTGCGATTTCACCCCGGTTGGCGATCAGGATTTTTTTTATCACTGGAGTCTTCCCAAAGCCGTAGGAACAGACGATCCGGTTACACCGGTCGGCGCGTGACCAGACGTCGCTGGCCAGTCGCACATTCAAACTAGCGCTACCGGTTGATAAACAAAAATCAATATTTGTTAGAGGCTGTATTAGCAAAAGCTTATAGTGAGGTAACAAGGTTTTGCCGGAGCCTGGGGATAAATGCGTAAGTCCTTGATGCGTATGACTTTACGTCAGCTACAGATCTTTAACGAAGTGTGTGATTTGCGCTCGTACAGCCGCGCAGCGGAAGAGATGGCGCTTACGCAACCCGCCGTAAGTCTACAGATCCGCCAGCTCGAAGAGCTGGTCGGCCAGCCGCTGTTCGAGTACGTCGGCAAAAAGCTCTACCTGACCGAAGCGGCCGAGGCACTGCAACGTGCCAGCCGCGACATCTTCGGGCGCCTGGAAAACCTCGACATGCAGCTGTCGGACATGCAGGGCTCACTGCAGGGGCAATTGAAGCTGGCGATCGAATCCAGTGCGAAGTACTTCGTGCCACACCTGTTCGCCGCCTTCAAGCAACGACACCCGGAGGTCAACCTCACCCTCACGGTGGTCAATCGCGCCCAGGCGATTCGACGCCTGTCCGACAACCGCGATGACCTGATCATCATGTCGATGGTGCCGCAGGACATGGGGCTGGAGTTCCTGCCATTCCTGAATAACCCGATCATCGCGGTGGCGCCCCCGGAACACCCGTTGTGCAAGCTCGAACGCTTGCGCCTGCAGGACCTGGAGCCTCATACCCTGCTCATCCGCGAACAAGGCTCGGGCACGCGCAAAGCCTGCGAGGAGTACTTCAAGGACAAGCGCGTGCACTTCACCCAGACCCTGGAAGTGGCCTCGGCCGACGCCCAGCGCGAGTGCGTGATCGCAGGCTTGGGTATCGCCCTGCTGACTCGCCATGCAGTGAACATGGAACTGGCCACCGGGATGCTCAGGGAGTTGCCTGTCGAGGAGCTGCCGCTGTACCGCAGCTGGTGCGTGGTGCAGTCCAAGGCCAAGCGGCAATCGCCGGTGGCCTTGGCGTTCCTGGCATTCATTCGCAGCGAACGTGCGAAGATCAGCGGGCTTGTGGAGCGATTTTCTGGGAAGCTGCCGACGCCACCTGCCACACCGTGATGTCTTGCAGCTCCGGGTAGTCGGCGAGATCGCGCAAGAGTTGGCGCTGGTCGCAGTAGCTTTCGATCGCGCGACGATATTCCATGCGTCGCTGATCCTTTTCAGCCTGCTTGCGAGCTTTGGCGCTGGGTTGGTACGAACCGAAGTGATCGTTTGCCATTGCCTGTCTCCCAGATCGAGTGCGGGAGTTTCAGGGTGGCTTCGGGGTTTTACGGTTTGGCTGAGAAATGGTGACAGAATCGTGAATTTCCATTGTCCGTACCGGCCCTTTCGCGGCTAAACCCGCTCCCAAAGAGGCCGGTGCGGTAGCAGTGCAATCAGTCGTCGGTAGCCTTGATCGACTTGGGCGACAAACGCAGGCTGCGCAAGCTGCGCTTGACGCTCTTGAGGTGGTTGACCAGGCTCGGCCCACGCGCCATGGCCACGCCCATGGCCAGCACGTCGATCACCACCAGGTGGGCGATCCGCGAGGTCAGCGGGGTGTAGATCTCGGTGTCTTCGTGCACATCGATCGCCAGGTTGACGGTCGACAGTTCCGCCAGCGGCGTCTGGCTGGGGCACAGGGTGATGAGGTTGGCGCCGCTTTCACGCACCAGGTTGGCGGTGATCAGCAAATCCTTCGAGCGCCCCGACTGCGAGATGCACACGGCGACATCACCCGGCTTGAGGGTCACCGCCGACATCGCCTGCATGTGCGGGTCGGAATAGGCCGCGGCACTGAGCAGCAGGCGGAAGAACTTGTGCTGGGCATCGGCGGCGACCGCGCCGGAAGCCCCGAAGCCGTAGAATTCCACGCGCTGCGCCTGGGCCATGGCACTCACCGCCTGCTGCAGCGCCTGCGGGTCGAGGTGCTCGCGCACTTCCATCAGCGTGTGCAAGGTGGTGTCGAAAATCTTCAGGCTGTAGTCGGCGACCGAGTCGTCTTCATGGATGGCGAACTGGCCGAAGCTGGCGCCCGCCGCCAGGCTTTGCGCCAGCTTGAGCTTGAGGTCCTGGAAGCCCGAACAACCGATGGCGCGGCAGAAACGCACGATGGTCGGCTCGCTGATACCAACACTGTGGGCAAGATCGGCCATCGAGCTGTGCATGACGGCAGCCGGATCGAGCAGCACGTGGTCGGCCACTTTCAGTTCCGATTTGCGCAGCAGGTGGCGCGATTGAGCGATATGTTGCAACAGATTCACAGGCTGGACTCGGTTATGATCGGCTGGCCGGGATGTAGCTATCTTGTAGTTATACTACATGACCGGCTGACCGCCCAGCTAAACGAACATGGGAGAGTGGTGGCTTGAGTATCCCTTGCGACATTCTGGTTTTCGGCGGCACGGGCGACCTGGCCCTGCACAAGCTGCTGCCGGCGCTCTATCAGCTCTACCGCGAGGGTCGCCTGCACAACGCCGTGCGGATCATCGCCCTGGCCCGCCGCCCCCTGCCGCGCAACGACTACCTCAAGCTCAGCGAGCGTCATTGCAGGGCGCAGATTTCCCGCAACGACTTCGACGAGGAGGTCTGGCAGCGCTTCTCGGCACGCCTGGACTACTTCGCCATGGACGCCTCCCAGGGTGCCGATTTCGGACGCCTGGCCCGCTACCTTGGCGAGCCCGGTGGCCTGACCCGAATCTTCTACCTCGCCACCGCCCCCAACCTGTTCGTGTCCATCGCCAACAACCTGCGCCTGGCCGGCCTTGCCGACAACGAAGCGCGCATCGTGCTGGAGAAACCCATCGGCCATTCGCTGGAGTCGGCCACGGCGATCAACGAAGCCATCGGCGCGGTATTCGACGAGTCCCAGGTCTTTCGCATCGATCACTACCTGGGCAAGGAGACAGTGCAGAACCTCATGGCCCTGCGCTTCGCCAATGCCTTGCTGGAGCCTGTATGGCGCAACAGCCAGGTCGATCATGTGCAGATCAGCGTCTGCGAAACCCTCGGGGTCGAGAACCGCGGCGCCTACTACGAGCGCGCCGGCGCTACCCGCGACATGCTGCAGAACCATCTGCTGCAACTGCTCTGCCTGGTGGCGATGGAGCCGCCGGCGCAGTTCGAGGCCGAGGCGGTCCGCGACGAGAAGGTGAAGATCCTTCGTGCGCTGCGCCCGATCACCGGCCAGGACGTGCAGGACAAGACCGTGCGCGGCCAGTACAGCGCCGGCAAGATCGGCGGCCAGGAAGTGCCGGCCTACTACTTCGAGAAAGATGTCGACAACGACAGCGACACCGAAACCTTCGTCGCCGTGCAGGCCCATATCGAGAACTGGCGCTGGGCCGGCGTGCCGTTCTACCTGCGCACCGGCAAGCGCATGGCACGGCGCTCGTCGCAGATCGTCATCCAGTTCAAACCGGTGCCCCACGAGTTGTTCGCGGGCGGCCAGGTCAACCAGTTGCTGATCCAGTTGCAGCCCGACGAGCACATCAGCCTGCGCATGATGACCAAGAGCCCCGGCCGCGGCATGCGCCTGGCGCCAGTCGAGCTGGACCTGAACCTGGCTCAGGCCTTCGCCCAGACCCGCCGCTGGGAAGCCTACGAGCGCCTGCTGCTGGATGTACTGGATGGTGACTCGACACTGTTCATGCGCCGTGACGAAGTGGAGGCCGCGTGGGCCTGGATCGACCCTATCCTCAAGGGCTGGGAAGAACACTTCCAGGCACCGCGGACCTATCCGGCAGGCAGCAATGGGCCAGAGCAGGCCAACAGCCTCCTGGCGCATCAGGGCCGACACTGGCACCTCTGACCATCCCCTGCCCCGGCACTTGCCGCCGGGGCGCAGGTCATCCCCGCGAGCGCTCCAGCAACGCCTTGAACGCTGCGGCATCGATCGGTCGACTGATCAGGTAACCCTGAGCCTCGTCGCACCCCTGTTCACGCAGGAATGCCAGCTGCTCCTGGGTTTCCACGCCCTCTGCCACCACCTCCAGCCCCAGGCTCTTGGCCATGGCGATAATCGCCCGGATGATCGCGGCATCCTGGCTGCCCTCCTGCAGACCCCGAATGAACGCCTGGTCGATCTTCACGTAGTCCACCGGAAAGCGCTTGAGGTAACTCAGCGATGAGTAGCCGGTCCCGAAATCATCGATCGCCAGCTTCACGCCCAATGCGTGCAGTTGCTGGAAGGTGGCGATGATGTGCTCGACATTGTCGAGCAACTGGCTCTCGGTCAGTTCCAGCTCCAGCAGGTGCGGTGCCAGCCCGGTCTCCTGCAGCATCTGGCGCACCAGGCTGACCACCTTGCCCTGGCGCAACTGGTAGACCGACAGGTTGACCGAAACACGGATCTCTCTGCCCTGGCGCAGCCATTCGCAGGCCTGCCAGCACGCCTGACGCAGGACGAACTCACCCATCGGCGCGATCAACCCGGTTTCTTCGGCCAGCCCGATGAACTCGCCCGGCGGCACCATGCCCCATTGCGGATGCTGCCAGCGCACCAGCGCCTCGGCGGCATGCAGACGGCCGGAACGCAGGCACAGCTTGGGCTGGTAGTAGACTCGCAACTGGTTCTCGTCGAGAGCCTTGCGCAGATCGTTCTCCAGTTGCAGGCGCTCCAGGGTGCTGGCACGCAGGCTTTCGGTATAGAACTGGAAACTGTCGCCCCCCAGGTGCTTGGCATGCTGCTTGGCCATGTCGGCCTGGCTGACCAGGGCGTTGAGGTCGAAAGTGGCCTCCGACAACACACTGATGCCCACCGATGCACTGATCACCACCTCATGACCGCCCACCCGCTGCGGCACCCGCAGCTTGTCGAGCAGCCGTGTGGTGACCCGCACCAGGCTGGAAAGATTGCTGTAGCCATCGAACAGCACGGCGAACTCGTCGCCGGAGATTCGCGCCACGGTGTCGGCCTCCGGCACCGCATTGGCCAGGCGCTGGGCCATTTTCTTCAGTAACTGGTCGGCCAGCTCATGCCCCAGGCTTTCATTGAGCAGCTTGAAACGGTCCAGGTCGACATGCAGCAGCGCCAGGCTACGGCCGTTCAGGCGCACACGCTGCACCGCCTCGTGCAGGCGCAGGCGGAACAGTGCGCGGTTGGCAAGGCCTGTGAGGTCATCGTAGTGGGCCAGGTAGCGCAGGCGCTCCTCCGACTCGCGGCGCGCCGACAGGTCCGTGAAGAACGCCACGATATTGCTGATATTGCCCCGCCCATCGCGCACGCCATTGAGCTGCAGCCATTGCGGGTAAAGCTCGCCATTGCTGCGCGCCTCGACCAGCTCGCCCTGCCAGCGCCCCTGCTGCTCAAGGGCCTGGAGAATCGACTGGCTGTGCCGGCGGGCGTCGCGGCTGCACGGCAGCTCCAGCAGGTCACGCAGGATCAGGTCTTCGCGCCCGTAACCGGTGAGATCGCAGAACCGCTGGTTGACCGCCAGCAACTGGTAGTGCGCGTCGAGGATGGCGATGCCTTCACTCGCCGCTTCGAACACGGTGGCAGCCAGCCGTTGCTGCTCTTCCTGCTCCTTCTGTGCGGTGATGTCGCGGCGGGTGCCCAGCATGCGCAGGACCTTGCCGTCGGCATCACGCTCGACCGCTCGCCCCCGATCCTCGATCCAGCACCAGCGGCCTTGCGTGTGGCGTACCCGGTATTCGACGCGATAGTCGCCGCTGCGGCCCTTGAGGTGCTCGACCAGTGTGCGCCGCAGTAGCGGCAGATCGTCGGGATGCAGGCGCGGCTTGAGGTCGGCAAGCACCGAGCGCACTTGTCCAGGCTCCAGGCCGAACAAGGCATGCAACTGAGTGTGATGGACTTCGTCGGTTTGCAGGTCCCAGTCCCAAAGCCCCAGCTCGCTGGCCTCCAGCGCCAGGGCCAGGCGCTGCTCGCTGGCGCCCAGGGCCTGGGTGGCAAGCGCCAGCTCACGGCTTCGCTCGCTCACCCGCAGCTCAAGGCCGGCCTGAGCCTGGCGCAATTGCTCTTCGGCATGACGACGGTGGCGGATCTCTGCACTCAGGGCCTGGTTCAGTTGCTCGCCATGGCGTTGCGCACCCTGCAGATGCTCGATCAGTGCCTGGTTCTGGAAGCGTCGGAGCAGACCGCGCTCGATCAGACGATTGACCTGCCAGGCCACTACCATCAGGGCGCCGAGCAGGATCAGGCCAAGCCAGCCCCAGCCGCGCTGCAATCCGTCCTGATAGAAGAACAGAAATCCGATCGGCGGCAACAGGCCGGGTAACACGAAGCTGAGAAAGGCCGGCAGGCTGACCGCATAGGCGACGCTCGCCGACAGCGCCGCTGCGCCCAGCAGGCCGAATACCCAGGCCTGCTGGACGAAACTGTCCACCGGCACCAGCGCGAGTGCAGCACAGGCATGCGTCAGGCCACTGAAGGCCGACCCACCCAGGAACATCCGCCACCAGGTCGGCTTGGCCTGGCGCGCCGGCGTGGCCGCATCGAAAGCCGCCACCTGGATCACCCGCAAAGCCACCAGCGCCAGCAACCAGACCATCCACACGCCGACCAGCAGGTAGCGGGCAGGACTCCACAGCAGCCAGGCGCAAAGCAGGCCGTTGAGCAACATGAACAGGGTGGGCAGCAACGAGCCCTGGTAAAGCAGGCGGGTCCGCTCGATGGAGAGCTGGGTTGCGAATTGCCTGCGAACGCTCCTTGTCGATTCGGGTGATGCGTCGATCACCATGCAATTCTGGGTCATATGGCAGTGTTCTTATAATGGTCAGCCGCGAACGTGCACGGAGCATACACAAGCGCAAGGCCAGGCCAAACTGCTGTATGTCATGATTTCACAAATGCCCGAGCATTTGCCCGCAGCCCCCGCGCCAACCTAGAATGGCCGGATGCACACTGATGACCTCTCCCTACTGCTCAACTCCCTCAACGATGCCCAACGCCAGGCCGTAGCAGCCCCGCGTGGGCGTCAACTGGTGCTCGCTGGCGCCGGCTCCGGCAAGACCCGCGTGCTGGTGCACCGCATCGCCTGGCTGATCCAGGTCGAGCAGGCCTCGCCGCATTCGATTCTGTCGGTGACCTTCACCAACAAGGCCGCCGCGGAGATGCGTCACCGTATCGAACAGTTGCTGGGCATCAACCCGGCTGGCATGTGGGTCGGCACCTTCCACGGCCTGGCCCACCGCCTGCTGCGCGCCCACTGGCAGGAAGCGCGCCTGGCGCAGAATTTCCAGATCCTCGACGGCGACGATCAGCAGCGGCTGATCAAGCGTGTCATCCGCGAGATGGGGCTGGATGAGCAGCGCTGGCCGGCACGCCAGGCCCAGTGGTTCATCAACGGGCAAAAAGACGAAGGCCTGCGCCCGCAGCACATCCAGGCCAGCGGCGACCTGTTCCTGGCCACCATGCGCGGCATCTACGAAGCCTACGAACAGGCCTGCGAGCGCGCCGGGGTCATCGACTTCTCCGAACTGCTGCTGCGCGCCCTCGACCTGTGGCGCGACCACCCCGGCCTGCTCGAGCACTATCAGCGCCGCTTCCGCCACCTGCTGGTGGACGAATTCCAGGACACCAACGCCGTGCAGTACGCCTGGCTGCGCCTGCTGGCCGGCGGTGGCGAAAGCCTGATGGCGGTGGGCGACGACGACCAGTCGATCTATGGCTGGCGCGGCGCGAAGATCGAGAACATCCATCAATACACCGCCGACTTCCCCGACGCCGAGCTGATCCGCCTGGAGCAGAACTACCGCTCCACCAGTGGCATCCTCAAGGCTGCCAACGCCCTCATCGCCAATAACAGCGGGCGCCTGGGCAAGGAGCTGTGGACCGACCTGGGCGAAGGCGAACCCCTCACCCTGTACGCGGCATACAACGAGCACGACGAAGCACGCTACGTGGTCGAAAGCATCGAGCGCATCATCAAGGACGGCAATTCGCGCAGCGACATCGCCATCCTCTATCGCTCCAACGCCCAGTCGCGAGTGCTCGAAGAAGCCCTGCTGCGTGAGCGCATCCCCTACCGCATCTATGGTGGCCAGCGCTTCTTCGAACGCGCCGAAATCAAGAACGCCATGGCCTACCTGCGTCTGCTCGAAGGCCGCGGCAACGATGCTGCACTCGAGCGGGTGATCAACGTGCCGCCGCGCGGCATCGGCGAGAAGACGGTCGAAGCCATCCGCGAACATGCCCGCCACAGCCAGCTGTCGATGTGGGATGCGATGTGCCAGCTGCTCGCCGCCAAAGCGCTCAAAGGCCGTGCTGCCAGCGCCCTGGGCGGCTTCATCGAGTTGATGGAGAACCTTGCGACCAAGGTCACGGAGATGCCGCTGCACACCATGACCCAGACCGTCATCGAGCAGTCCGGGCTGATCATCTACCACCAGGAAGAAAAGGGTGAAAAAGGCCAGGCCCGGGTAGAGAACCTTGAGGAACTGGTCAGCGCTGCGCGCAACTTCGAATCCAGTGAAGAAGACGCCGACCTTTCGCCGCTGTCGGCATTCCTCGGCCACGCCTCGCTGGAAGCCGGCGACGCCCAGGCAGACGAGCACGAAGACAGTGTGCAGCTGATGACCCTGCACAGCGCCAAGGGCCTGGAATTCCCCTACGTGTTCCTGGTCGGCATGGAAGAAGGCCTGTTCCCGCACAAGATGAGCCTGGAAGAGCCTGGTCGTCTTGAAGAGGAGCGCCGCCTGGCCTACGTCGGGATCACCCGCGCGATGCGCCAGCTGATCATGACCTACGCCGAGACCCGGCGCCTCTATGGCAGCGAGACGTACAACAAGGTGTCGCGTTTCGTACGGGAAATCCCGGCAGGCCTGGTTCAGGAAGTGCGCTTGTCCAATTCGGTCAGCCGTCCTTTCGGCGGTGCGCAGACCCAGGCCAGCAGCCTGTTCGCCAACGCCAGCATCCCGCAGACCGCCTTCAGCCTGGGCCAACGCGTGCAACACTCGGTGTTCGGTGAAGGGGTCATCCTCAACTTCGAAGGGTCCGGGGCACAGGCACGCGTGCAGGTGAACTTCGACGAAGGCAGCAAGTGGCTGATGCTGGGGTATGCCAAGCTGGAAGCGCTCTGAGGACGAGTCGCTCGTGACTCGTCCCGCGATGCTCTTTCAGACGCCAGATTCAGACGCTGCCTACACGCTCAGGCAAAAGCTCGAAACATTCTTGCGCTAGCCATGTCTCCTAGATCATGTGCACCATGACGCGCGTGCAATCCACAAAACGGGAAATCCCATCTTATGCAACGTTTTCTTAGCATCGCACTGGCGCTCTGCGTCGGCCTGACGCTGAGCCTCGACGCCAACGCCAAGCGCTTCGGCGGCGGCAAGAGCTCGGGCGCTGCGCCTATGCACCAGACCCGCCAGGCCTCCCCTACCACGCCTGCCGCCGCGCCGACCGCTCCAGGCCGCGCTCCGGCCGCTGCCAGCGGTGCTTCGCGCTGGCTGGGCCCACTGGCCGGCCTCGCCGCCGGTGGCCTGCTCGCCTCCATGTTCATGGGCGATGGCTTCCAGGGCATGCAGATCCTCGACTTCCTGATCATGGGCCTGATCGCCTTCCTGGTCTTCCGTTTCATCGCTGCGCGCCGTCGCCAGCAGCAGCCGCAAGCTGCCGCAGCCGCCGGTCACGCCCCTTACCAGCGTGAAGTGCCGCAACAGCCTGCGCAATCGATCTTCGGTGGTTCGGCCGCACCTGTCGCCGCTGCGCCGGTCATCAACGCCCCGGCCTGGTTCAACGAGCAGAGCTTCCTGGCCGCTGCCCGCAACCACTTCCAGACGCTGCAACAGCACTGGGATGCGAACGAGATGGACAAGATCGCCGAGTTCGTCACCCCGCAAATGCTCGAGTTCCTCAAGCGTGAGCGTGCCGAGCAAGGTGATGGCTTCCAGTCCACCTACATCGACGACCTCGATGTGCAACTGGAAGGCGTCGACGACCGTGCCGACAAGACCATCGCTACCCTGACCTTCCGTGGCGTATCGAAGAACTCGCGCTTCGATCAGGGCGAGGCCTTCAGCGAAAGCTGGCACATGGAGCGTGCACAGGGCGAGAACCAGCCCTGGATGCTCGCCGGTATCCGCCAGAACGGCTGATTCTGACGCGCTTCACAGAAAAACCCCGGGCCTGTCCCGGGGTTTTTGCTTTTGCCATACTGGGCTACTAGGGTATAACGCGCAGCGTTGTCATCAAGGTAAGAGGAAGTGAACTGTGGAAGAAGTGATCGAACAACTCCGTGAAGCCAATGAGCCAGTACCGGTGCCCCTGGAGCTTCCCGACGAAGACCAACTGGTCGAAATCGAAGAACAGCTGTTCATCAACATTCCGTTCGTTTTCAAAGAATTCCTGCTGACCGTCAGTGACGTGGTCTATGGATCCCTCGAACCGGTCACTGTCACCGACCCGCAGTCGCACACCTACCTGCCTGATGTTGCCGCCAATGCCTGGGATGCCGGCGTACCACGCGACCTGATCCCCCTTTGCCAGGACGGCGACAATTACTACTGCGTCGAGGAAGACGGGACGGTGGTGCTGTGGGATGGCGATGACGAGATCGTTGCCGAGGAAAGCTGGGAGTCGGTGTGGCACTGGGCGCGGGACGTCTGGCTGGAAAGCTGAACCCGACCACGAAAAAATGGCATATAGCCATTAAGTACTCGTAGAATCGCCAGGCTTTCTGCGCCTGGCGACATCGTTACCGCCTGATCCCCTCGGACTACCATGAAGTCTTGCGCAGGGAGCGATTACTCCTCAATGCGAGTGATCGCGGCTGTTCTCCAACGTTTCCAGCAGGGCGATCTGCATGCGCGTATGCACGCGCACGAACCAACGCCACAACAGCGCAACCACCACGGCCGCGACCACGGCGATGACCAGCAAAAGCTCGTTGGTCGGCAGGATGCTCGCCGACAGTGCCGACAGCAGCAGGAAGATCACCAGCAGCGACAACAGCGGAATCACTTCGGCAATCACGCGGCGCACGCGCTGGGTGTGACGCCCGGCCATCTCCGGCTTGACGCCCATCTCCGCCAACAGCATCGACAGCGCCTTGAGCTTGCGATAAGCGGCGATCAGGAACGGCAGAGACAACAGCAATGCGGCGCCCCAGATCACTGCCTTCTGCTGCCCCACATCACCGATCCATTCGCTCAGCCACGTGCCGATGCGTACCGCGAAGTAACCACCGCTGAAGAAGATCGCGATCACCAGTGCCAGGTTCACCCCCACTTGCAGCAGGATGCGCCGGATCATCGCCGCCAGCATCGCACCCTCGCCTTGAGGCTGAATGTTGCGCAACCACTCGCCATACAACGACAACACCCGCGACAGGCGTTGCGGCACCACCTTGCCCAGGCGAATCGACAGGGGGTCCGCGGCGCGGATCAGGTAAGGCGTGAGCAAGGTGGTGATGGCCGAGACCGCCACTGCGACCGGGTAGAGGAAGTCGCTGGTAACCTGCAAGGTCATGCCCAACGCAGCGATGATGAAGGAGAATTCGCCAATCTGTGAAAGCCCCATCCCCACACGCAGTGAGGTGCGCCCATCGTTACCGGCAATGAAGGCGCCCATGCCGCAGGAGAGCATCTTGCCCAACACTACAGCCAGGGTGATCACCACGATCGGCCAGGCGTAGTCGATCAACACCTGCGGATCGATCATCAGGCCAATGGCGACGAAGAAGATGGCACTGAACAGGTCGCGTACCGGTTCGATCAGGCGCTCGATCTTCAGCAACTGGCGCGATTCGGCCATGATCGCACCGATCAGGAAGGCGCCCAGCACCATGCTGTACTCGAGCTTCACCACCAGCAGGCAGAAGCCGAAGCACAGCCCCAGCACGGTAATCAGCAACATCTCGTTGCTCTCGAACTTCGCCACGTAGGCCAGCAGTCGCGGCACCAGCAGAATGCCGATGACCAACGCCACGATCATGAACAGCGACAGCTTGCCGACGGTGGAGAACACCTCGCCGGAACTGACCGAACCGCTGACAGCGATGCCTGAAAGCAGGGCAATGATGCCGATGCCAAGGATGTCCTCGACGATCAGCACGCCGAAGATCAGTTGCGCGAACCGCTCGTTCTTCATCTTCAGGTCGTTGAGCGCCTTGACGATGATCGTCGTCGAGGAAATCGCCAGGATGGCGCCGAGGAACAACGAGTCCATGGTGTTCCAGCCGAACCAGCGGCCGATCTCGAAGCCGATCCAGATCATCAGCACGATTTCGAGGAAGGCGGCGATGAAGGCAGTCGCCCCCACCTTGAACAGCTTGCGCAGGCTGAACTCCAGGCCCAGGCAGAACATCAGGAAGATCACCCCGAGCTCGGCCAGGGTCTTGATGGTGTCTTCGTCGTGGATAAGGCCGAATGGCGGCGTGTGCGGGCCAATGATGAATCCGGCGACGATGTAGCCCAGCACCACCGGTTGGCGCAGCCTGTGGAAAAGAATGGTTACCACCCCTGCGACCAGCATGATCACGGCCAGATCCTGGATGAAACTGATGGCATGCATGGCGTGGCACTCCTTTTCTCTACGCACGGGGGGCAGACCGCTCCTCTGCCAGGCATCCCCGATCGAGCAGCTAGTACAGATTGTGTTGAAGGGTGGAACACCCATGTTGCATGGGCGTACTCAGGGTAACATCGCGTCCGCTCGTCAAACGCCGGTGCAATATGTAGAAACAGATCGGCAAAAGCGCGCGGGGTAATGGCATGATCGGCGTGACGACGGACCGTCGAGCGACGTCCGTTTCCAGGATGGGAAACCTCAACAGAGGGGAACAGAAGTGTCTGCAGATACCCGCCCCGTTTCAGCGCAACCTCACCGTGAGCACACTATGGAACCTGGAAACGCCCAGCTGAGCATGACTGTCCTGATGACACCGGACATGGCCAACTTCTCGGGCAACGTACATGGCGGCACCCTGCTCAAGTACCTCGACGAAGTGGCCTATGCCTGCGCCAGCCGCTATGCCGGCACCTACGTCGTGACCCTGTCGGTGGATCAGGTGATCTTCCGCGAGCCGGTGCATGTCGGCGAACTGGTGACCTTCCTCGCCTCGGTCAACTACACCGGCAACACCTCCATGGAAGTGGGCATCAAGGTGGTGACCGAGAACATTCGCGAGCGCTCCGTTCGCCACTCCAACAGCTGCTTCTTCACCATGGTCGCGGTCGACGACAATCGCCGTCCGGTTGCGGTGCCGCCACGTCAGCCACAGAACAGCGAAGAGAAGCGCCGTTTCCTGCAAGGCCAGCAGCGCCGCCAGATCCGCCAGGAGCTGGAGAAGCGCTATCAGGACCTGAAGACCGAGTGATCTAGGCTCTGTGCCTCGAAGCGCACCCGCGGATGGGCGATACGGTCCTGCGCCCGCACCAGCTGCAACTCGTAGCTGGCGCAGGCCTGGGTTTCCAGCAGCACTTCGTGCACCGCCGCCGCGGTGAACTCGAAGGCCCGCAGCCACGAATCCCCCAGCAGTACCCGCGCCAGGAACAGCCCCGAGGTCAGGTCACCGACCCCCACTGGCTGGCGCGGAAACGCCAGCAGCGGACGGCGCAGGTGCCAGTTCTGTTCGCGGGTCACCAACAGCATCTCGAAAGCATCCTCGCCGCGCCCCGGGTACGCCAGGTGCTTGACCAGCACCACCTGCGGCCCGTACTCCAGCAGGCTGCGCGCCATGACCACGCAATCCTCCAGCGACTGCGCATGCCGACCACAGAAACTGTCGAGCTCAAGCTGGTTGGGGCAGAGGATGTCGGCCACCGACGCCGCCTCCTTGAGCAGGAAGTCGCTGACCTCCTGGGGCACGATGCAGCCCTTCTCGGCATGGCCCATCACCGGGTCGCACAGGTACAACGCTCGCGGGTTGACCGCCTTGATCCGCTCGACGCCGGCCAGGATCGACCGCCCCTGTTCGGCACTGCCCAGGTAGCCCGACAGCACTGCATCGCAGTGGCCCAGCTCGCCGATATTGGAAATGCCTTCCACCAACGCAGGAATTTGCGCCGGAGCAAGCACTTCGCCAGCCCACTGGCCATACTGAGTGTGATTGGAGAACTGCACGGTGTTGAGCGGCCAGACATTGACGCCGATGCGCTGCATGGGAAACACCGCGGCGCTGTTTCCGGCATGGCCAAAGACCACATGGGACTGGATCGCGAGCAAGTGCGGTGTACGTTTCATGCAGGAGATTTCCGAAGCTGTGTGGATAACTGAAAGTCGAGCAGTATGAACCCGAAAGCCACCTGTACGACAGGCCAGGGACGCAGTTAAGCTGAAGCCACCTGTCTGGAGCATATGCAAATGTTGACCCTGGAGAACCTGTTCGTCCTGATGCTGTTGGCGACGGCTGGCGCCTGGCTGTGGCACAACCATGGCTTGCGTGAGAAGGCGCTGGAACGGGTCAAGCAGCATTGCGCGAAACTCGACCTGGAGCTGCTCGACGACGCCGTGGCCCTCAAGCGTATCGCCTTCGTGCGCGATGCCAATGGCCGCAAGCGCCTGGCACGGGTCTATGCCTTCGAGTTCACCGTCACCGGTGAACAGCGTCACCCTGGCACCGTGACCCAGTTCGGTGCCCATACCGTACAGATCGAACTGGCGCCCTACCCGTTCGAGATAAAGACCCCGCCGCGCACCGACAACGTCATCGAAATGCAGCAATGGCGCCAGGAGCACAACCGCTGGCGCAACTGATCAGCCGTTTACGCGACAGTGCTCGATGGCGGCCTGAAGGGGCTGCAACGGCTGGGGCTGATCGAAGATCAGCTCGATGCGCGAGTCCCTGCGCCATTCGCTCGAACGCCACTCAGGCACACCGCCCTCCAGGCCGTTGAAAGATTGCCAACCCTGAGCGCTGTGGATAACCCCTTTGGCCCGCCGCCACGCCCATTGCGCGAGCACGCCACGCAATGCAGCCTCATCGAAGCGCTGGCTCGGGTGCCAGCGCCAGCCAACACTCCACCCGCCCTCACCTTGCTGCGCCTGGCAGATGGGCTCGCGCGGATCTGTCCACAGGGTAGCCAAGCTGACTGGAGTCTTGTCCACAGGCAGGCTGGAAAGACTCGCCGGGGGGAAAACCTCTGTGGGCAGAATGGGCAGCTTGTCCAGGGCGAGAACAGCATGATCCGTCCAGACCGCCCTGCTTCCGCCAAATTGCGCAGTTATCAACAGCCGCTGAGCGTCATCCACAGCCCCTGACTTGTTGAAAATCAACAACCCCGCCTGCGCCACTGCCTGCTGTTGCGCGTCGGGCAGCGGTTCTCCCCGCGCCAGCGCCACAGCATCCAGCACCATCAGCAGTGGCTGTACATCCAGCACACCGATCCAGGGTGCTTGCTTCAACTGCTCCAGCAATTGCACGGGATGACCGAGACCGGAGGGCTCGATGAACAGCCGGTCGGGCCTGGCCTTGCGCAGCAGACGCCCTAGGCCGACCTGAAACGGCGCCCCGTTGATACAACACAGGCAACCGCCCGCGACTTCACCGATGGCGACGCCGTCCTCGTCTGTGCTGAGCAGGGCAGCGTCGAGGCCGATCTGGCCGAACTCATTGACCAGCACCGCCCAGCGCTGTTTTTCCGGGCGCTGGCCGAGCAGGTGGCGAATCAGGCTGGTCTTGCCTGCGCCCAGTGGGCCGGCGATGACGTAGGTGGGAATGTGCTGCAACATGGTTCGAGATCGAGGTGGACGTGAAGCAAGTCTATCGTGGATGCAGGTATGTTGCCTTTACTGGCCTCTTCGCGGGCAAAACCCTCAACCCAACCAATCAAGGCTCAACAACAGCCGCTTCTCACCCCGCGGCGTCGGCGGCGAGCGGTGCACCAGCCCTGCGCCCTCGTTACCCAGCCACTTCTCCCCCTTGAGCAAGGCCACATCGCCCACCTGCAAGCGCCGAATGTTATCCACAGGTGCTTCCGCCAGTTGCAAGCGATTGCGGTCAATGTCGCGTTCTTCCAGCCACTCACTGCCCGCCCCCACATAGGTAGTCAGCAGGCGCAGCGGGACATGATCCACATGAAAGCGCGGACACATCGCCCCGTCGAGCACCTTCAGCCGCAAGCCCACGCGGCGCGCGCCCAGCAGGCAGGTATAGGCCGCCACCAGCCACGACACGTCAGCCACGAAGCCTTCATAACCGTGCAGGTCCGCCGCCTCGGGCAGCAAGCGATGCAACACCGGTGCCTCCCGCTCATCCACCTCCATCACTCGCTCATCCGACATCGTCTGGCCAAGGTTGACCACCAGGGCCGCGAAGTCCTCGACCTGCGCCGGCAAGCGTCGCTGCCACACGGCCAGGTTGACGCCATCCTGAAGGATTTCGGTCATCACCTGCGGCGACTCACCGAACGCCTGGCGGATATCCACAAGCCGAGTTGCCGCCTTCATGCTGCCGCCTCTTCATACCAGGGGCCGAACGGATCCTCCAGGCGCAACCAGGCCATCGGACCCGGTTCCATCTCCTCATCCGTCAGCAAACATGCTTCAAGCTCTGTGGATAACCGTGCGAAGTCGATGTTCTGACCGATGAACACCAGCTCCTGGCGGCAGTCGCCAGCCTCGACCGTCCACTGCTTGAGGATCGCTTCGAGGTTCTCTTCATCTTGCGGCCACTGCTCACGCGGCACGAAACGCCACCAGCGACCCGCCAAACCATGGCGCATCATGCCGCCTGCCTGCGACCAGCTGCCGGCTTCCTGGTACTTGCTGGCCAACCAGAAAAAGCCTTTCGAACGCAGCAGCCGGCCATTGCTCCAGCTGTTGTGGATAAAGTCGAAAAAGCGCTGTGGATGAAACGGCCTGCGCGCCTGCCAGGTGGTCGAGGCGATTCCGTACTCTTCGGTTTCCGGCACATGCTCGCCGCGCAGTTCCTGCAACCAGCCCGGCGCCTGGGACGCTTGCTCGAAGTCGAACAGCCCGGTATTCAGAATACGCTCCAGCGGCACCTGGCCCATCACCATCGGCACAATCTGGGCGCGAGCGTTGAGGCTGCGCAGGATTGCGCTCAGTTCCTCGCGTTCGTGCTGGCTGATCAGGTCGATCTTGCTCAGCAGCAACACGTCAGCGAACTCGATCTGCTCAATCAGCAAGTCGCTGATCGAGCGCTCGTCCTGCTCCCCCAGTGTTTCGCCACGACTGGCCAGGCTATCTGCCGCCTGGTAATCCCGCAGGAAGTTGAGGCCGTCCACCACAGTGACCATGGTATCCAGGCGCGCCATATCGGAGAGGCTACGGCCCTGTTCGTCACGGAAGGTGAAGGTCTCGGCCACCGGCAACGGTTCGGAAATGCCGGTGGATTCGATCAACAGGTAATCGAAGCGGCCTTCGTCGGCGAGCCGTGCCACTTCCTCGAGCAGGTCTTCGCGCAGGGTGCAGCAGATGCAGCCATTGCTCATCTCGACGAGCTTTTCTTCGGCGCGATTGAGGCTCACATTACGCTGTACCTCGCTGGCATCGATGTTGATTTCACTCATGTCGTTGACGATCACCGCAACCCGCAGGTTTTCACGGTTGCGCAGGACATGGTTGAGCAGCGTGCTCTTGCCGGCCCCGAGGAAGCCGGACAGCACGGTGACGGGAAGGCGGTTGGTCATGGTGAACCTCATCGGGCAAAGCGCATTCGAAACGATGCATTGCACAACGTTATAATATAACAATACAATTTCGCCAAGCCGCGTCTGTCGAACGGCTGCCCGAGAGGATGGACATGAAGCACTCGAACCTCGCCCTATTGCTGCTGGCACTTGCCGTGCCCATCCCGCTCTACGCTGCGATCCCACAGCCCGGCCTGGCGCTGTGCACCCGCAGCGCCACGCTGTTGGCCTGCGAAGACGGCAAAGGCAGTTACTACAGTGTGCGAACCGAAGGCCGTGATTTTCATCTGCGCGGCTATGACAGCAACAGTCGACGACTCTGGGCGCAGACCAACAGCCGCTATGGACAGATGACCTTTTTCACCGGCCTGGCCAGCGACGGCGAAGCCTGGGTGGGCTACAGCCGCCGCGTCGGCTGGACCACCTTGAACCGCGTATCCAGCTCAAGCGGCCAACGTTTCAACCTGCACTGCAGCTTGATCGGAGGTTGCCGCTGAAGCCCCTTTTTCATGGACTCTATCGATGACCAGCCTGACGCTTCCCGACATCGCCGCGCAAACCAGCCACAAGCTCCAACCCCTGGACTGGGTCGGGATGCGCGGTATCGCCCTGCCTGTGCAATTGAATGGGCATCGCCTCAGCGCCTGGGCTGACGCCGGCGTGAGCCTGGATGATGGCGAATCGCGCGGTATCCATATGTCGCGCCTGTACCTCGCCCTGGAAGCACTGGAGCACACCGAGCTGACCCCCTTGGCACTGCGCCAGCTCCTGGCTCGCTTTCTCCACAGCCACGAAGGGCTTTCGTCCAGCGCCTACCTGCGATTGAAGTTCGACTACCTGCTGAAACGTCCTGCGCTTGTGAGCCCACTGGAAGGCTGGAAACGCTACCCGATCATCCTTGACGCACGCATCGAGAATGAGATGTTCCACGTGGAACACCACGTGGAAGTCCCCTATTCGTCGACCTGCCCATGCTCCGCTGCGCTGGCCCGCCAGCTGATTCAACAGCAATTCCTCAAGGACTTCGCCAACCAGACACTCGACCCACAGGCCATCCTGCAATGGCTTGGCAGCAGCGCAGGTATCGTCGCGACGCCCCACAGTCAGCGCAGTCAGGCAATCGTCAAGGTGCGCCTGCAGCACAACCTGCAGACGCTACCGCTCGACGCGCTGATCGATACCGTGGAAAGCGCATTGGGCACAGCAGTGCAGACGGCCGTGAAAAGAGCCGACGAACAGGCGTTCGCCTTGGCCAATGGTCAGAACCTGATGTTCTGCGAAGATGCTGCACGTCGCCTGCACCGAGCGTTGCGCGAACTGGAATGGGCCACCGGCTTCGACCTGCGCGTGGAACATGCAGAAAGCCTGCATGCCCACGACGCAGTGGCTGCCAGCCAATGGCAATGGTGAGGCGCTAGCTAGCTACGGGGACGTACGTTTCCGCAGTCATTACCCAGCCACACCGCCCGGGTGTTCATGCTGCCCTGCTGCTGAACACCCGAGGCATTGAAGGTGCCGCTGACCTGGGTGGTGAATTCGCGATCACTGAGGAAGGTTGCCTGACCGGTGCCTTGGGCCTTGGGGCAACTGAACTGGAACTTCCAGACATTGCCTTGGCGGTCGGTGATCTTCTGCGTGCAACCTGACTGCGGATCCTGCAGGGGAATATCGTTGGTAGCGACCTGCTCTGGTGTCAGGCACGAGCGCACGCCATTGCCACCCACGGTGATGCCTTGCTTGGCCAGGGCGCCCTCCATCATGGCGCGCTGCTCCGGCGGCAGGTTCTTCAGTTGGCCGAGCATGAACGCCATGTCGGGCAGTGGCTTGCCGTCGACCTGCATGTTGCTGGTGGTCAACTCCCACAGACCAGGTTGCAGCATCTGCGCTTGCGCCAGCAGCGGGCTGCCCAGGCCCAATGCCAGGGCAATCAGTGGCAGACGAATCTTCATGGATCAGTGCTCCTCGAAATACCGGCTCCAGGCCGGACAGAGCCTTAGACGTCTTTTTCGCCCGCAGGTTGCAAGCGGCCCCGGGAACATGCTCTGTTAGGCGGCAGTGCTCTTGGAATGCAGGATGCGTATGGATTACCACAGCCCCTACTTCTTCGGTTACCTGCTCGGACTGATTCACTTCCTGGGCATCGTCGCTGCGCTGCATGCGGTGTTCACCGTGCGTACCGCCCAGGGCGCAATCGCCTGGGCAATGTCACTGTTCTTCATTCCCTACCTGACCCTGGTGCCCTATCTGGTCTTTGGCGCCCGCTCCTTCTACGCCTATATCCAGGCGCGGCGCCAGGCCAACCAGGAGATGCACGTGGCGATGGCCGACCTCAACTGGCGCCCCTGGGTGGAGGAAGCCCTGACCGCGCGGGAGTCGGAAAGCTACGCGGCACTGCGTGCCATGCCCAAGCTTGGCCGCATGCCCTGCCTGGCCAACAACCAGGTGAAATTGCTGATCGATGGCACTGCGACCTTCGACGCGATCTTCGCTGCCATCAGCGAGGCGCGGGACACTGTGCTGGTGCAGTTCTTCATCATCCACGACGATGCCATCGGCCAGGAGCTGCAACAACTGCTCCTGCGCAAGGCCGCTGAAGGGGTAAGGGTTTACGTATTGTTCGATCAGGTCGGCAGCCATGCCTTGCCGGCGCGTTACAGCCAGGTGCTGCGCGAGGGTGGCGTACAGATCCAGGCCTTTTCCTCGCGCCGTGGCTGGTTCAACCGCTTCCAGGTCAACTTCCGTAACCACCGCAAGATCGTCGTGGTCGATGGCCTGCTCGGCTTCGTTGGCGGGCACAATGTCGGCGATGAGTACATGGGTGGGCATCCGCGGCTGTCGCCCTGGCGTGACACCCACGTCCAGGTCAGCGGCCCGGTGCTGGCCTGTCTGCAGGAGTCGTTCGCCGAAGACTGGTACTGGGCCACCCGTGCCTTGCCGCCGCTGATCCTGCCGGATGCCTATCCGGAGAACGGCGTGTTGTGCCAGGCCCTCGCCACTGGCCCGGCCGACCCCCAGGAAACCTGCCAACTGTTCTTCGTCGAAGCCATCCACTCGGCGACCCGGCGCATCTGGATCACCAGCCCCTATTTCATTCCCGACGAGGCAGTGTTCGCGGCCCTGCGCCTGGCGGTGCTGCGTGGCGTCGATGTGCGAATCCTGATCCCGTCGAGGCCAGACCACCGCATCGTCTATGCCGCGTCCAGTCTGTTCGCCTTCGAGGCGGTGCGGGCAGGTGTGCGGATGTTCCGTTATCAGCCAGGGTTCCTGCACCAGAAGGTGGTGCTGGTGGACGACGATGTCAGCGCCATCGGCAGTGCCAACCTCGACAACCGCTCGTTCCGTCTGAATTTCGAGATCACCTTGCTGACCATCGACCGCGCCTTTGCCGATCAGGTCGAGGCCATGCTGCTGTGCGACTTCGAGCAGTCGCGGGAGATAACCGCCGAAGACAGCCGCGACACTCATCGGCTGCAGCAGCTGGGAATGCGCATCGCGCGCCTGATTTCACCGATTCTGTAGCCGGAAAAGAAGCGGGGCCGCAAAGGCGGCCCCGTCTTGATCAACGATAGAGATCTTCTCGCGTCCACGGCAGGTCGTGGTGGCCATCCGCATACGGCTTCACTGCAAGAATCTGGTGCAGGTTGATCCAGCCCTTGGTGAAGGCATAGGCGCATCCGGCCAGGTACAGGCGCCAGATCCGCAGCGTCTTCTCCGGCACCAGCGCCGCAGCGCGATGCAGCTGGTTCTCGAGGTTTTCACTCCAGTGATTGAGGGTCTTGGCGTAGTGCAGGCGCAGGCTTTCCACGTCCACCACTTCCAGCCCTGCCTCACAGATACGCGCGGTAATCATCGAGATGTGCGGCAGCTCGCCGTGCGGGAACACGTAACGATCGATGAAGTCCCCAGCGCCTCTCCCCACTGGGCGGCCATCCACATGCTTGGCGGTGATGCCATGGTTCATCACCAGGCCGCCTTCACGTACGGCGCCGAACAGTCGCTGGCAGTACAGTTCGAGGTTGGCATGGCCGACGTGTTCGAACATGCCGACGCTGACCGCCTTGTCGAAACGGCCATCCTGGGGCAGGTCGCGGTAGTCGAGGATCTGCAGGTCGACCTTGTCGGCCAGTCCTTCATCCTTGACCCGCTGGCGCCCCAGCGTCAGTTGCTCCTTGCTCAGGGTGATGCCGAACACCTTGGCGCCATATTCGCGTGCGGCAAAACGCGCCAGGCCGCCCCAACCGCAGCCGACATCCAGCAAGTAATCGCCGGCCTGCAGCCGCAGCTTGCGACACAGATGGTCGAACTTGTCTTGCTGGGCCTGGGCGAGGGTGTTGTCCGGCTCCTTGAAGTAGGCGCAGGAATAAGCCATGTCCGGATCGAGCCACAGTTGGTAGAACTCGTTGGACAGGTCGTAATGGTAGGAAATGGCTTCGGCGTCGGTTTTCTTGTCGTGCGAGGTGCGCACCGGGACTACATCTTCATCGTCTTTGAGCAAAGCCTCGCTGAGCTCGTCGCAAACGCGGATGACTTCGCCAATGTTCCCCTCGAGTTCAAGCTTGCCCTCGACAAAGGCTGTGCCCAGTTCATCCATGCTCGGGTGCGTCAGCTGACTGATCAGTTGAGGCTCCTTGACCAGGATGGTGACCTGCGGGCTAGGCCCTAGATCGAACTGGTTGCCGTCCCACAGCTTTAGACGTAAAGGCAAGTGCAGGCTCTGCAACGCAGGTGGAAGTTGCGCAAGCATGAAAGACCCCCTTTCAATTACGGACGCCGTACAAGGATTCGAGCGTCACCGGATCAGGGTAGTTCATTCGTCGGAAGTTTCCTTTTATAGCGACCATAGTCCAATGCTAACGGCCATACCGCGACCAACAGATTGTATACAATCTTCCATTCAGCGACTAACCTTGTGGCCCTCTCGCGCATCTTCTTCCCTGGAGTGAATCCCATGAAATCCTATGATGTGGTGATCATCGGTGGCGGCCCTGGCGGCTACAACGCGGCCATCCGTGCCGGTCAGCTGGGCCTGAGCGTGGCCTGCGTCGAAGGACGCTCGACCCTCGGCGGCACCTGCCTGAACGTCGGCTGCATGCCCTCCAAGGCGCTGCTGCATGCCTCCGAGTTGTACGAAGCCGCCAGCGGCAGCGAGTTCGCGCACCTGGGCATCGAGGTCAAGCCGACCCTGAACCTGGCGCAGATGATGAAACAGAAAGATGAAAGCGTGAGCGGCCTGACCAAGGGTATCGAGTACCTGTTCCGCAAGAACAAGGTCGACTGGGTCAAGGGCTGGGGCCGCCTCGACGGCGTCGGCAAGGTCATCGTCAAGGCCGAGGATGGCAGCGAAACCACGCTTCAGGCCAAAGATGTCGTGATCGCCACCGGCTCCGAGCCAACCCCTCTGCCGGGGGTGAATATCGACAACCAACGCATCATCGACTCCACCGGCGCCTTGTCGCTGCCCCAGGTTCCCAAGCACCTGGTGGTCATCGGCGCAGGCGTGATCGGCCTTGAACTGGGTTCGGTCTGGCGTCGCCTGGGGGCCGAAGTGACCGTGATCGAATACCTCGACCGCATCTGCCCCGGCACCGACGAGGAAACCGCCAGGACCCTGCAAAAAGCCCTGGCCAAACAGGGCATGAGCTTCAAGCTCGGCAGCAAGGTGACCCAGGCCACGCCTTCGGCGAGCAGCGTCAGCCTGACGCTTGAACCTGCCGCTGGCGGCGATGCGCAAACCCTGGAGGCCGACTATGTACTGGTGGCCATCGGTCGCCGCCCGTACACCCAAGGCCTGAACCTGGAAAGCGTCGGCCTGCAGACCGACAAACGCGGCATGCTCGCCAATGACCACCACCGCTCCCAGGTCCCCGGCATCTGGGTGATCGGCGACGTCACCTCTGGGCCGATGCTCGCGCACAAGGCCGAAGACGAAGCGGTGTCGTGCATCGAGCGCATTGCCGGCAAGGCGCATGAGGTCAACTACAACCTGATCCCCGGCGTTATCTACACACGACCGGAACTGGCCAGCGTCGGCAAGACCGAAGAACAGCTCAAGGCCGAGGGCCGTGCCTACAAGGTCGGCAAGTTCCCCTTCACCGCCAACAGCCGCGCCAAGATCAACCATGAGACCGAAGGCTTCGCCAAGGTGCTGGCCGATGCCGAGACCGACGAGGTGCTGGGTGTGCATCTGGTCGGGCCGAGCGTCAGCGAGATGATTGGCGAGTTCTGCGTGGCCATGGAGTTCAGCGCTTCGGCCGAGGATATCGCCCTGACTTGCCACCCGCATCCGACCCGCTCCGAAGCCTTGCGCCAGGCAGCGATGAACGTGGAAGGGATGGCGATGCAGATCTAAGCACAAGGCTGCTCCTGCAGCGACCACGAAGCCTGCAGGAGCGCCCGCCCGAGCCCCTACCCCACCGCCCAGTTCTTATCCACAGCCCGCCCGAAACGCCTCGCCAGGAAAGGCGTAAGGTCCAGCGGCAGTGGCTCGCTGTGGATAACCTTGTCCAGCAGCACGCCGGTAATGGCCGAGGTGAGAATCCCGGTGCGGAAGTGTCCACAGGCGTTGAAGTAGCCGGGCACGTCATCCACAGGACCGAGAATCGGCAGTTCATCAGGCGACCCGGGCCGCAATCCTGCCCAGGTGCGCTTCAGGCTCACCTGCGCCAGTTCCGGCACACAACGCACAGCCCCCTGCACCAAGCCGGCAATTTCGGGGAAGGTAGTGCTGACATCGAAGCCCTTGTCTTCCGTAGTGCTGCCAATCAGGATCTCGCCATTATCCTTTTGAGCCATGTAGCAATCACTGGTGGTCAGGCAGCCATCGAGCAGCTTGGGCAGACGTTCGGTGAGAACGATCTGGCCTTTCACCGGCTTGACCGGGATAGAAGTGCCGGTGGCCCACTCACTGAGCTCGCCCGCCCAGGCCCCCGCAGCATTGAGCAAGGTGTGGCAATGGAACCCCCCCGCCTCGGCAGTACGCACACCCTTGATCTGCGAGTTCCCATGCAGCACATCGGTGATGTTTGTGTTCAGGTACAGATCGACGCCGTTCTGCCGCGCGGCTTCCAGGTAGGCATCGCCCAGACGGAACGGGCTGACCTGGTGATCGCAGAGGAACTCCAGCGCCCCCTTGGCCTGCAGGTTCACCGCCGGCTCCCTCTCGCGCAGTGCCTGGCGATCCAGCCAGCGCACCTGGTCCGCCAGATGCGGGATCTGCGCGACGATGTGCTCGGCGTACAGTTGGTCCTCATCGTCCTGGATGATGTACTTCAATCCGGTGCGCTCGAACTTGAAGTCCATGCCATGGCGCTCGATCAGCTCCTGGTGCAACTGTGGATAAAGTGCGTTGGATTGCAGTGCCAGGTCGAAAAAGCACTGCGGCAGGATATGCGGCGTGCTCGAATCCACTGCCACTGCTGCGCCATGGGCCTCGCGTTTGCTGCGCGAGGACATCATGCGAAAGAAGATCACTCCGCACCCAAGGCCCACGGACTCGCCGATGGCCCACAGGCCGCCCGCCGATGCACGTGTCGCATTACCTGGACGCTTGCTGTCGATCAGGGCGATTTTCAGCCCCTTGCGCTTGGACAACTGATAGGCACACGAAGCGCCGATCACCCCGCCACCGGCGATGACGATGTCATAGGTCTTGTTCATGCTCAGGCCTCCGTGGCCAGGTGCTGGAATGCGGAAAATGGGATGGGATCGATCGGGAAACGCGGTCGCAGCCAGCCGACATCCGCCCGCCCGGTGCTGGCGCGCAGGCGATCGCTGCAGTAGCCCACACACATGCGCCCCTGGCAGTCGCCCATGCTCACCCGGGTGCGCATCTTCAGGCTGGCCATGTCCTGCACGCCTTGCTCGAGCGCCAGGTCGATATCGCTGCGGGTGACGTGCTCGCAGCGGCAGATCACCGTGTCGGCCTGCGGCAGCTCGATCTGCGCTGCGCCACGTTGGGTATAGCGCTCGACACCCGCTCTGAAGCGCGTGATCGCAGCCAGCTTGCCCAGGTATCGCTCGCGCCGCTCGATGGCCTGGTTGGCGTCGAGCACTCCGCGTTGCTGCAGGATCGACACCGCAGCGATGCGCCCGGTCAGCATCGCTGCCTCGCCACCACGGATACCACCCATGTCGCCGGCCAGGTGGATATGCGCCTGGCTGCTCTGCTGCCAGACATTGCATACCGCGCGCAGGTAGCCGTCGTCGCTGAACCCATGCGTTAGCCCCAACTGCTGGCTGAGCTGGGTGCGCGGGATGAAGCCATAGCCGACTGCCAAGGTGTCCACCGGCTCGCGCCGCACGCGGCTCATGTCGGCTTTCCAATCCTGGCCATAGGGCGCAAGGCTGACTTCGCGCAGTTCACCTTCACCACTGGCGCTGACCAAGCCCCAGCCATAGTGCATCGCAATGCCGTTGAGCTTCATGTACGCCAGCATGCTGAGGCCGTCGAGAAACAGCTGCGGTTTATTCAGCAGCGCCAGGCTTTCCTTGGCGATACGGTTGAAGGCGCAGGCCTCATAGACTCCGGCAACCTTGGCGCCAGCCGCATGCAGTTGGCAGGCCACCAGCGGCAGCAGTGGACCGGTCCCTGCGATCAAAGTGCTGCCCAGTGGCTTGACCGCACCGCTCTTGATCTGCAACTGCAGCCCGCCCAGCAGCATCACGCCAGGCAGCGTCCAGCCGGGGAACGGCACATTGCGCTCATGGCAGCCGGCCGACAGCAGCAGATGGGAATAGTCGATCTCGTGCAGTTGCTCGTCGGCATCGAGCACCATAAGGCGCTCGGTATCACCGCCAACCACACGATGGTTGAGGCGCAGGTCGATGTGCTCGGCGTTGGCGGCGAAATCCTCGTGCAATGTCTGTAGCGCCTTGCTGTAGCGCGCCCCCAGGTAACCCAGGTCGACACCGGCGCGCAGCGGCCCGCGATAGACCACGCCACCCGGACGCGACGCTTCATCGAACAGCAGGCAATCGACACCCTGCTCGGCCAGTTCGATGGCCGCCGCCATGCCGGCCGAGCCACCGCCGACGATCACTGAACGCAAGCTCATGACTGCGCCCCCTCGAGAACGCGGTTGACCTCGGTCTCTACCCGCATTCCATGGCGGACTACCGTCTGACAGGCACGGCGCTTGGGCCGTCCGTCGATCGCCACCAGACAGCAATGGCACACGCCCATGCCGCAGAAGGCGCCAGCTGGCTGGCCATGATCGTTCTGCGCCAGACGGCGCAGGCCAACGGCGTTGAGTACGCTGAGTACCGTCTCGCCTTCGGCGGCCTGCACCGCCTGGCCATTGAGTTGAAGGGTGATTTCAGCCGCCTCGAGCGGCTGTATGTCGAGCACGCGTTCCAGTGTTTGCATGAGCTTCGTCCTTGTTGAAAAAACAACCGACGATACGACAAAGCTCTGTAGGGAAACATTGACACAATCCGTAGGAAATGAAGGATTTATCCTAAGAATTTGTGAGCCTATTTCTCGCGGCGACTTGGTACAAAACCTGGCGGGCCGAATCGGCGACCATCACCACAACTCCCGACAGCATCAGCACGTCCTTGAGCACCAGGCGCCCGGCCCCCGACAGGTAGGGAAACCCGAACCGCGCATCGCCCAGGTTCGCCACCCAGGCCTCGGGCGTGGTCACCAGGAACGACAAGGTCACCACGGGTGTCAGGCAGGTCAGGACCGAGCCCAGCAGCCCCAGCTGGGGTGAGAACAGATACCCCAGCACCAACAGGCCGATGGTGATCTCTACCACACCCAGCCCGGTGGAGAATGCGTACGGATGGTTGGCCGCCTGCCTGGCGCGCTGCAGCATGGACCTTCGCTGCCAGTTCAGCGGGCGCTGGGCGGTCAACCACGAACCGGACGCCCCGGTACCGCGCGCTATCACATCGTGCTGGCCGGCCACTGCCATGTGCGCCTGCCCAACCGGCAGGCCATCGTGAGGAGCACCTCGCCCCTGAACAGCCATGCCTCAGGAAAAATCCGCAGGATGTTGTGCCCAGAATTCGTTTGAGATGAAACGCCACTTTGCCCATGGTGGCGGATCGGATCGCCATTGCCTGAAGGGAGCTTCACGGCAAGACCTCGATTAATGGCATCGCCCCGTGCAGGTAGGTCCTCGAGCGGTTGCCGCTCGAAGGACGTTGCCGGTTCCTTCCAATAATAAGAGACGTCTGGACATGCAAGAAAACGGATTGAAGCAAAGCCTCAAGCAGCGGCATATCACCATGATCGCGCTTGGCGGTGTGATCGGCGCCGGGTTGTTCGTCGGCTCCGGCAGCCTGATCGCCTCGGCCGGCCCGGCCGCGATCCTGTCTTACGTGATCGGCGGCATCATCGTCACTCTGGTGATGTTCATGCTCGGCGAGATGGCCTCGCGCAATCCTGATGCCGGCTCCTTCTCGACCTACGCCAACACCTACCTCGGCAACTGGGCCGGGTTCACCGTGGGCTGGTTGTACTGGCTCAAGTCGATGATGACCATCACCCTCGAAGCGGTGCTGCTGGGCGCGATCCTCAACGATTTCATGCCCTGGCTGCCGATCTGGGTCGGCGCCTTCATCATGCTGGTGACGCTGATCGCCAGCAACGCCTACTCGGTGCGTTCGTTCGCCGAAGTGGAGTACTGGCTGGCGGCGCTGAAGGTGGTCACCATCCTTATCTTCATGCTGCTCGGCGCCTCCATCCTGCTGGGCTGGCAGGAGAACATCCCCGCCCCTGGCCTGGTCAATCTCACCGACCATGGCGGCTTCATGCCCAATGGCCTGTCGCCAGTGATGGCTGGTGTGATCGTGGCGATCTTCTCGCTGGGCGGCAGTGAAATCGCCGCTGTGGCAGCCGGCGAATCGGAGAACCCGCGCCGCAACGTGATCCGGGCGATCAAGAGCGTGATCGTGCGCGTCATGCTCTTCTACGTCGGCTCAGTGTCGATTCTCGTCCTGTGCCTGCCCTGGACCGACAAGGCCAACCTCGCATCGCCCTATGTCGCACTGTTCACCCTCGCCGGTTTCAAGGGTGCAGCCGTGGCCATGAAACTGGTGCTGTTCGTGTCGTTCATGTCGGTGATGAACTCGTTCATGTTCTCCAACTCGCGCATGATGTTCTCGCTCAGCCAACGCGGGCACGCCCCAGCGCTGTTCTCCCGGACCAACGCCAAGGGCGTGCCGATCAATGCACTGGCGCTGGCGTTTTGCATTTGCGTGACGATTCTGGCGGTGCACTTCATCAGCGGCGGTGACCTCTTCCTGACCCTGGCCAGGAGCACCGGTGCGTTCATCATCTTCGTCTGGATCTTCATCATTTTCGCCCACGTCGGTATGCGTCTGAAAACTCGGCATGAAGCAGTGGACCCAACGTCATTCAGGGCTTGGGGATTCCCGCTGACCAACGTTATTGCGCTGCTGGCGCTGGTATCGGTGCTGGCAACCCAAGCGATCGATCCGGCGACACGTTTTCAGTTCTGGCTGGTAGCGGTGACCTTGCTGGTGATCGTGGCGGCGTACTTCATGGTACGCAAGCGCCGGGGTGGCGATGTTCGGGAACTGGCGCGGACTTGATATAAATCGAGCACTTAAATTTCAAATAAAAACATCGGGGGCAATCACCCATGCCTCCGATGTTTTTAAGTTAAAACTCGCGCAAACGTCAAAAGGCGTTACTTCTTCTTACCACTAAGCTCGGACTCCAACAAAAAATTCCAATCCTTCAGGCTTCGGATTGCCAAGTAGAGAAAATATTTTTTCTGCTTGCTCATCAGACAGAGGAAGCTCACCGTCCGACTCAGCCTCAAGAGACTGCCAATTCAAGAGCTTCATAACATCTTTTTCATTCAGAGATGGAATGCGCAAGCGAAACTTTAATGAATTATCAAGACTATCGTCTTTCAAAAAACCTGTCAAAGAAATATACATTATAACGACTCCTCACTTTGGGGTAGTTCGACCAGGGACAGCCGGTTTTGTTTGATTACCAGATACAGAGTCAAACTCTCCTAAATGCTTGCCTTGTTTATTATACAACTCAACTCTTCCGTGCTGACTATCCCACTCATAAATCCTGCCCTTACTATCCATCCAACGGCTTCTGAGTTTACCGCCACCACGAACGCTACTTTTAGCCTTCACCGGTTTTGCATCAGGAAACGCAATCAAATCATCAGGTGCCTGATGATATCCCGGAGTACTGAACATCAAATAGACCGGCTCGATTCCCGAGTCTATCGGGAATGTGATGATCAGGTCATTGGCATCCAGCACTTCACCCGGGTACGGTAGCGCCTCAATCTCAAGCGGCTGTAGCTCTACCCCTGTGTAGATTGGCACAGTCTGTGTCGCCGCGGGTGTAGTGGTTGTTGAGGGCTGTTCGCCGGGCGCGCGACCTGGCGTCCAAGTTAGAGTGACAGGAGGCTGGTCAGGCACCAGGCTTGGTACTGCAAACGTGTAGCGCCCAGTCTGCGGGTCCAATGTGGCCGCCCGGACGGGTACGTTCTTTGTTACGTTGATCCCATCGGCAGCGACGACCAAAATGTAAGAGCGACCATCCCCGCGTGTTTCGTTGGCCAATCGATAGGCCAACTCGACTTTACCCTGTGCAGCAGCGATAGCATCGAGATTGGCGCCCGGCGCAATACCAAGATCTCGGACTTCGACTCCCATACCATAGCGAAAACGAGCGGGAGTCTGGTCTTGAGCTTGACTGGCCGTGGAACTGGGGTACACCAAGGCGGCAAGCCCTGCCGCAAAAGGAGCGCCGACCGTAGCAGAAGCGATGCCACTCAATGCGGTGATCGCACTCGCGATCCCTTGGCGCAGAGCGACAAGAGTTGCTTCGGCCAAAGGCACTGCGCCTTGTCCGGGTACGCTCAGCACGGCAGCACTGCCTGCAAACCGGTAGGTGTTGGCCGCCTGGACGATGGCATTCTGAGTGAGAGCAGCCACACCCTGTAACTGCGTCTGAGCGTTAGTTCGGGCAGTCTGGATGCCAGCAATCACTTGTTGTCGTTTAGTGCTGTCGGCAAGGGAAGCCTGGTCAACCTGGTTAGTTACGATGGCATAAGTGCTGTTCACTGTTTGCTGTAGGCTCTGCCGGGCTGCAGCGGCGGCTGCATGTGTTGGGTTCGCCTGAACTTGTGCAATGAGTTCGACCATGCGAGCGTTAACTAGGCTAGCTGCGTTACTACTTGCTTGAATGATCGTATTGCGTTGAGAAGCGATAAGCGTATCGGCGTCAGCTACTAGCTGATTTGCCACGTCCGTGAACGTTGAGGCGAGGAGGTTCGCCTGTGCTTTTACTGATTGACTGATCTGAGCGAGTTCGTTCGCATTGATTTGACTACTGGCCGCTGCAGCAAGGGCATCAATCTGCTGATCACTTTGCTGAACCGACTGTTGGACAGCCTGCGTAGCGGCTTGTCGTTCAGCATGGGTCAGAGTCGATGAGTCGGAAAACTGACTTTCCAGCGTTTGTCTTTGCGTAGCCAGGTGCTGTTGCGCAGGTGCCGTAATGGCTGATAGCTCACTGCTGATTGACTGAATAACGGCTTGTGCTTCTCGTTGTGCAGCTTGAGCGACGGCCAACTGTTCGCGCAACGTCGCCGCCTGAGCATTGAGCAGAGAGATCTGGTCGCCAAGATAGCGGGCCTGATATGTCGCAGCCAGAGACTCCTGCCATCTGGGAATGACATTCACTGCTACGTTGCCACTGATGGCGAGGTCCGTCACAGTCCGGATGAAATCAACACGCCCCTTGCTTGAAAAATCTGCAGAGTAAAAGCTGTTTGCCTTCGTTTGCTGAGTTTGACGTTGGCTAGTTTTTTGGTTCGCCGCGCTTTCGCGCAAATTTATTTCTCTAAGCAAAATTTCGACAGAGGTAGAGTCACCTGCGTACGTCCCCCCTCGCACGGTATCAAGCTCTTTTTGTAGCGTGGATGCTAAAACAGCAACGCTTGCCAGATATTGTTCATTAATGCGTTTTGTTTCTTTCTCATAAACCGAAGTCAGGTAAGCCGACATAGCGCTTCGGAACTGCGCCTGACTTGTAATCGGGCCAAAATTTACTGACGGTAGCCCAGGGATGTTGATGGGAACGCTGAGCTCACCAACAAATTTTGGTCCGAGATAGACTGGCTCACCAATAGGGGGGTCAATTCCAGGGGCTGTAACAGGCGTTGCGGGTAATTCAATAGGTCCTTGTACCATGATGTCGCTCCATAACTCGTGTTCGATGAAATGAGCGGTTCGCCTTCCTGCGCATTCGGGATGTGAGGTGAAGCAATCCACCAGGACACTGTATAGATGAACAGTAATTTACGAAATAGGAATCAATTGCAAAATGTAAACTGAACAAGGTCAGCTCCGGCATCACCGCCTCGTGCGTCTTTCGACAGGTGGGCTGCTGAGCCGAGGTCGCGGGTATCGCGATCGAGGGTTGGGGCGTACGCGGGCTGCGGCTTTATCAGAAAAGCCGGATGGAGACCTCGTGATCAAATCGCTGGATGTGCCTTACGAACAACGCGAAAAGCGTCAAGGACTACACCGACGAGGGATCGCAGCATGGAGGCCGCCAGTTCCGCCAGAGACTGTGGCTCTAACGCATGCGCCAGAGCATGATCCGCCGAGGCAACTGTGGGGGGAATGCGCCGACGGAGCGATGGGGCGCTTGATGTCCGCACTCCGGCCATGCATCCGTAGGCGAGTTCGCCTCCTATTGATCCATGTTCAGGAGATTGATAGCATCAAATTACTTTGAAAACGCCCTCCCGGTTCGCCGGGAGGGCGTTTTGTTTTGGTTCCGCCAATTACACAGGAACCATAGAATGAAAGTACCCTTTGAAGCTCGCTCCGCATCTGACGCCATCTTGGGATATGTGCCATACGGCAACGGCCCGATTCACGTGCTGGTCATGCATGACTGGCTAGGCGACCACTCCAGCTACGACGCTCTCATGCCCTGGCTTGACGACCAGGCGTTCACCTATATTTTCGTTGATTTGCGTGGCTACGGGCGATCGATTGAATTGTCGGGCGAATTCACGGTAGAGGAAATTGCCACCGACTGCCTCATGCTCGCCGACCATCTCGGTTGGACGAGCTTTCACGTAGTTGGCCACTCAATGACCGGGATGATCACGCAACGCATTGCTGCTGATACGCCATCGCGCGTCACGAGCGCGATCGCGGTGTGTCCCGTTTCTGCCGCTGGCAATCGCTTGAGTCCGGACGCTCTAGCTTTCTTTGCAAGCACGATAGAAGACGACGATGCGCTTCGGCGCTTGTTCAAATTCGTCACTGGAGGTCTTTCCGATGGTTGGGCTAATCGCAAGGTCCGACAAAGTCGAGACACGGTCGCACCTGCTTGCCGGGCGCGATACCTCGAAATGCTGATCACGGCGAACTTCGTCGATGACGTTCGGGGCCTTGAAACACCCTATTTGGTCATCATCGGTGATAAGGATCCCGGACTGGATTCGGAGGCAATGACGCGTACTTTTCTCGCATGGCATCCGAACGCAGAGCTGCACGTGATTCCTAACTGCGGTCATTATCCGATGCAGGAGTGCCCGCCACATTTCGCAAGCATTATCGAGGCGTTCTTGAAACGCAGCGCCATTTGACCTGAATGACTGGAGGAAGGCTGCAAGCGGACATATTCGGGTGAGGCCGGATTGTCCGCAATGGGCCCAGGCTTTGTGAAAACGCAGTAATCACATCGAACGGATTACCTGTGGAATCAGCAGGCAAGAGCGTGGATAGACATTGGTAGTGCTATATGGGCCGTGTCAGCGGCCCATATAGCTTCGCAAAACCACCCTCTGCTCAGCGCAACCGCTTACTCCACCGTCACCGACTTCGCCAGGTTACGCGGCTGGTCGACGTCAGTGCCTTTGAGCACGGCCACGTAGTACGACAGCAGCTGCAGCGGGATGGTGTACAGGATCGGTGCCAAGGCATCGATGATGTGCGGCACCTTGATCACGTGGGTGCCTTCGCCGTTGCCCATGCCCGACTGCTCATCGGCGAATACCACCAGCTCGCCGCCACGCGCGCGGACTTCCTGCAGGTTCGACTTGAGCTTTTCCAGCAGCTCGTTGTTCGGCGCAACAGTGACCACCGGCATGTCGGCATCGACCAGCGCCAGCGGGCCGTGCTTGAGCTCGCCAGCGGGGTACGCCTCGGCGTGGATGTAGGAGATCTCCTTGAGCTTGAGCGCACCTTCCATCGCCACCGGGTACTGGGCGCCACGGCCGAGGAACAGGGTGTGGTGCTTGTCGGCGAACAGTTCGGCGGTCTTCTCGACCACGCTGTCCATCGCCAGGGCTTCGCCCAGACGCGTCGGCAGGCGGCGCAGTTCCTCGACCAGCTCGGCTTCGACGCCCGCTTCGAGGCTACCGCGTACCTGACCCAGGGCGAGGGTCAGCAGCATCAGCGAGACCAGCTGGGTGGTGAAGGCCTTGGTCGAAGCAACGCCGATTTCCGGGCCGGCCAGGGTCAGCAGGGTCAGGTCGGATTCACGCACCAGCGAGCTGATGCCAACGTTGCAGATCGCCAGGCTGCCAAGGAAACCCAGCTCCTTGGCGTTGCGCAGCGCGGCCAGGGTGTCGGCGGTTTCGCCCGACTGGGAGATGGAAACGAACAAGGTGTCCGGCTGCACCACCACCTTGCGATAGCGGAACTCACTGGCGACTTCGACCTGGCACGGAATACCCGCCAGGCTTTCCAGCCAGTAACGGGCGACCATGCCCGCATGATAGCTGGTGCCGCAGGCGACGATCTGTACATTGCGCACCTTGGCGAACAGCTCGGCTGCCTGTGGACCGAACGCCTGGACCATCACGTGATCCTTGCCCAGACGGCCTTCGAGGGTACGCTGCACCACCGACGGCTGCTCGTGGATTTCCTTGAGCATGAAGTGGCGATAGGCGCCCTTGTCGGCCGCCTCGGCGCCTTCGTGGTACTGCACGGTCTCGCGTTGCACCTTGCTGCCGGCCTGGTCCCAGATGCTCACCTGGTCGCGGCGGATTTCGGCGATATCGCCTTCTTCCAGGTACATGAAACGGTCGGTGACCTGGCGCAGGGCCAACTGGTCGGAGGCGAGGAAGTTCTCGCCATGGCCAAGACCGATCACCAACGGGCTGCCGCTGCGCGCGGCCACCAGGCGGTCGGGCTGCTTGACGCTGATCACCGACAAGCCATAGGCACCGTGCAGGCGCTTGACCACCGCCTTGAACGCATCGGTCAGGTCGGGAATGCTCTTGAGGGTGTGGTGGATCAGGTGAACGATCACCTCGGTGTCGGTCTGCGAGGTGAATACATAGCCCAGACCCTTGAGCTCTTCACGCAGTTCCTCGTGGTTCTCGATGATGCCGTTGTGCACCACGGCCACTTCCTGGCCGGAGAAATGCGGGTGGGCATTGTGCTCGGTCGGCGCGCCGTGGGTTGCCCAACGGGTGTGGGCGATGCCCAGGTGACCGTTGAGTGGCTCGGCAGTCACCGCGGCTTCCAGCTCGCTCACCTTGCCGATGCGGCGACGACGATCGAGCTCGCCCTGCTGGGTGATGACGGCCAGGCCCGCGCTGTCGTAACCGCGGTATTCCAGGCGCTTGAGGCCCTCGATGAGGATGGAGGTGATATTGCGCTCGGCGACTGCACCGACGATTCCACACATGGTCATTGCTCCTGGCTGATCGCGGCGCAGATCAGGTTGATGCCGCGGGCTTGAATCTGTTCGCGTGCCGCTGTGGGCAGGCGATCATCTGTAATAAGGGTGGTAACGCTGCTCCAGGGCAGCTCGAGGTTGGGGATCTTGCGTCCGACCTTGTCCGATTCGACCATCACGATCACTTCCCGGGCCACTTCCGCCATCACCCGGCTCAGGCCGAGCAGTTCGTTGAAAGTGGTGGTGCCGCGGTTCAGGTCGATGCCGTCAGCACCGATGAACAACTGGTCGAAATCGTATGAGCGTAGTACCTGCTCGGCGACCTGGCCCTGGAACGACTCGGAATGCGGGTCCCAGGTGCCGCCGGTCATCAGCAGCACCGGTTCGTGCTCGAGCTCACTGATGGCACGGGCCACGTTCAGGGAGTTGGTCATCACCACCAGACCGGGCTGGCGGCCCAGTTCCGGGATCATCGCGGCGGTGGTACTGCCACTGTCGATGATGATGCGTGCGTGCTCACGGATGCGTCCGACAGCGGCTCGGGCGATGGCTTTCTTGTAGCTGGAAACGGGCTGAGCGGCTTCGCCAAGCATCTCCTGCGGGACGGGCACCGCGCCGCCGTAGCGACGCAGCAGCAGGCCGTTGGCTTCCAGTGCGGCGAGATCCTTGCGGATGGTCACTTCCGAAGTTTCGAAACGCTTGGCCAACGCGTCCACACTCACCTCGCCCTGCTCGGCGAGCAAGGCCAGGATATTGTGGCGGCGCTGGGGGGTATTTCGTTTCGACATGAGCTTGTAAGTTTCGGTTCGAAAGATAATGGTTGCAATCAAAACCTAAGATGAAGGATTCGTCAAGCAGCGAATAGACTTACCTGGCAACACTACTCCCTGCGTGAGCGGGCTTGTCCGGCAATAAAAAAGCCGACTTACTCACATAAGTCGGCTTTCGATCGAAACGTCTGTGGATAACTCAGCTTTTCTTGATCTTCTCTGGCCGTTTCCAGCCATCGATGTTGCGCTGACGCGCGCGGGCTACTGCCAACTGAGCGGCTTCGACCGACTGGTTGATGGTCGAGCCCGCCGCAGTGGTGGCGCCGTCCTTGATTTCCACAGGCGCAACCAGCGAGTTGTTCGAGCCGATGAACACATCTTCGCCTAGGACGGTCTTGAACTTGTTCGCGCCATCGTAGTTGCAGGTGATGGTACCCGCGCCGATATTGGTGCGCGCACCGATCTCGGCGTCGCCCAGATAAGTCAGGTGACCGGCCTTGGCGCCTTCGCCCAGACGGGCGTTCTTCAGCTCGACGAAGTTACCCACATGGGCCTTGGCTTCCAGTACGCTGCCTGGGCGCAGGCGAGCGAACGGGCCGGCATCGCTGCCCTCGCCCATCACCGCACCTTCGATGTGGCTGTTGGCCTTGATCACGGCGCCCTTGCGCAGGGTGCTGTTCTTGATCACGCAGTTCGGGCCGATCTGCACATCGTCTTCGATGACCACCTTGCCTTCGAGAATGACGTTGATGTCGATCAGCACATCGCGCCCCACGATCACCTCGCCACGCACGTCGAAGCGCGCGGGATCACGCAGGGTCACGCCCTGGGCCATCAGTCGGCGTCCTTCGCGCAACTGGTAATGACGCTCGAGCTCGGACAGTTGCAGACGGTCGTTGGCGCCCTGCACTTCCATCGCGTCATGGGGCTGTTCGGTGGCAACCACCAGGCCATCGGCCACGGCCATGGCGATCACGTCGGTGAGGTAGTACTCGCCCTGGGCGTTGTTGTTGGACAGACGCCCCATCCAGTCTGCCAGACGCGCGGCCGGCATCGCGAGGATGCCCGTGTTGCCTTCCTTGATCGCTCGCTGTGCATCACTGGCGTCCTTGTGCTCGACGATGGCCGCAACCTGACCTTGGGCATCACGCACGATGCGGCCGTAACCGGTTGGATCCTGCAGGGTGACGGTCAGCAGGCCGAGTTGCTGTTCATTGACCTTGGCCAGAAGCCGCTCGAGCGTGCCCACCTCGATCAATGGCACGTCGCCATAGAGCACCAGCACGGTATCGGCGGTGATCGCCGGCAGTGCCTGGGCGACGGCATGGCCGGTGCCAAGCTGCTTGTCCTGCATGACGAAATTCAGGTCGTCAGCCGCCAAGCGTTCACGCACCAGCTCTGCACCATGGCCGATGACCACATGGATGCCCTTTGGCTGCAACTGTCGCGCGCTGTGGATAACATGGCCGAGCATGGAATTACCAGCAACTGGGTGCAGCACCTTGGGCAGCGAGGAGCGCATGCGGGTGCCTTGGCCTGCGGCGAGAATAACGATATCGAGTGACATTGACTGGCTACCAATCCTGGGCGGTCAGGGATGTGACCGAAGGCGAAAATTCGGAAAAGAAAAAGGGTAGCCGAGGCTACCCTTTAACTCAATCGCAACGCAGGTTACCGGGAGGACCGGATCACTTGCCCTTGCGCAATTGCTGGACAGTACGCAGCTGAGCTGCAGCCTCGGCCAGACGTGCGGCAGCAGCGCCGTAGTCGAAGTCCGAGCCTTTAGTGTTCAGCGCGTTCTCGGCAGCCTTGAGGGCTTCCTGAGCCTGAGCTTCGTCCAGGTCGGCAGCACGTTGCACGGTGTCGGCGAGAACCTTGACCATGTTCGGCTGCACTTCGAGGAAGCCACCGGAGATGTAGAACACCTCTTGAGTGCCACCCTGCTTGGTCAGCGTGATCGGACCCGGCTTGAGATTGGTGATCAGCGGCGCGTGGCCTGGAGCGATACCCAGATCGCCCAGGTTGCCGTGCGCTACTACCATCTCGACCAGGCCGGAGAAGATCTCTCCCTCTGCGCTGACGATGTCGCAATGGACTGTCATAGCCATCTGCTTGCCTCAACCTGATTAGCGCCCCTTGCGGGGCGCCGGGATTACAGTTTCTTGGCTTTCTCGATCGCTTCGTCGATGCTGCCGACCATGTAGAACGCTTGTTCTGGCAGGTGGTCGTAGTCACCTTTGAGGATGCCGCTGAAGCCAGCGATGGTGTCCTTGAGCGAAACGTACTTGCCTGGCGAGCCGGTGAAGACTTCGGCCACGAAGAACGGCTGCGACAGGAAGCGCTGGATCTTACGAGCGCGGGCAACCAGTTGCTTGTCGGCTTCGGACAGTTCGTCCATACCCAGGATCGCGATGATGTCCTTCAGCTCTTTGTAGCGCTGCAGAACATACTGAACGCCACGAGCGGTCTCGTAGTGCTCGGTGCCGATCACGTTCGGGTCCAGCTGGCGCGAAGTCGAGTCCAGTGGGTCGACCGCTGGGTAGATACCCAGGGAAGCGATATCACGGGACAGAACGACGGTGGCGTCCAAGTGGGCGAAGGTGGTCGCTGGCGACGGGTCGGTCAGGTCGTCCGCAGGTACGTATACGGCCTGAACGGAGGTGATCGAACCTTCCTTGGTCGAAGTGATGCGCTCTTGCAGAACGCCCATCTCTTCAGCCAGGGTCGGCTGGTAACCTACTGCCGAAGGCATACGGCCCAGCAGTGCGGATACTTCAGTACCGGCCAGGGTGTAACGATAGATGTTGTCGACGAACAGCAGAACGTCGTTACCTTCGTCACGGAACTTCTCAGCCATGGTCAGGCCGGTCAGCGCAACGCGCAGACGGTTTCCTGGTGGCTCGTTCATCTGACCGTAGACCAGCGCTACCTTGTCGAGAACGTTGGAGTCCTTCATCTCGTGGTAGAAGTCGTTACCCTCACGAGTACGCTCACCCACACCAGCGAACACGGAGTAACCGCTGTGTTCCATGGCGATGTTACGGATCAGTTCCATCATGTTTACGGTCTTGCCGACACCGGCACCACCGAACAGACCAACCTTACCACCCTTGGCGAACGGGCAAACCAGGTCGATAACCTTGATGCCGGTTTCCAGCAGGTCGTTGCCGCCTGCCTGGTCAGCGAAGGAAGGCGCTGGCTGGTGGATACCGCGACGCTCTTCTTCGCCGATCGGGCCGGCTTCGTCGATCGGGTTGCCGAGGACGTCCATGATACGGCCCAGAGTGGCCTTACCAACTGGAACGGAGATGGCCGCGCCGGTATCGACGACGTCCAGACCGCGCTTCAGGCCTTCGGTCGAGCCCATCGCAATGGTACGAACCACGCCGTCGCCCAGCTGCTGCTGAACTTCCAGGGTGGTTTCCGCGCCTTGTACTTTCAGCGCGTTGTAAACACTCGGCACGACGTCACGTGGGAATTCCACGTCGATGACGGCGCCGATGATTTGAACGATACGTCCGCTACTCATAGCTGGATCCTCTGAATTTTTGAACCGTTAAACCGCGGCAGCGCCGCCGACGATTTCCGAGATCTCCTGGGTGATCGCAGCCTGACGCGCCTTGTTGTAGATCAATTGCAGCTCTTTGATCAAATCACCGGCGTTGTCTGTGGCGTTCTTCATGGCGATCATCCGGGCCGCTTGTTCAGCAGCGTTGTTCTCGACCACCGCCTGGTACACCTGCGACTCCACGTAACGCACCATCAAGCCGTCCAGCAGCTCTTTTGCGTCGGGTTCGTACAGGTAATCCCAGTGATGCTTGAGATCCTGATCCGGGGTTGCCACCAACGGTACCAATTGCTCGACCGTCGGTTTTTGGGTCATGGTGTTAATGAACTTGTTCGAAACCACCGAGAGGCGATCGATACGGCCATCGAGGTAGGCGTCCAGCATCACTTTGACGGAGCCGATCAGATCGTTGATCGATGGCTCTTCGCCCAGGTGGCTGATCGCGGCTACGACGTTGCCGCCAAAGATGCGGAAGAAAGTCGCACCCTTGCTGCCGATCACGCACAGGTCGATTTCCACGCCCTGTTCGCGGTTTGCGCTCATGTCCTTGACCAGGGCCTTGAACAGGTTGGTATTCAAGCCACCGCACAGACCACGGTCACTGCTCACCACGATATAACCGGCGCGCTTTACAGGGCGCTCGATCATGAACGGGTGGCGGTATTCCGGGTTGGCGTTGGCCAGATGACCGATCACCTGGCGGATACGCTCCGCGTAAGGACGGCTAGCAGCCATGCGCATTTGTGCCTTGCGCATTTTGCTGACCGCCACTTTCTCCATGGCGCTGGTAATTTTTTGCGTGCTTTTGATGCTCGCAATCTTACTGCGAATCTCTTTTGCGCCTGCCATGTATCACCTATCAGGTTAGCAAGCGGGGGCCGGAGCCCCCGCTGCGGCTTACCAGGTCTGGGTGGCCTTGAACTTCTCGATACCGGCTTTCATGCCAGCGTCGATTTCGTCGTTGAAGTCACCTTTCACGTTGATCTTGGCCAACAGCTCGGCGTGATCACGGTGGAAGTAGGCGATCAGCGCTTGCTCGAAGCTGCCGACCTTGGAGACTTCTACGTCAGTCAGGAAACCACGCTCAGCGGCGTACAGCGACAGAGCCATGTCAGCGATCGACATTGGCGCGTACTGCTTCTGCTTCATCAGCTCGGTAACGCGCTGACCATGCTCCAGCTGCTTGCGGGTAGCCTCGTCCAGATCCGAAGCGAACTGGGCGAATGCAGCCAGTTCACGGTACTGAGCCAGTGCGGTACGGATACCGCCGGACAGCTTCTTGATGATCTTGGTCTGAGCGGCACCACCTACACGGGATACCGAAACACCGGCGTTCACTGCAGGACGGATGCCCGAGTTGAACATGGCCGATTCCAGGAAGATCTGACCGTCGGTGATCGAGATCACGTTGGTCGGAACGAACGCGGAAACGTCGCCAGCCTGGGTTTCGATGATCGGCAGGGCGGTCAGGGAACCGGTCTTGCCAGTCACTGCGCCGTTGGTGAACTTCTCGACATACTCTTCCGAAACGCGCGATGCACGCTCCAGCAGACGGGAGTGGAGATAGAACACGTCGCCTGGGTACGCTTCACGTCCTGGTGGACGGCGCAGCAGCAGGGAGATCTGACGGTAGGCAACAGCCTGCTTGGACAGGTCATCGTAGACGATCAGGGCGTCTTCACCGCGGTCACGGAAGAACTCGCCCATGGTGCAGCCGGCGTATGGCGCCAGGAACTGCAGTGCGGCGGATTCCGAAGCACTGGCAACGACCACGATGGTGTTGGCCAGGGCGCCGGCTTCTTCCAGCTTGCGAACGATGTTGGCAACGGTGGAACGCTTTTGGCCGACAGCAACATAAACACAGAAAATACCGGAGTCTTTCTGGTTGATGATGGCGTCGATGGCCATGGCGGTCTTGCCGATCTGGCGGTCACCGATGATCAGCTCACGCTGGCCACGGCCGACTGGGATCATGGCGTCGACGGACTTGTAGCCAGTCTGTACAGGCTGGTCTACCGACTTACGCCAGATCACGCCTGGGGCCACTTTCTCGACCGCGTCGGTCTGAGTGTTGCCCAGAGGACCTTTACCGTCGATCGGGTTGCCCAGTGCGTCAACGACGCGACCCAGCAGTTCCTTACCAACCGGAACTTCCAGGATGCGGCCGGTGCACTTGGCGCTCATGCCTTCGGCGAGGGTGTCATAGGCACCCAGGATCACTGCACCTACGGAGTCTTGCTCCAGGTTCAGTGCCATGCCGAATACGCTGCCAGGGAACTCGATCATTTCGCCGTACATGACGTCGGCCAGACCGTGGATCCGCACGATACCGTCGGATACCGAAACAACGGTACCTTCGTTACGGGCTTGGGAGCCGACATCGAGTTTCTCGATGCGACCCTTGATGATTTCACTAATTTCGGAAGGATTGAGTTGCTGCATTGCTCTGCTGCCCCTTCAAACTCAAGATTTCAATGCTTCGGCCAGTTTCGCGATCTTGCCGCGAACCGAGCCATCGATTACCAGGTCGCCGGCGCGGATGACGACGCCGCCGATCAGGCTGGCATCCTCCGACGCGTGCAGGCGCACTTCCCGGCTGAGCCGTGCACTGAGAACCTTGGCGAGTTTGTCTTGCTGTTCTTGGTTCAACGCAAAAGCACTGGTGACTTCCACGTCCACGGATTTCTCTTGCTCGGCCTTGTACAGGTCGAACAGAGCGGCGATCTCCGGCAGAAGCAGGAGACGGTCGTTTTCCGCGGCAACATGAATGAAATTCTGTGCCTGTACATCGAACTTGTCACCGCACACTTCAATGAATGCGGCGGCCTTTTCTGCGCTAGTCAGTTGCGGGGCCTTGAGCAGGCGCTGCATGGTGCCGTCTTCCGACACCGCAGCAGCCAGGCCGAGCATGGCTGACCAATTGGCCAGTTGCTGCTGGGCCTGGGCGTGCTCGAAAGCTGCCTTAGCGTAAGGTCGGGCCAACGTGGTCAGTTCTGCCATGATCGCCCTCGCTTAAATTTCAGCGGCCAGTTTGTTAACCAGCTCCGCATGCGCGTTTTGATCGATTGTGGCGCCAAGGATCTTTTCAGCGCCGCCAACGGCCAGGGCACCCACTTGGGCACGCAGGGCGTCTTTGATGCTGTTGAGTTCCTGTTCGATCTCGGCTTGAGCCTGAGCCTTCACACGGTCAGCTTCGACGCGAGCCTGATCACGGGCTTCCTCGACAAGCTGAGCAGCGCGTTTCTTGCTTTGCTCAATGATTTCGGCTGCCTGTGCTTTTGCTTCACGCAGTTGCTGACCCGCTTTCTCTTGGGCCAGCTCCAGGTCGCGAGCTGCGCGGTTGGCAGCGTCCAAGCCGTCGGCAATCTTCTTTTGGCGCTCGTGCAGAGCAGTGATGACCGGAGGCCATACATACTTCATGCAGAACAGCACAAAAATCAGAAAAGCAACGGATTGGCCAATCAGGGTTGCATTAATGTTCACGCCAACACCTCGCTCGGTCTTTGTCCATCACACCAATCAACTCGTAGGAACGAGTGATTAGCCGGCGATCTGACCAACGAAGGGATTCGCGAAGGTGAAGAACAGAGCGATACCAACACCGATCATGGTTACGGCGTCGAGCAGACCGGCAACGATGAACATTTTGACCTGCAGCATCGGAACCATCTCAGGCTGACGAGCAGCGCCTTCCAGGAACTTGCCGCCCAGCAGGCCGAAACCAATGGCGGTACCCAGAGCACCCAGGCCGATCAGCAGAGCAACAGCGATAGCGGTCAGACCAACTACAGTTTCCATCTTTCCTCCCGACTTTTACGTCGTATTGGTTAGGTTTTTTAATTGAAGCGGTAAAACAAATCGTTTGAAACAACTGCCCTTGCGGACTTTTTCAGTCTTCCCCCCGAACAGGCGGGGAAGACTATCAGACACGCCAGGCGGTCTTAATGGTTATCTTCGTGCGCCATCGACAGGTAGACGATGGTGAGCATCATGAAGATGAATGCTTGCAGAGTGATGATCAGGATGTGGAACACGGCCCACGCCCACTGCAGCACCACACCCAGGCCGCTCAGCCAGAGGATGCCGGTGCCGAACATCACGGCGATCAGGATGAACACCAGCTCGCCGGCATACATGTTGCCGAACAGACGCAGTGCCAGGGAGATCGGTTTGGCGATCAGGGTGACGAATTCCAGCAGGAAGTTCACCGGGATCAGCAGGATCTGCACGAAGATGTTCTTGCTACCGAACGGGTGGAGCGTGAGCTCGCCGATGAAGCCGCCGATGCCCTTGACCTTGATGCTGTAGAAGATGATCAGCGCGAACACGCTCAGGGCCATGCCCAGGGTGGCGTTCGGGTCGGTGGTCGATACGGCGCGGAACGGAATGTGCGGATCGCCCGAGATCAGGATCGCCAGCTGCGGAATCCAGTCGACCGGTACCAGGTCGATGGCGTTCATCAGGAACACCCAGACGAAGATGGTCAGGGCCAGCGGTGCGATGACCGGGCTACGACCGTGGAACGAGTCCTTCACGCTGCCGTGAACGAAGTCGACCAGTACTTCGACGAAGTTCTGCAGGGCACCAGGCTGACCGGAGGTCGCCTTCTTGGCCGCCATGCGGAAGATGAACAGGAAGATCAGACCCAGTGCAACGGACCAGCCCAGGGTGTCCAGGTGGAATGCCCAGAAGCCCATTGCCTTGGCTTCGGCAGCCGAATGGGCCAGGCCCCAGCTGCCGTCTGGTAGTTGACCGTAGGTCAGGTTCTGCAAGTGGTGCTGGATATAGCCCGAAGCGGTTTCTGCTGCCATGGTTGCCTCAAACGCCCTAAGGTCTCGAAAGTCTTTTATTCATCAGCAGTGGCGCGAACCAGCTGACCGTGAGAGTCAGCAGGAAGACGCCGAATACTGCTAACGGCGCCAGTGGCTTCACTCCTGCAAAGGTCAGTGCGAACAGCACTGCCGTCAAAATCAATTTGCCTGCCTCGCCTGCGTAGAACGACTTGACGATGGCCTGCGCCGCCCGGGCTCCGCTGAAGCGAAAAGCCTTCCAGGCGAAATACACGTTGGGCAGCCAGCCGATCAAACCTCCACAGAGGCCCGAATAACCGCTGACCTTGCCCTGCCACTGCCACAACACCAACGTTGCCAGCAATAACACCCCAAATTGAGCCAGCAGTACCGGGAAAACCGCCCAGCGATGGAAAGGCAGGCGGTTTGGCGTGCGGATTTCCATCAAAACTGCTCCTCGAAAGTCGACTGCCCAGTCAGCTATGACTTGGCATAATTTGTGCCGACAAAATGCGCGCAGAGTATAGGGGTGGATTAACCCCTATTCAACTCTTGGGTAGTGATTTCCGACTGCGCGCTACAACGGGAATTGTTTCAGCGGATGTGAGCAAGTACACCCTGAAGCTCGTCGAGGGAGTTGTAGCGGATGACCAGCTGGCCCTTGCCCTTGTCGCCATGGCGAATCTGCACCGATGAGCCCAGGCGCTCTGCCAGCCGCTGTTCCAGCCGGGCGATATCCGGATCAGGTTTGCTCGATTCCACCGGCTCAGGCTTGCCGTTGAGCCACTGACGGACCAGTGCCTCGGTTTGGCGCACGGTGAGGCCTCGTGCGACAACATGTCGCGCCCCTTCTTCCTGCCGGCTCTCCTCGAGCCCCAGCAAGGCGCGCGCATGGCCCATTTCCAGGTCGCCGTGGGCGAGCATGGTCTTGATCGCCTCAGGAAGGCTGATCAGGCGCAGCAGGTTGGCAACGGTGACACGCGACTTGCCCACGGCATCGGCCACCTGTTGCTGGGTCAGCTCGAACTCCTGCTGCAACCGCTGCAGGGCAAGGGCTTCTTCCAGCGGGTTGAGATCCTCGCGCTGGATGTTTTCGATCAGCGCCATGGCGATGGCGGCTTCGTCCGGCACCTCGCGGACCATGGCCGGGATAGTGTCCAGGCCTGCCTGCTGGGTGGCGCGCCAGCGACGCTCACCGGCGATGATTTCGTAGCGACCTTCGCCAATCGGGCGAACCACGATCGGCTGCATCACGCCATGATTGCGGATCGAATGCGCCAGCTCCTCCAGCGCCTCCGGGTCCATGTCACGGCGAGGTTGGTACTTGCCACGCTGGATCAGTTCGACCGGCAGGCGCTGCAGTTCCTTCTGGTCGACCGTGACAGCCTGCTCTTCGAGCGCGCTGACGGAAGGACCACTGAGCAGTGCATCCAACCCACGTCCGAGACCGCGTTTCTTGATGGCCATGCGGATTCCTTAAGTTGTTTGTGCAGTGCGGGATTGACGGCGCTGACGGCGCACCAGTTCCCCAGCCAGGGCCAGGTAGGCGAGCGCACCACGTGATTGCTTGTCGTAGGCCAGCGCCGGCATACCGAAGCTCGGAGCCTCGGCCAGGCGAATGTTGCGCGGTATCACGGTGTCGTAGAGCTGATCGCCGAAATGCTCCTTGAGCTGGGCCGAAACATCGTTGTTCAGGCTCAGGCGCGGGTCGTACATGGTTCTCAGCAGGCCTTCGATCTTCAGCTCCGGGTTCAACCGGGCAGCGATGCGCTTGATGTTATCCACAAGGTCGCTCAGGCCTTCCAGCGCGTAGTACTCGCACTGCATGGGGATAATCACGCCATCGGAAGCGACCAAGGCGTTCAGCGTCAGCATCGACAACGAAGGCGGGCAGTCGATGAGGATGTAGTCGTAGTTGTCGCGGATAGGCGCCAGCGCGTTGCGCAGGCGGCTCTCCTTCATCTGCATTTCCAGCAGCACCACCTCTGCGGCGGTGAGGTCACGGTTGGCGGGCAACAGCTGGAAGCCGCCGTGCTCGGAGTACTGCATGGCCTGGGCCAGGTCGCATTCCCCGATCAACAGGTCGTACACCGAGTGCTCGAGCTCGTGCTTGTCCACACCGCTGCCCATGGTGGCATTGCCCTGTGGATCGAGGTCGATCAGCAGCACGCGACGCTTGGTCGCGGCCAGCGATGCGGCGAGATTGATGCAGGTGGTGGTCTTGCCGACACCACCCTTCTGGTTCGCGATTGCGAATACCTTAGCCATTGTTGCGTGTGTTCCCAGTCAAGCCTTGCGGCGCAGTATCAGCAGATGGCGCTGGCCCTGGCAACCTGGAACGGTCAGGGCCTGCTCGCTTTCCACTGTGAAGTCTGCGGGCAATGCTACCAGTTCATCGGCAGGATGCAGCCCCTTCATTGCAAGCCATTGCGTACGGGCGTCACCCAGGTGGCGGGTCCAGTTGGTGAAATTCTCCATGCTGCTGAACGCCCGGGAGATGATGCCGCAGAACGGTTGCTCGGGCTGAACCTCTTCCACACGGCTGTGGATAACCGTCAGGTTGTCGAGTTTCAGCTCCATCTTCACCTGCGTCAGGAAGCGGGTCTTCTTGCCATTGCTGTCCAGCACCGTCACCTGCTTGTGCGGATGCAGGATAGCCAGCGGGATACCCGGCATGCCGCCGCCGCTGCCAACATCCAGCCAACGTTGCGTGTCGCTGTGGATAAACGGCATGACGCTGAGGCTGTCGAGCAGATGACGCGACACCATCTCGTCCGGATCGCGCACTGCAGTCAGGTTGTAGGCCTTGTTCCATTTGATCAACAGGGCCAGGTACCCAAGCAGCAGTTCGTGCTGCTGCGCACTCAGCTCGACTCCGAGCTGGCGCGCACCTGTGGACAACTCTTCGGCATGTTGCGGGGTGACCAGGGAACTCAAGCGCTTTGCTCCAATTCGCGGCCAGCGCCGCGTTTTTTCAGGTGAATCAGCAACAGAGAAATTGCCGCCGGGGTAACGCCGGGAATACGGGAAGCCTGGCCGAGGGTTTCCGGACGGGTCTGGCCGAGCTTGCTCTGGATTTCCTTGGACAACCCGGAAATGCCAGCGTAGTCGATATCCACAGGCAGGCGAGTGTCTTCGCTGGCGCGCAGACGGGCGATCTCGTCCTGCTGGCGATCGATGTAGCCGGCGTACTTGGTCTTGATCTCGACCTGTTCGGCCACCTGGGGATCGATGACATCACCGCCCGTGGCTTCGATCAGCCCGGCGTAGTCGATCTCGGGGCGCGCCAGCAGGTTGAGCAGGTTGTACTCGTGGGCCAGCGGGGTACCGAACTTATCCACAACGGCTTGGCCTTGCGGCGTGCCCGGGCGGATCCAGGTGCTCTTCATGCGCTGCTCTTCACGCTCGATGCCTTCGCGCTTGGCGGTGAAGGCGGCCCAGCGCTCATCGTCGACCAACCCCAGCTCGCGGCCTTTCTCGGTCAGGCGCAGATCAGCGTTGTCTTCGCGCAGGATCAGCCGGTATTCGGCACGCGAGGTGAACATGCGGTAAGGCTCCTGGGTGCCCAGGGTAATCAGGTCGTCGACCAGTACGCCGATGTACGCCTCGTCACGGCGCGGGCACCAGCTTTCGCGGCCCTGCGCACGCAGTGCGGCGTTGGTACCGGCCAGCAGGCCCTGGGCGCCGGCTTCTTCGTAGCCGGTGGTGCCGTTGATCTGGCCAGCGAAGAACAGGCCGCCGATGACCTTGGTCTCGAGGCTGTACTTGAGGTCACGCGGGTCGAAGTAGTCGTACTCGATGGCGTAACCCGGACGCACGATGTGCGCGTTCTCCATGCCGCGGATCGAACGGACGATCTGCAACTGCACATCGAATGGCAGCGAAGTCGAGATGCCGTTGGGATACAGCTCATGGGTATTCAGGCCTTCCGGCTCGATGAATACCTGATGGCTTTCCTTGTCGGCGAAGCGATGGATCTTGTCCTCGATCGACGGGCAGTAGCGCGGGCCGATGCCTTCGATCACACCGGAGTACATCGGCGAGCGGTCGAGGTTCGAGGCGATGATCTCGTGGGTGCGGGCGTTGGTGTGGGTAATCCAGCAGCTGACCTGGCGCGGGTGCATCTGCGCATTACCCATGAACGACATCACCGGGATCGGGGTATCGCCGGGTTGTTCGCCCATCACCGAGAAGTCTACCGAGCGGCCATCGATACGGGGCGGCGTGCCGGTTTTCAAACGGCCAACGCGCAGCGGCAGTTCACGCAGACGATGAGCCAGGGCAATGGCGGGAGGATCACCGGCGCGACCACCGGAGTAGTTCTGCAGGCCGATGTGGATAAGTCCACCGAGGAAGGTGCCGGTAGTCAGCACCACAGAGTCGGCGAAGAAGCGCAGGCCCATCTGTGTCACCACGCCCTTGACCTGGTCCTGCTCGACGATCAGGTCATCGCAGGACTGTTGGAATATCCACAGGTTCGGCTGGTTTTCCAGGATCTCGCGGACCACGGCCTTGTAGATGGCGCGGTCGGCCTGTGCACGGGTGGCGCGCACAGCCGGGCCCTTGCGGTTGTTCAGGATGCGGAACTGGATGCCGCTCTTGTCGGTGGCAAGCGCCATGGCGCCGCCGAGTGCATCGATTTCCTTGACCAGGTGGCTCTTGCCGATACCACCGATGGCCGGGTTGCAACTCATGTGACCGAGGGTTTCCACGTTATGGGTCAGCAGCAGGGTTTTCACCCCCATGCGTGCGGACGCAAGCGCAGCCTCGGTACCGGCATGGCCGCCGCCGATGACGATCACTTCAAAACGGGAAGGGAAATCCACCACGCACCTCGTGCCTGTTTTGCGAATAGAGAAGGTAAGCCGACAAGTATAGGGACTTCACCCGCTCTAGTGAAACCGTCTGAGCAAATTTTGACCAGTCTGTGGATGAATGGCGGCAATAGAAATCAAAAAGGAAAAATTTATAAAAGCTTTGTTTTTATGTTTATTCTTAGGCGGCTATCCACATGTGGATAAGTGCATTGAGGTCAGTATCCATGCTTCCTTCAGAGAATCATAACCCTGTGTCGAAGGGGGGTTGAGGGTTCTGGATAACGGCGTTTAACCTGTGGATTAAAGTACGTGTTACCCACAGGCAGGATTGTCCTCAGAAAAAAATCCTGGTTATCAACGGACCTGAAGGTCAGTTTTCCACAGGGCTCCTGGTGATGGTTTTCGGTCTGTGGATGAGATCTACAGTGGGTAATCGATTCGCGGGCAAGCCCACGTTTCTGACAGGCAAAAAAAAGCCGCTCCTGGCTGGAGCGGCCTTGGTGTTGCCGAGCTGTGGATTATTTACCGATACAGAAGCTCGAGAAGATCCTTCCCAACAGGTCATCCGAGCTGAATGCGCCGGTGATCTCTCCCAGGGCCTGTTGAGCATGGCGCAGGTCCTCTGCCAGCAACTCACCGGCACCAGCGAGTGTCAGCTGGGCATGACCATGATCGAGATGGGCGCTGGCCTGGCGCAGTGCATCCAGATGCCGCCTGCGCGCACTGAAGCTGCTTTCCGCAGTCTGTTCGTAACCCATGCAGGCCTTGAGGTGATCACGCAGCAGATCCAGGCCTGTAGCGTCGCCCTTCGCACTGAGGGTGATCGTCACGTGGCCATCATCACTCTGCTCAATACCGACGCTCTCGCCACTCAGGTCGGCCTTGTTGCGAATCAGCGTGACTTTTGCAGGGTCCGGCCGTTGATCGAGGAACTCCGGCCACAAGGCGAACGGATCGTTTGCCTCGGGCGCAGTGGAATCCACCACTAGCAGTACCCGGTCTGCCTCGCCAATCGCCTTGAGTGCGCGTTCCACGCCAATCTTTTCCACATGATCGTCGGTATCGCGCAGACCTGCGGTATCCACCACGTGCAACGGCATGCCATCGATGTGGATATGTTCGCGCAGGATGTCCCGGGTGGTGCCGGCGATGTCGGTGACGATCGCCGCCTCGCGTCCGGCCAATTGGTTCAGCAGGCTCGATTTGCCGGCATTCGGACGGCCTGCAATCACCACCGTCATGCCGTCACGCAGCAACGCCCCCTGCCCCGCCTCACGCTGAACTGTGGACAAGTCGTCCCGGACGGCTTCCAGCATCTTCAGCACATGGCCATCGGCGAGAAAGTCGATTTCCTCCTCCGGGAAGTCGATCGCCGCTTCAACGTAGATGCGCAGGGCGATCAGCGCTTCGGTCAATGCATGCACCCGCTTGGAAAACGCCCCCTGCAGCGAGCGCAACGCATTGCGTGCGGCTTGGGTGGAACTGGCTTCGATCAGGTCGGCGATCGCTTCGGCCTGGGCCAGGTCGAGTTTATCGTTGAGGAACGCCCGCTCGCTGAACTCGCCAGGACGGGCGAGACGACAACCCAACTCGACACAGCGCTGCAACAGCATGTCGAGCACCACCGGCCCTCCATGCCCCTGCAGTTCCAGGACGTCTTCACCAGTGAACGAGTTGGGGCCAGGGAAGAACAGCGCAATGCCTTCATCCAGGACCAAACCACCGTCGGCACGAAATGGCCCGTAGTGGGCATGGCGCGGAGTCAGTGTGCGGCCGGTGATGGCCTGCCCGGCCTGGCTGGCCAGTGGCCCGGACAAGCGGACGATACCGACGCCACCGCGGCCCTGGGCGGTGGCGATGGCGGCAATGGTTTCACGCACGGTGTTCATGCTCGAAAGCCTCTACGACAAAACGACGGATAGCAAAAACGCCCCACGAAGGGGCGTTTTTATTCACAGGCTAACGGGTCAACCTGTCAAGCAGCCGCTTTTTTCGTGGCTGCTTCGATACGGCGGGTGATGTACCACTGCTGAGTGATCGACAGGCAGTTGTTCACAACCCAGTACAGCACCAGACCTGCCGGGAACCACAGGAAGAAGAAGGTGAAGATGATTGGCATCATTTTCATGACCTTCGCCTGCATCGGATCCGGTGGGGTCGGGTTCAGACGCTGCTGGATGAACATGGTGGCGCCCATGATGATCGGCAGGATGAAGAATGGATCCTTGATCGACAGGTCGGTAATCCACAGCATCCACGGGGCCTGGCGCATCTCGACGCTTTCCAGCAGTACCCAGTACAGGGCCAGGAACACTGGCATCTGCACCAGGATCGGCAGGCAGCCGCCCAGCGGGTTGATCTTCTCTTTCTTGTACAGCTCCATCATCGCCTGGGACATCTTCTGGCGATCGTCACCGAAGCGTTCCTTGAGCTGGGCCAGTTTCGGCGCCACGGCACGCATGCGCGCCATCGAGCGGTAGCTGGCAGCCGACAGCGGGAAGAACAGACCCTTGATGAGCATGGTCAGAACGATGATCGACCAGCCCCAGTTACCCAGCAGGCTGTGGATATGTTGCAGCAGCCAGAAGATCGGCTGAGCGATGAACCACAGGAAGCCGTAGTCGACGGTCAGCTCCAGGCCTGGGGACAACTCCTTGAGCTTGGACTGGATCTTCGGACCTGCGTACAGCATGGCGCTGGTCTCTACCTTACCGCCGGCAGGAACGTTCAGCGCCGGGCCGGTGTAGCCGATGATGTAGTTGCCCTGGCTGTCCTTGCGGGTCTGGACCACGTTGTTGTCCGACTTGGCCGGAATCCACGCGGTCACGAAGTAGTGCTGCAGCCATGCTACCCAGCCGCCAGACACATTTTCTTTCAAATTACCTTTGTCGATGTCCTTCATCGACACCTTCTTGTACGGCTCCGAACTTGTCCACAGGGCAGCGCCCAGGTAAGTCGCGGTACCGGTCGCGGTGCTCGAGGAAGGATCGGAGCTGGCGTCACGCTTGAGCTGGGCAAACATGTTGCCGGTCCAGGCTGCACCGCTCTGGTTGTCGATCAGGTAGCTGACGGTCAGGTCGTACTCACCGCGCTTGAAGCTGAAGCGCTTGATGTAGTTGACGCCGTTATCGCTGAACTTGAGGTCGACCACCAGTTGGTCCTGACCGTCGGTCAGCTGGAAGCTCTTCTGGTCGGCAGCGTACAGGGGACGACCGCTCGAACGGGCGTCCGGGCCATTCGCGCCGGTCAGGCCGCTCTGCGCCAGATAGACACGCTCGCCGCCGTTGTCGAACAACTGGAAGGCGATGTCCGGATGATCCTGACGGCGTGGGTACTTGGGCAAGGTCAGCTGGACGATGTCACCGCCGACCGGGTCGATAGCCAGGTCCAGGACATCGGTCTTGACCCGGATCAGGTCCTTGCTGAGCGCGACTGGCGCGATTTCAGCGGGGCTGGCTTCGGCATTGGCGCTCGGCACATCGGCGCTGGCGCCGTTATTGCCGGCCGGCACGGTGTCCGGCAGAGCCGGTGCAGCGTTGCTGGCAGCAGTATGCTGAGTCGGCAGGGCTGCCTGACCATAGTCCTGGTTCCACTTGAGGACCAGAACGTAGGACACGATTGCCAGGGCGACGATCAGGATCGTGCGTTTAATATCCATGATTACTCGGCTATCGAAGAAGTTCGGGAGGAAGGAGCAGGCGGGACGGGATCGAAACCGCCATCATTCCACGGATGACAACGACCCAGGCGACGAACGGCAAGCCACCCGCCACGCAAGAGGCCATGGTTTTCTATGGCTTCATACGCGTAACAGGAGCAACTGGGGTAGAAACGACAGTGACTGGCCATCAGAGGACTAATGGCGTAACGGTAGAACTGGATCGGAACGAGGGCCAGTTTACGCATTGTGACTGTCTACCCGTGCGGAATCGGCAGGTACCGCTGGAGAGGGCCGACTGCGGGCCAGGCGCTTCCAGAGTTTGCCAAAGTGTTGGTGCAATTCTGGGTTTTCTATCTCACCCAACCCCTTGCGCGCGACGATCACGATATCCAGCCCGGCCAGACTTTGCTGGTTCAGACGGAATGAGTCGCGCATCAGGCGTTTGAGGCGGTTGCGTTGAACGGCGAGCTTGACGCTCTTCTTGCCGATCACCAGGCCGAGGCGTGGATGATCGAGGCCGTTCTCGCGGGCAAGGATGAGCAGGCTTTTCCCTGGAACCTTGCCGGTTGGGGAGTCGAAGACTGCTTTGAAATGCCGGGGTGTAAGCAGTCGCTTATCCCGACTGAAGTCCTGACTCACCACCTGTGCCGAAAAATCAAATTGCCAAACGCTTACGGCCTTTGGCACGACGACGCGACAGAACAGCGCGGCCGTTCTTGGTGGCCATACGGGCACGGAAACCGTGGGTGCGCGCGCGCTTGATGGTGCTTGGTTGGAAAGTACGTTTCATGGCGTGTTACCTGGGTTGTCGACAACGGGCCGGGATGGCCCCCTTTTTAAGAGACCGGCGATTCTAGAGAAAGCAAGCCGATAGGTCAATTTCCAACCAGCATTCCTTATAGACGACCTTTCCCCTCTGGCAGCCTGAGGGACCGGTTGATTCATACGGAACAGATGCTCAACATGTAAAAAAAGAGAGACATATAGAAAGCTTTTTTGAAGAACTTATAGATCTTAAGTGGATAAGTATCTGTGGATAACCTATTGCAGGCCACAATCCATCGACTGTACAGAGAATCATAAGTATGTCGGTAACAGGTGCTCTGGCTGTGCCGGACCCGCGGAAAAGCTGTGGATGGAACAGGCATTTATCCACAGATGAATTATCCACAGTGCTGAGCCCAGGGTTGTGCATAGCCCTCATGTGCCGTTATCCACAGGGCTTATTTTCCGCTTGAAAGGTCGTTTTTGCCGCCAAATGACTGATTTGGCACAGCTCAACACACCACGACATGTGGATAAGTGACTGCTCGCCCGGTACAATGGCGGTTTGTTTTTGCCTCATCCGGCTTTCAACTCAGGGGATATCCGTGTCAGTGGAACTTTGGCAGCAGTGC
>NZ_CP176785.1:0-9093 GCF_046605565.1 Pseudomonas sp. L7
CGACACAGCCGTCTTCGACAAGGTATTCATGGATCATGTCCCCGGTGAATGCGCCCACGCCACGGCTAAAGACGTGGGCGCGGGCCGTCAGCGCTGGATCTTGATCTCGGTGCGCCGGTTCATCGCACGACCATCAGCCGTGGCATTGTCAGCCACCGGCTGGGCCTCGCCTGCCCCCACTACCGAAACGAAGCTGCTGCGTGGCACGCCGCTGCTCACCAGATAGTCGGTCACCGAGTGGGCACGACGTTCGGAGAGTTTCTGGTTGTAGCGGTCGGAGCCGACGCTGTCGGTGTGGCCGGTCACGCTCAGACGAGCGCTCGGCGCTTCCTGCTTCAGGCGCGTGGCAATGGTGTTCAGGCGTTCCTTGTCGGTGGCAGTCAGGCGCGCGGAATCGAACTCGAAGTGCACGTCACGAATGACGATGACTTCCTCCTTCTCGACCACGACGACTTCCTCGACCACGGCGACCGGCTCGGGCGGGCAACCGTTGGCATCGACCTGCACCCCCCGCGGGGTGCCAGGGCACTTGTCACGGCTGTCGGGCACGCCATCGCCATCTTCGTCACCGTCGCCATGGGCCCAGCAGTAGCCCGCCGCCAGGCCACCGCCGAGCAACGCGCCCCAGCCGGCCCAACTGGAGCTTTCGATGGCGCCCAGGGCTGCGCCTCCCACGCCCCCGACGGCAGCACACTTCGGCCAGTCGGTTTTTTGCAAACCTGCACAACCAGTCAACACACTGGTGAGCAGAACCAGGGGTATCGCTGTGCGTACTATGCTCATTTTCGTTGCTTCTCCTAGGGGGATCGGTGCAAAACCGATGCTCTGGGAGTAAAGACCGCCTATTCCCTCTCTGCCAGCAATAGGCCACGACGCGACGCCGCGCCTCTTTGCCGCCAGGGCTGGGACCGCTAGTCTTGAGCGACCTGAACGAGGATTGGCAATGACCGACGGTTTCTCCCAGCGTACCCCCCAACAGGCCCTGGCGGCCCTTCTCGAGCGCTTCGCCCCCGCGCGCCTGCTATTGGTCGGCACACGTTTCCCGGCCCTGGAGGCCTTCGCCGCAGCCCACCCGGCGGTAGTGCTGTCAGAGGCGCTGCCAGGCCCGCTGCCTGCCGACCTGGCAGCGCAACGTTTCGACCTCGCGGTGCTGGTCGATTGCCTGGAGCACTTGCCCAAGCGCAGTGGGCTGGAACTGCTCGGCGGCATTCGCAATCTGAATGCCAGCAGGGTCGCGGTACTGGCCGACCTGTCCGCCTGTGGCTGGCAGGACACCGATTTCTTCGCCCTGGCGCTGTCGGCCAGCGAGAAATTCCGTCGCGACGAACAGGTGCTGAGCCTGTTCACCTATGATCTACATGACTACAAGCAGGTCCCGGACTGGCTCAATGCCAAGTTCTGGGCGAATCCGCAAAACTTTGGCAAGTACTGGTGGTGATTTCATGAGTGTCTCGGTCTGCCCCTGCGGCAGCGGCAATCTTCTCGACGCATGCTGCGGGCACTACCATGCCGGCACCCCGGCACCGGATGCCCAGGCACTGATGCGCTCGCGCTACAGCGCCTATGTGCTGGGGCTGGTGGATTACCTGGTAGCTACCACGCTTCCCGCCCAACAGGCCGGGCTGGACCGTGCCGGCATTGCCGCCTGGAGTGCACAGAGCACTTGGCTGGGGTTGGAGGTGGAAAGCGCACAGGTCCTGGGCGGGCAGCCGGAGCATGCGTTCGTCACCTTCACCGCACGCTGGCACGACCAGCAGGGCGACCACCAGCACCGCGAGCGCTCGGCGTTCGTACAGAATGGCGGGCGCTGGTACTTCATCGACCCGACCGTCGAGCTCAAGGCCGGACGCAACGACCCCTGCCCCTGTGCCAGCGGGCAGAAATTCAAGAAATGCTGCGCCAGCTACCTCGGTAATCAATGATGAATGCCCTGGCCCGCCTGCTCCTGCTCGGCCTCACCCTGGCCTTGCTGGGGGGCTGTGCGGGATGGGGCGGCAACCACTGGCGCGAGCCCGAGGTGCACCTGGTCAGGGTGGAAACCGTCAAGGCGCGCCTGCACCAGCAGGAGTTCGTCCTGCACCTGCGCATCGACAACCCCAACGACAGCCGCCTGTTCATCCGCAGCCTGTCGTACGCAATCCGGCTCAACGACCTGCTGCTGGTGCAGGACGAGACCAGTATCTGGCGCAGTGTCGGCGGCCATGCCCGGCGTACCTTCAAGATCACCGCGCGCACCAACCTGTGGCAGCACCTCAAGCCCCTCGCCAAGCTGCTGAAAAGCGGCGATCCGCTGCACTACACCCTGCAAGGCGAACTCAATACCGGCCTGATCAGTCAACGGGACCTGCACTTGTCGCGCAGTGGTGAGATAATCCCCGGCGATTTTCAACCGGAGTAACCCGCAATGACCCAGCAACCCCATGTCCATGGCCCCGACTGCAACCACGGTCACGATCATCACCATGATCATGAGCACGGCCATGTGCACGGCCCGCACTGCAACCACGGCCACCAGGAACCGGTGCGCAACGCCCTGAAGGACGTCGGACGCAACGATCCATGCCCATGCGGCAGCGAGAAGAAATTCAAGAAGTGCCACGGCGCGTAACGCGACTCCGGGTGGCGCTGCGTTTGCCGCTTGCAGCCCGACGCGCGCCGCCCTACCTTTAGCGCCTTTCCGACCCCGCCACGCCGCCCAGGAGCCCTCGTCATGGCCGCCCCCGTGTTTCCTCCCTTCCGCCCTCGGTTCGGCACCAGCGCCGTGCTGCTCGGCATGCTCGGGCTTGCCGGCTGCCAGATGGGCGGCTACCAGGACAGCGTGCCACCGACCACCGGCGTCCAGCCGCTCAAAGGCCTGGCGCAGAACGTCTCGGTACGGCGCAACGCCATGGGCGCACCACTGATCGAGAGCAGCAGTTTCCATGACGCGCTGTTCAGCCTCGGCTACGTCCATGCTGGCGACCGCATCGAACAGATGGTCGCCATGCGCCTGCTCGCCCAGGGGCGACTGGCCGAGATCGCGGGCAGCGAAGCCCTGGACATCGACCGCCTGATGCGCGCGGCCAACCTCAAGCAGAGCGCCGGCCAGCTGTATGCCGACGCCTCGCCGCGCCTGAAGCGCTTCTTCGAGGTCTATGCCCGCGGGGTCAACGCCTATCTGTTCCGCTACCGCGACAAGCTGCCGGCCGAACTCGCCCGCAGCGGCTATCGCCCCGAATACTGGAAGCCCGAAGACTCGGCGCTGATCTTCAGCCTCTATGCCTTCAGCCAGTCGGTGAACCTGCAGGAAGAACTCTCGGCCCTGACCCTGGCGCAGAAGATCGGCAGCGACAAGCTTGCCTGGCTGCTGCCCGGTGCACCCGACGAGCCTCTGGCCGAGGGCGAAACCGACAAGCTCAAGGGCATCAACCTGGCCAGCCAGATCCCCGGCCTGAACGACGTCGCCGCCGCCAGCCAGAAGCTTGCCGACCTCGACCTGCTGGGCAGCCCCGGCTCCTCGAACCTGGCCCTGGGCCCGCTGCGCAGCCGCAGCGGCAAGAGCCTGCTGGCCAGCGACAGCCGCGCCGCCTGGGCGCTGAGCCCGGTGCAGATCCATACCGGCAAGTACCAGGTCGCCGGCCTGTCGCTGCCCGGCCTGCCGATCGTGCTGGCCGGCTACAACGGCAAGCTGGCCTGGAGCAGCAGCGCGGTGATGGCCGACAACCAGGACTTGTTCCTCGAGCAACTGCGCCGCCAGGGCAGCCAACTCACCTACCTGGCCGACGGTAAGTGGCAGCCGGCCCGCGCGCGCAACGAAACCTTCTTCGTGCGCGGCCAGCGCCCGGTGCGCGAAGTGCTGTACGACACCCGCCACGGCACCCTGCTCGGACAACCCGGCAACGGCTATGGCCTGGCCCTGCACCTGCCGCAGCTCAAGGACGACAAAAGCCTCGATGCGCTGTTCGACCTTACCCGCGCCAGCAACATCGAACGTGCTTTCGACAGCACCCGCGAGATCGGCGCCGCTGCGCTGAACTTCGTCTTCGCCGAGCCCGAGCACATCGGCTGGCAGGTCAGCGGCCGCTACCCCAATCGCCGCGAAGGCCAGGGCCTGCTGCCCTCGCCGGGCTGGGACGGACGCTTCGACTGGGACGGTTTCGCCGATGCAATGCTTCACCCCTACGACCAGGATCCGCCCAGCGGCTGGATCGGCCATGCCAACCAACGTAGCCTGCCCAAGGGCTACGGCATGCAGTTGTCCAGCACCTGGTACTATCCCGAACGCGCCGAGCGCCTGGGCCAGTTGGCCGCCAACGGGCGTCATGACAGCCGCAGCCTGATGGCCCTGCAGAACGACCAGGTCACCCTGCTGGCCGACAAGCTCAAGCGCATGTTCGACGCCCCTGGCATGGCCCAGCCGCTCAAACAGGCCATCGATGCCCTGCCCGCCGAACAGCGCGACAAGGCCCGCGAAGCCCTCACCCGGCTCAAGGCCTTCGATGGCCGCCTGAGCCCGGTCTCGGCCGATGCGGCGCTGTACGAACTGTTCCTCCAGGCCGTCACCCGCCAGACCTTCCTCGACGAGCTCGGCCCCGAGTCCTCCCCGGCCTGGCAAGCGTTCGTCAGCAACGCCCGGCTGTCCTACTCGGCCCAGGCCGATCACCTGCTTGGCCGCGAAGACAGCCCGTTCTGGGATGACCGCAACACGCCGCAGAAAGAAGACAAACCGACCATCCTTGCCCGCAGCCTGGCCGCTGCTGTGGATGCCGGTGTCGCCCAGATGGGCGCCGACCGGCGTGCCTGGCAATGGGGCAAGCTGCACCAGTACCGCTGGCCCGCACCGAGCTACCACGGGCTCGGCGACAGCCTCAGCCGCGCGCCGATGGCCACTGGCGGTGACTTCAGCACCCTGGCCCTGACCCCTTACGCCTGGGGCAACGGTTTCGAAACCAGCCTGCCGGCCTCCGCGCGCATGGTCGTCGACTTCGGCCAGACCGAACCGCTGCAGATCCTGACCAGCAGCGGCCAGTCCGGCAACCCGGCCAGCCCTCACTACGGTGACGGCCTGGACGCCTGGTTCAAGGGGCGCTTCATGAGCCTGCCGCTGCAACCGCAGAACTTTGCCCGCGCCTATGGCAGCCAGCGCCTGACGCTGGTGCCGGGCAAGTAGGCAGTAACCCCGAGCGGCCCGTCCGGGCCGCTCGCCAGCACCACGCCATCCGAACTTCCAGGCCAGCGCTGCGCTCCTAACTGGTAACCCCAGCCAGCGCGAACGCCATGGACCTCGTCATCGCCCGCCCCGAAGGGCTGTACTGCCCGCCCGGGAACTTCTACATCGACCCCTGGCGCCCGGTTGACCGTGCGGTGATCACCCATGGGCACGGCGACCATGCGCGCACCGGCAACGGCCATTACCTGTGCGCCGAGCCCGGCGCCGGTATCCTGCGCAGCCGTCTTGGCCAGGATATCGCCCTGCAGACCCTACCCTATGGGGAGCGTCTGCAGCATCACGGTGTCACCTTGAGCTTCCACCCTGCCGGCCATGTACTTGGCTCGGCCCAGGTGCGCCTGGAATACCAGGGCCAGGTGTGGGTCGCCTCGGGCGACTACAAGGTTGAGCCCGACGGCACCTGCGCGCCGTTCGAGCCGGTGCGCTGCCACACCTTCATCACCGAATCCACCTTCGGCCTGCCGATCTATCGCTGGCCCTCGCAGGCCGAGGTGTTCAGCGGCATCAATGCCTGGTGGCGCGCCAATCGTGACCAGGGCAAGGCCAGCGTGCTGTTCTGCTACGCCTTCGGCAAGGCCCAGCGCATTCTCCACGGGCTGGACGCAGATATAGGGCCGATCGTAGTGCACGGCGCGGTCGAGCCGCTCAACCGCGTCTATCGCGAAGCCGGGATCGCCCTGCCCGACACCCTGTACGCCGGAGATCTGCCACGCAACGACCCACGGCTGCGCGAAGCCCTGGTGCTGGCACCACCCTCGGCAGGTGGCAGTAGCTGGATGCGTCGTTTCGGCGACTACAGCGATGCCTTCGCCAGTGGCTGGATGCTGCTGCGTGGCACTCGACGCCGGCGTGGCGTCGATCGCGGCTTCGTCCTCTCCGACCATGCCGACTGGCCTGGGCTGCTGTGGGCAATCGGCGAAACCGGTGCCGAACGGGTAATGGTCACCCACGGCTCGGTCAACGTGCTGGTGCGCTACCTGTGCGAACAGGGCCTCGACGCCCGGGCCTTCGCCACCGAATACGGCGAGGAAGACGACACGCCCCCGTCGGAGAGCGCCACATGAAGGCCTTCGCCGAACTCTACCTGCGCCTGGACGCCACCACTTCGAGCAACGCCAAGCTGCAGGCCCTGCGCGACTATTTCGCCCAGGCTCCCGCCGCCGATGCGGCCTGGGCGGTGTACTTCCTGGCCGGAGGCCGCCCGCGCCAACTGGTGCCGACCCGTCTGCTACGCGAGCTGGCCACACAGTTGGCAGACCTGCCCGACTGGCTGTTCGAAGAGAGCTACCAGGCTGTCGGCGACCTGGCCGAGACCATTTCCCTGCTGTTGCCCCAGCACCGACACGATACCGACGAGGGCCTGGCCCTGTGGGTCGAGCAGCACCTGCTGCCCTTGCGCGGGCAACCTGCGGACGAGGTACGCCAGCGCTTGCCGGCACTGTGGGAACGGCTGGACCGCCCCAGCCTGATGCTGTGCCTGAAATTGATTACCGGCAGCTTCCGTGTCGGCGTCTCCAAGCTGCTGGTCACCCGGGCGCTGGCGCAGTTGTCGGGGCTGGATGCCAAGCGTGTAGCCCAGCGCCTGGTCGGCTACACCGACCTGGCTCATCGCCCCGTTGCTGAAAGCTACCTGAAGCTGATCGCCCCCGAGTCCGCCGACGAACACGCCCAGCGCGGCGGCCAGCCCTACCCGTTCTTTCTCGCCCACGCCCTGCAGGCGCCGCTGGAACAGTTCGAGATACTGCTCGGCCCGGTCGAGGACTGGCAGGCGGAATGGAAGTGGGATGGCATCCGCGCCCAGGTGGTCAAGCGCGACGGCCAGTTGTGGATCTGGTCACGGGGCGAGGAACTGGTCACCGAGCGTTTTCCCGAATTGCACAGCCTGACAGAGACCTTGCCTGACGGCACCGTGCTCGATGGCGAGATTCTGGTATGGAAGCCTGGCATCTGCGACGACACCCTGGCGGTGCAGCCCTTTGCCCTGCTCCAGCAGCGCCTGGGCCGCAAGACCCTGGGCCGCAAGCTGCTGGCCGATGCGCCGGTGGTGCTGCAAGCCTACGACCTGCTGGAATGGCACGGCGAGGACTGGCGCAACCGCCTACAGCATGAGCGCCGCAGGCAACTGGAGCGCGTGCTGGTCGAACACCCCCTGGCCCCTGTGCGGCTTTCACCCCTGTTGCAGGCATCGAACTGGGCAGCCCTGGCCGAGCAACGCGAGCAGTCGCGCGAGTTCGGGGTGGAGGGGCTCATGCTGAAGAAGCGCGATGCCCTGTACGGCGTCGGCCGCACCAAGGACCTGGGCCTGTGGTGGAAATGGAAGGTCGACCCCTTCAGCGTCGATGCGGTACTGATCTACGCCCAGCGCGGCCATGGTCGACGCGCCAGCCTCTACAGCGACTACACCTTCGCCGTCTGGGATGCTCCACCAGGAGCAGCGCAACGCAACCTGGTGCCCTTCGCCAAAGCCTATTCAGGCTTGAGCGACGAAGAGATGCGCAAGGTCGATGCGATCATCCGCAAAACCACTGTGGACACCTTCGGCCCGGTGCGCAGCGTCACCCCGACGCTGGTCTTCGAGTTGGGTTTCGAAGGCATCGCCCTGTCCAAGCGACACAAGAGCGGCATCGCCGTGCGCTTCCCGCGCATGCTGCGCTGGCGGCTCGACAAACCGGTCGAGGAGGCCGACGACCTGGCCACCCTGCAGAGCTTGCTGGGCCCTGTATAACCAGGCCCGTGGCCGCTTCTGCGCACACCCGCATGCACAAATCCCTGGTTTATGCTTCTATTTCCAGTCGTCCACGTTCACAACCCAGCGCAGATCAGGCCCCCCATGCACCACTCGACCCACGAACTGCTGTCCCCCGTACCCGGCATCTGCCGCCAGTTGCACAGCTTTCATTTCGGCCCGCGCGGTGGCGGCAAGGTATACATCCAGGCATCGCTACACGCTGACGAATTGCCCGGCATGCTGGTGGCCTGGCACCTCAAGCGGCGCTTGAACGAACTGCACCAGCAAGGCCTGCTGCGCCGCGAGGTGGTGCTGGTGCCAGTGGCCAACCCGGTGGGCCTGGAACAGGTGCTGCTGGACGCACCATTGGGGCGCTTCGAGTTGCAGAGTGGGGAAAACTTCAATCGCAATTTCGTCGACCTGTCCGACAGCATCGGCGACCAGATCGAAAGCCACCTCACGCAAGACCCGGCACGCAACCTCTCGCTGATCCGTGAATATCTACGCCGCGGGCTCGACAGCCACCCCGCCGTCACCCCCCTGCAATCCCAGCGCCTGGCCTTGCAGCGCCTGGCCTGCGATGCCGACATGGTGCTGGACCTGCACTGCGATTTCGAAGCCGTCGAACACCTCTACACCACTCCCGACGCCTGGCCCCAGGTCGAGCCGCTGGCACGCTACCTCGGCGCCCAGGCCAGCCTGCTGGCCACCGACTCCGGAGGGCAGTCGTTCGACGAATGCTTCAGCCTGGTGTGGTGGCAACTGCAGCAGCGTTTTGCCAAGCGTTTCCCGATCCCCATGGGCAGCCTCTCGGTGACCGTCGAGCTGCGCGGCCAGGCCGACGTCAACCACGAGCTGGCAAGCCAGGACTGCCAGGCAATCCTCGATTTCCTCACCCACAGCGGTGTGATCGAAGGTCAGCCCGCAGCATTGCCGCCGCTGCGCCACCCCGCCACCCCGCTGGCTGCCGTGGAGCCATTGATCGCACCGCTGGGCGGCCTGCTGGTGTTCCACGCAAAACCGGGGCAGTACCTGGAGCCTGGGCAACTGATCGCCGAGGTCATCGATCCGCTCAGCGACCGGGTGACCCCGATCCGCAACGTCCAGGGCGGGCTGCTCTACGCCCGCAGCGTCCGGCGCATGGCCACCACCGGCA